>JARJHS010000009.1 GCA_029269725.1 Pollutibacter soli | reverse complement strand
CAGGATTAAAAACTGTTTGGCAAGGTTATCAACAGTTAACCCATGCAGCAAGTGTTTATGAAATAATGACTCAATAAATTTGGGTAAGGCTTAGCTGACGGCAGGCAGGCTGACAACTAACAACTAAAACATTAAATTTCAAACTCGGCAATGCTCACCAACTTCCTGAAACTCGCATGGCGAAATCTGTACCGGCACAAGGGATTCACGGCGATCAATATTATTGGACTGGCAACGGGAATTTCGTTTACCCTGATCATCGCTGCGTATGCATGGAGCGAATACAATGTGAATCGTGCATTGAAGGATGCAGATCGTCAGTATATCATTTTATCAAAATGGAAAAATCCGCAGCAGGGACTTGAATTCACTTCTCTTGGCCCGTTGGCAAAAGAACTGAAAGAAAAGTATCCGACGCTTGTGGCCAATTACTTCCGCTGGGATGGTATCACGTCCAATATTGTTAATGGCGACAAAGCATTCCGCGAAGGGATTGAGATTTGCGACAGTACCTTGTTTAATATGTTTGGATTTCAACTCCTGTATGGAGATCCGAATACCGCGTTTGATGGCACTTACTCCGTTGTAATTACGGCAGATAAAGCCAGGAAGTTTTTTGGGAAAAATGATGTCGTTGGTAAAACACTCAGTATTGAGAATTTCTCCGGCAGCAAGAAGGATTTTGTTATCACGGGCGTGATGAAAAATCCACCGAAAAATTCGATTACACGCATCAATACAAATAATGATAACCAGGTTTTCATTTCCGAAAAAAACCTTGATTTTTTTGGAAGAAACATGAACTGGAGCTCTGCATATATTCCAGGTTATGTGATGTTGCAGCCAGGCGTAAAGCCAGAACAGTTGGACGGTCCTTTAAGCGAACTGACAAAACTGAATGCGCCACCATTCATTGCAGAGAACATGACACCAAAGCTGGGATCCCTGCAGACCTACTATCTTAATGCAGATAATGGCCTTGTAAAGAAAATGATCTATGCACTATCGGGTGTTGCGATGTTTATTCTCCTGATGGCGGTGATCAATTTTGTAAACATGTCAGTGAGTCGCGCATCGCAACGAATGCGTGAGATCGGGATCAGAAAGGTAATGGGCGGGTTAAAACAACAGCTCATTTTTCAGTTTCTGACAGAATCTGTTCTCCTTGTTTTGTTGGCAACAATAGCTTCACTCATTATTTATGGAATGGCTGGCAGTTTTTTCAGAACTCAGCTAAGTATGGAACTTCCCTTACTCAGTGAATTTCCTTTTTGGTGTATCGGCGTTCTGGTTGCATTTATATTCATTCTCGGTGTGATCGCAGGCTCCTACCCTGCTTTTGTACTGTCATCATTAAAGTCAGTTGAATCTCTTAAAGGCAAACTCAATACCATCAAAGAAAATATCCTGCTGCGTCGCGGCCTTACCGCTGTTCAATTCGGAACAGCCACTTTTGTTTTTGCAGGAGCCATGATCATCACTCAGCAGGTGAATTACTTTTTCAGTCGCGACCTTGGCTATGATAAAGATTATGTTGTTTCGGCGCAGGTATCCCGCGACTGGACACCTGATGGAACAAGAAAAATCGAAGCCATCCGTCAGCAGTTTTTATCATTGCCTGCTGTAAAATCTGCAACGGTATCCTATGAAACAAATGATGGAAACAGTTCAGGTGGAGTAGCACTTTATAAGGCAGGTGCAGATTCAACTTCTGCAATCAATTCTACCCTGCTGATGTCCGATGAGCATTTTGGCAACACATTCACTATCCCCATGGCTGCGGGTGAATATTTTGGAAGGCCTGGTACCGTCACCGATTCATCAAAAATTGTTATCAATGAAACAATGGCCAAAGCACAGGGCTGGACACCGGAACAGGCAATCGGTCAGCAACTGAGCATTCCCGGTAGTGGTGGCTTTACAGCAACGGTGGCGGGTGTAGTAAAAGATTTTCATTTTGAATCTATGCAGAAGGCCATCCAACCGATGACTATGATGCAGATCAAACTCACCAATACCTACCGGATGATGAGTTTCAAACTCCAGCCGGGAAATATTGGAAACAATATCGCTGCGCTTCAGAAAAAATGGAATGAACTCATGCCGGGCAAACCTTTCGAATACAAATTCATGGACGAAAGTTTGCGCAGAGTTTATCAATCCGAATTACAGCTTAAACAGGCATCATCCCTGGCAACAATATTATCAATGATTATTGTACTATTGGGTGTATTCGGACTGATCACACTCAGTCTGCATCGCCGTACAAAAGAAATCGGGATCAGGAAGGTGCTCGGATCATCTGTGCAAGGCATCATTTCACTATTCGTAAAAGAATTTCTGCTGGTGATAATATCAGCTGCGGTAATTGCTGTACCAGTTGCGTGGTTAATTATGCGCAACTGGCTCAATGATTATGTTTACAGGATCAATCTGACGGCCTTACCGTTCCTGGTGAGTGTTGTACTTATCGGGTTGTTAACAACCGCACTAATTATTATGCAGACAATGAGGAAAGCGAATGCGAGCCCGGTGAAGGCGTTGAGAACTGAATAGGCAGCAGGCCTAC
Organism: Pollutibacter soli; assembly: GCA_029269725.1. Classification (GTDB taxonomy): domain Bacteria; phylum Bacteroidota; class Bacteroidia; order Chitinophagales; family Chitinophagaceae; genus Pollutibacter; species Pollutibacter soli. The sequence goes on along the minus strand of JARJHS010000009.1, from coordinate 245,754 downwards.
ACAGCATTGTGGGGGGCACCAGATCGGAGTAGTGAGCTATTATGGAAGCAGAAGCAGAAAAAAGAAACAGTGAAGAAAGGCAATATTGAGAAGGCAATAGGCGAAACCGGAACACTGAAACTGAAAACATAAAACTGGCTGTTTCGAACGAAAAACGAACAACGATTCAGCGGCTGTTCAACTGACAACTTATAACTAATGATAAAAAACTATCTAAAAATCGCCTTCCGGAATCTGTGGAAACACAAAGCTTTTACAACAATTAATATCCTTGGGCTTTGCGTTGGCATTACAGCAAGTTTCCTGATATTATTGTATGTCAGCTTTGAATTGAGTTACGATTCTTTTCATTCCAAAGCGGACAGAATTTATCGCATTGTCTGCGACATTAAAACGCCGACTGAAGTAATAAATGCCGGCGGTCCGGCCTGGGCAGTTGCGCCAAACGTTAAACAGGAATTTCCCGAGGTGGAAGCATTTGTACGTATTGCGGGTGATGATGACCTGCTGATGAGAAATGGCGATATCAAGTTTCAGCAAAAAGATGCCATGTGGGCGGACTCAGCATTCTTTGATGTGTTCGATTATAAACTGATCAAAGGTGACCGTCGTACTGCGCTCAAAGAGCCAATCAGCATTGTATTTACCAAATCAACTGCAAAAAAATATTTCGGCGACAAAGATCCGATGGGGCAAACGATATTGATCACAGGTGAAGGTTTCCCGGCTAAAGTAACGGGTGTAATGGAAGACATGCCGGAGAATTCACAGATCAAAGGAGATGTTGTGCTTTCGATGAGTACGATCACCCAGAAATTCAATGCGAGCCTGGACAGTCAGTGGGGAAACTATGGTGCACAGGCATACCTTCTGCTCAAAGCAAACACCAATGCTAAATCACTTGAAAAAAAGTTTCCTGATTTCCTTGAGAGGCGCAATGGAACCGAGATGAAACAAAACCAGATGTATGCGACTTTGTTTCTTGAAAAACTGAAAGATGTTTATCTGCGGTCAACACGCAATGGTAGTAAAACAGGAAATATCAATAACGTATATATCTTTTCTGTTGTCGCCATTTTTATTCTTCTGATTGCCTGTATCAATTTTATAAATCTGGCTACAGCACGATCGGCAGAACGGGCAAAGGAAGTTGGCCTACGAAAAGTCGTCGGTGCAGAAAAATCGCAGCTGGCCCGGCAGTTTCTGGGTGAATCAGTCATACTTACATTGATAGCTGTAATTCTTTCTGTTGGACTTACCGCATTACTACTTCCAATGTTTAACCAGTTGGCCGGCAAAACAATCAGCTCCGGGATATTTAGTCAGCCGCTTTACCTGGCGTACCTCCTTGCAGGAGCGATCATCATTGGTATCGTTGCGGGCATTTATCCTGCAATTGTCCTTTCGTCATTTACACCTGTAACCGTACTGAAGGGGAAATTTTCAACAAGTATGAAGGGTATTCTGCTCAGGAAAGGACTTGTTGTTTCACAGTTTGCTATTTCAATTGCGTTGATCATCGGCACTATCATAGTTTACCTGCAGATGAACCATATGCGCTCGAGTGACCTCGGCTTTAATAAAGATCAGCTGCTCGTAATTAATTCCGGAGGCGATCCGGCAAAACAAAGTTTCAAAGAATCGCTCAGATCCATTCCCGGTGTAAAATCAACAGCAACAACATCAAGTGTTCCTGGTGGCAATAATCCAGGCGCTTATTCTGAAATAGAAAACAAGCAAGGCGATTTGCAGATTGCAAATCTTGATCTCTATTTTGTCGACTTTGATTTTATTCCACAGCTAGATATCAAAATGGTTGCCGGCCGCCCATTCTCAAGAGATTTTGGAACAGACACTACACAAGCGATGGTACTGAATGAGGCTGCGGTTAAACTTTTCGGTTATACTAAGCCGGAAGAAGCCATCGGGCGCCGGTTTAAACAATGGGGCCGTGAAGGTAAAATCATCGGTGTAGCAAAAGATTTTCACTTCCGCTCACTGCAGCAACAGATTAAACCGCTGAGCATGCGCATCGAGCCCAATGGTACACAGCTGATTACTGTGAGGCTGAATGCAGACAACCTCTCTTCTACAATTTCTTCTATCCAGGGAAACTGGAACAAAGCAGTACCCAATCGCCCATTTGACTACTATTTCCTTGATGAATTTTTTGACAAACAATACAGGGCGGAAGAACGCTTCGGAAAATTGTTTCTGAATTTTGCCGTCATCGCGATATTCATTTCATGTCTTGGTCTTCTGGGCCTCGCATCTTATAGTACAATGCAGCGCACAAGAGAGATTGGTGTACGAAAAGTAATGGGCGCTTCTGTCGCAAGTATCATCAACCTTCTTTCAAAAGATTTTTTGAAACTCGTTTTGATATCATTTGTCATTGCCGCGCCTCTTGCAGGCTATATTATGTACCAATGGCTGAAAGATTTTGCGTTCCGGATCAATATCAGTTGGTGGATTTTTGGAGCGGCAGGAATAATCGCTCTATTCATCGCAATTGTAACAGTAAGTTTCCAGGCGGTGAAAGCAGCGGTGGTGAACCCGGTGAAAAGCCTGCGTTCGGAATAGGCACGAGGCAACAGCCCCCGGCGGGTTTTTCGTTAGACAACGCAAGCGTTGTCCCGATTGACAAAGAGAATACAGAATAAGGGAAGAAACAGATACCAGAAACAGTGAATAAAGGCAAAAGTAAGAATGCAAAAGCAGTTTGCAGGAAATAGTGATTTGGAGTGTAATAAATTGAATTAGTCGAAAATTTATACGGCTGGTTTGAACTTATCTGCTGCCTGCTCACTGCTGCCTGCTGTCAAACTAACAACTGATAACTAAGATCTGACAACTCACATACTATGCTAAAAAACTTTTTCAAATTAACCTTTCGCAACCTTGGGCGAAACAAAGGTTTCACCTTTATAAATATTGCCGGACTTGCGATCGGAATGGCAAGTGCGATTTTGATATTGCTTTGGATACTGAATGAAACCAGTTACGATAATTTCCATGCGAATAAGGATCGTATCTATGAATTATGGAACCGATCCGACAGAAAAGGAAGTATCGGCACATGGAATACAACACCAAAAGTTGCTGCGAGAATCATTGAGAAAGATTATCCTGAAGTAGAGATGTCGGTTCGTGTAAACTGGCAGAGCAGCTACCTGTTCAGTATAGGCGATAAGCGACTTACTGCAGATGGGAATATTGTAGATTCCAATTTCCTTCAGATGTTCACTTTTCCATTGCTCAAAGGTGACCCAAAGTCAGCGCTGAACGATATGCACAATATCCTGCTTACGCAGAAAATGGCGCTGAAACTATTCGGTACTGAAGATGTTATGGGCAAAGTGTTGAAGCTGGATAATAAAGACAATTTCACCGTCACCGGTTTATTAAAAGATCTGCCGGTGAACTCAAGATTTAATTTTGAATACCTCCTGCCCTGGTCATACCTGAGATCAACAGGAGGGGATGACGAAAGCTGGGGCAACAATTCTACGCGTACTTATGTGATGTTGAGAAAGAATGCGACGCTTGCATCTATCGCTCCCAAACTGGATACCATCCGCGCAAAATATGATCAATACGATCCTTACCTGAAAACATTTTTATACCCGATGAGTCGCTGGCAATTGCATTCCAGCTTTAAAGAAGGTGTTGAAGACGGTGGCAAGATTGTTTTCGTAAGATTGTTTGGTATCGTAGCTGCATTTATTCTACTGATTGCCTGTATCAATTTCATGAACCTGAGTACTGCAAGAAGTGAGCGTCGCGCTAAAGAAGTAGGAATCAGAAAAGTAGTCGGTGCGCAGAAATTTTCTCTCATCAGCCAGTTCATCGGCGAATCAATTGTGATTGCATTGATGGCTGGAATCATTGCCCTGGTTATCGTTGCGCTTTGCCTGCCAGGATTCAATACCTTAACCAACAAAAAATTATTCATCGACTTTTCGAATCCTCTTTTCTGGCTTGCAGGAATCGGATTCGTGGTGTTCACCGGCTTGCTCGCAGGAAGTTATCCTGCATTTTTTCTTTCTTCGTTCCGCCCGGTATCCGTGCTAAAAGGAACCTTTAAAAAAGCAAATGCACTGATTACGCCACGGAAAGTACTCGTAGTACTTCAATTCACATTTGCGATTATGCTGATCATCTGTACCATCATCGTACGTCAGCAGATCAATTATGCACAACGTCGTGAATCAGGATATGATAAAAACAACCTGATGTATCATTTCCTCACCGGCGATCTGGAGAAAAATTACCAGCTGGTGAAGAATGATCTGATCAGCCAGGGTGTGGCAACTTCTGTTACAAAAACAAGCGCACCGCTTACGCAGGGCTGGAGTAATAGCTGGGGATTTGAATGGCCCGGAAAAGATCCGCAGGATAAAACGATAGTTGACAGATATGTTGCAGATGAGGATCTCGTGAAAACAGCCGGCTTTACTATTGTTAAAGGCCGTGACTTTAACCTTAAGGAATTTTCGACCGACAGCACTGGAGTTCTGATCAACGAATCAGCAGCAAAACTGATGAAGCTTGACAAAGATCCGTTGGGAAAAATTATCAAAGACAATGGAATCGACTGGCACGTTGTTGGGGTGTTCAAAGATTTTATACTTCAGTCACCATATAGTCCGACCGTTCCGATGGTAATCGAAGGACATAAACTCGGATGGTTCAATGTGATCAACATCCGGTTGAATCCAAATCAATCCAACAGTAAGAATATTGCTACTGCTGAAAGAATATTTAAGAAGTACAATCCTGAATATCCATTCGATTTCAAATTTATTGATGAAGAGTATGCGAAAAAGTTTGATGATGAAAAACGTACAGGAACACTCGCGGGATTATTTGCTGGACTGACGATATTCATATCCTGCCTGGGTCTTTTTGGTTTAGCTACTTATATGGCAGAAAACAGGATCAGGGAAATAGGTGTCCGCAAAGTACTCGGTGCTTCTGTAACCGGAATCACTTCGCTGTTATCAAAAGATTTTTTAAAACTGGTCATCATTTCATTTGTTGTTGCTGCACCAATAGCCTGGTGGGCGATGCACAACTGGTTAAAGGACTATGAATACCGTACGCCGATCAACTGGTGGGTGTTTGCATTGGCGGGTGGATTGTCAGTGGTGATTGCTATCCTCACTGTGAGTTACCAGGCGATAAAAGCAGCGACGGCGAATCCGACAAAAAGTTTGAGAACGGAGTAAGCGTTGAACGTTCAACGTTCAACGTTCAACGCCTGCTGCATTCATCTGTTGCCTGCGGCCTGCTGCCTCCTATTAACCATTAACTAAAAACTATAAACTCCTCCCCATGTTCAACATCAATTTTAAAATTGCCCTGCGTAACCTCTGGCGTAATAAAGGTTTTGCTGCCATCAACATTATTGGTCTGACCCTGGGGTTAACTGCTGCTATACTGATCGCATTATTTGTGTATGATGAATACCAGTTCGATAAAGCTATCCCTTCGAATTCGCAGATCTATCGTGTGGTGAATGAAAGCCACAATGAAATGGGAGAAGAAATGCGCGCTGTTACGCCTCCTGCATTTGCAACAACGCTTATGAAGGACTTCCCCGAAGTTGAACGCACAGCGCGAGTGATGATGCAACCGAAATACAAAGCTTTGTTCGAAACGGATAGAGTTAAATTATATGAAGAAAATGGCTTTCTCGCCGACTCCACTTTCTTCGATGTATTTAAACTGCCAATGGTTTACGGTTCATCAACGGGACTTTTGAACGATCCGGCCTCTATTGTCATTTCTGACGAAATGAGTTATCGCTTTTTCGGGGAAGAAAATCCTGTTGGCAAGGAACTCACCCGAGAAAAAGTGAATTTTAAAGTAAGCGGCGTTTTCAAAAAAGATCCTTACTTCCATCTTTCATTCGATTTTATAATGCCGCTCAGTACAGCAAAACTTCCGGAAGAAAGGATGCAGAGCTGGGGCTGGCAGCAGTTCTTTACTTATGTACAACTAAAAAGGGGTACAAATAAAGAAGCATTCGAAAAAAAGTTTACTACTGTTGTAAAAGAAAAATCAGCAGAACAATTAAAGGATTCAAAGCTTTCGTATATCCCACATTTGCAGGCTTTGAATGATATTCACCTCCGATCTTCTGAATTTAAATTCGATGAGTCTAAGCGTGGAAACATCACGTATGTAAAAGCATTACTGATCATCGCTGTATTTATTTTATTGATAGCCTGTTTCAATTTTGTAAATCTGGCTACTTCAAGATCTGTACTTCGTGCAAAAGAAGTCGGCGTACGCAAAACTATCGGGGCAGAAAAAAGACAATTGCTGCTACAGTTCCTTTCAGAAACGTTCCTGCTCTGTTTCATCAGTATCGCCCTGGCACTGATACTTTCTGCATTTTTGCTTCCGTTACTGAACCAGTTCACAGGAAAAAATATTCATCTTCAGAATTTACTGCATCCCGTTGCTCTGGCAATGCTCGCAGCACTCGGTGTATTGATAGGCACACTCGCAGGGTTCTATCCCGCGATCGTGCTAAGCTCTTTCAAACCGGTAGCTGTGCTCCGCAAAAACATTGGTTCGGGTGATTCAGAAACAAATACGCCGTGGTTGCGCTACAGCCTTGTAACACTTCAGTTCACGCTTTCTGTTCTGCTGATCATTAGTGCGCTGATGGTTTTCCGCCAGGTGAATTATATGCAGAACAAAGACCTTGGATTCAATAAAGAACAGATCGTTTTCTTCCCGATGCGGGGAAGCAGGTTTGACAATAATATCGATGCGTTTAAAAATGATCTCCTTCAATCCAGCGCTATTTCATCTGTGAGTATCGGTTATGGCTTCCCGGGAGATGCCGTTGCCGGAGATGACATCATTCTTCCTGCCAATGGAAAAAATGATCACCGTCCGGCCACACAGCTCATGGTCGATTTTGACTATGTCAAAACATTGGGTCTGAAGATCATTGCCGGAAGAGATTTTTCAAAAGAAATGAAAACCGACAAGGATCACGCTTTTATCATTAACGAGACTGCAGTAAAACTACTTGGATTTGAAACACCGGAAAAAGCCATCGGTAAAGACCTCGCATGGACTCCCTGGAGCGCAACAAATCCTGATTCGTTGAAACTCGGAAAAGTAATTGGTGTTGTAAAAGATTTTCATTACAAAAGTCTTTATGACAAAGTAGAGCTAACCGTCCTGCAGATTTCAGAAGATCAATTCAAATGGAAGGTGGCAGTGAAGATGAGTACTGCTGGTCTTTCCGGAACAATGGCGCATATAGAAAAAGTCTGGAACAAATATGCGCCTGATTATCCCCTGGAGTACAAATTCCTTGATGAAAATTTCAGTGTGATGTACACGATGGAAGAAAAACTGAAATCATTGTTATGGATTTTCACATCTGTTGCGATCATCGTTGGATGTCTTGGATTACTCGGACTCGCAGCTCATTCAGCTGAACGCAGAAGAAAAGAAATCGGCATACGGAAAATACTTGGCGCCAGCGTGTCAAACATATTCGGATTGTTATCGAAAGAATTTGTGCTGATGATTGGAATTTCAGTTGCCATTGCTTCGCCTGTCGCCTGGCTGGCGCTGGATCAATGGTTGCGAAAATTTGCATACCGTACCGATTTAAGCTGGTGGATATTTTTAGTTGCCGGAGGGACAGCTATTGCGATAGCATTGCTGACGATCAGTTACCAGGCGATCAAGGCAGCGATGGTGAATCCGGTGAAGAGTTTGCGTACAGAGTAGGCCGGAGGCAGGAGAAGGAGGCAGGAGAAATATCCGGCTGTTGGGGGATGATGCCCGTTCTCTAATTTGCGGTGTTGTTGTTCAGGCAACAGATCTCCGCAGTTAATGATCTAAAGATTTAAAAGATAATAATTGACAAACCAAAATTTCAATAACAAAGCAACTCATCAGGTTGATATGAATTTATCTGCTGCCCGTTGCCTGTTGCCTGACTACACACTAACAATCAAACACTATCCCCAATGATAAAAACTTATCTGAAAATCGCCTGGCGGAATATCACAAGAAACAAGGCCCACTCGATAATCAATATTACTGGTTTGTCTATTGGGATAGCTGCATGTTTGTTGCTGTTTATTGTCATTACTTATGAAACCGGTTACGACAAATTCAGAACAAATTTCGATCGTGTATATCGGGTCGTTACAGAGTCTGGAAAAGAAGGAACGAGAGATCGTAATCCGGGAGTGCCCTTCCCATTAATCACTGCAGCTCAACAGGATCTTCCTGAACTTTCGCCTACACCTGTGATCACATCAAACGGTAGTCAGTTCACTATCGAAGATCCTGCAGGAAATAAGAAATTCATAGAAGATAATGGTGTTTACTTCAGTGAACCGACCGTCTTCACCATATTCGACACAAAACTGCTGAGTGGAAATGCGGGCGCACTATCAGAACCTAATAAAATTTTCCTGAGCAGGAAAACAGCAGAAAAATATTTCGGAGACTGGAAACAAGCATCCGGAAAATTTCTGAAGATGGATAATCTTTCACTCCTTTCGGTAGCAGGTGTTTTTGAAGACGTTCCGGAACACACTGATCTACCGATGAACGTAGTGACATCATTTGAAACTTTAAAAGCACATCCTGATAATTATGGATATAATGAAGATTGGGGTGGCGTAAGTTCAAATACGCAGTTGTTCATTCTGGCAAAACCCGGATTGCCTGTAAGCACAATGAATGCGCAGATTGGCAAGCTGCATACGAAATATGATAAACGTGCCAGCAATCGCAGCACAAGGCTACACTATGCAAAACCATTGGCTACGATGCATTATGATACGGATTTCGGGAGCCTCGGAACACATGTAACGAGCAGGGCTACCCTATGGACGCTAACACTGATTGGTATTTTCATCCTGGTGATGGCATGTATCAACTTTGTAAATCTCTCCACAGCGCAGGCCGTAAAACGCTCAAAAGAAGTGGGCATCAGGAAAGTTATGGGCAGCAACAGGATGAACCTGTTCTGGCAGATGATGGGCGAAACCGCCATAGTAGTACTTGTTTCCCTTGTGATGGGACTGCTCCTGGCATCAGCATTCCTTCCTTACCTGGAAGAAGTTTCTGCAATTACCGAGAAATTGAATGTACTCAACCTCCAAACGACTTTGCTATCCCTCGGTATCGCAATAATGGTGGTGCTATTTGCCGGAATTTATCCCTCGCTGATACTCTCTGGCTTCTCACCGATACTGGCACTGAAAAACAAAATCTCTTCTGCGACAGTTGGTGGAATTTCCATTCGTCGTACACTCGTCGTTGCGCAATTTGCTATTTCACAAATCCTTATTATCGGGACGATCATTGCCGTTTCGCAGATGAGTTTTGTGAAAAAAGCCGACCTCGGATTCAATAAAGAATCCCTGCTTGTAATTAATGGCAGTGACGATAGTACCTCACGTTCCCGCCAGGTCGCGATGAAGCAGGAGTTGTTATCCATGAATGGTGTTCAATCGGTTAGTTTCAGCAGTGACGTTCCTTCATCAGAAAATAACTGGGCCACCAATTTTGCATTCGATCATAAAGATGATGCGCCCTTTCCATTGTTTCTCAAATTCGCAGATGATGACTATATAAAAACGTATGGACTTCAACTCATTGCTGGTCGCGGATATGAGCCCAGCGATACCGTAAAAGAATTTGTTGTAAATGAAACCCTCACCAAAAAACTGGGATTGAAAAACCCCGCGGATGCTGTAGGTAAAGACCTTCGTCTTGGTGGCGGCCGCTGGATGCAGATAGTCGGCGTCGTAAAAGATTTCAAGACGAATTCACTCCGTGAAGAAACCAAACCTATAATGATAGCACCATCAAAAAGATGGTACGGCAGAACAGGCATCAAAATGAAAACTGCAAACACCGCTGCTTTACAAGCCGACCTGTTGAAAGTATGGGATAAGTACAATCCTGAATATGCGAGCAGGTATGCATTTCTTGATGAGAGCATAGCCAATTTCTATAGCCAGGAAAACCAGATGGCACTCATTTATAAAATTTTTGCTGGTATCGCGATTTTCATTTCCTGCCTCGGTTTGTACGGACTTATCTCATTCATGGCTGTTCAAAGAACAAAAGAAGTGGGAATAAGAAAAGTACTTGGCGCCAGTGCCGGGAATATTGTGTATCTCTTTTCAAAAGAATTTACAGTGCTGATCGTAGTGGCTTTCGTGGTTGCTGCTCCGATTGCCTGGTTTGTGATGAAAGACTGGCTGAGCAATTTTGCATACCAGATCAAACCAGGCGTGGGAATATTTCTTTTGGCTATTGTGACGTCGGTCATTGTTGCATGGCTGACAGTGGGATATAAAGCAGTGAAGGCGGCGCTGGCGAATCCGGTGAAGAGTCTGAGGACGGAATAGGCTTACGTTGCACGTATAACGTTACACGTAAAACGTATAACGTTACACGTATAACGACTTAAAACTTTAAACTTTCTACTTAAAACTCATCTCATGCTCCGCAACTACATCCGAATGGCCATCCGCCAGCTCAAAAAACAAAAAATGTTCACCGCGATAAAAATCGGTGGCTTCGCTTTGAGTATTGCCGCCTGTTTGCTCATCGGCTTGTATATAAGGGATGAGATCAGCTACGACAAACATCATGCTGGTGCCGAAAACATTTATCGTGTCATCGGAGTATTTAAAAATGACGATGGAAAAGTAAGCCGGGGTGTAGCTATGCCGCCTCCAGGCGCGCGTACATTAAAAAATGATTTTCCTGAGGTAGCACTCGCCGGCCGCCTGATGCCTTACAAACTTTTCGGTGGTGCAGGAAGTAACCAGATCCGCAGAGCCGATCAGAAACAAAGCTTTTACGAAGAAGGTTTCAGTTTTGCAGACCAGGAACTCATCGACATCCTTGAGTTGCCCATGGTATATGGCAATCGGGAAACAGCGTTGAAAGACCCGAACACATTGCTCATATCAAAACGAAAAGCAGATATCTATTTCCCAGGTGAAAATCCGACTGGTAAAATTCTTTATTTCAACGGTCGTGATAATTTCCCCATTAAGATTGGTGGTGTAATGGCCGATCCATCACCTCATTCGCATTTGCAGTTCGATTTTTATATTTCGCTGGCAGGTGTAAGCTTCTGGGACAATGAACAGGAAGGCTGGGGCTCGAGCAATTATGACACGTACCTTAAACTCCGCCCCGGAACAGAAAGGAAAGCACTTCAGAAAAAAATGACTTCTGCGCTTTTGAAAAATTATATGATCCCTGAAATGAAGAAGGCAGGCGATGTAAATGCAGATGAAATCCTGAAAAAAGCAAGTCTCGAATTACAACCTATCGGCGACGTACACCTGAAATCATATAATATTGACGACAGCTTTACTCACGGCGATCAGCGCTTTGTCTGGCTGTTTGCTATCGTCGCAGCTCTTATACTTGTGATTGCCTGCATCAATTTTGTAAATCTTGCTACTGCAAAATCAGCAAACCGTGCAAAAGAAGTTGGTTTGCGGAAAGTAGTAGGTTCTTCGAAAGGAAGTCTGATCACTCAGTTTCTGACAGAATCTTTATTATACAGCCTGATATCATTTTTACTGGCAGTTGCATTTGCAATAATTCTTTTGCCGTGGTTCAACCAGATGGCTGCTAAAAGCCTGGCTATTCCCTGGAAAGAATGGTGGCTCCTGCCCTCTTTACTTGCAGCCGCATTATTCACCGGATTGATCTCCGGGGTTTATCCTTCATTTTATCTTTCAGCTTTCAAACCAGTAAGTGTATTAAAAGGAAATATCAGCAAGGCTTCAAGAAACGTATTTCTTCGTAACGGCCTGGTTGTTTTTCAGTTCACTACTTCCATTATCCTGATTATCGGAACTATAGTAATTTATAAGCAAACCAACTTTCTGCTCAATCGAAATGTAGGCTTTGATCGCGACCAGGTGGTGGTGATACAAAGCACACAGACACTTGGTCAGCAGCTGCCCGCCTTCAGGGATGAACTGAAAAATCTTCGTGAGGTGAAAGCGGTAACAGTAAGTGATTTCCTTCCGGTTTCAGGAACGAAAAGAAACGGAAATACTTTCTGGAAAGAAGGGCGGCGAACAATGGATGATGGCGTGGGTGTTCAGGTATGGGATGTAGATGACAACTATATTTCCGCGCTGGGAATGAAAATCGTTGCAGGCAGAAATTTTTCCCCCACAATTGCGTCGGATTCGATGGCGTTGATCATCAATCAGACCATGGCGAAAAAAATGGGGCTTACAGATCCGATCGGTCAGAAAATTATGAACTGGGAGACTTATACCATTATTGGTGTTGTGGAGGATTTCAATTTTGAATCCATGAAGCATGATATGGGTGGACTGTGTTTCCGTTTGCGGAATTCACCGACCATGATCTCCGCAAAAATAAATCCTGCAAATATGAAAGAAGGACTTGCATCGATTGAGACACTCTGGAAAAAGTTTCTTCCTTACCAGCAGATCCGTTACAATTTCCTTGATGACAGTTTCGCAAACATGTATGCAAGTGTAAAACGCATGCAGAACATCTTTCTTAATTTCTCCATACTGGCAATCATTATTGCCTGCCTTGGCTTGTTTGCACTTTCTGCATTTATCGCGGAACAAAGAAATAAAGAGATAGGCATCCGTAAAGTTCTGGGAGCAAGTGTGAGTGGCATAACAACCATGTTGTCGAAAGATTTTGTAAAGCTCGTTGCCATCTCGGTAGTCATTGCAGTACCACTCGGCTGGTGGGCGATGAATAAGTGGATGGAAGATTTCAGTTATCGTACACCGATTACCTGGTGGATTTTTGCACTGGCAGCATTGCTTGCATTGCTTATAGCTGTTTTTACGATCAGCTTTCAATCGATTAAGGCAGCTTTGCAGAATCCCACGAAGAGTTTGCGCTCCGAGTAGCCAGGCAATAGTAAGCAGGCAATACGCAATAGGCAACAGCCGGTGGGTTGTGATACAGAGTTTTTTACTCGCAGATGGTTGCCGATTTAAAAACACCCCGAGCTGCGCAGATCGCTTCGGGATCTGCATGTATTCAATCTGCAAATATCTGCGGGAAATGTATAAAGCTGAAAGTTGAAGGTTAAACAGCCCCACGTTGCGGGTGCAGTGTTCGTCCTCCAGCAGATAAGCTAAGATTTTCCGCGTGATCTCCTTGTATGCAATCAGCGAATATCTGTGGGAAAATCATACCGCCATAAGCTGATCTTAAAAATTCTGTTCACACAGTCGTCCTGGTCCGCGGGCAGGCTACTCTTAAATCAGCATCGTTTTAGGAAAGTGACAAATATATCCGGAGCGATGAGTGTGATGACGGGTAAGTCATTTGTTAAATAAGCAGTGAACAGCAGATCGAAAAACCGGTGACCAACAGCAACCAATTCAGCAACCTGATCACCTCATTATTCGTCTTTTTCTTTTTCCTCATCGAATGACTTCACTCTTTTGCCTGATATTTTTAATGAAACAAGAAAGTAGCTCACAGCTAGGGCTATCACCAATGCTGCAATAGCAAATTCTGCTTCGGGATCCACATGCTCTTCTCCCAGTTCAAGAATTTTTCTACTCACAGCGATCATACAAACGATCAGTATAATACGAAGTTTGATCGTTTGTTTTTCAGCAAAAACTTTTATGGTTTGGATAATCTCCAGCATCAGGAGTATGTTGAAAAACATAACCGCAAGTTCGCGGGCGTACTGGGGCGCATAATGTAAACCGACCTCCTTAAATCTCCTGGTAAAACTGTCGACGGCATTCCATCCGAGCATTGCCACCTGTATGACCACAATTACCATGGCGAAAAAGATCATGAAGTAGGAAACCCAGCGTTCAAATGTACCGGTAACTTTTTCAATATTCATCTGTACCCGTTTTCGATATCGATCTTCGAATGTATTTATTTTTCCAGTGAATCCTGCACAGTGCTGCTGGAATTGAGAAAGACTGCCTGAACAACTGCGACGGCGCAAGGAACGATTCTGGTGACTATTTTGTACATTTCTGTACTCCTCATCTGTTCCCGCCAGTTGTTACCTATTATTATCTCATGGTAAGATGTTTGCAAATCCTTTTAAAAAAGATAATGAAAAAGCTCCTTGCATTGGTCGCTTTCGGAATTTTTATCAGCTCCCCGATATCATGTAAAAAAGACACTGATGATGTCATTGACTGTATTGCAGAAGCAGCGATAACAAGTCTTGACGCTGCTGTTGACAACACAAATCCAAAGCTTGTCGCATTTAAAGTAGAATACAGCGGAACCAGGACGATCAAAAAAATTGAATGGCAATTTGGTGATGGCGGTACTGACAACACGACTACGCTGAATACTACACATATCTACAATACCGCCGGCACATACACCGCAAAGGCAAAAGTGTTTCTGTCTCATGGCGGCGACCAGTGTGAAGCAGAACCAACGAAAGGAGTAACCGTTAATTGAGCATATAGCAAACGGAATACGGAACAGTGGAAACAGAAAACAGCGAAGAAATCAAAATTACGGCTATGGGTCAGGTTCACTCCATTTGTTCTGACAACCGACAACCTGCCTCCCGACTGCCTGTCCGGGTAGGCAGGGCAGGCAGGCTGACAACTGACAACGCAAAGTAGCTGGCCGGATCATTGCGATTGTATATCGAACCAAATATCATTTTATGCAAGGAACAATTGAATATATCAGTCCGGATACGATGCACAAAAATCCGGCATTCTCGCAGGCGGTGATCACTCACGGTCCGGGCAAAACGATTTACATTGGTGGACAGAATGGCGTTGACATCAAAGGCGAAATCGTCGATAAAAATGATCTGGTAAAACAGACCGGGCAGGCGATGAAAAACTTTCAACTCGCGCTGGAAGCATCCCTGGCCGGATGGGAGAACGTGATAAAAATGAATATTTATATAGTGCAAGGCGGTGATCTTGCATCCGCGTACAAAGCAGCGCAACCCTTCATGACAGGAATAAAAAAACCACCGATCGTTACAGTATTATTTGTTGCGGCCCTGGGTCGCCCGGACTTTTTAATTGAGATTGATGGGATAGCATATTTATAAGGATCCAGGATACGGAATTCAGGATACATGTGAAGTGCCTTATACTGTAAAGGCAAAACACGGAGAAAAAACAGCCGAGGAACGGCACAGGGAGGAATACAGAGATAAACATTTTCTGAACTGAAAGGTTATCGAAACCTGTTAAGTCATCCTCATTATGTCCTGGCCATTGCTCTGTGACCACTCGGCTCCTGACTCTGTGTTTTGCAGTTCCAGGTATAAACTAAAAACTGTTGTGAATAATGAGCTATGAAAAATGAACTTTCAGAAACGTCCATAAACAATCACTCTCTTAAACGCATAAATAGAATTCACATTTGGAAATTTCTTATGAATTCTTCTTTTGAATTCTCCAATGAAAGACACTTTAAAGCCTGAATCAATCTTCTGCAAATACGTCGTCAACGCCGAACAGGATATAAATTGAAAAAAATCATCTCTACGTTTTGAAATTATCGGATACACTTTCTGATACATCACGAGATCTGTTTCTCCCTGCTCAAATAAAATACCTGCATATTCCTCGAGCGTCAGAACGGGCGAAGGACGATTCCAATGATTCAATGCTGTTGCAAATGGCTCTTCATTTGCCAGGTCAGACAATATTACATTCAAAACATTTTCCGTCTGCTGCGGCATTTGAAACGATCAGATCCCATTTATCATTTGTTTCCATCTGTTCTTCTATCTCTCGTTGTTTAAATTCCAAACTCTTCTTTACCGGGCTTTCTCCAGCATTTCCCTGGATGAATCAATTCCAAGTACTGTCGCGTTACTCAGACGATCTGCCAGTACAGCCGTTAGCGCCCCGGTTCCACAGCCCAGGTCCGGAACTTTCATGTTTGGCTTATAATCGATATGACTGATTAAATCAAAAAACGGCTGTTCCCTTTCTGATGTAAACTCATTGTACTTTTTAGGATTCCAGGTCATGCCGTTTTAATTGATAGGAACAAATTTCAACTAATAATCCATGAACACCTGCAGGGGAGCCAGGGAAATAAAACGGTGTTGAGTCTCCAGTACCGGCTACTTTTTTGCATTCAGGGCCAGGTACTGCGAAGACTCAAGTTCCATTTTTCCAAAATAAATCCCAAAATCCAGTTCGTAAGTTTCGTCGCCTTTATCGACTGATCCAATAACCTGTGCCGTTGAAACCCTGTCTCCCTTCTTAACTGTAAGATTTGTAATATTCGAATAATAGATATAATGCGATCCGGTCCTGACAAGTACTACATTGTTAGATCCTTCAATATCAAAAACACTTACCACTTTTCCATCTGAAACCGATTTTACCGGCAATGATTGATCCGACGCAAAACGCGTCGATTTAATTGGAAGGTTTCTCAGGGTTTTTGAAGGGCTTTCCGGAACGATTACTTTGGCAGTGGCGGGAACAGGAGAAGAAAAACACAGAGCATCACCTTCTGCCCGGGGTTTCTTTTTCTGAGCCATCGAAGGAATTGTGAAAATCAACATAAAGAAAGCGATGGTTGTGGTCATCTTTAATAATTGAATATTGAAAGGCAGAAAGTGTATGGTCATCATAAGTGATGGTTTATGGTAAGCGATTTCATCAGATCCGGTTCAATCTCCACTAACAGAGAGCGAAAAACAATATTGCCCGCGCTTTCTTAAAGATTCGTGAAACATGTAAAACCTAACCGTCTGGATGTCTATACAGGAGTTGATACGAATCACTGCGATATCATAATTTCCTTGTTCCTGTGATCAGCACTCTTCACATTTCATGACTATCTTCGGCGAAAATCTTTCCACCTATGCACATGAGAATTCTTTTAACGACCCTGGTTCTTTTTTCCGCTGTTCTATGCGCCTCTGCGCAGAAACGACCCCTCCGCCCAGGTGATCTCTATCGCCAGCAATCAACAGGTGGCGGACAAATATCTCCCGATGGAAACTGGATGCTTTACACACTCACGACTACCGATTCTGCGAAAGACAGGCGCAATACTGATATCTGGATGATGCGCTGGAATGGTACCGATAATATTCAGCTCACCAGTTCACCCGACGGTGAAAACAATCCCAAATGGAGCCCGGACAATAAATACATTTCATTCACCACTTCCCGTAACCTCAGCGGAAGCCAGGTGTTTTTGTTAAATCGCCTCGGTGGAGAAGCGATAAAACTCACCGATGTAAAAGGAGATCTGAATGATTATGAATGGAGCCCTGATGGGAAAAAATTATTGCTGACCATCAAAGATTATGAGGATACTGCGAAAAAGAAAGGCGCAAAACCATGGGTTCTGAATAAATATAATTTCAAAAGAGATGTAAGCGGGTACCAGTACGACACACGCAAAACGCATCTTTATCTTTTCGATGTAACTACAAAAAAACTGGACACACTTACCAAAGGTGAGTATAATGAAAACGATGGGCAATGGAGTCCGGATGGAAATTCAATTGCATTTGTAAGTAATCATACGGAAGATCCTGATAAAAACAGCAACTCTGATATTTTTATTATCGATGCAAAACCAGGTGCTGTAGCAAAACAGTTCACTACCTGGGCCGGTCGCGACGGCTCTCCGCAATGGAGCCCTGATGGAAAAACGATTGCATACACCAGGAGTACATCTGCCGAAAATTTCATTATGTACGATCAGGCCATTCTCTGCGTGCAACCGGTTTCCGGTGGTGAAGTCAAATTGCTGAGCAAATCACTGGATCGCCCGATCTCTTCAGCCAAATGGAACAAAGATGGAAAAAGCATTGCCGCGTTAGTTTCGGATGACTGTGAACGTTATGTTGTAAACTACGATGTTGCCAGCGGAAAAATGACAAAAGTAATTGGTGGAAACCGTGTTTTCGGATCACTTGAATTGCATCCGAGTGGCAACTGGCTCACGACAATGTCTGACCCAACACTTCCTTATGAGTTTTATGCACTAGAAAATGGAAGCCTTCGCAGATTGACCAAAGTGCAGGATTCATTCGTTGCGAATCTTTCACTTGCCAGAGTGGAAAAAGTAGTTTCCAAAAGCAAAGATGGAAATACCGTATCCAGTCTTTTGTATCTGCCTGAAGGTTCAACGGGGAAAAATCTTCCTGTAATTTTTTACATACATGGGGGACCCGTAGCCCAGGATGAATTTTCGTTTGACCTTACCCGGCAGATGTTTGCTGCAAAAGGATATGCGGTTGTTGGTGTTAACTATCGTGGAAGTAATGGTCGCGGTATCGATTACAGCAAAGCTATTTACGCAGACTGGGGAAATAAAGAAGTACTCGATATTCACGGGGCCGTTGATCATCTGGTAAGCAAAGGAGTAATCGATCAAAACCGAATGGCGATCAGCGGATGGAGCTATGGCGGCATCCTTACAGATTATTGCATCGCGTCTGATACACGTTTCAAAGCGGCTGTAAGTGGCGCCGGTAGTGCGTTGCAACTTTCTTTATATGGCGTTGATATGTATATTCTTCAACTCGATAATGAAATGGGGCAACCCTGGAAAGACAACAATTACGAGAAATATCTGAAAATGTCATACCCGTTTCTGCATGCAGATCGAATTAAAACACCTACACTTTTTATGACAGGGGAAAAGGATTTCAACGTACCTGCAGTAGGAAGTGAGCAGATGTACCAGGCACTAAGATCCATCGGAACTCCTACAGAACTTATCGTTTATCCCGGTCAGTTTCATGGCATTTCCTTACCGGCTTATCAGCGAGACAGATTTGAAAGATACCTGGCGTGGTTTGATAAATATTTAAAATAGACGGTAGACAGCAGAAGTCAGATACATCAACAGACCTGGTTTCAATCGTGTTGCTTTTTTACCGTATACAAAAAAGGAAAAGCGGAAGCAGAAATTCCGTTTTTCCTTTTTTTAATAATGTTTTTTAGTGATTACTATTGAATGTTTGCCTGCTGCAACTATTTCTTCTCTCCATAACAGAGCATACAGTTTTCCTTTTTCTGTTTTAGGAAAAAAAGGCTGTTCTATCTACCACCTTTCACTTATTACTTACTACCTGGCACTTATTACCTATTACTACCACTCACTCAAAAAATTCCCTCCCGGTCATATCTACATACCCTTTTTTTCCATTTTTACTTACATGGAGCAGGTGTTTAAATCCATCCTGAGTGTTAAAATTATATGGTATTGACCGATCAAAATCAGCCGCCCTCACTGAGCTGAATCCAAGAATATAATCATACACCGGGGGAATAAATACATTGAAGATTTTCCGTTGACTGTCGTACACATAAATTCCGGACTTCCCATTTTTATTCAGGATAAACCCACGGGCATCGTAGGATACCCAGCCGATATGATCATATTCGCAAGCAAGAACCATTGAATCCTTTGTCCGCAGACCGTACTTCCCACCGGACTTTACAATATAAATTCCATGTATAGCCGAACTATCCACCGGTTGTACATCCTCATATTCCAACGGGATGAGCGCTTCATTTTTTAAATTGACTATTCCCTTCTTATTGTCTCTCCCGACGACAAACAAACTGTCGTTGGTGAGCGCGCGATAAATGGTGTCATATACAGCGGGTATGCTATCGTATCTTATCATTACCCCATCGTATTTCATCCAGGCAACCCAACCTTGTTTATCATTTGCCCTTATTGGCCATGAATAAGAAGTCATGATAGCAGCAGTTCCTGTTGTTTCAACCATTTCCACTTCAGGCAGCCTGTCGTCCATTTGTGTTTCCTGGGCAGGAGCGAATGCTTTGATAGGTATTCGTTTGTTTTTCTGAAGAATGCCTTTCTCATCTATGGTAAATCCAAGCGTGTCTTTTTTAACTACTGCGATAAACCATTCAGCATTGTCCCGATTCCCTGAATACTCGATTGCTTCATACATCAAAGGCATGTCCCATTTCCCGGATTTTGCATTAAAAACGCCGATATTTCCTCTGATATCCCGTACAACGAAATGAGAAGCCGCCATCATTCTCACTTCTTCAAACTGTAATGGAAGGATCAGTTTTCCATTGACTGCGCTGGCGATTCCGGATCTACCGTTTTTCTCTACTGAAATGTAGTCCTGATATGGTGTTCCAATTTCGTCATAGACGGTTGGCAGGACTTCAAGTCCGCGGGCATTGATCAAACCTTTCGACATGCCTTTTCTTACCTGCGCGTGCCCGCTGAAGAAAAAGTCCACACCGTCATATTTTGGCTTAACAATGATTACTCCGTTAGTATCTGCGAAACCCCATTGATCCTTTTCACGGTAAGGGATAAGGTAAGTTTGTGAGTAGCATTCGGTGGAAATACAGAGCAATATAAAAATTGAAGGCAGGAAACTCTTCACCCGGCAATACAAATAATTATAAATAGTCATTGGCAAAAAACGCTGTGGGAAGTTGAAATGCTGGCAGCAAGCCGGGCGGGGGATCTCCTGCTGTGCTGTTATCGCACAAAATAAAAAAGATCGTAACAAAATCCAAGCATCTGGCCATTACAGCGGGAACTGGCAAATAAATGGATGTATCTATACATCAGAATTGCCTGGGGAAACCGTAGCTTTAGTACCGAAAATAGCATTCAAAGGTTTTAAATATTTTTTTATGGCAAAAAAGGAAAATAAACAAGCAGGTAAAACCGCAAAGTTTTTAGGAGATCTCGTTTCATTTCGTCAATCACTGAAACTTATCCATTGGTCAATAACGGGACCTGGTAGTTATGAAACTCATATTTCGCTGGATCAGGCTATTGATACTTTGAGAGATGTTACAGATCGCCTTGTTGAGACGACTATTGCAATAGAAGGTACACTGGACATTGTGGTGCCAGAAACAATAAAGCCTGAGAAATACATCGATCATATTGAGAAGTTCTACACGCATGTTGAAGAAACCAGGAAGATCTTTTCTGAATCTTTCTCTCAGTCAATAATTGATGAATTCCAGGAAGGAATAAAACAATTGCTTTATCGTTTGAAACGACTTTCATAGCTGCGGAAAAATCGTTGTGACAGCAGAATTTTCTATACCGAAAAAGTTTTTTTCACTTGTTATTTCGAAAAAGCGATTTTAACTTGACGAAAGTTCCCAGGTATCCGATCCGCCGCGGCGGATCGGATACCTGGCGGAAAAATTCCGGCGAAGTAAAATTTGCAGGGACTTTTGAAAAGTTTTATTCGACAACTCCGGCCAGTGATCAATTTTCAATAATGCCGATATGAACAGGCGTAACTTTATCCGCAACACCTCCGCACTTACAGCAGCTGGACTCATGACTTCAGAAAATCTTTTTGCACAGCCGCCACTCATTAACAATATTGGCATTCAGATGTTTTCAGTTCCGAAGGCGTCGGAAAGAGATTTGCCTTACGTGCTGGCCATGTTGTCAGGGATGGGTTACCGGGAAGTCGAATTGTACGGCCCCTATCCTTTCAGCACCGAAGCGGCAAAAGCGAGATGGGCTTCGGTTACTCCCGCACTCGGTTTTAGTGGCAGCGGATATTTTGGTCGTTCAGGAGAAGAGATGGCTGCACAATTGAAGACCCATAGCCTTACTGCACCTTCAATGCATACGGACCTGGACACACTTCAAAATAATATGTCGCAACTGGCAGAAGCTGCACACAAAACAGGAACGGAATATGTTGTACTTCCGGCAATCCCTGACGAGAAACGAAAGACGCTTGACGATTACAAAAAGATCGCATCGGATTTCAATGCTATCGGAGAATCTGCCAAAAAACAGGGGGTAAAATTTGCGTACCATAATCATGGTTATGGACTGACAGCCATGGATGGACAAATTCCATTGAGATTAATTTTAGATGGCACCGATCCTGAACTGGTATTTTTTGAGATGGATATTTTCTGGACGGTCGCGGGAGGCGCTGATCCCGTTGAGTTGTTTCAATCTTACAAAAACCGTTATCACCTGATGCATATAAAGGATATGTCAAAGCAGGCTCGTTTTTCCGGTGACGGTGGTGATTCAAAACAATGGATCGAATTATTTCCGTTAATGACGACTGCAGGATCGGGCGTACTCGATCTGAAGAAAATAATTAAGGTCGCAAAGGATAATGGTGTTAAGCATTTTATTGTTGAGCAGGATATGGTTGCAAATCCTCAGACGGCGTTGAAGAAGAGTATACAGTTTTTAGAGAAACTTAAATAGCGAATATACCAGCATCATTTTTAAACCCGCAGCGGGAGAAATGGCCGATTAAATTTCTTCATTCCCAACAATGGGCTGAAACTATTCAATAAGTGTTTACGGTTACCCGAAGCGTGTAGTATTTCTTTAATAATCTGCGTTAAAACCCAACTATTAAAATCCTTTGCCATTGCGGGTTGAATCTGCCGCGCATTCCTGGATAAAATCGTCCATGCTTTTTATATGTCGCCGTGTTAATGCTCTCGTGAGCGGAACTTTATATCGTTCGTCGTCGAACGTGAAGACCCTGAACCTTTCTTTACCAAATTCATTTTCGAATAGTTGAAGAAAATGATTCGCATGACCGGTGAAGGGCGAGCTCATCGCACCGCTCAACGGGGCAGTCAGTTGTACTGCCAGATTCTCAACACTGTCTTTTGCATTCTGTAAGGAATTTTTTATAAGAATGAACTTGATCCGTTTGGCATTTGATGAGTCCAGTTTCCTGACTAAATTATACAGATCCAGTGCTGTTGCCAGTCCATAATTTTCAAAATACCCACCATCAACAAACTGTTCTTTCGAGTTGGAACCGATGGTTGAAGCGCCACTCAAAAATGGAAACAATTCGGAAAGATTGGTTGCGTCTCTATACATTATATCCTTAAAAGCGACACTATCGTGATATATCCTTTCCTGCAGAGGTAAGATGGAATTCGTAAACACCCGCTGGTCATTTACATAAAACGGACTTAGTACTACCCGTCGGCCGCTGTGAATAGCGAATGTATTTATCACATGGATGGGTACCGTGCCAATTCTTTTTTCAAAAAAATCCTTGAAATAGTCTGGCTCATATCCCGACGCACGTTCTCTCCTGGAAAATGTGCTCTGCCAGTAATCCGGCACTTCTCCATTCGCCATCGCCTGTTTCAGCGCGAATTCATATTCCATCCGTATCCGGAAATTTCTGTCGCGAAATCCTGTCCCGGGAACACTATCCCGGGCAAATGGCAGAGGGAATGAAGGCCAACTCCCAAAAGCGGCTGCAAATGCATCGCCAAACAGAAATCCGAATACACCACTGGAATTATAGTTTCTCTGGTAAATAATTTTCAGAAATTCTTCTTTGGCAGGTCCTGCATATTCCTTGTATTTTAAATAGTGATAAATACCGGGTGAACTTCCCGAAATTGTACTGCAGAACAAAGTCTTGTTCCATAGATCAGGGATGTTCTTTTCCAAAAGACTTAACATACTTGCGGTGATGTAACCAGCCCTGCTTCCACCACCCATCCCACAGATGATATAAATACTTTTATTTACACTGGTATCAGCATTGATATATGCCATTCTCTTCTGAATAGCAACATCCATGGAAATGCCCGTATCCGCCGCAGACTTATTGGAAACCAATGGAACGCTGAACTGTCTTTCAACTCTTCTGAAAGGCAAAACAAGGACCAGTAAAATAGCAGCCAAAGCCAATAGTTTTACCCAGTCTTTATCCGAATTTCTATAGTAATTTCTTGCCAGATCCAGGTATATAATTACTAATGCTAAAACTACAAGTAAAACATACAACGAGTTGGTAGCCGTTAACGACGGAACAACAAAATAATAAGAGAAGAATAAAAATATAATTGCAGCAACAGAAAGATATAATTTACGGGACGCGTTTTGGTTGTTTTCAGATATCATCTCACAAACCAGTTTCTTCAGCTCATCTTCGGTTAATCTGGAATCATCAGTGAAGAACAGCATGTGAAAGACAATTGCACTGCTGATCAGAATATAAAAAGGATAGACATACAAACTTCTGTCATAATCCTTCCCAAGGAAATATAAGATTAATGCAAATCCTGAAATCAAAATGATATGCCAGATAATCACCCATACTAATATGTTGAGGTATTTATTATTGATTAACCTGAGATCAAAGATTCTTGATCGGCCGATTTTCGAGTTGATAATGAATTTGACGATCGCCTGAATCGCATAAAATAAAAGAATGAATAAAACACTGCAAATGACTATGGCCAGAACTTTGTTTTTTTTCAGATCATCCGCAGGTAAATTTTCTTCAACAACTTTCTGCAAAAAAGCTGTACCAACAATGGCAAACGGCAATATGGCAAGTAGTGCTTTATATTTAGTGGCGAGATAAAATGAATCATATATCTTCATCACCTCATTTTTCCTGTCTTCGCTGTAGGTAAAAAAAGGAATCACCCAGATTGCAAGAGCTAGGAGAAAAAAAGTGATAAACAGCGATCCTAATGAAAGAAAGATGATGCCGAAATTATAATCCACCATTTTTGATATGTAATCCTCGATCATATCTTTCCCGACATCCTGGGAAAGCATCAGGTACGAAATGAAAATCAGCATCAGTAAAGTATACCAGTTCAGGTAAATCACCCTGAAAAAAGTGGTAAAAATGATTTTCTCCCTGATAACACCCTGGGGCAGCGCATAGATATCTATAAAAAACCTTACTATGTATTTATGAATATATTTCAGATACAAAAGCGCCAACCCTACAAGAATCAGCGCGAGCAGGACAGGTGGAATAAAGTGAAACATAGACTTGCAAAAGTTGATGATGAATGTTGGTGTCGGTTTACAAATGCTAAAAAAAATCAGTAACCGTCGAATAATGAATTTAATTCGTACTGGTAAAAACGATGACCGTAAAAACACCTATTTTTTGCGTGAACAGAAGATGAATGGCTGGATTTTGCAAAAGAAGAAAGCCGGATATCATTAAGCGTGGTACTGAACCCGCCAGCGCTATTGTTCCATGCACGGTCACGTACTTCCATCCCCATAACAGGCATGAAGAATAATCCTTATAAAAAGGCGTTATCGATTGTGAAACTGAGCATAGCTAATCAATGATGCTTACCCACCATCAACATGCGAATCGATAGTGCAGGTTACTCATCAATATCAGTTCCTGCTTCAAAAAGTTTTCTGAATGCGACAGCCGCATTATGCACCTGCACCGCCCAGTCATCCGCTGCAGCTCCATCTGCACCATCAGAAATATATTTTAAACAGAGAAAAGGAATCTGCTCTTTCATTGCAATCAATGCAAGTGGATACGCTTCCATATCGACAACATTATAGGCAGTCACGCTATGACTCATTTCGAAACTATCACCTGTACCGCAGATACCTTCCGGCAGATTTTTTATTTTGATTCCGTATTTCAGAATTGGATGGATACCGGACAAAGGAGTTTCATACAACTCAAATCCTAACCCGCGTACATCCATATCCCTTTGAATAAATTGAGTACAACATACCACTTCACCACGTTTAAAATGATTGCTGCCTGCAGAACCCAGATTAACAATCATAGCGGGTTTTTTCTGATGAATTGCCCTTGTTAATCCGTAAGCAGCATTTACTTTCCCTATTCCGATGATCAGTTTATTCACAAGCTCAAATTCTTCTGCGGCTTCCGCTGACAGTGCGAATACAAAAAGTGTATCCGGACTAATGAGATCCAGATGTTCAAAACTGATGGGTTGCCGTAAATCGATCATACACGAACTTACAATTTGCTGTCCTTTCTGTCGTCATGTTCTTTACATGCACTGATCAATAACTGAAAAAACTTCGTTTAAACGAAGGTGTTATCAACAGGGGGTGGAGAATAAACATTCACCGGTACTTTTTTGCATGAAGATGAACTATTCTGATTTTAAATGGTTTTATCGAAGGAATTTTCGAAAAGCCAGAAAAATAAATCATGAAGTTAATCGGTGTATTTTCCTTCCTGTTCACTTTTCTCCTAGCCTTGTGTCTGGATTCAGGTCTTCATGCACAGGCTTCAGGAAGCCTGAGTGGTACGATTACGGATAAAAAATTTCTTCTGCCTGCACCTGGATTAACCATTGAATTGAGCCCAGGATCAAAAACCGTCATCAGCGACTCGCTGGGTCGGTTCAGGTTGCAGGAAATAATTCCCGGCACCTACAATCTTACCGTTTCCGGGCTGGGATTTGTAACAAGGACGCTTACCAATCTGGTCATCACCAGCGGAAATGAAAACAACCTTTCTATTGAAATGGAAAGAGCGGTCAGCGAGCTCGGAAATATCACCATTACCGGTCGCAGGAATTCGGCCAGGGCAGCCAGCATCGAAAGTCCGTTAAGTGTGCAGCGACTGACTACCGAAGACATTAAGGCCAACCCCGGAGGAAATTTTGACATCAGCAAAGTAATACAATCGCTTCCGGGGGTCGGAGGCGGCGTTGGCGGTGGCGGTTTCAGGAACGATATTATCATCCGGGGAGGTGCACCTTCTGAGAATGTGTTTTACCTGGATGGAATTGAGGTCCCGATCATCAATCATTTCAGCACCCAGGGTTCGGGCGGTGGTCCGCAGGGTATTTTAAATGTGAGCTTTATTGAAGATGTCAGGCTGAGTACTTCTGCCTTCGATGCGCGATACGACAATACACTGAGCAGCGTATTTCAGTTCCGGCAGAAAAATGGCAATCCCAACCGGTTGCAGGGTAATCTGCGTCTGTCTGCTACTGAACTGGCTGCCACTTTCGATGGCCCTCTTTCAAAAAACACTACTTTTATCGCCAGTGCCAGACGTAGCTATCTCCAACTCCTTTTTCAGGTACTGGATCTTCCGATCAGACCAAATTACTGGGATTTTCAGTTCAAGACCACCACTAAAATAAATGATAAGACCACACTCAGTATACTTGGAATCGGCGCTATTGATGAATTCCGTTTTACTGCACCAAAAGATGCCACACCGGAAAAACTGTACGCCATCAACAGTAATCCGATTATTAACCAATGGAGCTACACTGTCGGAGCTACGCTGCGTCGCCTGACAGAAAAAGGGTATTGGAATTTATCACTCAGCCGAAACACTTTAAATAACCAGGCAGAAAAATATCAAGACAACGAAAACCCAGTAGAGGATGAACAGACTTTAAACATCAACAGTAAAGAGACAGAAAACAAACTGCGTTTTGATCAGACCGTGAATTTTGATGATCTGAAAATCACCTGGGGCGGAAGTCTTCAGTATGTGCAGTTCGATAATCAATTTTACCAGGTGTACAGGCCTGAGTTAACCGATGATCAGGGAAATATCATTCAGGAGGCTGAAACATTCGCAAGTGTTGCCGGTGCAGATTTTCTCCGTTACGGCGCATTTGTACAGGCAGGAAAAAGGGTTTTAAAAAACAGGCTGTCGCTCAGCGCAGGTATCCGGATAGATGGAAACGGATTATCCAATAGCGAAAGCAACCCTCTGAAGCAGTTCAGTCCGCGGGTAAGTGCAAGCTATTCCTTAACTGATCAATGGAATATCAGCGCCAGCGTCGGCATCTATTACAGGCTTCCCGGTTATCCGCAGCTGGCCTTCAGGGAAACACAGGGCGGGACAATCTTTCAAAATCCCGGCGAATATATCCGCAGCACGCATTATGTAGCCGGGGTAGAATTTCTGCCTTCAACAACCACGCGTTTTACGCTCGAAGGATTTTACAAGAAATACGGTAACTATCCGGTAAGTATTTATGATGAAATCAGTCTTGCCAACAAAGGGACCGACTTCGGAGCGGTAGGCAATGAACCAATAATTCAGAATGGCAAGGGACGGGCATACGGATTTGAATTTTTCGCGCAGCAAAAACTAACCAAAAGGTTTTTCGGAATACTGAGCTATACTTTTTACAGATCCGAATTTACGGGTATTGATAACCGCTACACCCGGGCGAATTGGGACAATCGTCATTTGCTGAGTTTTACCTGGGGCTATAAATTCAAACGCAACTGGGAACTGGGTCTTAAATTCCGGTACCAGGGTTCAGCACCCTATACACCGTTTGACGAGGTTCTGAGCCGGCAGAATTACCTTACGCTTGGGACGGGTGTATATGATTTTGGAAGAGCGAATACCAATAGTCTCAGGGCGTTTCATGCAAGTGATGTAAGGATAGATAAGAAATGGAATTTCAGAAATTTCACACTTGATATATTTCTCGACGTAACGAATTGGTATGTGTCAAAAAACCCAGGCTTACCTAACTATACGTTCAAACGAAATGCTGATAATACCGATTTTTTAACCACAGATGGTTTGCCTGTCCAGCAAAACGGAAGCAATGCCATCCCATTGATTTTACCCAACGATGAAGCCAGTGTTTTGCCAACGCTTGGATTTATTATAGAGTTTTGATAGTCGTCGGTTTATGGCTCCATTCAAACCTTACCTGGAGCAGAGCATAGTCACCAGAAATAAAATCAGACACAGCATCTGTGATAAGTTCGATTTTATTAGACACGCAGAGAGATTCACCTCTTGATTGTTTTATATAACAAACAAACTCTTTGGTATATTTAGTGACGGTTCAATTTCTCAATCTAAACACAATTTTCCTGAATCCCCTCTTTTCCTATTTCCTCGCCAGCGGTGTTCCTGCAAGTGATATTGAAACGATCACCAATGCATTTTCATTTACAAAAATCACGAAGGGGAATTTCTTTGCTGAAGAAGGAAAAACAAGTAAATACCTGGCATTTATCACGAAGGGATTTTTTCAATACTATTACCTCAAAGATGGAAAGGAACTGACTACGTATGTTACCGGCGAAAATACTTTTCTTGCTTCAGTGGCAAGTTTTTACCGACAGCAGCCCTGTAAAGAATATGTAAGGGCTCTGATCGATTCCGAATTATGGCAGATCCATTATACAGATCTCGCGAAACTGAAAGTTGAAAATGAAGCGTTCAAATCATTTTATATCAATGCCGTCGAACAGGTGATGGTGGGGATCGATGAAAGCAGAAGCAACCTGCTCATCATGACTGCAGAGGAAAGATATGAGCGACTGCTTAAAGAAGAGCCGGGGCTGTTGCAACAGATTCCTTTGCAATACCTGGCTTCCATTCTGGGCGTTACGCCACGTCACCTGAGCAGGATCCGGAATAATATCTGAGGATGTCATTTATGGACATTTGTCCGGTGCGGCGGTTTTGCTGCTTTGCAATTTTGTGTCGTTAAAAAATCAAAACTAGACGACATGAAAAATGTAACGCTGACATCTATCTTCATCCTTGCAACTGTTCTCTGTTTCTCTCAAAGCCGATTCCCTAAAAACGAATTCAGTATCAACGGATTCCGCAACCCATCGATAGGCCTGGAATTCCGCCACAAGTTTGTATCAGTACATACCGGCTACTATATGACAGCGTTTAAGGCTGAAGAAACCACTAAATTTATTAAAGTCGGAATAACGGCCTGGTTTCTTCCCGTGGACAAAAAACCAATACCCTCATCCTTTTTTGCCGGCGCTTCTTACCTCCGTGGAATCAATCGTGAGTATGATGAAACAAATGCATTTTCCTTTGAAGCAGGTTTCCGATGGATGATATGGAAAGGCATCAATTTCAGGTTCGGCGCAATTGCAGTTGGTGCAAAAGATCATTCACTCAAGGTTAATCCTGCTCCCGGCGTCAGCTATTCAATCATCCTTTAATTGTGATATTCATG
Organism: Pollutibacter soli; assembly: GCA_029269725.1. Taxonomy (GTDB): domain Bacteria; phylum Bacteroidota; class Bacteroidia; order Chitinophagales; family Chitinophagaceae; genus Pollutibacter; species Pollutibacter soli. Next base: position 215,995 of record JARJHS010000009.1, on the reverse strand, counting down.
CAATCTTCCAAAACAATCGGATGGCTGATGATCATTGGCGCTGTTGGCGTATTGATTCCCTATACTATACTTACTGCGATTTTTGAATATCCGGGAATTCTTCGCTGGGAAACCGGGATCATTCTTACTAAATTTCATGAAGGTGGAAACAGGCTGATCTTTACATGGCTTGCCTTTGCCTTAGCTGGTCTTCCGCTGCTGCCGGCATATATTCTTCTCGGAAAAAGTCTTGAAAACCAGTCCGGCTTTGCTCGGGTAGCCACCAAAATGGGAACTACCGGCCTGATCGTACAAATGATCGGATTACTCCGATGGGTGTTTGTGGTACCTGTACTGTCCGACAGTTTTGTAGCAACATCGGATCCATCGTTGAAAACTGCGGCTATCATGTCTTTCAACACCATCCACCAGTTTGGCGGTGTATTATTGGGTGAACATCTGGGTCAGCTCTTTACCGTTATCTGGACGCTGATCATGTCGATCAATTTTATAAAATGGAAGATATTTCCCCAATGGATCGGGATATTTGGTGTTGTGAGTGCTGTCATTTATTTTCTCGCCCAGGCCGAACTACTGGCGACTGTTGTCAGGAATATGCCTGTGTGGGAACCAGCTGGTTTTATCGGGAGTACACTCTGGCTGATCTGGATGACTTTCATTGGCGTAAGCATAATCAGAACAAAAAATATTAACCCTTAACAGCAACATATGTTTATCAACATTATACTCCTTCTTACTGTCATCTTTTATAGTATGATCGTAAGTCAGTCATTTATGTATATACTCGCCCTGAGAAATCTATCACTGGATCTCGATGTGGCTGCATACACACAGATGAGAAAAATTATCGACGCGAATATGAGAAGTAAATATTCAATTGTGGTGTATGGCTCACTGATATTAAATCTGCTGCTGGTTGTTTTATTACTCGGCAGACATTCGGGAACCCTTTTTATTGCAAGCACAATTTCGATGACAGCATTGTTGATTGATACCTTACTGATGGTTAAAGGAAACATGCCATTAAATGCAGTCATTAACGAATGGACATCCGAAAAAATTCCCGGCAACTGGAAAGATGTAAGATTGAAATGGCTGAATATTTACCAGCAAAGGCAGGTGGTAAATATTATTGGGTTTATTGCGCTGGTTGCGGGCATTGTGTTCAGGTAGGTCATATGCCTGCCTGCCCTGCCGACCGGACAGGCGGGCGGCAGGCAGGCTTTAGGTTGTCGGTTTTAAGTTAGCTCTTTTAGGTCTGAGCCTTCGCTATTTTTTCCGTATAGCTTTCCTGTTGCTATCAATTACAGTCAAAACACAAAGGAAAACCGAGGAACAGCCCGCAGAGGGAATACAGAAAGTTGTAGTTTTTTGGGGTAGTTACGTCGTAACTTCATCTCTTGCGGGTTCTATTATCACACAAAATTTACAGTCTTTGTATTCGGCCTTCACAATGCTGACTTCGGCCTTTTCTCCGGCTGTTTCTCTGTGAATACGCAGCCATTTCTTTGTGTTTTGACTTTCGGATTGTTGCCATACCTGATATAATTCATCTCTCCTATTGACAATCGTCAATAAAATCCGCCTCAGTTGATTGCTACTTTTGTTGTTCATCAGCATCAGACGAATGAGTCTTACCGATGAATGAGCATTCCATGATGCTACAGTATAACTGGGCATCATGGGTTTTAAACCTCTTTCCTATGCCTCTACTAACAGACCATCCAAAGGCGGCCATCATCAACCGGGCTCCCCTTTCAGTGATTCCTCTGGAAGATGCCGGTAATGATGAAAAGATCAAACCATTTCCCGCTAAGTCTCTTCCACGCAGGAAAGACCAGGACAAAGCTCAGTTTAATACGGAGAGGATTTTCAAGGCAAAGGAACATGAATATCTTTAGAAGAGCCTTCTAAAAAAAATAACATAGATCATCCTGCCAATAGCCTCTAAGGTTTAAAGAAAGTAAGGCAGCCCGAAGCAGGCCTTGAGCAACCTTGAGCGCTGGCGACTTCCCGGTAAAAGCCAGTTACAAAGCAGCAGACACATTCCGGAATGTTCATCATTCACTGCGCACCGTAATTTTTAGCTATCTAAAAAGCAGATGAAATAAACATGTGGAAACAAACAGCGGTCAGCCAACAGCGGGAGACAGATAAATCACAGATATTCGCATCCCAAAAATTGATCAGTTATCAAAAACGCAAGGCTTTCAACATTCCTAAATACAACTAAATTCTCTAATCGAAATTTAACCCTTCCTCTTTTATCCTAAACCCTGTATTCTGTTCCTGTATTCTGTTTCTCTTTTGGCACGAGTTTTTATACTACTTCTGAACAACAAATCAATTTGTAATGATTATTCAATTCAACACTGACAATATTATTTCAGGAAATCGTGAGCATACCGAACCTATGGAGGCCTATGTTAAAGAACAGCTTGACCGTTTTAAGGATGTCAGGAGAATTGAGATCCACATGGGTGATGAAAACAGCCACAAACAAGGGGGCAATGATATCCGGTGCATGATCGAAGTAAAACTCGAAGGTGTTGCCCCTCTTGCAGTGACTACACATGCTGATAAGCAATTTGATGCCTTGAAGGACGCTGTAGCTAAAATGAAAACAGTGCTGGACAAAAAGCAGGAAAAATCGAGGAGCTATTGATCGATACTAACTTTTATTAATAGCACCTTACTACTCACTCAATATTGCACGCTAACATCCGTGCAGATACACGCAGGTTCCTCCGCGGAATCTGCGTGTATTCAATCTGCGAAAATCTGCGGGAAGATATTTCGCCCCTCATCGTTCGCTGCATTTTTACAGGAAAGTAGCTTATTCGTTTTTCGATCTTCGTTGAAAAAAACTTCAAATAGTTTTCAGCTATTGGTTCTCAGTTCCGCTTTTCTTTGCCACACTTTACCGCTTTTCCGCCTTACGGGTTGTCTGTGGAATTTAAAATCGCTTTTTTGAAATACTGACCTGCCTTCAGTAAATTCAACGCGTCCCGATTATTACACTCAGTAAACTCCATTTAGTCATGTTTAGGAAAATAGCAAAACTTCACATCGTACTTCTATTTCTTTTTGTACAGTTAGTCAACACAGCCAGCAGCCAGGAAAAAAAATATTCCGATGAAATAGAAAAAAAGATAAACGAAGTAGAGAACAATCTCGGGCTCTGGGTACAGATCGAAGGGGCAACGAATAAAAATTCATTGAAGGACCGGATGGCTTTCTATCATATCAATGGAGTTAGTATTGCTGTGATCAAAAATTATAAACTCGAATGGGCAAGAGGTTATGGCTGGGCCGATAGTGCTAAACAAACTCCCGTCACAAACGCGACGCTTTTCCAGGCAGGATCCATCAGCAAATCATTGAATGGTGTAGGTGTACTGAAACTTGCGCAGGATAAAAAGCTGGATCTCTATGCTGACATCAACGGCTACCTGAAGACATGGAAATTTCCATATGATTCCGTTTCCAGGGGTAAAAAAATAACTACGGCAAATCTGCTCAGTCATACCGCCGGATTAACGGTACATGGATTTCCGGGATATGAAAACGGTACAACAATCCCCTCTGTTCCTGATATTCTCGATGGGAAGAAACCGCAGGTCAACACAGCAGCGGTACGCTCTGCTTTCGAGCCCGGATTGAAATTTCAGTATTCCGGTGGAGGAACAACGATTTCGCAGTTGATGCTGGCAGATATCACAGGGAAAGCATATGAAGTGTGGATGTTTGATAATATTCTGAAACCACTGGGCATGAACAACAGTACATATTCGCAATCGACATCAACAGACAAAGAAAAATGGAAGGCAACAGCCTATTACAATGATGGTAAACCGGTGAAGGGGCAATATCATATTTATCCTGAAATGGGCGCCGCAGGATTGTGGACCAACCCGACAGATCTTGCAGCGTACATTATAGAAACACAACTCGCACTTGCCGGAAAATCATCGAAAGTATTATCACCAGAAACTACAAAACTTCGACTAACTCCTTATATCGACAGCAGTGCTGCACTTGGCGTTTTCATTGTAAAGAAAGGCGATCAGCGTTATTTTCAGCATGGCGGCGTTGACGAAGGATTTGTTTCGGTTTACTACGGGAGTATGGAAAACGGAAATGGCGTGGTGGTGATGGTCAATAGTTACAATACGGGTATACTGAATGAAATCGTCAACAGTGTAGCAAAGGTGTACGACTGGAAAGGATTCTATGCGCCGCAGACAAAAAAAACGGTTAAGGTTAACCGTGAAATACTGCAAAGCTATGAAGGCAAATACCATGTAGGAAATTCCGACTTACTGATCACCGCTGAAAGTGATGGCCTGGTGCTGTTCCAGGGTGATAATAAAATGAACATGTATTTTATTTCTGATACTGATTTTTTCCTATTCGAATCACCTGAATCGACCTTTAGTTTTACGAAGGACAATAATAATAAGATTGATGGCTTTGATCAGAAGAGAGGAACGAATGTTTATAAGATCAAGCGGGTGGACTGAGGTTGGGCAGTGCGCAGTTTGCTGAGACCATTACATTTTTTAAACCTGGCCAAGTTCTGAAGAGTTATTTAGGCTTTCGCAAAAACAGTCTGTGATTCGCGATAACGAAGGCTGGCTGTTCCCTTCTTACTTCTTTCTACCTACTACCTACTTTTTTATCAACTATAACAATTCATTAAAAATGATTGTACGAAATTGTTGTTGCCAAAACACCAGCAATGAAAAAACACCCACTGATCTTTGTACTCATTTTTGCATCACTCCTGACCTTTTCCTGCAACAAGGAAAAAGATAGTTCCTTCCTCAACAAACCGGAGAATGATAATTATCAAACCGGCAGCATCCGGTTTCAGTATTATTCCATTAATCCTGGCGATACTGTAAAGAAGCAACAGGTCAACTTTACTACATTATATAACTTACCGGAAGAACGTTGGATGTGCGGATTTTTCTGGCCAGAGCGCAGATGGATGGGAATCGTCCGTACCAGTGCAGACAAACAGGATGTCAGAGCAAGTATTTTCTTTCCTGATATCAACCTGGACTCACTACCCATCCCTTTCGTTTTTTCCGCAGATAAAAAATTAAATGCACGGATGGGATATTGCCTGGGCTATAAAGAATATTATGATTCAACCGGAAAATTCGCGGGGGATTATGATGTTTACAGCGGAGAAACTAAGCATGATTTCAAAATCACATTGCTGTCAAAGTCAAACCATCACCTGAAGGGTATATTCAGCGGTACAATAAAACATAAATACAGAGGTTACCTGATGAAAATTGAAAATGGGGATTTCGATGTGAAATATGAACTGAGATAATCACCTGCTTTTTTATTGACAAATCAGGTTTAAAATAGTAAGATTCAAGCGCCATGAGAAAACACCATAAACTATTATTACTCCTTCTTTTTTGTACCTGTATAAATGCATGTAAAAAAGAGGATATTCTTCCGCCATTCAACGAAACATTTACAGAGCCTTATACAACCGGCAGCATCCGTTTCCAGTTTTATAAAATCAATCCCGACCGACCTTCGGAACCCACGAAACGTCAGCAGGTCGATTTTACTGCTACTTACGAAAATCCTGATGAATGGATGTGTGGCTACTACAGGCCCGATATGAATTGGACAGCAATGATCAGAAGAAATCCGGCTAACCAGGAGCAATGGGCAGGAATTTTATTTTATAATTTGAAGCTTGATTCAATTCCTTTACCATTTACTTTCGATCGCAATAGCACATTCAATGCACAGTTAGATTATACATTTGGAAGCAGACAATATACAGATGCTTCGGGAAACATTGTAAGTACTGCTGATGGTTATTCTGCAACCAGCAATTATGACGATTTCACATTGACCCTATTGTCAAAATCAAATCAGCGGTTACAGGGAACTTTCACCGGAATACTCAAAAACATTTATGACGGAGGGAAGGTAAAAATTGAAAAAGGAATTTTTGATGTGGCATATGTGGTGCGCTGAGGTCTTTTATTTGTTGGTGTTTCGCCGGACACCTAAAATTTTCCCTTAAAAGCTTCACAGGCGAACACCGACAAGTGTTGACAAGGAAGCCAGCATTCGCGCTTTCTCTATTCACAGATATTCATTACATTCAACCACACATGCCGGACTAACAAAATGAGAAAACTTTCGACGTTACTATTCTTTATTACAATTCTGGCGGCCTGCAAACAAACCCCACCCGGCTGGATATACGAAGCCCGGCTCAACAAACCAAACTCCCGATGAATGGCTCACTGTCGGGGGCAACCAGCAGATGCAGTATTATTCTCCGCTAAATGATATCAATGCATCCAATGTACAAAACTTAGGCTATGCATGGGAGTATGATGCCATCAGTACGATCGGAAGAGTTCACCGCTGATTGGAATCAACACCGATTGTTGTCGACGGCGTTATGTACACTTCCGGTGCCTGGGGTTTTGTATATGCACTCGATGCAAAAACAGGAAAAGAGATCTGGAGATATGATCCGAATGTCGATGCCTCTTATGGACGCAGGGCCTGTTGTGATGTTGTCAATCGCGGTGTTGCGGTATGGAAAGGAAAAGTATATGTCGGTACGCTGGATGGTTATATGGTTTGTTTAAACGCTGCAGACGGCAAGGAGTTATGGAGAAAAGATTCTTTCACGGATCGCACGAAAGCATACACGATTACGAGTGCGCCGCAGGTGGCGGGAAATATAGTCATGATCGGCAACTCAGGAGGCGAATACGGTGTGCGAGGTTATATCACTGCATATGATCTCAACAGCGGCGAACAGAAATGGCGTTTCTTCATCGTACCCGGCGATCCGAAATTTCCATACGAACATGAAGAAATGAAGATGGCCGCAAAAACCTGGGATCCGAATTCTGATTGGAATACTGGCGGCGGCGGCACAGTCTGGGGCGCAGCTGCGTATGATCCTGAACTGAATTTACTGTATGTCGGCACCGGCAATTCAACGCCCTATCCAATCTGGTATCGAAGTCCTTCCGGCGGTGACAATCTTTTTCTTTCATCGATACTCGCGATCAATCCGGACAATGGAAAATTGAAATGGCATTACCAGACCACGCCTGGTGAATTGTGGGATTATACAGCAACGATGAATAATATTCTTGCTGACTTAGAGATCGATGGTAAGAAAAGAAAAGTGATCATGCAGGCGCCGAAGAATGGTTTTTATTATGTACTTGAAAGGGAAACCGGTGAACTGATTTCTGCAGAAAAATACACGCGTGTCAACTGGGCGAGTCATGTCGATCTGAAAACGGGAAGACCTGTGCTCACGGAAAATGGTGGCTGGTACAAAGATGAACCCAAACTCGTCATCCCCTATCTCGGTGGCGGACACAACTGGCCACCGATGTCGTACAATCCTGTAACTGGTCTCGTGTACATTCCCGAGCGCACGATTCCGCAGGTGTACAAGAGTTATGACAATTACAAATGGAAACCCGATGAAGACAATACCGCTCTCGATTATGCGAACTCAAGCAATTGGAGTTTGGTAAAAGACCAGATCAAATCACCGCAGGATACGATGATGACGGAAAGTCTGCTCGCGTGGGATCCGGTGAAACAGAAAGCAGCAAGGAAAATAGAAGGCGGTGCACCTGATGGAGGGACACTGTCGACACCCGAACTCGTATTCCAGGGTACACGTACCGGTTACTTACGCGTGCATGATGCAAAAACAGGAAAACTGCTCAAAGAAATTTTCACGGGTACAGGAATTATGGCTTCACCGAATACATATAAGATTGACGGCGTACAATATGTTGCTGTGATGGCTGCTTTCGGTGGTGCACCGACCTGTTGCTATTACGGTGATGCAGTCTTTCATGAGTATGAAAACAAAGGAAGATTACTCGTATTCAAACTCGGCGGCAGTGCTACACCGTTGCCAGCGAAAAGAAATATTCCACCCATACCTGCTCCTCCCACGATGGAACTAGACACAGCAAAAGTGGCGAGAGGAAAACAGTTGTATTACCAGTATTGTGAAACCTGTCACGGTGTGGGTGGTGACGGCACGAATACCTTACATCCGGATTTGTTACGTCTGCCTGAGGCGAAGCATAAGTTATTTAAAGAGATTGTACTGGGTGGATTGCTGGCGAAATACGGGATGGCGAGTTTTGGTAATTCGTTGAAGGAGAAGGATGTGGAGGCGGTGCAGGAGTATTTGGTTTCACAGCAGAAAAAAGCTTATCTGCAAAGTCGGTAATTTCATTTCTGTATACCATAATACCGCTAGAATACGGACCAGATTTTTCAAATAAAAACACAGGAATTTATATATTATGTCATAGGATCTCTGGTATATATTGGTTGGTTTTTAGAACTATAACAATTCATTTTCAGAATGAATTCGCGAACCTAATAGGATCAAAAACTACACCATGAAAAAACTACTCCTCTTTCATTCCTTTTATTTTTTCCTGCTGATGATTGCATGTAATAAGGAAATGATTTCATCCACTGAAAACATTCCCGATAAAAAATCATCGCCCACCGGCTCCATACGTTTTCAGTATACGAAGATTGACCGCGGGGTTCACCAAAAAAACAGGCGCTTAATTTTACAGCGTTGTATGAACTGCCGGAAGAGCAATGGATGAACAGATATTTCTGAAAAGAGCGGCGTTGGATGTCGATGGAGCGTGCTGTCTCTCACTCGCAATATGTACGCGCCGGTCTTCACTTAAAGAATGTCAATCCCGATTCAATTCTGCTTCCTTTCATTTTTGATGAAAGCTCAGGCACAAGTATGATGGGAATTTGATAAGGATTGAGCACGAGTTGTGAGTTGGAGTATTAACGTAGATAAATTCCGGAACAGCAATCTACCAGCCCTTCCGGTCTCTTATTACGATTTTACCATGAAAATCGAAAATTGAATGTTCGATTTTCATGGATAATTATGGCATATCAAGAACCCTATCTATTGACTTTCAGGAATACAGGGGGACTTTTTCGTAGGCAGGCTTTTTAATCCGGACAAGCTGGGAAAACACTTTTGTAAAAAAAAATGGCTCAAAAGGAAGAAGTATTTTACCTCTATCCGCAAAGGCAGCATAATTATAATAAAATGGGATGGATTCACAAGAAAAGAATAAAGTTCGCGAAAAACCGACACCGAAAAAAGGCTTCCGGATTTCAAAGGAACATACAAGATTGGAGCATGTGTATATTATTGGTACAGGAGAAGAAACACACTAGATTGAAGAGAAAATTACAATGACTACATAAAAATTTGAAAGCAAATCACATCTATTCCCGGGTGTAAACACCCTCACTAAAAGAAGTCCTTTTACTCTTGATGTCGGCACTCTCTGACAAGTATTTTTCAAAAAAATATTTTATGCAGATTTCAAGGATACATCTAACACTTCTTGCCGTATTCTGGATCATTAACAATGCGCAAGGCCAACAGGCATTCACGCAAAAAATTCCAATCTCCGGGCTGGACAGTAACCAGATAAAAGCCTATTTTAAAAACACAATTGACTATATAGGAAAAAGCAAAAAGGATCGAAAAGAGTTCAGAAAACAAAGCGAAAATCAGTCACCGAGTTTGTTTTCAAATATGCCAACTTTCGCTCTTTATGGAATTGGCAATTTGAATACAGTACAACAATTTGAAGAATTAAATGGATCCGGAAAACTTGCTGGTTATTTTCGGTTGTTCAGCTCACCAAAAAGTTTCGCTACTGCTTTCTTCTCCTATAACAGAAATGCAAGCAACAGCGACTCTCTTCTTGCGTCAACATTCCTGTTTCCTGATGTAGGTCAATCTTCTTTTGCAGGCACTTTGGAATGGGCTTTCTTATTAGGCACACCCCGGCGTAAATATACCGGTGGAAGAGATCAGATTAACATGTTTTTCTCTATACCGTTTTTTGAATTTGCCAATAAAATGATCAAAGGCAAAGCGAACGCAAGCGATACTGAGGATCTGTATTTCTCAACATTGATGTACACATTTGGAAACAGAATTCAATTCTCGATGCATCGATATGAGGATGATGCAAGCTTTTCGCTTTCTCCTTATTTAAGTTTTGTAAATATTCCTAATGAAGATAATAATGCCTATCGTAGCGTTTTCGGAGATGAGGAACTACCAAGTATGATTAGTTCATGGGGAATTAAGGTGGTATTTCAATACAACGATTTTCAAATTTTTGCCGATCTGAAAAATGTTATGAATGTTTCAGCAAAAGATGGAAATGAACGGGTCCGGGCGATTCAAGGGTTCAATTCAAACATCGGAATTGTATTTAATGCACAGATATTCGCTCGTTAATTTTATCCGACACTATTATTGCGAACTAATCATAATCATTTTAGATCAAACCATAGATAATCATTTTTCAGACCTAACAGGGTTTACAAGAGGTAATAACAGACCTGTTAGGTCTTACGCTCATTCCTGAACTCTCTCCACCAGCCACCAACCACAATCTTCCACCCCGCACCGTGAAAATTTAAAACGCCATTTTAATTTTTCACGGTAAATTTTCGGATTCAAGAGGGAATCTGATCATATCATAATACAATAAACAGGGACTCCAGTCCTCCACCAGTTCCTACGCTCAGTTGAATTTATACGCATGACAGAACAACTACTTCTTGTAAACAGCGATTCAATATCTCACCTGAACTCATGTCATGGCAGACCAGATAACAAGCATTCCATGACGTACACCCACCGTCTCATTTCCGTACACCCTGCCGTAGGTAAAATCGCTCAAACCCGCTCCCAGCCTGCATCTTCATTCTGGCACAATTCCGGTAGACCTAACAGGTCTGGAAAAAGACATCCGACCTAACAGGTCTGGAAAGACGATTAGATTTTTTAAAAACTTTTAAACAGACCTGTTAGGTCTCAATTACGACAGATCTGTTAGGTCTTATCTCGATCATATGCTGAAGAATCACTTAACCATAGCCTGGCGCAACCTGACGAGAAGAAAGGCCGGAAGTTTCATCCACATTTTTGGACTGACGATCGGGCTCAGTCTCTGCATCGTTATCTATCTGATTACCAGTTTTGAGCTGAGCTTTGACCGCTTTCACCCGAACAAGGAGAATATCTACCGGCTCACGGGTAAAATGAAATTCAAAGAGGGTGAACGCATTCCTGTGGGGTTCCTGCCCTATGCCGTAGCCAAAGCATTACGTGAAGAGATCAGCGGACTTAAATCCGTTGCGGCATTTGTGAACACGGAAACTGCAGTGCTGATACCTGACGGCGAGAAAGCACCACGTAAATTCGATTCGCGTGAACATGGTGTAGATCCTGCACAGATTGTTTTCGCCGAACCACAATACTTCGACATTTTCAAATACAACTGGGTCGCCGGCAATCCTAAGACCGCCATTACCGAACCCTTTTCTGTTGTACTTACACGTGATAAGGCGGAACGATATTTCGGAAATATTTCTAATTCGGAAATGCTAGGCAAGGAGATCATTTACCACGACAGCATCCGCACAAGACTGACGGGCATTGTCGAAGCTTTTAAAGGCAATACTGATCTGACCTTTACCGACTTCATTTCTTACAGCTCCATCCCGGTGAGTTATGCGAAGAATTTTATCAATATCAACGAATGGAACGATAACTGGTCGGCCTCGCAGGCCTTTGTCGTATTACCCGAAGGGAGCAAGCCAAAAGACCTGAGCCAGAAGTTCAAGGCCTTCAACGAAAAACATTTCACCGGCGATTTCAATTTCCTTCCTGAATTGCAGCCGCTGAGTGATCTGCACTTCAACGCTGAGCTGCGCGATAATTATTCACGACAGGCGCATAAACCCACACTCTACGGATTGCTGGGAATCGCCATTTTCATATTGATCATCGCTGTGATCAACTTCATTAACCTCGCTACAGCACAATCTTTCCAGCGCGCGAAGGAAGTGGGCGTACGCAAAGTACTTGGGAGCAACCGCGCAGCACTCGTCATGCAGTTCATGACTGAAACATTTATCATTACCATCATTTCCATCGGTCTGGCGATAGCGTTAGTGCCCTACCTGCTGGAGCTTTTTAAAGATTATATTCCTGCGGGAGTAGCGTTCCGGTTTTCGCCGCAGAATGGTATTTTCCTGATCAGTGTACTTGGCATTACCACCTTACTTGCCGGCGTGTACCCGGCACTGGTACTCTCAGGCATGCTTCCCGTAAATACGCTGAAAGGGAAAAATGCACAGGTGGCAGGCAGCAATTACCTGCGTCGCGGATTGATCGTATTTCAATGCGCAGTATCACTTGTGTTCATAGTAGGTACATTCTTCGTTGGACAGCAGTTGTATTATATGCGTAATAAGGATCTCGGCTTTCAGTCTGAAGCGGTACTCACGATACATGCGCCACGCATACGCGATGTGAAAACGCCTGTGCTTTTCGAAAAAATCATATCGATACCTGGAGTAGAAGATGCAACGCGACAGATTTTTGAACCGATGGGCCAGAACTTCGGAGTCGATAACTTAATCTACAAAGGAAAAGAAGTAAAAAACATTGGCGCGGCTTACAAAATGGGCGCTGACAATTTCATTTCATTTTACAAGATGAAAATCATCGCTGGAAGGGATCTTGAAAAATCAGATACCGCACGTGAGCTGGTGGTTTCAGAAAGTTTCCTTGAAAAAATGGGCTTGAGTACACCTGATAGTGCGATCAACCAGATGGTGCAATGGCATGGACGCCCCTACCCGATTGTCGGCGTGATCAAAGATTTTCACCAGCTGAGCATGCACGAAAAAATGCCGGCGACATTTATAACTGTTGCTAAAAATCCAAGGGATATTGCCGTACGGCTGCGCGATAAAAATCTGAAAAAATCAAAAGAAACAATTGCACAAATCGAAGCCGCATGGAAATCCGTTTATCCTGATCAGCCTTTTAAATATACTTTTCTCGATGAGAGCATTGCATCTTTCTTTCAACAGGAGCAGAAAACTTCGATGCTGATCAGTGCAGCGGCAATTATTTCAATTCTGATTTCCTGTCTTGGATTGTATGGCCTGTCCGTATTCATTGTTCAACGCAGGTATAAAGAAATAGGTATACGGAAAGTTTCGGGTGCAACATCAGGCAATATTGCAAGATTGATCTCCGGCGAATTTGTGTGGCTGATGTTGATTGCGGCATTGATTGCATTCCCGGTCGCGGGATACTTTGTATATCAGTGGCTGATGGATTTCCAGTACAGGATTGATATGCAGTGGTGGGTATATGTGCTGGCCTTACTGGCAGGCGTAGCCGTAGTTTTCGTGGCAGCAGGATTGGAGGCGATGAGAGCGGCGAGGGCGAATCCTGCAAGGGCGTTGCGAACTGAGTAGAACGTTTAACGTAACACGTTGAACGTAGAACGTAAGCGTATCGAGGTGATAGAGTTCTTTTAAAGGCAAACCGCAAAGCGCGCAAAGTAAACAGCCCGCAAAGGAAATACAAAGTACTTGGCTGTTCCTTTGCGAATCACTTGGCTGTTTCTTTGCGGTTTGTTGTTCGGTTATGGCGACACCCGATTTGAACCACATAGGAACACAGGACACACAGAAGAAGCAGATAAGAAACAGTTAAGTACAAAGAAGAATACCCAATTGAACAAAACAAGAAAACAGATATCAAAGCTATGTGCCTAACTTACCTGATGTGAACTTTGTGGTTCAAAAAACCTAGATCATGAAACTTACGAACAAGTTCAACTGTAAACCTTGAACTTTTAACTTTTAACTCAGTCGTATGTTCAGAAATTATATCAAAACCGCCTGGAGAAACCTGTGGAAAAACAAAACTTTCTCCGCCATCAATATTGCCGGTCTCTCACTTGGCACCGCTGCATTTTTGCTCATCACCAATTACCTGCATTTTGAAAACAGTTATGATGATTTTCAGACAAACAAGGATCGCATCTACCGCATCCCGATGGTAATTACAGAACAGGATGGCAAAGAGCAGACTTTCGCCTTTACCTATCCAGCCGTTGCACCCGCTATGAAAAAAGACTTTCCTGAGATTGAACAGGTGATTCGCCTGCGCAGACAGGGAGGAATTGTGAGTTACAAGGATCAGCATATTCCCGAAGGAGGGAATCTTTATTATGTGGATCCGGAAATAAGTAAAGTCTTCACTTTTGAGTTTCTCAAAGGAAACGAAGCTACCGCAATGCAGGAGCTGAATGACGCGATCATCACCGCCAGCACCGCAAATAAATATTTTGGAAGCGAGGATCCTATTGGTAAAGCGCTTCGTTACCGTGATGAGGACCATATTGTAAAAGCTGTTATTGCCGATCAGCCTGCGAATGCGCATTTCCAGTTCAATATTCTTCTCAATTATAATAAGTACATCGCACTGACTAACGGTCGCGCCAACACGAGCTGGGGGTGGTCGGATTTTTATACTTATGTTTTGCTGAAACCAGGCACAAATCCAAAAGCTTTTGAATCTAAATTTCCAGCATTTGCAGAGAAATACCAGGGAGCGGATATGAAAGCGGATGGATTTAAGATCTGGTACAAACTGCAACCGATAAAAGATATTCACCTACGTTCTTCCTATGATTATGAATTCCCAGGCAATGGAAATCTCACTTACCTGAAATACCTGGCGATTGCGGCAATTTTTATCCTGTTCATCGCATGGATCAACTATATCAACCTCGCCACAGCCCGCTCACTGGAACGTGCACGCGAAGTAGGTGTGCGTAAAGTCGTTGGTGCAGGTAAATTTCAACTGATCCTTCAGTTCATCAGTGAATCATTGATCCTGAACCTTGGCGCAGTAATCATAGGCGTTGTTGTTTTTAAAGTAACTCAAACATCTTTCAGCAGTCTAGTCGGTAAAGAAGTGTCAGATATATATTCAACCAACTGGAAATTCTGGGTATTCTGTCTTTCAATTTTTATTGGAGGTAGTCTGGTTGCAGCTTTCTATCCTGCATTTATTCTTTCTTCCTTTCAGCCGATTCGTTCTCTCAAAAATAATTTCGCCATTGCCGGCGGACGCAGCACTGGAAATATGATGCGCAAATCGCTCGTGGTAATTCAGTTTGTTGCCGCGATTATATTGATTTCTTCCGCCATTGGTTTTTATCGCCAGTTGAAATTCATGCAGTCCCGTGATCTGGGTGTTGATATAGAACAGACATTGGTACTGCAACAATCCACCGGTCTTGATAGTGCAGATATACCAAAACACTTTGCATTGATTAATGAACTGAAAACCTTTCCTGGAGTGAATTCCGTAACAGTGTCCAGTTCCATTCCAGGTGGTGAAGTTGGAGGGTCAGCTGGCTTTCAATTACAAAATTCGAATTCGGAGAAGCGGTGCCGGATACTTGCTATTGACAGTGCATTCATTCCATCCTATAAACTAACGGTCATGGAAGGTCGCAATATTACCACCGACCGTGCAGCCCGGGATTCATCAGAAATCACAAATGTGATTTTAAATGAAACAGCGGCAAAGATTTTCGGCTTCAGCAAGCCTGGAGAAATTGTTGGCAAAAATCTCACTACCGGCGGATCTGAACTTTATCATATCATCGGGGTAGTAAAAGATTTTCACCAGGAGTCGCTTGAATACAGTTTCGATCCTATCGTTATGTATCCCGGAGACGCGCAGGATTTTGGAAATTACTCAATAAAAACGAGCACGGCCAACGTTCCTAAGCTGATAGAATTTGCTGAGAAAAAATGGAAGGCGAGTTTTCCTGAAAGTCCGTTCCGCTATTTATTTCTTGATGAATATTACAATCTTCAGTATAAAAATGACCAGCTTTTTGCAACAGTACTCTGGTTGTTTACAGTGATCGGAATCGTGATTGCCTGTCTCGGTTTATTCGGTCTTTCCTTATATACGATTGCTAAACGCAGTAAAGAAATCAGTATCCGGAAAGTATTGGGTGCATCGATGATACAGCTGACGCAAATGATGACTGTCGATCATTTAAAACTGATTGCATTTTCCGGATTGATTGGAATACCTGTCGCGAATTTTATTGTGAAGCGGTGGCTGTCTAAATATGCATTTCATATTGAGATACAGTGGTGGTTTTATTTATTACCGTTGATGATGATTTTGTGTGTGGCGTTGATTACGGTGATATGGCAGTCAGTGAGAGCAGCGTTGACGAATCCGGTGAAGTCGTTGAGGGCAGAATAGATGGGAGGCAGGAGATTGGAGGCAGGAGATTTAGGTTGTAGTTAACAGTTAAAAGCAGCCTTGATTGGAACAGATTTAAATTTAATTCATTTAAAATCTGCTAATAAGAAATCAGATTAATATTATTTATAAACGGAGATAACCAGTGAATTTGAAGCTTGTCACTAAACACCAGCCACTAATTCTCCTGCCTTCTTACTCCTAACTCCTTACTATGTTAAAAAATTACTTCAAAATCGCGTGGCGGAATATCGCAAAAGACAAACTCAGCACTTCAATCAATATTGGTGGATTAAGCATTGGTTTGGCCATTGCGGTTTTACTGCTCATGGTTATTAAAGATGATCTCAGCTTTAATAAATTTCAACCGAAACTGGATCGTATACACGTGTTCATGAAGCATGATGATAACGGTGGCCAGATCAGTACATTTAAATCAACATCAGGTGCGCTCGCGGTCGAACTAAAAAATCTTCCGGAGATCAGCAATATCAGTCGCATGACGTATAATGCGCAATTTCTTATCGGGAGCGGCGATAAATCTCTCTACGAAAACGGATTCTATGCTGACCCCGAATTATTCAACATACTCCAGTTTGAAAAACTGGATGGCGATCCGGTTGCTGCATTGAAAAGCGGAACTTCAATTGTTCTTTCACAAAAAGCAGCGAAAAAATTATTCGATACAGAAGATGCAGTTGGCAAGACATTGCGACTGAATAATAACGAATCTTTGACTGTAGGTGCAGTACTGAAAGACATTCCGATGAACAGCTCGGTACGATTTGACATGGCCCTTCCTTTCAGTCTGTTCGAACGGGTAAACCCGGATTATGCCGTCAACTGGGGTCAGAATTTTTTGCAGACCTGGGCTGAACTGAAACCTGGAGTTCCCCTTGCTGCATTTAACCAGAAAGTTGATAAAATCTATAAAGAAAGAACAGAGAATCCCAAATCTGAACTTTTCGCCTATCCATTAGCGAGATATCACCTCTGGGGCGAATTCACCAACGGCAAACCTGGTGGTGGCCGTGGAGACGCGATGATGATTATGGGAGTGATCGGATTTTTCATTCTTTTTATCGCCTGTATCAATTTTATGAACCTTGCTACCGCCCGTTCTGAAAAAAGAGCAAAAGAAGTGGGTGTACGAAAAGTGATGGGGGCGGAGAGAAAATCACTCATCTTTCAGTTTCTCTGCGAAGCAATCCTGATGACGATACCCGCTTTAGTTCTTGCGGTGTCGATCGTTTCAATAGTTCTTCCTCCGATCAATATTTTTATCCGCAAGGATATGCATTTCAATTTTTTCGATCCTCAACTGTGGGGAATGTTGCTTATACTTGGATTGATCACTGGACTTATTGCAGGTAGTTACCCGGCATTTTATCTTTCGAAATTCAAACCTGTTAAAGTTCTCAAAGGAAATACAGGTTCTGCAAAAGGGAGTCCTCTTTTAAGACGAGTACTAGTAACTACACAATTCGCAGTATCCGTATTCCTTATCATTGCATCAATTGTGATATTCAGACAGCTAAAGCATACGCAGGATCGTCCCATTGGCTACGACAATGAAAATCTCATTGAAATTCCTGTTCGCGGCGATGTTGCGCAGCGATATGATGTATTAAAGAATAATCTGCTGCGCATCTCAGGCGTGAAATCAGTTTCTGCAGGTACAGCCAATATGGTTCAGTTTGGCGGTCAGACAGACGGTTTCACCTGGCCAGGAAAAACACCGAAACAAAACTTTCTGATAGGTGTAACCGATGCACACTACGACTGGATCAACACAGGAGGCCTCACGCTGGTAGAAGGTCGCGATTTCTCACCAGCTTATGGAACAGATTCCCTTGGTATACTATTGAATGAAGCTGCGGTTAAGAAAATGCAATTGAAATCTCCGGTGGTGGGGACGCCGATCAGTGATCGTCGTGTGATTGGTGTGTTCCGGGATTTCGTTTACAACTCGCCGGAAAAAGCACCACAACCTTTGGTGGTTCAATTAGGAAAGCAGAACATCAATCATATTTTTGTCAGGCTTGAAAACAAAGCAGGCTGGAGAAACACACTCAATAGCATTGAATCTGTTTTCAAAAATACCAACCCGGGATATCCTTTTGAATTTCATTTTGCGAAAGCGAACTATGAAGAAAAATTCAAAGGCATTGAAGCAGCATCAAATGCCACAAGCGTGGTGAGTATTCTCGCCATCATCATTTCTATTTTGGGATTATTTGCGCTGGCTGCATTTGTTGCAGAAAGAAGGGCAAAGGACATCAGCATTCGTAAAGTTCTCGGTGCAGGAATGAATACATTGTTGTTTTCGCTTTCAAAAGATTTTCTGAAACCTGTATTGCTGGGTTTTCTTATTGCGACTCCTCTCGCGGGATTTGTAATGAATAAGGTTTTAACAAAACTGGATTATCATATCACGCTTAGCTGGTGGATGTTTGCGTTGGCGGGATTGATTGTGATAATCATTGCAATTGTAACCGTCGGTTATCAGGCGCTGAAATCGGCGCTGGCAAACCCATTGAAAGCTTTACGGACGGAATAGGCAGGAGGCAGAAGATTGGAGCCCGCCTGCCGACAGGGCAGGAGATTTAGTTTGTAGTTCATAGCTAAAAGCATCCTGATGGCGACAAATTGTAATTTAATTCATTAAAAAATCATTTGAAAGAGGTCAAATTAATAATCACAAATGGAGGCAACTCATGAATTTAAAGCTTGACACTAAAAACCGGCTACTAGTCTCCTGCCTCCAATCTCCTAACTCCTTACTATGATAAAAAACTATCTCAAATCCGCCTGGCGAAACCTCTTAAAAGGAAAATCCTTTTCCGTCATAAACATTTCCGGCCTGGCGGTCGGTATGGCTGGCGCTGCATTAATTATTCTCTGGTTACATCATGAAATCAGTTTTGACAAGTTTCACGATAACAAGGATAGATTACATGAAGTTTATGGACTGACGAATGTTGAAGGGAAACTGTTCACCATAGATCAGACCTCACAACCCCTGGTTCCTGCGATGAAGCAGGATTTTCCGGAAGTGGAAAATGCTACGCGGTTTGCTCCTGTGAGTAGTTTCCTTTTTACTGCCAATGAGAAAAAGTTGAATGGTGTTGAAGGCGCATTTGTCGATCCATCCTTTTTAAAGATGTTCAGCTTTCCTCTTGAAGAAGGTGTACAAGATTTTGCAGAAAACGTTTATTCAATCGTAATTACAGAATCGCTCGCTCATAGGTTATTCGGCAGTGAACATGTGATCAATAAAAGCATTCAGATTGATTCAACTGATCATTTTAAAATAACAGGAATACTCAAAAACCTTCCATCAAATTCAAAATTTGATTTTGAATACCTCCTACCCTTTCCTTATCTGAAGAAACTGGGCTGGAATAATGATAGCTGGCTCAGCAATAATATTTCGAGCTTCGTCTTGCTAAAAAAAGGAACCGATCTGAAAGCGTTCAACAGTAAAATACAGGATATTACACGACGCTATTCGAAAAACGAGAAGGCATGGACGCATTTCCTTTTTCCATTGCATCAGTGGCACCTGTACATCAGGTTTGAAAACGGAAAGGCAGTTGGAGGCAGAATTGAAACAGTAAAACTCTTTGCTGTGATCGCAGCATTTATTCTTCTTCTCGCCTGCATCAATTTTATGAATTTGTCTACTGCGCGTAGTGAGAAAAGAGCAAAAGAAGTCGGTATCCGAAAGGTTGCAGGTTCAGGCAAAGGATTGCTTATCGGTCAGTTCATTGCAGAATCAATTTTAACTGCAGCAGTCGCGGGCGTGTTTGCAATCCTTCTTGTCCAATTTACATTGCCTTTATTCAATAACCTGATCGAGACTCAAATGACTATGCCGCTGACTGAGCCCGGCTTCTTGATATTGGCTCCTGGCTTTATAATTTTGACAGGAATTCTGGCTGGAATTTATCCGGCATTCTTCCTTTCCTCCTTCAAACCGATCAGTATCTTTCAAAAGAAATTTAAAGACGCCCAGACAGTTTTTGCACCCAGAAAAATACTCGTAGTACTTCAATTCAGTTTCGCCATTATGTTGATCATTGCGACGATCGTTGTACAAAAACAAATACAACTTGGTGCCGAAAAGGAAAAAGGATACTCTGCAAATAATCTACTCTTTGTTGATTTCGCTGGTGATATTGAAAAAAACTATCCTTTGATCAGGCAGGAATTGATCAACAAGGGAATTGCATCATCTGTAACTAAAACAATGGGTTCAATTACTACAAAGGGAAGTAATACCTGGGGACTTCGCTGGCAGGGACGTAAAGAAGATGAAAATCCGACTATTGGTTTATTCAATGCCGACGCTGATCTGATCAAAACTGCAGGTCTCACACTTTTGCAGGGCCGCGACATCGATATAAATAAATATCCTTCCGATTCAAATGCCGTTTTGCTTAATGAAACAGCTGTTGCTACCATGGGCTTTGCAAATCCAATAGGACAGATTATCACTCAGCCTTCAGATAATTCTGAATGGAAAGTTGTAGGTGTAGTAAAAGATTATATCATCAATTCACCCTACGAAAAAATCCCACCGATGGTGATACAAGGACCTGCTGCAGCATTCAGGTCGATGCATATCAAACTAAATACAAATGCATCTACATCCGGGCAGCTCGCAAAAGCTGCAACGATTTTCAATAAATACAATCCTTCATATCCTTTTGAATACAAATTCACTGGTGAAGAATTTGCGAGGAATTTTGCAAGCGAAGAGAAAACCAAAACACTTTCTTTTCTTTTCGCCTCTCTATCCATTTTCATTTCCTGCCTTGGTCTTTTTGGACTTTCGGCTTATATGGCTGAAAACAGAATTAAAGAGGTTGGTGTACGAAAAGTTTTAGGCGCATCAGTATTTAACATCGCGAAATTGTTATCTGTAGATTTCATAAAATTGGTTTTGGTTTCCATTCTTATTGCCAGTCCGATTGCATGGTACGCGATGAACAAATGGCTGGAAGATTATACTTTCCGAATTGATATCGGCTGGATGACTTTTGCTTTGGCAGGAATGGTAGCCATAATCATTGCATTGGTGACTGTTAGTTTTCAGTCGGTAAAAGCGGCAATGGCGAATCCGGTGAAGAGCCTGCGTTCGGAATAATGGAGAAAGTTTTGTGGCAGGAGTGAGGCATGAGGGTTGGTGGGTAAAGATCAGGAGTGCAATTAATATTAGTGAACTTTGAACAGTTGAAAATATCGATGAGAAGTATGGATTAATCACATTTCATCCGAAATACGTGTGGCTTGAAAATTTCGATTTACTAAAAGATTGTTTGATTAAAATGATATTTTAAGCGATTACTATAAAGTGAATTTCACGAGTACTGGATTCACTGATGCCAGAGAGTCTGGAGTTTTTTAGTTTATAAATTTTCATTGTGATTAACAAAGCATTTATATAGTATTAGTTGAAAAAAGCTTGCCCATCTGCAGGGCACCAGGGCATACATTGCCTTATCCTCTCATGTTATTTTCCCCTCTCAAAATGATGTTTTACACTTGGAATTGACTGGGTGATGATTGTACTTTTGAAACGTCTTATACATGTGTGATTCCTGATCATCGGCGGATACCGGTGAACGATGTTAGCTAACATCTGCCTGAGGCAGATGGATATGGTAGACAACCTGGGCGCGCCCGGGAAAATCTGCCATATCCGACCTCCCTCAAAGGAGGTGGTGGCGGGGGAGGGCGAGGGAGGGCCCACTGTTGGTAGCGGAGAAACGAGTTTCGGATTTTAAAATTTTAAAAATTGATCCCGCATCGAAAAGGCACCAGCATTTTTCGGCGTAGCAATCATCTTTCCGATTATTCTAATGATCTGCGGATATATTTCACTTGATCTCCTATTAACTTCTAACAAAACAAGCCGAAAAAATCAACACGTATACTATTACCTGATACTCTGCCGTGCATCCTGCGTAGACTTTTTCTTTCTTTGTTGTATAAGGAATGGTCAAAGTTAATCGATTCGATTTTTACATGTCGTTCTTGTTCTCTCCATCATCTTCGCGTAGACGCTTCGTCAAATGAGATAAATAATACCCGTCCAGAATGTAATTTTCTCTATTTTGTTACCATCTGTTGAATTCTCGATAGTGGAATGAATACATCGGCATATGAGAAAATTACTATTCCTGTTCATCCTGATTCCGCAATTGGTTTCGGGGCAGTGGAAAGCAAAAATCAAAACAGTTGACTCCGTACTCGCTTACCTCCATAGCCGAAAACTCTTTAATGGCGCTGTACTGATCGGAGAAAATGGTAAAGTAATTTATAAAAAAGCCCTGGGCATAGCCGACACCAGCGGACGGCCATTGAGTACATATTCCGCATTCAATCTCGCATCTGTATCGAAACAGTTTTTTGCGATGATGATCATGATGCTGAAAGAGCAGGGCAAACTCGAGTATGATCAGACTGTACAAAAATACCTGGAATCATTTCCTTACACAGGCATTACGATTCGACATTTACTTAACCATACCTCCGGACTGCCGGAATATTTCACACTCGCAGAAAGACATATGACCCTTGTCGACACACTTGACAACGAGAAGATGTTTGCAATGCTGGTTAAATACAAACCAGCAGTAGTCTTCCAACCCGGCGACAAGTACGAGTACTGTAATACCAATTACATTTTGCTGGCTTCAGTTATTTCAAAACTAGCTGGAATGAGTTGTGCTGAATTTTTCGATCAACGTATTGTCAGACCTCTCGGACTAAAAAATACATACGTCTACAATCTCACGATGCACAGTTATCCCGCTTCCCGCGTTTTTGGATTTCACTATGAAAAAGAGAAACCTGTTCCTGATGATTTGCAACAACTCGACGGAATTGTAGGAGATGGAAATATTTATTCTTCAGTGGAAGATTTGTATTTGTGGGACCAGGCTTTGTACACATCAAAACTGGTCAAAGCAGAAACGTTTAAAGAAGCGATCAGTTCGGGTAAACTTAATAATGATTCACTTATCAACTATGGATTTGGCTGGAGCGTGAGGAAGGCAGGTGAATCCACACATTCAGGTGGCTGGGTTGCATTTACAACTTACATACATCGATATTATGAAAAAAGACAAACTTATATCACTCTGGAAAATTCGGGAAACAATTGGGTTCATTCGATAGTAAGAAATATTCTCGAAGGCAATCCGTATCATCTTCCGCAAACTACATTGATCAATAATGTTGTAGTTATTGACGGAACGGGTTCAACACCCAGGAAAGAAAATTTACGAATCGTTGATGATCGTATACAGGACATCGGGCCATTGACTCCGTTTGCCGGCGAAACCGTTATTAACGGTGAGGGACAAGTGCTTTCACCGGGATTTATCGATAGCCATAGTCATTTATATGGCAGCCTTGATGAAAAGCCTGAAGCGCTCGCAGCGATAAGCCAGGGCATCACAACAATTGTTGCGGGTCAGGATGGAAGCTCTGATGCTATCGACAGCTTGAAATTTCAGATAGCAAAACGTCCTCCCAATGTAAATGTGGCGACGTATACAGGCCAGGGAAGTTTGCGTGATAAAATCATGAAGGGTGATTTGTCTCGTGCAGCAACTCAACCAGAAATCGATGCAATGAAAAAAGAACTTGCATCAGAAATGCAAAAAGGTTCACTAGGTCTGTCAACCGGCCTCGAATACGAGGATGCTTTTTATTCTACGCGTGATGAAGTAATAGCATTGGCAAAAACAGCGGCTGAATATAATGGAAGATATATCAGCCACATCCGAAGCGAGGACATACATATTGAAAATTCGATTGAAGAAATTATCCAGATTGGTCGGGAAACGAAAATCCCTGTACAGATTTCACACTTTAAAATTGCAATGCGAAGTAGATGGGGAATTGCGCCTGACTTGCTTGCAAGGCTTGAAGCTGCACGTACAGAAGGCATCAATATTACTGCAGATGTTTATCCATACCGGATGTGGTCGTCAACACCTCGGGTACTTTTTCCAAAAAAGGATTTCACAAATACTGCGAGCGCCATTTTCGCTGTAAATAATCTGATCGATCCGGCTGAGTCTATAATCACAGGATTTCCTTCTGACAAAAGATTCGAAGGAAAATCATTAATACAGATTGGAAACATCAATCAGGAATCTGCTGACAAAGCATTACTCAGGATTATCAGCGAATCAGAAAGATCGAAACAACACGCAACAATTATCGGAGTGTCGATG
This sequence comes from Pollutibacter soli, assembly GCA_029269725.1. GTDB lineage: Bacteria > Bacteroidota > Bacteroidia > Chitinophagales > Chitinophagaceae > Pollutibacter > Pollutibacter soli. The sequence goes on along the minus strand of JARJHS010000009.1, from coordinate 191,518 downwards.
TACGAACCCGATATTGTCAATCTGCTGAAATGGAGCCACACGAATCTTTGTTCTGACGGAGGTGAGGGAGGGCATCCACGCGGCTATGGCGCCTTTACCCGGATGCTCGGATTTTATGTTCGCGATCAGAAGATCATGCCGCTCGAAACCGCAATAAATAAAATGACCGCTCTCTCGGCCGAACATCTTGGAATCAAAAACCGCGGCATCCTCGCACAAGGTTATCCTGCAGATCTGGTGTTGTTTAATCCTGACCAGGTCCGTGACAATGCAACCATTGCTGATCCCAAAGCATTGTCATCAGGAATTTCAATAGTCTGGGTAAACGGGCGGATCGTTTATCAGGATCAGAAAGCGACCCCTGCGTTTTCAGGAAAGTTTATTGGCAGGCAGTAGGGCCTGTTTAAAAAACCTTGAAGGTCTTAGACCTCGCAGGTGTTAAAACCTGCCAGGTCTTGAAGACCTAGGAGGTCTTAGACCTCCTAGGTTGCGTTTCCAGGAAAGCTTTGTCACTCGTAATGATAGTCCGGCAAGTTTTAGACCTCGCAGGTGCTAAAACCTGGCAGGTCTTAAAGACCTAGTAAGTCTTAGACCTAGGAGGTTTTAAACCTGGCAGGTCTTACAAACCTGGGAGGTCTAAGACCTCCCAGGTTGCCCCCTCAACCGGACACCAACCGTCCATTTCCGGACACCAGAACCCCTAACCCTCCGCTAAAACCCGCCATAGGCAAGGTTTTTCTTTCTGGCACAATTGCAGATAGATTCAGGGGCCCGAAGCCGCGGAACACAATCCCACTCCTGACTTGTCGCTGCAGAAACCTGTTCCGGGGACTGAATAAGCAACAGTTATTTTAAAGACTTATCCATAATCAAGATATAACCATCTACTCCCATGTTCCGCAATTATGTAAAAACAGCCTGGCGCTCACTGATGAAGAATAAATTTTATTCCTCCATCAACATCATCGGTCTTACCGTAGGCCTCGCCGTTGGAGTTCTGATCCTGCTTTGGGTGCTCGACGAAAAAAGCTACGATGCCTGGCATTCCAAAGGCGACGAAATTTTTAAGATCGAGAATATGGTCGGCACCGGCGATAGCAAACAGATCTGGACAAGCACGGTTGCCCCGATTGCGAAACTTGCCAAAGCAGAACTGCCGGAAGTAAAAGAATACGTACGTCTTTCATACAACGGTTATTTCTCCCTGTACAAATCCGGCGATAAGATTTTTAATGAAGACAGAGTTGTATTCACCGACCCCGCATTGTTCTCACTTTTCGACTATCCGTTACTGAAAGGAAATCCGGCACAACCTTTCAAAGACGAACATTCTGTGATCATTACAGAATCCACTGCAAAAAGGTATTTTGGCAATGATGAACCGCTTGGCAAAATTATTACTGCAGACGACACAATGCATCTAACGGTAACTGGTGTGGTGAAAGATTTTCCGCACAATACCTATATCAAATTCAACCTGCTTACACCGATTAGTTTACTAACCAAAATATACAAAGACCAAACGGGCGGGAAAAATATAGACGATGATTTCAATCAATTCAACAATGAATCTTTTGTACAACTTCAACCAGGTACTGACCTTAAAGCACTTGGTAAAAAGCTGGAAAAAATTCACCTGAGAATTAAGCCTGAAGACACGGATGCTGGCTATATGCTCGAGCCTTTGGCAAAAATTCATCTGTATAAATCCGATGGTTCAGATGGTGGAATCGGTACAGTACGGATTTTTTCCATTATTGCCCTCGTAATACTAATCATCGCGTGCATTAATTACGTCAATTTATCTACAGCGAGATCAATGCTTCGTTCAAAAGAAGTAAGTCTCAGAAAGATTGCAGGCGCTGCAAAAGCACAGTTGTTTATCCAGTTCATCGTTGAAACTGCTGTACTGTTTGTGGTTGCCACGATTTTTGCATTAACATTGCTTTATGTACTTCTACCCTACTTTAATGAATTGTCGGGAAAGGATTTTAAATTCGACATTTCTCATCCTGCCGTGTGGAAGATCATCGTTCCCGCCGTCGCCGGTACGTTGATTGCATCGAGCATCTATCCGGCATTGTTACTTTCTTCTTTCGAACCATTGAAAGCACTGAAAGGGAAGATATCCGCACGTCTCAGCGATACAATGTTCAGGAAAGTACTTGTAGTTATTCAGTTTTCCTTTTCCATTATACTGATCGCGGGAACGATTATCATCGGCAATCAATTAAAATATATCCGTTCAAAAGATTTAGGTTATGATAAAGAGCATGTGCTTTCCTTTTTCATGCGGGATATGGCCAGCCACTATGATGCGGTCAAAGCAGAATTAGAAAAGCAGCCAGGTGTAATGGGTGTTGCGCGTTCCAGTTCGAATATCGTACGCATGGCCGGTCAGACGGGTGATAACGAGTGGGACGGCAAAATGCAGGGAGAAACCATGATGCTCAGAATAATGGCTACGGACGCCGACCTGATGCCGTTTTTCTCGATGAAGCTTGCCGAAGGAAAAAATTTCACACGTACACCTGCTGATTCGCATTATGTGATACTCAACGAAACTGCTGTGAAAGTGGCGCGTATAAAAGATCCTATCGGGAAGAAGTTTAGGTTGTGGCAGAATAATGCAACCATTCTTGGAGTGGTAAAAGATTTTCATTTCGCTTCGATGAAGCAAAAGATTGAACCTGCTGTCTTTTATTTTGAACCAAAAAGTGCACGCAGAATTTATATTAAAACAACTGCAAAAGATGCTCCACAGGTGATTGATGCCGCTGGCGCCCTGTGGAAAAAATACAATCCGGATTTTGCATTCGATTATGCTTTCCTCGATGAAACGTTCAACCGCCTTTATATCTCAGAACAAAAGGCGGGTACACTTTTCAACATATTTGCGGGAATAGCTATTATTATTTCCTGCCTTGGTTTATTTGGACTGGCTACCTATACCGCACAAACGAAAATTCGCGAAATAGGCGTACGCAAAGTATTGGGAGCCTCTGTACCTTCTGTAGTTCGAATGCTTGCCGGCAATTTCCTTCTTCTCGTTTTTATTGCCATGGTGATATCGATTCCCATCGCCTGGTATATGATGAGTAAATGGCTGGAAGATTTTGCATATAAAACCAATTTGAGCTGGACGGTCTTTGCAATTTCAGGAATACTGGCGATTGTTATCGCGGTTCTCACCATCAGCTATCAGTCAATCAGGGCAGCGCTGGCCAATCCGGTGAAGAGCCTTAGAACGGAATAACGTTTAACGTCTAACGTTGAACGTTAGACCCTGAATTTTATAATCGCTAAAGAACATGATATTTTACTTCATAAGATCAGCTGCCCGAAGTCTGCAGAAAAACAGATTTTCAACTGCAATCAATATTACAGGACTTGCCGTAGGAATGGCGGTTGCGATACTGATTGGTACCTGGATCAAAGATGAATTATCGTACAATAGTTCCTTTCCAAATCATTCAAGAATAGCGCGGGTTTATCAGAACCAGAATTTTGAAGGTGTGATACGAACCTGGAATACGCAGGCTATGCAACTGGGTCCCGAATTAAGAAACAGTTACGGTCATCTATTCAAAAATATTTCATTGCAGGGTGGTTGGGGTAATCACCTGCTAATTTCGGGAGACAAGAAACTGACTCCAAAAGGTGTATTCATGGAACCTTCTATAACGGATATGCTTAGTCTGAAAATGATCAAAGGCTCCGCAAATGGATTGACAGACATGAATTCGATTATCATTTCGTCATCTCTTGCGAAAGCGATATATGGTGATGCTGATCCCATCAACCAGGTTTTGCAGATCGATGCAAAAATGAATGTAAAAGTATCAGGCGTTTACCGGGATATTGATGAAAATTCGAGTTTTGGAGAGCTGCAGTTCTTCTCACCCTGGGAATTGTATAGAAAGAATGAAGACCTCGACAACCGTGTCGGTTGGGGAAATAGTTGGTTCGGAGTTTTTGTACAGCTCGCTGATGGTAAGGATATGGCGAAAACTTCCCTGGCTATCAAAGACGCGAAAATGAATCGGGTACGCGGCACCGAAGGCGGCGGAGCAATAAATAATCCTGTGCTGTTTCTTCACCCCATGGACAAATGGCGCCTGTATGAAAATTTTGAAAATGGTGTAAATACGGGCGGAAGAATTCAATATTTATGGATGTTCGGCATCATCGGAATTTTCGTTTTACTTCTCGCCTGTATCAACTTCATGAATCTGAGTACAGCCAGAACGGAGAAAAAAGCAAAGGAAGTAGGTATTCGCAAAACCGTCGGATCCTCCCGTCGGCAGCTCGTATGGCAGCTGTATATGGAATCTATGCTCATTGCTTTTTTCTCGCTGGTTGCAGCGATTGCATTGTCACAACTGATGATCCCTCTGTTCAATGATATTGCTGGGAAAACAATTTCATTACCATGGGACTCAGTATGGTTCTGGACAGGCACCATTTGTTTTGCGTTGGTTACAGCCTTATTGGCTGGAAGCTACCCTGCATTTTATCTCTCCGGATTTAAACCGGTGAAAGTTTTAAAGGGAAAGCTGATCATTGGGCAATATGCTACTTTGCCAAGGAAAATACTGGTGGTAACTCAATTTGCTGTCTCTGCAATTCTGATCATCGGAACCATGGTCGTATTCAGACAGATCGAATTTGCTAAAGACAGACCCATCGGATATGATCAGCGGGGTATCGTCGCCGTTAGCATGCCATCTCCTGACATGGTCAAACGACTTGATATATTCCGTAATGAATTGCTTGCAACAGGTATGATTGAATCGATGACAGCAACGGACACCCGGCTGAGCAGCAGTTATGTTACCAACAGTGGATTTACGTGGCCGGGAAAAGATCCGGGTATGCAGGAAGAGTTTAATACACTTCGTGTAACGCGTGATTTTGGTAAAACTGTAAACTGGCAGATTGTACAGGGCCGCGACTTTTCAAAGGACTTCGCCACAGATTCCCTATCATTTGTTTTGAATGAAACTGCAGTAAAATATATGGGTTTAAAAAATCCAATTGGCACTGTTGTCAGGTGGGGCGACGAGCAGGATTATACAGTTGTAGGGGTATGCAAAGATCTCGTGATGCAATCTGTTTATGAACCGGTAAGGCCAATGATTTTCGTGCCAAACGAAAAAAGAGTCTCCTTTGCCAACATTAAAATAAAACCGGAGCAAAAGGCGTCAGAAGCAATTGCTGCAATTAAAAAAGTGTACGAGCAACTGGATAATTTAAACCCCTTCACCTACCAGTTTGTTGACGAGGAATTCGCAAAAAAATTCGGTGAAGAACAAAAGATCGGCAAACTGGCGGGCTTCTTTTCAGGTTTGGCGATATTTATTTCGATGTTAGGATTATTTGGTCTGGCTTCATTTGTGGCAGAAAAAAGAATACGCGAAATTGGCATCAGGAAAGTATTGGGCGCATCAGTATTTAGTGTCTGGCAAATGCTTTCAAAAGAGTTTGTCATTCTTGTATTCATTTCGTTGCTGATCGCAACACCCACTGCCTGGTATTTCATGAATCAGTGGTTGCAGAATTATCAGTACCGAACAACGATTGCCTGGTGGATTTTCCCGGCAACCGGACTGGCAGCATTGCTGATTACCCTACTGACTGTTAGTTTTCATTCGATAAAAGCAGCGTTGATGAATCCAGTTAAAAGCTTACGTGTAGAGTGAGGTTACTTTGAGTGAGGAGGCAGGAGAGTTAATGGATTAGAAACTCTTAACCAGAAACGGAAACAGAAAACAGGAACAGGGAAGAAAGGCAATAGTAAGAAGGCAATTGGCAATAGGGAACGGCCGGCTTTTTACGTTTAACGTTATACGTTATACGTTCAACCCTAAAAAATAGAACCGTTAACTTATTACTCAAAACTTATAACCTACTACCTCTATGTTCACGAATTACATCAAAATCGCATGGCGTACACTGAAACGTAATAAATTATACAGTGTGTTGAATATTGCCGGGCTTTGCTTCGGAACCAGTTGTTTTTTACTGGTTGGCCTGTACCTTTTTGATGAACTTACATTTGATGAACAGCATAGTAAAGCTGACAGGATTTATCGTGTAGTCGAAGATAAAATGGTAAAGGGCGAAAATACCATCACCGCTGGTGCGGGATACAAACTTGCAGAAGAATCAAAGACCCGGGTGACAGGTGTAGAGAATACTGCCAGGATGATACGTATGGGTCGGGCTAATCTGGTAAATCCTGAAAATCCAGTCAATTTCCAGGAGACGGTTACTGCAGTTAATAATTCTTTCCTCGAAATTTTTGATTTCCCTTTCGTGGAAGGCAACAGGCTTAGTGCATTGACAGAGCCGAACTCAATTATCATCAACGAAGATCTCGCCATGCGGCTCTTCAACAGGAAAAGTGATCTTCTGGGAAAATCATTGACATTTAATTTCCTGGAAACGCCGCTTAAAATTACAGGGGTATTCAAAAATATGCCCCGCAATTCAAGCCTGGATTTTAACTGTATGATGTCAGAAGCGACATTCACTAATGGCGATTTTTTCAAACAACTTGCCGAAAGCGATTGGTTGTCCAATAATTTTTCTGTATACGTACTTTTAAAACCCAATGCGAAGCCTGCATCAGTATCGAAACAATTATCAGAATTCGTCCGGAAAAACTTTACCGCCCCTGCAGGTACCAGTTTCTCCTATACACTGCAGCCGCTGAAGGATATCCATCTCTATTCAGAAAATATCATTGATGGCGCGCGGAATTCAAACGTCTCTCCCATCGCCAAAGGGAGTATTTATTACATCAGGATCTTCGCATTTGTCGCTTTTTTTGTACTGATTATTGCCGGGATAAACTATATGAATCTGACAACGGCAAGAGCATCCGGCCGGCTAAAAGAGATCGGTGTGCGCAAATCAATCGGCGCCCTCCGCAATCATCTCACCCGGCAATTCCTGCTGGAATCCCTGCTGGTAACCTTCATTGCATTTATCTTTTCTATTGGGCTTGTCAATCTTTTGCTGCCTGCTTTCAATCAATTCACCGGAAAGGCACTCTCTCTCGGGGTATACACCGACTACCGGATATGGCTACTGGCTGTTTTATTTGCTTTGGGTACAGGATTGTTGGCCGGAAGCTATCCCGCCCTGATGTTATCGCGATTCAGGCCTGCAATTTTACTCAAAGGCATAAAACTGCGCAGCCAGGGTGATTTGTCGCTACGGAAAGGCCTGGTGATTTTTCAATTCGCTATTTCTATCGTAATGATCATCGGCACAATTGTTCTTGTGCAACAGGTGCGTTACCTCAACAATACCCATCTTGGTTTCAATAAAGATCTGTTGGTTGTAATTGATGTAAATACGAGCAAAGCCAGATCCAACTTTGAAGCCATCAAATCCGACATGGCCGCTATCCCTTCAGTAAAAAATGTGTCTGTAACCTCCAGAGTTCCCGGCGAATGGAAAACACTGCAGACCATCAAGGTAAGAACACAGGGGAACACAGAGCAGACCGGGATTTCCTACATGTTCGGCGCCGATAAAGACTTCCTGAAAACGTTTGAAGTGCAATTGATACAGGGAAGGAATTTCAGTTCTCCCGCTGATTCCTCTTCCATCCTGATCAATGAAACGGCTGCAAAAATGCTCGGGATTACCACTGCATCAGGTCAGACGGTAGAGATTCCAGAAGTCAACAGGTATGGAGGCACATTCACTCCCGTGAACAACGAAAATGTTCCCTTTACGCCGACTGTAGTGGGCATTGTCAGGGATTTTCATTTTCAGTCGCTGCGCGATAAGATCGAACCTTTAGTACTCACCTACAATCACAATCCATTACAGTTAATCGATTATTATTCCGTACGCATCGACGGAAGCGATATCCAGGGTACGCTTGAGAAACTGAAAGCGATCATGGTAAGCAATGACAAGGAAGAGCCGTTTGAATATCATTTTCTGGATGAGCAGCTGGCATTGTTTTATACGGAAGACGCGCGCCGCCAAACACTACTGATCTGGATGGCTTTTGCTTCGATCTTCATTGCCTGTTTAGGACTCTTCGGACTTGCAACCTATTCTGCGGAACAAAGGATAAAAGAAATTGGTGTGCGTAAAGTGCTGGGCGCGTCTGTATTCAATGTCAGTTCTCTGTTATCCAAAGATTTCCTGAAATTGGTACTCATTGCAAATGGAATTGCTTTTCCTGTCGCGTGGTGGGCAATCAATCGCTGGTTACAGGAGTATGCGTATCATGTCGATATAGAATGGTGGGTTTTTGTTTTTTCAGGATGCGCCGCAATCGCGATTGCTTTGCTTACTGTAAGCTTCCAGTCTATCCGGGCTGCCATGATGAATCCTGTAAAGAGTTTGAGGACGGAATAGGCAGCAGGCAACAGATATTATGCGGTGACCGATTTGGAAATTTGAACATCAGGATGTTTACGTTTAACGTTCTGCGTTATACGTTTAACCTTAAACTTTGAACCATTAACTTATAACCTACCACTCATATGTTCACGAATTACATCAAAATCGCATTTCGGAACCTGGCGAAACACAAAATGTTCAGCCTGATCAATATTTTCGGATTGGCCATCGGGATGACGGTATGCCTGCTGATTCTGCAGTACGTCAGCTTCAAACTGAGCTACGACCAGTTCAACCAAAATGCGAAAGATATTTATCGTGTGGTAAATGATCGTTACCAGCAGGGCAACCTGATTCAACATGGAACAATCACTTATTCCGGCGTGGGCAAAGCGATGAATGATGATTATGATGATGTAATTGCGAATGCAAGAGTGGCGACCGTTGGTGAAACCATCCTGAGCAACGGTACAAAAAGAATTGAGGATGATCATGTGTTTTTCGGAGAGAATATTTTCTTCCAGATGTTTGACTATCCGATCATCGCAGGGAGCAGAAAAGACATGCTGAAAGAGCCTTTCACCATTGTTATCACTGAAACCCTGGCAAAAAAAATATTTGATCTCCCCAGGAACAATTTCGAAGATATTATCGGAAAAGCGATTGTGCTTAACCGTGATTCCATGCCGTACCGTGTTGATGCGGTATTAAAAGATGTTCCGGAGAACTCACACCTGGAATTTTCCATGATCGTATCTTACCCTACCCTTATGCATTTCTGGAAAGAATCTGATTATGATTTCACACAATCGGATTTCTGGCACTATGTACAGCTAAAGCCCGGTACGGATTATAAAAAGATTAATGCAGGTATGGCTGCTTTCTCCAAAAAACATTTCCAGGGTAATAAGATTTCCGGTAGCGATGAAAAATTTTATTTGCAGCCGCTTTCAAATGCTCACCTATATTCTGATTTTGAATATGAGATCGGGAGAACAGGCAGTGCCACAGCAGTATGGGGATTGCTGACTATTGCCATCTTTATTATTGTAATTGGCTGGGTAAACTATATCAACCTGGCAACAGCTCGCTCGGCTGAACGCGCCCGTGAGGTGGGCATACGCAAAGTAGTTGGTGGTGTTCGCAGACAACTTATTTCTCAGTTTCTTTTTGAATCGATCATGGTAAATTTGATTGCACTGGGACTGGCAGTACTTTTTGTATACCTGTTGCAGTCGGGTTTCAATCAATTACTTGAACAGCAACTGTCGATGGCCTACATTTTCTCCAAGGGAATGAAGGGATATGCACTGCTGATCGGATTAGTCACGCTGATCGTGACGGGTATGCTTCTTTCCGGTTTCTATCCTGCATTTGTATTATCTTCTTTTAAACCGATCCAGGTATTGAAAGGACAATTCTCTTCAGGAAGCAAAGGCATACTTCTCCGCAAAGTTCTGGTGATCTCACAGTTTTGCATAACCGCGATTTTAATCGCTGGGGCTGTTATTGTCACTAAGCAATTGAATTTTCTTAACAAGAAAGATCTCGGCTTTGACATGAACCAGGTGATGATCGTGAAGCCACCGATGCTCACGGGATATGATTCTTCTTTTATCAACAAAGTAGACATACTTAAACAGGAACTGAAACAAATACCCGCTGTTGCAGCCGCAGCTACTTCAGGTAATATTTTCGGAAATGAACTGGGCAGAAGTTTTAATGTTCGCCAGGCGGATTCAGCATCTACAAATAAATATACTGTTCGGGTGATGCAGACAGATCATGATTTTATCCCACTGTATGGAATGAAAGTGATTGCAGGTCGTTCTTTTGACCCTTCTGATCATGATCCTGATGGCAGAAAATTGAAAAACACGTTGATCAACAGATCAGCAGTGAAGCTGCTGGGCTTTTCTTCTCCTGAAGCTGCTATTGGAAAAGACATTCTGCGTGGCACGCGACGCTGGACAGTTATCGGAGTTCTGGAAGATGTGCATCAGAAGTCTCTTCGTTATCCGATGGAAGCAACTGTGTTTATTCCTTCTTACGGAACTTATAATGACATATCGCTCAAACTGAAAACAACACAAAATCTGCAAGGTACGATTGAGGCGATTAAAGCAAAATATGATGCCATGTTTCCGGGCAATCACTTCGATTATTTTTTCCTGAATGATCGGTTCAACTGGCAGTATAAAAATGATCAGTTGTTTGGGAAAGTGTTCAACATATTTGCGGGTGTTGCCATTTTTGTGGCTTGCCTTGGTTTGTTCGGACTTGTATTGTTCGCCACCGTAAAACGCACGAAAGAGATTGGTGTACGAAAAGTCCTGGGTGCATCTGTAGCAGATATTCTCGTGCTTTTATCAAAAGATTTCGTGAAACTCATCGTCATTGCGATTGCACTTGCCACTCCTGCTTCGTGGTATATTATGAGTCGCTGGCTGCAGGATTTCAGTTATAGAACTGAAATCAACTGGTGGATATTTCCGTTGTGCGCGGTTGCAGCGTTAGCTATCGCGATGATTACGATTGTAGTGCAGTCTGTTCGCGCAGCGAATGCGAATCCGGTGAAGTCGTTGCGAACAGAGTGAGTCCAGGCAATGGTAATCAGGCAATAGGAGTTGATAGTATTGAGTTTATGGTTCCTCAATGTCAAAGTTGAACTGGAACTCAGCGCTTTAAAAAATATTCACCTGCATTACCTGGTTGCAAATATTAATCCAATGAAACAGTTATGAAGAAAGTTTTGACAAACTCTTAAATACTTCAGTTAAAACAGATTTTGCAGAAACTGTGATTTCGGATTGAACGTATTGCAAAGCAATTGCGGCTTCAATTTGTGCGTCGATTTCGATGGCCGACGACCTTGCTATTTCATAAAATCTCTTTCGATCGGCGACCGATTTTCGCGAAGATCCTTCTGTAATATTTGAAATGACAGAAATTGCAGCTCTTCGGATTTGTGCCTTTAACGCATATTTCGCTGCGCGACAAATTTGATTTTTGAGATTAAATCTTTCTGAAGGCGGAAGTTTATCTGCGAGCAAGCAGACTTGCTTAGTCAGTTCCATTCTGTTTGACAAACTATTAAGCCACGATAACTAAGATATTCGATGAATTATTGTAGTACAAAATAGCATCAGAATTATCCGATAACAATGTCAAAACAACGCTATTCCAGGTATTTTGCACAGCTAAAAAGTTTTTGCCTTTAAAAACAGTTCCCTAAATAATCTTTCGCAAAGAACATCCGCGACATCGTTTTGCCGTGTTGGAATTAAAAAAAGAGGTGGCTGTTAACTTAGCCACCTCTTTTTAATTATTGCTTTATCACTTTGAGCACTTTCACCTTGTCACCCTGTATCACTTTAATATAATATACACCAGGCCGGTAATTCTGACCCATTCTTAACTGTTGTCCATTATTTACTCTTTCCATTTTTTCAATCAACTTACCATCTCCATCATATGCACCCACCCATAGTCGATCTTTGGCTGAACTGTTGACGTTGATATTGAAGTAATGCGTGCTTGGGTTCGGCAACACTTTTACTTCCCATGGTACGGAGCCATCCGCGCTCAGGCCCACCGCGGTTCTTGACATGGCTCCCGTCGCTGCACTAACGGTAACGGTCATTGTATCAGGAAGACTTGCCGCATTCAGGTTATCTGCAACGGTAAGGCTGAATGCATATGAACCCGGTATAAGTCCACTGACTGTTGGTGCGGGTACTGTCGCATTGCTGAACACCGCCGTATTCGGTCCGGATACCTGGCGCCAGCGATAATTTCTTATACTACCATTGTCTGTTCCGGACCCATTGAGCTGTACCGTACTTACCGGAGCTGTAATCGTCTGATCAGCACCAGCATTTGCCAGCGGTCGCGGATTCACAACAGACACTACTACTCTATCAGCCACACTTGGTTGATCCAGGTTATCGGTAACAATAAGACTGAATACATATGCGCCCTGCACAAGACCACTTACGGTCGGTGCGGCAATGATTTTACTATTGAACACCGCCGTATTTGGTCCGCTGACTTGTGTCCAGCTGTAAGTTTTAATAGTTCCATTGTCAGTGCCTGATCCATTGAGCTTAGTAGTGCTTACAGGAACGATGATCTGTTGATCTGTGCCCGCATTCGCCACCGGCGCAGGGTTGCTGACGGTAACAATCACCCGGTCAGCTGCACTCGGCAGACCAAGATTGTCTGTCACCACCAGGCTGAATACATAGGTACCCTGAATAAGGCCGCCAACCGTCGGGTCAGCAATAGTCTTACTATTAAATGTCGCTGTGTTTGGCCCGCTTACCTGGCTCCATGTGTATCCTTTGATGCTAACATCGTCTGTACCGGAACCAATCAATTTAGAAGTGCTTGCAGGCAGGAAAACTTTCTGATCGACACCTGCATTGGCAACCGGCCGTGCATTTGGAACAGGTCCCAAGGTAAGAATTTCGATACCTGAAAGCTTAGGATTCTCAATACCGGCAACCAGGTTGAAATTGAGTACACCATCTGTTACATTGATCGCCCGATCAATGGCCAGCGCTGTATTTGCTCCACCTGCACTACTGAATATATCCAGGTTTGGTATAGATGCCTGTCCGTTTTCGATATTTACGGAGAATACCCTACTACCAGCTTCGGTCCAGAAAATCTCCGCGAAATGCAATCTTAATGTGTACTTACCATTCGGCACCGGTATCGCATAGCTGACATTACCCCAACGCTCAGTCTGATACAACTGGTCGTTGGTAGTTCCGGCTATCGGATCGGTGCTGCTGTAAACATCACCACCGGTGAAATACTGATCAGCCTGCCAGGCGATGCCTGCAGATGTATATGCAGGTCCGCCTGCGTTAATGCGGAACAATGGCGTACCCGTTGATGCAGCCTTAACGGTAACGGTCACCTGATCTGCAACGCTCGCCAGGTCAAGGTTATCTGTTACAACCAGATTGAACACATATACTCCAACCACAAGTCCACTCACCGTAGGAGCGGCAATTGTTTTACCGGAGAATACCGCAGTGTTTGGACCACTTGCCTGGCTCCAGGTATAAGTTTTTATACTTCCATCATCGGTACCGGATCCATTTAATTTAACGCTACTTGCAGGACTTGTTATCGTTTGATCAACACCAGCATTCGCTATTGGTTTTTGATTAGCAATCGTAACATTGCTGGCGCCGGGAGTAATCTTAGTGAAAGCCTGGATCGTATTGCCTCCATCAGGAACTCTTCCTTCCGATACGTCTGAAGTTTGAGCGCCAAACGTGAGACCATTAATCAGGGAGCTAACCCCGCCCTGTAGCTGACTCAGCCCGATATCTTCACCTCCCGCACCAAGTTTAATATTGACATGCAACGCGCCCTGCGATGGCTGTTCATCAGCATATAAAAGCTTAAATCCACCTGCCGGAATAACGGTCAGATCCGGACGGTTTGTTGGTATCTGCCATTTTCCAGGATTTGAAAGATTATCGGTGATGAATAATCCACCAATATCAATTGCATTGCTTGTCGAGTTATAGATTTCAATCCAATCTTCAAATTCGCCAAACTCATCAGTATTGCTCGCATTGTTGCTTGCGAGATATTCATTTATGTACAACCCGGTGACCAGCGGAATTGTATTGAATTTTGCTGGTGTAGGTGTTACAAACGACTTTAGATTTGTCGAACCATCCGGATATCTTCCGAAACTTGTATTCGGTGCAATGCTTCCATATTGCAGCTGATCTATTACATATGGCGCGGCGCCATCGTTGCTGACTAATGCAATATTTCCACCGGTAGCATTTAAGGTTAACCCGATGTGTAACGGACCCTGTGCCGGTTGATTATCTGCCCACAGAATAATGTAACCATTCGCCGGTATTGTCGTAGAAGCCGGAGAATTTGAAGGTATCTGGAAAAGAAGCTGGTTCGACAGATTATTTGTGATGTACAGTCCGCCAATATTTACCGGGGATGCATTTTTATTAAATATTTCTATCCAGGGATCATGTTCACCTTTTTCATCAGTAATTCCGTTTGTATTGAGTGCTGCAACTTCATTGATATATACGCCACTGATCTGTGTGATAAGATTGGCAGCTCCCGGTGTTGGTGTAGTGAAAGTCCTGACAGTCGTAGAGCCATCAGGAAATGATCCGGTAGAAACATCTGCACTCTGCGCTCCAAAGCTTAGTTGATCAATGTATGTGGGAGTACCATCGATCATCATCGCCAAACCAATAGATTCACCGCTGGCGCTGAGTTTTACATTAACATGCAAAACGCCTTCCGTTGGTTGATTATCTGCCCAAAGAAGTAAATAACCTTTCGGTGGAATAGTAGTTTTCGCAGGATCAGTATTCGGTATCTGGTACAAAACCGGATTTGATAAAAGATCCGTTATGTACATCCCACCAATATTCACTGGCTGCGTTCCTTTGTTGTAAATCTCGATCCAATCTTCATGTACGCCGCTTTCGTCAACAATTCCCTCGCTATTGCTCGCGAGGAATTCATTTATTTTCAGCTGCGGGAAGAAATACGTGCCTTCATGTAGCGATGACCAGTTGGTGCCATCATACACCCTGGCTTTTATCACAGTAAAATCGCCTGTAATACTGACTGCTCCGGAGTACTTAACTGCATCTGAGGAAATTGACCCGTTTGCATTTTTCGGATCATTTCCGGTTTTTGTGTAATAAATAGATCCGGCAGCATTTGGGTTCGTTATAGTCAACGTCGTGGGTGTGGCGGTAGCTCCGCCTTCGCGACTGAACGACGGAGGAAGTAATAGTGAAAAATATCCTTCAGCAATCAATGCATTGACAAATCGCTGAACATTACCTTGCATAAGCGTCTTCACACGGTTCACTTCAGGCGTCCAATGATCATTTTTTGTCCTGGTGACTCCATCATTCAGCGCATCGCCCCACCTCGCAGACTCAGCGATAATTGCATTGCTGATAAAATTATTCAGCGTCGTCCATCTGCTTACAGAAGCAGCATCGGTTAATGCTCCATTATTAAAACAATGTTTGGATACCCTGTCAGCAAACAGACTCATGAACTGAGGATTCTTTCTCAATGAATGCCAGAGTTTCGCCAGGAGACTTGTTCCCGTTGTTTGATTGCTTCTGAAATCCGGATGAACCCATGCGCCATTGTTACTTCCGTTGGTTACATCCCATGACCATTCGCAATCCCATGCGAAATATTTATTTGGAGTAGGTGATGGAACATTTCTGTTACCTCCCTGGAAATTATTCTGCGGCCAATCCGTCATCCCGGTAAACCAGGTAAGGATCAGGTAGTCGATAAAATTTTCTACATCAAGGTATCCCTGCATTTCATTGTAGTTAGCTGCAATGGACATGTCTTTATTTACAAGCGTACCTGACAGATAATTGAAACGCGTTGCATCACCACTCCGCACCCCATCAGAGTCGAAACTCAACCAATCTTCAAAATTTCCTCCGAAATATTTCGCCTGGAATCCGGCATCGGGCCTTTCCGAAGGATTATAAAGTCCCCAATACAACCCGTCAACATAGAGATGTACAAAAGTTCCGTGGGAACCGTAGCCGGTCATTGCGATCTGAGCATCCCGGTACCATTGATCCCGTGTGTACGCTGTTCTGTCGGGGTTCCAGTTCCTTGCCCATGACCGGTTATTGCCCGCGCGTAAAACTACTTTGGCTTTATTGAACTGATCCGTGGCTGTTGCACTGTTTAATGGTGCATTCCTGAAAATTTTAGAGATAACTCCTGCGCCACCAGGAGCATTGTCGAATGTTAAACGCAAAGAACGTTTTAAACGCAGATGACTATGTGCTTCAATTCCTACTTCAAACTGCTCATTAAGTCCCGGGCTGTTGGCATAAATAATTTCTGCAGATGCCAGTACTTCAATGTCACCGTCATACATTGTTTGAAAACTGTTCTTATCAAGAACAATTGATAATGTCGGAATTTCTTTCAGGCCCTTTATCAGATCTTCACTGTATGCCGGATTGTCTGCAATGGCTGGGTCCATTTCATAATCATGAATGGCAGTTGCGGTTCCGCTTCCCAAAGCATAAGGCTTATTAGGCCAGCCGGCAATATTGGCAGGCTGATGAATTACACTGTTCAGAAAGATATAGGATTGCGTTTGGACTGCAGAAGCCGATCCTCCGGATACAGCAATGGCGCGGAGTACTGTTGTTGTGGTAATACTGATCGGGCCCGAGTAGACTGTTCCCGTGTTTATCGTTGGCGCAGTACCGTTAGTGGTGTATCTGATCTGCTGACCAGCGTCGCCCGATATCGTCAGTGAAAATGGCGCATCATAAAATCCACGTTGGTGAGAAAAACCGATTGACTGAGAAAATAAAATAGCAGGAAGAAAAATAAGAAATAAACAGGATAGCAATGGCTTTAGTGCATTCATACATCAAGCGTTTAGTTTTGATAAAATACAAGAAATAAAAACCAATACCGTCAAACGTACAGGTCGGACAATTAAAAGAAGTAAGCGGAAAAACGGTGTACTTAAAAGGATGTATGAATAGGCGTTATGATGAAGTTATAAGATTTTATAATAAACAAAACGAGTTGTTAAAAAAATAAATCCGAAACTACATTTTTGTCTGAAACTGTAAATAAGATTCCACAGTGTGATGCTGAATTTCAACAGGTAAGGGATCCGGCAAAAAAATTGTATACAGTGAAACAATTTTTTTGCGACTGGTGTCCAATTAATTTTCCAGGAAAGTATTAGCGTAAAAGATATACAGGGAAACAGATACAACTTATTATTCTATATTTTTATCAACCAGATGTCTGATATAACGACAAAGTTCAGGCGAAGTTGAATACCCTCTTTCCTTCCTCGAAAATTCTGTTGAACCTGTCAAAACAAATTTCCGTCTTTGCATCACCATTAAAATGGATTGTCAATTTAGTTCCAGGGTCAATATTTTCATCTGAATTATTATTCCGATCACATTGACTCAGCATTCTTTCAAATTTCTCTGCGCTGGTGATATCAGAAATCGTAACAGTCGTTATAAATGAGCCAGTGAACTTTTCAAAAGATCCACATGAAATTGAAAAATCTTCGGAAATCGCATGAAGAATTATAGATTTTATGCAGTCGTGAATTTTCGCGTTCGGAGGAAGTTCGCAAGCAACAGGCATCCTAAGAATAAACATTATTCCCATTCGAAATTTCAGTTTTGATGTCAATTAAATGAGTTTAGCAATTTAAGGGTAAGAAAGGGTTAGTGCCATGAGCGAAAAGATTCCAGGTGTGTCACCGAATCTATCAAAACAGGCAGCCATCGGTTTTTTACACGATTCGCGCAGGTTTCATAAAATTTCCACGCATCTACGAAACTTGCCGTAATCGGACACTGACTGTCCGTTTTCGGACAGTACGAACAGGTCACAACTCCCGAAACCCGCTCTGGTATTGAATTCTAAGTCTGGCACTGTTTCCGCTCAATCTTTCGGACCATATTTCGCCATTTCGACAAAACCAGGCTGCTATGCTCAAAAACTTCTTCCGGACGGCATTACGAAGCATATTCCGACAGAAAACGTACAGTATTCTCAACCTGACCGGACTTGCCCTCGGGATCGCTTGCGGGCTGCTATTGTCCATGCACATCAAAGAAGAAATGAGTTATGAAAAATTCGTTCCCGGACACGAGCGGATCTTTCGTATGGTGACCACCGAATGGTCCAAATCGAACCCACCGCTTGCGGGCGAGATGCAAAAGTTTTTTCCGGAAATAGCATCTACTGCCCGCCTTGCTGATGCGGGATCACCTGTAGTAAATGTCGGTCCTGAAAAAAAAATGGAAGCGAAAGGTTACTGGGCCGATTCGTCTGTAATCGCAGTGTTTGGATTAAAACCGGTCGTTGGCGATCCGGTCAAAGCACTGAGTGAAATGAATAGCGTAGTGCTTGGCAGAAATATGGCCGAAAAACTGTTTGGCAAAGAAGATCCGATCGGGAAAGAAATCATCGTCAATGCAGAAGATAAAAAATTTGTTCGCGCTGTTATTGAAGATATTCCAGCCAACAGTCATTTGAAGTTCGACTACCTGCTTTCGATGACGACATTCAATTCATTTGTCCCACCCAACTGGTTGAATAATCGCGGTTGGATGTTTGGCTGGACCTATGTAAAATTCAAAAATGAATCCGGCGTCAACCAGGCGAGAGCAAAATTCAACGAATTCTGGAAAATTTATCGCGGTGGAAACGCAGATACTACCGGACTTGCAGCAGAAGCAGCCAGTAATAAATTTCAGGCGCTGACAGATATCCACCTGAAATCAAACCTCATCCAGGAAATGGGACCCAACAGCAGTGATGTGTACATCTATATTCTTATCGCTGTTGAAATATTAATTCTGTTGATTGCCTGTGTCAACTTTATTAATCTTTTCACAACACAATCAATGAAAAGACTTCGTGAAGTTGCAGTTCGTAAAATACTCGGCGCACAGAAAAAGCAATTGATCGTTCAGTTTCTCGGGGAAGCACTATTACTGACTCTTATCGCCGGACTATTGGCCATAGTAATTTACCAGGCCACATTGCCAGTGTACAACAGTTTAACCGGTAAACAAGTACCGGCTACTGATGTTTTCCAGCCAGGAAATATGCTGATCTTCTTTTTGATCATCCTGGGTACAGGTCTTATTTCGGGTATTTTTCCTGCACTCTTCGTAACAAAATTTGATCCGTCATCATCACTCAAAGGATTGAGATTACCCGGCTCCGGCGCAGGATACGTAAGGAAAAGTCTTGTCGTTTTTCAGTTTACGATGGCGGCATTTCTGATCATAAGCACAGTTGTGATCTATCAGCAGCTGACCCTCTTTCACAATAAACAATTGGGCTTTGACAAAGACCAGGTACTCGTGGTAAAATCCTACGGTGAACTGAAAAATAAACTGGTAAAGCAGCCGGAAACTGTAAAAAAAGAATTGCTTTCCGGACCGGGAATATTAGCCATCGGCCAATCTTCCAACCTGATCGGCGATGATCTCAGTGTGGAAAGTGTAGTACCGGTGGATTCTGTTGTGGGTGATAATTTTCCTTCCGTACGTGTGTTCAGAATAGATGAAAATTACCTTGATGTAATGAAGGTTAAGCTCGCGGCAGGTCGCAATTTTTCTAAAGACTATAATGATTCAGCCAGTTTTATCATCAATGAAAAAGCAGCTGCATTGATGGGTTTAAAAAATCCGATCGGATCGCGCATCAATAACCAGACTATGAATCTGCAGGGAACTGTAGTGGGCGTAATAAAAGATTTTCATTTTCAATCGTTACATAATCAGATCGAGCCACTGGTGCTGGAATACAGACCTACTTGGGGCGATAATCTCATGATCAAAATTGCGGCTGGCCAGACCGCAGCAGCGATACCCTTCATTCAGCAAAAAATCAATGCACTCGCCCCGGGTACACTTTTCCGTTATGGGTTTCTGGATGAAAAAATTTCAGGATTATATAAGAAGGAAGACCAGATCAGTGAGGTTATGAAAATTTTTGCAGGACTCGCCATTTTCATATCCTGCCTTGGACTTTTCGGACTCGCTGCACATTCAACGGAAACACGAACCAAAGAAATCGGGATCAGGAAAGTGATTGGAGCTGGCAATGCACGATTGGTAAAATTGCTGTCAAAAGATTTTTTCATCCTGGTACTGATCGGGAATCTTGTATCCTGGCCCATCGCATGGTATGCCACTCATAAATGGCTGGAGTCGTTCAAATATCAAACGGATGTGCAATGGAGTGTATTTGCTATTTCTGCAATTGCTACGTTGCTTGTTGCAGCAGCAACGATTGCATGGCATTGTATCAGGGCGGCGAATGCGAATCCCGTGAATTCGTTGCGGGCTGAATAATCAGGCAATAGTAAGTAGGCAACAGGCAAAAGGGAACAGCCAGGCAACAGATTGTTTTAAGTATCAAACATAATAGTGAACTGCGGATAATTCAGGAAGGCAGGATCAATTCTTACATACATAAAAAAATAAAAAAGCTGCAGCTCCAAACGAACAACGAAAAACAATGAACGAACAACGGTGAACCGGCTGTCCCAAACAACAAGCAATGAACTATAAAACATATTGTAAATAATTCACAAACTAACGAATCCTAACGTTAAGCACTAGACGCAAACGTTTAACTTAACACTTATAACCTACAACATATTACTTATCATGATCAGGAACTATTTCAAAGTAGCGTGGAGAAACCTCAGGAAGCACAAATCGTATACGACAATCAATGTTATCGGATTGGCCATGGGTCTTGCCTGTAGTATTTTGATATTTACTATCGTCAGTTTTCATCTCAACTTCGATCAGTTTCACAATGACAGTGATCGCATCTATCGTTTAACTTCTAAATGGACTGGGGAAACAACGAACTATTCTCCTGCTGTACCACAGCCGCTGGGCAAAGCATTTCGTAACGAATTTGATTTTGCAGAAAAAACAGCGCGCGTTGTTCATTATCGCAACAGGCTTGTTTCATTACAGAACGATCCACAGAACCGGAAATTCATTGAAGAAGATGGTGTTGTTTATACGGAGCCGGAATACTTCGAAATATTCAACTACCCTGTTTTAAGATCCGATAAAGCCAGGCTGCTTAGCAATCCAAACGAAGCGCTGATTACAGAGAACATCGCGAAGAAATATTACGGAACCGAAGATCCGATCGGGAAAGTCATCAAGGTGAATAACAATACCAATTTCACCATCAAGGGAATTCTCAAAAATATTCCTGGCAATTCTGATCGTCGGCAGGAGATATATCTTTCCTATGATAACCTGAAAGATGAAAACAGGTGGCTCGCCAGCGATAGCAGCTGGGGCGGTGTATACAGCGGGTCACAGGCCTATACCAAACTGAAACCAAATATCAACAAAGCGCAGGTAGATAAAGGATTAAAACTGATCGTTAACAAAAATTATGAAGGCAGAGATCAGAAGGAATGGAATTTTGTTGTACAGCCCCTTGCGGATATTCATTTCAACCAGGACCTGGATGGCGCCGCCGATAAAAATTATCTCTGGGCACTCTCCATCATCGGTATTTTCCTGATCATCACTGCATGTGTGAACTTTATTAACCTCGCTACTGCCCAGGCATTGAATCGTGCAAAAGAAATCGGCGTACGCAAAGTTCTGGGAAGTATGAAATCACAACTATTCTGGCAATTCATTACAGAAACCGCCATCATCAGTATGATTGCTGTATTCATCGCCTATGGCGTTGCAAAACTTGGACTGCCACCATTGAACACATTACTGGAGTCCAATATGAGCCTGGAATTTTTCAGCAGCTATAAGGTTCCGCTGTTCCTTTTATTGACTACATTATTTATCATTTTTTTATCCGGCTCCTATCCTGGACTTGTTCTCGCAAGATTTGCTCCGATCACTGCACTGAAAAGCAAGCTATCGCAAAAAAGTATCGGCGGATTTTCACTGCGCCGCGTGCTGGTAGTAACACAATTTGCCATCTCTCAATTGCTGATTATCGGTACCATAGTCATAGCTGCGCAGATGAATTATTCAAAATCAACGGACCTGGGATTCAGCAAGGATGCGATTGTGATGTTGCCCATGCCGGGAAATAATTTCATTACCAAGCAGACGTTAAAAAATGAAATTGCAAAAATCCCGGGTGTAGAAAAAACAACACTATGCTACCAGGCACCAGCTTCCGGTTCCAATAGCAACACGGGAGTTCGTTACGATAATCGAGCTGAAACCGAACACTGGTCTATCAATATGAAGCAGGCAGACGATAAATATCTTTCCACCTTTGATATTCCGCTTGTTGCCGGTCGTAACTTCTTCCCTTCAGATACAACAAAAGAATTTTTAGTTAACGAAACGTTTGTAAAAAAACTCAACATCACCGATCCTGACCAGGTATTGGGAAAAATGATTGCAGTGAATGGGGATAACATAAAAGCACCCATCGTAGGTGTGGTAAAAGACTTTTACAATTATTCCTTCCGCAGTGAGATCGCAGCGATCTGTATCATGCCGAATAATGACAGCTACAGCAATCTCGCTGTAAAACTGAATGCGAATTCTATGCAGTCATCCCTTGCAGCAATAGAAAAATTGTGGAACAGTGCATATCCCGATTATCTCTTTTCAAGGGAATTCCTTGATGAAAGAATAGAAAGATTCTATCGCATGGACACCGTGATGTATAATCTCATCCGCGCATTTTCCCTGATAGCCATTGTTATCGGTTGCCTTGGATTGTATGGGCTTGTATCCTTCATGGCCGTCCGGAAAACCAAAGAAATTGGTGTACGCAAAGTTCTCGGTGCAGGAATGGGTAATATCCTCTGGATCTTTGGAAAAGAGTTCGCCCGTTTGCTCCTGGTTGCTTTCGTTGTGGCTGCGCCGTTAGCCTGGTGGGTAATGAACAATTACCTGAAAGAATTTACATATCGTACTCATATAGGGCCAGGGATATTCCTGATGGCCATAGGAGTAACTATAGTGATTGCAACAGTTACCGTAGGCTATCGTTCGCTCAGGGCAGCTTCGGCGAACCCGGTGAAGAGTTTGCGGACGGAGTAACGTTCAACGTTCAAGGTTCAACGTTCAACGTTAAACGTTAAACGTTGAACGATCAACTAACTGACAACTATGATCAAAAACTATCTTAAAATCGCCTGGCGTAATTTATTAAAGAACAGAAAATCCTCCATGATTAACATTGGTGGACTGGCTATTGGTATGGCGGTAGCTACATTGATAGGCTTATGGATATGGGACGAAATAACCTTTGACCGGTATCATTCTAACGCTGAGCACGTAGCCCAGGTATATCAGCAACAAACTTCCAATGGCCATATTTATACGCAGCAGGCGTTGCCATTTCCTATGGGCGAAGAATTGCGAAACAGCTATGGCAATAATTTTAAGTATATCGCAATGGCTTCCTGGCAGGGTGATCATATGCTCAGCAAGGATGACAAACATTTGTACAAAAACGGAATCTACATAGATAAAGATGGTCCCTTCATCCTTTCTTTAAAAATGTTGAAAGGCAGTCGGAACGGTCTTTCCGAACCTAACAACATCTTAATTTCAGAAAGTACAGCTAAAGCATTTTTTGGAGACGCGGATCCGTTGAATCAATCCATGAAGATAGATAACAAGCTCAATGTAAAAGTTACAGGTGTATTTGAAGATCTACCCTACAGTACAACTTTTCGTGAAC
Organism: Pollutibacter soli; assembly: GCA_029269725.1. Classification (GTDB taxonomy): domain Bacteria; phylum Bacteroidota; class Bacteroidia; order Chitinophagales; family Chitinophagaceae; genus Pollutibacter; species Pollutibacter soli. Next base: position 167,863 of record JARJHS010000009.1, on the reverse strand, counting down.
TCAAATTTATTGCACCCTGGGACTTATATAAAACCTCCGAAGACTGGCTGTCCCGCGCCGCAACACAATGGGACAATAATTCATTCCAGTGTTTTGCCCAGATTAATGACAACACAAATTTTGCAGCCGTCAACAGGAGCATCGAAAAATCAAAGCTGAACAAAGTAGATGAGGAAGATAAAAAATTCAAAGCAACCATTTTCCTGCATCCGATGAAGGAGTGGCACCTGCGGTCTGCCTGGAAAGAAGGCATACAAACGGGTGGGCAAATTGAGTACGTATGGATGTTTGCAATTATTGGCGTGTTTGTTTTACTACTGGCATGCATCAACTTTATGAACCTGAGCACTGCGCGTTCTGAAAAAAGGGCGAAAGAAGTAGGTATCCGGAAAACGGTAGGTTCATTCCGTACACAACTGATCGGTCAGTTTCTTTGCGAATCCCTGATGGTTGCCTTTATCGCTTTCGTCTTTTCTGTTTTACTGACACAACTCGCATTGCCATGGTTTAACCAGGTGGCGGACAAACAAATGAAAATATTATGGGATAACAAATGGTTCTGGTTAGCAGGCCTGGGTTTCTCATTTATTACAGGAATAATTGCCGGTAGTTATCCCGCATTCTATCTTTCCTCTTTTCAACCCGTCAAAGTTCTCAAAGGAACATTCAAGGCAGGGAAACTTGCAGCCCTACCAAGAAAAGTACTGGTGGTTACCCAGTTTTCAGTATCGGTTGCACTCATCATCAGTACAATTATAGTTTATCAGCAGATTCAGCATACTAAAAATCGCCCTGTAGGTTATGACAGAAATAATCTTGTAACGATATATATGCAAACACCGGACTTCTACGGTAAATATGATATACTGAGGACCGAACTTAAAAAGCAGAATGCCATCGTTGAAATGGCGGAATCGTCCAGTCCGGTTACGAATGTCTGGAGTAACAACGGAGGTTTTAACTGGGAAGGGAAAGACCCTGATCTCACCGCCGACTTTGCCACTATCTGGGTAACTGCCGAATATGGCAAAACAGTAGGTTTTGAAGTTAAGGAAGGGCGTGATTTTTCCCGGGAGTTCAAGGGTGACAGTGCTTCACTATTGATCAACGAAGCAGCAGTAAAATTTATGAACATCAAAGATCCTGTAGGTAAAATAGTGCGATGGGGAAATGGTCCGGATGCGGATGTTTTTACGATTGTTGGTGTTGTGAAAGATATGGTAATGAGCTCACCTTATGAGCCGGTTAAACAGGCAGTGTATATCCTGACCAATAATAATGTAAGTGTTATTAATCTGAAGCTAAATCCACAAAAAAGCACATCGGAATCTCTTGCCATAACTGAAAAAGTATTCAAACAGGTAATCCCTGCTGCACCATTCGATTATCGTTTTGCTGACCTGGAGTATGGAAAAAAATTCTCTGATGAGGTTCGCATCGGTAAGCTGGCTGCCTTCTTTACAGTTCTTGCAATCATCATCAGTTGTCTGGGCCTTTTTGGTCTGGCTTCCTTTGTGGCGGAACAGCGCACTAAAGAAATTGGTATAAGGAAAATAGTGGGCGCATCCGTATTTAATTTATCAGCATTGTTGTCGAAAGATTTTGTGATACTCGTGGGCATCTCCTGCGTAATCGCAGCGCCGCTTGCGTATTACTATTTGCATGGCTGGCTCCTGAAATACGATTATCGTGTAGGTATTTCATGGTGGGTATTTGTCGTTGCTGCTGTCGGCTCGATGGTTATTACACTTTTGACAGTTTCCTTCCAGGCGATAAAGGCTGCACTGGCAAACCCTGTGAAATCACTCCGGACGGAGTAACGTTCAACGTTAACCGTTGAACGTTGAACGAACAACGATGAACGATCAACGATCAACTAACAGAAAACTATGATCAAAAACTATCTCAAAATCGCATTCAGAAACCTTTCAAGAAAAAAAGGATTTACGCTGATCAATATTCTTGGTCTTGCATCGGGAATGGCGGTATGTCTGCTGATAGTGCTTTTCGTAAAAAGCGAACTCAACTTTGATACTTATCATAAAAGAGGAGATCATATCTATAGAATGGTTCTCGATCGGAAATACCCGGGGCGAACCAACTCCTATGCAATAATTCCTCCTTCCATCGGAAAAGCTGTAAAGTCTGAATTTCCGGAAGTGAAAGAAATGGTTCGTGTTTTTGATTTCACCGGAGATGATGGTGGCTTCTATATAAAAATCGGTGATAAAACGTGGGAAGAAAAGAGTGTGGTCATGGCTGACTCAAACTTCTTCCAAGTATTCAGTTCTGATATCATCGCCGGCGATGTAAAAACTCCGCTTGATAAACCACATTCGGTGGTATTGAATAAATCTACTGCTGAAAGATTGTTTGGATCCCCTGCTGACGCTATCGGAAAAACATTTCTGACAGATGCACCTGAAGATAATGTCTTTCAAATCACAGCGGTTTGTGCAGACTGGCCGGCAAATAACCACTTCCGTTTTAATATGCTGTTGTCTTCTACGGCCCAGCCTTTCCTTCGTGAAGACAACTATATCAATTTTGCCGCTGCAACGTATTTTTTGTTGAATCCTGATGCATCTCCGAAAAAACTGGAAGCAGGATTTCCATCTATCGTAAAAAAATATGTGGCTGGAGGAGTGGAGAAGGGATTTGGAATGAGCCTTGAACAGTTCGAGAAAGCAGGAAACGGATATTACTATTATCTGCAACCATTGTATTCAATCCATCTCGATTCAGACCTGGAAAGTGAACTTGGAGTCAATGGTAGTCGGAAAGGAGTTACCATTTTCAGTATCATCGCCGTATTTATTCTTGCCCTGGCATGTATTAACTTCATCAATTTGTCGACGGCGAGATCAGTGGAAAGAGCAAGAGAAGTCGGACTAAGAAAAACATTTGGTTCCGAACGAAAATACCTCATCGCACAGTTTCTGCTGGAATCTGTGGTGATAAGCCTGATCAGTATCTTAGTTTCAATTTTTCTCATTGCAGCACTTCTTCCGCTGTTCAATCAACTTTCAGGAAAGGAACTGACCATCCGGTATTTTCTTGAGCCATCACAATTGTCATTGATCATTGTATCTTCAATATTGATCGGAATTATTGCAGGCATCTATCCTGCATTCATTCTTTCTTCATTTAAACCGATCATGGTTCTTAAAGGCAGGTTTCGATCCAACCTGCAGGGACGTTGGCTACGTAACGGATTAGTTGTTTTCCAGTTTGCAATCTCTGTTGTATTGATCGTTTGCACCATCGTTGTAAACAGGCAGATGAAATACGTGATGGGCGATCAGCTCGGCTTCCAGAAAGATCATATTGTTGTCATCAACAACACCGGTTCGCTTGGTGATCAAACCAATGCATTCAAAACTTCTTTAAAGAGAATTTCCGGTGTTGAAAATGCTACGAGAACTACTTCTCTTCCCGGCCAGCAGAACTATTTTGGAATCAGTTATGATGTACCAGGAACCGACAAAACAGTAACGGGTCGCGCTAGTTTCACTGATGAAGATTATGCTTCTCTGCTTGGACTTGAATTAAAAGAAGGTCGATTTTTCAATCCTTCTTTTACCACCGACAGTTTCGCAGTTGTATTGAATGAAAAAGCGGTACACGATCTCGGCTTAACAAATCCTGTAGGCACAAAGGTTACTACACCGGAAGATTTCCTGAACAGACCCGACGGCAGCAAAATTGAATACACCATCATCGGTGTAATCAAGGATTTTCACTACCAGTCGCTGCATCAAAAAATCAATCCGCTCATCTTTAATAATGCCATTCGCTTCGGTCAGGCCTCACCGGTAATAGCAGTGAAAATTAAAGCAGCAGATTTTTCAAGGTCGATTGCGCAGGTGGAAAAAACATGGCAGCAGTTCGTTAAAGACAGGCCTTTCTCTTATGATTTTCTAGATCAGACCCTGGCGAAGCAGTATCGTTCAGAACAGATCATGCAGAAGATTTTCACGGTGTTCTCATTGCTGGCCATTTTCATCGCTTGCATTGGACTGCTGGGTCTTGCTGCCTATGCCACACAGCAGCGCACACGCGAAATCAGTGTGAGGAAAGTCCTGGGTGCAAATGTTGGAAATATAGTAACGATGCTGTCAGCAGATTTTCTGAAGCTGGTACTGATCGCTACACTGATCGCTTTTCCTGTGGCCTGGTGGATGATGAGCAGCTGGCTGAACAATTTCGAATACCGTACACATCTCAGTATCTCGATTTTCATTGTGGCAGCAATTGCTGCAGTTTTTGTTGCGCTGTTTACGATCAGCTTCCAGGCGATTAAGGCCGCGATGGCGAATCCGGTGAAGAGTCTGCGAACGGAATAAGGCTGAACGTTTAACGTTGAACGCAAGACCTAGAGGAAGTAGAAACCGTGAACCGGCTGATCAAACTAAGAACTATGAACAAAGAACCTGCCTGCCGCCTGTCCGGTAGGCAGGGCAGGCAGGCTATAAACTAACTGACAACTCATGATACGCAATTATCTCAAAGTCGCCCTTCGCTACTTATTCCGCTACAAAACCTACACTGCAATCAACATCACCGGCCTTGCAGTGGGCATCGCCGCCTGTATCCTGATCATGCTGTTTGTAAAAAGTGAATTTACCTACGACAAATTTCACAGCAAATCAGATCAGGTATATCGCGCGTGGCAACATGAAAAATATGAAGGACAGGATTTCATTAATACTGTTACACCACTTCCAATGGGCGCAGCTTTGCAGGCCAATTATCCTGAAGTGGAAAACAGCTGTCGCGTTTATGCGATGAATCCTGTGATCAAACTAAACAACAACTCATTCAGTGAAGATGTGCTGATGGTCGATTCCGGTTTCTTCCGGATGTTCGATTTCAAACTCGTTTCAGGAAACCGTGAAAATCCATTTCCGTTAAATAATACTGCAATTCTTACGGAACAACTTGCAAAAAAATACTTTGGCAGTTCTGATGCGGTAGGAAAGACTTTCGAAATGCAGGTGGGCGACGAAAAGACAATCTTTACCGTAAGTGGAATTGCAAAACCAGCACCGGAAGAATCAAGCATCAAATACAAGATGCTGATCCCCTACTCCAATGCAAAATTCATTTTTCGTCCCGGCCTTTTCAACAGCTGGTTTAACGTATACAACGAAACGTATGTACAGCTGAAAAAAGGAACGCAGCCAGCTGCTCTTGAAAAGAAATTTCCAGAGATGCTGAAACAGGTGCTGGGTGAAGATTATAAAGAAGGAGCTTTTCTCATACACCTTCAGCCCATCACCGATATCCATCTCAATTCATCCCTGCCTGCCGGGAACGAACCCATCAGCAATCCGAAATACTCTTACATCCTTGGAACAATCGGAATACTGATCTTACTGATCGCCTGTATCAATTTTATAACATTATCGATCGGAAGGTCTGCAACCCGCGCGATGGAAGTGGGGGTTCGGAAAGTACTGGGTGCTGAAAAAAAACAACTCATACGACAGTTCTGGGGTGAAGCATTTTTGCTCACCTGCATTTCTGTTGCTGTTGGGATTCTGCTGGCAGCATTATTTATAAAACCATTTAATAGCCTGACCAACAGAAATCTTTCTTTAAGTCCTGACTTTAGTTTTGTCGGATTCTGTTTTCTTCTTATCGGGATCGTAGCATTGATTGCAGGAATGTATCCATCTTTTATTCTTTCTTCATTCCGGCCAGTTGAGGTATTAAAAGGGAAACTCAAACTGAACACCAATACCAACTGGCTGCGGCAAAGTCTAGTCACCGGTCAATTTGTAGCTTCCATCGTAATGATAGTTTCGGCTATGATTATAGGTGAACAAATGAGTTTTCTGAAAAACAAAAATCTTGGTTATGATAAAGAGCAACTGGTTGTCGTACAAACGCATATGCAACGTGGTGAAGGGATGCAGTTCGGTGAACGTTTTCGTAATGAGTTGCTGAAACATCCGGAAATAAAAGATGCAGCGGTGTCCATGTACAGTATGGCGGAACCAGGCTGGATCGGACTCGGGTTTACAGATGACAGCAAGGTTTATCACAATTTTCAATTCAACGCTGTTGATGCACAATGGATGCAGCTGATGGATATAAAAGTGAAGGAGGGCCGGTTGTTTTCAAAAGACAATCCTTCAGATGTCACTTCTGCAGCGGTAGTAAACGAAGCATTCCTTAAAGAATTTAAAATTGAAAACCCCATCGGCAGGAAACTGCCTGGAAAATTTGAACAACAGATTATTGGTGTAGTGAAGGATTTCAACTTTCAATCACTGCATTCGACTGTTGCTCCATTATTATTGACGATTCTGCCGGATACCGTATTCAGAAGAACAGAAAATATATCCGTACAATATTCTACACAGCCGCGGATTACAATTCGTATGAAACCTGGCAACATTGCAGGAAATATTTCTATCATCGAAAAAACCTGGAAAGAGCTGGCCCCTAACCAGGATTTTGACTACGCATTTCTTGATGACAAGATTGCTACTCTTTATGCAACTGAAAAACGGACAAGTGATATTGTGCGTGTTGCTTCATTGCTTTCCATTTTCATTGCGTGTATGGGATTGTTTGGGCTGGCAACACTGACGGTAATTCAACGTACAAAGGAGATTGGCATAAGAAAAGTACTCGGTGCAAAGGTTTCAACTCTTGTGGCATTACTGGCGAAAGATTTTATCAGGCTGACATGCATAGCCGCTGTTATTGCTTCGCCGCTGGCCTGGTGGTTTATGAAGGATTGGCTGAAGGATTTTGCATACCGGGTGAATATCCAGTGGTGGGTTTTTGTTGTAGCGGCAATAGTGGTGATGCTGATTACATTGATTACAGTTTGTATGCAGGCGATCAGGGCAGCGCTGGCGAATCCGGTGAAGAGCCTGAGGACTGAATAGGCAGGAGGAACAGCCGGCGTCTGCGACTCATAATATTTACTGTTTTTGTAGAGACAAGGCATGCCTTGTCTCTACAAAAAACAGCCGACTCTTCCAATTCTGAACCCACTGTCACAATGAACCGTGTACGGTGAACTTTCTTCGGCTGTTCCAACTAAGAACTATGAACTATGAACTATGAACTTCTTTCAATTTTTAACTTTCCACTTTAAACTCCCACCATGCTCCGCCACTACTTCAAAATAGCCCTCAGAAATCTCGCCCGTCAAAAAGGCTTATCCCTGATCAATATTCTCGGCTTGTCGTTGGGGTTAGCCTGCTTTGCACTATTTCTTTTATATGCTGTAAATGAATTTAACTTCGATCGCTTCCATAAGAATGCCGATCAGATCTTTAGAGTGTACAGATGGACAACCGCCATGAACGGCGAAGCTCCGGAAGGCGACTCCTATCTCCCATCACCCTTAGGACCGGCAATGAAACAGGATTTACCAGATGTAGTAAATTTCACCAGACTGCAAACCGGCTGGGGCGAAAGTTTTGTAAAAGCAGATGGTAAGGTCACCAGAGCGATTGTTCAGTTTGCCGATCCGCAGTTTTTCACCATGTTCGATTTTCCTTTGAAATATGGCTCGCGACAAACAGCATTGAAAAATTTGCAGGATATCGTTATCACAAGAGACCAGGCAATGCAATTTTTCGGGAGTGATAATGTATTGGGAAGGTCGATCGAAATTAAAATCGGAGAAACCTTCACGCCATTTACTGTCACCGCCGTCGCTGAAGATATTCCTGCGAATTCATCTATCCAGTTTGCGATGATGGGAAATTTTGAATACTGGGAAACAACGGCGGGTGGCAAACGTGGAGTAAACAACTGGCGCCGATCTGCATATCAGACTTATATACAACTGAAAGAAGGCAGTGGACTCGCTAATGATGTTTCAAGATTGATTGTGTTTCGCTCAAAATATTATCCTGATGAGATTAAAGCATTGAAAGAACGCGGCAATAAATGGGAAGGTAATGAGCCGCCCGTGAGATATGCACTTCAATCTCTGAAAACAGGACATACAGATACATCAGTTTACAGTGGCACAGTGGAAAGCATCAATCCAAACACGATCTGGATTTTGCTGAGTATAGCTGCAGGGATTCTTCTGATTGCTTGTATCAATTTTACAACTTTGGCCATCGGTCATTCCGCCCGTCGTGCGAAAGAAGTAGGTGTGAGAAAAGTAATTGGCGGTGAAAGAAGCCAACTCATGTTCCAGTTTCTTGCAGAATCGATCCTGCTTAGCATTCTTTCCGCAGTACTCGGATTGATTTTCGCAAGATTAATGCTTCCTTATTTCAATGAATTGTCCGGACGAAAACTGACCTTCTCACTTGAACTATATCCTGAAATGATCTGGATGTTTGCGGGATTAATTTTGTTGGTTGGATTGCTGGCCGGCAGTTATCCGGCTTTGATATTATCCGGTTTCCGACCAGTTGAGGTTTTGAAAAGCAAGATCCGCGTGAACGGTTCAAATATTTTTACAAAATCGCTTGTGACATTTCAGTTTGCATTATCGATAGGCTTAATCATCAGCACCATCATCATTCTTCTTCAAACAAATTACATGAGTGAAAAGAATCCGGGATTCAATAAAGAAAATGTGGTGATAATCGATGCAAGTGAAACCAAATCAAAGGAAATATTCCCTTTGTTGAAACAGGCACTTGCATCCCGTGCAGATATCGAAGGAATAGCTGGCGCAGAACTCGGCCTTGGCGAAGGAACAGGCTGGAGCCGCCAGGGCTTTGAATACAATGGAAAACCAAAAGAAGTTTTTGAATATTTTATCGACACCGGATACATACCTGTCATGGGAATGCAGATGGCCAGCGGAAGAAATTTCAGTTCCGATTTTGCTGACGACACATTGAAATCAGTAATTATAAATGAAACCATGGCCCGTGATTTTGGCTGGACAAATGAAACTGCTATCGGTCAGCAACTCACAGGATACGCGGAAAATCTGACACCTGTTGTAATTGGCGTCGTAAAAGATTTTCATTTCCGGCCGATGAAAGAAAAACTGATGCCGCAATTGTTTCACCAGTTTCATGACTATGCACCATTTAAATTTTTTGTAAGATTGAAACCCGGAAATCCAACGCCGGCGCTTGCAGCAATGGACAAAGCCTGGAGAAATATTGTTGCCGATCTTCCATTCAAATACCGGTTCCTGGATGAGAGTCTGAATAATTTTTATAATGCAGAAAAAACCTGGAGCAGGATCATTGGCTGGGCAGGAAGTATTTGCGTGTTCCTTGCGTGTCTTGGATTATTCGGACTTGCGGCGCTCTCCGCTATCAACAGAACAAAAGAAATCGGTATCCGTAAAGTGATGGGCGCTTCATTAACAGGCATTGTACGTTTGCTATCAAAAGATTTTCTTTTACTCGTATTGATTGCATTAATTATTGCAACTCCGATCGCATGGTATTATATGAATCAGTGGCTGCAGAATTTTGCATACCGGATTAATATCTCCTGGTGGATATTTATTCTTGCAGGAATGCTGGCATTTGTTGTAGCATTATTTACTGTCGGTTTCCAGGCGATCAGGGCGGGAATGGTGAATCCGGTGAAAAGTTTGAGAAGTGAGTAGTAAGTAGGAACAGCCAGCCACTGAGATTGGAAAACTTTTTCTGTTGTCTGATTCTGTTTTTTGTTTGAAGCAGCAGGGAACAGATAATTTTAATCACCAAACATCTGAAGCCAAATGCCGAAAATCAGCAAAGTGGCGGTTTAAAAATGAAGTTAGTTAAAAATAAAACCTGACGCCATTTTGCAGATGATTATCGCACAGATCTCCTGCCTGCTGCCCGCTGCCTCCTATGAACAAACACATATAAACTAAAAACTGGCTGTTCAACTAACAACTAATAACTGACAACCATGCTCAAAAACTATCTCAATATTGCCTGGAGAAATATTTCGAAAAACAAAATATTCTCCTTCATCAATATTTTCGGTTTAGCCCTGGGCCTTACCTGCAGCATATTCATTTCACTCTGGGTGCGCGATGAATATGCCGTCGATTCATTTCATAAAGACATTGATCTGCTTTATGTAGTGACCAGTCGTGAGTATTCCGGCAACGAACTTACCGGAAGTTACGATACACCCGGAATGCTGGGCGAAGAACTACCGAAAAAATTTCCTGAAATAGAGTACGCCAGTAGTTATGCATGGAACTCATGGCACACATTCGCTGCAGGCGATAAGCTGATGAAAATTCCAGGCAATTTTGCAGGGAAAGATTTTTTTTCTATGTTCAGCTATCCCCTGATCCTTGGCACTAAAGAAACAGCTATCAATTCCCCGGTCAGTATCGCTATATCAAGAAAGATGGCAGAGCAATTTTTCGGAAGCCCTGAAAAAGCCATGAATCAAACATTTCGCTTTGAAAACTATCGGGATTTGAAAGTAACCGCAGTTTTTGAGAACCCTGGAAACAACGTGTCATCAAAATTTGAATACGTCATCAACTGGAATCTGTTTAAAGAAAGAAACAGCTGGATCGAAGACTGGCACAACAGTGGACCAACAACTTTTTTGAAACTAAAACCGAATACTGATGCCCTTGCATTCAAAAAAAGGCTTCAGCATTTCATAAAAAATTATGATAAACAATATTCTGATCTAGACCGACTGGAATTGGATATTCAACCTTACGGTGATCAATACCTGCACAGTAATTTTAAAAATGGGTATGTATCAGGCGGACGGATTGAATATGTGCAGATTTTTCAACTGGTGGCCATTTTTATCTTATTAATTGCCTGCATCAATTTTATGAACCTGAGCACAGCACGTTCAGTAAAAAGAGCGAAAGAAATCGGCGTAAGAAAAGTGGTTGGTGCAGCAAAACGTTCGCTTGTATTCCAGTTTCTTTTCGAAGCATTTGTAATGGCATCGATATCCATCACATTGGCTGTTGTACTTATCCAGATTTTACTTCCGCAGTTTAATTCAGTTACCGGAAAAACCATCGTATCTCCACTATTGTCGGGCAATTTCTGGCTGGGGATGTTTGCACTCACCGTTATCACTGCTATAATTGCTGGCAGCTATCCGGCATTATTACTTTCATCATTTAAGCCAATAGCTGTTTTGAAGAACAAAATCAAATCCGGCGATTCCTCCGCAGCTTTTCGCAAGGGGTTGGTGGTGTTTCAGTTTGCTTTGTCAGTGGTGTTTATTGTAAGCATGATGGTTGTTTCGAAACAGGTTAGTTATATACAGAACAAACACCTCGGCTATGAGAAAAATAATCTGTTGTTCATAGCAACAACCGGTACTCTGGCTGATAACTTTGAGCTGTTTAAACAGCAGGCCGGGCGAATTCCCGGAGTCAGTTCGGTCAGCTTTAGTTCTCAACGACCTTTTCTGATCGGTAATACCACAGGAAGTGTTGAGTGGGAAGGGAAGTCACCTGATAGCCGGCCCAATTTCACACAGGTAGCAATTGATTACGATTTTATAAAAACAATGCAGGCAGAATTGATAGCGGGCAGGGATTTCTCTCACGAGTTCGCAGACAGCAATTCCTATATCATTAATGAAGCCGCGCTCAAGACTATCGGGTATTCGGATCCGGTAGGGAAGGAAATTACATTCTGGGGTACGAAAGGACCGATCATCGGAGTGGTTAAAAATTTTCACTTCAATTCACTTCATGTTCCTATCACCCCACTCATTATTCGTCTTGACAAAGAACAACACTGGGGCTATGCATTAATTCGTCATGAAGCTGCGAAAACCGCTTCAGTAATTACAAGCCTCGAAAAATTACACAAACAAATCAATCCGGCATTTCCGTTTGCGCATCAGTTCGCTGATGAAGAATACAGGGAACTTTACGTTAATGAAGAAGTTGCAAAAAAACTGTCTATGTATTTTGCTGCTCTCGCTATTTCGATTTCCTGTCTTGGGTTATTAGGCCTCGTGATTTTTACTGCCGAACAAAAAACAAAAGAAATCGGCATCCGCAAAGTTCTCGGCGCCGGAATTTCAAATATCATCACTTTGTTATCAGGCAGTTTCCTAAAATTAATCGGGATAGCTATTTTAATTGCGGCACCTATTGCTTGGTTGCTGATGAATAAATGGTTGGAAAATTATTCTTATCATGAACCGGTTTCACCGGGGATATTTCTATGGGCAGGATTATCTGCCTTAGGAATTGCGTTGCTGACAATCGTGTACCAGGCAGTTAAGTCGGCGAGAGCGAACCCGGTGAAGAGTCTGAGGAGTGAGTAGTAAGTAGCCTGCTTTGCGACAGGCAGGCAAGTTGGGAACAGCCGGAGGCTGAGGATAACAACTTGCTGCTTATTTGATAAGCCGATGTTTAGGCAGCAGGCCACATTTAATTTTAATCGGCAAACTACTTATGCAAAACGATTAAAATTTAAGAAGCTTAAATTTTGAATGGTTGTGATTTAAAAACCGACAACTTTTTAAAATAATTGATTGCACCGATCTGCTGCCTGCAGTGTCACGTCCTAAAAAAAGTTGACACTATTACTACTATTACCTTTTTCTTTTTTTGCTTCTTTTTTTCTTTTTACAATCCACATTGTTTTTGTGGATATCGTTTAAAACAATTGATTTTACTGGGGTTTACGCCGCTCGATGTATTTCATTCGGTGTGCAAAATTCCAGTGACATGTGGGGACGAAGGCTGTTGTAGGTGTCTATTGCTTCCCGCACCACTTTTTTCGCCTGTCCAATATCGCTCCAGTTTTCTCCTAAAAGAAATTCATCTTTCAGTATGCCGTTTATCCGCTCTGCTATCGCATTTTCATAACAGTGGTTTTCTTCCGTCATGCTGATTTCCATGTGATACTTCTTCATCAGCCTTACATATTCCTTGCAGCAGTATTGTATGCCACGATCAGAATGATGAATAATACCCCGTTTTCCTTTGCTTTGTCTGAGAGCCATCGTCAGCGATTTTATTCCACCCTCAATGCCCAGGTGGGCTGACAAATCCCAGCCTACAATCTTGCGTGAATACGCATCCGTAATCAAAAACAAATAGACAAATTTTAATCCTGTCCTGATGTAGGTAATATCGCTCACGTAGGCCTGATCAGGACCCGTTAGTACCCTTGTTTTAAGTTTGTTTTTGTACGTATGGAAACGGTGGTAACTGTTGGTCGTTTTTTCATATCGTTTTCTTCGTTTAACCAACAGATTATGCTTCCTTAAAATATCAAAGAACTTGTCACGTCCCAGCGGACGATCCATCTTCTGAACATCCTTGTACATCAGCCGGTAAAGCTTCTTACCACCAATCCTGGGCATTTTGCTGCGTATCCTGTGGATATGATAAAGGATCTGTTTGTCTCTTTGGTCCACCCGCATCTCCACCTTTACTGACTTATAGTAAGCCTGAGGACTGTATCCTAAAAAATAGCTCAGTTCCTTTACCGGCCAGGCTTTTTTCTCCCTGATCCTTTCGATGCCTTCTGTCCTAAATTTTTTTTTACATCCGTCTGGTAATGTTCATTCACCAGATCGATTATAGTTTCCAGAACATCTTTTTGCATTGTCTTTTCCGCCAATGCAATTTTTAATTTCCTGTTCTCTTCTTCCAACTCTCTAAGACGGTCTTTTTCTCCTCTCGTTTCCACGCGTATAACTTTATTTAATAATTGATTCTTGCCAAAATCCTGTAACCATTTCTGTATCGTACTGCCTCCACCAATGCCATACCGCCTCGCTGCCGCACCTATGCTTAATCCCTCTTGCTCTATTTCATTCACCACTTTTTGCTTAAAGCTAATACTATACCGGATAACTGTTCTTGATCTGAATCTCATTTTCTGACAGATTTTTAGTTTGAAAATCTGTCAACCTATTTCAGGACAGGACACAGTCTGTTGCCTCCTATAAACTATCAACTCAAAACTATAAACTTCCTGTAACTTTTCCCGCAGGCAAGCCGTCCCACAGATTCACAACTGAATCTAATGTTCAAAAACTACATCAAGGTTGCGATAAAAAATATCGTGCGGCACAAGGCATTTTCATTCATCAATATTGCTGGTCTTGCTATTGGAATGGCATGCAGCATCTTCATCCTGATTTGGGTGCAGAATGAAACCAGTTACGACAAATTCAATATAAACCGTAAAGAAATTTATCGGGTAGTTGCAAATGCCGGCGACTTTAAAGTTGCCATCAATCCTGCACCGATGGCGCCGGAAATATTGGAAAAATTACCCGGTGTAAAAAATTTCGTTCGACTCACAAATCCAAGTACGGATGTATTCAAAGTTGGCGACAGAAGATTCGAAGAGAAAAGGGTTTTCTATGCCGATTCGACACTCCTCCAGGTATTCACTTATCATCTGGTGAAAGGGGATCCCAAAACTGCACTGAACAGGCCGGATGCCATTCTGATTTCAGAATCAATGGCGAAAAAATATTTTGGAGGAGAAGATGCATTGGGAAAAGTGCTGCTGAAAAATGCAAAAGAAAATGTGTTGATTACCGGTATTCTGAAAGACATACCAGCAAATTCTCATCTGCAGTTTGATTTCATCATGCCCATGTCTGCCATTGCGCAGACCAACAGGGATCTGAGAGAAAAGACCTGGGATAATTTCGATTTTTTCGCATATCTCCAGATGGATAAAAGTTTTAAATCAGATAAAGCGGGGATTGCGGATTTCAATGGAAGAATGACCAGACTCTACCAGGAGCATATTCCAGCCAAAGACATCCCTGCCGAATTTCAGTTGCAGCCATTGACAGATATTCACCTTCATTCAAAATTCCAGGCTGATCTATCCGGTCATGGGAATATTCAATATGTAAATATTTTCTTCATCGTTGCCATTTTCATCATCATCGTAGCATGTATCAATTTCATGAATTTGTCAACAGCACGTTCTGCGCGACGTGCGAAGGAAGTCGGATTGAGAAAAGTGGTCGGAGCCCGTCGTCGGCAATTGATTTCACAATTCCTGGGTGAATCTATGTTGATCACCTTTGTTGCATTACTGATTGCCATCGGCCTTGTATTTCTGCTGATGCCGGCATTCAATAATCTCGCAGGTAAAAAGCTTGCTGTTAATTTATTTGACACAAAAATGATCCTAAGCCTGGTTGGCATTGCTATACTCACCGGGCTGATCGCAGGAAGTTATCCAGCTTTTTTCCTTTCGGGATTTCAACCGGCAATGGTGTTGAAATCCAATATGAAAAAAATGGGTGGAAACCTGGTCTTCCGTAACAGCCTGGTCGTCGTGCAATTTGTAGTATCAATCGTATTGCTTGCAGGTACGATGATCGTTTACCGCCAGCTCAACTACATAAAAAACATGAACCTGGGATTTGATAAATCGAACCTGGTGTATGTTCCTATGAGCGGTGAGATATGGTCGAAACAACAGGCATTCAAAGCAGCGCTTACGAGTAATCCTTTGACCAGCAATTTTGCTGTAACGAATAACCTGCCTGCTAATCTCTCCAGCGGTACACTCTCCGTTGAATGGGAAGGAAAAAATCCGAACGACAAAACGATATTTCCAACGATGCATGTAGACCCTGGCTTTTTCGATGTATTCGGTATGAAGTTGTTGAATGGCCGTGGCTTTTCAAAAGAATTTTCTGCTGATACTTTTAATCTTGTTCTCAATGAAACTGCGGTGAAAAAGATGGGAATGACAACGGCAAATGCTGTTGGAAAATCTGTCAAACTTTGGGATCACACGGGTACGGTAATCGGAGTGGTAAAAGATTTTCATTATAAGCCCGTACAAAATGTTATTGAACCTTTGCTTATCGGCTTTAACAGTTGGGGTGGTACCGTTGTCATACGGACACATCCCGGCAAAACGGAAGCAACGCTAAAAGCACTCGAAAAAATCACGACCCAGATCAATCCTCAATATCCTTTTTCGTATGGTTTCATCGACCAGGATCTGAACAGGCAATACAGTGGTGAACAGCAGATGGGCAGTTTGTTTAATGTGTTTGCAACACTGGCCATATTCATATCCTGTCTGGGGTTGTATGGCCTTTCTGCATTCATGGCCGAACAGCGTACAAAAGAAATCGGTGTAAGAAAAGTGTTAGGGGCATCGATATACAATGTCATCTACCTGCTTTCTACAGGATTTACAAGATTAATTTTTCTTGCGATGCTCATCGCGGTTCCGCTCGCATGGATTGCAATGAACAGCTGGCTCAAGGGGTTTGCATACCGGGTAAATCCCAATTGGAAAGCGTTCGTTGCTGCTTCGGTTACTTCATTGCTGATCGCGTGGCTGACGGTGAGTTTTGAATCATTGAAAGCAGCGATGGCGAGACCGGCAAAGAGCCTGAGGACGGAATAGCTAAAGGCAACAGTGAGCAGGCTCACACAATATTGCAGGGGGCGATGGGAAACAGCCAGGATACAGAATACAGGGAAAAAAGATGTATACTAATTCTGGAGATTGCTTTGAAAATTCTCATGTATTTCGCCGTGGGCTGTTTACCCGGTGGCTCCTTTGTGGTTTGATTTTCATGAAAAACAGAATACCGAACAGGCATCCCACTGCCTTTTTTATTTATGAACGGTATCCTGTTTCCCTGTAGAAAACACGAAATTGAACAGGCCGATGTTGGTTCGGTAAAGATTCGATAGCGGAACTCCATTCAACCTCAACTTTATGCTTAAAAATCTGATCGTCGTAGCACTTCGCAACCTCAAAAAAGACCGGGGATACAGCTTTCTCAATATTCTTGGCCTGACCATCGGAATTACTTTCAGCCTGTTCCTGATTTTTTATGTGCTTGATGAATTGAGTTTTGATCGTCATCACCTGAAATCCGATCGCATTAATCGTATTGTTGCTTACATCAGTGAGCCCACCAACAAAATGAAATGGGCAAATACGCAGTTTCCTCTAGGCCCGACACTCAAACTGGACTATCCCGAAGTTGAAGATGCCGTCCGTATGGTCAACAGCGGCCGCACCATGTTTAAAAATGGTGACAATAAAATTTATGATGACAAAGTCTATTTTACTGATAGCAACTTCTTCAATGTTTTCACTCATCACATCATCGAAGGAAATGCAAAAACAGCCCTTACAGAACCGAATTCACTGGTACTTACAAAATCTGTTGCTGAAAAGTTCTTTGGAAAAAATACAAAAGCCGTTGGAAAGACATTGCAGAACAGCAATAACGAAGTGTACAAAGTAACTGCAGTGATGGAAGACATCCCAAAAAGCTCACATATACTTTACAATATTCTCATCTCACGCAACACGCTTCCTAAAGATTTTGCAAATAACTGGGGCAGTTTCGGATTTTACAATTATGTGCTGCTGAAACCCAATACCAGCGCGGTTGCGTTCGAGAAAAAACTGGCACCCATGTACGACAAATACATGGCTTCGATTTTCAAACAATACAATATCGATATTAAATACGGAGTACAACCCATCAGGGATATTCACCTGCATTCGGATTTTCAGGGTGAACCTGAAGAATTAGGAAGTATATCTTACATCTATATTTTCTCCGCTGTCGCATTATTCATGCTGATCATCGCCTGTATTAACTACATGAACCTGACAACAGCAAGATCTGCACGAAGAGCAAAAGAAATCGGAATAAGAAAAGTTTCCG
This sequence comes from Pollutibacter soli, assembly GCA_029269725.1. Classification (GTDB taxonomy): domain Bacteria; phylum Bacteroidota; class Bacteroidia; order Chitinophagales; family Chitinophagaceae; genus Pollutibacter; species Pollutibacter soli. Next base: position 150,268 of record JARJHS010000009.1, on the reverse strand, counting down.
GATCTAAACGTTCTCAGCTGATTGCGCAATTCCTTGTGGAATCTACAGTGACAGCGTCTATTGCATTGGTACTGAGTATTGGCTTTGTGGCTTTGCTTCTGCCATCGTTTAACAACATCGCAGGTAAATTTATTTCGTTAAAGTCGTTGTTTGAACCCTCCACCCTTGCGCTGATGCTCGGCATCATCCTCTTTGTAGGATTTCTGGGCGGAAGTTACCCAGCGTTGTATCTCTCGGGCTTTAATCCTCTTGCCATATTAAAAGGAAATTTATCAAAGAGTTCAAGTAATGTAAATCTTCGTCGCGTCCTGGTAGTCATCCAGTTTTCTATTTCCATCATTATGCTGATCTGTACATGGGTGGTGTACGGACAATTGAAATATCTGCGAAGCAAAGACCTTGGCTTCAACCAGGAACAGGTGATCTCAATGAATATTGATGGCAACAATGCCAACAGCAAGATCCATGCATTTACCGATGAGCTTCGAAAAAATTCCAAAGTAAGATCCGTGAGTACGGCCAATACGATCCCCGGAGGAAATATCAATTTTCAATTGTTTTCAGTAGAATCAAAAAATGGTTTTGTGGATAAAGGTGTAGATGTTTATAATATAGATGAGAACTACCTCAACACGCTCGCAATAAAAATCGCCAAAGGCCGGAATTTTACAGGTTTATCAGACACGCTTCATGGAATAATCGTAAACGAAAGTATGGCAAAAGAATTCGGTTGGGATGAGCCGTTAGGAAAACGGGTTAAGTTCCCGGGCGACACCAGTGGAGCCTATCTGGAAGTAGTAGGTGTTGTAAAAGATTTCCATCAGAAATCATTGTACAATCCGATTGCACCGTTGATTCTTGCCTACCGGAATGATAATTCAAATATCCAGGCAAAGCTGGAACCAGGCGATATTACAGGTACTTTGAAATCCATGGAGAACTCATGGAAATCCATGTTTCCTGATCTGCCTTTTCAATATACATTTCTCGATCAGGATTTCGACTCACAATATGCAGCAGATAAAAAGCGCGGAAAGATCTTTACCATCTTTTCAATACTAACAATTGCTGTAACCTGTCTTGGTTTACTAGGGTTGATCGCATTTACAACGCAGCAGCGACAAAAAGAAATCAGCATAAGGAAAGTGATGGGAGCAGGCACACCGCAACTGGTCAACCTTATTACAAGAAATTTTGTTGCTCTTGTAGGGATCTCCTGCATCATTGCTTTCCCCGTTGCCTGGTATTTCATGAGCAAGTGGCTAAAGATATTTCCGTACAATACGGGCCTGCATGTTTCCACTTTTATTTTTGCGGCAATTGCTGTATTGCTGATCACTTTGCTGACAGTGATTACGCATACCGTTAAGGCCGCACTGGCGAAACCGGCAACCAGTCTGCGGTCGGAGTAAGTAGTAAATAGTAAGCAGGAAACAGCCGGCTTTTAGTTTCGACAACTGCGGCGTTAAACGTTTTACGTTAAACGTTTTACGTTATACGTTATACGTTATACGTTATACGTTATACGTTATACGTTTTACGTTATACGTTCTCCTTTGTTCATCTCTTCAACAAATTATTTCTCATAATCCTGCTCATTACTTCATCCTTCAGACTACGACTGATAGGCACCTGTGTATTGCCGATATGAATTTCATTTCCATCGAGAGATTTCACTTTATCAATTGAAACAAGAAATGACTTATGTACTTTCAAAAAAAGATCAGGAGGTAACTGACTTTCAAGTCCGCTGAACGTGATATAGGTAATCATTCTTCCGTTGATCGTATGTATCATGCAATAATTCTGCATCGCCTCGACATACAGTACATCGGTATAATTTACTTTCTCAAATTTATTTTCACACTTGATGAAAAAATATCCTGTGCCGGAAACGGCTGATGCATCAGCTTTTTGTTTCAGTAAAAAATAATCGCGGGCTTTTTGTACTGCTTTTAAAAATCTCTCCAGTGGAATAGGTTTTACCAGATAGTCGATAATATCCAAAGCATATCCCTCGAGCGCATATTCGGAATAGGCTGTCGTAAATATAATCATCGGCGGATTTTTTAAAGTTTTAAGAAACTCAATCCCCGTGATCTTTGGCATCTGAATATCAAGCAGGATAAGGTCGATATCATTTTCTTTTAACCAGCCCGCAGCTTTTACTGCATTTTCGCAGCTTCCGGCAAGCTGAAGAAAATCGACCTCCTGCACATATTCCTCAAGGCCCTTACGGGCCATAGGCTCATCATCCACGATTAGGCATTTCATTTTCATATAAATTCATTAATGAACTTTCAGATTCAGATTTACTTCAAACAGTTCTCCCCTGTCATTTATGTCGAGCGCGTAATTACTTTCGTACAGTAGTTCCAGCCGGCGCCGCACATTTTTCAATCCGATACCACCATTCTCTGAATGAGTTTTTGGATCTGTTGTATTCTGAACCCGCATATGAAACGTGCCATTGAGTCGTGTCAGTTCAATAGAAATACTGTTCTGTTTATCATTAAAATGAGAAACATGTTTAAAAGCATTTTCCACAAATGGCAATAACAACATCGGAGGTAATTTGAAATTATCAGGCCCGCCATTGTTTTTAAATTCAATTGAATAATTATCCCCCGTTCTCAGCTTTTGCAATTCGACGTAATTCCTCAGGTAATCAATTTCTTTTTTTGCATCAATCTCATTGCCATTGCATTCATACAATTGGTATCGCAGCATATCCGAAAAACGAGAAAGTGTTTCTCTTGCAGCGCTATTCTGTTTATCGATCTGGAAGAAAACTGTATTGAGGGAATTAAAAAGAAAATGTGGATTGATCTGTGCTTTCAGGTACTCCAGTTCAGTATTGAGCTTTTCAAGTTCTATCTGCCGGATATGTTCGCGTTGCAGATACCATTGCTTTGTAAAATGCATTGCAGAAGCAAAGGACAAATAGAAAATGACGATTGAAAAGTTGTACCAGGAGCGACGGAGTAAACCGGGAGGATCCGCCTTCTTTAATATCTCATTATCCAGGTAGATATCATGAACATCTTTTATAATTACATACACTGCGATGGCAACGCCTAATATCAACACCGATCGCGAAACTTTTTTCTCACTGACAATTCCCGGAATGACCATCTGAAGCGTGAAATATATTACTGCTGCCAGCAAAACATTCCTTAATACCACCTCCGATATAAATTGCGACAGGCCTGCCTGTTGAAGTATATCCAGTTTTGTATAGGCGTGAAAAATAATCGTGAACACCCAGAAGGCAACATGATCAATCCTGTATTTGAATAACTTATTCACAGGTTAAAAGTAAGTCCTTTCCGGCCTGCATAAAAACGCTGTACTCGCAGTTCATCAAGAAAAAAATACCCGACGTCAGATCGCGGTCATTTTAACATTCGGCGACGCGAATTTTATTGAAGAAAAACAATCAGAATGAAAAAGAAATATTCACTGCTGCTGTTCAGTTTGGCAAGCATGATCCTGGCTGCCTGCTCACAAACATCTGCCGGGGACCGCAGATTGCTTGGAGGCTGCGAAGGATGTGAAATGATGTTTGATGGCATGCCTCCACACATCGGCGCCACCGCCAATATAGCAGGTCCGAAAGAACCCGGGCAACGGATGATCATCACAGGAACTATTTTTAAGAATGATGGGAAAACCCCTGCACCGGGAGTTATTCTTTATGTATATCAGACAGACAATACAGGAGAATATACCCCGGCACCAGATCAGAAATATGCAAAACGACATGGCCATTTGCGCGGCTGGGTAAAGACTGACGCCAATGGACACTATGAATTGAATACTATCCGACCTGCTTCATACCCCAACAGCAAAAATCCACAGCACATTCATCCAATCATTGACGAGCCAGGAAAAGGCTACTACTGGATTGATGAATATGTATTTGAAGATGATCCATTGCTCTCTAAGGAAGACAGATCGCAATCACGCAATCGTGGTGGCAGCGGAATTATAAAGCTTTCAAAAAATGATAAGGGTGTATGGATTGGAACAAGGGATATCGTACTTGGTAAAAATGTACCTGGATACTAATTACTAAAATAAATTCCTGCCTTTGGGTAAAAGCAGAGCGAATAAAACGACATGGCGAAAGACGAGCTTTCTGGTCAATAGATCGCCGGAAAATTTTTAACCGAAACATGTGGGTGAAAACCGGCAATGTGCGACAGACTTGATATACCAGTGGTATTAAAAGCAAAACTGATCACGATGAAAATTATTTCCTTCTTCCTGCTCGCATTTACTGCAGAGCTCTTGCTCGCAGAAACAAAAGAACTGACTGTTTCAATTGATGATTCCCTAATAGTATGGACGGGTACAAAAGTGTGGGGCAAACACCAGGGCGTAGTCAGGATAAGCGAGGGGAAAATCCATATGAAAGATCAGCAGTTAGATGGCGGATTTTTTGTGATTGATATGAACAGCATCGAATGCACCGATATTCCTGATCATGAGCCGGTGCCTAAACGTCGACTTGAAAATCATTTAAAAGATCCGGATTTCTTTGACGTCGGTCGCTACCCTACCGCGAAATTTGTAATTACAGCTGTGAAGCCCTCACCCGACGTCGAAAATGTATTAATAGCCACGGGAGACCTCACAATCAAAAACACAACAAAACCCATCGACGTTGAAATAAAAACAGAAAAGCGGAATGATAATTTATTTATCGGCCGCGCAGATATTCGTTTTAATCGTCAGCAATGGGGCGTGGCATTCAAAGGCATCGGAGACGAAATGGTTCACGACCAGGTGACGTTGAATGTGTTTATAAAGGCGGTGCAATGAAAACACCTGGCAGGTCTAAGACCTGCCAGGTCCATCTTCAAAGTCCACCTCTTTCACCTGGATATATTTCTACACCTTACAAAATCGGTTACAAGGTTCAAAAGCTTGTAACAAACTGTCAGCAAATCACTTAATGCTGATCCGGATGCCGGAAACCTTCATCACACCTGCCAGGTCTAAGACCTGGCAGGTGTGATGACTGAGCACTGTCCGCTTATGCGTCCGTTTTCGGACACCTTTAATTTAGCGAATCGCTGGAACCCTTGCCAGGCAACGGTTCCATTCATGGCACAAGGCTTGAGGCCAAAAACCTGTCGATTTATAATATTTCACTTCTTTGGATAGGTAAAAAATAAAAAAGAGTAGAAAAAATTACAGATATTGTGTCCCTAACGCCACGGGAAACGAACATCTGTAACTTTTTTTCAAACAGGAAAAATAAACAAGATGAAACAAGTACTAATGCCCGTGGTATTCTTTACTGCTATTTTATTGACTCAATCCTGCCGCAACAACAATTCTTTCGGCAGACATGTATTCAGCGACGACGGCAATAAAAAGACGACCATCAGGATTAATGATGAATCCGGATCTATTAAAATTGAATGCAAAGGAGATGTCAGGTTTACCGATGATGATAAAGCCATCGCATTTATTTCTGATGGCGGATATGTAAGATATACCCGTGACGGGGAAAAACTGGTGATTGAGCCAAGAGATGGTGGCATGGTTTACAAAGTGAACAGCGGCAGTGTAATGACTGAACTTGACGAAAACGGAAAGCAATTCCTGGCCAGTGCAGTTAAAATCATGATCAACCAGGGAATAGATGCGCAAGGCCGTGTACAACGAAGTTACGCGCAAGGGGGAAGTCAGCGTGTGCTGGAAGACGTGAAAGAGTTGCAGTCCGATTATATCAGACGTCTTTATCTCGAATATCTTTTTTCTAAAAATACCATGACAAAAAATGAGTTGCTGATTGCTGCTCAGCAGATCAGTACGCTCATCGGGTCGGATTACGACAAATCGCAACTATTGGAAAAAAATGCAAAGGTATTTTATACCGATAGCGAAACATTGCAGGCGTACCTGGTAGCACTAAAGAGTATCAATTCCGATTATGACAAATCCAATGTGCTTAAGTCCATACTCCGTCAGCAACTTAACACGGAACAATTTGTCTATGTTATAAGTATGGTGGAAAACGTAAACTCTGATTACGACAAATCCAATGCGATCAAAGAGGGGATTCAGCAAAGAAAGCTTTCTGCCGGGGAAGCAAAAGCAACATTGAAGGTTATCAAAACTATCCAATCTGATTATGATAAGTCCGGCGTGCTGAAAGAAATGATTCAGCGCACGGAGAACTCCGGAGAAATTCTTTCAGATTTAATCCCTGCCATTGAATCTGTGCAATCAGACTATGACAAAGCGAATGTATATAAAGATCTTCTCGATCAGAATTTCGCAGGCGAGGACCAGTGGATCGCTATCATAAATTCTATAAGCAAAATTTCTTCTGAATACGAGAAAGCAAATGTGCTGGTAAAGGTCGCTCCGAAAATGTCGCAAACAGATAACGTGAGATCTGCTTATGGTACAGCAGCAAAAACGCTGACATCAGAACATGAGTATTCGAATGTGATGAAGGCGGTGGACTGGAAATAGTTGAAAGTTTAACGTTTAAAGTTGAACGTTAGCTCATGAGTGTGCAGGAAAAATGAATAAAGGTTGAAGTGATTCTATGTAAGTTGAAATTTTAAAATTTAGTATAAAAACGGCACAACAGGTAATATGATTCAGGAAAAAGATTAGTAATTGGCCAGGAGTAGGTTAAACCACTCTTGACCTTTGACTCTAATACTGGCTATTGCCTTTTGCCCTCTGCCCATTCATAAAAACAACAAGATGTTTAAAAACTATTTCCGGACTGCCTGGCGAAACATCAGAAAGAACAAAGTTTTTTCAGCAATCAATATCGCCGGACTGGCGATTGGTATGGCCGCATGTATCATGATCATGCTCTTTGTCAAATATGAAAAAGGGTTTGATGCGATACATACCAAAAACATCTATCGCCTGGATGAAGTTCAGAAATTTGAAGGCATGGTGGCTCCGCAGAATGTGGCGCTATCTATGTACCCAATGGGTCCGACTTTAAAAAACGATTTTCCGGAAATACTAAACTTCACCCGTTTTCGAGCGAATGACAAAGTAGCGGTTGAATACAGCGGCAAAAAAATCTATATCCCCAAACTGGCTTATGTCGATTCAACTTTCTTACAGATTTTCGATTTCAAGTTGCTTGAGGGTAATCGCTCCACTGCACTGGAAACAAAAAATAGTGCGTTACTTACAAGAGAATCTGCCAAAAAGATCTTCGGTGTTGACAATCCTGTAGGAAAAACATTCCAGCGATTCGGCGGCGATACTGTAACCCTTACTGTTACTGGCATAATCGATAAGATTCCGGCCAATTCACATTTGCAGTTTGATGCGCTGGTTACCTTCAGCACCATCGCGGGCCCCAGAAATATGGAGAACTGGGGTGGAAACTGGCTCAACACTTATCTTGAGTTAGCACCTAATACCAACATCAAGTCACTTGAATCGAAATTTCCGGCGTACCTGAAAAAATACATGGCCCGGAATGACAACTGGAAATTCTATGAACTTTTCCTTCAGCCGCTGAGTGAAGTTCATTCAGGATCTACCAATATTACACACGACTATAACAATTTTCAGAAATTCGATAAACGATACACTTATATTTTCTCAGTGATTGCACTCGTGATCCTGGTGATTGCCTGTATTAATTTCATGAATCTCTCTACTGCACGTTCAGCAGAAAGAGCAAAAGAAGTAGGAATACGCAAAACTATTGGTGCAGAACGTTTGCAACTCTCTCTGCAATTTATAGGCGAGTCGGTGTTGCTTGCACTGATCTCACTTGTGCTGGCTATCGGTCTGGCCTACCTGTTTTTACCGGCGGTGAATAACCTGAGTCAGCGCACATTGGAAATTCCGTTTTTAACTGACCCTTCTTTCCTTATTACGATCCTTGCCGGAACGGTATTGGCAGGAGTAATTTCAGGTCTTTACCCTGCTGCTTATCTTTCATCATTCCAGCCTATTAAAGTTTTAAAGAGTAGTATTCAGGGAGGAAATAATAAAACCACATTAAGAAATATTCTTGTTGTAGGTCAGTTTACCGGCGCGATCTTTTTAATTATTGCAACTGTTTTTGCAGTGAAACAATTGCGTTTCATGCAGCAAAAAGACCCGGGTTTTACCAAGGACCAGGTCGCTGTAATTCCGCTGGACAGAAACGCGAACGGTCATTACAGTGAGCTGAAAAAAGAATTACAGAACAACAGCCTGATTTCCGGTGTTACAGCATCACAACAAAGGCTGGGGAATAATCTCCATCAGACAGGTGTTACATTTCATGGACCGGGTGGTCCGGCTCGCGATCTTACTTCATCGCAGGTAGTAGTTGATCCTGATTATCTTGAGATCTATAAGATACCCATTATTGCAGGCAGAAATTTCTCAAACGATTATGCCGCAGATAATGCGAAGACTTATATCATCAATGAAACTCTTGCAAAAGAATTGCTGAAGGATAACCCAAAAGCGGAATACGATGTATTGCTCGGAAGAAATTTTGGCTTTGGCGGAATGGATTCTACCGGAACTATCATTGGTGTAGCTAAGGATTTCAATTTCAATTCTCTTCATCATAAAATTGAGACGCTTTGCATTTTCAATCAGTCCGATTGGGGATTTGGTGAAATGTCAGTTAAGATTAACGGACAAAAAGCGCAGGAATCGATTGCTGCAATTGAAAAAACATGGAAGTCCCTGATTAAGGAAACTCCCTTCGAGTACAAATTCCTTGACGATCATTTCGAAGAGTTATATCGTGCAGACAGTCAGGTAAGCCGCGTGGTGGCGGCCCTGGCTGTACTGGCGATTATTATTTCCTGTCTTGGATTATTCGGTCTCGCTTCATATGCTGCCGAAAGAAAAATAAAAGAGATTGGTATCAGGAAAGTATTAGGCGCGAGCGTAAATCAACTGGTGATGATGTTGTCCAGTCACTTCCTGAAACTGGTAATTATTTCAAATCTGATTGCGATTCCTTTGGCGTGGTGGGCAATCTCAAAATGGCTGGAGGACTTTGCTTATCGCATTCCGATCACCTGGGTTGTATTTGCCTTGGCTGGTCTGGCAGCTTTGTTGATTGCAATAATCACCGTTAGTTTCCAGGCCATTAAAGCTGCGTTGACGAATCCGGTAAAGACGCTACGCACGGAGTAGGTTTAACGTTAAACGTTGAACGTAGAATGTAGAACGTAAGAGCACTAAACTCAAATAATTCATTTGTAATTAAAATCTGTAACTATCCGAAGAATAAAGCGTATCATATTTAAGCAAGCGCCTTAAGTAATCATAGGCCTACGTTCAATATTGAACGTATCACGTTAAACTTTTAAAGATGCTCATCAACTACCTCAAGCTGGCATGGCGCAACCTGGTAAAGTATCCGGCGATATCGTTTATTAATCTGTTTGGATTGACGGCTGGTGTTACCTGTTGCCTGTTGATACTGGCATATATTCTTTTCGAACTGAGCTATGATCGAAAACCGGAAAATGCTGACAGGATCTATCGTGTGACGAGGAGTTTTAATAATTCCGAAGGAATACAATCACTGAACCTCGCCACCGTATCACCGCCATTCGGTCATTACCTGCCATCTGATTTTCCGGAGATTGAAAAAATGACGCGCCTCCTGAGTACAGGCGATATCGTTTTCAAATACGGAGAAAAACTGATCACCGAACACGATGTGTATTTCGCCGATTCGAATTTCACAGAAATGTTCAACGTAAAAGTGTTGAAAGGAAATCCTAAAACAGCACTTGCTGAACCTTTCGCCATCATGATGACAAGTGAAACGGCAAGAAAATATTTTGGTGATGAAGATCCGATGAATAAGATTGTAAGGGTGAACAATCAATTTGATGCAAAGATCGCGGGCATCTATGAGCCGCTTCCTTCAAACACACACCTGCATCCGGGAACGCTTGTTTCATTCAATACTTTGAAAGATGATAATGTTTATGGAGAAGAAGCACTTCGCACCAATTGGGGAAACAATTCATTCTTCACTTACATACAACTTCCGGTAAATTACAAACCGGAGACGATGGAGGCCCGTTTCCCTGCTTTCCTTGATAAACAGATGGTTAATCAGTACGGAACCAACAAGCCTTCAAAATTCACCAAATTAAAGCTTCAGAAACTTACTGATATTCATTTGCGTTCACATACAGACTATGAAGCGGAAGTCAATGGAGATATCAATCGTGTATACATTTTCTCTGCCGTAGCATTGTTTATATTACTCATCGCATGTATCAACTACATGAATTTGTCTACAGCGAGATCGGCACTACGTGCGAGAGAAATTGGCATTCGTAAAGTTGTGGGCGCTGGAAAGAAAACATTGATCGGGCAATTTCTTACCGAATCTGTAATGATGGTATGGCTTGCAATCATATTATCGATGGTGGCGGTATACTTTCTTTTACCATCAATGGGAAAACTATTGGGCCAGGAAATTGATAGGAGCGTTTTATTGAATAGCAGAGTCATCACAGGCTTAATAATTGCACCGTTTATTATCGGAATTATTTCGGGGATTTACCCTGCACTCTTTCTTTCATCGTTCCAACCCGTGAAAACCCTGAAAGGCTTGTTTAAAACAGATGGCAGCAATATCTCCTTGAGAAAGGCGCTGGTGGTTTCACAATTTTCAATTTCAATTATTCTCATTATTACCACGCTGGTTGTTGCTCAACAGTTAAAATTTCTGCAGAAAACAAAACTTGGTTATGATAAGGACCAGGTGGTGACATTGGTATATCCAAATTCCATGGGTACTACTTATGACGCATTCAGAAATGATCTGTTGCAGAATCCGGCAATAAAAAACGCAGGAAGATCGTCAAGAATTCCAACCGGAAGGTTGCTGGATTCACAAGGCTCATCGGCAATAGTTGGAGATTCGCTTGTACCTGTTACTGCGGTATTAAAAAATGTTGCTGCTGACTATGATTTCATTCCAACCTATGGAATAAAAATGGCGGCAGGCAGGAATTTCTCGCGTGAGTTTGGTACAGATACGAGTGCATTTATTCTTAATCAGGCATCTGTAAGAGCGTTGGGATGGAAAGATGATAACAGCGCTATAGGAAAAAATTTTGCCTACGGCGTAACCCGTGGAAAGATAATCGGGGTGATGGAGGACTTCCATTTTGAATCCCTTCATCAACAAATCGCTCCGATGATTTTATTGTTACCTGCATCTTCAGGGCCGGGCTATAATTATATTTCGGTTAAGCTTACCGGTAATATACCTGACGCTCTTGCTCATCTTGAGAAAAAATGGATTCAGTATACACCTGAGTTTCCATACCAGTTCAATTTTGTTAATGACGATTATAATAATCTTTACCAGGCAGAACAAAGACAAGGAAAAATATTTACCATATTCGCCTGCATAGCGATTTTTATTGCATGCCTGGGCTTATTCGGACTTTCAGCATTTTCTATCACACAGCGTGTAAAAGAAATTGGTGTAAGAAAAGTACTTGGAGCGAACACTTCTTCGATAGTCACATTGCTTTCAAAAGATTTCCTGAAACTGGTGGCTATAGCAGCGGTTATCGCTTTCCCGGTCGCCGGATATTTCATGTATAACTGGCTACAGGATTTTGCGTATCGTACGTCCCTTCAGTGGTGGATTTTTGTACTTGCAGGAATAATTGCAGGCCTTATCGCCCTGGGAACAATTAGTTTCCAGGCTATAAAAGCGGCGTGGAGAAATCCGGTGAGTAGTTTGAGGAGCGAATGATAGAGGCAGGAGTAAGGAGGCAGAAGGCAGAAGAGAATACAGAATACAGGGGAAACTACAAATACGCTTGTCCTATGTATTTCTCTGTGTGTTGTTATCTCGGCCGTTCCTCTGTTGTTTGACTTTATTCCGGCCTGTATTGTACCCGGATCAACTGGTTAAAAGAATTGTGGCACAAGGCAAATTGTGCAGTCTTTACAAAAAATAAATTAGAAATGTTTAACTCAAGGGATTTGTAAAAACGAAGGTAACATGCACAGCAAATGCTTCCAACACAAGCGAAACCGGGCTGTTCCTTATGCCTCCTTACTTTTGCCTTTTGCCTTTTGCCTAAATACAAAAAAAATGTTCAAATCCATTCTCACCATTGCTGCAAGAAGTCTGAGAAAGAATAAATTCTTCACCGCGATCAATATCATCGGTCTGAGCGCAGGTCTTGCCTGTTGTTTATTGATCGGGTTATATGTGCAGCACGAACTCAACTATGATAATTTCCAGAAGAATGGAAACCGGATTGGAAGGCTGATCATGGAATACAGTTTTGGGCAGGAACCGGTGAGAGGAAATTTTACGAGTACAAAAGTTGCCCCGACTTTCCAGGAGAAGTTCCCTGAAGTTGAATCCACCATCCGTTTTGCAGACGCCACCCGTGTTGTAAAGAATGGCGATAAAGTGTTTACGGAAGAAGGGTTTGTTTTTGCGGACTCAACCTTCTTCAACATTTTCACATTCCCGCTTTTGAAAGGTGATCCTTCAACAGTCCTTGATGCTCCCGATAAAGTTGTACTGACGAAATCGATGGCGAAAAAATATTTCGGCGATGTGGATCCGGTTGGAAAAGTATTACTTGTAGATATCGATAGTAAACCCTACCAGGTAACCGGGATCACTGAAGACTGCCCTTCTAATTCTCAGATTAAGTATGACTTTATAGCTTCTTTTTCTTCGCTGCGTTTAGGCATTCATCCTAACTATTTCAACGCGAACTATACAACATTTCTGATGTTGAAACCCGGCATTGAAATGAAAGCAATGGAGAAAAAAATCCAGACTTTTATGAAAACAGAAGTGCCGCCGGAAAATGGAAGTTATATCACGTTCTCCCTCGAACCATTTAACTCCATTCATCTTCATTCCACTTATGACGGGTTCGAACCCAACAACAGCATTACTTATATCTATATCATCATTGCAGTTGCGTTGCTGATACTCGTAATCGCGTGCTTTACCTATATCAATCTCGCAACAGCGCGTTCACTCGAAAGAGCGAAGGAAGTAGGCATCCGGAAAACTGTTGGTGCGATGAAGAACCAGATATTCTGGCAATTCATTGCTGAGTCCACGACACTTTCTATCATCGCTTTAATTATTGGTGTGGTGATTGTAGCGTTCGCGCTGCCCGGATTTAATGAGTTGTCCGGTAAGACTCTTTCTGTTTCATCCATCTTTACACCAGCAACTTTAGTTGTATGCCTCTTATTTGTTTTTTCCATCAGCCTGTTTGCCGGAAGTTATCCAGCACTGATCCTTTCCGGCTTTCAACCTATACTTGTCCTGAAAGGAAAATTCAAGAATACCAATTCCGGAGTATTTCTCAGGAAATCACTTGTAGTTTTTCAGTTTAGTATTACCATTTTCCTTATTGCCGCAACTCTGATCATCAGTCATCAATTGAAGTTTATTCAAGATAAAAAACTGGGTTACAAACTTGACCAGGTGCTGGTACTTCCTATGGACAATAAGATGGTAGGAAATGCACAGGCGATCAAGACCGAATTGAAATCGGTTACGGGTGTACGTTCGGTATCTGCGACTGTATCAACACCGGTGCAGATTGCGGGAGGATATTCCATGCGTTTACCTGAGATGGGGGAAAACCAGAATATCGCTGTAACTGCTAATCCCGTCGACGAAGATTTCATAAAAACCAGCGATCTAGAGATTATTGCCGGTTCAGATTTCACATTGCAGGATATGAAGGATATCGACTATGAAGACATGGACAGTTCGACATATCATTTTATTCTGAATGAAAAAGCTGCAGCCATGTTGGGATATACTCCTGAACAGGCCATCAACAAGCCATTGTACATGGATGCCCGGCATGGTACAATAAAAGCGGTAGTTAAAAACTTCCATTATAAATCATTGCACAATCCGATCGGACCGTTGGTACTCTTCCCCGGCAACTGGGCTCGCCGCCTCTTAGTCAGAACAGACGGCGCCAACATCTCACAAACCATTGGTGCAATACAGGCAAAATGGAAAACCATTGCGCCACATCGTCCTTTTGAATATCGTTTCCTGGATGAAGATTACCAGAAAATGTACGACTCTGAAACCCGACTTGGAAATGTACTGAAAATATTTTCCGGCCTGGCGATACTGTTGGCTTGTCTTGGTCTGATCGGCCTTTCAACTTATTCAGCACAACAACGCATAAAAGAAATAGGAATTCGCAAGGTGATGGGAGCTTCCGTATTCAGCCTGGTGAGATTGCTATCAAAAGACTTTTTAGTTCTTTCATTGGTCGCCATACTTATTGCATTCCCGGTCGCCTGGTGGGCAACGCACCAGTGGCTGCAGGAATTTGCATATCGCATCACCATCAGCTGGTGGATCTTTGGATTTGCCGCCCTGATTGCTGTTGTGATCACTCTTCTCAGCGTTAGTTTCCAGGCCATTAAAGCAGCGCTGATTAACCCGGTGAGGAGCCTGCGTTCCGAGTAACGTTGAACGTAAAACGTTTAACGTTAAACGTTAACCTCTGCGTCAAGGATATGTTTGACGAAACAATAAGAACGCAATTTGAGTCAGGATTTTAATCAATAACTAACAAAAACCTTTACAAATAAAATACCCTGCAATTCGGACCGACTCCTGAACTGCAGGGTATTACGTTTCACGTTCTACGTTTAACGTTCAACGTCAGGATCCACAACTAATGCACCCATCTTCCATCGTACACACGGCGCCTTCGGAGAAAGCAGGATCAACGGGATCTGAAGAGTTATTTATGTTATCAGGAGTTTGCGTGATAACCGGAACAGTTGCCACCTCACCTTGTTTCTCGACGGTAAACTGAACAGCCTGTGCCGCAGCTTTTGTACGCAGATAATACATACCTGTTTTCAATCCTTTTTTCCATGCGTAAAAATGCATCGATGTCAGTTTTGATGTTGTCGGATTATCAACAAACAAATTCAATGACTGACTCTGACAGATATATGCTCCGCGATCAGCTGCCATATCGATCAGGTTACGCTGCTTGATTTCCCAAACTGTTTTGTAGAGTTCACGAATGTCGGCAGGAATTTCCATGATCTGCTGAATAGAACCATTGGCTGCAATGATTTTGTTCTTCATTGTATTATTCCACAGTCCCAGGTTTACCAGGTCTTTAAGCAAATGTTTATTTACGATGATAAATTCACCACTCAATACCCTTCTTGTATATATGTTTGACGTATAGGGTTCAAAGCATTCATTGTTTCCCAAAATCTGTGATGTTGAAGCCGTTGGCATCGGAGCCACCAGCAATGAATTTCTGACGCCGAATTCCTTCACCTCGGCTTTCAAAGTTTCCCAATCCCACCTGTCAGATGGAGTCACCCCCCATGCATCAAATTGGAATATTCCTTTTGAAACCGGTGATCCGGCATATGTTTCATAAGTCCCTTCCACTTTCGCGAGATCTTTACTCGCAGTCATTGCAGCGAAATAGATCGTCTCAAAAATATTTTTATTCAGCAGTTTTGCAAACTCACTTTCGAAAGGCAAACGCAACATGATGAACACATCAGCCAACCCCTGAACGCCCAAACCGACAGGCCGGTGTCTCAGGTTTGATCTGCGCGCTTCTTCGACAGGATAATAATTCTCATCGATCACTTTGTTCAGGTTTTTTGTAACCTGGTAGGTGACTTCAAATAATTTATTATGATCGAATGCTCCATCCTTTACAAAACGAGGCAGCGCGATGGAGGCAAGATTACAAACAGCAACCTCATCCGGAGAAGTGTACTCAAGAATTTCGGTACACAGGTTACTACTCTTAATAGTACCTAAGTTTTGCTGATTGCTCTTACTGTTCGCAGCGTCTTTGTACAACAGGTAAGGCGTTCCGGTTTCGATCTGTGCATCTAATATTTTAAACCACAGATCCTGCGCTTTGATTGTTTTTCTTGCACGTCCTTCCGTTTCATACTTTTCAAAAAGCTTTTCAAATTCTTCGCCCCAGCAATCACTCAAACCAGGAGCTTCATTCGGACAGAACAAACTCCACTCTCCGTTCGCCTCCACGCGTTTCATGAAGAGATCAGATATCCATAACGCATAAAACAAATCTCTTGCGCGTAATTCTTCCTTACCATGATTCTTGCGCAGATCAAGAAATTCAAATATATCTGCGTGCCATGGTTCGAGATAAATAGCGAACGCTCCCTTGCGTTTCCCACCACCCTGGTCGACATATCTCGCAGTATCATTAAATACACGCAGCATTGGAATGATCCCGTTGCTGGTACCGTTGGTACCTCCGATATAACTGCCGGTTGCACGGATATTATGAATTGCGAGGCCGATACCGCCGGCACTCTGTGAAATTTTTGCAGTTTGTTTTAAAGTATCATAAATACCATCGATGCTGTCATCCTTCATCGTCAGCAGAAAACAGGAGCTCATCTGCGGTTTTGGCGTTGCTGCATTGAACAGCGTTGGTGTTGCATGCGTAAACCAACGCTCACTCATCAGATGATAGGTTTTTATCACACTGTCCATATCCGTTTTATGAATACCGACAGCCACACGCATGTACATATGCTGCGGACGTTCAGCAATTCTGCCATTGATGCGAAGCAGATATGATTTCTCGAGTGTTTTAAATCCGAAATAATCAAAGCCAAAATCCCGGTCATAGATAATTGTACTGTCGAGCAGATCAGCATTCTCTTCAATAATTGCCATTACATCATCAGCAATCAATGGTAGCTTTTTTCCTGTCGCTTCATCTGTATACTCATACAGATTACGCATGGTGGACGAAAAACTCTTTACTGTATTCTTATGCAGGTTACTTACTGCGATACGTGATGCGAGAATGGCATAATCGGGATGCGTAATGGTTAATGATGCCGCTGTTTCCGCTGCAAGATTATCCAGTTCAGTCGTCGGAACGCCTTCATAAATCCCTTCAATCGTTTTTTTTGCCACATCAATCACATTGACCATCGGATTTAACCCGTAGGATAATTTTTCGATGCGTGCAGTTACCTTATCAAACTTTACTGATTCTTTTTTTCCGTTTCTTTTAATGACGTACATGATCTGATCTTAAAAAATTAAAAATCTTCTTCCAGTGAAAATGTTTGTGTTTCTTTTGAAGACATCACGCCCGACTTCTGGTAATCACCCACCCTTTTCTCAAAGAAATTCGTCTTACCCTGCAGTGAGATCATCTCCATAAAATCAAAGGGATTTGATGCATTATATACCTTAGGGCAACCCAATTCTGATATCCACCTGTCTGCAACAAATTCGATATACTGTTTCATCAGCTTTGCATTCATTCCGATAAGGTCTACAGGTAATGCTTCTGTGATGAATTCTTTTTCAATCGTTACAGCTTCTGTGATAATTGAAGTGATTTCTTCCACCGATAACTTATTATTGAGCATGCTGTATAAAAGACACGCAAACTCACAGTGTAAACCTTCGTCACGACTGATCAGTTCATTGCTGAATGTTAAACCTGGCATAAGACCACGTTTTTTCAGCCAGAAGATCGAACAGAAACTTCCGCTGAAGAATATCCCTTCCACAGCTGCGAATGCGACGAGACGTTGTGCAAAGTTTCCACCGGTGATCCAGCGCAGTGCCCACTCTGCTTTTTTCTTTACTGCAGGCACAGTATCGATTGCGTGAAAGAGTTTGTATTTCTCAGCCTCATTTTTAACATAGGTATCGATCAGCAAAGCGTAAGTTTCACTATGAATATTTTCCATCATGATCTGGAATCCGTAAAAGCACCTTGCTTCAGGCAGCTGCACCTCACTCATGAAATTCACGGCAAGGTTTTCATTCACGATACCATCGCTCGCTGCAAAGAATGCGAGTATATGACTGATGAAATGCCTCTCACCGTCATTCAGGTTCTCCCAGTCTTTCAGATCACCACTCAAATCAATTTCTTCTGCTGTCCAGAAACTTGCTTCGTGACGTTTATACTGTTCCCAGATCTTTGGATAGTTGATCGGCAGGATCACAAAGCGGTCTTTGTTCTCTTTCAATAGAATTTCTTCTGAAGCATCCATAGCTATTATTTTAGAGCCGGCAGGAGACAAGAAAAGTGCTGAAGATAATAGCCAGTTTAAAAGAGGCGGTATCTATCAGTACCATTGCTTTTCACCCGAAAGCTGTTACATACATTCTGATCTGGCAGGTCTTCTGACTTACTCCCTGTTCAATGCCTTCCCATGCCGATAAGATCGGGACAGTGGCTTGTGGTCTGAACAAATACGGTGGAGCTTACAGCTACGGGGATAGTCCGGGGTTTACACCTGGTTCCCTTTTAATGCAGTACCGAAGGCACCGGCAACCAAATTCTGAGTCAAAGTAATAACCTAATCTTAATATAAGGGGAACTTGTTATGCACCGGGTGTTGAAAAAAAATAGTTCATAGTTGATAGTTGATAGCCTGCCGGCCGGCGGCAGGTTCATAGAAGGCAACAGGCAATAGGAAACATATACATTTATAGACCCAAAGCCGCGGAGTAATTGTTGACAACTTTAATGAGCCTTGATGAATTAAATTAAGTGTTGGCATTAGAGTACCCGAACAATCACCATCATTGCGGAGGCCTGACAAATGACGGTAGGCAGGCAGGCTATGAACTCCTCAGGTATTCGAAAACTTCCGATACTGTACATCCGGATCCGGATTACGATACATCTTGTTCATTCGATAACGCCAGGTCCATTTTACAATCAGAGGGACGAGAATTACTGAAGGAAGTAACCATGCAACTATCCCTGGAATGATATTATTATTTACAACAAGAAATGCCGTCACAGAAGCGATATAACTACCAATCATTCTTTGCAGATGTGTAGTAAGCCAGTAATTTCCGATCGGTGATTTGTTAAGAAAATTACGGATATCCTGCCATGCAAAAAACAATGCGGCAAATCCGAAACTCACATATACTATACCGAATAAACTATTCTGCGAAAACTTATAAATACCAAATGACATAAATGAGAGTCCTGCCAATACGATAATGAAGGTCATCAGCCAATCAAATGGAGTAGGCTTTTGATTCTTCCTCTTGCGGATATACCGGCGACCGGTAATCACCATATACAATGTCAAAACTGCTAAAGTGAATAAAAAATAATTATTTCGTATATACGACATCGGTAGCGCAGAAAAAGCTGCCAACAACATAGTGTAATAATAAGTAGTGCCTACACGTCTGTGGAGCCTGCCTCCTTTCCGTTGTATCATCACACCGAGCCCCAGCAACAGACTAATACCGCCACAGATTACATGTACGATCAGCAGTAGGTCGTAATTGATCATTATAATCAGGTAATTCAGGTTAAATAAAACTACTCAGCAGATTAGCATTAACTATGGGAGCAATCGGAAAGATAGAAACACAAAACAGAAACAGACAACAGGTGACAATCCTGAAATGCCAAAATAATGATTTTAGTTCAGAGTTTTAATTTGATCAGGAAAATATGGTTGAAAAATGCAATTGTATACTTATTAGAACTGACAGGCGGGAAAATTATATGATTGCATTGGTGAGGTGCGTAATTATACCACAGGGGTTGATAGTTTGTAGTGATGGGTTGTTAGTTGGGAGGCAGGCAGCGGGCAGCAGACTGAAGCAATCAGATTTTCTTATAGCAGTGTTGTTGACCTGGGTTACAGATAGTTTTCATTAACCAATTTTTTTAAGCATTGGAATAATTGAAAAAGTTAATCTTAAAATAACCTTATGTAAACAGGTGGAAATGTTGTGAGCTAACTGCTTCAGCCTGCTGCCACGCAATGCGTCGGCGGCTGTTGCCTAAAACACCCGCACCGCCCCAGCTTTGCGACCTCTAATCTCAACCGTCGGCTGTTAAATTATGAACCATGAACTATGAACCAAAGAACGTAACATCCTACTTACTACGCACTATAGCCTCTGTCATCCACCAAACATTTCCATTCGTGTCCTTCACTCCGCATGTACGTCCATAAGGCTGATCAGTTAATTCTGTAATGACAGTCGCGCCGTTTTTAATTGCAATATCAAATGCCTTGTCAGCCGATGGAACATACACAAAAATCCCTGCTGTCATTGATTTCCATTGATCGGACACCTGCGCAAACATGATGGTATTCTCACCAACGCTGATCTCTGCATGCATTATTCTTCCATCTTCCCGCATACCCTTATGGGTAAGTTCTGCATTAAAAACTTCCTTCGTAAAACTGATGAACTGTTCAGGATTATCAAGAATGAGATAAACCATTACCGTCTGGTGATTCTTTGGAATATTCATAATAACCGTTTTGATTTTGTAATGAGTCAAAACTAAGATCAACGTACATATGCAAATTGTAAAAAACCGACAACTTAGTCGCGCCAGCTGGTTGCAGGGGATTTTCCGGAGAAATAATGACGCGGGTGCTGGCCTGAAAAAGATTTGAAATCATGAATAAAATGCGACTGGTCGTAATAACCGCATTCAAGCGCAATGTCGGTCAGGGACTTTTCTTTTGCACCGTAATATCCCATGGTGTTATGAAATCTTAATATACGTGTAAACAGTTTCGGGCTAAAACCCGCATATTGAAAAAACTGTCTTTCCAACTGACGTTCAGACAAGTAATAATTTCCAGCCAATTCTTTCACTGACATCATTCCGTTATTTGAAATCAGTTCATGTATTGCATCAAATACAGGCAAAGAGACGCTTTTGCAGGAGTTTAATTCCGCGGAAAAGTATTCATCCAATATGTGCACACGTTGTGCATGATCATTTGCAAGAGCAATGCGTTCTTCGAGAACTATTCCCTGCCGGCCACTTAATGTTTCAAGATCTTCCATTCGATCGCTTAAATCAGAGGCGGAAAAGCCAAAAAGCATTGGAATCGTATGCGGGAAAAAGTAAACACCGAATATTCCAAAAGCAGTATCCGTTATAAATGTTTTTGTATTCCGGCTTTGTGCCTGCAGTCCTGCAGTGAATGATGAGAAAACATTTCCATGAGCATCCGTTTCATTAAATCTGCCCTTATAATGAAATACCATTTCAGGACAAACACTTGCCATTCCGAAATGAGTATACGGCTCATCACTTTCCAGCGACCAGTAAAAACGAACCCATTTTTTTAATTGCTCAGCAGGCGGATATGTGAGGAAGAGCATAGGGAAAGATAGTTAATAGTTCTTAGTTCTTAGTTCTTAGTTCATAGTTCTTAGTTCATAGTTTGAAATTTTGGCGTTGCTGATAAATAGCAGTGAATACATTAATGGTTTCCCTCAGATTTTTTGATGGTAAATTAACATTTAGCAGAGACAACGCATGCGTTGTTTCCAGGCAAATTATTTTCAGGTCAAAGTTCATGTGCACAGTTTGAAAAGCCAGTTGTTCGTTGAAACAGCCAGCCTGCTTGCCCGATTGGCAAGTTTTCAGTTTCAGTTTTCAGTTTTTTCACTTTCGGTTACAGCGATTACTCAACCACACTGCTGCCCGCTGCGTGCTACCTGTTCCGAACAAAACTGTCCGTTTCCGAACACAACATTTCCCGCTATCTTCACCAAAACCCTTGCCAGGTAAGGCTTTCTGAAATTGGTACAGTTCATGAACTTCCGGCAGGGTATTCAGCCAAATTAAAATCAGTTGTATGATCAGGCACTATCTGCAAGTCGCTTTCAGGGTTCTATTCAAGAATAAAACCTTTTCAGTTCTGAACATTGCAGGTCTGGCGATGGGTCTGGCGGTGTTCACGATTATTATGCTCTGGATCAAAAACGAAATGAGCTTTGATCGGTTTCATGATGGAAAAGACAGGATCGCAGAAGTGATGACCAACCAGGAAATGTCGGACAAGGAAATCCAGACTTACCCCGCCGTTCCCTCCAATCTCGCACCAGCGCTTAAAAAAGATATCGCTGGAATCGAATATGCCGCAAGAGTTTCCTGGGGTGATACAAGATTGCTTTCGCTGGATAATAAAGGTTTTGTTGAATACGGCCTTTTTGTTGATAATGATTTCCTGAAAATGTTTTCATTTCCGCTGATTATAGGCGATAAGGAAAATGCATTAAAAGAGCCGCATACTATTTTACTCTCAGAAAAACTGGCAAAAAAATATTTCGGCGATCAGGATCCGCTCGGAAAACAATTGACTGTTGAAAAAAATTACTCCTGCAAGGTTATTGGCGTATTTAAAGAGGTGCCCAACAATTCAACAATAAAGTTTGATTACCTGATGCCGTTCCAGGACTATGTTGATTTTGCGATGGGCGGAATGGAAAACTGGACGATCAACAACATTAAAACATTTGTCAAATTAAGACCTGGGGTTGACATGGCTGGAGTCAGCAGCCAGGTGAAACTCATTACTCAACGATATACAGATCAGCAACCACATGCGAGTTTATGGTTGTGGAAACTGGACGACTGGTATCTCCGTTTTGATTTCAAGAAAGGGCAATACGGTGGCGGCGGGCGTATCGTTTACGTTCGGCTATTCTTTATCATCGCGATTTTCATTCTATTGCTTGCCTGCATTAATTTCATGAATCTCTCAACTGCCAGGGCAACGCAAAGAGCAAAAGAAGTTGGCGTTCGTAAGGTAACGGGTGCGGGCAGACGATCATTGATAACGCAGTTCTTGTCTGAATCCATATTGATTGCATTTATCGCGGGAATATTTGCATTGTTTCTTGTGCAACTTGCATTGCCGCCATTAAATACATTTCTGCGTACAGAACTGAAAATACCTTTTGGAAATATCCCGCAGATATCTGTTTACATAGCCATCGTAACCATCACTGGAATTCTGGCCGGCAGTTATCCTGCCTGGGTGTTGTCTGCATTCAGACCTGTTAAAGTATTGAAAGCTTTCAAGCTAACCAATGATAGCCATACCGCCTGGATAAGGAAATCACTTGTTGTTGCGCAGTTTACTATTTCAGTATTGCTGATTATCGGAACATTGGTAGTGAGCAAACAGATTGATTATATCCAGAATAAAAACCTGGGCATAAATCGTGAACACCTGATCTGGTTTCCAAATAATATTCCCACTGAAAAAGGAGAAACTGCTTACCAGGAATTTATGAAAGTCCCTGGTGTTGTAAGTGTTTCAAGAGCGTCGATGACTTTCACCGGAGCTAATAACAGAGGAACAAAAGTGAGCTGGCAGGGTAAAAATGATGGAGAAGAAATCTTTTTCAATTTTCTTGCTGCGGATCAGGATATCATCAAAACGATGGGCATCGAGATGAAGGAAGGACGTAGCTTTTCAAGATCCTATTCAACAGACACGGCAGCGTTTATACTGAATGAAGAAGCGGTGAAAAGGATGAGATTAAAAGATCCCGTAGGCCAGGAAATTGAATTGTACAGCGGAAAAGGAAAGATTGTTGGCGTTGCCAAAGATTTTCATTTTGAATCATTACATACTCCTGTGGGACCAATGATCATAGAATGCAGACCCGATTGGACCTGGGTTTTCTATGTTCGTACAGATGGGAAAAATACCGCCGAAACAATTAAAGGACTTGAAAAAGTATATACCGGTTTTGCACCGGGATATACACTGGATTATGGATTCCAGGATAAAGAATACGAACGCTTGTATCGTACGGAAACAAAAGTGAGTATGCTGGTGAACTGGTTTGCATTTTTTGCCATATTTATTTCCTGCCTGGGATTGCTGGGATTAACAACATTTACGATTGAACGAAAAGTAAAAGAGATCGGCATCAGGAAAGCATTAGGTGCATCAGAAGGTCATATCGTTTCTTTGATTTCAAAACAGTTTCTTGCGCTGGTGTTGATTGCAATATTAATAGCTTCTTTCCCGGCCTGGTATTATATGAATGAATGGCTGAACCAATACGCCTACCGGTATTCGATTAACGGATGGCTGTTTGTAATTGCAGGGGGTACGGTGCTGATTGTGGCGGGAATTACGATTGGCATCCAGGCAATCCGGGCGGCATGGATTAAGCCGGTGGAAAGTTTGAGGTCGGAATGAACGTTCAACGTAAACAGCCGGCTGTACTATCTGACGTCTGCTGTCTATGATGCAACATTTTTAAAAGGAATCAGACTTTAATGAGGTGATCTCATTCAAAATTCAACTGCATGTTCCGGAATTATTTCAAAACCGCCATCAGACAAATCTGGAAAAACAAAGCTTTTTCCTTTTTAAATATTACCGGACTTGCGCTGGGCATAGCCTGTAGTTTACTGATCCTGCTTTGGGTAAAGCATGAAATGAAAATTGATGCTTTTCATTCCGACAGCGATCAGCTTTTTGTTATTTATGAGCGTCAATATCATGACGGACAGATTGATGCGGGATATTATACTCCAGGCCAACTTGCTGAAGAACTGAAAAAGAAAATCCCGGAGATTGAAATGGCCAGTGCATTTGCCTGGGAGAATACGAATACTTTCCAGGTTGGCGATAAGATACTGAAAGAGAAAGGCAACTCAGCGGGAAAGGATTTCTTTAAGATGTTCAACTATCCCCTCATCAAAGGCGATAAAAATTCCGCGTTGAACGATCCGCTCAATATTGTCATTTCCGAAAAAATGGCAAAAGACTTTTTCGGATCTGCAGATGAAGCGATGGGAAAAACCCTGCGTTATGAAAACAGGAAAGACCTGAAAGTTTCTGCCGTCTTTGCGGATGTCCCCGATATCAGTTCTTCAAAATTTGATTTTCTTCTTACCTGGGAGGAATTTCTTCTTCAGAACGAATGGGCAAAAGAATGGGGCAACAATGGCCCGGCAACCTATTTTAAGATCAGGAAAGATGCTGATCCGGAAAAAGTTGAGCTCAAACTCACAAAATTTCTTGAGGGATTGAACACCGACATGAACAAGAATTTTTACATCGAACTCGGTATGCAACCTGTTGCACAAACTTATCTGCATGGAACTTTCAAAGATGGAAAAATTGTTGGTGGTCGTATAGAATATGTGCGAATGTTCAGTATTGTAGCCATTTTCATCCTGCTGATCGCGTGTATCAATTTCATGAACCTGACAACAGCGCGCTCTGTGAAACGTGCAAAAGAAATCGGGATCAGAAAAGTTGCCGGTGCTTTTCGGGCGTTGTTGATCAGGCAATTCATGGGCGAGGCTTTACTGATCACTGCATTTAGCGTTATACTTGCGTTAGGAATTGTACTGCTGCTGTTACCTGCATTCAATAATGTGACAGGCAAAGAGATTTCATTGCCGTATTCACAACCGGGTTTCTGGATAATATTGATTGTGCTAACAGCAATAACCGGACTGGTTTCCGGTAGTTATCCTGCATTGTTCCTCTCGAATTTTGAACCTATACGTGTTTTAAAAGGCACATTGAAATTCAGTTCGGGTGCTACATGGTTCAGAAAGGGACTGGTTGTTTTCCAGTTTATGCTTTCCATTCTTTTGATCATCGGAACCATTGTAGTCAGCATGCAAATCAACTATGTTCAGAATATCAACCTTGGCTATGATCGTGAAAACCTGATCTATATCCCTGTAGAAGGTGATCTGGCGGCGAAGTATAAAACCTTCAAGACAAAAGCACTGGCATCACCGGGAATTCAGATGGTGACACGCATTACGCAAAATCCAACAAGCATCAATAACGGCACCGGCGGTGTACAATGGGAAGGAAAAGATCCCAATGCGATGCACCAGTTTGTACAGGCTGCAACAGGCTACGATTTTGTAAAAGCGATGAAACTGAAAATGATTGATGGTCGTGATTTTTCTGCAGATTTTGCAACAGATTCCGTTGGGTATATTATCAATGAAGCCGCAGCAAAAATTATTAAGTATGATCAGCCTGTTGGAAAATGGCTCACGTTCTGGCAGAAGAAAGGAACGATCGTTGGAGTGTTGAAAGATTTTCATTTTACTTCTTTGCATGAACCTATCAGGCCTTTAGTTATTCGCCTCGGCGAAGAAATCAATTGGGGCTGGATTCTCGTTCGCACCGAGCCAGGCAAAACAAAACAGGCCCTGACAAGCCTTGAAAGCATTTCTAAGGAACTAAATCCGCAGTTTCCGTTCACGTATGATTTCTCAGACCAGGAGTATAAGAAACTATATAAAAGTGAAGAGATTATCGGACGTCTTTCCAACGCATTTGCGTTCCTCGCTATATTTATTTCCTGTCTCGGACTTCTTGGTCTGGCAATGTTCACAGCTGAACAACGTACAAAAGAAATGGGAATAAGAAAAGTGCTGGGAGCCAGTACGACAAAAGTTTTCAGCCTGTTATCTCGTGAGTTCCTGATCCTGGTGGGTATTGCATTTGTAATTGCTACTCCCCTGTCGGTACTGGCAACATCCGGGTGGCTGAAGAATTTCGCCTATCGGACGCCGGTAAATTGGTGGATATATGCAATTGCCGGATTGCTGGCAGTACTAATAGCACTGATCACTGTAAGTTTCCAGGCAATAAAAGCGGCGGTGGCAAATCCGGTGAAGAGTTTGAGAAGCGAGTAAACGTGAAAAGTTGAACGTAGAACGCAGGACGCTTACCTAAAATAAGGCAGGATACTTTTTAATATTTGAGCATTGAGATTTTCCGATACGTTTCGGGAAGAACGATTAAATCACAATAGCCAACGTTAAACATTCAACGTTGAACGTTTAACGTAAAACGCACAGGAGAAAACTGATGATCCGGAATATTCTTAGAACTACAATTACTTACTTAAAGCGTCAGCCATTCTTCACATCATTGAATCTTATGGGAATGATAATGGCGTTGACTGCTGTATTTTTCGCGCTATTGTATAGTTCTTTTGAACTTAACTATGATAAATACAACGAACATTACGATCAGATTTATCGACTCGTAACAGATGTCAGATCGGAAACAGGTGTTGACTACCAGAGTGCACCTGCTCCGCTTGCACCAGCAATAGAAGCTGAATATCCGCAGGTGAAAGCAGCAGCACGCCTGTTTATGGATTACATGATTATTCAAAAAGATGAATCCATTTTCGGGCAGGAAAATATTGCCTATGCCGATTCATCGCTATTTAAAGTATTCAGCATCCCTTTGATTGAAGGTAATCCTGGTTCAGTGTTGAATACTCCTATGACGATGGTGATTTCTGAATCAGCAGCGAAAAGATATTTTAAGGATCAGCATCCCGTAGGTCAGATACTTAAGATCGATAAACAACCAGCTACAGTAACGGGAGTGATGAAAGACATTCCGTACAACTCTCATTTCCGTACTGACTTCCTGATTTCCATTTCAACACTGACAAAGCATTGGAATCCGTCCATTGGAAACAGCTGGACTTTTACCGGCTTTTACACCTATCTCCTTTTGCAGGATCAGTCGTCTGCGGATCAGATTCAAAAAACTTTACCAGCGTTCGTTGACAAGCACTATGATCAGACCCGCATCAAATATGCTCTTCAGCTTGAGCCACTGAAAACAGTTTATCTCCAGGGAAAGGCCCGCGGATCACGTACAGGCACAACGTCTACAGGAAACCTCAACGAGATCATCATGTGCTGTATTATTGCTGCATTTATACTTGCGATTGCAATAATCAATTTTATTAATCTGACCACGGCATATTCGTTGAAGCGTGCCCGTGAGGTCGGTGTACGAAAAGTCCTTGGCGCATCAAAAAAGCAACTGGTCATACAATTCATGACTGATGCTCTTTTACTGAGCCAGGTGGCTTTTGTGTTGGCGATTATTTGTTGCGCCATGTTATTGCCGGCTTTCAATGCAATTGCAGGAAAAATTGTTGCAGATTCACTATTGAGCATTCCTTACCTGGTTGCGGTATTATGGGGAATCTCTTTAGTGACAGGATTCATTGCAGGCCTCTATCCTGCTCTATCCCTTTCATCATTCCTGCCTTCAAAGACTTTAAAGGGCCAGATGGTTTCCGGAAAAAAAGGAACTTCATTAAGACGCGTTCTTGTAGTTACCCAGTTTTCAATTTCAATTGTGCTGATCATTGCTACGCTGATTGTATATATGCAACTGTTTTTTATGCGCGACAACGACCCGGGATATAAAAAAGATCACCTGATTTCCATCGATTATTTTTTTGATCAACGCCTCTACGGACAATCGGGTTCGTTTAAGCTGGAACTTTTGGAAATACCTGGCATTACCAAAGTGAGCTACGCGAACTGCATACCTGGAAAGGCCAACCGAAAAAGGATGACGACGATTGAAAACAGTAGTAATGTCATGCAAAGTACGCAGACAGATTTTTACAGCGTCGACGATGATTATTTGCAACAGTATGGAATGGAAATCGTTGCCGGTCGGGCTTTTGATAAAAATCTTTCATCAGATTCAACAGAAGCAATGATCATCAATGAAGCGGCAGTGAAATCACTGGGATATAGCAGCCCGAAAGATGCCATCGGAAAAAAGTTCAGTCAGATGTCGCGAAGCGGATTGATCATCGGTGTAGTAAAAGATTTTCATTTCCATTCATTCCAGGAAGAGATCAGGCCGCTGACATTTCGCATGGAGCCTGTTTTTTTCACCTTTATAAGTATTACAGTTGAACCGAAATCAATTAATAAAGTAATTCAGCAGCTCGATAAGCTCTGGAAAGCCAAAGCGCCGGGAATGCCCCTGAATTATTCTTTTACTGACGAAGCATATCATCAACTCTTCTTGTCGGAAGAACGGACAGGAAAACTGTTTACGATCCTTTCCGTATTTGCAATAATCATTTCCTGTCTCGGACTGTTTGGCCTTTCCGCTTTCAGTACGGAACAGCGGAAGAAAGAACTTGGAGTAAGAAAAGTCTTGGGGGCATCATCACTCCAGATTGCAAAACTGTTGTCAGAAGATCAGCTTCGGCCGGTGGTCATTGCGTTTCTGATTGCAAGTCCGCTTGCCTGGTATGCGATGCATGCGTGGCTTCAGCAATATGTGTACAGGGTTGATATCAGCTGGTACATTTTTCCATTAGCAGGTGTTATTTCGCTGCTGGTTGCCCTCGCAACCATCGGCGTACTTACGTTTCGGACGTCCAGGAATAACCCCGTGGATAGTTTGAGAAGTGAGTAGTAGAGGTACAACCTGGGAGGTCTAAGACCCCCCAGGTCTATAAAACCTGCGAGGTTTAAAAGACCCGGCAGGTCTTAGAAGTTGCGAGGTACTATAAGTAGCCATTGATAATTAACGAATAAGAGAAATCAGTCCGGATTATAGATAGATTGATTTTCGCGACAATACCCAACCTAGGGGGTCTAAAACCTCCTAGGTTTAAAACCTCCTAGGTTTAAAAACCTTCAAGCTCTTAGACCTGCGAGGTCTTTGAGACCTGCCAGGTCTTAAAAACCTGCGAGGTCTAAAAGACCTGCCAGGTCTTGTAACGTTTTTTGAAATGAATCGTATTAATTGATCTGGTAGGAAATACCACGTCAGACTAAAACTTTTATAAACACTAAGACAATGAAAAAAATCCTGATGAGCCTGCTGATTTTATCAGCAGCCGCAACAACGAAAGCGCAAGACAGTAAAACGCCATTTTCTACAAGAAACTTTTCTGCATCGGCTATAAAATCAGTGGAATCCACAACCTCGGGGGGGAACATTTCCGTTAGCGGAACTGCTACAGGACAGGCTGCCGTAGAAATTTACATCCAGCCCGGAAACAGCAGAAAGAATTATTCGAAAGATGAAATTCAGAAAAAACTGAATGATGACTACGACCTACGTGTTGAAATGGAGGGATCAAAACTTATTGCAATAGCGAAACCTAAAAAAAGAAATATGGATTGGAACGACGCTCTTTCCATTTCTTTCAAAATTACTGTTGCAAAAGCGACCAATACGAATCTTACAACCAGCGGTGGTAATGTTTCTTTAAACAACCTCAACGGAACACAGGACTTCACCACCAGCGGCGGTAATCTTAATATCGACCAGGTGGGTGGTAAACTGAACGGTCGTACTTCAGGTGGAAACATCAACGTAAAAAATGCAACAGACTATCTCGATCTTACTACCAGCGGTGGTAATATCGACGCCGAAAGTTGCAGTGGTGAGATCAAACTTTCCACTTCAGGCGGAAATGTAAGTCTGAATCAGCTCAAAGGAAATATCGACGCTACAACCAGCGGTGGCAACGTAAAAGGCGGCTCAATCAGCGGTGAACTCGAAGCCCATACTTCCGGTGGCAGTGTTCGTTTGGACGGATTGGCTTGTGCCCTTTCTGCATCAACCAGCGGCGGAAGTATTGATATCGCGATTGTGGAACCTGTAAAATTTGTGAAACTGAGCAATTCAGGCGGAAATATCGCGCTCAGCCTGCCTGCAGGTAAAGGCTATGATCTGCGTCTGTCCGGTTCAAAGATCAAGACTGAAAATTTCGCCAATTTCAAAGGAGATATTGAAGAAGATGAAATTGATGGGACCATCAATGGCGGCGGTGTGGCAGTTACGGTAAGGGCCAGCAGCGGAAGAGTTTCTGTAACTATGAAATAAGTTGACGGTTTAAAGTATAAAGTTTAAAGTTTAGCAGACCCGGAGAACGCTAAGGCTTACTCCGGGTTTTTTATGCCCGTATAGTTTTGGGGCCGGATCTTTTTATCGCCGGAAATACTTGCAACTTTGCACTGTCGACATTAAACTTATTCCGTCTCTCACTACCGTACACAAGGTGTTCGTTTTCGTACACCCATACCCCTTACATTCCGCCAAAACCCTTGCCAGTAAAGGATTTAGAATCTGGCATAATTCAGGACATGTGAGGCAGTCGGGAGTCAGTACTCGGGTTTCGGAAGTCAAGGGCCAGGAAAACTGATAATTAGGATTTTAAAGGCACGAAGTCACAGTTCAAAAGCTCTATGCCAAAAACGCAGACCCCGATGTAGTCAGCAATTCAGCGATCGTTCTGACTAATGACAACAGACAACTAACAACTAAAACCATGTTCAGAACTTTCTTCAAAACGGGACTGAGAAGTTTTCAGCGGAATAAAATTTTTTCCCTGATCAATATCTCTGGTTTGGCCATTGGCCTGAGTGCCGCGTTGGTTATTTACCTGATCGTTCAGCATGATTTTTCCTATGACAAATTTCACAAAGATGGCGACCGGATCTACCGCGTAACATCTACTATTAAATTCCCTGACCTGACTATCAATAACTCCGGCCTGCCTCTGCCAACCTACAAAGCTGTTCTGAACGAAGCAACCGGGTACGAGGCAGCAGCGCATTTTGAAACATTGAATGAGGCGAAAGTAACTGTCGTTTCAAATGACGGTAAATCAAACGTCAGTTTCAAAAAACAAAAAGAGAGAATTGCTACCGACAACAATTACTTCAAAATTTTTAAGTATAAATGGCTGGCTGGATCTGAAAAATCATCCCTCAGCAATCCAAACCAGCTCGTTCTGACAGCAGATCGCGCAAAAGTTTATTTCGGTAATATCCCCGTTTCAGAACTCCCCGGCAGAACGATTATTTACGATGATAGTGTGACGGCAACAGTTAGCGGAATTGTAACAAGTTTACAAGGGAATACCGATTTTATTTTCCAGGAATTTTTATCACTGGCCACCATCCAGCAAAAAAATTTCAGTAACCAATATGGTTGGGATGAATGGGGCAATATTAATTCGTCCTCTCAATTGTTTGTGAAACTGTTGCCGGGACACAAGCCTGCTGAACTGGAAAAACAACTGGCAGTAATACGCGAGAGGTACAGAACAAAAGACAAGGAAAATCCTAATAAAAAAGACGACACCAAACATAATCTTCAGCCACTTGCTGACATTCATTTCAATGCAGATTTTGATGCATTCAACAATCGCCTGGCACATAAACCAACACTATACGGTTTACTGGCTGTAGCAGCATTTTTACTATTGCTGGGCTGTATCAATTTCATCAATCTGACTACAGCACAGGCTTCCAAGCGTGCAAAAGAAATCGGGATCAGGAAGACGATGGGAAGTTCAAGACCGGCATTGATGAGGCAATTTCTTGGCGAATCATTTATACTAACGTTGATCGCCACCCTGTTTTGTGTTGCACTGACTCCGTTTATCCTGAAGATATTTGCAGATTTTATTCCTGAAGGTATCGGCTTTGAATCATTGACACAGCCGCATGTAATTGCATTCATCATTCTCCTGATGATAGCGGTGACGTTCATCGCCGGGATTTATCCTGCATTCTTCCTCACCAGGTTTCAGCCGGTAGCAGTATTAAAGAACCAGGTCATCAACAGCAATACGGGAAGCAAAGCGTGGTTGCGTAAAGTACTGACCACTGCACAGTTTACCATCGCACAATTTTTAGTGATTGCCACTTTGATCGTTGGCAAGCAGATTCATTATTCAATGAATAAGGATCTTGGTTACAACAAAGACGCTATTGTTCTGTTCAATACACGTTGGGATTTCTTCTCTGATAAAGAAGATAACCGGAGATTTGTGCTGCTGGAT
Organism: Pollutibacter soli; assembly: GCA_029269725.1. GTDB lineage: Bacteria > Bacteroidota > Bacteroidia > Chitinophagales > Chitinophagaceae > Pollutibacter > Pollutibacter soli. The sequence continues at coordinate 117,813 of JARJHS010000009.1, read as the reverse complement.
AAACTGAGAGCCATTCCTGAAATTCAGCAGGTGAGCCTTGCAGGAAATGCGCCGGCGTCAAATAGCACTTCATCTTCTACATTTAAAGTACAGACACCAGAGAAGCTTGTTGAAACAATGGTGGAAGTAAAAACCGCAGATAGTAATTTCTTCAATCTATACGGCATTAAAGTGATTGCAGGAAGAACATTGGCTCCAAGTGATACCATCAGGGAATATGTAATCAACGAAACCTATGCGAAGTTTCTCGGCTTTAAAAATCCTGCTGATGCTGTGGGTCAGTTTATCGAGAGAAACTGGAAAGTACCTATCGTAGGTGTTGTTGCAGATTTTCATCCAAGATCTACCCAGTCTGCAATAAAACCACTTGCATTTTCTTCTTCAAGAAGTATGAGTCGTGTTATTCATATTCTTTTGCCGGAAAATGAAGCGGGCGGCAATAAATGGAAGAATACGATTGCAAAAATTGAAAAAGAGTATAAAGCGGTATATCCTGAAGAAGATTTTAATCTCAGCTTCTTCGACGAAACGATAGCTGCTTTTTATAAATCTGAACAGAATATTTCCAGGCTGCTGAGATGGGCAACCGGACTTTGTATTTTTATCAGTTGCCTTGGATTGCTGGGTCTCGTTATCTTCACCACCAATCAGCGTGTGAAAGAGATTGGCGTTCGAAAAGTACTCGGTGCAACAGTTGTACAAATCATTACTCTATTATCAAAAGACCTGTTATTACTGGTTGTACTGGCATTTGTGATTGCATCTCCTGTTGCAGCTTATGTAATGAACAGTTGGTTGCAGGATTATTCGTACAGGACGGATATGAGCTGGTGGGTGTTTGCAGCAACCATAATCGGAATGCTGGTGATTGCTTTGCTCACGCTAAGTTTGCGTACAATTAAAAGTGCGAGCGAGAACCCGGTGAACGCTTTAAGAAGTGAATAAACAAATAATAATACATGTTACTCGAATTAAAGGGAATTTCTAAATGGATCGAACAGGGAGGAAGAAGAAATTTTATTCTGAAAGACATCAACCTGACTGTTGAGAAAGGAGAATTTATTTCGATCATGGGACCATCAGGTTCCGGAAAATCAACTCTTCTGAATGTGATCGGGATGCTGGATGATGCAAGCGAGGGAAGCTATCAGTTCCTCCATGAAAATGTTCATCTGCTCAAAGAAAAAAGTAAAACGGCATTATATAAACGCTATATCGGTTTTGTATTCCAGGCTTATCACCTGATTGATGAACTGACGGTGTATGAAAACATCGAAACGCCATTGATCTACCAGGACATTAAAGGTTCTGAAAGAAAGGCGATGGTTGCGGATATGCTGGACCGGTTTAATATCGTAGGCAAAAAAGATCTGTTTCCTACACAACTTTCTGGTGGACAGCAACAGCTCGTGGGTATTGCCCGCGCGTTGATCGCAAAACCTGAATTGTTACTCGCTGATGAGCCAACCGGTAATCTTAATTCGAAACAGGGAGAAGAGATTATGGAACTTTTTGCAGAATTGAATAAAAATGGCGTAACCGTTATTCAGGTAACGCACTCAGAAAAGAACGCAACTTACGGATCCAGGATAATCAATTTATTGGACGGACATATTCAACATTAAAGAGGAAAAAAGAACAGCTATGTGTAAAAGGTTTTTATTAGCAACAGTAATGTTGCTGGGAAGTTTTTGTATGAAGATTTCAGCTCAGGAGGCTTTGCCACCGGGCGAACTTACTTTGGAAAATGCTATCGCACTTGGAATCAAAAATAATTTTGATGTTCAGCAGAGCGAACTGGACATGCAGTCTTCGAAGATTTTGTGGAGACAGGCACAGCTGAACAGATTACCCGATCTGAATGCATTCATAGGTCATGGTGTTCAGCAAGGTCGCAGCATTGACCCGTTTACCAACTCGTATATTAACCAGACACTACGTTATGCAAACTATAATGCAAGCAGTAATACGCCCATTTTTGCGGGCCTTTCCCTGCATAACCAGGTGAAGCAACAGTCACTCGCGTATGAAGCATCTAGACTGGACCTGCAGCAATCAAAGGATAATCTCACACTTAATGTGATCCTGGGTTATTTGGATATTTTAAGTCTCGAAGATCAGCTGCTCGCATTGGAGAATCAATATGAGCTTTCCAGACAACAGGTGATTCGCCTGGAGACGCTGGATTCGAGCGGTGCGGCAAAGCCTTACGAGCTCTCTGATCTCAAGGGCGCAATGGCAGGAAATGAAATTGCAATTATCAATGGCCGGAATAACGTCGAAACTGCAAAGATCAATCTATGCCAGTTATTGAATGTGACTTATTCAAAAAACATGACCATTCAGAAAATAAGCCCTGAACAATTCCTGGTCCCTTATGCTGAAACTTCGGAACAGGTATATTCAACAGCGCTCCAGGAATTTGCAATGATACGTGCAGCTTATCTCAGGAAAAAAAGTGCAGAAAAATGGGTGAAGGCCACTGTCGGAATGAAATTTCCTACCATTGGCTTTAACGCGCAGGCGGGATCGCCGATATCCAGTTCAGCAAACAATCAGAATTTCATCAACTCAACGATTGTTGAAACCCAGGATTATGTAATCGTGAATGGTGGAAACTCTTATGTGTATAAGGAGCAAAATAATTTTTACAACTGGAAACCTTCCTATGGGAATCAGTTGAGAAATAACATTTCGACTTCGTTTTCTATCAATTTGAATATACCGCTGTTCAATGCGGGTGTTGCACATAACCGGACGAAAAATGCAAAAATTCTGCTGGAAAGCAGGAAGATAACGGAAACAAATATCCGCACAAGATTACAACAGAACATTGAACAGGCTTATCTGAATATGACAACTGCCGCCGGCAGGCATAAAACCCTGCTTGAGCAGTTAGCTGCATTCGAAGAATCTTTTCGTGCAGCTGATATCCGTTTTAATGAAGGTGTTGTAACGTCAGTTGACTACCTAACGGTAAAGAACAGGCGCGATGCATCAGAGATCAATTTGATTATTGCACGGTACGACTATGTGCTGCGTACAAAAATACTTGACTACTACCAGGGTAGGAACCGTTAACCTATTTCCGGAATACCGCGAAGCGTGGTATGGAACGTAGCCGTAATCCAGGGCATTTGCTGTTTTGTTCTGGCCTGCCAGGTTCCCGGTTTCCGGTTAATCTCAGTTGGTTTTTAGAATTTGAACATTTGAAATCAGATAATGCCGGATATATTCCGGCATTATTGTTTTTAAAATTTCCCGCAGATTTCCGCAGATCGAATACACCCTGATTTCGCAGAAGAACATCTGCGCATATCTGCGTGTATTCGATCAGCGCGATCTGCGGGAAAATTTCGGATCTGAAAACTGGATCCAAAAACCAGTTTCAGGCTTCAGGCAAAATCGTTGCGTATTTAAATTATCTGTTGCCGCTGTGTAAATTATAAACTGTGAACTTTAGTCTCATTTTTACTACTTACTTCTTACCTGCCGGCAGGCAGACTACTTACTGCTTTGCCCAACTCAACTGAAGCTCATACCTACCCGTCTCTGCAAGCGCCAGCTCAGCAGCTGCGGCATTACTGATACGTACCGAAAGGCCTTCGTTTTCTTTACCCGGCGGGATTTCGCCTAACACCTTGGCATAAACGAATTTGCTGTTTTGTGGATTATAAACTTTGACAATAGTGCCTGGCAGCACTTTATTCATGAGCGCATAATATTTACTGTCCTTCCATCCGCTGGTACTTTTGAAAACAGCAGCCTGGCCATTCAGGTTTTCTTTCTCCGCGGCAGCTTTTGATTGTTCATCAAAAAGACTTTTAAAAACCCCGCCGTCGCCGGTATTTATATTAGTCACTGTTGGCTGACTTACAGGAACAGCTTCTGTTTTTGCTGCAGGAGGCGATGGCTCAGACCTGGTAGCTCCGGGTGGAGGTATTGCCGCTGTCTCCTGTTTGGTAACGACAGCTTTATCTTCTTTTTTCGCTTCGGTCACTGCGGGTTTTGTAACAGGAGGTTTGGTTGCAGCGATTGCCACAGATCCACCTATTTTGCTTTTGCCAGTGGCGGCCAGGGGCGAAATACTTTTTTTAACTTTAAGATAGCCAATCACAAGTGGCAAATCCTTACTTACTTCATCGCCGGAAAGGCCGTTCCATGCACGCAATTGATCAATGCCAACCTTGTTGTATTGCTGACCGATGCGGTATAGATTTTCCTTCTCTTTTACATTATGCACTACTGGTACAGCAACTTCATCTGCCCCTGGCTGGCCGGACTGGATAAAATTAGCAGCAACTAACGGGATTTTCACAGTCTGACCAATCGACAAACCTTTATCAAGGGAAGTGCCGTTGAACGGAGCAATGTCTTTCGGACTGATATTGTAAAGACGGCCAATGGAGTACCAGTTTTCTTTTGCAACAACAGTATGAAGGAGATAGGGTTTACCGCCTTCCAGGTGGGCCTGAAGCGGCGAAGATTGCGCAAATATGTTGATCAGTATAAACCAGGACAGGATAAAGGAGTACAGTTTCTTCATGAGGCTCATTTTCCGGCGAGTTGCCGCCGTTGGATATTACTTTCAGGTGTTAAAAATACGACATTAATCAGATGATTACCAAACCTGGCACCAAGCGTGTTTTCAAAACAATTTTTGGAAAAACAACAACCGATCTTACTCATTGTCAATCTGTTTGGAGGTGGTTATTCGCCACGCAGCGGGGTAATAATTATTGGCTCGGTTAGGTAGTACTTTCATCCATCCCAATGGTCTTGAACCAAAACGAGCCAGTACCCACCCTTTCGGAAATCCGCTGCTATCCAAATTCTCCTTCCTGAGAAAACGAATAGACTGCTCACGGTCAAGTTCAACTGACGCAATACCCTGATTCAGAAGGTTACTAAGTGCCAGCTCGTGATCCGGAATCAATTCATTGCGGATAACGGAACCCAGCAATACCCCTGACTTTCTCAATTGAAGATGGGAAACAATGATTCCCAGCTCTTCTTCCAGTCCGGCCGGGACAGCAAAAGCCAGCTCATCCTTATTTACAAAAACAAAAGAATCATCAGTGATTTTTGTTTTTACAATTTCTTTAATATTTATCGGTGCCGCAGGAATTTTCTGCGATCGCCACCCCATAACGCTCTTTGTTTCCGGCTTTCTCAGGCAACAAATGAACAATCCTTCGCCGGCAACTTTGTCGGGATAAAAACGAAATCCTTTGGCTCCCGCTTTAGGAGATAAGGTTTCAACAACGCCCCATTCCGAAGGAACGCTAAAAGATTCCGTTATAAAAGCATGTGTTTCGCAAAGCCAATCCACAATGTCTTCGTTTTCTTCCTTCGAATAAGAACAGGTAGAATAAATCAGTAAGCCACCGGATTTGAGGGAAGGCAATGCATCTTCGAGTATGCGTCGCTGTCTGGTACTACAATAACCGACCTGCTGAACAGACCACTCCTCCATCGCATCGGGATCGCGGCGAAATAAACCACTTCCGCTGCAAGGCGCATCTACCAGCATTACATCAAAATACTGATGAAGGTCACCAAAAGCAGAAGGGTCATTCCGGCTCACCAATACATGCGATTCACCCCATTTTACAACGTTCTCATAAAGAATATTCACGCGGGATGAAATCACCTCATTAGCAACGACAAGACTAAAACACGCCTCCGATGCAAGTAAAGTTGTTTTACCTCCGGGCGCGGCACACAGATCAAGTGCCTTGAGAGAATCTCTTCCCTTCAACAATTGCTGAATTGCATAACTGATAAACATGCTGGATGCTTCCTGTACATAATAACCACCGCTGTGTAAAAGAGGATCGAGTGTATATAATGGTCTCTCGCTCAGGTACCAACCGTTTGAATTCCAAGGAATAGGTCTGGCAGATAATTTCCAATAGCTTTGTTCTATCTGATATAAACAAGATGCAGGAACAGAAAGCGTCGGACATTTCGAAGGATTCAATCTGATCGAATTTACCTGTGTATGATTGTTATGAACGGCTTCAAATGAAACGGGATCGAACCCTGGTAAACCAGTCAGTGATGAGATGAGTTCGGCGGGTAAATTCACGGGGCGAAGATAGTCTTTACTATATTTCTTAATCTCCGGAGGGCAGCGGAAAGCAGATATACCATGGTGAGAATTTCTGTTTTCTGCTTCTGTCCTCTGGTTTCTGTTTTCAGACAGGAAAATTAGTTGTCAGGCAGTGTCATTGTTAGCGCCACATTACTGTTTGTTTAAAAAATAACATAGATCATACCTGGATTACCCACTAAGGCTCAAAGACGGGAAGGTTGCCCGAAGAAGATCTTTGAGCAACCTTTGAGCCCCCGAGGCTTTCCGGCAAAAGAAAGTTTTATTGCAGGAGTTGTAGTTTACAGTTTATAGTTCCAAGCGTGCAATTGCAAATTATTACTGCCTCATGTATTTTGTATTCTGTTCTTTGCAGGGCAGCAGGCAACAAATACAAAGGAACGACGCCCATCACTTTCTTCCAGTTTTTAATTTTCAGTTTCCTGTATTCATTATTCTTTCTGTTTTCAGTTTCTCCCTCAGCCGATGAATTCCTAGATTTGCGCCAATAAAATATCGCTATGCGGGTCAGTGCAAAAATCCACAACAAGTACAACAGTCACGATGTTACCGTTGAAACCAACGAAAATCAAAAAACGCTTCAGATCGCGTCAAAGCCCGGCGGATTCGGATCTGCAATTAACGGTGCAGAGTTGCTGATGTTATCGCTTGCCACCTGTTATTGTAATGATATCTATCGGGAAGCTGCGAAAAGAAACCTGACCATCAACGGAGTTCAAGTCAACTGCGAAAGTGTTTTCGGAACTGATGGTGAACCTGCTTCAAAAATTACCTACCAGGTTACTGTAGATTCTGATCTCGAACCGTCCCTTGTCGCGGAACTCATAACGCAAACAGACCGGATGGCTGAGATACATAATACGTTGAGGAAGGGAATTGAAGTGACGTTGGCAAGTTGAAGGTGTAAAGACCAGCTCAAGTAATTGGTTATAGGTTTTCAGGTGGTAAGTTATAAGTTAGCCTGAGCAAAAGTATAAAACCAAATAAGATAAATTGGCTGTATGCATTCAGAATTGATGGTTGCATCCGCATGCTCTCACTTTCAACTTTTATTCAACTTTCAACTCTTCTCTGAATGCTCTTCTTCTCCGCGTCTGTTTTAGCAAGTGAAATAGCTTTTTTGAAATGGTGTATTGAAGTGTCACGGTCAATATCCCTGTAAAGTTCACCAAGCAATAAAAAATAGTATTGATTTGTATCGAGCTTGAGTTTTTCTGTTTCCATGATCGCTTGCTCCGCGCCGCGGAGTTTGAAAATAGCATAGCTGCGATTGAGTGCAGCCACCGGCGAATACTTCATCTTCAGCAAGCGATTGTAAAGATCAAGTATGCTCTCCCATTTTTCTCTGGAATCTGTCTTGTTAGTATGCCAACAGGCAATTGCAGCTTCGAAATGAAATGGGGATAAACGATCACCACCGGAGGATTGCTGAAAATAAAAAACACCTTTAGCAATCAGTTCCTGGTTCCAGAGACTTTCATCCTGGTCCGCGTAGAGCACCATATTTCCTGCTGCATCTTTTCTTGCTGCAAAGCGTGAAGTATGAAAACACATCAACGCCATCAGCGCATTTGCTTCCGCAGTATTAGTTTTCTCATTATCAATCAGCAGGTGCAGCAAACGCATTGCCTCAAAGCAAAGGTCTTCTCTTATTATTTGTTCATCAGATTCAGAATAATAACCTTCATTAAAAAGAAGATAAAGCGTATGCAGAACAGATGTGGTTCTTTCGCTGATTCCGGATACAGGCCATTCATCAATAATGATATTTTCTTCGCGCAGCTTTTCTTTCGCCCGGAAAATTCGTTTATATATCAGTTCCCTGTTTGTGAGAAATGCATTTGCAATTTCATCAATTCCGAAACCACAAAGTATCCGCAGCGCAAGGGCTATCTGAGACTCGGAAGGAATTACAGGATTACAAACCGCAAATAACATCCGCAGCTGACTGTCTTTGATATGATCACCCGTAAAATCGATATTGAATTCAACTTCTGAATTTTTGTTTGCGTGAATGGTGGGAAGAATTTTTTCTCTGAAAATTTTATCTCTTGTGAAATGATTGATCGCTTTATTTTTTGCAACTGTATAGAGCCATGCTGTTGGATTCGGCGGCACACCCTGGTATGGCCATGTTTCCATCGCAGTCAGAAAAGTATCAGATGTGATATCTTCTGCCAGTTCCATATATTCCATACCAAAAAGCCGGCACAATACGGTAGTGATTTTTCCGGATTCAGTACGAAACAGATGTGGGATGAGATCCATTGAGTTGTCGGTTTTCAGTTGTCGGCTGTCAGAACGGGTGCAGTCATTTTGTTGTTTCCGGGCTGTTGCTGTTTCGTTATTCGTTGTTCGTTGTTCGTTATTCGTTGTTCGTTTTAAAAGCACGAACGAAAAATTGCAGAGACAGTTATCTCTGCAATAATGTATCCGCTGCGGCTACCTGTTTGTTTTTTTCGAGACGCCATGCATGGCGTCTCTGCAATTTACCCCGACTGATCTTTGGCTGTTTTTTCCTGCCTCCGGACTCCTGCCTCCCAATTATCAATGCACACCGTCGTCTTTCGCAATCTTTCTTACTTCAATAGTATTGCCTTCGCCCTGCAAAATCGGAGAACCTTTTGCAAACTCTGCCGCTTCATCGGCGGATTCAGCTTTCACGATGATATATCCTCCGAGCGTCTCTTTGATTTCACCAAAAGGGCCATTCGTTACTTTTTTACTGTGATGCACAACCTTTGCATCATCAAAAAGCAATCCCGTTCCGGATACAAATTTATTCTGCGCTGCAATGCCGCCAATCCAGTCCATGGTTTGTTTCATCCATTCCTGCATCTGTTCAGGAGATACTTTTCCGGATGCATTTTCGTGCCTGAAAATCAACATAAATTCCTGCATAAAATTCTATTTAAACATTATTGAAATGATTACTCATACCAATAACAATCCTGCTTCTATTTTTTGGACGGGTATCCTGAAAAATTTTCCGGATAATTCCAATGTACTTGTTGTTGAAGTAATGAAATAGGCAATTATCTCTACTTGTGTCGAAGTTAATATCGATAAAATCCAGAATTTTCAACTACACGGGCAGGATTTCCATCAAGGCAATCATTCCATCCTTTAAAGTATACACATGCCTGATCTGCTGGTCAAACATTACCTTTCCCGCAAGATCTTTTACCGTCTGCTGTACGAGAACTGAATACCTGCCATCAGGAAGCTCTTCCACCTCCAGCGGTTCCACATGTGGATCTATTTCACTCCATTGCCTTGTCCAATAGTCGCGTATTTCACCGGGCCCATGTACATAGCCACCTTCCCATCCGTTGGGCCAGTCAACATCTTCTGCCATCATGGCTAATAACGAATCAATATCGCGCCTGTTAAAAAAACGATAGGCTTGCTGGAAGTATGATTTGTCGATTTTCATAAATATTGAAACAGAGAAAACAAAGAATACAGAATACACTATGCAGTAAGAACCTGCACCCGTTTGTTTGATACTACATTCCACCTACCGAATCTCCTGCCTCCAATCTCCTGCCTGTAAAACAGAAACCGGGAACAGAAAGAATAAAAACTCACCGTGTAATACCTGCTGGTTGTTGCCCTGCCTGTCCGGCAGGCAGAGCACTGCCTGCGGCCTGCATGTTCGCAAACAAAGCCCTTCCCCTTTTCAAAATAATACTCATCATTTCATCAATATCTTTTTCTGTTGTTCTGAAATTTACAATGCATGCGCGCAAACTATAGCAACCCCTGATCACCGCATTGGAGAGAAACAACTCACCACCCGCCTGCAACTCATTCAACAGATCTTCATTGAGCTTATTTAGTAGTTCATTATTTTCGGCAGCACCTCCAGGAACAAACCTGAATGTGGCAATACTGAGATGTTGTGACATGGCTTGGAGCTCAGGATGGGCTTCAGCACAATTGTACATATACTTCGATAACTCAATATCTTTTCGAATCAATTCTTCATAGCCTCTTCTCCCCAGCTGTTGCAATACGAGCCATACTTTCAATGCGCGAAATCCCCTGGAATTCTGCAATCCATATTCATAGAAATTATGTACAGGGTTAGTATCACCATGACTGAAATTATAATACACCGGATGAGTACTGAAAGTATCCGTGAGGTGTTTTGGATTTTTCACCAGTGTACAACCCGCTTCCAGCGGGCTATACAACCATTTGTGCGGATCGAGCGCAAGTGAATCCGCTTTTTCTATTCCCGTAAACAAAACTTTCAATTCCGGTAAGACTGCAGCGGGTATCCCATAGGCACCGTCAATATGAAACCACAAATCATACTTACCGGCAACAGAAGCCAGCAGTGAAAAATCATCCAGTGCACCTGTACTCACATCACCGGCAGTTCCTATTACCATCAACGGTTTATGACCTGCAGCAAGATCAGCCTCAATTTCCTTCACCAATGCACTGACGTCGATTGCATTGTTTTCGTCAGTTGCGATCCATTTTACTGCCTTTGAACCAAGTCCAAAAAGAATGGCGGCTTTTTCCACCCAGGTATGTGTTGCCTTTGAACAATAAACCAGCTGCGCATGTTCCTTCTGAGAAAATCCATACTCACGATATGCCGTACCTGCTTTTGCAGTAAGCCCCGCCAGAAATCCGGTAAAGTTGGCCATATTACCTCCACTTACCAGGATACCTCCATAGTCCGGTGAAAGCCCGATAAACTCCGAAAGCCATCGGATCGTTTGTTTTTCAACCTGTGTTGCCACCGGACTCAGTATCTGCGCACCGACATTTGCATTAACTGCAGAGGCCAGCAAATCCGCTAAAGCTCCTAATGGCGCTGGTGACGAAGTTATATAGCCCATGAACTTCGGATGTCCATTAAAAAGAGAATGATTGATCAGCAAATCTGATGCTTTGCCTAATATTTCTGCAGGAGCAGCTCCATTTTCAGGCAGCGAATCAGTACCAAGTACGTTCCTGATTGCTTTAGAGTCTTCTCCGGTGGTTACAGGTCGCTCACGAATCTGTTCAAAAAGATCAGCTACCTGGTCCACAAGAGCATAGCCCATTTTTTTGAATTCGGATGAAGGAATCTCGATGGGAGAAGAAGGATTTTCTTTCATAAGTCCTTTTTTACATGGATGATGATCGGTGATCAGTTGCTGAAGTTAAAATAAATTAAAGTCAAATATCTTTAGAATCGTGATAATCGAAAATCCAGAATTTTCAAACATCCACGTCTGTGAAGTCACCGTCACCCGGTCAGATGAGCTGTACATCATCATCTTAAGCCAGGTACAAAAAAGCCGGATTATTCTGGTTAAGGCTTTCAAATAAAAGTCTATTTGCCGAAGAAAGATTTATTTCAAGAATATCATCATCTGTAGAAGGAATCCATTTGCTTTCAACATATTCAAGAAGATATTTGGCCTTACCCTCAAAAATCCGGAGCTCACATCGTATATAAAAACCCCTAAGCGATTTTTCACAAAATCCTATAGCCTGGATATTTCTTTCAACCATATTTTGCATGATCAGTTTTACCAGCTGAGTGCCCCGACCCTTCTGTTTTTCTACTGCAACAAGACCCACCAATTCGGCAAATTTGTATTTGACCCCCTCCATTTCTAATTCAAAATCAAAATTAATCCTCGCAAGAGCTGATATTGAATCACCATAATACAACAGATGAAATTCAGAATAAGAAAAGCGCTCTGCAAAATCAACTTTAGTAAGATCATTGTATTCAGGAATCGACCATGCATCGACTATCCGTTCAATTTCCTTTTCAGATAGTTCCCCGGCTGATTTAATCTGATAACATTCGTTCATTTAAATTCCGGCGTATTTGGACGGCCCATAATTTGGAATTTTCTAATTATATAATGTGCCCTTTCTGACGATCATACCTTAAATATGTCCGAAAAAAAGAAAAGGTACAGGTGCATTTTTAACACTTACCTCAACATCAAAAATGAATGACCCGATTTGGTTGATCGGGGATTTTGATTCCTCAGAAACAATCCGACTGGCTTCTACATGATCTATTTGCGCGCTGTTGTCGAAATACTAAGTATTGAAAATATTTTCCACTCCTCTCCTTTCAGGCCAAGTGTCATGTTCAGCATCATGTTTTTCTTTACAGTGCGTCCGCTTTCTTTTAATGTATACAAAGCAGGAACAAAAATCTGTGCAGACTGGTCATTGATCATGATCAGTTTCATCTGATCATATGCAGGCTCCAAAACGAGCGCTGCCTTGTGCAACACTTCCGCAGCTTCTATCGCATCCTGTGTTCCCCAATGTTCTTTATTGGCATAGATCATCAGGAAATCCGGCGACTGAACAAAAAGTTTATCCAGCGTAGCAAGATCATGCTCATTCTGTGCAGTGATATATGATTTGAAAGTTTCAGAAACCTTATCCGAATTGTCCTGTCCGAAAGAGTTGAAAATGCAAATAAAAACGAAGGCTGCAATTAATGTGGTGATTTTTGCCATGTCTCTCAGAATTTGATTTTAAATCTATAAAATGTATGGCAAACCTGCAATAATCGGTCCGGGATCAATGTAGTGAAGTTTTTTTTGCATCATACAGTTCCTGCAGCGCTTTTTTCTTTGCCGGCCATTCTGTATCGATGAAGCTGTAATAGGCAGAATTCCGATGCGTACCGTTATCGCGAAGCATATCATTACGTAGTATCCCTTCAAAAACACCGCCTATTTTTTCTATTGCTTTTCGCGAACGTATATTTCTTTCATCCGTCTTCAGTTGAACCCGAAGCGTTTTGAGATGTTCAAAACAATGTGTCAGCAAAAGAAGTTTTGCTTCAAGATTAACAACTTTCGCCCAGTGGTCCGGATGCAGCCATGTAGACCCAATCTCCAGTTTCCTATGCGCAGAAACTATATCCATAAATCGCGTAGATCCAACAATTCTGCTGGTCGCCTTATCAATAATTACAAAAGGAAACTGAGTACCGTTTTCTTTATCCTTCAAGGCTGAATCAAGAGTTGATTGCATCTTTTCGGGATTTGTACCATCATAAACATAATGTTCCCAAATACGGGAATCATTTGCAAGCAAAATCAGATCTTCAAAATGATATGGCATCAAAGGCGAAAGGACAATAAATTCGCCATTTAGTGTGGTATCATAATCAATCCAGGGAGACAACTGTAGTGGAATTTAAATTGATGAATTAAAAACTTAATTTCTTTTCAAAACAGACACTATTCTGGATTCCAACATACTGGCCATAGTTCGGAATGAGCTGGTATCCGTTATTCCCGTACAATCGGATTGCATCCGGTTGCCGTTTCCCTGTCTCGAGTACAGCTTTGCTGTAACCCAATTCTGCGGCCCAGGTTTCCAGGTTTTTTAATAACATTGAAGCGATCCCTTTTCCACGAAATTCTTCGCGCGTGTACATCCTTTTTACTTCAACCGAATCTTCATCGAATGGTTTGAACGCACCGCATGCCACGGCATAATCGCCGTAGAAGCCTACGATTACATGTTTAATCTTGTCAATCTTGTTAAACTGCGCATAAAAAGAATGATCAGCGCCATCCTTTTCGGCAAGATCAGCATCGAGCAATCTTACCAATGCGATAAAATTTTCGTTATCAGAATCTGTTCTCTGAAATTCCATAAACTAAAAATCTGGTCTTTAGTGAAAGATAATTCAAGAGATTGAAATATTGCCACTACCGGTGGAGCGGGCTGAAAAAATCACTCAGGTTTTGATACTATCCTGCTGAGTTCTTCCAGGCTGGGATTGATACTGATAATTTTTCTTTGAGCATTTATAAGAATTTGTGAGGGAAAATGCTCTATAGCAAAAGTGAAAAATGCGATTGACTCCGCATAATCGTGCAGGTTGATCCACGGAAGATTATATTTGGAAATCGCTGCTTTCCATTCTTTTGATTTCGCATCTACTGAAAGTCCAACAATTTCTAACCTGTTGCGATCGACTGCTGAATACAATTCTTTTAATCGGGGGAAAGATTCGATGCAGGGCTTGCATGACGAGAACCAGAAATCAAGCAGCACGTATTCAGATTTCACGTCTGTCAGTTGTGTCAGTTTCCCTGTCGAATCCTTCAAAGAAAAATTGGCCACGGGAGCGCCGACCATGAAATTTCTTCTGCTGGAAATATATCCCGCAATCGATTTGCCGGTAGACGATTTCCGGATGTTTTGATCCAGTTTTTCAAAATTGCTTTCGATTCTGTCCAAAGGATAGCCGGCGTTACAGAGCTGACTCATAATAATTTCCGCACTTCCTGCATTTGCAGGATTTGCGGTGATCACACTATCTGTCAATTTCCAGAAATTGGATCTCGTAAGAGCTGAATGATACTGAAAAACCAATTCCTCTCCGGGATCAGCGTTGTACCGTACTTTGCTTTGAGTATCAATGGTAATCTTTCGTATCATCGGACTATCTGAAAAAATCCTGACCAGCTGTTGGCGGTAACCATTGCGTGCAGAACTATCAGGCAGGATAATAAAAACTACAAATCGTCGATCTTTATCCGCAATTCTTCGTTTAATAACTTTCGTGTGACCTGCGGGGATTTTATAGCTATAGTCTTTGAACTGCAGCCCGACAGATTTTGCGCCTTTGTTTTCCACTTCAACGACAAAATCTGCATTCAGATCTTTTTGCTGCGACTGCACTGACCGGGCAAGGAAAAGGAGTAATATGATTAACAATCGTTTCACAGGATCAACCCAAATCATCTTTTAAGAAATTCCTCTTTGTTGAGCCGGTAATAATATAAACGTTTGTCTTTTCTGTCCGCTATTTTATCACGCGTCATTCCCAGCTTTTCTGCCAATCTCTGTGATGACTGATTGGGTTCATCGCAACTTGCGATCAACTGCTCAAATTTCAGTTCTGTAAAAACATAATTGACAATTGCGGAAGCCGCTTCGATTGCGAATCCGTACCCGGTATATTGGGGTAACAGAGCATATAGCAGCTGCGGTTGGCCTTCATCAAAAAATTGCCAGAGTCCCGTAAAACCCATTGCATGATGCGTCTCGCGGGATTCGATCAACCATAATCCGTAATGGGAACTGTTGAATTGATTGATACTGATATCCAGGAAATCCTTTACCTGGTCCATATTTAGTATTTCATCATCAAGAAGATATTTTCTCACATAAGGATTGGTGATCAGCGTGAAAAAAATATCAAGATCATTTTCATTAGTGGGACGCAGTTCCAGGCGGTCGGTATAGATGGTCATCTGGCAAAAATACGGTGGAAAAACAGTTCATAGGTTCACAGTTTAAGGTTCATAGAAGTTGTTCGTTGTTCGTTGTTCGTTGTTCGTTGTTCGTTGTTCGTTGTTCGTTGTTCGTTGTTCGTTGTTCGTAGAGACGCGATGCATCGCGTCTCTACGAACAACCGGTTTTCAGTTTCGATTTTTCTTCCTGTATTCTGTATTCCGCATTCTGTACACGGTATTTGCTCTCTCACTTCTCACTTCTCACCTTTTTCAGGTACCATGCGCGAGGATCAATTACAGGAAAATCATTGCTTGCGATACTAAATTTCCCGGCGGTGCAATTGATCTTCTGAATTCCGTTTGATGTGCTGATTTCCAGCGGTATCTCCATGGGGATATTTACAGCTTCGATCTGGTATTGATTTGCAGATAGTTTTGTTATCGTAAATTCAAACAGGTTCGTTGTTCTTAAAAACTGATCGAAGAAAGGCTTCAGATTTTTCTGTGCCGCTTTACTGAAATGCTTCTCCACATCATCGGTAATGATATTATTGTTATAAGTAAATGCGGGATCTGTGGCGAGTTTTTTCAATGCAGGGAAAAACACGCTGTCACCCAGCATAAAACGAAGCGAATGCATGAAATAGGCACCCTTTGAATAGATATCTCCATTGTATACTGCGCGCGTATCTGCCACCTCTCCCGGAACAATGGGCGTTTCGTTGTCGATATACTTTTTATTTAATCCTATTGAGGAATCGTATGCTCTCTCACCCCCCATTTCAAGAAAGAAAAGTGATTCAGCGTAAGTATTAATTCCCTCCTGTATCCACATATGTGCCCAATCCCTGTTCGTGACTTTATTCGCCCACCACTCATGACCAAATTCGTGATACAAATTCGCGCTGTACAATTGGCCATTGATCGTATCGACCTTAAAATCATTGGCGTAAGTGATCATGGTCTGGTGTTCCATTCCGGGGTTAGGAACTTCGGCTATGCCTATTTTTTCTTTTACCCAGGGATATTCACCAAAATACTTTTCCAGTATCCTGGTATCTCTCGCACGCATATCCAGTACCTGTTTCGCATGAGCAGTATCTTCTTCAAGTATGTAATATTCCATCGGTACAGTGTTGCCCTCGATCGTGGTATAGTTTCTTTTGTACACTTTGTACTTGCCGATATTGAACAAGACACAATAGTTACTGATCGGATACAGCGTTTTCCAATGCCATGTGGAAGTTTCAGGTGTAGCACGTTTTACAGCAGCAAGCATCCCCGGGCCTGCTACAGACAAGCCTTTCGGAACAGTGATGTACAGATCCACTCCATCATTTGGTTCATCGGATGGATGATCCTTGCAGGGAAAATATATTTTACCTCCCTGCATCTGACAGTTAATTACAATCCATGGATTGCCGGATTTATCTTTTTTCCACGTAAAACCGCCTTCCCATGGAGGGTGCTCTGCGATTGGAGGTTTTCCATGATAGTCGACACGAACAATGTTCTTACCGGAATTAAATCCTCCAGGTCTCACAATAAATATCCGGTCACTTTTTACGTGATATTCAGATCGGTTATCATTTACCGTTAATGAAGTAATGGTATAAAACGGAGCGAGGTCGATCAAAATCGTATCAGCGGGCTTTTCCAAGCGCATTTCAATACTGCAATAACCACGAATGGTCTGGCTATCGGGTTCAACATGCAAAGCCAATGTATAATGCCGGATATCCATATTTGCCTGCAGGGGATGCAATGCACCACCCGACGACATATTTTTTGCCGAATATTGACCACGAACAAATAACAATGATAAAATGAACACAAGGGACAGGAAGCATTTACGCATGCGGGAGGGTTATCTCTAAATATAAGCTTTTCACCTGTGTGCTGGAAGCAACCGTATCAATATACCCGGTTACTTTAAGAACTTATCTCCTACCAGGTTGAGCATCAATCCATGTTCCAGCCATGCTTTCATGGCATCCAACACTGTTGTAAAACCTCCTGTCGAGTCCTTGATCACCCGGATGAGCTCATCTCCCGTCTCCGTATAACCGCTTTCTGTAATCACGACATAGGTTGTGCTATCCGGCTGAGCTGAAAAATCTATGTTTACCGTTCTTGCTGGTTCTCCCCATTCAAAAACCAATCGCTTTCCCGGTTCCATGTATTTTGCGACTACTCCAGCCGAAGCTCCATACATCTCCCAGGTCCATTCAACTGCTTTATTTAATTCCAATCTTCCTGTACTTTTTGTAAACCAGAATTTGGTTGTCACAGCAGGATCAACAAAGGCATTGTAAACTTCTTCTGCAGGTTTGCGGATTAGCATTTGGGTCTCTGTAGAATGAGGGTTCGTTGCGAACATAGTTGTTGGTTTTCAGCCTGCCTGCCGGCAGGCAGTTTGTCATGAACAGACAGTTTATAGTTTTCAGGATACAGCGTGTCCCTGCAGTATTGTGCGGGCAGCTTATATATTCAAGTGCTAAGCGAAATTATAAACAGACATCATTCTAAAACTAATTAATAATTTTATTGACAGTTGCAATCAACCAGTTGGTTTTGCTTTGCCATTCACTTTTTTCCGCAGATGGACATTGTTTTAATGCATACAGAAGAACGCAGACATAATATCTGCGGAATCAACGTGTATTCGATCTGTGATCTGCGGGAAATATGGCCTGCGCAGAGTAATTTTTTCTATAACTTATCTAAGTGATGCGAATTCAACGGCGATATTTCTTCTTGCGCTTTTTTCAAACCTGTTGCTGAAATAAGTCGTTTTAAAAATGGATTTCATCTCCTGGAAATGTTTCAGCACCTTCTTCCGGCCTGGCTTGTATAAGAAATCCGGATATTGTCGGTATTCTTCTCGTATTTGCACTGCATAATGAAGGTATGCATCTTCATCTGCTCCCAATATCGCAAGATCAGCATCAGTGAAAAGGTTGGTATCCTCATCCGGATCAGGCTCGTGCTTTTTTGTAGCCAGGATCAGGTGGACACACTTTTGTCTCTGATCTTCTGAAAGTGAAGTCTGCTTCAACATCCTGCCTGCATACTCCGCACTCTTTTCCTCGTTATCCGATTTCGATGTGTTATACACCACATCATGCCACGCAACCGCAGATACGACAGCAGTCCAGTCCCGGATATGAGTTTTGACTCAATAAGATGCGATATCAGCTGATCAAGATGTTTAAGATTATGATAGCGTCTTTCACTGGAAGAATATGCAGTTACTATTTCAGCCCACATTTCTGAAATAACGTTCTCACCTGGCGTAACCGGCGCCAATGTCTCTCTAAATACTTCTTCAAACCTCATCGGAAATTCAACTATCGCTATCTTGATATTTCTTTTGCTTTCGATTGATTCTCTTTCACGCGTTGTTTGACAATTCGCGAAATAAGCTTCAGCGGCATTGGTTCATCCAACGGGAATTGAATTGATCCCCTGCCTTGTTTATACACCTTCAAAGCTTTTACGAGTTCCGGATCTCCGGACGGAACGCCATAAAAGCCAATATGTTTTTTATAAGCTGCAAAATATACAAGATTCCCATGCAGTACATAAGTGGGCATTTCATACTTGATCGTCTCTTCTGCATCAGGTACTGCTTCTTGCACAATCCTTCTGACTTGCATTAATTTTTCCTGCACTTCGACAGGAAAGGAAGAAATATAGGCATCCACATTTGCCGGTTTGGTTTTTGTCGCCATCTTCAATATTAAAATTAAAAACAAAACGACAAACAATGCCGCTTCCTTAAAGTTAGAAAAATAAAAAACCTCCGTAATATTATATCATGCAGCTTCCGGCCTGCTCATTCTTTTTAATAGTCGCAAATGAGAGACTATGCCGCCCCAATAGCTGGTTTGATTGGGAATAATCTTGTGATCCCTGAGGGTCTTGTAAAGTATTTTATTTAACTCAGGATAGTATACATGATGGTATTGAGGAAAAAGGTGATGGGCTATATGATTATTGAACCCACCCAGGATAAAGTTGGCTGTTTTGCTGAACGGATGCATGTCGTTTGAACTCTTCACCTGATTCATTAGCCACGACGCGTTTATGTATCCGTTTTTATCTGTTGACGGATATGCAGTAGACTCAACATGATGCGTCATGAAAAAAGTAAACAGGAGAAAGATTGACTGCAAAAGATGCATCAGTAAAAAACCTACAAGCACAAAGTACCACTCCTGTTGCGAGTAAAGAATCGGAATTACAAGAATGAGAACAACATAAAATATTTTCTGTATCCAGAACGAAAAATGGTACCCAAAGTTTTTCCCTTTCACAAAATCATCTTTCGAATAAAGAATCACAATGTCCTTGATAAAAATCCAGTACAATGAATATGTCATATAGGCAAATGGTGCATACCAATGTTGAAAACGATGAAACCAATAATATTTGCTGCCTGGAATTACGCGAATCAACGTAGTAATATTCAGATCAGAATCATAATCCTGCACATTGGGGGCATAATGATGGGATTGAATATGTCTTTGCTTCCACGCTTCGCCATGCGCACCGATTATTGCATAGATCAGAACAAAACAGAAATGATTTAATTTTTTGTTCCGGAAAATAGTATTGTGTGAAAAATCATGAGAAAAATTAAATGCAAAAAGCAATACAGCAAATCCATAAAAAACAAAAGCCAGAAGAAATAACGAGGTGGATTTTGTAACAACGATTGCCCGGTACCCCGCGATCATTGCTCCGAAATAAAAAATAAACTTCACCAGCAATTGCCTGGTAAATTTTGCTTTATCAGGAACAATGCTCCCCTCTACTTTTTTGTAAAGGAGCTTGAGAAGTGCACTGTCTTCCGCAATATGAATATGTTTATCCCGCAAATGAAATGGGTTGAATATATTGTTTTGACCCCATGGCTTTCAGAAATCGAAAATGAGATTTCAATGATTCTGAATAACTCATTTCCATATAGACGATTCCATGTTTCTTAGCCAGTGATCTGAAAATCGGCAGAATGTCCAGGTAGTGTACATGAGATATATTGGGCAACAGGTGATGAAGTGCGTGTGCATTAAATCCTCCCAACGTCCAGTTGAAGAACACACTGGAGGCATTGTAGTCAACAGAGGTTAGCATCTGCAGTTTAGGCCAGCTCATGTTTAACTGATTTTCTTTATCCGGAACGGGATGCGACACATAATCGGATAAATGTGACACACCAAGTACGCCGACAAATATCCAGGATACCATAAAATGATTCAGGAGAAACGCGAGCAGTACTGTTCCCCATCCGAACGGTAATACAATTGCCGGAAGCACGATCATATACCCGATATAAATAAATTTGAATGCAATCAGTTTGACAATTTCTTTTTTCGGGATGGCAATCTTTATCGTACGGCTGGAGTAATTAAATAACATCAATGTTTCGCGAAACAAAAACCAATTGAGCGAATACAAAAGGTATAAAAAGGGCGCATACAGATGTTGATACCGATGAAACCATTTCAACTGCTGGGTTTCGGTCATTCGAAACAAAGGATTATTAAGTACATCGATATCGCTGCCTTCAATATTGGTATACAGGTGATGTGATTCGTTGTGATTTTTTCCCCACACATAAGCGTTATTGCCCTGCAGATTAAAACTGATCGAAAACAATATTCTATTCCAGTATTTACTTTTTACTGCTACTCCATGTGCAGCATCATGAGATACATTAAACGCTGTAAGCAACACAAAAAATCCCATGAAAAGATAGAAAATGAAGAATGCAGCTTTGTCAGTACTGGTCATCATCAGGCTATAAAAAATAATCACCAGGCTGAAGTACATGCATATCTTAAAAATCATTTTTCTATTGCCGGACTTTTCAATTCCCTTTTCAAGAAAATATCGATCAATTTCGGCTGTGAGTTCTTTATAAAAGACGGACCCTTCGTCTTTGATAAATTTTAATTTATTCATGAAGTAGGGGTTGAAATTATTCGGTTGGAATATTTGTATAGATCGATTCAAGGATAGCGGTCATTGCAGAGGCAATTGTAAGTTTGGTTTTCGCATCTAGGCTATTGTGTATCCAGACGATATTTTTATTCATACCCATCAGGCCACCACCATAATACTGGACGGCACCAACTGCTCTATCATTTTCTGTAAACTCGTAGCCTTCAGCAGGCATTGATCTCGTATCAGTCCCATGGCGGTTGGAATTGATCGGTGAAAAATTAATTCTCCTCCCCGCACTATATAATACTCCATTGCTTTGCATCGGCTGCCCCGCCTTGCTGGTTATTTGCAAATACATTGCCCAGATGCTGGCAGTGTCCTGGTTAATAACAATGGTAGCAAACAAGCTCCTGGCATTTTCTGAATCAATGATCCAGTCAACGATGGGGAACATGGGCAATGCACGTATTACTGAGGTGCTGATATTAACAGCAGCATTGACGTTTGCTGTATCTGTTGATTTTCCTGCGAAACGGAATGAAAACTTCTGTTTGGTTTTTGATTCGGTTTCCGTGTTGAATAAATTACCATGGGTGGTTGTAGTAGTCCAACCTGTTTTGCTGGATATAACGCTGTAATCAGAGAAGTGCATTTTGAAAAGCTTTCCCGGCATCTGTGTTCCCATTTTCACTTTCCATTCTTCCGAATTTTTAGCAAGATCTTCAGTCAATACGATATTCTTCTGTGCGAGCACAGTGGTAACAGAGAAGAAAGAGATCAGGAAAGCCAAAATCCGTGCATAGTTATAACGCATACGATATGATTTCATAAAAAACGCGCTACCACGCGAGCCTGTAAGAATTCGGATCAGAGGATTTTAGCGAAATGCTTTGGTAAGGGATTAGAAAAGTAGGGTTGAAACGACATATCAACAAGTCAGGAAACTAAAACTAACAAATCAAATGTTACAGGAATTATAATACCGAAGCATTAACAAAAAATCCATACTGCTATTTACATTAAGATTTTTGCCCCACTATGCCTGAGTTCACCGTTGGCTGATTTCACTTTACCGTTCCATGGAAATTCTGTTTTAAAGCAATTTTCATATATTTACAAAAGTACTTTCCTCCATTTCCAATCTGAGCTTCCCCCTGACACAAAACGTATTAATCCTGCTCTGTTCAACATCGTTCTCTGTCTTTCAGGATAACTAATAAATACAGGTATGAAATTCATAGGTACAATCCTTTTAGGAGGACTATTGTTGGTTCATATTTCGGGCTGGAGCCAGGGTATTACCATCGGATCCACTAATGCGCCACACAATTCTGCAGTGCTTGATCTGCAATCTTCCACGAAAGGATTTCTTCCTCCACGTATGAGTACAGCCCAACGTAAAGCGATACCTGCGCCAGCAGCAGGTGTTATTGTTTTTGATACCGATATTAAATCACTTTTCCTTTTTGATGGAAGCCAATGGGTGAGATTAAGTGCCACAGCAAATTCGACAACTTATGAGGCCATCCAGGTTCCTGTTAACGACAGCCTCAATAAAACCGCGGGCAATTTTGCAGGAGCCAATGTTGCAATGAACGAAAAATATGCATTGGTAGGAGCTCCGGGCAACGAAGTCGGCGGCGTGGTGTATCTGTACAAAAAAACGATTGATGGATGGAGTTTTGTTTCAAAAATAACTGCCGCTGATCCTCAATCCAATGCCAGCTTTGGCTGGAGTGTTGCGATCAATGACAATTATTTTGTAGTAGGGGCTCCGGCATTTGACCTGCCGGGCATCAACAATGCAGGCAAAATCTATGTCTTTAATTTCGGGAAAGGTGATTCATGGTCTCAGCAAACGGCAATAACAAGAGCTAAACCTGCGATTGATGAGCAATTCGGAACTTCGGTTGCGATAACCACCACAACCGGGGGGATACCTTTTGTGTTTGCTGGTACACCTAAGTACTCAAGTTCTGTTACAGCAAGAGAGAGTGGGATAGCTGAGATCTACAATTTACAAAACACCAGGTGGACGATCAGTCAGACACTCGTTTATAAAGACCTTCAATTCTTAGACAAGTTCGGCGAATGTATAGAAGCCCATGGTGATTATATGGTTGTCGGAGCACCTGGTAAAAAGAACACAACGCTTAATCTGGAAGGAGCAGGTGCCGCCTATGTCTATGCATTTAATGGAACATCCTGGGCACTACAGGAAAGGCTTGCAGGGAATATTGCCAGATCGGGATTCGGAACATCTCTTTCGATAAAGAACAACACACTTGTTGTCGGCGCACCCTGGGCTCCTTACTCAGCTGGTTCAACAGAAGCTGTAACTGTTTACTTTAGAAATATCAGTAACCGATGGCAGTTTGTTCAAACGATATATAGCAGTAATTCACAGGGGATAGCATCGAATAGTTTATTTGGGCTTTGTGTAAACCACGACGACAATTTTCTGCTTATCAGTGTTCCTGGAGGAAGAATCACTCCGACGTTAGGTTCGATTTCCATTCCCGGAGTACAGGGCAAAGTATTGGTATATAAAAAAGAACAGGCTTCGGGTATTTTCCGTCTTTATCGTGTACTTCTGGACGATGAATCGATATTATTTAATGAGGGGATCAGCGTGTTTTTTGGATACTCCACTGCGGTTGTCAATGGTCACTACGTGATCGGGATTCCGGGAAAACACCAGGGCGAAATTCGTCGCACGGGAAAGATTTCATTCGGGTATTTTGAATAATGACCGGGCATGAAAAAGAAATCGATTTTTTTTATGTTCAGCTTTCTTTTATTAATTGCAGGAACATTATCGCCTGTTGCGAATCGATGCATTGCACAAAGCATAAATATATCTCCGGGAGCGAGATTAAATGCTTATGGCAATATTTCTTTGGCGATTGACAATGGCGGCATTATAAACAGAGGCATCATCAACTTAGATTCGGCAACGGTAAGTTTTACAGGAACCAATGCGATATCAACAATTAATGGAAGTGGCAAATGGATAGTAAACAGAATCATCATTAATAAAGCTGATGGCAAAGTTCAATTGGCACAACCGATAACTATTCTTCAGGAATTACAATTTATACAAGGCAACATTGAACTCAACAAACAAACGATTATACTTGATAAAAATGCAGTAATTACAGGTGAATCAAACCTCGCCGGCATCACAGGAACCCTGGGTGGAAAGGTTGAAATTACTGTTCAGTTACTTGCAGGGCAAACCGTGAATCCTGGTAATATAGGATTACAAATCACACCGGTGTTTTCTCTCGGTACAACCACTATTACAAGAGGACACCAGGTACAGTATAGTAAAACCCTGGGCAGGAGCATCAACCGGTATTACAATATCATACCCTCGAAAGGAACTGTTTTCAGAGCAAAAATCAGGTTCAATTATCTTGACCGCGAAATGAATACCCTGACCGAAACAAATCTTCAGTTGTACAATAGCATTGACTCAGGAAAAGTATGGATGCGTCGTGGTTATTCTACAAGAAATCCCTCCGACAATTCCCTTGAAATGATCAATTTAATTGTGCCAGGATATTTTACATTGAGTACTCCGGATATCTTTAAGCGGGAAATTATACCGCCTGTCGCAGAACGATTTTCGTTTCAGTTGTTACCAAATCCCGTGCATGATCAGGGTATGTTGAAAATTAGTATTCCTGAAAATGAAAGCGCTGAAATTGCTGTTGTAAACATGGAAGGCAAAACAATGATTCGAAAAGCAGTAATATTAACGGCCGGTATCAATTCAGTCAGCATCTCAACAAAAGGATTTGCCGGTGGCTCCTACATCGCCATTGTAAAATTCAAAAATGGAGAAAGTAAGCAGATTAGCTTTATAAAAAATTAAAAAGTTGAAGTACCAGCAGGACGAACAGGGATAAAGATTTCTTCTTCAGATTCAGGATCGTTGTTTTTATATTTTTCTCCCAGCAATTCGAAATAAGGACGGTCATCCAATTGATAACCAGAATCCGGCAGCCATTTTGTAAATATGTATTCAAATGCTTCAGCCCCTTTCCCGGAAGGCCCTCTATAGGTAAAAACAGCGTAAAGTCCTGCAGGCAATTGCATAGTTTCCATACCATCCGGAACTTTATTCCTCTCCGGTATTTCGACTGCCGCCCATTTAGTGAATGTTTCCAGCGGGGAAAACTCATCAAAAAAACCTTCAGGGTACACCTGGAGTGAATACAGATCTGAACCAATAGCATTCACTATCTCTTTTCTGCGCGGCATAAAACTTCTCCATAAGATTGCTGTCTGGTCTTCCGCAAAACTCATTTGCCTGTTCATGCCTGCGAGCGTCCTGCCTTTTATATTTTCTATTCTGTATTCCATAGTTTTGTTTCGCAAATAACATTGAATAAACGGTTTCAGGCAACCCGTATGTCATCTTTTTTAGGATCGACTCGAAATTGCATTCCTGATGGCAATCTCGACCGGGGAATAATCACTGTCTTCCCTCAGCAATTGCAAATCTTCTTTGATGTGCAAGGGAGGCTGCGCCAGAAAACGCGGATTTTTGCCGCGATGTGGCTGGGCAGCATGAACAACAAAAGGATGACATAAGTACACAGTTCCTGCTTCTCCTGTTGCAACTACTTCTTCAGCTGATGCCGTCGCATTCGCAACGGTTTCACTTAATTCGATAAAAGACAATCCCGTTTCTCCATAGAGTTCCAGGAGTCTGGCCGCCTGAAGATGTGATCCGTTACGCATCTTTGTGGGAGCATCATCATGACCGACATCAGAAAAAAGAAAAAGCATTAATAATCCGCGACCTCTTGAAAAAATATTCACACGGTAGTTCATATAATCCTGTGGATCATCACCGGGAAAACTCGCATCGATATGCCAGCCCGAATCCCTGGGATCTTCGTCAGAAGGAAAACGAACAGGAAAACTGCCGACACTATCTCTTGGAATCCACCTGCCAGCTCCTGTCAGTTGATCATATGCTTCGATAAGTTTTGGTGAGTTTGCTGCCACCTGAAAAGGCTTTTCCGTAAAATAACCCAGACGTATAACCGGCTTTGTCCAGGTGGATGGATCATCAGGATCACAACCAGTTGCTTTCCACAGAATACGCCGGGCTTCAGCAGCAAAATCTTTTGAAAATGCGTTCTCGATTTTCACATAGCCATCATGAATAAAACTTTCAATCTCGTCTTTTGTAATCATTGGTAATAAACTCAATTTCTCTTCCTGATCGTTTTAATCACATCACGAATAAATGCATTATTATCAATCTGGCGCATGCCAAGTCTTACCAATATCAATTTTTCTGATGGAATGATGAATATGTCCTGCCCAGCAAATCCGTTTGCGAAATACATATCTGCAGGTGCATCAGGAAACCATTTGCCGGACAGGTTTTCGTCCTTTCCATTCAACCAGGTGAAATAGCCATAACGTTGGCGCGGATCTGCGGAGGAAGGTTGTATACTTTCCTTCACCCAATAGTCTGGTAAAATCTGTTCGCCGTTCCAGTTGCCGTGATTGTAATACAACAATCCGAACCGCGCATAGTCACGCGCACTCGCATATACAAATGAAGAACCAACCAATGTACCAGACGCATCAGGTTCAATTAAAAAACTACCGGCATTGATTTTATTAAACAACTCACGCCTTGGGAAGGCATAATAATCATCGCCTAATATATCCCTGATGATCCGGCTCATCACATTCACATTACCACTGGAGTAATTAAACACAGTACCGGGGGGATGACCGAGTGACAATGACTCCGTATATGCAGCCATATCACCTTTGCTCCACAGCATAGTATTCGCACTACTGGGTCTGAAATACACTTCTGAAAAATCAAGCCCACTGGTCTGCTGCAACAGATTTTTTATGGTGATCGATGATTTATCTGTGTCCTTCCAGGCAGCCACCGGCGCAGGCTCATCAACTTTCAATTTTCCCTGTTTGACAAGTATACCCGTTATCGCCGCTGTAACCGTTTTTGCCATCGACCAGCCGAGGTGAACTGATTTGCTGTTAAAACCGGGTCCATATGCTTCTGCAACGATTTGTCCATCATAAACCACCAGCACCGCTTTTGTATAGAGCGGTTTACCATCTTTGTTTTTTTCATTCAAAACAGAAGCTACAACTTTATCGAGTTCTGCTTTGTTGATTTCTTCGGGTAGGCTATCGCGTAACTTATCCCCCATTGGCCAGTAGAGAGAATCTGTATTTTTTGATGATGGTTGCGCCAGAGTGAACTGTTGCTTTCTCACTGTCGCTTCAGGAATGTCGTTGATCAGTGTACTTCCGATATTGCATCTGAAAATGGCTTTTCGCTTTGAAAGTCCCCATACCGTACCGGTCACTGAGGAGTCTTTCATATCCACCTTAAAATTCCCCAGGGAGATCGGGAAGAAAAAATCTTCGCGAACAACATCGGCGGGGTCGCGATGTTGCAGAAAAACAGCCGAACACATGTTCTTTGCGCCATATCCACTAATCACCGGGAAAATCGTAAATGGTGCCACAGCAAATGCGAGCAGCAAAATGATGACTAGGATAACCGATACGTATTTAAAAAGCTTACGCATAGTGTGCTAAGATAGACAGTTTAAAATTTAAGGTTAAAAGTTGAAAGCGCATAATTGAGGGTGCGACATTTTGTTTCTTCGGTAAGAATGCTTTAAAATTGGTCGGGCCTGACGGCTCTTGTAAGTGACAGTCTGCTTGTTCCGGCGGATTGAAATCCGCCGTTATAAGATCATCGGGCCTAACGGCTCTGTAAAACAGCATCCAAGGCAAATGTTTTCGTCGGTAAGAACACTTTGAAATCGGTCATGCCTGACGGCTCTTTTAAGTGACAGGCTGCTCACTCCGGCGGATTGAAATCCGCCGTTATAAGATCATCGGGCCTAACGGCTCTGTAAAACAGCATCCAAGGCAAATGTCTCTCGTCGGTAAGAACATTTTGAAATCGGTCGGGCCTGACGGACCATTGAAGAGCAACTCACAATTTTAATTCAGATTTTATAACTAATTTTTCCACCAGTAAACACTCCAGCCAGCTCAAACGGTAACTTTCAACCATTAACTTCCCGTCTTCTACTTCATGTTAATAAATAGCATCACCAATGTTACTTGTAAATTATGCCAGGTCTGGAAAAATTATATTTTTGTTTCTAAACTGATTGCTTCCGATGACTGTGTTTTTAACCGATAAAGCTCTCCTTAAAAGCGCTGATGAGCAGTTGGCTTTTAAGATGTTGTATGAGCGTTATTGGGAGGACCTGTTCAAGAGTGCTTTCAGAAAACTGAATAACGAGGAAGATGCAGAAGATGTCGTCCAGGAAATTTTCATCAGTTTATGGAGAAACCGCCATTCCATCGAAGTACAGGACTCTATTGCTCCCTATCTTTTTACAGCACTGAAATACGGAATCATCAAGATCGTGCATCAGAAAGCCAAAAAAGGCATCTTACTGCCCTTGTCGGTGGTTGAGCTGGAAGACCGGATGGATAAATCCCATGAAATTCTGGAATACCGGGAAATGAAAAACAGGATCGAACAGGAGGTCGGGGGACTCCCTGACAGGATGCGACAGATATATCAGCTGAGCCGGGTTCAGCACATGAAAAATGGTGAGATCGCACAAATGCTCCGTATATCAGAACAAACCGTTAAGAACACGCTGGTAGCCACTTTGAAAAGACTCAAATCCAAAGTCCTTCTTTTTATCACCTTTTTATTCTGAGCTGTCAGCAACCCATGTATAGTACATCCACCGGCTTGTCAGTATATAACAAAGCAGCAGGAGTTACATTAACTGATCCAGATGAATAATGAAAGAATTCTGAAAATTCTTCAGAAGTATCTTGATGGCAACGCTTCGGAAGAAGAAAGAAAGGCTGTGGAAGCCTGGTATGAATCGGTTGATGAAAATACCGCTCAACTTTCCATACCCGAGAAAGCCAGGCTGGAAGCTATGCGCAACAAGGCTTTCCAGCGATTTCTCGCAGCAACTGAAGAGCCTGTCATTACTATTCCTTTCTATAAAAAATCGTCTTTCAGGATTGCAGCTTCGCTGGCAATCGTCCTGGGCATCGCTGTTTTTTTCGTGTTCACCAATAGCACAAAGGACAAAACAGTTCCAGCTACCGCAGCTGCAGCCACAACAAATGATGTTGCCGCACCCAGGCATAACCGGGCAGTATTGCAGCTGGCCGATGGTTCAAAACTGGATCTCGATAGCGTTAACCACGGGACACTTGCATTGCAGGGCGCAGTGATCATTTCGAAGAGAAAAGATGGAAGTATCGAATATGCCGGCACTGATGGAGAAACCCGCTTCAATACGATCACTGTCCCACGCGGCAGTAAGCCTCAGCAATTGATGCTTTCCGATGGAAGTAAGGTGTGGCTGAACGTAGCTTCTTCCATCACTTATCCGGTCGCTTTCCCCGGGGAAGAACGAAAAGTGGAAATCAGTGGAGAAGCTTATTTTGAAGTAGCCAGAAATCAATCGAAACCGTTCCTGGTTAAAAAACAGGGCAGCGATGTTGAAATAAAAGTGTTGGGAACCCAATTCAATGTGAATGCGTATGATGATGAAGAAATGCTGAGAATCACGCTGCTGGAAGGTTCAGTGCAGGTACAGGAAGATAAAGAAAAAAAGATGCTGAAACCCGGACAGCAGGCGCAGGTTCATCATAACTCAATCAATATCGCAGGGAATATCGATCTTGATCAGGTGATGGCGTGGAAAGATGGGAAATTTCAATTTGACGGAGCTGATATCGAAACGATCATGCGGCAGGTGAGTAAATGGTATGATGTGGAAGTCGTTTTCGAATCAAAACCTAAGGAAAAACTCGTAGCTGATATCTCACGCGATGTTAATGTATCTGAACTCCTCGAAATCCTCGAGAAAACTGACCTGATGCATTTTGAAGTAACCGGAAAAAAGATTCTTGTAAAAAAATAAATAAACCGTAATAAAAATCCGCCCTGAGTGGAAGTCAGGACGGACAAATTCCGGGAATTTTAAAAAAACAATCTCTTCACGACTGTCTGATTTTTTCATCCCAAAACATGGTAAAGTTATGTAATTAATGATTGTTGTTTTACACCTGGCGTTGCCTGGTGAATGATAAGAATATGTTGGTGAGGATGAAAATTTCAATACTGCTGGTGTTGGGAATTTTATTTCAGATGTCGACGAAATGTTATTCGCAAAACATTACGTTGAGCCTGGACAATGTTCCTATTCAAAAGGTTTTCAGAGCAATTGAAAAACAGAGTGCTTATTCGTTTGTATACGGGAAAGACCAGATCGCTGAAATAGGACGCGTCACTCTTCATGTTGAGCAGGCTGGTATTACTGAAACTCTCAACCAGTTATTTAAAGAACGACCGCTCTCCTATTCCATCGTTGGCAATTATATTTCCGTCCGGAAAGTAAAACTCATCATCGATCCTTCAGAAGCCAAACCTACAATTGATCCTGCAATTTTTTCTACAGGAAGAATTGTAAGTGACAATGGCGAACCAATTGCGGCTATTACTGTTTCTGTAAAGAATACAAATATCTCCACCAAATCTTCTGATGATGGAAGATTCAAAATTGATCTCCCTAAGCAAACAAGTGTATTGATTTTTACCGGTGTTGGTTTCCAGACAAAAGAAATGGATATCCAGGCAGGCAAAGACCTTGGAGATGTGATGCTGAACATCATGGATCTGAGTCTGAATGAAGTAATCGTTACCGGTTATTCTGCTCAGAAAAGAAAAGATGTTACAGCGGCAGTTTCCATAGTAAATGTTGCAGATCTGAAAGCGGTCCCTTCTGCTAATGCAACTTCGCAATTGCAGGGTCGTTCTTCTGGTGTTACTGTTACCTTAAATGGAACTCCCGGGGTAGCTGCAAAAGTACGTATTCGCGGGCTCGGGTCGTTTCAGAACAATAATCCCCTGTATGTGGTCGATGGGGTTCAGACTTTTGATATCTCCAATCTGAATCCAAATGATATTGAAAGTTTACAGGTGCTGAAAGATCCTGCATCTGCATCAATCTATGGCGTACGAAGCTCGAATGGCGTAATCGTAATCACTACGAAAAGGAACACAAAAGGAGTAATGGTTAGTTACGACATGAATTATGGTATACAATTTCCAGGATCAGGCTTTGAGAAAACCACTTTATCACCAATGGAAGATGCACAGCTGGCAAGATTGGTTTTAAGAAACGAGGGAAAATCATTGGATGGTTCGATATATGGAAATGGTCCGGAACCGGTTTTACCCGATTATATTTTTGCAGGAAATTATCAGAGTGCATCTGGTGTACCGGGCCCTTTGTTTGAAGGAAATCCTGCAGTAGATCCATCTCTCTATAGTTTAAATCCAAAACGCGTCGGTGACCCTGGTTATTCAGCCTATATCATTGTACCAGCAAACAAAGAAGGCACGAACTGGTGGAAAGAGTCCACCCGCAATGCACCGATTCAAAATCACAACCTCAGTTTTGGTTCAGGAAATGAAAAAAGTTTCTATCTGCTCAGCTTAAATTATTTCAATCAACAGGCGATAACAGAATACCAGTTTTATAAAAGGTATAATGCGCGCATCAACAGTAAGTTTACTTTATTTGATAAGATCCATATCGGAGAAAATCTGCAGGTATACTTCAGCGAAAGTAATGTACAGGGCAACAGCGCGTCGGGAAACAAAAGCAATAACCAGGAAGAAGCTGATATTTCCGGAACCTGGTCGTTGATGAGCATTGTACCCGTATACAACACCGGTGGTGACTGGGCCGGCTCGCGGGGAGACTGGGGAGGAAAAAATCCACTCGCATTGCTGTACAGGAAAAAAGACAACAGGGATAACAGCCACGGATTATTTGGAAATATTTATGGCGAAGTAGATTTGTTTCGTGACTTTAATGTCAGAACGAGTTTTGGTGGCACTATAAATAATCGAACACAATATTCATATCCGATTAATGAATATGAAAACAGCCTCAATCAGAATTCACCAACGTATTCGGAAAATTACATCAAGACCAATTACTGGATCTGGACAAATCATTTAACCTACAAAAAATCGATTGGCAAACACGAGATCGATGCATTGGCAGGATATGAGGCATCAAAGTCTGGCGGGCGACAAATTATAGGAACGGCCTCTAATTTTTATTCGTATACTGATATTCCCTATATCAATCTGGGCACAGGCACTACGCCAAATCTTCGTGGCAGCGGTCCTTTTGCGGAAGTGACTACTGCATCGATGTTTTTTTCTGTTAACTATAAGTTTAACGATAAATATCTTTTTTCTGCTTTGGTGAGAAGAGATGGTTCTTCGAAATTTGTTGGTGACGAGATCTATGCAACCTTTCCTGCTCTTTCCGGAGGATGGCGCATCTCCGCAGAAAAGTTCATGAAAAATATTCAATGGATAAATGATCTTAAGCTCAGGGCAAGTTGGGGTATATCAGGAAATGAGGCAGCGTTAGGCAGCATCAACGGGTACACGACATATATCAGTTCGGCTGGCAGTTCTTTTTATGACATCTATGGCACCAACAATTCACCGGCTTCCGGATTCTATCTCAACTTTGTTGGAAATCCGAAGGGCAGATGGGAACAAAACCAAACCATCAACGCCGGATTTGATGCAACACTTTTCAACAATGCGGTAAGCATTTGTTTTGACATTTATCAGAAAGAAACACGCGGACTGTTGTATAATCCAATCGGCCAGGGCATACTTGGAGCCGCCGGTTACAATCCTGCTTTTAAAAATGTAGGCAGTATGCGTAACCGTGGTATCGATCTTTTGCTTTCCAACAACACGCACATCGGAAAAAATTTTTCATTGCAAACCACTCTTACATTTACTACCTACAAGAACAAAATCTTATCCATTACTGAAGGGCTTCCCTATTTTGATTTTAACAGCCCAAGCAACGAATCCAACCGTTTGAATGGTCAGACGATAACAAGGAATATTGCAGGTTATCCAATGAATACCTATTACGGTTATAAGGTGATCGGAATATTTCAAAGCCAGGCGCAGGTGGATGCGGCACCACCGCAATATTCCGGAGGAACGACCAACACTGCCTTCCCGGGAAGTTTCATATTCGAAGATATCAGCGGACCGGCAGGAAAACCCGATGGTGTTATAGACAGCTGGGACAGGACAGTGATCGGAGATCCGAATCCTGATTTCAATGTAGGGTTGAACATCAGTCTTGAATACAAAGCATTTGACCTAGTTGCATTTTTTTATTGTGTTGCAGGAAAAGAAAATTACAACTGGTCGAAATGGTTCCGCGACTTCACAAATAATTTTTCCGGAGGAAAAAGTAAGGATGCATTGTATAACAGCTGGCTTCCTGATGGCAGTCGACCCGATGCCAGGGTGCCGATTCAACTCAGCACGGGATCATTCAGTACCAGCCAGACGGTGAATTCCTATTTTGTTGAGAATGCATCCTATTTCAGGTTACGCAACCTTCAATTAGGGTATACGTTGCAGGGAGCATGGATGAAGAAATTCCATATTACAAAAGCGAGAATCTATTTGCAGGGTACAAATATTTTCACCATAACAAAATATTCTGGCCTGGATCCTGAAGTGATATCCAATGATGATCGTGCTGCAGGTATTGACCTTGGGACTTATCCGACTGTACGTCAATTTTCCTTTGGCGCCAGTGTAAAATTCTGATGAATGAAAATGAAGAGAAAACATTTTTTGCTGAATATACTGGTTGCGGCTTGCCTGCTGGCGGGCCCGTTGCTGGTACTGAACGGCTGCAAAAAAAGTTTTCT
The DNA here is from genome assembly GCA_029269725.1 of Pollutibacter soli. Taxonomy (GTDB): domain Bacteria; phylum Bacteroidota; class Bacteroidia; order Chitinophagales; family Chitinophagaceae; genus Pollutibacter; species Pollutibacter soli. The sequence goes on along the minus strand of JARJHS010000009.1, from coordinate 83,658 downwards.
TCAATCGGAGCCGAGAGGTACAATTGATGGTGAAGACCTGGTGGATGCAAAGGGAATAAATCAACTGCTGATCGGAGCATATGCCTTGTTAGATAACTATGATCCTGCCGTAGAATACAATCAGTTTGGCGCAAGCGCTTCTAATGCATTGTTTGGTGATATCGGAGGAACGATTGCCAATAAAGGCAGCGAGTTTTCCGATCAGAATGAACTGTATGCACCGGTTCAAAGGCATGAAGTCAACTCAACAAATAAAGCGTTGAACAATCAGTGGCGCGCATTGTATGAAGGTATAAAAAGAACCAACGAAGTTTTGAGATTGCTTCCAGGTGTACAGGATCTTAATGCTGATGAAAAGACTAACATAGAAGGGCAGGCGAAATTCCTTCGCGCGTGGTATCATTTCCTCGGTCGTATTATTTTTAAAAAATTTGCCTATATCGATGTTGATACTGATAACCAACTGATTTCCGGTGAAATCATGGGTGTAAAAAATGATCGCGAAATTTTTCCTGACATATTACAGGATGCAAAATTCGCCTGGGAGCATGTACCCGAATTGCAGGCTGCAGTCGGGCGAATCAATAAGTGGAATGCCGGTGCATTTTATGGAAAAGTGCTGTTGTATACGAAGAACTTTTCTGAGGCGAGAAAAATACTTATTGAAGTTGTTGAAAAAGGAAAGAATCCGCTAGGTATCAAATATGATCTGAACAGCAACTATGCTGATAATTTCAATGCTGATTATGACAACAGCAAGGAATCTGTTTTTGCTTTCCAGGCTTCCGTGAATGATAACTCCGGGGCCAACAATTCCAATTGGGGCGATATGCTGAACATACCTCCGAACGCTGGTGGCGGCGCGGGTTTCTTCACGCCGACCTATTATTTCACGAATCATTTCAAAACAGACGATAGCGGACTTCCGCTGAGCAATCCGCAAAACAACATTGTATTTGACCCTTACTTACAGAGTACTCTCACAAAATATAATGGCAATGTAGATCCGCGTCTCGACTGGACGATTGGAAGAAATGGAATTCCGTATCACGATTGGGGCATAGTAGATGATTCCTGGGTTCGCTCGGATGCAGGCTCAACACCTCCCTACTCTTCAGGACCTTTTCATCCCAAAAAAGGTACTATCCGGAACTCACAGGTTGCTGGCTCACATGACGTTAATATATGGTTTGTATCGGGAGGTGTATCGCTTAATGTTAACCTGATCAGGTTTGCAGATGTATTGCTGATGGCTGCAGAAGCTGAAGCAGAAGATCCCGGAGGAAGCCTGGCAGTGGCGTGGCAACTGGTGAATCTAGTGAGGGCAAGAGCCGCGTCAACACCACGTGTGAAAAAATACCTCAATGATGCTAATCCTTCAGCCGGATTTAGCAACGAAGACGCAGACGATTATAAAGTAGCTGAATATCCAGTGGTGTTCCATTCAAAGGAAGTTGCGATAAAAGCCATCCGCCTGGAAAGATTGCTCGAATTAGGGATGGAAGGGTTCCGGTTTTTTGATCTCGTGAGATGGGGTATTGCCCAGCAGGAAATCAACGAATTTTTTAACTACGAATCCAAAATGCCCTACGCGAAAATACTTAACTCTCCTACCCGGATGCCGCCTTATCAATCGCCTGGGGATGACTATTACCCCATTCCTCAGAGCCAGATCGATCTGAGCAATGGCTTCATTACTCCCTGACAAGCTCATCCGAAAAAGCTTCACCGCTATATCCTGAATGATTGATCTCCGGCAAATTGTATCGTTCCAAAATTGAATATGGGCAGCTTAGTGCAAGCGGCGTTTTTCGTTTCTCGTTTCTCGCCTGCCTGCCTTGCCTACCGGACAGGCACGCGGCAAAGGCAGGTTGTTCGTTGAAAAGGCGTGGTTTGCAGAAATGTGGAATAAAGAATTCGAAGTGCAAATCTGATGTGGAGGTCAACCAGATGCAAAGGTTTTCACGCTTTGACTTTGAATCCATGCAAATTCTTGAATCAACTTCTTTTGTAGTTCAATAGCCACCAGGATTTGTACAACAAATCGCAACCCCGATTTGACTAATGCCAATACAAAACCAGTACATTCTTTCTCCGACAGGTATAATTAACCGGGAAATACTGACAAATACGATCAGGATGGTGCAGGACAATGAAGCGGATTCATATTACTATTTTTAAGGTTGATTTTTTAAACTTTTCATACACAACACAGCTAAGGGTTTTCAAATATTCTTAGCCACGGCCGGAATTTCTATTCCGGCCTCTTTTTGGGATATTGCGACAAAAAAATCACAGCTCAAGGAGCTTTCGATTTCAGTGCTTCCGGTCTTAGGTTTTAAACTTCTGCCGATCAATCCTTTGTCTGTTATTTATAGACTCAAGCATTTTTCAATGTTATTTTCTCCACATTTTCTGATGCTTTACACTTGGATACGCCTGGTCGGTTGACCTATGTTTGCATTATCTGATACATGTATTTTTTCTGATCATCAGCAGCTACTGATGGAAGATGTTAGCTAACATCCGCTGCGGCGGATGGGTATGGTAGACGAACCGGGCGCGCCCGGGAAAATCTGCCATATCCACTCTCCCCAAACGGAGGTGGAGGCGGGGGAGGGCGAGGGAGGGCCCACAAGTTGGTGGCGGAGAAACGAATATTGGAATTTGAAAAACTTCAAAAAATTACATGTGAATCACTTGAAAAGAGAACACCTGAAAAATGGGCAACGAAATGAAAGATCGACGGATTAGAAAGTTCCGTCAAATAACTCGATCTCAACTCGCTAACCCTATAAACGGTTTAATGAAAATTCCAGAAGCTGATTTCTCTTCTTACCCTGTACCCGGCATTTTCATACAAACGAATAGCCCTCTGATTGCTGGCGGATACATGCAGAAATGCAATTTTATCTTCACCGAGCACTTTATTCGTTACATGACCAACCAATTGTTTCGCATATCCTTTACCAATATATTCAGGATGGGTCACCACAGCACTGACTTCTGAAAAACCATCCAATTGCATTCGTTCTCCGGTGACAGCTACAAGTTTTCCATTTTTGAAAATTCCTGAGTAGTCCCCCATATCCATCGTCTTCAATCTGAAAAACCCCGGTTGTACGAGATTAACCAGGTCAATCACTTGCTTACGGTAACGCTTGAGCGAAATAATATCTTCTGTAATCTCTATGTTTTCTTTTTGCCCGCAAATCATCTGCAAACAAACCAGTTCCCGTTTTAACCGAAGCTTACCATGATAGTCCGGGCGTTCTCCTACAACAAAAAATTCTCCCGCATGTAAATGATAGTCATCCATCCCTTTTGTAAGATCTGTGCAATTTATTGACGCAGCAAAAGGTCCATAGTCAGCCTGGTAGCCCATCAAAGCATCCATTCTGACTGCAAAATTTTTATGTGGCCCATCAAGCGCATACCACACCGGGTTATCCAGCATCGAAAAATCTCTCATATCAGCAATAAATAATGAAAAGGCTCCCTAAGGTTATTCTCAAAATTTCTCTCCGGATTTCACTCACCACTTTTGCTCCGAAGATTCACGCAGATCAACAACGCAAGAACAATTCTCTTCTGCGTCTATCTGCACTAATCAGCGGGAATATTTTTTCCTAATCATTCCTACAGCGGATGTCCGATCTCCCAATGAATACCAAAGGGATCAACTACTCTTCCCAGCAGCCATCCGTATTCTTCTGTGACAGGAAAAATTTCTTTTGCACCGGCCTTTATTGCTTTTGCAAAGAAAACTTCGGGGTCAGGTACCGTGAGTACCATGCGAATAGTTTTCTGTTCCGCATTTGCAGACTCATTTCCTTCTGATGTTACCGGCCCGCTGATCCAGAATGCAGCACTACCCATATTCAGTTTCAGTACCAATCCACCTTCCTCCATTCTGAAAGTCTCAACCACATCAAATGCTGCTGTATAAAAATGCAATGCTTTCGATCCGTCCGAAACATGTATCCAGGGTTCAAGCGTGATAGAAATTTCTTTTTTCTCAACAGAACCTGAATGATGATCAATCATAGTTTATTGAATTGATGATGGTTCTGAAGGTAAGATTAATCCTTGGAGTTGTTATCTGCTTGGCGGGTGGCATACTGTGTAACCAGAACTCTTGTGTCTCTGCCTTCATAATCAACAGGCTCGCATGCTCCAGTAACACCGATACCTTTTCCTTTGTCTTTTTATGCTTGAATGAAAATTTTCTCTCAGCACCAAAACTTACCGATGCAATTGCGCCATTCTTTTTCAGTTCCTTTTCCGAATCGCTATGCCACGACATCCCTTCGCTGCCATCATGGTACAAATTCATCAAACAGGAATTGAATGTTTCTCCTGTCCTTGCTTCGACGGCTGACTTTAGTTCCATCAACTCTTTCGTCCAGGGAAGTGCAGATTTTGTTGTATTGGAATACGTATAATTGAATGGCTGATCTCCATACCAGGCAACTTCACGTTTGGTGATATGTTTTTTCCCAAAAATCACAACTTCATCATGACGCCATTCAATTGATTGTAAAAATATTCTATAGTACTCATCGGCCCTATCTTTTGGAAATAATCTGCCATAGTAGTTCACCACACCATCATATGGTAACAGGTTGAAAGATTCGTCAGCCTCTCTATCAAATAATTCCATTTTTCCAGTAATTATATGAAACCCTCAGGCAGTGACCGCAAGGTCGGTAACCATTCAATTTCGCTTCATCCTCCGATCTGAAAAATACACGGTTCATTCGTATCATCCGCTTGCCGGAACTGCATTGCAAGGTTCCAAATATTTTTAATTTTTTATTTCCACCAAGAACCAAAATGCCATTTTTTATCATCCGAAACAATTGCACTTCGTTGATGTCTGTATGATTATACACCGGGTATTTTTTTTTCGGTTATCGTTCCATGTTAGCGGCCTCATAGCCGATGATCGCTGCTTTACGAACCGGCCCCCACATGTAGCCACCAAAATGACCAGAGGATTGTATCACACGATGACATGGAATCAGGTAAGCAACGGGATTGCTTCCAATGGCAGTGCCCACCGCCCTTGAAGCACCCGGCTGATGGATATGATTGGCTATTTCACCGTAAGTTGTCAATTGCCCGAGAGGAATCTTTAATAGTGTCTCCCAGACTTTAAGCTGAAACGGCGTACCCTTTAAATGTAGTTTTACCTCCTGCAATTTCGACCAGTCGTATTGAAAAATAAACAATGCCCGCTGCTGGATAATATCAAGTTTCTGCTGAAAAAAAGCATTAGGAAATTGTTTTTTCAACATAGCAAATGCATCCATTTCATTCTCAGCAAATGCCATATGACAAATTCCTTTCGGAGTTGAAGCAACAATGATATTTCCGAATGGAGTTTCAGCAAAGCTGTAATTGATACTCAGATCGCGACCACCATATTTATATTCAGCCGGCGTCATCCCTTCGATACTGATAAAAAGGTCGTGTAATCGGCCGGTACCGGACAATCCGGTTTCAATAGCAGTGTCAAAAATCGTAGACTGGTTTTCCTTCAGCAATTTCTTAGCATGAGAAATACTCAGGTACTGCAGAAATTTTTTCGGACTGGTTCCTGCCCATTCAGAAAACAAACGTTGAAAATGTGCAGGACTTAAAAACACATTTGCGGCAACCTCATCCAGGTTGGGCTGATCTTTGTAATTAGTGGTGATATATTCAATCGCCTTGGCAATCCGCTCATAGTTAAAATGGTCATTCCCTTTCATGTCTTGAAAATTTACTACACAAATTTCAAATCCATCGCATGAAATAAAAACCCGGATCTTGCTGAATTCCGACGTGAAAGTCCAAAAGCCTGGAAAATGTAAAAATATAAACACACTACTTTTCCCTTCCCCAATTATTCTGCATATCTCTATATGCTTTTTTACTTATTGTTGACTCTGATTTTGGTTTTGATTTCCCGGATTTCTTTTTCGCATTGATGTTATTGACAAGGGAATTCTTCACACCCAGTTTATTCTTTTCATCAGGGGCCTTTTTTACTGCAGGTCCGTTCTTTTTTGCAGGGGCTTTTACTGCAGGAAAATTTTTCCCCGGTGCTTTCTCCGCAGGAGCCTTTTTAGCTGGTGCCTTTTTTTTTGTTGCCATAAAGTTTTTAAAGTTCACGGCAATTATCATTCCCAGTCAAACGTAAAAATTGATTCCGAATCCGTCTATTCTGATGGATCCAAGAAAAACTATCGGTGAGAGTAATACCGAAACGAACCAGAAAGACAAATAGAAATCACCTTTTCATGAAGTGCTGATCCATTTCACGTCACGCAAAACTCCTGTGATCCGGCCAGTCTCCTTTCAATTTTAGTATCATAATAATCTGTCCGGTATGATATGCATCATGTACGATCAGGTTCATATACTGCGCTCCGATGGGCTCTTTGTATAGTGGCTTGTCAAGATCCTCTTCACTCAATTTACCCAGCTCGTCCAATAACTCTTTCTGCACAGAAAAAAGTTTATGAACTGTCAATGGCCATGCTTCCGGAGAATGATCTGTAATGACAAACGTATCATCATTGGTTTCAATCTTTTCATCTTTCTCACCTTTCAACCTTTTCAATAAGCGTTCTTTGTAAAAGATCACATGCACAACGGTTTCCCAGATCGTATTGGAAGCTTTCCCTTCCACGCGCCAGTCAGCCACTTCGGCACTAACATCTTTCAATGCATCTGCATATGGCGGATACCAACCTTCTTTCTCGCTCGCTGCGCGCCAGAAATGTTCGAGTATTTGTTTCTTTTGCATGATGCAAAATAAAAACTTAATACCAAACACGATCAAATGCAAAAAAGGCCCAGCGAAAGCATCCGCTGAGCCAGGATTATCCATACAAAAAATCAATTCGAAGCCTGATATATATTCTTCAAATAAGATTTTAAAGACACCGGCTTTCTGCCGATAATTTCTTCCAGCTGTCCCGACTCAGTTGCAAATTCACCCAGTTTGATAGCTTCACCAAAACCTGCAAATACATCTGCATATGCAGAAGGCAATCCGGCCCTGGTAGCTCTCTCTACATATTGCTCTTTTGTGAGATTACCATAAACAATATTCTTACCAGATACCTCCGAAAGAATATCAGCAATATCGGAGAATGAATGATTGTCCCCGGACGCAATATCATATTCTTTGTTTGCGTGCCCTTCCTCGGTAAGAATTGCCGCAGCAGCCTCCGCCATATCCTCACGTAAAGTATACGCTGCAGAACCGTCACCCGCAGGGAAATGAACACCACTCTCCAATACCTGCTGTCCTAAAAAAATAGGCAACATATCAGCATACAGTGCATTCTTCATGATCGAATAGGGAATTCCACTTTTCCGCAGACTTTCTTCCGTTACAATATGTGATGCTGCTACAGCTGCGATCGGAGAATCAGGCTTTTCATTTTTACGCATGAAGCTGGTATATACAATATATTTTACGTCGGCTTGCTTCGCCGCCTCAACCACGTTGAGATGCTGCTGCTCGCGTTTGGGTATTTCACTTCCGGAAATGAACATCAGCTTATCAACGCCATGGAAAGCTTTTACCAACGAGCCAGTATCGTCATAGTTCCCAACGCGAATATTTATACCTGAACCTTTCAGACCATTTGCCTTTTTCTCATCCCTGACCAATGCAGCTATGTTTGCTGCGGAAACACCTTTTTCCCGTAAAGAAGCAATTATTGCCTGACCCAGCTGACCTGTTGCACCTGTTATCAAAATCATATCTTTTGTATTTAGTTTTTGAATGTAAAGGCGAAATTATACCGACTTACTATACTTTTGTAAGTCGTATACTTAAGTATATCGCTATACTTTTGTATACTGAATTAAAAACAAAAAAAATGAAGTTAAAACCAAGCCTGAAAGATGTTAAATCCTGCCCTATGCAGTACGTGCTGGCAATCAATGACACCCTCAATGTGTTCAATGGAAAATGGAAGATGCCGATAATAGGATCGCTCTTATTTGACAAGAAAAGATTTACCGAGATTCAAAGAAACATACCCAATATTACCCCGCGTATGCTTTCGAAGGAACTGAAAGACCTCGAAGCAAATGGCGTAGTGAGAAGAGTAGTTTATGATAGTATACCCGTGTCAGTTGAATATGAGCTTACGGAATCAGCTCTGTTACTCAGTGATGTTGTCGACAAAATGCTGGAGTGGGGATTGCAACACCGGAAATCTACTTTCAATTCAAAACGCTGATCGATTTTCGATTAATTCTCTTTAAAATCATTAAGCATTTTTTTTGCATCGTCAAGACTTTCGAAAAAGTTAATCGACAACTTTTCTTTGTCAACTTTGTAAGAAACTGTCTCCACCGCAACTTTGTTGAAATAATTGTCCGGCGTCACAATACATAGCAACCGAAAACCGGCTGCTATGGCTCTCGGGAGAAAGTTATGCAACAGCCACTGCTGATCCTCATTTCCTATCAGCACCATATCCTTTATATCAGCAAGAACACGTCCTGTTCTATTTTGAATGACAGATTCCAGCATCAATTCCGTTCCCTGCCGGAACTGAGCCGAAGTTGCATAGCCCTTCCATTCCATGCAGACATAGCCATTAATTTCATCGAAAAAAATATGATAAGGCGCGGTTACACTCATTATTGATCGTCATTAATCATCAGGTAAACGGAAGGAGATCAGGCTGCATGTATTCAATTTTTGCCATCGGGTTATTGAAAATATCGTACCCGTAATGCGAATCTATCAGTTTTCTGAAATCATTTTTCAATCGGGGAAATCGTTCAACGAACAAATCAAAATCATCAATATTTTCCTTTTGCATGAAATGCCAGACTGCGCGGACAGCTGCGACAGTCAATGTCTTATTGAACTTCGACCTCACACCTAGAGCATTTGTATAATTGATGAGCATCCGGCAAATATCTTCGCTGGCATTTTCAACACCAGCTTCCCTGATTTTTAACCATGCCAACCGTATATGCGCTTCATGTGTAAAAAGTGTTGGATCAAGTCTGCATATTTCAAATAACCAAAGAAAACTTTTGTCATTCAATTGACTATGGTCACCAATCGATTTCAGAACATATTCATCCAGTTTTGAAAAAGCTTTCACATCCGGTTTTACAAAATATGTTCTTGCCTGAACAGAAAACAACAAACCCCTGCTGTAAAAATCGAACATGAGATCTTTTGCTGATAATGGAGAGGCCAGAAAACGATTCACATCTGATGCGATTTCTTTCCGGCTACAATAATATTGCCATGCACGAATCAGCTTCATCCAGAAAACGGTAATGGTTTCGTGATATCCTGAATGAGCAGTATTTACTGTACCGACAGCAATATTGTAATTTCTGATTGCCTCTCTGATTTCAATCAGCCCTTTTTCTTCTTCAAATTCATAACAAAAACGGAAAGCAGCAATGACGTGCATCTCGTGTGTCCAGCGTTCTTTCGGAAGCGTTTTATTTCGAAAAGCATCCGTAAACGATATTATCTGTTCTGCCGTGTAATTCATCCTTCAAAAATAATTCAGTACAACTTTTCCGCACAAGGGTTTTGAGTAATTATGCTTTCTTATTGAGCATTAATTGAAGAATGGATTTGCGTGGGCGGAACTATTGTTTCCTAAAGAACATTCTGCCATGCCCACACGCTGGCTTTTCACTGTCCCAGCTGCCTTCCAGCGTCAAGCCAGCATTATTATCTGCTTTCATCAATTTCAGTTTCATTCTTTGAAAGCAGGTTGATTCCCTCTTTCTGGGATTGAGCAATTTTACTTCTTCCAGAAAGACTGAATCTTCCGGTCCGACAACCAATGAAAGTTCACATTGCGCCTCAAAGCCTGATAACCTGGTATAACTATATACCTTGTATCCGCTATCAGGCACCCCGATAAATTCGATCGTCAGAAATTGTTTGGCGTTTCCCTGGCGCTTATCTGTGTCTTCAACAAAGTACCCTTTCCAACGGCCTTCGAGTGGCTGTGCTGATAATTGTATTGAGAAAAGTAAACAAATGGCGCAGAGAAAAAATTTCATGTAATAAAATTAACCAGGAAATTCCGGACGGAGTGTCGTTTTCATTTTGAAGAAGATGATATGAAGCGATTGAAATCCTCAATGCTGGCTTTTGAATTCAGCACAATCAGGTTATCATAATAAGCGGTGTATTGGGTATTGCAGATCCCTGTGCCTTCACCCTGCCCCGTGCTGTCCATCCAACTCCATTTGTAAAGGCCCTGTAACCAGTATCCTTCTGTTTTTGGACCGCAATCCATGCTGAAATTTGCGCCCTTGTATTCGTAGACTTGTTTGAACTCAGCTTCAGTTCCTTGTACCCATTGATACAATTCCATGAAACCGGTATCATCATCTGCAAAATTTCTGTGTACTACCCAGTACGTCCAGACTCCCTTCTGAATTGGATTCAGGTACTGGCGATATTCCCTTCCACCCTGGGGATATTGCCGTGTAGCCTGCCATTGTGCATTTTCTATTTTCAGGTAAAAACTTGGCGGACCCTGTGCGTTTGGAAATTTAAAATCATACGCGACACCGATCGGCCGATTGTCATCACACCAATCTGTCGGGAGAAAAATTCCCACCATCCACCAGGCAGCACCGGAATTTTCTTTGCAATCTTCTCCGGTATATAATTCTGAGCGTACCCCGTCATTTGATGAAGGATAACCCGGTTGTTTTGTAATATTCATCCGGTAACATTTCTTCCCGAATAACGGTGTCGGTGCACCGAATTCACCAGCCGATACCAAAGTTATCGAAGAGCCAAGGTCTGTTTTGCCGAAGGTGGCCAGATTTGCACCACCGGTAACCATCATATAACCGGGCGGCTTACCAGATTTCTGCTTTTTTGGCGTAGGCCAGTTGAAACTGGGCACCTGTTCGGCATAGTCTGCCTGCACAATTTTATCGGGTGTAAACTGAGCGCACGCAATATTGAATAAAGAGAATACTGCAATAAAAGAAAGGTTGAATTTCATACCAGGCTTCGGGAAGATTATCCGTATTCAAGATACTACTAATCATTTTTTCTGTCAACGCTATGAACTGTTAATTTCCCGTATTGAAAGTCACATCTTTTTTTAGATCATTGCCAGGATCATGATTAAACTCATGACAATCATTAATCCATCTTCAACTATAGTAATGGTGCTCATCGGCAGATTAAAGACAGCGCCGAGACAGGCACAGCGGATCTTCTTTTTATTCAAAACAGATTGAAGTACACCAATTAAACTGATTGTCATTACCACAAACGTAATGATGTTTGTCGCCAGTGGTTGAAACCCTGCCAGAAAAGACAGGCCAAGTCCAAGCTCAAGAAATGCATAGACATAACCCCAGCCCGTCCATTTTTTCGCAATGATGTCATAAGTCGAGTAAGACTCTGCAAAGCCTTTCAGATCGAGCATCTTGAAAAAAGAAAAAATGATAAAAAACCCGACCATGAAATGATTCATCCACCGCATCCAGAGAAATGATCCTGCGACCCATTCTGTGATCACGGTTATTCCTGTGATAAAAGCAAAAATCATCAGTACAGGCTTATAGGTATTCAACCAGCCTTTAGTCTCCCTTACTGGTAAGGTAACTTCTTTTGCCTGGATAGTATACCGGCCACCATTTTTTAAGAACACATCCTGGAACTCTTTTAGCGGAATATGTTTATCCATTTCAATCATTGCCGATTGATCCGCTCTCGAGATCTGTACAGATTGTACATGAGGTATTTTCAGAAGTGTATCTTTTACTTTGGACTCACAACCTCCGCAGGTCATGCCTGTAATTTCGTATGTATGTGTCATTAGGAATCTTTCATACAAAATTACCCTGCTGTCGGGGCGAAGCTGTTACAGAATTTTGGGAAACTTTTACAGGATTTACAGTTCTTCGATATTGCGGCGCTTGTGTTCTTTAAGCGATTTGTAATAGCTGGGCGTAAAACCGGTGATCTTTTTAAATTGATTTGAAAGATAAGCTACGCTGCTGTACCCCAGTTGATCTGCAATCTGGGAAAGCGAAAGTTCATCGTACACTAAAAGTTCTTTTACTTTTTCGATGCGCTGATGGATATAATACTTCTCAATCGTAGTGCCTTCTACTTCGGAAAACAGGTTGCTGAGATAGTGATAGTCCTGGTGAATGTTTGAAGATATGTACTCCGATAAATTAACGCCCGGTGTTTCGTCTGAATGATGAATCAGCGTAACTATGAGATTCTTTATTTTTTCTATAGTCTGACTTTTCTTGCTGTCGATGATCTCAAAACCATTTTTCCTCAATGCGTCATTGAGTTCTTTCTGTTGCTCTTTTGAGAGTTCTTCTTCCACTTCTACTTCGCCCAGTTCGATATTATGCGGATGTAAACCGGATTCCAGCAAAGTTTTTTCAACAGACATCTTGCAGCGACTGCAGACCATATTTCGGATGTACAATTTCATAATGAATGGAATGGAAAGGCAAATGTATTGCAAGAAACGTTGTTATAAGTTATACACAGAATGCAATAAAAGACATTCTTGCCTAAAGCTTTACTTTCAATGTAATTGCCAGGCGATTTTGCCTGCAGGATACAACCCGGAAAGTGTAAATCCGTTATTTCTCATAATCTGTAATGCCGGTGTCCTGAGTATTGTTTAGAATTTTGGTCTCATCAAGAATTACTATTACAAATCTAGAAGTGCAAGAAAAACCAAATCACGCGAAGGATTTCCAAATTCAGATTTTATTTCTACCGTAAAGACATTCACCCACCCCCCTGCCTGAATTTCGTGCCGGAAGGCAGCATCGCAACTATCGTATCATAAATGGGAGTCAGCATATTCCAGAACCAACGATTACCATCTTTATCTGTCTCACCACAATCGATAACAGAACAATTGCGAATAATTTTCTTCAGGTCTACATCAATATTCAATTTCTGAATAAACCTATCGACAAGAGCAAGGATATGTTCTGCGTATACATGCCCAAGAATCTCAACGGACAAAGACTTCAAACTGATATCCAGAGCCTTTCCAAAAATTCCCTTGTACTCATTGAGTATTGCGTTCGAAACAATTTCCACATTTGTTTTGACATTGTCAGACAACAAATTCCAGAGAGCATTATCGCTCATAAGATGTATTGCTCCGTCTTCGAAAGAAACGCTAAGCGTATAACCATTGATCAGAATTGTTTTCACCTGTATCATTTCTGAAACGCATCTCTTTTTTGAGACGATTCTTTTAGATGATGTTATGAGGTAAATGGATGTATGTCAGGATACAGAATAACCGGATTTTTTCAATTCAGTTTTGATTTGCTGATCGCGTTTTGATTTGCCCGTGTAAAAAGAAAAATTCTTCAAAGAAGAGGGTAATCCCCTGTTCAGCATATCATCAAAATCAATACTGGTGACATTGATGAAAAGTGAGCTCAGATTTTTGAGTTGGGCCAGTCCATTGATTTCTTCCAGCGATTTGCAATTTGCAATTTTGAGTTCTTCCAAAGTTTGCTGACTCTCTCCAAAACTTATTGACTGCAATTGAGCAAGGTCTTCAAACCTTAACTGTCTGAGTTTTTTAAATGCAGAAAGACCCGACAAATTGTTAAATCCCCGCACCAAAACCATCTCGAGACATTCAATATTATTTTCTTCAATTTCCCCAATATCTTCCCTGGAGCCGAGAAGCAACCGGAGTGTATGGAGATGGCGAAGTTTATTAACAAAATCAAGTTTTACCTTTTTGATTTTGTTGAGGGTAAGTTTCTCTAATACTACAGTGCCACCGATGGCTTCAATATTTTTTGTTTGCTCGTGCAAAATGAGGATTTTTAACTTCGTCATCGATCCCAAATACTCCAGGTTGATATCGTTCCTGGCAGTATTTCCAATGCTTAGTTTCTCGAGTTTTGCAAAAACCGGATTTGAAAAAAAATTTTTATTATCCAGATCATCCGGATCGAGTGAGAAAGATTTCAGTGACGAAAGATGGGTGAAAGCATCCGTATGCACCAGCACTGCTTCGGGATCAACGACAAGACTTTTTACATCCGGAATATCATGGAATAAATGGCAATCAAATGTTGATGATCGATGTCCATAAAAACGTATGCTGAATCTCTCGTCATTTACATTGCAGATCTCATTCAGATCAGAAAGCATTTGCCTGGTATAAATTGCATCCGAAAATTGAACAGTAACTGTTGCACCCTGGTTCAAAAGACAGGCAATATAATTTTTGTCGATAAAATTTGGATTGTCAATCAACTCGTAAGCACTCATAATAAAGGGAAACGATTGAATTTTTTAGTTGCTTTCTGGTGATGATGTGAGCACCGTAAGCGGAACACCAGTGGTTGTATTTTCCAGAATCGGCGCATCAGTAACCACAACTGAAGTTCCTTCGTTGATTGCGGGAACCAGAAATTTCATAAAATCTTTAGGAATTCTAATGCGCTTATCGTTCAACGGATTTTCAAACCTGTCATTCTCATAATTCAGGCTGGTGAAACTCATTGCAATCCATTCCCTGATGGCGTTTCCATCTTGTGTATTTACCGCCGATTTTGGTGTTTGATGGGCTATGAGTATATGGGTGCCGATCGAGTCCTGAGGGTTTTGAATGGTAATTATCGACCTGCCTATTTCTATTCCATTGCGCATCACAATGAGCCGCTGATCTACACGGCTGAGGACGATGGACACCGGCCCGTCAGGAGACAAATCAGGTTGCCAGTAATACGTCTGGTTGATATTCATTTTAAGTTCCATGGCCACTTTTCCTTTTTGATTTACCGGTGCGAGAAAAGCCGGATGGTCAACTTCTTTTGGAGCAGTTTTCGAATTCGCCACTACGACGGTCATGCCCAGTGGCGAGGCCTGGAAAAGAAGTCGCGCAAACTCAGAAGGCAAATGGATACATCCATGCGATGAAGGATAACCGGGTAAACCTCCCGCGTGAAGGGCAACCCCATCATAAGTTAACCGCTGCTGGTAAGGCATAGCAGCATCATTGTATTTACTGGAATGATGGTTCGCATCTTTTTGAAGTGTAATGAAAACACCGGTAGGCGTAAGATGACCTGGTTTGCCACTGCTTACAGTAGACTCTCCAATCTGTATTCCGTTCCGGTAAGTATATGCGCGTTGTTCATCCAGGCTCACTACCACCAGTATCGGCCCTTGCGGAGCAATATCCGGCTGCCATGTAAATTCACCCGGCTTAAGATCTTTTGATGGTGTTTCGAAAGGTAAAGGTCCTTTCGCCCCCCAGAATGGGACGCGTTGCGATTGCCCTTCACACAGGCCCGCACACATCATCAAAACAACAACCAGTATGTTTTTCATCGCCAGAAAATTTATCCAATGTACAAAACGATGAAATACAAATACTAAATTTTTATAATGCGGATTCGGGATGCTACTTATAACCTGATTTCGGAATAATTCATTTCCGTATTATCTCAACCATTCCGGTGATTCATCGGTTGCCTCGTTAACCTTAATCAGAAATCCATCGGGATCACGGAATTCGATCATGCGCATTCCGAGATGCGAAGGCTCGGGTCCGCGAAAGGGAATTGATTTAGCATTCAGAATGTCAATCATTGCACCGAGATCGTCAGTTATGTAACTGGTGACAATTTGTTTTGCTGCAAGATGAGCTGCAATATTTACATCAACTCCTCCTACTCCACTGTTGAACACTGCAAGGTGATCATGCTGATGTACGATCTCCGGACCCAATACCTCATTGTAAAAGACCCTGCTTCTGGCAGGGTCCATAACACCGGATTCAATTTCGGGTAATCTTATTTTCATGTGGAGAGATCATCGTTGTTCGTTCATCGTTGTTCGTTGTTCGTTAAACATTCTCCGTAGGATTAGGTAGTTATACTGACAAACCCGTTCAGGTCTGGATTTGAATAATAATTATACTGTATTTTTCCCGTTTCTTCATTCCCGAACTTCCCGGCTTACCGTCTACTTCATTTTAAACGAGTAACAATGATATTCATCAGAGATAGACGGGAAGCCGGAAATTGCGGTAAGAAGCGGGAAATAAAATTCACTCACATGGAAATCACGATCATCATTCAGCTGCAATTTAACGCTGTATTGATTGATCATCTATTCTACCTGATCCTAGGTTTTACGTTTCACGTTTACGCCGGCTTCCCTGAGGGTTTCACCGAACTCTTCACTGGCGGTTTATTAAACAATGGTTCTTCGATGAAAGGTTGATTCTTCATCCTTGTACCTGTTGCCTTGAAAATAGCATTAGCTACAGCACCTCCAGTGGGCGGTAGTGCAGGTTCGCCAAGACCCGTTGGATCAATTTCATTTTCTACAAACCAGGTTTCCACTTCCGGTATTTCCTTCATACGCACGAGCCGGTAATTATTGAAATTACTTTCCTGTGGTACTCCATCTTTAAAACTCAGTTTACCGAACATCGCGTGACCGTATCCGTCAACGATGCCACCTTTCACCTGTTGTTCAGCGCCCGATTTATTGATCACTACTCCGCAGTCGCAGGCAGCAATTACTTTTTTAACAACAGGTTTTCCCGCTTCCATGGCCACTTCAGCCACCTGCGCAACATAGGATGCATGGGAGAAATAAACACTGAAACCCTGGTGTACGCCTTTCTTCTCACCCCATTGGGATCTCTTTTTCACTTCATTCATCACAGCCTGGAAACGGTTGGGATTGTATTTGACAGCACCGACGGGAGAAGTTTTTGCTTTTTCAAGCAATTCATTTCTGAACGTAAATGGATCTTTTCCAGCTGCCTTTGCTACTTCATCAATAAAACTCTGTTCCGCAAAAGCAAGGAAATTGGTGATCGGCGCGCGCCATGCACCTGTAGTGATCGGTGATTGATAATCCACTGACTCAATCAGCAGATTTTCAACTGCACCACTAGGAAAATTATCTTCACGTACAGCGTTTCCAACATTGATACCCACTCCGCGAAGCTTATAACCGATAAGGTTACCCGAAGCATCAAGTGCCGCTTCAAAACGATAGCGAACAGCTGGCCTGTAACTTCCCCCCATCATATCATCTTCTCTGCTCCAAATCAGCTTTACCGGTTTTTTTATGATGGATGATAATTCTGCCGCTTCAAGAACATAATCAGATTTGAGCCTCCTGCCGAAACCACCACCAAGCCTGGTAATATCAACAGTGATTTTCTCCTCCGGAACATTCAGCAGTTTGGAAACAGCGGCCCTTGAAGAAGCAGGTAACTGAAGCGGACCAACAAGTTCGATTCCATCTTCGCGGACGTGCGCAAAGAAATTCATTGGCTCCATCGGACTGTGCGCAATGAAGGGACATTGATATTCATTGCGGATTACCTTCGCTGCAGATGCAAATGCCGCATCCACATTGCCATCTTTACGCTTTACCTGAGGCTTGTCGCTGCTCATCATTTCAGTAAATATTGCCTGGTGATCAGCGGTACTTTCCAGTTTACTATCATGCTCATATTCAATTTTCAAAACTTTTTTGGCTTTGAAAATTTCCCATGTTGATTTTCCTACCACAGCAACATTATTTCCAAACCTCACGACTTCGGTTACTCCCGGCATGGCTTTCGCAGCCGTATCATCAACCGATTTTATTTTACTTCCGAATGCAGGCGGGCGCTGGATCGTTGCGAACACCATTCCGTCACGATAAAAATCAAGTCCGAACCCAGCTTTTCCGGTAACAATCTTTCTGTTCTCAACATTTTTAACCCTGGTACCTATCAGTTTAAAATCTTTTACTTCTTTCAGTTTCACATCGGTCGGCACCGGCAACTTAGATGCTTCTTCAGCAAGTTCCCCGTAGCTGAACCTGGTTCCGCTTTTATGAATCACAAATCCATTTTCTGTGGTGAATTCGTTATTCATCACATTCATCTTTTTAGCGGCAGCATCAATCAGCATTTGCCTTGCTGCTGCTCCTGCCTGGCGAAGTCTTTTCCATGAATGAGGCACGGCTCCGCTACCACCGGTTAATTGACGATCGAATGCCTTTGTATCCAACGGCGCCTGAACAGCTTTGACTTTCGTCCAGTCCGCATCCAGCTCTTCCGCGACGATCATCGGAAATGACGTCATGATATTCTGACCCAGTTCCGGATTCGGCGACATGATTGTTACTATACCATCAGTTCCTATGGACAAATAGTTATTGAACTGAAGATTGCCCGCAAAATTGGATGTGTTGATAATGGCGGTGACTTCCGCTTCTGATTCCAGCCAACTGAAACCAAGAATCAATCCACCACCGGTAAGGGAGGAAATTTTCAGAAAATTTCTCCTCGATGCTTTATATCCTGTTGACATTTTTTTCAGATTTTTTTACTTGCAACAATAACGGCTTCGCGTATACGATGATAGGCACCGCACCTGCAGATATTTGCATTCATGGTATTCACCACTTCATTTACTGAGGGTTTGGCATTTCTTTTCAGAAGTGCGGCCGCCGTCATGATCTGACCTGCCTGGCAGTAACCACACTGCGGTACATCTACCTCTTCCCAGGCCTGCTGTACCGGATGATCGCCATTTTCTGACAATCCTTCGATGGTAGTAATAGCGCCGGTTTGTACTGATGAAACCGGCATCAGGCAGGAACGGACAGCATTACCATTCAGGTGTACGGTACAGGCGCCACACTGACCAATTCCACAACCGTACTTCGTACCCGTTAACCGGAAATGATCACGCAAAACCCACAGCAGCGGCGTATCTTCCGCCACATCAGCCTGCATTTTTTCCCCATTGATGTTTAATGTGTACAAAGGCATAATCTTCAATTTAATCCTTGAATTTACTTAAAATATCACTGCGGTGCTTCTGTTGGTAAAGATTAACAATAGTTGAAATCTGATATAGCCGGAAGAGATTAGGCGGGGATTAAAAGTTTTGAAAATCTATATTTGTGTAATGACGCATCGCCTTACGGGAATACTATTGCTGCTGTTTTTTGCATCCTGTTCAGAATCACACAACGGGATCCCGTTATCGGAGTTTTCATACAACGGAAAAACGAAGAATGAATGGATCGTCAACAGGATTCCCGTGTATGGTACAGGTAAACGTGATGGATGCGAGATATTAAAAGAAATTTCATTGGAACTGGAAAATTCGGGCAATAGATATACTGGTAGAATATTCGATTCCAAATCGGATAGTGGCCTCGCCAATGTAAAAGTTATGATTCGTTATGCTGATGGAACTGCGCCATCGGAAGCAATCAGCGATCAGGATGGAAAACTTGATTTTACTGCTGATGAAATTTTCGAAAAATTGATCATCTGGCAAACAGGATATCGTGTATTGGTTATTCAATCTCACAATAACAAGCTTCAGGCCCTCGTCAAATGACTCGAACCTGAAGCACTATTTACTATCAACTGTATTTCTCCTACAGTCTGCCGCATGCCTCCACCGACTGTCTTTAAGTATTTTCCCCGTTAGCAAATCCCCTTTATTCACCCTGCAATAAGAATTGCCAGGAATGAGAACATCTGTTGCAACCATTACGCGATATACACATATCCGATAACTGTCAAAGCAGTATTTGATCCAAACCGGTACCACACATCAGCAGTTGATGTATTACCTCAATTGCACGAAACTGCTGTTGGTGATGCCGCTTGCATAAACAAGGTTTCATTGGCGAGTCCACCGCAGGTAGCCGACTACGTTAGTACAGTTGCAATTGCGCAGAGATCGGTTAAAGGCGGATTTGTTACGCAATGCTGAATCCGAAATTCGCTCCGGATGGAGCCGTTTCAGCATTTGTATAATCCTTACACATTAAGTATTGGCAATGATCAAAGGAGAAGCGGAAGGAGTAACCAGCGAGTATGCACTAATGCAGGCGATGCTCGCCATTGATCAGCAGCTTCCTGAAAAAAGCTGAATGCGGATACCTGCATCGTGATACCGGGAGTTCCAGTTCCCATGTTGGCAACGGCAACGGTGGGCTATGCTGCGGTCACCACAAACCATGCATTCCCACAATTCCCGGGAAGCCCTGCGGTGGAGGTAGCCGCTAACAACGTTTGCCCTGTCAGGCGTGTATAGGTTATTCCCGGTGTTAATACGCTTGTGTTAACACGCAAATCGTTTGCCGGTTGTCCATACAATAGCACCGGAACGGAAACAACCAGTATCGCCGCCATTATGCGACGCACTGTATTTCCCATAGATCGGGTTTTGAGTTTTTTAAAGGATACCGGATAACCTTTACCTGGATTATCTCAATGTTACAGGCTGACTTCCTGAATGACAACAACTTTTAAACCCCAATTTTTAAAAAATATTGATTGCTGATTTGGCTTTTCGATCAGAGGTCGACCTAAGTGCTTAAAAAGTTGACTTTTCTCAATGATTAGATTGATAATGAATTAAAATGGGTTTTAAAACAGATCATGAATCTGAGACTTGCCGAAGTACCGGCCGACCAGTACTGCAGAATAGTATATTTAAAGGTAGAGCTGTAAGAGGATAGCCTATTGAATCAAACGCGAAGCGGTAGTATTTGTGAAGTTCCGAAAACGATCCGGAAGGTTGAACGACGAAATGAAGAAGCCGAAAAAAAGTGGACTGCACTGGATTCGAACCAGTGACCCCTACTCTGTCAAAGTAATGCTCTGAACCAGCTGAGCTAGCAGTCCTGACGAAACCTCAAATATAGGAAATGAACAGGGAGTATTCAAAGAGAATCAATCAATGAAGGCGATATATCATTTATTGATGATACCAATAAGCCAATGGTAATGAAATGAGAAATGCGTTTATATATCTGCTATCCTAATTGAAATGAAAAAGGAGGAAAAACCAATGGGTTAATCCTCCCGGGGCAGCCCCCTTTCTTAATCCAACTATTAAACAAACGAAACAGAACCTGCAGGCCTGGTTATTATTTTAATGATTCCTCAATAGCCAGGATTCTGGGGAAATACCGGTCCTTCTGTTACACGATCGATCTGATCCTGGGGTATTGGTCTTAACACATGAAATGGTTTGATATTGGTGCCCGCTTCCACAGGGTTCCAGGCAGCAACCCGGGTCAAGAGTGAATTGGTTCTTACAAGATCCCACCAACGAAGCCATTCGCCATAAAATTCACGTGTACGCTCATCAAGAATAAAATCCAGCGTCACGTCGCCGGGACTGATCACCATAGCAGCTTCCGCGATTGCCTGTGTTATACCAGCCGGGTAACTCGTTCTGAATGCTGCACGTTTTCTAACTACGTTTATCATTGCTGCCGCATTTACATTGTCACCTGCTTTAAATGCAGCTTCCGCGGCAAGGAGATATACATCAGAAAACCGCCAGATAACCACAGGCCTTGTTGAAGGATCATTAAAATTAGAAGCAGCCCTGAACGGATCATCAAATTTTTTCAACACAGGAAAATAAGAGTTAGAGTGAAGACTGGGTGGAATAATGATGCCTTTAAAAGCTCTTGAACCATCAAATTGCGGTGCACCGGTAATTTCATGATCAGGCATCCAGATGGCTGTATCTGAACCTACCGTCATCGAATAACCGATTCCGCGACTGTTGTTTGCAGCTCCGGCCGTGTTGCTGATATTGGCAGTGTTTACAATCCATACGGTCTGAAAAGTTTTGTCGTAACGCGAATCATAAACTCTTTCAGAAAATGCCTGGCTATAAAAATAGTTTTTGCCGGTATTGGGTCCTGTTGTGAGATTGGTACTGTTGGGTCTTATCCTGATATATGGGCGGCCATTCGCAACATCACGGGTCATACTCGTGGCACCGGAATTTACGAGTGCCCCGGTATTCGCATCTTTATAGGAATTGATGCCGCTGTTGGATGGATAATTCCAGCGATTAAACCAGGGTGTGAGATTCTGCGCATTGCCTCCTGAAGCACCACCTCCC
Source organism: Pollutibacter soli (assembly GCA_029269725.1). Taxonomy (GTDB): domain Bacteria; phylum Bacteroidota; class Bacteroidia; order Chitinophagales; family Chitinophagaceae; genus Pollutibacter; species Pollutibacter soli. The sequence goes on along the minus strand of JARJHS010000009.1, from coordinate 61,707 downwards.
AAAGTATACTGGCCATATCTTTGATCACTACTGTGGTCACTTACAAACAAAGTTTCTCTTCCGTAATCATTGGTATTGACACTGAAAGGGCCAGGTTTAAACACGTCAGCATAGTCCGGCCATAGATCAAGGTTATATTGCGCCCTGTTGTTGATAAGATCATTCAGCACGGTATAAGCCTGTGTGAAATCGCCAGCCTGTCCCGCAGAAGACCATCCACGTGTGAGATAGGTTTTCCCAAGTAGATAAAGCGCAGTGGGTTTTGTAGCTGCCTTTCCCAGAAACGGTGCGGTTGGTGTATTTGGAAGATCTGCGGCAGCCTCAGTAAGATCTTTTATTATTTGCGCATAGACTTCGCCTATGGGCGCACGTGAGTCGGCCGATGACGGTACAGTTATAAATGTTGTGTGTAACGGAACATCTCCAAATGTGATTACGAGGTGATAGTACCAGAAAGCACGAAGAAATTTTGCCTGAGCGAGATAAGAAAGTCGTGTGGCTTCAGGCAACTCAACTGTCTGTCCATACTCAAGCACACCATTAAGCGTATTGATATCCTGGTAAGCGATATTCCACCAGCCATTATTCATTGCACCCGTAGTGAGATTGTTATAAGTATAAAATGGCGCAGTACTGTTGCTCGCCCCCATTAATGTTTCATCCGTTCCTCCCACTGATTGCAGACTAAAACCTTCTGTACCCCACACGCTGCGCAAATCATTGTACACTCCGGCAATACCGCCAAGAACTCCGGCAGGACTGTTGAAAAATGAAGGAACGATACCTGATTGCGGTTTCTCCTGGAGAATTTTACTACATCCGGCTGTTCCGATTACCATGAAAAATATCAGCAGAAATCTGTTTATATGATTAACTCGTTTCATTATGTAAAAATTATCAGGTTAGAATTGTACATTGACTCCGAAAATAAATTGCTTCACAGCCGGGTTATTGGCGTTTACGCTGATCTGTCTTCCCTGCTGCGGCACACTTCCTGAAATAGCAGGTGTACCAACGGCACCTCCATATCCATTTCCCTCGGGATCAGGACCAAGACCGTCACGCACAAACGGGGAATACAAAACAAAAGGATTGGTAATGTTAACATACAAACGCAGTGATCGGACTGCCTTGCCGACCGTTTTTGACGGAAACGTATAACCGAAGTTGATGTATCTCATTTTAATAAAGGAACCATCATGATATCCGAGCGTTGAAGAATAGATCATACGATCAGTACCTGCATCAGGAGCAGGGAATCCATTGGTAGGATTCGTTCTCGTCCAGTAATTTACTTTCACCTGGTTGTTGCGTCCCTGCATAAAAAATGGGAATCCGTTGCCACCACCATCCGCCGTGACATAAGGCACCAATACCTGCATTCCCATTCTCGCGAAAATCAAAAATGAGAGATCAAAGTTCTTGTAGGAAAAGCGATTGGTCATACCAGCTTCCCATCTTGGTTGAAAATTGCCAAGGATCTGGCGATCGGCTGCATCAATTTTATTATCACCGTTCAAATCTTCAATCCTTATCTGACCCGGATATTGCACTGGTGACAGCTGCTGCGCAAGAGTTCCTTTTGAAGAATCATCCAGTTGCCAGATGCCAATTTTTTTAAGATCGTAAATAACAGTCAGTGGCTCGCCAACAAACCATCCATTGGATATATCCTGTTTGATATTTTCATTCTGCAACTGTTCAACTTTCTCCCTGTTGAAAAAGAAATTCAGGTCAGTACTCCAGGTAAATCCGCCGGCAGAACGAATGTTAACTGTGGTCAGATTTATTTCAAGACCATGTCCGCTTGTTCTTCCGAGATTCCTTCTCGTTGTTGCGGCCCCGTTACTTTGCGGAAGATTAAAATCAAGGAGGATGTCTTTTGTTTTCTGCTCATAGATATCTACACTACCCATGATCCTGCTGTTAAACAATCCAAAATCAATACCGATATTCCATTGATCAGTTGATTGCCATTTGAGACTGCTGTTGGCAAGCGTTGTTACAACATATGCAGGTTGCTGGCCAGATGATCCCTGTCCAAAATTATACGTACTTGCTGTCAGCAAACCCAGGGTTGCATAAGGTGGAACACCCTGGTTAGATGTTTTCCCCCAGCCTCCGCGGAATTTAAGATTACTGACGAATTCTACATTACGCATAAAAGTTTCGTTTGACATATTCCATCCGACTGAAAAAGCAGGATAGGTGAAATACTGGTGGCCGGGGGATAATGCTGATGAACCATCCGTGCGCACGGTTGCGGTGAACAGGTAGCGATCATCATATGCATAATTCACGCGACCCATATACGATACCAATCCTCTTTCAAAAAATGAATTGGTACCAGCCGTTGTATTAGCCGTTACTGCATTTGCAAGAGCAAAATTGGAATTGAGAATATAATCTGCCGGAATTCCTACCGCATTAAAACCGCTGTTCTGAAAATGATCCTTTTGTACACTGAACAAGGCAGTTGCGCCAACGCGATGCTTTTGTTTGAACGTTTTGTCATACATCAGCAGATTTTCGATTGTATATGTCCATGCTTCTGCATTGCTGATAGATGCATTGGACGCTGCCTGCGATAAATTATTATTGGTGTAGGTTCCCGGACCGTTATATCCAGATCCATTATCCTGCCTGAAATCCAACCCAACATTCAACCTGTATTTTAATCCATCAACAATCATCAGCTCACCATAAAGACTGTTGAAAGTTCTCAGTCTCCTGTTGCGGGCAAGGATGGCATCTTCCCTGGTAATCAGTGTTAACGGACTGATAGCAGCAGCATCAATAGATCCCACCTGTGGCTGAAGGTTCACGGAACCATCTTCATTGTACGGTGCAGCAAGGGGAGTTGTTCTCACTAAACCACCCGGAACACCAGCGCCGCCAGGTGTATTTGTGTATGATAATGTATTCAGCGTATTCAATCCAATCCTGATCCGGCGGCCAATGCGGTGATCGATCGTTGCTCTCAGCGAAAAGCGTTGGAAATTCTGATTAGGGATAATACCTTCCTCGTTAAAGTATCCGGCGCCCAGACCAAATTGAGTATCGTCATTGCCGCCGCTCAGGCTCAACTGATGATTTGTTATTAATCCTCTTTGGTAGATCAGGTCCTGCCAATCAGTTGAAATTCCTTTTGATAATGCGTCCTGCTCAGCTGCTGTAAGTGGGTAAGAAGTTGTACCAGCACTTGTGGGCCAGCCGGTTCGGTTATACGTTGCCGCATCTTTTTTAAACTGCGCGTATTCTTCTCCGTTGAAAACATCCAGCTTCCCCATAATTTCTGAAAATCCGATATAACCGTCATAACTAAGACTTGCTTTTCCTGTTCGTCCTCTTTTAGTGGTGATAAGAATTACACCACCGGAACCGCGGGAACCATATATCGCCGTTGCCGATGCATCTTTAAGAATTTCAAGATTGGAAATATCTTCCGGGTTAATATCATTTAAACTTCCACCATAAGGGATACCATCAAGTACAATCAGCGGATTATCCAATCCATCAGCTTCGCTGGATGTTTTTGCCAGTGAACGATTTCCGCGAATCCTGATCTGGTTGCTGGCACCTGGAGTAGCGCCATTGCTGATGATGTTTACTCCGGCAGTGCGACCTTTCAGCTGATCTGCGAAATTCGGCGATGCCATTTCTCTCAGGCTTTCACCTCCAACACGCACAACCGCACCAGTCACATCGCGTTTTCTTTGTGTTCCGTATCCAACTACCACAACTTCTCCGAGGCTGCCAGCAGCAGATGCAAGAGTGGTGTTAACTACAGATCTTCCATTTACGGGAACTTCCCGTGACTCAAATCCTACTCCGGAAAATACCAGGGTCGCATCATTTGCCGCGGTGATCCGGAAATTTCCATTGTCATCTGTTGTCGTCCCATGAGTAGAGCCTTTAACCAGTACGGATCCCCCTTGAACCGGTTGACCGTTTTCACGGATGACACGACCTGTTATGGTCAAATTCTGCGCATGCGTTATTGCTATTGCTGCAAGGAACAAAGTAAAAAGCAGCAACTTTCGCATGGCAGAAAGGGTGCTCAAAGGTTTAGATGGAGATTCATTTTTTTTCATAATGCTTGTTTTGGCGTTGATAGTTGAGGTTTGTCTGGTTATTAAATGCGTAGTGAACCGGAACCGGCTGGAACAGTGCCGGATGATAATGAAGGGAATCAACCCTGGCTGAATTCGGGGGAGAAAACCGCGAAAAGCGGACATGCACAGCCGTAAAGCCGACATATGCATATGGAAGCTTTTGTTTCATACAACAACTCGTTTGGCTGGGAAAAGCCTTGTGAAATCAGCTCTTTGGGGACCTGACAGTCACTAATGTAAGGCATTTTTTAAAAATTGCAACCGATTGCAATTTTTTTTTCGATTTTTGCTCCCGTTATTTGTAAACAATTGCTGCCATGACAGAAGGAAAAGAAATTACGATCTACGACATTGCTAAAAGACTGAACATTTCTGCAACTACTGTAAGCAGAGGGTTGAAGAATCATCCTGCCATCAATAAGAATACAAGAAAGAAAATTGCCGAAGCGGCTAAGGAGCTGGGATACCGGTCAAACACTTTCGCCAGCAGTTTGCGCAGCAGAAAAACAAACACGATTGGTGTTATTGCACCTCGATTAAACAGCTACTTCCTGGCCAGTGTACTTGCAGGAATGGAGGACACCGCGAGTCGCGAAAATTATAATCTTATTATCAGCCAGTCACTCGAAAGTTCAGTGAAGGAGATTGCCAATACACATACCATGTTCAATAAAAGAGTGGATGGTTTGCTGGTATCCCTTGCTTATGATACGGAGGACATCAACCATCTTCAACCATTTTTCAAGAAGAAAATACCGGTGGTTTTTTTCGACCGCATTCATAATCATCCGGACAGTACCAGTATTGTTATTGACAATTTTAAAGCGGCGTACGAAATCACCAAACATTTGCTGGATCAGGGTTGCAGGCGGGTCATGCACCTCAGTGCAAGTATGCTCCGGAATGTTTATGCTGATCGTTACAGGGGATTTAAACAGGCTTTAAAAGATTATAAGATCCCGCACGACGATAAATATCTTTACATAAGCAGTCTTAGTGAACAGGCTGGCGTGGAAGCAGCCGAGTATATTTTGAATATGGCCCCTTCCCAAAGACCTGATGCTGTTTTCTCTGCAAATGATACTGCAGCCGTACATTGTATGATAAGATTAAAAGCAGCAGGAGTAAAGATCCCCGAAGACATTGCATTCGCGGGATTCAATAACGATCCCATAAGTAAAGTGATAGAACCGAATCTTACAACAGTGAATTATCCCGGATATATCATGGGTGAAGCTGCAGTGATGAGTCTGCTGAACAACATCAGGGGAATTCATAGCAGCCAGACGACAAACCTGATCATGTTACGATCTGATATCATTGTCCGGGATTCTTCATTAAAAAATAAGGAGGGGAAATGAGTTTTTTACTGAATATAGATGCAACCGATTGCAATAATAATAGCTGAAAAGCGGATTCACCCTGGTTTACAGTGGGAAATTTAACCTCTTGAATGAAAAGTTTTTGCCAGGGTGTAGATTTTTTGACCTTGAAATTGTTTGTCAGCAGGACCATTTGAACGCTCAACGATTTATGAAAAAAGCAAAGTTGTTTTTTATCCTCACCCTTCTGATTTCCGTTTCCGTTTCCGCCGAAACAGGTTACGATCTCTGGTTGAGGTATAACCTGGTCCCGAACAAGCGGAAACTGGAAGAATATCGTAAGGTTCTTTCTTCAATCATTGTAAATGGAAGCTCATCAACAATAGTTGCAGCCCAAGCAGAACTATTAAACGGCCTGTCTGGGCTGCTGGGAAAAAAAATTACAATATCAGGATCAAACACAACAGTGGGAGACCTGATCATTGGAACCAATGGAATTCAACCGGAAATAAAATCTCTGCTAAAAGCTGACCTGGCGCAACTTGGAAGCGAGGGATTTCTGATAAAGACAATCGTTCGCAGCGGTAAAAACTGTATCGTAATAACAGCAAATGAAGATGCGGGTGTTCTTTATGGCAGTTTTCATTTACTGAGATTGATACAGACCGGACAGCCGATAAATAACCTGAACATAGTTTCTGCACCCAAACTGAAACTTCGCCTCCTCAATCACTGGGATAATCTCAACCGCACGGTAGAACGTGGCTATGCAGGTTTCTCGATCTGGAACTGGCATAAGCTTCCAACATATATGGACAAACGATATGTTGATTATGCGCGTGCAACTGCATCAATCGGCATCAATGGAACGGTGCTAACGAATGTAAATGCCAATGCAACTGTACTGACAAACCCCTATCTCGAAAAAGTTGCTGCACTTGCAAACCTTTTCCGCACTTACGGAATAAAAGTTTATCTGACGGCAAGGTTCAGTGCACCTGTAGAACTGGGTGGTTTAAAAACTGCTGATCCTCTTGATCCTGAGGTACAACGCTGGTGGAAGGAGAAGGTCGATGAAATTTATAAGCACGTTCCCGATTTTGGCGGGTTCCTGGTGAAAGCTAATTCAGAGGGGCAGCCTGGTCCGCAGAATTATAAACGCACACATGCCGATGGAGCGAATATGCTTGCCGATGCTGTAGCACCGCATGGCGGAATTGTCATGTGGCGCGCATTTGTATACAGTGATGAAGTGCCTGAAGACCGGCATAAGCAGGCTTATAATGAATTTGTACCCCTCGATGGAAAATTCAGAAAAAATGTTTTGGTACAGGTAAAAAACGGAGCAATCGATTTTATGCCACGTGAACCTTTTCATCCGCTGTTTGGCGCTATGCCGCAGACACAGACCATGATGGAATTCCAGGTTACGCAGGAATATCTCGGTCAGGCCACCACGTTAGTATTTCTTGCACCTTTATTCAAAGAAGTTCTTGATTCAGATACGTGGCGTAACGGCAAAGGAAGTACAGTGGGTAAAATTATCAATGGCGCATCACAACAACAGCAACTCACAGGTATGGCAGGGGTGGCCAATATCGGGAATGATTTCAACTGGTGCGGACACCCTTTCGCGCAGGCCAACTGGTATGCGCTCGGAAGATTGAGCTGGGATGCTTCCATTTCTTCGGAACAAATTGCCGATGAATGGATCAGGATGACTTTTTCGGAAGAACCGAAATTTCTTGAACCGGTCAAAAAAATCATGCTGGAAAGCAGGGAAATGTATACGCAATACACCATGCCGATGGGTCTTCATCACCTGATCACCTATGGCAGTCATTACGGTCCTGCGCCCTGGGTAGATAAAGGTCAGCGACCAGATTGGACAAATGTATATTATCACAAAGCGGACAGCATCGGACTTGGATTTAACCGCACATCTACCGGCAGCAATGCTCTAGGTCAATACGCTACGGAGGTACAGCAACAATGGGGAGATCCGAATACCTGTGATGAGAAATACCTGCTCTGGTTTCATCATGTACCCTGGACCTTCAAATTGAAAAGCGGTCGAACACTGTGGGATGAATTGTGCTATGATTATTACACAGGAGCGAATCGTGTGAAATCTTTGCAGGAAAAATGGAATTTACTAAAACCTTTCGTCGATAAAGAACGATTTGAAGAGGTGAAAATGCTTCTGCAGATTCAATATGATGAAGCGATATGGTGGAGGAATTCGTGTGTTTTATATTTTCAGACTTTTTCAAAAATGCCGATTCCCGCCGGCTATGAAAAGCCCGATAAAACACTTGAATATTATAAAAGCCTGAAGTTCCCTTATGCACCTTAAACCTGCATAAATGGCCTAAACCAACTAAATTGTTCATATGAAAATCAGATCCTCTTCAAAGTTCAACTATTCGTTTGCGTTAGCAATTTTAGTCCTGAACTCCTGCAACGCTCCGGCCGACAAAGAAAGCAAGGATTCGACAGCTGCAGTAGCCCCTGCTGCCACGGTGGCTGAAACACCGGTTTCACAGCCGGTGGTTTCCCATATATACACTGCAGATCCTTCGGCACATATTTTCAACGGTCGCATTTACATTTATCCTTCACATGATACGGTAACCGGCGCGCCTGAAAATGACAACGGAGATCATTTTGACATGAATGACTATCGCATTCTTTCTATGGATTCAATTGATGGTGCAGTTACCGATCATGGCGTTGCGTTAAAACTGAGCGATATCCCGTGGGCCGGGAAACAGCTCTGGGCGCCGGATGCAGCATTTGCCAACAATACCTATTATTTTTATTTTCCTGCAAAAGACAAAAAAGGAATATTCAAAATCGGCGTAGCTACTTCGCGCTCACCGCAGGGACCTTTTAAAGCAGAAGCAAAACCGATCGACGGAACTTACAGCATCGACCCCTGTGTTTTTAAAGATGATGATGGCTCCTTTTATTTGTATTTTGGCGGCATCTGGGGCGGTCAGCTGCAACGCTGGAACAATAACAAGTATGACTCCTCAGGTAAATTGAAACAGGCAGAAGAAACAGCTATACTTCCACGTATGGCGAAACTTAAACCTGACATGAAAAGTTTAGCGGAACCTGTCAAAGAAATCAAATTGGTTGATGAACAGGGAAATCTGTTTAAAGAAAAAGACAATGACAAGAGGTTTTTCGAAGGACCTTTCGTACATAAATTCAATGGCAAATATTATTTTTCCTATTCCACCGGAGATACACATAATATCTGTTACGCGATTGGAGAAAGTCCGAACGGTCCGTTCACGTACAAAGGAATTCTACTAAAACCTGTGAAGGGCTGGACAAACCACCATTCAATTGTTGAAAAGGATGGCAAATGGTATCTTTTTTATCACGATGTACAGTTATCCGGCAAAACACATCTGCGCAATATAAAAGTTACTGAACTCGAATACAATCCGGATGGAACGATTAAAACAATAAACCCGTATAAGTAGGGTACAGAATACAGGAACAACATACAGCGATAAAAAACAGAAACAGAAAACTGAAAACTGGGAAAACAGAAAACCGGGAAGGCAAGACGCCGGCCATTCGTCGGATCATTTACGTGAGTTCTGACAACCTGCCTGCCGGCATGCAGGCTGACAACCAACAACTGACAACCGACAACTGAAAACCACCTCATCTTTCTTTTTTTCTTCTGGCAATTTCTTTCTTTATTAACCCGAGCTCGCGACCTGTTTGTCCTGCGACTGAACTGTTTTCCTGTGCTCTGCGCATCAGGTAGGGAACTACATCCCGGATAGGGCCAAAAGGAAGATATTTACTTACACTGCATCCTGCTCCTGCAAGGTTGAATGTTATATTATCGCTCATGCCATACAATTGAGAAAAATGAACATGAGGATGGCGATGCGAATAACCTTTCTCATCAAGTAATTCTGTAGCGAGAAGATTACTGTATTCATTGTGCGACGCAACGATGAAAGATACATTGTCTATATGATCGACGCAAAGACGTAACGCTGCATTGTAATCCTTATCGGTTGTACCCTTATCCGGTTGAATCGGTGATGGATAACCGTTAGCCTCCGCCCTCGCACGTTCTTTTTCCATATAAGCACCACGAACGAGTTTCACACCGAGAACAAATGATCTCTGTTCTGCTGCTGTTATCGAATCTTTCAGAAATGAAAAACGATCATGGCGGTAGAGCTGAATGGTATTATAAACAATCGCTTTTTGTTTATTGAATTCGTCCATCATTTGCATAGTGAGTACATCCACGGGATCCTGTATCCAGGTTTCTTCCGCATCAACCAAAACACCAATTTTAAGACTACCAGCGGCAGTACAGATCTTATGTATCCTTTCCTTTACCCGGTCCCATTCTCCTTTTTCCTCCTTCGTCAAAGAATCGTAAGCTGCTGCAAATCTCTTCATCAGACTACCGCTTTGCTCCTCGGCTGATTTATCCAGCTTCTCAAGAAGCGAAAATCTGGCAATTCCCGTCACCTTAATACTCATGAAAGGAATATTTGGCTGAGTTGCGGCATACCTTATCACCCTTATGAATTCCTCACATGCATGGTCAAATGCTGACTCGCTGCTCTCTCCACCCTCAACACCATAATCCAGGATCACCTGTACATTGAATTCACCCAGCTTTCTGGCCACCGGAGCAGTTTGTGCGAGCGTTTCTCCTCCCACGAACTGCTGGAAAATGGTATTCTTAATTATCCCGTTCACGGGCAGCCGCATCTTTATGGCCCACTTCGTGAGCCTGATGCCGACAGAAACCAGGAACTGATACCCCATCGAAGAAAAAAGAAAATGCGCTTTCTTTAATTCCTTATCGGATTTATATGCGAATGCATTTTTTGTATTGTCAAATGAAATTGATCCCCGTTCCTGGCCCATAAAAGATTATTGCGGGCAAATATAGTGAAGAACTGAAGGAGCAGAAAATGGCCGGTACCTATAAAAAAAAGAGCCGGCGTAAAGCCAACTCTTTTTTTACTCACAATGCATGATTCAACAATTTTTATTGGTCATGCCAACTAAAAATAAACGCATAAAATAAATAATCCGGTAATTATACATTAAGACTATTTCGCTTTCGGCAATACTACCGCATCGATGGAATGAACGATCCCGTTGGATCCTTTCATATCAGGACCGGAAAGAATCGAACTGTTCCCGTTCTCATCTGTCAGTTTTACTTTATCACCATCAAGTGTTGCGGTTAATTTTCCGCCACTTACTGTGGGCAATTCCGCTTTACCATTTCCTTTCTGGATGGCAGCCTGAACATCGGCTGTTGTGTATGCACCAGTTACAACATGGTTCGACAGAACTGAGGCGAGCTGTTCTTTGTTCTCGGGTTTCATCAGGTCTTGTACCGTGTTACCCAATTTTGCAAATGCATCATTTGTCGGAGCAAATACAGTATAAGGACCTGCACCTTTCAATGTCGACGCAAGGTCAGCAGCTTTTACTGCAGATACCAATGTACTATGTGCAGGAGAAGCAGCAGCCACATCAAGAACATCTTTCGTTTGTGCGTCTGCGTTACTAACAGCTGCGAATGACCCAACAGCCATTATAAATACGGAAAGTAGTTTTTTCATATTGTATGCTTTTATAGTTTCGGTTTGCAAATCCATTATCAGACCAAAAATCCAATTGAAGGCCTGCTTAGTAAATCTTTAACACCTGTTTTGTTTTTTATGAGTAGTTCAACAGGATTCACTGAACAAAAATGGATTTGTGGAATTCGTGTACTATTCTCCGCGCATTGCCGGGCATTGTTTTTTGCCGGAGCAGTTTTCTTCAAATACTTGATACAAATCACCGGACAAGTGGGGAAAGTGGAGATTTCTTACCTTCGGCCACGCATATGGCCAAAATAACCAGGACCGAAATTTTCAGACTCAGTTTACCGATGGAACCTTTTGTGATCGCAACAGAAGTTTCTACCGAAGCGAAAAACATTTTCATAAGAATACATACCGATGATGGTATTGTCGGCATGGGCGAATGCTCAGCCTTCCCAATGTTAGTGGGCGAGACACAGTCGACATGTTTTGAAGTGGCAAAAGACTTTGCAAAAATCATCACAGGAAAAGATCCTTTGAAAATCCAGGAAAGGCTTCACGAACTTGATACTTATATTGCCTTTAATACCACTATCAAGAGTGCTTTTGATATTGCTTTGCTGGACATATCAGCAAAGGCCCAGGGAATACCCTTATATCAACTATTGGGCGGCACAAAAAAAACAATCAAAACTGACCTCACCATCGGAATCGGTGAGCCTGTAGCAATGGCGCAGACTGCAATCAGTTACATCAACAACGGGGTGACAATTATTAAAGTAAAACTGGGAAAGAAAGGACCGGAAGATGTAGAAAGGATAAAGCTCATCCGCGAAGCAGTCGGGCCAAATATAAAGTTAAGGATAGATGCCAACCAGGGTTGGGATTATGATACCGCGTTACAAACACTGAATGCAATCGAACAGTATGAGATTGAATTCTGTGAACAGCCTATTCATCATCATTATGATTATCTATTGCCGTTGTTAAGAAAGGAAACTGCAATCCCGATAATGGCTGATGAAAGTGTTTTCAATCATCACGACGCAATCAGGCTGATTGAAGCGGACGCATGTGATTATATCAATATCAAGCTGGCGAAGTCCGGAGGAATAATGGAAGCCATTCGTATTGCTGACATCGCAGCGTCATACGGTGTTCCCTGTATGCTGGGCGGTATGCTGGAAAGCCGGCTGGCGCTGACGGCAAAAGTGCACCTGGCCATGTCCCACAACAATATTATTTTCTACGATCTCGACACCTGTCTCCTGGGGCAGTTGATCGACCCGGTGATTGGAGGTGCCGAATACAGGAATTATTTCCTGGAAATACCCGAGGAACCAGGAATAGGTGCGGATATCGATCCCGCATTTCTCAAAAACTGTGAGCGTGTTGTGATTTAAATAATGTTCAACTTTTATCTGAAAACAAAATCATCAAAAAATTGAAACCTAAAAAAGTACCGGAGAGTGAGATCAATATGACGGAGCTGGTGTTGCCCAATGATACGAATCTGTTTGGTAACCTGATGGGTGGTCGCCTGATGTACTGGATGGACATTGCTGCAGCGTTATCCGCGGGCAAGCATTGTAATTTTCCCGTAGTAACAGCTTCTGTTGATAATATTTCTTTTGAATCTCCAATCAAACTGGGCAATGTTGTTCATATAACGGCAATGGTTACCCGTGCTTTTACTACTTCCATGGAAGTACACCTCAAGGTCTGGGGTGAAGACCTGACACAACAATACAAATACAAAAGCAACGAGGCATACTACACTTTTGTGGCGCTGGATCCCAATCGCAAACCAAGACGCGTTCCTGAACTGATTGCCGAAACAGAAGAAGAAATTCGGCTCTTTGACGGGGCTCTTCGCAGAAGACAATTGCGACTCATCCTTGGCGGTAAAATGAAACCTGATGACGCGGCGGAATTGAAAGCACTCTTTATTAAATAATTGGGAGTTACAAGCGCAACGTTGAAGTTTCACATCTAAAGAGAAGCAACAGGCAAGAGGCAAAAAATCGCTGCCACCAGCGATTAAAATATCATTTAGTTTAACTTAAACTATTTCCTTCCTGGCGGAGGCTATCATCAGGAAGATCTATTTTATTATTTAAGATGCATTGGTGATGCGCTAGTGAGTTGTCCCCCTACTGCTGCCCGATAACTTACTCACGGCCTATAATCAATCGGCAACATATCAGCTACTCTTTCATAAGCCCAGTATCCTGAATAAGAAACAGAAAGCGGCGTCTCCAGACATCCATTACTATCTACAAAAACATATTCATCAATCATATCAAGCTCCGACTGCACACCTTTCGGTAAAAAGCCAGACAACATTCCTTTGCGTCTAAGAAAATCTTTTCCATAAGGATTAAGCTTATACCGAACGACCAGCCGCCCCTTCCATTTCAGTTGATTCTTTCCTCCCAGGGTATCTGTTTTCGATAAAATATCGTTCACGGATACATTAACTGCCACAGGTGCTTTTGGCGCCGGGATGATGATCACATTTGATCCGCTGGTTTTTACTACCGGCGTGGAATCGGGTGGCTTTCTCAAAAACACTACATATTGTTGATTTTCGAGATCATTATTCAACAATGAATGATAAAAATGTTGTGTACTGCCATAATAGGCACGCTGGCGGTTTTTAACCCATTTGTTTTTCGCAGATTCGCGACCTTCTAAATCTTCATACCTGCTGAATCCATAGAAATATGTACGTCCGGATGCTTCGTCATAATAAAATTCCACAAGGTCAAAATGGATACGATAACCTAATTCACGGTTTTCTATGATCAATGGCGTTTCTGTAAATGCTTTTAACGCTTTCGGCTCATTTCCCTTCTCAAAAAGGATTTCATCTTCATTCAGAATTTTTGATTTTGAAGCGGCGAGTGATTGACCAAGAAAATATTCTTTGAAAATGCCAATCCATTTTTTTCTGAGATCGGTGGTCATGATCACGATGTTCCGCATCTGTTTTATTTTCGGAACTAGCCGGAAACTTACGCGAAGATGCTGATTGGTAACTTCCACACGATGTACAAGCATGTCAAAACCCACATGCGATGTAATGATCTCGTAAATACCCGGCCTGATCGATTTTAAAATGTAATTGCCTTCTGCATCAGAATTAACACCAATGGTTGTGTTATTGATATACACAGAAACATTCGGCACCGGTTCACCGGTTTCGTCATTCAGGATTCGACCACTGATGGTAACCTGGCAAAATCCATCCAGAAAAAAAATCAGCAGAATAAAACAAAAAATACACCGGCTGCACATGTACGGATCAATTTTTTATTTGTCAGGTGTTGCCATCATTTTTTCTTTAGATGGCATTTCCCGGTCTGACTTGCGCCTGCACATTTATAACATCCACCAGAGCCATCGACTTACAACACAATAGAAAACAGAACCAGGGAACAAGAAACAGAAGCACGAAAGTGGCTCTTGCAACCGCCGGCTGTTCCTTTGGCTTTCTTACTCTTGCCTTTTGCCTGTTGCCTGATTTACTTGTCAAGTTTTGTCATCAGGTGATGACGTCCCTTCATCATAAATTTCCTGCTTTGCTCGATGGCATCCATTACACGATCGAGAATTCCTTCAAGAGATTCATCGGGTGAAAAATGCATAGGTGCTTTAAAATTCACCGACAGCAGACTTCCCTTTTTCTTGAATTTCAATCCTTTTTTATTGAATGCTCGCCAGAAACCGTTGATCACTACAGGGATCACAATTGGATTATTTTCCTTGATGATATATGCTGTGCCTTTTCTTCCGGGCGCAAATGGTTTTGTTGTTCCCTGTGGAAAAGTAATGACCCAGCTTTTGCTCAGCGCCCTTTGTATTTTTCTGGTGTCTGACGGGTTAAGATTGCGCCTCACTTCCGTACCTTCTGTCCGCCATGTACGCTTTACCGTTAGTGCGCCGGCCATCGCAAACAATTTTGTGAGCCAGTTGTCTTTCATCGTTTCCTCCGCAGCTACAAAATATACATTGCTGAATGGATTAAGCAGGTAATACGGTATCCCCAACCTGTTCTCTTTTCGCCATTTTACTGCACAGAAAATATGAAGGAAAGTGATTACATCTGCGAAGTAAGTCTGGTGATTGCTGACGAAAAGTACGTTGTTGCTGGGCAGGTTACGCAAATGTTCTGTTCCGGAAATACGGATACTGTTTACCAGCGCAATTCCTGGATAGGTAAAAACTCCTACGACCGCATATAATGCTTTCCTGAAAAGGCTGACATTCCTTAACCGCTGAAAGAAAGAGTCCATGAATAACAGGTTGAACAATACCAATCAACCAAATTAAGGAAATATTGATTAACGGAAGGCATTCTGCCTGCCCGAAAAACAACAGGCGAATTTGCTGAGATGTGCTAACGGATAAGGCAACGAAGGACTGTACTCTTCCGGCTTGTTTTGATATGAACAAAGTAAATTCCACTGCTGAAGTTTCCGATATTATTCAGTTGTAGAACGGAATACCCAGATGATACTGTCTTTCTTGAGGTGGCAACTGATTTTCCCGAAACATCAACTACCCTTATCTCCAGCTGATCTGCAGCCCGCGAGTAGACATCAACCCTCGGCATCTGCTGGTTTGGATCCTGTACCAGGGTAAATGATTGTTCCTCCTTTGATTCTCCATAGACGCGAAGAATATTACTGAATAAAATACGACCGTTAAGATCTGTGTACCTGAGCCGGTAAAAATTCGTGGCGGTTGGCTTACGGTTATGAACAAACGAATACTCCGCTTTGTTTCCCCTGGCCTTCACCTCACCGGCTTGCTGAAATACCCTTCCATCTTCACTGAATTCAATTGCATACGAATTAATTGGTTGTTCATTTACTGCCGTCCATCGCAGTCCTACCTGGTTCTGTTGCGGTTGTGCCTCAAAATTTTCAATTGAAACAGGAAGAAGTGCAATGCAGGAAGAGATGGTGATATCATCCAGCGTCCAGTCGTTTCCTCCGCCACCTGGCGCGTTATTTTTTATCGTGATGTTTGCACTCGTAAGAGATCCCAAACTAAAAGTAAAAGATTTCTGAACCCACGCTCCTGTATAATCAATATCACCTGTGGTATACAGATCTTCACCATTCACTGAAAATGCCAGGTTGGGTTTTACTCCAGCTGCAAACACAGGATTGCCGGTTACCGGATCGTATCCGCAAAGCGGACATATATTTCTCACCCAGAAACTCAAAGTATAAATCATTCCGGGTATAAGGTTATTTACCGTAGTCGAGAAGATGGCGCTGGGTGCATAGGAAGCGTTTACAAGCAACATATAGCCACCCGCAGCACCATTTGCTGCCGGAGGATTACCTGTGGCGCTGAAAGTGCCGGTATGGTCGCCAATAATGTCCCAGATACCAAACACTTTATCAGTCACTACCGGGTTGAGAGCAGTAAATTGCGTCGGGCTGGAATTTTTTGTAATTGAATACTCGCCATCATCAGGATTATACATCTGAACCGGCGTATAGCTGAAATCGAATGTATTCACAGAAGCACCCCTGTCGTGGTTTGTACCATTGCTGAATGTCCCACCGTTTTCATCCAGGATAAAATTGCTGAAACCAACACCCGAACAATACAATTCAGGTAAAATGGTAATGATCCTTGCTGGTACCGGACGTGTACGATCAACTGATCCGGCATCACGATATGAAAAAGAACCCGCAAGCTGAACCGTCTGATTTGCAGCGGCAGTTACCTGTACCCGATACGCGGCCTGTAATATGGTAGCCCGGTCCTGGAATCTTGGTACAGTTACTCCTCCAACAACATTGCCGCCGGAGGTATTACCAGTGCCCGTTCCGGCAGCATCTCCCAGATTAATATGAATTGTATTGCCGGAAATAAAAGTTGCAGCATCATCCCCCGCAAGATCTGTATAGACCCCTGTATTGGTGACTGGAGCTCCATACACAGCTTCATTCGTCATCACTTTCATTGAATTAGGCACGTAAGTAGTGCCTGCAGGTATGATATCAGAAAATTGTAAACGGGTAATGGTAACGTTCTTAGGTACACTAATAACTGACCGAATTTCGATGATATCACCATTCGAAACGGGGCCGCCCTGCGGTTTACTGAGGTTATGAAAAGATCCGGACACCTCTGGCTGTGCCATGCTTACCGTATATGTCATGCACGTCAATATAACCAGAGCTAGGAGGTTCTTCATGGACACGAAGGATTTATTGCTTATTGGATAGTGTACGGACTGCGTTAATATATATGGAACGGAGTTTTTCCTATTTTATTTCCGAAATATTTTTGATAAGGAACCTGAAACCCTTATCCCTGCTGCATTTGCGATGGTAATTATACGCTTTACATAATCGGGTTTTATCTTTCAATTTCACAACAAATGATTAATAAGCAGTCCATTATCTTTGAAAAATGTATCTGAACACGGTTATTTTCGATATGGATGGGTTGCTCCTCGACTCGGAACCTTTATGGTTCGAAGCAGCGGTTAAAGTGATGGCAGGATATGGCGTGGCGCTCAATGAAGAAGAATATGCAACTACAATCGGCTTACGGACCCGCGAGTTTCTTGACTTCTGGTTTACACGGCATTCGATTTCTTATGATGAGTTACCTGCTGCTGAACTGGCTATCACTGGGTTAGTGGTCGACCATATACGCAACCAGGGTAAACTCATGCCTGGCGCAATCGATAAAATTCTTTTTTTCAGCGACAAGGATTTCAAAATCGGACTTGCAACTTCCTCTCCTATTGTCATTGTTGATGCGATGTTTGCACGTACAGGACTGAAAGAATATTTCCAGGCGATATGTTCAGCAGAAGCCCTTCCTTACGGTAAGCCCCACCCACAGGTATACCTGAATTGTGTTGAAGCATTAGGCAGTCATCATTCTTCTGTTCTTTGTTTTGAAGATTCATATAATGGAATGATTGCAGCAAAAGCAGCGAAACTGAAATGTGTGGTGGTACCAGATCCTGCCCGCCGTCATGAGTGGCGATGGCTTGCTGCAGACTACGTTCTTGACAGTCTCACAAATTTTGATGATGAAATACTTAGGAGGCTTAACGTATAACGTTTAACGTATAAGGTTAGACGTAAGCCTATGAAAGTGCAAATAACCTTACAATCACAATGACTATCAATTACGAACAGTTTCACCAACGGATCAGTTAACGTCCAACGTTATACGTTTTACGTTGAACGAAAAATCCCGGCTTGACGGCCGGGATTTTTATGATCATTCGGAATGATTATTTCTCTTCATTGCCTGAAGCTTCTTCACTTCCACCTTCCAGTTTCTTCTTCAATTCAGCAAGAACGCCAAGGTCGCCGAGAGTTGTCTTCTCAACTTTACCCTGAACATCTTTTACTGCTTTCTTCGTTTTCAAAGCTTCTGCTTTCTTCTCCTTATTCTGTGCTTCTTTCTCTTCTGCTTTTGACTGTTCCCAGATTCTTGCATGACTAAGAACGATACGTTTTTCATTGCGATCGAATTCAATCACCATGAACTGAGCTGTTTCGTCAGCAACGATAGATTTACCATCTTCTTTTGCCAGGTGGCGGTTAGGAGCGAATCCTTCCAGTCCGTAAGGCAGTTGAACGATAGCACCTTTATCGTCTTTGCGGGTTACAGTTCCTTCATGAATGGTTCCAACTGCGAAAGTATCCTGTAATGTATTCCAGGGATCTTCTTCCAGCTGCTTGTGACCAAGCTGCAGCTTCCTGTTTTCTTTGTCAATATTCAGGATAACCACATCGATCTGTGAACCTGTTTTTGTATATTCAGAAGGATGATTGAAGCGTTTCAGCCAGCTCAGGTCACTGATGTGGATCATGCCACCGATGCCTGGTTCAAGTTCAACAAATACACCGTAAGGAGTGATGTTCTTCACTGTTCCTTTATGACGGCTGTCAACGGGATATTTTGTTTCGATTTCGCTCCATGGATCAACAGTGAGTTGTTTAATAGACAAACTCATCTTACGACTGTCCTTATCCAGTGTAACGATCTTCGCTTCATACTCATCACCGAGTTTGAAGAATTCTTTTGCATTGATTGGTGAATTCGCCCATGAAATTTCGCTGACGTGAACCAGACCTTCAACACCAGGCAGAATTTCCAGGAATGCACCGTAATCTTCAATGTTTACAACTTTACCTTTTACTGAAGCACCTTCGGCTACCCATGTTGGAAGAGTATCCCACGGATGAGGAGTAAGTTGTTTCAGACCAAGGCTGATGCGGCGTTTTTCATCATCGAAATCAAGGACAACCACATTCAGTTTCTGATCCATTTTCAGTACTTCTGATGGATGGTTGATACGGCCCCAGCTGATATCAGTGATATACAGCAGACCGTCTACGCCACCCAGGTCAAGGAATGCACCGAAGTCTGTAATATTCTTGATGGTTCCTTCGAGTACCTGGCCTTTCTCAAGTTTACCCATGATCTCGGCACGTTGTGCTTCGATATCGCTTTCGATAAGCGCTTTGTGAGATACAACAGCATTCTTAATGGTTTCGTTGATCTTAACCACTTTAAATTCCATTGTTTTACCCACAAACTGATCGTAATCAGTAACAGGTTTAACATCGATCTGAGAACCTGGAAGGAAGGTTTCCATACCATAAATGTCAACGATAAGACCACCTTTGGTTTTGCTGGTAACGAGACCGGTAACAACATCGCCGGTTTTGTGTACTTCAACAATTTTTTCCCAGGCGCGGGTGATGCGTGCCTGTTTGCGGCTAAGGTGAAGATGACCTTCACGGTCTTCTTTTTCAACCACCATTACCTCAACTTTTTCGCCGGTTTTCAGATTCGGCAAATCGCGGAACTCATTGAGAGAAACAAGTCCGTCGCTTTTGAAACCAATGTTGATAACTACATCAGTTTTGGTAAGCGCAACCACGGTACCTTCAATCATCTCACCGTCGGTGATCGTTTTGAAAGTTCCTTCATACACTGCATCGTATTTTTCTTTTTCGGCAGTGTCATAACTGGCAACATTGCGTTTGTCAATGCTCCAATCAAAATCATCGTGTGCTGTTGGTGCCACAGCAGGGGCTGTTTGTAGTGTTGTGTTTTCTTCCACTATTTAAGTCCTCCTTTTGTTTGAATTTCAGGCCTGTTTTGTCAGGTCTGATTTGGGGAGTGCAAAGTTATATAAACTAAAGCTCAGACGATCCTTTTCCCGCAGGTTTTTTCACTGATTTTAAAAGCCGTTGTAGCACCAGTTCCGGTTCAACCTAAATTATTGACTTTCAGTTATATACAATTTACACCAAGGGCTGAAAAGAAGCTACTGCACACGATTATTTACGATCATTCATTGCATATACATGGATCTTAAGCGAAAATCAATTTAATTGAGCAGTCAACTATAATTTTGCCGCTCCTAAAAAATCTGTGAGAATTATTCACAAAGAGATGGCTCATCAATCTAATCTGAATATTTTCATCTTCAAAAACTTAGTCTTTATGAAATTATCCTCTCTCCTGACATTTCTTTTTTTATCAGTTACTCTGGGAACCAATGCTCAAACTAAACCCTCGAAACTTTCTGTAAAACCGGGTCTGCAACTCGATTATGAAGTCATCTCTCAGGGACAGGCGATGCCCCTCACGACCAAAGTGGCAACAGTCAGTGATGCGGAAATAATTCTTGATTATGACTTCATGGGGACTACAACCGGAAAATTCGTAAATACAAAAAACAATCTTGAAAAAGGTTCCTCTTTCAATTGGGATCAACCGGAAGCGGGTGAAGAACGCAGGTTGGGCGAAGATCAAACGATCCTGATGGCTTCACGTAAATTTTTAAAAGATCTCAAGTCGTTGAAAAAAGGAACATATGATGGCATGGATTTTACATGGAAAGCAGTTCCGAAAGGTGAAGAAATTGTTGTCGATGGAAAAACAATCGATGCGGTCTATGCAGAAAATAGTTCTGGTTCTACACGTATGTGGATTCTGAATGATGATTCTTATCCTGTATTATTGAAAATAACCGGAACAGCCGCAGGAATTGATCTGATGGTAAAAAGCATAAAGTAGTAATCTTCTTTTTTGTTTATTCCAATTCTCCTGCAACAATTTTTTTGCCTGAAACAATAAATTTTACTGGGTAATAACAAACTTGTTTTATTAATTTAGCTGCCTCAAAAATCAAATATGATCACCACGGTATTGATTGACCTGTATGACAAGGAACTGGATAAGCTCGAAAAAGAAATTAGTTTATATGAAAGTGATGAACAACTGTGGAAGATCGGCGGTGATATTCTGAATAGCGGTGGTAATCTCTGTTTACATCTCACAGGTAATCTGCAGCACTTCATTGGCGCTACTCTTGGTGATTCAGGGTATATCCGCAATCGTGATGCAGAATTCAAACTGAAAAATATCCCCAAACAAAAATTACTGGAAGAAATTGCCAACTCCAAAAGAATCGTTACAGATACACTTGAGCAGATTTCAAAAAAAGAGCTGGACAGTAATTTTCCAATCACATTCCTTGATGAACCAAAATCAACAGAATATATACTTGTTTTCTTCTTGAGCCATTTGAGCTATCATATCGGCCAGATCAACTACCATCGGAGACTTGTGAAATAAAAGTATTTTTTTCATTGAGAAGGATTACCGGCACAACGGTAATCCTTTTTCTTTTGCATATGAATCAAGCGATTGAGTAAAAACTTTTTTCATTTTTGATTCCTGTTTTGCCTTTTCACCCTTGTCTGAATTTTAATTTAAGCTTCGGAAAACTTTGAATATTCAAAAAAACCTGTTATTTTAATCAGGATTAATTTTTTATCTGATCCCTATCCATATCATTTTTCTTTTACTGATCTTATAACTGTTATTCCTCTCTAACTGACATTTGGCTGTGATGCCCGGTAGCTTCTTTACCCGAATTACTTTTTTTTGAGTCAATATCTTTTCCTCCGACCCACAAATACTTTGCATCGTCCGAATATTTGATTTAATGCTATTTCGATAATCTGGATGCCACTTTTTTAATTCAGGCTGAAACACACTTCAATTGAATAATAAACTAAATGCTCATGGCATACCTATACTCCTATCTCTGCTTTTCACCGGGAAAATATTTCAAAAGCCTTTCTCTTGTAATGTGTATTTTTTTAATCAACGTGTTTGTAACTGATGCTGAGGCGCAGACATCGCAAAGCTTTCAATCGGGACAGAAAAAAACTGCAGTCATAAACGCGGCAAACGAAAATCGTTCAACCGGAGAGTTATGCACTGCTACGGCCTCTGCGGGTGAAGACATTCGTATCTGCGCAACAGCAGATCTGCCTCTGCTTTCCGGTACAATGGGTGGAAGTGCAATCGACCCTGTCTGGAGCGGAGGAGCCGGCACATTTTCGCCGAATGCAAATACGCTGAATGCAAAATATATCCCATCCGCAGCAGAACTCGCTAACGGTGGTACCATCATGCTTACATTAACAGTAAACACCACTGACGAAAATTGTGTTGTTGTTGCTGATCAGATGAATTACCGGATCGATCCTGCTTCACTCATCAATGCCGGACCGGACCAGACTGTTTGTGCTACCAGCGTAGTTCAGTTAAATGCCACACTCGGCGGTGTTGCTACGCAGATGGTATGGCAGAAGAATGTCGATTTCGGGGTTTTCATCGGCCCTGATACTGACCCTGATGCAAAATTCCGGTTCAATGCTAACGGCCAGGCACAGACGAGTGTAAAATTCAAGGCTTTCAGTAATGACCCTGGAGACAATGTATGCCCCGGAGGAGAAGATGAAGTGGAGATTTTTATTCTTCCCGCGCCAATCGTAAGTGCCGGGACAGATATAAGGATTTGCGCTACCTCTACCCTTCCGCAGCTTGGTGGGTCGATTTCAGGAACAGCAACGAGTGCCACCTGGAGTGGTGGTGCAGGAACGTTTTCTCCCAATGCCACCACGCTTAATGCAACATATGTTCCATCCACCGCAGAGCTCAGCAGTGGCGCTATCATTATACTTACGTTAACAACCAACGATCCTGCTGGTGAATGCCCTGCTGCAACCGATCAGGTGGAATACCGGATAGATCCGGCAGCAATTGTAAACGCAGGCCCGGATCAGACAATCTGTGCAACAGGCGTCCTTCAGTTCAATGCCACACTCAGCGGTGTTGCTACTCAAATGGTATGGCAGAAAAATGTTGAGTTCGGAACCTTTATTACTCAGGATACAAGGCCAGACGCACAGTTTGTATTCAATGCTAACGGGCAGGCGCAGACGAGTGTTAAATTCAAGGCCTTTACAAATGATCCCGGGGACAATGTTTGTCAGGGTGGTGAAGATGAAGTGGAGATTTTTATCCTTGCTACACCGAAAGTGGAAGCAGGTACAAATATAAGGATCTGTGCTGCTGCCGTTTTACCCAAACTGGCAGGATCAATATCCGGAACGGCCACCAGCGCCACCTGGAGTGGCGGCGCAGGAACTTTCTCTCCCAATGCCAACACACTCGATGCCACATATAATCCTTCTCCTTCTGAACTGGCCAACGGCGCAATTCTCACACTTACTTTGACAACCAACGATCCCGATGGTGATTGCCCTGCAGCTGTTGATCAGATCGAATACCGGATCGATCCGGCGCCAATCGTGAATGCCGGCCCTGACCAGACGATCTGCGCCACTGGAGTCATTCAGTTCAATGCGACACTCAGCGGCGTAGCCACCAGTATGGTATGGCAGAAAAATGTTGAATTCGGAACTTTTATTACACAGGATACAAGACCAGATGCACAATTTGTACTCAATGCTAACGGTCGGGCACAGACGAGCGTCAAATTCAAGGCTTTCACAAATGATCCTGGCGACAATGTTTGCCAGGGTGGAGAAGATGAAGTGGAGATTTTTATTCTTCCCGCACCAATCGTAAATGCAGGAACGGATATCCGGATCTGCGCGACAGCTAATCCGCCACAACTGGCTGGTTCAATTTCGGGAACAGCAACCAGTGCAACCTGGAGTGGAGGAACAGGAACATTTTCACCTGATGCCAACACGCTCAATGCTACTTATAATCCTTCCGCAGCAGAGCTGGCCAGCGGAGCAATTCTCACACTTACGTTAACCACCAATGATCCTGATGGAGACTGCCCTGCTGCAACTGATCAGGTGGAATACCGGATCGATCCTGCTTCACTCATCAATGCGGGACCTGACCAGACAGTTTGTGCTACGAGTGTAATAAATCTTAAAGCGACATTGGGCGGTGTTGCAGATGCTATGGTCTGGCAGAAAAATGTGGAGTTTGGTACTTTCATCACTCCCGATACAGAAACAGAAGCACAATTTGTACTCAATGCTAACGGCCAGGCTCAGACGAGTATAAAATTCAAGGCTTTCAGTAGTGATCCCGGCAATAATGTATGTTCGGGCGGAGAAGACGAAGTGGAGATTTTCATTCTTCAGCCAGGAAACTGTCCGGGAGAATGCTCGATCACCTCAGCTTCTTTCTCAAACATTAGTGCCTGCAATAATAATGGCACGAGCAACCCGGGTGACGATTACTTCACTGCGGACCTGACGGTCAATTTTCAGAATCCGCCGTCGTCCGGCGTACTTGAAATCGAGCCCGGCAATCCGAACGTGCTTCAAACAGTATCCGTCCCTGTAAGCTCGCTGACCGGTGGCACACACACATTTACAGGCATTAAACTAAAAGCTACAGGCGCTATATTTTCTGTAGAAATACAGTTCTCTGTCAATCAGACGAATTGCGTGAGAACTATCGCTGCTCCCGCAGTCAGCGGCTGTTCACCTCTGTGTATAATAACGTCAGCATCCTTAACAAATGTCAGTGCATGTCAGAATAACGGAACTTCGGATCCTGCCGACGACTATTTTACTGCTAATCTGATAGTAAACTTCGTAAATGCGCCGGCAACAGGTACACTTGAAGTTGAAGCAGGCAATCCCAATGTACTGCAGGCAGTATCCGTCCCCGTTAGTTCTGTTTCCGGAAACTCGCATACCTTTACAGCAATAAAACTGAAATCGACCGGAGCCCCCTTTGCAATTGAAATTCAATTCTCCGCAGATGAGCAAAATTGTGTAAGAACAATTTCAGCTCCGGCAGTTGCTGGATGCAGTAATTGTACACTGACTTGCCCGTCGGACATTACGCAATATACAGCCCGTGGTAAATGCGGTGCTTATGTTACATTCCCGCAGGCAACAAAAGCCGGTGCCTGTGGAACACTTAGTTACAGCATTTCTTCCGGTTCGTACTTTGCTGTTGGAAATACTGTAGTCACAGTTACTTCATCATCAGGAGCTACCTGCAATTTTATTGTCAGGGTGATTGATAATCAAAAACCGGAATTGCGCTATCCTCCGGATATCAGTGTGAATGCGTCTTCCGGATCCTGCAGCCGGCAGATCAATTTCACAGTAAGCGCGACGGACAATTGTCCTGGTGTAACAGTGACAACAAGTCCTGCTTCAGGATCTGTATTCCCGGCAGGTACAACTACGGTTACTGCTACCGCAACTGATGCTTCCGGAAACAAATCAACGGCTACATTCCGTGTTAAAGTCAAAGAAAACAAGGCACCATCTATTCAGGTAAAACCACAGCCGATTGTACTCAGCGGCAATGCCGACGGCAGCTACCGGACATTAAGCCTGGCCGATTGTATACAATCCGTATATGACAATTGTAGCCAGCTCAACATACGGGATGTGAATATTATTAAAGTAACCAGCGACGAACTGGAAAACGCACCTGGAAATGCTGACGGAAATACGACGAAAGATATCAGGATTGCTTCCGATTGTAAATCTGTTCAGCTACGGAAAGAAAGAATGAGTACAGGTAATGGACGGGTATATACCATCTATTTCGCTGTAAGCGATGCGAGCGGCAACACAGGCACCAACAAGATCAAAGTGTATGTGCCTAAAACGCAGGGTGCAACAACGGCTGTTGAAAACTGGCCGATATACTGGGAATTCTGTTATTGTGGTTTCGACTTCCTGTTTGGTTGGGA
This sequence comes from Pollutibacter soli, assembly GCA_029269725.1. GTDB lineage: Bacteria > Bacteroidota > Bacteroidia > Chitinophagales > Chitinophagaceae > Pollutibacter > Pollutibacter soli. Next base: position 35,594 of record JARJHS010000009.1, on the reverse strand, counting down.
CTGGCGCACAGCAGACGGAGTACAGCTACAGCAGCAACCAGAGCCATTGGCGATTGTTCAGGAATTCACGCTCGAACAAAATGCCCCCAATCCTTCAAATAGCAACACGGTGATCAGGTACAGTGTTCCGATTACGACACGCATTCAGATTGCAGTTTATAGTCTGCAGGGGCAGAAACTGATTCAGCTGGTGGATGGTCAAATGAATGCAGGAATTCATCAGATCAATCTTGCAACGCAAAAGCTTGCGTCCGGAACATACCTGTACCGGCTCGAAGCGAAGGATCAGAATGGAAACCCGGTAATACTGAATAGAAAAATGGTTGTATCCAGATAGACAAATTCAATAACAAGGCAACCCATTTCCGTAAAAGGCGTAGTCACAAAAAGATTACGCCTTTTCACTTTGAATGAATCCAGGATTCCAGCGAACAATACTAACTTCAGATACTTAAAAAGAATGGAATATGCCCATGCCGCAGAGATCCATTTCTGAAAAATTCTTTTTTTTCTGTGTACCAGTGTTATTTTTTTTCGGTTGCCAGAAAGAACTGTATTGTCCGGATTGCGATATTAACCAGCCGCCAGTTGCTGATGCGGGCATCGATAGCTTGTATCTTTTACCCACCAGCAACCTGATACTCGATGGCTCAGGATCTTATGATAGTGACGGAACGATCATTCGGTCAATCTGGCAAAAACTGCTGGGTCCGGAACCTATTCTCATCAGCAATAAAGAAGATCTCAAAACGGTAACCTCAACACCTGTAAAAGGTGTGTATCATTTCGAACTGACAGTGACCGACAACCTGGGGCTAACGTCGAAGGATACCGTAAGAATTACAGTTTCAGAGGCCGGTAGTGCTGATTCACCACCTGTTGCTGTTGCGGGTAATGATTCAATGATAGCAAGTTACTCTTCCGGAATTTTTCTTGATGGAAGTAAATCTTATGATCCCAACAATGATATTAAAGCCTATCAATGGACACAGATCTCAACTCATCCCATAGCAACCATCAGCGATCCGGAAGACAGCATTACACTCGTCACCTTTGGCGACAAAGGTTTGTACGTTTTTGAATTGAAAGTAACAGATACAAAAGGTTTATTTGCTACAGACACAGTAAGCTTTACCATTGGTTCGCTCACAAATGACAATTGTCCCGGCACTATCCGGACAAACATTATTGCGAAAACAACTCCTATAGGACAGTTATCAATTCCACGAAGACTTCTATCGGCAGCTGCAGTAGGAAATAAAATTGTGTTTGCAGGAGGATATCCGGATTATGATGACAATCCACTGGCCACAGTTGACATTTATGATCTCGGCACTAAACGCTGGGAAACTTCACAGCTAAGCTTTAATAGAGTAAGTATGGCCACTGCCGTATATGGTACCAAAATTTATTTTGCGGGTGGAATTGACTATGAGTTGGACATGGCTACCGGAAATACAACTTCCAACATTGACATCTTTGACGCTTCAACGAACAGCTGGTCCTATAAGAAACTCAGCAGTGCACGCATGGGATTAACATCAGCGATCGCTGATGGAAAAATTTACTTCGCAGGAGGTGCTACAGAATTCGCAGGACTCTTTTCGCCAAACAACAAAATGAGTTCTGTTGTTGATATTTATGATCCATCAGCTGACACCTGGGAGATTTCAAATCTTTCCGTTCCCCGGTTTGACTTAAGGGCCGCGGTTGCTGATGGAAAAATTTATTTCGCAGGAGGAAGTACAGGGCAACTAAACACAAAATCAGTAATTGATATATATACTCCATCATCAAAATCCTGGTCAGTAAGGAATCTCAATGAACCCAAAACTAATTTCAATGCAATCACTTTCGATAACAAAATTGCATGGATTGGTGGGTATACGTTAAAAGGAAGTGTTGCTAATGCATCAGCACAGGTAGAAGTTTTTGATCCTGTTGCCGGTACTTCCACCTTTAATTGCCTGAACAACCCAACACCCTGGTTGTTAGGACATAACGGGGTAACATACTGGAAGAGCTGGGTCATTATTTTCCCTGATCTCGTATATAATCCAAAAACTTTTGAGCTCTATAATACCGTAACAAAAAGCTGGCATATCGGTTTACTCGACCGTGAGATCTACTGGCCTTCGCTCGTAGTTGCACAGGATCAACTTTTTGTTGCAGATGGCGCTTCGGGAAAAGTCTGGAAGATAGAATTTCAGTAGTTACTCCAGGGAAACAGGCAGCAGATATACTGCATTGAGCCTAAGCGGTATTAGCAACATTCTCCACAGGGTAACCGATACTGCCCTTACACTTCTTCAGTTTCATTTTTTACTCTCGATATTCTGTATTCTGTACCGTGTATTCTGTATTCTGCGTTGTCTACGCAAGTGCCGGCTGTTATTTTTGCCTGCTCACTTTTGCCTGTATTTCTCTCATTTGTCCTGAAAAATTGATTTTGATTTCAGATATTCTAAGAATATCTTGTTTCTGCATACCAACGAGCTTCCACAGTACAATTCTATAAAATTTGAGACCTGATGCGCTTCAGCAATTTCCTGAAATACATATTCACTTTGCTGGTTGTGGTAGTTCTTATTGCTTCCTGCCAGAAAGAATTTTTGTGCGATTATTGCGGCTTTTCGAGAATTCCGCCCATTGCGAATGCAGGCAACGATACAATAATTGTTATTCCCGCTGATACTGCAGTTTTGCATGGAGAGAAATCTTCTGACGCAGATGGATCGATAATAAAGTATAGCTGGTTACAGATTGAAGGGCCAGGGCAATCAAATATCGCAAATAAAGACGCCGCAACTACGAGAGTAAAATCGCTGAAAAAAGGTATTTACAGTTTTACACTAACTGTCACGGATAACAGCAATCTTAGTTCCTCCGATACAGTTGAAGTGCTTGTTACAGATGTGAATAATCCACCTGTTGCGAATGCAGGTCCTGACAGGATTGCTATTCTACCAAAGGATACACTGCAATTGGATGGTAGCGCATCGACAGATCCGGAAAATAACATTACCACTTACAAGTGGCGGAAACTTTCAGGATATTCATCGACCTATATCTATTTTACGGAGCGGGTGCAGACTGTTGCATACAGCGTTTCTGAAGATGCATATGCATTTGAACTGACGGTTACTGATGCGGGCGGACTTTCTTCAAAAGATACTGTCGTTATTCGCGTCACTCCAGCCGAATTTATTACTGCGCAAATGATTGATGTTGGTAAAAATATTGTTCATCGTTTTTATCCTACGGGCGCTTCAGTAGGGGATCAACTAATTTTTGCAGGTGGGTATGAGGATGATGGCTTTTCATCACGGGTGGATATTTATGATACAAGAACCAATACACATGCGACTGCCGAATTAAGTGTTCCCCGCATGTATATGGCTGCAGTGACTGTTGGTGACAAGGTATATTTCGCAGGAGGAATCAGTTATAATGATAAACCTGTTTCGAGGATTGATATTTACGATTCAAAAACGAATACATGGACAACAGATGAATTGAGTCGTGCGAGGTTTTTTGTTTCCGGTGAAACCACGGGTAATAAAATAGTTTTCGCAGGAGGATGTACCAATCCTCAGAGAGAGGAATGTTCAAACGTTGCAGACATCTACGACCTTGGAACAAAAACCTGGTCCGTAACTACAATGACTGAGCGTGCATTTGGAACATCTTCCATTACCTACGGAAACAAAGTTTTTGTAGCGGGTGGTGATGCCAAATGCGGAAGAAAAGGTATAGATGTTTTTGATGCCAATTCAAATGCCTGGTCATCGCTTGCTCTGTCAGAGCCGAGAGCATACATTATGTCAGGACTGGCTGGTGGTATAGGATACTGGGGCGGTGGTTATGGCGACAGCGCAAAACCAAAAGCAACAATCGAAATACTGAATTTCATCACTACTGATAAAAGCTTTGACTATATGAGTAGCCCCGTTACCGGGTTTAAATCAAAAGCCATCGTCAATGATAATTCAATCCTCTTTTTTTCAGGTGATGGAATTACAAGAGTTTATTTCAACAAATATGAAATAGGTACAGGAAAAAGTACCGAAGGACGATTAGATCACAATGTTTTTGGTGCAGAATTCATTGCACACAAAAACAAAATATACATGGCGGGCGGTACAGTCGATAAACTGCCCAACGATAAAATCTGGACCATTAATTATTAAGAATTTTTCAGGAGGCGATCTTCCTGATTGCTCCCGCCAGTTTGTCGAGATCTTTCGTTGATGTATACACGTTAGGAGTAACTCTGACCCCATGGATATCCTCCCAATTGATCGCGACTGTGTGTATTTTATATTTATTGAAAAGTTCTCCCGAAACTTCTTCAGGCTTTTTTCCTTTGATTGAAACATTGGCGATTGCGCAGGAAAGTTTTGGATTCACAGGTTGATTAAAACTCACACCCGGAATATTTTTCACCTGATTCACCCAATAGTCTTTTAAATACCTTAGCCTTCTCTCCTTTCTCGCACCTCCGATAATGTCATGAAAATCTACTGCAGTTCCGATGGCCATTTCAGACGCGAATGAACGCGTCCCAAGCGATTCAAACTTCCTGATATCCGGACCATCAGGTTCATTGTTTGAAAGCAATGCCCATATGTTTTTAATCTTGTCTTTTTTGATATATAAAAGTCCACTACCGAATGGAGCACTCAGCCATTTGTGAAGAGAGGATGCAAAATAGTCACATTCCAGGTCCGGCACTTTAAATTCGAAATGTCCTAAAGTATGAGCACCATCAGCAATCACTTCGATACCACGTTGATGAGCTGCCTGTGCAATCATCTTAACTGGTGTAATCTGACCGACCCAATTGATCAGGTGTGTAACATGCACCACCTTTGTTTTTGGAGTGAATGCATTGATATAGTATTTCGCAATATCAGCTTCGTTTTCGAGAGGCAAAGGCAGATTCAGCCAAACCAGTTTTATTCCATCTCTTTTTTCTCTCTGCTTCCATGCATTCATCATATTGGGATAATCCTGTTTGGTGAGAATGACTTCATCTCCCGCTTTCAGATTCAATCCGAATATGATGCTGTTAAGTCCTTCAGTAGCGTTTCTGTTAATGGCTACTTCTTCAGCCGAACAACCACAAAGGCCAGCAAGCTTTTCCCGTAACGGCTCACGCCCCTGATCGAGTATTTGCCACATGTAATAGCTCGGCGCTTCATTGCAATATTGATAGAACCGGATATGCGCATCCTGCACTACTTTTGGTTGCGGCGCTACTCCACCGTTGTTGAGATTGATGATGTTGGGTGATACGGTGAATGAAGAACGAACCCATCCCCAGAACTCTTCATCTTCCACATCTCCCGCTTCCTCACGCGCGCTCATCTTTTTCATTATGTCCTCTGCCTCTGCAGCAAATACAGGATCTGCAAATGATAATAGTGAAAGTCCGCCACCGGCGGCAGCGAGTCTGTTTAAAAACTGTCTCCTGGAATTCATGTTTGTAAACTGGGAATGAACTCTAAATATAAAAAAGATTTGTGAGCAAAGCGTCCGCTTCCGGATGCCGGAAAAGGTATCCGATACTTCTTTAAGCATGTTCAACCTGAGGTATCCATCAAAGTATCGGATACCTTTTTTGGAATTTACGAAGTTCGGAATTTTAGCAGGCCGGCAAAGTGTTTTATACCGTCAGGAAATGTTTTTTGACATTGAAACAGCGGCTATATACCCGCTCGTCCAGGCGTGCTGGAAATTAAATCCCCCGGTAACGCCATCCACATCCATAACTTCGCCAGCGAAATAAACGCCTGGAACAATCTTGCTTTGCATCGAATTGGCATCTATTTCATTCAACGATACTCCACCCGAAGTGACAAATTCTTCCTTGAATGTTGTCTTCCCCTTAATTGAAAATACATCGCCACATAATATTCTTATAAGCTGATGCTGCTGCTTACTGCTGAACTCACTCCATCGGGTAACCGGAGAAATTGCCGCCAGCTGTATAAAATATTGCCAGAGCCTATGTGGAAGTCCGAATGGATTTCTGGAACCAATAAAAACAGAACCCTGCGATTCGCGAAGTTCCTGAAGATATCCTCTCAGGCTTTCCTCATTATATTCCGGTATCCAGTTGATTTGTATCGAGAATCCATAATCGCATTTGCTTAATTCACGCGCAGCAAAAGCTGAAAGTTTTAACACAGCGGGGCCACTGAATCCCCAATGCGTGATTAGTACCGGCCCGCGCTCCTTAAATTTCAGGGCAGGTATTTTTATAAGGACATCAGCTACTGATACACCCATGAGTTCGGTAATGGGATGTGCGGGCATATTGAATGTAAACAGCGATGGCACTGGCTCTTCAATGCGATGGCCAAGTTTTGAAATCCAATGAAACTGTGCCGACTTCGGGTAGCCTCCTGAGGTAATACAAACCATATTTCCTTCGACAACCCGACCATCAGCAAGTGTCAACACAAAGACTGCATCGTGTTTCTGAATTTCGGCAACTTCTGCCTGAAGTACAATCTCCACTTTATATTTCGCAGCTTCATCGAGAAGACAACGGATAATTGTTTCTGAACTGTTCGTGGAAGGAAACATCCTTCCATCTTCTTCTGTTTTCAATTCGACACCACGGGTCTGAAACCATTCAATTGTATCCGTTGTAAAAAACTGGTGGAATGTTTTCTTTACAAAATTTGCACCTCGCGGATATCTTTTCGCCATTTCTGCAATCTCGAAACAGGCATGCGTAACATTGCATCTGCCACCCCCGCTCACTTTCACTTTCGATAATAATTTACTGGTTTTTTCCAGCAGCACAACCCGCGTGTGGGGATTTAACCTGGCAGCATTTACAGCACAGAAAAATCCGGCTGCACCACCACCGATTACAACGATACAATGTCTTTTTCTGTCCTCTGTCATAGTGATGAGAAACCGTTGAATGCAGAATAAAATAGAAATTTACAAAGAAGGTATTAATTCAAGGTAGGCAGAGTCCAACTCAGGATTTGCTTTCTCAGCCTCTTCAATTCCTGCGAATGAGGAGAGTACATCAGGTTTGTTTTTTCTGACGCAGATATTATGCTCGTAGTGAGCCGAAGGCTTACCATCGCGGGTACGAACGGTCCATCCGTCTTTATCATGGTACACATCTTTAGTGCCCATATTGATCATCGGTTCGATAGCGATGACTGTTCCTTCTTTCAGCTTCTGGCCCGATCCTTTTTTCCCATAGTTTGGTACCTGCGGATCTTCGTGCAGCTTTCGACCAAGACCATGACCTACCAATTCTCTTACAACACCGTAACCGTATTTCTTTTCGGTATGTTCAAATATCGCGGAAGATATATCACCCACACGGTTACCCGCAACCGCTTTTTCGATCCCTTTATACAGAGACTCTTTTGTAATGCGCATCAGGTCGCGGACTTCCTGGGAGACTTCACCAATAGCAAATGTATATGCACTATCACCATGGAAGCCGTTTTTCAAAACACCAACATCCACAGAAATAATATCTCCTGGCTTCAAAGGTTGATTTGTTGGGAAACCATGAACAACAGCATCGTTCACAGAAATGCAGGTGGCAAACGGGAATCCGTATAAATTTTTAAAGGAAGGAATCGCGTTGTGATCGCGGATAAATTTCTCTGCAAAAGCATCAACCTGAAGCGTGGTGAGGCCAGGTTTCAGGTATCTTGCAACTTCGCATAAAGTTGAACTCACGAGCAATGCACTTTCGCGCATGAGTTCAACTTCAGCATTCGTTTTTATATAAATCATCTTAAATCGGAGACGTCGTAGCAGGTTGCCTTCCCTGGATACGGCCGCTGTTCATCAGGCCATCGTACTGACGCATAAGCAGATGTGTTTCGATCTGCTGCAGAGTGTCGAGCACTACACCTACCATGATCAGGAGGGAAGTACCCCCAAAGAAAGAAGCAAATGATTGTGTAATACCCAGCTGCTGGGCGATACCTGGAAGGATACCAACAACAGCAAGGAAGATTGCTCCCGGGAGAGTGATTCGATCCATCACCTGGCCGATATAATCTGCCGTCGGTTGCCCCGGCTTAACACCAGGAATAAACCCGTTGCTCTGCTTGAGGTTGTCCGACATTTGTTTCGGATTAAATATCAGGGCTGTGTACAGGAAAGTAAATGCAATTACCATAACTGCATATATGATCATGTACCAGACATTACTTGGATCGTTGAAAATGCGAGCCAGCCCTTTTCCTGTCTCAAAACTCGTGAACGAGAACAAAGTTGGCAGGAACATAATCGCCTGGGCGAAGATGATCGGCATTACACCAGCAGCATTCACTTTTAATGGAAGGAACTGTCTTGCACCGGTAAACTGCCTGTTACCAACGATTTGTTTTGCGTAGTTGATCGGGATCTTGCGAACGCCCTGTACGAGGATGATCAGGCCAAGAATGATTACGATCAGGAAAGCAATTTCCACGAGGAACAGAAGAAGACCACCACCACCACGGGTTTGTTTTGCATAAAACTCACCGAGGAATGATTGCGGCAAACGGGCGAGGATACCAATCATAATGATGATTGAAGTACCGTTACCCATTCCTTTATCCTGGATTTTTTCGCCCAGCCACATTACAAACAGTGTACCTGCTGTCAGAGTGATCACAGTTGAAATCCAGAAATAAGCGTGATAAGATTCGATCAACGCATCACGGTTCACCCCACGGAGATAAGCAACATAAGCTGCTGCCTGCAGAACCGTAACACCAGCGGTAAGGTACCTGGTCCACTGATTGATTTTCTTTCTCCCGCTATCACCTTCTTTCTGTAATTTCTGCATCTGAGGAACCAGGATAGTCATCAGCTGCATAAAGATCGAAGCGGAGATATAGGGCATGATACCCAAAGCAAAAATGGAAGCATTGCTGAATGACCCGCCAGCGAAAGTATCGAACAGGCCAAGCAGACCTTCTTTCGCGCCGGAAAGATCAAGTTTATTTGGATCGATACCAGGCAGCACGATGTGGGCACCGAAACGATAAACAAATATCAGGAGCAGGGTAATCAGGATCTTACTCCGCAGTTCTTCAATGCTCCAGATATTCTTAAGTGTTTGGATGAATTTCTTCACAACCTATAGTTTAGTTGAGCCTAATGTAAACGAAAAAAACGCATGGTATATGCGTCGGGCAAATATCGGAATTATTTCACTATCTCAACTGATCCACCGGCTGCTTCGATAGCTTCTTTGGCTTTTCCGCTAACCGCGTGAACTTTAAACCCGAATTTATTTGTGATTGCACCATTACCGAGGATTTTTACTTTATCGGTACGGCTGATCAAGCTATTCATATACAGGTTCTCAGGAGAGAATTCGCTGATACCATATTTTTCTGCCAGGGCCTCGATCTGACCAAGGTTAAACACCTTGTACTCAATACGATCGTTGTTTTTGAAACCGCGTTTAGGGATACGACGCTGGATAGGCATCTGACCACCTTCGTGACCAATTTTACGCTGATAGCCCGTACGTGCCTGCTGACCTTTGTTACCTTTTGTTGAAGTTCCACCTTTACCGGAAGCTTCACCACGACCAAGCCTTTTCTCTTTTTTTGTTGCGCCTTTTGCAGGCCTTAATGAATGGAGTTTCATTGTTCTTTGTTTTACTCAACGCAGTTTCCCCGAAAACTGCTCGCATCTTTAAATAATAAGTAATTCTTTACAGGGAGAAGAACTACAGTTCAGTTACTGTTACCAGGTGTTCTACTTTTCTAACCATTCCCAGAATCTGGGCAGTAGCATCAACCTCAACAGAAGCATTCATTTTCTTCAAACCCAACGCAGCCATAGTTTTTTTCTGGCGCTCAGGTCTGTCAATTACGCTCTTTACCTGGGTGATTTTAATCTTTTTCATGATTCTATCCTTATAAGTCTCAATAGAGATGATCAATAGTAATTAATTCCACACGCTCAGCAACAGACTAGCCGTTGAACACTTTCTTCAGGGAAAGGCTGCGTGTTTTTGAAACATGGATAGGCTCTCTCAGCAAAGCAAGCGCTTTGAAAGTTGCTTTTACCACGTTGTGAGGGTTGGCAGAACCCAGTGATTTTGCGAGTACGTCTGTAACACCGGCGCTCTCCAGTACTGAACGCATACTTCCACCCGCGATCACACCAGTACCATGAGCAGCTGGTTTGATCAGCACTTTTGCTGCACCTTCCTTTGCAAACTGGTCATGAGGAATAGTACCCTTCATTACCGGAACCTTGATCAGGTTCTTTTTTGCATCTTCAATTCCTTTGGTAATAGCTTCCTGAACTTCTTTTGCTTTGCCCAGACCATGGCCTACAACACCGGCCTCATTTCCAACAACCACCAGCGCAGAAAAACTGAATGCACGACCACCTTTGGTAGTTTTCACCACACGGTTGATTGCCACCACTTTTTCTTTTAATTCAAGGTCGCCTGCTTTTACCTTGCTGAAATTAACTTTTGACATTTATTTCTATTATTAAAATGTTTATTCAAATAAGATCAGAACTGCAAACCGCCTTCACGTGCACCTTCTGCAACTGCTTTCACACGACCGTGATAAAGGTAACCTGAACGATCAAATACACAATTGGTAACACCAAGCTCAACAGCTTTACGTGCCAGTGACTGACCTACCAGTTTGCTCTTTTCTGTTTTATTTACCTTCTGAGCAACTACATCTTTCTCTTTTGAGGATGCAGAAGCGATGGTTACACCACTTATGTCATCGATCAGCTGAGCATAGATATCGGTATTGCTTCTGAATACACTGAGCCTGGGTTTTGCTTTCTCGCCGGAAATCTTCCTGCGAACACTCAACTGTATTTTTTTTCTTCTTAGTGCTTTAGTGTCCATATCATTTATTTGATGCCCTGATTCTGCCAGGACCTTTTACATTATTAATCAGCGTTCAAATTAACGGTCTAACGTTGAACGTTAAACGTAAAACCCGCCTACCGGCAGGCAGGCGTTTTACTTACCAGCAGCTTTACCAGCTTTTCTTCTGATAAACTCACCTTTGTATTTGACACCTTTTCCTTTATATGGTTCAGGTTTGCGGAGGCTGCGGATTTTTGCTGCAACCTGGCCGAGCAACTGGACATCAGATCCTTCAAGAAATACTCTTGGGTTATCCCCTTTCTCAGTAGCCGTAGCCACTTTCAGTTCTTTCGGGATTTCGAAAATGATGTTATGCGAATATCCGAGAGAAAGATCAAGTAACTGTCCCTGGTTTGAAGCTTTGTAACCTACACCCACCAGTTCCAGTTCTTTCTTGAAACCATCAGTAACACCTTTCACCATATTGCTTACCAATGCACGATACAAACCGTGCAATGCACGATGACGGATCTGATCAGTAGGACGGTTAAGTGAAACAACATTATCTTTCACATCGATAGTGATATCGCGATCGATTGCCTGTTTCAACTCACCTTTAGGACCTTTTACTGAAATCACATTGTCTTTTCCCAGGGTTACTGTAACTCCTTTAGGAATTTCTACCGGCTTCTTACCTATACGAGACATACGTTAAGTTTTGAATTTGATAAATATTGAACATTGGGGCCGTGGTGGTTTCAGTTCCGTATGAAAAACTTAGTGCGCAACCTCCAGCCATTATCCACCGGAGCATGTTCAACTCCGGTCGATGTTTTTAATAAACGTAACACAAAACCTCACCACCAACGTTCGCCTGCTTAGCGTCTTTATCCGTCATCACTCCTTTTGAAGTAGAGATGATCGCAACACCCAATCCATTCTTCACGCGAATAAACTCAGCTGGTTTTGCATATTGACGCAGACCCGGGCGACTGATTCTCTCCAGCGTTTTGATCGCGGGTTCTTTAGTCGTAGGATCGTACTTCAATGCAATTTTGATAACTCCCTGTTTGCTGTCGTCCTCAAACTTGTATTTCAGGATATATCCCTGGTTGTACAGAATTTCAGTCATGCGTTTTTTAAGATTGGAAGCCGGGATTTCTACAATCCTGTGACCCGCCATCTGAGCATTACGGATTCTTGTCAGGTAATCTGCTATAGGATCTGTTGTCATATTTTATACCCTCCTTATTTTCTCCTTTCTCCGCCGCGGCGGAGAGGTAGAAACGTATTTCGGTTCTTTTGCTGTTAATACTTATTTACTTCAAACGGTAATTACTTACCAGCTTGCTTTTTTCACACCTGGTATCTTACCTGCGAGTGCCATATCACGGAATGTTACCCTGGATAATCCGAAATAACGCATGTATCCTTTTGGACGTCCGGTAAGCTGGCACCTGTTTTTCAGGCGAACCTTTGAGGAATTCTTTGGAAGCTCATCCAGCGCGCTCCAATCACCTGCTGCTTTTAAAGCAGCACGTTTGTCAGCGTAGCGGGCAACCAATTTTTCCCTTTTTCTTTGTCTGGCTTTTACTGATTCTTTTGCCATATTTTGATTGTCTAGCTAAACAGCACAACCGGTGCGCTGTTATGTTATGAATATTAGTCCTTTTTGGTGTTTCTGAAAGGCATTCCCAACTCTTTCAGCAATTCATATGCTTCCTCATTGGTATTAGCCGTAGTTACAAAAGTGATATCCATTCCTGTAATCTTGCTCACTTTGTCAATATCGATCTCAGGGAAAATAATCTGTTCGGTTATACCTAATGTATAGTTACCGCGACCATCAAATGATTTTTCGTTTACACCTTTGAAGTCACGAACCCTTGGCAATGCAGATGAAATCAAACGATCGAGGAACTCATACATCTTCTCACCACGAAGCGTAACCTTTGCACCAATCGGCATGTTTTTACGCAACTTGAAGTTAGAAATGTCTTTCTTCGACATTGTCGCGATTGCTTTCTGACCAGTGATCGTTGTCAGCTCATCAAGAGCAACATCTACCAGTTTCTTATCAGCAACGGCACCATTTACACCACGGTTCAGGCTGATCTTCTCAAGCCTTGGAACCTGCATTACGGTTTTGTATTCGAATTTCTTCATCAATGCAGGCACAACATCCTTCTGATATTTTGACTGCAGTCTGGGTGTATATTTCAGCGTTTCCATTATTTGATCACCTCCCCTGATTTTTTAGAGATTCTTACGAGTTTACCGCCTTCCCTGCTGCGTTTAACTTTGGTAGGTTCACCTTTCTTAGCGTCCCACAGCATAACATTACTGATATGGATAGGCGCTTCTTTCTTCACCAGTCCACCTTTGGTGTTCTGCGCAGAAGGTTTTGTATGGCGTGTAATAATATTGGCGCCTTCAACCAGTACGCGTTCCTTTTCAGGTAACACTTCCAGTACTTTCCTCGGCTTATAGACGATCTTTCCGTTATCGTCTTTTTTAGGCCTGGATTCGCCTGAAATCACAATCACCAGGTCGCCTTTTTTAATATTAAACTTCGGTTTAAATCTGTTGCTCATTTTTTATACTTTATCTCCTGTTAGAGAATATTGTCATTTGGATTACACTCCCGCCTTACAGAACTTCAGGCGCAAGAGATATGATCTTCATGTACCCTTTATCCCTCAACTCGCGGGCTACAGGGCCAAAGATGCGTGTGCCTCTGGGCTCATCAGCCTGGTTGAGTAACACAACTGCATTGTCATCGAAGCGGATATAGGATCCGTCCTTACGACGTAATTTGTTTTTGGTACGAACGATAACCGCTTTGGTAACTGTTCCTTTTTTTATACCACCGGCCGGGATTGCATCCTTTACAGTAACTACAATCTTGTCGCCGATTTTAGCATAGTCCTGACCACTGTTTCCCAGTACACGGATGCAAAGCACTTCTTTAGCACCGCTGTTATCCGCTACATTTAACCTGGATTCCTGTTGAATCATCTTATTTCATTTGAGCCGGCGCCGTGGCGCCAGGCAGTGAATACTATATCTTGGTAACAGCCAGGCATAACCGGGCTGCAGGAAAAAAACTATTTTGCTTTCTCGATCACCTCAACCAGCAACCAGCGTTTTGTTTTGCTGAGGGGTCTTGTTTCCATGATCTTTACTACATCACCAGCTTTCGCCTCACTCTTCTCATCATGCGCATGGAACTTGGTAGTCTTTTTTACGAACTTACCGTAGATCGGATGTTTTACTTTACGTTCTACAGCAACTGTAATGGTTTTAGTCATTTTGTCGCTGCTGACAACACCCGTTTTTGTTTTCCTGATTTTTCTTTCTACAGCCATTTTTTAGCTTTTTCTGATCAGCTGTTTTGAACCAGCTTTTCTGTTATGATTATGCCTGATCACCAGGCAAGTTGTTTATGCTTCCGCTTTCTTTTTCTGCAATTCAGTTTTCAACGTTGCAATTTCTCTGCGCAGAATTCTGATGCTCGCCGGGTTTTCCAATGGAGAAATGCCATGAGCAAATTTCAGTTTCTTGATACGCAATTCATCTTCCTTGATCCTGGCTGTCAGGTCATTCACATTCATTCCACTCAGACTCTTCAGGAAATCGATCTTCTTTGACATGATATCTTGATTTTACTTAGCTCTTAATTTGATTAAGCTGCAGAATAATCCCTGCGTGTAACGAACTTGGTTTTGATCGGCAGTTTTGCAGCCGCCAGTTCCATAGCTTCTTTTGCTACTGCTGCGGTTACTCCTTCTGCTTCGAACAGGATCCTTCCTGGTTCAACCACAGCTGCCCAGAACTCAGGGTTTCCTTTACCTTTACCCATCCTCACCTCTTGTGGCTTACGGGTAATTGGTTTGTCAGGGAAAATCCTGATCCATACATTACCCTCACGTTTCATGGCACGGGTCATTGCCTGACGTGCAGCTTCAATCTGCCTGTTCGTTAACCAGATGGGCTCCATGGCTTTCAGTCCAAATGAACCAAAAGATAAAGTGGTGCCACGTTTTGCTACTTCGCGGATCCGGCCTTTCTGTGCCTTCCTGTGTTTTGATCTCTTCGGTTGTAACATCTTGTTATGTTTCTGAATGCCTTCGCTGCCGAAACGTAAAAGGCAAAATTTTTAAAAAGATTAATTTCTCCTTTCTCTGCGATCGCCACCACCACGGTGATCTCTATCGCGATGATCTCCACCACCTCTTCTTCTGTCGCCACCATCTCTGCGGTCAGGTCTGTCACCACCAGGTGCGCCATCCCTGCGATCTCTTCTGTCGCTCACTTCACTCTTACCACCAACGAAGTTTGGATTCAGATCACGTTTAGCCAGAACCTCACCTTTACAGATCCATACCTTGATTCCGATCTTACCATACACAGTCAGCGCGAATACAGAAGCGTAGTCGATATCCATTCTGTAAGTATGCAGAGGTACACGACCCTGTTTGATTTCTTCGGTACGGGCAATTTCAGCACCACCCAAACGACCACTGATCTTTACTTTGATACCTTCAGCACCCATGCGGAGCGTAGAAGCAATCGCCATCTTGATCGCTCTTTTATAGTTAATCCTGTTCTCGATCTGTTTAGCGATGGTATCACCAACGATATTCGCATCGAGCTCAGGGCGGCGGATCTCGAGGATGTTTATCTGAACATCTTCTTTACCGGTCAGCTTTTTCAGCTCTTCTTTTATACGGTCAACTTCATTACCACCTTTACCGATAATGATACCGGGTTTGGAAGTATGGATAGTAACAATCAGCTTATTGAGTGTACGCTCGATCACGATCTTTGAAATGCCGCCCTTGTTGATACGTGCATTCAGGTAAGTACGGATCTTGTTATCCTCGATCAGCTTTCCGGCATAATCCTTCTTATTTCCGTACCAGTTACTCTCCCATCCGCGGATGATGCCTAACCTGTTACCTATCGGATTTGTTTTCTGACCCATGTATTGTGATTTGTTATGGTTATCTTTTATTTTTTAACATCAACTGGCTTAACATCTACGATTACAGTTACGTGATTACTGCGTTTACGCATCCTGTAAGCACGACCCTGTGGAGCAGGCAACATACGTTTGATACTCCTTGCACCGTCAACAAAAATGGTTTTCACTACCAGGCCGCTCACATCCCCATCTTCATTTTTCTGCTTCCAGTTGCTCACCGCAGAAAGAACCAGTTTACGCAAAGGCGTAGCACTGTGCTGCGGATGATGTTCCAGTAAAGCCACTGCTTTTTCCACCGTGATGCCACGAACCATATCAGCGAGTAAACGCATCTTGCGCGGAGAGGTGGGATAATTTCTCAGTTTTGCTACTGCTTCCATTTGATATCTTTTTCTGAATTCTTTTATTAATCTGTTCAGCTTTTCGGCTATACGTTTACGCTATCTTCTTGCTGGAATGCCCCTTGAAATTCCTGGTCGGAGCAAACTCTCCGAGTTTGTGACCAACCATGAACTCAGTTACATACACCGGAATGAATTTGTTTCCGTTATGGACAGCAAACGTGTGCCCTACAAAATCGGGAGTAATGGTGCTTCTGCGGCTCCATGTTTTCATCACCGTTTTTTTTGCCTTGCCTTCATTCATTGACTCCACTTTGCCTTCCAGTTTGGCCTGCACGTAGGGACCTTTTTTTATTGAACGAGCCATATTGCTTTAAATATTTGTACTAAAAATTGAAATAGATTTCTGATTATTTTGCCAGCTTCTTACCATCCTTACGCTGAAGAATAAGTTTATCACTGCCTTTCCCTTTTGTCCTGGTTTTTTCGCCTTTAGCGTATTTACCCGTTCTGCTTCTTGGGTGACCACCTGAAGCTTTACCTTCACCACCACCCATCGGGTGATCAACAGGGTTCATCGCAACGCCACGGTTACGCGGACGGATACCTTTCCAACGATTCCGGCCTGCTTTACCCATGCTCTCCAGGTTATGATCAGAGTTGGAAACAACACCCACTGTCGCATAACAGTTGATCAGCACTTTCCTCAACTCTCCAGAAGGCATTTTCAGCACCGCATATTTCTCTTCCTTGTTGGTCAGCTGTGCACTGGCACCTGCACTTCTGGAAATCTTACCACCCTGACCAGGCTGTAGTTCAATGTTGTGAACATTTGTACCGAGTGGCATATTTTTTAACAACAGCGCATTTCCTATTTCAGGCGCAACTTCATCACCGCTTACTACGGTCATGCCTACCTGTAAACCCTGGGGAGCAAGAATGTATCTTTTCTCACCATCGGCATAACTCAGCAATGCGATGAAAGCTGTACGGTTTGGATCATACTCAATAGAAACCACTTTCGCACTTATTCCTTTCTTGTTTCTTTTGAAGTCGATCTCGCGGAAAAGCTTTTTGCTTCCACCGCCGATATAACGCATAGCTCTTCTACCCTGGGCATTACGGCCGCCGGTCTTCTTCACACCTTTCACCAGTGATTTTTCAGGCGTATCAGTTGTGATCTCTGCATATGCATTACCGATTCTCCAGCGCGTACCAGCAGTAATCGGTTTGTATTTTTTCAGTGCCATTTTTGAATCTTTTTCCGTTTAACGGTTTATATTATCGGCCAATCAGATATTTGCGTACAGGTCAATTGTTTCTCCTTCTGCCACTACAACATAAGCTTTCTTGTAACCTGGTTTGCGACCAGTGATGATACCAGCTTTTGTGCTGCGTGCTTTTGCTTTTGAAGGAACAACTGTAGTTCTTACTTCAGCCACACTTACTGAATAAAAAGACTCAACAGCTTTTTTAATTTCCAGCTTGTTGGCTTTTCTCGCAACGCGGAAAGCGTAGATGTTACGTTTTTCCTGAAGTGCGTTCGCCTTCTCAGTCAGTATCGGTTTGATCAGTATTTCAGAAACTTTCATATTACCAATTTGAATCTGGTTAATTATCTATTATCTTATGCTGCTACCTCTTCTTCTGTTTCGTTCAGCATTTTAGCTGCAGACTCAGTAAATACCAGTACGTCTGCATTCATCAGATCGTAAGTATTGATGTCATGCAGGATCACCGGCATAACAGAAGTGATATTCCTTGCGCTTGCAAAAACATTATCATCAAAATCTGAGAATACTACCAGCGCTTTTTTACCAGCTACGTTAAGGCTTTTCAGAATTGTCGCGAAGTTTTTGGTTTTGGGTGCTTCAAACTTCAGGTCTTCTACTACAACAATTGCATCAGCTTTTGCTTTATGACTAAGAGCACTTGCTTTTGCAAGATCTTTTACTTTCCTGTTCAGTTTGATATCGTAGCCATGTGGTTTGGGTCCGAATACAGTACCACCACCTTTATATAATGGGTTACGGATATTCCCCTTACGAGCACCACCTGTACCTTTCTGACGATGAAGTTTACGGCTTGCACCATGTACTTCAGCGCGGGTTTTCACTTTATGTGTTCCCTGGTGCTGTGCAGCAAGAAATTGTTTTACTGCGAGATAAATAACATGGTTATTTGGATCCACTCCGAAAATACGGTCAGGCAGTTCCACAGACCTTCCTGCTTTTGCACCTTGTATTGTTAATACGTCTACTTGCATGTTGCTGCTGTTAAAAAGGTTATTTCTGAATCAGTACAATCGATCCGTTATGACCCGGAACCGAACCGCTTACCAGAATGAAATTTTTGTCAGGGAAAATTTTTACCACTTTCAGGCTTCTTGCTTTCACTCTTGTTCCACCCATACGACCAGCCATGCGCATACCTTTGAATACACGCGATGCATCCGATGAGTTACCGATAGAACCCGGGGCGCGCTGACGATCATGCTGACCGTGAGACTGCTGACCCACACCACTGAAACCATGGCGTTTAACAACACCCTGGAAACCTTTTCCTTTTGAAGTACCAACTACATCAACTTTATCGCCTTCAGCGAAAATGTCAACAGTAATTGATTCACCTATATTTTTTTCGAGAGAAAAATCCCTGAATTCTTTAACGAAGCGCTTGGGAGAGGAAGAAGACTTAGCGAAGTGACCTTTTTCTGATTTTGAAGAATGCTTGTCGTTTTTGTCACCATAAGCAAGCTGGAGAGCAGTATAGCCGTCCGTATCCTTGGTCTTTACCTGTGTAACCGTGCACGGTCCGGCCTCAATGATGGTGCAGGAAGTCTGCTTACCATCAGGACTGAAGATGCTGGTCATCCCGATTTTCTTACCGATAATACCTTTCATTGTTTGTGTTTTATACCACTCTCGGTTATGAGGACAGTAAGGGTAAGGATAACCCATACTTCAATCCCAGTTTGCCACCGACCTTTTCTTTTAGTCTCCAGTCGCTTTCGCTCAAACTGCAGACAGAAGTACCGATGGTAAACAAACCTCGAAGGGCTTGTTCATATTTTGATCCGGATCTGACCCGGAAAACATTTTTAATTTTCAGCGCTCCTACTTCATCCGACACTGTCGGAAAATTGGGAGATGAATTTGTAAGAACTATTGCTGACCGGAGACAACGCTTTCGTTGTTTCCTGATTTGTCAGGCTTTGATTTCAACATCCACACCGCTTGGCAGATCCAGTTTGCTCAGCGCATCAACTGTCCTTGAAGAGGAAGTGTAGATATCCAGCAAACGCTTGTGCGTTGCGAGCTGGAACTGCTCACGGCTCTTCTTGTTCACGTGCGGTGATTTCAGTACAGTGAAAATCTTTTTACGTGTAGGCAGAGGAATCGGACCAGTTACCACTGCTCCGGTGCTGCGCACGGTTTTAACGATTTTCTCTGCGGATTTATCGACCAGGTTGTGGTCGTATGACTGTAATTTTATTCTTATTCGCTGAGACATAACTGATATCCCACTTTTCAACGGGGATGCAAAGGTAAGAGGTTTAGTGATACAAGCAAAAGATTCGGCAATGAAATTTCAATTTATTTCCGCCTTTTTTCCAGAAGGCTATCTTTACGTCTAACTCAATCCCAGCCTTGGTTCCAGGGTATTTTAATCAATAAAAAACCTCCCTGGGAATTTCCCCGGAGAGGTCTTTTTATATGATTCGCTGAAATTAAGCGTTCACTTTGCCCTTTACCCTGGCGATCACCTCTTCTGCAATACCGTTTGGTGCAGGAGAATAATGTGAAAATTCCATGGTAGAAGTGGCACGGCCTGAAGACAATGACCTGAGCTGGGTCACATAACCAAACATTTCGCTAAGCGGAACTTTTGCCTTGATCACCTGCGCACCAGCACGGCTGTCCATACCCTCCAGCATACCACGGCGACGGTTAAGGTCACCTGTAACATCACCCATATACTGCTCAGGAGTGATAACCTCAATCTTCATGATCGGCTCGAGCAATACTGGTTTAGCTTTTCTTGCTGCTTCACGGAAACCTTGCCTTGCACAAAGCTCGAAGGACATGGAGTCAGAGTCAACCTGGTGGAAGCTTCCGTCAAAAATCCGCACTCTCATGTGCTCAACAGGATAGCTCGCCAACACACCTGTGTTCATTGACTGCTCAAATCCTTTCTGAATTGCAGGAATAAACTCACGTGGGATAGAACCTCCGAAGATGTCGTTCACGAACTGCATCTGTTTGCCCGGATTTTCTTTCAGCCACTCTTCTTCAGCAGGACCGAATTCAAAAACAATATCTGCGAATTTACCACGTCCACCAGTCTGCTTTTTGAGTACTTCCCTGTGTTCGATAGTAGCCTGGAAAGCCTCCTTATACGCAACCTGGGGAGCACCCTGGTTAACCTCAACTTTAAACTCACGCTTCATCCTGTCCACAATGATCTCCAAATGAAGTTCACCCATACCGCTCAATACAATCTGGCCGGTCTCTTCATCTGTCTTTACGCGTAGCGTAGGATCTTCCTCGATCAGCTTCTGGATAGCATGACCCATCTTGTCAACATCAGCCTGAGCTTTCGGCTCAACCGCAATTGCAATTACCGGTTCAGGGATGAACATGTTTTCAAGAACGATCGGGTGATTTTCATCACAAAGTGTATCTCCGGTTTTAATCTCTTTGAAACCTACTGCAGCTCCAATATCGCCAGCCTCGATAAAATCGATCGGATTCTGCTTATTCGCATGCATCTGCATGATACGGCTGATCCTTTCATTTTTACCACTACGCATATTCTTTACATAGGAACCTGCATCGAGCTTACCGCTGTAACAACGGAAGAAGGCCAGACGACCTACGAATGGATCTGTCATGATTTTGAACGCCAGTGCAGCAAATGGTTCTTTTGCATCCGGCTTTCTGGAAATTTCTTCGCCAGTTTCAGGATCTGTCCCCTTTATCGCACCGATGTCCATTGGACTAGGGAGGTACCTTACTACGCAATCAAGAAGAG
Organism: Pollutibacter soli; assembly: GCA_029269725.1. Lineage (GTDB taxonomy): Bacteria > Bacteroidota > Bacteroidia > Chitinophagales > Chitinophagaceae > Pollutibacter > Pollutibacter soli. The sequence goes on along the minus strand of JARJHS010000009.1, from coordinate 14,392 downwards.
TCTGCACACCTTTATTCTTGAAAGCTGAACCGCAAAGCATTGGCACTATCGACATATCAATTGTTGCCTTACGGATCGCAGTATGAATTTCACCTTCAGTGATCGTATTCGGATCGTCAAAAAATTTCTCCATCAATTTATCATCATACTCAGCTACTGCTTCGATCAATTGACCTCTCCAGTAATCTGCTTCTTCCTTCATATCCTCAGGAATCCCAACTTCCTGGTAGGTTGCACCCAGACCAGCTTCATCCCAGATAATACCTTTCATGGTGATCAGATCAACAATTCCTTTGAAATTGTCTTCTGCACCAATAGGTAACTGCAGTGGAACTGATTTTGCACCCAGCATCTCACGAACCTGCTTTACTACATTCAGGAAGTCTGCACCTGCACGATCCATCTTGTTTACAAATCCAAGACGCGGTACCCGGTAACGATTAGCCTGGCGCCAAACTGTCTCAGACTGCGGCTCAACTCCATCTACTGCAGAGAACAATGCAACGAGACCGTCAAGCACACGCATAGAACGTTCCACTTCCACCGTAAAATCCACGTGGCCCGGAGTATCGATGATATTGAACTTGTATTTTTTAGTATCTGGTAAAGCCTTTCCCTGCGTGGTTGGAAAATTCCAGAAACAGGTTACCGCTGCGGAAGTAATAGTGATGCCCCTTTCTTTTTCCTGCTCCATCCAGTCGGTTGTAGCTGCACCATCGTGAACCTCACCGATTTTGTGTGACTGCCCGGTATAGTATAATATACGCTCAGTACAGGTGGTCTTACCGGCATCAATATGCGCCGCAATACCAAAATTTCTCTGAAATGATAAGTCTGCCATGACTGTTTTAATTATAATTTTTGAACCTCTGTCCGAGCGGCAGAAGTATTGTGAACTTCCAATACTGATATTTCTGCCATCAATCAAAAAGAACGATCCTAAATGATTGATTTTCAACAGCTAAAATTTCAGCAAAAAACCCTTCGGATTTGAGCGTGCAAAGGTAAAAATAAAAACCGATCTGGCAAGAAACCTTTTCCGTTTAACATAAAACGTTCAACCTGCCTTGCATGCAGGCAGTTGTTAAACGCAAAAGAAAACCGCCCGGTGGGGCGGTTCCATGACCTAACCTAATGAAGCAAAACACAAAAAAATATGAGCAATTTGACAGGGTCAGGTTATCTGTGTTAATTTTATTTAGCTTCGGAAATATCGTCGCCTTTGATTCGGAAATTTACCTGAGGCATATTATAAACCTTGTTCTCTCCACATACATGACCGGACAATGAAAAACCGGAAACCATCATTTTCAGGGGAAATTTCGCGTTGCAGTTTTTATCGTGTGTAGTATGCCCTGAATTGATTTTTGAGTAGAAGAAAGAGATCGCCAACAGGAGGGCAAAATATCCAGACGCTTTGATTAATCCTGGCTTGGTTTTCATAAATACTGATTTTCAGATTTCGGGTTAGAATACGAGTATAAAATAAGTCCCAAATCTGATGAAAAACAAGCCTGTTAACAGCTGCAAAAAAAGGGAAAAGGGGATGGAAAATGGCTTTGAGCCTAATACTTACGGTTTTACGAAGTAGATTTCCCAATGATTCCATTAACACCTTTCGATCAATGAATCGATTTTTTCGATAAAAAAAGCCACACGCTAAAGGCGTATGGCTGTAAAAAACATCAACTATATGATTTTATACCCTGAAGTGAGCGAAAGCTTTGTTTGCTTCAGCCATTCTATGAGTATCTTCTTTCTTTTTAAACGCACCGCCTTCACCTTTGGCTGCTGCTACGATTTCGTTAGCAAGTTTATCAGCCATGCTACGTCCATTCCTTTCGCGGGCAAAACGAACCAGCCATTTGATACTAAGTGAAATTTTCCTGTCAGGGCGAACTTCAGATGGAATCTGGAAAGTTGCGCCACCAATTCTGCGGCTACGTACTTCAACACCCGGAGTAACATTTGATAATGCTTTCCTCCAAATATCATAACCGTTTTCCCCGGTCTGCTTGCTCACTTTATCCAGCGCATCGTAAAATATTGTCAGAGAAGCATCTTTTTTACCCTGCCACATAATGTTGTTTACAAAGCGGCTAACCAGCGTATCATTATACTTTGGATCAGCTGCTAAGGGTAACTTTTTTGCTTTTGCTTTCCTCATTATTGAAAATTTCTAAGATTGATTATTTTTTACCGGCTGCTGCCTTTTTATCGCGTTTGGTACCGTATTTAGAACGGCTCTTCTTCCTATCCTTCACACCTGCAGTATCGAGGCTTCCACGTACGATATGGTAACGCACACCTGGCAAATCCTTAACACGACCACCACGGATTAACACGATTGAGTGCTCCTGGAGGTTGTGCCCTTCACCCGGGATATATGCGATAACCTCAACTTTATTTGTCAGTTTAACTTTCGCTACTTTACGAAGTGCTGAGTTCGGTTTTTTAGGAGTTGTAGTATACACACGTGTACATACACCACGACGCTGAGGGCACGCATCCAGAGCCCTGGATTTGCTTTTCGCCCTGATGATTTCTCTACCTTTTCTTACTAATTGCTGAATAGTTGGCATTCTACCCTATTTTAACAGGACGGCAAAGGTAGGGGTAAATTTTCAAACACCAAAAGAGAAAATATAAAAATCAGTCAAAAAAATACGGAGCTGATTTATCCCGCTTTATCCAGCGGAAAATCAAATTCTGTATAACCAGCCGTGCTTATCTGCGATGCGACCTTCCCTGATATCTGCCATCTGCTGTTTGATCATTGCCGACACCTTACATTCTGCCGGATTAAATGTCAATACCTCCCTGATATATTTAAGTTCTTTTATCAATGAAATGGTAGCTGCAGTTCCTGTTCCGAAAACTTCTTTAAGATCGCCTTTTTTGTACGCTTCAACAACTTCATCAATTGAAATAGGCCGCTCTTCGACTTTCAATCCGGCTTCCTCCAGCAATGTCAGTACGGAATCCCTCGTAACGCCAGCGAGAATTGTCTGTGATTCAAGATCAGGGGTTATGGCTTTATCTCCTATAATAAAGAAAACATTCATAGTTCCGATCTCCTGGATATATTTATGTTCCAAAGCATCGGTCCATAATACCTGGTCGTATCCCTGTTTACGAGCGACTGAAGTTGCCTTCATCGCCGCTGCATAGTTGCCCGCAGTTTTTGCAAAACCAACACCACCGGGAGCGGCACGAACAAAATTTTCCTCTACATATATTTTCATTGGTTCAGCATAGTATGGTCCGGTAGGACTCAAAATGATGAGGAACTTATACGTTTCAGAAGGTTTCACTCCTATGACTTCGTCTGAGGAAAACATGAATGGCCTGATATATAAACTGTGTTCAGGTCTCGATGGAATCCAGCTGTTGTCTAATTCTATCAGCTGACGCATGCCTTCGATAAATATTTCTTCCGGAACTACTGGCATCTCCATCCTGTCTGCGGAAATATTGAATCTCTTATAATTATCGAATGGTCTGAAAATAAACGAATCGCCATTTGAATGCTTATAAGCTTTAATACCTTCAAAAATTGCCTGACCGTAGTGAAGTGCGGCAAGCGAAGGTTCAAGCAGCAGTGGCTGATAAGGTTTTATCTCTACGTTTTTCCATACGCCGTTTTCAAAATCTGCCTCCAGCATATGATCTGAAAAATATTTCCCGAACGGAAGATGATCCAGATTGATATCCTGTAATTTTGATCTTTCCACCTTTGTAATCTTCATTCCCGATGCTGCAACCATAAAGTTTATTTGTACACAAATAAACAAAAAAAGCCCTAACCTGTAGCGTTAAACAACATATAAACCATACCGAGCACATGAATTTTGAAGATTTTCAATTGCCCGCATCCATCATCAGAAATTTATATAAGGATTCATTATACGACCTGAATGAAAATAGTACTCAAGAAAAATCGGCTGATAGTCTGAAAAATCACACGCTTGGGGACAATCAGCAGAAGATCCTTGTACTTATAAAAGACAAATCCGTACCGGTAATTTCGGATGAGGACCTTGCTGTGCTCAACAGAATTCTGGCAGCATGTAAATTATCATTGAGAGATATTTCACTGTCGAATATTGCAGAATTTGAAACAACGGGTTATGAATTCATTTTCAATCAATTTCAACCGCAGACAATGTTAATGCTGGGAGTGGCTCCATCTGAAATTGACCTCCCGGTTAATTTTCCATTATATAATATATATCAGTTCAGTAAAATAAAAATGGTGGCAGCGCCGGACCTATCCACCATTGAAGCAAATAAGGAAATAAAGAAAAGTCTCTGGACAAGCTTACAAAAATTATTTCTCAGCTAGATGGGTACCATGAAGCTTATCGCTGCAACGCATAATCCCAACAAAGCAAGGGAAATCAAAAGAATTTTAAAATACAGATATGAAATCCTCACTCTCGAAGAAGCTGGAATTACCGAATCAATTCCAGAACCCTGGGATACGCTGGAGGAAAATGCTTACCAGAAATCTTCGGTGATCTACAGTATAACGAATGCCAATTGTTTTGGTGAAGACACTGGTCTTGAAGTAACAGCCCTCGACGGCAGGCCGGGCGTCAAAACCGCACGATATGCGGGTGAAAATGCTACGGCTGAGATGAATCTGGCCAAACTTCTTGACGCATTGAAAGACAAGGACGATCGTGATGCACGGTTCAGAACCATTATATCATTAATTGTCAACGGTGAAGAATACAGGTTTGAGGGAGTCTGCGAAGGCAAAATCAGCAAGGAAAAATCCGGAGAAAACGGATTTGGTTATGACCCAGTGTTTATTCCCAATGGCTCGGAAAAAACCTTCGCAGAAATGGGTGATTCGGAAAAGGATAAATTCAGTCATAGACGCAAAGCGTTGGAAAAGATGGGAAGTTTTTTGGAAAAATTTGAATTTCATTGAAAAATGGATTGCTTTGCGATCAATTTTGATTTTTTTTGCAATTAAGAATGAATACAGGCAACCATACGGTATCTGATTCCGACTTAATCCGGGGTTGCCTGGACGGAGACAGTAAAATGCAGGAATTGCTCTACCAGCGATTTTCACCAAAGATGTACGCAGTTTGTATGCGTTATTCCGGAAACGCTGAAGATGCACAGGACATATTACAGGAAGGTTTTATTAAAGTGTACAAGAACCTCGGCAAATTCAGAGGTGAGGGTTCTTTCGAAGGCTGGATTCGACGGATTTTTGTGAACACGGCGATTGAACATTACAGAAAGTCGGTTCATCTTTATCCGGTTACAGAATCGCAGGAAAGGTCGATGGAAGATAAAGACTGGTCCACATTTGACCATCTCGCGCTGAAAGACCTGGTGAAGATTATCAGGGATTTATCTCCCGGCTACAGAACAGTTTTCAACCTGTATGTAGTCGAAGGATACACGCACAGGGAAATCGCTGAGATGATGGGTATAAGCGAGGGCACGAGTAAGTCGCAGTTAGCACGAGCAAAGACAATTTTGCAGAACGTCATTTTGAAACAACAAAAGCAGAAGCACTAAACCGATTGCGGTTATGCAGTGGCAACAGAAATTATATCAATACACTGAAGAACCTCCTGAGCAAGTTTGGGAATTGCTGAAAAAGGAACTTGAAAAAGAACCTTTTCAATTGCGTAGTTCCCTTGATGCACTGGAGGAAGAGCCTCCCACCGGAGCCTGGGATCTGATCAAAGCAGGAATCAATGCTGAGTCAGTTACCGAAACTGAAACAACCACCGAGACTCCGGTAGTCAGATTTCACAGAAAAAGAATCTTCGCCTACGCGGCGGTGATAGCTTCAACCCTTTTAATTATTTCTGCATTGGTAAATCTTATCAGGAATGAAAATGAAGGCCTGAATGCAGAAAGTATCAGGACAAGTATCGGGGCCGGAGAGTCCAAAAAAATACAGCCGCAGGTTTCATATTCTGATTCTAATTATATCCTGGTTCCTGCAAACGATGGTAGTTACAACAGAGTGTCTTACAAGCTGAATGATATGGTAAAGTCAGTATACAATACAGGTCAGCAGGATAGCCAGGTAAGGCAGCGTTGGAATAACACCTTACTTCGCTGGAAACAGAAAATGGAACACTCACAATTTATGCCAACCGGTTCCAACTTCTTTGATCTTGCGGAAATGGCTGATGTGATTGACGAGAAATAACATCGATCCTTACATTGCCGAACGGACATCATGGGCAAAAACAATATCATAGTTCCATCATCTTTCGACTTTCAGACAAATATTCCGGTTCGGATTACTGACATAAATTATGGCGGACATTTGGGAAACGACAGTGTGCTTTCAATCGCACATGAAGCGCGCATGCAGTTTCTGTCTTCATTAGGATTTTCCGAAATGAATTTCGGAGGTGTCAGTTTGATAATGTCAGAACTGGCGGTTGATTTTAAAGCAGAATTGATGTACGGTGATACAGCGATTATTGGTGTTGCTGTTTCCGATATTTCCAAAGTGACTTTCGACCTGGTTTACCAGATAAAATCTGATAAGAATGGCAAACATATAGTAGCCGCGAACATTCGTACCGGCATGGTTTGTTTTGACTATGAAACAAAAAGAATCAGACCGATACCTGAGGGGGTGTTGAAAATAATAAAGCCCTGAATTTTATGAGTTCCAGATCTTCCAGCTTTCTTCAGCCTGCACAACAAGCATTTCTTCACCATTTTGAATAGCTGATCCTTTCTCTTCTGCGAGTTGAAGAAATTTTGTTTTAGCGGGATTATAAATGAGATCAACGCAGAGATGATTTCCGGTGATTGCACTGTATGGAATTGAGGGTGCATCCCCGATTCCGGGATACATTCCTACAGGACTGGTATTGATAATCAGTAAATGCTCCTTCACTATTTCTTCCGTCAGATCATCGTATGTAATTACACCAGGCGCAGGGTTTCTGCTGACAGATATTCTTTCTATATTTTGAATATCGAGAACATAATTCACCGCTTTCGATGCGCCACCGGTACCAAGCACCAAAGCTCTTTTGTGTTTGGGATTCAACTGTCGGTTAAGAATAAACGAAAAACCCGCTACATCTGTGTTGTGACCAGTTAACTCGCCATTTTGAATTCTTATGCAGTTACAAGCTCTGATCGTATTGACCACCGGAGACGCATTTGTGAGATAGGGAATCACCTTTTCTTTATAAGGTATTGTCACATTCAATCCTTGTAATTCAGGATTGCTGTGAATCAGTTCCGGAAACGCATCTATGGTTTCGATCGGGTAATTGTCATATACACAATCGCCGATTTTTTCAGTCTGAAATTTCCGGGCGAAATATTTTTTCGAGAATGAATGGCTCAACGGAAATCCAATCAATCCATATTTCTTCATGACTGCGCCTTGTTCAGGAAAAGGTCGAAAGTATCTCCCCTTAAACCCAGCCTCATTGTTTCCAATGGAATTATTTCGGTTGGTGCGATATTGCCGAGGTTTACATTACACCCGAGCAATTCGATAAAATACAATTGCTGTGCTTTTTGCGGAGCTTCCCAAATGATTTTTTCACCAGGTATTTGAGTGAGAATTTCCTGTACCAGACCTTCACGGACTTCACCGCTTCCGCGATAGATACCCACGTTACCGGCTTCGCGTGCTTCAGCAATTACATAAGAAGATCCCGCTTCCAGTTCAGCTTTCATCAGTTCTATCCACTTGTATGGCGGGATTATGTGTGCAGCATCCTTACTACCAACTTCGCTAAGAACTATTCCGTGTTTGGTGAGTTTTTCGATGTAGCCACATTTTTCAGCGTGTGGAATTGTAATGGAACCATCGCTTACCTCCATATAACGGACACCGTAATCTTTGCAGACGCTGATATAGTCATCAAACTGACCACGAATCAGGAATGCTTCGAAGAGTGTTCCACCAAAATAAATGGGAATATCATGCGAATGATACAGTTCTATTTTTTCACGGAGATTAGGTGTTACAAAGGATGTTCCAAATCCAAGTTTCACTATATCCACATGGGGCTTTCCGATACTCAAAAAATTCCTCGCTTCCTCAATGCTCAGGCCCTTGTCCATTACCATCGTCAATCCGGACTTACGCGGTTTTGGTATGCGTTCCGGAATTTGAGAGAGGTTAAAGTTCATTAATCTGCTGGGTTAAAATTTGTGCAATATTAAGAAAGAAAACGGGGAGTTGCGTTGAAGGAAATTCAAATATCAGAGCTGATTATTGATGGACTTTTCAGATTGAACGGCTTCTTTTGAATCTGGCTACGATATCGACTACCTGCTGGTTCTGCAGCAGTGAAGGATTTAATAGCAGCATTTTCCGGAGCATTTTCGGAGCTTTCTCCATTGCACTCTCCAACATGAGTAATGCTTCTTTTGATCTTCCCTGGGCAAAAAGTATGGCGCAATGATAGAAAAGGAAAACAGGTTTCCCCATGGTGATTTTTAATGCTGCAGTTACGTGTTTTTCTGCTTCATCAAAATTTTTAGCTGCGTAAAGACATCTGATCAGAGCATCCCATCCTGCACTTTTCCTTGGCCGGTTATGTACCACGTTCGAGAAGTATTGGATGGCCTCTTTCTGCCGTCCGATCTGCATTTGAGCCTCACCCATAGCAAGGTTAAATTCCGGCTGCATTTTGTTTATACGAAGTGCCTGCTCAAGGTACTTGATGGCCTGTGGCCATATTTTTTCATTGATATATGTGCCGGCAATTTTGAAATGCAACTTTGCATCTTCCGGGTTCAGGTGTGATGCTTTCCTGTAGTAAAACCTGGCCTGTGCGTAGTTTTTCAGTTTATCATAACAGTGTCCGATCGCTTCATAAATCACATCTTCAGGTCTTGTAAGTTCTACTACCCTTTCTAATGCATCAATGGCATCTTTGTACTTACGCAGACGGATATACGCGTCAGCCATATTCCTGTAGGCGTAATCGAATTTTTCATTGATGACAAGTGCATATTTGTATGCATCTATGGATTTCTCATACAGCTTCAACCCCTGGTACGCTGCTGCCAGGTTAAACCAGGCAAGTTCGTTATAGGGATATTCATCTATTACGAGTTGATGCAGCCTGATGCTTTCTTCATTTCTTCCTGTGAAATCAGTCCAGAAACATATCTTGTAAAGCGCTTCCTCATTATTCGGATCGTATTCCAGGATGAGCTTTAAACAGTCGAATATTTTGTCGAATTCCTCATAATCATCGTATACATCCGCAAGCTCGAAAAGGAGATTTAATCTTTCTTCTCCCTCAAACAGGTCAATTGCTTCTTCCAGCAATTTCACTGCTTTTTCCTGTTGATCCAGTGCGAGGTAGGCATCTGTCCGCAAAATATAGATATCGATATCTGTACTATCAAGGATTTCAGCCTGTTCGAGTAAGTCCAGGGCCTTATTGTATTGCCTGGCTGCAATGAGTAAATCAGCCTTTTTAATGAAAAGGGAAGAAGAAAAAGGGAATTGGGAAATGCCTGCCTCAGCCGCCTCTATAGCACGGTTAAGCTCGTCCATATCGTCAAAATGGTCAATAATTCGTTCGAATGATTCCTCGTCAAGAAAGGAGTTTGGGCGGCCTGCTTTCAGGTTCTCGTATTGATTCAGTAATTCGCGTATATTTTCGTGTTCCTGACGGTAGGGATTTATACTCATTTGTTGCAGGTTCTTGAAAGTTAAGATTTAAAACGGAAAGCCCCAATTTTAGGCAACCTTTTTTAATAAACTACGTTAATACATTATTAAAGTTTCTCCCTGGACACTTGATTTTATAAAAACTTTTTAATTATATTTGTAGCACATGGACAAACCAAAACATAGCACCTTAAAAAATGTTTGCAAAAAAATTGCCACCATCTTCGTGGTGATCGCTTTTACGCAGACTGTTTTTGCTGTTGACGGAACCATGAATGGTGGAGGATCCAAATCAAAGAAATCATCATTCTCAAGTATTAAAAAGAACCTGAACATTTCTCTGAATTCAGGTTATAATATCTCGAACAAAACTTTTGGTTCAAGAAGGGCTGATAAGGTTACGACCCTCAATTCAATGATGGCGTACCAAAAAGGCAATGTGACCATCTTTATCCCTTACAAAACCAAAACTTTCCTGCAGAAATTCAAAACTCCGATGGCTCCTGCTATCAGGTAATTCTTCGCTGCAAATTCCAATTCTGTTGATTTTTTTACTGACCTGGGCGTTTTGTGCTTTCTTCATAGGTCATTTCCCGGTATCCTGAAGTGGGAATTTCAAACCTTCCTACCGGAACCGGATCAAAGCTGATTTTAGAAGCGGTATATTTTATTTTCATCTTACCCTGGATGGACTCATATTCCAAAGGAAGACCCGGCAGATTTTTAAACTGAGCATCATATTCTGCATTTTCAGGAACGATATCAGGAGTATAGAATACCGTGAAAGAACTTCCGTCTTTCAAAACTGCTTCTGCTTTTTCACATTTATAGCCAGCAATCATTTTTGTTTCGCCAGTCTTTTTAAAAACGATTCCGCTATATTTCTTGTTCTTGTCGGTCCAGTTTGCGCGATTCATTTTTATCAGCAACTTCTGAGAGCCGAAATCCCTTAGTACAACGCCGGTTCCCGTACGATGATCAAAAATTGTTGTTGTGCTACCTAATGCGCTGCTAAGTTCTGAACGACTCATTGTTCCCTTTAGCAATAAGGTAGCTTTTGCACCGTCAAACATATCAGCCATTTTAGGTTCTGTAGTTCCTGTTTGCACAGATACATCATATTGTATTGATCCCTCAGATAACGTCTTCTGAGCAAAAAGATTTGTAGAAAATACGATCAGTATAACGGGGAAGAGAATGCTCTTCTTCATATGTTATTTATAAATTGGATTAAAGATAATCAAATCCCTTCGCGGGTTGCAGGCGTAACTGTTAAAAGAATGACCCGCATTGCGGGCCATGTATTGATTATTTTTTCTGATTGTTCTTTTTCATCTGATCCACCTTCTTCTGTGTCTCCTGCATCTGTTCTAATCGCTCCTGCCATTTGGGTTTCGTGCGCGGCTTCTTTTTGTTTTCTTCCAGCTGCGCCAGGATCTTATCATGATTGATGATGTAATTCTGAATTACAAACTGCAATATAAGCGTAATTACGTTGGACACAGTGTAATACCATGTTAATGCTGAAGGAAGGCTATTGAATATGCCCAATAACAAAACCGGGAAAATATATGGCATGTATTTCAACACAGGATTATTCTGATCCGGTGTCATACTCATACTGTACAGAGAAATCAACAAACTTGTTACAACCGCGAGTATGGTAAATAAACTGATGTGACTTCCTATAAACGGAAGCTCGTAACTCCATTTAATCACAGCATCATAACTGGACAAGTCGTTCGCCCACCAGAATTTTTCTCCGCGGAGCGCAATATTGGAGTTAAAGAAACTGTATAGCGCAAAGAATATCGGTATCTGTAAAAGTGCCGGAATACAACCACCCAAAGGGTTAACCCCTGCGGTTCTGAACAATTTCATCTGTTCCATGCTGAATGCCTGCTGATCCTCCTTGTATTTCGCTTTAAGGATATCAATTTCAGGACGTAAAGCTTTCATTTTCGCACCACTCAGGTAACTGCTGTACACCAGTGGAGAAGTAAGCAACCGGATGAAAATGGTCAGCAAAGCAATCACCAGTCCATAACTAACAACAAACTTTGTGAAAAAATTGAATACCGGTAATACTATCCACCGGTTGATATATTTTACAAACGCATAAAAGCCCTGACCCAGATTTACCAGGTCTTCCATGTCATTTTTATAACTCTTCAGAATTTTAAAATCATTCGGTCCGTAATAAATCCGGTATTTCAAAGGAATGTCCGAACCTACAGGAATGGTAGATCTGAGATTGGTTACTGCACTTGCCACGATCTGAGTTGAATCGTGTGGAACCTGACAGTTAATCTCAGCATAAGAAAAACCACTCTCCGCAATGACAGTCGTGTTAAAAAATTTCTGTTTAAGACTGATCCACTTCACGCCTTCTTCAAATTTCTTGTTCAGTCCGTCTCCCATTGTGAAGTAGTCAAATCCATCTCCTTCCAACAATCCGATTTGCGTTTCTCTCTTCTCACCCTTGATATCATATTCATGCTGAACAGCCCTTGTCTGCCAGAGCAGATTAAGCGCATTCTGGGTAAACAATTTGTCTGCACCTTTCAGATTCACTGCCCAATCGACCATGTACTGATCTTTGCTCAATGTAAATACATGCTCTATGCTTTTGCCGGTTGAATCGCCAAGGCGATAAGAAATTGATTGACTCCCGTCAGGATTTGATTTTACATCTCCGCCACTGAAATACAGATCAATTATGCTGGCGGTGTTATTCGTACCAGTATTGATCATGTATGACAATTTATCGAAAGATGTATCGACCATTCTCACCTGGGAACTATCAACCGATTTGTACTTCTTCAGATCTACAATCTTCGGTTGCCCGCCTTTGTTGGAAAAAACGATGCGTACCAGGTCATTTTCAAGTGTTTTCAATTCTTCTGTTCCCTGGCCCTGCTGGATCAGGCTCCCTGTGGCTGGCACCTGAACGTTGGAGTCGGGAATTTGTGTAATTACAGGAGCATTTGAAGTATCATTTCGACGGGGCAGTTTTGCCAATGAGTCCTGCGTAGCCTTCTGCTTTTTTTCAAGCTCGATCTGACCCTGCCTTGTAAAGTAGAAATAGCCAAAAAACAATACAGCCAACAACACAAAACCAATCACCGAATTTCTATCCAGTTTCATTTGAAATCGTTTATCAAAATTTGAGCGGCAAAGGTAACAAAGGACGGGAACTTTGAAGGAATGTTTTCCGGTGGTGGCTTTGACAGCTTTTTAACAGCTAATCAATACTTTGAGACCGCAAATCACGTTTTCCTGATAGCTTTACATCTCCTTCCAACCTGTCGGATTGTTTTAGCGTCTCCCTGTCTGTTGAAACGGTAAAACAGACTTTAATGGCAAATCAACCAATTTCGGTTGCGCAGCGCGCAACCTATGAACCTTCTGCATTTCAGGAATTTTTATGGTGGCTTTCCACTGCCGAAAAAGAAATCGTATCAGAATGCGTGATCGACAGAAACCGATATTCAATCGTCGGTATGATCGTGATGACGACGTGGCTTTTTGCAACCCTGGCATGGACTTACTTTTTTTCTACCGCAATCGAGTCGGCCTGGATATTTGTTCCGCTGGGTCTGTTCATGGGATTTATTATCCTGAGTATCGACAGGGCCCTGATTAAAGGCATTCATTCAGGAAACAAAAAGAAAATCCGGCCTTACCTGTTCCGAGGATTACTCGCACTGACCATCGGTGTTTTTATGGCGCAACCTGCAATTCTTTATTTGTTTGATAAAGAAATCAAAGTACAGATCAGCCTGGACAATGAAGGCAGAAAACAACGCAAAGCAAATGAGCTGGACACGCTGTACCAGAAAAAGAAACTGGAGCTGACACAGGAAAAAAATTCAATCGACGACAAAGAGCAGTCGTTACTTAAAGATGTCAATCTCGCTCGTGAAAATTACATCCGCGAAGCTGATGGTACGGGTGGTACCGGCAAAGTGGGTATTGAAAGAATAGCTCTCGCAAAAAAAGCAGAATATGAAAAACTGGATGCTGAATTCCAGGCCCTGATAAGAGTCAATCAGCCAGGAAAAGATCAGATCCAATCTTCTCTTCAAAGCATCGACTCCACAAAGAGAAAAGAAGAAGAACTATTTGCAGCAACATTGAACAACGGTTTTCTTACGCGCGCGGAAGCCTTGAACAATCTTTTGAAAGGTAATGATGCATTAAAATACAGGTATTACCTGATTGTAGCAATATTGATGTTGATTGAACTCATGCCGATCATTGCCAAATCACTATTACCGGCAGGAAGTTATGAGCAGAAGGCGATGCTTCGCGAAGAGATGGAAAAGAATATGGCTTTTGATAATATCCAAAAAGAGAAGGCGCTCAAAACACTATACAATGAACTCGCCTACGAAAATGATGCAGATATGATCCGCGGGTTTTTCAATCTTACAAAAGAAGACAGGGAAGAAAAAATCAGATCTCTTTCTACAAGATTCCGCGAGGATAATAACAGAAGTTTTGACGGAATGTGGAATGAAATAAAGAGAGATATATTGAGTAAGCAGGAGAATTAAAAGAACCCAGACCTGACAATTCCTGACAGAGATTAATTTATAGACAAACGTTACCTGGACCTGTTGGTTTTGATTAAACTGCAAATAAAAGAGGCTGTCTCAAAAGTAAAATGAGGCAGCTTTTTTTATTTTCAGTTTTGGATATAGGTTTATACACAATTGAGCTGTATAAAAAGGAGGT
>JARJHS010000008.1:248486-327298 GCA_029269725.1 Pollutibacter soli | reverse complement strand
TACACTTCATCGAAATCCTTGATGGGTAATTGAAAAAACTTATACGCCAACCTAAAAAAATAAAAAGAGGCCGACTCATTGTTTTGAGACGGCCTCTCTCTGCTATTTATACGAAACTTTACAAATTCTCCTGGAGACTAAAGGATTATTTAATTTCTTCGATTTATTCTCCGCGTCCTTTGCGGGCTGTTTCTCCGCGCACTCCGCGTTTTGCATTTACTCCCGCCGAAGGCGGAACTTCAGCAAAACAAAAAAGCAAACTGCTAAAAAACAGTTTGCCTTTTATTGATTCTACTGTATGAAGATCCTTGATCCTTGGGGAGTTTTTCAACTCCGAAGCCCGGCACCTCTGATATCGACACTGCTGTTCAACCCGGGCAAAATAGTATATCAGACATTAAACGTACGAAAAACAATTTTGTTCTCCTGCTGTCTGTTATCTCTCAATTTATTGACTTTTTCCCACCTGGCATTCAATAATTCAAAGAAACCAACTTCACATCTTAAACAAAACTGTTATCAAAATCTCATGTCGGGTCATTCTCAGCCTACCCAGCAATTAACGGTGAAGTGCCTGTTTCCTTTACCGTTAAACATTCAAAATCCAGACTGGTAGCGGGATTTGGTCAGATATACTCCCGACCTTCAATACAAATGATTTTTTATGAACCGGTTACCGGTCTTTGTTATATGCGTGGCTGTTTTCTCAGCTCCATTGATTAGCCGGTCGCTGGTTACCAGCACACCTGCAGATAGCGTTAAAAAAGTGGACTCAGTAGCTAAAACGGCCACTGTCGATAAAGTAAAAGTCGTTGTCGATACGGTGGTGAAAAAAGATTGCTTCACTGAGTACTATCACATCTTCCGTTCAAAAGGTGCGAAGGCTGTAGCTGATAGGAAACAGGACGTCGTCATCGCTTTGAAAGGTGATGGCACATGCCATTGCTTTATCGGGCAGGTGGAAGTGGCTGGAGGAAAAATAAAACCACCATTAATGATTCAACAGGAGAATGGCGGGTACAAACAGATTACTGTTGTTGGTAAAAAACGCGGCATTCGTTGCTTCCATGACGCCTGACGAATTATATGCTATAAAAGATGGAATGAGTATAGTATTGAGAACCGCTGACCGGGAATACGGAAGAATTTTCTTCTACAAATTCGTAAACAAAAGATCCCAGGTAAATAAGATCGTTCCATCGGCTGCTTCACTTATCACCGTATGATTTTGATAATAAAGCGAACCGCTTAAAAGAATGCTGAAATACAGACAGGCTGACAAACAGTAATTATATCTGACCAAATGTGTTATTGAGTTTCTCTTCCCAATCTTTAAATCAGCATTCTTATTTTTTTCTCTTTATCATTCGCTGCCCAGGCTTTTTACCGGATTTACTAACGAAGCCCTGATAATTTCACGACTAACGACTGCGAGTGCAATCAGGAACGTCGCAATAGTTGGAATTATGAAAACTGAAAATCCAATACTCACATGATACGGATACGCCTGGAGCCAGCTTCGCAATGCAACTGTCATTAATGGCAATGAAATGAATAACGCCACTATGATCAGGATTGCAAAATCCTTTGTTAAGAGCGCAAACAGTTGCCGGATATTGGCGCCAAGCACTTTTCTCACACTGATCTCTTTGGCCCGCTGGACTGCAATCAATGATACAAGCCCATACAAGCCCAGGCATGAAACGAAAATGGCAAACAATGTAAACTGATTGAACAAACTCATGGTTACTTTATCCTGCCTGTAATACTGGTTAACCATTTCATCCAAAAACACGTAATCAAAATACAACTCAGGAAAATACCTGCGGTAAGTATTTTCTACCACTGCTAAATGTTTTGGATTGATTTTAATTGTTGTAGAATTTAACCAGGGATTAATGCCATAAGTCAAAACCAACGGTTCGATTTTATTATGAAGTGATTTATACGCGTAGTCTTTCACAACGCCGATGATCTTTCCATCCTTATCTACTCCACGGAGTTCCTTGCCCAAAGCAGACGTCCATCCCATTGATCTTACAAAACTTTCATTGACGATAAACGCTTCAGTTTTGTCAGTAACAAATTTGTCAGAGAAGTTCCTCCCCTCCACTAACGGAATGCTATAGACGCCAAGATAGCTGGTATCGACACCGAAAAAGTTACACATAAACTCACGCGACATGCCATCATTTTTTACCACGGTAGATGATAACGCAAGACCCTCCATTGCCAGTCGCGCGGACGCAGTAAGGTTTATTACTTCAGGGCGACTCCTTAACTCATGCTGGAATGCCCTGAGTCTTGACTCGAGTGTGGTATCTGATGGAAGGTAAACAGCCATTAATTGGTCCTTTTCGTAACCAAGATCTTTGTTCCTGAGCAATTGCATCTGCTGGTAAATCACAGTTGTACCCATGATTAATCCTGCAGTGATAGCAAATTGAGTGACCGTTACGAATTTCCTCAGCCAAAGACCACGAAAACTCTTCTGCCATCTTCCTTTCAAAACCGCAATGGGTTTGTATGCGCTCATGACGAATGCTGGATAAAAACCAGCGAGCAGAAAACTGATCAGTAATACTGAAGAAGAAAAAAGAAAAGTAGATTTCAATTCAATATTGAGCCGATATTCCAGAACGTTGTTGATATAGGGCAACCCAAGCCAAACCAAAGCAATTCCAATACACCAGGCTATTAGTATAATCAGGAAGGATTCGAATAAAAACTGGCGGACCAGTTGATCCTGTTTTGCGCCGATCACTTTCCGGATACCGACTTCACGGGCTCTTTCAAATGATTTTGCTGTAGTAAGGTTGATGTAGTTAAGAACAGCAATCAGCAGGATGAAAACTG
This sequence comes from Pollutibacter soli, assembly GCA_029269725.1. Taxonomy (GTDB): domain Bacteria; phylum Bacteroidota; class Bacteroidia; order Chitinophagales; family Chitinophagaceae; genus Pollutibacter; species Pollutibacter soli. Next base: position 324,442 of record JARJHS010000008.1, on the reverse strand, counting down.
CGAGTAAAGTAAAGATCAGACTATACTGACGATCCCCTTTAGGTGAATCGGCGAGTTTGCCTTTGCTGAAATGCACATCTTTCAGCATTTCAACCTCGTGTTTCAATTTATATGCAGATGCACCGACCGAATTCAATTCTGGTTGAATATGCGTTTCACTTAGCCTGTCTAATTTAGCGGAGAACTGATGCAGGTCGGGTTGATGTTTGAATAAAACAAAAGTGAAACAGGAAATATCGTCAAGCCATTTTTTGTACTTATCAAAATCTCCTGAAAGAATTCCACTGATCCGCAAATCTGAATTTGATGGTAAGTCACTAACTACTGCAGTTATGATACGCGGAACATTATCACAAATAACCGTTTTACCTGATACTGGTTGCTCACCAAAGTATTTACGACGTATCGATCTTGTAAGAACTAATGCATCTGGATTTTTTAGCGCTTCAAATGCAGATCCTTCGAGAAAATCGAAATCGAAAATTGAAAAAAGCGATGTATCCGCTTTGTAAAAATCTTTTTCCCGAAACAGCTGATTATCTATTTTAATCGTCGTGGGTGAATTTTCGATCCGGACAGCATTTTCAATCTCCGGAAGCTTTTCACGAAGCGTTGGTGCAAGTATGGGTGAGGAAGCAGCAATCCGCGATTCGCCTTCCGGTGAAATCAAAGTAGCGGTAACCCTTACAATTCTCGACGATTTTTCATTAAACTGATCGTAGGTCAGTTCATTCTTTACATATAAAAATATGATGGTGCAGGCCGCAATACCTACTGCAAGGCCACCAATATTGATTAAAGAAAATACTTTGTGTTTTATAATATTTCTCCAGGCGATGCAGAAGTAACTTTTGAACATAAGCAGAAAGTTATCCAGAGTAATAAGTGAAAATCACGAAATTTCTCCGGACAACTTTCCACCCTTTGATCTTTATATAAGCTTTAACAGGAAGAGACCAAAACCGAGACGGAAATCTGAACGCCTGCCTGCAACCTGCCTGTCGGGCAGGCGGGGAAGGCAGGCTGAAAACCGGAAACCCAGGTACTGTTCAAACAGAACAATGATCTGATATTTCTGAATAAAAAACGATTTACACGTCACGGCTATCGGTGTAACCGGGATTTTAGAAACTATGAACTTGCCTTCAATACTTCATCTTCAGTTCCTCATCCACGGTAGAAATATGCTGCATTTTTCCCTGCCTGAATTCTTTATACAGTCTCACAATATCTTCGGAACTATCACCGATAAATGGCCCGTGTGATACGATAGCATCACCCTGCGGCTGCGCTGCATAGAGAACGAACCGTGAACCGGTGATTCCGGCTTGCACTTTTATCTCACTCAGTTGAGAACCATACTGGATATCAAACCAACCAACCTGGTCTTGCTTAACTAACCTTTTCTCATCTCCGATACTGACCTCACCTTGGAGTACATAAATGAATGCATTGAAGTTTGATGGAATATCCAGTTTTGATTCGGAGCCCGGTTGCATATTCACCTCTGCGATAATGACCGGTACATAATTTTTCACAGGTGATTGTAAACCGGACATCGAACCGCTGTACAATTTTAACTGCACACCGCCGGTGTTTGAAACGGGTACATGTTCATTGAACATATCCTGCACGCGGGGAGTTGTCCAGCGATGTTTTTTAGGAAGCGTCAGCCACAACTGCAGCAATCGCATCCGGGTTTTCTCCTCAATGGTTTCGGTATGAATGATCCCGCTTCCTGCTGTCATCATCTGAAAATCTCCGGCTTTCATTTTATGGTTTTCATCACCTATCGAGCCTTCCAGCAGGAGGGTAACCGTTTCAAAACCAGCATGTGGATGCGGACCTCCTGCCGGTTCATTATCTTTTTTATCAAGAATATCATCCATCAACATAATGAATGGATCTGTCTGTGCAAAACTACCCTGGATCACCGGCCTTGCCAGGTGGCCCGCACCCAGGAATCCAGGTTGCTCTGTTGGTGTGTACAGGCGTTCTATTTTTCTTTGATTTGCCATAATTATTTCCCTTTTGTTCCCGACCTTACAATGGTGGCCAGGTGCTTTTTGGTTCCCAAAATTAAGCTAAAGCTACTATCTTTTTGATAGTACTATCCCGGCAGATAGCTGCCCTTGTATTTCATAACAATGTCTGTATTCAATAACCTTTAACCGTACGGTAACCGTCCGTATCTGAACATCAATGAACCGACTGACTATTCTAATTGACTGAAATTAAATAAGATAGATAAGTGGCACAGCATTCGTAAATATGATGTTCGGTTCCTAAAAAAACCAATCTTTATGTTTAAAAACTTTCTGCTGATAGCCTGGAGAAATATTCGCAAACAGAAGTCATTTTCATTTATCAATATTTTCGGACTTGCGGTTGGACTTACCTGTTTTATGTTCATCGCAGTGTATATACACAATGAACTGACATATGATAAATATCCGGCCCAAGCAAAGAATATCTACCGTGTGCATTTGTCTGTTGCCGGCAACGGCGATGTAGCGGAATACCCGAATGTAGATGTAGCTGTCGGAGCGGGTATGAAAGCGGTTTATCCGGAAATACTCAATTTTACACGTATCGCTCCGGCAACTGATTTTGTAAAATACGAGAACCGGCAGTTCAAAGAAAAAAAACTGGCGTTTGTGGATTCGGGATTTCTGCGTTTTTTCTCATTGCCACTGATCGCCGGCAATGCAGACGAAGCGTTGACGCAACCTAACACCGTAGTGCTCTCAAAATCCGCAGTAAAAAAATATTTTGGAGACGAAGATCCCATTGGCAAAGCACTAACGATAGGGGTTAACAAAGTGATATATAAAGTTACCGGCGTAATGGAAGATATTCCAGCGCGTTCACATTTTCACTTTGATGCTTTATTGAGTATGGCAACGCACCAGATGCGCCAGCAAACCTGGAGCAATCTCGGATTTTACACCTACCTGCATTTACAGGAAGGCACAGAGCCGCGAAAGTTGCAGGCAAAGTTTCCTGATCTTGTTGCAAAACATATCGTACCTGAAATTCAGCAGGACATGGGTGTTTCCCTTGCAGAAGCACAAAAGGCAGTCGATGACTTTGTGTTTACCCTGGTGCCGCTTACAAAAATCCATCTGTATTCGAACGGCAAATTTGAGATCGAGCCAACGGGGGATATAAAGTATATCTATATTTTTTCTGCGCTCGCTGTTTTTATTCTTCTTCTCGCCTGTGTCAATTTTACCAATCTGTCGACAGCAAAATCGACAACGAGGGGAAAAGAAGTTGGAATACGAAAAGTTCTCGGTTCGTTGAAACAACAACTGGTATTTCAATTCCTGTCTGAGTCGATACTGTTTTCTTTATTTTCCATGCTATTGGCCTATGTACTGATTTACCTGCTGCTGCCTTATTTCAACCAGGTTTCAAACTCCCGGATCCATTTTAATACATTTTTTAGTTTACAATGGACATTTATACTGTTATCCGTGAGCCTTGTTTCTGGAACACTGGCAGGCCTGTACCCGGCATTTTTTCTTTCCGCTTTGATGCCGATCAAAGTTTTAAAAGGAACGACAATTGACGGGAACAGAAAGAAATTGATAAGAAGCGGGCTGATTATTTTTCAGTTCTTTATTTCCGCTACATTGATTGTGGCAACCATAATTGTTTACCAGCAAATGCAATTCATGCAGGATAAAAAACTGGGCTACGATAAGGACCAGGTTTTGTTTTTGCCTGATGCACGTTTGCTTGGTGCAAAACAACTCGCATTTAAACAAAAATTATCGCAGGATCCGCGAGTGATTGCCAGTAGTATTTCAAGATCAGTTCCCGGCGGAGATATTATGAACGGAACTGAAGTTTACCCGAGAAATGAAAATTCCAATGGTGCTACTATTCATATGAATATTTTCAATGTTGATTATGACTATATCCCTGCATTGGGAATCAGGATGATCAACGGAAGAAATTTTTCAAAAGACTTTCCGACGGATTCGCTTTCGGGAGTGGTGATAAATGAATCTGCAGCAAGAAAACTCGGCTGGACTAACGAAACAGCTCTGGGAAAAAAAATTGTTCGATCAGGACAACAAGAGTTTACCGTTATCGGTGTGGCAAGCGATTTCAATTACATGTCGGTAAAACAGGAAGTGGCACCGGTGATGTTGATGCTGGGATATAATATGGGTGGGTTGATTTTGAAAATCAACACGACGAACGTCCAGGGATTTTTAAGCGATCTCCAGAAAAACTGGAATGAAATGCAACCACCCGGCCCTCTCGAGTATATTTTTCTTGACGAAAAATTTGCATCACTGTATGCAAGTGAAAAACAAACGCAGCAGATTTTTACTGCTTTTGCCGTGATCGCTATTATTATCGCCTGCCTTGGTCTATTCGGTCTGTCTGCGTTTATCATTGAACAACGAACAAAAGAAATCGGGATAAGAAAAGTTCTCGGGGCATCTGTCCGGCAGGTATTGTTCCTTGTTAGTAAGGAATTCATGATCCTTGTCGGAATTGCTTTCCTGCTGGCTGTGCCGGTAGTTTGGTGGGTGATGAACAACTGGCTGAAAGATTTTGCGTACAGGATCAACATCAGCTTCCTGTCATTCATAATTGCAGCAGCTGTAGTCTTCTTCGTGGCATTACTAACGATCAGTTTCCGATCAGTCAAGGCTGGTTTACTTAACCCGGTAAAAAGTTTAAGGGCTGAATAAACTTCAACTGAGGGTATTGCAATAAAAAAGGGTGTCATTTTTCATACGTCAATCGATTTTCTATAAGTCGATACCATACCTTGCTGCTATTAAATTAAACCCGCTTCATTCGAGTTAATAGAGTCCACGTTTCACTGTAAAATGTAATGAGCAGTGTAATACAATTATTAATTACCAATTTTTACATATTATGAGCGGAATTAATTTTTGAGATCATGACAGGGACACCATTGTTCGTAAATCGGCGTTGCTATTATCCGGCTGCTATTTTTGTATTCGCCATACTGTTATTGCCTCATAACGGATTATCACAACAGTTTAATTCTGACAGTTGGTTGTCAAAAGCGCACGGAACGGTTACCATCATCCCGACATGGGGTCAGCGTAATTCTATGCTCATGACCACTTATTCCCTTTTCCCGAAATGGGAGTTCACCATCGCCGGGTACCTGTATAATAATGACCGGGATTCACGAACAGCAGATGGATATTCAACCAGTCTGTATGCGAAGTATATGTTCTATCAAAACAAAAGTGAAACGGGCGGCGCTTCGGTTAAATTCGGCACGGGCATGAAACCAGGAACCATCAGCGGAGAGGACAGGGAAAAGGATGCGTTCAAATCTTATTGGGTGAACTTTCCCTGTACAGTTCCTTTTTTCAACAATACATTGTCGATTGACCTTATGCCGGGCGTAAGTGTTACGAGAAATTATGGAGTGGAAGAAATTACTGCATGGTCTTTCACCTATTCCGCCCGTGTGGCCTGGTACCCTTTTGATATGAAGTGGTCTGCTGTTGGCGAGGTTTTCGGAACAGAAGGGCAGAATGTCGCCATACCTGAATTTAAAACGGGAATCAGGTGGGAACCTACTCCCTATGTTGTCTTTGCAGTAACTTATGGCCAGGAGTTTAACGGCACTAAAGGAGCAGGATTTGAAATTGGTGCGATGTTGTTTTCTCCACCTTTTGCTTGTCTTGGCGGCTGTGCACAAAAGGGAGAAAAATGGTCATTGTTTAAAAAGAAGAAAAAAACGTAAAAACTACTACAAAATAAGTTTTCATTGATGGACTGCACATGAATCATTATCGGCAGTGAGCGCATATAAATCCCGGCTTCTGCAATTTCAATTTTAAAAAACATTCAGGTATATTATTGTCTGCGCATGAGGCAATGATCTCAATGAACCGACTTCCTTCTCATTTACTTTTACCGTAAAACCCCGTTAGAGTTAACTGTTAAGTTTTCCCCGGGAAAAAGTCCACTAACGGATACGATACCTTTAATCAGACGACATTCAGATATTCTGTTACACATCGTCAGCGATGGAATCCCGTATTCTGCGTTGTTGTTTCATCTTCCATTAAAAAGCATATACAATGAAAAATAAATTTCCAACAGTGATCAGTTCCTTGATCGCAGTGATTTGTGTATCCCTGCCCGTTAGTTTATTTGCGCAGGGAACACGTACTGAAAAAGACCTGTTGGGTGAAAAGCAGATTCCAAACAATGCTTATTACGGTGTTCAAACTGCAAGAGCGTTGGAGAATTTTCAGATCAGTGGAATGACGACAGCGTTCTTTCCTGATTACGTGCGCGCTTTTGCAATGGTTAAACTTGCTGCCGCGCGCGCAAATACGGATGTAGGAAGGATGAGTAAAGAAAAACTGGCGGCCATTGAAAAAGCCTGCCAGGCTGTAATTGATGGTAAATATCATGATCAGTTCCTAGTTGATCTTTACCAGGGAGGTGCCGGTACTTCTGCAAACATGAATGCTAACGAAGTACTTGCCAATATCGCTCTCGAAATGAGTGGGAAAAAGAAAGGTGATTATCACAGCATCGAACCGCACGATGATCTTAATATGGGTCAGTCTACCAATGACTCGTATCCCACCGCTATTAAAATCGCTCTGCTTTTGCACAATGATAAGCTGATGAAAGAACTGGAAGCTTTATCAGCTTCATTTCACAAAAAAGGCGATCAGTTTGCCAATCTCCTGAAAATGGGGCGCACCGAAGGACAGGATGCCGTTCCGATGACACTCGGCCAGGAATTTCACGCGTTTGCCAACCAGCTCGATGCTGAAATTGCCACCATCAAAAAAACGGAATCTTTCCTCTGCGATCAGAACATGGGCGCCACTGCCATTGGCACAGGGATCACAGCGTCTCCCGGGTATGCAGAAAAAGTTGCAGTACATCTCGCAAAAATTACTGGTAAACCGATTGTGATGAGCAAAGACCTGATTGCGGCCACCAGCAGTCAGCAGGGGTTTGTGATTTATTCTTCAGCATTAAAAAGTCTCTCTATAGCTCTTTCAAAAATCAGCAGCGACCTGATCTTTCTTGCATCAGGTCCACGCACAGGCATTTTTGAAATTAACCTTCCGGCACTTCAACCCGGATCTTCTATCATGCCCGGCAAAGTAAATCCGGTAATGCCGGAACTGATGAATGAAGTTTGTTTTAAAGTAATTGGAAATGATGTTACAGTTTCGCTGGCTGCTCACTCAGGTTTGCTTCAACTGAATGCTTATGAACCTGTGGAAGCGATTGCTATCATGGAATCCCAGGGCCTGTTGTTTAAGTCGATTCCCCTTTTCAGGAAAAACTGTATCGACGGAATTACTGCCAATGAAGCAGTATTGAAAAAATACATCGACCAAAGCGTCGGTATCGTAACAGCACTAAATCCGGTACTCGGTTATGAAAAAACTACAGAGTTAGCGAAAGAAGCGCTGCAGTCCGGCAAAGGTATTCTCCAGATCATCAGGGAGAAAAAACTGTTAACTGAAGATCAGATCAAAAAACTCCTGGATCCGAAGTCGCTCACCGGTCAGAAATAATCTTCAAAAACAATTACAGAAAAACAATCAAAACATTCTACAATGAAAAAGAGAAATATCAAACGACAACTGATAGCGGTTCTCTCAGCTATTCTTATACTCATCACAATACCTCAATTCATTTTCGCACAGAAAAAAGCCAATGTGGTGATTCTTGCAACCGGCGGCACAATCGCTGGTGCCGCAGGAACGGGTGTTCAATCCGGTTACACTTCCGGCCAGGTGACGATTGATGCTATGGTAAACGCGGTACCTGATGTTTTGAAACTTGCAAATATCAAAGGCGAGCAAATATCCAACGTAGGTTCACAGGATATGAGTTTTGAAATAATGCTTAAACTTGCAAAACGCATTGCAGAACTTACAGCTGGAAATGCAGTAGACGGTATCGTTATCACACATGGAACAGATACTATGGAAGAAACTGCTTATTTTCTTAACCTGGTTTGCAAAACAGATAAACCTGTAGTTTTAGTAGGTTCCATGCGCCCATCCACTGCCGTTAGTGCAGATGGTCCGCTCAACCTGTACAATGGAATTGCAGTTGCCGCAGATCCAAATGCAAAGGGCCGTGGCGTAATGCTGGTGATGAATGACTGGATCCATTCTGCGCAGACACTTACCAAAGTGAGCACCACAGCAGTGCAGACTTTTATGTCTCCTATCCGTGGTTTGATCGGAACAACCGCTTATGGAGTAAATGAATATTACCGCTACCCGTATAGTAAATTCGGCGCAAAAAGTGAATTCAATGTTGATGGTGTTACTAAACTTCCAAGAGTCGATATCGTTTACGGTGACGTCGATATGTCTGCAGACCTGATTGATGCTTCCGTTGAAAAAGGCGCAAAGGGTATCGTGATCGCTGGTGTTGGAAATGGGAACATGAATAAGGCAGCCCTCGATGCCTGCACAAGAGCAAGTAAAAAAGGTATTGTAGTAGTAAGAAGTTCAAGGGTCGCAACAGGTAATGTTGGCCGTAACGTGGAAGTCAACGATGACGAACTTGGGCTTGTAGCTTCTGCTGATCTTAACCCTCAGAAATCAAGGATATTATTATCTGTTGCTTTGCTGAAACAAAGAAATCTCAAAGACATTCAAAGACTGTACTACGAATATTAACCAGCATCTAAAACACAAAACTCCTGATTATGAAAATGGTAAATGCAATTAAATGTTTGTTCGGTGGCATATTTCTAATTATGCTGACAGCAAACAATGGATGGGCGCAGGAACAAGAAGATAAAGAGAAGAAAAAAGCAATGGAAATTTATGGCTTCATCATGATGGATGCGGGTTATAATTTCAACCAGATCCATCCCGACTGGTTCGATGTAGTCAGGCCGACAAAACTTCCTTCTTACAAAAACCAGTATGGAACGGATGGCAATTTTTACTTTTCAGTACGCCAGACCAGGCTTGGTTTCAAAAACTATTTTCAGACTGGTCTCGGTGAATTGAAAACGCAGTTCGAGTTTGAAATGTTCGGTACCGGTGTTGATGCCGGTCAGACTACCATTCGTCTCCGGCATGCTTATGCTGAGTTGGGTAAGTTTGGGGTGGGCCAATACTGGAGTCCTTTCATGGATATCGATGTATTTCCAAACACTGTGGAATACTGGGGACCTACAGGTATGGTGTTTTTCAGAAACATACAGTTTCGTTATATGCCCATCCAGGGCGATACCCGTTTAACTATTGCTTTGGAAAGGCCAGGGGCAAGTGCAGATCAGGGTGACTACGCAGACCGTATTGCATTAGCAGGTGTAAAACCGAGGTTTCCTGTTCCGGACCTTTCTGCAGAGTATCGTAAAGCAGGAAAATTCGGATATGTTGAACTTGCCGGTATTCTTCGCTATATGAAGTGGGAAGATCTCGATCCCACAAATCCTGTCGACTACTCAGGGGATGCACTTGGATGGGGCCTCAACCTGAGTACAAATCTAAAACTCGGCCAGAAATCTGTTTTTCGTGGAGCTGTTGTATACGGTGAAGGTATTCAGAACTACATGAACGATGCGCCTGTTGATGTTGCTATTAAAGATTTTCCCGGCACTTCAAAACCTGCTGAAGGTGTACCTCTGCCCATGTTAGGTTTAACGGCATTTATCGATCACAACTGGAATGATAAAATAAGTACTGCCATCGGATATTCGATGATTGATATCGACAACTCAAATGGTCAGAATGGTGATGCATTTAAGAAAGGTCAATACGCAATTGCCAACGTGATGTTCTACCCGGTAAAGAATGCAATGATGGGAATTGAAGCACAATATGGTAACAGGGAGAACTATACTGATGGCTGGAAAACTGATATTTTCAAAATTCAATTCTCGTTTAAGTACAATTTCTCGCATACTTTTTATAATAAGAAGGATTGATGTGAAAACTGCAGTATTCGAATCAGAGATTGTCATGGATTATCAATTTCTTCAAATAACATGATACTGATTAAAATATAAGAGCCTGGGATAGATCCTGGGCTCTTATATTTTCCAGATAAAATACTGACTATTCTTTGTGTCTTTATTCGACGGGAATTTATATCGTGCTGTAGGTTAAACTTCGTGTACTATGAGATCGTCAATTTTACTTTTTATCACTATCGCGCAGATATCAGTTGGGAGAATATATGCTCAACAACTGAAACCGTCAGATACCATTCCCCTTCCAAATGGTACAGATGGGTTAACATTCAATCCACGCAGAGCCGATTCGACCTTCCTGAAAGTAAGGTCAGATTTACCTTTCAATGAATTTGTTGGAATTGATGCAACACTGAAGATAGGAGCAGGTTATATTGGTGACTTTACCATGTATGCGCAGGATGATATTTTCAAACAGCAGATGGATTCACTTAACCTTGATTTGAAACCCAAATTCCAGACAAGAGATTTTAGGATATTAGGCAGTGGCCGGATACTTAAAAGCAAACGATATCTTGCTTATAAGTTTGCATACATGTATGACGGGGACCAAAAGGTGTGGATGATTCGGGAAACGGGACTTACCATCGGTGCGCCGGAATTGAAGGGAACTTTTTTTATCGGGCGTACAAAAGAAGGGTATTCCACATCAAAGGTGATGAACGGACATTCAGGAGTAGGTTATGAAAGACAAATGGCTTTGGATCCTGTTCCGATTCTGGCGGATGGTATCAAATATTTCGGGTATTACCCTAAGTCCCGGCTTTTTTTGAATGTTGGGGTGTATGTTGATTGGCTCTCCAAGGGTCAGAAATTTTCAACTTTCAGTTATCAATATGTCGCGCGTGCCGGATGGGTAGCCTTCAATAATCCCGAGAAAGAAAGTCTTCTGCACATCGCGGGTAATTTCCGGTATGGGAAACCGTTAGACGGAAAATTCACAGTAAAGTCGCGACCTGAATCGAACCCCACACCGCAATTGATTAATACGGGTGAGTTTGTGACAAATAATTCTAATAGTATCGGTGGTGAAATCTATTTCTCGAACAAACGTTTTATGATCGGATCTGAAATTATGCAACATAATTTTTATTCAGACAAATCATCAAATCATCATTTCAAAGGAGGAAATATTATAGTCAGCTATTTTTTGACGCGTAATCACCGGCCTTATAATACATCCATCGGTAACCTCTTTGGCTTTGTTCCGGTAAAAAAATCTGTTTTCAAGGGTGGCACTGGTGAAATTGAATTTGTTTTCCAGGCTTCGATGTTCGACTTAAACGATGGTTCCATTCAGGGCGGAAAGTTCACGCGTTTCACTCCAATGATCAACTGGTACCTTGCCCGAACAATGCGGTTTGAACTTATTTATGGATACGGTATACTGGAACGTTTTAAACTGAAAGGGAATGTTCAGTTTTTTGAAACGAGGATTCAATTTAGTTTTCTGTAAGATAAAAAGCAGACATCTGTACGGTTAACATTGTTTTACCTGCATTGTTATCATACTTAATTTAGAATTAGTTTTTTCTTCGATAAGTTTAATCAAAAAGGTTCTCAATAACATAGAGATTGTTTTAAGAATTAGTTTCCTACACGTTACATGATCGGCGTCCTCAAAAAAAATTGGTCGAGCCTACGGCTCTTTTTTATTGTGTAGTCACTTTATCCCCGGATTAAAATCCGGGGTTATAAAATCGTCGAGCCTAACGGCTCTGTAAAATCGTTGAGACTAACGGCTCAATAAAACGCCGAGACTAACGGCTCCATAAAACGTCCAGCATAACCGCTCTGTAACACGTCGAGCATAACCGCTCTGTAAAGTCATTGAGCCAAAGGTTTGATATTCTTCATAGAGCCGTTAGGCTCGACGATCTTATAGCGGTGGATTTCAATCCACCGCAAAATGATGCAGACGTAACACCAAGAGCCGTAGGCTCGATCAATCTTTTTGAAGAAAAATCCGGGGTTATAAAAACGTCCAGCATAACGGCTCTGTAACACGTCGAGCATAATCGCTCTGTAAAGTCATTGAGCCCAAAGGTTTGATATTCCCCATAGAGACGTTAGGCTCGAAGATCTTATAGCGGTGGATTTCAATCCACCGCAAAATGATGCACATGTAAAAACCAAAAGCCGTAGGCTCGATCAATCTTTTTGAAGAAAAATCCGGGTTTATAAAAACGTCCAGCATAACGGTTCTGTAAAACGTCGAGCATAACCGCTCTGTAAAGTCATTGAGCCCAAAGGTTTGATATTCTCCATAGAGCCGTTAGGCTCGACGATCTTATAGCGGTGGATTTCAATCCACCGCAAAATGATGCAGATGTAACACCAAGAGCCGTAGCCTCGACCAATTTTCAAGAATATCAATTTTGACTCTATTTCATACCCAGCCGCTGCCTGATGTGAACTCAACTTTTTAGCAGTGTCAGACCTAATATGTCCATATAGAAGCCGACCCATACTGCGAGAATCTCATGGAATAGTATGATGGCAAAGCGGATTTACCAGCCTTCAAACTTCTGCAAGTTTAATAAACTCCCTATATGAACCTGCGATGGAAATGCCTACCTCAATTCAACTTTTGAATGTATCGCGGGGGGGGGCGACACGAGTATTTAATATTTGATCTGCCAAACCAAATCAATTTTACAAGAGTCTTCAGGTTCAAAGACTATAGCTGCGATATTCAATCTTCCGCAACGCGATGAAATAATAAAACAGAGCCGTCAGGTCAGACCAATTTTTTGTAGAAAAAAAAAGTTTTATTCAATCCATTCAGGATCCAATTGATGCCTGATTTCAATAATCGCCTGCTCAGCAACATCGGCTTTGATCACACCCCGGAGCGGACGTCCCATGTCCAGCGTGATATATATAACAATCGTGGAGAAAATCATAAAGAACAAAAAGATCAGGCGGTCTCTCCCTATGATATTCAATGCAGTAACGCCTGATAAAAAACTGCTGCACAAAGCCAGGATGAGTACCATATAAATAATGAGGTCGGGTACATTCGTGCGTAAAAGCATATCCCTTTTGGAACCCATATCAAACATTTCATTCAACGCCGGTATCATCTGGTTCGAAGGGATCAGCATATTCGGCTGCTTCGATTCGTACGTAACAAGATTCCAGATGTGTTTGCCGACACTATCAGTTATTCTCATAGCGGATATCACGGAAGGAAGATCTTTAGGTGCCTCATACATGCTGATCCTCGCATCAAGATATTTTCTGAAGTCTTCCCGAAGAATATTTCTGGTGCTATCCTTGTACAGATCACAACGAAGTACCGCCGTACCGATAGCATTGGACTCATCAATTAATACACTCCTCGTATAATCGTAACGCTGACCGGAAAGGCTGAACGCAAATGCAAGAATAAATGCGAAAAGTCCATACAATGCGGAATGCACCGAGGAGACTCCTCCTTTCATTTCAAAACTCTGGTACTTGCCTTTGTTGCTCAAGGCTCTTCCGGCTATGAACATCAGTATCATGCCGATAAAAAGGAACGCACATATTACATAGCTCTCAGTCCGATGAATAAATGAAAAACCCATAGGTGACTATTGATAACTGCAACTTCCTGCCAGGCGCCGGACTAGAATTAGTTCCCTGCATGCGCTTTTTCCCATGCCCGCACTTTAATCCTTGCTGCATCAAAAAGCCGGGCATAGTTTCCCTTAAGGACTTTTTCCCTGGCGGATTCAGTCAGTTTTTCCAGCAAGGGCTGATACGTGTTGTATACAGCCATATACGCTTTGCTGTCTGCCGGTGATACTTCATCGGTACCGAACAAAAATCTGTCAGGAAAACGGTTTATAAGCGCAGCTGTTGCTGAAATTGTTTCGGGTGTTGCCACAATATATTTAGCCACCTCGGACCAGGAAATATCGATGGATACGTGTTTGAGTTGTGGATCCGTCAAAGCATCTTCAAGCATGGCCAGTTGTTCTTTCACCGGACGCACAATTCTTCCCAGGCCACAATGCGCCCAGATAATGGTAGCGTTCTGATGTCTACGGAAAAGGCTACCCATTTGTTCAAGCAAATAAGGTTTCTGACCTGGTTTCGGAAAAGGCATATCGATATCGTTATGCAGCAGTACTACCAATCCGGCTTCTGCCGCCAGCGAAAGCACACTATCCAACGCAGGATTGATCAGTGATGATACTTCGCCTGATATTTTGGAGGACACGAATTCCTTGTGGATGGTAAATTCGCCGATACCACTGAATACTCCTGGAAACGTTTTGAGTACACGACGGATATGATCCGCAGCATACATGTCAGCAGGATTAAAACCCGTAATCATCGGATCAAACTTAACCTGGTCCTTCGCCGGAAGCGCCTTATATGCCATCGCAATAAATGCATCGGTAAAAGAATAGTAATACAATGGGGCATCACTGGCGAGATAATATGTCGGTGCAAAATTGCCCGAGTTGCCATAGGACCATTGTTGCTGCAGAGGGATACCAAACAAAGTACTGCGCTGTACATCGTTTCCCATGATCTGTAAAAAACGCTGTACGGTTATTCCCTCCTGTACGTAGTTGGTTAAATGAAAATGAGAATCGTAAAACAAGCCTGGAAGCTTCGTAGTTGATTGCGCATTTATTTTTTCTGCCTGTGAAAGCATGATCAAAGCGAAAACTGAAATAGAAATCCAGGCTCCTGGTTGTTTAGCTTTTTTCATTGTGAAAAAATTTTTCTGTCAATCGGGTATTCTGTTATACTCCGGTCTGTTATAAAAGGATATCACTTCCAAACGTAAATGTGGTACCTGTCTGACCTGCTGTATACAATCCGAAAGTACCACCTGCGGAACTTTTATAAACATGATGTACCTGCAGGTTCAGTCGCCAACTTCTGTTCTTTAAAGGATAAACGTTTACTCCGCCTCCCAGTTCCCATGGATGACGTTTGAACTCATCAAAGAAATAGGAATGAATTGCGTAGACATTCAACAGACTTGGTATCACCATATAGTTCGGCTGAATGCTGTATCCGATATCCGTGATTTTCGTGGTGGCCGGAGTCGGACCTTCTATATTAAACTTCGAAAGTTTCCGGGCATAAAATTCTGCCTGCAGGTTGAATCCTTTGTATTTTATACCGGCATCGATCGCCATCATGTCATAGTCAGCATTGAGCACTGTAGTACCCGTGCCTAATGCATCTGTTTCAAAAAACAAAACACCATCGGTCATTCTCACCTGGGTATTATCAGGGGAAGGCTGACCAATGTTATTAAAGCGGTCCTCACGGCTATGAACAGCCGAAATACCAAACCTTGTTGCCGGTTTTTCATGCCATTCCAGGTCCACCACTCCTCCTCTCGGTCCAAATTCGCCCGTCGTTGGCATCCAGGTAAGATTTGCACTATAAGCAAGATCTCTTGTAAGTTTTGAAGCCTGAATACCCAGGATACTCAGATTATTTCCTATCATGATCCGGTAGTGCAGTTTCGGTACAATTTCACCGTTAACCCATAAACCGTTAGTGAATCCTCCACGTAAAGACTCCTCTCCCATGGTTCTGTCGGTTGAAGAATAGAATGGGAATGAACCCTGCAATGAACGAATGGAAAGGTTAGGCCCGATACCCATGCCCACCCTTGCCCACTTATTGAACCGGTACTGAAGCTGGCCGTATACAAGCGTTTGCTGCGTCGTCATCACCGTCCATACGGTAGACGCGTACGTAAGTTTGGGTGTTCCAAGCCAACCGGAAAACCAGATCATCGCGCGGTGCCAGTTAAAATCGTTTCTTCCGGCAAATGTCCTTGGCCTTCCGAGATGGTCGTACCATGTTTGTTTCCCAGGCATCTGGTTGAGGTACCTTACCATCGCATACAGACTGATATTGAGTGTACCAAATCCTGATTTGACTAAGTCAAATCCTCTTCCTGGTGTGAACTCGCCGGCTGCTGAGTTTTTATACGATGTGTCATTCGTTACCCCACGTTTAAGATATACCACCGTTTTTTTCTCTGTCGTATCAATATCCTGGGGGGTGATATGCTGTGCAATTGTAAAAAGAGGTAACAGAAACAAACACAGTCCTGTCAATTTCCACTGAATAGATTTCATAAGTATTCACTTCGGTTTGATTTTGGTTACCGACCATGCAATGCTAAATAAAAAAAATGAAGCTTTTATTTCTTTGGGACAATCCAGTACGGATTTACTTTCAGTTGCTCAACCACGTACTCTATTACCTTCTGGGCTTTAACACTATTACCGGCAGCATCCAGAGGCGGTGAAACCACTGCAATACCAAATTTTCCTGGTGATACTGCCAGCAATCCGCCACCAACACCACTTTTAGCAGGAAGGCCGGTATTGAATAACCATATACCAGAGTTATCATACAAACCCGCAGTAGCCATTACCGGAAGTGTTTCCATTACCGTTTTCTGAGATACAACAGTCTTCTTCGTTACCGGGTTTACGCCACCATTAGATAGTGTTGCTGCCATGGTTGCCAGATCAAGTGCATTTACATTAATCGCACATTGTTTGGTATAAATATCAGTGGATTGAACGGGATCAAAATACATTCTTCCGTAAGCAAGAAGTAAATGTGCGATCGCCTGGTTCCTCAGGTTATCTCCGGCCTCACTTATGTAAACAGGTACGTTGATGGGCAGTTGCCGGCCGGCAAACTCGGCCATTTTATCCTGGATGCTTTTCCATTTTGCGGCCGAATCTACTCCTTTTACAAGGCTGGTGGCGGCAATGGCTCCCGGGTTTACCAAAGGGTTAATTTCCTTTCCACGTTGTAATTCCACAGCAACTATCGAATTAAATCTCATCCCTGTTGCATCTACACCGATTTTATCCATCAATGCCTTCGGTCCCATTTCTTCCAGTACCTGCGCCATCACAAATACTTTGGAAACGCTCTGGATGGAAACCATCGATTTTACATCTCCCTTCGTGTACACCTGGCCGTCTGCAGTAACTAATGCTATCCCGAAAATATTGGGATCAACATTTGCCAGTTCTTTTATGTAATCAGCGTTTTTACCTTCTTTCAGGTCTTTGAATTTTGCATAAGCCTCATTGAGTGCAGCCTCAATCTGCGCTTTTGTAAGAGTCCCTGTGCCGGTCTGGGCCTTCAATACAGGCATGGATAAAACAATAAAAAATAGAGCGCAACATAATTTTGAAAGTTGCTTAACTGACTTTAGGCGTTTCATATCGGGAAATTTTACTTTTTGAAGATTTGCGTGTACAAAAAAAGCTTCGTAGTAAGATCATTATTACATGCATGTCCACATTTGAAAATAAAACAAATAATAACGAAGATGCCTGCAGTTCGAAATTAATGCTTGATTATAGTAATGTTTATGCCATTTAACGGTAAA
This sequence comes from Pollutibacter soli, assembly GCA_029269725.1. Taxonomy (GTDB): domain Bacteria; phylum Bacteroidota; class Bacteroidia; order Chitinophagales; family Chitinophagaceae; genus Pollutibacter; species Pollutibacter soli. The sequence goes on along the minus strand of JARJHS010000008.1, from coordinate 307,061 downwards.
GCCGGAAAAAAGAAGATCTCTATAATAATTTGAAGACTTATTAATGTAAGCAGACTTAAAAAGAAGCTTTACTCCCTGATTTTTTATATTGAAAAAAACGACCATCATACTACTTTTTTTATCCATCAGCATATTCTGTCAGGCACAGTTGCCGAAAGACACGATATATTTCACGAATGGATCTAAGGTTATAGGCAAATTAAAAAAGATAAAGCTCGGCGTAGTGACGTTTGATCCCGATGATGCCAATGATATTACTGTTCAATTGAGGAAAACAAAAACGCTGGCAGCTATAAGATCTGTATTTCGTGTGGAAACAACCGATGACAGGGTACTGTTTGGGCGACTCTATCCGGACACCATTCGGGGGGTCGTTAATCTTTTCGGTTTAGCAGACTCTGCTACTTTATTTGTTGAAGAGCTCAGTGTAGTTTATCCTTTTCATAAATCCAGTTGGGAACGGTTTGATGGCAGCATAGGATTGGGCTATAGTTATAGTCGTTCAAGTAATTTTGGCCGGTTAAACTGGGACGGAACGCTCATATTTAAGACAAGAAATGATGAGTACACTTTAAATACATCCGCTATTTATACAATCACTGATACTTCGTTTAGCCGCGACCGCGAAGAAGCATTTTTTAAATACAACCATTTTTTCAGTGCCGAATGGTTTTATACAGGAATGTTGGGTTACCAGAGAAATCTGGAGTTGGGATTAGCAACGCGTTTACAGGAAGGCGTGGGTATCGGGAATAAATTCCTGACTAATAAAAACATGTATTCCTGGGCGCGGTTGGGAATGGTGCTCAACCAGGAAAAAAATCTTGAGGGTGTAAAATCCGGTACGCTGGCAGAAGTCTACGGGCAGATGGAAGTAAATTTTTTCCGCTTTACCAAACCTGAAATTTCTTTTCAGATTATTCAGAGTTTTTATTACAGTCTTTCACAAAAGGGAAGATTCAGGAGCGATGGAGAATCAACGATAACATGGAAAGTATTTACAGATTTCAAACTCAACCTCAGTTTTTATCACAACTTCGACAGTAAGCCACCGGGCGAACAAGGACGGAACACTGATTTGGGTGTGATATTTGGGTTGAGTTATATTTTTTAAGTTCTTTGTTCAATAGTATATTAGTCAGAGCTGACCAGTCGATGTTCCTGGAGCAGTTTGAAATTTAAATCAAGCCAGGCACCTTTTTTTACAGGAACTATAGCCAACTATCCGAGAAATAAAAATCATACACATGTCCGTGGCAATCCGATCAAAAATATTATCGTGTTTACTGTTGATTTTTTCAACCATATCCATTACCAATGCACAATACACTTCTGACAAGGTTGTAGGTGTAAAACACCATGCCCTGGCGGACAGTCTTAAGAAATACGAGTATCCCTACCTGCTTCCTATATGGGGGAAAAAAGTTGTGGCAAAAGGTTTTAACCTGCCGAAATCTGCCGGGATAAGTGCCCAGTATTTATACCAGCAGTCCGACATCATCATTGAAAATCTGCAGGTGGGATTCAATAACGGACCCATGTATTCTTTACAGGACGTTATCCGGTTTAACAGTTCGGTAGCTACAAGTAATGGTTTAAATATTCGTCCGGATGTATGGTTATTTCCCTTCCTGAATATTTATGGAATCCTTGCCAAATCGAAAACAAGCACTGCCATTGATGCCGGTGTTTGGCTTCCGGGAGGAGATGGCTGGAGTGAGGTCGCTCAACTTAAAACAAAAGCTGAATTTAATGCTACTACTTTCGGATTTGGCATGACACCGACAGCGGGCATCGGCGGTTTCTTTTTTGCGCTGGATATGAACGTGACCTGGTCCGACATTGATGCGCTCGATGATCCTGCTTTTGTTTTTATCGTTGGACCCAGGCTGGGAAAAAACTTCGCGTTTAAAAAAACCAATCAGAATATTGCTGTCTGGGTGGGTGGCTTCCGGGTAAAAATGGGCACCCAGACCAACGGAAATCTCACTGCATCCGAACTATTTCCAATCGATCAATGGGAACAGAAAATTGACAACGGATACCAGAACCTGGAGACAAAACAAAACAATCTTGATGCATGGTGGAATGGTCTTACACCAGCTGAACAAAGAAACCCTGTAAATGTTGCAAAACACGAGGTGGGTAATGCAGCGTTGGCACGATACGGTGGTTTTTTAAATGGCGCCTCACAGGTAGTAGCAGGCGCAGATGATGCATCAATACAATATTCCCTGAGCAAACGCCCGAAAGACAAATGGAATTTCCTGATAGGAACGCAATATCAGCTTAACAGAAGCTGGATGCTGCGCGTGGAATATGGTTTCCTGAGTTCCCGCCAGCAATTGATTGCGGGTCTTCAGTATCGCTTTGATTTTTAGCTCCCCACTGATTGTAGTTGATTTTGCTTCGATTCGACGAATCTGAAAATAGCTGCTTTATGCACCTGTTTTACTGTATAATCGATTCAGGCACACTGTAAAATACACGGAAGGCATCAAACGCAAGTTCGTGTGTGGCTACTTTTGCCACAGCAAGGATATTTTTCGAGGACCATAAAAATTAATACAATGAAAAAATACGTTTTGCCTGTACTGGCGTCTTGTATTGTCATTTTTTCACAATGCCGGAAACAGCCGGACTATGACAAACTTTCGAATGAATTTGTAGTGCAGACCTCCAAAGCCTCTACTGCCAATTTCGGCAGTTACAAAACTTATTTCATTTCTGACACTATTGCTCTGAGAACCACGAACCCGAACGATACGCTTTGGTTTGATGCTGATGCAAAGCAACTCATTGATGCGGTGAAAGCACAAATGCAGGCACGAGGCTATACACTGGTTGCCAAAGGAAGCAATCCTGACGTTGGTCTTGCCTTAAATGCGGTGAAAGATCTGAATATCGGAGTTATTTACTCTGGCTGGTGGTGGTGGGGCTACTGGGGATGCTATTGGTATTGTTACTATCCTCCGTACTACCCATATTACAGTCTTTATAGTATTCCTACAGGTACTTTAATTCTGGATTTTATCGATCTGAAAAATGCTGAGCAGGAAGAAAGGCTGACAGTTCAATGGACTTCCGTAATGTCCGGCGGACTGGGCAACACGTCTGACGACTTAGCCCTGGGTATCGAAGCCATTAACCAGTCATTCGATCAATCACCTTATCTGAAGACCAATTAACCTGACTAAATCTAAACACATGAAAAAATTAATCATAGGCCTGTTGGTGTTCACCGCCTTTACCACTATCGCCAACGGTCAGACGCACATATTCACAGCCAACTGGGAAATCAATTTCCCCACAACATCTAACTATATTAAGCAAACCAGTTTTGCCGGTGGCAAACTGGAATACAGGTATGTGATCAAGGAAAAATTTTCGGTGGGCCTCGCCTGGAGCTGGGCATCTTACGAAGAATATTTCAATCGCCGTACCATTGAAAAACCAGATGGTAACGGAGCAATCACATCTGACTATATCGCACAGGCTTACCAGGTGCCTATCACAGCTACATTCCATTACTATTTCAAGAAAGGGAAACTGCTCAGACCATATGCAGGTGTTGCTCTCGGCGGGCAGTCATTACAACAATCGCTGTATTACAATGTTTATGTGAGCGATGATGATAACTGGGGATTTGTTGCCAGGCCTGAAGTTGGCGCGTTCGTAATGTTTGGAGAAAATAGCGGATTCGGTGCCAATATAGCCCTGGGTTATAGTTTCGCAACTAACAAAACAGATCTGATCAATAGTAATAGTTTCTCCAATTTTGGAATTACTATCGGTTTTATGTTCACCAACCGCTACTAGAAACAAGTTTTTTTACAAATAAAGTTTTTACAGATAAAGTTTTCTTAGCAGTTGTTTTGGTTAAATATAAAAGCAGGAACCAATTGTCGTTTCCTGCTTTTTTATTTGCCGGAGCCATGGGGTGTTAAAGTAACAGTATACAATAACCGATTATCTGATACGCGATTTCAGCCGGTCCATTAGTTCAGATTCAAGTTCCTGCTTCATGTTCTCATATTCTTCGACCGTTTGAGTAGTTTCATTGGTTTCCTTTCTGAACTTACTCAGGTAATACATGCACAAATAATAATCCTCACAGATAGCCCTGAATTCTAGATCGTGGTAATAAAGGGTAGTGATGTCATTTTCCTGTTTCGGGAACCTTTCTTTCACTGCCTGCAATTGGAAATTCTTAGCTTCCATGCCTTCCTTCGGGTTTTTATTTGATAACAAGGTTTACAGGATTTCTGAGGCAAATTTCGCCTCATTCAGTCTTCACTAAAGTACAATCAAGACTTGTTTAAAAGACCTGAAAATGCGATTTAACGGTTAACCTTTAGTCGGATTGCGGTGAAATTTCAAGCCGTAAAATGTCAAAAAGTACATTGGTACTTTATGGGTTCCTGTCGTTTAAAGTACTACAGGCACTAACGCGGAACTTTCTTTAAATTGTGCGGGTAATTTCATTAACCCATTTTCTGAATTGGTGTAACCCGTCCCTGTAAATCCTCCACTCTGAGAAGTAGCTTTAATGAGCTCTTATGCAGGAATTTCAACACGTTTTCGGCCTGATTACAGCAGGTATCCTGTTGCTGTCAGGAATGATAAATCTCTTTGCAGGTCTTTACTCCCGTGGACAAAAAGCTGAATTGGTTTTTGGCATGCTTTCTCTTTGCGGTTTCATCTTTATCGTACTTCCTCCCGTTGGTTTCATTGTACAGGATGTTGCCCCCTATTCCGACGTAATAAAATTTAAAAGAATTTTCATCTGGAGTTATTATGCACTCCTCCCGTGGTTCCTTGAATATTACAGTGGTTATAAAAACAGAAAAATTACCTGGGTTATCGCCGCACTACTTGCGATATCCTATGGAATAATGTTCATGGAGTCTGATGATCTTACACTTTGGTTTTATATCTCAAGAGTTGCATTAGGTCTTATTCTTTTACAGGGAATACTTTCTGCAGAAAAACAAAGGATGTCCGGCCGCATAAATGAAAGCCGGTGGCTATCCGCAGCTATGGTCATTTATGGCGTTGTCTGGATTTTATCGATCATCGACAAAATCAACCACGACATTTATGGAACCTGGGTGACAAAAATCCCTTTTCTTACTTCTCACCTGCACATGATTTCCTTTACTGTAATCATGAGCATCAGACTTACTGCAAATCTTCTTGAAAAAAACAGGTTGGAAAAAGTTCTCAGCTGGAGAGATTCACGATGGAATCTGCTGGTTAAAAATATGGAACTCCTCGTGGTAGAACTTGACCGTAGTGGGATTGTTAAATACGCAAATCCATATGCGATTCAGAAATTAGGTTTCACAGGCAATACCAGCATGATTAACGAGGATTGGTTTGCTATATTCCCGACGAATATTCCTGCAGAACAGGCGAGGAAATACTACCAAACGCTTATCACCGATGAAAGTACACCAGTCTCATCTACATCACATGAAAATATCCGCAGTGCTGATCATCAGTTGCTTTCCATCAACTGGACAAACGTAATTGTGTACAACGCGGACAAATCAGAAAAAGTGATGATGAAAATAGGGGTTGACAATACTGCGCAGATAAAATATTTCGAAGAGATTGAGTTGCTGAAAAATCAACTGGAAAAAGAAAACCTTTTACTTAAAGCCGAGATATCACCTGATCAAACAGAATCTGATCTGATCGGAACAAGTGATCAGCTATTGCAATCAATTCAGAAATCGAAACAGGTTGCGGCCACGAATGCCGGAGTATTATTGCTGGGTGAAACCGGATCCGGGAAAGAACTATTTGCCGAACTGATACACCGGAATAGTTTCAGGAATCAGCATCCGATGATTCGTGTCAATTGCGCGGCCCTTCCATCTGATTTAATAGAAAGTGAACTTTTTGGACACGAAAAAGGTGCATTTACCGGAGCTTCCTCCAGCCGTAAAGGAAAGTTTGAACTTGCCGATGGCAGTACGATTTTTCTTGACGAAATCGGTGAACTACCACTTTCGCTACAGGCAAAGTTATTACGGGTGCTACAGTTTGGTGAGTTTGAAAGAATTGGCGGATCACAGGTTGTCAAGGTCGATGTCCGGGTAATTGCAGCTACCAACCGCAACCTTCAGCAGGAAGTTAAGTCCGGCAAATTCCGCGACGATCTATATTATCGTTTGAGCGTTTTCCCGATTTCAATCCCTCCGTTGAGAAACCGGCCAGGCGATATCCCATTACTGATTGCTCACTTTGTGAGAAAGTACGCAACTGAAATGAATAAGGACGTTTTCGAAGTTTCAAAAGCTGACTTACTTCGATTATCAGGTTATTCATGGCCAGGCAATATCCGGGAACTACGGAACCTGATCGAAAGATCGGTGATTCTGAGTACCGGCAAAACCCTGCAGCTTGCATGGCTGAATGATGGCAGTGAACCCGCTACAATTGATTCGGAGATGATATCGATGGAGAATGTCGAAAGGAGGCACATTTTAAAAGTACTTAGTGAATGTAATGGAAGGATAAATGGCAAAGACGGAGCAGCTGAGAGATTAGGTTTAAACCCGAGTACGCTTCGTTCGCGTCTTAAAAAGCTTCAGATCGATCGGGTATAAGATGACTGGTATTTAAGGTGCATCGCTGTTGGTTAGAAATTTCCGGGCGATTCAAACGCAGCTTTTTCCGGGATATAGCTGCCTTTCAATTTCAAATTCGAAAGGCTTAATTAAAATCTCGAAAAGTCGGTATCGAAATATCGCGAGCATATTGAAATTTCACTATCCCTGTGAAATAAGAAGTAAAACAGGTAAGAAAAAAACCAATCGTAATATATTGCAAATCATATTCTTACGAAATATATTCTTAAAAAATACAATCTGGCATAAGTCTTGGAATCCGACATTAAGATTCCCCGTAAACCAAACAGATGTTCTACCTGACCCTGAGTGGCAAAATTCCAACGCTGAAACAAAGCGAGTTTGAAGGAACTGCGTCATTGGTTTCAACACAGATACCACTGGGTTGCATCAGCCATGGGTTTTTCAGAGATAAGTCTGATTTGGACACCTACCGTTTCTTTACGTACTGGAACTCTATTGAAGACCTGGAAAGATTTAAAAAATCCTCCGCATACATTATCCTGACAACCGCTTTCTCACACCTGGGTAAAATTATTGAAACACAACAGGGAAGGAGAGATGAAGTACCAATATTCCATGCCTAAGACTGATTAGTCTGTCCTGACATTTTGAGAACTGCCATTTTGTTTGCCTGACCTGGGCAAAGAATGGATGCTGTTAAACCAAAAATACCTCCTTATGTCCAGTGAAATCGCTTATGACCAGGAGATGCTTTTCAGCGTTGGCGCCGTAGAAGAGCAGCTCGAAAAGATCTATCATGATCCTTTATTTACAGAATCGAAAATTCTCCGGAAATTTCTGTCTTTTATTGTTCAGGAAACCATTGTCGGCCGTTCGCATTGCCTGAAGGAATACACCATCGCTATGCATGTGCTGGATAAACCAGCCAGCTTCAACCCGCAGGAAAATGGAATCGTACGGATACATGCCGGCCGGCTCCGACGCACTTTATCCAAGTATTATGAAGGTCTCGGCTTTAACGACCCAATCATCATTTCAATTCCTAAGGGTAAATATGTGCCTGTTTTTACCAATCGGCCAACAGGTATTTCATCAAACCTTTCGGACGAAAAAAACAATGGATTTACTTTTACAGGGTTTCCCGGCTTCACTTCTTTAGCGGTTGTACCATTTATCTGCGACCAGGAAGACCATAATCTAAGGTCATTTGCAGATGGACTCTGTATGCAGCTGGGATCCACGCTGACCAATACCTGCCATCTTTCAATCATTGCTTACCAGGCCTTAAAAAACCTCGTTCTTGCCCATCCTGATTATCGAGAAATGGGTACAGTTTTGGGGTTCAGTCACCTGATCACTGGCGGAGCACAAATGATTAATGATACCATCAGGGTAAATATTCAATTGGTGGAAACAGCCACCTACCGTTTGGTATGGTCTGATGTTTATGAACATGAAATTTCCCAAACCAGTCCATTCCGGATACAGGACGAGATCTGTAGTCTTGTTGTCAGAAGAATAAAAGAATGGAGTGCGAATAAGGACATTCTGAATGAAATAACCAAATCGCGCGCGGCTTTATAAGGCTGTTGTAAACCGCTTCATTTACTACCGATGGAAAATAAAACTCAGCATAAAAATGCTGCCATCGATTGTCTTGCCATTTTATAAAATAGCAACACGTTCAACGTCATCTGGTGGAGCTGGCGGGAGTCGAACCCGCGTCCAAACATATTCGCCATATGCCTTCTACATGCTTATTCCTGGATTGTTTGTCGGGTTTTCGCAGGAACAGGACGAACCAACGAACACCTTAGCTGAATGGTCTTGAGCAACAGTCACAGCCTTCTGTTGCAGCAGTCTTGTTTTTTTTGATTCAGCGGGATAGCTCGGCAAAGACAGGCCTGCTATGCGGCTATAATGACTACGCTAATCTCTGATTAGGCAGCCATGGCGTAGTTAGATTCGCCATTTATTGTTTGAGTATCCGGATTTAAGTGCTGAATACCCAAAGCACTGCATGCTTACATACAAAGATCTATGCTGTCAAAACCGGTCAGCCCCCGGGGTTCCCATGCAGTTGCAAACTGTTATGGGTTTGTAAAGTTACGGAAAATCCTGAGAGCAGAGAGGTTTAACGCTGAACGTTTGACGTTTAACATTCAGCGTATAACGTTCAGCCTCGATATATGAAGAGGGTCAGAGAAAGCGAAAACGACTGTTATTGCAATCGCTTCACAAAGTTGGGCTATACAACAAGCTATTTGAAATCAAGCGTGAGTTCGCGGTAACTGTTTTTGATGTAACAAAGTAATGCGTGAATAAAGATGATTACACCAAGCATTTCAGAGCTCTCTTCAACAATCGTGAACAAAGCGTAATTCATGTTCAGCATTCCGTGGGTAGTTGCATAATTTGCACCGAGCATTTCAACACCAAGCGCTCCGCCGACATAGAAAAATCCTCCGAGCATAAATCCCATCCTCGTACTCTTTGGAAGTTTAGAAAGAAAGCGGATGAATGTTAAACCAAGTGCGGCAACGATAATCATTCCCGGAATAACCCATGCAAAGGTGAATATTCCGGAAGTATTGTTTCCCATCAGTTGTTTGAAAGGTTTGTTGAGGTGCTCATGCAAAGTGATCATCTCATCAGCGGCAAGAACATAAAAACCGATCATCAGTAACATCCAGTGTCTGCGGAATTTATCTTTCGCGTTAACTTTCAAATAAGTGATTGCTGTTAATAAAATTGCTGCAAACAGCAGAATAACTGACGAGAAATAAGAAGGGATATTCAACTCATCGTCCACATTGAAAAGAAAATCCAGGTACAACAGGTAGTTGTCAAGATCAGTGGTATAATACATGATCTGGAGCACAAGGCCCAGGCCAACTATTGTAGCAGCAATTACTCCCAGGATCAGGGTTATCTTGTTCGGATTGAGCCTGATCTGGTGCTGTTCTGCAACAGCATCCTGATTGCCATTACGCTTTATGCGCAGGGGCTTACCTTTTTTTTGCAGTGACTGATTACCTGGCCACATATAGGGGTTAGTGTGTTGAAATAATTGGGTTGTTACCGAAAAAATTCAGCGTGTGGTTCTCCAAGTGTCAAAATGTTCCGGCAAATGCACAATTCATTAACGAACAACATTGGAAAATTTCCAGTAAATCATTTTCAATTGGAAGTAGAGGATGGTGGATGGTACTTACTAAGATTGGATTTGTGAAACTGAATCGAAGTAGGTTAAGCTTCGTTTATTTGTTATCCTAAAAATAATATACAATTTTCAACATTTTAATACATGGCCCGATTTTACAGTAATTTTTTTTACTGCTTGGTAAAAACACGTATATGGATTCTACGATTAGCCATTCATTCTGACCAACTTATACGAATTAGCTATCATACGAATTGCTTATTAGCACTACATTAAAGTTTTTCAAAAATTATCTTTTCGCATTTTCAAAATGTGTTTTGGGTACCCGTCTCCACTATTTACTTCGACCCCAGCCAAACCAGTCGTTGCCATTGGCATAAATCAGCAGACCGAAAAGCAGGACCATGCCGACGATCTGTGCATATTCCAGAAATTTCTCGCTCGGCTTTCTGCCTGAGACCATTTCATATAAAGTAAATAACACATGCCCTCCGTCCAGTGCGGGAATTGGCAGGAGATTCATAAATGCGAGCGCAATAGAAAAGAATGCAGTGATGGTCCAGAAGGCTTCCCAGTTCCATTCATATTTGGGGAATATGGAACCCATGGCCTTGAAACCTCCAAGACCTTTATATGCACCGGTAGACGGATTCAGGATCTTCTTAAACTGCGCGACATAAGATTCCAGTTTCTTGATCGCCATTTTTACACCAGCAGGAAATGATTCAAAGAATCCGTACTCCCTCGACTGAAACTCATAGACTTTCAGATTTTTCAGATCATCAAGTCCCAAAAGTAAAGGGTAGAATCCGATGCTTGCAGTACTACTCAATACAGTTTTCAATTCTACCGGTTTATCATCACGCAGTACTTTAAGATTGATTGTATCATTTTCTTTGCCTGCAAGCAGCGGCTTTATCTGATCAAAATATTTTACGTCAGTTCCGTTAATGCCGATAATTCTGTCTTTTGCTTTTAAACCAGCTTTCCTGGCATAAGATGAATCACTGACTTCTGCAACAATTGCAGGAATACGGGGCATAATGAGCGCAGTTCTTTTCCCCGTCTCCACCAGCTGGCCGATAAAATTCACCGGAATCACAATTTCTTTAACCTGACCGTCACGCTCAACCGTAATTTTTTCACCGAGAAGCAATTCTGCGTTTGCGTCTTCAAAATAGGTTACGGGTTTACCATTCACAGCCAGAATTTTATCGCCTGTTTGTAAACCAATATTTGTTGCAAGACTATCAACACACCAAACACCATCGGTCATGTTTTTGGTTGGAAGTTTTGTTTCTCCCCAGGTGAACAAAATCATCGCATAAATAAAAAATGCGAGGAGCACATTGACGGTAACGCCACCGATCATGATGATCAATCGCTGCCAGGCTGGTTTACTACGGAATTCCCATGATTCAGCAGGTTTTTTCATTTGTTCTTTGTCCATGCTTTCATCGATCATTCCGGAAATCTTCACATAGCCCCCTAACGGTAACCAACCTACGCCGTATTCAGTTTCCCCTACTTTCTTTTTAAAAAGTGAAAACCAGGGATCAAAAAAGAGATAGAATTTTTCTACGCGACACTTAAACCATTTTGCCGGGATAAAATGCCCGAGTTCGTGCATGATCACCAATATGCTGAGGGAGAGAATGAGCTGTCCGGCCTGCAGGCCTACTGCCTGCCAGTTGATCGCCGCTAATACAAACAAAAAATTCATGCGCTACGTTCCGAAATTTTTGAGAAATGAAAGGTTAATTATTACGGGACTAGAGATTCATAAGTGAAGCCGCGAAGCTACGGGCCTCTCCATCGCTTTCAAAATATTGTTCAAGAGTGGGCTTCGGTATAAAATGTATCTTCTTCATGGTTTGCTCAATCACTTCGGTCATATCCAAAAATCCGATGCGATTGCGCAAAAATCCATAAACGGCAATTTCATTTGCTGCATTCAGCACACAAGGCAGATTTCCGCCTTTGTATAATGCTTCCATTGCCAGACCTAAATTTCTGAATGTCTTAATATCAGGTGGTTCGAAAGTAAGCTGTGCTGATTTCGAAAAATCAAAGCGTGGAAAAGCATTGGCTATTCTTTGGGGGAAAGCCATAGCATACTGGATAGGGAGCTTCATATCAGGCAGCCCCATCTGCGCTTTTATACTGCTGTCTTCAAACTGAACAAATGAATGGACGATGCTCTGCGGATGGATCACTACCTGGATCTGTTCCGGGCGAAGATTGAAAAGCCATTTAGCTTCAATCATCTCGAGTCCTTTATTCATTAATGTTGCAGAGTCTACACTGATCTTTGCACCCATGTTCCAATTGGGATGCTGAAGAGCGTGTTCGCGTTTTACGTTGACGAGATAGTTCGGCTTTTTTCCGAGGAATGGTCCACCGGATGCAGTGAGTACTACCTTTTCAATCCGATTGCGGGTTTCCCCGATAAGGCATTGAAATATTGCTGAATGTTCAGAATCCACGGGGATAACCGGCACGCGTTTCTCCACTGCCTGCTGCATTACAATATCACCCGCAACAACCAATGTTTCTTTATTTGCAAGGGCAATTGATTTGCCGTTTTCAATTGCACGCAAGGTTGGCCGCAATCCCGCAAACCCGACAATTGCCGCAAGCATCATGTCATAATGTTCCAGTGATGCTGCATCGACCAGGGACTGATCTCCCGCCATCACTTCTGCGCCTGTCCCTGCGAGCGCTTGTTTTACTGTCTGGAATTTGGATTCATCACCTATCACGACGGTTTGGGGCCTGAATTTTTTCGCCTGCTCGATCAGTAATTCAAAATTGGAATTGGCTGTCAGTACGGTCACTGCAAACTTATCCGGGTTAGCGGCAATAACTTCAAGCGCCTGTGTTCCTATTGAACCAGTAGAGCCAAAAAGACCAATACGCTTGCGGTTTCCGTCTGCAGAAGTTGGTGCTGCTGCAGGCTTTTGTTGTGTTGCAGAGTTCATGTTTTAAAAATAGGTTCTTTATTCCACAAAGGAATAGGGGGTCAGGGCTTCAGCAAGCTTTCGGTCATTACTCAATCTGGGGACTTTGTTCTGACCACCAAGTTTACCTATCGATTTCATATAACCGATAAATGCATTACGCTTTAACGGCCTGATCACCAGAGGATCTAAAATATTTCCACGGATAAGATCATCGTAATAAATGTTTTTCTTACGCAGATTATTGTCAACAACCCGCGCAAATTCTTTTAAATCTTCAGGTTGATCTTCAAATTCCACAAACCACTCGTGATAGGATCGCCCCTCTCCTTTTTGCACCATCGGCGCCACTGTAAATTCCACGATCTTCAGCCCCAGTTCTGACGCCGCCTTCATAAGGCTGTATTCCACTTCCTCTCCTATTACGTGTTCACCAAAAGCAGAAATAAAATGTTTTATTCTGCCTGTTACGATCAACCTGTACGGATCCGTGGAAACAAATTTGACAGTATCACCCAGATTGTAGCCCCAGAGTCCTGCATTACTGTTTACGATCATCGCATAGTTCTCGCCCACCTTAACATCTTTCAGCGATATACGAGTCGGTCTGTCATTAAAGATTTCCTGGGCTGGAATAAACTCATAAAATATGCCGGAATCTGAATTAAGCAGTAATCCTTCTGCTTTTTGTGAATCCTGGAAGGCAAAAAATCCTTCTGATGCAGGAAATGTTTCGATACTATCCACCCTGCGGCCGATAGTGTCCATCAGCTTTTCTCTGTAAGGTTCAAAATTAACTCCCCCATGAACGAGTACACTGAAATTCGGGAACAGTTCTCCCACTGGCTTGCCCGATTTCTCCCGAAGCCGGTCGAAATACATCTGCATCCACGGTGGGATGCCGCTGATCAGCGACATATTCTTGCCGTAAGTTTCCTCGACGATTTTGTCCAGCTTGGTTTCCCAGTCTTCAATGCAATTCGTCTCATACGTGGGCAGCTGGTTAGTTCTCAGGTAATTAGGAATATGGTGATTCACGATACCGCTTAACCTGCCGGTTGGGATCCCTCCAACTCTTTCCAGCTCCGGGGAACCCGACAGGAAAATCATTTTTCCATCCGTAAACTGGTGATTACCAGACTCTGCGATATAACAAAGCAGCGCATTGCGGGCTGAATTGATATGATTGGGAATGGATTGCTTTGTAATAGGAATATACTTGACCCCGCTGGTGGTACCGGAAGTTTTAGCGAGGTAAATAGGCTGACCTTTCCAGAGAACATTGTGTTTACCTTCCTTGATCTTATCTATATAAGGTTTGATCTTCTCGTAATCACGGATGGGCACGGCCTCTTTAAAGCTCTCATAACCATCGATATCTTTAAAATGATGGTCCGCGCCAAATTCCACCTGGTTGCCCGTTTTGATCAGATCTTTAAATATCTTTTTCTGGTCTTCCACGGCTGTGGACATTCCTCTGCGCACCTGTTTATATATATAGCTTGCAAAAGGCCGGGCAAGGAATGATTTCAATTTCATGGAATATGGCAATTGTTATAGGTTGCAAAGATAATTTTGCCTGCTCAAACGGGGGCATCGTTTAACTAACTTTTTTTGGCCGGAATCTTTGGTTTACACCTTTTTCCCCTTACCTTTGCACTCCTAAATTTTGGCATATTATGTTTGCAGTTGTAAAAATAGCCGGTCAGCAGTTCCGCGTCAGTGAAGGCCAGGAGCTCTATGTACCACATCTCGATGGTAAATCCGGCGATAAATTGGAATTCAGTGATGTTCTTCTTTCTGACAGCGACGGTAAACTCGCGCTTGGCAATGATGTGACTGTAAAAGTAAATGCAGAAATCATCGGCGAAGTTAAAGGTGATAAAGTGATCGCGTTTAAAATGAAAAGAAGAAAAGGTTTCCGTAAAAAAACAGGTCACCGCACATTGTATACTCAAATCAAAATCGGAAAAATAGCTTAAGCTTATTTCCAACAATATTTAAACTTCATTCGTCATGGCACATAAGAAAGGTGAAGGCAGTGTAAAGAACGGTCGCGATTCACAGAGCAAAAGACTCGGTGTAAAAATTTATGGCGGTCAGTCTGCAATCACAGGAAACATACTCGTTCGCCAACGCGGAACGGTTTATCATCCCGGTAAAAATGTTGGCGTTGGTAAAGACTTTACATTGTTTGCACTTGCAGATGGTGTTGTTGAATTCAGAAAGACAAAAAGCAACAAAACTGTTGTTTCAGTTTCTTCTGTTGAAGCGGCCGGATAATTAAAAATTCTCTACTAAAAAAAAATTTTTTTGTAGAAAACAAAAGTGTTTCTATTTTTATATGGTTATTTATTTACTAAACCATTAAATTCGAAACACATGGCAACTGCAAAAAAAGCTGCTAAAAAAGCAGCAAAGAAAGCAGCTCCTAAAAAAGCAGCAAAAAAAGCGGCTCCTAAAAAAGCAGCAAAGAAAGCAGCAAAAAAAGCTCCTAAAAAGGCAGCTAAGAAAGCAGCTAAAAAGTAGTAACGTCTGCGCCGCAGGCGTACAACTTACACTGAATACAGTCCCGCAGCGATGCGGGACTTTTTTTATGGCCATAGGCTGAGATGAAATGCATGGCAGGAGTCGGGAGGCAGGAGATATAGTAGAGAGATTTAAGGGACAGGCTTTGGTTTTTCCTGGTTTCCAAACGAGAAAGAAATGCAGAATTAAGAATACAGGAAGACTTAATCAGAAATTGAAATCAGAAAACCACTGGACATCAAAGTGAACTCTGCTCATCGAAGTGACTGCACCTTCCTGACAACTGATAACAGGAAGCAGTTTTCCCAGGTTTGTTACTGCAATTAAATCAATACATCTCCTGTCTGAATAAGAAACAGAAAAACAGAAACAAAGAACAGTAAGAGCCGAACATTGCGCCTGAACCTTGCTACTAAAATCTAACCATTCAGTCTCCTGCTTCCTTACCTGCCTCCCCACTTCTTAGTAACTTACCGCAAAAATGCAACCTTCCCCATATGGACAACTACGCCATAGCCGATCAATTCAGCCTGTTATCGAAAGTGATGGACATACACGGAGAAAATTCCTTCAAATCAAAATCTTATTCCATTGCTGCATACAATATTGAACAACTACCTACACAACTCAATGCGATTCCGCGAGAGAAAATTGCCGGACTGAAAGGAATCGGCGATTCAACCGGAAAAAAAATTATTGAAATCCTGGATACAGGTAAAATAAAAGTACTCGATGAACTCATTTCCAAAACACCTGCCGGGATAATGGAAATGCTGAACATCAAAGGTCTTGGACCTAAGAAGATTTCTTTAATCTGGAAAGAAATGGAAATAGAAAGCCTGGGTGAATTGCTTTATGCTTGCCAGGAAAACAGATTGATGCTCTACAAAGGTTTTGGCGAAAAAACGCAGAACAATGTAGCCGATGCAATAGATTTCTACATGAGAAGCCAGGGACATTTTTTATATGCAGAAATCATTTCCATCGCCAATCATTTTACATCCTTTCTGAAAGAAAATTTTCCTGGGGAACTTGTGGAAATATCCGGCGCGTTGAGGAGACAGCTGCCGGTGATCGGACGTGCAGAATGGATAACTACTGTAACACCATCAGCATTAAAGGAAAAGCTGGTACAGAATGGATTCAGCGAAATTGAATCAACCCCGACAAGTTCACATCACAAATCCTCCGACAATATCAATCTGTACTTCACACATACAACACCTGAAGCATTTCATCAGCAGTTATTTCAGCAAAGTTCGTCCGTTGTTTTCTTCGATGAATGGCAACTCAGGACAGCAGGAAGTAAAATTGATTTCAGCAATGAAGAAAAAATATTTGAATCAGCAGGACTGAAATTTATCCCGTCTTACCGACGCGAAGATACTGGCATCTTCAATATCATCACTTCAACGACGCTTCCTGATCCGATACAACCGGAAGATATCAAAGGAATCATTCACTCGCACAGCACCTGGAGCGACGGAAGCAACTCGCTGGAAGAAATGGCGAAAGCGTGTATCAGCAAAGGTTTTGAATACCTCGTGATCAGTGATCATAGTAAGACTGCATTTTATGCAAAGGGACTTTCAGAAGAAAGAATCCGTGAGCAGCATATGCAGATTGATGAATTGAATAAAACACTTGCGCCGTTCCGTATTTTTAAAAGTATTGAAAGTGATATACTGAATGACGGTTCACTTGATTATTCAGAACCCGTCCTCAGGAGTTTTGATTTGGTGATTGCATCCGTGCATTCTAATCTGAAAATGAGCCTGGATAAAGCAATGATGCGCTTGCTCCGTGCCATTGAAAATCCAAACACAACGATCCTCGGTCATATGACGGGCCGGTTGTTGTTAAGTCGAAACGGATATCCCGTTGATCATGATGCAATCATTGATGCTTGTGTGGAAAACAAAGTGGTGATCGAACTCAACGCGCATCCACGAAGATTGGATATCGATTGGACATGGATCAATAAAGCGCTGGAAAAAGGTGCGATGATTTCGATTGATCCTGATGCGCATTCAATAGATGGATATGATGATATCCGGTATGGAGTTTATGCGGCACAAAAATCATTGCTGACTCCTGACAAAAACCTGAGTAGTTTTTCCCGAAGTGAACTGGAAGAATATCTGGAAAAAAGAAAGGCTGCCAGGGGAATTTGATATACTGCATCTCAATTTTATTTTTCCTGCAGATCATCAGGGGAGCTGATTTTTTCTGCGTTTCTGCGTGTATCTGAGCCGCGAAAATCTGCGGAAAGATCCTGCGACATCAGTTGGTGACAGTCTTTTTAAACAAAGGTAGCAACACATAAAAAATAGTGCCCTCCCCTACTTTCGTTTCGAACCAGATTTCACCTTTTGCTTTTTCTACAATTCCCTTGCACATTGCCAGCCCTAAACCAGTACCCGATGTTTTTGTGGTGAAATTGGGCGTAAAGATTTTGCCTTGTGTTTCTTCAGGTATGCCTGCACCATTGTCTTTAATACTTATCAGAATCTGATCACCTTTGACCTCCTCTTCAATAATGATCAATCCATTGGTATTGTCCGGAATTGCTTCGATTGCATTCTGAAGCAGGTTGGTGAACAGTCGATTGATCTGTGTTTTATCAGCTTCAATCATCAGCACTTCTCCCAGGGGATTCCAGCTGATCTGTACATTTTCATTCATGCCCAGGAGAGAAACCAGCGAGTATAATGTTTCATGCAGATCGAATTCTTCGTTTTTAGTATTACCGATGTTCGCGAACTGAGAAAACTCCGCGGCAATTTTTGACAAGTGCTCAATTTGTTCGATCAGTGTTTTTGCAACATTTGCAGACAGCTCTTTTACGTTCGGTGCATTATTGTCAATCGCTTTTTGCAGGTACTGA
The DNA here is from genome assembly GCA_029269725.1 of Pollutibacter soli. Lineage (GTDB taxonomy): Bacteria > Bacteroidota > Bacteroidia > Chitinophagales > Chitinophagaceae > Pollutibacter > Pollutibacter soli. Next base: position 288,920 of record JARJHS010000008.1, on the reverse strand, counting down.
ATCGACAATTTCATTGGTGTAAGCGGATTCTTGATTTCATGAGCAACCTGCCTGGCCATTTCACGCCAGGCACCTTCTCTTTCCGTTTTTGCCAGTCCTACCGCACTGTCTTCAAGTTTCTTCACCATGATATTATACTCTTTCACGAGATACCCGATCTCATCATTCCGCCCCCAGGTGATCACCTCGTTGTGCTTACCAAGATTGATTTCACGCATCTTTTCACCAATCCAGCTGAAAGACTGCGTGATCCTGTTGGTGATAAATACAGCAATCACACCAGCGATCAGGAATATAAAAGCATTCAGGTTGATGATCGCAATAAGGAAGTTGGAAATTTCCTGATTAAGATCGCGCGAAGAAGTAAAATTCGGAATGTTCAGGTATCCTTTGATCTGGTTTTCAGAATCCCGCACCGGTACGTAGATACTCAGGTAATTCAGTCGCCCATATCGTTCATCCTGTACAAACTGAATCATGCGCATGCGCTTCATCTCAAAATAAGCCACGGGATCCATCTGGCGGCTGAGAATGCCTCTGTTATATACCAATGAGTTACTCGATACTACCAGTTCTCCATTTGTATTGTACAGATTGATATCAGCATTGTGAATTTCCGAAATATTGGTTATCTCCTCCTGCAGCTTGGAAAGTGTAGCGGTATCCGACAGATTTCTTAAACTTTTCTGGCTGATAAATGCACTCATCTTGTTATTCAGGTCGCTGGACATTACCTGGATAGTGCGGGTGAGTCTTTCCTTGTTGTTTCTGTTGTATCGCTGAATAAAGAAAATAATGGTAGCTCCACCGATCACAAAAAATGAAAATATACTGATGAATATAATAGTGCTATAAATCTGGTTGCGTATACTCATCTTCCAGATATCACTTTGGACGCCGATCTGAAAACCTGAACGAACTATGAGATTGGCCAGTTGAAACAAACCGACAAGGAACAGAAAAACGCAAAAGATATAAGAGAACAATGTGATCGCCTCCAGAACAAGATTTGTTTTCCTGGTGATCACCACTATCCTGTCCCCTCCGATATTGTACCACAATTCCTGGTAATTGTCTTTATTCACAAAGCCATACTCCTCTGCCGGCACCTGCGACGCATCCAATCTGCTGGGGAAAGGATAATCATTCTGGTTAAATATCAGCTCCAGACTATCATAAACAGCAAATGCATAATTGGGGAAACGTTCAAAAGCAAATTCCTCCGTTTGTTTAATCAGTTCAGGATACAGGGAAGCATCATTCTTATAAATTTTTCTTGGATCAGAAAACATAAATAATCTTGCAATCACCTGCCTGGATGTATCTACCACTGACTTCTGATAGATATAGCTGATATTGGTGAAATCTGTTTCATAATATTTCAGATCAGGGATGGAGGTACGTTTTCCCTGCATCGAATAAATTGTGTTCAACGTGTCAAAAGTCAATCGGTCCGTTGCAGAAAACGGATGTCCCGCAGCATCGAATAAATATAGTTGTGTATCAAACTTATTACTGTACCCCTGAAAATTTGCGTTGATGATGCTGTCCTTCAGTCGCTGACTGGTATAGTCGTTCCTGAATCTCGGAAGATTATTAAGGAGAAAGTCGTTGCTGAGCGAGTTTACAGCAATGCTGAGCAGCACCTCACTTGATGGATCTTTTTGAATACCCAGCTTTGCGGCAGCAGCCAGCCTTTGCTTTTCTTCTCTGATCCTGTTTTGTGTGATAATAATAATCGATATCGACGCAGAAAAGAGTACCAGCCAGAAAACAAGGCTGCTACCGGCGATATGCTTCGCTATGCGGATATCTGTACTATTAAAAAGAAAGACATAAAATATCAGCCACAACAATACGCCAAGTTCAAATCCGACAGCTGCCACATTCATACGCGCGGTCATTATTAAAAGACCTATTACTGCGATATAAAGTGCTTTGTGGTAAAAACGTGAGCCAATAACTTCATCAAGAAACTTGAGCAGGATCAGACTTGAAATAAAAAATCCAAGTGAAATACAACACAACACAATAAATCCGATGACACTGTACAGCGTGAGACTTGAGAAGTTCGTGACGTCATATGAAATCTGCGAGTCGGCAACAAGACTACGGATGATATTTCCGCAAAGCAAGGTAAGACCCACCAGTAAAAATGAAAGAAGAGCACCAACGATCAAACGAATACTGCTCTGATCAACGCTGAGTGTAAAATCATATTTGTTGATCTGTGCGCGTGCGAAGAGCACAAGCCATACAAACAGTAACGCGTTTATCAACAGATCACCCAAAGTTTTAAGAATAATATTCGATCCATAAATTCTGGGATCAAACAATTCAAACTCCTGGAAGTTGATCGGGAACGGAAGTATATAACTGATCAGCCTGACGATGAAAACTATCAGCACAAGAAACACGATGCCATATCCTGCACCAAAATGTCGCGAAAGTCCCTGCGCCACCATGTGTACATAGAAAAAGAAAAGCAACATTCCCACCAATCGAAGGAGAATGGTGATCCAGTCACTACTGGCACCCTTCTCTGTAAGCTTTTTTTCCAGTGTAAAAAGCGTCTTTCCAAAACTGTTCACGACAGGAATACCGTTGTAATTATCTGCAATACGGTAATTCTTCTCGATATTCGGATGGTCTACAAATCCATTCTTCAGGTAATCATTCTCAATAAAAAAATTCCAGCGAATAGGAATCATTGCACAAATCAAAAGATTGGTATTTTCCGGACCCTTGATCTTTCTTTTAATGAATTCAAATTTGCCGTTAGGCATTGTCTCCAGGAATTCTCCTTCGGCCCTCGTGATCATGTCGTCAGTAGGGATCGTCAACTGTGTCGACCAGTATTTCAGATTTATGGGTCCATAATCCTCAAGAGAATAAATAAATATTCCATATGGTTTTCCAGTAACAGCCAGTACTTCCGGTTCTGTTTCTTCGCTCTTCACCAATCTGCGTATCAGGGTTGAGTCTGCCAGGAACTCATTAAAATCCTTTTCGTGTTTGTGAAGGTATTGTTCAAGCGACTTTTTTACTCCCTGCGGAGATGATGTGTACGACCAGTAATTGCTGAAAATGAATGACAATGTAAAGAGCCAGGCAGCCCCTATGAGGTAATAAGCATTTCTGTAAATGGTATCTTTTAAAAAGTTTTTCAATGGCCTTTACTTTGCTTTTTTATGCTCACCCAGATCGCGTCCATTTCTTCCAGTGTCATATCCTGAAGATTCTTTCCGTGAGTGGCAGCATTTTTCTCCATTGCAGTGAACCGGGATATGAATTTTTTGTTGGTCTTTTCGAGTGCATGTTCAGCGTCGATATGCAAAAAGCGGGCGTAATTTATCAGCGAGAACAAAACATCGCCAAATTCGCCTTCTATCTTTTCCTGTTGTTTTTTTAAAGCTTCTTCAGAAGCATCTTTTAATTTTACTTCTTCCTGCAGCTCCACCATTTCTTCTTTCACTTTCTCCCAAACCTGTTCTGCAGTATCCCACTCAAAACCGACCTGCTTTGCTTTTTCCTGCAATCGCATTGCCTTCACTACGGAAGGTAACGATGAAGGAACACCGCTGAGCACTGACGTCTTACCTTCCTTGAGTTTCAGTTTTTCCCAGTTCTGTTTTACGTCCTCTTCATTATTCACTTTCACGTCTCCATAGATGTGCGGATGTCTTGAAATCAATTTTTGATTGATGCCCGAAATCACTTCTTCCAGAGTGAACTGTTTTTGTTCAGTACCAATTTTTGCATAAAAGACGATATGTAAAAGCAGATCACCCAATTCTTCTTTAATTCCTTTCCAGTCTTCTTCACTAATCGCATCGGCGAGCTCATAAGTCTCTTCGATGGTGAGCTGACGTAGACTCATGATGGTTTGCTTTCTGTCCCAGGGACATTTTTCCCTGAGGTCATTCATGATATCCGTTAATCCAAGAAATGCTTCGGCCAGTTTCTCTTTCATAATCTATCCTTTCAAAAGCACAAAGGTGAAGTAAATGGCAAATATGAGCAGTAATATCACAGACGAACCCAGCAAAAAAAGAATATACTTAACAAAGGTTTTGCCTTTACTCTGCATATAAAATCCAAGCATGGCGCGATAGAAATAGTTTAATATTCCAAGAACAACAAGAAGCTTCAGCCAAAAGATCCAACCCCAGCCAGAAACATCCTGCACCTTCCCCAGCAAAAAATATATAATCATTACGAGGAAACTGAATATATAAACATGGATCAGAAAGATGCCGTGGTGTGCAACATTGGTCTTTTTTCGTTTCAGATAAAGCAAACGCAGCAACAATGCAAGCAATGGCAAAGAAATAAACAGCAGTGTAGGAAAACTATGGATAAACCTATCCAGCAGCGAAATAAAATATCTGCCCACATCGCCATTGTACTCATCATTGATCATGATCTGGCGATAGTTTCCAATACGTTTGTACCAGGGATCTCTTTGGGCTTTGGGTAGTGCAAGCTGCATTGAATCATATTCTTCTCTTGTTCTGTATGTCGAATCGGAAAAACTGGGTGATTTTCTTTTCGCCAGCTCCGGGTTTGCTTTCAGAATTCCGTTAAGACTGTCAATGAACCGGTTCTTTTTTTCTTTATCATCAAACCTCAGAACTACCTCTTTTTTATTTTTTAGCAGGTAATTTGGCGTCAGGGTGTACTCATTATCTGAAGAATCCACCAGCTGGAGCTTACTGATCAGCTCATAGTTTTTAGACATCTCTCTTTCCGAGATATTAAAGAAAAAACTATAAAACAAGAGAAAGAAAAACGCGGATGTGAAAATGTACATACGGGCCGGATCAAGGTAGTGTGCCCGCCTTCCACTCAGGTATTCACGGCTGAGAAATCCTGGCTTCTTAAACAGATATTTTACCGTCTCAAAGTATTTCCCGTCGAAATGAGTAATGTCGTTGATGAAATGCTGAATCAATCCTTTTACAGATATATCAGGTTCGATATTCTCCTGCCCGCAGTGCTGACAATACCGACCCAAGACCGTATGTCCGCAGTTCAGACAGTTTTTTTCTTTTCTTTCCTTGCCGTGTGACAGATCAATTATTTTGTTAAAAATAAGGAAGAATCCTGCTCGATTGTATATCAATGAACTAAAGCAAAACGTTAACTGAAATATTTCCTTTTAAGTCTGAACTTTGCCAGTTATGAAGCTGAAACCACGTGTTATTTTATCTTTGATTCTGACGGTCATATTCGGCAGAGTGTGCGAGGCACAATTCTACTATTCCGATCTTTTAAGCAACCAGGCTAATAATTCCCATTACCAGCTGTTGAAAAAGAATAAGGTGAGCTCGATCAGGGGGGAAAGCTATGAAGCGACCGGCGAGCCCACAGCCGATTTTATTTTCATGCAAACGGTGAATAGTTCCTATTCCCAGGTCAAGACGCAGACTTCGGCACCTTTGTCAGGTAAGTCTGCCATGACAAACTACTATAACTCTGCGGGTCTGCTTTACCGCACCACTGACAGCAGTGATGCTTCATTCACGCAATATGATTACCGGTATGATTCACTGAATCGTCTTGTACAGATTACGAGCAATTCGAATGTGATCGGCGAACGGACACGGGTAACTGAAACGCACGACTGGAGCTATGACGCCTCTGGTGCTCCGGAGAAAATGTTTCGTATAAAAGACAAATCGGATACTACAGTTTACCTGTTCAAAAAAGACGAAGAGGGAAAGATCATAGAAGAACAATCCTATCATAGAAATGTGGCGGGCGAAAAGACATATTACTATTACAATGATCAGCAACAGCTGTCTGACATAGTACGCTTCAACGATCGCGTAGGAAAACTGCTGCCGGATTATTTCTTCAATTACAATGAACAAAAGCAACTCGCTGAGATGACAACCGTTCAGAACGGCGGATCGGATTACCTGATCTGGAAATATCTCTATAATCCCGATGGGCTGAAAAAAGAAGAACAATGTTTCAATAAGCTCAAGAAGCTGGTGGGGAGATTGGTGTATGTGTATGAGTACAGACGGTAGATAGCAGGCGGAGGGCTGGAGAATGGAGGCAGGAAATTTAGTAGTTAGTAATAAGTATAAGCTATCTGTGACCTATTCTTCCTGTATTCTGTATTCCATTTTCTGTTTTCTGTTTGCGTTGTCGGTTGTCAGAACAGGTGAAATCAGGCTGATCGAATAGCGGTCATGGTATTTTGAGACAGTTCCAGTTTTCAGTTTTTCCAATATTCTGTATTCCGTATTCTGTATCCTGTATTTATTCTTCCCTGATTCTGTTTTCCGTTTTTCAACCTGTCTACATCGATCTGCTGCCCGCGGCCTTGTTGTTCAAACTATGAACAATGCGCTGTGAACTTCTTTTCCTGGTAATTTTACTAATATCCCGGGGACTTTTACTTAACCATTTTATCCCCAATATTGATTCCCTCAGTCCAGATAAATCAGCATAAAAAAAAATTATCATTCGATTGAATTTCCATACATTCGTCCAACCCAATATATCTGAAAACAACCTCCTCCAATTGCCTGAAACCTCTATTCCTTAGTTCCTACTGACTTACCATTTCAAGATTCCATTCCTTCGAAAGTCTGCAGCGTAGATTCAATACGCTTGTAACGGCATTTTATTTCCATACCATAACCCACAAAAGAATGCATCATGTCTACCCGATTATCCATGTCATTATTTAATGGCTTGAAAACTGTTTTTTTAACATTCATGGGTATGCTGATCATGCATACCGCTTCAGCTCAGCTGAATTTTAGCGTGAGCAATCTCACAGGACTGCATGACCAGTTGAAGAACCCGACAACACTGCAGTTTGGTCCTGATGGGAAGCTCTATGTCGGCACTGAAGGTGGCCGTTTATTTGTTTGTACCGTCAGCAAAACAGGAACCAATTCTTATGCGATCACCAATACGCAGGTGATCTATCTTGTTGCACAGATTCCAAATCATAATGATGACGGATCACTTTACACTTTTATATTCGAAACAAGACAGGTTACAGGACTCCTGGTTACAGGCACTGCAGCCAACCCGGTTATCTATGTAAGTTCCAGTGATCCGCGTGTTGGTGGTGGCGGCACCGCCGGCGATCTGAATCTGGATACAAATTCAGGTATCATTTCCAGACTTACATGGAATGGTTCTGCCTGGGAGAAAGTAGATATCGTACGAGGTCTGCCCCGCTCTGAAGAAAACCACTCTGTAAACGGACTGCAGCTCGATAAGGCTACCAACAGCCTTTATCTCGCTGTCGGGGGTATCACCAATGCAGGAGCGCCTTCAAACAATTTTGCATTTCTTACTGAATATGCTTATTCCGCTGCGATATTAAAAATCAATCTGAATGTTATCAACAGTCTGCCGGTTCGTGGTACAGGAAATAACAAATATGTATATGACCTGCCAACACTGAATGACCCAACCCGTCCGGATATTACCAACCCGGATTACAATGCATCACTTCCGGGATCTCCACAGACCATCGATCAGAACGATCCATTTGGGGGAAATGATGGAATGAACCAGGCGAAAATTGTTGTCGGCGGACCGGTGAGTATTTATTCTCCGGGTTATCGCAATTCATACGATCTGCTCATCATGAAAACCGGCAGCAGAGCCGGCTTTTTATATACGATCGATAATGGTGCCAATGATGGTTGGGGAGGTTATCCGAAAAATGTCGGAACCCCCGGTGTGAACAACGATTATGATCCGCTGGAACCCGGATCAACAGCACCTTCGGGAAATCTTCCTGCAATAAATAACCTGGACAATCTCCACCTGGTTTCGAAACCAGGTATGACGCCAATTTATGGTGGTCATCCAAACCCCATCCGGGCAAATCCGGCAGGAGCCGGGTTGTTTGTTCATGATGGGACATCGGGATCATTTCTGACAACTCCTGCTCAATTACCTGTAGACTGGCCACCGGTTCCGGTAGCGCAGGCCAATCCAGCAGAAGGTAATTTCCTGATGCCCGGCGTGAATGATAATGCACTCACCACTTTTGAGACATCCACCAACGGAATGGCTGAGTATACATCCACAAATTATTTCAACGGGCAACTTACGGGAGATATTCTCACTGCAGATTTCTTTGGAAAAATATGGCGCCTTAAGTTAAGTGCAGATGGTACACAGGTAGTGAGCAAAGAAGTTTTTGCAAGTGGCTTTGGTGAAATAGCTCTCGATATAACGACACAAGGTAATGGCGAAGTTTTCGACGGAACCGTGTGGGCATGTGATTACACGGCAAGCAAAATTTACATCTTCACTCCTGATGCTGGTGCAATTGTTTGTTCTGGTAATAACACCAGTACAACGCTTGATGATGATGGCGATGGTTACAGCAATAAAGACGAAGCTGATAACGGAACAGATCCTTGCAACCCCGTAAGTAAACCCGCGGATTTTGATAACGATAAGATATCTGACAAAAACGATAATGATGATGATAATGATGGTATACCCGATGTTGCAGACGCATTTTATCGCGATGCAAAAAACGGACAGGCAACGGCAACCACTTTACAGTATCCGTTCCTGAACAACAATCCTGGTACAGGTTTATTTGGTTTGGGCTTTACTGGTCTGATGAGTGATGGCAATACTGATCCTGATCATCTATTTGATATTTCAAATCCAGGTTTAGTTATGGGCGGTGCGGTTGGTCTGGCAAGTTTCCCTGCTGACCAGGGTACTGCTACTACCAATACACAGAAGAATGGTTTTCAGTTTGGGTATAAAACCGGAAATGGTGCTCCATCATTTGAAGTTCAGGCTCAGATGTTAGCTCCATTCTTCAATGGATTGAATGCCTCACAACTGAATCAGAATCATGTGCAGGGCATTTATATCGGCACAGGCGAACAGGACAATTACCTGATGGCTGCATTGTCCGGAGCGAGTGGCGGCGCAACTCCGGGTATACGTATCCGAATAGAAAATGGAGGAACACTTACAAAGAACAGTTTCGTTCCTGTGGCAGGAATTATAGATGCAGGAACGATACAGCTTTCCCTGTTTGTAAATCCAACGACAGGCAGAGTCACAGTTAAGTACAATACTGATGTCGATCCAACATGGAAGACGGTAGAAGCTGACATTGTTGTAAGCGGACCATTGCTTACAAAACTGCAATCAGCAAATGCAGTTGCATTGGGACTGATGGCAACATCGGGAACAGCGGCGAGTTTTTCAGCACGATATGATTATCTGAATGTTGTCGCTCCGGCGCCGCTGGTAGTAATACCTTTAGAAGATATCGAACTGAATGTAAGTCCGCCGAATAAAGTACTCAATCTTACAAATACATTCGATGATGATAAGGGTGCCGCCAATATAACACTGAGTGTTGTTGGTAACACTAATCCAACTTTGATTACATCAGCAACATTCTCAGGAAAGAATCTGACGCTTGCATTTGCCGCGAATAAAACCGGTACTGCAAAAATCAAGGTGCGTGCAACAGATGGCGATGGCTATTGGGTGGAAGAAGAGTTCGAAGTAAATGTGGTAGCTCCACCGCCTGCTTCATCGATCCGTATCAACAACGGCGGACCTGCGCTCAGCATGGGCGGCTGGATTGCTGATCAGTATTTTGAAGGCGGAGAAACCTACGCAGAATGGGTTCCGATCGAAGGGACAGTTAACGATATCATGTACCAGGACGAACGCTGGGGTGATTTCAAATACAAAGTGCCTGTACCCAATGGTAATTACAAAGTGGTCCTTCATTTTGTGGAATTGTACTGGACCGAACCAGGGCACCGTTTGTTTAATGTTGATATTGAAAATGGAAAAGGAACACTGACCAATTATGACATCTTCACTAAAGCCGGAGGAATGAATACTGCGCTGGCTGAAGAGTTTAAAAATATCAGCGTTACTGACGGATTTATGGATATCAGTTTCCTTTCCGTAAGCGACAACGCAAAAGTTTCCGGAATAGAAATAATACCTGTAACTCCACCTATCGTAGTTAATGCATTACCTGATATTGAAGTCAATATCAATACTGCGACCAAAACAGTGGCACTGGCAAATGTGTTCTCCGGTAATGGAGGAACAGCAGGACTAGCGTTGACGGTCAGTGGCAATACAAACCCTGCCCTCATCAAGACAGCTACCATCTCGGGCACTACCTTAACGCTTGGTATAACTGCTGGCATGATTGGAAGCGCTGATATCAAAATCAAAGCAACCGATGTTGACGGACTGACTGTGGAAGATGAGTTTAAAATTACTGTAGTCAACCCACCACCGCCAAATACTAAACCAGTAGTAGCGAAAGCGTTACCTGATCTTAAAGTGAATTCCAATTCCGCAGACAAGCAGATCGACCTTACCGGAGTATTTACGGACGATCAGTCGGTTGACAAACTGAAAATTTCAGTAGCCGGCAATACCAATACCGGATTGGTAACTTCAGCATTGATCTCGGGCAATGTGCTGACATTGAAATTCGCAAGGGATAAAACCGGCGAGGCAATCATTACCATCACAGCAACTGATGAAGGTGGTTTGTTTGAAAATGATGCATTCAAAATCACCGTAAGCGATCCTGTTGTACCGCCAGGTCCGCCAACAGTTGCAAAACCGTTACAGGATCTGACATACTATATCAATCCTGGTACACAGAAAATTGATATCTCGGATGTATTCTCTGATGCAAGAGGAACTGCAAATCTGAAATTCAGCATCAGTTCAAATTCAAATGCTGCGTTGCTGACCACCAGCTTTACAGGTACGACTTTGAACCTGGTGATTGCAGCTAACAAGAGCGGCATTGCAATTTTGAAACTGAGAGCAACAAATGCAGCAGGATTATATGTTGAAGATGAATTCAAAGTGACAGTATTGGGCACAACCCAGCCAAAGGCACCCTATATTGTTGCACCCATTGTGGACCTGAGCCTTACAATCAATCCTGCTCCGGTTACAATTGATCTGCTGAGAGTTTATGGCGATGATAAGCCAACAACCCAGCTGAAACATACTATTACAGAGGTAACCAACAAAGAGCTGCTGCCTTCTGTAACCGTTGCTGGTACTTCGCTGAAACTTGTTTTTGCGAGAAATAAGAGCGGCAGTGGTATTGTGCGCCTGCGCGCTACCGATGCTGATGGATTATACGTCGACGAATATTTCAGGTACATAGTTTCGCCAGCGAAAGCACCCGTACTGGTATCTCCGGTGAAAGACGTCGTGGTAAATATGAACGCTCCGGATGTTATCGTCGATCTGGCAAAAACATACAGTGATGACAAACCGATTTCGGAACTGAAACATACCATTACCCAAAACACCAATCCTGGTCTCGTTACCGCAACCATCCTGAAAGACAAGATCACGCTTCGTTTTGTAAAAGGCAAGTGGGGCAAAGCCACAATCAGGATCAGGGCGACAGACGCAGATGGATTGTATGTAGACGAATATTTCTATGTAACTGTAAACGGACCCATTGCTCCGAAAGTGATTGCACCAATTCCGGACGTAACAGTTTACATGAATGCACCGGACAGGTATATCGACCTTACAAAAGTGTACGCTGATGACAAGCCGGTTTCACAACTGAAACATGTGGTCATTTCGAATACTAATCCTAGTCTGCTCAAACCAGTAATCATTGGCGGTTCTACTTTAAGACTTGGATTCAATCCGGTTAAGATTGGCGAAGGTATAATCACCATAAGAGCAACCGATGCTGATGGAATGTCAGTAGAAGAATATTTCAGAGTGAAAGTATTGGCACCGGCCGTCGCACCAACAGTTGTAAAACCGATTGCTGACCAGTTCACATTTGTTAACGCGGATAAGATCACATTGAATATCTCGCAGGTGTTCAATGATGATAAAGGTGCGGCTAACCTGAAATACCTGGTTACTTCCAACAGCAACGCGGGAGTAATCACGACAAACCTGACAGGCACAACACTGCTGTTGACTCCGGTTGCGAATGCTGTGGGCACAACGATAATCAGGGTACAGGCTACAGACAATGATGGGTTGAGCGCTGTTGATGAGTTTGCAGTGAATGTAGGATTCAACAGTATCCTGATCAATAGCGGAGGTCCGCAGATTGTTCTGGAAGGTCGTACATGGCTGAAAGACTATTTCTACGACGATGGTAAATCGAAAACAGAAAGGGACAATGTAACGAATACAACGAATGATGCATTGTATCAAACCTTCAGGGAAGGCGATTTCGATTATTCGATACCGGTACCGAATGGTACTTACACTGTCAGGCTTCACTTTGCAGAATTCAGTCAGCGCCTTTTGTGGAAACGATATTTCAATGTCAACATCGAAAAGAACCAGGGAGTGCTGAAGAACTATGATATAGCGGGCAAAGCCGGCGGTGTAGATAAAGCCATCGTCGAAACTTTCACAAATATCAAAGTTGAAGATGGACGACTCAATCTAGAATTTGACAAGGGAACCGATGATGCAGTGGTGGGTGGAATTGAAATTATCCCGGTAAGCATCGTAAACCTGTACCCGACGGTTAAACCGATACCTGACCAATGGTATCAGACCAATTCATCGGATAAGAAGATAAAGCTCAGCGATTATTTCTCTGACGACCAGGGAGAAGAAGGATTGGAATACAGCATACTCGCCAACAGCAATTCCAAACTTGTTGAGACTAAACTTAAAGATGAAAAAGACAAGAACAAGGGTGATCGTAATGGCATCGGTGAGCTTGAAATGAAGTTCAGGAAAAACCAGACAGGAACTTCGGTTATACGTCTGCGTGCAACAGACCTTCTTGGATTCTTTGCGGAAGATGAATTCAAAGTAGAGATAGGCCAGACGAACCAGGGTCAGCCAAAAGAATACAGGATCAATTCGGGCGGCAGCAAATTGCAGTTTGGTAGTGAAGAATGGATAGGAGATGCAAGCTATGTAGGCGGACAGAGCTATAAGGTCTGGTTGCCGATCAGCAGCACGGATAAAGATGCTATGTACCAGGATATGCGCTTTGGTAAAAACTTCTCTTATCGTATTCCTGTTGCGAAAGGTAAATATGATGTCGTACTTCACTTTGTTGAAGTAAGCCTCAACTATAAAGGTGGTCGGGAATTCAATGTCAGCATCGAAAACGGCCAGGGCAAACTGAACAAATATGATATCATAAAAGAAGCAAAGAGGAGCTTCGCTGCCACAAAAGAGTCCTTCAGGAACATAACAGTCAGCGATGGATATCTTGATATCAGCTTTGAGGGTATTAAGGAAAACGCTCTGGTATCCGGTATCGAGGTGCTTGAAGTAAGGGATAAAGGCAATAATAATAACGATGATGACGATGACCATCGCGTAGCAATCACAAGTCAGCTTGATGCGACTGCGCTGGATACCACTGCAAGATTGAACTGGACATACAATTTTGGTGAAAAGGCAAACGCAGAGACAGTTGAAATTGAACGTTCCGTGGATGGTGTTCATTACCAGGCCATCACTGAACTGGCAGCGAATCTGAAGAACGGAAAGGCCGGAAACTATACCGATCTGTCGCCTTCAACAGGTGTGAATTATTATCGCCTGAGGTTCAGCAACAGCTCGGGTGCAGTCGCCTACAGTAATGTGCGCACCGTCAACATTGCACCGAGATTGTACGGGTTGATGATCTATCCGAATCCGAATCTGACTGGCGTCGTATTCGCAGAACTCGGCAGACAGGACAAGGAAAAAATCTCTGTCAGGTTGATGGATATCAATGGAAAGGTGATTTCATCTAATCCGGAAGTTCAAAGAACAAGTCATGTGCTGATCAGGATAAAACTGCCAACGGCAATTGCAAAAGGAATTTACTTCCTTGAAATCCAGGCCAATGGCAAGACCTATCACAACCGTCTTGTAATTCAATAACGGATGCTTATCTCAGTCAAAGGCCGCTGGATCCAGCGGCCTTTTTTATTCCCCAGCAGGTTAATATTTTGAAGTCCGCGACTGCAACATTCCCGGGGATTTCTCCGTTTTAGGGGGTACTGTATTCAAGAGGAAAATTATACTCATTTGATTTTCAGTATAATCAAGACCTTATAAAAACGGGACAGATGCAAGCTAAATATGGTGAAAAAGAAATAATAGTCTTCCTTCAGAAGCTGCGCCTTTTCAACAAGGAAATCGGCTCCTATAGCGGATTTGTCCTGAATGAGCAGTTCAGGTATGTTGTAAAGCTGTCCAACGGAAGAATTATCATAGACCCAAAAGACCTGATCCTGGACGAGGCTGAAAATCTTTCTCCTGAAGAAATTAAAACAATTGCCACAGGATTTTTATCTGACGACCCGGGTTCACTCAATTCTGCCAACCGACTGCTAACCGTACAGCGTAAACGTCGTGGTGCAAGAATAAAGAGAGTTCTTTCTATCGGGGTAATGCTGATTATAATCGTGATGGGAGGCCTTGCAATGATCACCAAAGAGGGCCCTGCGAACAGCAAACCAAATCAGAAGAACCAGGGAAAGGAAATAGCAAAAACCACTTCTTTTGCAGAAAAAGATAAAACAGCTGAAGTAAAAACAGAAGCTAAAAAATCAAAAACGTCAGATGAGAACGAAAAACTGAAACCATCGGAATATCTTTCTGCTGCCGGGACATACAAAGGCAATCTCTGGGGAAGCAAACTCAAACTGGATTGTATTGTAAAAAACAAAGCGGTTTCCACAACCTATAAAGATGCAGTATTGAAAGTAACTTATCTCGACAAAAACCAGCAAACCATCGCTACAAAAGAATATACCCTCAATGAAAGTTTCAGTCCGAAATCATCAAAAACCATTCAATTAAAAATTGATCGTTTCAAGAAAACGGAGTCGGTTGAACTGGAAATTGTAGACGCTGATTCGAAATAACGTTTCCCGGACGTAAGACTTACCCGGATCTTTCTCAACATTCCTGCATTAAATTTCCCGGAAGAGCTTAATTTACGGGGAATGCAGGAGGAGGTCAATAAACATACCCGCAAAATTTTTAAAGAGCTCAAGAACAAAGAACACAGTTTCGGAGAAAAACTGAAGGAAGTCACTATTGAAATTCTCATCATTGTTTTTGCAGTTACACTTTCTATCTGGCTGCACAGCTGGTCCGAGCATCGTCATGAACAGAAGCAGGTAAAAAAATTTCTTACCGGCCTGAGAGAAGATCTTACAAAAGACATCGACCTGCTGGAAGAAAACAAAGCCATTCTTGCCAGAGTTGATTCAGATTTCGAATTTCTGTATGACCTGATCATAAAAAAACAATTGAACACACAGACTGATTCCGCATTGTACAGCAAAACGCGCTACCAGATACTGGAAACGCATCTGAATGTCGGGAGATTTGAAGGATTTAAATCCAGTGGCAAACTTGAGACAATTGAAACAGATAGCCTGAAAGAAAAGATTCTTGTATTTTATCAGCAAACAATCCCAGATTTACTCGCTGGTGAAGTGTTTAACAATTCACTCCAGATGAAAATACTGGATACTGAATTGGATAAAAGCGATACCGAAACCAAGAAGAAAATACTTTCGTCTCAAAAAGTCGGCGCACTCATACATCTGCTTGTGTATAATGCTGATATCGCACTGAATGATTATTCGAACACGATTGCAGACGCCAGGGAACTGATTAAGGATATAGAAAAAGAATTGAAACATTAGTCAGATATCTGATTAAATAAGTTTTCTCCGGAAAATTGTTACCGCTTTTAGTACACTACCCTTCTGCGAAAATCCGCACTATCGTGAAATTTGTCCGAAGCCCGGATCCCTCATAAGTTTTGAGAACTTCATTAAGACAATAAAAACACCATCATGATCAATCAAACTCTGCAACAAAAACCCCTGCGTGCTGCAACCCGCACAAAAAATCTTTTACTGACGATATTTGTTTGTGGTACAATTTCATTTCAGGTAGATGCCCAATCTTCACCCAGCAATGCGCAGAATTCTGCTGTCCTTTTAAAGGATGCACCTGTTAAATCTACAGTACGACTCAGTGGTAAATTTCTTTCCGGAACCTGGTACGGTAAGGGCGCTGATATCATCAACCGGGGATTTAAAGACTCGGCAAGTGATGGATACAATTACGATATAAAATTGATGCTTGCTTCCGGAGACGAAGGTGGAGTTCTCTTAGAAGGATCGGTTTCAGTTGTTAGAAAAACAGGAACCGGCAAGGGAACTTTCACACGTCAGTTTTCAGGCACAGGTATACGCAGCAGCGATATACTCAGGATCAACTATCAATTCAATCCTGAAAAAGACGACAGTTCCGATGGAGTCGGCATCATGATTATTCAGTTTTCTACTACTGACAATAATGGTTCCGGCTATTATATTTCCCGAAGTCCGAAATCGGGCGCGTTGGTAAATGGCAAATTAACTTTGCAAAAACAATGACGAATCAAGTAATGGTTTATTCCAGCCCGAAGCCAAACTGCCGCCTTAGGAACATACTACGGCGAGCTTTCAACATTTAACCTTAAACTCTTTTCCACACCTGCTGACTATTGGAATGCCTATCCAACAGCTAAGGTTAACTTAATACTTATCACCTCCAATTTCTAACTTTCAACATTCAACACTAAACTCCTTGTCGCAAGAACCATTCAATTAGTCGCAATCACACCTCAACACCGAAAGTCAGTCAAAATAACTTTGTTTAAAATTGATTACCATGCTGACAAAGTATATAAACAGGATCATCGTTACAGTTGTTATTTCTGTTTCCATCTCCACCGTTACTGCGCAGGAATTCAAAGCACCAACAAAACTGCCTCCACCGGAAAGCAAAGGCTACGCGCCAGTGAATGGAATCAAAATGTACTATGAAACTTACGGTACCGGTAAACCGATTGTTCTCGTGCATGGAAGCTACATGACAATCCCATTGAATTTCTCGGAAGTTATTCCGATTCTCTCCAAAACAAATAGAGTAATTGCCGTTGAATTGCAGGGGCACGGTCGCACTGCGGACACGGGTCGCCCTTTTTCATATGACGTACTTGCTGATGATATTGCGGGATTGCTTGATCATCTCCGGCTGGACAGTGCGATCCTCCTCGGATACAGTTTTGGAGCAACGATAGTACTGAATACGGCAATTCGTCATCCGTCAAAAGTTACAAAGCTGGTGTTTATCTCATCTACTTTCAAGCACGATGGATGGACTCCTGATGTGAGACAGATACTGAAAATGATTGTGCCTGAATGTTTTGAAAAGACACCGTTGAAAACGTATTACGACAGCCTTGCTCCATATCCCGCCAACTGGAAACCATTTGTTAAAAAACTCGCTGCTTTCGATACCACCCACTTCGATCTGGGCAAATCAAATCTCAGGAAAATCAAGTGCCCTGTTCTGATTATTAAAGCCGATAATGATGGCGTGGATCTTCATCACACTACAGAAATGTATTCTTTGCTGGGAGGAAACATCAGTGCGGATATGGTTCCGCAGCCAAAATCGCAATTGGTGGTAATTCCGAATAAAGCGCATGTAACACTGATGATGGATACGGAGGAATTGATGAGGTATGTGAAGCCTTTTGTCTGGCAGTAGAGGGTAGACAGTAGAGGCAGTAGGCAGTAGGTAATAGGTAATAGGTAATAGGCAATAGGAAACAGCCGACCTAAGGTGAGGAAATCGGTTTTAGATTTTTAATAAAGGCTATCCGGTCAAACCAGGGAAATTAAATGCGATTGAAAACTACGACTGATTTCAATCAATCAGGAAAAGCGCATTTCAGTTTTCAGTTTTCGATATGCATTCCGTAAATCGCAGACACGCCATGCATGACGTCTCCAGGATTTACGTTAGTATCCAATATCAATTTTATCAATAACAAAAGTCGATCTCACTGCGACTCCTGCAACAATTTCATATCCGCTAACACCTGGCCGTTTCCTACTGGCTTCTTACGTTTGCCTTTTGCCTGGCCGTGCCTGTTGCCTAGTCCATTTCCCCCGGCATCACTTCCAGATCCTTTTTATATCCGCCACGCAATACTGTTATCGTCACATATTCAGCGATCATCTCACCGCTGAGGTAGCCGTGCAGTTCATCGATACCGTTAACCTGTTTTCCGTTAAAGCCAACGATGATATCACCTTTCATCAGTTGACTATTCAGTGCCGGAGCATCTGCAACTACTTCGCTAACGTAGATGCCTGAACGATTTACAAGTTTGTTTGCTGCAATCATCCGTTCTGTCAGACGTACATTACTGCCCGCAATACCCAGGTATGCGCGACGCACTTTTCCTTCCAGAATAAGTTTTCCTGCAACATAAGCTGCAAGATTGCTGCTTACCGCGAAACAGAGTCCCTGGCTTCCATTGATAATCGCTGTATTCACACCAATTACCTGTCCGGCACTGTTGAGTAATGGTCCTCCACTGTTGCCGGGATTTAAGGATGCATCGGTTTGAATAACATCGTCGATAAGTCTCCCATTTCCCGCGCGTAAACTCCTGCCAAGCGCGCTCACGACACCGGCTGTAACGGTGAACTGCAACCCCATCGGATTACCGATAGCGATAGCGATCTGACCAGGTTGCAAATGACTGCTATCCGCAAACGTCAGACTCTTTGCATTACTGATATCAGCTTTAAGGACGGCAATATCTGTACTTGGATCAGTACCACGCAATACTGCTGATAACTCCTGGCCATTGTTCAACGCCACCTTTATTTTTGTTGCTCCTTCAACGACATGATGGTTGGTTACGATATAGCCATCGGAGCTGATAATGAAACCGCTGCCACTTCCACCGGAAGGTGATGGTCCCCGCCGGACCTGATCCTTGTTTTCTTTTTCCACGATCACGTGTACAACCGCTTCAGATACACGCCCTGCCACACCGCTAACTGTTCTGCTGTATGCATCGATAAGCTCAGTATCATCCACTGAAGCAAATCTTAGAATTGTATTATTTTCCATGATGCCAACTGCTCAAATTAGCGACCATTCCGGTTTTTGTGTCTTTTTGTCTTTAGGGCCGGATCAAAAATGTCGTGTTGGAATTAAACAAGAAGACAGGAAGGCATTTTTTTGAAGTACGAAGTGCGGGTTGTGAAGCATGAAGTAGCATCGCCCGCGGCGAGCGGAACAGCTGTAATGCGGAGAACGTCTAAGGAATACACGAAGCGCGCCGAGAAAATTCTAATAACAACCACAATCGAAAAAAGCGAAAAAAAACAAACTTCTCCGCCCTCCGCAGTCTGTTTCTCAGGTCCTCCGCGTTATGCATTTGAAACTCGCCGAAGGCAAAATCCCAAGCACCAAGTTGTTTCTGGTTCGTGGTTGAAAGCTAACTTTAGCAATTGCAACTATCTGCGAAAGTCCGCGTGTAATCAATCTGCGAAAATCTGCGGGACAATTTGGTGCATAAATCTGAATTGCCATTTTTTGCAATAAATTCATGTTATGCGAAAAATGAAATTTTATCAACTGATAACAACATCTGCATTTTTATTTTTGCCAGCAATTCATTTTGCACAACTATCAGATAGTACAGTAAAAAAGATTGACGCGCTTTTCAAAAGTCTGAATAACAAAACACCAGGCTGTGCGGTTGCTGTTTCAAAAAATGGTGAAGTGATTTTTCAGAAAGGATATGGCATGGCCAACCTGGAATACGATATCCCCATTACGCCAAAAACAATTTTCCATATTGCATCGATATCGAAACAGTACACTGCCTTTTGCATGCTCCTGCTGGAAAAAGAAGGAAAACTTTCCCTGGATGATGACATCAGAAAGTACCTTGAGTATATACCTGACTTCGGATACAAGATCACGATACGTCATCTCATCAATCACACCAGTGGTCTCAGAGATCAATGGCAGTTGCTTGCAAATGCAGGCTGGCAACTCGATGATGTGATCACACAGCAACAGATCATCAAGGTCATCAGTATGCAGAAGGATCTAAATTTCAAGCCGGGTGATGAATACATGTACAGCAATACCGGCTATACATTGATGGCGGAGATCGTAAAAAAAGTTTCAGGTCTGACTTTACGTGAGTACACCGATAAAAATATTTTCAAGCCATTAGGAATGCTCGACACGCATTTCAATGACAATTATAAAGAGCTGGTACCCAATCGCGCTTACTCATATTCACAGGCGCCCGGCCGTTTTGAAAATGCAGTATTAAGTTATTCTACTGTTGGAGCAACAAGCTTAATGACCACAGTACTTGATCAGCTGAAATGGATGAACAATTTCGCGACAGGCGCAGTTGGAGGAAAGGATCTGATCGAAAAGATGAAAGTGCAGGGCATATTAAATGATGGAAGAAAAATTCTGTATGCAAATGGTGTTGTTGTCAATGAGTATAAAGGATGGAAAACCGTTGGTCATAATGGAAGTGATGCGGGCTTTGCTACTTATGGCGTAGTTTTTCCTGAACTTGGACTTGATGTGGTGATGTTCGCCAATTCTTATTTCAACGATCCTGGTGATAAATCTTTCAAGCTGGTGGATATTCTTGTAGAGCAGAAAAAAGGTGCAGCAACCGCTGCAAAAATTGTAAAAACAGACAGCAGCTTTCAGAAAAAATTTGTCGGAAGATTTTATTCGGATCGGGATGACTTGATGAATATCCGCTGGCAGGATGGAAAATTAAAATGGGGAACCTTCGTTCCCAACCGCGATATGTTCCTGAACAAAACGGGTGATAACAGGTTTTCTGTCGCCGATAATGGCACCGCTGTGATTATCGATCCGAAAAAAGTGAGAGACAGCGTACAATCGTTTTTACTACAGACGCCGGACAAAACGATTGAAATGAAACGTTTGCCTGCAGGACCATGGAACGATCTAAAAGATTTTCCCGGCAGGTACTATAATAAAGAAACCGAAGCTTTCTATACGGTTGTTTTGAAAGACGGGCTTTTGAATATGGAACACCGGAAATACCCCACCCAGATCATGCGTGCCGTCGCCCCGGATCAGTTTGACCTGAACAGCTGGTGGATGGATCATATTGTTTTTTTAAGGGATGCTTCCGGGAAAGTCACTGGTTTTGAGGTCAATTCCGACCGCGTTGTCCATCTGAAGTTTGAAAAGGTGGATTTTGGCAAATAACCTGGCCGAATTAGCATCCGGGAGCTGCAGAAAATAAAGCCAAACTCCCTATATTTGCACCCCTGAACATAAAACGTTCACCGTTAGCCCAGGTGGTGAAATTGGTAGACACGCTACTTTGAGGTGGTAGAGCCGTAACTGGTGTGCAGGTTCGAATCCTGTCCTGGGCACATAGATAAAACACACTCCCTTATTAGTCAATGACTTATAAGGGTTTTTTATTTTCAGGGGCCTGCTAAGGGGACGTTAGATACAGGTTAATTTTTCAAAATTATAATAATCTAAATCGCATAATCTTAAAAAACTCTATTTTGTAATTAGATATAACATATGGAAGTAAAAAACGAAGTAAACTTAGAAGCATTTAATACAATTATTGCTGCATTAAAAGAACTGGATTCAGAGCTTCAGATCAGAACTTTAAAATCAGTTCTAACATTATTAAATATAGATGTAAGTGAGGTTACCCACAGATCCAGTTCAAGTTCGTTAATAAACACAATCAATACTGCAATAGCAAAATCATCTGAAAGTAATTTTACTGATAATCGCTCCGCGTTACCGAAGGAGTTTCTTAGGGACAAATCTCCTAAAACTGATTTCGAAAGAATTGCTTGCTTAGCCTATTACCTAACGCATTTTCGGGACACTCCTCATTTTAAGACAATTGATATTAGTACTTTAAATACAGAAGCAGCGCAACCTAAATTTTCTAACGCTGCTGCTTCGATGGAAAATGCAACTAAGGCTGGAATTTTAGTGCAAGCGACGCAAGGGCGTAAACAATTAAGCGCAGCAGGAGAGCTTTTTGTAAGAGCACTTCCCGATAGGGAAGCAGCCAAGGCTGAACTTTCTAACATTAGATTTAGGAAAAAACCGAAAAAAGTCGCAAACAAAAATGTCTCCAAAGCCAAGTAGTCGGCTAGCTAAAATAGAAACACGACATCCCGCAGCAAGGCTAACATTGTATAACCACAAAGGAGGTGTAGGTAAAACTACTTTATTAGTAAATATCGCTGCAGCTTTAGCAAAAATTGGTAAAAAAGTTTTATTAGTGGATACGGATCCACAATGTAATCTGACTTCTTATTTAGTCAATTCTGAGGTCGTCGACAGATGGTTGGAAGAATCAGATAAACCAAACGGTTCAACTATTTGGTCTGCAATTAAGCCGTTTTACGAAAGCAACTCTGATTTTAAGAAAATTAAAGCATACGAGAGAAGAGAAAATGTATTTCTAATTCCTGGTGATATTAAGCTTTCAGATTTTGAACAGGAGTTATCTGATATATGGATTGAGTGTCTACAAAGGAAAGTCAAAGGGTTTAAGGGTGCCGCGGCAATTAGTCAAATCGTAAATGAGCTAGCTTGGGAAAACGAGATTGACTTTATATTCTATGATGTTGGTCCAAACATCGGTCCTCTTAATAGGGTGGTATTAATGGATTGCGATTATTTTATTGTGCCTGCGGCATGTGATTTATTCTCAACGAGGGCTTTGAAAACTTTAGGTCACACAATTCAAAAATGGATTTCGGAGTGGCAAATTATAACTGCGTTGGCACCAGATGATGTACCCCTACTTCCAGGTAAACCTTTTTTCCTTGGTTATATTCTACAAAGGTTCCGTATGTACGGCGGCGTCATAGCTAGTGAGTTTTCCACCTTTGCTTCGCGTTTAGAAAAAAGTGCATATGCAGATATTTCTCAAGTTTTAAGAAAAGTAGACAAGAATTTAGCAAACGCGTCATCGACGGCAAATAAACTTGGGCAGGTTAAAGATTTTAGTAGTCTCGTATTACAATCACAGGAAGAAGGAGAAGCATTTTTCGAAGTCTCAATTGGAAATCCAGATCAAAAACGGCTCGCCAAGATAGAATTCACTGCAATTGCAAAGAAAATTGTTTCTGAAACTGACATTTTTTAGAATATGTCCAGTAGCAAAAAAAAAGCAACACCAAAATTACCATTTGATTCGCTAATCGATCATTTTAAAGCTAATCTTTACCTTTTTGAAACGACTTTAACTCAAATTGAAGGTTTTGTTTTAAAATACCCACAATTCATCGACTTAATACACTCATATAAATTTAGAGTTAAAGATCCTGAGCATTTACGTCAAAAACTAATTCGAAAGCAAAGTGATGCAAAAGCTAAAAAATTACCATTTAATATTACAAAGGAAAAACTCTTTGAAGAAGTAAATGATCTTGCTGGCTTTAGAATAATCCACTTGTTTACTCATCAATTTGAACAAATCGACAAGACATTAAGAAAAATATTTTTAGAAGAAAAATGGAATATAATTGAAGTTGAAGCTAAAACATGGGATGAAGAAACCAGTAGATATTTTCAAAGCATTGGAATAAATGTCGCTAGTAAACCTAATTTAAATCTCTATACAAGTGTGCATTATATAATTGCACCCAATCGAAAAACGGGCATTACCTGTGAAATCCAAGTTAGAACATTGGCAGATGAAGTTTGGGGTGAAGTAGACCATCAAATAAATTACCCTTCTAAATCACCAAGCGTTTCATGTCAAAATCAAATAAAAGTTTTGGCACGTTTAACATCTAGCTGTAGTAGGCTGATTGATTCAATATTTAACACACACAAAGAATTTGTGGGAAATGGAGATAAAATCAACATTCAGAGTAACCCAAAAAAATCTGCTAGCCGGAAAACCAAAGCGGCTAAAAGTAGTACTAAATCAACTGTAAAAAAACGATAAATTTAATCAAGTCTAAATACGAAAATCGATTGATACAATAGCATTTCGTTCACCCCAATTCTTAGACGTCGACATTATAGAATGTAAAATGGCTATTTTTCCAAACGTATCAGCCCACATGAAACTTCTGAAAAATAGCGTCAGAGAATTATGAATGTTTATTTATTTGGCCAACAGGAGGCACGATTGACATTTAACCAGCTCATTCAAAAAATGACCACAGAGATTCATGAAAAATCGAATGACTATGTTGTTAATGTTGATTCGCAAGAATGGAAAAAATATTTTATTGATAAATATGAGTTTACACCAATCGAAGTTTTTCCTGAACAAATCAATAGCGTTTATAAGGGAAAAACAAAAGCAATTATTCAACAGTTTGGAGTAAAAGTTGAAAGGGAAGTTTACAATTTTGAAGTGAAAATTCCATTTACTGGCTCGTCCTTTTTGTTTTTACTGAAGCCATCAATTTGTCATCTGAATTACCCACAAGTTGAAATTCCCGACGGAAATTCGGGTTTTATTACAGGTAAAATTGATTTGATAGAACAAGATGCAAACAAATTTGAATATTTAAGAGAGGATTTAGTGAATGCAATCATCGCGAACATACCTAATATCAACAAAGATGTTACCGAATTCAATTTACGAATAAGAACAAATTTTGATAACGAATTTCTTAAAAAAAAAGAAAGTGCCTTACAGGAGCAAAAATTCTTTGAAACTTTAAATATAGATATAGATAGGACTACAGAAACAATATTGAAAATTTCATTTGATGAAAAGAAAAAAATTCCAGAACCAATCATTGATAAAAAAACAAATAAAAAATACAATGCCAATAACCCAATACTTGACGATAAATTCTACGAGGATGTGCTGGAAACTATCAATACTTTCTTTAAATCGGTAGAAAAGAAGCCTTCAATCTATAAAACGAAAGATGAAGAAGCACTACGTGATTATGTGTTGCCTATCCTTGAGACCAGATATCTAAACTCTACAATTACGGGTGAAACATTTAACAAAGGTGGAAAGACAGATATCTTAGTAAAATACAAAGACAATACGAATCTTTTTGTGGCTGAATGTAAATTTTGGAAAGGAGAAATGCTTTTTCACGAAACTATCAATCAGCTTTTTGATCGATACTTGACATGGAGAGACAGTAAAGTTGCAATTATTTTCTTTGTCACTAATAGAGAATTTTCAAAAGTACTTTCAACAATAAATAACAGCGTAAAAACCCATCCCTATTTCGTAAGGGAAAATGGAAGCCATGGAGAAAGTTCATTTTCATATCTTTTTCACTTCCCGGATGATAAAGGCAAATACATCCAAACTGAAATAATGTCATTTCATTTCCCTACATAATAATTCTAATATCGAATATCTTATATGGCCTATGCAATAATAGTAGAAAATGACATTTCAGAATGGAAAGATGAAACTGGAGTAAAATATCATTTCCCATTTCGCTACTTAAAATATCTGCAACCTGGAACAAAAGTTGTCTATTACAAAGGAAGAATTACAGACAATAAATTCCAAAACAAGAGACTTTCTCCAATACCCCATTATTTTGGAATTGCAGAAATCGGAAAAAACTACAAAGATTACGAAAGCGACAAAAACGATTTCTACACAGATATTTTAGGATTCAAGCAATTTGAAAAAGCAGTTTCAGCTAAACAGGAAAATGAATATATCGAATCAATACCTGCAACAAGAGCGACTAACTATTGGAGAGATGGGGTACGGCCTATAACAGAGGAAATATATAGCAGCATCTTGAAATTGGCTGAGTTCGATGCAAAGCTGGAAACAAATTTTAATGATTTGGAGTTTTTAAATGGTTTCCAATCAGATCACATTGAAGGCGGGAAGAAACTCCGTTATACGTCTTATTATGAAAGAAATTCAGCTGCAAGGCAACAAGCAGTTGAAATCCACGGATATTCATGTATGGCCTGTGAATTTAATTTTAAAGATGCCTATGGCGATTGGGGTGAAGGATTTATTCACGTACATCATACAAAGCCAATATCGACAGTGCAAGAGAAAACTAAAGTTAATGCCAAGGAAGATTTAATTGTTCTTTGTGCTAATTGTCACTCTATGGTTCATAGAAAAAAGGATAGTCTTCTTTCGCTTAAAGATCTCAAAGCAAAGCTTAAAGCAAATAAAATTTAGAGAGCTCTTAAAACCTGGGACCTTCAATCTTACCAAATCATCCTCCGTTTGTGGGTACCAAAGTCGGTTATGTCTTTTTCACCGACTTTGGGCACAAACACAAAAAGCTTTAATGTATGTACCACATTTTAAATTGGTACTAAGATTATTAAATACCTTATAAGGATAAACTACTGTTCAAGTTTTTCTTTTTCTAAAACATAATGCAATTCTGCAGGTTCCATTTTACTTACTTCAATAATTTCACCATTTTTCTTATCTATTTTATACTTAATATTTTCTTCAAAAGGAATGCTATTTAGAGTTGGTTTATCAAAACAGACAAATTTATATCTTATTAAAATCGTAATGATATCACCGTATTTTTGAAGTTTTTCCTTGTCCAAATACAGCTTAAAATCCTTCGACCTAGAAGGTAATATTGGTGCAAAAACAGAGTTTAGCACAACAAAATTTTTATCTGACATCGGGTCGTCACCCAAACTAATTTTTGTTCCACCGATCTTTATAATATCTTTCGGAAGTCCAGTCCTATAATAAACTGCACAATCAAAATCCTTAACGATTCCCGAGCGAACTCCTGTATTTATAATGTTAAAATGCCAATACGCATCATGTGAATCTGTGCCATTAAATTGGGGATTATCTACAGATAATTGAGGCTGATTGGCGATCATTTCAGCCTGTAATTGCTTATTTAAATTAGCAAGTACCTTAGTTAATGTGTTATTACTTTCCGCAGAATTTGCAAGCAACTTTTTAAGCTTATCAATTTGATCGGAATTTTGAGAAATTTGATCGCCGGCATTAATATTTAATACTCTTGTTTCAAGCACGATATTTTCGAGACTTATCCTATGCTCAACAAGCTCTTTTAATATCTCAGATAAGCTATCAATTCTCACACTCTGACTAGCTAATGCTCTGGCTTGAACCATAGAAGCCTCGCTTAGCCTATTTGCAGAACCAGATAGCGTAATTGATTCCCTCGCTAATTTATTAGAGGTACAAGTAAGCATCACAGCTACTATTGAGAGAATTATTGTAAAAGGTGCTGAAATAATACCCGCAATCCAACTAAACTTTTCCAGTCGCTCACCGTTTCTAGGCGCGGGGGTGTTTGAAGGCGGCGTTGCTGAATTACTCTGATTTTGTTGCATTTCTTTTGATGTTTACATGTAGGTTCTTGTTATGAATTTAAATAACGACTGTGATATAAATAGCGTCATTTACGAAAAAACGACTTGTTCTCTGTATAACATAGAACAAGTCGTCTCACCGTGAATCAAAATCGGCTATTACGCGAGATTTTACCCCTAACCGAAGAACACAGTATTTCTTCTTAAAAACTGGGGTGAAAAGGTGGTTACCCCATGATACTCTCGTAAATCCAAAGGCGCATCAGGGATACTATCGGGTGTTAGCGGAATCAAATTATTCTCAAAAATGCCAATTTTCCTGAATCTGCTTTTGTAGCGGAATAAGGTTGCCCTTGATAAAGAATTGAATCGACCAACCTCTTTAAAAGACCCAATCCTCCTCACATCCTGATAAAATCGGATCATTTCCGTTTCGGGGAGTTTTGTCGAATGATTGGCATTGTAAAATTGAATGGCCTGGCGGACTTTCTCATCGGTTTGAAGCTCCTTGACTTGAAATTGTCTCATAAAGTCGCAAAGCATGTCCATACACCATAGTAATAATGGCTCTGTGAACGGCGCCTTATCACATTTGTAGTCGACCGTTTTTTCATTATAAATGTTGATCAAATTATCGACATCCAACATAAAAAATGTTTTCTGAGTAAATAGACTACTTACATAGCGTTTGATTTTCCGTTCCTCCGGAGATATTTTTTCATAGCTGTAGTTTTTCCTAATTACCTCCTGCTGATCAGTAGTTGCCGCGCCTATCTTTTTTGCCAATCGATCATTCCTTTGTTCTTTTCTCAAAACATCGTTGTAAATCTCGAAATATCGTTGAAAGTGACGGCAGTTCTTTCTAAAAAGGTGCTTTTTATGCAAAAAATTCAGCTGCGCATTACGAATAGTTATTTCGTAGCGTAAAATTCTATTTGCAAAAGACTGCAACTTCTCAGTATCAAAATAATTTGACTTCCCCCTCTCGTTGTATTTTTTATGTTGTTTTTGATCATTTTTCTTATACTCATCACCCTTCATGTAAATCTTTGCTGAATATCTATTCGTTTTGTACATGATAGTCGTCGTGTATTTTTTAAGATCATCATCAGAAAAATATTCATCGCGTTCGCCATCTTCATTTCGGGAGTATTTTTTTGTAATTCGCTTTTGATACTCCAGGTATTTTATAACATCGTCATGATTTTTAAACACTTGGTTGAAGCAAACATCAATTCTATTGATCTCGACATCTTTAAAATCCACCGGGCAAAACAAGAATTCATTTTTGAAAAAAAACTTCAGAAATTTTTGGAGCAGGTTAAAAGATCGACGAATATTATATTCAAGGTTAACATTCATATGAAAGGAATAATTCTTATCACCAAAATGCTCCACAAACATTAAAATATTTGTGCCGAACACGTATTTAGGAATGGAAAAATTTAATTCGAGATAGTTATTTGTATAGTTAACAAAATAAGTCAACTCATAGTGATTGGAAGAATTCATATGCTTTGCAACCTTGGATTTTACCAGGAAATCTTCAGTCCTATTCATTCTTAGAATGCTTATAAATTGCTTTGGCTTACGATAACCAGATTTTATCAAGCTCAGCATTTCACCTCGATCAACAACTCCTAATTCGGTTGTAAATCCGTTCCTATCCTGTACATCAAGATTTTTGATTAGAGTTGAATATTTAGCTATATCATGAATACGGAGAATTACAGTATCAATCATATTTTAGTTTTTTTAAACTTGTTATTAGCTAATGATTGAACCTGGGTTTCAACCTCGTCAAGTTTGTATAGTACCCTATTCCCAATTTTGTAGGATTTCAATAATCCCTGTTTTGTCCATTCAGCTAAAGTTGGCAAAGAAATCTTTAGAATTTCGGCAACCTCAGTCCGGGATAAATAGCCTGGTGAATTTGCGGCATGACTAGGGAGCACTTTGAGACGAGCGTCAATCACTTCCTCAATTCGAGAAAGGAAGTCAACTGGAGATAAACCAAGAAAAAGAATTTGCTGCATAATGTTTGTTTTAATTATGCAGCAAAATTGTGTGAACAAAAAATGTATGTAGGGGGGCGCAGTAGCCTACATTTTTAAAAATCTTCCGGCATCGAACTTAATATTTCTTCAAAGTGTTGCTCCAAAGGCTTGACACCTAACTGGTTCATCTTTTCAACGATTTGTTGATAGTTCTGTCTAGATTTGAAGGAAGCTTTTGATGAATTCCGTTCTGTCAGATTGGTTTCAATGTTACTATTGTGCGCATTAATTAATGTAGATAGGATCTTTGAAATATTCTTTTGTGAATATTTTTTATCAAATAAAAACTGAATTATACCCAGTTCATTAAGTAATAAAATTTTTGCCGCTCTTGTAAGTTCACGATTCTCCTCGGGTTTTATCTGGGCAAATTCCAGGTCATTCAGCCTCATATTTATATCCTTAAGGAAAAAATTGAGTTCAAAAGTTGAATGCCTTATATCCCCTACTGTGTACTTGTGTTTAATTGGGTCTATTCCTTTATTTTCCATATTGTACTTTAGTTAAAAAATGGGTGTAGAATTAATTTATTGGCGTTGTCTTCCTGGCTTATCTTGATGTATTTCATAAAAGACTTTTCAGTCCTATGACCAGTAATCTTCATTATTGAAATTGTTGGCACATTATTCAGAAATGCATTTGTAGCAAACGACCTTCTGGCAGTATGAGTCGTAATTAGTTCAAATTTTTTAAATGATTCATTGACCTTGACACCTCCTTTAGTTGAATTGATCATTACATTCTCGTCAATCCCTGCGCGCTCTCCGACCTCTTTTAAATATTCATTCATTTTCTGATTACTCAATATCTGTGGCGGACTACCATCGTATTTTTTGAGTATTTCCTTTACATAGCTGTGAAGTGGAATTATTACAAGTTCTCCTGTCTTCTCTGTTTTAATCCTAATTTTTGACCAATCGTCGATTAAATTTTCCGTTTTTAGTTGCTTCAAGTCAGAAAACCTCAATCCCGTATAACAAGCAATAATGAAAGAATCTCTAACACGTTCAAGCCGTGGTAAAGTTTGCAAATCGATAGCGTATATCCTCTGAATATCATTTGTTGTTAAATAAATGTTCTCAGAGCTTTCCTCCATCGTTTTAAATCGTCTATTTCTATATTGAACATTGTTCGTTAGCTTTCGATCTACGGCTTCATTCATGAAAAGTTTAAGGTTTTTGATAAGCGTTCCTATGGTGTTAGTACCGTACTGCTTTACCTCGATCAAGTATTTTACATAATCATCGTAGAAATCCAGGTCAATTGACTCAAAATGAAGAATCCTTTTTGAGTAGCTTTTGAATTCCTTTAAATTTCTAATTGCCTGCCTCAATTGACGTTTTGTGCCTGGCTTTCTGTTTGAATTGATAACATAGTCTTCAGCAAAAGTCACCACGTCTTTAATGCTTTTAGTATTGTCTTTACAAAGGAATTCATCTAAAGGCAACCGTAAATTCTCAGGTGTGGGAACGGTCTTATCATTAATCAAATTTCTAAAGCGATTATTGACCAGTGACTCAAGGTTCATTAAAATACTATTGAATTCGGCGTATCCTGGAAATTGCCTGGTCTCCTTTGCTCTTTGCTTCTCCTCATTCCAAAATTTAGGATGAATTTTTTGTCGGGTTGAATACTTCAACTTATGACCATCAAATCTATAAATGAGATACACCAAGGTTTGAGTGTTGGAAGTCGGCTCTTTCAAAATAAAAGTAGCATTCGGCATACGGATGGTTTGTGCGCAAATGTAATCGTCAAAGCAATACGAGGGGACGTCCTGGGGGACGTTTTATTTTAATCTATTCTTATCTCAGTTAATTTAGATATGTAGTTAACTATATTGTAAATCAATTAACTAAGAAAAATCAAGCAAATCGAAATTAAGGCGGAAAAGGTCTTGGTGACTTCTGTCCTGGGCACAATACCCCGATATAACAAAATTGTATCGGGGTGTTTTATTGGTAGATAACGACGGGATCATCTCATCTGTTTAATATCTCCGCCGAAATAAATTGTGATTCTATTTATGACATTGACTTAAAGAGAAAAACTTTTGTACTATAAAGTAGCGGTAAATTTCACTTCAGATGCAGATCTCTAAACTACTACTGCCATGGAGTAGATCAAAGTTTTTAAGGTCCGGAAAAAATCAATTACTTCATAAGTGTCTCAATCAATGAAACCTGGTTTGTCAAACACCAGTGCTCAATAGCAGAAGCAATTTGCCGATCCAATGAATCATCTATCGGAAATCTTAATGTACAATTCTCCTTGTCAGCGTAAAACTTCCGCGGTTTGAAAGTCTCGTCACCATCTACTGATCGCACAACATAAACCACATCCGGCAGCTCAATTCTGTCAACCAAAAAATTATTCTGCCGACCATCGACGAAAACCGCAATTTTAAACGAGTCCATGTACTGAAGTTAAATAGCCCCGAGCTCATGTGACAACACAGAGCATCGGGGTGTTTCAGAAGAAAAATCATTCTACTGCATGTATTTGGTAAAAATGATGCCCGAAGAAATTTGAAAATCTTCCCTAAACCGAACCTTCGGGTTAAGTACAAAATCCACATTCGTTAAGTAAAAAAATTCCGTAATGTGGAAATCACTCTACAATTGATATGGTGTGGTGTAAAATAACAGGGAAAGTGATCCTGATTAAATTCAGCTAACGATCTTTAAATGCCACGTCATCTGGTAATAAAAGAAAAATG
This sequence comes from Pollutibacter soli, assembly GCA_029269725.1. Taxonomy (GTDB): domain Bacteria; phylum Bacteroidota; class Bacteroidia; order Chitinophagales; family Chitinophagaceae; genus Pollutibacter; species Pollutibacter soli. The sequence continues at coordinate 256,961 of JARJHS010000008.1, read as the reverse complement.
TTTTTCAATCTCCTGAATAATACTTTCAATGTAGTCCGACAATTCATCTCCCACGATCAGGCCTCGCATGTTATTATCTAAAATATATTTAGGTATGCCACTTAATAATTTAGGGCGATCAAAGAATTTTGATCTTTCCCGATCCCTGTTATACAATCATACTTCCCCAGTTGATAATCCAAATGCACAATCTGGATAGCAATCTCACTACCTGATCTCTTACGCGAGTTTTAATCTGTAAGAAAGAACTCGCATGTGCTGTTTGTGTCATATCGTATGATTACGTTACTATGGCACAAATTTTACATTAGTGTTAACGGTTTTTCATAGGAATTGGAACTCCTAGCCGGCTGGAATGTCTATTCCGGCTTACCATAGGTAATAATTTAGTATGAGATCCGCGCCCGACCGAGAACGAAACTACCAACCACAGAAAGCATTGGCCCAAGGCTGATGCTTTCTTTTACCCTAAACCCGATGATCAGCACCTGAATAACTTTATACCACAATCAGAACTTCTCACATTATCTGTGAAAAGCTTATAGAAGTAAAGGCCGGGCTTACACCTGGCCTTTTTAACATCAATGGCATTACATTTTTATCTGAAGTTTATCTCTCTCTTTAAATTTTCACACGATAGCGAAAGACGGAAATTTCTATTCCCGCCTTTTCATTTTAGTATCGGGATAATATGGTTGACTGCGGTTTTAATCTAACAGAAATACTGACGGTACTTTATCTCTTTGATACATCGCTACCCTACCCCCTTGAAAAGTGTCCTGACTCCCAGCGCTGCGCCGATGCAAACCACGATCAGCACAACCCATAACACATTATAACTGCTCTTCTCTGCAATGAAAGCTCCACCGGCAGGACCGATAATCTGTGCGACGGCCCAGGTTAAAGCATAGGCTGCAGCATAACGGCCGCGGTTATGCTCGTTTGCCCGCTGTACAACGATGGTGTTTATGAAAGGAAGCGTAAGCATTTCACCGACGGTCAGCAAAATGATGATGAGAAACGCAATGACCATTGGCGTAAAACCTGGTACAAGCAGCAATACAAATCCTCCCGCACTTAACAACATTCCTGCAACGATATAAAAGGAAAGAGTTTTCCTGCTTTGCAAATGCTGCACCATCACCATTTCAAAAACAGCGATGATGATACCATTCAATCCGAGGATAAAACCAATGCGGGCCTCGCCGATATGTTGTACTTCTTTCCAGAATAACGGCAACAACCGAAATACGAGGAAGAAACAGGTGATATATACCGTTACCATGAAAAGAAATTTCAGGAAGAAAATGTCTTTCCATGGAGACATTCTTCGCAATTCATTTTTATCCGGTTTGAATTCCAGTGGCGATTTTTTTTGCTGGGGAAGCAATAGGAAAATCAATATCCCGACGGTTATATAAACGATCCCTTCAACCCAAAACAAAAGGTGATAATCAATAGCAGCAAGTATACCTCCAATTGTACTTCCGAGGCCAAAGCCGATATTAACAGCAAGGCGATTTAATGAATATGATTTGGTAAGATTTTCAGGTTTAGAATAAGACGCGATGGCGGTGAAGTTAGCCGGTCTGAATGCATCAGTAACACATCCCGCAAAAACAGCGATTACGCAAAGCAAATAAAAACTGGAAACAAGACCGAACAAAATAAATAAAATACCACTGATGAGTGAAGTAATAATCTGTACTGGTCTGAAACCAATCTTGTCTGTAAAATATCCCCCCGATGCAGATCCTGCCACCGCCCCTACACCAAACAGCGTGATGATGAGACCAGCATCGGCTATGCTTCTATGTAAGATGTGCGTTACATAGATACTCATAAATACCACGGCCATAGTTCCTGATCTGTTGATCAGCATCACAAGGCTCAGCAGCCAGTTTTCTCTGCTCAGACCGCTGAATGCTTCTTTATATGCATTGATAATTCTTAAAACCATTGCTCATCTGGTCGTTTAATCCTGTCCTGTCATAACTGACTTCAATTTCGATTGACTTTGATTAATGCAATCCGTTTGCAGAAGGCAAAGATTTGGAAAAATATAACCGGATCCATTGTATTGAAAAATAAATAACCATGCGAACTAAGTTAAAGAATAAGTTTGCCGGCGTATGATGATATTATTCCATTTTCTAACAGGTATACACTGTAAGAAATTTTTTCAATTAAATTATACTGCGAAAATGTAAATAGCCTGGCATGAAAAAAATCACCCTGCTGATAGTGATCTATCTCGCCTTTATCAGTCTCGGATTGCCGGACTCGTTGCTGGGTGCAGCATGGCCGGAAATGTACCAGGGCCTGGCTGTGCCTGTTTTTTATGCTGGAATAATCTCGATGATCATAGCAGGTGGCACAGTTGTCTCTAGTTTCTTCAGCAGCCGGATCATTAAACGTTTCGGAGTTCCGGCTGCAACAACACTCAGTGTTTTTATAACGGCATTGGCACTACTCGGTTTTTCATACTCGTCGCATTTTATTTTTCTATGCCTGCTTGCAATACCACTTGGCTTAGGCGCAGGTTGTGTTGATGCAGCTTTAAATAATTACGTGGCTCTGCATTACCAGGCCCGACACATGAACTGGCTACACTCCTTTTGGGGCATCGGTGCAGCCATAGGTCCGGTAATCATGTCGGGATACCTGGCCCAGGGCAAGTCCTGGACGAGTGGATACAATACTATCGCATGGATACAATTGAGTCTCGTTCTGATTTTGATAATTTCAATTCCGATATGGATCATCGATAGAAAAGGACCGGATTCAAATGATCCTTCAGAAAAAGACCATTCGTTAAGGACAGTTTTGAAAATTCCAGGATTAAAACAAGCATTGGTTGTTTTCTTTTGCTATTGTAGTATTGAAGCCACGTTCGGATTATGGGGAGCCAGCTACCTGGTGTTCGTAAAAGATTTTACACCGGAAGAAGCCGCAAAACTGGTTTCGCTTTACTATGCCGGTATAACTTTCGGGCGTTTTGCATCGGGATTCATGACTGCAAAATTCAGTAATCGTCAACTTGTTTATTTGGGACAGAGTTTAATTATCGCCGGGTTGATCGTACTGGCAATACCATTCCGATCAACATTAGCGCCGGCATTCTTCCTCATTGGTCTGGGCTGCGCGCCTGTTTTTCCCTCGCTGTTACATGAAACTCCACGAAATTTTGGAGAACAGCATTCTCAAAAGATCATGGGCCTGCAGATGGCCTGTGCCTATATCGGAATTACATTTGTGCCGCTGTTGTTTGGCAGACTTACCGATTGGTTCAGCTATTCCTCGTTAACCTGGTTCATCGGGGTTTTGCTGTTGATAAAAATTTTTATGGTGTACGAATTGAACAGAAAGACAGACTCAGCCAAACGATTAAATCAATTAAAAGTCTGACAGGTCTCTGCAATACGTAATCATATAAATTTTTTACATTCAACATCCGGCTTTTATACAGCGCAGAATACATGTGGCATATAAAAAAAGCTTCCAAAACGACACCGGCTTTTCAAATACCGTCATCGGATAGGCGAACCTGGAATCACTCAGATATTCAAAATAAATATGTAATTGGATCAGCCAGGATAGCAAAGGATTTTTGTACATTCAGAATACAAAAGACAAAAGGAAAAGTTAGCGGGCGGCCTTGTTTGACTTATACCGGTTGCCTTTAAATATCCACCTGCTTCCGATCAAGTTTAGCCGAAATTTTCAGCATATGAAAAATACACTCCTTCTCTTAATCCTCTTATTGGCAAATACAGCTTCCGCACAAAAAATCGTTGAAGACAAAAAAGATGATTTTAAAAATATCCAGGTACAGCGTACTGACTGGAATAAGATCATCGAGAAAATGCAGGGCCCGGTAATTTATGTCCGGATTGCCAAGCTTGATACTACCTACTACCTGGAAGCAAAGGTTGCGTATAATTCCAGGGAAGGATTTTCTATTTCGAAAGGCGCGGAATTTCTTTTCAAACTGGCCAATGACACAACTGTTGTGTTAACAGCAATGGAAACCGCCATCGCGATGAAAGGAGCGGTAAAAATGGGAATGGCCGCACCGAAATTGTTTGGTACTCAGGTGCAATATTTATTGACTAAAGATCAGCGCGATAAACTTCGGAAAGCCCCTATAGTAAAATTCAGAATTTACAGAACTGATGACTATGACGACCAGGAAATCAAAGAAAAATTTCAACAGGTTGTTCAGGAGCTTTTGTACCTGTTCCCTGAAAGATAGCCGGGGATCATATCAATTTGATAAGATCGGTTACCTGATATTCTGATATTACCCAGTAATTAAGAAAGAATCATTTCTAATACTAAATAATTCTTACAGGTTTCTGCAGTTTATTTTTCAATCGGTATTTTCGCAAATTATTTTAATCATCATTTTAGTACCGTAAGAAAAAGTACCTGCGTTTTGAAATTTTCTCTTTTCATTTTACTGTTGTTATATGTACAGGTTTGCCTTGGGCAACAAGCCGATTCAACAAGGCTCGACTCCACTGTTTATGAGTTCCGTCTCAATGCCATGGGTTCTCTCAACCAGACTAACAACAACAAAAATTATTTGCTTAATAATTCAGGAAGATTTTCCATCAAGGGCAAGTATGTTGGTGTCAATTTTAATGCGGTATATGTCTACGGGCAATCTTCGACTGCAGTCACCAATAACGATTTCAGTACTTCTGTTGATGGCGATTTCAACAGGCGAAGATCAAAATTTTATTACTGGGCACTCGCGAATTACTCAAAGAGTCTTTCTTTAAAAATCAATAACCTCGTACAGCTCGGCGCTGGCGTGGCTTATAATTTTATCGAAAATGAAAAAAACTCACTCAATCTCAGTGAAGGTTTGATTTACGAATACGATGATCTTTTTCGTGGCACTCCGGAAGACAAATACAGTACAATCCGGAATTCCCTCCGTCTCCGTTTCAAGTGGACGATATTCAGTTCTTTGAAACTCGAGAGCACAAACTTTTTTCAGAATTCCTTGCAGTATGGCGATGACTATATTATCAGATCAAATACGGTTTTATCGTTTCAGTTGAAAAAATGGCTGAGCATTACTACTTCAGTAATTTATAATCGGTTCAGTCAGACCGACCAGGAAAATCTGCTGATTACGTATGGGGTAAGGATGGAAGGGATGACGAAGAAGTACCGATAAGTAGTAAGAAGTAAGTAGCCTGCCGGCAGGCAGGTAAGTAGGGAACAGCCGGCGATTGCGATTCATGATGAGTTATTTTCAACTACAAAACGCAAAACGAACAGCCAGGATCTTAGCGAAGAAACACCGGATTACACACCCAATGCTATAACTAAACTTCCAATATCAGCCTTTAAATTATCACCTAATCACTTCTAATCTAAAACCTGATTCCGTACTCTCGTTGTATTAGAAACGTACATTTACAAATCAATACATATCATATATTGCTGACTATCAATCTAATGCAAAGGTGGCATTTCCTTCGCTTAATATCCTGAAGTATTTTTATTTCCACAAGAAATTCGAACAAAAACACGCTGCATGTTCAGAAATTATTTAACCATCGCCTGGCGCAACCTGACAAAAAACAAGCTGTACAGTTTTATAAATATTGGTGGACTTTCTGTAGGCTTAAGCATGTGCATGCTGATCATGTTGTATGTAGCGCACGAAATGAGTTTTGATCAGTTTCATAAAAAGGCCAATCATATTTTTTACCCCGTAATGAATATCCAGGCTGGTGATAGAAATCTGTCAGTGGACAGGATGAGTTTTGAAACAGGGCCGATGCTGAAAAAAGCCGATCCGGAGGTCGAAAGTTTTTTACGCATCCGGGAATTCAATGAAAGAAAGGTTGTAGAAAATCTAAGCGACCCGGAGAAAAAATTTACGCAACAGAATGTCATTCTTGCAGACTCGAATTATTTTGAATTCTTTTCTTTCCGTTTGCTGGAAGGAAACAAAAGCAGTGTTCTGACGCGACCTTTCACCGCTGTGATCAGTGAGCAGCTGGCAATGAAATTTTTCGGTGAGCCGAGACCAATAGGTAAGCTTTTAAGATTCGATGATAAATACAATTTTGAAATAACCGGCATTGTTGAAAATACGCCATCGAATTCAAGTTTGAATTATGAATTCATCGCATCTATGTCAAGTATCATGGGCATGGATGGTGAAAATAAAGACTTGTTTAACGGCAAAGTAGATGCGGGTTCGTTCAGAACTTTTCTATTATTACAGAATACGGATAAAAAAATAGCTACCTCAAACATCTTACAACGGTTGTCAGGAAATGGCGATAGCAAGTTTGAAAAATTCAATTTCACATTGAACTCACTCGTTAACCGTCATCGCGATTACAACATGGAAGCGAGTGTAAAATATGGAACGCTTTTTTCCTGGGTCGCCGGATTGATCCTGTTTCTGGCCCTTGTTAATTATATGAGTTTGGCAACAGCACGTGCAACGGTCCGTGCAAAGGAAGTCGGTGTAAGAAAAGTGATGGGCGCAGATCGTGGAAACTTTGTGAAGCAGTTTTATACAGAATCATCTTTGTATGCTGTGATTGCTTTTTTACTGGCAGCCTTCCTCTTTGTCATACTTCGACCTGCATTTTATCATTTTCTTCAGTTGAATGTCGATGAAAATTTTGTAAGGAGCTCTTACGCTTTAGCCATTTTTGCTGGGCTGTTTATTCTGACGATAATTATTTCAGGTAGCTACCCTTCATTTGTACTTTCAGGGTTCAATCCTGTTTCGGTTTTATATGGAAAGCTGAGCACACAAAAAGGTGGGGCGATAATCAGGAAATTTTTTACGGTTCTTCAATTCTCAATAGCTGTTGCCTTGATCATCTCGAGTATAATGATTTACCGGCAAATGGATTTTCTGCGACATATGGACACGGGCATGAACCGTGAACGTGTAGTGATGATTCCTTTTCAGAAAAACATCAGTGAACATTATCTGGCATTCAAAAGAAGTGTGGAAAATACAAAGGGCGTTCAGAGTGTTTCCATGGCCGCAGCTCCATTGTTCGGCGGTATTGATATGAGTACAGCGAATTATGGCAATTCCGGAGACAATCCCTTTGTCTCACAGATGTACATCGATAATAATTTTCTTCGAATGCTCGATATGAAATGGAAGATAGCTCCCGTTGATGAACAGCAAATCACTGCAAAGAACCACATTGTTGTCAACGAATCCATGGCGCGCAGAATGAGATTGCCAGTAAACCCGATCGGAGAACAATTGATCGTTGGCAGAGACACGGTGACTGTTGCAGGCGTATTGAAAGATTTTAATTTCAGTTCACTCCATTACAAAATCGAACCGCTATGTCTCACTGTTCTGCACGATACCAACCCTATCTGGTATGCAGATAATGGCGATTGTCTTTTTGTGAAGATCAGTCCGAATACAAATATTCCCACGCTACTCGGCGACATAAAGAATATCTACGACAAGATGGATAAACAAACACCATTTGAATATCATTTTGTCGATGATGCTTTTGATGCACAGTATCGTGCAGAAAACAATATGGCGAAAATTTTTGCGGTGTTTACTGCTATCACCATTTTTATTGCTTGTCTTGGTTTATTCGGACTTGCTGCATTTTCTGCATCGCAAAGGAGAAAGGAGATTGGAATAAGAAAAGTGCTGGGAGCGGATGTATCGGGGATCATTACTACGATTGGGGTCAGTTTTATAAAACCAGTAATTGTTTCCATTATCATCGCGATACCGCTGGCATGGATGTTCGCGCATCAATGGCTGCAGGATTTTGCGTTTCATACCAATGTGAGTGGATGGGTGTTTATATTGTCAGGATTGGTGGTATTGTTTATTGCCGCCGCGACGGTGAGTTTTCATGCGATAAGAGCGGCGGTAGCGAATCCGGTGGAGTCGTTGAGGACAGAGTAGACGGTAGACAGTAGGAACAGCCAACTCTTGTGGGTTTTAAATAATTTTTGGGCAGAAGGCAGTGGGTAGCGGGCAGTGGTAACAGCCGACTCTCGCGAGATTAGTAATTATTTTATTTACTAAGAATTCCTAGTCCTAAAGACATTCTAATATAAAAACTTCCTCCGCACTTCTCTGCGGGCTGTTTCTCTGCGAACTCCGCGTTCTGCATTTAAAACTCGCCGTAGGCGATTCTACTTCGGCTCATGTAATCGCCTGCGGCGAGTTGAACAACCGGAACGCAAAGGACGCGGAGAAATACACCCAGAGATACGCGGAGCAATACACGCGGAGTTTCGGAGAAAAACAATATCGTGGATTGAGCAATTGAGATTCGCGTTAACTAATAAATAAGAGCAATAAATAATTATCAGAAATTCTAAAAGCACTCTAATATAAAAACTTCCTCCGCACTTCTCTGCGGGCTGTTTCTCTGCGAACTCCGCGTTCTGCATGTAAAACTCGCCGTAGGCGATTCTACTTCGGCTCATGTA
>JARJHS010000008.1:0-248387 GCA_029269725.1 Pollutibacter soli | reverse complement strand
AATCGCCTGCGGCGAGTTGAACAGCCGGAACGCAAAGGACGCGGAGAAATACACGCAGAGATACGCGGGAGCAATACACGCGGAGTTTCGGAGAAAAACAATATCGTGGATTGAGCAATTGAGATTCGCATTAACTAATAAATAAGAGCAATAAATAATTATCAGAAATTCTAAAAGCACTCTAATATAAAACTTCCTCCGCGCTTCTCTGCGGGCTGTTTCTCTGCGAACTCCGCGTTCTGCATGTAAAACTCGCCGTAGGCGATTCTACTTCGGCTCATGTAATCGCCTGCGGCGAGTTGAACAGCCGGAACGCAAAGGACGCGGAGAAATACACGCAGAGATACGCGGGAGCAATACACGCGGAGTTTCGGAGAAAAAAATATCGTGTATTGAGCAATTGAGATTCGCGTTAACTAATAAATAACAGCAATAAATAATTGTCAGAAATTCTAAAAGCACTCTAATATAAAAACTTCCTCCGCGCTTCTCTGCGGGCTGTTTCTCTGCGAACTCCGCGTTCTGCATGTAAAACTCGCCGTAGGCGATTCTTTCCCCGCTTCATCTTCTCAATACTATCCTGAACGTCGTTCCCTTTCCTGGCTCCGAATGTTTCACAAACAATTCTCCCTTATGATATTGATTGATGATCCTTTTCGACAACGTCAATCCTAATCCCCACCCACGTTTCTTTGTTGTGAATCCCGGATTAAAAACACGTGCAATATTTGCTGCAGAAATACCTTTTCCTGTGTCCGTAATATCAATATAAACCTGGCTTCCCGATGGCTGTATATGCAATGAGATCATCCCTTTCCCATCCATGGCATCGAGTGCATTTTTTAAAATATTCTCTACCACCCATTCAAACAACGGAGCAGATATCTGTACCGGTAACTCTTTGACATTACCTGATTCAATTTTAAAAATTACTTTTTCCGGAGATCTCTTTTTGACATAATCCACCACATTCTGAAGCACATGTATGAGATCATGTGTTTCAAGATGCGGTGTACTTCCGATTTTGCTGAAACGATCAGATACCAGTTTCAATCTGCCTATATCTTTTTCCATTTCACCAATCATGCGTCTATCGGGAGGACTTTCTTTCATCATCTCCACCCAACCTTCTAATGCAGATAAAGGCGTCCCCAGCTGGTGAGCTGTTTCTTTTGCCATGCCCGCCCAAAGCTGGTTCTGTGTCGCACGATGTTGTGTACTCAATGCCAGTAAAGTCACGATGATAAACAATGTTACAATCACCAGCTGTACAATCGGATAATACCGGATCTGTTTCAGCAGAATGGATTCGCCATAATAGTACTGGTTGTACTGCGTACGATCATTGTTGAGATAGGTAATGATGGGCGGGTTACGACGTTTGTATTCACGCATCAATGATTTCAATACCGCCGGATTTTCCTGCACTTCTGAAGAATCGATATTGTGATAATTGGTGATGCTATCGGCCTCGTTTGTTTCAATTACCGGAATAGTATTCTGACCAGCCATGATCAGTGTAGCAAACAGGATATCCTGTTCCGCAGTCGCCTTTGCAATGAATTGCTGGGCCTCGGCCCAAGCTTCTACTTTTTCCCGCTCCTGAATCGCAATCTGGCCGGATAAATACCGGGAATAGAATATCGTTGCGATTACAATGATCATTGCAATTCCTGCCAGTAAACTTCGCCAGTTTAATAGTTGTCGCCACATGTGTTATAATCGTGTAATCGAACCCGCTTTTAGTCCTGCATTCAATGTAAAACGAAAAATGCCGGGGAAATTTCATTTTTGCGAAATATCCGGAGGATAAATGAGTTAAATGTCGTCGATTCCTCTGAAAAAATGGGGTTGAATAGGTTCAAATTATATTTTTGACAAATAATCCCGAAGGTTTGCAATCATATCCGAAGGTAGCTGTAGTGATACTGAACTGGAACGGCAGAAAACACCTGGAACATTTCCTACCCTTTCTCCAGCAATCTACCTATCCCAACATGTCATTAATTGTTGCGGATAACGGATCGACTGATGATTCCGTCAGCTTTCTTGAAATGAATTATCCGGACATTGAAATTCTGCGCAGCCCGGTTAATGAAGGATATGCCAAAGGATACAATACTGCATTACAAAAAGTGTCTGCTGAATATTGTGTGTTGCTGAACTCCGATGTGGAAGTGACTCCGGGATGGATAGAACCCGTGATTGAACTGATGGAATCGGACAAATTCATTGCCGCTTGTCAGCCTAAAATTCTAATGTGGGCAGAGAGAAATCGTTTTGAGTATGCAGGCGCTGCAGGGGGATATATCGATCGTTATGGTTATCCTTTTTGTCGCGGTCGCATATTTGATTATTGCGAGCATGATAATGGTCAGTACAATGACAATGTTGAAATTTTCTGGGCCAGTGGCTGCGCTTTTTTCGTAAGGACGAGGGTCTTTCATGAGATGGGCGGTTTTGATCCTTTTTTCTTTGCCCACCAGGAAGAGATCGATCTCTGCTGGCGCATGCAATTGTCGAATTACAAAATTTTCGTTTGTCCGAAATCGTTGGTGTATCATGTAGGCGGCGGGACACTTCCGAAAGGAAATACGCTGAAGGTTTATCTGAATTTCAGGAACAACCTCATCATGTTGTATAAAAACTATTACCGCGGGGAAAGGCTCTGGAAAATACCTTACAGATTATTGCTTGATCTGGTGAGTGCATTGAAGAATGTTTTCATTGGCCAGGAGACCTATGTTCGTGCAGTGATCAAGGCGCATTGGGGGTTTTTTGGCTGGTGGTTAAGGCACAGGAAACAAGGGCTGTTCCCCAAAAAGAAAATGCATAAACCCGATACTATTTATCCCGGTAATATTGTGTGGAAGCATTTTATCCAGGGTAAAAAAACCTACAGCGAGATGAATGCATCTAAAAAATAAAATCACGCTAGGGATATTACATTTCAACCCTTATTTTTGCACAGCAATCAAAACTATTATGGATCATCACGTACAGGCAGATAAACCGGAAAGAACTGACTTTGCGAGAAACTGGGTATCATCATCCCGTTTTCTTTTTCATGTACAGATTTTCACATTTACAGCTATGCTGATGGGTGGCTGCTACGGCCTGTACTCCATGCGCTATAAAGGCAAACCCAATGTAGAAGTACCGGAGAGCAGCCTTTATACTCCCAAATACAAATAAGTCGTAAAAATTTTTTCATTCGGCTGGTTTTGCTATTTTTGCCGTCCGTTTTGAAGAACAAGTACTGCCTTCAGTAAAACGTTGGCAAAATCCTCTGCCTGACCAAGGTCTCGGCAGATAAAACGCGGAAGTAGCTCAGCTGGTAGAGCATCACCTTGCCAAGGTGAGGGTCGCGGGTTCGAATCTCGTCTTCCGCTCAAGTTCCGCCTACGTTTGTAACAAAGGCGGATTTTTTTTCCGCCTGCGATTATCACAGGCGGTTTTTTTTGAATATTTGCCGAGAGCAGATCAATCACCAGCCCTGGTGGTGGAATTGGTAGACACGCAGGACTTAAAATCCTGTTCGCCGAAAAAGCGAGTGCGGGTTCAAGTCCCGCCCGGGGCACGTAGAAAATTCGGGAGGAAAAACTGGTAGCCCTCCGAATTCCGGAGTTTTCAGCTTGTCTGCCGGCAGGCTGGTTGCCGGTTGTCAGAACAGAGTCTGTGAGTTTGGCTAAAAATTTTAAATGACGCGATCTCTCGCGTCATTTTTATTTCAACAAGGATTTGCCTTGGATTTTTATTTCGAAAGAAATCCTTATCAATTTATCCCAAGCCTCATTTTCATTTACCTTTTCTGACGCCTTTTTTAACTATTGAGTACCGTGATAATACGGTTCAGCAGACTGGAAAATTTTTTAACTTAAAGGAGCCAACCTATCCTTATGTCCAGTCAAACCCAACCGGAGAGCCGGTTTAGTAATTTTTCAAACGCCGTAGTCAGGTTTTGCCTGATTGTAATTATAATTTTCCTTGTCAGATCATGCCGTTGCGGAAGCGAAATGAATGAATCGACAGCAGCTGTAGATTCCGCTGCTACCGCTGTTGATTCAATTGTTACCGCTGTTGATTCAGTGGCTGTAGCTGTGGATACCACAGGCCATGCCTCTCCTGACACGGTAAAAAAGCCATACGGAAATAAACCCCAGGGAGTGCCGATAAAGAAGCCATCGGATACTTCTCAAAATCCAACAACTCCGTCTGAAGATGATTTTAAGAATTTAACACGCGGAAATATTGCACATAATATTCCACGGCAAATGGAAGTTGATGAATGGTATGATGCGAAAGTTTCTGTTTCAAAAGGTGTTGATACAATGATTGTGATGAGTGTGATGCCAAAAAAGGGCACCATCCTGAGTACAGTTTTAGTCGGGAAAAGTGTAAGTATTAAATTGATAGACCCTACCGGGGAAAACTTTACCATCAGAGATCTGAATACCGAAAAACAGCAGGTTGATGATCTGACAGGAACTACCTGGGAATATAAGATCAAACCATTACAGCCCGGCGAAAAACAACAACTTAAATTAATTGCAAAAACGACTATCGGTGATTCAGAAAGAGATTTTACAATTTATGACACTACCATTGATGTTGAGACTACACTAACAAAATCAGTTTGGAAATTTACATCCAGCAATTGGGCTTTTATCACTTTCGCTATCACTGTCATTTTAATACCAACTATAACTATGTTGCGGAAAAGGCGAAGGAAAAACAAACCGGATTATTAATGATCAATAATAAAATTTCAACTTCCTGAATTCCTGTCGATTTACAATTCCAACTGGTAATTTTTTGTAGGCTTCATTCACCCAAAAATTTGAAATGTGAAAATAAATCAGTTAGCTATTCACTTCTTTCTCAACTTCTCACTGGCTGTTTCTTTTGCCCCGCCGGCAGGCAGGCTATTGCCTACTTACTTTTGCCCCGTCTCCGACTGCCTACGGTATCCCCAAAATATACTCCGCCGCCTCATCCACCTTATCCGTATTGATCAGGTCAACTCCCAGTTTCATAAATAAATCCCAGGTCGCCTTATTATCCGGTGTGTACCACAAACGCACCAATTTATTCCGCGCATGTTCATTTTCTACGAGTTTCTGAAGCGCAGCCATTTGCTCTTTGTCAACAGGTCCTGATCCGATCCAATCGCTGAAGTTGTGAAAATTTTCACTCATCAGCGCAATTCTGCCCAATGCACTGTCAGGATAATTTTTTCCTGCAACTCCATCGAAATAAATAAAATCAGGAAAGAGTTTCCACTCGTTCAACGCCGGACGATTGCCTGATATGGCAATTTTCAGAACGGGAGATGTGATCAGTTCCGGAAAATTCTTTAATAATTGCACCAGTGAATCAATTGCAGGTCTTGCAGCCGATTTAACATCGATCAATAAAATCAGATTGTGTGTATTTCCGGCGAAAAGATATTTCCCGTTTTTGCGAATCATCTTCTGCAATGGACGAAGGTACAATCGTTCAAGGGTGCGACTGGCCCGCAGCTCATTCAATTCATGAGCCACTAATAATTTACCATCGTGCAGGAAGATATCAGCCTCAATACTGCCTATCCCATTTTTGAATGCATTATAAAACGGATCCGGTCTGTCGTAATCGTTATGCGAATGCAGATTCGCAGGTGAATACTTTTGGCTTTGCGCAAACGAAACGATAGCGGAAGATGTGAGAAAAAAAACAATTGTCATAAATCTTCTCATATCTTTTTAATATTTCTTTAGCTGGAATGATTTTTTATCTGTCTTTCTGGCTTATCAATTGTCTCTGTAATACCACTTAATTTAAGAAAGAATCTGTATTTTTTAAGTATTCATAAAATGTAAATCCCTATGGATTAACCCTTGTGCATATCCCGAGTTCCATGGGATCACTACATTTGTAAGGTATACAACAAAAAGGATTTCAGAATTTTGAAAAGACTAAATGCGGGTTATGAAACGATTTCTTTTTTCATTGATTTTCTTTTGCGCTATTAACTCACACGCCCAAACAAGTCCGGCAACTGGTCCGCATGCTGCAGAAATTACAGTAAAGCAACAAAGCATTGCGAAATTGAAAAGCGAACTTTCTGGTCTGCAGCAACAACTTAACGATGCATTGGCAGCAACGAGCGCTGCAGAAAAGAAATCAAGACTGGCGGCCGATGATTATGGTGACGCATCAAAAAAATTGAAGAAAAACGCGGGCAGCAAAAAAAATTCCAAACGCGCACATAATGCAGCAGATGATGCGAAGAAAGCTTCCAAAGAAGTAAAAAAAGCGCGAAACCAGGAAGAAAAAATAAAGAAATCGATTAAGAAAAAAAAGAAAGCGATCAGCAAGGAGGAGAAGAGGCTGGCGAAGTTGATGAAGTAGTGTTGGTTGTTCGTTGTTCGTTGTTCGTTGTTCGTTGTTCGTTTTTCGTTTTTCGTTTTTCGTTTTTCGTTAACAGCCGGTTGCATTGGTTGTCGGCTTGCCTGCCGATAGGCAGGTTGTTAGTTGTTAAAAAAGGTGGAGTGCCCTTGGTAAATAGGATAAAGTAACAGCTTAATGATAGTTTCTCCAGAGATTAATTCGATGAACAGCAAGTTGCCGGTTGTCAGGACAGGTGGGTTATGCTGATTAATTGCATCAGTAATAAGAAATCAAATTCTCCCCTAATAACAGCCAGACCGGCGGCTGTTTGCTCCATCGGAGCATCCCGTTTGTAGCAACACAATTTTTCAAGGCAGCCCGATTTACCGCTCCGTCAGGAGCGTCCTGTAAAGCAATACCGCTAACGCGTTATCTACATAAAAACAAACCCGCAATACCGTAGAACAACGAAAAACGAAAAACGAACAACGCCTAACGGGCTGGCAGGCCTTTTGAATACATGATCAAAAACGGAATATGAAGCGCCTTTTGATTTGCATGCTGACAGTATTCATCTCGGGTTTCAGTTTCTCACAAACGGCTAACAGTGATTCTGTCACCGCTCACACGATCAGTTTTACAGCAAGTGAAGCGGTTGTGCAGAAACAACAAAGCATTGAAAAGAAAAAGCTGGAGCTCGCAGGGCTGGAAAAGCAACTGAACGATCAGGCGACGGAAACAAAAGCAGCTGTTGCAAAATCTAACGAAGCCGTTGCTGACAACGCCAGTGCCGCACGAGCGCTGCAGAAAAATGCGCCTGAAAAAAAATACAGCAAGCGTGCATATAAGGCTGCCAGAGAAGCAAGGAAAAGTTCAAAGCGGGCACGTATTGCTTTAAAAGAAGAAAAAAGTCTTGAGAAAAAAATCCGCCTGATGAAAAAATCGATACAGAAAGAAGAAAAACAACTGGAGAAACTTTTATCTGAAACAAGGCAGGAAGGGGCTCGTTGATCGTTTTTCGTTTTTCGTTGACAGCAGGCTTGCATTAGTTGTCGGTTCTGGATTATAAGAACATGAGTAGCCAGCCAGATGAATTGCTTCGGGCAAGTGCTCATTAATATTTTCTCCCGAGATCAATTCACTCCTGTATAGCTGGTTCTCAGTTGTAAGAAGAGGTGGAATTAATCTGCTGAATAGCATCAGGTAACAGTTGGAATTTTATAGTGAAATCAAATCAATTCCAAAACAAAGGCTTTTTGCTCCTTGTTTGTAGCAAAACATTTTTAAAGTACCCCAATTTACCGCTCTGTAAGGAGCGTCCTGTGAAGCGACAACATCAGCTCTCCAGCCATAAAAAGTAAACTGGCAGTTCCAACGAACAACGAAAAACGAACAACGATGAACGATGAACGGGCTGTTCAAACCTGCCGGCAGGCAGGCTATGAACTACGAACAATGACCTATGAACTTATTTAACCTTCACATACGTCTCCAGGATCACCTGATCAATTCCCAATGAATCAATTTTTTCAACTCCTGATTGAAAAAGTGTATCGCCTTTGATTTCCACCGTGAAATGAAAATCATGATTTTCCCAGTTGCGATCGTTGAAAAATGCCAGGTGCTCGGAATATTTATTCCCTTCAAGCTTATAGGTACCACCTCCGGCAGCATAGACCGCATCGGGTTGTTTACCCCCGGAAAGATCGTGACGCAGGAAAGCAAAATGGGTTTTGTTGAGGATTTTGATCATCTCCTGGCCCTTGGTATAATCTGTGTAAGTCGTGTCTTTGATTGTACTGACTTTTCCCGATACCAGGCGCCAGGTGCCTTCGATGGGTAATGAAGAAGAATTGTTAATCTCGGTTTTTACCTCGGTATTGCAGGAACAAATAATCAGAAAAAACAATACGATACCCATGAGCCTGATCATATAGCAGTTGATTTTTTGTGAAAATAGGTATTGGCTTGATTATAATCAAAGACAGAATATCCGTTTCACCGTAAATCATTTCTTGCAATAAAAGATATTTGTACATTCATTAGCTGTCGGTCCTGACAACCCCCATACCCCCTGTTACTTCGCTTTTACTCCTGCTCATCACTGCTATTATTTAAAAGTTTAAAACCTTTGTATGAAAAAAATCCTTTTCTGCGCTTGTAGTGCACTCATCTTCCTTGCATGTAATTCTGATAAAGGGAAAGAAGTTCCCACCGCGGCGGCCCCAGCAGAAGCGGCTCCGGCTACAACAAAAACACTTCCCACTGAAATTGGCGACGATAAATATGTTGCCATAGGAAAAAGTGGATTGGACAATCTCAGCTCGGGTAATATTGATGCCTGGACGAACATGTTCGCTGATAATGCCAGGTATTACTGGAATGGCGGCGACAGCCTGATCGGCAAACAGGCAATCGCGACCTACTGGAAAAAGAGAAGAATGGATGCCATTGATTCAATTACATTCAACACGCCCATCTTCCTTTCGGTAAAAGTTAATGAACAACAACAACCCCAGCATACAAAAGGTAATTGGTTGCTGAGTTGGTATAGAGTCGAAGCGAAATATAAAGCCAGCGGCAAAAAAATGACACAATGGGTTCATACCGATATGCATTTTGATGCTTCTGATAAAGTTGACCAGGTAGTTCAATATATTGACAGGACACTTGTAGCTGCTGCTGAAAAAAAGAAATAGACACCGCCTGGGAAAAAAATTTTCAGGACTGCTTCAAAACAATTGAAGCAGTTTTTTTTGGCGAAAAATCGCCAGATTTCCACCACGCCTGTTACGCGCGATTAAGAAATTATCCTTCCATTCAACTGATGAAATCCACTGATATGGAAAGGAATAAAACATTTGCTGAGGAGAAAAATCACTTGTTTTTTCCGGGTTTGATGTCAAACTTCGTGAAATCCGCCAGGTATCCGATACTTGCAAGTATCGGATACCTGGTCGTTTTCGCCACAAAAGTTAAATTTGCTTTACTCCCTGCTTAGAACTGGCGAAAATCGTAACCTGTAAAATCCAGGCGAGGAACACTACAGCCACAGCGCCGATTACATTGAGCCATAACCAACCAATATCAGTGAATGCATAAGTTCCGATGACGATAATCTCTCCAACAATTGCTGCAACAAACACCGCGTTCCCTCCTATTTTTTTCATGTAGAAGGCCACCAGAAAAATACCAAGCATCACCCCATAAAACCAGGAGCCGAGCACATTCACTGCTTCAATGAGGCTACCGAGACCAGTAACAAAAATGGCGACTGCAACACAGAATACTCCCCAAAGCAGTGTGTACCATCGTGATACCCTGAAATCCTGTTCGTCGGTTAAATTTTTATTGATGAACTTTTTATGAAAATCGACAACGGTAGCAGATGCCAGTGAATTCAGTGCAGCTGCAATACTTCCCCAGGCCGCAAGAAAAATTATTGCAATCAACAAACCCACAAGGCCTGCAGGCAAATGGTCAAGCACAAAACGGATAAATATATAATTGGTATCGTTTGATTCCGATTTGGAAACATTCTTTTCCACCAACTGCTTAACTTCTTCCCGCAGACTATTTTGCTTTTCCTGTATATCCAGCATCTGATCCGTTACACGATCTGATTCGGCAGAACCATTGGGTTGCTGAACGAAGTCGGCAACAAGTTTTTGTTTTTCCTTTGAGAGTGATGAGTAGCTGTCCTCAAGCAGCTTCAATGAATCAGCCTTGTCTGACTCACGCAATTGTGAAAGCGGAATATCATTAAAAAAAACAGGAGCGCTATTAAATTGATAAAATGTAAAAACAAGAACTCCGATTAATAATATCAGGAACTGCATCGGCACTTTAACGATCCCGTTCATCAGCAGGCCCATCCTGCTTTCGCGAACGGATTTTGCGGTAAGATACCTGCCTACCTGGCTCTGATCAGTACCGAAATAAGCTAGGGAGAGAAAAAAGCCGCCAATAACACCGCTAAAAATATTGAATCGATCTGTCCAGTCAAATCCTTTTTCACTGATGCCGGTGGTAATCACATTGAATTTGCCCATTTTACCGCCGATTAGCAAGGCATCTGTAAAACCGACATTGGCAGGTAAAAAGTGAACGACCATGTATCCGGCAATGATCAACCCGATAAACACGATGATCAGTTGCAATTGCTGAGTATACGCTACTGCGCGCGCGCCGCCAGTTACGGTATAAATGATCAGCATACCTCCCATGACAATATTCGTGAGATAAATATTCCAGCCCAGCAGAGAGGAAAGTATTATAGCGGGCGCATAAACACTGATACCTGTTGAAAGGGCGCGTGATAATAAAAACAAAAACGATGTGTACGTTCTTGTTTTTACATCGAATCTTTTTTCAAGGAATTCGTAAGCAGTATAGAGTTTGAGTTTATGAAAGATGGGAACAAACGTGATGCACAATACTACCATCGCGAATGGCAGACCGAAATAATACTGCACAAAGCGCATTCCATCAGTATATGCCTGGCCGGGAGCCGAAAGAAAAGTTACAGCACTGGCCTGCGTTCCCATGATGCTCAACAGCACAATCCACCAGGGCATCTCCCGGTTGCTGAGAAAATAGCCTTCGAGGTTTCGGCTACTCCTGCTTTTGTAAACACCATAAATGATGATCCCGCCAAGCGTCAGGATCAATACGGCCCAGTCAATCGTGCTCATGAAAACAGTTTAGTCAATTGCGCAAACAATATGATCTGCAACAATAACAGCCCGATCACCAATGCATACCAACCTTTCCAGGTTTTAAACAATGGTGGCTTTTCGTCTGTTTCCGGCATAAAATATTATTTACTCATACGGCTTAACAGGAATGCGACAATGATACCGATCAGCAATCCAATGGCCAGCTTCTTGAAAATAATGGTTGCCAATACGCCGATCGCCAGACCTGCAACCAATCCAACACCTGATCTGTGACTTGTATTATTTTGTGCCATCTATGCTGCTGTTTGGATTTGAAACAAGATTGGCAAAAAGTCGATAGGCACCCGGAACACCAGCAGGCAACTGTCGGAAAAATGCAAGTCCTGTATATATAAATCTTCCCTTTCCGTATTTGGCTGCAATAAGACTTCCCTTTTGAAGAGCTTTATCGACGGGATCTTTCATAGATAAAACCGTTCTGAAATTGGTTTCTGTTTTTTCTGCAAAGTAAATTCCCCGTTCCTGTATCCAGCCTTCGAAATCAGAAGCTGTTATTTTATTGGGGCGATTCAGTAATTCATCGTTCGGTATTTCGAAATTAACAACTGCATTTTCATCGGTTACGCGGTTACGTGACACTTCAAAAGGAAATGGACTCATCTTTGCCTGGAAGGGGCCCGCGAAACTGTTGGTATTGTACTGTACCACCAGGTTGCCGCCTTCTTTTACATATTGCATCAGATCATCATAGTGAGCGCTAAGCCAGTCATGAACATTATATGCGCGAATGCCTGTTACAATGGCATCATACTTTTTTAACACCACAGGATCCATATCCTGTTCGGTAAGGTAACTTACGGTGAAACCCAATTCGCCCAATGCCTCCGGAACCCTGTCTCCAGCCCCTTTGATATAACCTACACGCTTACCCGCAATTTTAACAGGCAGATTCAATATGGTCACTCCATCCTGGTAGAAATACCTGATCGGGGGAATATGGTTATAATTGATTGTCGCCATGGCCAGGTATCCGCCTTTTTCTGCTCCGTTAAATTTGTAAAGGAAGCTCGCCATTAATCTGTCTTTTTCATTACCATTCATAAACTTGTTGCTCACCGAAACCTGTTTGGTACGGGTACTATTTTTTCTCAAACGCACTAAACTATCTGGTAAACGCTGATCAGTAGTGCCGTATCGATACATCCAACCGTTGTCTGTTGAAGTAAGATCGGTATAGGATGTAATGCTGAGATTCAGAGAACGTGTCGTAATCTGACCTTTGTGAAATAACATCACCGGGGGACTTGTATTCAGGCTGACCGGATTAGTTACTGTGAGTGGTTCGAAGAGTTCGCCTCTTACCGGATCAGTATGCTTATACTGAACAGGAATTGAGAATATATGCCTGGTACCTTCAATTATCAACTCAGCGGTAACATTATAAGATGCGGGACTTTCGGGAAGACCAATTAATTGCTGATCCTTCACGGTATAGGATCCTTTTTCCATTTCATTCACCAGCCAGTATGGCTGACTGATGGGTTTATTCAGCGCTACAGCGATTTTTTCGCTGGTAGTATAATTTCGGTTAGGCGCCAGCGTAGTATCGGTTGCTTTCTGAAATGATTCCAGCTGCAAAAACTTCAATTGCATTTTTGCAGATGACCGGTTGATGAGATTGATTTTCACTCCCAATGAATCACCGATTACTGCCAGGGGCGATGAAACTACTGCTTCCATGTACAAACCGGAAGCCATAGCAATCAGTTTCTGTACTTCTGCCAGCTTCACTTTGCGCCAGTAACTTTCCGGAAGTGCAGAAATGGATTTATATAATTCAGCAAGCGGTAACACAGAAAGATCAGGCCGGTCCAAAGAATAATTTTCGATAATCGAATCAATTTTTGTTTCAATCACTTTGCCACCTTCTACCCTGCTCCAGTCGGTTGGAATATCAGTAAAGGGATCTTTCAATTGCACATCGCCAGCCAGGTTCTTGAGAAACTCAAACTCCTCACCGCGTGAAGATTCATCGCCAAAACCCTGGCTCTTATGCTGGCTGCGGCTTTGTGATGAAATTTCTCCGAAACTTTTTCCCAGCATATTCTGGTAAACGCCGACGTCGATCTTTAGCTGATCATTGGCAGTTGTATTAAACGCACCAAAATTGTATGTGTTCCAGAAAATATGTTTTGGCTGCCACGGTTCCACGCCATATTGAAACTGTTCAGGAAATTTCGTTTTGTCGCCAGCAGCGTCAAATGCCTCACGCGCAAGCACACTCGAAGCGGAGTGCTGACCATGGCCGGCCCTTTCATCCGGCGGGAAGCGCGTAATAATGATATCAGGTCTGAAGTTTCGAATCACCCAAACAACGTCAGAAAGGATTTTATCCTTCCCCCAGATGGTTAATGCTTCATCTGTTGATTTTGAAAAACCAAAATCATAGGCGCGACTAAAAAACTGCTGGGCTCCATCAATTCGCCTGGCTGATAATAACTCCTGGGTACGCAACAAACCGAGTTCGATTCCCTGTTCATCACCGATCAGGTTCTGGCCGCCGTCCCCACGGGTAAGAGAGAGATAACCTGTGCGATAATTTTTTCCTTTCGAGAAATATGCCAGGAGTTGGGTGTTCTCATCATCAGGGTGAGCAGCGATGTACAGAACCGTGCCAAGTACCTTTAATTTTTTAAGTGCAAGTCCGATCTCGCTGCTGCTCCATTGCTGAGGAGCCTGGGCTTTTGCAAGCGTGGAAGCAGAGATCAGTAAAATGAGTAAAAGTTTCTTCATGCGTATTAAACATCTGCCATTATCCAAACTGCAAATCCGGATAATGGCAGTAATATGTAAGGCTTAAAAGTATTACAAATGAATCTCTAAAGAAAATGATCAGGGGCTTTTTGTTTTTTTTAACTTTTTTATATAGGCAGCGGGCAGCAGGTGTTGCTTGCCCGGATGCTTTTTTCGTTAAATTTCACAGGCAACAGGCAGCAGATATTCTACAGTGACCATATTTTTAATTCTTCCTTTTTCAGCTTCTGGCTCCCGTTTCAGACCATTCTTCCTGTATTCTGTATCCCTTATTCTGTTTTCCTGCCAAGACAAGGCATACCTTGTCTCTACGAATAACCTAACGGATGATAGTTGCTGTCAACTCTGATTATTCCGGTTTTCCGTTTTCCGTTTTCAATTTTCGCCTTCTCTTCCGGTATTCTGTCCTCTCCTACTCTCCTACCAAAAACACAGCATTTGCCAGCATCAACTTTCCGTTTTCCCAGAAACCTCTGAAGATAGGATCATCGGCAAAATAGATCACATTACCTCTGCCTATTTCCTGGACACCGATCAGTAAACCATCTTTTAGTTTCTGTTTAGTACCGGCACCTGCAAAACCAGTGATATAGCTGTCTTTCTTAATCACTCCCACATTCCATCCATCCTCTTTCATAAACTCATAAATATTGTCATCCTGTTTTAATGTGAGGTATTGCCCTTTGTATCCGAAACCCAGTGGGTGGGAATTGTCAAGCTCAACTCTGAAGATGGCACCCGGAATCGTGTTTACAAGGTAGTCCCTCTCGCGATTGCCATATTTTTTGAGAAGATTATAATCAGGTTTATCATCTTCCTTTTTAGAATCTTCTTTTTTCTTTTTGATTGCCCAGTCCAGGTTAGATAACACCGACACTGCGTTTTCGATAGCAATCAACCGTCCGCCAGCCTGTACAAAGCGCCTGAGTTCTTCAGTTACAGTTTTATCGCTGAAATTGCGATAGTTCCCATCAGGCATAATGATCACATCAAAATTTCTGAGGTTTACCTGCGCGAGATCTGTTGCATTAATGGTCGACACAGGATATTTCAACTCCTGTTCGAAATAATACCAAAGTTCACCCGAAGCGTTTGCAGAAATACCGTCTCCCATGATTAGTGCAACCTTAGGTGTATTGATGTATCTCACCATACTGCTTCCAATATCAAATCCTTTATCTACATACCCGGATTGTATCGGCTCTATTGTTTCATGAAAACCCGGTGCACCTGCAAGAGCTTTGCCGATGGCCGTGTATAACTGATCTCCAAAAGAACTATTCGCAGCCCTGGTAATGATCAGACTTCCTTTATCAAAAGTTTTACCATTGCTCTGAAATGGTTGCTCCGCATACCTGACCTTGATGCCTGCCGTCAGAAGTTGCGCAAGCAATGCTGCAGATCCTGAACTGTTCCAGGGCGCTACCCAGGCATAAGCTTGTTTTACCGTTTCAGACATCGCTGATTTCTTTACCTGTTCAGCGCTTGGTGGTGAAGGAAGAATTTTATCCTTAACGCCATAAGCTTCGAGACCAAGCGCATAGGGCAGCGACCATGAAGTAATATCATAAGTATTTGAATCGACAAGCTTACTGTCCGGTTCAAACAACACCTTTACCATCGCAGACTTTGGTTGAAATGCAGAGATGATAACATCGTTCGGATTAATGCTGAATGATTCTTCTTTACGTGTTGTGAAATTGTACCCTTTTGATGCCACCTTGGTACCGGCATATCCGAATTCGATTCCATTATTTTTCAGGTAACGGCCAAGATCACCCGCTTCGGCACCCATTGAATTGGTGTGACGGATTACATAAGTCTTGTAATCACCAAAAGTCCCGTTAACGCCATCGGTAAAAAATTTCCTGAACTCTTTTATGAGTCTTGCCGCATTCGTAGAAGTAACCTCGATTGTAGAAAGACCTGTTGTATAGTGATGCTCTATCCTGTCAGCAAGTGTGAGCGTGTCACCATCCTGCGTGCGGACTGCTTTTCCCCCACTGGGCCCGCCACCCTGTTCGAATGTCATACCGATAGCACCATTGTAAGTAGGATAAGTATCGCCATAGCTTGGGTAGAAAAGATCGAATCTTTCTTTTGTGAAAAACAACCAGCCTTTTTCGTCAAAATACTTCGCGTTGTTTTTCCCTATCAGGATCTGAAAATCGCGCTGCCATGGAGTAATGACTTCATGATAAGGTTCTGCCGCCGGCGCGAAATAATATGGACTGTTATAGCTCTGTTCATGAAAATCTACGTGTACCTGTGGCAACCACTGATTGTAGAGTTCCATACGCTGGCGCGACTCCTGCTGTGTCTGCCAGGCCCAATCACGGTTAAGATCAAAAAAGTAATGGTTCACACGACCACCGGGCCATGGTTCGCGATGCTCCCTCGTTTGCGGATTAGCATCAGGAACTTTGTTGGCTGCACCATTCTGCCAGTTGGCATAACGGTCACGGCCATCCGGGTTAATACATGGATCAAGTATCACCACGGTATTTTTCAACCATTGTGCAGTTTGTGTATTGGTTGGGTCAAGTAATGCAAATAAAGTTTTCATCGCAGCTTCACTGGAAGAGGGTTCGTTACCATGCACATTATAACTCAACCAGACCAACGCCGCAGTTGTTTCCGAAGGCGCAGCTTTATCTTTTGCTATACCTGCCAGGCGAAGATTGTTCTGGCGTATCTGCTCCAGGTTGGCAATGTTTTCAGGAGTACCGATGAACGCCACCATCAACGGACGACCTTCGTAAGTTTGTCCATAGGATTGGATCTTCACTTTTGTTGGGTTGGTGCGCGCAGCATGTTCAAAATAACCCACAATCTGGTTATGTCTCGAATACCGGCTTCCTAATGGATAACCCAGGAATTGCTCCGGGCTCCTGAAAGTTTCCTGTGCAGTTGCTGATATTATAAAAGAAAGAAATACTAGTAACAGGGCCTGTCTTGCTATCATAGTCCGCGATTTTTTTTAACAGGGCGTGAAAATAAAGAAAGATGAGCATTTGAAAGAAATGCAGTTACCGGATTCTCCATTGTTTTATTTTTATACCATGAACCGCATTTCGATCTGGACAGCTTCAAAAATTTTCTTCTGTATTTTTATTTCGCTCACTACTTCACTCTTTTCGGTTGCTCAGCAACAGCAACCTGGTTTTAATCCCTATCAATACGAGATTAAAAAACAGGCAGAAGGAAGCAAGGGAGCTGTTGTAACCGCACATCCCCTGGCAAGTGAAGTGGGTATACGGATTTTAAAGTCAGGAGGTAACGCGGTTGATGCTGCAATAGCTGTTCAGTTAGCATTGGCAGTAGTGTATCCTGGAGCAGGAAATATTGGAGGAGGCGGGTTCATGGTCGGATATTTACAGGATGGAAAAAAAATCGCTGTTGATTATCGCGAGTCTGCACCTGCGGCGGCCCACCGTGATATGTATATTGATAAAGATGGGAACGCTCTTACGGAGAAAAGTCAGAATGGCCATCTTGCTTCCGGAATTCCAGGTACCGTTGCTGGTTTATTTTTTTCACATCGGTATGCAAAACTTCCATTCAGGGATCTGATTGCTCCTGCAATCCTGCTTGCTGAAAAGGGCTTTGTCATTACTAAATCAGAAGCATCATCCCTCAACAGGCATCGTGATGCATTCATCAGATATAATACTGTGGTTCCGGTTTTTGTAAAGGAAACTTCCTGGAAAGAAGGAGATACCCTTATTCAAAAAGATCTTGCTAATACTTTAAAAAGAATCAGGGACAAAGGAGCTGCCGGATTTTACGAAGGCGAAACGGCCAATCTGATTGTTGCAGAAAT
This sequence comes from Pollutibacter soli, assembly GCA_029269725.1. Lineage (GTDB taxonomy): Bacteria > Bacteroidota > Bacteroidia > Chitinophagales > Chitinophagaceae > Pollutibacter > Pollutibacter soli. The sequence continues at coordinate 230,699 of JARJHS010000008.1, read as the reverse complement.
GAAAAGAGGGAATGGCATCATTACCAATGCTGATCTCAAAAATTATAAGGTGCGCGAAAGAATTCCGGTTGAGTTCACTTATAATGGTTATACTATTTTAAGTATGCCATTACCCAGCAGCGGTGGAATCATTTTACAACAGACGCTGACAATGATTTCCGGTAAAAACATCGCTGAAAAAGGATTTCTTTCTGCCGACGCTGTACAACTCGTCACGGAAACAGAGAGACGCGCTTATGCTGATCGTGCTGAATATTTAGGTGATATTGATAAAGTGAAAGTTCCAGTGAAGCAACTGGTAAGCAAGTCCTATCTCGAAAAAAGAATGGCGGATTATCAGCCAGACAAAGCAGGTAACAGTAGCGAAATAAAGGCTGGAATTCCAACCCCGGAGAGCGAAGAAACAACGCATCTTTCGGTTGTTGACCAATGGGGAAATGCCATTTCTGTAACCACTACTTTAAATGGTGGTTATGGATCGGGCACTGTTGTCAGTGGCGCTGGTTTTTTAATGAACAATGAAATGGATGATTTCAGTATCAAGCCAGGTGTGCCAAACATGTATGGCGCTCTTGGAAATGAAAACAACGCCATTGCGGCCGGAAAACGGATGCTGAGTTCAATGACACCGACCATCGTTTTAAAAAATAATCAACCTTACCTGGTAGTCGGCACTCCCGGTGGCACAACAATTCCAACGTCGGTTTTGCAAACCATCATGAATGTAATAGATTTCAATCTTAGTGTATCCGATGCCGTAAACAAACCTAAATTTCATCATCAATGGATGCCCGATGAAATTTTTGTTGAAGCAGATTTTCCCGACGATACCGTTTCACAACTGAAAAAAATGGGGTACAAAATATCCAAACGCGGATATATCGGTCGTACCGAAGTAATTAAAATTACAAAGTCTGTATCCAACAAATTACTGCTTGAAGCGGTAGGTGATAAGCGCGGTGACGACGATGCACGCGCTTATTGATTATAAATTTTTCAATTTCCAATTTTAAATTTTGTACTGATGTTTGATGACAGTCGTATTGTATTGTCCGCACGCCATTTGCAGTTGATGGAAAAGTCGAAGGCATTGGGTTTTACTATGGCTTCTGATCTGTATACCGGCAGTTTGTTAAGAACAATTGCATCTTCAAAGCCAGGCGGACATTTCCTCGAAATTGGTACAGGTACAGGATTGTCTCTGTCTTTCCTTGTGGGAGGAATGGACGAATCTTCATCGGTAATCAGTATCGATAATAGCGAAGAGTTTCAGCAGCCGGCAGTGGAACATTTTAAGGATGATAAAAGAATAAGTTTTTTTTGTGGAGACGGAGGTGAATGGATACAGAATTACAAGGGCAAACCATTTGATTTGATTTTCGCCGATGCATGGCCAGGAAAATTTAATCTGAGAAATGAAACCATCGGTCTGTTGGTACCCGGTGGTTTCTACATCATCGATGATCTTCTTCCTCAACCCAACTGGCCTGAAGGACATGCGGCAAAAGTGGATGTGTTGATTGGTGAAATGCAAAATGACCCGCGCCTGAATATAACAATGATCCATTGGTCAACCGGCATTTGTATTGCAGTTAGAAAATGATTCAAGGTTCACTTACAAAGTATGGAAGTCTCATACCGTTTTATACCTCGTGAAAATGCAATCTATCAGACAAAGCACCATTTACTTCCTTTCTGTTTTCCAGTTCCTGTCAGGAAATGTTTCATCATATGCACAGAACAGGATCACAGATTCCAGCGTCACCTGTATTGCATTCTGGAAAAAAGGTGAAGAGCGGAAACTGAAAATCACGCATACAAAATCTACCGGAAGTTCGGAAGCGGATATGAGGTCGGAAGCTGCTCTAAGTTATGAGGCACATGTAACCATACTGGATTCTAATGAAGGGGGATATAAAATACGTTGGAAATTTCGCAGTCCTGAATTACATAAATCGGGTGATGTCAGAAATGGGGCCGGCGTTCCCATATTTGATGGAATGGAATTTCTCTTCTCGACCAGCGAAGGCGGTATGTTCCTGGAGCTTGAAAACCGGGAACAGGTTCGTGATAACTACAAAAATCTTTTTTTGTTATCGGCGAAGGACACCGCAAGTGCTTCGTTCAAATCCATTATGGAAAAAACGATGGCAATGTTCAATACAAGAGAACTGGTAGAAAATTCCCTGATCAAAGAAATACAGTTGTATCATTCTTTGTATGGGCTGGAGTTCAGCAGGGCTGCAGTGAAGAAGAAAACAATGCTGGAAAGTCCTTATGTAAGTGAGCGTTTGCCAGCTATTACAGAACTCGCAGTTACACTTTCTCCTGTCTCCACTGAATTTATAACCATCGCCATGAATGTTCAACTCGATCGGAGTGGCACAATGAAAGTATTACAGGAAGTATACAAAAGAATTGGAGCTTCTGAGAATGATCCTGAGTTAAAACAAGTTATAAAGTCCATGGATATCTCTGAAAGGTCTGAACACCAGTTCAGGCTTAAGGACGGCTGGAAAAAACAGGTTGTGATAACCAGGATCTCCAAGACAGGGTCTATCCGCCAGGCGGAGAACTACCTGATCGAATTACTGGAAGACTAACAGGTACGATCACCTTCACGTATAAGCAAAGCCAATCCCGGAATCCCCATTCTGTACGGTTAATATTAGCCGTAAAAGTCTGTTATTCAATTACAAGCCATTACCTTTGGGCCAGGTTCCATTCATCTAAAAAAATCCATATTTAATCGAAAACCGGGATATTCCACATTGTACCTGCGAATAATTCTTAGTAATCTTACGCTTCTATTTAATCAAGCGTTATGAAAAAGTACCTGTTAGTTCTCGTTTTAGTCACTAGTGTTTCTGCGGCATCGGCTCAGCTGCGTGTTGGCTTAAAAGCCGGCGCAAATGCGACTACCGCCAAGGTCATCGCTACTGACGGTTCGAGGCCATCAGTTCCCTACAGCGGCGGTTATCATGTCGGTGCGGAACTGAAAGTATTGCTGGAAGGACAGCTTTACTTTGTGCCACAGGTCCAATATTCCCACAAAGTTTTTGCGATTGAATATAACAATGTGGATACCAGCGTAAATACGCTGAAAATGAATTACCTGGAAATTCCACTCTTATTTGAATGGAAAAAGTCCTTCTACAAATCAGGCATTTTTGTACAGTTCGGTCCTTCAATGTCTTTTGTTCTAAGCGGAAAAGAAGAAATTACCGGAAAGGAAGAAATGAATAAGCCGATGAAAATTGCCTCAACCGCCTATGGCCGCGCTGAAGCAAACGCAGTAATAAATGTGGGTTATCAATTCGGCAGAAGTTTTCAATTCACTATCGGTTACGTATACGGCATGGGGACCATTGTGGATAACGACAACGGACCCGTTATTAAGCCGAGGATGTTTACCGCGAGCGTTCACTACTTTCTGAATTAGGTAGAACGTTTAATGTGGAACGTAGAACGTTGAACGTTAGCCTATGATGGAGTAGTTTCCGTTTATTATTGATATTGAAAGTCCGGCTTTGCCGGATTTTTTCATTTCCTTCATTGAATTTCAGATAGGTCTTCTCAAAAAAATCGGCTTATGTCGATTGATGAAAGATCTACTAAGTCCTGAAACTTAAACGATTTGCTTTTTGACAGAGTTTTCCATCGACTTAGGCCAGCGTTAAACGTTCAACGTTTTACGTTCAACCTTTAGGTAAAAAGTTAATTCAAGGTTCCTTATTTGCGCATCGGTGGCAATAGTTTAATTTTACTGATAAAGCGGCCGTTCCTGAAAAAAGTCCTTAAAATATCCGGCTATATCCTACTGTCTCTGCTGACGATCCTGGTTATTCTGGCGATGCTGATACAAACGGAATGGGCGCAGAACTACCTGGTGAGTGAAGCCACCAGCCGGTTCTCCAAAGCCATTGGTACAAAGGTCCAGGTAAAGAGGGTCAGCATATCCCTGCTGAACCGCGTGTACATGGAGGGAACCCTTATCGAAGATAAAAATAAAGACACCCTTCTCTATGCCGGCGCATTGAAAGTTTCCATCACCGATTGGTTTTTTTTGAAGAACCAGGCCGAATTACATTACCTCGGACTTAACGATGCGATCATAAATCTGAAACGAACCGATAGCGTCTGGAATCATCAGTTCATTGCTGATTTTTTTGCTGGCCCATCAAAACCCACTAAAAAAGAAGGGGGTATCGAATTCTCCATCAAACGAATGGAACTGAAAAACGTGGACTTCAGGCAGATCGATCAATGGGTTGGTGAAAACAGGGAGTTCAAAGTCGGTTATCTCAACCTTGTTGCAGATGAAATCAATTTTGCCCGAAAGAAGATTTTCATCAGGAAAATTGACCTGGAAGATCCCCTGTTTACCCTATACAATTATGAAGGGCGCAGGCCACCGAGAACAGGCAAAAAAACTCCGGCAGCAAAAGTGAAGGGAGAACTGCAATGGAATGTTGTAGACTGGGATATCCTGGTATACGACCTCGAAATGAAAGACGGACGTTTCAGGAACGATATATTCACCGAACGGCCAGCTTACGCGTATTTCGATGGAAGTCATATCGACTTCACCGACATCAATCTCAAAGCAAAAAATATCAGCTGGCAGAAAGACACCATCAGTGCATATCTCGATCTAAGTACAAAAGAACGCAGTGGGTTCCAGGTAGATAAACTACTTGCGGATTTCAAACTTTATCCGGAAGCGATGATTTTCTCCAACCTGGATATCAAAACCCCGACAAGTCATTTGAGTAATTATTATTCGATGAGGTTTGATGACTTCAATTCGGACATGGGTGACTTTCTGCATTCTGTCCGATTGGAAGGACGGTTTAGGGACAGCTATATCAGTTCCACTGACATTGCTTATTTCGCACCGGATCTGAAGGAGATGAAAACTTCTCTTAAGATCAAAGGTGTCGTTACAGGCACAATTGACAATCTTACCGCTAATGGTTTCAACCTTCAATATGGACGAAATACATTTCTTGATGGCGACATTAAAATGAAAGGCCTTCCGGACATCGACAATACGCTGATTAATTTTGAGTCAAATGATTTCAGAACAACGTATGCAGATGTGGTCACTATCGTTCCATCCATTTCGAAAATCACAGAGCCGGATTTAAAAGAGCTGCAGTTTCTGAATTTCAGAGGAAATTTCACGGGGTATATCAGGGATTTTGTAACAAAAGGAACGATTGAGACTGCGTTGGGAACAGTAAAAGCTGATGTCAATTTAAAATTACCATCTGAAGGTCAGCCTGTTTATACAGGATTAGTAGAGACCAATGGTTTTAATCTTGGAAAATTTCTTGGGAATACGGAACTCGGTGTTATCGCCTTTAATGGCAAACTGAAAGGCAAGGGATTCAATCCGAAATCGGCGGATGCCGAAATCAATGGAAAGATCACCGCGATTGAATGGAATAAATATGTATTTCAAAATGTTGATCTCACAGGAAAACTTCAGAACAGGGAATTCATCGGTTCCGGAACAATTGATGATCCCAATTTTAAAGCTGCACTTAATGGTTCGTTTAACCTGAACAGTGAGCAGCCGGAATATAACCTGATGGTTGATGTACAGCGCAGTAACCTGAAGACAATCAATCTTACGGAAGCAGATCTCAGTGTTATCGGAAAATTCAGGCTGAATTTTAAGGGAAAAACAGTTGATGATTTTATCGGAGAAGCCTCCTTGTATGATGTAGCACTGACCAGAGGTGAAGAAACATATGTTTTCGACACACTTTACCTCTATTCAATGAAAATTGAAGACAATAAACAGATTGAAATTACGAACAGCGATTTTCATATCTCCTTGTTTGGAGTGTATACCATCCGGGAGTTACCACATACACTTACTGCTTATCTGAGTAAGTATTACCCTATGTATTTTAAAGCTCCCGCCGGCGAATTGAAAGCGCAGGATTTTTCATTCAGTGCAGATCTGAAAAATATTGATCAGTATCTGCCACTTCTCGATAGCAAACTAAAAGGTCTGGACTACAGTAAAATCAACGGCAAGATAAATACGGCAGAAAAGACATTGTCGATAAATGTAGATATCCCTTACCTCGCTTACCAGAAATACGAGTTGAATGATTTTCATCTTGAAGGCAATGGCGACCTGGATAGCCTGCGAATATTTTCAAAAGCCGGAACGATTACGGTAAACGATAGTCTTGAATTCCCGGAGACATCACTTTCGATTTTGTCGGCCGGGAATGTTTCACAGGTAAACTTCCGAACTTCAGCGAATCAGACAATCAACGCTGCTGATATGTCTGCAGCCATTACCAATCTTCCTGACGGTGTAAAAATTCATTTCAATCCTTCCACTGTCGTATTGAATGACAAAACCTGGCGCATTGAAAAAAACGGAGAGCTTACGATCAGTCGTTCATTGCTCGATGCGAACAATATCAGTATTACTAACGGTGAACAGGAAATCCTGATTTCTTCTTTGCCTTCGTCTGTTGGTAACAGTAATGATCTCGCTCTTTCTTTAAGGAGAGTAAATATGGGCGATATCTTACCTTTCTTTATGAAAGTTCCGAAGATCGAAGGTATTACCAGTGGAGACATTACTGTCGAAGATCCTTATGGTGACCTCAAAATTTATCTGAATGCCCAGACCGATCAGACGCGTTTTGAAGGTGACAGTATTGGAATCACTACACTTAACGGGTTCTGGGATAATAAGAAAAAACGTTCGTCATTTTTTCTTGTTTCAGATAACCAGGATTATCGTTTTGATGTGAAAGGCGGACTCAATCTTGAAGACACACTCAATCAATCCATAGAAGCGTCAATTGATATCACAGAATTGAAACTCGGTTTGCTGGAAACATATCTTACGGATATTTTCTCAGATATCCGGGGAAAGGCAACCGGTAAACTGCGGATTTCCGGTAATCTGAAAAAGCCGGATTTCACAGGATCAGTGAAAATCAGCGGTGGTGGATTGAAGGTCGATTATACCCAGTGTTTCTATACATTAAACGATCCGACGATCACGTTTCAGCCCGGAGTAATTGATTTTGGTGAAATTACCATAACTGATGTGCTGGGAAATACCGGCCTTGTTAAAGGAAAACTGACGCATGGATTCTTCAATGATTTCGGTTATGATTTTGATGCAACATCTTCGAAATTATTATTGATGAACACAACCCGCCTGGAAAATAAAGACTTCTTCGGAACAGCGGTTGGTAGTGTAAAATTTTCATTCAAAGGTCCTTCAGAAAACATGAAAATGTATGTTGAAGGTACGCCAGTGGATAGTTCCACTTTCAGCATCAACACATCCGGCAATTCAAAACAAAAAGGCGATGTTGATTTTATCGTATGGAGATTGTATGGCAGGGAAATGAACCTTGACTCATTGTCTAACCCGGAGAATATTTTGTCGATCGATCTCAATCTGACAGCAAATCCGCTGATTAAGGTGAATGTTATTCTTGATGAATTAAGTGGTGATGTAATTTCAGCCCGGGGCTTTGGAAATTTAAGATTGCATACGTCGACTATTGAAGCACTAACCCTCACCGGAAAATTCACGGTTGACCGGGGAAATTACAATTTCAATTTCCAGGATATTTTTAAAAAACCCTTTGTGCTTCAACGCGATCCAGTAAGCACTATTACCTGGACCGGGGATCCATATAATGCAGAATTGAATGTGTATGCAACTTACCTCGCTGAAAAAGTACGAATGAGTACCTTATTCACCAGTCCCACATCCTCGACAGTATCGGGCGTGAGTTCAGATGTGTTAAATGAACTAAGTGATGTGGAGGTGATTTGTCATATTACAGGAACGCTGGCAAGTCCGCAACCGAGCTTTTTGATTCAACTCCCTACAACCAGTGAAATCAAGAATAATCCAGCTGTCGATGGAAGGTTAAAAACCATCAATCGCGACCCCCTTGAAGTAAGCAAACAGGCAACTTACCTGATTGTGTTTAAAAGTTTTGCTCCGCAGAATGCGGTTGTTGCGAGTGACCTAAACAGTGAGCTGATCAATAATACCATTTCGGGTGTAATCAACAGCATCCTGGCCAGCAGCATATCCAACTTCTTTTATAAAATTCTTGGATCGTCTGTTGACGTTAACTTCAACTATTCGCGTATACTTACAGATATTACCGGTACCGGCGCTGCACCAGGTAGTTCAAATAATTTCAGAGAGAATGTGAGTCTGCAGTTTATTAAGTCGATGCTGGATGACAAACTCACGGTAACATTCGGAAGTGATTTCAATTTCTCAACGGCAAATAGTTCGGCAGTGGGTAACAGCCAGTCGTTTCTTTTCCTGCCCGATGTAGTGCTTGAGTACAAGATCACTCCCGATGGCAAACTCAGAACTTCATTTTTCTATCGTAGTACTTTCGATGCAATGTCGACCAGCGGCCGCCGCGACAGAACCGGGGCCAATATTTCTTTCAGAACAGAATTTGATCGTTTTTTCAGGAAGAAGAAAGCCAGTCCGGCTGTAAAACCAAAGGACGAAGATGATGATCAACCGAAAGCGGATAGCAGTGCAGTGAGTAGCGCAAATGTCAGACAGTAAGTAGAAAGTAGTGAGTAGCCTGCCTGCCGGCAGCTAAGCAGGAAAAGCCGGCGGTTGATTATGATAAAGTCTGAGTTTCCTATTTTTTTAAACTTTATTTTTTTGTAGAGATCAGGGATACATAGTCTCTACAAAAAAGATCAAAATCTAAATCTGTTAGTAACATCCCTGTTCAGTATTCATGAAAAAAAGCCCGTGACATTTATCTGCACTCACCTATCACTTCTACTTCATTATAAAACGTGCCCCATCTTATCCCTCTTCGTCTCCAGATATTTCTTGTTGTGAGGATTTGAATCAATTTTGATTGGAACAGTTTCGACTATTTCTAACCCATAGCCGCTAAGGCCTGCACGCTTACGCGGATTATTACTGATCAGTTTAAGTTTTGAAATGCCTAGCGAACGAAGTATTTGCGCACCGACACCATAATCGCGCTGATCCATAGTAAAACCCAGGTGAAGATTGGCTTCCACAGTGTCCATACCATCTTCCTGGAGTTTATAGGCTTTCAACTTATTTACCAACCCGATTCCGCGACCTTCCTGGTTCATATATAGAACAACACCCTGACCTGCTGCCTGTACCATTTCCATGGCTGCGTGAAGTTGCTCGCCGCAATCGCACCGAAGTGAACCCAGGATATCGCCTGTAAAGCAGGACGAGTGTACTCTCACCATTACCGGCTCATCTTTTTTCCATTCACCTTTGATCAGGGCGAGATGCTCGCCGCTTTGAGGATTACCTGTTTCGCGAAAAACGACGAGTTTAAAATGACCATATTTAGTTGGCATATCAACGGCCACCACTTTTTCGATTAATGAGTCCGTTTTCAACCTGTATTCGATCAGATCTTTTATCGAAATCAGTTTCATATCGAATTTAACAGCCATCTGTTCCAGTTCAGGCAGCCTGGCCATCGTTCCGTCTTCGTTCATTATCTCCACCAAAACACCAGCAGGTTCAAATCCGGCCAGCCTTGAGAGGTCTGCTGCAGCTTCGGTATGGCCCGAGCGTCTGAGCACCCCGCCCTTTTTTGCACGAAGCGGAAAAATATGTCCCGGGCGACCCAGATCAGCAGGTTTTGTGGCCGGATCTATTAATGCCCGAATGGTTTTTGAACGATCATGTGCCGAAATTCCGCTGGTACAGCCGTGACCCAGCAGGTCAACGGACACCGTAAAAGCCGTTTCATGCAAAGCCGTATTATTAGACACCATTTGTTCCAATCCCAGCTCATCGCAACGCTCTTCCGGGAGTGGTGCACATATCAGTCCCCGGCCATACTTACTCATGAAATTGATGACTTCCGGACTTGCATTTTCCGCAGCAGTCACAAAATCGCCCTCATTCTCACGGTCTTCGTCGTCCACCACGATCACCATCTTACCATTTTTGATATCCTCAATGGCGGACTCTATCGAATCAAGCATAAAAAGTTTTTTGCAAAATTACTGAGTTTAAGCCTCCCGAAAAACGAATAAGACAAATGTGAAAACGCTGCTTGGGCTGATATTAAATTTTGTACGAAAAATGTTAAGTAATGTTAACATATTCAGGGGAATCAAATAGGTTAATTCTGCATCTTTGCCGCTGAAAAACTTAACAAAATATGTACAAAACATGGGTAAAACTCCTTGTGGCACTGCTGTTTTATGTCCCGGCAATGTCACAGGTAACTTCCGGAACATTGGTCGGGTCGGTAGTCAATTCTGAAGGTAAGCCGATCGCCGGCGCCTCCATTGAAGCCGTTCATGAGCCTTCCGGCACACGTTACAAAACACAAACGACCAATGACGGCCGGTACAGCTTACCGGGCATCAGGATCGGTGGACCTTACAAAATCTCTTACTCACACGTTGGCTTTTCGCCACAGGAAGTGGGTGATGTTACGGTTCAGCTGGGTGAGCCAACGAGAGTTGATATTCAGCTGATCGAAGCAAGCAAAAGTCTGAACGAAGTGGTGGTTACCAGTACGCGTGGCCGTTCGTTGATCTCCAAAGACAGAAAAGGAGCTTCAACGAATATCAACAGGCAGATGCTCGCGACGATTCCAACACTGAGCAGGAGCATTACTGACGTTACAAAGTTCACTCCGCAATCCAACGGTACTTCCTTTGGCGGTCAGGACAACAGGATGATCAACCTCACCATTGACGGAACGATCTTCAACAACTCTTTCGGTCTTCAGGCACTTCCCGGAAGCCAGACCAACTCAACGCCGATTTCACTGGACGCGTTGGAAGAAATGCAGATCAACCTTTCTCCATACAACCTGAAAGATGCAGGGTTCACTGGTGCTTCAATCAATACAGTAACACGAAGCGGAACCAACACATTCCACGGGAGTGCTTTTTACAATTTCCGCAATGAAGGCCTGACCGGTCGCAAAGCAGGTGCCGAGGGAAAAACGAATGTTGTAACTGCAGCATTTGATGTTAAACAGTTTGGTGCAAGCGTCGGTGGTCCGATCATCAAAAACAAATTGTTCTTCTTCGCCAATTATGAAGGTGAGCGTAGAACGGATCCGGGTACTGCTTGGGTGGCAGATAATGGTTCTAACACCGGTGGCGCAAACGTAACCCGTGTAAAAACAACCGATCTCGAAGCACTTTCAAAATATCTTGCTGATAATTTTAATTACAATACTGGACTGTATGACAATTACTCATTGCTTACTAAAAGTGATAAAGCAATGTTGAAGCTGGACTGGAACATCAGCGATGTTCACAAGTTCAGCATCCGCGGTAATTTCCTCAAATCATCACGCGATGTTCCTATGAGCAGCTCCGGTGGTTTCAATGGAAGAAATAACAACGCCTTTGCGATGAACTTTGAAAACTCCAACTATGTAATCAATAATGATATTTATTCTGCGATTGCACAGTTGAACAGTCGCATCAGCAAAAAATTTCATAACCAGTTGATCTTCGGTTATACTGCGAACCGTGACTACCGTGCTGAGAAAGCAATTCCTTTCCCAACAGTAGATATCCTGGATGGCAATGACCGTAACTATATTTCGTTCGGATCAGAACCATTTACTCCTAATAATATACTGGATACAGACACCTGGCAGGTTTCTGATAACCTCAGCATGTATTTCGGGAAGCATACCATTTCTGTCGGGTTCAATTTTGAAACATTCCATTTCTTCAACCAGTTTACCCCGAATATCAACGGTCAGTATGTCTTCCACAACCTGGATAGCTTTTATGCATCTGCAAATGCATTTCTTGCAAATCCCAACATGACTGAAAATCCGGTACTGTTGCGCAGATATCAGCTGGCCTACAGCAATCTGGCCGGCGGGGGATTATGGAACGCAGTAACCAAAGCAAGAAACCTGGGATTTTATGTTCAGGATGATGTTCCGCTCAGCGACAGGCTGAATATCACTTACGGTGTTCGCTTTGATATTCCTTTCTTCGCCGGAAGCGGTTTTGTGAATACTGAAGTTGATGGATTTAGTTTCGTAGATGAAAATGGCGATCCTACGCAGCTGAGTACTTCAAAACTTCCGAAGGCAAAACTCATGGTGTCTCCAAGATTTGGATTCAACTATGATGTGTTTGGTAACAAGAAAACGCAGATCCGTGGTGGCCTTGGTCTTTTCACAGGGCGACCTGCATTTGTATGGATTTCCAACCAGATGGGTAATAACGGTGTACAGAGTGGATCAATCTTCACTGACAATACCAAAGCATATCCATTCAATCCGGATGTGACAGCGCATGTTCCTGAAATTGCAAATCCTGGTCAGCCGGCACCAAGTTATAACCTTGCAACAACAGAAAACAGTTTCCGTTTCCCGCAGGTATTCCGCGCAAACCTTGCTGTTGATCAGAATATCGGCTGGGGAATCATTGCAAGTGTAGAGGCAATGTTTACACAGAGCCTTAGCAATATGTTCTATTATAACGCTAATCTGAAACCTGCCACCGCGAGCTTTTCCGGACCAGATACAAGACCTCGTTACAATACGTTTAATACAACCACAGGTCAGTTGCTGTCAGGCAGTTCATTCAATGCGGCATCACGTATCAATCCAAAGATCTCTGATGCAACAGTGTTGAAGAGCGGACCTTATGGTGGATCATTTATGTTCACTGTAAAACTGGAAAAGCCTGCGCGCGCAACGGGCCTGGGCTGGATGGTGGCATATAACTACGGTAGTACCAAAGATTATATTACTGCCGGTTCAATTGCCTTCAGCAGCTGGAGAGACAACAGGTCAGTAAGAGGCAATAATGATCCTTCACTTACATTCAGCGATTACGATATCCGTAACCGTTTCATTGGAAACGTATCATATCGTATTGAGCTTGCTAAGACGATGGCACTTCACCTGGTATTGGGTGGTCAGTCACAGAACCAGGGTCGCGTGTCATACACGGTTTCTGGTGATCTGAATGGTGATGGTGTTTCAGGAAATGACCTGATCTATATTCCAAGGGATATGAGTGAAATGAATTTCCAGGAAATACCAGCCAGTGGTTCGGTTCCTGCTTTTACTGTTGATCAGCAGAAAGCAGCTTTTGAAAAATACATCAACCAGGATAAGTATCTGAGCAAACACCGTGGTGAATACGCAGATCGTAATGGTCTTAACCTGCCAATGGTTACCCGTTTTGATCTGAGCGCGATGCTGGAAGTTTTCCGCAACATCGGAAAAAACAGACACACGATTCAGCTTCGGGCAGATATTTTCAACGTAGGCAACCTGATCAATCCAAGATGGGGAGTAGGTTATGTAGTGAACAACAGCTCACCTCTTGCAGCGAGAGGTTATAACACAACCACCGGAGCTCCTGTGTACAGAATGACTTTGGTGAATAACAGTCTCGACTACACGACAACGAGGAGAGGTGCAAGCCTTATCGATGTATGGCAGGCGCAGTTTGGGATTCGTTACATTTTCTAGTGAGTAGTAAGTAGCGAGCAGGTGCTTGCCGGCAGGCAGGTTAAAAGTTAAAAGTTTAAAGGCCGTTGCAGAAATGCAGCGGCTTTTTTCGTGTCGGAATTCCGGAAAAGAACTATACATTTTCTCTATATCTAAACCAAAATGAAATCCACAAAATCAGATAGAAAAATCTGTCAGTCAGGCGGGTTTTTCACTTGTTTTTTTACAAATCGTTTTCGAAATTGCTGAAAGCTCCCAGGTATCCGATACTTGCAAGTATCGGATACCTGGCGGGTTTTGTCGCAAAAATCAAATCTCCTAGGATCCAAAATATCCGGCACAGAAAAATACATGATGATGTGCTTTTTTTCTGGTGTTATTTTGAACCATAAAGATGCTAAAACCAATTAATACATATTTACCTGCAGATTTTCCGTTTCGGCGGAACTGAATAAAGAAATTTTATGGTATGATTGAAGAAAAAATCTCCTCCGCGTGTATTTTTTAGTGTACTCCGCATTATGCAATTTAAATATCGCTGAAGGCAATGCACTTTACCTCGAAACGGCTTCAAAACTTTGGAATAGAATCTGTACTTCTTTTTAAATCGTACTTCGTAGTTTATCGTTCGTCCTTTATTGCAGCAGTTCCTGTAACTTCTGATGCAGCTCCGGCCCGCGAAGATTTTTAGCGATGATGACACCCTTAGGATCTACAAGGAAATTCTGCGGTATACCCTCGATCCTGTATATTTTGGCAACCTCATTGTTCCAGAATTTCAGATCGCTCACCTGGGTCCAGATAAGATTATCATCTTTAATTGCCTGCAACCATGGCTCACGTGCACGGTCAAGGGAAACGCCCAGGACGGTGAAATTTTTATCGGAGAATTTTTTATACGCTTCAACGACATTCGGATTTTCATGACGACAAGGTCCACACCAACTCGCCCAGAAATCCACCAGGACATATTTTCCGCGGAAAGATGAAAGTGATACAGGTTTACCTTCTATGTCATTCTGTACAAACTCAATAGCCTCTGAGCCGATGGCACCGACTTTACTATCGGCAATCTGCTGAGCAAGTTGTTTAGCAAAAATACTACCATGCAAATCCGGATTCATCTGGTTGTACCGGTTCTCAATCTGCGCCACATCACTGACACCTTTCATCACATAAATGGCAAAAGGAGTGACGTATGAATTTTTATGTTCAATGACGAATTGATCGGTGAGTGTATTGATCTGCCCGATCAGCTCTTCATATCTTTTTCTCTTTGAACCATCAGGATCTGGTTTGCCTGAATTGATATGTTCAACTACAGCACCAAGTTCAGCGAAAAGAGGAGTAAATGTTTTATTAAAGGCGATGAATACATCATTGGTTGCAGAGCCCGTAACTTTGGCTACAGGAAGGGAATCATTAGTGCCACTCACAGTAACCGTTGACGGATCAAGAAAAATATAGAGTTTTTGTTTTGTACCAGGATAAGAGAGATGATACAAACCGGGCGTAGCCAGCTTACCCTTCAATTCGAATTTGCCGGCCCTGGAAATTCCTTTGGCAAGCGGCGAAATAGTTGGATCGTCTGACCCGATTACCAATTCAGTGCCATCAGGCAATCCTTTCAGAAATCCTTTAATAACAAAATCTTTTTCCTGCTGAGCAATGCAGAATACAGGAGCCAGCAAAAAGATCAGCAACAACTTTTTCATTTAGAATGCCTTTTTTTCAGGATATCACTCACGGATTGCAAATTAAACCCTTTACTGTTAAGCAAAACCAAATAGTGGAACATCAGATCGGCCGCTTCATCAAGAAATTTTTCATCATCATTATCCTTTGCCTCAATCACTAATTCCACGGCCTCCTCGCCTACTTTCTGAGCAATCTTATTGATGCCTTTTTTAAACAATTTCTTTACGTAACTGTTTTCATCGTCGCTCTTTTTTCTGAGCGAAATAATGTCCTCCAGGTAGCTGAGAAAATCCTGTGTATGATTTTTTTCATTCCAGCAGGTATCGGCGCCTGTATGGCAAACGGGTCCTTTGGGTTGTACTTTCACCAGCAGTGAATCATTGTCACAATCGCTGTCGATAGACCTGAGTTCGAGGTAGTTACCACTTTCTTCGCCCTTTGTCCAAAGACGCTGTTTAGTCCTGCTATAAAACGTCACCCGGCCGGTTTCCATTGTTATCATGAGCGCGTTTTCATTCATATACCCCAGCATAAGTACTTTCCCCGTCCTGTGATCCTGTATAATCGCCGGTACCAGGCCATCGGCTGATTTTTTGAAATCTACTTTCAATGAAATATTTTTTATTAAATGATCAGATCGTTTCTTATGGGAATCCACCGTTCCGCAAGATAAGTTTTAAGCTCAGGTATTCCGATCTCCCGGAAATGAAAAATGCTCGCAGCAAGCGCCGCATCTGCATGGGATTTGGTGAACACATCATAAAAATGCTCCATAGTACCTCCCCCGCCGGAAGCAATAACCGGCACAGGCAAGGTGGTGGCCAGTTCAGAGGTTATTTCGTGAGCAAACCCCTGTTTTGTGCCATCATGATTCATCGATGTAAGCAGAATCTCTCCCGCACCCAGGTCAACGGCTTTGTTTGCCCATTCTGTGCATAAGGTAGTTGTTGCGAGCCGGCCTCCATTCAGATACACATACCAGTTGCCGTCCTCTTCTTTTTTCGTATCGATGGCTAGTACCACACACTGACTTCCAAACTCGTTGGCAAGCTCACCAACCAGCTCCGGTCTTTTGAATGCCGCGGAGTTAACTGATACCTTATCGGCACCATGTTGCAGCAGATTGTAGACATCATCCACACTGGTTATTCCGCCACCAACTGTAAAAGGGATATTGATTTCACCGGAAATTCTCCTTACAAGTTCTGCAAGCGTTTTACGACGTTCATGCGTTGCCGTTATATCCAGGAAAACAAGTTCATCAGCTCCATTCTGCGCATACGTAGCGCCAAGTTCAACAGGATCACCTGCATCACGCAGATTAACAAAATTGGTTCCCTTCACTGTACGTCCATCGCGGATATCAAGACAGGGAATGATTCTTTTTGTAAGCATTACTATCAAAGGTTTTTATTTGCAGGTCATTTGCTTTCAAAGTTTTGCCAAATGGTATAAAGTTCATCAACTTCCGATTTACTAAAATATCGATCCCAAAGTGCACAGTTGCTCATATAGGCCATACATTCTCCGAACTTCAAATACTGCGTCTGTGGAATTTCCCTTTTTTTCAGGCATTTTTTTAAAATGCCGAGTCTGGTGCTTTCATCTGATTCAATGATTGAGGAAATCTTTTCAATCTCGTCATTTGAGAATCTTTTTTTAATTGAACAATAGTCCTTAATTACAGCCCAATCTTTTCTGGCCCCCATACCCATTTCCACTTTTCTGAATCTACCTTTCTCCAAAGCAAAAATCAATTCGTCCTTTCGTTCAAATTCTATATTATTTTTCTCCATTTCGGTCCAGAACAATTCCGTCGCTATCCCTATGCTTTCGTTCCATAAAGTGAGTATATCGCCTGCGATTGATTTTAATTGAGCCAATGTAAACGACTCTTTATGTAATCTCTCAGTCAAGTAAATTCCGTGATTTAACAAACCTTCTTTGGTCCTGGAGTCAAACAAATCAAAGTCTTTGACGAGTGTATTCTGAATTTGAATTGTCTTCAACAGTTTACTTTTATAGTCCGACCTTACATCTGCCATTATTGTCTCTTGAAAGATCAAATAACTGAAATGAACTGCGAATGATCAGCAACTGAAAATACCCTGTTGCAGCTATACCACCTCCCGAAACCACCTAACAAGTTCTTCGCTGCTCAATCTTCCTTCATATATAGCTTTTCCTATGATTGCCGCACTGCAACCCACCTTTTTCAGTTCATCAAGATCAGCGATACCCGAAACACCACCACTCGCGATAAAGTAAAAATCAGGAAAGCGTTCAATGATCTCCCGATACAATTCTGTTGACGGCCCCTGCAGTTTTCCATCCTTGCTCACGTCTGTACAAAACACCTCACGGATACCCACATTATAATAGCTTTCCAGGAAACTGAAAAGATCTGTATCTGTTTTCTCTGTCCAACCGTGGATAGCGATGTTTCTTCCAATCACATCAGCGCCCAACACAAAACTCCCAGCGCCGAAATGCTCAAACCAGCTCAGTAGTTCATTCCTGTTTTTTACTGCAATACTTCCAACAGTCACATACGCGGCTCCGGATTCCAGAACTTCATTCACAGCCTCGGCTGTTTTCACACCACCCCCGAAATCAATGATCAGATCAGTGGCCGCAACAATATTCTTTAATACATCGATATTCTGAACAGCTCCTTTTTTAGCACCATCAAGATCCACCAGGTGTAATCTGTTAAATCCGGCCTTCTCGAATCCGATAGCTACTTCTACAGGATCGTCATGGTATGTTGTCTGCTGATTGTAATCGCCCTGCGTTAATCTCACGCATTTTCCTCCAATGATGTCTATCGCTGGTATAATTTCCATCAGCCTGCAATATTTAAAAAGTTGGTAATGATTTTTTCACCAACAGCGGCACTTTTTTCGGGGTGAAATTGTACGCCGTAGAAATTTGCACGTCTTAATCCGGAGCTGTATGCTTTTGTATATTCGGTTTCTGCAATAGTGAATACCGATTTCTCCGCGTAAAAACTATGAACAAAATAGCAGTAACTGTTTTCGCGCAAATCTTCGAACAGGTCTGATTTGAGATTATAAATCGTATTCCAACCAATCTGTGGAATTTTTTCAGACGCTGATGTGGAAACAAATTTCTTCACATTAACATTAAATATGCCAAGACATCCGGTATCATTCTCTTCAGAATGTCGACACATGAGTTGCATACCCAGGCAAATTCCCAATACAGGCTGATAAAGCCCTTTGATAACTTCATCGAGTTTTCGATCCTTAAGGTAACGCATAGCCGAAGATGCCTCCCCTACCCCTGGAAAAATAACCCTGTCTGCGGATTGGATTTCTTCTGGATCATCAGTCACTTTTGCCTCGACACCTAACCGGCCCAGGGCATACAACACACTCTGGATATTCCCCGCATTGTATTTTATCACCGCAACATTCACTTTTTCATCAGTTTAAGACTGGTTCTAAAAATTCTTTTGTCGCTTTTGCAACATCATTACTCTGTTGCAAAGCTTTGATATATGCCGACCCAATGATCGCGCCGTTAGTATGCCTGCTCGCTTTCTCAAAACTTTCCTTGTCCTTTATTCCAAAACCTACCAGCACCGGATTGTTTAATTTGTATCCACTTAACTTTTTAAGATAAGCGTCCACGTGACTCATGTCTTTGTCAGACCCGGTTGTACTCGAACTTGAAACAGCATAGATAAACCCGCTGCTTCTTTTGTCAAGCTCGCGAATCCGATCTTCACTGGTTTCAGGCGTCACCAGGAATATAAAATCAAGATTGTTTTTTTTGATGATCGCTCCGTAATAGCTGTCGAATTCATGGATCGGAAGATCAGGCAGTATCAACCCATCAACACCCAGTGCTGATGCGTCTTCACAAAATTTTTCAAACCCATACTGAAGCGCTGAATTCATATAACCCATCAACACAACAGGCACTGAAATTTTTTCGCGAAAACCTTTCAGCTGCCGGAAAAGTTCTTTCACCGTCATACCATTCTGAATCGCGACCATTGAACTTGCCTGGATTACCGGACCATCAGCCAGCGGATCACTGTATGGCATTCCCAATTCAATGATATCTGCGCCGTTTTTTTCCAAAGCCTGCATTACTTCGATTGTACTGTTGAGCTGAGGGAAGCCGGCAGTACAATACACGTTCAGCACTTTTTTATTTTTTTTCTGAAAAAGAATTCTGATCCTGCTCATACAAATAATTATTTCAGGTCCATATTTTTCATATATGTGGCAAGGTCCTTATCACCACGTCCACTCAGGCAAACAACGGTGGTTTCCTCAGGTTTCAGCCCGATCTTTCCCAATACTGAAAGTGCATGAGCTGATTCAAGTGCAGGAATAATTCCTTCCAGTCTTGATAATTCAAAAGCCGCTTTCAGTGCATCCTCGTCCGTTGCATTCATAAATTTTGCGCGGCCACGTTTAAAAAGATCTGCGTGCAAAGGTCCAATGCCCGGATAATCCAAACCTGCAGAAATACTATGTGGTTCCACCACCTGTCCGTCATCGGTCTGCATCACAAGGCTCTTACTTCCGTGCAATACACCTGATTTTCCTAATGCTGTCGTTGCAGCAGATTTCCCACTGTCAACTCCTTCGCCAGCCGCTTCCACTGCAATCAGCTCCACTTCTTCGTTCTCAAGAAAATGATAAAAAGCACCCGCAGCATTACTGCCACCACCAACGCATGCTATCACCCGATGGGGAATAGTTCTTCCGGTATGTTCTTCCAGTTGCTTTTTCATTTCTTCGCTGATCACGCTTTGAAATCTCGCCACCATATCCGGATACGGGTGTGGTCCGACAACACTTCCAATAATATAATGCGTATCCTCAGGATGATTGATCCAGTCGCGGATAGCTTCGTTGGTTGCATCTTTCAGCGTTTTGCTTCCACTTACAGCCGGTATAACAACAGCCCCCATCATTTTCATCCTTGCCACATTCGGCGCCTGGCGCTCGATGTCTTTTTCTCCCATGTACACGATACATTCCAATCCTTTCAAAGCGCAAACAGTAGCGGTTGCAACACCATGCTGCCCTGCACCTGTCTCAGCGATAATTCTTTTCTTACCGCGACGAATCGCCATCAGGATCTGGCCTATCGTGTTGTTGATCTTATGCGCACCCGTATGACAGAGATCTTCTCTTTTAAGATAGATCTGAGATTTATATTTATCACTCAATCGCTCAGCATAAAATAAAGGCGTGGGTCTGCCTGCATAATCGCGAAGCAGCAACTGAAATTCCGAAATGAATGATGGATCTTTCAGGATCTCCACGTAATGCTGCCGCAACTCTTCCACGTTGGGATAAAGCATCTCCGATATATATGAACCTCCGAACTCACCATAATATCCCCACTGGTCGGGTTCAGTCCATTTTAGTTTTTTCTCCATAACACAAATACATACTTATGAAATCAAAAAATCGTATTGTCTACTCAGGATTGTTATCTATAGTTAGTTGCAGAAATTTTAAATCAAGCCATCGGTTGAATTTATATCCCACTTCTTTAAAATGTCCGACTTCAATAAAACCCAATTGTTCATGCAGACGGATACTCGCATCATTGGAAGCATCAATACCTGCGATCATGGTATGGAGATTTCTCTTTTTTGCTTCATTAATCAACTGTACAAGTATTCTTTTGCCAATGCCTCTTCCACGCTGATCATTTCTTACATACACTGAATGTTCAACTGCATATTTATAGGCCGCCCAGGCGCGGAATTGTCCGAAAGAACCGAAGCCAACGAGATCTTCACCATCCATCGCAACGATAACAGGAAGATTCATTCGCAAACGATCGTTGAACCAATTCGTACGCATTTCCAATGTGTGCGCATTATAGTCGTAAACAGCAGTCGTATTCAGAATAATGTCATTATAAATCTCCAGCATCTGTGGAAGATCTTCTAATATCCCATCCCTGAGAATAATACTGCTCATGGCTTGTCCAGGTCTTTTTTAAATTGAATAATCTTATCTATATCCTTATCACCGGGACCGATTTCAAATTTACTGTTGATATCAACTGCGAACATTTCCGGTTTTCCAGCAGAGAAATCTCTCACCGCCTGCACATCACTAGGTCCTATGCCACCGCTGAGAAAAAATGATTTCCCGATCGTAGCAGAATCCAGCATCTTCCAATCGAACTGCTGACCAGTACCACCATATCCAACTCCTACTGCATCGAAAAGAAACATGTCAACTACGTCCATATATGGATAGATCTTCCAACCGACATTATCATCTGCACTCATCCGGAATGCTTTTATTGTGGTGATATGATTACTGATGATCTCACAAAATTTCGGTGACTCATCACCGTGAAGCTGCACCATATGTAAACGCCATTCATCAACCGTTTTCAATATTTCCTGGGCACTTGCATTCACAAATACTCCGACGCGGTTAATATTGATTCGTTCACGTTTGAGATCAGCAGCCTGCAGGCCGGATTTTTCAACATATCGCGGTGACTTCGGGTAGAAGATAAAACCGGCAAAAGAAATCCCGGCTTCCTCCAGTGAACGGACCTGATCAATTTTTGTCATTCCACAAACCTTTATCCTCATCTCAGGCTGGTTTTTTAATGTTCTTCGTAAACAGCTGGAAAGCCAACCCCGGATCTGCTTCTTTCATAAAATTTTCTCCTATCAGAAACCCATCAAATCCTTTCCTACGGAAGAGATCAACCTGATCAGCACTATTTATGCCGCTTTCCGCAATCCTGAATTTTCCGGCAGGTAAAGCATGCGCCATATCGATGCTGCGGTCGATGTTAACCGAAAAACTGTTCAGGTTTCTATTATTGATTCCCACATGCGTTATCTCATCACAGATATGACCAATTTCATCTTCATCATGCAACTCAAGTAATATTTCAAGCCCAAGCGCAGCAGCTTTTTTGCTCAGTTGTTTCACATCGGCCGGACTAAGACATGCAGCGATCAAAAGTATCAGATCTGCCCCCATTGCTTTTGTCTCCACCACCTGGTACTCGTCAACAATAAATTCTTTCCGCAACAATGGTATGTTGAGTTGCTGCCTTGCAATTGCAAAATCAGCTGCAGATCCACCAAAATATTCTTCATCTGTGAGAACGGAAACTGCGGCAGCGCCGAATTTCTCATAGGCAGATACTACATCTGCCACAGATGATCTGTCATTAATGATTCCTTTCGAAGGAGATTTTCTTTTGAACTCGGCAATGATCCCCGTAGAAACTTTTGTTTCAAAGCGTTTCGCAAGGGATATTACTGGTCGGTTGAATCCTTCCATTTGCAAAAGTTCATCTACAGAAACCCGCTGTTTTCTTTCAGCAATCTCCTTGTATTTAGAATCGACTATCTTCTTTAAAATGTCTTTCATTCCTTTCTTTATTGCAATTGGATCAGTTTTTCCAGTGTCGCATAAGCCTTGCCGTTATCAAGACTATCCACGCCTGCAGCATAAGCATCTTCATAACTATTATACTTGCCTGTACAATGAAGCGCCATGGCTGCATTCGCAAGTACAACTGCATTCTGTGCCCAGGTGCCTTTTCCCTTTAATATCCTAGTGAAAATTTCTGCTGCTTCTTCCGGTGTTTCACCGCCGCTAATATCTGATGCACTCACCATTCTCTTGCCCAGTTTTTCCGGCGTCATTATACTATCGCCTTCACGTGTGATCACCCGGGTATCATTGGTTAATGAAATCTCATCATATCCATCGAGACCATGAATAATCGTAAAGGCTTTTCCTGTTTCCTGCAGGAGATAATTATAGAGCCTGGCCATTTCCATATTATATACGCCTACCAATTGAAACGCCGGAGAAGCCGGGTTCACCATCGGACCGAGCATATTGAAAAACGTTCTCACGCCTAGATTTTTCCGCATGGGCGCCACCGTTTTCAAAGCGGGATGAAATAAAGGCGCATGCATAAAACAGATATTCGTTTCACGAAGTTCATGTTTCAATTGTGCAGGATCATTCTTGAACTTATAACCCATCCTTTCCATCACATTCGATGCACCGCTGATGGAAGATGCACCATAGTTTCCATGCTTCGCAACAGGCTGACCCGTGCCAGCCACAATGAAACATGCAAGGGTTGAAATATTAAAGGTATTCTTTCCATCGCCACCTGTTCCAACAATGTCGATTACATTTTCTTCAAGAGCAACAGGTACGCAAAGTTCAAGTAATGCATCGCGGAATCCCTGCAATTCGGCAATCGTAATCGTGCGCATGAGATAAACAGTCATGAATGACGTTATCTCATGTTCATTATAAACACCGCGACCGATATTCATCATGACATCGTATGCCTCTGTTCTTGAAAGCGAGTTATGTTCAAAAAGATATTGAAGAATCTTTCTCATACTATTTAATTTGATGCCCCCAACCAATTGCGCAGCATTTTTTCTCCCATGGGTGTCAGTACACTTTCCGGGTGAAACTGTACACCCTGAACATCGTAAGTTTTGTGTCGCAGGGCCATGATGAAACCATTTTCATCTCTTGCTGTTATCTCAAGATCTTTTGCAAGTCCTTCTTCCTTTACCACCCAGCTATGATACCTGCCTACCTCAATTGTTGAAGGAAGACCATCAAACCAATCATTGTGAAACTGATTTTCAGAAACTTTTGCATCACGGAACACGGGAGTTGCAACACCATGAAACACTGTACTCAGGTTAGTGAGTTCACTTCCGAATGCTTCACCGATGGCCTGGTGACCGAGGCAAACACCGAGTATGGATTTTGTTGGCGCAAATCTTTTGATTAATGGTAAAAGCAAACCCGCCTCTTCGGGAATTCCGGGTCCTGGACTAAGAATAATTTTATCAAACTCTTCCACTTTATCCAGGGCAATCTCATCATTCCGATACACCTCTGTTTTCTGATGAAGGATCTTTTCCACCAGGTGAACAAGGTTGTATGTAAATGAATCGTAATTATCAAAAACAAGAATCCGCACGTTCTGCTATTTTAAAATTTTAGATTTCACCTGCAGCTTCCACTGCTTTTTTCAACGCGCCCAGTTTGTTATTCACTTCCTGGAGTTCAAGTTCAGGATTACTGGTTGCAACAATTCCTGCGCCTGCCTGGTAGTACAATGTATTATGCATACTCAGCAAACTCCTGATCATGATCGCATGTATACACGAGCCATTGAAACCCATAAAACCAAGCGCACCACCATACCATGATCTGGCCGTTGGTTCAAATTCATCTATCAGGCTGATCGCTTTATGCTTTGGGGCACCACTTAAAGTTCCGGCAGGAAATGTATTTGCCATCAAAACAAAAGGATTGCTTCCTTCTCTTACTTTGCCTGTCACCTGGCTTACCAGGTGAATAACATGAGAGTAATAATGAACCTGTTTGTAATACGCTACTTTCACATCGTCACACACACGACTCAGATCATTTCTTGCAAGGTCGACCAGCATTACATGTTCCGCATTTTCCTTTGCGTCCTGTAACAATCGTTCCGCTTCCTTCTGATCGGTCTCTTCATCTCCGGTTCTTTTGAAAGTGCCTGCGATCGGATGTAGCGTGGCAAGCCCGTTTCGGATCAATAACTGACTTTCAGGTGAAGAACCCATCAGCTTATAGTCACCATAATCAAAAAAGAAAAGATAAGGTGATGGATTTATACTGCGCAAAGCCCGGTACACATTGAATTCGTCTCCCGCAAATGACTGCTGAAATTTTCTGCTGAGAACGATCTGAAAAACATCTCCGCGATGACAATGGCTGATTCCTTTCCTGACCATATCCATATAGGCAGCGTCATCCATATTCGAAGTTTCTTCCCCCATTGTTTTGAAAGGGAAAGACGGAATATCCCTGCTCCTGATGAGGTTCTCCACTATTTCAACTGAAGAAGTTAACTGGTCGAAATGATTTTCACAGAGGTAGAGCTCATCTTTAAAATGATTGATGGCAATAACGTACTGGTATAGTCGATACCTCATTAAAGGGATAACCGGTCCTTCAGTTCCCAGTGTTGAGGTATAAGATTTATCTTTTAAATGAAGATTATCAAAAAACTGAACAGCATCAAAGCTGGTGTATCCGTAAAGCCCCTGCGCATAGGAGGCTTCTGCCGGCGCAGGCAAGGGTTCGAATCTTTGCATAAACTCCCAAACGATCTCAGTTACATTGCTTCCTTTGGTAACAGGCACCTTCTGAGGTTTATCACCTGGCAGTTTGTACTCCAGGCTTTTCTGGTTGGTGATTTCTATTCCTGCAATAGCATTGATACAAATAAAAGAATAGCTGTTATCAGACGTGTGATTGTCGGTACTCTCCAGCAAAACCGTATCTCTGAACCGGTCACGGAGGCGGAGATAGATACCCACCGGAGTGTACACATCTGCCAGCATCCTTTTGACCGTCGTTCTTATTTCAATTTTCTTCTTCATGAATTAGCTTACCCGAATGAAAATAAAAAACCCCGAATATTTATCCGGGGCCTTGTATGTTGATAACATAATAGTGACATCACAAACCCCTAAGAGTTGCTATGCCACCACCAATTGTTATTGATACTTACATTTTTCACGCCACAAATATGCATGATTTTTTACTAATAAAACAAATTTTTAAATACCTTTTTTCTTTACAAATAATTATGACGCCAGAACTGAATCCTCCGAAATTCTCGTCACGACTGCTTTCCCTTGATTTTATGAGGGGCCTGATCATGGTCCTGCTGATGGCTGAAAGTACGGGGCTATACGATCATATCAATGAAGCGCTTGAGCCCGGCATTCTCAGATCTTTTGCAGGACAATTTTTTCATCACCCCTGGAATGGACTTTATTTCTGGGACCTGATCCAGCCGGGATTTATGTTTATTGCCGGAACAGCTATGGCCTATTCCCTTCAAAAACAGTGGCAGAACGGAGTAAGCTGGAATGAGTCCTTCCGGAAAATATTAGTGCGCTGTTTCTGGCTTTTTTTCTGGGGCGTTCTCAATTATGCCGTTCGCAAAAATGGTTTATCGTTTGAATTATGGAACGTATTGACACAATTGTCTTTCACCACGTTGGTTGCCTTTCTGATATTCCGGTGGAAAATTTCCTACCAGATCCTCTTCTGTGCAGCGCTTTTGCTACTGACTGAAGTGCTTTACAGGATTACGGACATCCCCGGCTTTGATCAGCCTTTTACTGACCAGCACAATTTTGGGAATTACATGGATCTTATCCTGATGAACAAGATCAACGGCGATGGTTGGGTCGCGATCAATTGTATCCCTACGGCTGTACATACCATTGCGGGCGCGCTGGTCGGAAAGCTGCTGATCAGCAACGGCAAGCCTTTAAAATATCTTTTCGGATGGGGGTTGATTTGTCTTGTTCTTGGATATGCGCTTGATTTTTCGGGTATAACGCCGATCATTAAACGAATATCAACTTCCAGTTTTGTTCTGGCATCGCTGGGGTGGTGTCTGCTGGGTCTTGCCACTTGTTATTGGTGGATCGATGTAAAAGATCACCGGAAATGTTTGAAGTTCTTTACAATTGTCGGTATGAACTCGATATTCATTTATCTCTTTTTTGAAATTATTGGTCACCGTTGGTTTAATGGCTACGTACAAACCATCGTACATGGCTTGACTGGCCCTGTTGGTTTTGGCGGGCATACACAGAATATTCTGGGTTCTTTGGTGATATTTGCTCTCGAATGGGGATTATGCTGGTTTTTGTATAAAAAGAAATTATTTTTCAAATTGTAAAACACCGTTCCTTTTGCAGACTGTACCGTGCCAGGTTCTATTCACATCATAAAATCAAATTTATGCCTGCACAATTCATCAAAACAGTCACAAAAGCCGTAAGTCACTGGTATATCCCGCTCCTGATCGGGATTCTTTTTCTGATTGCCGGAATTTACACTTTGACATCACCCGCCGCATCTTTCCTCGCACTCGCCATTTTTTTCAGCTGGACCTTTTTAATTTCAGGATTGTCTGAAATCATTTTTGCCGTTGCTAACCGCAATACGCTTGATCACTGGGGATGGCACCTGGCATTTGGTATAGTAGATTTTGCTATTGGGTTTCTGCTGATAGTTAATCCCGTCATATCAATGAATGTACTTGCCATTTATGTCGGCTTTGTAGTTATGTTCAGGTCCATCGCTGCCATCAGTACTTCCATCGAGCTCAGATCTTACGGTGTTGCAGACTGGGCATGGATGCTTTTCATCGGAGTTTTAGGAATTATCTTATCATTTATACTCATCAGCAATCCTGCACTTGGCGGCATGACCGTAGTTTTCTGGACAGGTCTGTTACTGATTACTGCAGGACTGACAGGAATAATCCTTGGTTTCAAGCTGAGGAAACTGCACAAAAAAGGCGCTGCTTTATCCGACGAATTAAAATCCCGCTACGAAAAGATCCGGCAGGAAATGCAGGCGGAGTTGTCTAAAAGATGATTGTGTTGAAAATATGCCTATACCTTTAAGCATAATTCATCAGCATGATTCGTTCTTATTTTACCTATGAAGATTCTGCTGCTTTCCATACTATCATTTGCGATGAGCCTGTCTGTTTCAGCACAGGCACCTGTTATTGCATGGCAGAAACTATTCAGCGGTAATGAAGGTGATTACTCCAGCAAGGCCTTATCAACAAATGATGGTGGCTCCCTGATTGTAGGTTACACGGAATTCGGTGGCCGCGATATTCGTGGTTATCTCGGGACCACTTTTGCAGGCGATATCCTCGTAATAAAACTCAAAGCAAATGGAGAAATGGAATGGCAGCGCTGCCTTGGCGGACAAGGACCAGACTTTGGTGTAAGTGCCATTGAAACATCGGACGGTTACATGGTGTTCGGCAATTCCGCAACTACAGATTGTCGTTTCCCTTCGCAAAACGGCATGGATTTCTACCTGGCGCGAATGAGTAAAACCGGTGAAACCATCTGGGAAAAAAGGTATGGTGGCGGATTACATGAATATGGAAATGCAATGGCAACGGACCACGAAGGAAATATTTACCTGGCAGGAAATTCAGAATCTTCCAATGGTGATCTCACAACAAATAAGGGCGATCGCGATTGTTGGGTGATCAAAGTGTCACCATCCGGAAATAAGATCTGGCAAAAAAGTTTCGGAGGACCGGGTGAAGACGGTATAAAAGATATTCATGTCACTCCTGACGGTTCGGTTATGGTTGTGGGTTATACACAACAGGCTTCCGGTGATTTCTCTGGCGGAAAAGGCGGGACTGATGCTATCGCCGCCCGCATGTCTGCAGCAACAGGTGATATTACGTGGATCAAATTGTTTGGCGGAGCATTTTACGATTTGTTCTACAGCATACTACCCTCCGTTAATAATTCATTTGTCATTGGCGGTACCAGCGCTTCCAAAGATGGGGATCTGTCGGGGCTTGCCACGCATCCCATCGGAATTGATGCCTGGCTGATCAATATAAATTCCGCGGGTACTATTCAGTGGAAAAAAATCTTTGCAGGTGAATTCAATGATCATATCCAGGTGATGGAACGCGCACCGGACGGCGGTTTTGTTGGTTCCGGTTATCGCTCGCTTATGCCAAACAACACATGCTCGTATGGATATAATGGAGGATTATGGTTTTTCAGGCTCTCGCCAGACGGTAATTTGTTATGGGAAAAAATTATCCCAAGTAATTACTATGAAGGGTTTGCATCCATCGACATGGCAAATGATTTTTCCGTCTTCATTGCAGCTACCGCCAACTCAAAAGATGTTCCAGGATTTTATGGAAATACCAGCGGACAGAACAGTTCAGTCGGAGATATCTGGGCGATAAAAATCCATGCAGAATCGTTGACGGTGCCCGTTCATCCGCCTTCTTTTGAAATTGATAAATCCTCGGCTGCTGTTTGTATGGGTCAGACTGCTACAATCAGGACGAAAACATTAAACACCGGATCACGACCTCAATACCGGTGGAAACGAAATGGTATAGAAGTTCCAGGCATATATTCAACTACTCTTACAGCATCTGATTTTAAAACCGGTGAAGTGGTAAGTTGTACAATATCATCAGCGGACAATTGTGAAACGGTTCCTTTCAGTATTTCAGACCAGGTGACCATCGGATTCAAAAGTCAATCTGCATTAACGACCGTGAACATCGCAGCCAGTACAGAATTTATTTGCGATTGCTCTGAAATAAATTTTGCTGTAACGCGAATCAACGGAGGTTCCAATTCTTCATTTCAATGGCTTAAAAACGGAAACCCTGTCGGGTACAACCTTCCCGAATATGCTTCATCCACTTTAAAAGACGGGGACATTATCACCTGTCGTTATTCCGATAATGACGCCTGCCTGGCAGCGCCTGGCTATATCGTATCCAATGTGATTCAGATGAAGGCTAACGATGTCGCACAACCGGCCACTATATCTATCGTTTCATATCCTCAATATCCGTGTAAGGGTAATCCTGTAACCGTCGTTGCCAAAACCACGAACGCAGGAACCAATCCTGTTTTCGAATGGAGAAAAAACAATCAATTACTCGCATTATCGAACGATACGATCGTGCTACCTGACCTGAAGGCTACCGACATCATTACTTGCACGCTGAAGCCGGATGCAAGTTCTCCTTGTATCCTCAGCAGCGCAGTAAATTCAAATGAATTAAAAATCAATTTTACTTCAGGTGTAACACCATCAGTTGTTCTGGAAACAAGTTCCGATACTGTTTGCGAAAGCAGTCCGGTTACAATAAAAGCGATGGTAAGAGATGCGGGACCTGACCCTCAGTTCAAATGGTTTCTAAACGGGATCACTGCAGGTACAAACAATGCAACACTCGAATTGAATTCAGTAAATGATGGCGATCAGATCAGTTGCCGGATTTATCCCGATCAGTCTCAAACGTGTGCACTCCTGGATTCGGCAGATGCATTGGCAAAAACTTTATACCTCAGAAAACCGCTGCCGGTTGTAGTAAATATCAACGAAATTAAAAACAATGTTTGCCAGGGAGAACCAGTGATTTTTTCCGCTTCACATGCCAACGCAGGCGCTAGTCCGGAGATCAACTGGTACGTCAACAACAATCTTTTGGTACAGAATGCCTCCACTCTTACTTACACGTCACCAAAACAAGGTGAACTCATTCGTTTTATACTGATTCCGGACCCTGGCACCTGTCAACAGACTGAATTTTCATCCGAAACTTTAACGGCGATTGTGAAAGACACAACCATGCTCTCTATTCAACCGGCAGAAACAACGGTGAGACCAGGAACCGGTTTACAACTTAACACGAATGTTTCAGGTTCCGTCCAGTCATTCCAATGGTCTCCTGCAAGCCAATTGATTTCTGCAAATTCATTGAATCCGCAAACAAAACCGCTGAATGATGAAACAATTATTACGCTTGCAGTTTTGAATGCAGATGGATGTCACTCTAAAACTTCGGCCATCATCAAAATAGAATTTGACTTTTACATGCCCAATGCCTTCACGCCTAATGGCGATGGGCTCAACGATATCTTCAGGATACCCAGACAAAGCAGGACTGGTGTTCAGCAATTCTCCATTTATAACCGCTGGGGAGAGCTTGTATTTCGAACGACCGACGTATTTGCTGGTTGGGATGGCAGAATCAAAGGAAAAGCAGCACCAGCCGGAACATACACTTACTTTGTAAAAGGAGTCAATTCCAAAGGGCCATTCCAAAAGAAAGGCAGCTTCGTTTTGATCCGGTAAATAAAGGTCATTTTATTATATTTACCGTTGGATTCAACCATGCTTTTGCCTCGTTTTATCATATTCGTATTCTTAGCCCTTCCCACGCTGCTGTTCTCTCAGCAGAAGGATTACCAGTTTTCCCGCCTGGATGTACAGGCTGGTCTTTCCAATAACCAGATCAATTGCATTTATAAAGATGCCATCGGCTTTATGTGGTTCGGCACGCTTTCCGGCTTAAATCGTTACGATGGATACAACATTCGCAACTTCAAGCATGATGAAGCCGATACCTCAACGTTAAGTGATGATTATATAAACAAAGTATTTGGCGGACCGGGAAATCGTATCTGGATAAAAACACAAAGCGGCTACAACGTTTATGATCCGCTAACAGACAGGATCAGCCGACATCCGGAAAAATGGCTTCAGTCAGCTGGCTTACCGATGGAAGGTCTTGTTACCATTCTTCAATCAAAAAAGATTTTCTATTTCGTTTACGCCAATAAAGGAATTTACGCTTACGAAGAAGGCAGGATAACTCCTGTAATGTCGGGTTACGGAAATACGGGTACAGAAAGTGCCATCACCGGAGCTGCGTTGGATTCCAAGCATTATATCTGGATCGTTCGCTACGATGGAATGATTGAGAAGTATGATGGTGAGCAACAGAAAAATTTACTCCGCAGTTCTATTTTCCAAAAACAACATCTGCAGGTACAGTTTGGTTTTGAAATGTTCATCGATAAAGAGGATGAACTCTGGTTTTATCAGCGAAATACACTGAGTGGTTTGTTTCGTTTTAATCCGGGAAGAAACCAGATGCAGCATTATTCCCGCGAAGAAGGAGAACCCACTCTTGCACATAATGCTATTAATGGAATTACACAGGATGATAATGGCCTGATCTGGATCGCTACGGATCATGGAGGTGTGAATATCCTCGACAAATTCAGGCAAACAATTACCAGACTTGTACACGCGGAGAATGATAACAAGTCGGTTGCGGACAATGTACTGAACACTGCATATAAAGATGACCAGGGCATCATCTGGCTGGGCACCAACAAACGCGGCATCAGTTATTATGATGAGAACCGCAATATATTTCCGCTCTTTCATCGTTCAGGTCCCGGCAATACCAGTCTCCCTTTTGATGATGTAAATGCATTTGCTGAAGACAGAAAAGGCAATCTCTGGATCGGCACCAATGGTGGTGGACTGATCTATTATGATCGCGCAAAAAATGAATACACCCAGTACCAGCACAATCCAAAAAACGATAACAGCCTGGTAAATGATGTGGTAGTTGCTTTGTTCATCGATCACCAGGAAAAATTATGGATCGGCACTTATCTCGGCGGGCTCGATTGTTATGATGGAAAAACTTTTACGCATTACCGCCACAACGATGCTGATCCTGCAAGCATAGCTGATGATCGGGCTTTCTGCATTTTTGAAGACAGCAATCTGAATCTCTGGATCGGTACAAACAACAACGGTCTTGATCGTTTTGATCGGGAAAAGAAAATATTCTATCACTATAACCCAACCGTTCCGCAGACATTGCATTCGCAAAATGTTACTTCACTCATGGAAGATTCGCGTGGAAATTTATGGATCGGGACTTCCTGGGGAATTGACGTACTGGACAAAAGCACTTCGCGCTTCATTCATTATTTTGATGGCAACAGCAAGCTCAGTTACTACAACGTAAATGGCATTACTGAGGATCACGCAGGAAATATCTGGATCGCAACCAATCGTGGTTTGAATGTAATGCCCAAAGGCAAAAATGACTTCATTAGTTTTTTTGTAAAAGATGGATTGCCCGACAATACAGTACTGGATATTGTTGAAGACGAAAATCACAATCTATGGATCAGTACCAAGGGCGGACTTGCACGGGCAGAAGTGATACAACCTGAAGGGGAAAATATCCGGATCCGTTGCGTAAACTATAATGAAAATGACGGATTGCAGGGTCGCGAGTTCAATCGTTTCGCAGCATTTAAAACGAGAAACGGAGAATTGATTTTTGGTGGCGCAAATGGTTTTAATTTATTCAGACCTGAAAATATCCGCGACAAAATTCTTCAGCCACCGGTTGTATTAACCAAGTTCAGTCTGTTTAATAAAGAAGTACGCGTTGGTGATGAAATAAACAAACATCCGATCCTTAACAATTCCATTTTTGCTACCAAAGAGATCAGGTTAAGACATTATGAAAACGATATTTCCTTTGAATTCGCAGCACTTGATTTTACCAATACTGCGAAGACCAGCTACGCATATATGCTTGAAGGATTTAAGAATGACTGGATCTATGTAAATGGAAATGCGCGATCAGCAACATATACCAACCTCGATCCCGGAACCTATATTTTTCATGCCAAAGCTTCAAATACCGATGGTACTTGGAATGATAAAGAAATCAGATTGGAAATTACTATTCTCCCCCCTTTCTGGAAAACACCATTGGCCTACCTCTTGTATTTCCTGTTAACGGCTTCTCTGTTGTATTTCGCTCGTTACTGGATCATCAGGCGGGAAAAGAATCGCCACCTTCTTGCTGCAGAAAGAAAGGAATCGCAACGAATGCATGAACTCGATCTGATGAAAATTAAATTCTTCACTAATGTGAGTCATGAATTCAGAACACCGATATCGCTCATACTCATCCCGATACAAAAACTGATCGCTCAAACACAGCAGGTTGAATTGAAAAATCAGTTTACGCTGATCCAGCGCAATGCAAAACGTTTGCTCAACATGGTTAACCAGTTGCTGGATTTCAGAAAAATGGAAGTGAACGAATTGAAGTTGCATCTCACCGAAGCGGATATCGTTCAGTTCATTCATGAAGTATCGTTTTCATTTACGGATCTGGCAGATAAGAAAAATATACAGTTCAATTATTTTTCTCATATTGATCAATTGAATATGTCTTTTGACCAGGATAAGATTGAGCGCATCTTATTCAATCTGTTGTCCAATGCTTTTAAGTTCACCCCTGAAGACGGCACAGTTTCAGTGGAACTCAATCAACTTGAGAAAGAAAACTCGCAATGGCTGGAAATACAGGTGGAAGATTCGGGCATCGGTATTGAACCGGAAAAACAACATCGGATATTTGATCGCTTTTTCCAGATCTCTGCTCCGGAACATATCCTCAACCAGGGAAGCGGTATTGGCTTATCCATCACCCGTGAATTCGTGGAAATGCATGGCGGATCAATACAGGTAAAAAGCGAATTGCACGAAGGAAGTTGCTTCACTGTTTTATTACCGGTAAAACCTATAGAAGAAGAACCAGCAGCATTACCGAAACAACCGGAAGAAAGTCATTCACTGCAAACCTATAACCATGCACTTGCCGGTTCCGAAGTCAGAACGGAGATGGGCAGACATGTTTTGAATTTCAAAAAACCAACGATACTACTGGTTGAAGACAATGACGATTTTATGTTCTATCTCAAGGACAACCTGAAAGAACATTTTAATATCATCGAAGCTGGTAACGGTCGGGATGCATGGAAGAAAACATTGTCGGCACATCCGGATCTGATCGTAAGTGATATCAGTATGCCGGTGATGAATGGAATCGAATTGTGCAAAAAAGTAAAAACGGATTCCCGCACCAGGCATATTTCTGTTATCCTGCTGACCGCACTTGCCGGTGAACAACAACAGTTACTGGCACTCGAGACTGGACCGAACGATTATATCACCAAGCCTTTCAATTTCGAAATACTGCTTTCAAAAATCCGGAACCTGCTGGATTATCAGCTGGCCGTAAAAGAAACCTATCAAAAACAATTGAGCGTCAGCCCATCGGACGTAGAAACTGCATTGCCGGAAGGTGAATTCATGAAAAACTTATTGGAAATCATCGAGGAGAATATGTCCAATGAAGAGTTTTCAGTTGAGTTTCTCAGGAAAAAACTTTTGCTGAGCAGGACGGGTATGTACAAGAGAATTCTTGCACTTACGGGAAAAACGCCTATTGAATTCATCCGGCACATCCGGTTGAAACGGGCAGCTCAACTGCTGGAGAAAAGCGCCCATAATGTTACCGAAATTGCATATATGACGGGTTTCAATAACCCTAAATACTTCGCACGTTACTTCAAGGAAGAGTATGGTTTGCTTCCTTCTGCCTACCAGACTTTCATGAAGAACAAATCGAAATTGAATTAATCCAAAGCAATTCACCTTTTTGAACATTTTATAACGGTACATTTTTGTTTTTCCTCATTTCTGTTTATTCTTTACAGCCTTTCATTTCAATTTTTATTTTCAACTTCCCACGTCTAAGTGCTAGACATTGAGCACATAATACGACAGCCCTCTTGATTATTCTCCAGGAACTATTTTATCATACTATTTACAATGTAACAAAATCGTTGATGGCCGGCGATTGTTTTGTTTGAACGATTTTATACCCCTCAAAAAACATTTTTCACCCCTGCTCACGAATATTATTATACCCGTAAAAAACAGTTTGAGCACATCAGTCGGGGTAATTCACGGATAATTTTATCGTTAGTATTCGACCATTTTTTTAAAATCGATTTCCCGCATTTTTTAAAAACAATTGCTTGTGTATGAAAAGAAAAAGATCCTTTCCCCCAAAGGGTGCATGGTTATGGACTTTCGCGTTTTTGTTATTATTCAACATTTCTACCAGAGCACAGGACCGGACGATCAGCGGTCGCGTGTTATCGAATGAAAATGTTCCCATCGCGTCCGTAACGATTTCAGTAAAAAATCAAAACAGAGGCACTGCGACAGATGATCGTGGTCAATTCAGCATCACTGCAAAAACGGGTGATGTGATTGTTGCTTCTTCCATCGGATTTCAGCCAAGAGAGGTTAAGGTGGGTACGGCAAATACCATCGAGATCAGGTTGAATCCCCTGGATACAAAAATGAGCGAAGTGGTAATCGTTGGTTATGGTTCTGCAAAAAGAGCCAATCTGACTTCAGCACAAACCACAGTTACCGCTGCGCAAATCGATAAGACTGTCAATACTACGGTTGAACAGGCACTGCAGGGTCGTTCTGCCGGTGTTTATGTAACTCAGAACTCCGGACAGCCAGGTGGTGGATTATCAGTAAATATCCGCGGTATCAGTTCACTCAGTCGCACTCAGCCTTTGTATGTGGTTGATGGAATACAGATGCAGGCCAGTGAAGATGTGTCCTTCGGTTCATCAAGTTCAACCAATCCATTGGCAGGTATCAATCCATCAGATATTGATGACATCCAGATTCTTCAGGGACCTTCCGCAACAGCAATTTATGGTTCGCGTGCCAGTAATGGTGTTGTTCTGATCACCACCAAAAGAGGTAAGTCTGGTGATTTCAAAATCAACTACGCTTATCAATATAGTCTTCAGATGCCACCGAAACATCTTGATGTAATGAACCTCAGGCAATATGCACAGATGGTGAAAGAATATCATGATATCGCTGGTGGTGTAACTCCCGGTGAATTTGAAGATCCTTCCATCCTCGGCGAAGGAACAGACTGGCAGGGTGCTTTGTTCAACAATGCAAACATGAATAAACACCAGATCAATCTGAGTGGTGGTAGTGACAATACTACCTATTATCTCTCCGGTGAATACCTGAACCAGGAAGGTGTTGCTGCAGGCTCTGGTTTTAAACGTTATGGTGCGCGCCTCAACCTCGATAATAAGCCACGCAAATGGGCAACGATCGGGGTGAACATGGCTTTCAACCAGACGAAAGAAATATTGACCACTACCAACTATGGTGATGCACAAAGTCCGCTGATCTCCAATGCACTTCAGCTGACCCCACAGATACCGGTAAAAAATCTGAATGGTAGCTGGGGCGGTAGTGATCCGATCAACGGCGCTAACCAGTTCGCTCCGGTCAACCCGCTCGCAATTGCATCACTCATCACCAATAATAATGATAGAAAACAATTCCTCGGTGGATTGAATATCGGGATTACGATTCTTCCCGGTTTGACTTTCAGAACATCCCTGAATGGAAACTACGGAACAGGTAATTCAATTTATTATACTCCTACTTACCAGATCGACCAATGGCATTATAACACATTGGCTTCATTACAGAACGGTACATATACCAGCTGGTACTGGAACTGGAACCAATTGCTGGAGTATAACAAAACCATCGGCAAACATAATTTCCAGGTGATGGCTACACATGAAGCACAGGAATCACAATGGAAAGCATTGACCGCCGGAAGAACAGGTTTCCTCACCAACGACATATTTGATGTAAACGCAGGTAATCCTACATCTGCAACAAATGGAGGTGGTACATATCCATGGTCAATGGAATCATATCTCGGAAGGGTGAACTATAATTACGATAACCGTTATATCCTCGCCGCAACGTTCCGTGCGGATGGTTCACCCTATTTTGGTGCAAATAAACGCTGGGGTAATTTCCCTTCCTTGTCAGTAGCATGGCGCATCAGCCAGGAAGATTTCTTTAAGATCGGTGCGATCAGTGAATTAAAACTCCGCTATGAAACTGGTCTTACGGGTAACCAGGGAACAGGTTCCGGAATCTACGCTCCGATGGCAACCGGCGCAACACAATGGGGTACTGGTTTTCTTCCATCAACATTTACCAATCCTGATTTAGGATGGGAGCAGACACTGACAAACAACTTTGGTTTTAATCTCGGTATGTTCGGTAATCGAATTTCACTCGAAGCAGATTACTACATCAAGAAAACTGACGACCTGATCCTCAATGCAAGCCTGCCCTGGTATATGGGAACAAATGGAAGTCCTGGATCAGTGGGTGCTCCGCTCGTGAACATGGGTTCATTGAAAACAAACGGATGGGCCTTCACTTTGAATACAGTGAACATTGCGAATAAAAATTTCAAATGGGAATCCAACCTGAACATTTCACAATTCAAGAGTAAGATCACTGCACTCAATTCTGAAAATGCATTCATCGATCGTTCTTCATGGTGGATGAACAACTGGACGCAACGCGCATCTATCGGCATGCAGCCATGGCTTTTCAGGGGTTATGTTGAAGAAGGAATTTTCCAGTCTGTAGAAGAAATCAACAACAGCGCCATTCCCGTTGACAACAGCGGTAATCGCGTAACTGTAGATCCTGCAACAGGCCTTTGGGTGGGCGATGTGAAATACAAAGACCTGAACAACGATGGGAAAATTGA
The DNA here is from genome assembly GCA_029269725.1 of Pollutibacter soli. GTDB lineage: Bacteria > Bacteroidota > Bacteroidia > Chitinophagales > Chitinophagaceae > Pollutibacter > Pollutibacter soli. The sequence goes on along the minus strand of JARJHS010000008.1, from coordinate 192,552 downwards.
TGTGAACGATATGACGAATATTGGAAATCCATGGCCAAAACTTTCGGGTGGATTTACCAATACATTCAGTTATAAAGGTTTTGACCTGAGCATCCTGATCATCGGTACTTATGGCAACGATATCTACAATTATATCGCTGCTGCAGCAAGTAATCCGAATAACATCAACCTGAGTCGCAACCTCCTGACCAAAGTGATGGATTATGCAAAAATTACTGACGCAGGTGGAAAACCAGCATTATCCAACCCGGGTACAAGAATTCCACGAATCAGTAACAACCAGATTTCCAGTCAGAACAATTTCTCAAGAAATACCAGCAGGTTTGTTGAAGACGGATCTTATCTCCGGGTGAAAAATATTTCACTTTCTTACAATGCTCCTGCTGACTGGCTGAAATATACAAGAGTGATCAAAGCACTGAAGCTTACTGTTGGTGCTCAGAATATCCTGACATGGACAAAGTACACAGGATATGATCCTGAGGTAGGTGCTTATGTTGGCCAGGGATCAAGCTCAAACAACCAGGCGATTGGTATCGACTTCGGTCGCTACCCTATCACGCCAATGTTCATCACTTCAGTAAATGTTAACTTCTAATCACTGCTTCCAATGAAAAAAATTAATAGCATAATATATATCACCGGCCTGCTGGCCATGATAGCAGCGATGCCTGCATGTAAAAGTGATTTTCTGGAAAAACCACCATTGAGTTCTGTTGTTGATGCGAATTACTACAAAACAGATGAACAGGTAATGGCGGGTACAAGTCTTTTGTACAGCCAGGTATGGTTTGATTACAATGACAAAGCGATGTACAACCTCGGTGATTTCCGCGGCGGTACAGCGTTCTCCGCATGGAACGACAGGGGAAACGTAATGTTCAACACAACAGGTGATAACGGCGAGAACGGTGCTTCATGGAGAGCCTTCTATAACGTTGTCGGGCAGTCGAACCTGTTCCTATACAACATAGAAAGATATGGCGGACCAGATGTGACTCCAGCTGTAAAGAAAACAGCTATTGCAGAAGCAAGATTTATGCGTGCATTGGCCTACCGTTTCCTCGTGATGAACTGGGGAGCAGTACCCATCATCGAAAATAATTTCGAGCACATGTACGATACTTCCATTGCTCGTAATACTGTTCCGAGTGTGTGGCGTTTCATTACACGTGAAATGCGCGCTGCTGCAGAAGACCTGCCATTAACGCCTGCACAGGAAGGACGCGTTACCAAATGGTCGGCTGAGGCGATGCTTGCGCGTTTCTATCTTACACGCGCGGGTGTTGAGGGAAGTGGTGGTTCAAGAAATCAAACTTTCCTGGATAGCGCAAAATATTTTGCAGAAAGGGTAATCAATAACAGTGGCAGAAAATTATTGACAAATTATGGAGACCTCTTCAAATTTCCATACGATAATAATGCGGAATCGCTGTTTGAGTTGCAGTGGGTTTTCTCCGGACCTGATGTTTGGGGAACACAGAACAGCATGCCGGAATATCTTGCTTACAGTCCTGATATTTCATTCGGTGGTTGGGGAGGTGACAAAGGCGCTACCTGGTGGTTGATTAAACAATATGATGGTATTGAAGAACAGGCCAACGGTACTTTGAAAGGAAGAACTCTAGACCAGCGTCTTCATGCAACTTTCATGTTGCCTGGTTTTTATTATCCTGAAATCACTAAGGTTTCTGATAAAGCAAAATTGATATATCCTTTCACCGGTACTGATCAGAATTTTCTTGCTGTCAAAAAATACGTAATTGGTTCACCGATTGATCTTGCAGGAAAAGCTTCACAGCAGCACTATCCGCATGATACTTACATGATGCGTTTGTCAGAGGTGTACCTGATCTATGTTGAGGCGACTATTGGTAACAGTGAGTCAACAACCGATACTAAAGCTGTTGAATATTTCAACAAAGTACATACAAGGGCTGGCTTGCCACCTTATGAAGTTGCTGGTACCAACGGCAGCGGACCACTTACGTTGGACAAAGTGTACAGCGAACGTTTCAAAGAGTTTGCAATGGAAGGTATGTCGTGGTATGACCTGGTAAGTCTTCACTACTGGAATCCGAATAAAGCTTATGCCATCCTGAATTCCCAGGATCGTGGTTTATTTTTTACTCAACCTGACCAGATGCCAAGTCCTACGAGCTGGACATTTACAAAAACATCATGGTTCAATGAACGTACGATCAATGCAAATGATGGAAACTTTCTGTTACCAATTCCGAACGTGGAGCTGGCACAGGCACCAAACCTGCAGAAAGCACCAGTTGATTACCCATAACATTTGTTGAAATCAAAAACTTCAAGAAACTAATTATCATGAAAAAATTTATCAGCATATTCTCCCTCACCATCCTGGCTATTACCGGAATGATGCTCGCCTCCTGCGAAAAAGAAGATTCAGGAGGCACGCCCATGATCAAATATGTGCGCGTAACAAGGCCCGAAGCATCTGACTCCCTGCTTGTAGGTGCCGGCCAGGGTCAATTGATAGCCATCATGGGTGATAATCTACAGGACGCAGTTGAGATCTGGTTCAATGACCAGGCTTCACGACTCACTCCTACCTACATTACAAAAGAATCCATTCTTGTTTCGGTACCCAGCCAGATTCCGCTGGATGTTACCAACAAACTCAAGATCATTTTCAAAAATGGTTATGAGTTGTTGTATGATTTTGAAGTACAGATCAGCGAACCTGTTGTTTCCGGAATGGAGAGCGAATTTGTAAATGACGGTGAGGTGGCAATTATTCGTGGAGATTATTTCTATGCACCACTATCAGTGAAATTTCCTGGTGGCGGTGATGGAGAAATAGTTGCGGTAACCGATCAGGAGATCCAGGTGCGTGTGCCTGCGGGTTCATCTTCAGGCCAACTGGAAGTAACTACCAATTTTGGTACTACAAAATCTGATTTCTGGTTCCGGGATACAAGAAATTCTTTCATTAACAGCGATCCTTATGAAGGATGGTGGAATTCAGGATATGTAGTAAGCAACCCCGGACCTGGTGATCCACCAAAAATCAGCGGTAATTATATCCGGTATAAAAAATTCACAGCAGGCTGGAGCTGGAATGAACTTGCAGGTGGACCTGCGTCTGCGATGCCTGTACATTCTAAAAACATCCCTGATGAAGCAATTCTTAAACCAGCGAACTATAATCTGAAGTTTGAAATAAATACTGTCAAGCCGTACAACGCGAATTACATCAAAATAAATGCTGCTCTGAATGCAGAAGATAATGACGCCTATGTGTGGAGGCCACCGTTTGATTCAAAAGGCAAATGGGTAACTGTAACAATTCCTTTCGAAGAAGTAGTGGCAAGCTATAAGGTGAAACCTGTTGTAAATCCTAATGGATACTGGAGCAGGATACTGGTACATGGTCCGGGCGATCTTGATGCAGATTTCGCGCTCGATAATTTAAGGATTGTTCCAAAAGTGATTGAATAGTTCAACGAACAAAAAACAACATATGAAATCTCATATAAATAAAATATTTACAGGACTTTGTTTAGCGTTCATCTGTATTGCAATTCAATCCTGCAATAAAGATGACGACAATTCCAGCTCGGCTGTTGTACTGCAAAGTTTTGGCCCGGTCGGTGTGGTGCCTGGGCAGGAAATAAAATTTATTGGTTTAAATCTTCAGAAAGTTAATACCATTGAATTCGTTGGAGCAACAGTGGAGAAAGCGGCTTTCACTGAACAAAAAGCGGACCTGATCCGGTTGAATGTTCCTCAGACTGCACAGGAAGGTTATGTTACATTGAAGACTACAGATGGTGATATTGTTACAAAAACGATTATCAACTTTGAGGCTCCTGTTGTAATTAATTCATTCACTCCTGAGGCAAGGCCTGGAGAAAACGTCACGATCACTGGTGACTATCTCAACTGGGTAACGTCAATCCGTTTTGCCGATAACAGATTTGCTACACAATTCGTTAGTCAGTCGGTAAACGAACTTGTGGTAAAAGTGCCGGATTCAGCAAAAACAGGTTTTCTGCTTTTCTATTCAGGAGGCACTGAACCGTTGGAAACAGAAACCGCAACGGAATTAAAAGTTGTGTTACCACAGATAACAGATTTCGATCCGTTGCCGGCAGAAAAAGGGAAGGATGTAAAAATTATCGGAACGAACCTTGATCTTGTGGATGGAATTTTATTCAAAGGTCTTACTGCGCCGATTAAAACTTTCAAAAGTAAAACAGCAACGCAGATTGTATTGACAGTACCGGACGCGGCTAACCGCGGACCAGTGTCAGCAATTGCTCTTTCAGGAGTAGCCACCGAATCGACAAAACCGATTTCATTTGTTGGCGATCTTCCTCCGCTGGATCCGCTCACTTATGCATTCTATATTGATGCCCTACAGGGAAACTGGCAGAACTGGGGATGGAGCAGCAGCATCAAATTTGATAGCCAGGATTTTGTCCGCGATGGAGAGCGTGCTATCAAAGTGGAATATACGGGTCAATGGGGAGCATTAAAATTTGCAAACAGCAGCGTATCAACTGCGCCGTATAATGAACTCACCTTTTCGGTTTACGGAACACCAGGTACAGGAGGTAAAAAAATCAATCTCGCACCCAGTGGTGGATCTACTTATGAGATCATCATAGAAGAAGGAAAATGGGTTGAATATAAATTATCAAAAGCACAGATTGGAAATCCGGCAACGATCTCCGATCTCACGTTTCAGTGCCAGGCCTGGACGGGAACAGTGTATATCGATCATGTTGGTTTAAGATAAACAGGCTCTGACTTTTACTGCCCGATCCCCATGGCGTGGAATATCTCCATGGGGATTTTTTCTGGCTCATATTAAACAGATAACAGATTCTATTCCTCTATGAATTTTTTCAAACGTTGCTGCATAACCGCAGTTTTCCTCGCTACTGTCTTGTCGATTGTCGGCGCATGTAAAAAAAGTCCTGCAAACCCTGACCCAGGGCCCGGAGGCGAAGAACCCGGCAATAAAGACACTACAGTTGTAAGACCGGTTACAGATCCGGCTGTTTCCAAAACGATGGGATTTTTCCTTAACGATTGGCAGCCTAAAAATTTTGTGGCACCAGCATACACAGAAGTGTCAGCGGTTTCAACAGCAACAGCAAATACCGTTACGATTGATGCATCTTCCATCATTTCAAAAATTCCGCTTTCGGTATTCAGTCACAATGCCAATACGTGGATGACACCGATGGTAACAGAACCAAAACTACTTACAGCGCTCACCACTTTACACCCTCATATTATTCGCTGGCCATGCGGATCCTGCAGTGATGTTTATTTCTGGAATCAACCGGAGAATACTCCACCAGCTGATGCTCCTGCTGAGATCATGGATAACAATGGCGTGATAAAAGCGCCTGGCTACTGGTATGGAAGAACAAATAATAACTGGTCCGCTTCGCTGGACAATTATTACTCTGTTCTCCAACAAACAGGTAACCGTGGAATGATAACCGTAAACTATGGATACGCACGGTATGGTACAAGCGAAAATCCGGTAGCAACTGCCGCACATCTTGCAGCTGATTGGGTAAGATATGATAACGGAAGAACTACTTATTGGGAAATAGGCAATGAAACTTACGGGGAATGGGAATGGGGATACCGAATTGATGTATCAAAAAATAAAGATGGACAACCAGAATATGTAACAGGTCAGTTGTATGGTCAACACTTCCAGGTGTTTGCTGATTCGATGCGAAAAGCGGCTTCTGAAACAGGGAAAACAATTTATATCGGCGCGACCATGTATGAGTCAGCCCCACAATCATGGCAATCCAATGCAGTAAAAACATGGAACAGCGGCTTATTCAATGGCATCGGTGATAATGCTGATTTCTATATCGTACATAATTATTTCACGCCATACAACGAAAATTCTACAGCGTTAACGATACTGAATGCAGCGACTACAGTTCCCGGTGAAATGATCAATCTTGCAAAAACCAATATCGGATTGGGTTCTGCATCTGTAAAACCAATTGCACTCACAGAATACAATATGTGGGCGAAGGATTCAAAACAGCAGGTATCCAATGTGAGTGGCTTGTTTGCAGCAATTGTTTTGGGTGAATCATTAAAAGCAGGTTACGGTTTTGCTGCACGGTGGGATCTTTTGAATGGTTGGGAAAACGGAAATGATCACGGACTCTTTAGTGATGGCAATGAACCGGGAGTTCCTAAATGGACGGCCCGTCCTTCCTATTATTACCTGTACTATTTGCAGCAGTTTCTTGGCGACAGGTTAGTGCCTGCACCGATAATTGGTAATACAGCACTTCGTGCATATGCATCCACCTATACGTCAGGCCAGGCAGCTGTCAGTTTGTTGAATACATCAAAATCAGCCATAACAGTAGAAATAAAAACGAAAAATTTCAGAAAGGGAACCCGGTTTTATTACTACACGCTGGAAGGTGGAAATGACAATGGTGAATTTTCTGCAAAGGTGTTGATCAACGGAACCGGGCCAACCATATCGGCTGGCGGACCCGATAATTTTACTTTGATAAAAGCAAATGCGTCAAATACATTGAATGGAATCAAAGTAACAGTACCTGCACTTGGCGCAGTGTTCACAGTAATAGATAAGGAATAAATAAAATACCAATCGCCGGGACACAGCGGTTTACCACCCGTTACACACAGTTTTTACTTATTCAGTTCGGGGGACCTGGATAAGCGGGGGCAGTAAACCCTGTGTCCTGGTTTTTTATCCAGCATTTCTGCGAAAAAAATTTCCACTCACAATTGAAGAAAACTTTTCTTTTAGTTTGAGGAAATGCCTTTCGAAAAGATAATAGGAAACTGCAGCAAACAAAATCGTGAGCAGAACACTCAATGGGTAGAAAGTCATGTTTCTCATCATCCCGGTAGAAGTACAGATGCCAAATGCAAGTAATATCGCAATGGGATGGAACATGTACATTCCGTAAGAAATATTGCCAAGAAAATTAAATGCCCGATTTTCCAGCGATATACGGTTTCTCTTATTCGCAGCGAAATTGAGAATAATCACTCCAAATAGAATTGCATAAAATTCATTCTGAAATACCGGCAGTCTTATACCGAGGATCAATAAAAGGCACGTAATTGATAACACGACATAAAAAAATACCGGCTGCATCAGCCATCGTAATAGGCTGTGGTTCCTGAATAACAGTACGGCGAAAACGGCACCAATCACCATACAGTCGATATTGAACAATAACCAAAAAGATCGCAGTACATCAATTTGCGGCCAGTGATCAGAAATGGATGAAGCAAGCAATCTTTCCATCGCCATGTATAAGAAGATTACCGTGAACATGATAGCAAGTCTGTTCCTTTTGACTTTGCTCAGGAATACAGGCCAAACGAGATAAAATTGCTCTTCCGTTCCAATTGACCATGTCTGTGACACATAGGGATCGATGCCAAACTTTGCCAGTACCAGGTTGGCAAGAAAGAAAACATATAAAACCAATTTCAATCCCAGTTGCTGGTACAACACCTGCTTCTCATGCCCCGGAATTACCATTGCCGGGATATTGGGCAGAACAAAATAAGCAAGCCCGATAATCAGAAAATACAGAGGCCATATCCTGAGTATTCTTCGAACGTAAAAATTTTTAATGCTGATTCGTTTAAAAAAATGTTCTTCGGCAAGTAAGAGATAGGTGATCAGAAATCCGCTGAGAACAAAAAATAATACAACAGCTTGCTTGCCGATCATTTCAAAAAAAGGATATGCCTCCCAATAATTTGGTAGCCCGGCAGAGAATTTTAATAATTCAGCATGATGGAGGATGATCAGGAATGCAGCAATGAACCGTATTCCATTAAGATTAGGAAAATACACTTTCTTCTTGCCTTCAGGCTGCATCATAGTGGTGGTAAGGAAGAACGGATGGTTTTCAGCATTGATTGAGAAATATCAAACAAAAAACGTCTATGCCTCAGATTTGTTATTTACCATCGAATGTAGATAATAAAAGCCCGGTGTTAGTGTGTAATATTTTCCGCACATTCACACCTAAAGAACACCTTTTGTTGAAGGAAGATAATTACTGATAGGATCACGCTTTACAGCCATCCGGATGGCTTTTGCAAATGCTTTGAAAATGGCTTCAATTTTATGATGTTCATTGTCACCTTTGCAGGAAATATTCAGATTGCATTTTGCGGCATCACTGAAAGATTTGAAGAAATGAAAAAACATTTCCGTGGGCATCTCACCGATTTTCTCTCTTTTGAATTCCGCATTCCACACGATCCATGCCCTGCCGCCAAAATCGATCAATACTGTTGCTTCAGCGTCATCCATAGGTAAAGAAAATCCATAACGCTCAAGTCCGCGCTTGTCGGCCAGCGCCATTGCAAATGACTCACCCAGCGCAATGCCCGTATCCTCGATGGTATGATGTTCATCAATATGCAGATCGCCTTTCACTTCAATAGTTAAATCGAGCTTACCATGTCGCGCTATCTGATCAAGCATATGATCAAAAAAACCTAGACCGGTATGTATCTTCGCCTGACCGTTACCGTCAAGATTAAGATCTACCTTAATTTTTGTTTCTGATGTATTCCGCTGATGGGTTACTTTTCTCAAGCCAAGTTTCAGGAATTCAAATATTTCCTTCCAGTTTGGACTTTCAAGCGCAATCACTTCTTTCAGTTCGTCCTGCTTACTGCTGATTTCTGCGGCTCCCAATGATGCGTCCTGGTTCATCCAGATCGCTTTGCATCCCAGGTTTTTCGCGAGTTGTACGTCTGTTATTCTGTCACCTATTACAAATGAATTTTCAATATCATAATTTGGATTGTTGATGTACTTCGTCAACATGGCGGTGCCAGGCTTGCGCGTTGGTACATTATCCTTTGGAAAAGTTCTGTCGATAAACACTTCAGAAAAATGAACGCCCTCGCTTTCAAATGAACGGATGATATGTTCATGCAGGGGTAAAAAATCAGCCTCAGGAAATGATGAAGTACCTAATCCATCCTGGTTAGTCACCATGACCAGTTCATAATCCATCGTCCTTGCTATCTGCGATAAATAATAAAATGCTTCGGGATAGAATTGCAATTTTTCCCAGGAATCCAGCTGATATGTCGGGGGAGCTTCTTTTACAATGGTACCATCACGATCGATAAACAGAACACGCTTCATGAAAGAGGAAATGTTTGAATGTTGTTGAAAGGTTTGTGTCAATTTTGAACAGGGCAGTAGGCAGAGGGCAGTGGTAGTTTTTTTAGTATGCAGTTCATTTTTTTGTGAGTGATGCACGTACATTCTTTACGTCTGCTGGTGTAATCGCTGCTGCCTTATTACCGAAACTGTTTCTTACATAAGTGAGTACATCAGCAATTTCCTGGTCTTTCAGAAAATCATGAGGAGCCATTACGTTGTTATAAACTTCACCATTGATCTCAATTTCTGTGTCCAGCCCCGCAAGTACTACAGTTATCAATTTCTTTTTGTCACCGGTTACATAAGTTGTTTTTGACAATGGTGGATTCAACCGGGGTACACCTGAGCCATCCGACTGGTGACATCCAAGGCAATAAGTTTCATACACTTTCTGTCCTCTTTCAATCGACGCTTTCAAATCAGGTTGCTGCCAGGAAATAAGCCCAATAACGAAAAAACATATCAACAATACAGTCATTTTAATTTTCATCATGATTTATAATTTTCGTGGTCTAACGTTCTACGTTCTACGTTTAACGTGCATAAGTGATTTTCCAGATTCTTCCTTTCTGATCATCTGATACATATAAAGCACCATCTGGTCCAACCGCGAGACCGCAGGGACGATAGGTCGCTTTTGCAGGTTCTTTAACCGCGCCGGCAAAATTATCTGCAAAGACTTCCCACTCGCCTGTAGGTGAACCATTCTTCATAGGTACAAACACCACAAAATATCCTGCCTGTGGCTCGGGCGCCCGGTTCCATGATCCATGAAATGCAATGAATGCGCCATTGCGATATTTCTCGGGAAATGCAGTTCCATTATAAAACACGATTGCATTTGGTGCAAGGTGACCAGGAAACTGAACGATAGATTGAACCTTTTCTGCGCACTCTCCCACTTTTGTTCTGTCGCCACCATATTCAGGATTCAGCATCTTTTGTTTCTTGCCGATATCAAAATAACAATATGGCCATCCGGCATCAGCTCCGGGTTTCAACCGGAATAATTCTTCAGCAGGATTAACAGCACCTTCCTGTTGATTAAACATTTCAGGATACCATTGAAAAAGCATGTCACGACCATGCTGTGTAGCATACAGTTCATTTACTTCACTGTTCCAGTCAAGGCCAACTACATTTCTCAAACCTGTCGCATAGCGTACACCGTTATTATACGATTGACCCGCAACGTTTGTTTTAAATTGCCAGATACCACCAGCTGAATCCAGAATCGGACAAGGTTTCATTCCCATGGAACCTTTCTGCCTGTCAGAAGTCTGACAAACATTACTTGGGGCACCAATATTCACATATATATTTCCGGCATTGTCAAGCGTAATTGTCTTTGATGCATGCTGACGTTTATTCACCAAACCCTGTACGATCTTCTCCGGTTGATTGACCACTTCATTATTTACGATATTGTATTTGAACACTGCATCATCCGATGTTGCGTAAAGCACATTGTTTTTGACCGCAATCCCAGAACCATTAAAATCACCAAATGTTTTTATCTCATCGGCTTTCCCATCACCATTTTTATCCCGAAGCCGAACGATCCCGCCGCCACCTTTCACGCGGCCCAGTTTCACATACAAATCACCGTTAGCATCTACGGCAATATGTCTTGCCACACCAAGGGTATCGGCTACTACAACCGCATTGAAACCTGCAGGCAAGGTAATTCCACCATTTACCTCATCTGGAACCTTAACTGTTTTGCGAAGTTTTGTGGTATCACCAGCAAAAGAAACATGCATCAGAAACAAAGACATCAGCAGAAATAAACTGAATTTTGATTTCATGATTTAAAATTTGGAGTAACTAAAATTAAACTATTTCCTGCAGTCACCTACCAGGATAAGTAGCCATGGCTTCCAGTAAAACTTTATTTTCATTCGGACTTCCAACGGTAATCCGCAGGCAGCCCTCGCAGAGCTCTACTTTACTCCTGTCCCTCACCACGATGCTTTTCCCGAGTAAGTAATTATATATCGATTTCGCATCGGTTACCCTCACCAATAAAAAGTTTGCATCCGAGGGATAGATATGCTTCACGACCGAAATGAGTTTCAGTTTTTCCTCGAGTGATTTTCTTTCTTCTACCAGTAAACGTATCATATCATTCACCTGGTCCACTTCATCCAATGCCTTCGATGCCAGTTCCTGGGCTGCCTGGCTGATATTATAAGGAGGTTTGATCTTGTTCATCACCCTTACGATATATTCATCTGCAAATGCCATACCGATGCGTAATGCTGCAAGTCCCCACGCTTTACTGAGCGTTTGCATCACCACCAGGTTAGGATATTCTTTTAGTTCCTGGACAAAGGAACGATGCCTGGAAAAATTTATATACGCTTCATCTACCACAACAATTCCCGGAAAATTATTTAAGATGATCTCAATATCTTCCCGGTTGAGCGAATTTGCTGTGGGGTTATTGGGGGAACAAAGCCAGATGATTTTGGTATTTTCATCCACTGCCTCCTCAAGTGCAGGAAGGTCGAGTTGAAAATCTTTGGTCAGGTTTACTTTTTTCAATATCACGTTATTGATATTCGCACTCACTTCATACATCCCATAAGTTGGCGGACAAATAATCACATTGTCTTTTGCCGGTTCGCAAAACGCACGATAGAGAATATCTATCACTTCATCACTACCATTACCGATAAAAATATTCTCTTTCGGTACAGCTTTTATTTCACTCAGCTTTTCTTTCAATTCCTGCTGATACGGATCAGGATATCGGTTGTACCATTTTGTCAACGGTGAGCCCAATGAATTCTCATTCGCGTCGATAAATATTTTTGCTTCGCCGTGAAACTCATCCCGCGCAGAAGAATAAGGTACCAGCTTTTTAATATTCTCTCTAACCAAAGATTCCAGATCGAATTGCATTGTTTGATTTTTCTATCTCCATTTGCCCTGTTAAAGTAAAGGGCTATTAATAAAACTTTCCTTTTATTTAACTATCTCCTGGCTGAAGCCCGGGGCTGTTCACAAACACCATGTACCACTTACTTCACAGCTCTTGCTTCTTACATTTAATCGTACCCGCTCTTCCGACGGCTACAAACAGGAACATGAACCTTTCTTCTGATCGCAAGTATAAATGCATTGGCACTCGCGAAGGCTAACTTATAACCTAAAACTTATAACCTTCAACTTATACCTTCAACTTTCAACTACTTCTCACCTATCGTCGCTAACCTCACTCTCACCGCTTCGGCATGACCTGTCAGCCCTTCGCATTCCGCCATCGTAATTACTGCCGGACCAATCGCATGTAGTCCTTCACGCGTCAGCTTCTGATAGGTGATCTTTTTCACGAAGCTATCAACACTTACTCCGCTATACGCTTTTGCATACCCATTTGTCGGCAATGTGTGATTAGTGCCGCTTGCATAATCACCAACACTCTCAGGAGAAAAACTTCCAAGAAACACTGATCCTGCCGAAATGATTTTTTCAGCCAGTTCTTCATCGTTCTTACTCATAATAATCAGGTGTTCCGGCGCATATGCATTGACGATATCCAATGCATCCGAAATATTTCTCGTTACAACAGCATTGCTGTATTGAAGTGCTTTCGCGGCAAACTCACGTCTGGGTATTGCTGATAATTGTTTCTCCAGTTCGGCGATCGTCAATGTCACAAGATCATCACTTGTCGATACCAGCAGCACCTGCGAATCCGCACCATGCTCCGCCTGCGAAATCAGATCAGCTGCAATGAATGCAGGTGATGCTTCCTCATCTGCAAGAACACATACTTCACTTGGCCCTGCAGGCATATCAATCGCCACACCTTTTTGTTGTATAAGTTGTTTAGCGGCCGTTACATACTGATTACCGGGACCGAAGATCTTATCCACTTTCGGAATGGTCGCTGTTCCATAAGCCATCGCACCTATAGCCTGTACGCCGCCGACAGCAAATACGTTTTTGATTCCACAAATGCCGGCGGTGTATAAAATGGCAGGATGAATTTTCCCATCACGTCCCGGCGGAGTACAAAGAATAATTTCTTTGCATCCGGCGATAGACGCCGGGATACCCAACATCAATATCGTAGAAAATAAGGGTGCCGTACCACCGGGAATATAGAATCCCACCTTTTCAATGGCTACGGATTTTCTCCAGCATATTATGCCAGGCATGGTTTCGATAACCTGGGGAGCCACGAGTTGCACCTGATGAAAACGTCGAATATTTTTTGCAGCGAGCTCTATTGACGAACGAATCTCTTCAGGCAATGATGAGATTGCCATTTCTTTTTCAGATTCCGTTACATAAATTTCATCACGAACAACCTTATCAAATTGCTGTGTGAATCGTTTTACTGCAAGGTCACCCTCTGTTTTAACTGACTGAAGAATTTTTTCAACCGATTCAAACAATGACGACTGATCAAATTCAGGTCGTTTTATTATTCGTTCCCAATCTTCTTTTTCCGGATACCTGTAAATCTTCATGTTCTAATGTTTTATGAATTGAATCAGATAACCATTTTTTCAATCGGAACTACTAAAATTCCCTGTGCACCCGCTGCTTTGAGATTTTCAATACACTCCCAGAACTGGTCTTCACTTAACACACTGTGAATACTGCTCCAGCCGCTTTCTGCCAGCGGTAATACTGTCGGACTTTTCATTCCGGGCAATAATGAAATGATCTTTTCAAGATTATCATTGGGCGCATTCAGCAGGATGTATTTGTTTCTTTTTGCTTTTTTTACGGCTTGTATCCTGAACAATAATTTATCAAGAAGTGAAATCGAGAATGGTTGAAGCTGTTTGTTTTTTATCAGGACTGCCTGTGAATTCAAAATTGTTTCAACTTCTTTCAGGCCATTCATAAACAAAGTGGAACCGCTGCTAACCAGATCGGCAACAACATCAGCAAGTCCGATTCCCGGTGCGATTTCCACAGAACCACTGATCTCATGAATCTCTGCCGTCACATTATTTTTTGCAAGAAAAGACGTTACCATGTGTGGATAACTGGTCGCTATTCTTTTACCTTCCAGACATTTGATACTGTCATACTCCTGGCTTCGGGGAACCGCGATAGATAGTCTGCATTTTCCAAAGCCCAGTTTTTCTGTAATCTCCACCTGGCGGTTTTTTTCAAAAACCACATTCTCTCCTACGATACCAATGTCTGCAACTCCGTCTTCCACATACTGAGGGATGTCATCATCTCTTAAAAAAAATACTTCAAGTGGAAAGTTGTCGGATTCCGTTCGAAGCCTGTCTTTCACATTACGCAGATCGATTCCACATTCCTTTAGTAACTGTACAGAGTCTTCAAAAAGGCGACCGGACTTCTGTATTGCAATTCTGAGATTGGACATTGTTCCTTCTGTTTTAGAGCAAAAAAAAAGCTTACGTTTCCGTAAGCCTGTATATTGTTTAGCAATAATCACATCACCGGCTTACCTGGTCGGGAAAGAGATGATGGTGAGTATGTGCGTTTAAAATCATGTTTCAAAAGTAAGGCCTGAAAAGATATCTTCCAAAACTGATTTGAATTATCGCTGGTTGGGAGTGAGCCATCCCAGGCACATTTACTAATTTTATTTAAAGCTTGTATATGAAAACAAACTGGCTGATCGCAACCCTCGTTCTTCTCTCCCCGTGTATTTTGCTTTTGAGCAATAGTCCAAAAAGTTCCTCAAAAAAATATGCAAAACTGATCTGGTCGGATGAGTTCAGTAAACCCGGCTTGCCCGATAAAACAAAATGGAACTATGATGTTGGTGGCGATGGCTGGGGAAATAATGAACTTCAATATTATACTTCAGAGAGATCGAAAAATGCCCGTGTAGAAGATGGGATGCTTATTATTGAAGCGCATCGTGAAAACTGGCAGAACAGGAATTATACTTCGGCAAGGCTGATAACAAAAGGCAAAGGCGACTGGAAATATGGAAAGATTGAAGTAAGAGCAAAACTCCCGGATGGGCTGGGCACCTGGCCAGCCATCTGGATGCTGGCATCTAAAACGCCCATGCAATGGCCGGATGACGGCGAGATTGATATCATGGAACATGTCGGGTACGACCAGGGAAAAATCCATGGATCAATTCATTGCAAAAAATATTATCATTCTATCGGAACCCAGAAGACTGCAAATATCATTGTACCTGATTGTTCACAGGAGTTTCACGTGTACGAAGTGGAATGGAATGAGAAGGAAGTGAATATCGGAATGGATGGAAAAAATTTCTTCAATTTTAAAAATGAGAAAACAGGCTATGAAGCCTGGCCATTTGACAATAAGATGCATTTGTTATTGAATGTTGCTGTAGGCGGAAACTGGGGTGGTGCCAAAGGTGTCGATTCCACCATCTGGCCGCGCAGGATGATCGTGGACTATGTCAGGGTGTATCAATAACAGTTCCACGTTAAACGTGGAACGTAAAACGTAATTTCGTTTTATGGCTGAAGATTTACATATCGTTAGAGGGACCAAAGAGGAGCAATATCGCGAACTGATACCGCAAATCAAAGGTTTACTCGAGGGCGAATCGGACCTGATCGCAAATCTCGCAAATATCGCCGGGGCCTTGAAAGAACAATTCAATTGGTGGTGGATAGGTTTTTATCTTGTGAAAAATGGCGAGCTTGTACTGGGACCATTTCAGGGACCTGTTGCATGTACGCGTATTCGTAAAGGTCGCGGTGTATGCGGTTCTTCCTGGGAACAGGCGCGTACTTTGATTGTGCCGGATGTTGAAAAGTTTCCCGGACATATCGCCTGCAGCAGCTATTCCAAAAGTGAGATTGTGGTACCGATTTTCAGAAATGGTGAAGTAATTGGAGTACTGGATGCAGACAGCGAGTTTTTGAATCACTATGATGCAACCGATCAGAAATTCCTGGAGGAAATTGTATCACTTATTCCAGAAGAAAGCTGGAAGTAAAAAAAGACAATTACCGAAGTGCTATTCTTTCAACAATCCATCGATAATTTCTTCAAACTCTTTTTTGAAAGCAACATAATGCTCGCCGGTTCCAGGTCCGTAAAAACCGGTATGCACTTTCCTGACTTTGCCTGTTTTATCAAGAAAGATGGTTGAAGGAAATACTTTTATCGGAGTAAGCTGAGGCAATGTTTTCTCTGTTCTCAAACTGTCTGTTGTTGTTACTCCGGTGATCAGCATCGGATACTGTACATCAAATTTATCACGGAATTTTTTCAACGTTCTTTGCGAACGATAGAAATCAGTTCCATATTCGTATGCCAATCCGACCACCTCTAATCCTCGTTGCTTGTGTTCGTTATAATACTTACTCAGAAAAGCAGTTTCATCCATACAATTCGGGCACCAGGATCCCATGATCTGGATTACAACGACCTTATCTTTAAATCTGGGATCATTGATACTTACAAAATTGCTGTCAAGATCAGGGAATCTGAAATTCAATTTTTCTTCTCCGTCTTTCAGATACATTGCAGCGCTTGTTTCATCAAGTACTGCTTTTGGATCTTTCACGGCTGTCCAGGTTTCCAGGTTCACAGGTCCTGATGCATATAAACCCCTTTCAATTTTTCCTGCAGAACTCAATTTTGCGCTGAAGAAATAAGCGTGACTTCCGTCAAAAGTCGATAACAACAAACTATCACCGCTGAGTATACCATCGAGATAACGATAGTCACCACTCGGTGTAAGAATAGTTCCTGTCACAATATTTCCTTTCTGGTAAAATTCGCCTATAGCAGGCCGTGAGTTTCCGTTGGGCCTGGTGAATTCGATCTTCCAACGACCGCTCACATTTCCTGTTGCATTTCCTTTGATCAGCGGAAATCGATTTTTTATTGGTTCAATTTTAGCAGGCATCACCCAGGTTTTTGTACTGGTACCTCTGACCCAATTTCCACTCAAAGACTGGTCCGGATTCTTCTTCAAATAAAATGCTGACTCAAAAAAAGGCATCTCAATCCATACACTATCTCCGGATGTTCGTATATCTGCTACTTCCAGTTTTTCATCTGCATTACGAATTAACCAAACGGGTTTCCCTTTTTTTTGAACTGATTCTATCATGAAAACGATCGGCAGATTGTCTTCACGTACGAGTGTTGCCCGATATATTGTTGGAGGTGGAGCTGATTTCTGACCAAAGCCTGCGATTCCGTAAAAAAGAATAACAACAAAAAGAATAGAACGCATAATGTCTACAAAAATAGTATATTAAAGCCGACCAACCTTCATTAAGGCGGGCCAAACTTTTTTTTAACTTTTGAAAAATCGCCTCACTGGTTCTTATTTCGAACCTACTTCCCCGGTATAACTTAAAGTATATTTCTGCCCGCGAAGAATTGCCAGCAAATCTTTTTCAAGACTCACCATAGGAAATTCTACTATTCGTCCCGTCTCAATTCCGTTCGAATAGATGATCATCGTTGGAACGCGCAGGATATTTAATCCACGTTCTTCATGTAAAGGACTTTGTTTGTACAATGTGTCAGCATTACTTACCATGATCAGCTCGAGATTTTCCATCGGGAAATTGCAGCATTCCAGCATTTTAAATATCCTGGGTACCTCTCTCCTGCTGTCGTCACACCAGGTTCCCATGAAAAGTTTTAATTTTTTATTTGCCAGCAATGGACGAATAAAATTGCATGTGATGGAATCAAGAGTGTAATTCTGCCATGAAGAATAGTACCAGGCTGCAAACGGTTCCTGTTTTAACGCGGATGGATCACATTTTCCAAGGAGCATTTCATTTCCGGAATGATCTTTTATCTTCTGATAGATTTTCGTCTCCTGGGCAAATGTGGAGTTGAATATAAATACAGCTAAGCTGGCTGTTGCCAGTATATATTTGATTTTCATTAATAGTATTTTAATGGATAAAACAATCACCCACTCCGGAGGATACCGAAGCGAGATATTTACAAATATTTTTTTTCAAGCCAGTGGAGGTCTGGGAATGATGGAACAAAAGCCATCTTTTGTAACCACTTCGGGCTGTAAGTTGAAATGTTGTATAGTCCGGTGAGGCGATTTAAAGTTTATTTGAAAAACTGTTGGAACATAATCTGCAAATTTTACAGAAGAAACTGAAATGTTTGTATTTGAATGATCATCGTCCTGATCAAATACACCGGTGAGGATTAAACTGCAATCACAATCAGGTAATTGTTGAATAACTTTCGCTTCCCATTCGCAATACAGAAAGCTGGTGATCCTGCCGTATTGCAACATCAGCAACAACGAAATAGAAAATATTGCAGTTATCCTGATCAGCATTATCAAATAAAAATAACCAAAAATGAGTGCCGATGCAAATAGCCCGGAACTGTTTACATTTTACTTTCGCAGATTCTCCAGCATTTCTGAAGTCATGGAACTGAGATCATATTGTGGCTTCCATCCCCAGTCTTTTCTGGCAACACTGTCATCAATACTTTGCGGCCAGCTGTCTGCAATTTTCTGACGGTAATCTGGTTCATAACTCAATTCAAATTCCGGGATATGCTTTTTTATTTCTGCGCCAATTTCCTCAGGTGAAAAACTGATAGCTCCAACATTGTAGGATGTCCTCACAGTTAATTTATCTGCTGGTGCTTCCATCAATTCGATTGTTGCCCGTATCGCATCAGGCATATACATCATGGGGAGATAGGTATCCTTTTTCAGGAAGGAAGTATATTTTTTCTCTTCTAGTGCTTCATGAAAAATCTCAACGGCATAATCAGTAGTGCCGCCACCTGGCGAAGATTTGTAACTGATCAGCCCCGGATAACGAAGACTTCTCACATCAACATCATAACGCTGATGAAAATAGTTGCACCAGAATTCGCCAGCATACTTACTGATACCGTAAACAGTCGTAGGCTCGATGATGGTCTGTTGCGGACACATCACTCTCGGGGATGTCGGCCCGAAAACCGCTATACTGCTCGGCCAGTAAACTTTTCGAAGTTTTTCTTCTCTCGCGATGTCGAGTACATTCAGCAGCCCCTGCATATTCAGATGCCAGGCCAATGGAGGATTTTTTTCACCGGTCGCGGAAAGTATTGCGGCCAGAAGATATATCTGTGTGATATTCTGACGGATCACCTGCACGTGGAGCATTTCCTTGTTCATCACGTCCAGGCTCACATATGGACCAGTTCCTTCCAGGAGTGGATTCTGCTCCCGCAGATCGGAGGCGACGACATTTGCCCCCCCGTAAATATTTCTCAATGCCAGGGTAAGTTCAACACCAATCTGTCCGGAAGCGCCAATCACCAGTATCTTATCTTTTATCATATAGTTCAGAGTTGAGAGCTGCAAACCTATATAAAACCTTCGAGGTTTGGTAGCGGCAGACAGCCAACCTGGGAGGTCTGAGACCTCCCAGGTTTAATAGACCTGCCAGGTCTTAAACCTTGAAGGTATTTGTGGAAAGGTTGGCCTTTTAAGGCTAAAGGAGCAAAAAATGTGGAGTGCCAAAGTGGGTGTGCAGGTGTCAACGCCAGGATTTTCGTGACAGATGGGATGGTTTTGCTGGGAATTCAGGGACCCCAACCTGGAAGGTCTGAGACCTCCCAGGTCTAATAGACCTGCCAGGTCTTAAACCTTGAAGGTTTTAGTGGAAAGGTTGGTCTTTTAAGGCTAAAGGCGCACAAAATCTTTAGTGCCAAAGTGGGTGTGCAGGTGTCAACGCCAGGATTTTCGTGACAGATGGGATGGTTTGGCTGGGAATTCAGGGACCCCAACCTGGGAGGTCTGAGACCTCCTAGGTCTAAGACCTCCTAGGTGTAAGACCTGCCAGGTCTTACACCCCGCAGGTTTTAAAACCTGCGAGGTCTGTATATTTGCGACATGCAGGATTTTTTAATAGATCTGTTCAAAGATCAATCATACGATGAACATAATTTTTTTCTGATAGCTGGGCCTTGTGTTATTGAAAGCGAAGAACTTCTGCTGGAAGTAGCTGATAAAGTGGCAGCTATCTGTAAGCATTTGGGAATACCTTATATTTTTAAATCATCCTATCGTAAGGCGAACCGTACAAGCTCCAATTCTTTTACCGGAATTGGCGATGAAACTGCGCTTGGTTATCTTAAAAAAACCGGAGAAAAATACCACCTCCCGGTTACCACAGATATTCATGCGCATGATGAGGCTGCGCCTGCGGCGAAATATGCTGATATTCTTCAGATCCCGGCTTTCTTATGCCGGCAGACTGACCTGCTCGTTGCCGCTGCCGAGACAGGCAAAGTTGTGAATGTAAAGAAAGGCCAGTTCCTCAGTGGTGAATCCATGCGTTTTGCAGTGGAGAAAATTAAAAATGCGGGAAACGAAAAGATCATGCTCACGGAACGCGGAACAACATTTGGCTACCAGGACCTGGTTGTCGATTATCGCAATATCCCCGCGATGAAAAAATTTGGATATCCCGTAGTGATGGATTGTACGCATTCACTGCAACAGCCTAATCAGATAAGTGGCGTTACCGGTGGAAATCCTCAACTCATCAGTACAATCGCCAAGGCAGCAATAGCATCGGGAGTTGATGGACTTTTTATAGAGACCCATCCCAATCCGGCTGTCGCCAAAAGCGATGGAGCCAATATGCTGAAACTGGATTTGCTGGAGAGTTTGCTTGGGCAACTGATCAGAATTCGGAAAGCCGTCATTTAATTCCGGCTTATCGGACTTTTAAACTAACTGCATAGAAGTATTGATGAGAATGTTAATCGCAGCACCTTATGGTTTTCACTGGCGGCTAAAATTTATCGGGCCACACTATTTAATTTGGTGCTGCTGATTTAGTCAGAGCGGCGTTGTTCGTTCGTCGTTGTTGGTTGTTCGTTATTCGTTGGTCGTTGAACTGCTGCATTTTGCGGAAATGTAGACTAGTCGGAGACCAGGTTCAGACAGAAAGCCTAAGTCAACCAGGTGCAAGGAATTTAACGCCTTAACTTTTAGATCCGTCCAGGAGCTAACACCAAAATTCCTTTGTAATTCCATGTCGACCAGGATTTGTACAATCAACTGTAAAGCCCAGTTATAGCCAGTCGTTAACGGTTGGTTGATTGTTTACTTCGTGTTTCAACAATCTGCTTTCTGCTGGTCCTTCTGGTTGTACTATTACCCTTCACCAATCGAGCTCGAACTTTTATTTCTCAGTAATCACCACTTATTTTTTACGAAAAAAAGTCCCGCTTACCTACGGGACTTTTTTTTTATTTCCAGGTGTCAGGATAACAAAATAGGATCAGGGATTACAGAGGCAAATTTTCATAGGGATTGGTTAACACAGATGGTGGAAATTAAAAACGGGAACCAAAGCCTACCCAAAATGCCAGGGCCTGTAATGGTAACGACCCCGCACAAAAGGAATACAGATTGTTTCTTTCAAAGGATTTGGATTAAGGGAAGGCGGAAAAAGCCTTAACCAACCTTCCCCATTTTTGGTTTTCATAGAAGATTTTATACAGTTAACAAATACAATGCTAAAAATCAGAATGATGTACCGAGGTCGGCCAAATAAATGCCCGCAAATGATGATATGAACTGATCGATTTAGCCCAGTAATTTTTAAAACTTTGAAATTCAATGTTTAACCGTCCGACTGAAAAATATAAGAAAATAAAAATTGGGGAAAACTACTTGAACAACTTAGATGGACAAAGGCAGCAGGATGAATTGAAGAATGATTGCGCCCTGGGGAATTTAATTGAACGACCGTTCAACTTTCTTCTCTGATTTTCAGGAGCTCGCTGGGTAATAATTGATGTTCTTTTCTAAACGCCACGGAAAAATTACTCAGATTGGAGAAGCCGAGTTCTCTTCCCACTGCTTTAATAGTACGGTTGCCTTCGAGCAACATGGCACGCGCCTTCTCCATTCTTTTCTTCTGAAAATATTCATAAATGGGGAATCCGTAGACATCCTTAAACTGCTTCTTTAGTTTAGAAGGACTCATTGCAGCCTGAACAGATAATTGTTTTATGGTAGGCGCATTTGACAGATCTCCGGTGAGTGACTCCTCCACTTTCATCATTTGTTCAATTTCATCCCTGGTCATATGAATCTGCATTTCCATTACTGAAAGCTGATCATACATCCACGAGAAAAAATTTTCAACCATCATCATAATCCTGTTCTGCAGAAAAGCAGTTTCTACAGGAGAAACATTGGGCGGATTCAGAATTTCATTCATCAGCGTTTTTGTTTCAAAATCCATTTCACGGATATGTATACTTTTGGCTTTGAGTGAAAGATATCGTTGCAAAACATTTTCCAGCTGATCTATCCGGAGATAGCGAGCGAGCCACTCCCTGCTGATGATTACCCGTATAGATTCAAGGTGTGTGCCTGCAGAAGCAAACTGATTCAGATCAGAAAGAAAACTCAGGAGATACATCACTTCCATCCGTTGACTCTTCCCTTCCATCCTGTCCTGGTCAACATCAACATATAATTTCTTATGGTTGGTTACACGGTCGCAGATGAAAACATAGTATTCCATGTTTGTTTTGGACCTTTCAATGAGTAAATCCTGATGCAGAGTGAAATCCCCGATGAGCGCCTGCAGACCATTGGGAAGATCCACTGATTTCAGGTAGCCATGACCGATAGACTCGGGTAAAGTCAACGTATTATTTTCAACCGTAGCTCCAAATTGTTTACCCATTTCAGATAGGAAATTAGGGAAGGTTGATATTGCATACCTGAACCGTATCACGGGAAGAGTTTTTGGCGTTTGGGGAGAACAGCACAAATTTAGTGATTAAAAATGGCAAGATTCCTATACCACTTAACGGTTATATCCGGTCAGATCTTTTTGAGATCGCTGGGCAGAACACCAAACTCTTTTTTAAAGGCGCTGGCAAAATTGCTGAGGTTCTGGTACCCCAGGCGATAGCCTACTTCCTTAACCGCATACTGACCTGAGAGGAGGAGCTGCTTGGCTTTTTCCATGCGGAATTTCTGGTAATACTCGTATACCGGTTTACCATATACCATCTTGAACTGCCGTTTTAATTTTGAAACGCCGATCGTATGTTTTTCCGCCAGCTCTTCGACTGTTGGAGGAGCTTTTGAGAAATCATGAACCAATGCACTTTCGATTTCCATCAAACGAAAAATATCTTTTTCATTAAACCGCAAAGGTTTCAGATCTGCTGACCGATGATATGTGCGGATGAAAAAGAGCTCAATCAGCATCATGATCCTGTTCTCTGTGATCGTATTGAACAATGGATTTTCAGGATCAAGATGAAAAATCTCGTTGACCAGCATGCGGTACTCCGCATCCATCGGTTCAAAATTCAGGTTACGCGCACGAAGCGAGAGATATTTTGTCAATACCTCATCATTTTTCTCAATGCCGAGGTACTTTGACATCCACCTTGCATCGAACAGGCATTTAATAACTCTCATTCCATTACCCCGGCTGCTGATGGTCACTTTGTCAAAAAGTGTTGTATTCAGAACGACCCCGGAAAAGAACGGCGGAGGATAGTCTGCTTTAAATTTATTGATGATTTCCATGTACTGACTACGAATGAAGATTTCATCAAAATTTAAAATGTATCCCAGGTCATGACTGGCTCTTCGATGAAGAAAGGTGTCGAATTCGGTGCAATTGCTCGAAATGAGAATGCTTAAACCATTTGGCAGATTGGATGCAGTAATATAGCCTTCGCCCTGTGAGGGTTCAAAATACAAAGTGTTTCCCTGCAGCTTAGCGCCAAGCTGTGCTGCAAAGTCCTTCAACAATGTAACAAAATCTGAGTGATCAAAACTGAATTCAAACACCGGCTACATTTTAATCCTGGCTGTTATAAATACCGCAGCGGATTTCTCCTTGCTTTGGTAATATAGTTCTTAATATTCATCCAAAAAGCCAGAAATAAATATAAGATTACGGGGGAGCCCATTGTAATGAAGGAAATATAGATAAAATATTTCCGTATCGTAAGGGTGGAAATACCCATGATTTCACCGATCCTGCTGCAAACCCCGAAGGCCTGCCATTCGACAAATTGCTTAAACCGGTTCATAATTCAAATTTAGTTATTCCTTTTTTATTTAACGAACGCTTGGTAGCCCATAGTCTTTTCTTTACATTCGCATCACTTTTCAGCCCGCTCATGTTCTGCGCCTGAATACCTCCATCCTGAACCGGCGGGCACATATAAAAAATTGTAACCCATGGTTTTCGATCTCGATCTCATTAAGAAATTGTACGCTGAACTCCCCGGAAAAATTGACGCTGCCAGGAAAATTGTTGGCAAGCCTTTAACGCTCGCTGAAAAAATATTATACGCCCATCTTTCACAACCGGCAAACAGGCCTTATGAACGGGGTGTGGATTATGTTGATTTTGCGCCGGATCGGGTGGCAATGCAGGATGCTACCGCCCAGATGGCCCTTTTACAGTTTATGACCTGCGGTCGGGATAAGGTTGCCGTTCCAAGCACTGTACATTGCGATCACCTGGTACAGGCTAAAGTGGGAGCTGCAGAAGACCTTAAGACAGCCCTCGATGTAAACAAAGAAGTGTACGACTTCCTCGCTTCAATTTCCAATAAATATGGCATCGGTTTCTGGCGCGCGGGTGCTGGAATCATTCACCAGGTAGTGCTTGAAAATTACGCTTTCCCAGGTGGTATGATGATCGGTACTGATTCACATACGCCCAATGCGGGCGGTCTCGGGATGGTGGCAATCGGTGTTGGAGGAGCAGATGCGGTGGATGTTATGGCAGGCCTTCCCTGGGAATTAAAGATGCCGAAACTGATCGGTGTTAAACTGACTGGTAAAATGAGTGGCTGGACTTCTGCGAAAGACGTAATTCTTTGGGTAGCTGGTCAGCTGACGGTAAAAGGTGGAACTGGTGCTATTGTCGAATATTTTGGCGAAGGTGCCGATAGTCTTAGTGCAACGGGAAAAGGAACGATCTGTAACATGGGTGCTGAAATCGGGGCAACATGTTCATTGTTTGCATACGACGAGAAAATGGCAGCCTATCTTAAATCTACAGGTCGCGAAGAAGTTGCAGCACTTGCTGATGGCGTAAGAGATCATTTGCGTCCTGATGCTGAAGTATATGCTGATCCGTCTGCTTACTACGACCAGGTTCTCGAATTAAATCTGAACGAACTCGAACCCTACGTGAATGGACCGTTCACTCCGGATCTCGCTACACCGGTCTCAGCAATTAAAACTGCCGTCGAAAAAAATGGATGGCCGGCAAAACTGGAAGTAGCATTGATTGGAAGCTGTACAAATTCATCATATGAAGATATCAGCCGTTCTGCATCTATCGTAAAAGACGCGGTAAGTAAAGGACTGAAAGCAAACTCTGAATTTACGATTACCCCTGGCAGTGAGCAGGTACGTTTCACTATCGAACGTGACGGTTTCATCCGTCAGTTTGAGGAAGTTGGTGGAGTCGTGCTCGCGAACGCATGCGGTCCCTGCATAGGACAGTGGGCAAGGCATATCGATGATCCCAACAGAAAAAATACCATCATTACCTCCTTCAACAGGAACTTTGCAAAAAGAAATGATGGTTTGGCAAGTACACATGCCTTTGTTGCTTCTCCTGAAGTTGTAACAGCTATGGCAATTGCAGGTACTATCGCATTCAATCCGGTTACCGATACACTCATAAATGAAAAAGGAGAATCAGTAAAACTGGCTGAACCGACAGGATATGAATTGCCTCCAAAAGGTTTTGCTGTTGATGATCCCGGTTACCAGGCACCTGCAAAAGATGGAAGCAAAGTATCCGTAATTGTCAGCCCGGAGTCACAGCGCCTGCAATTACTTGAACCATTCGCAGCATGGGAAGGTACCGATCTGAAAGGATTGAAATTGCTGATCAAGGCAAAAGGAAAATGTACTACAGATCATATTTCGATGGCAGGCCCCTGGTTGAAATTCCGCGGTCACCTGGATAATATCTCGAACAATATGCTGATTGGGGCCGTGAACTTTTTCAATGACAAAACCGACCTGGTACAAAACCAGATCACAGGTGAATATATGGCCGTTCCTGCCACCGCAAGAGCATATAAAGCTGCAGGCATCGGATCCATCGTTGTCGGTGATGAAAACTATGGTGAGGGTTCAAGCCGTGAACACGCTGCAATGGAACCAAGACATCTCGGGGTAAGAGCTATTCTTGTAAGAAGCTTCGCACGTATACATGAAACCAATCTTAAAAAACAGGGAATGCTCGCATTGACATTCGCCGTAAAAGAAGACTATGATAAGATACTCGAAGATGATACTATCGATATCATTGGTCTCACAACATTCGCTCCCGGTAAACCGCTGACAATTCTCTGTACGCACCCTGATGGTAAGACCGATGAATTTAAAGTGTTACATACTTATAATGAGCAGCAGATTGAATGGTTTAAAGCCGGTGGGGCATTGAATGTGATTCGTTCGCAATTTGCGAAAAAGTAAGTATGAGAAGTAAGTAGTAAGCAGGGGTTGAAAGTAAAAAGTTGAAAGTTGAACGACCGGCTGTTCAAACGAACAACGAAAAATGAACAACGACGAACGGGCTGTTTAAACTATGAACCATGAACTAAGAACTAAGAACTAAAAACGAGTTTAACTTCTCCTTCACATCGCCTTTAATTGATGTTAAATAATAGCCTGACGGTAACGGTCAGGCTTTTTATTGGTATGATTGCATCTTAATTCTTCACCAAAAAATTTCTCTTATGAAGACCCGTATTTTTTTAGTCGCAGTGACTGCTATCATCTTCTGCAGTTTCAAAGCATCAGCTCAATTCAGTCTTGGCTTAAGTGGTTCCTGGCATTCGCAATCCGGCGCAAATAATAAGGACGCGTGGGGAAACGGATTACAGGGAAAATATTTTTTCAAAAAAATTCCACTAGCCGTTGGTGGTAGTATCCGGCATTGGGTAAACAACTATGAAAAAACTTCCGTAAACAACCAGGATCTCAGAACGATGGATATGTCTACCAATTTCTCCGCATTTGCTGAATGGTATTTTGGGACCAGCAAGATCAGGCCTTATGTAGGAACAGATATTGGCATGTATGCATCCAACCTCAATCTGGAATTCAGAGATAAATCTTTTGCGTTCGACGGTAACAACCGCCAGACAAATTTCGGAGTTGCACCGAAAGCAGGAGTATTGTTTAAAACAGGAATAGTCTCACCATTTATTCAGGGTCAATATCATTTTCTTTTCAGTGGAAAAGCAGAGGGCAATGTTCCTGAAGTTTCAAACGCAAAAAGCAGTTTCGCATCAGTAGATGTTGGTGTGCTTTTCAATTTTCCGAAATGCAAATGCGGAGAAAAAAAGCAAACCGATTAAACCTTCCCGGAAAAAAGCAATCTCTTATTAATCCATTTCAATAAAACCGATCATTATGAAAATGAAAAAATGGCTTATTGCCTCTTTTGTGCTGCTCGTTATTTCAGGAACCACTTACGCTCAAAAATTCCAGGTTGGTCTTAAGGCAGGTATGAATGCCAGTAATTTTACTGGTGGAAATATTGACTCAAAAACATTGCTGGGCTTTCATGCAGGCACTAATTTCAATTTTCTTCTTGGAAATAATTTTTCCATTTCCCCGGAAATACTTTTCTCATCCCAGGGTGCTAAATATAATGAGCTTGGAACAGAAAAAAATCTCAAAGTGAGTTATATCCAGGTGCCGGTATTAGCAAAATTTCGATTTAATGGAGGACTCTATCTGGAAGCTGGTCCGCAGGTAGGTTTTAAGGTGGGAGAAGATGTAGATATTCCCAACCAGACCATTGATAATTTTGCGAAAAATCTTGATCTTGGTATCGGGGCCGGTTTGGGCTTTCACAGCAGGTCCGGCTTTGGCATTGGTGCCAGGTATATTGCGGGCCTTTCCAAAGTAGGCGACTTCAATGCCAGCGAAATGAATCCCGATTTTAAAAACAGTGTGATTCAGCTGAGCTTATTTTATACTTTTTTTAATAACAGACGATAACTAAGTATTGAAAGGCCATCTTGCAGAGATAAGGCATGCCTTGTCTCTGCAAGAAGACCAAAAAGCATTTTTGGACGGACGGTTCACAGGCCCGGAATAAATTCCGGGTCTTTTTATTGCTGGTAACTCCATTGGTCTGAAGCGTGGTAACTTCATAGCCAGCTCTCCCGCTTTTAAAAAAATATTTCACGAAAACCGTAAAATATGCAACATCGGTTTCGGTGTTGTGTCTTTAATACAAACTACAACGGGTGGAGCTGACTGCAACAATGCCACATAAGGATTTGGTAGATAGCTGTAAACAGGGTGACTCAACCGGTTTCAGAAAATTATACGAATTATACGCAAAGGCCATGTACAATACCAGTCTGCGCATTCTGAATAACCAGGCTGAGGCAGAGGATGTTTTGCAGGAGGCATTTACAGACGCATTCAGGCATATCCACAGTTTTGCCAACAGATCCAGTTTCGGATCCTGGTTGAAACAAATTGTAGTGAATAAGTCCATCAATGCACTAAGGAAAAGAAGATTAGAACTGGTAGACATCGACAAGGTTTGGGTAAGCGAGATTCCGGAAGAGAGTCATGTAGACGAAAATGAAATTCAGTTAAAAGTGCAGGAAGTAAAAAAAGCAATCATGCTTTTACCGGATGGATATCGTACCGTACTAACGTTATACCTGCTGGAAGGTTATGATCATGAGGAAATCTCTCAGATCATGGGCCTGGCAGAATCCACAACAAGAACTCAATACATGAGAGCGAAACAAAAATTATTGCAAATCTTAAAACACGGAGGTGCCCAATGACAAATATGGAAAGATTTATACGGGATCACCGCGACGAATTTGACGACCAGGAACCATCGATGAAAGTATGGGAACAGATCGAGACCGGAATGAATAAAAAAAACCCACCGGCAAAGGTGGTCAGGATATCATATGTCAAATGGAGTGTTGCTGCTGCAGTGTTACTCGGTCTTATCTTATCGGTTGTTTATTTTATACAGCCGGAAAAAACTGAGGTAAGTCCAGCTATTGCAGGCAATCAGGAAACAAATGCAAAAGACACTGTTGTTGACAACATCGATCCGCAGATAGGAAAAATGGTGGCTCAGTTCAGCAGCATGATCGAAGAAAAACAAAAAGAAATTCAATCGATTGAAAAAGACAACCCTGCACTGTATAGTCAGTTTTCAGGGGATATTAAAAAACTGGACAGCACTTACCAGGTATTGCGCAATACCCTCCCTGCGAATCCAAACAAAGAACAATTGTTACAGGCCATGATCAGCAACCTGCAGATGCAGATCGACCTGCTCAATCAACAACTGAACATTATTAAAAAAGTTAAAAACCCAACACGGGCAACAACATGAAATTACGTTTATTCCTTATAGTTAGTATTGCATTTTTAACGGGTAGCATAACCTACGCTGGTGAAGGTGAAAAACTGGTTGAGAAACGAAAAACCTATTCCAAAAGTTACCCCCTTTCTTCCAGTGACAAAGTGAAACTGGAAAACCAGTTCGGTGAAATGAAGATCATAGCCTGGGAGAAAAATGAAATCAAAGTTGATGTTACGATCGTAACTAAAGCATCAAGCGATGAATATGCACAACGCATGATGGATAATATTTCCATCGAAGATGGAAAAAGTTCGAGCCAGGTATTCTTTAAAACAAAAATGAGGAATAACGATCACGACGGAGACAGGAGAGATAAAAAAGAATACAAAGAACAGAGCATGAAGATTGATTACGCAGTATACATGCCTGTTTCTGCAGCGCTTGATGCTACCAATCAATTCGGACCGATGATTGTGCCTGATTACAAAGGGAGCGTTTACCTCGAAAGTAAATTCGGTTCCCTGACTGCCGGCAAACTCAGTAATGTAAAAGAAGTGGATGTTGAATTTGGAAAAGCAGAAGTAGAATCAGTGAATGGCGGCCGTGTAACAATCAAATTCTCCAGCGGCGAATTCAAAAATCTGTACGGCGACTGTGAAATGCGTGTTGAATTCTGTGGCAAAGTAAAGATTGGTATCAACAATTCAGTAAAAGATTTTGATCTGCGTACCTCCTATTCTACTATCTACCTCGATGCTCCAAATGATTTATCAGCCAATTGGGAAATCCGGACAAATTTTGGAGATTTCAAGAACAAAACTTCATTCAATATAAAAGAAGAAAGAGAAGATGAAGATCGACGCGGACCAAAATTCGATAAGAACTTTAGCGGCAATTCAGGAAGCGGCTCAAACAAAATTCAGATCAGAACAGAATTTGGTGAGGTGATACTCGGCCATAATTTACAAGTGGATTTTTCTGATAAAGACGATAAGAAAAAATCAAAAGATACAAGAGTAATCTGATCCAACTACAACTATTCGTTTACTATTGACTTTCTCAGTTTTTATTTCTCTTGTGCGGCATAAAGGGGCGATTTTTATCGGCCCTTTATCTTTTTTGCCGAAACCCGCCAGGTATCCGACACTTGCAAGTGTCGGATACCTGGGAACTTTCACGAAGTTCAAATGGATTTTAGATTAAACAAAGTGAAAACCACCGGAAATCAGGGAGAATATTCTACTCCGGTTCTGTAATTTTTCTCATCCGTAAACGTCCAGTTTTTGAACAGATTTGTTAATGTCCACCAAAAGGTGTCTTTCTATGTAAAGTATACTTTACATTCGTTCTATCAAAAACAACCACTATGAGTTTTCTTCTTCCTTATGATTTTAAAAAATCAGGACTGATTATTACCCCAGCAGGATTGCTTTTATGGATTCTCATGCAAAGAGGATACACAGCAAAATTCTCGAAATTTCTATTTTCTACATTCCCTGAAAGTTTCCATCATAATTTTGCTGTAGCAGTTGCTGTTGTTTCTTTTTTCAGTTTTATTATCGGATTATTCTTTCTTAGCTTTTCCAGGGAAAAAGCTGAAGATGAAATGATAAAAAAAATCAGGCTGGACAGTTTTCAATTAGCAGCGCTTGTGCAGCTGATGATTATGATCGCGGGATTTGTATGCATGGTTAAGTGGGATCCGGGAAAAGATGGAATGATGTTTTTCTTTATAGCCCTCATCTTGATTTTCTGGTTGGTCTACCTTATTCGATTCAATTATATACTCCATTTCCGATTAAGATAATCAATGAAAAATTTTTTGAAGGAGATCCGCATTTCAAAAAGTATCACGCAACAAGACCTGGCTGATCTAGTACAGGTTTCACGTCAATCGATAATTTCTATTGAAACCAATAGATATACGCCATCAATTTTACTCAGCTTAAAACTGGCGAAAGTACTCGGGAAAAAAGTAGAGGATATTTTTTATCTCGAGCGTGGCGACTAAGTCAAAAACCATTTTGAAAAAAAATCCCGCCAGATGGCCGACACTTGCAAGTGTCCGGATATTCTGGCGGAAAAAGTATTTAATCCTTAGATGTTATAGGTCGAGATGCAGGAAACGGAAGAACAATCAGGTTTTGTTCTTTTTCGAAGCGGGATTTGTCGTTTTTTTCTCTTTCACCCGCCCGCTTTGTTTCAATTGCTGATGAATTATCCATTCCAGCTGACCATTGACACTGCGAAATTCATCAGACGCCCACTTTTCGAGCGCCTGATACATTTCTTCATCAATCCTCAGTACAAAACTCTTCTTGTTCAAAACCTATCCCGTTTTATTGATAGAGTGTGCCTGCATTTAAAACCGGCGTGGCAGCTTTTTCACCGCACAAAACAACAAGCAAATTACTGACCATTGCAGCTTTCTTTTCCTCATCGAGATGAACTATTTCTTTGCTCGATAACATATCCAGCGCCA
This sequence comes from Pollutibacter soli, assembly GCA_029269725.1. Taxonomy (GTDB): domain Bacteria; phylum Bacteroidota; class Bacteroidia; order Chitinophagales; family Chitinophagaceae; genus Pollutibacter; species Pollutibacter soli. The sequence goes on along the minus strand of JARJHS010000008.1, from coordinate 160,529 downwards.
TCTCTACCATACCCACCGCACCTTCTACGATCTTTGCACGCGCTGCAACAATTGCCGTTGCCTGCTGGCGTTGCAACATTGCACCCGCAATTTCCGGAGCATATGCGAGATGCGAAATTCTCGCTTCAAGTACATGAATACCGGAGGGTGCAAGGCGATCATTCAATTCAGATTCCAGCATCACATTTACCTTCTCTCCACCTTCCCGCAATGTTATACTATCTGGTTTGGTTTCGTGGTCCGCTTCCATACTATCGTAAGGATAAATCATAGCAAGATGCCTTACGGAAGCCTCACTCTGGACTTTCACATATTGCATATATGCTTCTACTTCAAACGCTGCCTTGTACGTATCTTTTACCTGCCAAACGATCACCGCTGCAATTTCTATCGGGTTACCCAATTTATCATTCACCTTTAGTTTTGCACTCTCCAGGTTTTCTGCACGCAAAGAAATTTTGAGTCTTGTAAAAAACGGGTTGATGAATAAAAGTCCGTTTTCTTTTACAGTGCCGACATATTTACCAAAGAATGTCAGGACACGCGAATGATTGGGACTTACCACAACTATTCCTTTTAAAAAGAAGATAGCGAACAGGAATGAAACAACAGCCAAGAACACATATGTTCCGTTACCTTCTTTGCCCTGGGTCACCATAAAAAAAACGGCAAGAGCCAAAAGCACAATACCCAAAATCAACGCGAAATAACCCGACATGGGCTTTAATGTTTTTTCCATATGAATTTCATTTTGATATCATAATGATATCAAATATAGTTAAAGGGTTGCGAATTGTTAAAACTTTATTTTAAAAAAAAAGAGAGCGTGACGAGCGCTCTCTTTTTATACGAACATTATAAATTTTAATTTCTATTTACATCCCCGTCCGCTGAGTGGCGGACGACGCAAACAAAATGTTCCTGCCGGAACATCAACGAACCTGTATTATAACCTGAAATGAGTGTGAAATACGCGGTGGCTGACATAGCACCTATCACTTACTACCTTTCACTTTAAACGTCCACCCTAATACCACCTTTCATCTAACCGGGTCCCGTTCGCCCATCTCTTACAGTCACCTTTTTCTTCCCGGAATTCTTTTTCTCCCAGGCCTCTACTTCTTTGGGCTTTGCCTTTGGTTTATCTTCATCCACTGCTGCATTTCCATTAGTTGATGCAGATTTATTACCAGTATACTTTTCACCAAAAACAAACTGCTCGGTCTTTACTACCATTCCTGTTGAAGGATCATATGTTTTCCAGGTACCATGTCGAATCTCCGTTCCATCATGTTTGACGATTCTTGTCATCATCTGTCCAGGATTGTCAAGATCGGGAACATCAATGGTATCATAAGGATTTTCCGGATTCACCGATTTATAACTTTCTTCTCTCATCAGGTCACCAAGCATCGTATAATATGATTGCTTGCCATCACGAAAACCCCATCTGTAATTTTCCATCGCGATCAGATCGCCACTGAGATTATACCGGCGCCAGATGCCTTCCTTTTTACTATCGACAAATTCCCCTTCTTCCTCATATCCAGGTTCACCTCTGAGCTCTTCCACACGGATCACCCATTTCCCCTGTTTCTGCTTCTTTTTATCCAGGCAATTGATCGTATCGCCATTCACCGATATAAGGTAGCTTTCCCATTGCTGGGCCTTTATCCCCAGGAAAGCACAAGTAAATAAAAAGGTGAAAAATGCATTTTTCATGGCATTACGGTTTAGAAAACACAAAGATCAAGACTTAACCTGATTCAACGATATTTGCCTCTGTTAATTTTACCAGGAGCTGATTTTATCGATTTATTAGTAATATTCCGCTATGTACAAGGCTATTATTGGGGTACTTTTTTTTCTGCTACAGCACATTTCAGTCCAGGCACAAACAGGCAATACCAGCAATCTGAAAACGGCACTCGAAAGCTCGCCGGATCCTGTTGCTTATGTTAAGAAAACGAAGAAAAAATGGCGGCTGGATACCGTTTTTATTTCAAGCAATAAAAGATTTTTCGGATTGAGCGATAGTCTCGGCTATTACGGAAAAATAAAAAAAGTGTACGGTCCATATGGCGACAGTGTCTATATGCAAATCCTGGCAAAAGCGCCCAATGTCTTTTACAGGGCGAGTCATATCCTTTTGGATACCTCCAAACTAAATGCAGAAGTCGCACGATCGTTGGCAGATACGATCATTAGTAAGGTCAGAAGAAAATCTGCAGAATTTGAAGATCTCGCAAGAATATATAACACCGACGGTAGCGGTCCGCAGGGTGGCGATCTCGGATGGCGGGCGCGGGGTACATTATTGCCCGCACTGGAAAATGCAATACTGAAGAAGAAAAAGAACGACATCATTAAAGTGTGGACATCTTACGGATTGCATGTGGTAAAAATTACCGGCACGCCTGTTCAGGATGCAGGTTTTGCAATCATCCTTAGCACCAACACTAATTAGGGACTGTTGATTAAGTGAGAGCTGGCGTTGTTCGTTGCTCGTTGTTCGTTGCTCGTTGTTCGTTGCTCGTTGTTCGTTGCTCGTTGTTCGTTGTTCGTTATTCGTTGAACCGCTGCACTTTGCTGAAATTTATAATAGAAGGATACGAGGTCTGAACCGAAAGCCTAAGTCAACCAGATGCAAGGAATTTCACTCTTTAACTACTAAACCCGTGCTGGCGCTGACAACCAAATCCCTTTATAATGCAATGTCGAATAGAACTTCTACAATCAACAGCAAACCCTGATTAAAGCGCCACAATTTCAACCGCTATTGCCAACCGCCGGATGCTGCTGTACGTAGTAAGAGATAAAGTTTGTTGAATGCGAAAGCGAAGGCTGGCTTTAATCGCAGTTGTTATTCTGGCTATTGCAGGAATGGTCTGGTGGTATGTCTGGAATAAACCACATCGTGATGTAAGCAATGAAAAAAGTATCTCCATCGGTGCCGACAGTTTATTCGCCCGATACAACTCAAATGAGGCAGATGCAAACAAACAATTCCTTGACAAAGCGATCAGTGTTCATGGAGTTGTGCAGGAAATAATTACCAATCAGCAAGGTCAACCAGTCATACTTTTCGCAACCGGCGACCCGATAGCAGCAGTTTCTGCCACTTTAAGAGATCAACCCGGTATACAAGTTAAAAACGGGGATCGCATTACTGTCAAAGGCATCTGTTCAGGTTTCGCTTCGGATGTTGTGCTCCGCGAATGTATACTCGTGACAGAGTAATTTTCATAACTACGGCATACGGGCAACGCTTTAACAAATTCAATCGTATACCATCCTGAGCGACGATGAGCAACAGGCTCATCAGATTATTTCTAACGATAATACCCAAACGCAATATGGTTTCAGTACGATCCTGGAACAGGATATCCCGTGTCTCCTATTTTACATTAAGCCTCTGCCTCATTGTAATTATCAGTATCGGCTCACCTGCATGCGTATACGAAAAAGCGGAAATTCTTTATCCATCAAGTCCATGCGATACAACAGGAATTAACTATTCTGAAGAAATTGTTCAGCTTCTCATGGCAAATTGCTACAGCTGTCACAGCACACAAAACAGTGTCGTTTTGGGCGGAGGAATTATTCTTGATCAGTACCACGAACTAAAACACCATGTTGACGATGGTACTATTGTCGGTGTGATCAATCACTTACCCGGATATCCCGAAATGCCGAAAAATGCGGCCAAACTTTCTGAGTGCGATATTGACAAAATCGAAACCTGGATCCGCGCCGGAGCACCCGAAAACTAAGAACATGAAGAATGGTATACTCAGCTGTATAGTGTTATTGCTGTGCTCATTCTATTCCGAAGCACAGTCGGTTTATTTTACAAGAACAGGCAAAGTTGAATTTCATGCGGGTACAACTCTCGAAGATATCGATGCTGTAAATAATGAAGTCACTTCGGTTCTGGATATTCAGAAAGGATCACTCGCATTCCAGGTACTCATCAAAAGTTTTCATTTCAGACGCGCCTTGATGGAAGAACATTTCAATGAAAATTATATGGAGAGTTCCAAATATCCAAAGGCAACTTTCAACGGAAAAGTCAACAACATTGAACAAATTAATTTTTCTGCGGACGGGACTTATTCTGCAAATGTTGAAGGAACTCTAAGTATGCATGGAATTTCTAAACTGGTGACAGCAACAGCTACCATCTTCGTAAAAAATAAAAAGGTTTCTGCCATCTGCAATTTTATATTGAAAACGGATGACTATAATATCAAAATACCAACGGTTGTAGCAGATAAGATTTCTAAGGATGTAAATATCTCGATTCAATGTCAATACGATCCACGTAACTGATCAATTCTCTCAAATGAAGAAAATATATTTTACAGGTCTTTTCCTTTTTTCGATCGCTGCAAATGCCCAGGTGACTGATACATCGTCTGTGATGCAATTGATTGACAGCATTTCATCCACTCCGAAGGCAAACAAATATGTAAAATCAACTTTTAAATCTACGAGGCTGATAAACGCACATTCTGTCGAGAGCCTTGGGAAAAATGAACTGGACATCCAGATAGCACATCGGTTCGGAACACTAAACACAGGAATATATGAGTTTTTCGGACTCGATAATGCTACATTTCGCCTGGGGATTGACTATGGAATTACAAAAAGACTCATGATCGGAATCGGCAGAAGTAGTTATGAAAAACAATATGACGGTTTCATAAAATATAAAATTCTCTGGCAACAGGATGGCGGAATGCCTGTTTCCTTAAGTGCGCTTGCGGGTATGTATATAAACACACTCAAACCTTCAGATCCCAATGAAGAAATCTTTTTTCGTTCAAGACTTGATTATGTTTTCCAGCTGCTGCTTGCAAGGAAATTCGGCGAAGGATTTTCATTGCAGATTTCGCCTACATTGGTTCACCGCAATCTTGTTCCGGAAACCACAGATAAAAATGACATTATTGCCTTCGGAATAGGAGCGCGACAAAAAATCACGAAAAGGATAACCATTAATGGTGAATACTATTACCAGTTACCTGATACAAAAGCTGCAGGCTCTGTCAACGCACTCAGTTTAGGTTTTGATATTGAAACCGGCGGCCATGTATTTCAATTTATGTTTACCAACAGTACAGGTATTGCCGAAAATCAGTACATCGCGAAAACAAGCGGCAAATGGAATGATGGAGATATTCATTTTGGATTTAATATCCGACGTGTTTTTGCATTGGGGAAAAGGGCGAAGGACAACAGGAAGAATGAAAATAAGTAAAAAGTAGAAAGTTAAAAGTTGGGAGAAGATTGGAAGTAATAGTTTAGAAATGAATTGTGCATGGTTGAAAGTGATGAGTACACGGTTTCTGGAAATGTAACCGTTCTTCAATTTATCGGCAACCTGTTGGGCAGTGTAGAAACGCCAGCCACGATGACATTTAACGCTCGCAATTGGAAAAGCACCAGGTAGAATTCCGGCCTGTGCAAACAATTCCCCTGCAGAAAAAGCAGAAGCCTTACATTGAGCGACAGCCGCGAATTTATTCCACCTGAGATGGTTTTCTTCGACGGTACTTTAAATGTAAACTGACACAGCTATAAACGAAAGCCATATGTCCGGCAAAATGTTGTAGTGAAAAAATTTTATTCCTTATCCGCCACTTTTTTCTCCAGGTAAAATAACCTCCACCTGAAAAATAATGATGCACTGAATGGATGTGCAGGGCCATCTTTTTGAGCGAAAGGAGATACCGAGATGCCCGTTCTTATACCTGTCTGCCAGTTCTTCTCTCTATAAGTAAGATCTGCATTCAGGTTCAACTGGAATTTTGAAAAATATTCCCAGTTTTCCTTCATCGGGTAAGTAAATGATTCCGCGGTGAATACTGAAGGATTGCTGTTTGATGGAATCTTTTCATAAACGATTCCTTCCTGCTCTACCGCACGCGTCCACACAATAGCCTGGAATCCGCCACCCAGCCATAATTTACTATTGATATTGTACTGGTATCCCATTCCAAGAGATGCACCAAAACTCTTCAGCATGGTGTGCGACGTATACGTCTTCAATAACGTGTCTGCTCCTGGCTGACTTCCCTCAACATACTTAAATGCTTTTTGCTTCGGAATTCCGTAAGCAAAGGGATTCAGCTCCACCGTCATCAGATGCCTTTCGTGTTTTGCTTCCAACCATATTCCTGGTAATAATATACGGTACGGCTGTGGCTTACCGTTAGGACCAGCCGACCATGTTTCATAATCAGAAATAGCATTTAAAGGAAGCGTCCAGAATAAACCACCGGCGAATCGCCAGTCATCGACGGGCTCATCTATTTTCTGTTCGGACGCATTGGCTGCAGTTGCAGAGTCTTTTGATTTTTCATTTGTTTTTTTCTGTGCAATATTATCCATGGCAGTAACTCTGCCTGTATTATTTTCGACTTTCGTTGTTGAATTATCATCAACTTTTGCCATTGTTTCATCACCCGGAATCACGGTTTTGTCACCGGATGTATTTTCCCCAATGGATTTCCTGCCGTGTTTCCCGCCTTTATTTGTTGAACCGGTTTTGGTTTTTACAGGAACTTTTTGTTTCCCAAGCCTATCTTCTTTTTCTGAAAGATTTGACTGTTCATTAGTGTCAACACCAGAAGAACTCAAGCTTTGGTCTTTCTTACCGTTGATCATTCCGAAGTCAGCATTGTGTTTTTCAGATTTGATTTCGCTTCCGGATTTTTTTGATGGATCATGATTCGTCTGCGAACGCTTGCCATCTGCAGGTCGAAGAAGCTGGTAAGTTACCAGAGAAGAAATAAAAAACAGGATAGCAACGGCCAGCCACTTTTTCGCACTTCCTGAAGAACCGGATTCAGTGTAAACAGGGATCGACTTCTCAGGTTGATGTTCATCGAGTAACCGACGCATTGCACTCCATGCTTCATCAGAAGCAGGCAGCGGTACCGGCGACTCATTCTCTTTTATCAGTTTTTCCTGTTCTTTCACAATTGAAATAATTTATTTGAAATAGTATTTTTTCAAAACGGGTCGTAATTTATTCCGGGTTTCACTGAGGTGCCATTTTACAGTACCCACACTGCAATTCAGTATTTCTCCAATTTCTCTGATGTTGAAGCCTTCAAAGTAGTACAGGCTGCAAACAGCCCTGGTAGCGGGATTCAGCACATCAAGGAAAACATAGAATTCTTTTTCTTCCAGTGAATTCAGCGGTGTCACAGAAAAGAGCCCGGGATCATCATCATTAATTTCAGAAGTCAGCGGTAATGCAGAGCGTTTTAATTTATCAAGCGCGGTATTACGTACAATGGTATAAATCCAGTTAAAAAGATCACCTTTCGAAGAATCATATTTTTCTATTTGTCTGTAAACCTTCAGCATTCCGTCGTTCAGTACTTCAAGCGCAGTATGTTCATCAGCGAAGAATCGCTTACATAAAAGCATAAGCGCAGGATAAACCGTCCGATACAGTTTTTCCTGGCCCTGCCTGTGATTTGCCAGACAATCTTTTATGATTTGATCCTGGTCCTGCAATCGTTTAGAATACGTTTAGAATACAGCTTTCTTTAATCAGTAATAATAATATTTCGTTTCAGTATCAGCATTCCTGAGGCTCGTCAAGGGCCTGTTCAAACTATCATAAGTGAAACTGAAATTGATAGTATCTCTATCGGTGCCATTGTAAATATTGATCTGTCTTATTATATTGTTAGGTGATGGTGCATCCCATATCTCCGGGTAAAGTGCATAATCATTGGAGTAATGAGGATTAAATTTGTTATCGTGTTCAAAAAAAGCCTGGTATCTCAGTTGCAGATTTCCCGCACCAGAAGGATCGTTATAAAATGAACGTTCAGTCAGATTTCCGCCACTATTGTATTTATAGACGTTATAACCCATCAATTGAAAATCGTCGTTCGCCGTAGGAAAGCGCTCGTAGTAGTTTAACTTACTCAAATGTCCGCCAGCATCAAACAGGTATACGATATACATACGCCCTGAATTGTCATATATCTTTTTGACTTTGTTTGCTGCGTTTTCATATTCAACTGTCATATATACCGGGAAGCCTACTTCTTTAATGCTGATAACCCTTCCTTGTGCATCGCGTACATATTCACGTGTTCCTTCTGATTTTACAACACCGCCGTTGGGATCCCTCATTCTGAAAAGTCCGTACCTGGAAATCAGTTTGCGTGATGTATCATACTGATATTCATAAACAAGGTTTTCGAGGTTGTCAGGAATATAAGTGGATACTTCTTTTTTTAGCGGACTTACATAAAGTGTATCAGAATTGATTGTTCTGTTAGCATCAGCAGACATTTCCTTACGGCAGCCTGCCAGCCCTACAATCGATAGTACGATCAGCATGGGCAATTTTTTCATAAGCTTTCAGGTATAAGGTGTTTTAATAGAAACGGAAAAGAAATCAAAAATGTCCGGATATTGAAATTTTTTCTTCTAACGCGCCGGGAACCGGCTTTCCGCAGGCACATCAACAGGTTAAAGAACAGGTATTCATGGACAAGCAATGGACTAATAATAAATAAATTTTGTTTCGCTTTCGTTGTCCTTCGTGCACGTCGCCGGCCGGTCCTGGCTATCATAGGTAAAAGTATAATTCAGGGTATCTCTGTAAGGAAAACCGATGTACTCGTTGATTTGCCGCACCGTATTGTTGGGAGAATTGAGTGACCAATTTTCCGGAAACAATGCATCGTCAACGTGGTACACCGGGTTAGTCCTGTTGTCGTATGAAAAGTAGACTTTTAAAGGTTTTTCCCAGGTGCCATTATTATCATCATCCTGGTTGAAGATCTTTTCCAGCATATTACCATCACTATCAAATTTGTGCGTATGGAAAGACACCAGTTTGTAAGGATCAGTTGTAGCAGGCGTGCGTTGATAGAAGTTTAATTTCTCAATCCTGTTATTTGCGTCATAAACAAATTCAGTATAAAACCTGTCCCTGTTATCCGATATCTTTTTCACTTTTGACGAACTGTTTTCGTATTCAACCAGTAAATAAACAGTGTCAGTCAACTCACCGATTCGGATAATTTTTCCTTCATTGTCCCGGTGAAATTTCCGCAAATCTGTTTTCGTAGTAATGCTTCCGTTCGCTTCTTTAATTTTGAAAGTGGCTATCCTACTGATCGGCCTTCCTGTATTGTCATACAAATATTCAACTACAGTGTTTTCAAAATTTTCCGGCAGATAGGTGACCACCATTTTATGCAGAAGTCCAATTGAACTACTATCAGTAACGGCTGTACGCTGTGAAGGCTCATCTGAGATTTCCTTTGAGCAGGAAATGAACAGAAAGGCTGATAAAATTATGGCGGCAATATTTGATTTTAGCATAACCGAATATTTATTGGGTTCTGTTATAGTAAACGGTGGGCGATTGGAGAAAGGTTGGGTATTAAATACTTTTTTCCAGACCCGGGCATGAGATCGATTGATGGCCTATAATCGAGCAATTACTGATGGGGAACCGTTGATAATCTGCGTGAAACTGATGTGGGGTTAATATATAAAAAGGGATGGTTACAAGAGATAAGAGATATCTTGTGTTTAAGCTGCAACCTTCCGGCAAATGTCTTATTGCTCTTCTAAAAGGAAACGAATTGCAAGCTCGTACCCCTTCAGGCCAAGACCAGCAATAGTACCTTTTGCTTTTGCAGAAACGTGAGAAAGTTTTCTGAATTCCTCACGGGCATGGATATTCGAAATATGAACCTCCACCACGGGAGATTTTATAGCTGCAATTGCATCACCAATGGCAACCGACGTATGCGTGTATCCACCTGGATTTATTATGATCCCGTCTTTTGCAAAACCAGCTTCCTGCAACTTATTAATGATTTCGCCTTCCACATTACTCTGATAATATTCAATATCTATCTCCGGGAAGGCCGATCTTAATTTTTGCAGGTAATCTTCAAAACTGGTATTGCCATACACGTCTGGCTCTCTCTTTCCGAGAAGATTCAGATTGGGGCCATTGATGATGGTAATGCTTGCCATGATTATTTCATCATTCCGATAAACTGGTCAAACAGATATCTGCTATCATGTGGTCCAGGCGTACTTTCAGGATGGTACTGAACCGAAAATGCTGGCTTGCCTTTTATGCGGATACCTTCTATCGATTCATCGTTAAGATTAACATGCGTGATCTCAACATTCGGGGAATTGCGCACGGCTTCCGGATCTACTCCGAAACCATGATTCTGAGTTGTAATCTCGCAATAACCCGTAACTATGTTTTTCACCGGATGATTCAATCCCCGATGTCCGTGATGCATTTTGAATGTAGGTATACCATTTGCCAATGCAAGCAACTGATGACCGAGACAAATGCCAAACAAAGGCTTATCTGTTTTGAGCAATTCCTTCACCGTCTCCACAGCATAAGGCATCGCAGCAGGATCGCCAGGACCGTTCGAGATGAAGTAGCCGTCAGGATTAAACTCCAGCAAATCTTTCACGGGAGTTTTCGCCGGATGAACTCTTACATAAGCACCACGATCAGCAAGACATTGAATAATATTTTTCTTCACTCCGTAGTCCATAACGGCAACGCGAATGGGCGACTCAGGATCTCCGAGATGATATACTTCGTCTGTGGAAACACTTGATGCGAGCTCCAGACCATCCATCGATGGGACAGAGGCCAATTGCCTTTTCAGATCTTCAACATCTGTTGTTTCAGACGAGATGATACAGTTCATTGCCCCCTTCGTGCGTATATGCGCAACCAGTGCGCGTGTATCTATTTCTTCAATCGCAACTACATTCTGTTTTTCAAGATAATCCTGCAGAGAGTCGTCAGCCATCATTCGGCTGTATTTCTCTTCCAGGTTTCTTCCAATCAATCCGCGAATCTTCACGCTGTCACTTTCACGGTCATCTTTTTTCACACCGTAGTTCCCGGTGTGTACATTATTCATAATCAAAACCTGGCCAAAGTAGCTCGGGTCAGTAAATACTTCCTGGTAGCCCGTCATGCCTGTGTTAAAACAAATCTCTCCGGAAGTAGTACCGATCTTTCCGAAAGCTTTACCGTAAAATACATTTCCATCTGCAAGGATAAGAACCGCATTTCTTTGCTCTGTGGTTGCTGGCATTAGGCGTAATTGTTTTAAAATTTCTGCAAAATAAAAAAGGCAGGACCAGAATGGCCTGCCTTTTTTTGATTATTTATCAACATCATTTATTCAGCTGATTTTTCTTCTTTTGATTCAGCAGGCGCTTCCTTCTTTGCTTCATCTCCGGCAGCTGCTTTCTTCTTACCACCACTACGTCTTGTTTTCTTCGCAGCAGAAGCTGAAGTATCAGCAACCCCTTTTCCATAGATCTCGTTGAAATCAACCAACTCGATCAGTGCGCGCTCTGCGTTATCACCGATACGTGTTCCGAGTTTAATGATGCGGGTATAACCACCTGGGCGACCAGCAACTTTCGGCCCTACGACAGTGAACAATTCTTTTACTGAATCTTTATCATTCAGATAGCTGAAAACCACACGATGCTGATGCATGATCTGCTCTTTGGTTTCCGCTTTCTTTGTTTTCGTAATCAGTGGCTCGATATACGTACGCAATGCACGCGCTTTCGCCAATGTAGTTACGATTTTCTTGTGTACGATGAGCTGAGAAGCCATGTTGCTCATCAACGCCTTACGGTGCGAAGCCGTACGGCTGAGATTGTTGATTTTGTCTCCGTGACGCATTTGACTGTTTGTTTAAAGCTGTACCGTGTCAGGAATTACAGCCGGTTAAAAAAAATCGGAACAGACTATGGATAGCCTGTTCCGTTACATATTATTCTTCTTTATCAAGACCAAGTTTGCTGAGATCCATACCGAAGTGGAGACCTCTTTCGTGCAATACCTGCTCAATTTCAGCGAGTGATTTCTGACCGAAGTTTCTGAATTTCATCAGGTCTTCCTGCTCATACTGTACCAGCTCACTGAGACTGTTGATCTTAGCAGCTTTCAGACAGTTGAAAGCACGTACTGAAAGATCCAGATCTTCCAAAGGAGTTTTCAGAATCTTACGCAGCTGAAGTGTTTGTTCATCAACCAGGTCCTCTTTTTTCTCTTCTTTGTTGTCAAAAGTGATATTCTCATCAGTGATGATCATCAGGTGCTGGATCAGGATCCTTGAAGCCTGTTTTACAGCTTCTTCAGGATTGATTGTACCGTCTGTCTTCACTTCCATCAACAGTTTCTCGTAGTCTGTGCGCTGCTCAACACGCGTATTTTCAATCGCGTATTTTACATTTTTGATGGGAGTATAAATAGAGTCGATAGCGATGAGGCCAAAAGCCGCATCTTTAACTTTGTTTTCATCAGCCGGAACGTAACCGCGTCCTTTGTTCACATTGAGTTCAATGTTCAGCTTTGCGGTAGAGTCCATAGTACAGATCAGCAGATCAGGATTCATGATCTGGAATGAACTTGTAGCTTCTCCGATCATACCTGCGGTAAATTCGGATCTGCCTTTAATATTCAGGGTGATCTTTTCTGTCGGTACATCGTGATCAACGATTTTCTTGAAGCGTACCTGTTTCAGGTTGAGGATAATTTCGGTTACGTCTTCAACTACACCTTTGATAGTAGCGAATTCGTGATCAGCTCCCTCGATTACGATGCCGGAGATGGCATAACCTTCGAGTGAGCTTAATAATACCCTACGCAATGCATTACCGATAGTTACTCCGAAACCAGGTTCCAAAGGACGAAACTCGAACTGAGCTTCGAAATCATTGGATTTCTGGAGTATGATTTTGTCTGGTTTCTGGAAATTTAAAATGGCCATATTTAAATTTCTGTTTTACTTGTTTGGCCGGTTTTTCAACCGGTGATGTATGAAATCAGGACCATCCGCGGTAAGCGAATAGCCCTATCCGTTATTTACTGTACAACTCGACGATCAGCTGTTCCTTGATATTCTCAGGAACATTTTCCCTTTCAGGAAGTGAAATGAATGTACCCTGGAGTTCATTTTCATTCCAGTCAACCCAGCTGAATTTAGGGTTTTTGCCCCTCATCATGGATTTCAGAGAATTGTTACCGGCGCTCTTTTCTTTGAGACCGATGCTGTCACCAGCTTTCAGACGGAAAGAAGGAACGTTTACAACTTCACCGTTTACTGTGATGTGTTTATGCGCAACGAGCTGACGAGCTGCCGGGCGTGAAGGCGCGATGCCCATACGGAAAACTGTATTGTCAAGACGGGCTTCCAGGAGTTTGATCAGGTTTTCACCGGTAACACCTTTCATACGCGCTGCATCATCAAATGTGTTGCGGAACTGGCGCTCGAGTACACCGTAAGTGTATTTTGCTTTTTGTTTTTCACGCAACTGGATTGCATACTCTCCCGGAGCTTTGCGTTTGCGTGAAGGACCGTGCTGCCCCGGGGGGAAACTGGTTTTAGTAAGCCATTTGCCGTTTCCGAGAATCGGCTCTCCGAACTTACGGGAGATTCTTGTTTTGGGACCTGTATAACGTGCCATGATTAATTATACTGATTTTTTACTGATGATCTGCGATTATGAAAAAATCAGAAAACTGAATCGCAGACCTGTTATAGAATGAATTGTTCTGTAAATACTATACACGACGCTTTTTCGGAGGACGGCAACCATTGTGAGGAAGCGGAGTAACGTCTTTGATCATTACCACCTCGATACCTGAATTTGCCAATGCGCGGATAGCACCTTCGCGTCCTGAACCCGGACCTTTCACATAAACATCTACTCTCTTCAAACCCGCTTCGAGTGCAACTTTGGCTGCATCCTGTGCTGCCATCTGGGCTGCATAAGGAGTGTTCTTTTTAGAACCCCTGAAGCCCATTTTACCAGCACTGCTCCAGGAAATAACCTGTCCTGTTTTGTTGGTAAGACTAACAATAATGTTGTTGAAACTCGCCGTAACGTGTGCGTCGCCGAATGCGTCCACTTTCACTATTCTTTTCTTCGCTGCTGCTTTACCACCGGCAGCTTTTCCGCCGCCACTTGCCTGTGCTTTTGCCATGATTAATTAATAGGTAATCGTTAGTAATGCCCCACCTGACTTTTTAAAATTCAAGATGGTTTTGTTTAACCCTCCCCCGCACCCAGGATCCGGCGATAAACAGCTATTGGTGCTAACTGAAAAATACCAGCTGAAAAGCCGGTATATTCTGTATTATTTTTTAGGTGCCTTCTTTTTACCGGCAACTGTCTTACGTTTTCCTTTGCGTGTACGGCTGTTGGTACGTGTACGTTGTCCACGAACCGGGAGCCCTTTACGATGGCGTAATCCACGGTAGCAGGCGATATCCAGCAAACGTTTGATACTCATCTGAACTTCAGAACGAAGCTGACCTTCAACCTTGAACTCATTGGTAATGATGTTCCTGATCTGAGACAGTTCTTCATCGTTCCATTCGTTCACCTTTTTACTGAAATCGATTCCTGCCTTACCCAGAATGTACTGAGCGGTTGACCTGCCGATACCAAAAATGTATGTCAGACCGATTTCACCTCTTTTATTCTTTGGTAAGTCAATACCGGAAATACGAGCCATAATTTATTTTCTGTTTTCTGTTTCTGTTTTCTGTTTCGTGTAACGGACGGCCGCATGCCGTCCCTACGCATTATTATCCCTGGCGCTGTTTGAAGCGGGGATTTTTTTTGTTGATCACAAACAACACGCCTTTTCTGCGAACGATTTTGCAATCAACGCTGCGTTTTTTAATTGCTGCCCTTACTTTCATAATCTTAGTATTGATGCCTTGCGGCGTTAATTTCTTATTATTTATACCTGAAAATGATTCTACCTCTGGTGAGGTCGTAAGGGCTCATTTCCACGCCCACTTTATCCCCTGGAAGTATGCGGATATAGTGCATTCTCATCTTGCCGGAAATCGTAGAAAGAATTTCGTGCCCGTTTTCCAGCTTTACTTTAAACATGGCATTACTCAGTGCTTCAATGATAACGCCGTCCTGTTTAATTAAAGATTGTTTCGCCATACTTTTTGGGTGCGCAAAGATAGCGATTTATGCCAAACCGGAAAAAATCTTTTTGACATGATTTTCAATGCACCTGATCGTTCCCGCGGATCCGGATTTTCCTGTAAAAATTGCCGGTGGGGTTGAAGAAAATTCTGAGGGGCTAAAGGTAGAGAATCAGGAGCGAATGGCGCCCCTGATTTCCTTAAAATATTCTATTTGACTGATTATCAATATCATGGCCAGGTGAGATGAAAATTGGTCATTGCATGGTAATGGTTCTGCAGCTGATGCATGTATTCAAGGTCATGCACATGGCGGGTTTCATCCCTATAATGAAGCTCGCTGTACTCTTCCGTATTATTTTTCAGAAACTCCACTGAAAAAGGCCCACGTTCATATCGAACCGCACCATTTTCACCGACTGGAACGGCAAGAAATCCCAGTTCCTTAAGGCGTTCATCCGTAATTGGCACGGCAAATAAATCGCCGATATCATACCAGTATTCCTGATCCCCATGCGCCACTTTAGCGGTCTGGGTACCAACACTGACTTCGGTTACATCGCCGGTCGTCATTTGTCCTTCGTAATCAGCCATGACAATATCGCCTTCTTTTACCTCATTGATTTTAATCATATGATGTGCAGTTTTTGAGTTTTCCGAATTTAAACAGAACGGGAGAATCGGCAAAATTTAGTGAGTAGTAAGTAGTAAGCAGTAAGCAGGGATCAGTCGGCTCAGGTGGGGGTAAGTTGATGTTGTAGCTGGGCAGAGGAAACAGCTGGTGTTTAATTAATTGTAGCGTTATTTCAATTCAATATGGAATTCTTTTCCTAAAACAGAGAAAAAAATAACCATTACCCGAAATATTCATTACAGGAAGCTTTTACGTTCTACGTTTTACGTTCTACGTTTTACGTTTTACGTTCAACGTAACCCTACTCGGCCCAACTCATCGTATAATCTGTTTTCTCCAGCTCCAGAGCCTGGCGTGTGATCATCAGCGGATGAAAAGTATCCACCATGACAGCCAACTCTCCGGTTTCTTTTTTGCCTATGCTCTTTTCTACGGCACCCGGGTGCGGGCCATGCGGTATACCTGCAGGATGAAGTGTGATCATCCCGCGGGTAACATTTTTACGACTCATAAAATCTCCATCAACGTAATACAATACTTCATCACTATCAATGTTGCTGTGATTATAAGGAGCGGGAATTGCCAGCGGATGATAATCGTACATGCGCGGAACAAATGAACAGACAACAAAATTATTGGCTTCGAATGTCTGGTGAGTAGGCGGCGGAAGATGAACGCGGCCGGTAATCGGTTCAAAATCGTGAATACTGAAAGCAAAAGGATAACAACATCCATCCCACCCTATCACGTCAAACGGATGTGTACCATAATGCAGATGATACATCATCCCTTTCTTTTTCGTCCGGATAACGAAATTGCCCGATTCATCAAATGTTCTAAGTATAGATGGCGCGCGAAGATCCCGTTCTGTAAACGGCGCATGCTCCATTAACTGACCAAACTTGCTTAGATATCTTTTTGGAAAACGAATCGGACTGAAAGATTCAACAATAAAAAGACGATTGTTTTCCGTTTCGAAGTTGATCTGGTAAATCGTTCCACGTGGAATGACTAAATAATCTCCATATTCAAAAGCAATCTCGCCATACACCGTATGCAACACACCACTGCCTTCATGAATAAAAATCAATTCATCTGCATCCGCGTTTTTATAGAAATAATCTCCGGTTCCATTATTTGGCGCTGCCAGCACCAGGTGACAATCTGAGTTTACGAGTACAGGTACCCGTGATTGTAAATAATCTCCGCCCGGTTTCAATTGAAAACCTTCGAAGCAACGGTGCTTCAGCATTTTTTCTTCAGCAATATCAGGTGCTACTGAATAACCAGGTTCCGCTTCAATAATTTTTGTGGGAGGATGACAATGATACAACAGCGAATAATCATTGGAAAAACCTTCAGTCGAAAAAAGCTGTTCTGAATAAAGACTTCCATCAGGTTTACGAAACTGTGTATGTCTTTTATGAGGAATGGTACCCAGCGAATGATAGTAAGGCATTATTGCTTGCGTTGTTGAAGGGGCAAATTACGAAGTTAGGTTGAACCTGCCTCTGCTGGCGGGCAGGCGTTCAACGTTAAACGTTCAACGTATAACGTAACTTTCCGCAATGACGAAGATTGGTCTGATATCAGATACACATAATTATCTCGATGATGCAGTATTTCATCATTTTAAAGATGTCGATGAGATATGGCATGCAGGAGATTTCGGAAATGCAGAACTGGCCGACAGAATTGAAGCGTTTAAACCATTGAAAGGTGTTTATGGTAATATTGATGGCTATGATATCCGTAGCCGTTTTCCTGAAGTACTTAGCTGGAAAACGGAAGGAGTTGATGTTTTGATGATCCATATCGGGGGTTATCCCGGAAAATACAGTCCGCTGGCTAAAAAAGAAATTCTGCTTCGCAGGCCGAAACTTTTCATTTCGGGTCATTCACATATCCTGAAGATCATTTACGATGATAAATTCAATTGTCTTCATATTAATCCCGGCGCTGCCGGAATCCAGGGATGGCATAAAGTGCAAACGCTTGTGCGTTTTGTAATTGATGGAAATGATATTAGGAATGCGGAAGTGATTGAATTGGTGAAAAAGTAATTGTCGGTTGTCAGACCGATGGAATTATTAAAACAGGGGCAGGTATTTTTCACTCAAGAAACAGAGTAAGAACGTCTGAGACCCGATATTTTCAACAGGATCAGACAATACTTTTTTGTTGCTTGCGACAAATAAATTTTAAGTCGTATTGCAACCATAAAAAATTTTTTGTGTGGAGTAAGTCAATGGATCTGGTTGAGAGCATTTATGAATTAATGAAAAGTTTTCATGAATCTGAAGAATATGGCATTAAATCTTAAATGCGCAGGGGCGCCATTTCCATCTGTTCCAATATAGCAGAAGGTTTAGCCAGAAGCACAAATGCTGATCAGCATCGATTTTATACAATAGCGGGACCTTCACTTTTTTAAGCTCGATTCTCAAAATTGAGAAAGGGATAGCACTACAGTATATTACTGTTGAAATCCAATTGCTATTATCTCCGCTTAGGCTGTAAGTCTATAAAATAAAATGATGTCTCGGACTAAGAAATCATCGTGATCTGGCAACCTGATGGCATCTGGAAGATGGTCGATGTCACTAAATGACACTGTATTTTTCTGACAACAGACAACCGACAACTACGGTTTTATTATCAACGCCGAAGGAATATTCCCCAACCACTCCTGTTCCTGCTCAACGGCATTGCGCCAGTTATCGTAACTGATCAGCATCAGATCCTGCTGATCCATCAATGAATGTTGAAGTCCATCGTTATCCTCAAGCAAAATGAATTTTCCCGAGGAGTCTTCTTCCATCGCGAAAACAGAAGCGCGGAACTCAGGATTCTGGCGGATAACGCCAGTTGCATCAACAACAGTTACGACAGACTGGTTATTCCTGTTGAGTTTTTGTGCATAGATCAGTAAAAAATGATCACTGATAGAGAATATGGGAACAATCACCTTTTTGAATTTTGTTCTTTGCTTATCAATATAGATTCCGACGGGAATTTTTGAAGCCTTTACAATATTCTTGATGCGATCTTCAAATGCTGAATGCTCAAACAATTTCTCTTTACCGGTGATAGTATCATACAGTCTTTCGGGATTGATGATCTTGGTAGTAAAACCCAGAATTTTTCCCAGCAGGGTTCCTTCAAACACGCTTGTACCAAATCCAATCAGCAATAAATCGAAATGACCAACATTTGCTGTTTGCGTGATTTCACTTTCGATCTGCAGTGAAGGTTTGAACATCGTCGTTACCGGAAGATTTAGCTTTTTTGCTTCCTCTTCTATGGGTTCGAGACTTTCCCTCTCGTATTCTTTAAGGTTATAAGTATTCAATTCATTGCTCGGTGAAAGGTGAAGCATGGTAACACCCGACTGATCGGGATTTTTTCTTATAAAACTGTATGCAAGTTTCATGAGTGAAATACCTTTCTGCGGACTGCTGAAAGACACGAGTATTTTGTATTTGCCGGCTTCTGTAAGAATTTGTTCCGGGGTGAGAGTTTCCTTTTCAGGCAGGAACTTGTTTATCAGATCAAGTGCCGGGCCGGTCATAAATGTCGTAGCCAGCGCCATCAACACGAGCATCGCGAAAATTTCCGGACTGAGTACACCAAGATCGTAACCAATATTCAATACAACAAGCTCCATCAGTCCGCGCGTGTTCATCAAAGCCCCGATCGACAAACTATCACGCCAGTTTTGCCCGATAAATTTTGCTGCCAGGGCGCTGCCTACAAATTTTCCTGTAACAGCAACTGCAATAATCAAAGCGCAGACTTTCCATAGATATGGCTCGTTCAATAGTCCAATCTGTGTTCTCAGTCCTGTGAAAACGAAAAACAATGGAAGCAGCAATACCAGGGAAACATCCTCCAGTTTCTCAATAAAAAGATTTCTGAAGTTGACATTAGCAGGCATGATCACACCTGCCATAAACGCTCCGAACAAAGCATGTATACCGATGATTTCAGTGACATAGGCAGATAATAGCATAATGATAAACAATACCGCAACGACCGGCTTACTCAACGATTCCTTGTCAGAATATTTAGCTCCATATCTTTTTAAAAATGGCTGTACAACTTTCAGCATTATTATTACATAAGCCAGTGCCATAATAATGGTGTATACTGCACTTAATACGGAACCTGCTTTCACAACGGCGATTACTGCTGCGAGAATACACCAGGCAGTGATATCATCTGTAGCTGCGCAGGTAATCGAAATGGCACCGAGCTTTGTTTTTGATAATCCACGTTCCTGTACAATCCTGGCCAGTACCGGGAATGCAGTGATGCTCATAGCAATGCCCATAAACAAAGCGAAAGAAAGAAAGTTAATTCCCTGCGGCGCAAACTGTGTATATACAAAATACGACAGCACCACTCCTAATGCAAAAGGGATGATGATGCTCGCATGACTGATTACAACCGCGTCTTTTGCTTTCTTCTTAATTACATTCAGATCGAGCTCCATCCCCACTACGAACATAAAAAGAATCAAACCGATCTGGCTGAGGAACTGCAGATTAGGAAGTGATTTTGCGGGAAAAAGGAAAGCAGAAAACTCAGGCCATAAAAAACCGACAACAGAAGGTCCCAGGACGATACCTGCAACAATCTCACCGATAACCGACGGTTGCCTTATTTTCTTGAAGAGATATCCAAATATGCGTGCGGCTATGATAATTGCAAGAATCTGCAATAAAAGTATCGCCAGCGGGTAAGCAACATTATGCTGTATTGTATCGATAAAATCAGCCCAGGACGAACTGCCGCCGCCAACCGGTGTTTTAACCGCATGTGTAGCCTGAAGAGCGACACCTTTCCGGAAGACAAAATACATAATCGCGGAAAACCCCACGATCGTTGTGGTATAAACAATGAGGTTCTTGTATTTGCCCATAAGATATCAGAATGCTTCAATCAATACAGCACAAAATACAATTTCCTGCCCGTTTTTCAGATGAAGTACCGGTTATTAAATCGTAATCTAAAAAGCATTTACGCCAACTCATCACTGTGGTATCTGGGTAAATCTTCAAAATAAAAACCGTTTATAACTCTAAAGTCGATTTCTTCAAAATCTTTGCACCGCTTATTGTCAGGGTTACCTAAATTCCATTTTCAAAACCTTCTGTCATGACCAAGAATTTTCTTCAGCTTCTTACTACCGGATTGGTTCTAACCGGATCCTGGTATGCATTTTCGAACCGTCCGTTAGGCCCGGAACTAAATCAGTTTTCTCTTTCCCCGCCACTCAACGATACAACCAAAAAGAAAGATAGTATTGCGTTCACCGCAATTAAGGACCTTCCTCTTAAACCCACCAGGGAAATCAAATTCAATACAAAAGAAGGAACCTGGATGAGTGTGGATGTAAGTCCGGATGGTAAAACCATTGCCTTCGACCTGATGGGAGATATCTATACCATGCCCATTGAGGGTGGTACCGCCAAACCTGTGACGACAGGTATTGCCTACGAAACGCATCCCCGCTTCAGTCCTGACGGAAAGAGAATTCTGTTTACCAGCGACAGATCAGGTGCAGATAATATCTGGTATATCGATACTGAAAAACAGGATACTGTACAGCTGACAAAAGATCGTACCAACGAATTCCCCTCAGCGGAATGGACGCCAGATGGAAATTATATCATCGCTTCACGTGGCAGAAGAATTCCGAAATTATGGATGTTCCACAAAGATGGCGGGGGTGGCATACAGCTGAACGACCAACCAGCGGGAATGAAAACCATCGACCCTGCGATGAGTGCCGATGGCAATTTCGTGTATTACAGTCAGCGCTTCGGTTCATGGAACTATAATGCGTTGCTTCCCCAATACGAGATCGGTGTTTACGATCGTAAAAAAGGAAGACTCAATACCATTACCAGCAGGTACGGTTCCGCATTTACACCAACACTTTCCCCTGATGGCAAGTGGCTCGTTTATGGAAGTCGTTACCAGGATAAAACAGGACTGATCATCCGGGATATCAAATCCGGTGAAGAAAAATGGCTGGCTTACCCGGTACAGCGCGACGAACAGGAATCTATTGCACCACAGGGTGTGCTTCCCGGCATGTCATTTACTCCTGACAGCAAAGTGCTGATCGCATCTTATGGTGGGAAAATCTGGCGGCTACCCGTTGACGGTAGTGCTGCATCCGAAATTCCTTTTGATGCAAATGTTCGCCTGGAGCTCGGCCCACGTCTTTATTTCAATTACGAAGTGAAAGACACATCGCATGCGCTCGCGCAGCAGATCCGCGATGCGGTTCCTTCTCCGGATGGTAAGAAACTCGCTTTCACTGTACTGAATCGTTTATATGTGATGGATTATCCCAACGGAACTCCCAAACGTGTTTCTACAAACGATTTTACAGAAGCGATGCCGGCATGGAGCCCCGATGGTACACAGATCGTTTTCGTTACCTGGGATGAAAAAGAGGGTGGAAACCTTTATAAATACAATTCCGCAGGCAAAGGAACCGTAACTAAACTTACTACTGAATCTGCATTCTATGTTCAGCCGGCATGGAGTTATAACAACAGGATCGCATTTTTTAAGGCCCCGAAGAGATTGTTCAAGGATGCAGAAGATCCTTTCTACAGCGGTGCTGAAGGCGAGATTGCATGGATACCTGCATCTGGTGGAGCAATTACTACTATTGACATGGCCGGCAACAGAGGCAATATCCATTTTACAAAAGATTCCTCTAAAGTCTGGCTCAATACGGGCGCAGGTAGTCTGATCTCTATGCGGTGGGACGGTACAGATGAAAAAACGTATGTGAATGTAACCGGTATCACTACTTATGGATCTGTTGCCGATGGAGAAGATTCACACAACAACGGGTTTCAGTACGTGATGGGTCGTTACACGATGACCAAAGATCCGTTGAACTATTGTATGCTTCCTGAAAGTGCGAGTATGAGAGAACCGCAGAATACGCCGAGCGCGGCAGGAATAATTCTGATGGCCCCGGAAGGAAACTATGCATTGGCACAGGTAAACAATAATATCTATGTCGTTACTGTACCATCCCCTGGAAAAGTTGTGAATATCAATGTGGCCGATGCAAAATCTGCCAATTTCCCTTCCAGGCAACTGACTGAGATCGGCGGAGATTTTCCTGCGTGGGAAGCCAATGGGAAGAAAGTACACTGGTCATTGGGTAATGGTCATTGGGTATATGATATAGCAAGAGCTGATTTCTTTGAGGATTCGGTTAAGGCTTTCCGTAAAGTAGAAGAAAAACGAAAAGCAGACAGCGTTGAAGCGCTCACCAAAGCAGGACCGGATGCTAAAAAGCTCGCAGATTCATTGTTCAAAAAAAGAACAGACTCATTGAAAGCGGCAGCGAAACTCGATACGGCGAAAGCACGTAAAGACAGTATTGCTGAAGCGAAACTGAAAAATCCCAAATATGAAGCTGACGAAGTGCAGGTAAAAGTCTATTATCAGAAAGACATGCCAAACGGTACCATCCTTCTGAAAAATGCAAGAGTAGTCACTATGAAAGGAGATGAAATCATTGAAGGTGGAGATGTGCTGATAGTAAACAACAGGATAAAAGCAGTAGGCAAAACAGGTACACTAACGGTGCCGGCTAACGCCAAAGTGATCGACTGTACGGGGAAAACAGTGACACCGGGATTTGTCGATACCCACTCCCACATGTGGCCATACTGGGGATTGCATAAAACGCAGCCCTGGATTTATGCAGCGAACCTGGCCTATGGAGTTACCACCACACGTGACCCTCAGACAGCGACAACTGATGTACTCACCTATGCTGATATGGTAGATGCCGGAGTAACTGTAGGTCCGCGTATTTACAGTACAGGACCTGGTGTAGGATTCTGGATGTATAACCTGAGTTCGCTCGAACAAACCAGAAATGTGTTGAAACAATACAGCAAATATTACAACACGCATTATATTAAAATGTACCTGGTAGGAAACCGCCAGGCAAGGCAATGGGTGATCATGGCCGCAAAAGAGCAGGGCCTGATGCCAACTACTGAAGGTGGTCTTGATTACAAGCTGAACATGACCCAGATGTTTGATGGCTATCCTGGTCATGAGCATTCCATTCCCATCTTCCCGCTGTATACCGATGTCACAAAAACCATCGCTGAATCAAAGATGGCAGTAACACCTACCTTGCTTGTTGCTTATGGCGGACCATGGGCTGAGAACTATTACTATACAGAAGAGAGCCCGCTGAAAGATGAGAAACTGAATCACTTTACTCCGTATGAAGAATTGTCTGCAAAAGCAAGACGCCGCGCTGGTGGACTTGGAGGTTGGTTCACTCCTGAAGATCATGTGTTCCCTAAACATGCGCAGGGAATTAAATCGATTGTCAGCCAGGGCGGTCTGGCTGGTATCGGAAGCCATGGTCAGTTGCAGGGTCTCGGCTATCATTGGGAAGTATGGAGTGTAGCCAGCGGTGGAATGAGTACTCACGATGCGTTGAAGGTGGCTACTATTCTAGGTGCCACTGCGCTTGGTCTAGATAAGGAACTCGGTTCTCTTGAGGCAGGCAAACTGGCGGACGTGGTCATCATGGATAAAAATCCTCTGGAAAATATCCGTAATACCAACACCATTAAATGGGTGGTAAAAAACGGAAGATTGTATGATGGGGCAACACTTGATGAAGTATATCCTGCTGCGAGAAAACTCGATGATGGGGTATGGAAGAAAAACCCACCGCCAGCAACAACAGCGGTGAAGGAATAGTTCATAGTTCTTAGTTCTCAGTTCTTAGTTCTTAGTTCTTAGGACGTAGTGAACCTGAGCAATTGCCGTGGATTTTTAAATTGATATTGTAAAAGAACTGCCGGTGAAATTTCACCGGCAGTTCTTTTATGTTTTTGCGGTACTGAATGCTATTCATCCGCACATCCTATCACTCACAATTAAGAACTAAGAACTAACAACTAACAACTTCCTCCTCACATTCCCGGAAACAAAGGCCTTCCAATTTCCACTCTGAATGGCCAGGGAACAGCAAGGAAAATAACGATCAGCGCAATAAGAAAAAACAAGAATGCTTTTTTG
This sequence comes from Pollutibacter soli, assembly GCA_029269725.1. Taxonomy (GTDB): domain Bacteria; phylum Bacteroidota; class Bacteroidia; order Chitinophagales; family Chitinophagaceae; genus Pollutibacter; species Pollutibacter soli. The sequence goes on along the minus strand of JARJHS010000008.1, from coordinate 135,791 downwards.
AATTTTACAGTATCCGGTATTGCTTTTTTCGACTGTCCGCGGCCGATAGTGATCAATACAATTGCGATCAGCATCAGCACCGGATGTTCCACCCAGAAAAAACGAAAGAACTTGTCTTTCATCACAGACACACCTTCCGGAACCCTGGTGGTCAGTATGCCGAAACGGCCCACCAGCAATTGCGCAATGCCCAGTAACAAAGTGACGTGAGCAGAAATCATTGTAAACAACCACAAACGTTTATCGCCAGCTGTGAAGCTGCGACCTGATTTCCATGCAGCATAGCTTTTGAAAATGGAAACGAGCAATAGAATAATGATTACCCAACGTAGAAAATTATGCAGATGAACCAGACCTGTTTGCATATGTGGAGCTTTTGCTCGCGAAAGTAATGAAAAGTGGGGAGTAAGGAGAACGGAGGCAGGAGAGTCAGTGGTAAGTTCTTAGTATACAGCCTGAACTTTAAAAAGTTCTGCAGAATTGAATCAACGAAAGTTTATGACAATTTTTTTTATAATTCTTCCGCGTACAAACCGTATAAGGCAGATGGTCAAGCAATATGGAAGCTACACGTAAACTTAACTATATAGATATGGACAACAACTTTCGAATATGCGGGAGCCTATTACCGGGGCATGCTTGTCACTATACCCTACCGCCTAATTCTCCTGCCTCCCATCTCCTGCCTGAGTCAACTCGCCTCTCGGCCTTCGGCCTTATTTCTCCCAGTCCGCAATAAAAATATTCGTATCTCTCGTTCCTCCGTTATTCCTGTTGCTGCAGAAAACGATTTTCTTACCATCCGGACTGAACATAGGAAAAGCATCAAATCCTTTGTCGCGGCTGATTTTAGTAAGATTACCACCTGTGGCATCCATAATATACAGATTGAATGGAAAGCCTCTTTTGTATTCGTGGTTAGAAGAAAAAATAATATTCTTACTATCAGGCATAAACGCCGGAGCCCAGTTGGCCTGGCCGAATTTACTCACCTGCTGCACTTCGGATCCATCTGCATTGGCAACAAATACCTCCATGCGTGTAGGCGCAACCAGGTTTTCAGCGAGCAAAGCCTTGTACTCAGAAACTTCTTCCGGGGTCGATGGTCTTGATGCACGCCAGATGATTTTTTTCCCGTCAGGAGAAAACCAGGCGCCACCATCATAACCCAACGTGTTTGTAATGCGTGTTACTTTTTCTGAAGCAAGATCCATTACATAAAGATCAAGATCACCATCACGGGCAGACGTAAAAATCATCTTCTTTCCATCAGGTGAAATGGTGGCTTCTGCGTCATACCCTTTGGTTTTGGTCAGTTGCTTTACAATCTTTCCGGTCAGATCGGCTTTGAATATGTCAAAACTTTCATATACCGGCCAGATATACCTGTTGCCGTATTTTGAACGGTCCGGCACCGGAGGACAATCAACTGAACCAAGATGGGTTGAAGCATAAACAATATGTTTTCCATCTTTCAAAAAAGCCCCGCAGGTCGTTCTACCTAAACCCGTACTCACCAATTTCGGAATAAACTTGTCATCATCTTTTACAGGTACTTTTCCTATATATATCTGATCACAGGGGATACCCTCCTTTGCACTTGTTTTCTGAAAAATCAACCATTTTCCATCAAAACTGAAATAAGCTTCCGCATTATCACCGCCAAATGTGAGCTGCTGTATATTTTTAAAATGAGTTTCTTCAGGGTATTGCAATGTATCAGCTTTTACATGGGTTTCGCTTGCGGCGCCAGGCCTGAATGCAGTTGAAAATATTGCTACGGATACGATTGCGGCTACTGTTAAAATCAGAAAGCGACTTTTTGCACCTGACATGGGAAAGGTTAATTTTGCCGCGAAGTTATCAGGCAATAGCCTTGACTTTGTCAGAAAATTGTCACAGTTTAAACAGAGATTTATTTTGATATACATCCGGAAATACAGCAAATGGTTGCTAACCTCATTTTTGTTTCCTGGTTTTTTTTCCTGCGGAAACACCGAGAACAAGGTCGTACCTGCCGACAGCACTTCGCAAAATATCGCCCATCTTGAAAAGGAAGTCTCATCCTACCCGGATTCACCCTTGATCAGGCTTGAACTTGCAGACGCTTATGAAAATGCCGGGAAAGCTGAAAAAGCGATCGATATGTATGATTCGTTGCTGACGGTGGACAGTACGAATGCACTTTGGTACAATCGGAAAGCTTCTCTTTACCTTAGTATTGGTGACACAGCTTCAGCTTTGTCGACCTTGAGGGCTTCGCTTAATGCACAGCCGGCTCAACCGGATCTGCTTTTAGAAGTAGGGTTCATCTATGCTGACATGAAAAATGATTCAGCATTGGGTATAGCATCCTTTATGGAAAAATCACCCGATCCCCGGATGAAAACCAACGCCATGTACCTGCGAGGTCTTTATTACAGTAATATCGGGCAAATTCAAAAAGCGCTGGCGGCTTATGATGAATGTATCATATACGATTACACGTTCATCGATGCCTACCTGGAAAAGGGAATTCTTTTATACAATCAGAAGCGATATGCAGAAGCCTTGAAAATATTTGAAAAGGCAAGAACTGTTTCTAATACCAACGCAGATGCCTATTTCTGGACCGGCAAGACTTATGAGGCCATGGATAAAAAAGAGGAAGCCATCGAATTTTATAAGAAAACACTCGGTCTTGATGATAAAATAGCAGAGGCTGAAGACCGCCTGAAAAACCTGGAAAAATAACTGCCGATTGAATTTATACATTTGCAACTTTAAAATTACTGACCATGGCCATCATCGCTCCTTCACTTCTTTCAGCAAATTTTCTTCAGCTTGGTGACGAATGCCGGATGCTGAATGAGAGTGAAGCCGATTGGTATCACCTGGACATCATGGACGGTCGGTTTGTACCTAATATCAGTTATGGTATACCGGTAGTTGCCGCAATAAGGAAAGCTACAAAAAAGCCTCTCGATGTTCACCTGATGATTGTTGAGCCAGAAAAATATGTTGAGGCTTTTAAGAAAGCTGGCGCAGATATCATCAGTGTACATATTGAAGCATGCCCTCACCTTCACAGGAATATCCAACAGATTAAAAGTCTTGGCATGAAAGCGGGAGTTGCTATCAATCCACATACACCGGTTGAAATGTTGTATGATATCCTGGGAGAAATTGACCTTGTAAATATGATGAGTGTAAATCCTGGATTTGGTGGTCAGCAGTTTATTACGCATACATTGAAAAAAATTGCGACACTCAGGGAAAAGATTGATCACGATAATCTCAATGTATTAATTGAAGTTGATGGTGGCGTAACGCCCGGCAACGCGGAAGAAATTGTTCAGACCGGTGCCGATGTATTGGTTGCGGGCAATACCATTTTCAGTGCAAAAGATCCAAAACAGGAAATTACCAAGTTGAAAAACGTAACCAGGTTTGCGTTGAAAAGTTAGTTATCCGATTCATTATTTTTATTCCCGAAATAATTCCCCTGCTCTTCTTTTGAATTGATCAATCTGTATATAAAGAAATTCCTCGAAATTTTTCCGTTTCGGTATTGAGGAATGGTTTTAATCAATTCAATTTTTTCAAATTTTTCGGCATATAATAAATGTGGATCATAATAATAATTGGAGATCGAAATGTAATATGCATTCTCCCCTCGCTCCAAAAAACCCTGCTTGGTATTAAGGAAAGCAAACTGATGGATTTCATTAAGATCACCAATGCCAACAATCCGCATGCCTGACGGATAAGTGAGGTAATAACAAAGATGGCCACCGGGAAACCATTTGTTGATTACAAGTGGTGCATTCAACATCGTTGTATCTCTTTCCACATCACTACTGCGAATAGAATTAACTACCGGTACTATCTCTTTCCATCCATACATATCTAACGTAGGATCCCCTGAACCTACTCTTTCTTCAGGTTTTTTTTCACCCATAGTTCCGGGGAAAAAATTAACTGCCGTTATTCCTGCCACCAGGACAAAGAGAAAAAACGAGCCCGATATAAGCAATGCTCTTCTCCAGAATCGCATTCGCCCTGTATTGATTAAACGATCAATTCCATATGAGGCGAGTATTATCAAAGCGATAAATCCCGGACCACTCCAGTGTGGTAATGTTTCCCTGAACACGGATATGGTTGTTGCAACGAAAATGAGAGGCAATCCTAAGCACAAAAGAAGCGAACCAATTTGCTTTCCCGGCCTTATTGCACTTCGGCGCATCGATATTAATGCAAGTACAATAAGAATGACATTCATAGGGTTATTGTAAAAAAACTGGCCAGATATCATTGTAAATAAAGTGGACCAGTTCAAATTAAATGCTCTCACTTCAACTCTTTCACTATGAAAAGACCAATTGATAAATTCATGATTGACGTTCCAGATCAGTATGGGCGATATTACAACAGCAGTCATTGCCAGAGATATGTATAACTGATATCTGCCAAAGAAATCTCTTCTGTACATCAGCAAAAAAATCAGAAATCCCAGCCACAAAAAAACTCCGTGTACTTTGCTTAATATCGCAAGTCCGGAAAAGAGGCCGAAAAAAATCAAATTTTTATTGCCCGGATTTTTCTCATCAGTAATTACTGACCTGATCATCGTATAAATCGATGCAAGCCAAAAAACAACAGCGGGTGAATCAGGTAAAATGAAAAGCCCGGCAATAATTCCATTATAAATTGATGTATTGTACAAAACTGCTGCAATAAAACCTGTTCGTTTATTGCCGATCGATACTCCGGTTTGATAAATAAGTAATGTTGCAATTGCAGCGCAGACAATAGCGCCAAGGCGCATGGAAAAATCATTCACCCAGTAGAGATTTGCGGTAAACAACCTGATGATCCAGGCTACGAACGGAGGATGATCAAAATAATTCCATTGCGGATCGAGAGCATAAATAAAATAATAGGCTTCATCATTTCCAGTTTCAACAAGGGATGATGCAATACAACGGATAATCGTAGTAATAATGATCAGCCATAATAATGGTTTATTGCGCATCCATACTATATTAACCTTGCATTAAATACAAATAAACTGATGATTAAGTATCAAAGATTGTAAAATGTCAAAATACCGAAAAAGGTATCCGACACTTCTTCAGAACGCATTGCTTCTGAAGTTTCATCCAAAGTGTCGGATACCTTTTCGCGAAGTTAGAAATCGTCAAATTCCGGCAAAGGTATTTTCACGGTGAGAAAAGTTTTTTAAACTTATTTCCTGGTGAAAAAAACCGCAAAAAAATTATTTCAGTTTAATCCTGGTTAGCCAAGGGTCAGAAGTAATATATAATGTCTGCTTATTACTATCAAAAGCTACGTTCGCGCACAGCTGTCCAGGTTTGATTTTACCCAGCGGTTTTCCTTCAGCATTGAAAATCCACACGCCACCAGGACCTGTAGCGAAAAGGTTTCCTTTGCCGTCCACTTTCAATCCATCAGGTCCTCCGGGTTCTGTTTCTTTTGTTGCATCATAAAACAGACGTTCGTTGGAAGTTGTACCATCCGCAGCAACATCAAACACGTTCCAGATTTTTGCATTTTCGTCTGAATTAGCAACATAAAGCTTTGAATAATCAGGAGAAAAAGCAATACCATTTGGCCTTGTCATGTTCTTCGTTACAAGCTGCACCTTTCCATCTTTTGTCACATGGTATACTCCCTGGAATGGAATTTCCTTTGAAGAGTCATCTACATTTTTCAGCAATCCGTATGGTGGATCAGTGAAAAACAAATCGCCGTTTTTGTGAAATACCGCATCGTTCGGACTATTTAATCTTTTGCCTTCAAACTTGTCGGCCAGAGATATGAAAACAGCTTTGGGAGAATCCAAAGGAGCATCCATGCGCGCGACTCTTCTGTCGCCATGCTGACACAAAACCAGGTTTCCATTCGCATCAATGATTAAACCATTCGATCCGGATTCTCCAGCGCGTGGATCTTTCCCTGTATATCCAGCGGGATGGAGATAAGTTTCAAGGCCCTTTTCCTCACTCCATTTCATCACCTTGTTTGGCGGGATATCTGAAAACAAAAGATAATTGCCTTTGTCTACCCAAACCGGACCTTCGCTCCAATCAAAACCTTCAGCGAGGATTTCAATCCCGGCGCTGGTATCCACCAGGTCCAGGAATGCAGGATCGAGAACTTCGAAACTTCCGGTTTTTTTATACTTTTCGACCACAACGGCGTCATCTTTCTTCTCTTTGTTTCCGCCGCAGGAAAACAGGAAGCAAAATACAGATAGCAACAGGAGAACGTAAATTCGTCGCATTATCAATCGTTTTAGGATTTCAATTTAGGAAGATTAACGTTAAACGTAAAGCGTTGAACGTAAAACGTTTTGCGTAATATTGAAGATTATATTCCGTTTATAGGCTGATGCTGAAACCGAAACCTTTTCTTTTCTTCTTTTTCCTAGTATTTTCTGCCGTTTGTTTTGGTCAGAAAAAATCGGCTACCGTTAGTGGTAAGGTGATCGATGAAAATGAGCAACCGCTGGCAAAGGTTTCAGTAGTAATCCTGGGCAGACAAACCGGGCTGGTAACTACAGACTCCGGAACATTCGAATTAAAAGTTCCCGCCGATAAAGCTTTTGCGATAATTTTCTCTTATTCCGGCTACAATACCGAGCAAAGAAATTTTTACCTGAGCGATAAGGAACAGGAAAGAATTGTTGTGCGAATGGAAAAAGGTACACGTACGCTGCAAGAAGTAATTGTAAGCGCACAACCGGATAGAAAAGAAATTGGCCTGATCAGACTTAATCCCAAAAATGCATTTCAGATGCCTTCCGCCACAGGTGGCATCGAAGCACTGATAAAAATATTTGTGGGGAGCAATAACGAACTTACTTCTCAGTATGCAGTGCGTGGTGGCAACTATGACGAGAACCTGATCTATGTAAACGATTTTGAAGTGTTCCGTCCATACCTGGTAAGAAGCGGTCAGCAGGAAGGCCTCAGCTTTATCAATCCTGAACTGGCAGGAAAAGTAAGCTTTTACAATGGCGGATTTCAAAGCAGGTATGGAGACAAGATGAGTAGTGTGTTGGACATTCAGTATAAGAAGCCTAAAAAATTTGGGGGTTCTGCTTATCTGAGTTTACTGGAACAGGGCTTCCATGTGGAAGGCGCATCTAAAAATCAGAAATTCAATTACCTGCTTGGCGTAAGACAAAGAACAAACAGGAACCTGCTGAGTTCGCAGGAGACCAAGGGCGCTTATATTCCTTCGTCGACAGATATACAGGGTTTGTTCAGCTGGCAGTTCACACCAAAATGGCAGCTTGAATTTTTTGGAAATTTCTCAAGAACGAAATTCACATTCATCCCGGAATTTTCTCAGTTGACTTCTTCTGTTTTTTCACCGCTTTTCAGTGCAAACCTGGGAGTTGATATTTATTTTGAAGGAAGCGAAGAAGATCGTTATTCAACACATATGCTGGGTTTATCAGCAACTCAGCAGGTGAATAAAAACTTACGATTGAAATGGATGGTGAGTCGTTTTGAAAACAACGAAGAAGAAAATTACGATATCATCGGCGCTTATCTTTTTGGCGAAAGAGACTTCGATAGAAGTAAACCCACTTTCGGAACGATAGTTAATCCGCTGGGTGCTGGCCTCTATCACCAGTTTGCAAGAAATACGCTTGACATCACTGATTACAATTTTTCTCATCGCGGTCAGCTGAGTAAAGGGAAGCATCTGATTCAATGGGGAGTTTCTTATGATAAAACACTGATCAACGATAAGCTCAATCAATGGGAGCGACTAGACTCGGCAGGATATACCCTGCCTTATGTTCCCGGAAGCCTTCCATTGTATGATGTCATTAAATCTTCAGCGGATCTTAATATCGATAAATTTTCAGGATTTCTCCAGGACAACATTGTTATCAGCGAATCCAAAGGGATCACAGCGCAGGCAGGTGTACGTTTCAATTACAATGGCCTGAACAAAGAATTTCTTGTATCGCCGCGCCTTCAGTTTTCCTGGGTACCCAAATGGGAAAAGGATATCATTTTTAAAGCTGCGTTTGGATCCTATAATCAGCCGCCCTTTTACAGGGAGTTAAGAAGATATGACGGAACACTGAACACATCCCTGCTTGCGCAAAAAAGCTGGCAGGTGGTTCTCGGTGCGGACTATCAGTTTCTCGCCTGGAACAGGCCGTTCCGTTTGAGTGCAGAAGCATACTATAAAGGAATGCGCGATGTTGTACCTTATGATATCGACAATGTTCGTATTCGTTATTTTGGTGAGAATAACGCCAAAGCCTACGCGACAGGAATAGAAATGCGTATTGCAGGTGAATGGGTGAAAGATGCAGAAAGCTGGCTGAGTATTGGATTAATGAAAACCATGGAGAACCTGCAGGACGACTATTATTACAATTACTACAATAAAGACGGACAGTTAATAACCGGAAACACGGAAGATCAGACTGTCACTGACAGTTCAATCGTTTATCCCGGCTGGCTCCGCAGGCCTACGGATCGTTTGATTACATTTGGATTGTTCTTCCAGGATTATCTAAGTACCAATAAAAATTTCAAAGTTCATCTGAATACTTTGTATGGTACCAATATGCCGTATAATATTCCCGGTAGCGTGAAGTACAGAAATGCGCTTATTATCGAACCCTACTTCAGGGTGGATATCGGTTTCAGTGTTTTACTGATGGATAGCGAAAAATCAAAACGAAGAAGCCATAATCCTTTTCGCGGACTCGATAATATCTGGGCAAGTCTGGAAATATTCAATCTGCTGGATCGCCGCAACACGATTTCTTACATGCTGATAAAGGATTTTTCCAATACTTACTACACAATTCCGAACAGACTTACTCCAAGATTATTGAATCTGAAATTAATGGTAAGATTTTAAAGGTCGAAGTAAGTTACAAACCTGACAGGAATCAGACCTGACAGTTCCGGACAGGTAATTTTAAATTTCAAATCGCTTGCGGGACCTGTCAGGTCAGGAATCAGCGCGGAGACACATCAGGTTTAATAATCCGTACACAGGATGTATCATTATCGTTCATCACCTTCAGAAATTGCTAACTACCTGGCTGAATTTCAGTAAATTAACTTTCCGGCATTGAAATCGTAGTAAACCGGCATTTAAAGAAAGATCATGATCAGGAACTATATCAAAGTAGCCATCAGAAGTATCCGGAAGCATAAACTGGTTTCTTTCATTAATGTCTTCGGTTTAGGTCTGGCTATGTCAGTAGGAATGATGATCATGGTTCGGATGCAGGACCAGTTCAGTTTCGATAATTTCCATCCCGATGCGGATCGTACATTTCGCATTATCAGTGAATTCAAAAAAACTACTGGTGAACATTGGAAAATGGCGAGTACCCCTTTACCCTTGTTGAAAAAGGTAAGGAATGATTTTAACGGAATAGCATCTTCGGTAAATATCTATCCGGCATTCAATGGTGAAGCCGAAGCAGAAGGCAAGAAAATAAATTTAAATGGTGCATTCACTGAATCATCATTGTTTGAAGTTTTCGGATTTACACTAAAATATGGAGATCCAAAGACGGCATTGGACCAGCCCAACGCTGTGGTTCTTTCAGAGGTCACCGCAAAAAAATACTTCGGGACTGAAAACCCGATGGGGAAAATTTTCAATATGACGAATGGCGTGAATTATAAAGTTACCGGCGTCATGACTGAACCACCTTCAAGATCGCACCTCGAATATGAAGCATGGGCATCAATGGCAACAGTACCTGTATTGGAAAGTTCCGATAAACTTCCTCAAAAATCTTCTCTTTGGTTTGGGATGGACAATGCGTATACCTACGTCCATTTGAATAAATCGGCCAAAAAAGCAAGTCTTGAAATTCAATTAGCGCAGGTATCGGCAGAACTCAACAAAATTAATAAGGAAGGCAAAGTCAATTATGGCGTGCAGGCCCTGGATGATATCACTCCAGGAAGTGAACAATTATACAATGATATTGGCAGGGGCACTTCATGGTCGAAAATGCTTTTTGAAATCGGAGTTGCGTTGATTGTTTTACTCGCTGCCGCCTTCAATTATACCAACCTGAATATTGCCCGCGCACTCACAAGGGCAAAAGAAGTTGGTATAAGAAAAGTTGCCGGCGCAAAACGCTACCAGGTTTTTCTGCAATATATTTTCGAATCCGTTATTGTCTCCATTCTTGCCTTTGGATTTGCTTCAGTGCTGCTCTCTTTTATCCTGCACTACGCACCTTTCAATGATGGCTATGAATTTATTCCTTCAACCTTTCATCTGAACCGGAGTTACTATCTCTGGTGTGTTTTATATGTATTGCTGACAGGCATTCTCGCGGGAATCGCACCGGCATGGATACTGAGTTCATTTAAACCTCTGCGTGTGCTGAAGAACATGGTTACAGCACGTATTGTTGGTAAGGTAAGTCTGCAAAAAACACTGGTGGTTTTTCAATACAGTCTTTCTCTTACCATTATTATTTTTCTGCTTGCATTTTACCGGCAGTTTGCCTATTTATCAGATGTTGATCCCGGGTATAAAAGGGCCGATGTGATTGTTGTTCCACTCGAAGGTGTTGATGATGAATTAGCATCGCAAAAAATAAAACAGATAGCCGGCATCGAATCCGTTTCAGCGATGTCATCGACACTCGCAGCACGATTCAATGGTAAGTCAACAACTGCGTGGCGCGAAGACAAATCGGATGCGTTCCAGATGAATTATTATTATGCTGAACCATCTTTCATCAGCGATATGGATCTGAAAATTGTTGCAGGAAAAAATATTCCGGATGGTGCAAATAACAATCAATATATTTTGCTCAACCAGCAAGCCGCTATTGCTTTCGGATTTAAAGATTTCAATAAGGCTATCGGAAGCCTGGTGAAAATAAATGACAGTACGAGCCTGCAGGTAGCAGGAATAATGCAGGATTTCAATTACGAAGGCGCAGGAAGGCCCGTAAAAGCATTAGCTATAATGTCAAAACAAAAAGAATATCATTATCTCTATGTGAAAGCGAATGCACAAAATAACAAGATGCTGCCCTCTGAAATAGCTCAAACATTAAAAACGATCTCGCCAAAGCAGGAATTTACTCCTGTATGGCTGGCGGAAGTTCTGGAGAAAAACAATTCCCAATCGGCCACCATTTCATTGCTAGGCTATCTCGCCTTTATGGCAATATCCATTGCCACACTTGGATTGCTTGGCCTGGTGATTTATACAGTTGAAACCAAACGGAAAGAAATCAGCATCAGGAAAATTATTGGTGCAGATGTGAAACAGGTTTTAAGGATTTTATCGACCGGATTTGTAAAACTATTATTCATTGCGGGCTTTATAGCAGTGCCGATCGGGTATACTGCTGCATTCTTCTTCCTGCAGGGATTTGCAAACCGCGTTTCATTTGGCATTGGCAGCGCTGTGCTTTGTTTTGCATTGTTATTGTTGCTGGGGTTGTGTACCATTATTTCACAAACATGGAAAGCGGCGAATGCGAATGCGGTGGTGGATCTGAGAAGTGAGTAGTAAGCAGTAAGTAGCCCGCTTTCGTCGTTAAATTATTTCGTGTGGCAAATTCAGTTTTCAGTTGTCTTCCTGTATTCTGTATTACGTATTCTGTTCAGGCAGCACGCAACAGATAATTTCACAAAAGCAAACAAATTTTCAATCTTGGTTTTTGTTAAATATCAGCAACATCATTTTCACACATTTTAAATATTGATCACCCCTATCCGGTGCCGCCCCATGCCGATAGTTAATCTGCATACAAACTTTGTTTTCATTTGAACCATTTTGTCTAGATATTGTTTGCTTATACTCAACTTCATTGCGGAATATCTGCGGCCTGCTCACTGCTGCCTGCTGCCTAAACTTTAAGTTTTCCCACACGCTGTTAATAAGTAACTTTGAAAGAGTACGCTCAATCCTGATTATATTTGGATAGAGACGAATTATAGTCCGTTCCTCGTCAGTAGATAAGCATTGTGAACATTAAAACAGGAAAATTGACAGAAACTATCATTAACCTTGAATCCGTTAATCCCCTTGAATTTTTCGGGGTCAATAACGGAAAGCTGGACATTCTCAAAAAGAAATTCCCCCTACTCAAAATCCTCAGCAGAGGTACACAGATCAAACTCAGCGGAGCACCGGAACAAATCGAAAGCGCCAGGGAAAAAATTGAATTATTGATTCAATACCTTGAACGCAACGGACATCTCAGTGAAAATTATTTTGAACAGATACTCGGCGGTGATGACGCCGAAACGGTAGACAATTTCGTTGAGCGCAACCCCAATGAGGTATTGGTATTCGGACCGAATGGCAAATCGGTTCGGGCGCGCACAGCGAATCAGAAGAAGATGGTGACGATGAGTGATCGCAATGATATCATCTTTGCTATTGGTCCCGCAGGTACCGGTAAAACATATACTGCTGTTGCACTTGCGGTTCGCGCATTGAAGAATAAGATGGTCAAGAAAATCATTCTGACACGTCCTGCAGTTGAAGCTGGAGAAAGTCTGGGGTTTCTTCCCGGGGACCTGAAAGAGAAAATCGATCCGTATCTGCGTCCATTATACGATGCGCTGGATGATATGATCCCGGCAGATAAGCTCGGATACTATATGAGTACACGCGTCATTGAAATTGCGCCGTTAGCGTATATGCGTGGCCGTACGCTGGATCATGCCTATATCATTCTTGATGAAGCGCAGAACGCTACCGATCTCCAGATCAAAATGTTTTTGACACGTATTGGTGCCAATGCGAAGGCCATTATCACCGGTGATCTCAGCCAGGTGGATCTGCCAAAAAATCAGAAAAGCGGTCTGGATAAAGCCATCCGGATTCTCAAGAATATTGACGGTATAGCTCATATCGAACTGGATGAAGAAGACGTTGTTCGTCACCGTTTGGTTAAAGCGATTATCAGAGCTTACGATAAAGAAAGCAATCAACCGCAGTAATTTTGGGCAGTGATCTTGTCAATTGAAAGTGATTGAAGGAAATCTTATAAAGGTTTCCTTTCTTTGTATTATAACGAATTTGTAATGCAGAACATCTTTGAAAATATTTCGCAAAAAAAATATTTTAACCTTAAAGGAATGAAACCTCTGATTCCAAACTACAGCATCATTGCATTCATCTGCTGCCTGCTGCCTGTTGCCTTTTGCCTGTCCTGTGGCGGTCCTGAAGGTTTCAAAAAACCGGAAGACGCACTGGATGCAGGGCGTGAGTTTGTTCGTGCAGTACTTGATGGAGATTATACCAAGGCAGAATTATTTGTGTTACCAGAAGCAGAAGACAGGCAGCTGTTCGAAAGGTTTACAGAACACATGAAGAAAAGGCCGGAGAACGAAAGGCTTGGATTGAAATCGGCATCGATCCAGATCAACAAAGTGGATGAGCTGAATGACAGTGTTACCGTGATCAACTACGCCAATTCATTTGAAAAACATCCTGCCGACGTTCGCGTAGTAAAACACAATGGCGAATGGTGGGTGGATTTCAGTTATACATTTTCCGGCAGGTCACTGGAAGATAGTTTGAAATGATCAGGAACGTTCTTTATATAGCTGCCGGAAGTGCCGCTGGTGGGGTGTGCCGATACCTGCTGAGCAAATGGATCAACGAACATTTTCCAGCGTTGATCCCCTGGGGTACATTCTTTGTAAATATTACCGGTTGTTTTTTAACCGGCATCTTCTATGCGCTCGCTGCACGTCAGCAACCCCTTTCACCTTCAATTGTTCTTTTTCTCACTACAGGGTTTTGTGGAGGTTTCACGACATTCTCAGCTTTTGCTTTCGAAAACATGCAACTGCTCAAAACCGGTGCTGGCGTTTATGCGTTTGCCTACACGGCAATAAGCTTGGTCACGGGCATCGGTGCAGTTTTTCTGGGTTTTCAGATAATAAAATGATTGTATATCAGTTTATTGTATCAATTGTTTTTTATTAGGTTTGCAAAACACAGAAAGATATGCTTACAGTTCTCCATCCATGGCACGGCGTAAATCCAGGCGATCAGGCTCCTCGTATAGTTAATGGTGTTATCGAAATCCCTAAAGGCGCACGGGCGAAATATGAAATCGATAAACCCAGCGGCTTGCTCAGAATGGACCGCGTGATTCATTCTTCATTTCATTACCCGGTTAATTATGGCTTCATTCCTCAGACACTGGGAGATGATAAGGACCCCCTGGATATCCTTGTATTGTCAAGTGTAAGCGTTCAACCACTTTGTCTCGTGGAAGCCAGGGTAATCGGTGTCATGCAGATGGTCGACAGCGGCGATGCCGACGATAAAATCATTGCGGTGGCACACACTGACCCCAGTGTGAATTATATCAAAAACATCGAAGAGATGCCAAGACATTTCTTCAATGAACTCAGGCACTTTTTTGAAGAATATAAAAAACTCGAGAATAAAACGGTGGTCGTGGAAGAATTCCAGGATAAAGCCACAGCTTTGAAGATCATTACAGATGCATTAACACTCTACAAGGAAACGTATAAGCATTGATGCATGCAAAACCCCGATAAGCCTCCCATGACGACACATACCATCATCGTGATCATCCTCACCGGTCTGGCTGCGGGAATGCTTGGAGGTATGGTGGGCGTCGGCGGAGGAATAATCATTGTTCCTGCGCTGGTATACTTTCTCGCATTCTCTCAACACCAGGCACAGGGCACATCACTGGCTTTAATGTTATTTCCTGTTGGCATATTGGGTGTACTTAATTATTACAAAAGAGGGTATGTCGATTTCCGGTATGCAGGATTGCTTGCTATCGGTTTTGTTCTCGGCAGTTATCTTGGAAGTAAATTCTCTCTCAGTTTACCCGAGGCAAATATTAAGAAAGTGTTTGCTGTGATTATGATCATTGTTGCTATCAAGATGTTGTTTTTTGATAAGAAGTAGTTTTTAGTTCATAGTTCTTAGTTCATAGTTCTTAGTTCTTAGTTCATAGTTCATAGTTCATAGGAGGCAGCAGGCAGGAGATTTAGAAGTCAGGTCATTTTGCTTTCTTCACTGTTTCCGTTTCTGTTTTCTGTTTCTCTTCCAGGCAGCAGATACTATGCAGAGATCCTGATTTCAGTATCAGATTTTCTACCTGTCTTCCTTTTGCTTGTTAATCGTAGAGACACGATGCATCACGTCTCTACCATTAACAAGCTTTAAATATTGAATTTTCTTTTCATTTCAGTTTTCTGTTTTCAGGCGCGTTTACTTACTCTATTCTGTATTCCATGCTCTGTGTTCTCCATTGCCTTTTACTCACTGTTTCCGTTCTCTGTTTGTTTTTCTCTCTTCAGCTTCCTGTTGCCCGGCTGCTCCCTCCTTACTCAATCTCACTTTTATGGAATTCACTAACCCTTAGCATCTCATCAGAGAGAAAACCCTTATTTTCATCTGGTGCCCCATTCGAATTTCAACCATATGACCGATACCGAGCTGCTTGAACACTACCAGGCAACTCATGACAATCACTGGCTCGGTGAATTACTCCAACGATATACATTATTGCTTTTTGGTGTTTGCATGAAATACCTGAAGAATGAAGATGAAGCAAGGGATGCCGTGCAGCAGATATTTCTGAAAGCATTAACAGAAATTCCAAAATACAGGATAGAGTATTTTAAAAGCTGGCTGTACACGATTGCAAAGAATCACTGCCTGATGAAACTGCGGGAAAAGAACAGGAAACTGGTGGAAGTACATGAAAATTTATTGCTGACAGAAGAGCCCGAAAATATTCAGTTGCTGCATATTCTTCGCGATCAGCAATATTCAGATATGAATGAAGCATTGCTGGAATTGATTCCCGAACAGAAAACATGTATCATGCTTTTCTACCTGGAGAAACAAACCTATCAGCAGATCTCCGACAAAACCGGATTTAATTATATGCAGGTAAAGAGTTATATTCAGAACGGTAAAAGAAACCTGCGGATTTTTCTGGAAAAACGCATCAAGGCCCATGAACGGTAACTGGAAGGACATACTGGCCAATAAGGAAAGGATCGATCAGAAAAAACTGATGGATTATCTGCAGGGGAAATTGTCCGATGCTGAAAAGCATGAAGTGGAATCTTTCCTGAACGACTCCCCTTTTCTCAACGATGCCCTCGAGGGATTAGGTGAATTGAAAGACAAACAAAAGATCGCCACCATCATCAGCGAACTGGATAACCAACTCAAGAAACGAATCCAGGATAGAAAGAAGAAGAGAAGAATCGCCAATCTGTATTTCCCCGCCTGGCTGATCGTCGCGACTGTAACTGTTATTGGTATGGTAGTACTCGCTTTTGTGATTTATAAGATGTACATGACCAAGTGACGTAGAACGTAAAACGTGTAACGTTGAACGTTAGAGTTCGCTTAGGCAAAAGTCCTGAAATATTTTAAACTCTTACCGCGGAAATACCAGGTCTTAAATTATCACAATCGCTAACAACCGCGTTAGCTAACGTTTAACGTTCAACGTTATACGTTTTACTTTCAACGTTTAGAGAATTTCCAGATCATATCAGTATACTTCGGGAACTGCTCCGACAGGTTTGCGGGATCGGCAATTTCAAAATCTTCAAAGCTGAAACCAGGAGCAACGGTACAACCGACAAAAGAGAAATGATCTGTATTGACGGGATGGGCAGCAAACCAGTGTCCTGCTTTTACTACCGCCTGAAAAACTTCTCCGTTTGAAAGATTTGCTCCCAATGTTATCAACTCAAAATTTCCCCAGGGATCGAGAATATAAATGTTCAAAGACGAACCGTAATAAAAGTGCCAAAGCTCATCGCTATGAATACGATGAAATGCGGAATATTCATTTCCCCGGAGCAGGTAATAAATCGCGGTTGAAAAGACTCTTTCCCCGCGAAAGCGAAGTGGTAAACATTCCTCCTGAAGAAACTCACTCGCGCGGTAGGTTTCAACAAAAAACCCTCCTTCCGGGTGTTCGGACATATGATAATTCTCAACGAGTTGTTCGGCTGTGATCGTCATGTTTGCCTGCTAAATTTAACCCGAAATTATTTTTGTTTGTAAAGAAATATTGCATTTCCTTTACACCCACCTGATCTAATACAAGTGTGTTTTGATTGCTAAGCCTATAACTTCACTATTATTTCCTTAGATTTTATTCAATTTTTTTGTTATTTATAGATTGTTCCCTGGTTTGATTAACCAACCAAAACCACTTTTAAGAAAAGTTCGGCTGATACCCGGACTTTTTTAATTTAGGAGCTGCTGTTTAAGTAAGAACATGCAGATTTAACGTTGTACGTATAACGTTAAAGGCCTGAATTGACTTCAAAAGCAGGCCACAATTAAAAAAGTTTCCAGCTCTGCATTGCTGAAAACTTTTCTGAAAATTATTTTTCGCTTATCGTGTACGTCGATTCAATCAATGACCAAGTTTGAAAGCCAAACCACCACCAAGACTGAATTGCCACAACGTGCTGTAGGTATCGAGATAAACAGGTCCCCACCAGCTAAAGTATACATCTCCGCCTGTCACACGTGATGATGACAACATCTGCGCCTGTAATTTCAATCCCATTCTATCGGATAACCAGATATTGGTTCCGAGTTTTGCACCCCATGCAAAGTTTGAAGTAGAATTCGATGCATTCTTGGAGGGAGCTTCAATGTTTGCAAGTACAACTCCTGCCATAATTCCTCCATAAGGTTCAAACTTATCGTTGCCAGTGTACATGTAACCATTACAACCTGCCATGATATAGTTCAGACCAACATTAAAGTTCTCGGTCTGAAGCGGATTTGCTGCACCATTTTTAAAAGAGGTCGGTGCCTTGGTATCTGAACGCTGATAAAGCAATTCAATACTGATCTGACTTCCAGGAAAATATTCAGCGCTGGCACCCCATTGAAAACTACCATTCACTTTACCGGTAAAAAAATTGTTGGCATCATAGTAACCATCAAAATTGTCCTGAAACGTATACGCCGCAAAACCATTTAGCCGGAATTTTGACTGCGCATAGGAAACGAAGATCATCGACAGAAAACCAGCCAGCAGAAACATCTTTTTCATAAACTCTAGATTTTGATTTTTAATAGCTTTTTCGAAATTCCCTTTTCAAGAGGCGGTGTTTTTCTTTTTTTTACAGGTATAGATTTTACGAAACAGAAATATCTTTAGTGACATCTCACTGTTTAATCAACATTATGCGTGATTTAATTTTTTCCATTCTTCTTCCCTCCGCATCAGCTCGAGTGCCTGGTCAGCAACGAGTTTTCTGAGTAATAGGTTTTCTTCTTTATACTTGTGCAATTCATCCCGGGTTTGAAAAAGCACAGCAGCTTTTGTTTGAGCCACAGTTTCAAATGCAAGCTGAAGTCGCCAGCGTGAGAAAGCACTGTATGACAATTTATATTTCCGCAGTACAGCATTGACTCCGATACTGCGAGCTTCTTCGAGAATTGCAAGCTTTTGTTGCTCGGTAAATTTTCGTCTTAGCCCCGCCATATTTCATTCTGTTTTCTAGGTAAAATATTTCGAACCCAACGCATTTTAATTATGAAAGAAAAAAACAGGTACCCGGAACAGTTTATCAGGATGAATTTACAACTGGTGCTGGCTAATAACGGGAGTTATTTGGATGTATGCAACTTCCCGGCTATTTAGGATACACCACATCTTTTCATAAGACACATCTCAGAAGGCAAGTAAGCCAAATCTTTTCATTTTTTTGAGGAATGCCAGCAAACGGGATGAGTTTACCGTTAAATGACTCATCGCCGCCAAAAAAAGAGACCGCCATCAGCGGTCTGCTTTATGATAAAGTGTTCCCTAAAGAGATCGTTCAAGACATGTTGAAATATGTCCGGAAAGTATGCCGTTCAGAGATTAATATCTTTCCCCGCCTGCAGATCGGTCATCATTTTTGCGATCTGGTCCCTATCAGCCTGGTTACGTGCCTGCGCTTGCGCAAGCTTTAAATATTTCAGTGCATTTTTATAATCGCCCTGTGCTGAATAAGCCCGGACAAGACCCATGTTAGTCGTATACACATTGGGGTGATTCTTTGCGTTTGTTTTGAAAACTTCAACAGCCTTGTCCTTTTTGCCCTGCGCAAGTAACTGCCTTGCATACTGATGAACTTCAACTTCATCACCCACTTTCATTGCCTGAGCCATTGCTGAATCTGCTTCCGAACTCCTGTTCAATGCATTCAGCACATCAGCCCTGGCTTTATAATTACTGAAATTCCTAACACCAAAGAATGGCCCGTTCAATGCATAGTCCGACCATTGCAAAGCTTCTTCCAGGTTCACTTTCCTGTTCACACAAAATTGAATGGCTTCAGCCCATACATCATTACGGAAGCCTGTTTGCCCCGTTAACTCACCGCGGTATAAATCGAGTTGATTTTTTACAGCATCCACCTGCACTGTAAATGGAAATGATCTTTTCTCCCACAGTAAAGCAATCACAGCACTGTTTTCTTTCTGATTCAGAAATTCGAAACTGAGTCTTTCCTGGCTTTCAGCTAACGTTCCTGTTTTCACCGGAACAGATAACACGTTCTCTTCAGGTTTATAGAAATAGGTTCCCCAGGCTTTGACGTTTTTATTAAAAATGATGTTGGCAGCATCTGGCTGTACATCTATCAGTAACGCATACTCGCCGGCAGCTAGTGGCTTTCCTTCAATGACAACATCCGTAGAAAATCTGATTACTGTATTTTCATTGGCCCCGGCTCTCCATGGAGCGGATTTTGCGATGCCAAAACCCGGATCGGTGTAGCCATAAGGAACCAGGTCGCCCCATATTTTCCCTTCGCGGCCTTTTACACCTGGTCGATTATAATGTATTGTAATATCGGTAAGGCCTACCTGCTCGTATACAGAGGCACGCGGATTACCGCCACTGGGAAGCGTGGTGAGTTGTGCATCTGCAAGTCCTGGCAGAATAGAAAAAAGAATAGCAGTCAGCCATAATCGGTTTGTTCGTTTCATTTTCGCATAGTTTTTCTGAAAATAGATAGTCCTGGGAAGAATGTCAGCGGGATTTACACGGAAGGCAGAAGGGGAACGATAGATAGTAAGTAGTGAGTAGTAAGTAGAAGGTGGCGGTTGTAAATGCTGTACAGCAGCTCAACGGAACGGGTTTAAATAGGGCATGCTGTTTAAGTGACGGCAGGCGGCGTTATCATTCGATTTCCTTCAACTATATTTCTACAAATCATACCTCTTCATCGAACAACCTGCCTTTGTCTCTGAATGCATAAGCATACCTGAGGGTATCTCTGATTTTCTCAATGAAGGCTGAATGAAGCCTTGCATCCAACAAATATTTCGCTGCTACATAATCGAAAAAGAGGCACGGAAAACCGCACCTCTTTGAATTTATTTATATCTGTAATAGAGCAATTCTATCTTTCGGTCATTCACTAACAATCGCAAGGCCTTTAAAAACTATAAACTCCTCCTTACTCCTCACTCCTGCTTTCCTACTGGTACTGAATATACAATGGCAATGGCTTCAGCTTCATCAGATCCTCCGGAGTCATCAGCACGTGCGGTGCTTTTTTGATATCATTTTTATAGAAGAGTTTGAAACCAGTGAACTGTACAGGCTCTTTGAAGATATGATTACGATAAGTTCCTTTCTTAAGTTCAGGCTCTCCCCATCCATCCATATGCATTACCACCTGCACTTCCGGAGTTGGTTTGATATTCTGATAGTTGGTCACCATACCTTGTGTGAAACGGTGAACCACCAGGATTTTAGGAGGAAGATTATTTTCTTTTACCAGTCTGGTCATAAAATCGATGCTAAAGTTAATATCTGAGGCATCAAATACACCTATTACTGCTCCTGGTTTCTGTCCACCTTTCATAGAGAACTCAGGATCGATACCAAGATGCACATTGGGCTTCTTAAGGTACTCCACCAGTTCAGGAACTTCTTCCTGCAGTGAACCCAGACCAACCTGGATATCAAGAAATACAATTGCGTTGATTTCATCAGCCATTTTCAGGATCGTATCGATCTGGTTAAAGGGCATACGTAAACGATATTTACCTGCCTTACCAGGTGAACCCTGTGCTGTAACAGCGATATAATGAAGTGCAGGTTGAACGGGGGTATTGGGATCAGCTTTCTCCCATTTTGCTACCTCACCTTTCAGCTTCGCAAACATTTCGTTTTTCGGTAATTCACCAAGAATACCCATCTGTTTTGAGTACAGATTGCCGTAATAAGCAATTACCCTTTTAAATGGAAGAATAGAACCCTCCAGTGGCATCGGCGTTTTCGCGGGCCATTTTCCGGAGCTGTCTCCATTCAGCATATGATTCAATGCTGTTTCGTAGCTCGCAACATCGGCGACAGGTGCAGCCGGCGGCGGTGTTGCAACCACAGCGGAAACTGAATCTGTTATTTTGGCAACAGCTGTATCGGCATGATTCTCACTACCGGAAACATTTCCGCAGCTGTTGAACGTCAGTAAAGACAATGATAAAGAAGCAAAACCAGCAGAATATATTATTCTGGTTTGGGCAGACCTTTTTCTCAGGGACATTGATTTCATAACAGGCATTTTCATGGACAGAAGATTTGTTATTAACGGGTTACCTCTTGCTTTATTTTAATCACCCGCAATTAAAAACGTATAATCAGATGCAGTAATATCAAACCTCGTTCCAACTATTTAAAGGGCGCAAATATACTGGCTGCAGGATTAAGTGCAGAAAAACAGCATCAACTTTCTGCAAATAAAAAAGCTGGCCTGATGTGATCGGCCAGCCTTTAAGTCAGACAGTAGATAAATCAAGCCTGTTTTGGCTTTTCTTCATCGTTACCATCAAACCTGTCTACTACTTTATCCCATAATTTTTGTGCGCCATCTTTGAGATCTTCCAGCTTATCCTTTGCATCTGCATAGAGTTCACTGTTTTTAGCTTTATCCCAAAGTTCTTCAGCTTTGTCTTCAAGTTTTTCCCAGGTGTCTTCAGCTTTATCGCTCACTTTTTCCCAGGCATCACCAGCTTTCTCTGCCAGGTTTCCTGCGGAAGTAGTCAGTCTATCAGTGAAAGATTCCTCTGCTTGAATTTTTTCAGTTCCGTCCGTAGCCGGTTGTTTAGTCGGATTTTCAGACATTTTTAACTTTTTAAAATTTGAAAATAACTACAAAAGAGCCCGGAGAGTGTTTCGGGGAACGGAAAACGTTTGTATTGGAAATATACGGATTCCGCAGTTTAAAACCGGAGCAGCAGAAAGATTTTTACTATTAACTTGCAGGCCGAAATAAACAGTACATGAAGACTGCATTGTCAAGACTCAGGATTATTGGAAATCTCGAAGGTGTTTCTTACCTGTTATTGCTGGGAATTGCCATGCCATTGAAATATTTCGGAGGATATCCTGAAGCTGTGAAGTACACCGGATGGCTACACGGACTACTGTTTGTTGCTTTTATTTTTGCATTGGCAGATGTAATGATTAGCCGAAAATGGTCGTTGAAGAAAACAGCAATCGCTTTTATTTCTTCACTGCTCCCCTTCGGTACTTTTTTACTCGATAAACCATTGAAAGCAGAAGAAAAGGCCGCCCAGGCAACAGGATAGTTAATGGTTTTTTTGAGCCTTACTTTCAAATTTAATGACTCATTTCCTTTGTCAGAAAAACTGGGTTAGTTGCTCCGGATTTTCAACTTTTTTCCGGTTGATTTTCACTTTGGAAAATGAAGATCTGCACCTGGAACAGGCTATACGCCCAGGTTATCTTCGATGTAAATGATGCCGGTATCATTTCAGAATATTGTTCGCCGCGGCGGACGGTAACATTGTCAGCTAACAACTTTCTGCGTTTACGCGTGGACGACAGATATAAACAGGTGACCCAGGAGACCCTGGTCATCTACTTTGTTTATATAAAGTTTTTTTCAAACGACAAATATCGAAAAATGGTATAAGTCTTTATGATACCCATTGGCCGCAACGAATAACATGTTCAATAAAATCATCTCTCCCCTTCTTCTTTTTTCAAAGCCCTCAACATCTCTCCATATTGCATTCCGTAGCTGAGCGCATTTACTGACTGGGCAATTCTTTTGACCCTTGTCGCATCTGTTTTTGCCGAATCAATCCATTTGATAAAATAATTCTGATGGGATTTTGGTAGTTTTTTCCATTGAACCAGGGATGCAGGTTCATCATTAAGACAATCCGAAAAGTCGTCAGGCAATGGAAACGGATCAGGATTGGCATCGAGTTCGAGAGATGCAACCAATTCTGCGCCTTTGTCTTTTCTTAGTTGTTTCCTGATTTCTTTTTTTAAAGGAAGAATAAAGTCACCACCACCAATGGGCACCAGGGCCATGGATTCGATCTCCAGCTTATCCAGTTTGCCTTTCACCCGGTAGGATTTGCGGCTACCCGGGTTGATCTTATCGGCTACTTTCTGTGGTATCTCGATATAAGTCCAGCAGGTTTTCTCTCCGTTGGCGTCGTACTTTTTAATCAATGCTTTAAAACGGATCATAAGAACAAATAGCGGCTCAAGTTAATATATTCTTGTGCAGTGGCGGAATTGGATTAACTTTACCGATCATTAAAACCCACCCTTATTTAAGCTTGAAGTTCTCCGAATTTAATTTCCACGAAAATATTCTTGAAAGTATTGCAGCCAGCGGCTATGAAGACGCTACCCCTGTTCAGGAACAGGTGATGCCGATCATCATGGCAGGCAAGGATGTTATTGCCTCAGCACAAACAGGTACTGGTAAAACAGCTGCGTTTTTATTGCCCTTGTTAAACAATCTCCTGACCGGCGAAAGCAATGATCATCATATCAGTGCGCTCATCATTGTGCCGACCCGGGAGCTGGCGATCCAGATCAGCACGCATCTGGACGGGCTCACCTATTTCACTTCGCTGAGTTCCATCGCGGTGTATGGCGGCGGCGACGGTCAGAACTTTGTGCAGGAAAAACAGGCTCTGTCCAAAGGAGCTGATATTGTTGTTAGTACTCCTGGCAAATTGATCGCGCATATCAATATGGGATATGTAAAACTTAAACAGCTGCAATACCTGGTGCTGGATGAAGCCGACCGCATGCTGGATATGGGATTTCATGATGATATCATGAGAATCATTTCCAATTTGCCGGAGAAACGACAGACATTACTTTTTTCTGCAACCATGCCTCCGAAGATCAGGACACTCGCACAGAAAATCCTGAAAAACCCTGAAGAGATCAATATCGCCATCTCCAAGCCTCCGGAAAAAATTAACCAGCAGGCATTTATTATTTACGAACCTCAGAAGATTCCATTAGTAAAACATTTGTTGAAAGACAGCCCATTTAAATCCATATTGATTTTCTGTTCAAAGAAACAGAATGTAAAACAGTTGACGCGTGATTTAAAAAGGGCCGGATTTAATGCGGAAGAAATTCACTCCGATCTCGAACAGCTGCAACGTGAAGAAGTACTTCGCAGCTTTGCCAACAAGCGCCTGCCTATACTCGTTGCAACCGATATACTAAGCCGTGGCATCGATATCGATCATATCGAGCTCGTTATCAATTTCGATGTTCCTCATGACGGTGAAGATTATGTTCATCGCATTGGTCGTACTGCGCGTGCGGAGACTGACGGTACTGCGTACACGTTTGTAACCGAAAAAGAACAGCGCAGACTGGCGATGATCGAAAGACTGATCGGGAGGGAAGTTCCCAAAGCCTCAGTACCTCCTGAATTAGGGCCTGTGCCATCTTATAACCCGGGCGGAAGTGGTGGACATGGCGGGAAAAAGAAAAAGTTTTTTCATAAGAAGAGGAAGGCGGGACAGTAAAGTCAATAGCATTCGGAGGTGAAATTTTAGCCTGCCCTGAAATTTGTTTTGCCAGAACCAACCAAGGAGTCGGTAATGCTAGTCTCTTCTCTCAATTCATCTTGAGATTGAGTAAAACTAATCAGTGTGCGGATATCATCCTGTACCCCACTATCAAGATTTGAAATGTTTTTAATTCCTTCAGTTGCGAGGTATATAGAAGCCAGTTGGTTTAAAAATAAATCCTGCTATTCACGTGTGTAAAAAATTGTTTCTCCAAGGCTTCGAACAAGCATTGCGAACCCTGTGGCTGTGCATCTATCATCCTTGTAGCCTTGTGTTCGAACGATGCATAACCTTTCTCCGGTAGAGCACCTGACGATGGTATATATTAACGCTTCCGTTTCGGAAGCGGTAAGTTTGGAAACGGCGGAACTGGCGGAGGAGGGTCAACCTTAAACGTCGAATCACTGGCCTTCAATTTTTCCCAAGCTTTTCTTACCTCGGCTGAATCATACATATGTTGATTTTTAATAGCAACAATACCTATTTTCCCTTTCTCATTTAGCATCGTATCAATTTCAGGTTCTATGGTATAGGCTATCTCTTTCTTAGGATCATTATAAAAAATTGAACTGGAGTCAATTTTTAAACTGTCTAATAAAATGTTTTCATTGATTAATCGCAAAACATCTCGTCTTCTAGTGAATCTTTTCCTATTACGAACAGCAAATAAATAATAATATTCTTTTCCACTGAAAAGGTCTTTATAATGGACAAATCCATAAGCAAACAAAAACAACCGTTCTCCACTTGCCATATCAATTTTAGCGGGCGTAAACTCCAGAAATCGCCTAAGATACAAAGGACGATCATTCGGAATGAACAAGTCTTTATCGGTATCTTCAAAATCTTCATATGCTTTATAAGGAACTACGGGATTAAATGTAATAGGCTCAAATCGAACCATCATGCTGGCTTCAATTATTCGAGCAGGCACCTTGCCAATATTTACTATTTTAAAAGTTACAGGCCAATCGCAATTCTCTGGACATGGATAGCCAATCGAATCAATTTGAAGCATCGGTCTGTTTTCTTTTTCAAATTGATCTCTAATATCACGTACACCCTCCTTTGCCGCGGATATTTGGCTCACACCAATCCAAAGAAGAACAACATTTATAACTGCGACGAAAATTGCTATAATGTTTTGAGTATAGGGATGCTCAAGCCAGAGCCAAAATCGATGATTTTCACTTTTTATTTTTCCATCATTTTCGATGCTCTCTTTGTGGCATTGTTGCTGTGAATTGTTTTCAGCTATGCCTTTATAATCGTTATCAGTTTTGCCTTCTTCACCAGTTGGAGTTCGTTCGGCAGGAAATGTCTTTTTTTCCGTAGTGTTTTTGTTCACTTTAGCTTGCGCCTGTGCGCGCTCTTTTTCTTTGCGTTCTTCTCCTTTACGTTTCCTTTCGATACGCAATCTCACAAGGCGCTGCTTTCTAGTTTCGGACATGAAATCCTGAAATTTTTAGGCTATTGATTAGTGTTAGCATATCTAATATATTAACAAATTAAGAATATGGAAAGAAATCCCTCAACGATTCTGGAGCAGTTCAGCCTGAACGATCGCTATTATTAGTGGATGATAAAGAAAAAACTTTGCTGCAAATTATAAGCAATGGACCAGTACATAATATTGCATGTTGATATGACAATTGTACCAAGATATTTTTAGGTTTATTTTCGATTCATTGTTCATAAATCATACGAAACAACGAATATCCTACTTAAATACTCGTTTAATTAATCATAAACGCAAAAACAAAATGCTGAACATCAACTGTATATCAGTAAATCCGCGCGTAAAAAAACCCGGACTTTCCTCCGGGTCTGTACAAAATCAAAACCATCCATCACGCTCTTTGTCTGCCGTTTTTCTGCAGATAGCCTTCAATGGCTTTACTCAGATGGGCATAGTCATTCTTGCCATGATACATTTCTCCGTTGATAAAAAAGGTCGGCACTTCGGTTACACCTAACCGTACGGCTTCAAGTACATCTTCACGCACCGTCCATCCAAATACCGAATCGACCAGGTTGGGAATAAAATTTTTATCAACAACACCGGCTTCAATAGCATATTCTCTCAGACTGATACTTCCCAGGTTTCGCCTGTTTTTGAAAAGAAGATCATGCATCTCTGCAAACTTTCCATGCTGCGCCGCGGCAATAGCGGCCTCAGCAGCTTTATGTGCTTTCTGATGAATCTTCGTCTGAGGAAAATGCCTGAAGTTGAATTTGACCTTGCCTGAATAATCTTCCAGTATTTTCAGCACCACTTCATGAGCTTTAGCGCATTCCTCGCTTTCATAATCACCGAATTCCACCAACGCGATCGGAGCATGCGCGTCTCCGGTCCAGAAGTTTTTCGAAGGAGTAATATCCAGCGACTTGTTTTTATGTGACATACTTTTTACTTTAAACTTTTTACTTTAATTCGTTTTTCGTTTTTCGTTTTTCGTTGATTGGTACACGTTCGCCGTAAAACGCACAAAGCCATCCACACAACTATGCAGATGGCTTTGGTTTTATTAATATTAAAATAGCTCTACCTAATCAGCGACTTACGTTCAACGTTCAACGTTCTACGTTCTACGTTAAACGCTTACTTTCTCTGCAGCTGCATCATTCCTGAACACGACAACACCGTCAAACACATCCACAACTACTGGCCTGCTCCTATCAATATCTCCGGTCAATATTTTCTTCGATAACTGGTTGACAATTGCCTTCTGAATCAATCTCTTCAAAGGTCTTGCTCCAAACTGCGGGTCAAATCCATTTTCTGCGAGGTAATCAATCGCATATTCACTGAACTGCAGGTTGATACCACTCTCCCCCACCAGCTTCTTCAGGTTTTCCAGCTGTATCCTGATGATATTCCTGATCTCTTTCTTCAGCAGAGGCTGGAACATGATGATCTCATCCACACGGTTCAAAAACTCCGGTCTTATAGTCTGACGTAACAAAGCCATCACTTCGACTTTCGCCTTCTCCACAGCCTTGTCAATATTGTTTTCATTCACGTCCTCAAACGCCTCCTGGATCAGGTGACTTCCGATATTACTGGTCATGATAATGATCGTATTCCGGAAATTCACTGTTCTTCCCTTGCTATCGGTTAATCTTCCATCATCCAGCACCTGCAGTAAAATATTCCATACATCCGGATGTGCTTTTTCAATTTCATCAAGCAAAACCACGCTATACGGTTTTCGCCTGACCGATTCCGTTAGCTGACCACCTTCATCATATCCTACATATCCCGGAGGGGCACCCACCAATCTTGAAACGGTATGTTTCTCCTGGTACTCACTCATATCAATCCTGGTCATCATACTCTCATCATCAAACAGGTATTCAGCCAGCGCTTTTGCAAGTTCAGTTTTACCTACACCTGTTGTACCCAGGAAAATAAAGGAACCGATCGGCTTACGCGGATCATGCAAACCTGCACGGCTTCTGCGGATCGCATCAGCAACAGCTGTGATCGCTTCTTCTTGACCCACCACCCTTTCATGCAGATGTTCTTCCAGGTGAATCAATTTCTCTTTATCAGACTGCAGCATTTTTGTTACAGGGATACCCGTTGCTTTCGCTACGTTCTCTGCGATATCTTCTGCATCAACTTCTTCTTTCAACAATCTTTTATCGCCTGTTGAAGACAGCTCAGTTGTCAGCTTTGCAATCAGTTCTTCCTGCTGCTTGATCTTCCCGTAACGGATCTCAGCGACCATTCCATAATCGCCTTCTCTTTCCGCACGTTCTGCCTGTGCCTTCAGATTTTCGATCTCTGCCTTTGCTGACTGCACCTTCTCAACTAAATCTTTTTCTTCTTTCCATTTTGCTTTCAGCGTATCCTTCTCAACAGAAAGATTTGCAATCTCTGTATTGAGTTCTTTCAGTTTCACTTCATCATTCTCACGTTTGATAGCTTCGCGCTCAATTTCCAATTGTCTTATCTGACGCTCCAGTTTATCGAGCTCTTCGGGCATAGAATTCATTTCCAAACGCAACTTCGCTGCACTTTCGTCAATCAGGTCAATAGCTTTGTCTGGAAGAAAACGATCTGTAATATACCTGCTGGACAATTCAACAGCAGCAATGATCGCTTCATCTTTTATACGCACATGGTGATGTGTTTCATAACGATCCTTCAGACCGCGAAGAATGGATATTGCATCCTCCACGCTTGGCTCATCAATCATTACTTTCTGAAACCTTCTTTCCAGCGCTTTATCTTTTTCAAAAAATTTCTGGTATTCATTCAAAGTGGTGGCACCAATTGCTCTGAGTTCGCCACGTGCAAGCGCAGGCTTCAGAATATTTGCAGCATCCATCGCGCCTTCTCCACCACCTGCACCAACCAATGTATGTATCTCGTCAATAAAAAGAATGATCTCACCTTCGCTGGTGCTCACTTCCTTCACGACGCCTTTTAATCTCTCTTCAAATTCACCCTTATATTTTGCACCTGCTATCAACTGCCCCATATCGAGCGCATAAATGATTTTTGATTTCAGGTTTTCCGGAACATCACCATTAATAATGCGCATCGCCAAACCTTCTGCGATTGCCGTTTTACCTACACCAGGCTCACCCACAAGGATCGGGTTGTTTTTTGACCTCCTGGAAAGAATATGCAGTGTTCTTCTTATTTCTTCGTCACGACCTATTACAGGATCAAGCTTACCCTGGCGGGCAAGTTCATTGAGGTTCTTTGCATATTTATTCAATGCATTGAACTGCGTTTCCTGTGTCTGACTGCTAACGGTTTCACCCTTACGTAATTCTTTGATCGATGCGATTAACCCCTTCTCGTTTAAACCCGCATCTTTTAACAATTTTGCAGAAGCATCATTACCCTGCAATATCGCTAAAACAAGATGCTCTGGTGTCACGAATTCATCATTGAACTGCTTTAATACGGCCCCGGCACGCAATACCACACTGTTGGCGTCCCGACTAATCGATTGTGCAGGTTCACCACTTGTTTTCGGGAGTTTATTAATCAGTTCACCCAGTTTATTATCCACCAGGTTGACTGTTACATTATTCTTTTTAAGCAAATAATCGACAGGTGAATTTTCCTGTTCGAGCAATGCTTTCAGTATATGTTCCGTTTCAATATTCGGGTTCTGTGAATTAAATGCTAATTGCTGAGCTTGTTGTATCGCTTCAGCAGCCTTAATAGTAAAGTTCCCTAAATTCATAATCAAGTTTTAATTTGTACAGGTAACCTTTCTCAAATCATAAACCAATCATCATTGAAGGAAAATATGTCAGCCAATTCTATGTTAAACTGCCTCAAATTCAGTATTGTATTGGGTTTCATGCTATTTTTTCAGGTCAGCTCCGCTCAGCCGGATTCTGCACACATCGAATCGATCATCAAGCAAAATCAGAAACTGATCGGGAACGATATCGCTATTATCGTCAGTAAAGGCGGAAAAAATATCTACACCCGTGAAATTCCTGAATTCAAACTTAAAAACCCGGCGCCGGTGAACTCTGTCAGCCGCTGGTTTACTGCAGCGCTCGTGATGATTTATGTAGACGAAGGGAAGATATCACTGGATGACAAGGTTGGTAAGTATTTGCCGATTTTTAACACTTACCTGAAGGGCTATATTACGATCCGTCACTGTCTTGCAAATACAACTGGCATCCGTGCGGAGGCTGCAGGTATTATGAAACTCACAGAGAAAAAACGATTTGAAAGTCTCGAAGCCGAAGTAAATAATATCGTTTCAAAAAAAGATATACAGGACAACGCCGGTACGGCCTATTTCTACAGCGACCTGGGAACTGTTATTGCGGGGCGAGTATTAGAAGTTGTTGGCAAAAAGAGCTTTGATCAGCTGGCACAACAGAAATTATTTCGTCCGTTAGGCATGCGAAACAGCAGTTTCTATGCTGAAAAAGGTTCTGTTGATCCGGCAGCCGGCGCAAACAGTTCAGCATTCGACATGATGAATTTCATGACCATGCTGATGAACAATGGAATGTTCAACGGGAAAAAAGTACTCAGTGAAGCTTCAGTTGAACAGCTTTTGAAGAAACAGTTTACTGACCAGCCAGTAAAATATATTCCTAAAGAACTGGCCTCATTTATTCCCGTACCAGGAGCGTGGATCGAGGAAGCGGATGGATCCGGTAAACCCATCATTATCAGCAGTCCGGGTTTTTCAGGACCTATCCCCTGGATTAATTTTGGCAAAGGCTATGCGGCTGTGATCTTACCACAGAAAGAATTATCTGATGAAAAGCAGAAACCCATCATTCAGATCAGGAACGATATTGATAGTAGAATGAACTAGCCTTCCTCACATCATATTAACTTTGCAGATGCCGGCATTTAACAGCCGGCATTTTTTCATTTGCCAATAACTGCACATATTACCCGGTATATAAAGACACGTTCCTCTGAACTGGGCTTTTCTTATTGTGGTATTGCAAAAGCAGAAAAGCTCGACGAAGACGCAAGGCGCCTGGAAAACTGGCTAAATAAAGGAAGACAGGGCAGTATGAATTATATGGAGCGATATTTTGAACAGCGTGTGGATCCGCGTGTTCTTGTTCCGGGAGCAAAGTCTGTAGTGACTTTAATGATGAACTATTACCAGGCTGAAAAGCAAAACAAAACTTCGCCTAAGATTTCCCGTTATGCTTACGGAAATGATTATCATGAAGTCATCCGGGAAAAACTCAAAACTCTCTTACTTGATATTAATAACCTGGTTGGTGAAGTCCAGGGCCGGGGATTCGTTGATTCAGCACCGGTGCTGGAAAGAAGCTGGGCATTAAAAAGCGGATTAGGATGGATCGGAAAGAACGGAAACATCATCACAAAAAAGAATGGTTCTTATTTTTTTATTGCCACTTTGATACTCGACCTGGACCTCGATTACGATAATCCTTTTGCGGGAGATTTTTGTGGCACATGCACACGTTGTATTGATGCATGTCCCACAGATGCGATTCTTCCAAACAAAGAAATTGATGGAAGTAAATGCATTTCCTATTTTACGATTGAACTGAAGGATGCACTGATACCTGAAGAACAAAAAGGACGGTTCAACAACTGGATGTTTGGATGCGATACCTGTCAGGAAGTCTGTCCGTGGAATCGTTTTTCTACAGAAACTACTGAGCCGCAGTTCACACCCATCCCTGAAATTCTTAACTTCAATACGAAGGATTGGGAAGCACTTACGGAAGAAAAATTCCGTGCAATATTTAAACATTCGCCAATCAAAAGAACAAAGCTCGCAGGAATACAACGTAATCTTCGGTTTATTACAGATGATGGAAAAACCCATATTCAATAAAAAGGTAAAGCTCGAAAAATTCGACGGCAAAGGCGGTTGGACTTTCGCTCGTTTGAAAGGCATCAAAGTACCGAGGTCAAAAGGATTTGGCTGGATGAAAGTTAAGGGTTCCATCGACGGATATGTTTTTCCTACCTATAGCCTGATGCCAATGAAAGATGGCGAAATGTTTTTTGCAGTTAAAAAAGAAATCAGGAAACAAATCAAAAGAGAGGCAGGCGATACTGTTCATATCACGCTTTACATCAATACAGATCCTGTAGAAGTTCCCGTTGAATTTCTCGAATGCCTGCGCGATGAGCCGATTGCTCACAAAAACTTCTTCGCATTCAGCGATGCTGTACAGAAACAATATATCGACTGGATATCTGACGCTAAGAAAGAAGAAACGCGTATTTCAAGAATGGCATCCGCAGTAGAAAAAATCGCACAGAATAAACTGCTGACGTAGCAGAAAAAACCCACGTTATAAAAGATTTTTCACTTGTTTTATCCAAAACGGCTTTTGAACTTCGTGAAAGCTCCCAGGTATCCGATACTTGCAAGTATCGGATACCTGGCGGATTGCGG
Organism: Pollutibacter soli; assembly: GCA_029269725.1. GTDB lineage: Bacteria > Bacteroidota > Bacteroidia > Chitinophagales > Chitinophagaceae > Pollutibacter > Pollutibacter soli. The sequence continues at coordinate 102,990 of JARJHS010000008.1, read as the reverse complement.
CGAAATTAAAACCGCCAGCCGATTTTCACCGACAGCCGTCTGTATTTGTAATTAAATTTTTCGTAAAGATCTTCTTCCGTCGGCCAACCCCAACCAACTTGCTGATATGATTTTGCCATTTCCTTCACCGAATATCCTGCGCTCAGGATCATAGCATTTCTTTTCCGAAAAGGAATCAGGTAGCCGGCACCGATATCATAGTAAATTCCACCGTCAGTACTTTGGTGGGAATACCCCCACATCGTTGCTGGTTCTTTCTTATACCAGGGGCCATTATATCCGATGTCACCATAAGCAAAGAAAGTTGCTCGACCAAGGTTAAATACCTGCCTGAAATCAGCGAACATGGGAACAGATCGCATACCATACCAATCGATCGCAACACCAGCGCCGATAAATGTGTTGTTTATACTGACGCCATTCACCGTCTGCAATCCTGCATGAACAGACTCAACACTGTGCAACAGGTTAAACGTGTTGTAACTCGCGAAATTCACTTTGACTTTTTTAGCAGGCTTTGAAGAATTCTGATCCTGCGATTTTCCCACAAGCGAAATTATCAGCAAAAACACAAAGCCCGGTATAATTCTCATGTGGATTAAAGTGAAATTTTACTGATCAGTTTCGGAGCAGATGGATCAGAATATTCATACTGGTACAGACCATCCTGTGCAACAACAAGTGCAACACCTCTCCATGCAATTACATCGTAGGTATCTTTTAATGAAATGGTGCTGAGAAGCTCCAAATTGTTACGGTCGGTTGCGTTAAATATTTTCAGGCCATCATCTCCATCGCAAATCAAAAGATAGTTGCCATCTTTTGACAAACCACGCGGATTTGTAAGTGGATATGTTTTCAACAGAGAAGGCTGCATGATATCCTTGATATCCAGTACATCCAGCTGATTGATAAAACCTAGGCACTCTGTGCCGGACCTTAAGGTAACATAAGCAAAATCATCGTCAGCAACTACGGGGTCACAGCTACGCGCATGCGAAAATGTGCCTAACTGCTGTGGCTCATCAGGATTGCTGACGCTGTAAATAAACATCCCGCTCATTGAGCCTATGAACAATTTATCTTTGAAAGGATAAATAGTTTCCACATCCCACCCCAACATGATGTCTTTTTTGAAATTCGGATCTTCTGCGTTGCTGATATTAAAAACATTAAGGTGAGAATTGGATACAGTGTATAGATTATTGTTCATCAGTGTGAATCTGGCCATTGATCCCCCCATACCGTAGGGAGAATTCGGCGAAGAATTACCATTTGAAAAATCTGCGTTGGCACAATTAGGACAACCTGAATTCAGCACCAGAACATCGGTTTTCATTGGGTTGATACCGAAAAAACCATCATTGCCGCAAGTCGCAACAACAGTGGTATCTCTTCTTTTCCAGTTAACAATCACGCGTGAAGAATCCTGCGCAAAGAATGTCGAATAAAATCGCTGAGGAAATACACCTTCTTTAACATTTTTCAATTTTACATCCAAAGGATTAGTGATATCAATCACCACCAGGTCAGTGTAAGCATCAGCATATAAATAATTTCCTTTTACGGCAAGATCGATGTTGCCCGGTATATCAATAAAGGCCACATTCTTCGGCGAGTAAGGGTTACTGTTATCAAATACATGTATTCCGCGATCTGGTTCGTTCAGGAAGATATAATTTCCGCGCAGGTAGAGTTTGCCTGCTTTTGTTACAGGAACAGGATCATTGCTTTTTATGTTGGCCCTGACTTCATCAGCAGTTCGATATTCCGGAGTGTAGAAACTGTAGGTGTGAGTACACTGATCCTTCAGGCAGGAGCTGAAGAAAAACATAGCAATGATTGCAGGCAGATAAATCCTGAAAAGTTCTTTCTTCATAAACAGCGGTTTGGTACTCTGACAAAAACGATATTACTGTCGTTGCTTCTTTTGCAGATTAAATATCTGCCAATCGGCCTGCAATCCTACGAAGAGCAGGTGGCCCGAGTAGCCAACATTTTTTCTGAATGCGTCAGTAAGCTGATATTGAAACACAGGACCAATATCCAGCGGCATTTTTGATTTGTTAAACAGCCGCAATTGAACGCCGCCGTTAACGCCGAGCTGGAAACGATTGAAATTCCCGATGTTGGTGTACAAGACACCGGAAGTATCTTTTAAAAGTGCATTGGATCCCATGATATATCCCGGCTGCAAACCTGCAACCAGCGAAAGAGGAAGTAATTTACTCTTACCAAAGGTTATTCTGTAGTTCAAAGGAACCTGCAACAAATGATATCGGTTACGGTATTCCGATAGTGTTCCCGGCAGGTAGTAACTCCTGAGCGCCATATTGGTGTAACCATTGTTGACGGAAATATTTCCGCTTGCCTGGTAACCTGTCGTTGTTGTAGTGGAATAATATTGATATAAGAGGCCTGCTGAAAGTGATGATTTTTTTCCAATATCTATTCTTGCCCAAACACCGGCACCCCATCCTGTGGATTGTTCCTGGCTATAGGGGAAATAAGCTGGTAGTGCTGCCGGACTTACAGGGAAATTGCCAACGCTGAGATTATCTGCAACAAAAGATTTCTGTGTAGCAACAGTAAAACTTTCAGGCAATCCTGTCAATCCCACATTTGCACTAACACCAAATTGCCATTTTTTTTGAGGATCTTTTGTTTTCAGCTTTTTTGCAGAAGCCGTTTCTGCTTTTTTTATCGGAATTTTTTGATCAGACAAAGAATCAGGCCTTTTCAGTTCGGCTGTGGTTTCATTTTTCTTTTCTGTTGTGTTCGATAAATCCGCGGCCTGATCTTTCTGATCAATGATTTCTGAGTTGCTGTTTTTTATAGGTTGTTCTCCCGCATGAACAATAGCTGCGGATGATTCATTTGACATCTCTTTTTCTACGTTTACTTCTCTAAGCTCACTGATCTTATTTCCGCCGGAATTTCTCTTTTGTTTTGAATATGTGCTTTTACTTGATAATTTTTCAGACTTCGTATTGTCATCAGACTTATCGACTATCGTAATTGAGTTTTCAGGCTGGTTTGATTTACCTGTAATTTCATCTGATCTTGCGGATGAATTTTTTTCTTCCTTGGAAGCTCTTTCGTTTGTAGAGTTGTCTGATTCTATCGGATTTGCATTCTGATTGTTTGAGTTGTCGGATGGATTCGATTTGCCTGGCCCGTTAGCATCTTTTACAGATGCCTGGAATCCGGTTTCAATTCCTGGTTCTGAAGAATTGTACATGAAGTATCCTGCTCCCCCTATCAGCAACAGACCAAGAAATAACCACAGGATCCACCTGTCTTTTTTCTTCCGGGAATGGAGATGCGATTCAACTCCTTCCCAAACCCGGGGCGTAGGAGAAAGCCCAAAATCATTGAGCTTATCGCTGACTTTCTTTTCAAATGAGTTATCGGGCATATTTTTCCGATTTTTTATTGTCTTCATCAATTTTCTCAATCCATTCGGACAAAAGATTCCTGGCCCGCATGTATTGCGAACGGGAAGTATTCTCCGAAATACCCAGGATTTTGCCAATTTCAGCGTGTGCAAAACCTTCCACTGCGTACAGGTTAAAAACGGTTTGGTAGCCGGTCGGCAGCTGACGGATCAGGTCAGCAAGTTCTTTCGCCTGGATAAGGATATCCGGCGTGTCGTTCAATACCGGGTGCAAGGATGGTTCAGTAAACACCATTTCCTTTCGGTAATGAACATTTTTTTTCAGATAGTTGATGGAAGTATGTACCATGATCCTTCTGATCCAGGCACCAAGTTCGCCATCGCCACGATATTGGTGGAGATTGGTGAACACCCGGATAAACCCGTCCTGTAGCACATCTTCAGCATCTTCAAAAGATTTGGTATAGCGATAGCAGACACCAAACATCTGTTCGGCATAATGGTCGTACAACTGGCGCTGGGCCAATACATTTCCTTTCTGGCAGTCTTTGATTACCTGTTTCTGATTGAACATCCTGATGTCTTGATAGCTCCTGACAAACAATTTATAGGTTCCGTTGCACCTGTTCCGCATCTCCGAACCATATCTTTGACGCTATGATGGCCAATTTGATACAAAAAGACAGGGAAATAATCTGGCACCCTTACACGCAGCAGGCAGAAATGGTTGATCCTTTGGGGATTGTGAGCGGCAAAGGAACGATTCTAATCGATACCAATGGCAAAAAAATTATCGACGCCATCAGCAGCTGGTGGGTGACCATTCATGGTCACGGGCACCCGTATATCGCAGAAAAAATATATGAGCAAGCTTTACAACTGGAACAGGTCATTTTTGCGGGATTTACCCATGAGCCTGCAGTGCGACTGGCCGATCGACTCCTGGAAGTCCTGCCGGGTAAAATGTCAAAAATATTTTATTCTGATAATGGTTCTACCGCGGTTGAAGTTGCGCTGAAAATGGCCATTCAATACTGGCGGAACCTGGGTGATGGAAAAAATCCCCGCAGATCTAAAATCATTGCGCTTAAAAACAGCTACCATGGCGACACATTCGGCGCAATGAGTGTGAGTGAACGAGGGGTATTTACACTCGCTTTCCAGGATTATCTTTTTGATGTTGAGTTTATCGATGCACCCACCAAAGAAAATATCGATTCGGTTTGCGATAGAATTGAACAGACCGGGGAAGTAACTGCTTGTTTTATTTATGAACCTCTTGTTCAGGGCGCCGGAGGTATGATCATGACTGAGCAGCGATTATTGAACCAATTGCTTGAATATTGTAAATCAAAAAGAATCCTTTGTATTGCTGATGAAGTGATGACGGGTTTCGGAAGAACAGGAAGGCTTTTTGCTTCAGAATATTTGAGCGTTCAACCCGATATTATTTGTCTGAGTAAAGGATTGACGGGTGGCACGATGGCGATGGGAGTTACAGCTTGCACCGCTGAAATTCATTCAGCCTATATCAGTGCTGATAAAACAAAAACGCTTTTTCATGGCCACTCCTTCACTGCCAATCCCATCGCCTGTGCGTCTGCGTTAGCGAGTATGGATCTGATTATGAAAGCAGAGACATTTGATGCAATCCGCAGAATTAATTATCAACATTTGCAGTTCGAAAAACAGCTTAAGAAATCAGTTTTTTTCACTGAGAAAAAAATTCAAAATGTTCGGGTACAAGGAACGATCCTCGCGTTTGAGTTGGAATCTTCATCCGGCAATTACCTGAATACAATCGGAAAAAAATTTGCAAAGCTTTCTTTGGAAAGAAATGTGCTGCTCCGGCCGTTGGGAAATACTGTTTATATTTTACCACCGTATTGCATTACAGAAGAAGAATCGCAGAAAGTATATACAACGATTATTAAGGTGTTAGGCTTATTATAAATTTTCCACAAGCCGGCAATCGATAACATTTCTATGGGATTTTCACTTGCGAAAATCACGAAATTAAAAGAAGAAATTTCCCGGGAAAGTGAACCTTGGGGGTCTAAACCTCCCAGGTTTAAGACCTGCGAGGTTTCAAAGACCTGCCAGGTTTAAAAGACCTGCCAGGTTATCACCAGTCAACCTTTTTCACTATAACTGTAACATCCCGGTTGCGGCCCTTGTCATCTGTACAGGAAATTTTTACCGGACCTTCTTCCGGCATAAAGAATTGAGCAGCACCGGCATCGGCCGTTTTGTAATACCGGTTGTCGATATACCAGAAAACTTTTTGCACATCGTTACCTGTTTTGCATTCCAGCATTAATGGCTCCGGCGTTTCCTTGCTGATCAGGTATTCGGTACCGTTGACAGGAGAAAGTATCTGTGGTGCATTCCCGGAAAACACATGTTCACATGAAGGATTATGCGGTGGTATCTGTACCACCGGCGCATGTCCATTCTGCAAAAAATGACGCAATTCCGGTGAAAGCGATGGAAATAATTTCATTTTGTAACCCGACTCGGGGCGGCAGGACATGCAGTAACTGATTCGTTCATCAGCACTGACCATAATTTCCTGTACATGATTACAGGTATCCGTCGCCGATACCCCAGGAAGAAAATAGTCCATGATGATATTCCCGCAATGTGCCGATGGAATCTTTCCCGTTTCCGCACAGATCATTCTTAGTTCGCATCCCGGCGGTGGTGAATACCATTCCCGGTCAGTATCATAATCGAGTGTGTTAAAAATCCTGAATAACAAAGGCGTTGCTATATCTGCACCACTCAACGCCGGATTTCCCTCCCCCGAAAAATTACCTGTCCAAACGCCGACTGTGTACTTTTTGTTATACCCGATACTCCATCCGTCTCTCCTCCCATAAGAAGTCCCCGTTTTCCAGGCTATCTTAGGAAGTTTTGCTGTGGCATCCCAGTTCAAAGGGAAATCCGGGCGATTTACTTTGCTTAATATCTCCGAAATCATGAAACTGGTTCCTTCAGATAAAATCCTTGTTCCTTTTTGTGTTTTCTTGCCAGCAAGATATACCGGTGCAGCATAAACGCCACTATTTGCTATACAGCTGTACATTCCGGTCAGCTGCTCCAGAGTTACACCACAACCACCCAACACAAGCGATAAGCCAAGCCCCTGGCTGCGCGGGTTGATTTTATTAAATCCCATCAGTGCAAGACGCGATGTAACATTTTCCAGGCCAGTCATACTGAGCGCTTTTACCGCAGGGATATTCAACGACCGTTCGAGCGCATATTCAACTGTCACAGGCCCATGAAATTGCTTGTCATAATTCTCCGGAGTATAGCCAGAGAAATTTACGGGAACATCATTGATCACAGTCTTTGGCGTAATCAATCCCTGGTCCATACAAAGGCCAAACACCAATGGCTTGAGCGTACTTCCCGGTTGCCTTACTGCTCTTGCACCATTCACCTGTCCACCGTCTGTTGAATCAAAAAAGTTTCCAGAGCCGATGTAAGACAACACTTCATGCGTTTCATTATCCATAATGATCACAGAAGCATTGTGAATATTCTTCAACAGTAATTCCTGTACATAATCGCTCACAATCTGTTGAGTCTTCTGCTGCAGATTGAAATCGATTGTTGAAGCGATATTATGTCCACCGCTGTATTTTAATCTATTTGCGAGATGCGGAATAAACTGCGGCGGCGGTCTGCGCCAGGCTTCGAGAGACTCATCCATAGCATCAGCAATTGCTTCTGCAGGAAATAACTTTTCCTTCCCAAATCTTTCCAGCCAGATATTTCTTTGAACAACAATTTTATCATTACTCTTTCCCATCACCAAAGAAACTGGTCGGTTAGGTATGACTGATAGTGCTGTTATTTCCGCAAGTGAAAGATGATCTGGCTGTTTTCCGAAATACATAACGGACGCTGCTTTCACTCCTTCAATATTTCCTCCATAGGGAACACGATTGAGATACATCAGCAGAATTTCATCTTTGGAATATTTCCACTCGAGTTGAAGCGCACGAAATGATTCTTTGATCTTGTTCTTTAAATTTCTTTTTCCCGGATCCATCATTCTGGCCACCTGCATGGTAATCGTGCTTGCGCCTGACGTTGGGTGACTACCAATAGCGTTATTGAAAGCGGCACGAACAATCGCAAGAAGATTAACACCCGGGTGATAATAGAAATAGCGATCTTCTTTATACAGGATCGCTTTTTTTAGCTGGGAAGTTATTTCCCCTGCTTCAGTTTTCATCCTCCATTTCTCATCAGGCGTCAGAAAAGCATGTATGATCTCCCCTTTTTTATCTGCGACAGTAATTGAATAGCTGACCTGATCTTTTAATGGAAAAATAAAATTGAGAATCAGGAAAAGAATAAACAAAACTCCTACCGACAGGAAGCCACGCCAGGTCCAACGGAGGATCCGCCTAAAAATTATTGTTCGGGTCTGAGGCATTGGTTGAAAACGAAAGACATTAAAATACGAAATCCCTTTTTTTCAGGCAAGCAAAACGCCATGTTAAAATTATTGTTGATCTTCCCTGAATTATTTAATCGGTTAAACACAAGATTTTCAGCCTGGAATAATCAGCCATGGTTTTAAAACCGATTTGAAATCGCTATTAACAAAATATTTTCTACCGGGAAAATGAAAATATGAACCGGACTTATCTAAATTCATATTGGATTCTCCACAAACGGACTTCCCCTTTTATGCGACAGCTTTCTTCCCTGGTTTTTGTCATCCTGACAACAATCACGCTATTTTCATGCAACAGATCTACTGTATCACTAACTGAAACGAATGCCCGAAATGAAATTCCACCCCTGGGAAATCTTTATTTCCGCTTCGACAAACCTCTTGTTCCCGACAGCCTGCTTAACCGGTGGGATTCAACCGAATTCATCAGTTTCAAACCTGCGATAAAAGGACGATTCCGCTGGGAAAGCCCGGATCAGCTGGTTTTTTCACCAGCATCCCCATTTGCTCCCGCAACCAATTACACAGCTGAATTACGAAATGATTTACTTGCATTCAGCGAAGTTGAAAATGTAGCAAAATCTGAAGCACTCAGCTTTTACACAGCACCATTGAAATTGCAGAACGCAGCTGCGAGCTGGGTACTTTCACAGCAAGGCAGTCAGAAAGCAGTTCCGAAAATCGATCTGGAATTTAATTATGCAATTTCTCCTGCTGTGCTGAAAGAGAAAATGACTGTAACTGTTGATGACAAACTGCAGGAGTTGAATTTCATGAATACGACAGCAACGAGATTTGTTTCACTGCAACTGAACAATGTTCCGGCAACTGATAAAGATTACAATATCAAAGTCAATTTAGAGAAAGGCCTTATTCCCGATGAAGGTAAAAATCCGACGGGTGAAGCTCTGACAGAAACATTGCAGGTGCCATCGCCATTCGTTCTTGTAATTCGTGGCGTTGAAGCGCAACATGATGGGCTTACAGGTACCGTGAATATCCTGACTTCGCAGCCCATTGCATCCGAAGACCTGAAAGCATTTGTCAGGATAAACCCAACCACAGGATTTCAGGTACAAACAACTGAAGACGGATTGCAGATATCAGGTGAGAATTTCAAAGCGAGTGAAACTTACGCAGTGAAACTGCTCAAGGGTTTGCGAGGTATACTGGGTGGTGTTCTGAAAGATGAATATGAAGAAGAAGTTGGATTTGGTGAACTCGAACCAAACATCAGTTTTGGTAGTTCCAAAGCTGTGTACATGATGGCATCAGGTGAAAGAAATATTGATATCCGCATCACCAATATCCCGAAGGTAAAATTGATTATTTCAAAGATATATGCATCGAATCTGTTGACGGCGCAACGATATGGATATTATCCGGCAGACAAGAGAGGTAACTATGATGACGAAGAATATTATGGCTACGAAACTTCATCAACAGATGGTACACCGGGTGATATTATCTATGAAAAAGAGATTGAGACCCGCAGCCTTCCTAAAAAAGGAGAAGGGTATTTATTGCATTTCAATCCTGAAGACAAATTGCCTGATTTCAAAGGAATTTATCATATCATGATCAGAAGCGCAACCGACTATTGGATCAGGGACAGCAGGTTTCTTGCGGTATCGGATATCGGTTTGATTGCAAAGGAAAGTCGTGACAAACTGGTTGTTTTTGCAAATTCACTGAAAACAGCTGATGCAATGAATGGTGTGCAGGTAACGGCATACGGTTCGAACAACCAGGTATTGGGAATGGGAACTACTGATGCACAAGGGGCTGTTGAAATTAATTATACCAGAAAAGAATATGCAGGATTTCAACCAGCTATGTTGATTGCCACCACTGCAGATGACTTCAACTATCTGCCTTTTCAGTCTACCCGTGTAAATACCAGCAGATTCAATGTCGATGGAAAATCGATTTCACTAACGGGAATGGATGCCTTTATTTATGGTGAACGAGATATCTACCGCCCCGGTGAAGAAATACATCAGTCACTGGTACTTCGTGATAAACAGTGGAAAAGTCCGGGTGAAATTCCAGTCAGATTCAGGCTGGTAATGCCGAATGGCAAGGAGATGAAGAATATCAGGAAAATGCTGAATGACGAAGGTTCTGCGGAAATAGCAGTACCTATTCCCTATGAAGCATATACCGGAGCCTACCGGCTGGAAGTTTACAGTGGCAACGATATTCTTCTGGGAACAAAAACAATCAGTGTGGAGGAGTTTGTACCTGATAGAATTAAGGTAGACGTTGCCGTTAGTCAGACAGTATTAATGCCTGGCGATTCGGCCAGTTTGCAGATCACCGCTGTAAATCTCTTTGGCCCACCAGCTGCCAACCGCAACTACGAATATGAAATGCAGCTGAGTCAGAAAACATTCAGGCCGCAGCAGTTCGACAATTACACATTCCAGCTGACCAATCAAACAAACTTTTTCGACAAAGTGGTAAAAGAAGGGAAGACAGATGATGATGGAAAAGCCAGCATCGGAATAAGTATTCCCTCGATATATAAAAATATGGGCCTGTTGGAAGCTACTTTCTATTCAACTGTATTTGATGAAACAGGCAGGCCTGTGAGCAGGACAACCTCTGTAGACATCAATACTCAGGATGTTTATTTTGGAATTGGATATGACGGGTACGACTACTATCCTCTAAAGCAGGCAGTTCGATTTCCATTAATCGCAGTAAAGAAAGATGGGAAACCTGTTGCGGCAAATGCAAAAATCCAGATTATAAAACATGATTATCGTACCATCCTCAACCGGAGTGACGGATATTTCAGGTATACCTCACAACAGGAAAATAAAATCCTGAAAGATGAAACCATTTCAATAAACACGCAGAATAGCTTTTACACTTTCTCTCCTCAACAACCCGGCGACTATGAAATTCGGGTGTTCGTCCCCGGTGGATCAACCTATGTAAGCAGATCATTTTACAGCTACGGTTCCCGGGGTAATGCAACTGCATTTGAAGTAGATCCGGAAGGTCGGGTAGAAATAGAAACAGATAAAAAAACCTACCAGGTTGGTGAAAAAGCAAAACTCCTTTTCAAAACGCCATTCAACGGAAAGATGCTGGTATCCCTGGAAAATGATGGAATTCTTTCCTGGCAATATGTCGATGTACAGGAGCGTACCGCAACTGTTGAGCTGCCTCTTCAGTTCCAGCATTTACCAAATGTCTATATTACGGCAACCTTATTCAAATCTCATGGCGTTTCGGAATTGCCATTGACAGTTGCACATGGCATTCAATCGGTTTCGGTTCAATCAAAAGAGAGAAAACTTGATGTAAAAATAAATGCTGTTGCCACAAGCGGGAGTCGAACGAAGCAACAGATAACAGTAAGCACAACTCCTGGTGCAATGGTAACGTTGGCGGTAGTTGATGAAGGAGTATTGCAGGTTACTGATATGAAAACGCCTGACCCTTATCATTGGTTTTATCAGAAACGAAAACTCACAACCACCTCTTACGATCTTTATCCGTTGCTTTTCCCAGAGTTAAGAGCAAGGCTCAGCAGCACAGGTGGTGATGGTATTGAAATGAAAAAGAGGACGAATCCAATGCCGGCTGGCCGTATAAAAGTGGTGAGTTATTGGAGTGGAATTCGAAAAACCGGAAGTAATGGTGAAGCCAGATTTGATGTTGCCATTCCAGGATTCAGCGGATCGTTGCGAATGATGGCTGTTGCATACAAAGATGAAACATTCGGAAGTGCAGAACAGCAGATGCGTGTTGCTGATCCATTGGTGATCAGTACAGGCCTTCCGCGTTTCCTAAGTCCGGGTGACACGATCAGCCTGCCCGTTACCATTACTAATACAACGAAAAACCCGATCAATGGTGCCGCCATTGTTAAACTCACAGGACCATTAAGCGTCAGCGGCGATCCAAAACAGGAAACAACTGTACCTGCTGGCGGTGAAGTAAGATTGAATTATAAAGTGTATGCTGAAGCAAGAATGGACACTGCAAAAATGAGGGTGGAAGTCAGTGGGAAAGGTGTTCAGGCTTTTGAAGAGATACCCATTGCTGTAAGACCATCATCCACATTGCAGAAAGTTTCCGGCAGCGGAACGATTGCGGGAAATAAATCGGAAAAAGTAGACCTGCCAATGAGTCGCTTTCTTGCAGGCACGACCAATTATCGTTTCATGATCAGTTCGAATCCGGTAACTGCTATAAGTGACCAGCTGGCTTACCTTATCCAGTATCCTTATGGTTGTACGGAGCAAACAGTTTCAGCGGCATTCCCTCAGCTATACTATACCGATTTGTCCAACATCGGGAAAACAAAAACAACTTCAGCAAATGCTGCAGCCGGAAATATTAATGAAGCCATCAGGAAAATTAAAATGCGACAATTGCAGAATGGTGGCCTTACGATGTGGGATGGCGAAGGTGAAGAGAACTGGTGGGCAAGTGCGTATGCTGCACACTTCCTTACAGAAGCCAGCAGAAGTGGTTATGAAATTGACAAATCACTTCTTGAAACATTATACCAATACCTGATTTTTAAATTACGCAACAGGCAGTTCATCAACTATTATTACAACCGCGATAAGCAAAAGAAAATTGCACCGAAAGAAGTTGCTTATAGTTTGTATGTTCTCGCATTGGCAGGTAAGCCCCAGTCTGGTACAATGAATTATTACAAATCAAATACAGATTGGCTGAGCCTTGATGGCAGGTATACACTTGCTGCAGCATTTGCATTGTCCGGAAACAGAAAAAGTTTTGAATCCTTGTTACCATCATCTTTCCAGGGTGAAGTTTCAGTGACACAAACGGGAGGAAGTTTTTATTCCCCTGTGCGTGATGAAGCATTGGCTTTGTCTGTGCTTGTCGATACGGAGCCTTCGAATGCACAAATACCGGTGATGGCAAAACATGTTCAGGATTATTTGAAATCCCAGCGATACCTGAGTACACAGGAACGGGCTTTTTCATTCCTGGCTCTAGGCAAAATTGCAAGAAATGGTGCAAAAGGAAATATTACCGGCGAAATAAAATCAGCTAATAAATTTATCGCCGCAATTTCAGATAAGACTGTGTTAATTACTGATAAAATAGTTAGCGGGCCTGCATCATTTGACATAGCCACCAAAGGATCCGGCCAATTGTATTATTCATGGGAAGCTGAAGGACTGGATATAACAGGTAATTATATCGAAGAAGATAAATTCATACGCGTGCGCAGACAATTCTATGATCGATATGGAAAGAAAATTAGCGGCAACCAGTTTGAACAAAATCAGTTGGTCATTGTCGGCATAACGCTTGAAAACAGCTATTCGTCACCAGTAGACAACATTGTAATTACGGATCTTCTTCCTGCCGGTTTTGAAATCGAAAACCCAAGGACAAAAGAAATACCGGGAATGGATTGGATCAAAGGCGCATCATCACCGGATGCTTTGGACGTTCGTGACGACAGAATCCATTTCTTTGTCGACCTGGATGAAAAAACGCAAACCTATTATTATGCGGTCCGTGCCATAACTCCAGGTGTTTTCAGGATAGGGCCTGTCAGTGCCGATGCAATGTACAATGGGGAATATCATTCTTATCACGGTGGAGGGAAGATCCGGATTACACGATAACACCGGGGGTATAACGTTTAACGTTAAACGTTGAACGTTATACTCTGAGATGGGATTATTCATGCCTGATCCGCAAACGGTTTACGTGCAAGACAAAGACATGTTGCCATAACATTTGTAATTGCTGTTAAGAAAGTACAGCGTAGTTATTTTATCACGGTGGTGAAAGTGTTACATTAAACGTTAAACAATAAACCTTGAGTTGCAGTTTTTCTCACTGAGTCTGCAACCGTTTCTTTAGCTGATAGAGGCTTTCCTGCATGACGGGTCCTTTCATGTCTCCGCTCATCATGCCATAGAATTTTTCCCAGGGATACCATTTGAGATTCTCAACAATATACCAAACCACCTGGACAGAATCGGGATGTCTTTTTTCAACGCTGAAGCCTGATGTCATCGGTCGCTGGTTGCCCATGTAGAGGTTAGTAACTAATCCTTTTTCATTGTTTCCGGTAACACGAATTTCATTGTGATAATCTCTTAAATCTGTCCAGAAAATGCGGCTACCGGTATCTGTAAGGGATGTTTTTTGCACAACCTGAATATCACGGGCGTTTGTCAGCAAACCGTTCCAATCTTTCCACTGATTCAGATCGCGGATATTATTCAGGATAGTATCTTTTCCTGCGGCTACCTGTACCCACTTTGAAGTCATCACCTGGCTGGGAAGAAGTAAAGAAATTAAGGTGACGACTGATAAAACACCAAGGATACCAATCAATAAGGGTTTGATCAACCTGAGATTCAAAAGAAATGTTTTTAATATTAATACCGAAGCGATTATCTGATGGTGAAATCAAAAACCATCCGGGCAAGTGGTTGACCGGTTTGTTGTTTGATCTTTCTGATCTGCGATAACACTTTGAACTCTTCCTCACCGATTTCTTCTTTAATGAGATCAGTCTTGTATTGTTTTCCCATATTGCGGAAAATTGCATCGAATGGTGAGACGGGCTCCGGATATTCGCGTAAAGAGTATGTTGAAACTTTTGCGAGACGTGCGGCACAGGCAATCGCATCTTCCAGGCTCCCCATTCTGTCTACCAAACCAAGCCCTAAAGCGCGCTGTCCGGTCCATACTCTACCCTGTGCAATGCTGTCAATGTAAGCGGTGTCTTTCTTTCTGCCTTCAGCCACACGTGTTTTGAAATCAGAATAAATATCATCGACTTCTTTTTGAATGATTGCTTTTTCATTTGGAGTCAGCGGTCTTGTAACAGTCATTGCATCAGCATATGTTGCGGTCTTAACACCATCGAATGTAACGCCAAGTTTATTTTTCATGAAGGAAGAAAAGTCTGGAACCATAGCAAACACACCAATGGAACCGGTGATCGTATTCGGCTGCGCGAAAATAGAATCTGCACTGCATGCCATATAATAACCACCACTGGCTGCAACATCACCCATCGACACGACGACTGGTTTTCCGGATTTTTTTATCAGCTCAATTTCTCTCCAGATGATTTCACTGGCAAGACTGCTTCCTCCTGGTGAATTGATTCTTAAAACAACAGCTTTAATATCGTTTGTATACCTGATCTTTCTCAGCAAAGCAAGATATTCATCAGAACCAATCTGACCATCAACACCAGTACCATATACAATTTCACCTTCAGCATATACAACAGCGATCCTATCTGAATTATATGTTCTTTTTAATGCACCAGATTCGAGGTATGAACCCGGAGTAACAAAAGAAATTTTATCATCATCAGCAAGTTTCAGTTTTGATTTGAGAACCGATTTTACTTCATCGTCATATTTTCCGCCGTCAAGCAATTTGTTTTTTGTTGCTGCTTCGGCATCACGAAGAGCAAATTCATTTGCCAGCCGATGTAATTGCGCAGTATCTACTTTTCGTGATTGAGAAACGCCCGTAAGAAACTGACCATATATATCACCAAGCCAAATATTGGTTTGGAGCTTGTTTGCATCCGTCATTTTTTCTTCCCGGAAAGGTTCAGTCGCACTTTTGAATTTTCCGTCGTAAAAAATCTGCGGTTTTATTTCGAGTTTATCAAGTGTTTTTTTGAAGAACATATACTCCACTGAAAACCCACGCCAGTCAAGCATTCCCTTAGGATGGCAATACACCTGGTCAGCGACGCTTGCAACGTAGTAACCTTTCTGATCAAGATAATCTCCGAAAGCGACGATAAATTTTCCGCTCCGTTTGAAACTGATCAATGCATTTCTTATTTCTTCGCTTGATGCAAAACCATTGTTATTATCTCTTGCGACAATATATATTCCCCGGATTGCAGAATCTTTTTCCGCTGCATGAATCAATCGGATCAATTGGGAAAGTGTCGGCACTTTATCTTCCAGCCTGCCGGTTAATTCGAGGATCGGGTTTTCCATCTGTCGGTCATTAAAGGATCTTGACAGATCTAAAACGAACACAGAGTTCCTTGGAATAGTAACTTTTTCAGAACTCATCAACATTCCTACCCCAGCGGAGAAAATGATAAAAAGCAATCCGAAAAAAACAATCAGGGCTAAAAGTGCAGAAAAGAAATATTTAAAGAAACTCCTCACTACGTAAAATTTAATCTGGCAAAAATAATGATATTTGACAGCCCGGAAGAGAACGGTTGAATGAAACAGGTTTATTTACTGATAGGCGGCAATTTAGGAAACAGAACAGAAAACCTGGCCCAGGCCCGGAAGCTGATCGGTGCCAGGTGCGGTAAAATTCTAAATTCTTCCTCTTTGTACGAAACTGCCGCATGGGGAGATATTCCGCAACCGGATTTCCTTAACCAGGTTCTGGAGATCGACACCCCCCTGGCTTCGCAGGAGCTGTTGCCGGTCATTCTTGCTATTGAAAATGACCTTGGGCGCTTCAGAAATGAAAGATACGGGCCGCGCACCATTGATATTGATATTCTTTTTTATAATGACATCATCGTCGATGAAAAACATCTGCAGATCCCTCATCCGCGAATTGCCGAACGCAGGTTTGTACTGACTCCTATGAATGAAATTGCTCCGGACTTTATACATCCTGTAGCGGGAAAAACAATTTCCTGGCTTCTCGCAAATTGCAAGGATGAATTGGCTGTGTATAAATATTTTCCCATTGTGAATAACAAAGATTAACCCTTCGCCCTCCGTACACTAAGTTTGACCCGCGATATGGACTATCACTTCATCACGATTGAAGGCAATATCGGTGCTGGCAAAACGACTTTAGCCCATCTGTTGTCCCGACACTTTAACGCGAGATTGATCCTGGAAGAGTTTGCAGACAATCCTTTTCTGTCAAAATTCTATGAGAACCCGGGCCAGTATGCTTTTCCTCTCGAGCTGTTTTTCATGGCAGAAAGATTCAAACAGCAGAAAGATCTGCTTCAGCAGAAGGATCTTTTTCAGCAGGTTACTATTTCCGATTACCTTTTCACCAAATGTCTCCTTTTTGCAAAACTGAATTTGCCGGAGGATGAATTCAGATTGTATCAACGATTGTTCGATATCATTTATCAGCAATTGATTCAACCGGATATTCTTCTTTATTTACATGCACCGGTGAATAAGCTGAAAGAAAACATAAAAAAAAGAAACAGGTCATACGAAAAGAATATCAGCAACGAATATCTTTTCAATATTCAGCAAACCTACACGCATTATATCCGTCAGCACAATATCACCACTTTGATTATCGATGCAGAACACGCTGATTTTTTAGGGAATGAAAAGCATCTGCAAACAGTGATTAATGCGCTCGGGCATAAATGGGGACCGGGGCAGCATTATGTGGCACTGCCATGAGGTAGTGGGGAGGAGGAGTAAAGAGGCAGAAGATTTAGAAATTAGGAGTTAGTATCAAGCTCCCTGATGTGAAGCTGTTAATCTCTAAAAATTATCTGAACTTATTTCCCGCTTTGTTGATTATTTCCTATCTAAGGTCTGGCAAAAAAATTTCATTCTTTCTATTGAATGTAGATTCTGACCATTCTCCTTTTATCCACGAATCCGGGAGGTTCAAATTATTATCTTAAAGAAACATTTTCGAATTTAATGCCTGTTACTATCCCACTCTACGCCAGCCCTCCTGCCTCCCTACTCCTGCCTACTTGCCTAATATTCCAGTTTCCTCAATCCCGGTGCCTTAAACCACGTCGTAACAGCGACAGCTATCGTCATCGCACCACCGAAAATTACGCCAGGTACTACTCCGAACAATTTGGCCGCTGTTCCGCTTTCGAACGCCCCGAGTTCATTTGACGACATGATAAACATACTGTTCAGAGAAGCTACTCTACCGCGCATATCGTCAGGCGTTTTTAGCTGGAGAATCGTAGATCTGACGATAACACTGATTCCATCGAGTACGCCGGAAAAAAACAGTGCGACCAGTGACAAATAAAAATATTTCGATAGGCCAAAAAGGATAATACAAAGACCGAATCCGAAAACGCAGAACAACATGTTACGCCCCTGGTTTCGTTTCAGGGGTCTGAAAGTCATCAGCAACAGGATACACACCCCGCCCAGAGCCGGCGCTGATCTTAACATACCCAGGCCTTGCGGACCTGTTTTCAGTATAACATCTGCGAAATAGGGAAGTAACGCCGTCGCACCACCGAAGAAAACGGCAAACAGATCCAGACTCATAGCTCCCAACACTTCCTTGGAATGCCATATAAACCGAAAGCCTTGTTTGATGCTTTGCCACATCGGTTCCTGTTGCCGGGCGGACACAAATGGTTTTGGTTTTATCAAAGAAGCGCCGGTTACCGCTATTATCATAAAAAAAATCATGAGGTAAAAAGTGTAGGTAATACCAACCGTACCGTAAAGTATACCCGCCAGTGCCGGACCCGAAACCGCAGCCACCTGCCACATGCCGCTATGCCAGGTGATAGCATTGGGCAAATATTCCCTCGGCACCAGCAGACTCACCAGTGCAAACGAGGTCGGCCCGGCAAAAACCCTCACGATGCCTGTACAAAATACTATCCCATAAATCACCATAAGCACCGCATGCTTATGCATCAGCTGTGCTGCAAAATTGCTGGTGACGAAACAGAGTGAGATGGTCAGCAAGGCATTTCCTGCAATGCTCAACAAAAGCATCTTTCGTTTATCATTCTTATCAATGATATAACCTGAGAAAAAAGCCGTGATAAATGCCGGGAAAAATTCAACCAAACCCACCAATCCGATGCTGAACGGATCTTTAGTGAGATCATAAACCGTCCAGCTGATCAGCGTGGCCTGCATATTCAAAACGAAAATGAAAAAGAAGCGGGACAGAATATAATTCCTGAATTCAGGAAATTTAAAAGAATCGAATGCCGCGTGTTTTCGTAATCGTGATGTCAACATGGGGAAAGGCAAAGATAGTTGTTACTTGTCTGTTGTCAGTTGTCAGAACATAAGCCATTATCCTGATGAATAGGTAGTAGTCTTTAAAATCAAAAAAAATGAAAGCCTGACAACTGGCTGTGATTAGCCAGTAGATACACCAGGTCTGACAATTGACCACCGTCAACTGACAACTCAAATTAAGCCGGCTGTTCAACTGAACCATCCTATGAACCATGAACCGGCTGTTCTAACTATGAACTAAGAACGATCAACTATGATCTTCCCCCGTACTTTTCTCTCCGTTCGTCCGTTATTGTGAACTATAAATTTGTTTTTTAATATTTTTGGCACTTCATGGAATCACTACGTGAACAAATACTGCTTCTGATAAGCACGCCGGTATACATGATCATCATTGGTCTGGAGTTGTTGTTGAGCCATTACCGGCCCAAAAAGCTGTACAGTTTCAGGGATACATTCACCAATGTTTTTCTGATGCTGATGAACAGTTTGCTGGACCTGCTTATGCGCGGCTTTTATCTCGGTGTTCTGGCTTATTGCTGGGAACATCGCCTGATGGAAATTGAAACAGTGCTGCTGTATTGGATCGCTTTGCTGCTGGCGGAAGACTTCATGTATTACTGGTTGCATCGCTTTGATCATGAGATCCGTTTTTTCTGGGCAGTACATGTTACCCATCATTCTTCAGATCACCTGAATTTTACTGTCGGATTCCGCTCATCCGTATTTCAACCGTTGTACAGGTTTCTCTATTTTATTCCACTTGCATTTGTTGGCTTTCATCCGCTGGATATGATGTTCGTTTATTCAGCAACACAGATCTGGGGCATTTTTGTACATACGGAACTCATCAAAAAAATGGGCTTCCTGGAGCATTTCCTGGTGACACCATCGCATCACCGCGTGCACCATGCGTCTAACCCCTTGTACCTCGACAAAAACATGGGGATGTTCCTGATCATCTGGGACAAAATTTTTGGCACATTCCAGGCAGAGCTTCCGGAACAGGAATATCAGCCGATAAAATATGGCCTTACAAAACCGTTGGAGAAACCAAATCCCGGAAAAGTAATATTTCATGAGTGGCAGGCCATCGCACAGGATCTGAAAAGAAAGGATCTTGGGATAAGGGAGAAGTTGGGTTATCTATTCGGTCCGCCCGGCTGGAGCCACGATGGGTCGCGACAAACCAGTGACGAGATGCGGCAGGCAGAAAACGGTGAGCTTCCTAAAGGACTTGAGAATTCAACGATCAAAGCCAATAATTAGGCTTCCGTTGCAGTGGAACCTTCGGTTTTCAAATACATTTTTTACAAGAAGAAGGGAAGACATTTTTTAGATCGGATTTGTACCTTTTTCTCAGCATTGCGGCAAAACCTTGTATACCGTTTCTTCCTGCCTTCCTGTCTTCTTGTTAATAAAACCTGCGGTTTTGAAATACATTTTTTACAAGAAGGCGGGAAGACATTTTTTTAGATCGGATTTGTACCTTTCTCAACATTGCGACAAGACCTTGTATACCATTTCTTCCTGCCTTCCTGTCTTCTTGTTAATAAAACCTGCGGTTTTGAAATACATTTTTTACAAGAAGGCGGGAAGACATTTTTTAGATCGGATTTGTACCTTTCTCAGCATTGCGGCAAAACCTTGTATACCGTTTCTTCCTGCCTTCCTGTCTTCTTGTTAATAAAACCTGCGGTTTTGAAATACATTTTTTACAAGAAGGCGGGAAGACATTTTTTTGATCCGATTTGTACCTTTCTCAGCATTGCGACAAAACCTTGTATACCATTTCTTCCTGCCTTCCTGTCTTCCTTTTAATAAAACCTGCGGTTTCTCAAATACATTTTTACAAGAAGGAGGGAAGACATTTTTTTGATCCGATTTGTACCTTTCTCAGCATTGCGACAAAACCTTGTAAACCGTTTCTTCCTGCCTTCCTGTCTTCCTGTTAATAAAACCTGCGGTTTTGAAATACATTTTTACAAGAAGGAGGGAAGACATTTTTTTGAGCCGATTTGTACCTTTCTCAGCATTGCGGCAAAACCTTGTATACCGTTTCTTCCTGCCTTCCTGTCTTCCTGTTAATAAAACCTGCGGTTTTTCAAATACATTTTTACAAGAAGAAGGGAAGACATTTTTTTAGATCGGATTTGTACCTTTCTCAGCATTGCGACAAAACCTTGTATACCATTTCTTCCTGCCTTCCTGTCTTCTTGTTAATAAAACCTGCGGTTTCTCAAATACATTTTTACAAGAAGAAGGGAAGACATTTTTTAGATCTGATTTGTAAGTATCTCAACATTGTGACAAGGTCTAGAGTAACATTTCTTCCTGCCTTCCTGCCTTCTTGTTAAAAAAACCTGCGGCTTTCAAAAACATTTTACAAGAAGAAGGGAAGACATTTTTAGGTCCGATTGTTTAAGTTCTATCCCATTGGAATAAACCGTTATTCGCTTTTTCCGAATCATCAACCTTTTACGTTTTAAGTTCAATGTTTTATGCAATTGTTATCAGCGCCCCAGCTTGTCGTTAAGTCCTTCCAACACATAATAGACTATCGGGCAAAACTCACTGTTCTTTAAAGTCAGCTTTTGGCGTTTGACGATTACATCTTCATCAGTATAAGGAAACCGGCGGCAATCCGATGGACGATCTTCGTAAATAGAACAATAATTATCGGCTCCCAGAAAGGGACAAGGTTTTGTTTTAACCACATAATCGCCATCTTCATCCAGGTTCAGGTAGGTCTCGATAAAAACACTTTCCTTCATCTTCATCATTTTACTGATCCGCTTAATATCCGGTGTTTTGAACCTGGGCGAATAATTTTTACAGCAATTGGCACAACTGAGACAATCGACTTTTTCAAAGGCTTCTTCGTGCAGGTCAGGCAAGGTTTTCAACACGTCATTTTTATCGGCTCGGTTGAGCAAACGCTGATAAATTTTCTGCCTCTCGGCCGATTTCTTCTGCCAGTTAACCAGTACCTGTTCATTCATGTTGCAATTTACTCAGAATGCAGGCGATTTCTTTAGGAAACATCTATGCTAACCACGATCATTTTAGCTGGTGTTTAAATATCATTTTATTGACTCCTGCGTTTTACCTTTGCACTCGCCAGAAATAAGCTGCAACTTATTCACGGAACAAACCCATCGATCTACATCATTATAAAATTGAATATGAATCTTTTCGACCAGCAGAAGAACGAATTCAAAAAAAGACATATCGGCCCGACAGCATCAGAAACTGCCCAGATGTTGCGCACCATTGGTGAAGCGAGCCTGGACGAACTGACCGGTAAAACTGTACCAGCATCCATCCGGATGAAAGGCGATCTTCCCATCCCGCCTCCCATGAGCGAAGCAGGATATCTTGAACACATCAAGGACATCAGTCTTGAGAATAAGGTTTTCAAAAATTATATCGGTCAGGGTTATTATGACACCCATACCCCCGCAGTTATTCAGCGCAATCTCTTTGAGAATCCAGGCTGGTATACCCAATACACCCCCTACCAGGCGGAAATCGCCCAGGGTCGGTTGGAAAGCCTTTTGAATTTTCAGACGATGGTGAGTGATCTTACCGCTCTTCCTATTGCAAACGCTTCTCTTCTGGATGAGGGTACTGCGGCTGCTGAGGCAATGGCCATGTTCTTCAATATGCTCAACAAACATGACCATATTGAACGTCATCGTTTTTTTGTCGATGAAAATGTGTTTCCGCAAACAATCGATGTCCTGATCACCAGAGCAATTCCCATCGGCATCGAAATCGTTATCGGAAATTATTATAACGCGGAAATCGATCATACCTATTGCGGCGCCATCGTTCAGTATCCGAATGACAAGGGCGCCATTATTGATTACCGTGAATTTATTAATCGTGTTCATGCAGCAGGCGCATTTGTAGTAATGGCTACTGATCTCCTTGCATTGACACTATTAACACCTCCCGGCGAGTTAGGCGCGGATGCGGCTTGTGGAAACTCTCAACGTTTTGGAGTTCCTCTCGGTTTTGGCGGACCACACGCTGCCTTCTTTGCGGTTAAGGAAGAATTCAAAAGAAATATTCCTGGTCGTATCATCGGTGTGAGTATCGATGCTACCGGCAAACGTGCGTTGCGTATGGCTTTGCAGACACGCGAGCAGCACATCAAGAGAGAAAAAGCAACCTCAAATATTTGTACAGCACAGGCCCTACTTGCAAACATGGCCGCGATGTACGCAGTGTACCATGGACCTGATGGATTGAAAAATATTGCAAAACGTGTTGCGCTGCTGACACAGACACTAGCCGATGCGCTTGCCGATAAAGATTACAGTCTTGTATCACAGGATTTCTTTGACACGATCACTGTTAATACAACAATGACCGATGCAATTAAAAAGAAATCGGCCGAGCTGCAGTTGAATCTTCGTTATCCTGCTCCTGGTCAGATCGGCATTTCTCTTGATGAAACAACAACAACTTCAGATATTTTCGACCTGATCCGTTGTTTTGATAACAGCCAGGATCCGGTAAGTTTTTCAATTGATGAAGACGTAACTCTTGAACATATTCCCCCAGGCTTAACACGTACATCTCCTTTTCTCACTCACCCGGTATTTCATACATGGCAAAGCGAAAGCAAGATGATGAGGTACATGAAATCGCTGGAGAATAAGGATCTTTCACTTAACACTTCAATGATATCGCTCGGAAGCTGCACAATGAAATTGAATGCAGCGGCTGAGATGATTCCACTGAGCTGGTCACACTGGGGCAAGATTCATCCATTTGCGCCTGCTGACCAAACGCGTGGATATAAAAGAGTGGTAACCGAACTGGCAGATTATCTCTGCAGGATAACTGCTTTTGATGCCTGCAGCCTGCAGCCTAATAGCGGTGCGCAGGGTGAGTATGCAGGCCTGCTTGCGATTCGCGCTTATCATGAAGCACGCGGCGAACATCATAGAAATGTAATGCTGATCCCGATTTCAGCACACGGCACCAATCCGGCATCAGCGGTTATGGCTGGAATGAAAGTGGTGGTGGTGAAAGCCCTGGAGAATGGCTATATCGATGTTAATGATCTGATAGCAAAAGCAAATCAATATAAAGAAGAACTGGCCGGTATCATGATCACTTATCCAAGCACGTATGGTGTTTATGAAGAAACTGTAAAAGACATCACCCGCATCATTCATGAGAATGGCGGACAGGTATATATGGATGGTGCGAATATGAATGCCCAGGTGGGTTTAACTGCACCGGGCCTGATCGGCGCTGATGTTTGTCATCTTAATCTGCACAAAACATTTGCTATCCCTCACGGTGGCGGGGGGCCTGGTATGGGACCAATCTGTGTAAAAGCACACCTCGCGCCTTTCCTGCCGGGACATGTTGAAGAAAAAACAAATCATACATTAAACGGAACACGTCAGACGGCAGTGAGCTCTGCTCATTACGGAAGTGCAAGTATCCTTTTGATCAGCTATGGTTATATCAGGATGCTGGGTTATGATGGCGTTCGCATGGCCACTGAATATGCTATCCTGAATGCAAACTACATGCGCGCACGATTGCAGAAGGATTATGAAATCCTTTATCTCGGCACACACGGAACCTGTGCGCATGAATTCATCATTGATCTTCGGCCGTTCAAAAAATCTGCTGAAGTAGAAGCTGAAGATGTAGCTAAACGGTTAATGGATTACGGCTTTCATGCACCAACGTTAAGCTTTCCTGTACCAGGTACGATCATGATTGAACCCACAGAGAGTGAAGACAAAGCAGAGCTTGATCGTTTCTGCGACGCGATGCTGGGTATCAGGGAGGAAATTCGTGCCATTGAAGAAGGTCGCGCGGACAGAAAAAATAATGTTCTGAAAAATGCACCGCATACACAGCAGGTAATCATTTCTAACGACTGGAACAAACCTTATGGTCGGGAAGAAGCAGCTTTTCCGCTGGAGTGGGTTCGCGAAAACAAATTCTGGCCCTCCGTTTCCAGGGTTAATAATACACATGGCGACAGAAACCTGATTTGTACATGTGAACCTGTGAGCAGTTATATGGAAGCAGAGGTTTAATGTTAAAAGTTGAAAGTCTGGCTGTTCCAGACTTTCAACTCTCAACTTTATACTTTCAACTCATAAAAAAGCCCCGTATGACCGGGGTTTTTTATATTGCTTAATTATTGCTTGATTGCTCTGTAAGGCGTGTGAATTCCGCACCATTGAAGATGCGCGCCAGATTGAAGTCTTTAGTCTTTTCCCACTGCTTGATATTTGATTCACTTACCACGCGCCAGAAATTCTTCGACTTCAGATCATTATAGTCATTGGTATGGATAAAAATTCCGCTCAGCGAGTTTCTCGTCTTGAAACTGATTTTCACCGGATGTTTGTCAAGATGTTTGGGTTCCAAAAATTTCTCGATCTGTTCACTTGTCATAACATTAAATTTGAATAAAGGTAAGGATTTCAGGCCGTTTTCCCCGCGCATGGCCTACATTAAATATCTTACTAATATCTAAGTCTATGGCCAGTAACGAATTTCTCCTTTACGGAGCTAACGGGTATACAGGAAAATTGATCGCAAGACTGGCTTCTGATTATCAATTGTCACCGATCCTGGCCGGAAGAAATGAACAGGCTTTAAAGGAACTTTCGGCCCAAACCGGATTCAGGTATCTCTGTTTTTCTTTGGAGGATAAACCTTCCATTGAAGCTGCATTGGCTGAAGTACCCATGGTGCTTCTTGCGGCCGGACCGTTCATTCATACCTGTCGTCCTGTGATAAAAGCCTGTCTGAAACTAGGGAAGCATTATATCGATATTAATGGAGATATCAAATGTTTTGAAATCGTTCATGGCTATCACGAGGCGGCACGGGAAAAACAAGTGATGCTTCTTCCTGGGGCGGGCTTTGACGTAATTCCTACCGACTGCCTCGCATTGAAAGCAAAAAAACTACTACCAGATGCAAATGAATTAAAACTTGCTTTCGCTAACCTGGGAAGTATGATATCCCATGGCACAGCATTGACGATGGCAGGAAAATTAGGCGAAGGAGCATCAAAGAGAGAGAATGGCCGGATTGTTTCCATTCCCTTTGGTTCGACAACGATGGAAGTTGATTTTGGTGTTAAAAAAATCAAGGTGATGAATATTTCCTGGGGTGATGTTTTCACCGCATGGTATTCAACCGGAATTCCAAATATTGAAACCTATGCCGCGGCCCCCAGGTCAATGATCAATGCCATGAAATACCAGCAGTTTTTCAACTGGCTATTGCGCACTGAATTTGTGCGAAATATCATCCGGAGAAAAATAAGTAAACGTGCACCCGGCCCTGATGATGAAATGCTGAGAAATGGAAAGTCATTCGTATGGGCACAGGTAAAAAATCCGAAAGGAGAAAAGGTAACTATACGGATGGAAGCTGCAGAGTCCTATTTGCTTACTGCCCATGGTACATTGATCATCACAAAAAAGATTTTAAACGGAAATTTTAAGCCAGGATTTCAAACGCCGGCAACCTGCTATGGTGATGGGCTCATTGAGGAAATTCCCGGAACTACGTTGAACGTATAACGTTGAACGTTCTACGTTTTACGTTTTACTGTATTAATTAAACTTCTAATATGGATCAGAACATCATCAATCTTTACGACGAATACACTCATGTGCCGTTAACCCGCGAAGAGTTTTTAAGGAGGCTTACAAAAATAACAGGGAGTCTTGCAGGTGCAATGGCGATACTTCCGATGATAGAAGTGAACCAGGCACATGCAGCTGTTACATCTTCACAGGAACTGTTCACAGAATATATTACTTATCCCGGTGTTCCTGCAGAGATGAAGGCCTATATAGCAAGGCCCAAAGCTGAAAAAAAATATGCGGCTGTTGTGGTGATTCATGAGAACCGCGGATTGAATGCACACATAGAAGATGTTGCAAGAAGGGTTGCCAACGCGGGTTTTCTCGCCATCGCTCCAAATGCGCTCGCTCCGTTGGGTGGTACTCCTGCCAACGAAGATGAAGCCAGAACAAAATTCCAGGAACTCAAACAGGAAAACAGTTTACAGAATTTCATTAACGTTTTCCCTTATCTGAAAACACGAAAAGACTGCAACGGCAATTTCGGATGCGTTGGTTTTTGCTGGGGCGGAGCGATGGCAAACAGTCTTGCTGTGAACGTGCCGGATCTTAAGGCGGCAGTTGCATTTTATGGCAGGCAACCTGACGCTGCTGATGTTCCTAAAATCAAGGCTGCGGTACAATTACATTATGGATCTCTTGATGAACGTGTGAATGCTGGAATTGCCGGTTATGAGGCTGCGTTAAAGTCTGGCGGTAAAACTTATGAATTATATATGTATGAAGGCGCGCAACATGCATTTCATAATGATACTGCGCCATCACGCTATAATGAGGTTGCTGCGAAGCTGGCATGGCAAAGGACATTGGATTTTTTTAAAAAATATCTCGCGTAACAAAGAGGTCGTCGAGGCAGAAGGCAGGAGATTGCAGTCAGGAGATTTAAAGCCGAGCGTAAATTAACAAGCATCCGAAAACAAAAAAGCTTACAAGCCCGAAAGCTTATCGCTGCATCCTTTACTCTAACTCTCCTGCCTCCCTACTCCTGCCTCCCATCTATTTGAAAGAGCTCTTCATATTCTTAATCAACGCTTCCCCGCTCCATGTACCCGGTACAATAATTCTGCGGATCGTGTGCAGCGGATCATTTTCATCACGGGCAGTGGAAAGCTGGAAAGCAGCCACCATGCCTCTTTCCTTCAGCGGAGCAATTACTTCAGGTTTCCATAACCCGAAAGGATAGGCGAAATATTTTACGGGCTTGCCGGTAATTTCTTCCAGCTGCTTCGAAGGCTTTTCTATCTGCGTTGCCCAATCAGCATCTTCGAATTTCTTTACGTTTTTATGATCCCAGGTATGCGAACCTATCACATGTCCGGCATCAGACAAAGCCCTGATCTGTTCTTTGGTCATGTAAATCGACCTCCCCATTGAAACGGTCATTATAAAATACACAGCTTTGAATCCGTATTTGTTTAATTCCGGAAGACCAGTAGTCACCTGGTCGGCATCACCATCATCAAAAGTGAGCATAACTGATTTTTCAGGAATTTCTGTTCCCGTAGCCAGGTAAGAGAATAGCTGGTCGGGTAAAATGGTGGTATAGCCGCTATCAGCAAGGGCTTTCATCTGCGCTTTGAAAGCGTCAACCGGAACAATATAAGGTTTGGCAGTTTTACTGTCAGTTGCTTTCCAGTCGCGGATCTGGTGATAGCAAAGAATAGGAATTTGTCTTCTTTCCAGGATGGCTTTTGCGTTGGCAATTTTCAGCGATTCCGGTGCCGGGGCAGCAGGCAGTTCCTTTGCCGGATTTGTTGCAATGGAATCTTTAT
Source organism: Pollutibacter soli (assembly GCA_029269725.1). GTDB lineage: Bacteria > Bacteroidota > Bacteroidia > Chitinophagales > Chitinophagaceae > Pollutibacter > Pollutibacter soli. The sequence goes on along the minus strand of JARJHS010000008.1, from coordinate 74,728 downwards.
CCACTGCAGATTCTGCATTTTCTGTGTTGATACCCGCTCTCGTCCGCGTACAACCGGAAATAATCATAGAAGTTGCGGAGACCAGGAGTACGGAACATACCAGCGCTCTGAGTGCTTTGCTTTGATTCATAGTGTATTGGATATTCAAAAAGGTCAGGTTTTGAAATTCACCGGGCTAATAACGAAAAATTTTGCCGCGATATTACAACAAATGCACAATGTGGAAATAAAAGATTATCAGGCTACCACAGGAAAATTTTACCTTTAACAGGTACTTCGCCTATACACCTCCGCTCCCATCCTGCCCTTTGACGAATGCGCACTATTCTTTCACTTCTAAAAATGCATTCAAAATGAAAAAGAAGATTGTTTTGCCCCTGTTTTTTTTGCTCATCATTATGGCAGGCTGTAATACAAGCACGCCTGAAAAAACCAACGAGGTTGTTGCCCGGCCTGAAAGTGACGGTCCGGTGGATGTATTAGATTCTTCAAAATCAAAAATGCTGGAAGAATCGATCAAAGCTTTTGCAGTTGGAAATATGGACCAGTTCACAAGTGCAATGGCAGACGACATCAAATTTTATTATCCGGCACCGGGAGACAGTCTTGTTGGCAAAGCGGCTGTTCAAACTTATTATGGAGGGAGGTGGAAACTGATTGATTCAATTAAAATGGTGAACCCCACTTTCCTTGCTGTGAATGTAAAAAGAAGCAACTCTGTGATGCCAGGCGAATGGCTGATGGCCTGGTACTCATTTCAGATTAATTATAAAAGCGGAAATGCCATTTTTCTACCGGTACATACCGTTGCCCACGAGAATGGTGCAGGTAAATTTGACGTCATGGTGATGTATTATGATATGCATAAGCCGATGATGGCGCAGAGAAAGTGAGCAGGCATCGTTTTACGTTATGCGTTCTACGTTATACGTTTAACGTAAATTCGCAGGTTTCTGGCGATGCTGAAAGACTATTACAAAATTCTTGGTGTACCCCCCAATGCCGGACCGGGAGAAATCAAAAAATCCTTCCGGCAGCTGGCCATGCTTTATCATCCCGATAAACATGAGGATAATGAGCCGTCGATGGCAAGGTTTATGGAGATTCATGAAGCCTATGATACATTAATGGATCCGGATAAAAAGGAGATTTACCTGCAAAAACGCTGGTACGAACAAAGTATGGGGCGACAACTGGGTGGTTCAGAACCATTGACTGCTGAAAGCATTCTCCAGGAAGCGGTCAGGCTTAACCGTTATGCATCGCAACTGAACCCTTATCGTATGGATCGTGACGGATTGGTGGAATACCAGCTGAAACTTTTTTCTTCTGAAAACATCGAAATATTAAAAAATTTCAACGACCAAAATCTTTCTTCAGAAATTGTCAGGCTCTCTCTCGACAGCGGCAAACACTATAATCTGAGCCAGGCCATTAGACTTGCACCATTTCTTCAACTACTCGTTCCCGAAAAATCAGATGCTTATTCATCAATCGAAAAATTTATCGCAGTGAGATCACAACAGGAATTCTGGCAGAAGTGGAGAGTTCCGATTGTTTTGATGGTGACCGTGGTGATTTGTTACCTGATATTTAAGATGAGTAATTAGTGAGTAGTAGGTAGTAAGAAGTAAGTAGTGAACAGCCGGCGGTTGCTATTGTTGAATTGCATTTGTATTAACTACCATTTTACAGCTATTTATACCTCCTGGTAATCAATTATAATTTATAGATTGAGCGGTTATCATTTTCAATTTGGACTTCCGGGCTGTAATCTTTTCTATACTCACCACAATACATGATATCAGCTATTATTCAGACGCCTGGTACTACTCGCTACTTACTACTTACTATCTTTGCGCCATGCATTATCTATCCGTCGAAAATCTTGGTAAATCATATGGAATTAAACCTCTATTCACCAATATCACATTCCACATTGAAGAAGGGGACAAAATCGCGTTAGTCGCAAGGAATGGCCAGGGTAAATCAACCCTGATGAAAATTCTTGCGGGAAAAGAACATGCTGACAGCGGCAAAGTGTGGGTACATAAAGATGTCGATATTGCTTTTTTTGAACAGGATCCTGTTTTTGAAGAAGAAGCGACAATTCTCGACAATATTTTTTTTCATGATCATCCCGTTATCAACGCTATCAGGAAATATGAATCAATAGTAGAAAAAGGCGATGACGAATTGTTGGGTGAAGCAATAAGTACAATGGACGAACTGGGCGCCTGGGATTTTGAATCAAAAGTGCACCAGATACTGGGGAAACTCCAGGTACGGAACCTTGATCAGAAGGTAAAAACACTCAGTGGTGGACAGCGCAAAAGAGTTGCACTTGCACGTACCTTGATTGACATTGGATTTGAACACAAACATGTTTTGCTGATCATGGATGAACCTACCAACCACCTCGATGTGGAGATGGTAGAATGGCTGGAAAATTATCTCAGTAAACAAAACCTGACATTATTCTTAGTAAGTCACGATCGTTATTTTCTCGATAATGTGTGCGAAGAAATCTGGGAACTGGACAATAACCAGCTCTTTGTTTACTCTGGTGATTATGGCGATTACCTGGAGAAGAAGGCAGCAAGAATCGAATCGGATACGGCGAGCATCGACAAGGCCAGGAATACCTATCGCAAAGAACTTGAATGGATGCGCAAGCAGCCACGTGCACGTACAACAAAATCAAAAAGCCGTCAGGATAATTTCTACCAGGTAGAAGCAAAAGCAAAACAAAAAATCGAAGATCGTCAAGTAGAGTTGCAGGTGAAAATGACCCGGTTAGGAGGCAAGGTAGTGGAGATGAAAAAAGTGTATAAGAGATTTGGAGAAAAAGTTATTCTCAAAGGATTCGATTACACATTTAAAAACGGTGAACGTGTTGGTGTGATTGGCAAAAACGGTGCAGGTAAGTCGACTTTTATCAATATCATCCAGGAAATCGACGAACCCGATAGCGGTAAAATCAATATCGGAGATACGGTGGTATTCGGAAATTTTTCACAGGCGGGACTTGAGATCAAAGAAGACATGCGCGTCATCGAATACGTCAAAAATATCGCAGAGCATTTTCCTCTTGCAAAAGGCGGTTCGTTGAGCGCATCTCAGTTTCTTGAATTGTTTCTCTTTACTCCTGAACAACAGTACACGTATATCAGCAGACTTAGCGGAGGCGAGAAAAAAAGACTACAATTACTTTCTGTACTTTTTAAAAATCCTAACTTTCTTATTCTTGATGAACCTACGAATGACCTTGATCTGCCGACGTTGACTGTCCTTGAAAATTTTCTGGCAGACTATCCGGGTTCTATCCTGATTGTAAGTCATGACCGTTATTTTATGGATCGACTCGTAGATCACCTTTTCGTTTTTGAAGGCGACGGTGAGATTTCAGATTTTCCAGGTAACTATGCAGAATTCCGCATCGCAGAAGATAAAAAACAGAAACAGAAAACAGAAACAGAAACGGAGTTTAAGCAAGCGGCTGCAACTGCGAAAGCAACTCTGAATGCACCAGCAGCAAAAAAGAAAATGTCCTTCAAAGAGAAAATCGAATTTGAAAAACTTGAAAAAGAGCTGAAGAAAATGCAGGATGAAAAAACTCAGCTCACAGAAAAACTCAACTCAGGAATCCTGGATTATACAGAGTTGAACAAAATTTCTGTCCGGATCAATGAGCTGAATGATCTGATTGATACGAATGAAATGAGATGGCTGGAGTTGAGTGAACTGGAATAGTTATTGCCGACATTGAATTCAATATTTTTATTCGATATCTGATCAGGCACGAATTCAACAAATATTCTTCACCATGGCTCTCTGCAAAATTGTTTTAAAAATAATTTCAGCATTTGTTTTTATCAATCTTTTTTCAATGATGATGACTAATGCACAATCCGGGGCTGGTCCTGTCATTAATGCGAAAGCTGAGCATGATATAAAATCGAAAGTCAATGGTGTGAATTATCATTTGTATGTTTCCCTACCTAAATATTACTCTGCCAACGACACAACCCATTACCCTGTGTTGTATATGCTTGACGGTGGCGCAGGTTTTCCTATCGCGCATTCAACCAGATTTTTATTGGACTTGTCAAACGAAATCCAGGATGTGATCATTGTTGCGATTGAGTATGAATGGGAACGCTCACTTGCACCGTGGTTCATCAACAGAACACGGGATTACACCCCGACAAGAGATACTTCGTTTGAAAAAAATGCGATTGCCAGAAGTTTCGGAGTTACTTCAAGTCTTGTGTCGGGTGGAGCTCCTGCATTTTTAGACATTATAAAGACAGAAATTATTCCCTTTATAGAAAAAACGTACAAAACCAACAGGGACAGAGGTATTTCGGGTCACTCATTCGGCGGACTGTTTGCCGGATACTGCCTGCTAAACGGAACAGACACTTTTAATAAATTCGGAATCAACAGCCCTTCGTTCTGGTGGAACAGCAGAGAAATGTTTACGGTTGAGAAAAGATTTTCAGAGGGACGGACATCATTACCCGCCCAGGTCTTTATGTCGGTTGGCAGTAGAGAAGGACAGATGATGAATTCGTCGATGAAGGATTTTGCAGATTCGCTGGCAAGCAGAAAATACTTAAATCTTGCTCTGACCACTTTTGTATTCGAAGGAGAAACACATGTTTCCGTGGTTCCCGCAATGACCAGCCGAACGCTGAAAGTGTTATACGGCAGAAGGAGAAACTAGCGAATGTCGGGGCACTCGTGAATACTTTTAGTCTTTCGCCAATATCCCATTACATCCCACTTAAAAAAGATTAAATCGCTTACTTGTAAGTTCTGTCTTATCCAATGTTATTTTATGTTTTCATTTCTGTATGGTTTCTTTCCATTTTATTGAACATCGGAAATTAATGTCTATCTTTTGTCATCAGCAACTGCGGGTTGACTGCCAATTGATGTTGTCGCTATCGGGTTGCTTTATTGTAAACAAGTACTTATCAAAACGATTGTCATGAACAGAAGATCATTCTTAGGTAATGCCGCTGCCGGTCTCGCTGCTACCGGTTTTCTTAGTTCGGTTCCCGATTCTCTCCTTGCCATGTCAGCACGAAAAAGAGTCAAACTGCCACTTGGATTTCAGTCATATGTATATCGTAGTGAGATCGGAGCGAAACCGGAAGAGACGATGAAACAACTCGCAAGCTATGGTTACAAAACCATTGAATGGTGCAGCCCGAAAGGATACAAGGGCCCGTTCGCTCCGCTGGAGAAATTTTCTGGTAAAGAATTGAAAAAGCTCACGAACGATAACGGACTGGACGCGGTCAGTTGCCATTTCACCTGGAAAGAAATTACTGATGATGCAAGCCTGGCTGAACGCATTGAATTTGCCAACCAGTTAGGTTTAAAACATATGGTGTGTTCCGGAGGACTTCAGGCGAAAACAGAAGATGAAGTGAAGAAACGGTGTGACCAGATGAATCATGTAGGAGAGCTCGTGAAAAAAGGCGGCATGGTTGCAGGATATCATAACCATAACGGCGAGTTTGACGCTAAATTCGGTGATCGTCCGCAATATGATCTCATGTTGGAGCGTCTTGATCCGGCGTTGGTAAAAATGCAGTTCCAGGTCGCTGCCATCACTTCAGGTTATAAGGCACAGGATTATTTCCGCAAATTCCCAGGCCGCTTTATTTCAGCACATCTCCAGGATTATAGTCCTTCCGATCACAAGAAAGAAGTGGTTATGGGAACCGGTATCGTTGACTGGCCTGATTTCTTCGCTGCTACAAAAGCCGGAGGACTTAAATATATATTCGTTGAGATGGAATCTGATCCAACGGTAATGCAGGGATGCGCGCAGTATATTAAAAATCTCTCGTAGGAATGCTCATTCAGACCTAGCAGGTCCTTACCTCAAATCGCCTACCTGGCGATTTACCGCCAGACCTGTTAGGTCTTTTATTTAAAGCCTTTGACCATTTGCGACCATTGTAGCCAGCAGTGGCACCAATGCAAGGATTATCAATTGCAAGGATACCATCTTTCGAATCCGCTGTTGAACTTCCACTTTTTCCTCCGGCAGACCTTTGGAATTTCTTATAAAATAAATCGTCGGTGCGATAGAAATTAGCCCTACAATCACAACGAGTGTCACTTTAATGTGCAGCACTGGGTTATTATAAAAAGCAGTGCCCTTGCCTACACCAAACCATAGTGTAAGTCCGGCAGCAACGGCAATAATTGCGGCTATACCATATAGTGAGTCAACACGTGCTACGCGTTTAATTTCCTGCCGGTGCATAACCTTTTTCAATAAAACCAGCTCGGCCGCCAGGCAGGCAATCATCGTGATGATTGCCACGAGGTGCATGTACTTAAAAAGGATGTAGTAAGTCATAGGGGTCAAATGTATATAAAAGGCCAAAGCAAAGCATACAGCGGGGTAAGAGGTGGAGAAAATCCTGCAGATCATCAAAAACAGGTTATTTCAACTAATCGTCAATGGTAAGTTTGAAATGGAAACAAATGCTATCTGCAAATGATACAATGCTGCACCTGGTTCCTGGCTTTTCTTGCAATCAGCTTGCAACCCCCGCCAAAACATTGGGAGGCAGTTGCCTATAATGAATCTACAGACGAACTCGCCGTTTTCAGCGGCGCAGAATTCAGCCACGGAAAATTTTATACAACTGATTCACTTTGGATTTTTAATCAACGATGGCAGTACTTCGATGACAATAGCATATCCGGACGATGGTCTCACGCATTAGTCTGGCACAAGAATGATTTGTACACTTACGGGGGATTAACATTGAACAGTAAGGGAGCAGAAGTATTGTTGAACGACCTTTATACCTTTCGCAAAACCTGGAAAAAAATAGGCGAAGGACCTTTACTCAATCGCCCATCATTATTTTCAGATGCGGAAAAATTAATCCTTGCTGGTCAGTCAAATCTGGATCAAAATGTTTTTGAAGTATGGGAGATTTCGGATAACATGTTTTCAAAAAAGATGACAATAGATATCGGGTTCGCGCCGGATGGTTTTGCATTGATGAATACAAAAAATGGAATTGTGCTTTCTAATTTTTCTTCAGATGGTCTTATTATCAGGAATCTGAGTAATGGTGAAACGCAGGAGATCAAGGACCAACCTAAAGCCGATAAAGCTGCAATCAGTTACCATCCCCATCAAAATTGCTTTTTCGTTTTCGGAGGAATAAAAAATAACCAGGTTTACTCATCGGATCTCTACAGAATACAGGACGGACATTCAAAAAAGATAAGTACTTCCGGACCATCGCCTCGCGCCGGAGCTCACTTATTACCCGCTACAAAAGATTTGATTTTGTACGGTGGTACGAATGAAAAAGGAATGCCGACTTCAGAAATGTGGCGCCTGGAAAATGATTTGTGGAAGAAGATCGTTTACCCCTGATGGTTATTACCTCATTAAGGGGGCTGCTTACTAAGTGAGAACTGGCGGCTTTGCTCGTTGTTCGTTGCTCGTTGAAGGGCTGTGTTTTGCAGAAATGCAGAATTGAAAGATGTGAAGTTTAAACCGAAAACCTAAGTCAACCAGGAGCAGGTCATTTCACAGTTTGCCTTTTAGATCCATCCGGATGATGACACCAACATTCCTTTGTAATTCAACATCGGATGGGATTCGAACAATAAAACAGCAGACCCTCATTAAATTCATTTGACCAGATTGTTCTTTTTACCTTTTGCCATTATTGATTCTGCCTTTTTCCTGAAGCCTACTGCCTGCTGCCTGAATTCATCATTGCAATAAATCCCTGGCGATATACACGCCCGATCGGAATTTCGACACCTCCAATGCGGACAGATTCATTCCGGAAAACATCCAGCCGGTCTTTCGCTACAATGAAAGACTTGTGTATGCGAAAAAAATTCGATTCGGGCAGTTTTTCTTCCATATATCCCAGCCGATCATAGGCAACATACATTTTCTGATCCGTGTGGACTTTGATATAGTCTTTAAATCCTTCGATGAATAAAATATCCTTCAGGAAAACCTTGATCTGGTCTTTTCCTACTTTTATAAATACATACGCATTTTCTGCAATCGCTGGCTTCTCCTCACCTGTGGTTGATGCACCGAGATAAGAATGAAATTTAGAAATTGAACGAAGAAATCTTTCCTGCGAAACAGGCTTTAGAAGATAATCAATCACATCGAGTTCAAAAGCATCCAGCGCATACTCGCGATAAGCAGTAGTGAGAATAACTTTTGGTGCAAACCTCAAGGAACGTAGCAACTCAAGGCCGGTCATTCGCGGCATCTGGATATCAAGAAACATCAGATCCACAGCATTTGATTGCAGGTAGGAAAAAGCCTGGAATGCATTTGCGAAACTTGCCGTTAGTTCAAACTCCGGCATATCCGCAAGATACATCTGCAGCAACTCGCGAGCAGGTGCCTCATCTTCCACTATGACTGATTTGAATTTCAAACTTTCTTAATTTTCATAACAACCATAAATGCCGTGCTTTCATCGAATACTTTAAATTCATGTTTATCAGGATAGATCAGCTCCAGACGTTTCTTCACATTTTTCAAACCCAAACCTCCGTTGGTACCATTTTTCTGCACCTGTATTTCGCGGCCATTCTCCACCTTTATTGAAAGATCATTTTCGCGATTGCTTACTTCTAGACGCACCCAGGCATTGGCTTCCATCGAATCAACACCGTGCTTAAAACTGTTTTCAATCAAAGGTAACAATAGTAACGGCGGAAGTTTAACACCCTCTGTCGGACCATAAACACTCACCGAAAAATCAACTTTATTACCATAGCGAAGTTGCTGCAGACTTACAAAATCTTTGATATACGCGAGTTCAGATTCAAGCGTAACAAAATTCTGTTGGGTATTGTACAAGTTGTATTCGAGGAAACGTGCAAGATTCAACAGGTGCGCAGCAGTCTCCGGATTATTCTTTACGGTAACTGCATAGATATTATTTAGAGTATTGAAAATGAAATGCGGATGCACCTGTGACTTCAATAATTCCAGTTCCGCTTTTGTATTTTGTTCTTTCAGCTCCTGCACTACCTTCTGTTGTTCATACCAGTTTCTTAACACGTAAAATGTTGCGTACAAAAATACAAACAGATAGAGGTTCACCATCTCTATCATGAGTTTTACAGGATAAAAGAAGGGTTGCATTAAAGCATCCGGATAAAAATTAGGGTAAGTATAATAGTAATTAAATGCACGGCGAAACAAAACGATTCCAATTGCGACTAGCACCTGGGATATCCAGAATGCCTTTCTGTTAGTGAAATAATACTTCGTGACAAGTACATGAACACTCAACCAGGCAGCAATCATAGCGGTCGGGATCACCATACAGGCGTGAATGAAATGTTGCAGGTATTGGTCATCCCAGGCACTGTTACTTAGCCATTCGTATAAAAAATAAGATAGCCAGAAGACCAGGTTGAATAAAATATTTCGCTTGGTGTTTGACAATTTGATTTTTATGATATCAATATCTATAAAAGTACCTGCTTTTTGTCCACGTATTCCATCAAAAACACTATTTCACCATTCTTTTAGACCAACGGCTTTTTATACCCACGATCAACATTGATGGACTATCAAAGTTGATGATCTAAAAGCAATGTTGTTAAGCTAAAAATGACTTGCACCGCAGATTTACTGATCTAGGTTTATATAGTCAGCATTGCAACAAAACCTGAGACTATTATTTCCCAAATCATTAAATCTATGGCTATGCTTAAAAAATTGATCGCACCGGCTTTGGTATACTGTTTATTCTTAAATACAACAAATGCAAATGCACAAGTGGAAATGCAGGTGTTCGGATCCATATATCCTCAGCAGATAAAACAATATTCGGAGGAATGTCTTTCCCTTTTGAACATCCAAAATCAGATCAGGGTAAATATTTTTATTACTGATCATCTCCCTTACCCTTACGAAGGAAGAACTGTCAGGCATGCTCCGGATTCTGCAGGTATCGATCAATATTCAGTGTATGTACAATCCGGTTTAAAATCCGAAAAACAGTTTCTGATTCTCGCCCATGAACTGATTCATGTAAAGCAATATGCAGCAGGTTTGCTTGATGTTACCGGGGATGATGTTTTATGGCATGGAAAAAGATACTATCTGCATCCTGACCAGTTGTATTCTATGCCTTGGGAAAATGAGGCTTATGCTGACGATGACGGACTTGCAAAGAAGTTTTTTACGATAAGAAAGCAGGCTCAGAAAGAAATACGGGAGATGGCAGCTATTAATAAAAAGACAAGCGATGCACGACATTCCGGACGATAAAGATTTCATTTGTTGGTGTTCAAATAAAGAATCTCACGAAAAATAAAAACTGTCCGGAACACCAACAAACAAAAACCCGACAGGAATATCAACAAATATGTATTGGTCGAATGGCGGGTGCGAATGATGACCAATGATTTGTTGGTGTTCCTGATAGAAACTATGTATGAAACAGACAATTACCGGAACACCAACAAATATGATCCCCGTGGATTTTTTTTAAGTCACAATCGCATACAGTCTCCCCGGAAAAACCAACAACGAAAACTTGAGTTTTTCCCTGTATCCTGTATTCAGTATTCTGCATTCTTCCTCCATATGTTGCCTCTCCTCCCTCCTATCTCCTGCCTCCTGCCTACCAAGACAGCCCATGAAAGTTCCTCCCCGATTTTTCGTACTTTACCCGCTATTGCCCAAACGGTTCACCCAACGATTTCCTGGTATGAAAATATTCGCCCTTCGCCTCCTGCCCCTTGCAATCATCGTACTTTTTTTCGGTTGCAAATCATCCGATCAATCCGTTCTGCAGGTCAGAAAGAATGATCACCTCGTCCTGATAGGTAATAACCTCGGCTCACGAATGATGAACTACGGCTATTTCGAAACCGATGTTCAGTTACGCTTTCCAGATAGCAACCTTTTGATCCGCAACATGTGCGACGGTGGGAATACACCGGGCTTCCGACCTCATTCGGGACGAATGACGCCATGGGCATTTCCCGGTGCTGAAACTTTTCAAACCGAACTGGCCACCAATTCCGGAAGTGAAGGGCATTTTGAATCAGAAGATCAGTGGCTGACCCGGCTCAAAGCCGATATGATCATTGCTTTCTTTGGTTTCAGTGAATCCTTTTCTGGTAAAGAGGGTGTTGCTAACTATAAAGCTGAACTGGATTCATTTGTCGGATGGACACAGCGTCAGAAATATAACGGTGTTTCTGCACCGCAGCTTGTATTGGTATCGCCCATTGCTTTTGAAGATCTTTCATCCAAATTCGATCTTCCCAACGGAAAAAAAGAAAATGAAAATCTTTCTCTTTATACTGAAGCGATGCGCGAAGTGGCAGCGAAAAGAAATGTTTTGTTCATTGATGCATTCGACGCATCAAAAAAGTGGTTTGATGACACTGCAGAAGACCTGACGATCGACGGATCACAGCTTAACGATGCCGGCTACGTGAAGTTTTCTGCTTTTCTTGCCGACCAGGCTTTTGGAAAATCTGCAAATACCAATGAAACCAATCGCCAATTGGTGCACGACGCAGTACAGGAAAAGAATTGGTTCTGGCACAACGATTTTAAAATTCCCAACGGCGTACATGTGTTTGGTCGCAGATATAATCCCTTCGGGCCGGCCAACTATCCTCCCGAACTGGCACGCATACGCGAAATGACCAGCATTCGTGATAGCGCCATATGGTTAGCCCTCAAAGGTCAGAAAATGGACATTGCTGCTTCAGATGCACGTATCCCGCCATTGCCCTCAGTTGAAACAAATTACGATCCTGCAAAAAACGGCAGTCTGACCTACTTATCCCCAGAAGAAGCATTAAAAAAACTACAGCTGCCGCCGGGATACAAAGCGGAACTCTTTGCTTCTGAAAAAGAATTCCCGGATCTCGCAAAACCGGTACAGATCACCTTTGATAATAAAGGTCGTTTATGGGTGGCTTGTATGCCAAGCTATCCGCACTACAAACCCGGTGATCCAAAACCAAACGATAAGATCATCATTCTCGAGGACACCGATGGCGATAACAGGGCGGACAAAGAAACTGTGTTCGCAGATGGATTGCATATTCCTGTTGGTTTTGAGATAGCACCAGAAGGCGTGTACATTTCCCAGGGTACAAATCTCATGCTGTATACAGATACTAACGGTGACGACAAGGCGGATAAAAAACAAATTTTACTCAGTGGCTTCGATGATCATGATACACATCACGCGCATCATGCGTACACATCAGATCCTTCGGGCGCGATATATATGGGTGAAGGGGTTTTCCTTCATACCAATGTAGAAACCTCATACGGAACCGTACGCGCAACCAATGGAGGTTTTTATCGCTATAATCCAAAACGTCGTATGCTGGAACGTACAGCGCAATTATCTATTCCCAATCCATGGGGTATTGCATTTGATGATTGGGGACAGAACTTTTTTGCAGAGACTTCTGGTCCGGATGTGCGCTGGATGCTGCCGGGTTCTGTAAAACCGCGTTATGGTGTCGCGACGCATAAATCTTTTAACCTGATCGAAGAGAAACATAAAGTTCGTCCTACATCTGGTCTCGAATTCATTTCCAGTCGCCATTTTCCGGTAGATGTTCAGGGTGATATGATTCTTAATAACACTATCGGTTTTCTGGGTACAAAAGAGCATGAAGTGATGGATGCCGGTACTGGTTTCGCTACACGCTGGCGCCAGGACCTGGTAAAATCTTCGGACATGAATTATCGTCCAGTTGATCTTGAATTCGGTCCGGATGGAAGTCTTTACATTGCCGACTGGCATAATATTCTCATTGGCCATATGCAACACAATGCGCGCGACCCGTTGCGTGATCATGTACATGGAAGAATTTATCGCGTCACCTATCCATCACGTCCATTAGTAACTCCAGCAAAAATTGCGGGCGCCAGTATTCCTGAATTGTTTGAAAATCTCAAACTACCGGAGTACCGTACACGATATCGTACCCGGCGGGAACTGCGGGGACGTAATGTTGATGAAGTATTAAAGTATTCTAAAACATGGACTGCTTCACTCGAAGAAAAAGATCCGCGTTATGAACATCACCTGATGGAAGCTTTGTGGGTTAGCTGGGGAATGGATAAGGTGGACCAGGAATTATTAAAAAAAATGCTGCACGCGCAGGACTACCGTGCACGTGCAGCCGCAGTTCGTGTGTTAAGATATACAGGTCACCAGGTTCCTGACCAGGCAGAACTCATGATACAGGCTGCGAATGATGACAGTGGCCGGGTGCGTCTTGAGGCGATTGTGGCAGCTTCCTGGCTCCCGAAAGAAAAAGGTTTGGCCGTACTCAATGTAGCTTCTAAGAAGCCTCTTGATGATTGGATCCTACCTGCTTACGAAACAGCTCTGGCACATCTCAACGGCACTACACGCGAAGAGAAAAGTGATGCGAAACAATTGACATCCCTAACCGGCAGGGATGCCGAACTATTTCAGAAAGGAAAAGCCATCTATGCAAAAGAAGGTTTTTGCATCACCTGTCACCAGGCTGATGGCGCGGGACTGTCTGCATCATTCTTCCCTCCGATCATCCGAAACAATTGGATCCTCGGTGATGAAGATCGTTTGATTAAACTTGTGCTTAAAGGTCTGCAGGGACCGATTGAGGTCAGTGGTAAAACTTACCCCGGACAGGTGCCGATGACTCCGTTTGAAGGTTTGATGAATGATGAAGAAGTGGCTGCTGTACTGACTTATGTACGAAATTCATTTGGCAATAAAGGATCAGTGATCAGTCCGGAGAAAGTAAGGACAGTTCGCGAAAAGGTGCTGAGTAAGAAAGGATTTTATACGGTGGAGGAGTTGGAGAAGGAGACAGAAGTTAAGAAATAGGTTAAACCTGTCGGGAAATTTTAATAGATTTAGTATGAATTCGTGGGAATTAGCCTTTCGATTAATGATTCTTTCTTACTTGATCGAACGCCTTCACACCTTACTTTATATTTGCCAAGGTTGTAAGTTTGAAATTTATAGTTAAAAAATACGTATAAAGGATTTAGAAAATTTCATTTTTTTCCCATTCTAGTTTCACTTGATTCTTACTTGAATTCATACGCTTTTTATTCCAATCAAAAAACGGGGAAAACAGCGATAAAATACGGGAAAATCCTTGGAATTTAAAAATGATGATAGCTTTAAATTTGTTCTGACAAAATTATTAGTAAATAATTGATCGCTTTAGTTTTTGAACTCAACTTGTTTGCTTAGAAAGGGCAAGATCAGCTCAATAGTTATCGAAAGGTGCGGATTTCCCCGAAATGACGTTTAAAGGTATCAAAGTTAAAATAATACATTGATATCGATACTTCAAAAAAGTTAGGTTAGTCATTTCCAGGCATCAGTGTCACTACTCTGACCAAGGATGACAACGAGTTTCCGTTAACTGTTCGATCAAGGTTGGTGCATTTGCATTATTAGTGCGAAAACACCAACTGAGGATATTGCAAGTTGCATCAACGGAAGTATTTGTAGAAGGATACTTTATTGGGACTGGGCGAATATAAACTTCTCCCAATTGCAACGATATGGGTAAAATTGAACCCAAAGGGTTTATTAAAAAAGAAATGAGTTTCTAAGTCGGCCCGTTGAGTTTAGGGTAAATGTGAATTTGTCAAAGTGTGAACAATTGAGGTTCATCATGAGTAGTCTTTAAAAAGCTAATGTAATTAGTCGGCTATTGAGCTGGAAGGAGATGAGAGGCAAGTCATTAATTTAATTCAAAATAACAACAAAAAAATTCCATTTATGGCAAAAATTGCAAGGGTAAAATTATCAACTGATATAATCGGTACAGATGTTCCCCAAATTAAAATTGTAGAAATCGACTCTAAACATTTTATGGTTTTGACATTCGAAATATCTTCAACTAAACTAGATGCGGTACGCACAACTTCGCCGGCAGAAAAAAAAGATTATCGTGATGTACATTATGACATCAACCGAGCCTCACAAGGAAATGTTCAAATTAAATTTTACGATATTGACGACCGTTCCTCCAGACTTGAAATAAATTCAGTAATCGCGACAAAAATTCCTGGTTCTGGTGGCTAATCATGTTCAGTCACCGCGACCTTCAGGATAGATATACCTATGTACAAATTCGGACCAATTTGAATGATTCCAGAATGAAGTTTTGAAAAACTGTTTAAAATCGCGTCGAGAACTATTTGCAAACCATACTGAAGGGAAAAAAGTCGACAAGCCATTGTGCTGGTTTTTTACGTCCCTTCCTACAAACTCTCTAATTTTCAGTTCCTTAATAATGGTAAAATAAAGCTGAGGTATATATGGTGCATCAGAAAACATGTTTGCTTCATTCAGAACTGTAATAAAGTTTGTAAAATCGATGAGATGGTCAGCTACACTGACAAGCGAGGCCTCACGTGCGTTTTTTATTTTCTCGCGATTGAGGAGATTTTCTCTACTTAAATGAAGGGCTATTTGTCCGACTATTTGAAAGAGAATATTTATGAAACGGAGGTTATTTGCAAATAAATCAGTATTATTTCTGTCGTAATCTATACCATCAGGATATTCCTTCAATTCGAATGAATCTACGACTGCTTTTGAAATTTTTCGTGGTCCAATATTAGGTTTCTTGTTTATCAACTCGAATATATAAGGATAGTTGTAACCAGAGAAAAATATCTTTCGTTCTGGTGCGATAACAAATTTAACATGATTACGTAATGCATAGCTTGTTTCAATCGATTGCATATAGCAATTACACATTATCAGTACATCAATCTTTTTTCCTCTGAAGGCCCACCCAATTGCAGCAGCGAGTTCGTCCATAGTTAGTGTATCTACGCCACTCTGCTTAACTATCGTAAGGCGCTTTTTAAAACCAGGCCCGTCACTAAATGTCTCAAAAGCATTGGCGTGATCCCAGGTAATCAACATGTATTTTTTTGCTTTAAATTCAAGTACCTGATTTCTGAAATATTCTGAGACTTTATCGGGATCTGTGAGTCTAAAATCATCAGATCCACTCAAGAATTCCAAATCACTGCTTATCCCGTCGCAAATTTGATTTCTTTGTTTTAAAAAATAAAATCTTGTCGTGTACGTATCGCCGTATTTCACGTTTGTGAGTTCGGGATCTCCTTTCTCTACAGCAGGTACAAATTCTTTTATCACATTCAGACAAAACACAACAGCAACATCACTTGACATTTGTATGGCTCTAATTTCATTAACCATCCTGATCAAATCAAGGATATTATCATTGGCCGATTTCACCAGAAAAAAAACGGTCCATAAACGCTGATTTTGTCTAGGCATTCTGTAGATTAGTTTAGGTGAAATATTGTATAACCTATGTCGCGCTGATAGTGCTCACTGTCAGTAATATCCGCTCCTTCCCGCAGGAGGGCAGGCGGGTTTTTCTCAATAAATATACCCATACCCAAGGGCTAAGCAACGATAATATCACCCATATTTTACAGGATAAACACGGTTTTTTATGGATAGGTACACAGGAAGGGCTCAACATTTTTGACGGTAATCAATTTCAAAATTTTTCAAAATATTCAACAGGTTCAAGGCGGCTGGGTGGCCATTTGGTGGAGGACCTGGTAGAAGACAAAAAAAACGGCTGGATATGGGTATTAACATCGCAGGGAGATATTTGTGCGTTTGACCCTGCTACTCGCGGAATTAAGTATCGTATCGAGAAAGATCAGCATGGAAATCCTTTATCCGCCCGGTGGTTTAGAAGTTTTGCCTTCCTTGGAGATACGATCCTCATTGGCGGATCCAAGGCTCTTTTTGGCATTAACCTCCTTTCCGGAAAATGCATCAACCTAGAACCAATTTTAAACTCTCATCTTGGAAGCAAAGAATTCAATATAGCTAAAATTGTAGTAGATAAACAACGAGGAATCTGGCTCCTTAACGAGGGGTTCGGAGTTATACAACTGGATAGCTCACTTTGCGTACAAAAGTCCTTTTCATCAGAACTGGCGAATAAAATCCCGCAAGTAAGAAAGTTAAGATTTTGGAACTGGGCTATCCAGGCCGACACTTTATATACTGCAACAAGTTGGGGACTACGCCGATTTAACATTGCCAAATCAGCCAGTGGGTACATTCCAAATTCAAATACTGAGTTGATAGATTCAGCAGAAATCCGAAGCATTTGCTTCCCCACACGAGATACCTTTTTATTCTCCACAACTGACGGATTTTATATTCAAGAACAACATAGCAGAAAAACGCAAAAGATCCTGGATCAGTCGGAAGACAACGAATGGCTCAGTTCTGTTTTTTCCTCGTACTATGATAAAAAATATGCCCGTGTTTGGGTCGGTACCTTATCGGGGCTGGCCGGGTTTTCGTTTAACAAAATTCCCTTTGCATCATTTTCAAAAACAAACAGTACAGGAGAAACAACAAAACATCTCTTTGCCCTTCTCCCGTTATCCGACAAGAAAATTCTATGTGGTGATGAATCGGGCATTTATATGGTCTCATCAGACCTGATCGCTGTAAAAAAAATCAGTAATACTGCTTCAAACTATTTGCTTTTTCGCGATGCTAACGGAAATATTTTCACCTCAAATAAATCCGGATTGTTTATAATAAAACATTTGAAACTTATCCCTGCACAATCGCGATACCCCGAACTTCATCCTTTAAATGAACATATTCTGAGTTGCGCAATTCAGTTTAATGATTCTATTATAATCTTCGCCAGCGCTATTCAAAAAGGTATTACACTTTGGAATAAGAAAGCCAAAACTATTAGAAACTATTTCAAAGATTCTATAAATAATGTTCCGGATGATTTGAGCTTTGTAAATGGTTTATACAAGACTGAACAAGATGAACTGTTAATTGTTACTAACACCGCAATAATAATTTTCAATCCGGTTAATGGCAGTCACAAAACCACCAGGGTTTACAACGCTCAACGAAACGAATATTATTCGAACCTAATGGACATTTGTAAATCGGATAACGGATATTGTATTGCGACTTACGGCTCCGGACTTATTTTCGTAAATAATAAATTCGATGTTGTAAAAAACCTCACTTCGGCAGACGGTTTATCCAACAACTGTGTGTATCGTGTATTTGAAGTCTCAGGATCAATTTTGGCCACGACTAATATTGGACTTTCGGTCGTAACGAAGAAAACTTATTTTACAAATGCATATTACATGGAAGATGGGTTACACTCGGATGTCTTTGAACAAATGTGCGGCTATAAAGAATCAAAGATTATTTATGCTGGTGGATCCGGTGGCTTTACCAGAATCGAGACCCATCTTCTGGATTCTAAAACCATACCGCCCAAATTATATGTTACAGGATACGAACTCAAGCGAAAGAAAAATTCAAATGATTCAAATAACATTTTCTTAAAGAACATTACAATTGAAAGCGATGTATTGCAGACGACGATAAGAATGACTGGAATCGACTATCTTAGCCCTGGCAGGATCTCATACTCTTACAAACTCAATACGGCCGGGAATGAGTGGATCTCTGTAGGAAGGGACACTCACGTAAATTTAATCGGCCTCACTCCAGGGGAACACCGTCTGATGATTCGTGCCACAAATGAAAGCGGCATCTTATCAGAAGAAACACCTGAAATAATTCTCACTGTTTTACCAAAATGGTACCAGACTTTTCTGTTCAAATTCGGGATTGCATCTCTGGTAATTGGTTTGATATATGCCGCTTTCCGGTATAGATTAAACCAGGTAAGGAGACAACATGAGATAAGACAGGAAATTTCCCGTGACCTTCACGATGATATTGGCAGCACCTTAAACTCAATAAAGATCTTTACTCATCTTGCCAGGAATACAAACGAAAGTGAGTTCTATTTTTCGCAGATCGAAGAATCGGTTAATCGTGCAAGTTATGGCCTCAGAGACATGATATGGGTCCTGGAAGATGAACAGGATTCAATTTATGACCTGATGGAGCGAATAAAGAAATTCGCACTTCCTGTATGTCATGCAAAAAATATAGAATTTTTAGGCGAAATTGATTCCGATAAAACTCAGAGCCGGATTTCCAAGAGCGTAAAGAAAAACCTCTTACTGATTGCGAAAGAGGCCATCAACAACGCTGTCAAGTATGCTGAATGTACCAGAATTGAAGTCAGGTTTCAACGCCAAAGTAAAAAATTCATCTGCACTATTATTGACAACGGAAAAGGATTTCCAAAAGACGTGCCCCGTGGTAACGGATTAAACAATATGAAATACAGGGCCCGGCAGATCAACTTTAATCTTGAAATTTTTTCCAGGAGTGCGGAAGGAACTCAACTGATTATATCCAAATATTTCTGATTGTGAAAATTACAGTGGTCGGAGTTATACACCAATAAACAAACGGAAAAAGCTATTGAAGTGAGCGGTCAACTTCTGAGAAATAATGAGATGTAAAATGCGAGAGTTTTGAAAAGACAAAGAAGCAGAATAGTTATACTTCTTAGTTTAATTATTTTTAAGTGATTAACCTGGTATTTTTTCGATTAAAAACTTTTTGGCCGGTTTTTTTTAAAATACTCGATTGTACTTTTCTCATCACCGACAGTAAATTTTAAAGTCAATGCGTCAATTTCACCAGTAGCAGGAATCTTGTTTTTCTTTTGCACATTAATAATTTCTTTTTGTAATTCCTTATTGGGTTTAAATTCCTGACTTATTGAGTCAAAAACAGCGCCGTTGGTAATGTTAAATTCCAGCCCGAGAGACAACAATGCTCGTTGGGAGTAATTTTTTGCGGTTACAGAATCGTGCCCGGATGTCGTTTGAGCCAAATCGTAATAAAGAACTGCTGCCACTCCAAAATTTTTATTTTTGAAGTTAAGGTTAGCATCAATGAGCTGACTCTCTGTATATGAATAAAGCGGGACGTAGATAACATTCATTATTTCAAGACAATATTTAACCTGACTACGCAAGTGAAATGGTGAAAACGGTCTTGCTTGAATTTTCTGATTAGTTGCACATGGCAATTCAAAATAGCCATATTCGTCTGTCAGGCCAAAGTCTTCAAAATTATCTCCGCTCTTACAAATAAAGATCGCACTTTTTATTCCCTTACCGTTATCATCAATTACTTGTACCCTCAGGTGATTATTCTCCTTTCGCTGAAGCGTAAAGAAAATAAATATCATTATAAAATATTTCATAAAAATCATTTAGCCGAGATATACAATATTATTAAACCCAACCAAATTATAATCAATGCGCCTAGTATTACAAATTCATTTTTGATCAGGAATGTGATTAGATTCGATTGCGTAATTCTAATGGAGCCATCAGACGAGATTCTTACAGGAACGGGATTTTTACCAGTTGTGATAAGTATTAGATTAAATTCAGACTTTGGATTTAGTTTTGTAAGTCTGAAAAAGAAAGAGTGATTAATTCTATCTAATGCGATTGAATCATTGTTTTTGTCTATGAAATTTGGAGGTGGTATTTGCAGATCATACTTTTTTATTGAATCACTTTTTGAAACAATTAATAATTTAAGATTGTCGAATGATTCGCTGTGCGAAATATTTCTAAAAGTATAACGGAAGGTATTCGCGTCAGAACCCGTCGGGTGTTTCACGGAAAACTCCAATACAGGCACCATGCTCACTTTATCAATTAACCGGGTAAAACACCAACCTAGAACAGCGAATAGTGTTGTTAGTAAAAAAGGATTTTCAACCACGCTTAAATATCTCCTGAATTGATTCATAAACCAGAATGCTTTCCAATAATAATAATGAAGGCTGATTTTACTTTGGGTTAAATCACGGTATTTTAAAAAAAGTCAAAATGAAATCTAACAGCAACTATATACGGAATCGAAATTTCCATCCGGAAATTCACCAGATCCTCAAAGAAATATCTGAATCATGGTTCGGAGGGTACGATCTGATCAAAAAAGTACATTGCTATATTCTTCATCCCCGGTTTCCGGCAAAACAAACGCCTCATGGTTAACAAAATAAAATTGCGAAATAAGAAGGTAGACCGGGAACACGGCCGGTCCGGAAAGAATCGGTAAAAATGCTGCAAAAAAGCTGGCTCCATTGTACTTTGTTTACCAGAATCATTCAATCCCCAGCATTAATAGCCCGTTATCCCTTGCACGGATTTAGGACTTTAAGCTCCTGCCAGAAGTTTTCCTATTCATAGAACTCCTACCTTCATACTCACTCAACTTCCCGAAAATGAAATTTTCCATTGCAGTCGTGCTTTGCCTGGCTCTAACGGCAACGGCCCTCGGTCAAAACAAAATCACCAAAACCTGCAAGCCTTGCGAATCTTTCAAAACACTCGATCTTCCGGATGTTGTCATCAATAAAACAGAATCATATCTAAAGGACACAATCAAGGCAACTCAGTTCCGGCCGGAGATCATTATCAACAAACCATTCTGCCGGCTGCAGGGAATCATTGGAAAAGAGATTGCATTTGAACTCTATCTACCGCAAAACTGGAACGGCAGATTCCTGATGAGTGGGAACGGCGGCTTCGCAGGCGCATTTCAGAATTTTCTTCTCCCCTATATCAGCAGCGGTTATGCTGTAGCTGCCACAAACACGGGTCATGTTGATAACAATGACGGCGCAGCATGGGCCTATAATAATATGGAACGTCAGGTGAATTTTGGTCATCTTGCGGTACATCGAACAACAGTAGTGTCCAAAGCACTGATTCGCGCTGCGTATTGCGCTCCTGCATCATACAGTTATTTTCTCGGATGTTCAAGGGGTGGTGGCCAGGCGCTGATGGAAGCACAACGTTATCCTGACGACTACGATGGAATTGTTGCCGGTGCTCCTGCATACAACTGGCCCGCCATTGCAGCAAAAGGTATTGAGACGCTGCAAAAAAATTATCCTGATTCAAAAAAACTCAATCCGGTTATCACAAACGATAATCTGAAACTGGTACAGGAGTTCGTATGCAAGGAATGTGATCTTGCAGATGGTTTAAATGATTGCATCCTTAACGAGCCCAACAATTGCAAAATTGATCTCGGTAAACTGCCGGTTTGCCCAGGCGACTCTGCAGGAAAAGATTGTGTTACCAAAGCGCAGCTTACAGCACTCAAAACTATTTTCGATCCTTTGACAATAGACGGGAAACTCGTTCACCCGGGATTTCCTCATGGCATTGAAGCTGAACCTACAGGAATCGATCTCTGGATCGCAGGCACAAGCCCTTATCTGAAACCAAGCCTTTGGCATTATTTCGCTACTAATATTTACAAATATCTTATCTATAGTGACCCAAAATGGGATTATCAGACATATCACTTTGATGATTTCTTTACGAAGACTGCTTTTGCATCTTCCTTTCTCGACGCTACTAACACAGATTATTCTGCTTTCGAAAAATCAAAAGGAAAATTGATTTTATATCACGGCTGGAATGATCCGGCATTGTCTGCTTACGCAACTATTGCACATTATGATGAAGCTTTAAAAAAGAACGCCGATCTGCAATCATTCATGCGGCTTTTTCTTTTGCCTGGCGTTTTACATTGCGATGGCGGGCCGGGCGCGGATGATGTTGATTATGTTAAACTGATCACTGATTGGGTGGAAAAAGGAAATGCTCCCGAGCGGGTAATCTTCTCCAAAAAAGAAAAAGGCAAAACTGTAATGACCCGACCGGTTTATCCTTATCCGAAAGTGGCTGTATATGATGGAAAAGGTGATCCTAAGATGGAAAGCAGTTTTGGATTGAAGAAGTGAGAGCTATTTGAAATCTGAAGCTATTCACTGGCAGATAAAATTAATCCTGAATTAATATAAAAAGTTGCCCTTCCTATTTTTTGTGTGGTGAAAATCACTGCGTCTGCTATCATGTCAAATTTTATCAATTTTCGACATAGAATTTTATTCAGGTCGATCAAATCGTCATCATACATATTTCATAGCGGATTTGTAACATCTTTTCGAAATTAAATCGCAAATACTGTGATTACTTCGACATCAGGTTTAACTACAGGTTCGAAAAGGGCGCAATTTTCGACACTAAACGGTCAATTCAGATTCACCTCATAGGTCCTACTCCTGCCACCCTCTTGATCTCTATTGAAGAAAGCAACAATTTCCAGCAGATGTTGCATATCCCTGGTTGCAGTTGCCAACTCTTACCTCACCACTTACTTCTTACCTCTTACTTCTTATTAACTTCTCCTTAACCCAAATCTTCAGAATCTCTTTAGATCTCCATATGATTTTTGGTTTCTGAACAAACTAAAAATTAAAGACATGGCATTAAAAAACATTTTAACCACGACCCTTGTATCCGGTGCGATTGCCGCCGGAAGTCTTTGGGCTTACAATAAATATGAGGGCAGAGAATTAATTCCAACCGCTGAACCAGCGAAGGCAATTTTTGAAAATGTTAAGTACTCTGAAACACCAGGCGCTGTTGCTATGGTTGATTTTGAAAAAGCCGCTACGAAGGCTAGTCCTGCGGTAGTACACATCAAAACAACGATGAAAGCAAAACAATCAGCGAGAATGTCGCAGCTGCCAAAAGAGTTTCGTGAATTCTTCGGACCTGGTTTTGGCGAAAACGGTCAGGAGCCTGCGCCGCAGCGGGGTTCAGGATCCGGAGTACTGATTTCAAAGGACGGCTATATCATCACCAATAACCACGTGGTTGATGGAGCTACCGAAGTAATCGTGACATTAAACAACAAAACCGATTTCAAGGCTAAAGTTATTGGTACTGACCCCAGTACCGACCTCGCAGTGGTGAAGATTGAAGGAAAGGATTTTCCTGTAATCAATTTCACTAATTCTGATGATGTGCATCTCGGTCAGTGGGTGCTCGCGATAGGCTATCCTCTCAACCTGGAAACAACGGTTACTTCAGGTATCGTGAGTGCGAAAGCGAGAAATATCGGCATCAACAGCCGTAACAGCAGTTCAGCCATCGAATCATTTATTCAGACCGATGCTGCGATCAATCCTGGAAACAGTGGCGGAGCGCTCGTAAATACGGAAGGCGACCTGATTGGTATCAACAGTGCGATTGCCTCCCCAACAGGTTCATATGCCGGTTACGGATACGCGATCCCTTCTAACCTGGTTCGCAGGGTAGCAAACGATATAGTAAAATACGGATCTGCAAAAAGAGCTTATCTCGGTATCATGTTCCCTAACGATCAGATGAGTGCTGAAGAGCGTGCGAAAAATAATATCAAAGAAGGCAATGGTGTATATGTGCTTGAAGTTGCAAAGGGAAGTACTGCTGCAGAAGCTGGTGTTGAGAAAGGTGACTTCATTACCAAACTCAACGGTGTTGAAATAAACAGCGGTACTGAACTGATGGGTAAGATCGGTTCTATGCAGCCTGGTGAAAAAATCGCTATTAGTTTTACTCACAATGGAAATGAGAAAACGGTGACGGCTACACTGAAAGGCGCGTCAGGTGAATATGCCAGCGTAAAAAGCCAGGTGGTTGAAGAACTTGGTGCAAACCTTGAAAACCTTTCCCCTGAGCAGGCTTCAAAACTGAATATTCCATCAGGTGTTATTGTGAAACAATTGGGCGACGGTGTTCTTTCAGAGCAAACCCGTATGCGCGATGGATTCATTATCACCAAAGTGAATGGTAACAATGTTGCCAGCATCGATCAGCTGAAAGAAGCATTGAAAAAGGGAGGAAACAGTGCAGTTATCACAGGTGTGTATCCTTCTGATCCGAAAGAAGAATATCAATACGCACTCAACGATCTTAATGGATAAATATAGTTTGTGCTCTGATCTTGAAGTTAACCCGCCCTCGTGGCGGGTTTTTTACGTTGAACGTTGATCGTCGCGTCGCAGAGATTCTTTGTTTTCTGTGATCCTTTGGTGCAGACAAAAATCTGAACCACAAAGGAACATAGGGCACATGGAGAATTTCTTATTTACTTAATCTTTGTATTTCCTTTGCGGGCTGTTTCTTCGCGCTTTTTGCGGTTTGACTTTTATTTAAAACACAAACCGCAAAGCGAACAGCCGGGGTTACACGCAAAGTAACAGCCAGGATAGCATCTTACTTACAACTTAATATCCTATAACTTACAACTTTTAATAAGTTTGCTTTCATGAAGATCCTCATCATCGAAGATGAAAAGGCATTAAGAGAATCCATCCAGAAATACCTGGAGTACCAGGGGCATGTCTGCGAAACAGCCGAGAATTTTCTTACAGGGAAAGAAAAGATTCAGCAATTCAGTTACGACTGCATTGTTGTTGATATCGGCTTACCTTATGGCAGCGGATTGGATATTGTGAAAGAACTAAAAGATCTTGAGTCAGAAGCTGGGATCATCATTATCTCTGCAAAAAATTCCCTTGATGATAAACTCGCTGGTCTTGAATCAGGTTCGGATGATTATATCACCAAACCATTTCACTTATCAGAACTAAATGCAAGGGTCAATGCAGTATTGAGGCGCAGATCTTTTGGAGGAAATAAAATAATAATATTTCACGAGATCAAACTCAATGCAGATGCACAACTGGTACTGGTCAATGATAAAGCAATTGATCTTACGGAAAAAGAATACCGATTGCTTGAATATTTTATCGTGAACCAACGAAGGGCATTAACAAAAAATGCCATTGCAGCTCATGTATGGGGCGATGATTATGAGTTTCTCGACAACTATGATTTTATCTATACGCATATCCGTAACCTGAGAAAGAAACTGGTAGATGCGGGGAGTGGCGACTATATTAAGACGGTGTATGGATCAGGATACCGATTTACAGATAGCTAATGATTCAGGTAGTGGGTTGTTAGGCTTTAGGTAAGTCCCTGGCTGCTCCTTTGCGAAATACCTGGCTGTTTGCTTTGCGGTTTGATGTTCTGAGCCGCAATTAAAAGTCAAACCGCCGGGTGCGCAAAGAAACAGCCCGCAAAGGAAAGACAAAGAGTTGTATGCAAAACGGGAACATCAAAACACAGAGGAACAAGAGAGTGTTTCACAGAGTAACAACCGAGCGTTTACTTACAACTTAGCAACTTAATACCTATAACTTTGAGACCTGCATGAGGCTTCTTACAAAAACAACATTATATTTTCTTACCGCGATGACAGTATTGCTGATCATTGCAGGATACTATTTGTTCTCGAGGTTCAGCTGGGAACTGAATCGCAAAAGCGACCAGGAATTATTGCAGGAAGAAGTGGTATGGATTAAATATCTCCAGAATGAAATGTCCCGCGGTGTTACCGTTGTATTGCGGGCGCCGGATGTTTCTATTTATCCTGTTGAAGTTTCTGGTGAAAAGTTTCCTGCCATTGCAGACATAAATGACGGACCGGGAAAAATCACCTATCGTCAGCTGACCCAGGTCGTATCTGTTTACGGCGTTTCGTACCAGATCATTCTTCGAAAATCCCAGGAACAAAAAGCTGCGCTGATTGCATACACAACAAGAATCATCCTGCTGGTTTTCGCAGGACTTCTGCTTGCAACATTTTTGTATACCTGGTTAATCAGTAAAAACCTTTGGAATCCATTTTATCGATCTCTTAACAAAGTCCGGCAGGCAGATTTACAAACCATACAGAATACGGTATTTGAAAAAGAAACCGGAACAACAGAATTCAATGAACTTAATGCTTCACTCAATTCCATGACGGCTAAAATCCAGGCAGATTTTGTCAATATGAAAGAATTTACTGAAAATGCAGCGCATGAAATGCAGACGCCTTTGAGTGCTGCAAAGAGTAAGCTTGAACTTCTGCTTCAAAGTGAACATCTCCAGGGCGAAGATGTACAGTCGATACTGGAAGCTTCAGATGCTTTGTCTCGGCTTTCCAAGCTCAACCAGGAATTGCTGCTGCTCGCAAAAATCGAAAACCAGCAATATCCCGCCAATCAAGAGCTCAATCTGAATGAAGTGACTAAAAAATACATTGGCTTGTTATCGGAACTTATTCATGACAAACAGCTCAATATAACAACAGATTACGCAAATGAATTTCGCGTGCAGCTGCATCCGCTACTCGCCGACACGTTAATCTCAAATCTCCTGGGAAATGCCATCAGGCACAATTATTCAGGTGGAAGGATTGATATTTCGGTTAATGGTAATAGCTACAGCATCAGTAATACTACGCATGCTGCACCTATTGCCCCGGAAAAACTTTTCAAACGATTTGCAGCAACGAGCGCTGAGTCGGGTTCAAACGGACTTGGTTTGGCGATTGTGAAAAAGATTGCAGATACAAACGGACTGGAGATAACCTATGAACATGAAGACGGGCAGGTCACGCTCCGGATCAATAGAAAATAAAATTAAATTGTTGCAGGGCCGATTTTTACCTGATGCTCTACTTTCGATAGAAAATTTATTCATAGACTTCATCAAATCCGCCTTCCCTCCTGACTAAACGCAGACGCATAGCGAAATACCTATCCATCGGAATTTCCGTCTGCAACTGGATCCTCATGATTTTCTTTGTAGGCGATACCTTTAACCAACCAGAGGAAATTCCTGTTCCAATAACCACTTTGATACTGTCAATGGATTTGATTGATGACCCAAAACATTCCATATCTCCATAAAAGCACTGAACTGAATCCTGGTTGATATTGATTGCCGAATTAGGATACTGATGCCCCGCCAGATCTTCTATAATATCAAAATTTCTGATGTTTGAATCTCCAATCTCCCTTTCCCTTACCATTAGTTTAATGGGCATCTTTTTCTCCGGATAGTAAGATTTCAAAACCAGTGTATCACCGTGAAACCGATATTCACCATCACTTACTTTTAAGTTATTCTGAATCGAAATAACAAAACTGAAATAGTTATTCTCATACAGCGTGAAGCTTGCAGCAGAATACTCGTCAAACTTCGCAACATAACCCTCTAACATTCTTCTTGATCCTGCCCCTGAATCAGTAACAGCTACACGTCTGAATTTTTGTCCGCTAAGGTTTATCGAAATCAGAATATCCAAAATGAAAAAAATCAGAATAAAGTTCATTCGATTACTTGAAGATGGAGCTTATTCGTCCAAATTATACATATTGGATGATTCGGCCAATTCATCTCCCGACCAATTCTGACGGCGAATAACCAAACTGTTTTTAAAACGCAAATGAAAAATGCGATAAATTTTCAAAACCCACTTCGTAACAAACATCGATGGGTTTCATTTTCTTTTCTACGAATTGATAGTGCGCAAGCTCAAGTCGCTTTTGTGTAAGCCAACGTTGCGGAGTTGTATTAAAGGCTTTATTAAAATCACGCTTAAAAGTAGTAAGACTTCTTCCGGTCAGATAGCCGAATTTTTCCAGGGGGAGGTTGAACATAAAATTCTTTTCCATATAACTGGCCAGGTCAATTTTTCCTGGCTCTTCAAAATTTGCCAGAACGTCGTCGATTTTCTCATCGATCGTTCTCAAAATTGTTAACGCCTCTGTTATTTTCAATGTCGCAATATCCCCGGGCAGATCCTTCATTTCAAAATATGGAATCAAAGAAGAGAGGCAACTTTCCAGCAAGGGATGATTGTTGTAGCTTAATATTTTATGTGAGGCCGATGGCTTTGGTTTTACATTCAGTTTCGAATAATAATCCCGTAATCGCGTAGTCGATAAATGCATTACCACGGTTTTATGAGGCTCACCATCTTTCGGATAGTTGATGATTGTCGCCAGTTGATTTCTGGGGATCAAAAAAATATCACCTTTCTTAAAAATATATGTTGCGTCCGCCTGAACGATTTTAGTTTCACCAGAGATAAACCAGATCAGCATATGGTGATCGAACATGATATCCGATTTGAAAAACTTATCCTCGTACCAGGAGAGTTTAATATCCTCAGTGATATATTTGGCCTTATACTCCATCATTCATTTTTTTGCATTCCTATCATACAAAAGGAATCAGTTCTACAAAAATAGTACACATTAAATACTGAATTTTAATCCCGTCATTTCTTCACTTAGATTCCATAAGCGTTTTGCATCGGACTCATCAAGCGAATAGAGTTTTACCCCAACAGAAGGTGAAGTTTCAGCGGCAATCGGAGCGATGTCACCATCTTCGCAATACACTCCGCCGATGTTATTAAGAAGCGGACTTGTGGCACACCAGACAGTAGTAGCAGCTCCCTGGGGAACTGTTTTCAATGATGCGGCCACCTCGGCCCGCAATTTTCCGTCAGCATCAAGAAAACCCATCTGCTGAAATAGTTCCAGCGACGCTTCTCTTGCTAACTCAGTGCCGCCGATCGAACCAGGATGAACAGCGTAAGTTCTTACATTGAATTTCTTCCCACGGCTATCAAGCTCAACGGAAAATAAATTGACAGCTGTCTTGGATTGACCATAAGCTTGAAGTGTTTCGTATTCTCTATTCTGAAAATTCGGATCATCGAAATTGAAAGGTGCAAACTGATGCCCCTGCGATGAGACGTTCACTACTCTTGCTCCATTGGCTTTTTTAAGTGCAGGCCAAAGTCTGGCAGTCAGCTGGAACTGTGCTAAATAATTTGTCGCCAGTTGCGATTCGATTCCACGATTATCTTTTCTCAATGGCACCCACATTATGCCCGCGTTGTTAATGAGCATATGCAAAAGGTCTTCCAGAGGCAATAACTTTTCTGCGAAAGCATCTACCGAATCCGGATTGATGAGATCCATCGACCCGATTTCTACATTATCAATGCCGTAGAGGTTCTTCTTCGCTTTTTCAGTATCCCGCGCAGGTACAATCACTGTTGCTCCAGAAGCCGCAAGTGTCCTTGTAGTTTCCAGCCCAATACCAGTATTGCCGCCGGTAACGATTGCAATTTTCCCTGTGAGATCTATTCCTTTGATAACATCGGCCGTAGATGACCTGGCATTGAATCCTGAATCGAGTGGTTTCTGTAATGCACCATAGTAATTGTTCTGTTCCATTTTCATTGTTTGCTGGAACAAAACTAGACAGGTTAAATTGAGCTGACTTTGTTTAAAAGTCCGAAGATGGTTTGTTTAAAAGGCCAGTCTTTTAGCAGCAATTATTGTCATTGTACCTAGAGCGAAAAATTACAAATCGCGTAAATAAATAATCAACTTTTCAAGTTCACTTCCAGAATACTTAAAGTGTTGACTTGTACTCACGGGATACCATCGCTTTTTAATGTCCATTGCAATCAGATCTTTAGCTTTTACGAGTGAGTCTTGCCTGGTTAAAAAAAGAATCAGATATTTTTCATCCATCTGATTCAAAATCCCCCTCAGATAATTTTCCATTTGGTTTCTAGCGGGGTGACAACTAATGCAATCTTTTTTGAATAGATATTCTCCAAATTCCACTTGTTGCCGGTTAATCAATTCATGTAAGCTTTCGATTCCGGCAACCGCATTTGCCACATTTTTTTGCTGGTTCGCCGCCAGTATTTTCTGTTTAATCAAATAAGCTGTTAGTATTATTAAAAGAACGAGCAAAGAAAAGATCAGGAATTTCGTCAGCCATTTAGAAGAGAATGAAATCATCGCTAATTTTTCACTCGTTTACCGAAACTTGCAATAACATCCACACAACGCTGCTGAATATGCGCATCCGGAAAATGCAAATCATAGCCTTCAGCCTTCTCGCCTAACCAGGTGATATAGATTTTTGAAGAGTCAATCTTTATTCTTCTGGCCAGATAATGATAAACTTCATACGCACGCTTTCTCGATAGGTCTTCATTGTATTTCGCACTTCCTGCAGTATCAGAATAACCAAATATTTTCAGATAAGTAATTGAATCAGGCACAGACTTTTTAACTATTTCGTCAAGTTTATCTTTATTGACGTTACTGATTTTAAAATCGCCTTTTTCAAAATGTATCGTCGTCACATGTTGTTCACTCACCGGAACAAAAACCGGACTTTCACCCAATAAAATAAACAGGAATGCTAATATCTTTGAAGTCATTTGCATGTCGGGATTTTAAAGAATCATATAAAGCAAAGTTACTGGTCATTAAAAACGTGCCTGAATATTTTTGAGATACGATTAGCGACACTCATAGGTATACGCCAGAAACTCGTTTCCATATGTGTATATTTTTATGTGAAGACTGTCGCTGAGATCGTATGTAATATCAGTTGTTAATGCAGAAGGACAATCATTCTCCTCTTTATCAGCAGGTTGCTACTAAAATACAAAGGCATTTTAAACCGGGGCTGAAGTTGATCAACATGATACAGATCCATGAAAGCAGTTACAGCATTCTTTCGGGTAAGATCGTAGCTATACTGCTGTGAACAAATAGTCGTACCACCAGATCTGATAATGATACTGCGAATATTGTTTCCATCCCATATTACCTCGTGTTCGAATTCCATGGCAGGTGAAGCCCACTGAACCGTTTCCCTGATCGAAGTTACTCTGCCATTGGTATAAGTAAAATATAAAACAGTACTCTCTACCCAATTCACAGTTCGCTTCTCATAATTCTTTTCTATCGACACCTTTCCTTCGGCATTATAATACAATACTTTTTTATACATGGGAGAATTTGATGGCATTTCTACTGTTGTAAGTCTGCCATTATTATCATAAGTCAACGAAGACCCGGTTATAGGATCATTTCCGGCTTTAATAATTTTTGCACCGTCATAAGTAAGTGTATAATCGTCATAACCGTACCTGGTTACGGTCGCTAATTTACATTCGGGCTTTTCAGCTACAACAGGATATTTGCTGCAACCACATAGCAACAGTAAAAAAACTGAAAAACAATAACGCATAGAATGAGTGCTATGATGAAACCCAAAAACTAACCTAAGCGACATAATATAGTAAGTTTCCTTTCATTGATTGCAATAGCAATTCTTTATTTTAAGTACATCAAACTCACTACACCATCTTTCGTCATTTGTGTTCAGGGTAACTGTTTTTGAAATTTCCTGAAACAGGTTGTCAGGTATAGAAGTAGAATTCTGGAACATTCTTAGCCGTGCGCCAGGCTACAGCAGTGGCTATTTTATTTTGTGTCTAAAAATAAATACAACGATTTAATCAAATCATTTTCTGTAATGGCTACATCCATCCCAGTCGCAATGGGCGTCGCTCCCTTTGGTCCAAGATTCCAGGAAATAATCTGTGCAGTATGATTTACCTGCGATGGCTTGTTCAGTTCAAACTGAAA
Source organism: Pollutibacter soli (assembly GCA_029269725.1). Lineage (GTDB taxonomy): Bacteria > Bacteroidota > Bacteroidia > Chitinophagales > Chitinophagaceae > Pollutibacter > Pollutibacter soli. The sequence goes on along the minus strand of JARJHS010000008.1, from coordinate 42,520 downwards.
TTCAATTGGCCACCCACTCTGCAATTTTGAAATAAGTTCGTTTATCGCCTGATGTCCCACAATTGCATTTCCATCATTGTTTTCATAAAAATGAATGTCTGGTGCATAAATTTGCTTCATTGTTTCAAGCCGCTTGTCAGAATTCCGGTCATTCCAGATTACCAGTAAACTGTCCTCTAATAACTTTGCTGTGCTTGCCATAATTTTATTTTCAAATTAATTATTTGCTGTAATTATACCTTTGATACTCAATAATTTCACTCCTGGTCGGAGTTTTAACGGAATTTCACCCAACGTTTTGATTATCGACGAAGGCATGGCAATATAAATATTTCAGCCGGCCGAAAGTAAAGAGCTTAATAGTAATACAAAAGCTGAAGGTCGCCCTTCAGCCCTGTTTTTGCCAATACCTTGCCATGGAATACTATTTGTTTACACGATTTTCAAAGCCTGAATTAATCCATCTCTAAATTCATAATGGAAAGTCATTATAGCCGGACTTCCTTGAAACTTCCCGGAAACTTCCGTTTTCAATATATGTTCGTTTTCAGAATATTCCAGGGGTTTCATTACCGCCTGATATTCTTTGTTAGCCTTGTCTATCCAGTTTTTTATTTCTGCCTTCCCACTGTGTGTTTTTCCTTCGTCAAACACTATTGCTGTTTCGGTAAAACAATTTGCATAGGCTGTGCTGTCAAAACTGTTCTGTGTTTTTATTAACTCGGTAATTACTTTTGGTAAGTTCATTGTCTTAATTTTTGAGATTATTAAATGGTCGGAATTGTTCCGCCGTCGATTACAAATTCTGTTCCTGTTAAATAACCGGCTCTTGGTGAAACAAGAAAACCAACCAACTCAGCTACTTCTTCTGGTTCGGCAGGTCTGCCATAAGGTATTCCACCCAATGCATCCATGACATTTTGCTGAGCTTCTTCTACTGTACTATTTGCATTTCTTGCGATCTCGCCCAACCAGGCTATCGATGCTGACGTATTTATCCATCCCGGTGAAACAGTTAACACACGGATACCTTTTGGGGTAACCTCTTTTGATAAACTTTTACTGTAATTGATCAATCCTGCTTTTGCAGTTGCATAGGGCAATGTAGAATCATATAGGGGTAGTTTGCCCTGAATAGAAGCTATATGAATAATAACACCACTTTTTTGATTGATCATTTGTGGTAAAAAGCCTCTGTCCAGTCGGACAGGAGCAAGCAAATTAGCCTGTAAAGTTGATTCCCAATCTTCATCAGTCAGTACAGCGAACCCACCAGCAGGAGTCGCCGATGAGCCAAGATTGTTTACAAGAATGTCTACCTTCCCAAAGGTCGATAGTACTTCTCTGACTACTGTTTGTGTTCCTGCTGCCTTACTCAAATCAGAAGGAATGAAATGCAGACTACCGTTTTCTTTTTCCGGTGCGTTTCTTGCGGTAATGATAACCGTTGCTCCGGCTTGTAAAAGCCTTTCTGCAATTGCTTTTCCGGCTCCTTTCGTACCACCTGTTACCAAAGCGATTTTGCCAGATAGTTCATTATTGAAATTAAATTGCTGATCCATGAATTAAATTATTTAAGGCAAAATTGGAACTTATGTACCCCACGTACAAGTACGGAATTACGATTCATATAGGGATAAATTTCTCCCCTATTGTACAGTTTGGAACATAGGTTTACTTTTATCTTATGTATGAAAGAAAGAGCTTACCGAATCTGAATTGTGGTTTGGATCTGATTGGTGAAGTGCTGTATGGTAAATGGAAAATCCGTTTGTTGTGGTTTATCAACGAAGGATACAAACGTCCGAGTGAACTGCAACGAAAAATTCCTGATGCCTCAAGACGTGTGCTGAATATTCAGTTAAATGAATTGGAAGAACATGAATTGATTACACGAAAAATTTATCCGGTTGTGCCGCCAAAGGTGGAGTACAGCTTAACTAAATTAGGTAAAACGGTGATTCCCGTAATTGCAGCGCTGGGAAACTGGGGCGACCAAAATGAAGGCCAGCTACGATCGGTCATATCAAAACGCCTCAGCTCCGAAAGTGAGTAGTTTTATAATGGAGGCTGAAGTTATAAGTGGTTCACAAATGGTCCTATACGCTGTAAAACCAGACTCTTTCCACTATCAGTTATAGAAATACTACGGTTGAGATTTTACGAACGAGACTTACGCAGATATTTGTCAATGCCTACCCGTATTTCGCATAGGCCAATGGTAGCAGCGTTATACGAACATTGCGATTAAAACGGAATTCTTTTTTTAAATAGGGTATCCGTCATTTTTAAAGCGTCTTGTTGTTGTTTTATATATCCCTCAATTGCCTGAGATTTAGGAAAGTTATCAGCCTGGAATTTCTCAATTATTGGTAAAGTAGTCACAATTTTTAAAGAGGTATGTAAGTCAGAAATTGTTATACTGTTAGTCTCAATCGTCGTCATCAACTCCTTGTGATTCGCAATTTTCAGACTATACGTTGTAAGACTGTTGATGATGAGTGTTTTCAATTTATCACGCAATAAAGAATCTTTAATTGCTGAAATTCGTTTTTCCGCTAAATCGTAATACAATCCATTCTTTTCGTTGAAATTTTCAAACCTATCCAACGAGTCCGACTTTGCCTTGCCAAGATTTGTGATTTTGTCTTCTAAAGTTTTCAAGTCCGAGTCGACTCGCAATACTTCATTATAAAGACTTTCTATCATGTCGAGATAACTTCGTTTAGAAATTATCTCTGATGAATAACTTTTATCTTCCAACGCTTTAGGCGTTTCATTTTTAGGTTCATCGTTTCTTCTATTTGAATTGCATGAAAAAAATGTCAAAATGAAAATTCCCAGTATAATTGTCTTGCCTGTCATAAAATTGCCGCTAACGCCCACGGCTTTGCGCAGTACGGGAATTAGGATTCCGTCTGCCTGGACCGTCAGCTGAGTAAAGTTATGTCGTCGATGTTATATTCCAAAGCTGATCTGTGTTCCTGTCGCCCGGAACCGAAGTTCATCTGTGTTCATGTCGATCAGGATATTTTCTTCTGCCCGTATTGCGTCATAGGCCGATGTTGCCTGCAGTGCAGTCTTAGACCTTAATGTCTTTTGCCATTACTTTGACAACTTTCCCGTTGTCAGATACAATGAGGTAAGAGTTCTCGCGTCTCCGCTTTTCAATTAATCGAAGTACCGCAAGTTTGCTCCCTTCGATAACCTTATTCTTTATTTCTAACGTAGTCATTGATGCCATTCCACTTTTCTTCGTTATGAATTGTCAATTTTGTTTGCTTCTTTCCTTCGGCTATCACTTCAAGTTCTGTTCGCGAATTGTCTATCAGCAACCAATAATCAACTTCATTCTGGAACAAATTAACGAATTTCTTAATCCTGAACTATATCTCCTCTTGATCGTATCGGAAGGAATATTATGTCCGCCCTCAGATACTCTTTGTCTAACTCGCTCAATTGCAAGATCTATGCTATCTAACCAAAAGAATATCAAATTAACTGAATACCCAACACTTTGAGCTTCGTGACAAAGATTCACAAAACTACGGGTCGATAAAGTTGTCTCGAAAGCAAAATCTTGCCCAGATGATATCAATTCATCAATTCGTCGTAACATAATCTTTCCAGCTTCAATTGAAACCGTTTCTGGTTGAAAAGGTGAAAGACCACGTGCGATTTCATCAGCATTGACAAATTCTTTCACATTCAATAACTCAGGTAGAACAGTGAATGATGCTGTCGTCTTCCCTGCCCCATTACAACCTGCAATTATAAATACGTTTGGCAAAAGCTTTTCTGCAATATAGTCAAAACTGAATTCTCGAGAAGTTTGCTGAATTGGGAACTGCATTGCAGGCAACGCTAAATATACACAATCCGACAATTGATTACAATTGCTTATAACCGACTATACTGGCAATTAAACGCTTAACTATACAGTAAGTATTTATAGCTGGATCGAATAAAAACTGTAAGCAGCGGAGCAGGAAACAGGAAACTAAACACCGGAAGAAAATACACGAACATTGCTTTACGTCTGCTATCCGCGGCCTACAAAAAAACTGAAAACTGAAAACGGCGAAAACAAAACGAACACCGCTTTATATCTGCTACCGGCATACTGCTGCCTGCTGCCTTTTTCAATATCTTAGCCCCTCAACCTTCCATCCATGCGTAATTTCCTATTTCGCTTTTTCTTCATCTTCTTCCTCGTCACCATCAGTCCATGGGCCTGGTTCCCATGGATATCGGACTTATTCTCATGGGTCGACACCATCGATCATTGGATAGTCAATTTGTTCAACAAAAACATCCTTCATGTAAAGAATAATCTGAACATCGATGGTGGCGGCAGCGGCGATTATTCATACGCATGGGCACAATTTTACACTTACCTTATCCTGGCATTTACAGGTGCCATCATCTGGACAATCATCGATAGAAAACGAGAACGCAATTACAACACACTCGGCTATTTTTTAAGAACGATGGTCAGGTACTATGTTTCCATCGTCGCTTTGAGCTACGGCATCATCAAACTTTTTGCTCTGCAGATGTATCCTCCTAACCTGAGTCAGCTGGCCACCCCACTGGGCGATTATCTCCCGATGCGTTTTTCGTGGATGTTTTTCGGTTATTCAGCACCGTACCAGATTTTTTCCGGTGCCATTGAAACATTTACCGGGCTTTTATTACTGAACAGGAAAACAGTTACACCCGGCGCTCTTTTGGCCCTCGCCACTTTCACCAATGTCTTTATGCTCAACCTCAGCTATGATATCCCTGTGAAACTGTATTCCATGCAGGTGATGATCTATTCATTGTTCCTTGTATTACAGGACTGGCGGCGACTCTTCCATTTCTTTTTTCTCAACAGATCTGTGCGCGCAACTGCCTTATACGATATCGAATTGACGAAGACCTGGCATCGTATCGGAAGAGGAATTCTGAAACTGGCATTCATCATCGTTTTTATCATTATGCCATTTATTCAGAGCCGGGACCGATACCTGAATGGTTTGGAACCCGTTGCTCCACGACCGATCAACACGGGCATTTATGATATAAAGGTTTTTGCCAGAAACGGAGATACACTTGCTGTCGCAGCGAATAAAGATACCGATTGGAAAGACTTTATTTTTGACGTCAATGGAATGGGCAGCGTCAATACTACCGACAGTTTATTCAGACAACGATATCGTCGCGGATATTTTGCGTATCAGCCGGATACAATTAAACACGTGATTGATTTTAAAAAATTTCCTACGGACAGTGTTCCCCTGTTTTCGTTTAATTATAAAATCGTTGATAGTAACCGGCTTCAGCTCTGGGGACCGGTAAGAAAGGATACATTGTTTTTCTATCTCGAAAAAAACAACAGACATTTTCAACTTACAGAGAACCAGTTTCATTGGATCTCAGAAGCGAACAGGTGAAGATTTAAGGACTGATGATACGTCTCCGATACAGGCTTTTTACATTGTAAGAGTAATATATTTTTGCTGTTTTCTTAAAATTATATCAAAGCTTCCTTTACCGATTCTTTCCGATATTCCCGTCTTTTCCATCTGACTCTCAGAAAAACATGCACGCTCGCTAAACATACAATAAACCAGACGGTAAGGCAAGCACAGGAATAAAGTAACGGCAAATTTATTTCGGGAGTGCAAGGGTGTTTATCTGTTCTACACAGCAAGTCTGCTTTTTAAAATTTTAGTACACGATAATTCTGTAGACGTTTCTTTTTAATCAGGACCTGCTGTTTGTTGCGCAAATCCTGGTGGATACTGGATTACATAAGAATTCTGATGTCAGTGTCTGCATGGATGTAAAAGTCGAAGTGTGAAAATCCTTGCATCTGGTTAGCCTTTTATCAGCACTACATCTTTTTATTCAACGGCCTTTATCGCTGATCCTCGGGTTACACCAGATTCATTAAAAGCATCAACAGTAAAAAAATATTTTTCATTGCTGTCGAGACTGTTCAGCTTCAGGTCATTTACACCAAGGACCTGGTAGTTGTGATACAACTTATTTCGATCGGTACCATAACGGATATTGTAACCTGTTGCACCTGGCACCGCCGGCCATTTAATCACCGCCTGGCAGCGATCGGCTGCATTCCTGGACACATCAATTTTATTCACCTGCGCAGGCCTGCTTCCATTTGCCTTTCCAAATACCCTGATGCCAGACAATGTAAACGTTCCATCCGGCACACGGTAATTTGTTATGCGGATATATCTTGCCTTTACAGGTTTACCCAGTTCAATATAATCGTGCGGACGATCCTCGGTGTTGCTGGTTTTATCAACCATCGTTTTCCAGGTTTTGTTGTCATCAGAATATTCAAGTAAATACTGATAGTAAATTCCCGGCTTCCTTCCCAGGAGATCAGACTTATACTCGTAATAATTGATCTGCACGGCATTTACTTCGGCCGACTTTCCGAGGTCTATACTAAACCATTCACCTTTCTCTCCTGTTCGGGCACTCCAGAATGAACGGATTTCTTCATCAACTGCATCTTGCTTAGGATGTTCCGGCAACTCAGACGAAGCCTGCACCTGCTTATTGTATGACAACAGCATCCATCCGGTAGAAATTTCATCAGGACCATTTATTTTTTTTGAAGGCAAGCGTATCGGCATATCGCCAAAACCGGTATAAATATAAAAGGTCCCGTCCTTGTCGAAGAAAGCAGGAAACAATCCGAGTCTTCTTTCAAACATATGCTTATTGGATATTGTCATCGTTGCGATATGCCAGTAGTTTCCATAACGATCCCGGAAAGTATTGCCATGCCCGGCTCCTGCGACAAATCCCTCAGGTTTGTAAGCAACCGGATTATGTTTCGCCATTGTGTAAGGACCCAATGGCTTGTCTGATACATATACACCGTCGCTGTAACTTTTAAACTCCGTTCCGGGGGCAGCATACTGCAGGTAGTACTTACCGTTATATTTTGTCATCCACGCTCCTTCAATCCATGGATCAACTGCCTGGTCATTGTAATCACTCTTTCTTTCCCAGCCGTGTAATTTTTTATTGCTGTTCAGCAGATCTACCGGCTTACCTATTGGATTAAACGAAACCGGATCGAGTTCCACTGCATGCAAAGGATCAATATTTGAGCATCCATAATAAAAAAACAAACGACCATCGTCGTCAACAAAAAGATCCGGATCAATCATCCCGATAGGAAAAGACTCATTCACCACGGTCCAATTGCCTGACTTCGGATCAGTTGTTTTATAAATTTTCGGAGCAGCACCAGACGCCATAAAATAGAGCGTGTCTTTCATCACCATCGCTGTCGGTGCATAATCTTCAATTGGCAGATCATTAGTCGTGATCAGATCCCACCTGATTAAATCAGTAGAATGAAAATATCCTCCGGATTTTGAAGCGAACAAATAATACTCGTCTTTAAACACCACCATCGTAGGATCTGCTGCTTCTCTACGTGAAGGCGTGTCGAGGCAATAGCGATAACTCAGGTCCATCGGATTACAAATGGTAAACTGATTTCCGCCATTTGTCTGACCGATTGTGCTCAATTGCAAAATCAGTAAAACACTCAACGATATTAACCGGCAGGATAAAGAAAACATAGACATTTTTTTAGCGAAGCAAATGAATTACTTAAACAACAACTGAGCAAAATTATACAGATTATTCCTCCACACAGGCCATGTATGCCCTCCCGGATATTCAGTATACACATACTTTATACCGAGCTCATCAAACTTAGCCATCATGACTTTGCAATTGTTGTAGGCGATATCTTCTTTTCCTCCCATTGAGATCCAAAAACTTTTCACGTTTTTGTTGATGGTCGTCGCATTGTTCTTCATATACTCATACTGCGGATTTGTAATATCAGTCCTATTGGCAAACCATCCCGAACTGAATACACCGAGGTAAGAAAACATATCGGTGTTCCTGACACCGGCATGCAAAGTTTGCAATCCACCCATTGATAGTCCTGCAAGTGCCCGTTGATCTCCCGTGTTAGCCGCGCGGAAATTTTTTTCAACATATGGAATTACTCCACGCTTCAATTCATTCTCAAAAAGCATCAAATTTCTTTCCCCGAATCCTGCAAGACCTCCCGCACCAAGGTTTCCATCCATCATCACTACGATCATCGGCTTTGCTTTTCCCTCGGCAATAAGATTGTCGATGATCATATCTGTTTTTCCCTGCATACCCCAGCCTCTTTCATCTTCACCACCGCCGTGCAGTATATAGAGCACAGGAAACCTGCTGCCAGAGTTTTCGTTGTATCCCGGTGGCGTATACACGAACATTCTCCGCCAGCTGTTGGTCACCGGCGAGAAATACCTTTTCTGCTCAATGACTCCGTGCGGGACGTCCCGCACAGCATAGTAATCGCCACCAACAAAAGGAATTTCTATTCCACTCGCCATCCTGCCCATGCCATAAAATGATTCACTCGCCGGATCGGCAACAGCCACGCCATCAATCAATAAAGAATAATAATGAAACCCTTCGCTGATTGAATCAGTGATTACCTGCCAGTAGCCACCTGTATCCTTCGCCATGTTGTATTTTTTCCCAAGGTCAATCTGAACTTTCTGCGCTTCGGGTGCTTTCAACCTAAAAATCACACGACTGTCCGGCAATACCTGCGGATACTTTGCATTCCGCACATTGGTTGTAGCGGGTGTTCCCAGCACTGAATACTTTTGAAACAAGGACGGATCGGGAGTTTTAAAAAGCAGCTGGGAAAACATGTACAGATCGTTTTTCCATACTTTAAAATCATGTGCGCCCGGCTCGACATAGTAGATGTGTGGAATGTCATGTTTTTGCAAATACTCATGTGTTCGCTGGCTAAAGCCGATGAGGCCGTCATCTATTCCGCAGGAAATCCAGATCAGCTGGTTGCTCTGCTTTGTTTTCGCAGGATCAGGAACCAATAGTTCCGGAGCTTTTGTATTCGGTGCAGATGAAAATCCACCCACCCAGGCAAACATTTCCGGATGACCCAATCCGAAATTGAGTGTTTGCCCCCCTCCCATCGATAGTCCGGCAATTGCGCGATGCTGACGATCTTTAATCACAGGGTATTTCTTTTCTGTGAATGGAATCAGGTCGTTAATCAGGTCCTGTTCGAAAGTAGAAAAGGCTTTTACCTTTGCGCTGTCAAAAATATTTCCACCGGCACGATCATCTTTCATCGCCCTTCCATTCGGCATCACTACTATCATGGGTTCGATCCTGCCTTTTGCATAAAGATTGTCGAAAATATTCTGCGGCTTTGCATTGGTGAACCATTCTTTTTCGTCGCCACCGATACCATGTAAAAGATAAAGTACAGGATATTTTTTACTTTTTGAAAATCCTGGTGGTGTATAAACAATCGCCCTGCGATTTACGCCTACCGTTTTTGAAGGATAAGTTATGGTATCGATCCTGCCGTGTGGAACATTTGCAACCAGGGAATCAAAACCCGCCGGGGCCTGTTTTTCAATGTCCTGTGCTTCCACACGCATTGACAAATGAAGAACTAATACGATCAATAATTTTTTCATCACAAAATTTTTATAAATACCTGGGTAATTTTTCAATCTGATTATATCGTCATCAATTCTGGCAATTCTCTTTTGTTTTACTTGAAAATTTCCTGCAGAGAAGTAGCAAGAAACAACCGGCAGTTCATCCAGGTATGTCCGCCCGCAACGATATATGGTTTAACCTTGATTTTTTTCTCTTCGAACATGGCAATATTCTTCTTCACGCTTTCATATAAAAAATCTTCTGTGCCCACACTGATGGTAAACAGCGCGAGCTGATCATTCAGTTTTTTTACATCAGGAGAATAGTTGGTGAAATTCTTTTTAAACTCTTCCGTTTCTGTATATGGTGCATAGGAACATACATATCCGAAACGATTTGTGTTCGTGAGACCAATATTCAATGTCTGCCCACCACCTACCGAAAAACCGGCAACCGCACGATGCTTGCTATCACTTAATACCCGATAGTTCTGCTCTACGAAAGGAATAATATCATTCATTACATCCCTGGTAAAATCAGGCATAGGCGCGGGCCTGACATTGCCATAGGGCATAACAATAATCATTGGTTGCGCTTTGCCCTGTGCAATCAGATTATCTGCAACAAGATTTGCCTTGCCAACTTTCGTCCAGGTTTCTTCTGTATCCGATCCGCCATGTATTAAATAGAGGACCGGATATTTTTTATTGCTGTCGCGATATCCCGGTGGGGTATACACGAGTAAACGTCGTGTCGTTTGCAAAGAAGATGAAAAATAATACCGGTAGCTGACTGTGCCATGAGGAACTGGCTGTAAGGAATGAACAAGGGGCTTTTCGTCCGGAATATCAACTATGCTTCTTTTGAATCTTTCATTCGCAAACACATAAGTATTATTTGGATCGGCAACCTGAACGCTATCCACCCGGAAACTATAAGGATAGATGTCAGGCTGTACAGGTTCGACAGTCACACTCCAGATTCCACCGGTGTCTTTGGTCATCATCTGTGGCTTTTTCAAAAACTCGCCACTTACTGAAACCTGTTTCGCATCGCGTGAAAAATACCTGAATGTGATGCTATGATCAGGGTGTACTTCGGGAGAATTCAAAGCTGGCGGGCGTTGAGCGCTTACAGTAAGTTGTAAAAGGATACAAGCCAGCGAGGTTATGAAAAATGTTTTCATATCTGTTATTTCGATGATCGTTGAGATACCTATTTTGGATTCATTTAAACAGCAGTTGCGCCGTTTCGGCAACGTAATTTCGAACGTTCATCCATGTATGTCCGCCACCACTTATTCTGCTGGTGTACACAACCCTGTTGGCTGTAAGAAAATTCAGAAAGCCTGCCGTGCCGCTGTATAAAAAATCTTCTGTACCCACACCGATCCATAAAAGTTTCAGTTTGCTATTGGTTTCTGCCACATTATCGATTATATGGCTATAACTTCTTTTCATCTCTTCGTCAGACAAATAAGAACTGTAAGCGCAGACCCATGCAAACTGGTCAAGATTTCCGAAGGCTGCCCTGAGCGTTTGGCCTCCTCCACGAGAGAATCCACCAATTGCACGACTATCCCGATTTGCCACAGTGCGGTAATTTTTATCGACCCATGGAATTAATTTTTTTGTCAGATCATCTTCAAATGCTTTTGATCTTGCCACCGCTTCCGGATTATCTCTTCCGGTAGGATCTGCTGGTTTGGGCTGATTTTTCTGCTCCGCAGTTCGTGCCGCAATGTTTCCATACGGCATTACGATAATCATCGGTTTCACTTTACCTTCCGCAATAAGATTGTCGAGAATCATATTTACCCGACCGACTTTAAAAAAAGTTTCTTCCGTATCAGTTGTTCCGCTGATCAAATAGAAAACAGGATATTTCTTTGCCTGGTCACGATCATAACCCGGAGGTGTATATATCATTACAGTTCCGGTCAGGCCATCTGAGGCAGGATAATACTCATAGCTGACGACACCATGCGGAACATTTCTGATGGAATGCAACAGTGGTGTGAAACCCGGAACATCAACAAGACTTGCTTTAAATCTTTCGTTAGGAAAATAATCCGGATTAGCGGGGTCCATCACAGTAACACCATCAACAGAAAAACTATAGGGATAAATATCAGGGATCACCGGCCCTACTGTTACACTCCATATCCCAATGCTGTCTTTGACCATCGGCACCGGCGCCTTTTCGAATTGCGCATTCAATCTTACATTGGATGCTGATGGAGCCAGGTAGCGAAACACCACCTTTTTATCCGGCAGGATCTGCGGTGAGATAACAAAAGGCCCACGAGGCGGCTGAGCGTTTGAGTTTAAAGCAAAACAGAAGAGGAGTAAACCAGTCGTCAACCAGCTAATAATTTTCTTTTTCATCCGGCAGCAGTATTCGGATTTTAAATATATCGAATGGACAACAAACACACTTAAAAAATGCATGACAAATTTGTAGATTATCCTGTTTTACAACAGAAATTCTATGGAGCACGACCGGAACTTACTGTTTATTATCATCCGCCGTTTGTCAATGATAAAATAGTAGAAGTTTATTGTTGATCTGGTATGAAGCGGTAAGTCTTTCCACGCTCAGTGTTGATGTCGTATAAAAATGTTTCTTTCAATTGTGGTTTTGTAATCGTTGTCTTTGGTGAGATCAAAGGCGTTTTAGTCTGCTCGACAAAAAAGAACATGTTCTGATTCTCACCTGCTGCAGGTTTCATGGAAAATTGCCCGGATGCCTTTACCGTGTTAGGAACACGGATTCTGAGTTGTCCTCCATTGTTGGATTTTACAACCAGGTTTACAAGCCTTCCATCTCTCCATTCAATCCTTTCAATTTCGAAGCCGCCGCGTGTGCGCAGCCCCGTTACATCACCCGTTTTCCATTCGTCAGGAAGTGCAGGTAAAACTGAAATTGATCCATCACTGCTTTGCACTAACATTTCAGCTATCCCCGACGTACAACCGAAATTTCCATCAATCTGAAATGGCGGATGTGCGTCGAAAAGATTTGCATATGTGCCACCTCCACCAGGGTTAGTACCCACCGGCGTTAATTGATCCCTGATTAGTTTAAACGCATGATTACCATCCAGCATCCTCGCCCACCAGTTGACCTTCCATCCCATACTCCATCCGGTTGAAACATCACCCCTTTGTATGAGTGTATTTTTCGCTCCTGAAAAAAGTTCGGGTGTGCGATACGGTGAGATCTGGCTGGAGGGAAATAATCCATACAGATGCGAAATATGCCGGTGGTCGTCCTTGGGATCATCAATATCATCCAGCCATTCCTGTAACTGTCCATGCTGACCCACCTGCATAGGCGGAAGACGGTCACGCATTTGTTTTAAAGTATCTGAAAATGCCTCGTCGGTACCGAGAATCGATGCTGCACGTATCGTTGTACTGAACACATCAAATACAATCTGGTTATCCATAGTGGCGCCTGCATCAAGAGAGGAACCGCCATGCGCTTTTGGTGCATTTTCCGGCGACATCCCCGGGTTGATCACCAGCCATTTTCTTTTCGGATCCTCTACAAGAAAATCCACATAAAACAAAGCGGCTCCTTTCAGAATGGGATAGATGGATTGAAGATATTTCCGGTCGCCACTGTACAGGTAATGCTCCCAGAGATGCTGACTCGTCCATCCGCCGCCACCGGTCCACAGCCCCCAGAAGGCGCCGTCGATGGCTCCCGTTGCCCGCCATATATCTGTATTGTGATGGGCCATCCATCCGCGGGCACCATACATTTCTTTTGCTGTTTGCTCACCTGTTTCAGAGAGCTCACGAACCATTTTTAAAAACGGTTCATGCAATTCAGCAAGATTTGTTTTCTCTGCCGGCCAGTAATTCATTTCGGCGTTGATATTGATGGTGTATTTGCTATCCCATGGTGGATTCATTCTGTTGTTCCACACGCCCTGCAGGTTTGCTGGCTGAGATCCTGGTCTTGAAGAAGAAATGAGCAGGTATCTGCCATACTGAAAATACAGCGTGGTAAATTCCGGGTCTTCGCTGCTGCGAAAGTTTTTCAGGCGTTCATCCGTAGGCAGGTCCGGTGAATTGGTTTTCCCAAGATTAAGTTTTACCCTGTTGAAATATCGCTGATAAGCTTTTACATGAGCGTTAATCATAGCGGAAAAACTCTTCGCAAATGCACGACCGATATAATCAGCCGATCTTTTCTGTTCATCACCACCAAGGTCTTTATAATTATTAAAATTTGTCGCGACAGAAACAAGAATGATTACTTCATTGGCTTTTTCAACAATCATAGCCGTGTCGGTCACCGACACACGACCTCCGTTATTTTTTATTTTCGCAATTCCCTTAAACCTGACTTTGCCTTCCACCGTTTCATGGCTGGATGTTACTGCCTCAACTGTTATACTGCCATCTTTATTTGTTTTCCTGATGGCGCCCGTGTGAGGTGAGCGAAAATGGGCAGTGAATGAAAGCATGCCGGGTTTATTAGCAGAAAGCCTGATCACCATTACATCATCAGCAAATGAAGCAAACACCTCCCGCTGATACTCCACTTCGTTTACCACATAAACAGTCCTGGCAACAGCTTTTTCGATATCGAGCTCGCGGTAGTAACCCGTATAGTTTTCGTGGCCCAGAAACCGGATCTGTAAATCGCCCACCGGTTGAAATTTCTGACCGTGCGATTTTTTAGACAATATGGTTTTATTGGCAAGCTCTTCTGCTTCTTTGTGGCGCCCTTCAAAAATGAGTTGACGGATCTCTGGTAATGATTGAAGCGCGAGAGAATTATCATTCCGGTTGGGGCTCCCACTCCAGACTGTATGTTCATTCAGCTGAATAGTTTCAGCAGGAACATTTCCATACACCATTGCACCAAGCCTGCCATTACCCACAGGCAATGCACTTTCCCACACATTTTCAGCAGGTTTTTTATACCAAAGCCTGAGATGCTGGCTTTGTGAATATACAGGATTGGAAAAAAGAACCATCAGTACAGAAGCAACGAGGAGACGCATATTATTTAATTAAAAACAGTCAAAGTATCAGCAAGTCCAATCTTTGAAATTATGTTTTTAATAAATCATTCACATGCAAAATTTTTCAGGCAATATTTTAAAGGTTGCGGAAATACGAACGATAAAAACGCCCCGATAATTCTATATCCTTATGCATGCACGGAAATATGCTGCATTGGATATTTGTCGTTGCAGAGAAATGAGAACTGTTTTTCAGATTATTATATTAAAGGTTTCGCAGCATTGTTTCTGTAATATTCAATTTTTGCTAGGAACACTTCCGCCATCCGGCTGCTCCGCCATTTGGCTTCATCGGCTTTAGCACCTGTAAAATATTGGTCGATCGTTTCGTACCAGAGCGAAAGCCAGCGATCAAAATGATCTTTTGTTACGGGAAGGTTTGCATGCGGAGGAAATGGAGCACCGAAATAGGTTTGTTCTTCCAGCAAAACTGTTTGCCAGAAGCGATACATTTTTTCAAGATGATGCGGCCAACGGTCCTGGATGACAGCGTAAAATATCGGCGCCAGCACAGGATCCTGTTTTACCTTTTCGTAAAAACTGTTGACCAGCAATTGCACTTCAATAATTGAAATAATATCTTTTGATGTTTCAGTTTGCATTTTCTATTATTACTTTTATCTTCTCAGAAAGACCAGATGCTTGGCCTGCACTTCTGAACATTTACTAAGTGTTGTTTTCTCGAGCAATAGGCTGATTCCATTTCTAAGTTTTTTAAACTCTTCATGTAACGGACATGGGTGAGATTCCGAACATTGTTTAAGTCCCAGAGCACAGTTTTTAAAAATTTTGTCCCCATCTAAAGCCTTTACGATATCAGCAATCGGTCGGTTCAAAGTATGTTCGTCATGAAAAAATCCACCGGTTGGACCTTTTAATGATCTGACCAAACCTTTCCTGCTCAGATCCTGTAAAATTTTAGCAATGAACTGCTCAGGAGAATCCACTGCTTTTGCAATTTCCCTGATACCTGTCTTCTCACCCATCCGGGATTTCTGAGCGACAAAAATCATCGCACGGATGGCGTGTTCGCATGTTTTTGAAAACATATCTGCACAAAGATACAAACACAATTAAATAAAAGACTAAAAACTCTTTTATTGTTATCTGATTGAGCCATACCCTGCTATTTTTAAAAGCGGCCGGATTTTAATAGATATAATTTTTTACTACATGACAATATTATCCAAACGAGTTCAACTCCTTATGATCGATTTTATCCCGCAGGGTTGGAATATTTTGTACTTTCGGCAAATTTTAATATCCTAAAATTAGTGTGCTGACATGAATAAAGACAGGTTTGGAGAGTTAGACGCGTTGAGAGGTATTGCGGCATTTTTGGTAATGATAGCACACTATACTGAACATTACAGACTTTTATACGGCCATAACTTCAGTCCTGAATACGACATTTTTTTTGGCTACTATGGCGTTCATTTATTCTTCATGATCAGCGGATTTGTGATCATCGTAACCGCCAGCAACGTTCGATCTTCAAAAGAATTCATAATAAAAAGGTTTGCGCGATTATATCCTGTTTTTTGGATTGCAATGACCATTACATTCATCATAACAAGGTTATATAATTTACCTGGTCGAATTGTCTCTTTAAAAAATTACTTTTTAAATCTCACCATGGTACCCAAGCTTTTGGGGGGATTACCAGTTGATGGGGCCTACTGGACTTTAGCCTGTGAAATTTTATTTTATGCCTTGGTTGCCATAATCATTGCCACCGGAAATCTCAAAAGGCTTACAGCCATTTGTTGTGTCTGGTTATCGTTGATCTATGTTGACTACTTTTTTAACCTGCCGTCAACTTTAGACACCTACCTGAATCTGCCATACGGCAGCTATTTTATTGCAGGAATTCTTTTTTATAAATTGAAAAATGAAACTATCAATTCCAAATTGGCCTATGCACTTTTAGCAGCCACTTATGTAATTGCTTTGTTGCATGATGGCAAACTAATCGGGACAGCGATGATTTCTATTTTATATCTGTTATTTTTCCTCTTTGTAAAAGGACGTTTATCATTTATAAAAATCCCTGTATTAGTATTTCTAGGCTCAATTTCCTACACACTTTATTTAGTGCATCAGAATATTGGCTATGTCATTATACATGCATTGAAAATAAGATACCCGGAGTTTTCCAGCAGTGTATTGATAATTATTCCTTCTGTGATTGCTGCGTTATTATTAGCTTATCTGCTCCATAAATTTTTTGAATTAAATCTTCAGAAAATGATTCTAAAAGCCCTGCTTCCGCAAAAATCCAATAAACAGGCTATTCAAAAAGAATCTACGACTGTACAGACGGCCTGAGATCAGTTGAAAAAAATGATGATCTGCTCTTTTCAGGGGCCGGGTCCGAAATAATTGCACCCCTCTAATAATTGAAAAATACAGGAAACTGTCACGCACTGTGCTGGCAGTTTTCACATCTGTTTTAATTACATTCGAAGATCAATATTCAAAAATAGCCCATGCCATTGAAAATGAAGCTTCCTTCATCCGCTCCATTCACGATCTATTCAGTAACGCGCATGCTGTTTCCGTCCATGTTTCTCTTACTGTTTTCTGTTTCTGCATGTGCGCAGAAAGAAAAGAAAAAACCTTTAATCGTTTTCATTACCGGCGATCATGAATACAGTGGCGAATCTACTATGCCACTGCTGGCTGCTGAACTGGAAAAGAACTATGGCATGCGTACAAAAGTATTGAAGGCCTATCCGGATCAGAATGCAGAAGAAAATATTCCCGGGCTTGAAGCTTTAAAAGAAGCAGACCTCGCCATCTTTTTTCTTCGCTGGAGAAGACTCCCTGCAGAGCAATTAAAACATATTGATGATTATCTGAAGTCCGGCAAACCAATGATCGGATTCAGAACAACAACACATGCATTCAATTATCCAAAAGGAGATCCATTGGAAAAATGGAACGCATTCGGTGAACGTGCATTTGGTGCCCCTCCTGGCTGGGGCGGCGTTGCCAAACATACACATTACGGACACACCAGCAGTACAGATGTATTTGGTATTCCTGCTGCAAAAGATCATCCGATCCTTAAAGGTGTGAACCCAGACTTCCATGTTCGCTCATGGTTGTACAGAACACTTCCCGACTATCCCGTAAAAGGAGCAAACTGGTTGCTGATGGGAAAATCAGTAGATCCTGAATCACAACCTGCCATTGAGAACCCTGTGGCCTGGACATGGAAAAATCCGGAAGGCGCAACAATATTTTTTACCACATTGGGGCATCCCGAAGATTTCAAAGAAGAATCTTTACAACGAATGGTGATCAATGCCATCTTCTGGACGCTTGGAAAAAAAGTTCCCGACCATTGGAAGGGGAAGTTTAAGATGGATGTTCCTTACCGTGGTATGTGAGGACGGGAAACGTCTAACGTTGAACGTTAGACGATGCGGATGTAAACTCTTTCCCAGATTAAAATTTTAAAATTGTCAGAGATTATCACACGATCTGACAACTGACAACCGACAACTCATGATAAAGACGGGCTTTAACCTACTGGTATGGAACGGTGGTATTCCAAATGAATTTTACCCCATTGCTGAACGAATAAAAAAGATCGGCTATGATGGTATAGAAGTATTCATGGCGGAACCGGATCCTCAGGTATATAGAAAATTCGGAGCACATCTGAAATCGATCGGGCTGGAAGCCACATGCGTTACGGGTGGAAGCGTTGAGGGTAATGCTGTCAGTGCATCAGCACCTGTTCGTGCGAAGGCCGTTGATCAGTTAAAACATGCGGTGGATTGCGCGCAGGCAATCGGTTCACGTATTATCTGTGGTCCGATACATTCTGCGTTTGCGTATTTTCCAAATCGTCAGCCGCCAAGTGATCAGGAAATCGGGTGGAGTGCAGAAGTTCTCCGTGAAGCAGGCGACTACGCAGCCCAGGCTGATATCACCTTTGCAGTTGAAGCGCTGAACAGGTTTGAATGCTATCTCGTGAACACCATGGACCAGTTATCAACATTGATTAATCAAGCTGATCATCCGCGTGTGCGTGCGATGTTCGATACACATCATGCCAATATCGAAGAGAAAAAGATTGGTGAAGCGCTGAAAAGAATCTCACCGGTGCTCGCACATATTCATATCAGCGAAAACGATCGTGGCACTCCAGGTGACGGACACCTGCCATGGGATGATATCTTCAGTTCCATTGCAGCCATAAATTATTCGGGATGGCTGACGATAGAAGCTTTCACCAGGAATGATCCCGATTTTGCTAATGCAATCAATGTCTGGAGAGAGTATTCAGCGCCATGGGATATGGCGGAAAAAGGGTTTGCGTTTATAAAGCAGATGCGGGAGAAACATGGAGTGGTATAACGTATAACGTTAAACGTAAAACGTAGTATCAGGCAGTTTAGCCATGCTATAATCAAATGTAAATTTTTGTGGGGGAGTATTTCTATGTGTTTTATGTGCCTATGTGGTGCAAAAAAATTCTGCACCACATAGGCACATAGAAAACAACCGCGATTCTGGCAAATGATCAAACTTAACGATCGATAAAACTCGCTCTCGTAAGCCTGTCATTGATTGCACGACCAAGGCCGGACTCAGGAAATCTTTCAGCAAGGATGATATCCGCATCAAGCGCATCTGCTTCTCTTAAAACCCTGAACAAATTTCTCGCAGCTTCCTGCAGATCGCCTTCGGGCGAAAGCGTGAACTGGAACGCCGGTTCGGGATAAACATACTTTTTCTTAAAAGCAATCACAGCAATCCGTTTGCCCGTGTGTACCTGCATCAGGCTGTCAACATCGCCTACCCATAGAGGTAAGTTGGGAGCGTAGTGACTTTTCAGCTGACCAGGAGTATCCGGCTGTTCGTGATTTAATTGAAGGTTGACCTGCTTACCCGTCACCTGTTGTATTTCTTCCGTAGTGACACCTCCAAGACGATATACGGTAATATTTTCTTCTTCAAACCCTACAATAGTTGACTCCAGGCCGACCTGGCAGGGTCCCCCATCAAGAATGTATGGAATCACGTCGTGCAGACCGGCAAATACATGCTCTGCACTAACCGGGCTCACATAACCGAATGGATTGGCACTCGGCGCAGCAAGCGGAAATCCAGTATGCTTTAATATTTCGAGTGTTACCGGATGGGAAGGAATACGAATCGCCACTTTCGGGCTGCCAGCCGTTACAAGATCAGGTATGATATCCTTCTTATTAAGTAAAAATGAAATCGGGCCGGGCGAAAATTTCTCCGCGAGTTTTGTGCAGTCGACAGGAATGTCCTGTACAAAATTGATCACCTGGTCAAATGAGGCTACATGTACAATCAGAGGATTGAATCGTGGCCGTTGCTTGGCTTCGAAAATCCGGACGATTGCTTCTTCATTTAATGCATTACCAGCAAGACCATAAACCGTCTCGGTAGGAATAGCCACAACATCTCCGGCTTTCAGAAATTCAATGGCTTTATGGATGTCATGACCGATCTCGGTTTGCATGGGGCAAATATAGTTCACAGTTTACAGTCACAGGCACAGTTTGAACAGCCAGCCTGCCTGCCGGCCGGCAGTTTCATAGTTCATGGTTCAAGGTTTATTGTTCATCGTCGCAAAGCCAGTTGAATAGATTAAAATTTTAACCGAAAGTTAAAAGCGCTGACATCTGTCACATTCCTGTTCTGTACGGACTTAGTAACGTTTATCAATTAGTTTATAAAACTCCATTCTCAAATTCCGGTTGTTACCACTGCCCTCTGCCCACACAAGAAATAACTTCAAAAGCCAAAAACATAGCCACAGAAACATTAAATTATGTAAGAATCGACAACTTTTCATCTGGTTAAAAACAAAAAGAGATGAAACATATTTTAGCATTGATCTTATTGATTGCATTCTCAACTTCATGTTCAAAAAAAACAACCATGCCCGAAAACAATACAAAGCCCAATGCACTATTCACCAACACACGCTGGAAGCTGATGAAAATGCCAGGTATGGAACTTCCGCAAATGAATGATGTATTTATCCGGTTCTATGATGGTAAATCAACCGGAAGTTCCGGATGCAACAGGTTTACCGGAAGCTATGAATCAGCAACTGCAGACAAACTGAAACTCGGACCTCAGGCGGGCACACGTATGATGTGCACTGCTGAAATTATGAAAGTGGAGGATGCATTTTTAAAAGCATTATCGAACGCCGACGGATACCTGATTTCAGGGGATCATATGCAGCTGAAGAAAGGAGATGATTTGCTGGCGGAGTTTGAAGCGCTGTATTTATAGGCAAAAGGAGACAATAGTGAACAGGCAATAGGCAACAGCCGACTGCTGCAGACCTGACGGGTTTTGAAAACCTGTCAGGTCTTTAAAAACTGTAGCTGATACAAATCCACACGACGGTCTTTCAGCGTTTGTACGCTGCCGTAATTATGGAGCTCTGTCAGCAATGACAGGTCAACATCACTTACTACAATCATTTCCGTATTCGGCGTTGCTTCCGCTTTAACGCCATTGACGGGAAATGCAAAATCAGAAGGTGTAAGCACTGCTGATTGTGCAAACTGAAGGTCCACATTGGTTACCTTGGGCAGGTTGCCGACATTGCCTGCGATCGCAACAAAACATTCGTTTTCTATTGCACGTGCCTGGGCGCAGAATCGAACCCGGTTGTATGCATTTTGTGTGTCGGTCAGAAACGGAACAAATAATATCTCCATCCCATCCTCTGCAAGCTTTCTGGTCATTTCCGGAAACTCTACATCATAGCATATCTGTACGCCAATCCGGGCTACATCCGTATCGATCACTTTAATCTCGTTACCCCCCTGGATATTCCAGTCGTACTCTTCAGACGGAGTGATATGAATTTTAGGAATGCTGTCGATCTTTCCATTACGTTGAAGTATATACGAAACATTATAAATTTTGCCGTCCCTCAGTTCAGGAACACTTCCGGCAATGATATTCAGGTTATAACTCACGGCCATTTTACTCATGGCATCAATAATCGAATCTGTAAATCCGGCAAGTTCTTTTATCGCGGCCCTGCCATCAAGATTATTGTACCTGATCATCAGCGGTGCATTGAACAATTCCGGGAAGAGAATAAAGTCAGACTGATAATCACTCACTGCATCGACAAAATACTCCACCTGTGTAAGAAAATCTTTCAGCTCGTGATAGGGTCTCATCTGCCATTGCACGACTCCGATCCGAACAATATCCTTTTTTCTCCGGAGATAATTCTGTTCCGTAATATGATACACATTGTGCCATACCAACAGGGTCGCATAGCCGCGACTTTCCTCATCTTCAGGTAAATAATTCCTCAGTACTTTTTTCACCTGAAAATCATTTGCGAGCTGAAAGCTGAGAATAGGATCAAAAATTTCCCGCTTTTTTACCTTATCTATGTAATCTCTGGCCGACATCTGATCCGCGTACATTCCATATTTCGGAATTCTTCCACCAGCGATAATTGCTTTCAGGTTCAAACGATCGCACAAAATTTTCCTTGCTTCATATAATCTTCTCGCCAGTCGCATTCCACGATAATCCGGATGTACAAAAACTTCAATCCCATACAGCGTATCCCCTTTCGGGTCATGCGTTTCAAAACTATAGTTTCCCGTGATATCACGATAAGTATGATTATCACCGAATCGCTCCATATTCACAATCAACGACAACGCACACCCTACAACCTTGTCATCCACTGTAATCACTACCTGCCCATCGGGAAATTTTGAGATCAACCTGTTGAGTGCAGCTTCTCCCCAGTACTGTCCTCCCATGCTTGCATAAGCCTGCACCATTGCAGCTTTCAGTTCTTTGTAATCGTCGATCGTTAAATTGCGGACGTTGATTATGGGAGTACTCATGCTGAAATCGTTTACGAATCAAAGTTACAACTAAGGTTGAACGTTCAACGTTGAACGTTCAACGTTTAACGTTTAACGTTACACGTTAAACGAAAAAGGTGCCCGACTTTTTCAGGCACCTTCACTATTAAAGATTGTAAATTCCTAAGCTTCAGATTTCTCCACTTTGGCAGAATCTTCTTTCAGCCGGAAACTGATTTTCTGATTCTCCTTATCCAGGTCTGCGATCATTACATCACCGGGTTTGATACTCATGTTGAGGATCTCTTCGGCCAGCGGATCTTCCAGGTATTTCTGGATAGCCCTGTGTAATGGCCTTGCACCGAATTGTGAATCGTATCCTTTATCAGCGATAAAATTCTTCGCGTCTTCGGTAAGCTCGAGAGAGAACCCGAGATTTGACAGACGTTTCATCACACCTTTCATCAGGATATCGATGATGGAGAATATATTCTCGCGCGTAAGTGAATTAAAGATCACCACATCATCCACACGGTTGAGGAATTCAGGAGAGAATGTACGCTTCAGCGCTTTTTCAATTACTGCTTTGTTATTCTCATCAGAAGTGGCCTGGCGTGCATTTGTTGCAAAACCAACACCGTCACCGAAATCCTTCAACTGGCGCACACCGATATTTGATGTCATGATGATCAGTGTATTTTTGAAATCGACTTTGCGGCCAAGACCATCGGTCAGTTGTCCATCATCCAGCACCTGCAGGAGGATGTTGTAGATATCCGGATGCGCTTTTTCAATTTCATCCAGGAGGATTACGGAGTAAGGTTTACGTCTCACTTTTTCTGTAAGCTGCCCACCTTCTTCATAACCGACATACCCGGGAGGCGCACCGATCAAACGGCTGACTGTGAATTTTTCCATGTATTCACTCATGTCGATCCTGATTAAAGAATCTTCCGAGTCGAACATATAACGGGAAAGCGCACGCGCCAATTCAGTTTTACCGACACCGGTCGGACCAAGGAAGATAAATGTGCCGATTGGTTTCTTCGGATCTTTCAGACCTACGCGGTTACGCTGGATGGCTTTCACCACTTTGACGATGGCTTCATCCTGTCCTACTACCATCGCTTTCATGTCAACAGACATGTTACGCAGTTTTTCAGTTTCCGCCTGTACCATGCGTTTTACCGGAATACCCGTCATCATGCTCACTACTTCAGCAATGGCCTCATCAGTGATCGGAAAACGTTTATGTTTGCTTTCCTCTTCCCAGTTGTTCTTTGCCTTTTCAAGCTCTTCCTGCAAACGTTTTTCGTTATCGCGGAGAGAAGCTGCTTCTTCAAAGCGCTGGCTCTTCACTACTTTATTTTTTTCCTGCTTGATATCCTCGATCTTCTTTTCCAGATCCAGAATTTCTTCAGGAACATTGATATTTTTCAGGTGAACTCTTGCGCCAACTTCATCCATCACGTCGATAGCCTTGTCCGGCAACAGACGATCGGTGATATAACGATCGCTTAGTTTCACACAGGCGTCGATGGCATCTTCAGTATAATTCACATTGTGATAGTCTTCGTATTTCGACTTGATATTATTCAGTATCTGGATAGTTTCATCCACACTTGGCGGATCTACCATCACTTTCTGAAAACGACGATCCAATGCTCCATCTTTTTCTATATACATGCGGTACTCATCAAGAGTAGATGCACCTATACATTGAAGTTCACCACGGCTGAGCGCAGGTTTGAAGATGTTGGAAGCATCCAGCGAACCGCTCGCGCCACCGGCACCAACAATTGTATGGATTTCATCAATGAAGAGAATCACATCCCTGTTCTTCTCGAGTTCATTCATGATCGCTTTCATTCTTTCTTCAAACTGACCACGGTATTTAGTACCCGCAACCAATGCTGCCAGATCAAGTGATACTACACGTTTATCAAACAGAACACGGGACACTTTGCGCTGCACGATGCGCAGTGCAAGACCTTCCACGATAGCTGTTTTACCCACACCTGGTTCACCGATCAGGATCGGGTTATTCTTTTTGCGGCGTGATAGGATCTGTGATACCCTTTCAATTTCTGCCTCACGGCCTACTATAGGATCAAGAGATCCCATTTCAGCGAGGCGAGTAATATCCCTGCCGAAATTGTCGAGTACCGGAGTTTTGCTTTTTGCAGCGGCGCTGCCTTGTTGTTTTCCGCGTTGTGAATAGCTTTTCTTTTCATCATCAAATTCATCATCCGGATCATCAGTGTACTCGCTCCGGACATCATTGCTTTTCACCACGCCTAGTTCATTACGGAAGAGATCGTAGTCCACGTCAAATTGATTTAAGATTTGCGTTGCAATATTTTCTTTATTCTTCAGGATAGAAAGCATCAGGTGTTCCGTTTCAACAGTAGGACTTTTCAGTGCCTTTGCTTCCAGAACGGTTACCCGTATCACTTTTTCCGCTTGCCTGGTTAAAGGCAGACTGTTGATATTAGCTATGTTTTTTCCGGTTTTATCCTTCACAGCCAATTCAACTTCCTTGCGGAGTTCGTAAAGATCTACGTTAAGATTTTTAAGGATTTTAACGGCCGTATTTTCTCCTTCCCTGATCAAACCGAGTAATAAATGCTCGGTACCGATAAAATCATTACCCAACCTCAGCGCTTCTTCCCTGCTAAAAGAAATTATTTCTTTAACCTGGGCCGAAAAATTATTATCCATTAGCGCATGATTTATTTTTTGAAGCAATACAATAATAACGAATATTTTTGACTTATGTTCTTAGAACTCAGATGCTATCGCATTTATTGTATGGTAGGTCTCAATTAGTTGTGAGGCGTTTGGCATGTGCGAGCCGTGATCCTTTCCATTTCCGAAATGCAGAGTATCCTCGGAAAAAACAAAAGTTGAAATATTGAATGGATGAATGTCAAAATTGATACCAAGGAAAAATTTCATGTCATAACTATACAGGAGCCCGTTTTTTCTGGCAATATGACAGAAGAATGGAAGCAGATACTAGACAAAACGCGTGAAAATGTTACAGGCAATGTGATCATCAATATGTCTGCCGTAATCGCTATGGATGCCCCGGCAGCCGAATCGCTTGCAGCAGAGCAACAGCAATCGTACGAAAAACAACAATCCCTTGTGCTTTGCTGCCTTCAGCCGTCGCTTGAAGAGTGGCTCGATAAACAGGAGATTCTTGAATTACTCAATACTACCCCCACGGAAAGTGAAGCATGGGATATCGTGCAGATGGAGGAAATTGAGAGGGAACTGGATCTGTGAAGTGAGTAGTGAGTAGTAAGCAGCAGTTGAAAGTTGAAGGCTGAAAGTGATAAGTTAGCTTTTGCGAATGCCTGCTTCATCTTCAGTTGCAACGGGAGGAAACGTTCGTGTTGCGGTAGAAACATCCTGTTTGCATCAGGCCGAAGGTGTGAGGTGATATAAGTAATTTGATGTAGTTGGAAAAACAACGCCTAATGTGTCGGTGAAAAATGCCAGATTCATCTGTAATTGCAAGGGCATTAAAACGTTCACGCTCCGTGCGGCACATTATTTAAACGTAAAGGAATTATACTGCAGAAATTCAAAAAGGAATTTCGCGCAGATTGAAATAAAAGTTGAATTGAATCTGTTAAATAAAACAAAAGAGAATCAGTAAGGATTTGTAATTCCCAGGAGTTCAATTTATCCACCTGGTGCTGCCTGCAGGCAGGGTTCCGACTACTGACTCGCGACAAATTATGCTGGCTGTAACCATCCTGGGAAATAATTCTGCTCTTCCGATGCACGACAGGCATCCGACATCCCAGGTAATTACCACCGAAGATCACCTGTTCCTGGTGGATTGTGGTGAGGGCACACAGATTCAGATGAACCGGTATAAAATCCGGAGAAGTCGTATCAATCACATATTTATTTCTCATCTCCACGGAGATCATTACTTCGGATTGCCGGGACTTTTGAACAGTTTTAATTTAACGAGCAGAACAGAGCCGCTGCATATCTATGCTCCTGCTCCGTTGAAAGAGATTCTTGACCTGCAGTTTAAAGTTGGTGAGGCACATCTGTCTTACTCTTTACATTTTCATCCGCTGGGCGAACCCGGTTTGCTGGTTGATGAAAGAAAAATTACTGTTCATAGTTTCAAAGTAAGGCATCGGATTCCCTGCTGGGGATTTCTTTTCCGTGAGAAACCGAAACCAAGAAAAGTAGATCCTGATAAAGCAGTGAAAGCTGGCGTTCCTACCAGTTTTTATCCTCACCTGAAAGAAGGTGAAGATTATACCAGTTCCGAAGGGATATTGACAAAAAATGAAGAGGTGACCAAACCTTCACCACCCTCTTACTCTTACGCATACACTGCCGATACCTCTTATGATGAATCAATAGCAGAAATTGTAAAAGGTTGTGGTCTGCTTTATCACGAAGCGACGTATCTCGATGAAATGAGGGAGCGCGCACGTGAAAGATTTCATTCAACAGCAAAAGAAGCGGCCACCATTGCAAAAACTGCCGGCGTAAAAAAACTGATCCTCGGGCATTTCAGCAGCAAATATGAAGAACTGGATGCCTTCCGCCAGGAAGCTGAACTGGTATTCCCTGAAGTAGAACTCGCAAAAGAAGGCGTTACTTACGTTATACGTTGAACGTTGAACCTTAACGTTTAACATCCCGGTTTGCAAAATCGGAATCTGTCTGTTATTTTTACGAACCTTTAACATCTCCCTGTCCTCTGACTTACCTGCGGAATTTTAACCTGATTCTGTAAAGCTTATTCGCTGTCAATAACGATTTCAAGCCGCGTATCCACTCCGGGAAACACCATCTATCCATCCTCCGATGCTGACCCTGCAACAGTCTTCTGTTGCTGAAACCCGAAAGTATTAACCCATGATCCATCCCCGTCCTGCAATAACTGTTAGGAACAACCGATATGTCGATTCACGAAGCATTTATCTCCGGCTGAGGAAGGTTTTCTTTCTGCTTATAACGTTATTCTTTTGCATTGGCGCAGTTGCTCAACCAGCAAATAATGACTGCAGCAAAGCCACGGAAATCGCTTTCGGCAGTGATGGATTCGGTTTGGGGAAATTCACTTCCGCACAATCTGATCTGACTAAAGCAACAACACAGACCGGAGAATATTTTGTTCAATCATTCAGCACGGGTGGAATCAATAAAAAAACAGTTTGGTATAAATTTTCACTTCCCACAACACGGGCAGTAAGGGTAACACTCAGTCAGAACGGAAGTGCGATACAGGCAGGCAATGTGGGATTCGCTGTTTTTAAAACCAATCAATGTCTTCCCGGCAATCCCGAACTCGCCACCAAGTTTACGCCGATTGAAACTTTCGGTTGGACGCAACATCCCTGTATTGATAAAGGCGACTACCTGATTCAGGTGAGTTCAAATAACAATGCTAATGGTCCGATCTATATAACTCTCGATGTCACAGATACAACAGGAGCAGAATATGATAAGCCTAAAACGGCTATGAAATTCGGCAAGGTGTCTGCAAACAGAATGACTGTAAACACCTTTCATGTGGAGTGCCAGTCGATCGAAAATGCAGGTGAAGTGTGTCTTCCCAACGGATCCTTCAAAGACTTTACTAAAAGTACATGGCATACGTTCACCACACCTGATTATTTTGACTACTTCAGTGTCTGGCTCGGACCTTCTAACATGGTTTACAACTATCCGCGTCGCGTTGTGGGATATCGTTTGTATGAAGGTGATGTAACAGCGGCAGCAGGGACTGGCGGACTTACACAGATTGGAGGTTGTGATAGTCTTATCGGCGGTTATTATGGCTATGACAGAAAAATATACAGTTGCGGACAGTTGAAAACCAACAAGGTTTATACTGTCCAGTTACTGTTTCATAAAGATGTTATTGAAGATTACAAACTTGCATTGGTGTGGGATGGTACAGGACCAACTAAAGGTCATAACCCTGTAACGACCATGCCCGCTTCAAATAAACTGGGTGTAATCACTTCAGATAATAATGGAGTGAGTCATAATTTTTCAGATCAGCTGGCATGTAACGCCCGACACAGCGAACATAGCTGCCCGAAATCGATGCCGGAGAAAGGTGTCATTTTCAATAACACACGATATAACCTAAGTACCTTTTTCAGTTTTACACTTGCCAAAACCACGACTCTCCAGATTTACGCGACACAGTCATGCAGCCCTTATATTTTATTACGTGTTTACAAACAAAGCCTGACTACAGATTGTACTGATCTTGATCCGGCAAATCTGATTGCAACGTATCAGTACAACAATACGCTACCTTGTCTTGATCCGGGGAACTATGTATTACAGGTGATGGGATCCGATAGCGCCGTTCCTGCAACTAATTTTTATACAAGTAATTTTTATACCGGGAATTATACCCAGTGCCTGATGAGCAGCCTTGGGCAGACCGTCAATGTTTATATGGTAGCAAAAACGGTTAATCCATCAAATAAGTTCTCTCTTGCTGCGGAAGATAAAGTTGACTTTATCAATGTCTCCGGAGGAGAAATGCAACCCTTGAAAAACAATACTTCATATACAGCCAAGCCCGACACTTTTGGTTGCGCTAATACCGTGCTTCCTGCAGGAATTGTCTGTAATTACAATAACGATACTACCAAAGTTATCTATCGTGAGTTCTCTGTGAAAGATAGTATGAGCATCATCTTTTCAGAGGCCACCATTCCCTATTCCATTTTATACCAGGGCGATGCCAATGCGCTTGCTACTGCACAGAATAAATTCAGTTTCCCGCAGCGAATTACCGGGCTTAAACAATGGACGAATTGTATGTGGTATTCCAACTCCGGAACTTCGGCATGTGTCACTCCCGGAACTTACACCCATGCGACATTCGGAGGGCCTGGTTTTATCGGTACTGCATCGAATATAAAATATACAACCGCAACTTATACCACTGAGCACTTTACACCAGCTACAGCGCAGAACATGGGCAGTATCTGGGATACTGCAATGAAGAAAGGCTCAATGACTCTTTACAGCGACATCGACACATTCAGCTGTAAAGACAATGGCGACATGATCAAAAACCTTACTACCTGTAACGGTTATACGAAACATATTTTCCGCCAGTTCTATCTCAGCAAACCGTCGCTGATCAATATCAGTGCAGGAATCGGATACTACTATAATTATGCCGGTTATCTTACATTACTGAATGGCAAAATCACCGATGGAGTTGATAAGCTTTCTCCCGTTGCCGGCTGGAGCAGTTGCTTCAAAAATGGTGGGGTTACCGACCAGTGTAATCCACTTCCTGCCGGCTGGTACACCATCATTGCATCAACCTATGGACCTTCTTATTCTGATCCATTGGGCAAATTCAATACGCAGGTTTCAGAAGTAGGATTTTCAAATCAGATTACCATCACGCTTGCAGAAGCCTGTCCACAACCGCAGTTCAACCGACCTTATAAAGCATCCATCGACACCAATACAAAAAAACCCTACCTGATTGAATGGGGTGCACAATCAAATTCTACTGCTGCCTATCCGGTAACTTATCAGACTTATAATCTTCGTACCGAAAACTTCAATTGTACTCCTGATACGCCATTTTCAAAGCATCCGATTAAAGCATGTTCTCCGGATATGAAACATGTAGCTTATTATGTGTTTACCACAACACAGGAAAGCTATCTGCAGATTGATACCAAAGGGTATTGGGGTACTGTATTTCCATTTGACGTCAGAAAAGACAGCACGAAAATGACGTCAGAAGGGCTGCTGCAGGAATGTCTGAATAAACAAGGACAGATCCAGATATGCCGGTTGCTGCCGGGCACGTACACGCTTGCCATTTTTTCTGAGTCCAGAACGTACTGTCACAATGTAACGCCATCGATATACATTGATAAGGTGGGTTACTCCCGTTTTGATCATGCCAAAAATGCATATGATTTTGGAGTTGTAAAAGCGGACAGCACCTGGTATAACGGCAAAAAGGGTGAAGTAAACCCGTTGAATAAAGATCGCGCCCCCAGCAATGATTTCTTTTATTGCACAACAGGTGCACGCGAAAAAGATCCTAATACATCTGCCTGCGGATCAGCCGTAAATGACAATATTTACCTCGACAAAACAAACAACGTCTTACATCCCGATAATGCAACATCTCCCGACTGGTATACCATAGACAGACGAAATCTATGGTATTCCTTTCAGATAGATAAACCGGGAACGGTAAAAGTCAAGGTTGAAAATAAAACACCTGGCAAGACTTACCAGTATCCGTTTTCGATTTATAAAACAGACGCTGACGGAAAACTTTCTTTTGTCGAGCTTGTCAGTGGCGGAGGCGTTGATTCGACACTTACGCAAGGCCTCAGCTTTGTAAAAAACAACAACTACTATTATTACTGTACGGGTTACAACGAGGTGGACTTCTTTGTAGAACCCTGTTCGTTTGTTCCTACCCGCTATTATATCATCGTAGAAAACAATAATCCATATCCTTACGCGAACTCATACTATATGCAGCCTAATCACCAGGTGGAAGTATCAGTGCTGGTGGATTCTGCGAGCGTACCCAGAACAAAATTCGATCATTATTATCAAACCAGTGATATGGGAACAATATCACCGGGTACAACGAAAAAAGGAGAAACCGATAACCTGACCTGTGCAACCGGCGATCTCACTGACCCGCAATATGCATACAACTGTCAGAAAACATTATGGTACAAATTCAAAACCAGTGTAACCGGCGTTCTCAATTACAGAGCAGTTCTTAACAATACGCTTAAATATTCCGGAGATTATTACATCCAGCTTTTTAAAGAAGTAATTCCGGGTGATTCCACAAACAAAGGTTTAAAGCACCGACCCAGTACCAGCACAAACGCGGATAATTTCGGAACACAATGCATCGAGCCAGGTACGTATTATATCATGATTACAGGATGTGGTGCAACGACTGAAGATGTGTATCCGGAAATTAGGATGGAGGAACAAGCAGGTGACTTCTGTAGCCGGCCGGTGGTAACTACACTCACAAGTATTTCAACAAAGATCGTTGAGCTTTCAGTTGACTGCCACACAATAGGTACCGACTATGGCGAATTCAATCCTACGCTTTCCTGTCCACCCGGAGCAAGCACTGCGAAATACAAGTCCAGCTGGTACAGGATCGATGTTGAAGGAAAGGATACGCTGGATGTTACTGTTTTCATCAATGAAACTACAAATGCAGGATCATCAGAAATAAAATACCGCATGATGACAGGCAACTGCGGAGCTATGCAGGAGCAGAGTTGCGTACAGGATGCATTAACGAAAAACACTTATAAATGTCTGGCTCCGAAAACGAGCTACTATATCCAGGTGTTTACTCCGGAGGTGAATATGTACAATCAATATGTAACCGGGAAAATCGAATTGAATATCTCTTCAGTAAAACATGTGGACACCTGTTTACCCGGTAATGTATGTATTGCCGTCGCCAATTTTGATACGCAGTTTGATTGTACAAAGGACAAAGGAGTACAATTTTTAAACAATTCCACCTACGGGTCATCGATCGCTTATGAGTGGGATTTTGGTTATAATAACCAGAAATCAAATGCAGTTTCTCCGGTTTTCGCGTACCCTGCACTCACGGTCAACAAAACATACAATGCAAGGCTCGTAGTTAAAAATACAGTTTGCGGAAAGACAGACACCGCCTGGCAAACGATTACAGTTCCTGCACGGCCTTCTGTTGAATTGGGTGAAGACACCAGTATTTGCACTTACGGGGCAAGTATACAGTTGAATGCAACTTCGCATGACGGAGCAACTTACTACTGGAGTAACGGTTCCGCAACACCGAAAGCAACATTCAGTTATTCTGGCAAACATTGGGTGGAAGTAAAATACAAGAATTGTATTGCACGGGATACCCTCGATCTTTTCATTACACCGATAGAAAAGAAATCATTACAAACACAGGCTTTATGTAATGTTGATAAAGTCACGTTGAGTGCATATCGTGGCCGCGGTGAAAAATACAAATGGAATACAGGCGCTACCGATTATTACATCTATACGTCAACACCTGGCTATTACTGGGTGGATATTCTTCTTGATCAATGTATGATCAGGGATTCATTCCTTGTGGTCAGCACAGATCTGCATCCGCTGGGCAATGACACCACGATATGTCAATCAAATCTGCCATGGACAATTGATGCCACTGTTAGCGGTGCCACATCTTACAAATGGCAAGACAATTCAATCAATCCAACATTCAAAGTCACGAAACCGGGAATCTACTGGCTGGAGATCCAGTTGGGAGGGTGCACATTTACCGATACAATAAAAGTTGCGGTCGACTCATTCAAGACTGCGACAGTTAAAGCAAATATCTGCGCAGGTCAGCAGTACACGCTTCCTTCAGGTAAAAAATGGGGAACAACAGGAACTATAAAAGATACGCTGTATAACGCAAACGGCTGCGCCAGCCTGATCACTACATTAAATCTTACCGTACAGGAAAAGAATGAGGTCACATTAAAAGTGGCATTGTGTGCCGGAGATAAAGTCACGCTACCCAGCGGACTTGTCGTAAATACCGCGAGACAGGTGAGCGACACCGTGAGATATGTTTCAGGATGCGATAGTGTAATAACACACCTTACTACAACATTAGCTGACCTGAAACGGGACAGCATTGTTGCCCTCATCTGTTCCGGTGGAAGCTATACGCTGCTTTCAGGAAAAAAAGTTTCAAATGCAGGAATATATTCCGATACATTAAAATACGCCGGTGGTTGCGACAGTCTTATTCAAACCGTCAGTCTCAATGTATATCTCGCAGGAAAAACGACCGTAAACGCAAGTTTCTGTTCTGGAAAATCATATACGCTTCCTTCCGGCAAACCTGTTACAACTGCAGGCAAATATGTTGATACGCTCAGAAGTATTCTTAATGGATGTGATAGTGCGATTATCACCACCAATCTGATCCTGATACCTGCAATAAAAAAATCAATCAATGCCAGTATTTGTGCAGGTGGAACTTATATACTTCCCGCCGGCAGACCAGTAAAAGCAGCTGGGGTATACATTGACACTATCAGAACAGATCTTGGTTGCGACAGTATTATTAACACAGTGACATTAAGCATTGACGATGTCACGAGAAAATCAAACACACAAAGTATCTGTGCGGGAACAAAAGTCACCGCTCCCTCCGGTGCACTTTTTGATAAAGCCGGAACATACATTGATACTGTAAGAAATATCCGCGGATGCGACAGTTTGATCTCAACAATCACCGTTACTGTTGTTGATGTGGTACGGAAAAACATCAGCACAACTATTTGCGCTGGTAACTTATATATTCTTCCATCCGGAAAATCTGTATCAAAACAAAATCAGTACCTGGATACATTGAAATATATCGCCGGTTGCGACAGTGTTATTTATACGGTGGAGCTGAAGGTGTTTGATCCGGTAAAAGAAAACCTGCAGATAGCTATCTGTACCGGTAACAGTTACCTGTTGCCATCTGGTAAAACAGTGAATACTGCGGGCCGACACCTGGATACATTGAGAAATAATCTGGGTTGTGATAGTATTCTCTACACCATACAATTGAGATTAATCCCCGTGACCAGGAAAGACATCAATGCCTCGATATGCTTTGGCGACACCTATACATTCCCTTCGGGCAGGAAAACAAATCTGGCAGGTAACTATTCGGATA
This sequence comes from Pollutibacter soli, assembly GCA_029269725.1. Classification (GTDB taxonomy): domain Bacteria; phylum Bacteroidota; class Bacteroidia; order Chitinophagales; family Chitinophagaceae; genus Pollutibacter; species Pollutibacter soli. The sequence continues at coordinate 8,349 of JARJHS010000008.1, read as the reverse complement.
CCATCCGTGGTGCCGGAGGTTGCGACAGTATCATCACGACAATCAAATTGCTGGTGGAAACTGCGGAAAGAAAATCAGTGACAGCTTCAGTTTGTATGGGTACTTTATACAAGCTGCCATCGGGATTCACTATTACATTACCGGGAACATATCTGGATACAGTGAAGAATACCAGGGGATGTGATAGTCTTATCACAACACTGGTGCTGTCAAATAAAATCGCGACAGCATCGTCGATACAGGTTACACAATGCACCGGTGAAATTTATACGCTTCCCTGGGGAGATACAACTACCCGAAGCGGGGTTTTCCGCAAGACATTTGTGAATGCTGCAGGATGTGATAGTACGGTAACAGTTACCATCACCCGACGAGCACCGTTGACCGTGAAAATATCAGGTACTCCGATCGTTTGCGAGGGCGGTACAATTTCGCTGATTGCAACAGCGAACGGAGGAATGGGCGCAGGCTATCAGTACGCCTGGTCCGTACCTGGTTCGGACAATAACCAGGTCAGCTTTATTCCTGTCGCGGGTAAGCAACAGGTGATGGTAAGTGTAAGTGACGGATGTACTGTTGTCAGTGCAAAAGATACCATTGAAATAGAATCGGTTAAAAATCCGGTCGCTGGGTTTACATTGAACGCGAAATCCGGATGCGCGCCATTCACGGCACATTTCACAAACACCTCCACAGCAACAGCCAATAGCTTCAACTGGAATTTTGGGAATGCGTTACCACAAAGCGCTGACCGTAACCCGACTGTAACATTTAACCAGCCGGGACAATATCCTGTCAGATTAACGGTGAAAACTGCTTCCGGATGCACATCTGTTTTTGATGACACCATCAAGGTTGTCGCCAAACCTGTCATTAGAATTTCAGGACCAGCGTCGATTTGTATTGGTAGCAGCGTTAACTTCCGCGCTACTGCGACCGGGAATGTTGAACAATGGTCATGGGATTTTGCGAATGGAAATCACTCTGATCAGCAACTACCTCCAACCCAACAATTCAATACTGCGGGAACCTATCATATTATACTGACAGGAACAGCTGTCGGTTCGTGCCCGGATACAGCCATATTTACACTCGTTGTGAATCCAAAACCTACGGTCACTTTAAATACGCGGGATATTAAAATATGCCGTGGTCAATCAACACAATTGATTGCAGGTGGCGGTGTGAAATACAGCTGGACTCCGGTCCGTGGTTTGTCAGATCCTTCAATCGCAAATCCTGTGGCAACTCCCCTCACTGATGTTGTATACACCGTTACTGTAACATCTGAAGAAGGGTGTACCGACACCGATACAGTGAGAGTAAGAGTAACACAACCATTCACCATCCGTGCAACGGAAAATAAAACGATTTGTATTGGCGAACAGGTAACACTCAGGGCAACCGGCGCGGTTAGTTATACATGGACGCCTGCAACCGGGTTAAGCAGCATCAATACTGCAGAAACGATTGCCAAACCGGAAGTAACAACAACCTATACAGTAACAGGATATGGAACCGACCAGTGCTTCACCAGCGAACAACAGGTAACCATAACAGTAATCCCACTACCGGAAGTTGAACTGGGTCGTGATACTTCAGTATACAGTGGCGACTCTTTTATTATCAACAGCAAAGTGAGCAATGATGTGGTCAGCTATACCTGGGCGCCATCGAATACATTGAGCTGTACCAATTGCCCGGCGCCGGTGGCGAGCCCGATCTCGGCAATTACTTACAAGCTCACAGTTGCAAATGCACAGGGATGTAAAGCCAGCGACGACCTGCGTGTATCACTTGCCTGTTCAGATAAAGATGTATTCATACCGAACACCTTTACGCCGAATGGAGATGGAGCCAATGATATCTTCTATCCACGTGGTAAAGGAATAAGAAGCGTGAAGTATCTCCGCATATTCAATCGGTGGGGAGAACTGGTTTTTGAAAATAAAGATTTCAATATCGATGATAAAAAAGCAGGATGGGATGGTGTGTATAAAGGTCAGAAACTTCCATCCGGAGTATTCGTGTACTCGATACAGATGGTTTGTGATAATGGACAGAGGATTGATAAGAGTGGAAGCATTATGATAGTACGTTAAACGTGAAACGTAAAACGTGGAACGTGAAACGTGGAACGTGAAACGTGAAACGTTAGCCTAAGCGGACACAGTCTGGTCTATGAAATTCAGAAAACACTATGAAATAGAAAAGATAACGTTTAACGTACAACGTTTAACGTACAACGCAATTGGTAGCACTTATAAATAAAACAAATGAACAAAACTCGTAACAGGCTCAGATCAACATCCATTTCAGTTGTTGGATTCAACAGAGCAAACAAATCATTATCAATCATATCCGCTGCGAAAATGATTGCACAGAAACCGAATCCGGAAAAATGGCGAAAGAAATAGTTTAACGGTAAACGTAGAACGTAAGCCTAAGCGGCTAAAATGAAGTTTATGAACTTCAATCTGTCCGGCTCTAACGATGAACATTAAACGATGAACGAATAACAAAGAACGAACAATGATCATCGAACAACGCAATATCAATCCCAATGAAATTCCCTATGTAACCATGAATGTCAACAGATAACGTTCAACATTGAACGTTTCACGTTTAACTCAATAGAGATGAAAAAATATCTACTCTTACTGATGTCGGCAGCGATGTTTCAATTGCAGCCTGTAAAGGCGCAGGATGTACACTTATCGCAGTTTTATGAAACTCCGCTGATGCGGAACCCTGCGCTGGCGGGGATTTTCACGGGTGATGTTCGTGTGCAGATTGCGTACAGGAACCAGTGGCAATCATTAGGAGTGCCTTTTCAGACTTCGATCGTCAGTGGCGAGTACAAAATGCCTGTCGGCAGAGCGGATGATTTTCTCACTCTGGGAATTAATTCATTTTATGATGTTGCGGGAAGCAGTCGTTTGAAAACTTTTCAATTGATGCCGGCTGTTAATTTTCACAAGTCGTTAGATGCTGAAAGAAACAGATACCTGTCGCTCGGATTTATGGGTGGGGTTGTTCAGCGGAGTTTTAATGCAAAAGACCTGACGTTCGATAATCAGTATTCATCATCCCGCGGATATGATCCTTCGGCTCCGACCGGGGAAATATTCTCGGGAATGAAAAGAACCTTCGCCGATATGGCGGTAGGCATGAGTTTCAACAGCAATATTGGTGAGATTGGAAATTTTTATGTGGGCGCCTCATTATGGCATTTCAACAAACCAACGGAAAGATTTATCAATGAAGAAATTCAACTTAGTCCGAAATGGCAGGGGAATGCAGGTATAAGGGTTATGATTTCAGATGTCGTCCGGCTCAGTTCTGAATTCAATTATGTAAAGCAAGGCGCATACACCGAAATTATTGGTGGCGGAATTGTCTCTTACATTTTCAATGACATGACCGATGCACCCGAAGGATTGAACCATATCGCTGTCGGGTTGGGAGCCATGCTTCGCGTGGGTGATGCATTGGTTCCTGTTGTACAACTGGAATACAACAGTTTTAATGTGGGCTTCAGCTATGATCTCAATTACTCAAAACTAATGACAGCCAGCCAGGGCCGCGGCGGATTTGAACTGACTATGTCGTGGAAGGCTTTTGTGAATAGCGAAAGGTCGTCGCTGGACGCGGCAAGATGCCCCCGGTTTTAACAATGCATGAATACCCGCGGACAAAGACTGCTCACCATTACAGCTTAAGTTCCCGCATAAAGGTTTCTTTATAATTACTTCCTATCGGAATTTCTAAACCGTTGACAAAAACCCGGTTCCCTTCTATCAGAGTGATTAAGTTTTTATTTATGATGAATGACCGGTGTATTCTTATAAAAAGTGACTTCGGCAACTGTTCTTCAAAGCTGCTGAAGCTCGTCATTGGCATTACTGTTTGATTTTTACAAACGATTTTGGTGTAATTGCCATTGGCTTCTGCATAAACCATATCACGAAACTGAATCCTGAATATTTTCCCATCTGCCTTCACAAATAACGCGTCTTCCACTGCGCCTACAGTCGGCTCTTCGGCCTTGCCTCTGGTGCCTGAAATCTTATCCAACGCCTTATCGACAGCAACCATGAACCTCTCCAGAGAAAAAGGTTTCAGCAGATAGTCCACCGCAGAAAGATCAAAAGCATTCAACGCATATTCCTTATAAGCTGTTGTAAAAATAACCTGGGGTGGGTTGCGAAGGGTTTTTAAAAAAGAAATTCCATCCAGCACCGGCATATTGATATCCAGAAATAACAGATCGACTTCTTCCTGATGTAAAACCTTTTTTGCTTCAAGTGCATTGGCGCAGATGGCCAGAATATGCAGCTCAGGAAAATGACCGCAGAATTTTACTATTATATCCCTCGCGATCGGTTCATCATCAGTTATTACACAACGCACCATCAGTTTATTTGATTTTCAGTTTCATATTGACCTGGTAATATTTTTCTCCCTGCTGAATATCAAGTTCATGCTCATTCGGGTATTGCAGTTTGAGCCTTTTCCGCACATTTTCCAGCCCGATTCCAGACTCTCTTCGCAGAACCTCACCCTCTTTAATTGTACGATCTACAGAATTCCTTATCGAAAACAACACCCAACCATTCCAGGTTTTAAGTGTAATATCAATATAAATTTCACTATCGGTAGTATTTTTTGAATGTTTGAACGCATTTTCCACAAATACAATCAGCACCAGCGGAGCAATCTGGATACTGCTATCCGATAATTCCTCCAGATAGATATGACCTTTCAATTTTTCGCCAATGCGAATGATTTCAAAATCGATATAATCTTTCAGATAATCCACTTCGCTCTTCAACGGTACCAGTTCCTGTTTGCCTTCATATACAGAATACCTCAAAAGGTCGGATAATTTCAAAATCATTCCCGGAACCTTATCCTGTTGCGTGAGCGACATCCCATAGAGGTTATTCAAAGTGTTGAATAAAAAATGCGGGCTTAACTGATTCTGCAACATCCTCAACTCAGTATTGGACTTCTCTGCACGCGTCTCTGCAATATTCACACGGCTTCGGATACCCGCACGAATAGTTCTCAGGAGCATGCCCGTCATCAGAGCAACTATCGTAAAAGGAATTCCCGCAAACATTACACTGGTGAAGACATCCGAATGTGATGTAATACCCGCAACAAAAAAAGTGGCAATGATGGCGATCACCAAAAAGCCCGAAATCATCGCCACTGCCCTTCCGGAAAATTTCTCATTCCTGCTTGTCCACCATAAAGCGATAAATCGACCCGCAACCATTAATACAACAAAATAGATAACTGCACCGAACGAAATTTTTTCCTGAGGCACATTTTTAACTACTCCAAAATAGAAATGCGCAAAGAATAAAATCAATCCGCTGATAAACAACGTTAATGCTATCCTACTAAACCATCGAATCGGGAATTCTCTGCCAGTCTGTTCTGTCGAATTACTTTTCATTATACAAATCTTATTACAAACTTAACTACCCCTCATCGGTATCAAAACATTAAGGTCGAACACAGCCTTATTCCTGTCGGAAACAGGCTAATCAATGACCAAATCCTTCGTCATGCCTAACACCGGTTCTGACAAGGTAAAGCATATGTACATCAATATAATTTTCAAGGCACTCTGAAGCGCTGAATATTTGTTGCATGACCAAAAATACTTCAGCCATGACCAGGATCTTTTTAGTAACGGCTTTGCTTTTCACACTGACTGCTTTTACGACCGACGCACAGACAGGCACGGGAGAAATCATCGGACTTATAAAAGATATTCAGCAGGAGGCGGTTTCCGGTGCAGAAATCAAACTGATCCGGATTTCGGATTCAACCATTGTACAAAGAAAAATTTCCCGTGATAATGGCCGTTTTGTTTTTAATGGACTTTCTGCCGATCGATACTGCATTGAGATTAATGCGAAGGGCCACTTACGTTATAGCGGCACAACAGTTGATCTGAGTACGGGGCAGATGAACTATAAAATTCCGGTAATTATTCTGACACCAGACAGCGAAAAAAATCTGAAGGAAGTTATTGTCAATGCGAAAAAACCTTTGCTGGAAAGAGAAATCGACAAGACCGTGGTAAACGTTGACGCTATGATCACTGCGGCCACCAGCAATGTACTGGAGCTGCTTGAAAAAACGCCTGGTGTTGCGATAACTGCAGATGGTGAAATATCGCTAAATAATAAAGCAGGCGTTCTGGTATTGATCGAAGGAAGGCAAACCTATATGTCAACAGCTGATCTTGCTGCATACCTGCGATCAATTCCCGGCGCAACCATCGATAAGATCGAACTCATCACCAATCCGCCTGCACGCTATGATGCAGCCGGTGGCGCAGTAATCAATATCCGGTTCAAAAAAAATAAACAGGCGGGTTTTACAGGCAACCTTTCCTCCAGCTTTTCACAGGGTATAAGCAACCGTTGGTACAATTCATTAAACCTGAATTACAACACAAAAAAATTCGCGCTGTTTGGCAATTTCAGTTTCAATGATGAAAAAGGTTTCACCGATGAAAGAAATTACCGCACGTATTACGACTCTGCGCACGCCATCACTTCCAAAGCGACGTTCCTGAATTACAGAACCGATTGGGGAAATGATGGAAATGCGCGGATAGGTTTTGACTATAACCTGACGCAAAAAACTTCATTTGGAATGCAGTTCCTGGGTTATTTCAGAACCCGCAAAGAAGAGATGGTGTACGATAATTATTTTGGTGAGTCTGGATTGAATCCCGAAGCCGATGCTTATGGTACTATGAATGGCAGATACAAATGGGGTCAGTATAACATCAATGCCAACGGGCTGCATAAGTTCAATAATACCGGGCATGAAATTTCTGCGGAAGCCAACTATATCCGGTACAATAACGACGCCGACCAGGTATTCAACAATTATGTGAACTCTTTTTCTCCTGCCGGCGACAGTAGCTATACGTTCAGGTATGCACTGCCTTCAACGCTGGACATCTATGTGCTGAAAGCCGATTACAGTTACCCGATGAAAAACAGGTTTAGCTTTTCTGCAGGTTATAAATCCAGCTGGGTAAAAAATGACAACAACTCCGAATACTATGATATGATCAACGGTGGAAGCAGTTTTGATCCATCCAAATCGAATCACTTTGTGTATAAAGAGAATATCAATGCGCTCTATGTCAACGGCAAAAAAGATTGGAAAAAATGGAGTTCACAAATTGGATTGAGAATAGAGAATACCAACACTGAAGGTCACCTGCTGGCGAATTCACGTGTCCAGGAAAGTATTGTCAAAAGAAACTACTCCGGGTTATTCCCGAGTGTTTATGTGAGTTATTTACTCGATAGTGCAACCAGGCAAAAAATTTCGGTGAATGTAGCACGAAGGATCAGCCGACCTTATTATCAGCAACTCAATCCGTTTTTGGTATTTATCGATCAGTACAATTTCCGCACAGGAAATCCATACCTCATGCCGGCGTATAATTTCCAGGCGGAAATGAACTATAACTATAAACAATGGTTTATGTTCTCGCTGGGATATGAACGCTATGATGATGCCATTTTCTCTGCTACAGGAGTGGTAGACAGCTTCTACATCACGCGGCCTGAAAATGCGGCGATGCGTCGGATGCTGGTAACGACAATGAACTTCCAGATCCCGATAGTAAAATGGTGGCGCATGAATTTTATGCTTGCGGTCGCGAATTTCAAAACACAGGGTGAGATCTATGGCCAGGATCTCGCGCAAAACATCAATGCGTTCCGGGTACAGGCGATCAATATGTTCACCTTTAAAAAAGACTGGAGTGCGGAATTGTCCGGAAGATATACGCATCGGGTGATCAACATTCAACGCATCATGGAACCCCGTTGGTATGTGAATTTCGCGCTGCAGAAAAAAGTACTCAAGGGCAAGGGCAATGTCAAACTCACCGTCGATGATATTTTCTGGAGTCTGAAATTCAAAGATATTATTATCGCAGAAGGCAGTGAAGCTGCCAATTACCAGGTACGCGATACACGTCGTGTTGGATTGGCATTCAATTTCAATTTTGGAAAAGATACATTTAATAAGAGAAGAAGGAATGTGGAAGGTGGAGATGATTTAAAGGGAAGGACGGAGTAGTTGTTAGTTGTTCGTTGTCACTAGCGTTGCGTCTTTAGTCAAAGATTTTCAATTGGTTATCATTACTGTTTTTAAAATTTTGTTGCTGAGTTGGATTGGAGAACAGAGAATGTATTGGTGTTTTATCAAAAATTGATATACTGAACACTTGAAGTATTTCATATATCGATTGCTTTAATTGGAAGTTCTTCTTGGCGATTATTACCAGTACATAGA
>JARJHS010000007.1 GCA_029269725.1 Pollutibacter soli | reverse complement strand
ACACTTCATCGAAATCCTTGATGGGTAATTGAAAAAACTTATACGCCAACCTAAAAAAATAAAAAGAGGCCGACTCATTGTTTTGAGACGGCCTCTTCTATAAAAAAACAAATCCATGTATTTTAAATCACCATAATCTTCTGAGACGAACTCTGATTATTGTCAAGGCGGGTTAAACGGATCACATAAAACCCTTTACCCAACATTGAAGGTATATTAACCGAGAATGCTGAAGATCCACCACCATTCACCTTCATAGAAACGGCTTGCTTTCCGCCCAAACCAAAAAACTGTACGAGATACTGACCTTTCTCTTTAACATTGATCTGAATCTGATCACCAGGACGAGCAGGGTTAGGGTAAGTGTGAAAGGTTGAATTCAATTCAACATTTGAATTCCAGCTAACCGTTTTAATTTCAGAAATCTTAGCATTACCGTGGATGTCTACCATTAATAAGCGATAGACATTTTTTCCGTTTGCCGGGGTAATATCAGAGAAAGTATAATATTGAGTAACGCTTCCATGGCGACCACGTCCTTTGATCTCACCAACCGTTGCAAAAGGCTCACCGTTGATACTGCGCTGAACTATAAATTTGTCGAGGTTTGCTTCAAGTATGGTGGACCATTCAATAGTATTTGATTTCGCTTCTGCGTAAGCAGTAAAATCGATAAATACTACCTGTACAGCCTGTACTTCCGGAACAACCACCGCAGAATCAACCTGTGCGGTTTGTGCAGTTGCATTCGTAAACGATGCAAGGGTTATCATTAAAGTTACTACGAGGCTGAGCTTTTGTTTTGTGTTCATTTGGTTTGAATTTTCCGGTACTACTTGCTATCGGACTTTTACGATAGGGGTATGTAAGTATTACCTGAAAACAAAGTAAATACCGATATCTTGCTCTTGCAAGGTTGCTCACCGAATAAAAAAAGCCACCCATCGAAATTGAAGGGTGGCTCTATTGAAAATCAATATTTTAGTCCCTGCTATTCAGTTTCCCAAGGAGCCTCAGGATCTCTAGATACAGCCAAACAATGGTTACAAGCAACCCGAAAGCGCCATACCACTCCATATATTTTGGCGCACCCATCTCGGAGCCACGTTCGATCATATCAAAATCGAGGATAAGGTTTAGCGCAGCAATCGTTACCACTACCAGTGAAAAGATTATTCCAAATGTGCTGCCTTCGTGAATGAAAGGAATAGTAATGCCAAACATCCTCAGCACCCATGATATTAAATAAAATATCGCAATGCCCATGGTAGCAGTGAAGATTACAGAACGGAAAGTTTCTGTAGCTCTTATAACCCTAAACTGATACAGGAAGAACATCGATACCGCAGTTCCGAAAGTGAGTAACACAGCCTGTATAATAATATATGGGGCAGATTCGGCAAATCTTGCACTATAATATGCAGATACCGCACCGACAAACAAACCTTCAAGCAACGCATATAAAGGAGCGAGATAAGCTGCCCACTGTTGTTTAAATACAATAACCAATGCCACGATCAAACCTCCGAATGCACCGGTCAACATATACCCCATTACGTCCTGTCCGCCAAAGAAGGCATTCCAGGTATAAAATGCTGTAGCCATCACCATAAGAAACAGGAAACCAAATTTGTTCATGGTTCCGCGCACGGTCATGACTTCTCCAGTATTGATTACAAGAGACTTTTCGAATGATTTTTCTGAAACGGTCGGATTGCCCGATTTAAAAAGCGCCATAGGTCAATAGAGTTTAGTACGACAAAATAATTAATACTACGCAAAGTTCATATTTTCCAATTGATTAAAATCCTTAAAAATCGATTCTAACCCTGTTCTCATATTAGCGTAATAATAAATCTTTCCGGAATTTTTAGTCCGGGACAATCTCACGTGATGTCTTAATTTTATAGATATTTAGGATTATGACCAGAAAAGAAGAATTACTGCAGGATGTAGTAATCAAATTTGCCGGCGATAGCGGTGACGGGATGCAATTGACCGGTTCCCAGTTCATGAACAATACGGCTTTGCTAGGGATTGATTTAGCAACTTTTCCAGATTTTCCAGCAGAGATTAGAGCCCCGCAGGGAACGCTTCCGGGAGTGAGTGGATTCCAACTCAGATTTTCTTCTGATAAAGTATATACACCGGGCGACGAATGTGATGTTCTTGTTGCGATGAACGCCGCGGCACTGAAGACAAATCTTCGCTCCTTAAAAAGAGGTGGGCGAATTATTGCCAACACAGATGGTTTTGACGCCAAGAATCTTCGTCTTGCGAATTACCCCGACGGAGTTAACCCACTGGATAACGACAGCCTGAGTGGATTTGAAGTGATAAAGATCGATGTAACCAAACTTACCCGCGAGGCGCTGAAGGAGTTCACGATGGGTACAAAGGAAAAGGATCGTGCAAAAAACATGTTTATCCTGGGTTTCCTTTACTGGATGTACAACCGTGACATGATCAATACGATCAGTTTTCTAAAGGAGAAATTTGGTAAGAAAGACGATATTCTCAACAGTAATATAAAAGCTTTACAGGCAGGATACAATTTTGGTGACACCACAGAAACCTTTACAACAAGGTATAAGGTAGATAAAGCCAAAATGGAACCGGGCATGTATCGCTCCATTATGGGAAACCAGGCACTGGCTTATGGCCTGATTGCAGCTTCAGAAAAAAGCGGACTTCCTCTATTCCTCGGTTCTTACCCGATCACTCCTGCCTCTGATATTCTTCATGAGCTCAGCAGGTATAAGAATTTCGGAATAAGAACTTTCCAGGCAGAAGATGAAATTGCAGGTATTACTGCGGCTATTGGTGCCAGTTATGGCGGCTCTCTTGCAGTTACAACAACTTCAGGACCGGGTCTTGCACTGAAGGCAGAAGCAGTAGGCCTTGCCGTTATGTTAGAAATTCCGTTGATCATCTGTAATATTCAACGAGGTGGGCCTTCTACCGGACTTCCGACAAAAACAGAACAAAGTGATTTACTGCAGGCATACTACGGAAGAAACGGAGAATGCCCGATGCCTGTAATTTCTGCTTCAACGCCGAGCGATTGTTTCGATGCGGTTTTTGAAGCGGTTCGGATTTCTGTTCAGCACATGACGCCGGTGTTATTTTTGAGTGATGGATATATTGCCAATGGTGCAGAGCCCTGGCGCTTTCCAAAATCAGCAGATCTCGCTGAAATAAACGTGAGCTTTAAAAAAGCACTCGACGAAGGCGAAACAAAGCTCCGTCCTTATCTGCGAGATGAAAAACTGGTTCGTTCTTGGGCAATTCCAGGAACACCGCGTCTTGAACACAGGATCGGAGGTTTGGAAAAGGAAGATATTACCGGCAACGTGAGCTATGATTCCGAGAATCATGAGCACATGGTAAAGACGCGCGAAGCAAAAGTTGAAAAGATTGCCGATTATATTCCGGAACAAAAACTCGACAGTGGACCGGACAGTGGCGATATACTTGTGTTGGGCTGGGGAAGTACTTATGGTGCGATCCGCAGTGCAGTAACTGAATTGCAGGATCAGGGACTTTCTGTTTCGCATGCCCATCTCCGTTATATTCGTCCTTTCCCTAAAAACCTGGGCAATATCCTGCGGAATTTTAAACAGGTACTTGTTCCGGAAATTAACAATGGTCAGCTGATAAAAATTATCCGCGATAAATACCTGGTTGATGCGAAAGGATATAATAAAATCAAAGGAGTACCAATTACAAAAACAGAACTTGTATCTTTTTTAAGAAATATGCTATAATTAAACAGACCTAACAGGTTTTAAAAACCTGTTTGGTCTGTTAATCTTATACCTTATTCCACAACTTTCTCTACAATCTTTCCTGTAGACTTCAATTTTAGAATCAGTTTTTTCGCGCCATAGTGCGTCACTTCCTCTTTCACCAGATAATGGTCTGCATCATATTCCACCAGGTGACTATCTTTTGATACGCCTACACGACCGCGCCAGATATCTAATTGCACCGGTTCCCACAGTTTTGATTTCGCTGAGCGATATGCCGCATCCAGTACGGCATTCACTACATAACCATCATAGAAAGTTTCTTTCGGGGGAGTTCCTTTTTCAATGGCAGAAAACATATCATTGAACATATGATTGTAACCCAATTCATTCAATTCATCTCCTACCGGAAATAACCAGCCGGAATTGGATTCTGCTTTTTCAGCCACATAATTTCCACCCTTCCCGGTAGTAAACATATCGAAACCTGTACGCAGAAAACTATTGATCCAGATCGTTCCTTCAGAACCCATTACTTCATCTCTCAGATCAAGTCCGCCGCGGAAAGTCCAGCTTACTTCAAATTGTCCTATGGCACCGTTTTCATATTTCACCAATGCGATCGCATGATCCTCTGCATCGATGGGTTTTACCTGGGTATCTGCCCAGCACATCACTTCAACAGGTTTGATATCTTTCCCGATATAACTACGGTTGAGTTCCACACAATGGCAGCCAAGGTCAAGGATACAACCGCCGCCAGCTTGCTCGATATCCCAGAACCAATCGCTGTGCGGGCCAGGGTGAGTTTCTCTAGACTTTGCCCAGAGTACTCTTCCGATCGCTCCGTTCTTTACGCTTTCAATCGCTTTTAAAGATTTAGGCGTATATACCAGGTCCTCCAAATATCCATTGAAGATGCCTGCCTTCTCCACAGCTTCCAGCATGCGTTTTGCTTCAACCGCATTTCTTCCTAAAGGCTTGGTTGTGATTACAGCTTTCTTGTGCTTACAGCAAAGGTTAACCGCAGTTTCGTGCAGGTTATTGGGCAATGAAATACAAACGACATCCACATCAGGATGTGCTACAGATTCTTCCATATCTGTTGTCCAGTGGCTGCATCCATAGTCATCAGCAAATTTTTTCGCATTTTTTTCACTGCGTGAATAAACAGAAACCACTTTATCCTGACTGCGGAGACCCTGAATAGAATCAGCATAAAATCTCCCGATAAACCCCGAACCAAGCATTGCAATGCGTTGCATATTCTTTTATGTTTTAAATGGATAATTAAATTGTTTGAGCGACCTTCTGTTGTTTTCTATCCTGAAAGAAAAGCAAAAATAAAACAAGAACTACAGCGGCGATTCCTGCTGGTACATACCACACTTTCAACCAGTTGGTGACGTCTGCAGATGGTGGACTGGAAACTGTATACCAGTCTTTTGCAATACCTGCAAGCTTGGAACCAATAAACATTCCGAGGCCATATGTAGCAAGAGAAATTAATCCCTGGGCCTGGGCCTTGATCTTCTCCCCAGCTTTAGAATCAGTATAGATCATTCCGGTTACAAAAAAGAAATCGTAACAAACACCGTGTAATAGTATTGCAGCATAAAGCATCCATGGGGAAGTAGCTGCATCGCCATAACCAAAACAAAGGAACCTGATGATCCAGGCAATTAACCCGATGATCAGAATATTCTTTACTCCCAGCTTTTTATATGCCAAAGGCAGGAGCAACATAAAGATTACTTCCGATGCCTGCCCAAGCGACATCTTGTTTTCGATCTTAAAAGTAGTCGGGTCCATTAAAGGAAATGCCGCCTTATATGAATCCGTAAGTGAGGGATTGGCCCAGGTATAATAAAATGATAGCGGAATACAAATCAATACAGAAGATATAAAGAAAATCAGGAATGACCGGTCCTTAAAAAGTACAAATGCATCACGGCCAACGATCTGTCCAAAACTCACTTTGCCTGTGGCTACCGGTGGAGTCTTCGGAAGAAAAAATGCAAACACTCCCAGTATTGCAGCACTGATCATCGAAATCTGAAAAATAGTAACCTTATCTCCCACACCCATAAACCCAACAAGATTCACCACAGCAATCCAGGCAATCGTTCCAAAAACCCTGATCGCAGGAAACTGTTTTTCGGGATTGGTCATGTGGCGCATTGCTATAGAACTTGTCAATGCAATGGTTGGAGCAAACGTAAGGCAATATACGAGCATCACGCCTGTAAAAACATTGGGATCCGTAATCTTGGTAAGGACTAACAGAATGGCAGCACCTGAAAGATTTAAAACACCGAGTACTTTCTGTGCATCAAAATATCTGTCAGCAAGCATCCCGATAAAAAAAGGAGCGAAAATCATAGCGATGGAAAATACCGCATATGCATTGCCTACCTGGTCACCGGTCGCATGCAATTGATCAGTCATGTACTTACTCATCTGTCCGTACCAGGCACCCCAGACAAAGAACTGAAGAAACATCATAATGGAAAGCAAAACGCCTGTACTACTTTTCATAAGCAGGAAAAATTTCTGTGGGTATTATTGATATTGTAAATACAAATCATGGAGAACCAAAATAAGCATTCTGCAAATACGTGACAATTAAAAAATCAAAGCTTTTGCTTTGTTCTTTTAATGTTTAATTCAGAACCTAAATTCCTATAGTATAAACAAATATTCCGCAATCCGCATTCGTCACATTTTGGATTTCTCGCGAGGCATATATACCGGCCATGAAGTATTAGCCAGTGATGAGCTTTATGAATGAGTTCTTTGGGTATATGCTTTATCAGTTGTTGTTCCGTCTGTAAGGGAGTCTTCGCGTTTTTTGTGAGCCCTAACCTGGCTGATACTCTAAACACATGAGTGTCCACCGCCATATTAGGTTGTTCATCTATAACAGAAGTAATAACGTTGGCAGTTTTTCTTCCAACTCCCGGAAGCCTGACCAGTTCTTCAACAGTCATTGGAACTTCACCTTTAAATTCTTCCATCAGCATCTTTGCCATTCCGATCAGATGCCTGGTCTTATTATTCGGATAAGAAATGCTTTTTATCAATGGGAACAGTTCGTCAAAGGTGGCTTGTGAAAGGAGCGCAGGATCGGGGTACCTCGCAAAAATTTCGGGGGTAGTTTGATTCACCCGCTTATCTGTACACTGTGCCGAGAGGATTACGGCTACGAGTAACTGAAAGGGGTTATCGTAAATTAATTCCGTTTCAGGTTCCGGAGAATGCTGCTGGAAGTAGTTGAATACATACTGATACCTCTCTTTGATAGTCATAAGGAACTTAATCCCGCTAAACTAAATCAAAGGGATGAATTCGTATCAGTGCTGATCGACTTTTGCCGCTTCTGCGTACTGCATGATAGAAAAGATAGCTTGCGGCCTTGGAGAGAACGACAAAGTATCAAGACTTTTAATAGCCTCTTTCAATACTTCGAACTTTTCTCTTAAAGCCCAATCTGCTTCCAGTGCACGCTGTAATGCATTTTTTTCTTCAGCATCCATCTCGTTGTACAAAAAACGAATCATGTCTTCAGGCGTAAAATTGTTCATAAATCTGGTCATTTCCGGTAAATGTGGTTTATCCGGGCTAGCCTGGTTCATCGAAAGGATAAAAGAATCGGGATAACTTTCAAAGGGGGAGTTAGAGGGAGTAACCTCTCTAAAAACGGAGTAAGGTCTTCTTTATTGCAGCTGGAGGTAAAAAATTATTGTAAATCAGCGTTCTGTCGGAGTTATAATGTACAGATCTTCATTATCTTTTTTCATCATATATTTCTCACGGGCGATTTTTTCCAACGCTCTGTTATTCGCCTCGATTTTTTTTAATTCATCAGAGGTTTCCTTGATCTGACCTTGATAAAATGCTTTGCTTTCTTCCAGTTCTCTCAACTCACGGCTACGGGCATTCTGTTGAAATATATCATTGTGATCAAAGAAAATCATCCACAATCCAAACAAAAGGCTGGATAGGAAATATTTATTTTTCAATAAGCTGGTAACAGATCGCATAAAAAAAATCCTGAAATAAAAATAGCCATTTTATTTCAGGAACTCTTATTTAACAGAATAAAGTTATCATTGGTTCATCGCCATATCCTTGGTTCCATTAAGTTTTAAACCGGCTGAAGAACCCTGAACAAGCATTGCTTTGCCCTGGGCACCGGAACCGCCGCCACTACTCCATATCACTCCTGCGATGATATCAGCATATCCATCACCGTTAATATCACCCGCAGATGATACCATCTGGCCCACAGTCACATCAGGATTATTCATATCGATCTCTACAACTTTATCAGAAACTCCTTTTTTAGAACCTGTATATACATAAGCGATACCTTTTGGCTGATCTATATTAAATAGATAGGAGCCTACAATAAATTCACCATAACCGTCACCGTTGATGTCGCCTGCAGGCGCTACAGAAAGACCGAGATTACCATCCATGATTGCACCGGAATATGTCCAATCCGGATACATACTCACCCCATTAGCAGCACCGAGATAGACATAGATCTTTCCAACATTACTTTTTCCTTCATCATACCTGTTAGCCCCGATTATTACATCGGCAAAACCATCACCATTAATATCTCCGGCACTTGCAACAGCATTCCCAAAATTAGCTTCCACCTGGTTGCTTTCACCGGTCCATGCTGCCGACTGAGTCATACCCACCGGGGATCCAAGAAAAATAAATGCACGTCCCTCATTGTTCTGACCGTTATCGAAATTGGGTGCACCTACTATAACATCAAAATAGCCATCTTTATTTACGTCGCCTGCCGAAGCAACAGCCTTCCCAAAATTGGCTCCCACCTGGTTTCCTTCTGCGACCCAGAATGGAGTTTTTGACAAACCACTTGCCGAACCGAGATATACAAATACTTTTCCTTCATTTGTTTCACCGTTATCAAAGAAATGTGCTCCAATGATCACATCAGCAAATCCATCTTTATTCACATCGCCGGCTGACGCGACAGAACCCCCGTAAAATGCATTGGCCTGGTTACTTTCCATAATCCAGGATGGTTCTTTTGAAAGACCAGAAGGAGATCCGTAGTACACGAAAGCTGCTCCTTCATTGTCTTCGCCATTACTATAATGCGAAGCGCCAATAATTACATCGCCAAATCCGTCACCATTAATATCTCCTGCATTCGCTACAACCTCTCCGAAATTGGCATCCGCCTGCGAAAGTGAGCCTGACCATACAGGGTTTGCAGAAAGGCCATTACCTGTACCATAATACAGAAACACCTTTCCTTCTTTGCTAACACCAAATTCGAGTTTGAAAATACTGAGGATGACATCGCCATATCCATCGCCATTGATATCTCCACCAGGCGAAACAGCGTAACTGAAATTATTGGCGAAATGTCCGCTGGAATGTTTAAACGATGAGATAGATATTACCGCAGCCATAAGCACTGCAAGTCGTTTGAACAGGAGGGTGAAACTTGTCCGCATAAAACCGGTCTTTTTTGTGGTTTGTAAAAAATAGACTGGCTTCCGCTAGGAAAAATTGGAATCTCTAAGGGGAATTCTAAGGGGATTGGAGCAGAAAAATACAAAACATCTTTTGTACTTTAAAGCAATTACACAGAAAATTTCTTTCAAAACTTATGCCCGCCCTGATTTTCATCATTTTATGAAACCAGGAGCGGGCACTTTATTACATTTTTGAAATCCTAATTCTTTAATAATCAAGTATACTTAAACGCTACTTTCGGAATTTGATCTTTCCTTTTGGATAGATTGCATTACCGCCGAGCGCCTCTTCAATACGAATCAGCTGGTTATATTTTGCCATACGATCTGTGCGGGATGCTGAACCTGTTTTTATCTGGCCGCAATTCAATGCAACAGCCAGGTCAGCAATGGTGGTGTCCTCAGTTTCTCCGCTACGGTGACTCATAATGCTCGTGTACCCGTTGATCTGCGCAAGATGAACCGCATTGATGGTCTCCGTGATTGTGCCAATCTGGTTTACTTTGATCAGGATACTGTTTGCGATGCCTTTGTCGATGCCTTCCTGTAACCTCTTTACATTGGTTACAAACAGATCGTCACCAACAAGCTGACATTTACTTCCTACCGCATCAGTCAGTTTTTTCCAACCTGACCAATCATCTTCTGCCATACCATCTTCGATGGAAATAACAGGATATTTGTCAACCCAGGAAGCCCAGTAAGCTACCATTTCATCGCTGCTGATAACTTTCCCTGAACTCTTATAGAATTTGTAAGTCTGGTCCTTATCGCTAAACATTTCGCTGCTCGCCGCATCTAATGCAATTCCAATCTGTTCTCCTGGCTTATATCCTGCCGCTTCGATAGCCGCCAGTACCGTTTCAATTGCTTCTTCGTTGCTCTGAATATCCGGAGCAAAACCACCTTCATCACCTACGTTTGTGCTGTATCCTTTTTTCTTAAGTACAGTTTTTAACTGGTGAAAAATTTCAACACCCCAGCGTAAGCCATCAGAAAAAGTATCAGCACCTACAGGAATAATCATAAATTCCTGGAAGTCGATCTTATTATCAGCATGTACACCACCATTCAGGATATTCATCAATGGCATTGGTAACGTTGTTGCGTTAACTCCCCCCAGATAGCGATACAGTGGCAGATGACTTACCTGCGCTGCTGCTTTCGCTATTGCCATCGATACAGCAAGTGTTGCGTTAGCACCGAGGTTTTCTTTATTTTCAGTACCATCGATCGATATAAGCATGCTATCGATATAGGCCTGTTCATTTACATTCAGACCGATGATCTGGTCTGCGATAATATCATTAACGTTATTTACTGCTTTCTGCACTCCTTTACCTCCATACATTGCTTTATCGCCATCGCGCAGTTCTACCGCTTCGTGTTTGCCGGTAGAAGCTCCCGATGGTACAGCAGCCCTGCCCGTAATTCCATCTTCAGTAATTACATCGACTTCAACTGTCGGGTTTCCGCGACTGTCCAGGATTTGCCTTGCATGTACATCAGTAATATAACTCATAATAGTTGGTTTAAATGTTTGGAATGAATAATATGAAGTGCCGGGTGCAAATCAATTTTCCTTTCGGGTAAGGCTCCTGAAAATTTCTTCCAGGTTTTTATTCTCGGATTGCAAAGAAACGATATTCAGGTTATGCTGCAAAGACATCTCAAGGAGTTGTTTTTTGAGAAGGTCCGGGTTATTTGTCTGAAGCTTCCACTGCATCTTGTCCGGGCTTTCATATGATATCACTGCCGGAATTCTTTTGATCCATTCTTCTTCCAGGGCTTCTCGAAAACTTACGCTCACTGACTGTCCCTGGCTATTATTCTGAAGTACAGTGATCCTTTCGTCCGCAACCATTTCCCCTTTGTTGATAACGATAATTCTGTCACAAAGCGCTTCAACTTCCTGTAAAATATGGGATGAGAAAAGCACAGTTTTGTTTTTGCCGAGATTCCTGATCACTTCGCGAATTTCAATAATCTGGTTCGGATCAAGCCCTGTTGTCGGTTCATCCAAAATCAACACCTCAGGATCATGAATCAATGCTGCAGCCAGGCCTACACGCTGCTTATATCCTTTTGAAAGCTGACCTGTTTTCTTGGCGGCTTCCGGCGTCAAACCAGTTAAATTTATTACGTCTTCGATTTTTGATTTTTTAGAGCTGATCTTATAAACGCCGGCTATAAAATCCAGGTACTCTCTCACATACATATCATAGTATAGTGGATTTGCTTCCGGCAGGTAACCCGTTTTTTTCTTCGACTCGAGCGGGAATTTTTTGACATCGATTCCGCATACGGATATTTCTCCAGCATCCGGGGCGAGGTAACCGGTGATCATTTTCATGGTGGTTGACTTCCCTGCACCGTTAGGTCCCAGAAAACCGACAATTTCAGCCTTGCCAACAGAAAAGCTGACATCGTTTACCGCTTTCTGTTCTCCGTATTTTTTTAACAGGTGACTAACCTCTATCGACATTGTCTTGAATTGATTACAAAGAAAAGAAATGAATCCTGATAATAGGAATTGCAGTTATTGTTAGAATCCGAATATTTTTCTGAATGGGGCAGGTTTCGCTGTTTCGGTTAACCGGCGTTACCTGATATCTTCGGATTTTTCCGGAAGCTGGCTGTACTCACCCTTAAATGCCAGCCATCCGAAAACAAAAAATCCAATCGCGATCGGGATAAAAACAACAACAAACACCCCCCATTGAATTTTAGTATCAATAACAGGGTTACGATTAATTTCAGATATAGCCGTACTAACCAATACGTAAACCAGCACCGGTGCAGCAAGCATCCATATCAGTCCTGCAATTTTTTTTAATCCATTCATCTGCCAAGTTTTTAATCGTTTACATTTTTATCGATCCGGTTATTGATATAAAGACTTCCAATAACAAGACACACAGCGGCAACTATTATCGGATACCAAAGACCTACGAGCGCATCCTGCGTGTAAATTGTTGTAAGAAGCAATGCTATAAATGGCGTCAGCCCGCCAAATACACCATTGCCAATATGATAAGGGAGTGACATTGACGTATACCTGATTTTCGTGGGGAAAAGCTCGACAAGAAATGCTGCTATGGGACCATACACCATGGTAACATAAACGATCTGAATAAATATCAGCATAACCATCTGCCAGTATTTATTCTGCGGCAGAGTGCGGCTCATTTTCTTTTCCGGCTTAACTGATTTTTGATCGGTGTTATAGAGTGTATCTTTTACAACCTGTTTCTCTAATATACCATTATCAAAATGAGTATATGTTGTCATCGTAAGCAATCCATAATTTTTCCCTTCAATGGGCGTCAAAGACCTTTCTACTTTTGTTAATCCGTCCTGTACAAGAGCGGACGAGGTTGCGGTAACTTCGATCATCTGCTTATAAATCGGGCGATAAGTAAGAGCAGCAAGTAATAATCCAGTCATCATGATCCATTTTCTTCCAATCTTATCACTCCAGTAACCAAAAAATATAAACAACGGCGTTGCCAGCACAATTGCCCAGATCAATATAGTTCGAGATTGCCCAAAATCCGTCTTGCAAATATTCTCAAGAAAAGTCTGGGCATAAAACTGGCCTGTATACCAAACCACACCCTGGCCCATAACTGCTCCAAACAAAGCCAGCAGCACCATTTTAAGGTTGCTCTTGTTTGTAAAGCTTTCTTTCAATGGATTTGAGGAAGTTTTCCCTTCTGATTTCAGTTTTGTAAACATCGGCGACTCCTTCATTCGCATCCGTATATATATCGATATGCCGACCAGTAGAATAGAAACCCAGAAAGGAATTCTCCAACCCCAATCTTCGAACTTTGCTATGGAAACCTCTGGTTTTGCATCGAGGCTTTGCCTTGTCAACAGGATAATACCCAGCGATAAAAGCAAACCTAATGTTGCTGTGGTCTGAATCCATGAAGTAAAAAAACCTCTTCGGGCCGGTGGAGCATGCTCAGCTACATAAGTCGCTGCACCACCATATTCACCTCCCAATGCCAAACCCTGTATCAATCTGAGTAACAAAACGAGCAGAGGAGCGGCGAATCCGATTTTGCCATAACCCGGAATCAGCCCTATAGCAAAAGTGCTACCTCCCATAAGAATCAGTGTTAGTAAAAAAGTATACTTCCTTCCAACCAGATCGCCTAAACGGCCAAAAACAAGTGCGCCAAAAGGTCTCACGATAAAGCCCGCTGCAAAAGTCGCCAGCGTCGAAAGCAGTGCTGCAGTTGGATTTGTTTTTGGGAAGAACTGAGCTGCAATAATCGGCGCGAGGCTACCGAAGATATAGAAGTCATACCATTCGATAAGTGTTCCTACCGAAGATGCTGCAATTACCTGACGTATTTGTTTATTTTCGGAAATATTAACTGCTTTGCTCATTTGGCTGTTTAGTTCAGTTACAATCGATGAAAAGGAACTCCTGAAACTGTTAAATATAAATGATGTTCGTTAGAGATTCAGCATAAAAAAAGAATTATCCATTTGGCTGTCTTCTATCTTTAATTCAATATTGAAATCGGGTTAAGTTTGATTGAATTTTCATCCCGGAATAAAATCAGAACATGACAAAGATGAAAGTGATAGTATGTGCCGAACCTGGAAAAATGCAATATGAAGAGCGACCTATTCCAGTTCCGGGCACCACCGATGTTTTATTGCGAGTAAAAAGGATTGGCGTCTGCGGTACGGATTTACATGCCTTTTCGGGAAGACAGCCTTATTTCGAATATCCCAGGATTCTCGGTCATGAGATAAGTGCAGAAATCGCCGATCCCAATGGTTACGGTTTTCGTGTAGGTGAACCCGTTACCATTATGCCTTATTTTTATTGTGGTCACTGTTATTCCTGCCGGATCGGCAAAACAAACTGCTGCAGTAGGCTTAAGGTTGCCGGCGTACATATCGACGGTGCGATGCAGGAATATTTTGCTGCTCCTGCGTCATCCATTATTTCAAATACGAATATGTCAACTGAAGATCTTGCGTTGATTGAACCCTTTGCCATTGGATCGCATGCTCTATCCAGAGCTGGGATTAAAGGAGAAGAACAGGTACTGATTTTAGGAGCAGGGCCGATAGGGATTGGATTGGTCTTACTGGCAATCAGCAAAGGTATAAAAGTAATTCTCGCGGATATCGATGATGAAAGATTGAAAATATGCAGAACTATTCCAGGCTTACAGGTTGTCAATTCTAAAAAAGAAAATTTACAGGATGCAGTAATGGCAATAACCGGCTCTGATGGAGTTTCAACGGTATTTGAAGCAACAGGAAACCTTGCCGCAATTGAATCTGCTCTTCCTTTGATATCTTTTGGCGGTCAGATTGTGCTGGTAGGTATTCAGAAGGAAGCATTTCATTTCAGTCATCCTGATTTTCATAGAAAAGAAACTACGCTGATGAGTAGCCGCAATGCGACCCATAAAGATTTTGAAGATGTTATTCATTTTTTTCAAAACAACGGCCTCGGAATTTTTCCATACATATCGGATAATATCTCATTCAATGATGCAGCCGATTGGTTTATGGACAAATCCATTTCAAAAAACAAAAACATAAAAGCGATGATCCGCTTTGATGTTTAATATCATCATTGTATATCGAAAAAATAATTGTTTAACTTTCCGGTCTCTTAAATATAAACGGTTGTTATGTCTTATCCTTATCAGATAAAATCATTTCAGGAATACAAAGAAGCCTGGGAGAAAAGTGTAAACGACCCTGAGTCTTTCTGGGGAGAAATCGCTGAGCATTTTATATGGCGGAAGAAATGGGATAAGGTACTCGAATGGAATTTCAAAGAGCCCTCCATAAAATGGTTCCAGGGTGCAAAACTGAATATTACTGAGAATTGCCTCGACAGGCATCTGAAAACAATTGCCGATCAACCTGCGATCATATGGGAACCGAACGATCCGCATGAACATCATCGCACGCTGAGCTATAAGCAACTTCATTTCAAAGTTTGCCAGTTTGCACAGGTACTAAAAAACAACGGTGTTACCAAAGGTGACCGTGTTTGTATCTATATGGGAATGATTCCTGAGCTTGCCATTGCTGTTTTGGCCTGCGCAAGAATAGGAGCAATACATTCTGTTATCTTCGGAGGATTTAGTGCGCAAAGCATTGCGGACCGTTTACAGGACGCGAAAGCTGAATACATTATCACCTGCGATGGAGCTTTCCGTGGAGGAAAAGATATACCACTGAAATCAGTAATTGATGACGCACTGGTCGTTTGCCCTTTTGTAAAAAGAACGATTGTATATACTCGTACAAGGACTCCCGTGAGCATGATCAAAGGGCGTGATGTTTGGTGGGAAGATGAAATTTACAAAGTGGAAACGATGGGAAATCCTGCCGTTGCTGCTGAAGAAATGGATGCAGAAGACATGCTGTTTATCCTGTACACATCAGGATCGACCGGAAAGCCCAAAGGTGTTGTTCATACGGTTGCAGGATACATGATTTATACTAATTACAGCTTTGTCAATGTACTTCAGTACAGACCACGCGAAGTACATTTTTGTACAGCAGACATTGGTTGGATTACCGGTCACTCCTACATTTTATATGGTCCGTTAAGTGCCGGAGCAACTTCTTTAATGTTTGAAGGAATTCCCACATGGCCAGATGCCGGCAGATTCTGGGACATCGTGGATAAGCACAAAGTGAATATTCTTTACACGGCCCCCACAGCCATCCGCAGCCTGATGAGTTATGGTCTTGCGCCGCTTGAAAATAAAAAACTTGATTCCTTACGGGTACTCGGTACCGTTGGTGAACCAATCAATGAAGAAGCGTGGCATTGGTACGACGAGCATATCGGCAAAAAGAAATGCCCGATAGTAGATACCTGGTGGCAGACAGAAACAGGAGGAATGCTTATTTCCAATATGGCTGGTGTTACACCTGCTAAACCAACATTTGCTACTTTGCCTTTGCCAGGAGTGCAGCCTGTATTAGTGGATGAAAATGGAAATGAAATTGAGGGAAATGGCGTCTCAGGTAATCTTTGCATTAAAGCTCCATGGCCGGGTATTCTGCGGACCACCTATGGCGATCACGAGCGTTGTCGCAAAACCTATTTCTCAACTTATCCTGACCTTTACTTTACTGGTGATGGATGCCTGCGGGACGAAGATGGATTTTACAGGATTACAGGCCGGGTTGATGATGTACTAAACGTGAGCGGCCATCGCATCGGCACCGCAGAAGTCGAAAATGCTATTAACATGCATGCCGGTGTTGTTGAAAGTGCTGTTGTTGGATATCCCCATGAAATAAAGGGACAAGGCATTTATGCCTATGTAATCTACAGCGGAAAACATCATGAAGACGAGCTGATCAGAAAAGATATTACTGCTACTGTAAGTCGCATTATCGGGCCTATTGCAAAGCCAGATAAAATTCAGTTTGTAAGCGGCCTGCCTAAAACACGAAGCGGAAAAATCATGCGACGTATTCTGCGCAAAATCGCTGAAGGTGAAATGGAAAAACTGGGTGACACCACTACCCTGCTGGATCCTGCAGTCGTGGACGACATCAGTAAGGGTAAGCTGTAACCAACTAAAATTTAAATGTTGAAAGTTGAAAGTGAAACAGCCGGAGCGGGTTAGTCGTACCTCTTAAAGAAAAAAAATTAGTTTTTAGCTCAGTCGAATCAAATCCAACGTGCTTATCAATTGAACACAGTGATCATTGAATTGTGCGCCTTGCTGCGTATTGCGTGCTACCTGTTTACTCTTTGATAATTACTTCTGTTCCCAACGGAATCAGGTCATACAACTCAAAAATATCACTGTATTTAGTGGAGATACAGCCGTTGGTCCAGTTAATGAATTTGTCGACAACATATTCTTCATGCGGCCGGCTTCCATGAATTCCAATACCACTTCCAATAGTTGCTGTTTTGGGAATCATTCCCTTTGCTTTACGATCCTTGAATCGCTGATAACTTTCTTTAGTGGGATAATCGATCAACATAAAACATCCCCACTCCTTATGGTATTTTTTGAAAGTTATTTTGAATGTGCCGTTCGGAGTTAAGCGATCACCTTCCATTTTTTTGTCTTCCTGTTTCTTGTTCCCAAAAACAACAGGATAAGTAGCCAGCCAGCCGTCAGCATCAAAAACCTGGAGTTCAAAATCCGATTTATCAATCACAATTTTGTACGGTGATGGCGGAAATGAAGTAGTCTTTTTTGTTGTCGCTTTTTTCTTTTTTTCTTTCCCGGGTGAAACGGTTGAGGTAAAACCGGAAAGCACGAAAAATGCGGAAATTATTGTGGCGCCGGATATTAGTTTTCGGGATAGGTGATTCATAAAAACTGATTACGGATTAAACGAGCGGTTAGAAAGAAAATTTTATTACTCTTTCTGTTTAACGTAACGTTTTTAACAAAATCAAAAAGCTGCCAGAGGACAGCTTTTTAACTTTTTATAATATTTTCTAGTGTGAAATTCTGGGATCCAATGTCTTAGCGTGATCGATCATAGCTTTCAGACTTTCTACTGAAGGAACTTTTCCACTTAGCCCAAATTCATCATTAGTCTGCATCAATTTCGCATGGAGGTTATCCGGATTTCTGGTAGCGAATTCTTTCACGCTGTCCACTCCTGCTGCTTCCAGTAATTCCGAAAACTGCCCCGCCACTCCCTTGATCCTGAACAGATCAGCGTGATTTACCCAGGTAAGTATCAGTGATTCAGGAATTTCAGTTTCATCAGCAATCTTTTCTCGACCACGCTTGGTGGCACCCTTTTCCAGCAACTCATCTGTTGTGGAAATTCCACATTTTGCTTTTAGTCTTTCCGCGTAATTGTGTCCGATGCCTTCAATATCAATAACATTGTAACTCATGTCTTCAAAAACTTTGGTTCAAGTTAGTACACCAAAATTATTTGAAGCAATTTTTTTTACCACGCATTGAGCCTGACTCCGACTGTCCAGGGATATTGATCAAGGCCATATTTATGTAATGGGGTCATGCTGTAAGATCCGTACAGTTTTACAAATCCGATTCCGAGTTCACCGACATAAGCCAACTTCCATTGCTCAAGATTGAAGTCAGTTTTGTTTTTCACCTTTCCTCGCTCATCACTGATTTGTTTTGTTTTTGCATCAATCAGAAATCCAGCACTTACGCCAAAGCTTACCTGCAAACCTCCATGTCTTTTTCCAGGATGTGTATTAAAATTGACCATCAAAGGCACGGTCAGATAATTTGCCGCGAGTTTGTTTTTACTGAATGAAACAGTGTCCCGGATGGTATATGGCTCGCCGCCATCGACATAAGTAATAGGAGTTTTGTAATAGTAATTGTTCCATTCGATTCCAATTCCATACTTCAGATTTACATAGTGTTTGTATACATTCATCTGCTGCATGAAAAACCAAAGATTGAAATTGGAAATCCTTGCACCTTTGATTGAGTAGTCACCGGCGGTCGCAGGTTTTCCACCCTGGTCATGTAAAAAATCCTGCGCTTCAGCTGAACTGTAATCAGTCTTGTCATTGATGCCTGCATAGCCCATATCAAATACCAGGAAATCTGTTTTGATATTCTTTCTGTAAAAACTGTTGCGATAATAGTGATAGGTGTTGTTGTCGCCGGAATAATTTCCTGGTTTGCCATTTCTTACAATCACCATACTACCTACACGAATGGTGTCGCCGCCTTCTTTCTTATCAATGCTGACGATTGTTGTATCGTTCTGGGCAAATCCTTTCCCTGTCCCTGCCATTGCAAGCAGGATAAATAATACCTTCTTCATGTTCTTGATTTTTTCTTTATGTTCTTTACTGTGCTGAAGCAATTTCAAATCCTGCAACTCTTACTGATGCTGGTCCCTGATCAGGGTTGGTTACTCTGTTAAGGACACGGTTTGCTTTTCTGAAAAATCCGCGCAGTGCGCCTTTGCGTGGCTTTTCTTCTTCGGTCAACTGAGTTGTTCTTTCTGCAGTTTCATCATCACCATGCAACAGGGCATCTGTAGCATAATTGGTTTTGATATGATTCGCAGATGCAAAACTGGCAGTGGAACTCATTTCCGGCCGGTCTGTAATATTCGGCGGCGAAGTTTTAGCAATAGCCGTTGTTGTGTTTATTTCGTTTTTATCAATTGGGTTGCCGGGATCTGGTGTTGTGATATTTTTTTGCAAAGGATCTGGTGAAGAAACCCTATTTACAGCAAGGTGATTTGAAGGTTTTTCACCGCCGGTCACCTTTTTAATTGTTGTTGTTTTTTCTGCATTATCTTTTGTATTCCTTCCCGCGACTAATCTATTTGTCTCTTGTTTTCGCTCTGATTCATCTGTCGCCCTAAATGATCCCCTTTGATTATCTGCTACACCTGTTGTTTCTGCAGAAGAATCTTTTTTGGATTCAGGCTGATCCGCTTTTCTGCCTTCTACCTTTTCATTGCCATCGTTCTTCGCATAAACAGTTGGATCGATAGTACTGTTACCGGAATCGCTTCTGTTCAACCATAGTAATCCAGCAATCAATATTACTGCTGCAGCAACGGCAACCCTTACCCAGGTAATCCTGAAAATCGGTGCAGATTTTTCAGTGTGACGATAGAGCAATGCTTTATCCGGAAACACCACTTTAAAATCGGGCTCAGCCCTTGCATTCAGGAAAATATCCAGCTCTTCTCTTATCTTTTTATCTGATTTAAGCTTCTTTTCAAATTTCAACCGTTCTTCTTCTTCAAGTTCATTATCCATGTACATCAGCATTTCCAGTTGACCTGGCTCCGGCTGAAATTGGTCATCCTGTAATTCTATTGGTTTGAAAAGTGATCCTTTATCAGGGAAAGCCATTTGATCTTCGGGATCAAGTTTCATCTGTAGCATCATGTCAAACTCCTCTTTAAGATCGGAATGAATAGCCACAAATTCTTCCACCATATTTCTTTCCGCCAACTTCAGTTCATTGTCGGCGTAAAGGATGAAATATTCTTCGTAATTCTCTCTGTTAATCTTCATGACTACACTACATTTTCCGGTTTAACCAAAAAATTTTTTAACTGGATCCTCGCACGATGCAGGTACACCTTCACCTGGCTTTCATTTAAGCCGGTTATTTTTCCAATCTCTTCGTAACTGTATCCTTCGTAATCTTTCAGCATCACCAATGATCTTTGTGTCTCGTTCAATCTCGATAAGGCTTCATCCAGGATGGCCCTGAGATTTGTTTTCGGCTGGTCTACCACTCTTACATCTTCATTAAAGTCTTCTCTTAAACTAATTCTTTTAACCTTTCTGATATGATCAATCATCTGATGATACGCCACGGTGAACAGGTATGATTTTGAAGTCTGGGCATCAACACTCTGGCGGTTGCGCCACATTTTTTCAAATGATGACTGCACCACGTCCCGGGCGTCCTCTTCGTTCTTCAGATTTTTCACGATGAAACGATATACGTTGTCCGCATACTGGTTCACACATTGGTTGTATTCTTTTTCCGTCATAAGCTCAGTGCTGAGTCCGTTAGGCAAATTTAATCTTCTGTCGATCTTATACACAGGTTATACGGCTAAGGTTTTAATTTGTTACAACCGGAAATAAAAAACCCGGCAATTTGCCGGGTTTAATTATATAAGTCGATACTATTTGCCGATCGTAATCAATTGCCGGGAAAGCGATTGCCAAAGCGGAACATTCACTTTCAGCTTTATATCATCCTGTTCTTTAGGCCTTTTTACCTTGCATACCGCAGTGCCGTCATCACATTTACTTTTAATATTATAGGCATACAGTCCGGAAACCATTAGAATTAAAACGATGTAGGTAAGCAGATGAGCAGTGGTTCCCTTTTTCATAATAGCGATTTAGATCATATGACGAAATTAGCCGAAAAAAGTTACCGTCTTTATTAGAAAAGTTAAATAATCTTCAAATCCGGGGACACCTCCTAGGTCTAAGACCTCGCTGGTCTAAGACCTGGCAGGTCTTAAGACCTGGCAGGTTTAAAAAACCTGCCAGGTGTCTGATCTTAACCGCTGGCTTTTACCAATAAGAATCTGGTTTTGAGGAGCAAACTCTAAAAATGCATCCCAACTTTTGCTCATTTTGAGCCGCAAAAACCGGCCGGAGAAGTACCCAACCTGGTAGGTCTAAGACCTCCCAGGTCTTAAGACCTGCCAGGTATTACACCTGCGAGGTCTATAACACCTGCCAGGTTTTTGAAGGGAAACCGGCACTGAATTTTTTCTTAGGTTTGCCCACTAAACGCAACTCATGAATGAAGCATTGGTTACCAGGTTGCAGGGTGAACTGGAAGAAATAAAAGAATCAGGACTTTATAAAACAGAAAGAATCATTGAAAGCGCCCAGGGCCCTGAAATCAGGGTGAACGGGAAAACAGTTATTAATCTTTGCGCTAATAACTACCTCGGACTTTCATCCCATCCGAAAGTGATTGCGGCGGCAAGAAAATACATTGATCATCGTGGATATGGTTTAAGCAGCGTCAGGTTTATCTGCGGCACCCAGGACATTCATAAAGAATTGGAAGCTAAGATTTCAAAGTTCCTTGGAACTGAAGATACCATACTTTATGCTGCCGCTTTCGACGCCAATGGCGGTGTATTTGAACCTTTATTTAATGACAAGGATGCGATTATCTCCGATGAATTGAATCACGCTTCGATAATCGATGGTATCCGTTTGTGTAAAGCCCAACGTTTCAGATACCTCCATAACAATATGGAAGATCTTGAGGCAAAACTTAAAGAAGCATCATCAGCAAGAAATCGCGTGATAGTTACCGATGGATCTTTCAGCATGGATGGTACTATTGCACAATTAGATAAAATTGTAGCCCTTGCTGAAAAATACGATGCCGCGGTTTTGATTGACGAATGTCACTCTTCAGGTTTTCTTGGAAAAACCGGTCGCGGAACACATGAATATCGGGGAGTAATGGGTAAAATTGATCTGATCACAGGAACTCTCGGCAAAGCTCTCGGCGGAGCATCCGGTGGATTTACCAGCGGTTCCAAAGCAGCGATTGAAGTACTTCGCCAGCGCAGCAGACCTTACCTGTTCTCAAATACTGTTGCACCAAGCATAGTGGGAGCCTCGATTGCCGTCCTCGATATGCTTAGTGAAACCACTGAACTACGCGACAAACTGGAATGGAATACCCAATACTTCCGGAACAATATGACTCAGGCGGGCTTTGATATCAAACCTGGCGATCATCCGATCGTGCCAATTATGTTGTACGATGCGCGTGTCGCGCAGGAAATGGCGGCGGAACTACTAAAAGAAGGAATTTATGTAATAGGTTTTTTCTTCCCGGTGGTACCACAAGGCAAAGCCAGGATCCGGGTTCAGCTTTCAGCAGCGCATGACAAACAACAACTGGACAAGGCAATTGCAGCTTTCACAAAGGTTGGACGTGCCTTAAAGGTTATTGCCTGATCATCAATTCAAATCCAACATCTGCAGAATAAAGATGCAGCATAAACATCCCTAACTGAATGAACTTTTTCTTTTCCGGAAATTCTATCAACAGGAAATTTTCAAATTCACTTTTTGTTATTGCACTATTTCCGTTTCTGTCAACAATTTTCTCGGCGTGCAGGTCAAACAATGTGAAAGTTGATAATGAACTGAAACAACATTTTAATAAATACGGCGCAGTTGGTTGTTTCGGTATGTTCGATAACAGCCGCGGGAAATATACTGTCTACAATATTGAACGCTTCAGAGAAAGATATTCTCCGGCATCAACTTTCAAAATTGCAAATGCATTGATTGCAATGCAATCAGGGAAGGTCCGGGATGATAGTGTTATCATTCAATGGGATGGCGTGCAAAGGGCAAATGAGGCCTGGAATCGTGATATGTCGCTTTATCAGGCGTTTCGGGTTTCGGCTGTTCCGGCTTTTCAACAAATTGCCAAACTGATTGGCAGGGATACTATGCAATTCTGGCTGGACAGCCTCAAATACGGGAATATGAAGATAGGCCCTGCAGTCGACAGCTTCTGGCTGGACCAAAGTCTTCAGATCTCTGCAGATGAACAACTGGGGCTGGTTAAGAAGCTTTATTTCAAACAGCTGCCCTTTCGGGCGAGTGTGCAGGAATCCGTAAAAAAAATGATGATCCAGGAAAACAATTCAGCTTATCAGCTGGCGTTTAAAACTGGCTGGGGTACAACGCCTTCAGGAAAACCACTGGCCTGGGTTGTGGGATGGATGGAAGAAAACAGGCACACATATCCTTTTGTGCTGAATTTCGAAGTTGATGCGTCCAAAGAAAGTGAAATCCCGGAAATCAGGAAACAGCTGTTAAAGGATATTCTGATTGATTTAGGATTTTATAAAGGCAGGATGTAGGAGATGTTTACGCAGTCTGGCTTTCTTTTTGTTATCGTTAGAACAAAATCTGAAACACAATTTGTTACGTTTCGAAAATCCCCTGTTCCTTCTGGCATTATTGGGCATACCGCTCATGGTTTTGCTATTTCGCTTTCTTCTGATCTGGAAGAAAAAAACGGTAAAAAAAATTGGTGATGAAAAGCTTGTTAATCTCCTCATTGCCGGTTATTCTCCAAAAAAATTTCTGTTCAAATTCATTTTAGTTGCCAGCGCATTTGGATTAACCGCATTAGGTGTTTCCAATTTACAGGCGCCAGGTCAGATTGAACAGATTCAACGCCAGGGGGTAGACGTAATGATTGCTCTTGATGTGAGCAGAAGTATGCTGGCGGAGGATGTTCAGCCGAATCGCCTGGAAAGGGCAAAACAGCTGGTCAATAAACTAATCGACAAACTCAAGAACGATCGGATAGGACTGGTACTTTTTGCAGGAAGGGCTTATCTGCAAATGCCTTTAACAACAGATCACGCAGCTGCAAAAATTTACGTGAATACGGCAAGTCCTGCATCTGTCCCAACACAGGGTACGGTGATTGGTGAAGCACTCACTATTTGTAACAACGCTTTCGGTTCGAAAGACAAAAAATTCAAGACCGTTGTGCTGATCACAGATGGTGAAGATCATGACGAAAAAACAATGTCGATTGTTCAGAACCTGGCAGAAAGCGGTATTCTTCTTCATACTATTGGTGTAGGCACGACAACGGGAACCACCATTCCGGATCCGGTTACAGGTGAATCGAAACGCGACCAGGAAGGAAATATCGTTGTCAGTAAGCTCAATGAGATATTTCTCCAGGAGTTATCTCAGCAAGGGCATGGAACCTATCGCCTGCTGGTGAATACCGACGAGACCGTCAGCAGTATACTTGACCAGGTTAACAGCATGGAACAAAAGTTCATTACGGATCAATCCATGATCAATTATCGTAGCTTTTTCCAGTGGTTCCTGGTGGTTGCGCTAATAATCCTGGTGGCTGATCTGTTCATTTCTGAAAGGAAAAACGTTACCGCATGAAAACATTAGTAATTATTCTTGCCGCTTTCACTTTTTCTTTCGCATTAGAGGCGCAGGAATCAAATACTGCTGTGGCAAAAGGAAACAAGGCATACAAGGGAAAAAAATATAAAGAAGCTGCAGCCGAATACCAGGAAGCGCTAAAACTTGATCCCAATAATGCTATTGCCAATTTTAATATGGCCAACGCTCTGTTCAGGGAGAGTGCAAATGAGGAAGCCGACAAAGCATTCGATGAAACCATCAACCTCAACAGATCAAAACAATTAACCGCGGACGCCTGGTACAATAAAGGTGTGAGCCTTACTGGTCAGAAAAAACTGGAAGAAAGTATCCAAGCTTACAAACAAGCCCTCCGATTGAATCCTGCAGATACTCTTGCGCGCGAAAATCTTCTTCGTGCTTTGAGAGAACTGAAGAAGAAACAGGACCAGGAAAACCAGGATAAAAAGAAAGAGCAGCAACAAAAACAGCAAAAGGAAAAGCCGCAACCCAAAATGGAAGATCAGCGGGTACAGCAACTTTTGCAGCGGCTGGAAGAAAAGGAAAAACAACTTCAGCAGAAATTAAATCAGCAGAAAGTTCCTTCACCTGGTCAGCCGGATAAAGACTGGTAAAATAAAGTGCGAACTGCGAGGTGAAAGAAGTAGTTGAAAGTATAAGGTTTAAAGTGATAAGTTAGCTTTCGCGTAGGCCAAATGTACCTGGGGATGGTGACAGGATTTGACAATCATGCTCCGTTAGGAGCATTGTTTTTGTGAGCATCATGTTTGCAGGCACGAAATGGAACTTGAATTCGTTTTAATTATCAGTGTTCGGCGTAATTTTGTTGACTCCCTAAATTCAAGATATGCAGTGGTATTGTGAATCAATGACGGCTTTCAGAAGACTGGAGACCCGTGAGGTTAAAGTAGGTGATCTGATCATCGGCAATTTGAACCCTGTAAGGGTGCAAACGATGACGACAACAGATACCATGGATACTATTGCTACTGTTGAGCAATCGATTCGATGTATTGAAGCGGGCGCTGAACTTGTGCGTATCACTGCTCCTTCAAAAAAAGAAGCGGAAAACCTGCTCAATATCAAAAACGAACTTCGCAAAAGAGGATTTACAACACCACTTGTTGCAGATATTCATTTCACTCCGAACGCTGCTGAAATTGCTGCAAGAATTATTGAAAAGGTAAGGGTCAATCCCGGGAACTATGTCGATAAAAAGAAGTTCGAATTTATTGAATATACGGACGTTGATTATCTCGAAGAAATAGAAAGAATTCGCGAAAGATTTACCCCACTGGTAAAAATCTGCAAAGAATATGGTACCGCTATGCGTATTGGTACCAACCATGGCTCTTTAAGTGATCGCATCATGAGTCGTTACGGCGATAGCCCGATGGGGATGGTGGAGAGTGCTATGGAGTTTCTGAGAATAGCAAGGGATGAATCCTATCACAACATCATCCTCAGTATGAAATCCAGCAACCCGCAGGTGATGGTCCAGGCTTATCGTTTGCTGATCCGTTCGATGAATGAGGAATTCGGTAGTTGCTATCCGCTGCACCTGGGTGTAACTGAGGCTGGCGATGGAGAAGATGGAAGAATTAAATCAGCCATAGGTATCGGTACATTGATGGAAGATGGCATCGGTGACACCATACGTGTAAGCCTGACCGAAGATCCGGAATTCGAAATCCCTGTATGTCGCGACCTGGTAAAAAGATATAGCCTTCGGGAAAATGCTGTGCCTGTAGTAAGTAATATCCGCATTGAAATAAACAACGCGCCCGACGAAGGAGATATCCCGGTAGTCGATGTACTTCCATATTCACCATTTGAATACAGCAGACGCATGACCGAGACAATCGATAATATCGGCGGAAAACATGTTCCGGTTGTTGTTGCTGATTTTCGTGAAAAATCGACAATTACTCCTGATCATTTGAAATCCATCGGATATAGCTATGATGCTGCAACAGATAAATGGAATATCAGTGACGCTGCCGCTGATTTCATTTATACAGGAGATAAGATCCTTGATTTTGCACTGCCTGGTACATTAAAAGTGTTATGCGACAGCGACGTTTTCATCCTGGCTCCGAATAAAGAAAAATATCTTCCATTAATTCATGCTGATGATTACGTTTCCTTATCAGATGAATTAAAACATTCAACGCATTTCGTGTTGGTCGATACTGATCAATCCTGGGACTCTCCTGACTTCTGGAATTTGCTGAAAAAAGATAAAAAGGCAATTCTTTGTCTTGAATCAACCAATCAGTATCCTATGGCCAGTGTGAGAAGATTTATCATGACGCTGATGGAAGAAAAAATTAATGCACCGATTATTCTTTGTGTTGAAAGTAATCGCGAAACCATCGATGACCAACTGATACATTTTTCTACGGAGGCAGGTGCTTTACTCCTGGATGGAATGGGAGATGGAATCTGGCTGCGAAGCAAAGATGCATCAATGAAAAATCTCAGGGTCAGTGGCCGTACATATCTTGAAGTAAAAAACACTCATCAGTTTCTGAATAACACTGCTTTTTCAATTTTACAGGCTACCAGGACTCGTATCTCAAAAACCGAGTACATATCCTGCCCAAGCTGCGGGCGCACACTTTTTGACCTGCAGGAAACGACATCAAAGATCAGGTCCAGAACCCATCACCTGAAAGGCGTTAAAATAGCTATCATGGGTTGTATAGTTAATGGGCCCGGCGAGATGGCCGATGCCGACTTTGGATATGTCGGCAGCGGACCCGGAAAAATTACGCTGTATAAAGGAAAAGAAGTGGTGAAAAGAAATGTCAATAGTGATATCGCTGTTGAAGAGCTGATCGCGCTATTAAAAGAAAATGATGCATGGGTAGAACCCTAGTTACACCAAATCATCCTTCCAAAATGGCAATCCGCTAAATAACCCGGTCATCTCAGGCGGAAACTTTTTAATTTGCCTGTATTATGTCAGCCTGGGCAACTTGTTTTCTCATTTCCTGGTCGATTTCCCAATTATTTTTCGGGGTTGATAAACATTTACCAAATGGCCGAAAACCAATAGTCACCGAAACAAAATCTGCCGGAAATCTTTTCGAATCCGATTCCATTCTTGAAGTCGTAATTGAGGGTGATATCAACAAACTCCTGAGGGATCGGTTTGACGATGCAGTAAAACATCCATTGACACTTACATATACTACTGACGATAACAAAAAGGTTGTCGTTCCGATAGAAGCCAAAACCCGGGGGCACTTCAGAAGAACACAGGGCGATTGTACTTACCCTCCGTTAATGCTTCATTTCAGAAAAAATGACTCAACAGATAACTCCATTTTTAATGGCCAATCAAAGTTAAAACTCGTGGTCCCATGCAGAAGTGAAGAACTGATTATAAAAGAGTGGATGGCATACAAAATGTACAATCTGCTAACGCCACAAAGTTTTAAAGTCAGGCTTTTAAATTTACAATGGAAGCAATCCAATAAAAACAAACAGGAGAAGCCGATTTACGCGTTTTTGCTGGAAAATGAAGATGAAATGGCGGCAAGGAACGGAAGCTTTTCTGTTAAACGAAACCATCTTTCACCTACAGCCACAGACAGTTCTGCATTTTTCCGGATGGCAATTTTTCAATACCTGATCGGGAATACCGACTGGTCAATACAGTACATGCAGAACATCAAACTCATTACAACGGATACGAATTCAGTTTCCATCAGACCAGTTACTGTTCCTTATGATTTTGACATGTCAGGCTGGGTAAATGCGCCTTATGGAAAACCTGCCCCGGAACTGATGCTTGCCAGTATTAAAACCCGTCGTTTTCGTGGATACTGTATTCCAAATACATCTGTGTATGACGAAACGCTGAAGCAATTTGAAGATGTGAAGACTTCTATATATCAATTGTTAGAAACAAATGCTAAGCTTTCACAGAAAACAATTTCAGTTCAGAAGGAGTTTCTGGACCAGTTCTACACTATGCTATCAAAAAGAGATCGGCTTGATCGTGATTTATTGTATCCATGCGATAAAAACGGCACCGGCAATGTCGTAATCAGAGGCCTGAACGTTGAATGATTTTACTCTACGGCTATAGTTGAGCGTTAGTAAAATTATCAGCCTTTGGCCGTATGCGAAAAAAGCTTGTCATGACAAGTTAAATCCCATAGTCGCTGCATCAATGCTCCTGTTTTCAGGTATTTTATTTCTTTCCGGTAAATATGCTTTCGGGAAGGCTTTTCCTTAACCGAAAAGAATTAATTTACCCCTTCTTAAAAAACGATTAAGCTTTGCGTATATCAGCACTTATCATCCTGTTGCTGGGAAGCATTTTTTCAGGAGATGTACTTGGCCAGGCAAGTTTCAAAGTCCGCGGAAGGGTGCTTGATTTCGATACCCATCAACCGATCAAAGATGCATCGGTAATGATCACCGAAACCCAATCGGGTACCGTCACTGATGACAGTGGTTTTTTTTCAGTCAATGTTTTTGTTACTGATGCAACCCTGGAAATATCTGTGATTGGATACGTTACATTCATCCGTTCATTACATCTGAATACAGAAAACAAGTTTCTCAACATCACTGTTAAGAAACGTGCAAATGAAAAACTGGATGAAATTGTAATCAATGCGTTTAAGGAGAAAGTAAATGTAAATGCAGCGCAAATGAACATTGTGAAACTAAATCCTGAAGCCATTAAACGCGCTCCATTACTTTTCGGTGAACCGGATATTATCAGGGCATTAATTACACAGCCTGGCGTAACAAACCAGGGGGAAGCTGCAGGTGGTTTTAACGTACGTGGCGGTAACGCAGATCAGAATCTTGTGTTGGTTGATGGCGCTCCTTTATTCAATACTTCGCATCTGTTAGGCTTCTACACATCAATCAGTCCCGATGCCGTACAGGATGCGACGCTTTATAAAGGAGGCATGCCTTCCGAATATGGCGGCAGAATTTCCTCGCTGCTTAATCTTCGAATTAAATCTGGATTCTCGGAAAAAATGAAATTTTCTACCGGGATCAGTCCTGTAAGTTTTCGTGCAACCGCCAGTGGCCCTATCATCAAGGACAAACTTGTTTTCACGCTTGGTGGACGGGTAGCATATCCCAATTTTATTTTGAGGCAGTTTCCTGGAAAATTCGGAGACAGCAGAGCTTTCTTTTATGATGGCATTGGCAAACTCGATTACCAGATAAATGCGAAAAACAGGTTGAGTTTAACAGGATATACCAGTTTTGATAAGTTCAAGTTTGACAACGAAACACAATACGAATGGCGATCTGACCTGGTGACAGCGAATTATTCTTCCGATATTGGTGCAAAATTTACGCTCAGACTCAATGGCAGTTACAGTAAATATGCTTCAAACATTGACAACCTGCCACCTAATTATGAGTTCCGGATAAAATCTACTATAGCGCAAACACAGGGGAAAGCAAGCTTACTGTACAAAGTCAGTAATAAACACCGCTGGGAAGCAGGAATCAATTACATCAGGTCAGTTATATCGCCGGGCACGCGAAATCCTACCTCTGACTCCAGTTTTATTCTACCATTTACTGTTGAAGAAGAACAGGGGCACGAACTTGCCGGATTTTTAAACTGGGAATATGATTTTTCAGAACGCGTTTCATTACAGGCAGGTGTGAGATACACAGGTTATGCATATCTCGGCGAGAAAAAGGTATACCACTACGAAGAAGGTGTACCGATGACAAAGGAATCTATTACTGATTCCACGGTGTATGGAAAAAACAAACCAATTGCAAATTATGGTGGTTTTGAACCACGAATAACCCTGCGGGTCAGCCTCACCGATGATTTTTCGTTCAAAGCAAGTTACAACCGTGGGCAGCAATTTCTTCAGCTGATCACAAATACTACTGCAATTTCTCCTGTCGATTTCTGGAAGTTGAGTGATTCACATCTGAAAGCACAATATGGAGATCAGTTTGCTGCTGGTTTTTTTAAAAACTTTTCCGGGAAAAAATATGAGGCCTCAATAGAAGGCTATTACAAGAAAGCAAAAAATCTTCTGCAGTACAAAGACGGTGCTAAGCTGTTGCTTAACCCATATATAGAGACCGCTTTGTTAAACTCGCAGAGCAGAGGGTATGGCATCGAGTTCAGTCTTATAAAAAATGAAGGGGTTATGACCGGGCAGGTAAACTACACTTACTCGAGAACCAAAGTGCAGGTAATGACTCCATTCTCTAATGAGCAGGTGAATAATGGGCAATGGTATCCGGCGGATACTGATCGTCCGCATAACCTGGCTGTGATTACAAAATTCAGATTGGGTAAAGGCTGGACCTTTAATGCAAACTTTGTTTATGTATCGGGCCGGCCCGCCACATATCCTGATGGAACATATTCTTACAACGGTACCATCGTATTTGACTATTCAAAAAGAAATACCGACAGGCTTCCTGCAAATCACAGGCTCGACATAGGATTATCTTATGTAACGAAAAGGTTCCAGGAACAAAAAAATTACAGTGTCTGGAATATTTCAATTTACAATGTCTATGGTTACGACAATGCATACTCAATTTATTTCATCCGGAACGCAGCTACGCTGCAGGCAAAGCAACTATCGATTATTGATAGTGCAATCCCGTCGATAACCTGGAACTATTATTTTTAAAATGAAAGCGATCCAAAAATATTGTTTGCTCGGCCTGTTTATTGTTGTTTCCGCAACATCATGCATTAAAGATGTTGAAGTGCCCCTGCGATTTGAAGGAGAAAGACTGGTGGTAGAGGGACAGATCAGCAACGAACCCGGCCCATATAATATAAGGCTCACCCTATCAGGTGCAGTAGCTGCGGGAACGGCAGTTCCCGAAGAAAAACAGGTTACTGATGCGCAGGTTAGTGTGCGCGATGACCAGGGAAAAATAATTCCTTTTGTACACACCGGATCAGGTTTCTACCAATCCGATGATCCGTCTTTCATTGGTGAAGTCGGAAGGTCCTACTCTGCAGATATAAGACTCGCAGATGGAAGAAATTTTATATCGCTACCCGAAAAAATTCTGACACCGGTTCAGATGGATAGTTTTCAGATCAGGTTTGTTCCTGATTACAACCGGTTTCATCCTGCGTATTTCAGGACTTATATTTACACAACAGATCCAGCAGATCAGGAGAATTATTATAAGTGGGAAGCTTATGGATATACCCGTCGTAAAACTTTAGGGGTCGGATGCGGGTTTTACTGTATCATGTTTGATAAATGTTTACAATATCGTACGGACAATGAGATGAGTATTATGTCAGATGCTGATATCAATGGGGGCCGGATTATTGACAAAGGAATTTCTAACTCTTATATTTTTGATTACGGCACCCATTTTATCGATTTTTCTCAGCTCTCGATTTCAAAATCCTACTTCCAGTTTTTACAACAGTACGTTGACCAGGTTGCCAGGACTGGCAGCATTTTCGACCCGCTCCCGGCTTCCATCAAAGGAAATATTGTAAATGCAGCTAATCAGAATGAATATGCCCTTGGTTATTTTTCTGCCCGGTCAGCGGTTCATAAAAAAGTAATCATAACTCCCTATTACATTACTGAATATTTACTGGATGTTTCCGCGAATGCTTTCTTTGAAAGAGTATCGCAACCTTGTTTTGATGTGTACCCGGATGCCGTGAGATACGATCCACCACCTGCTCCACAGGTTCCACCACCGCCAGGCTGGGAAAACGCAGACAGTGTGAGGGTGAATTTTAAATTTCCCTGATCACTGAATGAAGAAGCTGATAGGATCTAATCCTTGATCCCTTTCGCACTCCTGTCTTCATACAGAGGTCTCGGATAAAGTTTACGTGGATTTGATTTTATGAGCTTCATTGCTTCCTCAACTGCACGAAGTAGTTGTGGATCTTCTCCTTTTGCAAGTTTTGCAGGATCATCCCATATTTCAATTTCTGGTTTGATCCCATAACCTTCAGCAAACCATTTACCATCTGCACTATATAATCGGGCATCCGGCACCGTTATATAACCTCCGTCAATTAAGCCGTGTGTTGTGGCCGGGCCTACCAGTATTCCCAGTGTACGCTCTCCCACAATCGGTCCAAGTTTAAGCTGTTGAAATGCCCAGGGGAAAGCATCACCACCCGATCCTGCCCAGCCATTGATCAGCATTACTTTCGGACCATTATTAGCTTTCACCGGCCATACTGTTACCTCAGCATCTCGCCATGCAAGATTATACAATACCGGTCTGTTGAGCATCTCTATAAAACGATCAGCAAGTTGTCCGCCTGCATTGAAACGCTCGTCAATGACAAATCCTTTCTTATCAATCTGACCATAAAACTGACGCATGAGTTCTGTTTGACCTGGCACTCCTGTGTTAGGCATATACATATACCCCAATTGTCCACCTGATAATTCCTCTACTTTTTTGCGGTTCTGTTCAATCCATTCGAGATGTCTTAATCTCGTCTCCTGACCAGGCGTGAGTGTTGTCAGCACCACTTCTCTCGAACCCTCATATCCGGGCTTGCTATTGACACGTAACACTATTGTTTTTCCTGATAATCCTTCAAAAGAAGCATATGGATCTTTTGCCGGATCAATTGCACGACCATTTACTGAAATCAGATATTCACCTTCTTTTACCTGCACGCCTGATAGATCAAACGGTGATTTCACTTCACTATCCCATGGTGCAGATTTTATAATACGACTGATCCTGTAACCACCCTCATCTTTCGCCCAGTTGATACCAAGAAAACCATGTATTCTTGAACTTGATTGCTCCTGGTCACCGCCGCCAGCATAGGTATGACCTGCACTGAGTTCAGAGATCATCTCTAACTGAATATTGTTTACATCCCAACGGGTGATTGCATCATCAATCAAAGCTCCATATTGTTTCCTGATTCCATCCCAATCCACTTTATGCATATTAGGATCATAGAAGAAATCACGATACCTGCGCCAGGTATCATTGAATATCTGTTTCCATTCTTCACGGGGTTGCAATATCATTTCCATTTCACCGGTACGTAATTGTTTTTCTATTCGCTGATCCGGGGAAGGCTTTACAATTCCGTAGCCTGATTGATTTCCGGTAAGAATTGATTTTTTATCTGCAGATAAAACAAATCCACCTGCTCCATTGAATAAGGTTTTTTCCTCTTTTTTCTCGAGATCATACATGTAGATAGAGCCTGGTCCCGGCACAGAGCCGGTATTTGGGAACCTGGTGTAGATCAATTTTCCTTCGATTGCCGAAAGCTGTCCATAGTTGCCAGCCGGAATCGGCAAAACTTCCATCCTGTTTTCAATGCGTTCCAGAACGAAATTGATTTCAGGTGTTTTAGTAGGCTTTTGCGTTTTAGAAGAATCGGCAGATTTTATTGCTGTATCTGTTTTTGCTGCTTCCGTAATTTTTACTTCATCATTCTTCGGAAGCAGGAATGATTTCGCTGTCGGATCTAGTGATGTAAACGCAATCTGCGTGCTGTTGGGATATATCCATGTTCCATCATTTCCATAGGAAGGATTGAAATTTCTGTCTGTCATGAAAAATAAATACTTACCTGTGGGATCAAATACGGGTCGGCTATCATTGTAAAATCCGGATGTGGCCTGTGTAAGATTTTTCTTTTCGATGTTGTATAAAAAAATCGCATCATTGTGATTGCTGATCGATTTTGAATATGCGAGCCATTTGCTGTCTGGCGACCAACTCACTTCGAAAGATTGTAATGCAGAGTAAGTGAGTTCGGTTGTTTTATCAACCGGTGAAATACTGCCGTCGGCAATATTTAGTAATTGTATCTGCTGCTTTTCGTTGATGAATGCAATCTTCTTGCTATCCGGTGACCACATCAGATTCCAACCCATCCCCTTTGAAAATGATGTCATTTTCCTGGGTTTCTTATCTGTCTGAGGTTCGTACAGGTAGATTTCATTTTCTCCTGACTGATCACTCCAGTAAGCGATATATTTTCCGTTTGGTGACCATGCCGGGCTGCGATCAAATGAGCCGCTGCTGTTGGTAAGATTGATTACAACGCCATTTTCAGCAGGAACACTGAACAGATCTCCACGCGCTTCAAACACGGCCCTCTTTGCGTCGGGAGAAATATCGTAACTGCTTATACGACTACCCACATTTACAGTCCTTGGCATAATCCCAGCCATGTCAGCCAAAACACTGATTTTTACTTCTGCGTATTTGTATGTTGAAAGATTAAGCAGGTACAATTTTCCACCGGCTTCAAAAACAAGATCATCCGGCCCGGCAGACATATAATTAACATCAACATCATCAAATTTAGTCAGCGCTTCCTGTGTCTTTTTTACCCTGTCATAAACATAGATATTTCTGCGTTTTGCAGCACCCGCATCTGAAACAAAATAAATTCTGTCCTTGACCCATGCAGGTTTGCCTTCAGTAGCGTCGCTATGTGTGATATTTTCAGCCGAAATTTTTTTAAGATCGAAGAGAATGACATCTGAAGCCATACCACCGCGATATCGCTTGAAAGGATAATTTTCAGTTATGCGCGTAACATAAGCGAGCTCATTCCCATCAGGAGAAAAACTAGCCAACTCGCCGTAAGGCACGGGCAATTTTTCAGGAAAGCCGCCGCTTTTATCAACCAGGTAAAACTGCCTGAACGCCTGGCTCCCACTTTGGCGGGAAGAAGCAATCAGGATCTTCTGTCCGCCCGGATGCCAGTCAACAACCCGATCATTCAAGGCATTCCATGTAAGTCTGGCCGGAACACCACCCGAAACCGGAACAGTGTACACGTCTGCGTTACCATCATAAGTTGCAGTGTAAGCCAGTGTTTTACCATCTGGAGAAAAACGAGGAAAAGATTCTTCTCCGGTAGAAGAACTGAGTCTTAGCGCGGTACCTCCCGTTTTTGAAACGAGCCAGATATCTCCCCCGTAGACAAAACAAATCTGGTTTGCTGAAACATCCGGATGTCTGAATAACCTTGCATCCAACTGAGCAAGACAAGCTGTAACCCAAAAAAGACTTGCTGAAAGAAGAATCGATTTTCTCATTTTAAAGGAATTGATTGGAAGGGGATTTTTAAAAATAGAATCTTTATCCCATCATCAAAAATTTAAATGAGAGAGTGTGTTGATCAGAGATCAACGGTAATTTTTTCTGACGAATTAAGGAAATGGTCTCAGGCAGATTTCCTGAGTGCAGAACGATGTTTGTTTTGCAGATATTTATTGTAGATAATTTCACTCATCGGCTTGGAGTACACTTTGCTCTCGACCCATGAAATGATATCCAGGTAAGAAAATGCCCTTGTTTCAAACCTGTTGTTTTCAAATTTCTTAATAACGGCAAGAAACTTTTCCAGCTCCGGTTTCATTTG
This sequence comes from Pollutibacter soli, assembly GCA_029269725.1. Classification (GTDB taxonomy): domain Bacteria; phylum Bacteroidota; class Bacteroidia; order Chitinophagales; family Chitinophagaceae; genus Pollutibacter; species Pollutibacter soli. Next base: position 327,296 of record JARJHS010000007.1, on the reverse strand, counting down.
CCTTGCAGGAATATGGAAAGAATGACGAAGGAACCTGAAAATTTCTTCTTCCACAACAGTCAGATTTTTCATCTTCGCCATAAAGCGATAAACGGACTTAATCAGTGAATCAATGATTTCATCGTTTCCTAATTCATAGTGAGCCAACAGGTGCAGCAAGCGTGCATAGCACTGAAGATCATTTCTCAGATCACCGGGACCATTAATGATTTTTTGCAGATAGTCAATCGAGATTTCGTAACTGCCATTGCCAAAATAGAGTGTTGCTATTTTATAATTGAATACAAGAATGCGATGTGGGTCGAGGAAGAGTCTGTGCTCTTCCAGATGTTCTTCAATTTCAGGTACAAGACTCAGCCCTTCTTTAAAAGTACCGCGCATCAGGTGATAATTGATTTTGGCTCCGTCTATATATACTGCTGTATGCGCTCTGAAATTATCATGAATCAATGCAGCAGATTCTCCGGCAAATTCTTCAAATTCATGAAGTGTTTGTTCAAAACCTATAAAGTCCCGGAGAACAAAGTGTGCATTCAGCAGGTTGTGCATGCCTTTGATATAGTGACCGGTTTCTACATTCACCATCATCGGTTCCTGCTGATATAAAATGATCCACTTTTTGCTGTACCTGTAATACATCAGGAAATCCTGTCGTATATATCCATACCAACAATAGCTCTGGTAAAGATATAACAGCTCATAAAAATCAGTAATCGTTTCAGGGTTTTCGGGAAGATGTTTTGTGAAGAATTCTTTTATCCTTACCTCATCCTGCTCATTTCTTGAGTGACCATTCTGCACATACCATCTGTACAGCAGCAATGCAAGATTGGACAGTTTAACCACCCGATCGATATGACCGCTGATCATTAACGCTTCATTCGCGAGGCTCTCTGTTTTATCCAGCGTACTTCTCGTGATATGAAGTGTCTCAATTTTTTTTTCGAGCGAAATTACCTGCGCGAGATAATTGAATTTATGATTTGCTTTTGCTGTTTCCTTCGCTTTCTCGAGGATTTTCAACGCCTGTAACTTCAACCCTTTATTGTAAAGTACCCGGGCATGATCAAGCATCTCGCTCAATTGCAGGTCGGTGTTTTCTGCAGTCTTAAGCAATCTTAAACTGGCAAGCAGCTGTTTGTATAAATGGGTTTTTAAATTATTGAGCTGAGGCTTCGTAACATCATTAAGCTTCTTCAATAACAACTTTTCATCATATTCGGGTAGCTTATCCAAGGCGTCAAAAAGCTGGATAATTTTCAGATCCTGTTTGCCTGAACTCCGGGTGATATAGAGTTTAAAATGGCGTTTTTCGGATTTTTCAAGTGATTTCACCAGGAGAAATAATATGTCTGTAGAACGGTTGGGCATCATTACAAAATTAAGCTGAAATCCACTGCCATCAAGGCTTTCCGAATTTCTTCAATCCTTTTGGGATAATGAATTTTCCAATAAGTTGGTTTGAGTGCCTGAAAAATACGACCTACTTTCGATGTATCAAAGGAACACGAAGTAAGATTAAGAGATAGCAAGCAATCGTTGAGGAAGTTGGCAAATAATCGAAAAGGTCGTAGAATAAAAAAAAACTAGATAATTACAGTATAGAAATATACTTCGAAGATTTTCATATGGCAAGCAATCGTTGAGGTCACTCCGTTTCTACGGCGTGGCTTTTTTTTTATGGCACCACGAATATAACTGTTCTCCCCGATCTGCCAAGTTTTCGATGAATTTTTTTTAAGAGAGTCAAAGTTTTCTTAGTATTTTCCTTAAGGTCCCTGTAAAAACATAGATTAGTTTTAAATATGACCGGGTAAGTGTTAATTAAATGTTACGTACTAAAACGTTTTAACACCGGGTCCTTGACATTTTGAACTACTCATTTGTCTGCTATTAAAAGAAGCCTCTTTTCGTCTTCCTGGATATATATTTACAGATTTCATGCGTATACGATTGATAAATTTCATTTTCCCTGGTAACTATTTGCTGTGCGTATGTTTAGCGACCCTGTTTTATGAAATTTCATGGGTTTTAACAGCCAGATTTTATTCATTTCCTGGCTTATTTTCACTGGATTTTCCCAAAAAAGTTGCGTTCAGCCTGTAATTTTTGGTGTTTGGCGATTTCATTATTACACCGCAATTCCCAATTCTAGTTTTACTGAAAATTGAAAAAATGAAAAAGATTCTATCGATCGCATGTATTCTGTTGCTTTTTACAGGCACAGGATGCCTGAACACATTTTATCCCATTTTCGGTGCTGATGATGTTATCGATCCAAAACCAATGTATGGCGAATGGTTTTCCGGAAACGAGAAAATGATCATTACTCCTGCAGATCATCTTTCCTATCAGACAGCAAAAATTCCTGCCAAAGGAATGATCGTCAGAGAATTCAATAGCGAAGGAATTGAGGAAACCACCAACCTCGCCTTCCTGGTTAAAATCGGAGATCATTATTTCCTGGATATGTTCCCCGGTAACACTCCTGGCGAATCTGAAATGGATCCCATATTCCGCTCAATGTTTTTAAAGCAACACTCTGTTTATCGTGTGGACTCATTTCAACTGGGAAACAAATTGTTTATTCAACAGGTAAGTGATCACCTGATCCGGGAACAGCTTGAAAAAAAGAAAATCCGCATCCCAATGATATCCCGCGGAGATGAATCGATCATTCTCGCAAGTACTTCGGAATTGCAGACGCACATCCGCAAATACGCGAACGACCCGGTTCTTTATGAAAGCAACTCCTCACATTCTTATCATCGTTCAAAATAAAAAAATGAAACGCTCAATTATATACTTTTCAATTCTGTTCATCATTTTTGGTCTCAGCAGTTGCCTTCATGTTTTTCAACCCGTGTTCGACGAAAAAGACCTTATATCAATCGACATCATCGACGGAAAATGGACGATGAACTCAACATCGGTCACCATTGAGAAAGCCAATAAAAGCAGGATCATGGATATGCTGAAAATTGACATCGGGAAATCAAACCCTCCTGCAGTCGTGGAGAAGGCAGATAGTATCCGGCAGGATAAATCATATGTTCTCAGTTATGGAAAAGGCGAACTGGTTTATCACTACTCGTTACAAATTGCAAAGATCAATGAAACTTTATTTGCACAGGTAATTCCGATCATTGCCGCTCCAGAAGACACGACAAAAAATTTTGAAAACAGGTACGTTGGTTTTTTAGGACAGGATTTCATAGGAACTTATGCAATTGCAAAAGCTTCTATCGATGGAAAAAACCATCTGAGTTTAAATTTCCTGGATGGAGAAAAGATCAAACAACTTATTCTTGAAAGTAAAATGAAGATACCTTACGCATATGATGCTGTTTTTGACAATTTCCTGATTACGGCGAACAGTGCTGTACTTAAAACTTTTCTCAGCAAGTATGGCAATCGTGATGATATATATTCTTCGGTTCACCTCTATTCTTTAAAACGGTAAAGGCTAAAAATGTACAAACTAAATTTCCGGAACAAAGGCACCAGGATCGCATTACACGTGATGTTCTGGTGCCTTAGTTTTTACATACTGCTGCAGGCTTTCAGCTATGGAAATAAACCTGCTACTGTGGATTTCATTTACTGTTCCCTTTTTCATCTGTTCCTGGTTCCTCCGGTATATTTTAATCTATATTTTCTTTTACCGAAAACCGGAAATAAGATTTCATGGTTCTTATATCCGGTTATACTAGTTACTCTTATATCGTTATTTGCATGGCTGAATGTTGGGTTTTTTAACAACTGGTCAGCAACATTATTTCCCGACTACTATTTCATTTCATTTTACTCATGGAAAGAAATAGCTGGAATCATTTTCATCTATGTGGCCATTACAACTCTTTTGACCCTTTCCAAATCCTGGTTCGCTGTAAATGAATTGCAAAAACAACTTCTGCAGGCAGAAAAAGAAAAAATTCATCTGGAGCTGGCATCATTAAAATCACAAATCAATCCTCACTTTTTTTTTAATACACTTAATGGGATTTATGCAATGTCTTTTAAAAATAACCCTGATCTGGCAGCAGCGGTAATTCGTCTTTCAGATCTGATGCGTTATTTTATTTATGATTCGGCAGCAGAAAGAGTTCCTCTCGAAAAGGAAATTAAAGTACTGGATGATTATCAATCTCTCATGCGGCTGAGAGCAGATAAAACAGCAGATATCCGTATGAAAGTAACAGGTGATCCTGAAGGAAGATCGATTGCACCGTTGTTATTAATCAGCTTTTTGGAAAATGCTTTCAAGCATGGTATTAAGGGCGCAAGAGAAAACACTTTTGTGGATCTGGTCATAGAAATTTCTCCAAACCTCATAAAATTTTCATTAAGCAATAATAAGGGCAAGGCAGATGAATCGGATGTCCGGGAACAGGGTGGTATTGGGTTGGAGAATGTAAAAAGAAGACTTGAGCTTCTTTATCCAGCAAAATATACACTTGATGTAATTGAAAACGATGAAACTTATCGCATAGATTTAAATTTGAAGACATGATGGCTATTCAATGTATCATAGCAGAAGATGAACCTCTCGCAAGGGATATACTTGAAACATATATCAATGATCATCCGGCTTTACAACTGATAGGTAGCTGCAAAGACGCGTTCGAAGTTCAGTCATCACTCTCCGAAAAACCGTGCGATCTTTTATTTCTAGATATCAATATGCCACAGGTGTCAGGGATTAATCTGCTTCGTTCATTGGTGAACCCGCCCCTTGTTATTTTCACGACTGCCTATCCGGAATATGCTGTCGAAGGATATGAACTCAGCGCCGTGGATTATCTTTTAAAACCATTTTCATTTGAAAGATTTTTGAAAGCCGTTAATAAAGCACAAACTTTACTGAGGTCTGCAGAGGCATCAAAACAAACTACAACCAACAACGATTTTCTATTTTTCAAAGTAGATAAGAAATTGAAAAAAGTTGAAGTAGCTGCTATCCGGTTCGCTGAGTCGATTGGCGACTACGTAAAACTTCATACATCTTCAGAAACGCTCGTTTTAAGTGAGTCGCTTAGAAATCTGCAGGAACAATTACCGGAAAAAACTTTTTTCAGGATACATAAATCCTATATTGTTTCATTGAATCATATTGAATTTGTGGAAGGAAACTATGTACGGTTGGGTCAATCTGACCTGCCTATCGGCGCCAGCTACCGTGAAGAATTTATTGAGAAGCTGCAGGAAAAGAACCGGAAGAGAAACAAATGACTATTCGCTGGCATTATTCTTCCACCAGCGGAAGCCTACATAGCCCATAATCGCGAGTGGCGCAGCCATAAGGTATAGGATACCAGCATTCAGGGCTTTGGCGGGTTTGTCGCCCATCTGTTGAGCCGTCTTTGTACAAATTGAACATTGAGCATTGGCCTGCATGCTGAACAATGAGCCTGCACAAATGAACATCATAAATAACAACCGCTTCATAAATAACCCTACTTTTAATGCAAAGTTAAGGGATCAAATCTTTTCATATGGAATCAGTATCAGAAGCATTAAATAAGGCGACAAGTATTCTCAAATCATTGAATGGGAATAGTTTAACAGCCGATCACCTCGACTCTATAGTAAGTCAGCTTGACTCGGTTGATGTTAATGAGCTGCTTGGACAGATTCCCGAGCCCCCGGGAACCGGTTTGGATGATGTTGAAACGAAGAATAAGTTCCAACAAATAGCCAACGACCTGAATAAAACAGCTGATGCGTTTAATGACGAACTGGAACGAATAAAAAGAATGAGAAGCACCTTAAATCTTGACGCTTTGGACCCTGTTATTCAGTCTGCTAAAAGAATTATACAGCCTGTTTTCAATTTTACTGCTGACCTTGAATTCAATGATGACTAAAAAAAATAAAGGCTGCACTTTTGCAGCCAGTATCCCATCCGCGTTCAATATGTTTTAGTGGCTTGTCACCACGAGGTTTAGCTAATTTGTTGCGAAGCAAACAAAGCTCCAACCAGTATCGCCATTATCAGAACCAGGAACTTGTTCATTTTTTTCTTTGCTTTCAATTGCGATACAAAAATATATCGCAATAGTTGAGCGCTTATTCGTCATTGAGTAATCGGCAGAAAAACTGAGTGGTTTGCATTTTTGGGTTATTACAGGAAAACAAACAGTATTGATGGTTAAGCATCGATGTTATGCAAAAAAAAGAGAGCCGCTTGAAGCAGCCCCCTGGTGTCCGGTGTCTGGTTAGTCTGTTTGTGTTATTTCTCTTCTGTCGGTTAATCCCTTGTCAAATAAAATACTGCTTCGCCTGTGGTGTCGGATCCATATCCATAAGTACCGGATAATTTACCCGTTGCCGGGTCGTAAGTTGCTTTCAACGAAACAACCGTACCATTATCGAATGTATAAGTACCTGTTAGTATGTTGTCAGAGAATGACCAGGAGCCGGTTGCACCAACTGTTCCTGAAGCTGCCACACGTTGCAACACACCATTCGATTTAAAAACAAGCCCGTAATAAGAATTTGGTACTACTTCTCCATGTTTCCCGCTCCATTTACCTTCCAAATTAAATGCCGGTTTTGCATCATCTTTTTTGCAGGAAAACATTGCCATTGTAAGGATCATAATGCCTGCCGTAATCAATCTTAGTTTCATCTCTTGAATTGTTATGATTAAAAATATTTACTGAACAAATCTAGTTTGATGAACGACGGGCTAAAAGAGGTGTTGAGTAGATGGTAGTTTTATTGCGTAACCTGCAGATTATTTTTTAATTCACTATTTGCCAACTTTTCGTAAGTAACGTAGCAGCATAGGCGAAACAACAGAAATAAAAAAGGCAGCTGGTCGCTGCCTACACTAAATAAAATTTGTCTACTAGAATTTTTCAAACATCTCCATAAATTCCTGGCGTTTCGAACGTGAGATACTCACAGTGGCATCATTATTCATAACAACATATCCTCCATCGCCTCTGACATATTTTTTAATCTGGTTTATGTTAACCAAATAGGAATGATGTATTCTGAAAAAATCGGGACCAGATAAAGCTTCGTCAATATCTTTTAAGGATTTGGATACAATTACCTTTCTCCCGGCAGAAAGCATCACGATAGTGTAATTGCTTTCTGCTTCTGCGTACATTATATCTTCCGTGGGAATAAACAGTAAGCCATCGTTGGTCGTAAGTGCAATTCTTTTCGGAGTTCCTCTTTGTGGTTGCTTCAGGGTCTGCAACAATAGATCCATCTGCTCTTTTGAAGGTTTATTCTTTTTCATTTCGATCCTGGCGACAGTAGATTTAAGATCCTCCGGATCTACAGGTTTGAGCAGATAGTTCAATGCGCTGTACCGAAATGCTTTTAATGCAAACTGATCATAGGCTGTGCAGAATACCACGTCAAAATCGAGCTGATCAAATCTTTCCAGCATGTCGAATCCATTCATATGCGGCATTTCGATATCCAGGAATATCACATCTGGTTTGTGAGTTTTTATGGCCACGATCCCCTCCTCACCATTACTGCACATTGCCACAATCTGTACTTCAGGGCAATACGTTTTCAACAACCACTCCATCATCTCGAGTGCGTTTCGTTCATCATCAATCAATACACAGCGGATCATATATATTCTTTTAATTTTCTATTGGAATTGTCAATATCACTTTCGTCCCCGTCGCAAGTCCCCGGGTTTCCACCAGGTCTTCAATCTTTACTGTGGCATGCGTTGTTGTATGACTGTTCAGCAGGTTCAATCTGCTTTCTGTCAGTTTCATACCCAGCGATTTTCTTGTTGTGGCAGATTTACTTTTCATCTCTTTCGCTTTTTCACGACCAACACCATTGTCTTCGATAATACACTCGAGCAGGTTTCCATTCTTTACACTTACCCGAATACTCAAATGACCAGCTTCTTTTTTATGTAGCAATCCATGCCAGATGGCATTTTCAACGTAAGGCTGAATGATCAATGGTGGCACCTCGATACTATCTGTGTTCACGTGCGGGTCAACTTCAATATGATAAGAAAATTTCTGTTCGAAACGCAGCGATTCCATTTCGATGTAAAGTTTCAGGGCCTCCAGTTCATTTCCCAGGATTACATTTTTGCTGTTTGAGTTATCAAGAATTAATCGGATCAGCTTTGCAAATCTTGTCAGATAAAGTGAAGCAGTTGCCTGGTCACTCTTGATGATATAACGATTGATCGAGTTCAGGCAATTAAAAATAAAATGCGGATTCATTTGTGCACGGAGCGCCTGCATCTCCATATCACGCATTCTTTGCTGTACTTCATTTAGTTTATCCTGCGCATTGATCCTGTCCGTTTCCGCAGTGACCCTGATGATTTTATTAGCACACAGAGACGCAATAGTGGTTAGCATCATCAGATGACGGCCGTTGAAAAAGTTTTTCTTTGAATGTTCGCAATCTATAATGCCCAGCACTTTCCCGTCAGAAATGATCGGTACAGTGATCTCAGAAAAACGTTGCTTGTCATCCACTACGTAACGTGGATCTTTTGTTGTATCATTGATCAATTCAGGTTTACCCGAGGTGGCAACAGCGCCGACAATACCTTTGCCGACCGGAAGTCTTAATGGAGAAATGATCCGGTTATGTTCATCCGTTTTCGGACCATAAGAAGCTTTCTGGACAAGAGTATTATCTTTCTCATCCAGCAGGTAAATAACACAATCTTCGAAGTTCATTTTACCAATACAATTCTTCGTTACATCCCACAAAATGTCTTCGACTGTTTTTTTATCATTCATGCTTGTCGCGAAATAGTTGATCGTCTTCTCTGCTTCGATCTGATCCCTTTGTTCGTCGATCTTTTTATTCCTGTTCCGGATGAGCAGGATGAAAGCAATCAGCAACAATATCGCTACCGTCACCAGGAACCACGGTCTCTTGATTACCGGATCAATAACCTGTATCACAACCTGGGTTTCCGGAGCATTTTCGTCTACCTGAGAAACACCTCCTTTTACTCTGAAACGATAAAAACCACCAGGCAGGTTAGTATAGCTGGCAAATCCATGATTTCCTGCATTAATCCAGTTTTCATTGAATCCATCGAGCTTGTAACTGTACTGAATTTTCGGTGCGTTGTTAAAATCAACAACAGAAAAATCGATAGAGAAAAAATTCTCCCCCGGGAAAACTTTCAGCGTGTCACCAGGTGACATATTGCGGAGTTTATCGTTTACACGAAACCCTGTAAACTGTACATGAGAAGCGCCTCTTCCCGAACGCATATAATTCGGATCAAAGGAAAAATAACCTGCTGTTGTTGGAATCATCATCTGGCCATTCTCCATCATAGAAATATCGAGGGCCACATTATGCCGGTTCAGGTATCCATCTTCCTCTCCATAATTGATCACCGTTTTTTTCAAGGGATCGATCATAGCTATTGAACTAACGGTAGTAGCCCAGATATTACCGACACTATCCAATGCCGCATGCGTAACAATATCACCGATAATACCATCGATGGCCGTATATGATGCTACCACTTTAAAATCCTTGCCCGGATCGGTCTGTACAAAACCTTTTTCAGTCCCAAACCATATATAACCGTGTTTGTCTTCAATTACCGTTCTCACTTTGTTGCTGTAATAGTCGCCATCACGCTGAAGGTTAACCGTAACCAGAGTTTTTTTCTGCGGATCAAAATACCTTATGCCGCCACGGCGACTTGCCAGCCAGATTCTGTCTTTAGAGTCCCGGATCATCGCATTGATATAGTTGAAGGGGAGAAAATGATCCTTATCTGCCAATGAGTAGTAATGCTGTACATACCCTTTATCAGGATTGACCACGAAAACACCTTTGAGAAAACTCGCGATCCACAAATTCCCATCACGGTCTTCCAGCATTGAATAATATTGATTTGATCTATCCTGTTTTGGTGGCTGAACAGCATGGATCTTTAATTTTTTGACTATTGTGTCAAACTCAAGCAGATGATCACGTGTAAGAACCCATATCCTGCCTCGATGATCTTCAAGAATATCTTCTACAAGCATAAGCTGCTCCTCTGAAGCAAGAAGAGGAATTTTAATAGAAGATGTTTTTCCGGTGCGAAGATCTTTTACCTTCAGACCGTCCGCATAATATGTCGCAATTAACTCAAACCGATTTTTCTTATCGCGCCATACTTTCTTTATCTGGTAAAACTGAAGGTTATCACTTTTTGAAACGGATACATGGGTGAAATTGAAAAGACGTGGTCGCTGTTCAATTTTAGTTAATCCTTTTGCATGACTGATCCATAAATTATTATTCCTATCCCTCATCACCTGGTAAGCCTGCAGGTTGGGTAGTTCCGAGGCGGAATATTCTTTTTCGCGTAAGAAAATAGAGAACTCAGCATCTGCAATATCAAAATAACCAAACCCTTCATCGGCACTCGTCAACCATATACAATCGTCGCTGCAAAATGTAAGGCTCGTGATAATATTTTTCGTTGGTGATTTCAGTTTCTGATACCTGAAATTTTTCCATTCACCAGAATTAGTATTATAAGATGAAAGTCCGCCGGCCCAGGAGCCAAACCATAGGGTTCCCGTTTTATCCAACAACATTGAAGTAAAAAGATCATCCCGGAGAGCAGCAGTTGTAAAGCCCTTTTTTCTGACAGGCAGCATCATTTCTGCTTTTTCATTGTAATAGTAAAGTCCGTCATGAGTAGCAAACCAGGTAACACCCTTATTATCCTGTAAGCCGGCATAAGCAGTGTTATAAATCCGGATGGATTCCGCATCATACAGCTTACTCGTATCCGGCACAATATCAAAATGACGAAATGAAATTCCATCATCTGTTGTCCTGAACAAACCGTTGCGCGAGAGTCCGACCCAGATATTGTTGTTATTATCCGCAAACAGCATGGCGACCTGTTCCTGTATGGGGTTCTGCCATTTGTCCGGAATTTTGTAGTTGTAAAACCGGTTTGTCGAAGGCTCATACCTTGAAATTACTCCTGTTGAGAGCCCTGCCCAGAGGCAACCTTTTCTATCGATCATCAGTTTGGAAACGAAATTGCCGCCGATGGAAAAACTGTCGCGGGAATCATTTCTGTAAGTGGTGAAATGAAGCCCATCGTATTTCATCAGGCCGTCATGTGTAGCCAGCCAGATGAATCCACAGGAATCCTGCACCATGGCTTCAACAACGGTCCTGATTCCATCCCTTACGCCATACGTGGTAAGCTTCCATTCCTGGTCGGGCTGCGCAAAGCAAAGGTTTGTCCATACCAAACACAGCATGAGACAAATGATAACAGCTACCGACTTTAGCTTCCGCATTCCATCAATTTACTTAATAATACTTGTGATCCTGATCAAAAAATGATTCAGCAATTTCATTGGTTCCCGGTGAAATGGAACACAAACAACCGGAGATTCAATTGCTTAGAGAAAAAATTCTTTTGTTGCTCCGGCAGATCCAATGTAAAGGCCTTCCTGTTTTTTACCGGGTTACAGTCCGGAAATTTATCCGATCTGATGGGAGCCTGGCAGCCGAATAAAGCCATGATTGGCACGAGCAAAGCCAACCTGAGATAGTATGTTTTTTCTGAACTCATTTACAGCACAAAATTAGATTTCCGCATAAAAAAACAGCCGCTCATTGAGTGAACGGCTGTTTTTTCGCGTATTTGACATTTTCCGCATCAGACGGCGTCTGCCTTCATCTGCTTGGCTATTCTGTTCCTTTCGTTTTCATCCAGCACCACTTTACGCATCCTTATATTTTTGGGAGTTACCTCGATACATTCATCCTGCTGGATATACTCCATGCACTCTTCCAACGTCATCAATGTTTTTGGAGCAATGCGGGTTGCATCATCACTTCCACTGGCGCGGTGGTTGGTCAGCTTTTTACCTTCAGTTACATTCACTACCAGGTCACCCGGTTTAATGTGCTCGGCAACGATCTGACCTGTGTAAACTTCTTCTCCCGGATCAACAAAGAATGTGCCCCGGTCCTGGAGTTTATCGATGGAATAACCCGTCGTTTTTTCCAGGTTTTTTGACAACAACACACCGTTATTTCTTCCAGGGATCGGACCTTTCCATGGTTTATATTCGAGGAAACGGTGAGCCATAACCGCCTCGCCGGCAGTGCTCGTCAGCATATTACTTCTCAGGCCGATCAAACCTCTTGAAGGAATCTCAAATTCCAGGTGTTGCATTTCACCTTTTGATTCCATTACCTGCATTTCACCTTTCTTCTGCGTCACCAGGTCAATCACCTTTCCACTATATTCTGATGGTACGTCCACAACGAGGATCTCATAAGGCTCATATTTTCTGCCATCGATCTCCTTCACCAATACCTGCGGATTTCCCACAGTGAGCTCGTATCCTTCCCTACGCATAGTTTCCACAAGTATTCCGAGGTGAAGTATGCCCCGTCCGTAAACCAGGAAACTATCAGCGCTATCTGTGTCCTGCACTTTCAGTGCAAGATTTTTTTCTGTTTCTTTCATCAACCTGTCGCGGAGGTGGCGAGATGTTACAAATTTTCCATCCTTTCCAAAAAATGGTGAGTTGTTGATGGAAAACAGCATACTCATGGTAGGCTCATCAACGCTGATAATCGGCAAAGCTTCGGGATTTTCAGGATCGGCAATAGTATCACCGATATTGAAATTCTCCAGTCCAACTACAGCACATAGGTCACCGGCATTTACTTCCTGCACCCTGCGTTTGCCCATTCCTTCAAAAACATAGAGCTCTTTTACTTTCTGTTTCTTAACACTGCCATCGGCCTGCATAAGGGAGATGGTCTGGTTTTCTTTTATTGTATTCCTTTGCACTTTTCCGATTGCGATCCTTCCGAGAAACGACGAATAATCCAGTGAAGTAATCTGCATCTGCAGGCTGCCTTCAGATACTCTTGGTTCTGGAACATATTTGAGGATACCATCCAGCAACGGAGAAATACCCTCGATCTGGGTCAGGCTGTCATTAAACCAGCCATTTTTGCCAGATCCATAATATGTGGGGAAATTCAGTTGTTCTTCTGTTGCATCAAGGTTGAAGAAGAGTTCGAATACAGCGTCATGAACCTCGTCTGGGCGACAGTTCGGCTTATCAACTTTGTTAATTACCACAATCGGGTGCAGATTCAGCTGGAGGGCTTTCTGAAGCACAAACCTGGTTTGCGGCATCGGGCCTTCAAAAGCATCTACCAGGAGGATTACCCCATCAGCCATTTTCAATACCCTTTCCACTTCTCCACCAAAGTCGGCGTGGCCCGGCGTATCTATTACATTGATTTTTACATCTTTATAAGTTACCGAAGCATTCTTGCTGAAGATGGTGATGCCTCTTTCCCTTTCCAGATCGTTGGAATCCATGATCAATTCACCGGTTTCCTGGTTCTCCCTGAATACTTTTGTCGCATGCAGGATCTTATCTACCAGGGTGGTTTTTCCATGGTCAACGTGTGCGATGATCGCTATATTTCTGATTTCCATATTCGTAATAATTAAGGCCCGGTTTTATCCTGCCCTTTTTTTCAGGCTGCAAAATTACAGTAATCTTGCCGGGGAGACAAATGTCAGAAGATGGCAGGCAGTGATTTCACAAAAACTTCTTAATTACAAAAAGCAGAAGTGAAATAAAAATACTCAATAATATCATAGTTGTAAACGGAAAATAGAAACTGAAATTCTCTTTTTCAATCCGAAAATCTCCCGGAAGCCGACCCAGCCAGCTCAGTTTGTTACCAAAAAAATGCCAGATCAATCCTATCAGAATCAGGACGATTCCTGCAATAATTAACGATTTGGCTTTTACTGGAAACATTTCATTTTAACAGCTTCTAAAATTCCGATTATTTTTAATAAGGTAAATTTATCCATATGAAAGGATTGCGGATTTTTCTAATCGTCATTGCTGCACTTTTTCTGGTTTACTTTCTTGGTCCCAGTCCCGGAAAGCCGCAGTATTCAAATTCATTACCATCGGTACCTGATAGTGCAATGGAGCTTGAAAATTTTGTACGTGCCGAAGAATCTGCGCATAAAATCAAACCGGATAATGAAGCGAGAATATTATGGTTTGACACCGCACACAAACAGCCAACCGAATATTCAGTTGTATACCTGCATGGGTTCTCCGCTTCGCAAATGGAAGGATCTCCGACGCATAAGGATTTCGCAAAAACATTTGGATGCAATTTATACCTGAGCAGATTGGCCGATCACGGACTTGATACTACGGAACCATTGATGACTTTAACCGTAGATAAGTATTGGGAAAGTGCGAAAGAAGCTTTGCAGATTGGCAAAAAAATCGGGAAAAAAGTAATACTGATGGGTACGTCGACAGGCGCATCAAATGCTTTACAGCTCGCTGCTACTTATCCTGATGATATATTTGCTTTAATTCTTTTTTCTCCCAATATCGCCATCAATGATCAGAACGCTTTTATTCTGAATAATCCCTGGGGGTTGCAGATTGCACGACTTGTAAAAAACGGTGACTATAACTTTTCTTCTGACACCAGGGATATTTATAAACAGTACTGGTATTGGAAATACCGGTTGGAGGGTGCGGTTGCACTGCAGGAAATGCTTGAAACTGCAATGACAAAAGAAACATTTGAAAAAGTAAAACAACCTTTACTGATGCTTTACTATTTCAAAGATGATGAGCACCAGGATGATGTTGTTCAGGTAGGCGCCATGTTGAAAATGTTTAAAGAAGTTTCCACCCCGGCGGATCAGAAAAGAGCGCTGGCTATTCCCAATGCCGGTGATCATGTCATTGCCTCCCCACTGAAATCAAAAGATGTAGAGCTGGTCAACCAGGAACTATACAAATTTGCCGACCAGGTTCTTCACATGAAACAGGCGGAATGATTTTAGTTCGTTTTGAAACAGTTTCAATTTAGGCGCATTTTTCAGACTTTCGTATTTTGATCCAAAATCAACTCTGCTTTTCATATGAAGCAATCCATTATTGCCGGTATTGGTAAGTATGTTCCCGAAAATGTAGTATCCAACAGTGATCTCATCAAATACATGGACACCAGTAATGAATGGATTGTAGAGAGGACAGGTATACAGGAACGTCGTTTTGCAGATCGCACAGGAGAAACAACCACTACAATGGGCGTTGAAGCCGCAAAAATTGCTATTGAAAGAGCAGGACTCACCACCGATGACATAGACTTTATTGTTTTTGCAACACTAAGCCCGGATTATTATTTCCCCGGCTGTGGCGTACTGGTACAACGTGCATTGAAGATGAAAGAAATTGGCGCACTTGATGTCAGAAATCAATGCAGTGGTTTTGTTTATGCATTGAGTGTTGCCGATCAGTTTATCAAGACCGGCATGTACAAAAACATTCTAGTCATTGGAAGTGAAAAACATTCTTTTGGTCTGGATTTTAGTACGCGCGGAAGAAATGTGAGTGTGATTTTTGGTGATGGCGCCGGTGCTGTGGTCTTGCAGGCTTCAGATGATAAAGAGCGTGGCATTCTCAGTACGCATCTCCATAGCGACGGCGAAAGCGCTGAAATTCTTGCCATGTATAATCCAGGCACCCATGCCAATCACTGGATTGATAGAAAGCTTGCTGATTTTGAAGAAGCCGAGATCGGAGAAATGTTTATGAGTCGAGAGATGGTGGATAAGGCACAGTTATATCCATTCATGGACGGTCCTGCAGTTTTCAAAAAGGCTGCAGTTAAATTTCCGGAGGTAGTCAGGGAAGCGTTGGATAAAAACGGCTATTCTCCTTCTGACATAAAAGTACTGATCCCTCACCAGGCAAACCTTCGTATCTCCCAGTTTGTACAACACGAGTTGAAACTCAGGGACGACCAGGTTTATAATAATATTCAGCGATATGGAAATACAACTGCGGCATCTGTACCCATTGCTTTATGTGAAGCATGGGAAGCAGGCAAAATAGACAAAGGCGATCTTGTTTGTCTTGCTGCATTTGGAAGTGGTTTTACATGGGCCAGCGCCTTGTTAAAATGGTAGAACATATAAGGTTGAACGTGTAACGTTAAACGTTGAACGTTAGCCTAAGATTATGTTGAGCTTTTCCAGGTTTCAGATTTTCACTTTACGTCGAGCCTTCTTTTACCAATTCTAAAGCCTGCCCAAAAATGCAAGAGCTTACGTTTTACGTTCTACGTTTTACATTCTACGTTCTACGTTTTACGTTTAACCTCCTAGCTTTGCCATATGTCCAATCGTCGTATTGCTTTTTTAATGAATCCTTCCGCAGGTATCCGAAAAAAAAGGCGATTGCGGGAATTTGTTGAGTCTTCTGCAAAAGCCAGAAATATTCCTTTTGAATTTTCATCGACTAATGCTGCAGGAAAGTACCCTGAACTTGAAGAAGAAATCAGGAACGGAAAATATTCCGATGTTGTAATTATTGGTGGTGATGGCACAGTAAGAAATGTTGTTGCAGCGTTGAGGCATACAGGTGTAAGATTCGGGTTAGTACCCACAGGTAGCGGAAATGGCCTCGCATTATCAGCAAAAATCCCTGTTGATACGAAAAAAGCACTGGACATAGTTTATGAAGGCACAGCCCGGCCAATCGATGCTTTTACCATAAACGGACATTTCTCCTGTATGCTGAGCGGAATTGGGTTTGACGCTAAAGTTGCCCATGAATTTTCGCGTAGCCCTACGCGTGGTTTACAGACCTATCTTAAAATCGGAATTAAAAACTTCTTCAATGCCCGTTGTTACCCATTTCGAATTCACATGGGCGGGCATGTCAATCATACGGAAGCCTACTTCATCAGCATTGCCAACAGCAACCAGTTTGGGAATCAGTTTACTATTGCTCCACAGGCAAAACTAAATGATGGATTAATGGATGTTGTTGTAGTTCAAAAAATGAATAAGCTTCAGCTACTGATTTCAGTAATTCAGCAAATCCGCTTTGGAGATATCCGGGAAGATATTTTTAAAAAGAATTGCATCTTATATTTTCAGACAGATCGATTTAGAATTGAGAATCCCTATAATGCGCCCTTTCATATTGACGGAGATCCTGCGGAAACTTCATCATCTTTTGATATCGGTGTAATCCCAAATGCATTTCTGCTTATTCAGCCTTCTGCTGAATAATTTCATGACCAGCTTCAACGCCTCGCCTGCGTATCGCACCGGTACTATCATAAAGTGAATGCGTGTATATCCGGTTGACGTCTGCAAAGCTTTGTCGGTTTGAAGTCGAATACAAAGCAAGGCCGAGATCAATTTTCTCCTTCGTAGTAAGGTGAAAGTTCAACGCCGCTGCCTTGGCGTTTTTTGCTGGTATATAAGAGAAATTGAGTTTTTCAAATGGAAATTGAAATCCCTCGTTTCCCAGACTCACCAGTTCTTCCTGGTAATAATCCTGCAATTTCATCCAATTGAGCTGGATCACAGTCATCGGTTTTGTGATCAGATCTGTAAAGCCTGTGCTCCTGGAATGATCCTCCCAGTCGCCAAGTTTTCTGTCCCGGATCTGGATCATCACTACCTCCGAGGTATTTTCTTTCAGCCAGTCGTTAAAAACCTGGAGAAAGCGTATCATAGTTTCCTGACCATAATTATCACGAATACCGGCATCCATCACGTCAACAACAGGTTGTGAAGGCAACCAAACATTAGGCAATACATAAGGAAATGTTGCATTGATACGCATTGCTGATAACATCCGAAGGTTCTGCGGATCCTGTTTTGAAAAGAAACTACAGAAGTCGACAGCATCAGGCTCACCAAGTATACCGCTGGCACTATCGGGCCAGTTTCGCATCATAAAACTTACCGGCTGAGTGGATATCACCATTTTTCTTCCATCCGCCGAATTGGTAGCGTTGAAAAAAATCAGGGGAATACGTGCATTGGACTCATCATTTTTATAATCTTTCAGCTGATGATCGAGTACACCAAACGTATTTTCATTCAACTGTTGTTCAAAAGCATATGCACGATCTTTTATGTACTGCTGGTCGCCGAGTGAAAATTTCTGCGCGGGCGCAAATATATCACGGGTAACCATAGACGAAAACAAAGGATTCAGCAGATCTCTTGACACAGCGTCCACATGACGGCTCTCAGTCAGTTTGATTGCCCTGCCCATCTGTCGCATCCTGTACAACTCACGGTAATAAGTCGCTCCCAACATGCCACCTGAAGCTCCTGTGATCATGAATGTTTTGTGCATGAGCTGCCCATTCATCAGGCTGTCAATTTTCTGTAATACATTAACCGTGAAATTTGCAGATCGCGTGCCGCCGCCGCTGACACAGATCATAAACATGACCGGTTTTTCTTCGGATTGTTTCTTTTTCCACTCATTAAGAACAGCTATCATACTTTCGCGATCCTTTTCCATCTTTTCAACCGTACAAAGATTCAGAATCGAGGAACGCGAATAAACGGGTCTGTCTTCGATATTGGAATAGTTGAGTCCGTAAGCTTTGTTTCGCGGATCAACCCAATCCATATGCAACATGAAATTGAATATGAGGATCGCCAGTATCAGCGCAAGAAATGACCAGCTTTTTAACCAATATACCAATGCACCCGATGCTGCAATTAAAATTGAAAAAAGCAGAAGTATAGCACTCGCTGCCGGAATTTTAAACGCCGGGCTATCCTGGAATAATCCCAGCGTAGCCAGTAACAGGAATGCGAGAATGATAGATATGACTGCCGAAAAATGATGTCTTTTGAAAATTGTTTTTATGAACTCCTGGCTATAGTGTGCGATTTCACGTGGTTTTTTCAGCTTAAATCTTGTATTGAAAAACCATTCAACATGGATCAGCCCTTTTTCATGATGGTGTTTCCCTCCCAGTCCGTATTGCCCTGTATAAAGGTGAGGAGCTGAGATCACAGGTTCCATTTTTCGAAGCATTGTCTTCTCCGCCCCGAAGAAATAGATGAGTGATATCAGTATCATCACAATTAGACCGGAAAAAAAACCGGAGAGGAGAAAAAATATCTCTGTTGTTCCGAGAAGCTCCCTGGTACTGTAATACTGCACCAGCATATAGGAATAGTAGAAAATAAAAATGAGCGGGATAACTGAATTGTTGATAAAGTACTTCAGGAAAGGTTTCGTTGTAGTCGCGAGAAATTTAAAATGGCGGCTATGCAGAATGAAGGTGGTGATATTCCAGCTCATGATAAAAATGCCAAGCCCTATGCCCACCATTACCATACTCAACGCATTTACATTGCCAAGGTATTCCGGACCGAGGAAAAGTGAATCTGCTCCAAAAGTTTTCAGGAATTGACCACTGACTGCAGTAAAGAGAATAAACCAGAATAGCAGCAGTACCTGGTATTTCCTCAGGTGCAGCAAAAAGAGCTGAACAGGGAAAGAATAATAAAAACCAAATGAAAACTCCCGGATGGTCATAATTCAATCTTAGCTACAGGGTATAAACGCAGACAATATAGCAATAATATCTGCTGCCGGGTAGTACCCTTTTCTTTAAGGCGTACAGATCCCCTCTGGCCAGGTTGAAAGATGGTCAGTACCACGCTGGTAGCGGGTTCCCGAAGGGTTAAAATAAAGTGAAGAATAATCAGCGTTTCAGCCTTGGGATAGACAGGTATTGAACCCAGGTGATGGAAAGCAATAATAGCATGGCAACAAACTGATGGGCAACGCCCCACCACAAAAGTTCTTTTTGTACGGGGGAATGAAGAACAGTGCCGATACCAAGCAACAGTTGAACAACAACGAAAATCAAAGGATAAATTTTTATGCTGTTTAACTGACCGGTTGTCTTCGTTTTACCAACAAACCAATACCACGCAATCACAGAAATAAAAAGAATATAGGCCAGCATCCGGTGGATAAACTGCACCATTAAGGGATTATGCGTAAGGTTTGAAAGTCCATGGTATTTTTCCATGCCTGCCGGCCAGAAAAATCCATTTATATCCGGCCAGGTAGGTGCGGTATTGCCCGCTTTAAGACCGGCCATCAATGCGCCATAGATGAGCTGGAGCGTGAGGACAATAAGTAAATAACTGTTGAATTTTTTTACTGCACGCAACGATTGCTGTTGCTGAGATGGCACAAGGTAACGAAGGGCCAGCCACCACGTGTAGACCAAAAGAATCAAGGCGGCGATAAAATGCACTGTCAAACGGATATGGTCAACCGAAACATCATCATTGTTCAATCCGCTCATCACCATTATCCATCCGATAGCAGCCTGCAACCCACCGAGGAGAAATAAAATGATCATTGGAATGATCATTTTCTGTGTAATCATCTTTCTGGCAACGAAATAGATAAATGGAATGAGAAAAACAATCCCGATGATTCTTCCCCAGAGACGATGCAGCCATTCCCAGAAATAGATGAATTTGAAATCGGATAAAGTAAAATCAAAATTGATATGTTTAAACTGGCCGATCTCTTTGTATTTTTCAAAAGCAGATTGCCAGGCGGCATCGTTCATAGGCGGAAATGCGCCGAGTATGGGTTTCCATTCTGTGATCGATAATCCGGATCCGGTAAGGCGGGTAATTCCTCCCAGCGCAACCTGGATCATAATCATCACAACCCCTGTTATTAACCAAATTCCCACAGCCCTATCTGAACGTTCTGAAATTTTATTCATATGCGAATGCAAATGTATTGCAGGCTGTTCGCTTACCGTATATTTGAAACTGATTTTTATCTGTACGACAACACCATGCTAAAAGCTTTTTTCCAGGACACACTTATTGAAGCCGGTTGTGATGAAGCCGGGCGGGGATGTCTCGCAGGTCCCGTGTTTGCCGCAGCAGTCATTCTTCCAAAAAAATTCAGGAACCGCACGTTAAATGACTCTAAACAGCTTACAGAAAAAGACAGGTACGAATTGCGGGATATCATCCTTGAAAAAGCAATTGCCTGGGCGGTGGGTCAGGTAGATCATGAGGAGATTGACCGTATAAATATTTTCCAGGCTTCCTATAAAGCGATGCACCTAGCCCTCGATCAATTGATGTTGAGACCGGAACTGCTCCTGATCGACGGTAAACATTTTATTCGCTATCAACACCTCCCACACAAAACGATCATCAAAGGCGATGGCATATATGCATCAATTGCCGCGGCCAGTATTCTTGCCAAAACTTTCCGGGATGATTTTATGAATGACAAACATCATTTATATCCTCATTATCGATGGAATGAAAACAAAGGCTATGCAACTGCCGCACACCGGTCAGCTATAGCCGAAAACGGCCTCAGTCCTCTTCACCGTAAAACTTTTCGCTCCTGCGTTGACCTTCCGGAACTGGAATTCTGAAAGAAATGCTAAAGCTTCCCCAGGCATTAAACTGCGGAATCTGTCTAAGGTCTTAATACTGTATGACAGATTTTTCAATTTAAAATTTCCTGCAATGAAAACTAAAATTGCATTTGCCCTTATGCTTGCGCTTTCACTTTCTTTGTCTGCAGTTTACGCGCAAAAGCCTGGTTACAGAGAAAACGCATATGAAAGAGAAAGATATGGTTATAACCAGGGAAAATACAACAGACATGATTCACGCAATGATTCCTATCAGAAGCGTCGACTTCAAAAAAAGATTCGTCGTGCAAAATGTAACGATGGTTATATCAGCAATGCTGAACGAAAAAGAATTGAACGCGATTGGAGAGCAATGAATCGCAATATCTACAAACAAAAACGCAACGACTGGGACAGACGCTAAGTATGGTAAATTCTCTGAAAACTCCGGAGGTAATTGCTCCGGAGTTTTTTATTGAACAAATTCTCCAGCGCCCTGTCTTAATACTGCAGGCTCATCTCCGGTCAGATCTATTATCGTGGAATAGTGCATGCCGCCAATTCCTCCATCGACTACCAGGTCCACCAGCTTTCCGAATTTGTCGTCAATACTTTCAGGGTCCGTAAATTCTTCCACCATTTCACCAGGCAATGAGGAACTCAGGATAGGGTTACCTAACTCATGTATAATTGCAATCGCAATCGGATGGTCCGGAACACGCAAACCAATAGTATTTTTTTTACTTTTTAATATTTTCGGCACCTCTTTACTCGCAGGTAATACAAATGTGAATGGCCCAGGTATATGACTTTTTAATATGCGATAGTAAGGTGTTGAAATACTTCTTGCATATTTGCTCAGGTGACTAAGGTTGTCGCATACAAAAGACAATTGTGCTTTAACAGGTTCGATGTTTTTGATACGACAAATCCTCTCAACTGCTTTTTGATTATAGATATCGCAACCGAAACCATAAACGGTGTCCGTTGGATAAATAATAACGCCACCCTCTTTCAAACATTTTGCAATTTTAGCGATCTGTCTTTTTTGAGGATGATCAGGATAAATTTTGATGAGCATAGGCCGGTAAAATGGCGATTTTTAACTTAAATAAAAAAAACTATTACGATTAAGCAGAAATTTTGTTCTGATGAATTCCTGAAAATCAAATTATTAAAACGCGTAGATTAACTAATTGTCCCATTCGTATTTTTTCTTTCAGAAAATACTTTGAAATATAAAATTGTGTTACTACTTTTACCATCACCTACGATAAAGGCTTACAAAACGCCTGATTCAACCTGAAAACCATCCAATTTCCCTCCGTCAGTCCAATTCTCTTGATTCCCACTAAAGTTTCAATTTTTTATTTCAACCTAAACAATTAAACTCATTTCTATACTGAGGTAACATTTTTATATACGCCAATGACTCTGAGCAGGGGCCGGCAGGCATACGGTTATGCCTACGCGAAATTGTGCGTTTCAACTTTTTCTTTTTGTGGTTTCAGAGGTAAGCACAGGCCGGCGATTTCCATCGCTGGCTTCCTTTTTTACGTTGTACGTTAAACATAGAGCGTTGAACGTACGCTCTTGATTGAATTAGATAATTCGTAAATGATAAAATCGATAATGAAAATCCGGAAAATGAAAAAAAATTTAAAGTGCGTTTTTTGAATAAGCCACTTTCTACCAGATATTACTGGTTTGTTTAGTTTGGTAACTTACATCGTCAGGTTTTTACGTTATACGTTCTACGTTCAACGTTAAACTTTATTGAATCGTCCAGACCTCATTCCCTCTAAGCAGCTTATCCAGATCTCCCTTTCCTTTTTTTGAGATTACTTCCTGGATCTGAGCCGACATTACATCTTCGTAGCAGGGGCGATCGGTTTCATAGAATACACCGAATGGCCTGGGGAGGTGCTGATCTTTACGTGGATCATCAAAAATACGAACTAATATCTGGGCTTTATAAAAGTCATTTTCATCATGTATCCATAAATCATCGGCACTAACGCTATCGCCTAGTTGAACAACAACGGGATGAAATCCATCAAGTTTTATTCCCTTATCTTTCGCCGCGCCGAATATCAACGGTTTGCCTTGTTCGAGGAATAATGTTTCTTCGGGCTTGCTTCCTTTTTCAGTAAAAATTTCAAAAGCACCGTCGTTAAAAATATTGCAGTTCTGGTAAATCTCAAGAAATGAAGCGCCTCTGTGTTTGTAGCTGCGCAATAATGATTCCTGCAGATGTTTAGGATCGCGATCCATTGAACGCGCAATAAAAGTAGCATCTGCTCCCATTGCAAGCGCTAAGGGGTTAAATGGATGATCTATACTTCCGAAGGGAGTTGATTTGGTAACTTTATTTTCTTCAGATGTCGGGGAGTATTGCCCTTTTGTCAAACCATAAATCTGGTTATTGAACAACATCATATTCACATCAAAATTTCTCCGCAACAAATGAATAGTATGGTTACCGCCAATACTCAACCCATCACCATCTCCCGTAACGATCCATACACTTAATTCAGGACGAGTTGCTTTCAATCCGCTGGCAATAGCTGTAGCGCGACCATGTATGGAATGCATACCATAAGTCTCCATATAGTATGGGAACCTGCTGGAACATCCAATACCTGAAATGATTACAATATTTTCCCTTGGTATTCCTAATCCAGGCATTATTTTCTGGACCTGTGCAAGAATGGAATAGTCTCCACAGCCGGGGCACCAGCGCACTTCCTGGTCTGTCTGAAAATCTTTAGGAGTAAGTGCGGGTAATGTAGGTTGTTGCGTCATAAACTAATCGCTGATAAACAATAAATTTAAACCTAATTCTTCAATGTTCCTTACCGGTTGCTGTTTTCGAGTTCTTCCCAATATTCAGCCGCGCGGCGTGTATGTGGAATGACGATTGTTCCACCGACAATATTCGCGACTGCAAATACTTCATACAGCTCATCGGTAGAAACGTTCAGTTCGTGGCACTTCCCCAGGTGATATCTGATGCAATCATCGCATCTGAGTACCATGCTCGCTACCAGTCCGAGCATTTCCTTTGTCTTCTTATCCAGTGCGCCATCTTCATAAGTGTTTGTATCCAGATTCCAGAGACGTTTCAATACCAGGTTATCTTTTCCCAAAATCACTTTATTCATTTTCTCACGATAGCTATTGAATTCAGAAATCAACTCAGACATGTACAAGAAATTTAGATTACAAAATTCGGACAATATCCAATCCGGAATTTACGAATTCGAGAAAAGGATGTTAATGAATAAAAAAACCCTTCCTGACAGGAAGGGTCCTTTATGAAGATTCGATTAAGGTTCTGATTAATAACGGCTGTTTCCACCAGAAAATGAACGCCTGTTACCGCCGCCACCACCGAAGCTGTTGTTATTGCTTCTTTCTTCGCGTGGTTTAGCTTCGCTAACTTTGATAGCACGACCTTCAACAGTAGCACCATCCAGTTCCTGGATTGCTTTCTGAGCAGCTGCGTTATCTGACATTTCAACAAATCCGAAACCGCGGCTACGGTTAGTGAATTTGTCCATAATTACTTTAGCTGAAGATACATCTCCGTACTCAGCAAAAAATTCTCTTAAGTCTTCATCCTGAACGTTAAAGCTCAGATTTGAAACATAAATGTTCATGTGTAAAATTGATATTTAAAAATAAAACCTTGAGAAAAACACAGGCGTAACGAAGACTAACTATTAGCAGCTATGCGTAGCAGAATAAATCGTTCACTTACTGTTTACTGTACTCAACTCAAATTAACATAGCAAAGGTAACCGATTAAGTCGATAACATCCAATTTATTATTTAATTTATTGTTATGATCCTTTAATTGCTGTATCTCCTGTGCCTGATTCTTTGTGCAGACTTGAATAACTGAATACCGCACTAAGCAGGAAAAGAAGCGCACCTAAGGCAAACGGAGCACCTGGAAAATAAACCGGGGCATCGGGTTTCGAAAAGAAATAAAAAAGACTTGTCATAATGGGCGGGCCAATGATTGAAGTGGCACTCATCAGACTGGTTAACGCACCCTGCAATTCCCCCTGTTCATTTGCAGGCACATGAGTGGATATGATGCCCTGGATAGCCGGACCAGCAATACCGCCGAGGCAATAGACGACGGAGAAAGCAAACATCATCCAGGTAGCTGATGCAAATGCAAACAGCAACATGCCGGCGCTGTACAACAATAAGCCAGTATACATACTCCTCGCCTGGCCCAGCTTGGGAATAATCGCCCGGATAAAAAGCCCCTGTACAAGGGCTATTAGCAAGCCTATAAATGCGAGAGAATTACCGATCATCCGTTCATTCCAGTTGAATTTCTGAATGGTATAGAAGCTCCAGTTACTTTGCACTGCATGTACAGCGATATACACCAGCGTTAAAGAAATAATCAATCCTGCTACGGCAGGATATTTTCTGAGTTGAACCAAAGAACCTACCGGGTTTGCTCTCTTCCATTCAAATGGCCTGCGCTTTTCCGGTGGCAATGATTCCGGAAGGACAAAATATCCGTACAACCAGTTTAATAAGGTGAGGACTGCTGCAGCAGCAAAGGGAACACGGTGCCCAAAACTTCCGAGGTATCCGCCCAGTGCTGGTCCAATAATAAAACCTAATCCAAACGCAGCTCCTATCAATCCAAAATTTTGCGCACGTTTTTCCGGTTCACTGACATCGGCAACATAAGCGCTTGCGGTTGAAAAGCTTGCGCCTGTGATACCCGCCAGTATCCTTCCTATAAATAACCACCCAATATTCGGAGCGAAATACAACAATAGATAGTCCATCCCGAATCCAAACAGAGAAAATAGCAAAACCGGCCTTCTTCCGTATTTATCGCTCAGATTTCCCAAAACAGGTGCAAAAACAAATTGCATCGCAGCATACGCCAGGGTGAGCCAACCCCCGTATACGGATGCCGTGCTGGTATCGCCATGGATCAGCTCTTTAATGATTCCAGGTGCTACAGGTATGATTAAACCGAAGCCGATTACATCGATCAAAACAGTGATCAGAATAAAACCAAGTGCTGCCTTTCGAGAAACCGTCATTAGGAAAATATTAAAACGATGCTTTGGAGATGAACTGGCTTTGGTGAGCAATAGTCGATTATTACTTTTTGCTGACCTGTAATTTTAGCTAATAAGCCAAGGTAATCCAGCTTTATTTTCGGGAATTCGTCAAAATACTTAAATAAAACAATGTTTATACACGTTCTAATCAATATCTACACCTATCAAAACCAATAATCCTATGGAATTTCTTTATCAACCCCTGATGATCCTGATTGCAGGACCATACAGGTCAGGTACAAACGACGATCCTGAAAAAATCGCCACAAATGTACTGGCGATGGAAAAAGTGGCCCTTCGGATTTATGAAAAAGGACATCTCCCTATCCTTGGAGAATGGCTTGCTCTACCACTAATCAGAGAAGCAGGCTCTATCCAGACCGGCGATGATATTTTCACCCAGCTTTTTCACCCCGTCGCCGTGCGATTACTTGAAAAATGCGATGCTGTGATCAGGATCGGCGGACCATCTCATGGAGCAGATCAAATGATCCGCCTGGGCCAGGAATATGGAAAATTTGTTTTCCTGCAGACTGAAGATATTCCAGATGCCCGTGTTGCGGTTTACGCCTGAAAATTAAACAGCTTCCACTGTATCATATACAACAACTCTTGACCAGAGATTGCTGCATTCTTCGACAAATTTCAGGTGGACAGGGTCCGTCTGATAAGAATCCTGGTCGGCTTTATTTTTAAAAAAAAGCAACCAGCTTACAGAATAAGAGCTGTCGATAACTTCACGCCTGGTATCAGCGGGCTTGCCGATATAGTGTTGGTGAATGGTTTTGACCTTGCTTAACTTCTTTAGTCCTTCAAGCAATTTCTGATAGTCTTCTTTGCTGCCCGGATTTTTTAACCAGAAATATACGTGGTGAATAAATGGCTGTTCTGCGCTCATGGGTTCTGCTTTTGTGCCCGCGAAAATAGTTAAATTGGCCGCTACTGTAGCCAATCCTGCCTGTTTTATAAAGCGTCGGCGTGAATTGTTTTGGTTTTGCATATCTAATTTTTGTTCATCGATTTTAACCAGTCACGGAGACCAGCTTGTATCTTCTGCGCAACTGCTTTCTGAAATTTAGTATCCAGGATCTTTTTTTCATCTTCCCGGTTACTGATAAAAGCGATTTCAACAAGACAGTTGGGATATTCGGTCGGTCCGCTCAAAGCGAAATTAAAGCTTCCGGTGCAACCGAAATCATTGAGTTTGAGTTCGAGCATCCGGTTATGGATAGCCGATGCCAACGGCCTGAAACCTATATAACGGTAATAACTGCTGGTTCCCCTAACAGTATCGCTTCCTGATGAATTTAAGTGCAGGCTGATTAGGAAATCCGGATCAGCTGCCCTCAACGCGAGAATCCTGTCAGGCATCGACAAAGAAGTATCGGTATTGCGGGTCATGAAAACATTTTTTATTCCTGCTTTTCTCAATTGCGTCTCAAGAATTTTTGCAAATACGAGCGTCATTTCCTTTTCCGGTTTTCCCGATGTAATTCCCAATGCGCCGACGTTATCTCCTCCATGTCCGGCATCGATGGCAATATTCATCTTCCTGATATCATTAACTATTGGCTGTCTTTTCACTCTGACGATCAATTTAGATAAAATGGAATCATATCCGATTTGGTATCCCCAATGCTGATTATGCCGCAATTCTATAATTACGCGCATCACATCATCTTCGGTCTGTTCATACCATGCGCGACTTATTTCCTTTGCAGTATTTAGCTGAGTTATCCAGTTTGTGTTTGATGTGATACCAAAAAGATCAATAACAATTCTTGCCGGATCAACATGCATAATGCTTCTGTATGGCAATTTTTCCGGTAAATTAATTGTCAGGTAGTCGTAACGGTTATCGCCTGATATTTTCCAGTTTCCACTCAGATTCCAGGGATGAATAATTCCAGAATCCCGAAATCTCACATTTTCCTTCGGTATAAAAGCCTTGTGATTTTGGGAAAGCCTGATTATGTAATCTGTATTTAGGCTATCGATTACCGTTACAAGAATATTAGAATCCAGATAGGTCATTTTGGCGCCGCCAAGCCTGTCATCACCAGGGCCATACTCCATGTAAGGAAGCTTGCCTGTTGTTTTTCCCATCCTGAATCCCGCGGGGTTTTGCGCTGATGCGGAAGCCAGGAGAATTAAACTACAAAGAGTTAGAAAACATTTCATTCATTCAAGATAAAACAAATACCCATAAACCTGAATTGGTAGATATACTATTACACATTAAGGACTTTTGCTAAATTTTACCGGAATGCACTACAGGCAGCACTTTTATTTCGCATTGTTCGTTTTGTTCTGGAACTTTTTTTGACTATTCTTACCTACCCTTATGAACGACGTTATATTCATGAATGGCGGGCCAGGATTCCGTACCTTAACAACAGTTATTTTATTCCTGCCGCTGTTAGCGATTGTTTATAAAAGAAAACTGTGGCACTACAGTTTTATAGCTGCTGTCTTCTGCCTTACACTTACCATTTTCTCCAGTCTTTTTACTTCGGGAAGAATAAAAACATCAGATGACATTATCTATATCATCAATATACTGAATTCACTTGTTCAGCCTCCGTTGATTTTGATGTTCCTGATTTATTTTTCAGAAAATGAACAGATGAGAAAAAGCCTGAGACTTACCGTTATCATTTTACTCGTTACCGGAATTTTAATTCTGATACGAAAGGATATCCAGGATGCAGCGATTCCAGTGATCATAGGTTTGGGATTATTGCTGGTAGACATTTTCAGTATTTATTTCTTTATTCAAAAGATCAAAGAAAGTGTTACCGCCAAAACAGAAACCGGCAAAGCTTTTATGGTAAGTGGAATTGTATTCTCCTATTTCTGCTATTCATTCATTTTTATAGCGACATACTTTTTCAGATCGAATAATCATGAGGATCTTTTTGTTCTTTATGAAATCAGCACAGCCATTCTCGCATTGCTCATCTTTGCGGGCATACTGCTGAACAAAAACAAACCTGGGTTGAAAGAAAAAACTGATGACAAGAAAACTGCCGGGATCCCCGAATGGGAAGGTTTCGCCGCGAGTCACCGATCCTAAATAATAAAGACAGGATATATTTTCATAAAACAGGCAGGACAAAAAAATCCCGGGTATGCCCGGGATTTGCATTTATTGGAATAAATATTATAAAGTGTACCTGCCTTCAGAAATCAGTTTCTTCGCTATTCTTCTGCGTGAATCCCTCGTGTTGAAAGGTTCTGCTTTTGTAAATCTCTTCAGGCCAAGCAACATCATCCGGTGTTCGTCACCCGAAGCGAAAGAATTGATCGCATCTCTTCCGGATTTATTTACACGATCAGCTGCGTCATACAAATAGGTCCTGGTAATATCTATTTCGGTAGCAGCATTCGATTCCCCTACTACACCTGCCTTTTTCATTGAACGAAGCAAGGCAGATTCAGCATGGAAAACTTCGATGGCCATATCGGCAATGTTCATCAGGATTTCCTGCTCATGTTCAAGCTGCATCATGAATTTCTGAACAGCAGCTCCCGCCACCATCAGGATGGCTTTTTTCATATTACGTAAGAGCTTACGTTCGGAAGCGAATGGCGTTTCATCCTCATTCCCAAAATCAGGAATACTCATCAACTCCTTTTGCACAGCCATGGCCGGTCCCATCAGATCCAGTTTTCCTTTCATTGCTCTTTTCAGGATCATATCCACTGTCAATAGCCTGTTGATTTCGTTGGTCCCTTCATAGATCCGGTTAATCCTGCTGTCGCGATAAGCTCGGGAAATATTATACTCTGCGCTGTATCCGTTTCCTCCATGTATCTGTACTCCTTCGTCAACAACAAAATCAAGCAGCTCACTACCGAACACTTTTAGTATTGCACACTCCACAGCATATTCTTCAGCAGCTCCAAGTAATGCTTCGTTAAAAGGTTTTCCTGATGAAAGCAGTTGCTGTTCTTTTTCTTCAATCCACGAAGATGTTCTGTACAACGCGCTTTCGGCTACCCATGTTCGAATGGCCATCTCAGCGAGTTTATGCTGAATCGCACCGAAATTGGAAATAGGTTGTTTGAACTGCTCTCTAGTGTTTGCATACTGAATCGATATATCCAACGAACCTTTTGCACCACCGAGCGCAGCAGCGCAAAGTTTTAGCCGCCCGATGTTGAGGATGTTAAATGCAATCACATGGCCTTTCCCGATTTCACCCAACACATTTTCTACTGGTACTTTACAATCCTGGAAATAGAGCTGTACAGTCGAAGAACCTTTGATACCCATTTTATGTTCTTCAGGCCCTTGTGTAAAACCTTCCATTCCGCGTTCGATAATAAATGCGGTGAATTGTGTACCATCAATTTTCGCAAATACGGTGTACACATCAGCAAAGCCCCCGTTGGTGATCCAGCATTTCTGGCCGTTAAGAACATAATATTTCCCATCAGCGCTCAGCTTCGCAGTCGTTTTCGCGCTGAGCGCGTCCGAACCGCTGTTGGGTTCAGTTAGTCCATATGCACCTTTCCATTCACCGGTAGCCAGTTTCGGAATGTATTTCTGTTTCTGTTCAGGTGTGCCAAAATAGAGGATCGGCAGCGTGCCGATTCCGGTGTGTGCAGCGATACCTACGGAAAAAGAATGACCTGCACCTAAGCCTTCATTGACAATAGTTGCCGTGATAAAATCTTTGCCCAGTCCGCCAAGGTCTTCAGGTATGGAAGTGCCCAGCAGTCCCTGTTCGCCAGCCTTTGCTAATAATGAAGGCATCAGTCCTTTTTCCAGACTATCAATCCGGTCAAGATTGGGCATTATCTCAGATTGAAGAAAACTTTCGCACATCTCCATGACCATTTTCTGCTCCTCGTTGAAGTCTTCCGGCGTGAATGTATCTCCCGGTTCAGACTCTCTAATGAGCCACTCTGCGCCTTTCAGGCTGGCAGTGTTTTTTACTTCGGTAGCCATAGTTGAAGTTTTTATTGATTTATTATTTAAGATTGTCGTATACCTGTTGCAAAACTTCCTTACACAAGTCGATATCAGTCACCGAAACACCTTCCAGGGCTTCGTTTAGCGTCTGGTTGGCAATTTCCATGGTATTATCCTGCAGACGCCTGGCCGTTTCCGTAAGAAAGATCAGGTTCATTCGCCTGTCGTCCTTGCTGGACACCCTTTTCACCAGTTTCAGCTTTTCGAGATTGTCGACCAGCCTGGTAATGCTCGGTTTATCACGAAATGTCGCGTTGCACAATTCCTGCTGACTCAACCCATCCTGCTTCCAGAGATGATATAAAACACTCCACTGTTCGATAGTAATATCCACACCCTGCTGCTTAAAATTTTTCTGCAGTCTCCTGGCAATGGCAGTCGATGCCTTACCGGTGATAAAGCTGTATAATTCGCCCCTTTTAAATTGGTTGTTTGGCATATTGTTAGTTATGCAACTAATCCCAAAATACTCATTTTTCCTTATAAATTCAGTTAATTATTCCGTTGGTGATATTTAATAAATAGGCACGAAACAAGGGCTGGAAATTCAATCTGTTATAATTTCACGCATTTCGGAAATGGAATCAGTTTACCAGGATTACAGGAACAGCCGCATTCATTATCTGTGTTCAGGAAGGGGCGCTGAACCCCTTGTCTGTTTCCATGGATTCGCCGAAACAGCAGCTTCCTTCCGGCTCCTGGAAAAAATATGCGGTGACATCTATTCGATATATTCTTTTGATATGCCATTCCATGGAAAAACAGAGTGGAATGAAGGACTCAATTTTACTATCGATGACCTGGAAAATATAATCAAAAGCTGCGATGGTTTAGCTGGAAGAAAGTTTAGTTTGATGGGATATAGCATGGGAGGCAGAGTTGCATTGTCACTTTACCAACACCGGCCGGAAAAAATAAACGGATTGATCCTCATTGCCTCCGACGGGCTAACTGTCAATCCGTGGTACCGAATTGCTACGCAAACAGCGCCGGGTAACCGAATTTTCAGAACGACGATGCATAATCCGGGATGGTTTCTTCATCTGATGAACACCGGCGATCGTCTCGGCCTTGTAAACAGCAGCGTTTCTAAGTTTGTGCGGCGACAGATTGGCAATCCATCGATGAGAAAACAGATCTACGAAACCTGGACAACCATGCGGCATCTCAGACCTGATATCTCACAAATTAAAAAGCTGATCAATAATCACAGGACTCCTGTTTGTCTGATCTTTGGGAAGTATGACAAAATTATCAGGACGTCATTGGGCAGATCATTCATAAAAAACATCGAAGCTTACGCCATATTAAGTGAAATTGAATCAGGGCATCAGCTACTTACCGAAGGACATGCCCAGACATTGAAGGATATTCTTTCCTACTATTTTAACCACAGCGAAAAGAAAATATGATCCTGATTGTCGCAGGTACATTGTTTATTGGCTATGCGCTACTGATATTATATTACCGGTATCTATGGAGCTCCATTCCTGTTTTTTCTTTACCCAGGGACTTTCAACCTCAAACGACCGTCAGTGTAATTATTCCTGTGCGAAATGAATCAGCAAACATTGCTGCCTGCATAGAAGCTGTTTTAAAGCAGGATTATCCATCGCATTTATTAAACATACTCGTTATTGATGATCATTCCGAGGACGGCACAGTGGATATTGTGAAGTCCATGAAAAACCCGGCATTTCCTATCCACATTGCGCAAAATTTATCCCAAGGGAAAAAAGCTTCTATAAAAACGGGAATCGATTTATCATCAAACCAGCTTATTGTAACCACAGATGCAGATTGCAAAGCTGGTCCTCTGTGGATCAAAACACTAGTAGCATTTTATCATTCACAAAAATCAGTATTTATTGCAGCTCCGGTTAGAATGAAAAATAGTGGCACTGTGTTAAGTATATTTCAAATTCTGGATTTCATATCGCTCCAGGGAATTGGCGCTTCAGCTGTGCATCACCGTTTTCACATGTTATCTAACGGCGCCAATATTGCCTATGAACGTGAGATATTTCATTCTTCAGGAGGTTTTGAGGGAATTGAAAAAATAGCATCCGGGGATGACATTCTTTTGATGCATAAAGTAGCTGCAATCCATCCTGAAAAGACGAACTATTGTTTATCACAGGACGTAATTGTGGAAACAAACACAGAGCCGGACCTGTACCGTTTTATACAACAGCGCATCCGTTGGGCAAGTAAAGCGAGGTTTTATCCGGATAATAAAATCTCACTTGTACTTTATTGGGTTTTTGCTTTTAATATTTCGATGTGTCTGTTGATCATTTATTCCTTTTTCAACCTCAGCATATTGAAGTGGACCTTGTTGTTGATATTTTTGAAAACCATTGTTGAATTGATCTTCCTGATTCCCGTTGCCCGTTTTTTCGCACAATTGCAACTGCTGTGGTTTTTTCTTCCGGCTCAACCATTTCACATCATTTATACGGTGATTGCAGGATTCTTTGGACAGGTCACGAAATACGAATGGAAGGGAAGGAAAACAAAATGAATCACTACTTTAGCCTATGCAGTCGACAGAAACCGAAAGCTCATTTCAATGGTGGAATCGCCTGAAAAAAAATAAGCTGGCGTTGACAGGTTTGTTTATCCTTGGCTTTACATTTATTTTGGCTGTATCCGCGTATTGGATTGTTCCGGATCATTCTCCCTATGCGAACAGAATGATCGTTGAAATAGGCGGTAGGAAACCTGGATTTAAGCAATCGTTTCTTGTAATTGATAGTACTCCGGTAAAAGTAAATCACTTCTTTTCCAGGAGTATTAACGGCCAGAAAGAACTGGCGACGTATATCCCTATCACCATGCATATCGAAAAAGGAGACACAGTAATAGTTCAGCGTTTTCTTGATGAAGGGGTAACAACCGAGGAAAAATTTACTTTAAAATCCGGTGATTTTCGATTTGAGACAAAACATTTTCTTCTTGGTACGGACAAGTTCGGAAGAGATATACTGAGCAGGCTGATTATTGGTACAAGAGTAAGTCTGAGTGTGGGGTTAATCGCTGTATTAATTTCCCTAATTATAGGAGTTACTCTCGGTGCTGTAGCTGGTTATTATGGGAGCAAGGTTGATGAAGCGATTATGTGGCTCATTAACGTGGTGTGGAGTATGCCTACATTATTACTGGTATTTGCCATAACGATGGCATTGGGAAGGGGTTTCTGGCAGGTGTTCATTGCCGTTGGGTTAACTTTATGGGTGAATGTGGCTCGGGTGATCCGTGGGCAGGTAAAATCAATCCGGGAGCTCGAGTATATTGACGCAGCGCGTGCCCTTGGCTTCTCCGGCTTTAGAATTATAGGAAGACACATACTTCCGAATGTCCTCGGTCCGATTATGGTAGTTGCGGCTGCAAATTTTGCCAGTGCCATCGTGATTGAAGCTGGCCTTAGTTTTCTCGGCGTTGGAGTACAATCGCCACAGCCTAGCTGGGGATTGATGATTCGAGAAAACTACAATTTCATTATTACACACAATCCTTTCCTGGCAATCATTCCCGGAATTGCAATAATGATACTTGTACTTGCACTGAATATTCTTGGCAACGGCTTGCGTGATGCACTGGATGTGAGGAGTTGATCTGAGGTATTATTTTTCAGCAAGCAGTTTGCGAAGTTGTGCGATTGAAAATCCCGAACGGTAAAAGAATAGTATCGCTATGATCAGCGCACCGATTCCTGCGCTTAACATCAGGTTCCAATGAAAAAAGTTTGCCACTTTCACTATCACATAAAATGATAAACCAACGACCAGGTATAAAGGGATAAACGCGAGTGATAGCCTTATACCTGTTTTCATTCTTGCAAAATATATTACTGACAGCGCATACAACGTTTGAATTGAGCAAGCAATGACTGCAGATGCCATTGCACCATACCTTGGAATAAATATCAGGTTCAGAATCACACTCAGCAGGCTAAAAATAATACTCAATACGAGGTAGATCCGCATATTTCGCGTCGCTGTCAATGCAGTCCCATAAATATGAATCATCGATAAGCCCGGCAACGCAAACAGCACGATCATGATTACATTTGAAATATACGGATCCTTGTTATGATACAGAAGGTTGGAAAGATATTCAGGAGCAGCGAATGCGAAAGCAACAACGATCATACTTCCAATCACAAGCAAATGCCTGCAGGTAAGTAAAACTGCAAAAAAGCGATTCTGGTTTGGCCAGTGTCTTGCCATGAAGGGCAAAAGAAATCCAGCCATCAGGAAACCAACCATGTTGAAAGCATCCAGGAGACGAAATCCAGCGGCATAAATTCCTGCTTCACGCGCATCGTCGTTAATGATGCTTTCGAGCAGAAAGCCGTCGGCTCGTGTCATCAATGTGACAAAGAAAATATTCAACGCGATGGGCAGACTGGAAAAAAAGATTTCCTTTTTTAATCCGCGAAATGGTTGAAAACTAAAGCCAGGAATATTTTTCACCAGGAACATTAGTGCGACTGCAGAAGACAGAATAATCCCTGCTACCTGGATGAGTACAAAATTCTGAATGGTGATGTGGCCGACAGTCATTGGGTAAATGATCATACTGCCGACAACAATTACAACAAACAGCTTATCCATTACCGAAATAACTGCATCAGTTCTGTAGTGTTGAGTTGCGGTAAGATAGGATCGCAGGAATAAAAGAAAACTGCTTCCTACCTGCATGATGATCAGCATCAGCAATAAACTATAATCGTCAATGCCGGATGCGACACCTATGAAAAAAACCATCCCCGCATAGATAAAACTAAGTATCAGTTTTCCGCTCAGGGCCTGTGTGAACAAAGCTCCTTCATGCCCGTTCCCTGAGGCAACTTCGCGGTTGAAAAATGATGTAATGCCGAGATCAAGTAAGAAGTTAAGTATGATGCACAAATTCAGCAGCGCAAAATAATGCCCATACGACGAGAAGCCGGTAATATTCTGTACCTGCCTGTCGATCGCAAAAATCCAGACTGGTTTCACCAGTAGATTTAAGCCAACCAGTAATATGAGTGAACGGAAAAAATGCCTGGGCAAAAGAAAGGGTTTAGGTCATGCGTTGAAAGCATACGAATTACCCAAATTACTAAAACTTCGATGTAATTTCTAATCGGAGATTAACTTGACACCTGTACATTTCTGTTCAGACTTTCATCAAGCGAAATGAACGTTTCTGTTCTTTCGATTCCTTTGATCTTTTGTAGTTGATCGTGAAGTACATAGCGCAACTGGTTGATGTCTTTTGCTACAACTTCAAGAAACATACTGTAATTACCCGTCGTATAATTGAGCCGGATAATTTCCGGGATTTTCTTCAGATCTTCAGCAACAACATCGTAAAGCGAACTTTTTTCCAGAAAGATTCCGACAAAAGCCGTAATATCGTAGCCGAGCAGCTTCAGATCAACATTCAGTCTGGTACCTTTAACGATACCCATTTCCTGTAGTTTCTTAATGCGGACATGGATGGTACCTCCGGAGACAAATAGTTTTTTTCCCAGGTCTGCATAAGATATTCCAGCATCATCCATCATTGCGTGGATGATCTGAAGGTCCAGTTTATCAAGATTTAATTTTCCCGCCATTTCCAGATTGACTTTTAATCATTTTCAAGTAATGGAACAAATATTTAAATAATTTCGATAATTGCAAAATTTTTATTGAAATATTTGTAACAGGACTGCGATTTTCTTTAATATTGCACTACAAAGTTCTTTTACAAACACTGTGGGGTGATGAAATTTTCGGCAGACATGCCCTCTTGTCTCGGGGGTGAAGATCAACGGATAAACTTTGCATAACGCCGATCCTGTCTGCAGCAGGACCGACTAGGGTTGACCACTATTCGGCCGGATTCGCAATCCGACATCGATGTGCAGATGCTAACGTCTTCGTGGAGGTTCGACTCCTCCCCCTACAGCGAATAAGAAGCCGCAACAATATTGACTATCAATATTTTGCGGCTTTTTTGTTGTTAATCGTCTTTTTAATAGTGGCTAGTTAAGAAAGCAATTATCAGAAACTCCAACTCACTCCCAAAACGAAATACCTGCCCATCAAGGTGAATCGCTGATCACCGTAAGACGTTGGTGTATATTCCCGTGTCACCATAGCGCCAGCATTGAAAAGATTATGCACAGTTACTGAAAACCTCCAGTCAGACCGGGCTTCCCATTGTCCATAAAAATCAGCCGAATTTAAAAATGATCTTTTGGCGAAAGACCTGTACAGATAGACCAACGCGAAATACCATTTTTCGGCCGGTCTGAACATCAATTTTCCTGAACCCTGGGACTGCCAGAAATCCTGGCTAACCCAACTGTTGTTTTCCAGCCTGGTCTTATTGGTGGAATGGATAACAACTGGTCTCAGTTCAAAGTTGAAAGATCTTTTGAATGCAGATGTGATACTAAATTCCATTCTTTCACTTTGATTCACATTAACTGATTTTGTTTCATTAACCAGCATATTCATTTTAAACTCCATTGCTGAAACCTGCAATCCAAGTTTTATCCTCCAGGGCATCAACAATTTTCCGAAACGGGCAAGTACCTGGGTATAACGGTTTCCATCAAATGGGTGAAAAAAATAAACACTATACTCCGGTTGCATATAATAACCGTAACTATAGTCACGATCAGAAAAAGCTGCTGATAATTGTAACATCAATTCACTTGAGCGACGAAGATTTGAGGAGGTATATGAAATATTGATACTTTGTTTTGAGGACGCTTTTATGGCTTTTGCCGGAGAGAGTATAGACACGTTACCTGAAATAAGAGAATCAGGAAAAAAATAGTTTGCCAGCGATTTGCCATAGGCAATCTGGTACTCAACATTAAAGTTTGAAACGGGATTTTGCTGAAAAGTCAGCTTTGTCGTATTTCGAAAAATTGGTATTGAAGAATTGACCAGACTATTATTGTTCAGGAACTCATTGTAAAGATTGCCTGCTTTTATAACCGAAGACAACATCAATTTTTTTGAAACAGAAATATTACCCGACGAAGAAAGCGAGTATTCGACACTTTCATAATCAGAATTAAGATACCCGATAAATTTTGGTGACTCAATGATGGAGCGAAACGCGTTTAAACTCCCGGCATAATTGGAGCGCTGATAATTTGTTTTTGCAAGCAGGGAATATTGAAATTTTTTTCTACTTCCAAACAGGCCGACAGAAAGGTCAATATTTACTGTTTTATTGCGCAATCGTTCGTCAAAATAAATTGCAGCGGTATCTGATTGAAAAAAGCCGGCAAACCTTTGTGTTACAGGTTTAAATTCCTGATCAATATGATCGTTGTTCAGTCGGTAGCGGATATTCAGAATTTTTCCCCCTCTGATTCTGAAAGATTCAAATCCTTCTATCCGAAATAATTTTATTGATGTGTTTGAATTTTCAACCAGGCTATCCTGAAACGCACCTTTGATCCGGCTTTCATATTTATAACTTGCTGTTGGCAGGATCAGTTCAACATTGATAGCCCCGATATTTTTCTTACCACTGTCATGGGTAATTGCAATTCCTGATACGATATCTTTTGAAACAATTCCGGCAATCTGCTCCTGGTGAAGAAACCATTGGTTCATATCCGGAAGAGTATACTTATCGATTATGCTGTTACTATTTTCCAGACTGCTTTTTGCATAGCCAATCACAGCTCTCACCTTCACAGAG
Source organism: Pollutibacter soli (assembly GCA_029269725.1). Lineage (GTDB taxonomy): Bacteria > Bacteroidota > Bacteroidia > Chitinophagales > Chitinophagaceae > Pollutibacter > Pollutibacter soli. The sequence continues at coordinate 288,236 of JARJHS010000007.1, read as the reverse complement.
GATCTGATTTTCCAGGACCCTATCGCTGCTGCTGAATAATCGTTGTTTTTTCTGATGTATTTTCCCGGAAGCTCCGGTGGGTAAATTGAACCCGTTCTAACCAGATCAGTTGAATTCAAATTATCGAGACCAGCTACTTCGGTCGCATTGTCTTTGTTGTAATAATACCGAAGATCTGCATTGGGGATATCACCGACATTATTGTGTTTGATGAATGATAGAAGTTTTACTTTTTTTGTAATCAGCACCAAACTATTATCAATAGATCTTCGTGATGATGTTCCCAACTGCAGATCCAGTGAACCTGTAACCTGATTTTTGAACTTATCATCAATGACCAGGTTAATTCCAATGTTATCTGAATTCTCTACTTCCTTCATCAACCGATCATCATTGTAGTTATTGACCACCTGGATTTTGCTGATCATTGCCGCATTCAGATTTCGCGACAAGAGGCGGTAATTCTTCTCCGACAGATCTTCTCCTTCAATCAATATTTTTTCAACTTCTTTACCGTTGAAACTTATACGTCCATCAGAAGCGACCCTGAAACCCTGGATATTAGCCAGCAGATCCTGTACCTTTTTTGTTTCGGGATGAATAAAAGATTTTGCGTTGAATTCTATTGTGTCATTTCTTATTGTGAAAGTAAGTTTCTCTGCTTTGATTATAACTTCCCTGAGTGTTAAAGCAGATGGTCGAAGTTTGAAATTCAAATTCTGTGAAGCTCGTGTCCGATCCATTACTATTGAAGCAGAATCAGGTAAAAAGCCTGATGACTGTACTACGATTCTCCATACACCAACAGTATCCTGTTTCACCCGAATTGAATACGTTCCATCTTTTTTGGTGAGAGAGAAACCAGTCTGACCAGCTGACGGTTTTAAAAATACCGAAACCACTGCACCAGGAACAGGCATTCCGGAACTATCTGATACAACGCCATTTATTGTAAAATCCTGCTGAGCTCTTGTAATTGAAAAAGAAAAAATGATGTAAGAAAGAAAAGCAAACCGAATCGCTAATCTTACCATTTTTCCCACAGGTTTATTTTTGATTTGGATTCTTCCTTACATGATACGCAGTCTGGATTACTCTTTGATGCAGTCAATGTCGCATCCATTCTTTTAAACAGCTCCCGCCAATTGTTCTTGTACTTTTCATAATCAGGCAGCCTATTTATATCAGCAGGCAGAAATATTTTGCCTGGTGATGAGGTAAATGAAATAGATCGAAGGGAAATATACATGTCATTATTATCCTCATACAGTACCATGATCAAGCCTGGCAAGCCTCCCATTTTCCAAGGGCCGTTCGGAATAGGAATTGATGGACTAAACCACGCAGTGTAGCTTCTTCCTCTGAAAACGGTCGTGGCTTTCTGACATTCAAAATCGCCGATTTTTTGCGTTTCGTTTTTAAGCTCCCAGGTCATGGGATGTAATGTGTCCCGGTAATAGCTGCTCCTTCCTGTAAAGTCAGGTTCTATAAATACGAGCCGTTCTTCAGATAGATTTTTGTACACGCCGAATAAAGTGTCTATTGCCGGATATGAGTCCATCGCTCCTAATGTGGCAATTTTGGAAGTATCCGGTATTGAAAAAAACCACGACTCGCCATTTTTAATATTCAACCACGACTGAAAATACACGAGGTCTTTACCACGTTCAAAATTCTTATTGTAGATAAATTCATACCGGATCACTGCTTGTTGTGCAATCGAAAAAATACTGATCAGCAATAGAGATGCGAAGACGGTATACTTCTTCATGAAGATTGATATTTTAAGAACAGGTGATTAATTTACAGTAGCGTTTATTTTCGTGTAGGCATCGGTTATCTGAAACTTTACACACAAACTTGCCCCCAGACTTGCCATTTCGCAGGTGGGAGCTTTGCTTGTACAGGTGATGGTTACCTGAGTCAAATAGGTGCCGATTGTTCCTGATTGTGTGACTTCGCAGAGTTTAAAATTTTCCGGTTTCTTTTCTTTCCAACGATTACTATGGCGGTTAGCCCTGACCGGTTGTTCGGTGGCAAAAACTGCGCTCCCTGTTATAAAGAAAAGCAACAACATCAACATTGATTTCATAACATCACGATTTTGAATTTTAAATAATACACAGAAGCAATGACGTTCTGTATCAGAGAAACAAAAGGAAAAGCATAACATCGGCCTTTCCTAGTTAACTTGCACTAGTAATCGTTTTCTTCAATGCTCTCACCGCAGAAGTCACACAGGTTAAAGCTTCTGTCGCTGCTGCTTCACATGACTCCGCAGTAGCGGAACAGGTAACAGTATACTCAACAACATAGATACTAACCTTTGCAGTCTGTGATACTGTACAAATTTTAAAATCATTCGTTTTTACCGACTTGTCGTTCTGATCATTTTTATGCTTTTTTGTAAAAGCTTTCTTCGCATCTCCCTCAGCCCCGGTTCTGCTCTCACCGGCAAAAGAAAAACTCACAATGCCCATCAAACCCAAAACAAACATCCACTTTTTCATACCCTACAGTTTTAATGATTAAAAAATAAATCCCACCTACCGATGCTATGCCTTTCTAAACAGCATTCGCTGCAGGAGATGAAATTACTTTACCAGAGGGGGTGAAAACAAGTGAAAAACACCGCAGAAAAAGAGAAAAATCCCACTGCCGGGTGGTGAACTAACGTTATACATCCCAACTGTTTTTAAAACTTTTCGCTTTTTCCTTTCCAACCTGTATTCACCAATAGCAGCGATTTCTCAAATTTCTACTCAGAATAATCAGGTAAGAGATATTTAACCATGGTAGCTAATTTTGCGCCATGGGTCAAAAGAAATTACAGCGCTTTGCAGAGATCGCCACTTTCCCAAATGTGCTGCAGTATCCGCAGGGAATGGCCGGAAAATGGACAGATTATTTCAACAACAATCATCCATTGATTATGGAACTGGCCTGCGGCAAGGGGGAATATGCGGTCGGGTTGGGAAGGCTGCATCCGGAGAATAATTATATCGGCATGGATCTGAAAGGCAACAGGATCTGGGTGGGTGCAAAAAAAGCGCTGGCAGATGGTTTGAACAATGTCGCATTTCTACGGAGCCATATTGATAAGATTACCGATTATTTCAACGCCGGCGAAGTATCGGAAATCTGGATCACGTTTCCGGACCCTCAACTGCGAGTGTCGCGTGCCAAAAAGCGTCTTACTCATCCGCGTTTTCTTCGACTTTATAAACAGATTTTACAACATAATGGAATAATCAACCTGAAAACGGATTCGCCGGTGTTGATCGATTTTACAAGAAAAGTAATTGAACTTTATCAACTGGAGCAATTGGAGTACCTGGAAGATCTTGCATCGATATCTGACCTGAAACCCGAACTTCAAATCAAAACACATTATGAAGGGCTTGATATTTCAGGAAGCAATAAGATCTATTACCTCCGATTCAGGATAAGCAACAATCCAGATCCTGGACTTGATGAAAAATTACATCAGTTGTTAAAAGAAGAACCGGGTATTGAAGTGAAGGACGAAGAACAATAATCATGGCCGACGATTTTAAAGAGGGAATAGATTATTACATCAATGACGAAGGGTTGATGGTACTGACTGAAAAATTTCATCTTAACCGCGGATACTGTTGCGGCAATGGATGCCTTCATTGCCCTTTTGATTATAAAAATGTACCCGAACCCAAACGATCAATACTTCTCGAAAAAAGAAAGCAGGATAAGAAAAACAGAAATGATGGCTAAGTCAAAATCAGCCACAGTAAAAAAGAAAGTGGCAGAAGAAAAAGCAAGACCTGCGCAAAAAGAACACAGCTTTTTTGCAAATGTTTTTGAAGTCGTGTCCCGGATTCCACGGGGTCGAGTTACGAGTTATGGTGCAATCGCAAAATATCTGGGAAGCGGGCTTTCTGCACGCATGGTGGGCTGGGCAATGAATGCAAGTCACAGCTCTGCATCAAAAATACCTGCACAACGTGTTGTTAACAGGAACGGCATGTTATCCGGCAAAGCACATTTCGGCAGCCCGACACGAATGGAAGAATTACTTAAAAAAGACGGAGTAAAGGTGATCGATGATAAGGTTGTTGATTTCGAAAACAAATTCTGGGATCCTGCAATAGAGCTGGCTCTATAACCCGGAAGTGCCGGCTGTTTACGTTTTACGTTAAACGTTATACGTATAACGTAAAAGAAAACGGTCCAACTGCCATTGGACCGCTTCCCCTTTTGACTTTTTTGCAGGCGGTTAACTACTCCTCCCGCATATCTTAACCACAAACTAAACGCTGGTGATGGACATCACCTGGTTGATTAATAGCTTGCTTTCTTAACCAATTAACTTTTGTGTTGTGCAGGCGGTTAACTACTCCGTCTGCTTATCTTAACCACAAACTTAACGCGGTAGATGGACATCACCGGGTTGATTAATAGTTTGTTTTCTTAACCAATAAACTTTTGTGTTGTGCAGCCGGTTAACTACTCCGCCTGCGTATCTTAACCAATTAACTGTATTAAACTTTGCTTATTTATTTTTTTTATCGATAGGCCACGCTTTTGTAAATAATAATTTTTCTGTCTGAAATTCTCACAAATTCAGATCGGAGAAAATGTGAGTTTAGTAAAGGAAATTTTGATTTCTGAATGCGCCGGATAGTTCATTTAAAAAATGAATACCCTTTGAAGTATAACCTAAAGTTGTAAACAGAAATCAGTAGAGCTTAAGCGCGTGGAGGCTGGAAAGGAACAGGAGAAAATATTTCTATTGTCGCTGATTTGAACTCAGAATAAACTGATTTGCTCAAATTCATTGCAGTTGCAAATTCAAATGAATCAAACTGATGATTGAATTCCGTAGTGAAAGGTTTAACTACAAAATTGGAAGGAATTTGTTGTTTTGAAGATGTGGCAAGCTGAACATCACTCAGGTTGGCGATGATTTCTTTTTTTGCAATATTCAGTTCATTCTTTGCAGTGTTTGGGATGCACAAGAGGTAAAGGGTATCATTGAGCATTTTCCTCTTTACATAGTTGTAATGTTCGCCATTCAATTCAAGCTCACCATCATAACGTTCGTATTCACCCCAGTTCGCTGCATAAGGAACCGGATAAGGAATTTTAATTTCAATAAGTTGATTGTCTGAAAACCCGCCACTGTCAAGGCGTTCAACGATCTGTAGTGATGCCTGCTTTTCCAAATAATTAAAGAAAATCCGATAGCCGCCAAGGCTGATCAGCTGAATAGAAAGAAGTAATATGGCAAATATTCTCTTCAAAAAAGCAGTTCGTTGGTTAACAAATATAACAATTGGGATTAAATGGAACAATTTCTGAATGCCATTTTTCAGGAAAAATCTGCATACCCCTGGGCAGCTGTGTAGGCCGCTCTTTCAACGAAATAAGAGGGATTATCAGGCACCTTGGTACCCAGTCCATCCACATACCGGTTGAACATACAAAAGGCCGCGGCGATCAGCACAGTGTCATGAATTTCCATATCAGTCGCTTCGTTCTGCCTCGCAGTTTTTATATGTTCTTCGGTTACAGATTTTCCACCTTTCTGTACAGCCGCTGCGATCGCCAACAGGCTTTTCATTTTCGGTGAAAGCGAAGTTGAATCATAATCGGCTTTTACGGATTGTATAAAATCAGAATCACACTGCAGGTAGTATTGAGCCATACCGCTATGCACCATCTGGCAGAAATTACAATTATTCAGCCATGACACATATGCTCCGATCAGTTCCCGGTCGCCACGGGATAAACTATTATCAGACCTTAACAGAATCTCCGCAAGCAAATTCAGCGGTGCTGCTGTTTCAGGACGGTAACTCATCAGCCCGCGAATCCCGGGTAAATCGTTTTTCAGATCAATATGTGCCATGGCTGGTTGTTATTAGTTTTCAGTTAATGGTAAAGGAAATTGTGACCACACATTATCATCAGGACGGTCAATCGGCAAGGTATTCAACAAATCATAGCGACGTACATCCAGCCAGCGATGGCCCTCGGCAAACAATGAATATCTGCGTTGACGTAACATCTCAGTCGTTAATGCCTGAACAGTTACAGCTCCACCATATGGAGTAAGATTATGTTTATCTCTGATGATATTAATTGCAGTCACTGCATCAGGTAATGCATTCGTTTGAATTTTCGCTTCAGCATAGATCAGGATCAGTTCTTCATTACGGATCATTCCCAAAGGATCGGTTGCATTCGTATATACCCAGACATCACGATCACTGGTGAGCCCGCTATTAGTGACTGGCTCATTACGAAGTGATGCTTTTGCAATTCGGTCATCCCCGGGCGTTATATCTGCAGCAAATGATGGATGTGCCAAACGATTTTCTCCATTCTGGTTTTGCGGAAAGAAAGACTGATTCAACTGATCTCCTGAACCTGTTCCAAATACATGATACACGCCGAAATTCAGGTTTCCGTTCAGATTGAAAAATGATTCGTTGAGTGCGGTCAGTGACTGCGCCCATTGTTTACGATAAATCGCAACACGCGCTGATATCGCTCGGTTGAATTTAACCAATCCTGCTGCATCTGATAATCCAGCAAAACCATTAGAAAGCCTGAATACAACCTCGCTCCCGGCCAGATCCGTTTTTGCTTCATCCAGGATCCCGGCTATTGCAGTTAAAGCGTTATCGTATGTTTCGATCGGACCGAGGTTTTCAGGATCTGCAACATTTACACGTATTCCATTCTGGTACGTGAGGTTTGAAATCAGCAGTAACTGGTAAGCTTTGATTGTTTTCGCAAATCCGATATAGGCTTTGCGCTGTGGTTCTGTAATTGTAGTGGAATTGATCGCAGCGTCAATCAGGATATTTGCATTTTTTACAACACGATATTTTGAGGACCAGGTGTTGGTGATATAAAATGCGTTGTTACTCAATTGGGCGTCAGCCGCACCCAACAAATCCGTTGTAAAGCGAGGCTCAGAACCTGAAATGCGATAAATCTCGCGACCGATTACGCCGATATCATCCAGGTACAGACTTAGATTATTTCTTAGTGCAGATTCAGTACCTGTTACCAGGTTGTTCAGCTGATCCTTTGTTGCATTTTTTAGATAACCTTCTACGGAGGGTCCATTCAGATTGCCGTAATCTTTTGAGCAGGAAATCCCTGTTGCTGTTAAAACTAAAATCAGGATATATTTTGAAAAATGTTTCATATCAATGGTGATCTGTGTTTAGAAATCAAATGACAAATGCAATGTTGCACGTTTGGACGCCGGGTAAGGAAGAACATCGATACCGGATGAGAAGCCTGTTCCGAAATTCGACGCCTCCGGATCATAAGAATCATACTTGGTGAACGTGATAAAATTATTTAGCGAAACCCCGATGGAGAATCTTTTGATCGCTTTCACAGGAAGTTTATCAAACGCATAATACAATCCCATTTCGCGTACGCGGAGATAATCCGAGTTCTGAATGAATTCACGGGCTGTTGAACCCACCGTCATGATTGCTTCAAGACCATCCGGCATACCGGATTTGTTATCATCCTTATCCCAGTCTCTCCACATACCACCGAACACATACTGCATACGTGTAAGGTTCACGTTCTGTCCGCCTTTTTTCCAATGTACCAGGAAACGAAAGCTGAGTTTATTTTTATAAGTAATCTCATTAAATGTATTCATCTGGAAAGTAGGTTCCTGGTTGCCCCACGCTTTTACCGGAGGCATATATCCAGGTTCATCTGTCAACCCAACAATCTGTGTTGCAGATTTTCCTTCTTCAATTCTGAATACACCCAACACTTCACCAAATGATCCCAATACCACCGGTGGAATATCCAGCCTGGTAACTTTTGACCTGTTCAACCAGAAATTGACTGTCGTATTCCATTTGAAATTCTGAGTGGCTACTGGTTGTGCAGACAATCCAAGTTCAACTCCCTGGTTGCGGAGATCACCGGCATTCACCCATTGTGTTGTAAAACCAGAAGATGCAGGCAATGTTCTCAGCAGGAGAAAATCAAAAATGGTTTTGTTGTAATAAGTCAGTTCAAATCCGAGACGACCTCGGAAGAAACTGAAATCAACCCCTGCTTCGAATTCAGTCTGGCGTTCCGGTTCGATGTTAGGTTCGCCGCGTTGTACATTCACCACCGATCCCGGCAATCCGCCAATGTTTGAAACTGCCATCGTGGTGAACTTACTTCCATAAGCCGGAGAGTTACCCGCCTGCCCGTAAGCAGCACGAATTTTTAGGTTATCCATTATCCCGCCATCGAAGAGCCCCAAACGTGTAAGGTTAACCGAAGCACCTGCTTTTGGATAAGCATAAAATTTCTCTGTATCACCGTTATTGCTGGAACAATCAAAACGAATACCGGCAGTTAAACTGATCGCATCTTTAATCAGCGCTTCTTCCTGAACAAAAAATCCATTGTCCTGCACTTTTGTTCTGAACTGTGTTGCAGTCAGGGCACCAGCCTGGTCAACATTCGACTGGCCGGAAATCACTTGTGTAGCGACATTGATCAGGTTATTGAAATTCCTTGTTTCCTGTGTAGCCCCAATGGAAGTAGTCAACAACAGATGTTCAGACGGCCTCAGCTGATTGATCAATGAAGCGATGTAGTTCGTGTTGATGTTCTTTGTAAATCCCTGTATGGAAGTTCCTTTGTTGATTTCCTGGAACTGCAATGAAGAAGGGAACTGCAGATCCGTCTGCTGATTATAAAAATCAAGACCGCCACGAACAATTAACCTTGTATTTGATTTCACCGATTGTTGTAATAATGCGTCGAAAGTCAGACCGCTGATAAAGCGATCGGTTGTTTCATTATTACGCATCTTATCTCTCGTTTCCAATGGATTTGACGCAGCATATCTGTTGCGCGGATAGTTGCCATTCGCGTCAGGATGCAGTTCAGTAAAGCTTGGAGTCGAAGAGAGTGCAATACCCAATGTGATACCGGTATTATCATTACCCTGCAATCCACGATCGGCAGAGGAATGAATATAGTTAGTAGTAAGTCCAAGTTTAACCCGATCACTTAAACGATGATCAACATTAAGCCTGAAGCCCGTATTTTCATATCCTGTTCTTTTTACAATTCCATCCTCTTTGCGATAAGCTCCGGAAAAATAAAAAGTGGTCTTTTCTGTGCCGCCTGTAAGACTAAGTACGCTGTTGGTCAGGAAACCTGTTTCGCCAAAAATTTCTTTTTCGTAATCGTAAATTTTCCCGGCAGCTTCCGCAGCTTTGAACTCTGCCATATCCCAACCCATCATACCTACAGCCTGCTCCGTCATCGGGCGGAGACCCATCAGGTGACGAACAGTAACGACCCCGATATCCTGGGAAAAATTAATACGTGTACGGCCCTGTTTTCCTTTTTTCGTTGTGATAAGAATCACCCCTGCCGCAGCTTTCGAACCATAAATTGCAGAAGCAGAAGCGCCTTTCAGAATTTCTATGTGTTCGATATCTTCAGCCCTGATGTCGGCAATCCTGTTGGAAGCATTATCCTGGTTCGATGTTACGGCGCCAGGCGCTGCGTTGGTCACTGTATTTAGCCCGGATGAAATTGCCGAGTTATCCACAAATACCCCATCAATAACATACAGCGGCTGCGTGTTGCCGTACACAGAAGTAACCCCGCGTAATTTCACGGTTATACCTCCCCCGGGCGAACCACTGTTGGCATTGATATAGGCACCGGAAATTTTTCCGTTGATCGCAGCGTCCAATGTCTGTGCAGGAGCAATTCCAACGAGCTGCTTATTGGAAATTGTAGCCACTGTATTGGAAAGATTACTTCGTTTAACGTTTGTCGTTAACCCGGTAACAATTACTTCATCGAGCCTGGCCACGTCTTCCTCTAATGTAATGTTGATAGTTTCTTCCGTCCCAACTTTCAACTGTTGAGATTTATAACCTGTAATGCTGAAGTTGAGTGTTGCGCCCGGTGCTGCAGAAATAGAAAAGCTTCCTGCTGCATCAGTTGTAGTACCGCGGTTTGTATTGCCGATAGTAACAGAAACTCCTGCTACAGGGGCACCGAATTTGTCGTTCACTCTGCCTATAACGATTTTTTCCTGTGCTGTTGAAGTAAAAGGCATGAGTTGCAGCACGATTCCTACTAAGGCAATCAATGCACCGAATCGAAGTGGCAATTGTTTTGATTTCAATTTCATATGTCAATTAGTCTTGGATGATTTTGGTTGTTGTTGGTATAGTTGGCTTAGGCTGGTTGCTTGTTTTTGAACACATGTGATCCGTATCCGTTTTCTACTATTTGCATGGCACGTTTAGGATAGGATGACATATCAGTTGGTGTAACTGTCGCGAGTCCATCAACGTAGCGATTAAACATGCAGAAAGCGGCCGCGATTAAAACCGTATCATGAATATCACGATCCGATGCGCCGGCGGTTTTTGCATCTGCTATATCTTCTGCTAAAACCGCTTTGCCTGATTGCTGAACTTTTCGCGCGATATTCAGCAGCGATTTGAGTTTTTCAGATATGGCCGCTTTTGTGAAATCTTCTCTTACCTGGTTTACCAGTTCTTCATCACCGCCCAGATAAATGCATGCAATTGCGCCGTGTGAATAATTGCAGTAAAAACAATCATTGAGGTGGGATACATAAGTGCCGATGAGTTCACGATCAGCACGGCTCATACCCTCATCATCACGCAAAAGCAATTCTGCAAGTACTCCCATCGGTTCAGCAGTCTCCGGCCTGTATGCCATCGCACTGCGGATACCGGGAAAATCATTTTTAAAATCAATGTGTGGCATATGGAATTTATTAGGATGTAGTGTATTGTTTTTTAGAAAGAACCTCTTCAGCCAACGCAGTACCACGCACGCGCGCACCTATTTTTTCAAACGCAATTTCTCTGGCTGTTGAATCATCATCAGCAAAAGGAGAAAAGCCACAATCGTCTGTTGATGCAAGCTGGGCGACCGGAATAATTTCAGAAGCTTCCAGGATAAAATCGCGGATTTCCTCTGGCGACTCCACCCTTGGTTTAAGTACGTTTGTGACACCGAGAAATATGGTATGATTTGGTTTAAGATTTTCCCTGATTGACTTTAAAACCGATTGCTTATCTACTTCCCCGGCGTATTCCAGATAAAATGATCCCACATTCAATCTGAATAACTCAGGAAGTAAATCCTTGTATGGAATATCTGCGCTATGAGTTGAATCATGGTCTCCGCCGGGACAGCTGTGCACACCGATAAGCTGCCTTTCCTCCTCTGAAAAACGACTTAACACCTGGTTGTTCAGATCAATAAATGCTTTCAGTATTCCGCCCGAAGGATCGAGTTTCAAAGACAATCTTGCTTCCGTAAAATCAATCTGAACATTATATGCCCCGGCTTTGAAACAGTTTCGTATATCCGCCGCTGCTTCATTGAGAAGGTCATTGATAAACTGTTCCCTGCTGTAGCCTTCAAGACCATCTGGGGGATATAAAAGGCTTAAAGCCGATGCGGAAATGACTGCCTGCTTCAGTGGCAATGTTGTTAACTGTCTTGCTTTTTTCAGGTATTCGGCAGCAAAAGCGGTATAACGGAACGGGCCAGCCGAAAGTTTCGGTAATTGCCTGGTATGTCCGTCAGCAAATGGAATCACGACTCCATCTGCCGAAATGTTTGTGGCAGTTGCGATCGGATAAGTAGCGAAGCTGGGTTTGGTTTGCTCGCCATCAGTAATCACAGGCGAGCCTGTTGCTTCCAATCTTGCAATGGTATCGCGCAAGGCAGCATCAAACAGAGCTTGCAATCCGGAAGCATTCAATTCCCCGTTGACATAAGCCTGCATTCCTGAAAGGAGTGCTGCAGGCCTTGGTATACTACCTATAGGTTCAGTTCTGATTCTCATTTTCAAAAATTTTGTTGTGACTAATGGGTTTGAAGAACATATCCCTGCACCATTCGTTTACTCATTTCATCGTAAACATCTCTATCAGAAGGCGTGAATGAATTCAATCCATCCACATATCGATTAAACATGCAAAATGTGGCAGCGATGAGAACAGTATCGTGTATTTCGCGGTCGGACGCACCATGATTTTTTGCCTCTTCCACATCATGCGGAAGTACAGCGGAACCTGAGATTCTCACTTTATCAGCGATGCGCAGTAAAGACTTTAATTTATCACTTATACCTGCTGTATCGATGTCATTTATTACTTCTGAAACGATGAAATCTGCAGCACCATAAAGTCTTCTTGCTGCAGCGCTGTGACTCTGATAACAAAACATACAATTGTTCTGATATGAAACATAGGAAGCAACAAGTTCTCTTTCGTCTTTTGTTAATGGTGAAGGACCATGCAGCAGGATTTCTACTAAAGCGTATAAAGGTTTGCCGGTTTCCGGGCGAAACAATGCCAGACTTTTAATCCCCGGAACACCTTCTTTTAAATTTATATGAGCCATAACTTTTGTTCTTTTGATTTCTGTTTACTTAATCGCAGCCTCCTTATTTAGTGATGGCTTAGTTTCTCTGTTCAGAGCCATCACTAAAAAACCTATCCAGAAAACTGCTGAGAAAATGAAAAGTGCGTGACCATAACCACCCATTGTTGTAACCAGTACACCTACAAACAACACAGCAAGCGCGGTAAGAATCCGGCCTGCATTAAAACAAAAACCAGTAGCTGTGCCGCGAACAGGGACAGGAAAGAGTGCAGGAATATATACAGATAACACACCCTGGCTTATCCCGAAGAACAAAGACAGGACGAAAATTTCTATATAAATGAGATTGCTGAAAAGATGATTCGTCTTGAACAGGATGAATGACAATACCGAACAGACTGCAAAACAGAGAAGCATTGCTTTTCGGGTACCCATGGCATTCATCAGCCACCCGGAGATGAATCCACCAATCAATCCTCCCATGCCCAGCATCATCATGCTGATGCCTCTTTCCTTCTGAGCATCTCCCGTGATCACCAGTGTTTGTATCCAAGTCGGAAGCCAGGAAAATATTGCCCAAAGCCCGATCAGCATGGTTCCGAACACTACAGAACCGAGAACAAGTCTGTTGCGGTTAGGTCCGGCAAATATTTCATTGTTTGATTCTTCTCCTGCAATTGTAAGTTTCCGCCTGCTTTTCCATTGATCTGATTCGCGTATCACCTTTGCACCAATCAAAGCTATAATGATAGGGAGTAAGCCAACAGCAAATGCCTGGCGCCATGATGAAACAAAATAATCGATAAGACCTGCCGAAAAAATGCCAATAGGAATTGATATAGAGAGGATGCCGATATATATTGCCCTTGATTTTTCCGGCCACTCTTCCATCAGTATTGTCACTGTAGTAACAAGAACTCCGCCCAGACCAAAACCACTGATCAGTCTGCAGATCACGACACCCCACCATGCAGGCATTAGACCTGTGAAAGCAGCAGAAATTCCATATACAGCAATTGAAAAAAGCAAACCCGCTTTCCTTCCCCATCGATCACTGATCATGCCACAGACAAATCCACCGATGGCGCCGCCAATGATAAATACACTGTTGATATAGGCACTGATGGTGTTCAACCTGTCCTCAGTTTGTTCTCCCATCAGGTCGCGAACAGCCACAGGTAAATACACCGACATCAATGTCGAAATAGTTCCTGCGAAAACAGTTCCCATGAAACATACGGCAAACAAAACCCAGTGATAATTTGTAATCCTATTTGACTGATCCATATCTATTTTTTCAGATGATCATAACCTTGCGGAAGCCTGTTGTATCCGTTGTCTTTCAGTCTTTTTCCCAGACCTTCATAAAAACCAGGATCACTGGGAGCAACAGTCGCGAGACCATCAACATACCTGTTGTACAAGCAGAACAGCGCGGCAATCAAAACTGTATCATGTATTTCAAGATCAGTAGCGCCCGCATCCTTTGCCTCCTGAACTGCCTGCGTTGTTACTGCTTTACCACTCTCCTGTGTTTGCGCTGCGATCGTTAACAGGCACTTCATTTTCTCAGAGAGAGGTGCAGAATGATGATCGGCTTTTACCTGTGCTGTCGATTCTGTTTCTCCAAGAAGGATATCGGCTGCTGCAGTATGGGCTGCGGTACAAAACCGGCAGCTGTTCCGATGCGAAACGATTGTAGCGATCAGCTCGCGCTCGCCTTCTGTTAATGTTGATTCACCGCGCAACAGGATTTGCGTGAGTTCGCGAATAGGTGCTGCGGTGTCTTTACGATATTCCAAAAGACCGGTAATACCGGGCAAATGGTCCTCCAGTGGTATGTATGGCATAAGAAAAAAGTTCCGGAATAACTCCGTTCCAGGTCGGGAAATAGATTAATTGATACAATGGGCCAGGTATAGCAGATTAAACAACGGCTTAGTACTGATCCCAAAAAATGATATGCACAGAAGTCAATTCAGAGAAAATCTGGAATCGAAATAATGATCAGGAGTCAGTTACACGGCTATCCTTTTGAGTTGGCCCGCGGAGGTTGGAATGGACCTGAAATAATTGCAGAAGAAAAAGCTATATCTGCAGAAGAAGGAAAATCAATACTGTCATCTGAACCAGCCGCAAATTGAAAATCAGGTATGAGCTGGAAATACTCTGCAGTAAATGGTTTCACGACAGGAACTGTGTGAGAGTTGCGCTGTGCGTTATGATCATTTGATGCGTCACTTAAACCCGCAACGAGATTATCCTTTGCAGCGTTTAAATTATTTCTATCTGTGTTTGGAATGCACAAAAGATACAAGGTATCATTAACCATTTTTCGTTTCACGTAGTTATAATGAACTCCATTCATTTCAACTTCACCATCGAAACGTTCATAATCTGCCCGGTTTGAAGCGTAAGGAAGCGGGTAAGGAATTTTTATTTCAACCAATTCCTTCTCTGAAAACCCGCCACCATCAAGGCGTTCAACGATTTGTACTGATGCGTTCTTTTCGAAATAATGAAAGAAAATGCGATAGCCGCCAAGGCCAACGACGTGAATAATAAGGAGTGTTATGGCAAAGATTTTCTTCAAAAAAGCAGTTCGTTAGTGGACAAATATAACTATTGACTTAAAACTGAAAAATTTATTTATCCATCATTCCTGCCTTTCTTGAGTACCCGTGCGCCTCAATCATTGCAGTACTCTGAGCGTAAAATGAATCATCAGCGGGCAGATTTGTAGCCAGTCCGTCAACATAACGATTGAACATACTAAATGCTGCTGCAATCAGAATTGTATCATGAATTTCATTATCAGAAGCCCCTTTTTTCCTTGCTTCCCCAAATTGGTCCTGGGTCACAGACTGGCCGCTTTTATGTACTGCAGCTGCAATAGCCAGCAGGCTTTTCATTTTCGGAGAAAGCTTAGATTTTTTGTAGTCCTTCCTCACGGACTCCATAAAAGTTTCATCGCATTTCATATAATGCATTGCACTGGTTCCGTGGGATTTCAGACAAAAAATGCATTCATTTAACCAGGAGGTATAAGCAGCGATAAGTTCTCTTTCACCTCGGGAAAGACTGTTGTCTTCCCAAAGCAAAGCATTCGTCAATTCCTGCAAATGCCCGGTCGTTTCCGATTGATAGGCCATGAGACCTAGTATTC
This sequence comes from Pollutibacter soli, assembly GCA_029269725.1. Lineage (GTDB taxonomy): Bacteria > Bacteroidota > Bacteroidia > Chitinophagales > Chitinophagaceae > Pollutibacter > Pollutibacter soli. The sequence goes on along the minus strand of JARJHS010000007.1, from coordinate 272,647 downwards.
CAGGGAGATTGTTATTCAGTTGAATCAGAGCCATACCATATGCGTAGTTTTCGTTTAAGGGTAAGCGTGATTTGCCGTGTTTCGCCTGCCAAACTTTTATTACTTTCCTTATTCATCTTTTCAGCTCCTCGTCCTTGTGGAATCCGGAAAATCTGAAACATTCCTGTCAATTGTCTTCAACCTTTTCCTTACCGACACGCGTAAAGTTATTCATACCCTCAACATACCTGTTGATCATACAAAATACAGATGCGATTAACACGGTGTCATGTACTTCACGATCGCTTGCTCCGTGCGATTTCGCTTCATCAACATCTTGCTGTTTCACTGCCAGACCGGATACCTGCACTTTGCCTGCAATCCGCAATAATATTTTTAATTTTTTACTGATCGTTGCGGTGTTGGGATCACGCATCACTTCATTCACCAGGAAACCAGCTGCACCATACATCCGCCTTGCTGCAGCTGCATGACCCTGGTACACAAACATGCTGTTGTTTTTATATGAAACATATGCAGCGATCAATTCGCGTTCACCATGTGTAAGTGGCGAAGGTCCACGGAGAATTGTTTCAGCAAGTGCGGTCAACGGTTTGCCGGTTGACGGCCTGAATTTTGCCAGACTTTTTATTCCCGGAATTTCATCAGCTATTCTTGAATTCGGCATAAACGTCCACTCTGTGTTTATTACAATAGTTTTTCGGCACTGAGCCGGTGAAACTGTTCCGGTACTGGATTTCCGGGCATACAATTTACTTCATTTACCTCTTGTTTGGTTAAATAAACCTTCGAAAAGGGATAACCTGCCTGATACATAATTCCATTTATAATTTCTACAATCGGTTGCAGTTTCATAACATCAACATTTGTAGTTGTTTCATGGTTCAAACCAAATGAATTTTAAGCAGAAGGTAAAAAAATACAAATCTTTCTGAATTTAGATTTCCAGGAAATTTATTATTGTCTTTACATTGAATCGGACGTTTCGACACTGTGTTGATTGTACGCACCCTGAAAATTGTTGAGGTTTAATGTTTACATCCGTCCGTTTAATGATCTTATCTTAATCATTAAATACAATCATTTTTATGTCAGGATTGATAATTCATATTACATGCTACATATTCTGTACATCATTGCAATAACAGCAGAGGCTATGACTGCAGCACTTGCTGCGGGCAGGCGCCAGATGGATTGGGTTGGTGTGATCATCATTGCCTGTGTAACAGCGCTCGGTGGTGGTACATTGAGGAATATTATCTTAGGTCATTACCCGATGACCTGGATTGAACATCCCGAATATATTCTAATCACAGCCGGAGCATCGATTGGTGCAGCACTCCTGGCATCGATGATGAAAAAACTAAAACTCATGTTTCTCTGGCTCGATGCTTTGGGCCTGGTTGTATTTACAATTATCGGATGCAGGCTCGCAATGGATCTCCAGATGCCGATGCTAATCATTGTGCTCAGTGGAATTATAACAGGATGCGGCGGCGGTGTACTTCGGGATATACTCTGCAATGATATTCCATTGCTTTTCAGGAAAGAAGTGTATGCCACAGCATCGCTGTTTACAGGGCTTGTGTATATCGGTATTATGCAACTGGGATACGGTACTCATGCAGCTGCAATCATTGCTGCGGTGCTTGGTTTTATTCTGCGGTTGCTGGCAATCAGGTATAAATGGCAGATGCCGAAATTCGTGTATAATGAGAAGGAAGAGTTCTAGTAAGTAGTAAGAAGTAAGAAGCGAGGCAGTAGTAAGCAGGCAGGAGACTTCGCAATTAGAACTTAGCATTGCGTTCCTGGGTAAGGACGTTGAATAGTATGATTGCTTTGATGAAAAAAATACTTTTGAAATAATCAGATACAAATGAATTTTACTGCGGAAGCTTGTTAACTTTTTACTACCTGCTAACTCTCCTGCCTCCCCACTCCTGCCTCCTAACTGTAATAAGGGCTTATCATCAAATACACCACCACCCCCGTAACCGATACATAAAACCATATCGGCCAGGTGATCCGGGCAAGTTTCTTATGACGAGGAAATTCGGCTATCAATGCCCGGTAGGAAGTGAAAAGAATAAAGGGTAGTATTATAGCTGCTAGAAAAATATGTGTGATGAGAATAAAAAAATAAACATATCGCATCGACCCGGTACCGCCATACACTGTACTTCCTGAAAGTAAATGATGGCAGATGTAAGAGATTAAAAAGAGAACAGAAAGTATAATCGAAGTCAGCATGAGCCTCTTATGCAACAGGTAATTTTTTCTCTTAACTGCCAGTAGAGCGCTGAGTAATAAAACAGCTACCATAGAATTAATAAACGCATTGACCTGTGCAAAAATGTGAATGTCAAATCCAAGATCAACTTCAAGCTTGTATCTCGACAAAAACACGACAGCGGCAAAAACAACAAATGAAAGAACATAGATAATTATCTTGGCGAGCTTGTCATTCTTTTTTATTGAGGGTGGTAGCAGCATTTAAATATATTATTCTGTTGGTAACTATTTCCTGAATAAATTCCTTTTCTTCTTCTTATCACGTTCCATATTAAGCAGAACCACATCCTTGATCACACGATCAAGATTTACACTGTCCCTGCCATCATACCAACCTCTTACCACAAGATCCTTATCCAAAAGGAAAAGTCTGTCGGTATGTATGAAGGAAGTATCGATATCTGCCTCCTGACCTATAGATGCTTTAAATTCATTCAGTGCCAGGTCATATATCTTTTGTTTCGGACCTGTAAGAAACATCCAGGTATCATGATCAACTCCATACCTGTCACCATAGGCTTTCAGTTTCGCAGCTGAGTCCCTGATGGGGTCTACGGTGAATGAAACAAAACGAACAATCGTATCCGTTTTTTTAAAGGCATCCTGCAGTCGCTTCATATTTCTTGTCATTGAAGGGCATATCTGTGGACAGGAGGTAAAGAAAAAGTCAGCGACGATTATCTTACCATGCCAGTCCTGCAAACTTGCATCATGACCAAATTGATTGGTGAGTGTAACAGGTTTGATTTTGTGCCATTGGGTATCCAGTACCTGTTTGCCATTGCGGGTCACCGTTAGGACTGTATCAAAAAAATACCTTTTGGGCATCACCACAGCTTGTTCACTAAGACTACTGACAATCAGGTAACAGGTCAGCGGTAACATCACTGCCAGCGTCAACGCCACTAATTTTCTTTTCTTCATACGCTTTAAAAAAAACATCACCGGTGAATCGCCGGTGATGCATCAGAAATATCGATAAAAATTTTTTACTGCTATTCTTATTCAACACCGGGCTTCTTCGCTTCAGGAGCACGTTGCTCGGTCTTTGGTCTTGAATGACCATCAGTATTCCGCAGGTTCAGCCAGGAATCGCCTTCCCATAAAAACGCGATAATGAACCATACGAACAATGCGAGAGGAACGACGATGGTCATGATCAGGTTACGGATCTCATCACCAAGATGCATAAATATCGATACGATATAAAATGCTTTTGCAAGGGAAAGGATTACTATGATGCCTTTAATTGCAAGGATCAATCCGTGACTGGGCTCACCCTTGTGAAGAAAATACATCCAGAGACCGAGACCCAATTCGATGATGGTGATAACAGAAAGAAGAACTGTTGTTTTAATAATTCTTTTGATAGTATCCGAGCCTCCGGGTGGATGGTGAAAAGTTACTTCAGTCGACGATTCTACGTGATGTTCCATGTCTTCTGCAAATTATTTTAATGAGATAATCAGTTTGTGTTAAATTTTAGATGAGGTAAAAACAGAGGAATACAAATACCCATACCAAATCCACAAAGTGCCAGTACAACCCAGCTTTTTCGATCATCTGGTAATGCCCTTTACGATCGAATACACCATTGATAGTCATCAGCAGCATAATGATATTGATCACTACTCCAGAGAACACGTGGAAACCATGGAACCCTGTGATTCCAAAGAAATATCCACCAAAAGCTACAGGTCCGGTAGTTGAGACAGGCTCGCCATTATGCAAGAGATTCGGAACATACGGACCCCATGGATTATGCGTAACTGTAGTACCGATTTCCTGAATTTTTCCGTCGATCAGAACAGCATGGTGTCCTGTGATCAGGTGCGTCCACTCCCATGCCTGGCAGGCAAGAAACGCAAAACCTCCCACGATTGTCCACGCCATCCATTTGATTACTCCCTTCTTGTCCATATGGTGGCCCGCATGCACTGCAAGTACCATAGTAACAGAACTGATGATCAATATAAAGGTCATCAAGCTCACGAACGCCAATGGCAGGTTAGCGTGCCCGGCACCCGGGAAAGCATTAAATACGTGGTTCGGGTCGGGCCAGTAATTCTGGCTGAAACGAATTGTGCCGTAAGAGATCAGAAATGCGCCAAAAGTAAAGGCATCACTCATCAGGAAATACCACATCATCAGTTTCCCATACTCCACATTAAATGGACTCTTACCACCACTCCACCATTTGGTATCCAGTTGTGCTTGGGCTGTTGCCATGTTTTAATTACAAGTTTAAAAGTTCGCTTGCTATAATTATTTCATCCAGTTAAAAAACAGAATCAGGTAAATCCATAGTATATCCACAAAATGCCAATAGGTCGCTACCACCTCAACAGGAACAGCATTGTAGCTTTTGCTCCTTGCACTCATTGCGCGTATGCCGATCACCGTTAACGCAATTACACCTCCTAAAACGTGAACCGCGTGTAAACCTGCGATCGCCAGTAAAAATGAATAAGATGCATTGGATCCAGCGCCAACCAGACGAATATCCATTCTACTGAACTGCATGAAACCAATGATCTGCATGATCAGGAAAGCAATGCCCAGCACTGCCGTAATCCAAACCATCTGTTTATACTTCGGGATATTTCTATCCTTAAAAGCTTTCACTGCGAAATGTACTGCCACACTACTCAGGAGTATCGTTACTGTCGAATACCAGAATATAGTCGGTATTTCCAGCATGATCCATCCGGCCTGACTGCGCTTCACGATATAAGCACTGGTAAGCCCGGCAAACATCATGATGATACTACCAATCGCCACCCACAAAAGAAACTTATGCGGATGTGTTCTTTTTCTTTGCAAACTCATCACTTCTGCCATTAGCTGCGCCTTATCAAATTAAAATCAAAACGGTTTTATCCGCTAATAATGCCAGCAATACTACCGGCAGGTATATATAAGAACTGAACATTACCCTTCTTGCCGCTTTCACACTCATCTCTCTGAATAGCCTTACGCACTGAAACACCATAAAAAGGTTGGCCAGTAAAACTATCACAAGGCTGACGATTCCACTCATCCCGGAGAAGTAGGGTAACAAACCTATCGGTATCAGAATTACTGAATACAAAATGGCCTGTACTGCTGCATATCTTGTCGGACCACCTTCAGCTGGTAACAACTTAAAACCCGCTTTTGCATAGTCACTGTGCGACACCCAGGCTATTGCCCAGAAATGCGGAAACTGCCAGAAGAACTGGAGGAAAAAAAGTATCCAACCTCCTGCAGTAAATGCATCTGCACCAGCCACCCAGCCAATTAAACAAGGTAAAGCGCCAGGAACCGCGCCAACCAATACTGCGATCGAATGCACTTTCTTCAACGGCGTGTATACGAACCCGTAAAGAAATAAGCTGAATGCTGAAACTCCTGCTGCCAGCCAGTTGAACCAAACGCCAACTATGGCAATTCCAATTACCCCGGCGACTATCGCAAAAGTCCAGGCTTCATCAACAGACATTCTTCCGCTGGCTACTGGTCTTGATGCAGTGCGTTTCATCATCGCATCTGTATCTTTTTCCGTAGCCTGGTTGATGGCATTAGCTGACCCTGTGATCAATAATCCACTGACAAAAAGTAAAAGAACTGAGATAAAATCGAATGACACACCGGGTACCAGTAAATAGCACACCACGCATGAAAACACCACGGTGAAGCTGAGCGTGAATTTCGAAAGCTGATAGTAATCTTTCAGTTTTGCCGAAATCACTGAACCCGGCCGCACTTCATCCTTCTGCATCGCTTTTATCAAATAACTATTTTTATGTTGAACTGCTCTTCAGCAGATTCAATGAATACTAATGTTTCGATTCGTCTGCGCCAACCGGCTCGGTCTGCGAAATAAAATCACGTCCATCTTTTCCATAATCATAAGCCCAACGATGTACTTCAGGAATTTCACCAGGCCAGTTACCATGTCCAGGATTAACCGGTGTTGTCCATTCGAGCGTATTTGCACCCCATGGATTAGTAGACGTAACTCTTCTTCCTTTAAATATGGAATAGAAGAAATTGAAAATGAAGAGCAGCTGAACTGCAAACACCACCATTGCCACGCTACTGATGAAGCGGCTCATATCCTGGAACATGTTGAATGAATGCCAGTTGGAATAATCAGTATAACGTCGTGGCATACCTGCCAGACCTGAGTAGTGCATTGGCCAGAAGATCAGGTATGCACCTGCCAGTGTAACCCAGAAGTGGATATAAGCCAGCGTATTATTCATGAATCTGCCATACATTTTCGGGAACCAGTGGTAAACACCGGCGAACATTCCAAACATGGAGGCAACACCCATTACAATATGGAAGTGCGCAACTACGAAGTAGGTATCGTGCAAATGAATATCCAGTGTTGAGTTACCAAGGAAAATACCTGTGAGACCACCGGAAATGAACAAACTTACAAAACCAATGGAGAACAGCATTCCCGGCGTAAGCCTGAGATTTCCCCGCCATAATGTAGTGAGCCAGTTGAACACTTTGATGGCTGATGGCACGGCTATCAGTAGTGTCAGCAGCACGAAGAACGCTCCAAGGAACGGATTCAGACCCGTTACAAACATGTGGTGCGCCCAAACCAGGAAGGCCAGAATACAAATCGCAAACAGGGAACCTACCATCGCCAGGTAACCGAAGATGGGCTTACGGGAGTTTACGCTGAGAACTTCTGACACCATACCCATGGCCGGGAGAAGAATAATATATACTTCAGGGTGACCGAGGAACCAGAACAAGTGCTGGAACAGGATCGGGCTTCCGCCTTCGTTTGGAAGAATCTCACCTTTAACAACGATCTCAGAAAGATAAAAGCTGGTACCCAGGTTACGATCAAATAACAGAAGGATCGCACCCGATAATAAAACAGGAAAAGAAAGTACTCCAAGTACTGCAGTAAAGAAGATCGCCCAGATAGTAAGCGGCATCCTCGTCATGCTCATACCTTTAGTACGCATATTCAGGATTGTGGAGATGTAGTTCAAACCGCCGAGCAGTGATGATACGATGAACATCGCCATCGACACCAGCCAGAAATCCATACCCAGTTTCGAACCTTCAGTTGCCTGGCCGAGAGCACTTAATGGAGGATAGATCGTCCATCCGCCACTGGCCGGACCCGACTGCAGGAACAATGAAGAAAACATAATGATACTGGCGAGGAAAAAGAACCAGTAAGACAGCATATTCAACATCGGAGATGCCATATCACGTGCACCAATCTGAAGAGGAATAAGCAGGTTTGCGAAGGTTCCGCTAAGGCCGGCAGTCAATACAAAGAATACAAGGATGGTACCATGCATGGTAACCAATGAATAATAGAAGTCATTACTGATACGACCGCCTGCTGCCCATTTACCAAAAATATCTTCCAGGATAGGGAATGTCATTTCAGGATATCCTAGTTGTAAACGGAACAACACTGAAAACAAACCTCCGATAACAGCCCAGATCATACCTGTGATCAGGAACTGTTTTGCGATCATTTTATGATCCTGGCTGAAGACGTATTTAGAGACAAATGATTCTTCATGATGATGATGGTGATGCACTTCATGCCCTGCATGCACATGGCTCGAAATTACCTCTTCATGTCCGTGTACTGGCGATTCACTGCTCATGGTACAAATTTTATTCTGCGTTAAAACAAATTAAAGGTTGTGGTTTTCTGGTCAGGTTCCTTTTATTTCAGTTGAGAAACCTTTACTGTATCAGCGGCTGCCTTGGCTGGTGCTGCATTCTTCTCTTCCATCACTTTCGAATACTGAGGCTTTAAAGTCGCCAGCCATTTATCGTATTCTTCCTGTGTTTCCACAATTACAACTCCGCGCATGGTATAATGACCTGCTCCACACATCTGATCGCAGGCAATCTCATATACAAACTCAGGATCTCCGGTGATCTCTTTCATTTTAGCTGTAGTGATGGTGGGTGTAAACCACATGGTTGTCGGAATACCTGGCACAGCATCCATTTTCATCCTGAAGTGTGGAAGACCCACATCATGTATCACATCCTGAGCATTAATAACAAGATGCACAGGTTTATTTACTACCAGATGCAGTTCAGTCGCCTCGAGGTCATCATGGCTTGCAGCATCCTCCCAGTCAACACCCAAAGGATTTCCGCCAGCTGCATCTGTCAAACGATAATTTTTTCTTCCCAAAACATTATCCTTACCCGGATATCTCAACATCCAGTTGAATTGTTTACCTGTGATTTCAACGATCTGCGCATCTTTTGGTGCATCACCTGTAATCTTCAGCCAGTAGAACAATCCCATACCCACGAGAACTACAAGGAAAATAGCGGGAACAACGGTCCAGATCAATTCCAGTTTATTACTGTGAGCGAAATAGTAAGCTTTTCTTTTGGCGCTGTATTGGTATTTGAATGCAAAAAAGAAAAGAAGGATTTGTGTAAGAAAAAACACAAAGCCGGTAAACGCCAGTGTCCACCAAAGCATAGTGTCAATATGAACACCATGATCAGATGCTGATGGTTTGCTCAGCAAGGTTTTTTCGTAGAAAAGATGGTTACACCACCATGCTCCGATCAAACCAAGCACGAGAAAAACTATAAACAGGAAGGCGTTTATGCGGTTATTCTGCTGAAAAGTTTTCTCTTCTCCCTTCAATACCGACACGTACTCGCTGGATTTGGCGATCTGAAAGGTCACCAGGAAAGCCAGTGCAAGAATCGCAAGAATAAAAAAGCCTGTCATGAGATAAAAAATATTTTAGTTAAGTTTTGTCAGCTTACCGTCCTATCAGGCATGGTGAATAATACTCTCTTTCAGCAATGGATGATTGACTGAAACCAATGGTTTTTTCGCCAACGCCTTACCAACAAAATGCATGATCAAACCTGCATATAAAGCCAGAATTCCAAACTCAAACCAGCCAAGGCTATAATGTTCGCCTAATGCGCCAGGCATTACCATCTGGTAGAAATCCAACCAGTGACCAAATACGATCAATATTGCCAGGAAAGTCATCACCGTATAATTGCGCTTTGAGCCCCTGGTCATCAACAGTAAAAACGGAAGCACAAAGTTAAGAATTAGATTCAGGAAGAAGATGGCGCGGTAGGGACCATGCATACGCACTTTGAAATAGATGGTTTCCTCCGGAATATTTGCGTACCATATCAACATAAATTGGCTATACCAGAGATAGGTCCAGAAAATCGTAAAGGCAAACATGAATTTTCCAAGATCCTGCAGGTGTTCCTGGTTTACCCACTCCAGATAATCGCGATTTTTAAGATAAACCACGAATAGTGCAATCAAGGCCATCCCTGATACAAAGGTGCTCGCGAATGTGTACCAGCTATACATGGTAGAATACCAATGCGCATCGATACTCATCAACCAGAACCATGGGATCGTTGAACCTACAGTCAAACCGAAAGCTACTGTGAATATGGCAGCCCAAACTGTATTTCTGCGATGAAAATTTTTTGCTTCATCATTTTCCATCGGGCGTTCGTCAGCTTCACTTGACAACTGGCGCATTTTAGCTCCTGCCCAGCTCCACATTCCCATTGCGACGATAGACCAGATCAGGAAAAACCACGGGTTTAAAAAACCACTTTTTCCTTTCAAAATTGAATCATGTTCAATATGGCCTTTATCTGTCCAGTGATAGATATGATGATTAGGCCCAAAAATCAAATAAAGAAAAATGACCAGCGCAATACCAGAAAAAACCGGAACAAGAGTAGAAATTGCTTCAGGAACTCTTCTGAAAGCCATCTGCCATCCACCCAACGCAAGACAAGTCACACAAATGAAAAACATACTCGCATTCACCACCAACAAAAAGTAGGTGCTGTTCTGTAATAATACTGCCCAAAACCTGGTTTGGGAGTGTTCGTCTTTACTCAGTCCCAGGAAAATGAAACCCAGCACAAGAATCAATCCTCCTACAGCAAGCAGACCTAAAGTCCATTTGCGATAGCCAGCTGATGCTTCAAAATGTTGCTTAATCATCCGAATATGATTTTCAAAAATTAATGTGAATTGGTTTTTGCAGTGTCAGTTTTCACCGCAGCAGATGAATCAACTATTTTAATCGCTGCCGCAGGTGCTGCTGTAACATTATCGCTGGTAGGAACTGTTTTTGTCTGTAAAGCCTTGATATATGAAACTACCATCCAGCGTTGTGTGGTATTTAATTGCGCAGCATAACTTCCCATCAGGTTCTTTCCATAGGTAACAGAATAAAACATCTGGCCTTCCGGCATCGCCTCATATCTTGCTTCACCCAGCAAAGTAGCCGGTTTTGAAGGATAGGGTCCATCTCCGGAATTGTATAGCGGGCCATTTCCATCCAGCTTAGGGCCATGACAGATAGCGCAGTTGATCAGGTACAACCTTTCAGCTTCCTTATGCTGTGAAAGTGTAAGTTTCCCTAACGGATTTACTACAGATCTGGAAGCAAAATAATTTGCGGTATCTCCAACTTTATCTGCTGCCAAATGCCAGGGGAGCAGCTCACCACGTTTTACAGTACCTGCAACCGGCTGGCGATTGGTCTGACCATCTTTCCATATCGGGCTCTCGGAATACGTTTCGTATGCACGACTGTACGCCATATCCGGCATATACACGCGACCCGGTTTGCGTTTTATTTCGCTGCAACTGATAGCTGCCAGCAAGAAACCGGAAAGGGAGAAAAATATGATCGCTGATTTTTTCATCTTATTATTTCTATGCTTTACGCAACGATTGGTTCTTTATATAACTGCTGATCTCTGTCATACCTTCCGATCCACCATCCGTCTTCAACCACCTGAATATTTGATTCAATTGCACCAGCTGCATCCAGGAAATTCTTCAACTCATGTTCGTTCGTTTTGGAAGTACATTCTATTACCATCACAAACAGATCATCAGTAGCGCGGGGATGGAAATGATGTTTCTTGATAAATGGAGCCAGTTGGCAGATATAACAGAAAGTCAGTACCATACCGACAGCAGCACAAAGAACAGTCAGTTCAAAAGTAATAGGGATCCAGGCGGGCAGTGCGAAATGCGGTTTACCACCAATGTTCACCGGCCAGTCTTTGGTAAATACCCAGCTCATGAAAGTGACCGCTGTAGTAGTACCAATCAATCCAAATATAAAACCTGCCGTATGAAGACTGGTATCCCTCAAGCCCATTGCTTTATCCAAACCGTGAACAGGGAATGGAGTGTACACATCCTGCAGTTTGTATCCGGCTTTCCGGACTTTAGTTACCGCAGGGAACAATACCTTCTCATCATCAAAACAGCCAACCACGAATTTTTTTACTGACATCGGAATTTGTTTTCTGTTATTTATTCTGAGTCTAAATTCAATTAATGTTTGTCATGGTGAACCACATGTACATCGCCTTCGCGGTGATGCTCATCATGATGCAGCATTTCGTGTGCAAATTTTTCAGTGCTCATCACTTCGAGCGGTGCCATTTCATCTTTATAACTTTCACCAGAAGTTTTCAGCACCGCTTTAATTTCAGCGATCGCTATAACTGGGAAATATTTTGCAAAGAGGAAAAAGCAGGTGAAGAATAAACCGAATGTTCCGAGATAAAACCCTACTTCCCAAATAGTCGGACGATAATAAGGCGACCATGAAGAGGGGAGATAATCGCGATACAATGAAGTCACGATGATCACGAAACGCTCAAACCACATACCGATGTTCACAACGATACTCATGATAAAAGTGAAGGCAATGTTCCTGCGCAGTTTCCTGAACCAGAACAACTGCGGCGAGATCACGTTACAGGTCATCATCAACCAGTAGCTCCATCCGTAAGGACCAGCAATCCTGAATTTGAAGAATGCGGCCTGCTCATATGGCACCATGCTGTACCAGGCCATGAACAACTCTGTTAAATATGCGCAACCCACGATCGAACCGGTAAGAACAATTACCTTGTTCATCGCTTCGATGTGACCGAGTGTGATATAATCCTGAAGCCCCATCACCTTACGCATGATCAGCATCAGTGTCTGCACCATCGCAAATCCGGAGAATATCGCACCAGCAACGAAGTAAGGTGGGAAGATGGTAGTATGCCATCCCGGTACTACTGATGTTGCGAAGTCAAAGGATACTATCGTGTGTACGGAAAGTACCAGTGGTGTTGACAAACCCGCGAGTACCAATGAAAGACTTTCATGACGTTGCCAGTGTTTAGTACTACCCGTCCATCCGAAAGCCGCTATGCCGTATAAATATTTTCTGAGTTTTGTTTTAGCCCTGTCCCTTACTGTTGCGAGATCCGGAATCAATCCTGAGTACCAGAACAAAAGAGATACGGTGAAGTAAGTTGAGATCGCAAATACGTCCCACATCAATGGTGAGTTGAAGTTCGGCCAGAGAGGACCGCGCGTATTAGGATAAGGCATGGTGAAGAACGCCATCCATACACGACCCATGTGGAAGATTGGGAACTGACCGGCACACATTACCGCGAAGATCGTCATCGCCTCAGCTGCCCGGTTTACACCAGTACGCCATCCCTGGCGGAAGAGCAAAAGAATCGCGGAAATCAACGTACCTGCGTGACCGATACCGACCCACCAAACGAAGTTGGTGATATCCCAACCCCAACCAATGGTTCTGTTCACGTTCCACTGACCGATACCATAAACCACCTCCATGTAAACAGAAAAAACACCAAATAACAATAACGCGACGGCCACATAGAATCCAATATACCAGAGCCTGGTAGGTTTGGCTTCGATGGTATGCACGATATCGACGGTTACGTCATGGTAAGTCTTCTTTCCGTCAACCAATGGTTCTCTTAACTGGGATTCGTACTTAGTCAAACTCATTTGTTATCTATTATATTTCGCCCCTTCAGGGCGTACATAAATTCAATTCACTTCTTATTTCTTACCTCTTATCCTTCTACCTCATCTTAATGTTTGGCCGGCTCTTCATGTCCGCCTGTCACTTCGGTTGCAGGTGCATGATGTTCACCAGCAACTACTCCAACCTGTCTGTCCGTGTTCCTGATTTTTGCCAGGTAACTTACGCTCGGCAACACGTGAAGCTGCTCCAGTGAATAATACAACCTGTTGGTCTGCTCTTCGTTCCTGATTTTTGAAACCACGCTGTTTTTATCATTCACATTACCAAACACGATTGCGTTTGTAGGACAAGCCTGCTGACAGGCCGTTTTCACATCCCATTTATTATCACGACCTGTTTCGATCGCCCTGTTTTCTCTTTTTGCTTTCAGCTTGCCTTCCTGCAGACGTTGTACGCAGAATGAACATTTTTCAATTACACCTCTGGATCTTACAGTTACATCAGGATTCAATACCATGCGGCTGAGATCGTCATTCATCATCAATGTTGCATCAGACAATTTGCCGTTCTGGTTATCAGGGAAACTATCAGCACCCATATAATCAGCCCAGTTAAAGCGACGTACTTTATAAGGACAGTTGTTCGCGCAATAGCGGGTTCCGATACAACGGTTATACGTCATCTGGTTGAGACCCTCACTGCTATGGTTAGTCGCATTTACAGGGCATACATTTTCGCATGGAGCGTTATCGCAGTGCTGGCAAAGCATCGGCATGAATACCACGTTCAGGTCATCGAGGTTGTCGTTTCCTGAATCGTCGCGATATGTTGCGTAATAACGGTCAATTCTGAGCCAATGCATTTCGTGTGCACGGGCGATCTCATGTTTACCTACAACAGGAACGTTGTTTTCTGCTGTGCACGCAATTGTACATGCACCGCAACCAAAACAGGAGTTAAGGTCGATACTCATACCCCATTTTACCCCGGGGTAAGGATAGTTCGGATATAGTGTTCCGTTCTCACGATAATCTTTTGACTGGCCACCATAATCTTCTACCAGTTTCTCACGTACCTCTGCAAGAACTTTTGGTTTTGCTTTGAATTCTTTGAGGCTGTACTCTCTCACTACTTCAACACGACCTTCGTATTGGTTATGTGTCTGCGTATAGGCTACTTCATATAAATCCGGAAGTTTCTCATAAGCAACATCAGCCACACTGTAGCTGAAATTATTGCCGGCAAGAGAAACTAAGGGATATGCATTCTTTCCTACATTGGCTGCCGCTCTACCGGTTTTCTCGCTACGTCCGTAACCAACTGCAAGACCAATTACATTGGAATGTACACCCGGTACCACCAGGATTGGAATTGTGATTGGTTCTTTACCAGCGACAGTCAATTTGATAACCGGTTTTTTTACTTCAACCTCGTAGTTATCATCAACTTTTATGTTCAGTTCTTTTGCCATCGCAAAAGAAATTATCGCATAGTTGTCCCAGGTTGCCTTTGTAATCGGATCAGGCATTTCCTGGAGCCATGGATTGTTCGCAGATCTGCCTGAACCCATGGAAACTTTTGGATACAATACCAGCTCGGCTTTTCCTCCTTTCTTAACTGAAGCGAGTTTGCCGGCAGCATCAGTAACTGCAGCCGCATTAAATGCAGCACTTACAGCAGCACCGGCTGTTTCAACAACCCCATCCTGCAAAGCTTTATCCCATGCGGATTGTCCACCCAGACGGGTTACCCAATAATTTTTCAGGTAGTCTTCATAGTCCGTGTTATTTCCGCTCCATTTTAATAATGAAGTCTGGAACTGGCGTGTTTTAAATAATGGCAGAATGGTTGGCTGCATGAAACTCAGGAAACCTGATTTAGGTTCCGCATCTCCCCAGCTTTCCAGGTAGTGATTATCAGGAAGAATAAATTTAGCGAGCTCAGAAGTTTCGTCTTCACGGTCGTTGAAAGAGACTGTGAGTTTTACTTTCTTGAAAGCCTCGGCGAATTTTTTACCATCAAAATAGTCGTAAACAGGGTTAACACCGCATACAAGAACAGCACCTACGCGGCCTCCATTCATATCATCCACCAGCTGAACCATATCGCTATCCTTTCCCTGTCGTGTATTCAATGTACTGTTCCAGCTGATTGTATTTCCGTAGGCGCCAATTTTATCATTGATCGCATTTACAATCACCTGCACATCCGGATTGGTTGATCCGCTTACGACCAGGGCCTGGCCGCCTGCTGCGCTTAACGCTGCAGCCGCCATGTCGATACCTTTTTTTAACCTGTCGCCTTCCAGTGCCGGAGCAGAAACGGAACCACCGAGTTTTGCAAACAACGCAAGAGCAACAGCACCTTCTTCAGATGGGCGATGTACATATCGATCGTCAGCATTGGCACCAGTAAGGCTGAGTATGCTTTCAAAATGAATGTGCTTGCTCATTTCAGGGTTGGCCTGGTTGATTTTACGCCCATCGCCATAACCATTGGCGTATTCAACCGAATTCAACCATGTTCCGAGGAAATCAGCACCCAGGCTCACAATCACTTTTGCTTTACCGAAATCATAGGAAGGAATCGCTCTCTTTCCGAAGGATGTTTCATTTGCCTGTAAAATTCCGCTGGCAGAAAGTGCATCATATTGTACATGACGGCTGCCTGGGAATTTGGCAATGAATTCAGCAATAATCTGTTTAGTGGAAGGAGATGTAATGGTGCTGGTCAGCAACACTACTGGTAATCCACCAGTGCCGGCTAAGGCATCTGATACCATTTTATCAAAGGCTTCGAAGGTCGTGACTTCTTTGCCATTGCCCATAGGGAAACGTAAACGGGCCGTATCATAGAGATCCAGTACGGATGCCTGAGCAATTGCTCCGGTTCCTCCACGCGTCATCGTGGACAATTCATTACCCTCAATTTTGATCGGACGACCATCCCTGACTTTTGCAATCACAGGAATTGCATCACCACCATTTACAAATGTGGTAGCATAGTAATCGGCTACACCCGGGATATAGTTTTCTGGTTTATTGAGGAAAGGAATACTTTTTTTAACCGGCATTTCACAGCTGGCGGCTAGCGTTGCAGCTGCCGTGCTGAAACCCAGGTATTTCAGGAAATCCCTGCGTGGGGATTTAGCGTCGAGAATACCTTTATCATCAGCATCCTGAGCATTCAGTTCTTCTTCAAACTCATTTCCGAGACTTTCCTGGTAGGCTTTACTGTTGTGCAGTTCACCAAAATTTTGCCAGTACTTTTTTTGCTCCATATATCAGTTGTAAGGTTGTTAGTTGTTCAGATGACCGGTAAAAACTGTGCAGTACCGTCAAAGGATTAATAGTGACATTTCTGGCACTCGGTGCCGCCGATCATTTCAACAGTCACGCTGTCAATCTTTTTATTCTTCAGATCCTCGTGGAATTTTTCGTAGATGCTGTAAAATTTATTATCAGCAAACTGGACCTTGGTTTCCCTGTGACAGTTTACGCACCAGCCCATGCTCAGATCGGCAAATTGCTTAACCTCTCCCATTTTCTGGATTTCTCCATGGCAGGTCTGGCACTGTACTTTGCCTGCGTTAACGTGTTGTGAGTGATTGAAATATACATGATCCGGAAGGTTGTGGATGCGAACCCACTCGATGGGTTTTCCCTTGCCGTTGTATTTTTTAGTAGCCGGATCGTAACCAGCATATTCGTGAAGTTTTTTGATCTCCGCAGTACCGTCAATTTCTTTACCCTCAGCGTTGTAAAGCTTAGGTCCTTTGGTATATTCCGTGATCCCCATGTGACAGTTCATACAGATATTAACCGATGGAATATTCGCTTGTTTGCCTTCCATAGTGTTGCCATGGCAATACAAACAGCTGATCTGGTTCACGCCCGCGTGAACGGTATGAGAATAAAATATCGGTTGTTTCGGCTGATAGTTCTTTTCTCGGCCCAGACCTTCGGCTCCCTTAAAAATCAGCCAACCCGCTATCATAAATAAAATGATTGCTGCGGTCGCGATATAAGCTTTGTTGCGATAGAATGGAACCGGTTCAGGTATCGTCTGACCATCTTTTTCTTCTGAAAGTTTACGGAGATTGCTGTTTACCTGCAGGAGAATCAATGCAATAACAGCAAGGATGATCGTCAGGATCCCGTATAATAAAGTATTGTCCGAATCGGATGCTTTTTTCAGGTTGGGGTCTTCTGCTGGTCCACCAGGTCCTGGCGTAGTTGCCGCGCCAAAATTATTTACATAAGTAAAAATGGCATCGATCTGAGCATCGGACAGCTCGGGGAAAGCCGTCATCTGGATTTTGTTAAACTGATTGAACACCGCAACAGCCCTTGGATAACCACTTTTAATAACAGCAGCACTGTTTCTTACCCAATTGTGCAGTTGAGCTCTGTCTTCCCAATTAGCATCAGCTCCTTTTAAGGCAGGACCAATAAGCACTTTTTCCGGCGCATGACAAGACGCACATTTCTGTTGAAACAGGGCCTTGCCATCCTGAGCCAAAACCGAATTTGCAAACGAAAAAGAGATCAACAACAATAGTCCGGGCAGAAAACTTCTAACAATGGATCGATGATAAATCATAATCGCAATGAGTTGTGGTGGAATTGGACAAAATCCTAACAGAGTGCAAAAATAAGGTAGGATTTTAACAATATATCAACATGGGAAAATTTTTTTCTAACCCGCGCCCAGCCTGCGTTTCAGCGATTTCATTTTCTAATGTGTGTTGATATGTCACGAATTCGTAACCTGTATACAAGTCCTGTATTAAAAATCGTAAATGCAAGTTCAACTTCAATTTTTTTATTCTCTTTGCAGCATGTTCAAAAGATTAATGAGCAAATGGAATGTAAGTTCATCACAGCTCGTGCTTATATTATGCGTGTTTGCGGTAACGGGTACACTAACCGCCTGGATATCCAGGAGCATTACAGCATGGGTCGGTTTTGATGATGAGACTTTCTGGCTTTGGAAACTGCTGCTGCGCCTTTTTATTCTGATCTTCGGTTACCAGATTATCATATTGATAGTGGCTTTCTTTTTTGGTCAGTTCAGGTTTTTCTGGAACTACGAAAAAAAGATCCTCCGGTATTTTGGAATTGGAAAGGACAAACCCGAAGTCAATCCGCAAAAGCCCACGACGCTTTAATTATATAACAGAAATCTTCAACCGCAATACTGTTTACAACCTGATGGATGAGCATTTAAAAAAAGATAACGAACCGGTAAGACTAGCAGTGTTCGCCTCCGGAGCCGGTTCTAATGCATTGAAAATCATACAATATTTCAAAAATAACCCTGGAATTTCAATATCTCTAATCGTTTGCAACAAGCAGGGAGCCGGCGTGCTTCAAATTGCTGAAAATCAAGGTATTGAAACATTGATGCTGGAAAAAGAGCGCTTCTTCCGGGGCGATGGCTTTGTAACAGATTTGAAAGAAAGAAAAATCGATTTTATCATCCTGGCTGGTTTTCTTTGGAAAATTCCGGTGAGTCTGATCCAGGCCTTTCCCTCCCGCATCATCAACATTCATCCGGCACTTCTTCCGAAATATGGAGGTAAAGGAATGTACGGAGCGTTTGTACATGAGGCCGTCTTGAATGCAGAAGAAAAAGAAAGCGGGATAACCATCCACCTGGTGGATGAGCAATATGATCACGGCGACCATTTGTTCCAGGTTTCTATTCCGGTTTTGCCGGACGACACCGCTGAGTCCCTTGCCAACAGGATCCATAACCTAGAGCATCAGCATTATCCTGTTCAGATTGAAAAATTTATTAAAATGTCAACAGCAGGTTAAAAAGTCAGATCGGCCTGCATTTTCAATCATCAACTTCGTTTCAAGTCAGCGAATCATTTATTTTCACCCCGCATGAAATTTTTTCTACCCCTAACCATTTTACTGGCGTTTCTGTTGTCAGGTCTTCGCCTGGAAGCGCAGGTATTGGTGAGGGGCGGTGTTTTTGATTCGACCAGGATGATACCCATTCCTTCTGTCAAAGTGAGAACCACTTCGGGCGCCATCGCATACACCGATTCTGCCGGTCAGTATTCCATCCTGATGAACCCGAAAGATTCTGTGAATTTTACTTTCAGAGAGAAGTCAACCGCCTGGTTTACCCTGAAAGATATCCGCAATTACGGTGCTTTCGATGTAGCGCTGCAGGTCAGGCTGGCTGAAAAGTACAAATCGCTTAAGGAAGTAATCGTCATCGGTAAAACATATCACCAAGATTCTGTCGAAAACCGCCAGAAATATGCGCATATATTCGGGTACAGCAAGCCCGGGTTGAGGGTCAATGATTATAGTGCTTTCCAGGGAGGCGCTCCGGGTCTGGACCCAAATGAACTGATCAACCTTTTCCGGTTTAAAAGAAATAAGAGCCTCAAACAATTTCAAAACCGCCTGCTGGAGGAAGAGGCCCGCAAATTTGTTGACTACCGTTTTAACCGCACAACCGTAAAAAACCTCACTAAACTGGAAGGCGACGATCTCACCCGCTTTATGTATTATTACCGCCCCAGCTATGATTTTACCGCACTTAGTACTGAATACCAGTTTCTCGAATATATACTGGAGGCGTCAAAACTGTATCGGCAAGGAATTTTACCGCCGACGGAAAATATTAATAAGTGAGGAGGAAGGAGCAAGCAGGCAGCAGGAGTTCATATTTCATTGTTCATAGGCCATAGTTGGAATAACCACTTTCCGGTTGCCAGTTTCGGTTTTCAGTTTTCGGCTGCTACCGCCCTGTGCCCTCGGGCCTATCACAGCTGTAAAAACCGAGAATTAAATTTCTACTCTTATATTCAATATTTTATTCGAGTACCAACCACGATTCGTCATGAAGAAAATTTGCCCTAACTTATCACGTACCCCTTACCTTCTTTCACTGTTTCTGTTTCTGTTCATTGTTTCTGTTCATTCCCAATCAGCATCACCCGTTCTCCAACCAGGGAAACTGGAAACCGAAGCTGCCGGATTTTCTCCTGAACGATTGAAACGAATTGATGATGCCATCAAAGGATGGATCGCGAAAGACTATATGAACGGTTGTGCAGCACTGATTATTCGCGACGGCAAAATTGCATATTACAAATCATTCGGGTATACGAAGCCTAACAGGAAAGGAGAGATTGATAAGGACGATATTTTCAGGATTGCATCACAAACAAAAGCGATCACCAGCGTAGCCGTGATGATGCTCTATGAAGAAGGAAAATTTTTACTACGCGATCCGGTTTCCAAATACATCCCTGAATTTGCCAACGCAAAAGTGATTGAAAAGTTCAATTTGGATGATACCACATACACCACGCGACCGGCAAAACGCGAAGTCACTATTCATGATCTTCTGACACATACTTCCGGTATCGGCTACGCGCAGATTGGTTCAAAAGAAGCCAATGCGATGTATGCTAAAAATGGTGTTGTCGGCGGTATCGGAGTTGGAAAAATTCTCCTGGCAGATAAAATAAAAATATTAGGAACACTCCCATTATTTCATGATCCGGGCTCTGAGTATACTTACGGCCTGAATACAGATGTCCTGGGCTACCTTGTTGAAGTCGTAACAGGTATGTCGCTGGCAGAATTCTTCAGCAAACGGATTTTTGAACCGCTGGGGATGCGTGATACCTATTTCTATCTCCCTTCGTCAAAATCAAAAAGGTTACTTCCGCTTTTTTCTGAAGAGAACGGAAAGCTGAAGGAGACGGACAATCCTTATAAACTTAATGGTGATTTCAATCCCAATTTTCCTGCTGATAAAGGCACATACTTCTCAGGCGGTGGCGGGCTTTCCGGGACAATTTATGATTATGCTGTTTTTCTGCAGATGCTGTTAAATGGAGGCGAATACAATGGTGTAAGAATTCTCAGCCCGACATCAGTTAGATTGATGACTACCAATCAGATTAAAACATTGAATCGTGGTAACGGTGCTAAATTCGGACTGGGATTCGGACTTACCACGGAAGAAAGTAGTGCATTCACACCATTGAACGTAGGCAGCTTCGAATGGGGTGGCATGTTTGCATCGACCTATTGGGTGGATCCAAAGGAAAAACTGATTGGCCTTTTTTATCGCAATATTTATCCTACAACCCATGGCGAACTGGCAGATTATTTCAAAATCCTGACTTACCAGGCGCTCGTAAAATAATCAATCGCTTATGCGTAAATTTTTCTGGTTAGTACTCTTTTTAGTAATGCAGTCCTCCCCGTCAGTCGCGCAAAAATACAGGCGACTTCATAGAAAGGCAATGGTCGCTGATTCTCACAATGATTTCCTTAGTGTTTCTATCGATAAAAATGTTGCGTTTGACCAGGACCTCACGGGTATTACTCAATCCGATCTTAACCGGATGAAAAAAGGCGGAATTGATCTGCAAATTTTTTCTATCTGGTGTGATCAGACTTATACTAAGGGAAAAGCATACGCACATGCGAATCGGGAGATCGATAGTTTGTATTCGATCGTTTCCCGCAACTCTTCATCGATGATGATGGTAAGGACTGCAGCAGAAATGAACGCTTTTCTAAGATCCGGCAAACTGGGTGCCATGATTGGCGTAGAAGGAGGCCATATGATTGAAGATGATCTCTCAAAACTCGACAGTCTTTTTTCCCGTGGTGCACGATACCTGACTTTAACGTGGAACAATAGCGTTCCCTGGGCAAGTTCTGCCATGGATGAAACGATTCGTAAAGACAGTATTAAGTCTGCAGGATTAAATGAATTTGGAAGAAAAGTTGTAGCGAGGATGAATGAGTTGGGAATGATGGTGGATGTTTCGCATGTCGGAGAAAAGACTTTTTACGATGTGATGCAGACTACGACAAAGCC
The DNA here is from genome assembly GCA_029269725.1 of Pollutibacter soli. GTDB lineage: Bacteria > Bacteroidota > Bacteroidia > Chitinophagales > Chitinophagaceae > Pollutibacter > Pollutibacter soli. The sequence goes on along the minus strand of JARJHS010000007.1, from coordinate 250,649 downwards.
TGTAATGGCTTCACATAGCTGTGCATGGGCGTTGAATCCTTCATTCAGAAATCTGAAAGATGAACAAATTCTTGCTATCGGAAAAAATAACGGCGTTATTCAGTTGAATTTTTATTCTGGTTTCCTGGATAGCAACTTCTCGAAAAATAATCAGGCCTTTTTTGCAAGGCACAAGGCCGAGAAAGATTCTATAATGCTCACTAACCCTGTTGAATACCTGGCGGAATCTGTACTATTGAGAAAATATCCGGCAGAAATCCGGGAAATGCGGCCATCCATTTCTTTACTGATTGATCATATCGACCATATTGTAAAATTGATTGGCGTTGATCATGTGGGTCTGGGTTCTGACTTCGACGGGATCAGTTCTTCTCCTAAAGAACTGAATGATGTTGCGGATATGCCACTCGTTACTGCTGAATTGCTTAAACGGGGATATAGTAAAAAGAGCATTAAAAAAATACTTGGAGAAAATTTTATAAGAGTGTTCAGGGCGAATGTGAATTAGGGAGGAGACAGGAGTAAGGAGGCAGGAGATTTAGTAGGTAGTAGGTAGCAACAAGCACTACAAAACTATTATTGTTTCCGGTTTCATTTCCATAATTCTAACTGTTTCTATTTTCTGTTTCTGTTTCGGGTCTCTTATCATTTGCATTAACCATTCCACACAATGGAATCAGCATTGTGTCTTGTGTTCATTAATTTTTCAATGGACATCATCTTCAGAAAAGGCAAACCAAAAGGCTTCCTGTTTTCAGCATCGGCATAATTCTCGCCTCACAAGTCTGAAAAATATTTTTGTATAAAACTCTCTTTCATGTTTCTGTTTGTATTTATTACCCTCCATGTTTTCTCGCAGGTAGTAGTGATCCGGAATGTAAATGTAATTCCGATGAATAAAGAAGGTGTTGTGCCAGCACAGGCGGTGATTGTAAAAAACGGGAAAATTGAAACTGTCGCAGATGACAAAACTATAAATGTTCCATCCGGAGCGAAGGTGATTGATGGTAATGGCAAATTTCTCGTCCCTGGATTTTTTGATATGCACGCTCACTTCTTTTATGAACAGGGTGAAAATGTAAATACCTGCGATAAAGAATTAAAGGTGATGTTGGCCAACGGACTCACGTCTGTACGCATTGAGTGTGGCGACCCTGTATATCTCAATGTTCGTGAACAGGTGAACAGTAAAAAAATCACGGGCCCTGAACTTACTGTTGCAAGTCCGCAATTTGTTGGCGCCTGGCCATGGGGAGGAAAAGTTTTTGCAGAAGTGGTAACAACTCCCGCTGAAGCCGAAGCCGCAGTAAAAAGATCGAAGGCTGCCGGTTATGATGAGATCAAAATAACGTTCATGATTAAACGTGATGTTTATGAAGCGATTATTAAAACAGCAGCAAAGGAAAACATCAAGGTTACCGGGCATGTCGGACCATTAGTGAAATTACCCGCAGGCCTTGCAGCCAAACAACAAATAGAGCATATGGACGAGTTTATCGATATGCTTTTACCGGATACAACTTATAATCACGGGCAAAGCGTTTCCGATATGAATCTCTGGCGAAGAAATGCATGGGCAACGGTACCTTATCTCGATGAAAATAAAATACCTGCCCTGGCGAAAATGGTGAAAGATGCAGGCATATACGTCACCCCTACCAATTATTTTTTCTTTTCCTGTTTTGGCACTGTGAGTTCTGATGAAGATTATAAGACAAAACCTGATTACAGGTATATTCCTGCTGCCATCTTACCAGAACGGTGGTCCATTAAAAGACGATTTGCAGATAATGCACCACCAGTGGAGAGTCAGAAAAAATACATTTATCTCCGGATGAAAATTACAAAAGCATTATGGGAGTCAGGTGTTCCACTTATGGCAGGTTCAGATTCGCCGGAATGGTTTCTTGCGCAGGGTTTTTCCATTCATGATGAAATTGAAACTTTTGTCAAATGTGGACTATCTCCATGGGCTGCATTGCAAACCGCTACCGTAAATCCCGCTAAATATCTTGGAGTGTATTCCAGGAAAGGAAGTATTGAAAAAGGGAAAAATGCAGACTTCATTTTGCTCAACAAAAATCCGCTGGATGATATACGCAACACACGAACTATTTCAGGAATAATGCAAGGCTCAAACTGGTATGACCGACAGGCGATCGATGAGTTGCTAAAATCGGCATTGCCCTGATTTTCGCCAGGTATCCGATACTTGCAAGTATCGGATACCTGGGAACTTTCAGCAAGTTCAAAAGGGTTTTTGGAAATTCCATGTGTTTTTTCTTTTACATGGAAGTTTTTTTCTTTTGCAATGCCGTCCTTATCCTTGTCCGTTTCGTTCCGAATTTATTTAAATATTAACTTCAAACAAGTCAGAGAGATTGCTTTGCCGTATTTCGTTCAACCATTATGAATCAATTATTCATCATGAGAATTTATTTCGTATGCGCATCGTTGTTATCCATCATTTTATTCTCCTGCAAAACTTCACAACCGGCATCAACCGGACCGGCAGATTATATTATTGAAAATGGAAAAATTCTTGACGGCACAGGTAACAGTTGGTTCTATGGTGATGTTGCGGTAAAGTCAGGAAAAATTATTGCAGTCGGTCACCTCGCAAATATGCAGGCTACCAAACGAATTAATGCCCAAAAGAGAATTGTCAGCCCGGGATTTATCGATGTACATGCTCATATCGAAAACAGTGTGTTTGAAAAGCCAACAGCAGATAATTATATCCATGACGGTGTTACAACGGTTGTGACAGGCAACTGCGGTGGTTCGGCAGATAATATCAAAGAATTTCTTCATCGGATTGACAGTGTAAAAACGTCTATTAACGTTGCCAGTCTTGTTGGACACAATACCATCCGCAGAGCGGCTATGGGTCTCGATAATCGGTTGGCGACATCCGCTGAACAACAGAAAATGGAAGCACTTGCGGAGCAGGCGATGCAAGAAGGCGCAGTGGGAATGTCAACCGGTTTAATTTACGTCCCGGGGATGTTCAGCAACACGTCAGAAGTGGTTGGAATAGCAAAGGTCATCGCAAAAAACAACGGCATATACGCTTCGCATATCCGCAACGAAGAAAACGGCGTGCGGGATGCAATACAAGAAGCGATTCAGATTGGGATCGATGCAAATATTCCTGTTCAGATTTCACATTTTAAAGTAAGTGGTCGTACGAATTGGGGAAGATCAAAAGAGACAGTTCCGATGATCGATTCGGCCAGGGCAAAGGGATATGATGTCAGCATCGATCAGTATCCGTATACTGCCAGCAGTACAAACCTCGGCGTAAGAATTCCTGACTGGGCCTTGGGTGGGGGAACCGATTCATTGAAAATCCGATTAGAAAATCCGGAACTGCATAAGAGGATCATTGAAGAAATGATCGTTTCGCAGAATAAATATCAGTATCCGGATTACAGCTACGCATTCGTGGCTTATCATAGCGCAGATACTTCGTTAAATGGAAAAAATATTTCCCGGATCAATATTCTGAAAGGCAGAAAACCTAATATGACTGACGAAGCAGAAACGATTCTCGATCTGATGAAAGCCGGCGGCGCACAGATGGTGTATCATAGTATGAATGAAGAAGACGTCAAATTTATTATTCGCTCTCCCTTCGCAATGATTGGCGCTGACGCCGGAGTGAGTACTGGAAAAGGCATGCCACATCCTCGTACCTATGGCACTAATGCGCGGGTACTTGGACGTTATGTACGTGAGTTGAAAATAATTTCGCTTGAAGAAGCGGTCCGCAGGATGACTTCCCTGGCCGCACAGAAATTTCAATTAAAGGATCGTGGGCTTTTGAAAGAAGGTTTCGCTGCCGATATATTGATCTTTGACGAGAATACTATTAACGATAAAGCCACATTCGAAAATCCGCATCAATTTTCAACCGGCTTTGCACTTGTTATGGTAAATGGACAGGTAGCATTAGAAAATGATGTACAAAGCAGTACCCGGAGTGGCAAAGCTTTATACGGTCCTGCTACGTTACACGTTAAACGTTAAACGTAGAACGCTAGCCTAAGCGGGTGACAGATTCTTCAAGCTATTATAAAACTGGTATGAGTAGCAGGGTCTAACGTTGAATGTTAAACGTTCAACGTTAGACCCTGTCTTTTATTCCTGAACTTCGATCTCCTTCCTGTTCTGTCCCAGGTAAGTGGGTAGATCCATTCCGGCTGCATCAAATACATCTTTCAACGGCGGTACTGATTTATAAAGACCGCTTAAAAATCCAGCCGTTCCATTTTTACCTTCTCCTCCATTACCACTATCCCACACCGTTACTTTATCAATTTTGATATTCTTGATGGCCTCCGTTTGCAAACGAACGAGCTCGGGTAATTTGTCAGCAATCAATAATAGCACAGCATCTTTCGGATTGTTGCCGGATGCTTTTACAATTCTGTCCAATCCTTCTGCCTGTTTTGTAAGTATTTCAAACATACCTCGTGCTTCCGCTTCCAATTTTGCATAAATAGCATCGGCTTCACCCTTTGCCTTTTCACGCATTTGTTCTGCCTGTGCCTGCGCTTCAATGATCAGTTTTTGTTTCTGGATGTCTGCAGCAACAACAATGCTCGCATTCTGTGACGCACGATCCCTTTCCGCACGCGCTTCTTCCGCTTTTCTCTCTGCCTGGTAGGATTCTTCCAATGCTTTTGCCGACTGAATTTTTTCCGCTGCGATTGCTTTCTTCAATGCTTCCGCCTCCTTTTCACGACGTTCAGCATCAGAGTTCGCAATCTGAATTTTTGTCAGGTTTTCTCCCTGCACGGCGAATGCATTCGCCTCAGCAATTTTTACCCTCGTATCGCGCGCTGCTTCAGCCTTACCGATATTCTCATCACGGTTAGCACCTGCAATCTGGATCTCTTTTTCCTTTAACGCATATGCAACCTGCGTATCCCTTTCACGTAACGTTTCAGCAACGTTGATATCCCTTTCTTTCTCCGCACTTGTTTTACCAATATCACCAATCTGTTCCTGTTGTGCTACCCTGATCTTAGCTTCATTGATCGCTTTTGCAGCAGCTTCTTTACCCAGCGCGTCAATATAACCGCTTTCGTCCTTGATATCGGTTACGTTAACGTTGATCATTTTCAAACCGATCTTACTCAACTCAGCTTCCACATTACCTGCGATGTTCGCAAGAAACTTATCGCGGTTATTATTGATCTCTTCTATATCCATCATCGCCACCACCAAACGCATCTGGCCAAGAATGATATCTTTTGCAAGATCATGGATCTGCGGACGCTGCAGACCCAGTAACCTTTCTGCAGCATTCTGCATCACTGCAGGTTCAGTAGAAATACCTACCGTAAATCTTGATGGGACATCCACCCGGATATTCTGTTTACTCAATGCGCTGGTCAGGTTCACCTCGATCGAAATAGGGGTGAGATCAAGGAATGAATAATCCTGGATGATGGGCCAGATAAAGGCTGCGCCACCATGTATACACTTTGCAGTCAGTGAACCATGTTCCGCATTCTTACCCACTTTACCATAAACAACAAGTATCCGGTCTGATGGGCATCGCTTGTACCGCCTGAACATCGAGAACACCAGAATGAATAAAAAGAGCACACCTCCGGCTACGATAAATAATACATAATCCATAAGAAAAGTTTTATGTGATGGTTGAAGTTAAAAACGTGTGTAGGCTGTTACCAGTAAAATAGAATCATTTATAACCCCGGTTACTTTTACGATTTTTCCTGTAGGAATATCTTCACTATCGTCTGTCATGGCCTGCAATTCATGCAATCCCCCCTGGAACTTCACATGCACCTTTCCCATTCCATTTCTTCCGGACGGAATGAAAAGGTATGTTTCTGCGACCTGGTCAATGGCATTGTTTATTTCCATTGTACCACTGTGTTTTAAGCGGCTGATATTCTTAAACAACAACACCATCAGAAAAACCATAATTAATCCTGCGATAAGCGCCAGGATAATTACAAGCCATTTCGCGAGCCCTGATGAGTATGCTGCAATTCCTGCCCAGCCGAACATGGTAAAGAAAGCAACCAGGTTTTTTATTGTGAAGTACTGATTATCTGCCCCATCATCTCCATCAGCATATTCGTCTGCATCACCAAAACTATCAGCGTCCCCGCCGGTTAAAGTAAGGATCAATTGAAATAAGAACAACAGTGAGAAAAGCAAGGAAATTCCCCAGAGCACTTTCTCAAACAATACCAATGAATTCCACCATGAACTTATATCTAACAGCATAACAGTCGTTTTTGGATTTTCAAGATAACCGAAAAATCAGCATAACGGGCGGGCCCAAAGAATCATAGAGCAAAACAGACAATTATTGGTTGCAATGAACACAGAATTAAAGCCGGCAATTCATATCATGGAAAATTATGATGGCACGGGATTTTTAAGAGTTAATACAAATCAACACTAAATATGAAATCAATTGGCTTCATCCTGATCATCGCAGGAATACTCATGATGGTATTTCGCGGATTCTCAGTTACTACTGAAAAAGAAGTTGCAGACATTGGTCCCTTAGAGATCAATAAAAAAGAAAATAAATGGATTGGGTGGCCGACCTATGCCGGTGGGGCATTGGTGGTCGTTGGGATTGTAATGGTGGTGACAGGAAAACGTAAAACAGCTTAGCCAGATATTCAGGTAAGAAATTACACAAACTGGGGAATCAGGCGCAGTTAGAGTTCCGGTTGAAGGACTTTCCAAACATTACCGGCAACGATTTCTGCGCCTTTTTCATTAGGGTGTATCCCATCACGTTGGTTCAGGTCCGGTTCTCCGCCAACTCCCTCCAGTAGAAAAGGAATAAACGCCATGTTATTTTTTTTCGCAAGCTCCGGAAATAGATTTTTAAAAGCTCCTATATAGTCCTGGCCCATATTCGGAGGTATTTGCATACCCGCAAGAACCAGCTTGGTACTGGGATTTTTTGCCAGCACTTTATCAATGATTGATTGAAGATTTTTCTTCGTCTCATCTACAGGAATACCCCTCAGGCCATCATTGCCACCAAGCTCAAGAACAAATACGTCTATATGTTGCCGTAATATCCAATCGATCCTGCTATTACCTCCTGCAGATGTTTCACCACTAACGCCACCGTTGATTACCTGGTAAGGCAACTGCATCGAATCAATTTTTTTCTGTATCAATGCAGGAAATGCCTGTGAAGGTTCAATGCCATAGCCGGCTGTCAGACTGTTTCCAAAAAACAGGATGGTCTTCTTTGAAGTATCGGTTTTGCTGCTGTCAGCGGTTGCAGGTTTTGTATTACTTTCAGCTGCAGGTTTATTTTCCTGGTTTTTACAGGAGAAAAGACATAACAAAGCTGCCAGCGCAATTGTTGCGGAAAATTTATGCATTAGTCCCGTTGATCCCATTTTCTTTTTTCTTTTGATTTCCGGATACAAAATAAGTTTATTAAAAGAGTATTTTTATAAATACCGCGTCTTTAAAAAAAAGTGTGCATGAGTAACATACTGAAAGTACATCAGGTTAGTAAAACATATCAAAGTGCAGGTCGTACTTTAACAGTTCTGGACAAAATCAGTTTTTCCGTAGAGAAAGGTTCTACGCTTGCATTGGTAGGACCGTCAGGAAGTGGTAAAACAACGCTGCTGGGATTATGTGCAGGCCTCGACAGCGCCAGCACGGGATCGGTGGAATTGGCAGATATCGCTCTTGAAAATCTTACAGAAGACAAACGGGCTCTCGTACGCAACCAGCATGTCGGATTTATCTTTCAGAATTTCCAATTACTGCCTACGCTCACAGCATTGGAAAACGTAATGGTACCAATGGAACTTCGCGGAGCAAAACATACCAAAAATATGGCGATGGAGTTGCTTGATAAAGTAGGGCTCGCGGATAGAAGTCATCACTACCCTGTTCAGCTCAGTGGTGGCGAGCAGCAACGTGTATCACTGGCTCGCGCTTTCTCCAACCAGCCATCGATTTTATTTGCGGATGAACCTACCGGAAACCTGGATGCAGAAACAAGTATTAAAATTGAACAGTTGCTTTTCGACCTGAATCGTGAAGCAGGAACAACCCTGATTCTCGTAACACATAATCCCGAGCTCGCAGCTAAAACCGGAAGGATTATCAGGATGAAAGGTGGTGCTTTGATCAGTGATACTGCACATGAAAGTTCCGCTGTTAACTGGAATGACTGAGCCGATTTCATCTTAACTCAAAAAGAGTTTAAAATATTATACCCAGATGTACACGCCTGGTAAAGTGAGTTTCAAATGGTTATTGCTGATGGCCTGGAGAGATAGTCGTCGCAACCGTTCGCGCCTGTTTCTTTTTATTTCCTCGATTATACTCGGCATCGCAGCACTCGTATCAATCTATTCCCTTAGTGATGTACTGCAATCGGAAATCGATGAACAAGCTGCCGCATTACTTGGAGCCGATCTCGAACTGAGCTCGGGAAAAGCTTTTTCACCTGAAATGCTTGCACTTGCAGATTCGTTAGGGAAGGAAAGATCGGAACAGCGAAGCTTTACATCAATGGTGCTGTTCCCAAAGAACGGCGGCACCAGGCTGACACAGGTCAATGCATTGGGAGGAGATTTTCCCTACTATGGAGAACTGGAAACCGAACCTGTTTCCGCTGCCAGAACTTTCAGAACAAAGCAACAGGCACTTGTTGATCAGACACTATTACTTCAGTTTGATGCAAAAGTGGGAGATTCAATTAAAGTGGGAAATGTGATGTTTGAAATTGCGGGTAGCCTCACGGGTGCGCCTGGGAGAACAGGAATCGCAACATCTGTTGCACCTCCGGTTTATATTCCGTTGTCATATATCGACCAAACCGGACTTCAACAAAAAGGAAGCCGCATTAACTATCGCCAATACATTCAGTTTAAAAATCCTGTAAAAATTGAAGAAACAGTTGAGAACCTTCGCCCCAGGTTGAATAAAGAAGGGATCAATTATGATACTGTTGAATCGCAGAAAAAAGATTCTGCACGTTCTTTCAATGACGTAACGAGATTTCTTTCATTAGTCGGATTTATTGCTTTACTGATGGGTTGCATCGGTGTTGCGAGTGCTATTCATATTTATATCAAAGAGAAAATAAGCACGATCGCAATACTGCGATGCCTTGGTGCAAAATCAACACATACCTTTCTGATCTACCTGATACAAATCATTGTAATCGGATTAATCGGCTCCATCATCGGTGCTTTTCTGGGTACTATTATTCAGCAGTTTCTACCTGCACTGTTGAAAGATTTTCTACCGGTTGAAATTCATCCGCGCATCTCCTGGTCCGCCATTGGGCAGGGTATCGGGCTTGGCCTGATCATTTCGGTTTTGTTTGCATTATTGCCACTGATCAATATCAGAAGGATTTCACCACTGAATACGCTACGGATCTCATTGCAACCGGAAACCTGGAAAGATCCATTTAAATGGCTGGTGTACCTGGGAATTATTTTATTTGTTTTTGGATTTACTTACCTGCTTTTCGGAGGTCTTACTCCTTCACTATTTTTTACCCTCGGTCTGCTGGCTGCATTTTTTATTCTTGCACTGATGGCCCGTACACTAACGTGGACGGTAAGGCGCTTTTTCCCGTCGGGATGGCCATATGTATGGAGACAGGGTCTGGCAAATTTATACCGCCCGAATAACCAGACCGGTATACTGATAGTTACCATCGGACTGGGAACCGCATTGATCTGCACCATGTTTTTTATCCAGCAGATTCTGATTAAGAGAGTGACTATGGCTGCGGGGAAAAATCAGCCGAATATGGTGCTGTTCGACATTCAGTCTGCTCAAAGAAATGACGTTTTACAGCTTACACGTTCCACCGGTCTGGAAGCTGAGGGAACTGTTCCGATGGTCACGATGCGCTTGGAATCAGTTCATGGGATTACAGCGGAAATTCTAGATAAAGATACATCCATCAGGATGTGGCGTGGAATTTTCAATCGTGAATTCCGGGTCACCTTCAGAGACAGTATTACTGATTCAGAAAAAATTACTGCGGGCAAATGGTCAGGCCGGGCATCACCTGGATCATTACCCGAAGTTTCGGTAGAGGAACGATTTGCGAAACAAAACAGTATTGCGTTGGGCGATACATTAGTCTGGAACGTCCAGGGGGCTTTGCTTCCGGTCGTAGTCGGCAGCTTTCGTGAAGTTGACTGGAACCGGATTCAAACTAATTTCCTGGTCGTGTTCCCTGTTGGTGTTCTCGAAGAAGCTCCACAGTTTCATGTGCTGATGACCCAGGTAAATTCCAAGGAAAAATCTGCGCAGTTTCAACAAGCAGTAGTCCGCCAGTTTCCGAACGTTTCCATCATCGATCTTGGTTTGATCCTGGACATTCTTGATCAGATCCTGACAAAAATCGGGTTCGTGATTCGCTTTATGGCCGCATTTTGTATGGTCACCGGAATTGTAGTACTTATTTCTTCTGTACTCATCAGCAAATACCAACGTATCCAGGAAAGTGTTTTACTGAGGACGCTGGGAGCCAGCAGGAGACAGATTTTTATTATAACAGCCATTGAATATTTCTTTCTTGGTGGCCTTGCCGCATTAACCGGAATTTTCCTGTCAATTGTCGGCAGCTGGGCACTTGCGAAGTATGTATTTGAAACTGAATTTTCGCCACAATTGTTACCCGTGGTGATTGTGTTTTTAAGCGTGTGCGCACTAACGGTATCTATAGGTTTGATCAACAGCAGGTTTATTGTTTCGAAGCCACCTTTGGAAATTCTTCGGCAAGAAGTTTAAGGTTTAAAGTTCAACGTTAAAAGGAAGCTCTTGACAGTGCTGTGAAGCTGCCATAAAAATGAAGCAGACTGGTATCATTCGTTCAATTTGATACTCTTTATTATGGGGTTGTGTAAGACAAAGTAAATTTTTTAAAGTACATTCAGATTCTCACTCCGCAATAAAATAACATAAGGATGATAAGAACGATTCTGGCCGCCTTTTTTCTTGTTAGTTTCTCTTTAAACTTAAAAGCTCAATCGGGCAAAGTATTTGACAACCTGACATTGCCCAGCAAGGTGCTGAATGCAGAAAGAAAGTATGCAGTATATCTTCCTCCCGATTATGAAACATCCGGCAGGAGCTATCCTGTGTTGTATCTTTTGCATGGCGCTGGTGATGATCAGACGGGTTGGGTGCAATTTGGTGAAGTGCTCAGGATAACCGACAAAGCCATCGCTGAAGGACGCGCAACACCGATGATCATTGTGATGCCGGATGCAAATACTGGTCGACGTGGATACGAAAATGATGCAAGGGGAACCTGGCGGTATGAAGATTTTTTCTTTACAGAATTAATGCCTTTTGTGGAGAAGAAATACCGCATCAAATCAGAAAAAAGATACCGTGCGATCTCCGGTTTATCAATGGGCGGCGGTGGAACTTTTACCTATGCACTACACCATCCGGAATTGTTTTCAAGTGCGTGCCCGCTAAGTGCCGCCACAGGGCCTCTGAATCTGGATGACGCAAAAACAAGATTAAAAAGATCCGACTCAACGTTGACTGAAGCACAGATCATTGCTTACTACCAGCGTCAGAGTGTTCCTGCATTAATACAGGCAATGCCCGACAGCGTAAAGAAAGCCGTGCGTTGGTTTATAGATTGCGGCGATGATGATTTTCTTTACGAAGGAAATTCTGTAGTTCATATTGCCATGCGCAAAAAAGAAATACCTCACGAATTCAGGATAAGAGACGGAGCACATAACTGGACTTATTGGCGCGAGTCACTTCCCGAAGTACTGTTGTTCGTTTCGCAGGCCTTTCATCAAAATTAAATTCATTGACTATGCCAAGTTATCAACAGATTTTTGAGAATAACAAAGCGTGGATTGCATCAAAAACAATAAATGATAGAAATTTCTTCGAGAAACTTGCGCAGAATCAGCAGCCGGATTATCTCTATATTGGTTGCAGTGATAGTCGTGTTACTGCCGAGGATCTTATGGGTGCAGCTCCCGGTGAAGTTTTTGTGCACAGGAATGTTGCCAACCTCGTAAACAGCATCGATCTCAATGTGATGTCCGTAATTAATTATGCAGTAAAACACCTTAGAGTAAAACACATCATCGTTTGCGGTCATTACAATTGCGGGGGTGTAAAAGCAGCCATGCAGCCAGTGGATATGGGCATTCTGAATCCCTGGCTGAGGAATATCAGGGACGTGTACAGGCTTCACAAAGACGAGCTGAATAGAATCGAAGATGAGGGTAAGCGTTACGACCGGCTCGTTGAGCTCAATGTGCAGGAACAATGTATTAATGTCATAAAGACGGCTGTGGTTCAGCAACGATATCTTGAAGAAGGATTACCAACTGTTCACGGTTGGGTATTTGATCTTCATTCGGGAAGACTTGTTGACCTCAATATCAATTTTGAAAAAATCCTTAAAGATATCAGGGAGATCTATGATCTGACGAAGAAATAGTGTGTAGTGAGCAGGAGCCCGCCTGCCGGACAGGCAGGAAAGTTTAAAGTTGAAAGTTGAAGTTTTAAGTGTCAGGTTATAATTAAGCCCACTTGTGAGCCAAATTCTTCTTGCTTGTATCCGCAGGTTCGTTCATCTCAGGAAGTAGCATCCTGTTTGTAGCGGCCCAAAGTGCGGACGAAGTTAAATCAGAGGTAAAGTATGAATTGAAAAGTGCGCACCAGATGTGTAATTATCTGGAATGTAAAGGACACCAGTGATCGATTTACGAACAGGCATGCCTTGCCCTATTAGCAGAAACCATTTGACGATGTCAATTTTCATCCTCGATCTGAAGCCCGATTTTTTTCATAAGGAGGGTGGCATTTGTAGATGTACAGACGCCATTTTTCAACCGGTAATCGAACACAATTTCATTATTTATTACCGATGAATCGAAATGATAATTTTCAATTTTACCGGGATACTCGTTCGCCAATTCTGTCAATGAAATATCATGTGATGCAATAATTCCCACAGCATCAAATTTCAACAGCTGCCTGATCAGGGCTACAGAACCCGTATGTCTGTCGATCGCATTTGTACCGCGCAGCATTTCATCCAGAAGGATAAATACTTTTTCACGGGATTGTATCGATTCAAGAATTTTTTTGAGTTTTTTCAATTCGGCATAAAAAGTGGAAGTTTCTTCTTCGAGATTATCCATGATGCGCATGGAACTTACCACCGACAAAACAGGAATTTTGAAATAATCCGCACATACGGGTCCGCCGGCCATTGCCAGAATCATGTTTGTACCAAGCGTTCGCAGAAAAGTACTCTTACCAGCCATGTTGGACCCTGTAAGCATGATCAGCTCACCGGCACCATTTATTTTCAGGTCGTTCAGAACTGATTTAGAAGGAATAATTAACGGATGTCCCATCTGTTTTCCTTCCAGTTCAAACCACTGTTCGCTGATCACCGGCATTGCCCAGCGTGGATGATTAAAAGAAAGGTTGGCGAAAGAGGAAAGATTCTCAAACCATGCTACGGATGAATACCAATGCGCAATCTTTCCTTTCATCGAGCGCCGCCATTTTTCCAGCGAAAAAACCTGCTGGAGATCCCAGAAAAAGAAAACACTGAGCGGAACCCAAACAATCGGGTTCAGTCTGTAATCCATCCTGTTCAGGATGCTTTTCAATTCCCTGATTTTCACAGAAGCAATGGCGTCTGACTTTAATAAATCCTGTTGTTCGCGCAACAGTGGTGAATTGAATTGATGCTGTTCGATCGTGTGCAGAAGATTTCCCAGGGCTTCCATTTCCTTCACTACTCCGGAAAGCATACTGTAATTCGCCGCAATTCCCCTGCTCACAAACAAAACAAAACCAAGAATCAATAGCATGGAAATATTGAAAGCCGGATCGCTGATTTTATCCTGTGCATAAAAAATACAGATGGTGAATGAAATGACCGGAATCAGGAATCGTAAAACCATCCATACAGGTCCCTGGAACTCTTTTGGTGTTTCACTCAACCACTTTTCAATAACGGTTTCTGAATTGCGTGTAATATCAGCACGCATACCATAGGCCTGTAGTTGTTGCCGCCAGGGAGTCTGTTGCTGCAATTCGATGACAGCAGCCTGCTTCTGTAATATATGTTCACGGGATTGCGGAGTGTGAAGAGTTTCAGCTACCATGTCACGACCTCTTTCCGTATTTGCCCGGTTGAGAAATGGATATAAAGATGCCGGACCAAATACATCCAGGTCATTTCCGGATGCACCCTCAGAACCGAGGTACTTTGAACCATCGAAGCGCTTTATATGAAACCCGGAAAGCCCGGAAAGTTCTTCCTCATTGATGCGCAACAATGTGCGATTATGCGCAAGTTGTTCATCCAGTTTTAATGTCCGCGTAACCAGGAAACCAAACAATGCGAACAATGGTACAATTACAAGAAATATGGAACCAAACCCTGAAGACCATAATAGTACGATCGCTGTAATCACTGCTGCAATGATCAAGACACGCAACCATGATATTCGCGATCGTGAAGAAGCCAGCCGGTTGATTTCTTTTTTTAAAAATTCAATACTGCTTTTATAAAAAACAAAAGGTTGTTCCGGGTAATTCATATCAGGATGCTAAGTCGCTGCAAATTACGTCAGCGGATCAGAAATGAACCGGAAACATGTGTTGAAGTAATTATTAAAATATTACACGGTAATAAAGAATTATTTCGGTTTTGCATCCTCATAGATCTTAATCCATGCTTTCATAGTCATTTTTTTTACCAACTCTCCTATCAGTTTCAATGGAACGTGTTCCGGTTTTTTCCAACGGATACAGGATTTACCCATATCCAGCTTTGTTTTGCTGTGCTTCGGATATGCTTCAGTAAACCAGTGAAGCAGCTCAGGATCTGCATACATCCCCAGGTGATAAAACGCAATATGGTTTTTTTGCGATGCGATATTGATGAATGGCAAAGGTGTGTCAGGAGTCACATGATATCCAGCAGGATATGCGCTTAAAGGGACAACATACCCGATTATTCCATAAGTCATTTGTTCTTCAAAACCTTTTGGCAGGTTATTTAATATCTCTTTTCTCAATGCATTCATTACCGCCCTCCTGTCATCCGGAAGATTCCTGAAATACTGATCAGGTGTTCTGGCATTTGACTGCATAAAAAGATTTCCTGAATGTACTCTTTTCAGATGGTTTATTTTTATACCATAATGATCTGTAATATGAGAAAATTTCCATTGATTATTTTCTGTCTTGGTTTGATTATGCATTCGGAAGCGCAGCAAGTTCTGAGAGTGATGACGTTCAATATCAGGTACAATAATCCTGGTGACAGTATGAATGCGTGGCCAAACCGAAGGAATTACGTCAGTAGCCAGATATTATTTCATCGCGCTGATATTATCGGTGTACAGGAAGCGCAGCATAACCAGATGGTGGATATGCAGGCCGATCTGAAAAACTATAAATCGATTGGTGTTGGAAGAAATGACGGAAAAGAAAAAGGTGAGTATTCAGCCATATTTTATGATCACACAAAACTGGAATTACTGGAAGGCAATACATTCTGGTTGGCAGAAAAAACGGATGTTCCCGGTTTGAAAGGATGGGATGCAGCATTTGAGCGAATAGTTACCTGGGCAAAATTCCGCGACCGGAAATCCAAAAAGATCTTTTTTCATTTCAATACACATTTCGACCATATTGGTAAAGTGGCAAGAAGAGAAAGCGCAAAACTCTTGCTTAAGAAAGTAAAAGAAATTGCAGGCACAACCCCAGCGATCATCACTGGCGATTTTAATGCTGACCCGAATGATGAACCGATAAAGGTTATTATGGACACATCCAATCCTGATCATCTCACCGACACGCGCCTGATTTCCTCAACGCCACATTACGGACCTGATGGGACTTTCAACAGTTTCAAAAACCAGGAACAAACAGACCTTCCCATCGACTATATTTTCATTACTAATGGATTCCGTGTTTTACAACATGCAACCTTATCACAGACATGGCACGGAAGATTCTCTTCAGATCATTTTCCGGTATTTGCAGAACTCCAATATGCTCAACGTTGAACGTATAACGTTTAACGTTAAACGTTGATAAATTCTCCCGGGACATCGAACAGTATTACCTTCTGTTCTTTGCCATTTTTTAATTCAATGGGAAGTTTTGCGCCGGGTTCAATGTGAGTGGCGATAATTGTTATTGCCTTTGATGTTTTAAGGAGTGATTTTCCATCTTCATTCAGCAAAAGCCAGTAAGGAACGACGAGCACTTCTGCATTAAGAAAAGCTTTCTGTGTGTAAGCAGGATCTTTATCTCCTGAGTCGCCAAGGTGAGTAATACGCTTTCCGTCAATGATTACCGAAAACATCAGGTTCTGTACAGTTGAATGACGAGCCGGCCAGGTGTGCTGCAGATTGAATGCTTCAACATGTACAGAACTTTCATAGTCTGCATTATCCAAACTGCCATTCCGGTTCCATGCGTTTTTTGTAAACGCATCCGTTAATGAGTCCACCACCTGGCCGGCTCCTGAAATTTTTATTTCGGGGGAATTGCTGATAATTTCTTTTGTGAGCGTTGCATCAAAATGATCGCGATGATAATGAGAAAACAACAGCCATTGCAGCGACTTAAAGTCTCCCTCATGCTGTTTTGCTTTGTCAATGAATTGCTGATCTGTTGGTTGATATTCCGGCTTATAAAATTTATGCAGACCATCCATCCAGACAGCTTCCCGGTCTGTTGAAATCAGTACACCCATATTTCCGGTATAGGTTATTTTTATTGACCCTTTTTCTTCCGGGCAACGGCCACTCACCGACTGATGAAGGATGACCATTGCAGAGAGCATGATGACAATATACCAGGGCATAAGCAGGAAATTGCTATGAAGCTATAGAGGTATCCTGCTAATGAAAACTTAAAAATGGCTAAACGCAATTTATTATATGCCAAAAGGCTCTGACGGATTATTTCTTCGGAGCCGTATAAACCGTCTGGCCACGGAACATTGTCCAGAGAATCTTTGCTTCTGATAATTCTGCAGAGCTGACTTTCGTGAGATCGCGATCAACCATGATGATATCTGCGGATTTTCCAGCCTGGATACTTCCTATTCTCTTATCCATAAGAATAGCCATGGCAGCATTCAGAGTATACGCATATAACATCGAATTTCGCGACATCCGCTCAGTACTATCAAGCACACCACGATTACCCGAACGGGTTTCAGCAGTTGCCATGGCCTCGAATGGATTGGCAGTACTTACAGGCCAGTCACTTGCTCCGCAAACAAATGCACCGGCACGTTGCAGAGATTTCGCAGGGTATTGTCTTTTAAACAGTGAAGGATCGATGTAAGGCTTGACAATATCCACTGTGGTAACATCACCAAATGCCCATCGCAATTGCATGACCGGTAGAATATTGAGCATCTGGAAACGAGAGATATCTTTAGCGAGAATTAACTGAAGATGAGTGATGGAATGCGGCAATATGGAATTGCCGTTCATTTTTCGCATGAACTCAAATCCGTTCAGCGTTTCCGTAACTGCCAGATCACCGATGGCATGAACATGCACGAGTAGATTCTGTTTATCTACAAGAGTTACAAAACTTTTGAAATTTTCTGTATCAAAAAGAAGCTTACCATTCGTACTGCCATTAGTGTATGGTATTGAAATTGCCGCTGTCTGGGCAGGATATTCCAAAACCCCATCTGCAAATATTTTAAAGCCGATGATGTGAAAATCATTGCTTTTATCGTATTTCGCCTGTAGCGATTTCAATCTGCTGATCTGCGTCTGTGCGTCCAGGTTAGGATCCGCCACCAGTGCAGCGGCAACATGAGCAGTAAGTTTTTTTTCCGTGATCAGGTATTGATAGGCTGGAAGTATTCCATCACCCGGATCTGTTGCTTTGCAGGCGGAAGGTTCAAGCCAGGCGGTTATACCAAGGCTATTGCAATGCCTGATGGCTTCGTCGGCACCACGAAGATCTTCGTTTGGATCAACAGGCAATGCTGCTTCCAGTTTATGCAATCCACTATCTGTAACAAATCCTGTTGGTTCACCATCTTTTTCCCTGTCATAGTACTTCTGTATCGACGATGGCAGGTTATCAATGTATGATTTATTGATGCCTGCTTTTTCCAGCATTACTCGGTTCACCCAGGCGGTATGACCATCCGATCCTTCGAGGTACACAGCCTGACTGGAGAATTCTTTTGTATTAAAATTTTTCTGCAGTGTCTTCAGATCGGCCCAGGTGGCGATGTTTACTCCATACACTAAAAGAATATCACCCGTTAGCCCTTTTTTCTCTTTGATAAGTTTCCTTATATAAGTGAGCAACTCCCCGGGCGTCTTTTCTTCTTCAAACAGGTTTGGTTTTAATAGCGATTTCCCTCCGCTGATCGCATGGCTATGTGCATCGATCATTCCGGGCATCAGGAATGCACCCTGCAAATCTTTCATCACCGCCTTTGCACTCACCATGGCTTTTACATCAGCCAGTTTTCCTACAGCAATAATATCTTCTCCCCTGATTGCAACTGCCTCAGCAAATGGTTTGTTGGGATCAGCAGTAAAAATTCTTGCGTTGAAAAAAACAGTTTCCGGTTGTGAAAGGCAGCTGGCAGAAATGAATAGAAATAAAACCAGGAGGGAATTTTTCATTCGGATATTTAATTATCAGGTAAAATAGGCAAAAAAGTTGGGAGGCAGAAGCAGGAGGGAGGAGTTTCAAGGAAGGAGATTTAGGGGGATCGTGGGCAGTATCAAGCAGCAGAGTTCGAAATCAAAAGTATTTTTCAGCGTAAAATATTTTTTATCTGAAATTAAAAATTGTCCGCGAAGCTTGACCCTGCTCTCTGCTCGCTAAATCTCCTGCCTCCCCACTCCTGCCTTCCTCTTCTTTTAACAACCTATTATTTGTTTCGTACGAATTTTTTCCTACCTTAGGATAATGAAAGCAAAAAAACAGGCTCCTTCCGGAATTGAACCAACCAAATCGGAACTGGAAATATTGAAAGTGCTCTGGGAACACGGACCATCAACAGTAAGATTTGTGAACGATGAGCTCAACAGCCAGTCACGGCCGGTGCAGTATACTTCTACTTTAAAGCTCATGCAGATCATGCATGAAAAGGGGATGCTGACGCGAGACGATTCAAATATGAAGCATGTATACCAGCCCGTAGAAGACGAAGAAAAGACCAAAGGTTTCCTGCTTTCACGTTTTGTAGAAAATATGTACAACGGCTCTGCCAGCAGCCTGGTGATGCAATTGCTCGGAAATAAAAAGACATCTGCGGAAGAGCTGAAAGCAATCCGTAAGATGCTGGATAATATAAAATGATTTGACTACTGCTTAACAGCTCTGTATGGAAAAGATTTTTTCAGACTCATGGCTTTCCGGTGCTGTTCCCGATGCACTATTCCGTACACTACTCCATAGTTTATGGCTGGGACTTGTAATGGCCGCGTTAAGCGGACTGATCATCTTATGTACAAAAAAAGCCGGGCCACATACCAGGTACAAACTGCTGGTATCAGTACTGGGTCTTTTTGTTTTTAGTACAGTATTCATATTTATTTATGCGTATCAGAATATCAGCAACAACAGTGTCATCTTGATATCGCAGACCATGCTGTCGGTTCCTGATTCAGGAAATACAATTATAAGCCTGAGCAATTCCCCGACCTGGTTAGAGATCAGTAAATCATTTCTGATAAAATACTCTTCCTGGTTTGTATTGGGCTGGCTGGTGATCATCAGCTTAAAGACGATTCAATTACTGATGGGTATTACTATGCTGGGCAGGCTTAGAAAGCATCATACTATAGATGCAGGAAAGTTATGGAATGAGCGACTTGAGCGTCTCATGGTGTCGATGAATATGAGTGCGCCTGTGAAATTGTGTAAATCAGCTACAGCTTCGGTGCCTATGGTGATAGGATTCTTCAAACCATTAATTCTTTTTCCTGCTGCAATGCTTAATGCATTGAAAACGGACGAAGTGGAAGCAATCATTCTGCACGAACTGGCTCATATCCGCCGACATGATTTCCTCGTAAATCTTCTGCAACGTTTCACTGAAATCATTTTCTTTTTCAACCCTGCAGTTCATTGGATCTCTGAACTCATCCGAAGGGAAAGAGAGTACTGCTGCGATGACCTTGCAATTGCTGTCATCAATGACAAAAAACAATATGTACATGCACTTGTTGCTTTCCAGGAATTTCAACTGCAGCAACCTGAATTAAAATATGCAACTGCATTTCCCGGATATAAAAACGAGGTACTGAATCGTATTTCGAGGATCATCAATAACAACAACAAAACGCTGAATTCAATGGAAAAGATCATTCTTGGCTCGGTGATCGTCACTATGGCCGTCGCAACACTTGCTTTTTCTCAACAGAAAAAACAACAAGCACCTCACCAACAGAATTTTAAAAAACAGGAACAGATTGTTTCTTCTAAAGACGATAAAAATGTATCGGAATCCAGACAGGAGATCAAAGACACAATTATTTTTGAAGGGCCTGTAACTGAAGTAGAGGAAAATGCAGAAGAAATGGAACTCCTTGAGATGCCTTTATTTGAAGAAAACAGGATCAACGATACCAATCCCGGAAACATCAGTGTAACACATTCTTTAATTGCGGAATACAAAGTCAGATACCAGGGAAAGACTTATGAGTTTCTGAAAAAAGGAAACAAGATCCTTACACTAAAAATCGATGGCCGTGAAATCAAGGCATCCGAGTTTCCTAAACATCAGCCAGCGTTGAAAGAGATCGATAAAATGATTGCAAAAAGTTACCAGGAGCAACAACTTCAGCTCGCTAAACTTGCAGTTGACCAGGCAAAGCTGGCTGAATCACTGGCCAGGTCCAATGATATGCAGGCTCTGCTTCAATCAAAGCAGTTTGCCCTGGCCGAAAAAGAGTTTTTACTTCATCAGCAGTTTAATCCGTTAAACCCAATAATCGCTGAAGATCTGAATGCAGCAAATCAAATAGCGTTGGATAAAATGAGAATGGAATATGAGCTGAAAAATAATCTTTTCCAAAAGCAACAGGAACTTTCCAAATCTCTGGAATTATCCAGGATGAAGGTTCATGAGGATATGGCCCTTCAAAACCAGGCGCAGCTCGAACTTCTTCAGAAAATAGAGATTGAACGCCAGGATGAAATTGGAGATGTTATCAATGACCTCTACGAAGAAGGAATAATAAAAGATAAGCACAATTTCAAGATGAAACTGAACAATAAGGAGCTCATCATCAATGGAAAAAAACAGTCTGAGGAAACTCATGAAAAGGTGCTGAAACGCTTTCAGAAAAAGGCGGGTGACAAAGTTGACTTTGAATATAACCTGACAAACTAGCATCTGGTTTGACAGCGAGCCTGTGGATCGCCAGATTGGTCTTTAAATAGTGGGCTGGGCCGTAAAGAAACCTGTTTGATTTTTAAAGATTGCAGCTGTCAGCTGAACGCTAACTTAAAATCTGACAACCTATAACTTACAGCTCAAACCTGGAACGATAAACATTAAAAGATTCCCGTGCTTTCCGTATTTTTCGGAATCGCGGGAATTTCATTTTAAAAAGAATACGAACTTTCCGTTTCAAATCATCCATCATCACAGATGAGCGAAAGCACTTCTCTTGATTCTTCGCAGGGATTTAACTCGCCCCTGATGTGTTGGGACCTTTTTATTGAAGGTTATGATGCAAAGATGGGAATGGCTGCAGACAGAGCCGACCTGATCCGAATGGCTTCCAGTAATCACTGGAAACACAATTTCGATTTTGAAAGCGAACTCTTCAGGTGTGGGAACACAATCATAGTTACAGATCCCTCCATACTCATTGTTCTCGCTACGAGGAACATGTTTAAAATGAATGGCTACCTGCCACAGGAAGTAATTGGAAAAAAGCCTTCGATGTTCCAGGGCGAAGGCACGAGTAAAGAAACAACCCGCGCAATCAGAAACGCAATCAATCAGCGCCAACACTTTGAGGCTACATTGGTCAATTACAGAAAAAACGGGGAAGCGTATCCATGCTTTATCCGTGGCTATCCCGTCTTCAATAAGTCCGGTGAGCTGGTTAATTTTATTGCTTTCGAGTCCGAATTGACGGAAAAGTAAATTTTAGAACGCTGGTTTTCAAGAGCAATAAAAAAATCTGCCAGTGTAAAAAGTTTTGCAGGGATTTTGCAGTACTGACTTTGACAAACAAAATCCTGTATGAAAAAATTACTCTTCGTATTAATGATTTTTGGTTTTGCCCTGCCAGTTTCTGCACAGTTAACTCCTAAAACAACCTGCCCCGATTTCGTGGTGGATATCCTGGATGGCACTGTGAATGGGTTAAAAACAAATGTAAACCTGGAAGAATTTAAACTGAAGCTCCCCTGTTTTTCGTCGGCGGAAGACGAAAATACGTCCAGCAAATGCGGCGGGGGCGTCTTCTATAAAGACAGGGACCTGTACTTTTACAGCGGCAGGGATTATATTGAAATCAGGGAAAAGTTCAAGGGAAAATTATCCCTTCCATTGATGGGTGCAAAAAGAGGTTCTTTATTCAAATACCTTGGCAATCCAAAATTGAAAGATGCCACCTGGGATGCATTTCAAACCCAATATGGAACCTTGGTACTGAATTACAATACTGCCGGCAAAGTGAACAAGATCCAGTTCAGTACAAAAAGTTCAGAAACATTAAGCCTTTGCAATTAAGCTAAACGCTATCGATTTATAGAATCCCGGGAAGTCCGGGATTTTTTTATGTCCCGGATGACACCCGATTTTCCATCTCTTTTCTTTCTATCTTTTCAGAAATTAAAACACATGAGATTTTTCATAATAGCTTCAGGCATGCTGTGCTTTGTCCTGGCTTGTAAAAATCCGGAAGATCAAAAAACGAATATAAAATCAGACGAAGTGATGTACCCAAAGACAAAAAAAGACACAACAGTTACTGACGACTATTTTGGCACCAAAGTAAAAGATCCCTATCGCTGGCTTGAAAACGACACCAGCGAAGAAACAGCGGCATGGGTGCGGGAAGAAAACGAAGTCACCAGGAATTACCTCGAGCAGATCCCTTTTCGCTCCGCCATCCGTCAACGTTATGAAGAGTTGTTTAATTATGAAAAATATTCGACTCCATTTAAGAAGGGCGATTACACTTATTATTATCTCAATACCGGCCTGCAAAATCAATCTGTTCTGTACCGGGAAAAAAAGGGAGAAACGGAAGCGAAGGTTTTTCTTGACCCGAACAGATTCAGTAAAGATGGTACTACATCGCTCGCAGGAATTTCTTTTTCAAAAGATGGATCGATGGCAGGTTACCAGATTTCTGAAGGTGGAAGTGACTGGCGTAAAGTGATTATTCTTGAATCAGCAGATGCAAAACAATCAGGCGATACACTCATCGATGTGAAATTTTCGGATATAAGCTGGAAGGGTAATGACGGTTTCTATTATAGCAGCTATGAGAAAGTGGCGGGCAGCCAGTTGAGTGCAAAGACCCAGGAGCATCGTTTGCTGTATCATAAACTTGGAACTAAACAGAGCGAGGACAAATTGATTTTTGGCGGAAGCAAAACACCGCGCAGATATATCGGTGGCCAGGTTTCTGAAAATCAAAAATGGCTGGTCATTACCGCAGCTAATGAAACCTATGGCAATGAACTTTATGTCCAGGATCTGACGAAGCCTGATGCGCCTATCTTGCCAATCGTTGGAGATATGAAATCATCAAATGAAATTTTAGATGTTGATGACCAGTATTTCTATATCCAAACCGACAGGGATGCACCAAACGGTAAGATTGTAAAGGCGCCGATTGCCACACCTGGCATGGATCAATGGACAGTTGTAGTTGCTACCACTTCTGACCCTCTTTCCACTTCAACAGCGGGTGGATATTTTTTCTGCAACTACCTGAAAGATGCAATCAGCAAAGTTTACCAGTACGATCACCAGGGAAAACAAATCAGGGAGATTCCACTGCCCGGACCCGGTACAGCATCTGGCTTTAACGCAAGGGCGGAAGACAAAGAGGTGTACTATATGTTCTCATCTTATGTACAGCCATCGACGATTTACAAAATGGATATTTCTTCCGGCAAAACGGAATTGTACAAACAACCTAAAGTAAAATTCAATCCGCAGAACTATGAAAGCAAGCAGGTATTCTATAAATCAAAAGATGGTACAAAAATTCCTATGATCATCACCTTCAAAAAAGGTACAAAGCCCGATGGAAAAAATCCGACACTACTATATGGGTATGGTGGATTTAACGTAAGTCTAACTCCTTATTTCAGTACATCAAGATTAGTACTGCTGGAGAATGGAGGAATATATGCCGTTGCAAATCTCAGGGGAGGTGGCGAGTATGGAGCTGCATGGCACCAACAGGGTATCAAAACAAAAAAGCAAAATGTTTTTGATGATTTTATTTCAGCAGCACATTTCCTGATTGACAGCGGTTATACATCATCAGATTATCTGGCTATTGAAGGTGGGTCGAATGGTGGATTATTGGTCGGTGCCACGATGTTACAGGAACCAAAATTGTTTAAAGTCGCTTTTCCTGCTGTCGGTGTATTGGATATGCTGCGCTATCATAAATTCACTGCAGGTGTAGGCTGGGCCTACGATTATGGAACATCGGAGGAAAGCAAAGAAATGTTTGACTATCTGTATAAATATTCACCTTTGCATAATATCAAGCCCGGTAACTATCCTGCAACGTTTATTACTACAGCCGATCATGATGATCGTGTAGTACCTGCACATAGTTTCAAATTTGCGGCAACCCTTCAGGAAAATCAGCAAGGAAAAGAACCGGTACTGATCCGTATTGAAACCAAAGCTGGTCACGGAGCAGGAAAGAGTACTGAACAAATTCTGGAAGAAAATACAGATATGTGGAGTTTCTTTTTTTACAACATGGGAATTACACCCTACCAGGCAAAAAATAAACTGAATTAGATTTCTGCGATATTATATCACATAAGAATTTCTTTATTAACCGTATATTTTCATTAGTTAAACCAACACAGTGTATGAAAAAGTCAATGTTAATCCCGATGTTTCTGATCAGTTCAATTATTGTCAAAGCTCAGTTTACTGAGACATACAGGGCTCAGATGGTTAAAGATTGGGAAAGAGCAAAAACTTATACCAACGCATATATCGCAGTAATTCCTGCAGATAAATATTCGTTCAGGGCAAACGACAGTATTCGCACAATTGCCCAACAGTTACTTCACCTGGCGGGCGGAAATTTTGGTCTTGGTTCACAGGCTGTAGGTGTGGCAAGTCCGTTACCTCAGCGTAACCTGGAGGCCGCTCCAGGTGCACAAAGCAAGGATTCGGTGGTTTATTTTGTAAATGCGAGTTATGATTTTGTGATCGAAAATTTGAAGAAGATGCCGCTATCAGCTTTGGAAGAGAAAGGAAAATTTTTCCGTTTTGAGGAGCCGCGCTGGATCTGGATTAATAAAACATTTGAACATCAGACACATCATCGCGGGCAGCTGACAACTTATATCCGTGTGCTCGGAATCAAACCGCCACAGGAAATGCTTTTTTAAGTGGTAAGCTATAAGTTGTTAAGTTATAGGTTACAGGTGGTTAAGTTCAGGTTAGCTTGCAACCTAACCACCTGTAATTTAAAACCCAACTACAGACGAAAGACAGATACGATTACTTCGCGTTCGTCATCGATGATGGTATATTCCCTCCGGTCCCGGATGAGGGATTCAATCGCGACAACGAAAGGCACTGATTGAAGTCTTTGCGGCATACTGAGTACAATTGTCTTTCCAGCATCAACCCAAATTCTGAGCAATTTTTCAAGTCTTTTATATTGGCTGGGATCATAACTGATATCACTTCCGATGATGACATCGGTATCAGGCATTTCATCAATATTCCAATCGAAGACACGAATACTTACATTCCCTATCCCGTTCAGTTCAGCATTTTTTTTGCAAATCCAAAGTCCTTCCGGATATAAATCTGTACAGATTACTTCAGAAGCAAATCCCGATGCTACGATCGAAGGGATCCCAAGCCCGCCTCCCACTTCAAGCACGGATTTGTTATCAATAACCTGGAAATTTTCTACCAGGTAAATTCCCAATGCCTTTGCCGCAGGCCAGATCCTTGCCCAGAATGGAAATGCAGAATGTTTTAATGTGAAATAACGGCTCCTGATTTTTTCCAGGTCGGGCAATAACAATTGCCAACTCAACGCAGCTACTTCGAGCCTGGTGATGTTACATATGTTTATTATATCATCATGTTCTTCCTGCATAAATGATGAGAGATATTCTCTACGCTCCTTTAAATTACTGTTATTAACTTCGAAACTATCAATTGTTGATTATGAAATTTTGCCTGGGAATATTTTTATTTTTTTCCGTTATCGGCCATGCGCAACCTTTTAGTGTTGCAGAAATCAATCAATGGAAGGCGCAATCGAAAAACGTAACAATCATCCGCGACAATTGGGGAATACCACATGTATATGGAAAATCAGATGCTGATGCGGTTTTCGGTTTGATCTATGCGCAATGTGAAGATGATTTCAAAAGGGTTGAGCTGAATTATATCGAGAAGCTCGGGCGCATGAGTGAGATCCGGGGTGAAGCAGAAATCTGGAATGATCTGTACATAAGAATGATCATCGATTCTTCAGAGGCGTTAGCTGAATATAAGAAAAGCCCTGCCTGGATGAAAGAGTTGCTTACTGCCTGGGCCGCTGGGATGAACTATTATCTGCACACGCATCCTGAATCCAAACCGGCATTGATCAGCAGGTTTAAACCCTGGTATCCCCTGCTATGGACGGATGGAAGCATCGGCGCCATAAGTACCGGCGATATTGATGCTGGTGATTTGAAAAATTTTTACACCGGCATGGCTCAAACTGCTTCATTGAAAAAAAGAGATGAAGCAAAAGAAGTTTCCGGTTCCAACGGATTTGCCGTGTCTCCTGCAAGGACCAATAGTGGCCATGCATTGCTTTATATCAACCCTCACGTCACATTTTATTTCAGACCAGAAGTACAAATGAGCAGTGAACAGGGATTACAGGTATACGGCGCTGTTACCTGGGGCCAGTTTTTTATTTATCAGGGCTTTAATCAATACTGTGGATGGATGCATACCTCGAGCAATGCTGATGTATCTGACATGTATGCAGAGACGATTGTGAAAAAGGGTGAGAAATACTTTTATGTATATGAAAACGCTCAGAAGCCGGTAACAGAAAAAAAGATCCGCATAAAGTTCAAAGATGGGGATGTGCTGAAAGAAAAATCATTCACTGCTTATAGCACACATCATGGTCCGGTAATGGCAAAAAGAGACGGCAAGTGGATCAGTGTACGATCCTATAACCGATCGCTCAACAGTCTCGAACAGAGCTGGCTTCGTACTAAAGCAAAGGGATTGGAGGATTATAAAAAAGTAATGGACCTGCGTGGCAATACGTCCAACAACACCGTCTTTGCAGATAATAAAGGAAATATTGCTTACTGGCATGGAAACTATATGCCTGTGCGTGATAGTAGTCTGAATTGGGATAAGGTGGTTGATGGCTCAGTTAAATCGACTGAATACAAAGGAATGCATACTGTGGACCAGACTGTTCATGTCTATAACCCCACATCCGGTTGGATACAGAATTGTAATTCCACACCATTTACTGTTTCAGGAACTGCAAGTCCTGAAAGAAAAAATTACCCGGCGTATATGGCACCTGATGGTGAAAACTTCCGCGCGATAAACGCAGCAAAAGTTCTGGAAAAAGAAAAATCATTTACAATTGATAAATTGATCACAGCTGGTTATGATAATTATCTGTCTGCATTTGAGATATTGGTTCCTGCGCTCATTCGCAATTTTGATCAGCATGTTCCCAAAGGAAATATGCTGTACAATGAAATTGCAGAAGCAGTCGATTCTTTAAGAAACTGGGATTACAGATGTACTCCCAATTCGGTTGCAACAACGATTGCAGTAGAATGGGGAGAGAAATTAAACCCCAGTATCTCGCGCGTATATATCAATGCGGGAGAAATGGATCAGACCCAGGCGACAAAATATTTTGCGGATTATGCCGCACCTGAAGATTTTTTTCTCGCTTTAAGAGGCACCCTGAAAGACCTCACTGAAAAATATGGCACCTGGAAAATGGCCTGGGGAGAGATCAACCGATACCAGCGACTTACAGGAAATATCAGGGAAATATATGATGACTCACAACCAAGCTTGCCCGTAGGTTTTGCATCAGCCACCTGGGGTTGTCTTCCTTCCTACAACAGTCGCGTTATGACCGGTACCAAAAAACGATACGGCGTCAGCGGCAACAGTTTTATTTGTGCAGTTGAATTCGGTCCGCGTATAAAAGCGAAATCATTGCTCGCCGGCGGCGAAAACAGTGTGCCGGCCTCTCCTCATTTCAGCGATCAGGCGGAGATGTATACGAAGGGGATTTTTAAGGAAGTATTGTTTTATAAGGAGGAGGTGGAGAAGAATGCGAGGGAGAGGTACTTGCCGGGGGAAGTAAGGAGGCAGGAGTAGGGAGGCAGGAGATTTAGAGAATAGGCATATAGGAACAAGCATTCTGGAGAAATATGACTTATGGTATTAATTTGGTATTTTTTGCGGTAATATTCATATGAGATACAAATTTCTTACTTGTTTGAAATTCTTATATCAATTGGTTTAGTATAGTGGAATTTAGAAGACAATGTCCCGGGCTCCCATTTTTCATAATTCATATCAATACCGGCACAACGATGGAGTCCAAAAGAATTTTTGGTTTTATGAATACAATTGCAGTTGAAGGAAACAGAATCAAATACAATAATTTCTTACCTGATCGGGAGAAATCAAAGAAGGTGGCCTTTGTTGCACTATTGACGAACGTTTGTCTTTTAACTAGATGCACAGTATTTTGCTTTTTCCTAATCAACCAGCTAATTCTCCTGACTCCGCTCTCCTCACTTCTCACTTTTTTACGTATTTTCCACCTAACAATTTCCTGCCATGAAGAAAATGCTTTTAATTCTGATGTTAGCTTCCGGATTTATTATTGCTGATGCACAAACCATCGGTGTGCAATTGTATACATTCCGCAACCAGGTTCCGAAAGACGTGCCGGGTACGCTTGAAAAAATTAAAGCGATGGGTATTACGGAACTGGAAGGTGGCGGTACTTACAATATGGCGATGACCGACTACAAGGCTTTGCTGGATAAACTCGGATTAAAAATGGTGAGTATCGGTGCCGATTTCAAAAAACTGCAGGAAGATTTACCTGGTGTGATTGCAGAAGCAAAAGCATTCGGCGCAAAATATGTTGTATGTTTCTGGATACCGCATAACAACAATGAGTTTACTATCGCCGATGCAAAAAAAGCGGTCGAAGTTTTTAATACTGCAGGCAAAACTCTTGCTGAAAATGGACTAAGTCTTTGCTATCATGCACATGGATTTGAATTCGGACCATATGAGGGCGGAACGATGTTCGATTATATGGCAAAGAACATGAACCCGAAGTATGCCAATTTTGAAATGGATGTGTTCTGGATTAAACATCCCGGCCAGGATCCGGTGGCATTGCTGAATAAATACAAAGGAAGATTTCCGCTGATGCATCTCAAAGATAGAAAACCAGGAACTCCCGGCAACCAGGAAGGCCATGCAGACGTTGAGACCAATGTTATACTTGGACAGGGTGATGTGGGTATAGCAGAAATAATGAAAGCTGCTAAAAAGACTGGTGTTAAACATTATTTTATAGAAGATGAATCTTCGCGTTCAATGGAACAGGTTCCGCAAAGTCTTACTTATCTGAAATCACTTAAATAGACACTATTCGCGGGAACTCATTCAATCAAATCAATTTCAACTTACTGATTCAGATCAGTACGATCCGTTATGCATTAACTGCGGCGAGTATAATAATGTTGCAATTTTTTCCAGGTAGATCAAATGCTCAGACAGCTTTTGCCAGATTTGCCGATAGTGTGATGGATGCTGAAAAAGAATTCAACGGTGTTGTGCTTGTTGCCGATCAGGGCAAACCTGTGTACCACAAAGCCTTTGGCTATCGTGATCTTAATGTGCGTACGCCTTTACTTGCCTCAGACATTTTTGAGCTCGCAAGTGTGTCAAAACAGTTCACTGCTTTCATCATTATGAAACTGAAGGAACAAGGAAAGCTGAATTACGATGATTCTGTGAGTAAATACCTTGATATACCTTACAAAGGCATAACTATACGACATTTACTTACGCATACCAGCGGACTTCCAGATTACCAGGAGATCATGGACAAGCACTGGGACAAAACCAAAGTGGCAGGGAACACTGAAATCCTCGAATACCTGCGTATTTATGCTCCACCCGTTTTGTTTATCCCAGGAGAAAAATACAAATACAGCAATACCGGCTACGTATTACTGGCCAGCATAGCCGAAAAAGCAGCTGGGCGTGATTTCATACAACTTTGTCGCGAATGGGTTTTTATTCCTGCAAAAATGCGTTCAACTGATATCCGTAGCCCGAAGGAAAAAAAAGCGACAAAAAATTTTACGAGCGGATTTGAATGGATCGAATCATCCAACCGATATGTACGGGCAGATTCATTCCCGGATGCTGATTATACGATCTGGTTGGGTAATCGAAAAGGGCCAGGGAGAATAAGTTCCGTTGCTGCTGATCTTTTACTCTGGGATGAAGAATTGTACACCAACCACCTGATCAAGCAATCAACCCTTTCAGAGGCGTTCAATCCAATGAAATTGAATGATGGTACACTATCTGCATATGGTTTTGGATGGGAATTAATCGACGATCCGAAGACGGGAAAAACGGTGATGCATACGGGCGAAAATCCGGGATACACCACGATCATCATTCGTTATATTGGAAAGCATAAAACGATTATTATGCTCAGCAATAATGCGTATCCGGAACTGGGAAGACTGGTGAGAAAATTCGAATCTGTATTGCTAAGTAACAACTGATGAATCAACACTTTTAGGGCCTGATTGTTAATCCATAACTATTCGTCTGTTATGAAGATTATCTGGCAATATCTGAAACCTTTCAAAAGCTGGCTTTACCTGGCTTTATTCCTCTCTGCCGTTGGCCAGGTATTACAACTTACAGATCCGGTCATTTTCGGGATCATCATCGACAAATTTGCTGTTGATAAAACGGGCAATACTATGGAAGATCCGGTAAGAGCCGTACTTCCATGGCTTGCGCTTGCAGTCGGTATTGCACTCCTCGCCCGGATTGCACAGGCTTTTACGGAATATGTTACAAGACTGATTGTACAGAAATTCGGCATGTCCGTTTTTAATGAGGGGCTTCGCCACACGCTTCGTTTGCCCTACCAGGAATTTGAAGAAACCAGCAGCGGCCAGGTGCTGTCCATATTGCAGAAAGTCAGAACTGATAATGAAAGATTTCTGAGTTCCTTTATCACAGTTCTGTTTTCATCATTCGTAGGTATTGCGTTTCTGATATGGTATGCGGTTACCAAGCACTGGGCCCTGATTCCTGTATTCCTGATCGGTGTTGTTGTTCTCGGTGGTTTAACCAGTCTACTTAGTCGGAAGATCAAAAAAATTCAGCGTGCTGTTGTTAAGGAGACGAATAAGTTGAGCGGTTCGATTACAGAGTCACTCCGTAATATCGAACTCGTAAAAAGTCTGGGGCTGACATATCCAGAGATCAGGAGATTAAAAGGATTTACCGAAAACATCTTCAACATGGAGATGCAGAAAGTAAAACAGGTTCGCAAACTCAGCTTTATACAGAGTTCAATACTGATGTTGTTAAAAGAGTCGATTTTATTTATTCTGCTCTGGCTGATCTTCAGAAAACTCTTATCGCCGGGAGAATTAATATCGATGCAGTTTATATCAACACGCATCATTTTCCCTTTGCAGGATCTCGGCAATATCATCCTTGCTTATCGTGAAGCTGAAGCCTCTCTGAAAATTTTCAATGAGCTGATGTTGAAGGAACCCGAATATCGTCCTGAAGATCCGGTGGAGTTGGGTACATTAAGTGAACTCCGCTATGATAAAGTTTATTTCAGATACAAAAATGCGCAGGTTGATGCAGTGGAAAATCTGAACTTCAATGTAAACAGTGGAGAAACTATTGCCTTCGTTGGTCCCAGCGGCTCGGGGAAATCTACGCTCGTGAAATTATTGGTCGGCTTGTACATGCCAACAAAAGGAATGATTTATTATGATGGAATCCCGGCTATGGATATCCGTTATAATCTTATGCGGAGGCAGCTGGGATTTGTGACGCAGGAAACACAACTGTTTTCGGGAACCATCAGGGATAATCTTCTGTTTGTAAAGCCCGATGCTACGGATGAAGAAATGATGGAGGCAATAACCAAGGCTTCAGCATTAAAACTCATCGGCGGGAAAAAAGAAGGTTTGTACTCCATGCTTGGGGAAGGAGGTAAGAAGATTTCGGGTGGAGAAAAACAACGTCTCGCAATAGCAAGAGCTCTACTACGTCAGCCCAGAATCCTGATTTTTGATGAAGCTACATCAGCATTGGACAGCATTACCGAGAAAGAAATTACCGAAACTGTGAGGGAAATTTCTGAAAGACATCAGCAGATCACCGTCATAATCGCGCACAGGTTGTCGACTATTCTTCATGCGGATCGCATTTATGTTCTTGAAAAGGGAAGAATTGTTGAAGAAGGACCACATGATCAGTTACTGCTGAAGAAGGGATTGTATTATGCTATGTGGCGACAACAGATCGGTGAAAGAGAAGTTCCGAAAGTTACGGAAGAGACTTTGGTTGATGAATTGTGACTACAGACAGCAGACGGAAGACAGCAGAAGCCTGCCTGCCGGCAGGTTGAGAGATTTCCGAAAATAGTAATTGTTCTGATAGGTTATTCAACGGAAACCGGTTCTTTCAGTACTTCTTTTACTTCCTCTACAAAATCATCCAGGTTTTCGTACCAATCCAGATGTGGGGACCAGCTTTGACAGCCGCCAGCATCAACTATACATTGCGTGTCGTGCCATTGCTTCCCGCAACCGGGGCAGCGGCCGCCTGTGCTGAAAGTATCCCAGATCGTACCACAACTGCAGGACCAATGTGGTTTTCCATCCGGCTGCCAATGGCATTTCGGGCAGCGTATTTTTAAATCATCCATTTTTTGTTTTTTGCGGACATCTCCATCCTGGAACAAAATTAAAACTCCAGTAATTCTTTTACAACCGCATCCAGTCTTGATTTTGCAAGAAAATTATTTTCGAGCTGAATATTGAATGGAACCGGACTATCCAGGCTTGCGCATCTTTTCACCGGCGCGTCAAGGTTTTTAAAACAATGCTCGCCGATCCACGCTGCTATCTCTCCCCCGATACCACCGGTCAATACATCTTCATGCAAAACGATCACCTTACCGGTTCGTATAACCGAGTTCTGAACGGCCTCCCAATCGATCGGAAGTAATGTTCTCAGGTCGACAATATCAATTGAAATTTCGGGATGATCTGCGGCATAATCAGTCGCCCAGTGAACGCCGGCACCATAAGTAATTATACTGAGATCATCACCGTTCATTACCTGTTTTGCTTTCCCAATGGGAGTTTCATAATATTCAACAGGCACCTTACCACTCACCGCCCTGTACAATGCTTTATGTTCAAAAAACATTACCGGATTCGGGTCGTTAAATGCTGAAATCAATAACCCTTTTGCATCTTCCGGTGTAGAAGGATAAACCACTTTCAAACCCGGTGTATGTACAAACCAGGCTTCGTTGCTCTGTGAATGAAAAGGCCCGGCGCCTACTCCACCGCCGGTTGGCATCCGGATGACAACGTCTGCTTTTTGCCCCCATCGGTAATGGATCTTCGCAAGGTTATTGACGATCTGGTTAAATCCTACGGTGACAAAATCCGCAAACTGCATTTCCATCATCGATTTATATCCTTCCAGGCTCAGACCCAAAGCAATTCCTACAATTGCACTTTCACATAACGGTGTATTGCGGACGCGTTCCTTTCCAAAGCGATGAACAAATCCTTCTGTAATCTTAAATGCTCCGCCATATTCCGCAATATCCTGGCCCATCAGAACCAGGTTCTCATGCTTTTGCATAGACTGGTACAAACCTTCCTTAACGGCGTCGATCAGGCGAACAGGTTGTTCAGCATCCCGTTCAGCAAGGATTAGAGCATCTTCATTTTGTTGTTGTACTTCAGTTACCGAAGCATAAACATCATTTAGTTCCGCACTTGTGTCCGGAACTATGGGATCGTCAGCAAATCCTGCTTTCAATTCCTTATCGATGTACTGCTTCAGCGACTCGCGTATCGCATTGATTTCTTCCTGTGAAAGTATCTCCTGGTCGATGAGATAATGTTCATAGTTAGTGACCGGATCTTTCTGTGCCCATTCTTCAAACAGATGCGCAGGCACATATTTTACACCGCTGGCTTCTTCATGTCCACGCATTCTGAACGTCATGCATTCAATCAGGTAAGGCCGTTGATTTTTTATGCAATAATCGCGAACGCCTTTTACTGTATCATACACAGTAAGCAGATTATTTCCATCGATCCTGACAGATTCCATTCCGTAACCCTTCGCACGGTCGATCAGTTGCTCACAGCGATATTGTTCATTCACAGGAGTACTCAATCCATATCCATTATTCTCAATGATAAAAATTACCGGCAAATCCCAAACGGATGCCACATTCAACGCTTCATGAAAATCTCCTTCGGACGTGCCACCTTCTCCTGTAAATGCAAGTGAAACCTTATCCTGATTGCTGAGCTTGTGCGCGAGGGTGGTTCCATCTGCAATGGCCAGTTGCGGACCAAGATGAGATATCATCCCGCAAACATGATGAGCTGCAGATCCGAAATGGAAGCTGCGTTCACGTCCCTTACTGAATCCGTTTTTACTACCCTGCCATTGAAGAAATAATTTTTCAAGCTCCATTCCCCGCGTTGTAAAAACGCCGAGGTTGCGATGCAACGGCATGATCCATTCATCTGACTCAAGCGCAAGCGTTGCCCCCACGGCTACTGCTTCCTGCCCGATCCCGCTGAACCATTTGCTGATCTTTCCCTGCCGGAGAAGTACAAGCATTTTCTCTTCGATCATTCTTGGCAGCAATAGCTTTCTGAAAAACTCAATCAGCGTTTCATCCGATAAATCTTTCCTGTCGAATTGCATCATTACACTAAGGTCGGGGAGAATGATTAGATAGCAAAGAAGTTCAAAGTTGAATGTTTAAAGTGGAAAATGGAAACTAGTCGCTTTACACCGGCTCTTCCTTCTTATTACTTACCGCTTACTACTTACTTCTTATTTACTTTCCTGTCGAAGCTTTCAAAAATGGAAACAATAAGCGAGATGACAAGACTGAATAGCAGCGCCCACCAGAAATTATCGACAGTGATGCCCTTTACAAAATGAGCAGCGAGAAGAATAAGACATGCATTTATCACGAGAAGGAAAAGACCAAGAGTGACAACAGTAATAGGTATCGTAAGGATCACCAGCAAAGGCTTCAGGAATACATTCAGCAGTGCAAGAACTGCCGCGAAAATCAGTGCAGAAAAATAATCATTGATGTGAATACCGGGAAGTATGTATGAAGCAATGATTACAGCCAGCCAGGAAAAAAACAACCGGATGATGAAGCCCATAACCTATTTTTTATTAAGGTAACAAATTTTAAGTTTAACGTTCAACGTTGTACGTTAAACGTTAGCCTAAGTGGACACATTTACTACCCCTAAATGGAAAAGTTTTGAGAAAATGACATTTTAGCTCTATCAGCGACCAGCGACCAGCGTTCTTCGTTATACGTTAAACTTTCAACCTCAAATCACCACTAACTCATAAAAATCATCATCCCGGTAATACTTATTGGCAAGTTCCTGAAGCTCTGCAGGAGTAACATTCCTGATGATGTCGATGAAACGGTAAAAGTATTTGTCATCGAGACCGCTCAGAATGATATTCTTCCAGCGACTGATGATATGGAAAGGACCATCCAGGTCACCAAGAATCGTTCCCATCAGGTAGTTTCTTACAAGATCCAATTCTTCTGCGGGAACGGATTCGTCACGAAGTCTTTTCATTTCGAGATATACCTCCTTGATTGCTGCTTCGCAAACATCACGGCCGGCCTCTGTACTTATTACTAATGCGGTATCGTTGATATGATTCTGAATAAAACTGAATATGCCGTAGGTGTATCCTTTATCTTCACGGATATTACTCATCAGGCGTGAGCCAAAAAACCCACCAAACAATGTATTCAGCACCTGGACTTTCTGATAATCCGGGTGGTGCCTGGAAGGAAAAGGCCTGCCAATGCGTATGGCACCCTGCACACCAGAAGGGTCGTTCATCACCCTGAATTTCTTTTCAGCGGATGGTCTGTATATCAACGATTTCTCTTTTGGCTTTTGTTCGGAAACGGGAAGTGTGCCAATGTATTTATTCAATAACGGAGCAATGTCTGCCGGCAAATGCCCGGCGCAAAAAGCAATGCATGTTCCGTTGCGATAATATCTTTCAAAAAATGTTTTCAGCTGATCAACCTGTAGTGCATTGTATGCTTCGATAGAACTGTTTTTACCATACGGATGTTCAGCGCCATACAGATGTTCATCGATTAATCTCTCTGCAACGACATCACATTTTTTGAGATTTACTTCCAGCCGCTGTTTCATGTTCATCTTATAAATCTCCAGTTCCTGCTCCGGAAATACAGGATCACTCACCATTTCATTGATCAATGGAAGAAGATCCGGAAGATATCTTGTAAGACAGTGAAGGGTAACCGTAGCAGTTTCGTTATAACAATTCGTACTTAAATATGCACCATAAAAATCAACATACTCACTGATCTCAAACGCGGATTTTTTTGAGGTTCCGTTTTTAAGCATGGCATTCGTTGCTGATGCCACAAGGTTCTGGTCTTCATAGCTGTTACCTGCAAAGAATACCAGTTCCACCTGCATAACATCCTGTGTGCCCGCTTCTATCGCGTATACGGGTATATGATTATCCAACACAAAATGATCATAGGGCTTCAGATGGAGATCCATCTTCACGGCCTCTACTATCGCAGGTTCTTTCTTTCTGTTTAATGCTGTTTTTTGCAATGTCAATTTTTTTAACGCCCCGGGGGCTTTTGGATGTCGCCCTTTCAGGGCTATTGGATATCGCCCTTTCAGGGCTATTCGATGTCGCCCTTTCAGGGCTGAATACAATTAATTTTTATCGTTGTTCCGATTGCAGCCTGCCTCGCCATTCACTGATTCGTTTTGCAACCGCGACAGTTAACGTTCAACCTTAGACCTTAACTTTCAACTCCTCCTTACTTCTTACTGAAATAATACAGCGTACTGCTATTGCTTTCCTGGAAAATCCGGCTGCACTCTTCACGTATATCCCCGGCCGTTACTTCGAGATATCTTCCCAGTTCGGAATTCATCAGGCCGGCATCACCCAGTAATTCATAATTGGCAAGACTGTTGGCGCGATTGGTAAGACTCATATCCTCAAAAGCCATCATGCTCTCGGTCTTGTTCTTCACTTTCTGCAATTCTTTTTCTGATGGCAATTCATTTTTCATCTGCGTTAGTTCTTCTTCGACTGCTGCTTCTGCAGCCAGCATATCCACCCCTTTGATCAGTTTTCCTTCAATCGCCATCAGTCCTGCATCGATACTTCCGAAATGATGACAACCAATCTGACTGAATAACTTTTTTTCTTTTACGAGGCGCTGATACAACCTTGAGGAACTACTGCCACCAAGAATATCGCTGGCGAGATCTGCCATATAATAGCGCTTATCCAGTCGGCCAGACATATGCCAGCATTTATAAAAGGCGTCGAGAGGTACATCAGCATGGATTTCTTTTTTTCTCGCTGATGTTTGTTCTGGTTCCATTGGCAACTCCCTGTTGTATCTCACTCCGCCAGGAATATTTCCAAACCATTTTTCTGCCAACGCTTTTACTTTATCGGTCGTGATGTTACCTGCAACAACAAGAATCGCATTTGCAGGTGTATAGTGTTTTGCGAAAAATCCTTTTACGTCTTCAAGCGTTGCCTCTTCAATATGCGACACTTCTTTACCGATCGTCATCCAGCGATATGGATGAACATGGTATGCCAAAGCCCTGAGCTGATGCCAGACATCGCCGTAAGGCTTATTGATATAATGTTCGCGGAATTCTTCTACCACAACTTTGCGTTGTACATCAAGACTTTTTTTGCTGAATGCAAGACTCAACATGCGATCGCTTTCCAGCCAGAAAGCGGTTTCGATATTATCAGCAGGTAGAGAACAATAATAATTGGTGAGATCGTTAGTCGTATATGCATTGTTTTCTCCACCTGCACGCTGCAGTGGTTCATCGTATTCAGGAATATGAACCGAACCGCCGAACATCAGATGTTCAAACAGATGCGCAAACCCCGTTTTGCCCGGATTTTCATCACGCGCGCCTACATCATACATCACGTCAACAACAACCATCGGTGTGTTTTCATCATGATGTACAAGTACTCTTAATCCATTACTCAGTTGAAACCGATCATATTTAATCATAGTAATTGGGACAGACTTTTAGCTACGAAAAGGCTGCAAGTTAATACCAATCCCTGGTAACTGGAATTTTAAGAAAGCTCTTACAGGATGCTCTTGGGTTTTAGATAAAGGACCTCCAGTTCACCATCACGCTGAATGACAATCTTTAACCTTTCTCCCAGGGTCTGCATCATGGCTTTATAAGTCTGAATATTGTTACTGAAATTATTGTTGATAGCAACGATCACATCGCCTGACCTGAAGCCGCCTTCGTCACCCGGCGATTGAGGCACCACGTCTTCCACAACTATTTTACCCTCAATATAGTAGATGCCCAAACCCGTGTAGGCATAATCAAAGAAATCGTTGAAATGCTTATTGGGAATGATATGAATCTGGCGCTTGGGATAATTCAATATCACATTGAAACGTCTCAGCAGATCATTCCCGACCAGACCTCCTAAAAAAGGATAGTTGGTGATATTGTAAAGA
This sequence comes from Pollutibacter soli, assembly GCA_029269725.1. Lineage (GTDB taxonomy): Bacteria > Bacteroidota > Bacteroidia > Chitinophagales > Chitinophagaceae > Pollutibacter > Pollutibacter soli. The sequence goes on along the minus strand of JARJHS010000007.1, from coordinate 211,455 downwards.
TCATCGAATATGAAAGTGGGCACTTTCTTGAATTTGTACGGCCCGACCGCAACTTCCTTTACGACTGTCAGGCTCATACTCATTTTTCCACCCAACCCTTCCGCCTGCGTTAATACTGGCTTTCTTTTCGTAGCAAGAACGCTGCTGTCGTTTGCGAACTCCTTGGATAATAGAAAACTGAGTCCTGCGCCGGTATCGAAATAAAACCGGTTAGCAAAACGCTTTCTGTCTCTGAACCTGAAATTCAAGACTGGGATGGAAGAAATCAGCGGCTTCAACACATAACCATTGCGAGGGTACTTGAACTCTCCCGGAGAAAAAACTTCGACCTGAAGTGAGTCATAATCAAGCCTGACAATATGACGATTCAAAAAACTATAACCTACTATACCATCAATTTTTACTCCATATACGCTCGTAAGGATCTCATAATCATTTACATGAAAGTTTAATCCATCTACCGTATACCCAGGCAGATTTAGCTTCCCGTTATAGAGGTATTTCACTTTGACGAGTCCGGCGATCCCGCGTATAGTAACATCGGAAGGTTTTAATGGAATATTTAATTCCTCGCAGGTGGTTGAATCGAGCGAAATGCCACCGCTACCGGTGTCGAGGATGAAATTCAGGCTGTCCTTATAGTTATTGATGGTGGCTCTGATGATGATTACTCCGCCGCTGAGCATTGTAAAAGGAAACCTTGTCTTAAACATGGCCCTCGGTTCAGGCTGCTGTTCCTGGGCCGGGACAGTCAGGCAATTTCCGGTTAAAAGCAACAGTAGTAAAAGAGGGGTCAGTTTCATCAAAGCATTAAGATGGCAAAGCACGATACAGTCGCTGCTCCAAAGTTCAAAATAATCAATATTTCGTTGATTTTGGCAGAACCTGGCCAATCCGTTTGCAGCAGCGCCGCTTTGCTTTGTACATTTGTGCTCCTGAAAGAAAAAGAATGGCCGGTAACGAGGAATTATTTCAAAAAGCGCTCGAAGGTGGCTTCCTGACTAAGGAAGAAGGTATTCAATTGTTCAAAACAGCGCCGCTTACAGAATTAATGTTTGTTGCAGACGAACTCCGTAAAAAAAGAGTTCCGTCAGGGAAAGTAACCTGGCAGATCGATCGCAATGTAAATACCACTAATGTTTGCATTGCCAATTGTAAGTTTTGCAATTTCTATAGAATACCGGGGCATCCTGAGGCCTATATCACCGATATGGATACGTATCGGAAAAAGATCCGGGAAACATTGAAATACGGTGGCGATCAGTTGCTCCTACAGGGAGGTCATCACCCGGAACTGGGACTGGAATTTTATACCCGGACTTTTCGTTCCATTAAAGCTGAATTCCCTGATATACGCCTGCATGCACTCGGTCCGCCCGAAGTGGCGCATATCACTAAGCTGGAAAAGTCGACACATACCGAGGTTTTGAAGGAGCTGAAGAAGGCGGGCCTGGACTCTCTGCCTGGCGCGGGTGCAGAGATTTTAGTTGATCGTGTGCGAAGATTGATCAGCAAAGGAAAATGCGGTGCCCAGGAATGGCTGGATGTGATGGCTGCAGCCCATCAGTTGGGGATTACTACTTCAGCAACGATGATGTTTGGTCATGTTGAAACGATCGAAGAAAGATTCGAGCACCTGGTGAAAATCCGCGAAGTACAAAGCCGGAAACCTGCAGGAGCAAAAGGCTTTCTCGCATTTATCCCATGGACTTTCCAGGATGTGGATACCTTACTTACGCGCATACGTGGTGTACATAACTTGACAACTTCTGACGAGTATATCAGGATGATTGCTATCAGTCGCATCATGCTGGCCAATATCAATAATATCCAGGCTTCATGGCTGACTGTAGGAAAGCAGGTGGCGCAGATATGTCTGCATTCCGGTGCCAATGATTTTGGAAGCATCATGATTGAGGAAAATGTGGTAAGTGCCGCCGGCGCACCGCATCGCTTTACCTACCGTACTATCCAGGAGGCCATTCGTGAAGCAGGGTTTGAACCGCAACTGAGAAATCAGCAGTATGAGTACAGGGAGATACCGGTGGAGATTGAAGAACAGGTAATTGATTATTAGTGAGGAGGCGGGAGTACGGAGGCAGAAGTTTTACTTGCTATAATATCGTGAACAGCTTTAAATGCTGAAGCCTCATGAAATGGAAGACCCCTGATGATAAATTGCTAAAATAAACATTGACAATTAAGAATGACCATTGCGTAATAATGCCTGCTACTAGTTACCAGATTCCAAATCTCCTGCCTCCTACTATTTTAACATCTCCCATGCAACCACCGCCCGGCCAAACCTCTACTGATATCCCGTATGAAAAGAAAACAACCATCACTCGCATTCTGTCTGTTCATGGACGCATTGGGAATGTTGAATTATGTTGTTCCAGTGCTCGGTGAATTTACAGATATAGCCTGGGCTCCTATATCAGCCTTCATATTCTTCCTTACTTTCGGCAGCTGGAAAGGAACGCTTTTCAATTTCGCTGAGGAGATCTTACCCGGTGTGGATTTTATTCCCACATTTACCATTATGTGGTTTATGCAAAGGAAACAGAAACAAGCGGGAGTGAGTACGCCAATCAGGATAGGTTGAAAGTTAAAAGTCGAACGTTAAACGTATAACGTAAGCCTCCGACCTTGTTAGTCTTTACTGGATTGCAGTCAACAGTTTCTGTTGTTCGATATTTAAGACGAAATGTATTCGAATGCTAATGCGTTAAATAAAACGTTTTGAAATAAGCAAGAAAATTGCGTCGTCAGGATCTGACGTTCTACGTTTAACGTTCCACGTTATACCATACTCGGTTAACCTGTCACAAACCTGTACCCCACTCCCTTAATCGTAATGATCTCCAAGGACTCATCTTCCTTCAGGTAGCTTCGAAGTTTTGCTACGTATACATCGAGGTTGCGCGAATTAAAAAAGGAATCGTTACCCCAGAGAACATTGAGAATATCTCTTCTGTCGATTATTTTATCCCTGCTGTTTAGAAGAAGTCTAAGTAATTCTGACTCACGAAAGGAGAGCTTCCGGTCTTCGTTGTTGAAACTGAGTGTTTGCCTGTGCGGATGAAAAAGATATCTTCCGATATGCAATTCTTCTTTTGGGTTTTCTGCGCCGCCATCATTTTTAAGTTTAAGTGCATTGGCAATCCTTACAATAAGTTCTTCCATACTGAAAGGCTTGCGGATATAATCATTGCCACCAATCGTAAATCCTTTCACCACATCATTTGTCTGAACCTTTGCTGTAAGAAATATAATGGGGATGGAGGGGTTTATTTTCCTGATCTCTTCTGCTATTTCAAAACCGTCTTTATTTGGCAGCATTACATCAAGAATGCAAATATCGGGCGATGCGTTTCTGAATTTGGTCATCACCCGCGCACCATCGGTTTCCATAACAACTTCAAAACCTCTGCTCTCGAGGCTTTCTCTCACAATCTTGCCAAGAAACTCTTCATCCTCGACATATAAAATCCTGACTGCCATTTAACCAATTTTAATTTTACGAGCTACTCTTCCCCTGCCGTAATGGATCACCTCTTTTTCTTCGATAGGAATTTTTACAGAGAAACGACTACCCTTTCCAGGTTCCGTGTCTACCTCAACAAAGCCCTGGTGCATTTTTGCAATATGCGAAACATAACTCAAACCAAGACCGTACCCTTTGATGTTATGCTTATCAAAATTCGGTACACGGAAAAATTTCTCGAATATCCTTTGCTTGTACGCGGGCTCAATGCCGATTCCCTTATCTGAAACTGACATGTCTATATAATCATCATATCGTTTCAATTCGATTTTTATTTCAGGTTTTTCCGGACTATATTTTAATGCATTGTCAAGCAGATTGTAAATGACACTTGTAATATGCAGTTTGTCTGCATTGATCATATATTCAGCGTCCGGCATAAAAAACTCAAGTTTAGCTCCGGCCCTCTCCATCTGAAGTTTCATACTGTCAGCAACTTCATGTGCAACCTTTGCCAGGTCAAACCATTCCTTGTTGAGTTGAATAGCCTGTTGTTCGAACATAGACAGTTTCAACACTTTATCTACAAGCATGGACAGTCGTTGTAACTCATTCTGAGAAATATCCAGGTATTCGTTTGTACGTCGGGTATCATTCAACGCATTGAAATTTCTCAATGCCTCAATAGCCACTGATACTGTTGCAATCGGTGTTTTCAATTCATGCGTCACATTACTGATGAATTCATTCTTTAAAGTAGTAAGTCTTCGCTGGCGCAACAGGTTGCGATAGAGCAATACAAAAGAAAGAATAGTGAATCCGACAAGGAACACAGAAAACCAGATCGGCGAAACCATCCTTTTAATGAGGTAGGGAAAACTGTTTCCCATCGCAAAGCTGAATGCAATGGGCTCTTTCAGTCCGACTACCACTTCTTCTCGTCCGAAATCGGGCTGTTCATCAGGTTTCAGCAGCCTCCTTGACACCCGGAATGGCACCACTGTCTTATTCCCGGCAAGTTGTTTTGAAAATGCGGAATCAACTTCCCTGATTCGTATGGAATCCTGCAATGAATCGATGCTGTACAACAGCCTGATCATTCCATTTCCATTTGATCTCCAAATCACGTCATTGAGCGGTAAAGAATCGCCTGACATTTTCACTGAGTTTCTGTCGACAGTAACGAATACCTGCCTTTTCACAGAACTATCCCGGGTTTTCCTTTCCACCATATTCATCATGTTCACTACCTGCTTACCAGGCCTTGGCATATGTTGAACGGTTGGCCGGATATTAATCTCCCGGATCAGTGTGTCATTGTTAAAATGCCCGTCAAGTTTAAATTTTGATTCCTGTACTTTCAACACCGCGTCCCTGAAAAGCATATTCATTCTCAATTCCAGGGCACTCTTTTCCCGCTTATAATTTTCGTACAACCAATAGGCCTGGAAACCAGCTATCGCCAGGATCGTCATCACCATTAGTATCGCCAATCGTATGGGCCGTTTCATTTTTTCTTATTCACATCAAAGATAACATCAGCTTTTACAAGGCCATATTCTCATTAACCTTAATTAACCTTAATACAAGTTACATTAACCTGTACGGCTCCCCCGGCGGATTAGCTTTGAAAAAAATTAACCATGGAAAAATTCATTTTGCTGATAGCGACTGCGGTGCTGTTCTCTTTTACATATGCACAGCAACAGGAAGGAAAGATTATATATGAAAGGACAACCAAACTCCAGATCCAGCTGGCAAATGAAGATCCTTCCTTGCAAAACCTGATTCCTAAAGAAAGGAAAGACCGTTTTGAATGTTTGTTCGCAAATAATCAATCCATCTGGCGCGCATCAGAAGATGAACCCGATGCAGGAGATATAGTAGTCAATAATGGCAACGCTGAAATAAGAATGGTCATGCCGGGTTCGAATGATGTGATCTTTAATGATATCGCAAAGCAGACTAAAGTCGAGCAAAGGGAGTTGTTTACAAAAACATTTGTTGTGCAGGACAGCATCAGGAAAATGAGTTGGAAGATGGGAGAAGAGACCAAAACTATTCTGGGAATGAAATGCAGACAGGCAACCGGAACAAGAACACAGGTTGGTTATCGTGTGTCGATGGACAATGGCAGGATGGATAGAAAACAGGTGATCGACACTTTGAAAGTTGTAGCCTGGTTTACTGATGAGATCGCTGGTTTTTACGGGCCCGATCAATACCAGGGTCAGCTTCCCGGAACCATACTTGAACTCGTCATAAACAATGGCAACACCGTATATCTCGCAATGGAAATACAAAAGAAAGTTGATAAAAGTCTCATCAAAGAACCGAAAGGCAGGAAAATTACACCGGAAGAATTTGCAATGGAAAGAGAAAAAATGATGAAAGAAATGGATGAGAACGGAGGCGGAAATATCAGGACGACACGCAGGTTTTAACTGTAAAGCTTACCTGAAAAAGAGAAAGGTCGGGATTTCATTCCGGCCTTTTTTATGCATGCAAAATTCATGCCTCCCCAAAGTGTAGAATTATATTCTGCTATGGATATTTGGATGTTTCCGCTAACTTTGAAAACACTGATATGTCAAAATCATTCACTGTTTTTTTAGTAGACGACGATGCTGATGATACACTCCTGTTCAACGAAGTTTTGAATGAAGTTAATCCCGGGGTTAAGTTGATTTCTGCGACGAATGGACAGGAAGCTCTGAGTACATTGAATACAATCACAAATTATCCCGATATCATTTTTCTTGACCTTAACATGCCAAGAATGGATGGGAAAGAATGCCTTCGGCTGATAAAAACCAATACTGTATACGGACATATTCCGGTGTTTATGTATTCTACATCGTCCATGCCAAAAGATATCCAGGAAGCGATCGCCAATGGAGCTGCATGTTTTATTACCAAGCCTTCCAGTTTGAAAGAGCTGAAACATATCTTATCAACAATTATCAATAGCCTGCCTGATCAGCTAGAGGCTGCGTTGAAATCGTTGAGCATGAACGCTGAATCAACTATTTTTTGCTGATCTGATATGTTATGATTCTTATTGTTGACGACAAACAGGAAAATATTTTTTCGCTGAAGACCCTGCTGCAGCTCAACCTTTATGAAGTAGATACTGCAACATCCGGTGAAGAGGCTCTGAGGAAAATTCTTCAGAATGACTACGCACTCATCATACTTGATGTACAGATGCCGGGCATGGATGGATTTGAAGTTGCTGAATCTGTTGCAAGCCTGAACAAGACCAGAGATATCCCCATCATCTTTCTCAGTGCTGTCAATACTAATAAAAGATTTATTACTAAAGGATATGGATCCGGTGGCGTTGATTATGTTACCAAACCTTTCGACCCGGATCTGTTGTTACTGAAAGTAAAAACATTTTATCGTCTCTATGAGCAGACCCGCGAACTGAAAAAAATCCAGGCTGCGCTTACGGATGAGATCGAAATGCGCAAACGGACGGAAATCGCTCTTCAGCATGCCAATCAGCATCTCGAAGAAAAAGTTCAGGAAAGAACCGAAGAACTGCTTCGTTCAAACCAGGCACTTGAAACCAGCAATACTGAGCTTGCACAATATGCTTCGGTTGCATCACACGACTTGCAGGAGCCATTGCGGAAGATCGCTACGTTCAGTCGTATAATACAGGAAAAATTTCTGTTGCCTTCCCATGAAGCTGAAAAGTTTATGGAAAAGGTGATATTGTCTTCCGAGCGTATGAGGATCCTGATCAATGATCTTCTGAATTATTCTAAACTCAGTGCAGTTTCACATTATACAAAAACAAATCTCAATCAATTGCTTGATGGAGTTATTGCTGATCTGGAACTTTCAGCTAAAGAAAAAAATGCTGATATCAGGATCAGCGAGTTGCCGGAAGCCGAAATTATTCCCGGCCAGATCAGGCAGGTATTTCAAAACCTGCTGAGCAATGCATTAAAGTTTGTGAAAAAAGACTGCCCTTCCGTAATACGCATTTATGGTGAACGCATATTGCAAAAAGACTTTGACTCACCCCAGGATCCGGAGGGCCGGTTTTTACGATTGTATTTTGAAGACAACGGCATCGGGTTCGATGAACAATACGCAGAAAAAATATTCACGATTTTTCAGCGACTGCACCGAAGAGAAGAATATGAAGGGACGGGCATCGGGCTGGCCATTGTAAAAAAAATCATCGATAACCATAATGGTATTCTGACTGCAAAAAGTAAGACGGATTCCGGAACAACATTCATTATCATCATTCCATTAAAACAGCGGGTAGCCTTTGCCGCAACCCAGAGCTAAGATCATATTATGAACTCATTCAAAAAAAATCTGTTCATTGGTTATGGCGTTTCACTTTTCCTGTTACTCGCCAGCTCACTAGCGTCATACCTGAGTATTCGTGGCCTGGTCAGTGCTTCTGATCTGGTAAACCACACGTATGAAGTATCGCGTAACCTGGATAATGTAATGGCTTCTCTCAGGGATGCAGAATCCGGGCAGCGCGGATACCTGATAACCGGAGATGAAAGATTTCTGGCGCCATTCAATGGCGCAGAAGAAAAAACCTACAACCTGATAAGAACAGTAAAACGGCTGACTTCCGATAACCCGGCGCAGCAGGCCGATTGTGAAAGACTACTGGAGGTTGCATCACAACGGCTCCAGTACCTCGGCACGGTCGTAGCCCGCAAACGCGCCGGACAGCATATTTCGGACAGTCTTTTGTCCCTTGGTAAAAACCTGATGGACAAAACTTCTACCCGGATAAAAACAATGCAGGATCGTGAAGAACAGCTGCTGGAAGCCCGGTCGGAGGAACTTACCAGCTTCGCCACCGCCACCCCCATATTAATTATTATCGCATCGATATTGGGATTTGCCGTCACGATTGTATCCATGATGAGGCTCATAAAAGACTCCGACACACGGTATGCCTTGCTGAATGAACTGGAAATCAAGGATGCCGAAATCAGGAACAGGATCAAGGCGGTGGATGCAATTGCAAATGAGATTTCGTCCGGCAATTATGACGTCAAGATAAATGAGGAAACCAGTGATGCGCTTGGCGGCATCGCAGTTTCCCTTAACCGCATGTCCCATTCACTTCAGCATACATTTAATTCCCTTGGCGAAAAAGAATGGATGCAGTCCGGTATTGCCCGGTTAAGCGATGTTATGATCGGCGATCAGAATATGCATAACCTTGCGCATGGTGTACTGAATTTTGTTGCAGACTACCTGGACGCAAATGCAGGAGCGTTTTATATAGCTAACGGTGATGGAGACCTGGAACTGAAAAGCACTTATGCTATACCGTCAGACTACAAATACCTGAAACTTACAGAAGGAGAAGGTTTTGCAGGCCAGGCTGCTGTGTCAGGAAAAATGCTTGAAGCAAAAAATATCCCCGCCGATCAGTATGCTGTTCGTTTTATTTCCGGAGATGTGAGTCCAAAGTCAGTGCTTGCGATTCCGATCTATTTTAATCGTGTACTGAAGGGGGTTATTGAGCTCGCATCGCTGGGCGAATTTTCCACGAAACAGAAAAGCTTCCTCGAAGCAGCGGTATTTGGCATTGGTACGGCTATCAACACTACGCAGAGCAAACAGCGCGTGGAAGAACTGCTCGAAGAAACACAGTCTCAATCAGAAGAATTGCAAAGCCAGCATAGCGAGCTGGAAAATATCAATGCAGAATTGGAGGCCCAGGCAGAAAAACTGCAGGCTTCTGAAGAGGAACTGAAAGTACAACAGGAAGAACTTCTCCAGACCAATCGTGAGCTCGAAGAGCGAAGCAGGGAACTTGAAGAAAAAAACGAGCTCATACTTGAAAGAAACCTGGACATCCAGAAAAAAGCTGAGGAACTGGCATTAAGTACCAGGTATAAATCGGAGTTTCTCGCCAACATGTCGCACGAACTGCGCACACCGTTAAATTCGATTTTGCTGCTTTCAAGACTGCTGTCAGAAAATCATCCCAATAATCTTAAACCGGAACAGATTGAGTATGCAGATGTAATTCAGACCTCGGGTAAAGGACTGCTTACATTGATCGATGAAATTCTTGATCTTTCAAAGATTGAAGCAGGTAAGATGGACCTTGAATACAGCGATGTAATGATTCAGTCTGTTGCCGACGGGCTTTCATCACTCCTCGCTCCTCTTGCCAAAGAAAAAGGAATCGGGTTTTCGATAGATGTTGATGATGATGTTCCGGGAATGATGGAAACGGATCGTTTACGCCTGGAACAAATCCTTAAAAATCTGCTCTCAAATGCGTTGAAATTTACAAAGAAAGGTTCCGTGCGTTTGCACATCCGTAAATCGGGTTCAAATATTGTCTTTAACGTTATTGATACAGGCATCGGTATTCCTGCTGAAAAACAACTTACCATTTTTGAAGCGTTTCAACAGGCAGACGGTTCAACGAGAAGACAATATGGCGGAACAGGTCTCGGACTTTCTATCAGCAGGGAACTGGCAAAATTGCTGGGTGGAGAAATTCAACTGAAAAGTGAGGAAGGTAAAGGAAGTGAATTTACCCTGCTGGTGCCAATGAGAAAAAGCAAAACACAGGAATCATTTGCAGAATCAGTTGCTCCGGAAATTAATCCGATGCAGGCTGAGCATAAATACATTTCTGAAATTGTTCCTTCAGCAATTCCCGATGATCGCAACAGTATTTCAGCCGGCGATAAAGTGATTCTCATTATTGAAGACGATACATCGTTTGCAAAATCACTCCTGGACTTCACAAGAAACAAAGGCTACAAAGGCGTTGTTGCTGTAAGAGGTGATGAAGGTATTCAACTGGCAAAAGAGATTTTGCCTACCGGGATTCTATTGGATGTTCAACTTCCGGTAAAAAGTGGCTGGCAGGTGATGGACGAACTGAAAGCCGATACGGTCACAAGGCCTCTTCCTGTACATATGATGAGCTCGCATGAAGTGCGGATGAAGAGTTTATCGAAGGGTGCTGTTGATTTCATCAGTAAACCTGTGGCCTTCGAAAAGCTTTCGGAGATGTTTAAGAAAATCGAAGAGGCACTCACTCGTCATCCTAAAAAAGTATTGATCGTAGAAGAAAATACAAAGCATGCAGAGGCCCTTTCCTATTTTCTTCATTCCTACCAGGTCGTTACCGAGATCAAGACGTCGGTAAAAGACGGTATTCGTGCATTGAACAATGATGATGTTGATTGTGTGATTCTTGATATGGGCATACCCACCCAGGGGGCTTATGATACTCTTGAAGAAATCAAAAAAACCAAGGGATTTGAAACGCTTCCGATTATCATTTTCACAGGAAAAAATCTTTCGCACGTTGAAGAAGTGAAATTGAAAAAATATGTTGATTCAATTGTTATAAAGACCGCTCATTCCTATGAACGCATTCTGGATGAAGTTTCCCTTTTCCTTCATCTCGTGGAAGAAAACCGGAAGGAAAGTAAGGGTACAAGATATAAGCGATTGGGAGAACTAAGTGAAGTACTCAAAGGCAAAAAAGTGCTGGTGGCGGATGATGACGTGAGAAATATTTTCTCGGTTTCCAAATCACTCGAAACATTTGGAGTCGATGTAATTTCGGCTATGGACGGCCGTGAAGCTTTGGAGCAATTGGAAAAAAATCCTGATATTGATCTTGTACTGATGGATATGATGATGCCGGAAATGGATGGATATGAATCTACCAGGCGCATCCGTGAAAATCCAAAATACAGGCAGCTTCCTGTTATCGCTGTGACAGCAAAGGCAATGACCGGCGACAGGGAAAAATGTATTAATGCAGGCGCGTCAGACTATATCACCAAGCCCGTAGATATCGATCAGCTTATTTCCTTGTTAAGGGTCTGGCTTTATCATCAGTAATAAATGGATTAATAAACATGCAGTCGAAAACTACCATTCTGATTATTGATGATGATAACAGGAATATTTTTGCTTTGTCTGCTGTATTGAAATCCCGTGGGTATGATTGCCTGACGGCGTCGGGAATGGAAGAGGCCTTTGTTGAATTAAGAGCCGGGAAAAGTATTGATGTCATACTGATCGATATGATGATGCCGGAAATGGATGGATATGAAGCAATCGGCCACATCCATGGAATAGATAAATACAAGAACGTTCCGATCATTGCAGTCACGGCGCAGGCAATGCCGGGCGATCGCGAAAAAAGCATCAATGCTGGTGCAGACGACTATATATCTAAGCCTGTTGACATGGACATCTTATTCAACTTACTTCAACGTTATAGGAAATGAAAGAAACAGAACTCATAACTATCCGGGATGAGGATCTGAATCTTCTGCTGACTGAAATATTTCAGCGATATGGGTACGATTTCACCAATTATGCAAGAGCATCTCTACGCAGGAGGATTACGCGGTTGATGCTGATCGACCGGTTGCCAAGTTTTGCAGAACTTTTCTACCGGGTAAGAAACGATGAAAATTACTTCACGCATATTATTCAGCAACTGACGGTAAACGTTACAGAAATGTTTCGCGATCCGCAGATGTTTAAAGTACTTCGTGAAGAAGTATTGCCGGTACTCGCTACACATCCATTTATCCGCATATGGCATGCCGGATGTTCGACAGGTGAGGAAGCGTACTCGATGGCCATCCTGCTGGAAGAAGCAAACCTTTTACACAAATCACTGATTTACGCAACTGATATTAATCCTCATGTCATCGAAAATATACAACGGGGAATTTTTTCGATGAATCACATGAAAATCTATTCCGAAAATTATATCCTCGCTGGTGGCCGAAGAGAGTTTTCCTCATACTATACAGCTAAGTATGATTGGGCAAAATTCGACGACAGGTTAAAAACAAGAATGATCGTTGCAACCCATAACCTGGTTTCTGATCGTTCTTTCAATGAGTTTCAGCTGATCTGTTGCCGGAATGTTTTGATCTATTTTGATAAGGACCTGCAGGATAAAGTGCTCACCCTTTTTGATGATAGTCTTGATAAACTCGGCTTTCTTGTATTGGGATCAAAAGAAAATATCCGGTTTACAAAAGTGGCTTCCAAATACCGGCAGATGGAAAACCGCGAGAAAATATGGCGGAAGGTCAAATGACGAAATATAAAATTGTTGCCATCGGCGGATCGGCCGGTAGCCTTGATGTGATTCTCAAAATCATCAGTGCTGCTGCATTGCCTGTTTCGCTTGCTTATGTAATTATAATTCACAGGAAGAATGACCCCTCTTCAATTCTGACGGAATTACTTGCTTCACGCTCACCCCTTGCAGTAAAAGAAGTGGAGGACAAGGAATCAATTACTACAGGTACAATTTATATAGCGCCTCCAGACTACCATTTACTCGTGGAAGATTACTATAGTTTCTCACTCGATAGTTCAGAAAAAGTGCATCATAGCAGACCAAGTATTGATGTCAGTTTTGAATCGATTGCATCTGTGTTCGGACCCACAGCGATCGGGATATTATTATCTGGCGCCAATGCAGATGGAGCAGAAGGTTTAAAAAAGATCCGTCTCGCAGGTGGATATACGATTGCCCAGGACCCAAAAGATGCAGAAGTGGCCTATATGCCGCAGCAGGCTATACTCGCCGACGCGCAAATATTAATTGCAGGGAGTGATCAACTTGCCGGAGAAATAATCAGGATCGTGAATTCGTAGAACAATTTAACTTTCGGTATTTCACATTTTCTACCTCGTTATTACACGGAAATTTCCTCCGCCGCCAGCGCCGCCATTTAATCCTGTTTTACTGAGACTGAAAGTAAGTGTCAACATAAAATATCGTTTCAGTACTGCTATTTTCTTATCCTCGATATAATTATTGTTACTTGTTCTCGTTACACCCACATTCTGATTCAAAAGATCGAAGACCCTCAAACCTATTTGTGCGCGGTTGTATTTCAAAAGAAATTTGTTTATTCCAGCATTCCATAGCGGGACATTTACATTAAATCCATCTGCACGTCTCGCATTTATACGATAATTAAAATCAGTTACAAAAAACATTTTCCATGGCAAATCCCAACTTGCGTCTACTCCGAATTCATGTGTAAAATACCTGGTCTTCAATTCAGGTTGCAGTGAATATTGAGTATAGGTGAATGCTGTTGATGCTGTAATACCGACATTGATTTTCTCTGATGGATTCATTTCGAGTCGGACCTCAGGAGATAGATACAAATCGTTAATTCTATTTTCAACGCGGTTAATAAATTGCTTGTTCCTACTATGTGACGCCTGCATACCCAGAGATAAAGAACTTCTTTTTATCAGTTTCATCGGGAACCCCCAATTGATATCTCCCGTAAGATTGTATACACCGTGCACGTTTACAGGAATGCTGTATTTAATACCGGTTGTACTGATGGAATCACTGTTCACAATTTTATCGGATGTTTCCCTGAAAGTAACGAATGCAAAAATGTTTCTCTGTTTAATTGGATTCACTTTCATCAGGTTGAACTGCAGGTAATGGCTGTACTCCTGTTTCAATGCCGGGTTACCAAGTACAATGCTTAATGGATTGCTGATATCCGGAACCGGCTGCAACTGACTAACCGTCGGTTGCTGGGTCATCGTCATATAATTCAATGAAATACTACTGAACCGATTGAACTGGTACTGCGCACGCGCATTGGGCAACAGGTTTTTAAAATCTTTCTGAATTGCAGAGTCAATAATTGAACCTGATGTTTTTCCTTTCAGCTGGGAATGCTGCCAGGCCAGTCCCGCGGTCCAGTTGAACTTACGATATTGTTTACGAAATCGAATACCGGCATTAGTGTATCCGTAGCGGTTATTATAATCGTTGGATAAGAGAGGATTCAACTCATCAAACTTTCCTGAGTTATCATTATAGTCGTAAGTCTGTTTATCCGACATCGAATGCGTACTGCTCTGTGCGATACTGAATTCCAATAATGCTTTCCGTAATACAGGTTCAGTATAAACAGCTTTGGCAGTATATCCGTTCATATCTGCTGAATTCTCATTGTATTGATTTATTGAATCGATGTTCTGAATCAATCCATTTTCATCATAAAACCTGTTTACTGATTTCTGATCACCATGACCATCAGATCTGTTGACCAGGTTCTGTAATGAGAAAGAAAAAGTTCTTCCTCTTTTTCTGAATTTTTTCCTGAATAGCAAATCATTTTTAAAATTGAATCCTTCATTGCTTGTGAATTGTTTATTGAATCCGTCATTAGCCATAAATCCGGATTCATTTAACGTCTGGTACAGAGAGCCTGCCGCCATATCGGATTGCTGGTATCCCAATGATGGCGCTATCCTTACGGAATGAAAAGAGTCAATTTCATAATCTAGGATCAGGTTCAGCTTATGTGAGTTTGTTCTTTTTTCGCTTTCACCATCCTGGTAATAGTAATAGGATGAGTCAGGGAGAAAATATTGACGCTCCAGGGTGCTCTTTGTTTTCGGACTGAAATGATTGTAAAAATAATTGCTTCTTAAATCGAGTTTTGTTCCGATGAGATCATTGTAGTTAATACCTCCTCCCCATATTGTATTGATACCGTTGTTTTGATTTCCACCATTCATTCCAGCCATATCGGAATTAATGTTAATGGAAATATTGCCACCGGACCCTATCGAAGGACGATCACCTCCAAAATTCAACATATCCGAAAAACCAAAAGCTTCTGCATTGACATTGTTAGCTGCACCCAATGCAGACAACTGACGGGCGCCTTTGAAAGAATTGATGTTAAATCTTCCTTCATAACGGTCCTGTGTACCCGCCCCTGCCGTAGCCTTTCCGAACATTCCTTTTTTCTTTTCCTTCTTAAGTTTGAGATTGATCGTCTTCTCACTGCTTCCATCATCAAACCCTGTAAGCTGTGCCTGGTCACTCTGCCGGTCATATACCTGTACTTTGTCGATCGCGTCTGCAGGAAGATTTTTTGTCGCCATTTTTGGATCATTTCCGAAAAACTCTTTTCCATCCACCAACACGCGGTTCACCTTCTGTCCCTGGGCTTTTACTGTCCCATCCTTATCCACTTTAACACCGGGAAGTTTTTTCAGCAGGTCCTCCACATTTGCATTGGGCTGCGTTTTAAAAGATCCCGCATTGTATTCTACTGTGTCTGCTTTTAAAGTAACCGGAGGAGCTTCCGCCTGGATCACAATTTCGTCAAGCGCTTTGTACTTATCTGTTACAGGAACTTCACCAAGCGAAGCAAACGGCTTTTCAGTTGAAATTGAAAACAACCTGTTGGTATTGTGGTAACCGGTATGTGTAGCCAATAACCTGTATTCGCCATTGGAAAGATTCGTAATCTCGAAACGGCCATCATCGCCTGTCATGGTAAAACTGACGAGGGAAGAATCTTTTGAACTCAGGATGCTGATCGTGACACCAGTCACTGCTTTACGCATAGCTGTGTCCACGATCATACCTGAAACTTTTCCTTTCTGTTGAGCGAAAACGCTCATCGCCAAACCAAAAATCAAGGCCGTTACTAAAACCAGGAGCAATGCCATTCTTTTCATGATACGAAAATATCATGCGGCCCGGGCGGTTCTGGTTAATCAAAATGGGTTTAAGGTTAATTAAGGTTAATGAGGCAGGGATGAAGAAGTTGTTCGTTGTTCGTTGAACAGCCGGCTTATAGTTGAAAAGGGGACTTTGATTATTCAATAACTTGCGCCACCAGAAATACTTTTGCCTTTTTCCTTAACGAGAAACAGAAAACCTGCCTGCCGTCAGGCAAGCTGAAAACAGAAACTGTGATTACTACACCTGAGCGGCTGTTTCCTACTTACCTGCCTGCCGGCAAGCTACTTACCACTCACTACTTACTCTGAAAAATCCCCACTACCCACGCGTAGATTCACCCTCCATTCTTCTAGTACATGAACCAGCTCGAGTTCTATTTTAACCTTCCTGAAAGAAGCACTCGCCGGATTGATATTATAAATGATACTGGTGAACGATTCATCTGCATTCGGAACTGCATATTCACCACGAAGACGTGCACTACTTTTTCCAAGCTTCAAAGTTGATTTTAAAAGCTGATCGTGCAGTTTTTTATAATTGTTTACTGCATCATCAAAAGAAGCGGAACTAAAACAGAGTGCCTCCCATTTAGCGAGTTTTCGTTCACCCGACATCGGCATACTTACAAGACAATCCATTGCACCCGGCAACTCTAACTTTGAACTATAGCGTTGCTCTTCTTCATCTTCCATGATCAATTCGCCACGTACATTCTTAAATGATTGAGGATAATCTGCAAGGACTTTCTCCAGTACTTTGGAAAATGTTGCATCCTGTGCCTTGACAGCAGAAAAGTGTGAAAGAATAACAATCAGCGAAAAGATCATGGTTTTCATGGGCATGATATTGATTATCTGATAACTATCGAATTGTTAAAAAATTATTCAAAGGCCCGATTTTATACCATCAGATCATATAAAAAGTAAATTTAGTGTCCGTCCAATAATAATTTCGAACAAGGGACGTTACCCAATTAAATTCAATCCCCAGCCATGGAAAATAATATCAACCGCTTACTTCATTTTACAGGTTCAGTTGTGAACCGGATCCTATTCAAATTACTTCAGCCCGCTGATTATTACCCGGTACGAAATAACAGAAGAATACGTAAGAACAAATACGACATGTACACCCATTAGAATTCAAAAAATAACAGGCACAACCTCTGAAACAAATTCTGTGCTTGGCCGCATTCTAAAAAGATGCGGCTTTTTTATGGGAGGAAATATAGCTTATCTTCAAAAGCATGAAATTTCCTGAAATAAGATCTGTCAGCGAAGACGTTATTACTATCAGGTTTGGAGATAAAATTGATCCGCGTGTAAATGATCAGGTAATCGCTTTTCATCAATTCCTTCAGCAGAAAAAATTCACCGGCTACCTTGAATCCGTTCCGTCTTATCATACACTGGCAGTTTATTATTCTCCCTATGCCATTGCGCGAATTTCACCTTACAGGCAAAACACCATCGCTGAAATTGTAAAAGCTGAGATAAAAGCATTGCTGGATGAATGCGGGGAAAATACACGTCTCCGGGAAAAGGAAACAGTTATCCCTGTGTGTTATGATCCCGGTTTTGCGCCCGACCTGGAATTCGTTGCCAGGCATTGCGGGATCAGTACCAGCGAAGTCGTAAAACTTCATAGCGCTGCCATCTACAGGGTATATTTTATCGGTTTTATTCCTGGATTTCCCTACCTGGGAATCAATCCTGATCTGCTGCAGGTGCCGCGCAAAAAGGTTCCTGATTTTTCTGTACCTGCCGGATCTGTCGCCCTTGCCGGTATGCAATCGGGGATCTATCCTTATCAGACACCGGGTGGTTGGCAGATCATCGGAAGAACTCCACTGCATATGTTTGACAAAAACAGTGAGACAAGATCGCTTTTAACTCCAGGTCAAACCGTCCGATTCAGGGCCATTTCATTAAGTGAATTCAATAAAATTTCCGGAGAATGAGTTTGAGAATTATTCAGCCGGGTATGTACAGCTCTATGCAGGATTTGGGAAGATCCGGATACCGCGCAATTGGCGTCCCCGAAAGCGGAGCAATGGATACGCAGTCAGCACAGATTGCAAATATCCTGGTAGGAAACCGTGCATCCGACACCGTTATTGAATTTACGCATCACGGAGCTGCCCTTATTGCCGAATCACCAATGATTGTGGCTCACTGCGGAGGAGGCGCTTCATTATGGATCAACGACTATCCCGCCGTCAGCGGGCGTGGCTACCTCGTAAAACAATCGACTTTGCTGCAACTAAAATCAAACCCATCAGGTTACCGGTCATACCTTGCCGTTAGCGGCGGGTTTGAAGCATCATTGGATTTGGGTAGCAGCAGTACCTATACACCTGCAGCCATGGGCGGATTGAACGGGCGTATTTTAAAAACGGGAGATCAATTACGAATCAGGGACCAGGATGTCTTTCAAAGAGTCAGTCAATACTTTTATCCATCGGGAAATAATAATGACGTGAAAGCTACAAGCTGGGGATATTATGGGAGGCATTATCAAAACGCTGCTTCAGCAATCAGGATCATTAAAGGGCCGGAATGGGATTGCTTCACAAATAATGCGATAGAAACATTCCTGAATAGTTCTTTCCGGATCACAACGCAATCCAACAGGATGGGATTTCGGCTGCAGGGAAAATCACTGATTACCGAACCATTGCCAGAATTGATTTCTACGAATGTCACTATGGGAACAATACAGGTGACGCACGAAGGTGATTTGATCATGCTGATGGCAGATGCGCAAACTACCGGTGGATACCCAAGGATAGCACAAATTGCCTCAACCGATTTGTCTGCCTGTGCTCAGCTCAAACCCGATGAAGAAATCAGATTCACACTTATCTCAGCGGAGGAAGCTGAAGATTTATATTTAAAGAAGGAAAGAGATATGTTTTTGTTGAGCGAGTATATTCAGATGAAATATCGTTAATTTCTCATTCCTGAAAAAGTCTGCCGATGCAAATTGATCTCAATTGTGATATGGGAGAAAGCTATGGCAATTTTACCATTGGCCAGGATGAATTGCTGATGCCATTAATCAGTTCTGCTAATATCGCCTGCGGATTTCATGGTGGTGATCCGGCTATCATTCATAAAACGGTCAGGCTTGCTCAAAATTCCGGAGTTGCAATAGGCGCACATCCATCTTATCCCGATCTGCAGGGTTTTGGGAGAAGAAACATGCCTTTGGACGCGCAGGAAATTTACGATATCGTGTTGTACCAGGTTGGTGCAATTGCAGCTTTTACCAAAGCTGCCGGCATCAAATTATCACATGTAAAACCTCATGGAGCTTTATACAACAGGGCATCCACCGATATGGAAGCCGCGACTGCAATTGTTCACGCTGTGTATTATTTTGACAGGGATCTGGTCCTCTATTGCCCACCCAATTCCTGTATGTCGATGGCTTCACAGCAAACGGGTCTTCGCTTTGTCAGGGAAGCTTTTGCCGACAGAACCTATACCGCTGATGGACAACTTACATCACGGTCATCCCCAAACGCTTTAATTGCTGATGAAAATATCGCCGCAAAACAAGCACTGCAAATCATACAACAAAAAACTGTTCTAACGGTGGAGGGTACAGTCATACCCCTGGAAGCGGACACGATCTGTATTCATGGCGATGGCGCGCTTGCAGTACCAATCGCAAACGCAATCCATAAATTACTGATCGAAAATAAGATCCGTATTCAATCCCCAGATGCTGCGAATGGCACCCCGCAATAAATTCAATTCTCCATTTGTGGCATCAGCATTTCTGATGGCCACTTCTGCAATAGGCCCGGGTTTTCTAACACAAACTGCGCTTTTTACGCATCAATTGATGGCCAGCTTTGGTTTTGTAATTCTGATTTCCATACTGCTCGATCTTGGCGCACAGATCAATATCTGGCGCATCGTGGCAGTATCGAAAAAGCGCGCACAGGAAATTGCCAATTATGTATTCCCGGGTGCAGGACACTTACTGACTGCATTCATTGTTTTGGGTGGCCTTGCATTCAATATCGGTAATCTGGCGGGTACTGGTCTCGGATTATAGATTCTTACCGGCCTGGATCCTACATCAGGAGCGGCGATAAGCGCGGCAATAGTCGTTGCTATTTTTCTTTCCAGGAAAGCGATGCGTTGGATGGATGAAATCGCAAAGATCATGGGTGTGGTAATGATCGTGCTGACTTTGTATGTGGTCATCATTGCAAAGCCGCCGTTAACCGAAGCATTGTTACGAACTTTTGACCCCGATAAAACCGACTTAAAAGCAATAGTTATCCTGGTGGGCGGAACCGTTGGTGGGTATATCAGTTTCGCTGGTGGACACCGGTTAATAGATTCCGGTATTTCCGGAACAAAAGCTCTCCCCGCTGTTACACGCGCGGCCAGTGGCGCGATTCTTCTCGCATCTGTTATGAGGATCTTACTCTTTCTTGCCGCATTAGGTGTGCTTGCCGGAGGCAAATCGCCCGATCTGAACAACCCCGCAGCTGCTGTTTTTGAACTGGCTGCAGGCAGAAGTGGTTTCTTAATATTTGGCTTTGTGATGTGGTGCGCAGCAATTACATCTGTAATTGGTTCTGCATATACATCAGTAAGCTTTTTGAAGACCGTACATCCCAGATTACCATCCATTGAAGGAAAACTGGTGATTGCCTTTGTTCTGGTCTCAGCATTGATTTTTATTCTGATAGGGCAACCGGTAAAGATTTTGCTTGCAGCAGGCTTTATAAACGGATTCATTTTGCCATTCGCCTTAAGTCTTATGCTGATTGCCGTGTATAGAAAAAAATTAGTTGGAGATTACCAACATCCGGTATTGCTGACTGTAATCGGGATACTTGTCGTATTACTTACCACATGGATGAGTATCCGCGCGATAACGACACTTTGAAAATTAATTGAGATCCATCTTCTGAAGCATTGCAGCGAATCGTGGTTCATTTTTTAAAGGAGCCCAGTCAGGGTCAACGTTAAGGAACTTAAGCCATCTGTACTCCCTGGCATTATACGCTGTTTCAATCTTATCCAGTGCTTTTGCATTGTCTTCAAGACAAATAAAATAAAACGCCTGTACTTCGAGATCGCTAAAATTTTTGTCTTCCATCAGTCTTTTACGTAAGACCGATTTATCTGAAGATAACATTGCTTTCCAAAACAAGTGATCTTTAATTTCATTCTGAATTTTATTTCCAAAATAACTCACTGAATCATTTTTACCCATGCGGTAATAACGTTCTGCAGACTGCAGATTGTAGAGGTTGGAATCACCAAAACTTTTTAATAGTTCCTGTTGGTTAGCTGCGGCTTCATTATATCGTTGAGCATTCATAAGGATTGAATTCTTAAGATACAATTGACGTTTTGTCACCTGGGGCTCAAGTTCTATTGCCTTATTGATCTGTTCCAATGCTTCATTGGCTTTTCCATCAGCCATTAGTTCTACAGCATAATACTGATGAACAAATCCGTCGGTTTTGCGCATGGACGTTGCTTTTTCCAGTGCTGCCATGGCTTCTTTATGTTTTCCCTCAATGCTTCCAAAAAATATTCCTTTTGCTGCTAACACTTCAGGTAGCCTGGCATTCAACTTTAAAGCTTTGTCCAGTGCGGGTCTGCCATACTTATATGCAGTATCATATGGTATTATGCTATTGTCCAGCCGGATGGTGAAATTGTCGCTGATAGCGGCCCAGGCCTGCGCATATCTGGGATAGACTTCAACTGCTTTCTGGAAAAAGTCCAGCGCATTTAACATGGATTGCGGATCACGCTTGTTCTGCTCATGTCTTCCACGGATATATAAATCATATGCTTTGTATGGAACATTTGAATTCCTGGCGATTTCGCGCAGTTCATCTTTTGTAAAATCAGACTCCAGTGCTGAAGCAATTTTTTGAGCAATATCCTGCTGCAATCTTAGTTGTTGACTGTACCGGCGCATATACATCTGGCTCCAGAGGATCTCATTATTATCACTCCGTTTCAACAATGCAAGTATTTTTATTGAATCTCCCTCCTTTTGCAAGGAACAATCCAGGACACTGGTTGGCGGCTCAGTATTAAAAATTCCGGCAACTTCGGAACCAAACTCCATCCCTGCAGGACGAGCTGGCATCTTCCGGACTTTCAACCGGATATTCATTGAAAGAATATTGGAAATTTCATAAGTCAGCGCTTCGGATATATAATTGCTTCCCTCTTTGTCTGCAGAATTATTTATAAAAGGCAGTATAGTAATTGTCTTTGGTTCATCTTTCTTATCCCTGTTGCCGAAAACTCCAAACAATAATAAAATGGTGAGCAATACAGAAACAGCAATCGTTATAATCAGTGGCAGCCTCCATCGATGACGGCGACGGTTACCCGAATAGTCCAGTTCACCATCCTGGTGATGTTCATCATGATCGCTATGCACAGCATGTATTTGACCGGGCACAATTAATCCATCCGATTTGACTGCATAAAGACTTACCGGCATCGCAATATTCTTCAGCAAAAACGACCCCAGGTGTACAGTACTGATCTCCGGATGATTAGTCAATTCATCATTGACTTTGACAGAGATCAATACAGATCCTGCAACTCCTGCATTTTGTATTCTTGAAGAAAGATTTACTGCATCACCGACTATGTCCCGGTTTTCAATAATTACTTCACCCTGGTGAATACCAATTCTTACTGGAAGATTTTTATGTTTACGAAATTCTTTTTGCAAAGCCTCGGCGCAACAAACAGCCTGGAATGAGGATGTGAATGTTGAAAGCGAACCGTCCCCCATGAACTTGATCAGTCTGCCATCATATTGTCTTGTAGCGCTGAGTACGATTTGTTTATACTTATCCAATAACAGAACTGCATCATTTTCGTTCTGTTGCATGAGAGAGGTGTATCCCTCAATGTCGGTGAACATTATAGCCACCAGCCTGCGCATAGATGGAATTCGGTCAATTAAATTTACTCAAAACAAAACTCACTTAATAAATATTATTTTAATATGGGTCTTTTCACCTGAACAATTTCGAAAATTAACTTGCCGTTTTAAAAAATATTTAATAGCTTTTATTCAGGAAATCCAAATCGCTCTGTCCCCTTCTTTTTCCTTCCCACCTATTCATCACCATCTTTTAAAACTCTTCTTATGTTTAGCGACACACCGTTGCCAGCCGGCCTTGCCCGACGTTTGGCAGAAGCCGCGGATGGATTCCGCGATGGTCTTTATCATTATTTTATTGCATCGAGCACCTATCCTTATTTTCTGCTTATTCCCCAGGGTTCGTCAAGCGATGATAATGCGAAAAACGCAGCTCTTGCTGAGCTGGAGAAAGCCCGTTTGGATTTTCCAAACAGGAATTATGAAGTATATGGACCATTCCTGACCGAATTTGATATCCCTTTATTGGATTACGATACTATTGAAATCAGATTGCTTAGCACAGCCCAGTACCAGAACCCCGTTGTCGTGCGCAGTTTTACAGTAACATCCGATACTGATGCTATATTTTTCACTATGTCAGCTTATGACAAGTTTGCTCATCCGCATTATTCCAGGATGCATTCACCTCAAACCATGATGTCGATAAGGAGTAATACCCAGCAATCTATGGGTTCGAAAATATTTGCAATTCATAAATCCGGCACTTATCTGTATGCTGCAGATGGCACACCGATTTATACTGATGCATAACCTGATCTATAAAAAATTAACTGAACAGGTATTCGACATCTTCCCTGCTGAGACTCTTTACAAAAGAAGTATCATCTGCGATCAGGTCGCGGGCGAGCGCTCTTTTGCGATCCTGCAACTGAAGGATCTTGTCTTCAATGGTATCCTTACAGATCATCCTGTAAGCGAAAATGTTTTTCGTTTGCCCGATACGGTGAGTACGGTCGATGGCCTGTTGCTCGACTGCCGGGTTCCACCATGGATCAACGATATAAACATAATCGGCAGCTGTAAGGTTAAGACCCACACCGCCTGCTTTCAGTGAGATAAGGAATACCCTGACAGTCGGATCATTCTGGAAACGCTGAATGGCCTTTTCCCTGTCGATCGCAGAAGTACTACCATCAAAATATTCGTAAGGCACACCCAACGCCGTAAGTTTTTCGCGGATCAATGCCAGCATACCCAGGAACTGGGAAAAAACCAACGCTTTATGATCACTGATGTTCTCCGTGATCTCGCGCCCGAGTTCCTCCAGTTTGATGGATACGTTCGGATATTTTTCTGGCTCGTTCATGATCGCTGGTGAATCACAAATCTGGCGGAGTTTCATCAGACCCTGGAGAATGGTCAGTTGTGATTTATCGATACCCTGTTCGCTGATTACACCAAGTATCTTGTTGCGATAGTCGTTTCTGTAAGCGTCGTAAATCTTACGTTGTTCATCCTCCATTTCACAAAACAGAATAGTTTCTGTTTTTTCAGGAAGATCTTTTGCCACCTGTTCTTTTGTACGACGAAGTATAAAAGGGTAGAGTAGTTTTCTCAGATGCTCTTTCTGATCAGGCTCGCCAAATTTATCAATAGGTGTTGCGAATTCATTTCTGAAAAACTCAATACTGCCCAGCATACCCGGATTGAGAAAGTTCATTTGAGCATAGATATCAAATGTATTATTCTGAAGCGGCGTACCACTCATGCACAAACGGCTTTTTGCATTCAGTAACGAAGCCGCTCTTGTTACTTTACTCTGTGGGTTTTTGATCGCCTGGGATTCATCGAGCACTACATAATCGAACATCACATCTACCAGCAGGCGGATATCACTTCTGAGTGTGCCATAGGTTGTGATCACAACATCAGTCTCTTCAAAAAGTTTTTTGTCCCGCGAACGATCACCACCATGATGAATAATATGTTTCAGATTGGGTGTGAATTTGCGGATCTCATTTTCCCAGTTAAACATCAATGTGGTCGGGCAAACCACCAGTGCTTTTAACGTGCCTTGTTTCTCTTTATAAAACTGCATGAATGAAAGCGCCTGCACTGTTTTACCAAGACCCATATCATCGGCAAGAATTCCTCCCCAACCAACCTCACTGAGATAATTCAGCCAATGATATCCCGCCACCTGGTAGGGACGCAATATATGATTCAGGGCCTGAGGAGGATCCACTTCGCTGATCCGGTTGAAACTTCTCAAACGATCATACTTTTCTTCGAGACGGATCATTACTTCAGTCTCGTCGCGATTGTCGTACAATTCATCAATTACACTCAGGTGATATTTTGAAAGGCGAAGCTTATCCTGCTTGCCTTCGCCAACCCGAAACAGAAGAGAGTACTTTTTCAACCATTCCTCTGGAAGTATGCCTAGAGTACCATCGTTCAGCTGAACGAACTGTTGTTTGTTGGTCAACGCGCGTTTTATTTCCGCTATACTAACCTGCTGGTCGCCAAAAACAACATCTACGCTGGCATCAAACCAGTCGGTGCCGCTATTGATCCTGATTCTCGTATTTGGTTTCGCCGTGTTAAACCGGAAATTGCGCAACACATCAAATCCGCTGATAGGAACATCCAGCTCCTTCATCGCGTCAACAAATAGGAAAAACCAGTTGTTACGCAGTACATCAGTTCCTTTAAGAACGAGTGAAGCATTCCCTTCGGGCCTGATGAAATTAGAATGAAGCCCTTCCAGCTTCTTTATGAATTGAAGTTCAGCAGGTTTGTTTCTGTGGATGACCATCACCTGGTCCTCTACTGGCAGAATGATTGTATCCTTTTCACTGTAACGCACTTCATACCCCTTATATGCAAACCCGGGATTGAATACTAGATATTCACCTTTCTCCTGGAGACTTAACCTTATTTCCGGTTCACCATCACGAACTTCCTTTACGATTGATTTATCAAATTCCATCCGGTAATTTCGGGAAAGTGGAATCAATACTTTATGAAGAAAATCTTTCCAATCTGATTTACCGATGATCTTTTTGTTGTCAGCAGCAAATTCACGGACTGCAAGAAAATCTTCTTCTTTTTCCCAGAGGTATAAACAATTGTTATACATCACTACCAGATCGCTCTGCCACTCATTATCTGTGAGATCAATATCAAGTTCATTTACGATGGCTCTGCAGGTAACCTGGTATCCGTCATCTACCTGTTCTACTGAAAATGACGGCACCATTGTAGAGGTACTGATATCAACAGGAATAAGATGAGAGGTTACAAAAGATTTACCGGCAGGAAGACGCAGGAAAAGCGTTTTGCCTTTGTTCTCGGCAAAAAGTTTTTTAAGTTTTGGATAGAAATATTCTGTAATTAATGATTCAGTATCAGCAGGTAACCCGTCTTCTTCGGTATGAATAATGTTTTCCCAGATACCCGAAAATGGAGAGTTTCGGCTGACATATTTGTTAATCTCAGAAGGATGAAACTTGCGCAGACTCTGCAGTAAAGTCGTTTCCTCCTCATTCATATTTTCCGTTGGAATAAATTTGCCGAGATCAAGTTTTACCACTTTTCCCGTAAAGGCTGTTCCCTGTGCATTTATTTCACCAGTAACAACATCAATTGCGAATCCCGGAAATTGTTTGTGATGTGAATTGAAAACAATTCCTAATCGGTTATCATCAGGAATGATTTCAACTTCAGGTACAGGCACAGCTACTTCCTCACGCTGAGGGGCAACCACGGGACGTGGTTTATTATTTGCCGATACTTCAACTCTCTTTACTGTTGGATCAAGTACACGCAAAAATGGTTTTCCATCTTTATAAGAAAACTCAAATTTTTTCTCCCATCCTTCGTCGTTCATACTGTAGCCATAAGCTTCCAGCAATTTATTTTTTTCTTTTTCCCAGTTGCGGATGGTATCGAAGTAAAACGGACCATAGCTATTCAATAACTGGAGAAATAAAACTGTTTTATGCACGCAAAGTGGATGATGTTCATCTGTGCATTTACACGATGTATCAAAATTGCGTTCTTCATTTTTCTGAATTACCACAGGGAAAACATCACCGTCCATTTCCAGTTTTGCCTCAACCCTTTCGTCTTTTGCGAGAATAATATTGGCTTTTTGTGTGCGCAATAATTTCTCTGCGGCTTCATAGGATTCCGGAGCGGTTAGATATCTGATTGACTTTAGATCAAGATTTTTCATCTTGACCACAGTATGGCGCTGATGGTAGATAATACTTCTGTCGCCTAAAACATTTTTATCCAGTAATTCCTGCAGTTGAAGGAGAGCAGCTGCTTCGTGGCGACAAATGTCGCCGAGGTTGTATGGACAGGAGCAGCGTAACGCCATGGTTCGCGGATCCTTGTATTTCTGGATAGTGACTTTATAGAAAGTATTGTAGTTATCATCTTTCACACGGAAAGTAACCGTACCCATCAGTTCATCGTGTTCCACAAATTCGACATAACCGATTGCATGTATCTTCTTTCCTCTTCTAATCACCTCATCGGTGCCATTATTATAAACGAATTTCAACAGGTGTGATAAAGCCATAGATAGGTTAATAACTGAAATGATCAAACGCACTCAACAACCCCCCGGTGTACGGAAAATTTCTCTTTACAAAAAAGGGTAATCTGCAAAACTAAATGAAAATACATCAGCCCTGAAAGCCCTTCCGTCGAAATTTTATTTTAATCTCCGGTCGGTTTTTCCTGCTTTGAAATTTCGTATCTTTAGGGATTTACTTTCCGGATTCTACCTCCTGAAAATGCTTTTCCCCCGGCGACGGACTTACCGATGTCCAGCCTCCGTCCACCACCAGCGTCTGGCCGGTAATATGATGGGAAAGCGGAGAAACAAGGAAGAGCGCAGCATG
This sequence comes from Pollutibacter soli, assembly GCA_029269725.1. Classification (GTDB taxonomy): domain Bacteria; phylum Bacteroidota; class Bacteroidia; order Chitinophagales; family Chitinophagaceae; genus Pollutibacter; species Pollutibacter soli. The sequence goes on along the minus strand of JARJHS010000007.1, from coordinate 183,620 downwards.
AGCAATATCGGTCGTTTTAGCAGGCTTTCCCAGGGGAGTTAATTCGCTCCAGGTAGCTTCATAACCAGGGTCGGTAGAAATAGTTCTTTCAGTGAGCGTGGCGCCTGGCGCAATAGCATTAATTGTAATTCCGTATGGAGATAATTCAATGACAAGATTTTTTGCAAGCATCTGCAGTGCTGCTTTTGTCATTGCATATGCTGCCAGGTGACGATGGGCCTGCTGTCCTGTAACTGAAGACATGACAAGCACGCTTCCGCCAGAGCCTTGCTTACGCATTTGTATAGCCGCAGTTTGTGCCAGGAAAAAACTTCCGCTGATATTAAGCTGAAAAACTTTTTGCAGTGCTTCAGGTGTATAAGTAAAAAAATCTCCGAAGAGAGTAATTCCGGCATTCGCAATTACGATATGAATTCCTCCGAACTCCTCCACGGCTGTAGCCACCATCTTCTGAATGAAAGTTATATTGCCTGCATCTCCGGGAAAACCTTTACAGGAACCACCCAGCCGGACAATCTCTGCTGCAGCTTCATAGGTTAATGCATTATCAAGGTCATTCAGCATTACGGAAGCTCCCTGCAAACTAAGTTGTTTTGCTATTTCAAATCCAATTCCCTGTCCTGCACCTGTTACAATTGCTACTTTTCCACCGAATGTTTTTTCTGACATGGCAACAAAATCTTTGCAAACAATAATTGTATTAATGAGAATCCCTGGTGACAGTACTGCCTGAACTTCCGGTGAGAAAGTCAAGATCTGCACCCAGGTGTGCCTGGCAAACATGCTGCTGGTATAACTGAACATATCCCCGTCCGGATACGTTGTGGCTCGGCTTCCAGGAAGCCCTTCTTTTATCGAGTTCTTCTTTCGAAACTTTTAATTCCAGCGATCGGTTTTCAACATCAAGCTCAATCAGGTCTCCATTCTGCACCAATGCCAGAGGACCTCCTTTTGCAGCTTCAGGAGACACATGCAGCACTACCGTTCCGAAACCGGTACCACTCATCCGACCGTCCGAAATACGCACCAGGTCCGTAATGCCTTTGTCGATTAGTTTTTTTGGGAGGGCCATATTCCCCACTTCAGGCATACCAGGGTAACCTACCGGACCTACATTTTTCAGAACCAAAACACTTGTTTCATCGACACCGAGAGAATCATCGTCTATCCTTGCATGATAGTCTTCAATATTTTCAAACACGACCGCTTTGCCTGTATGCTTCATCAGGTGCGGGCTGGCTGCACTAGGTTTCAAGACCGCTCCGTCAGGACATAGATTGCCGGTGATCACTGCAAGACCCGTTTCCTTTTTAAAAGGATTTTCTGTGCCGGTGATTACATCATCGTTATAAATTTCTGCCTCCTCGTAATTCTGTTTGATTGTTTTGCCGTTGGCTGTGATGGCCCGGGTATGCAGAATATTATCAAGCTCCCGCATTACTGCCGGCAGACCTCCTGCATAATAAAAATCCTCCATAAAATATTTGCCTGAGGGCTGGAGGTTAGCCAGTAAAGGAATGCCAAAACTGAGTTTATCAAAATCATTGAGATCAAGCTTAACGCCAATCCTGCCTGCAATAGCCAGCAGGTGTATAACGAAATTGGTAGAGCCGCCTATTGCTGCATTGATTTTAATCGCATTTTCAAAGGCCTCACGCGTAAGTATATCCGAAAGCTTGAGGTCTTCCTTTACCATTTCAACAATGCGCTTGCCTGAATACTGCGCCAACACTTTTCTGCGACTATCTGCCGCAGGTATTGCTGCATTTGTGGGCAATGTGAGTCCGAGAGACTCCACCATACAGGCCATCGTTGATGCAGTACCCATTACAGCGCAATGTCCGCGGCTACGGCACATACAAGCTTCTGCAACAGTCAATTCTTCCTGTGTCATGTGCCCACTACGAACAGCATCATTGAAGCGCCACACGTCACTGGTACTGATACTTTTCCCTTCATATTTACCCGTAAGCATAGGGCCACCGGAAACAACAATTGTCGGGATGTTTACGCTGCAGGCACCCATCACCAGGGATGGAGTGGTTTTGTCGCAACCACACAGCAATACAACGCCATCTATCGGGTTCGCACGGATGGATTCCTCTACATCCATGCTGGCGAGGTTACGGTACAGCATAGCCGTAGGCTTGATCAGCGTTTCACCAAGCGACATTACGGGAAATTCGACCGGGAAACCGCCGGCTGCAATCACACCTTTCTTTACTGACTCAGCGAGTTCTCTGAAATGTGCATTACATGGAGTGAGCTCACTCCAGGTGTTACAGATCCCGATCACTGGCTTCCCACGAAACTCTTCATCAGGAATGCCCTGGTTTTTCATCCAGGCTCTGTATATAAATCCATCTTTTCCTGTTCTGCCAAACCAGCCCTGACTGCGAAGTGAAGTTTCGTTCATATGGTCAATACTTTTTTGAAAAAGTCCGATTTTAAAATAGGCTATAAAAATACAGTTTCAGGATGAGAAGCAAATGGCTTTTTCAAAGATAGGGGGAAACAACATGTCTTTACAAGTTAAACGTTAAAAGTAGAACGTTAAAGGTACGCTCTTGCTGTACAAAGTTTTTCCGGATAAGCAATCTTTTTGCGGTGTCGGGTTCTAACGTTTAACGTTCTACGTTTTACGTTCAACCCTATAGGCGCCAAAGCGCTTCATCACGATATACCGGAAGTACATCAGCCAGGTCTGGTGTAAGGCAATGGCGGATATCCTTTTCCAGGCCATAATTCATGAGACGATGGTAATGGGATGCATCATTTTTCTTCATGAATTCAAAGATGTCATTCTTTGCCTGGTTATACAAAGTCATGGCGATATGAGTAGAATCACAGTTGATATGAAAATGTTCCTGAATTCTATCAGCAACTGCACCTGCGAATAATGTATCCTCCATATTAATTCTGTCCTTCCATGCGGCACAACCCAAAATAACTGGTTTACCCTGTGCTACGAGGTAATCACAAACTGCAGAAAGATTAAGGAATGCACCAGTGATGATTTCACATTTTCCCTGTGCCAGGGCCATATGCAGAAGCTTGGTACCGTTGGTGGTAGTAAGTACCAGCGTCCGGTTCGCTATAAATGTTTCCGGATATTCGAAAGGAGAATTGCCGTAGGAGAGTCCTTCAGCAACCTTACCGTCACGCTCACCTGCTGTAATTCCATCCAGTGTTATTCCCAGCTCAATGCACCGGGGAACCGTGTCGACAGGAACTACACATTTCGCACCGTTGTACAATGCCGTTGCAATTGTAGAAGTCGCGCGAAGAACATCAATGATCACCACTACTGCATTATTGACATCATATAAGTGTAGGAGAGCGGGAGATAAACAGGTGAAAAGAGTTGGACGATTTTTCGACATATCGCGCAAAGATAATGCTAGATCAGCCTATGATTGCCCGCCATTTGTCCGATTCGGCATATTGGCGGATCAGGTCATTTTTTTTCGCGAGAAAGGTTTCAAAATATTTCTTCAGAAAAAAAGGAGCAGCTACAGAACCGATGATATCTTTCGGACCTTCAAAATCGACGACATCAATCATGATCGTACCATTTTCGGTTTTCTTGAAATGATGTTCATGTGTGAATCTTTTCAGATCTCCCTTGATTTGGGATTCCTGGTACATGCCGGGCTTTTCCAACTCTACAACCTTCGTAGTAAGCATTCTCAGCTTACCCAGGTGTTTTGCTTTCAATGTAACAGATTCACCTTTCCCGATAAGGACAGATGATGTGTCAACAAGCAACTGTTCTTTGCCGTTATTCAGGATTTTTTTCAGGAGTGTAATATTCCGGCTGAGGTCAAATACCAGTTCAACAGGTGCATTGATGAAGGTGGTGATATGGATTTTAGGCATAGCGCTCTTTCAGGTTTTTCAGGGCTGGTTATAGAATGGCATTTTTACGATCCGGGCGCGGATATTCTTGTCCCGGATATCAATAAAAATCTCATTGTCCAGCATGGCCTGGTCTATCCGTACATATCCCATGCCAATTGCTTTACCGAGGCTCGGCGCCTGGGTTCCTGAGGTGACCCTGCCGATAAGATTTCCCTCATTATCGCGGATCATATAATCATGACGCGGAATTCCTTTTTCAATCATTTCAAAACCCACCAGCTTTTTTTCTACACCGTTGGACTTTTGTTTAGCGAGGAACTCACTGGCAGTGAATGGTTTGGAAAATTTCGTGATCCATCCCAACCCTGCTTCCAGCGGAGTTGAAAAATCGTCGATATCGTTACCATACAGACAAAATCCCATTTCCAGCCTCAGCGTATCCCTGGCTCCAAGGCCGATGGGCTTCAGGCCCTTTGGCGCGCCCGCAGCTAAAATGGCATCCCATATTTTTTCTGCGTTATCGTCTTTGTCTTCAAAATAAATTTCAACACCCCCTGCACCAGTATAACCTGTGGCGCTTACCAGAACGTTATCCACGCCTGCAAATTTCCCTTTGCTAAATGTGTAGTATTTGAGATCCAGTATATCCATCTCAGTCAGTGGCTGAAGAATTTTTGTGGCGTTAGGACCCTGGATGGCCAGCAGACAGGTTTTATCAGAAATATTATGCATTTCTGCATTGTTGCTGTTATGCCTCCTGATCCATTCCCAATCTTTTTCAATATTAGAAGCATTTACAACGAGCATATAAACTTTGTTCTGCTCAATGCAATAGACCAGTAAGTCATCAACTATTCCGCCGTTTTCATTTGTAAGACAACTGTATTGTGCCTTTCCATCGGTAAGCTTTGAAGCGTCATTGGAAGTAACCTTCTGAATGAGATCAAGCGCATGCTCACCCTTTAAAATAAATTCACCCATATGACTGACATCAAAAATTCCTGCATTTGTTCTTACAGCCTGATGTTCGTCGTTAATACCACTATAAGATATGGGCATGTTATAACCGGCAAACTCAGCCATTTTCGCACCAAGCGCAATATGTTTTGCCGTGAAGGGTGTCTGTTTCATTCAGAAAAAATTGAGGGGCAAAAATAGGAACGTTCAACGTAAAACGTTCAACGTTCAACTTAAAAAGGCAGGGCCAGAACTTTCGTTCCGGCCCGGCTGTTTCAACTTCAACCTGTCTATTGAAACGCTCTTACGTTAAATGTTCGACGTTGAACGTTTAACGTTAACGCGTTCCTACCTTAATTAAGTCCATAACCGAAATCATCGATCCTCTGTAAGATTTTTGTTCTTTCTTCTCCGGCATTACTTCCATAGCTGTAGCGTCTTCTCCTTCCTTTTCATTTTCAGAATCATCATTGATTTCTACTGAAGTTTTTAATTTGATGTTTACTGTCGTGTCCTTGTCCTTGATTTTTATATCGATTGTATCTCCGTCCTTGTGATAGCGATACTGTCCACCCTCTTTGTTCTTTTCCAGTTTCCATTCACTGTTGCGATCATCTTCATTATCGTTGTTATCATCCTTATACATTCTGTCTAATCCATTTTCAGTCATTACATACCAGGTATCGCTCATCCACGAATAGGAGTTATCCCAATCATCAAACTCGTCGTCAAACCTTCTTCTCCCTGTGTTTATGCTGAACCAATCGAATCTGTTCAGGCTGTGATCAAGTCTTATCGCTTTTCCTACGGGAACTTCAATCACCACCAGCACCTGCTGGTTACGGAACTTGCTTTCCTTAGAAATGGTAAAACCTTTGGGAAGAATCAGCAATGAATCGACCTGTCTTACCGGAAAACTAACTTCTGAGGCAGTCTGTTCCGCAATTGCGGGGGAATTACCACGGGCCAGTTTGCGCTGGTACACGTGATATAAGTCATCCTTGCTTCTCACTACTTTAATCCTCACAGTATTCAACAGCATGCTGTCTTCATCTTTTGAAAGTCCGGGAAAATCATTGTCATGATCGTCATCGAACCAAACCATACCATAATATTTGCCGGGGAGATCTCCTACATCCACGAGCATTCTTGCACCCGTCGGTTGCATGATGCTTATTTTTTCATCCACATATCCGGTCCTTTTGAAATCCCGTGAGATCAAACCGCCGAGAGTGATCACGCAAACCCATCCGATGATCCACAAGCTTCCAAAAGCATAACCCAGGTAGTTATTCTTTGATTTTACACCGGAGATCCTGCGGATCAGCCAGATCACTGTGGCGATGATGGGTACACCAAGAAACAATATGAGTGTGCCCCATGCCATTGCATTCTGCCAGAATCCTTCGAGAACAAATGCTTTCAGCGGAAAAACACCTACACCTGAAAAAATCAACGCCATCAATCCGATCAATAATCCGAATGCAATCATCCCGGCGATGAAGAGAAAGAACGCTTTGAATAAAACCCCGACTGCGTGCCCGATACTACTACCTGCCCTTCTTGCTACTGGTCCTGCCTGTGATGCAAATGCCTGACTACGTTCTCTCACTTCTTCACCCCATTCCTGTGCTCTTTCTTTAAAATCCGATCCTGCTTTTTCTGCCCTGCCTTTTACTCCCTGCATTTCACCCTGTACTGTATTCTTAATGCTTTCAAGATCAATTTTTTCTCCACGCATTTCCAGCTTCTCAGTAGCTGTGTTGGCGAACGGAACAACCATCCATAAAATGAGATAGGTAACAATCAAAGTACCTCCGAATGACCCAAACACTACGTCAGGAAATCCATCCCAATGACCCCAACGATTTCCGAATATATTTCCGATGATGCCGATAAAAAATGGCAAAGTAAATATTACTCTGGGGATCCAAACACCGATATTAAAATAGCTGGAGATACCTGAACAAACACCACCGATCACTTTATCATCAGGATTTCTGTACAAACGCCTGCGAACATTAAACTGCATTTGTTTTGCAGGCAACACGATCCACAAAATGATGTATAATAATACACCTGATCCGAATCCACCGAATGTAATCAGCGCAAAAAGTATTCTTACAACGGTAGGGTCGATTTTCAGATAATGGGCCAATCCACTACAAACACCTCCCAGCACCTTATCATTTTCATTTCTGAATAAAGACCCCCTCGGTTCCGAATAAGCAGAACTGCCTGCTTTAGAACCAGCATCTTTGGATGAGTAGGATTCATTACTGTCATTCAGATCAGCGTCAAAATCTTCAGGTCTTCCGATACTGGAAACGATACTGTTGATGTCTGCATCAGTAATACATCCTGCCGGGTTGTTTTTCAGCCTTTCAATAAATAGCTCAGCAATGCGATTCTCGATATCATTGATTATTTCTTCTTTTCCTTCCTCGCGTGCAAAATAACGGTGCAGACTATCCGTATACTTTTTTAATTCTTCATAAGCAGATTCCTCTATGGGAATTACCCTGCCCTGAAAATTTATATTTATTACCTTTTTCATTGTCTGATCTATTTATTGGTTGAAGTTGGTGAATGGTTCTGTCAGTAGCTGCCCGTTCTGTGTAATCTGTTGCACCGCGTTTGCGAGTTCATTCCAGGTAGCTTCGAGTTCCTTATAAAACTCAGCGCCCTTATCAGTGAGAGAGAAATACTTTCTCGGGGGTCCACTCTGACTTTCCACCCAGCGGTAGGTAAGCAGATCGGCATTTTTCAGCCTTGTCAACAGCGGATATAAGGTACCCTCCAGGATGTGCAGGTTGGCCTTCTTCATCTCCTCAATGATATCACTCGGATATGCCTCGGCCCGCTTAATAATGGAGAGTATACAAAACTCCAGTACGCCTTTCCGCATCTGGCTCTGGGTGTTCTCGATATTCATACTACAAAATTTCTGTTGTGAGTTAATCCTTAAGCGGCCAAAAAAAATGGCGTGTTCGCGGATTGGAAAATGGACGAAATCTGATCTAATGTTTTGTTTCCTGCCAATGGATAATTCCTGTCTTGAATTCCTTTCCGTTCATTCACCAACCCGCTGATCCGCTTTCTGAATACAAATCTATGGGTAAAATCTGATACTAAGCAATACATAGTACCTCTTTTTTTATAGTACCCGGTTGTGATTGATATCCGTTTAAACCGACAACAGCTGATAATCAACGAAATAAATAAAAATCCGGCCTTTTAGTCCTTTGCTTGTTTTGGATAAAAGGCCGGAAATAAGGGCCAGCGGAGGAAAATTTTTATTAGTTATTCGATCGAAACCTTTTTGAGGTAGAACATTTGCGGATCGATCACCGGCATTGTTGCAGACTTTATTTTCGATCCCTTGCCGTCTATCACAACCCGTGAAATCCCTTTATCAGTTTGAATTTCAATAGGAAGCGCCATGGAAAGATTTGTTGTTTTGACCATATACTCATCATTAATCAGCTGTCTGACGGATATTTCCAATTTATTGGTGGATCTGAGATAGAGGTCGAACAGCGGAGTCAGCTTCTGACCGCAGGCCGCACTGAAATATTCGTCCACCATAGTTGTGGTCACTGTATTATAACAGCAGATTGAAGAGTCCGACGCGAATTTTTTCAATGTCGGAAAGAAGATAGAATCGCCCATAAAGTAGCGAAGACTGTGGACGAAAAATGCGGCTTTTCCATATATATCTCCATGATAGGCCTTGCCGGCATCGATACCGGATTCACCCTGAACAATCGGCACTTTATTCTGAGCGGAAAGTCCTGTTCTCATCATTCTTTTCCGGTAAGCTTCCTCACCTTCTAATTCCCGCGTGTACAATGCATCGCCATAGGCACAAAATCCCTCCTGGATCCACATATCGGCCCAATCGCGGTTGGTGATTTTATTTGCCCACCATTCATGTCCGAATTCATGATGCATCAACCAGTCAAAGTCTTTCCCGCCAATTTTAGTATAATTGAACTTGTTTCCATAGGCGTTCATGGTCTGGTGTTCCATGCCTAAGTGAGGTGTTTCGGCAATGCCTATTTTTTCTTTCACCCACGGATACTCGCCGAAATATTTTTCAAGAACCTGTGCCGATCTTTCGAGCAAATCCAGATGGTGCTGTGCTTTTGATTTATGTTCCTCGAGCACATAAAATTCCATCGGGACATGATTTTTATTTATCGTTACATAGTCCCTTTTCACAACAACATATTTACCAACATTAAAAAGAAGACAGTAATTACTGATGGGATACATTGTTTTCCAGTCATAAGTGGAATTGTTGCGTGAGTGAGTGACTTTCTTCAGTAATCCAGGACCTGCTACAACCAGCCCTTTTGGTACAGTGATCCGCATTTCTGCACCTTCATCAGGTTCATCGCTTGGATGGTCTTTACATGGAAAATAAATTTTCCCGCCTTCTCCCTCACAACTTAAAGCGATCCATGGATTTCCAGTGCTGTCCTTCTCCCATTGAATTCCTCCATCCCAGGGTGGCCTTTTCGCCACGACAGGGCTGCCTCCGTAGCTGATCTTTATTGAATGTCTTCCCGCAGAAAAGTCATTTTTCCCGGAAATCCGGATCATATCATTTTCCTGGACAAAATCTGCTGCTTTCCTGTCAACGGTTATGGTGCTGACTTTCATCAGGCGGGACAAATCCAATAAAATTACCGGGGCGGCCGATTTGAGAACCAGCGTTACTGTTACATAGCCAGTAAGCGTTTGTGCGTTTGGGTCGACTTTAAGGTCAATCAGGTAATGACGGATATCCATATTTGCCTGTTCCGGTTTCAAAACCCCTCCGGAAACCAAATCCTGCGCCTTCGCAGATAACACCAGACACAGTAAAAGGCAGGTGCCAAGCAGTTTTCTCATAAAAAATTTCCCGGAAGATCGTTTTTTCACAATGAATTTTCTTCACCGTCCGTCAAATCATTTTGATCTTTTATCTTTAAGCCCCCAAACCAACTTGTTCATTTAAAACCAAACATATGAAGATGCGTCCTTTCTTATTTACGATGTTGCTTTCTGTTTTTCTATTCTCCTGCGTGAGTAATAAAAAATTCAAAACCCTTAATGACAAATACAATGAGCTGAATACTTCCTACACAGGTGTTCAGAATGACCTGAAAACATGCCGTGACGACAAAGCCGCCCTTGAAAGAGCAAAAGCTTCCCTGGAAGGAAATATCGCCAATCTGAATGAGCAGATTGATTTTCTGAAAAAGAACAATACCCAGGCTTTGAAGCAACTGGAAGATCTTTCTGTTATTTCATCATCCCAGGCAGAAAGCATCAAAAAATCAATGGAAAATATTGGTGCAAAAGACAGCTATATCCAGAGCCTGCAACAGCAGATGGCAAAAAAAGATTCTCTTAACATGGCCCTCGTAATGAATCTGAAAGGTGCTATCGGCAATATGCAGGATGAAGACATCAATATCAAAGTTGACAAAGGTGTGGTGTTCATCGATATCTCTGACAAACTGCTTTTCAAAACGGGAAGCTATGATGTAACTGACCGTGCTAAGGAAGTGCTTGGTAAAGTTGCAACTGTTCTGAAAAATCAGCCTGATATCGAATTCATGGTTGAAGGTCATACAGACAATGTTGCATTCAAAAGAGGTGTATTGGTTGACAACTGGGATCTGAGCGTAAAACGTGCTACTACAGTTGTACGTCTTCTGCAGAACCAGTACGGTCTTGATCCTGCAAAAATGGCTGCAGCTGGTCGTTCTGAATATCATCCTGTTGGAGGCAATGATACAGCAGATGGTCGCGCTGCAAACCGCCGCACAAGAATCGTTATTCTTCCTCAGCTGGATCAGTTCTTTAAATTACTGGAACCGAAACAGTAGTGAGGCAGGAATGGGGAGGCAGGAGATTTAGTGGATAGATTATAGAACACGCTTCAAATAAAAAAATCCCGCAGGTCGGTTAAAGACTTGCGGGATTATTTTTTGGTGGAACGTGTAACGGTGAACGTTAAACGTTTTACGTTCAACGTATTTCTTCAAATTGTCCGGTCTTTTTGTTCTTCTGAACATTGTCCCAGTTGAAGATTTTTCCGTTCATAGCCACATAAACTCCCTGCGGAAGTGATTGTACAAAAGCGAGAGCGCTGCCCAGGTTGAAAAGTCCGTCAGAGCTACCAAACTTATAGGGGATCATTGCACCGGTGAGAACAATGGTTTTGCCGGTTACTCTTCCGGCGAGAAACTTTGCTGTTTCAGACATGGTGTCTGTACCATGAGTAACGATAATTTTATCAGCAGTGGAACGATTGCATTGATCTGCAATAAGGACGCGATCCTGCTCTGTCATGTCCAGGCTGTCAATCATCATTAACGTTCTTATTTCCACTTCGAGTCGACTCCTTCCCAGGTTGAGCATTTCCTGCAGGTGAGTATCTTTGAAATAAAGGTGCCCGGTGATTTCATTGTATTCTTTATCAAATGTGCCACCGGTAACGAATATTCTGATTGGCATAGCATTAAGATAGTTTATAGTTCTTTGTTCATAGTTCATAGATTGAAACAGCCGCTCCTACCTGGAGCATGATGTTCTGGATATGATCTGCAATAATGTATTCTTTGTTGAGAAATTCAATATAAAAAAATTGTATCCAACTTTTAAGATACAAATTTGACAAGAAAAAAAACGATAAGCATTCGCGGGTTCTGGCTGTTAAAACTATGAACTATCAACTATGAACTAAGAACTATCTTATGAGCGTCACCGTGCCTTTCTGCACAATTTCATTTCCGAGATAGTCGACTCCATTAAAGACCCATGCGTAAGTTTCCGATGTCTGCAATTGCCCATTGATTTTCCCGTCCCATCCCCGGCCCGGTTCTGAAGTACTGAATACTAATTTTCCCCAACGATTATAAACGCGGAAGTAACGCATCTGCTGAATACTCACATTCACTGGCTTTATTTCGTCATTCAAACCATCGCCATTCGGCGTAAATGCATTGGGTACATAAATAGCGGGGCCCTTCTGAAATACTTTTACATTCAGAATATCAGTTTCCACACAACCTGCTTCATTATATATCTTAACCTGATACATAATTCCATTTGTCGGAACTGAATACATTCCAATCGGATTCGAAATCGAGCTGTTGCTCAGACCTGTGGCAGGCGTCCATTCATACCTGGTGCCACCGGTAGCCTGCAGCTGTAGCGGTTGTTCAACCATCACTGCAGTATCATTACCTGCAAAGGCACGAATTGGAGGAAGCACAGTAACGACTACCTGGTCAGTTCCTGGTTTCGGGCAACCTTTATTATCGTATGCAAATAAAGTATAGGTCGTGGTGACAGGAGGGCTGGCAGGCGTAGTTCGGCTATCCGGGTCAGTTAGACTTTCAGGGGGAGACCAAAGCACGGAAATTCCATTGGTGCTTCCATTCAAAACCGCGCCAGTCTGGTAACAGATCATCGTGTCAGCGCCTGCATTGGCTAACGGATAGTTTACGGTACTGATACGGATGTTTTCTGTTGCTGAGCAACCTCCGATTTTCGCGGTAACATTATATTGAGTAGTGATAGGAGTAATTGCCGAGGGCTGCGGAAGCAAAGCATTATTTAATTGAGCTGAAGGCGTCCATGAATATTGAAGTCCATCGGATTGAATTCTTAGTGTAATAGTATCACCCGAACAAATAACCGAGTCATTCATCGCCGTAAGGTTAACGCGATCGGTCACCCGAACAATTAATGAGTCCTTATTTATACATCCATTATCATTCAGATCTGCATAATAAGTCGTGGTAGTCACAGGCACAACCAGCGGATTTCCGGGGTTGGGACCAAGAATAGTCTGTACCGGCGACCATGTAACAATTCCCGGAGCATTGGCTATCAACCGGACGGAATCCTTAACACAAATAAGAGTATCCCTGAATGCAAACTGTAATGGTGGTTTGTCAACTATTGCCAATGTCTGAGTTGCCGTATCCGTACAACCTTTCGAAGTGGTAGTTATCAGCGAAACAATTTTCGGGCCTGGTACCGGATACGTGTACTCTGAGTTTCTGCTGCCACGTACGGTATCGCTGAAAACCATCTGCTCACCAAAATCCCAAAACCAGTCATTAATCGTTCCATAGACTGTTGTGCTCTTATCAGAGAACAATGTAGGCCTGGTGAAGCAAATGCCCGCAGCGCTAAAGTCACTTTTCAAACCAGGATATACACGCACAAGTGTTCGACCAGAATCACTGCAGGCTTCTCCCTTGTTTACCGTAAGCTTGATTGAATAGATTCCTGTATCAGGAAATTTATAAGTGAAATTTTCTTTTGAACTGGTCGTGATGGAACTGCCATCGGGTTTAAAAAGCTCCCATAGAAATGATTTGATCAACGGGTTGTAAAGATTGTTTGTAAAGGTGTATTCAAAACTCTCCTGGCACAATTGAAATTCAGGAGGAAGATTTGCTGCAACAATCGAACACCCGGTAATATTTATCTGCAAATCTTTTCGTTGCGTCGCGATAACTACTCCATTGCGTATCTCTTCAGCACAAACCGTTACAACATATATACCCGACCTCGGGGCGATTCCGGAAATAAGCCCTGACCTGGAATCAATTCTTACATTTTTGCCCAGTGGGCCGGTTCCGGCAAATTCAGGCATTGCATAAGGAACCGAATTGTAAGGCGGAGGTGGAGGAGGTACACTTGAATTGGGGCCGCCGCCGCCGCTACCTGAACTTCTGAATGCATCGCAAAAAGAATAGCGGAGTTCATCGCCATCATTATCAATTGCTCGGAAACTATAGGAGAAACTGTTGTTGTCACACACAACAACCATATCAGACCCGATAAACTTTGCGCTTGAATTCACCATCATATTAGTACCGTTCCCGGTTCCGGGAATCTCGGCTGAGTAAGTGGCACCAATACCGTTATATCCTGCCATTAGATTATTTATCCCATTGATCCTGAAATTTACCTGCGCTGCCACTATATATCCACCAACAGATGCTGGTACAATTACCAAAAACTGGTAATACCCTACTTCATAACAAACCACGGGAGGATTACTAATACACTCATCATTCTGATTACGGTTAAGCGTTTCCGTTGAGGTGAGTGCAGCTTCGATGACCAGGGTTTGCGCACCAGTCGATTTATCGTATACGGCAACACGGGCGGGATCATTAAATTGTCTCCCGCTATTACATCGCATGTAAAATTTAAGGGTGAAAGTGTACCGGTAGTTGCCATTTTCCTGGCCCAGGTAGGTATAATACATTTCACCGCCACTGATATGGTCAGCATAAGCGGTGAAAAAAGAAATTGAGGAGAGAATGATTATGATAATCGTTTTCTTCATCAGTCCCGGTACAAACATCAATGCCTGTTTTCTAATTCTGAAAAGGCCGGCGTTTCTGAATATACGTCATTTTTCCGGCGCAGGATGCTTGAGCGGCCGGAGTGAATGCAGAAGAAGAAAACAGAAACAGAATAAAGGAAGAAGTGCCGCCAATGCAGGGTGCTTCCAGCTACTGCTATATCTCCAGCCTCCATTCTCCTACCTGAATCGAAAACTGAACACCTGCCTGCCGGCAGCCACGCTGGCTGTTCCAAACTATGAACTATGAACCATGAACTATGAACTATTCTTCAGCATTCATGAAAAAACTCAATGCGCCTGAGGGACATTTTTTTACCTGAACAATCATTTCTTCTGTTGTGGCACCGAGTGGATTGATCCAGGGTTTAATTGCGGGATTGAAAACCTGCGGCAGACCTGTCGTCCTTCGCCAGCAGATCGTGGAATGTTGACAGAGCGAAGGTTTCCAGACGATGGTCATTTGTCCATTCGTATATTTTTTTGTTATGTCTTTCATATTTCAGAGGTGATGATTTGGAAAGGATTTTCCAGCATTTTATGTGTCGGGCATCTGGATGCTATCCTGAAAAGGTTTTCACGTTCCTGCTGAGACACTTCTCCTTTGAAATGTACAGTCTTCAGCATAATCGTTTCCCTGATATTATTATCCCAGCTGACACTGACATTTACCTCAATTTCTTCGAGCTTGATATTTTTTCTGTCAGCATACATTCGCAGCGTTATGGCTGTGCATGCAGCAAGGGAAGAGGCTAAAAGTTCATCTGGCGAAAACCCCAGGTCCTCTCCGCCAACAACAATTGGTTCGTCAGAAATGAGCTGGTGAGTACCCGAATGAACGGTCGTTTTGTAGTGCTCTTTTCCGATAACGGCTCTGACTTCCTGCATAATGATCACCAGGTGGAATGTATTCACCTGCTTCAGTCAATTTACACTTTTTGATCCGGAATCAGGCATAAAGCGGTTGAAACATCTGCTTCTCCCGGTTATTTAATCGATAATCTTGAAACGCCCAGTTTAATACCGACAATGCTTGTTGAAACAAGGTTTCCTGCTTTTGGCATGGCATCATAAGTAAATGCAAGAAAAATTCCGTTCATCGGATCAGGATTGAATCGAAATCCTATTTCAGTGTGCGCAGCAAATTGTATCCCATCATTTTTGAAAGCATAAAGTCCGATATCGGTTCTTTGACTTTGATAATCCGCACCAAATCCAACTTTCATAAATGGCACCCATGTGTCTGTGCTGGGTGAAAAATCGTATTGAGCAATGGCCAAAAGGCTGTAGATATTGGTGAACCTTGTTGTGGTGCCCGAATATGAACCGCCGTCATTTGTTGGTGTTGTGTGATAGCCCAGTTTGTCAGACAGATAATACCAGTTGAAATTTCCACCGATAGTCAGCTGGGGATTAGATTTAAGCGCTACGCGATATCCCGCACTGATCCCGGCGAAACTTGGCTTACTGACAAACTCCTTAAAATCACCTAATGGAAATGATACCTGGTATGCCAGTTCACCATATTGCTGCGCATGGAGATGACTTGAAAAAACAAAAATGAAAGCCATTACTAAAATGATCCTGTATTTTTTCATGACTTAGTTTTTAAGGTAAGGTGATTGAACAAACATCTGTTGAATATTTTTAGTGATGCGAGCGGATATGTTTGCATCTGAACCTTCGAGCAGGCCATTCAGAATACCGATCCAGGCAACAGGTAATTCATTATTGGCAGCAATATTCGGATCAGTAAAAGCAACTACCAGAGTTCCGGTATTATACGAACTGCAGATAATATCGGGAGGATATCCCCATCCCCAACCCGGGCCCCAGGTGGGTGGGTAATAACCCCAGCCCGGATACCAACCCCAATCGCAATACCAGCAATAGGCTGCGCATGATCCGTACATTTGTTCGGAAACCGTTGGCAATACCACGATATCTGCTTTGGTTGATCCCGAATTTGTCGGGAGCCTTGTCCAGCCAAGTGCATTCAGACTGGTTTCGAGTTGTGTGAGGATGGCTTCGTCGAATTTATGATCCGCGGTTCCGCCACCAGTGAGATTGTGTACTACTGAATCAGGTAGAAAATAGGTGTTAACTGCTGAAAAGTTGTAGCTCTTTTCATAGTTCGTGTATACAACATCGTAATCTGAAATGTAATCGGGAGAAGCAGGTGTACATGCGCCAAATGCGATGATAAGCAACACCACCAGGGCCACGGTAGTCCTTTCGAGCAGTTTCATAAGCAAAGGTTTTAAGCCGGCAAAGCCGCTAATTTTTGTTAAAATTAATCTATCGGGTAGCTGCTAATCAAAACTGCATGCAAATTAACAAGGCTTTTTCACCAATGGATGTCAACGATGAAAAAGAAGGGATGATTGGAATTGCTGTGGTCGTTGTTCGTTATTCGTTGTTCGTTGTTCGTTGTTTGTTGCTCGTTTGGTGACGACGCGCGATTTAAACAACTAAAAACGATGAACGAACAACGATGAACGATTAATTAATCGAGCACTTCGTAGATAGTTACCGGGCGGGCTTTGTTTTTAAGCACCACTTCGTGCAGCATCCGGCAATTGAATGATTCTTTTACCTTTTCGTATGAAGATTCAGCAATGATGATTTGTCCATCCTCCGCAACGCCTTTCAAACGGGATGCAGTGTTTGCAACGTCGCCGATCACAGTATAGTCAAGTCTCCGTAATGAAGCAGAACCGATATTGCCGGAAATTACTTCACCTGTATGCAATCCGATCGACACCTTCGGCATAAATGTTATACCATGATGCTCGGATGATTTAAGAAGTTCGATCTTACGGCGAACATTAAGCGATGTTTCAATCGCTCTGTCCAAATGAAAATCACCTCTGAACACTGCCATCACAGCATCGCCGATGAATTTATCTACGTGGCCTTTCTGATCGATGATTTCTTTTACGATTACATCGAAATAGGTATTAAGCATTTTAACAACAATATCCGCCGGTTCATTTTCTGTGATCATTGTAAAACCACAGATATCAATAAATACAACCGTCGCTTCTATTGTTTCATTGACAGTGATTGAATTTTCAAAATTCCGCTGATTCATGAACTGGAGAACTGATTCATCGACATACATCCTGAGAATATTATTCTCGCGAATGGCTTTGAGTGTTTCTCTCATTTGCAGCACATGCGCCATAGTTTTTGCCATGGTCAGTTCAAGATCTTCAAAATTGAGTGGTTTGGTCAGGAAATCAAATGCGCCGAGATTCATGGCCATCCGGATATTTTCCATATCACCATAAGCAGAAACAATAACAGCCTTGATCAGCGGGCTTGTTTCATTTAACTTGCCCAAAAGAGTCAGACCATCCATTTCCGGCATATTGATATCGCTTAATACCATATCAATATCTGGATGTTCGGAAATCTTATTCAACGCATCATTGCCGTTTACAGCAAATACAAACTCGTATTTCTGCTCCCTTATTTGTTTGCGAAACTTTTGCTTGATCAGCATCTCCAGATCTGTTTCGTCATCTGCAACCAGAATTTTCGCCATCAGATTAGTTGTTTAAGTTTATCCTTTAAAACTGAAAAATCCAAAGGCTTTGTCAGAAAATCATCTGCACCAAGCTTCATTGCCTGGTTATAATTCTCTGCGTCTCCATATGCTGTGATCATCATAACAATCGGAGGAGGATTTTCAAAATGGGTTTTAATTTCCCTCAGCAAATCCAGCCCGCTCATGCCGGGCATATTTATATCTGATAAAATCAATACTGCTTCGTGTACATGTTTATTCAGGTATTGCAATGCTTCTTCCCCCGAATAAGCGAATGCAAATTCCATAGAAAGATCGCGGATCTCTTTCCTGAAACGCTGTTCAAATAATGTTCTGATGTCTTTTTCATCATCGACAACGAGTATCTTCATTTTACCTGTTTCTGCGTTCAAGTTAGGTATAAAATTAACTATTTAAGCAGGCAGCCTGATGATAAATTCGGAAAATTCTCCTTCAATTGATTCGACTGTCAGTTCGCCGTTGTGGCCGCGGGTTATGATGTCATATGCAAGTGAAAGTCCCAGCCCGGTGCCTTCACCGGTAGGTTTTGTTGTAAAGAATGGTTGATAGATTTTGTCCTTCAAATGCTGAGGAATACCTGTTCCATTATCCCGTATCCTGATATCAACGAACTCTCTGTTACGGGAGGTACAAAGTTCAATTCTGGGAATATACCTGCTACCCGTATTTTTCACGGTAATGGGTAACTCAGAAATGATCACGGAACTGCCTGCTTTTCGGGATGAACTCTTGTTTCGATTTTTCGCTGTTTCGGAAAGCTCAACTTCCAGCGTTTCAGACGCTGAGATCCTGATTTTCTCCGCGCAGGCATAATATGCATTATTAAGAATATTGAAAATGGCCTGGCCTAATTCCTGTGGAATTACATTCAGTTTGCCGGTAAGCGGATCAAAATTTGTTTCCGGCTGTATATGGAAATCCGGGTATCGGGCGCGCATACCATGCAGGCTCAACCGAAGATATTCATTACAAAGTTGTTCAAGATCCGTGCTCTCTTTTTTCCCAATACCCTTTCTGCTGTGCTGGAGCATTCCCTTCACGATATTATCGGCACGCTTGCCATGATGCAAAATCCTCGCCTCATTATCAAGGATTTCACCGGCCAATAGTGTAGCAGCACCATAGTCACCATTACCTAATTCTGTTTTAAGCTCCTCAACCAGTTCAGCATTGATTTCAGAGAAGTTATTTACAAAATTCAGTGGGTTCTGAATTTCATGTGCAATGCCGGACGTGAGTTCACCAAGCGAAGCCATTTTTTCAGCATGAATCAATTGGTGTTGTGTAGTTTTCAATTCTTCCAGCGATGCATGTAGTTCCGCAGTTCTTAAGGCAACCTGTTCTTCGAGTTCGATTTTTTGCCGGGCGATAAGTGCGTTTCGTTCTTTTTCTTTTTCGCGGGCAAGGATTTCCTTTTCCAATGCCTGTTGCGCTACTTTTTTTCGTTGATGGTCGTACCTGCGAAACAATACGTATGCAAAAAATAAAATCGCCCAGCTTACTGAAAAATGATAAAGATGATTGGCCCAGTTGCCGAGCCATTCGAAAAACGGATCAAGCGTATTGATGTTGAGCGCGATAAACACGATGTACAAAAAACCGCTCAGCAAAAACAATAAAAAACAGGAAATAAAAGGAAGCAGCGCTTTCAGAAACAGTCGTGACTCATTGTCTTTCTTTTTCAACAGTCTGAACAATATCACTGTATAAACCAGGATACCAGCGCAAAACAAAATTGATCTTGTTGATTCCAGCCAGTATACGCCGTTCCAGATCACTCCAGCAAATACCGATGACGCATAAACGATATTGATGAATCTAAGCCATTTATCGCCCCGTGGAAAGCGGACTTTTGTATTAAAAAAGCTGCGGGTAAACTGAAAGAAAAATAAGGTGTACAACAGGCCTGCTTCACTGATCCGTTGAGCAAGCACGGGATAATCCCTCGCCAGAAGGATACTGAAATAGGGATTCATTTGAATAAAAAGGAAGAACAGAAATAAAGCCAGGTAGCCATATTCTTTTTCTTTGATGACGGCAAACAACACGAGGTAAAAAAGAGCCGCCAAAAGGAAAAACCCGGCAAAGAAAATTTTACTGAATGCTTCTTTTTCGATGGTCTCCGACTGATGATCGAAAAACTGTTCCGCGATCATTTTTTCTGTACTGAACCAGGCGAGAGCGAATTCCGACGGGAGGCCATGTCTTTTAAATTGAATTTTACCATAGACTGCCATTTCAGAATGGGCGGGTATATTGATCGGCACCAGGTCTGCATCTTTGAACCCATCTTTTTCCATCCATGGCAAGGCCGAACCGCTTTTAAAAATAGTCACAGAAGAAGGTTTTCCCACCGGCCATGTGTACCAGGTTACCAGATCCGCGAAAGCTCCTAAACTGATTTGCAGGGATGAATCAGCATCATTTCCTATCCGATACCGAACCCACCAGTTCCTTGTTTTTAGTTGGTCTGTTGTTATTGAATTTATTGGAACAAACCGTAATTGATCGCCGCCCTTAGTTATTTCAGAAATTGACAGATCCTCTTTATCCGGAAAAATCTGGAAGGCGCTGTCCGGCAGGCGGAAAGCGTAAGTAGTATCGGATAATATACGAAGCAGGGGAGCCCAGGTCGGTTGGGCACTTGCCGGGGTAGTGAACAGGCTGAACACCAGAATAGCTGTCAGTACCAAAAAACAATTTCTGTGCATAAACAACAACCCTGAAGAATGCAAACAGGGCACATCACGGGACGGATTGCACCCGCAGGTGTGACAGCATCTGTGGCTTACTTTTACTTCTGATCGAGCGGAAGAGATATGATGAATTCTGCAAATTCACCTTCTTTCGTTTTAACCGAAAGGGTGCCTCCATGGCCTTTGGTAATGATATCGAAGCTCAGGGAAAGCCCCAGCCCGGTGCCCTGACCGGTAGGTTTTGTGGTGAAAAATGGCTGGAACATTTTATCCATAACAGACTCCGGAATTCCCATCCCATTGTCCCGAATCCTGATTTCGACCGTATCCCGGAATTTTCGCGTAGTCACGGTGACTGTTGGTTCATAGCCTTCCGGGAATTCAGCTTTCTTTTTCGAAACAGAATAAAAGGCGTTGTTGAAGAGGTTCAATAAAACACGCCCGATTTCCTGCGGTATCAAATTTATTTTTCCGGCAGCCGGGTCCAGATCGGCATTAAAAGTTGCGTTAAAGAATTTGTCTTTTGCACGAAGACCGTGATAACTCAGGCGCAGGTATTCATCACAAAGTTCATTCAGATCTACTTCTTCTTTTTCATCAGAACTTGAACGGGAGTGCATGAGCATCCCCTTCACGATCGCATCAGCCCGCTTTCCGTGGTGTACGATCTTTAATTCATTGGCCAGGATATCTCCTGCAATGGCTTTGGCATCCTGGTAATTTCCCTTATCAATTTCGTTCTGGAGTTCCTCGATGAGTTCACGGTTAACATCAGAAAAATTATTGACAAAATTCAACGGATTCTGAATCTCATGAGCAATACCGGCAGTCAGTTCACCCAGTGATGCCATTTTCTCTGAATGTATCAGTTGTACCTGCGTAGCTTTTAATTCTTCGAGTGCGTGTTCGAGTTCATTCTTTTGTAAAGTAAGTTCCGCTGTCCGTTCAGCAACCTGTACTTCAAGTTCCGCTTTCAGCGTTTCTATCATTTTCTTCTCCCTTTCTTCTTCTTCAGCGATGGCTTTTGCTTTAGCGAGTGCCTTTCGTTGCTTATTGGTCACCACAATCATGTAAACCAGCCAGAAAATGGCAAATACGGTAGCGATGTCCAGGCCCTCTTCGTACTTATCGTAAAATTTAGGAAAAGCTTCTTCCAGTACATTGGAGACCAGTAATAACGTAATAAAGGGCCACCAGGCATGTATGAAATAGCGCGTCGGTCTGAATATGGGTTGCAAATAGATGATAGCGCCAAGAACCAGAAGCATCAGGTATCCCAGCCATTTCAGCGAAATATCAAATTGATTTTCCAGCGGAAGGGAAACTGCCATCAGGCCGATATTCACCCAGAACATTATTTTCAATAGCTTATCCCACTCGGGGTAGAACTTTTTTGTTTGTACTACTTTCCGCAGTTGGGTTATGAGCACGATCGCAATTACGAATGACACCATATCTCTGCAAATTAAGTAAGAAGTAAGAAGTTAGTAGTAAGAAGTGACGAAGATTTTAAGGATAGTCAATTGGCCGATTGGCTGAAACCGCTTCCAGGTTTGGCCGCTTATTATCCCACAGGCAAAATAATTTTAAATGTGGTACCATTACCCGGTTGGGATGATGCCGTAATTTCTCCGCCATGTGCCTTAATGATATCATAAGATAACGAAAGGCCTAATCCGGTGCCTTCTCCCGTTGGTTTAGTTGTAAAAAAAGGCTGAAAAATCCGGCTCCTTATACTTTCAGGTATGCCTGTGCCATTGTCAGTAACCTGTATCTCAACAACATCACCTTTTCGTGTGGTGGATACCGTTATTCTTGCAATATACCTGCCATTACCTGAAGCTGCATCAGGAGCTGGTTTATCAGCGCTTTCATTTGCAGAAGAATTAGCAGCTGTTTCTGCAGGACGATGTACTCCTTTCGAAACGTCAGTTTTGCCCTGATCTTTCTGCTCCATCGAATAAAATGCATTGCTGTACAGGTTCAAAAGAACCCTTCCCATATCCTGGGGTATTAAGTGCACTTTGGATACCGTATGATCATAGTGAGTGATGAGCTCAGCATTAAAATTTTTATTTTTTGCTCGTTGACCATGATAAGCCAGTTTCAGGTACTCATCAACAAGGCTATTCAGTTCAATCAATTCTTTTTCACCCGAACTGTTCCGCGAATGCTGCAACATTCCTTTTACAATCGCATCAGCACGATCGCCATGATAACTTATCTTTTCCAGGTTTTTCCGGATATCTGCCGCAATTGCTTTAGCCTCTTCGCGGTTGCCTGCTGTAAGTTCTTCCTCCATTTCGTCGATCAGTTCTGCATTGACATCGGCAAAATTATTTACAAAGTTCAGCGGGTTCTGAATTTCGTGCGCAATGCCTGCAGTCAGTTCTCCGAGTGAAGCCATCTTTTCTTTATGAATCAGTTGCTCCTGCGTTTCCTTAAGATCATGAAGTGTTTGTTCCAGCTCTGCCGTTCTTTCTTTCACCTGAGCTTCGAGTTCTGTTTTCTGCAATTCAATTAACGCATTTCTTTCTTCCACCCTTTCTTTTTCTAATCGTTCCTGATCGAGTGCTTTTTGAGCAAGCGCTAATTTTTGCTGATTATACTTACGGAACAATCCCCACATCGAAACGATCACGCCCCAGGCAAGCGATAATTTTGTAAATAGGTCGCCCCAATTCTCAATCCATACCAGCACTTTCTCCATATTAAGGAGGTTGTTTTTGCTAAGGAGAAAAGTTATGAGTACAACCACTACCAACGTGAGCAGGCTTACGAGGAATGGCGCAATAGCAATCATGAAAAACCGGCCCGTCTGTCCGCTGCCACGGTACAGCACACCCGCCATAATCAGTACAAAAGTTATATTTCCAATGAAAAGGCAAATATTAGCTATCTGGAACAGACCAATGCGATCATTTATCAAGGGTGCTGTTAAAAATCCCAGGACCATCAGCATAGTGGAATACCTCAGCCACTTATCCAGCCGTGGCAACTTTATCCTCATGTTGAAATAAGAACGGATAAAATGAATCAGAAAAAAGAAAGCAATATTAGGTAAGCCTCGCATCCAGCTGTGAATAATCCGGTTGCCGGGAAATAAAACCTGTTTCAGAAACAGATTATCTGAAATAGTAAGAAAGAAGAGGAACAAAGCAAAGTACAGGTAAATTTTTTGCCTTGTCACTATAAAGAAAAAGATGTTGAAAATGCTGGCCAGTAATAAAAAACCCGTGAAGAATGACTCCACAAAGTTTTGTCCCGAAAAAAACCTGGTTTCGTAAAAATTCAGTTGATCTCTTACTGAATAGATTGCGTTTCTTACTTCAATCCTATAACCCGGACCCAAACCAGCAACAGACGAATTGCGCCTGTAGTACACTGTTATCTCCTCTCCCGGATTAATCATAAGGGGAATTTCATTTGATATTTTAATTCCCTGTCGCTTGCGGGGTGCAACAGCAAGGCCGTTAAAAAAGTGGTTGATCCCTTCACGCGACTGAATATAAAAATCAGCATGGTCGGCGCCTGAAGGCAAAGTAAGATGAATCCGCGACGTCAATGCATTCCTGACATGGTAACGGAACCAATAGGTGTTTACATTCGAAGCAGTTGATACCAACGCAGTACTATCTACGAAATTTTTATTATCCAGTACCGAATCTAAGGGGAGACGGCCCGTTGGGTCAGGTAAAATATCCACGTACGCAGCGTTAAGAAACCAGACTCTTGAAGTATCGTTGGTGATTTCAAAAACAGGTGCTGATGTCTTTTGCGCATGCGCGGAAAAACAGGTGATAAAGAGATTGACTAAACAGAGCAGTTGTATTTTGATCACTGGCGATATGACCTTGTGATCTTAATTTAAACAAATAGGCTGAAATCAGTTAAGAAATTTTCATGCTGTACCTTTTCTACCCTGGCTTTGACGCGAACTATCAGTTCATTTGAAGGGCAATATATAACCTGTACATGATTATCGTACTTGATGCGAGAACGATCCATCCAAACAAAGGCTTCAGGTTTCGGTCTGGAATGAATTTCACCAGCCAGGTTCCAGCCAGGATCCCTGATACCGTTAATGTGCAGAACCGGGTCAGAAACCAAAGATCAGTTTGAGCCAGGCTGGCGGTACTGCTGGCTAATCCCACCGCACAATTAAGTACAATGATTGCAAGGCTGGTAGCAGCGGCTTTTTTCATCTGCATTCCAGCAAATAAAACAAGCGATGGTACTATTATGAATCCGCCTCCGATTCCAATGAATCCAGTAATTGCTCCCGTGATACCACCTTGCAGAATCAATCGCGCGTGGTATATTTTCTCAGGTGCTTCCATTTTGGGATGGTGCCTGATCATTCGCGCAGCAGCAATAAACATCAAGACGAGAAAGGCCGACATAATCAGAACAGGCTTTGTAATTACGACATTTCCTGCCTTGAAAATTTTTTCAGGCATGGCCGGCATTACTATTTTTCTCATGCCGAATAACACCAGAATGGAAGGAACACCAAACAGCAGCAGTTTCGAAAAGTCGATATTGTTGGATCTGTATTGAGAAACGGTGCCTGAAAAAGCAGTCATCCCAACAATGAATAAAGAGTATGTAGTTGCAATGACAGGATCGATGGAAAAAAAGCCTACCAGGATCGGCACGACCAGTATTGATCCACCTCCTCCCATCAATGCGAGGCACAATCCTGCGAAAACAGCGAGACTATAGCCGGCAATATGCATTATCATTATTTGTAGGATTTCTCTGCAAATAATCAATTCCTCACCAGGAATAGAATCCCCGAATTCGTGTAGTTGACATCACTTTTGGTTATAAGCTATACAGAAAAATCGGGGAAGCTGACTTTAAAAGTGCTGCCTTTCCCATATTCGGACTCTACCGATATTTCTCCTCCATAGGCGCGGGCGATATCAAAGCTTAAGGAAAGGCCAAGACCTGTTCCCATTCCGGCAGGCCTGGTTGTAAAGAATGGTTGGAACACTTTAAGTTTATTTTCTTCCGGTATTCCATTACCATTGTCTGAGACTATGACGTCAATTGTTCCATTACCCTTTTTTGTAGCAACGATTATGGTAGGTTCATAGTTGTCAACTGCACCTGGTTGATGTTTTTCAGTAACAGTAACGCCTGCTGTACGGTTGGCCGGCATAGTAATCAGATCATATGATTTAGCAGCTACAGCAAAAAATGCATTGTTCAACAGGTTCAGAATTATTTTTCCGATTTCCTGTGGAACGATCAACACTTTCTGAAGTGAAGCATCAAAGTCTGTTTTTATGTTTACGTTGAAATCTTTGTTCTTCGATCGGAAAGAATGATATGCAATCCTGATATACTCATCACAAAGCATATTAAGATCGGTAACCACTTTTTCGGTTCCACCTTTGCGTGAGTGCTGCAGCATGGCTTTCACAATCGCGTCTGCACGCTGACCATGCTGAATAATCTTCTGCAGATTAGATTCAATATCTGCAAATAAAATCCTCGACTGTTCATTTTTACTGTCACTCACCTGCTCCTTCAATTCGTTCAGTAGTTCCTGGTTGACCTCGGAAAAATTATTAATGAAGTTCAACGGGTTTTCTATTTCATGCGCGATACCTGCAGTCAACTCACCGAGGGAAGCCATTTTTTCTGCATGTACCAATTGCGCCTGTGTTGACTTCAATTCTGATAATGCCTGCTCGGCTTTCTGTCGTTGATGGTCAGTTTCCTGTTTTTGTTTTTCGAGTAATGCGTAAGCTTTTTGTTTGTTGCGATTATTGCGAAACAGTATCAATGCGACGCAAATAAACAAAGTCAGTCCTGCAAGTAATCCATAGATGCGAAGGCGATTCTCTCTGGCCTGCTCAGCTGCCTTTTTTTGTTGCTGCCTTTGCTGTTCATCAAAGTCGATATTCCGAAAGAGCTGTGCTTGTTTTATACTGAAGAGACTATCATTTATTTTGATGATCTTATTCTGATAGCTGACGATGCTATCGCTATTCTTCGTTACTGCAAAATATTTAGCGTGCACTATGTATGACCGCAACTGTAAAGAAGGCGCATTCAATTGCGTGGCCATGTCAAGACCCTGGTGCATAAAGTAACGGGCCGAATCCAGCTGCTTTTCTGAAATAAAGTAATTGGCTAATGCAAGGCAGGAAGCTACTACTCCACGCTGATAACCCTGTTCCTTACTTGCCTCAAGCGCGCTCCTGAAATATTCATTTGCCAGGTTTCGCTGATTTGTAGCTTCATAAACCCGTGCCAGGTTCAGCAAAATGCTTCCTTTGTATTTTGTGAAAGGAGTTTTGAAGGATAACTCATAGGCTAACTGCACGTAATAAAGTGCGGAATCGGGCATATGCAAATAAAGATACGAACGGCCCAGGGTGGCGTCGGTTAACATTTGCAACATAATATTGCCGGTCTCCACAGAAAGACTACGACTGATGAGATGATGTTTTTTCTCCTTTTCATAGTTTTCTGCATTCCCATACAATATGCCAACAAACTGCTGACTTCTTGCAATTTTATCCAGACGTTTTGAACGGGGAGATGAAGCGGTGGCATACAGATCTTCCGCATAAGTATATTTATCAGGCAGAATTTTTCTCTCGCTCGCCGGATCTTCTGCGATGGTAATTGCTTCCAGCAAAACTTCCAGAGACCCAGGATAATTCCCAAGATTCATCCTGGAATAACCAATATGATTTAATGCATAACATTCATTCAAACGAAAGCCAAGTTTTCTTGCGTAAAACAGTTCCCGTTCTGCATATACCAAAGCGCTATCGGGAGAAATTTCTGAATAGGCGTCAGCGAGATTTCCCGCACAGGAAAGTTTCAATGTATCATTGGCAGTAGCAGACAAAACGTGCTTCAGACTGTCAATCGACAATTCACCTCTGCCCGCATTTGCGCAGGCGACGATAAGTAATATCAGTAAGATGCGTTTCATCTACATCGGGAAACGCGTAGAAGATAAATTATTTTAGCGAGATTGAAAACTCCCGAAATTGGTAGTAATCTATTCTGAACGAACACATGACATGAAACCCTAATCTGAGTTCCTGGATTATTTTTACCGAAGCAATATCCCCGGGAATACTAACGCATACCATCACCCGACTAAGATGAAGCCGGAAGCTCATTTATGAATGATGTGCCCCGATCAGGAACAGTTTCTACTGTCAGCTGCCCACCATGAGCTTTCGTAATAATATCATAAGCAAGAGAAAGTCCAAGGCCCGTGCCATCACCCGTAGGTTTTGTTGTGAAGGATGGCTGGAAAATTTTTGACAGGTTTTCCTGCGGAATGCCGATACCATTATCGTTGATTATAATCTGAATCGCCGAAGAGGTCCTTTTTGTTATCACCTCAATTGTGGGTTGAAACCCGATACCTGCCATTATTTGTTTCGGCTCGCAGTTGGTTCGCTGATTACCTGGGACCATTTAAAAAGAAGCATTTTTATCTTCAAGGACGCGAAGGAACTGACTATCGATCAGCAACTGCGTAATGGTATCAGAAGTAATTTGATATGGTTCAGGAAACGAAGATTGTGACCGGCCTGAAACTGAAAATAAAACCGGGAGAATAAACAGCAGGCAATATTTTTTCACGGCAAAGAGTTTCTCCACGCAAGTTGATTTCGTTTTTCATTTAGTGCCGGACCAGGATATTCCGGTGATTTTACAGGTAATGCGCTATTTGCGCAATACCTAGTGCTCAGTGTTGTTGCAATTGTAGTGAACCGCGGGCAAAATGGCTATTGATCATTGTTCAAACTTCAGGGATCTTCACATATTTTCGCGGGCTATAACATTCAAAAAATAATTTCTGACAATGGCTACCCGGCTACCAGTGTCTGGTCAGATTTCATGGCCTGCGCTTATTTTCAATATTGTATTAATGTTTTTCCTGAGCTATATCAGTAAAAGACTGGGCTTTAGTGATCCTGCACTTACAGGAATTGGAACTTATATTGTAGTGCTGTTTCTTCTTCGGGTAATTATTACAAGAGATCACCGCCACGGAATGATGCTGGTGAAAAGGGGAAAATTTGCAGAAGCAATTCCTTTCTTCGGGAAAAGCTATTCCCTTTTTTCAAAACATCTCTGGATTGATAAATATCGTTTTATCACATTACTGAGTTTTTCAAATATGACTTACCGGGAAATGGCGCTGAATAATATTGCGTTTTGTTATGGTCAGCTGGGAAATGGAGCAAAGTCGGTAGAATATTATGAAAAGACGCTCGCTATGTTCCCTGAAAATATGCTGGCGAAGACTGCATTGAACCTGATCAATGCAGGAAAAAAGTTGTAAGCTAAAACAGTTTTCATTGTGCTTAACATCAGATTATTTCAGACATCAGATTTCAAACAGGTACTGAACATTTTGAAAGAAGTCGTTTCAGGTGGTGACACCTATTCTCTTTCACCACAATCAACTGATGAAGAGCTGGAATCATTCTGGTTTGCTAAAGGAAATCATGTTTACGTATGTGCCCAGGGTGACGATGTAATCGGCACTTTCTTTATCCGTAATAATCAACCGGGGTTGGGATCGCATATAGCCAATGCAGGATTTATGGTGAGTAAATATTATGGCGGAAGAGGAGCGGGCAGAATGATGGGCGAGTTCGCAATAGTGGAAGCAAAACAATTGGGTTTTGATGCGATGCAGTTTAATTATGTTGTTAAGTCCAATACATATGCGGTTGAATTATGGAAGAAACTGGGGTTCCAGGTGATGGCTGAAATTCCAGATGCTTTTCGTCATATAACGCTCGGATTGACCCCTGTTTATATCATGTACAGAAAGCTCTGAAAATTCACAGTAAGTGGCCACGCTTTCAGTTACTGTCCGCATGGCTCTATTTCGCTGTGCCAGGATGCAGAATGAATTATTTTTGGTCTTGATTCTGCGAAATCAATCAGACCAGCATCTCAACGAAAGAAAGAAGTGTTCATTGGTCCTTCTTTTTTGCGATTATTTATTTTGAAATACTCAATCCCGGACGTGAATATTTCTATAAAGCCGTTGAAGTGATATAAAATTTCAGCAATTTTAAGCATTGTACAGCATATGAAAAGTCAGAAATTCAAAACAAAACTTTTTCTCGCAGGGAAAACTGCAACAGGCATCGAGGTCCCTGAAAAAATTGTTGAGTCCTTTGGAAGGGGTAAAAAAGTGCCTGTTACAGTAACTATTAATACTTACAGTTATCCAAGTACCATTGTCTTTTACAATGGCGTGTATATGCTTCCCGTCAGCGCAGCTGTAAGGGAAGGTGCAGGAATTGAAGCAGGCGAAACAATCGAGGTCGAACTTGTACCAGATGATTCTGTACGTACTGTAGAATTACCCGCTGATTTTAGCAAGGCACTGAATAAAAATACTGCAGCAAAAAATTTTTTCGAAACTTTATCCAATAGCGGCAAAAAATTCTTCACCATTCCGATTGACCAGGCTAAAACTCCTGAAACCCGACTGAGGCGAATTGAAAAAGCTATTGAACAGCTGGCGGCGAATAAGAAGCCATAGTTTGAAAAATTTGAAAATAGTTCATTTTCATTTCCTCACTTTTTAATTTCTTTATTATCAATTCCACGGGCCATACCTTCAATACCGTGCCGAATGATTTTTGGCTCAAAATAGATTTCGCGATAGGAATTTAATTGAATCAACGATCGACGGTATACGCTACTTTTCAGAACATCAATACATTTGTTATGATCATTAATGAACTCATCACCGTTTTCGATCGTGATCTCAATAAGTTGAAATTTGAAATTGAATCTTATAAGAATCCCGCTGCCGTTTGGAAAATTGAAAAAAGCATTGCCAATTCAGGCGGTAATCTTTGTTTGCATCTTGTCGGAAATCTTAATGCTTATATTGGTGTTGGTCTCGCAAATACAAATTATTTACGCAAAAGAGATCTTGAATTTTCCAGGAAAAATATACCTCAGTCAGCATTAATCACACAGATTGAGGAAACAATGGTTGTAGTTCATTCGGGACTCAGCAATCTTACCGGGCCAAAACTTTCAGAGGATTTTCCAATCGTCATCTGGGAAAAACCATCCAATATGGCCTTCACATTGATACATCTCGCTACGCATCTGAACTATCACCTGGGCCAGATCAATTATCACCGGAGATTGCTGGACGATTAGAATTAACATTATTGCTGTGCAGGTTTCTGATGGTTAAATAATAATCCACTTAAAATTAAATTTTGTGCAACCGATTGGCTTCTTTTATATTTGCAACTGAACGGTTTCTTTTAATCGATTGAGCTGGATAACATTTTTTATACATAAAACCGGTCGTATCTCTGTTCAGGAAAAGGTATTACAAAATATCACCTAACGATAAAAAGGAAAAATGAAAAATCTTTTATTTGAATTCGATGTAGATAAAATCCATAAGACAGTAACCGTTGAGCGTGAATTTGATGCTCCGGTTGAAAAAGTATGGGCCGCCTGGACGGATAGCAGCATTCTTGACCAATGGTGGGCGCCCAAGCCTTATCGCGCAGAAACGAAATCACAGAATTTTCGTGTTGGCGGAACATGGATGTACGCAATGGTTAGTCCGGAAAATGAATACCATTGGTGCCGTGCTGATTACACTGCAATAGTGCCGCAAAAAAAAGTGGATTGGCTCGATGCTTTCTGTGATGAAAAAGGAAATATCAATGATAATTTTCCCAGGTCAGGCTGGAAAATTCAGTTTTCTGAAAATGATAACACAACACATGTTCACATCGTAATCAATCATGAAAAACTGGAAGACCTGGAAAAAATAATGGAGATGGGCTTCAGGGAAGGATTTACCATGGGACTGGAAAACCTGGACAAATACCTCGCAAAATAATCATCTTCTTTTTCTAAAAAGTTGAAGTTGCAGGCTATACATGGCTGTTGCCTCAACCTTTTTTACTAACAGTTACGGCTACCTTGAAATTTATGCCCGTATTTTCTTCGGAAACAAAATCAATTCTATAGTATACCCAGTGGTTATTATGACATACACTGCGATTAACCGAAACCTGTTACCTGCCCGTCGTGGCACGAGGTACAGAAAATAACACTGAAAGATGTTTCCCTCTCAGCTGGGTATAATGTTTTAATTAAAGGTCAGCGGAAAACCAATCCTCCAGTCTTTACATTTTCACGTCCAATGATACGCCTGTAACATCCGTGTTCCAGCCAGGCCTGGTATCAGGCTGAATGGAAAGTTTGAGTTTCATCATTAAATATTTCAAAGTCAATCCTGAAAATCTGGTATTAAAACTCTAAATTTCTGATAAATATCCCTCCTTTTCGGAAAGCCTGTCATCATCCTGCCTCTTCTGAACATGATCCACTAATGGCAATGTTTTCATTAGCCTGAAAGGATTTCTGCGTACCCTCCACAGAAATACAACACTCAATAAATAATGCAATCATATGTTCCAGCATCAGGTTGATCAGCCAAAAATAAATACAACGGGAATTCCGGGAAAAGATCCTCTTTATGGCAATTGCGACAGTCGTTTCGCATTTACTATTGTGCCGGATTCGTTTGCCCAAAGCCTGCTTCCCCCCGATCTTGAACTAGCTCCTCAAACGTATACACCTGATGGCTATCATCCCTTGTTGCTGATGTTCAATGATACCTGGCTGCATTCCAATGATAACCTGTCGCGGATTGCTGCGGAATATCATCTGCAATTAAACCTGCATTACAATGAATTTATAGTAATGCTGCCTTATGTACAGTTCAGGGATAATTCATTGAATGACCAGGGACCTTACTGTTTTCTGCCGGTACTGTACCTGGATAGTATACTTGCTGTTATCGGCGGCCGACTGTTCTGGGAATTCAATAAGGAGATGGCAAGATTTGATATCTCCCCGACTACGTTTAATGTAGAACATGAATTGTCCGGAGCACCTTTGTTTTCGGCCACTTTTACAACCAGGGGTATTCCCGTGATAGATAACAGTATAGCTAATTTCAATGCGATCATCCCCATCTTACGGCTTCCCGTAATCGAATATGGCAACTACGGCTATGTAAGTTCTGTCTATACAGTTGAATATGAAAACCTGATGATCACACCTGTTTCCATGCAGCTCAATAATCAATCCTGTCCTTTTCTTCCGCCGGGAGAATCGGAGGTACCCAGCATTGAAAAAATACCTATGGGTTGTTTCGCTATGAATTATAACTGGACCCTTACTTATATCAAGTTCATTAAAACATAAAAATGTCCCAAAAGAAATTGGCCGTCCTCGGTGGAGGAATGGGCTCCCTGACATGCGTTTATAAGATCACTTCTGAGCAAAACTGGCAGGATAAATACGACATAACGGTTTATCAATTGGGTTGGCGACTCGGCGGAAAAGGAGCCAGCGGCCGAAACGGAGAGGTTGGTCAGCGAATTGAAGAACATGGCCTCCATCTCTGGTTTGGATTCTATGATAATGCGTTCAACCTGATCCAGCAATGCTACAAGGACAACAACCGGCAACCAGGAACACCCCTGGCTACCTGGGAAGAAGCTTTTACTGGTTATAATATGATATGTCTTGAAGAAGACATTGATGGCAAATGGGAACACTGGCCGATTACCATCGAGCCCAATAGTTTAACTCCCGGGTATGGTGTTCCGCATCCGACTGTAGAGGAGTATATGTACCGGTTGCTCGATCGGTTAAAAGAACACCACGATCACTTTCTGCAAAGAAAATCTGTGGCGGTGCAGGGTAACATCAACGCACACGCGCAGACAGAACACATGAGCCTGATCAAAAGAATAGTCAGTCCTTTGTTGCGTGTGGAAGAAGATTTACTAATAGATGCAGGTTCATTGCTGATACGGGCTGCATCAGTAGCCGCCCGTGCCGGTCAGCACAGCCTTGTCGGCGAACTGATGAAACATTTTAAAGCATGGATGTTGCATATCACCGCAGGGCTGATGAATGATGACAGCTGGTTACGCCGCGACTTTATCATTTCTGACCTCGCCGCTGTTACAATCGCAGGAATGGTGGAAGATGGAGTTATTGATAAAGGTTTTGATGTGATCAATAATATCGACTATCGAGATTGGCTCGCTAAACATGATGCTGCTCAGATCACCCTGGATTCCGCCGTCGTTCAGGCAGTATACGGATTGGTATTCGGTGGAAAACAACAGTATACTTTCGAAGCGGGTACGGCACTCCGCGGACTACTCCGGATGGCATTGACATTTAAAGGTCATGTGTATTACAGGATGATGGCAGGTATGGGCGATGTTATATTCGCACCGATGTACCAGGTGCTAATGGCGCGTGGAGTTAAATTTCAGTTCTTCAGTAAGGTGACCAATATTGGATTGACTTCAGACAATAAAAGCATTGCGAAAATTGCTATCGATATACAGGCGACATTAAAAGATCCGAACAAGCCTTACAATCCCCTGGTCAATGTAAATAATCTTCCCAGCTGGCCTTCTGCGCCTGATTACAATCAGCTGGTGCAGGGTGATGCATTAAAGAATCAGCAGGTCAATCTTGAATCTTATTATTCAACATGGAAGGCGCCATTAACACAAACGCTTACCTGGGGAGTTGATTTTGATGAAGTGATCCTGGGGATTTCCATTGGTGCATTCCCGGCCATAGCATCGGAACTCAATGTAAGCACGGCCTGGGCGAATATGGTTAATAATGTTATCCCGATTCCAACTATTGCATATCAACTCTGGCTGAAATCTTCCATTCAGCAAATGGGATGGCCCTATATCAGCGATGGACTTGCTCTCCTGGGCTCTTATGAAGAGCCATATGATACCTGGGCGGATATGAGCGATCTCATCGTCAGGGAAAGCTGGCCGGCTGGATATACTCCTCAGAATATTGCCTATTTCTGCGGACCGACGCCCGCGATATATGCGAGCCAGATTTTGAAAAATGCACAGACGGGAAATTTCTCCAATGCAGATTTCCCTGCCCAGCAAACATCCGTCGCACAAAATTATGCATTGGATTATGTACAGAACCTGAGCCCGCATATCTGGCCCGGAATAAATCCAGCAGGATCGGGGTTCGATTTCAATCAGTTAACCGATCTGAATAACGGTAGCGGTCAGGCGCGTTTTAATGCACAGTTTTTCAGGGCTAATATTGATCCGACCGAACTCTATGTAATGTCGTTTACCAATAGCTCACAATACCGGATTAAAACCGATAAAACAGATTTTTCAAACCTTTATATTACGGGAGACTGGATCGACAATGGATTTAATGCCGGTTGTATTGAAGCGACAGTAATGAGCGGACTTCAGACCGCGAGAGCCGTGACAGGTGTCAGTTTCGAGATCCCCGGAGAGAAAGACAAATAATTCAACTTCTTTGAGCAGACCAGACGAATATATCGATACAGCTGAACTGGTTCGAACGAACTATTACCAGTTACATGCAGTAAAACATAAAACCGCCGGCACACCTTATCTGCTAAAAAAATTCTTCCGGCTGGATGGACAGCAAATGGCAGGCTTGAGAAGCAGTATTGAACTGGCAAAAGAACTGAAGCTGGAGATTTTGCTCGAACCGATTGAATTTTTCGAACAGGGTGTTCAGGCCAGTGTCCTGTACAAACATTTCCCCGCGATTTCTCTCAGGTTTTTTCTGCAGCAACACAAACGTCTTTTACCGGCAGACTTTATACTGATTGCAAAAAATATTGCGACTTTGATTGGTGAATTTCATGCACGAGGCTGGATTATAAAAAATCTCAACCCGGAGAACATTTTACTCGATGCTGATAATCTCGCCTGCAAGCTTGGTGATCTGAGGAAAGCGACAAGGATTTTCAAGAAGGAAAGAAATCTTGTTCACCAGAAAACAGATTTTCTTGAACTGCAATACATCAGTCCGGAACAAACCGGGAGGATAGCGCAGCAAACCGATCAGCGTGCGGATCTGTATGCATTGGGAATTATCTTTTATGAATTGCTTACAGGAATTCCACCATTTTCATTTACCGATCCGGTGGAAATAATTCATGCGCATTTAGCTGTTCCTGCGAAAGAGCCGATATCCATTAAAAAAGATATTCCGTATGTGCTGAACGATATAGTGCTTAAACTGATTTCAAAAAACCCCGAGGATCGTTACCAGAGCTGCGAGGGATTATTGAATGATCTCGGTCTTGCGTCCGATGCCATTTCACGAAATGAAAAAATCAAGCTCGGCACCAAGGATAAGATCACCAAGATCATTCCTACTTCAAGGCTTATTGGTCGCGCGGGTGAACTAAATACGCTTGAGCAATTATATAAAAAAGCAATCATCGGAAACAAGCAGGTAGTATATATCAGTGGATATTCGGGTGTAGGAAAAACGAGAATTGTACAGGAATTCTATCGCTCAAAAGTTTCTGAACGTGTGCCCATGGTTCGTGCAAAGTTTGATACGATGCAGCGCCATATTCCCTACAGCGCTTTACTCATCGCCATGCGCGAATTGATAAGAAAGCTGAATCTTGAACCGGATGAAGATCTCGTGTATTGGAAAAGCCGGTTACTCTCGGGATTAAATAACAACGGCGGGATTATTACAGAAGTTATTCCCGAACTCGAGCTACTCATTGGAACACAGGAAGCGTTGAATCCATTGCCACCGGAGGAAGCACAGAAAAGATTTCAACAGACATTTATCCGTTTCATCACTTGCTTCACCAGCGGCGATCATTCACTTATACTTTTTCTTGATGATCTGCAATGGGCGGACATCGCATCCATCCAATTGATCGAATTGATTCTGATGGATGACACTATAAAAAACTTCCTTTTTATCGGCGCTTTTCGTGATAATGAAGTTGAACCTACACATCCATTAATGCAATCGCTGAAGCGGCAGGAACAGTGGATCAGATATGAATCTATTCGTATTCCCGAGCTGGATAAAAATGACACCACCACACTCATCAGGGAAACACTCCATTTTCCTTTGGATAAAGCCGAAGAATTTGGCGAGAAAATGTTTTTAAAAACAGGGGGCAATACTTTTTTTACAATTCAGCTGCTAACGTCACTTTTCGAGGATAAATTACTTATCCGGAACGATGAAGGTGCCTGGGTCTGGGATGAAAAGATTTTCCAGGATATGGGAATCAGCGCAAACGTAGTTGATTTCCTGGTTGATAAAATGGAAAATCTGGACTATGGATTAAAATCACTTCTGCGAATCGCGTCAGCCCTGGGGGATGTTTTCGATCTGAAAACACTTGCACAAATCGCTGAGAAAAAACAAAACGAAGTAGCGCTGGAACTTTCAGCAGCGGTCAACATGGGTTATATCATTTCCCTCGATGAAAACCTGGATGCGTTTTTCAGAACGATCAGGGATATCGGGGAGAAAGATCTTGAAGCCCTGGGTAATACGCGTTTTCGTTTTTCACACGATCGTATCCGGCAGGCTGTGCTTGTTCTTGTGGGTGAAAAAGACCTGGCCGCGTTGAACCTCGCTGCTGCAAGGATCAAAATTGCACGCATCCGGGAAAATGAAACAGATGAGGAAATTTTCCAGCTTGCGAATCATTTTAATGTTGCAGCCAGTTTAGTGAACTCTCCGGAAGAGAAACAATTACTTGTAAAATACAATCACCTGGCCGGCATCAAAGCCAGGAATGCATCCGCATATGAAGCAGCCATCCGCTATTTTGATGTTGCGCGGCAGCACCTCAGCTTCGATAACGACTACGAAAAATGTTTTGATGTGCAACTGCAACAGGCAGAATGCAGGTACCTGACCGGCAAATATGAAGTAGCGGAAAAAGACCTCGATGATTTATACAAGGTTTGTCGCACACGCATCGACAAGCTGAACACGCTGTTTATAAAAGTATATCTCTACAATATCCAGGACCGGAAAAAAGAAGCAATCGACGCAGGTAGAATCGGTTATCGACTTTTTGATATCCACATGCCTTCAGGCAAAGCGGCAACGATGGCGTTGCTTTTAAAAGATGTGATGACAGCGAGGATAAAAGTGAAGGAGTCCGAAATTCCACTTTTGCTCGGGCGACCATTGATGAAAGATGCTGAAAAGATCCGCCTGCAGGAATTTCTTTTAGCCATGGCACCGACTATGTATCAGTACGATCAGAACCTGTTTGCCTGGAATTTTATGCGGATGTTTTTCAATTCACTGAACGAAGGAAATAACGGAATTTCTTCATTCTGTTATATAGGATACGGTATGCTGGTTTCCCAGCTTTTCGGAAAATACCATATGGGCAAAAAGCTGGCCGATGTCGCATTGCAATTGAACAACCAGCTGGGCTACACGGCTCTGAAATGGAAGGTTCGTTTATCTTATTACAATTTTGTTCATCACTGGACTGAACCCGTCCGTCCGGAAATTGATAATATACTTGAAATAGAAAACGGCGCATTCGCCAACGGCGATCCGATATTTGCTGGCTATGCCGTGTTTATCTATCACCAGAAAATATTTGCGCTCGGATTTCCGCTTGCAGAAGTGAATGAATCTTTTGAAAACTATCTGCGGCAGGTGGATCAGCGGCGCGATCTCGAAACACGTCATTTCCTTGAAGGTTATCATTTTCCAGTGCGATGTTTGTTGGGTATCGAGACCAACATTCTTCATCCGTCCGGAATTGACCCAAAACAGCTCATTGCGGAAAGTATTGCATCCTCTTCATTCACGGTTGCTGCAGATGCCAGCATCGGGTACATGTTGACGTTACATTTGTTTGGTTACCGGCAGGAAGCGAGTGATTGCTATCAGCAGGGATCAAAATATATGGCATTTATCCAGCAGCGGTATGAGTTTGCCGAATTTCATTTTTACGGTGCGCTGATTTGTGCATCCGCTTATGAGAACAAACTGTCTTTCCGCGGCAATCCCCTATCACAGCTAAGAAAACATGTGCAGAAATTAAAGGCCTGGACAAGAAACTGCGCTGCGAATTTTGAGCCTCAATACCTCATCGCATCTGCCGAACTGGCAAGGGTATCAGGAAGGGATTTCGAAGCCATGGGTCTTTTTGAAAAAGCCATTGAGAGCGCAGAACAATATCGCTTTATCAATTACAAGGCGCTTGCCAATGAACTTGCAGGATATCATCAACTAAAATCGGGAAATAAGAATATTGCTTATGCCTATCTTGATCATGCGCGAAAAGATTGGATGGCATGGGGAGCTGTTGCAAAAGTGAAAGACATCGAACAGAAAAATCCTGATCTTTTTAACCAGAGCATTTCACAGGCCGCAACAGAAACAGAAATAAGAGAATCGGCTTTCACGGGAATGGATCTGAACCTCTTACTTAAAGCGACACACGCCATCAATATTGAGAAAGATATTGACGGACTCGTTGAGCAACTGATGAAGACAATTATCCAGTACAGTGGCGCGGATACAGGGCATTTGCTGGTCAGGTCCGGAAACGACCTCATAATCAAGTCCAGGTATTCCATATCTAAAGGAATTGAAACAATAGATCTTCCTGCAGATAATGATTTGCTGCCGATGAGTATCATTCGCTATGTCGTGCGATTGATCGAGCCTTTGATTGTGAACGATCCCGCATTGTCCTCCGACTATTCACGCACCTCTTATTTTGAAACGCATCAGCCGAAATCTTTGATGGCATATCCCATCATCAAACAGGGTGAAATATTTGGTGTTTTATATCTTGAAAATTTCCAGCATCAGCATGTGTTTGATGAGCAGAAGATAAATATCCTGAGTGTGATTTCTGCACAGGTTGCTGTATCACTGGAAAGTGCATTGTTGTATCAACAGCTGGAATCAAGGGTACTGGAAAGAACGGAAGCCATCGAACTTGAAAAAGGAAAAGTAGATGAAATGCTGGAGAACATGCTTCCAAAAGATTCAATTGAGGAACTGAAAAGAACCGGAAAGACAACTGCACAGAAGCTCGACAATATAACGGTGATGTTTGCCGACATCAAGGGATTCACAAAGATTGCCGAAAGATTGAGTCCGGAAGAACTCATCAACAAGATCGATTATTATTTCAGTTATTTCGATGAACTGATGGTTAAGAACCGGCTTGAAAAAATCAAAACCATCGGTGATGCGTATGTAGCTATCGGGGGATTAAATGTCGATGCAGGCGAAGGCGCGCTGGATATGATCAAAGCTGCTATGCAGATGCAGGATTTTTTGCAGAAACAGAATAAAGGCCTGCCGGAGTCCGAATGGCTTGAAATGCGCATTGGAATACACACAGGCCCCGTAATCGCTGGTGTTGTAGGCTTTAAAAAATTTCAGTACGATATCTGGGGCGATACAGTAAATATTGCAGCAAGAATGGAACAGGAATCCGAGCCGGCAAAGATCAATATATCAAATGCCACTTACGAACTGGTAAGGGAGAACACCGAGTGCAATTACCGCGGAAAGATCGATGCAAAAAATAAAGGTTTACTCGATATGTATTTTGTTGAACATCTCAGGTAATTACGAACGATCAATTGCTGGTTTTAAAATCCGCCTGAACCGACCGGAAAGTGTAACTTGCTAAACTTCACTTTAATTCGGGAAATCTGAAATTCATGGCACAGGTCACCATTGATGAATTGAGAAATAATATCGCCGTAAGCGAATTGCCGGATGAACATTTGCAATGGCTCATTGACCATTCCGTATATGAGGAGTATGAAGATGGTGACATCATCGGAAAATTTGGCTCTCCTTCTGAGGTGATGTGGATCAACCTTGAAGGAAAAGTTTCTTTCTATATGAATGTAAATGGCCGGCAGGTGTATTACATCACGTTTGAGAACAATGATATCACCGGCGGTGTCGGGGGACTTCTTCCCTATTCGAGAATGAAAACTTATCCGGGCACTTCATATGCCTTGGGGAAAGTGAGATTGCTACGGCTTCATAAAGATCATTTTCATGAACTGGAGTCATTAAACCCGTCATTCATTCAGAAACTGATCGGGTACATGACCGAGCGGGCAAAGATCTTTGCTACCACCAAACTGCAACATGAAAAAGTTGACGCTCTCGGAAAACTTGCAGCTGGTATCGCACATGAATTAAACAATCCTTCTTCGGCGATCAAGGGCATTGCAGCTGACCTCACGGAGAGGCTCAACCGTAACTACGAACTTACTGAGGAACTTATCGGCAGTGGGATAGAGCGGGAAGATATTCGGCTGATCCGGACTATGGTGAAAGAAAAATCAGGAGAAGTAAATCCCAGGCTTTCTACTTCCAAAAGGATGATGTATGAAGACGAGCTCGATGATTGGCTGATTGATAAGGGGCTGAATAAACGTGAGATTGCAGAAACATTCGCCGAGTATGGTTTTAAAATTGAAGAACTGGAATCCCTTCACGCGAAACTGGGAAAGGAACATTTTCTTCATGTCCTTCCCTGGATTGAAAACCTGATCAGTTCAGAAAAAGTGATCAGTGATATGGATCACGCTGCCGGAAGAATTTCTGACCTGGTTGGCGCGATAAAGAGCCATGTTCACATGGATCGAACAAACGAGCTTCAATTAACAGATGTACATAAGGACCTCGAAAACACATTGACCCTGATGGGCTTTAAACTAAGAGAAAAGAATATCGAAGTTGTAAAACATTTCAATTGCGACATGCCCCAGGTGCCCGCTTATGTCGGTGAACTCAACCAGGTGTGGACCAACCTCATCGACAACGCAGTTTTTGCTATGGACAAGAACGGAACGCTAACGGTGGAGACTACCTGCGATGACAAAACGGCAACTGTTTGTATTTCCGATTCCGGCGCCGGAATTCCAGCAGAAATATTGTCAAGAATATTTGATCCATTCTTCACTACTAAAAAAACAGGTGAGGGAACCGGGATCGGACTCGATATCGTGAATCGTATTGTGAAAAGACATGAGGGCGAGATCAAAGTAAAATCTTCGCCCGGGCATACAGAGTTCAAAGTTATACTCCCACTGCAGAAAAAACCAGAATCAAAAACAAATGCGGGTTGATTTATGAAGTTACCCTATATAATAATGATCGATGATGATATCCAGGTGTTGAGGGCAATTCAGAGGGATATCAGGAATGAATACCGGGAAGATTATAAGATCGCTGCAACGGAATCAGCTGCGGATGCACTCGAATTAATCCATGAGCTGAAATTAAAAAATGACGCTGTCGCATTGATCATTTGTGATCAACGCATGCCGGAAATGGATGGCGTGGTATTGCTGGAAAAAGCCAATGAAATTTTCCCGGAAGCAAAAAAGATTTTGCTGACAGCATATTCTGATATTGAAGCGGCAATCAAATCGATCAATGATGTTAAGCTGGATTATTATTTGTTGAAGCCCTGGCATCCCGCTGAAGAAAAATTATTTCCCGTTGTAAATGATCTGCTTGATCAATGGCAGGCATTGTACAGGCCTGATCACGAAGCGACCCGGATTATCGGTTATCAATGGTCGCCAAAATCACATCGCTTAAAGGAATTTCTTTCGGGAAATCTGATTCCCTACATATGGATAGATATCGAAAATGATCCGGAAGCAGAGAAGTACCTCATCAGCGCAAATACTTCCAGGTCAGATTTGCCATTGGTTGTATTGAAAGATGGCACTTTTCTGACAGATCCCGGTATCAATGACCTGGGCAATGCCGTTGGCCTGCAACAAAAAGCGACCAAGGAAATGTACGATGTACTGATCATCGGCGCAGGACCCGCTGGTCTTGCCGCATCAGTATATGGATCCTGTGAAGGTTTAAAAACATTGCTGATTGAAAAAAGCAATCCGGGCGGACAAGCCAGCAGCAGTGCGAGGATTGAAAATTATCTTGGCTTTCCTACGGGGCTTTCCGGCGCCGATCTCTCGCGAAGAGCAATCACGCAAACGCTTCGTTTCGGCACTGAAATTCTGACTCCAGCTGAAGTGGATTCCATCACTACCCGTGATGGATACAAAATCACCAGACTCAAAGACGGTTCAGAAGTTCATAGCAAAACAATTGTGATCGCCACAGGTGTCGCCTATAAAAAATTGGAAATCCCCGGGGCGGAAAAATTTTCCGGTGCCGGTGTTTACTATGGTGCTGCTTCGGTGGAAGCGCATGCGTGTCGTAATGAAGTGATTTATATTGTCGGGGGCGGCAATTCGGCATGCCAGGCTGCCATGTATATGAGTAAGTTCGCGAAAGAAGTGAATATCATTATCCGGAAAAATTCACTTTCACAAACAGCTGCAAATTACCTGGTGGAAAATGTAGGACATACAAGAAATATTCGTGTGCTGTGCAATACAGAAGTGATTTCCTGTGATGGCAAAGAAGTGCTGGAGAATATCACCTTAAAAAATGTCAATACAGGAGTAGAAGAAACAGTCTCCACGAAAACACTTTTTATATATATCGGCACCAAGCCAGGTGCGGAATGGTTGCGTGAACTGGTGATAAAAGATGAAAAAGGATATATCATTTGCGGTAATGACCTCAAAAAACAAAAATCATTTCATTCGTTCTGGAAACTCAACCGCGATCCTTATGTTCCCGAAACAAGTATACCTGGAATCTTCGCATCAGGCGATGTAAGATATGGTGCGCTGACAGGTATTTCAGCAGCCGTTGGTGAAGGATCAATGGCGATTCGTTTTGTAAGAAAATACCTGCAGGAAATGTAGACGCAGAACGTTGAACGTTATACGTGGAACGTCTGTTGTTTCGAGTGATGGATGCGTTGTCAGTATTGAATTCCGGCTATTCAGTGAAATGACTTAACTCGCA
This sequence comes from Pollutibacter soli, assembly GCA_029269725.1. Taxonomy (GTDB): domain Bacteria; phylum Bacteroidota; class Bacteroidia; order Chitinophagales; family Chitinophagaceae; genus Pollutibacter; species Pollutibacter soli. The sequence continues at coordinate 140,350 of JARJHS010000007.1, read as the reverse complement.
TAGGCGTACGTTCAACATTTAACGTTAAACGTTGAACCGTGTAATGGCACTCCCATGAGATATGCTTTTCTAATTTTTGCCATCATTCTTTCCTGCGGCGTTTATGCCCAACGGGATACGACGCTAAAAAATCGTTTCTCCATTCATGTACAGGCAACAGTCATCTATCAATACAAATCTGGTTTTTCTGCAAAGTATTCGGGTGATAACAGTCTTATTACAGCAGATGAAAGTCATGTATCGGTAACGTCCACACTTTTTGCTGGTGCGAAACTCTGGAAAGGCGCTGTTGTTTTTATTAATCCCGAAATTGCAGGTGGCAGTGGTCTTAGCCAGGTATTGGGTGTAGGAGCAGCACCCAACGGAGAAACATTTCGCATCGGTGATCCTTCGCCAAAAATTTATATGGCCCGGTTATTTTACCAGCAGCGATTTGCGTTATCAATAAATAAGGCCTGGAAAGAACCCGATTTTAATGAAATGGGTGGATACTATCCCGAGAAATATATAGCCTTGACCGTTGGCAAGCTGAGCATTGCTGATTTTTTTGACGACAACGAATTCAGTCATGATGCAAGGACGCAGTTTATGAGCTGGGCACTGATGGACAATGGTGCATGGGATTATCCGGCAGATACACGAGGTTATACACCCAGCATTGTGTTAGAATACATTTCACCCTCTTTTGAACTGAGGTACGGCTTTTCACTGGAACCGCTGACGGCCAATGGAAGAAACATGAACTGGAACATAACTGAAGCAGGTTCTCATTCTTTTGAGTACACCAGAAGACATAAGATTAATACCAGGAATGGCTCAATTCGTTTGCTTGGATTTCTCACTGTTGCAAACATGGGCAATTATAAAAGGAGTATTGAGCTGAGTCCTGTCAATCCTGATATTGAACAAACAAGAGTGACCGGTCGCACAAAATTTGGCTTTGGTATCAGTGCAGATCAATACCTGGCTGACGACCTGGGTTGTTTTCTGCGATTGAGTTGGAACGATGGCAATAACGAAACCTGGACTTTCACCGAAATCGATCGGAGCCTGAGTGGTGGACTTACGGTTACGGGCAAACGTTGGCACAGATCGGATGACAATGTTGGAATCGCCTATGTTATTTCAGGAATTTCAAAACCGCATCGCAATTATCTCATGGCCGGCGGTAAGGGCTTTATGCTAGGAGATGGTAATCTTAATTATACCAACGAACAACTCATGGAATTATATTATTCATTCGCACTCCGGAAGAAAAGCATCTATTTAAGTGGCGCTTATCAATTGATTATAAACCCTGCTTACAACAAAGACAGACATGGTCCGGTGAATGTTTTCTCCGTACGTTTTCATGCGAGAATATAAAACAGTTTTAAAAAGGAAATTGCTTTTGAGAATACGGTAGAATAGCCTTTGGCAAATGTGAACACCGGAACGGGAGAAATACATGTAAAATACAAATATGAGCGATTGAAAATTGTTCGTACAAGAAAATCGTTTTACATAATAGCACTTTCTCCGCGCTTCTCTGCGGGCTGTTTCTCCGCGACCTTCCGCGTCGCGCATTTAAACCAATCGCCGCAGGCGATTAAGAAGGGCCGAAGGCTAACCTGAAATATAATCAGCAGGCGGCAAGCATATTAGATCGGTATCGCAATGATAAAATCAGTACCTGCTCCTTTTGTGGACTCAAAACTGAGATTTCCATTGTGTCCTTTTGCGATGATATCATAACTCAACGACAGTCCAAGGCCGGTTCCCTGCCCGGTAGGTTTTGTTGTAAAGAAAGGTTGCAATACTTTATCTCTTATCTCTTCGGGAATGCCTTCACCATTATCCGATATACGAATCTCTGCATAACGTGTCAGCTTTTTTGTAACCAGGCTCACTTCCGGAATATAACCGGCAGATGATTTCTTTTTCTTTTCCATCACGGCCTGGAATGAATTGTTCAGTATGTTGAGCAACACTCGACCGATATCTTCCGGTAACATCGACACTTCACCAATGGATGGATCAAACTCAGATCTTATACTGATGTTGGCCTCTTTCTCTTTCGCGCGAAAACCATGATAAGCAAGCCGAAGGTATTCATCCGCTAATTTATTCAGATCGGTTTTTACTTTGTTTCCGTCGCTGCTGCGGGAATGTTGCAGCATTGATTTAACAATACTGTCTGCGCGTTTACCATGATAATTAATTTTTTCCTGGTTCTGTGAAAGATCATCTGCAATCTGTAACGCAGTATCTTTTCTGTCAGCAAGTATTTCTGCTTTCAATTCATCGATCAATTCTTTATTAACCTCTGAAAAATTATTTACAAAGTTCAATGGATTCTGAATCTCATGTGCAATACCTGCTGTCAACTCACCAAGCGAAGCCATTTTCTCGCGTTGTACAAGTTGTGATTGAGTAGATTGCAAATCCTGCAGGGATTTGTTTAATTCTTCGGTTCGGACCTTTACTTTTTCCTCGAGTTGAACATTTGCCATTTTCAACTGCTTCGATCTGCTGACAATGATCCGCCAGATTCCGGCTGCAAATAAAATTATACCCAGCGTATAGGCCCACCAGGTTTTCCACCAGGGTGGAGTCACAACTACAGCAATCGATTTTTCAACCCATTGGTCCTGCCCGTTAATGGCTCTTACACGAAAATTATATTTACCCGGTGGTATATTGAAAAAATAGGCACGCTTTTCTTTTCCTACATAACGCCACTCGTCATCATAATTCTCAAGTATGTACATGTAATTTTCATCACCCGGACTTTCATAATCAAATGCATTGAAATCGAAAGAGAAATTGTTTTCATTATAAGTCAGGTCGAGTTTAGGTGTTACGACCAGGTTTTCATTTAAAAGTGTGATTTTTTCGGCATTGACATTTGGATTACTGATATTGATGTGTGTAATGTTAAGTAAAGGACGGGAGTCAATTTCCTTTAAACTTTCAGGGTCAAATGCATAATATCCTTTTACATCGCCGATATAGATTTTACCATCTTTCCCAATCAGGTTATCGCCAAAATCAAAACCACTTTTTTTAACTCCATAACTATTGCCGTATTTGGTTACTGTGTCGCGTGCCCTGTTAAGTTTATAAATCGCATCAACAGCGGATACCCATAACTGTTGCTTTCCATCTTCCATCACATGTAGCACGATTCCAAAATCCTTCCTGATGATCGGGTCGACATACAATTGAAATTTATCGCGCGACGGATCATAACGAAACAGTCCCGATTGTGTTCCCGCCCAAATCACATTCTTTGAATCGGAAAAGATGGCTCTACCCTGGTAGCCCCGTAGGTAAAGTTTAAACTTTTCGCTGACAGGATCCCAGCTGCTGATCCCGTTATTTGTGACGATCCAGTATTTTCCTGCCGAATCTTCTGCTACACCATAACCCCGGTTACTGTTCAATCCTTTTTCAGCCTGGTCGCTATATTGAAAATGTGCCTTGAACTTCATACTGTCTGGATCAAATGATCGTACGCCGTTGGTATTATAACTGACCCAGATTTGTCCCTTTTTATCAAAATTGACCATGTTAATGGAATTGTCTTCGACACCTTCGATACGAAAAGTATTAAAGGAATTTTTTTCAGGGTCGAACCTGCACAATCCATTGTTTGTACCTAGCCACATGATGCCTTTCGAATCCACCCGCATGCTGCCGACGGTATCCGATGCCAGAGAAGACGCAGGATTTTGTTTGTTACGCCTGTATACGAACACTGCATTTGTTTCTTTATTCTTCTTAATCAAGCCTGAAGAGCTGGCAATCCAAAAAGTGTTTGTTTTATCATCATCGTAGAACGCATTGCCATCTACAACACCCATACTTACAAAAGGTATTGATGGCTTAGGTCGCTCTGCGCGAAATATTTTTCGGTCCGGTGAGCTGACGAAAATCTGCCCATCCCTGCCATGATACATTCGGTACAAAGTGAATGCAGTAAGACCCGAAGATGAATCAATCGTAAACTGACCTTTTTCATTTCGTGTCCGACCGTAATGTTGCATTTTTCTGTTTACCGGATCATAGCGTTGTATTCCACCCTGGAAATTGCCGATCCACAAAAATCCAAGAGAATCTTCATCAATAAACGTAATATGATCGTCGGGATTTTGGTAATTGAACGGACCGCGACTTAACGAATCCGGATACTCACTGCGAAAAGGATAACGGGTGATCATACCTGTTTTTCTGTCCAGAGAATGAAGTCCGTCACCATATGTACCCACCCAGAATTTACCACGGCTGTCTTCAAATAATGCGGTTACCGGATTTGCGAAGAGGCTGTTGACATTTGCCGAATCATGCATAAACCGGGTGATTTTTCCTGACTCCGGATCCAGCCTGTTTAACCCACCTAAGTCACTTTGCACATTTTCACCTACCGCAGGATGATTGCATCCGATCCAGATGATTCCGTTTTTGTCTTCATAAATAGTTGCTACTTCGCCATAACTTAATCCATTCGGATCCTTTGCGTTGTACAGATAATGTGTAAACTTTTTGGTCTCAGGATCGTATTTGTCAACACCAGCAAAACTGCCGATCCAGATGTTTCCTTTACTGTCTTCAAGTAATGTCAACACAGAATCGCTGCTGATACTATTTGCATTTCCCGGGTCATGGCGGAAATTGGTAAATGTTTTTCTCTCCTGGTCATAGACGTCAACACCGGTTCCGATAAAACCAATCCAAATGTGATTGTTTCGATCTGCAATAAGTGCTGTGGATTGATTGCCAGAAATTGAAAAAGATTTCTTCGTTTCGTCTGGCTGAAAACTGACTTCTTCTGTACCATCAAAACGATAAACGCCAATTCCCAATTGAGTGTACCACAGATATCCTTTTTTATCCTGTGCCAGCCAAAGAATCGGACCGCTGCCTACAGGATGATGAACGATTTGTTTAAAGCTGATGGATTGTGGTCGCGCGGTCATTGCCATCATCACGGCAATTACCGCTGTAACGACTTTTGACAAAATTGTTACCGGATGAATTCCGGAAATAAATCCAGTGGTTGAAATAGCTGTTAATTTTCTCATGCCTCCTGACCTGTGCCGATAAATTTAGCGCTTTTGAAGTAAGGGCATTTCCATTTCAGTGAGATTCTGCCACAGATACCAATGATACCCAGTTCCATGTTCCAGCCAGGAATTCGGATCTCAAAACCGGAACCTTCACCTATTGCCTAAGTTACATTAGGCGCAGATCAACATAAAAACAAAATTCATATACGGCTGCCATGTTGCTTTCGATAAAACGCGACCGCAATAAGGGATCGCAGAGAGTGAGGAGGCAGGAGCCAGGCAGGAGAGTTAGCAGACAGGAACAAACGTTCATATGAGTTAATCGCTGGGTTTGGAGTTCTCGGTTGTCAGAACTGATGCTGTGGCTGGTTTGAAAATGAAGTCGGCGATTATTATTACTGTGTCCGCTATTGACCAGATGCCAGTATTTATAACCTATGCGGTAAAGGCATTTTTGAAACTACATTCCAAATGCTGAGCCTCCTGCCTCCCTGCTCCTGCCTAAACTTCCACTTCCAGCTCCCGAGAACCATGGCGCAGGAAAATTTGATTACCTTAAATCATTAATTGACTCTCTTATAATCCATAACAATGATGCTGAAAAAAATATGGATGTCCTTGCTTCTCCTCGTGCAGGCCATAACCGGATTATGTCAAACTCAAAAAGCAGGTCGGCCGAACATTGTCTTCATTATGTCAGACGACCATGCTTACCAGGCCATCTCTGCGTACGATCGTCACTTAATTGAAACACCTAACATTGATCGCATTGCAAAAATGGGCATGTTGTTTATGCAGGCTAGTGTGACCAACTCCATTTGTGCGCCGTCACGCGCCACCATACTTACGGGTAAGCATTCTCATAAAAATGGAAAGATTGATAATCATTTTCCGTTTGATACCACGAATGTTACGTTTCCTCAGTTGCTTCAGAAAGCGGGGTACCAAACAGCCATGTTTGGCAAGCTGCATTTTGGCAATAATCCGAAGGGATTTGATCAGTTTAAGATTCTACCTGACCAGGGGCAGTATTATAATCCTGACTTTATCACAAAGAACGAAGGCAACATTAAGGTGGAAGGGTATGTAACAGATATCATCACTGATATGACACTGGATTGGTTGGAAAAGGAGCGTAAAAAAGACCAACCTTTCCTGCTGATGTATCTGCATAAGGCGCCGCATCGTTCCTGGCTGATGGCTGAGCGGCACCTCGATGAGTATACGAATAAAGTATTCGGAGAACCTACAACACTTTTTGATGACTATAAGGGAAGAGCGACACCTGCTTCAGAAGCAGAGATGAATATCATGCATCATATGGCCTGGTCAGGCGACAATAAAGTATTTCCTGAAGTAATGGATGAATTAGGCATTGCCGAAATCGGCTTCGATAAACAAAGATATAGATATGAAACAGGCCGTTTTACCGCATCTCAAGCGGAGCATTTCAGGAAGGCTTATTCTAAAATAAATGAGGATTTTAAAAAAGCTTATCCTGCCATGAGTGAGAAGGATAAGATGAAATGGAAATACCAACGGTATATGCAGGATTACCTGGGAACTATAAAGGCGGTGGATGAAAACGTGGGACGTGTTCTCGATTACCTGGAAGCAAATAACCTGATGCAAAATACCATTATCGTTTACACTTCCGACCAGGGGTTTTACCTGGGCGAGCATGGATGGTTTGATAAACGCTTTGTGTACGATCAATCTTTTAAAACACCATTGCTCATTGCATGGCCGGGTGTTACAAAAGCAGGAGTAAAATCAGATGAACTTGTGCAGAATCTGGATTTCGCTGAAACTTTTCTGGATGCGGCCGGAGTTAAAATTCCAGAAGACATGCAGGGAGAAAGTCTCGTTCCGTTATTGAAAGGAGACAGGAAAAAATGGACCCGGGAGGAGGTGTATTATCACTACTATGAATATCCTGCCGAGCACATGGTAAATCGCCATTATGCAATCGTGACGAAAGATTACAAGTTAATTCATTACTATTTTGTAGAAGATCAATGGGAGTTAATCGATCGCAAAAAAGATCCGGATGAACTTAAAAATGTATATAACGATCCTGCATACGAGAAGATCAAAAAAGACCTGCACCAGCGACTTGATAGATTGAGAAAAAAATATCAGGACAATACATCTTTAAGCCAGGAGTACATCGACAAGTTTATGGATGATGCCAGTAGAGGAAAAGTGTTTGGAGTCAGCAAGGAAAAGGTAAAAGCTATCCAGGAAAGACGGGCTAAGATTGAGGGGCAGAAATGATGACGGCGATTTGTTTTTCGTTGTTCGTTGTTCGTTTTTCGTTGTTCGTTAGTAGCCAGTAATAGTTTACATTTATTTCCACATGTAAACAGAAAAGAAATCACGTACAATCGTTAGATAAAATCAGACAGGAATTGTAATGGTAAACTCTGATCCCATACCCGGATTTGATTTCACATTCAACTCTCCATTATGTCTTTTGGTGATGATATCATAACTGAGGCTCATTCCTAAACCGGTGCCCTGGCCCGTGGGTTTGGTTGTAAAAAAAGGCTGGAAAATTTTGGCTTTAACCTGGTCAGTCATACCAATACCATTATCAGAAACTGTGATAAAAACATTGCTGCCATTTAGCCTCGTGGAGACTTTTACCATCGGCGAATAGGAAGATTGCTGTTTTTTTCTTTCCGCAACTGCATAAAATGCATTGTTGAAAAGATTCAAAAGTACGCGCCCGATTTCCTGGGGTATGATATGCACTTTATTTGCACCGGGATCGAAATCAGTTTCGAGCGCAGCATTGAAGGTTTTGTCTTTTGCACGATGCCCATGATACGCAAGCCGCAAATATTCATCCGCAAGTGCATTGAGATCAGCATGTTCTTTTACGCCGGCATTGGTTCTGGAATGCTGCAGCATGGATTTAACTATGCTGTCTGCTCGTTTTCCGTGATGTGAGATCTTTTCATTGTTATTCCTGATCTCATTCAGCAAAGACTGCTGTGCTTCCTGATTTCCATTTTTGATTTCTTCATCCAGTTCTTCTGCAAGCTCTTCGTTGACTTCAGAAAAATTGTTTACAAAATTCAGCGGGTTTTGTATTTCGTGTGCGATGCCTGCGGTCAGTTCGCCAAGCGATGCCATTTTTTCTTTCTGAATCAACTGATCCTGCGCTGCCTTCAATTCGTTGAGTGTTTGTTCCAGTAGAAGTTTCTGGTCAGTAATGATTCTATTTTCATTTTCAACAACGGATTTTTGCAACTTCAGATCCAACAAGTTGCGGTTTTGGATCATTGAATTTATCCATAAGGTTACCGCAATAAGCATATCAGCATCATTCTTATCCAGGGCAGGACTGAAAGGCATTTTCTCATGTCGTCTGCCAGCAACTATAAAGGCTTTTTGAGATTCATTCAGAATTACCGGGACCATGATGTAGTATTTCACCGGTAAAAATGAAGCAAGCATGTTGGCATCAGTAAGCTCATTTGATCTGTTGACCAGCACGTACTTTTCATCTGTATTCAATGAAATGGGAATTGCCTGGTTGAACATTCCGTCATTTAGTTCTTCTGCAAAACCAAGTGAATGACTGACATAAAATTGACTCATGTTTTGACCGGGCATCAATACTAATACATAGTCCATTCCGGAATTCATCAGGATATTTTTACAGACTTCAATAAATATTTCCTCAATCGTCATTGACAAAACATCCTTTGTCTGCAAAATGCTCAGTACAGCCAGTGCATCATTTTTCTGCTTAAGAACATGTCTTAGTGAGGATACAATAAAATCGTGACGTATATTTTCTGCGGAGAGTTCGTCCAGTTTTTTCTTATAGTAAGCAATTTTTTTATCGCGCTCATCTTCAAAGGAATTGTCACTCATGGGTAGTGTTTTCACTTATAATACAAAGTACACCTGTCCAGTCCAGTGCTTTCACCTCCTTGCCCACATTTGCGATTTCAACTCCTGAAAAGATGCCGAAAAACGGAAGACCTTTTAATTGCTGATATACTTCAAGTGATTCTTCCTGCTGCAAGCCGGAAAAACCGGACACGCGACCCAGACAGTCGATGTATAATGCTGCAAGAGGTTTTGCAGATCCCACTTTCTCAAAAAGCTTTTCAACCTGCAGACCGATATATTTAAAATCGATATTGCGTTGCATCAATTGAATTTCTGAGCCTGTTTCCAGGTCTGTTTCAAACATGATCAATGCCTTGTTTTCCTGATCGATTCCAAAACAAAGTCTGCTGGCATACAATTCTTCCTGGTAATCACCATACTTATCACCCGTATTCACACCAAGCGTAACCAGTAATGGAAATTCTTCCCATGGAACAGAACCACCCATCAGCTTATCGATAAACGCCAGTGCAGGCGTTCCATCAATTTCATAAATCACATTTTTTGCTGCGCGGGTGATAGTGTGATAGTCACTCATCGGCTTTGTACCATGCATGATCACTGTATCCATTTTCAACCGGCCGGAAACAGATAACGCTCCGATCAGATTTCGCTGAATCTTATTTTCGATCCATACCTGGCAGGGATGAACAACCTGTATATCACCCCAGGCTCCTATCCCTGCAATCTTTGGCCAGTAACCATACCCTTCTTTAAAACCCTGAAGTATTGGAGTTGCAAGATTCAATTCCGGTGTGCCTTCCGTTGAAGTTGTTTTGATAGAGTCGTAGAAAAACAACAAACCATGTTCGTCGGGAAGATTCGCATTTTTAATTTTTTCTGCAAGTTTTTTCCCTGCATCAAACTCTCTATCATTAATATTTTCTTCTGAAAAAAAATGAAAGCCAGGTGGATCTGATGAAATGATGAGTCCGCCAGAAAGCGCACCTGTATATGAAATGAAATCGTTACAGATCAAACCTGTAGTCGTGCAGCCGAGAACATCAATGTCTTCACCAATAACAGATTTCACTCCTGCGATCAGGTTGTTTACATTATGATGCGGTGTTGCAAAAAGAAGTAATAATGTTTGCCCGGATAACACCAGGTCACTCTGCATTGATTCTGCGATTTCACGACCTGCATCAAAAGAGTTTAACAGCTGGCTATACCCTGTAGCCACGCTGGATACCAATGGTGATGGATCTTTTATCATAAAAATGTTTAAGTCGGGCGACAGTAAACAGGCTATAGGTGTGGCGTTAGTATAGGGGATCGAACTGAGTGTACTGTTAATTTACTGAATAATTTCATCGCAAATGAATATTTAATTCGCGCATATGTGTTGATCAGCTCACAGGTAATTTGATTAAGAATTCAGCTCCAATAGGCGAATCCATAAGTTTAATTTCTCCCCCATGCGCTTTGATGATATCGTAACTTAAACTCAATCCAAGACCTGTTGCAGTGCCCGTAGGTTTAGTAGTAAAAAAGGGTTGAAATATTTTGCTTTTTATATTTTCAGGAACCCCCACACCGTTGTCTGAAACTTTTAGCCATATAAACCCATCCTTTTCAAAACTGGTCACCGCGACTTCCGGTTTAAATTCTCTGTGGGAAATTTTGTGGTCGAAGGGAAGTATTTCGGGTCTAGATTCTTTTGAAAGACCGGTATTATCAGAACCTCCATTTACCACTTCGGCAGCAGCAAGTACCGGTTCATTCTCTGCCATTGCTTTGGCGCGAACCGAATAAAATGCATTATTGAATAAATTCAGGAATACACGACCGAGTTCCTGTGGCACCACAGCAATTTTCCGGATGGATGGATCAAGAATGGTCGTCAATTGAACTTCGAAAGATTTATGGAACCCATCATCCTGATCACGCAGATTCAATCCTTGTTTGCCGGAAAGAAATGCATGATAGGAAATGCGCAAATATTCATCCGCCAGTAAATTGATATCGATGAGTTCTTTCTGCCCCACGTTGAATCTTGAATGCTGTAACATGGATTTTACAATTCCATCGGCGCGCTTTCCGTGGTGATTAATCCTGGATTCATTTTCTTTTATTTCAGCTGTAATTTTTAAAGCTTCATCAATATTTCCAGATCTCAATTCCTCTGCCAGTTCATCCGCCATCTCTTTGTTCACGTCGGAAAAATTATTGATGAAATTGAGTGGATTTTGTATTTCGTGCGCGATGCCCGCAGTCAGTTCGCCCAGCGATGCCATCTTTTCTCTCTGTACCAGTTGTGCCTGCGCAGCTTTCAGATCAGTGAGTGCTTCTTCCGCCTTTTCACGACTTGCAACAATTTCAGCGTTTTTTGTAGTCAGCAACTGGTTTGTTTTCTGCTTCTGTCTGTTATTACGAATCAGAATAAATGCAAGTAATAAAATGAGCGCAAGGACACCGGCCATTGCATTCCTGATAATTGTTTGTCTTGCCCGTTGCGCTTCACTGATTTCTTTATCCTTGTTCAGCAATGCGATTTCCTTGTCTTTGGTGTCAAGCTCATGTGCAGATTCCAGTCGTCCGATTTCCCTCGACTTTGACTCATTGAAAAGAGAATCTTTTATTTTTACCGCTTCCTCGTAATATTTCAACGCCAGCGGAAATTCATTTCTTCGCTTATGCACTTCCGATAGTGAAAAATAGGCAGTCTGTAACCTTAAAGCAGATCCTGACGATACAGCTTCTTTATATGCTTCGTTCGCATAATCCAATGCCACTCTATGGTGGCCCATCTCACTGTGCAGGCCGGCAAGGTTATTCAGCACGGACATCAATGCATCTTTCTGACCTTGCTTCCTGAATGTGGCTTCTGCTCTTTGGTAATATCCTAATGCACCGGGAAGATCTTTTTTCAGGTATAAAGTCATCCCGATACCTTGTCCTGCCATTGCAGCAAGATCATCTTCTTTAAGTTTTTCAGCATCTCCCAGGCTTCTACGGAAGTAAATCAAAGCTGAATCAAGATTCTTCATGCTTTGATGTGCAACACCAATATTGGTTTGTGAAAGAATCCGATCTCGATGATTATGAATTTCGTCGTGCAGAGACATCGACCGTCTGAAATATACCAGCGCCTCATTGAAATTTTTCTGGTCAGAATAAACGCTGCCGATGTTACCAAGTGTAGTCGCCATGTGCCGTCGATCGTCGATGGTTTCCAGAATTTTCAATGCTTCAAAATGATTTTTCAGGCTGTTGGTGAAATCTCCCTTGGCAGAATAAGTTGCACCGATATTATCCAGGCTGAGCGCTTCATCCATTTTCATATTCCGTGCCCTGAACAAGCTGAGTCCTTTCTGCTGATATAAAAGCGTTGTATCATATTTCCCGAGGAAGAAATAGATGGCGCCCATATTCATCAAACAGTTCACAATCCCCGCTGAATCCTTTATTTCTGCATAGATATCGGATGCTTTCTGAAAATAATCGACGGCCACGGGAAACTCATTCGAGTAAAAAGCAATGTTGCCTAGATTCATCAAACTGCTTGCCTTGCCCGTTTTGTTCTTTGCTTCATCGGCAATTTTAATGGCTTCGAGATAAAAATTCTTTGCTGTGTCATACTCGCCCTGGCTCATGAGAATTACGCCAACACGGTTATAGGCGCGTATCAACCCGTGACTATAAGAAAGTTTTTCCGACAAAGCCAGCGCCTCTCTACCATAAATGATGGCTTCGTCCGGAACGGTATTGCGTAATTCCCAGCATAGGTTATTCAGCACATTAACCTTCGTTGTGTCATCAGGTCTGTTGAGGAGGCGCTTCAGACTATCGACATTCATAGGCTGAGCAGTTACGGCAATGGAAACAAGCCCGAAAATGATATTAAACAACATCAGTATGCTCTTCTTCATACCGTATCTATTGTGTTGAAAAGGGTGCCCGGGAATTTTTTTTCGCCTGATAATGGATATCAGAAATCAGTAAGCCGGAGGGAAACGGTAGCGGGTATGGAATTTAAGCTGAGAACTGTAACAGTAGAGAAATTATTTATGTCAGTGTAAGCTCTTCAGGCGGCAATGCTATTCCGAATAAATACATTGCAGACGACAACTGTTTAGCTGACAAAATAATGGATGAGCTAGGAAGCAGGTTTGAGTTTTTCTTTCAGCAAAGCAAAGTCTACCGGTTTCGTCAGGAAATCATCTGCGCCCAGATTTATCGCTGTATTGTAATTCTCTGCATCACCATATGCAGTGATCATCATCACAACGGGTGGCGGTGTCTGGTATGTGCGTTTAATTTCTGCCAGCAGCTCAAGCCCGCTCATTCCTGGCATGTTGATGTCGGATAAAATTAAAAGATTTTCATCCTTATGCTCGTCGAGATAAGTAAGCGCATCCTTACCAGAATGTGCAAATGCAAAATTCATCTCCTGGTTTCTTATTTCTCTGCGAAAACGTTGCTCAAATAACGTTTTTACATCGTGCTCATCATCAACAACCAAAATTTTCATATCAGTTAGCTATTGCTATTAAATGAATGAAATCCTATTACAACAACCCGCCGAAGATACTATCAATTTTCCAGCCGGGGGCATTAATAATAATTTAAAAATTATGCTTCCAGGTCGTTTTGCACCGGGTTTTTTAACGGTAGAGAAAATTCATTTTTTCTTCTTATAAAAAAGCGGCTCTGTATTGAATATCAATTCTTATCAGACGCTGATGACAAAATCGGGTAGGGAAAATTCTACTGAATAACTTAAGTGCCTGGATTCAATATCACGGTAAATTCAGTACCCAGGGCTTCGGTACTTCTCACTTTGATATCACCACCATGGGCTTTGACAATATCATAAGACAAAGACAGGCCGAGGCCTGTACCCTGCCCTGTCGGTTTTGTAGTGAAAAAAGGCTGAAATATTTTATCGATAAGATCATCGGGAATGCCATTACCGTTGTCTTTTACAATGATTTCGACACCTTTTCCGGTATTTTTTGTAGATAATGTGACTGTGGGTTCATAACCAGGAATATGCTGCCTCGATTTAACATTAACGGAATAGAAAGCATTGTTTAACAGATTAAGAATCACGCGGCCTATATCCTGCGGCACAATATTTACCAGCTGGAGGTTGTTTTCAAACTCCGCTTTTAATGTTGCGTTGAAACTTTTATCCTTTGCGCGGAGACCATGGTATGCCAACCTGAAATATTCGTCGCAAAGTGTGTTGATATCCGTCAATTCTTTTTGCCCGGTACTGATCCTAGTGTGCTGCAACATTCCTTTTACGATCGAATCAGCCCGCCTGCCATGATGATTTATTTTCAGTGAATTGTCCTTGATATCGTTTGAGATCGCAAGCGCTTCCTCCATATTTCCCGATCGTAGCTCAGCCTGCAGTTCGTCCACCATTTCAATATTGACTTCAGAAAAATTGTTTACAAAATTCAAAGGGTTCTGAATTTCATGTGCAATGCCTGCGGTAAGTTCACCAAGACCAGCCATTTTTTCGCTCTGGATCAATTGTGCCTGCGTCGATTTCAATTCCTGCAGTGTTTCTTCCAGTTTGCCTTTTTGTTCGGTCAGTTCCTGGTTGGATTGTTGTTTTTGACGGTTATTACGGTAAAGAACAAACGCAATTACCAAAAACGCAACGAGGCCACCGATCAGTCCATAAATTTTTATACGGTTGCGATATCGCTCTGCTGTGATTCTTTCCTGTTGCTCGAGTTGCTGTACACGTGCCGTTTCATTAAAGTCAAGGACCTGAAACTGGCGGAGCTTTTCATTATTGTAAAGACTATCCTTCAGCACCGTTGCCATTTGCAGATACTTGTATGCACTGTCTGGCTGGCCTCCGGCTTTGTACATTTCTGATAGAGTAAACACCACTTCAGCTACATATGCATCTTTGTTCTCGCCCCAGCTCTGCAGATTAGATAAATTATTCTCATATACCGAGAATGCAGATCGTGCATATGCAATGGCTGAATCCGGCTGCCCTGCATTGCGGAATAACTTTGAAATACCCAGCAGCGACATACCATTAACGACGGCTGAGTACACAGAAGCATTGTAGAAAATTGCATTCCTGTAATTTCTGAAAGCGGAGTCCGGTTGATTTTTTGACCGGTAGATATCACCCAGCAACAACGATTTAAAAGCCATTCCGGAGGTTGCCGTGAGTAAGTTACCATTGACAGGCTGGGATATATAAAACAGCGAAGAATCAAGATCATTCAATCCGTAAAAGCATTCGGCCAACTGGTAATCAGAGAGCCATTTCATATGCTGGTAAGCCTCTGTATCTGGTGGCAGTGACTTCAGTGTGGTATAACTAAGTCGTGCATACCTGAGTGCGTTTGGATAATCTTTTATAGAAAGGTAGGTATTGGATATAGATCGGAACGCATCAGCTAGATATAACGGATCATTTCTTTTTTCCGCCACGCGCAGATTCTCAAAGCGTAGCTCTAACGCCCTCGGATAGTTGCCCAGCGAGCTGAATAAATTAGCCAACACTTCCCGCGATGATCCCAGGTCTTCCCATAAACTGGTTTCATCAGATGCACTGATCTCCTGGTACAATTTCAGGGTTTCCTGTGCATAATATTGTGCGGAATCGATATTGAAAAACTCAGAAAAGAAGCCGTAATTCCTGGCAATGGCATCCAGTAATTTCACGCGACCGGTATCTGATGTTTCGCGCTGCAACTTGAGTTTCTTATCAACAAATAACTGGTCCCTCCAGTTATCCACCCTGGCAGTTAACGTAGTATCAGAATTAATTTTGACATTACGATCAAACACCTCGTTACCGTCCAGTTCTTTTTCCACACTGAGCCAGCTCCCGCGATGAAATTTATACCTCATATCACCTGCCGGCAAATCGAGCGTTATGCCATATTGACGATTTCCCAGCGGTTGCATCAGGTACTTATTATTCGCAGTAGAATCCCAGTTATTGAAGGTGCCAGTTATGTAAATGCTGTCGTGGGGAATGGCTGTATTTTCATTTAAAATAAACCGCACTTTATATTGTGAGGTCGCATACAAGGCCGGGAAAAGGCATAAAAGGAAAAGGAACTTTCTCATAACAGACATAAACGATTGCGAAATCACTGACCTGACCGCTAACATGAAATTGGAAAATAAGCCGAATTAGTGGGAATCAAATTTATTATCTGTGGCATTGTTGTACACTTATTTCCTCCACCCTGAATGACGAGGAATTAATCACTCCATGCAAATCATCAATATTAATCATGTTGATCACCTCATCATGAATCTCGATAGGAAATTCGAAGGCCGGGAGCAGAAGACGAAGGCCGGGTGTCAGATAGAATCCGTCAAATAATTTGGCGAATTGCCGGGCTATCGGGGGAAGAGGTATAGATACTTTTTTACATTCGTCATCGGCATTCCCAAATGGGTACATACAATCCGCCGCAACATACACATCAGGAAATATATCTTTTAATGCAATGGCGATTGCGCAGTGGGTTCCGTTTTCAGGAGACTGGTGGCCGCAATTTTTTGATTGCTCCAAAATCTCTTTTGTTATTGCTATGTTGAAATGAACAGACACTATGCACCGTTTTGATTTGAAATTTCCACTGATCTTTTCATATCTAAGCTACAACTCTGTTTTCAAAAAAATACATATCCGCGTATAATCGATCAAAACCAAAGGTTAAACGCAGAAAGCTAAACCTGGGCCTCAGTGGCTGGAGCTATTCGTAACAATAGCAGGGTTGTAATCTTTACAGCATATATCAACGACATCGGCCAGCGTTGAACGTGGAACGTCAATGTTTCTCGTGTTTGTAATGCGTCAATAGTTCATCGCCTCCGAAATCATTTTTCAGATCACGGACTACGGTATGCACATGGTTGGCATTGTTTTGCGTGTTATCATATTCGATTATAATCGTCGGGCCGTGGATGCGATAATAATGCGGGTGGCCGGGACCGGTAGCTAATTCACCCGCCCATGCAAAACGGAGATTACTGAGTCCGGCCTTTTCGATGTCGCCCATCATTGCCAAAGCGAGCGCTTTTGTATATCGTTGGATATAGATGCTTAATAATTCAAGAAGTAGTTTTTGTTGAGACGATGAAAGTTCGCTATACAAAATTCCTTTAGGATCGCTGATCATGGCAATGCGACTGTTCCCGGTGACGATTTCTGCAGGGGCCTTGGTTTGAATCACTGCTTTTAATTGCTGACTGGCATCCAGGGATCTCACCAGCGCCAGTCCCGTTTCCGTTTCACTTTTAAGTATCTGTTTTCCTTTTTCAGGACCAGATAATACAATACCCGGATTTGATCCAAGAAATGACGGGGTTCCTGAAAACAGTTTCCCGTTTCTGGATGAAAAATTAAAGGCGACGTGGTGACCTTCAAAACGCCAGCCCCAGATGTTATCTGCTGAAGGATTTCCGAAGAGGGAGAAATAATATTTCCCCGGATGACGGTAATCATCATTTGCGGATCTGCCCTCCACTTCGCGAAGCACATTCTCCAACTGCACGATAGAGATTGTTTTTCCATAACCGGAATCACTCAACGCGATACGCAGTAATGCTAACCCCGCTTCGCGTTGAGTTGTGCTCAACTCTCTCAAGGGAATGCCTTTCCTGTCCATCGGTACATAATGCCAATGAAATCTTTCATCATCAGTAAAAGCAAATTGTACTTTCTGTTTCTGGTCAGCGGAAAGGGCTGCCAGGAACTTTTGTGCAGCAGCCGACATATTTTCTTTTATCGCCTTCTGTGCACACACAGGTAACACGCAAAGGCAGGCAAATAGCAGCAATATTGAATTTCGAAACATACAACGGGAGTGTACAGAAAGGTAAGAATAAAAAGAAAGTTTATAGGTTTTAAGAGTTAGGTTTTAAGTTAGCCTAAGCAATAGCCAAATGCATCCGGCTACAAACAGGATGCTTCTTCCGGAGCATGAACGAACCTGTTGACGCAACGAGAGATGAATCTGGCTATTGCTTAGGTTAGCTTATAACCTAATACCTAAAACTTTTCTCTTTCAGGCTATTTCCTACCCATCTACATACCCGCCCTTCGGGCGGCTGCAAACAGGATGCTCCTTCCGGAGCATGAACGAACCTGCTGTATCAACGAGAAATGAATCTGGCTCTTGCTTAGGTTAACTTATACCCTAACACCTAAAACTTATAACTTTTCGTCTTTCCTCAATACCCCGGATTTTGCTGATCACGTATATTGGGGTTTGCATCCAGTTCCGTTTGCGGGATCGGTAAAATTCTACGGAAATTATCAGCTGCAATTGTCAGTGGGACATTGCCGGGATAATTCGCTGACATGTTGATACGGTTCACCGGAAGATTATACCGCGCAAGATCCCAGTAACGCTGACCTTCAAAAGCAAGTTCTTTCCTTCGTTCTGTGAGTATATCATTGAACAAGGCCTGGCCGGATGAACTATATCCTGCAAAAGCGGGATCACGTTCAGCTACAAGCTCATTGAGATAATCCAATGCAAGCGATTCGTTTCCGGACTGAAATGCAGCTTCAGCTGCAGTAAGATAAACCTCGGACAACCGCAGTACTTTAAACTCATCGGGATCAGCACTGCTGCTGTTGGGATATTTGTTTACCACTTTCACATCGCCGCGAATAGGACTGCTGGTGAGAAAAAGCTGCCGACGTACATCAGTGGCAGAAAACATTACATAGAATGCGTCTGCGGCCAATGCATCTCCATAACCTTGCTGATCGTAAAAATAATCCAGCGCATCAATGCCGGCATTCTGCACCGCATCAAAAGCAACTTCAAATAACACTTCAACCTTATCTGTTCTTGGTGTGTTTCGTTTCCAGAAATCTACAACACCTTGTGCCGGTACCAGTGTGAATCCCGAATTATCGATGATATCCTGGCTTGTGGTCAGTGCCTTTGACCATTCATGCTTAAACAGGTACAAACGTGCAAGCAAAGCCTTTGCTGCGTAGCTGGTGAAAAAACCTGAAGAATTATCAACCGATAAATCCGGAATTGCTTTTGAAAGATCGTCTTCAATTTGTGCATACACTTCAGCGATGCTGTTTCTTTCCGGTTTCAATTTCGGATCGTAAGTAAGAACAATCGGAACACCTAAACCTGATGGATCCACCTGGTAAGGTTTTGCATAATGTTTTACCAATTCAAAATACATCAATGCCCGGATTGCCCTGGCCTCAGCGCGGTACTGATCTACCTTCCCGGAACTGGCAAGTTCGCTATTGATGATATTATTCGCACGAAGGATAGTCGTATATGCGTTCTGCCATATGGCTGATGCATTGGTATTGTTCACCGTATAGTTTACCTGGAAAAAATCAAGATAGCGGTTACTGTTGATGGCACTGATATATACATTGTCGGCAATCAGGTCTCCAAATAAAGGCAGTGTCCTTCCGAAAAGATTACTGTTCCTCAGGGTTCCATAGGCTCCATTCAGTGCGGCACCCATATCGGCTTCATTGGAAATGGCTATGTCTGCAGAAACATCACTATATGGCTCCAGTTCCAAAAAATCCTTACTGCAGGAAACGGAAAAAATAACCAGGATCAGCACGCTGGCAACGATATTAAAAATTTTATTCTGAGCTTTCATGTCTTTTCTTTTTAAGATGAAATTTCCCGTTCTCATAATTGAATATTTACTCCGAACGTTACTGATTTAGGAATATAAAACTGTATATCGCTTGTACCGTTGATCGGTTGCTCCGGGTCGATGGTTATCTGATCATCAAATGCTTTCGTCCAGAGGTTGGTGCCGCGCACATATAAACTCAGTTTCGTCAGGTGTAGTTTGCTGATAATGTTCTGTGGAAGATCAACACTTAAAGTGACATTCCTTAAACGGAGATAATCTCCTTTATTGAAATACCTGGTTGAATTAATATTTGATCCTGTTGAATTGAAAAAATCATACCTGGGCACCGTGGTAACATCTCCAGGTTTCTGCCACCGCTGTAATTGCTTTGTATATTGATTGAGACTACCAAAAGCTCCATCACCAAGAAAAAGAAATGCCCATGAGTCAAACACATAATTTCCATACTGATAATTCAGCTGCGCACTCAGGGAAACAAACTTATAAGTAAGCGATGTGTTCACTCCTCCGAAACCTTTGGGTGAAAGGCTGCCGTAAATAGCACGTTCTGCTGCTCCGAAATCACTTGTCCTGCTTCCTTTCGACGCATCAGTATACCATTCCGGATCACCGGTTTCAGGATTTGCTCCCGCCCACAGGTAAGTATAAATTGATTGTACGTCTTTACCCACCTGCTGGATATAAGGATCATTGATAATTTCGTTTACACCATCACGTAATTTGGTAATTTTATTCTTGTTCCATGCTGCATTAAAGCCGATCTGCCAGGTGAAGTTTCTGGTTTGCACAGGTATCGCGTTCAGTGTAATTTCAAATCCTTTGTTTTCCATTGCGCCGATATTGTTCTTGAATGAATTAAATCCGCTGGTTTGCGAAAGTGGTTCATCCAGGAGCAGCCTTTCTGTTTTACGGATATACCAGTCCAACTCTACTGTTACCCGGTTCTTGAAAACTCCTGCTTCCAGTCCGATGTCAAATGGCTTGTTCTGTTCCCATGTCAATCCGGGATTACCTACACTTCCCGGAACGCTTGCTGGCAGTCCGTTATAGGAACCATTAAAAGAATACAATGCGCGTGAGTCGTAGTTGCCGATACCCGCATTACCATTAACACCATAGGAAGCACGTAACTTGAGTGCTGATAAAAATTTGATACCCTGTAAAAAATTTTCCTGGTCAACATTCCATGCGGCACCGACACTCCAGAAAGTTCCGTAACGTGTATCAGATCCAAAACGCGATGATCCATCGCGACGGATGCTACCTGAAAGAATATATTTATCGAGATAACCGATCTGTGCTTTTGACAACAAAGATGTAAACGCATAGTCAGATCCGCTCACACCAACAGATATCGGTGTTGCCACAGAAGGATACCTGAGTAAGGTGGTTTGCGGAACTCCTGTTCCATTGGCTGCCTGTACATAAGCTTTTGATTTTTGCGCTTCGTAACCAGCAGTGACAGAGCCGTCGAGTTTATCATTCCATGCTTTGAAATTATAATCGACGAGGTTGGTCCAGACCCAATTGTACAGACGGGTGTAATTGTTATAAAAAGCGCCTGATGTTCCAGGATCCGCAGTTGCCGCATCACCGAAAAAAGGATTATTGTAAAATATTTCTTCAATGTTGTTATAGTCTACCCCATACCGTGAGCTTAATTTCAGGTTTGGAAGTATTTTATATTCTGCAAACACTGAACCCAGTCCTTTAAGAGTATTGTTCTGCTGGCGATCATATTGCTGTATTGCCAGCGGATTAAATATCTGGTAAAACACTGTCGGATCATAATTGGGTGAACCATCGGCATTAAATGCTTCCTGGGTGGGTAACAAAGCCATTGCTGCAAGCATTGGATTTCTGAAAAATCCACTTTCCGTTTCTCCCGTTTGTCTGAATGTGGAAATATTGATGTTGGTTCCTACGGAAAAATGTTTGTCGACATTATGCTTTAACGAAAGCTGAGCAGAGTATCTTTTAAAATCAGAGCCGATGACTACACTCATTTGTTTGAAGTATCCACCCGATAGATAGAATGTTGTTTTTGCATCTCCGCCTGACACGGAGGCATTGATCTGCTGCTGTTGTCCTTGTCGTTTCACCAGGTCAAGCCAGTCGTAATTTGCGGTGGTGTTGTATCCCAAACTGTTCAGGACATCTTCAGCATCGGCGGGAGAACCGCCGATATTAAGTACGCCTTCAGTAGTCAGTTCTTTAAATTGTTCCCTGTTTAGCGGTACCGCGGCATCAGGTAAAAATGCAATGTCATTTTTACCAAATTCAGCATCCACGCGTACAACAGCTTTACCCGCGCGTCCTTTTTTTGTGGTGATCAGTATAACACCGTTCGCTGCTCTTGAACCATAAATGGATGCCGATGCAGCATCTTTTAAAACTGATATACTTTCGATATCGTTTGCGTTGATGGTAGCGAGAAGGTTACTGGAATTGGTCAGCCCCGAAACATCACCGGAATTTACCGGAACACCATCGATCACATACAATGGCTCAGCAGAAGCATTAATGGATCCAATACCACGAATGCGGATCTGCTGGAATGAACCCGGCTGACCGGAAGGAGATACAGATTGAAGTCCGGCAATTTTACCTTGCAGCATCTGCTCTACCGTGGGCATGGGAATATTGGCTACGGCGTTCCCCTGTAATTTCCCAACTGCTCCAGTTATTTTTTTCCTGTTTTGTTCCCCATAGGCTACGGACACCACCACTTCCTGCAATGCAGTAGATGTCCTCTCGAGCATCACAGAATAGTCTGTTCGATCTGGATTAATATTTATCTCCCGCGTAATGAATTCAGCACTGCTGAAAACAAGTGTTTTCGCATCTGCTGGTACGGAAAGCCGGAACGCGCCATTACCGTCGGTAGTCGTGCCCAGATTGGTTCCTTTAACACCGACCGAAACTCCCAGGGCTGCAGTACTGTCCCTTGCATCAATAACCCGGCCCGTAATAACCGTTTGCGAAAATGCTGAGGTAAAGCCAATAAGCAAAATGGCAGCTAGCATTAGTACATACTTCATACTAAATTTTTTTGAAAATATTGAGGTAAAGAATGCTGACTTCGAAAACTGAAAATGATGAAGTGGGAGCACGGCAAACATGCTGATCGCTGTGTTCTTTCTATTTCATCCCGGATCGAAGTCAGAAAAAATGAAAATGTTTTTTTGTTTTCTCCACACCTGAATTCTCAATGCGGTGGCTGAGCATTGAAATAAATCCAGGCAAGAAATTGGTCTTATGCAGAGTCTTTATCCTGCTCATTAGATATCATTGCACATACAAATGATGCATGAAAAACAGTGGCGTGACGCTTTAAATGGGGTATTATTTCCCGAAGCATTGTTATGAAGTCCTGAAGTGCGGAAAAGCGGACCTGAAGTAATTGGAGTTTTAAGTTGAGAGTTGGTGTTCATCGTTGTTCGTTGTTCGTTCTTCGTTGGTCGTTGGTCGTTGTTCGTTGAAATGCTGCATTTTGCTGAAATCCGGAATAGTAGGATGCGAAGTCTAAACCGAAATCCAAAGTCGACCAGGTACAAGGCATTTCACGCTTTGACTCTAAAATGCGCCCAGACGCTGACACCAAAATTCCATTTTAATTCAATATCGGACAGGATTCGCATTTTTCAACGGCGCCCCTAAACTAAAGAATGTAGCTATGGAGCTTACAGGTCAAAGCGGAAATACAGGATTTAAAGAGGCGGAAAATAAAGTAGAGTTTACAAGGCAAGGCGAAAGAAGTCCGGACAAGTTATTGCGGAGAGTAGGATGGTTTCATGAATTTGTATGGAATGTGATGACAAATTCAGCTCCTTGACCGGGGAGGTTCCTGACGAATATTTCTCCTCCATGCGCTTTTACAATATCATAAGCCAGTGACAACCCTAATCCCGTTCCCTGCCCTGCAGGCCTGGGGGTGAAGAACGGCTGAAAGATTTTGTCAATAATGTCCTTCGGTATGCCACTGCCATTATCCGTAACCGTTATTGATATCTTTTCACCTTCCTTTTTTGTGGAAACAGCAACTGTCGGTTCATAGGGTTTTTCCTGATTCTGCTTCTTCATCTGTTTCTCCTGCACTGCAAAAAGTGCATTGTTAATTACATTTAAAAGCACACGACCCATGTCCTGCGGAACAATATTAATCCTGCCAATTGCAGGATCAAAATCGGTTTCGAGTTTAGCGTTAAATGATTTGTCCTTCGCCCGAAACCCATGATAAGCGAGTCTAAAGTATTCATCTGCCAATGCATTGATATCTGTTGGCTCCTTTGTTCCTTCACTCTTTCTAGAATGTTGCAGCATTCCTTTTACTATTGCATCAGCTCTCTTGCCATGGTAATTTATCTTTTCTTCATTTGAGATAATATCACCTGCGATGTCTTTTGCTTCTGAAAAACTTCCCGCATCAATTTCCTTTTTCATTTCATTCAGCAGGTCCTTATTGATTTCGGAAAAATTATTTACAAAATTCAGCGGGTTTTGTATCTCATGTGCAATGCCGGCAGTGAGTTCACCGAGTGATGCCATTTTTTCGGATTGAATCAGCTGGGCCTGGGTTGATCTGAGCTCCTTTAGCGTGCTCTCAAGATTTGTTTTCTGCAATTCCAATTGCCTGTTAACATTCAGTTTCACTTTATTATTCCGACGAAGAATCAGTGTGATGACGAGAAGTGCCACAGCCACGACAGCCACAAGAGAAATACTAAGAGTGTTCCGTATTGCAGTTTTCTCAGCTATCAGATCCTGTTGATCCTGTTGATCCTTTAAAGCTAGCAACTGAAGCTCACTGAAGTCTTTCACACCATAAATAGAATCGTTCAACGCATTAGCAATCGTGAGATAGTGCAGTGAACTATCCGAATTTCCCCTTTTTTTATAGATAGATGCTGCTAATGATGCAGCTTGCAAAATACCGAGGGATTGACTTTCCTTGTAACTGTTCTCCAGCGCTCTACTGGCATACAACAAGGCGGAGTCATCGCTGTTTAATCGAACATAAATCCGCGCTAGTCTCAGCTGACCAGTAACATGATCACTGAATAATGAACTATCCGCCGAACCACTTTCTATGAGCATGCGGTAGTTGCTGATGGCCTCTTCAAGTTTGCCCTGACTGACCAATACCTGGCCTAAGCGGTCGTAAATTAGATTTCTCAAACTACTTTTCAAGTATTGGCTTTCATTGCCAAGATCAAGTAAACGTATTGACTCTCTGTTATAGAACGAAGCAGAATCCGGCATATCCAGCATGGTATAGCAGTACCCTATGTTTGACGAATTAAAGCCCATAAATATCCAGTCGTTTGCAGCTTTCACCAGCTCCGTCCTGGCCGGAAGCAAACATTTCAATGCCTGCTGGTAATCTCCCAGATTTATATAGGTATATCCGATAAAAGTATTGGTG
The DNA here is from genome assembly GCA_029269725.1 of Pollutibacter soli. Lineage (GTDB taxonomy): Bacteria > Bacteroidota > Bacteroidia > Chitinophagales > Chitinophagaceae > Pollutibacter > Pollutibacter soli. The sequence goes on along the minus strand of JARJHS010000007.1, from coordinate 115,363 downwards.
TAAGCTTCGCGCCATTTGTCGTTGTGAATCGTGTTTAGCTTTTTCGCTTCCAGTTTAGCTCTTATTGCGCGGGGAAATTCACCTTTGAACGTATATGCTTCACCCATCATCTGCAAACCAAAACTTGTGACAGGATAATTTTTCATTTTCACACCGATATCGTAAACAAGGGTTGCATAATGAAGTGCTGAATCCGGATTTCTGAAAAAAAATTTTCCAAGTTTTTGTAGAACTGGGTTTAACAATACAGTGTCTCCAGATTCCTCCGGCGAAGGTGCCTGACTGTTCGCTGTCTTAGTCAGTAAAAGCACAACCAAAGTGAATAAAATTGCAATGCGCATATACTTTCAGTTAATCTGTAAGCTTATTCGGTATAGATGAGTCGAGTTTCATCTGGCAAAGTTTAGCTCCGGATCGTTATCTACACCGGAATTAAGATGACCAATTCAGTACCTTCACCCGGGTAACTGTTTACATTTATTTCACCTCCATGTGCTTTCACTATATCATAAGCCAGTGACAAACCCAATCCCGTTCCCTGACCCGTCGGCTTTGTCGTAAAAAAAGGCTGAAAGATCTTGTCGACAATATTTTGTGGTATGCCAGTACCATTGTCCTTTACTGTTATTGAAAACGTTTCGCCTTTCTTTTTGGTGATAACCAACACCTGTGGCTCATAGGGAAGCTTTTGATCCTGGTTCTCTTTCTCTTTTTCCCAAACCGCATAGAATGCATTATTAATCACATTCAGCAACACTCTGCCTATGTCCTGGGGAACAACATTTATTTTTCCGACAGCAGGATCAAAATCGGTTTCGAGTTTTGCGTTAAATGATTTATCCTTCGCCCGAAACCCATGATAAGCGAGTCTAAAGTATTCATCTGCCAATGCATTGATATCTGTTGGTTCCTTTGCTCCTTCACTCTTTCTTGAATGTTGCAGCATTCCTTTTACTATTGCATCAGCTCTCTTGCCATGGTAATTTATCTTTTCTTCATTTGAGATAATATCACCTGCGATGTCTTTTGCTTCTGAAAAACTTCCCGCATCAATTTCTTTTTTCATTTCATTCAGCAGGTCCTTATTGATTTCGGAAAAATTATTTACAAAATTCAGCGGGTTCTGAATTTCGTGTGCAATACCGGCCGTAAGCTCACCAAGACTTGCCATTTTTTCCGATTGAATCAGCTGGGCCTGAGTTGATCGGAGTTCTTTAAGTGTTTTCTCAAGTATTATATTCGACCTCTGTTTGGTTCGGTTATTCCGATACAGCAAAAATGCTATCAATATACAAACAGTAAGGGCAGACAATAATAACAACATTCTTATCCTGTTTTCAAACCCTTCTTTTTCCAACTGATCTTTTTGTTCCTTCTCTTTTAAACTTACCGTAAGCAATTGCAAACGCTGCATTCTTTCCGGTCCATAAACACTATCAGCTATCGAAATGGCAATATCCTGGTAGTATAAAGCGCTATCATTTTTGTTCTGTTCCTTGTAAAGCGTTGTCAGCAACTTACTGTTTTGAAGGAGCCAGATTTTCTGTAAAGACCTCCTGTTATTAACAAAAGCAATGCGGGCATACTGAAGACTCGAGTCGGGTTGATTGAGTTTGTGAAAGAGGCGGGCGCGCAAAAACTGAGTTGTTCCCAAATGAACAACCTGATTTAAATCTGCAGAGGCTTTGTAATAATGCAAAGCTTTTTCATAATTCCCCTTTTCCTCCTGTACGCTTCCCATTCGCAGGAAAACCAAAGATTTTAATGCGGTTACCGATGCTAATTCACCGCTGGTCTCACCTCTCGCATGAGCAGCCTGTGCTTGTTCATGGTAATATAAGGCAGAATCGGCCATTTGCATTTTCGCGTATGCTTCGCCGATATTGGACAGCCGGAAACCGGCCATGCGCTCAAGCTGCACAGGCTTATCCAGTTCCTTTGCTGCGAACAGATACTGAAGTGCCTGCCTGCTGTCGCCAAGGTCTACATAGGCTGTTCCAATAAAATCGAAACATTCCTGTTCCAGGTGCTTATCCTTTATCTCCCTGCTGATCTGCAATGCTGCAAACAGATGTTCCAGTGATTCGGGAAAATCCCCCAGCAGTCTGTAATCTTCACCGAGGCTGCAGCGTACATAACCTTCACCTCTTTTGAACCGGAGCTTTCGGGCAAGGTCATACGCTTTCAATCCAAAATATATTGCCGAGTCAGGATACTCTGAAAAGCGACACACTATCCCTATAGACATCAACCAGAAAACCCGGATGGTATCCTCTGTTAATATATGGCCGAATCGCCTTTCCAAGGGAAGAGCCAGTATTGCATATTTGAATGCGGAATCTAAATCATTGCTTTGGGAATATGCACTGGAAAGTAATTGCAAGGCCTTTAATTCAACCGTATCACTACTTCTTCGGGCAACCGCTTTCTTCAGTTTTTCGATGTCATTGTCCTGTGCCCATACGGTCAATGTCAAAAAGTGTAAAAGAAACGCAGCGATCCAAAATTTCATTGAAGCATCTTTAGTCGTTTTTTTGAACAGGCAACTCGATAATAAAGCTGCTTCCCATGCCTGGCGTGGTTTCCACCAATAAATCACCTCCATGTGCCTTGACTATATCATACGCCAGACTCAACCCCAGCCCTGTTCCCTGGCCCGTGGGCTTTGTTGTAAAAAACGGTTGAAATATTTTATCAATCACTTTACCAGGAATTCCATTGCCGTTATCACTTACCGTGACTTTTATTTTGTCAGCGTCTTTTCTTGTGCGCACTGAAACTGTCGGCTCATATACTTTCACCAGCTTATCCTTTTCCTCCGAATGTTCTTCATTCTCTTTCTGTTTCTCTTTCACTGCATAAAATGCATTGTTAAACAGGTTTAACAACACCCTCCCAATATCCTGAGGAATGATATTGATTTTGCCGGCAGCGGGGTCGAAATCCGTTTTAATGGTTGTATTAAATGTCTTATCCTTTGCAAGCAAACCATGGGAGGCAAGCCTAATGTACTCATCACATAAGGCATTGATATCTGTCGGCTCCTTTGTTCCTTCACTCTTCCGGGAATGTTGCAGCATGCCTTTTACAATTGTATCTGCACGTTTGCCGTGGTGATTGATTTTCATTTCGTTTTCAGAAATGTCTGCAGCGATGATTTTCACTTCGTCATAATTTCCTTTTTCAATTTCTATATTTAAGTCTGAGATCAGCTCTCTATTTACTTCAGAAAAATTATTAATAAAATTCAACGGATTCTGAATCTCATGTGCAATGCCCGTGGTAAGCTCGCCGAGGGATGCCATTTTTTCGGCCTGTATCAATTGTTTTTGGGTGGAGCGAAGCAATTCCAACGTTTCCTGGATTTCCTGTTTTTGTTTCTGTAATGTCAGATTTGCCGCCCTTTGTTTTTTGTAACTCCTGTACAGAAATATACCGGAAATGAGAACCACAGCTAAAATAGTAGCAAGAGAAATGTAAATCGTTCGTGCGCGCGACCTGGCCACTTCATTACGGCGTTGTTGTTCCTTTAAACTCTCTTTAAATGTGAGCGTCTGTGTTTGTTTTGCTTTTTCAATATCTCTGCTCAAAACAGATGCTCCCAACACTTTTTCAGCATAGTAGAGTGCACTATCAATATTTCCTTTGGCTTTATAGTATTCTTTCAGCCTGAGGCTGGATTTACCCAAAAGATCGGATATCCTCATTTCACTCGCCACTTCGTATGCCGCCTGGTAAAAAGTAAACGCGGAGTCAGATATATGCCGGGCTGCATAGATTTCAGCTATGGACAAAAATATTTCGCCTGTGATCTGGTAATTATTATGCCTGTACGCAGCTTCCAGCCCTCGCTGCATAATGTTGAAAGCAGCCACCGTGTCTCCCTTCTTTAATTTAATCAATCCGAGATTGTGCAAAGCCTGCGCAGTATACTTCCTGAGAATAATTAATTCGTTCCTGTCTGAAATTGCAATAGATTCATTTGTATAGTACAATGCTGAATCGAGCTGCCCAGAATGCAAATAGATTTCGCCCAAACCCGTCAGCACCCAACTTCGAAACTGAAATTCGCTGCTTATTTTTGGTTCGATGGAAAGCGCATTGAAATAATTCTCTTTGGCCAGAAGCGTATCACCTTCCTTTGCATACAGATCTCCCAGGTTACGTCCAATCACAATCATCTGTGATGCTTTCCTGTTCACTTTCTGGAAATAATTCCTGGCTTCGATGAGATGCTGCAATGCTAAAGTGCTATTGCCAAGCCGGATGTATACCGCACCAAGGAAATCATTAGCCTGCCCTTCAAAAGCCGGCATTTTGAAACGTTGCGCCTCCTTTTTAGCAAGCAGGGCATATTTCAGGCTGGAATCGTTATTGATTTCGATATACGGAATAGCAATCCCGATTGTCAGGCGAAATCTTGCGGTATCGGCCGGATCCAGTTGCTGTAACTTTACTTTCATCCGGTTGATGGAATCTGCAAGCCTGTTGGTGTTTAATTGAAAATGCCGGGTAAATCCGGACTGAAAATAGAAAGGGAACTCCCTCGCAGAAGAATCGGTTTGCGCAGCAGAGAATTTCATCTGCAAAACAAATGATACAAGAACCAATATTCTTAAGACTACCATGTTATTAAACTCAATTGGTATCGCTTATCTCCATTTCATTCATCTTACTTTAACTTCAATCCATAAATAAAAAGCCAGCGAAAAAATCTGATAAGCTTGCCTTGCTATGATTCAGAATTCAAAACAATCGAAAATTGTGTGCCTTCTCCTTCTTTACTTTTTACTTTGATTTCTCCGCCATGCGCTTTTACAATATCATAAGCCAAAGACAGTCCTAATCCCGTTCCTTCGCCAGTTGGCTTGGTTGTAAAAAACGGTTGAAAGATTTTATCGATTACTCTATCAGGAATACCATTGCCATTATCCGATATTGTTACTATAATGTTGTCTGCTTGTTTTCTTGTGCATACTGAAACTGCCGGCTCGTATTCCATCTCATGGTTCTCCTTCAATTTCTTTGCTTGTTTCTCTTTTTGTTTCTCTTTCTGTTTTTCCCTCACTGCATAAAGCCCATTGTTAATTATGTTCAGCAATACACGACCGATATCCTGCGGAACGATATTGATTTTTCCGATCGACTCATCAAAATCTGTTTTAAGAATTGCATTAAATGATTTGTCTTTTGCGCGCAATCCGTGATACGCCAGCCGCAGGTATTCATCGCATAATGCATTGATATCTGTCGGTTCCTTTGTTCCTTCACTCTTATGGGAATGTTGTAACATGCCTTTTACTATTGCATCTGCACGTTTTCCGTGATGACTTATTTTGGCCAGATTCTCCCTGATATCGTGCAGCAACTCTGTAACCAAAGGGCTGTTCTCTCCTGCCTCCTGCCTTCTGACTTCGGCCTCTTCGGTTAATTCAGCGCTCACTTCAGAAAAATTATTCACAAAATTCAACGGGTTCTGTATCTCATGTGCAATGCCCGCAGTAAGTTCTCCAAGAGAAGCCATTTTCTCTGATTGTATGAGCTGCAACTGAGCGGCTTTTAATTCGGTAAGAGATTTTTCCACTAATTCCTTTTCTGCTTTTAATTCCCTGGTGCGGTTTGTTACTTTTTCTTCAAGAACTTTCTTTTCCTTCCTCAATGCATTCGTCCTCCAACGAATCACACCGGAAATGGCAATAACGGCAGCCACAAAATATAACAGGTAGGCCCACCAGGTTTGCCACCAGGGCGGATGGATACTGACAGGCAAAGAATATTCGCCTTTCGTTCCTTCATGGTTATATGCTTTAATTCGGAATGTATAGTTACCAGGCGATATATTAAAAAAATGAGCGGCCTGTTCACCTTTAACCTCCCTCCACTTATTGTCATAACCCTCCAGCATAGTAAAATACCTGATTGCCACGGGATCGCGGTAATCAATAGCCGAAAAGCTGAATGAAAGGTTGTTCTCGAAGTATTTTAAGCTCAGTTTATCCGGATCGGCATCCGGGTTAATAAACTGACTTCTGGTGGCATGGGGCAACGGGGCCGAGTTTACCTGTATTTCTGAAAGAACGATTTCTAATTTCGGAACAATAAACGCGAGTTGTTCTGGATCAAATGAATAAAATCCGGTTTGGTGACCTAGCAGGAAATGTCCGTTTTTTCTTTTGTGAAAAGCAAGCGGAAGGACGCTGTTGGGAATGATACCAAAATAATCCGCATAAATAAAAGTTTCTTTCGAAACAGGATTCACTTTTATGAGGCTGGAAAAATCATGTAACCATAAATTATGTTTATCGTCTTCCAGTACATTTAAAACAAGTGTGTTGCTTAATGGTGATTCAGTTTCGAAAAACGGCAGAAACTGATCTGTTTGTGGTTCATAGTAGTGCAGCCCCATGCTGGTGGCCACCCAAAGAGTTCCCCTGGCATCTTCCGATATTTTATGACAAGGCACATTTGTTATATAATGTTTGAAGAGCCCCGTTTTTGAATCCAGCCGGTTGATTCCTCCTGCAAAATCACCCGCCCATATAGTACCTGAATGATCTTCAAAAACACTTACGATAGCATTGGAACTGATTGTATTGGTATCCTTTTGATCATTTAAATATTGTGTCGCAAAATTTTTTGCCGGGTTATAACAAAGAAGGCCGTTAGTATTCAATACAAACCATATATTTCCATTTCTATCTTTTGTGATGTCGGGTACATTCCTGAATCGGGATTCCGGATTAAATTTAATGGGCACGTTTAGCCTGAAAAATTTTTTCAATGATGTGTTGAAATAGCCCGGGCCAGATTGCGTGCCGATCCACATTGTGTCGCCCCCGTCATAGTGGAGGGATAAAATTGTACTGTAGCGATCGAATAAACTAAATGAGTCAGCAGGATCGTGTTTGAATTGTTGAATCAGTTTGCCCGCTCGATCGTATTGCCTCAATCCCCCACCGTCTGATCCCACCCATAAATTTCCACTGTCATCTTCAGCAAAAGACGTGGGTGGATTGTGTTCGAATCCTCCTACGGTAGGCAGTGTTTTATCAAATGGATTCACCCGGTACAATTTCGAATTTTGTGTGGCTACCCAGAATTCTCCATCCCTCGATGTAAAAGCATTCCAACTGGATGTATCTGGAAATCCATGACTGTTTTTGAAATGCGTGATTTTTTCTGTAACAGGATCGTACCTGCTAATGCCGGATGCCAGGGTTCCGATCCATATTGCCCCGGTACTGTCGCCATTAATAAATGTGATCTTATCGTATATATCAGCCGCGCTTAACGGCGGTCGGCTTAGCTTTTCAGGGTTTGCACGGTCGTACAAATGCCTTTGGAAACGACCCGTTTTTCTGTCCATCGTATGCAGCCCATCACCGGAGGTACCTACCCAAAACACGCCACGATTGTCTTCGAAGACCGCAGCAATTTTATTATCAATCAGGCTTGCCGGATCTCTCGGATCGTGTTTGTAGCTTGTAAAGCTCCCATCTTCATTTAACCTGTTCAAACCTCCGTCTTCCGGATTGTCACGGGACCAGGGTCCTCCCGTCGCTATCCAGACTGTTCCGGAACGATCTTCATAGATCCTCCATATGTAATCACTGCTGATGCTATTTTTATTTCCAGGCTGATGATGGTAATGAATAAATTTCCCGCTGCTTTCATCAAGCCGATCCAGACCTTTGGTAGTTGCTATCCAGAGCCGGTGCTTGCTATCTTTAACTATTGAAGTGACTTCATCAGCGGCCAGACTGGAACTGTCATTGTCATTATGTCGGTAATGGGTGAACTTACCCGTAGCAGGGTCAAGCCGATCAAGCCCACTACCTCCGATCCAAACGACACCTGTATTATCAACAAATAAAGTTTCGATATTTAAAAGTGTTAATGAATTCGGATTGCCGTTTTCATATTTGAAACTGATTATCCTGCTTCCATCGAAACGGTGAATAGCAATTTCGCCCTGATCTGCAAACCACATGTATCCTTGCGGATCCTGCGCAATGGTCATTATTTTTCCCAGCGGCTTTCCGTTCGGTCCTGTTACGGGGTAGAACTGAAAATCTGCTTGCTGCGCAGCAACAAATTCGCTAAACATTAAAATGAAAAATGTTGTAACTGTTATGGCCAGATGTAATCTCATGGTAGCGAGAATTTTCATCATTTAGTTAAATCGCGAACCTTCGGAAATCCTGTAAGAAAACATCATCAGTATCTTTTTCAAAAAATTATTCTATAAGGCGCCTGATATAAAGAGTATGCTTTTTTATTTCCTGTTTAGCCGTCGTTAAGATCTGCATCCAGTTCAATAACAAATTCAGAGCCTTGACCTGGTGTACTTTTCACGAAGATATTACCACCATGGCCTTTTATGATGTCGTAGGATATAGACAGACCAAGCCCGGTGCCCTCGCCAGTTGGCTTTGTTGTAAAAAACGGGTTAAATATTTTTTCCTTCAGGTTGTCGGGTATTCCCATTCCATTATCGGAAATTGAAAGGACAACTCTATCTCCGGATTTCCGGCTGGTGACTGAAATTACTGGCTCATATTTTCCAGGAGACATTGTTTTATTTCCATTATCTGAATCCGATAGTGCTGATTGGCTGATCGTGATTTGTGACAACTCTTTTGCTTTAGCAGACACCGTCCAGAAGGCATTGTTGTAGAGGTTCAACAGAACCCGTCCGATATCCTGCGGAATAATATTCACCTTACCCAATGCTGGATCGAAATCCGTTTTCAAAATTGCATGAAATGATTTATCCCTGGCACGCATACCATGATAAGCCAGGCGCAGGTATTCATCAGCTAGCGCATTCAGGTCCGTGGGTTCTTTTATACCGGATGAACTGCGGCTGTGCTGCAGCATACCTTTCACAATCGCATCAGCTCTTTTGCCGTGATGATTTATCTTGTTTTCATTTTCATCCAGATCAGAAGCTATCATTTCAGCATTGGAATAATTTCCTTTTTTTAATTCCTCCTTCATTTCCTGGATTAACTCCTTATTGATCTCAGCGAAATTATTGATGAAGTTTAAGGGATTCTGTATTTCATGCGCAATGCCAGCAGTTAACTCCCCGAGAGAAGCCATTTTTTCTGATTGAATCAGCTGAGCCTGTGTGGCTTTCAATTGATGATACGCCTTTTCTATCTCTTTGGCCTGCGCTAATTCAAATTGCTGCGCTTTTTGTCGTTCTTTAATAATGATGCGTGCTTTCTGGTACCTGGAAAACTGGAAAAATGCCAGGACCAACAATAATCCATATATACAGTAGGCCCACCATGTTTTCCACCAGGGCGGATGAATTAAAATTATAATTTGCTTTTCTCCTTTTGAGCCTGTAAAATCAAACGCCTTTATCCTGTACATGTATTTTCCTGGTGAAAGGTTAAAATAGTCTGAGGCCTTTTCGTTTCTTACTTCTCGCCAGATGTTATCATGATTTTCAAGCATGGTAAAATACCTGATAGTTTCAGGTGCCTGGTAGTTCACGGCTGAAAAAACGAAAGACAGATTATTTTGATTAAAAGGCAGGGTCAGTTTGCTGATTTCTTCAACAGGTGTTTTTAATGGCTTCGTTGAATCCGGAAGGACAGGTTTATTGTTAATGAAAACGTCCGTTACTATGATGTCGAGGTTATTCGATTTCAATGGTATTTCTTCTGGATTGAATGAATAAAAGCCGTTGCTGTGGCCAGCAAAAAAATTGCCTTCCCTGGTCTGAAACAAGGCTCTTGGAGATTGAGAAAGATGTTCAATACCGAAATTCTCACCTAGTATGAACGTTTCTTTAGTATCCGGATTCAGTCTGATGATGGAAGAGGACGAATAAAGCCAGAGGTTTTTGAAGCGATCTTCACAAATTTGAGTGAGACCTGTCGTACCGGCTTCCGACTGCGGATCAAGAAATGCATAAAAACTATCCACATCAACATTGTACTTGTAGAGGCCTTTTTCAGTTGCAGCCCATAAAATGCCACGCGAATCTTCAAATAGTTCTAACGCAGAAAAACCATTCAGATAATGATGAAACAGTTTTTTTTGCTTGTCGAAAAGATCGATTCCTTTATTACCAGCAATCCAGCATTTACCGGCTTTGTCCTCAAAAACTTCAAACACGGTATTAAATCCGATACTCCCCGCATCTTTTGATGAATTCAGAAACTGTTCAACAGAATGGGTGTGTGGGTCATAAGAAACAAGTCCCGACGTCCAGCCGGCAAACCAGTATAGGCCTTGTTTGTCCTGGAATATACTGGTAAAAGGCATTCGTTGAATAGCTGTATCATACTGCACAGACAAGGGGATTTTTGAGAACTTATTACTTGATTTTGAAAAAAAACCGACCCCGTTAGCTGTGGCAATCCAGATGGTATCTTTCTGATTCTGAAAGAATGCGAGCACAATATTAAGACTGTCAAATAAGCTGTATGAATCCGCCTTGTTATGCTTGAAAGTTTGCAGGTGTTTTCCATTTTTATCGTACTTCAGTAATCCACCTTCATAGGTACCCGCCCATAAGAAGCCTTCGTCATCCTCAAAAAAACGAAATACCGGATCTGTGGTTGGTGTGTTACTGAAAGATTGCCTGAACGGGTTAACACGAAATAAGTGGTTCTCCTGGGTACTCAACCAGATAACTCCGTCCCTGGATTGAAATCCGTTCCAGATATATTTGTCAGGAAAGCCATTGCTGTTTTCGTAATGCGTGATTTTTTTTGTGATGGCATCATACCTGTTGATCCCGGAAGACATGGTGCCGATCCACAGGGATCCGGTGGAATCTTCGGTGATGAAACTGATATGATCATATATGTACTTAGGATTTAGCGGTGGCCGACTTAGCTGATTCGGGTTAGCAGGGTCGTGTAGAAATCTTTTAAAATTTCCTGTCTTTCTATTCATCAGGTGCAGGCCATCACCCGCTGTTCCTACCCAAAAATTGCCTTTACTATCTTCAAATATTGCCCTCACTTTATTATTTATCAGGCTTGTGGGATCAGCTGGATCATTTTTATAATTTGTAAAACTGCCGTCAGCTTCAAGGCGATTTAATCCCCCTTCCGCCTGACCCAGGTTATCCCAGGGATACCCGGTTGCGATCCAGAGGTTACCTTCCCTATCTTCATATATATTAGAAACAAGATTGCTGCTCAGACTTTTTTTGTCGCCTGGCCGATGGCGGTAGTGGACAAACCTGCCCGTCTTTTCATCGAGCCGATGCAGTCCCCGTTCAGTTCCGGCCCAAAATCGTCCCTTCCGGTCGAAGTGAATTGCCATAACCACATAACTTGTACCAGCGAATTCGTCCTGTTCAATCTGAAAATGTTTAAAAACCCCGGTTGCCGGATTGAATTGATCCACACCATCCTGATTCAAACCAATCCATATAATACCATTCTGATCTGCAAAAACAGCACTTACACTTTTACCACCCAATGAATTCGGATTTTTATCATCGTGCCTGTATTCAATTATCCTGAGTCCATCATAACGGTAAATGCAATCCGCACCTTCCCCGGAAAACCACATATACCCATACGGATCCTGGGCCATATTTCTGATTTTCCCGATCGGTTTCTGCAGCGGGGCATTTATTCCCACAAATTGTAAGGGACGATCCTGGGCAGAACCGGCGGTGACTAATACCTGCAGTATCGTTAGGAATTGAAAAATAGTCCGTATGTTACTTGCACTGATGATTTTTAATGCCATATTCAGTAACCCGGATTTTGTTTGAGATATTTATTCAATGCCACCTGCTCCTCCGGAATAGGGAATAACAGGTATTTGGGATCACTGTCATACATTTTTTCCTGGAATGGTTTAAGAAATGTTCCGAACCGGATCATATCCTGCCGCCGCCAGGATTCCCACCATAATTCTCTCCCGCGCTCATCGATCAGATCCTGCTCTGTTATCGCGGTCAAAGGGGAAGCGTTTCTTGATGGATGCGTTCTGATATAATTGATGATAGAAAGAGGACTACTTCCGTAAGGGCCTGCAGACGTTGCATGTCCTCCCCGATAAATTGCTTCTGCTTTCATCAGTAATACATCACTGAACCGGAAAAGTACAAAATCATTGTCCGGACTAAACGGACTCTGATAATCCGGATAATATTTTAAAGGCCTTATTCCCCCGTTTTCAATATTCGACGGGACCGTTTCGACATTATGAACTTCACGAAGAAAGTTGAGTCGGTTCCCTAAACGATCATTCAGCGGTGTATCCACTACCCAGTCATATTGTTGCCCAAAGAGGAATCCAACGTTTGTGCGATTGCCCGGATTTGGCGGGAAACCACTGGAGGGATAGGTATAACCCCGCCGGATGTCCCGGGCTTCAAAAAGATCATAAAAATCAGAAAGCGTTGACCCGCCATTGCAGCAACCAAACCCCTGGTTATAATGAAGTACCATTAGCCATATAAGAAAACTCTGGTTATCAGGTGTTGCATTGGGTTGATTCAGTAAGACAAAAATGTTTTCATTACTCAGTGTAGAATTATCTGGTGCGAAATTGTCAAAATAGTTTTTGCTCAATGAAAAGTTGCCGTTCAATATAATGTCATCTGCCAGCTCTATTACCTTGTTCATATCTTCTGCCGAAGGAGATGCCGGGAGAACTGGCCTGTGTTCATAGATATGTTTATTGAGATAACATTTCATGAGCAGAAAATCCGCAGCAAACCTATTTGCCCGAAAGTTTTGTGTAATGGGCAACAGCAATGGTTTTATTGCACGAATCTCATCGATTATATATTGGAGTGCTTCAATTCCCCTTCTCACTCTCGCGGGTTCTACCAAAGATTCCGCAGTATCGCGGTAGGGCACCTGGTCAAAAAAATCGAGTAGAAGATACATTACCCATGCGCGCACAAAACGCGCTTCGGCAGCCTGTTGCTCAGTTGGATGATACCGTAACAAATCGGTAGCGGCATAACTTGTACCGTTCAGATGATTAAATGGTTGCCTGATCTGATCATTGTTGGGCAACCATTTGTGCTCATGTAATGCACGCCAGACTCCGTTATCATCCCAGTCACCGCCGCGCGTGGGCATAATTGCCTCATCCGTTGTAAACTCCATCAATGGAAAAATGGATAGTTGCTGTGTAAAGGGAAGATACATGGACCTGTATACGCCAAGCAGGAGTTGAGCAGCATTGCTGGAATCTTCCTTCACCTGGCCGGACGTAACGTCACCGCGGAAAGATTCATCCAATTTCGTACAACACAGCATCGTTAGTGAAAGTATGATGATGAGCAAACAACTTTTTGACATACACAAATCATTAAGAATTACTGCAAGGTGAAATTGATCCCCAGCAAAAAAGTTCTCGAAGGTGGATATTGCGGGTAGCCGATACCGAGAGAAGGGATATTGCTTCCCGCAATGGCATTCACTTCCGGATCAAATCCCCGGTAGCCGGTGATTAAAAACAGATTCTGGGCCGTGATATACAGGTTCAGGTTTTTAAATGCTTTGCCTGCTTTTCCAAAGTTGTAGCCAATCGTCAGATTCGACATTTTAAAATAGTCGGCCTTTTCTACAAATCTTGATGACGCCGTCATCGGATTAGTTAGCGATTCCCTGACCGGATTCTCATACCTCCAACGCGAAATATTATTACCCACCTGTATGTTACCGATATGCAGTGCAATCATTTCTGCGGCATTATACACGTCATGACCAAAAGCGCCGACCATATTTGCCACCAGGTAAAACTTCTGGTATTGAAGATTTGTATTTACGCCTAATAAAGTTGTCGGGTTGGGATTTCCTACATATTGGAAAATAGTTCCATCATCTGCGAACTCGGAAAATCCATCTTTATCAAGTCCGAGATATTTTCTAGTATAAAAAGTCTGCATCGGATGCCCGTTCTGAATGATCTGTATGGGCCCTGACACAAATCCCGTGTAAACAGGCGTGGGAATATCCTTTACATTATTCTTCAGAAAAGTAGCATTTACGCTCAGATCCCATGAAAGCTTTTCACCACGTATGATTGATCCATTGATAAGCATTTCAAGTCCGCTGTTGATCACTTCACCGTCGAGATTAACCCATCGCACAACTGATGAAGGTGGTGCCGGCTGGATCGGGGGACTGGGAAATAATAGATCTGAAGTTGATTTGTGGAAAAAGTCGATGGTACCTGAAATCCTATCATCCATCATCGAAAAATCCAGGCCGATATCAAATTGCTGATCCGACTGCCATTTCAGATCAGGGTTGGGACTGTTCACCTGGATCAGACTTCCGTTGTCACGAAAAGAATATTTTGCCTGTGAAGAACCAGAGGGGAATTCCTGGTTACCCGTAATACCCCAGCCTGCTCTTAGTTTCAGCAGTGTTATAAATCCTGCTTTAAAAAAATCTTCTCTGCTGATAGTCCATGCAGCTGCAAAAGAAGGGAAATAGCCATACCTGTTATTTTCGCCGAATTTTGTGGACCCATCGGCTCTGAAAGTACCCGTGAAATGATATCGGTCTTTAAAGTTTAGCATCGCACGACCAAAATATGAGTTCAACTGGGATACCGGATCGATAAAAGAAGATATATTGCGTGCATCTCTTCCCGAATATTGAATGTAGTTTGTATAATCGAGGCCGTAGTTGCCAAATCCAATGCCCAGCGCTCCGCGCCCATCCAGGTAATTTCCCTTCATGGTAAAATCCATGAATTCATAACCGAGAACAACGTTCAGGTTGAGGCCCCTGGAAATATTCTTTTTAAAATTCAATGTGTTGGTGACCTGTTTGGTGATCATTTCTGAATTAGTGATCGCCGCAAAACCTGTAGGTGCATTTGGAGACATGCTTTCAGAAAATCCTGACACACCGGTGCTATAATTCAGACTCATCAGCAACTTATACTCCAGCCAGTCGGTGAATCTGAAATAAGGAGCAAAACTTCCGAGTACTGTGGTGATTTTAGTTTTGGTATTCACGTTCTCAATCGCGGCCACAGGGTTTTGCACATTAAGAATGTTTAATGACCCATCTGCATTTCTTATAGGAGCTGTAGGATTCCATTGAAGCGTCCTGGCAACGATTGATCCGGCTCCGATATCCGGATTTGGCACATCCTGGATTGACTGGTTCGCCATAAGGTTGATGTCGAGTCCCAGTTTTTTACTGTCGAGAAATTTGAAATTGGTACTCAAATCCATCCCATATTTTTTAAAGCCGGTGTGAATCATGATTCCATCCTGGCTTAAAAAATGTGTTGATATGCGATATCTGCCGGTTTCATTACCACCGGTAACGGCTACCGTATAATTTTGCTGCAGTGCATCCCTGAATACTTCATCCTGTGCATCCGTATTGGCGCCTTTGTCGAGGTTTTCCGGATCAGAAACATTGTAATAGACCAATGCATTTCTGAACTCCTCTGCTGACAATACTTTAACTTTTTTCAACAATGAAGACACACCAGTGGATATTGATCCCTGCACCTGGGGAGCACCAGCCTGGCCTTTTTTTGTATTGATAATCATTACTCCAAAAGCGGCCCTTGACCCATAGATGGCAGTAGCAGATGCGTCTTTCAAAATGTCGATTGAAGCAATATCGTCCGGATTAATAAAATTTAAAGGATTGATTCCTGACGGTTGCAACACTCCATTTAAACTGGATGCAGATCCAAACGAGCCAGGCACGCCTGCCTGCAATGTTCTTCCATCGAGCGCAACGCCGTCGATTACATACAATGGCTGACCTGTGCCGTTCAGTGCTGAATTACCACGGATCTTAATAGTAGATGCCCCTCCGGGCTGGCCATTATCTCTGGATATCTGTACGCCGGTAACCTTTCCCTGAACCAACATATCAGGTGACGAAAATATACCCTTGTTGAAATCCTTTGCTGTAACAGTGCCGACAGCGCCTGTCAGGTCTTTCACTCTTGCTGTACCATACCCGATCACGACGACATTATTCAGATTAAGCGAAGTTTCTGAGAGTACAAATGCAAGTGAAGTTTGATCACCGGCCACATGGCGGTAATTACGGTATCCTATAAACGAAATTATCAGTTCATTTCCCCGGTTTGCCTGGATATAAAAATTACCGCCGGTGTCAGAAACCACAGAAGTTTTCAATTGTGTATTTTGAATTGTAGCTCCTGCCAATGGACTGCCGTCGCCAGCTTTCACTGTACCGTGATATGTTTCCTGCGCGTACGCTGGTGTGTAAAAGAAAATGGATGCCAGGATATATAACAAAATCAAAAGTCTGAACCTGATCACATAGTGGCCAACTTTCATAACAGCAGAATTTGTATGGGCAATGGATGCTGTTGCCGTGTTTTTCACCGGGACTGGAAAAAACTTTTTATTACCAGTAATTCAAGCTACAAATCAGGTGGGCCGGATAAAATTCAGCCTGGGTTGCCGAGGGAAAATGACGGCTGTTATCGAAGCAATTCACAGAGTTCTGGTTGGTCACAATTCAATTTCACTGACCGGAGGTAATAGTAAAACTGTATAAACCTCAAAACATAATCACAAAGAAATTTTTTTAACCGGAGAGTTCCTGAATTTATTAAAATAGACCAAGAAGGCAAAATTTAATTCTCCTGCGGCTGACTGTGATGAAGGGCGGAATCAGGATTTACAGGCCGATCAGATAACGGATGCAGTAATGAAGTGTTAACCTTTTCTTTAACAGATATTGGCTGAACAGCCGCTGACATCAGCAATAAGAAAAAGTAATCCGTAGATGATGTTTGCTAACTGCATATGCGTTGGAATTATACCCGGCATCGATTCAGTTTAGTTTTTATCCGGGTTCATCTCAAATCATCGGTCATTGTACATTGGAATCAGGATAATCATTTCTGTTCCTTCTCCGTCGATGCTATTTACCTTTAGTTCACCGCCATGTCCTTTCGTAATAATATCATAAGCCAGCGAGAGTCCAAGTCCGGTTCCCTGGCCAGTGGGTTTCGTAGTAAAAAAAGGCTGGAAGATTTTGTCGACAATATTAACGGGAATACCGTTTCCATTATCCTGAATTCTTATTTCTAAAAAATCATCGTTTGCGTTCCGAACCCGGTGAGTGCAGATCACTACTCTTGGCTCGTAAGACTTATCCAAGGTCTTTCGCTTTTCATTTACCGCATAAAACGCATTGTTGCATATATTCAGCACTGCTCTCCCGATGTCCTGGGAAACAAGATTCACATTACCTATGTTGTCATCAAATTCGGTTTCCAGGATCGCACTGAAAGAATTATCCTTTCCTCTTAATCCATGATAAGCGAGCCTGCAATATTCATCCACGATTTTATTAATGTCTGATAGTTCTTTTTCACTTACGCCCGTGCGACTATGCTGCAGCATTCCTTTCACTATTGCTTCAGCCCGACGGCCATGATGACTGATCTTTTCTTCGTTACCGGCAAGATCTTCGGCAATCGTTACTGCATCATCGTAGTTGCCTGTTTCAATTTCCTGTTTCAGCTCTGCTAACAACTCTTTGTTGAGTTCGGAAAAATTATTTACAAAATTCAGCGGGTTCTGTATCTCATGTGCAATACCGGCAGTAAGTTCGCCAAGCGAAGCCATCTTCTCCGATTGAATCAATTGTCTCTGTGTTGCCTGCAGTTCGTTCAGTGTGCTGTCGACCTGTTTTTTCGCTGCTTCCAGCTTGTTGAAATCTTCATAACGTGCATAGGCAGTCGAAAATGCGTCGGCCAGCGCCTGTACCAGTAGTAAATGATCCTCTGTCAATGGATCGGTAGCACCTACATACAACATACCCTGCAAAAAGGGAACAAAATGCAGATAAAGATCAGTGGGCCGGTGTTCTGTGAGGTATTTTGCACTATCTGTTATAGCACCCTGCTCCACCAGGGCTTTTGCCTGCTGTAAAAAATCAGCCTCATTCCAATGTGTCTTATATATTTCTTTTCTTCTCCAGAACGGTACTGCATCCGAAATCAGTGTATTATCTGAAAAGCCTGATGAAAATGATGCAATTGATCTGCCTTCTGTATAGAGGAATGTCTGTGCCTTTTGCGTTTCTTCATCCATAATAAAAACACCACAACGCATAAACGGAACTCCAAGGGTGGTGAGTTCATTCCAGATCAACGGAGTAATTCTTTCGAGATCAGCAGTTGTGCGCATGGAAGCTATATCTGCACGTACGCGATCTACCGACGCACGTTTAGTGGTTTCAATCGCCTGCGTCTCCGCTTTTTTCAGATCAAGAAAACGGGTATAAGTTTGTTCAAATACCTTTCCGAAACGAAGAAATATCTGAGTTTCGTTAAAGGGCTTTGTTGTTATAAAAAGCAAATATCCATATTTGAAAGTTACAGCGTGGTTCTTTTGCCAGGTTGGAATAGGATGACCACTGTCGATAAATTTCTGAAGACCTTCCCTGAAAGCGGGAATCTGCATGAAAGCTTCATAGTATTGCTTTTGTCTTTCACCTTCATATACTTCCTCATACATGCCTGACTGGTTCTTCCAGGCCTCATACATGCGTCGTTCTCCAGGTTCAACATTATATGAAACAGAGAAAACACCGATACTGGTCCATTTCTGAACCATTTCACTATGTTCATCGCAAATGGCGAAGGCAACACCCTGCAGTTCGGCACCGAGTTGCTTTACCTGATCAAACAAAAGCTCTGCTGCCTGTATCAACTCTGAACTTTCGTGCATGGCCATTGTCCTGGCGCGTACTCTTTCCAAAGCGGCTTCAATCTGCGCTTCCCTTGACTGAGCTTCTGCCTTTTGCAAATCAAGAAATCTCGTATACGTCTGTTCAAACACTTTTGCAAAACGCCTGAATATTTCATGCGATTCCGGTACAGGCTCATATGTTACAAACAGAAGATAGCCGTATTTAAAATAAGCGACGTTATCAAACTGAACCGTTGGTAATGCTATACCGGAAGTTTCATAAACTTTCATTTCTTCATGAAGACCCGGAAGCGTACTCAGGTATTTATAATGCGCAGCACACTCATCCGCAGAAAATTCCTGTACATGTAAAGTTTCTCCCCGTTGTGCAGCATCGTAATAGATGCGAAACACTCCTTCCCTCGGAATTTTGTAAGTCGATAAATATCCATCTTCATTGCAGAACCATTCTGTTGAACTCTCCTCATTATTATCAAATATGTTGAAGGCACAGCCCCAGGTTTTCACGCCAAGTCCTTTTATTTGATTCACCAGCAAAGCCGAAGTCTCTAAAAGTTCGGCGCTGTGCATCATCGCCATTGTTCTGGAACGTATCTTTTCGAGCGCTGCTTCAATCTTTGCCTCTCTTGCCTGCGCTTCCGCATTCTGCAGATCAAGAAAACGTTTATACGCCTGTTCGAACACATTCGCAAATCTTTTCAGGATCGAATTTTCTTCTTCTGAGTAAGGTACCGCTGCATAATTACCCATCACAAGAAATATATCGTTCATTACAATCATCGACCGCGCATAACCGGGCGTTTGCAATAGTATTCTCTTCACCTCTTCAGAAAAAATCTCCAGCCCGGGATTGCAGCTGAAGATATGTTTCAACCAACTGTTATTCTCCTCCTGGGTCAACAAGTCTGAATACACTTTTCCCGGTGACTTCTGCGCTTCCTTCAATCTTGTATTGCCTGGATTATCGATGTTAGTCCATCGGATCAGAAAAGCTTCATCATAGCCCTTTACCGCCATCCATAATTGCATGTCATAGTTTGGCTCATTGATTCCAAAACTTACGTTTCCGAATTTTATATTTAGTTGTTGCAATTGCGCAGATACAACGATGATTACATCCAGGAGTTCATCACTTTTATGCATCGCCATCGTGCGGCTTCGCACTCTTTCGAGCGCAGCTTCAATCTGCGCTTCTCTTGCCTGTACTTCTGCCTTTTGCAGATCAAGAAAGCGGATAAAGGACTGTTCGAAAACTTTAGCAAACCGAATCAGTATTTCCTTTTCTTCTTCGGATGGCAGTTCACCCTGTATGGAAGGAATCATAATAGCAGAGTTCTTAGCCCAGGCCCAGGCGATACCATGGTTCTTGCTCTCTAAAATATTTTTTTTGTGCTCTTCAGGTAACAGTCGGTAATCAGAGTGCTCAAAGGCATGTTTGAAGAAGGCGTTTTTCACTTCAAACGAAAACACTTTCGCAAAATAACTATCACCTCTGTTTTTAGAGGCCCAGGCATCATCGAATAATTCATCTTTGAAATAGGGCAGTAAATATGAAACAGAAGGTCGGGAGGGATCTTCGGCTGACGTCCAGTGCAGCACATCTTTGGAATCCGGGAAATAAGTACAAATTACTGCACCCCACACATCGAGTATAACACCGGTGTTCTTCAGTTCTTCAGCCATTACCCGCACCACATCTTTTAATTCATCGGTCTTGTGCATCGCCAGTGAACGTGAACGCACCCGTTCCAATGCTGCTTCGATTTGTGCTTCTTTTACCTGAGCTTCTGCTTTCTGCAGGTCGAGAAAACGTGTGTAGGTCAAATCAAAAACACGCGCAAACCTGGTCAGTAACTGCATGGTTTCACCCGGCACAGGTTCGTGGGTGGTGAAAAGCAGAAACCCTTTTGAAAAAAAAGCGGCCTGCTGAACGCGCCGTCCTTTTATTTTACTTTCATCGATAGGCAATCGGGCGTCCTCTTTCACATATTTCATCCATTGCACGAAATCATCTCCTGTCAAATCAACTACAATTGTGTCTTCCTGATTTTTCCAGGCTTCATGGATTTTTGCAATGCTGGTGGGTTCGTCCAATGAAAAAAAGTATTCATTATTTATTTCATTGCCACTCTGATCAGTAACCCATAATTCAACCTTCCGGCTTGTTTCATTAAAGATCCCGATACTCATGCGATCAGGTATAGTACCGAGCACATTGAATTGTTCAAAAAATACTTTAGCTGTTTCGGCCAGTTGTTCACTCTTGTGCATGGCCATGGTCTTCGCCCTCACCCTTTCCAGTGATGCCTCAATTTGTGCTTCTCTTGCCTGCGCTTCGGCTTTCTGCAGATCAAGAAAACGGGTATAGGTTTGCTGAAATACTTTACCGAAGCGCAGAAGTATTTTGTTTTCCTCATCAGAATATGGAATAGCCGAGAAATTTTCTATGTACAGACCCACATTATCCAACAAAACTGTTGACACTGCAAGACCTTTGCATTGCAGGTAAAATTCTTTTGCATCTTCTGGTATCGTAAATAATTTGAAGAGCGATTGATAGAACCTGTTTTTCTCTTCGAAATCCAGCAAGTCAGTATGTAAAACTGTCCCATTTGCTTTAGCCTCGAGAAAACTATTCCATGTGGGTGTATCAAAATATGGAAAAGTGGCAAAGAATGGTTCAATGTTCGGATCAGCCAGCCAAATGTGCATGTCATCCTGGTTTTTATAATCTATATAAAAACCTGCATGCTCCACGTTGATATTGAGATGAGCAAATTGCTCCAGCACAACCCGTATCACGTCTTTTAGTTCTTCACTCTTGTGCATAGCCATACTTCTGCTTCTCACTCTCTCCAATGCCGCTTCTATCTGCGCCTCTCTGGCCTGTGCTTCTGCTTTCTGCAGATCGAGGAATCGGGTATAGGTTTGATTAAAAACTTTTCCGAGTCGGATAAAAATATCATGTGCTTCAGGAACTTGTTTGTAGGTAATAAACAAAAGACTTACCCTTGGGCCAAATACAAAATGATCATACTGATACAATGGAAACTCAAAACCACCTTGCAGCATGAGCTCATATTGTTGCTTATCTCCAAAACCTGCGAGTGCCAGGTAGGTTTCCTTCAGCCTTTCGCCTTCGGCAAACTGCACTAAAAATTCCTGACCACTTCTCCTCGCGTCACGAACCTCTCTTAATACTGCGGTTGCATTAGTCTGCACAGTATAAGGTTCAATAAATACGCCGTCAGGATCCGTTACATAATCAATGTATGATTCATTGTCCTCGCTCCAAACATTAAACCCGGCCGTCCATGCCTCTATACCTAGCAATGTTACTTGCCTGAAAAGCAGGCTGGCAACTTCATTTAGCTCTTCGCTTTTATGCATAGCCATGGTCCTGGCGCGAACTCTTTCCAATGCCAGTTGAATCTGAGATTCTCTTGCCTGTGCTTCCGCTTTCTGTAAATCCAGAAACCGTATATAAGCCTGTTCAAATACTTTGGCAAATCTTACTACAATCCGGAAATCTTCTTCGGGGACGCTGTATCCTGACCAGTTATCAAAACCAATGACAGAATTTTTCTCAGCGGCTAAACATGCGGTCCAGCTCTCTCTTTCTATTTGTATCTGCCGGATATGTTCAGGAATTTTTTCAAAGTTGTTTTTCTGAACCCAGCGGAAATAATTGTTTTTCGTATTTCCTGAATATGATCTGTTGAAGATATGTTCCCCGTTTTCGATTGCCTTCCACAGATCTCTTATGATGTCATTATTTTCAACTTCTTCGTCATAGGGAATATCAATCATTTCCGGTTCTGACAAATGATTTGTTGCAATCCAGAGTTGGATATTTCTTTTTTGCTTGTTGAAAAGAAAGATGAGTACCCCATCAAATGAAATCTGCAATTCTTTCAGTCGAGCAAACAAGGACGCAGCGACCTGTTTTAGTTCATCTGAATTGTGCATCGCTAAAGAGCGTGCACGCACTTTCTCCAACGCCGCTTCAATCCTTGCTTCTCTTGCCTGTTCCTCTGCTTTTTGTACATCCAGGTAACGGGTATACGACTGCTGAAATACGCGGCCAAATCTTTGGATAATATCAGTATTCTCATTTGATAAAGGCTCGAAACTTCCCACCATCATTAAGCCATAATCACTGATCGTACTCGTGGTGAAAATGGCGCCTTCTTCCCTCATTCCTTTCTTTACTGCTGAAGGTAATCCTGCTAACTCCGTTTTACTGAAAAGATGATCCTCCCATTTTTTTTTCAATTCTCCCGATAAAGTAAATTGATGCAACGGAGTTTTGTTTTGCCAGGCCTGCAGGTAACTGAGAAAAACAGGTTGATCATTGTAGTCTATCCTGTAACTATCTGCAACATTTTCTGATTCCGGATTCGCAGACCACCAGGAAATATATTTCTCTTCATCATTAAATACCCAGATCAACACCCTGTTTAAAACAAGATCAAGTGTTTTCAGCTCATGGAAAATGCTGCCGGCAATGTCTGCGATTTCTTTTGATTCACGCATGGCCATTGTCCTGGTTCTCACTCTTTCCAATGCAGCTTCAATCTGTGCTTCACGCGCCTGCGCTTCTGCTTTCTGCAAATCAAGAAACCGGGTGTAGGCCTGTTCAAATACTATTGCAACCCTTTTATAAACAGCAAATTCTTCTTCTGTAAATAGAGAACCATCGAAGCTATCTGCAAATAAACCAGCGTTTTTTCCAGGTATAAAACACACCACCTGACTTTCAGCATTCCTTATAAATGCCCTGGCATGGTCGGGGATCACAATAGTATCATTATGGGCAAACACGTAATCAAACCATCGATCTTTTGTTCTCCTATTGTAAATTTTATTGAAGATCCGTTCTCCGGTCTGCATGGAATGCCATAAGTCTCTATGACAGGTGTCGGCCTCCATCATTTCCTTATCATAAGGCAGATAAACCCTTGGCGCAACTTCTGATAGTGTGTTGCCAGGCCAGAAAACAGAGTTCATCGTTTTGAAATCGAAGAGTTGAATGGCAATCGTATCATGCGTAACTTTTAGTTCGTGCAGCTTTGAGAAAACAGTTCCAATAATCTCTCTCAGCTCACCGGAGTTGTGCATCGCAAGTGATCGCGAACGAATTTTTTCAAGAGCCGTTTCTATCTGAGCTTCCCTTGCCTGAGCTTCTGCTTTCTGAAGATCGAGAAAGCGTGTATAGGCTTGATCAAAAGTGCGGGCAAACTTCTGTAATATCCTGAATTCATCTTCTGTTGTAACTTCAGCCGACCAGCTATCGACTCCGATCAGCGAATGATCTCCCGCGGCTACAGTCATCGTGAACAATTCCTGCTCATCAATGTAATTTTTTACATCCTCCGGAATTTTTGATGAGTTATTGTATTGCGAGATGTACAGAAAAAAATTATCTTTTTCATACCTCGGATATGTTTTGTTACTGAAAGACTTTCTGTGGTCTTTTGCATGCCAAAGATCCTTTACCACAGCATTCTGCATAAACCCGTTATCAAATGGCAGAACATTTTTTACCGGTGAGATGCCCATGCCCTTAATCCAGTGGTGAATCGATCTTACATTTTCATCGAAAACAAATATCCCTGCTCCATTAAAAGAAAGTTTCAGATCTGCCAGGTTCTGAAATAGTACATTAACTATTTTTTCAATATCATCTGAATTTTGCATCGTCAGGGATGCAGAGCGAACATTCTCCATAGCCGCTTCAACTTCCAGTTCCCGGTTTTTTATAGCCAGTTCCCTTTCGAGGACAGCGTTCCTGGCGATCAGCATTTTTTCGCTGTCTGTTTTCATTAATCTGCTCGTTTGATTTTGAGATGGAATATCAAATGTGGATGATCATTTTACAACTATGAAAATGTACTTACTGGGTTCAAAACAGCGGGTGCCGGATATCATTGGATCAAAAATTTACGCGGCAAAAACATATGATCAACCGCAGCAAACATCCCTGCATCAAAACTGGAAAAAGCGTAAATGGCGGTAGTAAACAGCCCGGGTTCCAAAAAGCACTGTTATGGATAAGGTAGGATGGTTCAAAAAGAAGGGAGACGTATAGCCCGAAACTAACTTCCTGCAATTTCCGCCCGATAATCTTTGATGAAATTTACGAATACCAATTCATTTGCAAAACACAATGTTTTTGCGATCGGCAATCTATGCTCAAATGACAGATCAGGAGACTGGTAGCACGAGAGTAAACGAACTCCCCTGTTTTTCAACTGATTCCACATTGATAAGGCCACCATGGGCTTTTGCAATATCGTATGCGAGTGATAAGCCCAGGCCTGTACCCTGGCCTGTGGGTTTTGTAGTGAAAAAGGGTTGAAAGATTTTACCGATGATGTTTTGCGGGATACCGTTACCATTATCCGTAACCGTTATTTCGAAATTACCCGACACTCGTTTGGTGGCAACGGTAATTATCGGTCGATATGGGTTATTGTCTACTTTATTTTTTGTAGTAATGTTATTAGATATCTCATGCATGGCATAGCGTTCAGTGCAGGTATAAAACGAGTTATTCAGCAAATTCAGTAATACTTTGCCAATATCGTGGGGTACAATATTGATCTTTCCGATGGATTGGTCATAGCTGGTGTTTATATCCACATCAAATGAACGGTGCTTTGCCTTATAACTCTGAATGGCGAGCTTCAGGTATTCATCGACCAAAGCATTAATATCTGTCAGTTCCTTAGCTCCTGATCGCGACTGCGAATGCTGTAACATGCTTTTTACGATAGCATCAGCACGCCTGCCATGATGATTGATCTTAAAAAGGTTTTCTCTTATGTCCAATAGTAAAGTTTCATCGTTTTCATCTGATACAATCCCGATAGAAACCTCGTGGCCGTTTTCTTTTGCTTTTTGCCTGTTGGCTATCGCTTCATCGATCAACTCTGCACTCACCTCGGAAAAGTTATTCACGAAATTCAACGGGTTCTGAATCTCATGCGCAATACCAGAAGTGAGTTCTCCAAGCGATGCCATTTTTTCTGCCTGGATCAGTTGTGCCTGTGTGGATTTTAAATTGGAAAGAGATTCCTTTAACTCATTCGTCCGGAGATTCACCTGGTATTCCAGTTGCTGGTTTTTTATCCTTAGCTGTTGCGACCTGTATCGAATGAAAAGATTAATTCCGGCAATCAACGCTATCGCATACAGAAGATAGGCCCACCAGGTACGCCACCATGGCGGTCTGACAACCACCCATGCATTTGCTTCTTTCTCGGACCATATCCCCGAATGATTTGCTGACTTAAGGTGAAACAGGTACCTGCCCGGCGAAAGATTGGTATAAGAAGCAGATTTCCGGTTGGTGATGTAATTCCAGTCCTTATCTACTCCATCAAGTTTATATGCGAAAGCATATTTTTCGGAATTGATCAGATCAAAATTGGTGAACTCAAATGTAAATACCGACTGGTTGTACTTTAAATTGAATGTGTCTGCCCGGTACAAGGGGAGGGAATAAATGGATTGCTCAGCCGACTTTAATGGCTGATTAAATAATTTGAAATCTACAATTGCCGGAGCCTGTTCATTCTTTTCTGCTTCAGACGGTTGAAAAAAGATAACATCCCCATCAACAGTTCCAAATGCAATAGTTCCGTCTTTCATCCTGGCCGAAGCAAGAAAATTAAATGCTCTGGTTACCAGACCGTCTTCTTCCTTAAAGGTGACAGGGCTCCCTCCCTTTCTGGGTAGCATAGCTAATCCTTCGTCTGTACTCAGCCAGATATTACCATTCTTATCCTGTTCGATTTCATACACGAGGTTACTTGGAAGATCATTGTCCGTAGAATATCTTGTAAACCTGTTTTTATCCGGATCGAATTTATTCACACCGGCACTCACCGTTCCGATCCAGATATTTCCCTGGTCATCTTCTTTCATTGCGACCGTTATAAAAAAACTGAGGCTGTTTGTATCTGCCGGGTTAGTAGTGAAGTTTGTAAATTTTCCCCGAAGTGAACTATCATCAACTGCGTCAAATCTGAAAATGCCTTTGTTTAAGGTGGATACCCACATTCTGTTCTGCCGATCCTTAAGTATGTCGCTCACGGCCACCTCCGTACTCACCTGGTCATTTTCTCCCGGCCTTTTGAATATACCAGTTGATGGATTAAAAACGATGAGCCCACTGCTTCTTGTTCCTATCCAGATATTATTGTTGTTATCAGCACAGATAGCATAAATGATTCCCCAGTCTGTATTCTGCTGATCGATAACTGCAGTTGCATAATGTTTCATCAGTTCCGGCTTTGCAGGATCAGCAATAAAAAACAATCCATCCGACGCTGTACCAAGCCAGATTCCCCGATGGCTATCCTGGAAAATAGAAAACACCGCTGCATGATCTTTTCCACCGGGTAAAGAAACTAACCTGAGCTTTTTTTCTGATGGACTGTATTTTGCCAGACCCTGCTCTGTTCCGATCCACCAGTTGCCTGCATCATCTTCAAAAATGAAATTGGATTTCCCCGCGCCTAACAATGCTTTCAGACCGGGTATGGTCTTGAAAAAGTCATGGTTCTTATTCAAAAGATAAATCCCCTGTCCTTCAGTAGCGATCCAGGTGTTATGCAACGGATCTTTGTAAAAACGGTTGATACCGCGAATAGATTGATTCAACTTATTTTCACCTGTAAGATTCTTAAAATATTTTTCGTCTTCATTCCAACTGAAGATGCCTTTATCGGTTCCCGCTAATATGGTTCTTTGGTTTAGTTCCGTGAATGCCGACACAGTTAATCCTGTGAGCTGTTTAAGGTTTTCCGGCTCTGCCACATTTATTGCAGCATATGTTCTGCTATCAACGACGTCGATCCTGTTGTCAGAACCAATCCATATCCTGTTTTTCCCATCTGCATAAAGCGCATAATATGCTGATGAATCCCTGCCCGTAAAAATTTGGTTTAGCGATGATGCAGGAAGCGTTTTCTTTGTGTCAAGATCCAGGTGATAAAGTCCGCGCATCGTTGCAATCAGCAATTTGTTTTTACTGATTTCGAGGACGGAGGTAACCCCCATTTTGTTATTGACCTCTGGCTGTGGTTTGATCGAAAAAATTCTTTCGAGATGATGTTTCACAGGATCATATTTCAACACCGTCCCGGCTGCTGTACCACACCAGATGAAATCAGAAAACGGAGATCGGGAAACAGAAAATATCAATCCATTATCCTTCACTTCCGGTAGATTATCAAGACCACTAACGCTGATTGATTTTTCTGTTTTTCTGTCGAATACACAAAGCCCGCCACCAAGCGTACCGAGCACAAGATTCCCTGTGACATCTTCACAAAAATCAAGGATGTAATTATGGGGTAGACTTGTGCTATCCCCGGGCTTATGTTGATACCGAACCAGCAGATTACCATCATAACGGTACAGCCCACTCACTCCCCCAAACCACAGAAAACCTTCCTTATCCTGGTAGATGGAAGTTACAATTGATTTCGGAGGTAATCCTTTGATGCTGTAGGCAGTGAAGGAGGCTGAATGCTGAGCTGATGCATTGATGAGAAACAGCCCAAGCAAACCAACAGAAAGCAGGCATAGTTTCATATATTATAATTAAAATCAGACGATCATGCATAAGCGCGGATCAAATCAATGGTATGAGGTAAGAGGTACGAAATAAAAAGTAAGAAGTACGAAATATGCGAAAAGTACAGAAGTGTTGGATTTGGTATCTGGTTTGCCGGATAGGTTCAGGGATGACGGCCTTTTAAATGTTATCTCCGACAGATCAGTTATTCCGCATGAATTTAAAGATCAAAAATTGCAACAAATAATCGATCGGTTTCTTCTAATCACCTGAAAATAAAATTACAAACTGAAGCGTTTCACCGGGTTTAGTATCGAACTTTTCTTATTGCCTGTGCTTCAACTAAATCATCTGCAACAATCCCGGACACCGACAGGCGAACAGAGCAGCGATTTTTAATGCCGTGGCCATGATGAAGCCCAGGCTTCTATCTCATCCCGTTGGACGCTCCCCTTTCCAGTGCTTTCGTTCTTCTTTTATAGGAAGAAGTAAACAAATAAAATACACTGATCAATCCAATGAAACCGATAGTCGATAACACTTCCGTCCTGCTTAAACTTGTCAGCAACCAAATTATTGCAGCAATAGAAATCAATGGCACCAGCGGTCCAAAAGGTATGCGGAATATTTTCTCCCCAGGCTGTGTTTTCATTCTCAATTTTAAAACGGATAATGCCACTGCCAGGTAAATCAGCAACACTGCACCACTCGCAAGGACAGCCAGCTGCCTAAATCCGCCAGCAACGCAAAAAATAAAAATCATCGATGCATAAATCAATACGGCGAACCACGGTGTTGCAAATTTTTTATGCACTTTGCCGAATTGTTTTGGAAACATACCGTCAATCGAACCTGCAAAAAGCAAACGGGGTGAAGCAAAAATGTCATTGCATACGAGCCCAAAACAGGAGAGTGTTGCTGCCAGGATCAGAATCACACCTCCGGTATTACCTGATATGCGTTTTGCCACTTCCGCAAGTGGAGCTTCTTTGAAATCGCTAAGGGAATCGCCAAGAATTCCCTGCGTTACCACCTGTAACAGAATATAAACAGCTAATGTGAAAGTGCCTGCTGTGATAAGACTAACAGGAATGGTACGCTGCGGATTTTTTATCTCACCACTCACATTGAGTGACGTTTCAAAACCTGCAAATGCAAAGAACAGGATCAGGGCCGTGTCTCCAAACATTTGTATCGATGGCATCGTTCC
Organism: Pollutibacter soli; assembly: GCA_029269725.1. Taxonomy (GTDB): domain Bacteria; phylum Bacteroidota; class Bacteroidia; order Chitinophagales; family Chitinophagaceae; genus Pollutibacter; species Pollutibacter soli. The sequence continues at coordinate 85,882 of JARJHS010000007.1, read as the reverse complement.
TATCCGAAGATGCTGAAGATCGATGTATTGAATGCCGAAAACAATGAGCGCTAATAATGGAAGAATTTTAAAGACGGTAACCACTTTTAAAAATAACACGCCGATACTTGTTCCATAAATATTGATGAGTGTAATTACAGTCAGAATTACAAAAAACAATACTGACCTCGCGAACCCCTCCGAAAAAATCGGAAACAGTAGTGATAGTGAGTCTGCAAGAATATGCAGTACCGCCGCACTGCTCAGTCCTGCCCAACCAAAAAAGTACAGCCAATTGACCAGGTATCCTGCAAATGGACCAAAGGCTGCTTCCGCATACGCGTATGACCCACCCGATCTTGTGATGGTGCTGCCGGCTTCAATGTAACAGAGCATGATGGATGCCAGCATCAATGCACAAAAAACATAACAGAAAATACCAGCCGCACCCAGTTGCAGACCAACGATTGCAGGCAGGATGAAAATTCCTGAGCCTATCGAACCATTAATGGTGGACATCGTTAGTCCCGGAATGCCGATGACCCTTTGTAGTCCTTCCTCTGTTTTTTCAGAAATCATCTATTATTGGTTGATTAAGGTACACGATATTCCACCTCATGCTTTTGCATTCAGTATAATTGAGAATTCAGCGCCCTCGTCCTGTGTTGAAACAACTTTCAGTTCACCTCCATGGGCTTTTACAATATCATATGCCAGTGACAATCCCAGACCTGTACCCTGGCCTGGTGGCTTAGTTGTGAAAAATGGTTGAAAGATTTTATCGATGATTTTCGAATTGATACCGGAACCATTATCCGTAACGGTTATTTCAATTTTGCTGGCGACACGTTTGGTGGAAACAGAAACTATATTGTTACCGGTAGAATTATTACGACTTCGTTCTGTGCACGCATAGAACGCATTGTTAAAAATATTCAACAGTACCTTACCCATTTCATTCGGGACAATATTCATTTTTCCAATTGAACCATCGTAGTTTGTTTTGATCAGTACCTCGAAAGAATCATTTTTAGCTTTAAAACTTTGTAAAGCCGATCGAAGGTATTCGTCAACGAGTGCGTTAATTTCAGTTGGCTTCCTGGTTCCTGTCCACGCCTGTGAGTGCTGCAGCATACCTTTCACTATAGCGTCGGCGCGTTTTCCGTGATGATTTATTTTAGAAAGATTCTTTTTGATATCCTGCAGCAACTCTGATACTTTAGGACTGTTCTCTCCGGCCTCCTGCCTTCTTCCTTCTACCTCCTCCGTTAATTCGGCACTGACCTCCGAGAAATTATTCACAAAATTCAATGGGTTTTGAATCTCATGCGCAATTCCTGCGGTAAGCTCACCAAGACTCGCCATCTTCTCCGATTGAATCAATTGCGCCTGTGTAGATTTTAATTCCTGCAGGGTTTTTTCTAAAGTTGCTTTGGCTCTCTTCTCCTTTTTGTTGTTACGATATAAAATCAGACCGATCAGAGAAAGAATACCAAGACCTGCAATTAAACTATACGTTCTGACTTTGATCTTCGTTTCTATTTTTTCTTTCTCCAGGTTCTCCAGTTTCACCTGTTCATCGACAACCACGTCCAGGAAAGCGAGAAGATTTTTTCGTTCTTCTGCGCTAAGGCTATCGCTTAATGATTTTGACAATTTCAAATACACGGCTGCACTATCCGCCATACCCACCTGCTCAAATGCTGAAGTAAGCAGATTATAAGAGTCTCTTTTCCAGGCCGCGTCTTTGCGCTTCTCGAAAATTTTAAGGCTTTCCCTGGCACAATACAAAGCGGAGTCCTTTTGTTTTACATCCGCAAATACTCGACTTAATGATTGATACCCGAGGCCAAGATGCAGTTGATCGTTAGTTTCCTTTAAAGTTGCAATTGATTGACGAAGGGTGTTAACAGCTAAATCGAGGTTCCCCATCTTCTCAAAGGTGTCGCCCAGAAATTTCAATGCCCGACCTAAACCAGATTGATCTTTCAATTCAGAAAATGTTGAAACCGCTTTTTCGATTAATAATTGTGCTGAATCTAATTTTCCCTCATTCATATATGCAATGCCCATGTGAAAGGTCACATAAGCAATCTGGCTGCGGTTTCCTGATGCTATTGCATATTTCTCTGCCTCCCGGTAATTTTTCAATTGGTTCTTAGTGTTAACAACCCAGTTTCCGGCATATGCATTTAATAATCCGATTAAATCGTAACTGGAGCTTAGAAGAAGCATTCGTGCACCAGATGGACTTTGTCCGGGCGACAAATGCCAGATGGTCTTTTCTATAGCCGGGTCTTTTGCAATATTTGATGCCTTCAGATAGAACTCCAATGATTTCGAATATTTTTCCTGCTGCATCAGGTTAACCCCCATTTGAGCCAATATAGTGGCTTCATCAAACTTCAGGTTCAATCTTACAGCGATTGACAATGCTTTCTCGAGATAAATATTTGAACTATCCCGATCCTCAAGACTGTAGTATGATCCAAGCTTGTGACATACTGCCATCCTTGCAGTATCGTTGGTTGCCCCGGATAATGATTTGTACAAACTTTTAAGATATAGGCTGTCCCTTTGCGCAAAAATCGTGATTGGCAAAAAAATGAACAGAACGATTCTGATAAATATTTTCATCCTGGATATCTAGGTTGTCGGTAGAATAATTGTAAACTCAGACCCTTCGCCCTGTCCTGCTGCATCATCCCCATCGGAATGGTTCAGCCGGGCAGACGGGCTGGCATCCTTCGAGTTTGCTTTTAACTCGCCGCCATGCCCTTTTGTGATTATATCATACGCTAAAGATAATCCAAGACCTGTTCCCTGACCGGTTGGCTTTGTTGTAAAAAATGGCTGGAATATTTTATCGATAATATTCAGTGGAATGCCACTGCCGTTATCCTTTACCGTTATTTCTATTTTATCTGCGGTACGTTTTGTTGCAACGGAAACCACGTTGTTAATCGTAGAGACGCCATGCATGGCGTCTCTACGATTAACAGACGCGCAAGCATAAAACGCATTGTTCAGTAAATTCAACAATACCCGGCCAATATCCTGCGGAACGATATTTATTTTTCCGGCTGATTCATCAAAGTTGGTATTGACTATTACATCAAAGGAATTGTCCTTCGCTTTATAGCTTTGCAGTGCTAATCGCAGGTACTCATCAACCAAAGCATTGATATCTGTCAATTCTTTTGTACCGGACCGAACCTGTGAATGCTGCAGCATTCCTTTTACAATTGCTTCGGCACGCTTACCGTGGTGATTAATTTTGGAAAGATTCTTTTTGATATCCTGTAACAAGTCTGTGACAGCAGGGTTGTTTTCTCCTGCCTCCTGTCTTCTGCCTTCTGTCTCTTCGGTCAATTCAACACTCACCTCAGAAAAATTATTCACGAAATTCAACGGATTCTGAATTTCGTGCGCTATCCCTGCGGTCAACTCACCAAGACTTGCCATTTTTTCAGATTGAATAAGTTGCGCCTGGGTCAATTTTAACTCTGATAATGTACTCTCTATTTTTTCCTTCTGGTTTTCCACCTGAACTTTCTGTTGCAACAACAGAACATTCGCTTTTTTCCTTTGCCTGTTATTCCGGTATAGAAAGAATGCAATCAGTAACAGTACTCCGATACCGAAAAGAAATGCATATTGTCTGATCCTGTTTCTTGAAGCAGCTTTAGCAGCAACTTCTTCAATACCACGCAGCTCTTCCTGGAACGCCAGACCTTTAATTTTATTTACATTTTCCTGGCTGAAGATGCGGGCATTAATGTCCGCTTCCAACCGGGAATAATAATATGCACTGTCTACATTGTGAAGCGAATCATACACTTCGCGTAAAAAACCTGCAGCTCGCAAACCTGCCAGGGGAATTCCATCCGCTTCACTCTGTGCCAGATATTGTTTTGCTACCTGCCGGGCTTCATTCAATTTACCTTTATCGATAAGAAACCGCAGGTAATACTTATAGAACAATCCACTGAGTGAATAGATTTTTATGAAACGTCCCATCTCAGACGCCTTCTCAAAATACATGCTCGCAAGTGAATCCTGTTGGGAAAGTGCGCAGGCAGCGCCCTGGAGCAGTAATGCGGAAAACTGAAAATTAAAACCCTTATACCGTTCAGCAGTTGCTGCGTGTAACCGCGCATACTTCAATACCGAATCCGGCTGCGGAATGGACATGTAATACGCCGCCATATTGCGCTCGTACTGTCCCACCATAAAATCATAATTGGGCGATGATTTATCAGGCAGGTTTTCACCACCCTTCACGGTGTTTTCAAATGCAGAAGTATAATCCTGCAGCTCATAATAAATTACAGCGATATCGAAGTACAGAGAGCTGAGTCTTCGCTTGTCGTTCGCCCTTTCAGCGAGTGGTACTCCCTTAAAAAAATACTCCAGCGCAGTTACATTGTCACCGTTCGTAAAAGAAAAAAAAGCGCCGATCCAATTGTAGCTTATAGCGAGTAATGAATCGTTTTTCAGATCCTGCGCAATCTGCAGAAGCTGGATACAGGAAGCAGAATCAACATTGCTCCCGAATTCTATATTGATGAGTTCCAGTTTTGCTCTCAGCAGATCAAATTTCCGGTAAGGATCTTTTTCTTCTACAATCAGTGTAGTAAGACTATCGGCCCGCCGGGATTGCGCAGACGAAAGACTGTATCCGATTAAAAAGATAATCACTATGAAAAATCTGTGAATCATGTTCTGCGACCTATAGATGTTTAAGTTATAGATTCTGTCCGGTTTCCTTTGCATTTTCTGCTCGATCAATTGGAAGGGGCCAAGAAATGTCAAACTGAGTGACTCTACCCTGAATGCTGATAACTGTTATTTCTCCTACATGGGCTTCCACAATATCATATGGCGATGATAAACCAAGGCATGTCCATTAGCCCGTTGGTTTTTTAGTAAAAACCGGCCGGAATATTTTATCAATGATTTTAGGATATATAACGGTGCTGTTATCCGTAACAGTTTTTTCTAACATGCTGACGTTCCTGACAGAATCATTGGTCGCATTATTCCAATGTAATAAAAGACTCTCATCCTCTTTTTTTGCCAGACCTCCCAATATGGATTCTTCTGAACAACAGAGGAAAATGGCAATAACAGCAGTAATATTCTTGTGACTCTTCCCATGTTGAATTTAAGAGACGGGCAAAAGAATTGTAAACGCCGTTCCCACCCCTTCTTTACTCTCCACTTTTATATCCCCGCCATGTGCTTTAATGATATCATATGCAAGGCTCAATCCCAGGCCGGTTCCTTGCCCGGTTGGTTTGGTAGTAAAAAAGGGTTGAAAAATCTTATCCGCTATTTTGTCCGGGATCCCATTTCCGTTATCCGACACCGTTATTTCCAGACGACTCTCTGATTTCTTTGTGCTGACTGACACAATTGGTTCATAACGCGGATTGGGTATACCATTCACGGGGACGCTATGCATCGCGTTCATACGATGAAGTTTTTCATTCACTGCAAAAAATGCATTGTTGTACAAATTCAATAACACCCTTCCGATATCCTGTGGTACAATACTAACCTTGCCAATACCATCATCAAATTCTGTTTTCAGCGTAGCATTGAAACTTTTGTCTTTTGCCCTTAACCCATGATACGCCAGGCGCAGGTATTCATCTGCAAGCGCATTGATATCGGTCAGTTCTTTTTCAGACGAACTCTTGCGGGTGTGCTGCAACATACCTTTGACGATGGAATCGGCTCGTTTGCCGTGGTGACTGATTTTATCCTCGTTTTCAGAAATATCAGCCGCAATCATTTTTACCTCTGCATAATTCCCTTTGTCTATTTCTTCATTTAATTCGGTAAGCAGTTCTTTATTGACCTCAGAGAAATTATTTACGAAGTTCAAGGGGTTTTGTATTTCATGAGCAATGCCTGCTGTGAGCTCGCCGAGGCTTGCCATTTTTTCGGATTGTATCAGCTGTGCCTGGGTGGCTTTTAAGTCTTCCAATGATTTGTTGAGTTGTGCCGTTCGTTCAGTTACATTTTGTTCCAGGCGTAGATTTTCTGCCGTTAGTTTTCTTGAACGTTCTTTAACAATAGCATAAATAATTGCAATAATTCCGACTACCGACAACATGCGGAACCACCATGTTGCCCACCAGGGTGGACTGATAACAATCCGGATTGATTTTTCTACAGATCCGCCATCGTCACTAACGGCTTTTATCCTGAACTTGTAAGTGCCTGGTGGAATGCTATAAAAAGAAGCCCGGTGTTCGCCGCCGATATCATGCCAGGTGTTATCATGGTTCTCCAGCATATAGGAATATTTTTTTTCAGCAGGTGATGTATAATCTGCTGAAAAAAAATCAAAAGAAAAAACATTCTGATCATAGCGCAGCCTGATCTCTTCAGTTTGCGCGATGGGTAATGATAATAAACTACTGTTACCTGAATTGATGAGTTTATCGCCCAGTTTAAAGCTGGTGATATTCAATGGCGGAGCAGTATTAATATCGTTCAGCTGATCAGGACGAAATGAATAATAACCAAAATAGTTACCTAAAAACAACCTTCCATCAGCTGCTTTAAAACTACTGAAGGACCAGAGACTCTGCGAAAGTTGTACTCCATTGTCTTCCGTATATTTTTTTATTTTAGTCCTGTTTTCATTGATCTTAATGATAGCGTTGGTGGTAGATACCCAAAGATTTTTTTGGTCATCTTCTATAAGATCTAATACACCACTGATATTTACTGCTGAATCTTCATTAGCAAAAAGATCAAACTTATCTTTTGTTTTGTTAAATGCATAAAGCCCCTGCCAGCCACCTGCCCATATTCTTCCGTTTGCATCCACACATAAGGATCTCAGGTCATCAACAAGGTATTTCGTAAATTTTCCTTTTTTGATATCAAGTTTAAAGAGTCCCCAATTAGCTGTTAGCCAGATATTATGATCCTGGTCTTCTGCTATCCGGTTAACTTCAAAACCTGTGTAATTACCAGCTATCTGATCCACACTATAATTGGTAAACTGCCCGGTGGCCCGGTCCATGCGTGAAATACCAGAGTCAGAGGCGGCCCATAAATTCTTATGATGATCAAAAAAAGAATAGAATACATTATCGCTGGAAATGCTTCCGGAGTTTTCAGGATTGTTTCTGTACTGTACATATTTTTCGGTAACCGGGTCAAAATTCAGCAAGCCGGCACCGGTGCCTAACCAGAGATTTCCTGCTTCATCCGCTGTTATGGAAAATATGTATTTACCCCTTGATTTATTGTCGTTCGGGTTAAAGACTAATAATTTATCTTTTTGAGTGGCCAGGTCTTTTCTTAACAGCCCTTTATCAGTACCAATCCATAAAATTTTACCATCGGATTCCAGGTGGAGTGCTAAGGCTGCTTTTGAAATATTATTAAACAGAAAGGTTGTTTTCTTATAATTCAGTTGGTATATGCCACCTAAACCCAAAACCCAGAATAAACCGTCTTTTGTACTTACTCCTTTAATTGCAAATGAAAGATTCAGGCCTGTTGCAGTATCCTTTTTCCAGGATGCCGATACATTCAAAAAATCGTATAGCAGACCAAAATGTTTTGACTTTTTAGTAACAGGATCATACCTGTTTACTCCATGCTGGCCTATTCCAACCCATAATGCACCGGATGAATCTTCGGTTATAAAATGGATGTCTGAACCCAACTCCTCAGCAACCGGAGTCTGACTCAAATTACCTGAATTGAAAGGATCCGGATAGTAACGAGTACTTTTAGCTGTGTTCCTGTCCATTGTATACAAGCCAGCATCTGTAACTATCCAAAAATTATTTTCGTTGTCCTCATACATATCTCTTAACCACGTTCCCGGGATGCCGTTGTTGGCTTTTGCCGAATCCTGTAAGTAGGGAGTGAATTTTTTAGTGGCCGGATCAAAACGATTAATGGCTCCCGGAGACATATGATCTTTTGATAATGATTTCCCACAAATCCAAAGCATCCTATTTTTATCCTCATATATTTTAAGTATCTGCGGGTAATTGGTACCAGCAGTGTCATTGTTGTTATTACCGTAGTGAGTAAACCTTCCTGTTTTTCTATCCAGTAAATCCAGTCCCTCATTGGTGCCAATCCAAAGGTTTCCGGCATGATCTTCAAAAATTGCATTTACGGTATCATTGCCTAAACTAAAAGCATCTTGCGCGTTGTGCCGGAAATGTGTAAAGGTATTTGTGGACAGGTCTAATCTATCCAGGCCCGAACCATAGATCGCAATCCATAAAATATTGTCAGCATCTATTATCAAAGACAAAACCTCACCAGAGGCTATTGAATTAGAATTTCCCGGGTCATTTAAGAAAGTCTGTCGCTTTACCCCGTCAAATTTTTGCAATTTTGTAGTATTGATTAACCAGAAAAAACCCAGCTTATCCTGTTTCATATCAACAACCATACTATTAGGGTCATCAAGAACCCTTTTAAAACGGAGGCTTTGAGCAGGCAATTCAATTCCGCTAAGCAGTAACAGCGATAATACAATTGTATAAAATCGTTTATTCATGTTTTTCGTTCTACCTACAGGATTTCTCTGACGGGACATGGGTAAGGTGTGAGTTTCGTTTCATTCTTTTTATCTTCTATAAAGCATCGAAATTCTCCGGATCTATCTTGTTACTTTTAAATTCTTCATCGGTCGTTTATATTTCAATACAGTGGAACAAGGCATGCCTTGTCCCTACACACCTCTTACCTCTCACCTCTTACTTCTCATTGCGACCCAGCAACAGGTATTGTTATGAAATTCATTATCCCCGCCCCTGGTTCTGCCAAATTCACCATAGGTAAAAAAGCCGGCCATGGGAACATCAAACACCTTCCTGACGCCTTCAATTTCATCGCCTACCAGCGGACCAAATTGCGCGAGCCGGCCAATGCACGAAAACATCAGCAAGGCTTCAGCATCAGGAATTTCTTCTGCCTTAGCCTTTGCGGCATTGTTGCTTACTTCTTCGATTATTTCAAAATCGGGAGGGAGTGTCAGCCTGATTTTATCTCCTTCCTTTACAGCTGCCAGCACGGACACAGATTTGTTCGTCCAATTGAATAATCCCACACTTCTCAGCACCGGTTCACCCTTACCTCTGGCAACACTGAAGATGACATTATGATTGGGATAAAAAACTTCTGCTTCTTCCTGTGTTAGATGAAGACCCAGAAATTTCAACACCATCTCGGCGGCCGGTTGATGATCGATCTCGTAAATACAATTGTCTGATGCTTTGGTTATGGTTTTTTCTGTACCTACGGGTTTTTGCCCTGAAGCCGCCAACCCTCTGATCTGAATGTTATCACTATCCAGCACAAGAAAAATAATTCCTGTTTTCAATACCTGGTGATTGCTGAACACCAACGTCTCCTCAAACAAAAAATCATCACCGGCCCTGCCACCCCAGATTTCTGTTTCCGTTCCGGTAACTGCCTCAATAGCTTTGATGATGGGTTCGCCTACGATACGCTCCATTCTGGTTTTACATAAACACTTCCGGAAATAATGAATGATGGCTTCTTGAATTTTTCGACAGCTTTCGCGGCCATTGCTCCTGCCAGGGCCACCGGATCCTGATCCGAATAATCCTCCAGTAAAAGAATAAAGCCGGAAGGATCCAAATCCAGTAAAAGAATGGCAATGCTTTCTTTGCCAATTTCTCCGTCAATGAATTCACCTGCTGATGAGGCGCCGAAGATTTTTATGTCATGCTGATCAAGCGTAGCTCTTATGGCATCAATGTCCTGCCTGATGGAAATAAATACAAAGGCCAGTGCAGGCTTGAAATTATCCGACATACTTTTTTGTAATGCTACCGAAATATCTTCCGTCGATTTTCCGCTGATTGATTTTGATTTCATAACGATTATTAACCTGCTGAATGCATTATGATCGAAAACTCACTACCTGTTCCTTCAATACTGGTGACTTTTATCTCGCCGCCGTGTGCTTTGACTATATCATAGGCTAATGATAAACCGAGGCCCGTTCCCTGGCCTGTCGGTTTCGTTGTAAAAAATGGCTGGAATATTTTATCGATGATATATTGGGGAATACCGTTGCCGTTATCCGTTACTTTTATTTGTATGCTGTTGTTGATTTTTTTTGTACTAATCGAAACAACCGGATCATAATTCAATGAATTCTTCTGCTTCCTTTCATTCAAAGCATAAAAAGCATTTGTCAGCAAGTTCATGATCACTCTACCGATATCCTGCGGAATAATATTTATTATTCCAGCAGACTCATCAAATTCTGTTTTCAGCGTTGCATTAAACGACTTGTCCTTTGCACGAAGACCATGGTAACTCAACCGCAGGTATTCGTCGCACAATGCATTAATATCTGTCGGCTCCTTCTGTCCTGAAGACGTCCTGCTGTGTTGCAACATACCTCTTACAATAGCATCTGCTCGTTTGCCATGATGAAGTATTTTCTCAGAGTTTTCGATTACATCATTTGCTATCGCTTTTACTTCTTCCAGTTCTCCTTTTTCTGCTTCTTCTTTTAATTCAGATAGTAATTCCCGGTTTACGTCAGAAAAATTATTCACGAAATTCAACGGGTTCTGAATCTCATGCGCAATGCCTGCAGTCAATTCTCCCAGACTGGCCATCTTTTCTGATTGAATCAGTTGGGCTTGTGTTGCCTTCAATTCCTGAAGTGCCTTGTCTGCTTTGTCTTTTTGTATGTCCGTTTCCTCTTTTTGCTTCTGCAGAAGATTATATGCCTTTTGTTTCTGCCGGTTATTGCGATAAATGATGAGCATTATAATTACGGCAGCAACAATAACCCCAATCAGACTAAACGTTCGAAGCCTGCTTTCCTCCCTGATCCGCTCTTTCTCTGCGTTCTGCAAACTAAGTTGTTCATCCAGTGTCAGGCGTTGAAATGCTGAAAGCCTGCTGAGTTTAGTAGCTGTCAGACTGTCTTTAATCGCGAGAGCAACCTGCATGTACTTGATCGTACTGTCCCTCTCGTTTTTCAAAGAGTATGCATCAGCCATGTTTTGATAGGCGGCTCCGAGGTTAGCATTACCTGTAACAAAAGACGTTATTGCACCAAGCGATTTTACAACAGCCAGAAATTTCGTTGCATATAATAGTACAGAGTCGGCATCCCCTTTGCGCTTATAAAAATTAATCAGATTTTCATATACTCCTGCAACCACTGTGAAGTTTGATTCCGGTATTGCCGTGTGCAGCGACTTGTGGTAGTAGGACAAAGCCAATGAATCAAGCCCCTTTTTTGCATAGATATTTCCCATCACGGACCATATATATGCAAGGTATTTTGAGATGCCACCTCTTATACCGTAGCTTTCACCTTCTTTGGCATAAAATAATGCCGAGTCAGGTTGATTAAGCATAAGATAATTAGCAGCTAAAACCATATCACCGACGGTTACACGAAAATCATTGTTTATTTCTTTACCAATTTCAGCGCCTTTTTTAAAGTATTGCAGGCTTTCAGTACTACCGGTCTGCAACTTCAGGTGGCCATACATGTGATTAAGCATAGAGAGAGTCAGTTCACGGTTCCTGCCCGGTGACGAATAGACAGTAAGCTCCCATGTAGGGGCTTCGCTACTGCTGGTGGCTATCTGCATAGCTTCTGAAAGATTCGTCAATGCCTCACTAAAACGTCCGAGGAAAATTTGCTGATAAGCCATTTGCCCCTGTGTATATGCTTCTTCAAGTCTGCGATTATTCTTTTTTGCAATGGCGTAACGAATCTGTGCGTAATGTAACGCGGAGTCCCGATTCGTTTCTTCATAAAATGTATAAATGGGCCGTGAGAATATGAACCTGGCCGAATCATCCACTGAATTATCGAACGCTTTTTGCAGGTTGTCGGGCAGTAGCTTTTGCGCCTCTGAGAAGGAGGCCAAAAACAAAATAAATATAAGTGTCAGGATTGATTTCATGTCTGCAGCTTAGATTACCGGCAGGGATATAATAAATGTTGTTCCTGTTATTACTTTTTCGTTGGGCATCTGGACTGGGGGTTCTGCGGACAAGGTTTCCACCCGCAACTCTCCTCCATGTGCTCTTACAATATCATAGGCCAGGCTCAAACCTAAACCCGTTCCCTGGCCCGTTGGTTTTGTCGTAAAAAATGGCTGAAATATTTTATCAATAATGTTTTGAGAAATACCATTGCCGTTGTCTGCTATTTTTATCTCTACCCTGTCCCTGAAGCTTTTTGTACTGATAGAAACAATGGGGTCATAGCCGGTTGAATGACTTTGCTTCTTTTCATTAACAGCATAAAAGGCATTCGTCAGCAAATTCATGATCACCCGGCCGATCTCCTGCGGGATAATATTCAGCACGCCAATGGAATTGTCGAAGTCGGTTTTCAATGTCGCATTAAAAGATTTGTCCTTTGCACGAAGGCCATGGTAACTGAGTCGTAAATATTCATCACATAGCGAATTAATATCTGTTGGCTCTTTCTGTCCGGACGAAGTTCTGCTGTGTTGTAACATACCACGAACTATAGCATCGGCACGTTTGCCGTGATGCAGTATTTTTTCTGAATTCTCAATTACATCATCTGTTATCGCCTTTACTTCTTCCAGATCTCCTTTGTTTACTTCCTCCTTTAATTCAGAAAGCAATTCCCGGTTTACGTCAGCAAAGTTGTTGACGAAGTTTAAAGGGTTTTGAATTTCATGCGCGATACCTGCGGTAAGTTCGCCAAGCGAGGCCATTTTCTCGCTTTGTATCAATTGCTGTTGTGCAGATTTTAAATCAGAAAGCGTTGTTTGTAAAACTTTGTTTGCTTTTTGTTTTTCGCTATTATTTCTATATAGGATGAAAGCAATGATCAACACTATCGCCAGTACTGCGAGTAATCCATATTGCTTGAGTTGATTCCTGTAATTAATTTTTGCATCCTCTATTTGTTTTTGATGTTCTTCGGACTGGTTTACCAGGGTTTGAATAGCCTGAAGGCTGTTGGCACCAAACAAACTATCTTTATACACACCGGAAATTTTAAGATATTGCAATGACGTTTTAATGTCCGTCGGTTCATACAACAACGATAAAAGTGATGCTGCTTCCTGAATTGTTTTCTTCTGAGAGATCAGTATTGATTGCTCAAGTCCCTTTTGAGCATAGTAAATCGCGGAATCAGGCTGTAAGATTTCTTTAAAGTAGGATGCCAACTTGATATAGGCAGAAGATGAAGACCTGCGTTCATTGTTTTTAAGTGATACCTGGAGACTTTTTTTATAAAATGCCAACGCCTCAGCCTTGTTCCCCGTTTTCATTTTTATGTTGCCCCATATTTCATAAACCTGAGGCTCCTCCCTGTCTATTTTTTTAAAATCTTTCATTGCCTGCTCGTCGTAAAACATTGCTGAATCCAACTGATTCATTTCTTCGAAAACTATTGCCAGGTCTTTTTTTGCATAAGCCAGTGATTCGATATTACCATCGGCCTCACACATCGATTTTTGTTCCTGTAAATATTTTAATGCTTTTGGAAAATCCTTTAGTACAATGTACACCTCCCCGATAGCATTTAATGCACCAGAATAATTTCCTAATCCATTTTCCTTAGCAAGTTCAATGGATTTAAATGAAGTTTCAAGTGCTTTGGGTAAGTTACCCATTTGTACAAGCGTTATACCCATAAATGACAACGCCAGTATTTCACCCTGCACATAATTGATTTTTCTTGCAGCTGCTAAAGCCTGTTCACCATAAAAAAGCGAAGAGTCAGTATTTCCAAGACGATACAATAAACATAAGTACGCCTGCTGGTTAATTTTACTTGTATCATCAGTTGCAATGGCCAATCGATGATGCAGTTCGTTAATCGCTTCAACCGTTTGGGTAAAGCCAGAATTCGACAGAAACAGAAGCAGGATTACAATTAATCTTTCCTTCATCGATTTACTTTGATGTCATTTGAATAATTTGCGGAATCAATCCCATCTCCCCCCATCCGGCTGCCTCTTCCAACAGCTCCTGCACAATGGTGAACCGCTGCACAGGAACATTTGTTTTTTCCAAAGCATTTTTCAAACTGTCCACTATCGCAGTTTGCGTATATCCCTGAACTACAAGCGCCGTGAGTAATAAATATGTACAGGTCGACTTAACCATCTTATTTATGAAATTGGAAGCTGAATGACAAATGTTGTTTTTTTCCCCACTTCTGATTTTACTTTCAGCTCTCCATTATGTGATTTTATGATATCATAGGCCAAACTCAATCCCAGCCCTGTTCCCTGCCCGGTAGGCTTTGTCGTAAAAAACGGCTGGAATATTTTATCTATGATTTTGGGATCAATGCCATTGCCGTTATCCGTTACCGTTATTTCCACCGCATTCCCAACCCGCCTGGTCATGACGGCAACAATATTTCCAGTGTTGTTGTCAATCGCAGAGACGCCAAGCATGGCGTCTCTGCGATTGACTGCAGCACAGGCATAAAACGCGTTGTTAAACAAGTTCAGTAATACCCTGCCGATTTCCTGCGGAACTATATTGATTTTTCCAATTGATTCATCATAACTGGTGTTGATCGTCACTTCAAAAGATTTGTTCCTTGCTTTATAACCGTGTATCGCAAGCTTCAGGTATTCGTCTGTGAGCTCTTTTATTTCCGTTAGCTCTTTAGTGCCTGATCTCGACTGTGAATGCTGAAGCATACTTTTCACAATCGCGTCTGCTCTTTTTCCATGATGGCCTATCTTAGAAAGATTCTGTTTGATATCGTTCAGCAACTCAGTAACTAAAGGGCTGTTCTCTCCTGCCTCCTGCCTTCTGGCTTCTGCCTCTTCCGTAAGCTCAGCACTCACCTCGGAAAAATTATTCACGAAATTCAAGGGATTCTGGATCTCATGCGCAATACCTGCAGTAAGCTCACCAAGGCTCGCCATCTTCTCCGCCTGTATCAATTGCTTTTGCGTTGCCTGCAACTCAAGCAAAGTATCCTCTGCTTTTTTTCTTGCCGCTTTTATTTCCATCAGATCCTGTTCTGCCCTGATGGTTTGCGCTTCTGCTTTCTCAAGATCGAGAAAGCGGGTATAAGTTTGCTGAAACACCTGTCCGAAACGTTTGAACAAATCCTGCCATTCAGGTTTTGGTTCGAGCGTTACAAACAACAGGTAGCCATGAGAAAAAAACACCACATTGTGTACCTGCCTTTCAGGTGTTCGGATACCTGCTTCTTCTGCCATCGCAAAAGATTTTTCCAGCAACGGAAAAGAGCGGAGGTATTTATAATGTGCCCTGGCCCGGTCCCCGGTAAGATCATCTACAATAAATTGTTCTCCATTTTTCCATGCTTCATAAAATCTGTTATGCTGATCATATTCGCGCGCCGGCATGATGAATGGCGGGTTAAGAGCGCCTGTCGGATTGCTCATCCATGAAGTCAATGAATCTTTGTCTTCGTCCCAGATGTTAAATCCGCTGGTGTAGCTTTCTATGCCAAGGCTTTTGATCTGTTGAAACATAACGGCAGCACTGGCTGCCAGTTCATCACTGCGTTGCATTGCCATCGTTCTGCTTCGTACTTTCTCCAGCGCTGCTTCGATGTTTGCTTCTCTTGCCTGGGCTTCCGCTTTCTGCAGATCGAGAAAACGTGTATAGGCTTGCTGAAATACCTTGCCGAATCGCATTAAGACAGAATTCTCCTCATCAGAAAAAGGAATGCCTGTGAAATTCTCAATGTACAGGGCTACATTTTCCAGCAACACAGTCGATATTGTAAATCCAGGTTCACTGAGTATTTTAACTTTCGACTCCTCAGGAAAACCAGGGATATATTTGAAAAGATCCTGGTAAAATTTATTTTTTTCTTCGAAGTTCAGCCGGGTAGTAAAAAAGTTCAAGCCACTTTTTTTTGCTTCATTGAACTGGTTATAATAGATCGCATCAAAATAGGGAACAGTAACCTGCGCAGGTGTTCCAAATTCATCAGCTATCCATATCCGGTGGTCATCGCGCTCTTTATAGTCCATTACAAAACCAGCATGCGAAATGGGAATACTCAAATGAATCAATTGTTTATAAATGACGTGGATTACATCGCTGAGTTCATCACTTTTCAACATGCCGAGAGAACGGCTGCGCACTCTTTCCAGCGACGCTTCAATTTGCGCCTCCCGGGCCTGTACTTCTGCTTTTTCAATATCGAGATAACGACGAAAAGAAAGATTGAAAACATTCCGGAAACGGTTGAATAATTGTAATTCTTCTTCAGTCAATGGGTAATAGGCAGAAATTCCAATGGCAATTGCCCCCAGGGAAAACCAGTAATAATTAAGTGAATGCGCATTCAATAGATATTGATCGGCCAACTGTTCCGTTCCTAACTGGTAACTGTACCATTGCTTCAATTCTTCACCCGAAAATATTTTAGTATAAAAAGCTCCCTCCCCACTCAGCATCGTGTTTGCAAAATCTTTCTGGTCCTTATGTGTACGCTCGCTTGCAAAATCCACTTCAGTGAAAATTTCCCTGTTGTGTTTCTGATAATATTCATAATTCAGATAGTTGCCTTTTTCCGGGTAGAATATGGCAGTCTGCACATTTCTGATTTCTTTGATTCCAAGTTTTGTCAATTCCTCTGATATGGTACGACAGATGCCTAGCATATCTTCCCGCTTCTGCATTCCCATCGCTCCTGCCCTTACCCGCTCGAGTGATGCCTCAACTTCCAGCTCGCGGTTTTTTTGTTCGAGCTCCACAGTCCTTCGCTTAATTGCATCTCTCAGCTCCAGATTCTCCTGCGAGATTTTTTCCAACCCTATGGTCTGACCTTCCTGCGCTTTTGAATCAGGTATTGAAAAATGTTGCTGGATCATTTTCCAGTTCCCTGTATCCTTTTTCATCCAGGATGTTACTCTCGCTTTTGAATAAAATATCCAGACTTCTTCCACACGAACCCATGCATCGAAAAGGTCGGTGATAAAGACCAACTCATCAACCCATTCTACATACAGGCTGGCGTTTCTTCGCTTTATGTTACCGGAAAGCTGATCTGCTGTTTTCTCCAGAAAATCAACCGCTTCCTGTCTCGAAAAAAATACTTCGGCCTCAGTCGTTCCAATCAGCCGGTAATCCTCGCTCAGGAAGGATGCATATCTTTCAAGCTCTGCACCAAACAAGCTGTTAATGAATGACTCGTACACCAGCTTAATCTCTTCCGCCTCTCGACCGTTCACCTGCATTTTTTTAGTTTTATCTTCTTTAGTCAATAAAAAACCAACTCAGTCAAAGACTGCCGTTCAGAATTATCAAAAAAGAACTCCCTTGATTTCCCGAACTGTTCACTTTTATCTCACCGCCATGTGCCTTCACAATATCATAAGCCAGTGATAATCCCAGGCCTGTACCCTGGCCAGTCGGTTTGGTTGTGAAAAAAGGCTGGAATATTTTTTCAACTATCTCGTTCGGGATACCGTTGCCATTATCGGTCACCTGAATTTCTACTGTTTGCCCCGTCCTTCTCGTACTAACGGATACGGTTGGTTGAAAACCTTCCGCCGCTGTCTTCTTTTTTTCAGCAACGGCATAAAACGAATTGTTGAGTATGTTCAACAGCACACGCCCAATGTCCTGAGGCGCTATTTCCATATCAGTAATTGCAGGGTCAAAATTGGTCACTAGTTTCACTTCAAATGCATTATCCTTTGCCCGGTATGCGTGATAAGCCAGCTTAACATATTCATTCACCAGCGCATTGATGTTCGTGCGCTCTTTATCCCCCTTTGTACTTCTGCTGTGCTGCAGCATTCCTTTTACAATCAGGTCCGCTCGTTTTCCGTGATGATTGATCTTTTGCAGATTCAGCTTCAGGTCATCAGCAATTTCCACAGCCTCACTAAATTTTTTATTTGCGATCTCTGCCTTCATATCATCGATCAATTCGCTACTTACTTCCGCAAAATTGTTTACAAAATTCAAAGGGTTTTCAATTTCATGGGCAATGCCTGCCGTGAGTTCACCCAGTGAAGCCATTTTTTCCGACTGAATCAACTTGGATTGCGTGGCTTTTAATAATGCCAATGTATTTTCAATCTCATTTTTCTGAACCTGAAGCAAGGTATTTGCTTTCTGTTTGTTTCTAAACCCTGCAAGGGCAACAACGGCGAGAATTAATGTGAGCGCCAATCCAACAGCAAGGGCAATCTGTTTCGTAGCAGACACTTCATCTCTTGCTTTTTGTTTGGCTGCCAGCAATTCCTGTTTTTTATCAAATTCAAAATTCATTGCCTGCTCCGTAGCTTTCCTTATATTATCCTTACTACTTACCGAATCAACAATTTGTTTGGCTACTTTGTACACTTCCAATGCCTTTTTAAAATTGCCTGTTTTTTCGTAACACTCGGAAGCCTCGGTGTAGACAATACCGAAATCTTTTGAATAGATATCTGAACCTTCCATGGCCTTAAAAGCCTTTTCATAAAAAGGAATCGCTTTAGCATAGTTACCTTGAACTCTGAATATATTTCCCCTCACTGTGTATGCCTGGTAAACATTCAGGGGAACGCCGGTGGAATCGGCTATGGCAATGGCTTTTTCAGATAAAGCAATTGCATCATCATATTTACCAAGCATCACCAGGGCCGTTGCAGCTTTTGACAAACTCGCAGCCTCGATACCTTTATCGCCCATGGAAGCACCCAGTGTAGCGGCTTTTATCCCATTATCATAGACCAGCTCCCATTTCGCCATCCGCGTATACATACTGGCCAGATTGCTGTATCCATATAATTCAACATTTACCAGTGATTTCTTTTTTGCAAGGTCGATTGCCTTCAGTATGTTTTCTTCTGCCCGCCCCGGATCTCCCATTAAATCATAGGTATTTCCAATATTCATTAGGGTATAAGCCATGCTTACTTCATTCTTATTCTCTTCACCCTTCTTTAATGACTTTTGCTGATAAAAAAGTGCCTGCGTATAATTTGATTGCTGCTGATAGGCAATAGCGATATTGGAATATTCCGTACCCAGGTGATTATATCTGTCATTTATTTCGTCGATAGCGATGGCCTTTTCATACCAGTAGATGGATGTATCGTACTTACTTTGAAGGCCATACAACATTCCCCTGTTGGCATACAGGGCAGCAATATCTGCGGAATCTTCAGCAGGTTTTATAAATTTCTCCAGAAAATCCAATTGTTCAGATGCTTCTGCGAATTGTCCTTTGAAAGCATAATTTGAAGCCAGCTTCTGCCTTAGCTTCAACTCGCCTTTATAGTAATCTATTTGTTGAGCAAGCTTCAAATAGTCATTGCCGATCTGAATAGCAGTGTCCAGATTGATAGCGCTCAGGATATCCAGTTTTATTGCCACCAGGTTGATCCTGTCAGTGTCCGAAGATGCTTTGCTGATTAGTTTATCGAGACTATCAATTTTTCTGTTTTGTGCACATAGCCCTGCTGTTAAGGATAAGATGCAAATAGTGATTATAATTATTTTCATGTTGCAATTTTTAGAACAAAATGTTCACAAACCGATTAAATCGTTTACTGATAACGCTTGTGTATTCCCTGCACAACAAGTCTCAAGGTTGGATTACAAACTACCGGTTACGGACAGTCGGTTTTTCTTTGGCTCATGGATTAGAATTTAAAATGATTGTGAACTCAGCACCGGCCCCCTCGGTGCTTTTCACTTTTATTTCTCCACCATGTGCTTTAATGATATCATAGGAAATGGATAAACCCAGGCCAGTACCCTGGCCGGTCGGCCTCGTCGTAAAAAATGGTTGAAATATTCTGTCCATTATATTTTCGGGTATCCCTATTCCGTTATCTTCTACTGAAATCAATATCTGGTTAGCTGTTTTTTTTGTGGTCAATGTCACCGCCGGTTCATATGCGACACCATCTTCTTTATTTTCTGCAGAAAGTCTTTTTGATTTTTCATGCACAGCATAAAATGCATTACCGATAATGTTGAGCAACACTCTGCTGATATCGTCCTGAATCAGTTCAACTTCACCGATGGAAGGATCATAATTTGTTTTCAGATCAACCTGAAGTGTATTGTCTTTACCTCTTAAACCATGATAAACCAACCGGAGATATTTATCACACAGAGCATTGATATCAACAGATTCTTTGATTTCAGTTCCGGGTCTGCTGTGCAGCATCATGCTTTTCACAATACCATCTGCACGCTTCCCATGGTGACTTATCTTTTCAAGGTTTTGTTTGATATCGTTAAGTAACTCTGAAACTACGGGGCTGTTCTCTCCTGCTTCCAGCCTCCTGCCTTCTGCCTCTGTCACCAGCTCTGCTGAAACCTCTGAAAAATTATTCACGAAATTCAACGGGTTCTGAATTTCATGTGCAATGCCCGACGTCAGTTGACCCAGCGAAGCCATTTTTTCAGATTGTATCAGTTGTGCCTGCGTTGATTTCAGTTTGGTATATGCCTTTTCAATTTCTTTCGCATGTTCCAGTTCTTTCTCCCTGTTGCGTTCTCTTTCTCTGGAAAGAATAAATCTTTTCTGGTACAAATAGATCTGCCAGCCCGCCAGCATTGCCAACAGCGCATACATCATATACGCCCACCATGTTCTCCACCAGGGTGGTGTAATCAGGATATCGATGGTTTTTTCTGTACTTGTTCCCTCACCATTCACCGCTTTGATCCGCAGTTTGTAATTGCCCGGTGGTACTGCAAAAAAAGACGCTTTGTGATCAGTACCGAGATCCCTCCATGCTTCATCATAATTTTCCAGTCGGTAGAGGTATTTAATTGCTTCGTTGGAATTATAATTGACAGCCCCAAAATCTATCGAAAATGAATTCTGATTATACGCCAGCCTGATCTGATCTGCATTCCAGATGGGTTCCGTCAGGATTCCATTCTTCTCCGGAAAAATTGCAGTTCCGCCAATGGTCAACTGTGAAAATGCCAGCAGCGGTGCCGAACTGCTCACATTGATTTCAGCCGGATTAAACATGTAATAGCCCTTACTTCCACCTATGAAAAGCCGTCCATCATGCGCCTTGTAATTGTTGAGCCAGTTCCAGTTGGAGGAAAGTACACCATAGTCAGCATTAAATCTTTGCACATGCTCCCGGTCGGCACTCAATTTTAGGATGGTATTACTGGTGGAGATCCAGATGTTATGGTCATTATCCTCCAGCAAACTAAGTATCTGATCCATTTCAGTTCCGAGTATCGAAGAGCCTAATGAAACAAAATGATCGCGGGCTTCATCGAAATAAAATAAACCGCCATCCGTACCCGCCCATAGTTTTCCACTGGCATCTTTAATTACCGCACGGGCAGAATATCCTTTCAGGTAATGTTTAAAAGTTGAATCTGATTCCACATATGTATCTACGCCTCCTTCATTCGCAAACCACAAATTATTCTTAGCATCTTTTGTTATAGAATAAACCGTTTGGCCGATAATTCCATTAGAATCGGTCTGGTTATGTCGCCAGGTCATGAATTTTCCCGATGGTCTGTGCAAGCGACTAAGGCCCATCTCGCCCGCCATCCAAAGCCACTGATCGTTTTCTATGAAGATGTTATGTATGGAATCGATCGGCTTAGATCCACCAAGCGTACTATCATAGCGAAAATGGGTAAAGCTGCCGGTTTCCGGATCAAACAAATCCATCCCTCCTTTATGTGATCCAACATATAGCCTGCCCTTTTCATCAGGTTGAATAGTTACAATTTCATTGTGGCTTATACTGTTATTATTTTTGGGATCCTGCTTCCAGGTTTTCTGCACGTTGGTTTTTAAATCTTTTCGCACAAGTCCAGCTGCTGTACCAAACCACAGAATACTATCGTTGGGCTCGAGGTAAAAGGAATTAGGGGCTTCTTTATTCGGGTAGTAAGGAATTGTTTTACGGCCATAACTGACCAGGTAAATGTTTCCAGACATTCCTGTAATCCAGGTGAGACTGTCCTTCGAAAGAAAAAAGCGAAATGATCCGGTTTCTTTGTAGCCGGTAAGCGTATCCTTATTGAAATCCGATTGTATTTTTTTTTCTCTGAGAGAACCATAATGATAAAGCTGTTTTGTTGCCGGATCATACCAGTTGATTCCGTTATCAACTGAACCAATCCAAAGCTTTCCGGCATGATCTTCATTTATAAAACTGATAAAGTCGCTGCTATCTTTTAAAGAAACCGGAGGCCGGCTTAATTTTTCCCGGTGCAAAGAATCATAGAGATAACGAGTGAATTTCCCGGTATTGCGATCAAGTGTATGCAGGCCATTTCCTTTTGATCCGATCCAGAAATTACCACGACTATCTTCAAAGAATGCGAATACATTAGGATTAATCAGGCTCTCCGGATTTTTTGGATCAGCCGTGTAGAAAGTATGCTTTCGTGTAGATGGATTGTATCGGAACAAACCCCCACTATCGGAAGGCTTACCTTCGAAAAGATCACCTGCCGTTGACCATATCTCACCATTTTTATCTTCGTAAACTTTAAATGTTTTGAACTCATTTTTAACAGGCTTTCCGTTGATCTCTCTTCTAAATCTGTTGAATTTTCCTGTCGCCGTATTGAATGTGTCCACGCCACCGTAAGAACCAATAAATAAACCGCCATTTCGTACAGCCGTAACAGATAGTACTGTATCTGAACTGATGGTGTTGGTATCAGTCTGACTAAAATTGAAATGTGTAAATGTATTGGTCGCCGGATTATACCTGTCAACACCTGCACCAAACAACGCCAGCCAGATCATACCAGAAGAATCAACAGCCATTGAAACGATGATATTGCTTCCTGGCGAGTTTGCGTTTTCCGGAGCGTGACGGAAATATTTAAAATCTTTTCCGTTGTACCTGATCAGTCCTTTTGTAAAACTCCCAAACCACATATATCCCTGCTGATCCTGTGTTAATCCATAGGCCGGACCGAAATGATGTACTTTTTCATCAATCTGTACACTGAATTGTGGTTGCTGAGCATCTGCAAAATAAACATCTGCGGCGACAAGCAATAAAATGAATAAAGCCTTTATTACTTTTCTCATTGGTAATTTTTCTGATTCATTTCAAATACAATTCAGCCGTTTTTTACACGGGAAGTACCAGGGTAAATACTGTTCCTTCTCCCTGTTTTGATTCCACCTCGATTTTTCCGCCGTAGGCTTTTATAATGTCATAAGCCAGGCTTAATCCCAAACCCGTTCCCTGCCCGGTGGGCTTTGTAGTAAAGAATGGCTGAAATATTTTATCGATGATTTTCGGATCGATGCCTCCGCCGTTATCCGTTACCGTTATTTCAATTTTATCGGCCATGCGTTTGGTGGACACCGAGATAATGTTTTCTATCATCGTAGTGTTTATGGTAGTGACGCTTGTGTTAATCCTGGAGGCGTCATGCATGGCGTCTCCAGGATTAACATCACGATGATTGCATGCATAAAACGCGTTGCTGTACAGGTTCAGCAATGCCTTTCCGATATCCTGGGGTATAATATTTATCTCCCCGGCTGATGCATCGAAACTGGTTTCCATCTTTGCTTCAAAATCCGGATATTTTGACTGATAACTGATGTATGCTAATCTCAAATATTCATCAACCAATGCGTTAATATCCGTTGGCTCCTTTGTACCCGACCGCGATTGCGAGTGTTGCAGCATGCCTTTTACAATAGCATCCGCGCGTTTTCCGTGATGGTTTATTTTAACCAGGTTCTGTTTGATATCCTGAAGCAACTCTGCGACTAATGGGCTTTTTTTTCCTGCTTCCTGCCCTGGCTGTCCGGCAGAAAATCCTCTGCCTATTGCCTCCTCCGCTTCCTCTATCAATTCCGAACTGATCTCACTGAAATTATTTACAAAATTTAATGGATTCTGAATCTCATGCGCAATACCCGCAGTCAGTTCCCCGAGGCTCGCCATCTTTTCCGATTGAATCAGTTGCGCCTGGGTTGATTTTAAATCACGCAGCGTGGCCGACAAATGATTGTTTGCTTTCTTTCGTAATTTGTTATTCCTGAAAAGGATCATCGCAACAATTATCGCTGTGATCAAACCAGCCAATGTAACATACTGTTTTACCCGGCTTACAAATTTCTCTTTCTCTTCATTCAACTGGTATTGCCGGATGTCTTCATCAAAAGTCATCATCTGAATCTGCTGGTTCGCTCTGGTATTGTAGAGGGAATCATTAGCTGATTTATACATCCTGGCATATTTCAGTGTGCTGTCACAGTTTGCAGGATCGTATAGTGAGGAGAGCATATTTGCGGGTGCGCTGCTCAGGTAAAAGAAAGGCGTATTCGTTACCGCGTCAATTGCATTGCGGGCATAGAATTCAACAGAGTCTGGTTTGTTTAAGAGTTGATAATGTTCTGCTAAACCAACATATACCATGTTAAGGTACCTTTTACTATTTTGTGTTGAATGTTCAGACAAAGCCTTCTGAAAATAATATGTTGAAAGATCCGGTTGATTTAATTTGCTATAGGCGCCACCGAGTGTGATAAAGGATAATGATTTTATATTCTGATCTCCGGAGTCTTTAAATTTTTCATATACCGGCTTTGTAAAGATTACCGCTGAGTCAGGTTGATTTTTCAGAAGATACACTGCCCCCAGGTTCACGAGTGGCCAATATTTCACTTTCTCAATCCTGCCCTTCGCACCATCTTCTGCCGAGAGTTTATATATGCGGATAGCTTTTTCAAACTCACTCCGGTCTTTGTAAATATGCGCCAGTTGGTTGTTGGCAATGCATAACAGTGATGGATTTCCATTTTCTTCAGCTAGTCTGATCGCTTCATGGTGATACTGCAGTCCCTTCACATGGTTTCCGGCAAGGCGGTAGCCATGACCCAGGAAACTATAAGCAGTTGACTTTTCCAATACATTTCCATCCTGCTGAGCCTGCTTAAGCAATTTCAAACCGATCTCAATGGTATATTCAGGATCATTATTAATTGAAGTACTATACAGGTTAACAGTATAAGCCAGTTTCTGATCGTCATCTTTTGCATTGGCAACCAATTGTACAACAGAATCAATATTGACTCGCTGCGCAAATGCGGTATTTGTTGTTGACAAAACCAAACAGGTAACAATGCCACTAACAATATGTGATACCCGCAAAATCTTCATCATGCCATCAGGTTTGGAATTAGTATAATAAAGGAACTGCCTTTGGATTTCATTGACTCCACTTTTATCTCACCGCCATGCGCTTTCACGATATCATAAGCCAATGACAAGCCCAAACCCGTATAATCCTTCAGATCCATATATAAGAGGCCGGTCCGACGAAGGCAAAGACTTTTTTCAATGTTGCAATTTCCTGCTTCAGCCATCTGCGATGCCTGCATCACCATGCTGAGAGCTTCTGGCAGATCTCCTCTTTCGCGAGATGCAATTGCGATATTAGCAAGAGACAGGACTTCGCCTCGTTTGAACTGAATTTCCCGTGCCAATGCCAGTGCTTCGTTTCCATAAAAGATGGCTGAGTCCGGATTTGAATTCCTGTATTGCAATCCTAACTCTGCTAATAATTCCAACCGGGTTGTATCCGCCTTAACGGATGACAATAACACTCCCAGGCTGTCCGTCACTTTATTCTGACACAGTGCAGGCAACCATAAACCTGCCATGGATACAATTAATAAGCTTCTTTTCATTTCGACTTTCATCCGGCAGCATTTAGTTACTCCGGATCATCCATACAGTTACTTTTTAATTTTCAGATGGGGATACTCCAACACCAAAGTCAGCATGGCAATCAATCCCGTTTTAAATCCGCTTTCATCCAGGTAAAAATCAGGTGTGTGATGAGGAGCTGATGTTTTCGGATCTTTTCCTCTTGGCAGACCTCCGAAATAGAAATAAAATCCCGGAACCTTTTGCGAGAAAAAAGAGAAATCCTCGGAGTCTTTATAGGGCGGTATAAGCATCACATGTTCTCCGCCAAAGGATTTTTTCAGCGACGTTACCACAGCTTCAGTCAGCATCGGATCATTGTAAGTAACGAGTTCCGGGTTTTCATGTATATCCCTTCGCCAGCCGATCATCTTTTGCTCGATTTTATCCGCCGCTGTTTTAATCACCGGATCTGCAGTACCTGTCTGCGCGTATATAGATATCGTGCCGGCCAAAAAAATTAATATGAACACCGATTTCATTTTTAAATAAATTATTTACACAGGCAAGGTGATGACGAAAGTCGCACCTTCACCTGGTGATGAATGAACAGTGATTGTTCCGCCATGACTTTTCACAATATCATAAGCAAGACTCAATCCCAACCCGGTTCCCTGGCCAGTTGGTTTTGTTGTAAAAAATGGTTGAAATATTTTTTCCGCGACTTTCTCAGGAATGCCCTTCCCATTGTCCCTCACCGTTACCTCCACTGTATTGTCTTTTTTCCGTGTACTCACCTGCACAAGTGGTGTATAATCTTTCGAAGCGGTCTTTTGCTTATCATAAACTGCATAGAATGCATTGTTGTACACATTCAGCAATACTCTTCCGATATCCTGGGGTACGACCTGCACGTTTATGACAGCAGGATCAAAGTCGGTTTCAAAATTTGAATTGAATGATTTTTCTTTTGCACGCAGGCCCTGATAGGCAAGGCGAAGGTATTCATCTGCCATCCCATTAAGATCAACAGGTTCTTTTATACCGCTGTTGCCGCGACTATGTTGCAGCATTCCTTTTACAATGGAATCGGCACGTTTTCCATGATGAATTACTTTTTCCAGGTTCTCTTTTACATCATTTGCTATTTGCTTTGCTTCTTCGTCATTTCCATTGTTCAACGCCGTTTCCATTTCAATCAACAACTCCTTACTCACATCCGAAAAATTATTGATGAAGTTTAAAGGGTTTTGTATCTCGTGTGCAATACCTGCAGTTAACTCACCCAGCGATGCCATCTTTTCGGACTGGATCAATTGCGCCTGTGTGGCCTTTAATGCTTCGTGTGCCTCGCCAAGGTTGTGATATGCCTTCTGTATTTCCTTCGCCTGCTCGAGTTCTTTTGCCCGGTTACGTTCTCTTTCCTGGTTGATCAACCGGTTTCGCATATACTTATTGAACAAAAGAAGAAATACCAGCAGCAACAAACTGTATCCTGCATAAGCCCAGCCCGTTTTCCACCAGGGTTTTAAAACCACTATTTTCAACCTGGCACCGGCTTCATTCCATACGCCATTATTATTCGAAGCTTTTACGATAAAATTGTATGTGCCGGCTTCCAATCCTGAATAATATGCAGTATGCTGACTGCCGGCTTCACGCCAATCCTGGTCATAATTTTCCAGTTTGTAGAGGTATTTATTTTTTGAAGGATCAGAATAATGAAGTGCAATAAAATCCAGTGAAATATTAGCCTGGTTATGAGCAAGAACTATTTCACTTGTTTCATATATAGGTTTCTTTAAAATAGATTTTTCACCAGGTAGTACCGATTTATTAAACACCTTCAGATCGGTGAGAAATACTTTGGGAATTGTAGAACTACGGAGGATGTTATCCGGATTGAAAAAAGTTACCCCGTTCGAACCTCCAAAAAGAAAATAATTGTCAGCCGTTCTATACACTGAACCATCAGCGAATAATTGCCCCTGTATTCCATCAGAAATATCGAAGTTGACAAATTGTTCCTTGTCTGTTTTAAAAAGTGATATTCCATCAAAGGTGCTTAGCCATAGCGAGTTGGTTTTATCATCGGGTAGTATTGCCTGTACACTCATGGAAGGAAGCCCGTCATTACGTGTGTAGGTTTTTATTTTTTTTGTGCGTGGATTATACCTGGAAAGCCCGCCTTGCCATCCACCAACCCATACTGTGGTGTCATTTGATTCGTAAAGTGAATTTATATCCTGCGATACAAAAACATCTCCCTGCGTTTTATCAAATCCATGCCTGGCGACGCTATCTGTTGCTTTATCATAAAAAAACAATCCGTTATTCGTTGTCAACCATAAACCGCCTATACTGCTTTCAACAGCCATGGTGATTTCATTACTGCTTGCATTGCTTCCGTTGAGCCTGCCCAGGTCATACCTTTTATATTGTGATGATGATTTGGACCTTTTGTATAATCCATTCATTGTCGCTAACCATAAATTACCATCGACATCACTATAAAAGCGATTGATCACGACATCTTTTGGATAGGAAGTGTCATGGAATGCACGCATCTTTCCTGCTGCAACTGACAACCGCCATACTCCCTGGCTTGTAGCGATCAATAATTCACCTGATGGATCAAAGTATAAACTGGTTACAAAAGCAGTTCCGCGAAAAAAAGGAGTTGAAGAAATGGATACAAGCTTTCCCGTTTCAGGATCGAGGATTTTCACGCCGGAAGTCCGGCCATCGCCCGAAGCAATGCTGGCTTTATTACCGGTAAAGCCGCTGATAAGGCTTACCCATCCCGGAGCAAGCGAATCTTTTTCTTTGTTCGCATGTTTTATGGATTTGAATAGCGTTCTTTCCTCATACTTAAATAGTCCCTTATCGTCTGTACCAATCCAGGCTGTGCCAAAAGAGTCAACAACGATTTTGTTGATGACAGTATTTTCAAGCGGATTCCCCAATCCATGGGCAAAGCTTTCAGTTGTGGAGCTGGGTATATGAAATCTGACAATCCCGGAATTCGTGCCTATCCATATTCTTTGCTGACTATCGATCTTTATACAATTCCTGCCGTTATTTTTCAACAATTTCAGCGACAGCCGGGCTGTTGCGGTGCTATCGGCGAGATTAATCTCGAGCAGTTTGCCTCTGCTTGAAATTATCCATAAATTCGAAGATTCTCCGAACGCAAAATCGGTGGGATACTCACCTGCGGTGAAGTATTTATCAAAGGTGTTGACACGGGTAAGCGTATTTGAACGATCAATTTTAAAAAATCCACTGTAGCTGAGGATCCAGGTATTCCCCTCAGCATCATTTTCCAGTCTGATTATATTCTGTATCTGAGGGTCGCTTTTTGTCCCGAACCTTTTTATCGTATCATCGGATTCATCATAATACAGAAGGGCGCCATCAATCTCCTGACCATACTGGGTAGAGACGCCCAGATAAATCCTTCCACTACTATGTTCACTCATTACAGCGACATCAACCTCAATTGTTGACGGCTGGTCAATGAGATTATCAATATTGTATCGCTTAAACTTTTTCGTTACAGGATTGTATCTATTGAGGTGACTTTGTCCGGTACTTACCCAGATTCTTTTTTTGCTATCCTCATAAACCGACCAGATCACCAATCCTTCCATTGATGCCGTATCGTTCGGGTCATTGAAAAATCTTTTGAATTCATAACCATCATAAACAGCCAATCCGTTGATTGTTCCTAACCAAATAAAGCCGAAATGGTCGGGAAGTATGCTGTTTACCTGTGCCCCTGGTACACCGTTCTGTTCAGTGTATTGTTTGAGAAAAACAGGATTCAACTGGGCATTGGCAGATTGAAACGAAAGAACAATAAAGTAGAAAGTTAAAAGATGAAAGAGCGAACATGACCCGCGAAAAAAGTCATTCCGAACTGTTTTATCATTCAATGATGTTATCCCCCCGGGATTGCTTCCTGTCAACCGTTTTCCGATGTTGGTATTTTTTAAAGCTTGATTCATACGAGCGTTAACAGATGGTTTATTTCATATCAGCTGATGCATTTTAAAATCATCAAAAGCATTTTGGCAACAATTCTATCTCTTGCATTTTTCAAATATGGTTTGATAAAGTGATGATGAATTCCGTTCCCTCTTTCTCATCACTTTTCACAATGATTTCTCCACCATGTGCTTTTACTATATCATAGGAAAGAGAAAGACCCAAACCCGTACCCTGTCCTGTTGGCTTTGTGGTAAAGAAGGGCTGAAATATTTTATCGGCTACCTTATCCGGTATCCCATTTCCATTATCCTTCACCGATATCTCTATAACATTATTTTTTTTGCGCGTGCTGACCTTTACCAGAGGCGAGTACCCATTCAACGATGTTCGCTTTTTTTCATACACCGCATAGAATGCATTGTTATAAATATTCAGCAAAACACGACCGATATCCTGGGGAACCACCTGCACTGTGCCTACTGCCGGATCGAAATGAGTTTCAAAATGGGTGTTGAAAGATTTGTCCTTTGCACGCAACCCCTGGTAAGATAGTCGCAGATATTCATCGGCCATTGCGTTGAGATCGACAGGTTCCTTAACACCACTGTTTCCACGACTGTGCTGCAGCATTCCCTTTACTATCGAGTCTGCACGCTTGCCATGATGAATAACTTTTTCAAGATTAGATTTGACATCATTTGCAATCAATTTGGCTTCATTGCTATTGCCATTGTCCAGTTCGTTTTCCATTTCACCCAACAATTCCATACTGACATCAGAAAAATTATTGATGAAGTTTAGTGGGTTCTGAATTTCATGCGCAATCCCAGCGGTCAGTTCTCCGAGCGAAGCCATTTTTTCCGATTGAACCAATTGTGATTGGGTCAGCTTCAGATCTTCAAGTGATTTATTCAACTGTGCTGTTCGATGCGTAACTTTTTCCTCGAGAATCTGATTCTCTCTTTTCAAACGCCGTGAACGATAGCCTGCAACCAGCCAGGCTGTACCAGCGAAAACACCGGCGTACAGGATATATGCCCACCAGGTCAGCCACCATGGTGGCCTGATGGGGAATTGCAGTGATGCTGGTTCGCTCCAGACACCGTTAAAACCTTTCGACGCGACTTTGAATGTGTAATGTCCAGGCTTCAGGTTATAATAATTGCGTGTAAAAGGTCGGGGTGTTTCAGCAGACCACTCCTCATCTTCGCCTTCCAGTATATAGCGATATACTATTTTATCCCGACCGGTGATAGATGGATTTGAATAACTGAAATTTAAAGAGTTCTGGTTATGCGGTAATGACAGTCCCGAAGGTATATGGAAAACAGCAGTTGCACTATCGTACCGGATACGATTTTGTGTTAGAAATGCAGCCTGTTCAGATATTGGAACGGCCGGGATTTTTTCTGCCGCATTTTTTAATGAATCTGTAAGCGGCAGTTCTGGTAGTGGCTGGGTTTTGGTGTCGAATGACAGCGGATGATCCAATGCGCTGATACCGGTAACCATTACCTGCGCCGGAGCAGAGTCAATTCGGTTAGTGGTTTCCGTGAGTATGGTCAAAACGGGAGTAACGCCTAACCAGATTTCGCCATTGCGACGGACCATTCCCGCCATCTGGTTATGATCATTAAAAGGAAAGCCTTCCTTTTTGTTGAAATTCCTGAGCCGGAATTTTTTATCATGGCTGTTTGGACCCTTCGAAGAATCCGGCAAAAAAATCTGAAATAATCCACTGCTTGATCCCGCATACATAATACCATCTTTTTCCAGCAGGTCATAAATGTCAGCAGGCAGGAGACCTTCTTTCGCGGTGATATTCGTGATGGTGTTTTTATCTGTGCTGATGATGGAAATACCACCCATACCAGCCACCCATATATCCCCGGATCCACTTTCCATTACTTTTAATATGAAATCACTGGGCATACCTTCTTTCTCCCTCAGATACCTGATTGAATTTTTATGCTGATCGATGATCATTAATCCGCTATCCGTAGCGACCCATAACAGACCTTTTTTATCCGTGATGAGACCATAGCAGGCGGTACCGATCAATCCACCATGGTAATCCAGTTTTTTCAGATTTTTCTTTTCCCTGTTGTAGACCATCAACTCAGGTACACTGGCCACCCACCAATTACCGGAACTATCTGCAGTAATGCTGAATACCGCCCGGGGAAAGCCCTGGTCCTTTCCATAATTCTCAAAGGTTTTTTTCTTTTTGTTGAAGATGGTAAAGCCCGGAATATTACCTGCATACAATTCATCATTACCAAGGCTGCCGATGACTTTAACATCATTGCCATGCAATCCCTGGGTTTTACTCAATGTCCGGATCGAAGAAGTCACCGGATTGTAAATATTCAAACCGCTGTTGGTGCCGATCCAGATCGTGCCATCATTTTCTTCAAATGTGCCCCAAACATTTCCATCAACAAGGCCATTTCGTTTATCAAAATGCTGTGGCAATACATTGTCAGCATCGAATACCAGCAAACCGTTGTTCAGCGTACCCGCCCAGATGTTTCCTGACGGATCCGTGAATAATGTGGACTTATATCTCTGGAATATTCTGGCATTGAGCGGAATGATTTTAAAAGCAGATTTGTCCTTGTTGATGATATAAATGGTATCGCGCGCACTGATCCACATCCGGCCAATCCGGTCTTCGGTGATATCAAAAAGGTTGGTATTTGTTCCGTTCTTTTTACTATAGGTTGTGATCAGATCTTCATTTAAAGAAACCGAATAAAACTCCCTGTTGAATGATCCCACCCATACATTCCCTTTTAAATCCTGGTACAATTCAAGCACCGCATTCAGACCGGCAAGTTTATCATTCCCAATTATTTTTATCCTCTTTCGTGTGGAATCGATAACGGAAATCTTATTGTTCTGACCCAGCCAGATATTATGAGCAGCATCTTCTATCAGCGTTAACGGCCGGTGATCATTTAAGAGGGAATCAGTCGCGAAAACAGATCTGAATTTCATAGTTACCGGATCGATAAGAAGCAGAGAACGGTTTACCGATGCAACCCACATCATGCCCTGGTGATCGCAAAGCATATCGGCCACCCTATCGCTGGAAGGGAAAAACCAGAATGAGTCGTGATCAATATCAAGAATATAAGCTCCGTCCGAGAGCGTGCCCACCCACATTCTGCCCATGGAATCCAGCGCCAGGTGGGTAATCACTGCCGCATCTGCAATTGTATTCCTCGGCATAAAGCTCCAGGTATATAATTGATCGCCGGTGTAGCGTACCAGTTTTCTCCCCACCGCCAGCCAGATGACTCCCTGCTTATCGATCAATGAAGCATTTACACTTGTTCCAGGCAGTCCTTCTTCTTCTGAAAACTGCATGATACCGGAAGAAGAGTTCGCCATCAGTTTAGGCATAGCTGCCCTCGTGATTACCGGCTTTGGCAATACATTCTTTTTGATATCCGGAATAGATTCTGTTGTAATGGTATCGAGATTGATGATGCTCTCCGGAATCTGATTCCAGTTTAATTTTTTCTGTTGCGGAGCAGATGTAAAAGGCTTGAAATCATTGATCACGAATTTGTTTTCAGGAAGTCTGGATAAATCCAGGGTCTGTTTTACCGGATTCTCAATACTGTCGCCCGGAATTTCAGTCCACTGAATTTGTTTTTCTTCACTGAATCTCAGTGGTACTGTTTTAGGTTGTGGTAAAGCAGTATCAGGAAACGGCACTGATGTATTCTGATTGCAGGATAACAAAAAAGAAGCGATCAGCAAGTGGACTGATGTGAATCGGAGTAAAAAGCAATTAACCAATTGAAGCTTTCTCATTGTTACGCAGGTAAAGTGATGGTAAATGTCGAACCGGCACCTTCGGTTGATCTGACAGCAAGCTCACCGCTATGAGCTTTAATTATATCGTAAGCCAGGCTTAGTCCTAAACCGGTTCCCTGGCCCGTAGGCTTTGTTGTAAAAAATGGTTGAAATATTTTGCTGATGTTTTTCGCCGCTATTCCGGTTCCGTTATCCGTTACCGTTATCTCAATAGTGCCGGCATTACGACGTGTCGTTACAATAATTTTATTTACATCCCCGGAAACAGGTCCTGCCTTGTCTCTACCCATATTTCCAGCAAAATAGAACGCATTGTTCATCAGGTTAATAATTACACGCCCGATATCCTGCGGAATCAGGTTGACGGTTTCAACAGCAGGATCAAGGATGATGTCAATTTCTGCCTGGAACATCTGGTCGCGGCTGCGGTAATTGTGATAGGAAAGTCGTACGTACTCTTCACACAATGCATTCAGATCTGTATCACGCCTTTCTCCAAACGTTGGTCTTGAATGCTGCAACATCGCTTTCACAATTGCATCAGCGCGTTTGCCGTGGTGATTTATTTTTGCAAGATTCTCTTTGATATCCCGCAGTAACTCCAGAGCAACAGGGCTGTTGCCTGCTGCCTCTGCAACCTCATCAATCATTTCAGCACTCACCTCACTGAAATTGTTTACAAAATTCAATGGGTTCTGGATCTCATGCGCAATTCCCGCTGTGAGTTCTCCCAGCGAAGCCATCTTCTCAGATTGGATCAATTGCTGTTGTGCCGCTTTCAGGTCATCAAGCGTTTTTTTCAAGGCAGCATTTGTCTCTTCCACTGCTTTTCTCTTTTGTTCCAACTCTTCTATTGTTTCTTCAAGGAGAATTGCAGTGGTTCGTTTTACTTTTTCTGTTCTGTCAAGTTTAAAATCGGTTATGCTCCACTGTTTGTCTGCAGATAAAATGGCTTTGACAAAAGCCTCCCTTTCTGCTGCTGTCAGCAAACTGTTTTCTTCCACTAGTTTTTTTATCGCTTCCAGGTATTGATTCATTTGGCAGTTGTCGGTTGTCAGTTGTCGGTGGTCAGGAGCAGGTGGTTATTCGTTGTTCGTTATTCGTTGTTCGTTGTTCGTTGTTCGTTGAACAGCCGGGCAGCACTGCCTACCGGACAGGCAGCCGGCAGGCAGGTTTTCGGTTTTCATTCATCTTTTGTCCTGTGTTCCCTATTCTGTATTCTGTATCCTGTATTCTATTTTCCCTTCAGGGCTACCACGCACGTTGTCAGGTTATGCATTTCCAGATTTCCTCCTGTCGCTCTTGCCAGTTCCGCATTGCTGAACATACCGGCCATCGGAATTCCCCAAACATTTTTTACTCCTTCTATTTCATTCGTCATCAAAGGCCCCAAAGAAAGAATCCTTCCTGCGCAACTGAAAACAACAAGGGCATCAGCCTCGGGCATTTTTGTATCTCTTAGATTTTCCACGCCCCGGATTACCTTTTCCATAACATCAAAATCAGGCGGCAGGGAGAACCGTACTTTCGAACCCTGAGGGACTGTGCCGCTGCAATAAAAAGACCGGTCTGTCCAGTCGACTACCAGTCCCGGACGCATCACCGGATCTCCCTTTTGTCTCTGCAGCTGCAATGGAAAATTTGCCGCTATTTCCAGTAACAGACCTTCATTTTCCGGATTTACATTTTCCAATCCGCCGTACTTTGACGTAAGATCGAGCACGGGTACATCATCGACAGTAAATACATGATTGCCTGTACTTTTTGTTACTGTCTTCGGCGTACCTACAGCCTTCCATCCACAGGTAGCTACTCCGTTTATCATCACCCTCTCTTCATCCAAAGCGAGACAAAGCAGCCCCTTATTACTTTCAACTCCATTCGTAAAAACAAACTGCTCTGAAAATGTGTAATCATCGCCGGCCATACAGCCAAATACATTCACATCTTTACCCGCTACATCTTCAAATCCCAGTAACAAAGCCTCGGCATCCGTCTCCAGGTGTGTGGCTGCAATCAGAAATGCAGGATGTGCAAACGCTTCTTTGGCTTTGGTAGCCGCCAATGTTGCTGTCTCACGATAATTTCGTTCGGGATAATTTTCAAAATATATCCGGAAATAATTTCTGTCGATGTCCAGCAGTAAAATAACAACAGAGCCTTTTTCGGTAGCTTCATCAATAAACTCACCGTTCGTAGTAACGCCGAACAACGTTATGTTTTCCTGCTCCAGCAATTCAGCAATTGCAGTCCTGTTTTGGCTAATGGATAGAAAGACGATTGCAAGCGTTGGTGCAAATCCATCGTCTATACTTTCGCGTAATGCGTTGCTGATTTCCTGCGCTGATTTTCCTTTTATTGATTTGGCTATCATCTTTTGTTTTTTCCCGGAGATTTCAATCCCCTGTTATAAGCCCGTCGTCCATAGGGGATAATTTAAAAATTTCAAAAGCCGGCGGTATTCTCCTGCCTGTTCACTCCTGTCTGTTCACTTTTCTTTCAACGCTACCCAGCTACACGTAGTAGAATGAAAAGTATCATCACTGTTCACGCCCTTCCCAAACTCACCGTAGGAAAAAAAACCCGCCATTGGCGCTTTCCATATTTTATGAAGTCCATTGTTTTCTTCTTCCACCATTGGTCCGAGTGCCCAG
This sequence comes from Pollutibacter soli, assembly GCA_029269725.1. GTDB lineage: Bacteria > Bacteroidota > Bacteroidia > Chitinophagales > Chitinophagaceae > Pollutibacter > Pollutibacter soli. The sequence continues at coordinate 49,806 of JARJHS010000007.1, read as the reverse complement.
CGGCGGCCAAGGCACGAAAAAATCAATAACGCATCTGCGCCTGCCTGTTGATTTTTCTTTAGATTATCTGCAGATTCCAGAACAGTTTCAACAATATCAAAGTCCGGTGGCAAAGTAAACTGGAGTTGCTTCCCCTCAGGAATTGCAAAGTCCAGTTTAATGGAATTATTTTCGTGGTTCACTTCAAGCGGTGTGCGTAGTTGGGGTTCTCCTGCACCAAATGATAAGAACGGGTAGAAGAATGATATGTCTTCCCTGAAAATGCTTCTATCCTCGCCGGTATTAAGTGACTGGCCCAGATAACGGAGATACATATCCAGTGCGGGCTGATCATCGATCGAATATATCCAGGCATCTTTCGCTTTCGTTACTGTCCTTACTTTTCCTGCCGGCTTCCATCCCGAAATGGCTGTTCCATGTAGTTCAATTTTATGATTATCGATAATCAGCATTACAAATCCCATGTCAGAGGATTCATTGTTACTGAAAACGAATGTTCCCGCCATCGTTCCGTCGTCGCCAGCCATACCTCCAAAAATCGGAACTCTCTTACCTGCCCGTTTATGTATAGTATGAATCAGTGCCTGCCCATCCAAGACAACCCCGCTAATTGAGATGCATGAACTACATAAAATAAAAGCCGGATTTTTAAATTTCGAAAATGCAAAATCAGTGGCCTCCTTAGCTGCCTGAACAAGGTCCTTATTCTTCGTATCACAAAACAGTATGGAATAGTATTCGGGTTTAATATCCATCAGTAACATTGCAATTTCACCTTCGCTCTGGTGATCATTTATAAATTCACCGGAGGAAGTAGCCCCGATGACATCGATATTTTCAGCTTTTAATATTCGGATGATCGCCTCCCGATCCTGTTTGACAGAAATAAACACCACTGCAAGCGTGGGCACAAAACCTTCATCACTCCGGATTTTATCCAGCGCTGATTTAATTTCTTCCGGGTTTCTTCCACTTATCGATTTTGAGATCATTATAACAGTTTTAAATTTTCTGTACCCGACTACCTGCTAAGCAGGCAATCGAATGATGAATGAAGTCGACTCATTTTCTTTTGTTTCTACTTTCAATTCTCCTCCATGGCCTTTTGTGATGATGTCATAACTAAGGCTTAAGCCCAGCCCTGTTCCCTGGCCCGGTGGTTTTGTTGTAAAAAAAGGTTGAAATATTTTATCGACTATCGTCTTTGGAATTCCCTTGCCGTTATCCTTTACCGTTATTAAAACATTTCTACCGGCTTGTTTTGTTGATACGAATACCCCGGGTTGATAATTTCTGTCAGCAGAAATTCGTCCAGTCCCTTTATCCTGCATTCCGTATTCTGTATTTTGTTTTTCCTTTTCTCTCACGGCGTAAAAGGCATTATTCAGCAGATTCAAAATCACACGTCCCATATCCTGCGGTATTATTTTGACTCGATGGATGTTATCATCAAAATCAGTTTGTATATCGACATTGAATAAATGATCCTTTGCGCGGAATCCATGATAAGCAAGCCGAACCCATTCATCGCAAAATGCATTCAGACTGGTTTCCACTTTTTCTCCACCCGACTGCCGCGAATGCTGCAGCATTCCTTTGACGATAGCGTCGGCACGTTTCCCGTGATGATTAATCTTGCTTAAATTCTGTTTGATTTCAGAAAGCAACTCTACTATCAGTGGGTTGTTCTCTTCTGCCCGATTACTGCCGCCCTGCGTGTCCGGTAGGCAGGCTGATGCCTGTAGCACGGCATCTTCAATTTCTCCAATCAACTCCGAACTCACTTCACTGAAATTGTTTACAAAATTCAATGGGTTTTGGATTTCATGCGCAATACCTGCAGTAAGTTCACCAAGCGAAGCCATTTTTTCTTTCTGTATCAATTGCCCCTGGGTAAGTTGCAATTCAGTCAATGCCTCTTCGGCTTTTTTCCTCGCCTCCTTGATTTCGATCAGATCCAGTTCGGCCTGCTGCGCGTGAGCTTCAGCAATTTTCAGGTCATTGAAACGCGTATAGGTAAGATTGAATACATAAGCAAAACGCTCGAGCAGTTGCAGGGACTCAAGGGGTTGCTCCTCCTTAGAGGCAATACCTATAAACCCATTGCTGAAATAAGCAATATCCTGAACGCGCCTTTTCTGAAACAGACCTCCTTTAAAGGGAACACCAAGACCAGTGAGGTGATTAAAATAATCTTCCAATTCTTCCCCATGCATGTCAATCACCAACGATTTCAATTGCTTCTTCCAGCCTTCATACATTTTTCTGAAAGTGGGATTGTCGTTAAGGTTAGTGGTGTAAGCGGTGCTTACTTTACTCCCGTCTTCGTCGGTAATCCAGAATTCAGAAGTGCCAATGTCATCTTTAATCGTGGAAATGTAAAGCCGGTTGGGCTCTATCCCGAGACCGATCAGTTGCTGAAACAAAACAGCGGCCGTTTCTGCAAGCTCTTCGGATTTCTGCATGGCTAATGTGCGGCTACGTACTTTTTCCAATGCAGCTTCGATCTGTGCTTCGCGGGCATTGGCTTCTGCCTGCTGAAGATCTTTGTATCTTTTATAAGTAAGACTTAGTACTGTTGTAAACCTCCGGTAAATCTGCAATTCATCTTCCTTCATTTCGTAACGTGTCCATGCATACACGCCACCCTCTTTGAAAAAAAAGAAATTTCCATACTGAACAACATCATCAGCATAGTCGGGAAATGATATCTGCGGCCTTATGACACTGTAATAGGATTTAATTTCGTTTCCTCTAAGTACTGGGAAAAACTCTTTCTGGGCTAACCATCCATTGTATACTCCTTCCAGTACAGGGTGCCCTTCTAAACGAAGTTTTCCCAGGAGTTCAAGACTTTCGCCTTTTTCTGTCGTGTTCCAGGTATACAGTTCGCCGATTTTTTCTTCTCCATCAAGCAAACCAACACCACAACGAATCGGAGTGATACTGAATAGTTTTAATTCCGTGTAAAAAACACCAATAGTATCAGCAAGATCCCGGGAGTTATGCATGGCCATTGCTTTTGCACGTACCCGTTCCAGTGAAAGTTCAATTTTTGCTTCTCTGGCCTGCATTTCAGCCTGAGCTATATCCGCATACCGTTGATAAGAAAGACTGAATACATTCCGGAATCGTTTCAGAATCTGCAATTCATCTTCATTGATTTTCCTGAACATGGAAATACCGAAAACGCCGGTTCCAAAAGAGTAGAGATAGTAATTCAACTCATCTGCTTCAGCAAGTGCCTTCTCCGGTTGTTGTCCGATAGAGTTAACGAGATAAGCCTGCCAGGATTCCAGCTCTTCTTTTTTAATTTCTGTTACTATTAATTCGCCTGCTGTATTTGCTGTATCAAATGCGCGCCGTGAGTTCGGATGGCTGTTGTATTTTATTTCATTTCTTGTTGCGCCGAGTTCGTTTGAATAATCGTAATTGATAAACTTCTCTTCTGCATCGTTTCGCAGATATATCTGTGAGGAACGAAGATCATTAAAACCCAGTTGCAAAAGTTGTGTAAATACCGATTGACAGATCTGTGGCAGATCTTCAGACTTCATCATACTCATAGCGATAGAACGAACACGTTCCAGGGCGGCTTCGATCTGTGCTTCCCTTGCCTGCTGTTCGGCCTTTTGCAGATCTTCGAATCGCTTAAAGGCAAGGTCGAAAACTTTTGCTGCCCGCCTCTGAAGATCACGTGCTTCCCTGCTGGCGGGGCACTCTGTTATTATCAAAAGTGCTCCACCGGAAAATCTTGAAAAATTATAATAAAGTACCGGGGGAATAATCAATTCTCCTTCTTCCGTATAATCGATTGTCGCGGGTGCGAGAACCTCCAGTTGCCGGTACCATTCTTCCAACATACTTCCGCGTGATTCGATCACATAAGTTGAAGCACCACTATTATACAGTTGAAGAACCTTTCTCGAAAACTCACTCCCATCTTTGCTGACAGAAGCATTTCCTTTAACTGTTTTGCCTGTGTGGTTAGACTTATATGTGTACCAGGCATCAAACTTATCACTGTCATCGGGATATAAATGGATCAATGTTGATTCCAGTTCAGAATTACCCAGACCAGATAACTGCAAATGCATCGTGTCGGCTACCTGCTGAAGGTCTTTCGACGTGCGCATGACCATTGCGCGTGTGCGTATACGTTCCAGCGCCGCTTCAACCGTTGCTTCACGAACCTGCGCCTCTGCTTTCTGCAGATCAAGAAATCTGGTATATGTCTGTTCAAATACTTTTACAAAACGTTTGAAAATATCATGCGCTTCCGGAACATGATCCAGTGTGATGAATAACAGGTACCCATACCTGAAGTAAACCACATGATCGATCTGCCTGACTGGGAACGGAATGCCCGCTTCCCGGGCTTTCCTCAGGCCTTCCCCCATTATAGGAATGGTACACAGATATTCATAATGCCTCTCACATTTCTTACCGGAAAATTCTTCTATGTGAAACTCAGCTCCTTGCCGGCCTATTTCGTAGTAGGTAAGGAAAATATTTTCCCGTGGGACTTTATAAGGTTTGAATTCTTTTGAATCCCCGGAGCTAAACCATTCGCTGGAATCATTTTCATTGTAAATATTGAATGCGCATCCCCAGGTTTCAATACCCAGGGAACGGACCTGCTGATCCAGCAAGGTGGATGCATCGCCAAGTTCATCGCTTCGTTGCATAGCCATCGTCCTGGCCCGGACACGTTCCAGCGCCAGTTCAATCTGGGCTTCCCTCGCCTGCGCTTCTGCTTTTTGCAAATCGATAAAACGCGTGTACGTCTGCTCAAATACATTTCCAAACCTCTTGAAAATACCGTGCGCTTCAGGCACAGGTTCATAGGTGATAAAAAGAAGAAACCCTTTTGAGAAGAATACGCAATGAAAAATCTGGAATGTCGGAAGCTGATGTCCTGCATTGACTATAGAATCCAATACTTCACCAACAACCGGTAACGTGCGCATGTATTGATAGTGTGCCGCAAGCTCATCGCCACCAACTGCTTCCACATGAAACATTTCACCGCGTTCATGTGCTTCGCGGATATGTATCAGCGAAGGGTCAACGTTCAATGGCAAGCGGAATGGCTTTTGTAAAACCCCTTCACTGCTCATGGAAAGAGTGATCGCCTGTTTATCTTCATCCCAAATGCAATACCCTGCACTCCAGGCTGGCATACCCAGGGATTGGATCTGTTGAAAAAGCAACAAGGCAGACTCCGGAAGTTCAATACTTTGCTGCATGGCCATCGTGCGTGCACGAATACGTTCAAGCGCAAGTTCAATTTCCACTTCGCGTGCCTGTGCTTCTGCATTGGAGATATCAACGTAACGGCTATAGGCAAGATCGAAAACATTGCGGAACCGCTTCAATAGTTCAAGCTGTTCCCGGGTAATCATTGAAAAAGTAGAAATCCCCATAGAAGCAGCTCCAACGGAATAGTTGTAATAGTACAGGGCAGAGATATTGTCCAGCCGCGAATCGGGATCTTCATTATTTGCAATCCTGAAATGTTTCCACTCTTCCAGTTCTTTGCCTTCAATTACAATTTCCAGTAATTCTTCTTTTGATTCCCGCATCCTCTGAATGAAACTTTCAATTGTTTTGTTTCCTTTATAAGGGATCTGACTTACTACACCTCCCGAGAAATCGGAATAATCGTAATCGGTGAAAAACCTTTTTTCGTCAACATAAGATTGAATTATTGCATTACGCAACTGGCTGATGCCGAGTTCAATTAACTCTTTAAACAACACTTTGCATACATTCAGCAGATCATCCGGAATCCTCATGGCCAATGCCACAGCCCGCAACTTTTCTAAAGATGCTTCGATAGCCAGCTCGCGGTTTTTAAACTCAAGTTCTATCGTACGGCGTTTCACCGCATCTTTTAACAGCTTATTTTCTTCTCGGATTTGTTGTGTGGCAATTACTTCGCCTTCGCCTGCACGTGAGTCTGGGAACGATCCATGCTGATGATAAAATTTCCAACACCCTTTTTCATTAGAAAGTAAAGTGGTAATTCTTGCTTTGGAATAAAATCGCCATTCGTCTTCAATCTTTACATAAGCATCGCTTCTTTCAACGACCATTACAAAATCTCCTGCCGGTAAAATCTGGAACTGCCGGTTTTCCTGTTTGATAATACCAGCAAACTGGTCAATAGTAGCCCGGCAATAATCCAACCATTCTTTTTTACTATCGAAATTTTCCCCTTCTGATGACCCAACAACGTGGTAGTCATCGCTCAGTATATCCGCATAGGCATCCAGATCACCACGATAATAGTGATCCCAGCCGGCCTTATAGACCTGCAGTATTTCAGTTTCAATTTCTTTAGTAAGGTTGTTCATTATTATTCATTAGGCAGAAGGCCGAAGCCTGCCGGCAGGGCAGGAGACTTAGTAGATAGTTGGTAGTAACCAGTTTCATATACCAGTCCTTTTCCTTTGTTGTTTCTGTTTCACATCTTCCAGTTTTCCGGTTTTCCGTTGTCAATAATATTTTTCTCCTTCTGCAAATGTTTTCAATCGTTAATCGTAGAGACGCGATGCATCGTGTCTCTACGATTAACCAACTTCATATATTGTCAATCTTCATTTCTTTCCGGTTTTCTGTTGCCAGGTTCCACCTCTTGCCTGCTCACTATTGCCTTCTTCACTGTTCCCGTTCTCATTTTCTAGTGATGATTTTGTTTTTCCACCGAAACAACCCTGCGTTGTCTCTACCATAAACCTCCAAAGGCTATCTTCTTCTGCCTGTACGCCAATATTTCTGCTCACTGTATTCCGTATTCTGTATTCCTCGTTTTCTTCTTTCCCTCCTGCCTATTGCCATTTCACTATTGCCTGTTCTCACTATTGCCTGTTCTCCCTGTTTCCCGTATTCTGTATTCTCCACCCTATAAATAACTCATCCACCATTTTTCCTTATGATTCAATTTATAGTTGTCGAATTTTTTGCAAAAAGGATAGAGGATTGCGATTACGAAGATCCACACCAGATAAACCATCCAGAGGTTAACGCCATATCCTTTAAGGTCAGGTATCATTATGACCCAGTCGGTGAGCACCAGTAGTTTCCATCCATAACCGGTCAGCAGCCCCGTAATTACTGCCAATACATGGATGAGGTAAAGATGAAGTATATAGTAAAAGAAAGGCACGCGCCCGAAAACACTGAAGAAACTTACCATGCGTCCTTTCCAGCTTTCACTGTTTGCAAGAAATATAAAAGCAGGACCGAGCGTCATCAATAAATAACAAAGTGAAGGCGGGTACTTGGTAGCTGCCAGGAACGACATACCTGTCTGTATAAATGTATCATATTCTTTCCAGTGAACCGGGTCGCCATACTGATTTATTCCACGAATGATGATAAAAGTCAATATTGAAAAAAGCCCCAGCAGGTTGAGTGTTTTTCTCCTTCGCATAGGGTCCACATTCGGTGCATAAAATCTGCCGAAACAGTATCCTAATGACATCACCGCCATCCAGGGAATCACCGGATAATCGATGTAAAATTTAATGCCGTTTCCAAATTCAAAAATGTGCGCCTGGTGTAAAGCCGACCAGAGCATATTGTTTTCGAACTGAACCGGATCCAGCAGGTTATGACCAAAAATCAAAACCAGGCTGAAGATCAGGATGGCTCTGTAGGGAAGATGCACCAGCAGTGCAAGAACGAGCATGCTTATACCCAGGGCCCAGATCACCAGCAAACCCGGCGTTCTGAATTTCAAATCAAAATACCAGGCAAAGTTCACAATCGTCCATTCAATAATCACGAGCCAGAGTCCGCGCTTTGCTAAAAAGACAGAAAGCTCTTTTTTGTTTTTCCGACGACCTACAAAAAATGCTGAAAGTCCAGCAAGAAATGAAAATGCTGGTGCGCAGAAATTAGTGATCCAGCGGGTGAAGAACAGCGGAAGTGTAGTAAATGCAGGATCGGAAGGATCGAAATAAAATGCATCCTTATGGAAATAATCACGGACATGATCAAGCGCCATGATGACCATCACCAATCCTTTCAGCAGATCGATGGAACCGATTCGTTTATTTGTCGATATTGTCATGATTATTGAATGAATCGTAGTTCACTTCAAAAAAACTTTACAATACAAGTTGGATAGAATGCAATGAAACGAGTGGTATCATCATCATAAAAAAATATCTTACGTATTTGCATGAACTTCCAAAAGAATTTTTTTAATAGTTAACCGGCCGCCTTGTTTTGATTTATTCTGATTTCAGCAAATTGAGGTCTTAATTAATTCACTTCTTCAGCGTGTTTTTCTACCGTCACTTTTGAGTAGTGCACCCGGATGGGTTGCCAGCCGGGGCCCGATCTTTTAAAAATCCAGGTTTCCCGGTATGGCTCTGTTACTGATCTGTTTTCAGGTAAACGAAAAAAAACTTCATTTGAAAGTTGAAGCACAAAAAGATCACCGGCAGACAGGAATTCAAAATCCGACAATTGCCTTTGTCCTGGCCACCAGTTTCGGGTTTCGTTGATTACCGCGATCATTTCCTGCGTATTTGTCATTGCGCCATTCTGATGGGTGATGCGTGTTTCCGGAATCAATATTCTGCGGAGTGACGCCGTATCTTTTTCATCGAATGCAACAAAAAAACCTCAACAATTTTTTTAACTGCGATAGAGTCCGATTCAGTTGTATGAAGATAAGCAACAGGTTTTAGTTCCATCGTTTTTAACTGACCATCTCCGCAGAAAAGTAAGGAATGATCGCGCAGAGCAACAGCCATAACGAAACAGTTTTTTACTTCATACACCGTTTTTATAAAACCACCTGGAAATGTGAGGGGCCAACATCACATCGGTGGAATTACCCCAAGTTTTTGCATCAGTCCCAGGTCATCAGCGTAATCCCTTTCTTCAGTAATTTTCCCATTCACCATTCTGGCGATAGTAACTCCTTCAACAGTAATTCGTTTTCCTGTGGGTTTAATTCCGGCAAAGTCACCGGTATGCGTACCTGTAAATGACCAGCGCTTGATTACATGGTCGCCCTGCCCGTAAATTTCCAGCACTTTGAAATCACGGTTTGAAAATCCGGTTACATATTCGCTGAAATATTTCCGAACTGCGTCAACCCCCTGCAGATGAGTGGTAACATTGTCGTACACAACTGCAGGCGCGAATGCGGAATCAAAAACAAGCAGATTTCCTTTGTTGGCAATTTCATCCCAGGCATTGCTGTATATGCGGATATTCTCTTCCACCATGCCATCATTCTTTTCGGATTCACAACCCGCAATGAGTAAAGCGCCAGTGAAAATCCACACCAAAACAGACCTGTATTCTCTTTTCATTTGAAATAATTTAACCAGTAAGAGAAATGGACATTTTCAGGGGATGGGGAATGGCATCAAAACGATTAGCCGGACTCTGCAGCTGTTTGAAAATGGATATAAGTGAAATCCTCAATGTTACGGCTGCTAATCCGGAGATAATCGCATTTTAAACCTACACCTTATTTTAAGCAGCGATACTGGCGATTGGACGAAGCCGGGGAAATGTTGTCCGGAGAGGGAAGAAAAATTTTCGGAGAATACATGGAGAGAAACAGAAACAGAAAACAGCAACAGTGAAGAAAGGCGAAACTGAAAACTGGAATGAAGAGAAAATTGGCAAAGTCAGAAACTGGTTGATTGTAGAGACGCGATGCATCGCGTTTCTACAATCAACGCCTGCCTCCTGCCTTCCCTAAGCTGCCCGGTCGACTTTAAACTCAAAATACAAATGCGTTCCGTTAGCAGATACCTCCTTCATCGTTCCGTTGAGCTGTGTAGTTAACAACGCAACGAGCTGACCTCCGAAGCCGGTTCCTTTGGTATCGCCATTTTTACCGACCCCATTATCAGAAACCACCAACTGAAGAATGCCTTTTTCCTTTTTCTGTAAACTGATCTGCACCTTTCCATCACGCCCATTGGGAAATGCATATTTGAGCGTATTGGTGAGTAGTTCATTTACAATCAATCCCAGCGGGACCGCTGTATCAATATCGACATTCAGCCGCTCCATCGCACACTCCACCTGTACGCGGCCTTCTGCTCCAAAAGAATCAAGAATGCTTTCGCTCAGATTGATGAAATAGTCTTTCATTTCAATTGTACCCAGCGCATCTCCCTGGTATAATTTCTGATGTACGATGCCGATGGATTGAACCCTGTTCTGCCCGGCCAGCATAGCGTCTTTCGTATTAGGATCGTCGATCTGTGCGCTCTGCAATGCAAGCAGACTACTCACAACTTCGAGATTGTTTTTTACGCGATGATGAATTTCCCGCAAAAGCAATTCTTTATCCTTCAGCAGGTCATCCGTTCTCTTTTTCTCCACGGCCAGTTTATTTCGCTGACGGTAAACCACAACCGTAAATGCTATGGCCAGCGCGAGCCCTGCAATGCTGAAATTACGAATGTTCCTTTGTCGCCTTAGTTTTGCAGCAGCAAGTACATCCTTTTTCTCCTGTTCAGCTTTCGCCTCCGCTGTTTTCTTATCACTCTCATATTGCATTTGTGAAGCGACCAGTTTTTTCAGCGTTTCGCTATTGAATGTACTGTCGCGCGCAACAGTAAACTGACGGTAATTGAGATAGGCATTCTTCCAGTTGCCCGTTGCACTATCGAGCAACTGAACACCATGATAATAATCGCGATCAAAAAGACTGCTTTTCAGATCTTTGCTGTAACTCCTCGCACTGTCAAATGAAATTTTTGCAAGACGATACTCTTTCAATCCCGTATAAACACCGCCAAGCGCAACAAATACATTCGCTATTGCGCCTCTGTTCGAAACTGATCGGTAACGCTCCAGAGCAATCAGAAAATTCTTCCGCGACTCAGCAAAATTTTGCTGTTGCAGATAAAAGCCGCCTAGACTGTTATATGCATGTGCAATGGACTGCGCACTTGCCTGCTCTTCCGCAACCTTAAGCCCTTGCTGGTAATGCTTTAGCGCTTCTGCCGGATTGCCGTTTTTTTTATAGATATCACCAATCAGACTTTCGACATACGGAATCTCGTCGTGTTCACCGGTTTCACGAAAAGCCTTGATGGCCATACGGAAATATTTTAAAGCATCGATCTCGTTCTCCATTTTATACATGTTCAATCCAAGACCGATGGCCCCGTGCGCTATTCCTACTTTATCGCCCAGTTCTTCTGTAATCTTCAGATACTCAAAGAGTGCCTTTGCAGATTCCGTTGTATTTCCTTCCATTTCATACAGGTAAGCCTGTATGTCATATACTGCACAGACATTTCGCTTTTCGCCAATTTCCCGGGCATATTGCAGGGCATCGGCAAGATACTTCTTAGCCTCCTGGTAACTGCCGGAATCCAGGTAGTCCTGTGCAATAGAAATCATCACGTTGGAAATCATTTTTGATTCTCCCAGTGATCTGAAAATTTTCAATGATTTGAAATGATTGTCCAGCGCTACCTTAAAATTTCCACGCCGCCAGTGAACCCGCCCTATGCGATAATGGAGCTCCGCGATTTTTTTCTGATTCCCTGTTTTATCGGCGAGTGAAAAAGCTTCCTGTTCAAACACAAACGCATCCGGAAGATCATACCAGCTGTGGATCATGATGGCATCTAACATCAGGTCAAGTTTTTTCTCATCATTCTCCGCCACATTTATCGCCATCTTTATTGAATCGAGTCGCTGCCTGTCACTAACCTGCGCCGGTGAACTATGTACCAGCTGAATCATTAATGCGATAAGTAGAACAAAGAATTTCATGGGAAAATATTGCTGATCAATAAAAGCCAGAAATTATAGTGTTTGCATTCTTTGCATCAGTTGCTCTTTGGTACCTGCACCGAATGGCAATTGCACCTGGTTGACAGTTAGGTAGTTTTCAGCTATTTCATCGACATGTAAAATATTTACAAGATAGGATCGGTGTATGCGCAAAAAATACTGCGGTGATAATTTTTCTTCGATGATCTTAAGTGTTATGGATAATACATATTCCTTCTGCCGCGTAAAAATGCGCGAATAATTCCGGTCAGCTTCGAGATACAAAATATCAGAAGTCATGATCTTGATCATCCGGTCTTTATTCCGGATAAAAATCCGGTCCTTGAGAATATACGGTTGTTCGTCACCGGGAGTTGATACGGTTTCCTGTTTCATTTGCTCTTCAGCCATGTGACTGATCGCCAGTTCGATAGCCCGCTGCAGGTCCAGTTGCTTAAAGGGTTTGGTAATGAAGGCTGCAGGCCTGGTTGATTTTGCCCGGTTGAAAGTAGCATCATCAGCGTTGGCCGTCAGGTAGATTACAGCGATATTATATTTCTGACGGATCTGGCTGGCTGTTTCTATTCCATCCATTTTCCCTTTCAGCTGAATGTCCAGTAGCACTATATCGGGTTTGTTCTCCGCAATATGTACCAGTGCTTCTTCGCCCCTGGGTAAAATACCGGTAACCTCATAGCCAAGACCCGTCAGCTGCATGGAAATTTTTGCAGCGATGATCATCTCATCTTCTACAATCAGAATCTTTACCGGACTTTCCATGATTGAATTTAGTAAATCTGCTTCTCAGGCCAATGAATAATCCAAAATCATAAGTAAGCAGCTTCGGTGATATTAAAATCCGCTGAGAAAGATCCCATTTGATTTCTGCCGCCATGCTATCGATCCAGGAATTGCAGCACAAGGTTCATGAGAGACACCCTTTTGTTGGTGAAAGAATGATCAGTTGGCCAGACTTTATAATCGAAATAAATATGGTTGGCACTTCGCATTTGGTCGGCGAGAATTTTGTTTTCCTGATGTTCGTCCAGCATAATGATTTGTTTTTCAGCAAGTGCCGGATGAATAAGATTGTACCGTGAAGGGTTTGCTATTACCGGCGTGAAAATTTCTTCCACCGGCGTATTCAACACAAAATAACTCATCCCGCTCCTGGGGTTACTTACCATTGCCTTCAATTGTTTCTCGGGGATATTTTTCATTTCCCTGTAAATATCCCAGGTCGACAACGCAAAACCTTTTTTCACACCGGGTAGAGCAGACAATGCCTTTAAGGCTACCCAGGCGCCCATGCTATGTCCGAATAAAACAATATTGGTTGTATCTATCTTCAACGAGTCACTGTATTTTTTGCAGAATGCAACAGTATTGACAACGTCTTCAACACAGTTTTCAAAACTGAACCGGCCCTGGCTGCCCCAGGAGCCACGATAATCAAAATAGATCACGTTCCAGCCGTGGGACCGTACCACCTGCGCCAGGTCCAGGTTGCGTTCGTTACCAGGATAGCCATGCAATAACAATAATGTCGGATGTTTTTGGGCGCCATTAGCCCTGTAGATAAATCCTGCCAGCAAAGAATTGTCTGAGGGAACAAACAATTCGGTTGCCCCTGCCGGTGAGTCAGGATCCCATTCCAGATCTTTCAACACAATCGAACCGGATTGTGCTTTACAGAATGTAGAAATCAATAATGAGAAAAAAAGGAGTACTGAAAACGAAAATGACTTTTTGATATGCGTAGCCATTATTTGCTGATTTTGAATATTCAGCTATTAAGGTAATGTTTCAAACAGGAATAAAATCAATCCTGCATCGAAGTCCTTTCTACTTTAATTCCCTGTCCAAAGTCAGCACTGTATTCAACAGCACAGTTGCCCCTCTTGCCATATCTGCTGATGTCGAAAATTCTTTCGGAGAGTGACTGATACCTCCGATGCTGGGAATGAAAATCATTCCTACAGGACAGATCAGCGCCATTTCCTGCGCATCATGTCCCGCGCCACTCTGCATATATCTGACGGAATACCCCAGTTTGGTTGTTACACGCATTATTGCATCCTGGACAGTTTTGTCTGTAAGTGCCGGTTTTGTATTTACATTCTGTTCCTGGAAACTAATAGTAGTACCGGAGCTGCGTGCAATACTGTCTGATTTTTGTTGGATCCGTTTAAAAACTGATTCTATTTTCTCTGAGGAAAGATCGCGTACTTCAAGGATCATCTTCACAATGCCCGGTATCACATTCGGTGCACCAGGTTCTGTACTGATTTTTCCCACGGTAGCTACCTGTTTACCTTCGAAACTGTTGGCCGCTTCATTAACTGCGATCACCAGGCGTGAGGCTGCGAGCAATGCATCTTTTCGCATATCCATGGGCGTTGTACCAGCATGATTTGCAAAGCCCTGCACGGTTATTTCCCACCATTTGATGCCGACAATTCCTTCGACAATACCAATCTGAATCTTTTCTTTTTCAAGAATTCCGCCTTGCTCAATATGCAGCTCCAGGAATGCCGCGAGGTCGCCTCGATTCAACTTCACTTCTTTTACACGATCAGGATCTCCACCAATCCTTTTAATACCTTGACCAATTGTACTGCCGCTGTTTGTATTTTGTGCCAGGGCTGCTGACGTCAGTTCTCCGGCGAGCGCCAGGCTGCCCACCGTACCGCCTTCTTCATTTGCAAATATGATCAGCTCCAGCGGATGTACGGTCGTGATGTTATTTTCATTCAATACAGTGATCAGCTCCAGTGCCCCTATCGATCCGACACATCCATCATAATTTCCACCCAGCGGAACCATGTCGATATGCGAACCAAAAGCAATCGGCTTCAGTAACGCGTTTTTTCCCTTGCGCTTTCCGATGATATTTCCGGCGTAATCGATAGAAACTTCAAGACCTGCTTTCTTCATGAGGTCCATGTACCAGGATCTTGCTTCGACATCCCCTTTTGTAAATGCAATCCTGTTGTTTCGACCCAGGCTGTCTTTTCCAAAACGAGCCAATTCATCGATGCGGGTTTGAATGCGTTGTTCGTTTACATTGATTTGTGCATTGGCTTTCTCAGCTGAAAAAATTTGAAGCGAAACTATAAGTATCGAAATGATGTTCCTGTTCAATTTGAGTTAATTATTAGTGCTCATAAAACATTCATTAATGTGTCTGTCAATTAACGTCTTCGAAAATCGGGAAGAACGCCAGCTTTAACAGCGAAGTGACGGTAGTAAAAACTTAATAACTGAAATTCCCATTACTGTTCATTTTTCCGCATCTTTTTCAGCTTGCGCTGCTTTATTCAGTGCACCTTCTCGAGTATTCGTACTGCAATCGCTGCTGATGAACTTTTTTATTTCCTTAGAGATTATTGGAATTGTCCCGATACAACACATCATCCTTGTATTGAAA
Source organism: Pollutibacter soli (assembly GCA_029269725.1). Taxonomy (GTDB): domain Bacteria; phylum Bacteroidota; class Bacteroidia; order Chitinophagales; family Chitinophagaceae; genus Pollutibacter; species Pollutibacter soli. The sequence continues at coordinate 34,601 of JARJHS010000007.1, read as the reverse complement.
AAATGCATCACCGTGATTTAATCAATGTGGAATGCAAGCGATGAATCTTCCACACATTATCCTGTTTTTTCAATACAACAGTTTCAAGCCAATGCACAGAACGGTTTTGTCCATTAGCCGTGATATCCGCCGTATTATTATACGTTGCCCAGGCCAATTCGCCTGAAAAACCAGTGTCCACCATCCCGATCGTATTGATTCGTTTAAAATCTTTTGCCATATTGGTTCTTATCGCTCTTCTGATCAAAGAATCCAGGTTCCAGGTCATTCCATATTCGTACAGAATAATATCATCCGTGCAATACTTCTTTATGGCAATGGAATCTCTCGAAGAAAGTGTTTCAAAAAAAGCGACGATGGTTTCTTTTATGCTTCCATCGTTGTTTATGGAATTTTTCTGCGAAAAACCGCTGTTTGCAAACCAAAGAAAAAATACCAACGTTAGAAATGCGCGCATTACCCTATTTATAAATTAAAGTAATCAGAAACTGAGAATTAACAACTGATTGATATACTATCGACAAATTTCGTATTTCAGGAAAGCACACTGGAGAGTGAACTTATTTATTTATTTTTTTGCTGCCATTCAATTGTTTCCTTTGTTCATTTGAGTTCCGGAGACTTGTGAATCTGCATTACAGAGGCACAGAAGATATACAATTGCTCAGGACTGCGTATTCAAATACTTAATAGTACAGCTTTAACACAAATTCGGCACCTTTTCCGGGCACACTGCTTACTTTGAGTTCACCATTATGTGCCTTTACAATATCATAACTTAAACTGAGTCCGAGACCAGTACCCTCACCAGTCGGTTTTGTTGTAAAGAAAGGTTGAAATATTTTTTCAAGCTGTGATTCTGCGATGCCTGTTCCGTTATCTTTTACACTGACCAGCAACGTTCCTCCTATTTTTTCAGTTCCTACCGACACTTCAGGGACATAACCGGATTCATTTTTCTTAGTCCTTTCTTCCACTGCATAAAAAGCGTTATTGAACAAATTCAATAAAACCCTTCCAATATCTCCTGCTACCATATTGATCATTCCCGCAGCGCTATCAAATGAAGTTGCAATCTTAATAGTTATATCGTTTTTCCTGGCTTTCCACCCATGGTATGCAATACGAAAATATTCATCGGTAAGCGCGTTAATATCTGTCGGTTCTTTCGCGCCGGTACTACTCCTGGAATGCTCCATCATCGATTTTACAATGGTATCTGCTCTTCGGCCATGCTGACTGATTTTTTCGAGATTAATTTTTATATCTGATGCTATCCCGGTGGCTTCGTCAATTTCATTCTTTTTAATAGCATCTTGCATCTCGTCGATCAACTCAACAGAAACCTCTGAGAAATTGTTTACAAAGTTCAGCGGGTTCTGAATTTCATGCGCAATACCAGCAGTGAGCACACCCAGGGAGGCCATTTTTTCCGACTGTATCAACTGCGCCTGGGTTGATTTCAACTCATCATATGCTTTTTCAATTTCCCGTGCATGTTCCAGTTCGAGCTTCCTGCTTTTCTCTTCCTGTTTTCGAACGATTCTTTGTCTTTGCATTTGGAAAAGGAATGCGATTAATGCAATAGCGGCGAGCCCATAGAAAATATACGCGGTATTGGTTTTCCACCATGGTGGTAATACTGTAATGGGAAACTCAAGCCCTTTCTCATTCCAGAGTCCGGAGTTGTTTGATGCTTTTACTCGAAATGTATAGGTACCCGGCGGCACTTTTGTATAAACGGCTTCCCGCCCTGTTCCGCTCTCAATCCAGCGATTATCAAAGCCTGCTAACTGATAGGCATACCTGTTACCGGAAGGATTGGTATAATTTAAAGCGGCAAAACGGATGGAGAAAAAGTTTTCATTCGGTTTCAGAACGATTTCCTCTTCACCGGTAATTCCCGGTACAGGACGATTTGCAATACTAAACTCTGTTAACACGACCGGAGGCAGGTACGGATTTGCTTTTATCTGGTCCGGGAAAAATGCATTTAATCCATAGCCTCCTCCAAAATAGATCATACCATCAGACCCTTTCATACCCACACTCTCAGAATAATTACCACTAAACATATTGCTCTGTAAACCATCGTTGGCATTAAAGTTCATGACGTGTAAATCAGGATAGGAAAATCTGCAGATGCCATTGTCTGTTGATAGCCATAGATATCCTTTGTCATCTTCGATAATGGAGTAAATACTATTTCCCGGAAGCCCCTGTTTTGTTGTGAACCTTGAAAAACTGTCTGCTTTGAAATCGTATTTCACTAATCCGCCATCCAGTGTACCTAACCAGAGATTTTGTTTTGAATCTTCAAGAATTGCTGTGCCTGTATTCGAACTGATCGTGTTGTTGTTGGTTTGATCATATTCAAAATGGGACATGGTCTTCGAAACAGGATCAAACCTGCTCCAGGCCTGGCTTCCCAGTCCCATCCAGATCGTTCCGTTGTGATCTTCGAGGATATTTAATACCCACCAGTCGCTGACCGTTTTCTCCCTGGTTATCGGATCAAAAGGATAACTTACATATGTACTGTTTTCAGGGTTGAAAACGATATGCCCATTCGATGTGCCAAGCCATAGCAAACCATTATGATCTTCTGCAATCGTAAAAATGGAACTGATCGCGGAATTGTCCAGGAAATCATGATCAAGTTCTGTATGGATAAATTTTTTACCGGCTTCATCATACCGGGAGATCGTTTCACCGTTCGCCACCCACATCCTTCCTTTTCGATCTTTATGGATAGCGCTGACAATATCACTGCGCAGTGACTTCGGATTTGTTGGATCAGCGGCGAAGTGAATGATTTTATCAGCTTTCTTGTCCCAGATATGCAAACCACCTTTCATTGTTCCAATCCATATCCTGCCCTGGTTATCTTCCTCCAGCCCGATGACTCCCAGGCCAATGTCTTTTTCAGTAAACCCTGAACTGAAACGTTTTTTACCAAAATTATTTTTTTGCAGATCAGCTTGTATCAGTCCCGCTGAACTTCCCACCCAGATTGATCCGGCGCGATCATTGATAACAGAAAAAGCGATCGCCTCCGGAAACCCGGTAAACATTTTTTGGAGCGAGGCTTCATTTAGAAAAGCTTTTTGATTCTTATTGAAAATATGAATACCATCCAGCGTTACTATCCATAAATTTCCTGATTCATCTTCAGCAAAACATTGTTTCGACATTACCGTATTCGTAACAATTCTTTTTGAAGGCGGATGGCCATAGTGTGTGAATTTGCCTGTTTTTTTATTCAGATGATCAAGTCCCTGGTCGCCCGTCAGTATCCAGAAGTCTTCATCGTTTGAGGTATAGATTGTGTGAACCCGGCCACTCGCAATGCTGTTAGAATCCCCGTCAATATGTACGAATTGTTTAAAGTTTCTTTCCGTATCTCGCGAATTTTTTTTGACAGTCGGCTCGGATAGAAAAAGTCCGTTGTCTGTTGCGACCCACACATTTTTCTCCTTGTCTGAATAAAGCGCTCTGATACCAGTATAGAAGGACGTGCTTTTGTCGGTTTTCAACCCCAACTCAGCCGAATAATTTTTAGCTAAAAACTGTCCTGTTTCAGGATCGACTTTTCTTAACTCTCCTTTGAATGCTCCGCCTACCCATATAAAGCCGTCTTTGTCTTCAGCTATGTTCTGTACATACTTGAATGCATAGGGATTGTGCGGACTATTGTGCAACCGCAAAAATTTCTCCGTTCCTGGATCGAACCGACACGCCCATTCACTGGTACCAACCCATATATAACCCCTGCTATCTTCGTAAAGAGCAATCACCTGGTTTTTGGAAATAGAAGTGGTGTCATCGGGTACAGACTTAAATGTTTTGAATTGGTAACCGTCGTATTTTACGAGACCGTTTCCCGTACCTAGCCAGATAAAGCCATGACGATCCTGCATCACAGCAAACACAAAAACTGAAGGAAGGCCTTGCTGAAGGGATATGAGATCAAAAACAGGGGCTCTCTGCGCTGGTAATTGCGAGCAGGGAAAAATAAAAAAAAGACCAACGACTTTTTTCAAAAGCCTAGTAAACATCGTCAATGGCTTCATTTAAACAATGGAAACTCCCTTTAATTTACAACAAGGGAAGCTATTTGCATAGGGTTTTCGTTTGTGTATTTAAAAAGGTAAGAAACCAGGAAATAGAAATAAAAATGCCCGCGTGTCAAAATAACAAATCGCGTAAGAACATGAAAATCGTTGACTACTTCATCCATCCCAGGTGTGTATGTTTGAAAGCATCGGGATACTTTAACCCGTAACCGAACACCCGGTCGAAACTGCTGTGTGCAAAAAGTAAAAGGCCAGCCAACATTACCCGATCATCACCGGTAAAATAACCAAAGGCCAGAACGGCAATGGCAACGGCTTTATGGTGAAGCAGGTTATAAGTGAACGCCCCGACCCTGGTATTGATGAGATAGCCGATCATTCCTATGTCCGGAGAAAAAAACAGGATCAGCCAGAGCCACCATGGCAAATGAACTTCCGATAAATAGATAAGGAATATCCCAAGGGCAAACTGTGCCAGCTGTTCGAGTATTAATAAAATACGCATAAAATGCTTTTAATTAACCTTGCATGCAAACACCTGCCAGGTGTAAGACCTCGCAGGTATAAGAGGGTTATTTCACCCAAATATCGGAGGAAAATACCGTCATAAAATGCTTTATGCCCGCTAAGGACTTTTAAATTTGGGTTATGTATGATGTACAACTGGTAGCGCATTATTACGACTCCGACTGTCCTGACCGTGTTTCACAACAAGCAGAAGAAGAATTAAAAAGGCGGATAGAAGAAAATCAGGGCAGACCTTTAGTTCATATGCTGAAGACTTTTATTGATGAGTACCCGGAAAGTCTGATCGAAGCTGGTGCCACTCTTGCTGCACTATACCATATAAAAAAAGAAGAAAAAAAATCTCAGGAGTGGATCAAAAAACTCGTCGCCCGTTATCCGGAAAGTGCTTCTGTTTATAATTTCAGGCTGGAACTTTTATTCGGCAAAGATGATTTTGATGCGATAGAAAAACTGATCGATCTCGAGAAAACTTATCCGGAGCAATTCCCGCAAAGAAAAATTGTATCGGTAGAAGAGTATTTCCGGTACGAATATCATGGAATCCGCTGGCTCCTCGTTAACATGGATACAAATGCAGCAATTGCGAGAGCAACATCATTATCAAAAAAGCTGGAAAGCGTTGATGAGTACAATGATTATATGATGCAGATGGCAGAGTTGTTTGAAGACTATATTCCTGAAGACGAATACACTCCCGAACTGAATGACTTTATAGATGAGCTTTTGCAAGCCGTTAACGGATTTGCATTGCCTAATTTGCTGTACCCCGAATTATCCGTTCTTTTTACTCCTGTTTTATCGGAAAAGGATCTTCCGAAAGTGCGTAACCTATTAAGGCTTGAACCGCTTACCCTGGGTGCTGACCTTTTCGTTATCGTTCATGACTGCTTTGATCCTTTTAAATACCATGATTATGAAAATCAGACAGCAGGTTTTCAGCTGATGCTTTCCCTGATCATGATGGCGGGCATTAATGACGAACACCTGCTGGAAGTATGGTCAATGGTTTTAGAAAAGGACGAAGTATTTCTTGATTTCTGGCTGGGCGACGATCTGGCTGATGAAATGTTTTATGTCGGATATGTTGCGGGTGCAGAAGATCCATCGTTGATTGATGCTATTTTCGATTTCAGCAATAAGACTTTCCAGGCCAACTTTTCGATATTGATTTCTCTGGCGGGTATCGCATGGCATATACCGCAAAAGAGACCGGAGGTACTGGATATTTTTGAGCGCAGGATGAAGGAGCTGCTTGAAGTTCCGTTCAATAGTTTTACTGATCGTCATCGAAAGCTCTTAACTGAATTTATTGATCAGAGCAGTCTTCTGGATGCCAACCGGTTTTCAGGTATATACCGGCTGGCATTAGAAGAGGACAGAGTAGATTTGAATCGTATCGATCCTGATGAAATATTTAACAGGGAAGAAACTGAATTCACAAAAAGATTCCAGTACCCGTTATTCATTGAACTTTTAGAAGATAAATTAGTAAGGCTATATACTGACGGCATGTGATGCCTGGTGCGTATCAGGCATTCAGCGCCTGTGTCTGCTCAGGCTGAATGACAAAAAATTCAGGTGGTTCTGCATTGGCCGTAATCATTTCCTTATACTTTTCTTTTAAAGCTCTTTTATAGCGGCCCAGGAAGCCTGGTTTGGAAAGACTGCTTTTTTCTACATCCACGGACTCAATGAGGTCGTTGCCGAGGTACATCATTAATTTCATAGTATTGGATTTGAAAACAAAATACAATGTGTATCATTTTTTGTCAATATAAAAACTACGTGATAAAGTAGTAATTATACGGTTTGGCAGGGATTAATGTTTGAGAATGATCAAATGCAACTAATAGAGGAAAGGCAATAAATTGGACAAGCCGTGATTTTGAATTAATTATGGTAGCGGAAAAAAGAAATTCGGGGTCGCTTTTCGAAAGCTCATAAGAATGGAAGTTTGAAGTTTTTTGAATTAAAGTTGCGAAAATTGTACTTCACCAATTTTATTAAAAAGTTTATGCCAAAAAGAAGGCAATGATGATGATGAGAAGGATGAAAATATTAGCGTTAGTGATAGGGCTGATTTGTTTTTCCTGCGGAAGCCAGGAAGATTATTTTGACTTTGTGCCACTGGAAAAATATACTTACACCGAAGGCAAACTTGCGTCAGGTACGCGTGTGAAATTGCTGGCCTATTCCGGTGGACAGGAAAATAAGGGTAATAAGATCTACTACTCGCAGTTTCTGGTCGTGCCTGAAAACAGTACCGACACCGTTGTGGTGTTATCGCCGATGATCAGTTACAATAAATCAGAAACAGATAGCTCCAAAATACATACACCGGCATTCAGCTTTAATCCGCCGCCGGATCTTTTAAATGCACGGTTTGATGATCTGGATTCTTTTGCATTGAAAAGTCTGCATTATACCACCGGGATTCCTCAGGAAAATAAAGACGCTTCACAAAATCTTGAGAAGGTGATTGACAATACGCAATTTCAACACCTGGTAATAACGAATAAAAAAATGCCTGAGTTTGACGGGAAGCATTATAAGACTGTGATGGGGGTGTTGCATTTTCGGAAGCAGCCGATGTAGGGGGAGTGGGCAGCGGGCAGTTATTCCTGAGTTTAAATACTATTCCTAGATTCGAGTTGCGATAGCATGTTTTGATGCCGTTCCAAGTATTTTATATTTCCGCCAGATAAATTGTCAATTCGTTCTTTTCCTGTTAATCCGATAACATCATTCTTGTGGCTATTTAACAACTTTGAAAGAACTATTTTACCTTTATTATCGAAACTAATTAGATGTTGGTCAAATAGTGCATCATAGGTTGGACTGAGTAAAATACCGTTTTCAACATCTAAGCGCTCTTCGTTATTTGCAATTTTCCAAGGCATTATGTGAGAAGCAATCAGTATTTCTGGTTTTGTGTATTTTGTTACAGCGCATTTAAATTCCCAACGATATAAAATACTTTTACGGTAAGCGCCTTGACCAACACGAGATATAACCAATCCTTTTCTTTCTGTTTCGTTCGGAACTTCAGAATTTTTATACTCGGGAATAGATTCTTGAGTCGTTCTATCGAAATCAAAATTGTATTCGATAACCGCACTTTTACGTTTCAGAAAAAATTTAATGGCTTGCCTCAGGTTTCCCTTTTCATCTGGTAAGGAAACAAAACCAAATTCCAAAAACTCCAATTCACTTTCGAATCTCACAGGAGCTCCCTTTGCTTTCTGGCTAAATAAGAATATTCTTTTTCCAGTTTTCAGTTGATCTCGTAACACTAAATTGCCACGTTCAAATCTCATATCACCAATTCTACCTTCGCCGGTGTAGGAAAAAACATTACTATTTACCCAACCGTCCTCATAAACATGCCTTCCTTTGTATTGAACATCAAAAAGAAAAATGTAAGGAAATTTACTTGCCGGATATGAAATGCCGGTTTGCGAGTTTCCTCCATATTTGGCATGAATATCTGACCGCATGTAGTATTGTCCGACTTCGAATAATCTTTCCAATTTTCGCTTTTGGAGCAAAAAGGTACATTTTTATATTCATTGCGGTTTATCAATTAAAATACCTCATCGCCACTTCTCCCACCCATTGCCCCATGTGCACGGGAACAGCATTTCCAATCAACTTATACGAGCTCCGTTTATTTTCAAATTTGAAATCATCCGGGAAACCCTGCAAACGCGCATACTCACGTATCGAAAATGGCCGGAGTCCATATTTTGATCTGGGATCTTTGACAAGACGAGTTCCTAAATCTTTTGCATAATGTGCAACACATGTTGGCGCATGTGAATTCGGTAAGTCAGGGTCGACAATTATTGGCAAATCTCTGTACTTCCCTAAAATGCGATTCACAACATATTCCGGCATCTCGACTTCAGGATTTTTTTCTAAGATGTCTTTTAAATGCGGTTTGTTTCTGACAGCTTTGGGCTCTTGTATTGCATAATTTTTTTTGGTCCCAATCAGTATCAATCTCTTTCTCATTTGCGGTAACCAATTCGAAGCGTCGATCGGGCAAAATACATTCACATAATAATTCGGAAGTTTAGTCATGGCCTCCATGACTACTTTAAATTTTCTCATACCCGGACATTTTCGACAACATACATCTCTGGTTGTTCTATGGCGATATGTCTAAAAAAATGTAAGAAGAGATCGTCGCCTGTTCGAGTCCCGTGAATGTCAGCGATAGGAGAATATTTTGTGCATGGATATGTACCAATTATTATATCCGATTTTGGCTGATCGAGTACCGTTTTATCTTTTATGTCAGCATTCAATACACTGTGTGCAAAATAATGTTTATTGGCTCCCATGCAAGTAGTGGCTTCAGGATCTAAGTCGAGAGACTGAATAACATTTACTCCGGCCTTCATCATTCCAATTTCCATTCCTCCACATCCTGAAAAATAGCCCTTGGCTGTCGGTTTATACATGATTCAATTCCTTTAGGTGGAAGCCAAATATACCAGGGAAAAACAATTAGCCAAATTAATTAGCAAATAGTTACTAAAATAATTGGCTATCGCATTTAAGAATTTAATAAAAAGGAAATCTTGCAATCTTGACACACAGGTAAGTCCTATTTATTTTTGCAAAAGTGTCTCTATGACCAAAAAACAACTCTGGCTCAACTTAAAGTCTTACAATTTCTCTCACCTCGTTTCTCCGAATCTCTGGCAGCAATTACAAATTCAATTCAGTGGCGTTAATGGTCCGAACTTAGCCTTCGCCACAAAGCTCTCACGAAAACACGGCTGGAAACAAAAGTTTTCGGTACTTGCTATCAGGGAGTACAAAAAATTCATTTTCCTGGGAATAGTGAGCGACTTCCAGGTGACACCTTCGGAAATCATTGATATCGTATGGCATGAGCACCTGCTCTTTACGAAGTCTTACCGTGAATTCTGCACCGATATCATTCAACACCCGTTTGATCACCACCCGGAATTGGTACCGCTTGCTGACCAGACCGATACATTTCATGCACAGTACCAGGAAACACTGCATTTGTATAAAGCGGAGTTTGGAATTGATCCACCCGAAATCATCTGGGGGAAACCCAAGTTTGATATACGCCTGGTGGATCGTCAGCTGGTACGTTCCGTGAATCTCAAAAAAGAGGTGGATGTTAATCCTGCACTGCATGACAGTACTCCTCTGATCGGTCTATTTAATTCAGAACTGATTTCCGTGCCTGCGGTTGAATATCCGGAATTTAATGGAGGCGACTTTGGCGGCGGTGGAGCCGGTTCTTCCTGGGGTGGAAGCGACGCAGATGCTACAGATGGAGGAGGTGACAGCGGTAGTTGCAGTTCATGCAGTTCGGGTTGCGGAGGGGATTGAACGAGTAAATGATCGTTGAAAGTGAAAGGCCTGCCTACCGGCAAAGACAGGTTTTAGGTGGTAGGTTATAAGTTAGCTTTCCTATATCCCGTTGTAGATAAGCAAAAATTACGGATAAAGTTTTAAAGCAAATACTCTTCCACGTTCTCCGGTGTAACCACATGCGCTTGGGCATCCGGATATGCATTCACGAAAGCTCTGCTGACTTGTCCTTTCGCATTCGGATTCCACTTGCATTCAAAGGCAGAAATTTTTTTACCGGAAGTTTCAATATAATCAACCTCCTGTTGATTTACTGTACGCCAGAAATACCTGCTCATCGTTTTTCCATCGTTACTGATTTTCTTCAACCTTTCGGTCACAAACCAATTCTCCCATAATTGTCCGATATCTGAACGTAATTCTGCATGAGCGAACTGATTAATTACCGCATTTCGCAAACCGTTATCATAGAAGAAAATTTTCATGCTTTTTTTGAGTTCATTACGCGGATTGCGACTAAACGAGTACAAACGATAAACAATAAAAGCCTTCTCCAGGAGGTTGATGTACTTCTCCACTGTTTCCGAATTCAAACCACAAACCTGTCCCAACTCATGATAACTGATCAGCTGAGCTACCTGAAAAGAAAGTGCCTGCACGAGCTTTTCTAGTTTGTCCGGTTTTTGAATGCGCTCCCAGGTTAAAATGTCTTTATACAGATAACTATTCGCCAGTTGTTTAATCCGGGCTTCTTCATCACCAGCAGCATTTACAATATCCGGATAATAGCCATAGATGAGACGATGTTTCAGCAAACGTTTTTCTTCCAGCAGGGAACTGTTATTTACCATTTCACCGAAAGAAAACGGATAAAGATGAAACTCCCATTTACGGCCGGTCAATGGCTCATTAATTTTATTTGCCAATTCAAATGATGAGGAGCCCGTGGCGATCAGCTTTACATCTTTTACCTTATCATAAATTAATTTGAGGCAGATTCCGATGTTTTCAATTCTTTGTGCCTCGTCAATAATGATCGTCCGGTTCTTTCCGATCAAGGATTTAAGCCGTGTAGATGTTGGTTTTTCCAGCATAGCACGGATGTCTGTTTCATCACCGTTCCACCAGGCGACAGGCTGTGTAAACAATTCAGTCATCTCTTCAAGTATGGTAGTTTTACCCGCTTGTCTTGGGCCTGAAAGGATGATTATTTTATTATCTCCAAGGCGCGCCTGAATTAACCGGAAATCTGCCGTTTTACCATTTTTTCGGTTCAATCCGTAAATTTAATATTATTTTTTCGGTTCAATCCGAAATTCTGCTAGTTTTTGACTGTAAAGGTTAATTTTAACTATGGGCCAAGTAGCCGGTTTTTTCACCAATCCATAATTTCTTAAATTGCCTTACAAATCATTTTCTTATGGGACTATTCGACAAAAGCAAACAGAACGATAAAAAGAAAGGCGGCAAAGCTGCAGGCAAACCGGGCGGACCACCACTGAAGGGAAAATCAAATACCAAACCTGCTACCCGCAATACGAAGCTGACTGGCGGAACGAACAGAGGAAGTTAGGGAAGTAAGAAGCCAGGCAGGAGTGAGCAGGCAGGAGAGACATCCCAGAAGCCACCATGCCAACTTCTAAAATTTTGAAAGTCTATCATTTTAAATAGAAAATAGCCGGAATTTCCTCCGGCTATTTTAGCATATTACTTATTATAATTCTTACCACGACCTGGAGACATTCTAAAAAATGAATTTCACCAAGCCATTAATCTATCTCTTTGCTTCTCAACCGCCGGCTGTTCCGGCGAAACCGCTGAAATCTGTTGTTACCACAGCGTAGTTTTTATGTACAGCGATAATGCTCACGCTACCTACAGGATCATTGTAGTTATCGGTTTCGGGCTCACCTTCACTGGCCGTGAAAAAATATTTCCCATCAGGCGAATACACAATCATATCATGCTACGTACCAACACCAATTTCTGTATTACTCATTACCTCCCTGTTCTCATTCCGTCCTCAAACTTTTCACCGGATTCGCCAATGCCGCTTTTATCGACTGAAAGCTGACAGTCAGAAATGCGATCGCAATAATTGATAACAGCGGCAGTAAAAAATAAGTCCAATGCATGTTCGTGCGGAACGCATACCCCTGCAACCAACTGGAGCCCGCAAACCAAGCGATTGGTGCTGCGACGATGAAAGCAATCATCAATAAAAATGCAAATTCGCGATAGAGTAAACGTAATATTGTTGCTACAGAAGCTCCCAGCACTTTACGGATACCAATCTCTTTTGTTCTTTGTAAAGTGGTGAATGATGCGAGGCCAAACAAACCAAGACAAGCTACAAGAATAGCCAGCGTTGTAAATATGGTAAATACATTTCCGAAGCGACGATCGGCGTTGTACTGCTCTCCGAAATGATCATCAAGGAAAAAATATTCGAACGTATTTCCGGGAAAATGAGTTTTCCAGTTTTCTCTCGCAAGTTCAATTGTCTCGGCAGCATGCTGGCCCGAAGTCTTTATGGACATGAAACCATTATATCCCTCGGTGAGCCGGAATATCAAAGGCTCGTATGTTTCTCTCAGCGATTGCTGATGAAAATTCTCCGTGATCCCGATGATGGTATATTGATTACCCCAGAAATCAATTTTCTTTCCGATTGCATCTTCCGGTTTTGCAAGACCTAGTTGTTCAAAACCTTTCATATTGTATACTACCGATTTCTCATCCGAACCAAATGATCTGTCGAATCCTCTTCCGGCGATGAGTTTGATTTTATATGAAGTGAGATAATCGTAGTCAACACCAATTACACGATACTGTTTCTGCGTTGTTTCATCAGCGCCGACGAGCTTGATGGCGCCTGCATTCCAGCTCACCGGCTGGCCGGGAACAGTTGTTGATTTCGTAACGCTGGAAATGAATGGGGCTTTCAGCAGGTCGTTTCTGAAAGCATCCGTGCGTTGTACAAAAGTTGAATCAATGCCCACAGTTCCTGGCCGGATCACCAGCGTCTGATCGATATTCTGACCAAGATGCTGTTTTCGCATAAACTGTATCTGCTGGTAAACGATCACTGTGCCGATCAGCAAAAACAATGATGCAGCAAACTGAAATACAACGAGCGATTTTCTTAAGATCGCGCCCTGGCTGGTGGATGCCAGTTTTCCTTTCAATACTTCTATCGGTCTGAACCCGGACAATACCAATGCGGGATATAAACCTGAAAAGAAAACACCAAACAGAAATAAGGAGATCAATCCGATCCAGAACTGTTGATCTTTCAATAAAGAGAAGGACATATCCTGGCCGGAGAGTTTGTTGAATCCCGGAATTGCCAGCAATACAAGTCCGAATGCAACAACTAGTGCAATAAGATTAAGCACCCCGGCTTCTGAAAGAAATTGTATAACCAATTGTCTGCGTTGCGAACCGATGGCCTTCCTGATGCCCACCTCACGGGCACGGTTAATCGCCCTGGCTGTTGCGAGATTCACATAATTCACCCAGGCAATAATGACGATAAAAAATGCAATGCCCAGCAGCAGGTACACAGTATTACCATCACCATTCTCCCCGGGTTCAAACATCAGATGAGAATAGAGATGGATATCCTTTAACGGCTGCAGAAGATAAATTACCGCGGCATTGTATTTTTTCATGTCGGCAGCGGTATACTTATCCACTACCGGTTTGAATTTTGCTTCTACCTTTTTAGGATCAGCTCCCTTTCGCAAAAGCAGGTAGGTTAAACAGCCGTCCGCCAGCCAGGCAGTTTCCGGAAAATTATCTTTGAAAAACTTTTGAAATGTTGGATAGGAAAGCAGAATATCCGGCTTCAGTTGTGTGTTTGCCGGCGCGTCCTTGTACACCGCGGTAATTGTATAGTTGCTGTTCCGGTTCAGCTCCAGTTTTTTCCCCACCACATCTGTTGTTCCATAAATGCGTCTGGCTGTTGTTTCAGAAATGGCAGCAGTATTGGGTTCCTTCAATGCTGCGGATTTGTCGCCCTTCAGCAAGGGATAAGTAAAGACTTTAAAAAAACTGTTGGTCGCAAAAAATACCTTATCAATTTTTAAAGGCTGATTATCGACTTCTGTAATCACTTTGTCATTGGCAATCAGCTTTACGTAATCTTCAATCTCCGGAATGGCTTCTTTAAATGAGTTTCCGACAGCATAAGCGCCTGCGGCCCATTGTGTGCTTATCTTTCCGTTGTCGTATCTGTCCTGTTGTACACGATAAATACGATCCTTGTTTTCATGGAAACTTTCATAGCTGAGTTCAAATGATACATATTGAAGGATCAATAAACAGGCAGCAACGCCGATGGCCAATCCGATGATGTTGATGGATGCATAGCCTTTCTGGCGGATAATATTTCGCCAGGCGATTTTGATGTAGTTCCGGAACATATATGACGATTGATGCCAGTTCACGACCGGCATATATGTAATAGAGACAAATTAATTGAAAACTTGTTGCTTGAGGTCTTTTGTTCTTTAAAGCTGGACAAATAGAAAGCAAAAACCCGGATTATTCTGTCTTTATTCTTTCGTAGAAGATGAAACGTGTTGTTGTAATTTGATTTGGGGATTTCCTTTACTGGTCTTTCGCCAGATTTCCGCAGTTCCAATTTTCTGCGCAAATTTGCGGGTATTCAATCAGCGCAAATCTGCGGGAACCTTTTCTGTGACATCTAGCGTTATGGAACATTTCAATAGCGTACTACGAAAAAACCTTCATCGGCATCTGCTTTTTCCTATACTCCGGGTCCCGCTCATCGAGAAGAGATTGAACAAATGTTTTTAGATAGGTAGGTGGCATTCCGAACTGCGTGATGGTTTCGTTTTCATCACGACTTTGATTGGAATGTTCGTTTTGGAGACTCAGTTTCATCACACGCGATATACCTGGATGAAATGGTTTAAAAACAGCAGAAAGAATTTTTAATGCAGTTTCAGGAACATGCGACACCCTCGGTACTATCCCTATCGAACGACCGAACTCTTCCGCCACTTCATTCTTAGATAGATTTTCCGGACCTGAAATAGAAATAGTTTTATTGAAATACCACGCATTGCCGGTAATCTGGTTCAATGCGGTTACAACATCGCGGACAGCAATAAAATTATTTTTGTTTTCACCATTACCCAGGATGATCGCTTTTCCTTTTTCAAGAATCTGTTTACCCAGCAGATTGTAGGCATGCCATTCCATAAATGCAGAAAGGCGAAGAATGGTATAATTTATTCCGCTTATCCTGAGATACTCTTCAATATGAAATTTTGTTCTGAAAAAATCCACCGGATGATCATGTGAAACACCATGAATCGAGGTATAAATAAATTGTTTTACACCAGCCTGCTTTGCGACATCAACGAGCATTCGCACGGCTTTATCATCAATAATCACAGATGCATTTTTCCCCCTTCCGATTAAGGAATGAGATGCAATCATTACCACTTCAATATCGTCGAACATCAATCTGTCGGGGACCAGCGTCGATAAATCCCCAACAAAAGGTTTCATGCCTTCACTGATAAGATCGACTGCTTTATCAGGATTGCGTACCAGTCCTGTTACTTTACAACCCTTCCGGAGAAAATGGAGGGCTGTAGCCCGGCCAAGCACACCGGTTGCCCCGGTGATAAAAAGGTGTTGCATAAAAGGGGATTTAGCTTTCTTAATTTAAGCAATCGGCAGGTATTTTCCTATTCTTTTTTTGATCGTTGTTCGTTCTTCGTTGTTCGTTGTATTCGTAGCGTGCCGCCGTCTTACGTTTTACGTTCTACGTTAAACGTTTTACGTTAAAGCCTATATATTTACAAAAAACTGTATTTCTGGAAAAACTGCTGTTGACAATTTTCAGTTTCTCGCTCATTCACCTGTGTGTCACCGGGCAGGAAAAAGATTCTCTCGAAAAAAAACGTAGTCTGGAATTCATCGAGCCGATGAATAAGTATGTAACGCTGAAGTTCACGCAGAGCTCCGATGTGGACGCCTTTACAGTGCATAGTCCCAATTCAAAGATTGAATTGGAACCCAACACGAAAAGCATTAGCCGACTGGCCTTCAACTATAAATTTATTACGATCAGTCTGTCCTTTACCCTCAAGTTTTTACCTGGTAACGACAATGATACTATCCGTGGAAAGTCAAAAAGTAATGGATTTGGATTTGGATTCAATTTCTCTAACTGGTCGCAACATTTTGCCTGGCAAAAAACAAAGGGGTATTACCTGAACAATACCAATGAGTATGTTCCGAATTGGAAGGATGGTCAGCCTTTTATCCAGTTCCCTGATCTTTCGATATTAAACTTTGAGGGAGTAACAGCGTATAAAGCGAATGAAAACTATTCCGTCAACGCGCTGGCTACACAGTCTGAAAGGCAGTTAAAAAGTGCAGGCACTTTTGTCGTTCCATTGAATTACAGGTACTATATGGGAAAAGATAAAACACCACGGAATCGTCCATCGGACATCCGGCAAAAATCTTCCAACCTGGAGCTGACATTGTCTGCAGGGTACTACTACACCTTTGTTCTTAAAAAGACCTTTTATATTGGCATCGGCGCTACGCCCGGTGGAGGTGTTCTTTTCTCGAGAATCACCAGTGAAACCGAAACTGAAAAACAGGTTAGTCATCAAACCAACGGCATTTTCAGGATCGATGGTCTTATCGGTATGGGATACAATGCTGAGCGCTTTTTTGCGGGATTTTATTCCCAGGGTTTTGTCACAAGCTATAAGCAGCAGCGTTCCGTTGTAGTTACTGATGAATCACGTCTTGCATTTCAGTTTTTTATTGGCTACCGGTTGAATGCACCAAAGTTTTTGAAAAACGATGTCGATAAAATGGAACGACTGATGAAAATATTATAGTGATGCCCTGTTAATCACTGTTGGTTGTTTTAATAAAAAGTAATGAAAGGGTTTAACGATTTCACATAAGTGATTTAAATGATATAAATTTCGGTTCTCAATTCAGGTATATGAAAAAGATGTTTTTTACTCTGATGTTTTTGTGTGCGGTGCCGTTTGTATTTTCTCAGACGGAAACGAAGAATGACATTATAGAAAAACTGAACGGCGATGAACTGACAGTAAAAATATTGGAAGTAGGCGATGACGTGATTAAATTTTCCTACCCGGGGGAAACAGTTACCTACACGCTGAAAAAATCAGAAATTTTCAAGATAAAATTTGGAAGCGGCAGAATAGAAGTGATCACTAAACCAGGTTCAGCTTCTTCTTCTCCTGCTCCTGCTACCGCAGCAGCACCCGCGTCAGCAGCTTCACTCACTACAACAACGGCAGCAGAAAGAAAAAATAAGGTCGCTATACTTCCCATTATTATGATCCGCGATGGACAAAACACTTCTGAAGAGATCACGTTTAAAATTCAGAACGAGGTATATAATTATATGTCATCTCATACGGCTGGTAAAACGATACTGGATCCGCGGACAACAAATGCCATATTGGCCAAAGCGGGCATCAATCGGGAAACAGTCAGAAATTATACTATGGATGAGCTCGGTGATATTGTAGGTGCAGAATACCTTGTAGAAGGATTGGTTACGTTGGATCAGGAAAACCAGACCAGCACTTCCAACACACAATACAATACCACTACCAAAAACGATCCGAAGAAAAACAATACTGATTATAATACCACTAAAACTTCCACCTCAACCACCGAACAGAATTATTCTACGCGGTTTAACCTGAGTATTTACGATGATAAAGGCAATAGTGTTTTCAATCAGCAAAGAAAATCTTTCTGGGATGGCCAGAATGCATATAGAAATGCGATGGAGTATTTGCTGAAGAGAACGCCTTTGTATACGAAATAAATATAACAGGTGAGAGGTTTTACGTGTTAGGTTATAGGTTAATCTCCGCGAACGCCAAATCCATCTCTGATTGCGATAGCAGGTTCATTGATGCTCCGGTAGGAGCATCCTGTTTGTGGCCGCCTGCAGGCCGGGTTGTTAGTTTATATTTTTTAGATGAAATAAATCATCCTGCAAAAATGTAGGGACGCCATGTATGGCGTCCCTACATTTTTACTAACAAACGAAAGTCATTTGATTTCAATACCGATTTTAATTGTGTTGAATTTTGTCTTTAACGAAAATTGCCAGCCATGTACTTCTGATCTAAAATAAAATAATTATCACCCCGGATTGGCTCCGTAACCGCGGGTACTTACGTTTTACGTTGAACGTTTTACTTCCTTACCCACTTCTTACTTTGTATTCAGAAGCGTCTGCCCGGGGATACTGAACCATTTGTAAAATTTCATCAGCATAATTCCTTTAGAAATCATCGGATCGTTGCCCAGCCATTTCTTGATTTCGTTTTCGTCTGAGCTGTTGAAAATGATAATACCACTTAAACCATCCGGGTTCTCGGCAGTTACCGGC
This sequence comes from Pollutibacter soli, assembly GCA_029269725.1. Classification (GTDB taxonomy): domain Bacteria; phylum Bacteroidota; class Bacteroidia; order Chitinophagales; family Chitinophagaceae; genus Pollutibacter; species Pollutibacter soli. The sequence goes on along the minus strand of JARJHS010000007.1, from coordinate 16,193 downwards.
CCAAAAACCGATATTTTTTTATCGAGATGCAGCTGAAAAAGATTTTGCAGGTGTTGGGTATGCCAGGTCATAGCAGAATCTTTTGGCGGCTGACCACCTGACGCCGTAAGCAAAACCAATGTATAAGGCGCTCCCTTCTCAATCTGCGAACTTATATATGGCCCGTCCGCTTTTTGTTGTGCAGCAACACCAAGGCCTGCAACAAGCAGTGTGAATATCAATGTAATTTTTTTCATTTATCTGGATTGAAATGCTAAACTAACTGTTTTAATACATCATAATTCCTAAATACACGGTTAACTCCCACATAAAAAATGGGGAAAAACGAAATTTTATTTCTCTGATAATTACCCTTAGCTATGGCAGATTTTTTCCCGCTCAGGAATAGGGCTTAACTTGCACGGATGAATAATTACCTGGCAGAGTTGAATGAGAGGCAGCGTGAAGCAGTATTGCACTTAGAGGGGCCATTGATGATTATTGCCGGCGCCGGCAGTGGTAAAACCAAAGTACTTACCACGCGCATCGCACACCTGATGGCGAATGGAGTAGATTCATTCCGGATACTCGCTTTGACCTTTACCAATAAGGCGGCGAGAGAAATGAAAGAAAGGGTCGAAAAAATTCTTGGCAACCAGGAAGCACGCAACCTGTATATAGGCACTTTTCACTCGGTATTCGCGAGGATACTCAGAGCTGAAGCTCATCGTCTCGGATTTCCGAATCATTTTACGATTTATGATACTGAAGACGCAAAAAGCGTTGTGAAGACAGTGATCAATGAGTTGGGTTTGGATGATAAACATTACAAACCGGCGACAGTATACAATAGAATTTCTTCTGCAAAAAATGCATTGATCGGACCGCAGGAATATGCAGCAGATACCTACCTGCAGCAGGAAGATCAACGATCAAACAGACCAGCCATTGCAAAAATTTATGAGGCCTATGTGAAGCGCTGTTTTAAAAATGGCGCAATGGATTTTGATGACCTGCTCCTGAAATTCTATGAATTGCTGAAAAACTTTCCCGACAGTCTTCATAAGTACCAGCACAAATTCAGATACATTCTGATTGATGAGTACCAGGATACGAATCCCGCCCAGTATGAGATCATCAAATTACTCGGCGCCGCTCACGAAAATGTTTGTGTGGTGGGAGATGATGCACAGTCAATCTATTCCTTCAGAGGTGCCACCATTGAAAATATTCTCCAGTTTCAAAAGGATTATGAAGAAGTGAAAGTGGTAAAGCTGGAACAGAATTACCGCAGTACCGAACAGATCCTGCAGGTCGCGAATAAGGTAATCAGCAATAATAAAAACCAGATACCAAAATCACTCTGGACGGAAAATGGTTCCGGTGAAAACATCCGGCTGGTACGTACGATGACGGATAATGATGAGGGAAAATTTGTTGCGGATACCATCCAGGAACAAAAGCTCAGGAATCATTATTTCAACAGAGACTTCGCAATTTTATATCGCACCAATGCACAGAGCCGTGCTTTTGAGGAAGCGTTAAGAAGAATGAATATCCCATACACGATGTATGGCGGCATCAGCTTCTACCAGCGAAAAGAAATAAAAGACCTTGTTGCATACCTGCGCATACTTGTCAATCCAAAAGATGAAGAAGCTTTAAAACGCATCATCAATTATCCTGTAAGAGGTATTGGAAAAACCACGATTGATAAAATCATTCTGCATGCCAATGAGCAGGATATCAGCATGTGGGAAGTGATGGTGAACGCGAGAAATAACGGATTTAAATCGTCCACTGCTGAAGCACTCGAGGCTTTTGTAACGATGATCAAAAGTTTCGCAAGTATGCTGAAAACAAAAAATGCATATGATGTTGCATTTCATGTGGGAAAGCAAACTGGTCTTGTTAAGGAATTATTTAATGATAAGAGTACCGAAGGTGTTCAGCGATATGAGAATATCCAGGAGCTGTTGAACTCAATCAAAATGTGGGTGGATGATCAGCAGAACCGTGCACAGATCGATGAAGATGGTGTGTTGCTGGATACACCTGAGATCAACCTTGTTCCTGTAACCAATGCTGGTGAAATCCAGTTTCAGCAAGGTACCCCTGATGTGCCGGCAAATCCCGCAGTATCATCCACTACAACGCTCGCTGCTTATCTGCAACAGATCACGTTGCTGACCGATGCAGATGAAAAAGATGCGAATGCAGACACGGTAAAACTGATGACCATTCACGCAGCCAAAGGCCTGGAATTCTCCTGCGTATTTGCTGCTGGTCTGGAAGAAATGCTTTTCCCCAGTGCACTAAGCATAAATACCAGGGAAGAACTGGAAGAAGAACGTCGGTTATTCTATGTCGTTATTACAAGGGCACGTAAGCGTTTATGGATAACCTATGCTAATACACGCTATAAATTCGGGCAGGTGGTGCAGAATGAACCCAGTCGTTTTATTGAAGAGTTGCCTTCAGAATACCTTGACCGGAGCTTTGCCGGAGGTGGTGTAAAAAACCAGGGTTTCGGCGCCAGTTCAGCTGCAGAAAGAATGAGAGGATGGGGCAATGGCTCTGATGGTTTTGGCAATTCCTATAGTGAAAACAATTGGAAAAAGGGAAATGCCGGCAGTTCAGGAAAAAGCGTATCCGGACTTGGATTGAAACCCAATCCTAAACCTGTCGAGCATACTCCATCAGCCAATTTTACTGCAAGTGCAACTGGCGATCTGCAGGAAGGTCAGCGCATCGAACATCAGAAATTCGGGTTTGGAGAAATACTAAAACTCGAAGGCGCTGCACATAATCCGATCGCTACCATCAGGTTTGATCTGAATGGAGAGAAGAAGATCATGTTGAATTATGCGAAGCTGAGGATAGTGTAGCCAAGCAATAGACAGTAGACAGCAGACAGTAGATGTTGTACGTTCGCTATTTTTTGAACCACATAGACCACATTAGGAACATAGGCACATAGTTTAATTTCTATATGCCTATGCAATCTATGTTACCTATGTGGTTCAATCATCAGATGCTGTTCTTCCTTCCCGTTACTTTCAATATTTTTTGAACCACATAGACCACATTAGGAACATAGGCACATAGTTTAATTTCTATGTGCCTATGCAATCTATGTTATCTATGTGGTTCAAATCACTAGAGTCTATTGCCTGGCAGTTCACCATTTTACTTTTTTCAGTCTCTTATCCATTCCAATATATACCTGGTCGTTATAGATAATTACCGGCCTTCTCAGAAAGGTATATTCTTCGAGTATATAACGCCGGTAGTGTTCTTCTGAAAGTTCTTTTTCATGTAAACCCCAGCCCCTGAACTTCAGTGCGCGCCTGCTGAATAATTTTTCATAGCTGCCCGCGAGTTCTTTCATTTCATCGATCTGCTCTTCTGTTATCTTTTCGGTTTTGATATCCTGGAAAACGAAATCCTTTTGATCGAGGGCATATTCTTTTACAATCGCAATACTTGTGGTACAATAGGGCAACCAGTAAATTTTCTTCATCAGGTAATTTCCAGTTTAAGGTGTAAAGTTAAAGGTTGAAAGTTTTACGTTAAACGTTATACGTTTTACGTTCCACCTTAAAAATTAGTAACTCTGTAATAATTTAGTTCATCCTGCGACTAAAGGGTCATTCGCACACTTGAGCTCATCAGACACACAATCCGAATTTCTTCAGCTCCTGGAGAGTCATAAAGGACTCATCCATAAAGTGTGTAATGTCTACTGCCTGAATAACCGCGACAAAGAAGATCTGTTTCAGGAGATTGTCATTCAGCTATGGAAAGCCTGGCCCGGTTTCCGTGGTGAATCGAAGTTCAGCACCTGGATGTATCGCATCGCCATCAATACTGCTATCTCCGGTTTAAGAAGAAAGAAAAACCACATGATTTACATGGGACCGGATGAACTTCCTGCAGAGATAAAAGATGAGTCAGATGCTTCTGAAAAAGAAGAAAGATTACAACAATTGTATGCCGCGATCAGGCAGTTATCAGAATTGGAAAGAGCAATCATTATGCTTTATCTGGAAGATAAAAACTATGAAGAGATCGAGGACATCCTCGGCATCAATCAGAACAACCTACGGGTAAAAATGAACCGCATCAGAGAGAAACTACGTAAACTATTAAAACAGTCCACATATGGAACTTGAGGAGTGGAAAGATCTCTGGCAACAGGATCATAAAAAGGAACTGTCGGATGAGCAGCAGTTGAAAAACATGCTGTCGGCCAAATCAAAAAGCCCGGTAGCAATCATGAAACGCAACCTGCTGATCGAGCTTTGGCTGGTCGTCTTTACTTATGGCGCCTCTATCCTGTTTTATTTCACCGCATGGAAAGGCCGCATGAGTGAGGTAGGATGGTTTATGCTCGTCATCGCGCTGGTCTTTGTAATTTATTATTATAGAAAAAACCGTTTGCTCAATAGAATGGTTTCACCCGAAGGACAAGTTTTGCAGAATCTCCGGAACCAGATTCATACACTTGAAAAATTTGTAGGTTTCTATCTTCTTGCAGGGACCATACTCGTTCCCATAAGCATGGTATTCTTTGGATGGATCTTTTATTGGAATGCACGATACATCAATCCTGGAAATATCCTGTTTCCCTCACCTGAAAATCCCTGGTGGAAAGTAGTTTTAATATGGGGTATACTGATTGTAATCGGCACTTTCGTATTGGGCATTCTGAACAAGTGGTATGTTAGAAAATTGTATGGCCGACACATCGCTAAGCTCCGCGAAATTGTACACGAAATCGAATCCGAAGAAACCGAGCTTCATTCCGGATAATAAACAAGACCTGCTTATTTTTATGAAAATTCATCCCTGTATTGAATTACAAAAGAATGTTGGGTCTGACGCCTGTATGCTTATCACGAATATGATGGATAAATCCCTGGACCAGAATATTAAAATTTCAAAATTGTCATAACAAATTTCGTTTTCCCGGGCCCTTTATATCGCAGAGGCTGGCTGTTTTACGTTCTACGTTCTACGTTAAACCATGCACGGACATAAACAATCAGCAGACCCTAAATAAAAAACCCGCGAAAGATCACTCCTTCACGGGCGTTGTAGTTGATAAAATATCTTAAAGTACCACCACTCCTTTCGCAACAAAAATCAATTCCTTCTTTGGTTCTTTGATTTTTGCAATTTCTTCATCACTCTTGCCCGCGTCTTTTGCATAGTGTTTTAGTTGTTTAACGGAAGTCTCTTTGATTTTCGCTTCCCCGTCAAGGACTACCTCCTGACCAACAATATTCTTCGGCATAAAATAGGCATAGTCCTTAAACTTCACCATCATTTTTTCACCATCCGCTTTTTCCACTTTCATCCAGCAACCCTTCTCCTGGCATACTTCAACAACCTTTCCCTGCACTTTCCCGGTATATGCATTATTCTCCAGTTTCGAACTGATATCATTAACCGAAATCGCACTGTCCGGCGTTATCGTTGCACCATAAGTAATTCCTTTTGCGGCAGGTACGGGTTCCTGTGCGTAAATAGCCAAACCCGTCAAAAAACATATAGCTAATATAAACAGGTGTTTCATGATCATATTGTTTGTGCAAATTTAAAAAATCTCAACGGAATTGCCATTTTAATATACAATACATAAACTATTGTTTAATTGGATAGAATGTGTTTACTTTACGTGCATGTTTTTTTCGGTTGCAGCCGAATGTATTTTTTAAGTTTTTCTCATGTCAACCCTGTTATTTTCCAATAACAGGGTTTTTTTTTGGTGAAAAACACTAATATTTTTAGTGTAAAAACTGCTAAAATTATTAGTGTGCATAATTAAATTCCCCTACCTTTATTGAATAAATAACTTTGAAAATCTAAAAAAATACACATGTCCAACAGTGAAAAATTAAAGGCACTCAAGCTTACATTAGATAAAATCGATAAGGACTATGGCAAGGGAAGTGTGATGATGATGAACGAAAAAGGTGAGACCCAGCAAGAGGTAGTCTCCACTGGTTCCATTGGTCTGGACATTGCTTTAGGCATAGGCGGTTTGCCTAAGGGACGTGTGGTTGAAATATACGGGCCTGAAAGCTCCGGTAAAACGACGATCGCAACTCATGTGATTGCAGAAGCTCAGAAAAAAGGTGGAATCTGCGCCATTATAGATGCAGAACATGCTTTTGACAGCAGCTACGCCAGGAAACTGGGTGTTGATGTCGATAATCTTTTAATATCTCAGCCGGATTATGGTGAGCAGGCTTTGGAAATTGCCGATCGCCTGATCCTTTCGGGCGCGTTGGATGTAGTAGTCATCGACTCTGTGGCCGCTCTTGTTCCAAAAGCGGAACTGGAAGGTGAAATGGGAGACAGCAAGATGGGTCTCCAGGCAAGATTGATGAGCCAGGCGCTTCGTAAGCTTACGGCGACCATCAGCAAGACAAACACCGTTTGTATTTTCATCAACCAGCTTCGTGAAAAAATCGGGGTGATGTTTGGAAACCCGGAAACCACCACGGGTGGTAATGCCCTGAAGTTCTATTCATCTGTAAGATTGGATATTCGTCGCCAGGCACAGATTAAAGACGGAGAAGAGGCCATTGGAAACCGTGTAAAAGTGAAAGTGGTGAAAAACAAGGTAGCTCCTCCTTTCCGCTCTGCCGAATTCGACATCATCTTCGGCGAAGGCATTTCCAAAACAGGTGAGATTCTTGATCTCGGGGTTGAGTTGGGTATTGTGCAGAAAAGCGGTTCATGGTTCAGTTATAACAGCGATAAGCTCGGCCAGGGAAGGGATACGGTGAAGCAATTGCTGATCGACAATCCTGAGCTGGCAAATGAAATCGAAGTAAAGATCCGCGAGAAAATTAAAGAGATGGCTTCTGCCTAAAATAGTTGGTTTTGTTTGATAAAAAACCGTGTCTCCGTAGGATACGGTTTTTTTATTACCTTTTCCGAAACGGACAAAATACTCACGTTTATGGATAGTGTAAGAAACATCAGCAGCCGAAAGAACATTGCACTTGTTGCGCACGATCATAAAAAACGCGACCTGATCGATTGGGCGGAATACAACAAAGCCGCACTTGCCCAGCATGATCTGCTGGCAACGGGAACGACAGGAACACTTGTTGAAGATGCACTGGGCCAGCCGGTGCGAAAATTCCTGAGTGGCCCATTGGGTGGTGATCAGCAGATAGGAGCGCTGATTGCCGAAGGAAAAATCGACGTACTCATTTTCTTCTGGGACCCCATGGAAGCACAACCGCACGATCCTGATGTAAAAGCTCTTTTGCGTTTGGCTGTCACATGGAATATACCCTTCGCTTGTGACCGGGCCACAGCAGATTTCCTGCTGACGTCCCCATTGATGTACCATGAATACGCCTGCGCAATCCCTGACTATTCGAATTATATCAAAAGGACCATTTGATCTTAGCCATTTCCACTCACAGATTTAATTCTTCGACATGAACAGAACCTTATTGATTTTCCTGTTTTGTTTTATTTGTTACGCCTCTTTCGCGCAAACAAGATTTTCAGTGAGTATGAATAAGTCAATGGGGTTACATCATCCTGACGGCCGACTATTGTTACTTCTTTCCTTAACCGATCAACCAGAACCCAGGTTTCAGATACAGGATGGCCCGAAAACACAGCTGGTATTTGGTAAAGATGTTTCAGCATGGACGGATGGCCTTGCAATATATTTTGATGACAAGGATTTCGGTTATCCGCTGCAGTCATTGAGCGGGGTGCCGGAAGGTGACTATTTTGTTCAGGCAGTTTTTCATCGTTATGAAACATTCAAACGAAGTGATGGTCATACCGTTAAATTGCCTATGGACAGAGGCGAAGGTCAGCACTGGAACATGGCACCTGGTAACCTGCTTTCAAAACCGGTAAAGATCAGTTTCAGCAAATCGGGAAATAATATTATCTCTATCGACCTCAATGATTCTATTCCTGCCATCAAAGAACCTGAGGATTCGAAATATGTCAAGCATATCAAGGTATTGAGTAAAAAATTGACAGAATTCTGGGGAAGACCGATATACCTTGGCGCGCACGTTTTGTTGCCTGAAGGCTGGGATACACACCCCAATGTGAAATATCCACTCGCGATATTTCATGGACATTTTCCGTCGGATTTTGGTGATTGGAGAACGACCCCGCCAGATACAAGTCTGAAACCCGATTACAGTGAAAGATTTGGCATCTCCGGTTATAACAGCATTATACAACAAGAGAATTATGCTTTTTACAAGCAATGGACAGGCCCGGATTTTCCGAGAGTGATTGCCATCGAAATTCAGCATCCGACTCCGTATTACGATGACAGCTATGCTGTGAATTCAGCAAACAATGGCCCGTACGGCGATGCAATTACTTATGAACTCATTCCTGAAATCGAAAAGAGGTTTCGCGGCATCGGAAAGGGATGGGCGAGGTTTGTGTATGGTGGCAGCACGGGTGGATGGGAGGCCCTCGCCGTTCAGGTGTTCTATCCTGACGAATACAACGGTAGTTATGCCGCTTGTCCCGATCCAATTGACTTCCGTGCCTATTGCCAGATCAATCTTTATAAGGATAAAAATGCTTATTTTCTGGAGAGCGATTTCCGGAAAACTTATCGTCCCGGAATGCGCGATTACCTGGGCAAAGTCAGTGCTACGGTGCAGGATATGAATTATCGTGAACTGGCCCTGGGATCCAATGGGAGAAGTGGCGAACAATGGGATATCTGGCAGGCCGTGTACTCTCCTGTTGGTACTGACGGTTACCCCAAACCGATTTTCGACAAACTCACCGGCGCAATCGATTCTACTGTCGCTCAATACTGGAAAGAACATTATGATCTGTCGTACATACTCGAGCGTGACTGGTCAACACTTGGCAAAAAGCTCAGCGGAAAAATTCATATTTACTGTGGCGACATGGATAATTTCTATCTCAACAACGCAGTATATTTTACAGAGGAGCGTCTGAAAAAATTAAAAAATCCTTCTTTTGATGGCAAGGTGGATTATGGTGATCGTGCAGAACATTGCTGGAACGGAGATCATGATAATCCCAACTATATTTCAAGATTGCGTTATCATTCCATGTTCATTAAAAAGTGGACTAGCGAGATTCAGAAACGGGCACCGAAAGGAGCGGATTTGAAAAGCTGGCGATATTGAGGTTTAACGCTGAACGTTAAACGTTGAACGTAAGCCTAAGAGAGTTCAACTAACATCTGGATAAGCTGGCACACATTCAGGTTATCACTTCCGCGAAAGCTTGCGTTATACGTTATACGTTTTACGTTAAACGTTAAACGCGTCCTATGAATGTAGAGCTAACCTACTTTAATCTGGCACCTACGTAGGTTATCACATCCGCGAAAGCCTGCGTTACACGTTATACGTTTTACGTTAAACCCAAATAGATGATGCCGGAAGTAATATTGCGTAAATGGTCAAAATCAGACGTAAAGCCTTTGGTATTGCTGGCGAACAATATCAATATCTGGAATTCCGTTCGCGATTTTTTTCCGCATCCATATACTAAATCAGATGCAAACAACTGGGTCAAAGCCCGCCTCAGCGATAACGACGATCTTCATTATGTGATTGAAGTCGACGGAATGTTTGCCGGCGCGATAAGTATTTTACCGAAGGAAGATATTTACCGGTATACTGCCGAAATCGGATACTGGCTGGGCGAACCGTTCTGGGGAAAAGGAATAACCACTAAGGCAATTGAACTGATACTGGAAATCTGCAGGCAGAGCCATCCGGAAATTATCCGCATTTATGCAGAAGTATTTGCTTCAAATAAGGCGTCGATGCGTACGCTGGAAAAAAATGGCTTCACACTTGAATCCATCAGAAAAAATGCGATCGTGAAAAATGGAATTGTTGGTGATGACTATGTTTGGGTGAAAATATTTGAACAATCGTAACTTCAATTGAGAATCAACGAGGCGTTGAATTCACCCAGGGCTTTGCGGAAAGTAGCATATATTAATTACTGCTAAAACCATCATTATGAAATCCCGCAAGCTGATCATCTCCAGCAAACAAAATCTCGTCAGTAAATACGCAAAAGCCCTGACGAAAATCGAACAGAAAATTTCCGCATTGATCAAAGCTGATAAAAAGCTGGAAATCGACACGATGCTGGTTTATATCGATGATGCTGCATCCTGCAAAAAAGCAGGCATCAAACCCATAAAAACCATTACTGCAAAAACCTGCAAGGAAAGTATCGATCTGTTGTACAGTAAACTGGTTCCTGCGTATATCGTGATCCTCGGTGCACAGGATATTATTCCGTTTATAGAAATAAAAAATCCGGCAGACGATGAAGATGTAACAGTTCCTTCAGATCTGCCCTATGCATGTCATAAGCCGTATAGCACCAACATAAAGGACTTTACAGGGCCATCCAGGGTAGTGGGAAGACTGCCTGATATTGCGGGCGATAGTGATCCGCAGTATATCATCAAACTGATTGATAATGTGATCAGGTCAAAACCGGTTGATGCGAAAAAATACAGCAATTATTTTGCTGTGACCTGCGATAGCTGGAAAGAGTCAACAAAACAAACCGTCACCAATATTTTTGGCAATGATGATAAGCTTGTAGTATCTCCGCCAGCTGGAAAATCATACAAGCCTGCTCAGCTGAAAACGATGACTCATTTTTATAATTGTCATGGTGCTTCAAACGATTTTTCTTTTTACGGTCAGAAAGGTAACAGTTACCCACAGGCGCTGCATACGAACCAGCTTCCGGGAAAAATCAGCTTTGGAACCATCGTCGCTGCGGAATGTTGTTACGGTGCCGAACTGGTAAACAATCTCTGGCTGGGCATTAAAGATCAGATTGCCATCGCCAACCAATACCTCTTGCAGGGAGCACTGGCATTTATGGGAAGCAGTACCATTGCTTATGGTCCGGTCGATTCACAGGGGTTAGCAGACCTGGTCACGCAGTATTTTGTCAAGGAAATTCTAAACGGCGCCTCGACGGGCAGAGCGATGCTGCAGGCCCGGCAGCAGTTTCTTTCTGAAAGCGGCCCTTCGCTTGATCCATATGAATTGAAGACACTGGCACAGTTCAATCTAATGGGAGATCCGTCAGTTCTTCCTGTTTTTAAGCCGGAAATCAAACGCGCAGCAATCAAACAAAACACCATTCAGAATAATCGTATCAATCTTTTCAACAAAGGCATCAAGCTGGAGGATACGATTGCGTCATCTGTAAAAATGCAAAGAGTTACGCCTTCAAAAAATGCAAATAAGATCAGGCTCCTGCTTCGGTCGACAGACTTTACAAAGCCTGATAGAAAAGGTTTGTACAAAGTGGAGGAAAAGCAATACAAGGCTAAAGCAGCTTCCCGCTCAGGCAAAGCACTCGTGCAAACCGGGGCGAAATTCCGTACATTTATCAAGGAGGCTTCCGGTCCCGGTGATAAAATAAAACGCATCCGCATCCTGATCATTAAAGAAACAGATGCAGACCTTTTGGGTTGGAAAATTTATGTCAGCAGATAAGAAAAAAAATAAACCTGCAGCCGTACAAACCATTCGCGGAATAGTAATCGAAAAAACCTACGCCCGCGGAACAAAATCACAACATGAAGCATTGTATATCCAGACGCGCGAACATGAATATGTGCTCCGGAGAATCAATGCAAATCCGTTTCATGATGATTTGCTGCATGAATTCAAGGGCAAAGAAGTAACAGCGACTGGTGTACTCGATAAGAATACTTTTCTCGCCAGAGATATCAAGCCGTGTGAATGATCTTGCCTTCCGGCAGTCGGGTTGGAACTCGCAGAAATAAAATTGTAGTCCGTTGTTGGTGTTTCCCGGAATTCTCAAGGCCACTAAAATGTAAACGACTCGACGGAACACCAACATCGTTTGTTGGTTACGAAGCTTTACTGGTGCTCACCAATCTCTGCAAATGTTGAGAATATTTCATTGCCGGCGAAACACCATTAAAGGAAAGGCGGGTGACTCATCCGTTGTTGGTGTTTTCCGAAGTTCCCAGGAATACCAAAATTTAAGCTACTTAAGGGAACATCAACGACTGTTGCAGATCACCATGTTTTATACATGCCCGCCTTTGTGTATGCCCATCCGTTGTTGGTGTTTCCCGGAATTTTCAAGGCCACTAAAATGTAAACGACTCGACGGAACACCAACATCTTTTGTTGATTACGAAGCTTTATTGATGACTACCAATCTCTGCAAATGTTGAGAATATTTCATTGCCGGCGAAACACCATTAAAGGAAAGGCGTGTGACTCATCCGTTGTTGGTGTTTTCCGAAGTTCCCAGGAATATAAAAATTTAAGCTACTTAAGGGAACACCAACGACTGTTGCAGACCACCATGTTTTATACATGCCCGCCTTTGTGTATGCTCATCCGTTGTTGGTGTTTCCGGAATTCTCAAGGCCACTAAAATGTAAACGACTCGACGGAACACCAACATCTTTTGTTGATTACGAAGCTTTACTGGTGCTCACCAATCTCTGCAAATGTTGAGAATATTTCATTGCCGGCGAAACACCATTAAAGGAAAGGCGTGTGAATCATCCGTTGCTGGTGTTTTCCGAAGTTCCCAGGAATATCAAAATTTAAGTTACTTAAGGGAACACCAACAACTATGGCAGACCACAATGTCTTGTCCGTGCTCTCCCTTTGTATATACTAATTAAAAAGTCATCGGTTTTCCGGGAAACACCAACAAATAATTATATAAATTGTAAAAACGCCATCGACGAAGTCTTTACAATTCAGCGTGATTGGTCACCATAAATTTAAACACACTGCCCGCCATGCATTTCAGAACATCAACCGGTCGAACTTTTTATGCTATTGCCCTCATTATTTATGGCGTTCAGCAATTTGTTTTTGGAGATTTCAGACCCGTATTTGTTCCAGCCTGGCAAAATCACCTTCCTGGTCTTTCTATTTGGGCCTATATATTCGGGCTACTGATGATCGTGACTGCAATCCTGATACTAACAGAAAAGTATGCACGAACAATCTCTGCTATGTTTGGCGTGTTATTGCTGGTATTGTTCTTCTTTATTCATATTCCATTTGAACTAATCGCCGATCCAGACAGTAAACACCTGGCGATGTGGACGAGTGCATTTAAAGATCTGGCGATTGCAGGAGGTGCATTTGTTGTCGCAGGATCGTTCCTGGCCACGGAAATGAAATACTCTTCCGCTACAGCAAGCTGGGGCGAAAAGATCATTCCTGCTGGCAGGATATTTTTCAGCATCACCATGATCACCTTTGGTATTACACATCTTCTCTACGGAGAATTTGTTATGAAACTCGTGCCCGAATGGATACCCGCTCCCTTGTTCTGGACCTATTTCGCCGCTGTTGCATTAATAGGTTCAGGGATGGCTATTATTTTAAAAATAAAGGTGAGGGAAGTTGCAAGCCTTTTAAGCCTGATGCTTTTTATCTGGTTTGTGATTCTGCATCTTCCCCGTGCCATTGACGATCCGCTCGGCCAACGTGGAAATGAATTTGCCAGTTCTTTCGATGCCCTGGCTTTCTGCGGAACTGCACTTTTGATTTCAGCGACAGGCTCTTCAAAATCGAAGTTGACCTTATAGAAAACAATGAAATGCGCTATGGGAAAATTACGATCACCACTGCTGTATCCGACCAACAACCCTTCATGCTCAAATCAGCCAACTGGTCGTCCTGGAAGATAATCTGTTGGATTTCGTTTGTTACGCCAAACCGCCGGATTATCAATCGTCTATAAATGAAAAAACCGGCAGTTGCCTGCCGGAATTTATCCTAAAACCATCCGTGTTAATATGTTTGTCTGTTAGACTTCTGTGTTTCGTGTATCAAACTTTCTCGTAACCGCCCCTCGTATTTTTCCGTTTGATGATGTAAAACTAACCGGGTTTTTACGATCCTGCAACTCACTCGTCGAAGGAAAACGACCATTTGTCGAAATAAGCGAAATAACACATTCCTGTTTTCAAAGTCCGGACGAGTATCCTCCGATAACAGATTGGTCCGGAACCATTTAGCTCTTTGCAGATCGACCACCACCGATCAATTGGTTGCCCAAACCAAAAATCAGGTTGATGGCGCCGATCACATTCCCTCCCTTATAAGTCGTCCCATCAAAATTTCTTCCGAAGGAAAATGTCAGCTTCTGATTGATTCCAATATCGTATGCTGCATTGACCATCAGACGCCATGAACCTGCTCCCGATTCATTTAATACAGCACGATATATTCCTTCGCCGCTCACCATCAGTTTCCTCTGCATCGCTGTCACAACAAACCGACCACCAAAATCCAGGTTATGCATTTCCGTTAGGCTATGTTCGGGGTTATATGGCGATGTTTTCGGCGTATATAAATAACGTACGATAAATAATGCAGCAAGGTTTTTCTCCGGCATATGATAACCACCAGTTAACCATGCACCAGATTTAAAAAAATACGAGTTGTTAAACCGGCTATCCAAAAAATCAACTACGCCTCCTGCATTAAAATCAAGATTGAATCCCGTTCTCTCCATCCGGATCTTTTTTACCTCGGCAGCAATCCCTTTCTTTATCGAATCCACGGCCATGATGAGATAGGCAGATTTCGCGCTGGCTGTATCTATCTGTCCGGAATTCACAGCGTTTATAATCTGTTGCATTCTCTCCTGGCGTTTCAGGAAAAGTGGTCGCATCAGTTCACCAAATTCAGATACACTTAAACCTGATTTCCGTTTCTCCACCTCAGTCATTGCGAGCGTCAGCGCCATATATTCGGGATCACGATCAACAATTACTTTCTTAATATCTGCATAATTATTATTCAGCGCCTGTTGCATCTGCCAGATATTATTGAACGCCTGTTTTGATTCCGCGTCAATCTCACCACGCTTTATTGCAAAACCAATCCCGAATCCAAACTGAGTCTTTCCTACTGAATTAGGAATACTGTCATTACTGCTCACCTGCTTAATCCCCAGGGAAACCGCAAACGTCCTTCTGAAATTTTCCCTGTTCTCTACCAGCGTCCTGGAATCCAGTGGCCTTGTTTTATTCAGCAACTGGAATGGAGCGAGTTCAATTGCATAGTTGCTCGGGATTGCAGTAAAAGTATTCGTGGCCGTTCTTACCGAAAACATAAATGCGGTGATATCGGTAGGCTTCTCAATATCCGATGGCGACATATTCAACAACACTGAAGAAGGCGATGGGGATCCCCGGAGCAAATCGATTTTAACCGATGTATCTGCACTTGCATTCTGCGCTTTTGCGATGTACGAACAAATGGTACATGCGAGCAACAATCCTGTACATGCAAGATTAAAACGCATACAGTTTTATATTGAAAATATACGTCTCTGTATCTCCTTCTGAAGCAACGTCGGATTGCATCTTGCGCACATAAATCACATTTTCTGCCACATGCAGTTTCACTGTCGCTTCAGTCCTGTTATTATTTGTATTGTTATTGGTATCTGTAACACTGGTGATCAATAAAAGAGTTTGTCCATCGAGTTGTTTACATTTCCCGATGGACAAATTATAAAAAGAACCATCCCTGTGTTCCGGAGGAAAAACGTCGGCTACTTCTATGCGCGAAGAGCCGGTCTGATCGATGTCTCCGATGATTACAGTCAAAGAAATATCATCGTTTGTTTTGGGAATAACCACAAAATCATCAACCACAGTCTGTCTCACCTGTATCGATCTTGCACCGGTGCTTACAGAAACACTCCTGGCCGATTTTTTCACAGCCTTCTTCTTTGTCCTGGTCGACGCTTTCTTTGATGTTTTTTTCAGAGGCATCTTAGTGATATAAGATTTCAGTGTTGTAAAGATTGACAATTGTCAAGTCTTTGACAATACCCTAATGTGGTTAGTAGAATGAGCAGGCAGGAGTGAGGAGATGGGAGGCAGGAGATTTAGGTGATGGGGAAAAGCAAGCGTATGGTTGGTGGCAGGGCAGGTGTGTTCTCAACCCGCCTGCCCTGCCTAACGGAAAGGCAGGCGTGAGGCAGGTTGTCAGAACGAATGCGGCTTTTGATCTGGTATCGTTGTTAGTTCTGATAGTTGGTTTTTTGATATGAGGCTGTCTCAAAAGTAAAATGAGGCAGCTTTTTTTATTTTCAGTTTTGGATATAGGTTTATACACAATTGAGCTGTATAAAAAGGAGGTTAGGAA
>JARJHS010000006.1 GCA_029269725.1 Pollutibacter soli | reverse complement strand
CAGGTGGAGAAAATTTCTGAATTGACTTGTAGAAACTTTTAACAATGCTGAGCTTTCGCTTCGGCACCACAGCCTTTTACATAGCAGTAGTAAGTAGGGAACAGCCGGCTCTTGAAAATGTGAAACAAATTTGCAAACGCAGGTTTCTACGTTTAATGTTTAACGTTATACGTTCAACCTTTAACTTATAACTTAACACCCATAACTTATAACTCAAAATGTGGAGCCTATCGGGCATAACATCTGAAATCAATCACTGGCTGTACGAAAGTTTCAGTCCTTTCTGGGCGGTGACGATCGAGATGGCCCTGGTATGCGTGCTCGTGATCACATTGTTTGCCGTATTGGGATTGATACTGGTGTTGATGGAGAGAAAAGTTTCTGCATATATGCAAATTCGCCTGGGACCAAACAGGGTGGGGCCGAAAGGCATGTTTCAAACGGTGGCGGATACAGTGAAATTATTGGTTAAAGAAGGCCTGACACCAGCAGGAGCAGATAAGGTGATGTTTAACCTTGCGCCGTTTATTGCCATGATATCAGCGATGCTGCTGATGGCGCCGATTGCTTTCGCCAGGAATTTTCAGATATGGGATCTGAATATCGGAGTGCTTTATCTATCTGCTGTATCGTCACTCTCAGTAATTGCGATATTAATGGCAGGCTGGAGCAGTAATAATAAATATTCATTGCTTGGGGCGATGAGAAGTGGGGCACAGATTGTGAGCTATGAATTATCAGCCGGACTTTCATTACTAAGCATTGTTGTTCTCACGGGTAGTTTGAGTGTTTCTGAAATTATTCAATCACAGGCAGATGGATGGTGGATTTTCAAAGGGCATCTTCCGGTAATCCTGTCATTTATAATTTTCATCATTGCAGTAACAGCTGAAACCAACCGCGCACCTTTTGATATGGCTGAAGCAGAATCAGAACTGACGGCGGGTTTTCACACGGAATATTCGGGAATGAAGTTTGCGCTTTTTTTCCTGGCGGAGTATGTGAATGTGTTTATTGTTTGCGCCATCGCTGCAACGATTTTCCTTGGTGGATGGATGCCTTTACATATCGGAAACTGGGAAGGATTCAATAAGATAATGGATTATGTTCCTTCATCTATGTGGTTCTTTGGTAAAACATTTTTCCTCATTTTCGTGATCATGTGGTTTCGCTGGACATTTCCAAGGCTTCGCATTGATCAGTTGCTTAACCTGGAATGGAAATATCTGTTGCCAATCAGCATGGTGAATATTTTATTGGTGACATTGATTGCGATTATGAAATGGCATTTTTAAATTGAATGACAATGGGAGCAAAAAAATACTTTGGTGACATTTTTGGAGCGGTAAAATCACTGCTCACGGGAATGAAGCGCACCGGGTATTATTTTACTCACCATAAAGAAATCATTACCGAACAGTATCCGGATAACCGCGCGACACTGGTGTTGCCGGAGAGATTTCGTGGTGAAGTGGTAATGCTGCATTCCGAAGAGAATACACATCGTTGCACCGGTTGTACTGCATGTGAGCTGGCCTGTCCTAACGGAACTATTAAGATTATTACAAAGTTTGAAGTAAACGCTGAGGGGAAGAAGAAGAAGGCGCTGGATACATTTATATATCATCTTGAATTGTGTACCATGTGTAATCTCTGTATCCAGGCCTGTCCGACGGATGCCATTAAAATGGCACAGACATTTGAACATAGTGTTTACGATAGAAGTTTACTGACCAAAACATTAAACCAACCCGGTTCCAAACTGGAAGAAGGCGTGGAATGACTGCTTCAGCCGTAATATTTTATTTGCTGGCGCTGCTGACCTTGGGTAGCGCATTGCTTGCTGTAACCAGCAGACACATCTTCCGTTCTGCTATTTATCTTCTTTTCTCACTGATAGGAATGGCCGGATTTTATTTCTGGTTGCAATTTGAATTTATCGCTGCTGTACAAATCGTCGTGTATGCGGGAGGGATAGCGGTGCTGATTATATTTTCTGTTTTTCTGACACAGAAATCAGGTGAGTTGCTGCCGCCGCAGAAGGGTTCGAGGAAGTTCTTCTCGGCACTCGCTGCTTTTTGCGGGTTCGCTTTGTGCATGTTGCAGATAGTAAAGCATTCGTTTCCGCTCGATGATCACGACTTTGGTGGCCCGCGCGTTGCTGACATCGGACAGCAAATGCTGAGCATTGATGATAAAGGGTACGCGCTTCCATTTGAAGTGGTGAGCATTTTGTTACTTGCAGCGATGATAGGATGTATTGTGATTGCGATGAAGTCAGGCAGCAGGCAGGAGGCAATAGGCAGTGAGAACGCCAGTAAGTAGTAAGTAGTAAGTGGTAAGTAGTAACAGCCAGGCAATAGTAAGCAGGGAACAGGAACATTTTAATGTCAGGTTTTTTTTGTAGGGATAGCGCATGCGTTGTGTCTATGGAAAAGAAGGATGCAGAAAACTGAAAACAGAAACTGAAAACCGTTTGCCGTTGATCGTAGAGACGCGATGCATCGCGTCTCTACGATCAACGAACAACGAACAACGAACAACGAACAACGAACAACGAACAACGAACAACGAACAACGAACAACGAACAACGAACAACGAAATGAACACCCCCGGATTATACCATATCCTCTTCATCAGCACTGCGCTGTTTTTTATTGGCGTGTATGGTTTTTTTACAAGAAGGAACCTCATTACAATCCTGATGAGCATCGAACTGATATTAAATAGTGTTTGTCTGAATTTCATCGCATTTAATAAATACGTATGGCCTGAGAAACTGGATGGTGTGTTTTTTACTTTGTTCATTATTGCGATTGCTGCCGCTGAAGCTGCGCTGGCGATCGCTATTATTATCAATTTATATCGTAGTCATAACACCATTGATGTGAACGCCGCTGAAGAAATGAAGTACTAACCCTTTCAAACTTATGCCGGAGCTGATATTGATACTGCTGATTCCAATAATGCCATTTGCGGCCTTTCTTTTATTGGGGCTTGCAAACGGAAACTTTATTAAACGATGGGCAGGGGCCATCGGCACCGGGGCGATACTTGTTTCTGCTGGAGCAGCTTTACTGACAGCGTACGACTATTTCTTTGTGTATGGCGGTAGTGGTGGCGCTTACAGGAAAATACTGGTTACAGAATATGAGTGGCTGCAATTCACGCCGGAAATTTCAATTAAAATGGGATTGCTGCTTGATCCGGTTGCGGTCATGATGATGGTGGTGATTAGTTTTATCTCCCTGATGGTGCACAGCTACAGTATCTGTTATCTGAAAGGGGAGCAACGATTTAATATATATTTTTCATACCTCGGTTTATTTACATTTTCCATGCTGGCGCTGGTGATGTCGTCAAATATTTTCCAGATGTATATTTTCTGGGAATTGGTCGGCGTCTCCTCATTCCTGCTGATTGGTTTTTATTATCAAAAACCTTCTGCAGTTGCAGCGGCAAAAAAAGCGTTTATCATTACACGATTTGCAGACCTTGGATTACTGATCGGAATTCTGATTCTTGCTTTCGAAGCGAAATCACTGGATTTTGAGGCGATCATCGGACAATTTGGTCATGGTAAATCAGCATCAGTTTCTACCTCATCTGCATGGCTCGGTATTTCTACCATTTCCTGGGCCATGCTGCTGGTTTTTATCGGAGGCGCCGGTAAGAGCGCGATGTTTCCATTGCATGTGTGGTTGCCCGATGCGATGGAAGGTCCGACACCTGTTTCAGCATTGATACATGCCGCAACGATGGTGGTGGCGGGCGTATTCCTGGTAGCAAGATTATTCCCCGTCTATTATTTTTCAGCTCCTGAAATACTAAACCTGATTGCATATGTCGGTGTGTTTTCTGCATTGATTGCTGCAATTATTGCATGTACTCAAACAGATATTAAAAGAGTATTGGCTTATTCCACGATGTCACAGATCGGGTTCATGATGTTTTCTCTTGGCGTTTCCGGTTTTGGCGAAGAAGGGCTTGGTTTTACAGCATCTCAATTTCATCTGTTTACACATGCATTCTTTAAAGCGCTTTTATTTCTTTGTGCAGGACTTGTGATTCACGAAGTGCACAGCAATGAAGTAAGTAAGATGGGTGGCTTGAGAAAAAGTATGCCACTGACACATATCAGTTTCCTGATTGCCTGTCTTGCAATTGCTGGCATTCCGCCGTTTGCAGGTTTTTTCAGTAAAGAAGAAATTTTGCTCGCAGCATGGGAGCGAAACAAACCGGTGTATTGGATCGCGCTTTTTACTTCTGCCCTGACTGCATTCTATATGTTCCGATTGTATTTCCTGATTTTCAGAAATAGCAATAAACATCTTCATCAACCTGAACACAGAGAAGGAAGCGCAGGACAAATGGTACCGCTTTTTGTACTTGCAGCCGGTTCTGTGGTGTTGGGGCTTATTCCTTTCGGAAGATTTGTTAGTTCTGACGGACGACCTTTAGCCACAGAACTTCACCTTGTGTTTTCGATAGCGCCTGTTCTGCTTGCAATATTAGGGGTGTCGACAGCTGCGTGGTTGTATAATGCACCAGGCAACAGACCGCAGGAAGTTTCACAACGCCTTGGAAATTTGTACAAAGCAGCATATCATAAATTTTATATCGATGAGGTGTGGTTGTTCCTGACGAAGAAAGTTATCATGAATGGTATCGGAAAACCCGCTGCATGGTTTGATAAAAACGTTGTTAATGCACTTGTGAATTTTTCCGGCAATTCAACAATAGGACTTGCCAGCAAAATAAAAAAATTGCAATCAGGGAAAGTGCAATTGTACGGGATGGTATACCTGTTCACCGTAATTGCATCTGTATTGATCATTATTTTTTTTATAAACAGAAACTAATAAATGTTGCCGCTCTGGTTATTACCTGCTCTACCGGTTATCACAGCATTGCTGGTAATTCTTTTGCCTGCAAAGCACACGAAGTTCGTGAGTTTGGCGGGTACAATATTGCAAATGATGGCGGTGGCTTTACTGACTGTTTCATTTGCGGAGCAACGAAGGGAGGGAAACAGCAGCTTATTTCTTTTTGATGAAAAAATAGAATGGTTCAGCAGCTGGAACGCGAGTCTGCATTTTGGAGTTGACGGCATCAGCGTTGCAATGATCCTGCTGACATCGCTCGTAGTGACTGCAGGTATTCTTGTTTCATGGAACATCGAAAAGCAGGGGAAAGAGTTTTTCATTTTGCTTCTACTACTTGCGTCGGGTGCATATGGATTTTTTATTTCGCTGGATCTTTTCACACTTTTTTGTTTCCTCGAAATTGCTGTTATTCCCAAATTCATGCTGATCGGTATATGGGGAAGTGGTAATAAAAATTACAGTGCAAATAAGCTAGCGTTGATGCTGATGGCAGGCTCTGCACTGATCCTGGTTGGCATTCTATTTATGTATTACCAGATGCCGATCGGAAAAAGGAGTTTTGACTTCGTAACCATTCTATCAAATCCACTTCCTCTACAATCACAATTGATTTTATTTCCGTTGGTATTTGTTGGCTTTGGCATTTTTACTGCCATTTTTCCATTTCATACCTGGGTGCCGGACGGTCACTCGTCTGCACCCACTGCAGGTTCCATGTTTCTTGCTGGAATCTCCATGAAGCTCGGAGGCTATGGTTGTCTGCGGGTTGCCACAACCTTAATGCCTGAAGCCGCACAGCATTACAGCATTGTGATTGTCATACTCGCTGCCATCGCTATTGTATATGGTGCATTTGCGACCATGATGCAGACCGATCTGAAATACATCAATGCCTATTCTTCCATCAGTCACTGCGGTTTTGTTTTACTGGGAATCGGAATGCTGACGAAATCGGGAATCAATGGTGCAGTATTTCAGATGGTATCTCACGGGTTGATGACGGCACTTTTCTTCGCAGTGATCGGGATGATGTACGCTCGTACGCATACGCGAAAGGTGAGTGAAATGGGGGGATTGCTGAAGACGATCCCATTCATTTCCGCAGCAATGTTTATTGCCGGGCTTTGTTCTCTTGGTTTACCTGGCTTAAGTGGATTCCCCGCGGAGATGACAGTGTTTATGGGCGGTTGGGAAAGACCCGAAACAATTTATCGTGTGGTAACTGTATTGGCCTGTATGTCCATTGTAATTACAGCTGTCTACATACTTCGCGCGATTGGCTCCACTGTTATGGGACCAGTTAAGAACAGAGAATTTGAAGAGTTGCCGAAAGCGATGTGGAATGAAAAGCTGGCAGCGGTTATTCTGATAGCAGGAATCGTGATCATGGGAGTTTTACCTTTTGTGTTGTACAAACTTGTAAATCCGGCGACGCAGGAAATTATAAAACAGATGGCCACCGGATAACAAACAATAGAGATCTATGCCCGATTTTTTAATATTGATGAAATCCGAGCTGCTGATCACTTTGATCATCTTCACTCTTTTACTCTTCAAATTGGGTAAAGGTTTGGCGAATGAAAAGATATTGTCGTTGGTGCAGGTCCTGCTGTTAATTAATGTTTTTGTTTCAGCGATAGGAAATACAAGAGGCTCAATTTTCGGTTCGCTATTTGTCAATAGTCCGCTCATAGGTTTTCAGAAAACCACCCTTAGCCTTGGGGTGTACCTGATCTCCCTTTCTTTCAGCGGTTGGTTCAGAAAACATGCACACCTTACGGAATTTTTTGTGTTGATTTTATCTTCATTGTTAGGTATGTATTTTCTTTTATCGTCTGGAAATCTGCTGATGTTGTATCTCTCATTGGAATTGTCAACATTACCTCTCACCGCGCTTGCCAATTTTGAACTGGAAAAAAAGAAGTCTTCGGAAGCTGCGATGAAGCTGATTTTATCATCTGCATTTTCTTCCGGCGTATTGTTATTTGGGATATCTCTTTTTTATGGTGCTACCGGAAGTCTGCAATTCGATATTGTCGGCACTTCAGACGTGATTACAGGATTTCCCATTCTCGCTCTGGTTTTTATATTCAGTGCTTTTGCATTCAAATTATCTGTTGTTCCTTTCCATTTGTGGACGGCCGATGTGTATGAAGGATCTCCTTTGCCAGTAACAGCTTTTCTTTCTGTCATATCCAAAGGAACCATGGCTTTTGTACTGCTGACACTTTTGTTTAAGGTGTTTTCCAGATATGAAGCAGTCTGGCACTGGTTGCTGGTCGCATTTTCACTGGCAACTATGATTATAGGAAATCTATTTGCAATTCGTCAGCATAATATCAAACGATTCCTTGCATTTTCCTCGATTGCTCAGGTAGGATTTATTTTAGTGGCGATGGTGGGTGTTCCGGTTACGGCAACCACGGCTGTGACTTATTTTATTCTTGTGTATCTTTTTTCCAATCTCGCTGCATTTGTTGTCGCTGGCGTTTTGTATGATCATGCGGGAATCGAGGATATTAAACGATTAAAGGGACTTCGCCAGTCAAATCCTTTTCTTGCATGGATGCTGGCATTGGCATTGTTTTCCCTCGCAGGTATTCCACCGGCCGCTGGATTTTTTGGTAAAATTTTTCTTATCGGAACAGGTGCATATTCGGGTCATGTCTGGTTTATCCTGATCGCTGCATTGAATATGGTGGTGTCGTTGTATTACTATTTGCAGATTGTGAAGCTGATGTTTATGGAAGATGCGGATCATGCAATGCCGGAATTAAAAACAGCGCGAAGCGACAGATTTACATTGATCGTTTGTACTGCGGGCATTTTACTTGGTGGTGTCTTTAGCTGGATCTATGATTATATACAAAGGATAAGTATCTGAAATATTTCTGCGCATGGCAATTAATCAGAATCATTTGTTTGAAGAGCTTGATGGTATCAAATGTGCCATAGTAGAAAAACTGGCGACACCGCAACGGGTGGCATTTTTGAAATCGCTTCTGGAGTTCAATAAATATACAGTTGTTGTCGTACCGTCTCCTCCCCCCAAAGCTCCTCCTCCTCCAAAAATTGCTGATCCTGCAGCGACACCACCAGAGCCGCCTCCGCTATTGCCTGAAACATTTACGATCGGTGTTACTGATGTTAGATTCAATCCCACCAATGCCATTTTTGGGAGGTTGCTTCGCGCGCCGGGTGGTCGCGTGGTAACGATGGAATACTGGCAACAGAAATCAAACGAATCAAGGGACGATGTGCCCTATTTTGAGAATACAGGAAACTGAATGCGGAACAGGAACGGGAAAAGTTTGGCATTTCAGCGCTAATATCCTGGTATTTTGTCGACCATTCTACAACAGCAACTGAATAATCTATCTTTGTTAACTATCTATAGGAAAAATCAGCCGAACCGTGTTTATAGTCGCCGGACAAATAAAGTTTGCACGGCGGTCTGGTCTTCAGGATAAGGAATTGATCAAAACAGATTTTTACTAAGTATGATTTTTTCATGTAAAAGTCTTCAAATTGTCGAATCCTGTTTCTCTGCAGCGAGTCTCATGGGCCCTCCCTACCCTCCCCCGCCTCCACCACCTTTTTGGGGGAGGATGATAATAGCAAGTGGTCCTGAGCGCGCCCAGGACGATCACCTGCATCATCATCTTCCGCAGAAGTGTTAGCTAACTTTTTCCAGCAACAGCTGCTGCTGGTCAGGATTAATACCGGTATCCATCAGAGCGAAGATACATGCTGGCAGGAGCCGGAAACAAGTGTGAAACAACAGATCCTGGCAGAAAAACACGCCGGCAATCTGGTGGGATCAGGTTTTAAAAACACAGGAGAATCTGATATTGTGAAGGATAGTAATATCATTTTGATAATTGTATTTCATTTCTGTTCTGCTGGTCAGCTTTTTGCAGCTTAGGATTTATTTTTGCGACTGAACATTTTGAGTTGAAAAAATTTCTGACAGAACCTTATCAGCATGTCATAAAGTATTTACGTATCAGGTTTAACCGGATCCAACTGATGATGCTGCTTGCGGCAATCACAGGGCTGGTTTCGGGGCTGGTTGCCGTACTTCTTAAAATAATCGTACATCGCTTCCAGGCTTTTGTTCTCAGAGATCCTGAATCTTATCAGTTTTTAATCTATCCTGTAGTCGGACTACTGACTACAGTTGTAGTTATTCAGCGCCTCTTTAAAGGAAAGCTGGAGAAAGGCATTGCGATGGTGTTACGCGCGATAGCGCGGAAGTCTTCTATTATTCCTTCGCAGAACAATTATTCCCATGTCTTAACCAGTTCACTCACGGTTGGTCTTGGTGGATCAGCAGGATTGGAATCGCCGATCGTGGCTACTGGTGCCTCCTGGGGTTCAACGGTTGGCAGACTCAGTGGCGTTAATTACCAGGAACGCACTTTATTGATTGCATGTGGCGCTGCTGCTGGTATTGCTTCCATTTTTAACGCACCCATTACCGGAATTATTTTTGCGATTGAAGTATTAATGGCTGAAACAATCGTAAGCTATTTTATACCACTGGTGGTAAGCGCCGTAGTAGGAGTATTGTGTTCAAAAATAATACTCGGTGAAGATGTGATGTTCAATTTTATCCTGGGCACCGATTTTAATTTCAGAAATATTCCCTGGTATAGCCTGCTTGGAATTTTATCGGGTTTTGTTGCTGTCTATTATGCACGCGTATTTAAGAAGGTTGAACTCGGGATAAAAGACTGGAAATCGAATGTGTATTTAAAAGCCATTATCGGTGGCGTAATCCTGATTGGTCTGTATGTTTTTTTGCCCCCCTTGTTTGGTGAAGGATACGATACCGTGAGATTTCTTGCAAATGGTACACCTGAACATATTCAGAACCGGACAGGTCTGTTGAAAAGTTTCGATGCGGAATGGCGGCTCCTGTTGCTGGCAGGATTTATCGTACTATTTAAACCAGTCGCAGCTGCTATAACCATTGGCAGCGGCGGAAATGGAGGGAACTTTGCACCTTCACTATTTACCGGTGCCTATCTGGGATTCTTTTTTTCGAGAATACTCAACAAAACAGGATGGTTTAGTTTACCTGAAAGCAATTTTGCGCTGGTAGGTATGGCAGGAATTCTGAGTGGCGTAATGTATGCACCATTAACAGCAATTTTTCTGATTGCTGAAATTACCAACGGCTACTGGTTGATCATTCCTTTAATGGTGGTATCCATCTTCTCCTATTTTATCGTAAAACATTTTGAGCCTCATTCGATGGAGTTGAAAAAGCTCGCTTCTGAAGGAGAGGTGTTTACACAAAATAAGGACAGTAATATTCTTTCAGCAATTACACTGGACCAGGTAATCGATAAGAATTTTATTGTATTGATGACAAACCAGCATCTCGGGGATCTGGTTGAGAAAATGAGAACAGGTAGCATTACCATTTTTGCAGTTGTCGACCAAAAAGAACGGTTTGAAGGATTAATTACGATGGATGAAGTAAGGCAATACCTTTTCAGAGAAGATTTATATAAATCGATGACTATAAAACAACTCATGAAAAAATCAGATACCGTTATTCATTCACAGGATTCCATCAGGATGGTGATGCAAAAAATGGACAGAACGGGAAAATGGTTTCTTCCTGTCGTCGATACAGAGTTGACAGTCATCGGGTTTGTTTCCAAATCCCGAATATTTGAGCAGTACAGGGAAGTGATGACGCAACAGCAGGATCTGTTTGAAGAGACAGCAAAGTGATTTTAGAGAATACAGGTAGCAGAATCCAGGTGTTGATAGCACAATCAGCCACCTATAGCAGCAATTCCCATTTGATGAAATACCGTTTATAATGTAAATCGTAGAATACGCGATGCAGTTCATTCCTACGATTTACAAACAATAACTTTTCAGTAATTGCATTTGGTTGTTCACCGTCTTCTGTATCCGTCTTCTGTACCCTGGTTCTCTGTTCTCTGTTTCTTATTTTTTCGCGGTGTGTACGGAATTGTTTTTCTTTGAATTGTATAGTAATTGCAGCTGATTAGAATCTGATTAGAGAATCACTTTGTATCCAGACGTAAATATCCCGCATAACCGAAAATTCTGATCATGGTTTCCATTTCAAATAAAATTCTTTCCGCGACCATAAATCCTTTGGGTGCGGAACTTACAACCCTCACAAAAAAAGACATTGGCCTCAATTATATCTGGAAAGGCGATGCCAGATGGTGGGGAAAACATTCTCCGGTACTGTTTCCGATAGTCGGTTCACTAAGGAATGACCAGTATACTTTTGAAGGGAATACTTACAAATTACCAAGGCATGGTTTTGCGCGGGAAAGAAATTTTACCGCAGTAAAAACAGGTGATAATGAAGCAAAGTTCGTTTTGAAATCGGACGATGAGAGTCTGCATGTTTTTCCTTTTGATTTTCAACTGGAATTGAAATATACATTAGTCGACTCAGCATTGATTGTAAATTATACAGTAGTAAATAGCGGGAGTAAAGAACTTTTATTTTGTATCGGCGCGCATCCTGCATTTGCAGTCCCATTGGAATCTCAGTTGGCTTACGAAGATTATTATCTGGAATTTGAACATCGTG
The DNA here is from genome assembly GCA_029269725.1 of Pollutibacter soli. GTDB lineage: Bacteria > Bacteroidota > Bacteroidia > Chitinophagales > Chitinophagaceae > Pollutibacter > Pollutibacter soli. Next base: position 395,220 of record JARJHS010000006.1, on the reverse strand, counting down.
AAACCAGCGGGCGATATAATTTGGCGAATGGATTGTTGTTGAAACAATATGAACCATTACTGATCGATGAGAATAAATTAAAACTATCCCCCGATTTATTTGTTAAAGATGCGGTTGTACTGAAGCATTTGAAATCAGACTGGGTGAGTTTGAAGACAACTAAATCCCAGCATGGCTTTCGCTTTACTATTGCGGGTTGGCCTTATCTCGGAATATGGGCCGCTGCCAATGCTGCTCCTTTTGTCTGCATAGAGCCATGGCAGGGCCATGCTGATGAGGTTGATGCAAGTGGTGAATTAAAAGACAAGCCCGGTGTGGTTTTATTGGATCCTTCACGGGTGTGGCAGAGAAGCTGGGTGGTAGAACTTTTCTGAATGAGGCGAGCAAAATTCCTAAACGCCAGATAAGAACTCACGTGTATCGGGTTGCTGAAAGTATTCGAGGTGTTCATTTTCCCGCAGATTGCGCGGATTGAAGACGCAGATTTGCGCTGAACGTCCTCTGCGAAAATCCGCGTGTATTTGATCCGCGGGATCGGCGGGAGATATTCACGTATATCGGATGCTGTCCCAAAAATGACTTACTCAGCAAGCGCTATTTGGTCCAGAAATAAATCCAAGGTCCTATAAAAGCCGGAACTGTACTTTTAAAATTGCCATTATGAAATACATTATTCTACTCTCTGTATTTTTTTTCGGAGGAAATCAAGCCCAGCTGAAAGGTGCCTGGGAATTCAAAGAAGGCTCCGTGACACATACGCTGGTGATCATTGATGATTATTTCAGTGTCAGCAGTTTTGATATTGCGGGAAAGAAATTCATTCAGACAAACGGAGGAACTGCAAAACCCCATGGAAATAAACTGGAGGGAAAGATTGAATTTAATTCTGCGGATAAATCTGTAGTTGGAAATGAAATCAGCTACACATATGCAATAGCCGGATCTGAATTGAAATTAACACGCGATGGTAAAACTGAGACATGGAAGAAAACGGATGATGGTACTGGTCCATTGGCAGGAAACTGGAAAATCATAAGACGTGATGGCAATGATATCAGTAATCGCGGTGCACGAAAAACGATAAAATTACTTTCAGGAAAACGATTCCATTGGGCCGCGATCAATACAGAAACCGGCGAGTTCTCCGGAACCGGTGGCGGTAGCTATACTTTCGAAAACGGCAAGTACACCGAGCATATCGAATTTTTCTCCCGCGATCCGCAACGTGTTGGAGCCTCTCTCAGTTTTGATGGAAAAGTGGAAGGAAAAGAATGGCATCACTCAGGAAAAAGTTCTGCAGGAAATCCGGTTAATGAAGTGTGGTCACGTTAAACGTCCAACGTTAAACGTTAAACGTAGAACCTACTGCTGCTGACTCGCGAAACTCTCCGGAAAAACCTCATCTGGTTCTCCCGATTCGGTAGTACTCATCTTCACCCTTGAGCGATCTTCGAAAACACGTCCATCTTCGTATCCAACGGAGACGAATACACTAAGTAGCTGTCTTGCCGGACCTTTGAAAGAACCTCGGACAGGGGAGCAGTCACTGAAGTTGCGACCAACTGCGAGTTTGATGTGTTTATGTGTAACCCACACGTTGTTTGTGGGATCAATTCCAGCCCAGCCATGCATAGGTATCCAGGCTTCCACCCACGCATGCGTTGCGCCCTCACCGCGAAGTCCGTCTTTGTTGGGGCAGATATACCCGCTTACGTATCTCGAAGGAATCTTCATGCTTCGCAAAACCTGCAACATCACATGCGCGAAATCCTGGCAAACACCTGCCTTATGCTGCAGAATTTCATCGACTGTAGATTCGATATTCGTAATGCCTTTGATGTACTGGAAATACTGGAAGATGTATTGACTGCAATCCTGTACAATACCCGCAATACTTTTCCAGGGCTGATCAATCTTTTCGATGATCTCGTTGATCTCTTCCTGCCGCTCGATATGATCCGCTTTTGTTAGCTCAAGCAACTGCAATTGGTTTCTGACATCAGTCTCCAATGCAGACTTACCTGTATTATAATTGAGATAGGGCTCGGTCGTGACTGTTGTTCTTACGATCAGTTTGTTTTCAATCAGCAAAAGCTGATGCGGCTCCTGTATATTGAATGTTGCTACCTTGTTTTTCCAGTAGTCCTGGAATACGTGAAGACTGGGCTGACCGGTGATGTTCAGCTCCTGGTGTAGCATTTCCTGTTCCGGGCATACATAAGGGAATATCCGGATTTCGTTTACACTTTCCCGTACCGGTCGGTCGTAATCGTATTGCGTAATATGGTGAATTTTGAAAATCGACATGGCTCACACTAAGAATAAGAAAAGAATACCTGGGCAAATAATTTGTTGAACTGTAAGAGCTGGCTACGGATCAGGTCAAGAAAATTTTCGGTGGAAACATTTTTCACCTGTTCTGAGTCAGCATATTCAATAAGACTCATCAACCGGCCGAATTCCTTGGTCAGTTTTTCTTTCTGTGGCGGATTATTCTTTGTGATCACATGCTTCAGGTAGTGATCCATCTTTGCGATGCTGTAATGTACTGAACGTGTGAACTCCCTGTTAAATAAAACCTGGTCGAGTACATTCAGCGTGTGCTTATTACTGCGATAAGTTTTTAAATGAAGCTCATATCCTGAAAGAGACAGGAGAAGATTTCTCCAGTACAGGATATCACGTGTATCTTCTAAATCATAATTGATATTGCTGAAATAGAGATTTGTCATTTCGATAGTAATCAGGCATCGCTCAATGAATTTTCCGATATTCATAAAATACCAGCCCATACTTCGTGGCATGGTGCTTCCTGCAACACCATTGTAAAGCGTGATCATATCCGTCATCCGATCCAGCGCTGGCAGTGCATCCTGTGATGTAAGTCTATTGACAAACTGTGGCGAATTCACGCTATGGTACATGTGGTTCACCTGTTCCCAAACTTCCTTTGTAATATGATCCTGGGCCCCACGGGCATTCTCACGTGCACGATTCAGCAAAACTTTCAGTGAATTATTGTTGGAAGTATCTGAGAAGACATATTGCAACACCATATTACCATTGTATTCTATAAGCTGCATTTTTTCTTCGTCAGCATGACTGAAAATTTCCAGGATAGATCTCCACGAAGTAATATTTTCCTGGCTTTTATCGAGCGACAATACATATTCAGTTCTGAGAATACGAATGATGCCCTCTGTTCTTTCCATGTACCGATCGAGCCAGTATAAAGAATCTGCAATTCTGCTCAGCATATGTCCGGGTTGATTGCTACTGATTAATCTTTTAAATCGATGATCCAGGTATCCTTGCTCCCACCACCCTGTGATGAGTTAACTACGAGTGAGCCTTCACGTAGGGCGACGCGAGTCAGTCCGCCAGGGACAATATGAATTCCATCAGCCCCCTGAAGTGCAAACGGACGCAGATCCACATGACGTGCCTTGAGTTCTCCATCAATAAAACAGGGCACTGTGGAAAGCTGGATGATCGGCTGAGCGATAAAATTCCTTGGATCATTATCAACTTCTTTTCTGAAAAGATCTACCTCTTCCTGTGTTGCTTTATTTCCCATCAGCATTCCATATCCACCGGATTGATTGGTACGTTTCAACACCATCGAATTGATGTTTTTGAAAACATATTCTTTTGCATCTACCTCACTCATCTGGTATGTAGGAACATTCGGAAGAATTGGATCTTCATTCAGATAATATTTGATCATTGCGGGCACATAGGCATAGGTTGCTTTATCATCAGCAACGCCGTTTCCAACAGCATTCACTAATGCCACATTTCCTTTGCGATATGCACTCATCAACCCGGGCACGCCTAATGCGCTTTCGGGTTTAAATACCAACGGATCAAGATAGTCATCATCAATCCTCCGATAAATCACGTCTACCTGTGTCAGACCCATGGTCGTTTTCATGTAAACTTTATGGTTATCTACCATCAGGTCCCGACCTTCCACCAGTGGGATACCCATCTGGCGTGCAAGGAATGTATGTTCGTAATAAGCGGAGTTATAAATGCCCGGCGTGAGCAAAACCACCACGGGGTTGGCAATCTGGCGGGTAGCCATAGACAAAAGGATCTGGTATAACAACAAGGGATAGTTGCTTACCATGCGTGCTTTATTAGTATAAAGCAGATCCGGAAAAAGTCTTTTAGTCACTTCGCGGTTTTCCAGCATATAGGAAACACCGGAAGGTGTACGCAGGTTATCTTCCAGCACATAGAATTCGCCATCAGCACCGCGAATCAGGTCGATCCCGGCAATATGAACGAAAATATCATGCGCGACTTTGATTCCATGAACTTCACGTGTGTACTGCGGACAGGATGCAATCAGTTCAGCCGGTACTATTCCATCTTTCAATATTTGCTGGTCGCCATAGATATCATTCAGGAAAAGATTCAGCGTTTTGAGACGCTGCTTGATACCGCGTTCAATTTTATCCCAATCGTCTTTGGTAATGATGCGGGGAATGATATCGAAAGGAAATATGCGCTCGATTCCGGCATTGTCGGAATACACAGTAAATGTGATACCCTGGTTCATGAAGAGTTCGCCCGCCAGTTTATCTTTCTGCAGGAGATGCTCAACTTCTGAGGATCTCAGGGTCTCAAATACATGCCGATACTCCGGGCGAAGGTTGCCATTCTGGAGCATCTCGTCCCACTTATGGGGGTCAGTCTTATAAGCCTGTAATAACGCTTCACCGGTCATATTCAAAAATTAAAATGACAGGCCGGTAACCGGCCATTCGGCGGCTTAAGTTGGTAGGATGAAGATAGGGGTTTTAGAATTACGAAGTGAACAGCCGGTTGAAAGTTTAAGGTTGAAGGCGGAAAGATGGCCTATGAACGCGGGGCAATCATTGAAGTTGAAAACAGAGACGTTAATTGCAGAGATTGGGCATACCTTATCTCTGCAATTAACGGGGATCAGCCTTAAATCCCGGCGCAAAAATGGCGATCCATTTGCCTACAATTCTTTCACCCTGATATTTCTGAATTCCAGCGGCGTATCATGACCCAGCAAGCCGATATGTCCTTTTTTATTTTTCAGACCAGGATGTTCCCTGTGATCAACAGTACCATTTTCAGATGCTTTTGCAATATCACCATCAAGAATAGTTGTGCCGTTTAGTATCACCGTGATGCGATTACCCTTTGCAATGATTCGTTCTTCATTCCAGCTGCCATTGGATTTGAGATGACCTCTCTTCGCAGGAATCACGCCATACACAGAACCATGATATTGATAATCTTTCAGATCCTTCCATTTTTCTGCATTATCATCCAGCACCTGTATTTCCATACCCACATAAGCAGCATCTCCTTCGGCAGGCGTTCTGATACCAATGCCGTTGTTAGCTCCATCTGTTAATTTGAATTCGAATCGCAGTTCAAAATCACCATACTCTTTGGAAGTATATAAATTACCCTTGCCTTTGTTTTCAGGACGCAGCACGAGAGTTTTTCCCTCGATGACATAATCTGTTTTGTTTCCAATCCATTTATCAAGATTGGTTCCGTTGAAGAGAATTTCAAATCCTTTTTCCTGCATTGATTTTGTGCCGGTTATACTGAGAAAAGTCTGCGCCAGGGCGATGATCAGAATAATCTTATACATAGGTTGAAATTAAACTAAATTGATCAGGTAATGAGGAATTTGCAGTTCTTTATAGCCTTCATAATCATCAACCGCGAATGGGGTACACTGTGAAAAAAAATTTCTTTTTGGCAACTGATGAATAAGTTTAAATGGTATTGAATTGAAAATTTAAAATAGAAAGGAATGAAACGGCATTTGATCTGTTTGCTGATCGTATCAGCAGGCCTGAGTTTACATCTGTTTTCTCAGAATAAACCCTGCAGCAGTCCCGAATTCAGGAAACTGGATTTTTGGATCGGCGACTGGAATGTCTACGATAAAAACAATAAAGCTGCGGGTACCAGTAAAATTTCGCTTATCCTCGATAGTTGTGTGATCCTGGAGGAATGGACCAGCGTTTCGGTACAACAGAATCTCTTATTTAAAGGCAAAAGCTTTAATAGCTATAATATTGCCAGCAAACAGTGGCAGCAAACCTGGACAGATAATACCGGGAACACAACGGAATTTTTAAGAGGAACTGGTACCAATGGCCAGGTAATTTATTATGCAGATAAAGTGGCTGATGGCTCTGGAAAATATTTTATGAGAAGACTAACTTTTACCAAACTGGCAGATGATAAAGTACGTCAGCTTGGAGAAAGGAGTGACGATGATGGTAAAACCTGGACCACCGAATACGACCTTGAATACCGGCGGAAGAAAAGCTGAATCCGGCAAAAGGGCAGTACTGTTTTACTTTCACTGGAAAATTAAAGCAGCCCGAATTTGAGCCGATCGGTACAGGTTTTTTTGCATAAACATAACAACCCGTTAATAATCGGGTTGTATTTTCACCCTTCGTACTTAACATCATGGATACACGAAGAGAGTTTCTGAAAAGAGCAGCGCAATTGTCAGCGGGTACAGGTCTGATCAATATATTGCCCGCTTCTATCGCAAAGGCAATGGCCATTGACCCGGCGCCAGGTTCTACTTTTATGGATGCCGAACATATTGTTTTCCTGATGCAGGAGAACAGATCCTTTGATCATACCTACGGCACATTGCAAGGCGTTCGCGGGTTCAACGATCCAAGAGCGATCAGGCTGCCCGATAATAACCCGGTCTGGCTGCAGACGAATGCGGAAGGAAAAACATTTGCACCCTTTCACTACGATATCCATAATTCGAAAATTACGTGGATGAGCTCACTGCCGCATTCGTGGAGTAACCAGGTGGATGCGAGGAACGATGGAAAATATGATAAATGGCTGCAGTCAAAACGTTCCGGGCATAAAGAGTATGCAGATATGCCGCTCACTATGGGATTTTTTACCCGTGAGGATATCCCGTTTTATTATTCTCTTGCGGATGCATTCACCGTTTGCGACCAGAATTTCTGCTCTGCATTAACAGGCACAACGCCCAACCGATTGTATTTCTGGACAGGTACTATCCGCGAAAAACCAGATGCAAATGCACTGGCGGCAGTTTGGAATGGCGATGCTGACTATGGAAATATGGTGGGCTGGAAAACATGTCCGGAGGTATTGGAGGAAAATAAAATTCCATGGAAAATTTATCAGAACGAATTGAGTGTTGGTGTTGGGTTTGAAGGTGAAGAGGATGCATGGCTGGCAAACTTTACTGACAATTCGATTGAGTTTTTCAAACAATACAATGTCAAGTTACATCCGGAGTACATCGCCGCCCTTCCGAAGATTTCCAGACAGCTCGATGCTGAATTGCTGAAAAGAGAAGAGAAGGCAAAAACGCTTGCTGCAGATTCTCCTGAAGCACAGCGGAATACAGACGAGATAGGATGGATTAAGCAAAAGAAAATTGAAATCGAAGAAGACAAAAAGAATTGTACCGCGGAGAAATTCAATACACTTTCTGAGTTTGACAAAAATATTCACAAAAAAGCATTTGATACGAATAGGGGTGATGCTGATTACCACAAACTGACGTCATTAAAATACAATGATAATGGTGTTGATAGAGAACTGCTGATTCCTAAAGGGGATATTCTTTATCAGTTCAGGAAAGATGTTGAATCAAACCAACTACCAACAGTATCCTGGCTGGTTGCTCCGGAAAATTTTTCTGATCATCCGGGAGCTGCCTGGTATGGCGCGTGGTATATCAGTGAAGTGATGGATATCCTCACTAAAAATCCGGAGATCTGGAAAAAAACGATTTTCATACTAACTTATGATGAAAACGACGGATACTTTGATCATATTCCGCCTTTTGTAGTACCGCATCCGTATAAAAAAGATACTGGTCTTGTCTCTGCAGGTATCAATACAGGAGTCGAATATGTAGCGAATGCAGACCAGCAGTCGGACAAAGAGCATATACGTGTGAGCCCGATCGGACTCGGGTATCGTGTGCCGTTAGTAATCGCTTCGCCCTGGAGCCGGGGTGGCTATGTGAATTCAGAAGTATTTGATCATACTTCTTCCTTGCAATTCCTGGAAAAGTTTCTGAGTCAGAAATTTAAGAGGAAAATAGTAGTGCCCGAGATCAGCGCATGGAGAAGAGCCATTTGTGGCGACCTGAGTTCCACTTTCCGACCTTATAACGGGGAGAAAATTAATCTTCCGAAGCCTGTAGAGAAAGAAGAATTTATTGAAAGCATTCATAAAGCGAAATTCAGGAATGTTCCTTCGAATTACAAGCAACTGACCAGCGAAGAAATTGCGCAGATCAATAAGGATCCGCTTTCATCTTCATTGATTCCTGACCAGGAAAAAGGTACCCGTCCTTCAAATAGTCTGCCTTATGTATTGAATGCCGATGCCAGGTACAGTGCCGATAAAAATTCAATCGAAATTATTCTTGGTGCTTCAAATACCGTATTCGGTTCGAAATCCGCGGGCGCCCCTTTTCATGTCTATACCCGTGGAAAATTCAGGAATGAAAATGCATCACCAAGAGCTTACGCAGTCAGTTCCGGCGATCAGTTAAAAGACAGCTGGACAATCAGGGATTTTGAAAATGGAAATTATCATTTGCTGGTCTACGGCCCGAACGGATTTTTCCGCGAGTTTTCAGGCAGTGAAAATGAAGTGTTGGTGAATGTATCTATGAAGTACGACACTGATTTAAAGCGCATTGATTTACTAACCGGCAGTATCACACTTGGGTTGGAAAATCTTGATAAAAAGGAATACAGGATTGAGCTGATTGATAACGCGTACGGAGCACCGAAAAAAGATCTGGTATTGCCTGCTGCCGGCACAGGAAAAGGAAAAGTAAAACTGGTGACCCTTTCATTTGAAAAATCACATAGATGGTATGATTTCAGTGTGCGCATTGCCGGAAATAATTCCTTCGAAAGAAGATATGCGGGACGTGTGGAAACAGGAAAAGACAGCATTACGGATCCGTTAATGGGAAGGGTTTTGTAATACGTCAGAAAAATACGTCCGGTCGGTATTGTTTTTCTGATTTTTCTGGAAAAGCAGTAGTATAATTTTAGGCCATTTCATGGAGTTCAAAATAAATGGCCTTTGAACAACCGTATGTCCAATCTCCATTCGCAATCCCGGGATTATCTTTCTCCTGCGGATTATTTCATCACCATTTGTACGAGAAATAAACAAAATTATTTTGGTGAAATACAAAATGGAAAAATGCAGTTATCGAACGTGGGGTTAATTGCTGACATTATGTGGTACGAAATTAAAAATCACGCCGATAACACCAAATTGAGCGAATTTATGGTAATGCCTAATCACATTCACGGGATTTTGAAAATTGTAGGTACAATGCATGCGTTGTCCCTACAAAACGATGATCCATTGACTGGTTCCCAATGATTTCAAAATCAGCGAAAGAACTCTCTTTCGTCAATAATCGGATCATACAAATCGGCAGTTTCAAAACATACTCATCGTCTGGGATTCGCATTTTAATAGCAACCCAGGTTTTATGATCATATAATGAGGGATGTTATTTCGTTGGAGAAGTTTTTAAATACATTAGAACAAATCCCTCCCGTGGGAAGGAGGATAAATTCTACAGATAAATGAATTTTTGCAGGGAAAACGCATGCGTTTTCCCTGCAAAAATTACTGCCGTTCTTCAAGTTCCTGGCCAAAAGACTATGATTTCATAAAAAAAGTTTTTACCTTGAATATCTGACTCCCACCACAGATCCTTCCTGTATTCTAAGAAATCCTTCAGTATCATTCCCATCGTAAGCGGAATGAACAGTTCAATGCCAATCCGGGAAAGCCCTTCATTTTAAAATTACCGGCCATGAACTATTATCTTAAATGTCTTTGCTGTTTTGTGATCGCTGTGATGATCGGGTATAGTTAACCTACCAATTTGATCGCAGCCCGGATCATTGACAGATTTCAAAATAAAACAAATCAGTTTAAAAGAAATTCTGAACGGTATAGGACTGCTGTATTCATCCGGCAAACTCCATTGTAAGTTTCAGTTCAAAAACTGACATTGCTGATTTTTGGTGAAAAGGAGAATGCATTTGCTGTGTGATATATAAGCGTCGGTTGTTGGACTGATCAGTTATATACCCTGGAAACTACGCTCTCATCAGCTCATGTATCGGCCAGCCTGATTTTACTCCTGATTTTTTCTTTGTCAGTTTTGAATTTACTATTTCCCGCAGAATTCGCAGATCGAAGACGCAGAATACGCTGACGTTTTTCTGCGTCTTCTGCGTGTATTTAATCTGCGCAGATCAGCTGGAAATTTTTGAATTATCTGAATCTAACCTAATAAACAGGCCTTGATTATGCAATGAGAAATGATCAATTCGAAAACATTCACCTGCCTCCCGTATAAATCTGCATAAAATCATATATTGGATTTAAATTGATCACGACAGCCATTCAGCTGTTTTTTTTATTTTGACTGCATGCTCATCCGAAAATCGATTACGTTAAGAACGATTTACCATTTCACCGGCCATCATTTGCTTTGGCTTGCTTCCTGGATGTTTCTTGTAACCATCGTTTACAACTACACTGGCTGGAAATGGATCGCATTGCCCTGGCTACCTGTTTCAGTTGTAGGTACTGCCGTTGCTTTTTATGTGGGTTTCAAAAACAATCAATCCTATGAACGTCTTTGGGAGGGGCGAAGGATCTGGGGCGCTGTAGTCAACAGCAGCAGGATGTGGGCGGCCATGGTTAAATCATATATCGTCAGTAATACGATGGATGAGGAAGAATTAAAGAATATTAAACGCAAATTGATTTTCCGCCATATCGGATGGGTATATACATTACGTTCCCAATTGTTGGTTCCAACTCCCTGGGAACATGTCAGCCTGAAATGGATCTGGGGTTCGTTTAGCCGTGGGCGTAGAGACCGATTCGGTGCGGGCGCCTTTGTTGACCAGGTGGATCCGGACTGGCCAAAGAAATATTTACCGGATGCTGATCTTTATCCTGCAAAACCTTTTGTCAACCTGGCAACGCAGATCATCGATAAACAAAGTCAGCAGCTCGCTTTCCATTGCAAAGAAGGTCAGCTTGAATTGCTGCGTCAACTGGAAATGCAGAAAGTGCTGAACGACTTTTATGAGCAACAGGGTATGGCCGAACGATTGAAAAGATTTCCTTTACCCCGACAATACGGGGGCTTCAGTTTTATTTTCGTCAGCATATTTATATTTCTATTGCCCTTCGGGCTGGTTGGCGAATTTCATAAGCTCGGCCCGATCGCCATGTGGCTGGCCATTCCCTTTGGAATGCTGATCGGTTGGGTGTACCTCGTGATGGAACTGATTGGTGATTATTCCGAAAATCCGTTTGAAGGCCTGGTGAATGATGTGCCGATGCTTTCTATATGCAGGACTATCGAAGTTGATCTTTTACAGATGATCGGAGAAACGGATGTGCCACCTGCTATACAACCAAAGAACGGGGTTCTGATGTGATGTTGCAGAAATCTAAACTTATGTGAAAGTAGCAGATCCAGGGACAACAAGTCTTCAATAATTCAGTTAACGCTTTTCAGACATCTTTTTTCAGTAGGGAATTGAATCAACAGCATGGACTTAAAATTATCTCGCGGATTTAAAATTTCGCTAACCATTATTTGCTTTGGAATTGCCATTGTTGGCTTTATCCTGAAACTGCCGTCGCAGTTCAGGCATTATGATAAAGAATTGCATGCTGCATTTTATTTTCTCGCCGCTGCTTTTCTGAATATTCTCTTCGCCGGAAGAAAACTCTGGAAGCATATCCTCGTATTCGGATTTCTCTACTTGTTTGGAATTGCGATCGAATATGGACAGGAATATTCAAAAAAGAAATTTCATATTGCTCATGGAAGGTTTGATCCCGAAGACGTACAATCAAATTTGTATGGGCTGATTGCTTTTTCTGCGGTATGGGTGGTGTTTGCATTGATTGCCCTGGTGGTCAAAGGAAGTGTAAATGATGGCCGGACCGAGAAGGCGAATCCTGAAAAGTAGCGTTCTTTAATGCAGAATCTATTTGTTGGTGTTCCAGTGGGAATGTTATTCCGCACTTAATGTACTTCGGAACACCCAAAATATTCGCAACAGGGAGCTTATTATCCAGGGCAATGCGGGTTTATTATCTATTGTTGTTCCATTTTTAACGTTGTGTCGAATTCGGGTCGTCAGGGAAACACCCACAAATGAATTGCCTTTCATGTATATTCATTTGAATTTTCGACAACGAAATAATGTTCATATGAGAATTCTTTTTTTCCTACTGATTTCAGTGTCCGGATTCGCTCAAAACCAAACAAACGTCGAAAGCACATTGATTCTTCTGAATATTAAAACCGGACAGGAAAAAGTTATCCTGAAAGAAGAGAGACATTTTGAAGCGCCCAACTGGTCAAGAGATGGCAAATTCCTGATCATTAATTCCAAAGGTTTCCTGGAGAAGATCAGTCTTGATGGAAAAAACCTGGGTAAAATCGCTCCCGATAAAATAACGGGTTGTAATAACGATCATGGTTTAAGTTTCGATGGATCTGTATTGCTGATGAGTCGCCGGGATGATACGGTAAGGTCAAACGTGTCCAGAATTTATGCCTACAATTTTGCCAGCGGTGATTTCACACTGGTAGCAAAAAATAATCCCAGTTACTGGCATGGTATCAGTCCTGATGGAAGAACCATCGTGTACTGTGCTTTGCGTAACGGAAAATGGGATGTCTACGGGAAAAATTTCATGGATACTTCGGAGACAAAACTGACTGACGCGGAAGGACTTGATGACGGACCTGAATACAGTTACGATGGTCAGTGGATTTATTTCAATTCCAACAGGACCGGAAGAATGCATTTGTACAGGATGAAACCAGATGGTTCCGGACAGACACAGTTAACCAGTGATGATTTTGACAACTGGTTTGCGCACCCTTCGCCGGACAATCAACATATTTATTACATCGCTTACCTGCAGGATCAAAAGGGTCAGCACCCCTTCGGAAAGGATGTAAAGCTGCGTTTGATGAATGTGGAAACAAAAGTGATAAAGGATCTGACGCCTGTATTCTTTGGTGGACAAGGTACAATCAATGTGCCTGCATGGTCGCCCGATGGAGAATGGATTGCGTATGTGAAATATCGGCGGTTGTAGGCTTTGTTTTAAATCACATCTCGAGCATAAAGCAAATTCATTGCGTACATACCGGAAGGAATTTGAAAATTATTTTTTCAGCTCTTTCACAATGACGAAAGCGGTTACCAGAAATGAAATGCACTCCATCAGTCATTGAAAAAAACGTTGCTGTTCCGATTTGAATTTAATTAACAGGTGTTTTCTGAATAAATAAGATTAAGCCGGGAGTCCGATATTTTCAAAAATTTCCCACAGATGGGCGCAGATCAGCATGAGCGCACCGGCTTCTTCAATCATTAATGATCCGCGGGAAAAAGACGTCGCCCCAGGCAGCTATTGAAAGACCCTCTTTATCCTGCTTTAAAACAGCAGCCGTGTTTGTCTATTGCCGGCCAGCTGATTTTGCTGGTAGTAATTTTGCTACATTCGGGAGTAATGAATAAAAAATCTCATCACATTTTTTGTATTTGACGGTTAAAAGTTTTGTATGAAAAAATTACGCAGGCTTTTGTTTTTGTTATTGGTGTACAGTTCTGCTTCTGCGCAGCAAACACCATTTTTATCTGATGCCGAAATCAGGATGCTGATCAATGAATTGTCCGGCGATCGCGCTTTCGAAGCGATCCGGATTCTTACACAATGGCATCGGGACTCCGGCATGGATGGATTTTTCCAGGCTTCGAATTATGTTGTTGAGCAGGCGAAAAAAGCAGGCCTGGAAGATGTAAGATTTATTGAGCAAAAACTGGAAGGACCTAACTATACTGCAAAATCTGCGGAACTCTGGATTACTGATCCGGTGGAATTAAAACTTGCTGATATAGGTGATCATGCGGTATATCTTTCTGATGGAAGTCATGATGCAGACCTCTCTGCTGAACTTGTTTACATCGGCAACGGAACAAAAGGGGAGCTGGAAAAAATGGATGTTGCAGGAAAAATTGTTCTTATCAATGGTAATCCGCAAGCCGCAGTTGCGAACGCCGTATGGGCGAAAGGTGCTGTCGGGGTAATTTCCTATACAACTTCCGAAAGTAAAAGTCAATTTGATTTTCCTGATCAGATCGCCTGGACGCGAATTGCGGTAACACCGCCGGAAGGCAAACAGGGAACTTTCGCATTTAATCTCCCACCACGAAAGGGAGATATATTAAGAAAAATGGTTACTTCTTCAACAACCGAAGATTTTTTTGCAACCGGTAAGAAAGTGCCGGGAGGAAAAGTTACTGTTCGCGTGAAGGTAGACACCGAAATTGGAAAGGCACCCGGACGTACGGGGTTTGTTGAGGGATGGATCAAAGGATCAAAATATCATGACCAGGCAATTGTAATTACAGCGCATTTGCAGGAGGAACAGGGATCTGCGAACGATGACGGAAGTGGTTGTGCAAATCTGCTGGAGATTGCGCGCACGCTGAATAAACTCATTGCAGAAGGGAAGATTCAGCGGCCACTGCGTGATATCCGTTTCTGGTGGACAGATGAAATTTATTCTGAGTACCGTTATTTCAGGGATTTTCCGGATCAACCATCAAAATTATTGCTGAACCTCCACCAGGATATGGTTGGTGCTAAGCAGTCGCTGGGAAGTCGCGTACAGAACCTGATCTATGCTCCGCATTCTATCACCAGTTATCTCGATGCGGTGTTTGAGAACATAGGAACATTCGTAATACAAACCAACAATTCGTTTATTACTGCCGGAAGGATGGGAGGATATCCGCGTCCGCATTCACGGCCTATTTATTCAACACGAGGAACGCGCGAATCATTCGGAGCGAGATTTGTGCCCTTCTTTGATGCATCGGATAACCTCAATTTTGTTGAAGGGGCGATTGGTGTACCATCGGTTGCGTTGATCAATTGGGATGACAACTGGATACATTCTTCTGAAGATGATCTCTGGCAGATTGATCAGACGCAGCTGGAGAGAAATGCGTTCATCATTGCGTCGATGGCTTATTATTTTGGTAAGGCTGAAAAAGATCAGACCAGTTTGTTGCTGTCTGAAACCTATGCGCAGGGAAGCAAAAGACTTGCGAATGACTTGCAGGCGGCATTCAATGAAATACAGACGGTAACGGATAAAGAAGAAGGATGGAAGAATGCAAATATTATTGTTGAACAGGGAATACTTAGGGAAATACGTGCGCTGCAGTCGGTTAGTAAGATCAGCGGAAATGATGCTGAATCGAATAAGGCGATTGCCAATGCTGTTGCGCAAATGAAATTAAAACAAACCGCGATGCAGAATGAAATTGCGGAGTTGTACAAACGAATGAATGGTGTCACAAAAGCACCATCGATCAAACTAAGCGAAGCAGAAACTGCTGCGTCAAAAAAGATTCCTGTAAACCATCCTGTACTTGATACTTATTTTGAAAAAAGGGTGCGCGGTGCTGCAGGAACGATTCTTCATCCCACGATGCGCACGGAACTTTTGAATTTTGTTGATGGCAAGCGCAGTTATTATGATATCAACAAAGCTTTGCAGGCGGAATGCCTTGCTGCCGGGAACTGGTATTATGGTGTGGTGAAACTGGATGATGTGGTGAAGGTGCTGGATGCGAATGTGGCTGCGGGGGCGATGACGTTGAAATGAATTGTGGATACAAACGCAAATATTTGTTGGTGTTCCCTGGCGACTTAGTCAGGCGATAACGTTCGGATAGGAACACCAACAAATAAGAGGTATGCATCTCCAAAATGATTTCGTGACTGTCTGCTTTGCCAATATTTGTTGGTGTTCGTGGCGGCTCCACCAGGCCATAGCGTTCGGATTGGAACACCAGCAAATAAGAGATATGCATCTCCAAAATGATTTCGTGGCTGTCGGCTTTGCCAATATTTGTTGGTGTTCCCTGGCGACTTAGTCAGGCGATAACGTTCGGCTAGGAACACCAACAAATAAAAGCTCTGCATCACCAACTAATGATTTCGTGACTGTCAGCTTTGCCAAAAGTTGTTGGTGTTTCCTGGCGACTTAGTCAGGCGCTAACATTCGGATAGGAACACCAACAAATAAGAGATAACACTTCCGAATATAGATTTCGTGACTGTCGGCTTTGCCAATATTTGTTGGTGTTCCCTGGCGACTTAATCAGGCGATAACGTTCAGATAGGAACACCAACAAATAAGAGCTCTGCATCAGCAACTGATGATTTCGCTGTTGGTGTTCCCTGGCGGCTCCACCAGGACATAACGTACGGCTAGGAACACCAACAAATAAGAGATAAAACTTCCGAATATAGATTTCGTGACTGTCGGCTTTGCTAATATTTGTTGGTGTTCTTTGGCGGCTGCAACTGGCGATGACATTCGGTTGGGAACACCAGCAAATGTTGTAGCCCACCACGAAAATCGAAGAGAAAAATCTGATTATATAGTGATGTTCTTCCCTTGTCCCGGCCTGTTATGCGGCGTAGATTACTGAATGGTCGAAATTATTACCGAATTCCCTCAATTCTTTACTGCTTCGAATTTTAAAAAACAGCACCTGCTAAAACCAGATAAGTATAAAGATATAGTTGCCGAAAGTCTTCGGTTCCTTGTTGAAGATCGAAGAATCCATTTGTTTGCTTTTGCAATTATGGTCAATCATATCCATCTGATCTGGCAAATGAGAGCAGGAAGAAAGAAATCAGACGTACAGCGGGATTTTATGAAGTATACCGCCCAGCGGATTAAAGCCGACCTGGAAATTAACCACCCTCTGGTTCTCGATTATTTTAAGGTAGAAGCGGCTGACAGAAACTTTCAGTTTTGGCGACGTAATCCTTTGTATATCGAAATGATCAATGAAAATATGATGAAACAAAAAATTGACTATGTGCATTTGAATCCGGTCAGAGCAGGGTTGTGTATTTTACCGGAAGAGTATAAATATTCTTCCGCTGCATTTTATCAGTCTGGTTTTGATAACTGGGGATTTCTGACTCATTGCTGATATTTGTTGGTGTTCCAGGTAATTCTTTATGGAAAAACTTCATCGCAGGAACACCAACAAATATTCGAAAAACGAATTACTGCCATTATGCCTGTTCATTAGATTTGCCCACTCCCTGAACATACAGGAGCGATGTCCGAACAAAAAAATCTTGATCTTGAACGCCTCGTATTCTTTACCGATACCGTAGTTGCTATTGCAATTACATTACTGGCCCTGGAATTGAAAATCCATAAAAATGCAGATGGCATCCTGAGGTTTAGCGATCTGGCAGATAGGAGACCATAAATTCCTGGCCTTCTTTCTTTCGTTTTTTAATATTGCTGCCTTCTGGAAAGTACACCACCAGTTTTTTCAATTTATCTCGAGAGTCGACTATAAAATGTTCCGGTACAATAATACCTGGCTTCTTTTTATTGTATTGCTGCCATTCACCACTTCACTGATCGGTACTTATTTCAGAGATGTGCCTGCAATGTTTTGTTATTCTGCAAATACGTTTTTAATCACCGTGTTTCAGAATCAGATATGGAACTATGTGACTTCAAAACCGGAGTTTCTGAAAAAGGAGCTCGATGCAAAAACAAATTATGCAAACAAGATGGCCTGTAACGTAGCTATGTTTTAACGGTCTGTCTGCCACACTGATTTCATTTCTGAGTCCGGTGGCCGCTTTTATCATTTTATGCTGCCGGTTTCCGATGAACCTTATTTCCAGCAGAATCTTTAAACACAAAGCTGTCAGCAAACAAATGACTAAAAGCTGATGGATCAGGTTTCATACCTTCCGGCTTTCGTAACCTGTCGTTCGGACTCTATTCAACATCGATCTTCAGACTCAATTCCACCAGTTGCTTATCATCTATAGTCGAAGGCGCGTCCAGCATCACATCGCGACCGCTGTTGTTTTTCGGGAATGCGATAAAGTCACGGATACTTTCAGACCCACCGAGAATGGCGCAGAGACGATCGAAACCAAATGCAATTCCACCATGTGGCGGTGCACCGTATTCGAATGCACCCAGCAGGAACCCGAATTTATGTCTCGATTCTTCCGGACTCATACCTAATGCAGCAAACATCTTTTCCTGCAATTCTCTCTGGTAAATACGAATGGAACCACCGCCAATCTCGTTTCCGTTCAGCACCATATCGTATGCATTTGCCTTGATGCCGGCATAAGGGTGTTGCAGGTACTCGGCAGCGTTAGTGATCTCAGGTGCATTGTTGATCATCGTTTCAATCTGCGAAGGTTTCGGAGAGGTAAACGGATGATGACGCGCCACCCAGCGATTATCATCTTCGCTATATTCGAACAAGGGGAAGTCAAGTACCCAGAGTAATTTGAATTCATCTTTCTTTCTTAAGCCCAGACGTTCACCCATTTCCAGACGCAATTCACTGATCGCTTTTCTTGTGCGCTCTTCTGCGCCGGCAAGGATTAACACGAGATCACCTTTCTGAGCGCCTGCCGCATCGGCAATGGCCTTCAGTTTTTCTTCGCTGTAAAATTTATCGACACTACTTTTATAAGTGCCATCAGTATTGCACTTGATATACACCAAACCCTTCATGCCGATCTGTGGGCGCTTAACCCATTCCGTGAGTTCATCGGTTTGTTTGCGTGTATATTCTGATATTCCCGGAACAGCAATTGCCAGTACCGTTTCTGCCTGGTCAAATACATTGAAATTTGCCCCGTTGATCAAAGATGAACGATCTTCTTTCTCGCCACGAACAACGTCCGGCGATTTCAGGTTGCAGAGTTGCATCCCGAAACGAATATCCGGTTTGTCGTTACCAAACTGCCACATCGCATCTTCCCAGGTCATTCGTTCCACCACTTCGGTATAGTCGATTCCTTTTACATCTTTAAAGATCCTTTTGATTAAGCCTTCAAACATGTTCAGAATATCTTCCTGCTCAACAAAACTCATTTCACAGTCGATCTGCGTGAACTCAGGCTGACGATCGGCGCGTAAGTCCTCATCACGGAAACATTTCACCACCTGGTAATATCGATCGTAACCACTCACCATCAGCAATTGCTTGAATGTTTGCGGTGATTGCGGAAGCGCATAAAACTGACCCGGGTTCATACGTGAAGGCACAACGAAATCGCGTGCACCTTCGGGTGTAGACTTAATCAGGAATGGCGTCTCGATATCCATGAATTTGTTTTCATGCAGATAATTTCTTGCGGAACGATTCACCGAGTAGCGCAATTCAAGATTTTTTTTGACTGCATTACGACGCAGATCCAGGTACCTGAATTTCATTCTCAGATCATCACCTCCATCAGTTTCATCCTGTATAGTAAATGGAGGAACAACAGATTTATTAAGAATAGAAAAGCTGCTCACCGCAACTTCAATTTCACCAGTGGGTATATTCAGATTCTTACTGCTGCGTTCGATCACTTTTCCTTTTACCTGCAACACAAACTCACGCCCCAGCGGCTGATCATCGAGTTGTTTATTGAGATTTTCGTTGAATACGATCTGTGTGATACCATAACGATCACGAAGGTCAACAAAAGTAATTGCCCCAAATTTTCTGACGGTCTGCACCCAGCCCGCCAATGTTACATCCTTTCCGATATGCTCTTTGCGTAATTCACCGCAGTCATTTGTCCGGTACATAGGCTTAAACCTGATTTTTTCAGGACGGCAAATATACGAACGTTGGACGTAGAACGTAAAACGTTAAACGCTGCCCTAAGCGGTGGCAGTTATGTACCAGGACTTGTAAGATCCGGATAGTGCAGGAAATCAGCAGTGTCAACGACCCGCGTTCAACGTTCTACGTTCAACGTTGAACCTCATCAGTTAGTTCCTGTGTTCTCTCAGTCATCTTCTCCCTGAATTTCTTACTGGGAGCGAGGAAGATATAGTAATAAAACAATATGATCAGGCCCAGGGAGAAGGGGATCACTGCAATATGGCGTAGTCCGATTCCGCCGCTGATCTGTTCATCCCAGCCGTAGAATTCTCCCGTCATCCAGGTACAGTTGGCGACGATCCAGAATACAACGGCCAGGTTATGGATGAGCTCCGAAGTAATGCTTCGCGTCTGCCAGGTGATATAAATGGCTACCGCCAGGGTAGGAACGATCATGATCATCCCCGCCACTTTAAAGTTCAGCGCCCAGCAGGAATCTTTTATCAGCCAGAGCAGGATATGCAGATTTTCGATTCTCCGGAAACGGGAAGGGATGGAGTAGACGCTCATTGGTTTGGTTTTTTTGCTAAGATACAAAGGCAGGTAAAACGTAGAACGTAAGCCTAAGCGGTTTCGGAATCGTTTACTGATTTCAACTACCACAAGATTGAATAAGGAGAATGAAAATGGTAAAATCCTCTGTTTACTATGTGCCTATGTGGTTCAGATTTTTTTGCACCGCATAGGCACATAGTACACAAAGAATTCTCATGATAAAAGGCTCAGTTACAGGAGAAGCCCTGAGTGTTCGCGCAAGAGCCAACCTATAACTTCTGACTTAAAACCTGTACTTTTAAGAGGAGCGTGCCTATGTTTACTATGTGCCTATGTGGTTCAGATTTTTTTGCACCACATAGACTCATAGGAACAAAGAAATCTCACAAAAAAGAGCTTACTTATAGCAGAAGCCTGAATGTTCGCGCAAGACCTAACTTATAACCTACAACTTAAAACCTGCAACCACCATCCGCAACCGCTGCGTTCAACGTTCAACGTTCTACTTTTAACGTTGAACCTTGATCCTCACTCCTTCACTATGCGCCGAAAACTCCGGCGCATACATGCACTGCGCAACCGCTGGTCCGGCAGAGAAATTTCCTTGCTGATTTACAAACAATGCATACTCGAATACATAGGTTCCTTTTGGCAGATAAGAAATAAAGAAGTTCGTTGAAGCATCACGTGTGGATTGATAATATCCAAGTCCGCCCTGGTAATGATAGCCACTGATCACATCCACCGGTTCTGTACCTGATGCACGCTGATCTTTGACATGGATGTATTCCATCGCGCGATCACTGCGAAGTTCAAGTCTTACTTTCAGTTTATCACCAGGCCTCAATGAAGTATTGTCTTCCACTAATGCAAGCACCGGTCCGCGGTCACTTGTTCTTTCCACATACCAGGTTTTTTTGATCGATAATGGTGTTGCAGCTGACGTGATTTTGTCGAGGTTTTCAAAATACTGCCAGTACACAGCACCCCAGCTCAGCTGCGCTTTCTCACCTGCCGGAGTATTGCTTACTTCAACTTTAATTTTTCCCAATTCCGGAGTTACCTCACCTGCACCAATAACCGATTTAAAATATCCGGTACCTGTTTCCTTTGCTGCTGAATTATCAAATACGAATGCATTGCTTTCACCCAGGCTGATCTTCACATCCGGATCGGTAGCGAGCCAGTCGGATCCGCGTAACAACAAAGCATAACAAGCATCGGCAGTTGCTTTGGTTGTTGACCAGTTCTGTGTCTGTTTCTGCAACAGCAGCCATTGTTTCAGACCTGAAACCATCAACGCATCTGCATTGATCTCATCAAAAGCTTCTATCATCAATGCCTGCGTTTCAATCGGCGCCTGGTACCAGTAGTATCCATATTGCGGCGCTTTCCAGTAACGCCCCAATGTTTCACTGTTTACAGATTGTTCTTTCAAGGCTTTCAGGGTGGATTTTGCAAGTGTGGCATCTTTTGCACGGTGAGCACTGAGCGCCAGCATCGCCTGGGTCTGACGATCTTTTTTCACCCAGTTTTTCTTTGCCTGGCTGCGGAAATACTGAATGGCGGTTGCTGTTTTTGTATCAGCTTTAAATTCAGGGAAGAAGCTGATCGCATATAAATATTGTATGCTTAAATCGCCGGGCACATAAGCGGCGACTTTCTTGTTATTTTTCTGCACTTCGTCATAGTCTTTCCGAATCTGTTGCGCCAGGTATTTCAAGCCTTTGCTGGCGATTTCGGTTACAGTAGACTGTTGTGCTGCAGGAATGGCGCCCAGTTTTTTCAGGCGACCAATACCGGTGATGATGTACTGGGTGATATAGCGATCTTCCGGGCCGCCGGGGAACCACACAAAACCACCGTTGCTGGTTTGCGATTGCGCAAGTTTTGCAAGGCTTGCTTGCAGGTCAGCAGAGATCCTGATCATATCGAACAGTGTTGCAATTTGTTTCTGCTGCGCAGTTTCTGATTCTGCATCCAGTACCCATGGCGTTTCTTCCAGCAGGATATTTTTCAGCTCAGGATTTTTTTCCAGATTACTGATGAGTTGTACCGGTTTTCCTTTCGCACTGTCCTGCATTCTTTTTTCAAACCATGCTTTGATTTTCGGATGCTTGCTGGCGATCATCGATGCCAGCGTATTTGCATAAAAGCGATTGAATTCCTGTTCTGCACATGCATAAGGATATTGCGTCAGATATGGAAGTGCCTGAACGGCATACCACGCGGGATTGCTGCTGTATTCAACAGTAATGCCATGATTACTCAGTGATGGGCTTTTACCTGATTGCAACAGTTTTTCAAATGAGAATGTTTTCGTACCGGTGCCGGTCATGCGAACCGGAAGCGATTCCGTAATCAGCATTCGATTAGTTAACACCGGCAACGCAATCTCTTCTCCATCGGTATGATTGCCAGCCTTGGCAGTGATGCGACAGATCAGCGGCCGGTTGAAACTGTAAGGCATCGTCATGGTGAATTCTACCGGAACAGAACCTTTTGCCGGGGCAGTAAAGTACTGTGTTGGAAAAACATTGGTGAATAGCCCGTCCACAACTTGTCCGGATGCAGCATCGATCAGTTGCAGAACGGATTGACCGGTCATCTCCACATCAGTGAGATTGACTACCTTAACCGCCACCGTTAGTTTATCGCCTTCGCGTAAAAATCTTGGGAGATTCGGTTGTACCATCAGTTCTTTCTGCGTAATCACCGTTTTTGTTCCGAGGCCCATCGCCAGGTCTTTAGTATGAGCAAAAACCTGCCATTTCCATTCGGTTAACGCTTCGGGCATTGTGAATGAAAAGTTCACATTTCCGTTAGCGTCGGTTTTGAGATCAGGGAAGAAGAATGCGGTTTCGCGGAAATCGGTACGCATTTTCGTTGGCTGATTTTCATTTGCTGGCTGTTCAGATCCTTCTTTCCTGACGATAATTGTTTTCATAAGTCCCTTCGATCCAGTAGGGTCTTTTTCCAGGTCTGGCACTGCAACGGTATCCGCTAATGAATTCATTGCTTGTGGAGGTGCCATTTCCTGCAAGACAGCTTCATCTTTCACCACGACACCTTTCGCCATACGTTGCATCGCATATCCGACATTTACCAGCTCATCCTTAACCCACAACAATTCATCTGGAATCGCAGAGTTAATCTCCGTTGTTTTTTCGTTTATATAACGAATATCGCCATGGCTCACCGCGAAATAGGAGTTTTTGCTCCACAAGCCTGCCTGTCGGTGAAAGGTTGAAAATATTGCAGGCTTGTACCAGTTATGCACCATAAACTGATCCAATGATGCATCATACATCGATGTCAGGATTTCAGCCGCCAGTTTCTCACCTTTCCATCCACTCACCTGTACAGCCCATTCTTCTTTTGACCCGGGCAATGTTTTATCACGGAAAGTGGTGAACCGGAAATCCAGCTCTTTATTGGTCCAGGGGACTGCAATTACGGATTCATCGATAAATAACCTGTTGTGTTTTACAAAAACATGCGATATACCAAAACCTCCACGATCTTTTTCCACTACCGGATAATCTGTGTTTTTTGATTCTTTATTCAACCGTTGGATATCGTAAACAAAATCACGATTCTCACGATTAAAATAGTATTGCTCGCTTTCAGTCGCGGAGATGAGTTGCCGAATGATGAATAACTGATCAGCATCAGTCTGTTGATGGAGGCGGGCAATTTCTCCCGGCTCAAATGTATTTTTATTCACAGCTGCCTGGTAGTAAGAAGGGACCATGCTTTTGCTGTTGATTGAAGCTTTCAGCTCAGTATATACAACAGTCTTTACTTCCCTGCCGGATTTATCCGTACCTGATATCTCAATTGCATATACTCCCGGCTTCAAGGCAGATTTTGGAATAGTAACCGACTGATTATTTCCGCTGACCGTGTCCGTTATTTCCCACACTTTCGCCTTCCTTTTCCAGCTTTCTTTTTTTGACTCATCAGCATATTCATCGTTTGGAAAATATTTAATGTACTCCTCGTTACTGAAAATAAATGTGTCGGACTGATTCCAGTAACGTTCACGTATCAATCGATCCGGTGTTTCCAGCAGATATGCTGTGATTTTTACAGTTGCTTTTTGAGGTTCACCAGAAAGATTGGTTGCCGAAACAGAAATTTTATTTGTGCTGTCAGCATATAATACTTCCGCAACCGACCCCGAGATCTGCAAAGAATGATAACCGATGGACACCATCGTTTCTGCAGAACGTGTCTCGCCGTTGATGTCAGTTACATCGGCACTAATGGAATAATGAAATACCGGCAATGATTTTGGATCGGAATTCTTATCGGGTACAGCGGGAAAAGAGATATTAAATTTTCCATCGACACCCGTTTCTGTAATTCCATTCGCAATCTCCACCGGCTCACTGTAAGGCATGATCCTGTACCTGCTATAAAACGGATATGGATAAAACACCGATCTGGTTACACGGTAACGCACTTTCGATCCGCCTATAGCGATTCCTGCATAAGCAACAGCATTCCCTTCCACTGTAACCGTATCATTCAATTTAAATTCCTTTTTAGGTTTTTCCAATGTAACCTGGAACTTCGGTCTCTTGTACTCTTCAACATTGAATTGCTGTGTTGCATTCGTATAAGCTTCTCTGATACTAAAAGACCCGGTTAGTCCGCTGAGAGGTAATCTGAATTTCCCTGATACAGATCCAAATTCGTTTGATTCCAATTGCAGGGAGTCAATTATTTCTCCGTTCGCGTTGTTAAGGTAGACGGTTGATCTCAGGCCGGAGATCACAGCATGCGTATTCTCATTTTTGTTTTTACGTATATAGATTGTCTTAAAAAATACTTCCTGCCCCGGACGATAAATACTACGATCTAAAAAAATAAATGCATGACTTCGTGCTTTTTCTTCATCCGGAATTTCACCAGTTGCATTTCTATAGATCGGGTATGGACGAATTTGTTCATCCGAACTGAAAAGGTGATCCTTCTGCCAGTTAATTTCAAATGTCAACTGACCATCTAATTTTTCAGGTGCAGAAATGAAGGCGTAGCCATTTTTGTTTGCAGACAGACTCTGAAGTTTGGTAAAGTTGTATTTGTTCGTTTTGTAGTCGTATTTTTTACTCCACAGCTGCACTTGCGCGTCTGTTAATGGCTGGCCGTTATCGCGATGCAGAAAGAAATAATGATTGCCATTGTTCGCCCATGAAATATCCGAGACATCGAAGTATTGAACCGCCAATGGATTCTGATCAAGACTGAAATTCTCATTCACTCCTGCCAGCAAAGCATAACGACCTACCGGCAATGCATCAATTTTAATTTCAGTTGAATGAGTTCTGTAATCCGGTGCAAGTGGCAATTCCTGTCTTACCTGGTCGATTGGTTTTAATGAAACAAGCTTCTGCCAGTACTTATCATCCCAGCGGTTATTCTCATCAGGAAAATGATCGTCCACTTTGATGATCCTGTAATACATCAGGTTTGTATTTGCAAAACTCACTCTCGTTCTGAAAGGCTGATCCGGAAGATTCACTCTCTCCGTTTCCAGTTGTACTGATTTCTTCAGTATCTGTTGCAGAAGATTTGATGCATTTGCTGCAGCTTCAGTCAATGGGTATTTTTTTTGTATTTGTTCCAGTTGCTGTTTTACATCAACCAATAAAAAGCGTAGTCGCTGATCTGGGTTCTCATCTGAATAGTTCATTGCCTCCTGGTACACCTGTGCAGTAGCGAGATAGAATGCCTTACCTGCTTCCGGCCTGTCCGGATAATTCAAAAAAATACTCAATAGTCCGGCCCTGTAGAATTCATTTTTATCCGGGGTGACAGCGATGCGATGTACAAATTGTAAACGTTCAATATCGACGTCCAGCAGGGCAGTGAGATTTTTATCCGAAAGATGTAACCGGATGAGTTGCTGATAGATCAGTATGGCCTGGTAATAGAGTGAGGTGGAATCTTTTGTTTCGGGTTTCCACTGTACAAACTGTGCTGCATGACCGAATGCACGGGTGTCTGAAATTTCAAAATCGTTTACTGCTTTCCGTAACGTTCTTTCTCCGCTGACAAAATATTGTAGTGCGGCCTGCGCCAGAAGATCATAAAGCGTGGGTCGCAATTCAGGATTATTTCCTTTGATAATGATGGGTTGCCACTGGTTAAGTTTTATTCCGGAAAGCGTTTTGTAATCCTTCAGCGATGCAGTAAAATGTTTTGTGATCAGCTGATGCAGTTCCTCAGCATCCATAGACTCCAGATCTTTCTTCTTTTCTTCCAGTTTTCCGTTTTCAGTATTCGGTTCACGGTATAGCTTGTATCTGTTGCGTTGAAAATAATTCCAATATAATTTTCCGAGCATACTGTTCAACAATGATGATACAGGTTCATGGGAAGTCTTCAGCAAAGAGTTCCATCGATCTGAAATTTTTTGTGTCGCATCTTCTTCATTTGTGTCGGTCAACCTCCCTTCATACACCAATGCCCTGATTTGCTGTGCATCATTTTTCTCTTTAACCGCAAGAGAATAAATATTCTTTACTTCTGTCAGGGCAGAAGCTGTGAGTCCTTTTTTCTCAATCAGATCATCAACTTTTTTCCAAAGCTTGGTATAGTCAGTCATTTTCTGTTGTGCAAATGCGTGTAATTGGGTGATAATCAATGCCGTAACGATCAATATTTCTCTCATGGTGAAAATCTGTTTTGCCAGTCTGAATTTCAGATGTAAGATTATCGGTTATTGCATAAATAAAAAAGGGTATTAACATTTTATATGCCTGGCGGACTGAAGAAAACAGACTACAGGATACAGAATACGGGTGAAACTATACACTGGCTGTTCAAACGAACAACGAATAACGAACAACGAACAGCAAGATTACCTGCCCTCAAAAGATCCAATAGCTTGCCCGATACTACACTATGACTACCAAATCTCCTGCCTCCCTTTCCTGCCTGCTGCCTGTTGCCTGACTAAAACTTTTGTCCGTTTCCTTGTTTTGAAATAAATTAAAGATCTCTCTTCGGTTATTCCTTCCCTTTGCACACTGTTTTTCGTTCATACGTTGCCAATCCACCCTGCGCTGATAAATCATTTTTAGAAAATTAACACCTGATCTAAATTTCTCAGGAATGTCAACCCGGAACGTCATATTTCTGCTGCTGGGGATTATTGTCCTGGCTGTTGCTGCTGCGAGTATTCCCGGCCACCTGGACGTACCCGGCGTTGCTCTTGAGAAAGGATGGAAATATAAAGAAGGTGATGATAAAGCATGGGCAGCTTCGTCATATGATGATCGTGACTGGAAAGCGATTGTACCGTCAAGAGATATTCATGACAGTCTATCAGAATTGGAAAATGTAGCCAGGATATGGTTGCGATATACAATCGATGGAAATGATGTTAAAGCCAATGAAAATTATTCATTAAATATTCGTCAGTCAGTAGCTTCAGAAATTTATCTCAATGGAAAAATGATTCGACGATTTGGAGTTTTGGGTAATGATACACAATCGGTCAGGGCCTACGATCCGGGTTGGAAGCCTATCCCGGTATTTTTTTCTCCGGGCGCAAAGCAGGTTATTGCTGTACGGGCTGCGATGCAGCCTGG
Source organism: Pollutibacter soli (assembly GCA_029269725.1). GTDB lineage: Bacteria > Bacteroidota > Bacteroidia > Chitinophagales > Chitinophagaceae > Pollutibacter > Pollutibacter soli. Next base: position 367,259 of record JARJHS010000006.1, on the reverse strand, counting down.
TGTCTTGTACACTAAAACATTTAATACCCTAAACCCATTACTGACAGTTGAGTTGGTGCCAACAAATGAAGCGATATCATTTTTCAATTATACCGAAAATACAGCCCTCAATTATGGGTTTCTTTTAAATGGCACTCTGCTGATGCTGCTCATATTGCATGCCGCTTTATTTTTTCTTTACCCGGCACAGAGAGCTAACTTATATTTTGCTTTGTATGCTTTGGTAGTTATTATAGGGAATATATCTCAGGGTGTGCATTTATACTACAATCACAAAGTTGATTTGAAATTCTTCTTCGGCAACTTTGCATTCCTGGGGTATAATATCGGCATGTTGTTTCTGAATTATTCATTGCAGATATTTCTATTGCGCAAAAACGACATTTTTTTCCGGCTATTGATTTTTTTGGGTGTGGTGGCAACCTTCCTGGATGCTTTTATATATGAAGGAGGATGGCTAATAGGCGCTGTCTTTTTTCAGATAATCGTGTATGTAAATATCGCGCGCCTTGCGATACAGGCGGTTCGGTCCAGAGTAAAAGGCTCCTGGATCATTGCTGTGGGAGTTATGATAACATCCGTGTTCTTTGCCACTTTCATTATGCTGGTAAGAAATCATGATGAATCACGGACTATTTTTAGCACTCCGGCTATTCTGATTACCAACCTCGTTAACGCGATGGGAATAGTCGTCGCCATTTCTCTTTTTCTCGCGTTGGATTTTGCATACACCAACAAATCATTGCAGGAAACGATTCGTAAGAACAATGATCTTGCTGAGGCTAATCGGAGACAACAACAGGAAAAACAGGAGATCCTGGTTTCCATGAACCAGGAACTTGAAAAGAAAGTGGAAGAACGAACGGCCGAACTGACCCATTCACTTGAACATCTGCGATCTGCACAGGCGCAGCTGATACAATCCGAAAAAATGGCTTCGCTGGGAGAGTTGACTGCCGGAGTCGCACATGAAATACAAAACCCATTGAATTTCGTCAATAATTTCTCAGACCTGAATCGTGAACTGATTGCGGAACTGCAGGACGAATTAAAGAAGGGCGAAGTGAAAGAAGCCATTTCGATTAGCGAAAGCCTGAAAGAAAATGAAGAGAAAATCAATCATCATGGAAAAAGAGCGGACGGGATAGTGAAGAGCATGCTGCAACATTCGCGCAGCAGCAGCGGACAGAAGGAGCTCACCGATGTAAACAAGCTGGTGGATGAATATGTACGGCTTGCCTATCATGGTTATCGTGCAAAGCAGAAAGATTTTAATGCCGCGATTGATATTGATCTTGATCCCAACGCCGGAGTAGTACCGATGGTTGCTCAGGATATTGGTCGTGTATTGCTGAACGTTCTCAACAATGCATTCTATGCCTGTATGGAGCGAAGTTCGGCTGCTGTCAATCGTAGAGACAGGCATGGCGTCTCTACGATTGACAAAGCAGTCGGCGAAACGATCAGCAGCGATGGTAATGAATCAGCCAGAAACGAAGTCGCCGTATCCACTAAGCGCACAGGTGATACCATCGTAATAACGGTGAAGGATAACGGCAGCGGCATACCCAGACATATCCGGGAAAAGATCTTTCAGCCCTTTTTCACTACGAAACCGACAGGACACGGGACGGGGTTGGGATTGAGTCTGAGTTACGATATCATAAAAACGCATGGCGGACGGATGTACATTGATGACAATGGCGGAGGCGGAACGATAATGAACATCGAGCTACCTGTTGAAAAGCAGCAAACATCATCATCACCTATACTCACCTGAGCAATGCGTTTTATAACTGTATCTATATTTTGTATGTTACCTTTTTTCCTGCAGTCGCAGGAAATAATCATCCTGGACGACCCTGGAAAATCGTTCATCTTGTTGAACAATGGCTGGAGGTATAGTATGACTGATCAGCCGGAAGCGGTGATGCCAGGCTTTGATGACAGTCGCTGGAAACCGATCAGGCCGGCAGCTGATATACACGATTCGATACCAGAAGATGCAAAAAAAGGAGTAGGCTGGATGCGGTTACGTATACGCCTGCCCGAAGAGGCAGGTCGGCGGAAGATGTCGATGTTGGTCAAACAGTCAGTAGCTTCTGAAATTTACCTGAACGGAATATTAATTGCAACATATGGTACCATTAATAGTAAGAATGGATTGATCAAGGCAGAAGATCCGCATTGGGCACCAGTATACCTGCCACTCAGCAACGATAGTGTGCAAACTTTTTCGGTTCGCTTTGCTGCCCAGCCAGGCATAAAGTACATCACATTCTATGGCACTACCAACCCATTTTTGAACATGATGATTATGCGTGAGTCGGACGCGATTGGTAAGTACCGTGGAATTTTTACGCGGCCCTGGCTGGATATGTTTATGCAGGGTATCATGTTTATGGCTTTTATCCTGCACATGGCTTTCTATATCATGTATCCTGCCAGGAAGGCAAATTTATACTTCTCGTTGGCATTACTCTTTACTGTAACCGGCGGAATAGTACACAATTATTATTACTATGGGGCGGACCAGGATAAGAAATTTCAATTTGGTATGCTTGCCAGCTCGATTCATTTCGTTGGTCAGATATTAATGCTTGCTTCCATTCAGAATTACCTGAATGTTCAGAAGAAATTATTATTATGGCTAACAGGAGTTTTTTGTATCGCAAGTCTTATCACGGCGTCTTTGTGGTATAAGAAAGGATTCGAGATAACGCTATCAAATGTTCCTTTTTTTATTTACATAATGATCATCATCATTTCCATCATTGCATGGAGGAGGAATATGAAGGAGGCAAGAATATTAACGATTGGATTTGTAATTGCATTGATTTGCTTTTTCCTTTTTTTGACCAATGCAATCGGCTCAGTTACTGATCATTTACTAAATCCACCGCTGAATATATTTTCATTCTTCTTTTTGGGTTATATCGTTGCTCCACCTGCTGCCGTGTCGATATTTCTCGCTAATGATTTTGCACGTACAAGCAAACGTCTGCAACAAAAGCTGAACGAGGTGGCGACACTGTCGGAGAAAAACCTGGCAGTTGAAAAAGAAAAACAGGAGATACTGGCCTCGCAAAATCTGAAACTCGAGACTTTGGTAACTGAGCGCACCTCAGAGCTTCATCGATCCCTGACTGAGTTAAAAACAACTCAGGCGCAGTTGATCCAGGCAGAAAAGATGGCTTCGCTTGGAGAGCTCACCGCGGGAATAGCACATGAAATTCAGAACCCGCTCAATTTTATCAATAACTTCTCGGATGTAAATGCTGAACTTATTGTTGAGTTGCAGGAAGAATTGAATAAAGGTAAAATCAGTGAAGCTTCCCTTATAGCGAACAGCCTTAAAGAGAATGAAGTAAAAATAAATAATCATGGAAAGCGAGCGGATGGAATAGTAAAAAGCATGCTTCAACATACAGGTAGTACCAGCGGACATAAAGAAATGACCGATGTAAACAAGCTGGTGGAAGAGTATGCACGATTGGCATATCATGGCTATCGGGCAAAGCAGAAAGATTTTCAGGCAACGATGGAATTCAACTTCGATAAGGAAGATTCAACCGCATCGATCGTTTCGCAGGATATCGGACGTGTGGTTGTTAACATTCTGAACAATGCATTTTATGCGGTGAGTGAGAGATCAAAGAAGGAGAACGGATTGTATTCTCCAACAGTGAAGATCAGTACCCGGGCTGAAAATGGAAAAACATTGATTGAGGTAGAGGATAATGCTGACGGTGTACCTGAGCGTATAAGAGAAAAGATATTTCAACCCTTCTTCACTACTAAGCCGACAGGACAAGCTACAGGACTTGGACTCAGTTTGAGTTATGATATAGTGAAAGCGCATGGCGGTGAGATCCGGGTGAGCAGTATGGAAGGAAAGGGATCGAAATTTGTGGTTGTTATTTAAAGAGGCGTCTGAAGAAATCCGGCAAATATGATAAATGCTTTTTTGCTCCAGTTTAAAGTCAAATCACAGAGCCAACAGCCGGGGTAACAGCCCACAGAGGAAAGACAGAGAAAATCCTGCGAAAAGTAAGGACATATTCTGCGCAGCTGGCTATTACTACTGCCTGCTACCTTCTTACTGTCACCTGTATCAATTCTACAAAACCTGCATTTATTTCACCCGTTTTTTAATCTGAAATACATTGGCCGGATTATTTGCCGCTCAGTAAACGAAATTTATGAAACGGATCTTGGCATTCATAAATATCACGCCTGAATCAATCGAAAAAATAAAGCAATACCAGATCTTTCTCGGAGAGAAATGGAGTTTATAAACCAATGGCAGCAGGAAGCTATCCTGGAGATTTTTTTTCTTTCGGTGTCAAAGACAGGTGCAGTATTAATTTTTAAAGATATCGATGAAGCAAAAGCAAAAGAACTGATTGAAATATTACCATACTTCCCTTTTATGGAAAAGGTGGAATATTTAAATCTTGATAAGCATTTTTGATTGTCGGGTTGTTCAGATGCCTCCTCTCTAACATCAAACCGCAAAGAAACAGCCAAGTAAAACAGCCCGCAAAGGAAAGGCAAAGAAATCCTTCGAAAAAAAATTGCATCAGTAATCCACCAGGTATTGCTGACTGTTGCCTTCTTGCTATTGTCTGGCTTTTTCTCCTGCTTATTCCGGCCTCCTGCCTGAATTCAAAACACAAAGCTGACAACCGAGAAACTACACACAGAGGAAAGGCAGAGAAAATCCAGCGAAAATATGTAAGCTCATATTTTGCAGCAGCTGGCTGTTTTCTCCTGCCTGCATACTCCTGCCTGTTGCCTATTCTCCTGTTTGCCCTGCCAGAAACGCCACCACATCCCTGATCTCTCTCTTGGACAAAATCGTCTTCATATCCGGCATACTGCTCATCGCGTTTGTTCTCTTAGCTACATCACTAACTTTAATTGTCTTATCCGCTTCATTACCTGACGCAACCACCAGTTCTGTTTTCGACTCACGTTTCAGCGTACCCGAAACTGTCTGACCGTTTTTTAGTTCAAGTGTAACTATTCCAAAACCGGGAGCTAATCTTGCGCTCGGACTGATCAGTGCTTCAAGGATCTGTTCTCGTGAAAGTCTTTTGCCAACGCCATTTAATCTCGGTCCGGCATTTCCTCCGCGATCGTCGTAGGAATGACAACGAAGACACTGTGCACTCTGGTTCCAGAAAAATACGCCGCTGCCACGGTAGGCATCGCCCCCTTTCAGTGCACTGGCATATGCAGCATATACATCATCAGTAGAGTTTTTGCTGCTGATATTTTTGTATTTCGCTGCAAGGTCGGCTGACTTTGTACTGTCGATCGCTTCCCCAAGTTCCAGGTACAATTCAGGGTTGAGTGAGCCCTTTTCCATTTTTGTCAGCAGGGTTTCTATCGGAACAGAGGAGTATTGCAGAGGAATCAAACCCAGGGTCAGAATCGCTGCCTGCTTTTCTTCCACCGAACGGGTGGCTATAACATTGTTCAACAGATTTATTTCAAGCTCTTTTGGTATATCGAGTTTGTTGACAATGGATAATCCAGCTACCCGGACGGTTTTGTCTTTGTCATTAAGTGCCATCTCAATCGCCTTATCCATTTTTTTATCTTTCAGCGCAGCGAGAGTTTTTAATGCAGCAACACGGATGGCCGGATAACGATCGCCTTTCAGAATAGCAAAAAGTTCATCGGATGTATTTTGTGCTCCGATTATTTCAATTCCTTTTACCGTCGCCATGCGAACGGCTGAATCAGGAGCATTCAGTAAAGCTTTGAAAGGTTCAGCTACTGAGCCGAGCAATCCTGGGGCATCCCGTTTCACTTCGCCACGGTATCTTCCATCCACTCGATCAACAACCGACGGGTTTGCCCAGCCACTCAACGCTGCAATGGCTTCGGCGCGCATCAGTGCAGGTGCAGTTGTCTTTTGAGCATAGCTGACCAGGTTCTGCATCGCGGCGGCTGTGCCTGTACGTAAGTTGGCACTGATCGCCCGACGGATCAGCGCTTCGTTTTTGAATGGAGTGGTATTCAGAATATCACCTAAAGCAGGTAGCGCTTTTTCGATGGATAAATCATCATTGATCGCTCTTGCTGTTTCAGTCACTACAAATTCATCACTGTCTTTCAGGAATACGGTAATGCCCGGATCAGCCATTCTCCTGAGTGCAACTACTGCTGCAATGCGCAAGGCTTTTGAGCTATCACCAGCGAGCGCAAGTATCGGCTCACGCTTCCCTATCCTCGCAAGTGCAAGCGCACCGGCATGACGGAGATAAACATCGCTTTCATTATTGGCACGCAGCATCGAGACGATGCCTGGTACGGCAGGCTGATACCCAATTCTTCCCAAAGCTTCCGCAGCAAAAAAGCGGACACGCGCTGCAGTATCCTGCAGCAAAGCAATCAGTTGATTACCCGCAGCTGTGTATTTGATATCACCCAGCCACTTTGCAGCCTGTGCCCTGATTTCTGCATCGCTGTCTTTTAAATAGGGAATCAATGCTGCAGCATAAGTTTCTTTCCGGCGACCCAGCTGCGCAATTCCCCATACTGCGTGTACCCTTGCCAGTTGGCTTGATTTCTGTTGCAGGCTTTTATCGAAAATTGCTGCGCCTTTGTCACCTCGTTTAACAAGTTCAAACTGCGCTTTGAGTCGCACACGCATATCCGGATTTTTCAGGATCTCTCCCAGATCTTCCGGAGTCTTTGATTTGAAATCAGCCTGTAATAATTCTTTTGTCAGCTTACGTTCAGGGTAAGCATCCGCTGCATTCACGTCCAGCTTCCAAATCCTTCCGAAAGGACGGGTTCCCCAACCATCGATCCAGTCGGCCACGTACATCGCACCATCAGGTCCGAAATCGATTCCTGTTGGTAACACACCGCTCAATATTTTTTTGGTTTCTCCGAGAGAAAAACCAGCACCGGATGGATTCAATTTAAAACTGTGTAATGCAGATGCAGAAGGACTTCCTACAAATTCAACAATGAAGAAAGTGTTTGCATATTCCGGTCCCAGTGCGGTTCCGGGATTGTACAACATGCCCGTGGGTCCGCTCACAAAATTGCTGATCGGCGGAACAATGTAGGCAGCCTGGCCTTCCCAGCGCGGCAAATACATTTTCTCATCCATCCAAACTTTATAAGAATTGTTTTTCGGATCGCGGTACTTGCCGTACTGCCAGTTGCTACGCCATCCTGCATCTGAACCATTCACGATGTACACCAGTCTTTCTCTTTCTCCTGCATGATCACCATCATTATCTTCACTGATCAGGTTCGCATATTCATCAAAAACAAACTCATGTGTATTTCGGATGCCTGATGCAAAAATTTCAAAATCACTTCCATCGGGATTGGATCGAGCGATCACACCACTGTTCGGATACTCCCATTTCTTTCCTGTTTTATCTGTTCCGTTAAAACCGATGTCACCGATCTGCCAGTAGATACGACCATCGGGTCCCATCTCGACGCCAGACATACCATGTCCACTGAAACCAATATGAATTCCATAGCCGTGTGAGAGTGAAGTTTTTTCATCAGCAATTCCATCACCATTTTTATCGCGCAACTTCCAGAGATCAGGACCCACGGCAACGTATAAGTCTTCTTCATTACTGAGCACGCCGCCCGCAACATCAGTCACTTCATCATTAAAATCATCCACCACAAGTTGTGACTTATCAGCAATGCCATCACCATTGGTATCTTCCAGGCGATACACATTTTCTTTTTCAATAGTCATATCTCTCCAGTCGTGAGAGCTGTCGCCATTCAGATCAGCGAGCCATTGTTTGTTTTTATTACTGTTTTCCGGGGATAATGTTTTGCGAAGAAAAGCGCGCTTGTCTTCGATCGTCTGCAGCGCAATGGATTCAATTTCCCAATCCCGGTGTCCGCGGATATCAAATTCAGAATTTTTCTGACGATTGGTTGTCGTGTAATACAAACGACCCATGTCATCAATATCGATGGCGATTGGGGATATGACGAGTGAGTCAGTCGCCCAGAGCTGCATCGTTAATCCCGAATCCAGTACGGGTTTCACCAGATTTTCGACTGAGGAAACCAACGCAGCATTCGCTGCAGAATCAACGGTTTTTATCCGCAGATCGGTTGCTTCTTTTTTATCCGAAGAACAAGCGTTGAAAAGAGTTGCAATCATGGTGGCTAATGCCAATACACCTTGAGTACGGAGTGTGAAATTCACTTTTGACATGGTTGAGTGGTGGATGGAATGCTGGTTTCGCTGTAAATAAACGGGAACGAATTTATTCAAAAAAGGGGAGACTCGGGTGGTACAAAGTTTTCTAATGTAGGTGTTCCATCGAAAATCTTCAAGGAAGCATAAGAATTAATGATGAAGTATAAAACGCAATTTTCTTTTCTCATGAAAGAATAATCTGTCGGATAAAAGTATTTTTCACTTGTTTTTTCTGAATTCGCTTTCGAAATTGCTGAAAGCTCCCAGGTATCCGATACTTGCAAGTATCGGATACCTGGCGACTTTTGCCAAACAACGCGAAAATCCGTAAAAATTTATTTGCTGGTTATCGAACTGCTGAATACGTCAATACCGGGCTCTTTTAATCATCACGACGCTGAGCGGTTTTTAATGCATTCTTTTATCGGTCATGTATTTGCTACCACGGCCCTTTTTGTTTCACCTGGTAAAATCGTTTCCCATCAAACCTGTAAAGTCCGGCGCCCGCACCCCACCACATATTTCCCGCCTTGTCCTGGTACATGCTCTGAACGCAACAGTTTAATCCGTCAGCTTCAGTAAAAACAGTAAATGCTTTTGGATCTGACAGCGGAATCGAAGGATCGAATCGCGTAGTGCTGCCTCTTGCAGTGATCCAGATGATGCCGGATTTTTCAAGATAGATACCCCAGATTTCAGTACCACCCAGCCCGTCTTTTGAAGTAAAATTGGTGAAGGTTTTACCATCATATTTGCATATACCACCCTTCATCGTAAACCAGAAATTACCTGATTTGTCCTGTATAATACCGCCGGCATAGTTATCCCCAAGGCGATCATTCTCCTTAATATTCCTGATTGCACCCGGGCCCGACAATTTGGGATCATATCGAAAGACACCATTATTGCCTGTGCCAAACCAGATGTTTCCATCCTGATCTTCCATGATATCTTTGATTTGTACTGAAGGAATTAACTCAAATGGTGTAAAGCATTTGCCTCCGGCACTATCGGCGGATGGATCATAAATGAAAACACCGCCTCCGGTGCCAATCCATACTTTGCCGGATTTAGCTGCGAGAATACTTTTACGACCGATATAGAGATTACTCAGCCCTTCTTTTTCAGCATATCTTTTAAATGACTTTCCTTGTTCTGCTGAATCCTTGAGCAAGCCATCGTATTTCACAACACCTTTATCCGTTCCGAACCATAAGTTGCCATTCTGATCCTCAGCGATAGCGTGTACGCTCATTTTATCACCAACCACTACAGTATCGTTATTGAAAAACTCTGCTTCACTGAAGTATCGCAAAGTTTTTCCATCGTACCTGACTACACTCTGACCTGCCGGACCGAACCAGTAATTCCCCCTTGAGTCCTGGAATATACTTCGGATGTACTGGCTTACAAGACCAGGGTCATTTATTGCGCTGGGTTTACCAATTATTAGAGGCGCTGGTTTTGATGCAGAAACTGTTCTCGCAATCGTTCCGCAGGGAATTTGTGTTTCATCAAGCTCGGGAGTTATGCCTGTAACCCTGTAAAAAAGGCCTCGTTTGTTTAAAGCAAATCCGGTTCGTACGACACCACCTGGCTCAGAAGACAATACTGCAACATACAAAGCGCAGAATTCTTTTGGTTGAATTGTTTGATTTAAATGCGTTGGTTTATAAAAACCGCTGTCAAGAAATGATTTTAATCCTTTGATACCATAGTCGAACATTGATAATTTTTCAGAAGTCATCGTATCCGGAAGCAGGAATAATTTTAAATAAGTGCCTGGTAAAGGGAATGAGTCGGCAGGAAAATCAATCGTTATTTCGAGTGGAGTATTTGTAATATTAGTTATACGGCTCCAGTATATAACGTAAGGAAATCTTTTATTGCTGGTATTGGTATACCGCATTCCACCCTTTGGAAGGCTGTTCTGTATTATTACACCCATACTACTGGAATCGGTGTATCTGATTTCATTGTAGACATAGTTGTAAGATTTATCCGGTAGTTGTTTTCTATTCCTGTCTGTAAACAAAGTGTCTTCCTGGTATCCACCCGATTTTTTTATCGGCGCAGTCTGGCATGCAGTGATGAAACCAAGGGCTAAAAAAGTAAGAATATTCAGTAGTCGCATGTGCTTGTTAACTTTCGCGTTTAGATGAGGTTTTGAGATTATCTTCCACCGGGATCAATTGGAAAACATTGTTACTTAATACTCTTTTGCCAGTGATTTTTTGGTATATCCGGAAAAGTCCGGGACAGAAATTTTTTCATCGCCCGGAAAATCGAGCAGTTTTTGAATATGGAACAGTTCCCACCTGTATGAGAGAATTATCCAGCCTGAAATATCCGACTTATTCATCCCGTTTCCGCTCAACACCTGAGAACCATATATTTTACCATTTTTTAAGGGCAATCTAAGCCATGACCTGCCAGGGTTGGTAAACTGCTTGTAAATTATATGTAACCGACTGTAAATTTATATGAATGATACGCTGGGGCCGGACAGTTTACATAGTTTTACATGATTGAAAAATTGCGCCGAGCAGTGCATTTTAAACTTCATAACTGAGTGATGAAAAGAAGGTGGTTTATATTGATTGTACCATGCGCACTCTTCCTGTTTTTTGCAGTCAGGGGAAGCGACAAAATTGATGCTTCATATTCAGATCAGAAAGAACTGAATATGTTGAGGAATATCGGTCACATGGTGCTGCTGAGCAACCGGGATAGCGTTTCAAGAGTTCTGCCGGTGAAGATTCAAAAACCTGGCGTTTACCGGATCAGTTTTGAAAATGCATTGGCCCTCGTACCGGATTCTTTAGTCAACATCATGAAAAGGAATTTTGATTTCCGTTCCGAATGGCTGATTGAAGTCCATGAAAATCGCAGCGATGAAATCGTATACAGTTTTAGTTTAAATAAAGACAGTGCGAAAGAAGTAATAGCATGCCGCGGCCGCAACCTTCCCGAAAATCAATATTCAATTTTGCTTCGTGTTGCGCCTGCGCAGTCAGGCAACCTCTTCTTATGGATTCCATTAACCGCCCTGGCCGTTATTGGTGTTGGGGCTGTATTTGTTATTCGTAAAAGAAAAAGTCAACCTCAGATTATTGAACCGCCGATCAAAGATGACGGAGCGATTCCTGTTGGGCGGTTCCGGTTTTATGCTGATCTGCAACAATTACAGCTGGATGATGAAGTGATCGAACTCACCGGAAAGGAAAATCACATTTTATCTATTCTTATCAAATCTCCGAATGAAGTCATTGACCGGGCAAGGATACAAAAGGAAGTATGGGAAGATGAAGGCGTCGTTGTTACCCGCAGCCTGGATATGTTTATTTCCAAGCTCCGCAAAAAACTGCAGGGTGATCCGGCGGTGAATATTGTAAATGTTCATGGAAAGGGATATCGGTTAGAAATAGCATGAGTGCAACCATGCCTTTCAATTCAGTTTTCTTTGCTGCCATCTCTTTTGAGGATTTTTGTATTTACTGAACATTCCTTACAGAACCTCGTGTAAAACCACAGAAATAAATAGAATAATCTGTCGGTGTAAAGTTTTTTTCCCTTGTTTTTTTCAGAAACGCTTTCGAAATTGCTGAAAGCTGCCAGGTATCCGATCCGCCGCGGCGGATCGGATACCTGGCGGTTTTGACCGAAAATCAAAAATGGCCAGCCGATCCTGAAAATTTTTCCTCGCAAGTCTCCGCTAAATTTCCGGCACCAGTTTTAAATGCCGAATGATTAACTTAATTGCGGGAAGTACAGTATTTTATTTTTAAACTATAGTTCTTACCAGGTCCCGTCCCCGGTGTTTTATTTGAGGATTGAAAATTGGTAAAGAGTTGGAAAGTTGAATTATGATTGCTCCATGTAACTGCAACACCTAAAAATTATCAGGAAGAATGCTATCTCTTATACGGGATTGTGTATCCAAAAGTTTAGATCACAAATGAAGAACTTCTACATTGCAATTACTGGATTGGTCATCTCCTGTGCGGCATATGCTCAGAATAAAGATGTATTGCAGAAAGACCGACTTACCTACGCGTTGCAAACAGCGAAGGACGATAGTACAAGAGCCCTGGTGATGACGCAGCTTGCTGAATCTTACCGTGACGATGATCTTGTAAGGGATTCAACATTTTTCTATGGGCAGAAAGCGCTTGAGCTGTCCAGGAAAATCGGTTATGCTTCCGGTGAAGCAAAGAGCCTGCTCGCTTTGAGTTATTATTTTTTTTCAAGAGGAAATTTTACCAATGCCCTTGAACTGGGTTTGAAGGCGCTCGAGATTGCAAGAGCTAATCACCAGCAGTTTGACCAGGCTTTTGCCATGATACGCATAGGTAATGTGTACATGAGTCTGAAAAATTATCGTGAGGCGCTGAAATACTTCCAGGAGACGCGGGAGCTTACCTACAATAGCAAGGATTCTTTTTTTTATGCAGTTACTTTCTGGCGTTCTGCAGATGCTTACAATCAGCTGGGTCTTCCGGATTCGGCGTTGATTTCTGCTAAAAAGGCTGAAGATACAGCGATCGGAATGGGCAACAGATTCATCCAGGTCGGTATATCCTCTATAATGGCAGATGCATATGCTATGAAGGGTCTTGACAGTCTTGCTTTGATGTATTATCGCAAGGATCCCAGTATTGAACTGGCAAAATTTTTCAAGGACCGCGGACGAAGAGATTCAGCGATCGCATATGCAAAGCGATCTTATGATTTTGGTGTGAGAAATTCTTTTCGTGATATGGAATTCAACTCTGCTTTGCTGCTTTCGGAATTATATTCAGATACCGATCCTGGAATGGCACTACAGTTCCATAAAATTGCCATGGAGGTAAAAGATAGTTTGTATGGCGCGGAAAAAGTTGCAGCTGCTACATCGCTGGGGTTTCAACAGAGGGAGAGACAAAGCGAATTGGAGATGGCGCAGCTTGCTTATCGTAACCGGATAAAGTTGTTGTCAACGCTGAGCGGTTTTGCAATTGCAATGATTGTGGCGATCATTTTATATCGTAACAGCAGGAAAGAAAAACAGGCGAACATCCTGTTACAGCAACAAAAAAATGAAATCGCGCAGACATTAGCCGATCTGAAAACTACGCAGGCGCAATTGATTCAATCGGAAAAAATGGCCTCGCTGGGTCAGCTCACTGCGGGTATCGCCCATGAAATTCAGAATCCGTTGAATTTTGTAAACAATTTCGCTGATCTCAATTCAGAGATGATTGACGAATTGACGAGTGAATTAAAAGAGGGAAATATTCCGGAAGCCATTTCGAATGCAGGAAATCTCAAAGCCAATGAAGAGAAAATAAATTTCCATGGTAAACGCGCGGATGAAATTGTGAAAGCGATGTTGCAGCATTCGTCCACTGGCAACGGCCATTATGAGCTGTCAGATGTGAATAGGCTTGTGGGGGATTACAGCAGGCTTGCGTACCAAAGTTATCGTTCGAGGCAAAAAAATTTGCAGGCTGAGTTGATCATTGATACAGATCCTAATGCGGGAACAGCATTGATGATCCCGGAGGATATTGCAAGGGTCATTGTAAACTTACTCAATAATGCTTTTGACGCCGTTGACGAGAAGCAGAAAGCGGATGGAGAAAGATATCATGCCATCGTAAAAGTTTCGACAAAAAGAGAAGGCGGGAAGTTACTTATAAAAGTGAAGGATAACGGCAATGGAATTTCCGAAAATATCCGCGATAAAATTTTTCAGCCATTCTTCACCACCAAGCCAACAGGTCATGGGATAGGGTTGGGATTGAGTCTGAGCTATAATATGGTAAAGGCGCATAAAGGGGAGATTGAGGTTAACTCAATAAATGGGGAGGGAAGTGAGTTTACGGTGTGGTGGCTCACCCCCGGCCCCACTTTCGCGAAGCGTGAGAGTGGAGAAGGGGTCAGTGATTAGTTGTTGAGTATTTGCACTAAATCAAAGATTCTGCACTTCATCCGGCAACGTCGTTATTTTTTGCATTTTCGTTATGCCGTGAATAAATGAATGAGTTATTGTTCTCAATCGCTTCATACGCAAGTTTAATTTTCGTTGAATGCTGGTTAGATATTTCAGGTATACTTTCCGTTGCAAAAGCTATGGTTGTCCTTTTTTGACCCCTCTATCTCGCATTGAGACAGGGGCAGGGTGAATGCAAACACGGAACCCGCAACAACATTGACACTACTCAAGTGCTCTCAGCACCACGATAAATTTTAATAAATGCTTCAGGCAACCTATCGCCAAGCATAAAAAAAATTGTATTTCCTGACAATGGACAATTTATAATTGTTTAATATCGGTTGCGAAGCTATAGTAGTCCTTTATTCATCCTTCAATCGCGAAGCGAGAGGGGAGGGAGGGGTGAGTCAGGGCACAATATTTTCATGCTCCAACATATGCCCCAACACAATCCCGACAAACTCCACGACGGTTTCGTTCACATCAGCGGAGCGCGTGAACATAACCTGAAAAATATCTCACTCCAGGTACCACGCGATGCGCTCGTCGTTTTTACTGGTGTGTCGGGATCCGGAAAATCTTCGCTGGCATTTGGCACTTTATATGCCGAGGCCCAGCGTCGTTATCTCGAATCGGTTTCTCCATATGCGCGACGTTTATTTCACCAGATGCCTGTTCCGGTGGTGGACAGCATCGATGGGCTCCCTCCTGCTGTGGCACTGCAACAACAACGGGGATCGCCGACAACAAGGTCGTCCGTAGGGTCTGTGACCACACTGTCTAACTTATTGCGTATGCTTTATTCGCGTGCGGGCGATTATCCGAAAGGACAACAGTTGCTGTATGCTGAATCATTTTCACCAAATACGCCCGAGGGCGCATGCCCGCAATGTCACGGGCTTGGACGTGTATATGAGGTCACGGAAGAATCAATGGTACTTGATGACAACCTCACTATCCGCGAACGCGCAATTGCGGCATGGCCCAGCGCATGGCAGGGGCAGAACCTGCGCGATATTTTAACCACCCTGGGCTATGATGTAGATGTCCCATGGAAAAAAATGCCAAAAAAAGATCGTGACTGGATTTTGTTTACGGATGAACAACCCACTGTTCCTGTATATGCAGGATTCAATCGAGAGGAAGTGAAGGATGCTATCCGCAGAAAAATGGAACCGAGTTATATGGGCACGTTTACCGGAGCAAGAAAATATGTGCTGCACACATTTGCAAATACGCAGAGTGCATTGATGAAGAAACGTGTGTCGCAATACATGATCGGAAGTGAGTGCCCGACGTGTAAGGGTAAACGACTTCGTCAGGAATCATTATCGGTGAAATTTGATGAACATGATATCACGGAACTTTCCCGTCTGCCATTGAAACGACTGATGACAGTTTTCAAACCATTCGCAGATGGATCAGCGACGAAGAAATTCCGTCAGTCGTCGCAGGAGAAAATGATCGTCACACAGCGAATTGCAGAAGATCTTGTTGCCAGAATAAATGTATTGCTGGATCTTGGTCTTGGTTATCTATCCCTTGAAAGAAGTACACCGACTTTATCGCCTGGGGAATTGCAGCGCCTGCGTCTTGCTACACAGGTGCATTCCAATCTTTTTGGTGTTGTGTATGTGCTGGATGAACCTTCTGCTGGATTGCATCCCGCAGATACCGAAGCTTTGATCAAAGTGCTTGATCTGTTAAAAGCTTCGGGAAACAGTTTGTTTGTTGTGGAACATGAACCTGATGTGATACGTCATGCGGACTGGATCGTTGACATTGGTCCGGACGCGGGCGAAAAAGGCGGAGAGATATTGTATAGTGGTCCGGCAGATGGCTTAAAAAATATTTCAGAATCAAAAACAGCGAAATATCTATTTCACGAAAATCTATTTACAGAACCAAAGGATCGTGAACCAAAAGGCTGGCTAACACTGGAAGGCGTCACCAGAAATAATCTTTACAACCTGGACGTATCTTTCCCTCTTGGAGTATTCACTAGTGTAACGGGAGTTTCAGGTTCGGGTAAATCCAGCCTCGTGAGCCAGGTGTTGGTCGAACTGGTAGCTGAACACCTGGGTCATGTATTGCAGCCTGCAGAAGAAGAATCAGATAAGTTGCAGGAGGAAACCGTTCAGACGCTGGGAGGAAAAATTGTTTCAGGTATTGAATCCATAAAACGGCTCGTGCAGGTTGATCAGAAGCCGATCGGGCGAACACCGCGTTCAAACCTTGCAACGTATACTGGATTGTTTGATCATGTGAGGAAACTTTTTGCATCCACGAAAGCGGCTAAGGCCCGCCGTTATGATGCCGGCCGGTTTTCTTTCAACGTCGGAAAAGGCAGATGCGAAAATTGCGAAGGCGAAGGATTTGTGATGGTGGAATTGTTGTTTCTTCCAAGTGTTTATGCGCCATGCCCGGTTTGTAACGGAACGAGATACAATTCAAAAACACTCGAGATAAAATATAAAGAGAAAAACATTGCTGAAGTTCTTGGCTTGACAGTTGATGAAGCGCTTGCATTTTTTTCAGAAGATCAGCAGGTCAGTCGTTCGCTGAATGTGTTGCATGAAGTGGGATTGGGATATGTTCGCCTTGGGCAGCCTGCAACAGAATTATCCGGTGGTGAAGCACAGAGAATCAAACTAGCAACAGAATTGCAGCGTGCCGGTCGCGGTGACACGCTGTATATATTAGATGAACCGACTACCGGTCTTCATCCGTCAGATACAGAAAAACTTGCAGCGCAATTGAATCGCCTTGTTGATGCAGGGGATACTGTGATCGTTGTCGAACACGATATGCAGATCGTGGCCGGTAGCGATTGGGTAATCGATATTGGTCCCGGCGCGGGGGAAGAGGGAGGAAAGGTTATTGCGCAGGGAACGCCTGTTGAAGTTGCTGGAAATAAAGCCAGTAAAACAGCTATCTATCTTCATCGGGTTCTCTCACCCCAGACCCCTCTCTTGCGAAGCAACGAGAGGGGCCGGGGGTGAGTTAGGCAATACCTCTACGTTCTGTTTCGTTTAAAATGACTATTTTGCTTTTGGCAATCAATATTGCCGGGATTTAATTGCTAACCAAATCCACTATCGTACCATGAGAGCCGGAGTATTCAGAAAAGTTCAACGAAAGAATATTTTCCTTTCAACTGATTTTTTTGCATTATGCATTGTTGTTATATGCGTAATATCCTGTAGTAAAAGTCCGGTTAGAGAAGCAGATGTCCAGGTCAAGCCCTGCGGACCCGATTCCATGTATTTCACCATAACTCCTTCTGCGCCACCGAATATGTACTATTATGAATATGATGATAAAGGAAGAACCACCACCATCAGTGTTTACGGTCCCTTATACAAATTGTATAGCTATCATTACAACTTCAATGCCGAAGGAAATGTGATTTCCTGGATTGAGCGAAATACAACCGGTGATCTGCTCCGTGATAGAAAAGCCATTTATGATGTACAGGGTCGTATGACTGGATACACACAGGAGGGGTGGGGCGTAGGGGGTTTTGCAGAACGACTTGCCAGTTTCGGTTATGCGTCACAGAAATTTACAACCGCCAACATCGATGATGGCGATACTGCCTATCATAGCATTCATTTTTATGAAGATGAAGACCTGGTTCGCAGCGAGCATTATCTCAGTGGGCAGTTGCAATTCATTGACTCGATAGCTTATTCGTCACAACTGAATATTCCTATCCTGGAAAAATCGGCTGATCAGTTGATGAATAAAGTTTTGCCTTCGAAACATTATCCATCGCGGAAAATTGTTTATGATGTCTTCTCGCAGAACAGAATGATAGACGATAGTTACGGGTATGAATTCGATACAGATGGCCGGCCAACAAAGATTACGCTTAAAAGTAATATCACGCACATCACGCCGCCGGAAGATCGAACCTATCGGTATTGGTATAGCTGCAAATAATCTGATCACATAAGAAATAACAGGAAATACCATGCTTTGCCTACGGACTTTTGCAAGTCAAATCATCCCGCTGATTTTATTCTGCAGTCTGTTGTATGCATGTACAAACAAAGGCGGTGAACCGCTCGTTGACACTTCTGATTGCAGTCTCGATTCCTTGATCGGAACCTCAGCTTCCGGTGGTCAGACAAGTGAACAATAATAGATTTTTCAGTATGATGACCAGCGCAGGCATAATGAAACAAAATTTTTCGAAAACGGTGTACACTCAACTACTGAGGAATATACTTACGGTGCGGGTGAAAACCCAACCGGTATGCTGCGCAAACTTGCTGATGAAAGATCGTCTGAAGGGTTCAAATTTATTTACGGAGCCGATTGGATGGCCCAGGGCTATGATCACAAGAACTACGATGTAATCAACGACAGGGTTTACTGTGATGACTCTTGTATTTTCACAACAGATCATATGGATCTTCCTGTGATGTATACAACTCGCAAAAATTTCAATATTTAACGTCAATAGAATTATTATGCTGAATTTAAAGTTTAATGTGTTTATCTCTGTTTTATTTTCAGGTATCTTTTTTTTGTCCTGCAGTAAGCCTTCCGAAAATAATCCCGATGATACTCCAAAATTTTGCGGAATTGATTCGATGCTAGGTCAAACCAATCCAACAGCAAGTATTTATACCATGCGTTATAACTACGATTCTAAAGGTCAGATGACAAGAGAATCAAACTTCACAGGTAATATCGCTGGCTTTGCCTTTGAATATAAATACCGTGCTGATGGTAAACTTGCATCGTGGACTTATCTTCAATCCGGGGTATATAAAAAGCTTGAACGAACAGGTGTTTATGATAGCCAGGGAAAACTAACTGCAATGGGAGTTGAAGAGTTTCCGGTTAACTATGGTGAATCTGATACCTTGCATTTTATTTACGGAAGTGATGCGCTGACTACCATCCGGATCGTAAGAGGCGACACGATTGCTAAAACCAATTTTTACAATAAAGGTGGAAATTTATCTCATAGCGAATACTTTCAAAATGGAATCCTGACTTATACTGACACACTCGAATATACGGGGATACCTTTTACCAACAGACTGAATAGCGATGCATTATTGCTGACTACCTCGAGATTCCCCAGTAAAAACTTTCCATCGAAGCAGGTTACATGGGATAAAGTTCAAGGTAAAAAAGTTCTGGACGATACAATCACATATGAACAGGATAGTAAAGGCAGGGTAACTAAAGTGACAACAACGAGTAACCTTCCTGTAACACCTGCATATCCGGTAAGATGGGAGCAATATTATTATGGGTGCGATTAACACAATAACTTTTAGGGAACCACAGGATGTGATGTAGTGGTTCCTTTTTTTCCAGTTATGTCTGATAACGGGAACGATTTTACATTTTGAATGAATGCGTAAGATGCGAAACTAAGGGTTCTCCAACTTACCAATTTTTCGGGCTGCGATGAGATGAGCCGGAGGGGAGTCGGTGCTCACACCTGCAGGATCTTTCCCATAACATAATATCTTTTGGTTTTTTCTTTTCACGAATTATAAGGGAATTAAATTTTCATTCTCAGCCCACAGGTTTTCTATAATTTGATTCGCAAGGAAGCAACCTCTAATCGTGGGTGCTCATGTTCATTAAATACTTGTTGGTGTTCCTGGGAAACATTTTCGAATTGAAGATTTTTTGCGGGGAACACCAACAAGCGTGACAGAGTTTAAAAGCGTATGATTTTCGGTTTAAGTAGCGCCAACGAAAGTAAGAAACTGTTATCGTGAGATTCCAATACTTGTTGGTGTTCCTTGGAAATATTTTTGAGTTGAGGGAAATTTGATGGGAACACCAACAAGTGTGATTAAGTTAAGAAAATACTTGTTGGTGTTACCGAAAAACTTTTGAAGTGAAGGATTTTCACGGGAACACCAACAAGTGAGACAGAGTTAAAAGAAATTTTAAGTAGCGTTCCAACGAAAGTTGTCATATAAAAAATTTGAACGCATGAGCGACCTATTCCGGAATCACAAACTTCACTTTCGTCCCCGCTTTAAAACTACCCGACTTTATTAGTTTACCATCCGCAAAAATCTTGGTCTCAATCTTATCCTCCACCAATCTCAATTCAAAGCTGAGCACATCTTTCCCAACATGCATATTTCTTAGTTTTAATTCGTGAAGCTGTTGATTTAAATTCGGTGTAATACTGAATGCGGCAAATCCGTCTTGTTCAAGACCCAGCAATCCTTCAATAAATATTCTGCAGTACAGTGCACTTTCAGCAGAGAGATGCTGCATATCATTTTCAGGATAGGCTTCGATGACATAAGGCACATGATCGCCCAGCAATCTTTTTTCTGAGAATGTAATAAGTTTTGGAATGGATTTATCCAGGTAACCTGCTTTTAAAACACCGCGAAGTACATACAGCGTACCGCGATCCCAGAATGTCTGCTGATCTGGTTTTTTATTGGGATCCAGTTCGACGAGTACACCATTTTCTGTCCAGAGTTTTTCCAGCAACGCATCGGCTGTTGCTGTTGCTCTTGTGTTGATGCCCATCGCCAGCGGAAGAGATATCCAATGACGCAAACGTTCGTTGCCGTCGAAATAGCGATACGTATCATAACCGTCGATGCGATAACCGAAATGCGCTTCAATATTTTTTTCGAGGGCAATTTTTCGGGCCGTATATGTTTGGGAAAGCCTGTTAAGGCCGAGCTCTGAAGCAAGCACAGCTCCGGAAGTCAGTCCGCCATAGTACAAGGAACTTGTCGCGAGATTTGCATCGCCCGTGGCAATTCTTCCTTCCATTTCATCAGTCTTTGACATTACAACACCTTTGCTGTTCAGTTTGCGGTTGCAGTAATCGAGGCACCATTCGATCAGCGGCCAGATTTCCTTCGCGAGTTGACGATCACCTAAGCGCAGCAGGTACTGCGAAGCGCCATAAGCAATCATGGCAGCATCACCGCGGTCTTTGTTTGATGCAATAACATCACCTTCGATCTCGAATGAATATTGTATCGGCTTATCATCTTTGGGAATGTGTTTTAAGAATTTGATATAAGCATTCTTTGCGGCGATGATTCCTTTGTCATAACCCAGCAACGGAAAGAATGGCCCGCTATATTCCGCCTGGTCGTTGGCCCAGATGCCCACGTAGTAATTGCCACCACCAGGTGAATGCACCAATCCCATTTTCGAATCAAAAATGCTTTCAGCTGCCCGTATTTTGGAAAAATAAAACAGCTGATCCAGTACAGGATTGTTTGTCTCGAGTACAAGGTTATTTTGCATGAATGCCATGAAATCATCCCGCTCTTTTTCAACAGCAGCGAATTCAAATCCGGTCACAGGTTCATCATCAATGGCTGCAGCAAAATAAATGGCAAAACTGTAAGTAATGCCAGGTGCCAATGTGATTTCCGTTTTGGCTTCGCTGTAAGTATTGTTATGGTAAATGCCTTTGTAACCGGAAATTGTCGATTGTGTTGCATTATTACCAACTTGCAGTTTTTTAGAAATTGTTCCATTATTTGTCAGTGTCCATTTCTCAACAAACAATCTTCCCGACATCGACGGAAACAGTGTACGCGTGAGCGTGATTTCGTGAACCGGCGTATGATAAAAAACCAGTTTGCCATCGATCCTTACCGAATCAACTTTGTCAAAAACAATGGTCACCATGCTGTCGGTAATAGTTGGCTCGATCTCCGAACCATAGGTTAGTCTGCGATATGCGCGAAACTTCTGCCAGCTCACGCCATTCGTGCGGTCGTATGTACGCAGTTGCGGAAAGATGATATCGCGATGAAGAATGAGTTGTTTGTTTTTATTGATTTCGTAATTGATGATGGCAGATACCTTGGTTCCTGACAGTTCGATATGATCAGCATGGGGGAGTTGCGGGGATTGGGAGATGTTCCAGGTGATACCACCGGCGGAAGAAAGGTTCCAGAAATTTTGGCGAGGATTCTCCTGTGTTAGTGCCGGAAGACATCCTATAAAAAAAGCGAAAGAAAGAAACAATCGAATCATCATTTCCAGGGTTAAGAAAGTCAAATTACGATCATTGGTGGACAATTGAATTTCAGAGGCGAATAAAATCCATCGCTGTATTTCTTCAGTGAGCAACAACCACATTACCCCTACGTTTATCAGGAAACAATCACCTTTGATACACCATGAAGCTATTACTCCTGCTGGTTTTCACCCTGGTCGGTTATCTTTCTGATAATACAGTTGATAACAAAGTCCTGATATGTAAAAGCACCGGCGCTTATGCCTATCATTCGCATAATTGTCAGGGGCTGAGGCAATGCCGTGCCACTATTGAAAAAGTTACGATTGAGGAAGCAAAAAGACTGAGGCGGAAAGCTTGTGGGTATTGTTATGGAAACAACATTGCAGGCAAAAATTCATCTGATGACAACGATTCGGGAAACAGTAGCCTATCCCAATGTCGCGCCACAACCAAAAAAGGTACAAGGTGTTCGAGAAATGCAAAGAGCAGCGGATATTGCTGGCAACATGAGTGACTTGCATTAATAAATAATAATACGTATTTTTCGAACCGCTAACGAAAATTCAACTTCGCCGGAAGAACCACCCTGGTCGTTACAGACTTTAAATCCGGTCAGCCTCATCCACTCCTATTTAAGTCCTCGTTTCCTTCCATCCATTGAAATCCCAGACGTTCAAATTTCAATAATCATCAATAGCTCGATAAGTTATTGGTAATTGTATTGTTTCGTAATGCCCTAATGTATAGACTTACAGCTCACCCATGAACCCACCAGGATTAAGATATATTCTGACATTACTTTTTGTTATTGTCTCATCAATAACCTTTTGCCAGGTACAAACGGCCGGGAAACCTGTTTCAGGTCAACGGAAAGCATCACCTGTAAAGGCAAAAAAACCTGTGTCATTTTCCTTAAGAACTACAGCAACAGGAGATACTATCAGGTACACACAACCGCTTAGTTTTTGTCAGGGCGAATCTGTTCTTTTGATTGCTAATAATGCACCTGCTGGCGCTAGCTTTCAATGGACAAAAGATAATGCTGATATCAACGGAGCTATTGCATCCAGCTACAGAGCCAATACCAGTGGTAGATATAGTGTCGTAGTAACCTCCGGCGTTACAAAAACTTATTACGATACCCTGCGCGTTACCGTTTGGTCGAAACCGGTGGCAGATTTTACTTTCAATAACGACAGTACCTGTTCCGGTACCGTCATTAATTTTAATTCAACGGTTACCAATGGCACTGCGCCATTTACTTATGCATGGACTTTTGCTGACGGATCAAAAGCAACTGCTGCAGATGTAAACAGAGGATTGCAGGTCCTTGGATGCGGAACATTTTCCGGCTTCAATCAATTGATCGTCACCGATGCGAATGGGTGTTCGGATACAGTTAGAAAACCGATAAAAGTCATTCGTAAACCGGAAGTAAGTATCCGTGATCTCAATATATTCTCTCCGTTCAGCAATTGTGAAAATTCACCAACCGTCAATAATCCGAACTACACTATTAAAATTGATAATAATTCCCCGGATAAAAACTGTATATCCACTTACACGGTTAACTGGGGTGATGGTACTGTTCAAAATAACCTTACCGCCGCAAGTTTTCCTTTAGAGCATACCTATACAAAACTCGGTGCATTCAATCTCGCGATAACAGGAAAAGGAACAAATGGCTGCAGCAACACAGCGACTTATGTTGTAGCTAATCAAAGTAATCCTGCAGGTGGATTGGGCACCCTGGGAAATACAACAGGATTGTGTGCGCCGGCGACATTGCCATTCATCATCAGCAACTGGCAGGATAATTCTCCGGGAACATTTTATGTGTTGAATTTTGGTGATGGGGATTCGGTTATTCTGACTCACCCATTGAACCCGGGAATGACGCCGGACACCGTGTATCACACCTATACAAAATCATCCTGCCCGAATCCCACTTTTGTGGCGGTTCTCAAAGTAATCAACGCCTGTGATGTTACACCGTACACTGCAGGTAATATCCAGATCAGGATAAAACCGGAGGCCGCGATTGATTCCATCCTTCCGGTCTGCGTAAATCAAAACGTGTGCTTTGTAAACTCTACTATCCTTGGCAATTGGGGATCGACATGCAGCGAGCTTACGGAATACAGCTGGAATTTTGGCGATCCCTCGAGCGGATCAAACAACACTTCAACACAAACCAATCCCTGTCATACCTACGCTGCACCTGGAATTTATACGGTGACGCTAACCGCAAAAAACCCTTGCGGCACGACCACGGCTACACGAACCGTCTGCGTAATGCCGAAGCCTGTGCCGTTATTTTCTCTGGACAACAGTTCAGGTTGTGCACCATTTACAGTTAATATAACAAATAACAGTACCGGCGTTAATGGGTGTAAACCTGCGACGTATAAATGGACCGTTGATTATGCTAGTGATTATTGCGGAACCAGTGCGGATTGGAAATTTGCTGCCGGTTCTTCCGAAACATCTGCTGATCCGAAAATCATTTTTAATAATCCGGGTAAATACGCGATTAAACTCACCGTTACCAGTCCATGCGGTGAAGTCACCACCACAAAAATTGTTGAAGTAAAGAAACCGCCAACGGTAATAATTAAGCCTATCCCAACGTCATGCGGACCTACTACGTTCACTCCATCAGCAACCATTACAAATTGCGGTAATTCTGCATTGACCTATCTATGGACTTTCGAAGGCGGAACTCCTGCTACATCAACAAATTTAAACCCTGGCAATGTTAGTTTCAGCACTGCAGGCGTACACAAAATAACACTTGCAGTTACCAATGAATGCGGAACAACGACAGCGTCAGAAACTTTTATCATAAATGCTTTACCCGATTTGCAGATCCCCCAGTCAGATTCCGTATGTAATAATGCCAAGGCCGGACCTTATCTGTTTTCAAGTGCTACGCCAGGTACAAGTATTACGTGGGTAAGTTCAAATCCGAATATCGGACTACCGGCATTAAGCGGATCAGGCAATATTGCTGAATTTATTGCGAAAAATACATTTGCAGTACCGCAATCTGCAACAATTACAGTCACTGCAACACAGGGTGGTTGCAAGTCGGATAACAGCTTTATCATCAAAGTGAATCCATCACCGTCAGCACCAGTGGTTGTTTCACCTGTACAATATTGCCAGGAAGAAAATGCCGTTCCATTATCGGCGACGCTGACAGGAAAAAATTTAAACTGGTACGGGACTGAGACGGGCGGAACAGCGTCATCAACTGCACCTACACCTTCCACTGTTACCGTCGGGACAAAATCGTATTGGGTCAGTCAGACTTCATTCAGCGTTTGCGAAAGCCCAAGGTCGAGAATAAATGTTATTGTCAATCCGATCCCTTCCATCACAGGAAGTTTTACAAGCCCGCTGAATTGCGGATCAGCTACAGGAAGCATTATATTAAAAGGTCTTACAACAAATACCCTCTTTACAGTCCGTTACCTTAAAAACGGTAATGCACAAACGATTTCAGCGAATTCAGGTACTGCGGGTGAAATAGTTATCTCATCATTGTCGGCTGGTACATACAGCGAGATCTATGTAGAATCCACCGGATGTCCTTCCAATAAAGTCGGTCCATATACGCTAACAGATCCCAATCCACCAACCACACCTGTGGCAACAAGTAACGGACCGATATGCAGTGGGTCTGAATTGAAACTCATGTCGACGGGTACAGGAGGTATATTCAGGTGGACAGGTCCGAATGGATTTATAAGCACATCACAAAATCCGGTCATTCAGAATGCAGGCGTTAATGCGTCAGGATTATATACTGTCACGCGCGAAGTGAATGGTTGTTTATCAGTTCCGGCATCAGTGACGGTCACTGTTAATCAGACACCTTCAATCACACAAATAACCAGCAACAGCCCGATTTGCGAGGGGAATCCCCTACAGTTATCAGCAACTGTCGCGGGAAATCTTTCTTTGAAATATTCATGGAGCGGACCGGATAATTTCACCAGCGATGAAAGACAGCCGTTATTGCAAGTAACTAAAACGAGTTCGGCCGGTGAGTACAGATTGAAGATAGAAAATAATGCGGGAGGATGTTCTGATTCGGATCGTGTTCAGGTGGTGATAAAACAAGTTCCACAGATTACAGATATTGTATCAAATGATCCGGCCACCTGTAATTCTTCCTCTGGTTCCATTCAGTTGAAGGGACTGAAAGGTAGTACTACTTATCAAATCAAATACAAGCGCAATGGTGTACAGATAACAAACGTTCTTCAATCAAATGCGACAGGTGTACTCGAACTTATCAACCTGAATGCAGCGACTTATTCTGATTTCATCATCACCCTCGATGGTTGTAGCTCCGATACGGCAGGACCTGTTGTTCTCAGCGATCCAAATCCACCAGCTAAACCGGTTGCGGGTAACGATCAGGAAGTATGTACGGGCGGCAATGTAAATCTTACTGTCTCTGGCGCCCCGGCGGGAGCAATTTATACCTGGACAGGACCTGCTGGTTTCACAAGCAATCTGCAAAACCCATCTATACCATCGGCTACGTTAGCCAATGGCGGAATTTATACCGTATTCGTTACCGTTAGCGGATGTGTGTCCCCATCGGATACAGTAGTGCTGACCGTTCACCCGACGCCGGAAAATATTTCGGTAAAAAATAACGGACCTGTTTGTGCCGGTGCAGATGTATTGCTTTCGGCTTCTGCTTCAGGCGCAGGGAATCTAAGTTATCTGTGGTCGGGACCCGATGGTTTCAGCAGCACCGAACAGAATCCAAAAATCATTGCAGCAGCAGAAAAAAATGCTGGAACTTATACAGTGAAAATAATCGGTGAGAAAGGAAATTGTTCCGTTACCGGAAACACGCAGGTTATTATTCATAAACTTCCGCGGATCACCGGCAGCCGCTTCAACCATCCCACGAGTTGCGCATCATCGACTGGATCAATTACACTCAGCGGACTGGATGCAAATACAAATTATCGTGTCAGCTATAAGAAAAATGGAATTGCTCAATCCGCAGAAATTATATCAAATGCATTGGGTGAGTTAACCATTACATCATTGTCATCAGGGGCTTATACAGATGTACAGGTCACGCTTAATAATTGTCCTTCCAATGTTGCAGGACCGTTTACACTGTCGGATCCGAATCCTCCACTCCCACCAACTGCCTTATCAAATGGGCCGGTCTGCGCAGGCGCAACGATTCAGTTAAATGTATCTGGAGTTGCTGATGCTGGAATCACATATGCATGGACAGGTCCTCAAAATTTCATCAGTACAGATAAATCTCCAGTAATCCCGAACGTTACCTTGGAGAATCAGGGCGAATATAGAGTAACCGTAACCGTAAATAATTGTACCTCCCAACCTGGAAAAACAGTTGTTGTAATCAACCCATTACCTGTCGCACCAAAAGTGCAATCGCCAGTGGAGTATTGTATCGGCGCTACCGCCAGTCCTTTGACTGCTGAAGCACTGCCTGCACATCAGCTACGTTGGTATACCACCGAAATTGGTGGAACAAATCTTCCGCAGACGCCGACACCATCTACATTACAGACCGGCAATGCAGATTATTGGGTGAGCCAGGTTTCTGATAAAGGATGCGAAGGACCAAGACAAAAAATTACAGTAATCATTCGTCCCGATGCGAAAGCTGCCATCAGTGTTCCTGTGGATACCGCATGTACGCCGTTTGTCATCAGCATTGCAAATACATCTCCCGCAGGAATCAACAGCAACTATCATTGGTTTGCGGATCAGACGCAGCTTAATTCCGGTGTACAATTTCCGGGATATACTTTGAATAAACCGGATGATTCCGTAACGATAACCATGGTTGCGGTAAGTGTTTTTGGATGTAAGACCGATACAGTAAGACATGAATTCTATACGAAGCCTGTTCCTGTTCCATCCTTTACAATTTCAGATAGCATCGGATGCGGACCATTGACTGTTAGAATAACCAATACCACTCCCGAGATGAATAGGTTTAGTTTCCTCTGGGATTTTGGTAATGGTATAAAAACGAATGTTGCACAACCGGGAGATATCATCTTCCCACCTGATCCTGATTTTGGTGATACAACGTTCACGATCCGTTTGAAAGCGTTTGCGGGTTGCGATACTGTTATACTTCAGAAAACAGTGCTCGTGAAATCAAAACCAAAATCATTGTTCACACCGGATAAAAGTTTTGGATGTTCACCCATGCGCGTAGTCTTCACTAATATATCCCGCGGAAATGATATGAACTTTATCTGGGATTTTGGTGATGGACAAAGAACGGAAACCAGCGTCGCTGATACTATTTCGCATACTTTCTTCAGTGGAACTAAGGATACATTCTTTGTAAAACTGATTTCCCGGAACAGTTGCGGATCCGATACGATGCAGTATGCGATTGCTATTGCACCAAACAATATCAGGATCGATATGGCAGTAAATGCGACTGAGCTTTCCGGTTGTTTGCCACACACAGCGAACCTGATCAATAACTCGAGGGGAGCATCGCTTTTCAAATGGGATTTCGGCGATGGTACAACACATACATCAACAAAAAATATCGATACGGTTCGTCATACTTATCTGAAGGAAGGAATTTATATCGTAAGACTGAATGCATCCAACGGCTGTTCTGATACCAGTACAACGGAAACGATCAAAGTATTTTCCACTGCCAATGCTGCGTTCACTACACAAACGATCAACAGTTGTTCCGGTGATTCTGTACGCTTCATTAATCAATCGGATTCTGCGGATTCTTATCTCTGGCAGTTCGGAGATGGTCAGCAGACCTTTAATAAAAATCCTGTTCATTTCTTCAAAGCGCCCGGAACATATAATGTAAAGCTGACCACCTTCAGACAAAATCCGGATGGATTCAGTTGTTCTGATACTGCCGTTCAAACCATTATTGTAACACAGAAAATTCCTGATGGAGTTCTGATATACGAAGGCGGAAATAAATGTGTGACCGCGGGAGTAAGATTTGAATACAGGGGAAATTTCACCGACACACTGATCTGGAATTTTGGAGATGCAACAACCATTAAGACGACAGAAACGATTGTCTTCCATCAGTACACAACACCAGGCAAATTTGTTCCTTCTCTGCTGATCATATCTGCGAACGTATGTAGCATGTCTATTGTGGGGAAAGACACGATTGTAGTGGACAAAGTAGAAGCTGGATTCAGCCATTCTGTGCAAAATTACTGCGGATACAGCATGCTAAATTTCAAAGACAGCTCACAGGTATATTTCAGCAAAGCATCGGTTCACTGGTTGTTTGGCGATGGCACTGAGGGAACGGGAACGCAGATCAGTCACAGATACGCTGCGGAAGGCCAATACAATGTGTCGATGATCATCACAGCAGCGAGCGGTTGTACGGATACGCTGACGAAGAAAATTTATGTTGATGTTTTTGATGTTCCTCTTGCTTCGATTAACAAGGACATTTTTGGATGTACCGAAAAGGATAATCTGTTTACAGCAGTGGTACAGTCGCGCGATTCTGTAAATCTTTATAAATGGCTGACTTCTTCCAACGCAACCGGCAACACCAGTGTGTTCAACTTTAAACCGACGCTGACGGGCAATTACAATATTCAATTGATTGTGGGAACAGTGAATGGTTGTTTTGATACTGTTGCTACTACAACAGCGATTTATAAAACGCCGCAGCTGGCACGCATAGAAGATAAGACGATCTGTGCGGGAACCTCGGTAAAACTCGTAACAACGGGTGCATCCCAATATCAATGGCAGCCTGCTTCCGGTTTGAGTTGCAGCAATTGTGCAGATCCGGTGGCCAGTCCGAACGCGACAACAAATTACATTGTCCGAGGTATCAATGCAGAAGGGTGTTTCAGCCAGGATACGATACTCGTGAAAGTGATTCATCCATTCAAACTGCAGGTGAAATCTGTCGACACTTTGTGTATCGGACAATCGGTGACATTGAATGCAAGCGGCGCATTCTCTTACAATTGGACACCATCCACCGGCCTAAGCAATCCGAATATTCCGAATCCGGTCGCCAGTCCGGCATCGACTACCCGTTACCGTGTGATTGGTTATGATGAGAATCATTGCTTCAGTGATACGGCCTTTGTCGAAGTGGCAGTGGGCGGTTATTCAACGATCAGTCTCGGACCGGATGTAACTGTACCTACAGGTACGCAGCAGGTGTTGCAGAGTACGATTACAGGGCCGCCGGTGAAAACCTGGTCATGGGATCCGGGCACCAATCTATCCTGCAGCAATTGTGCTGATCCGGTTGCGACTGTGAAAAACAACATCATCTACACGGTGAACATCACAAATATTTATGGTTGTCCGGCGACAGATACCCTTCAGATAAAAACCTTCTGTGAAAATGCACAGGTATTTATTCCGAATGCGTTTACGCCGGATGGTGATGGTCACAATGATAAACTCCTCGTGCGTGCGAAAGGTATTGCGACGGTGAAGTATTTCAGGATTTTCAACCGCTGGGGCGAGCTGGTATTTGAAAGAAATAATTTCCAGCCCAATGATATCAACCAGGCATGGGATGGTAAAGTGCGCGGAAAAGTCGGTGGTCCGGAAGTGTTTGTATATACGGCTGAAGTCATCTGCGAAAACGGCGCAACCTATGTCTATAAAGGAAATGTTTCCATCATAAAATAGAAGCGTATGAAAAGAATTTTAATCGGAGTTTTTATGATTTGCTGCGGTGCACATGCCATTGCGCAGGACATTAACTTTTCGCAGTTTTATGAACTGCCGCTGTTGCGGAATCCGGCATTGTCTGGTTTTTACCGCGGCGATATCCGCGTCACCAGCGGATTCCGAAGGCAGTGGGGGAGCGTGACCGTTCCATTTCAGACGATGGCACTCGGGGTCGAAACAAAATTCAATGTCAGCGACCGCTCGGGTGATTATGTAAGTATCGGTCTTCAGACCACCAACGATATTGCAGGTGATTCGCGACTTGGAAAAACGCAGGTGATGCCTGCCGTTACCTACCATAAAACACTCAATGGTGAAGACAGTTATCTCTCACTTGGGTTTATCGGCGGTTTAGTACAGCAACGTTTTGATCCATCGCGTTTGAGTTTCGATGATCAGTTTGTGAACGGCTCTTATTCGGCTACGAATCCAACGAGTCAGACGTTTAACAACACCAATCTCTCTTATTTCGATATGTCTGTCGGGGCCGCATACAGTACGAGTTTTGGCTATGAAAGCAAGATGTACATTGGTGCTGCATATTTTCATTTCAACAAACCCAAAGTTGCTTTCAGTCGCGAGCATGATATCAGTCTCAATCCAAAAATTGTCTTCAATGTCGGCGTCAACACACCTGTCAGCGAAATCGATCAATTGTTTTTCTATGGTGACTTTTTCTATCAGGGCGGCAGCTACCAGGGGCAGGGAGGCGCATTGCTGAGTCATTCATTTGTAGAGGAAGAAGAAGACTACAAACTCGCGATGGGCGTCGGTTTGTTTTATCGCTGGAATGATGCGCTGGTGCCGTTGGTGAAATTTGATTATTATAATCTGAGTCTAGGAGTTAGCTATGATGTGAATGTGAGTAAACTGAAAACCGCTTCGCAGATGAAGGGTGGATTCGAGCTGACGCTGAGTTACAGGAATTATTTGAATATCAGGAGTAGTTCGAGCAGGCAGCAGAGGTGTCCGGTGGAGTTTTGAAAAGACCTGTTAGGTCTTTTTCATTTTCTTCACATGATTCATCGTTTTTTTATAAACCTCCGCTGCCAGTGCCGGATCAAGGCCCACCTGCTTTGCGATAGCATCAATGTCAGGGGACTTTCCGGATTTGATTGATGGCAAAGCAAGTTTCATGAAACGATTTAGTTTTTCAATTTCATCTGCTGTTTCCGGATCAGGAGGAGTTTCAAATAATTTACTATAAGGGTTCAATTCGATCTTTCTTTTGAGTATGGTGTCTGCAGTTGAAATCATTGAAGGATGCAGACTGATATCAGGATCTGGTGGCATATTGGAAATATGCTTGTTTAACAGGTTATATAGTTTGTGATACCCATTTTCCGTCATCGCTGATAATAATAAAAGCTCATCTTCTTCATCAAAATACGCTTCCGCGAAATGAGGTATTTCGGAAGTTTTTCCCTTCGTCAGTTTGTAAACTGGTTTCTTGTATTCAACTGAAAATAATTTTTTCAATTGCTGAAATTCATTTTTTGACACCGGAAACTCACCAACCTGATGAATCAGGTCAAATTCCTTATGCCTGATTCCGGGCGTACGCGACCCGCTGAACAACATCATGTATGGTATAGGGTTAGTTTCCAGGTCCAGTAAAAGGTCCTCCTGCTCCATGATGTCCGGATTAACTTCGGTTGCGAAAAAGAAAATATCATCAGGATCAAATGAAGCAAATCCTGTAAGAGGGCCGAAGGTTTCCCAGCACTGACCATTAAAACCTATCAGGTTCAACCAGAGTACCGGATGATTTTCATCGATGAGAATTTTTGCGGAAGGCGAATACAGTAAGAATTCGTCATCTGTGAAAACGTCGACCATATTATAGAAATCCGCTGCAGGGCTATCGAGAATGAAACTGAAACTGAAACGCCAGGGCGTGGTGGCGTTAAGTTGGAGAAATTCCCGTTCCTCGTGTAAAAGATTTTTAAACGCTGAATGATTCAGGTATTTATTGATCAGCCCACCTACTCTGAAAATACGGTGTGCGATGTATTGGACTTTGCAACCTTCCTTCCAGGTTTTAGGCTGCTTTGAAGTTATATGCGAATATTTTGCGACGCGCTGATCAAATTCGCGATCCAGTTTGTCGCGTTCAATGGCATAGTGTATCAGAAACCCTTCAAGTAATGGCGAAAAATCTTTTACCTTCTTGCAGTGGGCGTAATTTTAGTGTAATCTGGCATGAGGGTAAAATTAGTGGAATATAGGATTCTGTGAGGTCAACATAGATTGTGTTGATATAGAGAAACAAAGACCAACCCTGACAAAAACACCTCCGAGGTTTAAGATCTCCTGGCGAAAAAAAAAGAAAATTACGGTTTCAGATTCCGCAGGTATATATTTCTGAAATCGATCGGCTGACCTTCACTTTGCAAGGCGATATAGCCGGATTTCAACGGAGTTCCCGGTTTCCAGAGAATCGGGTCGTATCCCTCCACTACGCCACCACCCATAGTAGGTTTACTGTATTGCAATACCGTATCACCGTTGATCACGTGGGTGATCAGCGAGTCGTGCCAGACGATCAACTCGGCTTTTACCCATTCATTCTTGTCGATCGTGCGGGAGCTGGAATTCAGGCAATGGCCATCGTACAGTTTTCCCTGGTAAACAATATCTGTTCCGGGTGAACACATGTTTCCGGTAGGGCGTGGATTACCATCACCCAGGCCCGCCAGAAACTGCATTTCTACAGAAATAGGCCAGTTCTGTTCTTTCGGCATTTTCATCGGATCCTGGGAATGAAACATAACGCCGCTGTTGAGTAAGGTGTAAGATGGCGCACCTTTTTGTAATTCACCTGTGAACCGATACTCCAGTTGCAAATGGAAATCAGAAAAAGGCGTTTTATAATACAGGTGACCAAACTGATCGTTGAAATCCTGGTAATTGTCGTACCGCACCTGAATCATCCCGTCTTCGGTCCGGAAGGTGTTACCGAAATTTTCACCGGGTTCGTGATGGTGAATTTTCACGACCCAGTCGCTGAGGTCCTTTTCGTTGAATAGTTTTTTCCACTCATTCTTTTGCTGCGGTTGATGTCTGGAACAGGACGTGATGAAGAGCATACTCGTTGCGAAGATCATTAACCTCATAAGGTGGACTTAAAAAGTTTTATATTGAATAATTGTGCGTTTTAAGATACGAAATGTGTTGATCATCTATGGAGCGTGTTAAAAGGCAACCGTCTCCCTGATGCTTTCATATATCAGTTAAAAGATCGCTTAACTGAGTCCCGCGTCAATCCATATAGTCCTTATCGCCTCACTTACCCTATTGACTTTTTCATCCATTCAGAAAATAGAAAGCGTGAAAATTCCTTTACTCGGACAGAAAATTCTGTTTGGGTAAAGTTTTTTTCACTTGTTTTTTTCGAACTGGCTTTCGAAATTGCTGAAAGCTCCCACGTATCCGATACTTGCAAGTATCGGATACGTGGCGGAAAAATTTTCGAAGGATATTTTTCTCCGATTCTGGCGTGTTTTCACCTTGGTTTGTTCACCTGTGTCATTGCATTGTTGAAAATCTGTGTCGCAGTTTCGATGTCAATTCCTGTTTCGTTAGCGAGCAACTCCAGGTCAAATTTTTCTCCTGAATTTATCAAAGGAATCAATGAGGAAATAAAATGATTCAGCTTTTGTTCGACCTCAGGATCTTCTGATGGGGTATCCGGATGAAACAAATCGCTATATGGATTGAGAATAGCGGGTTTGTTCAGAATATCTTCGGTTAAAGCAAGCATTGGCAAATGCACACGGATATCGGGTTCTGTTGATGCATCAAAGCCGTGTTTCTGAAGAAGCCCCGTTAATTCAATGAAGCCATAATCGGTCATCGCACTTACTAAAATGATTTTCAAATTTTCATCTAAAAATACTTCAGCATAATGCGGCGGCAATGACAGGGCCTCGTGCTTTAAGTTGAATACCGTCTCTTTGTGTTCAATCATAAAGTCCTGTTTCAGCTTTTCTATATCAAAACCGGAGGCCGGAAATACACCTTGCTGCAGCACTTGTTCATATTCGCTTTGTATCGTTAACGGATAACGGGATCCAAAGAAAAGCATCATGTACGGAACCGGATTATTTTCAAGATCATCCAGCAGATCATCGTCATCTTCAATAGAATGATCCAGTTCGCTGGCAAAAAAGAAAATATCATCAGGTTCGAAACTGGAATATCCTGCTATCGGACCATAAGTCTCCCAGCATTCACCGTTAAAGCCGATCAGGTTCAACCATAAAATGGGGTTGTTCTCTTCTATCACCTTTTTCACAGATCTGGAATACAATAGAAATTCCTCACCTGTAAATACATCTTCCATTTCATAAAAATCAGGTGCAGGATTTTTATTGATTACACCGAAGCAAAACCTCCAGGGTTTTGACGACATCAGTCGCAGATAATCCTGTTCGTCTTTGTCAAGCTTTTTAACTGCGGAATGGTTCAGGTATTTTTTAATTAAGCCTCCCTCCTTGAAAACTTTGTGAATGATGTACTGTGTTTTACATTGATTTTTAAAGGCATCGGGAAACTGTGAGGTGATGTGTTTAAATTTCGCCACTCTCTTATCAAATTCAACAGCCAGCTTGTCCTGGTGTGCGGCATGATATACCAGGAACTGATCCAGAACTTCGGTGTATTTTTTCTGTTGCTGACAATGGTGGAGTATTTTTTTGTATTCGGGCATGATATAAAATTAGGGTAATCATGGATCTTAGAATAACTCAGTTAAAGAGCGGATTTATTTTGAGATACTGCCATTTATTCCGGCACTTTCCAATGTTTTTGCAAACTGAA
This sequence comes from Pollutibacter soli, assembly GCA_029269725.1. Classification (GTDB taxonomy): domain Bacteria; phylum Bacteroidota; class Bacteroidia; order Chitinophagales; family Chitinophagaceae; genus Pollutibacter; species Pollutibacter soli. Next base: position 331,520 of record JARJHS010000006.1, on the reverse strand, counting down.
AGTTGGATATTTTTCCAATTGAAAAATCGGCAATATCAACTCATCGTTTCCTTCTCCTGGCACTGTAGGAAGAAGCAGCTTTTTTCAGACTATTTGCAATTCGATCTGCCAGTGTCGAAGGTTGAATCACCTTTACATGTTCACCATAAGCAAGGATGAGTTGTACCAATTCCGGTGTATCGTACACTTCAATTTGTACAGTTAAAATATTCTTTTTCTTGTTGTAAGTAGTTTTCTGTGAATGATGCAGCGGATTATTCTGAATCATCGTAATGTAATCGTTGAACTGCAGCTTCACTTTTATTGGCGGACGATTGTGCCAATGCCAGATGCCGAGGCTGTACCTGAAATAATCAGATGCATTAAAATCCGGATCTGAAAAAAATCGTTTGTTGGAAGGAAGCAGTTGCCGAATGCTTTCAAGTGCGAAAACGTTGACTTTTTCTTCTCTGTCGCAATACTGATCATGTGCGACCAGGAACCATCTGTTGCGGTATTGCCTGATGAGGTACGGACTGATAAGTTTGGTACTGATACCTTTTTCAAAAGTATCATACTCCATCTCCAGTGCCTGTTGTTCAAAAATGGCTTCGAGCAGTGTATCGATCCACTGTGTTGCTTTTTCCGTATCCGGAAGATCCAGTTGAAAACCTGGTGGTGTTTTTGCAGTTTCTCTATCAGTAAAATTACTGCCTTTGGAAATTTTACCAACGAGCTGCTCAAATCTTTGTTGCAAAGATGTGCCCTTGAAGAAGGTAAACATATTCTTCGCCAGATCCAGCATCTGGTTATCATCAGTGTTCAGATCGGAACTGTATAAAGAGAAACCGGGTTCTGAATAATAAAATCCTTTAGATGCAGAATTCAGTAATCGAATTCCTGTCCCTGACTCTTTCAATTTTTCCCTCAGATAACTGAGATCACCATCGAGTGTTCTTTCGCTGATCTTACTGCTGAGTTTTGCATTGAGGCGTTGCAGAAGTTGCTTTCTATTTCCAACATGACTATATTTTCTCAACAGTTCATCGATCATTTTTACACGATCTTCAGCATGTGCTACGCGACCTGACGATGTATTTTTAAGCGCTGGCATTTGTTTAAAATAATGAAACTTTCAGATGAAATAGGCGGTTTGATTAGTAAATGACGTATGTACAAATTTACGACGAGTGCGCGCAGTGACGATTCGATTAAATTTAATGTAAGGCGAGTCCCGCGTGAAGAGCAAAGTCTGCGATATGGCACGGCGAGTCCGCGCAGTGACGATTCGATTTGATGTGACCTGATGCGAGACTCGCCTGGGGCGTTGCGGGGCAGTGCTATAAGGTGAGTCTCCGCGTGAAATGCAAGGTCTGAAATATTTACCAACACCTGGCACTCTAATGTCCGCGGGACTCGCCGCGAAATTCATCATCGACTCTACACGTTAATGCGGCAACTATCGCGGACTAAGATGCTACCCAACGTCACGGCGAGTCCGCGCAGTGACGTTTCGATTCAATTTAACCTGATGCGAGATTCGCCTTGGGACGTTGCGGGGCAATGCTATAAGGCGAGTCTCCGCGTGAAATGCAAGGTCTGCAATATTGACAAACAGATCGCACTCAAATGTGCGCGCGACTCGCCGCGAAATTCATCATCGACTCTACACGTTAATGCAGCAACTATCGCGGACCAAGATGCTACCCAAGGTCACGGCGAGTCCGCGCAGTGACGATTCGATTTGATGTGACCTGATGCGAGACTCGCCTGGGGCGTTGCGGGGCAGTGCTATAAGGCGAGTCTCCGCGTGAAATGCAAGGTCTGCAATATTCACCAACACCTGGCACACAAATGTGCGCGGGACTCGCCGCGAGATTAATCATCGACTCCACTATTTAATGCAGTCACCATTGCGGGCTAAGATGTTGCTCGGCTTCACGGCGAATCTCCGCTTGAAATGCAAGGTCTGCAGAACGCTCATTGAAGAATAGCATCGATTACCTGACCTGTTAGGTCTGACTCCCCCCTTCCCCCCTCTATCGCGCAGCGAGAGAGGGGCCGGGGGTGAGTCCGGTGGTGCCCCGCAACGACTTCGCAATTACCTTGCAAACTCCTTTTGTAAGTTTATATCCGGCTATGATGGTTTCAAAATAGCCGCGAATAAAATAGTTTATTTATGCCCTACTTCACCAAATCAAAATTCCGGCTCGCGCTCGATTGCCCGACCGGACTGTATTACGGCACGAACAAAAATTTGTATGCCGATAAAAATGTCGAAGACAGTTTCCTGCAGGCGTTGGCTGAAGGTGGCTACCAGGTTGGAGAGCTGGCGAAATATCTGTTCTGCGACGATCCGGTAAAAGAAAACATTACTGTCGACACGCTTGATTATGATGAATCGCTGGCTATCACCGCAGAGAAACGAAATCAACCCGGGCGAAAGGTAATTGCCGAGGCTGCTTTCCGGTTCGAACAGTTTTTTGTGCGTTGTGACCTGATCGTTGAAGAAAGCGACAGGATCGATCTTTATGAAGTAAAAGCTAAATCCTGGGATGAAACGGTTGAATTTCTTACAGAGGTTAAGAAGGGGCCGGAGCGGGGAACGTACAGGATGAACAAAGCCTGGAAAAATTACCTGTACGACGTTGCTTTTCAGAAATGGGTCATAGAAAAGGCAAATCCCGGAAAGATTGTGCGCGCTCACCTGATCCTTGCTGATAAGACCAGCACAGCAACGATCGACGGCCTGAACCAGTTATTCCGGATTGGGAAAGATGCAAACGGAAGAACCAGGATTTCGGTCAGGCCCGAAGTTACAGCTGCCGATCTCGGGCAGATTCCTTTACGGATAATCAATGTGGATGATGTTTATGAGTTTATACTCAACCATCCTGTTGACATTGAACTTCCCGAAGAATATGCGTTTGAATCACTGCTTTATTTTCTGAATGAAAAATTACAGGCCAACGAGATTATCTGGTCCGGGGTGGGGAAAAAGTGCAGGGATTGTCAGTTTGTGAATGCAGATTATCCCGATGGTTTGAGCAGCGGGTTTCATGAATGCTGGGTACATGCAAAGAGATTCAGCGATGAAGATTTCAGGCGACCACTGGTATTGAATTTATGGGCCGGAAAAGCTGGAGCAAGATCCATAGTGAATGATCTGATCACTAATGGAAAGGTTTTTCTGACAGATGTCGAGACCACCGATTTTGCTTCCCGTACCTGGGTCGATGATGGTGGTGATCGTCTGGATGCGACGAAACGCCGGTCGGTACAGATCATCAAATCGCGCAACAAGGATTACAGCCCGCACCTGGAAATGGATGGTCTCCGCCGGTTATTTGACGAGCTTCAGCCGCCTTATCATTTCATCGATTTCGAGACAACGATGGTGGCCCTGCCATTTCATAAGAAGCGTCGGCCGTATGAAGCCATTGCTTTTCAATATTCTTATCACCTGATGGATGAGACTGGTAATATCCGTCATCAAAGTCAATACCTGTCCTTCGACCGTGGTGCGTTTCCCAATTATGATTTTCTACGTTCTCTCCGTCGCGACCTGGAAGGAAAACCGGGAACCATTTTCCGTTACCACGATCATGAAAACAACTATCTCAACCACCTGCACAAACAGTTGTGGGTTGAAAGCATAACAGATGTGCCGGACAGGAACGAATTGTTGAAATTTATTGAAACCATCAGTACCAGTACCAATACGAACGGGAACAAGTGGCAAGCCATAAATCCCATGCAGGATCTGTACAAAATGGTGATTGAACATTTTTACAGTCTCCACGCCGGCGGTTCCAATTCGATCAAATACATCCTTCCCGCAGTGATCCGCAGCTCCGATGATATCCGTGAAAAATACAGTCGGCCTGTATATGGAGGAAATGGTATTCCCAGTCTGAATTTTTCCAATCCGCATGTCTGGATCCGCGAAGACAAAGATTTCAATCCATACAACACCCTCGCCTCACTGCCCGGCATACCTGAAAACCTTAACCTCGATCTCAACGATTCCACCGATATCGAAGTAAAAGACGGTGGCGCCGCTATGATGGCTTTCGCTAAATTGCAGTTCTCCGAAATGCCGGAGGCAGAACGGATCCTATACCGCGATGCGTTGTTGCGTTACTGTGAGCTGGATACGATGGCGATGGTGATGATCTGGGAATGGTGGGGGAAGGAGTTGGGGAGGTGGTGAGGAATTATCTTAAAGGCCTTAAGAAATGAAGTGTTCTTTTAAATTTTCTTTTAATTTTTCAATTTCGATGTTTGAAAAGTTTGCACCGGATGAAAGCTGTTTAAAGAAAATGAAACTTGTGTAAGGAATTTTTTCAGTCTCGGGTAAGGATTTTACATTATAAACCCCATACAGTGATTTCCTAATTTTCAAAGTGCAGTTTGAATTTTTTGAAAGATTTAATTCGTCTCGAAGCAACTCTGAAACTTTTTTGTTTAATATCAAAATTGTTTTAAAGCCTGTTTCAAGCATGGAAGTTAAACGTTTAACGGATTGCTTATGGTAATCAATGAGCACAGGGTCGTCCTTAAATCCAAGGCAAATTTTTGAATTCGTTGCTCGGAAAGAGTACAAATCATAATGAACGATTTTTTTTGGCACGATTAGTTGGGAGATGTGTTTTTGAATTACTTTGAAGTAAGGGTGGGCTTTATCACTGTATATTTGGTTTTGTTGAAAATCTGCTATTTTCGATACACTGTAACAAAGGTCAACCATTTTCAGCGAACTTAAGCTTTTCCAGGAAAAGATGGAATCACCATTCTGTTGCCGATATTCAGCATCAGACAACGAAGGGTTTAGACCGATAATAAGTAAATTTGAAGTATCCTGAAAGTCGTGTTCGTCATAAAACATTGGAGATATACCTGAAATATGGTGTCTACCTTTTCTATCAAATTGAATTGCAAAATTGTCTAATTGGGTAGAATATTGTTTCGTTAGATCAAATATATCCTGATTGATTTTCCACAACATTTTTAAACAGCTTTAGGTTGTTGTTACATGATCCTTATCTCTAATTTATTGCATGATTTCGAAACCGGTGATTCCAGGCTCGGAGAAACGCAGTTGATGCCTGCCGTCACCTACTATAATACCTTCAATGGCAAACACAGTTATCTCTCTCTCGGATTTATCGGTGGCCTCGTGCAGCGGCGCTTTGATCCCTACAGGCTGAGCTTCGATGATCAGTTTGTCAAGTGTGCCTAACAAGTACATAGGTTCATTTGGCTAGAATTTGGCATGTAGCTTTTGTTGAACTTGATTTCTGGAATCTTTAATGAATTAATTCACTAAATTTTTACTAATCCGTTTTTGGAATTGTCTCATATTATAACCAGTACTGAGATATTATTATATTGGTGAGTATAGTGAGTTGCGTACAATCATCTTATTATCTAAGGGAAAGTCTTAATATAGGCATCTAAATTTATGGTAAACCAAATCCAAAATTCACATTTTTATGGCATACATAATGGTAGATGTTGAAAGCGATGGTCCCATACCAGGTGACTACTCTATGATATCCTTCGGAGCTGTACTAGTTGACGAACATTTGGACAAAACCTTTTACGGCCGGCTTAAGCCAATTTCAGAGAAATATATTCAAGAGGCCCTTAATGTCTCCGGTCATTCACGGGATGAAACTCTATTCTTTGATGATCCAAAAGAGGTCATGGAAAAATTTTCTAACTGGATAAAAACTGTTGTGAAAGACAGACCTGTTTTCATTAGCGATAATAACGGCTTCGACTGGATGTTTATCTGTTGGTACTTCCATCATTTTACGGGTTCAAATCCTTTTGGGCACAGTTCACAAAATCTAGGGAGCCTGTACAAAGGAATTGTAAAAGACATGTTTCAAAATTTTAAGCATCTCCGGCAAACGAAACACACGCATAACCCTGTTGATGATGCGAAGGGCAATGCTGAGGCATTGTTAATTTTGAAAAACTCCCAAGATCTGAAGATTAAATTGTAGTACCTAAAACAGGGTTCCAGAACTTATATATTCATTAAACATTTCAAGCAGCTTTTTGCCATCCTTCTTTAGGACTTTATGTTGGCTCTTTAATTCTTTAAGAATTTCTTCAGCATTCTTCCTTTGAAAAATAGAAACAAATTTTTCGAATTCAATGTCCAGTTTTCCCTTTATATATTTATTGTAAAACTCCTGAAATCTTACGGCCACATCTACTTTCTCTACGCGACCATTCCCATGTTCAAGCGGCTCAGGTTCTGAGATATTGTCTTCCTCCAATCTGTTTAATACGGTCAATCTATTTGGAAAACCTTTTTTCAAATAATTGTCAATTTCATTCTGCAACATTTCACTTTTGTTATCGAAAATATATTTAAGAAAATTTCCGCTAGTGTTTGCAAACCCATTAAAAAGACACCAAAAACTATTACTCATCCATTTTTTATCAATTTCTTTGACTTCAGTATAATTTTCCAGGCTCTCCAGACTATCAATGTTAAAAATGAAAGCAACGAAATTTTTCATTACAATTGAAGACGCGTTCTCGATAGAATAATCGTTTATCTCATTATTAAGATATCGGTATAATCTTGTTTGCCTACCCCCATTTGTTTTATTTGTTTTATTCCCTGTTTCTTCTACAATAGTTAGTATCTGTTCTTTTTTTGCCTGACCTTTACCTACTTTTGGTGTTTGCAAAATAATATTTACAATCATTTGATATTCTTCTAACTCATGATCTTTCAAACCACCAAACCCTTGAGCAATAGAAATAGCTATTGTTTCAGGATTAAACTTGATCGACTCAAAATCTAGTCTTTTTGTCTCTCTTTTTGGAAGTAAGTTTTGTTCAGCAAACTTTGAAAGCTCATGCAAGGACTCCTTAAAATCATCAACAATGTTTGGATTCCCTTTCTTGCTCGAATTCCAATTTGAGGTTGCTAACCCTTTTGTAGATTTTTCGGCTACGGCCTTCAAATTCTCATAATGAACCGAAGGATCCATTTTTCCCGTTTCATTTAGATAGATAGTTTTTATTTGTTGAAACCCGTTTGTTCCAAGAAGTTCGTCATCTAGAATCTTGTATGATACATATCGTAAAGCCTCCTCCAATGTCTTTAAGCGTGGCGCTTTTATCGAGAATAGGTATTTAGCAATTTCTTCTTCTGTGATAATTTGGGGTGGAAATAAATCATAAAATAACTTTTGCGAAGTTGCAATAGCATAAACTAACTTATCATAAAATATTTTCACTTGACCTTGCCCAGTGCCAAACGTTTTTGAATATCGTGCGTCAAGGCCCTTCTGTTCATTTTCCTTTCGATTTCGTAACTCTGCAAAGCAATTAATAATTTCCTGGAAACTCCTTTTTATCGCTACTTCTTCTTTAGACTTCTCCCTTAGCATTCCTGCCGCAATGCCATATATAAAACCTTTAAATGTATTGTACAATCTGTCGTGGAATAGAGCCTCCCTTAATCTTTCGTTATCAATTTTAAATTGCTCGATATTTGAAAAATCAGTTTTTCTACAATCACTTTCATTAATCAGTTTAAAATTAGTAGAATATTTTCCTAAACCTTTTGTTGGCAGTGAAGTTTCAGATCGCAGGCATACAACCTTTTTGTCCGATTCAGAGAAAAATAGGATTTCAAAATTATCCTTGTCAAGGTAGATTGTTTTTTTATAGCCAATTATTCCGTTGTCTATGCTTATTATTTCAGTTTGATCAAGGCAATCCCTATTTATTGCTAAAATGAATTTGATAATATTGGAGTTGTTACTACCGGTTTCAAAGACGGGCGGCTCCTCGAAAAGAATAACTGCTTTTTCATGATGCACTTTTGGAACTTTATAAAAATAATCTATTCCAAAACCACGCTTGGAATAAAAAATGTATGGAGAAATGCTTTCACTTGCGAAAATATTCTCGAACGTAAAATCTTTTGAACACAACGGATAATAATAGTAACTCATTAGGTTTCTCCTTATTCGTATTTAGTAGGCGGTATGCCTCTAAAAAATGGTGTTAATCTTTCAGAGTATGTTAAATATAAATTTCTATAGCTTCTTGTTAGCGCAACATAAAGTGGGTTTCGATATTTGCTGACAAACCATCTGTCATGGCCTGGGAAATCACAGAATGGGATAAATATAGTTTCAAATTGCAGCCCCTTTGAACTGTGATAAGTCATCACTTTCGGTAGCTCAGAATCGAAATTCAAGTCCATTGTCTCATTAAATTTATATTCGAGGCTTACCCCAATAGAATCATAGTATTCCTTTACTGTTTGAATATTTCTATGAAAGTTATTATACGGTGCTGCTGGTACATCATTAAATGGCAACAAGATTGCAACATCCGTGTAATTCCTGGTTCTAATTTCTCCAATGATATAATTAAGTTCCTCTTGCCATGAATTAAATTTTTTAAGCCTTGGCTTGTTTGTTCCTGTCTTTACACATTTTTTTTCTAAATCTTTATCATTTCCTAAATGGGCAGCGAAAGACGCAATTAACTTTGGCAGCCGATAATTTTTAAAAAGTTCCTTCTCAACTAATCCTAATTGCTTTGCAATTTCCTCTGTTGAAAGTCTGTCATTATAAATCTGCTGCTGACTATCCCCATATAACATAATCGATCTTATTCTTGCGGCATTAAATCCATCAATATCTTCCTTTTTAAAATCCTGCGCTTCGTCAATAATCAAGTGATCAACCTGATTACCATCCCACTGATCAGAGTAAATTACTTGACGTGGGCCAATTCCGAGTTCGCGAATCCCAGATCGAATGAATGATTGAAGGGCTTTAGTATAAACGACCATAGTGAAGCTTGGAGTTTCCCCCTTTGCAATAGCTTCAATACGAATGTCATTTGCCCTGTACAATGCAAGTATTGTTTTTCCGCTACCGGCACATCCTTTAACGATGTAACTGTCTTCAATGCTTAATTCCCGTATTCCTCTTTGAAATTCGTCTAATTCTGCTGGATCAACCAACCATTTTTCTCTAGGCATAAGCACTAGTTTTGATAGTTAAAATTGGTGCAGGATTAAAAACGCGGCTAAGCTATCAGAACATTCCCAGACTGGAGATTCGTATAGACATCGCTGTTGTACTGACTTCAAAGATCTTTGCCAATTCTTTTATCGCTTCTTCGCTTCCAAGATCCATATTTGCTTTCTCAATTGCTTTTCTTACCTGGTCTGCTGGCATTAGAATCGCAGAGGCAAAATAATTTGCTTCCTGTTCCATTGCCTGGTTCACAGCGGTGTTGCCAGAATTCTGACTTCGATAAATAAATTGTTTATCGACGAAAAGGTCTGATTTTTCTTTATGTAGCTCATAATGGCCAAGTTCATGGGCAATTGTGAATCGCCGTCTTACTTTGGGCTCATTCTTATTATAACCTATAGTACCAATTCCATCCTGTATAGCAAGCAGACCCGAAACATCATCACCTAACGGATAGGGAATTACCTTAAGTCCTCGCATTTTCGCAATTTCTTCAATGTTGATTGGCAAACTAATATCAGATAAGCTTTTTAAGATAGCATTCACTTTGCTATTTACAAGCTTAATATTCATACTCTATTACTTTTGAATGGTCGATAAAAAATTACTAATAGCAGTTCGTGTGGATTTGCCAATTTTCTCTTGATCAGTTACTATATTGTTATTGTTCAATTCTTTTGATAAGTCAGTCTTTTTCCGTCTAGTTTTCTGTATTTCGTATGGAACCAATGATGAGTAATCTATCTGGAAAAAACTTGCGATTTGAATCAACTGGTAAATTGACGGTCGGTGCCTACCTTTCTCCAGATTTATGACCGATGCCCTTGTTAATTCTAAATGGTCACCTAGACTTTTTTGACTAATATCCCTTTTAATTCTTTCGCTTTTTATTCTTAGGCCGATTTCTTTGTAAAAGCTATCAACATCAAGTAACATGATACCAAGTCTTTTTAGGATTGTAAATGCAAAGATAACGTCAATCGAGTGGTTTTTCAAAAAGAAAGTTTATAAAACTTTACATTTAATTTTATAATACTTTACATTAACGGAAGTGGGTATAAAACTTTTCATTTTGTAAGGAAGAATTTATATATTTGTACTTGTGATGAGTTCTTTTTAGAACGATTTAGAGCGAAATGCGGCGATAGATAAGATAGTTTCCCGAATTGATCGGGGCATTTCAAAATATAGAAGATGATAGAAGACACATCCTGAAAATGCCGGTAAGAATTGGTCTTACCGGCGGAAAGTTGAAGACAAAGCTTCAGATAAAACGCACCCAAATATATTCCTATTTGGCTATTTGCAAGCGTCGTTCGGATATTTCCCTCCCATAATACCACTTCATTTAAGCTGACCTATATTAATTGTTCCTGCGGACCCAGGTTAGTCTGCACAGTTCATTTATTGCTTAATACTTCCTCAATTAAATAAAATAAGAATGAAACTTAAAAGATACTCAACCGATAAGTTAAGGATTAATTACAAAGGTGTATCTCTATTTGCAACTGGATCTTTGGCGAAAGTGATTACATATAGTCTTGTGGGGTTGGTAATATTAATTGGCATTGTTACCACCCACCGTGCATTCAACAATCATAACAGTTAATCATGTTAAAATAAAAAATTTATATGAGTCAGTTAACTACACATTCAATATTGCATAGTTGGTTATCCTGTTTTATCAATTGGATAAAACCAGACCCTGATAAAAAGGATGATAATTCCGAGAGAGCGGATCTGGTAACAAAAAATGTAAAGCAAAATGCTGAAGCCGATGGAATAGAAGTCACCAATACCCCGGAAGGAGGGTCGGATGCGAAAGATACCGGTCTTCGCCGTCATTATCGAGGTCACTCTGAGATTGATGGGTATGATATAGATCGACCAATAGTGATAAAGGAAAAAGATATAAATGGAGATAAAGTGGAGAACCCCTTGGAAAAATTTGAAGGATATGTCCGCACCTCATATCCCAATTCTGAAATAACTCCTACCAATAGCTCCGTCAATTTGAAATTTTCAGATGATCTGTACTTTGACATTGTTCCAATGTTTGCTACTGATAAGAAAGATGAACAAATAATCATAAAAAGAGACGGTACTAAAATCCGAACCTCGATTCAAAAACACAATGAGTTTGTAAGAAAACGCACTCGCCTGAGCAAGGAAAGTCCAGGCAGAGTAAAATTCAACGAATGCATTCGTGGTATTAAATGGTGGAAAGAGTTTCAGGCAGATAATTCTTATTACCTCTCTTATGATGAGTCAACGGATAAGGATAATAGGCCACCATCTGCACTGATTGATTGGTTGGCTGCCTATGCGTTTGATCGGCTCGGTGTTGAGAAAACGTATGCAGAAACATTTGCAAAGTGGTTTGGATTTCTTGCGGATGTTGTCAGAAATAAAAAACCAGTCTACTTCACAGATTATTATACAACACCATCATTAGAAGGTAAAACAGGCTGGATAGTGTTGGATCCAGTCAACCCCGACAATAACATTACTGGCAAATGGGATTCGAGCAAGTTAAATGAGTTTGCAACCTGGTTTGAAAAAGCCAGAGATAGTTGGAGTAGAATTATTCGATATGATATTGATGGCGAGAAAAATATGGCAATGAATGAACTTGTAAAATTATTTGGTAACCCATTTAAAAACCATTGTGAGGAGGATTAATCATGACTGGAACATATTCTCGTAGCGTAAGCGATACCTACACCGAAGCAAGAGCCCGTTATGTAATGGGCAAAGTTTATGACCACTTGGTCGGCCTTTATATGAGAGGCTTAATGACAAAGGCCGAAGCTGACAGAATGCGTAACGATATTTTATATCTTATGGACCGAAGAGCGGTAACTTATTTTCAATTGCAATTTAAAGCTCCAGGCTACGCTGACAGGGGGCTTCACTATGAAGTTCGCGCTGATTCCACAATATCTATGGATGACGAATCAGGGGGCTTAAATTTTTGGAGCTTGAGCGATAATACAACTGTTAGCCTGGTAGTACAATTGAATTACGCGTCTCCTCATATTGTAGAAGTAAACAGACAACTCGAAGCATGGGGCTGGGGAACTGCTTCTGCTTTGAGCGGCTCATACCAAGCATCCAAATCGTTTTCTAAAGATGGATATGGCTTAAAAGAATCAATTGTAGGAACATGGTAGATAATACACTTAAATTAACGGAATATGATCATCCGAGCAAGGAGGTTATGAAAGACTATAATCTCCTTGTCGGAATTGATGAACAGAAGAAAGAACTGCTGAAAACTTTGTCAATGCTACTTGATCACAAAAAAATTCAGCAGTGGGAAAAGAAGTACCATAATAAAGGATTGCCACTCATGGCCCACTTGAAAACCAGCAGTCCATTAGTTATCTTATCCGGTGAAGTCGGCTGTGGCAAAACAGCATTGGCTCAGTCAATCGGAACTCCGTTGGCTGAACTTTTGAAAACACCGGTAAAGGTATTTGAAACACCTACAAATATCAGAGGCAGTGGTTTAGTTGGGGAAATTTCCAACCGGATTACAGAAGTCTTTGAATCAGCAAAGGCAAGATTGAAAAATGATGAAGTGGGTTTGTTGATTATTGATGAGGCCGATGATTTAGCTACCAGCAGAGAACAGAACCAGGCGCACCATGAAGATCGCGCCGGGTTGAATGTTCTGATCAAGCAAATTGACTCTGTTAAAAAAAGCAATAAGCGCCTAGCCATCATCATGATCACCAACCGGGTTGTAGTACTCGATCCAGCCATTCGCCGACGAACAAGTCTTCACCTTACATTTGAGAGGCCTTCAGGCAAAAAGTTAGAAGAGGTATTAACCTGGATATTAGAAGGTATAGAGTGGAAAAAAGCTGATATGGATAAGCTTATTAAAACCTGTGATTCCCACTCTATTCCATATAGCTTTTCAGATTTGATTCAACGAGCAGCCAAGCAAACACTATATGAAGCGGTAGAACACAATGTTCCATTTAGTGTTAGCCTTTTCCAACAAGTATTAGAAAAGACAGAACCAACTCCTTTATTGGGAGATCATAAATTGAATTAATGCAGCTAATAAACTAATAATCAATGTCAGAAGGATATGTAATTATAAAACATCAAGTCTTTGGTGAAATCACAGATGCAGATGTGTTACAACAGCTTCCCAAGTCTGATGTTATTCCAGCATATAAAATTTTTGATTTAAAAAGGGAGATAATCCCTATGGAGAATATACATCAATTGGATAGCCTGGAATACAGAATTTATCAGAAGAATGTTATCGATAATGAAATTAAACCCTTTTTACGGGAGCATCCAGGTTATAAGGTTTTGTATTTCGGAACCGCAACAATTCCGCTGGCATTACACCTCGGCTATTGTTTCGGCTCCTGGAAGGATGTGGAAGTTTATTTACTACATCGGGAAAGAATGACTTGGCATTGGTGGAATGATGATAGTAACAAACAACTTCCTTTTTCGACCGATTTCGTAGGGGAAGAATTTGCAGGCCCTATTGACGTGATATTTAAAGTAGAGGCTACATACAGTATGCAGGAGGATGAATTGAAAAGCGTAGTGGAAAATGCAAACAAAGTAATTAGCCTTCGTTTGGAAGCTCTCGGTAAAGATGTTTTCAGAAATCAAGAACAATTGAAGGCATTTGCCCATCAATTTTCTTTAGGCCTCGATTCAGTTGCTAATTTTTTGCCTAACACGGATAAAATTCATTTATTCCCGACAGTACCGGTTGGGTTGGCATTCTTGATGGGCACAAAAATAAACCCTCTTGTCACAAAACCTATTGTGACTTATCAGTACAATGCGAATAAAACCCCCAAGCATGAGCAGATTCTAATATTACAAGAAACTGGTCAACCTGAAACGAATATTACAGAAGAAGACCAAAGATTTATTGATGAAGTCAAAAGTGATCTTAAGGCAGAACTGGAAAATAAGATTGCTGCTTTTGCCGGAAGCAAAGTAGAGGACAAAAAGAGATTTGGTAACACTTTAAGTTGGATTCAGTTTATTCTTCCTCGAGGAAATTATTCTGAAATGGAAAGAGGGCTGTGGAAATCCATCCCGGATGTAGCTGAAACGATTCTTAGCTCTTCCACTCTTTCAAAGTCAACCAATCAAGCGGCTGATGGCTTTTTTATTTCAGAAAGCAATGAGTGGCAGATTAACGACCGATTCGTTTTTAATATTATGAACCGCTTGAATCGGGATAAAGCCCAGATACTTCGGGCTTTCAGAATGTTCATTTTTCATGAGGCACTTCATTTACATCAAGGCTTAACAAACTATACGGCTCTCAATATTGGAAGATTTCCACGAGTTCTGGAGGAGGCAGACTATATAGCAGATGTGTGGGCAATGATTCATGAATATAGTTATTCAAAACTACATTATGGCCAGGATGCCAAAAATGAAAAGGAATTTTTTAAAGGAATTATTGATATTGCTTCAAAGACCATGTGGGCGTTTGACGATCTGGATGCAAATAACGAAGAAATGCAGATCAGGCGTGTGAACCGCTACCTGATATGGTACTGGAATTATCTACAAATAGAAGATCGCAACTGTAAGAATTTGGAAAATATCATAGCGATACTTGCCAATAAACCCCTATTAGAACTTCGCGGTCTTGATATCCGTGCACAAGCTCAGCGTACAATCTATAGATTAACCGGATTCAAAATAGAAGAGCTCGAAATAGGGTACTTAGATATTTCTGGGCGGATCAGAAGAGCTTCTAGTGCGGGAGGTTTTCAACTGAACGAAGTGGTAAAAGGGTTTAGAGAAAGGAATGGTGAGAAAATTTTATCACAACTAAAAAGTTGGTTTCACCAAATCAGAGAATGAACTAAATATAAAGATGAAAGTTTGAATAGAAAAGTCATACTTACCCAAAATATCTAGAAATTTTGGAAAGAAGCCTATGACAGAATTTGTTAAGATTTTGAGTGATTCAATCTAGTTTTAAACACCTCCTCCGCCTCCTTATTCATAAAATACACATAACAGCCCTTCATTCCCCGCGTAAACAGGATCCGGTAAATCTGCCTGACGAGTTTATTCAGGTCTTCCGGGCGTTTGGAAAGGCCCTGTTTGCCTTTGGCATCCTTATAATCGTTCCAAACGGTGAAGTATTTGCGGGTGGCAGCATCATAGCGCAGATCCTTGCCGATAATGATGCCGACATAATCAAACTCCAGACCCTGTGATGTGTGTACACAGCCGATCTGGTCGACACCCTCCGCATCCACGGCCCAAGTGGTTCCCACGCTGCGGGAATTCCAGGGCATCTGGAACTGGTGTTCCGGTATCTTCACATCCTCTACTTGGGCATTGGCATTTCCCTGGTTGGCAGGCGTCCATTCCCAGGCATAGCCGGCCAGCATCCGGGCCTTGTAACCTTCCTGTGCTTTTTTGTCTATTTCACTTTTCAGAGCATTGGGATCATCAACAATCCTGAATTCAAAATCATCACCATCCCAGCCGTCGTAATTGGCCGTCTGGTCGATATCCAGCACATCATCCACCCAGTTGATAAATCCTTCCGCACCTGAACAGCGGAATTGCGCTTTGAGATTGAATTCTGAAACCTCAGCCTGATGAAGGGCCGCAACTCTTTTTATCTCGGCCAGGGTACCAATATCATCAGGCCGGATAATCTGTTTTTCATCCACGAAAAAAATACTTACCCTCGCGGCGTTTACGATATCCTCCACCTGATTTTTACCCTTATACATGAACGCATTTTCGTTTTTCAGGCGATGTGCTTCGTCCACAACAATTACATCAAACGTATTTTTCTTCGAAGCATAAAAAGCAGCCGAACCTTTGAGCAGATGTTTTACCCGGCTGGTGTTTTTGTTTTCCGTGAGGCGGCTCAACATCACTTCCCGGAACGCCGCATTGGGTGCAACAAAAATAGCGTTCTTATTATGCTTGAGCAGACTGCCAAGCAGGTTCATCGAAATCACCGATTTACCCGTACCCGGTCCGCCGTTGATGATGATCACTTTTTTGCCCGAACCGGATAAGGCTAATTCCTTGGCGGATTCAAACGCCAGTTTCTGTTCATCGAGCAAAGTAAATTCTGCATTGCCTTCAATCAACCCGGTAACATGATCGATCAGTTTCTTGCTTGGCCTGATATTGCCGTTTTCGATCCGGTACAGAATGTCTTCACCCTTTCCTTTCCCTACATATATTTTCAGAAATTCTTCCAGCTGCAACTGATCGTCCCTGAAATAGATCGGCGCTTCTTTGATGATGGAACTATAGATCTCCGCTTTTAAAGGTTCCGGACGTTTCTCGGTATAGTTGTGCAGGTATGCGCAGGAGAAAGCCTGGATGGAACTGTTATAGATGCTTTCATTATAATCTTTCAGGTACAACTTATAGGAATATGCCTGGTAGGAAGGATGCGTGGTATTGCCATAATAATCCGTATGCACGATGCCATCCTTCATTGTACTGGATGCGCTGGTCCATTGTTTCAGTTCGATAATGATAAAGCTGGGTTTACCTGTTTCATCATGTCCGGTAACGATAAAGTCTACCCGAAGCGAGGTGGAAGGCAGGTTGTATTCGATCAGCACACCGCAATCATCAGCAATAGCCGCGCGCCGGATTACATTGCCCATGAATTGCATGGAATTGGTCCATGACGCTTCTTCATTCGCTTTGATCTTATTCCAGCCAAAAGCGTTGATCACGGATTCTTTTATCCTCGAGGAGATTTTGTTGGTTTCAACATCCGTGATAAATCCTTTCGCGGTGTTTTTGTAGACGATCATGGTTTGTTGATGGTGGTGGTTATTATCCGCAATATCGTGGATTCCGCAATATCGTAGGGGTGCGATGCATCGCGTCCCTACGATATTGCATCACAATTGATCATATTTTTTCGCTGTACCCTTTGCCTTCTCCACCGGATACTTAATCGCATTCATTTCTATTTTTTCCTCAATGATCTTTCCGATATCAAAACCATAATTATCCGCCAGAAGCAATGCAAATGAAAAAATATCTGCCAGTTCCTCTTTCACCTTTTGCGGATCAGCTTCGGAATCTTTTTTCCAGAGAAACTGTTCCAGCAGTTCACCAGCTTCGATACTGATGGCCAGGGCCAGGTCTTTTGAATTATGAAACTGCTTCCAGTCGCGTTCGTCTCTAAAGTTTTTCAATTTGGAAATTATTGATGAAATCTCATTCATTTGTTTTGGATGATAATTTAATAAGGTGATTCTAAAATTATAGATTGTTTGGGAAACCCGAATTATCAACTTTAAAGACGTCTCAAAGAAAAAAATCTATTCTTAAATAATGTAATTGTCTTTTCAGGCGATTTAAAAAATCGCTACATTCATTTAGGGAAATTAAATTTCACTTTTTTTATAAACGCCTCCGTTTCATTGAGGTCAAAATATTTTTGCTTCAATAAGCTAACCTGGTATTTTTTTGGCAGAAGTCCACCCCATTTTGAAAAGTCAAGCAAGGCAGGATTTTTGTCCAGGAGATCAAAAATATGAGCTTCTACATTTGGAATTAAGTTAGTGAGTCCCGACCATGTTTGCAGAAATTCATGTTTATCCGACTGAATATGAATAGCGCATTCGCAGTCTTTTTCATTAACTGTGTTTGACAACCCCGAAATTTCAAGTAGAAGGCTAATAGTGCGATTTACTCTTGTACCGATAAAGCTGAAGAATTCAATATGATTATTGTGTACTATCAGCGGGCGTTCCAGGGAAGTGTTTACTATTTTAAATGCAGAAAAATCTGATCGTAGCAAGCTCAATTGATTGTTACACTCCTCATTCAATATGTCAAACTGCTGTTCACTGAATAAAATTTCAAGCATCTTCAACCTTATCCTTGAATGAATATTTCCGCCACTACCAGAGAACATGGGTTTTTTGCCATCGTTGGCAGGAACAACTTCAATTCTTTTTGCTTTTTCATCTACGTCTTTTATTTTCCAGATCCGGGCTGCTAGCAGGATGTTTTCATCTATTCTGATTTGCGGAGAAAATGGAATTTCTCCGATCGGGTTTCGATTACTGACAACTTTAAAATTTTCTTCTGATTTGAATACAGAATAAAAGTCACGATTGTTTACTATTCGTTCGCCATCCACTCCAATGATAACCTCACTGCCGATCTTTTCCAGCCTATTTGTTTCAATGAGATAGATCAGAATTTCTTTAATTTCTGAGGATTCAACCTTACTAAAAGCAAAATTTGTTTTCAAAAGTTGTTCCAGTTCCTGCTGGGATATTCCTGATCGACCTTTCACAATTGATAATAACTGATGAGCCAATATGTCAAAAGGTTTTTCGGTCGAAAGAGGCGGCTCAATAAACCCCTCGGTGTACAATTGCCAACAGGCCAAGGATTGCAGTAAACTCCATTGATTGGTTGCGTATAAAAACAGCTTGCTGATTTCGCCGTCTCGACGGCCGCTTCTACCAACCCTTTGAATTAAGGAGGCGATACTAAAAGTAGCATCTATCTGTACAACCTCATCAACAGTTCCGATATCTATACCTAATTCAAGTGTGGAGGTACATACTATTGAAAAGCTTTGCCGATTATTATTTTTGGCGAAGTGCTCCACTTCTTCCCTAACTTCTCTATCAATTGAAGAGTGATGCGCAAAATAATTTGAATGGCCATTAACTTTTTGTGAAATCTTCTTCAGTTTAACAGCTATTTCTTCGACTTTACCCCTGCTGTTAGGGAAGATAAGCACCTTATTGTCTTTTGTTTCTTGGTAGAGATCGTCGATGAGTTTAATTGGTAACTCGTCTCCTGTATGATCAAAATACCGAAAAACCGCATTTATTTCCCGAGCTGTTTTATCAAGAAGCACTTTAGTGTTTTCTTCATCCCCGGTAAATCTCTTAGCTTCTATATAATCGCCGATTGTAGCACTTAAACCAATGATATTAAAAGGTATAGGATTTACAATTTGTAATCTAAACAAAATGGATTTAAGTTGGATGCCCCTGTCGGTACCCAAGAATGAATGAATCTCATCAATTACAATATACTTGAGATTGGAAAATAGGTGTTTAATATTAAAGGCTTTATTAACGAACATTGCCTCTAGCGATTCCGGAGTAATTAATACAATACCTTCTGGACTTTTAGTAATTCTACCTTTAAGGGTTTTATTAGCTTCTCCGTGCCACTTTGTTACTGTAACATCGAGGTATTTACATAACTCTTCGATGCGCTGAAACTGGTCATTTATCAAGGCAATCAGAGGAGATATATACAATACCTGTACGCCTTTTTCAGAGAAATCGACTTTTGAAAGTATGGGCAGAAAAGCAGCTTCAGTTTTACCCGAGGCGGTTTTGGAAGCCAGTATAAAGTTACCATCTCGGGAAAGGATTTTCGTAATAGCAGCTGCTTGAATTGGTCGTAATTTTTCCCACCTCTTATCGTAGACGTATTTGCGAATAGGTTCAGAAAGCAGATTAAATGCCATTATATCTCTTCGATTTCATCCAGTTTTCCTTCCTTCGGTCTTTCATCAGAGATTTCAAGATCACCAAAAAGCTTGCGCTTATCCACATCGGGATTCTGACGCAGAATATTCAGGATATTAAGGAAATCTCTGATTACCTCTCTGGGTGTCAAAAATTCGGCTGCACCAGGTTTATTAAAGATTTCTTCCATGAATTGATGGATATCCTCGTCCGAAACATCGATTTTCGTTTTATAATTGAAATCAAATATTGCTTTTAACTTATTAAGAAGTACAAATATTTCATTATGGTCAAGTGGCATTAGTCGAATCACTGGCTGTGCAAAGTCACGAATTTCTGATGTTTCAAACTTATTTGACTCGAGTCTTGTTTTTAATGCGTTATAGCTAAAAAGTCCCCTACGTTCATTTTCAAGAAATTCCTTTGTACCAGCGAAATTGATCATTAGATGGGTAATCTTTCCCTGGAAACAGTCGTTATATATAGAGAGAATCTTTTCATAATTCTTTTCTCTCATTACTGATGTCGAAATTTTATACAAATTAATTGCCTCATCCAGGTTAATCAGAAATCCGCTGTAGCCTAAACTAACAAACAACTTGCAGAAGTTTTTAAGCATGTCATAATAATTCAAATCATTGATTATTTCTCTTACCCCCAAATCTTGCTTAGCTTCAGTTTTAGTTCTATACTCGCCTTTCAACCATTTTAATGCATTACGACATAAATCCGCATTGTCAGTTATAAACCCTTCATAGTATCTAACTAATACCAATCCAAAGTCAAAACCTCCAACATCCGTTAATTCGTTTATGGTTTTCATGAGTTCGGACTGGATCAGGTTTAAATACTTCTCATTCCTGATTTCCGTAATCGTAATTTGATTTTCAGCGGCCGTTTTAGTTATTACCTGTTCAATCCATTTTTCTAATAAGGTCGGTAAGGCGCCTCCTTCTGGCTTTGTTTGTATCGAAATATTATCAACTATTGCCGAATAGAGCAAAACAGCCCTTCCATCGTTTGAATACAACCTGTTGTCCGGAGTGAAATCTGCATTCGCTACAACAAACTTCTGCTTTAATGCAACTGTATTTAACAAATGAAGCATAAATGATTTTCCAAACCCAAAATCACCTATCCAGAATTTAACCATACTATGCCCATTCTTTACATCGTCCAAGGCCTTCACGAAAGCTTCAATCTCCTCTGATCTACCCACGGTAATATGCTGGACCCCAATTTTAGGCACAACTCCTCCGACCAGAGAGTTAATTATTGATGTTGCTTCTTTAGGTTTAATATTGTCTATCATTATTTTAGAAGTCTTTTATAATATTCAGGATTAATTGAAACTGACTCTTCTACTTCTTCGATTAATATATCATCCAGACATTCATAACAAATTTCGTTAATGCCCTCAATTAGGTGATTTTTGAACACTGACTTGGATTTTGCAAATGCTTCGACATCTGATTGAAAAATTGAAAAATTGTTTTTTGAAAATATCAACAAAAGTTCAATTTGCACTTCGGAAAACCTAAGATCAGCTAAAAATACGGAAGAATGAGCTGTTGCGTTTTTCGGTAAAATGTCGATCTTAATTTCGTTGTTGCTTATTTGCTCGGTTTTGATAGTCGTGCTTTCATCTTCGTACTCATCTTTCAAATACTCATTTAAAAGTTCAACAGTATCTGAATGCAATTCCCGCACTTCCCTAATATGCTCAGAATTTAGCTGAATTTTTTTCCTCTTATTCTCATAAATAGTCGGTACAGCTTCGAGCGCAGCCTGGAGATTCCTGTCATTAATTAGATCAGACAGCAATTTTTCAAAACTGCGGAGCTGTTCATTGTTGGAAAAAAGACTTTTTTGGACTGTTTTTGTAAGTTTCCTGTTGTCAAAATTCGAGGAGTTCAGATCATGATGGATATAGTGAATGAACATTAGCAAAGAACTTTCTTTATCAATTTTGGCAAGAAACTTCGAAGCTTCAAAAAACAGATTTTCAATGGCTGGATTCCGACTGTTCTGACTGCCAAGTGATAAAACCAAGGCCGTAAATTCTTTTGACTTCCCACTAAATTTTTCACATAATTCTTCAAACTTAGGTTTCCACCTTCCAGTGTTTTGAGCGTTCAGCTCTAATTCTGTTACTTCGTCTGGTTCCTCAATAGTTTCAATTAGTTCAATCAATGCAGTATTTACTTTCTGAAAGACCCGAGAATCAAGTTCCTCCTTGGCTTCAGGAGTTGTTATAAAGGTATCTGTATTCAGTTTTCGTTTATGGCCATATCGTTCCCGGACAACATTTTCACAAAGCTTAAGGGCGTTTGAATAGATTTCAGCCTTAACATAGTTAATGCTGCTCGTGTAGTTATAGCTATTTGGATTATAATGAAAATGCTTCCTTAATGCAATGTCAACCACTGTTGTTATTTCAGTTTGTAGACTGCTTTGTGCCTTTTTCAACTTTTCATCCAGAAGTCTTATGACTGCGACAAACAGTTTCACTACGGTGTTTCCACAGTGATCAATTGAAAAAAAGTTATTAGTAGGACTCCAGAATGAATTTAAAATCTCAACTTCATTTGCCGTTAATGAAAGACTCGATTGAAACTTGGCACCAAGACGCAAACAATCTGGATCAAAGCTATAATTTGGACTGGGCGTTTGTTGTAAACTTTGAATTGAAAGGTTGTGTCTTGAGCGTAATCGTTGTAGAGAATAATGATCTCCAACTGCTTCCAATTTATCTAGCAGGGCAGAAATTCCATACCGGCTTGTCACAGGATAGTGTTGGCCGATTTCAGCTATTTGGTTTTCAATAAGAGCCAGACTTTTATGTTGCTTAAAAGCATCAATCATGTCAAATAAAAGAATAAAGCAATAATTGGTATTCCCATGCAGATCAAGATAATTGCCCTTAAGGAATTGCTGTTTAAAATAGTTATAAAACTGTTTCTGTTCTTCCGTGGCGTTGCTAATCTCGCTTGCTGAATAGACGTATTGATGATTCCAATGAGGCACATTAACATTACCTGGTGCTTCTCTATCGAATACCGAAAGATTATAGTTTTGATCTGAGACATCAATTATGGTTTCATCTTCAATGTTTTTAATAGTATCGTTTTTATCATCTCCCGTTTTGGAATAGTCAGGTGTTGTCTCGTTGAGGGCTTCATCTATTCCATGTTGATTTGTTCCAGTTCCCGCTGCATTTAACGTATTTATATCTTCAGGAACTTTACCAGGTTGTAACTTTCTGAAAATGCTGTTTCTGTTTTCAGTTTTGTCAAGATCACGAACATTTGTTTTTAAAGGAGTCTCAATGTTTATTTGAACTCCTGTTTTCGAATTTTTTTTGACTTTGTCTACCAATAATTCAATTTTTTCTGATTGAGAATTATTGTTGCGCTCAGCAGTGATTTTCAAAACTGAACCTTGTGCAGGCTCTTTTTTTTTCAACAAACTTAATATTATAAGGACCACCACAATTACAATTAAAATATAATAAGGCGTTCGATCCTCTTTAGTTTTTGATGTAGTTTGAGGAATAGGATTTGGAGCCAGAGAAACTGTGTCTGGCAAAGTTGAAATAAGCTTGCTTGAGATAAAACCAATTTTTCCGTTATAGTCAATTTTAATCCAGTTTGAATTCGTTTGCTCAACATGCCGCACATTTTCTCCATTTTTGATGATTATGATTGTACGATATTTGGCACCTGGGCCTGATCGGAGTTTTGCATCCGTATTGACTTTGTAGTTTGTCTGTGCCTTGCCAACAAAACTGAGAATTAACACTATAATCGTAAACAAGATTTTGGCTTTACTTTTCATTTGCAACTTCAGTTTTATTTTCTCCAATAAACCAGGAGGCCAAAAAAGCTGTGAATGTCCCGAAAAGGCCAACCCCTACTGTCATCAGTGCCACTGCAATTAATCTGCCTTCTGTAGTAACTGGAAATTTATCGCCATAACCCACAGTTGTTATTGTAGTATATGACCACCACAGTGCATCTTCCGCAGTTTTAATATTGCTTGATGGGTCAACTTCCACTTGCAAGATCGCTATTGATGAAAAGATTACCATCAGTATTGCAATTGTTATTGCGGCTGTCAGTGCTCCACGGGACTTTTGTCTGAAAATATATTGTACAAGATGTTTAGTTGACCGAAAAGCTCTCAAAATTCGAATCAGCCGAATCAGCCTTAATGCCCGGCCAACTCTCATAAAATCAAATGAAGGAATACTAGAGACAAGGTCTATCCATCCCCATTTTAAAAAAGCCAGCTTGTTTTGTGCCTTTCGAAAGCGTACTGCGAAATCAAATAGAAAAACAAAACAAATTAGGTTGTCAGTGATATAAAGGATACGGGAAACTTCTGAAGGTAATTTAATAAATGTGTCGAGCATAAGAGCAACAAGAACATATATCGACAGAATTATTATAATCAGATTCAAGAACGTAAGCTTTTCCGTCTTTGTTTGATCCATGGGAGAGGCTAATAATTTTAATAGTTTACTAGATTAGTTCTCGAGAAAAAACCTTAAAAAAAGCTCGATTTATTCAATCTCCTTTCAATATAAATTTAATTAGAGTCCACGAAATTATTGGGTAAAAGATTAATTTTCAATCTAGTACGTTATCCATCTGCATTTAAAGATTTTAAACGTTAGTAATTAGGCTAAATTGCGTTCATCTACCTAGATTCCTACAAATAAAATGAACTAGTTTTTTTCGGAGTTTTTACTCGCAACTTAATATGTAGCCTCCGCTAAAAATAGGACAGTTTTTAAACTAAACTTTTCTAAATTAAACTGTCAAATATGAAGAAATCAAGATTTTGCGAGACTCAGATTATCAATGCAATAAGGGAATACGAAGCGGGCAAAAGTGCTGCAGATTTGTCGCGAGCTTGGGATAAACAAGTAAACTTTTTACAACTGGCATAAGAAGTATAGTAGTAAGGGAAGCTAGGATTTAAACTAACTAAAGTGTCTTGAAGAGGAGAATTGCAAAACTGAAGCAGGTGTATGCGGAACTTGCGATGGATAACAAGGTCCTCAAAGCTGTGATTAAACCTATCAGCAGCATCTGCTCATGAGGAAAAAAGAGCGCTGGCCTTTCCCACCTTGACGTTTTTATGTTGGCAGGCATTATGTCTGCAAAACTACCTCAGACTTGAAAAGTTTGCAATAAGTTCTGATTGCTCAACATTTCACAGAGGAAATACTTGCATCCCAATAGGGTTTTAAAACATTGCTCTTGCTGGTTATAAACAGCCGTCTCTAGTCCTTCTTTAACCATACTCACTTTCTCCTTCTCTTCTGTTCTTGCTATTCAACCCTATTCAACATTACCTTCTCACTAAACACCTGGCTGTTTTTTCTGTTGCCGATTCTTACGAGGTAAAGACCTACTGAAGTTTTGGGAGGAAAAAATACTGTTTCAGTATGTGTAGTCGTTTTCACAGCGATTTTTTTCTCCAGGATAGTGCGGCCTGAAATGTCTGTCATTTTTAAAGAATAATCACCCGGCTCGATATTGGTGAGTCGAACCATGAATACGTTTTTCTCAGCAGGGTTGGGATATAATTTTATAAATCCGTTATTGCCTGCGAAAAAGGGGTTATTCTTTGCTGTTCTCGATGTTACCAATAAATTGCTGTTCGCCAGGTCAGAACTTCTGTACAGGCCCGTCTTCGGTTTGAATTCATATGCTTTCCATTCTGACGGATCAATTTTAAACCAGGCATCATTGTAGGTAGAACTGCTGACAAGGATTCTTCCTTCATCATCTACTGCAGCACCATTGGTATTAAACTTTTCCGGCAGACCGGAAATTTTTCCGAGGTAGCTGGTCTCCAGGGTGGAGATTTTTGTTTTGTACACCTGGTTCTGCGCTGTAATCAGGTATAGGTTACCGTCATCATCAGCAATCATATCACCACCACCTGTACCACAGGCATTGTGAATCGTGTTTTCATTATTTCCTTTAGCGTCGATTAATGAACCCAGGTCTTCTACTTTCGGTGTACCATCAGTAGAAAATCTGAACAGGTGATTACCATCATTTGAAATGCTGTATCCATATCCATCTCCAGCAATCACGAGCCTGGGCAAAGTACTCATGGGTTCCATTTTTGATCCGGCTGCTGCATAAAAACCTTTGCCATGAACACAATACACTTTCATGGAACTGAGGTCAATATAACGGAGCTGATCAACGTATTGCGGAATGTAAAAAACGCGATTGTTTTTTCTGTCGTACGCAAGCGCCGCCACACCTGAAGCAAATGCCAGCTGCGGCTGGTACATCTGGTTGGTATCCCGGATCTCCATTATTTTCCTCTGCTTGTTTTCAGCATCGTACAAAGTCATGTCCTTTTTGATACCGTCTAAAAGAACCTGGCTGAATTCTCCGGTTCGGATATTTATTTTTCTCAGTACAATCCAATTCATACCATCCTGCTTTGAATCAGTAACTGCATAAGCGAACCTGTCTGCCTGGGCGGTTGCAGAAAATATGGAACTGAAACTGAGGATGATCAAAAACAGGTATCTGAGTTCTTTCATTTTCAAACGAATTGGTCTAGTGCGGGGCATACTATAAGTTAATACAGTTTCTGGTTAGTCGCAAGCGGTTTTTTGCTTTCATTATCGGCGGAAAATCAGACCCGTTGGATCTGAAAGGTTTATGAGTTTTTATTTTTCGAAAATCATTTTGGCGACAATCAATAAAGTCCGGGCGGAAATTGAATCAATCGAAAAGATCTGCAAAGGGTTTCAAAAGGCCGCACCGTTTTGATCGTAGGGACGCGATGCATCGCGTCCCTACGATTAAAACGGTTGATCCCTACGATAAAAACGGTTGAATCCCTACGAATAAATTGGCGACGTGTAGGCAATTGCAACATCCTTTTCCTGCAACCAAACCGATGAAGAGATAATAATCAACCATTCGCCGGATTATCCCTGATATACTGCGCAATTCGTTTCAATTCCATTTCATTACGAATTGCATGTTCGTGAAATCGAGGTTGCCAGTTAAAAGGTATTCCCAGTTTACGTGCTGCTGTGGTAACAGACGATTTAAATCCGCGGATGATAGATGCGAGGTTTTTAGACTGCGGACCGAATTTGTTTGTATTGATCGTAGGGACGCCATGCATGGCGTCCCTACGATCAATACACATCGCGTCCCTACGATGGATACGCATCGCGTCCCTATGGTTGAAACAACGATTGAAATTATTAAACCCGATAATCCCATGAAAATGATCGGGCATCACCACAAATTCATCCAGAACTATATTCATATCTGGTCTGATGGACGGCGTTTTCAACCATTCCAATTCGACAATCTTCCCGATTTCAGATAGTAGTACTTCACCATCGGTGACCTTACCAAAATAAGGCAGCCGGTCTTTTGTATTTATGGTGACAAAATATAAACCATCATTATAATTCCAATTGGGCATACGGGCAGATTCATTACGGAACCTGTTTTTGAATTTTTCAGACATTGAATTTTTCAGGCAAATTGATTCAATTTGAAAAAACGGCCATGATGCATTGACGGCAAAATTTGTGATTATTCCCTGCCGATAATCGTGGAGACACGTAACAGATCACATTTCTATCAGACACTCTTGCATCAACCAAAATCCTAATGTATTTTGTCGCTGCCCCAACATCCCCAAAAAAATCTCCCGCTTGCTGATGACATCGCGATCTCAATTCCGATGTACCCCTAAATGCCCTGTTTATGAAACTTCTTCGGTGGAGCCCTTTTGCACTGATTTTCAGCTTCGTCATTTTCGCATGCCAAAAGAATAATATCGATCCCGATCCGGTTCCACCGTCACCACCCGACGATACAGCAACTGTCAACTATCCCACCAAATCAGTTCAGATTCAACTGCCTGCAAATGCTAAGATCGACCTCGCTACCCTCGAGGTGCATTCACTTTCGCAGAACGGAAAAGTCTCCGTGGCCGGGACAGCGAAAACCGCCTACAACAGCGGTTATCCCAGCATCGCATGGGTTTTCGATCAGCAGGACCGGCCATTACTCGCAGGTTTCATCACGGATAGTTCGTCAGAGATCAATACAAAATCTACAGCAAAAGTGCTGCTGTATTTCGGCTATGCGACACTGATGGAACAGTATGCGATGACAGCGGAATTTCTAAAAGGCATCGACCAGGTGAAAGGCAGCAGCGACTGGTACAAAGCATTCGACGACCTGTTTAAAGCTGATCCGCTGGTACTGGACAAAGGCAGCTTCAAAGAGCCGCTGCGGCAGGCACTGAAAAACATTTCGGGCGGACGAAAAATCAATACACCAACAACGCCAGCCGTAGCACCTATGACAGTCAAAAAAATCCCGGACGTAGAAGTTTTGGCGAACACCGAAAAAAGCGGTCTGCGCATTTCAAGTCTGGAGCTCGGCAAACTGCAGATGGAAAACATCTACCGCCGTCGCGCATGGGCTTTTTTGTATAAAGTGAAAACGACTTTTGACAATGGCAACATGACCACCGAAACAATTGAATCTACCACGCGTACTCAAACAGAAACTTCTGTAGATCCGTCCGGTGGATTTACTTCCGTCGCCGGCGTGCTCGGCGCATGGATCGAAGGTCCGGATAAAGTGCAGGAATTTTTCGCGATGAAATCAGGACCATTCGATATTCCGATGGCTGATGATGAAAAAGAAGGGGAGTATAAATTACGTATCGTAGGTCCGGGATTTCCGGGCACTAATAAAACAATCAGCAGCCAGGAGATTGAAAAGCTGACACAACTGGAAATTGAAACTCTCGCACTTGATTTTTTACTTCCGGTGATGATGGAAGTAGTAGGCAACAAGGATGATCTGGCGCTGATCGATGGCTCGCGGCATGTAACCGGTCCTTTGGAAACTTTCATTGAGAAAACCGGTTCCGCAATTAAACTGATGCCACCGGTATATGAAGAAATGCGAAAAGGAAATTACAAAGGCGCGACTCAGAAGTTCATCGAAGCATTGTACCTGGAACTCAATGCTGCTTTGTTTGAAGATATGGTGAAACTAACAGCAGGCGTACTTGAAATGCTCGCGCAGCAGAAATATTATATCCCATCGGGAGCTGATGTGTTCAAAGATGCGGAACGAAAAACAAAAATCCTGAAAGTAATTGATCTCGGACTATTCGCCACTGACCTCGCACGTATGGGATTCCATATCGCCAAGTCATCACAACTCGAAGAATGGACCGTTCGTGCACGCGGACCTAAAGTGACCCTGTTGCCGGATAGTTCCACACTGGTTCCGTTGATGGAGCAGAAGATTACCTGCGAGATCAAAAACTTCGTGGAGAGTGGTGGCGATACGCACGCGTTTTACGAATGGAAAACGAGCGGCAAATACGGGAAGATCTCAGATACCAAAGGACATGTGAACCAGGTGTCGTTCAATACATCGGATAATATCGTTTCTTATCAAAGCCTGGCGACGGCATCACAATTGAAAGATGGCGATAACATTGACTATATCTATGTCACTGTCAAATTCGGCAGCACCGTCATTGGCCGCGATACAGCGATAGTCAATGTGAAGAAGAACAAATTCGAAATGAATCCGAAAGGTGTGACGCTGAGTGGAAAAAAATACGCTGGCAGCTGGAATGAAGTGATGATGAAACTGAATAAGGTCGACAAGAAAAATGAGATTGGTGCGGATCCGGATGTCGACTGGAAAATTGTATGGAGTACTGCCGGTAAATACGGCAAGCTGCTGGGTCCGGGCGTAGACAATATGACGACGATCACGCAGTACAATACCAATTCCATCAGTTATGAGTGCCAGGACGACGATACAAAAGAAGCTGTTGAAAAAATTTCTGCAAAGATTTATTCGAAATTAAAAATTGAAACAGAGTATGTGTTTTATGATGAAGTATTTGGAGAAGTGAAGATCAACAACGACGATAAGAAAAAAATCCTGCATATACCATTCAGTTTTGTTCATGGTGATACTTCCACGCCAGCGTCAACGTATACGTCTTATAAATGCTGGAAGGGCAATGGAGTATTTGTGCCCAGGGATCCGGAAGCTAAAATGTATACACTCAGGTTTTATAATATTAGTTCAGTCACCATTGGTGCGCCAAGTACGGTGAGCTGGTATGCTGATAAAAATCCGGGTTATGCGCCGGCGGCTTATGCAGCAGATGGATGGGTGGACGGCAAGTGGTTTGTGACCTATTCCTGGGGCTCGGCGAATGGGCCACGGCCGGGACATAGCAGTGCTGGGCCAAAGAGTGGCATGGCGGAAGTGACGATAATATTAAAATAACAGGTGAGAGGTAAAAGGTTTGAAGTAAAAGTCAAGCGATCTAAAATGCAAAGATGCAATGCGTCCCGTCTTGTAATGCGGCTGGCTACCTGTTTTAGATGATATGTCTGTAGGTATAAAACTAACAAGGTTTTGTGCAGCTTTCGGATCGCTGAGGATATACAACCAGATTTCATGCAAACAGTTTTGCGCAGAATAGGACAGTCGCAGAGAGGAGATTGAATTCGCTCAAAATTATTTTGCCATACAAACTATCCGGGCAGATGTTTTAATCGTAGGGACGTGATGCATCGCATCCCTACGATTAAAACGGGCCCTTTACGAATATTTGGCAGCAGGTGTGTGTAATTGGCACTTCAAAAAATTACATCATCAGGTATTTGCCGGATTATCACTTATAAACTGCGTGATACGTTTCGATTCCATTTCGTCACGAATAGCATATTCATGAAGTCTTGGTTGCCTTTCAAATCGTAAACCTATTTTTCGGGCAGCAGTAGTAACAGATGATTTAAATCCCCGGATTATTGAAGCAGGATTTGAGGATTGAGAACCAAATTTGTTTTTTGAATGCGTTATTGTCGTGGCTGTTTCAATCGCAGGGACGCGATGCATCGCGTCCCTGCGATTGAAAAATTTAAATCCAAAATCGATGGAAATGATCAGGCATCATCCTAAATGCATCCAGGATGAAATGCAGTGCTCGTCGGATGGATAGTGTTTTGAGCCATTCCAATTCAACAAGTCTTTCATCTTACCAACTTACTCAATAAACTTTCCAGACCTGTTAGGTCTTAGGTGCGCAGTCCTGTCAGTTCAGATCTTCTCTTCATTTCTCAAACTCGATGATATGTGCCGAAGCGTACACGCTTCTTTCCGGCCGAATGAATTTTACAAACAACTGCGCACGCTTACCGAGATTCATACAGGTATAACGGTTACGGATATCCTCTTCACTGTCCATTGGCTGAAGTGAAGGATACCAGAGAAAATATCCGGGCCGGTCCATGATGAGTTTTGGCGCAGACCATTGCTGCGCATTGTTGCCGGCACCCAGATCTTTGTTTTTATTAAACGAAATGTATATGCTGCTACCTGCCCAGCTGAGGCCTGTCACTTTTACCATCATCATCACCCAGCATTCCAGGTAATTGTTCCAGCTAACGGAAGGACCCCAGTAAAAACCGCCTGTAGGAGATGATGCAGGACCTCCGCCACTATCCACAGGAATCTGAAGCGATGCAACTGGTTTTCCTGCCGCGTTCCATGCAGCGTTGAAACCTTTACCGTCCCATCGTTTAGCCTTCCCCTGCGGGTCATCGAGATCGATCAGGCTGATCCGTGCAACACTTATGCACTGCCCGCCGGATTCTGTTTTCGGATCGTATGTTGAAGAATCGAACGGCAGGGGAAAGCTGTATTCACCAAAAAATAAGTACAGATAATCACCGGATCGAACTGCAGAGGGATCGCCTACACCACCCGCAAAAGTATTGGACGTATTGAATGGTTTCAAGATCATGCGCTCCTGAAGATCCTCCAGAAATAACCCTTTATTCACCCACGAGTAACCGCCGTCAGTGGATTTTACAATTCCTATTCTGCAGACCGCTGCAGGCGATGAAGGGCCCTGCAATCCCTGCGGCCAGCGGTAATTGATGTAGCCCTGCCCGGTCAATTTATCGTATGGTAAATTCTGCGGATAATTTTCATTATGGTAAACTGCATACAACGTTTTTCCGCTGGTGTCCTTATCACTCTGATAAACTGTTTCGAACCACATCGCACCATGAAAACCGGTCTCACTTATGGGTGCAACAACAGGTAACTGCGGACGTTTAAAAGCGGCAGCATTGGATGCAAAAGCTTCCGGCGCATTGCGACCATCTGCAAAAAGAAGTTCGCGTGCTTCACCCCACACGGTATCCTCACCATATTTGCCGGGAAATATCCGGAAAGTATCTGCAATCCATGCTTCAGCCATATTGCAATCAACAAAGGAATTGAAGAGTACTGTGTCGATATTCTTCAATACAAAACGAGGTGTTGGCTGATCATTCGAAGTAAGCCCGTTTGAATTGCATCCCGCGAGAAAATATGCTGTGATCAAAATAAGAGGAGAACAAAAGAAGGAGTATTTCTTCATGCTGTTTGAATCATCAATTGAAAAATCATAAAAGTGTTGAGTTTGTAAATTAGTTCTTTTAATAACCTTGTTGAAATAGCATCAGATTGCTGGATTTGCATGAGCGGTTGGGATAGCCTCCCTCCATTGAAAATCAATTTGAGCCGAAGATGGATCATAAGAATGCTCAAAATAAAAAGAGTATTTGAGGCTGCAGGCAGGATGTAAGGTAAGTTTCTCAGCTTTATTGGTACAAGACCTGCCGCGGCTGAAAAAACAAGAGAAAATCCCCGTGGTCCGATAGTATATTCTGTTTTAAAACCGTTTTTTTCCCTTGTTTTTTTCAAAAAGGCTTTCGAAATTGCTGAAAGCTGCCAGGTATCCGATACTTGCAAGTATCGGATACCTGGCGGAAAAATTTTCAAAAGAATTTTAAGCTGCCTGCATTTACTAGCATACGAATACTTCGTTGGCATTAGGCTTGTAAAAGCCCACCACCCCCATATGTGCTTGTGACTGTTTTAAAAGTCTTGCAAGGATTTTCCAAATATTCGAAATTGGAAAAGCCCCGGATTTAAGTAGAATTTGCTAAGCAATGAAAGATTTTTTCTCTCGCTTTATTCTTTAATTGTTTCGATATTGCCGAAAGCTGTATTTATCCGAAACTTGCAGATATAGGATGTGATGAATTCTAACCGTTTTTGATAATTCCGCGATAATATTATCACTAAACTTGGAGGTGGTAACACAATTAAAAATGAAATCTGAGGAAATAAAAAAACTATTTGAACAATTTGAATCAGCCGCCACAGAGGTAGAGGGTGTGGAATGCTGGAGCGCACGTGAATTGCAGCATTTACTCGGCTACAGCAAATGGGAGAATTTTGAGAAAGTCATTCAAAAGGCGAAAGATGCCTGCAAAAACGCCGGCGAAGAAATTACCGATCATTTTCCTGACATCAGGAAAACGATCGCGATGCCAAGGGGAGCCGGGAAGGAAATAGTAGATATTCTACTCACGCGTTATGCTTGCTATCTTATTGCGCAGAATGGGGATAGCCGAAAGAGGAGATCGCATTCGCTCAAAATTATTTTGCTGTACAAACCCGCCGTGCACAATTAGTAGAACAAAGATTGCTGGAGTACGAGCGCATAAAAGCAAGAGAAAAGTTGAGCCAGACGGAAAAACAGTTATCCGGAATACTATATGAAAGAGGTGTTGACAGCCAGGGATTCGCGGTGATCAGGAGTAAGGGCGATCAGGCACTATTTAGATTAAGTACACACGTACTGAAGAAGAAAATGGGCATACCTGAAAACAGACCGGTAGCTGATTTTCTACCGACGATCAGCATCAAAGCGAAAGACCTTGCAGCTGAAATGACCGGCCTGAATGTGCAGACTAAGGACCTGACAGGACAAATTAAAATCGAGGAAGAGCATATCGATAATAACCAGGCTGTTCGTGATATGCTTACCCAACGGGGCATTGTACCCGAAAATCTTCCCACGGCTGAAGATGTAAAAAAGCTTCAGAGAAAGCTGGAAAGCGATGAGAAGAAATTGATTAAGGGAAAGAAGAAGAAATAAGGTTTTAAAACTGGATACACCCGGAACGTTTTCATTTTAGTTTTAATCGTAGGGACGTGATGCATCGCGTCCCTACGATTAAAACGATCGCGTCCCTACGATGGAAACCATCACAATTTCAAAATTTAAACCGCTATCCTTTTCATTTAAACGATCTGTTCCTGATCATTTTTCAGGAACGCTCCTGCGATAAATTGTTATCAAAAAGATGTTAATTAGACATTCGCCGGATTATCCCTTATCTACTGCACGATTCGTTTTAATTCCATTTCGTCACGAATAGCATGTTCATGAAATCTTGTTTGCCAGTCAAAAGGTAACCCCAGTTTACGAGCAGCTGTGGTAACCGATGATTTAAATCCGCGGATGATAGGTGCGAGGTTTTTGGACTGCGGACCGTATTTGTTTGTATTGATCGTAGGGACGCCATGCATGGCGTCCCTACGATCAATACGCATCACATCCATAGGATTGAAACAACGATTGAAATTATTAAACCCGATAATCCCATGAAAATGATCGGGCATCACCACAAATTCATCCAGAACTATATTCATATCTGGTCTGATGGATGGAGTTTTCAACCATTCCAATTCGACAATCTTCCCGATTTCAGATAGTAGTACTTCACCATCGGTGACCTAACCAAAATAAGGCAACCGGTCTTTTGTATTTATGGTGACAAAATATAAACCGTCATCATAATTCCAATCAGGTATACGGACGGATTCATTACGGAAACTGTTTTTGAATTTTTCAGACATTCAATTTTTCAGACAAATTGAAATAATGGAATTTCCCGGCCATGGTATTTCAACAGCAGAATTGGTAATTTTTCCGGTTTATCATAGGGACCCAATGAATCGCGCCCGTATGATAAAAACGATCGCGTCCCTACGATTAAAACAGCCACAAAAAATAAATTTTGAAATATTAACAGTGTTAAGTTATTTTGTGTCCTGATCATGGGTATCAAGGAACGGAAAATAAAACACAAGGAAGATCTGAAGCAGAGCATCCTCGATGCGGCCAAAAAATTATTCCAGGAAGATGGTTACCAGGCCACTTCTATCCGGAAAATTGCGGCGGAGATTGAGTTCAGCCCGACCACGATTTACCTGTACTACAAAGACAAGCAGGAGATCGCCCATGCCCTGCATGAGGAAGGGTTTAAGATCCTGTCTGACCGGTTCCGGTTACTGGCCAATATCGACTCGCCCTTTGAACGACTGAAAGCCATGGGCAGGATCTATATCCAGTTTGCTCTCGAAAACCGTGATTATTACGACATTATGTTTGTAATGAAAGACCCGATCCAGCACATCTGCGAAGGCCCGCAGGAAGAGGAATGGACCGAAGGCGCCACAGCGTTTTTTGCTCTCGTGGAAACAATTAAAAGCTGCCAGGAAGAGGGTTATTTTAAAGCCTATGATCCCGAAACTTTGTCGCTACTTGTTTGGAGCACCATGCATGGCCTGTGTACCCTCAAGCTCGACGGTCGGATGGATATGGTAGTCAGTCATAAACAAATCCTGACTGATGTACCTGATGTTTTGCAACACACATTTTCTATCTATATAAAAATGCTGGAAAGGCTGTAAAATTTTTTTGCATCAAAACTTAACACTGTTAATAATGAGAACAATATTAATAATCGCCCAAAAATGCAGTTGGATTCTCCTCATTTTCCTGGGTATTGGAGCAACAGCCCAAACCAGTGTGCTTGATCAGTATATCGATACTGCCTTCAGCCGGAATATTGTGTTGCGACAAAAGAACATTTCGCTGGAAAAAGCCGGTTATGCATTACAGATAGCGAAAGGATTTTACTATCCTACAGTTGCTTTCCAGGCAGGTTATCAAACCGCCGATGGTGGGCGCGACATTCAGCTGCCTATCGGTGATATGCTGAACGGTGTATATAACACGCTTAATGAGCTGACACAATCCAACAAATTTCCTCAGCTGAAAAATGAAAGCATCAACTTCCTTCCAGCAAATTTTTATGATGCGAAAATCCGCACCACGGTACCCATCTTCAATGCCGATATATCATACAATAAAAAAATCACAGAGCAGCAGGTGATCATCAGTGCCTATGAAATCGATATCTATAAACGCGAGCTGGTGAAAAATATCAAGACAGCCTATTTCAATTATCTCGCCGCGCTGCACGCCATCGACATTTACAAAGCATCACTGGAACTGGCGGAAGAAGGAAAACGTGTGAATGAAAAATTACTCGCCAACGGAAAAGGTTTGCATGCCTATGTGATCCGCGCAGAAGGCGAAGTGGAACAGATGAAATCGCAGATCACCAATGCAGAGCAGATGGCTTTTAATGCAAAAAGCTGGTTCAACCTGTTGCTGAATAAACCGCAGGACAGTTTTGTCGACACCGGGTATAACGTAGAAAACGATGTAGCGGGCATTGCAGGACTGCTGACCTCTGAAGAAAAAAGCGCAGGTCGTGAAGAACTGAAAGCGCTGAAGCAGGTAGTGACAGTCAATGAAACCGTTTTGCAGATGAACAAAGCGGTGTACTATCCCAAACTAAACGGATTTGTTGATCTCGGTTCGCAGTCACAGAACTGGAAATTCAATTCGCAATCGCGTTATTACATGCTCGGCCTGCAGATGGACGTCCCCATATTTGCAGGTAACCGTAACCGTAATAAGATCAGGCAATCATCTCTTGATGTGAAAAACGCGGAGCTCAACCTCGAGCAGACTTCACAGCAGTTTGACCTGAATGTGTCTACTGCCAGAAATAATCTCAAATCTGCCTGGCACACATTTCATTCATCAGAAAAACAACTCGAGGCGGCAGAAACCTATCAGCGACTGATCGAACGTGGCTACAGGGAAGGCGTGAATACCTATATCGAAACCGTTGATGCACGTAGTCAGCTGATCCGCGCGAAACTCGCAGTCACGATCAACCGAAACAGATTGCTATCATCTGCCGCCATTCTGGAACGCGAAGCCGCCACCTATAATTTAACCGCTACTAAATAAAGTCTTATGCGCTATTTAACTGCTATCATCATGTACAGTCTTTTCATCATCGGCTGTAAAACCAAAGCCGAGTTTGAAACCATTAATGAAGATCTGATCCCGGTCACTACCATTTCCCTGCAACAGGATACCGTGTTCCAGGAGATCAATACCTCCGGTCAGTTCACTACGGATGAAGAATCCAATCTTTCCTTCAAAAGCGGTGGGATCATCAGCCGGGTATTTGTACAGGAAGGCGATGCAATCCGCAAGGGACAATTACTCGCCACACTCAATCTTACCGAACTGAATGCGTTAGCTGAACAGGCGAACCTTGCTTACCAGAAGGCCAAACGCGATTATGAACGTGCGGGTAACCTTTACCGTGATAGCGTGGCGACGCTGGAGCAAATGCAGAATGCAAAAACTGCAATGGACCTCGCACGTCAGCAATATACTTCTGCGGGATTCAATCAGCAGTATGCAGAGATCAGGGCTGTACGTAACGGATTTGTGTTACGAAAATTTCTGAACGAAGGACAGTATGCTGCTGCTGGCACGCCGGTATTACAGACCAATGGCGCGGCTGAAAAAGGATGGATACTAAAAACAGGAGTGAGTGATCGCCAATGGGCCGCACTGAAACCTGGTGATGCGGCTGTAATCACTACCGACGCATTGCCCGGAACTTCTATCAAAGGTACTATCTGGAAAAAATCAGAGGGGATCGATCCGGTGAGCGGCACATTCAATATTCAGATTAAATTATCAGAATCTCCAAAATCAGGCATCGCTTCAGGATTGTTTGGAAAAGCAGTGATCAGACCTGCGCAAAAGACGCTCGCATGGAGCATTCCTTATGATGCATTGCTCGATGGCAGCTCTGACAGCGGATTTGTATTCGCTACCAACGATAACAAAACCGTGCAGAAAGTGAAAGTAGGTATCGGATCAATTGAGAAAGATTATGTCACCATCAACAGCGGTCTTGAAAATGTGAAAGCAGTGATCGTTTCCGGTAGTGCTTACCTGAATGAAGGTTCACAGATCAGGATTGCCAATCGCTGATGATCTGTTGTTCCTATTGAAACAAATTTTCTCTTCTGCTTTTCAAACGCATTCAAATTTATTGAAATGAAAATCTCCGAATACGCCATCAAAAATTACCAGTTCACGCTCATCATGGTTTTGATGGTCATAGCCCTGGGTGTTTCCACTATTCTCAATATGCCGCGTTCAGAGGACCCGGCGCTGGAGTCTCCCGGATTTCCCGTAGTGGTTGTATATCCTGGTACCAGTCCGAAAGATATGGAAGAGCTGGTGGTGAAACCGCTGGAGCAAAAATTTTATGGACTCGATAATATCAAGCGGATCAAAACCAATGTGCATGATGGTCTCGCAGTGTTACTGGTGGAATATAAATACGACAGCGATGTGGACGATAAATACCAGGAACTCGTGAGAGAAACCAACGCTCTTCGTCCTCAGTTGCCGCAGGACATTCATAGCATCGAAGTACAGAAAATTGACCCCTCGAATGTAAATATTCTGCAGATTTCGTTGGTGTCAGAAAATGCATCCCGGGATAAAATGAAAAAAGCTGCAGAGGATTTGCAGGATGTGCTGGAGAAAGTACCGGCTCTTAAGAACGTGGAGATCCAGGGATTGCCGGAGCAAATCATCCGGGTTGATCTTCAGCCCGATAAAGCTGCGAATTTACGTTTGCCCGTGAGTGTTATCGCCGGTGCATTACAAAGTGAGATCGCAAATATCCCCGGAGGAAATATCAGTGAAGGAAATAAATCCTTCAATGTAAAAACCAATGGCAATTATCAGAATATCGATGAAATCAGGAATACCATTGTGTACAGCGCGGAAGGTAAAAATGTTTTCCTGAAAGATGTCGCCAATGTATATTTCGATTTTACCCAGGAGAAACATATCACACGATTGAATGGACATCGCACCATATTTGTGATCGCAGCCATGAAAAACGGTGAGAACATTTCCAATATTCAGAAACAATACCTTCCTGAAATTCAAAAATTCAAAAAAACACTGCCTTCGAATATTGATCTCGTTTTGAATTTTGATCAGGCGGATAATGTGAATCGGCGGTTGTCCGGGCTGGGGAAAGATTTCCTTATTGCGATCGCACTCGTGATGCTGACCTTACTGCCGCTGGGTACGCGCGCTTCCATTGTGGTTATGATCTCCATACCGCTGTCATTGGCGATCGGTGTGATGTTGGTCAATCTCTTCGGATATAGTTTGAACCAGTTGAGCATCGTTGGATTTGTGGTAGCACTCGGTTTGCTGGTGGATGATAGCATTGTGGTAGTGGAAAATATCGAGCGTTGGATGCGCGAGGGTCATTCCCGGATGGAAGCTACTTTAAAAGCGACCAACCAGATCGGAAAAGCCGTATTGGGTTGTACTGCCACGTTGATTATTGCATTCCTGCCGATAGCATTCCTGCCGGAATCATCAGGTGATTTTATTCGTAGCCTGCCCGTTGCCGTTATGTCGACCGTTTTTGCATCGATGATAGTAGCATTGACTGTGGTGCCTTTTCTTTCAAGTATAATATTGAAGCCGCATGCGAATGCAGAGGGAAATATCTTTCTTCGCGGTTTGCAGAAAATAATTCATGGAAGTTATTCGAAGTTGCTCGATAAAGCGTTGCATTATCCGGTAGTGACAGTGATTGTTGCTGGAGTGATTTTTATCGCTTCTCTGCAACTCATACCAGTCATTGGCTTCAGTCTTTTTCCATCTTCGGAAAAGCCACAGTTTTTGATTGATATTTCAACTCCTTTGCAATCCAATATTTATTATAGTGATACCATCACCCGACAGATTGAATGCGATCTGAAGCAGGTGCCCGAAGTTCAGTACTATGCATCCAATACCGGAAAGGGAAATCCACGCATTTATTACAATGTGAATCAACAGAACGAACGTTCAGATTTTGCGCAGATTTTTGTTCAGCTCAAACCTGAAACCAATCCGAAACGCAAACTGGAAGTGATCGAAATGCTGCGTCAGAAATGGACGCCTTATCCCGGCGCAAAAGTGGAAGTGCGGAATTTTGAGCAGGGACAACCCATGATTTCTCCTGTGGAAGTTCGTATCATGGGTGATAACCTCGACAGTCTGCGGAATATTGCATCAAGGGTGGAACAATTGCTGAAATCGACTGACGGAACTCTGTATGTAAACAATCCTGTGAAAAATCTGAAATCAGATATCCGGGTTAATATCAATAAAGAAAAAGCACAATCGCTGGGTGTTCCTACAATAAATATCGGAAGAGCTGTTCGCATGGCGGTGGCTGGTATGCCCATAGGCACTTTCACGAATCCGGATGCTGACGGTGACGACTATACGATTATGCTTACTACTCCCGGCGCTTCTTATCCGGGCCTGGAAATATTCAATAACCTTTTTGTGAACAGCAACCAGGGTAAGGCTGTTCCGCTTGCACAGTTGGCAGAAATGCGTTTGGAAACTTCGCCGCTCAGCATTAATCATTTTAACAAGGTCAGAACGGTATCTGTCACTTCGTTTGTTCGTAAAGGCTATCTGAACGATAAAATAAACAACGCGGTGATTGAAAAGATGGATAAGATGAATTTACCTGCAGGGTATAATTATGAAATGGGTGGTGAGCTGGAAGGCCGGAATCAGTCCTTCGCTGGTTTCGGAAGTATTGTGATGATGACTGCATTCCTGTTTATCGCGGTATTGGTACTTCAATTCAAAACTTTTAAAAGCACATTGATCGTTTTGTCGGTTATTCCTTTGGGCATTGTGGGTGCGGTGCTGGCTTTACTGGTCACAGGAAATTCGATGTCGTTTGTAGCGACCATCGGTATCGTAGCTCTTGCGGGAATTGAAGTTAAGAATACGATATTGCTGGTGGATTTCACGAATCAGTTGCGGGCGGAGGGTATGGGGTTAATCGAAGCTATTGAGAAAGCTGGCGAAGCTAGGTTCCTGCCGATTATCCTGACGACATTTACCGCTATCGGCGGGTTGATGCCAATCGCATTATCAAGTAATCCGTTGGTGTCACCATTGGCGATAGTGATGATCGGCGGACTGATTAGTTCGACATTATTGTCGAGGGTAGTTACGCCGGTGATTTATAAACTGATGCCTCCGAAGATTGCGGCTGCATGACAACCTGGGAGGTCTAAGACCTGCCAGGTTTAAAGACCTCGCAGGTCTCAGACCTGCGAGGTTTCAGGTAGCAAGGTTGTATCAAAATTGGTAGAAATCAGCCTTGGTTCAGCGGTTATCGGTAAGTATTCTTTCATTTTATGCGAACCTTAAATATTTGTATACTCCCCCGCAATTTCCACCCCCAACCTGGGAGGTTTAAGACCTCTCAGGTTTAAAAACCTTCCAGGTTTGAAATACCTACCAGGTCTAAAACCTGCAAGGTGTTAGGTCGCAACTCATTCTATGAAAAGACACCCAAGCACTTTTCAGCCTGATAATCCCAAATAATCCTGCAATCGTTTTCTAAATTATTTCCGGGAAAATCAAGCGGCAACCCTAATTCGTGCGACTTTTCCGGTACGAATTTTTTATAGCAATTTTCCCATCACGGAAAGTAAACAGGTCACAGCCGGTGACTTCCACTTTGACACCGTCCGCCCGGGTTCCGGTGAAAGTCCATTCAGAAAATCCCCGGTCACCAGCAATAAAATGTTGCGGGTTATTCCAGCGCGCATCTTTGAAAGTTTCAAACACTTTTTCAAATGCCATCTTTACTGCATATTGGCCGGAGAATTTTTCACCGTCGGTATCGGGGCCGGCTGAAGCCTGGAAAATACAATCTTCAGTCATGTGCGCCATGATTGCCTTTGAGTCATGCGCATTGAAGGCATCAGCAAAGGACTGAAGAAATGATTCTGTGATCATTTTTTTAGGCTGAGATTTTAACATTAAAGGTGATAAAATTACAAGTGTTATTAGCAGATTTTTCATGTCAGAAAAATTTGGTGAGTTTTTAGGAGGTCTTCGACCTACTTGGTTGGAGCATA
Source organism: Pollutibacter soli (assembly GCA_029269725.1). Lineage (GTDB taxonomy): Bacteria > Bacteroidota > Bacteroidia > Chitinophagales > Chitinophagaceae > Pollutibacter > Pollutibacter soli. The sequence continues at coordinate 289,886 of JARJHS010000006.1, read as the reverse complement.
AGACCTCGAAAGTAAAACCTTCGAGGTTTAAGACCTAGAAGGTTTTTTAAACCTGGCAGGTTTTATAAACCTAGGAGGTTTAAGACCTCCCAGGTTGGGGCATAAGACCTCGAAAGTAAAACCTTCGAGGTTTAAGACCTAGAAGGTTTTTTAAACCTGGCAGGTTTTATAAACCTAGGAGGTCTAAGACCTCCCAGGTTGGGGTAAAAGACCTCGATTTAAAACCTTCGAGGTTTAAGACCTAGAAGGTTTTTTAAACCTGGCAGGTTTTATAAACCTGGGAGGTTTATAAACCTGGGAGGTCTAAGACCTCCCAGGTTGTCATTTCCCTTTCAACGTCACCACACTATTCGCCTTCACCACAAATGCTTTTCCTGATTCTATATCATCATCTTCCTTACAATTATCCGTTGCTGAACTGGTAATTTTTTTTAAGGACGCGGGTAAACCGGCACCGGATAATTGCACTGCCTTACTTGCCTCCGTATCATTTATCAAAACGATCGTAGTCGATTGATCTGAAGGATCGGTAAAAGCAAGTGTGTAAAGTTTTTCCGTTTCGGAAATATCAGCTTTTATCCGAACCGCACCCGGACGAACATATTTGTAGAAATTCTTCGATACAAAATATCTTTTGCTTTTTTCACCAGCGCTGCTCATCAAACAATATTCATCCAGTTTCGATGTACTCAAGGACCAATACAACCACGCAGAACTATTGCCGAACTTGATCGCGGTGTACATGGCCTTTGCGAGTGCCATCGCACCACTCCAGTCGTTTTTGTATCCGGAAGTTTCAGTCATCCACAAGGGCTTCCCATATTTCGCGCCCCAGCTGTACATAGTTTGCCAGGTTTGTGCTTCAGGACTGTTGGCGGTGTATCCATCGAGCTCATAACCATGTACTGCAATGATATCTGCATATCCTCTCGCTTCATCATCATTCAATGTCGGTTGTATCATTCCAGACACTCCATCGAGATAACCAATGTCTTCAGGGAGGAATAGTTTTGTGCTGATGTTTTCTTTTTTAAATCTTCTTCCTACCACTTTCAACAAATCACGCAGTGCATTTCCATTGTAGACAGTAGAGGCATAGTATTGCGAGAAGCGAGGTTCATTCTGAATACTCAGTGCATATACATCAATGCCCGTTTCCTGTTTGATGATTCGGATATAAGCAACACACATCTCTGCAAATTCTTCATACATATCTACCCGCAGTTGATTGTCAGCGGCGGTCGGACTTGGATTATAGTTCGGTGCCGAATTCTGCGTTGTACCGTTATTAATCTTTCCGTTCGTTTTCATCCAGGCCGGTCCGCTCCACACGGAAGCAACCATCTTATTCAAACCTGCCGCTTGCATATCTTTTAAATACTGAAGATGATCAGCTAGTTTTCCATCATTGCCCGGACTCGAAGCGTTGATATTGTATTTCGTAAGATCAGTTACATTGGGATCATCATTGTCATTAACGATCTCAAAATTGGTAGGAATATCATCTCTCAGAATCGTCAGACCAAGATCATTGATCAGATCGTTTACAAATGCCGCACTCGTAAACGGACCACTGCTCCAATACACATCTTTTGCTCCAAAACCACCAAAACCATCCATGGTCTGGTACTTTGTATTCTTATCAATGGAGATTTCTACGGCCCTTGTATTTACCTGTACACTGACTTCAACAGGACTGTTAACTTTGTCACTAACGGATAATTTCACCTGATATATGTCCGCCAACGGATAACTGAATGTTTCATCGGGCCCACCTTTTTTCGTCGTGCCTTCGCCGAAATTCCAATTGTACTCCAGCGGATCACTATCTGCGTCGCTGGCCGTTGCCGTGAACCGGTAAGTTACCGGTGAAGCGCTTGTCATTTCTGCGGTCAGGCTTACCTGTGGTTTCGTATTGGTTTTGTTTTCAGCGGATGATTTATTGCAGGAAACCAACATGATGAGAAGGCAGCATATCATTACATCATATTTTATATTTTCAATCATATCATTTGATGATTTAAAAAAGACCCCCGAAGGAGGTCTTTGATCTTAACCGAACTCTAACTGGTATGAAAACGTTCGACGATAAAACGTTACACGTTAAACGTGCAACCTTAATAACCTGCGTTCTGTCGCATATTTGGATTTACGTCTAATTCGGAATTGGGTATTGGCATCAGCAAATGTTTACTGGCATCAAAAGCCATCGGCACATTAGAATTGAAGAAAGCATTATTGAGTGTAATGATTCCCTGCAGATGCCATCTTCTTAAGTCAAACCAACGCTGACCCTCACCCGCTAATTCCCTGAATCTTTCATCCATGATCCATTGCATGATTTTAGCTTTATCGGATTCTGATGTACTGAAATCTGAAGGAACAGCGCCACCCGCACGGGCTCTTGCTCTTACCTGGTTGATCAATCCAATAGCCTCTGAAGTTGATCCTCCTGATTGCAAAATTGCTTCAGCCTTCAGCAATAACACATCAGCATAACGAAGTAGTCTCGGATTATTCGCGCTTGCTACACCAGATTGCGTATACTTATCCCTTACCACATATTTGTTGATCGTACGATCTGCAGTAGCCAGGGTAACAGGAATTCTTGGATCGCCGGCATCGAATGCACTTACCAGTTTCGGAGTTGCAAACCAGCGCGACTGTCCGAACAACGCGTAGTTGTTATTGTAGTATCCCCAGAAAATCGACATAGATCCAATCGCATTGTCAAAATCATTTGACAACCATACATTATCAAAAGCGAATGGCTGAGACGCCTGGAATTCAAAGAGTGATTCAGCATTATTTTCTGTATCGAAAGCAAAATTGTCTTCGAAAACAGGAACTAATGTAAGGCCGCTGAGTTTGGCAAACGCAGCAAGTGCTTCCGTATAATCAGCCGTTGTTTTTGTTGCCGATGCCCTGAACACAAGTGATTTCCCCACCATTCCATTCGCAGAATTTGCTGTTGCTCTTCCGCGATCTGCATCACCCCATGCCTGCGGAAGAAGCGTCGCCGCTTCTTTAAAATCGGCAATTGCCTGGTCCAGTAACTCGGTACCTGACGTCGGGGAAGGAGTAAATTGATCGGCAGACGTTACGCGTTCATTCCTGAGCGGTGCTGTGCCATAATAATTCCAGAGATGGTAGTAGGCAAGCCCGCGGAGAAACAACGCTTCACCTTTATGATAACTTTTCAGATTCGGTGTTGTATAAATTCCATCTTTTACCTCAGCTATTTTCTCAAGAACCACATTCGCACGCGCGATCTGCACGTATAAATTCTGGTACATATAACTGACACTGCCATTGCTCGGTTGTATCGGACCGAAAACCTCAAATGGCTCTGAGGACGCATTAGTTGTGATGTCATCTCCTTCGAGAAACCACATCGGTACCAAAGAACTACCAGCATTGTACCAGTAAAAATCACTCAGTTTGGAATATATGCCATAAACTGCTTTTGAAAAATCAGATTCCTGAGCGAAGAAATTGGCTTCTGTCGGACCGTGCGGAAGCAAATCAAGTTTATCCGGGTTGCAGCTCAGCGATAGCATCAACGCCACCACTACAGAAACACAGGACATTTTTAAATTAAGAAGCTTCATACAAATTATATTGAATTGATTTTCGTAATTAGAGACCAAGCGTTATACCAACGAGCAATTGTCTTGTAGGAGGTATTCCGCTGACTTCAGGATCGAGGCCGGTGTATTTTGTAATAGTGAAAAGATTTACACCACTCAGATAGATTCTCAGGTTGCTCGCAAATCTCATCCTTGTTAATACGTCCTGTGGAACACGATATCCAATCTGCACATTTTTCAATCTCAGGTAACCGGCCTGTTCTACATAGCGTGATGAAGTGCGGTTGAACTGCGCGGGATCACCGTAAATAGCACGCGGCATTTCGTTGGAGGGGTTGGTTGGAGTCCATCTTCCTAGAACAGTCGCCCACTGATTGGCAGCGCTGCTCATGGCTTCGAGCCCGGATCTTTCAAAATTGTATTTCTGCACATCGCCTACACCCTGGAAGAAAATACTCAGGTCAAAACCTTTCCAGTCAGCTCCGATATTCAATCCATAATAGTAGCCGGGAATTGTTTTGCCGAGATATGTTCTGTCATTTGAATTGATCAAACTATCAGGTGCCAGACTATACCGGTCTTTTGATCCCGGTGCAGGATTGCCATATACATCCTGGAAATAAAGATCACCTAACTGGTACTGGTAGCCGCCAATATTTCCATCGCCTTTTGGATGTGCCGCTTTCCACGCATCAATTTCTGCCTGCGACTGAAATATTCCTCCGGTTTTGTATCCCCACAGATAGAACATGGAATAACCTTCTTCAATCCTTCCGAATTCACCACCGATCGGTGTTCCTTCATTCAGTTTCTCGACGCGATTTTTTACTGTTGTAAGATTACCTGTTACATTGAAATTCACCTGGCCGAAGTGTGTATTATACCCGACTACCAGTTCAATACCCTTATTACTTACACTCGCCACGTTGAGATCAGCAGATAATTCAATACCCGTGTTTGGCGGAAGCGCAACAGATTGAATGATATCATACGTTTTTTTGCTGTAGTACTCCGCAGTTAAAGTGATTGCCCTGTTGAAAAGTATCGCGTCGAATCCGATACTGGTTGTCTGTACTTTTTCCCAGGTGAGAGTTGTATTTGCAAAATTCGGTAACCTCGCTCCCTGGTTCTGATTACCAAAAGGATTTCCATTGCCAGAGCCAAATGGATAATCAGGAGTTAGACCAACGTTTGATAAAAACTGGTATGGGCTTGCTGATTGATAATTGCCAAGCCGTCCCCATCCACCGCGGATTTTCAAATCATTGATAAAACTTGTTTTTGGAAAAAAGTCTTCTTCACTGATACGCCATGCAGCTGCAAAGGATGGAAATGTTTCCCATTTATTTCCCGGTGCTAGTCTCGAAGAGCCATCCCTGCGTACTGTGGCATCTAAATAATATTTATCACGGTACTTATAACTGATCCTACCGAGATAGCCAATCAAAGCATCTTCCTGGATGATATTCTGAAATCCTTGTGTATATGGAGGCTGGTTAGTAATCTGGCGATATTGCGGATCGGTATAGTTAACATTTCCGCTCAGATCCGTGGCACTCCATTTTGAAAACTGATCAGAAGCACTGAGGATTACATCGATGCTGTGATCATCATGAAATGTTCGATTGTAGTTGACCGTTAGCTCCTTGTTAATGTTGGAAGTTTTTCCCTCACGTTCGCCATATCTTCCTTTGGCATTACCGTCAGTACCTGCATAAGGATTGCCTGGGGTCTGTGAAAATCTCCAGGAATCAAAATCATTCCAGCTTTTCCTGAGGTTATTGTACTTCTGGCCACCGACGGATGCTTTGATTTTTAAACCGGTAATGGGTTCCACCTGCACATAGATATTTCCCAACAGATTGGTGAGATTATAATTGTTCGTCATCAATTTCTGGAAACCAAAAACATTAAATCTTGTCTGTGTTCCCCATAGCAATCGGGGATCGCCTGGTGCAAAAAGGTAAGGCGCGCCCGGATCCAGTTTGGTAGGGTCATAATCGGGGTTAGGAATAAATGAACCTGCGGCGGCAGGAGCATATCCTGTTACATCATTCGGATCATAAAATGGCTGAAATGGAATCGTGGCCATCATCGTATTGAGATCTGCCTGTGTATTGTCCAATGCATTCTGCTGAACCAAACGGATATTCATACCTGCAGAAAGAAACTTTGTGATGTTTGCATCAACATTGGAGGCAAAAGAGTAGCGCTCCATGTAGTTTGCCTTCAACGGACTTTCTGTTTTGTTATACCCGGCAGAGAAAAAGTAAGTTGTGTTTTCACCACCGCCGGAAACTTTTGCGTTATAGTCCTGTATTGATGCATTCTTGTTACGCAATTCTTTATCCCAGTTATAGGTTGGTCCATTGCCAACATAAGAAGGATTTGTTTTATCGTAAAGCGGGCCGAACTTCTGTGCGAATGTGGTATTTGCATCCGGATTGGCAGCATAAGCTTCTTCAAGTAATGAGAAGTACTGCTGAGTGTTCAGTGTTGATATTTTTTTCGGAATATCCTGCACGCCATACAGCGCATTCAATTCAATTTTTGCACGACCTGATCTTCCTTTTTTCGTAGTGATGAGGATCACACCATTGGATGCACGAACCCCATAAATTGCGGCAGCAGACGCATCTTTCAGCACACTGATGGATTCGATATCCGCAGGATTAATCATAGAGAAAATATTCAGCGGGGAACGAATATCTCCGACTGCGCCGGAAGTAACTCCTGCTCCACCTTCAAAAATGGGCACCCCATCAATTACATAGAGCGGTTCGCTGAAACCGAAAGTATTTACACCACGGATACGCACAACCGGCCTTGCACCTGGTGCGCCTCCGCCGCTTTCGATAAATACACCGGCAGCTCTTCCCTGCAATGCCATTTCCGGGGTCATGGCTGTGCTTTTCTCAATATCTTTTGCTCCAACAGTGCTGATGGCACCGGTCACATCTTTTTTCCGGCGTGTACCATAACCCACCACTACCACTTCGTCCACTTTGGAGTCTTTCAGATGCATGTTTACCCGTAGCGGCGCGGATCCTGCAACCTTCACTTCTATGTCTTCATAACCGACATAGGAAATGATGAGCGCTGTAACGGTCTCCGGTACATCCAGCGTGAAATTTCCACTTTCTGAAGTTGTCGTTACAATGTTCGTATTACCTTTCGCGCGGACTGTTGCCCCTGCAAGTGGTTTCCCCGATTCATCGGTCACCGTTCCGCTCACGGGAGCTGTTTGTACTTCCCGTTCTGCTAAAGGAGTCGCGGTAACGGCCAGCTCTTCTTTCGGTTTTACGACGATCGTCATACCGATAATGCTGTAAGTCAACGGTTGTTCCCTGAAGCAGGCGTCGAGCACTTCGGCAACGGAAGCATTCTTTAGTTTGATGCTTACAGTCTTCGCCTGTTGCAGCCATTTGTTGTCATAGAAAAAAACGTATTCAGACTGTTTCTCAATAGCCTTAAATACCCTGTTTAACGGGGCGTTTTTTTCTGAAATGGAAATTTGCGAGAATCCTTCAGCACTTACATGCATGAAGCCGAAGAACATCAGAACGATCATAATTTTCATGACACGCAATGTTTGCCTGTCTATCCTTTTCCAGGAGAAGGCAGGGCGTATTTCAGTAATTGGTTCTTGAGTAAAAACCGCATTACAAAATGCCTCAAAATGCATAAATTTGATTGTTTTGGTTAACGATAAAAAACCTTCCAGGTATAATAAGCGTGGACCTAAAACATATTCCAGAAGTGTTGCACCACTTCTGGTTTTTTTTAAGCCTGCCCGAACGAAATTTTTATGGTGTTACTATAATTTTCCTTCCTTCAACTCTGAAATGCACTTTTGACTCCTGTAAAATTTTTAATACCTCTTTTACATTGCTGTTGCGGCTGATCTTTCCGACAAATTCTCTCTTCGGGATTTTCCCTTCGTACTCGATGCTCACATCATACCATCTTTCGATCTGGCGCATCACCGTTTGCAGATCGGCTTTGTTAAAAGAGAAGAAGCCATTTTTCCACGCGACGACTTCATCCACGTCAACATCATCCACCAGTTTGAAATCCTCAGGGCCAGCGGCCTGAGCCTGTTGTCCGGGTTTTAATACTTGGCTGTGATTACCATTTGAAAGCTGTACACTGCCCTGCAAAAGCGTAGTGTTGACCGAGCTTTCATCAGTGTATGCATTGACGTTAAAATGCGTACCAAGAACTTTTATATTCAAGTCATTTACCTGGACGATGAATGGTTTTAATGGATCATGCGCAATTTCGAAGTAGGCTTCACCAGTTATATTCACATGCCTTTCTTCATCAGTAAAGACAGTCGGGTACCTGATGGAAGAAGATGAATTCAACCATACCTGGCTACCGTCAGGAAGTGTCAGTTTATATTGCCCACCCCTGGGTGTCGATAGTGTGTTGTATTGAGTAACGTCTGCAATTTCTCCGGATGATTTGTACACCAGTTCGCCGCCGGCAGTTTTATACACCTGCACATTTCCCTGCTGTGCCACAGCGCCGTTTTTCGCGTCATCAAGTGAGATGGTTGCGCCATTGCCAAGTGTCAGCGTAGCTTTATTGCCTCCGGGTAAAATTTCTGCTGCCAATGATTTTGAAACAGCTGGTTTATCTTTTTCGCCGTTCTTTTCAGAAAAAATGGTGTATAAAAAATATCCTGAAGCAACAAGAAGGATAATCGCAGCGGCACTCCGATAAACTTTTCGCCAGATAATTAACCTCAACTGGTTTTGCCTGGTCGATTCGGTTTGCGCAAGTTCAAACTGATCCAAAGCGCGTTCTATTTGCATTACGACGCTTGCATCTACTTCTTCGGGTGTAATATTTTTTGAAAGAATGATCGCCTCATATTCCTCCGCATAAAATTTAACCTCATCTGCCGATGCTGTCTTCAACCAGTTGATGAATTCCTGATGTTCAGCAGGGCTGTGCATCCCTGCAGCATATTTTTCCAGAAAATCAGAAATCTCGTAAGGGGTCATACAATCGTCTTACAACTGATGACGATTGAGCCGTCCGATTTCACCCCTTGGTTTAAAATTTTTTTTTTGGCGGCAGAATTAAAGAAAAGTCAACGCGAAAATGACCGACATGGAAATTTCGCCATGCTCGAAAAGATATTTTCGTACGAAATGGGAAGCGCTGTACAATTGCTTTTGAACTACCGAACGCGAGATTTTCAGTTGATTTGCAATTTCATCCTGGGACAATCCATTTTCAGTATTGAGTCTGAAGATCAATTTTCTCTTAGGTGGAAGTTTATCGATGGCTTGCTGTACAACAAGGTAGTATTCACGATAAACACAGTCATCGCCGGTTGTATTTGCGAAGCTTTCTCTTGACCGACGGATTTCCGACAAAACACGATGCCGGGTCTGCATGCTCCGGACTTTGTCGATGATTTTATTTTTGGCGATTTGTGTGAGATAGCTTGATGCTAAATCGATTTCTCTTAGTTTTTCCCGGTTCTCCCAGATCTTGATAAATATGTCCTGCAGAATTTCTTCTGTGTCTTCTTTCGATTTTGTGAATAAAAAAATATAACGGTAAAGCTTATTGAGATGGGAAGTGTAAAAGGTTGTGAAGGCAACACGGTCGCCCTCAGCAATCCTTTGTAAAAGGACTTTGCTTTCTTCATATCCAGCAATCGGCATAACGGTTAAGCTTCGCAGTTCAGTGAAATGCACAGGTTAAGAATGTGTTTTCACCGAAGATTATGGGTTAAAGTATCTATTTTCCAAAATTCTGCTGTCCTGCTGCATCTGCCTCAATAAAAAGACCACTGTATTCACAGGGATGTTGCAGCAAACCTTTTGCCAGCCGACCTCGAAGTAAAACCTGGCAGGTCTTAAGACCTCGCAGGTTTTTAAGACCTGCCAGGTCTTTTAAACCTGGCAGGTGTTTGTAGTAATCGTACTACAACCTGTCATGTTTATGCCGCGCACATATCCCGGAATTTCTGTTTCAGCCAAATTCCATAAGTTAGTTGAATTGTTCCGCCGGTACTAAAACCCCATTCCGCTTATATTATTAGGATGCGAAAAAGAATATTAAGATTATCACCTAAACATTTTGGATCTGCAAGGGTGCAACTTACATTTTTGGTACTATTGAGCTTAAGCTTTGCCAATTGTAAAACGGATCTGAAACGATTTACCAGGATTGCTTCCAGTCATTCCGGTCTGACTTTCCAGAATACAGTCATAGAAAACGATTCGATTAATCCATTGGATCTCGAATTTCTGTACAACGGCGGAGGTGTAGCAGTAGGGGATTTTAATAATGACTCTTTGCCGGATCTCTATTTTACAGCAAGTATGGTTCCCAACAAACTGTATCTCAATAAAGACAAGTTCCGGTTTGATGATGTTACAGATATTTCTAAAACAACTGGTGAAGGTCGCTGGGCCAATGGTGCATCGGTAGTTGATATCAATAATGATGGCTGGCTGGATATCTATGTAAGTACCACCATCAAAAAAAATCCCAACGAAAGAAAAAACCTCTTGTATATCAACCAGGGATTGAATGAAAACAAAATTCCGGTGTTTAAAGAAATGGCTGAAGAGTACGGACTTGCAGATACCAGCTGGAGTGTACAGGCATCATTTTTTGATTATGATAATGATGGTGATCTTGATATGTATCTTATGACAACCAAACTTGCAAGACGGGCGGCGGTTGATTTTAGTGGAAATAAGATCGATCCTGATCTTTCGGATATTGATAAACTGTTCCGCAATGATCCGAATGAATCCCTGGGTCATCCTGTATTTACCGATGTTTCCAAAGAAGCAGGAATTATTCATGCAGGATTTGGATTAGGTCTTTCAGTTGCTGATATTAATCTTGATGGCTGGAAAGATATTTATGTCGCGAATGATTTTTTCGGCAGTGATCTGTTGTACATCAACAATAAAAAAGGAGGATTTACAAACGAAATAAAAAGTTATCTGAAACATACTTCGCAAAATGCGATGGGTAATGATATCGCAGATATCAATAATGATGGTCTTGCAGATATTTTTTCTGTTGATATGAATCCGGAAGATAATTTTAGGAAGAAGAAAAATCTGAACGGTAGCAATTACTATATCTATCAAAAACAAATTTATGAAGACCTGATGTTGCAGTATGTGCGCAATACATTTCAGCTGAACATGGGTCCGGCGAAAATAAATGACAGCGTTACACATCCGGTGTTCGGCGATATTTCATTTTATACTGGTACTGCGGAAACAGACTGGAGTTGGAGTGTTCTAATGGTCGACGGTGACAATGATGGTTACCGAGATATTTTTATCACGAATGGTTATCCGAAAGATGTCACTGATCATGATTTCGCTTCATTCAGATATAAAAGTGAAAGATATATTGCTAAACAGGATATCATCAGTGAAATACCGCAGATCAAAATTCCAAACTATGTTTTTCATAACAAAGGCGATCTGCAGTTTGAAAATACGACCGTTAACTGGGGAATGAATGAATCGATATTTTCAAACGGTGCAGCCGCTGTTGACCTGGATAATGATGGTGATCTTGATTATGTAGTTAATAATATCAACGACGAAGTTTTACTTTATAAAAACACAACGAGAAATGGAGAAGATACAGCAGGTTCAAATTTTTTGTTTGTACAGTTTAAAGGCGATGCTGCAAATAGAAACGGAATCGGGGCGATCGCTTCAATTTATTATAATGGTGGCCAGCAACAGGTATATGAAAATTCACCGGTTCGGGGCTACTTATCTTCTGCTGATCCAAAGGCTTTTTTTGGGCTTGGTCAAAATGTAAAAGTGGATTCTCTCGTCATCATCTGGCCCGGCGATCAGAAGCAGGTAATGAAGAACGTCAGTACAAATCAGAGGATCATTGCCGATATTAAAAATGCGGATCGGGTTCATACATGGAACCATACAAACACAAAGCCGCCGCTTTTTGAAGATTACGCAGCAGCATCGGATTTACATTTTCGTCACCAGGAAAGAGATTATATCGATTTCGATAAAGAAAAACTCATTCCTCACAAACTATCAGAATATGGGCCGCAGCTGGCTGTGGCAGATATTGATGGTGATGGATTGGAAGATTTCTATGTTGGAGGTTCGGGCGATTATGCAGGTAAATTTTTTCTTCAAAAATCAGATGGAAAATTTATTCAGAAAGAATTACCTGCATGGGTGGGGAAAGATGCAAGACGTCCGGAAAACACAGGCGTTCTTTTTTTTGATGCAGACAATGATGGCGATCCCGATCTGTATTGTGCAAGTGGAAGCAACGAGTATCCTGCAAATACGAAAAACTACCAGGATCAGTTTTTTATCAATGATGGCAATGGCACTTTTGTTTTTGATACCAGCAATGCATTTCCTCAGAACTACACAAGTAAAAGTTGTGTAAGAGCAGCCGATTACGACAATGACGGTGATCTCGATTTGTTCCTTGGTGGCAGATGTTTGCCTGGCAAATATCCTTATCCGGTGAGCTCTTTTATTTATCGGAATGATTCTGAAAAAGGAAACATAAAATTTACTAATGTCACTGATGAGATTGCGCCGGTATTGAAAAGTATCGGTATGGTTTGCGATGCAATCTGGACAGATTTTAATAATGATAAAGTTGTCGATCTTGTAATTGTTGGAGAAGGAATGCCAGTCACTTTTCTGAAAAATTCAGGTGGGAATTTTACCAACAATCCAAAGCTATCTGGAGTTGAATCCTCGATCGGTGCCTGGAACAGTATCGTTGCAGGTGATTTTAATGGCGACGGATTGATGGATTATGTTGCCGGAAACCTGGGATTGAATTCATTCTATCGTGCGCCGGTTAGTATTTATGCAAAGGATTTTGATGGCAATGGAGACACTGAATCGATAGTCACGGTTTTTCTGAAAGATAAAGATGGAGTAAAGAGGGAATTCCCTGCATTTAATCGCGACGATATTGTTTCACAACTTCCCGGCTTGAAAAAGAAAATTCTTACATACAAGGAATTTGGAAATGCTGATATCAATACCATTTTCGGTAAAGAGAAATTGGCTGATGCGTTGAAAATTACGATGACAAATTTTGCTTCCTGCCTGCTATTGAACAAGGGCGATGGCAGATTTGAAATAACTCCGCTTCCGCAGCAGGCACAGTTTTCACCGGTTTTCGGAATGGTCGCCGATGATTTTGATGGCGACGGACGTATAGATATCGCATTGAACGGAAATGATTTCGGAAACGAAGTAACCAATGGACGATATGATGCATTCAACGGGCTGATTTTAAAGGGCAATGGTAAAGGTGGATTCAGGGCGATGTTGATTTCAGAATCTGGCTTTTATATTCCCGGAAATGGGAAGGCTCTTGTGAAATTGAAAGGGTCTGGCAACTCTTATATGCTGGTAGGCTCGGAAAACCGGGGAATGCTTCGGGTTTTTCGGAAGAATTAACGTAGCCACGAACCTCACCGGGTTCTAAGATTTCGAATAAAAACCTGGCAGGTTTAAGACCTTGAAGGTCTTTAGGCCCGGCAGGTTTTATAAACCTGGGAGGTCTTAGACCTCCTAGGTTGGCATTTTAACAAAATGAATGTCCCTCAAAATAATTCAACCTCAGTTTCAGGCTTTCTCAAATGCAGATACCTAAAAAAGGCAGAAGGTTTCTTGTACTCCCTTCATCTTTAAAACAATACATATGATAACTCTAAGACCTCAGAAGTAATACCTGGCAGGTCTTAGACCTTGAAGGTCTTTTAAACCTGGCAGGTTTTATAAACCTGGGAGGTCTAAAACCTCCCAGGTTGTCAACTTTTTATAGCTGCTATCCGTTCAGATAGTACCTTCCGGAATTATATCCTTGGGAAACCATCGTCAACTCTTGCTTAAGCCCGATTATGTACTATATCCTTTATTCTCTTTTTTTCCTGGTCTCGCTTCTTCCCATGCGTGTGCTGTACTTTTTTGCTGACCTGATGTTCCTGATCGTATACCATGCGATTGGTTACAGAAGAAAGGTTGTGATGCAAAATCTTCGCCGAGCATTTCCTGACAAATCTGAAACGGAACTTCACCGCATCGAAAAGCAATTCTATCACAACATGATTGACTCCTTTGTGGAGACTTTCAAATTGATTACTGCTTCACGTAATTTCCTGCAGAAAAGAGTTACAGCCAATTGGGATATCTTAAAAAGCCTGCATGAGTCCGGTAGAAATTGCCAGGTACATCTTGGCCATACATTCAATTGGGAATGGGGGCAACATGTTCTTCAGATGAATACGGGTTACCAGGTGCTGGTGGTATACAGTCCGTTAAGCAGTAAATCATTTGAAAGACTTATGCTTAAAATAAGAACCAGGTTCGGAAGCAAGTTTATTCGCGGTACTGATATGAAATCATCTATCGTGCAATACAATAATGTTCAATACCTCCTGGGTCTCGTTGCAGATCAAAGTCCTGCCAACCCGGCCAATGCTTATTGGCTGAACTTTCTGAATCAACCAACCGCATTTGTACCAGGTCCCGAAAAAGGAGCGCGCAACAATAATTTGCCCGTTGTTTATGCATCTGTTTATAAAAAGCGCCGAGGATATTATCACGCAGAACTTTCTGTTATCTCTGAAGAACCCACCCAGCTGAAAGAAGGAGAACTTACGAGAAGATATGCTGAACTCCTGGAACAGAATATCAGAAGTCATCCTGAGAACTGGCTTTGGAGTCACCGGCGCTGGAAGCTGGCGTATAAACCAGAATATTTGTCCCAATGGATCGGACAAGACGCTCCTCCGGTAATAACCGAAGAAAAGTCACAAACGATGAAAGTGGCCAGGTAATAAACCGCAACTCATAATCAAAAAAGAAGTCCTTTTTGTCAATGTACCTTTCCTGAATCTATAAAATTTTTAACTGAGATTTGAACTCAGTGATTGTTTCGCCTTGTTAAACTGAAATTTAATTCAGTCAGGTGAAAAAACGGTTGATACTTTTGAACTGCATTTCAACCTTTATATCCCACTCTGTAAAAGCTTCGTTACGCCGGCCTGTTTGTGCACTGTCAAACTTCAAACCATGGCTTCAAAAACAAAATCCAAAGGCGGTCTTACAGTGAAAGCATATTCCGGTGATGCAATGACAATGCTTTGTTTTGATCTTCAGAAAGCAAAAACAACGGACTGCGTGGGATTTACTATCAGGGTAGAGACGCCTTCCGGCAGGAAGTTTTTTCTGCTGAACAGATTGTCGTTTGATAAGAAATTAACCACTGATTCAGATCTTGAAGACAGAGAAGAAGCAAGTACACCGACAGACAAAGCACCCATACAAAAATTCCGTTGGCTCCATGTTCCTGGTTCTTCTTTCGACGGTAAAGAAGAAATGGGTGAGTATACATATACAATCACTCCAAGATATTGGAAGAATGACGCATTGCTTGCACCCGATGTTGATTTGTCTGTTATCATTTCCATCCAGGTGCAGCCATTTAAAAAGGGAAAATTCGCACTGGGTTTTACACGCGGCTTCATGATTTCACAGGCATATGCCCGGAGATTTGGCAATGATTCTGAAATTGAACCAAAGGATCGTGAATTGCTTTTTGATGTCAATGAGAAAAGCGGGGTATATCCTGATGATCTTCCGGTGGTGGGAGGAAAACCATTTACTTACAAAGCTCAGTACGAATGGATGGGATGGCAGGCAAAAGACAGGTTGCTTGAAGTACTGGATGAAGTGATCGATAATAATAAAATTACAGTTGATGTATTTGCTTATGATCTGGATGAGCCGCAGATCTGCAATCGCTTTCTGACACTGGCGAAAAAAGGACGCATCAGGATTATTCTGGACAATTCTTCCGGACATAAATCAACTGCAGATGAAGATAGCATGGAGGATTTATTTGAGCAGGAATTTGAATCGGTGAGGACAGGAGCCGCTACACTAATTCGTTGCAAATTCGGACGACAGGCACATCAGAAAACTTTTATACTGAAGAAAAGTAAGAAACCTTTTAAGGTGGTGACAGGGTCAACAAATCTTGCCGTGAACGGGTTGTACATCAATGCGAATCATGTAATCGTCATCGAAAACAAAAAAGTTGCGGATCTGTATCAGAAAGTTTTTGATCTGAGCTTTGACCATTTTTCAAAAACACCTGTTCCGGAAATTACAGAACTGAAAAAGAACCAGGAATTCAAAAAGCAATTCAATTTTAGGGAAGCTGGTTTGCCGGCAATGAAAATTAGTTTCGCACCGCACACGGAAACCGATGCAAACACAGTTATGAATGATCTGAATGATGCGCTGTTGAATGCGAAAGACTCCATTTTATTTGCTGTGATGGCTATGGATTCAGATATCAGCGGACCGGTGATCCCGACATTAAGAGAAATGCATAAGAATGATGCTATATTCAGTTATGGTGTTACTGATAAATATGATGGCGTTGTGGTTTTCAAACCAGATTCAAAAAGAGGAAAGATGGTTTCAACTCAGAAGCTGCAAAGAAATCTTCCAAAACCATTCAATAAAGAATTGAGTATCGGTTTAAAGCATAAAATTCATCACAAATTTGTGATCATCGATTTCAAAAGTGCAAAAGCAAAAGTCTATTGCGGTTCCTCCAATCTTGCTTTACTCGGTGAACAACAAAATAACGACAACCTGCTTGAAATAAACGATACCGATATCGCAACTGCATTTGCAATCGAAGCGATCCGGCTGGTTGATCATTTTCATTTCCGCGCTTCGATGGTTAATGCTACGAACAGTGATCCGTTGATGTTGAAAAAATCAGATATATGGTTGAAAGATTATTATAAAGAAGGTCATATGAAAAAGATAGAGAGGGAGTATTTTATCGAATGAGGATTGAAACACTGCGTAAACGATATTCTTGATGACGCCATGTATTGCGTGCCTGGACAAACAACCTGTATTAAAGCTGGAAACACAACCCAGGGAATATCCAATTTGTTAAAGAATTTATAAAATCACCTTGCATTTAAGGGAGAAATTCTTCCGCCCAATAAGCCACTGCCTTCTGCCTACTGCCCACAGGCCCTTAACCCGTTTCGTCGCAACATTTACGACGCACACCTCAATATTTTTCTTTGATCATGGTTTTAATCTATTTTTAATTTCCTGAATACAAACAACTATTACCATGAAAAAATTTTTCTATCCTTTAGCGGCTGCATTGTTGCTGACCTTTTCAGCATTTACTGCATTCAAAGCGATCGACTACAAAATCGCAGATGGCTATTCTGTAAAATTCGAAGGTGATCATCCCAAAAAAGATCCCTCTGGTGAATTCAAAGGTCTGACCGGCAAGATCAGTTTCGATCCTGCAAATCTTGCTGCATCCAGTTTAAACGCTTCGATCGAAGTGGCGACCATCAATACAGGAAATGGTATGAAGAATACGCATGCGAAAAGCCCGATGTGGTTTGACGCTGCTCAATATCCGACGATCAGTTTTGTTTCTACTTCAATTACAAAAGGTGATGCTGGTTATATAGCTAATGGTAAACTGACGATGCACGGTGTTACAAAAGATGTTTCTATTCCTTTCACATTTGAAAACAATGTATTTGCAGGAACATTTGAAATCAATCGTCTCGATTACAATGTAAACGTTGCAGAACCAGATCATGGCGCTGCTAAATTCAAAGTTTCTATTTCAGTACCCGTTACTCAATAGTGAATGTTTAAAAAGATTTTCATACATGGCCTTACGGCCGGAGTATTGGCTGCTGTAGCTGGCATTATATATAACAGGATTTATTTCTTCGCTACAGCAGTTGATTATTCCAAAGTGTTGAACACTGTTAGCATTATCGGATTGTCTGTTGCTGCATGCATCGCTGCCTGCTTTATTTTTTATGCGCTTACGAGTTGGTTAAAAACGAAAGGAGAGGTCATATTCAATTTTATTTTTTCGATGGGCTCGTTCGCATGTGTTGCTATTCCTATTTCCATTTCACTTCCCCTTGATGTACAGTTTCCCGAATTATTTCCAGGTCTTGCCGTACCAATGATATTCTTCCCGGTAATTGCGTGGATGACGATAAGACCATTATTTAAGTATGAGTTTGACTACCGGCCTGGTCAAAAGCCGGCGGGAGTGTAAATGTTCGGAGCGATTTCCTTGATACAGTATCCACTGGACGGCCAGGCTGAAAAAATTTTCCAGCGTTTGTAAGGATTGTCAATTTCTTCCGTATCCACAAAAAAACAGGATCATGCGGAAGCTATTCTTCTTCTTATTTTCTACAATCATTTTCAGCTCCGGGTTTACACAACCCAAGGCAGACCAGGCTTATAATCTTTCCGGCAAACAGCTTGCTCTCGAAGGTTATGACCCCGTTAGTTATTTTCTGAAGAACAAAGCAATTAAAGGCCAGTCTTCCATCACTGCCGTTGATAACGGTATTACTTACCAGTTCGAATCGCTATCAAACAAAAATACGTTTCTCACAAATCCCTCCCGGTACGAGCCGCAGTACGGCGGTTGGTGCGCATACGCCATGGGCGCCAGCGGTGAAAAAGTAGAAGTGGACCCGGAAACGTTCAAGATTGTAAACGGAAAACTCTATCTTTTTTACAACAGGTTTTTCAACAATACGCTGAAAAGCTGGAATAAAGATGAATCTGCACTGATGAAAAAAGCAGATATGAACTGGTTAAAATTATATCCTCAACATTAAAAATCAACAGGTGTCATGAAAGCAAAACAGGCTATTCTGTGGATCTGCCGGATTATCGCGGCATTGATTTTATTACAGACACTTTTCTTCAAATTTTCAGGAGCGGAAGAGTCTGTGTATATTTTTACTAAAGTACATATGGAACCCTGGGGACGAATTGGTGTTGGAGTAATGGAGTTGATTGCGGGAATATTGTTGTTGATACCGCGCGCATCGGTATATGGAGCCGTTATTGCGATTGGCTTGATGCTTGGTGCAATAGCTATGCATTTGTTCATTTTGGGTATTGAAGTGATGAACGATGGCGGACAGCTTTTTATTTATGCTTTGCTGGTGTTGTTTGCCTCAATTTTTATCGTGTGGACAGAACGTTTTCAATTGATGCAAATGCTTCAGAAACGCAGACTGGTATTGTAAGTTGAAATGAAAAATATTTCTATAAAGAAAGAAGAACCGACAGCTATCAGGCTTCAACCGGATCGATGGGTGGAGAATTACGCATCTCAGTTATTCGGTTATACCTTTGCGCGAGTGGCAGATGAACAACATGCTGAGGATATTGTCCAATCGACATTTTTTAGTGCATGGAAAGGCAGGGAAGGATACAATGGTGAGGCTTCTGAAAAAAACTGGTTATTTGCCATCTGTAAAAATAAAATTATTGACTACTACAGAGACAGAAGCAGGAACAGAGACATAAACAGTGAATCGAAGGGGGAAGAAGATATTTATTTCGATCATACGGGCCACTGGACGGAGGAGGCTGCGCCGAAAGAATGGGGTGCAGTAATGGAACATCCCGGCGAAGACCGTGAATTTTATGAAGTACTTGCACGATGTACTGCCAAACTTAAACTCATACAGCAACAGGTTTTTTCATTGAAATACCTCGATGATCTGGACGCTGAACAAATTTGTGAGGCACTTAAAATCACGCAGTCAAATTACTGGGTTTTAATTCACCGGGCAAAGTTGCATCTACGTGTATGTCTTGAAAAAAACTGGCTTCACCTAAAATGATCAACATGAAAAGTTGCAAAAAAGCGACATTTCTGATTTCAAAAAAAGAAGAGGGCAAACTTACTTCCAGTGAAGCCATCGGACTTGCATGGCATCTGAGCGTGTGCAGTTTCTGCCGGTCTTTTGAACGCCAGACCAGTTTTTTTTCTTCGAAGATGAAGGGCGATAAAGTTGAGTATAATTTGCCCGACGAAACAAAAACAAGGTTGAAAGAGAGTTTGCGGAAATTGATGGATCGCTGATTTTTCTGTTTTTCGCCAGGTATCCGATACTTGCAAGTATCGGATACCTGGGAGGTTTCACGAAATTCAAAAGCATTTTCCAAATAAACAAGGGAAAAATCTTTTTTCAAGAGGTTTTTTTCTGTCTTACTGCGTGATTTTTCGATGGTGTTAATCTTTCTGCAGTTGAAAAAATTTGTTATTGGTTGTAAGGATTAATAAGAAGTTACGTACTCATCTGTAAATATAATAAGATGAAATCCTCCATTTTTCTATTGGTCATTTTCTTTGCAAACTTCAGTGGTGCTGATGCACAGTCCTCATCAATTTTCTCAACAAAAAATGGAGCAATTGACGGATACGATGCAGTTGCTTTTTTTGTTGTTTCAAAGCCAGTGAAAGGGAAGCCGGAATTTAAGTATGAATGGAACGGAGCGGAATGGTACTTTTCTTCAAAAGATAATCTTGACTCTTTTTCAGTTTCTCCATTAAAGTATGCGCCACAGTTCGGAGGTTATTGCGCCTTTGGAATGTCGGATGGCGAAGGTCATAAGGCTCCGACGCAGGTCAACACGTTTTCGATCGTAAACAACAAATTATATCTCAATTACAATATCCAGGTAAAAGAGCATTGGAAAAAAGCGATGGATTCAAATATTGTAAGAGCTAACAATAACTGGCAAAGATTTAAGTGAAATGCCTTCACTAATGACTATATGTTAATCGCTGAAGCGGTCATTAATCTTATCAATCCTGGGAATGAAGACATTCAATAGTTGGAGATTTTTAAGTATATTAGTTATACTACCAACACCTCCATTTTTAGAACATGGATCAGCAACAGGTATTTTCGAATGAAAAGGAATGGCAATTCCGTGTTGCTGCATTAGAAGAACAAATTTCACAACAGTCTTTAGCTCTTGCAGAAAAAGATCGAGAGCTTGAAATTTCCAAAAGCCTGGCCCGTGTACGTGCAGTGACCATGGCGATGAATAACTCTTCAGAATTAAATATCGTTATCAATGTAGTGTATGAAGAGATTGTAAAACTTGATCCACAACTCGATCGTTGTATAATTTTTACCATCGATCCTGTCACCAGGACTTCTCTTTGGTGGATGGCGTCCGGTGAAGATATTCCATTTCAATCGGGGCTGTTTATTGATTACCACGAGCATGAACCTTACCTATCCTGTCTGAATGCATTTGATAAGCAGACGGAACGCTGGTCATACTTATTGGAAGGCGAAACAAAAAAAGATTGGGACGCGTATCTTTTTGAGTACTCCGGACTTCGATCCTTGCCTGAAATCGTAAGGCGGAATATGATGTCATTTGACCGGATTTATTTATTTGGATCATTCAGTGACTTCGGATGTCTGTCCAGCGGATCAGTCGAGCCATTGGGAGAAGATTCAATGGAAATGCTTGTTCGCTTTACAAAGGAATTCAACCTGACCTACAGGAGGTTTCTTGATTTCAAACAACTGGAGAGGCAGGCGCGTGAAGCAATGATTGAAACTGCTTTGGAGAAAGTACGTAGTCGTTCTCTTGCTATGCACCATAGCGATGAATTGCCACAAGTTGCGGCGATTGTTTTTGAAAAGCTGACGGAATTAAAATTCACTGTAGATGATGGTGCCGTTGGTATATTGATTTTTGAAAAAGGATCAAAAGAACATCAGCAGTGGATTGCAGATCCGGAACATATTTATCCATTCAGATTTCATATTCCCTATTCTGACCACCAAATGTGCAGAGAACTGATCGAAGGCTGGGAAAACGAAATCGGGTTCAGCTCAAAAATCTATTCGTTCGAAGTAAAGAACGAGTACATGCAATACCTCTTTACTCATTCTGAAATGGGGCTTATTCCGGAGGATGTGAAAAAGCATATTCTTTCGAGTAAAGAATATGGGGTGTCAATTGCTTATGAAAAAAATACCGGCATTCTGATTCCTACAAATTCCGGTCGACTTGTTGCAGGCGATCAGGTGGAGGTACTGAAACGATTTTCGCGTGTATTTGAACAGGCCTATATCCGGTTTCGGGATTTGCAGAAAGCAGAAACACAGGCATATGAAGCTCAGATTGAAACTGCACTGGAGCGCGTACGAAGCCGGACATTAGCAATGCAGCATTCGGGCGAACTTGCTGAAACTGCAGGTGTGCTTTTCCGGCAGTTGAACAGTTTACATATCGGTCCAAATCGCCTGTACATTTGTGTTTTCAATGAAGAAAAGAATGAGATTGAATTCTGGCTCACTGATGATGAAGGAATCAATATAACCTCGAAGTTCGCCGGAAAAACTGATCGCAATGACACCATCAGGAAAATGTATGAGGGGTGGAAGAAAGAGCTGAGGTCGTTGATCGTTGAAATGAATGATGAAGAGCTTGAGAAATATTTCAGATATTTCGGGAATGAATTGCATGTGCCGTCCAGGTTTGCCCAGGCACATAGGAAACGTTTCCAAAACATCGCTTATTTTTCGAAGGGATTTGTCGGGATGGCTTCTCCGGAAGAGCAGCCTGCATCGACTCTGCAATTGATGGAGCGTTTTGCTTATGTATTCAATCTCACATATACACGGTTCAGTGATCTTAAACTTGCTGAAGCGCATGCTGTGCAGGCTGCGGAAGACCTTGTAAAATTGCAGGCTGAGAAAAAAAGGGCTGAAGAAGCATTGCTCGAATTGAGGGCTACACAAAAGCAACTCGTACATGCTGAGAAGATGGCTTCGCTCGGAGAACTGACAGCAGGTATTGCCCATGAAATTCAGAATCCTTTGAATTTCGTGAATAATTTTTCTGAAGTAAATAAGGAAATGCTTGCTGAACTCGAAGAAGAAATAAAAAAGGGGAGTTTGGATAACGCAAAAGCAATAGCTGCCGATCTTATACTGAATGAAGAAAAAATCAACTTCCATGGTAGAAGGGCCGATGCAATTGTGAAGGGCATGCTGGAACATTCGCGTACCGGAGGATCAGAGAAGGAAGCATACGATATCAATGCATTGACACATGAAAATCTCTTTTTTTGTTATCATGCGTTAAAAGCAAGAGACAAGAGTTTTAATGCGGCGATTGAAACGCATTTTGACCCGTCAATTGGTTTGATGCATATTACGCCGAAAGATCTTTCCCGCGCGATTCTCAATATTGTGAACAATGCTTTTTATGCGGTTAATCAAAAAAGCCAGGGAAATGAATTGCGCTATGAGCCTAAAGTAGTAGTCACCACAATAAGATACAACTCACATGTGGAAATTTCGGTTAGGGATAACGGTGATGGGATCCCGGAAAAAGTAATGGACAAAGTATTTCAACCTTTTTTTACTACCAAACCGCCAGGGCAGGGGACCGGCCTGGGTTTAAGTCTTGCGTATGATATTGTAAAAGTCCATGGCGGAGAAATAAGAGTCAACAATCATCCTGGTGCGGGCGCTGAATTTGTGATCGTCCTCCCACTGAATTCTAACTAGGTTCTGCTGTTTTTTCGTGCAAATCCTGGTGGATATGAATGGAAAAGAAATTTGACATCAGTGTCCGCATGGATGTAAAAGTCAACCTGTAAAATCTTGTATGCGGTTGGCCTGCATATCAGATTTATACTTCGGATTTTTTATTCTGCATTTCTGCAAATCACCACTTTTCAACGAACAACGATGAACGAAAAACCTGCCTTTCCCGGCTGCCTGTCCGGTAGGCAGGGCAGGCAGGCGAAAAACGCCGAATGCCCTCACCTTACCAGCAAGCACTAACTAACAATTGAATTTGAAGCAGATGCTTGCTTTCCATGTTTGATAAAATAAAAAAGACGCGATGAATGCGTCTTTGAAATTTTGTATCTGAGTTATTGATTAATTGGTCGCAGTTGAATTTTCGTAGAGACGCAATGCATTGCGTCTCTACGAAAATTCAGACTATTTCTTCATCGCTTCTGCCATCTTCTTTCCGATATCCGCAGGACTGTCCACCACATGGATTCCGCATTCGCGCATGATCTTCATTTTCGCAGCAGCTGTATCATCAGATCCGCCAACGATTGCTCCGGCATGACCCATACGACGTCCGGGAGGTGCAGTCTGCCCAGCGATAAATCCAACTACGGGTTTTTTACTATTGGCCTTGATCCAGCGCGCAGCTTCGGCTTCCATACCACCACCGATCTCACCGATCATAACGATACCTTCTGTTTCAGGATCGTTCATCAGCAATTCAACCGCGTCGCGGGTGGGTGTTCCGATGATCGGATCGCCGCCGATTCCAATCGCGGTCGTAATACCCATTCCTGCTTTTACGATCTGGTCAGCAGCTTCGTATGTCAGCGTTCCTGATTTTGAAACAATACCGATATTGCCTTTTTTGAATATAAAACCAGGCATGATACCTACTTTACATTCGTCGGCAGTGATAACACCAGGACAGTTAGGTCCGATGAGCCTTGTTTTCGTTGAGGCCAGGTAATTTTTCACCTTCACCATGTCCTGCACCGGAATACCTTCTGTGATACAAACCACGAGTCCGATGCCCGCTTCTGCAGCTTCCATGATCGCGTCAGCAGCAAAAGCCGGTGGAACAAAGATGATACTAACGTCAGCACCAGTCTGCTTCACAGCATCTGCCACCGTATTAAAAATCGGTTTCTCCAGATGAGTACCACCACCTTTGCCGGGGGTAACGCCACCCACCACCTGGGTGCCGTATTCAATCATCTGGGTCGCATGAAAAGTGCCTTCTGTACCTGTAAATCCCTGAACAATAACTTTTGAGTTTTTATTGACTAGTACCGACATAGAGGATTCTGCTTTCGGTTAAAAAAAAATGAAAGTGCCGCAAAAATAGGGCAAAGAAATGAAGTTTGGAGTAAGGAGTAGACAGGCAGGAGATTTAGTGTGTAGTTAATAGTACCAGGCTTTTGGGGTATAAACTTGTATTTTTTAGTAGTACAATCAAGAAATGCGGCTTGCAATTGTTTTAAACTTGAGGTTTACGACAATGCCTAATAAAAGATCAGCCTCCGTCCTTGTTTTTATTCGGGTGGATTTCAATAGTAGCCCCAGGTAAACGATCCCCAATAGCTCTGCCAGCTGGCGGTGGTATCATCAGGTAGCCTGACTATTTTGACTGTACTCAGCATCCATTGGCCATATGGATTGATTTCCATTTCGACGATTCCCTGTTCATCGGTCTTTAGATCAAGCATTTCGGTTTTTCCTTTTGAACGATGCCAGAGCTTTATCAGCTGATTCGATAGAGGATCTCCTTCAAACAACACTTTCGCCTGGAAATGTTGTTTCTTTTTTATCAGGTAGGGATGTGAGAGTGGAATGATATCAAGAGGGAGCTCAGTTGTTTTCTTATATGTGGAATCGATCACTGAACCAATCTGCATCAGCGATTTGATGTTTCGCTGATAGAACTCCCGACCTGAACTGTCTTTTTCATTGTACTCTTCACGAAGCTTGATGGTTTCTTCGAGTCCATCCTCTTTCAAATACTCCAGGAATTTTTCAGGCTCCAGTTGTATGAATTTATTGGAAGTCTGGCAGGAAGCGAGTACAGTGCCTTCATCAAAAAACTGTACAGTAAGTGAATCGCCGTTTGTGCTGTCGCTTAGCAGATTTTTTATGTCATCGGTGTATTCCGCGAAATGCAAACGGATATCACGCATCGATGCTTTATTGCCACTCCAGTTTTCGCCTTCAAAATTTTCACCCACCTGGAAACGAATGCGAATGGGTTGTCCGCGCTTGAAATGAAATCGCTGTGGCTGAATCCAGAACTCATGCCCTGCAAGACAAAGAACAAGCCCGAGGCTTATAAAAATGGCAGTGATCTTTTTTTTCATAGCCCGTTTTTGAGCAGATCATCCATGTCACGATCATTGTCGATCTTGCCTTTCATCTCCAGCATACGCATGTCTTTTGCATCCTGCAGAAACTCTGATGCGAAAATGAAGCTGTTGAGTTTTTCATTTTTGCTGAAGATGATTTCCTTGTTGCTTCCTTCCCACTCCTTATCACCCTTGTACATATAAATGATCTTATCACCTATTTCCATCACGCTGTTCATGTCATGGGTATTAATTACTGTCGTGATATTGTATTCCTCGGTAATTTCTTTGATCAGCTTATCAATGACTAATGATGTTTGAGGATCAAGGCCGGAGTTCGGTTCGTCGCAGAACAAATATTTTGGATTGAGAACGATGGCGCGCGCTATACCCACGCGTTTTTTCATACCCCCGCTGATCTCTGCAGGAAATTTTTTATGCGCGTCTTTTAATTTGACGCGATCGAGTACTTCGTCTACGCGTTTCTGTTTTTCAGCCCTTGTGGAATTGGTGAACATATCCAACGGGAAGAAAATATTCTGTTCAACCGTCATACTGTCGAATAATGCTGAACCCTGGAACAGCATCCCGATTTTCTGACGCATCGCTTTTTTCTCTTCAGTAGTCATCCTGATGAACTCCTGTTCATCATAAACGATCTCGCCGCTATCCGGCGTAAACAGTCCAACAATACATTTCATCAATACCGTCTTCCCGCTTCCACTCGCACCGATGATGAGATTGCATTTACCCGTTTCCATCACTGCGGATACGTCGTTGATCACCACGTTTTCACCAAAACTTTTCTTCAGATTTTTCAGTTCGATCATCAGCTAAAATTCTTTTCAGATCAGTTAAAGCAATATCGCAGCCAGTACATAGTCCGCCAGCAGGATCATAATACAACTGGTAACCACAGCCGAAGTACTCGCGCGACCGATTTCCAGTGCGCCTCCTTCCACATTATACCCATAATATGCAGGTACGCTGGAAATGATGAAAGCAAAAGTATATGCCTTGATCAAAGCGAAAAATACATTGTATGCCAGGAAACCGGAGAGCAGACCGCGGTCAAATGTTGCACCCGAAAGAATATTTGCTGCGCTTCCTGCAAAACGGCCACCCCAGATACCCAGTACCATCGCGAAAATAACGAGCAACGGAATCATGATCAGGCTGGCCAGGATTTTCGGAGCAACGAGATAAGCTTTTGTATTGATGCCCATGATTTCGAGTGCATCGATCTGTTCACTCACTCGCATATTCCCCAGCTCACTGGCAATCTTACTGCCAACCACACCCGCCAGTACGATACAACTCAGCGTAGGCGCGAATTCCAGGATGATGGTATCGCGCACGATCTGCGCAATGGTTGATTTGGGTATCAATGGACTTACCAACTGGTATGCCGTCTGCACCGTTGATACCGCACCAATAAATACTGAAATGATGGCAATAATTCCCATCGATCCGATTCCGAGCTCAGCGCATTGATGCATGAGTTCCTTCCAGTACATCTTGAAATTCTCCGGGCGGCTGAACATCCCTCTGATCATCAATATAAACCTGCCCAGGTGATTGAAAAACGTCATGCAAATGGTTTATGGACAAAAATAAGTAAAAGAAAGCAGGGTTATTTAAGATCCGCTGCAAGGTATTCATTCATATGCATCTGTAACAATTGTGCCATGGTGGCGCACGTAATGAAATCCGGATTATTGTGATACCGGCTCAGTTCGAGGGCCAGTTCAGCTATTTTCTCCGGTGTCGAAAATACATCATTGGCAAGGGCTTCATGCAGATCATCAAGGCGTTCTTTCTCCGCACGAACCCTCCGCGCAAAAAGGGATCTTTCTTCCATCCTGTACTGCGTGATCACATCCGGATGAAGATGTTGCTGCACCATATCCACGAAAACCTTGTTCTCTTTGAAAAACTGTGGCAGGTAGATATTCTTTCTCCCCTCGAAAGCCTGCTGATCAAAATCGATACAGCGTATGCGAAACTGAATATCATCAAAATCCTGGCTGATATCAAACACAAAATTATAACTGCGCATATCGCCCAGTAACCGCATAAAGCATCGTTCATTGAACTTCACAAATTCTTTCGCAATCCTGCGATGGTTGAATTCCGGGCGGGATAAGAATTGCAGCACAAACACATCTCCGGGAATGCCGGAAATATGTTCCTCGATCAGCGTTTGATCGTCGACGATATAGTTGATGCGGTAAGGCGAAAGCAAATGCTCCAGCTCAAGTCCCCAGATACGTGATGAGTCGGGCACTTTTACATAGAAGTAATCGTGCACCTCATTATAATTGTTTACAATTTTTATTCTGAAGGGCTTTGAATTGCCAAAAACGCAATAATCGATCCGTTCAATATGGAGATGTTCTTCTGCTTCTGAATGTCCGCTCGCTTTCAGCAAAGAATATATTCTCTTTAATCCCTGGTGGATTTCAGCGGTTACAGATGGGTGGTAGAAGACAGTTTCCCAGAACGTGTCCTTTCCTTTAAGATCATATAACGGAACTGACCCCGAATAATGTTTCAGGGTCAGATAACTTACAGGCAAGTCGGTTTCGCGTCCATATCGCGAAAGATATTCCTTGAAATCCCGACCAACAGGATAACTCGGTTTTTTCTTTGAAATATGTTCTATAGCTGACAATTATTTTCCTGTTTCTGTATTCTATATCCTCATCTATTTCGCGCTCGCTTCTCTCTGCTCCAGCGCTGGTTGAATATTATGTTCTTTCGCTTTCTCCCGTGGATTTTTTGATTGGGCATCAATCACAGCAATCAGCACCATGTTAAAAATGCTTCTAACGGAAGAGCCTAGTTGAAGTATATGTACCGGTTTCTTCAGACCTAAAAGTATCGGACCGATCGAATCCGCACCACCGACCTCCTGCAACAGATTATATGCAATGTTTCCCGCACTCAGGTTGGGGAAGATTAATGTATTCACATCACCTTCCATAGCGAGTTCTGAGAACGGATAATTTTCACGGATGATCTCTTTATTGAATGCCATGATGGCCTGTATCTCTCCATCCACTACAAGGTTCGGAAACCTGTCTTTTACAACTTTACGCGCATCACGCATAATATTTGCTTCCGGCGTATCACTGCTGCCGAAATTGGAATAACTGAGCATGGCAATCCTCGGTACGATACCAAATGAACGTACTTCCTCGGCAACAAGTGCAGTAATGTCTGCGATTTCCGCTGCGGTCGGATTGAAGTTAACTGTTGTATCCGCGAGGAATAGTGGCCCGCGCTTGGTCATCATGATGTACATGCCCGCAATCTTTTTCACACCATTTTCGGTACCGATAATTTGAATCGCCGGCCTGATCGTATCGGGATAAGTACGACTTAAGCCTGAGATCATCGCATCTGCATCACCCATTTCCACCATCATACATCCGAAGTGGGTGCGGTCCTTCATCTTTTTAAATACTTCATAATAGTTTATGCCGCGACGCTGGCGTTTTTTATAATAAATCTCGCCATATAGATTTCGGCGTTCTTCCATTTCGTCGCTTTTCGGATCTATGATGGTGATGCCTTCCAGATTGATCTTACTTTCTTTCGCCAGGTCCAGGATTTTTTTCGGGTCACCTAACAGGATAGGATAAGCGACATTTTCATCATACGCCAGCTGTGCAGCTTTGAGCACCTTGATATTTTCTGCATCAGCAAAAACAACCCGGCGTGGATCTTTTCTTGCTTTAGATCCGATGGCCCTCATCAACTGGTTATCGTGGCCCAGTTTCTGACTCAATGAAATTGAATAAGCTTCCCAGTCGGTGATGGGTTTCTGAGCAACGCCACTTTCCATAGCCGCTCTCGCCACCGCCGGTGAAACTGTTTCCAGCAAACGCGGATCCAGTGGCTTGGGAATAATATAGTTTGCACTGAAGCTGATGGTGGTTTCATTGTAGGCCATATTCACTATATCCGGAACAGGAGTTTTTGCCATTTTTGCAAGAGCTTTTACCGCTGCAAGTTTCATGGCCTCATTGATGCTTGTTGCCCTTACATCAAGAGCACCCCGAAATATATAAGGGAAACCGAGGACATTGTTCACCTGGTTGGGATAATCTGATCGACCGGTTGCCATAATTACATCCTTTCTGCAACCCGTTGCTTTCTCCCAGGTAATTTCAGGATCCGGATTAGCCATCGCGAAGACGATGGGTCTTTTTGCCATGCTCTTCACCATTTCTTCACTCACCACATTGCCTTTGCTCAGACCAATAAATACATCGGTACCAACAAATGCATCTTCAAAACTCAATTCAGTGGCAGGCACTGCGTATTTTGATTTCCTTTCGTCAAGATCGTTCCTTCCTGCATGAACCAATCCTTTAGAATCATACATTTTTACTTTTCCGGGATCAGCACCTAAAGCAACATAGAGATCAATACAGGCTATAGCTGCGGCTCCTGCGCCATTGCAAAGAATGGTGACTTCGCCGATTTTTTTCTTTTGAAGTTCCAGTGCATTCAGCAAAGCTGCAGCACTGATGATTGCAGTACCGTGCTGATCATCGTGCATCACGGGAATATTCATTTCCGCCTTTAATCTCTGTTCGATGTGGAAGCATTCCGGCGCTTTGATATCTTCCAGGTTCACGCCACCAAATGTGGGCTCCAGCGCTTTTACTATCTCAACAAATTTGTCGGGATCTTTTTCATTGATCTCAATGTCGAACACATCGATATCGGCAAATATTTTGAATAATACTCCTTTCCCCTCCATCACGGGTTTTCCTGCTTCAGGTCCGATATCACCAAGGCCCAGAACGGCAGTTCCATTACTGATCACAGCTACAAGGTTGCCCTTGGCAGTGTATTTATAAACTGTTTCGGGGTTATGGAATATTTCCATACAGGGTTCTGCTACGCCCGGCGAATATGCCAGGGACAGATCCCTTTGCGTTTTTGCTTCTTTTGTAGGAATCACTTCTATCTTTCCTGGGCGGCCTTTGGCATGGTACTCAAGTGCCTGCTCTCTGCGCAAATCTTTCTGCATAGTGTTGAATTAGGCGGCAAGATAAGAATTTAAAAAAAAGGCCTCTTCCCTGCCACATTTCTGATCTGATGTTCTGTGAGCGTCAAATGTAAGATTGTTCAAAAATTATATTGTCTTCAAATTGTTTTCTGCTATAATAGTTACCAGATCAGCAAATTGTATTCATATCAGCAGAAATGCAATTGATTGGTTAATGCAACAGAAACAGAAGTGCTGCTGTCAGCAGGATGGAGTAAAAAAAAAGAAAATCAGTATCATGAGATTAATTGTCTGTGCTTTTCTGTTAACAGCACTCGTTTCCGGATGCAGCAAGGAAAAAAGGAATTTGAAGAAAGCCGATGCATCGTTGAAAGGTGTCTGGGAATTGAGGCTAGTGAGCGGAACAATGTTACCTCCCCAGCCATATGCTGCCGGGAATGAGAACAGACTTGAATTTGATGGGTCCCGATTTAAGAAATATGAAAACGGAACTCCTGTAAAATCCGGTACCTATAACATAGTGCATGAACCCAATGCGCAGGACGTTATTTGTATGATGGTCGACCCGGGCACCTTTGACGAAAAGATCGTATTTAATCCTGAATCAGATCTGCGACCGATGCTGATTGAAATTGATGGAGATAAGTTAGCGGTGTTGACCGGTTGTTTTGCAATCGATGGGGGCGCGAGATATGATTATGTTCGGAAGTGAGCAGTAGTTTATTGCTCACAGGAACAACCGTTCTAAGGAGTAGTAGACGGCAGGCAGCAGACCTGGCAGTAAGCAGTCAGTAGAATCAAGGATCCGTGATAGCAGTGACTTCGTATAAAAAAATCCTCAAGACTCATTGAATTCGTTGGAATGTATGATATAAATAATGTAAGCAGTTTTCTCTCAAGGGGAATTCGTTTGATAAATGAATTATTTCGCAATCACAAAAACTATGAGGTTCAATTAATTTCCATTCTGTCAAAAACACTGCATCGACTCAGTTCAAACTGAAAACTGTCAGCTGGCAGTTCCTGTGGCCACTTGCCCGCACACGATTGTCCGTATTTAAACTTTTCGTTAATCCCACAATTTTCCTTGTACTTAATCGTTTTAGTTGTATATTTGGTTACCTGCTTTCAGATATTCGAAGTCTGAATAACAACAGCTGTTCCAGCGTCCTGCTCCTGCCAATGAATGGCCATTTCTCCCTGATTGTTTTGCCGCGACAACGATAGTGAAATTTTCTGCTGATGCATGCAAATGTACACAGTAAGGACACCTCTGCCCCTAACGAACTTGCATAACTGAAAAATTGCTTTTAGTCCGTATGAAAGAGCATTAAAAACTTAAAAAATTACAGTTATGAAAAAGACTAACAATTCATTCAAGGCATTCATCGCAACTGCATTATTAACCGGTGTGTTGTCACTTGGCGCAGCTGCTCAGCAAACAGTAACTCCTTCCGGCAATATAGCTTCCGAAGTGACAGTTAAGGAAACATCACAGGGAACAGCATTGCTTGATTTAGCAGTAAACAACAAATCAACATCACCCTTCCTGGTATTGGTGAGGGATGAAGGCGGTTCAATCGTTTTTAGAGAATGGGCGAAAGGAAATTCCTACAAAAAGCGCTTCAAACTCGATATCGTGGAAAGCGATAAATTTTATTTTGAAGTTCTGCAGGACAAAAAGCTTATTGACAGCAAAACTCTTAAAGTTGCACATCACACAGAAGAACTGATTGAAGTTCTCGCGGTAAATAACTAGTTGCTGTTCTACGTTCTACGTTTAACGTTCAACGTTAAACGTAGAACGTTATATTTTAGCCGTTGCACCGAGCCAGGCCATCATGCCAACACCAATAGGAATAGCGTTTTCATCAATATTGAAAGTGGGTGTATGAACGCCGGATTGAATTCCTTTTGATATATTTCCTGTACCTAGCCTGAAAAAACAGCCGGGAATTTTTTGAGAATAGTAACCGAAATCTTCAGCTCCCATGCGGAGTTCTGTTTCTAAAACATCGTCCTTACCCATGTATTTTTCCGCAAGATGAACTGCCACTTCATTCAGGTGTTCATGGTTGTAAACATTCGGGTAGCCTATATCGATATGCAGGTCTACTTCAGCGCCCATACCTTCTGCAGTGGAGTACACGATCCTGCGTATGAGCTCATGTGCCTTGAAACGCCAGGCTTCATCCATCGCCCTGAAAGTGCCCATCATCTTTACTTCTGAAGGGATAACGTTGGTGGTATTTCCCCCCTGGAAGGAACAAATGGATAAAACTGAAGGTGAGAACGGATTGCTGTTCCGACTCACAATCTGCTGCAATGCAACAACAATATGTGATGCAACGAGTATAGTATCGATCGTTACATGAGGAGCTGCTGCATGACCACCCTTACTCCTCACCGTTATATAAATTTCATCTGCACTTGCCATAACTTTTCCTGCACGAAAACTGACTTTACCGGTTTCCATAGTCGGATGAACATGCAATCCAAAAATGGCTTGCGGTGTCGGATTCTCCAACACTCCTTCTTTGATCATGATACTTGCGCCGCCGGGATTTCTTTCTTCGCCGGGCTGAAATATAAGTTTCACAGATCCTTCCCATTCTTTTTCCAGCGTTTTCAATACACGCGCTGCGCCCAGCAGACAAGTGGTATGTACATCGTGGCCGCAGGCATGCATTACCCCTGGCTTTGTTGATTTATAGGGAACGTCATTTTCCTCCTGGATGGGTAATGCGTCCATATCAGCGCGAAGCGCTACAATTCTTGAACCCGGATTCTTGCCTTCGATCAATGCCGTGATCCCGGTTTCAGCTAGTGGTGTATAGGAAATTCCCCAGGAGGTAAGTTGTTTCTTTATAAATGCAGATGTTTCAAACTCCTGGTAACTCAATTCCGGATAGGCGTGCAGGTGATGCCTGTACTCAACACAGGAAGGTCCAAATTCTTTGGCTAGTTGCCTGATCTTTTCAGCTAACATCCACCGAAGATACTGCGCAACGACCTTAATTCGCGAGGTCTTCGAGGTCTGGTTTAAGTTCGACTGTAGATGGGACTACAATTACACCGGTAGGGTAAAGTGAAAGAATTTTCTGACGGAGAGAAGAAGCTTCTTCGCGATCCCTGAAATTTCCAATCTGCACTTTGAAATAGGGAGATTGATAAATCAGGTAGGTTTTATGTTCAGGAAAGCGCGACATCAGTTTTGATTTTACTTCGAAAGCTTTTGCGCGATCATTTGTATTAACTACCAATACGCGAAAACCTGCGCCGGTACGGTTGTTCTGCAGGTACACCTGGCGGTTAAGTTCAACTTGTTTTTTTATTAACAGATCCAGGCGCGGATCTTTAATGATTGCAACACCATCGTTGGTCTGACTATAACCGGAAATAAAGGCAAAGGTGAAAATTGCAGGAAGAAGTTTTCGCATGGTAAAATGTATGCAAAAGGTATGCCTTTTTAGGCAGCAGTAAACAGGCAGCAGGCGGCAGATAAGATGCAGCGAGAATAAGGCAAATGGCAAAGTGAGGAGGTAAAAGGAGTTATGGGTTGTTGCTTGTAAGTCATCAGATCAGTTGCAGGTATGCAGAATCCTGGTGATCAGTTTTTTTTAACAAAAAGAACGGGATGTAATTTTTTTTTGAATTACATCCCGCACGTTAGTTTCAAATCGTTCGAAGTAACAACATATCGCAATGAACCGCGGGCTGTTCCCACTTACCTGCCTGCCGGCAGGCTCACTGCTCACTTATCCGGCCTTATGCTTCCTTCCCATGACAATTCTTAAACTTCTTCCCACTTCCGCAGGGACATGGATCATTACGGCCAACCTTAGGTCCGACTTTCACCGGTTCCTGTTTTACAGGAACTGAAGGATCATGGTATTCCTGTCCTCCTTCCATCATTTCAGGTTCGCCACCGCCGGCACTCACCATTTCGTCTTTGCGTACACGCATCTTACTCATGTCGGTACGCTGCTCACGACCTTCCCTGATCTGGTTTCTTCCGGGCTGCTCGGCAGGTAAGCCGGCATGGCAAAGGAAGGAAACGATATCCTTGTTTACTTCACCATCCATTGTTGAGAACAATTCGAACGCTGTTGTTTTATAAATCACCAACGGATCTTTCTGTTCGTACACAGCTGTCTGCACACTCTGTTTTAGATCATCCATTCCTCTCAGGTGCTCTTTCCATGCATCATCTATGATTGCGAGCGTGATGGTTTTCTCCAGTGAATTCACCAGTTCTTCGCCACCACCAGTGATTGTTTTGTCAAGATGCGACAATACATTAATTCCTTTTTTTCCATCGGTAAAGGGAACAACCACATTTTCAATATGTGTGCCCTGGGTTTGACGGATATTCTGGAAAACCGGAAGCGCCTGCTTTTTCAGCTCTTCTTTTTTGCGGGTATAATGTGCAATCGCTTCATGGTAGAGTTTCGGAGCGATATCTTTCACATGTGCTTTTTCAAATTCATCCTGGTTGATCGATGTATCAATTCCGAAATTGACAATCGTTGCCATTCTGAAGCCTTCATAATCATTCATTCCCCTGAAGCCCTGTATTAAGCTTTCTGCAACAGAGTAAAATGCATTGTCAAGGTCAAGCGCGAGGCGATCACCAAACAACGCGTGCTGTCTTTTGGTATAGACAACATTTCGTTGTTTGTTCATTACATCGTCATATTCGAGCAGGCGTTTACGTATGCCGAAGTTATTTTCCTCTACTTTCTTCTGCGCTCTTTCAATACTCTTGGTGATCATTGAATGCTGGATCACTTCACCTTCCTTATAGCCCATGCGGTCCATCAGCGAAGCGATTCGTTCGCTGCCAAACATACGCATCAGATCATCTTCCAGTGACACATAAAACTGTGAACTACCCGGATCTCCCTGGCGACCGGAACGACCACGCAACTGCCGGTCAACACGACGGCTTTCGTGACGCTCGGTACCAATGATCGCAAGTCCACCCGCTTCTTTTACACCAGGGCCAAGTTTGATATCCGTACCACGACCCGCCATGTTCGTTGCGATAGTAATACTTCCGGCCATACCCGCTTCCTGTACGATCTGTGCTTCACGCGCGTGCTGTTTCGCATTGAGTACATTATGAGGAATTTTTTTCTGATTCAACATACGACTCAGCAACTCACTCACTTCCACCGAAGTTGTACCTACCAGTGCAGGACGACCAGCATTGCGGAGCTTTTCAATTTCATCTATTACTGCTCCGTATTTTTCACGTTTGGTTTTGAATACCAGATCCTCCTCATCCTTACG
The DNA here is from genome assembly GCA_029269725.1 of Pollutibacter soli. Taxonomy (GTDB): domain Bacteria; phylum Bacteroidota; class Bacteroidia; order Chitinophagales; family Chitinophagaceae; genus Pollutibacter; species Pollutibacter soli. The sequence continues at coordinate 254,171 of JARJHS010000006.1, read as the reverse complement.
GATCATCGGCAGGTTTGTTGGTATGGAAACCACATCGAGTTTATAAATGTTCCACAATTCGGCCGCCTCAGTTTCTGCCGTACCCGTCATACCAGCCAATTTGTGGTACATGCGGAAATAGTTCTGCAGTGTTACTGTCGCATATGTTTGTGTTGCAGCTTCAATTTTTACATTTTCTTTTGCTTCAATCGCCTGGTGCAGACCATCACTGTATCGACGTCCGTCAAGAATACGGCCTGTCTGCTCATCAACAATTTTAACCTGGCCATCAAGTACAACATACTCGATGTCTTTATCAAAAAGAGTGTATGCTTTCAGCAACTGCTGAACAGTATGAATGCGATCGGCTTTCTGCGAGTATTCGTTCAGCAACTGTTCTTTACGGGTGAGCAACTCTTCAGCCTCCAGTCCTTCTTTTTCAATTTCAGAAAGCTGCGTACTCAGATCAGGAAGTACAAAGAAGTTAGGATCCTCACCACCCTTTGTGATTTGGTGCAAACCTTTCTCAGTAAGTTCTACCTGGTTGTTTTTTTCGTCGATGTGGAAATACAATTCCTCATCAACTTTTGGCATATGTTTCTGCTGGTCTGCGAGATAATAGTTTTCTGATTTCTGAAGTTTCACCCTGATTCCGGGCTCACTAAGATATTTAATGAGTGCATTATTCTTTGGCAAACCACGAAATGCACGTACGAGATGTAATCCACCATCCTGTGCATCATCTTTTCCTTCGTTGATCAGTTTTTTTGCTTCGAGCAATGATTTGTTCACCACCTGCCGCTGCACTTCCAAAAGTTGCTGGACACGTGGTTTCAGGATATGAAACTGCTGATCATCTCCTTTTGGAACAGGGCCGGAAATAATAAGAGGCGTACGAGCATCGTCGATCAGTACACTATCCACCTCATCGACCATGGCAAAAAAATGTGTGCGCTGCACCATCTCATCCGGAGAGTGAACCATGTTATCTCTCAGGTAATCGAAACCGAATTCGTTATTTGTTCCGTAAGTGATATCGCACTGGTAGGCCTTGCGACGGTTGCCGCTATGTGGTTCGTGTTTATCAATACAGTCTACAGTAAGTCCCAACCATTCAAACAAAGGGCCGTTCCATTCACTGTCACGACGGGCGAGATAATCGTTCACAGTTACAATATGCACACCTTCTCCCGGCAATGCATTCAGGTATGCGGGTAAGGTAGAGACCAGGGTTTTACCCTCACCTGTTGACATTTCCGCAATCTTACCCTGGTGCAGCACCGTACCCCCCATCAACTGAACATCATAGTGAACCATGTTCCAGGTAACAGTATTGCCTGCAGCCTGCCAGGTGTTTTTGAATACAGACTGATCTCCGTTGATTGTTACATAATCTTTCTTAACACTCAACTCACGGTCAAGCTCAGTTGCCGTAGATACCAGCTCGGTATTGTTTTTAAAACGGGAAGAAGCTTCTTTTACTAAAGCGAATGCTTCCGGCAGGATAGATTCCAGGACAACTTCGATCTCCTGGTTTTTCTTTTTCTTTAATTCGTCAATTCTCTTGTAGATATCGTCTTTTCCCCCAATGTCAGCCGGATCGAGTTCTGCGGCAGTTTTATTGAGACTCTCAATTTCCTGCTCCACCGGTACGAGGTGATCCTTGATTCGCTGGCGGAACTCTACTGTTTTATTGCGAAGTGCATCGTTACTAAGTTGCTGATATGTAGTAAAATGTTGGTTAATAGTAGATACCAGGGGCTGAAGTCGCAACACATCCTTCTCCGACTTGCTGCCGCCAAAAAGTTTTGAAAAGAGTTTCAACATATCGTGAATATTTTGCATGCTCCTGCGTCACGCAGGAACGGTTTAATTGTCAAATTTAATGCAGAAAAAAACCTCAGGTCATATTGACAGGTGGACAAAGGTACTAAAAGCACACGGCAGGAGGAAATGGCATTCAGCAGTTTTAAATGAGATGTTCATCCTTTCATCACAAAATGCGTGTGCGACAAAAGGGAGGAGGTAGTTTTGGCATCTTATTCTGATTCAACCCAAATCCAGCCAGAATTCATTATGAGATCATCGCTTATTGCTTTCGTGGGAATTGTTTTGTTTCAGGTTTCTGCCGTCGGACAGAGTACCCGGCAGGTGAGTGGTCGGGTAATGGACAGCGTTCGGAATCCTGTTGGCGGAGCAACGATCTGGTTGTTCAGCAAACAGGTAAAGGACACACTCAAAACAACCTCCAACAACAACGGATATTACAATTTCAAGGGAATATCTGCTACAGAATTCACTATCCGGATATCGAGTATTGGTTTTCTTCCAAAACAGAAAACGTACAACTATCCGATTACAGACGAGCGCATTCAACTGGAAGACCTGACGCTCAACAATTCAGTAACAACATTACAGGAAGTCATCATAGCGCCTCCACCGATCCAGGTAAGGGAAGACACCGTTGAGTACAAAGCGGATTCGTTCAGGGTAAAACCCAATTCCATGGTAGAAGACCTCTTAAAAAAGATGCCTGGTATTGAGGTAGATAAAAATGGCGATATCACAGCGCAGGGCAAAAAAGTATCCCGGATTAAAGTAAACGGAAAGGATTTTTTTGGTGGCGATCCCAAAACGGCAACAAAAGAATTGCCTGCTGACCTGATCGACAAGGTACAGGTAGTAGATGACTATGGGGATCTCTCTGCAGTTTCCGGGATCAAAGATGGCGAACCGGAAAAAGTGATCAATCTCCAGTTAAAAAAAGACAAGAACAAAGGCATATTCGGCAGGGCGACTGCGGGATATGGAACAGATGATCGTTACCAGGCCAATGGTAATATCAACCTGTTTGATAATAATAAGCAGCTGTCTGTTATCGGCAATTCCAACAATATCAACGGAAGCACTTTCAACACGGGGAGTGGCGGTGGAGGAATGGAGCTAGCAGGTCGCGCGATGGGTGGTGTTTCAATGGCCGGTGCAAACAGTGGCGCCGGACAAACACAACAGGTGGCCATGATAGGAGGTGGTAACCGCGGCTTTGGTGGTGGTACAGGTTCTTCCGGAAGTGGCGGTGATGGTATTTCCACTACACATTCACTCGGTACAAATTTCAGAAATGATTTTTCCGGAAATAAAGGCAGTCTCTATGGCAGTTACAGTTTCACCCGCAGAATGACAGATGGACTTAGTGATATTTCGCAGCAGAATTTTTATGAAACGAATTCATTTGTGAACGATCAGAATAACAGGTTTTACAATCAGAATAATAACCACAGGGCATTCATCAATTTTGAATACCAGATTGATTCATTCAATTATATCAAAATCAGCCCATCGTTTTCCTACGGGCAATCGAACAATCAGAGTCGCTCGGATTTTCAATATTACATGGACAAAACGACCCTTACGACAGAGGGGATCAACAAGGATTCAACAATCAGTAAAACGCCCAATCTCAACGCAAATATTATTTACAATCATCGGTTCAGAAAAAGAGGTCGCAATCTTTCCGTCAATGTGAATATGGGAGGTAATTCGAATGAAAGTGAAAGTGACAAATACAATCTGACTAATAATTATAATCTTCCTCAACCGGTAGATCTGCTGATCCGTCAGGCCATTTTCCAGGATAATGAATCGCGGAATTATGGTTTCAGATTGAATTACAGTGAGCCCATCAGAAAAGATCGGTTTATTGACCTTATTTATAGTTACAACAGATCATACACAAAAAATGACCGAAAGACCTATGATATCGAACCCAACGATGAATTGAATTACAATCCTGCATTGAGTAATGCCTATGAAAATGTGTTCATCAATCAGCGTTACCAGGTCAACATGCGTACTGTGAAGAAGAAGTACAATTACACTTTGGGAGTGATGTTTCAGCCGGTGAATCTGCAGGGATATTCAATCAGCAAGGACAGCGGTTATACACCCCAAAAGAGAGTCAATATTTTCCCTGTGGCAAGACTTGCATACAACTTTACAAAGACAAAGAATCTCAACTTCAATTATTTCGGAAATGCACGTCAGCCAGGCTTTGAGCAGTTACAACCAGTGAGAGACATATCAAATCCGCAGTACCAGACGCAGGGTAATCCAAACCTCAAGCCGGAGCAGAATCACAACTTCTCGCTGATGTACAACAATTTCAATTTTATTTCCGGCAGGGTGTTTTTTGTAGGAAGTAATTTCATGCTCACGCAGAATAAAATTGTAAACAATAATATCCAGATCGGGAATTCGGGCGCACAGTTAAGCATACCCGAAAACGTAAATGGTTTTTATAATGCAACAGGTTTTTACAATTTCAGCAAACCTTATAAAAACCGTACTTATGTTTTCTCTCTGAATGGTATGGCTAATTTCAACCATAATATTACGCTGATTGACAGCGCGAGAAATGTTGGTAATAATCTTGTGTTTTCACAGGGATTTAATTTCACTTTCAATCATAAAGACTGGCTGGAATGGGATGCAGGGGTGCGTTACGCTATGAACTCCACCAGGTACTCGCTCGATGGTCAGCAGGATATTGACTACAGTTCCTGGACCTTCACTTCTGCGAGCAGGATTGATATCAAGGGCGGATGGATCTTCCGTTATGATTTCGAGTATGTACTCAATAATGGTTTGGCCGCAGGAGTTAATCAGAACATCGCTTTACTGAATGCATCTTTTGAAAAAACCATCTTTAAAAAGAAGAACGGATTTATCCGGGTTTCAGGATTTGATATCCTCAAACAAAACCAGTCAATCACACGTACGGTTAGTGGAAACTATATTACCGATACCCGAACGAACAGATTGACCAGGTATTTCATGCTGACTTTCACTTACCGTCTGACCCGGTTCAAAGGCCAGAACCAGAATCAGCAACAGTTTGGGCCGGGAGGACCGGGAGGGATGAGGATGATGAGGGACTAAGAAAGGTAAGAGGTATGAAGTAAGTGGTGAGAAGTAAAAGGCAAAAACCTATGGATGAGCGAGAGTTTGGAATTTACCATTTTACTGCCCATATTTTGATTGGAAGCTTTATTACTATTGTGTTGGAGAGAGCAATAGTATCATCATTAGTAACTTTATTCCTGAGTACGCAATGGACTTTAACACTGGTTATCAATAGCTTTTAGGACTTGCAATAGCTAAATCATAAGCCGAAATAAGATAGATTTCACCTTATAAAATGTTTACAATTCGTCGATACTTCTTACCTCTTACCTCGTACTTCTTACTTGTTTTTCCTACCTTTGCCCCCGCAAAATCATCCCAATCACCATATTTTCTGAGCATATACTATGGCCGGTCAGCTTAAAGAGGTACGCAACAGGATAAAATCAGTTCAGTCTACACAACAGATCACCAAAGCGATGAAAATGGTGAGTGCTGCCAAACTCAGGCGCGCACAGGACGCGATCATCCAGATGCGACCTTATGCTATGAAGCTGCAGGACATGCTGAGCAATATTGTGAGCAATGTGGAAGGCGGTGATACCGGAATGAAGCTGGCGATCGAACGTCCGGTGGAAAAAGTCCTGCTCATTGTAATTACCAGTGATCGTGGCCTTTGTGGTGCATATAACGCTAATATTCAAAAACTTGCACGCCTTACCATTGAGGAGAAATACTCAGAACAGCACCGCAGGGGAAATGTGACCATCTGGGGAATCGGTAAAAAAGGATGTGAATTTTTTCAGAAAAGGAATTATAAGGTAAGCACCGCTTATCGCGATACATTTTTAAAGCTGAGTTTCAGCAATGTCCAGGAATGTGCGGAAGCTGCGGTAGAAGGTTTTGTAAATCGTGAGTTTGATGTGGTTGAGCTGGTGTACAGCGAATTCAAGAATGCTGCTACGCAGATGTTCAAGGTGGAGCGTTTCCTGCCGATTCCGAAGGCAAAACCCATAGAAAGTAAAAAGGCGATTAAAGCTGATTTTATATTCGAACCGGCTATTGATACCCTGATCGCCGAACTCATGCCGAAAATACTTAATACACAGTTGTTTAAGGCAGTGCTGGACGGTAACGCATCAGAACACGGTGCGCGAATGACAGCGATGGATAAAGCATCGGAAAATGCTAACGAATTACTGAAAAATCTGAAGATTTCCTATAACCGCGCCCGCCAGGCAGCGATCACTACTGAGCTTTCGGAGATCGTGAGTGGCGCAGCAGCGCTCCAGGGTTAACATTCTGTGGAAAGCCTCTGCCCTTAAAATGCAATTCGGCGGAGTGTTTTTCTTAGTTTTCCGGTCTGATTCGTTCAAAAATCCATCCCACAGTTATGGAAATTTCAAATCTGATTACACATATTGAAGCGCTGATCTTTGCCAGCGAAAAGCCGTTGACCAGCATGGACATTGTTGAGCTGATCAATAATGCCTTTGGTTTTATGGATGACAAGGTTACGTTGGACCAGGTTGAAACTTCCATTGAAGGCGTACGTGAAAAATATGCTGCTGAATTTTATCCGTTCGAATTGAGACAGAGTGGTGGCGGATGGCAGTTCCTGACCAAGAAGGAATTTCATAAAACAATCGCTCAGCTGAATGGCGATAAATTCCTGAAACGCCTGTCCGGGGCAGCACTTGAAACGCTCGCGATCATTGCCTATAAACAGCCAATTACGAAAGGAGAGATTGAAGCTATACGTGGTGTGAGCAGTGACTATAGTATCCAGAAACTTCTCGAAAAAGAACTCATCGTCATCAGCGGGCGCAATGAACAGTTGCCGGGGAAGCCGCTGGTATACAATGTATCCCGCAACTTCATGGATTATTTTGGTATCAACTCGCCTGAGGATCTGCCAAAGATCAATGAAGTGCTTTCTGAACAGATCATCGAACCAACACTTGTTAATGCCGAACACTTTGAAGTGGAAAAAGGCGAACTGTTAGCCGTAACCGAAGAAGGACAGCTGGTGGAAAATGGAGATGGTAGTATCGGTGACGGAGAAGCGGAACCGGATGTTAACCCTCAACAGGACCCGTCTTAAAGAGACTGTAGACGGTAGACAGCAGACAGTAGAGGCAATAGTAAGAAGGCAATAGTAACAGCCGGTTTGTGTGGATGTCAGACGTAGCTGCTAGCGAAAGGATTCATCTTGCTTCTATTCTCAGTTGGCTGTTTCTGGTTATTCAAAAGTCTGCTCTCGAATTTTAAAGCATATGAATTTTTTTTGCAACACAGCTATTTATTGGACTGATGTGAAATGATCTGTTGCCTGGCTGTTCAAACTGTGAACTGTGAACTCCCTTTACGTATATTTACCCATTAAATGCAGAATATGGTCATGACGAATACGGAGATCTCGCAGCGCCAGCTGACAGAGATAGCAAAAGAGTATGGTACGCCTGTTTATGTGTATCATGCAGAAACCATTGCCCGTCAATACAACAGGTTGAAAGAAGCTTTCAGTGATTGCAATGCAAGATTTTTTTATGCCTGTAAGGCCCTGACCAATATCAATGTTCTGAAGTATATGCTGAGGCTGGGTGCTAACCTGGATTGTGTCAGTATAAATGAAGTGAAGATCGGTTTGATGGCAGGTTTTGCGCCTGAGAATATTTTGTACACGCCTAATTGCGTTGACTTCAGCGAATATCTCGAAGCACAAAAGCTCGGCGTCAACATCAATATCGATAATATTTCTATTCTCGAACAATTCGGAAATCGTTTTGGAAGCAGTTATCCTGTTTGCATCCGCTTAAATCCGCACATCATGGCTGGTGGAAATTTTAAAATTTCAACTGGCCATGTAGATAGCAAATTCGGAATATCAATTCACCAGATACGACATATCGAAAGAGTTGTTCGTTCGACAAAAGTCCAGGTGAAAGGCATTCATATGCATACAGGTAGCGAGATAAAAGATGTGGGTGTTTTTCTTGAAGGTCTCGAAGTGATGTTTGGACTCGCATCGCATTTTCCGGAACTTGAATTTATTGACCTGGGAAGTGGATTTAAAGTACCTTATCAACCAGGCGATGCTGAAACTGATATTCAACAGCTGGGTTCAAAAGTGGCCGAAGCATTCAGGAATTTTGAAAAAGAATCTGGAAGCAGGTTGCAGGTCTGGTTTGAACCAGGAAAATATCTCGTAAGTCAGTGTGGTTATTTTGTTGTGAAAGCGAATGTGATCAAACAAACACCCGCTACCGTTTTTGTCGGAGTAAACAGCGGATTTAATCACCTGATTCGTCCGATGTTTTATGAAGCTTACCATCATATTGTAAATCTGTCAAATCCTGACGGGCCTGAACGCATATATACTGTTGTGGGAAATATCTGTGAAACGGATACGTTTGCCTGGGACAGAAAACTGAACGAAGTACGTGAAGGTGATCTGCTGATGTTTCAGAATGCAGGCGCATATGGTTTTGAGATGAGCAGCCAGTTCAATTCACGATTGAAACCTGCAGAAGTTTTGGTGGTTAACGGTGAGGCGCACCTGATCCGCAAACGCCAGGAGTTTGAAGATTTACTCGAAGGGCAGATTGAAGTGTTGTAATTATTAATTTAAGTTTTTCGGTATAACCCTTTGAAACCACAACGCCGGTTTAACTACCCGGCGCTGACGTACTAAATGGTTATCACTATGAACGCTCATGCCAGCGAGTTTTTAAAAATTGCCAGGAGTCGGTTAAAGTTTAATTTATTTCTTCTCACCAGGCTGCCTGCTGCTTTTTTTGCGGGTCTGCATGTAATCGAAGTCTCACCTGCGAAAAGTGTTATCGGGATAAGTCATCGATGGAGTAATCAGAATCCCTTCAAATCCATCTACTTTGCATGTCTTGGTATGGCGGCAGAAATGAGTTCAGGAATTCTCTCCATGATGCACGTATACAAACGTGAACCAGGTGTTTCGATGCTCGTCCTAAAAGTAGAATCAGAATACTTTAAAAAAGCAACGGGTAATATTCGCTTTACCTGTAAAGATGGAGAAGCCATTCAACTGGCTGTTGAAGAAACTGTTGTAACACACGAACCTGTCGTTTGCGTAGTTAAGTCGATTGGCATTAACGACAAAGATGAAGTGGTGGCTATTTTTTCGATTACATGGTCGTTTAAGGCGAAGGTGGGAAAGAGTTGATCGTTCATCGCCTGCCTGCCCTGCCTACCGGACAGGCAGGCGGCATAGGCAGGTTCTTCGTTAATCGTTGAGCGTTAACAGCCGGCAATAGCCAGCAGGCAACGGACAATTTCAGGACGTGCTGGGGAAATGTTGTGTTGTCGGATTCTAAAAAGATCTGTTTCAGCGAAAATTCATTTGCATGCTTTTCTCTTTTTTTGTGAATGGTGAGCTTGATCTGCTGCCCTTCAAGATACTGTGTGGGCCTGCTGACTAGAACAGGCTCTATCCAAAAACGCAGCAAGTCATTAATTGCATACGCCGGCTGTTCTACTACTTACTACTTACTACTTACTACTTACTACTTACAACTACTTACTACTTACTACTTACTTCCTCTCTCCCACAATTTCCTTATTTTCATCTTCTTTTCTTCAAAACGATTTGCAATGAAAATTTCTTTTCACGGGGCTGCGCGATGTGTTACTGGTTCCAAACACCTGCTTACTGTAAAGGGTAATCGAAAAATTCTTCTGGACTGTGGAATGTTTCAGGGAATGGGTAATCAAACAGTGGCATTAAACAATAACTGGGGGTTCGATCCGGCGATAGTAAACTTTCTTGTCCTTTCCCACGCACATATCGATCACAGCGGATTGATACCGAAATTGGTGAAAGACGGATTTAATGGAAAAATATTTGCTACGCCTGCCACAAAAGAACTTACGGGAGTACTGCTGGAAGATTCTGCTAAAATACAGGAAGATGATGTGAAATATGTCAACAAGCGCAGAGCAGCACAGGGGCAGCCATTATTGCAACCGATGTACACCAAGGCAGATGCAGAACGTGCTATGGATTTATTTGAAACCGTTGAATACGATAACTGGTTTAAGATTGAAGATGGTGTTGAATTGCTGTATACGGATGCCGGACATATTATCGGCAGTGCTGCCGTACACCTTCGCATAACCGAAAACGGGAAAACTGAACAGGTGACTTTCAGTGGTGATGTTGGCAGGTACAGGGATATGATCCTGCGATCCCCTAAGGAGTTCCCACAGGCAGATTACATTTTACTTGAATCCACTTACGGAAATTCACTGCATGACCTGCATAAACCGGCTTTTAATGAATTGCTTGACTGGATCACAAAAATTTGCATTCAGAATAGGGGTAAACTGATTATACCTGCATTCAGTGTTGGTCGTACACAGGAAATTCTCTTTGCATTAAATCAGCTGGAACTCGAGAGAAGACTTCCTGACCTCGATTATTTTGTAGATAGTCCTTTGAGTATTGAAACCACTGAGATTGTAAAAAAATATCCAGGCTCTTTCAATAAGACAATTCAAAAAATACTCCAGACCGATAATGATCCGTTTGCATTTCGTGGACTGAAATATATTAAGAATGTGGAAGAATCCAAAATGCTCAACTTCAGGAATGAGCCATGCGTAATTATTTCCGCTAGCGGAATGGCTGAAGCCGGCAGGGTAAAACACCACATCAGTAATAATGTGGAGAATAGTCGCAACGGAATTCTGATGACCGGATATTGCGAACCGAATTCGCTTGGTGCAAGATTGCAGCAGGGCAGGAAGGAAGTAAGCATCTTCGGCGTCAATCATGAAATTCACGCGCAGATCGGGGCAATAAGAAGTATGAGCGCACATGGGGATTATGAGGATCTCAGTCAATTCCTCGCTTGCCAGGATGCTTCAAAAGTTAAGATGCTATTCCTTGTGCATGGTGAGTATGAGGTCCAGGAAGATTTTAAAGAACGATTACTTCGGAAGGGATTTAAAGATGTTACCGTTCCTGAACTGCATTTTGAAACCGGGCTCTCATAAACTTTTCTGTTAGTTAATAATCCATCTTTTGGGTAACTTATTTTACGGTTTTTCGTAACACGAAATCAAGTGGTACGAATGCATATTCCGAAACTGACTGTTATAGTAATATTGCTGCTGAGCGGAATCCCAAAGGTTGCAGATGCTGATGTGACACACTATTATATTCATATCAAACACGACGCCGTAGAAATCGGCTGTTATGATAGTTTGCGTTTAAAACCGGTACCGTTTAAATCCTATAGGTGGGACGATGTTAATAAAGACGAAATAGCAGCATACCTGATCGGAGAAGATTCGCAAGCTGTTCTTTTCTATTTGCATTGCTGGTTAGGCAGTGTTGGATTTTATAATAAAGATGTTTTAAAAAAACTGGAAAATCTTGATGGGATAGACAAAACAGTATCAATTGTTTGGGAAAGCAGTGGATTGAGTTATCATAAAAGTTGGGAGAAAGCACGGCAGCAAGGTCACCAACTTTCCCGTCTGTTCGAATATATGTTGCGATTTAATGAGGATTCGAAGAACGTGCTGCTTTGCCATTCCATGGGGCATAGTGTTTTCCTTGGATTGCTTGATGGTTTTCAGGAAGGCAGAAATTATTTTAAACTGATCCTTTTTGCAGGTGCTGATCTTCCTTCCGATATTTTTCAAAATGATCTGCAAAATCTTAATACAGCGGCTGATTCTATTGTTATCTACACACATCAACGCGATTATATTCTTCTGATTTCATCCATACTGAATCACCAGAAAAGACTAGGTATGCTGTCTTCAGTTGAACAAAATGAGTTGTCTGCATTTCCCAACGTTGAAATAGCCGATGTAACTAAATGGCCCGGAAATAAAGCGTTGAGCCCGAGCAATCATATTTATTTTAAGGAACATGAAGGTGTGCGGTATGATATGATGAGGAGAATAAAGGAAGCAATAAAATAATCAGAATACATGCAGAGAAAAAAGGGATGGATGACCAGCATCCCTTTTGTTTGACTACATTCATCTTATTCTTTATCCCGTGGATATTTCTGCAGCATTCCTTCTTCCTTCATCAGTTTTTCAATATCTGCAATCTCCATTGGCAGATAAGAGGTGATAATATCCGCACCGGTTTCAGTAATGATGATCATATCTTCCAGCCGGATATAAATTTTTTCTTCAGGTACAGTCAGTGCAGGTTCAATTGTAAATACCATTCCGGGAAGAAGCGGTCCTCCATCGTAACCGCCGACATCATGCGTTGCCATCCCTACCCAATGTCCGAGTGGACTTTTAGGATTTTCTGCTGATTTGCGATAACTTTCGACGAATGCTTTAGCTGCATTCTCATGAATGGGTTTGGAAAACTTACTTGTTTTGAGTGCTTGCTCCATTTCTATCACTGCCTGTTTTTTGATGTTTTGTGGTGTAAGGCCTGGTTTTATATTTTTGAGAATGGCCTTATAACAGATGAGATAAAAACCATACAACTCTTTCTGCCAGGTATTAAATTTACCATTGGCAGGCATCATCCGTGTGACATCGCTCATATAATAGCCATAATCCGGTGCATAATCCATCAAAAGCAAATCGCCATCTTTCAATGTTCTTTTGCCTTCGTGATAATGCGGGTAATATGCATTTTCTGCGCTTGCAATGAGTGAGTAGTAAGCGTCACCCTGTGATCCGTTGCGGTAGTAAATGTATTTTGCCATTCCATCGAGCTCGTATTCTTTAATGCCAGGTTCAGTAGAGCGCATGGCTTCCATCAGGGCAAGCGCCGACAATCTTGTTGCTTTTTTAATCAGCATAATTTCCGCAGGACTTTTGATCAAACGCATTTTATCCAGTATTGGATTCAGGTTTTTAATTTCAAATTTTGGAAACCTGTTTTTGATCATTTCGATAAAACGTGTTTCATGCGATTGACGCTGATCCCATGGATCTCCCATGGCATCGGCGTTCACCCGTATTCCGAGGTCGCGGCTGACAGCAAAACCTTCGGCGGGCTCAAAAAGTGTATACACCGAATGAATACTTCCGGAAGAAAATCTTCCCAGGTGTTCGCTCAGCAGATCGACGCCATACACGTTATCAATTCCACTCAATTGTTTGATTAAATCAATATCCTCGGCAGATAACATTTTTCCTTCACCTCTTTCGCGGCCAGCATTGCGGTGCGGCAGGTATAACGTTGCTGTACGTGAAGAACCGTTCAGTAGCAGGTAGGCATGCGGTACTTCAATTCCGCATAAATAATAAAATTCATTCGACTGACGGAACTTCACATAACCGACAGGGCTGGGCGCACCCTGGATCAGTGCGATCGCATTTGATCCGATGGAATCATATATGCGGCTACGACGATCTGCAAATTCCTTTATTGTAAACTCAGATGTAAAGAGGGGAATGTCCTGTGCGAATGCGATAGTTAAATTGATGCATGCGAAAATGAACAGGCAGAAACGGGATATCATCTTATTCCGGATTTAAATATTGGGAAAGGATAAAGATAGGGTGAAGCGGTGAGTCCCGCAGCGACACGCGATATGGCGGGTCCCGCAAAGTTTAAGTTTGCTGAGCTGCTTACAATTGGGAAAGCTCATGCAAGTGAGCGAGGAGCAGCTGAGCGAGCGGTGGAGCTTTACGGCGAGTCCCGCGGAGTTTGAGTATGTCGAGTTGTTCACAATATGGAAGCTGATGCACTTGCGCGGAGACTCGCCTTATACAGACAATAAAACGCTATTGCCGACTCAACGCCCGAGGCGAGTCTCGCTGCGGCAATAGAGCACTCATACAATTAATCAGACTTTATCATATAGTTGGTTCGCAGCGGACTCGCCGCTCAATTGCGCGTAGGAGCAGCCGGTAGAGTGTGGTGCTATTACGGCGAGTCCCGCGGCGTTTGAGTATGTTGAGCTGTTCACAATATGTAAGCTGATGCACTTGCGCGGAGACTCGCCTCAAGCGTATTGTGGATATAATTGCGAAACCCTGCATCGATAGCGCCCGAGGCGAGTCTCGCTGCTGCAATAGAGCAGTCATGCAATTACTCAAACGTTTCCATATCGTTCGTTCGCAACTGACTCGCCGGTCATTTACGAGAGAGAAGATCTGCGCGAGCGGTGGAGCTTTACGCCGAGTCCCGCGGCGTTTGAGTATGTTGAGCTGTTCACAATATGAAAGCTGCTGCAATTGCGCGGAGACTCGCCTTATACAGACAATAAAACGCTATTGCCGACTCAACGTCCGAGGCGAGTCTCGCTGCGGCAATAGAGCATTCATACAATTAATCAGACTTTATCATATAGTTGGTTCGCAGCGGACTCGCCGCTCAATTGCGCGTAGGAGCAGCCGGTAGAGTGTGGTGCTATTACGGCGAGTCCCGCGGTGTTTGACTATGTTGAGCTGTTCACAATATGAAAGCTGCGGCAATAGAGCACTCATACAATTAATCAGACTTTATCATATAGTTGGTTCGCAGCGGACTCGCCGTAAAAATTCCACAAAACAACCGAATCGGAGCAGAAAAATCACACTTAATGAACGTGTTCATCACTTTTAATCTGCTTTGTGTGTCATTATATTCATAAATGCCTGTCAGCAAGAAAATTCCAAAAAATTTCGGTCAATATTTTATCACGTTTACATGTTTTGATTGGATCGATCTCTTCGAAATACCAACAGCTACGACCTCGTTTATAAATGGTTCGATCATTTGAAGAGGGAAGGGTACTACATCAATGCATTTGTTATCATGCCGAATCATTTACATGCCATTATCGGATTCAGAGAAACAAATAAATCGATCAATACTATTGTTGGAAATGGTAAAAGATTTTTAGCCTATGGTATTGTCAATCGCTTAAAGAAAATGGGTCGTAATGATATATTAAAGAAGCTGTCATTTGGTGTTGTTGGTTCAGATCACTTACGTGGGAAATTTCACAATGTCTGGGAAGACTCTTTTTGCTGGAAGGAATGTGTAACCCCAATGTTCTTAACACAAAAGCTAAATTACATACATTTTAACCCATGTCAGACGAAAAGGCGCCTGGTTAATAATCCATCCACTTATATTCATAGTTCAGCAGGATATTATCTTGAAGGACACAGTTGCATTTATCCGGTTACTCACTATTCAGAAATGAATTGCATCGATTTATCGGCTGGTTTTGATGGCCGATGAGCTTTTAGTTTCAAATATCTTAAACCAATTTTTTTTCAGCTTTTACTCATCCATCTCCAGCAGCAAATTAGCAATCAATGCCGTCCAGCCGGTTTGATGTGATGCACCAAAACCCTGGCCCGTATCGCCATGAAAAAATTCGTAGAACAGATGATGATTTCTGAAGTGCTCATCTGACCAGTTTTCATGATCCGGCGAATGGTATTGATACTGACCGGCTTCGTTCTTTTCGAAAATCTGCAGCAGTCTTTTGGTTAACTGATTGGCGATCTGCCTGAGCGTGAGTTTATTTCCTGAGTTCGCGGGAAATTCAAAAGTGTAGCTGTCGCCGTAATACTCGTAGTATTTTCTCAGTGAATTTATGATCAGGTAATTCAACGGTAACCATATCGGTCCGCGCCAGTTGGAATTACCACCAAACATTGAACTTGAACTTTCCCCCGGTTCGTACTGAATCGTATAATGACTTCCCTGATATCCGAAAGTATATGGATTGTCCTGGTAGCATTTCGATAAGGAACGGATTCCGTAATCAGATAGAAATTCTGCTTCATCAAGCAATCGCTTCAGCAGGTGTTCAAGCCGATCCCCAATCATTATTGCAAAGAGATATTTGCCATCCTTGTTTTTCTTTTCAATATCTGATATGATGCGCGTAAGATCAGGGCGGGTAAGACGAATTACCTGTAGGCGCGTATTGAATTCGCGAAGATGATCAAACACCTTGCTTTGCATAATTTCAACGGCAAGCAGGGGAATGATTCCGACAAGTGAACGTATTCTCAGGCGTTGACTCGTTCCGTTTTCAAACTGAATTGCATCATAATAGAATTTATCCTGGTTATCCCAAAGCGAAATATCCTTTTTCCCGATATGATGCATTGCCCAACCAATGTTGAGAAAATGCCGGAAAAATTTTGCGGCCGATTCTTCATAGGCATGATTGTGTTGCGCAAGCTCCAGCGAAATACGAAGCATATTGATTGCATACATCGCCATCCAGCTGGTAGCATCGGCCTGCTGTAATTTTTTTATGCCAGGAGGCATCTGGTTGCGATCAAACACACCAATATTATCGAGGCCAAGAAACCCGCCTTCAAAAATATCGATACCATTTGCATCTTTCTGATTTACCCACCAGGTGAAATTCATCAGCAATTTCTGAAATGCTCTTTCAAGAAAATCCCAATCGGACGCGCCCGTTTTTTTCTTATCCGTTTCGTATACATACCATACACTCCAGGCATGAACCGGCGGATTCACATCACTGAAATTCCATTCATATGCAGGAATCTGCCCATTGGGATGCATATAATATTCACGCAGCACCAATAGCAATTGCTGCTTCGCGAAGGAAGGATCAACATGTATAAAAGACGTAGCGTGAAAAGCAAGATCCCATGCCGCAAACCAGGGATACTCCCATTTATCCGGCATGGAAATGATATTGCGCGAAGTGAGATGCTGCCAGTCGTAATTTCTTTTGTGATTGCGATGTGGCGCAGTTTCATCCGGCTCACCAAATAGCCATTTGAAAACATCCAGATAATAAAACTGTTTCGTCCACAACAAACCACTAACCGAACTTCTCAAAAGACTCCTGTGATCCGGTGATAAAGTTTTTGGTGTGATCTTGTTGAAATATTCTTCTGTTTCTTCAATCCGTTTTTTAAAGACGCTGTCAAAATCACTCCATGGATCTTCGATCTTTGATTTTCGTAATCTGATCCTGAATGTTTTTGAAGCGCCGGGTTTTATCTTTTCCTTTAACCATATTGCAGATTTGGTTCCGCGCTTTTCCGGATTGACAGTATTTTGTTTATTGACAATGAAATTGTTTATCCCATCTTTCACGTACGCGGAATCGTTAGGACGATGATACATGCGCTCGTTATTCGTTTCATTGTCGCAGAATAACTGCTCGCCTTCTTCATGATAAAGAAAAAAACTGCCGTTGCGTGAGGATGTTGCCTGCAGACAATTAGTTGTTGACGCGATTATGTTCGGCTTATTGAATCGTGGATTATGCTTCCAGAAATTCCGGTACCAGAAATGCGGCAGCACATGGATTGTTGCAGCTTCCGGGCCCCGGTTGAAAACTGTAATCTTTAAAAGAATATCGTTCATTTCAGCCTTGGCATATTCTACATAGCAATCAAAATAACGGTTGTCCTTAAAAATCCCGGTGTCCAGCAGTTCATATTCCGGACTCAGGCGGCTTTTCCTGTTATTCTGAATCAGATCTACATAAGGAAATTCCTTCTGGGGGTATTTGTACAGGAATTTGCAATAGGAATGTGAAGGGGAGGAGTCAAGGTGAAAATAGAGTTCTTTTACATCCTCGCCGTGATTGCCTTCATCATTTGTGAGACCAAACAATCGCTCTTTAATGATGGGATCTTTCCCGTTCCAGAATGCGGGAGCAAGGCAAAGCACCTGGTCGCTGTCGCAGAACCCCGCAATTCCATCTTCACCCCAGCGATACGCATAACTCCGGGCCAGGTCATGATTGATATAACTCCATGCCGTTCCGTTAACACTGTAATCCTCCCTCACGGTACCCCACTGACGTTCAGCAAGATAAGGCCCCCATTTTCTCCAGTTTTTATTATTAGGGGATGTATACAATCTCAGATCCTCGACAGTATTCAAATCAAGTATTTAAAAAAATAAATATGAATTGTTTCGCAATGCTCACCTCTAATATATAAAATATGGCCTCTGGAAAAATGAATTGTAAATAATTAAATATGAGTTTGTCAGTTGATTTCAAACGTTACTGCCCTAACCCAATGGCGAGGTAAAAGCTGCATTGGGAGGTCGGCTTACTGCCAGGTTCCAAGACCCTGATTTTAAAATTGATATCGCTGTTTCCGACCCCGGACGGCAACAACGGGATGACCTTACCGGAGCATAAGCATTGCCTTTTGCCTCAATCACAATAGCATCTGGCATGCATTAAGGCTAACTATAAACTTACTACCTCCACCCCAAACATTCAAGTCCCAAAATGACAGAAGCCGGACAGCGTCCGGCTTTATAAGTTCAGTCCAGTGTGACTGTGATTGACTTTTGATTCAGCTTGGTTGGTAAGGTCAGGTTCCGTTATGTTCGTGCTTCAGTAATTACTGATTGCATTGTAAAGATGCATCGTAATTTTTCGTTATGAAAGTTTTTTCGGTGTTCGGATAAATACGTTCGACTAACGGAACATATCAACCGTTTTTTCTATTTTAAGCTGTAGGCAACCACAGAATTCTTCCAAAACGTTGGTACATAAACAATTCTGTTCCTGGCATCATAACCTATATCCGCTGAATTAATCTTTAACTCCCTGGTATCCAGCAGCGATTCCTTTTTACCCTGGGTCACCAGCCAGATAGCTCCGGCCCAGCAGGAAACGATATATTCGCCAGGTTTCACCTGCTCAATACCATCAGTTCCCCCTTCCATTCCTTCCGCCAGCAGGGTCATACTTTTATCGCTGGCAACTCTAAACAGCGAGCCGTTATCAACGATTAAAAAGTCTTTGCCTGCTACCAACACCCCGTTCGGACCATTCAGGTTCTGTAGATAAACTTCTGACTTGCCGTTTTTAACCGTGAGGATTTTTTTAGCTCTTGAATCTGATACATAGATTGTTCCATCTCCTGCCACGGAAATATCATTAAGACCCTGTGCGCCTTCCACCTGGATTTTTTCAACAATCTTTCCTTTTTTTACATCGATCACTACAATCTCCGTCAGATCGGCAACGTATAACCGATTTTTGTGCAGGCCCATTCCTTTCGGCGCATTCAATCCGGATACCCATTGAAGATCAAGTATCTTACCATCAGGGGAAACCCGACTGATAAAACCTTTTCCATCTTTTTCCCAGGGTTGATCACCTTCGATATTGGCGACATATAATACTTTGCCACCTTCGTCATAATAAACCGATTCCGGTACTTTCAATACAGAATCCGTTTCCCACAATTTTACTAACTGATGTTCCTGTGCATTTAAAATGATTACAGCAAAAAATGCTGAGAAGAATAGCAAGCTCAGTTTTTTCATATTCCATTTTTGGGGTGAATATTAAGTCGGGATCAGCAATTTACCGATTTCAGGCAAACCGGTGAACATCAAATGCCGAAATATCAATGCTTGTTTTTCTCTGACCGATAAGTTCTTCAGCAATTTTACCGGTTGCCGCTGCAAGAGATAAGCCCAGCATGGCATGACCTCCTGCTATGACCAGGTTTTTGTACTTACCTGCTCTTCCGATATATGGAAGACCATCGGGAGACAAAGGCCGCAATCCGCTCCAGATCTGATCCGTGGAAGGAAAGTTTACCTCAAGTCCGGGATAATAATTTCGTGAAGCTTTAAAAATCGCCTGTGCACGTTTAATCAGCATCGGCGAATCAAGCCCGCTGATTTCCATTGTACCTCCCATCCGGAGATCTGCGCCCATGGGAGTCATTGCAACACGATCATCAACAAGTATGGCTGGGTACCGAAGGTTTTTCTTCATGCTCTTAAATGTCATGCTGTATCCTTTTCCTGCCTGCATGATCAATTCTACTCCCAGCATTCTCGTGATCAGCGGCATCCAGGAACCGGCGGCAAGTATAAATTCATCGCCTGCAATTGTTCCCTGGCTGGTCACAACTGCGCTGATCTTTCCTCCTGATTTTTCGAAACCCGTTATAGTTGAATTCAATTGAAATTTTACTCCCCTGTTGTGTAAATAATTTTTCATGCTGCGCATGAAATCACCGGGATGTAAATGACAGTCGATCGGATAAATTATGCCACCGCGTACATTCACTTCCACATCCGGTTCCATCGCCTGTACTTCCGCAGCAGATAATATTTTTGTTTCTATTCCTAATTCTGCAGCCTGCTCCGCCATTTCAATTTCATGCTTCTCGGTTGCAGCCTGCTTGTACAACATAAAGCATCCAATCTCTTCCATTCTGAAACTATTGCCGATGTCTTCTTTTATTTCAGACTGCAATCTTCTGCTCAGCTGAAGTATAGCATTCATGGGCGGGATATGTCTTTCTACTGTTTCTTTATTCGATGATTTCCAGAAATTCATTCCCCACTTGATCAGGTCTGCATTGAGCCTGGGCTTGATATAAAATGGTGATGAAGAACTCAGCATCCATCGCAATCCTTTTGCAATTATTCCCGGTGTTGCCAGCGGTATAAAGTGACTTGGAGAAACATAACCTGCATTTCCAAAGGAAGTACCATCGGTAATATCTCCGCGATCAATAACTGTTACGTCATGACCTTCTTTTAATAGATAGTATGCACTACATAATCCAATAACACCGCCACCGGCGATTACGACTTTTGACATAGAGATTTTTTTGAGGCAGGAGAGGGGAGCCAGGAGAGTTAGCATTTAATTCAATAGCCGCAACCATCCGCAAGTCAACTTCTGAAATATTTAATTAACTATCCAAAAATGGATGCTTGTCACTATCCTCTATTCACTAACTCTCCTGCCTGCTTGCTCCTTACTCCTTACTAATAATTTATTTTAATATTTTCAATCTTCTCGGGCATCCAGACCTGCATCTGATTACTTCCCCTGTTACACCAAACATAGTATGGTATTGCAGTAATTGTTTTTTCAGTAGTGGTTACCGATAGACCATTGTTGGTAACTGACAACACAGGTAGTGAACTACTAAGACTAACTACTTTTTCAGTCAATACCATGGTTTCTCCTTCTGTAAAAATGGCTTTTTCTGGCACGATCATGTTCCATGCCTGACCACCATTATCTGCGCCTTCCACACAATAAATCAAGGGTCCTCGCTGTAATGCAATCCTGTCATTATTTGCCTTTACTTCATCGCGGCTCACTACTTTCCTCACACTCATGGGTAGACGAATTTCGATCACATCACCTTTTTTCCATACCCTGTCAACAACTGCATATCCATCATCTTCGCGATAAGCGAATGGTTTACCATTGACAAGTACAGCAATGCTTTCATCAATTTTGTCTTTGAAACTGTATAAACCACCGGGAGCTGCAATGTTTTTTGCCCAGCCTGGAATTCTGAGACGTATACCTGCGGCAGTTTTACCTGCATCAAGAATGGTGATTTGTGATGCTCCCTGCCATGGATAGTTGGTCTCCAGTTTCAGTTTGATTTTATTTTTCTCCAGCGGAATTTCTGTTTCGCTCCCGATATAAAGGTTAACCCATAGATCTTTTGGTCCGGATGTGTAAATATAATTTCCAAGTGATGCTACCATGCGCGCTATATTGGCCGGGCAGCACGCAGTGCCGAACCATTCGCGGCGATAATGCCTTCCGGTTGACGCAAGCGGGTTGCCATAAAAGAAGCGATCACCACTCAGTGACAACCCGTCAAGTGCCGCGTTGTATAGGCTTTTCTCAAGTACATCAACATATTCACTCTTTCCCGTCAGCGCATTCATTCGCTGGTTCCAGAAAACCATTCCGACGGAAGCACAGGTTTCGCAGTAGGCCTGCTCGTTAGGCAAATCAAAATCCGTAGTGAAGCCTTCGTTGCTGCCTGCTGATCCGATTCCACCAGTGATATACATATTGCGAAACACTACATCTTCCCAAACCCTCCGCATTGCTTTCATATAATCCTGGTCGCCGTTTGCAGACGCGACATCGGCCGCGCCCGTGTACATGTACATTGCACGTACCGCATGACCAGTGATCTCGCTCTGATCCTTTACTGGAACAACATCCTGTGCATATGCAGTGTCCTTCCAGTCGGTCCAGGTATACCCATGTGCAAGTTTTCTTCCACGTTCAGACAGGAGCCAATCGGCAAGTTTTAAATATTTCTGATCATTAGTAACGCGATATAATTTAACCAACGCAAGTTCAAGCTCCTGGTGACCTGTTACCCAATCGCGTTTACCCGGGCCAAACAATGAATCAAAATGATTAGCCCAGCGAATGCAAACATCAAGCAGTTTTCTTTCTCCAGTGGCATCATACCAGGCAACACCAGCTTCGATCATATGTCCGCCATTATAATCTTCATGCATACTCATATCCGTCCAGCGCTTATCAAATTCACCCAGCGTATAATAAGTATTCAAATATCCGTCCGGCAATTGCGCAGCGGCTATTTTATCGATCCATTCGCTGCCTTTTTTCCGGATTGCAGCATCAGGTCTTGTTTTTAAAGTATAAGCCATCGCTTCGAGAGCTTTAAATACATCTGAATCATCATAAAAAATACCCTCGTGTTTTTCACCCTGCTTACGTGCCACTTTTTCAAAGTTCCTGATGCGCGGCGTTTTCACTTCCGTCTGATAAATACATGCAGCAAGCGTTGCAGTCGCCACCTTATCAATCTTCGGTTTCCAGAATACATCGGTAATATTCACTTTGGAAAAATTCACCGGAGTGCTTACACCGGTTTGTTGGGCGCTTAGCTGGGTATTTATGAGAACAAGAACTACTGACATTACGCATTTAGGCAGGAGGCAGGAGTTTGGAGGCAGGAGATTTAGTGAGTAGTCTTTAGCAACAAGCCTGAAATTCATAGACACTTTTTTAGTTGATAAATGATTGGATAGGCAGGATGCAGTAGGTTGGGGGCAGGAGAACCAGATGGAGGCAATTAGTACCAGGGCTGATATTCATAGTTTCTTTTTTTTGATTAATGGTGTTGCAGAAGATTATTCAGGTTTTGAGAAAAAGCATCATCGTTTTTAACAGTACAAATTCTCATGTTGAAAAATTCTCTGGTATCTTTTAAAATATTCACACTTAATAATCTGACAAATTTTTTTGAGAAGTGAAATTGCCATTGATATAATGCTTGTGACTATTCTCTTTCTTCTAAATCTCCTGTCTCCGATCTCCTGCCTCCTCCCTGTCAAATGACCTGAAATCCATATGCATAAGGATCATCCTCCTTGTCAATCGAAATCTCATTATATCCGTAAATCTTTGCCCAGCCTTCGATGGAAGGACGGATCGCGGGCATTCCATTCACAGTCATTTCTTCTTCGATTCTTCCTTTGAAAATACTACCAATAATACTCTCGTGCACAAAGACATCATTTGCTTTTAATTTTCCTTGCTTATACCATTGAGCCATTCTTGCACTGGTACCTGTTCCACAGGGGGACCGGTCGATTGCTTTGTCACCATAGAATACCGCATTTCTTGCAGTTGATGATGGATCGATTACAGATCCTGTCCACAATACATGTGAACAGCCACGGATCGTTTCATTTTGCGGATGTACAAAAGAATATTTTTCGTTTAGCCTTGTACGTATAGTACGTGCCCAGCTGATCAGTTTGTCTCCGGGATAATGTTCCAGGCCTTTGAAATTTTCCTGTACATCAACGATCGCATAAAAATTTCCACCATAAGATACGTCAACGCGAAGTAATCCGAGCTCGGGACATTCCACTTCCAGTCCTTCATTGAACAGGAATGAAGCTACATTGGTTAGCCGGACCCATCTCACTTTTCCTTCTTCTATATCATATTCTATATTAACCAATCCGGCAGGTGCTTCCATTCTTACAAAACCTGGCTTTTTCGGTTTGATCAATCCTTTTTCGATAGCAATTGTGATCGTTCCTATAGTACCATGACCGCACATAGGAAGGCAACCGCTGGTTTCGATAAAAAGAACAGCGACATCATTCTCCGGATCATGCGGTGGATAAAGAATGCTTCCGCTCATCATGTCGTGACCTCTCGGTTCGAACATCAGGCCTTTCCTGATCCAGTCGTATTCCCGGAGGAAATGTTGTCTTTTTTCGCTCATATTCTCTCCCGCGAGTGACGGTCCGCCAGCATACACCAGCCTTACCGGGTTGCCACAGGTATGGGCGTCAATACATTTGAAAACTGATCCGCCCAGTTGACCAAAACCCCCGGCTTCAGCGCTTAGAGCTGCGGTTGTTTTATGCTGATTTATAGTCATATTTTTTTGTCTGTTCCGGCTACTCTGATTCCCGGATTTTATTGTTTACATTTGATTTCACAACGATTCTGCATTCTTCAGTATGGAAACCTACGGCAAAATATTGCTGATTGCCATGCCCATTTTTCTCGGGCTGGTTCTTCTTGAAAAATTATATGGTGTTATCAGGGGCAGGGATACTGTCAGGAATATGGATATGGTATCGAGCCTGAGTTCCGGTGTGACGAATGTTACAAAGGATGTTCTTGGTCTTAGCATCGCGATCATCAGCTATAAATGGATGGTAGATCATCTCGCCATCGTTCATATTCCCGGAGGGATTCTTACTTATATCGTTGCATTCCTTGCACTCGATTTTGCCGGTTACTGGGTGCACCGCATTGCACATGAATATAATTTCTTTTGGAACAATCATATCATACATCACAGCAGCGAAGAATTCAATCTTGCATGCGCATTGAGACAAAGCATTTCTGTTTTCTTCAGAATATTTGCTTTTCTGCTTTTACCAGCTGCGCTGCTTGGAGTACCGGAAATCGTTATAGCGGTTGTTGCGCCACTACATTTGTTTGCTCAATTCTGGTATCATACACAGCACATCAAAAAGATGGGGTTTCTTGAGTACATTATCGTCACTCCATCGCATCACCGTGTACATCATGCCATCAATCCGATTTATCTTGATAAGAATTATTCACAGATATTTATTTTCTGGGATAAGCTTTTTGGAACATTCCAGGAAGAATTGCCGGATGTAAAACCTGTGTATGGGATCACCCGTGCAGTTCAGACATGGAACCCGATCAGGATCAATTTTCAGCACATGGTATTGTTGATCAAAGATGCATGGCGGACCAACAGCCGGAAAGATAAATTCAGGATATGGATCATGCCGACGGGTTGGAGACCTGCTGATGTTGCTGAAAAATACCCGGTGAAGAAAATTGAAGATCCTTATAATTTCGAAAAGTATGATCCGCGCGCAAGCAATGCTTTGCACGTATGGGTTTGGGTTCAATTATTAGTCATCCTCGGATTCGTCAGTTATTTCTTCGGAAACATTGCTTCTGTCGGAACTCCACTGATGTTCTATTACGGTGGATTTATTTTCCTCAGCGTGTATGCACTAACGGATCTGATGGACAGAAGTCCCTATGCATTCTTCTGGGAAATCGGCAAGAATGGTTTCGGTTACTATCTTCTGCTACGCACCGGTGACTGGTTTGGTGCAGGGAACTTCGGTAATTACATCGTACCTGTTATACAGGGATATTTCATATTATCGACACTGGTTACCATTTACTTTGTACTGAAGCATTACCAGGAAGATCATTCCGCTTTACCTCAGGCTGCCCACTGATGTCAAAGAACTATTTGTTTTTTGCGATATACTGATCCGTCATCTTCGTCAGAATTTCCATCGTTACTGTTCCTTCTGATAAGATCATATCGTGAAAACTTCTTACGTCGAATTTTTCGCCCAGGACTTCGGTCGCTTTTTTACGCAGCGATTTTATTGTCAGCTCGCCCGTTTTGTACGCAAGAGCTTGTCCGGGCCAGGAGATATACCGGTTGATTTCGGTGTTCACTTCATGCAATGATAAAGCAGTGTTTTCGGATAAATATGTCACCGCCTGGTCACGCGTCCATCCTTTTGCATGAATACCAACGTCAATCACTAACCGACAAGCGCGCCACATGTCGTATGTCAGCTGACCAAAACGACTATAAGGATCTTTATAAAATCCCATTTCATAGCCAAGGAATTCGCAGTATAAACCCCAGCCTTCACCAAATGCATTCACATACAGATTTCTGCGGAATTGCGGAAGATTATCCAGTTCCTGTGTCAATGCAATCTGCAAATGATGACCAGGTACAGCTTCATGCAGTGTTAAAGCTTCGAGTGTGTACAATGTTCTGCTGGGTAAGTTGTAAGTATTTACCCAATAATGTCCAGCACGTTTACTTTTGATGGGAGAACCTGAGTATCTGCCGGCTGTGTACACAGGGGCAAGAGATGCGGGGACAGGTTCAACACCATAAGGCTGGCGTGGAAGTTTTCCAAACAACAACGGAAGCGAGTTGTCTGCTTTTTTTGCAATCCATGCTGCTTCTTTTAAAAGATCATCAGCTGTCTTCGGATAGAAACGCGGATCCGTTCTCAGGAATAAAATGAACTCCTGCAATGATCCTTTGAAGCTGGCTTTGGCCATCACATCCAGCATTTCCTTGTGAATGCGTTCTACTTCTCTCAGTCCTGTAATGAAGACTTCATCAGCATTTGTGTTTAACGTAGTGTAGTGTTTGATGCGTTCATTGTAAAATGCTCTGCCATCGGGCATTTCAGATGCGCCGAGAGTCTTTCGTGTTTTTGGCAGGTACTCATTTTTAAAAAAGTCACTGATCTTTTTGTAAGAAGGGACTACATCATTCATCACCACAGTTCTTGCTTCTGACACCAGCTTATCCCAATCCTGCGCAGCGATGCCTGCGGGTTTATTTTGAAAGGGCTTAAAGAATGCGCTGGAATCAGCAGTGGAAACAATATGCTGATTGTATGTACTCTCATAACCCGTGAAAATAACTGCTGGCTGACTTACGCCAATGCCGAGGCCCTTGCGCATCAATACCAGGTGTTCATCAACATAGCGCCTGATATCGCGCATCCTTTTTATATAATCTTCAAATTCCTTTTTTGTCTGAAGACTGCTGTTTCCCATTTGCGGGAGATAAGTATGAAAGCCACCATCGGCTAGCAATGGATTCAGATAGGATTTATACTTCCAGGTAGAGATATCATCCTCAAAACTGTACAGCAGCAATTCATAATTGATGCGATCAGCAAATGAAAAACCGGCAGTATCCAGCTTCCGCATTTCAGCATCAAGCCTTTGGAAAAAATGATAGTTTCTCTGGTAATCTTCTTCGCCATGGGAACCCAATGGCCTGCCTAGTGTACTATCCCGTTTTGTTTCAGCGGTATTGAAAGAATCAATACGGGTTAGAACATCACGAAGCTTTTTATTTTCGGGTAGTGGTGCCTGCTGAGCATGTCCGGCGACGGCAAACGTCATCAATAAAACCGACAGGCAGATCCTTCTCATTTCAGATGGAATTTTTTGTTGGTTCGTTATTTACCGTTCTGTAGATCTGCAGTGGATTTGCATTTTTAAGTTCATCAGGTAATTGACTGTCCGGCCAGTTCTGGTATGCCAGGGGACGTGCAAAGCGTTTGATGCCATCAGCACCCACTGAAGTAAATCTTGAATCAGTAGTTGCGGGGAATGGTCCGCCATGTTGCATTGCCAAACACACTTCAACACCTGTAGGTACTCCGTTTACAATGAAGCGTCCACATATATTGCTTACTTCGGAAATCAGATCCGGATAATCAAGCATATCTTTTTCTGTGGCCATCAGGGTTGCCGTAAGCTGACCTTCCAGTTTTGAAACAGCTTCCACCATTTCTTTCTCGTCGGCACATTCAATGATCATTGAATACGGTCCGAATACCTCTTCATGCAAAACTGTGTTATTGATAAATACGGACGCTGTTGTGGTTGCAACTGCAGCTTCGCCTTCCAGTTCTCCGGCTTTTACAGTGCTCTCTTTTATCAGCGTATTTCCCTGCTGTGAAAGTGCTTTGGATTTTTTCTCGTGATATGCCTTTGCAATTCCCGGATGTAACATTTTTGCCGGAGCAACTCCCGCAATTTTTTCTCCCAGCACTGTTTTGAATTTTTCAAGTGCGTCGCCTTTGATCCCGAAAATGAGACCCGGATTTGTGCAAAACTGACCAACGCCTAATGTTATTGAACCAGCATACATTTCCGCCGTTTTTTCCGGTTCTTTTTCCATTTGATCAGGTAAAAGAAATACAGGATTAACGCTACTCATTTCAGCAAACACGGGTATGGGTTCTTTTCGCTGATTGGCCCAGTCGAACAACGCTTTTCCGCCTGTATAAGAGCCGGTAAATCCAACCGCCTTCGTACGTTTATGAGTTACAAGTGTTTTGCCTGTTTCTGTGGAAGTACCAAAAACATGAATGAATAAATCTTCGGGCAGGCCACACCGTGAGATTGCTTTCTGGATAGCAGTTGCGACTATAGCTGAAGTTGCAGGATGAGCAGGATGCGCTTTTACTACAACAGAACAACCAGCAGCGAAGGCGCAGGCAGTGTCGCCGCCTGCAGTCGAATAAGCAAATGGAAAATTGGAGGCACCAAAAACAACTACGGGGCCAAGTGGCACCAGCATTTTTCTGATATCCGGTTTTGGTGGATTGCGGTTATTGTCTGCAGTATCAATTCTTGCCTCGAGCCAATCGCCCCGTTCAGCCGCTTCTCCATAACTTTTTAATTGAAATATAGTTCTGTTGCGCTCGTTTTTCAATCTTGCTTCGGGCAGATTGGTTTCCGCCATTGCAGTTGTAATTAGTTCATCGCCCGACGCATCCATCTCTTCCGCAATAATTCGCATAAACGCCGCGCGATCGGACAAAGGTCTTTCACGATAAACGAGAAATGCTTTCCATGATCTTTCCATCAGCGCATCTATTTCAGCAATCGGTGTATCCTTAAAATTCATAATTCAAAAATTTAGGCGGTAAATGTAAAACAGTTCGATTAGACGGTGTCTTATCAAAATTACCTGTTTGTACATCTGCATTGGCAGAGGCAAAACCAGTACATGTTTAAAACGAATCAAAGAGAAAGATAATCCGGCAGTTCGGGCCTTGTCCGGATACCCTCATTGATAACAGCCATCACCTGCTGCCTTTCCACTCCTGTAATTGGAAGCCTCGGCGCACGCACATATTCTGATCCGATACCTGTCGCAGTGGCAGCCAGCTTAATGTATTGGACAAGTTTAGGATGAATGTCCAGTTCCAGTAATGGCATGAACCAGCGATAGATCGAAGTTGCTTCTGCAATTTTTCCGGCTTTTACAAGTCGGTAAATCGCTACGGTTTCGTGGGGAAATGCATCTACAAGACCGGCTACCCAGCCATCTGCGCCCAGGCAGAGTTCTTCCATAGCAAGCGTATCAACGCCACAGAGCAATTTGAACCTGTCACCAAATCGGTTACGCATCCTGGTTACATTGGTCACATCCCGGGTCGACTCTTTTATTGCGGTGATATTTTCACATACGGCCAGCTCCGCAAACATATCAGGAGTTACTTCAATCTTATAATCAACGGGATTATTGTAGATCATTACCGGTAGGGAGGTCGCATTAGCGATCATTGTAAACCATGCAATGGTTTCTCCTTCATCTGATTTATATCTCATCGGCGGTAAGGCCATCAGTCCCTGTACTCCCCATTTTTCTGCATTTTTTACCTGGTTCAATGCTTCCCTCGCTGAACTTTCGGCAATATTCATTACAACTGGTATTTTACCACCGAGCTTTTTCAGCGAATATTCCACGAGCTGTTTCTTCTCTTCCGTTTGCAAGGTACTCGCCTCTCCCAATGTTCCGCCCAGAATGATGCCGTCAACACCAGCATCAAGCTGAGCATCCAGGTTCTTTCCGAAAAGATCCAGATCAGGTTCGTCATTCGCAGTAAAAGGAGTCAATAATGCAGGGAATACGCCATGCCAGGAGAAAGCCATAAAATTTATTTTCTGCAAACCTATTGTCTTTGAATCATTTGGAAACATGCATTTTTAGTCAGCATTGGTACTATTTTATCCTATTTTCCTGGTTTTGCCTGTCTGTTTGAACTAATTTAGCATTGATGCGCATCATTCCGTTTCAGATTCCCAGAACCACGTCAGAAGCATTCCGGTTGCAGACCGATGATCAGCCGAGGCTGTATGATCACCTGCATCAGCATACAGAAATTCAGCTTACTGCCATTGTTTCCAGCGAGGGTACTTTGCTCGCAGGTGAGTTTATGGGGCGCTTTAAACCTGGCGATGTTTTCCTGATCGGTTCAAATCTTCCACATGTATTCAGGAACGATCCGGAATATGGAAAAGGCCAGGCAAATGCAAAAACGATCTCTGTTTATTTTAATGAACACATGCTCGGCGAAACTTTCTGGAACCTTCCTGAGACAAAATCGCTGTTTCAATTATTGAATAATGCACAGCATGCATTTCAGTTGCAGGGCGCAAAGGCGGATCTCGTAATGCAGGAGTTGGAACAGCTTCAGGACAGTGAAGGCATGCATAAAATTCTTCTCTTCCTTCAGGTGCTTAGTCATTTTGAAGATGAAGAAGATTTGGTGATGTTGGCTGGGCAGCGAACCAGGAAGCATTTAAATGTATACGACCAGGAACGAATCAACAGGATTCTGGAGTTTACTTTTTCTGATTTCAATCGCGCCATTACTCTTGAGGAAGTTTCAGCGATCGCAAATCTTTCCGTCGCGGCATTCTGCAAATATTTTAAAACAAGGACCGGGAAATCATACATTACATTTCTTTCAGAGCTGAGAATACAACATGCGTGTAAGCTGTTGAAAGAAACAAAACACTCAGTTATGGACGTTGCATTCATGTCTGGTTTTTCTAATCTCTCGCATTTTAACAGAATATTCAGGAAATATTCTTTTATGACGCCCACGCAATTCCGTGCATGTTAGTTTGATGAAGCACAGTTATCAGATTACAGATCACGTCGCAACTTCTGTGCACTAATTTTATTGCACCCCGGGCTTATTTTTTCATCCGGTTGTTTCTGCGAAAGTTTTTTTTCTGTTGAACATCTAAAGTTTCATGAAACAACGGGGTCTTGTCTGCACCAATATTGCGGTAATCCTACTGCTCTTCAGTACAAATCTGATGTATGGTCAGGATTTACCTGCATTAAGAGGTATGATTACTGACACCAGCACAAAGACTGTGCTTACAGGCGCAACTATCAGGGTTGTTTCAAAAACCGATTCTTCAATTAAACACACCGTCGTAACTGACAGAACAGGTCGTTTTGAAGTTAAGTCATTATCTCCCGGAGATTATCGTGTTCATTTTTCTTTTATTGATTATTCACCTTTTATAAAAGAAATTGCCTATTCAGGTATACCCATCAATCTTGGCAATCTACCCGCTGAAAAACAAGCCAAAGATCTTGCAGGAATCACTATTGTAAGTAAAGCGCCGCCAGTGTCGCAGAAAGGCGATACACTGATGTACAGTGCCAGTCAATTCAAGGTGAATGTGGATGCAAATGCGGAAGACATGATTAAAAAAATGCCAGGGGTAAGCGTAGAAAATGGCGCTGTTAAAGCACAGGGTGAAGATGTTAGGCGCGTTACCATTGATGGTCGCCAGTATTTCGGGGATGATGCAACACTTGCTCTGAGAAATCTTCCGGCAGAAGTGATAGATAAAATACAGGTGTTTGACAGGCTCAGTGACCAGGCTCAATTCACCGGTTTTGATGATGGTCAGACTACTAAGGCCATCAATATTGTTACAAAAGCTGATATGCGTAACAGCCAGTTTGGAAAATTGTATGGTGGTTATGGTACTGATGACAGGTACAGCGCTGGTGGGAATGTGAATATGTTTAATGGGACGAGGAGAATAGCATTGATCGGTATGTCGAACAACATCAATCAGCAGAATTTTTCATCGCAGGATTTATTAGGAGTAACGAGTAATGGTTCCGGTGGTAATCGCGGTGGAAACAGGGGCGGCGGCGGCGGTCGCGGCGGTAATTTCGGCGGAGGTGTGGGTGGTAATTTTGGTGGTGGCAACCAGAATAATTTCCTGATCGGTCAGCAATCGGGTATCAGCAAAACAAATTCATTTGGTATTAACTACAACGATCAATGGAGTAAGAAAACGGAGTTCACCGCCAGCTATTTCTTCAATAACAATAACAACACAACAGAGGAATTAACCAACAGGCAGTATTTTTTAACTCCTGAAACATCCCAGTATTATGATGAATTAAGCAGTTCAAATTCTCAGAACTATAATCATCGCATCGAAATGCGGCTGGATCATAAGTTCGATTCAGCCAATCAATTGATCGTTACTCCTTCAATTAATTTTCAACGAAATAAGTCATATACAGAAATTGCAGGTAAGAACTATTTCACCGCAAATGATCTCATCAGTACATTGCTGAATACAAATCAGCGTACGACTTACGGATACAATATCAACAATAATATCCTGTACCGCCACGCATTTAAAAAGAAAGGTCGCAGTGTAAGTATTGGTTTCTATACGGGTTGGAATGAAAACAACGCTGATCAGTATGTCAATTCATTCAGCGTGTATTATGACGGCTCCGTTAAAAATGACTCTCTGCGCCAGTATAATGATCTCGACAGAAATGGAACCAATTACCGCGTGAACCTGGTGTATACCGAACCCATCGGTAAGAACACACAACTTCAGTTTAATTATAATCCATCGTGGTCCAAAAGTGTGTCTGATCAGATCACTTATCATTTTGACGACATGAGCGGTAAGTACAGTTATTTTGATACGAGTCTTTCAAATGCTTTTATCAGCAATACTACCACTCAAAATGGTGGAGTAAGTATACGAAAAGGTGATCGCAACAAGATGTTCAACATTGGCGTGTCTGTTCAGAATTCGACTCTCGACAACGATCAGCAATATCCTTTTGTAACCAACATCCGCAGAAACTTTTTTAATGTATTGCCAAATGCAATGATCAACTATAAGTTCAACGCAAAGTCCGGTATCCGGGTATTTTATCGTGCCAATACCCAACTGCCTTCTGTATCAAGTTTGCAGGAAGTGATTGACAACAGTAATCCATTGTTCCTGTCAAAAGGGAACAGCAATCTTCAGCAGTCGTATGGACACACACTTTCTGCACGATACAATTTCACGAACAGTCAGAAGTCACAAAGTTTCTTTGCCAACATTTTTGCCACCCGTACGGATAATTATGTTGCCAATGCAACATATATTGCTACACAGGACTCTGTACTAACGCCAACGGTTACCCTTTATAAAGGTTCTCAGTTGGCGACCCCTGTAAACCTGGATGGATACTATAATCTCCGTTCGTTTTTTACCTTCGGAACGCCAATGAAATTCATCAAATCCAATCTGAATCTGAATGCAGGCATCAGTTGGACGAAGGCACCTGGTATTGTGAACAATGTGCACAATGAAACATCAACCATAAACTACAATGCCGGTTTTGTAATTGCGAGTAATATCAGCGAGCGTGTAGATTTCAACATCAACTATAGTGCAAACTATAATGCTGTTGAAAACAGCTATCAGCCCAACCAGAACTACAATTATTTTTCGCATATTGCCGGTGCTCAGTTCAACCTGATGAGTAAAGATGGTTGGGTATTTCAGAATGATATTTCCAATCGTTTATATCGCGGCCTGACAGACGGGTTTAATCAGAATTTCTGGCTCTGGAATGTTGCCGTCGCCAAGAAGTTTTTGAAAAATGATATGGGCGAACTGCGGCTATCCGTCTTCGATCTGTTGAAACAAAACCGGGCCATTACCCGCAATGTCACTGAAAGTTATGTTGAAGACCTTCGCACCCGTGTTTTGCAGCAATATTTCATGCTTACCTTTACGTGGCGTTTTAAGAACTTCGTGAAGAAATAGCTTCGCAAACACAAAAGCGGGAACTTGGTCGAACAGCTTTTAATTGAACGTTTAAAGCAGGGGGAGGAGTCTGCCTTCAAGGATATTGTTGAATCCAGGCAGGGCATGGTCTATAATACCGTTCTTGGTTTGGTTCAAAATGCAGAAGATGCTGAAGATGTAACCCAGGAAGTGTTCATCAAAGTTTTCGAATCCATCCGGCAATTTAAAGGCGAATCGGCCTTTTCCACCTGGTTATACCGCATCGCCGTGACTACATCCCTGGAATTTCTCAGAAAGAAAAGGAGAAAGAAAAGGTTTGCTTTTGTGACCGGCCTTTTTGGCGATAATAACCAGCCTGCTTACGATCCCGCCGACTTTGTGCATCCCGGCATACAGCTGGATAATAGAGAGAATGCCCGGATGTTGTTCCAGGCTATAAAAAAATTGCCTGAAAACCAACGTGTTGCGTTTAGTCTTCACAAAGTTGACGGCCTGAGTTACCAGGAAGTGGCGCAGGTTATGGAAACGACGGTTGCCGCTGTGGAGAGCCTGATTCACCGGGCCAGGCAAAACCTTAAAAAAATGTTGAAAGACCATTACAATGAAAACCGTTAGCGCAATTTTTTTTTTAAATTGACATCTATATAAAAGCAGTATGAACAAGCACTCACATAACGAATCAGATTTCGAGAAAATCCTGTCCAGCCTGGACGGGTTAACTCCTGCTGAACCCAGGCCTTTCTTCTATACAAGGCTTCAGGCCAGGATGATGAAATCGGAACAGTCTTCAATTCAGAGGGCAATGAAGCTCGTTGCAAAGCCTGCATTTGTATTGGGTACCGGGATCCTTGTACTTCTTTTGAATGGTTATATACTCTTTAGTAAACTGGAACAGAAGCAGGTGCAGGCTGAAGAAAGTACCCAGATGCTTGCGAGTGAATATACCAGTCTGAATTCACACTGGAATGAAAATCTGGTTGAGAATCCATGAATAATCTGACAAAAAATAAATGGCTGTTGTTTCTCCTGGGCTTTTTGCTGCTGGCGAACATCACACTTTTGTTGTCCTTTTACGTATTCGGTGAAAGGCCCGCAGGCAGAGGCGATAAAGGCAATCGTTCGCCACAGCCTCCGATTACCGGTTTCCTTTCAAAAGAACTGAAGATGGATGTTGATCAGCAGGCCAAATTAAAATCGTTGAAAGATGAACGTTTTAAAGTTATAAAGCCATTATGGGAAGAGATAAGAAAAACAAAAGATAGTCTTTATCATCAGTTGAAAGATCCAGCTTTTTCAGAAGAAGAGCTTAACGCATTAACCACCCGCCTTTCAGAAAAGAATAAAAGATCCGATGAGTTGGTGTTCCGTTATTTCCAGGAAGTACGGAAACTATGTACACCGGAGCAACAAGTAGGATTTGATACGATTGTGCCGCAGATGCTGAGTCGTAGAGATCAATGGAATAAAGGTCCGCACAAACCAAACAAGTAATAATCCCGCCATTTTACCAGCTGTTTATTGAGCACATTTTTCCACCGGATAACATCCGGGATAGCAGGCTTTTATTTAATCTTTAAAAATAATACATATGAATAAGAGAATCGTCTGGCTTATTTGCTTTTTATTTATCGGTTCCCTCACAACGTTTGCACAGGGTGGTCAACGCAGAACAGTTGAAGAAAGAGTGAAGATGACCATGGATACTTTAAAAGTCAATCTCAAACTTGAAGATGCGCAGGTTAAGCCCACAGAAACTATTTTCACTGATTACTACAAAGAAATGGATGCACTGCGTGAAGGCGGCACACGTCCTGATCGTACAGTCATGGAAGCTAAGATGAACGACAGAGACGAGAAACTGAAAAAGGTTTTAAATGCTGATCAGTTCACCCAGTACAAGGCCTGGGAAAAGGCGCGAATGGAGAGGATGAGAGCAGCGAGAGGCCAGTAACGTGTAACGTTAAACGTAGAATGTTGAACGTAAGACCCTGCGGTTGGAAGCGATTGCTTTGATTGCAGGGTTTTTTATTTGGGTATAACGTATAACGTAGAACGTAAAACGTAGAACCTTGCGGTTTGAAGCGGTTGCTTTGATTGCAGGGTTTTTATTTGGGTTTAACGTTAAATGTAGAACGTAAAACAATGACCATGCATGTGATAACTTTTGCAAAAGACTCAACGCGGATCAAGTAGCAACATTATTTCCGTAAGGGCTGACGTTCTACGTTTAACGTTATACGTTATACTCTCTCCGGCATACTCAACACGAGTACATTTGAATTCCTCAAAACATTTGCAGTTTCGCTTCCTAAAAAAAGCTGATCGAGCCAGGAATGTCTATGCGGAAATGTAACTAAGACCTGAGCATCATTTTCCTGCATATAATCACGAATGGTTTCATAAACATGCAGGTTCGCCTTTTTGTTGATCATCACGGGCTTTGTACCAAATTGCTTTTCGATTTTTCTGATGAATTCATATTCGCCTTCGAGCTCGGTTTCATTTTTCAGATTGACATGAATAGCATTGATCGAAGAATTTAATCTGTCAGCGAAGTTCTTTATATAGGTAAAATGAGATTCAGGAATAGTATCACTAAGGTCGGTAGCAACAACGATTTTCTTAAATTCTTTTGCTTCAAAATCTTCCGGTACCGCGAGTACCGGAACCTCCGGATGTGTGATCAGGTATTTGGCGACACTTCCAAAACGAAATGGTTTTGACTTGCCCGTACCGCGATTTCCTACGATGATCAATTCAGAACCTGCCTGTTTTGCAAAACCCATTATTCCCTGGTAGTATCCACCAGCACTCGCATGAACCTTTATGTCATAATGGTATTCGCCTTTATGCTCGTTTACAAATTCCCAGAGATCGTCTTCGAAATTTTTCCGGTAAGCTTCATATCCTGTGAGCAGTTGGCCTTCTTCATCCGCGATAGCAAAAGGGACATCAAACAAATGGATCAGGTCCAGTTGTGCGAAAAAATGTTTATTGAATTCAAAAACGAATTGGAGCGTATGCGCTGATGTTTCTGAAAAATCGAGAGGAACCAAAAACTTTTTCATGCGGCAAAATTTAAAAATGATTCAAAATGCCGATGCGCTGTTCACCTATGCTCTCATTAACCGAAAAGATCACTGCTCAGGTATCGGTCACCACGATCACAGGCAATAAATACAATGACGCCTTTTTCAATTTCCATGCCCACCTTCAATGCAGCATATGCTGCGCCACCGGAACTCATACCTGCAAAAATACCTTCTTCTTTTGCAAGTCGTCTCGTCATTGCGACAGCATCTTCCTGTGAAATATCAATAATACGATCAACTCTTTCAGGTTCAAAAATTTTCGGAAGATATTCTTTCGGCCAGCGACGGATACCTGGAATAGATGCGTTCTCGGTCGGCTGACAACCTACGATCTGAATAGTGGAATCTTTTTCTTTGAGAAATCGCGAACATCCCATGATCGTTCCTGTTGTTCCCATCGAGCTTACAAAATGGGTTATCGATCCCTCCGTATCGCGCCATATTTCGGGCCCTGTGGATTTATAATGCGACAAAAAATTATCCGGGTTAGCAAACTGGTTGAGCAAATGAAACTCTCCGCTCGCACCTTTTTCATCTGCATAATCGCGGCAGGCTTCTATAGAGTCAAGCAAGGTGACCTTTGCGCCATAAGCTTCCATCGTCAGAACACGTTCTCTCGTGGATGTGGAAGGCATCGCGAGCTCTATCGATACTCCATATAAGTTGGCTAATAATGCAAGTGCGATTCCGGTATTACCACTTGTTGCTTCGATGAGTTTTGAATTCTTATTGATCACACCCCGCTCCATAGCCGAACGGATCATATTTAATGCCGGACGATCTTTTACACTTCCACCAGGATTGTTACCTTCCAGTTTTGCAAATATTCGTACTCCGGGATTTGTATTAAGACGTTGCAATTCCACCATCGGGGTATTGCCAATGATATCAAGAACGGAAGCCATGATGTTAAACTGATTTTATTCTTCTCTCTTCTACTACTACGTCCGGATTATGATACACAAATGATCCGGGAGGAACAGATTTGGTAAGCCAGACGTTTCCTCCGATAATGCTGTTTCTTCCAACAACGGTATCTCCTCCGAGTATCGTCGCATTTGAATACAGGATAACGTGGTCCTCAATAGTCGGATGCCTTTTTATTGATGCCATTTTCTTATCGACGCTTAGTGCGCCGAGCGTAACGCCCTGGTAGATTTTCACGTACTTACCGATTTTCGCTGTTTCGCCGATGACAATACCCGTGCCATGGTCGATCATGAGGTATTCATCGATCTGCGCAGCAGGATGAATATCGATCCCTGTTTTAGAATGCGCCTGTTCGGTGAGGATACGTGGGATCAATGGCACGTCAAGACGGTATAGATTGTGAGCGATACGGTAATAGCTAACCGCAGTAAATCCCGGATACGCGCGGATCACTTCGAATTCACTTTTTGCAGCGGGATCGCCGTTAACGATCGCTTCAATATCAGTATACAAAACCCTGTATAGTTCCGGAATGGATTCAAAAAAGCGTCTTGCAGTCTTTTTATTGTCGCATAGATCGCATTCTTTATTTGCCTGGAGTATCTGGTGGAGTTCTGCTTCAAGCAAACGGAATTCATTATCCAGTTCTGCTTCATCCTTATGCACCAGTGACGAAAGCTCGGGAAACAAAAGACTGATCAGCTTCGATGCCCAATCAGCAATCTTTTCATTGTCGGGAACATAGCCGACCTGGTTTTGTTTTTCAAGTATATGTTTGTATAGTGCACTGGTCATGGTTACCGGCTGTAGTTTGGAGTTAGTCATGATCTGTTAAATTTAGCGGAAAAGCGATTCCGATTTCCGCCGCTCATTAACCTTGGGATAAATTTCACTATTTCTATAGAATTTGTAGAGAATTGAGAAAAATACGTTGAATAAACGAGGTTACAACGCGGGAATTTTCAATGCAGAAAATGCTGCCAGATTTACTAATATAGCCTGCTTTCATGTACTTAAAGTAAATAGCCAACTTCTATAAAGCGATCTTTCGCCCCTTCAGGGCCTGGTTTTCTTTTTTTGATCTTTCGCCACTTTAAGGCTTTGTTCCAAATGTATATTTTCTCTATTATCTTACGCCCCTCCGGGTTCCTGGAAGTCAATTTTACGGCGCGTCAACTCTGATAGTGTAACGTATTTACGCTTGACCAAATACCTGCATTCCGGATTTTCTTAGCGAAACTTGCTTCACATACTATTAATAAAAATAGTTTTAACCTTCTTAGCCCTGAAGGGGCGTGAGAAAATAAAAAAGATGACCAAAAGATTTACCCACCCCTGAAGGGGCGTGAGATCACAAGCGAAGAGCGTTGTTACTAAGGATGAACTACCAGTAGCGAAAGTATATTCCTCCGCTCAATTAAACCATTGCTTACAATTTAAATTGCAACGTCGCGTACCAATTTCTGATATCCGCAGGAATTATCCCCGGCCCGGGATAACCATCAGCCCTGCGCGTGAAATATTTTGCATTTGCCAGGTTATTAATGCCTGCGTAAATCGTAAACCAACGCCAGTTGTAACTCGCGCTGAGATCCATTACGGAAAAGGCCGGAATCACACCATCAACTGCCGTAGGTGTTTGTTCCGTATTCGTTGCGTCAGAATATTGCTTTGCCTGGTATGAACACTGGTACGTAACATTGAAACGCTGGTTGCCGAAACTCACACCCGTTCTCACCATCACCGGCGGTACATTTTCTACAAGCTTATCAGCGATAGCAGTGTTTTTGGTATTCACATACCTTGCATTGATCAGCGAGAAATTGGTATACAACAACAATTTATATTTTGAACGCCCATGGCTCATCGCTTTCAGGATATCTCCTTCGAATAACATCTCAAGGCCAAGGTTCCTGCTGTCTGAAACGTTTGTGCGCAACCGGTAGGTCATGAAACTGGTGTCGGTTACGAATATCGAACCAATGCGATCATTGTATTTGAGATAAAACAAACTGATGTCGGTATAAAACCAGTTCCGGAAATTTCCCCGGAAACCCAATTCCATATTATAACCTGTTTCATCTTTCAGATTAGGATCAACTCTTGCATTCGTGTTGACAATCCTAAGATCATTAAAATTGATTGAACGATAATTCTGCGAAATGTTCGCATACAATTCAAGTCCCTGTCCCAATTTAAGAGAGCTTCCAAGGCCAAGCAAAACAAATGATCTGGGATCTGATGTTGATTCAGGAATTTTTTCGTCAGGGATGAAAATATTGTTTTTGTAATAGTATCCGTCCGCTTTTGTATTGATATGCTCGAATCTTATTCCCGGAGTTACACTCCAGTTTTTTGTGATGTTGAAATTATTTTCTGCAAACAGGGCAAGATTATTTCCTGGAAATTCATAGCTGGATTTATTGGGTTCTGTTCCGAGAAAGTAGAAATCAGGCCCGCTTCCATCATTGGCATCGCCTTGTTTCCTGTCGGTCAAACCACGGTACAGACGAACGCCTGCGAGAAATGTACTTCGCTGGTCGTTAAATAATTTATACTGGTGGATCAGTCGAAGCTCAGAACCAAAATTGCTGTAACGATCACTCATCAGATCTCTGTCTCCACCAAAATCCGGGCGATTAATATAAGTCAGAACACCCAGCGCATCGCGACCGCCCTGCAGGGTATAATTTCTCCAGTTAAATCTTGTGTTTTTATTGAAAGCATAATCAAAATTCAGGCTGATCAGGTTCCAGTTTACTTTGAACCAGTTCCGCGCGCGATTGGACACAGATGGGTCTTCTTCAAACTGCTGATCAGTTAAACCGCCCGGTTGTTGGGCGAGATAAGTCATCAAGGTGTATTCAGCCGTGACCTTGAATTTTGGATTGAATGCATACGACAGGTGGGCATAGGCGTTGTGCTGATCAAAATGACTATTCGGCCTCCAGCTGTCTCCCGTTTTATACTGGTAGAATGCATAGTAGTTTAGTTTATTCTTTGCTACTGTTCCACCAATACTATTGAAGCTGTTGAAAAAATTGAAGGATCCGAAACTCTGCCTGCTGGTGATTTCAAATGGTTTGTTTGTTGGTCCTTCCTTCATTACAAAATTCACAAGCCCTCCGAATTGCGGACCATATTGCAGACTCGCCGCGCCGCGAATGATTTCAATTTTTTCAAGTGCCTCAGTGGAAGGCGTATAATAGCTTTCCGGATAACCGAGGGCATCTGCACTGATATCATATCCATTCTGCCTGATGTTAAAATTGGAAGATCTGTTTGGACTTAAACCTCGACCGCCGATACCCAATTGCAAACCGCCACGATCATATTCCCAGATATTCAGTCCGGGTACCCGCGCATAGATCTGCCTTGTATTGTTGGTTGCAAGATTCGCATTGATATTTTTCAGGTTGATAAACTCCGTTTTTTTGCCGGCATATATTGCTGTACCGGATACATCATTGAGCTTGCCGGAAACAGACTCACTTCTGAAATCGCGAATGAGTATTGTTTCCAGGGCACGACCTGTATCTGCTTCCATATTGATATCAAGTACAAGATTCTTATCGACGATTTGTAAAGAGTGACTGTATTCCCTGAAACCCGAATAATACACTGTTAAAGTATAAGTACCGGGTTGCAATTTGCTGAAACGAAAAAATCCATTGTCATTCGATACGATTGGCTTTTCCTGTCCGGATAACACCACGGTTGCACCAGCGAGTGCTTCATTGCCTGATCTCAAAGTGCCTGACGCAGTAAAATTAGTTTGAGCCGACAATGCATTTATTGAGAGCAACACTATCAGAAAAAATACAACAACACTTTTCATTCAATAACAACTTTAATCTTTAAAAGGCAACACCCATTTATATTGATGCCAGCCTGTCTCTTGTTCATTCAGATCAACCTTGGGATCGATAAACGGCCGCGAAGGTCGTCCATTCAGCGCAACATATACTTCAGCATAAACCTGTGGATGTTTGATTCCGCGCTTTGAATATTCTGAGGCAAGAAAATGAGCATATTTCACCATCATATCCGGTTGAGTACTCATCATCTTTTCCTGCAGGGGTGTAAGAAAACTTTTATTATCTACTTCATAAGCAGATCCATTGGTTTTATCCTTCACAGTAAAATATGCCGTTCCCGCTTTTTCCATCAGCATAACCCGCCAGGAGAAACGATATCCTTGTTCATGCCAGAATAAATTTCCCGGATATGCAATAAAACGCAACGGCACCAGTAGTTGGATTAGGATATACACAATTGCACCAACTTTCAACAGCTCAGGAAACCGGTAGTGATAAACAGCTTTATTTTCTTCTGAAAGTCTGTTGCGATAAGCAGGAATTTTCGACAACATTTTATCATGAAATTCTCCGGAGAAAAATATCAGACTGCTAACGATCATTACATAAGGAAACATACCGATAGCTGGAAAGAATATCGCGGTTGCCCCATGAAATATCAGCACAAATACATAGGCGGATTTTCGTGTTTTCTTATTCAAAAGAAAAAACACAATGCACAGATCGTAAACAGCACCAAACCAGGAAAACAAATAAGCAATCCATTCACTGTACATAAGTTTGCCTATGATTGGTAAATGACTCTTCGCAGGTAACCATGTACGCATGGGTTCGGCGTGTATGAGCCAATCGCTGTTCAGCTTTGCGAGACCAGCGAATATATACACCACTGCCATCTGGAAGCGAATACTGCCGACAACCCAGGCTGGAACCAGCAGGCGGCGTGAAGATGGATTTCTTTTGCAATCAACAGAAAAATCAGCTGCTGCAGGAAGCCATATCATGATAAATGCGACCAGGCTGATAAAGTAGTAGTGATTGAGATAAGTGGTAATATCTATCAGTTCTACATACGTGAATCCAATAAAAAAAACGATCATGGATAACCGATAAAATAGCCCGATCGTTATCAGAACTGTTGATAAGATGATGATAAGAAAGAGAAGATGCATACCGGTTTCTCCGAGTGGTTTGACCCACTCAAAGCCTGTATATGTAAAATGGAATTTAGGCTCGATATATACTGTTGTGACCCAACCACGCCACCAGAACCTCAGGAGACTAAAAAACATCAGCACACCAAAAGTAATTCTGAAACTGACCAGCGGTGCAATAGGAACAGGTCTGTTCCAGAATGAAGTTGGATGATTAGTCACCATCATTATCCATATAGGTTATCTGAACGCCGGTGGCCGATGCCACATCAGTTTTAATCAGTGTTAAAAGCTTCTGAACCTGTTTGTATGCTTCTTCCACGAGTGG
The DNA here is from genome assembly GCA_029269725.1 of Pollutibacter soli. Classification (GTDB taxonomy): domain Bacteria; phylum Bacteroidota; class Bacteroidia; order Chitinophagales; family Chitinophagaceae; genus Pollutibacter; species Pollutibacter soli. Next base: position 211,253 of record JARJHS010000006.1, on the reverse strand, counting down.
CGCATTGTTGATGAATGCCTCTGAAGTCGGTTGTGGAATTGCCTGCAACGCGGAGATCGCAGTTTCAAACTGGTTGACTACGGTGGTATTAAGTTGATCTTTTTTTAACAAGACCAGGTAGTCGGAGATTCCTTTGCCGCTATTACCTATAAAATAGTTTTTCAGGCTTTTGAGGTTAGCAACAGCAAGGTCGCCTGTAATGCCGGAATAGTATCCTTCGCACCGATCTGCAAAAACGATTCCGTTGGATTGTTTGCCAAAAGGCCACCCGATACGCGGTCCTTTCATCGCATCCAATTCAAATGCAAACTGATTTACAAGCGCACCAATGGAGCTTCCTACATCTGTTTTCAACGAAGTGATAAAACTATTGCGATAGGAACCTGTCCATTGAGTTTGTGCGTTTGCAGTCAATGCCTTTATCCTCGAAACAATATCTCGAACATATTTTTTTCTGTTTGCACTATTTGCATCACTGAATTTGGCTACAGCATTCTCAGAAAAAAGGAGATAGTCAAGTGTAGGAAAACCCTGAATACTATCCGAGCTCACAGGCAGATTGAAATTGTAATTGCCCGATTGAATACCTGCTTCAATTTTTGACGGAACAGCAGGAAATGTATTCAGATAGTTATTCAACAGTAAAGCTGCCGAAGGTCCGAAGTAAGCAACTGAAATATTCTGATAGCTTACATATACATTTTTAAAAGACGCTTTCAATGCATTGTGTTTCGTTTGATCAGGTGCATCGAGGAAGGCATGGACTGCAGTTTCCAGCGTTCCAATTTTATCGTTCAAATCAGTAAATGCCGGGATGATGATATTGTCCGAATAATTTTTCAGCATATCAGATTTGAATTCATCTACACCATCTCCTGGTTCCTCGTTTTCGCCACCACCGGTACTGCTTCCCTTGCTACATGCAATAAGCGTGAGCAAAGCAATCAATGTCATTGAAAAGATGGCGACTGTTTTCTTCCTGAACATTACACTTAACATTGAAAAAATTGATTTTATGGTTATCCGGCAAAATATCTACAGCTTTTGACCTGGATCAAAAGCTGTAGACCGGCGAAATGATTTTTTGCATTACTATGGTTGCAATTGGCCATAGCTCGTTGTCAAAATGTTTTGAGCTTCTTTCAGTTTTGTATTCGCAGCATCAGCAGCGAGCTCATAAAAATCGGTATTGAATATGTCAACCAGTTTCTGATAGTTGGCTGCTGTCAGCGGACTTGTTGCGGGTCGATATTTCAATGCAAGTATGAATCCATATCCTTCAGAAAGACTGTGAAATTTCTGGGAGAATTCTGTTTGGGTTTGCGGAATAGTGGAATAGGAGTAAGCCGCAGCAGCCAGTGTCTTCTCTACATATTCCTTAATCACATCGATCGCTTCATCTCTTGTTTCATAATCCTTTGCAGATATTGCCGCGCGACCTTTTCTGAATGCTTCATATATTTTGCCACCGGACTGAATAAATTTTCCTCTTTCAGCAAAGTATCCACCCAGGCCCAAAGGACGATCGGCTTTTACCGGTGCTGTTGAGTAGCTGAAAGATGAATCATAATCCGCGGGAATTCCAACATATCCAAATGCCAGGTCCCAGTGGTGTTCCATTGCAGTACCTAAACCGGTAACAACAGTGTTGTTGTCATCAAGGGGAACCTGGTTCAGGATGCTGATAATATTGTTCATAGTCAATCCACCCATCAAACCTTTGGCAACTGCCTGGTTAAACTCAAGTCCCTTATAGTTGAATATTCTTGTCCCGATTTTTCCGGCAACACCTTGTGAAGCAGGAGTGTTGTAAAATTGGCTTACGACAACCATTGAATCGGCCAATGATTTGAATGCTGCAGCATCAGCTGTTTTGCTCGCAAGGTTATAAGTTGTAAGGGAATTTAACTGATCGAAAGTGTATGGAATATTACTTGCAGTTTCAGCTGTAAATGAACTGTTTGTGTTATTCCACAGATTATTGATGGTATCCTGGCTTAACTGACGAACATTTGATTTCCCAAGTATGCCGGTATATCCAACCCACATGCTGATGCGTGAAGCTGCCTCTTTGTAATCAACATTTGTGAATGTATACGTCTCAGGAACAGTATATACAGGTTTATTTGGGGTAGAGTTATCTTTTTCGCTACAGGAAACAGCCAGAACAGATACAGCGCCGATAAATAAGCTTAAAGCCCGGTTTAGCATATATTTTTTGATTGAGCGGCAAAACTATTTTGAAACCCAAATTCGGGTTTACGAAATACGGAAAAGAGCAGACGGAATAAGGAAAAAATGGGTAAGCGTAACGGGATTGTCACGCCTTTGTCAACAAACTGATAGTTTGGTAGCTGTAAAGAATGGTTTTAAACCCTTGATTGTTAAATCAGGAGGTTTTCCGATAATTTAAAACAGCCCAGCCATTAAAGAAGACAGCAAATCCGCCCATGATCAGGAAATGATTTTTGATATCAGTTAAGCCACTTCCTTTTAGCGTGACCATCCGGATGACATCGATAAAGTAGGTAACCGGACTGGCATGAGCAATCCATTTTGCCCATCCGGGCATACTATCGATCGGAGTAAAAAGTCCACTCATCAACATAAAAATCATCACCATGAAAAAAGCGAGCGACATAGCCTGTTGCTGTGTGGTACTATAAGTAGAGATTAATAAACCGATTCCCAACAATGCGATAAGATAGACAGCCAAAAAACTATACAGTAGCAAAATGCTTCCCACCGGGATAATGCCATATACGAATCTTGCGATCACCCATAGGCCCAGGCTAAAAACAAAAATGCCAATCAACCAGAACGGAATCAGTTTACCAAGAATGAACTGAAATTTTTTTATTGGGGTGACATTAATCTGTTCAATCGTGCCTGCCTCTTTTTCCTTCACAATATTGAGTGCACACATATACGAACCGACCATGGTGACCAGTACGACAAGGATACCAGGAACCATAAAGAACCTGTAATTCAAAAATGGGTTATACCAGTTGACAGGAGCAACATCGATTACTGGATTATTCGCAGTAGCCAGAGAAGGATAATAACGCAAACGCAGATCTGCATTAAAATCCCTGATGACGCCGGCGAGATAAGAACTGCCTACTGTTGCTTTAATTCCGTTTATGGCATTCACTGCAAGAAATAGTTCCTGCTTGTCTTCACGCACCAGGTTCCTTTCAAAATGTTGCGGGATTTCCAGGATGAGATCCGCTTTGTCATTTTCGAACTTTGTAAATGTTTTGTCGTACGACGAATTGTAATCCGCAATATGAAAATAACCTGAAGATGAAATTTTCCCGATCAGTTGCTGAACCATACCGGAATGATCATGATCCACAATAGCAACATTGATATTTTTTATTTCGTAATCCGCAGCCAGAGGAAGTATCAGTAATTGAATGATAGGCACCATGATGATCATCCGGAGGATGGTTGTATTCCGGAATATCTGCCGGAACTCTTTTTGCAGGAGAAATCGAAGCGTTCTCAACTCAATCGGATTTTAAATTTTTGCAGGCTAACGAGTAACAGGAAAACAGTCATTCCCGCAAGAATGAGCGTTTCTTTCCACACGTGAGAAAATCCCAGTCCTTTGATCATGATGTTTTTTACAATCGTATAATACCATTTCGATGGAACGAGGTTAGATATTATTTGCAAAGGTTTTGGCATGTTCTCCAGTGGGAACATAAATCCGGTAAACATTACAGTAGGAAGTAGCAATCCCATAATAGAAATCATCATCGCAGTTTGCTGAGATGATGTGGAATTGGAGATCAGTAATCCCAGTGAAAGAGCGGTAATGATCAGTAGTGTACTTTCTCCAAAAAGCAGAAATACATTTCCTTTTACGGGAAGTCCCAGGAGGTAGACACTCAGCAAAAGAATTATAATGAGATTCACCAGCGATAGTAGCAGGTAGGGGATGGCTTTGGAAATGATTACCAATAGTGGATTCATCGGCGAAACAAGCAGCACCTCCATGGTACCGTTTTCTTTTTCCCTCACGATCGACGCTGAAGTCATCAATACACATATGAGCATGAGTACAAGTGCCATTACACCGGGAACAAAATTAGTTGCTCCTTTGAGGTCCGGGTTATAAATCATCCTGGCGGTTGTGCTGATATTCATTGGCGCATGTTGCAGAGGCTGCATGTCCTGTTGAAAGTCTCGGAGGATATTTGTCGCATAGCTGGTGAGTGTTGTTGCTGTATTGGGATCGGATGCGTCGGCGATGATTTGTACCTGCACCCTTCTTCCAGCTTCCAGATCAGTTTGAAAAGCAGAAGGAAAAATGACGGCAAGTTTAATATCCCCGGACTTGAAGGCTTGCTCTATTTCCTTATGCCCGAGTACAGATTGTTTTATTTCAAAATTTTTACTTGCTGCTATCTTTTCAGTAATGCGCTGTGTAATATCATCTTTTGAATAGTCGCATACCACGATCTTACTGTTTTTGATTTCATTGGTTAAAGCAAAACCGAACAATACTATCTGAATGATCGGCATGCCGAAAAGCAGCAACAAAGTTTTTCTGTCGCGAAAAACGTGATGAAATTCTTTTCTCAGAAATGAAAGAAATTGTTTCATTGGTCCTTGGTTTAATCTGCTGTTCGTTTTGCTCCTCTTGCCAGTTCAAAAAATACTTCGTCCATGGAATCGGTATGGTATTTTTCTTTGAGTATTGATGGTGTGTCGCACTCTTTCATTACTCCATCTACCATCATTGAAATGCGATTGCAGTATTCGGCTTCATCCATATAATGCGTTGTTACAAAACTCGTAATGCCTTTTTCCGACGCGTCGTATATCAGGTCCCAGAACTGTCTTCTCGTTACAGGGTCAACACCGCCAGTAGGTTCATCAAGAAAAACAATTTTAGGATCGTGAATGATCGCGACAGAAAACGCTAGCTTTTGTTTCCATCCCAGTGGTAAAGAACCAACGAGCTTATCCGCCTGCATTTCAAGACCGAGCTGGTGAATAAGGCTGTCGCTTTTACCTTTAATTTCTTTATCCGTCAATCCATAAATGCCACCATAGAATTTGATATTTTCTCGCGGTGTAAGGTCTTCATAGAGAGAAAATTTCTGACTCATATAACCGATATTGCTCTTTACCTTTTCAGTTTGTTTGTAGATGTCAAATCCAGCAACTGTGGCATGTCCAGAAGTTGGAGTCAATAGACCGCAAAGCATTCGGATGGCAGTTGTTTTGCCTGCACCATTGGCTCCCAGAAAACCAAATATTTCACCGGAGTAAACTTCAAAACTGATTTCGTTGGTAGCTATAAAGTCACCGAATTTTTTTGTGAGCTTATCTGTTTTTATTACTACTTCCCGGGTTATCATGATCTTTGGATCTGGTTGTTATGTGGCATGAGGCGGATAAAACAATCTTCGATCGTCGGCGTGATTGCTTTCAATTCTTTGATATGCAGATTTTCTTTTTCAAGCTGACCGATTAGTCTGGTTTGTGTACCAGCGGAATTGTCTTTTAAAGTGATGTGGTGATAATCGCCAAATGCATTACAGGTTTCAACTTCGGGATTCTGTCGCAGTTGTTTCAGAAGTTTTCCCATCTGGTCACCGCGAATAGCAAAAAGCGGATCGGGGAATTGTTGAATGATCTGAGCGGGTGTATCTACCGACATGATTTTTGCATCCTGGATCAATGCGATTCGTTCGCAGAGAGTTGCTTCGTCCATGTAGGGAGTCGAAACCATGATTGTAATACCCTGTTTTTTCAATCGACCCAGCATTTCCCAGAATTCTTTTCTTGATACTGTGTCGACCCCCGTGGTAGGTTCGTCGAGAAAAAGAATGGATGGTTTGTGAATGAGCGCACAACAAAGTGCCAGCTTCTGTTTCATGCCACCAGAAAGTTTTCCGGCACGACGATCTTTGAAAGGTTCGATCTGTACATAAATTTCTTCGATCAGGTATTTATTCTCCTTTATCGTTGTTCCGAAAACCGTCGCAAAAAAGTTAAGATTTTCTTCAACGGTCAGATCCTGGTACAGCGAGAATTTGCCCGGCATGTATCCAACTTTTTTGCGTATCTCCCTGAAGTCCCTCACAACATCAAGACCTAGTACCTGTGCGCTACCGCTGTCTGGAATAAGGAGAGTAGTAAGTATCCTGAACAGACTTGTTTTGCCGGCACCATCGGGCCCGATCAATCCAAAAATTTCGCCCTCATTTACGTCAAAGGAGATTTTGTCCAGCGCTGTAAGTTTGTTTTTACCGACCGGGTATGTCTTTACTAATTGGCTGATCTCTACTGCAGGCATCTGCTAAAAGTTTAATTCGCCGTACATACCGATTTTTAAAAAACCATCGTTGGGCACTGCCACTTTTATCGCATACACCAGGTCCTGCCTTTCTTCTTTCGTCTGTACTGTTTTTGGTGTGAATTCCGCTTTGCTGGAAACCCAGTAGATTATACCGTTATATGGTTTGAAACCACCTTTCCCATCGTCAGATTTCACATTTACTTTCTGACCCAGTTTTACCTGCGCAAGTTGATTGCCGGAGATGTAAGCTCTGAGTATTATCGTATCCAGATTTGCAATTTTGTATAAAGGTTTCCCAATGTTTGCGAGTTCGCCAGTGAATGCATATTGCGTGAGTACTGTTCCCTTTATCGGGTTTACAATATTTCCTTTGCTTATGAGATCCTGAATTTGTGCCACCGATTTTTCCAAAGGATCTTTTTCACTCATTACAGATTTATTCTGGACATTTACGTTTGATTTGTTCAGGGCTATCTGCTGCTGGTACACCTCCAGCTGACGTTTTGCTTCATCAACTTTTGCTGTGATATCATCGAGTTGTTTACGTGTGGCCGCATCCGCTTTCAAAAGATTTGTAGTGCGCTCCTGTTCCTTTTCCAGGTAGGCGATTTGTGTTTTCAAAACAGCAATCTGGTTTTCAATCACGATTGTTTGTGGAGTTGCGGTGTTCAATCGATCTCCAAGAGATTTAATCCTTGCTTCTGTTTGTTGCTTTTGCAATTCAAGATTGGTAACATCGATGTTACCAATAGTCTGACCCGGGTTCAACTGCTGGCCTTCCTTAATCTGCAATGAAAGAATTTGTCCGGCCTGCTGTGATGATACAATGACTTCATCTGCCTCAAAAGTGCCCGACGCATCAAAATCATCTTTATTGTTGCTGCAGGCGCTGAGTATGATTACGGATAACAGGATATAGCTCAATTTTTTCATGGTTATAGTTTTGACTGACCGAGTGTGAACTGGCGATTGAATTGGTTGGAAAGTGATTGTATTTTATGCAACTCCATATTAAGCCTGGCTTGCGAAAGGGTATTGATTTCCTTTAGCAGGTCATTGAGCGTGATCACACCATTTGTATATTTTGCTTCTGCAGTACGGGTGATGCTTTCTTTCAGGCGAACAATTTCCTCATCAGTATTGAGCAGTTGATCCATTTTCAATCTTTCGTTATCCTGTTGAATAACTGAAAAATTATTGTTGAAAAGAAATATTTCCCGGTTCACAGCAGTTTCCTGTTTCTTCAGTTCAAGTGAAGCGATTTCATTTCTATTGGTGTATAGCGATGAAAAATTCCAGTTTAGGCGAAGGCCTGCGACATAATAGGGGGCGAATTCATTCTTCAGCATATTCAATCCTGGTAATCCATAACCTCCCTGTCCGAAAAGACTGATTCTGGGGATGCTTTTGCTTTTTGTGAGCGCCATTTGCTGATCAAGAAGTATTTCCTGCTGAGCAAAAAGTTTCAATTCCGGTCGGTTGTTTTCATGGCTCAGCCAGTTGGTTTCAGCAACAGGTACAGTCAGTTGCTGATCACTGGTGATTTGCCTCCCTGTATATGCGGAAAGCATTTGCAGGTATGCTATACTTGCAGATTCGATTTCGTATTGCCTTTGACGTTGCGTGAGAATTTCTGCCTGCACCTGGTCCGCATCCGATCGGAATGCAGCACCGTTTTCTATCGCGCTTTCCACTCTTATTTTTGTACGGCTCAATTGGGTGATCAGGCTGTCAATCTGATCGTGCTGGATATTTAATAAAAGAACACCGAAGTAAATCTGGTTCAGTTTTTCGCGGATGAGATAAAGATCTTTCTGAATCGATGCGAGCTCAACCTGCGTATTGGCTTTCTGAATTTGTTTTTGCGCGTGTATTGATCCTCCGTCATAAATGTTCTGATATAGATCGGCGGCTATCTTATATTGATCCTTACTCAAAACAGGGTAGAGTATGGGTTGATTCGGAATATGCGGAAGTTGTGTTACATCCGACTGATAACTCGCCTGCCCGGTGATATTCAGTTGCGGATAGTTTCCCGTTCTAATATTAGCGAGAGTATAACTTTCCGATTGTCGGACAAGATCTGCTCGTTTGATTAGCGGATAATTTTTTTCTGCCCAGATATACACACTATCTAAAGTGATAATCTCTTGTGCTGACAATGGGATCGCACAGCAAACGATGGGTATAATAAGTACAGCAAATTTTTTAGATACAGATTGTCTGATCATACTCAACAATTTTATTTCGCGATATAATTCCAGATCATGTCAACAATTATTTTCTTTCTGTTCAGTACGATGTTTTTGAATTCATCATCGGTCCATTCATTCACCTTTTTCAAAAGAGGTTTGCCGAGGAATGGGAATATGGTTAGTCCCTGGATACTCATGAAGAGATCGTAAGCACGAATCGGGTGAATGTTTCCATTGTTTACTTCTTCTTCGATTTGTTTGTCGATGATGCTAAACAGTTTCGCGGGATTTAGTTCTCCGAGATGCGCGAAAACAATATCTCCATTACGGTTGATTTCATTTATTATGAAGATGGGCAGGTCGGGGAAATCCAGAAGCTTCTGTGTGTCGAGTTCAACAATCTTTTCAATTTTCTCCTTCAGCGTCGATCCGGATAAAATTGACGCGGCGATTCCACTGAAAAACTGCATGAATTCACGTTGAAAAACCGCTGTAAACAACTTCTCTTTGCTCCGGAAATAGTAGTTCACCATGGATTTCGTCGTTCCAGCGTCGCTGGCAATTTCCTGCACTGAGGTACCGTCCAATCCTTTCAATTTGAATAGCTTACGAGCCGATTCAAGCACCGCTAACTCCGTATTTTCTTCTTTTTTAGGCATTCGTACACTTGTTTCGAACAGTTGTTCGAATGCAAATATAGAAGAAATTTAATATTGATGAAGAAACCGCCGGATTTTTTTTAACTGAACTGGAATTCTTTTTCCGCTGAAATGTCTACATAAAAAAATCCGCCCGGAAAACTCCTGCTGTTTTGCAATGCTGTTTGAAGTGCTGAAAAACCATTCGATATTAATTTATACTAACGATCATGGATAACATATATGAAGATTATTGTTAACATCGATGCTGTAACTCAGCAAGTAGGAAACAGTATTTCATTCCTTATTGTAAATTCTTTTTTATATTTAGTTATACCTTCTGATCGCTCTTTCCTGCCCCTCCGGTTATTCTTTCAAACTTAAATATTGAGCAATGAAAACCATCACTATCACAGGAGGTAATATTTCTACCGGTGTATTAATTCTTTCAGATAAGGGTCACACCAAGGCTATAAAAGGTGAGCGAATAAGATGGAAAGTAAAGAATACTGCAGATCCCGTGGTATCCATTGAAGGTGTCCCTTTAAAAGCCAATACTACAGATATTTTTTCCGGAGATGATGGAGAACTTCCCAGAAAAGAAGACAGTAAAAACTGGCGTGCCGATATCGCTACTGATGTTCATACCGGTGATGTTTGTGATTACTCTATTGTATGGAAAGACACAGACGGCGTAAGTCACACTTTTGATCCTAAAATCTCAATCAATCCGTCATTTGCTCCTGCATTACTTGTAAGTGTAGTGGTAGGCGCACTCGCTCTCACTTATTTGTTATTCAGACGATTTAGAAGAAACAGATAAAGAGTATTTAACCCGACGATAGTTTACTTCTTTTCCCGTGATGATAAATATGATATTCAATTGACATCCGAATGATTTCTGGAAAAACACATATTGTTTTTATTGGGATGTTGTGGTTCTGTATTTCCCATGCATTTGCTCAGGATCAAAAAATTGCTGACAGTCTTGCGATTATTTACGAACAGAATAATCTTATTGGTACAGAGAAACTTGAATTACTGCGCAACCTCGCTTTCAACGAATCAAGGGATCTTAAAAAAGGTGTAGCGTATGCGGAAGAATTGATCAGTTTATCAGAAACAGCCGGAGACAAGACTTATTTACGACGAGGTTATTCATTAAAAGGAAATAAGGAGAGACTATTGGGTAACCTGGATAAGGCCCTTGCTGATTATTTCAAAAGTGCAGAGATCGCGAAAACAACAAAGCTTGCAAGAGGCGAAGCAGAAGCCTACGGAGCAATTGCTGACACTTATTCGATTGCCGATAATCATGCAAATGCAATGAACTATTACAATAAAGCCATTTCAATTTTGCGGCAGTCCAATGGCGATTCAGGTATTCTCGCGAGTATCATTTCCAACGCAGGAGATGAATACCTGGTCATCAAAAACTATGATTCAGCGCTGATTTATTTTAAGGAAGCTGAGGTGATTTTTGACAAACTCAATCACCTGACCGGAAAAGGATACAGCTTGGGAAACATAGGAATGGTATATGCGAATACCGGCAAAAATGAATTGGCAGAGTTGAAAATGAAACAAGCGATTGAGATACTAACGGAAACGCAGGATTATTACCCGATCTGTGTATACCTGACTTCCATTGCGGACGTATACCTGAACAGAGGTAATCAGAACACAGCAATGAAGTATACATCCAGAAGCCTTGAGTTAGCAGAGCGCTATGGATTAAAGGAGCAGATTGCGGACGCCAGTCTGAAATTGTCAATTCTTTACGAAAAATCGGGAAACACTGAAGCGGCTTTAGGACTCTATAAAAAACATATTATATACAGGGACAGCATGACCAACATCAAGGCTGTGCAAAAAATGGGCGATCTCAGGACTGATTATGAAGTTTCTCAAAAACAGCGGGAAGTGAATATGCTGAACAGGCAAAAAAAGAATGACAGGAATCTGGCAATTTCGCTCGGTATGATTTTACTTCTTGCTATTGTCATCCTGGCGATATTGGTTAGAAATTATCAGGGGAAAAAGAAAGCTTACCAGGTATTGAATCTGCAAAAACAGGAAACTGAGGCGCAGAAGTTGAAAGTGGAAAATACCCTGGTTGAATTGCAGCTTGCGCAGAAACAACTTATTCAAACAGCAAAGTTGGCCTCGCTAGGTGAACTTACTGTAGGAGTCGCGCATGAAATTCAGAATCCGCTGAATTTTGTTACAAATTTTTCTGAAGTAAGTGTTGAGATATTAAATGAACTAAAAGCTGGAATGCTGAATAAGTTAAATGCTTCCGACAAATCGGAAGCCGATGCCCTTATAAATGATCTTACTGATAATCTTAAGAAGATAAATAATCATGGCAAACGTGCAGATTCAATTGTGAAGGGCATGTTGCAACACTCGATGGCTAGCACAGGCAGAAAAGAGCCGGCAAATCTTAATTCTTTAATTGAAGAATACTACCGGTTAAGCTTCAACGCTATCAAGGCGAAGGATAAAGAATTCAAGGTTGATTGTATAAAAGCCCTGGATGAAAAGATAGAAACAGTTGAACTTGTACCACAGGATATCGGACGGGTATTGCTGAACCTGTACAACAATGCTTTTTATTCAATGAGGGAAAAGAAAAAAATGGCTGGTGATTCTTATGAGCCAGCAATTTCGATTAGTACCAACCGGATCGGCAACCGGGTAAAATTATCGATCAAAGACAATGGCCTTGGAATTTCACAAAAGGTTTTGGACAAAATATTTCAACCTTTTTTTACTACAAAACCATCAGGCCAGGGGACAGGACTTGGACTTTCATTAAGCTATGAAATCATCAATGCGCATGGAGGAGAAATAAGAGTTGAATCAAACGAAGGCGAGTTTGCTGAATTTATCATCTGGTTACCGCTGGGGAATGGAAAAAATAATAGCTGAGTTAAACATACAATTGAGCTCCTTCCGGATTAATTAAATCAGGTGCAGGATTTTTTCAGGGTAATTCGGCCACCAGCTCCACTTCGAGTTTCGCGTCTGCCATAAATAACCGTGTTATCTGCACCCATGTAGCCGCAGGGAAATCTCCTTTGTAAAATGCTTTTCTTGCTGCATTGTGGGTCTTCATCAGTTCTATATCAGTAGTGTAAAGATTTTCTTTGACGACATTCTGAAAACTTGCCCCGAAGCTTTTCAGTGACCTTTCCAATGCCCGGTAAACGCCGGTAATTCCCTCGGGGCTGATCTCCCGACTGACGGCTCCCGAGATATACAGCGTCTTTCCCACTTTTACAACCTGCGCATACCCCGCTGATGTATCCTGTTTCTGAGGATTATCCCAATGCCATTTTTCTTTTTTGATATCAGTTGTTTGTGCTAAGCATTTACCGGATGAGAGAATCAAAATGAAAAAAAGGAATTGTTTCATATCTCGATATTTTAAATGATTTACCCAGGTCATGTCAATGTACCATATTAGTAATGATGTTTATCCAAAAGAGAATAGAATATTTAAAGGGAAAGAATTGCTTTTAAATGGTGGGTCTAACGGGATCACCATTGTGCCGAAACTTCTTAAGTCAAATAATTCTCAAGGGCTGCAACTCCGTCATACAGGGAATCGTCGAAATAGATCCCTGCAAATAAAAAAACCCACCGGGATAGTTCCGGCGGGTTTTTGTAGCCCGTACGAGATTCGAACTCGTGATTCCTCCGTGAAAGGGAGGCGTCTTAACCCCTTGACCAACGGGCCGTTTTTCTAAGGGAGTGCAAAGATAATGTTCAACAGAATCCGTGCAAAATTTTTCGCAAAAACCTATTTAATTAAAATATCAGATGCAGAAAACTTCTCCTTTACCTGATTATTGATGTCCATTAAAATGGCAAATCTGTCCTGGCAGGTTGGTTAGCCTGTAGTTGCTTGCCGCAATAATCAGGGTGAGTTTGGAGATCATTAAAAAATTGAAGGAAACCACTGGAGAAGGGTATCCCGAAGGAAAAATCCGAAAGCGTTTCTTTTGCAAATAACGCAACACACTTAGCATTGGTGAGGTAAATCCTGAATATTTTTTTCCCGCTTTCTATTAAAGACCGATCAACTGAGCAAAAATTTTAATATTCATAATTCTCTTAATTGTTGTCCATTTTAGGCCGGAATCGGGTCTTAGCGATAATTTTCAAGCCTTAAAAATTGATGTTTTTGTAATCTTCGAATTAGTACCTTCGGCATCTATTTTTTTAGAAAAATCATTAAAATATGAGTACTGTTAAAGTTGCGATCAATGGATTTGGACGTATCGGCCGCCTGGTGTACCGCCAGATTTATAAAATGGAAGGAATTGACGTGGTTGCGATTAATGATCTTACCAGTCCTAAAGTACTGGCACACCTGCTGAAATATGATACTGCGCAGGGACGATTTGATGAAGAAGTAAAATCCACAGACAGCTCTATTATAGTTAATAAGGACGAAATTAAGATCTACGCTCAGAAAGATCCGGCGCAGATTCCCTGGGGTTCTCATGATGTAGATGTCGTCCTGGAATGTACCGGTTTCTTCACAGATAAAGATAAAGCTGCGGCTCACCTGAAAGCAGGTGCTAAAAAAGTAGTGATCTCTGCGCCGGCTACCGGAGACCTTAAAACTATCGTTTTCAATGTCAACCACGATATTCTGGATGGTTCTGAAACCATCATCTCCTGTGCTTCATGTACCACCAACTGCCTCGCGCCAATGGCGAAAGTGCTGGATGATACTTATGGAATTTTAGGTGGACTGATGACTACGGTACATGCTTATACAAATGATCAGAATACACAGGATGCTCCACATCCTAAGGGTGACCTGCGTCGTGCCCGTGCTGCAGCGCAAAACATCGTTCCGAACAGTACAGGTGCAGCAAAGGCGATCGGCCTTGTTCTCCCAAGCCTGAAGGGCAAACTCGATGGAACCGCTCAACGCGTTCCGACACTCACCGGTTCTCTTACTGAACTCACTACCGTTCTGGGTAGAAAAGTGACTGCGGATGAAGTGAATGCGGCGATGAAAGCAGCGTCAAATGAAAGCTACGGATATACTGAAGACGAGATTGTGAGCAGCGATGTAATTGGAATGAAATTCGGTTCTTTGTTTGATGCTACACAAACAAAAGTATTGCATGTGGGTGATGTTCAACTGGTGAAAACCGTGAGCTGGTACGATAACGAAATGAGTTATGTAAGTCAGCTGGTTCGCACGGTGAACTATTTTGCAAAACAGATCTCTAAATAATTTAAATCACCGGTTGCCGGATATTTCCGGGAACCGGTGTTAATTTCCCCTTATGTCCCGATTTTCGGAAACAAATTTCAACGGTTTGAAAGCGCTGGTGCGTGTGGACTTCAACGTTCCTCTCGATGATAAGTTTGATATTACTGACGACACACGTATGACGGCAGCCTTGCCTACGATCAATAAAGTTCTTAGCGATGGTGGATCCGTAATTTTAATGAGTCACCTGGGGAGACCCAAGGATGGTCCGAGCGACAAGTACTCTTTAAAACATTTGCTGCCTCATCTCAAATCACTTTTGAGTGGCAAAGAAGTGAAGTTTGCTACAGACTGCATCGGAGCAGACGCTGTTGAGGCTGCTAAAAATCTCAAACCCGGAGAGGTTTTATTACTGGAAAATCTTCGTTTTTATAAAGAGGAAGAGAAAGGCGACAAAGGGTTTGCTGAAAAGCTTAGTAAGCTGGGGGATGTTTACATAAATGATGCTTTCGGTACTGCTCATCGGGCACATGCTTCTACCGCAATCATCGCTTCTTTTTTTCCGAAAGACAAACGCATGTTTGGCTTATTGATGGAATCGGAAGTCAATAGCGGACAAAAAGTATTAAATAACGCAGAAAAGCCTTTTGTTGCAATCATCGGAGGCGCCAAAGTTTCTGATAAAATTCTGATCCTCGAAAATCTCCTGGAAAAAGCAACTGACATCATCATCGGTGGCGGTATGGCTTATACTTTCTGCAAAGCAGAAGGTGGAAAGATCGGAAAGTCGCTTTGCGAAGAAGATCGTCTGGATACTGCTCTTCAATTACTCAAAAAAGCAGAAGAAAAAGGTGTCAGCATACATCTTCCTTCAGATTCTGTGATCGCCAGCGAGTTTAATGCCAATGCACAAACGTCAACATCACCCTCCAATGCCATTCCTGATGACTGGATGGGGCTGGATATCGGTTCATATGCGTGCGAGCAATTCGCTAACATCATTCACAAAAGCAAAACGATTTTGTGGAACGGACCGATGGGCGTGTTTGAATTTGAAAAATTTCAGCATGGTACTAAGGAAGTGGCAAAAGCAATCGCTGAAGCAACGCAGAATGGCGCTTATTCACTCGTAGGTGGTGGCGACAGTGTTGCAGCTGTCAATCAGTTCGGTTACTCTGATAAAGTGAGCTATGTATCGACAGGAGGAGGCGCATTGCTCGAATTTTTCGAAGGAAAATCCCTACCCGGCATCGCTGCCATCAGCGAGTAACGTTATACGTTGAACGTTTAACGTTGTACGTGTCACGTGCAACGGTTTAAGCATTTATTATATCTATCATTCTCAATTCTAAAAATCACTAGCCATGTCAAAAAATCTGGGCTTAATTGTCGTTATTGTTGTTTTAGTGTTATTAGGTGGTTGCGGCTGCAGCGGTTATAATAAAATGGTTGGGCTTGACCAGAATGTAAAAGGAAAATGGGGCAATGTCCAGAGTGAATATCAACGTCGCTCCGACCTGATTCCAAACCTTGTCAGTACAGTTCAGGGTGCGGCAAATTTTGAGAAATCAACTTTGGAAGCAGTAGTAAATGCCAGAGCAAAAGCAACACAGACAACAATCGATGCAGGTGATCTTTCGCCAGAGAAGATAGCACAGTTTCAACAGGCGCAGGGTCAGCTTTCAGGCGCATTGAGCCGTTTGCTTGTAGCAGTTGAAGCATATCCCGAATTGAAGGCAAATCAGAATTTCGTAAATCTGCAGACACAGCTGGAAGGAACGGAAAACAGGATCAAAGTATCCCGTAATGATTTCAACACTTCCGTCCAGGAGTACAATACCGTCGTCAAAACTTTCCCGAACAATATCTTTTCAGGTATGTTCGGATTTAAAGAAAAAGGATATTTCTCGTCTGATCCCGGTGCTGAGAAAGCTCCTGAAGTGAAATTCAATTAAGCTGAACAAATAAATAATACAGCCTTGTCCATTTTTTCTTTCAGAAAGAAACAGCCTTTTTTTACTCCTGAAGAAGAAAACAGGATTGTAGAAGCGATTCGTAAGGCAGAGAAGCGAACCAGCGGCGAAATACGTGTTTATGTGGAAAGTCGCTGCCGGTTCGTGGATCCTGTTGATCGCGCTATTGAAATTTTCTATGGTCTGAAAATGGAGAATACCGACGACAGGAATGGTGTTCTCATTTATATAGCGATGAAAGATCACCAGATGGCAGTTTATGGCGATGAAGGCATTCACCTGCGGGTTGGATCCGCATTTTGGAATAAAGAGATTAAAACGATTCTGGAAGAATTTAATGCGGAGCATTATACCGATGGCTTAATCACCATCATCCACGATCTCGGAGAAGCGCTGACGAGCCATTTTCCCTATGAAAAAGAAGACCGTAATGAGTTACCCGATGACATCGTTTTTGGAAAATAAATGAAAAAACTTCTACTTCCCATACTGCTGTTGTTTGTTTCAATAGCCCAGGCCCAGATCGAAAAGGTAATTCCTGATCCAACTGTGCCTCCACGGCTCGTTGTTGATTTTACCAGCACACTGACATTTGATCAGAGGGAATCACTGGAAAGCAAGCTTGTCGCCTACGACGATAGTACTTCTAACCAGATTGTTGTTGTAATTGTACCGTCTACCGGTGATTATGATATTTCTGATTATGCGCTTGCGCTTGGCCGTAAGTGGGGTGTAGGGGGAAAGGAGTTTAATAACGGTATTGTTTTCCTGATCGCAAAAAATGATCGTAAGCTATGGATTGCTACCGGTTATGGACTCGAAGGGGCGATTCCTGATATTACAGCAAAAACGATCATCGATAACGAGGTAGTTCCCCAGTTCAGAGGAGATGATTTTTACCGGGGTATCAGCAACGGTGTAGATGCAATAATCAAAGCTGCTGCAGGCGAATATAAAGCACCGGCAGGCTACAGGAATCGCGGAAAGAAAGAGGGACCAGGAAACTTCATAGGTCTGATCGTCATTTTTATCATCATCATATTTATCATATCACGTCGCGGTGGCGGTGGAAGAGGTGGTTCTTTCATGAGCAGGCGTGGTTATCGCAATATGTCAGGTCCGATCTTCTTCCCGCCGTTGGGTGGAGGTGGCGGATGGGGTGGTGGAAGTTCCGGCGGCGGCGGTGGTGGCGGCTTTGGTGGTTTTGGTGGTGGGAGTTTTGGAGGCGGTGGCGCGGGAGGAAGCTGGTAAAAGTGTAAGGTCATAGGTATTAAATTATAAGTTCACCTCAGCGTGTGACAAATGTATCTAACAATGCGACGAGAGGTAACGTTCATGTTCCGGTAGGAAAACATAATGTTTATAATCGCTCGAAGGGCGTAGATGAGGTAGGAGGTGAGTGATAATTTTCAATTGAAAGTTATCTCTCGCAAGTGCCAGGATATTCGGGATTTTCAAAAATGGTTGTAAACTGCGGGTCTGGTTCCAGATCATTTTCTCCGCCTATTTGGCTTTGTTCGCTACAAAAAACAGATCAATTAAATCGAATAATGACATTTCCTATTAACCGGTAATAATTCTGATTTAAAAATATTCTTAGTCATTTTGTATATACGATGACCTTACGTTATCAGTACTTTTAACTTTCCGCTTTGTACTTTCAACTCCTTCTTACTCCTTACTACTCACTACTTACTTCGAAAAATGTTAGCTTTACAGGATATCGCTATATCCATGAGATTATTCCTGCTGATCGTCACTCTTGGAATTTTTGTTTCTCCGTCTGTTGCGCAGCATCATCATTACATTTATATCCAGACGCAGCCCCAGCAGCCTTTTTACGTCAAAATAAACAATGAGCCTTTAAGCTCGAATACGGCTGGCTTTCTGATCATTCCAAAGCTGATAGATACGACGCATGTCTTCATTATGGGTTTTCCTCAGAATGCATTTCCTGAATATCGCTTTTCATTAAAAGGCCTGAAACAGGATAAAGGATTTACGTTAAAAAATTTTGAGGAGAAGGGTTGGGGACTGATCGATAATCAGACGCAGGAGATACAAATGGGAGAGCGGGTGAATAATGAGAAGCAGGATGTGGAATATGTACCGGCACCACGTACTAATGATGCGTTTACATTGATCCTTGCAGCGGTAATTAATGATCCGGGTCTGCCTGGCACTGATCTCATGAGTTCAAATAACGCTTCGTTCGCAATAAATCTTCCACCCGTTGAAAAAAAGCAGCCACCTAAGGTTGAAGAAAAATCAACAGTAAAGAAGGAAATACCTGCTGAGGTAAAACCAGATACAAAAACAACCGCTCCGCCCGTGGTGATGGACCCGCCGGAAACAAAAAATTCAACAGCGCAGGTTGTCATGAACACTCCTGAAAATGCAAAGAACGGAAAAACCACAAAAGGAGATAAAGCAAAGCCGATCCAGGAACGATATGCCAATTCAACTCCAAAGCAGACCGAACCTGCTGCCGTTAAGAATCCCGCACAACCCGCTGCAGGCAAGCGTTCTGTCAATAAGATATCGGTGTTTGCATCACCTTCAGGAACTCAGTTTTTATTTGCTGACATAAGTGAAAATGGTAAAGCAGATACAGTTGATGTCTTTATCCCGAAAGAATCAGAAGCAGTAGCGTTGGAACAACCGAAACGGGTAACCGAAAAGGCAACGTCAACGGAGAACTTACAAAAGCAGGCACCCGTGATTTCTGAAAATGCAGCCATAGCGAGTCAGAAATCAACTGATGTTGTTCCGGATAGTGCAGGAAAAAATATCCCGGAAAAAACTGGCGCTGTACGAGCGGATTGCAAAAAAATGGCTACGGATAAAGACGTTCAATTGCTGAGAAGAAAGATCGTTGCTATCAGGGAAACAGATGATATGGTAGCAGCTGCGTTAAGGGATTTCAAAGCAAAATGTTATACTGCAGAACAAATAAAAAGTGTTTCCATCGTCTTTATCAGTGATGAGGGAAAGTACAAACTGATGGACGCTGCATATCCGTATGTGTATGACAGTTTCAACTATTCTTCCTTGGAATCATTACTGAGTGACACGTATTATATTACGAGATTCAGATCTCTCCTTAAATAGATTTTGCCAACTACAATCTCCTGCTGATGCCACGTTATTTTCTCGAAGTACGCTATGATGGCAGTAGTTTCAGCGGATTCCAGGTTCAGAAAAATGCCAGAACAATCCAGTCAGAAATAGAAAAAGCTGCAGGCACACTGTTACGCATAACCGTAAATTGTACGGGCTCTTCCCGTACAGATGCAGGGGTTCATGCCATGCAGAATTATTTCCATTTCGATGTGGAGCAGACGCTTGAACCGGGCTTTGTATATCATCTCAATGCAATCCTCCCGAAACAGATTGCCGTAGTGAATTGTACTGCTGTCAGGAAGAAATCCCATTGTCGGTTTGATGCAGTGGCACGTTGGTATAAGTATATGCTCAGTAATCGCAAGGATCCTTTCCTTGTTGATCGTGCATGGTTTTATCCATACCCGATGAATAAAGAATTGCTTGACACGGCAGCTGGGATGGTTAAGCAACAGACAGACTTTACTTCGTTCTCCAAGAGGCATGCTGACACAAAGACGACGATCTGCAGTATATCCAGAAGTGAATGGTTTCAGGAAGAAAACGGATGGGTTTATCATGTAGAAGCAAACCGCTTCTTAAGAGGTATGGTAAGGGGTTTAGTAAGTACTATGGTGCAGGTAGGGAGGCAGAAGATCAGTCTGGAACAATTCAATTCAATACTTCATCACACAGATAATGCCCTGACCAGCTTTACGGCCCCGGGTCATGGGCTATATCTTATGCAGGTCCGATTCCCTGACCAGTATCTCGAAATGAGTGAATAATTGTTGCCTTGATTTTATTCATCAGTACGTAAAAGATTCAACAGATTTTCTCATAAATAGTGTTAATGCTTGGATGGTATCAGGCCGGATGGAGAATCAGGTGTAAATGATATGGTTGAATTTACGGTGGAGGATATGATGATTGGAATTGATATCAAAATTTCTTTTAAAATTTTTTTCGGCTGGAATGCCTGTAAATACTGGGGTTTTGGGAGATGTGAATAACTGCGTGTTACAAAAATTTGGAGTGAATGGATAACCCATCCTATATTTGCAACCCGCTTCGAAAAAAGCGCAGTTCTTCGACAAAAAATCTGGTTCAGTTTTCGAAAAAATTTCGAAAGAAAAATGGGAAAAAATTGAAAAAAGATTTGGTAGATAATTAAAAGCTCCTACCTTTGCACTCCCAATCAAAAAGAGGGCAGCGGAAAAGCTGAAAAGATCTTTGAAAGTTTGGAAAGCAGTAACACATTAAGCCTTGATTTATCAAGGGAAAATGGTAAGGCGAATCAACAATTTAACTTTTGAATTGAGCAAATCGATTCTACATTATTTACAATGGAGAGTTTGATCCTGGCTCAGGATGAACGCTAGCGGCAGGCTTAATACATGCAAGTCGTGGGGCAGCACAAATAGCAATATTGGGTGGCGACCGGCAAACGGGTGCGTAACACGTACGCAACCTTCCCGTTACTGGGGAATAGCCCAGGGAAACTTGGATTAATACCCCATATTATATAGATCAGGCATCTGGTTTATATCAAAGCTTCGGCGGTAACGGATGGGCGTGCGGTTGATTAGGTAGTTGGCGGGGTAACGGCCCACCAAGCCTACGATCAATAGCTGATGTGAGAGCATGATCAGCCACACGGGCACTGAGACACGGGCCCGACTCCTACGGGAGGCAGCAGTAAGGAATATTGGGCAATGGACGCAAGTCTGACCCAGCCATGCCGCGTGAAGGATGAAGGTCCTCTGGATTGTAAACTTCTTTTATCTGGGGCGAAAATCGGGTATTCTTATCCGCTTGACAGTACCAGAGGAATAAGCACCGGCTAACTCCGTGCCAGCAGCCGCGGTAATACGGAGGGTGCAAGCGTTATCCGGATTCACTGGGTTTAAAGGGTGCGTAGGTGGGCAGGTAAGTCAGTGGTGAAATCCCCGAGCTTAACTTGGGAACTGCCGTTGATACTATCTGTCTTGAATATCGTGGAGGTTAGCGGAATATGTCATGTAGCGGTGAAATGCATAGAGATGACATAGAACACCAATTGCGAAGGCAGCTGGCTACACGGTAATTGACACTGAGGCACGAAAGCGTGGGGAGCAAACAGGATTAGATACCCTGGTAGTCCACGCCCTAAACGATGATCACTCGACATCAGCGATACACTGTTGGTGTCTGAGCTAAAGCATTAAGTGATCCACCTGGGAAGTACGATCGCAAGATTGAAACTCAAAGGAATTGGCGGGGGTCCGCACAAGCGGTGGAGCATGTGGTTTAATTCGATGATACGCGAGGAACCTTACCAGGGCTAGAATGCTGGGAGACCGTCCCTGAAAGGGGATTTTGTAGCAATACACTGCCAGTAAGGTGCTGCATGGCTGTCGTCAGCTCGTGCCGTGAGGTGTTGGGTTAAGTCCCGCAACGAGCGCAACCCCTATCACTAGTTGCCATCAGGTAATGCTGGGAACTCTAGTGAAACTGCCGTCGCAAGACGCGAGGAAGGAGGGGATGATGTCAAGTCATCATGGCCTTTATGCCCTGGGCTACACACGTGCTACAATGGGCGCTACAAAGGGTTGCAACATGGCAACATGAAGCTAATCCCAAAAAAGCGCTCTCAGTTCGGATCGCAGTCTGCAACTCGACTGCGTGAAGCTGGAATCGCTAGTAATCGTATATCAGCAATGATACGGTGAATACGTTCCCGGACCTTGCACACACCGCCCGTCAAGCCATGGAAGCCGGGTGTACCTAAAGTCGGTAACCGCAAGGAGCCGCCTAGGGTAAAACTGGTGACTGGGGCTAAGTCGTAACAAGGTAGCCGTATCGGAAGGTGCGGCTGGAATACCTCCTTTTTAGAGTATGATCGTCTTTTTAGTTATTGCTTTCCTACACTTTCTTAGTAAAAACTAGTTCTTTTAAAAGTAAAACCCGATAAGGGGGCTACAAAGATCCGTAGCTCAGCCTGGTTAGAGCACTACACTGATAATGTAGGGGTCACCAGTTCAAATCTGGTCGGGTCTACTGGAAGTTGAAAGCTGAAAGTTTAAAGTTGAAGATTGAAACTGTAAGGTTTTGATGAATGACTGCTGACTTGAGGCTCAAGACTTAAACTTGGGGGGTTAGCTCAGCTGGCCAGAGCATCTGCCTTGCACGCAGAGGGTCATCGGTTCGACTCCGATACTCTCCACAAGAATAGTGGTGGGTATAGATTAGAGAAAGTTCTTTTGAAATATTGATGTTGACGAAAGGTCTGGGGTTCATAACCTAAACATCAGCTGAATCCGCGAAGGCGGAAAGCTCTTTGACATATTGGGAAAAAATTAAGTTGTAAAATCGAGTGACTTTTTGTTAGTGGTGGTAACACTGCTACAATTTCAAATTTTTTAAAGCAAGCAAGGGCACATGGTGGATGCCTTGGCTCTGAGAGGCGATGAAGGACGTGGTAAGCTGCGATAAGCTACGGGGAGCTGCACACAAGCGTAATATCCGTAGATTTCCGAATGGGACAACCCAGCATACTGAAGGTATGTTACTCCGAAAGGAGAGCCAACCCCGAGAACTGAAACATCTAAGTACCGGGAGGAAAAGAAAACAATTGTGATTCCCTGAGTAGTGGCGAGCGAAAAGGGAAAAGCCTAAATTCTGGCAGCGTGCTGCCAGGAGGTTGTAGGGCTGCATTTAGAAGCTGTTATCAAGCTGAATCTTCTGGAAAGTTGAACCATAGCAGGTGATAGTCCTGTAAGCGTACATTAACAGTAACGAGCAGTACCCTGAGTAAGGCGGGACCGGAGAAATCCTGCCTGAATCTGCCGGCACCATCCGGTAAGGCTAAATACTCCTCAGAGACCGATAGTGAACCAGTACCGTAAGGGAAAGGTGAAAAGCACCCCAAACAGGGGAGTGAAATAGTACCTGAAACCGTGTGCCTACAAGCGGTCGGAGCGCGCAAGCGTGACGGCGTGCCTTTTGCATAATGAGCCTACGAGTTGCTCCTCACTGGCAAGGTTAAGTTTTTTAATAACGGAGCCGTAGCGAAAGCGAGTCCAAATAGGGCGACTAGTCAGTGGGGGCAGACGCGAAACTTTGTGATCTATCCATGAGCAGGTTGAAGTTCTGGTAACACAGAATGGAGGACCGAACCCATTAACGTTGAAAAGTTATGGGATGACTTGTGGATAGGGGTGAAAGGCCAATCAAACTGAGAGATAGCTCGTTCTCCCCGAAATGTTTTTAGGAACAGCCTCGGATATAGAAGTTTACTAGAGGTAGAGCTACTGATTGGGCTAGGGGGCTTCACCGCCTACCAAACCCTGACAAACTCCGAATGCTAGTAAATATCTCCGGGAGTGAGGCTGCGGGTGCTAAGATCCGTGGCCGAGAGGGAAATAACCCAGATTAGCAACTAAGGTCCCTAATACGTAGTTAAGTTGATCAAACGAGGTGGGGTTTCTATAACAGCCAGGATGTTGGCTTGGAAGCAGCCATTCATTTAAAGAGTGCGTAACAGCTCACTGGTCGAGAGACCCTGCACGGAAAATGATCGGGCATCAAACTACGAACCGAAGTTCTAAGATTGCCACTTGGTGGTATATCGGTAGGGGAGCATTCTGATCCGCTGCGAAGGTGTATGGTAACGTATGCTGGAGCGTTCAGAAAAGAAAATGTAGGCATAAGTAACGATAAATAAGGTGAAAAACCTTATCGCCGTAAGTCTAAGGTTTCCTGATCAACGTTAATCGGATCAGGGTTAGTCGGGTCCTTAGGTAAACCCGAAAGGGGTAACTGATGGAAAGCTGGTTAATATTCCAGCACCCACTGTAGTTTCGATGGGGTGACGGGGTAGTGAAAGAACCGCGTGGATACGGAATTCCACGTTAAAGCACGTAGTTATATTCTGATCAGGTAAATCCGGTCGGGATGACGAAATGTGATAGTACAGCAAAGCTTCGGCTGCGCTGATAGTGTTCCTAATCAAACCTCCAAGAAAAACCTCTAAGGTTAGGCTACAGCGGCCCGTACCGTAAACCGACACAGGTAGACGGGATGAATATTCTAAGGCGCTCGGGTGAGCCGTGGAGAAGGAACTCGGCAAATTAACGCTGTAACTTCGGGATAAAGCGTACCGCAGTGATGCGGTCTCAGTAAAATGGTTCAACCAACTGTTTAGCAAAAACACAGGGCCCTGCAAAATCGTAAGATGACGTATAGAGCCTGATACCTGCCCGGTGCTGGAAGGTTAAGGAAGGGTGTTCGACGCAAGTCAAAGCTCCTGACTGAAGCCCCAGTAAACGGCGGCCGTAACTATAACGGTCCTAAGGTAGCGAAATTCCTTGTCGGGTAAGTTCCGACCTGCACGAATGGTCTAATGAGTTGAACGCTGTCTCCTCCACGAGCCCGGTGAAATTGTAGTATCGGTGAAGATGCCGGTTACCCGCCACGGGACGGAAAGACCCCGTGAACCTTCACTACAACTTTGCATTGATTTTGAGTTTTAGATGTGTAGCATAGTTGGGAGACTTTGAAGCGGTGCCGCTAGGTGCCGTGGAGTCATCGTTGAAATACCAACCTTCTGACACTTAGAGTCTAATCCCTGACGGGAAACAGTGCATGGTGGGTAGTTTGACTGGGGTGGTCGCCTCCTAAAAAGTAACGGAGGCTCGCAAAGGTACCCTCAGTACGGTTGGTAATCGTACGCAGAGCGCATTAGTATAAGGGTGCTTGACTGTGAGGCACACAAGCCAAGCAGGTGCGAAAGCAGGCTAAAGTGATCCGGCAGTTCTGTATGGAAGGGCTGTCGCTCAAAGGATAAAAGGTACTCCGGGGATAACAGGCTGATCTCCCCCAAGAGCTCATATCGACGGGGAGGTTTGGCACCTCGATGTCGGTTCGTCACATCCTGGGGCTGGAGAAGGTCCCAAGGGTTCGGCTGTTCGCCGATTAAAGTGGCACGTGAACTGGGTTCAGAACGTCGCAAGACAGTTCGGTCCCTATCTGTGGTGGGCGTTAGGAAATTGCAAGGACATGACCTTAGTACGAGAGGACCGGGTCGTACGTACCGCTGGTGTATCTGTTGTGCCGCCAGGTGCAATGCAGAGTAGCTATGTACGGACAGGATAAACGCTGAAAGCATCTAAGCGTGAAACCTTCCTTAAGATGAGTTTCCTTTTAAGGGTCGTCAAAGACTATGACGTTGATAGGCTACAGGTGTAAAAGTGGTAACACTAAAGCCGAGTAGTACTAATTGCCCGTACGCTTTAATTTTATTAAATATTTGCTATTTATAGCAGGTCTTTTTAAGTCACTGATTTTACAACTATCCCAATATGACTTTATTTCACGTTTAACGTTCATCGTTTTACGTACAACGTCTTATGGTGCTTTTGCCGAGGGTGTTCACCTCTTCCCATTCCGAACAGAGAAGTTAAGCCCCTCATGGCCAATGGTACTGGGTTGCGGCCCGGGAGAGTAGGTAGGTGCCATATTTATTTAAAAAAGCCTTTCAGATCTGTTTCTGAGAGGCTTTTTTATTTTCCGTATGTCCATGACACCTCGCAGGTTTAAAACCTGCCAGGTTTTCTAAACCTGGGAGGTCTAAGACCTCCCAGGTTGTTTATAATACATCGAGCTTTTCTGTAAAAATCTCCTGCCACAATTGTACCCCGGCATCAGATCTGTTTCCTCATTTGACTTCAGGGTTGATCAATTTTCACTCTACAAAAATTCAAACTATCCTGCAGGTTGCTGAACCTTGCAGGTCTTAAAACCTGGCAGGTATTTAAAACCTGGGAGGTCTAAGACCTACCAGGTTGTACCTTAAACCTCTTGGAGGTTCAGGTTCAGATTCCATCCAGGTGACAGATAATACCAGCGAAAGGCTTTTCATATTGGAGCGGACTATCGTTTTTATCTGAGAGAAAATAAACACAAAACACCACATGGTGTTTATATCGGACCCTATTATTCATACAATAGTTTTTCATGCGGGAATGACTGGTATATGAACACAAGCTCATTTGCAGGTAATGTTGGGAAAGATCTGATTCTTAGTATTCACACCGTTGGTGTGCAACTTGGTTACCAGTTCATATTCTGGAAAAGACTTGCAGTTGACTTCATTATGTTTGGGCCTGGCGTGGGCATGTATAATCTGAAAGCGGGTATCAACACTGAGTCCTGATCACTAATCCTTATTTTTTCAGAAGCCCAATGAGCTCCTGGCGGACAAATTTCCCGGCTACAATAAGGTAATCTACGAAGGGGAATTTGAGAAGAAAGGTTCTGCCCGAACCACAACTTTGGGCTACCGATTTATGATCAATGTTGCGTTCCGCTTTTAAGAAGAAGTTAAAACTGCGAAAGATTTCCGTTAAACGGTTAAATGGTCCGTTTCCGCATAAGTGCGGATATATTAATAAATGAAAATATACCTTTAGCAATCTAAAACTGCTACAATGAAAATCATTTTTTCAGTACTCCTTATTTTCTGCATTCTCCCGGCATTTAGTCAGGGTGTTCGTTTAAACGGATATGCCTCATATACTTTTGATGATAATGTGGATTCTTACTACGATCCGAATGCTTATTACAACGGCAAAATAAAAGGTGGTTTTATGTGGGGTATAGGACTGGAATATATGCTTCGTGAGAATTATGGGCTTGAATTAAGTTATTTAAGACAGGATACGAAAGCTCCGCTTAATTACTACAATGCAGGTCCTAAGTATACGGATTTCGATCTCGGCGTGAACTATATCATGCTTGGTGGAAATCGCTATCTCCGCAAACCCGAAGGTAAAGTGGAGGGACTTTTTGGGGTTCAATTAGGGATGAACATCATGAACCTGGAAAATCCGGATAATAAAAACAGTTCGAGTAAAACATTTTTTGCCTGGGGCCTTAAAGCAGGCGCAACATTCTGGGCATCAGAAAAAGTCGGTATCAGGCTGCAGGCGAATCTGCTTTCTGCAGTACAATCTGTGGGTGGTGGTTTCTACTTTGGAACAGGGGGTGCCGGTGCGGGCGTTGCCTCCTACTCAACAATCTATCAGTTTGGCCTGGGTGGCGGTATCGTCGTGAATCTTTCAAACAAGAAATAACCAAACATCTTTTTCTCAGATATCTTTAAAGCGCCTGGCACCGGCCAGGCGTTTTTATTTGTGCATCACATGGTCCCGAGATAAGCATATTTTTCACCGGGAAATGTGGAATTCATTTCAGATTCGGGGAAATAATTTCCATTTTTTGATGCATGATCCACTGGAGGATGGTGTCTCGGCCTGTTAGCATAGCCCTTGCATAATTAATTGCATGAAACTCCAGGATTATCTCAAATTGTCGCTTGTACAGCAGGAACTGGTGATGTGGTGCCTTGGTGTTACCGTATCCTTCCGTTCAGATTCCTTCTATGTTTATCAACTCTTCCAGGTCGAGTCCTTTTATGTGGAATTGATCTATAGAAAGATCAGCCGGTCTATAGAAACTATTTTTCCTTTTGAGGATACAAAATACCTTGATCCTTACCTCGAGGATATGGTCATCCGAATAGAGTAACCCTTTAATCAGTGCTGTTTTCCCGGATGGGTTCCGGAAAACTGCAAACCCGTCCTCCTGGAACTACATATAAATCACCGGAGATAAAAATTTTTGCCTTGGTTATCGGCAGAGCCGTGTTCCTGCTATCCTTTTGAGATGACATTACATGTCTGTGGCACTGGCAGTTATTCCCCCTGGTCAAATCATATCCTTGTCCTGGGAGAAAAGAGTATTCCTGTGAGCAAGTTGATTGCAGGGATGTATCCTACGTTGCGAATGCAGGTGGCAATCAGTTGCTACTTGTTGCAGCCATTGAACATTAATCGCAGATAGTTACTCTTCTGTAACAGGAAATATTGTCGGCTGGTAGTGAAATGAATTGAAATGGGTTCTGAATTTTTATAAGTAATGGATACGCTCTTTAGCTGCACAACACATCAGGAGGATTATAATTTATAGAGTTTAAAGTTGCATATCCCAGCGGAAGATTTTCGCCAGACACCATGTTGTTAAATATCAGAATGGATGTTGTATATGCCGCTGAATTCAGTCGCGCTCAAGGAATGCAAACCGTTTGATCCGTGCAGCAATATCAATGCGCAATCATTGGTCGATTATTTCCGATCATTACAACAGCAATAATCTGCTGATGATTGATGAAGTAGAAGATTGCCTTTGTTCCAGATCAGAATTTATAGTTGACAGATAACGATATGCCGTAATCGAATTTGCCGCTGTTTGGGTCCGGAGGGCGATTATCGTAGTTCGAGTACAGGTTAAGATTGACATAGAAATTATGAATCAGTTCATGGGAATAGTTAATCGACCCATCATACCTCACCCTTCCCCATTGCGACAAACTCACAAAGAAGGTCTGGTAAATCCCCAACTGCATATTGAATTTGCGATATTCAAAAAAGTTTATGCGGAACATGTACGGCATTTCCAGGGTAACGGCATCTGTTCCTTCCGTACTTCGTTCCTGGCCAAGTGAAATACCGCTGACAGCCCATACCTGCCAGTTGTTTTTGAGAACCAGTTTGTTGCCGGCTCCCAACATTTCCTGGAACCTTCGGGATATACTTAATTGAAGATTTCGTTGGTATAATAACTGACCTGCGAGAAACCATGGCATCTTCAGGTCAAAGGAGCCAAAAAGCTGTATATTTTCATTGTCGCGCGAGAATGATGAAGTATCGATTGAAGCTAGCATGTTCGCCGTCAGCTGGTACTGTGTTCTGCGATAGGTATAATAAACATTGGCATTTGAATTTAGCTGCCCGATGCCACTGGATTTTGAGAAGCTGAATCCAAGGCCGAAATTCCCGGTAAGTCTTTTGAAAAAGTTCTTCTGAACCGGAGATAACAAGGCGATATCAGTAAGATTGAGGATCACCACAGAGCTTCCATCTACTACTGCCACCTGCCCAGGTTTGTCAGTCTTTCGCAAGGGCGAATAAATTACATGCTTGTCTGTTGTTTCAATTCTGAAAAGATGAGGCCCGGTAGTGACATGTTTGATTTTGTATGCTTTGATGCTTAAAATCTTCAGATCCTTATCATCGATTTTAATGATGCCAAGATTTCCGTTCTTGATGTCACCAATTAACACCTGCCCGTTAAATAAGAAAATGGAATCTCTTTCCTGCGATTTGCCATAGAATCCCAAAGCCAGCAATGATAGAAGAAGAATTATTTTTCGCATAAGCATCTGCACAAACTTACTTGGATTTTGCTGTCAGAGTCATTCCTGCAGAAGTTTCGAAATAAAGAAGCGAATAAATTTCTCTGCCGTTTGATTTTAACATCGGTTTAAAAAGAAATATTTTCCGCCCTTCATCGACTGTTCCGATATTTAAAAATGCAGAAATATTGGCTAATTTAAATGATTAATTATCTACCGTGAGCCTGTATTGAATGGGTAGATTAATTTTTTCTTCACCAAAGTATGTCCGGCTGTTGCAAACTTACAGGCGGGCAATTCGCTGACTAAAATATGAAGTGTCTTCATCCTGGTCATTTATACAGAGGGGTGCTGATAAAAGCATCTTGTAAAGCTTTTGGTGTTGCATCAACAGCAAAGTGGACAGTTACTGTTCGTGAACTATTATTAACCAAACCAGCTCCGGAATATTTCATGTGATTGGCGATCCAGGTACCCGAAGACTTATGCCACCCGGGAAGCCTGGTTTTGTAACTGGATAGTAATGCATCCTGTCATAGTCTTTCGGTTTTGCGTCTGCGGTAGCACTTGTAAGGGTCGAGCAGGTGCTTCCAGTGAAGGCAAGAGTGCTAAGATGGTAATGTTTTCATTAACGACGATTTCTGTGTTATCGGCTTTCCTCACCTTTTTACTGAAAAAAGTGAATCTTACTGATGTGTTTATTGATTTCGTTTCTTTTTTGCCTCTTCTTTAAATTTCTCGCGCAGTTCTGCTTTCTTATCCTGGTAGGTTTTGTACTGATCCGGGTTTAGTACCGAAGAAAGTTCGCTGTCCTTTGCTTTGTCGTTTGCTTTTACAGCTTTTCCTTTTTGCATTTTTGATCCGGAGCTGTTTTTTATTTCTTCATTCTTGTTAGCGTACTTTAAATTGATCTTCTGAACTTCAGGCAGCTGTGCATCAGTGAGAGAAAGATTTGTATTCATCCATTCCGTTAACCGAGCTGCACGTTCTGCAGGAGTTTTACTCGTATCCTGGGAATGTACCGCCTGAAATATCACCACCAGCAAAGTGGAGAGGACAAAACTGCAGATGGTTTTTTTCATAATGAAAATTTTGTTTTGAGCTATTTAATTAGAAGACAAAGCCGATATGTACGATATACCTGAATCCGATGCTAGTTGTTTTTAACGCCCCGTTTGCATCAAGTTGTTTATCACTTAAAACATAATTCATTCCCGGGAAGCGCTGAGTGAGCATATCTTCCACCGCGTCCCTTAACTGGGCACGTTGCTCATCCGTAAGAGTTCCACCAAATTTGGCTTCGATTTTATACACGGATACACCAGGGCCGATCATTACCAGGTCAATTGCAAATCTTTTCCATAGTACAAACTGGTAACCAAGTTCGCCGCCAAATGTGTGAATAGAAAATCTCGTGTCAGATGTACCAACTTGTGCTTGTCCGCCCGTTTTCGTAAAAGTATATTCATTCTCTCTCTCAAAATTGTTATAGGAGTAGTAGGGCCCGATATATAAACCATGAGGAGCGAAGTGTTTGTTTTCTTTCTGAAGATAAAAACGGTAGTCCAGCGAAAAATTAATTCCTGAATTCTTTCGATCTTTTTGCAATTGAAAACTATCATTCGATATGGTGATCAATTTTGGTAGCGACGCCCTGCCAATATTCATCGACATGCTTTGTCTTTTATTAATAAGACGTTCGTACCCGAAAACAACGTACCGATCAACACCAAACAAGGCGGCTCCCGACAAGTTATACCTGATTACATTTTTCAACTGCCTGCGTTTACTGCTGTCCTGTGATTGTGAAAAGCCATGGTATGCATTGAAGCAAATGATAACACAAACCAGGCCTGCAATCGCTGGCTGAAGCTTTTTCATTTTTTACTGTTAAAATGTTTTGACTGTGGTTTCATAACGGAAGTAATTTTCAACCGATGTAACCAGAGGTCCTTATAAAATTATCTCCTGGGAATTATGGATACGAACTAATAAGGTGTATAGGGAAGGAATATTATATTATCGCATTCACCAAGGCAATCAAACGTTTGGCAATATCAACGGCAATTAATAAAACCGAAAATTGTTTCTATTATTTGCCGTTAATACTCTTTCTGATAATAGCAGTACATAAAATTATTCAATTTCTTTTATGAAAAAGTTTTTTTCCAGACTGATCGGTTTTGATTTGACATTTAAAATTATTCCGCCGCTTCAGAAAATGCCCAGGTTATTTACAACTTCTTTATCGCAGGAATGTTCCAGCTCCCATCCAGCATTTCTGTTTTTGGCCAATAGACTCTTAACAACACATTGAAGTCTCCTTTTGGTGCAGGAAGCCAGTTGCTTTCCACCGCTTTCCCAGGTGATTCATTCTGTATAATTATATCGACGGACCCGTCGCTGTTTTTTTTCAGATTACTTCTGTCGCCGATCGCATTTCTGTTGATAGCGTTAGCGACCATATACCCATCAGGATCGTACATAGTCAATGACCAGAATGCGTTTGCCGGAGGTGTTTTGCCTTTATCAAAATGCAGAACATATTTGTTCGCTCCATTCAATGCATTGCCATTTGCATCGACAGATGTTGAAGGATAGATTGCGTCTTCCGGCAGGTTAGCTCCCAATCCCATATAGGCAATCAATGCCCTTTCATTATAATTTGTCCCGTAAGTGCCAATGCCTTTTCTTGAAATGCGCCAGCCATTTTCAAGATTTTGCTGACCACCTTTCAGCAACTGATCAAATGCATCGAAAACTTCTGAAGGAAGATTTTTTATTTTATCAGCAACTCCGGCAGGTAAAGTACTAAGCTCAAATTTTTTCCCCGGCACTACACCTATCTTGACAAATTCTTCCAAAGCAGTTTTGTCTGCCGCAGGAGGAGGATTTTTTTCGAGTAGCTGATTCATGTAATTGAAAAAATCTTCTGTTGATAAACCCTTCACGTAGGCATTTGGATCTCCTTTGGGAACCGAAGGATCGGGTTTGATTTCCGGAGGTGAAAAGGTTTTGCCCCAGAAACTCAGCGGTACAAGCTTGTATTTATGTTGCAAAGGCACTACAATTTTATCGCCATCAGCTTTACTGTTAACCTGCGTTCTTCCTACGAGCCAGACATTATTTGTCGGCGATTTTATTTCTTTCATTCCCTGCGGAATAGTACCTGTCCATTTGGGTCCGGTAACCAGATAAATTCCCGCTTCATTTCCTGTTGTTCTTGTACCTGGAGATGCAAATACATTTGTATAAGCATCAAGCATTGGCATCATGTAATATCTTCCATTAGTAGAAGGAAGAGAAAGAACAACAGGTTGTTCCGAAAGATCCAGCATTGCCGTTGAATAATAGGTATCTGCATTTGGACGAACCACAGATCTGAAATTCGCATCAGGAAAGTTTGATTTGTGATTGAATGTATTGGGTGGAGTAAAAAGTTCACCCGCAGATGGATCCTCAAATTGCCTGCGCGAAACATCCAGTATTACCAATGGCATCCCGTAGATATAGGCCTCTTTCGCAATCCGGACAAGATTGCTGTCTGCATTTGCTACATCCGATGCCACAGTTGCTTCCTCTGTATTTGACTTGTCAGAACTATTTTGATTACATGATATCAGAAACATCAACATAAAAAAAGACAGCGCGACTTTCAACATGATAATAATTTAGATGGTAAAATAGATTATTCTCCTTGCAATTGCTATCAATACATTTTCATTAACTCGTTCATCATTTATCCGGAATCAACACAGATATTGCCTCTACTGCATACCTCTGTTAAAGCCCGTACATTCAGCCCTTCACATTTCGGCATTCGTACTTAGTTCCAGACGACGCCTCAACTGCTACTGCAGCTCACTTATTTTAAATTAGTCAATTGTCCTTCGAAATTCATAGTTCGAATTTACTTCGGAAAAATAACTTTCCAGTCGTTCTTCATATCCACCAGTTTCCAACCATATTTTGGTGCGTCGGTTAAACCTTTATCCAGTTTCCCGATAGGTGAATTGCGATCGTATTTCCATTCACGCACTGAATCCGTATGATGTACAATAATTGCTAATCGTGTGCCCGTTCCCGTTGTTGTCCATTGCAGCATCTGGTAATCACCATCAGAATTGCCGGCGGCAAAAACTGGTCGCTGACCGATATGACGATAAATACCGACAGGCTTTCCAGGTCCGTCATCAAGAAAATCAAATTGCGCCAATCTGTTGATGGATGGAACGCTGTCTTTGTTTAGTCCGTACTGCGCTTTTAAAGAACTACCTACTACCTGGTAGTTGGGAATACCATAAGTTTTTTCTGTCCAAGCACGCATGAAATCAATATCACCACCGGATACAATAAAAGTTTTGAACTGATTTTCGCGGAGGTATTGCAACAATTCCAGCATCGGCTGATAAACCATACTGGTGTAGGGCTTTTTAGAAATGGGATGCCTTGCAGTGTCCATCCATTGCTGAACAATCGTTGTAAACTCAGCGCCTGTCATACCTGCAGAACTTGCATTCATTATTCCAATCAATGCCATCTCGCCCTGGGCAAACACTTTTTTCATATCACCTGCCAGGAGTGATTTAAAAGGCTCTTTATTCTTCCATTCGGGATGTTCAGGCGCAATCTGACGGATACGATCAAACGCAAATATCATCTGGAAATAAAGGGGCTGTTCCGCCCAGAGTGTTCCGTCATTGTCGAAGACGGCAATGCGATCTTCAACCGGAATGAATGCTGCATCTCCCTGTGCTGTGACCTTCCTGACGTAATCGGTAATTGCCGTTTTTGTATCTCCATCATTCCAGCTGGATAAATGTGCTACCGAAACAGGCGCAGCATTGCTTGTAGAATCAATTGTTTCAGTCTCGCTCCCCTCAGATTTGCTTTTACATCGAGTTATTGAAAGGAAAGATGCAGTCAGAATCAAAATCCATTGTAAAGTTTTTTTCATAACTGATGTTTGTGCATTGGCAAAAATCAATTTAAATACCTGGTTGTATGTTTTTCAATAGTGACGATATTTTTCAGCTTTCCTTGTTCCAAACTTCCTTAACCCGAAGAACCAGCCCCGCAATTGTGCGGGACTGGCCGGGCCTCTTAATGATTATTATTTCTTCTTTTTCTTCGCAGGTGCTGGTGCTGCAGGTTTAGGCGCAGCTTCCGCTTCCTGGATGAGCTGAGGCATTATCCTCTTCAACTCACCACCGACTTTGATTCTTTTCAACGTTTCTTCTACAATGGTGGTCGGCGTGAAACTTGGTGGGAATGAGCGTGGTGGATAATCTTTGAATGTTTCCACAAATGCAAATACTTTTTCCATACTACCGTATATAAGGAAAGCCCGGCTTAAAAGCCAGTCCCAATATGTATTGGATGTAATGTCAGCCCGTTCAAAAGGATCCTGGTAAAGATTATATATTTTGGAAAGACGGAGCTTTGTAAATGGTTCTCCCCAAACAAGTAAGGTTCCCGGTGCACGCTGCTCTTCATATACATACTTATAATCACCATCGCGGAAAGCGACCAGGGCGCCATCATCATCTGTATAAAAGAAATTGTCGCGTGCACTTTTAACACCATTGTTGTTTCCAGCAGTTCCCTGTACCGACGTAAGAAATTTTGACTGATCGTATCCGTCCAGGTGAACTTTATAATTGATTCCATTGGCGGTATATCCGGCAGCCAGTTTGGCTTTGATATCAGGTTCTCCTGCGATGGCAGCAAACGTCGGGAGCCAGTCATTATGACTCATGACCTCTGTTGTTACAGTTCCTGCCTTGATGTGACCCGGCCATCTCACGATACAGGGTACACGAAATGCGCCTTCCCAGTTCGTGTTTTTCTCGGAACGATATGGAGTCATCGCTCCGTCGGGCCAGGTGTTCATGTGAGGCCCGTTATCGGTTGAATAAACAACGATGGTATTATTCGCAATTCCCATGTCATCCAGTGCTTTCAGAATTTTTCCGATAGTTTCATCATGCTCTATCATACCGTCAATATATTCGCTGTCGCCGTGTGTGTACCTGCCTCGATGATCTTTTCTTACATGTGTTCGAAGGTGCATCCTGGTGGCATTGAACCAGGTGAAAAAAGGTTTTCCCGCCGCATGCTGGCGTTTCATAAAATCGATCGCGGCATCGGAAGTTTCGTCATCTACAGTTTCCATTCTCTTTATATTCAATGGCCCGGTATCTTCTATTTTTTGTTTACCTACTTTTCCGAAGCGTGGGTCCACAGTAGGATCATCCACACTCGTAGCGACACAACGAAGCACCCCCCTGGGTCCGTATTTTTTCAGATATTCCGGATCTTTTGGATAATCAGGTTGTTCAGGCTCTTCTTCTGCATTGAGATGATACAGGTTTCCAAAAAACTCATCAAAGCCATTCACTGTAGGTAGCGACGGATTTCTGTCGCCGACGTGATTTTTCCCAAACTGCCCGGTTGCATAGCCTAGATTTTTCATAATCCCTCCGATAGAAGGATCCAGCTGGCTCATACCCATGGGAGCGCCGGGAAAGCCAACCTTGGTCAGGCCTGTTCTGATACCATGCTGACCGGTGAGAAATGCAGCGCGGCCTGCAGTACAGGATTGTTCCCCATAATAATGTAGAAATTTTAAACCCTCATTAGCAAGCCGGTCGATGTTTGGTGTTTCATATCCCATCACTCCGCCAGAATAGGAACTAATATTTGTAGTTCCGATATCATCACCCCATAATACCAATATGTTCGGTTTTTGACTTTGTGCAAACAACGCCGGCGTCGCGGCCAAACCCAGCGCCAGCAATTTTAGCGACCGGGAAAAATGAGGTGATTTGTTTTTTGACTTCATGTGTTTTTGGTTTAAAATGTGCTTATAAAAATGATTGTTAAGTCCTGAGTTTTATTTACGCCAGTAGCTTCCAAAAACAATATAATATGCCCAGTTGCCCGGTCCACGCGCAATATCAATCCCGCAACGGAGTTTGAACTTCCTCGCCAATAGATACCTGAACCCTGCCCCGTAATTGTATACCAACTCTGCATCTCCAAACTCACTGTAATCATTAAACGCTTTTCCAAGACCACCGAAGGCCAACAGGCTCCAGCGTCGCACAAAATCCCAGCGCTGTTCAGTTTCGGCAAGGATGTTCACTTTGCCCTGGTAACGCATCGTGGGAATACCGCGTAAATCAATATAGGGCACAATGAAAAAAGGAGGATCGCCAAACATCTGCTGATAGTCCACACGAAAACCGCTGATCCAGTTTTTCCCTGATTCTTTTCGATGAAAGACAGGAACATACCAGTACATATAACTGTTGAGCCGTTGATAGTCGTAACTGCTGCCAAAAATGTTGTCACTGAAGTTGACATGCGCATGCAACTTAACTCCCCGGTCAGGTGTGAAAATATTATCTCTTGAATCGTATTCACCTACCACACCCAATTCTCCCACATTGCTTTTTACTTCTTTGTCTTTGACAAAATCCGGGAGTTGAGATCCATTCTGCAACTTCAGCTTTACATTAAGAGACAGGTATTGTATTCCCACCTGGAAACGGGGATCATGCAACTGTCTGCCGAGGTACCCATAAGCCAGGATTGTTTTCAGGTTGAAGCCGAATTGTTTTTCGCCCTGGCTGGCTATCTCACGATAATAGTCCATGTTAACATTCGCGTATCCGCCACCGATCTTGTAACGCAATCGCAGCTTTGGAATAGTGGCCATTCTTCCTCCACCTAAAAACCAGGTTTTATTTAAGGTATATGCTGCAGCGGCAGCAGTGATATCCGGAGGGACAGGTGTAGCTTTCCCATCAGTTACTATCGGGGGTTTCTTTTTAAGAAAGACCGGTGCAATGCCAAACCCAAAATTACCCAGCGCAGGTTCAGTGATAATTACCGGTACGGGAATAAATCCGTTCGCATTGATGATCCAGTCGCTGAGATCGAGTTTGTGATCAAGTGAATCTTTTAAACTGAATTTTGTTTTTCCCTGGCTCATTGCCATGGAAGGACAAAAGACAATTGTAACGAATAAATGAAGTGTGACTACGGGATTTTTCATTTTGATATTCACGGGTACTTCAACAGATGTTTTTTTGTATGCTGAATTTCTGAATGGTCTCTGATTTGATTTGCAGTTCCAATACCTGCTCTGCTATTATCCTTTTGAGCCTGGCATTTTCTTCACGGATATGTTTGAGCTCGGCCTGGAGATCATTAAGAAATGTTTCCCTCGGATGCATTCCGTCCTTAAATTCATTTCTCCATCGTAATAAAACACTATGGGCGAGGCCATATTTTTCCCTGGTAGCAGTCATTCCATTTTCACCTGCCTCCAGAATAATCCGAAGTTTTTCCTCCAGTTTGAATGTTCTTCTTTGTTTTGTCACCGGGTGATTTTTTTCACTTGATAGAATTATTGTTAGGGTAATGGAGTTCCTGGAGCTCCCGGCGGAAAGCCTGCCATGATCTTTGCGATAAATTCAGGTATCTGCTGATCAGGATTTTTTAACGGTCGATCGATCCTGGCTGTGCCCGTACCTACCCAAACTACTTTTTTTGTTGATGCGTCTACGATATCGATGATTAGCGAGCCATCCTGGTAAGTATCGTATTGATAGGTAGTACCTGATGATAGGCCCAATGTTCCGCTCCATGCATAAGGTCGGTACACTCCACCGTATCCGTAATAATCTGTCGCAAATGATACACCCACTTCATTTTTTCTAACAGCAACGGCATTAACCAGCAGATCCGGTTTGGTGGTATTTTCAATGAAACCCTTTTTAACCATTTCTGATTGTATCGCAGATAAAATTCTCTTCTTGTTCAGTTCACTGAGTGCAGGTTTTGAACTGTCTGATGCAAATAGAGCATAGGTCTTAAACTTCGTGAAAGTCTGAGATCTGTCGTAATCGGAATACACCTTTAATGAGGGGCTGCATGAGAGTGCATAAAGTATTATGACAATTACCGGAAATATCCTGATAGCAGACTTCATACAAAATCTTTTCAAAAGATAATGTGGCTTTAACTGCCTGGTAGTGCAGTATAGATGATTTAGTCAGTGTCAGCTGACTTCAACATTTTATTAATAAGGGGTACGTTGATGGTGTACTGCTAATCAGTGTCAAAAGGGAGATGACAATGGATTTTAATAGTAGAATGCCGGTTGAGCATTTGTAAGCGAATTAAGGTGACTTAAATTAGCTCATCTTTTCTTAATTAAGACACTCCTCAGAAACTTATTCGCCAAAATCGTGCAACTTTTTTTAAATATACCCATTAACTTGTAGATACTTGTTTTAAGACTGTATCTCTATACAAATAGTAGCAGAAAAATTGATTTCAACTGCGTCCACGGAATCAATTGTTTCCTTCGCCCGTCATATTGTACGCCTGCATAAGTTTGCTCAGCGAGAGCAGGCTCTGAACATTTAGTTTTTCAAAAATTCTTCTCTTGTAAGTATTGCCCGTCGAATACTGGATGCTGAGTATGGTACATATCTCCGGAAGGGATTTGCCTGCATTCAATAAATTAGCAATTTCCAGTTCGCGGTCAGAGAGACCTGTGAATGGATTTAATGGTGTTTTCCCGACTTTATTCTCCAGCAGGAACTCAGAGAGTTTGGTGCTGATGTATTTTTTGTTTTCTAGCACACGTTTTACAGCATAAATGATTTCTGCATTGTGTGCCGTTTTTTCCAGATAACCCATGGCTCCCATGTTTATACATCGAAGTCCGTACACTTCTTCTTTATGCATGGTGAGCACTAATACTTTTTCATGAGGGTTCCATCGCAGGATCCATTGCATAAACCCACTGAAATCAAAATTGGGAAGATTAATATCGAGCAATACCAGGTCATACCTGTTTTTCTTGAGCAACCTGATGGCTTCGGCTTCATTGTCAGCTTCATCAAATGCACTTACCTCCATGTTTTCACGTAACAGGGATTTAATTCCGGCGCGGACTATGCTGTGGTCATCTATGTGCAGAATCGAAATCAAAACAACCTAATAAGCAACAATTAGGGCACAATTTAAGGCATTAAATTTTAGTAGCTGCACCCCTCTCGTGCCGTTCATCCAACAGGAAGGGACCAAGTACTACATTGCTTCCGTTTTCCGCTGAAGAATCAATATGCACCTGCAACCCCAATAAACTACAGAAAAATAAAATGAACTTATATCCATGTCCTTTTTCCTCCCAGTCAAAATGATATGGGTTTACATCAGAAGCTTGTCTGTCGTTGATGCGTTTAATTACTGAATGCGGCATTCCCTTCCCCTCGTCAGATACAGAAATACTGCACGAATTATTCCTGTAAATAAGTTTGACCCTGATGATGCTATTGGAAGAGTATTTATTTGCATTGTCGATCAGGTTTCTAAGAATGATTTTTAAGAGGTGGCGATCTGTAATTATTTTTTTACCGGGTGCTATTTCTATCTCGAGCCTGTTGGATTTTGACTGCATCAATGAAGCAAAAAAATCGTTAAGCTCCAGTGCAAGCATATTCAGATCTGTAGGACGGACATTTGGTTTAAAGTTCTTACCTATCGCGCCGAGCCATGAACCGAAATCTTCAACAAAACTATACACGTTTTTAGACGTTTTTTTCAGCTCCTGGCTGATCTGATTAATCTGGATATCCTGGCTCTTCCTCGAATATCTCTCCAGTCTTTCAATTTCATCGCCAAAAAATCGCAAAGGGGATTCAAGATCGTGTGCAAGGATCATCGCGAGATTTTCCATGAAACTACTTTGCTGAATTACCTCTTCTTTTGAATCTTCCAGTTCTTTTACCGTTTGTTCAAGACTTTCGATCAGTACTTCCTGTTCTTTTGTTCGTTCTTTTACTTCCTGCTCAAGTTTGTTTTTCTGCCTGACCAGTACATTCAATCTCCACCTGATCACAACGAATGAAGCAAGCAGCAGTAACACTATAGCAATGGAGAAAAACAATCTTGTTTTATACCATGCAGGTTTTACTTCAAATTTGATTGAACTTTCAGAATAAATGTCAGTGTCAAGCCCTGTCTTCTTTCGCAGGTTAAGTTTGTATTTGCCCTGGGGTAATTTTCCCAGCAGGATCATTCCATTCTGACTTAAAGAATGCCATTCTTTATCTAATCCTTCCACCTGGTATTCAATATTGTTGTTGTATCGATCCCCGAAATAAGGTGAGCTGACCTGAAATTGGAGGCTGGTTACATTTTGCGGAATGATGACGTCGTTTTCGGACTGCGGAAGCCGCGCCTCATCAATTAGAATTTCATCAACATAAATTTTCTGATCAGGCTGTAATACCGTGATTTTATCAGGATTGAAAATGCAAACACCCATCATTGTAGGAAATGCAAAATTGCCATTACGTAAACGTACACCTGAGGGATTGCAACCCCCGTTAAATTCATTTGTTTTAAAGCCGGAAGTTTTGTCAAAATAATGATAGTAAACTACCTCCGATTTGCCATCGATATAATCGTTCAGATTTTTTGCATTACATACAAACAAACCACGATTTGAAGTGATCCATATCCGACCTTTGTCGTCTTCAAGCATGCAATGCACCATTGACAAATAACCTTGCTTATCAAGCGGAAGTGGAATGGCTCGTCCCTCCCTGATTGCATAAAACCCAGATCCATAAGTCCCTGCCCAGACAACACCATTTTCATCTTCCCGCAAAAAACGGATATTTTTTAAACCGGGAATTTCTTTTGCCTTACCTGTGCTATCCAACACGATAATTCCGTTGGTACCACCGATCCATATTTCTTTTGTACATGTTTCTATAAAAGTGGCAATATGAAAGTTTTTCGAAATCGATTCGGGTTTGAATTTCCATTCAATTCCCCTGGGAGTTATTTTTCCAAGGCTGGCAAAATCGGAAACCCAGATCGAGCCGTCGAGAAACTCACGCATGCACGAAGTTTTGAAGCGGCGTACAGGTAGAAATGATAATTCCCGGAGATTGCTATCTAGTCTCACAATTCCTGACTCGCCGGAAGTTCTGATCTTGTTCATGTAATAATCCCCATTGGAAGTTCTGAGTAAACTCTCTGAAGTATATCCATAAAGCAACAATGTTTTTTGATCTGTAAATGCTCCTTTTTTTGTCAGCACGCCGTTGTTTCCGTAAGGAGCCAGCGCGTACATCACATTGGACTCAGCATCGTCAAAACTTTTTACAGAGAATTCTTTTTTGCGAATGATGTATAAGCCATTACTCATCGTTCCAACAAAACTGATTCCTGCTGCCGGGATATGCTTCAGGAAACTGATATTCGAAAGCTCGCCGACAGGGATGACAGGTTTTAGCTTTAACTTTTTAATGCCAGGTTGAAAATCGATCGAATAAATAATGCTGTCTATACGTAGGTAATAATGATTGTCGTCTTTAATAAAAGAAAATGCTGATGTCAAACTAATCGGGTTCCGTTTGACTGCATTTACAAATTCGACTTTTAGTTTGGCGAAACTTGTCAATCCGGAATCGGCCATGATCAAATCCCTGGCCGAATTGAAATATATATAACGGTCCCCGATAACCGACATGCAGTTGAATACGGATTTGGCTATGTCCTTGGCTTCCGGAAGGGTCCAGGAGGGTTGAAATCCCCCTGAAATTTTTGCCCGACAGCCATCAAAAATCTGATGAGGAAGCTGGAGTTGTATATCGGCTTTTTTTTCTTCAGCAGCGGAAGAAAAGTGAATAAGCCGGTTGGAGTCCGTCATTTTATAAAAATTCTTGTCCTCCATCCGCACATAGACATTGCCATCCTCCAGGATGCCCATCAAGGTGGATCGTACCGAACTTATTCCCTGTGTGTTGCTGTGATTGTACAATTTGAATTGAGCACCATCAAACCTGGCAATGCCCACCTCCGTGCCGATCCACAAATAACCTTTTCTGTCGAGTTCAAGTCCTTTGATACTATTCTGTGGAAGTCCGTTTTCCGTCGTGATATGTTCAATATAATATTGCTGAGCAATTAAATTAATACAGGAGAGGTTCAAAAAAGCGATAAGTGCGACTCGCAAACATTTAATGCTGATCGGGTTCATTTCAATGTTACCACATATATTTTTTGTAACAGAATCTGCTATAAATATAGTATTAAAACTATGATCAGTCTTTTAGATTGACGCAGATAGTTTTGCTTCATATCATCATCAGGCTCCCTGGATATTAGCATTGCAGTTTCAAGCCCGGAATCCCGGAAAAGATCGACAACATTTAGTAAAGGAAATTGATTCAGAAATGGTACAAAATGACAGTGCAATAAACCCGGTAGAATTCGGTGCAATCGCTGAAAAGAGTTTCGTAGGATACTATAACGATTATCGGGAGCAACTATTATTTATAGCATCCGCCATACTCGGGGATAAAAACTCCGCGGAAGATATTGT
Source organism: Pollutibacter soli (assembly GCA_029269725.1). Classification (GTDB taxonomy): domain Bacteria; phylum Bacteroidota; class Bacteroidia; order Chitinophagales; family Chitinophagaceae; genus Pollutibacter; species Pollutibacter soli. The sequence goes on along the minus strand of JARJHS010000006.1, from coordinate 168,130 downwards.
GCAGGAATTATTCTTTGATCTGTACAATAGTGATCTCCGGTTGGATGGGATCAGCAATGTAGGTGCGTATCTTCATCGGGCTGTTTCCAACAGGAGTAAAAATTTTATCCGCAACAAGCAGTTGTATCAATCGCATATCGCGAAGAGTGCCCACCTGAAAAGGAGAATATATATCCCTGAAGATGGGGCATCCGAATTGGCTGGCTTTGTAAAAAAATGCCTGGTCCAGATGCCTCCGAAATACAGTACGGTATTCATATTGAAGCGGCTATATCAACTAAGCCTAACCGAAATCGCTGAAAAAGTAAAACGCCCTTACGACACGGTCGACAAACAACTTCGCAAAGCAACAAAAATTCTAAAAGAGAAACTCGAATCAGGAACTAAAGCTGCCGGATAAAGGCAGAAATTGACCGTTGTCTTCTTCTCGATTTTGGCTTTTCATTTGTAAATAATTTTATCCGGCCACGTCAAAATGGAACGTCGGTTAATATACTTGCCCGGCATGTCCGGCCGTTGTATTACGGTGTAAGACCGGCATGGCCCGGCGCACTTCAGTTAAGTAAAAAGGACGACTATCCTTTTATTTCGAATTAAAAAAAGATGGAATAGGTTGATGTGAACATTCAGGCTTTTTGCAAGCTGCAAAGGATTCATTAATAATGAGTTCTGCAAAAATTAATTTTCAATAAAAGGCTATTGCCGGCTTGTAACTGCTTTTTTTATTAGTTATTTTTGAGATCGACCCTATACCCTGAAACCCATCGTAATGAGGAAGTTTGCGATATTGTTCCTGCATATTTTTTTATTGCAAATAATTTGTCACGCTCAGTCGAATGAGAGACTGAAGTCCTGGATGGATAAAACCAAGTCCCAGCATACGATCAAGCTAAACAAATCACCATTCAGGAAACTCAATCCTACAGGAAATATTTCGGGGAAGGTTTTTGGAAGTAGTTCTTTCTTCAGTCTTGATCAGCAGGTGATGATGCAAATGCGTGATGCGAATGGAAAAATTTCCCTGACAGTACCATCAAAAAACGGAAAGCAAGTACAGCTGAGCCTCGTGAAACAGGATATTGCTATGCCCGGCTTTGTAGTTAATACCAGCAGCAAACGACACATCGATGTTGAACCATTTCTTAGAAGTCAATATGCCGGAGTTATCGAAAACGATCCCAATTCATTTACCGCGTTTTCTATCACACCAAAAGGCGTCTATGGTGTTGTACATGGTGGCGGACAATCGGAATTTTACCAAAGTGTCGGATCAAGTCCGGCAGATAGTATTGTACGTTTTGAAGATACTAATCAACCGGATGAAATCGCTCCTGAATGTATCGCTGATGATGAAGCGCTTGCAAAGAATATCGCTTTGCTTAAAAAAAATCCGGCAAACAGAACCGCTGAAGTGTGCAGGATCATCAGGATGCGCATTGAAGTCACTTATAGCATGTTTCAGTACAATGGGCGTGATATAGAAAGAACGATAGCTTACTCGATAGGACTTTTCAACCTGAACGCCGCAGTGCTTCACAACGAAGGTGTCGAGATGCGCTTAAGTGAAATTTTCATCTGGGATCAACCAGATATATTCCAGGGTGCTGCTGATATTTATGCGTATTTCGAAAAATATGACAAGTATGTTCATGCGAATAATTTTGATGTACCAACAGATATTATTCATATCATTTCAAACCTTCATGTCGGTAATTCGGCTGCCCGCGGTTCGATTATGGACACGAGCCTTGTAAGAAAACCTGTTGCAATTTCAACAGCAGCTGAGAGTTATTCGATGTATCCGAAATATTCACAGGCTACGCATAATTTCATGCATGAAACTGGTCACCTCCTGGGTTCACCTCACACGCATAGGTGCGATTGGCCAGGAGGTCCGATTGACAACTGTGCGCCGGTTGAAGGTTTATGTCCACCAGGCCCGGCTCCTGTGAATGGCGGAACTATTATGAGTTATTGTACACAAAAAGCCTATGTTTCGCTGTTCCGGTACATCTATGGACCGTATCCAGGTGCTTTAATACGGCAATGTGTAGCCGCAACCACAAAAGGCGTTCCCTGCGATTCACTTGCCTGTACAGAAAATTATGTAACACAGGTGAGGCACCAGGAGACGGATTCAACAATTACGATGCGTTGGTTGAATACCGGAATTAGATATCGCATCGGTGTAAAGAAAAGTACTACCTACGAATGGACTTACACGGATGTAGAAAATATTGACTCTTTCGTTTACAGGAAGGACAGGTGCGAAACGACATATGAATTTAATATTGCACCGTATTGCGAATTGGTGAACGGCTTTGGCCTCAAACAGGCCTACCAGGTTGGAAGTATTAACGTACCAAGGATGAGATTCTATAGCAGACTCGCTACTGTTTGTCCTGCCGATTCAACGAATATTTTTATTTATCAACCTGTTGCCGGATATTCCTTCACCTGGTATGTTAACGGTGTGGCACAACCGCCGACTTCGCTGGCCAGTTTCCGTGCAAGAGATACTGGTTATTATTACACCATTGCTGAGAAAGAGGGCTGCCTTATTAAAAGCGATACTGCGAGGGTCAGGTATACTAATCTGAATGCGCTCTATTCAGCTACGATTAATAATCTGACAGTAGATTTCAAAGCACTGGCACCATGCCTCACAAGTTATCTCTGGGATTTTGGGGATGGCGGGTCCGATACAGCAAAAAATGCAAAACATGTGTACACTAAAAAAGGCGTATACGTTACGAAACTTACGCGTGTGGACAGTATTGGCAGGGTCGATACTAAAACAGTCGTAATTGACTTGAATGACGTACTGATCGATAGTCTTGATTTTTCTTCTACCGGTTATGTAAGCCGTGTAAAATTTATTGATTCTGCATGCAGGCGTGTGGCACAATTTAGCATAGATAGCACCACTTATCCTTCCTACAATACGGCTCTGAGGTATTCTTCTCAGGATCCGACGGGGCGTGTTTCACGTGTATTTAAGTCTGGTACACTTGAATTGAAAATCTATCCAGGGTTACCTTATAAAATGCAGGGAGGTCCTGCTCAGTTTGCGGATACTGGCTGCATTCTTAATTTTGCAGGTACAGGTGGACGTTATATCCGGATGCTTTACACAAGATGGGGGGGAGTTACCTGGGATGTTAACGGTGTTGTGATTGGAAATATAGCTCCTGGCATCGAAGGTCCGCTGAAGCTGAATCAATGGAACTCGGTTGGAGTCAGCTTTGGCGCTTCAGGAATGAAGATGATGGTAAATGGCGAGGTAGTCGGATTCAACAGTATATTGGTTGCGGATGAATATTTCCAATCAATGTATCTCAGCATCGGAGGTTTCGAAAAAACGGCTACGCAAAACTCTATAACCTATCTTGGTTACACCGGCCTGGTTGATCTTGTTCGCAGATCGATGATAGAAAATGATTTCAGCTTTTCTGCACAGGCCGCATGGCAGGGGAAAGACACTGCGTATTTTTCGACTACCATTTGCAGCGGTGGAAATTATCGCGGATCTACAGTGTCCGGGATCTATAATTTCAATGACAGGTCTGTCAACGGCTGCGATAGTGTAACCCGTGTATCACTCACGATAGCGGAGCCGTTACAGATATCTGCAAATACTAAGCACCCTGTTGATCATGGCAATGGAAAGATCAGCATAAGTGTGTCCGGAGGTGTGGGGCCTTATAAAATTGTATGGACCGATGGAGTTGAAAATATTACGGAACGTTTATTGAAAGAAGGTAAATACAAAGTGACCGTTACCGATAGTTTGGGCTGTACACGCGAACAACAGTTTGCCCTGGTGAACATCGATTCAAAACAGCTGACTGCCAAATTATTTCCAAACCCGGTGAAAACAGGAAGGATATATGGTCTTCGGTTAGGCGTTCCGGAAAGCTCAGAGATTTCCATCCGGATTACTGACACGCAAGGCAAAGTACATTACACTGATAAAAGATCTGTAACTGCAGGCATATACTATTACGACATCAGCCACGCGCTTTTACCAGGTGTTTATTTTATAAGAGTATCGAATAATAAACAAAAACCAGCTACTGTAAGAATGGTTGTGTACTAGAGAGACCTGTTAGGTCTGTATTACCAGGTTTTAAAGAGGGTCTGCCGTTTGCTACGTGAATCCCAATCAAAATCGGGACATAAGGGAATTTCGGAGTCGGAGTCTGCTCAGATTTCACAGTCAAGGCCGGAATTATCCTTGCACTTTTTCGATCTCCATTTTCAGTATACAATTAATAACCTACTATTCTATATATCTGCAAAAATGCAGTCCAACGAACAACGAACAACGAACAACGAACAACGAATAACGAACAACGAACAACATCGCCTGCAACTCACTTAATAGCGGGCCCTTATTAATAATTTCTCCTGCGGAAATCCTGTCGGCGGGAAAGACCTTCGTCAACATATCTTTGACCTCGATCGAAGAGCTTAATCAACAGCATTCCCGCAAGAAATCCTCCGATATGAGCTGCGTAAGCAACACCGCCACCGTCCATTCCAAATGCACCGATACCGCTTATGATCTGAAATAAAATCCAGATGCCTAATGCTGCTATTGCCGGCACTGCTACGATAAATCGCAACAGGAGCACATTGACTTTACGCCTGGGAAACAAGATTAGATATGCGCCCATCACGCCTGAAATCGCTCCGGAGGCTCCGAGGCTTGGCGTCATTCCTGATTGGTTGGCAACAACTGTAAATAAAACATGGCTCAGTGATGCAAGAATTCCGGAGAGCAGATAGAAAGTAAGATAACGGCCATGACCCAGTCGGTTCTCAATATTATCGCCGAATATCCAGAGGAATAACATGTTTCCCAGCAAGTGTCCCCAACCACCATGCATGAACATCGAGGAGATGAGAGTGAAATATACAGATATCGGTGTTGGCTGAAGCCCTGGCACCTGGAATGTTTGTCCGGTGTTCGGATCTCTTACGACTTCTCCCTGGGTAACTATATCTGTTCCTGAAAGTATTTCCGCCGGAACGGTAGAAAATGCATAGGTAAAACTGAGATTGTTTCCCATTCCCTGTAAAAAAATAAAAACGAAAATGTTGATGGCAATAAGGACATAGTTTACGAGGGGAGTTAAATGCCTGTCGGAGTTGTCATCGCTGATAGGAAACATGTATCGGTTATGTATTGGTTAAAGGCAATTGAAAGTTAAGACTTATGACTGAATTGATAACCGAAGTAAATTCTATTCATGATGGCAATAAAAAAAGCTGATCGATGATGATCAGCTTTAAGAAGTTTATCGGAGAATTTCAATCAATATTCGTTGTATCGATCACGGCCTCCGCCGTTGCGACCGCCTTTATTGTAGCCGCCACCGCCGCCACCTTTATTGTAGCCGCCGCCACCGCCGCCGCCAAAGCTTCTCTTTTTAAAACCACCGCCGCCACCGCCGCCGGATTTTTCCTGGGGACGAGCTTCGTTAACGATAAGTTTACGTCCCATAACTTCACTTTCGTTAAGGCTGGCAATAGCCTTTAAAGCATCTTCAGAGTTTTCCATTTCGACAAAGCCGAAACCTTTGCTCCTTCCGGATTCTTTGTCATTGATGATTTTTGCAGAGGTAACCTCGCCGAATTGGGAAAAGAGGTTGAACAGATCCTCGTTTCCGAGATTAAAATTCATGTTGCCAACATAGATGTTCATTGTGAAAATAATTTACTGATAAAACACGTGAAACGATTAGCCGCATGAATGCTCGAAGAGAACTGAAAATTGCGAGGTCACTTCAGGACACCTGAGAACTAACTACGAATTCACCAAATTAAAGATAACAGTTATTTTTTAATGTTATTGCCCGCATATATTACTTTTTTGGGAAAATAGATTCCAGTAAACGGGCATCGCGTTTGTACACATCATCCCTGAAATTCAACTTTCCGTGTTCGTCTACCCAGGCTGTAAAATAAACAATGTTTACGGGAACAGTTTCTTTTAAGGTGACATACTTCTCCTTTGTGCTGTTCATTGCAGCATCAATTTTTGTTTCATTCCAGCTGCTGTCGTTTCGCAAGAGATACACCGCAAGTTTTTTGGGTTCAGAAACCCGGATACAGCCATGACTGAAAGCCCGCTTTTCCTCTTTAAATAAAGGTTTAGATGGAGAATCGTGCAGGTAGATATTATAGGTATTGGGGAACAAAAATTTGACCTTTCCTAAAGCGTTACCAGGTCCGGGCTTCTGACGTACACCGCCATTATTCCATTCCATGTTGTTCCTGGCAAGATAATCGGGGTTTCTTTTGATGGCCGGTAATATTTCATTCTTCAGGATACCTGGTGGAACGTTCCAGTACGGACTAAAGACTACATATTTAAGATCGCCGCGAAAGATAACTGTTTTGTGCATTTCCTTACCAACAACCACATTACACTCCCAGGCGGTTTTGTTGTTTTCAATAACTGTAAGCTTAAACTGAGGAATATTGATGAGCAAAAAGTTGGGTGCCGGTTTAGATGATACCCAACGAGCCCTTTCCATATTGACAATGATCTGGCGAATCCGGGTTTCCAGAGGTGCATTCATTTCTCTCAAAATTGCAGGTCCAACAACTCCATCTTCGTTCAGGCCATACCGTTGTTGAAAGCTTTTTACGCCTGCTTCGAGGCTATCATCAAAGACCGGGGACTGACTGTCAAATGTGAGATCTTTGCTAAGGAAAAGTTGCTTCCTTAGCAATCGTACATCTTCACCCGAATCACCTTTCACGATTTTTTTCCTGCCGGTTTTGATTGCCATCCAATTGCCGTTTTTTTCCGCCTCCCTGAATCTTTTCAGGTACTCACGGAGCATGCTGTATTGCGGATGAACAGGCTCTTCAATCTTCTTACCTTGCTGAATCGAGTTTATAATGGAATCCAGGAACTCTTTATAGTTTAATGTCTTTCTTGGCAGGAACCATTCCAGTTTTTTAGAGGTATTTTCATCGACGCCGGTCCATACGTTGCGCGCATAATTAAAATATTCAGCGGTTATCATAAGTTCAGTGTACGGGTCGGGTTTGGGGTTATCAATCACATCGGTTTCGGCGCTGTCAATCATCGCCCGGAACTCTGTCATATAAATCACTTTCTCAGGAAGACCTTCGTCGTGCACATTGGTCAGGCGATTGAAAATGTCTTCCGTCTGTTCGATCAATCCTTTCTGATCATACCATGCATAAGCGTAATTACGCATCTGGTAGAACTTGCGGAGATCGCTTTCGTACACTTTAAACATAGGGAATTTAGTCAGGAAACTATCGACTCTTGTACTGTCAAATACCAGCTTTGTCTGCGTACTGAAATTACCGGGGATGGAAGGATCGGCTACGACCACACTGTCCTTTGCAGTCGGCTGTACTGCTGCTCGTTTCTTTTCACTTTTACAACTAAATGCCGCCACGACCAGGATCATCAAGTGCAGAATTCGTCTCATGAAAAACTATGTTATTTATGACTAAAATAAAAAAACCTCCCGAGGGGGAGGCTTTTATTTCGTTTATCAACTGCCGGCTTATTCAGCAACGACTTCAATTTCCATTTCGGCTTCGTTACCATTACCGAAATCTACTTTTGCTTTATAAGTACCCAGTTCCTTGATTTCGTCAAGAAGATGGATACGACGGCGGTCGATGGTATATCCTTTTTGTTCGCGGATTTCTCTTGCTACCTGAACATTGGTAATGCTACCAAAGATTTTTCCGGAAGTACCGGTTTTTGCACCGATTTTTACTGGTCCTTCTTTCAACACCTGGATCACGTTGTTGATCTCGGCCAGCATCTTGTCTTCCTTCTTTTTAATCTGTTTTAGTCTTTCTTCCAGTTGTTTGATGTTGGAAGGAGAAGCTTCAACAGCGAATTTTTGCGGAATCAGGTAGTTTCTTGCATAACCATTCTTAACGGAAACTACTTCGTTCGCACCGCCGAGGTTATTTACATCCTGAATTAAAATTACTTGCATGATTTTCCTTTTTTAAGTTTTCCCGGTCCTCCAACCCCGGCTTCATTGCCGGGACTGTCATCATACACAAAAGCGTGTACGAATTAGGTGGGAGGTTCTACTTTAACAGGTCTGTTACATAAGGCAGAATTGCCATCTGGCGGCCACGTTTGATGGCTTCAGATACTTTACGCTGGTATTTCAGGGAGTTCCCTGTAATACGGCGTGGCAACATTTTACCTTGTTCGTTCAAAAATTTCTTAAGAAACTCGGCGTCTTTGTAATCGATATAGCGGATGCCATATTTTTTGAAGCGGCAGAATTTCTTCCTGGGCTTTTCAGTTTTGATAGCCGTCAGGTATTTAATTTCATTTGCTTTTGCCATGATATTAAGCCTCCACTGCTTTATCGACTGCTGTTTTTACACCACTTCTCTTTCTGGCATTGTACTCGACGGCGTATTTATCGAGTTTGATTACCATGTGACGTAGTACCTGTTCGTCACGCAGGAGCTGAATTTTCAGCTTTTCGTTAATGTCGGATGGCGCTAAATACTCCAACACCCAGTAGATACCAGTGGTTTTCTTCTGGATGGGATAGGCCAGTGATTTCAACCCCCAGGGATTTTCGTTAACGATATCTCCGCCATTGGCTTTGATAAAGTCAACATACTTTTTCTGAGCTGCTTTAAAATCCTCTTCGCTCAGAACAGGGGTAAAAATCACCATCATTTCGTAATTCTGCATTTCCCTGAATTTGGTGATTTAATAAATGGGCTGCAAAGTTAAGGGAATGGCCGGAAAAGGGGGCAAAAACCGCCTACTTTATTTGTGTTCTCAAAATTATAGGTAAGCTTTTGAGTCTCAGGGTCTAACGTTCAACGTTTAACGTTCAACGTTCGGCTTCAATTGTCATGATGGCAGCATAGTATGCAGTGGCACTGCTTTTGACTCCTGAAATGACCATATTTAAAACAACGATTTTATGCAAAAAGGTCAGATTCGGGTCCATACCGAGAATATTTTTCCGATCATTAAGAAGTTTCTGTACAGCGATCATGATATTTTTTTAAGGGAACTGATCGCGAACGCAGTGGATGCTACCAGAAAGCTGAAAACATTATCCTCTACAGGCGAAGCAAAAGGCGAGATTGGAGAATTGAGAATTGATATTGCTCTCGATGAACAGGCAAAGACCTTAACAATAACAGACCGTGGTATTGGAATGACCGCGGAAGAGGTAGACAAGTACATCAACCAGGTGGCATTCTCCAGTGCTGAGGAGTTCCTGGAAAAATACAAAGGCAAAGAAGAAGCAAATATCATCGGTCATTTTGGTTTGGGCTTTTACAGTGCATTCATGGTGAGTGAGCGTGTTGAAATATTTACCAAATCTTACAGGGATGGAAGCAAAGGCGTTCGCTGGGAGTGTGACGGAAGTCCGGAATATATTATTGAAGAAACTGAGAAAGAAGCTCGCGGCACGAGCATCGTTCTTCACATCAATAAGGAAAGTGAAGAGTTTCTTGATGCTGATCGCATTTCAGGTATTCTCGAAAAATTTTGCCGCTTTTTACCGGTTCCGATATACTTCAGGGACAAGCAGATTAATAACACCAGTCCCGCATGGATCCGTAAGCCGTCAGAATTAAATAAAGAAGATTACGAAGCTTTTTACAAGGAGTTGTATCCCTATAACGAAACTCCTTTATTCTGGATTCACCTGAATGTTGATTACCCCTTCAATCTAACGGGTATTCTTTACTTCCCGAAAATCAAGCAATCTTATGAGATTCAGAAGGATAAAATTCAGCTTTACTCCAACCAGGTTTTTGTAACCGATGAAGTAAAGGAAATCGTTCCTGAGTTTCTGATGTTGCTGCAGGGTGTGATTGATTCTCCGGACATTCCTTTGAACGTGAGCCGAAGCTATCTGCAGGGTGATCCGAACGTGAAAAAGATCAATAACCACATCACAAAGAAAGTTGCTGATAAGCTGGATGAGATTTTCCGCAACGATCGCAAAGGGTTTGAAGAAAAGTGGGAGAGTCTTGGATTATTTGTGAAGTATGGTATGATGACGGACGACAAATTCCGTGAAAAGGCTGATCATTTCCATATCATGCAGGATGTTTCTGAAGATAAATTTTATACGCTTGAAGAATACCGACTGGCAACTGAGGCACTTCAGAAAAACAAAGATGGCAAACTGGTAATTCTGTATACTACTGATAAAGTTCAGCAGGATAGTTATATCAAAGCAGCCGAGGCAAGAGGGTATAAAATAGTTCGCCTGGATACAATTGTTGATGCTTCTTTTATCAACCAGATGGAAATGAAATGGGAGAATGTACATTTCGCCAGGGTTGATGCTGACATCACCGATAACCTGATCGATAAACACGAAAACAGTGAATGTGTTTTATCCGAAACTGATAAAACAACTTTGAAAGATCTGTTTACCAGCCAGGTTCGTGAACTTCATGTTACTGTGGAAGTAAAGGGGTTGAGTCCGGATTCCGCACCGGTTGTGGCAACCCGCCCGGAATTTATGAGGAGAATGAAAGATATGGCAGCGCTGAGTGGTTCTATGGGAAGCTTTTACGGAAGCATGCCTGATGAAGTAACGTTGACGGTTAATGGAAATCATCCGGTATATAATTCCATTTTACAGGATGGCGATCAGCAGCATAAAGAAAAACAGGTGCATAACCTTGCGGATCTCGCGTTGCTTTCCCAGGGCTTGTTAAAGGGTAATGGAATAACGGCATTTATCAACCGAAGTGTGGAATTGATGCAGGGAAATAAGGTTGTCAGCAATCTTGAAAATGCTTAATAATCTGATGTGATTTTTTGATAGGCCTGGTGTTACTACACCGGGCTTTTTCATTGTAAGTTGTCCGGGTTGGAAATCTTTACATCTGACACTTTGAGTTGCAGGGATTTTATATCACGAAACTCGTTTTCTTCCAGGCAAAAAACGATGTCGAGTGGCATTCCGGATTCTACTATCGGGAATCGCGATGCCATATTAAATCCGATGCCATTGAATTTATAATTGCCCTGACCAAGTTCAAAGCGAATGTGTTTCTCTTTCAAAATTCTTGAACCCTTGTTTATCACATTCCGTGCAACAAAAACAGGATTCATATTTTCAGGGCCGAAAGGTTCCATCTGGTTGAGTATCCTGAAAAATTGTGGTGTGAGGTTTTTAAATTCCACAGCAGCATCAATCACAATTTCCGGAGTGAAAAGATCTTCAGGAACTGTTCTCCGAACGATCTCGTCAAACTTCAAACTGAATGATTGTAACAAGGCCGGATTCATAGTAAGACCTGCAGCAAAATAATGCCCTCCAAACCCCAGCAGCAGATCACTGCAATAATCCAATCCATCGTGAATATTGAAACCGGGAATGCTACGCGCACTTCCTGCGATATAATCTCCGCTTTGTGTCAGAATAATCGTGGGCCGGAAATAATGTTCAATCAGCCTGCTCGCAACAATTCCAACAACACCTTTATGCCAGTGGGGTCTGAATAAAACAGTTGATCTGCGATTGGCGAATTCCGGATCATTTTGAATCAATTCAAGCGCCTCATCAGTAATATTCGAATCTGCTTCTTTACGATCTGTATTGTCGGTGTGAAGTTGTTTCGCAAAAATTTCTGCTCTAACAGGATCTTTTTCGACAAACAACATCACTGCTTTGCGTGCATCATCCATCCTGCCAGCTGCATTTACTCGTGGTGCAATGATGAACACCACATTGCTGATATTGAGTGAAGTTTTTAAGCCGTTTAAAGCAAGTAAGGCTTTAATGCCGGGAGATGGATCTTCATTGATCTTTTTTAAACCAAAATACGTGAGTACTCTGTTTTCGCCGGTGATGGGAACTATATCTGCTGCAATTGCTGTAGCTACAAGATCGAGATAACAATAAATCTCGTCTGTGGGTTTATCGAAGTGTTTTGCTATTGCTGTGATGAGTTTAAAACCTACTCCGCAGCCACAAAGCTCCTTATACGGATAATTGCAGTCGGATTGCTTAGGATTTAGAATAGCAACAGCAGGTGGTATTTCTGAGCCGGGCAAATGGTGATCGCAAATAATAAAATCAATGCTTAATGAATTTCCGTAGCTGATGAGGTCGACAGACTTTATGCCACAGTCAAGGGTAATGATCAGTGAATATCCGCCTTCAATTGCAAACTGGATTCCATTCGCAGAAAGGCCGTATCCTTCCCGGTAACGATGTGGAATGTAAAATTCGATAAGGTCCGGATCAGTAATTCCTCGGAGGAATTGGAACATCATGGCGACAGCCGTAGTACCATCGACATCATAATCGCCAAAGACAAGAATTTTTTCCTTTCTGCTGATGGCCGTCCTGATGCGATTCACTGCCTTATCCATATCCTTCATCAGAAATGGATCATGAAGATCGGTGAGTTGTGGTCTGAAAAAAGATCTCGCTTCTTCGAATTCATAAATGCCTCTGCTGACAAGAATACTGCAAAGGGTTTCGTCGATCTGTAATGCCGATTGCAGGCTGCTGACCCTGGTCCGATCCGGCCTTTTTAGTGTCCACCTCTTTTCCATAAACCCCTATTTGTTTCTGTCTGTCGTATATTTTACAAGATCTGTAAGCGTAGTTTTGACTGCACTGTCTTCAAACTCATTTAAAATCGCTAATGCATTATCCCGATAGTTCAGCATTTTTTCTGAAGCATACTTTATCCCGCCGGAATCTTTTACTGCGTCAATAATAAAGCTGACCTTTTCTTTGATCCGGTTTTGATTTTTGATAATGTAAATTAACTCCCTTTTGAGTTTGCGATCCGCATGCTGCAAGGTGTATATTAACGGTAAAGTGAGTTTTTTTTCTTTTATATCGTTGCCGGTCGGCTTTCCGACATCGGCGTCGCCATAGTCAAACAGATCGTCCTTGATCTGAAAAGCAATTCCAACCGATTCCCCAAACTGCCGCATTTTTTCCGCAATTTGAAGATCATGACTGGATGAGTAGGCTCCTGCCGAACAGGCTCTTGCCAACAACGAAGCTGTTTTATTCCGGATGATATCAAAATAAACATCTTCAGAAATATTCAGGCTCCTTGATTTTTCCATTTGCAGCAATTCGCCCTCACTCATCTGTTTTACTGCCTGCGACAATATCTGCAAAATCGTATATTCATTATGATCCAGCGATAAAAGCAATCCTTTGGCAAGGAGATAGTCGCCAACTAACACGGAGATTTTGGCTTTCCATAACGCATACACTGAAAAAAAGCCCCTGCGTTCCATTGACTCGTCAACAACATCGTCATGAACAAGACTTGCGGTATGTAACAATTCGACGAGAGATGCAGCTCTGTATGTACTTTCGTTGATCGTTCCCGTTAGTTTGGCACTGAGCAGCACAAACATAGGCCTGAGCTGCTTTCCCTTGGTTTTTACAACGTATCTCATGATCCTGTCCAGCAGAGGAACATTGCTCTTTACTGAATCCTTGAATACAGATTCAAACACCTTTAACTCGTCAGCTATAATGTCAGCAGAAAAACTCATGAATGGGCTGCGAACATAAGAATAAATCAGTGCAAGTTTTCGTTTATACGTGCAATTGGTACAAAAAATGCAGTACCTGACGGGGGGAAATTAATCTCTAAAAAATTTGCCATATGCCCCTCGTTTAATACTTTTGTTTCGTGCACTGGGCATTAGCATTGCTTATCTGACCATAAAATAAATAAATTCTAATCAATTCTAACATTATGTCTAGTAAAAAGTACACACTGCTTTTGGGGTTACTGGCCCTGGCTTTTTCCTCTGTGACGGCTCAGGTAACCCCCACCGGTGGATACGATTGGAGAGATTCTTCTCTCATACCCGCTTCGAGAGTTCCTCAGCAGAACGAATTTATGAACAATCAATATTACTATCCTGCTAAACCCCGCAATCAATGGGAGATTGGTGTAAAGGTTGGTAATTTTTTCGTAGCTGGTGACGTGCCTTCTTTGTTCCCGAATATTGGTTTCGGTGCTCACGTTAGAAAATCTTTCGGTTATTTATTTTCACTCAGATTAGAATATATGTTCGGTATTGGTCGTGGCCTTCACTACCAGCCAGCAACCAACTATCGTAAGAATCCAGCCTGGGAAGGAAATGGTTATGCTGGTGACCGAGTAAGCTCTACAGGGGACAGGATTCCAACCACCCAGAAAATTTATTACAACTACAAGTCAAAGGTTCAGGATCTCGGTCTGCAGGGAGTATTTTCTCTGAATAATATTCGCTTCCACAAAGCAAATACAAACGTCCAGTTTTATCTTTTCGCTGGTGCCGGTTTAACCTGGTATGATACGAAGATCAACGCACTGAATGCAAGTGGTCAGGCTTATGTGTTCCCGGCACTTTCTGATGCTTACAAAGACAAGAGAGATACAAGGAAAGCTCTTAAGGATCTGATGGATGACACTTACGAAACAGATGCTGAAAACTACGGTAACACCCGCGCGAAACTGTTCGGTAATACTGTAAAAGGATCAGGAACTGTTGGTGTTGGAGTTGCCTTCAAAGTGAACAAACGCATTAATATCGCGATCGAAGATCGCCACACATTTATTTCTGATGACCTTTTGGACGGTCAGCGCTGGCAGGAACAACCGCTGGGTGATGCGACTCTTACCCGCAGTTTTGACAGCTATAATTTCATGAGTGTTGGTATCAACTTCAATATTGGTGCAAAAGCTGTTGAACCACTCTACTGGCTGAATCCATTGGAATTTGCTTACAGCGAGTTGAATGCTCCAAAACGCATGAAAATGCCAAAACCAGTATTGGACGATGCTGATGGTGATGGTATCACAGACCAGTTCGACAATGAACCCAATACCCCTGCAGGTGCGCCGGTTGATTCGCATGGTGTGAGCAAGGATACAGACGGTGATGGTGTTCCTGATTACAAAGACAAACAGCTGATCACTCCAACAGAATGTCAGCCAGTAGATGCTGACGGTGTCGGTAAATGCCCGGATCCTGCATGCTGTACTGATCTGATGGGTAAACTCGATAAACTGAATGAATGTAATATAGGCGATCTTCCAAGCCTTTCTTTCAAAGGAAATTCTTCTAAAATCAGCAAAGATGCTGAAGCAGTTCTGGCAACAGTTGCTGAAAGAATGAGGAATAATCCTAAATGTAAAGTGGTGGTTAGTGGTTATGGTGAACCTAGCAAATCAAGCCAGCAGCTGAGCTGGGATCGCGTTAACTCAATCATCAATTTCATGGTTGACAAACAGGGTATCAGCTCTGACAGGTTTGTATTCAAATACGGTCTGACTGAAGGTGATCCTAACACAGTTGACCTGAGAGCAGCCGGCGAAGGTGATGAAGGTCCGAACACAGTTCCGGCTCCGCACCCGAACCTCAGAAGAAGATAATCTTATCAAATAGAATTTATTTAAAAACAGGCCCTCGTTTTGAGGGTCTGTTTTTTTATAAGATCATTAACGTGCAGACCGCTTTTGAGCCCTTATTTTTAGTTTTCGGAATACTTAAAAACACTATTTTTGCCCGCCTTTATGAAGAATAGCTATATTATTTTATTCATATCCACCTTTCTTTTTGCTTCCTGTTCCAAGTACAATAAAGTATTGAAGAGCAAGGATTACGATTATAAACTCCGGATGGCGGAGCAGTACTACGTGAAAAAAAGCTATAAGAAAGCGCTTACCCTTTATGAGGAATTGTTCCCGATTTATAAAGGCACCCCCCAATTTGAGGACCTCTATTACAAATACGCTTATTGTAATTATTATCTGAAGGACTATGAAGTGGCAGAAAACCTCTTCAAAAGCTTCCTGGAGACCTTCTCCAATAGTCCTAAAGCTGAGGAAGTTGAGTATATGCAGGCATACAGCTACTTTAAACAATCTCCAAAACCCGATTTGGACCAGACCAATACCATCAGGGCGATAGGTATGATGCAGATATTTATTAATGGTCATCCGGGCTCTCCTAAAAATAAAGAAGCGGAAGAGATTATTGCTACCAGCGTAAAAAAGCTGGAAGCAAAAGAACAATCAAGTGCTCAGCTCTATTATAACCTCGGGCACTTTCGAGCCGCTGCGCTGGCTTACACGACTTTAAGTAATAATTACCCGGATTCTCCAAAGTCGGAAGATTATAAACTCATGATTATCAAATCATATTACAAGTTTGCCAGCATGAGTTATGATGAAAAAAAGCCGGCCCGTTATGAAAAGGTAATTCAGGAAGTGCAGGATTTTCAGGATCGTTACCCTGAAAGTAAATTATTGAAGGATGCCGAACGTTACTTAACTTTGTCGCAAAATAATATAAAAGCTTTAACCAAATGAGCAGATTACGCAGGCAGGTAGGCAATAGTCTTAGCAATGTGGTGGATACAAAAAATGTGAACCAGATCAGGAGTAAAACCGGAAATCTGTATGAATCCATTGCTATTATCTCCAAAAGGGCTAACCAGATCAATATCGCTCTGAAGGAAGAATTGCATAACAAACTGGAGGAATTCGCAAGCCATACCGATAGTCTCGAAGAGATCCATGAAAATAAAGAGCAGATCGAGATTTCAAAAGCTTATGAAAAGATGCCCAATCCGGCACTTCTTTCAACGGCTGAATTCCTGGAGGATAAAGTGTACTACCGTAAAAATGAAGAAGACCTTTTCAGTTAATAAACAGTTTTCTGATAATGTATTGAAGGCGACAATCTAAAAATTGTCGCTTTTTTAATATTTGCCTGTGTAAATTCGTAAGCTCAACTTTCCCTCAAAAAAATCCATGCTTAACGGAAAAAAGATAGTCGTTGGAGTGACTGGCAGTATTGCTGCCTATAAAACCGCTACCCTTGTGAGATTACTAGTGAAGGATGGGGCTGAGGTGAAAGTAGTGATGACGAAATCAGCTGCCGATTTCATTACCCCGCTGACGCTTGGAACGCTTTCAAAGAACGAAGTAAGCATTGAGCTTTTCGATGAATCGGCCTGGGCAAACCATGTGATGCTGGGTCGATGGGCTGACCTGATGGTGATTGCACCGTTAAGTTGTAATACGCTGGCAAAAATGGCTGCGGGAGCCTGTGACAATCTTTTGCTGGCCGTATATCTTTCAGCCACGTGCCCTGTGTACGTCGCTCCCGCGATGGATGAAGATATGTGGAAACATCCCGCAGTTAAATCGAATCTGACAAAGTTGGAGAGCTACGGTAATAAAGTTATTCCCGTTACAAATGGAGAACTGGCCAGTGGTTTGTTTGGCGAAGGCAGGATGGCCGAGCCGGAGCAAATCCTTGACATTATCAGGACCGCTCTTGCTAAGAAAGGATCTCTCTCAGGTAAAAAAGCCCTGGTAACTGCTGGACCCACCTATGAGGCGATTGATCCGGTTCGATTTGTTGGCAACCATTCAAGCGGCAAAATGGGCATTGAAATTGCGAAGTCACTTCATGAAAAAGGAGCTGACGTAATACTTGTACTGGGGCCGGTGAGCGGGGATATTCAATTGAATGGAATAAAGGTAAACCGGGTTGAATCTGCACAGGAAATGTATAATGCATGCACTACAATATTCCCCGCAATGGATATAGGTGTGATGGCTGCCGCTGTTGCTGATTACACACCTGTCGAAAAAGCAGATATTAAAATTAAAAAAGCGGACTCAACCTGGAGTCTCAATTTTAAAAAGACCCAGGATATCTTAAAAAATCTCGGAGGTCTTAAAAAGGACAACCAGGTGCTGGTAGGTTTTGCTTTGGAGACAAACAACGAAGAAGTAAATGCAAAAAACAAACTGCAGGACAAGAATGCAGATCTCATTGTACTGAATTCCTTAAATGATGCTGGTGCAGGGTTTGGTCACGATACCAATAAAATCACCATATTCGACAGGAAAGGAAACGAGTCCAGGTTTGATATGAAATCCAAAAAAGCAGTGGCCGAAGATATTGTCCAGGCAATTATAAAAATTATCCATGCCTAAAAAAACCTTTCTTGCCATCATTATTTTGATGGCATCAACCATTTGCGGAGAAGCCCAGGAACTGAATGCAAAGGTTACTGTACTGGCTAATCAGATACCAACAACGATTCCACGCAAGACATTTCAGACCCTACAAACGGGGCTCAACAATTTCATCAACAAAAGGAAATGGTCTTCTGATGTATTTGAGCCCAATGAAAGAATTCAATGCAATTTCCTGATCAATTTGCAGTCTGTTGTTGAAACAGATGTCTACAAAGGAACGTTGACGGTACAGTCCGGTCGTCCAGTGTACAATACCTCTTACCTGGCACCTGTTTTCAATTTCCAGGATGTTGACATCACATTCCGGTACCAGGAGTTTCAACCGTTAGAATTTAACGAAAACAGGGTCGCAGGTACCGAGCCACTGGCGGCTAATCTCACAGCGATACTAGCTTATTATGTTAATTTAATTCTTGCACTCGACTATGATAGTTTTTCTCCACGCGGTGGTGATCCTTATTTTCAAAAAGCAATCAACATTGTAAACAGCGCACCGGATGGTCGTGGTATTGGTGGATGGAAACCTTTTGACGGTCAACGTAATCGTTACTGGCTGGCAGAGAATTTCATGAACAGCAGGTATACGGTGGTGCACGATGCATACTACACATATTACCGGATGGGATTGGATAAAATGTATGAAAATGAAGCGGAGAGCAGAGAACAGTTGATCAACTGCTTCAGCATGCTTAGTACGCTCAATACAGAGAGTCCGAACCTGATGGTGATGAGTTTCTTTTTCCAGGGCAAAAGTGAAGAGATCATCAGGATATTTAAAAAGGCAGGGCCGCAGGATAAGATGCGTGCAGCAGAATTACTGCAACGGATAGACGTAACGAATGCGGCCAAGTATAAGGAGGAGTTAAAATGATGAGATTGTTCATTTCTTTAATTATAATTTTTTCTTTAGCCGCCAGTTGCAGAAGAGAAGAGCGCGTTCCGGACGATGTTATTTCCCAGGAAAAAATGGGACAAATATTTATTGATCTGGCGATGGCCGAAGCATTCGTAGAGAATTTTTCACCTAAGGATAGTACTGTAGCAAAAGATTCTCTTATCCAGATTGAGATGGATAAGATACTGGCAATTCATAAAGTCGACCAAACGCAGTTCGAAGCCAGTTATAATTTTTACAAACTGCATCCTACACTTTTTAAACAGCTGGCAGATTCCGCTTATTCAAAAACACAGAAATCACGGGATACTTCATTGCTCAGAAGAATCCCGGTAAAGCTTTAATTTCAACGCATGTTTTTAAGCAACGATGATCTGAAACTGGCCTATGGCGTAGATCTGCAGATCGGAAAATATTTTGTAGACCGTGAGGTTCCGAAACAAAATTCCTACTGGGAGAAAAGGCACTTATATATTGTACCGCAACCTGGTTATATTTTTGTCCCGATCTATGTAGATCTTGTATTTCGCATTGGGATAAGGAAAGAATTATTACTGAGTGATGATTATGTGCTGCTGATGGAAAGGATTATGGACAGTGCAGCGCGGCAGGAGAAGGAAAAAATTCCGATGCATATCCATATTGAAGAGTGCATTTCGTATGCCAGTAAAGTCAGTGTAAACACCATGTTTCTTGACGAACTCAACAAATACTTCAACAACACCAAAGGCATAAACAGATTGGGTTTCGGTTCACCTTTCCCTGCATTGACAAGAGCAGATGCATTTTTATTTTCATTGTGTGTACTGAATTTTGATGAGGCTACAGCGTTCAAATTAGTCGAAGCATGGAATGCGCTCATGACATTTTTCCTGGTGAAAGATGACCTGCTCGATATCAAAGAAGACCTTCAGAATAATGAAGCCAATGCTGTACTGGAAGCCGGGTTGAATGATCATGGTGCGAAACAGATCGCAGATCTCCTCGACCAGAGTTATGAAAGTATGATGAAGTATAACCCCGTTTTAGCGAACAGGATAGATCATACCAGGGCAACAACAGATATTCCTAAATTGATTGCAGCGATTTTATCAGATCAACAGGTGAAAACTAATTGACAGCTCAAGTCCATTAGCTAACACCTCCATTCCCGTTTTTCCTTGGAATCAGCAGTAATCCGATAGAAAAGAAAATAAACCGGAAAAAATTGATAATGGTAAACATCAGTCCGAAACCATTTTCATCTGTTGACTGATCGCTACGCAAATTTTCATTGAGAAAAAACAAAAGTGTCAGAAGTCCGAACTGAAAAAATATACCGGCAGCAATCCAGAAAGAAGGTGATGAAGTCAGATGTCTCGAGATATCCTGGAATTGTGCAATAATCACCATCAGGGACAATACAAACAACAATGCATAACCGATATTGATAAGGATGGGCTGAAACTGCATACTGTCTTTCGCAAACATCAGGCTCAGAAAAAATCCGCAGAATGCAAGTCCTGATGCAAGAATCACCGTCTGGATCATTTTGTTTGTAGTGCAGGCCTGTAATACCATCAGGTTAAATAGAAAATCCAGGAATATAGAAAAATGATGAAATCCTTTCTCGTGCTGATTGTCCTGTGGAGATACAAGCAGGAATGCTCCGCTCAGAAGACTTACCACACAAAGTAAAATAACGGAAATAGAAAGTGTATTGAATTGAGGTTTACGTACGAGAAGTATGCATAAAGGGATAGCAGGTGCAATCAACACCCACGATACCAGTGCACCAGAAAGTACTCCTCCAGGGATTAACATAAGGGTAAAGCTTTGAGCTTAACAAAGGGTCAGAGGTTCTGGCACAGGATGGTTGAAAAAAAGTAGATCTAGTCGATCAAGTTGTTTTTCACCGCAAAGAAAACAAGTCCGGCTGTATTTTTTGTACCGAATCTTTCCATCAGGCGGTCCTTGATGGCTTCAACTGTTCTGGGGCTGATTTCCATTTTCTGAGCAATTTCTGCAGCTGTGAATTCCATGCAAAGTAACCTGATAACTTCGCGTTCTTTTTCATTCAGCTGAATTTCTGTACTCAGAGTAGGAATGGATTTACTTCTTGTATGTGATTTCTTGAGGAGTACACGGTTGACAAAATTATTCAGGTAATAGCCGCGGGCCATTACTTCCATAATCGCTTTCCTGATTTCTGCGGGATCTGCACTTTTAAGAAGATATCCGTTGGCGCCATTTTCCATCAGGTGCGCAACAAATCTTTCATCTTCATACATCGTCAAAATCAGTACTCGGATATCGGGATATTTTTTACTGATCTCTTTTGTTGTTTCTATTCCATCTTTCATCGGCATCCGCAGGTCCATCAAAATCACATCCGGTTGTGCATCTGCTATTCCTGATATAAGTTCATCTCCATTCTCTGCTTCCTGCACAAATGAAATATTTGTATAGGAGCGCAGGGAAAGAATTACACCCTTCCTGAAAATCTTGTGATCATCGGCAATAGCCACTTTAATCTGGCTGTTCATTTCTTCCTATGGTTTTGTCAGGTATTCCGGTACTTCAGTTATAAAGCCACCATTTCACTTATCACAGGTACTTCCAGCGTCACTTTATAATAGGTTTGTGAGAGGTCCTTCTCGAAATTAATACTACCATGCAAAACTTTCATCCGGCTTTGAATATTTTTCAATCCAAGACCCAATGAACTTTTATTCATCTTATCGAAATCCTGTTGGGTGATACCCCGCCCGTCGTGATGCAGGCGAAGATAAAACCTGTCCTCACTATAATTCTGAGTTAAGTGAATAAAACTTGAATTACTATGTTTAAGTATATTATTTACAAGCTCCTGAATTACGCGGAAGATCATTAACTCCTGGTCAGGGGCCAGCCGTTGACGATAGTCATGAAACCTGCAACTCGCATTCATTGAACCTGAGCCCGATATTTTCTGGAAAAGATCGTTCACCGCAGACTCCAGACCGAAATTGCGGAGGGTGGGGGGCATAAGGCTATGAGAGATATTGCGGATCAGCTGAATCGTATCATCAATGATCTGTTTGGCGTTGTAAATACTTTGCAGCTGGATATTAAGTTCCTGTTTAAGCAGGTTTTCGTTCAGGTACAGGCGTGCGGTTGCCAGCAGCGGGCCGGCGTCATCGTGCAGATCCGCTGCAATTCGCTGACGTTCTTCCTCCTGCCATCGGATAGAGGCGTTAAGCAGGATCTTTTGCTGCTCCTCTTCCATGCGTTGTAATTGGTTCTGGTACCTGATTACCCGGCGTTGGTGAAAAACAATGAAAACGACGAGACCAATGGCAAGGACGAGCATACCAAGTGTGCCAAAAAAGAGGACGGTGGAAGGCCCAGGACTATTTGCCTGTAGTGGTAATGCTTGTAACCATATCATTGACTATCAACTATATTTAGGTTGAAAGGAAGACTTTATTTTGGAAAAGCTGGATTTCTCCTTCTTATTGAATTCTCTCCGCTCTGACCAGGCTTCATAATAAACGCTATACTGAAAATTAAATTTTTTAGAAGAACAAATGACGAATTAATAATATTGAAAGAGGACTCGAATCCAGGATCTGACAACCCTTTTTGGGAGTAAATAAAAAGGAAAAAAGTGCCTGCAAAAAAGATTATCAAACCAACAACAATCCAAAAATATCTTTTTGCATACAGAAACAAATTGTCAGGATCCTTCATTTGTTCAAACAAATAATAAACACACAAAAGAAGAATCACAATACAGCTGATAGCCGTTGGGTTAGAATCAAATGAGTCAGATCCTAAAAAGATTACATCAACGGCAGCAAAAAGTATGAAACCGATAATTGAAAAAGGAATCGCTTTTTTTATCTTGGAATTTTGTATAGCTTTTCTTAAAAAAAGACAGATAAGAACAAATTCAACAACAGTATAAATTCTCAGAGATAGGTATTCTTGCTTTGAAATCTTACTTATAAGAATCGCAAGTAAGAAGTCATTCAAAAAGGCATAAAGAAGGCAGTAAAAAATAAAAATTAAGCCTGCATCTTTTACTTTTTTAAAAAGATACAGGCTTAACGGTATTAAAGCGGAGTAACTCGCTAAGTATGGTAAAACTTTTTCTATTCGGATGGGATTTACCCGCCAAATATAAAAACTATTATTTAACTACTAATTAAAGATTTATAATTGACGTCCAACCAGTACCATCTTTATTTCTATCTGAGATTAATCCTTCAATTCTATTTAAAGTCCCATCCTCATTTACTCCTGTATATTCTAGGATCGGTTGGCTGTTTGAATCAATTCCTACAAAGACATATTTCATTTTGCCATTTTCATCTAGACCTTGGTAGATACTTATGCCTACACAATCAGGTTGAGAAAGGATTTTTTCAATCATGTTACGACCAACAAATTGAAAACCTGAAACGCCGGTTTTCGTATAATAATCTTTTACCATTTTGGCTCCTAATTCGTAGCCAATGTGCTCGCCGATACCGGCATGCAAATCTGTTTTTGCATCAATCAGAACTTCATTTTTCGACATAGTTGTAGATTTAGTGGTTTGTTCGAACGGTTGGTTATAAGTCCAAATATGACCTTGAAGCGGTCAACCACCAAGGGGTTTGGGTAATCTGGGGAATTTACGACACAGGGCATTTTTCTTAAAGCGTTGATAGTCAGCAGACGTACAAGTTTTATGCCGTAATAAAACGTGGATAAATTGCGGATTAGTACGCTTAACTTTGCGTAAATTTACGATCGTGCTAATCGTAGTTTAGCTAATAAATATCTGGGGGTTTCACTAGATATTTAAAAGGAAATTGATCTGATTCTGGAGAAAGGGTAAGGCGGTACGGATTAATTGAAATGGTTTCTGAGGAGCTGAGAAGTGGATTTAATAACGGGACCTTGGGATAAAAAAGTGAAAGTTGATTGACACTGGATTTGGCTGTCAGGTTTCTCAATTGGATTTGGAAATACATTAACGGACGGTTTCAGGATATTGGAGTTTTGCTGAATCCTCGTCAATCAACTTCGAATCAAAAGTAGGGTAGCCGATTTTCAATTACAAGAGCAGAATTGCCCGATTTTTGTGTTGTTATTTTTACCCCCTCAAGCCTTTGTTTGAGTGTTTTTTTACTCGTATTTTTTCGGACGCCAACGTAGATTAACGAAGAAATTTTACTATGGGTTTTTAATGTTGAACTCCGATGTTTGTAAATAATTTGATGATTGACTGTACGTTATTGATTGCGCTTAAACCAACCACCGCTTATGTCCGTTAATGACCCCATTAAAGTGGCGATCGCTGATGACCATAAAATATTCAGGGATGGCATCAAAATGGCTTTGACAAACAGGGAGTACCTGAAAATCATCTGGGAAGCTGAGGATGGAAAAGACCTGATGCATAAGATCCGTATCAAACGTCCGAACGTATTATTAATGGATATCCGCATGCCTGAAATGGACGGTGTGAATGCCATTACTCTCCTGCGCAAGGAATTTGATGATGTAAAGATCATTGTACTGACCATGTATGATGACCAGGAAATGATCTCCAAAATGATGGAAAGGGGTGCCAATGCCTATTTAACTAAAACAACCGATCCTGAAGAGATCTATAATGCCATACTGGCCTGCATGAACGAGGACTTTTATTTCAATGACCTCGTGAATAAGGCGGTAATGCTGAAGCTTCAGAACAAAAAAACAGTCCGCCAGTTTTACCCGAATCCGATAAAGCTCAGTGAAAAAGAGTTAAAAATTCTGAAACTGATTGCAGAGGATAAAACGACAGAAGAAATTTCCAAAGAAGTATATCTTTCGCCGCGAACGATTGAAACCATTCGGCAGAACATGAAAACTAAAGTGGGGGCCAAAACGATCGCTGGGCTTGTGATGTACGGAATGAGAAATAAGTTGATTGACTGACCTTTTCAATTTACCCATTTAAAAATTTACCAGTCCCTGTTTAATGGCGTACATCGTGAGACCGATGCGGCTTTTTACATCGAGCCTGGTGAACAAACCATCCCTGATACCATCAATCGCCCTTGGATTCATTCTCATTTTTTGAGCAATTTCCTTATAGGTTAATTCAGTGCTCGCATATTTCAGAAATTCAAGTTCCTGGTCTGACAACATCACTTTCTGAAACAAGGGAACTTTATCTTCATTTTCTAAAAATAAACCGGCGAGTTTGCTGCTGGTATGTGCCGAATAATAATAACCTTGTTCAACGACTGATTGTAATGCAAAAAGCAGTTCAGTTGGATGAATATCTTTTTTCATAAACCCTTTCACCCCGGTTTTGAGCAACCGGATTAGTATAAGTTCCGAATCATACATAGTCAACATAAGTACATGAATTGTTGGATGATTTTGCTGCAGCCATGCAGCGGTATCATGACCATCCATGACCGGCATATTTAAATCGAGAATTGCAATATCCGGTGCAGCATCCTTATTTAGTTTCGCAATAAGCTCCTTCCCGTTTGAAGCTTCAATGGTTACAGTATATTCATCTGAACTGTTGATCAGATTGGCAAGGGCGTGACGTAGTAAAACATGGTCATCAACTAATGCAACTTTAATTTTCTGTTCCATCGGGTTAATTTTCGTTGTTAAGAGGCAGGGTTAGAAATATAGAGGTTCCGATTTTTGGTACGCTTTCGATTTTTATGTCCGCGTTAATCATCTTAGCGCGATTTCGAATGTTATTAAGACCGAGTCCGGATCTCTTTTTCTTGTTTAATTCATTTTCATCAAATCCCACTCCATCGTCCATGATGGTTAAACAAATTTGCTGGGTGCAGTATTTTAATTCAAGATCAATTTTCCTGGCATAACTGTGTTTTAAAATATTATTACATGCCTCCTGGACAATACGATAAAGAATCAGTTCTTTATCTGCATCTATAAATACAACATCTCCGCTAACATTGAATTCAGTTTCAAACTGCTTGGTTCGTTTGATAATGGCCAGCTCCGTTTCTAAAGCATGAATTAATCCGTGAGCCTTTATGAGTTCTGAGTCCAGAGATTTAGAAATATCATTCAGATCATTCAGTGATTTTGAGATAAGATCTATGGATTCATCGATTGATTGGGCCGCGGTTAACGGATCAACATTTTCGAGCGTGTTGAGATTAAGTTTCGCTAGCGTTAGCGTCAGGCTGATATTATCATGAATCTCCTGGCTGATTTTCTTAAATGTTGATTCTTGGATTTCTAACTGTACCGAGAGCAGAGCTTTTTCATGTTGGAGTTTAATGAACTCAAAATCCTTTTTTGTTTTTGATTGCTTTCTTTTATAAAGCAGAAGGATTAAAAAAATGAATGTAATAAAAAGAAAAATAATCACGGTAGTGACTATTAGCATTTTTACTAATTGAATTTCTTGGTTGACCATTTGAATGAGAATGTAACTAATACAACATAAAATATATATCCAACAGCAGTGATAAAGTCAAATAAAATCTCTTCAGGAAAAGTCTTATTAAGTTCATCATATAAGAAATAAGTCGGTGCAGATACTCCAAATAGTATGAAAATTCCTGATGTGACTAGAAAGAGAGGATGCTTAAGTAAATTATCGGTTTCATCACTTTGCAAAAATTGTACAAATAAAAAAATACATAGAACTAGAAAAATTAAACATTCGGTAACTGAAAAAAGAGAGTAATTGATTAAAATCGATTTGGTAATAAATACGTAAGTCAGTAAATAAATTGCGCTGATAACCTGAGTAAGATTTATAAATCGCTTAACCTTTGAATTGTTAATTACTTTTCTAAAAAAATTTAGCAGTACAAAAAATTCGACAATAACATAAATGTTCCTAGATTCGAAATAATATGAAGGAATATTTAACCATGAGTCATGAGCAGAAAACAATTCCTGAAGTATGCTAATTATAGATAAAAAATAGAGTGACTTTAAGTTTCCTAGGTGAGAAAAGTTTTTGCTGCCAATAACTATACAAACAAAAGTTGTAATTAAGTATAATATATATATGTATCCAATATTCATTCTAAGACAATACATACAAGTTCACGACTTTTTTCGATTGGGTAATATTTTACATTACAGAAAAACACCCAATTTTCGGGGAAAAAAACATTAGACAATTTGCGATTTCATTGCTTATTTCGCGCGTAATCAGCCGGCTGAATGCTGAATCACCGTATTTCTCCCCGCGTGAAAACACGTAGATTTACCATTTCATGATTGCCTGATTTACAGTATACTTGCAGGAGGAATACCAGATATCCTTACCCAGAAAAAAACCATGTCAATGTATAATCCAATGAGAAAAGACGAACCCGCAGAACTGATAAAAGTTGCGATCGCAGACGATCATATCCTCTTCCGCGCCGGGGTAAAAACCGCTCTCTCTATGCAGAAAGACATCCGCATGGTGGGCGAAGCCGACAACGGGATGCAGCTGCTTAACCTGCTGAAACACATTACTCCAGACGTTATCCTGCTCGATATACAGATGCCGATCATGGATGGGATTACCACCCTGCCCGAGATCAAAAAACTTTACCCGGATATCCGCGTGATCATGCTCACTATGCACAATGATCATTCGATGATATCCAAATTAATGGAGCTGGGCGCCAACGCCTATCTGACCAAGAACTCGGACTCCGAGGTGATCTACGAAGCAGTAAAAACCGTTTACGAGCAGGAGTATTTCTTTAACCAGCTCACCAATAAGGCCCTGATTGATGGTCTCCGTGTGAAACGCCAGGCAGAATCTGCTATGCCCGTCGATGCAAAACTGACTGAAAAAGAGATCACGATACTCAAAATGATGTGTGAGGAGAAAAGTACAAAGGAGATCGCTGACCTGGTGGATCTGAGTCCGCGTACGGTAGAAGCCATTCGAGATAAACTCAAAAACAAAACCGGCGCCAAGTCTATGGCGGGCCTGGTGATGTACGCTGTGAAATCAGGCATCATCGAAAACAAATAAGTAATTAACGCAATGGAAAGTCATGAGTACTTAATTTAGGCTCATGGCTTTTTTTTATAACCTGAACGGTAATATCCTTCCTTATCTACCGGGCCAATTCCCACTGTTGAATGGCTCAACGATCCATTTTGGTGAAGGTGTTTTTGAAACCATCCGTTTCGCTGAGAATGGTCGCATTCCTTTATTCGATTATCATTGGTCCAGGCTGGATCGATCCATTCAATATATCACTTTCAACAGACCGCCATCGTTTAACAAAGAATATTTACTGAGCCAGATTCAAGACACTGTTTCTGCGAATAAAATACCAGGTTCATCACGGGCCCGTGTCACTGTATTTTATGATCAGAATCATGAGTTTACAAGTCTGCCCATGCATTTTATAGTTGAAGCTCAGCCTCTTGCAGAAACATATCTATATTGGAATAAAGGCGGTATCAGCCTGGTTCATTTTCGGCAAATTCAGAAACAGCTGACAAATTCGTCATCGCTGAAACTCAATAACAGGATACCTTACAATGAGGCGTTGAACTTTGCGAAATCCGAAGGTGCTGACGATGCCGTGGTATTTAATTCGTCGGGAGCAATTTGCGATACATCGATTGCAAATATTTTCTGGATAAAGAATGATGTCATTTATACTCCACCGTTGTCGGATGGACCTGTCGCTGGTGTCATGCGCAACTGGTTACTGGAGCATTTACCGCGATATCGTTACAAAGTAAACGAAGTCAGCGGCCGTGAGCAGGATATCCGCGAGGCAGATGAAATTTTCCTTACTAACGCTCTGTACGGCATCAGGCAGGTCAGCCATTTTTCCGGTAAGCATTTGAACTTCCGAAAAACAAAAGAGATTTACTACAAACTTATCCTCCCGTTATTTAGTACAGATAAAAAACAGGGATAAGAGAACATTTCTTTCCCGCAAATTGTTGGTATCTGCATGAAAGAAAAAGAGCTGGCTATTTTCTGGTTTCGCAGGGATCTTCGTTTGCATGACAATGCCGCTTTATATCATGCTCTTCGTTCAGGCCTTCCAGTTATACCGGTTTTTATTTTTGATACTAATATTCTGGATGAGCTGGAAGACAGGGATGATGCCCGTGTTGATTTTATTCATCGCGTAGTGAACGCAATTTTTGATGCACTAAAAAAATACGGCGTCGGTATGGAAGTCTTGATCGGTAAACCCGATGCGATCTTTAAAAAATTGATTGGGAAATATCCCATTAAAAAAGTCTATACCAATCACGATTATGAACCCTATGCAATCGACAGGGATTCAAAAATCGAAAAGCTTCTTATCGAAAATGGGATCAGCTTTCACACTGCAAAGGACCAGGTAATTTTTGAAAAAGATGAGATTCTGAAGGATAACGGCCAGCCCTACACTGTTTTCACACCATACAGCAGAAAGTGGCTGGCAAAACTCAATGCCTTTTATCTGAAACCTTATCCGACAGAAAAATACTGGGATGGATGGTTTAAACAGGATGGTCCGGCAATGCCAACATTGGAAAAGGTTGGTTTTACAGCCTCATCAATTCCTATTCCATCAGTATCTGTTAATAAGAATATCATAGCTGATTATGATAAGACGAGAAATTTTCCCGGCATCGAAGGCACTACACGAATGGGGATCCATCTCCGGTTTGGAACTGTGAGCGTGCGCGAACTGGCAAGAATTGCCAATGGAGTAAATGCTACTTATCTCAATGAACTGATATGGCGGGATTTTTTCCAGATGATTCTCTGGCATTTTCCTCATGTCGGACAGGGAAAAGCTTTCAAGCCGGCATATGATCATATCAAATGGCGATACAATGAAATAGAGTTTAAGCAATGGTGCAATGGAATGACCGGGTATCCCATGGTAGATGCAGGTATGCGCGAACTAAATGCGACAGGCTTTATGCACAACCGTGTACGAATGGTTACGGCAAGTTTTCTATCCAAACATTTGTTAATCGACTGGCGCTGGGGAGAGGCCTATTTTGCCAGGAAGCTGCTCGATTACGAATTATCATCCAACAACGGCAACTGGCAATGGGCAGCGGGTTGTGGTTGCGATGCTGCTCCGTATTTCAGGATATTTAATCCAACCACCCAGGCACAGAAATTTGACAAGGATCACAACTATATCAATACCTGGATACCCGAATTAAATGATTTCGCCTATCCGACCCCGATAGTCGAGCATGAAGCTGCAAGAAAACGTTGCCTTGAAGCCTATAGCAAAGCAGTAAAAGAGTTCTCCTGAATTCTATATAAATACCTCGTACGATCCGGCCTGTGGTTCGGGGAAAAAACTCATGCCGGTTTCGAGCAAAGTCCAGATAGCAGATCGTCCATCCGGTCCCAGTGAACTGCTGTATTTATTTACGTAAAGGTCTATATGACTACGCATGATTGATTCGTCCATTTCCTGTGCATGCTCTTTGACGTAGGCTGAAAGAATCGGATAAGTTGACCAGGAATATTCAATGCTTTTCCGGATAAGCCGATCTACTTTTTTCATCAGGTCATGATCAAGGGTGCGCCGCATCACAATTCCTCCGAGAGGTATCGGGTTGCCGGTTTGGTTTTCCCAGAATGCGCCAAGGTCCATCAATTTTTTAAGTCCTTTCTTCTCATAGGTGAAGCGACCTTCATGAATCAAAACTCCCGCATCTGCAGCGCCATCGAGAACGGCATTTTCAATCTGGTCAAATGGCATGAATATCTTTTTACCTGTTTCCGGGTAAGCCAGTGTATACAAAAGATTAGCCGTTGTATTTCTTCCGGGAAGAGCAACAATGCCTGATTTAACCAATTCATTGGCATCCTCGGGTTCATTCGCCGCTACGAGCAATGGACCAACGCCACGACCTAAGGCACTACCAGCTTCGAGTACACGATAATTGGGGACAATCAGCGGTAGTACGCCATAGCTGATTTTTGAAACATCCGGGGTGTCGTTGAGTACGAGACGGTTCAATGTCTCTACATCTTCAAGACGAACATCAAATTCCAGACCTTCGGTATCAATTTTTTTATTGACCAGTGCATCGAAAATAAAAGTGTCGTTAGGGCAGGGAGAGAAACAGAGTGATAATTTCATATCTGGTGTAGTTCCGCAATTTTATTAATCATTAGAATAATATTTTCATTCAGTCTTGCAATTGACTCAGCCATTTTCCAGGTCGACTTATCTCTTTCACCTATAAAATTTGAAATGGCGCGGATTTGTACAAATGGCACCTGTTCTTCTAAACAAACCTTATGAAACGCAGCACCTTCCATCGATTCAACAACAGGACAATATTTCTGAATATAAATATGTGTCCGGTCAGCCGAAGTCGTTATCTCATTTACAGAAACCGCTTTCACCTGGCGTAGCGGCAATTTTTCCATCAACGAAAAATGAGGATTTACAAACTTTTTGTTGTTGACAGGCGGAAGGTGAGGATCCGCAAGTGATAAATCATATATGTCCTTCCATTCTTCATTTTCCATCACCCCCAGATCGGCAACAAGATCTTCTTTTACAACTACCACTGTAGATGGAGGAAATAATGGACTAAAACTACCGGCAATTCCCGCCTGGATAGCCAGGTCCGGTTTTTCAGTAATAATATGTTTAGTGATTGCCCAGGCCGTATTTACAAGTCCCACTCCGGTAACAAGACAAGTGATTTTGTGATGGTTTTTCAGGTATATGCGCTCGGTGAGGTATTCCCGTAGGGGTTCGAGCTCGAAACCGGTTGCAGCTGCCACCACAATTTTCATTCGGTGAAATTACGAAAACAGTTCACAGTTCAGTAGCCGGTTGTTGGTTGTCAGCCAGCCTGCCGGCAAGCAGGTTGCCAGAACAGGTGCAGTTGCGCCGATTAAAAACAAAAGCGATTTTTCGTTAAAAGCCCGGCTTATGACCTAAGGCTTTTTGCTGCCGGCAATAGGTTCCCGACTATCGCCGTTCCGACGTACCTTTGCCCTCCCGATAAAGAAATGAGGTCGAATTTATGGTTTATCTGACACGTGTCGAGCATTTCAACGCAGCTCATAAGCTTTTCAATCCGAAATGGTCGGTGGAAAAGAATAAGGAGGTTTTTGGCAAATGCGCGAACGAAAACTGGCATGGCCACAATTTTGAATTGTATGTCACGGTGAAGGGACGACCCGATCCGGACACCGGCTTTGTGGTAGATGCGAAGAAATTAAGCGTAGTGATTAAAGAAGAAGTTATTGATAAGCTGGACCACCGGAACCTTAATATGGACGTAGATTTTATGAAGGATAAAATCTGTTCTATAGAAAACCTGGTGGAAGGAATCTGGAATCAGTTAAAGCCAGGAATTCCTGCAGGCGTTGAGCTGCATTGTATAAAACTAGTGGAGACACCGAAAATTTTTGTGGAATATTACGGTGAATAGGTTGACGATTATTTCGGGGATCAGGTATCAAAAAAGATTACCAGTGAAATCAATGTTTTTATGCAACAAAAAGTAGCTGTTTTCAGGAAGGAAAATTTCAATGCGGCGCACCGGTTGAATAACGACCATTGGACGCCGGAAAAAAACCAGGCAGTGTTTGGAAAATGTAATCTTCCGCACTATCATGGTCATAATTATGAATTGATCGTGCAGGTGAATGGATATCCTGATCCTGAAACAGGTTTTGTACTTGATCTTAAAGTGTTATCAGATATTGTCAAAGCGAAAGTGCTTGACAGGTTTGATCACAAAAATCTCAATCTCGATACTGAAGAATTTAAAAACCTTAATCCTACAGCAGAGAATATCGCTATTGTCATTTATAATTTGCTCAGGCCAGAGGTTGCTGCAGAGAAGGAGTTGTTTATTACGTTATACGAGACGCCAAGGAATTTTGTAAAGTACCCGATTTAGAATAGATTGTTACACCGATCGCGCAAAATTAAATTCAGGAAATGGCTTATAAAAAGATTGAGCAGTACGACGATAAAGTGACGCATGGATTGATCGAGAATTATAAATCCGTATTGAGTTTGCTGGGAGAAGACCCGCAAAGAGAAGGCCTGTTAAAAACTCCTGAACGTGTTGGCAAGGCAATGCAATTTCTCACACAGGGATATACACAGGATGCTGAGGCTATTCTGAATTCAGCAAAATTTCACGAAGAGGTCAGCGAAATGATAATAGTAAAAGACATTGAGCTGTACAGCCTTTGCGAACATCACATGTTACCCTTTTATGGAAAAGCGCATGTTGCGTATATACCCAATGGCTGGATCACAGGGTTGAGTAAAATTGCACGCGTTGTTGATGTCTTCAGCAGAAGGTTACAGGTTCAGGAAAGATTGACAACCGAAATACTCGGTGCCATCAGAGAATCTCTTCAACCGCTGGGCGTTGCCGTTGTAATAGAGGCGAACCATTTATGCATGATGATGCGCGGTGTTCAGAAGCAAAATTCTACTACAACCACCAGTGCTTTCTGGGGTGAGTTCGAAAAAAATGAAACACGCAGTGAGTTTATTCGACTGATCGGGTCAAAACTTCATTAGGGCATTCCTGATTCTATTTTTATTTTTGCGCCAATTAATATCAACTTATGATTCACGCATACGTTTTCCCCGGGCAGGGTGCTCAACATCCGGGCATGGGAAAATCTCACTACGATAATGCATTTGCAAAAAGAATGTTCAACCAGGCCGATGATATTCTGGGATTTAAAATATCTGATATCATGTTCAATGGCACGGAAGATGAACTAAAACAAACAAAAGTTACACAGCCCGCTATATTTCTACATTCCGTAATCGCGTTCAAAAGTATTGAAGGCGCAGAACCACATATGGTTGCTGGTCATTCGCTGGGAGAGTTTTCCGCATTGGTAGTGAATGGTACATTGAGTTTTGAAGATGGATTGAAGCTGGTAAGTATACGTGCACAGGCTATGCAGAAAGCCTGCGAACTCATTCCTTCAACTATGGCCGCAGTGCTTGGTCTCGAAGATGAGAAAGTAGAAGAAGTGTGTGCAACAGTATCAAAAGAATCAGGGGAAGTAGTTGTGCCTGCAAATTATAACTGTCCCGGTCAATTGGTAATCAGCGGAAGTGTTAAAGGAATTGAGATTGCCTGCGAAGCAATGAAAGCTGCCGGCGCTAAACGCGCATTGGTACTCCCGGTAGGGGGCGCTTTTCATTCTCCTCTTATGGAGCCGGCAAAAGCAGAGCTTGCAGCAGCAATAAAAACTACTTCATTTCATAAAGGCCTGTGTCCCGTTTACCAGAACGTTGTCGCAAAAGCAGTAACCGATACGGAGCAGATTCGCCAGAATTTGATAGATCAGTTAACCGGCGCCGTTAGATGGACGCAAAGCGTCCGGGCAATGATCAACGATGGTGCAACTGATTTCACCGAAGCCGGTCCCGGTAAAGTATTGCAAGGGCTTATTCAGAAGATTGATAAGACTGTTAAGGTGAGTGGCTTCAATTAGGGATTGTAAGTGTTATGTTATGGGTTTTAAGTAAGCTTAAGAAGGTGTCGAGATCATTTCTTATGCCAATCATTTTGATGGAATTAAATAAAACAAGAAATCCATGTAGCGTAATATCATCTGTACTTTACAGAATTGAATCTGGGCATACAAATAAATTTCTGAATTCGCAGTCTTTAACTTAAAACCTATAACCTATAACCTTAAACATAAATTGAGCAATTGATCCACTCCGGGTCAAAGCTTGCATCAAATTTTTTATAGAAATTAATCGCGGGCTCGTTCCATTCCAAAACCTGCCAGATAATACGATTGAATTTTTTCTCGCGGGCTTCTTCGATCAGCGCATCAAAAAGTAATTTACCAACGCCTTTGCCACGCATAGATTCGGATACAAGGATATCTTCCAGGTACATACCCTGGCCTTTCCATGTGCTATAGCGAATATAATATAATGCGAAACCGATGATCAGCTCTCCGCCGGGTTGTGTATCATCTTTTATTACCGCCGAAAAGGCCCACCAGACGGGATTTTTTCCGAAGCCGCTTTCTATAAAATGTTCAAGACTTACCGTCACTTCATTGGGGGCCTTTTCGTACACTGCGAGTTCGTTGACCAGTTCCATCAATCGTGGACAGTCTTCCTGTACTGCTTTCCTTATTTTTATTTCCATGCTTATTTATTAAATGTTTTTATTTCTTCCAACCAGGTCCTTTTACAAAACGGCCGGGTTTTACACCCGTATGATTTCCATTCTTTATTACCTGCCTGCCATTCACCCACACATCTGTAACTCCGGTAGCCAGCTGATGCGGTTTTTCAAAACTTGCATGATCTGTTATGGTTTCAGGATCAAAGATCACTATGTCTGCGTATTGACCTGATTCAATTGTTCCGCGTTTGGAAAGCTTCAGGTTTCTTGCAGGGAATCCGCTTAGCCGATGAATTGCATCTTTCAATGGGATGAGTTTCTTTTCTCTCACGTATGTACCCAATAATCTCGCAACGTTTCCATACGCGCGTGGATGAACATTGGATTTCAGAAAAACACCTTCCGGCGCAAATGATCCTTCATCAGAACCAAAACTGATCCAGGAAAGTTTTACTTCTTTTTCAATATTGGCCTCATCGATCATAAAATAGATGGCCTCAACGCGTGTGCTGTCCTGGACTATCAGGTCCATTGCTGTTTCTTCGGGACCAGTATTTCTGATCGCTGCAATTTCTGCAAGCGATTTTCCAGTAAATTTTTTCAGGCTGTCCTGTTTGAAACCCGTCAGCAAAATATTTTCCGGTTTGCCTACGGCGAGATAAAAATTTTCCCATTTATCCGTGGGCTGATTCATTTCTTTTTTAACGGATTTCCTGATTGAAGGATCCATCAACCTTTTTCGCAACAGATCAAAACCGCCATCCTGCAAAGTTGGAGGCATCGTTGCCGTAAGACCTGTTCCGCCCGCCGGATATACATACATATCTGCACGGATATCCATACCCGAAGATCTTGCCTTTTCAATTCTTTTGATGACACTGTCAATTTTGTACCAGTTCGATTTTCCTGCCGCTTTCAAATGATAAATTTCTGCCGGGATTTTAGCTTTTTCCGCAATTGTCATCAGCTCTTCAACGGCTTCGTATAGCCGAGAGCCTTCGCTTCTGATATGGCTGATATATGAACCGCCGTATTTTGAAGCTTCTGCGCATAGAGCAATCAATTCTTCAGTAGAAGCAAAAAACGCGGGAGGATAAATCAATGAACTTCCTACACCCATTGCGCCTTCTTCCATCGCCTGTCTCACTAACATGCGCATACTATCGAGTTGTGCTGGTGTTGCCTGTACATTATTTTCACCGAGAACGTATTGGCGTATTGTTGTAGCCCCTACAAAAGAAGCGACATTACACGAAATGCCACTGTCCTCCAGCGTTTGCAAATAGCCGCCAAGTGTTTTCCATGTTACCGGGTAAGTAAAATCTGCCTGGTCCGCCTCCTCCATTTTTTGCATGCTTTCAGTAAGCGGACCCATACTCCAGCCTTCACCCATTACTTCCAGTGTTACACCCTGGCTCAGATCACCAAGAGATCGTCCATCATGAATAAGACTTGCCGTTGCCCAACTCAGCATATTGATGAACCCAGGTGTAACCGCTTTCCCTCCCGCATCGACTATACTGTCTGCTGAAGCAGAAGACAGATCGCCGATGAAGGCAATGGTATCACTGCGAATGCCAACATCAGCTTTTATCGGTTCATTTCCTTTGCCATCGAACACTAATCCGTTTCTTATAATGGTATCATACTTTTCGGACTGCTTACATGCAAAAAGAAAAATGCAAATCAGAATAAAAAAAGATATTTTTTTCATGGCGATGATTTCTTCGAACCTGGAAATTATTTTTTCCGGGTGGCTTTGAAATTTCCGTTGGGCTGTTGAAAGGTCAACGACAATGGTGATTGTTTATCGTCCATTTCAAATTTTACTGAATATCCTTTTGCGACCTTCAGATTGAAGAGATTTTCTCCGGCAGGAACAAGCTCATAATCCGGTTGCCCTGGAACATTGACCATCAAAGTAGATCCGTCTTTTATATAAACGCGAAGGGTCGCTCCATTTAAAAGATAATCGCCGGTATACTTCTGTAATTGAGCATTGTCTATTACGATGGCCGGAGGAAGTTTCACGAAAACAATATCGTTATCTATTGCCTGTTCGAGATGAGACTGAACGCTAACGATATCACCATCCTCATCTGTATTGAATACAAGTTTCGGGGCGAATTTTGGGGATTTCATCTCATCTGATCGTCGCAATCTGAATACATCATAATGATAATGTTCCAGCCATGATTTTGTTTTTCTTCCACCTTCATTGTAATCGACCCAGAGCGTATCTCTTTCGGTAAATGTCTTTAATATGCCATATCCTTTATTCTCAAAACGACCGGTATAGTCTTCGATTTTGTGAGAGGGCTTTGTACCTGATTTTTTGTTGACACTATCAGTATTTGGTGAAGCTGCCGCCTGAAATTTTGCTTTGACATTATTGGCAAGAAGTTGTTGATTCCAATTGCGATAGGGCAATCCAAGCATTTTATCAACGATATAGTTTCTGATACTGTTGCTTACGCCACCCTGGTTTGAAACTACAAAAACGCCGATGCTATCAGAAGGAAAAAAAGATGTGGTAGTGATAAATCCATCAATGCCGCCACTGTGTTCCACACGATAGTGTCCGCGGTAACTGCTCATCGACCATGCGAGTCCGTAAGTGCCGAAAAACAGATCGGGATTTTCACTTCCCGGCGCACCTCCTCCCATCGCTACCTGGGCAGAAATTGCCTGGTCACGGTAAGTGGCAGGAAAAATTTCTTTCCCTTTAAATTTTCCGCTGTTGATCCACGTGATTAACCAGTTCGCCATATCAGATGCACAACTATTGATTGAACCGGCAGGTCCTATAGCATCGATATTCCGGTAAGGAATTTTTTTAATTTGATTATTTTCATCAACCTCATAAGCCCATGATTTATCCTCTGCTTTTTCAAGCGCAGGAACAGACATATTGGTATGCGTCATCCCCAGGGGATTGAGAAGTTTTTCCTGGAGATTCTGTTCCCAGCTCTTGCCGGTAAGTTTTTCAATTACCACACCCTGCGCCATGAACATAAAATTGTTGTACTGGTATCGTTCGCGAAAACCGAAAGACGGTTCCTGGTATTGAATGCGCTCAAGTAGTTCCATGCGTGAAGCAGTCGATCCGTACCAGGAATAATCATGTCGAGGTAAGCCAGAGCGATGACACATCATATCTCTTAATGTGATCTGGTCATTCGTCACCGCATCTTTGAATTTCAATTCGGGAAGATAAATTCGTACAGGTTTATCCAGACTCAGTTTTCCTTCCTGCTGTAGCATACCGATCATTGTCGCCGTAAATGCTTTTGTACATGAGCCAATGGCAAAAAGTGTATGTTCCGTTACTGGCAATTGTTTTTCATAATCCCTGTATCCGAAGCCACCGGTGTATACGATACGATTTTTTTCAACAACCGCGATTGTAACGCCCGGCGCGTGCCAGTCTTTAAGAACGCGCGCCACGAAAGTATCGAGCCCGGCCAATCTTTTATCGGTTGGCTTTTGTGCATGCGCGCCTGTTATCGTCGTCAGTATCAAAATGCCTGTCAACAGTCTCTTTCGGATCATAGCATTTATTTTGGTTGATGGTTAAATGTAAGTAATCATTCGCTGCCGGTTGCCCGGGTTTTATCCAGATTTTCGCGAACCCAGTTTTTGAAAAAACGATGTCCGCGGCTGCCTACAATCATGTCGAGGACTTTATGTTCCCGATCCAGCAGAATAGACACTGGCCGCTGACCAATCGAATCGAGGAGACTATTGCTTCGGTTGATCTTTGCAGTTATAAAATGAAAATTTTTATTGTTGACATAATTCTTTATCACAGATTTATCTTCATCTGAAATTGCTATAATTTCCAATTCATTCCTTTCAAACTCAGAATATATTTCATTTAGCGATGGCATTTCTCTTCTGCAGGGTCCGCACCAGGTTGCCCAGTAATTGATGAGCGTCAGTTCCGAATGGTAATTATTAAGATTTTTACTGCTGTCGGTCGAAATTTCCGTGAAGCTAAAATCGGGGAATGCTTTCAGGGGTGTGGCTAATACTGAATTAAAAGTTCTTTGGTAATTGGTCTGAATAAAATAAAGAATGAACCCGGCAAATGTGACAAATATGATGTCACTGATGACATCCGATTTTTTCAACACAGGCTTTAATCCTTTTTTCGTGTTCTTCACCCAACTGCGGATATATTTTGCAAACGTCCATACAATAACGGCACTTATGATAATTTTAATCCAGAAAAGAATGGTTGTGGTCATGTTGAAATGGAATTCAAATACGGCTCATTTCTGCGCCATTTTCAATCGATAAAAACATTAAAAATATCTACATTCACCATCATCAAAAATAATTTAAAAGATGCAGGCGATCATAAACTTGTATGCTTCCTTTAACCTGTGGGCAGATAAGAGAATTACAGACGCTGTTGCGTTGATGAGTGAAGAGAAAACTAAACAGGAACTGAAGAGCAGTTTCACCAGTATACATTCTACTTTGATTCATTTGGGTAATGCACAGATTGCCTGGACGAACCGGATACATAAAGTTTCGGTACCTGATATTGCAGTTACAGATATGAGTCATTCAACAGACTTTATCGTCAAACGGCTGCTGAATCTTTCAACCGAATGGGAAAAGTTTATGCTGAGTACAACCGAAGTAGATCTGTTGAAGCCGGTCTCTTACAAAACCATCCGTGGTGAAGATTTTACAGAGCAACTATTTGAAATCGCCA
Source organism: Pollutibacter soli (assembly GCA_029269725.1). GTDB lineage: Bacteria > Bacteroidota > Bacteroidia > Chitinophagales > Chitinophagaceae > Pollutibacter > Pollutibacter soli. The sequence goes on along the minus strand of JARJHS010000006.1, from coordinate 128,357 downwards.
TGCATGTCATGAATCACGCAACCTATCATCGCGGCCAGATGATAACAATGATGCGTGAGCTTGGCGAAACAGTTTTACCAAGGACCGATTTAATTGAATATGTAAGAAGGCGAAAAGATTAATAGGCCCACTTCACCAGGGTTGCGCCCCAGGTGAAGCCTCCACCAAAAGCAGCAAGTACGAGGTTGTCGCCTTTATTGATTTTTTTTCTGAAATCCCAAAGACAAAGTGGAATAGTGCCTGCGGTTGTATTTCCGTAATTGACAATATTGATCATCACTTTTTCTTCGGGAAGACCCATTCTTGATGCAGTTGCGTCGATGATTCGCTTGTTGGCCTGGTGAGGAACCAGCCATGCAATATCATCCGGTTCGAGATTATTGCGCTGCATCAATTCGTACGAAACATCAGCCATGCCCGTAACAGCAAATTTGAATACAGCCTGCCCTTCCTGGTAGATATAATGATCTTTATTGGTAACAGTTTCGATTGATGCCGGCCGGAGAGATCCGCCACCTTTCATATGCAGGTGTTTTCCACCGGCACCATCACTTTTCAAAATACTATCCATCACACCGTAACCTTCAATATTTGGTTCTAGCAGAACACCGCCGGCGCCATCGCCAAAAATGATACAGGTAGTGCGGTCGCTATAATCGACGATTGAACTCATTTTATCAGCGCCAACTACAACAACTCGTTTGTATCGGCCACTTTCAACTAATGCGGCACCAGTTGTTAGAGCATATAGAAAACCTGAACAAGCAGCGAGGATATCAAAACCCCAGGCGTTTTTTATTCCGAGTTTATCGCAAACAATATTGGCGGTGGAGGGGAACATCATATCCGGGGTGACCGTCGCTACGATCAGGCAATCGATTTCTGAAGGACTGATTCCTCTTTTCTCGCAGATGAGTTGAACTACGGGTACAACCAGGTCTGAAGTTCCTTTCCCTGCACCTCTTAAAATCCTCCTTTCTTTAATCCCGGTGCGGGTTAATATCCACTCATCGTTCGTGTCGACTAATTTTTCCAGATCGGCGTTGGTGATTTTATCTTCCGGTACAAATCCTCCTAGTGCTGTGATGGCTGCCGTGATCTTGGTTCGCATATGATATTCTGGTAATTTTTGAGCCGCTAAATTACTAATTGGAAGCAAATGAGGCATAAAAGGTTCGCGCCTGCGGGCAGTTTATAAACCAAAGAGGCTATTTTTGCCGCCTTAAATGGTACGATGATTGCATACCTGACCGGAAATTTTAGCTACAAATCACCAGCACTCGTGCATGTGGAAGTGAACGGCGTGGGTTATGAAGTGCAAATTTCTCTGAACACATATTCTAAAATCCAGGATCTATCCAAAGGAACTCTTTTTACGTATCTCCAGATAAAGGAAGATGCGCATACGTTATATGGTTTCTTTGACCAGGCAGAAAAAGCAATGTTTGTACAGTTAATCAGTATCAGTGGGGTCGGTGCAGCAACAGCACGGATGATGTTATCTTCTCTTCAACCTAAAGAGATCGTTCTGGCCATCAGTTCCGGTAATTCGAGGCAGCTGGAAGCAATAAAAGGCATCGGAAAAAAGACTGCAGAAAGGATTGTACTTGAATTAAAAGATAAGGTTACCGGAAAACAGGTAGAAAACAGCAATTCTCCATTAATAAACAATACTTTAGAACAGGATGCGTTAAATGCACTTATAGCGTTGGGTATACCCCGCAATGCTGCGGACAATGCAATCAGGAAAGCCCAGGCATCCGTTCCTTCATCAGCCAGTTTAGAAATTTTAATCAAAAAAGCTTTACAGTCTATTTGACCGAACTCTACTCAACAACAAGCAGGAGAAATTGGCGAGAATTGCAATCACCATTTTTATTGGGGTGATTTTTTGGACTGCAGGTATTTCCAGCCGGGCCATCGGAGGAGAGCGCCTACATGCCAGATTCTTGCAGGAAACACAGACGGATACTATTCCCAAAGTGGATTCTGCAAGCAAGCCCGTATTGACTAACCAGCCCGATACTTTTCCGGGCCGGGATTCCCTGCGTTATCCACTTTCTGACAGAAGAGGAGACAAACTGACTTATCCAAACAGAAATCCCTTTGACTTGAAGGATCCTGCAAATATTTCGGATTCAATCGCTTACGATCCAAAAACGAACTCATATTTCATTTACGAAAAGATCGGCGATAAATATTTCAGAAAACCTGTAGCGCTGACGTTTGACGAGTATATGAAGATCATGTCCCGGAAAATGGAAAATGAATATTTCCGCGACCGGGCAAACACGATCAGCGTGGTAAACAGGAAACTGCAGAAACCAAAACTGACGATGGGCAATGATCTTTTTAACCGTTTATTCGGTAATGGAAAGATCGATATCAAACCCCAGGGCGAGGTCAACATCATCGCCGGGTATCAGGGACAGAATATTAAAAACCCGACGTTGCCGGAAAGGGCCAGGAAAAATGGCGGTCTTGATTTCGACCTGAATGCCAATCTGAACGTGGTTGGGCAGATCGGCGATAAACTCAAGATGCCGATCACCTATAACACCCTGGCCAATTTCGACTTTGATAACCAATTGAAACTGGATTATACCGGCGGAAGTGAAGAGATTTTTAAAAAGATTGAAGTCGGTAACACCTCATTTGCAACCAAGGGTTCGCTGATCCCGGGTGCGCAACAGTTATTCGGTATCAAAACACAGATGCAGTTTGGTAAACTCTGGGTCAATACCGTTTTTGCGATCCAGCGTTCTCAAAGACAGTCGGCGGCGATCAGGAACGGATCAAATACACAACCTTTTGAACTGAAGGGTGATGAGTATGAAGAGAACAGACACTTCCTGCTCGCACAGTATTTCCGCAATGAGTTCAACAATGGGATGAAGAATCTGCCAATTGTAAACAGCCAGACACAGTTGCTCAGGCTGGAAGTATGGGTAACCAACAGGACCGGTGCAACCACTGAAACCCGTGATGTGGTGGGTCTGATGGACCTGGCAGAACAGAATCCCTTTCAGCAGCCGCCAATAATCAATCCGTTACCCGGTCCGGTTTACCCTTCAAACTCTTCAAATGACTTGTACACTAAAATTGTCAGCAATCCAAACAGTCGTAACCCGGCGCTGATTGCGAATTTTCTGAATGGTCTTGGGTTGAAACAGGTACAGGATTTTGAAAAGACTTTTGCCAGAAAACTGGATTCAACCCAGTACTTTTTTAACCGACAGCTCGGGTTTATCTCATTGAACGTTACGCTTCAACCGGATGAGGTACTGGCTGTGGCTTATCAATATACGGTCAATGGTAAAGTTTTCCAGGTGGGTGAATTTTCCCAGGATGTTCCGGTGGATTCATCCAGCGGTGTTCAGAAGATTCTATTCCTGAAATTATTGAAAGCCACATCTCAGCGTACCAATCTTCCGATCTGGGACCTGATGATGAAAAACATTTATCCGGTGGGTTATGGTCAGCTGGAGCGCCAGGATTTTCAATTGAATGTGTTGTACCAGGAGCCAGGTGGAGGGGAGAAAAGATATTTCCCTGAAGGTGACCAGGCAGGTGTGCCGTTGATTACTTTGTTGAACCTGGACAGGTTGAATAATCAGAATGATCCTCAACCGGATGGTGTATTCGATTATGTTGAAGGATATACGGTGAATTCATCGCAGAGTCGGGTAATTTTTCCTGTACTTGAACCTTTCGGTCATGACCTTGATTATGCATTTACTTCCGATCCATCGTTGCGGGAGAAATATTTGTTCTATCCTTTGTATGATACGATCAAAGCAATTGCGCAAACATTCACGCAGCTCAACCGATTTGTGATGCGCGGTACTTCGCGCTCTGGTGGTGGAACAGGAGACATACCATTGAATGCATTTAATATTCCGCAGGGATCGGTAACAGTTACTGCGGGTGGTCAGGTGCTTGTTGAAAACGTGGATTATATCATCGATTATGTTGGAGGGAGTATTCGTGTAATCAATGAGTCCATCCGGCAATCGGGAGTGCCAATTAATGTGCAGTATGAAAACAACGCCACCTTCGGTACGCAGCAGCGGAATTATATGGGTCTGCGATTCGACTACCTGGTGAATAAAAAACTAACTGTTGGAGGTACCATCGTTCGATTGAGTGAAAGGCCATTCTTTACAAAAATGGAAATTGGTTCTGATCCCATCCGCAACACGATGTTCGGAATGGACGTAGGGTATAATTCTGAGTTACCCCGACTTACAAAATGGCTTGGAAAATTACCATTCTATAAACCGAATGGTGTTTCTGCTATTTCCAGTTTTGTTGAAGTGGCAAGAATGCAGCCTGGTCACGCACCGCAAATTGGTAAGGGCAATGAGGGTTTAATTTATATAGATGACTTTGAAGGTTCCAAAGCAAGTATCGATCTGCGATTTCCCTTGATCAGCTGGACGCTCGCATCAACTCCACGAGGTGCGAAAGGACCCGGCGGAAATATTCTTTTTCCTGAAGCAGATCTGTTTGATAATCTTGATTATGGAAAGAACCGTTCAAAACTCGGATGGTATAATATCGAACCGATTCTCCAGGAAAAAGGGAATCCGAATAATCCCTTGCGCAACGACCTGACGGAGCTTTCGGATCCGCGCGTGCGTAGTGTTTCGAATGAAGAAATTTTCCCGAGAAGAACGCCTGATTTTGGTCAGAACAGGTTGGTCACTTTTGATCTTGCTTATTACCCGAAAGATAAAGGACCTTATAATTACGATGCAGTTGGCATCAATGCTTCCGGTAAACTTCTTGATCCGAAAAAGAGATGGGGGGGGATCATGCGCAGCATTGATCAGACAGATTTTGAAACGGCGAATATTGAATTCATTGAAGCATGGGTGCTTGATCCGTTTATAAAGAATACCAATCCTGCGGGTGGTTCATTGTATTTCAACCTTGGAAATATTTCCGAGGATGTATTGAAAGACTCAAGACGATTTTATGAAAATGGTTTGGCGACACCAACAATCCCTGCAGCCATGCAAACATCTATCTGGGGGCGCGAACCATTGAACCCGATCCAGGTGACGCAGGCGTTCAGCAACGATCCTGCAGATCGTCCATACCAGGACGTTGGATTTGATGGGTTGCAGGATACTGCCGAGGTTCGTATTCGCCAGGCTTACCTTAACCAGATCGCGGCAACATTTGGTGCAGGTTCTGTTGCATATCAGCAGGCTGTGCTGGATCCTTCAGTCGACAACTTCAAATATTACCGCGACGCCGAATACGATCAGAATAATACCGGTATCCTTGGTCGTTATAAAGCGTTTAATAATCCACAGGGTAACTCGCCGATAGCAACAACTGGTTCTGATTTTGCGTCTGCATTCACCCTGTATCCCGATGGTGAAGATCTGAACCGTGATAATACTCTGAATGAGGCAGAAGAATATTTTCAGTACAGAATTGATTTCAGGCCTCCTGGAGATCCGCTCATGCAAGTCGGTCAGAATTTTATCGTTGATAAGAAAACAGTAAACGTTCAGCTTGCTGATGGTTCACGCCAGGATCAGATCTGGTACCAGTTCCGTATCCCGATTTCAAAGTACAACAACCGCGTAGGGGAGATTCCGGATTTCAAATCGATCAGGTTCATGCGTATGTTCCTTACTGATTTTGAAGATTCCACTGTTATGCGTTTTGCAAAACTGGAGCTCGTGCGCAACAACTGGCGCAGGTTTACATATGACCTTGATACCAGCGGACAATATAAACCCATTGATCTGAATGGTGCTACAACTTTCAATGTATCCGCAGTAAATATCGAAGAGAACGATAAACGTGAACCGATCCCTTATCGCATTCCACCCGGCATTGAAAGGGTTCAGTCGTTGAGTAATGGTGGTATCAACATTTTGCAGAATGAGCAGGCATTGAGCATGGCACTTTGCGATTTAAAAGAAGGGGAGGCGCGTGCAGTATTTAAGAATACAACGCTTGACCTGCGTCAGTATAAAAAAATGCTGATGTTTGTTCACGCTGAAAGTAAGATTGGTCAGCCCGCTGTTCGTGATGATGAATTGTATGTTGTTATCAGGATTGGTAACGACTTCATCAATAACTTTTATGAGATCAGGTATCCATTGATCATGACTCCTTTTGGTACAACTGATCCTGAAATCATCTGGCCGGACATCAATAGTCTCAACCTGGATATCGGCGACCTGATCCGGTTGAAAACAGAACGCGATGTTGCTATCGGAAACCCGACAGAGTTTTATCGCAAAACAGTTGATGGAAAAGAATTTGCAATCATTGGAAACCCGAATATGGGTGAGGTGAAAGGTATACTGGTGGGTATTGAAAATCCGGTGGATCCTGGCGGTGGCGGACGTTCCGTTTGTACTGAGGTCTGGATAAACGAGCTGCGTCTTTCGGGTATTGATGAACGTGGTGGCTGGGCGGCTGTCGGCCAGATGAATCTTCAGCTGTCAGACCTGGGTACGATTTCTGTTTCTGCAAATATGCATACACAGGGATATGGCCAACTGGAACAACGCGTACAGGAAAGGTATCGGGATAACCTTACACAATTCGATATCGCTGCAAACCTGCAATTAGGAAAAATACTTCCGAAAAATTGGGGAATTGAAATTCCATTCTTTGCAAACTTTTCACAAGTGATCAGTTCGCCTCAGTATGATCCGTTTGATAAAGACGTTGAGCTGAATTATAAACTCAAACAGTTTGGTGGATCGCAAAAAGATTCGATAAAAAATCAGGCGATCGATTATACCAGTATTAAGACAATCAATTTTACAAACGTCCGCAAAACGCCGCATCCAACGAAGAAAATCAGGTTGTGGAGCGTATCGAATTTTGATTTCAGTTATTCATTCACGGAAACGATTCAGCACAATCCATTAATAGAACGCAACCAGGTGAAAAAATACCAGGGCGGTATCGGATACACATATATCTCACAACCAAAATACTGGGAGCCATTGAAAAACAAGATCAAGGCAAAAACAAAAATGCTTGATTTTATACGCGGCTTCAATTTCAATCCGAATCCAAACCTTATTGGCATTCGTTGGGATGCGCGTAGACAGTTTGGTGCAATACGGCCCAGAAATATTGGCGGTGGTCCTTATAAAATTCCGGAGACTTATGATAAGTATTTCGTGATGGATCGCATATACAATATGCGTTGGGATCTTACTAAGTCATTTAATATTGATTTCAAAGCGACAAATAATTCCAGGGTCGATGAACCTTATGGAAGAATCGATAATGAACAGAAGAAGGATTCTCTCTGGAAGAATTTCTGGAAAGGTGGAAGAAATACTTTGTATGTGCAGAGTATGGATTTCACTTACAATATTCCAACAACATTGTTTCCATTCTTAGACTGGACAACGATGAGTCTTGGTTATCGAACTACTTACAGTTGGATCGGTGCATCCAGGCTTGCAGTAAACCTGGGTAATACAATTCAGAATACGCAGCAGAAAAGCGCAACGGTTGAACTGAATTTCACACAGCTGTATTCGAAGTTTAAAATCTTCAGATCACTGGACGAACAGCAGCCGCAGGCGCCGCCACCAACACCGGGGCAGCCGAATGATACAACGGCAAAAAACAAACAGGATCAGAATCAACCGAGGCAGATGGGCTTTGCAGTAAAGACGTTGCTGCGATTACTCACTTCTGTTAAAAGAATTGGACTTACCTACAATTCAGGTGGTAGCACATTTGTTCCTGGATATATGGATAGTACAAAATTCCTGGGACAGAACTGGAAGAGCATGGAACCTGGTTTTGACTTCATTTTTGGTAAACAGATTGATAGTAACTGGTTGAAGCGTGCAGGTGAAAAAGGATTAATCACAAAAGATCCGTTCCTTAATAATCTGTTCAGGCAAACTTATGATCAGAAGTTTGCATTGAATGCGCAGGTGGAACCATTCCGTGATTTTGTGATTGATCTCAACATGGAAAAAACACTGAACAAAACCTATACTTCTTTATTTAAAGACACCGTTGGTACTGGTCAGTTCAACGAGCTGAATCCATATTCCGGAGGCGGATTCAGTGTAACTTATATTTCATTCCAGACACTGTTCGAAAAGTTTGATCCTAACAATATCAGTAAAACATTCCAGCAGTTTGAGGCTAATCGACTGGTGTTATCCAAACGACTTGGTGAGGCAAATGATTACAGTAAGGTGCAGGGGCCTGATGGATATTACCTGGGGTATGGAAGATACGCGCAGGATGTTTTGATTCCCTCTTTCATTGCCGCATACACGAAAAAGGATCCGAACTCGATTGCCCTGTTGAAAAATGGCACTGGTAATTACGTAAAATCAAATCCATTCTCGGGATATCTGCCAAAACCAAACTGGCGCATTACTTATAATGGATTGAGCAGGATCAGTGGTCTTGATAAAATATTTACCAACTTCAGTCTGACGCATGCATACCAGAGTTCGTTAAGCATGAATAGTTTCAATTCGGCATTGTTATACCAGGATGAATTTGGGCTCGGATATCCTTCATTCATTGATACAATCTCAGGTAACTTTGTACCTTATTTCCTTATTCCAAATATTACTATCCAGGAAAGCTTCGGACCACTCGCCGGTATTGATTTTTCCACTACGGGACAATTTTCAGGTAAGCTTGAATTCAGGAAAGGCAGAACAATCAGTTTAAGTCTTATCGACTATCAGCTGAGTGAAGTAAGAAGTACGGAAACAACCGTTCAGTTGCGTTGGAGAAAAAGAGGCTGGTCGCTACCATTCAGCATCAGGTTGTTCAAGCCAAAAAATGAAGCCAAAAAAGTTGACAACGATATTACATTCACTCTTGACTTCAGCATACGGGATGATATCAATTCCAACAGTCGTCTTGACCAGGCAAATGCTTTTGCTACGGGTGGGCAGAAAGTAATCACCATCAGGCCAACGATCGATTATGTTCTCAGTAATCGTGTAAACATACAGTTGTATTTTGATCAGCGAAGAGTGAATCCGTATATCTCCAGTTCAGCTCCGCTTGTCAATACAAAGGCGGGAGTGCAGGTGAGGATTTCGTTGGCCCAGTAGAAGTTTAAGGTAGAACGTCAAACGTAAAACGCTGACCTATGCGTAAAATATCCTTTGAAGTATTCATAAAATAGCTTTTTCGAAAAAGTTATTTTAGAAAACGTTAGAATGAGTTAAGCCCGATCTTAATAAAAGTCTTAGAGTGAATACAAAACTAATGGTGTTTGCAGGACCTGCTGCACCGCGAAAGGACACGTTTAACGTTTAACGTTTTACGTTCCACGTTCAACCTTAGTCACTTGCTTCTGCAGTAACATCACGCACCCGCAGAGATTCTTTTTCTGTTTCTTATTCACCTGCAATGGTTTGATCATGTGGTGCTGGGAAGATACCGGAAGGTATGAGTAGTGAATTATATTCTCCCCGCTTTGATTCTTTTTGTATACGACCTGCTTCTCTCCATAGTCGTACATTCTCACTTCGTATAATTTCGATGTCAGATTGCCGATGAAAACGATCTGGTACCATTCTCCGCCTGTAAGCGGTACAATGATTGGCAATTCGTATTCGCTTTCCATGCCGACCATGGCCTCTCGAACCATCTTAAATCCACCAGCAAGTAATTCTGTTCGAATACTGTCGGCTTGTCTTGTGATTGCACTGTCGGAGCAATTGCGAATACGTATTACGTCGTCCTGTGCAGTAAGTGAACTGCCTATAAAGACCATGAGTGTTAATAATTGCAGTTTTTTCATAGCAGGTTCTTTTCTCCACATTTGTCCTTGCCATCGCGGAGCTATTCCTGAGAAACGAATCTGTGACTACTAAAATTATTCCCTGTGGATATATATTGCATCCGCCTGGGCGGTTGGAGTAATCACCAGGTCATTTATACACACATGTTCCGGCAGGTTACAGCAATATAATACGGTATCGGCAACGTCTTCCGCGGAAAGTGGTTTGAAGCCTGTGTATACAGCATCTGCCTTTTCCTGGTCGCCTTTGAATCTAATCATCGAAAATTCCGTTACTGCGGCACCCGGATGAATAGCAGTAACTTTTATGTGGTGCGGTAGTAATTCGATGCGCATCGAATGACTGATAGATTCCACTGCATTTTTTGTTGCGCAGTACACATTGCCTTTGTCATAAACTTCTTTAGCTGCAACAGAACCCATATTGATGATATGGCCCTTGTTTCTCCTGACGAAAAACGGCATTATGGCTTTTGAGACATACAGTAACCCTTTCACATTGGTATCGATCATCGTTTCCCAGTCATCAAGCGATGCGCTGTCAAAGCTATCTCTCCCCAATGCAAGACCTGCATTGTTGATCAATATGTCGATCTCTTTCCACTCGTCAGGAAGATTTTCAATCGTTTTAAATACAACTTCTTTATCACGAACATCAAATTCAAGAGATAATACTTTGATCCCGAATCTGGTTTCAAGATCTTTTTTCAGTGACTGCAATGCATCTCCTCTTCTTGCTGTAATGATCAGGTGGTCGCCAATGGCCGCAAATTTTTCGGCGATTGCTTTTCCAAAACCAGAGCTGGCTCCTGTTACAAAAACTATTCTGTTCATTCCGCTAAATTAAGCGGAATCAATTAACCCGTAAAACCAATTGAATTGGAGTGCTAACGGATAAGTGTAGTCGATCCTTTCTTGAAAATTTTCTTGCCGAGATAATCTATTCCCTGTACGTACCAGACATAGGTATCTGATCCCTGGTCTTTGCCGGAGATTTTTCCATCCCAGCCCTGGCCCACGGAAGTGGTGCTAAATACCAGTTGCCCCCATCGGTTATAGACCCTGAAATAGTCGTAGCGTGCAATACCTACCGGAATAGGAACGAGGATATCATTCAGACGGTCGTTATTAGGTGTGAATGCTGTCGGTACAAATATATCCGGTGGTGTTTTAAATACTTTGACATTTATGGTGTCAAATGCAAAACAGCCCTCCGGCGAACTTACGCGAACAGTATAGGTAATGTCGTCGTTTAAATTTGCAATCGGGTTTGCGATTGAAGTACTGGTTAAACCTGTAGGTGGTACCCACTGGTAGAATTCACTTCCGGTAGCGTTGAGCTGAAGCGGCTGACCAACCACGATGGCGGTATCATTTCCTGCATTTGCAGGTATCGGTGGAATAACTACAACGATTACAGTATCGAATGCCGGTTTCGGACAACCGTTATCCTCATAACCACCCACCGCATACAAGGTGGAAGTTAGCGGTGACGCAACTGGATTATGAATATTTGTGCGATTCAGACCTGTTGACGGTATCCACTGATAACGGATTCCACCAGTTACATTCAATTGAGCGGAAGTTCCATAACAGATTGAAGTATCACCACTGGCAACGATGGTTGGGTAAGGAACAGTGCGGACATTTACTTCGTCTGTGGCTTTACACTTTCCGATGTTCGCAGTGACGATATATGTTGTGTTTCCTGTTGGTTTGGTTGTAGGAAATTTAATGTTCGGATTGTTCATGGTAGCTGCCGGCGTCCATACATAACCGAGCCCGTCACTTACTGGTCTTAATGTTACTGAATCAGTCAGACAGATGGTAGTATCCGGTCCGGCATTCAATGTTACAAAACTCCGGACATCAACAAATACGGAATCTGTACCAACACATCCCGGGGCGGCTGTAAGTGTCACATAATATTTTGTAGGTACATCCGGACTGACGAGCGGGTTAGGAATTGTTGTATTGCTGATTGCGGTGTTAGGACTCCATTGCCAGGTACCGATGCCGACTGCCTGCAATTGTAATGTATCGATAGTACAAATCAACGTGTCATTGGTTAATTCAAAGACGGGGCGGTCCAGCACATTGATGGCCCGGTCTATAGTATCCCTGCAACCCTTGTTCGTTCCCACAATGAACTGCACCTGGTAAGTGCCGGTGTTTGGATAAACAAAGGTCGGATTTGCGCTGTCCGATGTTCCGGGATTTATATTCGGATATCCGAACGACCATTGCCAGAAATTTACCTGTCCATATGTTGCTGTCGATTTATCATAAAACTGCATCGGAACGTTCTTGCAGCCACCGGCCAATGTAAACTCCGGCGCGAAGCCAGGAAATATTCTTGCTTCGGAAAATGCAGTATCAGAACAATCCTGTCCTCTGTTGGTAATCAGTCTTACCCGATATACACCCGTATCGGGATAAGTAAAAGTAGGGATAGCTGCTGTTGATGTATCGTCTGCGCGACCGGCAATGCCAAAATCCCAGTGATAGGTTTTAATCAGCGGACTATTGCTTCTGTTCTGAAAAGTAAGGTCGAAGCCATTGCAATTCACATATTGCGGCAGAAGATCTGCAGCTGCAATTGTACAAGGAGCAACCTTGATGTGCAGATCTTTACGATGCACATTAACGATTCGTCCATCTCTTCTTTCTACCACTGCCACCGTGAGTACATATATCCCTGCGTTTGGAGCAATACCGGATACAATACCCGTCTGTGAGTTTATCGAAACATTCTGACCCATGGGTTGGGAAGAAGAAAAACCGAAGGAATAACTAAGAGATTGATACGGCGGTGGAGTAGCAACTGTAGGCTGAGGAACGTTTTGTGTACCACCATCATAAGCAGGAGCGAACTGATAAGTCAGCATGTCTTTATCCTCATCCTTTGCGCTGAAATTGTAGTAGAAAGGATTGTTTTCACAGATAACAACGGTATCACTTGTGTTGAAAACAGGAGTGCTGTTTTTATATCCGTCAGATGCTACTATGGTGCCAGGAATTGTGGCAGTGTAAGTGGCACCAGCATTGGAAGAATTGATCACGTTGGTAATGTTGTCGATCCTGCAACAGCGTTGATATGATACTGTATACCCCCTTAAACTGATAGGTAATTCAACATCCTTATAGTAAAAGCCCACCTGGTAACAAACGATGGGTGCATTATCAATGCATGGACCCGGACTTAAAAGCTGTACCAGGTTAGTATTTGCAAGTGGTACCTCCAGATTCTGAAAAGGCGAGGAACTATTCAGATTGTTCTCATAAATAGTAATATATGCTATGGGATCAAGCTGGGCTCCGGTTGATTGGCAGTCTCTGTAAAGTTTGAGGATCAAACGATAATTGGCTGTAGTGCCATTTGCATTTACTCCCAGAAACTGATATGACATCTCACCCCCAGCAATATGTCGTGCGTAGGAAAAAGAAAAGGCTGAAACAAAAAAAACAAAAAGTAAGAGGGATTTTTTCACACTTGTTTTCATTTGCTTGACACCCGTACAACCGGTTTCGTTGTGCAGTGACACAATTATTCCAATTAATAGATTTAAGTACGAAATAAAACCATACCCGGTGGCTTGGGATAATAGTGCATTGTAAATTTAATGTTTTAAAATTTCAGCCCATAATTATTGAAACCGGAATTGTTAAAGATTCTTAAATCCTTTGCAGTCAACCAAATAAGAATTGGATTAAGATATTCTAAGTACGGCTGCGGAAGATAGAGAAGCTGCGGATTCCGGTCAATAATACCCAAGGGAACAATGCTTTATTGAGTTCTTGCGGCAGGAAGGCCCAACTCAGCAACAAAAGTGCGCAGAGTACCGTAGTAACCTGAAAGTATAGTTTCGAAGCGCTGTTTTTATTACGGATAAAAAATGCTGCAATAATGTGCGTAGGTATGGCCCAAAGAAGGTTGAGGTTGTTCTGAGTCGTATTGTGATCTGTCCCGAACCACATGAAAACGAGAAAGCACCCCAGCAAGCCATTGAAAAAGAATATAAAAAAGTCAATAGCGGTCAGGAGTTTTGAATTCGGTCTCAGAAAAAATGTGGCCAGACCAATCAGGATTGCTAATGCCCAGAAAACAAATGAAGGGGTTATTGCAAAACCTTCGCTGGCCAGTTCCTGTTTTTCGAATAACACTTTCTTTGTAAGTACCAGGTGTTGATTTCGCGATGATGAACTATCGAATCCTTTTTCAAGATAATCAGGAAGGAACATTGCCTCATCATTCGTCATGGCGCGATCCATCTTCTTTCCCAGTAAAATATCAATTCCGAGTTTGCTCCAGAATTGTTTGTTATTGTCCAGGTAATGATGAATATGATTCCGGAAAGTGAATCCAGTCGCTGGTAAAACATTTGCTGTTTGGTACTGCATCCCTTTTTGTTTTAGAATCAGATCCCGGATGCGTGTCGTGCAGTTGTCAAAAAGAAAATCGTATTGGTAGAATTTGTTTTCGTCGCGAATGTTTACAAAAAGCGCTTTTTGCAATTCCGTTTTCTCTTCACAATTCAGGTTCAGTATCTGTTCGCTTACGCTCCTGTTTTCCGCGCGATAGTCATTCATGAATCCGCTGAAAGATTGCTGATCCAGGTAGTATAAAAGCTGCCCTCGCGTGAATTTCATCAGGAACATCGGATCATAAAAATCGAATGTCCCGTAGTTGTAGACGATATCTGTACCGGCTGCAAGATCAGTAACGCGTATGGCGCTATGCCCGAAAGTTGAATACAACTCGGTTCCGGGGCTACAGGTAAGAAGGCTGATCTTGAGCCTGCAGGTATCGGTTTGCGCGAAAGGTTTGCTGACGGCAAATATCAGTATTACGGAAAGGCACAGGCGAAGCAATCGTTTCATCATTGGCGGCTGTAATTCGGAGCTTCCTTGGTGATGACGATGTCATGTGCATGACTTTCTTTCATTCCTGCGTTGGTGATCTTAATGAATTGCGCATCCTGCAGTGCATTGATATCCGGTGCGCCGCAATATCCCATGCCGGCACGTAATCCACCAACATATTGGGCAATCACTTCACTCAGATTTCCTTTGTATGCTACACGACCCTCGATCCCTTCTGGTACCAGTTTTTTGATGTCATCTTCCACATCCTGGAAGTACCTGTCAGAACTTCCTTCTTTCATAGCACCGATAGAACCCATCCCACGGTATTGCTTAAACTTTCTTCCTTCGTAAATAATAGTTTCGCCAGGGCTTTCATCAACACCGGCAAACACACTACCCATCATCACTGCTGACGCGCCGGCCGCGAGCGCTTTTACGATGTCTCCTGTATATCTGATTCCGCCGTCTGCAATCAGCGGAACACCCATCTTTTTCAGCACTGATGCTGCTTCAAGAATTGCGGTGATTTGCGGAACGCCTGAACCCGCAACAATTCTCGTTGTACAGATTGAGCCGGGTCCGATACCTACTTTAACTGCATCTGCTCCGGCCTCGGCTATTGCCTTTGCACCAGCAGCAGTTCCTACATTTCCTGCCACTACCTGGAGTTTTTTGAAGTTCTTCTTCACAGATTTCAAAGCATCAAGTACACCCTGGCTATGGCCATGTGCACTGTCAAGGCAAACAACATCGACGCCATTGTTTTCGAGAGCTGCCGTTCTGTCGAGCAAATCCCGTGTGATACCCAACGCTGCGCCTACCCTTAACCGTCCGAATCCATCTTTTACTGCGTTAGGAAAACTTTGAAGCTGAAGAATATCCCGGTAAGTGATCAATCCGATCAAGCGTCCGTTTTTGCTGACCACCGGGAGCTTTTCGATTTTATATTTCTGAAGAATTTTTTCTGCTTTTTTAAGGTCGGTTCCTTCAGGAGCGGTTACAAGGTTTTCCCTGGTCATTACCTCACTGACCTTTTTCTTAGGATTGAGTTCGAATCGCAGATCGCGGTTTGTGAGTATACCAACCAGTTTATGTTCACTATTGACAATGGGAATTCCACCAATCTTATTTTCCTTCATCAACCTCAATGCGTCGCCGATAAGTTCGTCTTCGCGAAGGGTAATAGGATCGATTATCAATCCGCTTTCACTTCTTTTTACTTTGCGAACCTGTTCCGCCTGTTGCTCGATGGTCATGTTTTTATGCAGAATGCCAATACCGCCTTCACGGGCCAGCGCAATTGCCAGCTGTGCTTCCGTTACCGTGTCCATCGCAGCAGAAAGCAACGGCACATTCAATTTAATGTCACGCGTCAACTGGGTACTGATATCTACTTCGCGGGGTAATACCTGCGAATAAGCGGGAACGAGGAGAACATCATCGAAGGTGAGACCTTCACCGAAAAATTTAGGGGGGACCGGCCCTTTCGCCGGAGAATTTCTTGTTGCCATGGGCAAAGATAGGGAAACAGAAATTAATTTAATGCAGGTGCAGTTGCTGCTAATCGAGCATTGAGAAATACCGCCCGGGAAGCTGTCGTATAACGGATTGTAATTCCAGGTTCAAAAGAATTGACGCGATGACGCTGTTTTTAAGTTTTGTTAAAGCTGTTAACGAATCGATATGAACCGACCCTCTGTTTCGGATCTGATCAACAACCAGCTGCTCTTCTGCATTTAACTCCGGAAAAAGCATCGCAGGCTTTTTTCTCTGGCGTTCCTCGTCCTGCAGATCCCAATTCAGTAATGCTGCAATATCAGCTGCACTCGTAAAAAGTGTTGCCTTGTTTTCTTTGATGAGCAAATTGCATCCCATGCTTTTTTCATCTGTCGATCTTCCGGGTAATGCAAAGACATCTTTATTGTAACTGTTAGCAATATCTGCAGTGATCATACTTCCTCCTTTATTACCTGTTTCAATAACAACAACGGCATCTGCAATACCTGCTATTATCCTGTTTCGCATGGGAAAGTTGCAGGCGTCGGGAAGATTTCCACTCATAAATTCTGTTAACAGACCGCCTTTTTCCAACATGGATTTTGCAAGATTTTTATTATCTGCGGGATAGATTCTGTCCAGCCCATGAGCTAATATTCCAACTGTACCCAATCCTGATTTTACAGATGATTTATGTGCGATAGTATCTATACCATAGGCAAGACCACTGATGATCAGCGGATGATACACCTGGAGCTGATCAACCAATTCTTTTGTAAATGCCTTACCATATTCAGTCGGAGATCTTGTACCAATGATTGCAAGTGTTCTGTTGATATTCAGGTCGGCGTTTCCTTTGTAGTACAATAACTGAGGGGCATCCTCGCAATGTATTAAACGTGAGGGGTAACCGATTTTTCCATGTATCAACGGAGTGATCTGGTACCGCTGTAAGAATTTCAATTCTTTTTCAACTCTTGAAAAATCCCGAAAATTCAGGATGGCTTCTGCTCTCGCTTTTCCTATGCCTGAAACCTTTTCAAGAGATGACGCCTTTGCTTTAAAAATCAGTTTTGCATCACTGAAATGCCTGATCAGGCTGCGACTGTGTTTGGGACCAACACCGGGAACCAATTGCAAGGCTACCTGGTAAAAAATTTCGTTTTCACTCATAATTTCTTCCATTCAACAGGGCGCAGTTTAGCCTAACCTGCTGAAGTGAGAAAGTGAAAAACAACTTTCCCGGGCGTTATTTTTCCGACGGTTAAACGGAAAATTAATTTCCGCCGATAACCTGTAATTCAGTACGACGATTTCGGGCCCGGCCAGCTTCCGAATTATTGTCAGCGACTGGTTTTGTCGAGCCAAATCCTTTTGACTTCATTCGTGTTGCAGGTACTTGTTTGGAAACCAGGTATGCCACGACAGCTTTGGCGCGGTTATTCGACAGCGTAAGATTATCCGCCGCTTTACCCACATTATCGGTATGGCCATTGATCTGTATTACCAACTCTGGATTTTCATTCATAAGCTGAACAACTTTATCAAGCTCAGCAACAGATTCTTTTTTGAGATTATACTGATTGGTTTCGAAGAAGATATTATCGAGAACAATGTTCGCGTTTACTTCGATTGGCTGTAAAGGAATATCGATGTGATGAACTGAATCAGGTGTGTTTCTTGACAATGGGAAATTCCTGGAATAAAACAGGTATCCTTTCCGGTTTACATTAAACAGGTAGTCTTTACCGGTAGGTAATGTTGTGAGGTAATTTCCTTCCTCATCGGTTTGTAATTTACTGATTGTAGATCCTGTGGATAGATCAATCAGTTCAACAGCAGAAGGCAGGCCTTTATTTGTTTTTTTGTCAAAGACTTTACCTTCTACCCAAAGCGTAACGAGAGGACGCACATCTTCACGCATTTCGAATGTGTAGATATCCAGTCCTCCTTTTGAATCGGATCTGTCGCTCGCATAGTAAGCTGTTTTTCCATCAGCTGCTATCGTGAGACTTCCTTCGTTTTCGATTGTATTGATAGGATAGCCCAGATTTTCTGGCGTTCCCCATTTCCCTTCTGCATCGCGACGTGAAATGAAAAGATCATCACCGCCATAACCCAGGTGACCATTCGAGGTAAAGTATAAAGTCTGGTTGTCTGCATGAATAAAAGGGCAGCTTTCATCACCGGAAGTGTTGATAGTCGGACCAAGATTTTCCGGAGCGCTCCACTGTCCATTGGGTAGTCGGTGACTTACATAAATATCGCTTCCTCCAACACCGCCCGGTACATTACTTGAAAAATACAGGTCACGTTTATCAGGCGAAAGCGACGGTGTAGATTCCCAGAATTCGGTATTGATCCTTCGGCCCATATTCTGTGGTTCACTCCATCCTGTTGGTGTTAGCATCGAGAAATAAAGATCACAATTACCCATGCCATCCGGGAAGTTACAGCCGGTAAAAACCAACCACTGCCCATCCTGCGAAATGGTTTGTGCACCTTCATTCTGGTCAGAATTAATTGATCCGCTTAAACTTTCCGATTTAATCCAGGTGCCATTGACAAAATCACTGATATAAAAATCTTCATTAAAATTTCTCACTCTTCGTGTATACACGAGGGTTTTTCCATCGATGGTGATAGAAGGAAAATATTCCGATACTTCTGAATTGATACTGTCTCCCATATTTTTAGGAGCGAAGACATAATTCAGTGAAGGTTTTTTCTTATTCTGTTCAATGGCAAATGAGAAACTGCTTCTTCTGTATAGAGCAGCTTTTTTGCTCTTTTCATTGAGTTGTGTGTCAAGTAGAAATACATCAATCGCTTTCAGCGCGCCTTCAAAATTACCCTGTCCCGCAAGATTGATTGCGTAAGGAAGTTTATAGTCGTGTGTGTATGCTGAATCGAGTGCAAAAGCTTTCTCATAAAATTCAATTGAGCCCCGATAATTTTTCAACTGTCCCAACAATCCCGCTTTCGACAAATAGGCATCAACAAATTTTGGATCAGCAGCGATTGCATTATCCAGAATCCTGACTGCCTCCCTGTAAGCTCCGGACTCGGCTTTTGCGATGGCTTCATTGTAAAAATCAGTTGCTTTTTTATTGACTTTGTCAGGGTTGTAGCCCTGGGAATATCCACCTAAAACAATAAGGATCAGAACTATGGCAAATGTGGGTTTCAGCATGATGGGAAATTAACGTTGGTTTCAGGGTAATATTTTCGCAGTTAGTGCTGATCAGGGTACATTAATATATTTATGGATCTGAAGCGAAAGTTCCCATTTGGGATGATCCTTGATATATTCGACGATTGCAGGAAGTAATTTGGAAGATTTACTCCATTCCGGCTGTAAATACAATTTACAGCCCGGATTTGTTTGCGCGGCATATTGTTCTGCCCAGGCAAAATCAGACATGTTAAAAATGACGACTTTCAATTCGTTGGCAGCCGCAACGACTTCTGGCAGTGGCGCTTTGAATTTTTTTGGTGAAAGACAAATCCAGTCCCAGGTTCCGGATAATGGAGACGAACCTGATGTTTCAATATGTGTCTGATAACCTTCCAGTTTTAATTCCCTTGTTAACCCGTCAAGGTTATGCATCAAAGGCTCGCCACCGGTGATCACCACAATGCCTGTAGGAGCTTGTCTTAATTCCGCAACGATCGCGGCAATTTCTTTTTTCGCGTGTGCGTCGGCGTTCCAGCTTTCTTTTACGTCACACCATATACAACCGACATCGCAGCCGCCAAGTCGAACAAACCATGCGGCCCGCCCCTGGTGATATCCTTCTCCCTGGATAGTATAGAACGATTCCATAACCGGAATGGTAGTGGTATTCTGGATGGCTGCTATAGTCAATTCGCTATTCACTCTTTTGCAAGGCAGGCTTTATAAGTATTCATCAACAATGCGGCTATTGTCATTGGGCCGACGCCACCAGGTACAGGTGTGATAAAACTGCATTTCGGAGCGACCTCGTCATATTTTACGTCACCTTTGATGGCAAAACCTGATTTCTTTGATTTGTCCTCCACCCGGGTAATGCCAACATCTACAACAACTGCACCATCTTTTACCATATCAGCTGTTAAAAATTCGGGGCGTCCCAGTGCAGCAACAATGATATCTGCCTGCAGGCAAATATCCTTCAGATTATGTGTATGTGAATGGCAAACGGTAACGGTACAATTTCCAGGATAGCTGTTTCTATTCAAAAGTATGCTGATGGGTCTGCCAACGATATTACTCCTGCCGAGAACAACCGCATGCTTTCCAGCGGTCTCAATTTTATAATGTTCCAGTAATAATAAAATTCCAAAAGGCGTGGCGGGGTAGTAGGTTGGTAAACCCTGCACCATTCTCCCGACAGATTCCGGATGAAAACCGTCCACATCTTTGTCTGCAAATATGGTTTCTATGACCTTCTGTTCAGCAATATGCTTCGGTAAGGGAAGCTGGACAAGTATCCCGTCAACGTCAAAATCCTCGTTCAGCTCATTGATTTTGAATAGAAGTTCGGCTTCAGAAATATCGGCATCGAGCCTGATGAGGGTTGAGATATAACCGATTTCTGCACAGGATTTTACTTTTGAGGCGACATAAGTTTCACTTGCTCCGTTGTTTCCGACGAGAATTGCTGCCAGGTGAGGGACTTTCAGCCCGTTTTTCTTCCTTAATTCAACTTTTCCCTTAAGGTCATTTTTTACTACCTGGGAAACATGTTTGCCATCCATGATTTGCATGGCGCAAAGTTACCTGTAAGAAAAATGCAGCCCAAATCCGTTGTTTTTCCCATGGAATCGCCTTTTGCTTGTATGATATTTAGGTATGATGCGAAAGGAAATCTTGTGTTTTGGGATGATGATGTGTATTACAATTGTTCGTGGCCAGCAACCCGTGGGCGGTTTGGGTTATTTTCAACAGGTTGCCGAAGCATACCCGCTCAATCATTGCAGTGTTAGTGGTGCATCCAGACAACCAGCTGCGCTTGGTGTTTTTGATCGGCCAGGTGCATTGATTCGTTGCCGGAAATTTTTTTTCAAAGAATCACCTCCGGAAATTTTAATAGCATTTGTGTTTCCTGTTTCATCAGGATCATTTATAGCCACCCTTGATCATTTCCAGCTTGCAAATTTCCGTCAAATGCAAGCCGGATTCGGTTATGGTATGAAGTTAGCACCAGGTGTGACCGGAGGTCTGAAAATAAACTTCTTCAAATCTGCCGCTGGTATCTATACTTCCAAACCTTTATTTCCTGTGGAAATCGGAGTCAGCTATGCTATTAATGCTGCATTTACAACCGGACTTACCTTCTGCAACATAATTCCCTTTACGAAAAACAACTCCCGTCCCAGGCTTCCTGCTATAATCACTGTAACCTGGGCATATTCATTTTCCGAGTATCTCAGTTCCGTTTTTCAGATGGCATGGATGGATAGATCCGGAATGATAATCAGTCCCGGGTTCAAACTGTTCCTGAACGAAAAAATGAATTTCTATTTCGGCTATTCGTCACAGGTAAAAAGTTTCAATGGAACAGCTGGGTATCGATTGAAAGGATTCAACCTTAGTTTATCGGTTCAGTGGCATTCATCTCTAGGCATGATGAATACTGTTGAACTGGGATGGTCAGGTAAATCGCAGGGTAAAAAATGAGGTGGTTATTGCTGATTGGTTTGTTTTTTTCGCTGGATATTACTGCTCAGGAAAATTCAGAAAGCGCACAGGTGTTTTTGGAAAGTGAAGCAGGCAATAATGATGTTGATGAGATTGAAACAGAGGATCGCCAGACCATTGCGGAATGGTATGCGCGTTATAAAATCAATATCAACCACACATCTGCATTTTTTTTGACAAAAGAATTTAGTATACCCACGGATGCGGCGTTGCAATTGGAATCTTATATCCGCCTTGTCGGCCCTTTAATCGATGTGCTCGAATTGCAGGCTGTACCTGGTTGGACGCCGGAGCTGGTGAAGTCCATTCTGCCTTACATTACTATTGAAGAGCCAATACCATTACCACATTTGTTTCGGAGATATCTTCAGCAGGGTCAGCATATGATGCAGCTTCGTTTAGGCATGACCGGGGAAAAGTCAAATGGATTTCAAAACCGGGAGCCGTTGGCCCGGAATTATGAAGGCAACAGGCTGAAAGCAATGTTCAGGTATAATTTCAGTGCAGGTCAATTTTTACGTTGGGGATTCGCTGCCGAAAAAGATGCCGGTGAATCCTTATTCAGAAATGGCAGATCTGTTGACTTTTCAAGTTTCTATTTTCAAATGAGCGGGGTAGGCATACTGAGGACTGTTCTGCTGGGTGATTTCCATATCAACATGGGGCAGGGTCTGATACATTGGCAATCTTCAGCTATGCGAAAATCTGCTGAGACCATTGTAACGATCCGGCAGGGCAGTGACGTGCGTATGCATAGCGGAACTGGCGAGCAGCAATTTCATCGGGGTGCAGCATTGAATTTTCAATTGAAAAAATGGAAGCTGCTGGTTTTCGGAGCTTTTGATCAATGGGATGCAAATGGAGGAGACACTACGAGGAACGAAAAGAAGATTTTCTCTTCGATCCAGGTTAGCGGCCTTCATCGAACCGCAACTGAGATTGCAGACAAAAATGCGCTGAATGTTGTCAGTGCCGGAGGGGCCGTAACCTATCGTTCTGTAAAAATTGAACTTGGATTAAATGCCATTGGGTATCGTTTCAACGGGATTCTTGAAAAAGAAAGGCAGCCTGCCAACCTCTACGCACTTAATGGGGGAAACTGGTTCAATGCCAGCCTGGATTATAAGTATAGTTTCAGGAGTTGGTACTTTTTCGGGGAGACGGCAATTGATCGTCGATTTTCTCCTGCCGTATCAGGCGGCATAATCGGCTCGATTCATCCTAAAATTGACCTAACTATAATGTATAGGTGGATTTCGCCAGCCTACCAGGCTCTTCAGGCAAATGCCTTTACCGAACAGTCAACACCTTCGAATGAACGGGGATTGTATTGTGGAGTAAGGATCAATATAAACAGGGCATTCAAAGTGAGTGCTTATGTTGATCTATTTAGTTTTCCCTGGCTAAGGTCTGGTATTAATGAGCCTTCCAGGGGCAACTCCGTTCTTCTGCAGGGTTTATGGACGCCGGATAAAAGGAATGAGGTCCTGTTCAGGTTCCAGGAAGAAACGAAAATGGAAAACCTTTCTTCAGGGGCTGGAGTGTTGAAACCCGTGGAAGCCGTGACTCGCAAAATCCTGCGTTTTCAACAGCGGTGGATACCGGACAGACAGCTGGAATTTTCGTTCAGAATGGATATGGTCTGGATACTCAAAAGCGGTCAAAATCACGAAAACGGATTCCTGTTTTATGGCGATGCTCTTTTTAAGCCAGAAAAAAGTCCTTTTTCGGCTGCCTTAAGGGTTGCACGTTTTAGCACCGACGGTTGGGCGAGTCGTGTGTATAGTTCGGAGCGTGATGTCAGGAATTACCACACCATTACACCACTTTACGGTGAGGGCTGGAGACAGTACTTTTTAGTGAATTATAAATTATCCAGATATATACTCGTATCGGTCAAGGGGATGTTTACTTACTATCTTGATAAACAAACGATTGGCTCGGGGCCGGATTTAATTAACCGGCCATACCGCACAGATTACCGTTTACAATTCTTGGTTTTCTTTTAACAAAATTTCAATTTAAAGCAGCATTACCACGCGGGAATTTGTCATTTCCTCTTCAGGAGGTGACTTTTCTAAAAAATTAACAAAAGTTTTATCTTTTGAAAAGTTAAGTATATTCGCGACGTTCAAATTTTTAAAAACATCCAAAGACATGAGAAAACTTCTATCGCTGCTGATGGCAGCTATGCTAATTTCTGTATTAGCATTCTCTCAAGCGAAGACCGTTTCCGGGACGGTTACGGACGAAAGCGGAAGCCCGATTCCGTTTGCGACGATAATGATCAAGGGACAAAAAACGGGCATCACCGCTGACGCGGAAGGTAAATTTATTATTAAAGCAAATGCAGGTGACGTTCTCGTCATCACAGCTACTAACCACGCTGAAAAGGAAGTAACTGTGGGCGAAGCCAGTGTAATTCCGGTTACATTGACAAAGAGCTCGCGTTCTACCCTCGATGAGGTGGTAGTAACGAGCGCATTTGGTTTGAAAAAAGCGCAACGTACTGCTTCTTACAGCAGCCAGGTGATCACTTCTGAGAACCTGAACATTGTAAGGCAAACAAATGTAAACAACGCATTGGCTGGTAAAGTAGCCGGTGTACAGGCAAGAGGTCAATCCGGTGCCAAGCTCGGATCTGAAGCTTACCTGCGTATTCGTGGTGGTATGCTCCTCGGAGATACGCCTCCAATTTATGTTGTAGATGGAACGATCGTAGGTTCTTATGACATTAACCCTGATGACGTTGAAGACGTTTCAGTATTGAAAGGTGCAAATGCCACAGCATTATTTGGTTCTCAGGCCATCGGCGGTGCAATTGTTATTACTACCAAGAAAAGAGGTGCACGCGCTGGTGCTGGTATCGAAATCAATTCAGGTGTAACCTGGGATAAAGCATATGTTCTTCCAAAATGGCAGGATCAATATGCAGGTGGCTCTGTGGGTGATCTGATGAAATTCACCTGGGTAGCCGGTATGCCGGATGATTGGAAAGCACTTGATGGTAAATTCTACCATGACTATACTGATGACGCGAGCTGGGGTCCTCGTATGGTGGGTCAGGAATATATTCCATGGTATGCATGGTTTCCTGGGCATGACCGCTCATTCCAGACTGCAAAACTTACTCCTCAGCCAGACAACGCACGCGACTTCTGGAATACAGGATTAACTACCAACAACAATATCAGTTTCTCTAAATCAGGTACAGGTTATAACCTCAGAGCTTCTTATACTAACCAGTATATCGAGGGTATCCTTCCGAATTCTTATTCAAAAAGGAACACATTCTTCGTAACTGGTTCATTTGATCTGAATGAGCATTTCACTGTTGCTGCAAACGTGAATTATTCCGGTCAGCTTCTCCAGGGTGATTTCGATGATGGTTATGCTAATGGTTCTGCAGGTAACTTCAACCAATGGTTTCACAGAGACCTGGATATGAATATTATCCGCAGCCTTACTAACCTGAAATCCCCTTATGGAACACTCGCTACCTGGAACCTCCGTTTCAATCCGGATGGTTATAATCCAGATAAACCAGCTGATTTTTATAAGGCAAACTACTGGTATAATCAATATGCCAATTTCACTAATACAATCAATCCGCAAAACAGGAACAGGTTCTGGGGTGATATCGGTGTAACTTATAAAATTGACAATCACTTCCGCGTTCGTGGAACAGTTCGCAGGAACCAGCTGGATACCTACAATGAAGGTATTACCACTTCTCTCCTTGAACAAAGTGCCTTGCAGACAGGTGTTCTCGCAGGTTATGCGACAAGCGCAACTACCCTCCGCAGAACTGACTACGAGTTGCTCGGTTTGTACAACCAGACTTTTGGCGATTTCGGTGTGAATGCACAGGTGGGCGGTAACATTTTCACTTATCAGTATCAGGATGTATTTGCCAACACCAACCAGGGACTAAACGTACCTGATCTGTATGCCATCAGTAACTCAAAAGCGACTCCATCAATTGGTAACTCAAGGTTGCGCCAGCAGATCAATTCCGCTTTTGCATCAGCAGATCTCGAATATAAAAAGCTCGCAAGCATCAACTTTGCAGTAAGAAACGACTGGAACTCTACGCTTCCTGAAAGCCAGGGTAGCCTGTTCTATCCTTCTGCGGGTGCTACCTTTGCTTTCTCTGAACTGTTTGGTAACAAACCAGGCTGGTTCAATTTTGCTAAAGTATTCGGAAGCTGGGGTAAAAAACCAGTTGCACTGGATATTTATCAGAGCAACTTCACTTATGGAGTTAACCAGTTCCTGTGGGGTACTAACTTCCTCATGGGTACACCTAACAACTACCCTGATCCAAACCTGAAAGGTGCGTTGATCACTACTATTGAAGCAGGTCTTGACTTCCGTTTCCTGAAAAACAGGTTAGGATTTAACGTTGTATATTATAATGAAAAAGCTGACAAAATTCCGGTTAACGTAACTGTGAGTGGTGTTAGTGGTTTCACAAGTTCAAGTGTCAATGCTGCTGTTGTTGAAAGACAGGGTATTGAGTTTATCCTCAATGGTAAAGCAGTTTCTACAAAAGACTGGAACCTCGACCTGAGTGCAAACTTCTCCTATCTGATCAGCAACCCTGTTAAAGAAATCTACGGAGAAACTCCGCAGATCCTGGTAGCTGGTGGTTCTTTCGGTACCCGTTTTGCACGTATGTTCCAGGTGAAAGGCGAAGATTGGGGTCAGCTGCAGGGTGGTGCTATCAAACGTAACGCTGCCGGCCAGGCGATCCTTGATCCAACCACTGGTGCTTACTTGAATGATCCTACACACAACTGGGGTTCAGTAGTTCCAAAGATCAATGGTGGTTTCCTGGCAAACCTTTCTTTCAAACAGTTCACACTTGGTTTCGCTCTTGACTACCAGGTGGGTGGCCAGTTCTTCTCTCTGTCTGAAATGTGGGGACACTATTCAGGTCTGATGGAGAAAACAGCTGCTCTGAATGACAAAGGAATCAATGTACGTACTCCGGTTGCTGATGGCGGTGGTGTACACGTTGTTGGTGTTAGCTCAGTTGATGAGAAAACAGCTGTTGACATGTATGTTGATGCACAGACTTATTACCATAACTTTTACAACAACCAGATCGCTGAACCTTACGTACATAAGCTGAGCTATTTGAAATTGCGTGAGTTGAGCCTGGGTTATAACGTTCCGGTAAAATCAATGAATGCAACAAAGAATATCCTTCAGGCGGCAACAATTTCTGTAATGGCCCGCAACCCATGGTTGATTTGGTCAGAAGCCAGGAATTTTGATCCTTCTGAGGTTTCAGCTCTTCAGGGTGAAGACGGACAGATGCCAGGTACCAGAGGTATTGGAGTTAACCTGAAACTGGTTTTCTAATTCATTAAAATCTAACAGACCATGAAATTGAATATTAAGAACACGATATACATGACGGCGCTCAGCGGAGCCCTGGCTTTCGCGAGCTCGTGTGACAAGGTTGATTTTGGAGATCTCAACGTTAACCCGAATGCAACTACGGAGCCCATCACCAGCGCTTTGTTGACAAATGCACTGGCCTCCATCGGGGGAACTACCTGGGGTGACGGTCTTAGCTCACTTGGCGGATTCTATTCTCAGCTGTATACTGAAACTCAGTATACAGAGACCAGCCGTTACGCGAAACTGACCGCTAACTGGGATGGTTTGTATGCCGGTTATCTGTATGACCTGCAGAACATCATCAATTACAATTCCGATCCTGCAACTGCAGAAAAAGCACTATTGAATGGATCCAATGCAAATCAGATTGCAACGGCCAGGATTCTAAAAGCTTATTTCTTCTGGCAGATTACTGACCTCTGGGGCGATATCCCTTATTTCGAAGCGCTGAAAGGCGGCCAGGGTCAGATCCCTTACGATCCACAAGAGGCTATCTATGCTGATCTGTTGAAAGAATTACGTGAAGCTGTTGATCAGTTTGATAACGGTCTGCCAGTGAAAGGAGATATTCTTTACAAAGGAGATATTCCTTCGTGGAAAAAGTTTGCCAATTCCATCCGTCTTCAGATGGCTTTGCAGATTTCCAAAGCAGATCCAAATCTTGGTAAAACAGAATTTTTATCTGCTCTTTCACATCCTGCTGGCGTCATTGATGATAACAGCGAAAATGCTATGCTTGTGTATCCTGGTGGTAACTACAATAATCCTTTCTATCAGTATTATAACGTTACGAAAAGGGATGACTTTGCCGTAACCAGTTCCATCCTGGATCGCATGAATGGTAATGGTGACCTGAGAAATTCAAAGATTGCATCATCAACTGTAGGTTTCCCTTATGGCCTTACCCGCGATGCAGCTGTTGCATTCTCTAACCAGAATACAAATTTTGCACGTCCGATGGCTGCCGGTGCTACACCAGCAACTGCTGCAGTACCCATTGTTACTGCTGCGCATGTGTATCTGGCAAGAGCTGAGGCTGCACAGTTGACCTGGACATCTGAAAATGTTGAAGAAATGTATGAGGCTGGAATCGCAGCAAGTTGGGCTGAATTTGGAATCAATAACCCCAACTCTCTTGCTAACTACCTGGCTGATACAGATGTAAACCTCGGTACTGGTAATATTCCTGAAAAGATTGCCACTCAGCGTTGGTTTGCATACTATCCGAATGGCTGGAAAGCATGGAACGTAACGCGTAAAAACGGTTTCCCGTCACTGACGCCTGCGCCGGGAACTGGATTGCCAGGTATCCCTGTAAGATTTAACTATGGTACTAACGAACCACAGTTGAATCCTGAAAACTATGCAGCTGCTGCGGCGAAATTCACTGCAAATGGTGAAGCGAATTCGATGTTTGCCCCTGTATGGTGGGATAAATAAACATTTTCAGAACTGTTTCAACTACAAATAACACGAACATGAAATATTTCAATAAGATTTTTTTAGCAGTAACTGTTGCAGGCTTCCTGCTCAGTTCCTGCAATAAAGATGATGTTAATGATGGCATCACCAACCAGGAGAAAACGATTCTGAAACTCCCGCAGGCAGGTGACGATGAGCCTTACAACTTTGCCCTGGATGCAGTTCCCGGAAATACAACACTGGAAGTTCTTGAAGTTCGCCGTGATGCGATTTCCGAAGCAGAATTGAACAAGCCATTGACGGTAAAGATCAGTCCTAACCAAGCGATGATTGATGATTATAATGCAGCTCATCCGAACAATAAGCTGTCACTTTTCACAAACTACACAAACGATGCTGGGAACCCATTTGATGGGTCAGCCTGGACCTTGAACTTTGCACCAGGTGAATTTGTGAAATACATCAAGATCATTTTCGATCCTACCACGATGGATTTCAGCAAAAGAAATGTTCTCGCCTTCAAGCTGGAGCCAACTGAAGGCGTTCAGATCAGTAACGCTGCTAACGAAGCATTTGTAGAAGTTGCTGTAAAAAACAAATATGATGGGGTATATAACCTCACCGGTACATTGGTGGATAATGTGAACGCAGGCCTGGGCCCATACGATCAGGAAGTTTCACTTATCACTACTGGTGCCAATACCGTGAAGATGGTTCCCACTGACCTTGGTTTTGAAGGTCACCTTATTTACGATAACGTAAATGCTGGTGTTAGTTACTATGGAAGCTTCGGTCCTGTTTTCGAATTTGACCCCGCAACCGATAAAGTAATCGGTGTTAAAAATATCTACGGACAGCCAGCAGGAAATACCCGCAGCGCTGAACTGGATCCAAGCGGTGACAATTTCTATGATCCGGTTTCAAAAGAAATCCGCGTGTCATATTTCATGAAACAGCCGAGCCTTGTTCCGACTCCTCCAAACATTCGTGTTAGGTTCAACGAAGTATTCACATACGTAGGACCAAGATAATCGCACAAGAGATAATCGATGAAACTGCCCCTCAAAAAGGGGCAGTTTTGTTTTTAAAAATATTGCCTGATTCACTTATCCGACTTTACCTTTACGGCCTTATCAACAGATAAATTATGAGCGAGCAGCAACAACAGAATCAACTTAATATCGAGATATCAGAAGAAATGGCAGAAGGGCAATATGCAAATCTTGCCATCATAACACATAGTCATGCAGAATTTGTATTGGACTTTGTTAATGTAATGCCTGGTACCCCTAAAAGTAAAGTCAAGTCTAGAATCATTCTGACTCCCCAGCACGCCAAACGTCTGATGAAAGCCCTTAAGGAAAATATACAACGCTTTGAAGCAGGCAATGGGCCGATTAAAGATTTGGAAGAAGTGCAGTTGCCGCTGAATTTTGGAGGACCAACAGCGCAGGCGTAACTGGCTTGCACGAGAGACAATGTGAATTGGTTAGCCCTTATTTCTTCTTCAAATAAACCTCAAGGATTTAAAACAAAGGAGTTCATATAATGTGATTTTTCTTTCGGCGTTTTGGTTGACCCTGCGGAATGATTCCAATACTTTGCTCATACTCTGGTCTCGATTACAATATAATTTCAAAAGATTCCGGACCTGGTAGTAACGATTAAACCAATGAAACATTAATATTTTTTATAAATGCAGTTTTCAAAATATCTGCAGATACTGTGATGATTTCATGGCCGATTTCGATGTATTCCATCTTTCAGGATACAGGGACCTCTAAAAATTTCATAAAAAATTCAAGTTTTTACCAGAGGTTCATCAACTTTTCTTAAAAGCTGAGATACAATCTTAAGCGAACTCTCATAACATTTTAATGATACTCTTTCAATGTTTGTTTTTTGTTTACCTAGTTTTATCGTGCGATGTCATTAAGTCGTAAGGTCGCATACGATCCTATTCGAAAAGTAAGCACGTAGTCTTTTTACACTTTTCGTGGATGATGGTTGATCTGCCTTTTAATCATCATGTTTCGAAATGTAGATCCTCAAAAGCCAATTGGAATATCGACTTTTCATTGGCATCGTGGATAATTTATCTTTTGGGAGAAGAGGAAACGCCATTGCAATTTCAGTTGAAAGTTTAGAAGGTTTGTAAAACGGTTTAAAAAATCAAAATGCGGACACACACGAAAGAAACACAGATGAGCCTGACACCTGAAAAGGCGCTTGAAATTCTGAAAGAGGGTAACCAGCGGTTTATGAATAATCTCAAGGCCAACAGAAATCTGTTGCAACAGGTCAATGATACTTCCACCGGTCAGTTTCCTTTTGCGACTATACTCAGCTGTATTGACAGCCGTACTTCAGCTGAGCTGATTTTCGATCAGGGGCTGGGAGATGTCTTCAGTATACGTATTGCCGGAAATATTCTTAATGAAGATATACTGGGCAGCATGGAATTCGCAACAAAAATAGTGGGAACGAAAATCATTGTAGTACTCGGCCACACTCGCTGTGGAGCTATAGTAGGTGCATGCAATCATGTTGAGCTGGGTAATCTCACTACATTGTTGAACAAGATACAGCCGGCCATTTTCAATGAAAAAGAAACAACTGAAAACCGAAACGGTTCCAATGCAGAGTTCGTCAATAATGTAACCAATATCAACGTCCGGTTAACCATTGAACGCATAAGAAGAGAGAGCCCGATTATAGCAGAACTTGAAACGAATGGCCAGATAAAAATAATCGGTGGAGTTTATAATGTTGAAAGCGGACAGGTTAGTTTTTTTGAAGATTAAATACAAAAAAACTCATGTAAAATTAGTCAACTCATTTACATCATTTTTCAGATCAGACCATCATCCGCAAAACTAAACCAACCTTCGCTGCTCACTATAACGTGATCGAGTAGCCGAATATCGAGGAGTTTAGCGGCATCCCGGATGCGATAAGTGAGTTCTTCATCTGCGCGGCTGGGTTTGAGGTTGCCTGAAGGGTGATTGTGACAGAGAATTATGCTTACCGCTTCTTCTTCGAGCGCCTTTTTTAAAATAATGCGGGGATCGGCCACTGTTCCGGTAAGTCCGCCGGAGCTTACAATTTCAATATCGATAATCCGGTTGCCACGGTTAAGGAATACGACGGCAAAAATTTCGTGGTTAAGGTCCTGGAAACGTGTTTGCAGATAGCGGGCGATATCTGTACTTCCCGTGATAACCGGCTTTGGTAACTGGTCCGAAGCATGTCTTCTTCTGCCGAGCTCAAGGGCGGCCATCACCATAACGGATTTGGTCATTCCCATACCCCTGATCCGCATCAGATCTTTGACAGAAAGCCGGCCAAGCTCGGGCAGATTGTTTTTACAAAGGTGAAGTATCTCCTGTGCTATTTCAAAAGCGGATTTATTTTTTGTGCCGTTTCGTATGATTATACTGAGTAACTCTGCATCACTCAGGCTCATAGCACCTTTGGTCCTTAATTTCTCTCTTGGCCGGTCATCCACAGCCCACTGCAATATGCCCAATTTCTCGCCCGACAACATAATTTTTTATTTCTGTTAACGTTTATTATTCATCCTTATATCCAAAATCCAAAAACGGAAAATAAAAATCCATTCTTATGAAAAAAACGAACCGCCAACTCGTCCTCGGCTCGCTACAGCCTTTCATGTTTTGCGTTGGAATGTATTGTGTGATTTTGATCTTTTCTGTTTTCATCTGTACATCAATTTATCGGACCATGAAAAGCAAGAAATACTCGCTTACCATGGAGAAAAAACCTGATAACATAACACCTGTTTCCACTACAGTAATGGTGGCTTCTTTTAAATAATTTCCAGCTTTCAACCCTAAATTTTTCCAGACCAATTATTTGGACCATTACCGGTTTAAATAATTGGTCTGTTTCTTTACGGTTTTTATCTTCGCCGCACATATAGCGGTTATGGAACGTATCGGCCCTTCAGTCAAAATTTTTTCAGGTACCGGATCTCAATACCTCGCAGAAAAAATTGCAGCTTGCTACGGGCCTGGCCTGGGCAAAATCAGCATACAACGCTTCAGCGACGGCGAGATACAGCCAATCTTCCTCGAAAGTATAAGAGGAGATTATGTTTTCCTAGTGCAAAGCACGTTTTCTCCAAGTGATAATCTCATGGAATTACTGTTAATGATCGACGCAGCGAAGCGGGCTTCGGCGTATAAGATCATTGCTGTGATACCTTATTTTGGTTATGCCCGCCAGGACAGGAAGGATAAACCCCGCGTAGCTATTGGTTCTAAGCTGGTTGCCAATCTTTTAACTGCAGCTGGAGCCGACAGGGTGATTACTATGGACCTTCATGCTCCCCAGATTCAGGGCTATTTTGACATTCCCGTGGATCACCTCGACGGGTCGGCAATTTTTATCCCATATATACAGAATCTGAACCTGGAATACCTTACCTTTGCGGCCCCTGACGTGGGTAGTGCAAACAGGATCAGGGAAATGGCCAGTTATTTCAATGCCGAAATGGTGATTTGTGACAAGCACAGAAAGCGGGCAAATGAGATAGCCAGCATGGTGGTGATAGGTGATGTGACCGGCAGGGATGTAGTTCTTCTTGATGATATCTGTGATACAGCAGGTACATTGACGAGAGCGGCAAAGCTGCTGAAGGAAAAGGGTGCCAGAAGTGTGAGAGCACTTTGTACGCATCCTGTGTTGAGTGGAAACGCTTATACCAATATTGAAAACAGTCACCTGGAAGAACTGGTGGTTTGTGATACTATCCCCATCCGTGGTCAGGCATCCAAACTTAAAGTACTCACGGTTTCAAAGCTGTTCGCTTCTGCGATCAAAAACGCCTATGAAAATCAGAGTATAACCAGTTTGTTTATTCATTCCCAATTAAGGAATAAATAACCCGGATAAGAAAAGGCAATTAATCAATAATTATACAATGAAGACAATTACAATCAATGGACAACTGAGGACCGGAACGGGCAAAACAGCCACCCGCCAGTTACGCTCTCAGGACCTGGTGCCTGGTGTAATTTATGGGGGTGCTAAAGAAGTCAATTTTACTGCAAAGGCAACTGACTTCAAACCGCTCGTGTATACACCGGATTTCCAGCTCGCAGAAGTTAATGTGGATGGAAAATCGTACAAATGCATTCTGAAAGACCTTCAATTCGACAAAGTTTCAGATCGTCTGAATCATGTTGATTTATTGGAACTGGTTGAAGACAAAAAAGTTTCTGCTACGATTCCTTTGAAATTTGTTGGCGCTGCAGAAGGTGTTAAAGCTGGTGGTCGTCTTGAAATCAAGATGAAAGCATTGAAAGTAAAAACCCTTCCAAAATACCTGAAGGAGAATATCGAAGTAGATATCACCAATCTTCAGTTGATGGGTAATATCCGCGTAGAAGATGTAAAGATGGACAATTATGAAATCATGAATTCGCCGAGGATTCCCATCGCATCTGTAACCATGACTCGTCAGTTGAAACAGGAAGAAGCTGCTGCTCCTGCTGCATCTAAAGGTGCTGCTCCTGCAAAAGCTGCTCCGGCCGCTAAAGCCGCTGCTCCTGCCGCGAAGAAATAATTCAATTTGTTATCTTCATAGCCCGTCGGAGAATTACTTCGGCGGGCTCTTTTTTTAAATAAGAAAAAGTTGTTGGTTGTCAGTTGACAGCATGGGTGAGGTGAACTATAGTGAACGCGAGGATGATTAACCACCTGGTAATAACAGTCATTTGTTGCTCCTGAATTCAGGCGAAATTGAAGTGTGATCAGGGCTTCCTGACGATTACCATTTTTGCCATTTATCATGGTGCCAGCGGCTCTTCTGACAACTCAGGGAGTGGCTGTTCAAAACTGTGAACTATGAACTATTAAATTATGTCCAAACTATTAATTGCCGGACTGGGAAATATCGGTGACGCATACTTGAACACGCGGCACAATATTGGTTTTGACATGATTGACTACCTGGCTGAAAAGCACGGAGCAAAATTTACAAGTGACCGGTTGGCGGAGCGAACGACCATTAAAATCAAAGGTAAAACGCTTGTCTGCATTAAACCAACTACCTACATGAACCTGAGTGGAAAAGCCGTTAAATACTGGATGGATAAAGAAAATATTGATGCATCCCGGATTCTTGTATTGGTTGATGAACTGGCCATACCCCTGGAAAAAATAAAATTAAAGGCTTCGGGTAGCGATGCGGGTCATAATGGCCTGAAAAGCATACATGAATGGCTGGGAACAACGGCTTATCCGAGGTTCAGATTTGGTATCGGGAATTCATTTCCCAAAGGAATGCAGGTTGATTTTGTACTGGGAAAATGGACGAAAGAGGAGCTTCCGATCGTTAAACAAAAAATCATAAAATCAGCTGAAATCATTGAAATATTTGCTCTGGAGGGCATAGAGTCTGCTATGAATAAGGCAAATAATTTGCATTTCACTGGTTGAACTTTCAATATGTTTAATTATTTTAGCGATCACTATATCCAATTCTCCTGCATTAACCACAATCTAGTTATAACACCGGAGTTCAAATCGTTTACCTGTTATCGATCTTTAAACCTTATTGAACATGAAAATTTTCTGTATTGGCCGGAACTATGTTGCTCATGCCAAAGAACTGGGCAATGACGTTCCTGAAGAGCCAGTCATCTTTCTGAAACCTAAGAGCGCACTGCTGCAAACCCATACCCCATTTTATTATCCTGAATTCACCAATGAACTTCATTATGAAACTGAATTGGTTTTGAGGATCAGTAAAAATGGAAAATATATCCAGGAACGTTATGCTTCCAAATATTACAATGGATATACTGTAGGGATCGATTTTACCGCCCGGGATATTCAAAACGACTTAAAAGCCAAAGGTCTCCCCTGGGAAAAAGCCAAAGCCTGGGATAATTCTGCCGTTATCGGAAAATGGATCGACATAAAACCGGAACTCAATAAAAAGGATATCAATTTCTGCTTGTACAAAAACAAGGAGTTGGTTCAGCAGGGTAATTCAGGTCAGATGATTTTTAGTTTTGACAATATCATCGCGCAGATATCCAATTATTTTTCGCTCAATATTGGCGACCTTGTATTTACCGGAACACCTGCAGGAGTAGGAGAGTGTGTCGTTGGAGATGATCTTGAGGGATTCATCGAAGACGAAAGCATGTTTGAGCTTTCTGTAAAATAGAATTGTAAACTCTTTATCGTGCGGACTGCAATAATTTTTGCGGTCCGCATGTTTATTTTTGCCATATGCCTTCTCGTGAAATCCTTCTCCGGGCCTGGAAACTGATATGCCAGGCAAAAGCCATGGCAGATACCTATGAGCAGAACCGGGGTATTTGTAAATACGTTCATTCTACTTCTGCAGGACATGAAGCGATTCAGCTTGCCACTGCTTTCCATCTTCTTCCGGTTGACTATGTAAGCCCATACTATCGCGACGAAAGCATGCTGTTGGGCATGGGTTATAAACCATATGAATTGATGTTACAGCTTCTGGCTAAACGTGATGATCCGTTTAGCGGGGGGAAAGAATATTACAGTCACCCGAGCAGTAAAGCAGCAGACAAACCAAAAATCATACATCAAAGCAGTGCCACGGGAATGCAGGTGATTCCTACTACAGGGGTGGCTCAGGGGCTCGCATTTCTGGAAAAGATCAACAGTAACAAATTAGTTCGTGGTATCAATGGAGAAAATCCTGTGGTGATTTGTTCTATGGGAGATGCAAGCATAACAGAGGGTGAAGTAAGTGAAGCTTTTCAATTTGCTGTGTTGCAAGGCTTGCCGATCATTTACCTCGTGCAGGATAATGGATGGGGCATTAGTGTTACATCTGCAGAAGCACGCGTTACCGATGCCTGTGGATATGCGCAGGGATTTCCCGGCATGAAAACGGTGAAAGTTGATGGTACTGATTTTCCTGAATCATATCGCGTATTAGGTGAAGTAATTGCTGAAGTTCGGGCAAATCGCAGACCGTGGTTGATACAGGCCAGTGTGCCTTTGCTGGGGCATCATACCAGCGGTGTCCGTCGCGAATTTTACAGGCCTAAGGAAGACCTGGAAAGTCATCGCTCACGAGATCCGATAATTAACTTACGGAAAAGCCTAACTGAAAACGGTATTTCTGACGACGAACTGGATAGTATTAAATCAATGGCCTGGCAAGAAGTGAATGACGATTTTACTATCGCTGTTAACGCTCCAGAACCTGATGCGGGTGCGGTAACTGATTTTGTTTTTGCACCTTCTGTTATTACGGAGGAATGCGGAAACCGGAATTCTGATGGGACTGAAAAAATTGTGATGGTTGATGCTGCGTTGTTTGCCATCAGGGAAATTATGGAGGAATATCCTGAGGCAATTTTATTTGGACAGGATGTAGGACGAAGACTGGGTGGCGTATTTCGTGAGGCTGCAACTCTTGCTGAGCAATTTGGTGATCATCGTGTCTTTAACACGGCGATTCAGGAGGCATACATTATCGGATCATCAGCAGGATTGAGTGCTGTTGGTGTGAAACCCATTGTTGAAGTGCAATTCGGTGATTACATTTATCCCGGATTCAACCAACTGGTTACTGAACTTTCAAAATCATGTTATCTAAGTAACGGAAAGTATCCCGTACAAACGGTCATACGGGTACCCGTAGGCGCATATGGCGGTGGTGGTCCTTATCATAGCGGTTCTATCGAAACAACTCTTCTCAGTATCAAAGGAATCAAGGTAGTTTTTCCATCCAATGCTGCTGATATGAAAGGCTTGATGAAGGCAGCTTTTCTCGATCCGAATCCCGTGGTGATGCTGGAGCATAAAGGCCTGTACTGGAGCAAAGTGACTGGTACAGAAGACGCAAAAAGACCGGAGCCGGATAGCGATTACGTATTGCCGTTAGGTAAAGGAAATATCGTATTGAAAGCTCATGATAAATTAATTGAAAATGGTGAAAGTTGCGCAATAATTACCTATGGAATGGGAGTGTACTGGGCTTCATCAGCTGCGAAAAGATTTCGGGGAAAGGTAGAGATCATTGATTTAAGAACGCTGTTTCCACTCGATGAGGAGTTGATTTTTAGTACAGTGAAAAAACATGGCAAGTGCATTGTGCTGACTGAAGAGCAACAAAACAATTCATTTGCCGAAGCATTAGCCTACCGGATCACAAAAAATTGTTTTCAGTTCCTGGATGCTCCTGTGGAAGTTATGGGCGCATTGAATCTTCCGGCAGTGCCAATGAACATTCTATTAGAACAAGCGATGTTACCCAATGCCGATAAAGTTGCGAAGCTGATTGAAAAATTGCTGACTTATTAATTTGTGTTATCAACTCTACCATTTCGCAGTCTTTTCCACCCTCAACCGCTGTCATGTTCTCCTTACTACTTAGGGCCTGCTGTTTAAATATTAAATTATCACTTTTTCTCAAATTTTAAACGGCTGTTGTTAAATGGCCTTAGAAAAAAGGCGTTTAAAAAAATGATTCACGGCAGGCGATAAAAAAGAAAAACAAGTGATGCAGATGATTATTGATCTGTTGCTGACAAAATATTCTGCAGCCGATTTCTTATTCTCCAGGCGAAGATTGTTTTTCTTTCGCTCTGCCGGGGAGCATTTTTTAGCTTTTTTTCTACAGCCTTGATTTTTTTGCTTCTTTTTGCATCAAGGCAAAAAGAAGGAAGAAAAAGAAGCCTGCATACAATCTTTAGAACGGTGGGGGGTTAAAAAAGAACCTATAAAAATGTATCATGGAGGTGCAAGTCTTTTTGGGCAAAAATTATAAATTCCTTGCATCATTTCCCTGGATAAATCGGCTACAATGACATACTGTAAACACTTTGCAGTTAAAACAGCAGGCCCTACTTACTTCTTACTACTACCTATACCTGTTCCCAATCGTATAATACACCAACTCATCAATTTTAATCAGATCTCCTTTCTGAATTCTTTTCTTGATGTCCGGATGTGTAATAGGGTGTGGAAGAAAGATCAGTATGTAATATTTGTTTTCCACAAATGGACTTTCAGTAGTAGCAGAATTAAATGAGAGATATGTTACAGTTTCCCTTTGCCCATCAACATAAAAAGATGATTTAGATAGCCACAGGCATTTCGTATCTGAAAGCATATTACTCAGATTTCTTAATGCAGTTGTATCGTACTGAAATCTTTTTATTACTTCTCCTAATTGTCTCCTGTTTTTTTCACTGTTGAAAATATATCGTAGACTATCAGTAGTTACTTCCATCACATAATACCTGAAAGATTTGTCAGTGAATCCTGCAGAGAAGGGTTGGTGATTATAAAGCTGATCATAAGTCTTTCGCAATGCTTCGATTTCCTCCTTATTTTCACGATAGTATGACGCAGTCTTTCTGTTCTTTGCGGCCATGCATGCTGCAAAACCGCTTAGGCAAAGGATGATTATATATCTGCAGATAATCTTCATGAACCAGTTTGTGGATCAATTGTAGTTATTCCAAAAATCAGTTTTCTCAATCGCTTCCTGGGGATAAGTTGTTCTGTTTTCAATCCATAATCCCAGTAGCGGAACATAATCTGATCCCCGACTTTGTACATTTCATATTGAACAATAAAATGTGTTGGTGCTCTCAGTTTAAATAAAGAAAATTTATGCGGGTAAAGATGTTTGCTGTTAACGTATAGGAGTACAATGCCCAGTTCGAGCTGTTTTGAAATATATTCATAAAAGTCACCAGTCATTGGACGGATAAAATCTGAACCTTTTCTCCGGAGATAGTCATCTGTAAATTCTTTCAGCATTTTATTAAACTTCGCGTAGTTGGTACCAGCCCAGATCTTATTTTCATCGCCGGGATGATATTTATGATCGAAGATATTTATGTATCCCTTGAACTCATCGGCCAGTGAAAGAAACCAAAGTTGATCAGCATGAAGAATATCCAGTTCGCCTTTGTTTTTTAGTGTGCCAGCAGCGTTGCGTACTCTTTCGGAGGGATCAAGATTTTTCTTTTTAAGTGGCGCTGATCCGTTGCGATATAGTTTTATAATCTGATCCAGGTAAATATCGGGATGGTATTTAATAAGAAGATGTGTCATGGCTGCATATCCACAAAAATTAGTGGCATGCCCCTGGTTGATCTTGTCTGGAGAAATGATGTTCTGCCTGATGTTTGAAAAGAACAGAACCGGGTCGATATTGGGCCAGAGCAGAGAGCCGGACGTGGTATCCAGTTTAAGAAATTCTTCTATGGCTATTTGCTGATTTCTTTTTTTATAGGCTTCGTATTTCTGATCGGAGACAAAACTCTGCTGGGCATTGACGCGACCAATGCAGCTGAAAATGGAAATCGGTAATATTAAAGCCCGGAATAGCAGCGTGTTCGAGATGAGCATCGGTGAAGGGAAGTCTGCTTGAAAATAGTGATTTCCGGGGTCTTTTCCGGTTTTTAGGATTTGGCTAAACTGTTAGGATGATGTCGTGAATTTTACTATTTTTGCCGCCCATTGGCGGGGTAGCTCAGGCGGTTAGAGCGTTGGATTCATATCCGCCGCGGCGGACTCGGGTTCAATAAAAGTTGATTTGTATTTGTAGTATTTGGCGGGGTAGCTCAGGCGGTTAGAGCGTTGGATTCATATGCGCCGCGGCGGACTCGGGTTCAATAAAAGTTGATTTGTATTTGTAGTATTTGGCGGGGTAGCTCAGGCGGTTAGAGCGTTGGATTCATATGCGCCGCGGCGGACTCGGGTTCAATAAAAGTTGATTTGTATTTGTAGTATTTGGCGGGGTAGCTCAGGCGGTTAGAGCGTTGGATTCATATCCGCCGCGGCGGACTCAGGTTCAATAAAAGTTGATTTGTATTTGTAGTATCTGGCGGGGTAGCTCAGGCGGTTAGAGCGTTGGATTCATAACCCAAAGGTCTCGGGTTCAACTCCCGATCCCGCTACAAATCCTCTGAATTTCAGAGGATTTTTGCATTTATGAAATATACCGTTTATGTCCTTTATTCAGTTTTAGCAAATCGACATTACACCGGTTTTACATTGGATTTAGAAATGAGATTAAAATCTCACAATGAATTCGGCAAAGATTGGACTTGCAAATTTCGTCCCTGGGCTATCGTTCACAACAAAGAATTTGCAGACAAAACGGAGGCAATACAATATGAAAAATGGCTGAAGTCCGGTGCAGGACGGGATTTTATAAAAACATTACATAAGTGCAGTCGCGTGGATTCATATCCGCCGCGGCGGACTCGGGTTCAACTCCCGATCCCGCTACAAATCCTCTGAATTTCAGAGGATTTTTGCATTTATGAAATATACCGTTTATGTCCTTTATTCAGCTTTAGCAAATCGACATTACACCGGTTTTACATC
This sequence comes from Pollutibacter soli, assembly GCA_029269725.1. Classification (GTDB taxonomy): domain Bacteria; phylum Bacteroidota; class Bacteroidia; order Chitinophagales; family Chitinophagaceae; genus Pollutibacter; species Pollutibacter soli. Next base: position 87,309 of record JARJHS010000006.1, on the reverse strand, counting down.
TGATTTAGAAATGAGATTAAAATCTCACAATGAATTCGGCAAAGATTGGACCTGCAAATTTCGTCCCTGGGTTATCATTCACAACAAAGAATTTGCAGACAAAACGGAGGCAATACGATATGAAAAATGGCTGAAGTCAGGGGCAGGACGAGATTTTATAAAAACATTACCTAAGTAACAGTCGCGTGGATTCATATCCGCCGCGGCGGACTCGGGTTCAACTCCCGATCCCGCTACAAATCCTCTGAATTTCAGAGGATTTTTGCATTTATGAAATATACCGTTTATGTCCTTTATTCAGTTTTAGCAAATCGACATTACACCGGTTTTACATCGAATTTAGAAATGAGATTAAAATCTCACAATGAATTCGGCAAAGATTGGACCTGCAAATTTCGTCCCTGGGCTATATCATTCACAACAAAGAATTTGCAGACAAAACGGAGGCAATACGATATGAAAAATGGCTGAAGTCAGGGGCAGGACGGGATTTTATAAAAACATTACCTAAGTAACAGTCGCGTGGATTCATATCCGCCGCGGCGGACTCGGGCTGTGATCGCTGTGGCGATTTCAACTCCCGATCCCGCTACAAATCCTCTGAATTTCAGAGGATTTTTGCATTTACGTACGGAGGAAAATTAGTTTTAATAAATATTTGGTCAACAGGGGTGTGCGCCTTGCGTGACCGAGATCCCTCGATTAAAAGAGTCACACTCCAAATATAAAAGCTCATTGGAAATTTTTCTTTCAGCACTGATTCAAACGAGCAGAAACTTCTAAATTTTATAAAAACACAAGACATCAATTGGGTCAGTGTATTTCATCAACCTGAATTCTGTCGCGCATATGGGTCTGATATGTGCATTCCACAGGTTTTCCTGTTAAATGAAAAGGGGTTGATAATATATTCCAGATCAGGAAGTGAAGACGGGAGTCTGGATATATTAGAGAAGACTTTAGCTCTTTATTCTGAAAGGCAAATATCAGATAGCTGATTAGATTACAAATCCTTGCCTTTCCCAGGAAACTTATCAATACTTATCTTAGGCCTGTTACTTTCGCCGCAGAAACAAACCTTAAAATATTCCGGATTTTTGCAACAATTGTAAACATCTGCTGTCTCACAGGACGTGTACGAAATAAATGGAAATAATTTTGCCGACCGGTCATTGGTTTCCCAGGTATTAAATGGAAACCCGGGCGCATTTAAAATAATAATAAAGGATACAGAAAAATTAATCGCCCAGATTATTTTTAAAATGATAGGCAATGCCGAAGACAGAAAAGATATTGCGCAGGATGTTTATTTGAAGGCATTTCATGGTTTAACGAGTTTCCGGTTTGAGTCAAAGTTGTCCACCTGGATTGCGCAGATTACTTATAACACCTGTCTCAATTATCTTGACAAGAAAAAATTACTGCTATTTTATTATTCCGGAGAGGAAGACGAATACCAGGAAGAGCTGATTGACAATTTGCATTTTAAGCATACCCATTATAATAACGAAACTGAAGCATCCATTCATAATAAAGAGCTGGCGGAATTATTAAAAATGGAAATTGATAAGCTTTCACCGATCTATAGAACATTAATCACCCTTTATCACAACGAAAGTTTAAGCTATGCAGAATTGTCTCTTGTGACAGGCCTTCCTGAAGGAACAGTAAAAAGTTACCTGTTCAGAGCGCGAAAAGAACTCAAAGACAACTTGGCCAAAAAGTTTAAGAAAGAAATGCTATGAAAAATAATCATCCCATTGATGCCGAAATTCAGCAATATGCTTTGTTAAGAAACGAATGCAATGCTGAGATTATAAATCACATTGATCATTGTGCAACATGCAAATTGAAAGTTGAACAGTACCAGCTTTTGTTTTCCGGCATTGAAGCCCTGGACGCTCCGCAGTTTGATTTTGATCTTACACGGGCAGTAATGACGCAATTGCCTGCACCGAAGTCGAAACATGAGCAATTCATTCCCGTTATTATTTTTCTGGTTATCGCAGCTGTCGGATGTCCGGTTTTCTACGTTTTTGGTAAAACATTTTTGCAGATCCTTTCCAACTTAAAGGGAATTTTGAGCGGCATTATATTTCTGACGGCTATAGTTCTTTTTACATTCCTGTATATAGATCAGGTGAGAAGCTATAAAAACCGTATCAATAAATTAAACCTTAATTAACCTGCAACATTATTGATGATTGCCGGTCAAACAGATTAATTAATTTAAATCTTTAAAAATGAAAAAAATAATTGGGTCATCAGGAGTACTTGCAATTCCTTTTGTTGCAAATGCCCAGATGATAAATTCCGAAGGAGTCGATATTGTTGTGTTTAATATCTGCGCAACAATTTTTACAGTCGGATTATTTATGATGTTTATCCTGGTAATAATAAAACGTGTAATGGAAAATCGTCTTAAAAATAAAATTGTTGACAAGGGAATTCCTGAAAACCTTGCGTCTTCAATACTTCAGACCAGTCCCAATGAGAATATGAATAACAACGTTAAATGGTTTGCAATCCTGTTTGGGTTGGGCATTGCATTAACGATTATTTATTATACACTCCCTCTCGGAATCCATTCTCTCGCCATCATATCTTTTTGCCTGGCCGCCAGTTTTCTTGGCTACTTCTATTTCTTAAAAAGGCAGTAAAAAGCAGGTTCAATCTAATAAGTCATGAAAAAACATATAAACCCGGTTTCCCGGAGCAGGAAATCTTTTGTAGTATTCATAACGATTTTTGCATTTTTTCAAGCCGCTTTAGCGCAGGAGAAATTTTCAATTGTCAGGGCGAATTCCAGTAAAGTGGATATCAGGGATGGTGAAGTCTACCAGAAAGGAATTTGGAACTTATCACCTGAAATCAAACCGGATATATACTATTCACTCGACCCTGTTGCGAATAAGAAAATTACATTTTATACTGATATTGATTCAGTAACATTTGATGTTGAAGTTGGCAGAGAATATTCTTTTATAATCCTGCTGAATGATAAAGACTCCTGCTTCACGAAAATTTCCAATATCCATAGGGAGAAGAAAACGGATGAGAATGTTTTGATATCAGGACTAATACATCCTGAATTGCTTCAGCAGGACTTTGCAGTCTTCAAAAGCATGTTGGAAAAAGAACATCCGGGATTGTACCGATATCTGGACAAAGCCAGTGTAAACAGGATATTCGATAGTTGTTTCTCCACATTACATCGACCCATATCTCAATTGGATTTCGCCAAATTGATAACGTATGCGATAAGTTCAATTAAGGATGGGCATACCGGCACTAATGTTTCCAGATTGCTGATGAAGTATTATGGTGAAAGCAAGAAATTATTTCCGGTTTATGTCTATTTCATCAATGATAAAGCCTTCGTTTTATGCAGCAGGATTGCGGAGCTTTCACCAGGATGCGAACTGTTGTCGATTGACAGCAAGAGTGTAACCGAAATCAAAAATAAACTTTTCCAGTACCTGCCTTCAGATGGAACTATCGAATCTAAAAAAATGCATACACTTAATAATGGAGCATTCTTTTTCCTGTTCGACTGGATATATGGTTCTAAGGAGAGATTTGTTGTGCAGTTTAAAGATTTTCAGGGCAATATTAAAACAACAGTTGTAAATGCGGATCTTATTTCTGATCTGGATTGCGATTATGAAAATGGTCGTGGCAAAGGAAAGTTAGAATTATCCTATCCAATTCCCGGAGCAGCTCTGTTGGCGATAAACACATTTGATGATTCAAGACTTGCAGGGGAAAATTTTTTCAAAAAATTTCTTGATTCGGCTTTCAGCGAAATTAATCGCAGGTCAGTTTCTAACCTTATAATTGATTTACGAGGTAATGCAGGAGGAACAGATACATACGGTGCGTTACTATACTCCTATCTTGCCGATAAGCCTTTTAAATATTTCTTATCGGTTGAAACAACCACAAAAAAATTCACATTAGCGGAAAACGAACTGTTAGGAAAACAGCATCCACAACCAGGTGCTTTTCGTGGTGATGTATATTTCCTTGTAAATGGATTAAGTTTTTCGACAACTGCTGATTTTTGTGCAATCGCGAGAGGAAATAATAGAGGTGTATTTGTTGGAGAGGAAACCGGTGGAGCGTATAATGGAAATACATCTGGAAGAGTTAACCAGCTGCAATTACGCAATTCAAAAATCATGGTGACAATTCCGTTGGTCAAATATATAAATGATGTACCTGAAACAAAACAATCTGACAGAGGCGTCATCCCTGATTTCAAAGTGTTGCCTTCAATTCATGACATATTGATGCGAAGAGATGCTCAGTTGGAATTTATTATTGAGAAAGTAAATGAAAAAATGAAAAAATCTGTTGTGCGATAGGGTAATCTGATATGTCAGGTGTTAAAGGGTAATTGTTGATCCATTTTGATTTACTGTTTTTTCAATTGTAATTCCTTTCCGATCACCTTTCCATTCCAATGGCTTGCCGGAAGATTCAATATATGATTCTTTCAATGTCACTTTTGCGCACTCGTAAAATATCATCGAAGGAAAACCTGCTCCGGAATTTTTAATGACAATTTTTGAAATAGAAATATTGCTGCATCCACCAAATTTTTGCACCGCTCCCGCCGATTGCCATAGATTTATTTCCTGGAGGTTTATTTCTTTGCAATCAATAAAACCAATCAATGCCGGTTTTAAAGCAACTGAATCAACCAACAGATCTTTTTTATCAAGCTCATTCATGTTTTTTAATAATGCTTCCGCATTTCCGTCAATATACCCATGACCGGTAATAGCAATATTTTCCTGGCCTTCTGCGCTGATCAAAGCTCGTTCACCTGCCGAGCTATTATAATCAAATGGAGAAGATGAACCTACCAGTACCGCACCGTCTTCCAGTTTCATATGGACATTGGATTTGAGCCTGATGCCACCGGTGAGATAGCGTCCTGTATAAAATACTAAAGTACCGCCGCCATTTTCGTGTATGAAATCAATAGCCTTTTGGATCGAACCTGTATTGATCGTCTTTCCATCTGATCTTGCTCCAAACATCGAGGCTGTATATTCTTTCCCGGGTGCAGACGAAGAAACAACTATGAATTGAATTGCTATGATCAGGTGGTAAATCATATGCTATTTAATTTTTGCTATGAGGGACCGATGAAGAACAACTTGTTTTTTCTTTTTCGCATCGGGCTCAATGATTTCCAGCTTATAGATCTGCAAATTGTGAACATCATGAGCCACAATTGCAGGTCTGTACTCAGTTGCGTTTGCGATGAGTTTTATATTAATGAGTTTTAGACTATCAACATGACGAAGATAAATTCCCCATGATGGTAATTCACGGAACTGCGAAAATTCTGGATATGCAGCTGGCATTTCAGGAATGCTGTCGAGTTCAGCGGCTGTCGTGCCACGTCGGGCATAGTTAGGATTTGAGCCTCCAGGATAAACGATGGTTATGTTTTCCAAAACAACATTCGTAATTTTTAAATTCGGCAGGCCTGCGATACCCGCAGGAGAAATATTCCGCGGCAGATTTTCAATAGGGCCTTCCAGTGGATAACCTGCGTCTGGTTTCCCTGCAGGAATTTCTGCATGAAGATTCCTGATAGTCACATCGCGCATAGTTGATTTTTTCCCCCTGCTGTTTCGATCACCGACACGCAGATAAATTGCATTACCAACATTGGTTGCCTTCACTCCGTCGACGACGATATTTTCAACTATGGCTCCATCAACTGCAGCGAACGTGATAGCAGAACGATAGGTATCATAGAAAACCAAGTTCTTCACTTTGAAGTTCCTAAATCCTCCACGCGAACCGGTGCCGAATTTTAATCCATTTGCACTGGAGCGGCCAACACAATTTTCCACTACAACGTTCTCGCACATTTTATTCGGCTCCTGTGATTTGAAACAGATCACATCATCGGCAGCATCAAAAAAAGAATTCTTAATAATGACATCTCTGCTGTCGACAATATCAATTCCATCATTGTTCCAGTAGTTTTTACTATCCACCCGAATGCTGTCAACATATACATTTTCACATTGATCATAAGTCTGGTTCCAGCTCGCCGGATTCTTTAAAGTAATACCAGTGACTGTTACATTCTTACATTCCCGGAAATATAGGTTTTGCGGACGGTTAAATTCACTTGGTCGATCCAGGAAAAGGCGATCATTATATATTTTATTATGAATAAAGGCTGTCATATTATTGGCAGTTGCAGCGCCTCGCCCGTCTACTGTCCCTTTCCCGACGATACCGACATTATCTTGTTTTAATGCAAAAATCATTGACATCCAGCCGATATAGGCGTCTTTTACATAATCGAATGGATTATTAGAACCCATCAGAACGGCTCCGCTATCCAGTTGTATAATGACATTCGATTTCAGGTAAATAGATCCCGTGAGATAGGATCCAGGTTGAAAAATCAATCTTCCTCCGCCTCGGGCAGCGACAAAATCGATTGCTCCCTGGATGATTTGAGAATTTAGAGTAATTCCATCGCCAAGTGCACCGAAGTCTTTGATAAAATAGTTTTTCGAAATAGCAAAGTGGGAGAAAAACAGGGCAATCGCCAAAAGCAAAATCTTCATACCGGATAAGATATCGCATTTCTGTGGATAGTACTAATGCCAACCTGGGAGGTCTAAGACCTCCCAGGTTTAATAGACCTCGCAGGTTTTACACCTGCGAGGTTGAATTTAAAAGTTTGATAATTATCAATTTTTTGGGGCCTAACGGCATAAGTATGACCATTCAAAGTATTAAAATTATTTTTAAATATTTACGAATATTTTTTCGGCTAAGTCCCCGTTTTTATGAACGATTTCGAAATTTTATCCCCAGAATATATCTTTTTTAAAGATTAATTCGTTTAATATCCAATCCGTTACCCTGATAGAAATCATATATCTATGAACAAAATCAGTACCCCTTGTCTGACATGCAATGTAAAGGCTTGTCTCCTGATCAATTCACTTGACAAAAGTCTCTTACCTATTGTCAATCAGTACAAGACTCAATTCCAATTTAAAAAAGGTGAAATCATCTTCAATCAGGGAGATCCTGTATCAGGTGTTTACTTTATTCAGTCCGGCGTTATCAAACAGGAAATTACCGGCATCAAAGGAAAACCATTGATCCTTCGTCTTTGCGGACAGGGAAAAATGATGGGCCACCGATCGATTTCTTCCAAAGCAAAACATCCTTACACCGCCACGGCAGTAGAAGATTGCAGGATCTGTTTTATGGACCTGGAATTTTTTAAATCCCTGCTTCGCAAAAGCGAACAGCTTCAGAAGGAAATAAGCTCTGTTTACCTGAACGAGATCCGTCAGAATGAAGAGAGATTGTTGCAGATCGCTCATTTGAACGTAAAGGAAAAAGTTGCCGAAATACTAGTGCACCTTGCGGAAGCCTACAATTACCGCGAAGGTGGACCAGCTATCCGCGTTCATGTGAACAGGCAGGATATGGCCAATTTTGCAGGGACCACCAAGGAGCAGGTATCCAAAATAATTGCACAGTTCAGCCAGGAACAACTTGTTCGTTGCCGGGCAAAGCAATTCCAGTTTTTCAATATTGAAGGCCTTAAAAAAATAGCGGCCGCCTGAGAATTATTTCTCAACAATAAAGAATTTATAGTTCATTGAACCAGGCAGATTTTGCCCGGGCAGGCGTTTTTTTTTAATCCGGAATGAAAAGCAGCTGTGCTTTTCTGTTAGTCCGCAATATTCAGAGGGAATATTGCGATGGTTTTTATTCAAAAGCAATGTTCAAATAATATCTTTTTAATGTAGTTGCAGAGAAAAACACAAAAAGCCACGACAAATTATCGTGGCTTCTTATTTCTGGTATATATAGCCGGCCTTAGCCTGTTAATTGTTTATTTACTGTCCGTATGCTTTAACGCGGGAAACTGATAAAATAAACCTACCTGGAATACATTATTTCTCAGATTTGCTGAGGCATTTTGAGCAATTTCAGTAATGCCAAAATTGTACCTGGCGTCAATACCAAACCCGGAAGGGAAAAGAAACCCAGCGCCCAGCGCCCATGATAAATCAGCACTTCTGAACTGATCAGTCACTTTATTGTTTACTCCTTCATTTGCTTTTGAACGGGCAGATAAAAGAAAACCTAATTGTGGACCGGTTTCTACACGAAATCCCGATTCAGTCATAAACTGCACCAATGCCGGGATATTCAAATAATCCAATTTTGTGCGATAGTCAATGCCATTATTTGAATACTTTGAACCCTGGGATGAAAAAACCAATTCCGGTTGTATCGCCCAGGTTTTGTTGAGGTGAATATGCAGAAGCCCACCTGCATGAAATGAAGTTCTTGGATTATAATCGAAATTATTTCCATGAACATTTGATACGTTGACGCCCGCTTTCACACCCGGCTGAACATGCACCTGTGCATAAGAGAAAGACGCTATACCAAGAAATGACGCTAATACGATTAATGACTTTTTCATTGTACAAATTGTTTTGCTTTTCTCAACACCCTTTTAAATAATCATGCCAGCGGGTATATTTTACCCATGTACCCGTGTTAACGAACGCGACAATTTCTACAGTAGATTCTTAATCAGATTATTTCGAATGGGAATCAATAATCAATTGTTGAATCAGATTTTTAATAGACTGTGGAGATAATCAACAATTGAATGAAGTAATCTATTTGTTGATTGCGCTAACAAGAAATTGATTTCCATCCTGGATCAACCAGATTTTTCCACCGGCAATCATTGCACCGTTTGCATTTCTGAAAATCTGCCTCGTGTTTTGTTTCGCGATTGCTGATTTGTATTCAGGTGTAAAAATTTCTGCATATTTTTTTGCGAAATCTTCTTTGGATTTTATTTGACCGGCAGGAAATCTTGTGTGTGACACAATACTGTCTTTCTGATCAAGTGTAACCCATCCCTGGAATACTTTTATGAAATCAACCATAGCTTTTGGATTGCTTATGCCGGCATTATCCCAGGGCGCAGGTTTGCTTCCGTCTGAAAATATGGAATCTTCAAATCCTGGCTCTGTAACCATTTCACTGATTGCCGCCGAATCTTTTTGCGCCTCGGACTCTTCTACTGCAACTTTTTCTTTCTGACCATTTTTGCAGCCAAATAGAGTAATCATAACGGTTACAAGAACAATAATTTTTTTCATTTTTTTATTGTCTGTATTTAAGAAAATCGGCGTGCAAAACATTCCGGGTCACATCATTAGTACTGGTAGTCGAAGTGGTGAATATATTTCTGTCAAGCCATTGACGATGCTCTGTCGAACCTGTAATATTTATGTTTGTATTTGTGTTCGTGTTGGTGTGTATAACACGTTCTTCCATATTGTAAATTAAAACCGCGTCTGCGCCTTTTGCCTTCGCTTCCTGAACGATACGATTCTGTATTTCCGGGAATGAGTTGTTAAAAATGCCCGCCAGACCGTCAATCTTCCCCATCACAGTGTATGGCCTGGTAATGTCGTGTGTGTCTAAAAATACTTCTACGTTTTGTGTGGTCGGGTAAGCTTTGCCCAGGTATTGAATGCTGGGTGAACAACTGCAAACAGAAATTAAAAGCAGGGTTGCGGTTAAACGTTTAGTGTACATCTTGTTTATCATAGTAAACTAAATTAAATATCCTGATTTTATTTCATGTGTGTAAAATAAAATGGGTTATTTCGAAGTGTGATACAAAATAATTTCACACTGTCAGATGAATTCGCATTTTAGATTCTGTTCACACTAATTACTTCGGGTTATGAAGATTGCATTGGTATTTCTATGCGTGTTCTTGTCCTGTACCTGCTTAGCACAGGATGCAAACTATTGGTCATCGGCCTATGGTCCTGGTGCTTTTTTCACACCTGGATCTGTTGTTTCATATAATGGTGATAGCGGCGTTGTGTTTTATAACCCGGCGTTATTGGCATACAGCCGGAGAAATGCTGCGAGTATTTCTGCAACAGTTTACCAATACAATATGACGCATATCAAGGATGGTGCAGGAACCGGCTTTGATATTAAATCCAGCGGTTTTTCAGTAATACCTTTGATAGCATCGCATACTGTACCGCTGAAGTGGAAATTACCGATCACTGTTATTTATGCCATAACCAACAGACCTGTCATGCTGTACCAGACGAGTAAAAGACAGGAAGAAGTTCTGGATGCACTTGACAATTACTATAGCCCGGGTTCAGAATTGTTTATAGGTCAGTTTACGCACAATGAAATTGCTTCGGAAACAGCCGGTTTGGTAAGTGCAGGTATTAAACTCAAACCCAACTTTTCAGTCGGTATGAGTCTGGAGGGAAGAGTATACAGAAGGCACACTTTGTTTCGCACTCAATCAAGGGTATTGGAAAATATTACAGACAGCACAGTCTTTCCGCCTGTTGTAAATGTCGAACAGTTTTATGAAGCTATGGCGACCAACGGCGGTTTAAGAATAAAACTCGGCGCAAATTATGAGTTCGACAACAATCATCATTTTGGAATGGTGGTTTCGCTTCCACTTATAAAAATTTTTGGCAAAGGATCCCTAACCTCCGACATTCAGATAAATGATCTGACACTTTCCCCCGGTGTAACCGTAAACCTGCTGGCAAGTACGCAACAGGAACATCTTAAATCAACCTGGAAAATGCCATTGAGTATCGCTGCCGGTTATACTTGGAAACACCGCAAGGGGATGCTGTACTTCTCTGCTGAATATTTCGGAAAAATTAAACTCTATGATGTGCTGGCGCCGAAAGATCAGTCTTTCATACGGCCGGATACTGTAAGCTCAACCTACGCGTATGATGTTCTACGATATATGGACGCACGAAAAGCGCTGTTGAATGCGGGTATAGGTTTCAGTTATGAATTGCGTGAAGCTATTGTCGGATACCTGTCTTTCCGAACTGATTTTAACTACCTGGATCTGAAAAGTCTTGAAGACAAAAGAGGATTTGTTGCTGCTACTTCGCGATGGAACAGTTACCATATGCAACTCGGTTCGAATTTCAGATTTAAACGTTCGAATATTCGTGCAGGAGCATTACTTACGTACGGCCTCTCCCATAGTTTTGAACAGGTGATGAATTTCGATAATCCCGATGAATCAAATCTTTTGTTAGGGGAAACTGTAGATACGAAAGCAACCCATTTCCAGGCCGGGTTTATGGTGTCCTATTTGTATAATCTGTAGGCACAAGGCAGCGGGCAGCAGACCGATGTGAAAGGAATACAGAATACTGAATACAGGTGGGAAAACGAAACTGTAAACAGACAACTGGCTGTTTCAACGAACAACGAACAACGAACAACGAACAACGGGCTGTTCCTTCTTACTACTTACTGCAGATACTCCGGATAATCCAACTTCCACTCCTCCTTCTTCAGTTTGTAAGTCTTTTTGTACTTACGATCTTTTTTAATTCCCGCGGTGGTCATCATTCCGGACACCAGTGACTTAACCCAGAAAGTCACAAAAAATTTCTCTTGATTTCTTTCTGAAAGTATCATGTAAGTTGTTCCCTGGTTGCTATTCCTGATCAGCAGATTAGCCAGACCATTTTCTAATCTTGTGATCAAAGTTTTTTTCTCCGGGTCTTTTTTATTCAGAAGATTTAATTTGAGATTAGCATAGTAAAAATTCATGTTCCCTACTGCAGCATATTTGTTGCCCTTCCAGCTGGCAAACAAAGTATCAGAGTGTCCATTCTTCACAGCAATATTCGCAAGAGGAATACTGACGGGATTGAATGTAGGAAGTACCATCGGTGAGATCCCTGTTGAAAAGGAAAATGCAGCAACATCCTTATAATTTTCTGAATACTCCAGATTCCGGATATAATTGTCCAGCAACTCCGCATTGGCCAGTATTTTTATGGACTGAAAATCATTTTGATTTGATACGCCCGTTAAAAGGACATTCAGGTTTTTTATTGGAATTTCTCCGGCCTTGCCTGTTTTTTCCGATATCTGTGTAATCATGATATCAGAGTTCGTTACCTGAATGGTATCAACTTTCAAAGGGAAATGGATTTTGCCTACCAATTCAGTAGGCATGCCTTTATCAATTCCATGTTTGAAAGGTTTATGTTTATCTTTTTTCAAAGTCATCTCTGCACCTGCCACCAGTATTTTTCCGACCTTGAGCAAGCTGTCGGTTTTTGTTTCCCTGAAAATAAGATCTGATATTACCACCGAATCTCCCTTCAGGGTCATGTAGTCAGCCTGCCATTTGGATTTTGCCAGCCACTCATCCCAGGTTGTTGAAGGTGTAAGACTGAACTTATTCAACCTGAGTTTATGAAATCCATGTTGGTTCCAGGAAACTTCTTCCACTTTGACAGTTCCTTCCGGGTATGTATAAACGATATCGTCAGCCTGGAAATGCAGGTATTTTGTCAGGTGTGTGATCACAAACTTTTCCCCGGTATGATAACTGTACTTTGGATTCACGAAGTTCCCGGAAATAGCATTTACGCTTACTTCGTTTGACAATTTTTTAAATGATACACGGGCGTCTGCCCAATTGATATTTGAATTGGCAATAATGTTGAAATGGTGATTGCCGAGAATGGAAATATCAGCATTGTTCAGCACCAGGTTAATATGTGGTATTACTGCGCGCAACGGTCCTTTCGCAATATCTGCATCTTTACCACTGATCTTAAAATGTGAAAACAGTATTTCAGGTCTGCGGCCCCTGGTTATATTCAATCTTTCCATTTCCATAGATGCCGCCATCATTATCTTCATCGAATCTTCCCTGGTATAATCAGCATAACGTATATCCGCATCCGAAACCTGGATATTCTTGAGCGTAATATCTTCCGGCAGATTTAAAGATTTTGAATGATCGCCTGCACCGGTGTCCCTTTTTACAATATCAAGCCGGAGAAAAGGGGCTGAAAAGTTTTCAATTTCTGCAGGTTTCCCTTTCCTGAAAACCGGCGTAGTCAAAACAACAGAAGGGATTTCAATGTTGGTACTGTTGTTGCCGCTTGCATTTTTTATGTTCAGGTTGCTCAGGGTGAGTTTTTCATGTTCAACATTAATTTTGTCGATCGTCAGGTTTCCTGTTTTGCTTTGTTGCTGTATACCGAAGAGGTCGCCATTAATTTTTTCCCAGGAAATATGACCGGATTCGTTGTTCAGATTTTTTATATCAATGCCACTTCCCGAAAGTGAAAGGTGTTTATCATTCTTACCTTCTGAAGTAAGATCAAGTTGATTTACTGCTATTTGTCCTACAATGAACGGCATCGGTCTCCTGCCTTCATTTTTTTCTGACTTTTTATCAGTTGCCGTCAGCTTTACTTTTGCAGTTCCTAGTTTTATGAGGCCCAGATCAATTTTTTTTTGATTTAGAAGCTGATCTGCATCCAATCTGTCCATCACAATGTTTTCGGCGTTAACAGAGCTCCCATTTCTTAATGTGAGGTCAAGGCTCTTGAATACGCTATGTTGTTTCTCACCGTTGAAGCTTAGGCCCCTGACAACGAGCTGTATTGCGGGTAGCATCATCTCCAGTTTCTCTGCGGTCCAGCTTTTTATCGCAGACTTCATTTCCTGTTTGGTTTCTCCACCGGTGAAGTCATTCAATAAAACAAATGCATTCATATGCGTCGCTGTAATTCTTTCATTCGGTCGTCTCTCACTAATTATAGAGAGCATGCCATCCATCATATGAAATTCCGGCACATCAATAATGTTATGAAGATTCGCCAGCATTGTAGTATGATGATCTGAACGCAATGCAGATGAACTGTCGTTATTTTGCGCCTTACCACGATAGTATTGAATGGAAGGCTGAATAAGGATCGCCTGTGCGGCGGTAATTCTTTTCTGAATAAGATCTCCGGGGTCAATATTTTTTAATTGTATTGCAGGAGCCGCAAAAACCAAACCCTTGAAATTCCTGTTTTTCTCCGAAGGCCCGAAACTTACTTTTTCAAAATGGAGATGATCTCCTTTGAATCCGCAATGGCCTACAGTCATTTTGAACAGACTATCCTTTGAAAAAAACTCAATGTCATGAAGACTTAAAGCAATACTATCGGTCGACAATTTTGGTTTTGAATTAGGATCAAGTTTGAAATTGAAAATTTCCACATTGGCTTTATCCGTGGAAACCAACGATCCATTATTGGATGTATATTCTACCTGGCCTTCTATGATATCCAGGTATTTTATATTCATGTGGTCAAGAAAATACTTTGTACTGTCTTTCAGGCGAACCTGTCTCTCCTGTTTTTCTTTTGATCCACCGATATTCAGCACCGGATGCACAACAAGTACACTGTCGATCAACACGCCATTTTCTTCTAGTGATGGCAACAGAGAAGCAGATTTCATAACAATTTTCTCGGTGAAAAATTTTAAATCGGTAGTATCGCCTTTTTTAACCGCAACAGTCAGGGAATCTATTCCGAGAATTTCATCTTCAATGGACAAAAGCAAATTTTTAAAACTGATATGGTGCTTACCGTCAGGCATTGTCCATTGCTGGTTTTTTATTGAAATGGTAAGCTCTTTTGGACTGAGAGATTTTTCGCCGTCCGCCACCCGCTGTCCTGCAAATTCTCTAAGGCTTATACTGATGTGACTGCCATGCAGGGGAGGAGTGGTGTCCTGTGTTCTATAGGAAAATGAGCCGTCCTCCAGAGAAAATTTTTCAATGTTGAGACGACTCGTCATTTTTTTCAGACTGCTGATAACATTGCTTGCATGAAGTGTGACTTGCTTTGAACTGCTTTTATGTTTTATAAAAGCGGTAGTCGCCAGGCTTGGTTTTGTTATTGTCAGTTCCTTAATGCGAAGTTTCTTGTGAAAGATCAGATCTTTAAATGATTCGATCTCCAGCAATACTTCGGGTATTTTAATGTCGTGATGAGTAATATGGTTGCTGCTGTCCCTGAATTGCAGTGATGCATTTTTCATGAACAACCTGCCCTTAAAAAGTTGAACATCTATATCACCAGCATCAAACTGATAAGCGCTTTTAGTTTCGATATTCAGCGCGAGCTGGATAATATCTCTGAAGCGATAAACGATTGCATAATATATCAGGCCTCCGATGATGATGCGAATCGCCAGTAATATGCCGATGCGCTTAATCCATTTTTTTTGTTTTGCTGAAAGCTTCATGAATACTTCACAACACCCAGATCATCACCGCCGTCTTATTTCGGGAATTGAAAACGGGTCATATGTGTAAGATTCAAATATAACCAAAAAACAAAATCTGATTATTGCATCCTTACTGCGCTTTAGGCGGACTGATCATTATATGTGCACCATGCGTTCCGGGATTCATAATCCATGGCATTCCTGGTTTTTCCGGTTTTAGAGGAAGGCCCGTTGACGCGGCAGTGGCGTAGGGGATATATACAACATAACGGAGGTAACCATTTTGTACTTCACCGGTTTGTTTATTGAATTCTTCATCTTTTGCGCTGAACACAAATAAGGTTGCAGACTGTTTGGGCATTTTCAGTTTTCCTTCTTTTGTTTCTTTCTCCCTGATATCAAAAATTTCATTTCCACTCTTTTTTTCTTTCCGCAATTCCCGTCCTCTTTCCATAAACGGCTGCAGATCTACATGGTATGCTGCCACTGAAAAGCCTGCTTGTTGAGGATCATCAGCGACACAAATTATTTCATTGGAGCCCTTTCGCAGCAGCATCCATTCACCGTTGGAACCATATCCATATACTGTAGCACTATCCCTTTTTTCCGCTGGCGCAGCCAGTAACGCAGATTTGATCTGGACATCGGCAGATGGTATGTTCGATTGTGAACAGGCTGCAAGTACAAAAAGCTGAAATGCGAGGCAGGTAGTTAACTGTTTCATGGCATGCATGTTTTGGCATTGTAAATGTCAGTAATTCCCGTACAGTTTCAACAGATTATTTCTTTATTCTGATGTTGACATGAAACGTCAGTAACTCAGCAACGGGCATTTTCAGAGTTGAATAGGGGAAGCCTGTTCGGGAAAAATGAGCCGGACTCCGGAGGTATTGGCCCTGTGTAATTCGGCCTTGATTTTTCTTTCACGATCACCACCGGGTTTCTGATGTGTGATAACAACAGGAAGATGTTTGAGAAATGCATTCCCGCCGCTGAAATCTGCCAGGCGGGTGAGTTCCTTCATCAGCAGGTCCGGAGTCAAATGCCCAAAAAGCTGCTCTGTTTTCTGATCGTTCGAAAAGGATACTTCAATAAAAACAGCTTTCAATTGTTTGCTGGCTACCAGTGGCCCGACGGTTTTCCAGAGATCAGACAGTCGGGTACTTTTTTCTATCGAATCAGCACCCGTGTCTCCGAGATACAACAGGTAACCGTCATCGTGTTTTACCAGGAAAGCGGTGCTCTCCTGTGGAGTGGAATGACTTAACGGGAAAGCCGCAACCTGCATGGATGTTTTATCGATCTTGTAAAAATCCCCAATGGTCATTTCCTGCAGTGTATATTTTTTCAATTGGGGCGATTCACCCCGGTCAGTGAAATTAGCCCAGCTCTTCCAGCTGAAATATTTATCAGCAAGGGTACTCAGGCAAAATGAAAGACCGTAAATCGGTTTGCTGTTATCGTCCGGTGAATTGATTACCAAACCCGCCAGGTGATCAAGATGCGGATGTGAAATAAAATAGGCGCGTATACTGTTTTGCAGAACATAATCCGGGGTTGCTTTAAATATTCCTTTCTTTATCGCATATTGAATTCCGGCGCGAACCGTTCCGGCATCCAGGCAGATAAAATTAGAATCACCTGCTGGCGCAACAAGGTAACTGGAAAGATTGCTTTCGTCGCCGCCCCCTTTCACTCCCAAAGGAATAACAGTAAATACGGGCTTTGAATTCTGTGCATATAGTGCAACTGAAAGAACGGGAAACGACAACAGAAACAGGAAAGAGAAACGGCAAGACTGTGCGATGAAGTGGCGGAACCATTGAGTTGATTTTTTCATTTTCAATCTGCTTTCTTATTCTGTTAACCGTGAAAAATAAAAAAAAGAAATATTGAAGTAAAAAGTTCCGGGCAATGTACTAACTTCATGAATACCTGGGAATGGTTAACATTCGATCAGGCTAAAAAAGATCATCAAGACAGCGACATTAATTGTAAGACCCAACTTACTTTAACTCAGTTGTTTTGCTATAGTATAAAAGGGATTCACTGCTTCTTGTGAATTCCCTTTTTTTTTGATTTCAACTGAATAAATCTTCATCGGATTTCTTCTTCAGATCATTGCCCGCGGTTGCAGATTTCACTGAAAAGATCAGTCAAAAACCCTCAAGTTTCATAGTAAAATTCCGTTGCTGAAAATCAGGTACTTGTAACCGTGTATTTCGGATTGGTCAATTAAAAAGAATGAAAACATACTGAAACTCAATATTGGTCGTCGTTTTTGGTCTTTTTATCGAATAAAAAGAATGGGGTTTCGTTATACTTTGGGAAATGGGTATTTTGCCCCCATACCGTATTCCGAACAGAGAAATTCGATCCTTATGAAACCTAAACTATTGACTATCGTATTGATGCTATTTCATTCGGTAGTCTTTGCTCAGATCACCACTCCTGTTGTCAGAGCTAATTTTGGAGTTGATGCTGAATTGCGAGCTAATGTTTTGTACAGTTCAACTACCTCCAGTGATGATTGGTTCTTACAGGGCACATTGCCCGGTTCCGGCACATTTATCATAGACACAACAGGAGCGGCAGCCATTATGGCACGCTACGCAACTGATATCAATTTCAGAAAGTTGCCCTTCACCAAAAGAATGCGATTTCCCGAGTACACTGTTGTGAGCGGCAGATTGCTTGTGGATGCATTATTTACCAGGGACTTTCACGGAATGGATTCAACCATGTTTGCAAACGGAGCGAGTAAAAATGGAATGAGCCCCGTGGATTGGACCACCCCTGTAGCTCAATCGGTTCCTGATAAAAATGAAATCCTGGATATGATGATGCACGTAAGAAGAGCCGGTGTGAATCCCACGGATTCTTTATGGCTCTTTGGCGGTGTATCTATTGAAAATGTAACCGGTGACCGATATTTCGATTTCGAGATGTACCAGACGGACATTACTTACGATCGTCCGAATCTCCGGTTCACCGGTTATGGTCCTGATGCAGGACATACCAGCTGGAAATTTAATGCTGCCGGGCAGGTAACACAACCCGGTGACATCATTTTCACTGCAGAGTTTGGAACATCCGGATTACAATTATTAGAGGCCAGGATCTGGATCGACAGGGCATCTCTCAGCATCACACCTGCAGGATTTTCCTGGGGTGGTCTTTTTGACGGAGCAGCCAATGGTGTTCAATTCGGTTATGCAAATATTCTTCCCAAAACTGCCGGTGATTTCTATACCGGACTTTCATCGGCACTCAATACCTGGCCCGGTCCGTTTGGATTGGTGTTAGGAGCCAACGGAATGCCTGCTACTTATATAGCAAAGCAGTACATGGAATTTTCCGTAAACCTGACAAAACTAGGTTTGGATCCTGTTACGCTTATGGGTGGAAGTATCTGTGGAAAACCATTCCGGAAAGTGATGACAAAAACTAGAACTTCAAATTCATTTACTTCATCTCTGAAAGATTTTGTCGGACCTTTTGATATGTTTAAACCGGATTCTGTCAGTGCGGCAACTGATTTTAATTTCTATTGCGGAGTTTATGGTGTTAGTGAACTGGTGGTCACCAATCCAAACCCCAATTCGATTTATAACTGGACAACCACGAATGGAAATATCGTTAGCCAGTCTAGCGGCGTAGCATATGCGAACGCTCCCGGTACTTATATTGTTTCACAACGCTTAATGTCTGTATGCCCCATTTATACTCAGGATACTATTCAAATCAATTTCGATCCTAACTGTTCTATTCTTGATGACAATATCATCAACTTCCGTGGTAAAAGAGACGGCGCTTACGCTATGCTTAAATGGGACCTCGTGAAAAAAGAAGGAGTTAAAGGATTTATTATTGAAAGAAGTACGGATGGACAGCATTTCGCTCCAACCGGAAGCATCATTGAAGCTGATCCTTTGGCAGGATTGCAATATGTACATAAAGATGATGTCAGCAACATCGGCGGTAATTTTGTATACTATCGTTTACGCGTGACTGCAATAAATGGCCAGTCCGAATTTTCAGGAATAATTCGTGTTGCACTTGCTTCAACCACATTAGCAACAGGTCTCCATATTTCACCAAATCCGGTGAAGGATCAATTGAACCTGGTGCTGGATGCGGAAGCGCATAGTAAAGCACAATGGTCCATTTTTGATGCGGCTGGTAAACTGATTGTTTCAAATGCATTCACTCTGAACAAAGGAACCAACCAGGTCAAAATCTCAGATGTAAAAAATCTGAAAAACGGATATTATATGCTACGGATTTCCGTAGGCGAAAAAACGTTCAGTGAAAAATTCCTGATTCTTAAATAACCTGATTTGCTTACCTATCGAAGGGGTGGCCATTGGTCGCCCTTTTTTATTACATGTACCTTTCACTAGATTAGAAGTTATTGAATCGCTGATTTTTATCGGTTTGAAATCGTTGAGGATGCCATAACTTCAACCCCCATGAAACAATTCCCCGGACCTGACTTCCTGCTTAATGGCCCATCTGCCCGGAAACTATATCATGATTATGCTGCAGCGATGCCGGTGATCGATTATCACAATCATCTCCCTCCCGACCAGATAGCCCTCGACCATCAGTTTGAAAATATTACGCAGGCCTGGCTTTATGGTGATCATTATAAATGGCGCGCTATGCGTGCCAATGGAATCAGTGAAGAATTTTGCACTGGAAATGCGGGTGATGCAGATAAGTTTTTGCAATGGGCAGCGACCGTACCTTACACGCTTCGCAATCCATTATATCACTGGACCCACCTTGAACTACAGCGTTATTTTGAAGTCAACGATCAACTCAACCCGGATACGGCGAAAAAAATTTATGCTGATTGTTCGGCAAAATTGAATTCATCTGAATATTCAGTTCAGAAATTACTCTCGAAATCAAATGTGAAATTACTCTGCACAACGGACGATCCGCTGGACGATCTGAAATGGCATAAACAGATCCTGCAAAAATCATTTAATATTCATGTGAAACCTGCGTTCCGTCCGGATAAAGCGATGCAGGTGGATGATCCCACAGCCTTTAATAATTATCTGCACCAACTCGAATCTGTTTCAGGTGTTTCAGTAAAAAATTTTGATGATTATCTGCAGGTATTAAAATCACGACATGATTTTTTTGCATCGGCTGGTTGTGTGGTATCTGATCACGGCCTTGAATATTTGTATTACTATAAATCGCGCGGAGGTGATCTGAACAGAATTTTTCATAAACTGCTTTCCGGCGAAAGACCCGATGCAGAAGAAAGCAGGATGATCAGATCTTCTCTCCTGGAAAATTTTGCTGAATGGGATTGGGAAAAAGGATGGGTACAACAATTTCATTTAGGTGCGTTAAGAAATGCCAATTCCAGGATGCTTGGTACGCTGGGGCGCGATACAGGATGGGATTCCATCGGTGACTTTCCACAGGCGGCGGGAGTTGCTGCATTCCTTGATCGTATGGATCAGAAAAATAGACTTGCAAAAACCATCATATACAACCTGAATCCTGCAGACAATGCTGCAATAGCAGCGATGACCGGAAACTTTAATGACGGAAGTATTGCGGGCAAAGTACAATGGGGGTCGGCCTGGTGGTTTCTTGATCAAAAGGATGGAATGACGGATCAACTGAATATACTTTCAAATATGGGATTGATCAGTCGGTTTATTGGAATGCTGACAGATTCAAGAAGTTTTCTGTCATTTCCCCGACATGAATATTTCAGAAGAATACTTTGCAATTTATTTGGAGAAGAAATTGATAAAGGAGAATTACCTGATGATATACCCTGGGTTGGTAAAGTGATCCAGGATATTTGCTTCAATAACGCGAAAAATTATTTTAATTGGGGCGTCGATTTGTAGGTATGGATAAAATCAATCTTAGAAAGATAATCCCGGAAAATTAGTCCGGATAAATTCTGTAAAACGATGGCCATAGGAAAATACAGGTGGACGATCTGCGCGCTCGTTTTTTTTGCCACTACAATCAATTACCTGGACCGGCAGGTGATTTCTTTATTGAAATCTGTTCTTGACGCTGAATTTCAGTGGACAAAAACTGATTATGCCAACATAACCATGTGTTTTCAATTGGCCTATGCGATTGGAATGCTTGGCGCCGGAAGACTGGTGGACAAGATGGGCACTAAGATAGGATATGCTTTATCGTTAGTATTGTGGAGTATCGCCGCGATGGGCCATGGATTGATCCGGACGACCAGTGGATTTTTTGTAGCAAGAGGCGCGCTCGGACTAACTGAAGCCGGAAATTTCCCTGCTGCGATCAAGACCATTACGGAATGGTTTCCGAAAAAAGAACGCTCTTTCGCTACCGGTATTTTTAATGCCGGCACAAATATCGGAGCTATAGTGGCTCCTTTGACGGTACCGTTTATCGCTGAGGCTTATGGCTGGCGTGCTGCATTTGTGATTACAGGAGCTATTGGTTTGATTTGGCTGATTTTCTGGTTTCTGCTTTATGAAGTTCCCGCAAAGCATAAAAAACTATCAAAGGAAGAATTTGAATACATCCATAGTGACAATGATGAGACTCCCGTGCAGGCAGAACCAGTGAAAAGCTACAGCTGGGCAATGCTTTTTGGTTACAGGCAGACCTGGGCTTTTGCTTTAGGAAAATTTTTTACCGACGGACCATGGTGGTTTTACTTATTCTGGTTGCCGGATTTTCTGAAGGAACAATATGGGCTTGAAGGTACAACTCTGGCAATGCCGGTGGCAGTCGTTTACACCATTGCTGCTTTCGGTAGTGTTTTCGGTGGCTGGTTGCCGTTATATTTTATGAGATCAGGGTGGCCGGTTGCAAGAGCACGCAAAACAGCTATGTTCATTTATGCTGCTTTATGTGTTCCGATTCTCAGCGCTCAGACGCTCGGTGAATTCAATATGTGGTATGCTATACTGATTGTCGGATTAGTGACTGCTGCCCACCAGGCATGGAGTGCGAACCTGTATACAATAGTTTCTGACATGTTTCCCAAAAAAGCAGTTGCATCCGTCATTGGCATTGGTGGAATGGCAGGTGCGTTGGGAAGCATACTTGTTTCCAAGTCTGCAGGATATCTTTTTGATTATCTGAAACCATTGGGCAAAATACAAACAGGGTATTTCTGGGTGTTTATTTTTTGCGGGTTTGCCTATCTCGCCGTCTGGATCATCATTCATTTCCTGGTGCCAGGGATGAAAAAGGCAGAATTGAAATGATGACGATTATTATCTGAAGTGACATTCCTGGAAAGATTGCTACTGTTGGCGGAATAGTCCGTCATTACTTGCCTGAATCTATTAAATCAGAAATCAATTTGTAAAGTTCGATAAAGCCCGGGCCGTATTTTTTCAGTTCATTTGCCTGGAAGTATTTCAGGTGCACACTCACATCCATCAGGATATCCAATTCAATCAGTGCAATTCTGGCGTTTACATACAAGTGTTTCTTTTCCGGTTTTGTTTTCTGAAATGATCCTTCAGCAATATTTTTACTGATTTCGATTGCGGAATTAAGCAAATCCGACCTGAGCGACATCTCTTCCGATTTTGGAAGTTTTCTTGAAAGAACGATTGTTTCTTTTGCAAGATGAATTGCCTTCTGCCATACAACACAATTGTGAAATTGAAATGTTTCCATGATTTTGATATTGTATGCAAGAAAACAATTTCGTCGTACCGGGGAAAGTTGTTTTCACCGGGATACAAGTGTATTTTTCTCCGCGGAAAAGAGGTTTAATTAATTGTAATTTAACTATCGAAGCACTCGTTGATAAACATTATCGCTTACCCGCCGGAAAAATTATTTCGGGGCAGCTGATTATGTACGGAGCAGGCAATGGCGATGAATGATCAATAACTTCCGTAATTAACATTTCCTGGATGTCATTTTTGCGAAATGCACCGAAGCCTTTTCAATATAAAGCTACTATTAAAAACCGGTCCTCATCGAATTTCAAACAGCAGACTATTCACACGAAAAACGAACAACAAACAACGAAAAACGAAAAACGAACAACGAACAACTACTCCTCTGTCTTCTTCGCCATCTTCGCTTGATTCAATCTATAATTAAAGGTCAGATTAATTTGTCTTACTCTTCCTAAAAAATTACTGCTTGTATAGAAGTTGGACCCTTCTGTGATTGAACGTGTGCGCCTGCTGTTAAAAACATCAATGACATTTAATGTCAGTGTCGCATTGTTTTTCAGAATGTCCATGCTTGCTGCGAGATCCATATAGAACATCGCCCTTCTGCTTCCCTGGGGTGTTTTCTGCGGAGCTTCATAATTCAATCTCACCTGTCCTTCGGATTTCTTGTTAAAATTAAAACGAGAATTGAGCCTGGTGAACCAACTCCAGGTATCACTTTTAAATCCTTCGTCAATATTTTTTCCATCTGTAATTGCGCGGAAGAAATTGAAATTGAAATCCACTTTCCACCATTTCCAGGGGTTGTATGTGCTCACAAATTCGGCTCCGAAAGCTTTCTCTCCATTCAGGTTCTCAGGCCTGGTGATAGAGAACCCACTGTCATTGACCGAACGGATATACATGATTTTGTCTTTGGAATCACGCAAGTATAATGATGTACTCAGCGTTGCCCTTTCAAAGTTTTTGATATGCCCGATTTCAAATGCATTTGTGTACTCAGGATTCAGGTTGGGATTTCCTGACATGAAATTCCTGCTGTCTGAAAATGTAAAAAATGGGCTTAGCTCATTATACACGGGTCTGCGTACGCGACGACTATAGCTTACCTGGAGCGCATTGTCATTCCCCAGGTCAAAAGAGATATGAGCGCTCGGAAAAAGGTTCGCATATTTCCTGGGGTTTACTTCATTGGTATATAGCAATGTTGTTTTCACATTTGTCCATTCAGCGCGTAGCCCTGCCTGGTAGGAAATCTTTTTATATTTATTTCCATAAATCGCATACAATGCCTGGATATCTTCATTATAAATAAAGTAGTTGTCGAGACCTGGTAATGGATAGAAATTGCCATTGTCATCCTGTTGGGTAACCACATAATCATTTACCATATCCCTGAAGCTGGCGCGCATGCCGGCTTCCAGCTTGCTGTTGTCAGTAACAGGGAAAACATAGTCGGCCTGAATCAGGTATTGTTTTTCAAATTCATCATTCACCGAATGCTGCAGGATATCCGACTCAGGAATTTTTGATCCGTCGGGATTATACGTTTGCTGAGTAAAAACCTGGTCGGACTTCTCCCAGTAATCCAGGTACCGGAGATCAAGAGTAAAATCATGCCCCTTTTTTTTAAAATTTCTTTTCCATGTTACTGCGATTTCAGAATTCGGTTCGTCTTCCGTTTCATTCTGGTTGCGGAGCGTATAGGAACTCATTTTTGAAGGATCATAATGATAGTCTTCATATTTAATATCCAGTATCCTGTTCGCGTCGCTTCTGCGGAAAAGATAGGATCCGGTAAGTATACTCTTTTCACTGAAAAAAAAGTCGAGACCACCACGAATCGTGTTGTTAAACCCTTTCAGTCTGCCATCATTTGCCTGGCGCAGATAACTTGTGGTATCGCCATTGTACACTTCCTGGTAAAGCTTCCCATTAAAAGGTTGGATGCGGTAGGCAATACCATAATTAATAAAAAAATTGATTTTGTTATGCCTGTAGTTCAGGTTGGCTGCCAGCCCGAGGTTGAGCGGGTAACCCGTAGTGACATCGAAAGATCCGTTGAATCCGCGCTTTCTGCTCTTTTTCAAAATAATATTAATGATACCGGACATGCCTTCAGCTTCATATCTCGCCGATGGGTTCGTAATGATCTCGACACGTTCAATCATACTGGCCTGCAACTGTTGCAAACCTGCGCCTCCATTTAAACTTACCAGACCCGAGGGTTTTCCATCTATCAGAATTCGTACGCTTCCGCTACCCCGAAGAGAGACGTTTCCTTCACCATCAACAGAAACTGAAGGTATGTTCATCAAAATATCTGATGCTGTACCACCCGAGTTCGCGAGTTCCTGTCCCACATTAAACACACGCTTGTCCAAACTTAGTTCCATATTGCTTTTCTGCGCCTGTACAACCACATCCTCCATCATTTTAACAGTAGCGGACAGGCGAATTATTCCGAGGTTAACAGGTTGTAAGGAACTTTCTATGGTGATCGGTGCGGATTTGTAATCTTTATAACCAAGGGATTCGATGAGCAAATAAAATTTGCCGGGACGGAGATCGAGACTGAATTCTCCGTTTTCATTTGAAAGTCCTGTCAGGATCAGACTGTCGCCATCTGAAGAAATTAGCTGCACTGTAGCGGAAACAACCATTTTACCAGTTGCAGAATCGATAAGTTTTCCGCTTACGCCCACTTTCGTTTGTGCCTGACTGTGCGATAAAAAGTAAACTGATAAAAACAACAGGATTGCCAACAATTTTTTTCCTGACAACCTGACTTTATGGCTGGAAACCACTAGCCTTTTTTGCATTTGACGAAGATATTGCAATGAAGCAACGGAGAGCTAAGAAATTGTATTTCAAATTTTTTTTTGTGCCGATCAAATTCTATTTTCAATGTTTGACCCCGGCTGTTGAAATCCAATAACAGTAGTTCCCGTTTTCTCTGTTAACCTTTAATCGGCCGGCAGCAAGTTGTTAAATCACAGTTCCCTTTTGAATATCTGATAACTCCACAGGTGGCTTTGACTAACAGTTGTTTTTTTGGAATGCTTTTTGGAAAATGGAAGTGTAGTTAAAAAGCGGATATGCGAAACTCGTTTATTCTGATTGCAGACGATGATGCAGATGACAAGCTTTTGCTTGAAACGGCATTTCAGGAAATCGGGTTCACCGGTAAAGTAAAGTTTGTGTCAAACGGTGAAGAGTTGACTGAGTTTCTTCAGCGTCTTGACAAATCTGAGAATCCGGGCGTAATCATCCTTGATCTCAATATGCCCCGGAAAACCGGGTTGGAAGTTTTAAAGGAACTCCGGAGTAACAATAATTTTAAAAATGTTCATATTGTCGTTTTTTCCACGACAAAAAACGAGACTGAAGTTCAGGATTGCATAAAACTTGGTGCAGATAGTTATTTCGTAAAGCCCATTAACTACAACGCACTTCTTGAATTTGCAAAAAGTATTAATAATGTATTGATATCTCCTTTGTAAAACATCGCTTACACTGAACATTTTTACTTTTTTTTGGTATGAATTTTTCCAGTAAATATGGGCAGTGTGTGAATCTCTGTTGTAATTCAACTAAGTAACAATGCTTTATTAAATTCGAGTCACTAACCACCGGTTAGTATGTGGATTATTTACCCATCGCGGGTAAGATTTTCCACAGTGTGTACTTTACTGTTGTCCTTTAAAACCTATATAAACCAAAGTTATGAGCAGTAAGAAATCAGGTTCCGCTATCCTGAACGGCCCGGCCCCAGGGAAAAAATCTCCCGCTCGAAGAAAGGTAAATCAGTCAAAAGTTATTGCAACATCTGCCATCCGCGATGAAGTTTCGGAAGGTCTTTCCAATCAGCTCGACTATCGTGAACTGTTAGCCGTACTTATGGAAATACGCAATGGTAATTTTAATGTACGCATGCCTTATGATAAGACAGGGTTGACCGGCAAGATCTGCGATACGTTGAATGAAATCATTCTGCTGAATGAAGCGATGATGATGAATTTTACGAAAGCGGGTGATATCATCGGAAAGCAGGGAAAGCTCACACAGCGAATAGAAATATCAAATACCAAAGGAGCCTGGAGTGCAGGTATTGAATCGCTGAACGAACTGATCTCCGATCTTGTGAATCCCATTCTTGAGATTGCGAATGTAATCAGTTCGGTGGCGCAGGGTAACCTTTCGGAACAGATGCCATTGAAGATTGGCGGAAACAGCCTTCAGGGTGAATTCTCGACTATTGCAAAAGAGGTAAATGACATGGTGAAACAGTTGAATCTGTTTTCCATGGAGGTAACACGTGTTGCGCGTGAAGTGGGTTCCGAAGGTAAACTTGGTGGTCAGGCGAAAGTAAAAGGTGTGGCTGGAGTGTGGAAAGATCTTACAGATTCAGTAAACCAGATGGGTAGTAATCTGACTGCCCAGGTTCGAAATATTGCAGAGGTAACAACGGCAGTGGCGAAGGGCGACCTTTCAAAAAAGATTACAGTAGATGTGAAGGGAGAGATCCTCGAGTTGAAAAATACGATCAACACCATGGTGGATCAGCTCAACTCATTTTCGAGTGAGGTTACCCGTGTGGCGCTCGAAGTAGGTACAGAAGGTAAACTTGGCGGACAGGCACAGGTACGTGGTGTTGCGGGTACATGGAAAGATCTTACGGATTCTGTGAACCAGATGGCGAGTAACCTTACGGGCCAGGTGCGTAACATCGCTGAAGTAACTACAGCGGTTGCGAAAGGTGACTTGTCAAGAAAAATTACTGTGGTCGTAAAAGGAGAGATCCAGGAATTGAAGGATACGATCAACACGATGGTGGATCAGCTGAATTCATTCGGATCGGAAGTGACGCGTGTGGCACGTGAAGTGGGTTCCGAAGGTAAACTTGGTGGTCAGGCAACGGTGGAGGGTGTTGCCGGTATATGGAAAGATCTTACTGATTCAGTGAACCAGATGGGTAGTAACCTTACTGCCCAGGTACGAAATATTGCAGAGGTAACTACAGCGGTGGCGAAAGGTGACTTGTCGAGAAAGATTACAGTAGATGTTAAAGGAGAGATCCTTGAGTTGAAGAACACGATCAATACGATGGTGGATCAGCTCAATTCATTTTCGAGTGAGGTTACCCGTGTGGCTCTTGAAGTAGGTACAGAAGGTAAACTTGGTGGACAGGCGAATGTAAAAGGTGTTGCGGGAACGTGGAAAGACCTTACGGATTCTGTTAACCAGATGGCCAGTAACCTTACCGGCCAGGTACGTAACATCGCAGAGGTAACGACTGCCGTGGCAAAGGGTGACTTATCCAGGAAAATTACGGTGGATGTAAAAGGAGAAATCCTTGAGTTGAAAAACACGATCAACACGATGGTGGATCAGCTCAATTCTTTTGGTTCTGAAGTAACACGTGTTGCGCGTGAGGTAGGGTCAGAAGGTAAGCTTGGAGGCCAGGCCGTAGTACCGGGTGTAGGTGGTACCTGGAAAGATCTGACAGACAGTGTAAATAAAATGGCGAGTAACCTTACCAGCCAGGTGCGAAATATCGCAGAGGTAACCACTGCGGTAGCTACAGGTGACCTTTCCCGTAAGATTGATGTGGATGTAAAAGGAGAGATCCTCGAGTTAAAAAACACAATCAATACGATGGTGGATCAGCTCCGTGGTTTTGCATCTGAGGTGACGCGTGTTGCGCGTGAGGTAGGGTCAGAAGGTAAGCTTGGAGGCCAGGCGGAAGTAGAAGGTGTTGGCGGTGTATGGAAAGATCTTACGGATAGTGTGAATGGAATGGCGAGTAACCTTACCGGTCAGGTACGTAACATCGCCGAGGTAACGACGGCGGTTGCGAAAGGTGACTTGTCAAGAAAAATTACGGTGGATGTAAAAGGAGAGATCCTTGAGTTGAAAAACACGATCAATACGATGGTGGATCAGCTCAATTCCTTCGGTTCCGAGGTTACACGTGTGGCGCGTGAGGTAGGTTCCGAAGGAAAATTGGGTGGCCAGGCCGATGTGCCAGGTGTTGGTGGTACATGGAAAGATCTTACCGAGAGTGTAAATAAAATGGCGAGTAACCTGACATCACAGGTACGTAACATCGCTGAGGTAACTACAGCTGTTGCGAATGGTGATTTGTCGAGAAAAATTGCAGTGGATGTAAAAGGTGAAATCCTCGAGTTGAAAAACACGATCAATACGATGGTGGATCAGCTCCGCGGTTTTGCATCAGAAGTAACACGTGTTGCGCGTGAGGTAGGTACAGATGGTAAACTGGGTGGTCAGGCGTTCGTACCGGGTGTGGCAGGTACATGGAAAGATCTGACAGACTCTGTAAACCAGATGGCAGGTAACCTTACCGCACAGGTACGTAACATCGCCGAAGTGGCCATCGCGGTTGCTAATGGTGATATGTCCAAAAAAATTACAGTGGATGTGCGTGGTGAAATCCTGATGCTGAAAGAAACACTCAATACGATGGTGGATCAGCTGCGTGCATTTGCATCGGAGGTTACACGTGTGGCGCGTGAAGTAGGTACCGACGGTAAACTCGGAGGTCAGGCATTCGTACCAGGTGTAGCAGGCACATGGAAAGATCTGACTGACTCTGTGAACCAGATGACAGGAAACCTTACGGCGCAGGTGCGTAATATCGCAGAGGTGACCAAGGCGGTGGCTTCAGGTGACCTTTCAAAAACAGTGGCGATCGATGTACAAGGTGAAATTCTTGATCTGAAAAATACCATCAATACGATGGTGGAGCAACTGAACTCATTTGCGTTTGAAGTAACACGTGTGGCCCGTGAAGTTGGTACTGAAGGTAAGCTCGGCGGCCAGGCTGAAGTACGCGGTGTTGCAGGTACATGGAAAGATCTGACAGACTCCGTGAACATGATGGCCAGTAACCTGACCAGCCAGGTGCGTGGTATTGCGAAGGTGGTAACATCAGTGGCAACAGGTAATCTTCGTCAGAAACTTTCTATCCAGGCTAAAGGTGAGGTGGCTCAGCTTACGGACACGATCAATGAAATGATTGAAACTCTCGCGGTGTTCGCTGACCAGGTAACAACGGTTGCGCGTGAGGTAGGAGTTGAAGGAAAACTGGGGGGGCAGGCGAGTGTACCTGGTGCGTCCGGTATCT
Organism: Pollutibacter soli; assembly: GCA_029269725.1. Classification (GTDB taxonomy): domain Bacteria; phylum Bacteroidota; class Bacteroidia; order Chitinophagales; family Chitinophagaceae; genus Pollutibacter; species Pollutibacter soli. The sequence continues at coordinate 57,330 of JARJHS010000006.1, read as the reverse complement.
GGAAAAACCTTACGGAGAACGTAAACCAGCTGGCCCAAAATCTTACAACGCAGGTACGTTCAATTTCTGAAGTGGCATCCGCGGTAACGAAAGGTGACCTTACACGAAATATACGCGTGGAAGCGAAAGGTGAAGTGGAAGCGTTGAAAGATACCATCAACCAGATGATCACCAACCTGCGTGAAACCACTTTGCGGAACCAGGAACAGGACTGGCTGAAATCCAACCTCGCGAAATTTGGCCAGATGCTGCAGGGACAAAAAGATCTGCAGACAGTAACACAAAAAATTCTTTCAGAGCTTGCACAGGTAGTAAATGCTCACCACGGTGCATTCTACATTCTCCGACAGGATGATGAGACACAGAAATTCAAACTGACGTTGTTTGCTTCCTATGCGTATAGGGCAAGCAAAAATATCCCGCTGGAGTTTGGTATCGGCGAAGGTTTGGTGGGGCAGTGCGCACTTGAAAAAGAACGTATCATGCTTACCAATGTGCCTGACAATTACATCAAAATCAACTCAGGTCTCGGAAGTGCATCTCCAGCCAACCTCATTGTTGAACCGGTGTTGTTTGAAAATAAAGTGAAGGCCGTTATTGAACTGGCTTCACTGGAATCTTTCAGCATGACGCATCTGGCTTTCATCAGTCAGCTTACAGAGAGTATCGGAATCGTGTTGAATACAATTGAAGCAAATACAAGAACAGAAGAACTTCTTGCACAATCACAATCTCTGGCTGGTGAGCTCAAGATTCAGCAGGAAGAGCTGCGCAGAACAAATGATGAGCTCCAGGATAAAGCTTTGCTGCTGGTAAAACAGAAAAATGAGGTAGAAGCGAAAAACAAAGAGGTAGAAGAAGCCAGGAGATCGCTTGAAGAAAAGGCAGAACAGCTGACACTAACGTCCAAGTATAAGTCAGAGTTCCTTGCAAACATGTCCCATGAGTTGCGTACACCCCTGAACTCATTGCTGATCCTTGCGCAACAGCTGTACATCAATGCCGAAGGAAACCTTACGGAAAAACAGATCCGCTATGCGAAAACGATTCACTCCTGTGGTGATGACCTTATTCAGCTGATCAATGATATTCTCGATCTTTCGAAGATCGAATCCGGATTTATTTCCACGAATATTTCACCGGTCAAATTTTTCGAAATTGCTTCGTTTGTGGAAACCACATTCAAGCCGATCGCAGAAGCAAGACATCTCCGGTTTAGTATTGATACCGATCAGCAATTGCCGGATATAATGCATACGGATTTGCAGCGTCTCAACCAGATCTTAAAGAATCTGCTTTCGAATTCATTCAAGTTTACCGAGAAAGGTGAGGTGAAGCTCAGAATTTTCGCAGCAGATAAAGGATGGAAACCAGGCATTCATTCGCTTGACCAGGCACAGAAAGTGGTTGCATTTTCGATAACGGATACGGGTATCGGAATTCCGCAGGACAAACAGAACATTATTTTTGAGGCATTCCAGCAGGCGGAAGGTTCAACGAGTCGTAAATATGGTGGCACCGGTCTTGGACTTTCCATCAGTCGCGGCCTTGCAGAACTGCTTGGCGGTACAATCGAACTGGAATCAATTCCGGGAGAGGGTAGTACGTTCACACTCTTTGTGCCATTAAGTTCTGTAACAGAAACCATTCAGCATCTTCCTTTACAAAAAGAAGGAAGTGTTGCTCATAGTTTAAGCCAGGGCGACGGCGATATCAATACTTTGCTCAACAGGCTTACTGCTGAAGCGAAAGACGGGCGCACGATGGGGCAGGTGAATGAAATGATCAATGAAACCGGTGACGACAGAAGTAATATTCAACCAGGTGACGGTGTAATACTGATCGTTGAAGATGATCTTCGTTTCGGTAAGATCATTGTAGATAAAGCGCATGAGCGCGGATTAAAAGCGGTTATTGCTGTCAGTTATTTTGATGTTTTTGATTTCATAAACAGGTTCAATCCGGTAGCTGTAACGCTTGATGTAAAACTTCCGGACACCAGTGGTTGGAAAGTGCTTGACCTTCTACGCAATGATCTTAACTATCGTCATATTCCGATTCATTTGATTTCAGGTGAAGAAAATAAGAGCCTGGCAATGAAGAGAGGCGCAAGAAGTTTTCTGATGAAGCCGCTAACCAATGAAGCTTTGGATGATTTGTTTGATGATATTATTTCTTTGCGTAACAAACAGAAGCGCAATGTTCTTGTCGTGGAAGATAATGAGATTGAATCATCACAGATTGCGCAATTGCTAAAGGAAGAGAATATCGATATAACAATTACCGATACTGGAAATAAAGCGTTGAAACAGTTGACGGAAGAAGAGTACGATTGTATCATTCTTGATTATACACTGCCGGATATCCCGGGTGAGCAACTCCTGGGGCAGATAGCTGCAGGTAAAAAGAGTAATACGCCAGTGATTGTTTATTCAGCAAAGGATTTCAATAAGAATGAATGGATTCAGCTCAACCATCACAGCAATGCTGTAGTTGCGAAAGGGGTGAATTCAATTGAGTACCTGCTTGAAGAAGCGGTGTTGCAGATGCATATCAATTACAGTGACCTTGCTCCTGAGAAGCAGAAGCTCATTGAAAATCTGAGGAGAAAAGAAGATATTCTGATTGGTATGAATGTGTTGGTTGTTGATGATGATGTAAGAAATCTCTTCGCACTTACAACCGTTTTTGAACGTTATAACATGAATGTAATAACGGCCGAAAGTGGAAAAGAAGCGATTTCCATTCTGAATAATGACAAGCAAAAAGTGGATATGGTGTTGATGGATATTATGATGCCTGAGATGGATGGATATGAAACGATGCAGAAGATCAGGAGAGAACATAAAAACAGTTCACTCCCGATCATTGCGGTCACTGCAAAGGCAATGAAAGGCGACAGGCAGAAATGTATCGAAGCAGGTGCTTCAGATTATATTACCAAACCATTGAAAGTGGATCAGTTATTGTCTCTGATGCGCGTATGGTTCTATAAATAATATATTTTGATACAGGATAAAATTCTTCTTGTGGATGACAGGGAAGATAACCTGATGTCCATAGAGCTTACCCTTGAACCTGACGGTTACCAATGTGTAAAAGCCCGTTCGGGGCGTGAAGCGTTGAAAATATTGTTGAATCAGTTTGATTTCGCATTGATCCTGATGGATGTAAATATGCCGAATCTGAACGGATTTGACACCGCTACCCTTATCTATGAAAGGGAGCGACTGCGCCACATCCCGATCATATTTATTACCGCAAATAATTATGGTGATGAGAATATGTTCAAAGGCTATCGGTCAGGAGCAGTCGATTATATTTACAAGCCTGTAAATCCTGCATTGCTGAGAACTAAAGTCGGCGTTTTCGTCGATCTGTATCGTAAGAACAGGCAATTGCGTGAGCAGGAGCGCCGGATGTCCATCATCAATAAAAATCTTGAAGAGGAAATTTCAGAACGAAAGGCTTCTGAAGAGAAAGTTAATGAACTCAATCACCAGTTGCTTGAATATATCGGAAGGTTGGAAGCGGCTAATACCGAACTGGACAGGTTTGCGTTCATGGCCTCCCATGATTTGCAGGAACCGCTACGAAAAATCAGGATGTTCTGTGACCGGCTTTCTATTAAATACCGGGACAGGCTAGACGAAGAGGGGCAGATGTTTATCAACAGAATTCAGAATTCGGGTGCCCGTATGCAGGCGCTGATTGAAGATATTCTCACATTTTCAAAAATTAGTTTCGATAACAATCCGCTTGAAGAAACAGATGTTAACAGCGTGATCAAAGAGATTCTTTCTGAACTTGATGATCAGATTGTTGAGAAAAAAGCTGTTATTACTGTTGGTGAAATTCCGAAGTTGAATCTCATCCAGGGATTGATGTATCCCCTGTTTCAAAACCTGTTAAGCAATGCGTTGAAGTATAGTCGCAAGGATGTTCGGCCTGAAATAAGCATCAGTTCGGAGATGTTGGAGCTCAATGAAAATGGTGATGAAAATCAAATTGGTAAATACTGCAGGATTTATATACGGGACAATGGCCTTGGCTTTGAACAGCAGTATGCGGAAAAAATCTTTGCCATGTTTTCCCGCCTGCACCAGGGGCCGGAATACCAGGGTACAGGAATCGGCCTCGCGCTATGCAAAAAAATACTCGAGCAGCATAAAGGGTTTATTTCAGCGAGAAGTGCGGTGAATAAAGGCGCCACCTTCATCCTTTCATTTCCGGTTTATAATTCGGTAGCTGCTGAAGTTCCCACGAGGGCTCGAGTAGAAGATTGATCGGAAAATTTATAGAAAGTTTGAGGCAGTCGGCATTTGCAAGCTGCGCCTGATCTTAAGTGTTAGTAAAATAAATTGAGGTTGTCCAGATTCAGGGGCTTCTCCAGAATACGAACATCTCCCGGAATATTCAGATGTGAGAAATCTGATTTATAGGCACTGATTAATGTGAGTTCTGTAGCGGGATAGTCTGTCATAATACCAGCTGCAAAATCCCACCCCAGGCCATCAGGAAGATTGTTGTCGAGGAAAACAATATCAGGAGAAAAGTTCCTGATGCTCTGTAATCCCTCTTTTAATGTATGCGAAAAATTTACTTCGTAGCCTTTTCTTGCATAGAACGATTGAAGGAGCAAACAGAAATCTACCTCGTCATCAATAATCAGTATTTTCTTCTTTCCAAGCATGGATTAACAAGCAATTTAAATAAAAATCTGTTGTTTGAACGGAGATTAGGGGTCTTTGTTGCAAATGGTCTAATCATTATTGTATTTTAACAATCAAGCGTTACGGAAATTGAAGAATTAATCAATCATGGCATGTTATTTTCATCCGATATAGTGTAATTGCCTTTATTACTTAATGAATAAAATTTGAGGTTATGAACATTTCAAAAAAGAACAAAATACTTCTGGGCGTTTTAGGTGCAGCGGCAATAGGCGCCGTAGTTGCCATGCTTGTGGCTCCCGAAAAAACTAAAAAACTCAGGAAATCAATGAAAGATATGGCAGGGGATTGGTCAGATAAATTAAAAGATCTGGCAGCTTCAGGGAAGCATGAACTGGAAGGAGCAAAAGTGAAGGCCAGGTCAGAAATGAATCATCTTAAATCCAAAGCGGAAGAATCATTGGGCCGAATGTAAGCTGCTTAAACGCATACTGCCGCAGATGGGAGCGATCCGGTCTGCGGCATTTTTATTAAGATTACAGAATTCAGAATACGGGGATACGGAAAGAACAACTGAAAACAGAAACAGTGGAAAGAAAATCAAGCTATTGAATATTTGTCCGAACGGAGCTCTTCCAAAGGGCATAGAAAACTGATACGAAATACAGGAAAAAATAAAGCGGGCTCACCCTGTAGTATCTGTCACCTATTGCATACATCCCTCTGCGCTTTAGGCAGGTACGGTCGCCGTCTTCAGCCAATAAGATCTGATTTCTGACAGAACAGTGATTAGACCATCGAAACTGGTCGGCTTAACAACATACGTATTCGCTCCAAGTTCGTAGCACTTCCTCACTTCATTATCACTCTTTGTTGTTGTAAATATAATTACGGGAATACGCTTGTAAACAGGATGTTGTTTAATGAATTGAAGCACTTCGCGCCCATCTTTTTTGGGCATATTCAAATCGAGTAAAATAAAAACAGGAAAATTTGTGTCCACATGTTTGTTCTGCTGGATAGAATCCAGGTAACTCAGGAGTTCAACTCCATTCTGTACAAAATCAATTCGTTCGCCATATTGCTGTTCCTGGAATGCGGTCTGAAGTAAGAATCGGTCGTCTGCATCATCTTCTGCAACGAGAATAAAAAACTTTCCCATACGGGCGGTAAATTACAGAATTTGAGGTGATCCTGAAATTTTTTGCAACAACTATATAATACTTTGAATATAAAGCGCATATATACCTGAAAACCTATTAAAATACCGCAGTAGCTGTAATACATACTTCCAGTCATCAACAGCTGAAAATTAAAAATGCAGTCTGGGAGACTGCACTTTTAAAACCTATGAAAACCATCCTTATAAATGCATTGTTATGTTCTTCTTACCAGGCCTGCTAATAGCGATAGCACAAACAGGACTATAAAAATGAAGAATATTATTTTCGCAATTGATGCTGCTCCTGCTGCAATTCCACCAAATCCAAGTAATGCTGCAATCAATGCTATAATCAAAAATGTTATCGTCCAGCGAATCATAAAATAAGTTTTAATAGTTTAAAAATTATCTCTTTTAATCACTTTTCAACCGCTGCTTCGTAGTATATAGTTCAAAATTTTGTGCCAGTTTTTTTTAGCCTGAAAAATGACAGGTACCGAATTTTATCGTGTAAGGAATTCTACAATTTGTTAAACCCGTTTAACAAAAATGTAGAAAATTGAAAATCAACGGTGGGATCTGATCGGGAAATAAAGGTGGAAGGTAGCACCCGCTCCAGGCTTTCCCTCCGCAAGAATATATCCTTTGTGATTGACCATTATTTTTTCTGCGAGCGCCAGGCCTACACCTTTCCCGTCCGGGGCTGTCTCTGCAGTCTGCAATCTTTTAAAAAGCTGAAATATCTTTTTACTGAATTCCTGTTCGAAGCCAATACCGTTGTCAGCAACACTTACTTTATAATAACTGGTCTGCAGAATTCCATGCTCATCCTGTTTATTATTATCTGTTACCGTACCTGTTATACTCAATTGAAGATTGCGATCTTCATGAGCATATTTTATGGCATTATCAATAAGCGACTTAAACAGCAACCTCAGCTGAGATCGAAAACCCAATATTGTAACCGACAAATTGATTTTAATATCCGCCTTCTTCAGCACAGGATGATCAATCATGTCGTTCACCGCTTCGTTCACCACAGAAGTAAGATTGAATTCAGTCATGCCTTCGGTGGTTCGTGAAAGCGCCATGTATTGTACAGCCTCCTGTATCAGTTCCTGTATCCTTGTCGCAGCCACCTGTATCCTGTCGATGATCATCTTTCCTTCTGCATCCCCGTGATTTTCAACCAGCCGGGAACTCAGAATTCGTATTTTTCTAAGCGGTTCCTGGAAATCATGTGATGTGATAAAGGTGATCTGCTGAAGTTCTTCATAGGTTTGATTCAGTTCGATAATATTCGCCTGTAAATCCCGCTGGAATCGGGAACGCTGAACAATTTCACGCATAATTAAAGCAAATGTGATCAGCAGGAGAGAAAGTGATACAAGAAAAAGATGTCTGAAATTTTCCGGCGTTTTTGACTCAAGTATGTTTTTACTGCCACTGGTCTTACTTAAAAGGCTATCCTGCTCATCTTCAATCTGCCTTATTAACATATGACAGGTGTCCATCAGGACTTTACCCCGATGCAGGTTACCCCTCAAAATACTATCGCCCTGATCAAATGATTGAAGTGAAAAATGCATTGACTCCATACGCCTGCTGATGTAGCCTCTGAGCTGCGTTACTTTGATCTGGGTGTTGATGTCGTCTTCAGTCAGCTCCTGGATTTTCTCCGTAGCCGGATAAACCTGTTTTGAATAATATATGTACGGTTCGAGAAAACTGCTATCACCCGTAAGTAGAAAACCTCTTTGCCCTGATTCTGCTTCCTTAATAAAATGTTCGAGGCGATTAAGTTCTATAATGATCTTATTGGATTGTTCTTCGCTATGCGACAGTTTGAGTAGTTCGTTTATGCGACGTTGAAATGTTAGTGATAGGATCACCAGCGTCGCCAGTGAAACCACAAAAACTATGATCGCATAAGAGAATTTCGACTTCAAACTTTTGGGAATTTAATACACACTTGTAGATCTATTTCTACATTTTTCAGGGTTTTGCTGGTAATCTTACAGGACGATCCGGGGGAATTGGGAAATAAAATTTACAAAATATCCGCTTAATACGGCTTTTTTAGCGCTCTTTCTTAGAAAAGTGTGGAATTGCAGCGAAATGGTAATGTATTTGTTTTATACATCCTGCAAAATTACCGGCTATGATTAATCAGGTTCAAACTCAAAAGCAGCAGTATAAGATATTACCTCAGCAAATTCAACTTCTTAACTTATTTCATCTGAACAACCTTGAATTGGAACAACGTATCCAGGATGAAATCGATGATAATCCCTTACTGGAAGAAAATGGGGCTACAGATGAGTTGGTCGCCGATAAAACTGCAAAGGATGCAGTCCAGGATTTCCAGAATTGGGACGAATATGGTTATGACGATATTCCGGATTATAAAAAAGAATACGAGAATTATTTGTCAACGGAAAAAATGCCGGACAGACCGCTGGCCGAATCCGTCGATTTCCGTGAAGAACTGAAAAGGCAATTCCGCTTTCTCGATTTTTCTGAGAAAGAAACTATTTATGCGGATTTTCTGATTGACTCGGTTAATGAGCAGGGATTTCTTGAGGGAGATCTTGAAGCTATTGCAAATGAACTTTCTTTTAAATACCAGGCTTGGGTGGAAGAGTCTACATTGTCTCCCATACTCGAGGCTATCCAATCTCTCGAGCCCCGTGGAACTGCCAGCCGAAATCTCCAGGAGTTTTTTCTGATTCAACTCTGCGACAGAGATCAGAGTTGCCCTTTAATTCATAATGCAACTGCGGTTGTGCGTGACTGTTTCTCACATCTCCGCCAGGGAAATATGGAAAGAATAAAAAAAGAACTGGGTATCGATGCAGATGATCTGCAAAGCATACTGAAATTACTTGCATCATTGAGAACCCGCCCGATTGATGAAACAGGTTCATCTTTCCAGAGTAATCATAGTATTATTCCTGATTTTGTAATTACACAGGAAGGTGAACAGATCCAGGTAAATCTGTTTAAATCGAGAGCAGCCAGCCTCTATATAAATCAATCCTGGATCAATATGGTGCAGGATGCTGAACATGATAAAACAAAGGATCAGCATACAAGACAATACCTGCGTGGGAAACTGAATTCTGCACAATGGTTTGTAAATGCACTTCAGCAGCGCGAATCAAATATGCTGAAAGTGATGAAAGCGATTGTGCAATGGCAGTATGATTATTTCCAGGACGGTAATATCAGTCTGTTGAAACCGATGGTATTGAAAAACATTGCAGAAAAAACAAACCTGGATATCTCTACTATTTCCAGGATCACTTCAAACAAATATGCCGATACTCCATTCGGATATATTTCACTGAAGAATCTTTTCTCAGAAGGACTTTCCAATGCGAACGGGGAAATGACAAGTAATAAAGTGATACAAAACAGTATCGAGGAAATCATCAGTATAGAGGATAAGTCGAATCCCTACACTGACCAGCAGATTGTAAAACTGCTGACGGACAAGGGATATGGAATCGCTCGCAGAACAGTTGCTAAATACCGCGAACAACTCAGAATACCTGTTGCGCAGATGCGCGCAATATGGGGATAATTAAAAAAATCTAATCTACTAATATGAATAAACGAATTCTCGTAATAGATGACGACAGGGACATGTGTCTCTTACTCAACAGATTTCTTACAAGGAATCAGTTTCATGTGGATGAAGTATCCACCGGCCGCAAAGCCCTGGCTTATCTTGAAACCTCCGAGACCGATCTCATCCTTTGTGATGTGAGGCTGGATGACATGGATGGAATTACACTACTTGCAAAGATCAAGGAAATGATACCATCAGTTCCCGTGATAATGATTACGGGGTACAGTGACATCCGTACCTCAGTAAAAGCAATGAAGCTGGGCGCATATGATTATGTAACAAAGCCATTGCTTCCTGAAGAAATCCTGATCACGATTCAGAAAGCTTTGAGTCAGCCTGCGCAGGCGAGCACGGTGAAACAAGCAGCACCTGTTTCAGAAATGGAAAACGGAAGAACTCCTCAGCAATCAGCTGTTCATTTTGTGCCAGGCGGACAATCAGCTTCCGGAAATGAAAAATATATATTCGGTAACACGGAATCATTCAAGAAAATTATCCACCAGGTAAAGCTGGTTGCACCTACTAATTACAGTGTAATTATTTACGGTGAAAGTGGTAGTGGTAAAGAAGCTATAGCGAATGAGATCCACAAGCTGAGTAAACGTAATGCAAAACCTTTCGTTGCCATTGACTGCGGTGCACTTTCAAAAGAACTTGCCGGTAGTGAATTGTTTGGTCATGAAAAAGGGGCATTCACCGGTGCATTGAATCAAAAGGTGGGAAGTTTCGAATTGGCTAACGGCGGTACCATATTCCTCGACGAGATCGCCAATCTTTCTTACGAAATACAGGTATCGCTTCTTCGTGTTGTGCAGGAGAGAAAAATGCGTCGTGTGGGTGGAGTGAAGGATATTGAACTGGATGTTCGCATCATCATCGCCAGTAACGAACAATTGTGGGATGCTACACGCACGGGTAAATTCCGCGAAGATCTTTATCACAGGTTCAATGAATTCAGCATCAATGTACCGCCATTACGGGAACGCAGAGAAGACATCATGTTGCTGGCTGAGCATTTCCTCCGCCAGACAAATAGTGAACTCGGCAAACAGGTAAAAGGATTTTCTCCGGATGTAGAAGAAGTGTTTAAGAATTATGTGTGGTACGGTAATCTGCGTGAATTAAAGAATGTAGTAAAGAGAGCGACCCTTCTTACAGAAGGTGAGAAGATTGAATTGTACACACTGCCATTCGAGATTACTCACTTTTCAAAATTACAATTCAATGAAAGCGCCAACCAGAATAGTTCGCCGCATGATGGTGAAGAAAATGGCAATAGTGCCGGCAACTTCAAATTTCGCGAAACATCCCTGCGCAAAGCCACAATCGATGCTGAATACCAGATGATACTGGATGCTTTGAAAGAGGCCAATTACAACAAAAGCAAGGCAGCCAGGATTCTGAATATTGACAGGAAAACACTTTACAATAAGATGAGCCTCTACAAGGAATTAAAAAATACCTAATCTATGATGCATCCCGGGAAAGACGACCATAGCAACCATTTCAAATTACTCCTCGAAGAGGGGCTTGACGGAAATTTGTTTGAAAGAATCACGGATTTTTTCCCGGCGATCATTTATGTATATGATGCAGAAAGAAAACAGTTGGGTTATGTGAACAAACAACTCAAAGAGGTACTTGGTTACAGTATTGAAGATGTGAAGGGATGGGATGGGGATATGTTGAAAATGGTTTTCAAAGACGATGTTGACGCCGTAAAACAGGAACTTTCACATTACGAAGAACTAACGGATGATGCCAGTTATTCTTTTGGCTGTCGGTTCAACAGAAAAGAAGGAGACTTTTTTCATTTTCGGGTAAAAGGAACTGTGCTCAGACGTTCTCCTGATGGCAAACCCGGTTCTATTCTTTTTGTTGCACAGGATATCACCCGCGAAGTGAATTCGGAAGCAGAGGTAAAAGCATCGCTTCAATTAATTGACGATTCTGAAGACCTGCTTAAGTACGGTACGTGGAAACTGGATATCGGGACGGGAAAAATGAAAATGTCCCGGGGGATGTACAAGTTATTGGGGTATCCTGATGAAAAAGAAGTTCCTGAACCTGATCTCGCTCTTTTTCTGAACCATGTTGATAAGGAAGCACTGCCTGATTTGCAGGGGATGTTTGACGACAGCATCATCAGAGGAAAAGAATTTGAACACAGCTACGAAATCACCGGAGAGGATGGAATTACAAAAAGCGTTTCTTCAAAAACGCGCGTTGTAGTTAACGAGGATGGCACAGTTAAATCTGTTCTTGGCATCACCTGGGATGTTACGCGATACTATTCTCTGTATCGTGATCTTTTGCATTATAAAAATATGGTACTCGAGAAAGAGTTGTTCCTTAATAATGGGTCGTGGGAATATGATGTCGCTACGGGAACAATGGAATGGTCTGAAGGAATGTTTCATTTGTTCGGTTATGAGAATACAACAGAGTATTCGGGGCGTAAAGTTGATCGCGCATTTATGAACTCTCATCAGAGTGTTGAAGAGGCAATAAAAAGCAATGAGTCGTGGGAGCATGCACTTGCCACCGATGACTATTTCATCAGAGAAGAAAGGATCGCAACCAGAAGCGGAGAATCTAAACTGATCGAGACTTATGGAAAGATTATCCGGGATAAAAAAGGAGTTGTTGAGAAAGTACTGGGGACCACAAGGGATATCACTAAACTTCGGGAGTACGAACTAAAGCTGGAGCACAAAATAGAAGAATTAGCGAGAAGCAACCGCGACCTCGAAGAGTTTGCCTATGTTGCTTCGCATGATCTCCAGGAACCACTGAGAAAAATTGCCACTTTCTCTGAACGCCTGAGCTCAAGGTTTTCGGAATTGCTGGGGACGGATGGTGGCGTATACCTGGAAAGGATGAAGGGCGCATCAGAAAATATGCGGATCTTGATTGATAATCTTCTTGAATTTTCAAGGACGACCAGGAATGAGCCGTATTTTGAAAAAATTGATTTGAACCAGCCGCTCAATAATGCGTTAAAAGAGCTTGAGTTGAAGATGGAGGAAACAAAGGCGATCGTGATATCGGATAACCTTCCGCAGATACAGGCGGTAAAATCCCAGATGCAGCAGTTGTTCAATAACCTCATTTCAAACGCAGTTAAATTTTCTAAACCTGGGCTTCCCCCGGAAATACAGATTAGATACAGGATACTTCCCGCTGAAGAGAAGAAAAGGTTCAACCTTAATGGGGTAATGAACTACATCGAGCTGAGAGTGCAGGACAACGGTATCGGTTTCGAAAAAGAATATGAAGAAAGGATCTTTAAAATATTTCAACGCTTGCACGGGAAATCGGAATATCCAGGTTCGGGAATAGGTCTTGCCATTTGCAAAAAAATTGTTGACCACCATAAAGGGATTATTTATGCAGAGAGTGAACGTGGAAAAGGATCAAGCTTTATCTTCATCCTACCCGAAAAACAATATAGTTAAATCACCTACTGAAATGCCTTCTGAGAAACCTTCCACGAGGATACTCATCATTGATGATGATGAAGATGACTTTTTTATCACCAGTGAGTATATCAAGAATATACCCGGTCATGAATTTATCATCGATTGGAGTTTTAAATACAGGGAGGCTCTTGATCTTATCAGCTCCCGTAAATATGATCTGTATTTTGTTGACTATCGCCTTGGAGCTAAAACCGGCCTCGACCTGATCAGGGAAGCAAAAACTTTCAATTGTGAAGAGCCGATCATCCTGCTGACAGGAAAGGGTAATCATGAAATCGATATCCAGGCCATGCAGGCAGGTGCTGTTGATTACCTTATTAAACCGGAATTGTCAACTGAAAAACTCGAAAGGAGTATCCGCTATTCGCTGGAAAGGATGATGTCGCTAAAAGCACTTCGCACCAACGAGCGAAAGTTCAGAAGTATTTTTGAAAGATCTAAAGACGCAGTTTTCCTCGCAGACAACGAACTCTATTTTATTGATATCAATTACGCTACTACCGAATTGCTTGGGTATGAGAAAGAGCAGTTGGGTTTTCTGAGTGTATTCGATCTTCTGATCAACAAGACTGATCAGCAAAAAATTCTTGATGACCTGGTGAATACCGGTGACGTTGATGATATGGAAGTGGAGCTGGTGACAAAATCAGGTGAGAAAAAATACTGCATTCTCTCACTGTCACGGGAAACCGATCTGCAGGGTGATAGTTACATACAGGGAATTATTCATGATATAAGTAACCTTAAAAAAGTAGAGAAAGCCAATCTCCAGATCGAAAAACTGGCTATTGCAGGTCGCCTTGTTCGTACCCTTGCACATGAGGTGAGAAATCCGTTGAACAATATCAGTCTTTCTGTACAGCAATTAGGACTGGAACCTTTCTCTGAGCAGGCCAAGGTCTATCTTGAAATCGTTGACAGAAATACACGGAGGATCGGAGATCTGATTTCTGAGCTTCTGGATTTTTCACGACCGGGTGACCTTGTGCAGGTGAAAGCCGCTTTACAAACCATTGTAGATGAAAGCATTTCCGCGGCATTGGATCGTATTACTTTAAAGCAAATCAGTCTTCATGTAAAATATCCGCCGGATCCTGCCTGGATTCATGCTGACGCTTCGAAGTTACAGATCGCTTTGCTGAATATTATTATCAATGCAATTGAAGCAATGCCGGAGAAAACCGGTGTTTTGGAAATTGAAATTATGGCTGAGCCAGGTGGTTACAAAATGATCGTGAGAGATAATGGTGTGGGCATTACAGAAGAAAATCTCCCGCGACTTTTCGAACCTTATTTTACGTCAAAAAGAAACGGACTCGGTTTGGGTCTTGCAACTACACTGATAATTCTGCAGCAACATAAAGCGACTGTAGATGTAAATTCTGTTCCTGGTAAGGGTACTGAGTTCAAAGTGAGCTTTCGCGAATTCTAATATTGTAATAAAGAAAATTAAAAAAGTCCCGGTTGGTTTCGGGACTTTTTTATTGGCTGGGGAGTTTTATTACCCTTTACCGATATATATGGAGTTAAGTGTACTATCGTTAACGGATAACTGCGTTTGCATCTCTGTAACTTCTTACCTGGTTATGTGCAAGTTGTATACCAGCTTTTTGCCTGGTGATGAGGTTAAGAAGAGCAACGGTCATGTCGGCATCAGATTGTAACGCATCTTCATATGCTTCAACTGCAACATCTTCTCCATATTCACAGGAGTCAAGAATAGCCAGTCGATCTGATGATGACAAACTTGTCTTTACATCCATCCATATTCTGTAAATTTTTCCACCGATTGTACTGCTTGTAGCAGGTTCACCACCCAATGCTGCTACCTCATTGGACAGTTCAATATTGTTTTGCCTGCTTTCCTGAATCATTTTACCAAAAATGGCTTTAATATCCATGTCCATTTCGCCTGCTTCACTGATTGCCTTTTCATAACCAGCAATGCGGTCATGATTTGTCTGGATCAGGTCATTTAATACCCTGATCGTTTTTTCATTACTAATCATACCTACACGTTTTACTTGGTGAATATTTATATATCTGATAAAACCATGCCATTTTTTAAAAGATGATGTTGTTAAAAATGTAATTCACATGATCTGAATAACTGCCAGATCACATGTACAGATTCCTGTACATTCTGTTCGTATTTTCAACAGTATTACAAATATGAAGGTTTACAATTGTGCAATTATGTTCGGTTTGAATAGAAAATGTGTATGAATTCTCACTCCTATTTTTGCTGCGACATAAATTTTATTACTAACAAAAAAATTATCGGTTGACATATTTTAAACTTACGCTGGTTGCCTTATTCTGGGGAGGAACGCTGATCGCAACGCGTGTTGCTGCACAGGTGTTTGAGCCATTCTGGGGCGCATCTTTGCGTTATATTCTCGCATTGTTATTTCTTATCCCGCTGGCGCTCCATTTCAACAAAAACTTTTTTAAGATCGGCCTGAAGACGTTTATTCAGGTGTCACTATTAGGTTTCACCGGAATTGCTGCCTACAATTATTTCTTCTTTAAAGGCCTGCAATTGGTTCCTGCGAGTCATGGCGCGCTTTTGATTGCCTTGAACCCGGTTTTAGTAATGTTGCTTTCTGCCTGGTTATATCACGAAAAAATTGGTGGACTAAAAGCGCCAGGAATTATTCTCTCGCTTTGCGGAGTTGTATTTGTGATATCAAGAGGTCATATTACAGGATTATTCAGCCAGTTTGAAAAGGGTGATCTGTATATGTTGTTCTGCCCGATTGCCTGGGCCATTTATACCCTGGCCATTCGAAATGTGATGAAAAAGGTTTCGGCAGTGTCAGCAGCAACCTGGGCAACACTAACAGGTTGTGTTATGTTGTTGATCTTTACGACAACAGAAACATTTCCAAAAGTTGTACCGGGGAAAGTATGGATAGCTCTCGTGTATCTCGCATTGTTCGGAACAGTGCTTGGCTTTATCTGGTATTTTGATGCGATTCAGAAAATCGGAGCTACGAAAGCTGCGGTCTTCAATTACCTGATACCCGTATTTGCTTTACTGCTTTCGGTTGTTATTCTGAAAGAAGATGTTCATTGGTATACATGGATTGGCGCACTGCTCGTAGTAGCGGGGATAGTTTTAATCAACATCCATCCCAGACATATTGCCAAACTAAGCAACAGCTGAACCTTCTTTCTGTTTTTGGGGTATCGTCTTTCCAGGATAAACCTCCAGCGCTTTTTCGAGGCAGTCCATGGCGTCATTGATTGCTTCTTTGTTCAGCACATAAGCCAAACGAACTTCATTTTTACCAAGACCTGGAGTACCATAAAAACCTGTTGCAGGAGCAAGCATCACAGTTTTGTTGTTGTGCGAGAAAGATTCAAGAAGCCATTGACAAAACCGGTCACAATCATCGATCGGTAATCTTGCAATCGCATAGAAAGCGCCACCGGGATTAGGACAAAAAACATCCGGCATAGCGTTCAATCTTTTTACCAGCAAATCTCTGCGGGATAAATATTCAGCTTTGGGTGCATTAAAATAATCAGCAGGCAGATCTACTGCTGCCTCAGCGAGTATCTGTGCAAGACCGGGAGGACTAAGTCTCGCCTGAGCAAATT
This sequence comes from Pollutibacter soli, assembly GCA_029269725.1. GTDB lineage: Bacteria > Bacteroidota > Bacteroidia > Chitinophagales > Chitinophagaceae > Pollutibacter > Pollutibacter soli. Next base: position 40,773 of record JARJHS010000006.1, on the reverse strand, counting down.
TCATTGCTGTATCGTATACGGCTTTGTTACGTGTTACCAACGCTCCAATTCTTGCTCCGCAAGCTGAATACCTTTTCGAGATGGTATCCATTAGTAAAACATTTTCTTCCAGCCCATCCAGTTGCATGGCGCTGATAAACTCACCATCGTAACAGAATTCACGATAAGCTTCATCGGAAAAAAGATAGAGGTTATGTTTGAGACATATGGACCTTAACTCTTCCATTTCCTGTCGGCTATATAAGTACCCTGTCGGATTATTGGGATTGCAGATGACAATGCCCTTTGTTTTTGGCGTGATCACTTTTTCAAACTCACTGATGGGGGGTAAGGCAAATCCATTTTCAATATGTGAGGTGATGGGCACCACTTTTACACCGGCCATAATTGCGAAACCATTATAGTTTGCATAAAACGGTTCCGGGATGATTAACTCATCACCAGGATTCAGACAACTCATTAATCCGAAAATGATCGCCTCGCTTCCGCCTGCGGTAATCAGAATCTGGTGGTGGTTAACATTTATGCCTACATGCCTGTAGTATTCTGTCAACTTGCGGCGATAACTTTCATTACCTGCGCTATGACTGTATTCCAGCACAGGAATATCTGCTTTTCGCACAGCATCCATAATCGCCGGTGGTGTTTCAATATCGGGCTGGCCAATATTGAGATGAAAAACTTTAATACCTTTTTTCTTTGCTGCTTCCGCGTAGGGAACCAGTTTTCTGATCGGCGACGGGGGCATCAGTTTGCCCCTTTCTGATATGGATAGCATAAGGCGAAGGTAGGTAAAATAGGCAGAAGGCAGGTGGGGAGGCAGGAGGAAACAGCCGGGGACAGGATAGAAAATATGGAATGCAGGGCAGAAAACTGGAACTGAAAACCGACAACTGGAATAAAAACATAAACAGAGAACATTGAACATAAACAGATATTAGAAACAGTAAACAGAATACTGAAAATTGAAAACGGTGAGAGCAACATCGGGTTAGTTGCGTAGTATTTGTTGTCTGTTGCCTGCAGGCTCCTTGGTTCACTGCCGCTATTTACTGCATCATTTTTCTTATTTTCATAGAAATTGCCTGATATGAAATTTCTTTTTTGTTTGCTCTTTGTTTTTCTGTTTTTCGTTCCGGATTGTTCGGCGCAAACAAAATCACCAAGGTTGATTGTCCGCGGGGATGATATGGGTTTTGCTCATTCGGGAAATGAAGCGATTCAGAAAACCTATCGTGATGGGATCGTAACTTCTGTTGAGATCATCGTTCCTTCACCGTGGTTTCCGGAAGCTGTAAAAATGTTAAATGCATACCCTAAGATCGATGTGGGAATACATATTGCTCTGACCAGCGAATGGGATAATGTGAAATACCGCCCCGTTTCCAACTGCCCAAGTCTTGTTAATGAAGATGGATATTTTTACCCGATGATCTGGCCCAATATTAATTATCCCGGTCAGAATCTTAAAGACAAAGCATTTAAGAACGAGGATATCGAAAAAGAATTAAGAGCGCAGATAGAACTGGCGATAAAAAAGATTCCGCGTATATCTCATATCTCAGCACATATGGGGTGTTATGATATGACCCCTGAAACAAAAGCCATCGCAAAAAAAATTGCTAAAGAATACAAAATTGATATCGACCTGGCTGACTATAATGTCAAGTATGCTCCTTTTGTCGGAGCCCATAAAACATCAGCAGAAAAAAAGCAAAGCTTCATCAAAATGCTGGAAGGTTTGAAAACAGGTGAAACTTACATTTTTGTTGAACATCCTGGATTAGATACGCCCGAGCTTCGTGCAATATCACATATCGGATATGAAAACGTTGCTGAAGACAGACAGGGGGTTACAGACATGTGGACCGATGCCGATGTTAAGGCAGCAATTAAAAAATTGGGCATACAGTTGATCAGTTACGCTGATCTCAGACAAATGTCTAAATAATATTCATCAACGTATTTGTGGAATTAGTTCTGATGTCGTCGTAATCTTCAACTCATTTCTGCCTTCCGATAGAAGTGTAGTCATGCCATTCCAGGTAAAGCTGCCTGGAATGCCTTTAGGAAGGTCTATCATTACGAGAAATTTGTTTCCCGTAAATTGATAGTCTACAACGATCTTACCGGCAGGATGTGGCATTGATCCTTTTGCTGATTTCAATTTTCCAAGATGAGGTTGAATCTTCACTTTTGAAAATCCAGGCGCATCAGAATCTATTCCCAATACGATTCTGAAAAATTCAATATTCGGACTAGCGCCCCACGCATGGCAATCTGATCTTGTCCGATTGATATCAGAAATCTCCGCCCAGGTTGTCATTCCCATCTTTAAATTTTCTCTCCATACATCCAGCCAGTTCATATAGTCATTTCCTTTGCCTGCTTTTGCGAGCGCCTGGTGGATATAGTATTTGAAGTAAATGGTTGCCTCGGCGAGACTTGTATCTGTTGCAATTTTTTCAGCAATTACAGCCGCAGAATCCTTTGAAATTATTCCGCTGAGAATGGCAAGAGCATTGGTGTGTTGTGAGAACAAATCTTTTTCCGGCGTATCAGCAAAAAGCATTTTGTTCTTATCCCAGTATTTTTCTCTGATAGTATTTTGTAAAAGAATTGCGGCCTGGTCATAGTCGTTTGCTATTCCTTCATTACCGAGTTTTTTCTCGAGCTCTGAGGCGAGTTTGTATGCCCACAGGAGTTGTGCATCCAGCATTGCAGAGTTCCCGTTTTTTCCCATCGGTCCGATGCCTCGATACCATCCATGGCTTTCGCACCAGTCAGTAAAGGTCCAATAGGGGAGATCTTTTAATGATCCATCGGTTTGCTGGTACCTGCTGAAAAAAGACAGAAGCTGACGTATACCGGGGATCATTGATTTCACGAATGCGGGATCATTCCTGTAATAGTAATAATCATGAATCATCCCGATCCAGAAAAGTGAAAATGGCGGAATTTCCTGTGCATGCGTGGTAGGGAATCGGCTCAATGTAACGCCTTCGGCTAAACGGGAATGGTCAATCTGGCTGATCGCCTGTCGCGCGAGACGATCATCTCCGGAGTTGTAATAAGAAATCAACGCCTGTATCCTCGTATCTCCAATATACTGAAGCTGTTCGTAGTAGGGGCAGTCCATGTAAGTTTCTGCCGCACACAATCTTGCTGTTCTCCATCCCACATCGAAAATCCGGCTTGCCGAATCATCATTGGTGAAATTAATTGAAGCTTGTCTGGTGAATGGATATCCAGTAAATATTCCATAGAAATCTTCAATGGTGAGAGCGTTATTTTTTGTTTCAATTTCAAACTGGATATAGCGCCAGGTTCTCCAGGCAAGTGTACTGAATTCCTGGTTGTCACTTCCATCGGAAATAACCATGTCTCTTACGCCGACAAATCTTTTTCCTTCTGTTTCATTACGATTGCCTTTTTGATTCTGCGCTTTCCAATTGTTTCCTGCTTCTTGTATGTACAACGCTTCAGCATTACCGATATTGATAGCAGCATCCTTCCCTTTACTGAATTTCAAAACCGGGTATGCATTTGTGAGATGTCCCTGGTCAATAAGAATAGTCGCCTTTGTATGAGCAGGAATACTGAACGATTTTTTTGAAGAAGGAAACTCCCTGGGAACAGTCACATTGGCGGCTCGGACAACAGATTTCATCCGCTCAGGCTTCATCTCCATCGCCGGGATATTCCGCGGAGTAAGCATCCAACCCTCTGACCATTCGAACACACCTTTCGGAAGTCCGTTGGAAAGCTGTCTGCAATTCGTCCAGCCTTGCTCGCTCGTGAACGGATTGGATGCGGAGTTCATATCCACCTTATCCCCGGGACCAGCGACATAAAATGTATATATCAGGTCCGGAGTAAGCGGGCTGTATCTTTTATCCTGGATGCATTGCCAGCTTTTATCAGTGTTGACAATTGACTCTTCTGAAGTGTTTCCCTGCAATATAAAAGCCGTCTGAATGGATACCTGTGCTTCCGGATTTCTGCTCCCAAAATTCCAGACTATCGCGTGGATGGTGTTTTCGCCGTGTTTGAGATTTGCAGCAATGTCTACTGTTTCAAAATTCCAATGATAGATGTCGCTTCTTGCAGGCCCAGTCGATACGAGTTGGTTATTGATAAAAAGCTTATACCTCGAATCTGCAGAAACGTGTATAATAAATGACCCTGGTTTTTGATTGAGGCTAATCTTTTTTCTGAAATGATAAACGTGATAATCACTTCCCGATTCAGATTGAAAACTGATCCAGTACGCACTCCATTTCTTGTTCAGTATATCCGGATGGATAGACTGTGCAGAAAGGGATTGGAGAATTGCAATGACGAAAAATATTATAGGCAGGCATCGTTTCATTGTCGAACAAATTGAACAGGTAAGAATTGACGACCTGCAAAAAAATGCTTTTATGTTTTACCATTTACTGTTTTTTAGAACTTTTTTTAGGGGAGAGGTAAACCTGGAAGCCTAAATTCAATATAATGTTATGTACCCCAGGACTGTGGCTATTTTCTGTTTGATATTGGTACATTAATGATGTTTCAAGTGAAACTGTTTTGTTTAAAAAGTACGCCATTCCAAAAGCTCCCGAGTATTGATACCCATTGTATTTTGTGTCACCATTATCTGATTTGAATGCCGCTAACCGAAGTCCGCCGGCTAATTCTCCGAACAAATTAATTTTCGATGCAGGGGCCAAAAAATAGTACCGTGTAAATATTCCTGGAGTAAACCGGGAAAATGAGTTTTCATCCCAATCCGATATTGACGAGTTAAAATATTTTGAATGTGTAAATGAATAGCCCGTATTTATTCCAACAGCAAATTTGTCCAGAACAAAATAACCTGCCTTAGGTGTAATTGAAATTTCGATAGATCTGTTTTTAAACTGCGTCTCTTCACCAAATTTCTGGAATGCGCCATTGATCTGTCCTCCAATCATCCAGTTGTCTTTTTCCACCTGGCTTTTCCCCTCGTATGATTGCATCAATAAAATAATCAAAAGAACAAGTTTTCCTGGTCTCATATAATTAAGTTGTGTAGGTTATTTTTTATTGGGGAAATAGATCTGTAATCCGATTTCCGCATTGATCTCATTGTATGTGAATCTATCGGAGTAATGAACTTTCAGCCATTTTAAGATCAATTCCAGGCTTAGCGATTTATTCAGAAAAAACACCGGGCCACCTCCAACACCATATTCAAAGCCAGATGTATTTGAACCTTGGTCGAGGTTGAAAGAGTTGCTGTAAAAAATTGCTGGTTCGACGATAAGGTTAACTTTCGCATCAGGCTTAAGAAAATAATACCGCGCAAAGGTTCCCACACGTAAATAGAGAAATTTCGTCTTTTGTTCAGGAGTAACGGGATCAATATAACTTGACTGACTATATGCGCTCGAGAGTTTTAGTCCGACGGCCAGTTTATCCATTATAAAATATCCGGCAGAGGGACTCAGAGAAAATATAAAGCCTTTTGAAGTAGAACCAGCTGATGGGTTACTGTAATCGAAGTCAAATCCGGCAGATCCACCTGCCATCCAGCTTTTCTTTTCAAGCTGTGCGTGAGCTTGTAATGCGGTAATAAAAAAGAGAAGTAATGGCAAAAATGTTTTGCGCATAGATGGTGTTTTTCAGGTTAAAAAAAGTTTTCAGTTTCCGTAAACCAGTAATTTTCAACAGGTAGCTTCGATCAGAATATTTGCTGCATTGTAATTGTTAAAACTAGCAATTCCATTACTTACTGAAACATATTCCAGGAAAAATGTATTCCGATGTAAATTTCAGGTATCGGTTCGATTCATGTTTTTCATCGCTTAACTTTTTAATGCTCGCATATCCCAGGTTTTTATTTGTTCATGGAATTATAGTTCCTTTCCTCAACTGGACAGGTCCGGTTAACCCTGCTTCAATCAGTTTCGCATCCGCAAATGGAGTACGCCAGGCATTATCCAACTTTGTGATATTGCTTCTTGAATTTCTGAAGGCAGCAGGTTTCTTCGCCTCACCGATCAGCCAGTTATTGATTGTTGCAACAACTTCGATGGTAAGATTATTTTTTCCGGATTTTACTTTACCTGTGATATCGAATCTTTGACTCTGATGCCAGTGGTCTCCCAGCCATTCTCCATTCAGATATACCCTGGCAATTTCTCTCACGCGGTTGATTTCAAGAAAAAGGGGAGTGTTGCTGTTGCCCTCCCAGTTGAAACTGCTCTCATAAGTAGCAGTACCGCCAAAATATTTTACTGAATCTTTTGAAGAAGAATTCCAGGCTATAAGCTCATTAACAGTATCCGTTACCGGTAGTCCAGGCTGGAAAGCGTATTTAACTGTCCATGGTGAGGAAATCGGTTCAGCTGCCTTGTCTAACCGAATGCTCCTATTCCCCGAATAAACCAATTTCTCTTCAGTCGTAGGAATTGATAATTTTTGGGTAACAATATTTTTTACAGGAGTTCTGAAAATTATAAAAACCGATTCTTCACCTTCAAGTGTAAATGGTATTGCTATTTGTTTACCGGTATTTTTGAAATGTTTAATTAAAGAGCGGCTTCCTTCTTCAGCGCGCCAGGTTTCCGGTTGTTTGTTGGTAACGCGGAAACTCAATTCGCCATTATAAACTTCCTTTCTTTTATTTCTTACAAAATAAATTTCCGTTTCTTCATCGGTACGATGAATAAAATCAAGGGAATCTCTACCATTATTGCTGTACGCAAAATCCTGCACAATTCCTTTTTCATTCAAAACCTCTTTAAGCGATTTGCCCCATACGATTTTTCCCTGGCCGTAGTTTCTTTCCTTCACATGTATGCTATCGCATTTACCCCATAACATTTCTGCATTTTTTTCTATTTCCCTATCTGCAGCTGCAGCATTTGCAAGTCCGTATGCGCGCAGAGGTTTTGGACCTATGATTGTTGCACCAGCACTTGCCATTTTCATTAGTTTTCTGAGTACTGCTGGATTCATGCGCTCATCGTGCGGCAATACCAATACTTCGTAATACTGTCCATGCGGAAGGTAAATACGGTTGTTCTTTACCGTCATGTGGTTCAGAATAATGTCTGTATTCACAACATCATAATCATAACCCTCACCCGGATCGTTGTCGGAATGTTTTGGAGGAACAAAATTCGGAGCCTGGTCGCCATAATAGTAAGCAATATCTCCTCTGAAATTTCCCTGTTGCAGAAGATAGCATGCTCTTGCGATGTAATGATGAAATCCATCGGAAAGTGGCCACCATCCGTTCGTTGTATTGATCAACGTTCCAAAATTATAGATCCATCCGGGTCTGCCCGATTCAGGAGGAGTATGCGGGAAAGTATGGTACACAAATCTGTTCAGTCCTTCGCACATCGCCCGGTCTGCGAGTGGTTTTAATTCGCCCGGACCTTCCTGCCACAACCAAACGCTGGTGAAAGCTTCTGCTTCTGCAAAACGTTGATTATAGATATGTGCAGAACTGCTGATACCTTTTACGATCTGCAACAATTCACCCTGAGGATGTTTATTCCAGAATTCACCACGGGGAACCGTTAATGCACCCAACGCTTTCAGATCTTCAAAAGGAACATTATGAATAGGTTCGCCCGGCCCGCCGGCTTCAGCATAGAATCCAAGTCCTTCTCTGGCAGCCATATCTCTTCCTTTGAGATAATGGTTTTCGATGATGAGATTCGACAACAGCTTTTTAAAATCGAATAAAAATCGATTTGTTTCGATAGGTGTACCAATAATGAACCGGTCGAATACCGGCAGATAATTCGTAAGCGGATAATGATAATTTTTTAGAAATGCGTCCGGAAGGAGCGGTGTCCAGACAGCGCTGTTTACTTCGTAACTATCTTCATAAATGTATTTCAGCGAACGATTCTTTAATGAGCCTAAGGTTGCACTGAGTTTGTTAAGAATGAATTGCATGTTCGCTTCCTGTGCAGCTTTGCTGAAATGATCAATTACTAATCCTTTTGAATTTGGACTGGGTATTGTCAAAGGCTGCCCCGTGGGTATGCAGACATATCTTACAATTCTCCATTTTCCTTCCGGCACCTGCCATTGTAATTCGCTGCGCTGATTCATCGACTTTGACAGATCTTTTACCTGGCTCGAGGAACCGATAATGGAATCCTCTGAATACGGATGTGCTATAATAGCTACTTCTTTATAAAAGGCGGGTAGTCCTGTGAGTGAGTCTAAAAATCTTATAGTAGATGCTGGGCCACGCGAGTCGGGCGGAATGGAAGGAAATCGAATGACTGAATGAAAATTTGCGGGACCCTGCACAACAGTATCAGAACGATAAAGACCCATTGCACCATGTTTTGGTTTCACCCAGGCACCGCCCGCATTCCAGGAGCTCGAACTAATGAGCCCGATTTCCATTTTCAATCTTTCTGCTTCACGAACGGTATGGGCAATCGCTTGCATCGATTGTTCTCCAAGAAAAGGCGGGCCGGCAGGTACTGCTTTATCTGGGTCTACAAGAATACCGCAATCCCAGATATCAAAACCTGCCATGCCTTTTGCTTTTGCTTCAGTAAGCTCATATGTGATTTGTGCAAGGCTGAAGTTTCCATTCACCCAGGGCCACAGCGCTTTTGGGCGGGCGATCAACGGAGGGTTTAAAAATTCCGATTCGGTTGTGCTGCTTTTTTTCTGTGCAGGTGTTTTTAATGGGCATACTGCCATCAGCACAAAGACGAACGGCAGTATTTGACCGAAGAGACCTCTCAGCTTCGTTGACATAGCAATCTTATTGTAATAAGAAAACTACTCCAATTATTGCAGGCTGTTGTGCAGTACTGTCCTGCTGACTCAAAAAATCAGCACTATCAGATAGCTGGGAATACCCAGGGACTGCGATATTTTGGGCGGATCAATGCATTTGCTGCAGCATTATTTCCAAAATCATTTTTATTCGGATCCCAAACCAAAGAGGATTTTGTTCTCAGCGCAATATTTGCCATATGCGCATAGGCAGCAACAAGTCTGCCGGCTTCTATCGGACAAGCCGGGTCCTTGCGACTGCGGATACACTCGATGAAATTTTTCATGTGGAGCTCATGCGATTCGGAACCGGATTGTTTTGGAATTGCAGGCACCTTGTATTTGCCGTTATCGCTCTCAGGAAACAACTCATAACCTCCGCGATCAGCAACCAGGGTTGCATCGTTTCCGACAAATGCAAGTCCGTATAATCTTCCATAAGGACCTTGTTGTAAACCAGCATTGTGCTCCCATCGTATGACATGATCTTTCATCTGGAACACAGCATCCATCGTATCAAATGTTTCGTGTGCATGATCAGCAAATGCAAAATTGCCACCTGTTGCTGCAACTGAAAGCGGAAGTGTAGTAGTATTTGTGGCCCATAATGCCATGTCAAGTAAATGTACACCCCAATCGGTCACGAGGCCTCCGCCATAATCCCAGAACATGCGCCAGGAACCATGAAAACGTGCTGAATTAAAACTTCTTTGCGGTGCCGGCCCCAGCCACATATCAAAGTCAACACCTTTGGGTACAGGACTGTCCGGCACTTTCGGCTGGCCGATACCGTAATTGAAATTTCCCCAGACATTTATTCGTCTCAACTGGCCGATACCACCCGATTGTATTATCTCCATGGCTTTTTTCCAATGCGGCCCGCTTCGTTGTTGCTGACCAACCTGTACAACCCGATTGTACTTTCTTGTTGCTTTCACCATCTGATCACACTCTGCAATACTGTTGGCCAAAGGCTTTTCCACATACACATCTTTCCCGGCCTGGCATGCTGCAATGAAAGGCAGACAATGCCAGTGATCCGGCGTGCCAATGATCACCGCATCGATCGCTTTATCATCCATCACCTTACGAAAATCTTTGTAAGTAACGGGAACTTTACCCTGTATGCGTTGTACATCAGCAGTACGTTTTGTAAGCACTTCGTCGTCAATATCGCATAGAGCCACGCACTCAACACCTGGCTGCTTAAGAGCATTTTCAAGATCATAAAACCCCATACCCTTACAGCCAATTAGTGCAATATTGATTTTATCAGCCGCAGATTTTTTATTTGCCGGAGCAAAAGATGCAGCAACAGTTTCCGGGACAATCAATCCTGACACAAGGGAAGATCCTGCAAGCTGACCGATAAATTTTCTACGGGAAGTTGGCATAGCAATTTTTTTATATAAATCCGGTATTGAGTTGCTAGAACGATTTGCAAAGATTCAAAATAAGAAAGATCAGGTTAAAAACACTTATCAGTACAAATAAAATAGTTTCCTGAAAGCAGATTGTTTTTTTGCCCGGAAAAGGCCTGCACTTTATTTTTTGGGTCTGAATCCATTGTCGTAAATTAACTCCAATCTCCACCAACATGTTCAATCTAACGCTTAAGAGGAATACCATCCTGGCGATATTTCTGTTCCTATCGTCAATTGGTTTTGCTTCGCAACAGGTATCAGAAGTTGCAGCTCAACCGGATTCTTCGGGTAAAAAGAAGAAAGAAAAAGATCCTTCGGATAGCATTAAAAAAGTAAAATTATTCAAAGATGATGAGCCTTTGCAGATGTCGATAACCGCAGACATCCGGGCAATGATCGGCGAAAAAAAAGATACTGTTTTTCAAAAAGCATTGGTCAGGCTTCGCTTGCCCGATAGCACAGACGCAGAAGATGAAATTGAGATTCGTGCGCGTGGGAATTTCAGAAGAGAGTTTTGTTATTTTCCATCGGTGATGCTCAATTTTAAAAAGAAGGGAGAGAAAACAAAATTATCCTCACTGGGCAAAATCAAAATGGTATGTACTTGCAAAACAGGAGGTGATTTTGAACAGCTGGTGTTGAAAGAATACCTGACTTACAAAATATTCAACCTGCTCACTGATGTAAGTTTCAGGGTGAGACTGACCAAAGTAAATTTTATTGATGTGACGAATAAACGTAAGCCCTTCCAGTATTACGGATTTTTGATTGAAGATGTTGATGATGTGGCCAAACGTAACGATTGTAAAGAGTACGAAATAAAAAATCTGAATTCGGAATTGACTGATCGAAAGTATATGACTATGGTCAATATCTTTCAATACATGATCGGCAACCTGGACTGGTCAGTTCCCGGTGCGCACAACATTAAATTCGTAATCAGCCGGGATTCGGGTATTCATCGTCCTTACGCCATACCCTACGACTTCGATTATGCGGGACTGGTAGATGCTCCTTATGCTGTGCCACCGGAAAGTATCGGTACTACTTCTGTAACAGAACGTGTGTATAGAGGTTATGCAAGATCACCGCAGGAACTGAATGAAGTGGTAGCTATATTCAAGGCGAAGAAGGATTCGATCTACGCCCTGGTCAACAATTTCCAGCCTTTGGATAAAAGACAGAAAACGAAAATGATTAGCTACCTGAACGAGTTTTATGAGACAATCAATTCTGACCGCGGGATTAGAATGGCTTTTATTGATAATGCACGAACAAACTGACTTCTTTAGCTGTGTTTAATAGAAAGAGGCTGTCTCATTGTTTTGAGACAGCCTCTTCTTTCATGTAGAACATCAATTATTTAGAACCTGTCTTAGGTTTTTTTGTTGATTCGTATTTAGCGTACTCATCAGCGTTCAGTACTTCGCCGGAAATTTTTATTTCCAATGGATAATCAATCCCTTTCAGTTTAACGTAAATTGATTTTTCGAAAGTTCCTGGTGCTGCTGCATTGAAGCCTGCAGTCACTTTGTCGCTCTTTCCTTTCATGATCGGCTGTTGGGGCCAGGTGGGTGTTGTACAACCGCAGGAAGCTGATGCGTTTTCGATTACTGCGGGTCCATCTCCGACATTTGAAAAGACAAAGTCATGTGTTACGGGCACACCCTGTTTGATTTTTCCGAAGTTGTACTTTAATTCTTTGAATTTGATAAAGTCTTCAACTTTTTTCACCCCTTCCTGTGCAAAGGACACCATGCCGATTCCTACAAGGGTTAAAGCCAATAATACTCTTTTCATAGTCTTAGTTTAAATTTTTTATTAAGGTTAATGAACTATTTAATGGTGCTGACTGATCGGGCGCTTTCCAGACATTTCCCCTGATCAACACTGTCTTCATTTTTCCATTTTTATAGAAAATAGAAATCGATTTTTCGAATTCACCTTCTGCGGCTGCGTTATAACCCACGATTATTTTTGAAGATGCACCCGGCGCTATTGGCTCCTTGCTCCATTCAGGTGTGGTACACCCGCAGGAAGCCTGCACATTTTCAATAAGCAAAGGTTCGTTGCCCGAATTGACAACTTCAAAAATATGAGTTACCGGTTTGCCCTGGGCAATCTTTCCAAAGTTGAAACTGGTTTCTTTTAAGGTGAGAACTTCAGCATCTTTAGATGATTGGGCTGGGATGGGGGAAACAGCTGTTTGTGCGGACAGCGATGAAAAAGCTGTCGCCATGCAAAACGCAAACAGTAATCTTTTCATTTTCAGGGAAATTTGAATGCCTAATAACGATCTTACAAATCTACATATTGTAGATTATAATCTCCAACGGAAACGTCGGCTCAGGTATTTTTTAACAGAAAAGCACCCAGGATGTGCATTTCTTTTTAAATATTTGATTTTCAATGTGTTGAAATTTACCCTTACGTGCATAACATTGATCCACAAAACGTTCGCGTATATAAAATTCAGGTAGATTTGTTTTATGGACACCATAGCGGTAAATGATACAGCCCTGTCGGACCAGCTGTCGTTCGAAGCCTTTCGTACGGCTGTTTTGCAGGATTTCCGGATGGCCTGCGACAGCCGACAGGCCAGTTTGCTCGGTCGGAAGGAAGTGCTGACCGGAAAGGCCAAGTTTGGCATTTTCGGTGATGGCAAGGAAGTGCCCCAGGTGGCAATGGCTAAATTCTTCAAACCCGGAGACTTTTACAGTGGTTATTACCGCGACCAGACTTTCGCATTCGCTACTGGTGTGGCGACAGTCCCTGAGTTTTTCTCGCAATTGTATTCTGATCCTGATCCCGCACACGATCCGCACAGCGCCGGAAGGCAGATGAATTCCCATTTCGCATCCGCATTCGTGGATCCGCAGGGTGAGTGGCTCGACCTGGTGAATAGAAAAAATCTGACAGCCGGTTTAGCACCAACCGCGGGTCAGTTACCGAGAGCTTTGGGTCTCGCTTATGCTTCAAAAGTTTTTAGGGAAAATCCTGCTTTGCAGCAGATGCGGAACCTTTCCCGCAGAGGTGATGAAGTATGCTTCTGCACAATCGGAGATGCATCAACGAGCGAAGGTCATTTCTGGGAGACGGTGAATGCCGCCTGTGTACTGCAGGTCCCTATAGCATTTTTTGTATGGGATGATGGTTATGGAATATCTGTTCCGAAAAAATACCAGACGACCAAAGGTTCGATTTCAGAAGCTATGCGTGGTTTTCAGAAAAAAGATGGAACCAATGGCATGTACATTTATAAAGTGAAGGCATGGGACTATGCCGGCATGTGTGAAGTGTTTGAAGAGGGAATACGCAGGGTGAGAAATACACATACACCTGTTTTATTTCATGTGGAGGAAGTGACGCAACCTCAGGGCCATTCGACTTCGGGCAGCCATGAACGTTATAAACCAACTGCACGCCTGGAATGGGAACGTGAGTGGGATTGTATCAGGAAAATGCGCGAATGGATTCTCGCAAATTTCCTGGCCACAGAAGACGAGATCACCAGAATTGAAACAGACGCAAAAAAACATATCCTTGCCAGTAGAACAGAAGCCTGGGAAAAGTATCAGCATCCGATTAAAAACCAGGTCACGCGAGCAGTTACGCTCCTGAAGGATATTACAGAAGTGAGTTTAGAAAAGTCACATGAAATTCATGATGTAATTGAAAAGCTGAGTGCCAACAGGGAGCCGAGTCGCAAGGATATCATGCAGGCGCTTGGGCAGGCGATTCTGATTGCGGATAACCCGCACGCATGCAGGAAAGCTTCTCATTATTACGATTTACTCAAAGAAGAAAACGCTGAACTATATAATACCAGCCTTTACCACGAAGGTCCACGCTCTTCATTGCGCGTAACACCACAAGCGCCAGAATATGCTCCTGAAGCGCAAGTCGTAAATGGTTATGAAATACTCAACCGCTATTTCGATCAGCTTTTTGAAAACAAACCGGAAGTAATCGCTTTCGGCGAAGATGTTGGTCAGATCGGTGATGTAAACCAGGGTTTTGCCGGATTGCAGGCAAAGCATGGTAAACACCGCATTTTTGATACTGCTATCCGGGAGCTTACAATCATGGGGCAGGGCATAGGGATGGCAATGCGTGGACTACGTCCGATAGCAGAAATACAATATGTAGACTACCTGTTGTATGGCCTTCAGCCATTGAGTGATGATCTTGCTACACTGCAGTTCCGGACTGTAGGCCGACAGGCTGCGCCGCTGATTGTGCGTACACGCGGTCATCGTTTAGAAGGTATCTGGCATAGTGGTTCACCGATGGGGCTGATCATCAGCTCTCTTCGTGGTTTGCATGTTTGCGTGCCGAGAAATATGGTGCAGGCAGCGGGAATGTATAACACACTCCTGGAAGGGATCGACCCTGCCATTGTAATTGAATGTCTGAATGGTTACCGCTTGAAGGAAAAACTTCCGACCAACCTTGCGACAATGAAAGTTCCATTGGGAGTTCCGGAGGTTATACGCGAAGGCGCTGACATCACCGTGGTTTCCTATGGCTCAGTACTTCGCATCATCCAGGAGTCGGCAAAACTACTTGATGAACTTGGCATCGATGTGGAGATCGTCGATATACAAACTTTACTTCCCTTTGATATTCACCATATCATTCTTGCGTCATTAAAGAAAACCAACAGAATTCTTTTTGTTGATGAAGATGTACCAGGTGGAGCAGCAGCATTCATGTTCAATGAAGTCATCGAAAAGCAAAATGGTTATCGCTGGCTTGACGCGGCTCCGCGCACTATCACCGGCAAAGCACACCGGCCAGGTTACGGCAGCGATGGAGATTACTTTTCCAAGCCTAATCTTGAAGAGATTACTGAAGTAATTAAGGAGATGTTCAAAGAGTGAAAGTTTAAAGTATAAAGTTGAAAGTGAACTTTACAGGGTATAACGTTGAACGTAAAACGTAAAACGTATAACGTATTTTCTTTTGAGGGTAGAGTCGATTTAATTCAGAAACAGGTTCTCACTCGGGAATGTCGTCGCTTCTTTCGAATACAATACGATTATACAATTTTCAGTTTCCCATTTTTTCAGTTTTCAATTTCTGAATCTCTTCCGTTCAACTTTTAACATTCAACTTTCAACTCAGAAATCGCTTCTTCAACTCCGGAGTTGGCACCCAGCATTCTTCTTTTTTTCCGAACCATCGGTAACGGTTAGCTGAAACCCAATCGTAGACGGCGTTGCGTATAAACGGAGGAACGATAATAAAAATGTACAGCAATGACCAAGCACTGCCGAGTTTTTTTGCTACCCTTAATGCAGCAGTTGATCTCGAATAGATTTTGTCGCCTTCCTTTAGCAGAAATGAATTTAATCCGGAAGTGGTTGAATATTCTTTCCGAACCTGTTCTCCGTAAGTACTTTGTAATGATGCAAAACGGAATATACCCGCTTTGTCTCTTTTCAATACAAATTGAACCGAGGCAGTACAGAGGTTACATACTCCATCAAAAAGGATAACCGGGTATTCGGTCAATGTGGGAGGTTGTATGTGATAAGTTTTAAGTTAACTTCTTTTGATGTTCAGCGATTGCGATTTGCAAACAATGGAAAAAGAAAAGTTGAAAAACTGATATTCAAAAGTGCATTGAACAATCAACTTCAAAATCCCGATATGGAGAACAGCACAGTATCAGCGGCCTCGTACTTAAAATCTAAAATTTAACACTTACCACTTATTTCAGGCTATGAAATACTTTCTGAACATCCTCATCCTGTTCAAGTCTGTCAACTAACTTCAAAACCTCCTGCGCTTTTTCTTCGTCAAGTTCTGTTAATGCTGATGGGATCCATTCCACTTCCGAGCTGATGGGAGTAATACCTTTTTCTTCAAGCGCCTTCTGCATATTTCCGAAATCATTGAAAGCACAATGGATAACGAGTACAGGCTCTCCGTTTTCTCCGGTGCCTTCACCAAGTTCTTCCAGGCCGAAATCGATAAGTTCGAGTTCCAGGTCTTCCGCAGAAAGACCTTCGGGTTTCAATTTAAAAACACCCATTTTTTTAAACTGAAAACTTACGCTCCCACTGTTTCCTAATGTACCGTTCAGTTTATTAAAATAAGACTTGATATTAGCGACAGTACGTACGTGATTGTCTGTGGCTGTTTCCACAAGAATGGGTACACCATGCGGGCCATAACCTTCATACAGGATCTCTTCGTAATTCTCCATCTCCTTACCCTGCGCTCTTTTGATCGCCGCTTCCACGCGGTCCTTTGGCATGTTCACACTCTTCGCATTCTGCATACACCGGCGCAAAGCGGGGTTCGTATTGTGGTCGGGGCCACCGGCTTTCACTGCAATTGCTATCTCTTTCCCGATACGGGAAAACTGTTTCGCCATTTTGTCCCACCGGGCAAACATGGTGGCCTTTCTTACTTCAAAAATTCGTCCCATAGAAAATCATTGATAGTCTGGCGATGGCAGACTGTTTGCATTTGAGGTTGCAAATTTACGCAGAGTCCCCATAAAAAGAAAACTGTTCTGTAATGCCAGAACAGTTTCCAGATATAATCTCTTTACAATTTATTGGTTTTTCAACTTACTGTGATTCTTTCCGTACATAAAATAGATGATCAGACCCAATACCATCCAGGCCAGCGCACTGGAGAGAGTCATATTATCAAGGGAAATAATCATTGCGGAACAAACGAGGATACCCAGGATTGGTACAAGCGGAACCAGCGGAGTTTTAAATGGCCGCGGTGTATTCGGATCTGTTTTTCTCATGATGATAATACCAAGACAAACCAGTACAAATGCCAGCAGGGTACCAATACTGGTAAGGTCTCCTGTGATATCACCAGGGATCAGGGTTGCAAAAGCTCCTACAAACAGGAACAGCAGTGCATTTGATTTATAGGGGGTTCTGAATTTCGGGTGAAGTTCAGAGAACACTTTAGGCAATAATCCATCGTTGGCCATCGAATAAAATACGCGGCTCTGACCCATCAGCATCACCAGGATTACCGATGAGAAACCCGCAAGAATACCTACTGTTACAGCAGTAGCCAGCCAGTGGTAATTCTTCATATAGGTTTCAATGGCATAAGCAACCGATGCTTCACGACCTTCACGTACGAAATCTGTATACGGGGCAACGCCTGTAAGGACCCAGGAAAACAGGATATACAGGATAGTACAGATGACCAGGGAACCAAGAATACCGATCGGCATATCTCTTTTTGGATTCTTCGCTTCCTGTGCTGCTGTTGAAACGGCATCAAAACCGATGAATGCAAAGAATACAATGGCAGCTCCCCGTAGCACACCTCCCCATCCATGCCGGAAAGTATCTGTATAAGAGTATTCAGTTCCATCAGGCAGTATTCCAGGTTTTGCATCAGCCGGAATAAGGTAAGGGTTATGGTTATCAGGATTAATAAACTGCCAGCCGATCAGGATGAATGCAACAACGATTGCAACTTTAATGATTACGATGATGGAGTTTACGATGGCAGATTCCTGTGTTCCTTTGATAAGCAATAAAGACAATACCAGGAGAATGAAAAGTGCAGGCGCATTCAGAATTCCATGATGCATAACACCATTAGCGTCCAATGCTCTCTGGAACGGGGAGTGGGTCCACTCATATGGAATAGCCCCTCCCAGCAGCTTGTTCAAAAATTCACTCCAGGCGATAGAAACGGTTGCTGCGCCAAGTGCATATTCAAGAATAAGGGCCCATCCGATGATCCATGCCACTAATTCTCCCATGGTGGTATATGCATAAGTATATGCACTACCTGCTATAGGAATCATAGAAGCAAATTCCGCATAACAGAGGCCGGCAAAAGCACAACCTATCGCGGCAATGACAAAAGATAATGTTACCGCAGGACCAGCATGGCCGCCGGCCGCTGCCGCAGTTCTCACAAACAAACCGGCACCGATAATTGCGCCGATACCCAATGCTATCAGACTACCTGAACCGAGCGTTCGCTTCAGTCCTTTCTCAGAGTCCGAAGCCTGCGACAGCAACGAACTGAGGGATTTCTTCCTGAATAAACTCATAAAGATTTATTGGTTAAGTAAAGAAGTTGAAATGCAATGATACTAAAGGAAACAAGATAAATATTTCTTTCTTTCCCATGTGTAAAAAATAGGAAATAGGCTTTATTAGAAATAGACTTAATATCCGGAACACCATGAATTTTAGCGCATTTCCCGCTATATTGCAAACTTTAACCCGATCTGAAATATGGGCAAAGGGAACCGGCTGACAATTTATATTTTTATCTCAATGGTATTGGGGGGAATCATCGGTTACCTCATTCATAAGCAGGCTTCGCCGGAGTTTATCAAAAGCTTTGCAACCAATGTAAGGTTGCTGACCAATATTTTTCTCCGACTGGTGCAGATGATTATTGCGCCGCTCGTTTTTTCAACACTGGTCGCTGGCATAGCCAAGCTGGGAGATCTGAAAACTGTGGGTCGCGTAGGAGGAAAAGCTTTGTTGTGGTTTATTACAGCTTCTCTTCTTTCATTGCTGATAGGATTGTTTTGGGTAAATGCTACAGAGCCTGGTCTTGATTTTCCAAAAACAATCAGTGAACAGGCTGCGGGGGCTGACGACGTCATCTCAAAAACAAAATCATTTTCCATCGTCGAGTTTATAAATCACGTTTTCCCAAAAAGCATTTTTGAAGCACTGGCCACAAACGAAATATTGCAGATAGTAATATTCTCCATTTTCTTTGGTGTTGCGGCAGCGGCCATTGGTGAAAAAGCCAAACCTATAATTCATGCATTAGATACGTTTGCGCATATCATTCTGAAGATGGTCGGCTATGTGATGAATTTTGCACCGCTGGGTGTTTTCGGAGCGATTGCTGCCGTTGTGGCTTTATATGGCGTACGGGATATAGGAGTAGTATATGTAAAGTTTTTCGGTTCGTTCCTGTTGGGGATTTTTACTTTATGGATATTGTTGCTCGTGGTCGGTTATCTGATCCTTGGAAAAAGATTGTTTGATCTGATTAAAAGAATAACCAATCCGCTGTTTATTGCGTTCAGTACAACCAGCAGCGAAGCTGTGTTTCCAAAACTGGTTCAGGAACTGGAAGCGTTCGGTTGCAAGAATAAAATCGTCGCGTTTATACTTCCGCTGGGATATAGTTTTAACCTGGATGGAAGTATGATGTACATGACATTCGCCAGCATTTTTATTGCGCAGGTTTTTGGAATACATCTCGATCTCGGTACACAACTTACCATGTTGTTGGTACTGATGTTAACAAGCAAAGGTATAGCGGGTGTACCAAGAGCTTCACTGGTTGTCGTGACGGCAACCTGTGCCATGTTTAATATTCCACCGGAAGGAATTGCACTGATATTGCCGATCGATCATTTCTGTGATATGTTCAGGTCGATGACCAATGTTATCGGAAATGCATTGGCCACAACAGCAGTAAGTAAGTGGGAAGGGGAATTGGGAAATCCTGTGAATCCTGAAGTCACATACGAAACATAATCATCGAAACGGAGTTATTGTACCTGAAGATTACATCCTTTAAATTTACAAAATGCTAGACTTGCTGGAATTTACATGGAGGGATTTGCTGAACCCTGAATTTTATATTCAGAATGGCGGATTATGGGTTTTTCTTTTTATCGTATTTGCTGAGACGGGTTTGTTTGCCGGTTTTTTCTTACCCGGTGATTCACTTTTATTTGTTGCGGGAATTTACAGCAATGAACTGACGGCTGAATTATTTAATACCAATAGTGATTTCGTAAACCTTTTATTGCTGACTGCGCTTGTTGTGCTTGCCGGTGTGATTGGTAATACTGTTGGCTATTGGTTTGGCGCACGAAGCGGCCCGTACCTTTTTAAGCGGGAGGACACATTTTTTTTCAAGAAAAAACACCTGTTCGCTGCCAAGGAATTTTATGATAAACATGGCGGAGGAGCTATTGTATTCGCAAGATTTCTGCCCATCATCAGAACTTTTGCGCCGATCATTGCGGGAATCGTAGGCATGGATAAAAAGAAATTTTCCTACTACAACATCGTTGGTTGCCTGGCATGGGCCGTGTCTATGCTTTTTGCAGGGCACTATTTGTACAAGTTTTTCCTGAACAAACTTGGTTTCGATCTGAAAGAACATCTTGAGGTGATAGTACTGGGAATCGTTCTGGTGACTACGCTTCCTGTAATATTTAAACTGGTTACTTCCGGTCGTTCAAAGAAAAAAACAAGCGATTCATCCACTCCCCATTCCTGATCTCCATGGAGCAGAAACAGCAGTCTGTTTTTAACCTCACTGTAATAGTTGCAGCTTTAGGTTATTTCGTTGATATCTATGATCTCCTTTTATTTACTATCGTACGTGTCCCGAGTCTGCAGGGATTGCAGGTGAGTGCTGCTGAAATGCTTACGGCAAGTACAAAGATCATCAATTACCAGATGATTGGTCTGCTGATCGGGGGAATCTGCTGGGGAATCATGGGTGATAAAAAGGGGAGGCTTAGTGTATTGTTCGGTTCAATCATGCTTTATTCCGTAGCGAACTTTGCTACCGGTTATGTACAAACGGTGAATCAGTATGCACTCGCGAGGTTTATTGCCGGTATCGGTCTTGCGGGTGAACTTGGCGCAGGTATTACATTGGTAAGTGAATTACTGCCAAAGACAAAAAGAGGTGTGGGCACTTCGCTGGTAGCCGGTATTGGTTTGTTTGGAGCTGTGTTTGCTTATTTCATATATAAAACAACAAATGACTGGCGGCTATGCTATAAAATCGGAGGAGGACTTGGGATTGTATTATTGTTACTCCGAATAAGTGTAGCCGAAAGTGGTATGTTTAAACAGATACAACAGAAAGATGTTGTTAAGGGAAATATCCTGATGTTCTTTACTGATGGTAAGCGACTTAAAAAATATATCCTTGCAATTTTGATTGGTTTGCCGACATGGTACGTGATTGGTATTCTTGTCAATTACAGCAACGCCTTTGCCAAAGGACTGTATGGGGAAAACGCGATTGATTCTGGTCGATCGATCATGTTTGCATACGCAGCAATTGCCATTGGAGATATAAGTGTTGGCTTGGTAAGTCAGTATTTTAAAAGCAGGAAAAAAGCGCTGTATATTTTTTACGGTCTTACTATTATTTCAGCCGTTCTGTTTTTCAGTCCACTGAATAATTCAGATAGCAGGATGTATATTTTCTGTACGGCGCTTGGATTCAGTACCGGCTTCTGGGCCATATTTGTTACGATGGGAGCTGAGCAATTCGGAACAAATCTCCGTGCAACTGCGGCTACTACTATTCCGAATATGGTGCGCGGCGCCTTACCATTGATTAATCTGATGTTTAAAGACCTGTTCCAGGACAACTGGCATTGGACTATAGTAAAAAGTGGAATTGTTACGGGACTTATTGTTATGTGCATTACATTGGTTGCAGCATGGTATACAGAAGAAACCTTTAAAAAAGACCTCAATTACGTTGAGCGTTGAACTTTAACGTTTAACGTTCAACGTTTAACGTCATGAAAATACTGATCATCAGATTTTCTTCCATTGGTGATATTGTTCTCACAACTCCGGTGATTCGTTGTATCCGGAAACAGATGCCTTCTGCAAAAATTCATTATCTCACAAAAAAACAATTCGCGTCCATTCTCGAAACAAATCCTTACCTCGATAAGGTTCATCTGTTGAATGAAAAATTCAGTGACACAATGGATGAATTAAAGCAAGAGAAATTTGATGTAATTCTTGATCTGCATAAGAACCTGAGAACACTTCGTGTTAAGAATTCACTTGGTGTTTCATCACATTCTTTCGGTAAACTCAACATTGAAAAATGGCTGATTACGAATTTTAAAATCAATCGTCTGCCGGATATTCATATCGTTGATCGATATCTGCAAACAGCAGCAACATTGAAAATAGAAAACGATGGTGAAGGACTTGATTATTTCATTCCTGAAAATGCCAAAGTCGATTTCGAAACTTTACCTGGTGAAATATCAAAGGGATATGTTTGCGTAGTAATAGGTGCAGCACACGCGACAAAAAAACTTCCTCCGGCAAAAGTGGTTGAAGTGATCAATCGAATATCGAAGCCGGTCATTCTTATTGGCGGAAAAGCGGATTTTGATGAAGGTGAAGAAATCAGGAAAAATGCGTCTGGCTTCGTAGTAAATACCTGTGGACAGTATAATCTCCATCAATCAGCAAGTATTGTACAACAAAGTTCCGTGGTACTTAGTAATGATACCGGTTTCATGCACATTGCAGCCGCATTGAAAAAACCTGTTGTTGCTGTCTGGGGAAATACCATTCCGGAATTCGGAATGTATCCTTATTACGGCGATCATAAAATTCCCACGGTCAATTTTGAAGTAAAAAATCTGCCTTGCAGGCCCTGTTCAAAAATCGGTTATGATCATTGTCCGAAAAAGCACTTTAAATGCATGCTTGAACAGGATACATCAGGAATAGCACTGCGCATTGAACAGCTTACTTTCAACGTTCAACGTTAAACGTTCAACGTTGAAAGTGCCTCAACGTGATCATTCCATAAAAGTCCATCGTCAATAAAATCGTGGAGACTACTATTATTACAATCAACCCGACTTCAAAAAATCTTCTCCATTTGAATGTCAGTGATGTATGGGTAAGTGCATCTGCTGTGAGAAAAACCAGAACTCCGACAAGGGAGATCATGTAGCTTTCCGGAAGTGAAGGATGAAGGCTGATAAAAGCTGAAATGAATCCGGCAAAGGTTAATAGAATGCCGGTCACTTTCAACGGTGAGTCGAAGTATCTTGTCATGGGGTAAGGATTTGAATAATATAACGAAAGCGGACAGCCGCATAGTATAAACAAAAAGCCCCGTTACATTTTTGCAACAGGGCCGTTTTACGTTAAACGTTTCACGTTGAACGTTAAACGTTTAGAGTGTTTTTAAAACATCATTCATTGTACGAACTGCTTCCGCACTCTTATTGAAGAGACTTTTTTCTTCTTCGTTCAGATCAAAATCCAGGATTTTTTCCCAGCCGTTTTTACCAATAGTAACTGGCACGCCGAGACAAATATCCTTCTGGCCATACTCACCTTCGAGCGATACGCAACAGGTGAACAATTTCTTTTCATCTCTGACAATACTTTCAACCAATGCAGCTCCTGCAGCACCTGGGGCATACCATGCAGATGTGCCAATCAGTTTGGTAAGGGTCGCTCCGCCTACCATTGTATCAGCAACAATCTGTTTCTGTTGATCTTCGCTTAAGAATTTTGTGACCGGTACACTGTTCCATGTAGCGAGACGAATCAACGGAATCATCGTTGTATCTCCATGACCACCCACAACAACTGCATTCAGATCAGATGGGCTGCATCCGAGGTGTTGACTTAATTGGTATTTAAAGCGGCTGCTGTCGAGCGTACCACCCATGCCAATGATCCTGTTTTTTGGAAGACCTGTTGACTGCAATGCGAGGTAAGTCATGGTATCCATCGGATTGCTGATCACGATGATAATTGCATCAGGAGAATATTTGAGAATATTTTCGCAAACGCCTTTAACAATTCCTGCATTGGTGCCGATCAGTTCTTCCCGTGTCATTCCTGGTTTACGTGGAATACCTGAAGTAATAACAACCACAGAACTGCCTGCCGTTTTAGAATAATCATTTGTACTTCCTGTGATACGGGTATCAAACCCGAGAAGAGCAGCTGTCTGCATCATATCCTGGGCTTTCCCTTCCGCAAGGCCTTCTTTGATATCCAAAAGAACCAATTCCTGGCAGAGAGCAGCACGGGCGATATTGTCTGCAGTAGTCGCACCAACAGCGCCGGCTCCAACAACAGTAACTTTCATAATGAGAGAAATTTTATAATGGAAAAAAATAGTTACGAACGAACAGGTATAAGCTGCCGCCAATACCGGTTTTCACGGGCGGCCAAAGGTAGGTTTTTTAAGTAAAAAGTGATAGGTGAGAAGTACCGTGAAGTTCGAATAAAAGAGCCAGGCAGCGGGCAATAGTAAGCAGGCAATAGCCTGCTTGCCGGCAGGCGGGCAACAGCCGCCAGTTCAAACGAACAATGAACAACGAACAACGAAAAACGATCAACGAACAACGATTACCCTACTTCACTTTAAAATCCGTAAGAATCTTAGCCGTCGGCGCACCGCCATCATATGCCGTGATCAGTTTATGTGAAGAATCATACAGCGCGACGAACGGAGTACTTTTCAATTTATAGAATGGCCCGAAGAAATATTTTACATCGCGTCCGAAGTAAACATTTTTATAGTTATCTAATCCCAGCTTTTTTGAAAACTCATTCATTTTTGTAATTGGCTGATAAGTCGCCATTACAATCTCGACGCCGGTAAATTTGGAATAATCCTTTTTCAATTCCTCTGCAAATTTTACACAGTGGTCACAATCAGGACTAAAAAGCACGATCATTACGGGTTTCCCAGCCTTTAAAGTTTGAGGGGTAATCCAGGCAGCACTGTCTTTTGCAAGTAGGCCAAATTCCGGAATGGTCGGGTTTTTCTGATAAGGGGCCTGGGCATTTGCCAGGCTGAACATCAGCAAAAAAAAGAAAAGGGTACTGCCAAAACGAAGTGACATGGGAAATGATTTATTTTAATCGTCAAATTTAATCCAAATTGATGAGCCGGTGGTTGCGGTGTTTTGCATGTGAAATTGCCTTAGTTTTGCGCCCTGTTCATAAAAATAGCTTAATAACTTTTTAATTTTGTGTTATGGCGAGTACAGCTGATATCAGCAGAGGCTTAATTATCAAACTCGATGGCAGCCTTTATACCGTAATTGAATTTGGTGAGAATAAAACTGCAAGAGCAGCGGCGAAAGTGTGGGCTAAACTGAAGGGTGTCGACAATAACCGCACTATTGAAAAGACCTGGAACTCAGGGGATAATATATTCCCTGTAAGGGTTGAAAGAAAGGATTACCAGTTCCTTTATAAAGATGAAACCGGCTTCAATTTCATGGATAATGAAACCTTTGAACAGATCACTGTCGAAGAGAATAAAGTCGATTCTCCACAGTTCCTGAAGGAAGGGCAGGCTGTATCTGTTTTGATCAACACAGAGACTGAACAGCCCATGAGCGTTGAGTTACCCGATAAAATCGTTTTTAAAATTACCTATTCTGAACAGGGGCTTCGCGGTGATACCGCTACCCGTACACTTAAACCGGCAACCATTGAAACCGGCGCTACTATTATGGTTCCGCTTTTTGTAAACGAAGGCGATGTGATCCGCGTCAACACCAAAACAGGCGAATATCTCGAGCGCGTAAAAGAATAAAATCAGGCAATTTTCAGCGAAAAATGGGCAAAAACGACCAGATTTTGGGCAGTTTTGCCCTTTTTTCTCAAAATAATACTGGTTTTTTAAAAGAAAAGATTCATACCTTAGTTTGCACGACCTGTTTCAAACAATTTTAAGAACCCAACATGGAGTCCATGGATTTTAAGCAAATACAGGACCTGATCAAAATGATCAACAAGTCCAATATCGGCGAAGTAACGATTGAAGAGAAAGAGTTTAAGATCACTATTAAGCAGAAAAAAGACCAGGTATTAACTTATGCTTCTCCGCAGCCAGTAATGCCGGTATATCAACCTCAGGCACCAGCTGCGCTGCCTGGTGCAAGTCCCGCTACGCAAGCGGCCGAACCAGCCCCGGCGAGCGCCAAGCCTGAAAATACTGTTGTAATTAAAAGTCCGATGATCGGTACATTCTATCGCAAGCCTTCGCCGGACAAACCCCTGTTTATCGAAGTTGGCGATGAAGTGACGCCAGGCAAAGTGGTTTGTATCATCGAGGCTATGAAGCTGTTTAATGAAATCGAAAGTGAAGTGTCAGGAAAAGTAATTAAGATCCTCGTGGATGACGCTTCTCCGGTTGAATATGATCAGCCGTTGTTTTTGGTGGAAGTAAATTAAGCTGATTAATTCTTGACCCGGCAGGTGCCCGACCGATATGCCCGGCTAAGTTTCAACTAACGTAATCCAATGACAAAAGACTCAAAAACCAATTTCAAAAAGATATTGATTGCCAATCGCGGTGAGATAGCATTACGTGTGATCAGAACCTGTCGCGAAATGGGAATTAAAACCGTAGCAGTTTATTCAACAGCAGATAAGGACAGCCTGCATGTAAAATTTGCAGACGAAGCTGTTTGTATTGGTAAGCCGGCAAGCAGCGATTCTTATTTACACATACCTCACCTGATGGCCGCAGCAGAAATTGTAAATGCTGATGCAATACATCCGGGTTATGGATTTCTTGCAGAGAATGCAAAATTTGCTGAAATCTGCAATGAGTCCGGTATAAAATTCATCGGCCCGCTTCCGGATCAGATCAGATCGATGGGTGACAAGATTACTGCAAAAGAAACGATGATCAAAGCCGGTGTTCCTGTTGTTCCCGGAAGTGGTGGCCTGCTTGAAAGCGTTGATCAGGCCAAACGCCTTGCTAAGGAAATCGGTTACCCGGTTATTCTGAAAGCAACAGCTGGCGGCGGTGGAAAAGGTATGCGTGTAGTTTGGCAGGAAGCTGATATAGAAAAGAATTACAACACTGCTAAAATAGAAGCTGGTGCATCATTCAAGAATGACGGTATCTATATGGAGAAGTTCGTTGAAGAACCACGACATATAGAAATCCAGGTTGCGGGTGACCGTTATGGCACGGTGTGTCACTTGAGTGAAAGAGATTGTTCAATACAACGTCGCCACCAGAAGCTGGTGGAAGAATCGCCATCACCTTTCATGACAGAAGAGTTGAGAGAAAAGATGGGCGCTGCTGCTGTAAAAGCCGCTTCTGCGATTAACTACGAGAGTGTAGGTACTATAGAATTCCTGGTTGATAAACACAGGAATTTTTATTTTATGGAGATGAATACCAGGATACAGGTGGAACATTGCGTTACAGAAGAAGTAACCAATTTCGATCTGATCAAAGAACAAATAAAAATTGCCGCTGGTGATGCTATCTCTGGAATGAATTATTTCCCATCCATGCATGCAATTGAGTGTCGTATCAATGCAGAGGATCCATATAATGATTTCAGGCCAAGCCCCGGCAGAATTACTGTTCTTCATCAGCCGGGAGGTCATGGTATCCGTGTGGATTCACACGCATATGCTGGCTATGTGATTCCTCCTTACTATGATTCAATGATAGCCAAAATAATTGCGGTTGCACGTACGCGTGAGGAAGCCATCAATACGATGAGTCGCGCATTAAGTGAGTACGTTATTGAAGGTGTTCATACCACAATTCCGTTCCATCAGCAATTGATGAAAAATGAAGACTTCAAGAGTGGCAATTTTAATACGAAGTTTATGGAGTCTTTCAAGATGGTTTAAAGTAGAACGTGTAACGTTTAACGTTAGGTCGTTTATAATGTAAATGGCTTTCGAAATAATAAGAGCAAATAAAAGATCCGCCTTTGGTGGATTTTTTATTTATATGATAGGAGACTGAAGAGCTGGAAATAGTAGTTCTTCCAAAATTTCTCCGCGCGGGTTTATATTTTTATGTTCAATACGTAATACGAAAATGGTTAAATAAAAAAATCCGCCAGCGGCGGATTTTTTTATTTAGCTATAACAGACTTTCACGCTTTGCGTCTAATCATGTTGATTTGAACTTAAACGACTCCACGTTCTACGTTTTACGTTTAACGTTATACGTTTTACGTTTAACGCAAGAATAACAGTTCACGATACTTCGGAAGTTCCCATTCGGTATCATCAACAAGCAATTCGAGCTTGTCGACATGATAACGGATCTCGTCGAAGAAAGGTTTTACTTTATCGCAGTACGCAATTGCTTTCTCGCGTGTATCAGTCAGCGCATTTGCAGCTTTGCGGGCTTCGGTCATATCTTCAGCAAGACTCTTTACCTTGTTCAGATGCTCTGAAATGGCATTGAGGATCTCCAGCTGTGCAGCATATGCTTCTGCTTTGACGCCGATATCTTTCAAACCTTTGATATTCGCGATGAGTACATTCTGATAACGAATAGCAGCGGGAATGATATGGTTGCCTGCCAGGTCACCGATTACACGACCTTCAATCTGAACTGTTTTTACGTATTTCTCCAGTTCAATTTCATGCCGTGCCTCGAGTTCTGAATGCGAATACACGTTGTGTTTTTCAAACAGATCTTTTGCCTTCTTGGTTATCAGGGGATCAAGAGCAACCGGTGTTGTTTTCAGGTTTGGCAATCCGCGCTTTGCAGCTTCTTTCTGCCATTCTTCGCTGTATCCATCCCCTTCGAACAGTACCTTCTTACTATCCTTAATGTATTTTTTGATTACCTGCATGATGGCAACTTCTTTCTTGTCACCTTTCTCAATCAGGCTGTCAACTTCTTTCTTAAAGTTTGACAATGTTTCCGCCATAATGGTATTCAGAATGATCATTCCATTTGCGCAGTTAGCATTTGACCCTACTGCACGGAACTCAAACTTATTACCAGTAAAGGCAAAAGGTGAAGTACGGTTACGGTCGGTATTATCGAGCAGCAGTTCAGGAATGCTTTTATGGATATCCAGCTTCAGCATCACTTCATCCTGCTCATCGAATTTGTCACCAACGCGGCTTTCCACTTCGTCGAGAACTTTATACAGGTATTGCCCGATATATGCAGAAATGATTGCAGGCGGAGCTTCGTTTGCACCCAGACGGTGATCATTACCGGCAGAAGCGATAGCCGCACGGAGAAGATCAGCATGATCATAAACAGCTTTGATGGTGTTTACGAAAAATGCAAGGAACATCAGGTTAGTCTTCGGAGTTTTGCCAGGCGCCAGCAGGTTAACACCGGTATCTGTAGCAAGGCTCCAGTTATTATGTTTACCACTTCCGTTGATTCCTGCAAAAGGTTTCTCGTGCAACAATACTTTCAGCTGGTGACGCTTGGCAACGCGGCTCATCACGTCCATCAATAGTGTATTGTGATCAACAGCAAGGTTCAGTTCTTCGAAAATAGGGGCGCACTCAAACTGTGAAGGTGCCACCTCGTTGTGACGCGTACGGAGAGGAATACCCAGGCGATAGGATTCATATTCGAAGTCGCGCATGAATGCATATACCCTTTCA
This sequence comes from Pollutibacter soli, assembly GCA_029269725.1. GTDB lineage: Bacteria > Bacteroidota > Bacteroidia > Chitinophagales > Chitinophagaceae > Pollutibacter > Pollutibacter soli. Next base: position 11,408 of record JARJHS010000006.1, on the reverse strand, counting down.
GGAATTGATCCGAAATAGTGATCTTCCATCTGCTGTCCTTTCGCTGGCGTATGACCGAAAACAGTGCGGCCGGTCATTACGATATCCGGGCGTGCATTGGCCAATCCCTCATCGACAACAAAATACTCCTGTTCCCATCCGAGTGTAGCGTATACTTTACTTACGTTACGATCAAAATAGTGACATACATCAACAGCAGCTTTGTTCAAAGATTCGATCGATTTGATTAACGGCGCCTTGTAATCCAGTGATTCCCCTGTGTATGAAACGAAGATTGTAGGGATACACAGCGTAAGACCCTGACCGATGTGCATGATGAATGCCGGTGATGTCGGATCCCATGCAGTATATCCACGTGCTTCAAATGTTGCACGTAACCCACCGCTTGGGAATGAAGATGCATCTGGTTCCTGCTGAACCAATGCATCACCATCGAAGGTATCTAAAGCGGTACCGTCAGATTTCAATGTGAAAAATGAATCGTGTTTTTCAGCGGAAGTACCAGTTAAAGGCTGAAACCAGTGGGTGAAGTGCGTAACTCCTTTAGTTTCGGCCCATTGGCGCATCCCTGCAGCTATCTGGTTGGCAAGATTTCGTTCAATTTTATGACCGGTTTTTGTTGAAGCAGCGAGGCTTTTATAAGCTTCATCACTCAAAAATTCACGGGCGGTCTTAAGCGTGAAAACATTCTCACCGAAAATACCGGTGATTTTTGGGGCACCTTCAACATTTACTCCGGGCTCGGATGTTGTCAGGTTGTCGATTGCTTTGAAACGAAGAGACTGCATGATGGTTTAATTTTTTTAGGAATAGCAAATTTGCAATTTTTCAGTTTAAAAATGACATTTGAAAAGAGGTATTTGTCAGTTTTTGAAAAAAATTGATAAATAACAAAGAAAAAAAATGATTACGGTTTAAAATCGGTTGCAACTGCGCGCTAAACCATATATTATCAATTCTAAAATTTGATTGAAGCCCGATTTTTCCTGAATGATGACCAATTGATGATCAGCGCTAATGCCATTAGCAGAAAAGGGAAGGCTATACTGCGGTAACGGATTACTGCTCCTGTGTTGGTGATAGTATAACCAATCAATAATAGCAACCCTATAGCGTACATCAGCATAAAATAAAGGAAGGGTTTGTCGGGCATGGGTTTCCTTTTTCTTGTTAAAGCAAGTATGGCGAATACAATTACGGTAACAGATTCAATAGTAAAGGGTATATAAAAAAAACTTCCTTCTCCCGGATGCGGACGAAGGAAAGCCATATCTGCAGCAATCGGAAGATGCTTTACAAATCCCATAACATTGGGCTGAAGGGTATCCATCTGCACGTAGGTATTGCCTCCGAGTAACATAAATTCAATCTGTCTCTGCCTCACGGATTCCGGTAAATCAAGCCTTGGGATAAAATATTTGCTTGTAAAGAATAGCAGGAGAAAAAATACAACACCGCTAACGAAAATGACTTGAGTTTTTTTGGGAAAATGATGGCTGAGCATCCAGAGAAGCCACGCTGGTACAAGCGCAAAAATGATATTATTTCTGAGCAGAAAAATTAAACCAAAAAGAAATATAATCATCAGCACAGATGTCCATCTCCAGGTACTATAAAATGCTTTTAGACAATAAAAAATGATCAGCGACACCGATGTAAAAAGCAATCCCTCTTTATGAAAGCCACAGGTCCAGAACACAGTAGTCGGAAAAAGAAAACATAAAAACAAGTAGATGTTTTTGTTTTCAGAGGTGAAATACCTGACTGACCGATAAAGAGCAACAGGCCCAAAGAATACTATGAAATTGTAAAATATGATATTGACATAATAGTTGCTGCCGGAAAACAGGTTCAGTATCCCTGCAAACTTGATCATGATATTATGTTTCAGATCATTCCAGTAACTGTCGGAAGTACTGAAAAATCTTCCAAAACCACCCTGATAGGGATTGCGTACCAATTCTTTAAAAAAAGCAGCCGGATCATTGATGAGCAACTTTGTTTCATTCAATCCATCAGAAAAAAACTTCCATGTATCCATCGTTGTCTGATAGTCTGGCTGAAGACTATGGACCCAACCGTAAATACAACCTGTGATCACACGGAAAACAAAAAAGAACACGAGTAGAACGGGTGCGAGTTCTGATTTTCGGTTAAAACGAATCCTGGTAATCAGCCAGGAAAAAAACATCAGGTATGCTATGAAAATAATAGTATGCAAAAAAATATTTTGGCTGACGGTATAAAAACCTATTGGTTTACTAAAATATTTCTTTTGCCATAGATCATGGCAGGAGCTGCCTGATATTTTCTTTATAGATATGAATGACTTCTTTTAAATCAAATTTTTCTATCATCAGTTTACGGCCATTCTTACCCATCATCAGTTTATTTTCTGCAGGAAGTTGAATAAAGCGTATCATTTTTTCAGCAAGATCATGAGCGTTCTTCACTTCACATAAATAACCAGATATTCCGTGCATTACCAATTCGCGGCAACCACTGACATTGGTTGCAATAAGTGGTTTTTCCATCGCTGCTGCTTCCATGAGGCTCATGCTTAGTCCTTCTGCATAGGACGGTAACACTACAGCATCTGCCTGCCGGATTTCATTGCGTATATCCTGCGACTGACTGACATAACTGATACGCTTTCCGTCACTGATTTGATTGAACAATTCTTCGGGTATGCTATCCGGCAGAGAAGGGTCATAGCTTCCGGCGATTGTAAATTCAATATCGGGAAACTTGCTTTTTACTTGAGCAGCTGCTGATACAAATTCCCTTACACCTTTATTGTTCAGCAACCGCGCGATCATCAGGAAACGAATTTTTTCAGGCTCGCGCGAATTGTTTGCCATAGGCTGAAATTTTTCGGTATCGATTCCTTCGCCCGGCAGAATCAGCGATGGAGTGCGCCTGATGATCCCCTTTCTGATAAAATGTATTTTATCACCTTCGTTCAGAAACCAGACCTGGTTGGCTTTTCTGGCGGCATTCCGGTAGAGCGGTATCACAAGCAATCCAAGAATACCGGAATTAATAAATGCATATCCCATCCCTGTAACCACCGCAATACATGGAATTCCTGCGGACCTCGCAGCAAGAGTGCCGAAAATATTGGGTTTGATGGTATAGTGAAAAACCAGGTCGGGGTTATGTTGAAGATATACCTGCTCCAGTTCCTTTTTCAGCTTTAACTCTCCCCATGGCGAAGAAAAACCCTGTTTGAGATGTCGTAAAGGGACGAATTCCAGGTTTTCGATGTTATCGAAATGTGGGCGTGTATTGTCTTCGGGCGCTACAACAAGAACATTATAGTCATCCTTTAAAAGCTGACGGATCAGGGAAAATCTAAATCGAAAAATACTCCAGAGTGTATTGGAAACAAAGGCGATTTTTTTCTTTTGTTCCATGCGCAATGGTATATAAAAACCTGCAAATGCGGTTGATATTTTCATGATGGCTGATTTTACAGGTTGGTCGTATAGCTTTACCTTTGACCACACTTTCGACTATGGATACAACAGTGGAAACGGCCGCCCAACTGGGTTTGACTGCCGGAGAATTTGAAAAAATCAAAGAAATACTCAACAGAACGCCCAATTTCGCCGAACTAGCGGCTTATTCGGTGATGTGGAGCGAACATTGCAGTTATAAAAATTCAATCAAATGGCTGAAAACCCTTCCCCGTGAAGGAGGTAAACTCCTGGTGAAAGCGGGTGAAGAAAATGCAGGTCTGGCGGATATTGGCGACGGACTGGGAGTGGTTTTTAAAATTGAATCGCATAATCATCCTTCTGCGATAGAACCTTTCCAGGGTGCGGCCACTGGTGTTGGTGGAATTCATCGCGACATTTTTACAATGGGGGCCCGACCTATCGCTGCGCTGAATTCACTTCGTTTTGGAAATCTGAAAGATCAGAAAACGCAGCACCTTCTCAGCGGAGTTGTACATGGCATTGGTCATTATGGAAACTGTTTCGGTGTTCCCACTGTCGGTGGTGAAGTATATTTTGAAGATTGCTATCATACCAATCCTTTAGTGAATGCAATGAGTGTGGGAGTTGTGGAGGCCGGGAAAACGGTAAGTGCAACTGCCTGGGGTGAGGGCAATCCGGTGTTTATCGTCGGCTCTGCTACTGGTAAAGACGGAATTGGCGGAGCTTCATTTGCTTCAGCAGATATTACAGAAGAAAGTGCCCAGGATCTGCCGTCAGTACAGGTGGGTGATCCGTTCCAGGAAAAAAAACTGCTAGAAGCATGTTTGGAGGTAATTCCAACAGGTGCATTGGTGGGAATGCAGGATATGGGTGCTGCTGGTATTATTTGTTCCACAGCGGAAACAAGTGCAAAAGGTGGCGTAGGAATGGTTATCAATCTGGATAAAGTTCCCAAACGTCAGCAGAATATGAAGGCCTGGGAACTGCTTTTAAGCGAAAGCCAGGAAAGAATGTTGCTCATTGTACAAAAAGGCAGAGAAAAAGAAGTGATCGGGGTTTTTGAAAAATGGGATCTGCCCTGTTCAGAAATCGGGGAAGTGACGAATGATGGGTTACTCAAATTCTATATGAATGGTGAACTGGAAGCTGAACTACCTGCTGAAAGTATGGTGTTGGGTGGTGGAGCTCCTGTGTACGACAGAGAATACCATGAGCCAAAATATTTTGAAAAAATAAGTTCTTTTGATCCGGCCGCTGTTCCTGTTCCGACTGATCTTAAGAACGTTGCAGAACAGGTGGTGTCGATTCCAAACATCGCCAACAAGCGTTGGATTTATCGCCAGTATGATAGCATGGTGGGAACGGTGAATGCTTCCACCAATGAACCCAGCGATGCAGCGGTTGTGCTGGTGAAGGGTACCACAAAAGGTCTTGCTGTTACTACCGACTGCAATAGCAGGTACGTTTATGCAGATCCGCAGGTGGGATGTATGATTGCGGTGAGTGAAGCTGCGAGGAACATCGTTTGCAGCGGTGGCACACCCCTGGGCGTAACCAACTGTTTGAATTTTGGTAACCCATATGATCCTGAAGTTTATTACCAGTTTGTACATGCTATCAAGGGTATGGGAGAAGCTTGCAGAAAGTTTGACACTCCGGTAACAGGAGGAAATGTCAGTTTCTATAATCAGAATCCTGACGGTGCCGTATACCCGACTCCAACCATTGGTATGGTAGGTTTGCTGGAAGATGTGCAAAATAAAATGACGCTTGACTTCAAGAAGCCAGGTGATTTTATATACCTGGTCGGTGAAGTGACTGATGACCTTGGTTCTTCAGAGTATCTGAACAAAATCTGTAACGTGAAATTTTCCCCGGCTCCATTGTTTAACCTGGAAGATGAGTTTCGCCTTCAGTCATCAGTTAAACACCTGATCCAGGAAGGTCTCATTGAATCTGCTCACGATATCAGTGAAGGCGGTTTGTTCATCACGCTTTTTGAAAGTGCTGCATGGAACAATCTTGGATTCGAAATCGATGTTGATATACCTGTGAGAAAAGATGCGTTCTGGTTTGGTGAATCTCAAAGCAGGGTCGTGGTTTCCGCAACTTATCAGCAATCAGCGCAGCTTGAAGCCGTTCTGAATTCTTCAGGATTACCCTGGGTGAGAATTGGAAAGGTGACCGATGGTGAGATTTTTATTGACAATGACAGCTGGGGAAATATTGAAAGCTGGAAACATCGGTATGATACTGCAATTGAAAAGCATCTCAATCACTACCTGCCAGAATAGCTTTTGCATAGCTGAGGTAAAAGAAATTGAACTATGGCTGTTTCGATCGATCTGAATGAAGAATATATAATAGTTACCGGAGCTGCCGGATTTATCGGGAGCTGCATGGTCGGTTTTCTGAATCGCCAGGGCATCGATAAAATCATTGTTGTCGATGATTTCAGCAGGGATGATAAAGCGGGCAATCTCAGCGGAAAATATTTCTCAGCAAGAATTGAACGCGATGATTTATTTGCCTGGCTGAATGAAAATAATGTCCGGATTTCTTTCTTCTACCATCTCGGCGCGAGAACGGATACTACTGAATTCGATTATTCAATCCATGAACGATTGAATGTTGAGTATTCGAAATCTGTCTGGAACTATTGTATCAGCAAAAATACCGCGCTCGTCTATGCGTCGTCAGCTGCAACTTATGGCGATGGTTCGCTTGGTTATGATGATGATCACGCATTGCCATACAAACTTAATCCACTGAATCCTTACGGTGTTTCAAAAAATGAGTTTGATAAATGGGCACTTGAACAGACACAAACGCCTCCGCATTGGTATGGTTTGAAATTTTTCAACGTGTACGGCCCCAACGAATATCATAAAGGCAGAATGGCCAGCGTGATTTTTCATTCGTTTAACCAGATACGTGAGCGTGGTTTTGTAAATCTTTTCAAATCACATCGACCGGATTTTAAAGATGGTCAGCAGTTGCGTGATTTTATTTACGTGAAGGATGTTATAAAAGTATGCTATTGGTTCCATCGTCATTTACCTGCTTCAGGATTGTATAATCTTGGCACAGGTAATGCGCGAAGCTTTGAACATCTGGTTAAAGCTACATTTGCCGGAATAGGAAAAGAAGCTGATATCAGGTATATCGATATGCCGGAAGACATCAGGGACAAATACCAGTATTTCACCGAGGCAAGGATGCATAAACTGGAAAAAGCGGGTTACATACATCCGTTCTATACTTTGGAGGAAGGTGTGATGGATTATGTAAGTAAGTATCTTGCGAACAGCAGTTATTATTAAAGCAAAAAAATGAATTAAAATATCCAGCCACAAGTATTCTTTTTCTTGTGGCTTTATTTTTAAATGCTTGAATTATGAACAAAAAAATTGCAATCATCGGTGGAGGAAATCTTGGAAAGGCAATAGCTGAAGGTTTGATTATGAGTGGTTTTACTTTGCCGCAACATATACTGATTACCAGGAGAAATATTGAACAGATTCGTTATCTCGAACAGAAGGGTGTAACGATCGGAAATAATAATAATGAAGCTGTACGATATGCGGATATCGTGGTGCTTGCTGTAAAACCATTTCAGATTGCCGAAGTATTAAAACAGCTCAAGCCTGATCTGGATAGCAAAAGGCATTTGCTTATTTCAGTAATTACCGGAATTTCCATAGAAGACATTCAGAGTGTTACAGGAAATGATATGCCTGTTGTACGTGCGATGCCGAATACCGCTATTGCAATCCAGGAAAGCATGACCTGCATATGCAGCAGGAGAGCAAGTGATGAACAGCAGGAATATGTCATGAGCTTGTTCAATCAGCTGGGAAAAGTGGTGAGTATCGATGAAAAGCTGATGAATGCAGCAACGGTATTAGGCGCCTGCGGAATAGCATATGCACTGCGTTTTATTCGTGCGAATATCCAGGGAGGAATTGAAATTGGATTTGATGCATCGACCGCAACACTGATTGCTGCGCAAACTGTAAAAGGCGCTGCTGAACTGCTGATTCAAACAGGAAGACATCCGGAAGAAGAAATCGATAAAGTAACTACACCGAAAGGTTGTACCATCGCGGGCCTGAATGAAATGGAACACCAGGGCTTTAGTTCTTCATTAATAAAAGGTATTTCAGCCAGTTATATGAAAATTGCAAAGGACTAGATTTGCGATAATAAAACAGAGCTGTTGTCGTTTAAATGTTTTGTTGACAAAACGACAATATCTCTTGAAAAAAACCATCCTATCTGCAAATCAAACGCTTAGAAATATTTCTCTCGCGTTTATCGTCCTGGCATCAGTCAGCTGTACCAAAGAAAATACGAATCCATTTCTTTTGCGTGTAGAAAATAAATCTTCAGTGGCACTGGAGAACCTTGTTTTTTTCGCGCTGGAAGGTGAATATAGTTACGGTGATGTCACTCCCGGAAATACCAGCAGATACCAGGTAATTCAAAGTGCATACCGAACTCCGGCCTGTACTTTCAAAGTAAAAGGTTCATCGTACAACGCTGTGGTGCGTTGTGCAACACCTTCTCCGGAAACAATCAGTTCAGGTAATTTCTCTTTAGTTATCCATTCCGTCGGTGGAACTGACGCCGATATCGAACTGGTGCGCGAATAGTTTTTTACTTACCCATTATAATTCTGGCCCGCAATGAACGTTCGTTGCGGGTTTTTTTATTCAGTGTCTGGTTCAAAGGAATCAGAACTTCACGAGTTTCTGACTTTCTGTATTTCCGGAAAGATCAATGATATTTAAGAAATATGTACCGGGTTGCCAGTTTAAGGTTGGGATCTGGTGTACACCTGTTTTTAAGCGATGGTTGTAAATTAAACTTCCCTGCGCGGAGTAAATATTCAGTGTTGCTTCTTTCGTGATCTCCAATTGAAATGAACTGCTTATCGGGTTTTGGATTTTGGAAATCAATTTCTGGAATGATTTTCCACCCGCAATCAGATTGACCACCAAAGAATAATTGATCAAACCATCTGTGTCAATGGTTTTAAGTCGATAGAAATTCCGACCCCTTAAGGGAGATCGATCTGTATACGTGTAATGTCCGGCGAAGCCATCGTTATCCTCAATATTTTTCTTTCCGATATCTTCCCAGTCACGTCCATCTCCTGAGCGTTGAACTATAAATTCATTAAAACTCCATGCGCTTTCCACCTGCCATGATAATAATGATTTGTTTTCTTTCCATGTCGCTTCAAAAGAGGAAAGTGTAAATGGCAAAAGGATTGCGCATCGGGAGAACATATCAAATATTACATAATCACTCCATGCCGTCCGGGTCAGCACAACACTATCCACCGGGCCTGAAAAAAATATGCGTACAGCAGACTGTACAGTCGATGTAGTTGTAGATGCACCATTGATAATATTCCCACCGGTGATGTATGCACCGTTGACGAAATCTTCGAAATTCGGTGTAACCGGAACGCCGTTGTTATATCCCTCAATGCGTTGCGTTTCGTTCTGGTTGATTGCATCACCGCGCACATCACTTACGCGAAAATGGATATAGGTACTACTTAAGGGCTGCGCCAGTTTTATATAGGTGGATGTTGACGCGGGAAAACTATGTCCGCGGATGATCTGGATCGATCGCCATGTGAACCCATTATAGGTGAGGTTCTGGTGAACATATATTGGTCTGCCGCTTGCAAAACTGCCTGATGACTGGATATGAGCCGCAACGGTCCCCTGGACAAAGCCGTTAGCAGAAGTCGTTCCAGCAATTGGTGTAGGTGAAAATAAAGTGCCCCCCGGGCACTGGCCCCTTGCAATACAAATCTGCATGAAGCAGATTAGAAGCAACAGCGATTGCGGTTTCAAGGGAGGGTTTAGTATAAAACGGCATATTTTAACGGCTTATTGCTCTATTGAGCGTTTACTATGTTGTTGAAAACCAACTATTAAATAAGATAAATTTTTCTAATAAATATCTCTCTGAGAATCCCCGACTTTTCCACACCCGTTTTCATTTTTTTTCCGGCCGACAAATTCAACGTAAGTTTGCATGACCTCCAAGAATTTCTTCTCCGAATATTTTCAAAAGGTCCGGTTTCAATCTATTGTGGTAAAATTTTGTGGCTAGCTCTTCAAAGGCTTTATCGTTTGGATGGAAAGATTATTTGAATGAATAAATAAATTCTTTCATACATGGCTAAATTTATTTTTGTAACCGGTGGTGTTACTTCTTCTCTGGGAAAAGGAATTATCTCGGCTTCATTGGCTAAATTATTACAGGCCAGGGGGCTTAGAGTAACTATTCAAAAATTTGATCCCTATATTAATGTTGACCCCGGGACGCTGAACCCTTATGAGCACGGTGAGTGTTATGTTACCGAGGATGGGGCGGAAACCGATCTCGACCTTGGTCATTATGAGAGGTTCCTGAGTATTTTCACTACACAGGCTAATAACGTTACAACTGGTAAGATTTACCAGACAGTAATTAACAAAGAAAGGGAAGGCGCTTACCTTGGCAAAACAGTGCAGGTAGTACCTCATATTACCGATGAGATCAAGCGGAGGATGAAGCTGCTGGGTAACGAAGGGTATGATATTGTAATTACGGAGATCGGCGGTACAGTGGGCGATATCGAAAGTCTTCCATTCATTGAAGCTGTTCGTCAGTTACAATGGGAACTTCCCGAGGAAGACTGCCTGGTCGTACATCTTACCTTGGTTCCTTATCTGAAAGCGGCAAAAGAATTAAAGACGAAGCCGACTCAGCATAGTGTGAAAATGATGAGTGAGAATGGCGTGCATCCGGATATTATTGTTTGTCGTACAGAACGGCCTTTGTCTCCTGAGATCAGGAGAAAAATTGCATTGTTCTGTAATGTAAAACAGGAGGCTGTTATAGAAGCTGCTGATGCGCCGACAATTTATGAAGTACCTCTTGCAATGATGCGCGAGAAGCTGGATGTTATTTGTCTTAAGAAGATGAATATTACAAAATATCATGAGCCTGAGCTGATGTTATGGAAAGAGTTTCTTGATAAATTGAAATATCCTAAAAGCAAAGTCACTGTTGGTTTAATCGGAAAATATATTGAGCTGCAGGATGCTTATAAATCCATTCTTGAAGCATTTGTTCATGCAGGCGCAATCAATGAGTGTAAAGTAGAAGTAGTAAATATTCATAGTGAATTTATTACCGACGATAATGTAGATGAGAAGATGAGTACACTCGATGCATTGCTCGTTGCACCAGGGTTTGGTCACCGCGGTATCGATGGAAAAATTCTTGCTGTTAAATATGCCCGAGAGAAAGGTTTGCCTTTCTTCGGTATATGTCTCGGTATGCAGATGTCAGTTATTGAGTTTGCAAGAGATGTTTTGAATCTCCGCAATGCGCATTCAACTGAAATGAATCCTGATACACCTAACCCGGTAATTGATCTGATGGAAGATCAGAAAAAAATTACCGATAAAGGTGGTACTATGCGGTTGGGTTCATACACTTGCGAAATCAAGCCCGGATCACTCGCCGAAAAAATTTACGGCACCAGTCTTATTAGGGAAAGGCACCGTCATCGTTGGGAATTCAACAACAATTACCTGGTCGATTTTGAAAGTCATGGTATGATTGCGAGCGGAAAAAATCCGGATAGTAACCTGGTGGAGATTGTCGAAATTCCTTCTCATCCGTTTTTCATCGGTGTGCAGTATCACCCTGAATTGAAAAGCACGGTCGAAAATCCGCACCCGCTCTTTGTGCATTTTATCAGTGCTGCGAAAGATTATTCAGAACAAAAATCTTCAGTGAAAAATCCGCTTTTGCAGAGTGAGATGATATAATTGTCAGAAATGAATTAGAAAGAGGCCGTCTCAAAACAATGAGTCGGCCTCTTTTTATTTTTTTAGGTTGGCGTATAAGTTTTTTCAATTACCCATCAAGGATTTCGATGAAGTGTAT
>JARJHS010000005.1:292607-420899 GCA_029269725.1 Pollutibacter soli | reverse complement strand
AATTGACGAAACCTTTAAAAAGGTTATCGTAATAATTGAGTCTGCTTCATGCAAGACTCTTGCAGCACCATGCCTTTTTACATTAAAACTTACTACTTACTATGCGTAAATCACCCCTGTGTATAGCAATCGCTCTCCTGCTTTTCCCAACATTGTTTGCACAAAATAAAACTGCATTTCTCAAAGAAAACTTCGACAAAATCGAGGTATATATCCCGATGAGGGATGGAGTAAGATTGTACACCGTGATCTTTCAACCTAAGGACAGCACAACAGATTATCCATTTCTCATGGAAAGAACACCATACAGTGCTGGTCCGTATGGAGAGGGTGAATTTCCTTATACTGTCGGGCCGAATGTTGGGCTTCTCGAAGGAAAATACATTTTTGTTACTCAGGATGTTCGTGGCCGGTATAAAAGCGAAGGCAACTTCGAGGAGATGACTCCGAATATCGAAAACAAAACCTCAGCAAAACAAACCGACGAAAGTTCCGATACTTACGATACGATTGAGTGGCTGTTGAAAAATATCAAACACCATAACGGACGTGTGGGAATACACGGGATCTCCTATCCTGGTTTCTATGCTACTGCTTCTCTTCCGGGTGCGCACCCTGCCATCAAAGCGGTTTCTCCACAGGCTCCGGTGACCGATGAGTTTATTGGGGACGACGTAAATCACAAAGGGGCTTTCTTCCTCATGGATAATTTTTCTTTCATGAATTATTTTGACAAAGAAAGAAAGGGTCCGGTGGAAAGTTATGGGAGCCAGATTTTCAATGCTGATATAAAAGATGCATACGATTTCTATTTGCGCCTGGGTACTGTAGGAAATGCAAACGGTATGGATTATTTCAACAACAAAGCGAAAATCTGGAATGAAATAACCACACATGATACTTACGACGACTATTGGAAAGCGCGTAATATCCGTACCTCTTTAAAAAACATAAAACCCGCTGTACTCGTTGTTGGCGGATGGTTTGACGCAGAAGATCTGTTTGGCGCGTTGGAAACCTATCGGGCAATTGAGAAACAAAATCCAGGTGCCGACAATAAACTGGTAATGGGTCCCTGGACGCACGGCGCATGGGCCAGCCCGAACTGGAGCAGGTATGCAGGAATTAATTTCGATCAGAATACCAGCAAATTTTACCAGGACTCGATTGAAACTGTTTTCTTCAATTACCACCTGAAGGACGTCGGTTCGCCACTCAATTTTGAGGCAAAAATCTTTGAAACAGGAAGCAATACCTGGAAGAGCTATCAGCAATGGCCACCCGAAAATGCGACACCTCTTAACATTTACCTCCATAGCGGCGCCAGGCTGAATACTACGGTTCCTTCTTCGAAAGAAGGATACACCATGTATAACAGCGATCCTGATCGCCCGGTGCCTTATACCGCAAAAAAATCCGGACGCAGAAATAACGAGTACATGGCAGAGGACCAGACATTCGCTTCAGAAAGAAAAGATGTTGCTTCTTTTACCGGTGAAGTATTGGAAAATGATTTACTGATTTCTGGTCCGGTAAAAGCAGAATTGAAGGTGAGCACTTCGGGTACAGATGCCGATTTTGTTGTAAAAATTATTGATGTGGAACCCTCTGTTGACGGAAAGCCGGAAGTCCAACGCCTGGTTCGTGCTGAAGTGATCCGTGGTAAATTCAGAAATGATTTTTCAAAACCTGTCGCTTTCACACCCAATAAAATTGAAAGTGTAAATCTCGATATTCCGGATATTGCTCATCTGTTCAAAAAAGGACATAAGCTGATGATACAGATCCAGAGTTCCTGGTTCCCATTAGTCGACAGAAATCCGCAGAAATTCATGCATATTCCTTCTGCAAAACTGACGGATTTCAGAAATGCACAGATCAGGATATACCACCAGCAGGATAATCCCTCAAGAATTATTTTCCCTGTAATACATTAACCCCCGAACAATAGTTTTTACCACGAAGATTTGTATCTACCAGATTCCTGAAATATCAATTGCAAATCTGCAGTCATCAAACTCAAACTCATAAAGAGCATTCCTGCTTTTCATTTAAAGTTGATAAGCGGCGCCATTCCACCTGGATATTTCAATCGTGGGATCGTGTGTGCCGATGATCAGATAGTATTTAACTTTCTGGGATTCATAAAGATAAAATTTGCTATGCCGGTCTTTAAGGAGTGGAGAATGTGACAATATTTCGGCCACCAGTGTCGGTGGAAAGTCAAGATACTTTTCCTTGATTTCCTGGCGCACTACCAGCATGTCGAGGTCAATAGTGTCATCAGCTATCCGATAGTAAATGGGTTGGCATACCGTACAGTTCCGGCATTCTTTTAACTGTCCGTGAAACAAAGAAGTAAGATTAAACGCGATGCATTGATGCTCTGGCACAAATGATGGACTCATTGCATAAGGAATATTTTCAATCTGCTCCCATTTTCCCTCCCATTGTTCTTTGTTGGTATAAGTGTAGAGAGGAAGTATTTTCACCGGTGAACCCATCGTTAAAAAACTTTTCTTAAAGATGTACAATTGGGAAGGAACTGTCTAATTCATTGAGAGAAGCTTCGCACCTGTTCCTATCTGATGTAACTATCGCTATCTTTAACCGGCCACTGTAACCCTTTAACTTATAACATTCAACTTTCTGCATGGATATCAACTTCAATAAAAATGAAGACCAGATGAAACTAGCACTCAGTGAGATGCGCACCAAAATGGAGCTGGTATCACTGGGTGGTGGGAAAAAGGCTATTGAGAAGCAACACGAAAAAAACAAATTAACTGCACGCGAACGAATTGCTTATCTGTGCGATAAAGACAAGCCTTTTATTGAAATAGGTGCTTTTGCAGGTGATGGTATGTATCCCGAATATGGTGGATGCCCTGCAGGAGGAACTGTTGGCGGACTTGCCTATGTGAGTGGGCGACTATGTGTAATCGCAGCAAACGATCAGACGGTGAAGGCCGGTGCCTGGTTTCCAATCACCGGTAAAAAGAATTTAAGATTACAGGAAATAGCACTTGAAAACAGGTTACCTATTATTTATCTTGTTGATAGTGCCGGAGTTTTTCTTCCTATGCAGGATGAAATATTTCCAGACAAAGAACATTTCGGAAGGATATTCAGGAACAATGCGAGAATGAGCGGGATGGGCATCGTGCAGATTGCTGCGGTGATGGGTGCATGCGTTGCCGGTGGAGCCTATCTGCCGATCATGAGCGATGAAACGTTGATGGTGGAAGGGAATGGATCAATCTTTCTTGCCGGCCCTTATCTTGTTAAAGCTGCCATAGGTGAAGATATCGACCAGGAAACTTTGGGCGGAGCTGTTACACATACCGAAATATCAGGGATTGCAGACTATAAATTCAAGACTGAAGAAGAATGCCTTGATGAAGTAAAAAGAATTATGTCGAGGATTGGTTCGCCTACCCTTGCCGGTTATCATCGGATTAAACCGGTTCAGCCGAAAAAGAATTCATCAGACATCTATGGGATAATGCCGGCGGACAGTTCGAAACCATATGACATGCTGGAGATTATCGAGCGGATAATTGATGATTCTGCATTTGATCAGTTCAAGGAGGATTACGGCAAAACAATCATTTGCGGCTATGGTCGAATTGATGGATGGGCAGTGGGAATTGTCGCGAATCAACGCAAAATGGTGAAGAGTAAAAAGGGTGAAATGCAGATGGGTGGTGTTATCTACAACGACAGCGCTGATAAGGCGGCACGATTTATCATGAATTGCAATCAGAAAAAAATTCCATTATTATTTCTGCAGGATGTGACAGGATTTATGGTAGGCAGCCGAAGTGAACATGCAGGAATTATCAAGGACGGCGCAAAAATGGTGAATGCAGTAGCCAATAGCATCGTTCCGAAAATCACCATCATTGTTGGTAATTCTTATGGTGCAGGCAACTATGCGATGTGCGGAAAAGCTTATGATCCGCGATTTATTTTTGCTTGGCCCAGCGCAAAGATCGCTGTTATGGGAGGTGAACAGGCTGCGAAAACTTTGTTGCAGATACAGGTGTCTGGGATGAAGGCAAAAGGCCAGGAAATTTCACCCGAACAGGAGAAGAAATTACTGGACGATATCACTAAAAAATATCAGTCGCAAACGAGTCCTTACTATGCGGCAGCAAGATTGTGGGTAGATGGCATTATCGATCCGGTGCAAACCAGGCAGATCGTGTCTGAATGCATAGCGGCTGCCAATAATGCACCCATTGCAGAGAGTATGAAACTCGGCGTCTTCCAGGTTTAACGTTCAACGTTGAACGTTAAACGTTAAACGTTATTTTTGCAGCTCAACTTTTACAAATGACGATACCTATATACCAGGTGGATGCTTTCTGTTCGAATCCTTTCCAGGGAAATCCTGCAGCGGTTTGCACGTTGGAAAAAGCATTGCCTGAGCACATGATGCAGAAAATCGCAATGGAAAATAACCTTGCAGAAACTGCTTTTGTTGTGCCTGAAGGTGAAGACTTCAGCATACGCTGGTTTACACCTGCCGTTGAAGTTGCGCTTTGCGGTCACGCAACACTGGCATCTGCATTCGTGTATTACAATCTGCTCGGATATAACAAACCAGAAATCCGTTTTCATTCCAAAAGCGGAGTACTGATCGTAAAAAAAGAAAGTGATGGGAAATTCACGCTGGATTTCCCTGCAGATTTCCCTGTTGAAGTCCCCCATCCACCCGCAGAAATTTTTGATGGCCTGGATATAACACCCGTAAAAGTGTACAAAGGCAAATTCGATTATTTCGTAGAGCTCGAATCACAATCTGATATTGATTCACTGAAACCTGACATGCGCAAAATTGCGGTTATACCCTCCCGTGGTGTACTCGCAACTGCGAAAGGTGATGATGTCGATTTTGTATCACGTTGCTTTTTCCCACAGTCAGGAATAGACGAAGATCCGGTTACGGGTTCAGCGCATTGTCTGCTCGTTCCTTACTGGAGTCTAAAAACCGGTAAGAAGAATTTAAAAGCTATTCAGCTTTCTTCACGCAAAGGATGGCTGGATTGTGAATTAAGAGACGACCGTGTGCTGATGAGTGGCTACGGAGTTCTTTTCCTGAAAGGTGAAATCTATATCCCTGATGCTGAATGAAAACGGCCTCTCCATTTACACGGATGGTTCTGCGCGCGGAAATCCCGGACGTGGCGGTTATGGTGTGCTCCTGATCTGGAAGAATACAAAAAAAGAATTGTCAGGCGGCTACAGGCTTACTACCAATAACAGGATGGAGATACTTTCTGTAATTGTTGGCTTGGAAGCCCTTACACGTACAGGTCTTGATATTACTATTTATTCCGACAGCCAATATGTGACTAAATCTATTACCGAAGGATGGCTGGAAAACTGGATGCGCACGGATTTCAAAGGCGGCAAAAAAAACAGTGATCTCTGGCGACGACTTTATCCTCTGCTGAAAAAACATCGCATCAAAATGGTTTGGGTAAAAGGGCACGCTTCAAACCCTTACAACAATCGTTGTGATGAACTTGCTACGCAGGCTGCAGATGGCAGTAACCTCGAAATTGATTCTGTTTACGAAGAAACACTGGAATGACAACCATGGTAAATAACCCTTCACTTTGTTCCTGGAGCGGTGGAAAAGACAGCTGCTTCGCTTTAATTAAAGCGGAACAAGAAGGATTTATTCCCACAGTACTTCTGAATGTGCTGAATGAAGAAGGAAAGATCTCAAGGTCTCACGGCATACCTTCGGCTGTGCTTCAACGGCAGGCTGAGCTGGCCGGTATCCCTATCCGATTGATTTCATCGTCATGGGCAGATTACGAAACAAAGTTTACCGACGCTTTAATCAATTTAAAAACCAGGTTCAATGTAAGTCATGCTGTTTTCGGCGACATTGACCTGCAATCGCACCGTGACTGGGAAGAAAAAGTGTGCAGCAATGCCGGTCTGGAAGCAGTATTGCCGCTATGGCAAATTGACCGCGAACGCCTACTGGATCAGATGCTGGACGGAGGCATCGAAACGATGATCATCAGCTGCAATGAAGTCATGGGAGAAAAATTTCTCGGCCAGATCCTGACAAAGGATCTTGCTGAAGAATTGAAATTACTCGACGTCGATGTCTGCGGTGAAAACGGAGAATTTCATACCCTCGTTTTGAACTGTTCCTTATTCAGTCAGAAACTTGAAATAAAGAAAGGCGCAAAACTCCATCACGAAGGATATTGGTTCCTCCAGGTAAGTCTTTAAAAATAGGTAAAACAGTTAAGAGACTTTTTCTCTTGCAGTCTGCGGTACAAAATAATGTTTGAGCAGGTATGCTCCGCCAAATAAAATCAGACTAAAGAACAATGTCCCGTACAAACTTCCTTTCAGGAATGGCAATGCATCATTGTAACACATCAATAATCCATCGAATGTCTTTGCACGTTTAAGGCCTGCACCTTCAATCCACACCATAAAGTTGGACGTGAGGAAATAAATAACAGGAGCTATGATCGATCCACCAAGAATCTGTACCGGTTTTTCAGGTTTAATGAAAAAGCCAATAACAGTCAGCGCAGCGAATAAAATATAAACCGTGATCTGCCCTTCATAAAAACCCTGTATTTCACCAATGCCGTTGATGTAAAGAATCTGGTAGAAAATATCAGATATCAGCATGGAAAGAATTGGAAGAGCGAATGAAAGCTTTTTATCCTTGATAAATGATCCGCCAAAAACTGCCATGGCAATCTGAGGCGCAAAGCCCCAGGGCCTGCCCGGAATCGCACGATAAACAGCGGCAATAATTACGAGTAAAACGAAAGAAATCAATACGTTCCTGTTGGCTTTCATCAGCAGAAAAATTTAGGAGGCAAAACTATGATTTTATTCCCTTTTTTCAGCAACGGTTTTCCACAGGGTGGGTACAAGGCAACAGGCAGGAGGCAGGAGATCGGAGGCAGGAGATTTAGTTGATGGCTGAAAGTATAAAGTTTTCTGTTGTTGATACTGCCTGTATTCCGTATGCTGTATCTTCCTGTTTCCGGCTTTAAGTTTCTCTTCTCTGTTTTTTCCTTCTGTTTTCTGTATTCTACAATTTCTCCACCGGTACTGCTGCCGTAAACCATTCACAATCACCGTCTGCCCTGACTTCATAATTTTCACCTGCAGGGAAAAACAAAGAATGACCTTTTTCAATGTGTATCCAGGTATCACCCGAATGCCAGTTGGCTTTACCATTCAATAGAATTACAATTTCCGGCCCTTGCGTAGCTCCTCTTAAAAATTCTCCGGCTTTCAATGAAGTATGATAAATCACAAAATCCGGGACAGGACAGGGATATTTCTTTACATGACCATTGACTTCGCCTTCGATAATCCGGGGATGTGTGTATTCGAATATGGTATGTTTCAACAATTCCGGTACGTCGATATATTTCGGTGTGAGGCCGGCGCGCAATACATTATCAGAGTTTGACATCAGTTCCATATTCTGCCCTTCCATATAGGCATGAGGAACGCCGGCAGCCTGAAATATCCCTTCTCCTCTTGCCAGTTGTACAATGTTGAAAAAATAAATGGAAAATATCCCGCGGTCGAGATTTTTAAAATCGGGTTTGCTGTTTACCAGCACCCTTCCAGCCCAGAAATCAGGTGAAGATTTTGATAATTGACCTGCTTCGTAAAGTGGTACTATTTTCTGTGCGAGAGGTTGAAGCAGTTTATCAACTCCTTCCTGTGGTAACTCCATTACAAACTGGTACAAACCCTCAATTCCCTTTGCTTCAAATATCGGAAGCAAAGTATTGAACCATTCGCTGTTCTCAAGTATATAGTGAAGATTGGGTGAAAAGCCGTGAAGCAGCCAGAAATCGCTTAGCGCTACCATCACTTCAGGCTTATGATTTCGGTCTTTATAATTTCTGTGCGCAGCTGATTGAGGAATACCCAGCGCTTCCTCCCGGTCAAAACCTTTTTCTGCTTCAGTTTTTGTTGGATGCACCTGGATGGACAACATATCTTTTACATCCAGTATTTTGAGGAGATAAGGCAATTCCCCGAAATAGTTATTTACTTTTTCTCCAAGCCATTTCGCCGGGTCTTTTTTAATCGCATCAGCCAGGGAAACAGACTCATTTTCGGTTAGGCCTATGCGGGACACACCTCCCGGATGGGTGCCCAGCCAGTATTCAGCAAAAGGCTTATGATCAGTATTTTCTATAGATAAAAGTGAGGGAATAAAATCCGTTCCTCCCCAGGCATAATGCTGTATTTTTCCTTTCAAAGGCTGCATAAAAACGTTTTTTTCAACCGGTGCGATAATTATTTTCGAAGTTAACCAAAATCATACCGTATGGCGAAGCACAATGATACCGGCAAAGAGGGTGAAGAACTTGCGGCCACCTGGCTCCAGTCCAACGGTTTTGAGATCGTTAAACGCAATTGGCGCCATTTCAGGTATGAAATCGACATCATAGCATCAAAAAAAAATTGTATCCATTTTATTGAAGTAAAAACCAGGAAAAGCAAAGCCTATGGCTTCCCTGAAGAACAGGTGAGTAAATCAAAATTGAAACAGATGGTTGCTTCTGGAGCAGAATATCTTTACCAGTTTGGTAGCTGGGACAGTGTCCGGTATGATATTCTTGCTATTAATATCCGCGAGCCCGAATCAGAATTTCTTTTTATCGAAGATGTGTATTGCTGAGATCATTACAAGAAGGCAGGAAGGCATTTTTATTTCTTCCTGTCTTCCCGACTTCTTGTTGAAATTCTTTAATCTAAACTCTATTTTTTACAAGAAGGCAGGAAGGCATTTTTATTTCTTCCTGTCTTCCCGACTTCTTGTTGAAATTCTTTAAACTAAACTCTATTTTTTACAAGAAGGCAGGAAGGCATTTTTCTTCCTGTCTTCCTGACTTCTTGTTAAAATTCTTTAAACTAAACACTATTTGTTTACAAGAAGGCAGGAAGGCATTGAGAAGGCAGGAAGGCATTTTTCAACTGCGAGCTAAACAATAGCAACAGGATACTCCAATTTAAAATCTTTTTTCGCAAGGTCTTCCATCATTTCCACCCAACGAAAAGTAGCCGGGCAATACTCAATGTTCTGACGATGGATATGAACGTAGTCAATCATTTTCTTTTTTGCGAGATGCGGGAACCCGGCGCAATCGGCAGGTCTTACCTCATAAATAGAACACATGTTGGTTGACAGGTTCAGAAACTGGCAGGGCTGTTTTACATTCATCCAATCACCGGTGCGGTCAAGATAAAGCCATTTCTCTTTAAATGCCACCGGCGTCATACCCAGGTGAGAAGAAATTCTTTTAATATCTACCGGTGTGAATGTAGGAGACATTTTCTTGCAACAATTTGCGCAACTCAGGCAGTCGACTTCTTTCCACACTTCTTTATCCAGTGTGGCAGATATTTTATCCAGATTGCGTGGAGGTTTTTTTTCAAGACGGGTGAGAAATCCTTTCATCCGGCGTTTGTTTGCCTTCATCTGCTTTCTGAAATGCCTGAGATTAACCGCTTCCATACGGGGAGATAAAATTATTTTGATGCTGTGTCAGGGAGCGAAAATAACAGAATAAATCTGATTTATATTCAATGCAAGCCTCGCAAAAACGGTTATTGAATAACTGGTGAATAAATAATCATCCATGTATCTTTATCTTTTTCTTTTGCGAACGAAATATCATGTGGGAACCATATAAAAAAGGTTTTATAGCTTATCTGAAACTCGAGAAATCACTTGCCGGGCATTCCGTTGAAGCCTATTCCCGCGACCTCGAAAAGCTAACCCAGTTTCTTGACTATATTGGGAAAAAAGTACAACCTCAGGATATCAGTCTGCAGGACCTTCAGCAATTCGTGCAATGGATCGCGTCGATGGGCATGAGTGACCGTACCCAGGCCAGGATCATCTCGGGAATGCGGGGCTTTTATAAATATTGCATCGACGAGAGTATTGTAAAAACCGATCCTACAGAATTGCTCGAAGCTCCAAAACTCAAACGCAAACTCCCGGACACCTTAAGCTATGAAGAGATTGAGAAGATCATTGCCGAAATCGATCTTAGCACACCGGAAGGCACAAGAAATAAAGCGATGCTGGAAACACTCTACAGCTGTGGTTTAAGGGTAAGTGAATTGGTTTCATTAAGGAGATCCCATCTTTATACAGAGACAGGCTTTATCCGGGTAATTGGTAAAGGCGATAAGGAACGGCTGGTACCGATCGGTAGCGATGCTGTCAAATACCTGAATATTTACCTGAATACAATCAGGCCTCATGTGCCTGTTCAACCTGGGTATGAAGATTATGTTTTTCTGAACAGACGCGGCAAGGGGCTGACAAGAATCATGGTTTTTTATATCATCCGCGATCTGGCGCACCATGCAGGAATAAAAAAAACAATTTCTCCGCACACTTTCAGACACTCTTTCGCCACACATCTCGTAGAAGGGGGCGCCGACCTGAGGGCAGTACAGGAAATGCTGGGACATGAAAGCATTACAACCACAGAAATTTATACTCATCTGGATCGGGAGTTTTTGAGAGAGACTTTGAGAAAATATCATCCGGGATTCAGATGAAGAGAGGCGTAGTTCAAAGCTGAAAGTTGAAGGTTGTAGGTGTTACGTTAGCTTTTGCCTGGTCGGCGCCAGTCATTATTAAGTTGTAATCAGATATTATGTTGTCATCTTATACCTTGCAATTTCTCTTCGCTAAAGCCAGGAGTTAAAAAGATTTGAGCTGTTTTCATTTTTGATTCCTATCAGATGAAATGTTTTTGTTAATAGATTTATTAAGAAGGAGGAAAGACATTTTTGAGATTATTTTAAATTGTGAATCGAATGGCTATTTTGTGTTGCTTATAGATATTTAATTTTTACGGTCATAAACAGGACGCTCCTGACGGAGCGGCAAATTGGTTCCAAATTCGGTTTTCTTGTTACAATCAGGACGCTCCGATGGAGCGGAAGAAACTATGATATAAGCACCTGGTGTTGATTTCAAAAATTGTCAATCATAAAACGTTTCTTTATTTCAGCACGACACATAATACATTGCCATATCTGATACTCAATCCCAAACACCAACAGAGTCAAATACCGGCCTCTTGCTCCGTTAGGAGCATCCTGTTTGTAGCAACCGTTCACAATCCTGAAAAGTTATAATGCTTTTTCAGTTGCCTCTTGCTTCAGCCAGAAGATGAAAAGATTTGGAACCGGAACATCTTTTTCGCAACTATCTTTTCCATCGTATCTTCCCTCCTATGCTGTTTCAATCCAATCTCAAAAGACATTTGCTTTTAAATAAATTCATTTCCAGGATTTACTTAATTATTTTATGCTGCAGTGTTTCTTTGACTATCCAGGCAAAAGATATATACCCAAAGAACTTTGATATCGACATCCAGCATTACAAGTTCGAACTATTACTATCAGGACAATCAAACTTAATCGTTGGCAAAGCCACTGTAAACGTTTTGTTTAAAAAGTCCGGCATTACAGAATTCCGGCTGGACTTGAGTTCCCTGATCGACACGGGCAAATCGAAAGGAAAGGGAATGAAAATAGACAGCATTATTGCCAATAATAAAAAGCTGGATCATCAGCATATAAAGGATGTAATACTCATCCGATGCGATCCTTCAAAAGCCGATAGGCAAAATTCTTTTATTATTTTCTATCGCGGCGTTCCCGCCACCGGACTTCATATCAAGCCCAACAAATATGGCGATACGACTTTCTTTAGCGATAACTGGCCCGATCTCACGCGTAACTGGTTGCCGGTAATTGATCACCCTTATGATAAGGCAACCTGTGAATTCATTGTGACAGCTCCTGAACGTTTTTCTGTTGTATCCAATGGAATCAAACTTGAAGAAAGCAGTGTTGGCAAGGGCTTCAAAAAAACACACTGGAAACAATCGGTACCAATTTCTTCATGGCTATATGTTTTAGGTGTTGCAGAGTTTGCCGTTCAATATGTTGATCAATTCGAGGGGAAATCAATTGAAACCTGGGTGATACGCCAGGCGAGGGATTCCGGCTTCAAGGTTTTTGCTGAGCCTTCCAAAGAAGTACTGGCATTTTATTCGGATTATGTAGGACCCTTTGCCTATGAGAAACTTGCCAATATTCAATCCAACAGTGTAAGTGGCGGCATGGAGGCAGCGTCAGCTATTTTATATGCAGAGAATTCTGTTTCCCTTGAAAATATAAAAAGGTGGCGGGATGTTATCATACATGAAATCGCTCATCAATGGTTCGGCAATGCAGTAACAGAATCCGATTGGGATGATGTTTGGTTGAGTGAAGGTTTTGCAACTTATTTTACAGACCTTTTTATCGAACATGCTTATGGACATGACGTATTCTCGGAAAGAATGCAGCAGGAACGAAAACGTGTCTACATGCATCATAAAGAATTACCGGAACACAGCGTTATACATAATAATCTTGATGACATGAGTAAGGTAACTTCTGCACAAACCTATTATAAGGGAGCCTGGATATTACACATGTTACGCAACGACATCGGTGAACCCGCATTTAAACAAGGCATCAGGAATTACTATAAAAAATATTTCAACAGCAATTCCACTACCGCAGATTTTCAGCTAGAAATGGAACAGGTATCCGGCAAAGATCTTTCCGGGTTTTTCAGACAATGGCTTGTTCAAAAAGGAAACCTGTTTTTAAAAGGCAGCTGGATCTATTCAAAAAATACAGAACAGGTAACAGTTACGCTACAACAAACACAATCTTCGGGTTCATATAATGTCCCTGTCGAGATAGGATTATTCTATAATGGTAAATTATTGCCCGAAATTCACAAAGTCATTTTATCTGATAAGTCTGTTAACATTTTTAGTTTTAAAGTAGCAGAAGAACCCAAAATTGTAGATATTGATCCGAGGGTTGTGCTGTTGTGCAATTCTGAGTTTTCAAAAAAATGACCGGCAACTTTACAGTGCCGGTCTGGAATCGAAGCTATTTTTCACAGCTCAATTCATTGTTAACTCTTCCTCATCTTCTTCAATATCATGGCCTTTTATACCTGCAGTCTTTATCACGATAGATCTGAATTCTTTGCGATATCCTTCTTTATCATTATTCATCACCCCTGATAAAATCTCCAGCACTTTACTATAACTGATATTTCCTTTGAATTCAGAATTCCGCAATAACATGCCATATCCTGCAACTGCAGATGCTAAACGAAAGTTTTCAGAAGTCTTTTTCCAATCGGTTCCTGAATACAATACCGGATGTACGAGCAATTTGCTTTGATCTTCATCGGGTTTCTTATACCTGATTTTGATATTCATCATCTCCTTCGCCCAGGTTGATTCCTGTTTTTTACTTTTATCTGTTTTTTGGTACTTCAGCGAATCAACACTCTCCAATTCACTTGCTTTTACTCCTGCCGGAATGATTTCATAAAGAGCTGTAACGGTATGACCGCTGCCCATATCGCCCGCATCTTTTTTATCATTATTGAAATCCTCTTTATTCAATAAGCGATTTTCATAACCGATAAGCCGATATGCCTGTACAAGGTTGGGATTGAATTCAATCTGGAGTTTCACATCTTTTGCAATCGTAAAAAGCGTACCACCGAATTCATTAACTAAAACTTTTTTTGCTTCGCTGAGCTGATCGATATAAGCATGATTACCGTTTCCTTTATCGGCAAGTTTTTGCATTTTGGCATCCTGGTAATTGCCCATTCCATAACCGAGCACAGTCAGAAATACGCCTGACTTTCTTTCCTTTTCAATCAATGTTTCTAGCGCATCATCACTGCTCTCGCCAACATTGAAGTCACCATCGGTACAGAGAATAACCCTGTTATTGCCGCCTTTTTTGAAATTCGCAAGTGCCGTATTATAGGCAAGCCTGATACCGGCACTACCAGCAGTTGATCCACCGGCTTCCAGTCTTTCAATTGCAGCCCTTATAGCTGCTTTGTTGGAGCCGGATGTAGAAGGAAGCACAAGTCCCGCAGCACCTGCATATACAACGATAGCCACATTATCCTGTTCGCGAAGCTGATCCACAAGCATCAGCAAACTCGATTTCACCAAAGGAAGTTTATTGAAATCCTGCATAGAACCTGAAACATCAATCAAAAAAACCAGGTTAGATGCAGGAAGATTTTCCACCGGGATCTTTTTCCCCTGTAGCCCGATCATCACCAGCTGATGATTTTTTTTCCATGGACTATTAGCAATCTCAGTATATATAGCAAACGGATCTTCGGTTACTGGTTGAGGGTAGTTATAATTAAAGTAATTGATCAGTTCCTCTATACGAACGGCTCCCGCAGGTGGAAGCGAACCATCATTGATAAACCTGCGTACATTGCTGTAAGACGCAGCATCAACATCAATCGAAAAAGTAGATAAAGGATTGTCAGTTACGCGCAGGTATCTGTTTTCAACTATATGATCATAACCTTCACGACTATATTCATCTTCAAAATATTTGTCTTGCTTTTGTTTCCTATGTGAACGGGTGACAGTCACTCCTGCTGCTCTACCCTGCAATTGGCTATGTAGAATAGGTTCAGCAATTAAAGTAGATACACTTCCTGTTACGTCGCTGACTTTTTTTGTCGCATAACCCGTCACCACAACTTCTTCCAGTTTCGTAGCAGATGGCTGAAGCATGATCCACTGCGTATTCTGATTTTTCACCATTACTTCCTGCGATGTATAGCCAACTCCGGAAACAATTAAAGTTGCCGGAAGCTGTGCAACAGTAATGGAAAAATTTCCATGAGCATCCGTCGTCACTGCATTCTTTGTTTTCTTTTGAACTACCTGAACGCCCGACAAAGGCGCACCTTTCTCATCAGTAACCATACCTTTTATCGTTACCGTTTCATTTTTGGCAAAGGAAAACGTGAGTCCTGCTGCGATGAGCAGGATAAATGTTATTATCCGCATAAAATTGATTTTAATAATCAGATGCCTGCCACGAATGCATTACATAATTCGACTGCATAATTTTTTTATATTAATTTTCCGGTCGTTTCTGCAATGAATTTTATTAGGAATATAGAAGCAAGCCAACTGACTGATGCTGAACTGGTGCACCTGTTTCAAAAAGAGCAGGACCTGAAAGTTCTGGCTCAATTGTATGAGCGCTATATGGACCTTGTATATGGTGTCTGTTTAAAATATCTAAAGGACACTGAAGAAAGTAAGGATGCGGTGATGCAGATTTTTGAATCATTGGTCGTCAAATTACCAAAACACGATGTAGAACAATTCCGCAGCTGGTTGTATGTACTTGCTAAGAATCATTGTCTTATGGCCTTGAGAGCCAGCAATAAACAAAAGACTTCAACAATTTCACCGGATCTTATGCAATCCGGGGAAAACGGGCATCTTAATGGTGCGCTGGAAAAAGAGGAGCAGCTGGAACAGATGGAAAAATGTATGGACTTACTGCCTGTCGATCAGAAAGAATCGGTGAAACTCTTTTACCTGGAGCAAAAAAGTTATAAAGAGATAGCAGATATCACTGGCAACGAATGGAACCGTGTACGCAGTTTGATCCAGAATGGCAGAAGGAATATGAAGATATGTATGGAGAAAAAACTAAAAGAGAAATCTGAACTTTAACAAAAAGACATAACATCGTAAATGTTCAATGGATAAGGACGAAACAAATAGCATCTCACAACAGGAACAGATCCGCAGATATCTTTCAGGAGAAATGACTGCAACTGAAATGTATGCGCTTGAAAAACAGGCGTTGCAGGATCCGTTTTTGGCTGATGCAATTGAAGGGATGGCTTCCATTGAAGAAAATAAGTTGAAGTCTGATCTCGTCGAATTGAGATCAAGACTTGCTGAAAAAACTGAAGGCAGGATTGTTCGGTTACCCCGCAGAGTAAGTTGGGGAAGAATTGCTGTTGCTGCAGCGATTTTTGCTATTGCAATTCTTTCCACAGTAGTATTAGTAAACCGGCAACTGGATTCAAATCAACTCGCAATAAATAAAGAAGAACAAGTCCGGAAATCTGATTCCGCTAAAAACCCTGAGGAGTCTGCAGTTGCTGATCGACAGGATACTGGAACAACGGCACCTGATGAATCTCTCAACAGGCAAATCGAAGACAGGCAGAAGAAATCATATGAAGAAACAAATAAGATAGCATTGACTTCTCCGGTTCCGGTAGAAAAGTCAAAAAAGGACAGATCCGATGAGAAGAAACCCGAAGCATTGGCCGAGGTTCAGAAAGCAGAAGCAAGCAAAATCGATATCAGCCATGATGTTTTGGAAAGCAAAGCAGCTGGAGTAGAAATAAAACCTTCCGTGGTAAAATCTACCTCTAATGAAGCTTTCCTGCGTCCTGCAAATGCAGACGAAAAGACTAATCCGAACAGGTTGTATTTTTTCACCGGCAAAGTAACCAATGCTGAGCAAAAGCCGGTTTCCTTTGCAAATATTGCGGTAAAAAATGCCAATAGTCTTACCTACACTGATGCCAAAGGTAATTTTCGGTTATTCTCTGCTGATAGCGTTCTTAATGTCGATATAAAATCGGTCGGGTACCTGACCAATTCTGTAGTGCTGAATTACAATCAGCCGCAACATCAACTGGTACTGAATTCACTGCCACCGAAAACCAAAAAATTTAAATCGTCCGACAAAAAAGTATCAGTCATTGATCATGAAAAGGAAGATTCTTTGCCGGTTGCAGACACTGGTTTTGTTTCTACTGAACCAGTAGCTGAGCCGGTTGATGGCTGGGGATTATATCACCTGTATCTGCTAAACAATGTTCGTCCTCAGCGAGGGACAGATGGGAAGAATATTGAAGGAAGCGTTGTACTTTCTTTTCTTGTAAACAATATGGGCTGGCTCTCCGATTTCAAAGTTGAAAAATCGCTCAGCACTGCCTGTGACCGTGAGGCCCTCCGGCTCGTTCGAGAAGGTCCGAAATGGGAACTGTATAATACGGAGAAGGCGATCCGGGTGAAGGTAACTGTCGTATTTTAAGGCTGAAAAAAAGCAGCTGGTCGCGGGCAGCAGATAAATTCGAATATCAAAGGAAATGGTATTGTGATTCATTGATTGAACCTTGAACAGCAAGGCCCAGGTTTCTGCATTCCTTCTATGGATATTGGCTTTTTACCAGAATTGCAGAGACGCCATGCCCTGGGCCTCAACAATTCTGACCATCAACGTTTCAATGTAACCGGTCTTTAAGCCGTTACCTATAGCTCATCGGATACTACCTCCTGGTAACGACCCGCTATCTACAGTCAGGTGTCTGCTGTCTGCCGTCTCCTTAATCGGCTGTTTCCTTTTGCCTTATGCCTCCTTAGTATTTCCTCGCCTTTTGCCTCTTTTCCCTACCTTCGCGGAAATTTACTTTCTTATGAAACGTATGCTATTGACTGTTGCCGTATGCAGTTTATTTTTCATCGCAGAAGCACAACTTAAAACGCCACAGGCTTCTGTCGGCCAGACCATCAAACAGGATTTTGCACTGACCAGTGTCGAAGTAAATTATTCAAGACCAAGTGCACGTGGTCGCAAAATTATGGGCGAATTGGTTCCTTACGGAAAAGTATGGCGTACAGGTGCCAACGCCGCAACTACAATTACCTTTAAAGATGATGTTATCATCAATGGTAAAAAAGTACCTGCCGGGAAATATGGTTTACTGACTATTCCTAATTCAGGCGATTGGACCATCATACTTAGCAAACAGACAGATGTTACGAGTCCTGCTGCTTATAAACAGGACCAGGATGTTCTGAGATTTACGGCCGCTGCTCAAAATCTTCCCGTAGCTGTTGAAACATTCATGATCACTTTTGACAATGCCAAAAACACTGGTATTGATTTAATGATGATCTGGGAAAACACACTCGTTGCATTTACAATTTCACAGGAAGTAGATGCGAAAGTGATGGCTGAAATTGATCAGCAGATGAAATCTGCCAAGCCGCCGTATTTTCAGGCAGCTATGTACTATATCGAATCTGGTAAGGATTTGAAAAAGGCGGAAGAGTGGTTAGGTAAAGCAGTAAAGGAAACTCCTGATGCTTTCTGGGTTTGGTATCAGCAGGCGAATCTCCAGGCCAAACTTGGCAAGAAAAACGAAGCTATCGCTTCAGCGAAAAAATCCATTGAGCTGGCAAAGGCACAGAAGAATGATGATTATGTAACGCTGAATAATAATCTTCTTGCAACACTGAACTAGTAAGAATTTTTATTTCGTGAAAAAGCCGTCGCATGACGGCTTTTTCTGTTTTTTGAATGTATTTCGCTACGAGACAAGAATTGATAGTTTCGTAATTTGAACAATCAACAGATAAGCATGGCGACCAATATCAAGTGCCCGAGTTGTTCTTTTGTTTTTCCGCTGGAAGAGTCTTTATCGGAAGATTATAAAAAGGACCTGAGGGAAAAAATGAATGAATACACTAGGAAAAAAGATGAAGAATATTCAAAAAGAGAGCAATTCCTAAAGCAGCAACTGGATGCAAAGGATCTGGAATATGGGAAACAGTTACAGATTGAAAAAAATAAAATACAGCAACAGCTCGAAGAGCAGATACGCAAGGCCGTAAGTTCCGATTATGAAACCCAGCTTTCCCTTTTGAAACAAAACAGTCGCGACCAGGAAGAAAAATTAAAACTTGCACGGGAAAAGGAACTGGAATTTCTTCAGAAAGAACAACAGCTGAAAAACAGGGAAGCTGAACTTGAACTCGATGTACATCGCAAACTCCAGGCGGAAAGAGAGAAACTTACAGAAGAACTAAGGAAGCAGGAAGAGGAAAAATCGCAGGTAAAAGAAACGGAGAACAAATTGCGGATGAAGGAGCTTGAAAAGCAGCTGGAAGATCAGAAGAAGCTGGTGGATGAAATGAAGCGAAAGGCGGAACAGGGGTCTATGCAGTTACAGGGCGAAGTACAGGAACTCGCGCTTGAAGAAATGCTGAAAAGTAGTTTTCCTTTCGATTTGGTAGAGGAAGTCGGCAAAGGTATTCGTGGTGCCGATTGTATTCTGGTAGTAAGAAATAGTATGGCTGTCGAATGCGGACGGATCATTTTTGAAAGCAAGCGTACAAAAGATTTCTCCAGGGACTGGGCAGAGAAACTGAAAACAGACATGCGTTCTCTGGGTGCAGACATCGCTGTGCTAGTTTCGGCTACAATGCCGAAGGATATGAACAGCTTTGGAGAAAAAGACGGTGTATGGATCTGTAATTTCGATGAGGTCCGGGCGTTGGTTCATGTGCTGCGCGACGGCATATTGCGTGTTGCAACTGTGCGTAAAGCCCAGGAAAACAAGGGGGATAAAATGGTGCTCTTATATAATTATCTCACCAGTAAAGAGTTTGGCGAACAATGGAAGGCGATCTATGAAGTGTTCATGAGTATCCGTGTTTCCATTCAGAAAGAACGTGACATGATGGAAAGGATCTGGAAAGCCCGTGAAAAACAATTGGAAAAAGCATTGTTAAATACGCAATATATCCGTGGATCGGTGGAAGGAATTGCAGGTCAGGACAGTATAAATCTAGAATTACCATGGGATTCGGAGGCAGATACTTTAACATCAGGTTAGAGCGTTATACCGAAAGGCTGCCTTCTGACCCTGATGGAAATAACCTGGCTGATCATATTAATCGCGGTGATCGTTTATACGATCTTCCGGGGAAAATCCCGGAAAAAAACTCTTTATTCAGATGACGCCGCCGGTGAATTACAATACAATAAAGAAGTCGGAGAAAATATTCACCTAAGCAGTCCGCTGGTTTACTATGGAGAGAATCTTGATTTCTCTGACGAAGTCATCAGGAAAGTTCTCATAAAATATTTCCCCTATTTCAACAGGCTGCTCCCACCCGACCAGGATAAATTTTTATCAAGGCTCAGGAAATTTATCAAAACGAAAATTTTCATCATTCATGACGTGAAAGGATACCGGGAGATGCCGATCCTGATCAGCGCGTCTTCGATACAACTTACGTTCGGTCTGGATAAATTTTTAATGCCGCATTTCAATATTATTCAGATTTATCCACAGGAATTTATTGCGCTGGAACCTATGCGCATTCTTATCGGGAATGTGAGTGGTAACACAATCAATATTGCATGGAAACAGTTCCTCGAAGGCTATAAAAACCGATTCGACAGCAGCAATGTCGGATTGCACGAAATGGCCCACGCTCTTTATTATCAAAATTTTGAAACTGAGGAGTATATCGACAGGAACTTCAAGAACTGCTTCCAGGTATTTACTGCGCTAGGCGACAGGATTTATTCCAAAGAAAAAGAGCGCAGCATTGGATTGTATTCTGATTATGCGATGAAGAATTTCCAGGAGTTCTGGGCAGAAAGTATTGAGCTCTTTTTCGAAAATCCTCAGCGGTTAAACTCACATTATCCGGAGCTGTACAATATTCTCTGCGACCTGCTTTGCCAGGACCCGCTTCGTTATCCTTATCACGATTATTCGGTGTAAGACCTGGCAGGTCTGATAAACCTCGCAGGTTTAAGACCTGGCAGGTTTTCTAAACCTGGGAGGTCTAAGACCTCCCAGGTCGCGTACATCATTCTCAAACCTTCCCGATATTAAACCTTTCAGTTTTGTATTTGAAGTAGTCTTGGGCAATCCTCATCGTCAGGTTTTGTGAAAGCTTTTCATTTAAACAAACCTCGCAGGTCTAAAACCTGCCAGGTCTTGTAAACCTCGCAGGTTTTTTATACCTGGGAGGTCTCAGACCTCCCAGGTTGGGTACGTCTATCTCACTTCTTCCTAATTAAACCTTTCAGTTTTGTATTTGAAGTATTCTTGGGCAATTCTCAATGTCTGGTTTTGTGAAAGTTTTTCATTTAAACAAACCTCGCAAGTCTAAAACCTGGCAGGTCTTTTAAACCTCGCAGGTTTTTTATACCTGGGAGGTCTTAGACCTCCCAGGTTGGGTCACATAAGAAAGACACAATGTTTCAAAAACCTGGAAATATACTACAAGACTCACCGGCTGACTTTTCAAAAACTGGCACCTTATCGTACCGTGCACGGTAGGGTCGATGGAAGAAAAAACAATATGATCACTGAAATCAATACCGCCGAGGCCATACCATTTGTACACCGATTCCTTTGCTGACCAGAATAAGGTCAATAGTATCCAGGGGGATTTCATTAGTGGATGCTGTGGATCGAGAGAACGGATAGTTTCCTCCACTAAGTCCTCTTCAGAAGTTTGCAGAAATTTACCTCTGATCCTTTGTATTTTGGGAGTGGATTCTTCAACATCAATTCCCACGCGATCAGTCCTGCTCACAATTGCAGCGGCATAATCTCCGCAGTGAGAGATTGAAAAGTGATAAGCTTCATTTTCCAGAAAAGGTTTTCGTGTATCGGCTATCCTGATGAGTTCATAGGGGAAATCAGGAAAAAGTATCCGAAGCAGAAATCTTCCGGCAAGATGTTGCAATCTTTTGTGCGGATGAGTTATTTCACGTTGCAGCGGAACTTCACGGAGAAAAAAATCTTCGGTCTCCGTGATCTTCCAGATACCCAGGCGGGTGGTCGCGTTAATATCTTGTTGATAAAACAGGGGCATAAGAAAAGTCTGATAGACGAATTTCGGGTTTTGTTTACCGGGAGATAACTACAGCAAAATATGATTTTATCCGACACACGAATTCTTGAAGAAATTACTAAAGGCACCATAAAAATTCAACCTTACGATCGCGAATGCCTCGGAAGTAATTCCTATGATGTTCACCTCGGTAGGACCCTCGCCACTTATCGCGAGCATATTCTCGACGCAAAAAAACACAACGAAATAGAGTATTTCGAGATCCCTGACGAGGGTTTCGTTCTTTATCCACATATATTTTACCTGGGTGTAACCCTTGAATATACCGAAACGCATGCCCACGTTCCATTCCTCGAGGGAAAGTCGAGTACAGGTCGGTTAGGCATTGATATTCACGCAACTGCGGGAAAAGGCGATGTGGGTTTTTGCGGCAACTGGACGCTTGAAATTTCCGTAAAACAGCCCGTGAAAGTATATTATGGCATGCCCGTCGGTCAACTTATTTATTTCCCGGTTGACGGTGAAATTGAAGTGAAATACAATCAGAAAAAGAATGCTAAATACGCGGGGCAGATCAGCAAGCCGGTGGAGAGCATGATGTGGAAGAATAAATTTTAGCCGGTAGACGTGAGACAATAGAGGAACTTGTAAGGATACAACAGGAACAGCCGGCTTATACCGGAATCGGTCTGTTTATCAGATTCGATGTGTTATCGTTTGGCCGCTGGTCCTGATTTTGATATTTTATCGTTGGCTTTAGCCAATAAACTTAACACCACTGACCGCTAAATTTTTCCCTCTTTCCGATAATAGGCTAGCAACCACATAATAACTCTACTGTAACTTTTCTCACCGGAAGGTTGCTGATTTAATTTCAGGTATCGATCATAAAACGCGGAAACTGCTTTATCCACCGGGCCTTCATATTTTATCCTGAAAGCTCTCAACTCCACCAGGTCAGCTTTTGCTTCAGGGGCAAGTGCGCGCATATTAGCACGGTAAGCGGCAGTATCAAAAAGATACAATTCCGAATTGGCATAAAGGAACATTTCGAAATAAGCGGAATACCTGAAAGCAGTCTGACCGGACTTCTCAGCAGCAAGAAACCCTACGAAATTGGCTTCATTTTCCTTTGCGTAACCCAGCTGGTGGGCAATTTCATGGCAGGTAACAAAGGGCAGCACAGCAATGGGAACGGTATGATTTACCTGGGCCTCACCTGTAAAAGGATTGAAGTATCCCGAGTAACCCATATAATTTCCAATCACTCCAAACAGCGATTTTTTTACAGATGCAGGCTGATATTTAAGAAAGGGATATTCCGGACTTACCTGTTGATAGGCCAGATCAGCGCCGGAGAAAATCTGCTTTGTTGTTAAATTTTTCTTCCATTCCGAGAAACCGCTGCAGGCATTTGTACTGTCCAGAAGCAATAGGGTAAGTTTCCGAAGCTGATCCACCGGCTCCTTTTTTACGTCGAGCGCCAACTGGTAAGCAATGCCAGGCCGATTATAATTCAGTCCCCAGAAGATGTTGAAAATAAGATAAATCCAAATGGCCAACCGGAAATAACGAAAGCCTCCCAGCAGAAAAGAAGCTCTACTGAACTTTTTCCTTGCGAGTATTTTTATGAATTTCAAAAGCTTCACTACCAACCAGATAAAAAGGCCTATATAAAGCAAATCTCCAATACTGAAAGGCACCCAGCCCCAGGTATACCTGAATATTACTGAAAGCCCCTGGTACAATCCAAAGGTATACCCTTCTTCCACCCAAAACCGGTTTGAAGCAATGATCCGGATGATAAAAACCCCAAGAAGAAGAACAGAAGTGAAAACAATTTCACCAGTAAATGACCGAGCTGGTTTCATTGCCGGAAATTAATAACTGTAAGCCGGTATGGCTAAAGGATTCACGAAATTTGTACTTAATAATTGTAAAGCAGGGGTGTTTGCAGTTTGATTGAATTGCATTACCTTTGCCAGCCTTTAAATTGCATAGTTATGGCTGGACGCAGGGAATACGAAATTGCGTTTGTTGGTCTGAAGCCGGGTGTTCACGAGTTCAACTATACAATTGATGACAAGTTCTTTGCAGATTTCAATTTTCCGCAACAGGAGTTCAGCAATTGCCACGCGAATGTAAAACTCCTGCTGGACAGACAAACTTCATTTTTGATGCTGAAGTTTGAAGTCGGTGGAACCTGTGATGTAACCTGTGACCGTTGCGGAAATCCGTTGACGGTTCAGCTCTGGGATGATTTTAGTATGCTTGTGAAGATGGTAGATAATCCCGATGAACTGAATGCCCAGGATGAAGACCCGGATGTATTTTATATCTCCAGAACGGAAAGTCATATTGACGTTGCCGGCTGGATATATGAATTTATCAACCTCAGTGTTCCTGTTCACAGGATGTGCGACGATAAAGACATTGATGAAACAAAATGTAATGTTGAAGTGCTGAAGATGCTGAGGGGAATGAACGATGAATCAAAAGAAAATCAAAATCCGATCTGGAAAGGGTTGGATAAATTCAGGAATATTTAAAATATAAGATATGCCAAATCCCAAACGGAGGCACTCCCAGCAACGCAGTGCAAAAAGAAGAACTCACTATAAAGTTGAGCCGGTAACGTTGAGTAAAGACAGCACGACTGGTGAATTGCATGTTCGTCATCGTGCACACGAAAGCGAAGGCAAACTTTATTATAAAGGAAAAGTTGTAGCAGAGAAATCTCCTATCGCATAAGGTTTTACATAGAACGCGTTCCGGACACATAGGTTTAACAATAAACCTGTGTCCGGAATTTATTTTTTGCATAATTCTCATCATTTTTGCTCCATGATTATCGGACTTGATATGATGGGCGGCGATTATGCGCCATTGGAAGCTGTAAAAGGAATTCATTTGTTTAAGGCTGAAACCAATTCAAACACCGCCCTGGTATTGATTGGTGACGAAGAACAGATTAAAATTCACCTCGCCGAGCAACAATTTGATCCTGCAACTTTCAAAATCGTTCATGCGCCACAGGTAATCGGCATGCATGAGCATCCCACCAAAGCACTCAAGGAAAAACAACAGTCATCCATAGCCGTAGGCTTTCATCTCCTCGCAACGGGAAAAATTGATGCTTTCATCAGTGCAGGAAATACCGGCGCAATGATGGTAGGCGCACTCTTCAGTATCAAAGCAATTCCTGGAATACAAAGACCGACCATCGGAACTTATATCCCCAGGGAAAACGGCACTCCCGGTTGGTTGCTGGACGCAGGCATCAATGCTGACTGCAAACCCGAAAATCTTGTACAGTTTGCTATTCTCGGTTCATTGTTTGTGCAGCACGTATGGAATATCAGCAACCCTCGCGTGGGATTGGTTAATATTGGTGAAGAAGAAGGAAAAGGCAACCTCCTCGCGCAAGCTGCCTATCCTCTGTTAAAAGAAAATTCAAAAATCAATTTTGTTGGAAATATCGAAGGACGGGATATCCTTGCCGACAAAGCAGATGTGATGGTCTGTGATGGATTCACAGGAAATGTAATTCTGAAATTTGCAGAAAGCATTCATGATTTTACTTCGAAGCGTGGGATACAGGATGCCTATTTTGACAAATTCGATTTTGAACAGTACGGCGGTGTTCCTGTATTAGGCGTTGCCAAACCTGTGATTATCGGTCACGGGATCTCACACGGTCCTGCTTTCAAAAACATGATACTGATTGCTGAAAAAATCATTGGGCAAAAGCTATTGGAAAAGATCAAAGAACAATTCAGTGAAAACGGAACGGTGAGCTGATCAAATAAACACACTCCATTTGCTTAATTTGCAACTGATGAACTCACTTTTGCCTGCACAATAACAGGTGCGTTGATCATCATGATACATAGACAGCGACCACAATGCAATTATTTTTTGACATTTCCTGAGACCCTGATTTCCACATCTGAACCGAATTTTTATTTATCCAGGAAATCCTGAACAAGTTTCACAACAAAATTTTCCTGGTAACTCGCTGGATTTTTTTCCATCACCTCACCCAGGTATGTACCATGTCCGGCAGGAATTACAGCAAGTTCGCATTGAGGAATGAGCCTGTACATAGCAACTGCATGTTCGACAGTATTTACATCCTTGTCACCGCAGATAATCAATGATTTTGCTTTAATAGACTTCAAAACTCCATCATCCCAATCCTTGAAATTCTGCATGCGGGTAGCATCGCGTTCATACATGGTATGTAATGCGTTCGTATCGGGGTTCACCTTCAGAAATGCTGTTTTCAGATCGGCAGGCATATCATCAAAAGTCGATTTGTTCATCCCTTCCCAGAATCCGGCAATCATGCCCTCTCTCTTATAAAATGAAGATGCAATGATAATTCTGTTTACAAGACCAGGATGACGAACTGCCATTTGCATGGTCGTGTTCCCTCCGTTACTAAATCCAAATATATCAGCCTTAGAAATATTCAGATTTTTCAGCAGGGCGGCAACATCATCAGCATCCTGTTCAAAAGAACTCGGCTTTCCGCGATCTGAAGTTCGCCCATGAGCCTGCAGTTCCACACCAATGATTTGCCTGCCTTCAAACAATGGGATGATTCTTCCAAATGTAGACTGTATGGTAGAGCCTCCGCCATGTATTAGTACTAACGGCTTACCATGACCGTAAATTTCATAGTACATCCTAATACCATCGATATCTGAATATCCCGTTTTTACTTCGGCAGTATCTTTCACATTTACTGATTCATTATTTTTTTCCATTGCAGCGTTATTACATGAACTAAAAATCAATCCACTTATAAATAAAATCCGGCAGTATGTGTATACGTATCTGACTCCGGGCCTAATGAGATTGTTGTACATAATGATCCAGTTTTTCAATAATCTGTTCAAGACCTTCATCCGCTTTAAAAGTTTTAACGGTCTGGATTAACTCTTCCCTGCTTTCAAATAACATATGCCAGCTGATCAGAGTAGTTTTGCCCCTGTCTTCGAACTCAATGGTTGCAAAAAATTTTGGTCCGCTGACATGCTCGTACACAATTTTCCTATGCTTTACAATTTCCCTGAAAATACTTTTATTCCTGTAATCCGTTCCATCGGGCCCATGCATCACGAGATCCCATTCACCACCAGGCCTCATATCCATTTTTGTAATTGTATTTGTGAATCCATCCGGACCCCACCAGTTTTTGAGATGCGCAGGATCTGTCCATACTTCCCACACGAGCTCAATTGGAGCTTTTAGTTCACGTGAAATTCTCAGTTCCCGGTCAGCGGTATTTACGGGATTGTTTTGCATTTCGTTTCGATTTTTGAATTTTTGCGAGGTAGTTTTCAAGATTATCGAGATGACTTTCCCAATGTTTTTTATAGCGACTCACCCATTGTTCTACTTCATCAAGTTTATCCAGTTGAGGTTTACAAAATCTTTCTCTCCCCTGTTGCTCGATTACAATCAACCCGCACTCCACCAGAATCTTTACATGTACAGAAATTGCCTGCCGGCTCACATCAAAATTCTCTGCAATTGAATTCAGATTGTACTCTTTTCCTGCTATAAGATCAATGATCTGCCGCCTGGTTGGATCGGCTATCGCCTGAAATACGTCTCTCCTGGTTTCCATGGAATATCAATTTATGCAATCACCTGATTGCAAATATATGCGCAATCAGGTAATTGCACAAAATGTTTCTTTTTACTGAAGGATAACAGCTGCATACAACTTTATTTTGTTAATATTTCTTAATACTGCTCACCCTGGAGAAAGCCTCTGAATAGTTACAGGCTGATAGGATTTGACTAAATTTGCGTCATAATTTTTAAACGGCTATTATGGAATTTGGTATAGGAATGTTCGGCGACCTTGGATTGGAATCTTCTACAAAAGAATTCAAATCTGCACAGCAACGTTTTGCAGAAATGACTGAAGAAATTAAACTGGCAGATGAACTTGGAATTGATGTTGTAGCAATGGGAGAGCATCATCGTGCTGACTATGCTGTAGCGTCTACAGAAGTTTACCTGGCTGCCCTTTCATCCGTTACCAGAAACATCAAACTCGCCAGTGGTGTAACTGTATTAAGCTCTGCTGATCCTGTGAAAGTTTTCCAGGATTATGCTACACTCGATTTATTATCAAATGGTCGCGCTGAGATCATTGCAGGTCGCGGAAGTTTTACAGAATCATTTCCCTTGTACGGTTATGATCTCTGGGATTATGACGAGTTGTTTGTTGAAAAACTTGACCTGTTATTGCAATTGAATAAAGAACCCAAAATCACTTGGGAGGGAAAGTTCCGTAAGCCATTAAAAAATCAACCCATATTTCCGCGTCCGGTCAATAATCGTGAACTGCCCGTATGGATAGCCGTTGGTGGCACGCCTGCTTCCGTACACCGGGCTGCTGTTCTTGGTGTTCCTTTGATGCTCGCAATTATCGGGGGAATGCCAGCGCAGTTTACGGATTTCGTGAAGTACTACAAGAGAGTCTACCAGGAAAGCGGCCATGATATTGCAAAAATGCAATTGGGTGTACACAGCCACACGTTTGTTGCGGATTCATCTAAAGCACTTATCGATTCTTATTTTCTCTACTACGCTGCACAGATGGATCGTGTAGGAAAACAACGCGGCTGGCCACCTTACACAAAAATGCAGTTTGAAGGTGGGATGAGTGAACAGGGTGCATTATTCATGGGCGAACCCAAAAAAGTAGCTGAGAAAATTACAGGACTCATCAAAATGTTTGGGCTTACACGATTCGTTGCTCACATGGATGTAGGTGATCCCGGGCACGAAGCAATTATGCGATCCATTGAATTGTTCGCGAAAGAAGTCATTCCGATGGTAAAAAAATCACTCGCAGAATAATTGCTTTTATTTCAACTGATCAAATTCGATAAATTCATATTCAGGAGAACTTTCCAGGAGTTGACGAAGAACTGCGGCATGTCCGTTACCAAAAACCATTAGAATTCGTTCAGTTGGATCTTTTGATAAGCGTTGAAGATTTCTGAAAATTCTAAGGTTTCGGTTATACCACCAAACAGATAATATATCAGCACCGCGTGTGTCGTCTAATTTATAGTCGCCGATCAGGTACGCACCATAACCTAACCGGTGGCTTTCTTTGGAATTTATTCTTTTGAAATAGTCCAGCAGCGTCATCTTTGATGGCAACTTGTCTTCATAGATGAGCCATTTTTTGTACATCGCGTTGTAGGGATCGCTATTATCAAAATCATAATCTGCAAACAACTTTGTAAAATAATTTGTATCAAGTTTGCTGAGTTCATTATCGAATGATTCCGCATCAATGCTATAGAGCGTATCCAATTTCAGTTCGCTTGCCAGTCTCA
Organism: Pollutibacter soli; assembly: GCA_029269725.1. Classification (GTDB taxonomy): domain Bacteria; phylum Bacteroidota; class Bacteroidia; order Chitinophagales; family Chitinophagaceae; genus Pollutibacter; species Pollutibacter soli. Next base: position 391,921 of record JARJHS010000005.1, on the reverse strand, counting down.
CCGCGATCTGAATTCGCTCATCTCTCTTATCCCGCAATCCTCCCTGGTTGTACTCCCGCAATTTATTTGTTGCATTCCAACCGGGAAATGCTTCGATGGCAATTTTAGTGGGTTTGAATTTTTTTAAGTACTCAACCAGCGCCGTCACCTCTGCTTTCTTGGGATCTTTTAATACATCGATCTTATCCTGATCATCGGTTTTATGTGCATCCAGCCCGGGATAATCCAAATGAAAAGTTCCCACAACCAGTACTTTTATTCTTTCCTTAGGAAAAAATGACCCCGGCGATTGAATGGCTTCTTTTTTCTGAGCAAACAGAATACATCCATGTACTACTAAACTGAAGATAAAAAACAAGCGTTTCATTTTGCAACAAATTAAGATTGGGTAATCTTCAATGCCACTGAAAATACTAAATCGCCTTTGATTTAATCGATTTGAGTCATTAATGTTAAGCGGCAACCACTTAAATAATTCAACTTCATTCTTTGCCTCATTTTTGCCAATTTCAAGCACAAACGAAAATTCATGTCTGTACAGGCAGCAATTTTTATTTTTGCATTAGGCGGAATGCAGGGTTTGCTTTTTGTCCTTTTCCTGCTGCAAAGGAAGCTTTACCGAAGCGGATATATTTTTCTTCTCCTGTACCTCGCATCCCTTCTACTGGTGATGACATTGAAGCTGATGAATAAGCTTTGGTTGATGGATAACCTGTCCGCATACTACTCGATGACGCATTTTGTTCCATTATTCCTGGGTCCATTGATTTACCTGTTTGTAAAATCAATGATCAGGAATGAAAAATTCGAACCGGTACAGCTACTTCACTTTTTACCCGTAATTATTATCGCTGTTTTATTTTCAACCGGGCTGACAAATACCAATTCCCTTGCAGCAAAACTATTTGATCCTGGATTAAGATTGTTTCTTCTTCTTCTGAGTATTTCGGTGTACCACTATCTGGCAATTGAAATTTTCAGAAACCGATTTCAGTACAATGACGATTCAATTGCCCGAAATACATTTCTTCTCAACTGGTTCAAACCTTTTATCTGGATGTCGTTTGTTGTCAGCTTCCTCATTGTCATTGCTTTGTATCTGTTGTTCGTAAATTACCCGTACGGATATAAATACCGGTATGGCTTTGTTGCCATCACTATATTTATGTACTGGATCAGTTATTCAGCCCTGAAACAACCGGCCATCTTTTCTGTGATCCGGGGTGGTGCACTTCCTCCCGAGTCGGCCACACCTGTATTGCGTGTGCACCGACCAATAAAAAAGTACGCCAGTTCTAACCTCTCTCCGGATGAAAAGGAACGCATTTGCCAGTCGCTGGAAGCATTAATGACCCAAACAAAGCTATATCTCCATGCTGATGTAACTATTGATCAGCTGGCGGATAAGTTATCCTGCAGTCGGCATGTTTTATCGCAGGTGCTGAATGAATGTGTACAACAGACTTTTTACAATTATATCAACAGTTTTCGTATTGAACATGCCAAGCAAATGTTGAATAATGCCCGGTATAACGATAATAAAATTGCTTCGATAGCATACGATTCGGGATTCAATTCGCTATCTGCATTTAATGAAGTATTCAAAAAGATGACCGGTACAACACCTTCAAAGTTCCGCACTGAAAAATTACCATCGTCGCAACGCCAGCGCATCTGATCATTTTCGCATCGGGAATCTCATCTAATCCTGTAAAAAACAGTGAAAAAATCAAATTGTTCTCCGGAACTATCGGTCTGGTAGGAATTCGTTGCTGTGGTATTTATTTTCAGATCAAATACGAATATCATGAGACCAATCATCTCCATTGCGACTGTTTATCTTTTTTTGCAGGCTTCAGGTGGCTCAGCGCAAAGCCAGGTTTTTTATCAGCAACTTCCGACAGGCAAATATGCGGTCGGCTTCACTATAATCACCCTCACCGATGATACGAGGATTGAAAAACCGGAATACAATTACCTGGGCGAAAAAAACGAAGGAGACCGAAGGAAGAAAGTAACAATCCACCTATGGTATCCTGCGCAGGCGGGGACAGGCAGTAAGGGAATACTGTACCAGGATTATTGCTACAACAATCAGATTTCCTCTACAAAAGAAAACCTGGACACCAAAGAAAAGCAGGAACGGCTTGCAGACAAGCGAAGAACGATTGAAAACTGGTTTGGTAAAGTGACTGACAGTATATGGACCAACCTGTTGAATCAGCAAATGCTTGCAGTCGCTGATGCAAGCCCATTGAAACAACAATTTCCATTGCTGGTCGGGATGTTAAGGTCGCTGTCAACTTCTCTGACAAATGAAATGCTGGCCAGCAATGGTTATGTCGTAGCGATGGTCAGGGAAACCGGACAGGGCTCACTCGCAACATCAGGATCGGATAATTTAACCGACATGCGATTTGCGATGACATTTCTTTTGAACAAGGGAATGATTGATGGCAATCGCATAGGAACTTTTGGATTCAGTGGATCTGGTTTCGCGCAGGTTTTATTGGCAATGAACGACTATCGGATAAAAGCAGTAGCTGATATCGAAAGCGGAATCTATATGGATCGGCTATACCAAAGTCTGGCAGCATCCAACTTTTATCAACCAGCCAATCTCAGCGTACCTTTCCTTCACATTTTCAGCAAGGATCTTTCAAAACAGGAAATATTTCTTTCGGATTTCGAAAACAAAACAAAATTTACAACCCGCTACAGGCTTTTGTTGAATCAACCAGCATTACACCATTGGGATTTTGCAGTTGAAGGATATGCTTCCTGCCTGTTTTTGAATAACAGGGGCGATGCAAATCAGAATATCCGCAGGAGTTTTGAGATATCCAATCTTTATCTTCTGAATTTTTTCAATGCTGTTTTGAAAGATGATGCAAAGGCAAAAACATTTATGGAGACCAAGCCAACAATAAACAATACTTCGTCTGCTTTATGGGATATTTATACTTTTGAAAGAAGTAAACGCGCACCGGATGTGACCGAATTTGAATACATCATCAGGAACAAAGGCATTAATGAAGCTATCGCCATTGCAGAAAAAACTTTACCAGGTGATACATTGAGTAACATAAACGTCGGATTTACACTGAACAACCTGGGCTATAAATTTCTTAATGAGAAAAAATACGACTACGCTATCGCGATTTTCAAACTCAACAGCAAAATGCATCCGGAAGATCCAAATCTCATGGACAGTCTTGCCGAAGGCTATGAAGTTTCAGGCGATAAGGCTAATATGAAAAAAGTATCGCAATGGGTATTCGACATGTTAAACACGAAATCCTCTCCTACAGATTTTGAGAAAAGTTTGAAAGACAATGCAATGAAAAGACTTAAATAATATTGCGCAAAGTACATTTTCATAGATAACCGACATCTTATAAAACCGGAGCGTTCCGACGTATATATCTATTTACATTAAAACGAAGAATCAACGGGATGAATGATTATTTTTATGATCATGACGACATCTCTTGTATCAGTCAATCCATGCCTGATTTCTCTCAGTACAAACAATTAGTCAATGACGAGCAGAATTGTTTTGCTGAAAGCTTCATCCCGTTGGATTATTTTATTTCTTGCACTGCCTGTATTTGCTACTTCGGTTAAAGCTCAAATATGTACCGGAAGTCTTGGCGACCCTGTCGTCAATATCAATTTCGGTTATGGCTCTGGTACCAGCACCGGCTACACGCCTACCAATGCCTATATGCTGGTTTCGTCCAACTGTCCGAACGACGGCCAGTACACGATAACCAACGCTACTTCAGGGTGTTTTTCGAATGCCTGGCACACCGTTACAAATGATCATACCGGCGGTGGAGGATTTATGTTAGTGAATGCATCTTTTACCGCAGGAGATTTCTTTGTTGCAACGGTCGGTAATCTTTGCCCGAATACTACTTATGAATTTGCGGCCTGGATCATGAACGTTTTAAACAAGGCTGGTATAAGACCGAATATCACCTTCAGCATTGAAACTCCTGACGGAACTATTCTTCAGGATTTTTCTACCGGTGATATTCCTGAATCCAGCAGTCCTTCCTGGAAACAGTATGGCTTCTTTTTCAAAACACCTGCAGATAATCCGAACATCGTTTTACGCATGCGAAACAATGCTCCGGGTGGAAATGGGAATGATCTCGCTTTGGATGATATCACGTTCAGACCCTGCGGAGAAAAAGTAATTGCTGATATCGTCGGCTCCAACGATACAATCAACATCTGTGAAAATATCACTGCCAGTTATTATTTTTCAGGAAGCGCTTCATCTTCCTACAACTCCCCTGTTTTCCATTGGCAGGTAAGTAAAGATTCAGGTACCCATTGGGAAGACATTCCTGGTGCTACAAGTACAAGTTATACATGGAACTCGGGATTACCTGCTGGCATGTATTGGTACCGGCTCTCTGTGAGTGAAGGGTCCGTACAGGATCTTAAAGCCTGCCGCGTGGCATCAGAAAATCTTGTAGTTAATGTGAGGGCCAGACCGGAAACAGATGCCGGCCCGGATCGTGTGTCATATCTTGGAAAACCTGTTACACTTCTGGCTGTTCCTACAGGCACACAGGATGCATACAACTGGTCACCACCTGATTTCCTCGATAACACAACGATTATAAATCCACAGGCGAATCCCCCGGTAAACAAGACTTATGTACTGAAAGCCACAACGCCTTTCAGTTGCGAACGTTCGGATACTGTGAAAGTAACTGTTGTGGCAGGAATTTTTGTGCCGAATGCTTTTACACCAAACGGTGATGGCCTGAATGATCAATGGCGCGTACCTACAATCGACCCCTCGCTTGAAGCTGAAGCAACAGTTTATAACCGCTGGGGAAAAATAGTTTATCGTGCAAAACAAACCGAGATATCATGGGACGGAACTTACAGGGGAAATCCTCAACCCGCAGGAAATTATACCTGGTATATCCGGTTTAACTCCAAAGACTTTCCGTCAATGAAAGGAATATTGACCATCATCAGGTAGAAAATTTGTTCTCATGAAGACATTACCCGCCGGATAAAAAAGTGCCGACCTTGTGCCGCCACCAAACTGAAAACCTAACCATACTAAAACATCAGTCATATCTTCTCCCGCGTGTGTAGAGAAAATCACGATAACTTAAACCAAGTGTGATTTGAAAATAATTTTCTTTTATTAGTCCATTGGTTGTTGTACCGTGGCTCCCAAATTCAGTCGCAATCGTGTACAACAGTTTATCTTTATAAGAACCTCCATATCCAAACGTGAACGCGAGACCGCTGATTTGCTGACCCTTCACCTGGAGATATGATCTGTTGCTGATTACGCCGGCCTGCAGAAATCTTTTCTCGTACACCTGCCCTCCCCATGCTTTTGCAAACCAGGCATGTTGAATACCAGCTGTAAACCGATCACTGTTGACATATCTCCACCCGTTATTTACGACGTTGAGATCTCCCCAGTATTCATATTTATAATCGGCAGAAACCGTTGTTCTTTTATTATGAACGACGGTGATACCTGCTCCATAGCTCAACGGGATATATTCTGTTCTGTTGGAAATAAATTTGTCGGCGATAATGGCAACATTATTCTCCAGAATATTTAATGTACGTTCAGCATTTAGCTGAACCTCGGGCGAGAATATTGTACCAGGCGAAACTTCCATCTTCCTGCCAAGGTTCGTAGAAAATATTGCCCCGTATTCCAATTTGAATCCGCTGTAGTAATCCTGCTGTTTTGTTACCAGTGTTGTTGATGAAGATGGATTGTCAATGGTAGTATTCTGATTGATCGAGCCTCCGATATAGGAAGCTTTTACGCCGAAAGAAACATGCTTATTTACGACGATGGAATTCGTCCAGTAAAAATCATTGAGGCCACCATTGCCATCACATGTTGCGTCAAGCGAATTGTATGCTCCTTCAACATATGGCTTTCCGGTGTATTTATAATTGACATTGGTATACTGATTAAACCCGATACTGCTTCCCCAGAAATTGAACATTTTTATCGGCAATGCCAGTCCCTTCAACCAGGCATCCCTGTCGGCGCTATTGGTGCTGCTGATTGGTGTTCCCGAATAGGTGGAAGAACGCCTAGCGAGCGACGCGTTCACTGAATAATAATTTCGCTGCAGGCCACTGATTCCTGCAGGGTTATTTATTGAAACCTGCGTCATTCGAAAAAGTCTATTAATTCGGCTAACCGGGTCCGCGAGTTGATCGAACAAAAGCAAGTGAAACAACAAAAACCCAAAGACTATTTCTTCATCAATGTGGCCCACAAAATGCACAAGATATTCTACCAGGATATTCTATATTTCGAAGGCTACAAAGATTACACAAAACTATATCTGTCCACTTCAACTTCTCCCCTGCTGATCCTTCACAACCTGAAATATTTTGAAAGTATAATGGATGAGTCTGAATTCATCCGGATACATCGTTCTTATATCGTCTCTGTCAGGAAAACAAATACAATTTCGCGAAAATCCGTCACTATCGGAAACATCTCTCTTCCGGTAAGCGATAATTACAGGGATAGTCTTTTTAAGAAGATTGAAGGACCAGGTACTGACGTTTAACGTATAAAGTTGAACGTTAAACGTATCCCTATGCGGTTTCGAACATTCCGACGAAATGCGGGAATGATAGTAAGTGTGAGTCGTTCTGCAATAGCAGTTAATGTGGTTGAGCGTTGTTCGTGCAACAATGCAGATGTCAACTTCTAAAAAATCAGAAACCTGGCTTTTACAATTCGCACTGTATCCGCATCGTCTGACGTTGAACGTTATACGTTCTACGTTCAACGCTAAGCTGCAACTAATGCAGTTTTTGCTGATGTCTTACTATCGGCTTTCATCCAGCGTTTGTACCATTCAAGAAATACAAACACCAGCCAGCGTGTGCGCCACTCCACATTTTTCACTGAGATGGAAGAAATGATATTTTCCGGGAAGACACCATCTTTCACCAGTTCTGCCAATAATACATGATCAAATTTTTCTTCGACATGTTTGATCAACTGTAACGGTGGCGGAGAGAATCCACGCTTGGTATCATCGTAAAAATCTTTAGGAACATATTTAAAGAGTATCTGTTTACTGCTCCATTTCAGAATGCCATTATTGATCTTGAAATGATCAGGCAGCTGTGCAGTAAACTCCACCAGGTCCTTATCGAGGAAAGGCTCACGACCTTCAAGACTGTATTGCATTGTTGCCTTGTCCACTTTGAACAAAACCTCATTATTCATGAAAGTTTTGTAGCAGGCGCTAAGCAGGCTACTGAGATCATTTTTACGAAGTTTCACATATTCCTTCCCGAAAAGAGTTTCAGGTGTTAAACCAAAAACATCTTTTACAACCGGATTTAACTGAAATTTGAAAAGCGTTTCGTAGATATCAAGACTGTTATCTGCCTGTAAAAATTCCACCAGTTTATCTGCCTGGTATTTTTTATTACTGAACTGCGGTAGCATTCCACCGGCACCGATGGCGCTTAATTCCATTGCTCTTTTTACTGAAGATGGGAAACGCGAAAAACGACGATAATAAGCTAAAGTTTTTGGAAAGCCCGGATAGCCGCAAAGCAATTCATCACCACCATCAGCAGAAAGAGCAACAGTAACCTGCTGGCGCGCGAAACGCGACAACAACATGGAAGGAATTACCGAAGTGTCGCCGAAAGGCTCGTCAATCACATCCGGCAGGAGATGCAACATTTCATTGAACTCCTTACCGGAGCAATACAGTTCGTTATGTTCAGTTCCCAGGTGTTGTGCAATTCGTTTGGCCTTCGGGGCTTCATCATATTCATTCTCGTCAAAACCGATCGTGAATGTTTTTAATTTACTTCCATTGGTATGCTGAAGTATAGCTGCGACAATAGAACTGTCAATTCCAGCGGAAAGAAACATGCCTACCGGAACGTCAGCTACCATGCGATAATTAAATCCTTTAATCATCAGTCGTTCCATTTCTTCCAACCCTTCCTTTTCTCCTACTTTCAGTTTTGGTTTTGAATAGTAATCTTCAATATTCCAGTACTGATGTTTGGTGATATTGATCTTATCATTCAGATCAATTTCAAGATAATGACCAGCTTCAAGTTTGTATGTGTTCTTAAAAATCGTGTGCGGTTCGCGGATATAATTAAACTGGAAGAACAAAGCCATCGCGGCTTTATTAATTTCTTTTTTGAAGTTGGGATTCGGACTGAAAGCTTTCAACTCTGATCCAAACAGAAACCGATCGCCGTCGTAATACCATAACATCGGTTTCACACCGCTGCGATCCCGGCAAAGTATCATCTTCCTGGTATCTTCATCATAGATTGAAAACGCCCACATGCCGTTGAATTTTTCAAAGGCCGCAATGCCCCAGCAATCATATGCTTTCAGTATAACTTCGGTATCTGATGAAGAAGTGAAACTGTAACCTTTCTCTAAAAGTTCCTTCTGGATCTCTGCGTAGTTATAAACCTCTCCATTGTATATAATAGTCTTTGATTTATAAATCATGGGTTGATGCCCATTATAACTGGTATCGATAATCGAAAGACGACGTTGACCCAACGCAATTGTCATTTCACCATTCTGCAAAAGCCTTTCTCCACTATCATCCGGCCCTCTTTTTTCCAGCATGGTCAACATATTGGTCAACACCGGAGCTGCAGTTTCTTTACTGCCTTTTCTCTCGATAAATCCGCAGATTCCACACATACTTTTAATTTTTGTATTTGAATTCCGCCGAAACGGATTTTCTGTTTTTGTTTTTAGTTTAATACATCATCATATAACCTGCTGTACTCTTTTGTCATGTTTGCCAGGTTGAAATGTTCTATAGCATATGTCCTCGCATAATTTCCCATCTCTTCCCTTTCCTTCGGATGGTTCATGAGGTATACAATCTTTTCTTCCAATTGTTCTTTTGAAAAAGCATCCACCAACAATCCGTTTTTCCCATCGATCACTTCATCTGTACCGCCACCACGACTTGCTATTACCGGTTTTGATCCTGCCATATACTCGATGATCGAATTGGAAACACCTTCACCATGCACTGATGAATTTGTCATGAGTATTCCGATATCAAACAATTGAATCAATGATTCCACATCGGGACGCGCGCCGGTAAAAATGATCTTTTTGTTGAGCATTGCCGGAGGCACTTTTGCCATCATTGCTTCCATCAACTCACCTTTCCCAACCAACATAAAACTCATCTTTGGAAAACGACTGCACAATTCCACTGCAGCATTCACAACCGTTTCATAATCTTTCCTGCGCTGAAATGCAGCCACCATTCCCACCACAAATGGCTTTTCATCTGCTTGTCCGAAAATCTCTGCCGCCAGTTGTTCCCGGTCTTTCAGATTTTCAAACCTCCGGAAATCAATTCCGTTATATACGCAAACCGATTTCTTTGCCGGCGCCTTATATGACCTGATACCTGCTTTAGAGTTTGCAATAACAAGGTCTGAAAAAGGAAAACTCATCTGCGTACGGAGAAATTCTTTGTCACTATAACCAGCACGCAACGGCGCGTCAGCGATAATTCCGTTTACAAATTTAGTACGCTGCCCTACCAATGTTGGAATCAGGAAAAAGCTGGCAAGCGAACTCCACGAATGAATGATATCCGGCTTCTTTTCTTTTACCAGTTTGTATAATCTTCTGAAAGCAGACAGATCGTATTTTGATTGTCTTTCGATCAGTACGAGGTCAATCGGCAATTGATGTACGTAGTCATATTCGACAATATCATTCAGGATCACCAGAGTGATGGAATAATTTCCATCTTTCAGTAATCCCTTGATCAGTTCCAGCAACCTGCGTTCCCGGCCGCCCTTGATCAGGCTGTCATTTATCATCAAAACAGATCGCATATCGACAATTGGTTAATAAACCTGAATTTTTTGTTACTCAGTTTCAAACTGCTGACTTGTCCGCATTTTCCGGTACCGGCAGATTTTTATAGGCACGATACCATTTTACAAAACGCCCTAAACCATCAGTCAATGAGGTATGTTTCATTTTTCCGATGATGGACTCCAAAGCGGATACATCGGCATAAGTGGTTAACACATCCCCCGCCTGCATAGGCTTATTGATTCGTATTGCTTCCAGCTGCAATTGTTTTTCCAGTTCTCTTATGAATGTATCCAACACCACAGGATCAGAATGCCCGATGTTCAATATCCGGTACAAAGCTGACCCTTTCACACCGGGTTCTGCTTCTTTTTCCGTTTCGGGTTTATTCACCAGCCTTTCGATGGCATCCACGATGTCATCCACATAAGTAAAATCCCTTTGCAGGTTACCATTGTTGAAGATCGAAATCGGCTCTCCGTTCGTGATTTTTTCAGAGAAACTGAAGTAGGCCATATCAGGCCTTCCCCAGGGACCGTACACTGTGAAAAACCGCAATCCTGTCAGAGGCACACGATACAGATGGCTATAAGTATAGGCCATCAGTTCATTACTTTTTTTGGTTGCGGCATAGAGTGACACCGGTTTATCCACGGGGATATCTTCGCGGAAGGGAACTTCTGTGCGGTTGCCGTAAACACTGGAAGAACTTGCGAAGAGCAAATGTTTCACGGGCCAGTGCCTGCAACATTCCAGTATGTTGTAAAAACCTGTGATATTACAGGAAATATATTCATCGGGATGGGTGATGCTATAACGAACACCGGCCTGGGCCGCCAGGTGCAGCACATAATCAAACCCTTCTGTGTTGAAGAGTTTTTCAAGAGCAGATTTGTCCCGGATATCCAATTTTGCAAACCGATAGGAAGGGAATTTTGCACTGGTGACAAGTTCATTTTCCTTCAGTGGCCCGGCGTTAATACCTGATTCAGCGAGACGGCCTTTTTTCAGCTCAGGATCGTAATAACTATTCAGATTATCAATTCCAACTACCTGGTAACCAGATGCGCAGAGTTTTTTCACCATATGAAATCCTATAAATCCGGCGGCACCCGTTACCAATATTTTTGGCGTCATTCTTTTGTGGTTTTGGCTTTATCAGCACTTCTTTTAAAACAGATAAAAAACCAAAATATCATTGTTTTTGGTTTTCAATAATTTCAGTAGAATTCCGCAGAATCTACCGATCACTTAAAACTCAAATAAAGGGCGTTTTAGTATACTTTCAGGTATTAAATGCGGTAAAATTCAGGCATTTACGCATCTGATCGATTTCACCCATGGGTTTTGAGGATTTTTCGCATGGAGATTGGGCTTAACGCGGAAGATAAACCCAAAAATAAGCTTTAGTCGCGGTTGTTGCAATAGCCCGGACCGGTCATTTTGCCCCGATCGAATCGAGGATCTGCCGGAGGATCCGGTTAAAATCGCCCGGTTTTTCGATCATAGGGTAATGCCCGGTTGCGTGAATGGGGAAAACCTGGAAAGAAGCGCCAGTTGCCCTCGCTAAGGAAGCCGTGTCCGTCTTATTCGCATCGCTGTTTAATAGATTCAATCTCAGCTTTAACTGTCCTAACTTTTCGGTTTCTTTAGGAGAATAATCGATGATCGCTTTCATGGCTTCCACCGATGCGCGGCGATTACAATTCAGTATATCCTCCTTCACTCTTTTTCTTACAGATGAATCTGTTGATTTATGAAAAAGCGACTGTTCAGCATATGGGATGACTGTATTCTGGTAATCAGCATTCATTTTCTGCATAAAATCTTCTATTTCTTTTTTCTCTTCCGCTGAAAATTCTTTTCCAGGTTGATTGAAGTTATCAATACCAATTAAGCCGATAATTTTTTCAGGATATCGTATTGCAGCTTCGAGAATTACGTCACCGCTCATGCTGTGTCCGATCAGTACAACATGTTTTAATTGCAATTGACTGATTACCGAATCAACATCAGCAGCATAATTCTCAATAGAGTAGCTGGTTCTGCTGGTGTCAGAATTTCCAAAACCAGCCTGGTCAATGGCAACAACATTGTATTGTGGAGAAAAAAATGCCAGCTGACTATCCCAATATGTTTTATTTATTGCCCAGCCATGTAAAAACAACAAAGTAGTATCCTTATCTCCAGAAATTATATAACTCAGCTTAGTGCCGTCACCGGCAGTAACGACGGCCGGCAATGCTTTAACATCATCGTGTAATTCAGTCTTTTTCTCTGAAGTAGTGCAGGAAAAAATTGTCGCAACACAGGCAAGAAAGAACAATCTTCTGTTTCGCATTTTATTCATGGTTTTCAGAAATTGAAAATACCAAAAAGAAAAGCGTCTTCAGGGCAATTATTTTTTCCGGCTCTCTTTGACTTTACTATTTCCAGATTGAATCATTTTTAATGCGTAAACTATCATGCCAATGCCGAATAAGAATATACCAATCGATCCTGTGATCGGAGGATTATCTTCTTTTATCAGATTAATTCCGCTTAATATCCCAAGAGCTGCCAATGCGCATCCACCAACAAAAATAACCACGCCCCGCCTCCTTATTTTTCTACCTTCTTTCAGCAGTCCGGAACCTGGTGAATGCTTCTCAAAACGGATATTTCGATTCGAATCATTCGTCGAACGAGTAAAATCCTGCAGCGGATAAAATGGTTTACTGAACATCGCTATCGACGGCAAAAATGTGTTCTGGCTATGCACCAGTTGCATTAAGACTAAAGCACAAATCAAAAGCAATATATACTTCATATCAATAGTTAATGCTTCTTGCGCTTAAGCAATTCTGTGAGATTAAAATTTAATTTCAACGCCGGATAATTTTTGAATTCGCTTTTTGAAATTTCAGGCATCGGGTATTGCTCATCTTCAAAGCTTAACCTTATTGCCTTTTTCCTGTTTTCATGACTATTGCCTAGTTGTAATGCTCCGATATAGTTCAACAGTAAACCAGCCAGACCCATTGCAAGACCCAGATTGGCCTTAGCCTGATCAGCGTCACTATAATCACCATAGCTATAAAAGTCGGGATCATATTTGCTGGTAATTATTCCGACGGTAACCACGCCTGCAACCACGAACGCAGTTCCTGTTGTCAGGCAGACTATTCCACTTGTTTTTTGTTGTTTTGATTTCTTTAGTAAGGCAGACACTTCGTCGGTCAATGTTTCCTGGCAATACACAGAAAGAAACATTGAAGAAAAAGAAATAAACATAACGAGAAATTTGACTTTCATAAATGGTGTTTTGAAGGTTTATTAAAGTGCAAATGACAATCCCACAGAGGGAATGTATTTCGTAAATTGAGGTAGAGGTTGAATTGGTGTTGTTTTGAATGTGAGTCTTACCCTGCTCCTATTTATCTTATTGTGCGAACCAATAAGCACAGGAATGGACGCGATCATTGCTCCTGCGCCTGCAAAAAAGATGATCACACCGACATATAATGGAGCATCACTATAGCTATAAGCATATCCTAAAGCAGCTGTTACTAAACCCAATGTCACAGCGCCACCTCCTACTGTTAGTAATAATATGCCTTGTTTGTGCTGTTTTTTGCCTTTGAGGTACAAACTGGAGTCGACGATACTATATTTGGTATCGGCATCCCGAACCGATTTCTGCTGTGCAATTGTTTCAATTGAGTTGAATAAAATAATCAGGAGAAATAAACTCCATTTGAGCGGCTGTAATATTTGAAGAGAATGATTTGGTTCATGCATACAAAAAAGTTTTGATCCATTCGATTAATGGACTGTGTGAATAAAAATTGCAAATTTTTATTGATAGACTGAATTCAGAGTAGGATAGAAGCCGTTACTTATTTTTTCAAGCCCAGCTTCTGCATCACTTCTTCCTTCCTGGACTTAGACACAGGCAGTTGCTCTCCGGAACTAAGTTTAACATATCCTCCGTCAGTACGGATAAAATGTGTTACACAACGGATATTCACCAGGGTACTGTGATGTATCCTTTGAAATATTTCAGGCGCAAGTAATTCTTCAATATCGCCGAGCGATTTGGATACAAGGATATGTGTATTGTTATCGAGGTAAACTTTTGTATAAGCGCCTTCGGCACTACAGTAAATGATATGCTTAAAATCTACAAATTCATAGCCATCCCTGTTCGGTAAAGCAATTTTCTGATCTTCATCGCTTCGCCTGAAATTCTTCAATAAATTATCGATATGAATATTGTTGTTATCCTGGCTTTTTAGTTCTGCTTTTCTTACCGCTTCCTTCAGATCTTTTGAATCTATAGGTTTTAACAGATAATCGATAGCACTCAGGCGAAATGCACGGGCAGCGAACCGGTCGTGTGCTGTTGTAAAAATGATGCTGAAATCGACACGATCAATCATCTCCAGCATTTCAAAACCATTCATCCATGGCATCTCGATATCCAGGAAAACAAGATCTGGCTTTTCCTTTTTTATTGCCAGAATACCCTCCTTGCCAGAGGCACACATGCACATAACTTTCACGCCCGGGCAATGCTGCCTGATATCACTTAGAAGCATTTCTCTGCTCTGCAGCTCATCATCAATAATTAAGGCTTTCAACATAGTTCCTCATTGTTAAGCTACCAAATTACCAAACCGGTTGAAAAGGTATTTAGCTGGTGACCGGTTTGGCTTAACAGTTTGATCAACCAATCTGACAATATAATATTTCAATCCCGCAGAAAAGATGCCGACGTTTACCTGAGACTGAAAATAATTTTTACCGATGTTCCCCTCGCGTCAATCCCATCGTACTTATCCGTAATCTCAAGACTTGCTTCCGAATTTTTCAGTTTCTTTTCCAGTTCCAAACGGGCCTGGCTCAGACCGAGTCCGCGTGATTGGTGTGTAATATCATTTGCTGCTTTATTCTGCTTCGACATTTCTCTCCCGATGCCATCGTCATCGACTTCACAAACGACGGAATGCTGGTCACTGCTTACTTTCAATTCGAGCAACCCATGACCCTTGGGAGCGATTCCATGCCAAAGTGCATTTTCTATGAAGGGTTGAACGATAAGCGCTGGAACATAGATGGATTTAATATCGATATCAGTATTTATGTCAACAGAATATTTTAATCTCTCAGAAAAACGAAGTGCCTCGAGTTGCAAATACAATTTGCAGGTTTCTATTTCATCATGAAGGGAAATCTCTTTTTTGTCTGCATTGTTAAAAAGGTACCGGATAAGTTTCGAAAATGTTGTGAGGTAATCAGTAGCTTTTTCTGTTTCCTGTTGCGCAATTAAAGCTTTGATGGAATTGAGGCAGTTGAAAATAAAGTGCGGATTCATTTGTGCCCTCAATGCTTTTGCTTCCAGTTCCAGCAGATCTTTTTCATACTGAAGCCTTGTTTGGGCCGAGATTCGTACAGACGAAATGCGCCACTGTACAAATGCAAATACCACCAGAATAACTGCCAGTATACACGCCCATCGAAACCACAAAGTCTGCCACCAGGCGGGTAATATTTCAATTGAATAATCTACCGGTTGCTGATCCCACATTCCTCCCGTCATCTGTGCTTTTAAAAGGAAATGATAAGTGCCGGGAGAAAGGTGGTTATAGGTCACTTCCCTGTTGAAAAAATCGGCATACTTCCATCCCATATCAACGCCCGATAACTGGTACGCATACTCTATTCTTTCGGGGAAAACAAATTCCGATGTTGAAAAAGTCAGACTTATTGTTGACTCCGAATAAGGCAACACTATCTTTTTTGATACGTCCGGATTATTAAACCTCTGCGATGTGTCATATCTCATTGTGTTGAGAACCGGTGTATAATGAAATTCATTTCTATTAAATTCGCTATAGTCATAAAACTCAAAACGATTGGCGCCACCCAGCACCAATCGATGATTTGCATTAAGCATCGAAAACACCCTCGGATTTCCAAGTCCGTTATTCTTATCAAACATGAAAGATTTCTGCCCCTTATAGCTGTACGCCAGGATACCCCGTTCTCCTTCCAAAAACATCATCTCAAAATCACCACCGATAATATTTGTATAGTATCCGTTCATTAGACCACGCTCGCCCCATTTTATTGAATCAACACATTTTAACGAAACAGGATCGATGATGCGAAGGCCAGAATATCGTTTGATCAAAACGAGTTTACCGGAACTCATTAAAGCTACTTTGAGTATGTCCGTCTTTTTTGTTGTATCTCCTGTTATCTCCAACTCGGCAATTTCGTTTAGTTGCCCTTTGGTTAAATCATATTGAGCTATCCCGGCGTCTTTGACCAGGTAAACCAGGTTTCTGATACTATCATAAGCTAATGGTGAAAAGGTTATACGTACTTTCCGGTTTGCTGTAAAATCCGGGATAAACAAAGTATCTGCCCTCAGGTTTTTGTGACGTACAAAATAAACCCTTTGCCTTTCCGAGTGTTGTAACAGGATATCCCCTTCTTTGGTTGCAACGACATCATCAAATTCCCCTTGCGCATCCAACCATTTCAGTGAAGGAATAATTTTTCCGAGGGTAGCAAATTCATTTTGACCCGGCAATAGGATATTCATTTGCCATCCGGAAATCCACAATCTTCCCGAGCCATCTTTTGTAATTCTGTCGGTACAGGTTTCATTAAAAGCATAGGCTGTCCGGCAGAGATTACCATGAATCAGTTTTATGATCCTGAAAGTTGAATCAAGCACATATAAGCCCTGCGCAAATCTTACCGCGCAGTAGTACTGGGCCGAAGCCGGGTCAAAATAGATTCCACGAAGTTCGCGGGCATGCCTCAGCTCCTCATGGGTTTCATTGGGTACCATGGTCAGCTGAAGCCTGCTGAACAAGGGAATATTGATGTAAAGAAGACCATTGCGTAACACCCAGATATTTCCTTTCCTGTCAGTCTCAAAATAGCTGACCCTGTCAATTTCAGTTTCGTTGGAAGTGATGTGAAGGGGGATGAGTTTCTTCTCTGCCAGGTTAAACATTCCGCAACCGATGCTCCCATTCGATGCTCCCAGCAGATAGTTGTTCTGATCAAATTTTACAAAGGATGGAACAATGTATCCGGCAACCGGTTTTCCAGGATTTAGTTTTTCGTTTCTCAGGTATATCGTAGCGTCACCAGTGTTTGTATTGTATTTTGCAAATCCACCGTTCCAAATATTAAACCAGATTGTTGAATCGTCTGGTAAATCCATTTTCTGAACATCGTAGTATGTCTTATCTTCCCCAATAGCATTGTACAAAGGTGTTTGTACTGTAAACTTACGACTGATTGTTCCCGTGAGTTTATCAAATATCATGATTCCATTAAAGGTTCCCAGCCATAATTTTCCGTGATCTTTTTTATTCAACGCAATACACCTGACTGTATTCCGAAGCCGGTTATCCCAGTCAGGATTTTGCTTTTCTTCAAGGTTATAATGCTTAAGGTTTTTACTCCCGGGATCATATATAAAAAATCCCGCGGAAATGGCCCCGGCATAAACCACGCCATCGTCATCAATAAAGATAGAATTGATTGAACAAACCGGTGACCGTTTACCTTTCTCATCGAGGGGAATCGAAGTGAAATGTCCATTTTTCCGGTCGAAGTAAATCAATCCCGTAAATGTTCCGATATAGAGATTGTGTTGTTTGTCTTCAGCAATGGATATGATTGAACTCAGCTGGAATTTTCCAACCTCGCTTTCGTCAGAATACTGCACCGTCCCAGATCCGTCGAATGAGGTAAGTCCACGACTGGTCGAAAACCACATCAATCCATCTGACGTAAAATAGAAATAAGAAGAGGTGACGAGTGGAAGAAAGGGATAACTGATCTGCCGGAATGCGGGTGTCACAAAATCCTGTTGGGCAAAAACTTTGTTGACGATGATTAACAGGAAGACTCCGGTTATTCGAGGTATAAGTTTTAGAAGGAGGTCCATCCTTTTATACAGTCATTTTTGATCTCAAAAATTCAGTAACCAACTTTACAAATCAAATGTCAGTTTCACCAAAGTACCAGATGCAATTGTGCCATTATACTTATCTGTTATTTCCACCGCAGCAGTGCTGCTATTCAATATTTTCTCAAGTTCAAGGCGGGTTTGACATAGCTTCATACCCATCGATTCATGGATCTTCGCAGATTCTGGTTTATTCTGTCTCGATGTCACGCGTCCTATTCCATCATCCTCTATTTCACAAACGACATTCTTATTTTCTCCGTAAACTCTTACCCATAAGGTGCCAGATCCTTTTGGCATTATTCCATGCCAGATGGCATTCTCAATAAAGGGTTGGATAATCAAAGCAGGAACAAAAACAGATTTAAGGTCGATCCCTTCATCAATTAAAAAATGCCACCCGAGCTTCCCGTCCAGGCGCATTGATTCCAACTGAGTATATAAACGACAGGTTTCGATTTCATTAAACAACGTAATGTTCTTCTTATCGGAATTCTGGAAAACAACCCTGATAAGTTTTGAAAATGTGGTCAGATAGTCAACTGATTTCTGCTTATCTCCATTCAATATGTGAGCTTTTATAGAATTAAGACAATTGAAAATAAAATGCGGGTTCATCTGCGCACGAAGCGCTCTTGCTTCCATTTCAAGCAATTCCATTTCATATTTGGCTTTTGTTCGTTCCTGCTTACGAACAATTTTTACGCGCCATGTGACGATGATATAAATAATCAACGAGGCCCCGCCAATTATCAGAACCCAGAACCACCACTGCTTCCATAATTCTTTTCGTATCGTTATAGTTAGTTTTTCCTTGTGCTGAATCCATTGGCCACCCTCTTTTTTAACCCTGACGTACAAATGATATTCTCCGGGTTTTAAACTTAACGCGTTTACGAAATTCATTCGTTCATCGGCAAATGAAAAAGGCAAATCGTTCCATTCATCACTCAATCCTTCCAGTTTCCAGGAAAGAGTAATTTTATCCTCGTGCGAAAAACCCCGAACAACAAACATGAAACTCAGGTTATTTTCATTGCTTCGCAGATTGATATGGCCATTATCCCCAAGAGCGGGTGTGAAGCCATAAAGAGTTTCAAAACGTATGTTATTTACCATCAGATCCTCAAGCGCGACCTGCCTGAAATTGCTGTCTGGCTTTACCGATGCAAATGTTGGATTTGCTAAGGCCGATTTACTCCAATACATCCAACCTCCCTTAATCAGTATCAGATTCCCGGAAACATCAATTTTTATATCTGTTGTTTTATCAGGACTGTATTTGAAAGATGTATCATTGATAAGTTTATACTCGCCGCTATTGATATTAAAAATTGCGGGAAGCGACTCATTTAATGCAACAAAGAATTCATCATCAGATTTTCTCGCAAAGGCCGCGATCTGCTGTGTTCCGAATTCTTTATTTAATGGATAATATCGGATTTGATCGTTCATTTGATTAATACTTCCCATGCCGGATTCAAGTGTGCTAAACCAGGTCTTAATAGAATTCGGCCTCATTTCGATCTGGGTGACGGTAACATTTTGCTTATCACTGTTGGTGAATAAGGATATTGTTCGTCCGGTTGTTTTGTCATAAATAAAAATTCCATGATCGGTGCCCAACAAAATACTCTGTGGGTTGTGAGGGTCGTGCGCAAACGAATGAAAATGTATTCCCCGATCGATATGCAGTTTTTTAATTTTCTTTGCTCCTTCGGTGACAAACATATCAGCGGTGTCCAGCGATAGCTTGAAAGTATATTCTCTAAAAGGAATCCTGCCTCCTTCGATTTTTTTAGGAGGAGAAGGCGAAAAAATCTTTGTAGCTGATTCAACAATAAATAATGTATCATCAGAAGTGGTTACATATAAGTCTCCACCTGCATCCAACCAGATGTTGCGTACATTCTTTCCAGCGGGAAAATTAAATGGCGGTGGTTCGATTTGGTCATACGAAAATCTGGTATCGACAAAACCAAAATGATTTCCTTCTGACACTACATATAAAATGTTGTCGGGACCCTCAGCGACAGATTTTATACCGTTTTTATCCAGGTACAGATCTCTATTTATTCCCCTTAATCTTTGCCCCGGGATGGGTTTTCCAACACTATCATACACAGTCAGGGAGTGTCCGAATGTTACCTCCATATTATCAAGCACAACAAAAACAGGAGCAGAATGTGTTATTAATGCAGATCCTTTTGTAGTGGGAAAGATATTATAAAATCGAAGAGGTCGCTCTGTACTGTAAAGGCCTTCCGGAAATCTCGAGAATTGCTGCGCCGGACATATGAGGTGGCACACGATGTTAAGAAAAGTCAGCAAAGACAAATGCCTGGAGTTCATATACAAAACTATAGATACCATCAGGTGTGTCGCAGGGTATTTCACCCATCTCCATTTTCGATGTACAGGAAATAGATTTCATTTGGTACCTGGCCTTCGCTCAAAACACAGGATATTTCTAATGCGTTATAAATTAATGCTTTTTATCTGCTATCCCAAATCGGTCAACCGTAAAAACACTCTTTCATGGGTGATAGTCCTTATGTATTTTTATTCCTAGTCAAATAACAGAACTCTGGAATAAGTCGGTTATCCGGAACTGAAAGAAATAAAAGATGGTTCCATTCGTTCGAAAGGGCACTGATTTTGACTAAAATCCTGATTACAGGTAGTTCTGATGTAGCAACTGTTTTGTAGTTATTGAAAATCAATCCAGACTATGACGCTAACCCTAACCTCTAAACCAGTGACGGTGCTACATGTTTATATCTCCAATCTGAAAAATGCCAGGTTTCGAACATTGAGATTTTTTCTAGCGATGTGCCTGATCTCCCCTTTTAAAATGTTCGCTTCAGATACCGCAAATGTCAACCATACAAACAGCCACACTGAATCTGCAAAACCAAGAAGAATCAACCTGATCATTTCTCCTCGTGTCCGCAGGATCGATCCGGGAACAATCAGCTTACAGGTGCAGGCATTTATTCAGCGGGCGGTTCTGCGCAAGGAAACCAGGTTATTGGTAGTTGGCTCCAGTGAAGAGATGTATCAAAAAATCAAAAAGATCGCTGAAAAGGAAAAAGCGCTCATCGGTAACATCTGGTTCGATAGCCATGGACATTACAGTAAACGATACTCACTTTTTGAGATTGGCGATGAAGAGTTCAACTGGATGAACCTTACTGATGAATCAAAAATATACTGGTTACGCAGGGTCGCTGCTTACTGTGATCAAAAAACAAAAGCGGGTATTGGTGCCTGTTATAGTGGCGCCACCTATACCACACCAGCTATTGCTGACTACCCTCCTTCTGTTATGGGTGGCGATTCACTTATGGTGAGACTCAGCAGAATTTTAAATGATGCGGAAGTGTATGGCAGCGAAAGCTGGGTGATGACTAAACCCGGGTTATTTGATCGCAAGTATGGTCTATGTGGTTTCCCGCTAAATAAAAGATTCCAGGATGTTTTTCTTCGTCCTGCATGGGAACGTGTTGGCAGATGGAATGTGTACAAAGGAAGCACGGGCGAATTCAGGAGTGTTGAAGGAGTTTATCTTACTGGTGTTGGTGAAATCACAGTCATTGACAAAAGCTATCTCGACATCACCGGAAACCGGCAAAAAGTATCAAAGAAGATAAGGCATCTTAAAAAGGGAAATTTCAGTCTGGCTTACCTTCGACAGTGGGAGCAGTCTGGAGCCGGTAATCAATAGCTGGGAAAAGATAGCCGAATGTCCTGAGCCGGTGTCCTGACTTCAAGAGTCCTGAGCTGCGTTTTCTTACAAAACTTTAAACACATAACCGGCTGTTCAAACAGACCTGCCAACTGGCAGGCTCCGAACAATGAACCATGAAATGCCTTCGTTTTAACTTTTCTCCAACCCCCGCATTTATTAATTTTGCTCAACCATCATAACTGTGAAGAGATCATTCAATAAACTATATCTACCTGTTATGAAGCTCCGTTTCTTTTCACGTCCTGTCGTTTTTGTACTGGGTATTGTTCTTCTCCTGGTAGTTGCGTTGAACTCCTGTACGGCATCGAAAAAAATGGGAGGCTGCCCGATGTCAGGCAAAATGAGCGGATACCGTTGATCCGTTATCGTTGTATAAGTACAGCCGGGCCAACCAATCCTGAAGGTAATAATGTATTTTCCTTCCACCTGTATTGAACATAGTGCGGGTTCCCTTTTATTGCCTGACCGATAAACCCGTTTCTTCGTGTAGTCGCAACTGTGACCTCAATTTTATTCTGACCTTTTTTAAGCGCCCGGGTTATTTCTGTGGAATATGGCGCGAACAATCTGGTTTCGACCTTCTTATTATTCACACTAATTTCCGCGGTAAAATAAACTTCACCCAGGTCAAGGAAGTATTTTTTTGATTGATCGATATTGTCAAGGTTAAATGTTGTAGTATACAAAGCAGGTTCGCTGTTATACTTTAATGAATCGATTGTACGCCAATCGCCTGTCGTTGAATTGCCGAGCGTTACAGTGCCGGCTTCTATTTTCCAGTTTTTCAAAGTTTGCAGAACGGTTCCCGGTGATCTATTAATTTCTGTGATGGGTGAAAGCAAATTCTGCTGTATTTTTTTCGTAGAAGCATAAAATATCACTGAGCCATATGGCGGAAGTTCATAACTCAGGGTTGTCCCTTGCTGTTCTGCAATTTTGCCTGTCTCCGGATCAAGCCAGTAACTTCCGGCAAAAGATTTATTCAACTGTAATTTGATCGTCTGCCACTGCTCCGATTTATTCCAGATAAACCTGATCTGGCTGCTGTCGCTCATCTCACGACTGATCATCCGGGCAAAAGGCGCATGTTTTAAAAAGATAATTTTACGGTTGACAGTCGGAAGCATTTTAGGGTCAGAAACAATCCTGGAATTGATCATTTTCGTTGTTGCCTGGATTAACTCTGCCGTTACTTTGTCATTCTCTTTATAATTCAGGTATGAAGGTTGTTTTTGAGGAAGTCCGCCAATAAACCAGGTGTTCATGCCTGAACCTGCAAGTGAAAAAATTTTTTTCGCAGTTGATAACTGGATATAGGGAAGATTTGCGAGTACCAGGGTCTTGTAATTTTTCTCTTCAATCCTGATGAGTCCGTTTTCAATTTTTGCTTTCTGAAGAGCATCATCGTTAACAAATTCCCATGTAATTCCTTTAGCTTCCAGTTCGTTTACGATATCCCATAATTTGGTGTACCATGCATTGATCGGTGATTTCAAAGGTTCAAAAACGCCTGATCCTTTCAAGTCAGGTTCAACCCCGGTGAAATACCCACGATACAAAATCTCTTCAGGATTCAGCGCGATCTGGTTTTCCGTAAAGTCAATAAATGGCATGTAGATCAGCACATCCGTCTTCGGCTTTCCCGCTCGCAAAACATATTGACACCTGGTGAGGTATTTGTTCAATTGCCCGATATATTTCCAAAAGGGATCTGATTCATTCATCCCCGTAGAAAAATTTACGTATGGTTGATATGGAGAAGAGAAAGGATTCCATCCCTCTTTTCCATATTCACCATTATTGTAACGGTAAGGCGTACCATGGTAGATCAGCTGGTTGATTCCTGCCGCAAATGATTTATCCGCCCAGATCTTTATCTTTTGAGGCGTAGTCATTTCCGATCTGTGTATGGACACAAATGATTCCTGCGTAATTACCGGCCTGTTATTGAGATGCGCTCCCGAACTTACCAGTTTGAGATAGCCTTCGGAACCTTCAGCAAAAAGCTGCTCAGCTTCCGGTATATCCACCACACCTGCATTGCCGATCAGGTCAGTCGGAAACCCGTATGCCTGGTTCCGATGCATCATGCCTCTGCGTTGAAACCAGTTGTTGCTCGTCTGTATAAAATTTTTTCTGAATGCTTCGTTCAATGTACGGTCATAGTCATACATCATCCGCCACGCTTCCGGTTCGTCAATGGAAAATGGAGGCCTGGCATCCGGATACAATATGGCCAGGTAAGTCGGATGATTATACCCTTTTGTAAAAATCGTTGAAAGGTATGGGCTGATATCATATCCATTCTTCGATTTGAAATAATCGATAAAATCCGGTGAGATCAGTCTGTCTGTATGATATTCGTAACTATCATTAAACACTGCCCGAAGCGGCTGTTCATAATATTTGGTTAGCCCCGTACGTGCGCCGAAAAGATGATCGTAGGACTTTGTTACCATGGCAGGATCCATCGCATCAGTCACATACCCCGGATTTTTTGAAGCGACAAGTGAAGGCTTTTCTCCGGTAGGGATTGTCCATGATGCAATGATCACCCACTCCCCTTTTTCCGGTGCAGACCAGACAAGAAATTTTTGCCGGACTTTTAATGTGATATCAGTAATCGTCGACTTCTCAATAACGATCTGGTCTTTCTCTTTTTTCTTTACCCTCGCGGCGATAACATTTAAAAGCCGGGCATCTCCAATACCATTGTATTTTTTTGGTAACAGCATTGCCATCATTCCCTTGGCTGTTACGTCATGATTCTGCGGCATCGGCAGTTCACCAGAAAATTTCGCTCCTTCAGCAAGTAAGGTGTCGGAAATTGCCAGGGTCTTCATTCCTTCATTGATGTCGATGAATGATCCACCCATCGGCCATCCGCTGCCTGCATTGAGATCGACGGTTACTTTTTCCTGTTCGGCGGATTGCATCAGTGCTTCGAGATGTTTATAATACTCTGGTGAATCCCAGCTGTAAATCCGTTCCAGCTGTTCCGCTGGCGCATTTGGTTTCAGGCCCATGGTAAAAGGCTGCACTTCCACGCCAGCAAAACCGTTTTCGGCGAAAAGCGAGATCTCTCTTGAAATTTCTTTGTCGTTAATATCGTTACCTGGTAACCACCACCTGGTGAAGGGGCCATACTCACGCGGAGCTTCAGAAAATTTTGCGGGATTGAAATCGAAATAAGGAAACCATTCTGCAGGCGTTTTTACCGCATCCGGTTTTTTGTAGTGAGATACGCTCACAACAGCGATTGCTGCAACCAGCAGGGAAAGGTCAATGCGATACCGGGACCATTTCATATCAGCAGACAAACTTGAGGGTGCTAAAAATCAGGTGTAAGTCGTAAATATAGTGGCTAAAATTCAGTGTTACAAGCAATTCTGAATATTTGAACATTTAAAAAATCAGCAGGAAAAACAAGCCTTACAATAACATTCCCACTCCGGATAAAAATTCAAATCATATCTTACAAAACATTGGTATTCAATACATTGAATATTTAAGAAGCCGTCCCTTATGTTGGCGCTGATTTTTAATCATTGAAAAATTTATAATTGAAAAAATCAATCTTCCGACGATTGCGAATTTGATGGGTGTAAAGTTCCACCAGCAAACCATTCATAAAACTTAGGTTATCCGTGACTGATAGAAAAAAATCCGGGCAATAAATTTAAAAAAAATGCCCTGTACAAGGCATTTCAGAAGTAATTTTGTAAAGTCAACTCACTGTCTTTCTAAGGCAGGTTTTCATTTTCCGATTGCTGCCGTTTTCCAGTTCCTGCATTAAATCATTTGATATGGACGTGGAAATACTTTCCCGGATTCAGTTTGCTTTCACGATAGCATTTCATTATATCTATCCTCCTTTAAGTATTGGTCTTGGTTTGATACTCGTGATCATGGAAGGAATGTACCTTAAAACAGGTCAGAAGATTTACGAAGACATGACGCGTTTCTGGATAAAAATTTTCGCTTTGATTTTCGGCATTGGAGTGGCCACGGGGATCATAATGGAATTTGAGTTCGGTACTAACTGGGCCACCTACTCGAAATATGTGGGTGACATTTTCGGGAGTGCTTTGGCAGCGGAGGGAATTTTTGCATTTGCGGTAGAAAGTGGATTTCTTGGCATATTGTTATTTGGATGGAACAGGGTGAAACCGGGTGTTCATTTTTTTGCGACCATCATGGTATTTCTGGGTTCGATGTTCAGCGCGGTCTGGATAGTTGTCGCGAACAGCTGGCAACAGACACCAGCAGGTTTTCATATTGCAGGTGAAGGCATGAATGCGCGGGCGGAGATTACCGACTTCTGGGCAATGGTATTCAATCCGTCCAGCGTCGATCGTTTATCACATGTATGGATAGGCGCATTTCTTGCAGGTGCAACCCTCGTATTGAGTGTAAATGCGTGGTATATATTGAAAGGGCGGCATCTCAGTATTGCCAAACCTTCTTTTAAGATAGCCCTCGCTGTACTCACCATATCTTCCCTGCTGCAGTTGTTCACCGGGCATCAGAGCGCCGAAGGTGTGGCCGTGAATCAACCTGCGAAACTCGCCGCATTGGAAGGTCATTTTGATAGCAGTTCGGTGGCTCCTATGTACATTCTTGGCTGGGTCGACAAAAAAGATCAGAAGACAAGCGGTTTGAAAATTCCCGCAGGTTTGAGCCTGCTCGTTCACCGGGATCCCAACAAGCCCGTAACAGGTCTGAATGCTTTCCCGGAGGCAGACAGACCATCGCAGTTAAATGCCGTTTTTCAATTCTATCACATGATGATCGCTGTAGGATTATCGCTTATCGCTCTGAGCCTGTTTGCATGCTGGCATTGGAGAAAAGAAACATTATTTGATAAAAGATGGTTGATGTGGATTTTCGTTTGGTCGGTACTGTTACCGCAGATTGCCAACCAGGCCGGATGGTTTGCAGCTGAAATGGGAAGGCAGCCCTGGGTGGTATATAGATTACTCCGTACATCAGATGCATTATCGAAAGCAGTAAAGGCTGAGCAGGTGTTGATATCGTTATGCATGTTTGCGTTGGTCTACCTGATCCTCCTTATACTTTTTTTATATCTGCTGAATAAGAAAATTAAACATGGGCCGGTAATGTCTGTTCCTTTTGAAGAGGATGCTGAAGAGAAATACAGCATCAGGGAAAATCCTCTTATGAAATCATCTCCGGATAAAACAAATTAAATATGTTTCTCGGACTCGATTATAATACCCTCTGGTTCCTTGTTTTTGGCGGATTGATCAGTGGATACGCAATTCTCGACGGCTTTGATCTGGGTGCCGGGGCACTTCATCTTTTTCTGAAAAAAGAAAACAGCAGAAGGATTGCATTAAATGCAATCGGGCCGGTGTGGGATGGAAATGAAGTGTGGCTGGTAATTGCCGGCGGCGCTCTTTTTGCAGGTTTTCCTGTTGCATACGCAGCACTTTTCTCAGCATTTTATTTGCCGGTTTTTATCTTCCTGATCGGGTTAATCTGGCGCGCGGTAGCCATTGAATTCCGAAGCAAAGAGCCGGGCACTATATGGCGGTTAACATGGGATTTTATATATTCATTTGCATGCATCGTTGTTTCATTAATGCTGGGTCTGATGCTGGGGAATGTTGCGCTTGGCATCCCACTCGACGAGAATCATGAATTTACCGGTAATTTTCTTTCGTTTTTCAATCTGTTTTCAATACTGGTAGCTTTCACAACACTGGCCTTATTCATGATGCATGGTGCCATATACCTGGCAATGAAAACGGAGAACAGGTTATACACCAAGCTCACGATCCTTGCCAAAAACTTTACGATCTTCTTTCTTGTTGCATTCGGGATAACTACACTGTACACTTTGTTATATGTACCGCATCTGACTGATCGTATCCGAAGCAACCCTCAATATTTTATTTTTCCACTCATTATGTTTCTCGCCATCGCGAATATTCCGAGGCAACTGAAAAAGGGACAATACAGGTATGCATTTCTTTGTTCTGCTATTACAATTGCATCACTCTTAATCGCAGTTGCAGTTGAACTCTTTCCATATCTGTTATATGCCAGCAATAACGCAGCAAACAGCATCACCGTTGAAAATGCTGCATCTTCAAAAGCTACCTTGCGGATATTGTTGATTATAGCGCTGATCGGAACGCCATTGGTAGCAACTTATACCGGTTTTGTATTCTGGACATTTAAGGGAAAGGTGAAGCTGGATGAAAGCAGCTATTGACAGGAAGCAGGCAGCAGATATTTCGCAATAGGCACTTATTTTTCTTACTGCTTTCAGTTTTCAGTTTCAGATTTTCCTGTATTCTGTATCCATGTATTCCATATCCTGTATTCCGTAAACCGTATTCTGTATTCTGTATTCTGTATCCTGTATCCTGTATCCGGCCCCCAGGATAACTTAAAACCCATAACTTATCAACCTAAACCAAACTTTAAAATTTGAACCTTTACCTTTAACTCCTATGGCCAAATCTGCGAAACGCTCTCCTGCTGAACAGGTAACTCAACACATTAAAAACCTGGAACCAGGACTTGCAAAATCTGTACAGGCTTTGCGCGAAATAATTTTATCAACCGACAAAGAAATTGCGGAACAAATCAAATGGAACAATCCTGCATTTTATTTTGATGGAGAAATGGCGCCCTTCGACCCAAAAGAATACAAACGCGATATCGTAGTGATGAATCTTTTTAAAGGTCGAATCATGCTGGTGTTTCCTTCAGGCGCAAAAATTAAAAAGAATAAAAAATGGCTGGAGGGTGATTTCAAAGATGGAAGAAGAACAATCGTTTTTGCCGATATGGATGATATTAAATCAAAACAAAAAGACCTTCAAGCAATCCTCACAGAATGGCTGAGCCTGGTCGAAAAATAAAAAAGCGTAATTGCCGAAACAATTGCGCTTATACCCTTTGAACCAAACTACTATCCTCCTGAATATTTTCCTTTCTGACTGATTCTGACATTTTTATTCGGCAAGCCAGGCAGCTACGAATTTCCTTGCAGGTTCAACCACTTCTTTGCCAGCCCGATATGCCATCTTCCAACGATCGCTTTTCCTTTCATAAGCAGGGTTTACAAAAACCTTCATCCCATCCTTTTCTTTCAATTCCGCGCTGAAATCTATATCCTTTGTTTCATTCATAAATTCTTCCAGTCTTCTTTTGATATACACTTTTGCATCAGCAGGATATCTTTTTTCCCATTCTGCCAACTGATACTGATATCCAGTTTCCATACTCTTCATCATCCCTTCGTAATTCTTTGCATAATTAGCTATCTGTTTGTTGTTCGGATCCTCTGCATCTTTCAAAGCTTTCTTTGCATCCTCGAGTAATTTTTCAAACATGGGTTTCATATTTGCATCAGCAGTTTTGAGAGAAACTTCTGTTGCTTCGATGCTCTTTTTATATGCATCAACCATTGATTTACGCATTTCTTCCGCAGTCTGCACTTTTTGCATCTCGGGTTTATCATTCAGTTTCATTTCGGCATACTGTTTCAGGAATGCATCAGAGGAGAGATACTTCTTCGTATAATTGAGAAGATCATTTGTAACTGCCGTCCTGCTTGTTTTCACGATATTTTTTACATTTCGCAAGCCATAGGCATCGAGGCTTCCCCCTAATACACTGTTCGTTATTTTCTCGTCTGCAGCAGATTTATTTATTCCCAATTGCGCCAGGAAATCATCGGCCATTTTCTTTACCGTGAATGAGAAAAGGAAAAAGCTGGCGATAACAAGAATAAAAGTGACGATACAAATTCTGAGCATCACCATCTGCGATTTAAATGTTTTCGGTTTCATGATCCTGTCTGTTTTTCTGTTGATGACGTAAAGATGGATCAGAACTATTTTGGTGCAAAGGCAAGGATGTATGGAATGATTGAATCGCGGATGAATTGAGAAAACAAGGGGAATTCACTCTTAACCAACGGGGATTAATACATCCCCAAAAAAGAAAAAAACGGATTTTTGAATTGATCTGCCTGCGAAATTTGGCGAAAGTTCCCCGGTATCCGATACTTTCAAGTATCGGATACCGGGTGAAAAAATTTTCGGACAATGTTTTCCAGTTCATCCTTTTGTATCGGCTTCAGTAAATAGTGCTTGCTGCCAAGATCAAATGCTTTTATGGATGATTCATCATACGAAGTGGTGAAAACTACAGGTGAATCGATCTGTACGCGGCGGAAAATTTCAAAACTCTGACCATCGCTCAACTCAATATCCATGAAAATCAGATCCGGAACAGGATTTGATTTCAACCAGGCAACAGTTGAGACAATGCTGTCTGTAACGCCTGCGATATTCAGTCGCGGCTCAATAAGAGAGAGCATCTTCTGAAGTTTCCGTACGGCGAGATCCTCGTCTTCAACTATAAGTATTTGCATAAATTACTGAATCATTTTTTTTCGTTCGTCCGACTGAAAATTCCTGTTGCCGGAATCACTGGTGTTGTTCCAGATCAAAGGCAACACGACAGTAAAATTTCTTTCATCTTCCAGCACCTGAAAACCTTCCTGACCGAGCAATTCGTATTTTGCTTTAATATTTTCAAGGCCAACGTTATTACTGGGTGCCTTTACTGCTCTGCGCTGAAGGTTATTATTTACAACGAGCTTATTTCCTGCAGTAGTGAAAATATCTATCACCAATGGTTTATTTTTTGAAAGCGCATTGTGCTTTACCGCATTCTCTACCAGCAACTGTAAACTCAATGAAGGAAGAAGATAGGGCTTGTACATCCTGTCGATTTCCATGTTCAGCTGTACAGCGTCTCCATGCCTTGTCTGCAATAATCGAAAGTAAGAATCGATGAACCGGATCTCATTCTCGACGGTACTCAGTTCGCTCTGATTATTCCGCAGCAAGTAGCGATATACTTTACTGAGTTCATCCAGGAACTGCTCAGCTTTCTCTTTATCTTCCGAAATTAATGATGACAATGTATTAAAGCAATTGAAAAGGAAGTGCGGGTTCACCTGGTTTTTCAGCATATCAAATTCACGAAAAACAGACAGTTCCTGCATGACCCGTTTTTCTTCCACCGTTTCCTTGTACTTCCCGAGTGCATAATCGGCCTCAAACAAGGTTTCAAAAACAAGATTGATGGAGAACCCTACGAATATACCCTGCTTAATATCCTGTGCATTGATTTCGTAGCCGAGGATATGAAGGAAATCATAAAAAAAGAAAATGAGCAGAACAGATGCTGACATCGTAGGAATCACCAGCAATGCCATGATCATTATTCTGATACGTGTTTGTTCGAGTTTTGGATATCGATGCCTCACCCAGTTACCGATCGTTACATGCCCTCGCCAGAAAGCCAGGCAAAGTATAATGATCAACGGATACGAGATGATCCAGATATTGATATCGTCAAATATCCGGTTTCCATACAGAATATAGTTTGCCAGGAAAGCAACCACCGGTATGGAGTATACGAAAGAATAGATCTGGAGCCGTGTGGGTTTATACCATTCCTGCATCACTTCACCTCCGTTTTTTTAGGAATGAGTGGAATATGTATAATACGCTCTGTTGATGCATCTTCAATCACCAGTTGTCTGCTACCCAGCGCCTGGTATTTCTTCACAAGCAAATCAAGCCCCGCATCGAAATCGAGATTTTCAGTCAGCATTTTTGCCTTCACATTATTGCGGATCACCAGCGTTTGATCATCCTCTGCAAACAACGAAATCTCCAGCGGATCTTTTTTACTGATGGCATTGAGACTATATGCATTTTCAACGATCGTCTGAAGGGTCAATGGTGGGAGCAGCATTTCGCGTACCGGTTCTGAGAGTTCCACTTTCAGCTGCATACTATCACCATACCTGGCCTTTAATAAATGGAAATAGGAATGAAGAAAATCCAGCTCATCTTTTAATGGAACCAGATGATCAGTATCATTCCTGAGCATGTAACGATAAACTTTGCTCATCTCATTCAGGAATGTCTCTGCTTCGTCCTCATCTTCAGAGATCAGACTCGAAAGTGAATTCAAACTATTGAACAGGAAATGCGGATTCACCTGGTTCTTGAGCCCTTGCATCTGGCTCTGCTGATAATAATGCTGCAGCTGATGTGTCTCATCCAGCTTTCGTTTCCACTTATCGAATCGTGCAATGCCCTCCATTAAAAAAGTAATAAAAATGTTGATGATCGACTGACCGATAAATGCCCATATGAACGCATCATCGATTCCGTCCACACTCATGTAGGAGAGCCTGGTAAAAATATTGAAGAGCAACAGAAGATAAAGACCCGACAACAGGAGAAAAATGATGATCATTGCGGTGAGACGAATTGTATCCTGTGATTCATCACTGAACCTTTTCTTCAGACGTACAGCAACAGCACCACAAATAATAAAATATACAATGAAAGTGAGTATGGTAATAAGTGATGTTTCAGAAAATGTACTGTACTTTTCAAAGTATGCAGATCCTAAGATGACGCTGTTCAGCAAAAGGGTATACGGTACTATCACTGCTGCAAGCACCAGGTAATCTTTGCTGTTATATTGAGGTAGCGTCAAACGCATATTTTCATCAACATTTTATCTAACCCACATCCACCTGCAGGATTAAAGAAACAAACCTGCTGTCTGGTATAAACTCTACTGGTGCCTTTAATACTGCTGCCCTTTTCCTGATGTCTTTCAGGTGTATGCAATTCCTGTCAACCATCGAATCATCACATGATTTTTCAGCTCTCATTTTCAAAACAAGAATTTTACTTTCGATATCCATACTGATATTCACCTTCTCTCCCTTGAATCCCCTGATCATGCAGTTCATAGCATCCTTAAAAATGAAGAATAACTCCTGCCGCTTCAGCATATCCAGTTTTATCCTGTTCAGTTTCGGATCCATCTGCAATTCGATGGGGATATCAAATTCCTTTTCATAGCCCTGGGCAAACTCACGCATGCGCAACAGCATTTTCTCCATACTGTCATTTTCCGGATCGATGCTCCACAACACATCTTCCATGTTGTACATCATCTTCCGGCTCTTAGCATTGATCTGATCGATATATTCTTTTGATTTCTCAAGATCCTTATCTGCTTTCAACCTGGCTATTTCACTCAGAATCGTGATATTATTCAGCGTAGTCGTAACCTCATCATGCAAATTATCAGCAATTGAACTTCGCATTTGCTGTATCGCCGCATTGCGTTTCATCCTCTCTCTGTCAAACCAATACAATAGCAACACCGCCAATAAAGCGAGTATGGAATAGAACCACCAGGTCTGGTAAAATGGACGCAGGATTGTAAAATTGAATCTCGTCATCTTATTACCCGAAGTACCTTCTGCATTTTCGCTGCGTACAAGAAATGTATAGTTCCCCGGAGGCAGATAAGAATACACGGCCTGATAATGTTCATCAGCCATGAGCCAGTCCTGGTCAATGCCTTCCAGTTTGTATTTCACATCGATGTATGCTGTACCGAAAGTGAGCGAAGAGAATTCGAAGACTATTGAATTCAGGTGATGTTCAAATTCGACTCTCGGCAAATTGTTTAAAGAATCGACAAGCATGCTTTTATTGTGTACACGGATATCCGTGATCTTTATCTCCGGGAAAGAATTGTTGATATCAATCTTAGAAGGATCAAATACAACAAACTGATCACTTGCGCCAAAAACCATGCGACCATCAGGTAACATGCGGGAAGAACTCAGGCTGAAATTTTCATTATCAATTCCATCTGATTTCCGGAACCAGACAAACATATCATTGAGGATATTGTACCTGAATAAACCACCCGTTGTCGAAATCCATACATAGCCGTTTTTATCTTTTTCTGTGGACGCAATGAATACAGAAAGATCACGGAAATCATGTATGGTGATTAATTTATTCTGATCAGTTTTATATAGTAAAACATAAGTACCCGTGGTGATTATATATGTTTTCTCATCGTACTGCAGGATAGATGAAACACCGGGTTCAGGCAACTTACGCCAATCTGCCGCTTCTCTCGACAAATGCAATTTCAGGCTATCCGTTTTCGCATCAAAAACATACACACCGGATGTCGCCGTGCCGACCCAGATCTGGTCCTGCGTATCGTGGTAAACCTTGTTTACCAGCTCAAGATCAGGTACAGGCCTGATTCTTCTTACAGTATCGCCAATTAATCTGCCATTTTCATCTGCCTGCCATTTGAAAACTCCACCGTACTGCAAGCCCATCCAGAGACTTCCGGCATTGTCTTCAACAAGCTGCCTGATCGTTTTTTTTGAAACCGGATCAGGCAGAAAAAGCTGAAACGATCTTTCCTGCCGGTTGACTTTATAAATGCCCGGCTGCGCCGACATCCAGAAATAATTTTTATCCCGCGATGTCGCCATTGACCACATGGATGGAGGATCGGAAATATCATATTTTTTCAACGACAACGGAAGAAGATTAAAATCCATATCGTATTCATAGAGTCCATCCGACCAGGCACCGGTGAATACAGTTCCCCAACCTGTAGGCATAACCGACATTACGGTGCCTGTACCCTGCTGACCTGTCTTTCTGTTGATGTGAGGAATATTCAGGAAAAATTGCTTTTCGGGATTAAATCTGTACAAACCATCATTTGTTGTGCCGACCCAGATATTTTTCTTTGCATCTTCATACAGGCATTGAACTCCATCGAAACTGATACTCCTCTCAGTACGATGACTGTTCTCTACATGACGAAACCTGTTATTCTTTTCATCATACCAGGCCATCACTCTTGCCCCCTTTGCCCAGATTGTGCCATCGCATTGCTGAA
Organism: Pollutibacter soli; assembly: GCA_029269725.1. Classification (GTDB taxonomy): domain Bacteria; phylum Bacteroidota; class Bacteroidia; order Chitinophagales; family Chitinophagaceae; genus Pollutibacter; species Pollutibacter soli. The sequence continues at coordinate 357,505 of JARJHS010000005.1, read as the reverse complement.
AAAATCCGTTGACTTCGTAATAGGTTTTTAGTTCTGTGTGAAACTCTGCTTTATTCAAAATCCATTTCTGATTTTTCAGGTCCCAGCAATAAATGAGCGGAATACCTGGCCCCCAGGAAGTAAACCAGAATCGGTCATTGGTATCAAAAAACATAAAAGACGGATGCAGGCCCTCAATATCCTTTTCGAGGATTTTCAAATGTGGCTCATGATCTTCCCGGGTGTTGAGTTTCCCGGTAGCACGATTGTAAACTGCGAGATGCCCACTCTGCAGGGCGATCCAATAGTACGATGTACCCGGTTGGTGAACGAAATCGGCGGGATAGCTTTTGTCTGGCACACTGAAAAAATTACCAGCCTGTGAAAATGTATTTGTCTTCCGGTTTAAAGTCAGCACTTCAGCCCCACCCAGCACAAGAAAAACATGGTTAGAGTCGTCCTTAACGAGGCGCATAACCGAAGTCTTCAGCGAATTGATATTATCAGGAACGACTTTCGATTCTGTGAATTTAAAGTTATGTGTGTCGAACAATCCAACCTTTCCTTCATTGAACAGCAGCCAGAGATTGCCGGTATAATCCATTATCACCTGGAAGATGAGATTGTTTGGGAAAGAACTGCTGTCTTCCCTGTTAGATCTGAAAGTTTTGAACCGGATACCGTCGTAGCGTTGTAACCCACCCGAACTTCCAATCCAGATATACCCGTTTTTATCCTGGACGACGGAGTGGATGGTGTTGTTCATCAATCCATTGGTCGTTGTAATATGGGCAAATGAAAAATTGCCCGGCTTCTGAGCCAGGCTTTTCAGTGCAATAAGGGCGAAAAATGCAACGCTAAAAATCCCTGTAAAAAGCGATATCTTTTTGATAATCAAATTTAACGCACCGAGCCCAGCCTTTCGCCCAGTTGATTCGTCGATTTTTACAATTCATACGTCGATTTCGTCAATTCATACGGACAGACAGTACACGGTAGACGGCGGACAGTAGTAGTTTTTGCGAGTTTAGGAGATCAGCAGACTATGGTGATGTTACATTTTCCCGGAACGTGACTATTGTTTGTTGAAATAAGTTCAAAGGAAATCAAATTGAAAACCTTCATTTTTTATCCGTAGTTGCCGCGCTTTTGAATTCCTTCTCTCCCGGGCCAAAGCCCGGATTCTTTTATTTCCCTTCATCACAGCTGAAGCCCGGGGCAATTGAATCCTCCTGGTATTTCAATGCATGATTTGCGTCAAAAATCCTATTTCCTTGTACCACATGAATGAAATCATGGCTATGAGATCATCGTTCGTATAGGACTTTTAATCGGCGTCTGTTTCCTTTTGCCCGTTGCCTATTACCTATTGCCTGAATTCCCCGGATTCAATCAATTCCCTTAATTGATTCCTATTTCTCTTTACCCATCTGCGGAACGATGTCATTGCCGGGTTAAGTCCATAACTTTCGATCAGCTCACGACTTCTGCTTTTTATAAAAATTCTCTGTACATCAAACATATCCGCCCACTCTGCCGAACCGCCATTGAGGATATATTCAGTATTCGACATATTCCTGTACTCCACATTCACTTTTAGAATTTCTGAAAATATCGAAGCATATTCTGTGCAGCTTCTTTCATCTCCAACAATTCCTACTACTCTGCCGACATATTGTTCGGGAAACCGAAATATCATTGTCACTACCTGCCCGATATCTTTGATCGAACACATCGCTAAGGATGTTTTTCCCTGTGGAAATCCGAAATACAGTTTGCCCGTTTTATCTATCCGAAGAAATTTGTCATCAAAGAAATGTTCGAAATAAAAAGAAGGATGAATAAATGTCGCATTGATTCCGATGGTTCTGCAATAATGTTCAAGCAACGCTTTTGTATCAAAATTAGGTACACTGAAAACACTGTTGCTGATCGCGTGATAGGCCGGCCTTGATTCAAAAACGAAATGATTCACATCGGCTATTTTCACAGCATCAATCAACTTCTTACCGTATTCAAATTCATTTTTATGATAAGCACGATCCGTAGTTGTTCCAAACACTGCGTCATAGCCTCTCATCGCATCAGCAAGAAGATTTGTTTCCCAGGCTGTAAGTTGTCTTGAAAGAATTCCGTTCATCTCCAGCTTTTTCAATTCCGTTGTTTCATCTCCTGTAAACAATACGCTTACTGCAAAACGTCCATCATTGTTAAGTGCTGATGCAACGATTGACGACACGCCCGTATATCCTGTCACCAAAATCTTCTTCCTGTTTTTCATAACCACAATTTAAATAAAGCTCATTTGCTGGTCCCGACAAGCTTAGCCACCAAACAAGCTCTGCCTTCGAATAAATTCATCCACCTGAAATTTGCTATCGAATGTCTGCAACCTGTTTAGGCCCTGGCACTACATTAGCAACAGCAGGTACAGTTTTGAGATAAGCAAAAATGGATTTCAGATCATCGTCTGTCAGATTTCTGTACACAAACCAGGGCATAGGCGGGAGAATCGCGCGACTATTCTCCAGTCCTTTTAATTTGCCCTTCCTGATGGCATATACAAACTGATCCTCCGTCCAGTTGCCGATACCACTTGCATCAGACGTGAGATTAGCTGCGAAGCTCATACCCCATGGACCTGCAGCAGAAGTCAGGTCGGTACCAAACAACATCCATCCTTGTTTGATTACATTACTGTCTGGCTTTTGAATGGATCTTGAAGACGGGTATCCGGATAATCGCAGTTCAGAGATAACCTCCGGCTCACCGTTGGGACCCAATTTTTTGGGAGAATGACAATCGTCACAACCAATGGAGCTCACGAGGTATTCACCGCGTTTTACTTTTTCTTCCTGGGTAATTGGTTTTGGTTTTTCATCTTTAGCACGGCTGTCAAGACAGGAGTAGATGCCTGTCATTGCGATTACAATGGTAACTGCCGTCAAAATTTTCCTGTTGCGCATGGTTTGATTTTTTTATTTGTACAGTGTTTAATCCATAGCAATTTGAATCAACTGTATCGCAAGAGGAAGTTCAATGGTAATGAAATGCCAAAAAAAGAAGTTGAATTGCGGGAATCAACTGATTAATTCCGGCAACCAATTTTGTATAACAGCAGGAGCTATTGTGAAACCTTTTGTTCCAAGTCCATTCAACCAGAATACATGCTGATGATTGCCGACATGAGAAGCAAAGACCTGTTGTCCGGCTGTAGTCGGTCGCTCAGCTGCAAGATGCGACTCAACTTTGAAAGGAAGTTTCAGCCAGTTTGTCAAAGCCTTTTCTGTATGAGTACGCCACTCAGCATCTGGTTCCAGGGTTTCAAATGACCATCGATAATTACTGCCCAGCCAGAACAATTCATCTCCCAGAGGTATGAGGCGATAATCCTTCTGAAAAATATTTTCCGTTTTAAAACCAGGTATACGTATAATTAAAACATCTCCACGATTTTTTACAAACGAATCGGTTTTTAAAAATGGATCAGCAAGAGCCCCTACCCCTTCGCAAAAGATTATTTTTTTGGAGTGAAGATTTTTATACTTAATTGAATCAGGAAAAATCTTACAATCGCTGTAATCAAAATGTTCTTCGATCAGCAAATTGTTTTGAAGAAGAAAATTTCTCCAGGATGAAAGCAAATGCTGGTTATTGATTTTCCAAACAGGTGAAACTGAAATATAGCCATGGGTATTGTAAAAATATTCTGCAACTTCCATATCGGGTGAAGCTGACAAACTTTCTTTTACTGCGGAAAGGCCAGTACTACTTTCCAGATTAATTAATTCCTCTTCGGATCCGGCAAACTTTACAAGTGTTGTTTTGCGGATAAAAGCACGACTGAGTTTATCGCCTAATTTTTCGTAAGTGTCTACTGCGATTTTTATCTGCTTGTTTCGTTCTGTTGCATTTTTTCTTCCTTTGAAAACGATCGGATTCAAAACGGCACCTGCAACATTGCTTGCACTATTTGTCTGAATCTTATCGATAACAATCACTGAGTATCCCTTACTCAGAAGTTCAAAGCTCAGCAGCGTTCCTGCTATCCCCTGACCAATAATTAGAAAATCAACATTCATTTATTATTACGGATAGATAGTCATTCCAAAATTGATGACTGGCACAAAACACTAATTTTCTAAAACCTGCTTGCGGCAGTCAGGCTTTTACCTTGTACTATCTACTGACTGTTTTAAACATAAGTGATGGTGATGTACCACATGGTATATTGTAAAATACATCATCTCTCGAATAGTTAACTTCCCGAGCAGCGGATGCGGTAGTATATATCGATCAAGGTCATTTTCGTTCCAGTTTTTCAGTTTATTCACCAACCCGGTGATGGCTTTTTCATATTCCTTATTGATCATCGCAAGTTGCCGGGAGGAAATTTTTTCCGGTACAAATCGTCCTCCTGCTTTTCCTCCATCTTTAAGCTTTGTCTGATATTTTTCAACGAGCGCATCGAATGTTCTTGAAGGTCGATTTGCGAGGCCAAACATAAAACGAAAAACAAATTTCGGAAGTCGCATGGCCTGGGTGACTGCGCCTGTTGACCTTCGTATATGATCAAAATGCTGAGCGGGTGTCCACTTACCTTCGGGTGCTGAAACCAACAATTTCTCATCCAGGCTTCCTATATAATCTTCAAAAGCTTTGTGGTTTTGCAGAAGATGAAAACTGAGTTCCGCCGCATTCATACCAGTGAAATTTTGGGGAAACTACGGAATTCCTTTCTCAGTCTTTACTAAATAGTTGATGTAATTTTTGTAATGAATATTCTGTTATGAATACATCATCCGCCTTATTCCCAACTCCAATCCCCTAAGCTCTGCCAACCCGCGTAATCTCCCGATGGCAGAATAACCCGGATTTGTTTTTTTCGAAAGATCATCCAGCATCTGGTGACCATGATCGGGCCGCATGACTATTCGCTCTTTGCGGCTATCAGATAAAACGATCAACTCCTTCATAACCGAAAACATGTCAGTATTTCCATCCAGATGATTGTCTTCAAAAAAGTCACCTGCTTCATTTCGCTTCGTATTTCGTAAATGGAAGAAATAGATACGATCAGCAAATTGCCTGATCATTTCCGGAAGATTATTATCGGCACGGACACCATAGGATCCCGTACAGAAGCAGATCCCATTTGCTTTGGAAGGAACAGCGTTCATTAATAACTCAAGATCGACAGCAGTACTTACTATTCTCGGCAAACCAAGTAGCGGGAACGGAGGATCATCCGGATGCACAGCCATTCTTGCGCCGACTGATTCTGCAACAGGTATAATTTCCTGCAGAAAGAGAATAAGATTTTCTCTCAGCTGTTCAGGAGTTATTCCGTCGTAAGCTTCTATAGTGCTTTTAAATTGTTCCAATGTGAATGCCTGCTGATAACCAGGAAGACCGGCAATAATATTGTTTTGAAGTTTCTGCAGTTCTTCCGCACTGTGTTCATTCAGGTACTGCTCAGCCTTTTTGATCGTTTCCGAAGTATATTCATTTTTTGCATTCTTTCTTTTCAGAATAAAAATATCAAAACAGGTGAATGCTGTACGATCGAAACGCAATGCTTTTGAGCCATCCTCAACTTTGAATTCAAGATCAGTACGACTCCAGTTCAAAACTGGCATAAAATTGTAGGTGATGGTTTTTATTCCGCATGCAGCCAGGTTCCGAATTGATGTTTTATAGTTTTCGATATACTCATAGTAATTCCCGTTCCGTGTTTTAATGTCTTCATGTACAGGAATACTTTCCACAACATCCCAATCCAGCCCTGCATCAGTGATTTTCTTTTTTCTTTCGATGATATCATCCTTAGTCCAGACGCCGCCGAGCGGGACATGATCAAGTGCAGTGACAACGCTTGTTGCACCTGCCTGCCGTATGTCCGGCAACTGTACAGGATCGTCGGGTCCATACCATCGCATACTTTGTATCATTGGGTACTCGTTGCTGTTAGTCATTAAGTTGTAGGTTTTAAGATATAGGTAATAAGTTATCGTTTGATGGGAAAGTAAGTTGTCAAAAATGTATAGTTTTCTGTATTTATGTCCATGGAAGCAGGATAGAAATCTTTTCATTTCCTGAGATGATAGTCAATTGCCTTCCTTCAATATTCAACGTTATCTCATCCAGAATTTCAAATGAAGGCCGAACCAGGAACGACCAGTACTTTCTTGTTTTGAATTCACCTGCATCGATATAATCAAAAGTCTTCTGACCAAATACTTCAAAACATCCCGTAGTCATAATTTCACTGAATGGCTGATGAACTCCGCTTGTACCAAACTCCAGTCCGCGATACCTGATGGCTCCTTCATGATAATCCCGCCACAAATTGATCCATGGATATTCAGATCTTTTCCAGATATATCCCAGCAACAACTTACTTACCGGCGACCAGGCCAGTATCCAACCCCACTCATCCGATTCGTCAACGACGTAAGAATGAACGGACGTAACTGATGGAAGTGAGCTACGCATATCTGTTTCAGAAAGAATATCCATTCTAGCCATTGGCCATGTTGAACTGAATTGTTCGATCTCTTTGTGATGCAAAAAATGAAAACCTCTTTCAGCATTGCAATACACCCGTGTCTGTTCATTTAAAAATGGTGCCGCGATCGTAGGATGCTGCACCATGTTGTACACTTTTCCGAGCGGTGTTGGGTTATGTACAGTTTCAGTACATACATATATCGATTGTTCCGGATCCAGTGTTATTTTCCGATCCACTGACAATCCCTCAAGCTTACTTCCCGCAGACATGTGAACATATAAACTTGTACTATCATCAGATTGCCATTCCTGGTTCGCAAATTGTCCGTGATCAGGTAAGCCGGCTGCTTTCTCCCCCGGGGAAGGTTCACCCCATCTCCCTAAACATAAAAAATGACCCTGGTAAGCGGCACCATTTTTATTTCGTACAGGCATCTGGTCTTTTGAAAAACGAAAAGTCAGCGGATTGATGTTGTCTGAAGTCAGATGAAAATCGGTTATGGCTCCACCATCTAAAGCAATTTGTAGTCGTGTCGCTGGATTATGCAGTATTATCTCTCTCCGTTTGTATGGCATCGTATGTTTATCGTTCAATTCCGATCTTCATTGGGCAAACAACGGGCTTTGTAAATCTGTTCACACTGATTTTCAGAAATCCTTTTCTGCGAAAACCTGCGTGTATTTAATCTGCGTGATCTGGGAAAATCGGGCCTTTTGAATTTGGCCCTCAACCTCTTCCCATCGCTTCGTCAACCAGGTACAAAATCGATTCATAATTCTTCCCGGTAGCCTCCGACATAGCCATTTCGCATGTTTTTGTACTCGAATAATATCCACTGAAATCCACTGATGAAACTTCAATCGCTTCCGGTCGTGTGGCCGATGCTGTTAGTTCGGGAAATAAAAATCCTCTGTCACCAGCCATGCCGCAACACCCTGCATGTATCGGTACATGTACGGATGATGCACAAGCCGATGCAATTTTATTAAACTTGTTTTCAATTGCCATTTTCTTTAAAGAACACACGGGATGCAATGCGACAACCTTTTGTAGTTTTTTCAGTTTTGCAAATGGTAAAACCATATCATGTAAAAAATCCACACTATCCAATATTTGCAGGCCATCAAACTTATGTCGGTTATCTTCAGTTAACTTACTACGAACATGATGCAGCGTATATGCACACGAACTCACGTCGATAACGAGAGGAAAACTTCCATCATTACTTACGTTGTATACTGCTTCGATGAATTTATTTGCGCTGTACGCTGCTGCAGAGGCAAATCCCTTCGAACTGAAAATCTGGCTGCAACAGTTTTGCCTCGTTGATTCCGGAATGATTACATTAAATCCAGCCCGTTCGGCAACATCAATAAAAGTCTGCACCTGGTCCTTTTTCCCCTCTCCACTCGAACCCATCAATCTGGAAATACAGGCAGGGAAATACACGATCGATTTCTGAGTCGGATTTCCAATGAGTCGTTTTTTATCCAGAATTCCCAGATCCGGTGGCTTGCTGATCTGATCAGTCCACCTCGGAAACGCCGGAATCAGCTTCCTGATCCCAGTGGTCATCGTCGTCATTGTTCTTCTTCCGAACAAAGAATTCAATCCATGACCAATGTTTAATGCTGTCCGAACCACCATCGCTACTGTTCCGAAATTTTTACTTACAGCCAGCGCCATGCGACTATTGAAATCTGAATGATTTTCTGCTCTCAGTCTCTTTACCAGATCACCGGTATTGATATCGACAGGGCAAGCAGTAGAACACATACCATCTACGCTGCAGGTTTCAAGACCATCGTACTGATAATCTTTCAACACATCAGCAAATTTTTGTTCCTCACCTGCATTTTTTAAAAGCGATAATGCTCTTCGTGTTACTATTCTTCGCCTGGGCGTCATCGTTAAGTTGCGACTAGGGCAAACGGGTTCACAATAGCCGCATTCAATACATTTGTCTACTTCCGATTCCACCACAGGCATCTGTTTCAGATTTTTTCTATGCGCCTCAGGGTCGTCATTGATAATTACACCAGGATTTAACAGCGCATGAGGATCAGCAGCAGCTTTCAACTGTTTCATGATCCTGTACGCGTCAGGCCCCCATTCTGTTTCAACAAAAGGCGCCATATTCCTGCCTGTACCATGTTCGGCTTTAAGTGCACCGCCGTATTTTTTTACCACCAGCTCAATTACTTCCTGAAGAAATGCATCGTACCTGTTGATTTCATCAGTCGTAGCAAATGATTGCGTTACTACAAAATGCAGGTTTCCATCTTTGGCGTGACCAAAAATGATTGCATTGCTGTAATTGTATTTTCTGAACAACTCCTGCAGGTCAAGAACAGTATCACCTAACCGATGTACAGGTACGGCAATATCTTCAAGTATAACAGTAGTTCCTGCCGCTCTAACGGCTCCTACTGCCGGAAAGAGTCCTTTTCGGATCTTCCAGTAGAATTCTCTCTCGACAGGATCACTGGTGAAAACGGGTGTATTTAAAAAATTTAAATCAGAAGACACTGCCAGAAATGCATCAACGGCATGAGTCAATTCATCCAGGCTGTTAGCCTGGAATTCTATCAGTAAGGCCGCCGCCTTTTCATCGAGCGTTTTTATAAAAGGATCGATACCCTTATAATTGGAAACTGCATGCAATGAAGCACGATCCATCAGTTCCACCATTGCAGCATTGGCTTCAATTAGAGGCACTATGGCGCGACAGGCAGAAAATATTTCCGGAAAATAAATGAGCGCAGTTGCTTTGTGCGGCGGATCAGGCACCGTCTCCAGCACAGCTTCTGCAATAAATGCAAGTGTACCTTCTGCGCCAATTAGCAAATGACTAAAAATATCCAAAGGATGATCATAGTCTATAAATGAGTTAAGACTATAACCTACCGTATTTTTTGTCTGGTATTTCGAACGGATCTGGTCATTCAGCATTTTGTTCGAAATAATTTCATTTCGAAACGATAAGAGAGATGCCGATAACTCTTTGCATTCATCCTCAAATCTGAAATAATCATCCTGATTTTCAGTACTGAATGTTTTTCCATCCGGCAGCATAAATCGTATATACCTGGTGGTATGATAAGCATTCATTGCAACACCACAACACATGCCGCTGGAATTATTGGAAAGAATTCCCCCCATCAATGCCGTGCTGATACTTGAAGGATCAGGGCCGATCTTCCGATAATGTCTACGAAGTCGCGCATTCACCATACTACCGGTTATGCCTGGCTGCACACGTACTCTTGCACCTTCATTTTCCACCGTGATCCGGTTCCAGTATTTACTTAAATCGATCAGTATGCCGTCTGTAATCGACTGCCCCGACAAACTTGTACCTCCGGCTCTGAACACAAGAGGTATCTGATTTTGATGAGAAAATCTAAACAGATCTGCAATTTCCTTTTCGGAAACTACCTGCACAACAGCCCTGGGTTGCAGATGATAAAATCCCGCGTCAGATGCGTAAGAAAGCAGGTCGATTAATCTTGTCTTTATCCGATCGGAAGGCAAAATATTTTTCAGTTCTGCAGAAATGTCCATCAGTCAAATTTAGGCAATAGGCAGGAGGCAAAAGGCAATAGGAACGCAAAAGGAAAAGTAAAAGGTCCCCACAGTACTGTGCAGGAAACAGCTGGTTGAGGTGTATTACACACTTTTTCTGTATTCAGTTTTCTTTTCTTATTAAGGCAATAGGTAATTACCGCTTCATGCATAATTACTTTTTAAATGATCTTCAGCAAATGCGCAAAGTGCCAACTTTAAACACCTACACGCAATTTACTACTCACTACTTACTTTTCTTCCAGAAATCTTCAATCTGCTCCAGTGACTTGCCTTTTGTTTCCGGTAATATCTTATAGACAACTATAAAACCTATTAAACAAAATACTGCAAATGCCCAGAATGTGCCTGCCGTGCCTAAACTTTTTAATGAAATTGGTGTCAGCTGGCCGAGTATTGCATCTGCGATCCACATCGTCATAATACTGATGGCAAGTGCGCGACCACGGATTTTATTTGGAAAAATTTCTGAGGCCACCACAAACTTCAACGGGCCGATAGAAAAGGCAAAGCTCGCGAGGAATAGCAAGACACAAAGCAAAAGCCAGACACCCGTATATCCAAAATAAAAACAGAGCCCTGTCAGGAATAAACTCACCGTTGCGCATGCAGTTCCCACCAGGTACAATTTCCTTCTGCCCATGCCATCCACTTTCCAGATCGCGATGAATGTGAACAGAACTATTGCAACACCGAAATAAATCTGACTCGTGAGTGAATCGCTCAGTTCAAGGCCCGCACTCTGTAATATCGTAGGACCATAATATATGATTGCATTTATTCCACTGAACTGGGAAAGTAAAGGCAGCAAAATACCAATCAGCAATGCCCTCCTGATACCGGGCTCAAGCAATTCTTTATAACTGCCGTTTTCATTCTTACTATGTTTACTCACCTGTTCCGCTTCCATTACAGCGCCACCGGGATCTTTAGAAATAGCAGTAAAAATATTAACGGCTTCGGACAAACGAGAATTCATAATCAGCCATCTCGGACTTTCCGGGACGAATAACAACCCAACGAGGAAAATCAGGGATGGAAGAACAAGAATGCTGAACATTCCACGCCAGACTTCCTCTACAAAAAGAAAATGGAACAAACCACCGCCACTGTTTCCGGCCTGGTTTGTGGCGTATGAAAGCAATCCAGCATTTGCCAGATAGGCAATCAATATCCCGACGGTGACGGCTAACTGGTAACAGGTAACGAGACTTCCCCTTACCGAAGCTGGCGCCACTTCTGAAATGTACAATGGAACAATGATCGATGCCACGCCGATACCAATTCCACCGACCATCCGTGATGTAATGATCCAGAATGTATCAGGAAACAAAGTGCAGCCCAATGCAGAAAAGAAAAACAGAAACGCGGATAATGCAAGCATCTTTTTTCTTCCGAAGCGATCACTCAATTCGCCTGAAAAAGCAACACCAACAATACTACCGATCAGTGCAGAAGAAACGAACCAGCCTTCCTGTGCCGGAGAAAATCCAAATTGTTCTTTTACAATTGGAAGAATTCCGGAGATGACAGCAATATCAAACCCGAACAGTAAACCACCGAGCGAGGCAATAACTGTTATCAATACAAGATATCCTGTAATTTTTGCCGGAGCTGCAGATTCATTAACCGTTTTCAACTGTACTACTGCCATAAAAATATTTTTCGCCCGCGATATACTTTGTCGGTCATTGCGGGTGTGATAAAAAATCCAGTCGGTTTTGTCGAAATGGTTTACACTCCTCTACGATCTGTCGACTACTTTGTATTGCCTTTGCGGGCTGTTTTCTCTGCGTTCTTTGGCTATCAGAACATCAAACCGCAAAGTGAACAGCCAGGAGATTCGCGAAGAAACAGCCAGGTTAATTTAGGGCAACATCTTTATGCTAACGTCTTTGTACAACACTTTGCTTTTCGGGTCGTGTCCCTGCAAGGCAATGGTTCCTGACGAAATAATTCGCTTTTCATTTCCTTTTGTCGGAACGTAATCATCAGGCTGAGTATACTCATTGATCACTTTATCATTCAGTTTCACTGTGATCGTTTTATCTTTAACAATAATGTGTTCAACATACCATTCATTATCTTTTACATACACTTCACGAACATCTTTTAGCCCGTAAACACTGCCTGTCTTACGCCAGTCACCTTGTGTCTGGTTAACCTGGATCTCAAATCCCTTTGCAGGCCATCCAGAATCCTGGTAAGCAGTCTGAATAAATATTCCGGAATTGGACCCTGGGGTAGTCATCAGTGTCACCTTCAATTCAAAATTTCTGAAATCGTGATTGCCTACTGCGCCTTCATAAAACATATGCGAACGGACACCATTCACTACAATGACGCCGTCTTCAATTTTAAAAGTTTCGGGATGTTCATTGATCTTCCAGCCGTTAAAAGATTTTCCATCAAATAATTTAACCCATCCTTTCTCCTGCGAAACACCAGCCTTGCCAGCACAGGATGCGACTACAATTGCAACGAGGCACAGGTATAGGAGCGTTTTTATTTTCATAATTCTTTTTTTTCGATCCGATGATTTATTTGTTGCCGGGGTCGGTTGAAAACGAATATGGGAGATCTGCATCAGCAACCCCTCTGCTCTTATCAGGCATGCTCGTCATCTTCATATCGATCGTTGCGCCATCAGTAAGCATTTTGTGGCTGATCCAGTTCTTTGTATAGTTCTTTCCATTCACCGTCATAGAGGCAATATAACGATTCGCTACACCATTTTGCGGAGCATTAATGGTTAATGCTTTTCCATTCGGCAATTTCACCGTCACTTTCCTGAAAAGAGGCGAACCAAAAACATATTGATCTGTGCCAGGAGCGACAGGATAAAAACCCAGCGCTGAAAAAATATACCAGGCCGAAGTCTGTCCGGTATCTTCATCACCACAATATCCTGCTGGTCCGCTATTGTATAATCGATCCATAATCTCTCTTACCCAGTATTGCGATTTCCATGGCGTTGCTGCAAAATTGTACAAATACACAACATGCTGCATTGGCTGGTTGCCATGCACATACTGACCCATATTTACAATCTGCATTTCCCGCATTTCATGAATTACGTAGCCGTACCAGCTTTCGTCAAAAATCGGGGGTAATGTAAATACGGAATCCAGCTTTTTTACAAATTTATCTTTACCTCCAATCAATCCGATCAGTCCATTCATATCGTTAACAGATGCCCAGGTATAATGCCAGCTGTTTCCCTCGGTAAATGCATCACCCCATTTGAACGGATTGAATGGTGATTGGAAACTTCCGTCTTTGTTTTTTCCACGCATCAGGCCGGTGGATGGATCATAATGAGCTTTATAGTTCATAGATCTTTTCGCAAAAAGATCGACTTCTTCTTTTGGTCTCTTCAATGCTTTTGCAAGCTGATGAATAGTAAAATCAAGGTATGCATACTCCAGAGTGCGGGCAGTATTCTCTTTCACACCCACATCATAAGGTACGTATCCCAACTGATTGTAATAAGTAACACCTAATCGACCCACACTGCGGATATCCTTTGGAGGCTCACTTACAGTATTCTTCAAAATACCTTCATATAGTTTATTGATATCATAACCGCGAATGCCCTTGATATAAGCATCCGCAATCAGGGTTGCAGAATATGCACCAAAAGTAACTCCGCGATGATGACCCGGACTGGTCCATTCCGGAAGCCAGCCGCTTTCATCATATGCATTAGCCAATCCCTGCAGAATCTGTGCGTATAATTCAGGATACATCAGGCTAAAGAAGGGAAACAGTGCGCGGAATGTATCAAAGAAACCATTGTCAGTGAATAAATATCCAGGGAGAACTTCTCCGTTGAACGGACTATAATGCATGATTTTCCCGGCTGCATCAATCTCATAGAATTTTCTCGGGAACAACAGGCATCTGTAAAGACATGAGTAAAAAGTTTTCGCCTGTTCAACGGTGCCACCTTCTACTTTCATTTTGGAAAGTTCCTTGTTCCACAGTTGTCTTGATCTTTCTTTGATTGTATTGAAATCAGCATTCCCAACTTCAAGCAAATTTCTTGCTGCCTGCTCGTGGCTGATAAATGAAGAAGCTACTTTCACTTCAATTGTCTCTCCTGCTTTTGTTTTGTATGATATAACAGCACCAGCATGATTGGAAGTCTCAGTTAACTTTCCTGGAGTTAAAATTGAATCGCTGAATGTTGCGGAATTCAGAAAGCCTTTTGGAAACTGCAGTACAAAATAGTTTTTGAAATTATCCGGAACACTTCCTTTGTTTTTTGTAGTGTATCCTACAATCTTATTCTGTTCAGGGATGATGGTAATCGAAGATCCCATGTCCAATGCATCAATTACAATAAATGCACTATCGGTTTCAGGGAATGTAAACCTGAGTACTGCGGCTCTATCTGTCGTTGTAATCTCCGCCGTGGTGTTATATTCGGCGAGATATACAGTGTAGTAATGTGGCTGCGCTATTTCAGTTTTATGGGAAAACCAACTGGCGCGGTCATCTTCATTGAATTTTATCTTTCCCGTTCCAGGCATCACAGCAAATTGACCATAGTCGCCGATCCAGTTACTCGCCTGGTGTGTTTGTTTGAATCCGCGAATCTTATCACTATTGTATTCATACATGAACGGAGCACCGGCCTTTCCTGTTTGTGGTGTCCAGAAATTCATTCCCCAGGGAACAGCAACCGCAGGATAGGTATTCCCGTTTGACAAAATCATTTTTGAATCGGAACCGACTAGTGTACTCACATAATTGATGGGCTCTCCGAAATGCTGAATTATCTGCGCATTAATGAATAATGGCATTACCAGGCTCAATACCAGAAATTTTTTGCTAATGCAGTTTACCATAATCAATTTCATTTCATCCGGTTCTCGATGTCTTTCTTTTGAATTTCCAAAAACGAAGGTGGTAATCTCGACTCATCTGCACCCCATTTTTTATTCGGCAATTTTCCCATAACAAATACCAGCTTACCGCCATTCATCAACTCATCATGCGTAAACCAGGAACGATTCAATGACTTTCCATTCAGTGTTGCTGTCTGTATGTATTTATTCTCTGCTGAGTTTTGTTTCGCTTCTATAATCATTTGCTTATTACCGGGAAGATTGATCGTTGCTTTTTCAAACACAGGACTTCCGATATGATAAATCGGAATACCTGGCGTTACGGGAAAGAATCCAACCATCGAAAAAATAATGAAAGGAGAAGTTCCACCGCCATCTTCATCACCCGGATAACCGAAAATATTATCAGGGAACCATGTTTCGAGAAGCATGCGTACACGTTTCTGTGTTTTCCAGGGACTTCCCAGGTTGTTGTACAAATAGGGAATGAAGAAACCCATTTCATTACCCATGGAATACTGACCCACCAGACCACTGGCATCTGGTTGTATTACCCAGAAATGTGGTTTGTCGATGCCAATATTTTCACGGAACAATTGATCGAGTTTTGCTTCTGCGGCTTTCCTGCCGCCCATCATTTCAAACAAATTATCGAGATCCTGTCGCGCATGCCAGTTGAAGGTGTAAGCATTGTTCTCTGTATAATATTCACGTCCCGCGAGACTGGGATTCATAGGCTCAATCCAGTTGCCTGATGAATCCCTCGGCCACATAAAGCCTTTGTCTGCACGGTACATTTTTTTGTAATTCTGTGCTCGCTGCATCAGTAATGGCTTGTCCTTTGCATTTCCGGAAACTTCGGAAAGCTGCGCGACAGCCCAGTCTCCATAACTCGTTTCCATCGTAACAGATACCGATTGCCTTCGCTCCCAGAAATTCGTTATTTCTTTTACATACTCTTTTTCATTTTCGTATAGTCCGGGAAGGTATCCCTTTCTGTTATAGAACGAATCCAGCCACGAAACTGCTGGTCCGTTTTGCCAGGGTAAGAGCGTTGCTTCAAGCGCATTTTTTTTCAGTCCTTCGTAAGCTTTCTTTATGTCGAAGTCTCGGATACCCTTTGACCATGCATCATTCATCCACACCGCGGTATAATTTCCTGTCATTGCGGGCCAATCGCCATCAATCAAAGCGAATCCCGGCATCCATCCACCCTGTTCGTACATTTTGATGTACGATCTGATGAAATATTTTTGCTTTTCAGGATTCAGAATCATTTGCAAAGGATATAGTCCGATGGAGAAATCATATATCCAACTGTCGACATAAAAAGGTTCATTGGTTTCGTGCACCTTTTTATCATAAGCACTGTAATATTTTCCGTATTCATTGATATCTACCATGCGCTCACTGGCGCGATACATCGCGGTGTAGAAAACACGCTTCTGGGATGTTGTTCCCCCTTGTACGCTGATTTGGTTTAATGTTTTGTTCCAGACATTAATTGCACTCTGACGATACACACCAATGTCCCAGCCTGTAATTTCTTTCTGAAGATTCTGTTTCGCCTGGTCTCTACTGATAAACGAAATGCCATAACGGAAAGATATTTTTTGAGCAGCATTGCTGAACTTCAAAAGTAATGCAGAAGTGCCGGAGCCTTCTTTAAATTCTGATCCTGAAAATGCTGTATTGAGCTCTGCATAGAAATACGCTTTCATTCCTAAAAACTCTTCTACACCAGAAATCATATTATTTCCTGAAACCGCCAACTCCCCTTTCTTGCTGACCAACTGCATCCGGAGAAAATGTTCTCCTTTTTCAGGAAAATTGAATTCAAAAAAACCTGCTCTTGCGGTCGGCACAAACGTCACCTGGATGTCATCTTCTTCTGCGCGAACATAGTATTGATAAGGTTTGATGATCTCTTCTTCACGAATCATCTTTCTTTCCCAGATATCAACACCGCTCCCCTGCAGTGGGAGTATGCCAAATACATTTGCCAGGCGATGCGAAGGTGAGGTAAGAGGAAAGTACCTGATCTGGTCGTCCAGGTGATCTCTTCTCACAGGAAAAACACGAACCATGCTGTTGGGAAGATGTACTGTTGGCAAAGCCGGACCTAGAACTTCACCTACTGTACCAATGGTTGGATCAACATAGTCGAGAACATTCAATTTGTTCTGTGCATATATGTTTGAGAAAACAGAAAAGAAAAGAAATAAAATCGTTGATAAAACTCTCATGAACAGCTTCTGATTATATTATGGCAACCGTAATATCCGAGATTTTAAAGATAGGGAAAAATCAGCATCTTGTATATACAAGTTGAAATTATTTTAAGTCAATAGAAGTTGTTAGGCCGCAGGCAAAAGGCAAAAAGAGAAAATAGCGGGTAGCGATTAGTGCCAAGCACCCATTCTAAAAGAAAATAAAGTTGAAAATTTTTGAAGTTTCGTGCTTTTCACAAATTTCGGAAAAACCCGCCAGGTATCCGATACTTGCAAGTATCGGATACCTGGGAACTTTCAGCAAATTCGAAAGCATTTTTGGAATTTCCAAAGTGTTTTTCCCGGAATCAAATGTATTTTTCTATTGATTGGCTGTATTTGTTTTCTTGGCAAATCAGAACATATATACGAAATGTTTCAGCTAAGTATTTAATGCTTTACATTTTTCTGCAGGCAAATCTGCGGGGTGATACTGATAACTTAAACACCTGCAACATACAACCTCCCTTAATTCAGCAGCACTTCATCAATAAGTAAAACAGAAAGTTTGCCTTTGGCTTTGTGCCAGGAAGGAAAAGTTTGCGGATGAGCAATGATTTTAATCCACTTTAATTTTTGGCGATCGAAATTAATTTCCGCTGAAGAAATATTGAGCTTCTCATCTTTAGAGGTGACCGGCAGATTTTTTTTTCTAACCAGTTTCAAATGCTGAACATCCTCACCACCCCAGATTTCCAAGGAACCGGGCGGAAAGAAACCAGCTGGTGGATTCGACAAATAATTTATAGTGACAGAACGGAGGTTGACGGTATCATTCAGTAACAGCAATAGCTCCATGGGGAATGCTGAAAATCCCACCCAACGGTCGCCGTACTGACTGTAGCCTCCGATCTTCCCATCGAAAAAACTCTCCGTTCCCAAAGCCGGAAAACGTTCGTGAACAGCTGTGATCAATTGAACAGCATCAGGTTTATACCGGCTCTTATACAACCTGAACTCAGTTATATCTCCTGAAATCCATCCGGATTTGTATGCCCTTGCTTTTATCAGAACAGATTTATCAACTTTATCTTTTCCATTGTAAACAGGCGAAACAATACTATCGGGATCTTTGCCATCAAGTGTATACCTGATGTCAACACCGGGAATTGGGTGTTTCAATTGCAGGAAGGCAGTTTCGCTGAACACCGAACTGGAATTTTTCAATTGAACTTTATTCAGTTGAAGCATCATTTGATCCTCTTCTTCATTCCCTGCATTAATTCTGATATGTTTATTTGCTGCAACGAGGCTGCGGATATTTTCCTTTGAAAGTCCTGAATTCCAGAAAGCAAGTTGATTTAATGATTTGGCCGCATTCAAATATCGCTGTAAAGATTCCATTTCCATTTTTGTACCCGTTAAGGAAAGCGATTGCAGGTGTTCCAACGGTAATAAATGAACCAGGCCCTCAGCTGTAATCTGAGTAAAATTCAGGTTCAATCGCCGCAGGTTAACAAAGCCTGCGATGTGTTTAAGGTCATCATTTGTTACAGGAACTTTATGCAGCTCCATTGAAACGATCTGCTGTTTTACACCCACCAATTCTTCAATTGATTTTGCAGACCAGCCTCGATTGTTAAAGAAATTTACGGCCAAAGCGGGAGAATTGGCAGCAATGGGCCTGACCTTACGAAAATCATTATTGAGTTTCTCCATTTTACTTTCATCCGTCGCAGCAAAGTCAAATTTTTCTTCTTTGCGAACCGGCAGAAAAGCGATGGCCATTTTTCTTAAACTATCCTCTTCAGGATAAGAAGCAATTTTTACATTGAATCTTGCGCTGTCTTTTATCCACGCATTGATCAGATCTTCTTCAGCCCTTGACAATTGCGTTTTGCCGGCAGGAGGCATATGTTTTTTATCGGACTCCGGAAGATGAATTCGTTCCATGATCAGGCTCAGTTCAGGAGACCCATGCACAAAAAGCCTTCCAGATTTGCCACCCTTCAATAGCATTGCGCTATCGGTCAGGGATAACTGCCCTTTTAATTTCGATGGATTGTGGCAGCCCTGGCATTTTGCCGCAAATACCGGCCTGATCAGATCTTCATAAATCATTGCATCTTGGAATGCAACCTGTTTTTGCTCCTGCGCTGAAGTCAACGGACCTGTAAGATAACCGGACCCGTGTGTAAGCTCACCCCCATAATGCCCGGAAATTATCAACACAACAGTCCCCGAGATTGCAAAAATCCGCGCGGCAATAATTTTTTGTGAAAACCTTTTGTTGAATATGTAAAGAATTACAGCAATGAAAAATAAAACAATAGCTCCCCACTGATGAATAAAAAGTATCTCATCATTGTATCCAGACTCCTTTGAAAGGAAGATTCCCATAATTGCGGTTAGCCCTGCCAGTGCAGCTCCGGCAAAAAGAAACCATTCCTCCATTGCACTCCAGGTATTATTTCCTGGAGTTTTCTTTATACATACAAAAACGAATGAAATCAATAGCAACACTATCGGGAAATGCAACAGAACCGGGTGCATACGGCCAATAGATTGCAAAAGGTCTGGTAATTCAATCTGATCCAGGAAAAGAAGAAGGAACAGGATAAAAGCAGATAGAGCGATTAATACATTTACCGCAATCTGTTTATTGACTGTTTTCATCCGTGCGAGTTGATTATGCGATAATTCCAGGTACCAGTTTCCCTGCAACATCGGTCAGGCGATAACGACGACCGAGATGTTTGAATATCAGCTTTTCATGATCAAGCCCCAATTGATGAAGTACGGTGGCATGCAGATCATGTACATGTACAGGGTCGCGTACAATATTGTATCCGAATTCATCAGTTTCTCCGTATACAATTCCGGGTTTTATTCCACCCCCTGCAAGCCACAGACTAAAACAGCGTGGATGATGATCGCGGCCATAATTTTCTTTTGTAAGTAATCCCTGGCTATAATTAGTACGACCGAATTCTCCACCCCAGATCACCAGCGTTTCATCAAGCAACCCTCGCTGTTTTAAATCAGTAATCAGCGCTGCCGATGGCTGATCTGTATCTTTCGCCTGTCCTGCCATTTCCGTTGGCAGGTTCTGATGCTGATCCCACCCCTGGTGATAAAGTTGTACAAAACGAACGCCGTTCTCTGAAAGTTTTCTTGCAAGCAGGCAATTGGCTGAATATGTGCCTGCGACAAGACAATCCGGTCCGTATAACCGAACAATCTCGTCTGGCTCTTTTGATAAATCCATCGCTTCCGGAACAGCCATCTGCATCCGGTAAGCCATTTCATACTGACTCACTTTCGAGTGAATTTCAGGATCTCCCAATTCTTTAAACGAAAGTTCATTTAATTCTGCAAGCCTGTCCAATGTTTTCCTGCGATCCTCTCGTGTCATCCCCTCCGGATCCTTCAGATACAAAACAGGATCTTCTCCATTACTGAACTGTACTCCCTGGTAAATTGAATCAAGAAAACCATTTGACCACAATTTGGAATACACGCCCTGCCCATTTCCCTTTCCTTTGGACAGCAATACTGTAAATGCAGGCAGGTTCTCGTTTTCACTTCCCAATCCGTAGCTTACCCATGAGCCCATGCTGGGCCGGTTGCCCTGTTGTGCTCCGGTTTGAAAAAAAGTCAATGCCGGATCGTGATTGATTGCCTCTGTATGCATCGAACGAATAATACAGAGTTCGTCAACAATCTTTGACATATAAGGAAATAAATCACTTACCCACGCCTGAGATTCACCGTATTGCCTGAAATCAAAAAATGACCCAACAAGAGGAAAAGATTTCTGACCAGAACTCATTCCGGTTAGTCGTTGCCCATCACGAACTGACGCTGGCAACTCCGTTCCCCAGAGCTCCCTGAGTTTAGGTTTATAATCAAACGATTCAAGATGTGAAGGCGCGCCGTTCTGAAAAAGATAGATCACCCGTTTTGCTTTTGGTGCAAAATGTGCGAGACCTTTCATCATCGTTTCTTCCTCTTCCTTTCTTTTAAAAAGATCCGGTATCAATAGCGAACCAAGTGCCACGGATCCGACGCCGACAGCAAGCCGTGACAAAAATCTGCGTCGATTAATATGTAATGCATGTTCATAAAGTTCCCTGTACATACACGAGGTTTTACCGAACAATAGTTTCTTCGAGATTATAGATCGTATTTATCACTTTAGTCAATGCAGCGAGTTGCACAATATCAAGGTTGGTATCGATTTTTGATTCACCGTATTGCAACAATCTGACAGCCTTCTCTTTTGTCAACGAATTCAGCTCTTCATTATAAAATTTCATGAGCACATTCATTTCCCCACCTGTTGCAGTTCTGCATTCAATTCTTCTGAAAGCCCGGCTGATCATCTTATCAGCACTCTTCTCTTCGTTCATCATTTTCGCAGCATGAAGTCTTGATGCTTCAAGGACTACCGGATCATTCATCATCACCAATGCCTGCAATGGTGTGTTTGTTTTCAACCTGAATACTTCACACTGATCCCGGTTGCTTGCATCAAATATCATCATCGAAGGTGGAGGTACAGTTCGCTTAATGAAAGTGTACATACCGCGACGATATAATTTTTCCTGGTGGTCCTGTTTGTAAGTACCAAGAATACCAAAGCTTCCCCCGGTGGACGCTGCTGCCTCCCATAACCCCGATGGCTGATAAGGCTTAACACTGGGACCGCCGATTTCTTTATTCAAAACACCTGCAGAACCAAGAATGATATCTCTCACTGTTTCTGCCTTTACACGGTTTCGTGAAGAATAGCTCAGCCATTTATTCTCCGGATCTTTTTTGCGTTTATCCGGATCCGTTATTACCGATTGACGATACGTTGCAGACGTAACCATCTGCCTGACCAGCCTTTTTATATCCCAACCATTCTCTCTGAAATCTACGGAGAGCCAATCCAGCAATTCCGGATGTGTTGGTAACGCTCCCTGCATTCCGAAATCCCCGGAAGTTTTTACAATGCCGGTCCCGAAAAATTCCTGCCAGAGAAGATTGACAAAAACGCGCGCCGTAAGCGGGTTTGCAGAATCAAAAAGCCATTCGGCAAGCCCCAACCGGTTCTTTGGCCAGGATGGTTTAAAGGGAAGAATGGCCTCGGGTGTCGAAGGATACACTTCTGTTTTGTGCTGATCATATTGTCCACGGTCAAGTATATACGATTTTCTTGCAGTATCCCGTTCGCCCATGATGGAAACTATCAGCTTTCCGGTGTCTTTCTTATTTACAAAATGTAGAATCGTGTTTGCGTCTTCATTTGAGATAGACATAAAAGGCTTCTTAGCATAGGTCTCAGGCCCACCAATAACCGACTCCTGCCCGACTTCTGTCACGTTGTTGAAGAATGCGAACAACTCGTAGTGTTCCTTTTGTGAAAACGGGTCGTATTTATGATCATGACAATGGGCACATTCCATTGTAATACCAAGGATTGCTTTACTGAAAGTGTTTGTTCGATCAGTAACATATTCCACACGATACTCTTCATCAATTACACCACCCTCTTCAGTGATTTTATGATTGCGGTTAAATCCGGTAGCAAGCAATTGTTCTTTAGAGCGATCCGGCAAGAGATCACCTGCTATCTGCCAGCTCACAAAATCTTTGTACGATAAATTTTTATTGAAGGCATAAATCACCCAGTCGCGCCAGGGCCATTGTGTACGATAGCCATCATCCTGGTAGCCGTGTGAATCGGCATAGCGTGCGAGATCCATCCAAAGCAGTGCCATCTGTTCACCATAAGATCGCTGTGCGAGCAGGGTATCTACTATCTTCTCGTAGGCATTTTCGGATTTGTCATTCAGAAAATCATCCATCATTTTTTCTGATGGAAGAAGTCCTGTCACATCGAGGCTCACTTTTTTAAGCAACCTTTCCCTATCTGATTCCGGATTGGGCTTTGATTTTCTTTCTTCAAGAGTATGGAGTATAAAACGATCGATTTCATTTTTGGCCCATGCTTCATTGTCAACTTTTGGCACCGCAGATTTAACCGGTGCTGTAAATGCCCAATGCTTTTCGTAGGTGGCCCCCTGCCTGATCCATCTTTCAATCAACCGGACCTCAAAACTATTGAGAGAGAGATGTGAAGAAGGTGGCGGCATCAATTCGGAAGTATCTTCGGATGAGATCCTGCTGAAGACG
Organism: Pollutibacter soli; assembly: GCA_029269725.1. Classification (GTDB taxonomy): domain Bacteria; phylum Bacteroidota; class Bacteroidia; order Chitinophagales; family Chitinophagaceae; genus Pollutibacter; species Pollutibacter soli. The sequence continues at coordinate 334,184 of JARJHS010000005.1, read as the reverse complement.
ACGGAATTCAGCGGATTGCCCGGAACTATTGCATATTGACCAGGGGATTCCTTTAAAACAGCATAAGCGCTATCTGCAACATCTAACCGAAGTCCGGCCTGTCTTGCATTTTTATCGGGTCCATGACAGGCAAAACATTTATCTGATAGAATGGGCCGGATATGAAAATTATAGCTGACTTTTTCCGGCAACCTTTGATCATCTCCTCCATCTTTATTAAAACATGATGGAATTGAAAAAAATCCCACTGAAATCAACAAAACAATATGAAATGATTTCTTTTTCAATCCAACTCAAATTAAAAACTCACCACCAAAGGAATTTTATCAGATGATTTTGGGAGTATAAACACCAGCCATTCTCCATCTGCCTTACTTTTCAATGACTTTCCGTTGATCAGCACTTTTGCTTTTGCAGGATCCATCTTTTCTTTTATCCTGACTTTTACCACCTGGTCCTTTTCACTTTGGTACTCCCCCGAAATCGATTTGTCTTTCATCAGGTAGGTAAACTGAATGCCGCGCCAGTCGATCGTCTGACCAAAACCAGCAGTCCAAAAATCTGCAGGAGCCGTTGGAGAAAGTTCAATTGATCCATCAAGACCAAACTCAACTCCAAACAAAAATCGTTGTGTAATCCGGATCAGGTTCGCGGGATACTCATTGTATTTTTTTGCGCCATAACCACCTTTGGCATTGTATCGCTCACGCCAGTAATACCCACTATCGCGACCTTCTTTGCAAACACGTTGAATACTTTCTACGAGTCCTTTTCCATCATTCATATTAGCTCTTGCCCAAGCTTCGATATACCAAACCCTTCCCATCGCTGCAAGATCCTGGTTGTCAGCATACGTAGTCTCCCAGGCTTCATAGGTTTCAGGCTTTGTTGAAATACCTGTCGGCATCCCGTTATAATAGAAAGAGGGCTGACTGATCAGGTTTGGCCAGAGTATAATTTGCTGTTCGCGGGTAGCCATATGCGTGGCGATCGATGTCCAGTCTACATCGGTATAACCATGATTCGATATAAATCCTCTTTCCGGATTATAGTACTCTGCGAAATGATCTTTCATCCAGAAACGGTTCTGAAAATTCGATTTGATTTTATTTGCAAGTGCTGTGTACTTTTCAGCTGATTTTTTATCGCCGGCAATGGTGTTTAATGCAGCCAGTCTGTAAAAAGCATCTGCTGCATGACCTTGTGATACACCATCAAATTCTACACGTGTGGGTCGCTCCACATAGTAACCCGCGCCTCCGACATCTCCTTGTGCATTCACCATCGAGGCAAGATAATCAGCTGTTAGGTTGATGGAAGGAAGCTGACTGATCAGCCATTGTTTGTCCTGAGTGAATCGAAAAATCACATCAGCATTCTGAATATACGTCGGACCTGCCAACGGCTTCAACGGATCTTTTGGTACCCAATGTTTGTACAAACCTCCATTGGGATCTACAGGCGCCTGGAATCCTTTTGGCCCGATCATTTTTCCAGCTTCGGCAGGAATAATTGCAATAGGTAATTCTCCTTTTGATTTCTGAAATCCACGAACATAATCCCAGTTGCCCTTTACTACTTCTGTTTGTCCCAGCCAAAGCAAGGCGTCACTCATCTGGTGCCCATCCAGCGAAGGATACGTGTTGCCATAACCGAAACCAAGACCGTCGGCGCAGACTGAAAAATATCCGGGAAATATTTTGTTGTTGACTGCGGCCAGTACATTTTGTGATGCGGCCTTTTCATATGCTTCTGTGATGTTTTTATCAGGAAGAATAAGATTAGTTGCAACCTGGGCAGAGGCAGAAACAGAAAACAGACAACTGAAAACAGAGTAAACAGCCAAATATCTTTTTTGTAGAGTCATGTCTTTTTTATTTCCTGATAAAAATATCTGCAAATCTGGGAGGAACCTGCAGTTTCACTCCGCTACCAGATTTCAAAATAGTTTCGCTATATAATCCTTTAAAATCCCCCGGACTATTCAGATTGACAGTGACAGATTTATCCATCGCGTTTTGCACCGTGATGAATTCTGTTTTCCCACCGTTCTTTAACTCATCAACACGAACAGCATTAATCTCTGGAGAATTGAGTTGTAAGGTTTTCCTGATTCCAGCTTTATCACAAATCCTGGTTAGTAATTTTGCCAGACCGGAATTTTCTTTTGATGCACCGATCCCGAGAGATCCGGAATAATAATGCACATATCCCTTCCCTACTGGTTTTGAAATGGCGACAGGATGGTCTTTTTCGAAATAACCTTCAACAGTAAATCCTGTTCCGGAAATTTCGGCATACCTCAGCGCCGACCAAAGTACAGTTCCATCTTTAAGTTGAATCGGGTAAAATTTCCCACCGGTTACACCAGTAGACTCGAGTAGCTTTTTTGTCTCTGCATTCATTGGTCCGGCAGAGCTAAGCGCTTCGGATTTATCCATTTGCAAATGAAAAGAAGCTGTCGTGAAATCTTCTTTGATACCAAAAGCTTCGGCCAATCCCAATCCCGGCATATATCGGCTATGCCTTCCAGTTGATCCGTTATATCCGCCCGTATGTGCTTCTGTTAATAGGGTTCCGCCTCTATTTACCCAATCGATGATCGACTTCGCTTCTTCATTAGTGAGATAATAGGCAGATGGAAGAATCAGCAATTTTATTCCTGCAAGATCTCCGGCAGAAAGCATATCTCCGGAAACATAACGGTAGCCATAACTGTTCCAGTAGCAGGTATTCGCATATCCGAAGACGTTATCAAAAAGATTCGTCAGGTTTCCATACATGCAGTAGTGAAAAATCTCATTCTTCCTGCTTTTCCAGATACCAACAGGTGGTGCATCCGGAAAAGATTTCATCAGGAGATTGGTATGCGGACTCAATTGTTTCCAGAAAGTTCTGATACCCCTGGTTACTTCTCTGTCTGTCCCATCCGTATTCACCAATCCCCAGGCGGGTGATTCATTCCCCAGTATTTCTGAACGGTATTGCCAGAAAACAATGCCTTTAATTCCAAGTCCGAGTTGCGGAATGATGTCTCTTTGTAATGCTGCGAGATCAATTTTTCGCTGATGCATAGAAATGCCGCCGCCGTTGATGTGGTTTTCGACGTTGTAACAAATCTTTCCGACTCCGGCGGAAATCACCTGCGGGGTAAACAATGGGCCTGCATTCATTGTAGCAGCAAATACATCACCCAGTTTCGCCACTTCAAAATCATCCGTGCAGGTACTTACTGCATTAAACGGAATCATGGTGTTGGGCACCACATGAAGAAAAACTATTTTGGAAGGGTCATTGGCACGTACAATTTCCATTCTCCATTTTGCTTCATCCGTCATTACAGCAGAATGAAACTCTCGCCAATCGATAAAATCAACAAACGTACTATGGGATCGGGGCATTTCTACATATTTCCACTCCGGATAATTTCTACCCCATACATAGTTTAGGCTTTTCAGATCCTGATATTTTTTTTGCAGATAGATACGAAAATCAGCTTCGCAATATTTGCAATAACAAACCAGTTTTTCAGTATCAATTGGTGAACGCTGCGGGAACGACAATTCAGGTTCATTCCATACATCCCACATATTTACAGCCTTGTATGGCTTTAAAGTTTTAACTGCTTCTATCAGAAATTTCTGACGCTCTTTGCGTGCGCCGGGATGAGAATAACAGGGACCGGGATGTCCTCCGATATGACGATGACCAACCGCGAACGGTTCAATGATTCTACCATTATTCATCACCTGTCTGGCATCCGGATATTTTTCAAAAAGCCAATGCGGTGATACATCAAAGAGGTTGTTTATCGTAATATTAATCCCGTACTTTTCTGCAATGGTCAACAGCTGTTTAAAATCTTCAAAATCGTATTTGTCCTCTGCAATATGCGACCAACGCCACTGCATCAGGAATTTCACATTGTTGAAGCCCAGCTCCTGCATCTTTTTGAAATCGCCATCCCAAAGTTCCGGTTCGGGTATGGGTGCGCGATAGTAAGCAGATCCCCAGAGAAAAGGATAATTTTTTGCATCAGGCCGGTCCACCATTCCGGCTTTACCTATTGCAGGTGATATACTCAACCCGGCTGTTGCCATCGCAGAATTAACTAAAAATTCCCTTCTCTTCATAGTCTTTGGATATATTCCGGTGCTACGCTTTCCAGCTTATACGAAATGTTTTTATTTCGAAACCACGTATTGCAAAGCTCACACCATTACCGGTTGTGTTCAATTTTGAGATCGGATCTTCGATAAGGTTCACTTCAGAAATCTCTCTTACCGGTCTGTTAAATTTCAGGTTTACAGCCTGTTTTGCATTCCCGGTTGACTCATATACACGTACGATTGTCGTTCCATCAGCACCAGGTTTTACCGAAGTTAGTATTACTGCAGGATCTGAAATTTCCAGCAGGTTCCATTTTGAAGACAGCTTTCCTGTATGCGGTTCTTCTTTCCGGCAGATCAGTGGATTATTAAAGCAGAGTCCTGCAAATGCAAGATCGGCTTCCTGCCAGCCACCTTTATGAGGGAGCAATGCATAATTAAACTCCATCGTTTTATTGAGTTGTAAACCCGTGTCAGAAGTCATCCAGGGTTCATACCCACCGAAATAAGGGTAATCGTCGATTTTTGCCGACCGCATCAATGAAACCATCATCGTTGAATTGCTCGTGATGTTGCCTGGCAAACCACGGTTTAAAACTGCAAGTCCTTTTGAAGCGTCACTATAGTCCGCCCAGTTCTGTGCAGGGAATTCCATTGAATCAGGTCGTTCAAATGCACCGAAAGGAATTTCATGCATAATTTTTCCATTCTGAATACTGGTGGGGAACATCACCTGGTATCTGACAAATTTTTCAGTGTTGTATAGGGTAGTGAAAATATCGATGCGTTTTAACCCGGTGTATAAACGAACGCGCGTAGAAAATTTATTTGCCGCACCAAAACCGTGACTAACCGAAAATTCACTGTACACCGGACCACGACGTATTACGCCTTTTTGTCCGCGATATAAACGTTGATTGCTCAGGCGCTCTTTTTCAGTGGTGGGAACAGTTTGCTTGGCAGTATTCTGAACCATTCCACCGGTAAGATTATGGTACAGTTCCCAGAAATCGCCTCCATCATACTGCCTGGAAACAACATTTGCTGGAGCTTTCAAAACTTCCCATTGCTGGGCTTTGTCGTAAACGCTGGTAATAGCACCACTGTTAAGATCAATTTTGATGCGCCAGAATTCATTCTCTATCTGATCTTCCGGAATATCCTGTTTCAATTCTGCCGCAGTTTCTTTTTTCCCTTTAAGCCTATAAAGTTTGTAGCCAAGTGACGGTATCTGCTTCGCAACAAAAATGATACGTGCCGTACGAATGGAACCGTCATCATATTTTTCCTGGTGCATGATCTCCGCGGGAACCTCTGCCCCTTTATCATCGGTCAGAAGTATTGAATTGATACCGGTTTCAAGGAATGCGATATCGGCTTCTGCAACATCATCGCGAACCAAACCGAGACTATTAAATACAATCACTGCAACGCCATCACCTGTTGTATTTATCTGGCCTGATAAATAGTCAAGATTTTCTTCCAGCAATTCTTTCCCCACCTGCTCTGCATATTCATATCCACGGACAGTATCTGCATACACATGATCCGTCATTACGCCTGACATCAGATCATGTGCCTGGTTAAACAGCGTAGGCTCCCAGGCTTTCCAGATGAGGCTATCGTCGGTTTTTCGCCCGAATATTTCATTTAGCGCTGCAGTTTTTTCCGCGGCAGTAAGTATTGTTTCAACATCACGCAGTTTTTGTTTCAGTTCTATCCTGCTGCTGTAAATTCCCTGGAAAACGGGATTTAGTTCTCCGCTGTAAGTCTGCCGGTTAGTACGTTTCCGAACGATCGCTTCATATGCTGTCGGTACAGAAAATTTAAGATCAAATTGACGTGAACTATTTTTATTATAAGCGCGAACAAGTTCCGGTAAAACCTCCTGTGGATTCTGCACGTCCATACCGGCAAGACCTACCCGATTCTTTTCGCCCTCCATATTCGGAGTAAGTTCATTAAATTCCCTTTCAACAAATGTTGTAAATTCTTTTTCGGTTTCTGGTACCCGTGAGAGGTTCACATAGCTCTGTGCCAGCCAGATAGCATCAATCGGAGTGCCATCCAAAGATTTCCAAATAAATTCGGCCGGAAAATCCTGTCGCGGTACACCTCGCTGGAACCAGACGGAATTAAATCCTGCAAGGCGTAGAATCTGCGGCATCTGCGCGTTATGCCCGAATGTATCCAGTGCCCAGCCCGTTGTGACGTCAACACCGAGTTCTTTCCGGTAATAATGTTTCCCATACAGGTATTGACGTACGATAGATTCAGCCGAAGGCATATTATTGTCGTGCATGGAATCCATGGCGCCTACGATCTGTAAGCGCCCCTGTTTTACAAACTCCCGGAATGCCAGGGATTCTGATTCATATCGTTCCAGGAAAGGTTTTACATAATTGACCTGATCGAGTACAAAAGTGTATTCGGGATATCTTTTTAGCAGGCTCAGCGCTGTAATGATGTGCGGGTGACCCATCTTGAGGTAGGCCTCACGGGTCGCGAAAACAGCGCCTTCCCAATGTGTATGCGGGATCACATAGAAAGTACCCTCAGGCGCCAGTGGTCCTTTGCCCCATTCATCGGCTGCACGTACTGTAAGACCTGTTGCAAAAACACCAAGCGTAGTGATTGCGGAATTAAACAGAAATTTCCTTCTGGAGTTTGTTGATTTTACATTCATAAAGCAGCAATTGTTTGGCAATCCGTTGATCAATATGACCAACTTGTATATACATGTTTAAAAATAGGGAAATCAGCTTGTATATACAAGAAAAGTTGGGAGTTAAAAGTTAAATGTTGAAAGTTTAATGTGGGAAGTGAAAAGCTTCGATACCCGGGAGGCTCTTCATCAGGAGAGAAAGCGATAGTGGTGAGCACATGACTTTACGCCTGATTAATTTCGCTGATATCCGGGTATAAGCATTTAGCATACGACTATCGGCTTATTCATGATGTATATTTGTTATATGGAAATCAGGGAACCAATACCGGTTTATGGAAAGAATAAAGTCACCGCCGAGGAATACCTTGAATGGGAAAAAGCTTCGACTGAAAAACATGAATTTTACAAGGGTGAAGTCTTTCCTATGGGGGGACATGGTGAGCTACTGGCAATGTCGGGCGCAGGGAAAAGACACAACAGGATCTTTACTAATATTTTTGGAGAACTTTTTTCCAGATTGAAGGGAAAGCCATGTCAGCCATTTGGCCCGGATCTGAGAGTCTACATTCCGGAAAATTCGCTATTTACCTATCCTGATATTTCTATCATCTGTGGTGATATGATTACTTCAGGTGTGGATGAAAATTCCGTTGTTCAACCGACTATCATCATTGAAATATTGTCACCTTCCACGAGGGATTATGACCAGGGTGAGAAATTCCGGTTGTATAGGGATATTCCGACACTGAAAGAATATATCCTGGTTGATGCATCTTCAGTACACATTGAATCATTTCGAATAAATGCAGCAGGGTTATGGGAACTCATAGAATATAAATCGCTCAAGGATGAACTCAGCATTGGTTCAATTGAAACCGCTCTGCCTGTTGCGGATATTTATTTTGGAGTGAATATGAGTTAAGGTCCTGTACATGTCATCGCACATCAGGTTGGTCCGGTCTTGATAACTCCTTAGTACTAATTCAATATCGGAAGGCTGTTTTTGTAGAAATCGTTCGTCCTTTCCCGGATCAAACGAAAATTCTTTCTATTGTTTTTTAGGACTCAGGACTTAGAAAATTTAAAAATGGAATAATGGCAACAGCGCGATACGATCTCTAGCCGAAATGCTGAAGGCGCAGAAACGCAATGCACGGCGTCTGGTGTACATGCCTGTACCGACTACTAAGCCGGCCATTCCATTATCTTACCTCTATCCTCAATTTTCAGACATTCTTTTAGTGTCTGTTCGTCGTAGGCAAGGTTGTACTGTTTCAGAACATCCTCAGGCACGCCATCCCAGGCATTGGGCTTGTTGCCCTGGTAACCCATGTCCTCAATGCCCATTTTACTGCTGAAAAATCCCATGGCAACGAGATTGCGAAGTTGCGTGAAAAATGCAGCGCCCTGTTTGTTTTCGGGAAGAACATCTTCAGGATATGCAATCAGATCGAGGATTACCTGTTGTTGTTCCTTACTGCTACCCGTAAACGAAGTCCCATACATATTGGCAGCCTTCATATCGATCCAGCGAAGTCCGCCACGGATCGGCGTTTGCAATCGCGGCTGATCCTTCACGATAAAATCAATAAATGCAGGAACGCCAGCATCAGAGGCAGATCCGGATTTTTCATCTTTGGGAATTATCCAGTCGCCGAGCACTGTGATTGTACTCAATTCAGCAGCGGTGAGAAATTTTTCTGCTGCAATTTTCCTATTTCGTTCGATTTCCTCTGGTGTCTGACCAAATAATTCAGCGGCAGCACCTGAAGTTTCAGCTGCTTTTGTTTTATCGACGGGGTCGCATCCGGTAAGAATTGCACCTGTTCCAATCGTTGATATTGCGAGCGCTTTTAATGTCTCTCTCCTGTTCATACGTTTTGTTTTTTCAGATGTTCTGTTTTTTCAACTGATCAACAATAAATTCTGAAGTCTTTAACGACAATGCCAGTATTGTCCATGTTGGATTTTTATCCGCCTGAGAAACAAAAGGTCCCCCATCAACGACAAAAAGATTATTCACTTCGTGTGCCTGGCAATTTTTATTTAAAACAGATTTGTTTTTATCATTACCCATTCTTGTTGTACCCACTTCATGAATGATCTGTCCGGGTTTTGCAAGGCCATACATATTTTCTTTGCCTGGTTTATCGCCCATGGCAATTCCTCCCATAGAATCAATGATCTGTTCAAAGGTATCCTGCATATGTTTCGCCTGCAGGATCTCGTGATCTGTCCATTGATAATGAAACCGAAGTACAGGTATACCATACTTATCCACTACTTTCGGATCGATTTCGCACCTGTTTGATTCGAGCGCAATGCTCTCTCCTCTTCCTGCAAATCCAACATTCGCTCCATAAAATCTCCGGTAATCATTTTTCAAAGAAGCACCGTATCCGCCGGCTTTTTTTGTTTCGCCTGCCTTCAATCCATACTTTCCATTGAAACGTTCAATACCTCCGCCAAAACCATAACCCGGCATTCCCATTCCTCCGCCATATTCGATATGATATCCACGCGCGAAGTCAAGCTTTTTATTATCCAGCCACCAGGGAGTATACACATGCATCCCGATCGTTCCATCTTCATTGTACCTTTTTCTGTCCATCAGCTTTGGAATGAATGCAGACCGGGAGGCACCGGTAGAATCATGAAGATACTTTCCGACTACACCGCTGCCATTCGCCAGACCGTCAGGAAAGTTTGCAGATTTACTGTTCAGCAACAATCTTGCAGACTCACAGGCACTGGCAGCCAGGACTACCACCTTACCCCGGACATGGTATTCCTGCAGATCTGTGCGATCAACATAAAATACACCAGTTGCTTTTCCTTGCGCATCGACAGACACTTCACGTGCCATCGCATTAACAATAACCTCCGTGTTTCCGGTTTTTCTCGCAGGTTTAACCAATACTGATGATGAAGAAAAATCGCCGTATACAGAACATCCCCTGTTGCATTGAGCACAGAAAAAACAGGACCCGCGGGAATCATTGATTGGTCTTGTCAGAACAGACTTACGTGCAGCAACAACAGGGACATTGATTTTATTTCCAGCTTCTTTAATCAGTAATTCATGCAGGCGTGGTTTGGGCGGAGGGAGAAAAAAGCCATCGGGCTCATTCTCCATATTCAGATTGGTTCCATAAACGCCAATCATTTTATCTACTCGGTCATAGTAAGGTTTTATTTCTTCGTAAGAAATAGGCCAGTCTTCGCCAAGACCGTCAAGACTTCTTCTTTTAAAATCGTGTGGGCCAAACCGTAAGGAGATTCTTCCCCAGTGATTTGTTCTGCCGCCAATCATCCGTGAGCGGTACCAGTCGAATTCTGTACCGGCATCTCTCATGTAAGGTTCTCCTTCAATTTCCCAGCCACCATAGGCGGCATCAAAATCACCCCCTGCACGAAAAGGTGTTGACGCACCGCGCCGCGGTGACTGGTAAGGCCATTTCAGTTGTGTCTGCTGCGCAGGATCCGCCGGGTCATAATCTGGACCCGCTTCGAGAAGTGCTACCTTAAGCCCGGCTTCGGAAAGAATTTTCGCAGCCATTCCTCCTCCCGCTCCCGATCCTACTATTACGGCATCGTAAATTTCTCCTTTGGTTTTTATTTCAAAGCCCATGATGGTTTATTTGCAATCGTTGAAAGTTGAACGTTAAACGTAGGCCTAAGCTATTTCAATGCTGTCAAAAAAATATAAAATGTTTTCCACTTTTAGTCAATACTCAGGTTACGCGAGCTCTGACGTTTTACGTTACACGTTCTGCGTTATACCTCATATCACGCGTTCATTCCCACCATCCACCGGGATCTGTGCGCCCGTAGTTTTTGCGAAAAGCGTTCCGCATAATTCAACAGCCAGTTCACTGACATCGGCACTGCGGATCTCGGTTTTCAGGACATTATTCTTTTTGTATTCTTCCAGGGTAAGTCCGTAATTCTTCGCTCTTGCAGCGAGAACTTCGTCCGTCCAGATACCTGTATCAAAAACTGCATTGGGGTGAACTGTATTGATCCTGATGTTGTCTTTTCCCCATTCAAGTGCGGCTACCCTTGCCAGTTGGTTGAGCGCGGCTTTTGAAGCTGAATATGCGGCAGCGCCAGGTCCTGGAGCAGGAACATTTTTGGATCCGATGATGGCAATACGTCCTCCCCGAAATGCTTTTTTCAGAAATGGATATGCTTCATGCATCAAAATAAAATTTGCGTCGAGATTGATGCGCATTACTTTCTGCCAATCGCTGAGCGCCATACCTTCGATTCTGCTGCTTGGAGGGAATATTCCTGCATTTAACAGAAGGATATCCAATCCCCCAAATGCAAACACTGTTTTCCTGAGTACATCTTTTATTTGTTGCTGATCAGTTACATCACAAACCAATCCCAGGTACGCATTTGATTTAAAAAGTTCTTTTACTGATGAATTGAGATCAATACCGACCACTGCGGCACCTCTTTTCAATAATGAATCAGCACATGCCTTACCAATGCCGGAAGCAGCGCCTGTAACAATCGCAACTTCTCCGGTGAATGCAGGTCCTTTTCCCGCTTTGGAAAGTTTTGCCTGTTCAAGCTCCCAGTATTCCACATCGAAGATATCTTTTGCAGGAAGTGCTTTGTATCCGCCAAGTTCGGTTGCCCATTGTATAATATCAATCGTATGATCATAGATATCTGCAACGATCTGTGCATCTTTCGCAGTTTTACCAACGGCACAAACACCAAACACCGGATCAAGAACTACACGTGGCGCGGGGTCAAGAATTTTTTTCCTTTCTTTCGCTAAAGGCTCGTTTGCTTCGAAATAGTTTTTGTATTCAGAGACGTATTTCCCGACATCCCTTCCCACCAGAGGCAACCTCTTTGTACGGATCACATGGTCGGGAGTTGCTGGCCCCTGTGTAGATATCGATGCAAGATCTTCCCGCGAAACAAAACTCATCGACTTTGCATCATCCACTCTCTTCACAATTAACGGAACTCCTGCTGCCTTAGAAATTTCAAGCCTCAGATCAGCAAATTCAATGGCCGTCTGATCATCCTGTTTAGCCTCTGGCGATTCGCTGTTTACGTTAGCATTTTCCTTTAGATAGTCTTCTGCCTGTTTTACCAGTTCGATCATCCTGTTGTATGATTCTTCTGCAGTATCGCCAAATGAAAACACGCCATGGTTCAACAGAACCATTCCTTTTTTGTCAGGAGTAAGTTCTTTCTTCAGTATTTCTGCAGCAAGTCGTGAAAGATCGAAGCCCGGCATGATGTAGGGAACGTATACAACAGTATCGCCATAGATTTTTCTTACAATTTCATCTCCATTCTTTGAATTCGAAATCGCAACAAAAGCATCAGCATGGGTATGATCTACATAACGGTAAGGTATAATTGCATGTAAGATAGCCTCCACTGAGGGAACCGGTGCACTGGATTTTTTCAGATGGGTAACCAGCTCGTTGACCATCACTGAATCAGGCAGCTCTGAGAGTTCGGCAAGTTTTTTCAGGTGATTTAATCGTACAGGAGAAAACCCATCAGCTGTTATCGTCTCCAGGTCCCAGCCGCTACCCTTCACATACAATATCTCTTCTTCTTCCCCGAGAATATTCTTTTCGGTGACCTTAACTGATGTATTGCCACCTCCATGCAAAACCAATGATTTATTATTTCCCAGTTGCCGCGAAGTATTTACCCGCGCTTCTATCAATGAAGCATTGTCAGCAATCGCCATAGTTTTAGTTTTAGAATTTCAACGTGCGAAGTAAAGATAGGAGGTTCAACTTGTATATACAAGATAATTTTTAAGTTTGAAAGTTAAACGTTGAAAGTTAGACGTAAATGCCCGCGGATGATCTTTTCGTACTTAAATGAAAAAGGAATAATAGGTAAAAAGTTGTCGCACTGGTTAATCAGAGAAAATACCAAAATTGAATTATGAAAAGCTGATGATCACAGCCAGATTTGATTTCGAATTTTTAAAAACAAAATTCAGCGAGCAAAAAATTTACGGAAGATTTTATTACGTCGCATTCATAAAAGCTTTAAAATTGAAGATTGTCACTATTCCATTTCCACTAATTCTCCTGCCTCCATACCCCTACTATATAACCACCTTTTGCCGGGAAGTCTCCAAGACTCGAAGGTTGCTCAAAGATTTGCTTCGGGCTGCCTTACAGTCTTTGAGTCTTAGAGGCTATAACCCAGACGATCTATGTTATTTTTAAAGAAACATTAGCGTCGCGCTAATAGTGAGACTGCCTGCTGCCTAGAAATAATCATCCAGATAATAGTTCTCCGTATTACAATACAACCAGGAATAAATATTCAGGTCCCGGACATTTGTTTTAAGCTTGCGCTTCATATGAACGATTGGACTGCCGGCTTTTAATTTGAGCAGTTTTGATTTGTTTTTATCTGCAGCAACGGCCCAGATTTTTTGTTCGCCTCCAATGACTTCCACTTGGTAATGTTCGTTAAGTACTTTCAGGAATGAACGATTTTCCAGGCTGCGGGATGTGAACCTTGGAAGATTGATATCAGAAAGAAAAGTTTCTTCAAATAAAATCGGAACGTTATTGATATTCCGAAGACGTGTAAAGAAAATACAACCGGCAGCCTGCTCTTCATAACTCAACTGGCCCTGCAGTTCCGGTGGCCAGTTTTGTTTGACTGGTTTCTCCAGGATCACCGTTTTCAGGTTCTGGTCACCGACGCCCGCTGTTACACCGCTTACCGATAAAATGCCAAGACCTCGCCTGGGCTCAGCCACGATACTACCCTTGCCCTGCTGCCGTACAATCAGACCAGAATTTGTTAATTCGGAGAGCGCCTGCCTGACCGTGGGTCTTGTTGTATGATATGTTTTGCACAAATCATTTTCTGAAGGGAGAAGTTCTCCTTTTTTATATTTTCCTTCTTCGATCGCTTTTTTAAGATCCTCGATGAGCTTACGGTATAAAGGTGTCGTGTCGCCCTTTTGCATTCACTAAAAATTAAGGTTAGTATTTTTTAAAAATTGAATAAATATCGTTTTTTTAACAATTCCACCTAAAAAAATAAATTTAAGTTGTATAGACATGTTTATGTACATTCGCATTACTCCTAACCGTTCTATCGACTGAACTGCGTTTTTTACCTGCGATACACCATTCATTGTTCTATCCAAAAAACAGTTTGCCATGTGTTCTTATTCCAACGGAAAGATATCCGGTATTTTACTTTCATTTTTTTGCAGCGTCATTTTTTTTTCCGGAGGTTACAGTCAAACGGGAAATGAAACAGCAACGATCAACTTTGAGCCTGTACATGCCTGGAGGCCACCTTTTGGATTGGACAGGGTCGGCAGATCGATGGATGTGATCATTACCATTCCGGGCAATGGCTCACGGCTTTCAGCATACCAACTGACTTCTCTTTCCAATGGACAGAAATTAGCTACTGAAACGATCAGTTTTACCGGATCAAAATCAGACTCATCGAGGCTCACCATACAGGAATCGGCTGATGAAATTATAGTACAGGGTAAAACGACCAGCGGGCAGTGGAAAGAGCTGGCAAGAAGCAAGCCCTCGCTGCCTGTGTTTGAGTGTGATGCTGCCACAAGGCCTGCTGCGTTTAAACATCCGATTGATATGGGTGTCATCCTGGCGCCAGCCAATTGGCTGGTAATCAATGGCGGGCAGCAGTCTTTTGCAGATCTGGCGCTGATCAGCAGAAAAAGAGGGACTGAAAAATTTGAAGTAAAGGCATGGTTTACATCACAGCCGGAAAAAGCAGTAACGAAATCCATTTCACTATTGGGAAATAAAAAAACTTCCGTTGCAATTCCTCTTCCAACGACATCGAACAACCTGGAAACTGATTCGTTGCATTTAACCGTGAAAGATGCCAGTGGAACAAAAGTGTGGGAGAAAGGAGTACATGTAATGCTGGTGCAGAAAATGCAAAAGCTTCCGGGTTTCGGAGTAGCAGAAATGAAACTGAGGTACGATATGCCGATCACCAATATAGTTGATGGGAAAAATCAACCCTTCAGTTACGATTCTGCATGGTCTCCTGAGAAGAAGGACTATGTTGTTTTTCTACCCAATGGTTCACGCTGGGTTTTCTGGCGCGGTGCAAGCTATATCCCTGTCTGGGTGAGCAAATACAATACAGGTCTGAGTTATGAATGGGCTGAAAGAATTTCTCCGCTGGATGGGTTTAAAGATTGCCCGGAACCATTGATGGACAAACAGCTTCGTTATGGAAAAGTTGAAGTTATTGAAAACACCAATGCCCGTGTGCATGTACGATGGAACTATCAGTCATGCGATTTCAACTATAAAGTGAATGGTGATTTTGCACAGGAAGATTATTATTTCTATCCTGACGGACTGGGAACACGTGTACTTACATTGACCTGTTTGCCTGTTGCAGAATATGAGGTTGCCGAATTTATTCTTCTTGCACCACCGGCTGCATTGCCATTTGATGTCATGCCCGAAAAACCTATGCAGATTATTTCATATCAAACAGGAAAATCTGCATCGCTTTCGCTTCCTGAAAAAGATACCACATGGAAAACCCTTGGTGATCCTGTAATCTACCGGATGAAAATTCACAAAAAAGAACCGCTGACTGCATTTAGTTTTAGTCCGCTGTTGCACAAAAAACCCTGGGCATTCGCACCTTTCAAGGACCAGGGTCTTGTTGTAACTCCGGCATACTGGGGCGGCCATTGGCCATTGAGCCAGGGGTTTAATACAGGAAGAAGCATAAGTGAATCTATCTGGACGGGACCTTCACATAATTCACTCATCACCTTCGCCAATAAAAGACCTGAGCCGATCCGTTCAAAAACTTTTGAAACGAGAGATGCATTGGGTGTTGTAAAACCGATGCGTGAAGAAACCTGGGTCTGGCTGATCGGGATGACGGATGAATCTGATCAGTCATTGCTGGAAACATCCAGGAGTTTCGCACAGCCGGCGACGTTGACAGTTAAAGGGGGACGCCAGGAACCGGATGGATATGCATCTGAGAGAAGAGCTTTTAAATTGATTGCCGACAGTAAAAAATTAAACATCACTATCCAGCCTCAAAGCTGGTGCGTGAATCCAGCATTTGAAATAAAATTTGCATCGAAGGAGATTAAGAAGATCAGTTTGAATGGTGTTGCATTGGCAGCTGATAAATATCAATGGGATGGAAGTACTTTATGGATCAATGCGAAGTTTAGTGATAAACGGGTTCTTGAGATTCAATTTGGAGATTGATATGCAATGATAAAGTCAGGTGGCCCTAAAAATTAACGGTTCGTGTCCATTTATCACTCTACGAATTCCAGATTTCAATTTTACAACGTTGAAATTGATAATTAAACCAAGGTGATAGTTACCCAATCTCAAATAAGTGAGTAATTGGGCTAAATGAGCATCATTAATTGCTTCAACACTTTTAATCTCCAGTACTAACTTATTCTCTACCAGAAGATCCATCCGATAACCACAGTTAAGTTTAATTCCCCTTCTTATAAAAGGAATAGGTTTCTCCTGCTCAACCAGAAGGCCCGATTCTCTAAGCAATAACGCAAGATATTCTTTATAAACATGTTCAAAGACTCCCGGACCAACATCATTATGCACTTCAATTGCCTTACCTATTACAAGTTGCGTGAGTTCATTCTCTTTCATTGTCCATTTTATAGCAAATTAAATTTGCAGAAATGTTTTTCAATGTGAAGAACCCCATTAATGGAAGAGAGTTTTCTGTGGGATGTTCGTAAAAAGACAAACCACAGAGAAGAAGCCGAGTTTTCACAGAGCAACAGCCGAGTCAATCCTCTGCATTTGCTCTGTGGGCTGTTTCTCTGTATCCCTCTGTGTTTTGCCTTTAAAAAAAACTATAAACTTATAAACTATGCTATTATCTCAGCCTCATATTCTTCAATAAACCGAAGTATCTCCTCTTTGGATTTAATCCCAGCTGTTGTCCCGATCTTCATGATACAATGCGCTCCGACTGCATTTGCAAAGCGCGCAGACTTCCGCACATCCCAGCCTTCATGAAGGCCGGTCAGAAATCCTGAACAGAACGAATCACCGGCGCCTGAACTATCGACAGCTTGCACCCGATTGAAAGAAGGAACAATAAATCCTTCCTTACCTTGTTCCTGCACATAACATCCTTCTGCATTCAGTTTGATAATTACATTTTTCACGCCTTTGCTGAAGAAAACAGCTGCCATATCTTCCGGCGCCCTAAGATTTGTTAACTCAAATGCCTCATCGTAACTGGGCATAAACCAATCAAGATATTCGAGTGAAGATTCAATTTTTTTCATCCACTCCCCTTTCGAATCCCAGGCGGTATCCATGCAACAGATCAATCCTTTTTCTTTTGCATACTTCAACAGTTTCCTTGTTCCTTCACCATCAAATGAAGGCATCAGAAAAGTGCCCGCAATCAACAATACTTTTGCATCAGCAACAACACCGAGATCAATATCTTCAAATGCAAAATGACTATTAGCTCCAAAGGAATGGATTATGGAACGTTCCCCGTCAGTAGAGATCATCACCATGGATGCAGAAGTAGAAACAGCGTCATCTACTTTCAAACCGGAAGTATCAACCTCATCTTTCTGCAGAGTATCCAGCAGAAATTTACCAAGACTATCATCACCTATTTTTCCTACAATCGTTGGTTGTAACCCGATTTTCGCGAGACTGATGGCTACATTCGCAGCGCAACCACCCACCTGTAAAGTAATTTTGTCGACAAGACTCAGCTTTCCTTTTTCCGGAAGCTGATCAATAGTTTTACCGAGCACATCGGCACAAAGAATGCCCGCACAAATAATTCCGGATTTTTTTGCCGCCATATGATTAAGCTTCGTCGACTACAGTAAACCTGTTGATCCGCGGATCTGAAAAAATATCCTGGTCGTCTGTACTCATAGTTGAAAATTCAGAAACCACAGCACCTTCTTCTCCTGAACGAAACCAGTGCCAGGTATCCGGCATAATGGTATACTGTTCCCCCGGCAATAATACAACTTCATGGGCCACTTTTAAATATTGCGCATGATCATCCAGCCCATCCGTGAAAGGTTCGCTGTTTTTCGGGCCGCTGACGTACAAATGAACTTTACCCCAGCGACAACGAAACGTCTCTTCTTTTCCAGGTATTCCATTTTTTGTAGGATGAATATGTTCGGGACAGGTCTGCCCGGGAAACATCACCAGCTCTTTCGCACAAACTCTTTCTGTATTCACATACACCAGCACTTCGAGACCGATCCTGTATAAATCGCTTAGTCCGAAATCAGCAATTTCTATTTGGTTTTTTTCCGCTTCTGTGAGTACCAATCCTGCACGATCATAGTACTGAACGGCACGGATACGGGCTTCTTCTATTTCGGATGGCTTGAGCATGGTTTATTTTTTAGGCAGGAGGCAGGAGTAAGGAGGCAGGAGAATTAGAAATTTAGAATATTGTAACAAGCTTTCAAGAAAATCTTATTGACACCCAAAAACTATTGCAATTCATTTTACTTAGTACTATTATTCTATTCACTATCTCTCCTGCCTTCTCACTCCTGCCTGAATTCTTTTCCTCAATACAACAACAACTCCGGATCTTCCAGCAACTCCCTCACTTTTTGCAAAAACGGCGCGCCGACGGCGCCGTCGATGATCCGATGATCGAATGATGCGGTGATATTCATGATATCCCTGATCACTACTGCATCATTCACTACCACTGGCTTTTTGCTGATTCCACCTACGGCAAGAATACAACTTTCAGGTTGATTGATGATGGCAGTAAATCTGTCTATACCAAACATGCCGAGATTTGAAATCGTAATCGTTCCGCCCTGCAATTCTGATTCGGTAAGCTGGTTGTTTTTTACCCGGGCAATACTCCTCGAACTATCTGCAGTGATTTCAGCAATCGATTTTTTGTTGACGTTATGTACTACAGGAACAATGATCCCTGTTTCTGTAGCGACTGCAAGACCGATATTTACATTTCTGAAGACCTTCAGTTTATTTTCAGAGAAACTGGCATTCACCAAAGGAGCACTCTCAACAGCTTTTGCGACGACTTTCATCAGCAGATCATTAAAACTTACTTTCAATCCCTGTTTAGAAAGTCCGTTTTTATTGAGCTTATTCCTGAGTGCGATGGCAGCAGTCATGTCCACATCGACACTGATCACATAGTGCGGAGCCGTGTTAAGACTCTCACGCATTCTTTTTGCAATCGTTTTGCGGATCTGCGAGTTATCGATGAAATAGTGATCGGATTCTATTTCTGTTTCTACAGGCGCCTTTGTTTGTTCCCGGAGATATCTGCTGATATCTGCTTTCTTTATCAGGTTACCCGAAACGAAACGAGCTACTTTTTCGAGATCAATCTTTTCAATTTTTGCAAGACTTTTGGCCAATGGAGATGCAAGGATTTTTTTGCTGCCATTAAACCTCGCGGGAGTGTCTGTTTCAGCGACCAGTTCTTTATTTACAACAGCGTCTCTCTTTTCTTTCCGATCTACCTTCTCTTCCTGTTTCTGTTTTTGATTCTCCTTCTTCTCCTGGTCCAGGTCGCCGGGATTTCCTATCAGCGCTACCACTTCTCCCACTTTCACCATTACTCCCTCGGGAAATCTCACTTCCAGCAAAACTCCTTCCGCGAAACTTTCAACGGTGAGTATTGCCTTATCGGTTTCAATTTCAAATAAAATATCACCGCGTTTAACTGTGTCGCCTACGTGCTTATTCCATTTCTGAATAAGCATCTCATCTGTTGTTTGGCCTCCCGACGGCATTAATATTTTACTCAGCATATGCTCTTCAGATTAGGTGAGCTTTGTTTTCGCTCCCGATAATTTTGATAAATCTTACTACTTCTTCCGCAATCGCTTCCCTTGCTCCGCAAAGCATATCCATAGAACCTCCCCTGCCAATTACATTGTGCGGATCCATATGATCAACATCGTGGTTGCCCAGGTAATTCTGAATAGACTTAAGATACGCTCGTTTCAAAATGGTGCCCACATTGACCTTGCACATTCCCAAGGAGACGGCCTGCCTGAGATCATCCTCAGAAATACCAGTTCCACCATGAAGCACCAAAGGCACTTTTACTTTTTTGCGAAGGCAACGGATCAGATCAAAATCAATTTCAGCATGACCTGATTCCAGCAGGTGAACATTCCCAACCGAGACTGCCAGTGCATCTACTCCCGATTCCTCCACAAATTTTGCAGCCAGGTCGGGATCTGTTTTTTCTCCTTTACTGATGGTATTGCTGGAAATATCGGAATCCGGCAACTGTCCGATCTCCGCTTCCACCACCGCACCCAGATAATGTGCAGTCTTTACCAGGTATTTATTCAGCGATGTAAATTCTTCGATACTGAGATCGTGGGACTCATACATGATCGCATTAAACCCGCTGTGTAACCCTTTGATCAGCAAATCAACTGTATGTGCTTCATTCAGTAGTAGTGCAACAGGAAGCTTTGTATTCTTGGCGATTGCTTTTCCCAGGTATCCGTAGTGTTCAATGTTTTCCCTGACGGTTCGCTTTTTGCTTCCTATGAATTGTCCGCCAAAACCGATGATGACCGGCGAATTTGTTCTCTCCGCCGCATCAACTACAGCAAGGATTGATTCCATATTCCAGGCCTCAAAATAACCAACCGCATACCCGTTTTGCAGCGCATGATTCATTAAACCGGTCATCGAAACTAATGCCATAGTAGTTATTTTAATTTCAGGCTTTCATTAATTTTCTGGCTGCCTCTGCTATCCGTGCGGCCGACGGTACAACAAAATTTTCCATCACAGGCGCAAAAGGAATGGGCACATCATATGTTGCAACGCGGATAATGGGTGCATCGAGATAATACAATCCATCTTCAGCAATCTGTGCAGCAACTTCTGCCCCCCAGCCATTTCTCCTTGTATCTTCTTCAACGATCATCAACCTGGACGTTTTCTTAATCGACGACAGCACCAACTCATAGTCGAATGGCACCAGTGTACGTGGATCAATTACTTCAACGCTGATCCCTTCTTTCTCAAGTATCTCTGCAGCTTCCATCGCCCGATATACCATCAGCAGATTCGCTACAATGGTGATGTCAGTACCTTCTCTACGTATCACCCCCTCTCCAAAGGGAATCAGGTATTCTTCTTCGGGAACCTCACCGACAGGGCTAAGCGCTGATTTCTCTGCGCGGTTTCCTTTACTGCCGTACAATAATTTATGTTCGAAAACCACCACAGGGTTTTTATCCCTGATCGCTGTCTTCAACAAACCTTTTGCATCGTAGGCTGTTGAAGGACAAATAATTTTAAGACCGGGTACATGCGTGAAAAAACTCTCAAGACTTTGTGCATGCTGTGCACCACGTGTAGTGGCACCCACCGGCGCACGCATCACCATAGGTACGCTGACTGTACCACCCGACATATACGTCATCTTTGCTGCGTTATCAGCCAGCTGATCCATCATACAAAACAAAAAATCACCGTACTGTACATCAGCTATCGGAATCATGCCGGTCATCGCAGCACCAACTGCGGCGCCTGCGATCATGATTTCAGAAATAGGAGTATCCAATATGCGTTCGTGACCGAATTCTTTTGAAAGACCCAGGGTAACAGTAAATGCTCCACCAAATCCACCCGGAATATCGATATCTTCCCCAAGGCAAAACACGCGCTCATCTCTGCGCATCTCTTCCCGGATTGCTTCTCTCAAAGCTTCTGCAATTGACATTTTGGCCATAATCGACTTCTCTTTTTAATCAACTTTTAAACAGCGTAAACATGTTCCAGGGCATCTTCCGGTTTTGGATCCGGACTATTCTTTGCATATTCAACAGCGTCTTCAATCCTTTGTAAAACGCGTTTTTCAATTTGTTCCAGTTCCTCAGCAGTAGCATATTTCTCTTCGAGGATCCGGTTTTTAGAAATGATCAAAGGATCTTTTGCATACCACTCTTTTTCCTCCACCTTATCGCGGTATGCACAGGCATCATTACGTGAGTGCCCGCAACGGCGATAGGTTTTCAGTTCGATAATTGTTGGACCTTCACCTTTTCTCGCTCTTGCAATGGCGCGGGTAGCAGCCTCATTTACAAGCTCAACGTCATTGCCTTCCACAACCTCACCAGGCATGCCGTAAGCTGAAGCCCGATCTGCTATATTCTCAATATTCGTTACGAGTTTGATATGGGTGGAAGCTCCGTAAAAATTATTCTCACAAACAAACACCACCGGTAGCTTCCAGATTGCAGCAGCATTCATTGCTTCATGGAATGCACCTTCATTGCTTGCTCCATCACCAAAAAAACAAACCACAACATTGTCCGTTCTTCGCATTTTACAACTGAGCCCTACACCTACTGCTACGGGCATTCCACCTGCAGTAATCGCAATTGCAGGAATTGCGCCGACACTGATATCACCCGTATGCATTGCACCTCCTTTTCCTTTGCAACACCCTGTCGACTTTGCAAACATTTCCGCCATCATTGAATCAAGCGAAACTCCTTTTGCAAGACAATGACCTGCCGGGCGATGGGTAGAAGTCATGTAATCTTCCTTTCGCAAATCAAATAACATCCCAACCGCACAAGCTTCCTGGCCCTGGCTTTGGTGAATCGTACCTGGCATCACACCTTCAAGAAACAGGAAGTAAATTTTTTCTTCATAACTCCTCAGCAGAAACATCTGCTCATACATTTCCAGTAAACGCGCAGCGGCTTTATTCTTATCAGCTTTGCTCAGTACCAGTTCATTTTCTGTTTTCATGCAACAAATATAAAAATTAAGCGGACAACTTGTATATACATGTTAAATATTTCTCTGGGTAATTTTAAATCATCGGCCACCGACATACAGCGGATCCTTATGCTGCAAGGGTTCTGTCGAAATAGTAACAGGTATATAATTAAGCTTATACAATTCTTTTTTCTGATAATTACCCGTGGGATACAGGATTGCCTTCACCGTTTTATCATCTACTTTCTCCTGGAAACGCTGTCCCACGATAGGTACATACCAACCCAACTCCTTAGTATCAAGCGTTTTAAATTTCGTCCATGGTCCCCACGGTTTAGGCGCCTCATAAAATTCATTGATGGTTCTTGGATCAGTTCTGAGATTATAGGTGGTATAGTGCCACACAACCATGATATACCTGTTCAGACCAGGGATATAAGTCATCCCTGTCATGCTGGAGTTACCGGTGTTCGTAAGTATGTGACCAGCGTCGTCCATATTCGCAACCCAGCTGGCGTCGTTCATACCATCTCCGGATTTATAAAATGTCCAGTCAGCAGCATTGAGATCAGCGAGTTTCGATTTGAGTACTCTGCCGATGATGTAATTATCACCACTTTCGAAATGTCCGTTGTTTGAAACAGCGTATACGTATTTGTCGGCGTTGTCGACAGATCCTTCGCCATCTTTTCCAAACCACACAAAATAAGGCGCACCGAATCTTTTGCCCGGAAACATGGGCTGATCATAATTTTCTTTTTCAGAGCGCGTCCAGGTTTTTCCACCATCTACTGATTTGATAATACTGGAACTTCTGAATACATGACGATTGGCTGTGTCACCCGATTTTTCAGGGTATAAACAACGTGTAACAAACATGTACAAAACGCCATCAACACTATAACTGTTCATGGTTTTCCAACTGGCGCTGTCTGCTTTTAATTCGCCGGCATAACCATACTCATTCATCGGATTTATTGTAGTACCTGTCAGATTATAAGGACTGCTTCCTTCCAGTTTTCCAAAAGCGAGATTATTATTTTTACCCGGACCAAAACTTGATCCATCGTCATTCCCTGTAAACAATACATCGTCACGTCCCCAGGTCGGGGCCCACTCATCACCTACACTGTTAGGAATTTGCAAGTAGGAAGAATCAAAGCGGATATCGACAATCGGCTTTGAAGTAATTTCTGTTGCCGCGCCTGTTTCTGTTTTCTCTTTCTCTTTCTGTTCGCCGCCGCAGGAAAATACCGCAGGAATTATTAACAATGATGCGAAGTGTAACAGCGGATTTCGTTTTGTTGCTTTAGGCATGAGTCATGATTTATACTTGTTTACAACGAAGAATGATTTATTACCTGGAAGCACGGACTACTCTGAAGCCAAGTGAATGATAACTTCTCCGTGGAGAATTACCAATACGATAAGTCGGTCTGGCTCGTTTGGCAATATCATCCCAACTTCCTCCCCTCCTGATTCTGAAAACACTATTTGTTGAACCTGTTGGATTTGTTGCCGGGGATGCACTGTATTCATCCAAAAGGTCGCTGCACCATTCCCATGCATTTCCACTCATATCGAAAATGCCCAGCTCATTTGCTTTCTTCCCGGCTACGGGGTGCGTTGATCCTTTACTGTTCTCACGATACCATCCAACTTCGTCCAGCTCATTACTCCCTGCATACAAATTATTTTTTGAGGAAGCTCCGCCACGGGCAGCATATTCCCATTCGGCTTCTGTTGGCAGACGATATACTTTGCCGGTTTTGCCACTCAGCCATACGCAATAGGCTGTTGCTTCTTCCCAGGTTACGTTTACCATCGGATGATCATCATTCCAGCCCCAGGCGGGCGCATCAGGCATCTTCAGATTCGCGAGCGTAGTATACTCACGCCATTGCTTAACCGTAATTTCTGTTTTACCAATTTCATAATCCGATAGCGTAACCTTGTGAACGGGCTTTTCATCGGGATCACCACCACCTTTACTATCACCCATCATAAAAGATCCTCCTTTCACTTTGATCATTTCAGGTTCAGTCTGTGCAGAAACTGTCAGGCTAAAAAAAAGTGCAATAGGTAAACCAGCGAATATTTTTCTCATTGTAGAATATGATTAAGAACAGGCAAAGAAACCCTAGCCGCGGGGGAAGAAGCTAGGTTGAACGTTCAACGTTTAACGTGAAACGTAAAAAAGAAGTTCCGGTATAGAAATACCGCAACTTACTATTAACCGTATTAGACGACTGAATATGACTTTATTTAAGAGCAAAAATTCCCTGTTATTGACTCGCTTTCCATACAAGCAGTCACCTCATTCCTGCACTTCAATATCAACCCGCTGTGTCTGGAAATAATATCCTTTCGGATACTGTGTCCATGAAAGCCAGAATGATTTACCATCTGCTGCTATCCAACCCGGCATGATCTGTGGCTGATAAGTCTGCCCTTCAGGAGTTCCTCCCGGCGGAAACCAGGCTTTATCTTCATGAATCTGTTCCCATGGCCCCCATGGTGTTTTTGAAGTCCATATTCCGAGATAAGTAGGTTTTGTAAACCACATTCCTGAGGTATCAACCCCCACACCCCAGTTGGACATCATGTAAATATCCAGAGGCTTATTATACACCACACTCGGATGCCAGGAATACGGATGCTTTAAACGGTTGACATATCCGGAAGGAAATGTTGCCACCGGTTTTCTTTCCTGGATATTTTTTGACCAGTTCGCACTACCGTTATCTGCAGTTCCAGTAAAGAATTCGTATTCACCACGTTGAAGGATTTTATCTTTTGGTACGCGGAACATCACCAACTGATTCATTTTACCTTCGGTTCCTCCATTTGGCGAGTACACATATACGTAACCGTCCGTATTGTCTTCATAACCTTTTCCCATCTGTAACATCGTAAGTAAGGAAAATGAATTGTCTTCCTCTTTGAAGAAAGCCATGTTCGATTTGCTTCGTTGATTGGTCTCTTCAAATACGATCGGCGTAGACTGATCCTGGTTGTGCCAGGTTTTTCCGGTGTCCGGCGAATAGACGAGTTTTGTACCGATAAAATTCCATGGAGGATCTGTATACCATTTATCAGGCGTAGAAAAATAATGATAGATATTTGGTCCTACACCGAGAATACCGAATCCGTAATAACGCTCGTGGGGCTTTTCTTTCGGACCAGGATGCGAGAAAACTTCTTCAAACCTGAAGTCCGATGGTTTACCAATAAGTTTCCAGATCTGTGTGTTATAACCCTGGCCATCACATTGCAATACATATTGATTACCGTCAGATGCCCAGGTTGTATGCCAGTTGTCTCCTTCAAAATTGGGTTTCCTGATAATGGAATCGTTCCTGAAATTGAGTTTTAGTTTACCCTTTCCCGTTACTGCAGTTTCTCCCGATGAATCCTTACCGGAGTTACAGGACTGACACAACAGCATCAGCGCTGAAACAATTACAGGAAAAAGACGATGAAATGATTGCTGATCGACCTTCATGATATTTTATTTCAGGCAATAAGAAAACTTTCCGGATAATCTTCCCGGTTGAATAACACAACCGGGAAGAACATTCCAGTATCAGATTTTCGCAAAATCATTCATCAGTATCCAGGATTCTGAGGTTGCAGGTTTGGATTGTTCTGCATCTCAGGACGTGGCAATGGCAGTAACAAATGTTTTTCAGCCAAAGGTTTGTTGGTGCTCAGGTTGATATGGCCAACGAAATCATCAAATCCTTTTGTAGTTACATTGAACACTTTCCTTGTTCTGATCATATCAAACCAGAGAATGTTTTCATATGCCAGTTCATACCAACGCTCGCGCCATACTGCTTCACGGAAACTTTCTTTTGTAAAGCTGCCGACAGCAGGTGTTGAAAGCCCAGCACGATCACGGATTCTTTTCAGCGCGTCAACAGTTGATTGATCCGGGCCACCCACTTCATTCTGTGCTTCGGCATAAATCAACAATACGTCTGCAAAGCGAATCTGTGGCTGATTCAGGCTGCTGTTAGCAGTACCGGGCACCCCTGGGCTTCCGTTAGCTACTACGTCGAAATGTTTGAAGATATATGGCGCACCAAGATCATAGGATGCACCGTAGCCGCCCTGGAAATAAGTAGTGTAGAAATAACCTTCCCTGTCTTTCGTTCTTTTGTCGCCAGCTTCATAAGAATTATAGAACTGAGGAATAGGAACTGTAGTACCGAAGTTGGCAGTGTAAGCAGTAATAGGTTTGAAGTTTGGCAGATAAAGAATCTGCATATCATTATTACTGGCGATACCTGCCACGAACTGAATCTGGAAGATATGCTCAACGGTATTCTTTTTGGAAGGAGTGTGAATAGAAAGATAATCAGGGAACAGGTTGATTGTACCTGGATTGTTGATGATTTCTTTTGCCTTGTCCGCAGCCAGCTTGTAATACTCTGCGCCTTTGTTCAGCGGAAACCCTGCCATTGTTAAGTATACTTTTGCCAGCAGGGCTTTTGCAGCTGCCTGTGAAACACGACCGGTTGCATCCGTCCAGGGCAATCCGGCACCTTCAGCAGCTTTCAGATCCAATACGATCTGATCATAAACTGCAGATGCAGGTGTACGCGTAGGCAGAAAATCTTCTGAAGTAGCAGTCTGAGGTTTCAGGATCAATGGAACATCGCCCCAGTATTGTACCGCGTAAAAATAGGCCCATGCGCGGAGGAAAGCCGCCTGGCCAAGGATTTTGTTTTTGGTGGCCTCATCCATAGGATTAATGCCGGGAACCTTGTCAAGAACCAGGTTCGCCTGTGCGATCACGTTATACAAGCCATTCCACCAGTTGATGATGTGCTGGTTGCCCGCATCATGTGCCAGACCCAGCAGGTTATTCAGATCGGAGTTCTGTGCAGACTCGGTACTTGCAATACCTGTCAATGCATCCGCCATCTGGTAGTTGATTGAAATGATGTTCGCACCACCTACGATAAACCTGGTTTGTGCGTACACTGAAGCGATGGCTGCGTCAGCATGTTGCGGAATCGTGTAAAAATTGTCCGGCGTGAGATTCGAAGGATCACGCTCGTCAAGAAACTTTGAACAGCCCGTGCCCGCAAACAGGAGCGCCGCTAAGGCCAGTGAAGTTATTTTTGATTTATGACGTAACATATGATTATTCGTTTAATAAGGTTAGTATTAGAATCCTACAGAAACACCAAACATCCAAACGGTTGATTTAGGATATGCGTGGAAGTTCTGACCCTGTGCAAATACCCTGTTGGATTCGTTACCAAATGTGTTGAGCGTAATTTCAGGATCGCCGTTCGGATACTTCGTGATCAGGAAAAAGTTCTGTACGGAAGCGAACAGACGCAGTTTACTGATATGAATTCTCTCGAGCATTGTGCCTTTGAAATTATAGGCGAGCAAAATGTTTTTACCTCTGATGAAACTTCCATCCTCTACCCAATGGCTATCCACGTTGGTTACATAACCAGCTCTTGTATCACGGATCTGGGCGATGGGTGTATTCTGATTCTGAGGAGTCCATGCATTCAATACACTCTTATAACTGTTAGCCAATGACTGGCGGTCTTCACTGGAGTGTTTAGTCTGATCCAGGATGTCGTTACCGAATGAATACTGAAGTTCGAGAATGAATTCCCAGTCTTTGAAACGAAGGTTATTTGCCCATCCGCCGTAAGCGTTCGGGTAACCATTACCAATGATCATCCTGTCTGCATCGTTGATAACATAGTCGCCGTTTACATCCAGGTATTTGATATCACCAGGCAACAGTGTCAAACCGTTTCTGTAGCTGGTATATTTCGCAGCTTCAGCAGCTTCTGCTTCACTCCAGGTACCGAGACGTACAAGCCCCCAGTAAGCACCCACGGGTTCGCCTACACGGATTATGTTTGTCTGGTTAGTGAAACCAGGTCCGCCTACGCCGAAGATATCAGCCGGAGTGGCGAGAGACAAGACTTTATTCCTGTTGAAGGAAACGTTGAATGCCGTGTTCCATGAGAAGTTTTTCTGACTGATAACAAGTGCATTCAATGTCAACTCAAGACCTTTATTCTCCATGGAACCTACGTTCTTCCTGATCGTTGCATAACCACTGGTTCTTGCCACAGGCGCATCCAACAGCATATCTGTTGTTTTCCTGTAATAAAGATCAGCTTCAAGATTCAACCTGTTGTTGAACATGCCCAGTTCGAATCCAAAATCAAACTGTGCTGTTTTCTCCCAACGAAGATCAGGGTTTGCGAGGCGACCAAGACCGGTGCCTCCTACACGGGCATCACCAAGAATTCCAACGTATCCTGAACTAAGAACAGAAAGCGAAGTGTAGGGCGGAATTTCTGAGTTACCCGTCAAACCGTAGCTGGTACGGAGTTTCAGGTGAGAGATCAATTTATTATTCTGCAGGAACGCTTCATCAGATACTCTCCATGCCAAAGCTGCAGAAGGGAAGAATGCATATTTATGATTGTCCCCGAATCTTGATGAACCGTCTGCACGACCCGTTACTGTTACGAGGTACTTGTTTTTAAACGCATAGTTAACGCGTCCAAAGTAAGAGTTGAATGCGAATGAAGAACGTCCGGAACCATAAGTAGGATTGAAGCTTCCTGCTCCAAGGTTATTGTACTGAAAATAATCAGTAGAAAAATTTTGAATACCGACTGCAGAAGAATTAAAATCCTGGTGTTGCCATGACAGACCCAACAGGGCTTTCAGGTCATGATCAGTACCAATGCGTTTTGTATAAGTAAAGTAGTTTTCCAATGACCAGAAAGTCTCTTTACTGTTATTGATACTTGCACCACCTGAAGTACTGGGTTGTAAGCCGCGACTGACTGCCTGATCAATTTCCTGGTTCAACACATTTGCACCCAGTACAGTGCGCATCTGCAGATCTTTTGTGAAATCAATATCAGAATAAATTGATCCCATGGTAGTCTGGCTCTTCACAATGAATTTCCTTTCAGTAAGTAGCTGAACGGGATTCCAGAAAGGCTCAGCAAAGGGATAATCACCACTCCATGACCAACGGCCATCATCATATTTCACAGGTTGAAAAGGAAGACCTTCAGCGATGTTACGCATCACCTGGTAATCCTGGTCAACTATATTTTCCTCCTGATTATTATAGCTGAGTGTGACGCCAACTTTCAACCACTTCTTAACCTGTTCATCAGCTGCCACACGTGCAGAATATCTTCTTAAAAATGAATTGAGCAACAGCCCCTGATCATCGCGATAACCGAGACCGATAGAGTATGAACCTGTACTGCCACCCCCTGTAAAACTCAGATCATGGTTCTGAGAAAGTTTATGTTGAATACTTTCTTCCATCCAGTCAGTGTCATATTTCGGTTTACCATTTGCATCGAAAACACGCGGGTCCGTTCTTGTGAGTGCAGGATTGCGTGAAGTATATTTACCCGCTGCCCAGCCTGCAGGGTCAAACTTCGCCATGTTTGCATATGCCAGATCTTCAACATCGAGGTACTGCTGTGCGTTGAGTACTTCGTATGGATTTGGCCCCAGCGTATTAGTGCTGAACTGACCATTATAGCTTACGCGACCGGGAGTGTTGTTACGACCTCTTCTTGTAGTTACGAGGATAACGCCATTCGCACCGCGTGCACCATATATTGCTGTTGAAGACGCATCTTTTAATACTTCCACTGAAACGATATCATCAGGGTTGATATAGTCAATTGCGTTTGTGGCCTGCACCTGTATACCCACCGGCATCGCAACTCCGTCGATCACATATAACGGGTTGTTCGAAGTATTGATTGAACTGAAACCGCGGATACGTACGTTGTTTCTTCCGCCCGGCCGACCGGAGTTTGAGTTTACCTGTACACCCGCGATCCTGCCCGCAAGACCCTGTGCAAGTGATGGCGCTGGTCTTTCAGCAAGCGTTGCCTGTTTTACACCACCAACAGAACCCGTAAGGTCAGACTTACGTGCTGTACCATAACCGATCACCACTACTGAATCTAGTGAGGTATTTTTTATGTTCAGCACAACATCCAATGCCCGCTGACTTCCTACCCTGAACTCCTGTGAAACATAACCTGTATGCTCAACAACGAGTACAGATTGCTCCGAAGGAACTGCAATTGAAAATGCACCATCCGAATTGGTAGTGGTTCCTTGTTTGGTTCCTTTAACAGTGATGGAGGCGCCGGGCACTGGCGAACCATTCATGTCCCGTACGGTACCGGTGACCGTAATTGTTTGTTGAAAATGCCGGAGATTGTTTTCTGATTCCGGCGCCGCGGTCAGCTGAGCAGCTACCCCGGTGAGCATAAATACCGATAAGAATAAGCCTTTCCTTATTCTTCGCCCGAATGTCGTCAAATACTTGTGGGAAGGACAAGCAGTCTGCTTTTTCATGCAATCGTTTTTTGGTTACTATGATTTAAATACAACTGAAACCCTGAAAAATTCTAAAACAACGGTGTGGAAATTTCATACAGCCACCCTTGTTCCACTCAAATATAGGATTATATCTTGTATATACATGTTTTTGAATAATTTTTTTTTACGAGTGGTAAATTTTCGCGAAAACCTTTACTGGCCTGCGTTTCAAAAAATTCATTCGATTGCAAAAAAAGTCGCGTTTGTTCCTTTTCGTCGAAATTCTTGTATATACATGTAAATTTCCCGGTAAAAATACTGTTGATAAACTGTTAGCAGATGTGCAATTCTCCCGGGGAGTAAACCCAGTATGGCCAGCGATAACGAACGCAGCTTTACCATTCCTGTTAACAGGAATTACTGATCCGCAGGGAAATTTTGGGGTGAAGGGACACCACCTGGAAATTCAACCGGTAAATGTCAAAGAGAATAATTAAAACAAAAAGACATCCGGAGGACGGAAAATGATGCATGAGAAAAATAATGATCGTATTGCGTATATCGTAACTCGGAAAAAAATTAGATTTTATTCTTATATAAACATCAGTCGCTCGATATTAATCTGATCCCTGCCTGACATTAGCTGTTGTTCCAACTTTAAAAGTCAATATTTTTTAGCCACATTTTCATTGATCGGAATGGGCGCATCGTTAAGTGACTCTTACAGATTGCAATTAAACAATAATGCAGCCGATGGGCTGCATTATTATATTTTTCCAATAACTGATCGTAATCTCTATGCTTTACCAGGAATCTTTTATTTGGTCATTGTATCAAATCGATGAATCAAATGTCCACCAACGATAAATTTAAACCTTCAATTCCAGCTTAATATTTACTTCATACTACTCACCTACTTCTCACCTCTCACTTGAAAATGTATCTCCCTGCCTGATATCACCCGTTTCATAACCTTTCTTGAACCAGTACATTCTTTGTTGTGAAGTTCCATGAGTAAATGCATCCGGTACCACTTCTCCCGTTGCCTGTTTTTGCAGGCGATCATCACCAATTGCATTCGCGGCATTCAATGCCTCCGCAATATCACCTTCTTCAAGACTTGAAAACATTTTCTGCGCATGATTTGCCCAAAGCCCTGCATAAAAATCAGCCTGCAGTTCCAACATTACACTATATCTGTTTCCTTCAGCTTCGCTGGATTGCTGACGGATCCTGGTTACCTTTTCTGCTGTGCCCATCAGTTTCTGAACATGATGCCCTACTTCATGTGCAACTACATAGGCCATAGCAAAATCGCCTGGCGCTTTGAAACGTTCCTGCAGTTCTTCGTAAAATGATAAATCGATATATAATTTTTCGTCAAGCGGGCAATAGAAAGGCCCCGATGCTGCACTCGCATTTCCGCATCCCGATTGAACCCGTCCGCGGAACAGTACAAGCGTTGGTTTCCGGTACTGGGAGCCATTATCTGCAAAAATCTTAGACCATACATCTTCCGTGTCGGCGAGCACTACGCCGACAAAATTTGCACGTTGATCATCTTCTGCTTTTTGTTCCTCTGACATCGGCGCACTACTACTCTGCCCCGGATTAAGATCAGGTATCTGCGAAGGATCTATCCCGTTGCCCGATAGCAATGAAAAAATTAAATAAATAATCAAACCTCCGATACCGCCACCCACTGCAAGACCAGTTCCTGACATTCCCCTGCGATCTTCAACATTTGAGCTACTCCGTCTGCCAATCCATTTCATAATGGTTTTAGTTTATTCTGACCGATAAAATTTTTATGCCAGCAAAGTATGGTATTAAATATATGATAAATGTGTCGAAACGAAAAACGTTCCATGCATCAGCTAACCAGCCAAAACAAACGAAATCGGGAGTGCCATCATGCACCCCGGATGATAGTAAGCAAACAATATTTACCCGCTGTCAACTGATAATCCCATTAGGAATTATCCGGAGATAAAAGCTTAGATTTTTGAATTCAATTCATCTGACTTCTCCGAACCTTTAATAAATTCCTTTCCAAAGTGTACAAATGCCCGCGCGACCGCTTACCCTCCAAATCCTGCACGGGATGAACATGGTGATCTGTTGTCATATAATTTTCCCAAACTATCCTTACTTTTTCCCAGTAACAAGTGACGAACCATCAGCTTCGGAAGATGGATCAAAGTTTTATCCGCAGTTATAACCTTTGCTACTTCAGTTTTCGGGTGATGTAAAATGATATCTGCGCAAAGCTGATCGTGGCGTTTGGTATTCTGTTGATAAACGGGCGAGAGTCTTTGAACCTGCCTAAAGGTCAATTCCTGCAACTGCTTTCGGAGAGGAGTAACCGATTTGGAATTGCCTGGGCGAATCAATGAAATTCCCGCAGGTGTACATTGGTTTCGATCGTTCTACTGTAGCGACCAATGTTTCCAGCACCGGTCAAAACATATTGATGTACTAACCCTGCTTGATTAAGCAGGTCATGCGCCCTAACACCTTGACAATTGGGTAGAATCAGCGGTGCCGGGATGAAATTGCAAAAATTCACCGATAAGTGTTTCAACAATTCCGTCCGTCAATCGATACCTGGCAGGTCTTTAAGACCTCGCAGGTGTAAAGACCTGGCAGGTGTAAAGACCTGGCAGGTTTAAAGACCTGGCAGGTTTAAAGACCTGGCAGATGTAAAGACCTGGCAGGTGTAAAGACCTCGCAGGTTTAAAGACCTGGCAGGTCTTAAACCTGGGAGGTTTAGCACCCCCAAGGTTCAACCACCCAATCACCCCAGAGAAAATCTTTATGCAGTGATTTTCAACAATTTAAATTTTATCGGAAGGGAAATTCATCTCAATTATTGCCTTCCGGTTTTCGCGTGTTCCCATCAACAAAGCGTGCATATATCTCCACAACGTTCTCGCGGTTGAAAACAGTTCAGGGGGATTTTCTTCAATACAGTCAAATGGTACGGTTTTTTGAATATAAGAGCGATTGCAACCAGAAATGCAAAACTTTTGTTCACCATTTAAACCTCTATAATATGAAACAGAATGAAAAAACAGCTGAAATATTAAATGACCTTATTCAAATCAATAATGACCGTGTGGCAGGATATGAGAAAGCATCAAAAGAAACAGGTATTGGTGATGGCGATCTGAGAACACTTTTCGCAGACCTTGCAGCAGACAGTCGCCAGTACGCTACAGAGCTTAAAAAATATGTATTCGCTGAAGGCGAAAAACCCACTACGGACACTACACTCCGGGGCAAGATATATCGCGCATGGATGGATGTGAAAGCCACGTTCTCAGGTAAAGACAGAAAATCTGTGCTCGAATCCTGTGAGTTCGGTGAAGATGCTGCGCAGCGCGCATATGAAGCCGCATTGAAAGATAGCGATGAATTGTCACCAGAAATCGCGAGTGTGGTGCGCGAACAGCAACGTAAACTTCGCAATGCTCATGACAACATCAAAGCGTTGCGTGACAGGCAAAAAGCGAACGCTTAATATTAACCGTTACACGTAAAATAAATCACTTAAAACGTAAGGTACCATTGAGATAATTAATATTCCACTCCGATCAACAATTTGCTCGACCAGCATTTTGTCTCGAATTGAAGTATTTGATCCCTGCGTTTTTCGTAAATTCTACCTTAAGAAATATAACGGACCGGCTTCGGCTGGTCCGCTTTTTTTTATGCAGGAGGTACTAAATGCGGGGTCGGTTTTATCCCTCAGTTTATATAGATAGAAAAAATAAAAGGCCGCTGCATCAGCAGCGACCGTAAGTTTTGAAATATCAATCTAAAATTTGATCCAGTCTCATCCCCTTACCCCTCACTTTATTTTGCGACGCCTAACGGAGAAAAGTAGGCGAAAACACAAAGAATAATCACCACTACGAACAACGAAAGTATTACGTCAGTTCTATTCCAACTGGCGCGGCTTGCAGCACGATCTTCAGCAACGGTTGTCGCAAAAGTAAGTCCACGGACATGTTCTTCTGCCGGCGTGGGAGTCAACAGGCTCACTACCACCATGACGGCAATACTGAAGATGAAAAGATAAATACAGAAGTACAAAAAATTCAGTGTAGCAAAGGAATGGATAAACCCACCTGGTGCAAAATTCTCTGCAGTCATCTGTAATGTCAATTTCAGCAGACCCAGAATAAAACCGATCACCATTGCAGAGTAAGCTCCTTTCGCATTCAGCCGTGGGAAGAAAACGCCAAGCAGGAATACTGCAGCGATCGGAGGTGCCAGGTAGGACTGTACGCTTTGCAGATAATCGTATAGACCGGTTGAAATCTTTCCCATCAACGGGATCCACGCCATCCCTAATAACACCACCACACCTGTTGCAATTCTCCCGACTTTCACCAGCTCTTTTTCAGAAGCATTGGGATGCGATTTTTGATAGATGTCCATTGTATACAAAGTGGAACATGCATTATATACAGATGCGAGCGAACTCATCAATGCGGCAAGTAATCCACCGGCCAGCAACCCGCGAAGACCCACCGGCATGATCTGTTTTACCATCGCAGGAAATGCCGCATTGGTATCATCGAGAACGAGTTTTCCCTGCTGATGCAGTACATATGCAATCAAACCTGGAATCAGGAAAATAAAGAAAGGCAGTAATTTCAGGTAAGCAGCGAAGATGGTTCCCCTACGTGCCTCGCGTTCATTTCGTGCTGCGAGACAGCGCTGAACGATATGTTGGTCCGTACACCAATACCAAAGCCCCACAATGGGCGACGCAAACAATATCCCGACCCAGGGAAATTCAGGATCACTGAGTGGCGGGAACATGTTCAGTTTACCTTTTGGAATTGAAGCGATCATGCTATCCCACCCTCCTACTTCTTTTAAACCGAAAACGAGTAATACCGCTGAGCCCAGTAATAATACAATTGCCTGGATAGCTTCAGTGTACATCACAGCATGTAAGCCTCCAAATATGGTATAGACTCCGGTGACAACCACGAGGATGATCGCACCCGTCCAGAAATTAACTCCGAAAAACTGGTTAAACACAAGTGCACCCGCGAAAATGGTCACCGATGCTTTTGTAATTACATAACTGAGCAATTGTATGATCGATAACAACCGGCGTGATTGAGGATTGAATCGTCTCTCGAGGAATTCAGGCATCGTATATACCTGGCTCCGCATGTAAAAAGGGACGAAAACCCAACCCAGTACAAGTACGAGATAAGAATGCAATTCGTAATGACCGAGAACCGTTCCCGACCGCGCAGCCGAACCTGCGAGGCCAACAATATGTTCCGATCCGACATTCGACGCGAGAATGGAAGCGCCGATAACAAACCAACCGAGGTTTCGGTTAGCGAGAAAATAATCGGATGCGGACTCTTTACTTTTTCGGATACTCCATACCGATATGCCACCGATAATGATTAGATAGATGACGATAAAAATCCAGTCGACCGGGCCGAGAAAATTCATATAGCAGTTGATTTGGAAGTTTGATGTTCCTGGTAAGATAGAGAATATTTAGGAAGTTCAAAGTACGAATTACGAAAGGCGGAGATGAAGTTGAAAGATGAAAGGTGGTAAGTCGAAAGTCAGTTTATGTGAGGATAATAGGTTTAGAAATGGAATGACTTCGGGACCAATCATTTCTCCGGCAACCGTACCACCTGACCGTTGGCGAACTTTCTTTTATAATCGCTAATTTCGGAGATAAACCATTCGCATGCGCCCGGGCTATTTTCTTCTTATAGTACTTCTGCTTTCATTACAGAGTGGTTTCTCACAATCACTGTCTAATCGCTACAGCGAATTTTTTACCATTGGCGTTGCAATCACACCAAGGTCCACAACAACAGATGAAGCGAAACTGATTGTTTCACAATTCAATAGTGTGACAGCAGAAAACGCAATGAAGATGGGTCCGGTTCATCCGCAGGAAGACCAATATAACTGGGCCGGACCGGATTCTATTGTTGCATTTGCGCAAAGCAGTGGAATGAAAGTACGTGGTCATACCCTGGTATGGCACAATCAAACACCGGCCTGGATTTTTAAAGATGCCAATGGACAGGAAGTGAATAAAGAAATATTGCTTAAGCGACTCAAAGAACATATTACAACAGTTGTCACCAGGTACCGGGGAAAGATTTACGCATGGGATGTAGTGAACGAAGCCATCAGCGATAACCCAAACGAATACCTGAGAAATTCAAACTGGCTAAAGATTTGTGGCCCGGAATACATCAACCTTGCATTTCAGTGGGCGCACGACGCAGATCCCGATGCGATTCTTTTCTATAATGATTATAACGAAACAGATCCTGTGAAACGAGAAAAGATATACCGTCTTATCAGCGAATTAAAATCCCAGGGTGTGCCGGTAAGTGGTTTGGGGCTGCAGGCACACTGGAACATTTATCATCCTTCTGCGGCACAAATTGATAGCGCATTGCAACTCTATTCAAAACTTAATGTAAATCTCCAGGTAACCGAGCTGGATTTATCCGTCTACCCCTCCGGTCCGGATTCGACCTTTAAACCCGGAACTATTCCGGCTGAATTCACCCCTCAACAAGAGCAAAAACAAATTGAAAAATACCGGGAAATTTTTGCAATATTCCGCAAATACAAAAAACAGATAACCAGCATCACATTCTGGAACATTTCTGACCGGAGAAGCTGGCTTGATAATTTCCCCGTGCGTGGCAGAAAGAACTATCCATTATTGTTTGATAAGGATCTGAAACCGAAAAGGGCTTTTGATGCAGTGATGAATTTTCAGTGAGTAATACGTGGTAAGCAGGAAAATAGCCGACCTATGAAATTTTGGGGCCTCTCTTGCACTTAAGATAGCATTACTCAACTCTTATTCCTTCCCCGGAATACGAATATCAATATTATTACCACGACCAGTATAACAAGAAATATAGCTGTGTTAAATCCTGCTTTGAAAATTCCGCCTACGAGTTCACAGGAGTTCAGGGTAATCATCAAAAAAAACGCCGAGAAAAATGCAATCAGGCTACGCATGTGATTTGTTTAAAATACTATTTAAAATTTCATACCAGCTACCCCAACCTGGGAGGTCTTAGACCTCCCAGGTTGCCGGTTCTCCGAATGTAAAAGAGCAAGTTATGCATAAAGTTTTCCCTGAAAGGCGATTCACACCTGGCAGGTCTTAAGACCTGCCAGGTGTGAATTCAGCTCGTTGCCCATTGATCGAAAATCGCTATCTTCCCAATCATTAACCAATCAACGATTATGAGAATTCTGCGACTGAATTTCCTGGTAATTCTGACCTTTCTATTGGCTCAATCCGCTTCCGCACAAAAACAGTTTAAAGCCCTGCTCGTAGTGAATACAAAGGGCTGGCATCACGAATCTATTCATGCAGGTGTACTGGCAATGCAACAGCTGGGGCAACGGAATTTTTTTGATGTTGTACTCTGGGAGAACCCCGGTGGATTCAATGATAAATATCTTGAACAGTTCAAAGTGGTCATCTTCCTGAATACTACTGGTGATATCCTTGATACTGCCCAGCAGAAAGTGATGGAAAGATTTATTCAATCCGGAAAAGGATTTGTCGGAATCCATAGCGCTTCGGATACTGAATATGACTGGGAATGGTACACAAAACTGGTAGGCAGGATGTTCAATATTCATCCGGCTAACCAAACCGCAAAACTCCAGGTACTCGATGCCAGTTTTCCCGGCTTACAGGGTTTGTCAAATGGGAAATTATGGACAGATGAGTGGTATGACTTTTCTCCCGAAAAAACAACCGGGCTGAAATATATCCTTGCTGTTGATGAAAAAACCTATAACCCCAAAGCACAATGGGGAAATAAAAAAAACAGTGAAACCAATGGAATGCATCCCATTGCCTGGTACCACGACTATGATGGTGGAAGGGCTTTCTATACGGCGCTTGGCCATATCCCCACCAATTACAGTAATGAAGCATTTCTGGACCACGTTTATGCAGGAATTCTGTGGGCTGCGACTGGTAAAAAATAAAAACTATTCTTCCCGATATTTATTGAATTGCGGTTGCACCTTTGTAACCGCAATTTGTTTATCAGTCAACCTATGATTTTTAACCGAACTTACTTTATCATCGCGGCATTGCTATTGATGATCGAAATTCTGATCGCCTTATTTGTTAATGATAAAATCGTCAGACCCTATATCGGGGATTTCCTTGTAGTGATCATGTTGTATTGTTTTGTGAAATCATTCACTAACGCATCGGTTTTAAAAGCCGCAATTCGGGTATTACTCTTTGCTTATTTTATCGAATTTCTTCAATGGCTTCAGCTATCTGCGAAGCTTGGGATATCCCGTAATAAACTTGCACACACTGTTCTCGGGAGCTACTTCGAATGGATGGATATGCTCATGTACACGGCGGGAATCGCTGTAGTCATCATTTGGGAAAAATTTCGGTTCAATAAAGAAAGATGAAAATAAAACAGCGGCATGTCGATTTTTGATACCTTCATTTTTAACGACCTTCATGCAGATCGAATGTTTCAAAGCGACTCTTAAAGATGTTTTGCCACTTCGCGAACTCTATCTCCAGGAAAACAATTTCCAGATCAGATATAATGCACGGCATGAGCGCGGCTGGGCAGATGAATACATAATCTCCTGCGACGACCAAAGGGTCGGATATGGCTCAGTGGCAGGACGTAATAATATAAGTGACCGTGATTGTGTTTTTGAATTTTTTCTTCTGCAGGGTTTCAGAAATATTTCCGAGACTGCTTTTGAAAAATTGCTTGAAAATTCGAAGGCAAGGGTAATTGAAAGCCAGAGCAATGATCTGCTGACCACTTCCCTTCTCTATCGTTTCGCGAAAAACATCAACGCTGATATTATTCTTTTTGAAGAAAATGTTACAACCCATTTAAAACCTGTGTCTGCTGTTTTCAGAAAACGCCGTGAAGAAGATATCATTTTTGAACATTTTGCTGAACCTGTCGGTGATTATTTGATCGAATTCAATAATGAAGTAGTAGCTACCGGTGGGTATCTTACCCACTATAATTTCCCTTTCTGCGATCTGTACATGGAAGTAAGAGAAGATCAACGATTGAAAGGGTTCGGAAGTTACCTGGTCCAGGAAGTAAAAAAAGTAAGTTATCTGAATGGCCGGGTACCTGCCGCACGCACCGGTATCGAAAATAAAAAATCGATGAAAACTTTGTTGAAAGCCGGTTTTAAGATTGCCGGATTTATGCTTATTGGTGAAGTAATTGAAGAAGTTACGTAACCAGGCTCTGGTCATTTATGCTATTTCCCCTGACCATCCTTTTTCCTGAACATCGTTTGAAGCATCTGATATATTTCCGGATGATGTTGCTCCAGTAGCACCGGCTTCGTGAAAAAATATTCAGAAATCACTGCAAGAAATTCCGCTTCGTTGGTTCCTGCATATGGATTGATATCATCGCCTTTCTGCCTGATTTCGGCAATAGCTCTGTGCACCTGTTTCAGCCAGGGATCCTTCAACGAAGAAGGCATAAAAAATTCTGGAAGTCCGTCAGTAGCACCATCTGACTTATCAAGCAGATGAACAAATTCATGTATACCGGTATTGCCAGCATTTTTTTGCTCATATCCCTGCCGCAATGATTCCTGTGATAAAATCATCTGACGGTTTAATGCGCCATCTCCTACCATTCCGAGTACATTCCGATCCTTACTATGCTGTTGAAATCCTTCATCGAATGAGCCGGGATACACAAGCACTTCATCGAGATTTGTATACTGCCATTCTGGAAAATGAAAAATCGGAATAATCGCGCTCGCACCAATATAAACTTTGTCGAGATCTGTCAGTTGTACATTACCAACAGGTGTTATCCTCGTTGCAGATAAAAACTGACTAACCCTTTTTGAAAATGATTCCTGCTGGCCGGAAGATAATCGCTGATAAAAAGAAACATGTTTGCTTAGCAGGTCTTCAATGTTATTTGAAGCAGGAACAGGTTGAGGTGCATTTGCCTTCTTACTAAATTTTACAAATAATAAAATGATGACTACAAAGAATCCGATACCGATGTAGGTTGCCATAAGATCAATTACCACGGCAATGATATAATTAAATATTGAATATGATGAAATTTGCTACAAGACTATTTGTCGGAGAAATGCTATAAACACCATTTTCCTTGGGATGGCCAACGGGCAAAAGCTCTGGTCAGTCATGAGGAACTTTATAATTCGAGAAAATCACCAAAATGGGAGGAGAAAAAAACGTTTTGAAATGCTTAAAACAACATTCCGGAATGCAGAATCAATTTCAATTTTACTTCATGACAGAAAATGAAATATCCTATCTAATCAGAGGTTGTGTTTTT
Source organism: Pollutibacter soli (assembly GCA_029269725.1). Taxonomy (GTDB): domain Bacteria; phylum Bacteroidota; class Bacteroidia; order Chitinophagales; family Chitinophagaceae; genus Pollutibacter; species Pollutibacter soli. The sequence continues at coordinate 292,876 of JARJHS010000005.1, read as the reverse complement.
AATGTTTATAATGAACTTGGTCCGGGGTTATTGGAATCAGTTTATAAGGTTGCATTGGCTTTTGAACTAAACAAGGCTGGTCTCAAGGCTTATTCGGAAGTGCCATTACCGGTCGTATACAAAGGCATTAAACTGGAATGTGGTTTCAGAATGGATATCGTTGTTAATGACCTGGTATTGGTTGAAATAAAATCAGTCGAATCACTTGCGAACGTCCATCACCTGCAAATGCTTACCTATTTAAAGTTATCGGGAAAGCGACTTGGACT
>JARJHS010000005.1:0-292512 GCA_029269725.1 Pollutibacter soli | reverse complement strand
AAGAATATCTTCTTTATCACAAGACAATTACCCGCAGATTGACACTGATTTACGCTGATAAGAGGCAGATTTTAATCTGCGCCCATCCGCGTAATCTGCGTGCGAAATCTCAGCAGAAAACATTCTTACCAACGGATGCATCTCGAAAAACCTGGTATTGGTTGAAATAAAATCAGTCGAATCACTTGCGAACGTCCATCACCTGCAAATGCTTACCTATTTAAAGTTATCGGGAAAGCGACTTGGACTCCTGATCAATTTCAATACTGATAATATCTCACAATCAATGCATAGAAAAGTAAATAAACTCAATGATGAGAATTGACCCGTTGATGAACACTTATTTAAGCAAATTAGAACATGGATTAAATCTGCAAAAACTGAGGAAGAATATCTTCTTTATCACAAGACAATTACCCGCAGATTGACACTGATTTACGCTGATAAGAGGCAGATTTTAATCTGCGCCCATCCGCGTAATCTGTGTGCGAAATCTCAGCAGAAAACATTCTTACCAACGGATGCATCTCGAAAAACCTGGTATTGGTTGAAATAAAATCAGTCGAATCACTTGCCAATGTCCATCACCTGCAAATGCTTACCTATTTAAAGTTATCGGGAAAGCGACTTGGACTGCTGATCAATTTCAATACTGATAATATCTCACAATCAATGCATAGAAAAGTAAATAAATTCAATGATCAGAATTGACCCGTTGACGAACACTTATTTAAGTAAATTAGAACATGGATTAAACCTGCAAAAACTGAGGAAAAATATCTTCTTTATCACAAGACAATTACCCGCAGATTGACGCTGATTTACGCAGATAAGAGGCAGATTTTAATCTGCGCCCATCCGCGTAATCTGCGTTCGAAATCTCAGCAGAAAACATTCTTACCAACGGATGCATCTCGAAAAACCTGGTATTGGTTGAAATAAAATCAGTCGAATCACTTGCGAACATCCATCACCTGCATATGCTTACCTATTTAAAGTTATCGGGAAAGCGACTTGGACTGCTGATCAATTTCGATACTGATAATATCTCACAATCATTGCATAGAAAAGTAAATAAACTCAATGATGAGAATTGACCCGTTGATGAACACTTATTTAAGCAAATTAGAACATGGATTAAATCTGCAAAAACTGAGGAAAAATATCTTCTTTATCACAAGACAATTACCCGCAGATTGACGCTGGTTTACGCAGACAAGAGGCACGTTTTAATCTAAACCCATCCGCGTAATCTGCGGGCGAAATTTCAGCAGAAAACATTCTTACACTACCATCATCTTCTCCGCATCCCACCTGATCACCTTACCCTGATCAGCACTGAGATTACATGCAAGACATGCACCTGCGGCACGAAGACCGAACACCGCATCTTCCACTACTGGTTTTCCGCCGCGGATCGATTCAAAAAAATAACGGAAATGATCAAGGCGATCATCATAGCCCGCAGGTGCCGCAAACCGTTTTTCTGTCGCTGGTATTTTTGCCTGGTCGGCCGTGGAATATTTTTCATTATACCATTTCAGAAATGCTTTTTGCTGCCTTGAAGAAAATACATTGTATCCATCCCATCCTCCATAACCTGGCGCCTTTGGTAATTTCTGGTTGCGCATCAACATGGTATTTCCTCGCAATTCAATAGAACCTTCTGTTCCGACAATTTTCAGATCGCTGCTGCCACCTCCTCCATTGGCCAGGTTAACCCTGAGTTCTGTCTGAAATGGAGGATGCCCATGTAATGCAGGGTATTGCATTATCGCGGTCATAACATCCCTTGCGTCGCGCCCATCTTTCCAGAATGAAAGCTGGCCGGTTGCATAAATCGATTCCGGACCCATTGAATTGATGGCCCTGTGTATTGCAGATATTTTATGAATGAAAATATCCCCGGCGACTCCTGTACCATAGTCACTATAGTTTCTCCATCGAAAAAAACGAACGGGATCATAAGCGCGTTTCGGTGCAGAACCCAGGAAACGATCCCAATCAACTGTTTGAGGAGAAGCGTCGGTTGGTATCGAATAATTCCAGGCCCCCATCGTGTGATAGCTGTCGTGACTAGCCTGTATGCAATTGATCTCACCTATCGCGCCGGATTCAATCAATTTTGCGGCTTCGATCGTTGCAACACTACTCACACCCTGAGAACCGACAGTGAATACTTTACCTGTTTCTTTTTGCACCTGCACCACTTCCAGTCCGGATTCAATTTTTTGTACCATCGGCTTTTCACAGTATACGTGCTTACCTGCACGCATGGCCGCAATTGAAATTGGCGCATGCCAGTGATCCGGAGTTGCGACAATTACGGCATCGATTTCTTTTCTCTCAAGAAGTTCCCTGAAATCCCGGGTAGTGTATAAATCTTTTCCCCAGATTTCTTTTGCACGATCAAGATGTCCTTCATACAAATCACAGACACCACCTACAAATACCCCCTGGATTTTTAAAGCCGTTTCGAGATCGCCGAAGCCCATTAATCCCAGCCCAATGACACCGACGCTTATTTTATCTGCGGCAGAAAACCCAGGGTTCTTTTGTGAAAAAATGCCGACATTTTCACCCAAAGCCTTACCAGCAGCGAATATCCCGGACATCAACCCCGCCTGTCGAAGAAAACCCCGTCTTGATTTTTTGATACCCATGAATTCAATTGTATAGACAAGTTAAGGCTTCTTCGCAATAAAAAACAATTCTTTCAATAACTCAATACTTCCTGCAGAATATGATAAGACTATTTTTGAATTACTAATTTTTTTAGTATTTTTATACTAATTTTATTAGTTAACCATATTATGATGGAGCAGGAATTCGAAGTGAATGAATATCAGTTGGTAATTGAGCCTCATGAATCTTTGCAGAAAGAGGTAGAATTGATCAAAAGAGATTTTGCTGAAGAATTTCCTCTGTCCACGACAAGTGATAAACCCAGATTGACAATTTTGAGATTTTCCCACTATCACTCTTCCGAAAATCAACTCCTCAGCAGGTTTAAAAAACTCTCCGGCATTCTTTCCTCCTGCAAACTGGAATTACGCGATTTCGGATCCCAGCCTTCGCACACCATTTTTTTAAAGATTGTTTCAAGGAAACATATCGATGCTTTAACGAGGCAGCTTAAAACAGAAATGCAAAGATTTCTAAAGATTGATGATGATCATAAACCTTTCTTTATCCCCGATCCGCAGATTACGATTGCAAGGAATATCCCTGAAAGACAATTTGAAAATGCATGGTTAAAGTACAGGAATACTTCATTCACCGGCAGGTTTATCGCGGAAGAAATGAAACTGATGAAGCGAAACAAAATCAATCAACCTTATAAATACCTGTTGAAAATACCACTATCCGGAGATCATCCCAGGAATAAACAGTTCACCTTATTTGATGATGAAAACTAATCCAAAACCAGATCAAACTAAAGCGATGGCATCGAAACTGAAACAGGATCACTATAAAATAAAACCTGGTGAGAGGGAACCTGAACATCAATACCTCGTTGGGCGCGGGGCACAAATAAATACACGCAATAAATTTTTGAAGGATGAACAATCAAAGGAACATATTGAGGGAATTGATGACTGGACGGAAAACAATCTGCCCACCCAATACCTCGAGCAACAATCAAAAACGATCGTAAATAAAATTGATAGCCCGGATGTGGGTATGGCTTACAGTATGAACGCATATGCTGGTTGTGAACATGGTTGCATTTATTGTTATGCCCGAAATGTTCATGAATATTGGGGATATAGTGCAGGGCTCGATTTCGAAAGAAAAATCATTGTAAAAATGAATGCTCCGCAATTGTTGCGGAAAGAGTTGATGCATCCCGGATGGAAACCCATGCCTATTATGCTGAGCGGAAATACGGATTGTTACCAGCCTGCTGAACAGAAATATAGGCTGACACGAAGTCTGCTGGAGGTTTGTAATGAATTTAATCACCCTGTCGGCATCCTTACAAAAAATGCATGGATTATTAAGGACAAGGATATTTTGAAAGAGCTGGCCCAGAAAAAACTCGTCAGGGCAATGGTTTCCATTACTTCGTTTAACGAAGACCTGCGAAGAGTGATGGAGCCACGAACAGTCACAGCGACGCAGCGATTGAAAGTGATTGAAGAACTCAGTTCTGCAGGCGTCAGGATGGGGATCATGATGGGTCCTATGATACCCGGACTGAATGATCATGAAATGCAGAGGATTATGAAGGCTGCATCAGATGCGGGAGCGGTATTTACCGCTTACACCTTTATCCGGCTGAATGGTGCCATAAAACTATTGTTTCATGATTGGCTGTATAAAAACTTCCCGGACAGAGCAGATAAGGTATGGCACGCCATCGAGGATGGTCACGACGGAAAAGTAAATGATACGAGATGGGGCCTGCGTATGCGGGGATCCGGACCGGTAGCGCAGTTGGTTGCTCAGCAGTATGAGAAATATGGGAAATTGTATCATATGAATATGGAAAAAGTTCCGCTTCGCACGGATCTTTTCCGACGGCCAACGGAGCAGGGGAAACTATTTTAATAGCTCCGTAAAAAGACCAAGGCAGACAGGCTTTTCTCTGTTTAAATGAATATCAATTTTGGCAGCGGACGACACATCTGGCAAAAAATTAAATATGAATTTGCAGGATCACTAACGTTGCAGGATATGCGCAAAAATGGAAGATGTGGACTACAGAAAACAAATATTTTTTTACAACATATATTTTTCCGGAAATTATCAGAACGAGCGGCGACAGACAAATTCAATCGGAAAATCGCTGCATTGTTTTATCAAAAACACTCAAACAATTTTATTGTGTAAAAAACGAGCAATTTATTTTTTTCAAATATGTGATTTCACCAGCCAAATGCGTTCATTATGAATCACTTTAAGATAATTTTGCGTTAAATTTACAGCCAACTAATTCATGCAGACATGAGAAAATTGCTATTATCACTAACAGCAGCATTATTGCTATTTTTCACATCCTTTGCACAAACCGTCACTGTTACCGGAAAGGTTACAGATGATAACGGAAATCCAATTCCATCCGCTTCAGTGACAGTTAAAGGTGCCACCAGTGGGGTGAGCACAGATGCTCAGGGAAATTTTTCTATTTCAGTTGCAAAAGGTGCAACACTCATCATTTCCGCAATCGGATACGACGATGCATCTGTTGTTGCCAACAGCACAACGGTAGAGGTTAAATTGTCCATTGGCACACGTAACCTTTCGGAAGTAGTTGTTACCGGTTATGGTGGTACACAGATTAAGAAAGATGTTACGGGGAATATTGCCCGTGTTAAGGGAAAAGACATTGAGTACATGCCAACTCCGACAGTTGACCAGGCACTCCAGGGTAAAGCCGCTGGTGTATTTGTAAACAGTATGAGTGGTAAGCTTGGCCAGGCAGTAACGGTCAGGGTCAGGGGTAACTCATCCATCAGCGCCAGCAGTCAGCCGCTGTTCGTTGTCGATGGAATTCCCATCACCAGTGGAGACCTCAGTTCCTACGGAGGTGCCACCAACACCCTTGCGGATATCAATCCAAATGATATCGAGTCTATCGAAATTCTGAAAGATGCATCTGCAGGTGCCATCTTCGGTTCACGCGCGGCAAACGGTGTCGTTCTTATCACGACCAAAAGGGGTAAAGCTGGTAAAACAAATGTTTCTGTAAACTTCCAGACGGGTTGGTCAGAAGCAACACGTCGTGTGGACATGCTGAACTCAGACCAGTATGCAGAAATGATTCTGGAAGGTGCCTTATATAACGATACACAGGATGGAATAGATCCGACAGATCCTGATAGCTGGACTACCTACGTAAAAGAATCTGTATTGGATTATTACAGCTATGGCCAATGGGCACAGAATCCAAGTAAAACTTATAACTGGCAGGATCAGTTCTTCCAGAAAGGGCCATATAACCAGGCCGATGTCCAGTTCCGCGGGGGTAATGATCGCACCAGATTTTACGGATCATTCCAGCACCTTGATCAGAAAGGAATTATAGTCGGAAACAGCCTCATTCGTACAACAGGTCGTCTGAACCTTGACCAGAAAATCAACAACTGGTTAGATCTCGGAATGTCAATGAGTTTATCGCGCACTTACAATCGCAGGCTGCCTGGGGATAATGCATTCTCCAGCCCAATGCAGTCCGCAGCATTGATGCCGATGTCACCTTTCATTGATCCGAACACCGGTCTCGATGCAGGAACTCCCCCCGGCGATCCTGGTCTTCCACTGTATTATAACCCGATGCTTTCTGTTAAGTACGCGAAATTCTCTCAGGAGATCTATCGTACACTTGGCAATGCGTATGCAAGAGCAAAAATAATGAAAGGCCTCACATTCAATAGTGAATTTGGCCTGGACTATCTGAGCCAGAATGAAGAAGGTTACTGGCAGTCACAGACTGTTCGTAACAATAGTTCTGCAACAAATGGTGATGGTCAGAATACCGGAACTTTTGTTACCAACTTCAACCTGAACAATTACCTGAACTATAATAAGGTATTTGGTAAACACAATATCGATGCGGTATTGGGTATGCAATACCAGGAGTCATCAAGCAAATACAATTCTGTAAGCGGTATGGAATATCCTTCCAACTCCTATCAGAAAATTGCAAGTGCTGCTGATGTGTATGCCGGTACATCTACTCAAACAGATTTCCGCTTCCTTTCTTATTTCCTTCGCGCAAACTACACTTTCAACGAAAGATACCTGTTGTCTGCCAGTGCGCGTATTGATCAGTCATCCCGCTTTGGTAAGAACTCAAGAACAGGTACTTTCCCAGCGGTGTCTGCGGGTTGGATCCTGACAAATGAGGATTTCCTCTCTGATACAAAATTCCTCAGTTTCCTGAAACTCAGGGCGAGCTATGGAATCGTCGGTAACGCAGAAATCGGAAACTTCCCGCAGATGGGCTTGTTCTCCGGTGATGCTGGTTATGCAGGTGTGAGCGGACAACGTCCATCTCAGCTCGCGAATCCCGATCTGCAATGGGAAACAACCAAGCAGATGGACTTTGGTATCGATTTCGGATTTTTCAATAACCGGTTGACAGGTGAAATCGACTATTATGAAAAGAAAACTGATGGTCTCTTGCTGAACGTAAATGTTCCTGCAACATCAGGTTTCCAGACAATCACAAAGAACGTTGGTAAGTTGAGCAATAAAGGATGGGAATTCGTATTGAACTCTCAGAATTTTGTTGGTCAGTTCAAATGGTCAACCAACCTCAACCTGGCATTCAATAAAGGACGTGTAGATAATATACTTGGCCAGGTAATCACAGGTGGCGTAAGCGGCATGAATCGTGTAATGGAAGGAGAAGCAGTGGGTGTTTTCTTCGCTCCGGAATATGCTGGCGTTGATCCACAAAATGGTGATGCATTGTTTTACAAAAACATCAAAGGCACCAATGGTGAGCTTGATCGTACTACCACAAATAATTACAACGAGGCACAGCGTGTGGTAATCGGCGATCCAAACCCGGATGCTATATGGGGCTTTACCAACAACTTCTCATACAAAGGATTTGATCTTTCTGTATTCTTCAATGGTGTTTGGGGAAATCAAATCAATATCTATGGTATGGGTCGTTACTCTTCAGCAAACATGTTGTATGAAGATAACAACACAGCTGACCAGCTGGCACGCTGGCAGAAACCTGGTGATATTACAAATGTTCCACAGGTCCGTCTGTATACCATCAATGGTTCACAGGCGAGCAGCCGTTACATGGTTAAAGGTGATTATGCACGTTTAAGAACATTGACACTCGGATACAATTTCACTCCGAAAATTGTCAAAACATTGAGAATGGAAAAACTGCGTGTATATGTTTCTGCATATAATCTGCTGACCATTACACAATATCCTTACTGGGATCCGGAAGTAAACGCGGATGACTTTGATTCGAACATTGCGAAAGGCAATGATTTCTATACTGCTCCGCAGCCGAGAACTTTCTTATTCGGTATTAACGTTACTTTCTAATTCTAAAAATTGAAAAAGAAAATGAAACTGTTCAATAAAATAAATTTCGGAATTACTACTATTTCGGCAGCAGTGATCCTGATGACTGGAAGTTGCAGCAAAAGGCTGGACATCTATCCTTACCAGAGCATTGGTTCAGATGTTGCATTGCTTACCGAGAGTGATGTAAACGCAACTCTTATCGGATGCTACGACGGTATTCAGAGCACCAGCGTTTATGGCGGCGATCTGCAATTATTCAATGCACTTACAGGCAACAAAGATGATATCAACTTCACGGGTACATTTGCTCCATTGAATGATGCCTATAACGCAGCAATGTCATCAAACAACACCTATGCTGCTTCTACCTGGGCGGGCGTTTATAATGCTATCAACCGTTGCAATTATGTTTTGTCTGCGCTGGACAAAGTCACATCTTCACCGGAAAACAGGGACCGTGTTGAAGGAGAAGCCACTTTCCTTCGTGCTTCTATGCTTTTCGACCTGGTAAAGTTGTACGCAAAGTTTTATGGAGATGGAGATTATGCGTCAAACCCTGGCGTTCCCATTATTACCACTCCAACAACAGAAATCACTGAGGCTAACTATGTAAGCCGTAACTCTGTCAAAGAAGTGTATGATTTTGTAATTGCAGAACTGACAAAAGCGCAAAACCTGCTGCCTGAAGACAATTCCCGCTATGCAACAAAATTCACTGCTGCAGCAATGCTATCACGTGTTTACATGGTACTCGGTAATTATACAGCAGCAAGAGAAGCCGCCAATTTTGTAATTGAAAACAGCGGAAAGTCTCTCGAAACAGATTTCGAAGACCTTTGGTTTACAGAAATCAATGGCGGAGGCACCACACCTGAGGAATATATTTTCTTCGTCAAGATTACTACCCAGGATGGTATAAATGACATGAACACCTTCTTTGGAAGAACAATCTCTGCTATCCCTGGTACTTCAGGTCGTAGTGATTGCAAAATCAAAGACGCTCACAGGGCTAAATACGAAGCCGGTGATGTCCGTGGTGCTTTCTTCCAGTTATCCGGAGGAAACTACTACACTAAAAAACATCTCGACACTTACGGTGATGTACTTGTCATCCGCCTTGCTGAAATGTACCTGACCCGCGCAGAAGCAAACGTCAGGCTTGGTGAATCAGTAGGTGCCACTCCTAAGGAAGATGTCAACCTCATCAGGGAAAGAGCAGGTCTTGATCCATTAGATGTTGTTGACCTCCCTGCTGTTTTAAAAGAACGCTACCTGGAGTTCGCTTTCGAAGGACAGGCATTGTCTGAATCAAAACGTTTGAAACAGCCTGTATCAGGCCTTGCATGGAATTCTCCAAAACTGATCTGGCCGATCCCGCAACGTGAAACAGATGTAAATAAAAACCTCGTGCAGAACGAAGGTTACTAAGACATATCTAACTTTTTATAAAAAACTGCTTCCATTGTGAAGCAGTTTTTTTTATCTCAGAGCAAATGGATTTGTGAAATTCAAACCGTGAGTAATACCAGGTATGTCGAAACTGTGAATGATAAAGATTCCTGATTCTGCAAAAAATTATTAAACCGATGAGCATTGAGTATGGTTTCTATCGGGTAACATAGTTGTAAATAGCAAGGGAGACATCTGCAATAAGGGCGGATGCTTTTTCTTCATTCGCAATTCCAGAGGTAAGGATCACTACAACATACTTTTTGCCATCGGGAAGAAATACGATCCCGGAATCGTGACATACTTTTGTAATCGACCCCGATTTTGTTGCCGTCTTTACATCCTTTGGAAGCTTACCGGGTATTCGATCCGTAAAATGTTGCTGCATTAATGTGACGATCATAGAATCGCACGTAGTTTTGTTAACAATAGTACCGTTAGCCAGGTGTGTGAAAATCGTCATCAGGTCCTTTGCATTGGTACGATTATTCAATCCCAGCTCAAATGCTTTGCTGTCCTCTACTCCCCTTCGCACCTGTATCTGATCAGCTCCGATGGAACGCATGGTCGAAATGATATTTTTCGGATCTGCTTCTTCGATTAAGATATTTGTAGCGAGATTACTGCTCATGGTAATCATACGAAAGATAAGATCCTTCACTTTCATTTTTTCACCAACATGCAGGTACAGATCATGTTCGCTGTCCTGCATGGAATCGAGGCGATACTCACTCCCATCAACTATACTTTTAAAATTGTTCTTTATTACTATCGTACTATCCATTGAATAATTTCCTTCAGCAGCTCGTTTGTACAGCTCAATCATCACCGGAGTTTTCATCGTGCTGGCTGCATGAAAACTATCTTCTGCATTGATCATCAATTCTTCTCCGTTCGAAAGATTTCGGAAGGCAACAGCGTATTTCGCTTCCGGGAAAGCTTTCATTTTTTCGCGAATCTGTTCTTCCAGTTGGGTAGTGCTGGTCGCCACTTTTTTATCTGAGTTACAGGAGGTGACTAAAAATAATGAAATGAAAACTGCTGCGAACCCGAAGCAAAAGCGCATACAAATAGAATTTTAATATTAAGAGAAGCGTCTGAATGGCAGCGGGATGAAAGTAAGGAAAATCTGGTTTGGATTGGAAGCCTTCGGCTTGGGTTTTAACAGCCGGGACGCCGAGGTCGCGGAGGAATACACGCTGAGTTACGCGGAGATAATATGACAGACAGGAATTGGTAGACTTAGAAAAATTTGAGTTAGAGCCCGTTCACTACTCGTCGCAACCCATCTTTAAGACGTAGAACATTGAAGTTAATAAGCAAGCCGAGTTTAAAGTTTCCAAATTTTAAATAGGAAAGTGTCTGCGCAACGTGTTTATCAATTAAGCAATCAACGGATTTGATCTCAAGAATTATTTTTCTATTAATGGGAAAATCCGCCCGGTATCCGCATTCAAGCTTTATTTCATCAAATACTATCGGAATAGGTATTTCCTTCTCAACATAAAGTCCCGCTTTTATTAATCTGTGCTTTAAACATTCCTTATAAGCGCTTTCCAGGAAACCCGGGCCCAACTTATTGTGTACGTAGATTGCTTCGCTGATAATAATTGGGATGAGATCATTTTCATGAAAATCATTCTTTGAACTTGCAATCACTTCTCCGTTATTCAATTCCCAAATTTCATGTAAGCTAAAGTTGAAAACAAGTGTACATCAACGGCAATGATGTAGAAAATCCTCAACCCCAGACGTGAAATTCACGGTTAAAAATAATAGCGATTTAAAGCGATGACGTTAGCAGGTCTTTCTAAAGTTTCAAAAGGGAAATAGTATTTATTAAGGTCCGGTTGTAAAGAAATTGCATTAAATTAATTCGTTTCTTCCTTCGAAAAAATCTGTTCTTTCGAAATTCAGAAAGCCGGACCCGACTCGATACAATTTCCTCCGCGCTACTCCGCGGGCAGTTTCTCCGCGACCCCTGCGTGCTGGCTGTTCCTCATAGCCGAAGGCCAGCTTGAAACAAAACCCACTTAGAAACTACTCACCAATTTCACCCTCACCCCCGTCTCAGAAGACTTCCTCGCCGCTTCAATTACTTCAAGTACATGTAATGCATGTTCCACCTGGATCTTCGGTGTCTGATTATTGATGATTGCCTCTCCCACTACTCTCGCTCCTTCCTGCCATTCATAACCCTTTGCATCAGTCTCGAAGAGCTTACCCGGTTCGCTCCAGGAAGTTTCAAGAAACACTCCTTTGGGTTCCCAATCATAACCAATGAGCCGCATGTTTCCTGCATCACCAAAAATCTGAATGGTATGTAGTGTTTGCCCTGCGGCATCATGACCATGAGGATCAAAATAGTTGAAGCCGCACATGACATGCGAAATAACATTGTTATCATGTTGCATAAGTATATGTGCATTGTCTTCCGCTTCAACTTTTATTTTCCCTTTATCATCAACCGTTCTTTCCGGGTTAACAATATTGGTCATTGCCATCACGGTTCTTGCGGGACCTAGTAAGCCCGTCAGCGTGGACATATTATACACACCGAGGTCTGGCATACTGCCACCACCTTTTTCATAAAAAAAAGCGCTCCAGGTAGGGCCTGTGTGACCGTATTGTCCGTGAGCTGATGCGAGTCTTCCAAGTTTACCATCTTTTATCGCCTGCTTCATGAATGCATACTGAGGACTGTTTACAACCGCAGGTGCTCCCCAGAGTTTAAGATTCTTACTTTTTGCGAGATCCAAAAGCGCTTTGCCTTCACCGTAAGTATTGGCGAGTGGCTTTTCACTCCAGACATGCCGTCCGGCATTCAAGGCCATCCTGTTCAGATCACCATGAACCTGCATATCAGTAAGGGTAACCATTAAATCAAACGGAATACCCTTGAGCAGATCCTGGATATTCGGATAAATATTTCTAACCTGGAATTCTTTTGCCTGTTTTTCTGCTCTGTCAAATTTGATATCGCATAGCGAAACTACTTCGATTAGCTTTGAGCTCTTCAACTGCGGAAGATACCGGTTACTTACACTGCCACATCCGATCACGGCTACACGAAGTTTTTGCTGTGGCATCTGCATTGCCAATGATTCCAGTGAAGCGGTCATTAAAGCAGCTGCGGCAAGAGTGGATTGCTGGAGAAATTGCAAGCGTGTTGACATGAGTGGAAGTTGAAAGTTAAAAGTTAGTTCACAGTAGTTGTCGGTTGTCACGAACAGCTAGTTGTTCGTTGTTCGTTGTTCGTTGATCGTTGTTCGTTGTTCGTTGTTCGTTGTTCGTTGTTCGTAGTTCGTAGTTCGTAGTTCGTAGTTCGTAGTTCGTAGTTCGTAGTTCGTAGTTCGTAGTTCGTAGTTCGTAGTTCGTAGTTCGTAGTTCGTAGAGACGCGATGCATCGCGTCTCTACGAACTACGAACGTCCGGTATACGGTTTTCCATTTTCAGGCCTGGCGGCAGGCAGGTTTCATCCCTCCGCAATTCTGTATTCCGTATTCTCAGATATTGGTATCTACCTATTGATCGTAAATCCCAGCTTCTTCAGTCCGGCCTGTATTTCCGCGCAGCTCATAAACAAATCCCACAATAGGCCGCTGCGATAATTTTCCATCATGACAACAATGGGGCCCTGATCAATTGCAAGATATCGCTGAGGATACCAGTTTTCGGCCTGGCTGAAGGCATCATAAAAACCATAAGCACCCCACACCTTATCCTTCATGTCTCTGTACCAGTTCATCATGGCAGCCTGGGATTGTTCGGGTGTATAGGGCATGGACGACAATGCAGCCGTTGGTGATATCACACAATAGTCGCTGCGATCACTGGGTTCATGTGCAGCATATCCTTTCACAGAATAACTCGCTGTAAGACCCCAATTGTTTGGTCCGTATCCTGCACATTTTTTTGGATTTTTTACACACCATTCATAATTAATCAACGATTGATTCCTGTTTTCCTTCCAGTAGTCGGCATACTTATCTTTTAACGCACGTGGATCGAGTCCGAGCCATGAATAATGCGCCCAGAACAGTGGTCCGCCATTTGGAGCGGGCCCCTGGTGCAACAACTGCAACTCGTGACCCATCACCTCTCTTTTGTGCATAATCCTGCCATTATCGGCCCATCCCTGATGATAGACTTCTGCCGGAACACCATGCGTAGGCGAAGAAGCGGCCAGCACATACATGATCAGGCATTCGTTATACCCACGCACTGCAAAATTTTTCTTCCATTCGTATTTCGGACTCCAGTGCCAGTACAACACATTCTGTCCGCCGCGACGATACCAATTAAAATCAACTTCCCGCCACAGTTTATCCATCCGGGCAGCGAGTGCTTTTTCAGCAGCATTGCCATCAGCAAAATATTGTCTCACACAAAGAAGAGATGTTATCAGGAAAGAACTTTCAACCAGGTCACCTCCATCATCATCATAACCAAAAGGTTTCACTTTACCTGTTTCCCCATGCAGCCAATGCGGCCAGGCACCATGAAACCGATCTGCTTTTTCGAGGTAGTCAGCAATATGTTTAAGGCGTTTGAAGCCCTCTTCCCTTGTAATATAACCACGATGGATACCCGAAAGTATAGCCATTATGCCAAATCCGCTTCCTCCAATCGTCACCACCGACTGATCTTTTTCAGGATAATCCCCATCCATGTGTACACGTTCGCGCGCCAGACCACTCACCGGTTCTGCGCCTTCCCAGAAATAGCGGAAAGTCTGCCGCTGAACAGAGTCAAAAACAGCTTCAACGTCAGCAGGCAGTTTTACGTCTGTTTTCTTTTTTGCTGAAGATTTCTTTTGTGCCAGCATGCTTAACGGCAGAACACAAAACAAAAAAAGAATAAGTCTCATATGGGAATTGTTGATTTGTCGGTTTACAAATTCGGACTGGTGAATCCCAGTTTTACAAGTCCTGTTTTAATTTCCGGTGCACTCATCATCAGATTCCAGATCAATCCGCTTCGATAGTTTTCAATCATTATAACTATTGGTCCCTGATCGATCGCAAGATGCGAATCTGCAAACCATGGTTTGTCAAGACTGAATGCATCCACGAAACCATAATCCTTCCAGAGTTTGTCGCCCAGTTTATAATAGAAAAACTGAAGCGCGGCCATTGATTGTTGTGGTGTATATGGAAAAGATGATAACGCAGCTGTAGGAGCAATTACACCAATATCATTCGTTGGTGAATGAGCGGAGTATCCATTGAAATTATCGCTTGCTGTAAGTCCCCAGCAGGAATCACTGTATCCATAAAACTGCCTGGGATTTTCGGCACAGTAGTCATGATTAATTAAGGTATGTGCCTGAACCTGTTCATCATATTCTGCATAACCATCTTTTAACTGATTTGGATTGATGGCAAGGAAAGAATAATGCGCAAGAAACAGAGGCCCACCGTAAGCAGGTCCAAGCGGAAGCGTTCTTCCATAAAACGAATTTCCGTTTTTCATCGCGCCATTCCTGGCCCAGCCTTCCGTATATACAGTTGCAGGAATGGTGTGAGTATTCGAAGCAGCAGCGAGTACATAAGTGATAAGACATTCGTTCCATCCCTGGATTTTCATGTTCATCGCCCAGCCTTTATCCGGGCTCCAGTGCCAGTACAACACCTGCTGACCTTCACGACGGAACCAATCCCAGTCCACTCCATTCCATATTGCATTGATATCCGCACGCAGTTTATTTTCAGTTGTATTATTCTGATTGAAATATTGCCTGGCGGTTAATAGTCCTGCAACCAAATAAGATGTTTCAACAAGATCAGCACCGTTATCATCAGCACTGAAAGGAATTGTTTTGCCCGTATTTCCGTTCAGCCAGTGAGGATATGCGCCATGAAATCTCTCTGCTTTCGTTGATAGAAATTCTGTTATTTTCTGAATGCGAACCAATCCTTCATCTCTTGAAATAAAATTGCGATGAATACCTACAATGATCGCCATGATTCCCATGCCCGATCCGCCACTGGTAACAAGATCACCAGAGCTGTTGCGTTCCCGCGCAAGCCCGCTCGCAGGATGACCAAAATCATAGAAATATTTGAAGTTATTTTTTTGAACAAGATCCAGAAGTGCATCGTCCGAAATTCTTGGAAATTTATCGGACGAGTCGATAGCTGTTTTTAAAATAACGGAAACGGCTGTACGAAGAGAACCGTTTTTTGCAGATTTCAGTGTGGTCGAAGCAGTGACCGTGTACTGAGATAGCGGATTCAGATCAGTTGAAGGTATAATCTGAACAGTGCTATCATTGTTTAAAAACTGAATCGAATAGTTTACGATCGGTCCTGCAGCAGATTTAATCGTGATGGATGAAGCGGTACTTGTTTTTTCCAGGGGCACATCAAAACTCAACCTGACGATTGGCCTTTTATTGATTCCCTTGTATTCAAATCCATTAAAACTTCCATTCACCCGAAGCGCCGTAAAATTAAATGACGCAGGTGGATCCGGTGGAGGGTTCGGATCAGAACCCGATTTTCCACAACCCGAAAAAAATACCATCAATAAAAAAGCGGTTAAGCATCTCAGGGAGGCCACCAAAATCAATTTAGAATTAGTATAGCTTTTTGTCAATTCCATCAGGTCTCGTCAATACAGGTAACGCAGTAAAATTAACCCATAGTTGTGCGTCCCTGGTTGTTGTGAATTGTTAATAATGAAAAGGGGCTACCCTTTCGGATAACCCCTGTAACCAACTGCATAACCTACTTTCCTCGGCCTTCCAGTTTCACCAATGCTGAAACATCTGATGCTGAAAGAGCGGTATTATAAATTCTAACTTCGTCAAGTGCGCCGGTAAGATAACTCGCCCAGGGCTGTTTGCCTGTTGCGCTGGTCAATGAAGGAGTAGTTTGAAACTGTACTGTACCAAAAACCATCGGGCCAATTTCTTTGAAAGAAATATCTCCGAAACCGGCTGCAGTACTGGATGCTGAGGGTGATCCGTTCACATAAAAATTGAACGTTGAACTTCCTGCATCATAAGTCAGAGCCAGGTTGGTCCAGTTGTCGAATACTGCTGGAATTCCATCTTTTGCAACCCATGTATCTGTAGTACCATTTCTTACATGAGCCCGGAACTTTGCAGCATCCTGGGTACTTCCGTTTTCAAAGAACATATCAATATTTCCCCAGAATTCCGTTTTGTGAGAAATATTTACAAGCCCTACGATACCCGCGGTATTCACAGGGCTATTCACCCAATACGTAATCGTAAAACTTTTCATATCCGCGATGGCTGCAGTGGGGTTGAATGTAACGTATGCATCAAGTGCACCCTGCATTGCCTGTCCTTTGAACCCGTTGGTAAATGAAGTACCAACGTTTGTTCCTGCGGTGTTGGAAACTTTGTCTGCATAATCTCCATCGAATGGAAACCATCCAACGAGATTATTCGGTGCAATTTCATCCGAGCTGGTATATCCCCCAATACTGAGTGGCGGCTGATAACTCTTCGGATCAAACTCTTTATAACAACCGGTAACCATCAGGCTAACGACCAGGGCTACCGCAAGTATTCTGTTTATCTTTTTCATGAGCTGATTCGTTTATTTTGATTAGTAACCTGGGTTTTGCGTAAGTGTACCGGCACTCAGATCAATTTCATTCTGCGGGATTGGCCAATGTTCATTTTTACCCTCTTTGAAACCTTTAGGACCAAAGATGGCTAGACCACGTCCCTGGCGGATCACATCGAAGAAACGATCAAATTCCATTGCCAGTTCCACTTGTCTTTCGTGCCAGATCGCAGTACGCAATTGAGCCTGGTCGGTGGTTGTAACATCAGGAAGAACTCCTGCGTTTCCACCACGTGCACGAGAGCGAACTTTATTTAATGAAGTAAGCGCCTGCTGAGTCTGACCGAGTTCATTTGCTGCTTCAGCATTCATCAGCAACACTTCAGCAAAACGAATTACACGTATATTCTGTGCAGCACCTTCTGAACATTCGCCTGGATACTGCGAGAATGGTACATATGACTTCTGGTTATACATGGGGTTATCACCAGTTGCAGGAATCACATCACCATCAGGCGTGGTTTCTCCGCGGAAAATAATAGTAGCGTTCATACGCGGGTCACCGGCTTCATATGCATCAACTAATGTCTGCGTAGGAACATTGAACCCCCAGCCACCACCAACAGAAGCGCGTACGCCCTGTACCTGTGAATATTGTGAATTGGAGAAATCACAATCACCAGGTTTGTATGCAGCCTGTATTTCGAAAACAGATTCGATATTGTTTTCGTTGGCGATGCGGAACTGTGTGTAGTAGTTCGGAAACAGGTCATATCCCAAACCTATTACCTGGTTCGTCAATGAAAGTACCTGGTCCCATTTTTTGAGATACATTGAAACCTTAGCATGCAGCGCAAGCGCCGCACCTTTTGTAGCATGACCAACTTCTGATGCACCATAGGTTGTTGGCAACACGGCTGCAGCATCCGTCAGATCCTGCTCAATTGCTGCCCACACTTCAGCTTCAGGTGTACGTGGCAGGTTAAACTCCGTTGCATCTTTTGGCACATGCAAACGAAGGGGCACATCACCAAACGCGCGTACAAGGCGGAAGTATCCATAGGCACGGATGAATTTAGCTTCTGCCAGGTAGCGATCTTTCAAAGTTGAATTCATATCGATCGCAGGAACATTATCCAGCACCTGGTTAGCAAGATTGATGAGCGCATACTGTCCGTTCCAGAAATCCTGGATCTGCCCCTCAGTAGAAGAAGCTGTGAAATTGTCGAAATTATTCAGGAAGCTTGCGTCACCGGGACTACTTCCTTTTTCTGTTTCATCACTACCGAGACTTTCGACAGCAATCGGAGCAAATGCTACCTGCTGCCATGCGCGAAGATATCCATACATGGATACAACCGCTTTTGTTGCATCTTCTTCATTCTGCCAGAACTGTTCACCTTTCTCCTGGCCCTGCGGCGGAACTTCGAGAAAACTTTTTGAGCAACCAGCTGCAACAAACATGATCAATGCAGCAGCGGCAGTAACTGTTTTTATCTTAATAAACTGATCAGTTTTCATATCTGATAATGTTTACTGTTTTAGAATGTGAGGTTTACACCAAAATTATAAGTTGCATACAGCGGGTATACGTTTGTATCGATTCCCCGGTCAAGTGCTCCACCGCCGATCTCCGGAGAGAAGCCACGGTATTTGAAGAAAGTGACAGCGTTCTGCGCATTAACATACACACGCAATTGCGTTATACCAGCTTTCTGCAAACCACCAAAAGTGTATCCCAATTGAATATTACGGATGCGGAAATAGCTTCCATCTTCAACATAGAATGAACTCGGTTTGTAGTTATCACCACCACCGATATTTGCTGAAGGATAGGTGTTGGAAGTACCGGCTCCATGCCAGCGGTTATCGTAGAAATCTTTTGAAAAGTTTTCTGTACCATAACGAATACCGAGTAAAGCGTTATAAAGATCAACACCAGCAACACCCTGGAAATCGACAGCCAGGTCGAAGTTTCCATATTGCCAGAAGGTATTGATACCATAGCTGTATTTAGCATTCGGGTTACCGAGGATGATGCGGTCTTTGGCATCAATAATATTATCCTTGTTCTGATCAACAAATCTGAAGTCACCAGGTTTAGCATTTGGCTGTGCAGAGGCTGAAACTTCAGCTGCATCCTGGAACACACTTGCCACCTGGAGTCCATAGAACTGACCGATAGGCTGTCCAACGATTGTTCTTGTAGCCAGCTGACCGCCGGTGGCTGCACCACCACCACCATATACGGGATTTTCTCCTGTAAGGGTTTTGGTTACTTTGTTGTTGTTGATCCCAAGGTTACCACTGATCGTGTATGAGAATTTTTCATTCACTTTATCTCTCCAGCTTAATACCATTTCGAAACCACTGTTCTGTATGGTTGCCTGGTTACCCACAATTCCTGCTCCTGTTGTTCCGACAGAACCGAGAATAGGGATAGCGAAAATCGCGTCGATCGTTTTACGATTATAATAATCGAATTCGAAATTCAATCGCCTGTTCAGTATAGCACCTTCGATACCAATATCAATACCTTCTGCTTTTTCCCAGTTGGTAACCGGTGGAACCAGCGTCGTGATGTTAGCACCAGTCTGAATGGTTGGTCCGAACTGAACAGCGTAGTTAGGACTATTGTTTACCGTCTGAATAGCAAGGTTGGAAGGCACTTTTGCATTACCTACAATACCCCAGCTGGCGCGCAACTTCAAGGTATTGAAGAAATCCTGGTTACGCATGAAGTCTTCATCAGATATGATCCAGCCCACACCTACTGATGGGAAATAACCCCAGAGTTTGTCTGACGAGAATTTGCTCGCACCATCAGCGCGGATAGATGCATTCAAAAGATATTTTCCTTTGTATGCATAATTCACCCTTGCGAAATAAGAAGCAAAATGTTCAAGGTCACCTTCATCAGTAGCAACGCTGGTACCGGAATTACCGAGTCGCAGGAATAAATCGGCTTCAGTATCATAAGGAACGCCTTTAGCACTTCCGGTGAACCTGTAGAACTTCACCTGCTGTGCACTCTGACCGACTAAAGCAGTTATATTATGATCACCAAATGTATTCTTGTAGGTCAAAGTATTTTCCAGAATCCAGTTGCGTGTTTCTGTACGACCCAAAGTAAGAGAACTGATAGTATTGCGTTGCTTCAAAGTAGCAACGTATTCAGGTGTATAGTCACGATACTCAGCCTGTCCGAAATCACCACCCACGCTTGACTTAAATACAAAGTGTTTTGCAAAATTCACTTCTGCAAACAAGCTACCGGTGATGCGATAGTTTTTGGATCTCTTATTGTAGAAATCCATCGTGGCCTGTGGATTGTAGTTGGCACCATCACCCAGGTCGAAGTCTGAAGGGTCACCATAGCTTCCATCTTCATAATATACAGGAACAATCGGTGCAGCTGTGTACAGTTCGCGGAAGATACTGCCAGGGATATCTTTTGATTTGCTCGCTACTCCCGTAATGGTATAACCGATTTTCAATGGATTGAAAATCTGAAAATCATTCTGCAGGCGGGCAGTGAAACGATCATAGTTATTTTCTTTTACAATACCATCCTGGTAAAAATATCCGAGAGAGAGATTGTAGGTTGAACGTTCTGAACCACCACTGACAGATACCTGGTGGTTGGTGATCAATGCATCGCGAAGGATCTGGCCGTACCAGTCAGTACCTGTACCAAACTGAGAAGGATTGAGTGCAGTATTTCCGCGAAGTTCATTGATCAATGTTGCATATTCTGCGCCATTAGACATTTTAACCTGGTTGGTAGGATGCTGGTATCCCACCATTCCATTATAGCTCACAGTTGCTTTTCCGCGACGCCCTTTTTTTGTGGTAATCAACACAACACCATTGGCAGCACGCACACCATAAATTGATTCACTTGATGCATCCTTCAGAATGTTGATGTTCTCAATGTCGCCGGGGTTCAGGAAGCTGATATCATCATACCAAACTCCATCAACCACGTACAAAGGTGTTTGCGAACCGTAAAGCGTACCTACACCACGGATACGTATATCCGGAGATGCACCAGGAGCACCGGAGTTGGTGATCTGGACACCAGCAACTTTACCCTGCAGGGAACTGATTGGGTTTGGTGCCGGTTGCTTTGCAATTTCATCTCCCTTCACCTGCGCAACGGAGCCGGTAACATCAATTTTGCGTTGAGTACCATAACCAACAACAACTACCTGTTGCAGTTCACCTGCAGCGGTGCGAAGACCAACATTAATCGTAGTTCTGTTATTAACAGGTATTTCCTGCGTTTCAAAACCTACATTGGAGATAACCAGGGTTGCATTTTCAGGAGCAGTTATTCTGAAATCGCCGGTTGCATTGGTTTGTGTTGCTGTTGCAGTTCCTTTGATCGTAACTGTCGCACCTGCAACAGGTTCACCGTTGGGATTGGTCACTTTCCCGGTTACTTCAATATCTGCAAGTTCATTCCCGTCAGTTTTAAGAACAACCAGATTGTTTGCCATCAATTGATAGGAAAGGCCTGTATTGGTAAGCATACGACGGATGATGGAAAGCACTTCTTCCTCATTGGCTTCCAAAGAAATCCGTGGTGCTTCGCTTACCAACTGTTCATTATACAAAAACCGGAAGTTGCTTTTCTTTTCAATACTGCTCAAAGCCTTTTTCAATGTAACAGATTCCAGTTTGATACTGATTCTGTTTTGCCCCAAAACTTCAGCCGAAACATGCAGACAGCTGAACAATAATAGGGCGATTGTTAGTTTCATAACCAGGAAGAATTGAAATAAATGAGGGGGTCTTTGTATGACAAGCAGATTTCGTCTTTTTTTCATACTTTGTCTGTTAGAGGTTATAAATAAGGTATACCCGCATTCCGATGCGGGTTTGTACATGCCTGTTTGACCCGGCGGGGGATGTTGCCGCATTCTCCGCCTTCGTTTAATATCTTTCTAGCTGCTGTCTGTCATATTCATATCTAGTCGTTTTAGGTTATTGGGTCTATTTAGTAATCTTTACGGTATTGTTTTTTATTGAATAGCGAAATCCACCAGCCATTACACTCAATGCTTCCAGCGCCTGTTCAAGAGTTTCCGTTTCAAAAATGCCACGGATGCGGATATGTCCCAGCTCTCTTTCTTTGAACTCGATATTCACACCGTACCATCTTTCCATTCTCTGTGTGAGCATTTCAAAGCTTTCATTCTCGAATGCCAGTTTATTATCGACCCAGGCAGTTTCCATTTTTACGCTGCTGTCCCTGCTGCTTGATTTCAGGTGATCGAAAGCGATCATCGGCAGATCCGCTTGTATTGAATTCGTCGCATTCCCCTTCCATTGAAAGGTGTCGGCAGTTTCCTTATTTTCACGCACAGTGATCTTTTCATTGGGAAGAAGGAAGTATTTTTTCTCAGGCTCGTTATTCGGGCGTACCTCTACTTTACCGCGTACAAGACTTGTCTCTGTTTCTCTTTCTTCCGGGTATGATTTCACATTGAACATGGTACCGAGTACCCGGATCTCTACCTGTTTGGTATGAATGATAAATGGAAGATTTTCATTGTGTACGACATCAAAAAAACCCTCACCGATAAGTTCTACATCACGATTGCTGTTGCCAAAGTCCTTGCTGTAACCAAGTGTACTTCCCGAGTTGAGAGTAACATGTGTACCATCCGGAAGAGTCACTATCGAACGTGAACCATTTTTTGTACTGACTTCATTTTTCTCAGCCAGCGGATTTGATGTTAAAGGAGTTCCTGCTGGTGCTTCTTTTTGGTTAAACTGAAGAAAGATTACAGTTGACACAATCAAAACAAATGCTAGGGCAAAACTTATCCAGAACACCCGGTTACTTTTCGAAACCGGGCGTCTATATTCAAATCCGTCACCTACATCTTCAGTATTGCTGAAGGAGATGCCGGCTTTTTCCATTCGTTCAAGATGCCTTGCAAATGCTTCGGCTTCAAGACCAGTCTTTTTTGCAGGGAGATGCCAGAGATCGTTTAGGTTCTGCAATGCATAATGCAGGTCAGGGTTCTGACGAAGCAATGATTCAAGCTCCTTTATTTCTGCGGGGCTTGCTTCTCCGGCCAGTTTTTTCGACGCAAGTTGCCAGATCCTGTTTTCACTCATAAGTACAAGCAATTACCGTATCATGGACACAGGAATCTCACTTTACCCCTATAAAATCTCAAAAAAAAATTCAACGTGCGGAGGAAATGGTGGAATGAATATCGAAACGGATGGCTTCACCGATCCGTGCGAGTGCTGTTGACATTTGATTTTCAACCGTTTTGATGGAGATCTGGAGCAGTTCAGCAACTTCTTTATATCGAAGTCCATCTTCTTTAACCAGTTTAAAAATCAGCTGACACCTTGGAGGCAGTTGTTTAATAGCAAGTTGAATGCGTTTCAGCATCTCTTCCGTGATCAGCAATTGTTCAGGATCGAAATAGACGCTCTGCAACTGAACACGGTAGAAATCAGCCTGGAACTCGGGTTTTTGGGTCTGCCGCAGATAGTTTAGCGCTGTATTTTTTGTACTGACGAACAAATAGAGTCGAAGATTTTTAATTCGCAGCAGTGCAGCTCTTTTTTTCCAGATTTTTATAAAGACGTCAGACACAGCCTCTTCGGACTGAGGTCCCGACTTTAAATATGTAAGCGCGAAATGGTAGAGTGAGGAAAAATAATGTTCGTACAACTCCCGGTAAGCCTGTTGGTCGTTGTGCAAAGCAATGCGCGTGATTAAATGAGACGATTCTGTGCTGTTGTACATGACGTGCAATCGTTCGAAACTACAATTTTACGATAGTTCAGAGTATAATAGACAATTATATTTATCTGTTTGATGCTTTGGCGGTCAAATAGATATTCAAAGCGCAGCGAAGCCGCGGGACGTAGCTGAACACCTCGCAGGTGTAAGACCTGCGAGGTGTTAAACCTGGCAGGTCTTATAAACCTGGGAGGTCTTAGACCTCCCAGGTTCACTTTATCTTGGCAGCCTCTCGAACTTCGGAACCGCTCTGTCCGGTTAATCCATCACCTAGAGCTACGCGATACTTTTGCGCAATACTGTCCAGTTGGCGGACTACATCGGGGAAATGCGCTTTCAGGTCGCGGTCTTCGCCGGGATCAGTGTATAAATTATAAAGAGCAAGGTAGACTGTATCAGAACCGTATTGACCTGGATAACCGTCTTTACCGATCGTCGCAGGCGGTCCGTATGTCTGAGAACGACAGGGAAAATTCAACTTCCAGCCATCTTTACGGATAGCCTTAAGATTGTTTCTCTCATAATAATAAACAAACTCACTTCGTGGACCTTTGCCTGGTTTGCCTTCCATCAGACCGCGGAAACTTAATCCGTCGATTTTTTGCGAAGGTAGTCCCGCTTCACAGATATCCGCAATTGTCGGAAGGATATCCATATTTGTCATCAGGCTGCTCTCGACGGTATTCGATTTTATCTTCCCGGGCCAGGATATAATGAATGGAACTTTCAGCCCCCCATCCCATGCGGTCCCTTTGCCTTCACGCAACCCGCCTGAATTGCCTGCATGATTTCCATAAATCAACCAGGGCCCATTATCACTGGTAAAAATGACAAGGGTGTTTTCTGTCAGTTTGTATTTTTCAAGTGTCTTCATTATTTCGCCTACCGACCAATCGACTTCTTCCATAACATCGCCAAAAAGTCCTGCGCCACTTTTGCCGCGGAATTTTTCCGAAGCGGCAATAGGTACATGAACCATCGAGTGTGCGAAATAAAGAAAAAATGGCCCTGATTTTTTTCTACCAATAAAATCGACAGCTTTCTCTGTATATCTTTTTGTCAAATGTCCCTGATCATCGAGTGTACGAACTATCCCGATGGTTTTATTGCCTGAGATCAACGGTAATGGTGGATAATATGCTTTTCGGTTACTGGTTCCGGTTACATCAGTTCCATCATAATCAACAGGCCACATATCATTCGAGTAAGGTAATCCGAAGAATTCCTGAAAACCATTCTGCAATGGCAGATAGGGCTCTTTGTGGCCCAGATGCCATTTGCCTACCATTCCTGTTGCATAACCTTTTTTCTGAAGTAACTCTGCAATCGTTTCCTCATCAGGATTCAATGCATACTTCGACATATGATCCCATGCCCCGGAAATTCCGAGTCTTGTCGGGTAACAACCAGTCATCAAAGCAGAACGCGAGGCTGTACAAACGGCCTGTGCTGCATAGAAGTTTGTAAAGCGCTTACCCCTTGCCGCAAGTGCATCGATATTCGGGGTTTTATAGGGCCCACCCCCGTAACAGACGGGATCCCCATAACCCATATCGTCCATATTGATGATGATGATATTCGGGGTTGGTTGAACGTAAAACGTTGAACGTTGAACGTAAGACCATGAGGACAAAAAGCATACGCCGAATAGCAAAGCCAACAGACTGTTTCTCATCTTCTGAATTTGAACTTGAATATTGTGACTATTTACGTTCTACGTTTTACGTTTAACGTTTAACGTTTAACGTTACTCCGTAACTTTTACTACCCAAACATAATTGGTTGCTTTCTTTCCTGCTGCTGGAAATTCAATTTCGAAGCCTTCTGCAAGTGATTTCCACTTTAGTTTTGCATTTGATCCAAGTAGCTGCATTTTTGCATTATCGGGCAAATTCATTTTCGTAACCCTAACTTTTGATGTGGGATACCCGAAAAAATAAATGTATTTGTTTTTGCCATCTTTCGATTGGGTGAAACGGATGTCTTTACCTTCTCCGAATACAGAATACATTCGTGTACCATAAATCGCGGAGCTGTTCACCTGCATCCATTTACCAATGTCATTGAGACGCGCATAAGCCGTATCATCCCAGGTGCCATCTGGTGCAGGGCCTACATTCAGCAAAAAATTTCCGCCTTTACTTACGATATCAACCAGCTTCTCTATAAGTTCATTGGATGACTTATAATTATCATTCGGTTTATAACTCCAGCTGGTGGCCATAGTCATACACGTTTCCCAGGGATAAGGCAACCCTTCTTCTGGTATATGTTGTTCAGGTGTAAGATAATTCTGATGCACACCAGGTACTGCCCTGTCCACGACAATAAGACCAGGCTGTTTGGCACGTGCATTTTTCACAAGCAAGGGCATATTGATATCCTGGCTCTCCGGGTTTCTCGCAAAACGGACGCCTTCATATACTTCCAGCAATTGCTCTTTTATTTCTTCTTCCGTTTTCGGACGTACCCAGCCACCATCAAGCCACAAAATGTCGAGCTTGCCGTAATTGGTGGTAAGCTCATCAATCTGTTGATGTGTAAATTCAACAAACTTTTTCCATTGCTCCGGATGTTTTGAAATCGAATAGTTGGGATTGCGATCGGCCGGTGGAAAGCGTTTCCACCAATAATAATCGGTGTTCCAATCCGGTTTAGAAAAATAGGCACCGATCCAGAAACCATTCCGACGGAAAACAGAAAACACTTCATTGGTTATATTGCTTCGGGGTTGTGAAGCATAGGGAAATTCCTTGTTGGTAATTTTATAATCCGTTGTAGCAGTTTCAAACATGCAAAATCCATCGTGGTGTTTTGTGGTGAACACCATGTATTTCATGCCCGCATTTTTTGCAGCAGCGGCCCATTTTTCAGGGCTGAATTTTGTTGGATTAAACGTCGTTGGCAAAGCTTCATACGCTTTCAGATAGGATGCGTAATCAGTTGCTTTCTGTTCCATCCTTGCGCCATCGGCCCAACCAACATCTTCAGGGCAGATACTCCAACTCTCCACAACACCCCATTGACTATACGGCCCCCAATGCATCAGCAAACCAAATTTCAGATCTTTCCATTCTTCCAGTTTTTGCTGAATGGCAGGGTCAGGATCCGGAAAATATTCCTGGTGCTGTGCAGTTGTATTTAACGAAATAAAAAAAATCAGGATAAACAAGCCTTGACGGATTTTCATTGGGAAAATTTTTATGAAGATAATCCGAGTGGAAATTGATCCGCAGCTTTTTTTTGCCAGACTATTGGTTGATATTCCTTAGTAAGAACGCAGGATATCCGTAGGAGTCCTCCTGCAACAGGGAAAATTTTTTCAGTATCCCGGCCATAAAGGTATCCTGCAATCCCGGCGACCCTTCTCCCAACACTTCAGCCGCAAAACTGTAAAATATTTTACCGCGGAAATCCAGCCGTGTATATTCCATCAGGCAACCAAACTCCGGCACATCATTGGCGTTTTTAATTTGAGTCAGCCTTCCATCTTCGTCTGCTTTAACCTGGATGCGTTTTTTCCCGAGCGGAACCCACTGTCGCGAATCATTATAAAGAATGCTTTTGGACTCCGTATCCGTTGAACCAATATTGAAACTCCACTTCTCCCATTCTTCAATATATCCAGCAACATTTTCTGTAACATTGACTGCAGCGGACCTGGACCTGCGCTGCTTTAACTCAATATTTCCTTCACGTAACTTAATGCCGAGATCTTCTTTAAGATTAGTGACAAGATAATAATCTGTTCGTGGTTCTACAGCATCAATGTCAAATCCATGAATAGCAAACCAGTCAACAATTTTCAAATCACAAAAAGTGGCAAACCAACGCATTTCAGAAGAGACATCCATTCCATAAATATCAATAAAAAAAGCCAGCTATTGGTGCTGTTTTCATTTCAGTATATTAATGCAACACTCCTGATTTTACCTGGTATATATTGCGTTCAACATCTTGCAAAACATAGAAATTCTCTTAGGATGCAAATCGCACGCGAACGTCACACATCTGTTTTTGTTTTAAAATCACAAAACAGACTTATCACCCAACAAAACCAATGGGGAAAATAATTTGTGCAATGCAGAATAAAATCAAATATCGGCCCATGCTGCAAGAAGTCCGCCGTTCTTACCATTCAGCGGATCACGTGAAGGCACAGGTACAGCAGCGATATTGTTGTCGGCTCTCGGTCGCTCTTCGGGTTTACCATAATTCATGTCCCAGGTGAGTCCATCAGGATAAGCACCTACAACGCCCAACTCTACACTTCCAAGATTTTTATGTCCCACACCGGCGGGAATGACAATTATATCTCCTGCTGCAATATTTACACGTTGCCCTTTTTCCCCGCCCAGGTGCACCATCGCTTCTCCTGAATAAATTCCCAGTACTTCGTGACTGATACTATGGTAATGATGAAAATCAAAAATGCCGTTTCGCCATGAATTACCCCAATTGTTTTCCTCGAACTTTTTCTGCAACCAGTCTGCACCCTGATCGCCCCTTTCTTTAAACGCTTTTCTATACAGCAACAAAGGGTATCTGCTATTGGGGATCAGGCCATCATCCTTGAAAAACATTTTTTCGGGCATCATCGATCCTTCGGCTGGTTTATGAAATACTAATCCCAAACCGATTAAGGAAAGAAAAGTTTTCCTTTCCATAAAAAAGATTTTTACAAAGATGGGTATTTCAATCACGCAACTGAATTTAATGTTGATACACTACCGCCATAGTCTTTGAACGACCTGGAAAGATCATTCAGATGAACAACCATCCAGCTTCACCTTTCAGTTCACGCAAAGAAAAGTTTGCATCTGCAGGTATAACGATACGTGGTTTAATAAAGAACTCCGCTGCTGTTACCCTGCTGTTAGCGACTCCTGCACCGTAAGCCGTGCCTCGGGGAATGATGAGGGGCTGGCAGAAATAAATTGAACGGTGCCCTTTGAAAACAGGTAAAACCGGACTCCAGGGATCTGCCGCTGCCATTGCAACCCGTACCTTGCAATGCTACCGGAAAAAGGATCAGGAACCTTCCGATCAATGTCACCCTAAGATCAAAATCATGACCATTGCTGATAGAGGTCATTTCAATCCGTCGACAGCAATTGTACTTCTGCAGAAACAATTGCGCAATGAAAAGCATACTCATCTATAGCAGCAAGTATGGCGCAACACGCCAGTATGCCGACTGGATCGGGAAAGCACTTGAAATTCCGATTGTCGATGCTGAAGACGCCATCACCCATGAAATAATCCAGAACGACACATTCATTATCGGATCAAGCGTATATATTGGTCGGTTGAGAATCAGGAAATGGCTAAAGAAAAACCTCGACCTGCTGAAAAATAAACGCATCATCCTCTTTTTAGTTTGCGGAACTCCGGTGGAAGAAAAGGAAAAATGGTCGGAATATATCCGTCAATCTGTTCCTGAAGCCTTAATGCCGAAATGTTCAGTACATGTGCTACCGGGAAGAATGTGGTTTGAGAGAGTAAATGCCTGGGATAGATTTCTGCTCAGGTTAAATGCCAGCGCAACGTCAAATAAAGAAACAAAACGGATGATGTTGAAAGGCTATGATCAGGTTGAAAGAAAAAATATAATGCCGGTACTTGAAGATTTTCACCGTCTCATCATCGCCCCGGAGGAATCAGCCATGAGAAACTATCAGCAATCCAACGGATAAATTAAATCAGTAACTCAGCTTTTTTAGTTTTTCGACGTCATTGATCCTGATTTTTCCATCGACAATTTCAACCAGTTTCTCGTTACGAAAATCACTGAGCGTTCTGATCAGCGACTCAGTTGCTGTACCGACATATTGCGCAATCTCTTCCCTTGAAATATCAATTACAGTATGTGTAATTCCAGAGGATTGGTTTTTCTGATGAAGATCAGCCAGTGCACGCGCAACTCTTTTCCGAAGTGAACTATATGCAAGATTTACAAGTCTGTCCTCCTTCTCTTTCATTCTTCCGCTGATGATCTGGATAAACCGGCCTGCCACCTGGATATCACTGTACACCAGTTTGCGAAAGTCATCCGCGGGGATCTGCAATAATTCAGCTTCTTCCAGCACCGCCGCATTTTCTTCATATTGAGTTTCTGAGATTACTGCATTCATTCCGGCAAATTCACCTGCACCTAATATTTCAGTGATATATTCCTTACCCACCTCATGCGTTTTATAAATCTTCAATTTGCCCTGAAGGATCAGGTACACATATCTTGGTCGTTTCCCTTCTGCATATACCAGCTGCTTCTTCGAATATGTTTCAGCACTGTATTGCTCTGACAAATTTTTTATGAACCCATTATCCTGTGCATCCTTCAGGAAACTGTTGAAACCAGCGGCATCAGTACTGTATGGCCTTTTTAGTACTTCCGATTTTTTTAAACGCATCTCTATCGCATTCAGCAATTCAATATCCTCGAATGGCTTGGTGATATAGTCGTCAGCCCCCATCTCCATTCCTTTCCTGAAATCGCCACGTTCCACTTTTGCTGTAAGGAAAATAAAAGGTGTGTACTGTGTAGATTCATTTTTACGAAGCAAATGAAGAACACCATAGCCATCCAGTCCAGGCATCATGATGTCACAAACGATCAGATCTGGGTTTTCCTTCAGTGCAACTTCTACACCCAATTTCCCGTTTTCGGCTACCAGTGCACGATAACCGCCGAGTTCCAGGATCTCTGCAATATTTTCGCGTATGTCCTGATTGTCTTCAATCACCAGGATTGTTTTCATCTGTTTTATTTTGAAGGGATAAAAAGACTTACAGTCGTTCCTCTATTTAATTCGCTTTTCAAATCCACATCCGCGCCAATCAGGTCTGCATATCTTTTTACAATATGTAGACCGAGGCCGGTTCCCTGTATATTCAATGCATTTGCTCCTCTGAAAAAACTGGAAAACAAATGTTCCTGGTCTTCGGCTCCTATGCCTATGCCATTGTCTTCTACACTGATTTTTGTTATACCTGGTTTTTTCTCACAACCAATCCTGATCAACCCATCTTCATTGGAGAATTTTATGGCATTCGTAACCAAATTGATAATGATGTTTTTCAATAGCTTGGTATCACTCAGAATATTTTCATCTGCGTTGAACTCAAGTTCCAGTTTCTGGCCGGGCTTCAGCAATAATTTCATTTCCTCCATCACTTCTTCCAGCAACTGTTTCAGATTGAAAGGGGTGAGAGTCGAACTGACTTTTCCTTCATCCAGTTTCCCCAGTGAAAGAAAATCTTCGAGTATATCATTCAGGTGGTGTACTGAATTTTTTATTTTAGTGATATGCCTGTTCCTTTTGTCCTGATCCCCTTCCGCGGTATATTTTGACAACAATGCTGCTGAAGATAAAACCGCGCTCAGCGGAGTACGAAACTCATGAGAAGCCATTGAAACAAAACGGCTCTTGATTTCACTAAGTTGTTTTTCCTTTCGCAAGGCTTCATTCAACTCCACCTGCGATTGCTCCAGCTTCTGCAAAGCTTCCCGCAGTATCATGGTTCGTTCTTCCACTTTATTTTCCAGCTCCGCGTTCAGTTTCCTGATCTCCTGGCTCACACGCTCCAATTCAGCCTGCTGACGACGCATGCTGTTTTCGATTTCTTTCCGGGCAGTAATGTCAACAATGAAAGCGATAACAAATATCTCGTCATTTTTTTTATAATGACTAAGACTAACCTCAACCGGAATATTTGATCCATCTTTTTTACGACCATGAAGATCCCTGTTATGCCCCATTGATCTGTTGGATGGATGAATATAGAACCCCTCTCTTAGTTCCCGATGTTTTGTACGTGTCTTATCGGGTATAAGAATTTCTATAGGCTCACCAGTAATCTCATCGGCCTGGTAGCCAAACATCCGTTCTGCTGAAGGATTCACCAGAACAATTTTCCCGGATCTGTCTGTGAGAATAATGCCTTCGGTGGCATTCTCAAATAGTGAATTCAGATGTTCCTGCTCATAAAAATCCGCCATGCTTTCAGTCTGATATTTCAGATAAATATACTATAGCCTTGGGTAGCTTCCGACTGATTTTTTGGACAGCAGGCAGTGGGCAGCAGATATATTAAATGCTCATGCACGACTTTTACAAGTCTTCTATTATTAAATAACTGTCCAATCATTCCCGCAAATAGGTGAATAAATAATAGTGTAATGATGATAATCAGTTCAGTGCCGGATTGGACCTTGAGTTTTGCACAGTTTTCTTTCGGGAATTCAAACCCAATAATGCAAACAGGACTGTGGATATAAGAATCGCTGCGATGACCAATAATATCCATCTTGCTATCCCGTCAATAATTCCGATTAAAAACACGGCAATCAGTACAGCGGCAACTTATCTGGCGGATCCGGATTCTTTATCATTACGCAGGTTTTCAAGTATTATCAATGTCCCAGCAAAGATTTTTCTCTGCTGAGTACTCTTGGAATCAAAATTTCATTTTCCAGGTATATATGCTGACTAAGGTCATTGTCGATAGCATTTATAAGTTGCATGGAAAGCCGGTGGCTCAGGCACGCTCCTGCTACCGGTAAATAATCCGTTGTCAGCTCACGTAATCTTAGGATCGTTTCATTGATCAGCTGGTGATGCTGCAGACTCATTTGTTCCAATGGCTTGCGAAGCGTTTTAACCAGCAGTCTTCCATAATCCCCGTTATTTTCGAATGCATGTTCCACCTGGCACATGTAGGGGAATAACACATCTTCCTCATACGATAGCCTCGGAATGATTTCCTCGTGAAGGTTTTTCAACAACTGTGTAACCTCCTGCATGTGCGGAAATTTTTTTTCGTGGTGTTCTGCAAATTGTCCGACCACCGATACAGCTTCGGGTAATGCTTCCCGGATGAAATGATGATGAACGTTAACGATGTACGCGGTCAGAAAATCGACATGCCAGGTTTCAAATGGAAGGTTGGTCAGTTCCGGGTGTTTACGACTTGCCAGGTCAAGCTCATTTTTTACCTGGTCAATGTTTACGCCGGCAATAAAACAGGCAGCTTCCAGGCTTTTCTTTCCGGCACAACAATACTCAATGCCATATTTCCGGAAAACAGCCGCTGTACGATAATCTCTTTCTACAATATCCGACACAGGTTGTGCGAGTTCTATATTTGCCGATCTGAAAATCATTTGCGCCAATTTTCTTTTGCTGTAAAAGTTCAATTTTCAAACTCGCTTTAAGATGATCATTATCATCGGCTGAAATGAACTTCGTCATACCACCCCGGGCCGGTGCCGGGTAATTTAGCTCCATGCAAGAAAAACTGGCGGGGAAACCTGCGGAAGCACAACAACAATATTGTTTTCATTGTGGCGGGAAATGCCGTGGAACAAGCTTAAAATCAGGTGAAAATGTATTTTGCTGTGAGGGGTGCAGAATGGTATATCGAATTCTTAATGACCATCAACTCTGTGACTATTATGAGCTCAATAACCGGCCCGGACAAACGCAGGTACATGAATTCAGATCAGATAAGTTTGCCTTTCTTGACAACGAGGCAATCAGTTCGGGATTGATCAGTTTCAGGGATGAAAACCATACGCATTTAACTTTTTATATTCCGCAGATCCACTGTAGTTCCTGCCTTTATCTTCTGGAAAAATTATACCGGCTCGATTCATCGGTTATTTCCAGTATCGTGAATTTTGAACGAAGAGAAGTCAGTCTTATATTCAACAGTGAGACCGGTACCGTACGTAAAATGGCAGAACTGCTGAACTCTATCGGGTACGAACCTTATATCAGTCTCAATGACCTCAACGAAAAAAAGCCGGCAGTCAATCGCCAGTTGATTTACCAGCTGGGCGTTGCCGGTTTTTGCTTTGGAAATATCATGCTGATGAGCTTCCCTGAATATTTTGGAATTGAAGCAGGAGAAGAAGGTCTTCAAAACATATTCCGCTGGTTGAATTTTGCACTTGCTTTACCTGTATTGCTGTATTCATCTCAACCTTTTTTTGCATCAACAATAAAAAGTCTGAAGCATAGGTACCTGCATATTGACACGCCGATTGCGCTTGCGATTTTGATTACTTTTATCCGCAGCAGTTATGAGCTTTTTTCAGGTGCTGGCGCCGGATATTTTGATTCGATGACGGGTATCGTCTTTTTCATGCTCGCAGGCCGGATACTTCAGGATAAAACTTACAGGCAGCTGAGTTTTGACAGAGACTATACATCGTATTTTCCGATAGCTGTAACGGTAAAAAAAGCAAAAGGAGAATACGGAATACAGAATACGGAATACAGGAAAACGGAAAATGAAACTGAAAACGAAAAACCGGAAGAGGAATTAGCAGTGCCTTTGCCCGACATAAAAGTTGGAGACACGATCATTATACATAATGAAGAATTGATTCCGGTAGATGGATTACTCACCCGTGGTACGGCGGTGATTGATTACAGTTTTGTTACCGGGGAAAGCATTCCACAGACAAAAAATATTGGCGAACTGGTATATGCCGGGGGCCGGCAAACCGGTGGCAGAATGGAGATTCTGGTCATGAAAGAAGTTGCGCAAAGTTACCTGACCGGGCTGTGGAGCAAAAGTGGCAAAGGTGGATCTGAAATCAAAAGATCTTTTATACATCGCATCAGCAAGTGGTTTACATGGGTGGTATTTGTAATTGCAGCTGCGACCGCAATTTACTGGCAGCTGAATGATCCGTTAAAAACCTGGCCTGCTGTTACTGCTATATTTATTATCGCCTGCCCCTGTGCGTTATTGCTGGCCAATAGTTTCACCAATGGAAATATCCTTCGGATACTTTCAAGAAATGGATTTTTTCTGCGTAATGCACAAACAATAGAAAATATCGCGTCGATCGATCATATTGTTTTTGACAAGACCGGTACTTTAACAGCGACGGGCGGGACCGGGATTACATACGAAGGCATTGCACCTTCTCATCTCAGTATACAAATGATTCGATCGGCAGTCATCAATTCTGTTCACCCGTTGAGTAAAGCCTTGTTTTCTTATTTAGACACAACCCACCCGATTCTCACCCCGGTTTTCTTCCAAGAAACTGCAGGCCATGGCATTGAAGCTGTATTTGGAAACAGCCGGATACTGCTTGGTTCAGCATATTTTGTGTGCGGGAATGGAAATAAAAATGAAAATCAAACGGCGGTTTATTTCAGCCTCAATGGAATTCAGCAGGGTCGCTTTGTTTTCTCCAATCAATACCGGGCAGACCTGGGAAAGCTGATCAGAAACCTTAAATCCAGATACCGCCTTTCCATAGTATCCGGAGATCATAATGCAGAACAATCTGCATTAAAAAGAATTTTTGGAGAAGAAACCAGCATCTATTTTAACCAGCGTCCCACAGACAAGCTTCATTATACTGAAAGACTTCAGAAGCAGGGCGCACGCGTTATGATGATCGGCGATGGCCTGAATGATGCAGGAGCTTTGATGCAAAGCGATTGCGGAATTGCGGTTTCTGAAAGCACCAGCTACTTTACTCCTGCGAGTGATGCTATCCTCAAAGCATCAGCATTTCAAAAACTCGCAACATTTATTCGCATGTGCAGAGCAAACCGCACGATCGTCAGTATCAGCTTTATGGTATCGATTGCATATAATATAGCAGGACTTTTCTTTGCTGTACAGGGAAACCTGTCGCCCCTGATTGCAGCAATACTGATGCCGAGTAGTTCCTTTACTATATTGCTCATCACTTTTGGAAGTACCAATTATTTAGCCGCGCGCCTGCGATTGTAACACCTGATCAGAATCATGTTTCAGGATGATACAGGTTAATCAATCCAAAACCGCCTCCCGATACTTTTATAACAGAATTGCAAACAACACATGAGTGTAATCATAATCCTGTTAATCATCAGTATCTCTATCGCTGCAGTATTCCTCGCAGCATTTCTGTGGAGTGTGAAGACAGGACAATTCGAAGATGATTTTTCACCAGCATCAAGAATATTATTCGATGACAAAACAAAACCAACCAACTGACTACGGACATCCTGTACAGCTCCGTACAGAGCATTTTTACTATGACAACAGTATCGTCCGCGCCTTCGGTATGGCCACTGTTATATTCGGTATAGTTGGTATGCTCGCCGGTTTATGGGCAGCCATTCAGATCTATTATCCGCAGGCCAGTCTTGGTCTGGCACCAACTACTTTCGGAAGAATGAGACCATTACACACCAACGCGATCATCTTCGCATTTGT
This sequence comes from Pollutibacter soli, assembly GCA_029269725.1. Classification (GTDB taxonomy): domain Bacteria; phylum Bacteroidota; class Bacteroidia; order Chitinophagales; family Chitinophagaceae; genus Pollutibacter; species Pollutibacter soli. The sequence continues at coordinate 256,503 of JARJHS010000005.1, read as the reverse complement.
TGGAAATGCTTCATTCGCCGGAATTTACTATTCACTGCAAAGACTTTGTAAATCAAGATTATTCAGTGATAAACTAAGCTGGATCCATTTCTGGGGCTGGCAGGCCATCATTGCTGCCGCCGCTATTACGCTACTAATGGGTAAAACTACCGGTAAGGAGTATGCGGAACTGGAATGGCCGATCGACATCGCGATCACTTTGGTATGGGTGATATTCGGAATCAATATGTTTGGAACCATTTTTAAGCGCAGGGAAAAACACCTCTACGTTGCCATCTGGTTTTATATCGCTACCTGGGTAACCGTTGCCATGTTGCACATTGTGAACTCTTTTGAAATACCGGTTTCTTTCATGAAAAGCTACAGCTGGTATGCGGGTGTTCAGGATGCACTGGTTCAATGGTGGTATGGTCATAATGCTGTTGCTTTCTTCCTTACAACGCCGGTACTCGGTTTGATGTATTATTATCTGCCTAAAGCTGCAAACCGACCTGTTTACTCCTATCGTTTATCCATAATACATTTCTGGGCGCTGATCTTTATCTATATCTGGGCGGGCCCGCACCATCTGCTCTATACTGCTCTTCCCGATTGGGCACAGTCACTTGGTGTTGTGTTTTCGGTAATGCTGATTGCCCCCAGCTGGGGAGGTATGTTGAACGGATTGTTTACACTTCGCGGCGCATGGGATAAAGTGCGTGAAGATCCGGTTTTGAAATTCATGGTGGTGGCGATCACCTGCTACGGTATGGCCACTTTTGAAGGCCCGTTGCTAAGCCTGAAAAGCGTAAACGCCATCTCGCATTTCAGCGACTGGACGATTGCACATGTACATATCGGTGGATTGGGATGGAACGGATTTATGGCCTTTGCGATTTTGTACTATATGGTTCCCAAAATGTGGGGAACATCACTATACTCAAAAAAGCTTGCGACAAATCACTTCTGGCTGGGTACAATCGGTATTGTCATCTATGCGGTGCCGTTATACTGGGCAGGCTTTGAACAGAGCATCATGTGGAAGTCATTTACCCCGGAAGGGCAATTGAAATTCCAGTTTCTAGATACAGTCAACAGCATCAAACCATTTTATATTCTCAGGAGCATTGGCGGCAGCTTATATCTCGTAGGCGCATTTTTCATGGTGTACAATTTATACAAGACCATGAAGGCAGGAAGTTTTGTTCCAAATGAACCTGCAGAAGCGATGCCTCTCATCAAAATAAAATCTGAGCAAAAAGAGTACTGGCACAGAATCATCGAACGCAAACCAGCTACCCTGCTTGTGCTGAGTCTGATCGTTGTTGCCATTGGCGGATTTATCGAACTGGTACCAACATTCCTGATCAAATCAAACGTACCGACGATCACGAGCGTAAAACCATATACGCCACTTGAACTGCAGGGTCGCGATATCTATATCCGAGAAGGTTGTTATACCTGTCACTCGCAGATGGTCCGACCTTTCCGCGATGAAGTTGCGCGCTATGGCGAGTACTCCAAAGCCGGAGAATTTGTTTATGATCATCCTTTTCAGTGGGGAAGTAAACGCACCGGTCCCGACCTCGCAAGAGAAGGTGGAAAATATCCCGACAGCTGGCATTACAACCATATGTATGATCCGGGAACGATGTCGCCAGGTTCCATCATGCCTGCATATGCCTGGTTGCTCGAAAACAGACTCGATACTGCTTCAACTCCTGCAAAGATCCGCGCTATGCAAAAGCTTGGCGTACCTTACGCAGATGGATATGCGCAGAATGCAAACAGCGACCTGATGCAACAGGCAGATAGCATCACTGCCGGTCTCAAAAAAGACAAGATTAATACTGCCTCAGACAAAGAGATTGTAGCATTGATTGCCTATCTGCAAAGAATAGGACGTGATATCAAAGGCGAACAAAATTCTACTGCGGCTCAGTTGAACAAATAATAGCCAAAATAATAAACCCGTAACGGAAATGAAATTCATTCACTATCTCGAAAAAATAAGCGGCATTGATGTCTATGGAATGATCTCACTGTCCATATTCGTTCTCTTTTTTGTTACCATGCTCACCTGGGTTTTTCGCACGAAGAAGTCCATCTTCAACGAAATCAGTCGCATACCCCTGGATTAGTTCAATCGAAATAACTGACTATGCTTTTAAAAAATATATTTTCAAGAATTTCTGCCAGAATACCGATCAGCGTCATCGCAATGATTATTGTGTTGCCGGCAGTCGCCCAGGAAAAAGCCACCAACCAGGTATTAAAAAATCCTGTGACGATCAGCCTGATTGCAATCATGATTACATTATTGCTGGTGATAGTCTTCCTCGCCAATATCCTGCTCACGTTAGCAAAAGCGAAACTGGCACGTGAAAAGAAAAACAGGAAAGTCAGATCATTGGTGATTCTGAGCATAATGCTGTTATCGTCCGCCGTGGTTTTTGGCCAGGATGAAACCGCAGTGACTGCATCGCCATACATCTACGAAAGGCTCAGCAAAACAGATTTCTTCATCATGATCTCCACCATCTTACTGGAATTGATCATTGCATTGGGAATGGTGTTTAATATCAGGAGAATAGCGAAGGAAGAAAGAGATGCAGAGACAGAAAAAGAAACAAAAACAGCTGACCTGGCGTATGCCGCAACTGCTATCGTTAAAAAAGAATCAGACAATGTTCGTTGGTGGAACCGGATCAACAGGTTTAAACCTATCGAGCAGGAAGCCGATATTGATTTAGGTCATGAGTATGATGGCATTCGTGAACTTGACAACAGGTTACCGCCATGGTGGCTGTATGGCTTCTATCTTACCATTTTTGTGGCCGTGATTTATTTATGGAGATACCATGTGTCCCATTCAGCGCCATCGAGCGAAGAAGAATATCAGATGGCAGTAAAGAAAGCTGATGAGGAAGTAAAACTCTATCTCGCCAAAAAAGGTGAAGATGTAAATGAAAACAATGTAGTGGCGCTGACATCTGCAGATGATCTGTCCGCAGGAAAAGCAATCTATCTGAAATCATGCGCTGTTTGTCATAAAGACAATGGCGGTGGTGAGGTCGGACCGAATCTAACAGACGATTACTGGCTGCATGGCAGTGAAATCAGTAAAATGTTTAAGACCATTCGTTATGGTATAAACGCCATGCCGCAGTGGCAATCGACTTACTCGAACAAACAAATTGCCCAGGTGGCCAGCTATATACAAACATTGCACGGAACGAATCCTCCCGGGGGCAAGGCTCCGCAGGGAGAAATTGACAATGCAATTGCATCTGACAGCACAGCAACTGTTGAAAAATTAAGTGTGAAATGATCTCTTCATCGACACAACATGATGTAAACAAGAGTATACCCAATGTTTCCTTCCGTGACCGGCTCGCTACGGTGGATGCACAGGGAAAACGGAAATGGATTTTCGCGCAGAGGCCGAAGGGGAAATTATATAATATACGTACATGGGTAAGCATAGGATTTTTCATTCTTTTCTTTGCTGTTCCATTTATCCGGATCAATGGAAGGCCGGCACTGCAACTCAATATTCCGGAAGCCAAATTCATCATACTCGGTAAAATTTTCTGGCCGCAGGATTTTTTCATTTTCGGAGTAGCGATGATCACATTTATCGTCTTCATCGTATTGTTTACTTCAGCATTCGGAAGATTGTTTTGCGGCTGGGTTTGTCCGCAAACCATCTTCATGGAGATGCTGTTCCGGAAAATTGAATACTGGATTGAAGGTGATGCTGCAAAACAAAAATTGCTGAAAGCTGCTCCATGGACTTCAGAAAAAATCAGGAAAAAACTGGCCAAACATATTGTTTTCTTTGTGATGGCATTTATCATCGCCAATTTTTTTCTCAGTTACATTATTGGCACTGTCGAATTATGGAAAATAATTACTGAGCCCGTTTCCAGACACCTCGGTGGTTTTAGTTCATTAATAATTTTCTCCGGAATTTTCTATGGTGTGTATGCCTATTTCCGCGAGCAGATCTGTACTGTTATTTGTCCTTACGGTCGTTTACAGAGCGTATTGATGGATCGTAACAGTATGATTGTTGCGTACGACTATAAACGCGGAGAAAAGAGAGCGAAATTCAGAAAACTGCAAAATGATCCTGCTGCCGGAGATTGCATCGATTGTTTTCAATGTGTGAAGGTTTGCCCGACCGGAATTGATATCCGTAATGGCACACAGATGGAGTGTGTAGGCTGTACCGCATGTATCGATGCATGTAATAAAATGATGGAAGCCGTGGGTCGTCCGCTTGACCTTATTCGTTACGCATCTGAAAACGGAATCGCTGAAGGGAAAAAATTACGGTTTACCGGCAGGATGAAATTTTACAGTGTCGTGCTGGTGGCGCTCGCAACCTTGTTGTCAGCATTGTTAGTGACCAGGAAAAATATCGATGGAACAATTGTACGCGCACCGGGAATGTTGTACCAGGAAAAAGGGAAAGACAGTTTATCCAACGTATATATCCTGAATATGGTCAACAAAACCGATCAGGATGTTCCCGTAACTCTTCAACTCGAAGATCTTAACGGAACAATTCTCACCACAGAAGGAGAAAAAATTTCAGTAAACAAAGAGAACCAGGGTCGCAGTACTTTTTTTGTGGTACTTCCCAATGACGAGGTCAGAAAAAGAAAAACACCGATACGGATTGGAGTGTATCACAATAATGAAAAGCTGACTGAAATGAAAACAGTTTTCATGGGTCCTTTCAACAACAACTAAAATTCTAACAATGAACTGGGGATATAAAGTAATGATCGGTTTTATGTTATTCGCTGGCATGATGAGCTTTCTGGTGTATCGTGCATACAAAACCGATTTTCAGCTGGTGGAGAAAGAATATTATAAGAGTGAATTGAAATACCAGCAAATTATAGACGGCAAAAATCGTGTGTACCGGCTTTCTTCATTGCCTCAGATAGTGCAAACAGATGGAACAGTCAATTTACAGTTGCCAGAGGAATTCAAAGGCAATGTTGTCAACGGCACGATCTGGTTTTATTGTCCATATGCTGCAGAAAATGACCAGCGATTGACATTCAAAACGGATGAGCAGGGGAAACAGAATATAAAAGAACAATTCCGGCCCGGTAGTTATATGGTCAAGATATACTGGGAAATCGGCGGCCAGTCATATTATTTCGAAAAACAAATGGATTTATCCTGATGAACGGTGCAGTACTAATAGGTGGTTTTCTGATGGGTATTGCGAGCAGTCTGCATTGCATCGGCATGTGCGGACCGCTGACCTTATTGATACCGGTAACGGGCATGGACGAACGGCGAAAAAAACCTGCATTGTATATTTATCATGCTGGCCGTTTAACTATGTATATGGTATTGGGAATGATTACAGGCATGGCGGGCAGGTTTTTATATCTCGCCGGAATGCAACAATCGCTTTCCATTGCTGCCGGAACTATCCTCGTTATCGTAGCTCTTATCCAGATTTATCCGCGTTTATTTAATCAACAGGTCAATAGTCCTCCTCTTTTCAACAGGGTGCGAAATGTCATTTTTGTATTGCTCAAAAAGCGGGCGACCTTATTCAATCGTTTTTTACTCGGCGCCGCCAATGGTCTTCTGCCCTGCGGAATGGTTTATATCGCGCTCGGCACTACACTGAGTTTTTCGCACATAATATCCTCCGTCAGCTATATGGCAATGTTTGGTGGCGGCACATTACCTGCATTACTATTGTTCAGCTTGGGACCACAGGTTTTGAACCCTCACTGGCGTTATCGCTTACGCCGTGCGCTACCCTTTTTTGTTGTACTCACCGGGCTATTGCTGATTGTGCGCGGCCTGAATCTGGATTACTCTTATCTCAGCCCAGGACTCCCTGCGGGTCTTCGTGACATCATCAGCTGCCGTTAACTGATCACATAAATAAATACCAGCTGATAAAATTATTATGAGCTTTAATCGCGGGGCGGAAGCCGGAAAGAGGATAAATAAAAATGAATGTCCGGATTGGATACTAATTGTTGACAGCGGCAAATACTCCCGGATTTACAAAATATTCATCCTGTTCTAAAAACGCCTGAGATAAAAACTGGTCGGCCCAATACTCTACATTGAAATATTTAACCTGCTGGTATAATCTTTCCATTCGCATTTTTCGTTCATCAGCCCGCATGGTCAGTGCCTGAACCAGTACTTCTTCCAGAGAATGCTGATCATATGGATTGGTAAGCAAGGCGTAAGGGAGTTCAACCGCCGCTCCAGCAAATTCAGATAAAATCAATACTCCTTTTTCAATTGCTGCAACATGCTGAACAGCGACATATTCCTTGGCTACCAGATTCAATCCATCCCGTAAAGGAGTGATCCAGGCAACGTCAGCCGCCCCATAATAAACCAGTATTTCTTCGAAGGGTACTGACCTGAAGAAAACCCGCACAGGCGTCCAGTCCATTTTTGAAAAACGTCCGTTTATCCGCCCGACAGCTGATTCGATTTCCAGCTTTATGGAATCATAAATCTTCATTCCCTCTGCCGGTGGCGTACAGATATTGACCAATTCAACCTTACCATGAAATTCAGGATGATGTTCCAGTAATTGTTCGAAGGCAAGCATTTTTTCAAGAGGACCTTTCACATAATCCAGTCTCTCTGCACTCAGGATCATTTTTTTCCCTGCCAGCATTTTCTTCGTCGCGATGATCTTATCAAAAACGGACTTTTTCTGCATGATCCTGTTTATCTGCCTTGTGTCAATCCCGACGGGTATCGCCCCGAGTTTTACACTGTTCTCACCCACCACAAGCGAATGAGCCATCTCACTGACACCAATAGCCGAACTAAACGTCAGAAAACGGGGAGCGCAACTTTCCCTGACCAGTTTTTTTATCGGGAAAAGACTTCTTACAACATCAACAAAATTCTCAACATATCGTGGTATATGAAAACCAATAAAATCACATTGCAGCAGACTACCGATTATTTCCCTGCGCCAGGGCAGAATATTAAATGTATTCGCGGCCGGAAATGCAGTGTGATGAAAGAAAGCAATTTTGAGATCAGGTCTTTGTTCTTTAAGCATCCCCGGGACCAGCCAAAGATTATAATCGTGAATCCATACCCAGGCATTGGGCTTTGCTTCGCTCGCTGCTTTATCCGCAAAACGCTGGTTGATATCTACGAAATGTTTCCAATGTTCATGATTGAAATGTGCTTTATCTGCAAATCCAAAAATAACAGGCCAGAATGCCTCTTTTGCAAAAACCTTGTAATAAACTGAAATTTCTTCCTGTGTAAGCCCGACCCGTGACGCGATCAGGTTGGGATATTTCTCGCTATCAATATGTATATTCTCAAGTATGTTCTCATTGTCACTTACCTCTTCCCATGCTATCCATAGCCCTCTCCTTCCTGACGAGAAAAAACTTTTAAGTGTAGGTATGATTCCATTCGGACTTACCTGGGGTGTTCTTACCATTTCACCATTCACTTCCTTCATTTCATAAGGGAAGCGATGATACATCATGATCAGCTCTTCTGATATACCTGAATTAGAGATGGAAAAATCAGGACTGACTTTTTTTTTTGCGAACTTGAAGTGTTGAAGTGATTGTTGTATGCCCCCCGCTCCATTGGCACCCGCATAAAAGATATCTTTGATGGACCTCGTACTCCGCACTAAGTCAGCTTCGGCATTTCCGACTACGACGCCTTTAAACCCATGTTTATACAAAGACAAATCATTCATCGTATCACCGGCAACCAACACCTGATCAGAGGTATAACTGAGGAGCTTTGTGAGATTTAATAAGGTAGCTCCTTTATTCACGCCCTTACTTACAAAATCAAGAAACCTGCCAGCCGAATATATGACATCACACCCTAAACTATCAGCTATTTCATTGATTTCAGGGAGTACAGAAGTATCTGACAAAAGAAATGAACAGCGCCGTTGCTGAGGCACTGTTTGAAATTCAAGTCCCTTTATATTTTTTACAGCTTCAAATATTTTAGTTTGTCCCGGCCATTTATCTTCGATTTCTTTCTGCAAAGGTTCTATAGATTCCAACGTATGTCCATTGACAATTGTAGCCCCCACATCAGCGATAATGAAAGCAGGTTTTGGAATGAAAGAATCATTCAGCAACGGAATTACAGATTCGACTCCCCGCCCGGTAACAAAAACCAATCTGATATGATCACTCTCTTTAATTACATTATAAAGGTCATGCCTGTCCGAGTGACTCCCACCTAAAAATGTCCCATCAAGATCTGTAGCTAATAACATTGCAATTTCTTTATTATGAAAAAATAGTACTGTTAAAAATCAGGAACAGTATCCGGGATTTTATACAGGCCTTACAGCCAGTACCTGGATACCCGATTGAGATGAAACCTCATCCGAAATATGCGTTCCTGTCCAGGTCAGTTTTGTTTCAGAAAAAGGACTCACGATCAGCAAATCTGCTTTTATTGTTTGCACATGATCAAGCAATGCCCGGGCCTTATTTGAAGCGATAAATAACTCGCTATTAATTTTCCCGTTGAACCTCACTTTGTAACGACTGACCACTTCGTGCAGCACTTTTTTGGCCTCTGCCACTAAATTCTTTCTTTCAACAATTGAAATGATATTCAGTTCAAAGTTAAATCTATCTCTTAATGCATCGAGCATTTCAATTTTTCTATCGGGAAATACCCGGCCTACAGCAACTACAACAGATCTGATTGGATTACCAGCAGCACCGCTCCTCACAGTGAAAACTGGGATTCCGGTTCCCGATGCTATTCTTGAAGGAACCACCGTGTTTAAAAATGGAAAGATGATATGATTTTTCCTCTTACCAATAATAACAAGATCGATATTGTGCCTGGTCGAAAACTCGACAATTCCATCCTCCACCTTCGTGGTAACGACTACAGCCGTTTCGATACACATGTTTTCAGTAAGCGGAATATGATCGAGAATTTCTTTGAACTTTTGTGAAAGAATTCCTTCAAGAACTTTCTGACGTCGCAGATTCAGACCCGGATAAAAATAATATGCACCAATATCGCCTACGGGTACCTGCAGATGAAAATGTACAAGAAACAAATGCACAGGTTCATTTGCACAAAAATCCAACGCCCTTGTAATTGCTGTATTCGAATTTGTAGTAAAATCGACGGGGATTAATATTTTTCGAAAATTGACTCCCACAATGCAAACCTATACACACCATTTTTCAGATGACCCCGAATTCAATTAGAATGACATTAAAATATTTTTGCAGATCATCAAGAAGTGTTGATACCCGCTAATAACGTTAGAAGCCATTCGCTTCATTCATTCAACTTTAACTTTTCTAATCAGATTATAATTAAGTTCAACCACATCAATTTCAATATCATAAATGCCTTCTTCAACACGAATATTTTTACCATCTCTCTCCAATCTCCCCTCCTGTGCTCCCATTCCTACATTGACTGTCCAGTCTTTATTGAACCTGAATTTCAGTTCACCCTTATTCAGTTTTACACTTTTGATCAGCCATATATTTTTCGCGGAAGGGTCTTCAATCATCTGAATATCTTTATCGCTAAACCAGTCAACCGATGCGGCATCACCAACGATACCCCAATAAGCATCTATTCTCCTTCCTGAATACTTTCTTTCTCTCTGCACAACCTGTATCTTATTGTAACCCCCGCTACTGTCCTTCAGAAATTCAATAGTAGCATCCGCTTCCTCAGCAAAAAATTTATCTGGCGCTTCTGCAAAAACGGCAAGCGGAGGATTTCCCGATACCTGTACCTGTAATCTCTCCTCAGCAACCCCTACATAAAAAATCAATTCAGGTTCGGATGTTTTGTAGGTACCGGTTAATCGCTGCAATTGTGTTTTCGGCAAAATAATTTCCTGAGGCATCCGGATATTTTTTCCATGTACCAGGTCAAGGATACGCATGGTAATCAAATCTGTGTTAGAAGTCTCCGAATTAGCGAGCAAAGTCACAAATATTTTCTCTTCGGGTATCATCAGGAAATTGGTTCTGAATCCAGCTCCTCCTCCACTGTGTGAAACCATTTTTTTTCCATCGTATTGTTGAACGATCCATCCCAGTCCGTAGCCCTGCAATACACTGGTCTGCGCAAGTTCCAGACTTTTGGCACTGATTATTTTTCCTTTGCTTAACGCCTCTGAAAATCGGAACAGATCACCAACTGTAGAATGTATTGCACCGGCAGCATAAGGACCAGGTGGTTCATACACTTCCGAAGGTTGATTTGAATCTGACGTCAGCCTCGCATAGCCGGTAGCTCGATTTGCATCTTTCAGCCATTTGAAATCAAGACCACTGTGTTTCATCCCCGCTGGTTTAAAAATATATTTCTCCAGCGCCTTACCGTAACTAAGACCAGATGTCTTTTCTATTATGAATCCAAGCAACCAGTAACCGCTATTGCTATAGCTCATTTTTGTGCCTGGTGAGAATTCAAGTCTTTTAGTTTTAAGGAAACGAACCATTTCCTCCGCCGATTGGGTTTTCATATCATTTCCATGCGTATAATCATATACACCGGCAGTATGTGAAAGCAACTGATAAATACTGATGCTGGCACCCGAGGGAAAATCCGGATAATACTTACTTAGCTTGTCCTGTATTGATAATTTATTTTCTTCTGCAAGTTTTAAGATCAGAACGCTGGTGAAAATTTTTGTAATGGAATATATTCTGAAAATAGTATTACTGTCATTGAACTGGCGCCGTTCCGCATTCTTCTGACCATATCCTTTCTCCAGCAATACTTTTCCATTTTGAGCTACCAGTACTGAACCATTGAATTTGTCCTGCCTTACATATGCATTCAGCAAACTATCGATTTTGGATACGGCATTTGAGTTTTGGCAAAAGCCTGTACCTGCCAGTCCGAAGACCAGCATACCAATAAACAGTTTTTTCATCTTAAATTATTTTAGAAGATTCTCCAGATCATCGACATAGGCCGCGCCTACAGGAATTTCTGCCTGCCCGATCCAGATTGATTTTTTTGTTAGCTTCCGAATAAACTTTTTTGAAATGATATATGATCTATGAATCCTGACAAAAGCATTTTCCGGGAGTAATGCTTCAGCTTCGTTCATCGTTAACCGTGAGGTTACTTTTTTATTTTCGAGAACAAAATCAATATAATTACCATTTCCTTCCGCATACCGGATTTCATTCAAATCAACACGTACCTGTTCGTAACCGTCTTTTATAAAGATGTAGTCCTCTGGTATCGGAACACCCGACGGATGCTGCTTCAGCTTGAAGTGATCATATGCTTTATTACATGCTTTCAGGAACCTCGACATGGAATATGGCTTCAACAGATAATCAATTGCATTTAACTCAAAGCTTTCGACGGCGTGTTCGCTGTATGCGGTTGTGAAAATGACCATCGGAGACTTCGGCAATGAACGTATCATTTCGATTCCGGTCAGGTCGGGCATGTGGATATCAAGAAAAATAAGATCGATATCATGGATTCGAAGAAAATCCAATGCTTCAAAACCGTTGGTGAAGTAACCTTTTACATCAACAAATACAACTTTTTCAGTAAAAGCGCGAACCACTTCCAGCGCCATCGGTTCATCATCCACTACAATCGCTTTAAGCATAAGATTTTAATATAAATTCAATTTAACGACATATTCATTATCGGTTTTGCTGATATGCAGATTATGTTTACCCGGATACAACAGTTTTAATCTTTCGGTCACATTCTTCAAACCGATTCCTGATATATCTCTTTCGGGATCATTTTCAGATATCTTATGAATGCTGTTGGCAACTTCAAATTCAATTTCGTTACCTGAGCATTGAAGTTGTATACGAATCCAGGATTCAGTCTGCAGACTAATGCCATGCTTAAATGCATTTTCCACAAACGGGATCAGCAACATCGGGGCTATACCTGCCTTGCACTTTACTTCATCCAGGTTGTCATCGATCCGTACAAAAGGCGAGACTGCGGTCCTTAATTTTTGGAGTGCGAGATAATTGCGCAGGTAGTCCAGTTCCTTTTCCATCGAAATAAAATCCCTGGTGTTTTCATGAAGCATGAATCGCATCATATCTCCTAGTCGCTGAATACCCTCTGCCGTCTTATCCGCTTTCTCCATCAGTGATGTTCCATACAATGTGTTCAACGCATTGAAAAGAAAATGCGGATTGATCTGCGCGCGTAAATGTTGCAGGTCTGCGGACGAGCGAGCCAGGGCTGTTTGCATTCCACGCAACTGCATGATCTGATCGCCCCGCTGACGGAACAGAAATAAGGTGAGAGGAACAACAAGGAAGACTATAATCAGCCAATAGATTATTTTCTGAAAAGCATTATTCGATTCTCCGAGAAAAACAAAAGACGGGATGATACAAATGATGCTGGCGATAAAAATCCTGAGCCAGACTTTCCGATCCGAGAATGAAAAATCAGGCGCCTTTGGAAACAGCCCGAATGTCAGGTAAATATAAATTGCAAGAATGGGCGTCACATAGGCAATATAAATCCTGAAACTGTAATTCGACGGATTTATCAACACGAGAACGACGAAATACAAAAGCATCAGAGCAGTGATATTGTTTACAACCATTATCCTGAACTCTCTCCCATTTTCTTTCCGGATGATCAGCCAGGAGATAAACTCACGGATACAGATTATCAATGAAACTATCGAAACAAAAACAAGCGCCCGGCCCGTGCCTGTAAAAATATTGGCTAATGGTTCATCATTATATCCAAATAAAGCCAGTATCCCAAAACCGGCATAATTGTATTTCCATGGCTGAGCGTAGAATCCCAAAGTGTTAATACCAAGTGCAAGTAGAAATGAAAGAGTACAAATGGATGCGATCAGTTTAACGGTGGCGCGGGAAAAAACTGTCGCAATATCCGTAAAACGTATGCGCCTTATCAATGGCATAATCAGAAAAACAATGGCGAGATACGTTCCATACAAAAGTAACACTGAGCCCATCTGTGGCATCAGGATATTTCTCAGGACATTTCCGCCTAATCGACTTTCCGGATACGCAAAATTAGAAAACTTCGGAGCATATAATGCAGTAAGATCTGCAATAACCTGCGCAATTGCAAGGACAGTTATAAAGAATAGTTCATGATCTTTCCAGCGTAGTTTCATTTTCTCGATTGCTTCAGCAAGATTAAAGCAATGAATTGTGGCAGTGGAATAAATGTGATTAAACTGCGGGAAAATGGGATGAAAAAAGGTAGAAGGCAGCAGGCAGAAGGAACAGCGGGCTGATAATGATTGTGAAATTTCTGTTCGAAAATCGTTCTGTTAAATCGTAGAGACGCGATGCAAGGCTTCTCTACGATTAAACTAACATGGCTTCGTTGTATAAGATATTTCTTAAAGCGGGCTATTTACTATCGCCTATTGACTTAACAATAGTCACTGCTCACTGTTTTCGGATTTCATCTTTCAACGGTTGTATCCTGTATTCCCTCTCCTCTATTCTAAAATAAAAAGGCCGGCAACAACTGCTGCCGGCCAGATAATTTCATTTCTTAATTATTATTTCACTGCAAAAATTGCAGGATCAACTGCACTATTAAATTCAGCCTTTTTAGTAACATAAGCCAGCTGGAATTGTCCGCCCAGGTCGATATCAGTTTTGTAAGGGATTACAACACCATAATCAGTCTTTTTAAAATCGCTGTAGGTAGTGCTTACTTCTACTGACTGCCCCATCATCTCGCCTGTTTTAACAGTTTTTACGAGGTAATAACTTGTTGGATCAAAAAGATAGCTGGTTACAATACCATCTTTACTGGTGTATTTGATTTTAAAAGCATCTTTATCACCCACTTTTTCTGTTCCTGCGAGTTCAACTTTTGCTCCCTGCGCAGCATAATCGAGAAATGGAGTAAAATAGATCTGCTCTTTTGCATTTTTATACTGATCGTCAGGGATCGGCTGCAAATCAGAACTGCCGGCCATCGGATTCATTGCCCAACCACCTTTGTCTGTAATGATCTGAACGATCTTCTGTCCCTGAAACTCGGCTTCGCTTTTAAAACCCTTGCCTACCAGGATAACAGTTGAACTTGGCGCGTCATTTCCCATGACCTGCATCGTAATATCTGTTTTGACAGAAGTAACTCCTGCTACTTTTGCCTTGCCTCCGATTGCTTCAATATGCTTGTTGAGTACTTCATCGGCAGTCTGTGCCTTCAGCAAAGAAACAGAGCAAATAAGAACGGCTGTTAAGAAAATTCGTTGAACATTTTTCATTGTTATAGTTGTTAATTTCCGGGGTTATGAAAAGTCTGTAATTCAGACTGGAAAGTACAGACAAATCCCGTACCTATTCCGCAGGCAAATTAAAATTATGAGGCAAGTCCGGAGAAAATTTGAGACGTAAGGCAATTTTTAGTCGACCAACGGCCCTGGAAAATACACTTTCATCAGTAGAAATCAATAAACTTCAATCTTTAACCCAATGCGCCGGAATCATCCGAATATTTACAGCGCCATTGATATCCGCAGTAAGCGGACAGGATGTCATAAATCTTTTTTGAAAAACGACGGCGTTCTTCACCATTGGCAGCATTACTGGCGTAGATATACCCGGTTCCGGCACGTTCTTTAAGTACCGTATTTGTTGCTACCAAAGGTGTGGTGTTATTGGAAAGGATCTCTTTTTCCAGGTCTTTAACAATGCTGGCATTAACCGGGCAGGTATTTAAACCGTCAGTGGTTAAAAAAAAGGTAATTAGCAATGGTTGGGGCTGCAGGAAATCCTGCCTGTCGGGCATTACCGAACCAGTTCACCTGTTTCGAATTCAAGGCAAAAAGAAACCAGTTTTCAAACCAGGATTATCATACCATATTTTCAGTTTGAGCTATACTGCATAAAGGAACTTTTCTTCAAAATTCAGCGTCGGATTTCGCCTGTAATATTTATCAAATCCGATCCTCCGACTCTTTTTTGCATCTTTCGATTTAAAGAAGGTTTAACGATCTCGGGCAATGAAACAATTTCTGCGATAATGGAGATGAATGGTCTTTACTGATGCGCAATAGACTTTGATTAGAAATCAATTAGAATGCGTTAAAAATCACCTGTAGAGCCAGTCTGAACTGGCCTTTACGGCATTAGGAGGTACCTTTGCACAAAAGTTTGAATATGAAAATTCTGTTGGTTGAGGATGAAGTAAGGATTGCCGATACATTGAAATTCGGATTGGGCGAATTCGGATATAAAGTGATCACAGCACACGACGGAAATGCTGGTCTCGAACTCTTTCATTCGGAAGTTTTTGACCTGGTGATCCTTGACATCAATCTTCCCGGAATCAACGGAATTGACCTTTGCAAACTGATCCGCGAAAAAGATGCACATACTCCCGTTATCATGCTGACAGCGATGAGTACAATCGAGGACAAGGTGCTTGGCTACGACGCAGGGGCCGACGATTATATCATCAAACCTTTTGAGTTTAAGGAACTGGTCCTGAAAATCAGGGCTATTTTCAGAAGGGGTCTTCAGGCGGCAGTAACTGTGAATAAACTTTATGCAGGCGATCTTACAATGGATCTCGATACCAAAGAAGTCTCCCGTGCCGGAGATAATATTAACCTGACGGTCAAAGAATTTCAATTACTTGAATACCTTGTGAGGAATAAGAACAAAGTGTTGAGCAGGGCTGAAATTGCAATTAATGTCTGGGAGATTGATTTTGATACCAACACAAATATCATCGATGTTTACATCAACTATATCAGAAATAAAGTTGACAAGCCCTATCCGAATAAACTGATACAAACTCATATCGGTATAGGTTACATTTTAAAAGAGAACTAAATGCCGGTTCGTTTAAGGATCATCTTCCTGTTCACGCTGCTGGTTTTTTCCATATTGGGAATCGTGTGTGCAAGTATTTACTATTTCTCAAGACAGGCCAGGCAGGAAAATATTACCCGCAGGTTAACCAATCGTGCGATCACCACAGCGCGGCTGCTGAGTAAATCAGAAATTTTTGATCGGCAGCTGGTTGAGCATATTGATTCGCTGACTACGATTTCACTGAAAGACAAATCTGTGCAGGCATTTAATTATCTCAATCAGACGATTTACAGTTATAGCGATGATCCGGGCGATACACTTCACGTCACTCCGGAAATTCTGAATGAGGCGAGAGTAAACCAGCGGGTGTTTTTTACTGAAGGAACCAAAGAAGCAGTTGCATATCACTACTCGGCCGCAAATGCAAGAATTACGGTTGTTTGTGCAGCGGAAGATGAAGAAGGCAAAAAAAGCCTGGCATCGCTGGGGAATATCCTGATGTTGAGTTTTATCAGCGGGATCGCTTTCACAATCCTTGTCGGGTATTTTTTCTCCGGAAGGTTATTGCGTCCCATTACCAGGATTTCAGACGAAGTAGAAGAAATTACTGCACAAAACCTGACCAAACGTATCCCCACCGGCGCTTCTGAAGATGAATGGCATAAGCTCTCATCAACGTTGAATGATTTGCTGGACCGTTTACAGGAAAGTTTCGAACTGCAGAGAAGATTTATTTCGAATGCATCACACGAACTTTCTACGCCACTCACATCCATTTCAAGTCAACTCGAAATTGCGCTGCAACGTGAACGCGCAAACGAACATTACCGCTCAGTAATGTCGTCTGTACTGGAAGATGTGAGGCATATGAATAAACTAACCCAAACGTTACTGGAATTTGCAAAAGCATCAGGAGACAAAGGCGGACTTCATATCCACCAGTTCAGGATCGATGAACTGGTCATGCATCTTCCTGCGTCTGTAAGGAAACTTCAGCCTGAGTTTGATGTGAGTCTTCGTTTCAATGATTTTCCTGAAACCGAATCAGAACTTTTATTTCATGGAAATGAAGAGTTGCTTTTCACAGCGTTGAAAAACATAGTGGTTAATGCATGCAAATATTCAACAAATCATCACGCCGATATCCAGTTGAGTGTTTCGAATAACTCATTCAGGATCGACATAGGTAACATAGGTCCAGGTATTCCTGATGCTGATCTCCAGCATATATTTCAGCCGTTCTACCGCGGCAGCCATGAGCAGGATACTTCTAACGGGTTCGGCCTTGGTCTTCCACTGGCCTGGCGCATAGTGCGACTTCATAAAGGAAATATAGAAGTGAAATCTGTGCCTGGAGAACAAACCACTTTCACTGTCGTTCTGCCCGCATTGTAACAATTTCATTCTAATACCATTCTAACGCTTTTGGTTATTTATTCCGCGATTTAGACTTGACCTTTACAGCCCATGCAAGCGATTAATATTACGAGAGTGTCATTAAAAACGATAGCGACGGGTGGCTTAATTACTTTGCTGGCTATGGGGATGGTTTTTGTATTCAGGGAGAAACAATTTTACCGACAGAAAATGCGGGAGTTAATTATCCAGAATGATTCAATCATGTCCATAAACATTGAACTGAAAACGAAACTGGAACAACAGCTGGCGAACGGTAATTTAAAAAACTGAATTATGAAGGAAATGATGCGGATTCTGGTGCCGATTGATTTCAGTGAAGGCTCTTTAAATGCGCTAAAAACTGCAACATGTATTGCGAAAATCCAGAAAGCGGCAATTACGGTGCTTCATGTTCGTGATAATATGCTGAGTTTTGCGGGTATCCCCATGTTGTCCTCGAATAATATTGAAAAGAATGCGGCCAGTATCCTTGTTGCAATTGAAAGTGAGGTGGAACAGGCAACAGGATTGCCACCTGAAATTCTTGAAAGTGATGGAATTCCCATCAGGGAAATTCTGAAAACTGCGGTTGAGAAAAGAATTAGCCTGATTGTGATGGGCACACATGGTGCTTCGGGTAGCCGGCAAGGTTATCTTGGGAGTACTGCAGCAGGCGTAATCAAATATGCACCTGCACCGGTGTTGCTGATTCCGGAAGAAAAAACAGTGACAAGCTTCAGCAATATTCTTTATCTCGTAAGAATGATCCCAACGGCTGTACGTCACTACCCTGTTCTCCGTCAGGTGTTCAAAGAAGGAAACATTGAATTACTGAATCTTCGCTTACCCGGAGATCGTGACGACCCTGCTGCGCTGGAAGCCCTGGAAACAGAAATCAAAAGACAGGAACCGAAGAACTCGCCGATAAAAGTAAGCTCTTCTACCACCCCGTTTGTTCTGCCACAAATAATGGCGTATGCAGGAAAAAAGAAAACAGACCTGATCCTGATTTCGCCTTTTATTGATGTTAGTTCCAAACAATTTTATACCGGCCCCAACCTGCACTATCTAATCAATCATTGCCATGTTCCGATGCTGATCATCAACAAAGTTCACCTGAACAATTTTGTTGAAGCAGCAGAACTGGCCCGGGAAAATAATTGAGATGAATCCTCTGTAAGCATACCGTTCACTGTTGAACGTTTTACGTTCAACAGTATCCCTGCATCATCACTTGTACAGATCGTAAGTATACCTCCAGGGTGCCACCAGTTATCATTTCCGGGAATGATCCATCCTCAGGCATAATTCTGATTGACTGTAAAAGGCGTTATCATCAACTCTGTTGCTGGTGCAGAAAGTATAGTACTTGATGATGAAAGGTCATCAATATAAACCAGGAATTTGGTCAGATCCTGTGCTGACGCGATCCATCCGAAGAATGTTTCAAAAAAGGCTCGATATGCTAATATACAGCTGCTATCAACCGCGGGAAAGCGGAGCCATCGGCAATTTTCTGGCTGTACAGATTGATTTTCTATTGACAAAATCTTACTATTTTTATTAATACATATTGAATAAACCAGGGAAGCCATGAAAAGTAAATACCTGTTTTTGCTGCTGCTGGTAACTGCTTTAACTGCTGCGTTTTCCTGCAAAAAAGACGATAATCAGTGCGTGTCCTGCAAAGCAGTATGCAACGGAAATGAAGTCGACGAGCTGGAATATTGTGGTGAAAACGCCGATAGTGAAGAAGCGACTTTCCGAAGCCAATATCCGAATTGCAATGTAACCTGTAGTCGTCGTTAATGCGATCCAGGGATTATTACTGGTTCAATTTTCCATTCCTGCAATTGACCAAACTCAGCGAAGTTCTTGATTAACCTCAACGCTTATCTGTAAATATTGGGTTATTTTACAGAAAAGTTTAATCATGTTCGGACGAATGACAGACTTCGAAGTAAACGAATTTCTAAGTAAACAAATCATCGGACGAATCGGCTGTCATGCAGATGGCATAACATATATCGTTCCCGTGAGTTATGTCTTTGAAGGAGATTTTTTCTATGGTCATACTGCCGAAGGTATGAAGATGGATATGTTAAGAAAGAACCCTATGGTTTGTTTTGAAGTTGACGACATTACCATGCTCGATAACTGGAAGAGTGTTATCTGCCAGGGCAAATTCGAGGAAATCCTTGATGAAGATGAATGTCTCGAAGCAATGAAAAAACTTAACAACCGGACTTTTCCAAGTTCTACCAGCAGCATTATGAAATTTTCTGCACTCTGGCCCTTTAGTGAATCAAACACCCGCGATCTCGAAGGGATATTTTTCAGAATAAAAATTCTTGAAAAAACCGGCCGCTTTGAAACCAGTGTTTCAGAAATAATTATGGCCGGATAACAGCATATTCTTGCATCCGAGGAACTCAAACCGACCAATCAACAAAACTATTTTCGCGGTCCGTTCTGCTTCTTCAACAATCGATGACCGAAACATATTATATTAGGAGCCGGAAAATCCGGTTGCTGGTATAACATCATTTCTGAAAAATAATGAAGCACTTACTGTACTGTTTCTTCTTTTCGTTGATATATTCGTCCGGCCGCACACAGCATATGAATATCCCCAACTATACGTTACCGGATGTATTGGCATCAAATAACGGGACAGCAATAAAAACTTCTGCTGACTGGGAAAATAAGCGTCGACAGGAAATCCTGGAATTGTTTGCGCAGCATGTGCAGGGAAAAACCCCGCAGAAAAAAATAGAGTCGCGGATAGTACTAAGGGACAAAAACACAAACGCACTAAATGGCAGGGCTACACGAAAACAGGTCAGGATATATTTTGGCGGAGACGATAAACACCACTTTGATTTACTTATTTATCTTCCCAATCAATCAAAAAAAAAGGTACCTGTATTTCTCGGATTGAATTTTAGCGGTAATCAGACTGTTCACTCCGACCCGGGAATTTTTATCAGTGACCGTTGGGTTCGTTATGGAAAGGAGCCTGAATATGTAAACAATGTCGCAACGAATGCATCACGTGGTATTGAGACTGATCAGTGGTCGGTTGAAAAAATCCTCTCCGCCGGGTATGGATTGGTCACCATGTATTATGGCGATCTTCAGCCTGATTCTTCGAATAGTGCCGGCGCAGGCATCGCGCCTTTATTTTACAAGCCTGGTCAAATGACTCCGGAATCCAACGAATGGGGCGCTATCGGGGTTTGGGCATGGGCATTGAGCAGGGCGATGGATTTCCTGGAAAAGGAAAAGGCGGTGGATGCGAAAAAAGTAGCGGTTATTGGTCATTCAAGATTGGGCAAAACAGCACTATGGGCCGGTGCGCAGGATAAACGTTTCGCAATGGTGATTTCAAACAACTCAGGCGAAGGTGGTGCTGCCATTACGAGAAGAAAATATGGCGAGACCAGTGCTGTGATGAATAAAAGTTTTCCTCATTGGTTCTCTGCCAACTACAAAAAGTTTGATGATAAGGAAGATGAGTTGCCCGTGGATTATCATGAATTAATTGCATTGATAGCGCCAAGACCTGTTTATATTGCCAGTGCTTCCGAAGATCAATGGGCCGATCCTACAGGGGAATACCTTGGCGGATATCATGCTGGAAAAGTATATGCACTCTATAGCCTGAAAGGTCTGGAAACAGAAAATCCTCCCCCGGCCAATCAGCCGGTCGGTGATGGCCATATCGGCTATCATATGCGCCAGGGAATACATGATATCACACCCTACGACTGGGATCAGTACATTCGTTTTGCAGATCGCTTCTTTAAATAAGAATAACGAATTTTACGGGAGAATATCTAACCCACCGGTATCAAGCCAGGAATAGTTTTTGGAATTTATTGAATATGCTACAATGAAATCAGTTTTATTTTCTATAGCCCTCGTCATTTTCACCATGTATGGTTGTAAAGAGAATGCAGCAGAAGATGTAAATGCATTTATTGGTTACGGGCAGATGCCCAATATTGCAAAAGATAAAAAAGGAAATCTTCATATCGTATACGGAAGCGGAGATAGTATATGGTATGCAGCATCAACTGATGATGGAGAACATTTTTCCCCGCCGGATCTGGTAGCAACACTTGCTGAACTTGCGGCTTCGCATACACGCGGACCACAGATTGCAGCCACGACCGACGGCCTTCTGATCACAGCATGTTCAAATAAGGGAGATATCTTTTCATATATAAAGAGTGGTGAAGGCGATTGGAAACAGTCAGCCCGTGTAAACGATGTGGATACCGCCGCAAAAGAAAACCTGATGTCGCTGGCTTCATTTGAAAACAGAGCCTTTTCTGTTTGGCTGGATCTCCGTGATGGCAATAATAAAATTTTCGGAGCATCATCCACGGATGGCGGAAAAACTTGGTCAAGAAATATTTTATTGTATGCGTCACCGGACACAACAGTTTGCGAGTGTTGCAAACCTTCGGTAGTAATGAATGAAAACAAAGTCTATGTAATGTTCAGAAACTGGTTGAAGGGAAACCGCGATCTGTATATGATCACATCCGAAGATAGCGGAGCGGTTTTTGGAGAGGCACAAAAATTAGGTAACGGAAGCTGGGCATTAAAAGGCTGCCCGATGGATGGCGGCGCCCTTGTTATCAACGACGAGGGCAACGCGGAAACAGTATGGACAAGAAAAGGGATTATCTATTCCTGCAAACCGGGAAAGGAAGAAGCGGAAATCGGCATGGGCAAAAGCTGTACAATGGAAACAGTCAACGGAAATAATGTTTACGCCTGGGTAGAAAACGGAGACATCATTGTACTCACCCATCACGGCATGAAAAAGAATCTTGGCAAAGGACATTTGCCAGTTCTCAAATCACTTCATAACGATAATGTTCTCTGCGTTTGGGAGAATGATAAGAAGATACATAAGCTGGTACTCGAACTTTAACGTTAAATGTTACACGTAGAACGTTAAACGTAGAACGTTAAACGTAGAATCCTGCGGGTACAAAACTTATCATTGACGCAAAAAGATTCTTTGTTTGTATCAATTTAATCTCAACAATATTTTTGATTTAATTTCTACATCGAATATTATCACCTTCCCGTATGTCACGATAAATATCAGCTGAAGAATGATAAACCAGCGGCGACCTGATATTTTACCATTTAGTAAACGACATCCAACCGCAAGAGCAAACGTTTTACGTTAAACTTTATACGTTCGACTACTTAAGCACCTCCCCCAAAAACACAAGCGTATGTTCCCAGGCCCTTTTGGCCATGATTTCATTATAGTCCTGTGACTTTGGATCAGTGAAAGTGTGTTTGGAGTAGGCATAAGTGATGATCTGCCAGTCGGCTTTTCCTTCGTTCATTTCTTTGATCAATGCGTTCATGGCTTCGGGCGTTACGCTTCTGTCCTCCGCGGGATTTTCAATGAGGATTTTTGTGCTCAATGGTCCGTTTGTGCGACTGCTGTCTTTTGCAAGCCCGCCGTGAATAGACACCACTCCTTTCACCGGAAAATTAGCGCGTGCTGTTTCAAGTGCACCGGTTCCACCAAAACAATAACCTATCACTGCAATTTTTTCAACGTCAGCCCCGGATTTCTTCAGCTGTTCCAGTGCCAGTTCAATTCTTTTCTGATATCTCGCATAGTCATTCCGGTAAGATCCAGCAATTTTTGCCGCAGCCGCATTGTCGGCCGGAATATTTCCTTCGCCATAGATATCTGCAATAAACGCGATATAACCCTTTTTTTCCAGCGCAGCTGCGGCAGTCCTGGCTTCGTCATCCACTCCTTTCCAGGCAGGCAGTATCAGAACGCCCGGAAGTTTCTTCCCGGCGTTGGAAGTTACCAGGCCATTGAGTTTCTGATCACCATCTTTATATGCTACCGGTTTTAAATTCTGCGCACTTACTGAAGCGGCAATACCTGCTATCGCAGTGATTAAAATAAACTTTTTCATGGCTGATATTTTATGGGAGATTGTTATTCAATAAATTAAAGTTAACACTCCCATGGTTTTAATTTGATTTTTAGATGCTGATGTCAGCTTATTCTTTTGCTGTATGTAAAAAATTTATCCTGGACTTTGTTGTCGAAAGCACATATCATAAAATAAAAAACTTCTTACAAACGGCAATGCCTATCCAAAACAACCTGTGCCCATAACCGCAATTGCATATTTATTTGATTGCCAACGAGGAGAATTTTATTCAGAAACCAGGTAAATTTTTTTAAAAAATTGACTTTTGATAAATATAATATCTGAATATATTGATACTTAATGCAAGAAATATTTCTCACCTCCGTTATATCTGCAGTTATTTATTTATCCGCACCTTACACGAAACATTTCTGACCAGGAAACCAGGGCAGTTCATCTGCATGCGTATCCGAACCTTGTGATTTCACCAATAAAATTCAACCTATTGTTAACTATTGGGGCAACTCTATACATGAATTGTGCATGAGAAACCAACCTCACGCAAACAAGTACCTGCTTTTTTGCATCACATTACTACTAGTTTCAGCTATCGGTCGCGCGCAAGCTCCAACTATCACTTCGTTTTCACCGAACAATGCGACGTCAGGTGAAACAGTCACCATCATCGGAACAAATTTCAGTACCGCATTTGCTGTTCAATTTGGCGGAACGAATGCGCTTTCTTTTACCGTTGTTTCTAATACAAAGATTACAGCAGTGGTAGGTACCGGTAGCTCAGGAGTCGTTCGCATCAATTCAACAAATGGGAACGTAACGAAAAGTGGTTTTACATTCTCACCGATCCCAACAGTAACAGAAATAATTACTGATTTTGGCGGATTCTGGCAAACAACAACAACAAATAATAGCTCTGTTTATCCGAATGATTCTCATAATCTCCTGGCTTTTACCTACGACAATGCTACTTATGCGACCGGTGTAAATAACACAGCATTATCCAGCAATGGTATTGCCTACCAGCCAACAAATTTCAGGGCGTTGCCCGTGGTTATGACTGGCAACACCAGTGGAGGATCGTTGTTTCTTGTTGCTGCTTCTAAAATTGATGGAAATACGGCGTCCGGACTATATACCCATCCTGCAATAAAGGACCTCACTTTTCAATCGGTGTTGACCGATGGGCTGAATGGTTTAGACCTCGGCACCGGCTATACAAATTTGCCGGTTGGGGCTACATCGAATTTTGATATCAACAGTATCCAGGCTTCCAAAATTGCGGATGCCGAACCTGATTTTGTAATCACCCAGATTGCAGATCCTTCCACTTCTGCATTCGATACCTACCGTTTTCTCGACGCTTCAAATAATGTTGTCGGCGCACCTTTACAAATAGACCTCAGTAAACTTTCACCATTGGGTACATACTACCTTGATCTTTTTCCGGTGGCCAATGGCGTACCGCTTGCAAGTGCGAAGCCTACAGGTGTAAATAGTGTAAACACAACGAGACAGATCAGGTTTATGGCTTTCAGGTTATCTGATTTCAATATCACCACTTCCAATTATACCCAGATTAAAAAACTGCAGATCATTCCCTCCGGAGTGACAGATATGGCATTTGTCGCCTATAATACGGCCACTTTGAATCTGCCCCCGAATATTGTGCAAAATCTTCCCGCTTCCAGCACCGCTATCTGTAATCCCGGTGGAGGAAGCGCGCATCTGGTAGTTAATGCTTCTGCTGCTGGCGGCGGCACTCTTTCATATGTTTGGGAAGTTTCCACAAATGGTGGCAATACCTGGTCCACGGTAAGTAACAACGCGAACTATACCGGGGCAACAACGTCTGAACTATATATATCTTCAGCTACAATCAATTACCAGTACAGGGCAACGGTAACGGAGTCCGGATCAAACTACTCCTCTACCAGTACACCATTTACAATTACGGCAATTGCGAACACGCCGCTAAGCGGAACACTTAACCCGACGGGCTTTAACAATTGTCTGAACGCAGCATCAGGAACAACTTCATTAAGTGTTGCTCCATCCGGAGGTACAGGAAGCTATAGCTATCAATGGTCATCCTCAACAAGTTCAGGTGGCACCTATACGAACATTCCAGGCGCTACTTCAAATACGTACAGTCCATCGATGGCTACTACCGGAACTACTTTCTATAAAGTTCTTATCACCAGTGGTTGTGTTAGTAATCTTTCGTCAGCTGCGCAGGTGGTAATTTCCGGAGCAGCTATCAGTTCAGTTACTAACGGTTCATCCTGCGTTCCAGGTTCAGTTACATTATCAGCGACAGCGACAGGCGGTACAATTCATTGGTACAGCGTAGTAGGTGGTGGCAGTTCTCTTGGATCTGGATCCACATTTGTTACTCCCTCTATATCATCAACGACCACCTACTATGTGGGTACAATCGTTGGGGGCTGTGGATCGATCAGGGAACCTGTGGTCGCTACGATAATTAATACCGTGAATCTGACATCAGCCAATTTCAACGTTACCAACGCAACGGATGTATGTCCTGGTTCTGGATCGAATGTCACCATCGTAAGCAGTGGCCTGATAGACGGCACTTACCAGATCACGTATAATATCAGTGGAGCAAATACAGTTACGAATGCATCTGCTTCCGTTACAATTAATTCAAGCACCGGGAGTTTCACGACTGTTCCTTTGTCGACATCTGGTAGTAACACAATTAGTATTACGGGTGTTCAGGTTAACGGATGTACAATAGTTCCCGGCTCAGGAAACTCCATTGGGTTTAATGTAAATGCTTCTCCAGGCGCCATAAATAATTTCAACGTGTCAGTTGCCAACAGTTGTATCAATGCCAACGGCATTGCAACTGTTACAAGTAATTCTTTGTCCAGTGGTACCTACCTTCTTACATTCGATGTGACCGGCGCCAATAGTATTACCGGTGCAACTGCTCAAATGATATTCACTGCGGGTAGCCCGGGAACAGGTACTTTCAGTCTCCCTGTATTAAGCAATTCCGGAAACACAAGAGTAACAGTAACCGGTGTGGCTTTCCTCGCTTCGCCTGGTTGCGTCACTAATATCAGCCAACCTTCGCAGTTTTTTCTCAATAGTGTTCCAGCATCGGTTTATGCAGGTACACCCAAAACAAAATGTGCCAATTCCGTTGCAACAAATGTTACTTCAGGTAGTTCTGCAAATAATTATGATGCACTCATTTGGTCTACCAGTGGAGGTGGCTTCTTTACAAACAATAACACTGCTGATGCATTGACTTTAACGAGGTACACACCCAATGCAGCAGATATTGCAAACGGTTCGGTAACACTAACATTAACGGCTACCCCAGCATCGGGATGCCCTGCTGCCACAAGTTCAACCACATTAACAATAGTTCCGGCCAGTGTCGGTGGAACCGTTTCCGGTGATCAGACAATTCCTATAAATACTCAACCGGCGGATCTGACCTTATCAGGAAATAATGGCACGGTTACGAAATGGCAACGTTCAGTTTACCCCGATTTTACGTCGGCAACTGATATTTCAGTTACTGCTACAACTCTTCCCGGTACAGTGATAGGAAATTTAAATATGACGACTTATTTCCGGGCAATCTCTCACAATGGCATCTGCAGTTCTGCACAATCTGATTTCGCAACAGTACATGTGAGCGGTTCTCTTCCGGTAAGACTGCTTTATTTCAATTCCAAATGCGATGACGATTCAATATTATTGCAATGGGCAACTGCATCGGAGATCAATAATGAGAAGTTCACGATAGAGAAAAGTACTGATGGTGTATACTGGAAATCGTTTAAAGAAATACCAGGCGCAGGCAATAGTTCCGTAACAAAAAACTATTCCACCAGGGATATTGCCACAAACAATAATCGGGTTTACTACAGGCTCAGGCAAACAGATTTTGATGGAAATTATATATTTTCAACCATCATTAAATCCGGCTGTGCCACATCTCAGTCAGAGTTCACTATATCACCCAATCCAGGCAGAGATCAATTCATCATCCGCAATCTTCCGGTCAATGGCCAGATCAGGGTTACTGATTTGAAAGGCCGCCTGGTGATTGCGCCATATTCGTACACCGGAACAAATTATTCAATAAATCTTGGTGGATTTGCACAAGGCATTTATTTAGTTACGGTGTATACCAAAGATGCTGTTACCACGAAAAAGCTGATGAAAGAGTAATCGTGAAAGCATTTCGCCGTAAAAGAAAAGCTGAACCAGCCATCTCAAAAATATTGGCGCCAATAGCGTAAGGTAAAGCTATTGTTTGCGACTATTGCGCCCTTCGATTTAAACGCATCTGCTTCATGTCTCAATCACCCCGTAATAAAGTCCTTTTCACACCCTGATATTCCGGTGGATCAGAGATATATTCGTTGGTTAGACCTGGCAGGTCTTTAGACCTGGGAGGTTTTAAACCTGGGAGGTCTTTAGACCTGGGAGGTGTTTAAACCTGGGAGGTCTTTACACCTGGCAGGTGTTAAACCTGGGAGGTGTTAAAACCTGGGAGGTGTTTGTAGTACAAACACTGACAACAATTTTAATTAGCTCCAAACCATTTCTTAATTGATATGAAAATGAAGTCAGGAGAGTTTATCGCGCTTTCGGCTTGTTCGATGATGCTGACAGCATTGGGTATCGATATCATGCTACCGGTTTTCGACAGAGTCCGGGAACATTATCACCTCAGCCGGAATTCAACAGCTACGGCCCAGATTGTTGTGTTCTTTTTCCTGGGGCAGATTGCGCAAATTGTATTTGGAATTTTATCGGATCGGTTTGGGAGACTGGCGATTCTGCGTGTAGGATTTCCGCTCTATATCTTAGGAGGCATAGCAGCAACATATGCGCCAACTATCGAAACTATGTTTGCCGCACGTTTTGTTGCGGGAATGGGAGCATCTGCGGTATTCATGACTACTATTGCAGGTGTACGTGACCGGTATGTCGGCGACCAGATGGCAAGGATACTTTCCCTGATCTTCACAATATTTCTTTCTACTCCGGTTTTTGCACCTTTCCTGGGTCTTGCTATTTTATCCATTTCTTCATGGAAGATGGTGTTCCTTACTCCGCCGCTGTTTGCAGTGATTGCATTTGTCTGGTCGCTCAGACTCGAAGAATCACATCCAAAGGAAAAGCGTAGTTCTCTCGGGCTTGCTGATATTTCCAGATCGGTTAAAGATGTTTTCACAAATAAGACTTTCCTAAGGTACACTGCCATTACTACGATACTTTTTTCGGGATTGAGCTCATGGGTATCCAGTTCCGAACATATAGTAAGCGAGATCTACAAACGGCCTCAGCTGTTTGCATGGGTGTTTGCAGGCATAGGACTTTGGATGGCGGTTTGTACTTTAACGAATTCCCGACTTTCATTACTTTATGGCGCGCGGAAAACACTGAGAGGATTGCTGGTGGCGTATACAACCACCGCCGCTGTACTGCTAGCATCCACTTATGTTTTTGGCAATCCGCCACAATTAGCGTTGTTTGCCATCACCGTGGCATTGATGCTCGGAATTAACCTTGCCGTTGAACCGAACAGCAGTGCACTCGCTATGGCACCTATGGGTAATTCTGCAGGATTAGCGTCTTCGATATATGGAACCTCCTTTTTCTTTATTGGCGCAGCTGCCGGTTCTGTTATCAGCAGCCTGATGCAGTATAGTGTATTGCCTTTGATTGTTGGGTTTTTTATTATTGGGATCATTTCACTGGTATTGGCGTATAGGGATAAATAACAGAATCTTTGCTTCTGCACGTATTCATAAATGAATTCATCAACACATCTTCTGGAATCGTCTAGTACGACGGAAAATTTGATTGGAAAGAAATATATTGAAAGTGTCCATTTTCTAACTCAGATTATTATTCTCTTTTGAAGGAGGGTATAAATATGTCGTATACCTATTCGAAAATTAAAAATATCCGCAACTTTAAAGAGAGAAAAAATTTTCATCTTATAAAATAAAGTTGAAATAATTTTCAGATCATAAAGCTGCAGTGGATGAAGTAACTGGAAAGTAGTGATTAGTGCTAACCATTCATTTTCAAATAGCCAAACTAAGGTCTAGCAAAAAAACAGCTGAGCAGAAATTGTATGTTTTTCAGGTTCGAATAGAATTTCGGAGAATTCCGCCAGGTATCCGATACTTGCAAGTATCGGATACCTGGGAACTTTCAGCAAATTCGAAAGCATTTTTGGAATTTCCAAGGTATTTTCCCCAGATAAAAATGTATTTTTCTGCCAGTTTGCTGCATTTTATCTTTTCGATCTACCCACCTTTCTTATTCTGAAAACAAACTACAAAAGATTATTGCTGCCTTTACCCTCTCAACATTACCTGCACGTTCACATTCCCCGTCCGCTTCAACACTCCCCACCCCTTGATATCACCCTTGATGGCCTTCCTGATCGATCGGTATAAAATCACATACATTAACTGCCTGTAAACAAACCGCTGAGGTATCAACCAG
The DNA here is from genome assembly GCA_029269725.1 of Pollutibacter soli. Taxonomy (GTDB): domain Bacteria; phylum Bacteroidota; class Bacteroidia; order Chitinophagales; family Chitinophagaceae; genus Pollutibacter; species Pollutibacter soli. Next base: position 226,823 of record JARJHS010000005.1, on the reverse strand, counting down.
ATGAGCTTGGCAAACTTTTCTTTTTCAAAAGCAAAAGCAATTACACTTACCAACACATCCACCAATAGAAAAAGCAGGTAATACAAACCTATCTTGTGCACACTTTCGGGATTGTGGCGATTCCAGACCAGACTGATGATCAGCATCAGATCTGCAAGCGGTGCCAGCAGCGGGAGAATAATCTGGAAGATGAAAATATTTGGCAGCGACACCATCCCTAATCCTTTATACCTTGGATTAATACACGCATCTTTATTTTTCCAGAAAGCCTGCATGACGCCATAACACCAGCGGAAACGCTGTTTCATAAACTGCCTGAGCGTTTCGGGAGCTTCAGTAACGGCAATAGCTTCATTGCAATTCACGACACGATATCCTTCTCTTAATATGCGAATAGTCAGGTCACAGTCCTCTGCAAGAGTATCGGCAGTAAAATTTCCCGCTCTTTCGATCGCTTCCTTTCTGAAAGCACCAATAGCGCCGGGCACAACAGTGATCCCGTTGATGACATCAAAAGCCCTGCGATCAAAATTCTGTGCAGTTGTATATTCTATGCTCTGCCATTTGGTGAGCAAAGTATTTTCATTGCCGACTTTTACATTACCTGCAACTGCTCCGATGATCATATGCTCCTTCTCCGGATAAAGCATGCGTTTCATCAATTGGGAAACTGCATCATTTTTTAGCTGCGTATCCGCATCAATACAAACAACAAATTCATTTTTTGCCTGGCTGATACCAAAATTCAATGCCGACGATTTACCTCCGTTGAGCTTTGTGAGTACTACAACTTTATCATTATTATAAAATGCTTCAGAAACCAATTTATAAGTTGCGTCTTTTGACCCATCGTCGACAAAGATGATGTTGAAATTGGGATAATCCTGCTGAAGCAAATTCTGAATCGTCTTTACTGCGTTCACTTCTTCATTATACGCAGGCACAATGATGCTTACTCCGGGAGTCTCCTCTAAAGGAAACTCATGACTTATGTTGTAAGCATTATTCTTAAATTTTTGAATCGTCGCCATGACGGCGAGAAACAATATTCTTAAGAGACCTAGAATGATAGCTACCCAGAAAGCAGCTGAAAGAAAATGTTCCGCCCAATACCCGAACCCAGCAATATCGCCATTGATATTTATCAATCCATTATCAACGGGAGGCATCACGACGTCTTTATTTACATGTAACAGGTTTGCTACCGTAGTAAATTGTATTCCTTTATTTTTAAAATAGTGTATGATTCGTGGCAACGCATCAACAGTGGCCTGCCTGTTTCCTCCGGCATCATGAAGTAGAATAATGCCTTTTTCAGGATTTGATTCGTATTGCTTTGTAACCCGTTGAAAAATACTGTCAGCAGTTACGCTTTTATCCCAATCGTTTGGATCTATACTTTCTCCTACTGTGTAATAGTTCTTTTGCTTGCTCAGTGCTATTGGCTTTAACTCAACATCTGTTGTCGGTTCTGCGTCAGCGTTATACGGTGCACGGAACAAAACAGTGCTTCTTCCAATAACAGACTCGATCAGCAGTCTTGTACTCTCCATTTCTGTCGCCGCCCTGTCAGGTCTCACTGCTGCGATATTCGGATGAGTAAAAGTATGATTGCCAATCTCGTGTCCTTCCCTGTAAATTCTTTTCAATAACGGAAGATTATTCTCGGCCTCCATACCAACAATGAAAAATGTCGCCGGTATATTTTCTTTCTTTAAAATATCAAGAATCTGTGGGGTATACTCAGGATCGGGGCCATCATCAAAAGTCAGGATAACCTGGTGGTGAACTTTGCCATATTTCTGAATTACATATTTTGTTGGAAGTTCAACATAATTTTCTTCAGCAATGATGTTCTCAGTACTGTCAACTTCCAGGTCAATTGTACCTTTTCCAGGTTGGCTGATTACGTTCAATATTTCGCCATCACCGATATAGTCCGGTTGTTCGGTTGATGCTTCAATACTTTCCAGTGTAGCATAATCAAAAGGTTGTTCCAGCAAGGACTTATCGGTGAGACTACGACTGTAAAACTTCCATAGCCGATCGTCCTCACTTCCTAAGCGCCACAAAGCAGTTCCTGCAACACCATATTCATCTGCAAAACGAATGGCATTGAAATTGGTAACGGCATCCGTGAAATAAACACGGTGTTCTGTTCCGTCGGCCTCCCTGTACCTGTAGAAATTATTATAACTGTCATTACTAAAATCAATTGTTGCTTTAAATTGCTTTGCATTAGCCAGGGCCTGCTGATATGTTACTGTTGCAGCTTCGTTGCCTTCTGCCCAATCATAGCCATAACCCGCAATACAAACGATTAATTTTTCTGAGGCGATTTGCCTTGCAGTGCCATCCAGCACTTTTTCAATAAATTGCTGACTACTAACGTCGCCGGGTACACTGGTACTGTAATGCTCGTCATAGGCCATCAGGAGCATATAATCGTTATACTTTGCCAGTTCTTTTATATTGAAGTCTTCGTTGTTCGCCATAATGTCCTGCGTAACAATCAGCCCTCTGCTGTGCAGTCTCTCATATATTTCTTTCTGAAAACTGATGATCGGCTCGTCGCCCTTTTCTTTAAATTCTTCAAAATCTATATTGATTCCCTGCAAGTGATATCGATCTATATACTTTACAATGTCATTGATGAGCCTTTCCTTTTTGGCTTTATTATTCAATATCCGATGCAACATCTTCCCATCAAATTCTCCTTCGCCTTTATTTTCATTGATATTGTTGACCAGCGGAACAATGCGCACATTATTTTTTTTCATCAGGCTCAGTGCTGCGGTATCGATACGCGGCGCGAGTGTATCTGTTGCCGGATCTATAAAAAACCACTCAGGAAAAACCATGTTCAGTTTGTCAATATTCTTCTGGAGAGAATAGAAAGACTGCGGATCCCAGTCAACATAGAATGCAGCCCTCATTTGATTATTTGTTAACTGGACTTTCGAATGACTCAGTTTTTCATTTTTTGCTTTCTCTTTCAGGAATGCATCAAAGCCCTTATATTTTTTCAACTCTTTTTTATTGAGACCTAGTGGAGTTGTGGGATTGGAGAGATGGCGCAAAGGGTTGTCATCACTCGTAAGCGCAGGAAGCGCCGGCATTACTCCTTTTGCAAGGGTAATGATGATCACAGGAACCATCAGGATAACGATGAACAGGAACAATCTTCCTGTCCATTGGAAGGTTCTCCACCTCCATTTTGAATCGGTTTGAAATATCTGCCGGGAATGAATCATCGACTATTTTTTGGTTTTCATACTGAAATTAGGATCGAATATTTTTTGATGAAACCGCGTATAGACCAACAGGCAAAAGGAGTCGGTGAACCCATCCCACCGGGCACAGTTGTATGCAGCGTCTGGATTCTTTTACTGTCTAAAAGTATTTAGCTGAAGTATAATTCATCGTTGCAGAACAGTTGATGAAGAGACATCTTATTTCGTGATGTGCCTGCCCAGTTCGGTGTCGATTGTTCGTGCAACACTATGACCGACGCAGCCGCTGCTGGATTTTTGCTGGAAATGCCCCGGACATCTTTCGCAGCAACAGCGTCCATGATAAGTAATCATGAAAAATTTGAAGTTCAAAGCAAATACTTCTGCGAGGTCATTGAATTTCCACCGGTACTTTCATTAGTGTTATATTCCATAAAATTTCAAATTTCTGTTGAGCGTAAACAGCTTTTCATTTCGGTGATGTTGTGATATGTATTTTTTATTCCGTTTGGCTTGATAAATTTTCATTGGCTCACCTGATAATCAGGGCCTGTTGTTTTTTATTGGAATGCAGATCAGGTTTGATTTTCACAATAAAACCAAAATTTCAGTGCTGGCTTTTATAGCAAATTGTTGAAAATCCATACACCTTTTTATTTGGCAGGGGCTGTAGAAAAAAGGCTAAAAAATGCTTACGGCAGAGCGAGAGGAAAACCATCGGTCGTCCGAAATGCCCGAAGACTGCCGTATTTGCAAATACAGTTTTTCTTAAGTGGAGATGTTCAATCATCCCTTTTGGTAAAAGCGGAAATACTTTAACCACCAACGCCGCCATTTCATTCTCTTTAAGTTTTCCGGTTCCATAGGTATTGACCATTATTGAAACGGGATCGATAAGACCAATATAATAGCGAAGTTGGATCAGACATTCATCACCTGATCCTGCCTGTTAGTCTTGCCCGATATCTTTTGCATTTTTGAATCTCATTCGTAATCAGCTTTGATTGTGCATTTACTTTACTGTGGATTAGTGTTCACAGCGCCGCTTATCGAACTGGTATTTTTCGGACCATCGATCGTCATCTTATCCGGCGTTGCTGCCGATGTTGTGTGAGCGCAGTAACGTTTGAGTATTGCTGCTGCTGCAAATCCGGAAAGGATTGCTCCAAGGAAGGCTGCCAGGATGCACATCGTGATTGCACCCTGGGGTACGCCGGCAACCGAAACAATAGCAAAGGCAGGACCGACATTTCGTGTGCAGGTGCCTAATGTCATTGGCGCCTTTTGATCGTAGGAAAGTCCGAACCCGGATAAGTATGCTCCAACTCCCATCAATGCGTAGAAAAGAAGCTGTGTGCCGATAGCATATGTACCAATTGCACTAAATATATCCGCGCGGTATACGCAAAGGAGAATAGCCACCAGTAAGATCGTATTCAGTCCGGTTATTTTATTGACCACCGGAGCCGACTTATCTGCAATTGACGCAGTCACTCCGCGGATGACCGCTCCGACGATCAGCGGTATCGTAATAAAAAACAATAGAGGTTTGGCTATGTTCCACGGATCTGCCGAAAATCCTTTTACGAGCCAAGGCACCATAAATGGCATCAGGACGACCGTTCCGGCATAGGCAATCAACATAAAGGCTGACATGTAAGACAAACTGCCACCCGACTTTTTCATCATCACCGGGATCGCTGGCGAGCATGGTGACATTCCTAATATTACTAAACCAAGTGCATATGCTTCATTGAGAGGAATGATCTTCGTAAGCAGGATTGCCAGTGCAGGTCCTGAAACAAAACACCACAAAAACGATAATATCACAAACCGCAGGTTCCGGAACGCAGCTAAAGCTTCAGAAACTTTTAATCTCAAGCCTATTTCCAGCAGGTTGCCTACCATGAAAATGATGATGGCGACCCCCATTATTTTCTGCAATATTGCTTCCATATTGGTGTTTAAAATTTTCGAACATTTCTTTTTGCTGTTTATTCAGCAATTCGTTTTTCAATCGGTTAGTCCGGTATACTAAAATGCTCAAGTTGTCCGCAATTATTTTAATGCTTACGCTTTACAGGATAATTGTTTTGCTGCCATAATCTGTTTTCGGAATGCGGAACTGTGTTCAGCGCGCAGAAAGTGAATGAATGGTCTGATTTGGCTTTTCATTTTCTGCATGACGAATGTTTTCCAGGTACCGATGTTTTTTTGTGTAGATGTTGAAATCATTGATATCACTTTGGTTTGTGACCAGTTTGCTGGAGAATGTTGATATAAAGGAACTGCTTTCATATTCTCCAAAACAATGACTCCAGTCAAAGACATTGCTGATAGCGGTCACAACGATATCGATCGAAGTGAAGAAAATATCCTTTTGCCAGTTAAGATCAGTTTATCTGCAGGTGACTAAATCAAACATGCAATCGATGATACAACAATGCACTGATGGTAAGCATTTACTATGCTGATGTTAATCATTGCTATGGGTCTGAATGAAAATTAGTTTTAGCCCAAAGTATCATTCGGTTAAACACCGTCCGCATACGTTATCTGTATACTTTGTAAGTAGTCGTGCGGCATATGTAACAAGATTGATCTGCAAAAAAGTAATTATCAAAACATTCCTATTTATCATGAAACCGGTCATAACAAATGAACAAAGAAGGCTCGAGGAAGCCCGTAACGGCACATCTGCCTGGAAGAAGTGGGGACCTTATTTAAGCGAGAGACAATGGGGAACCGTTCGCGAAGATTACAGCGAAGGTGGCGATGCCTGGAATTATTTTACACACGACCAGGCTCGTTCCCGAACGTATCGCTGGGGTGAAGATGGGCTGGGTGGAATATCAGACGACAAACAACATTTATGTTTCGCCCTGGCACTGTGGAATGGCAAAGATCCTATTCTGAAAGAAAGACTTTTTGGCTTGACGAATAGTGAAGGCAATCATGGTGAGGATGTGAAGGAGTATTATTTCTATCTCGATTCTACGCCTACGCACTCCTACATGAAATACCTGTATAAATATCCGCAGGCAGCATTTCCATATGCGGACCTGGTAGAGACCAATCGCCATCGTTCCAAGAACGAGTATGAATATGAATTGCTCGATACCGGTGTATTTAATGACAATCGATACTTTGACGTATTTGTGGAGTATGCTAAAGCCGGGCCCGAAGATATACTCGTGCTGATCACAGCCATCAACCGGGGGCCGGAAGCTGCGGAATTACATATCCTGCCAACATTATGGTTCCGCAACGAATGGGCTGAATGGATTGCGACACCAGCTGATAAGCCACTACTTAGCCAGGTGGAAGGGCCAGCCGGCAGCAGTACTGTTTTATCCGTTCATCAACGACTTGGTAACTATTCTTTTTATTGTGATGGAAATGTGCCGTTGCTGTTTACGGACAATGTCACCAACAGGGAATTCCTGCACCTGGATGGAAAGAATGAAAGCAGATATCTGAAAGATGGCATTAATAATTATGTGGTGCTGGGGCAACAGGAAACCATCAACCCAGAAAAAACGGGAACCAAAATGGCTGCCCACTATCGGTCAGGTATAGGCGCAGGTCAATCCGTGGAGATACGGTTGCGATTAAAGTCCACGGGCGCTGATGTAATCGGGAGCAATGGCAGTTCCATCTTCGGAGCGGCATTTGATAAAATAATAGCCAATCGCCGGCAGGAAGCTGATGAGTTTTACAGTGCTATTACGCCAGGTTCAGTGACACCCGATGAGGCGTTTGTCATGCGCCAGGCAATTGCAGGAATGTTATGGAGCAAACAATTTTATTATTTCGATGGCCAGAGCTGGTTAAAAGAACACCACGCACACCCGCTGTATTTCGGCAGCCGGCACTCCAGGAATTCAGACTGGTTCCATATGCAGAATGAAGATATCATCTCCATGCCTGATAAATGGGAATATCCCTGGTATGCGGCCTGGGATCTCGCTTTCCATACTTTGCCGCTTTCTATCGTAGATCCGGATTTTGCGAAACAGCAAATAAGATTAATGCTCCGTGGTCTTTACCTCCATCCCAGTGGTCAGATTCCGGCGTACGAATGGAACTTCAGCGATGTAAATCCTCCTGTGCATGCCTGGGCAACCCTTTTTCTGCATCGAACCGAGCAAGCGCTGCGACGTGAAGCGGATATTGAATTTCTAAAGCTGGCCTTCAACAAGCTGCTGTTGAATTTTACCTGGTGGGTAAATCGTAAAGACCGGTTTGGTAAGAACATTTTTGAGGGCGGCTTCCTGGGACTGGATAATATTGGGGTGTTCGATCGCAGCGCACCATTACCGACCGGAGGATATCTGGAACAGGCAGATGGTACAGCCTGGATGGCATTGTTCTGCCAGAATATGCTGGAGATTTCCGCCGAGCTTGCTGCCCATGATAGTATATACGAAGACATGGTGTTTAAGTTCGTGGAGCACTTCCTGTTTATCGCAGCTGCGATGAACCGTCCGGGCAACGAAGGTATGTGGGATGAGGAAGATGGCTTTTATTATGACATGTTGCGGTCGCCCGATGGCAGTGCCAAAAGACTTAAAGTACGTTCAATGGTAGGACTTCTGCCGCTATGCGCTACTACCATAATCGAACAGGAGCAAATAGCACAAGTCCCAAGGGCTGTCGCCCAGATCCGCAAACGCCAGGAACATATGCCCGACCTGATGGAGGCAATTCATCCGACAGGACCAGGACATTTTGGTGTAAATGACAGGGCAATTATTGCATTGGTAAACCCGGAACGTCTTCGTCGGATTTTAACAAAGATGCTCGATGAGGAAGAGTTCCTCAGCCCTTATGGGATACGATCACTTTCAAAATTTCACCAGGATCATCCTTTCATCATTAACGTAGGGGGCCAGGAACACCGGGTGGATTATCTGCCTGGAGAATCAAATACAGGAATGTTTGGGGGCAATTCCAACTGGCGCGGTCCGGTTTGGATGCCTGTGAATGTACTCATCATCAGGGCACTTCAGCAGTTCTATCTTTACCATGGCGACGGTTTTAAAATTGAATGCCCCACCGGGTCCGGAAAAATGATGAATCTATTTGAAGTTTCGCAGGAAATTGCCAACAGGCTTACACGCATTTTTTTACCCGATGAAAGAGGCCGTCGTCCGGTTTTCGGTGGTACTGAAAAATTTCAGACCGACATCAACTGGCGTAACCACCTGCTCTTTTATGAATACTTTCATGGCGACAATGGAGCCGGCCTCGGAGCAAGCCATCAGACCGGTTGGACGGGGCTGGTTGCCAGGCTCATTCATTTATATGGGCTTCTCGATGCCAAAGTATTTTTGGAAGGTGGCAAGAAGGCTGCTTTTTCGCAAAAAGAATTTCGGACAGAAAAAGCAGTTTAATAAAAGAGACCTGGTGAAATGAAAATACGTTGGCCCTGGTATCTCCTAATGGATTTCCGACTGATTTTAAATATACCGGAATGAAAGAAGCAATCGCAAATCATTGACGGCGCTTTTTTCTTAGACCGCTGTAAGAAAATCAACCCAGAGCAAGAAGAAAAAAACCTGGAGAAAATGGTGGCACACCAGTGTTATACTTTCCAGAAAAGGAAAGCGGAACAAGGTTATGTTCCTGTCGCAATTTTGCTTGCCAGTGATTGCACTGAAAATGATAGGAAGGCAATCGATATTTACTCTTTAGCGTGGGGAAAAATTTCTGTCTGTATGAAAAATAGGATGGCAAATTCATTAAACTATGCTGTCTTAAAGAAAACAGTAGAGCGTGTCATTATTTTCTAGTGAGATGCTTTGTTGCCAAAGAGAACAGGAGTTATCGATTCAAACAAGGTTTGAAGCAATAGATTTTTCAATCGGGCCAGTTAGTTAACATTGTTGTTGGCAGTTGTACTGATTTCTTCCTAAAGATTTTTAAGCGATCTCTTTTCCCATCATTTCCAGCACATCTTCGAGCGGTTTTTTAGTCACTTTGAGGCGAGGGTGGATCCTGGTAGAATTAAGGTCAGAAATTAAAACGATCAGGAGTCCGAAAGGAATGGGAAGTAATAACACTTGTGCAATCCGGTTCACACCGGATACTCCGATTTGATAGCCAAAAGCAAACATCCCCATACCTATAAGCAGCAATAAAATACGCCAGATTGGTTCTGGTATACTATAAACCAATCCGACAATTTTTCTTTCCTCGGTAATATTGATTAGCTCGTTGACCGCGCTGGTAAAAAGTGATCGCAATTCTGAATCCATATCCTCTCTGACCAGTAATGTAGTTTGATTCCAGATATCTATATGGAGATCGTTAATCTTCATCACAGATTCATCTACATGGCCCGCTGTCTGCAGTTCCAGTAAAACACCAACATATTCCCTGAAAAGCTTTCTGAGTGAAGGTTGTAATTTTTGTGGCAAAAGGCTGGTGCGGAGATAACAGGTTCCTAATAATTTTGCTTGTAACACCACCAGGCTGTTTCTACTTCCAAATCGTGACCAGGTAAGTGAAAATGTAAATCCCAGAATAAAACCAAGCAATCCAAGAATAGCTCCCACAACAGCATCAATGGAGTCTACGGTAGCTTCATTGCTGCTCCTGAACAATAAATGACCTGTCCAGAAACCTAAGCCAATAACCAGCAAACTACCGAGTATTATGTAAGTAAAAAGTATCCAGGGGGACAAGGCACCAAAGTATCTGCCAATATTCAGACCTTCCTTTTTTAATTCGTCCCGGATCACAAACTCTTCTTTTAGTACCTGTACATTTTCAGACTCTTTCATATAAATGAGTTGTTACGTGATGCTATGAATGGATTTTTAATCACAACTAAAAACACGAATCAATCCCTGGTTTGTCTGGCACACAGGAAACCGGATAGCTGACCCGAATAATTAAAAAAACAATTCAAACTCCAGGCGCTGTGTTCATGCTTTTGTTTACAGAAGATTGAACTGATATCCTTAAGAGTTTATCATGGGAGCGTTACCCGAAACACTAGAAATTTCCGGAAGCCTTATCTTATTATAAAACCAATTCTGATGCAGAATCCAGCACACCATTATTCAACCATTGTTCAACGTATAAAGCTATTTTCACAGCCCTTCTTTTTTAAGAATCCCTGTCAGATAAAATGCTGATGTCCGTCAGTTGGTGATTTTCAATATTCCCGGGCAAAAGTTGACGTGTAAGTTTAAACGCAGTATTGAGAAGACTTCTTAATTAGTCAAATCTCTTAAATCTCGCTGGTTCCATTAATAAGAATGCCCAATTTTGTATGCCCCGGCTATTGTTTTAGTAATTGTTTCTGCATTCGACGCGATGTTTCTGCTTTTACAGACATAAATAAAATTCTGTCTCAAAAACGAGTCAATTCAATGAGGGCATATTTTACCATCACGAGCATAATTTCTGAAGTCGTAGTCCTCTTTTTGCGTCAAATTAGTATCGGAACATAAACTGGTTTGCCCATGCAGATGTTTACTTCCTTAACGCCAATTCACATTTTCCAATAATAAAAACCTCATTGAAATTATCGGCATTCGATAGTTTCACTTTTGCACAAAAACGGTAATCATTTTTTTCTTTGATCGATTGCCGCGGAATTGGTGATGAGAAATACTAATTGGAGAAAAGAAATTTAACAGCGACCCAGATAGTAAATGTTCATGTGGTATCATTTGAAAACAGCAGACCAATAGAAACCGGCTGGAAAGATCATTTAAATAGTTCCTGAAGAGGCGTTAGAAAACGAAATGTGCAGTAATGATTTTTTCAGGGACTTAAGGACTTCAACTAAATCGATCAGTTATACAAGCAGGAAGGCTCACTAATCGATTTATAAAGTTTCAAAAACGATGAAACCTGCTACCAGAGCAGGTTTCATTAATTTCCAGTGATCCCGCTGGGACTCGAACTTAACCCCGGGACTCTTTCAACATTTTTCAAAACACCCACAATAATCCAGTGAAATGCCTATCTAAACTGAGCTTTAGCAAATCCAAACTTTCAACTATTTTCCAAAGTTTTTAAAGAAAACGACTCATTTAACGACTAATTACCTTATCTTAGAGATATCAATTAGTCACCATGAACCGCCCATCTTTCTTTCTCCAATCGGTCAATCCCAATACAAAAAAATCATTGATTACCTGTCAGCAGAGGTATTATGGAAAGAAAATGATAATGTCTCTTGGCATTTCAATCAAGCCTGATCACTGGCAAAACCAAGCCATCATTAAGAAGTATGAAAAGCTTTATCCCTATGAGTTTGGATATTTTAAGGATCTGAAAAATAGTATCGAGAAAGCCGTTGAAGTGGAGATGAACAATATTCTAAAGACTAATGTCATTCCTGAACCGGCAGAACTGCGTGAAAAAATAAAAGCCGTTGTTTTTCCAAAGTCAAAAGCCGCAAAAGTATCTGAGCAAAAGAAGAATTCTACTCAAACTCCACTTTTTGATTTGCTGGATCAACTAATAAACGACAAAGCACATTATTCTCCTGGTACACTTAAAACATTTCAGACCTCGAAAAAGCATCTTGAAGCATTCAATAAGAAAGCAAGTTTCGAATCAATCACATTAAAATTCTACAAGGAATATGTAAGCTTCTTGAAAAAAGAAGGTTTAAGTGAGGGAAGTATAGGCAAAGAAATCAAGAACCTAAAAATCGTAATGAGCCGCGCAGCGGAGGAAGATCTTACGGAGAACTTCGCGTTTAAACTTAAAGCATTTAAAGTGTTTCGTCCAAAGGTTAAATCAGTTCACCTCGATGAGAAGGATATACTAAAGCTTTATAAGACTGATTTAAAAAACACTGATGGTCTGGAACCGATCAGAGATCTGTTTGTTTTCGGTTGTTGTGTTGGGCTTAGGTATAGTGACCTGGTAAATATCAAGAAAGAAAACTTCATTAAAGACGAAGATGGAGCGACATACCTAAAGATGTTAACTCAAAAAACAAAGATAGAAATTGCTGTTCCGCTAAATGATCTGGCATTGAAGATAATGGAGAAGTATAAACACAAACCCAACAGCCTGCCGGATGCAGTTACGAACCAGTATTTCAACCGGGCATTGAAAACAATTGGGAAACTGGCTTCTTTAGATGAAAAAGGTAGACTAAGTACAGAAATCGGAACGGAACTCTATAAGCTAATTAAAACACACACTGCAAGAAGATCATTTACAAGTAATATTCTGGACAGAGGTGTTTCTTCCTATGACGCTATGAAAATGACTGGTCATACATCTGAGAGGATATTCATCGATTACGATAAAAACAATCCAATAAAAGCGGCAAAGCGAGCTAAGGAAAAAATGATTTCTATGCTACCCGAGAATAAATCAAAACTGAAGGCGGTATAGATGGAAATAAAAAACCCGGTAGTTGGTACCTACCGGGTGATTAATCACAATTAAAAATTGCAATTAAACAATGGAAGGCGAATTTATGACAAAAACCGCATTGCGGTATCATGCCTGTATTCCCTCATTCGAGGACTATCTGAAGCTTATAAAGCGTTTCTCAAGGCACACAATCAGAGCTTACACAGATGACGTAAAAGTATTTCTGAAATTTATTGATCAGCAACCGGATGTATTAGATATTACCCGGAATAACATTCGGTCCTGGCTAGTTGAACTTAGCCAGTCCGGCATGATTGCCCGGAGCATTAACCGCAAATTGTATAGCCTAAAATCATTTTTCAAACACCTTCGGAGAATTGGCATTTTAGAGACAAATCCCTCTTACGGGTTAACGCAAAGGAAAATTGCGACACGACTTCCCTCTTTTGTTCAGGAGGATGTTATGCAGAAGATCTTGACAGGGGAGTTTAAGAAAAGCATAATTGGAATGAGAGATAAACTCATTCTTGAAATGTTCTATCAAACTGGTATCAGGCGGGAAGAACTTGCTAATATGCAGCACTCCCATATAGACCATGCAAGACTTCTAATAAAGGTAACGGGCAAGGGAGGAAATCAAAGGCTTGTACCTATCAGCGAAGCACTGAGCAAGAAAGTTAAAACCTATCAGAGAGCTAAGAAAAAGAAAGGATATTCATCTACTTTCCTGTTTGTCTCAACAAGGCGCGGGCAAATGGATCTCAAATCAATTCACTGTGTTGTTGCAAATCATTTAACACCACATATGCCCGAGGGTCAGCGCAACCCGCATATTCTGAGACACACCTTTGCAACACATTTAATGAATAACGGCGCTAATCTCTTAGCAATTCAGGGTTTGCTAGGCCATACCTCCCTGGTTGCTACAAGTCAATATTTACACAACGATATTAACAGACTTAAACACGTACATCATGAATCATTATCAAAAAAGCGAACACAGTAAAGGAGTTACTCAAGAATCTGTATTGAATTTTCTTGCAATCACAGCCCCTTCAAGAGTAATGCCAAGAAACGATGAACCTTTTTTTTCACCAAAACACACGATCATGGAACAGAGATTTTCAAAAGATCAGCAAACAGAGTTTGCAAAGTTGCTAATCGAAAATGAGGATGCTGTTGATACAGCAGCAACATGCGATTACGGTATTTCAGGATGGTTTAAGAGCTACATCAAAAGCAGAGAATTTGCACAATTAACAGAATGTCAGAAAGATGAAGCTTTTGAGGCTTTTCAGTGGTTGTATTACATGCTGAACGAAGTTCACTTCGATCTACAATCAGCATAAGATCCCATCCGGGTATTTTTCATGCACCATCCTTATGTCGAAGTATTCAATATTATTTCGATGTTTGCGATGGTGCAATTTTTTTTGCCAATCGAAAACATATTCTATATCATCACTGATAAGGTCTATCAGCTCTCTCCTAACCGATTCGTCATTCGGTTTCACTATTACAAGGTACGCGGGCATGGTGCTAAATGTAAAAAAATATTATCTTAATGTTACAAAGCTAACTTATGAATTTTTTAAAAAACGATTCTGGATTTGCTATCGCATTTGTATCATGTGTTATCAGCCTTAGTGCCTTCAAGGATTTTCTTGAAGAAAAAATTGTTCCGATTTTCTCCTACCGACCAACGATGTATGATATGCTCTTTTATGCGACTATTGGGCTAGTGCTTGCATTTTATTTTTTTCTAATGGAGCAGTTGGTAATCAGTTTGCAATTTGAGTTGCCTAAGTTAATTAAGGTCTTTAATGTTTTGTCGCATCTATTTCTTTATATTTCTGCCGCATCACCTATTCTATTTTTCTCATCCTGGCTTCTAAGTTCGATATCAGGCACTCCAGTAATGATGGTAGTTGCAATTATAATTGGCCTACTCGCTGTTGGTTTTGTACTTGAAAGGTTAATTGATAAAAATAATTCTGCTGAGAAGATATATTTAGATTTTGCTTCAAGTTACTATAACGAGGCATTCCTCCATTACGAGAAATCCGAATATCAACGATGTATTGATAAAAGTATCAAATCGGTCGAGGCATCCCTCACTGCAAGAATTGTTGGTGCTGGATATCCAGTACCTCGACAGATTTATATCAATTATTATATGTCTGCGTATGGCGGGCGGGGCGTTATTACTAGAAGCGATATTGGGGCTTTATTTAATTTTTTAGAAGCAGCATTTTTACACAAGATGCGAAATATCGACGCTGAGCCTAATAAAGAAATTGCTAAAGAATGTTTAGATGTTGCGGAAAGTTATCTAAAAAGATAAAACCCCGGTTTCAGTGTCCGGGGTCCAGGTGTCTTCCTGTAATAATGCATTATTCTGGTTCGAAATTAAAATTGGTAGGACTAATGGCAAGGAGAAAAAAACGTTTTAAAACGGGATTTTTCACGTACGAAGAATAATTTCATTGGTACGGGTTGAATTAGCAACGATAAAATTTTCAATTACTGAATCTGAAATTTCATGGTTCTCGTCAAATACACATGTGAGCAACACAAATCGCTCTCCATTATGATATCGAGCATAAAGCTTTTCTGTTTGTTCGGTAAATAGCAAAGAAAGGTGTCCGCCGGCTGGAATTGAGTAACATCTATGAATTCTGGATATTGTGGTAGTATTATTAGTAGTGCCTTCATTTGTCCCACTCGGTACTTTCGCTACTATCACATGATTAGCTACAGAATTCCCCATATTATACAACTTGTATACCTGTCCTAATTCTGCGACAAACTTCAAGTCAGCAAGCGACTGAGTTCTTTCCCATTCATCCCTCCTTTTCTGTGCTAGATAAACTTTATAACCTAAATAAAATACAGCAATGGCATTGATAACACTAATTGGCAGGGAAAAGAAGGTGGCGAACTCAGCCCAGTTTGTGTGGTGAGATACTGCCTTGCCTGGGAAAATTTCTCTGTATTTACAAACAAAAGGAGTGAAAATAATTACCGATGCGATTATAATTATCCAGTGAAGATGTCTTTCAAAAAAACTTCGTTGTTGGTGCATCGTTAGCGATATTGGATATCTACAAATTTAACTTTTTTTCGAAAATTCTCCGCCCATTTTTCGGCCTCCCGCATTTATAATGGTAATCTCATAAATAAACTTTGAGTTACCGCATTTATAAGTATGGCAGAGGAAAAGATTGGTTTAGACCTAGAGGTAAATGTCGGCAACTTCAAAAAGGATCTACGGGAGGCAAACAATGAATTAACCGCCCTGGTTGATAAATTCGGGGCGACAGACGAAAGAGCTATAGCAGCAGCGAAGAAAGTTGCAGGCTTCAGAGATGCCCTCGGTGACGCGAAAGCGTTAGCAGATGCATTTAATCCTGATCGGAAGTTTCAAGCCCTACAAGGGGCTATAAATGGCGTTCTGGGAGGTTTTACAGCATTCCAGGGTGCGCTGGGGCTAATAGGTGTAGAAAGTGAGGAAGTCGAGAAGACACTTTTGAAAGTACAGTCAGCATTAGCACTCAGCCAGGGGGTAAATAACATCCTGGAGTTAAAGGACACCTTCAACGTTCTCTCAGCTTCAGTTAAAAACTCAACGATTGTAATTAAAGCGAATGAATTAGCTAACAAGGCAACAGCGGTGAGCATGAAAGCCCTGGGGATTAGCGCTGAAACTACCTCAGTATCCTTTAAGGTCCTGAAGACGGCAATTATATCGACAGGCATAGGGGTTCTGTTAATTGCTCTTGGTGAAGCCATATCAGCCCTACAAAGCTTCATTAACAAAAGCAATGAAGCCGCTGAAGCACAAAAAGAACTTAACAAAAGTATTGTTGAATCTTCCCAGGCTGGATTAAAAGCAGGCCTGGAGTTTTTAGCGCAACAGGAAAAAATTGCAATAGCAAAAGCAAAGCTTGCCGGTAAATCTGAAGAGGAAATATTCAAGCTCGAACAGGAATATTCAAAGTATCGTATCAAGAGCCGAGAAAATTATCTTGAATCGGTTAGGGGTTTGGGTAAGGATGAAGTAGAGGCACAGGACGAACTCCGGAGAGAAAAAGATGCAATGGAGCTTGCTGAATTAAATTTCCTCGTTGCCCAAACTACTAAACAAAGAGAGGAAAGAAAAAAGGCTCTTGATCAAAGGATATCCCTGGAGAAAAAAGCAATTGAAGACAGAAAAAAACTTGTTGAGGAAGCAAAAGCACTTTCTGAACAATTAACCATAGAAAACGGTGACTTTGGAAAAAGCGACAGAGATAAAGAACTTGACGCAGCAAGCCGGGAAGTTGATCGTCAGGTTAAAATACTTCAGGCCGGTTCGCAAAGTGTATTGCCAGCCCTCGAAGCCTACAGGAACGCATTGATGCAGATCAATAAGAAGTATGATGATCTGGAATTAAAAGCCCTACAAGACAAATTCCAGAAAGAAAAAGATGCACGTATTCAGGCTGAACAGGACGAGAAGGACAGGAAAGAACTTCAGCAGCAATCCTTACGGGAAGCAGTAGCCGCATATGCAGAAAACGAAAAGATATCAGCTAATGAGAGAAAACAATGGTTGTATGACCTTGACCAGGCTATTCTTGCAGATGCGACACTAACTGAACAGCAGAAGACAGAGAACCTGGACGCTAACGCAAAAGCACGGCAGGCAATCGAAGAACAACAAGCACGAAACAGACAGAAGGCTTTAAACGCGGCGGCAGACCTGGCAGCACAAGCAGCACAAGTAGCGGGTGAACAGACGGCAGCGGGGAAAGCTTTAGCGATAGCTGCTACAACCATTAATACTTACCAGAGTGCTACAGCTGCATTTGCCTCACTTGCCGGAATTACAGTAGTAGGTCCTATTCTCGGTGCAATAGCAGCAGCGGCAGCAGTCGCAGCGGGTATAGCTAATGTAAAGAAGATCCTGTCTGTAAAGGTCCCAGGTGCCGCAGGAGGTGGAAGTATGCCATCTATATCATCAAGCGCAACAGCTCCGTTGACGCCACAAGGACAATTAATAAACCCAAGGGTTGAACTCGGACAGGACACTATCAACGCAACCAATAACAGGACAGTAAAGGCCTACGTAGTCGAGAAAGAAATTTCTGATGCACAACGTAGAGACTCACAAATTTCAAGACAAGCAACATTAGGAGGATAAAATATGAACAACCTTTTCTTTTTAAATTTTGAAGCACAACCGGAGCCAGCAGTTACAACCGTTAGTCCTGACACAGGTATTGTAGAATTCGTTAACGACTACCCGAAGTATCTTTCTGAGCTAGCATTGAAGTCTCCGACACATGGCGGCATAGTAAGGACGAAAAACACCTATGTATCTGGTAGAGGTTTCGCGCCTAAAGACAATCCTTTTGTTAAACGTTGTAATACTTCTGGAGAAAGTCTCGATTCAGTAAAAGATAAAGCAATTCATAGTTTGCTTGTTCACGGAGGCTTTTTCCTGGAAGTGATTTATGGGCATGGAGGAAAAATTGTCGAAGTCCAGCATATGGAGAATGCTAGGATGCGGAGTAATGAAGACAATACGATGTTTTATTACAGGAAAGATTGGCAAAGGAGGATAGGCGACATAGTTCGAATACCTGCTTTTAATCCTTACAAGAAAGCCACAAAACAAATTCTTTACTATAAAGACTACAACGCAGATCAAGGAACATACACCGAACCGGAATATCAGCAGGGATTGAATTACATCAATGCTGATATCGAGGTTTCAAAACATACCCTCAACAATGCTAAGTCCGGCTTCACGCCGTCGAAACTTATTAATCTGAATAATGGTGAGCCAGAGAACGAAGACGAGAAGAAAGCTATTGAACGAAGCTTCAAGGATAAGTTCACAGGATCTGAGGGGATAAAATTCGTTCTATCATTCAACGCGAATAAAGACACCGCACCAACTATTATCGATCTCGGTCCTAGTGATATGACTGAGGAAGATTTCACAGCGGTGTACAAAATGATCTCGCAAAATATCCTAACATGCCACCAGGTAACAAGTCCGGTTTTGATGGGAATAATGACACCCGGACAACTAGGAGTAAGTAAAGAAATGAGAGATGCATTTGAGATATTCAATAACACTTACGTGAAGGGAAGACAAAACGATATTCTCACAGTGTTCAATAGAATAATGGAGTTTAGTACTGCCCCGGCAGCACTTAAAATCGTACCACTTTCTCCGATTGGTTTTAGCTACTCCGAAAAGACACAGGTGGAAAATTTGACTAACAGAGAGATCCGTGAACGGCTCGGACTGCCACCGCTGAAGATGAGCAAAACACTTGAGGCGCTAGATCAGTTACGGATTTCATCTCCTTTGCTTTACCAGAGAGCAATAGAACTTATTGGTCCGTCTGTATTGTCCGAGACGGTGCAGGGTGCTTAAAATGTTGATCAGACTGCTAACAGTTAGGGACACTCATTTTGATGAAAACTAAATTTTTGCGAGAAACGAAATCATTATTGAATAAATATAAAAATGGCTACAGAGATAGAACTTCTTAAACTATTTTAAAAAGTTTACATCATGACACATCATTACATATCATTGCTTTCAGATGCACACAAATACTACACCGATTTACCTACTTCGAGCAATAGTTCGAGGGCGCAGTAACGTGTATGATTTTCAATATTTTCTAAATGCATTTACAATTTGCAAGTTTTGTGGAAAACCAAACGCGAGTTGATTTAAAAAGCTTTCTAACTTTGAAAACAGTACTACAGGCCTTTAGTTTCAGCTAAACCAGTCAATTCCATTCAACCCCAGCACGATTCTAGCCATAACCGGTTTGGATTTTAATCCGAGCCTAGTAACAATTTTATCTAATCAAGACTAAAAAATTATGTCTAAGCGAAGCTATCAGGTGACGGATGCATTGGCATTAATTCCAGTTAATGACGTGCTGGCGATCATTCAGCAAACCGTACAAAACTCACTCAAAGACGAACTGGAAAAGATCAGGTTTAACGATAACGAAAATCGGTTAGTCACTACCGTTGAAGCGAGCGAACTGATTGGAGTAAGTCGGCCGACTTTTGAAAAGCTGGTTGTCGAAAAATGTAT
Source organism: Pollutibacter soli (assembly GCA_029269725.1). Taxonomy (GTDB): domain Bacteria; phylum Bacteroidota; class Bacteroidia; order Chitinophagales; family Chitinophagaceae; genus Pollutibacter; species Pollutibacter soli. The sequence goes on along the minus strand of JARJHS010000005.1, from coordinate 207,119 downwards.
TCCACGTATTCCGCATGGGCGACGTGCTTACAGATTCAGATACAGCGATATCAAAAAACATATAAGAGCTACATCTATCCTTTGAAAACAACATGCCCCAGGATAGAAATCCCAGGGCATAAAAAAATTTAGTGACGTGAACAAAGTTAACGTTTTATCCGCACATAACGAGGTTGAACAAGTCTCATTTTCTCAATATTCAGGATATACAAAACCGGATTCTTACTTGTGGATTCAACCTGATGCAAAACATACAAGATATATTTTTTCTGGCAGTCGCAAGGTACTGAAACAAAGATTAAACTCAGGTTTTCAGTATATCCCTCAGTTCTCTTTATATCCTCATAAGCTTAATGTTAATGACTCTAAAACTGTTAATATCACCGATGTGATCAGGATGATGCTGAGTGCAGAATTAAAAGAGATTGCACGGCAAATCCAGGAGGCAAAAGAATTAGGAGATCTGTCTTTGAAGGATAAGTTAAAAAGTCAATTACCTTATATAACTCATTCAGGAGTTTTCAATCCACGCTGCAACAAAGGTCTGAAGCTACCTGGGTTCACCTATCAACTTGACATCGATAAAATAGATAATGCAGACGCAGTAGTGAAGGCGGTAACCAATGATAAACAGTTAGATATTCTTTTTGCCTGTAAGTCTGTTTCTGGTAATGGTGTTAAAGCTTTACTCTTATTAAAGCCTCTGTTGTATCTACGGGATGAATGGACTTCGGACGAATATAGTCGTGCATATCATAACGCAACAGCTATTCTGACTAAATACTTTTTGGAGAAGCATAAGGTTAAAATAGATGGACAAATGAAAGCTATTTCACAGCCATTTTTCCTTTTCTATGCACCAGATTTATACATCAATAAAAACTTATTGAAATGGATCTGAATAGTGCTTTAAGAGGTGTAGAAACTAATGCAAAGGAAAGAAAAGGTATTTCCGAAGTGAGATCAATACCAGATAACGAGATCGAACGGATGATAGCAAAAAGATGTGGGATCGGTGACCTTCACTATGATGACGTTTGGTCAGTAGTTGGTAAACTAGTTACTGTTGACGGGATTTCAAGCGAATCTCTCCTAAAGCATTCAGAATTTTTTAATCAGTATATAGCGAGTGATTCTGATAGCATGAAGAATATCACTGTTGCTAATATCATTGAACGGAGAGAGGAGAAATATCCCGATCAGACCGGCATACATATAAAATCCGATACCCCGGGTGATTGCTTTAGTGATGAAGTTTATAACAACCTCCCGGAACATCTAAAAGAAATATGCTTCCAGGTAGATGAACGGCGGAAAAGAGATGTGCTATTAATTGGAATGCTAACCGCTTTGTCCGCTGCATTTAGCCGGTATCGGTTCTATCACGGCGCTGATAACGATGTAAAGGAGTACTCCCCTCATCTGCTTTCACTTGTGGTTGCTGCTGCCGGGAGCGGGAAAGGTTTGACAAGGTATGGAAACACATTAGTGGGGGCTATAACTCAGCAGGCTAATTTAATGCAGGCTAATGCGCTAAGAAATTATAAGCTTGCCCTATCGGACTTTAAAAAGCAATTGAAAGAAGTCGAGAAGGGAAACAAAAAAATTGAGACGATAGAAGAACCACGAAAGCCTATTAAATATTGTTTTGCTATGTCAGCCAGCGACACAACACAGGCTGCATTAGTCGAAAAATTAAGGGACAATCCTATTGGTGGTTTCGCATACGATAGCGAAGTCGATACACTTATTCAAGGAAACCAGAACAAAGACTTTGGAGGTTTTTCCGACATTATCAGAAAGGTATTTCATCACGAACCTCTTGCCCGGCAGAGGAAAGGGGAAGGAGAAAGTTATATAGTCGAAAACCCAAGACTTGCTATCATGTTAAGCGGCACTCACGATCAATTAAAGAAACTTATTCCGAGCGAATACAATGGACTTTTCTCCCGGTTATGGTATTATACAATTCCTCCGACATTCATGGAATATAGGTCAGGAAAACAGCAACGGGATTTAATAGGTGAGATGTGTCAAGGTTTGCAAAGGGATATCTTAAAGCGGTCCGATTTGTGGAGCGATGAACTGCATTATCTCGAATTTACTGCTCAACAGGAATTAGACCTGTTTAGTGCCATGCAAGATAAAAGAGATTTAGAGGAAAAGTATGGTGGCGACATTGGCGCATCATGCCTAAGAATGGCTTTAATCGTTAAGAGAATTGCAGCCACATTATCAGGCTTCGAAGGTGTCGGATCGTCGGTTGTGCCTGATCATTGCTGGAGAGTTGCAATCAGTCTCCTACCAGCCATTAAATCGCATTGCATTCATGCATTAAGTATTGTAAGACAGAACCAGGGAAAGAAGAATATTGACCGCGATGAATACAATCGATTAAAGAAAGAAGGCAAAAACGATACTGAGGCTGCTAAATTACTAGGTATTAGCCGACCAACACTTGCCAGGGCGAAAGAGGCTTGGGCGTAAATGTATCAACCCGGGGGTTTACACGCGAAATGCACGCTGGATAAGAGTCTTAGCCGATTTGTATCAACACCCCTAAATAATTATTTTAATAATAATAAGAAAGGGAGAAAAACAACCTTAGTGATACTGATACATGATACAAATTACCTGTAATGCAATTGGGATAAGGGTTTGCTGTGTATCACCCCTCTTTGATACAAAACAAGACAATTACTTAAGTTAGTGGATGAATTATACCCACCACCCCACGCCTTTCACCGCTACCGACATTAGGAGCAGCGTAATCCCGCGTCCTGCTTGGTGGATAGTCCGCTTGGTACTATCCAACCCACTAACTAAGTGGTTGATAATAAATAGATAACGATTTCAATAACTGCCTTTCCCGATAAAAACTGAGTCGCGTAATTAGTCGGCAGGCATTTATTCGGCAGAATTCTCTCTGTTTAAATTTAATAAGCTAACACTACCCGCATTTATTGATACGAGAATTGTACGGGTTAAACTGCCCAAGTAAACACAATGCGCATTTAATAGAGAACATCAGTATATGAGCACGAAAAAACAAGACGAAGACAAACTATCGAAAACAGTAGTTATCCGGCTGAATGATCAGCAAAAGGACTTGGTTGAATCCAGGTTTAACGACTCGGTAGAGAAAAAGACAGGCGCTAACAGGGCATACTTCATCAGGAGAAAGTTGCTTGAATCGCTTGAGAAGTAACCCCACCACCCTTAAAAGAAGTACATATGACAAGCCATTACACTGTCGAATACTTGGAGAAGATCCTTACATGGTTATTTCCTTGCTCTGTTTATCATTCTCATATCACTCCTGTCGCAGAACTGAGAAAAGCGTTGGATAAGCATCTATACATTTTAAACGGTCTGGAAGAGAATGTAAATGAACATAATCTGAGGCTTGCTATGCTGGCTCTCGGTTTCACTGTAGAGAACGGGAAGTTTAATGTACTGCCGGAAGACTTTAAGAACCTGGAAGAACTATCAGTATTACATTCTTATCATGGGTTACTGGAAGAATACATGAGTACTGCCGAGCTGAAGAAGTTGGTAGGGCTATCCCTGGGCAGATATACGTATCAGATAGAATCTCCTGCGGTTAATATGATCATCGATCATGATGGCGATCTGTGCGCGCAGTTCCAACATGAAGACTATACCTATTCCCTATTAAAGTATGAGAACCGGTTAACCTTAATCAGGAAGCTATGAAACACCGACACTTCACATACCACACTATTCCAGGCGATCCTGACCACGTAATTCACGATGGCAATAAAATCAATAGAGAGGAACTAACCAGGCTTAAAACCGATCTACAGAAGTATTACGACTTATCAATTATCTGTGTGTCTTACAAGGCCAACGCATACCGTACACCGTTAGTTAAAGAAAGAAATAATTTTTAAATAAAACATATGTCACTATTCAATTTTAATTTTTCAAAACCACAAGCGAAGCCATCAATTAAGCCTATTACAGGACCTGTTGTAAAGCAAAAACTTGATACGGTGCAACCGGCAGAAGCAAAGCCGGAAGCTAAGCCAACAGAACAACCTATTGACATCAATGAACTTTTGCCACTGTTGTATCAGGTGCTTGTGAAGATTGACAAAAAACTTGACACCGTTTCACAAAACCAGGATCAAATGAATCAGCAGATGGCGGCAAAGTTCCAAGTCGAAAAGCCAAAAATTGTTGAGCCTTGGCCGGTAGAAGTTGAACGGGAAAAACGTGAACGTGCATTAGAGAAATCGGCGGCAGGCATGACTATTTATCTTACAAACAAAAAAAAGAAAGAGGAAGAGTTTGCAGCCAGGATGGATACAAGATTGAAAGAACTGCGTGAAGAGTTTCCTAACAACCCGGAACATATATCTGCGGTAATGATGAGAGAATTCGCATTCAATGAAGGAAAGTAATACACCAAGTTATCAGGAGATCCTGAAAGAGTTTAAAAAGCTACTGCGATTGTGTGAGGAATGGAGCATTATTCCTGATGAAGGCGAAGACTCAGAGGAAAGACAAATCTTCCGCAGGAGGTTTGAAAACCTGAATGTGAAGATCAGCAGAAGCGGATTAAAAATATTGAACGAATCTTCTTTCTAATGTGGGTTTTCATGACGGCCGATTAGTTTCTACTTTTCTGGCCTTTTCAAAATTTAAAGTATGAGTGCAAAGAAATATAATTCCGGCTCGGATATCTGGGCAAAATGGGTGCTGTATAAACGGCAATGCGACAGCGGTAAAAGGAAGCAGCATGCATCAGCCGGAAAGGTTGTTGAAATCAGAGATCCTATCGTTTACACGCTAGGTCATTTCCTTTCTTATATCGGGGTATCACAGCCAACCTGGAGAAGCTACCGGAGCAAACCTGCTTACAGAGAAGAATGCAATCAGATCATGGAAGAAATCGAAGCACGTATGGCACGGGCTATTGTTAACGGTGAAGGTAATACGGCAGGACTCAGGTTTGCACTTGCACACAACTTCGGTTGGAAAGAAACCGCTTCCGTAGAAACAAAAGGAAAGATTGAAGTTGTATTTAAGAGGGGTAAAACAATTTTGTGATAATAGAATTACCAGAGCCGCATATTAATCAAAGGGAGATACTGAAAAGCAAGTCGAGATTTAATGTTTTGATGTGTGGGCGAAGGTTCGGTAAAAGTGAACTTGCTCAAATCATTTTAATTAAGAATGCACTTGAAGGAAAGAAATGTGCCTATGTCACGCCCAATTATAAACTAGCAAAGAAGTTCTTTGATTCGTTAATGAATGCCTTACCTGATGAGGTCGGAGAGTTTAACAAAACCGATCTTGAAGGAAAGCTTATTACAGGCGGGGAAATTCAATTCTTTACTGGAGAACGATTGGACAACTTCAGAAGCTTAAAATTTCACCTTGCCATCATTGACGAAGGCTCATTTATCCCGGATCTTGAAGATGGTTGGAATAACGCCATACGTGCAACCCTAGCCGATTATAAAGGCAAGGCTTATTTCCTCAGTACACCAAGGGGAAAAAACTTCTTTTATTCTTTGTATTTAAAAGGAATAAACGGAGAACCTGACTGGGCCAGCTGGAAGTATACCTCTTACGATAATCCCTATCTAGATCAGAATGAAATTGAGTTAATCAAAGAATCATTACCGGCAGCAGTATTCGAACAGGAGTATATGGCTAACCCAGCAGAAAACGCAGCAAACCCGTTTGGGACTGAATATATAAACAGGTGTATTGAACCGATCAGTAATCATCCTGTGGTTTGTTACGGTATCGACTTAGCGAAGTCTTCGGATTTCACAGTTATCATTGGCCTGGATAAATACGGGTCAGTATGTTATTTTGATAGGTTCCAAAGAGATTGGAGGCATACGATAAAAGAGATTCAACAACTTCCGAACATCGCTAAAGTAAAATCGCTTATCGATAGTACAGGCGTGGGTGATCCAGTCGTGGAAGATCTGCAAACGACATTGCCACTTGTTGAAGGTTTTAAGTTTTCCAGCTCAAGCAAACAACAATTAATGGAAGGCTTGGTGAAAGCAATCCAGAAAAGAGAAATCACTTTCCCTGCCGGACCGATAACAAATGAGCTGCACACGTTCGAATATAGCTTTCACAATAGTATAACAAGGTATTCAGCTCCACCTATGTTCAACGACGATTGTGTTATGGCACTGGCATTGGCTGTTAAATGTTTTGGAACAGGTAAGGCTGTGGGAAGCGGTAGGTATTCGATTTCGTGGTTTTAATAACCATCCCATTTGTTATTTTGTGGAAAACACTTAACCATGTGGGATACATTCAAAGATTTTATGAATGCATTTTTTGGATTAGCAGTCTTATTTGTTCCGCTATTCTTTGCGATAAAAAATCCAAAAAAGAATTGGGTTTATATTATTTTTTTAGTTGTGTGTGCCATTCTTCTTTTTTGGCTCGGTATCGATAAAATAAAAAGAGATGCACTTGAAAACGAGAACAAATCAACTCAACTCAATCAAATTCAAAATACAGTTATTGAAATGAGCAAGTCACAAGCTGAATTCAAGGAAAATTTGAAAAAGGTAGGGATTGGATGGGATACCGTATCTAACAAGCCAATTGTTATAAATAAAACTCTAATCACTAATATCGAAAATGCGGAGACAGTTAATATACATTAGAGCTTTCCATCGACACCTGTAATTGTGCAAAATATTTTTTCTTTACTCTTAATCGTAAATGTCAATAAATCTGTACCCGGTCTGCCTCTGTTTATTTGTGACGCTATAATCCGGTACACCGTTCTCTCTGGATTCAATTCGTAATTAACACTAATCTTTGCGCCACTCATTGCCTCAACATCTTCCATTGGCTTGTCAGTTGAAATTGTGATATCGGTTCCAAAATGCGGAACTTTTTCTTTATTGTCAAGTGCTATGGTTGTTATATAGATTCCATTTTCAAGCACATTCGGAGTATACTTTATAATTTTTAAGTTAGTAACCAATGTGGGGTTTATTATCAGCTTACCAATTACTGTTTTTCCATTGCCATAAATGTTGACAACCTTTGCATTTTTGATATTAGTGATCTTATCTTGACAAAAGCAGCTGGTTGTTGCAAAAAGAAGTAGAAATAATAACGATTTCATAAAAGAGGTATTTTGCAAAGTGGCTAATTTTTCGACTAATGTATTGTCCCTAAAACGACGAAACCCGCTACTAGAGCAGGTTTCATTAATTTCCAGTGATCCCGCTGGGACTCGAACCCAGGACCCATACATTAAAAGTGTATTGCTCTACCAGCTGAGCTACGGAATCGATCATTTCCCCTACACCTCCGAACACTACCAACCGTTTCAAAAGCACAGGTTTAATTTTCGGAGTGCAAAAATAAGGGGTAATGGCCTTTACAACAAATTTTTAGCGGTTAATTTTCCATTTGATGGAATCCGCGACTGATAAGGGTTTCCGAAGGTTATTCACAGATGGGGAAAATTTGTACAAAGGGAACACCTGTTTTCAGGGAAGAAAACCGGAACAGCAAACTCAACAGGGGAACAAAAGAATAAAGTATACAGAATACAGGATAGGGTCAAAAATGAAAACCGGAATATCAGCGGAATCTTTTCTTGTTCTCCCAAAATGAATGTGGGCAATGGATCATCTTTTGAAAAGCATCCATGCATTATTTGTGTTCAGATTAAATTTAGTAATAGAATGATCACCCTCAACCGCCGGCTGTTTCCTGCTTACTACTATACTCACTACTTACTATCTTCAACTATCGCTCCCCGTAAGTCTCCTCACAAACAGGCACTGAATTTGCCTCATCTTTCCACAACATCAACTAATTTTATCCTCGTATCGGCGATGAAAATTGAAGTTGAAGAGTGGATACCGCCGGTCAATTCATCAGCATGCCCCTACTTACACTCACTTCAGATATAGGATGGAAAGACTACCTGGTCGGCGCGATCAAAGGACAGATCATGCAGGTAAATGAATCTTTTCAATTATTGGATATCACACATCAGCTTACGCCGTTTAATTATCCTCAGGCTGCATATATCTGCAGAAATGCCTACAAAAATTTCCCCGATGAGACTTTTCATCTCATCATGGTGAACTTATTCGACACTCGACCGGAACACCTGCTGCTCGTTAAACACCAGCAACACTATTTCGGCATCGCTGATAACGGATTGATCACAATGATTCTGGAAGGTCAGCCCGATGAAGTAATTGCCTTGCCATTGGATAAAACAAAACAAAAAACAACACTGCACTGTGCAGCTGTTTTTGCGCAGGCATTTACGGACCTCCTCAGCGGAATTCCATTTCAGAAATTGGGCAAACCGTTAGATATCCAGGTCAAGAATCCGCTCCGGCCAACACAGGGCACCAACTGGATCGAAGGTCAGATCATTTTTATCGATCATTTTGAAAACGTGGTTGTTAATATCACCCGTGAAGAGTTTGAAGCTCAGCGCCGTGGCCGGAGTTTCAAGATCGTTTTTAAAAGAGATGAAGTCATCGACCGGATCGGCGACAACTATGCCGATACCGCTGAAGGCGAAAAAATCGCCATTTTCAACTCGGCAGGGTATCTTGAAATCGCTGTGAATAAAGGAAATGCTGCCGGTTTATTCGGACTCCACGGTTATTCCGACCGCCAGGGCGGGGCTGCACAGCAACTGCAGTCGAGGTTGTTTTACCAGACCGTGAGGATATTTTTCGATTAGGCCGGAGGCAGGAGATCGGAGGCAGGAGAAAACAACCGGTACTTCTTTTGAGTTAAGACTCACTTCCAATCCTCTGACACGTCCATTTTTGTTAACCTGAGCTCCATATGTTTCTTACTATCAACCTCAGGCGAAGTTTTTCAATTTTAACTAATGCCTAACATTCATCAAAAACTTATTCAAAAGTCTAAAACGTTGTTATCATTTTTTAAAAATTACTAACCTGAATTCAAAGTGAGGAGTCTGGAATAAAGATTTCGCTGGGGAAGAAAATGAATTGGCCAGAAAAATAGGGATATTGGATCCAAATTTATGATTTTTAAATGTCGATCGATTTATCACCCAAATGGCTGAGATCTGCTGCCCGCTGGCTTTTGCCTGCTGCCTGTTTGCCCATTGCCTAATTTCCTGTAGGTTTGCCACCTTAAATTTCCCGAATCCATATGACTTTCAACAAAACCAATAACATTGTAGGCTGGATTGTTGCGCTAATTGCTTGTACCGTTTATATCATGACTGCTGAAGCCGGAGGAAGTCTCTGGGATTGCGGTGAATTTGTCAGCTCCTGTTTTAAACTCCAGGTCCCCCACCCGCCGGGTGCGCCACTGTTTGTATTGCTGGGACGTGTTTTCATAGTTTTCTTTGGCGATAACCCCATGACCGCCGCCAAAGCGGTGAACGTTATGAGCGCCCTCGCCAGTGGTTTTACCATCTTATTCCTGTTCTGGACCATTACTCACTTTGCTCGCAAACTCGCTCAGAAAGAGTCTAATACTACAGAGCTCACTAAGAACCAGGTATTTATGATCATGGCTGCAGGTGTTGTCGGCGCACTGGCTTACACTTTCAGCGACTCATTCTGGTACAGTGCTGTTGAAGGTGAGGTTTACGCTTTGTCATCTTTTTTCACCGCCCTGGTATTCTGGATGATGCTGAAATGGGAACATGCAGCAGATCAGCCAGGCGCCGATAAATGGATCGTATTGATCTTCTTTATGATGGGTCTTTCCATCGGCGTTCACTTATTGAACCTGTTGACCATACCCGCGATCGTTATGATCTATTACTTCAGAAGGTATAAAGTCTCTAACTGGGGTACCTTCTGGGCTTTTGTTATTGGCTGTGTGATCACCGGTGTGGTTCAGAAAGCAGTCATTCAATACACGATTACAGGTGCAGGGCATTTCGATATCTTCTTTAAAAATTCGTTGGGTTTGCCGTTTTTCAGTGGCTTCCTATTCTACTTCATATTGCTTGGCGTTTTAATCTGGTATGGTATCCGGATCGCGGATTCAAAAAAGATCACCACTCCTGTTTTTGGAATCTGGTTGTTTCTGATGTCCTTCGTCGTTTTGTATCCATTGATTTCTGCCGGATCAATGGCTTTTTCCATATTTAAGCTGATACTGGTTATCGGTGCTGTTATCGCTACTGCATACTACGGATTCGCGGCATTGAAACGCAATCCTTATTTCCTGAAACTCGCCATGTGGTGTTTTGGTTTCATGCTGATCGGATATTCTACTTACCTGACCACCATGGTTCGTTCGAATTCTGATACTGCAGTGGATATGTTCAACGTGGATAATCCGATGAGCTTAGTGGGTTACCTGAGCAGGGAACAATACGGCGATTTTCCTTTGATCTACGGACAGGTGTTTACTGCATCTCCTGTTGATTATAAAACAGGAGATAAAAAATATGTCAAGGGAAAAGACAAATATGTTTATTCCGGTGATGAGATGTCGCCGGTGTACAACCCGGAAGATAAAATGATATTGCCGCGCGTATGGGACGGAAGCAATGAACAGGGACATGCTGATTTTTACAAAAGATGGCTAAACCTCGACCAGGATGAAAAGCCGACGATGGCAGATAATATCAAATGGGCCTTCAGTTACCAGTTGGGTTGGATGTACCTGAGGTATTTCGGATGGAATTTCATAGGCAAACAAAACGATTTGCAGGGATTCGGGAACGTGCGTGACGGCAACGTGATTACCGGCGTTAGTTTTGTCGATAACATATTCCTCGGCGATCAGAATAAAATTCCCGACAGTATAAAACACAATAAAGCACACAATACTTTATTTGCGCTTCCGCTGATATTGGGAATCATCGGGTTCTTATATCAATATAAAAAAGACAAACAGGATTTTCTTGTTTCGCTTTTACTGTTTGTGATGACGGGACTTGCAGTAGTTTTCTACCTTAATCAACCCGGTAATCAGCCACGTGAACGTGACTACGCATATGTTGGATCCTTCTATGCCTTTGCAGTCTGGATAGGATTAGGTGTGATGCAGGTACGGACATGGCTCAAAAAATACATGGGAGAAAGTACTGCAAACTATGCTGCAACAGCAGTTTGTTTACTTGCCGTACCGACGCTGATGGCCTTCCAGGAATGGGATGACCATGATCGTTCCAAAAAAGTGCTGGCACGTGACCTTGCAAAAGATTATCTCGAAAGCTGTGCACCGAATGCAATCCTGTTTTCCTTTGGTGATAATGATACCTACCCCCTGTGGTATGCGCAGGAAGTAGAAGGTATCCGCCGCGATATCCGTGTGATCAATTACAGTCTATTGGGTATCGACTGGTATATCAACCAACTCCGTTACAAAGTAAACAAGAGTGATTCAATCGATGTATTGTGGGGCCCCGATAAAATTGAAGGTGGCAAACGCGATTATGTACGCTTCTACGAGCAGCCGAATATAGCCAGCGCTAATCGGTATGTGGATCTGTACAGCCTGATGAAGGATTTCATAGGTAGTGACGATCCGAAAAATATGTTACCTGCGCAGGATGGCAGCATGCTGAATTACTATCCGGTGAAAAAAGTAAGTGTGCCTGTTGATATTGAACTGGTGAAGAAAAACAAAACGGTCAATCCGGAAGACAGCGTATTAAGCGAAATCCGCTTTGACATTCCGAAGAATATTCTTCTTAAAAATGACATGGCTGTGCTGAATATCATCGCTGCAAATAAATGGCAGCGCCCGATTTATTTCACATCGCCATTCAATGAGCTTGGCTTTGGAGCTTATCTGCGCAATGATGGTATGAGCTATCGGCTGGTTCCTGTCTTCTCACAGGGCCAGGTGAATGACAGCTGGGCATATGAGAAACTGATGAAGGAATTTGCTTTTGGAAATGCTGATAAGAAAGGTGTTTATTATGACGAAGAAAACCGCCGTCACCTGTTGAGTATACGCCAGGCATATAGTGAAGTTGCCAACAGCATGGCTGTTGCGGGAAGAAAAGAAGAAGCAAAAAATCTGCTGAATAAAGTTGATAAGGGAATGTCTGAAGAAAATATGCCCTATGCGATGGTGAGCAGGCAAAATCAGCACAATATGGTCAGTGCGCAGATGGTGGAAGCAGCATACAAGGCGGGTCACAATCAATTCGGTGATAAAGTTGCCAATGAGTTGAAGAAAGATCTCGCTGATCAGCTTTCATACTATGCATACCTCGGTGATATGTCGATCCCTGAACTTACACGTGCTGTACAGGATATCCTTACTAACAAAGCAGATAACCTGAGCAATCGCCAGAAGAGTCTGTTCATTGATATCCGCCAGGCATTGGGTTTGCAGGAATACGTCAGGAATCTCGAGTCGATGTATAAGACAGGTGGTACTCCTCAAACGGAAATGCCGGAGACGATCAAGAATAAACCTGACAGTCCCGCAACGACTCCAAAATAATTTCAAAATAACCGCAATGAAGAAGCCTCCGGATTTCGGGGGCTTTTTTTGTTATGAAAGACAATGCTTTTTTCGATCGGTGAGCTATTGGGGACTCTTGGTTCATTTTTTCCCGCAGATTGCGCTGATGGAAGACGCAGATTTGCGCTGAATTTCTTCTGCGTTTTCTGCGTGTATTCGATTTCCGCAAATCTGCGGGAAATTATCGTAGTTGCACTATGCAATTCAGATATCCGATACAGCTTGAGCAGTATTTTTAATTTTCGATTTTTGAAAAGACGACAATAATATTCCAACAAGAAAGATCGTAAGCGTTCCGATTATGACTGCCATGTTTGTATGCAGCGCACTTACTGGTATCACTGAGTTCTGTGGTAACATCGGCGAAAGAGTTATCCATAGTATCACAAGTATTCCGATACAGGTCGCAGTAATCGCTGCAAAATTTCCAGCGCTTCGACTGATCATTCCCAGTAAAAACAATCCAAGAACGCCACCAGCAAAAACACCGGAAAGCTGCCACCAGGTATCCAGTAAACTTTTCACTCCAATCATTGAAATACCAACCGACATTCCAGCTAATCCAAAACACACGGTACTGATGTAAAGAATTTTAAGTTGTGTTTTATCTGTGAGTTTGTGGTTGAAATATCTTTTATAAATGTCGATCGTGAAAACTGTTGCTGATGCATTCATACCGGAACTGATCGTGCTCATTGCCGCAGATAATATTGCCGCGATGATTATTCCCATCAGGCCGGAAGGAATTTTCGTTACGATAAAGTGAGGAATGATCTTATCACCCAAATCAGCAGGCTTTAATGCGAACGCCAATTTAGTGACTTGCAGGGCGGTAGCATGATTGCCCAATTTTTCCGATGCCACCTGCATTCGGACCATATGTATTGCATCAGGGTTTATCTGGTAATATGCGTACAGACAGGTACCGATAAGAAAAAAGATAAATGATATCGGTACATACATCCAGACACTCATCCAAACAGATGTCGATGCTTCCCTGGTACTGCCTGCAGTGTGGTAACGTTGTACATAATTCTGATCCATTCCGAAATTGTTCAGGTTCATAAAAAAACCATAAAGCAAAACTACCCAGAATGTAGATTGTGTAAAGTCAGGATCAAAACCGCCAAGGTTGAATTTGCTATCACGCAGACCAATTTTGATTACTGAAGAAAAACCACCTGATATATCAGAAATAACCAACATGATAATAACAATTGCTCCGGCTGTTTTTACGATTGCCTGCACTACCTCGGTCCAGATGACCGCTTCAATTCCTCCAAGCACTGTATAAAAGACGATACAGATGCCAGTCACCAGCATAATGGATGCCATACTGAAACCTGTCAGCGCCTGCAATGCCAACGCAATTCCAAAAAATATGGAGCCCATGCGTGCGAGTTGCGTGAGCAGGAAACACACCACCGCATATGTTCTTGCCCATGCTCCGAAGCGATGTTCGAGGTGTGAATAAGCCGAAACACCTCCGACCTTTCTGTAAAATGGAACGAAATATTTTGTAGCTACCCAGCCTGCCAGGGGAAGCGAGAGACTGAATACAAACGCATTCCAGTTCCCCCCAAATGCCTTTCCGGGAACACCGATAAATGTATTGCTGCTGAGGAAGGTAGCATAGATGGACAGACCGATGGCCCATGCAGGAATCTTTCCCGAAGCTTTTGTAAATTGATCAGACGTTCTTCTCTTACGTGAAAAATAAATACCAACAACCATCATCGCAGCCAGGTACAGCATTACAATCACGATGTCGATCGCAGATAACTTACTCATATAGCGGTCAGATATGCCCTTAATCAACAAATACACCGACACATATAATCAGCTAAATTTTTTTAGCATGGGCGGTTAATAAAATTCTAACATAAATCATTTTTCACTTAAGAAGTTTGAAAAATCAGCAGAAACCCAGCGAGTGTATCTTTACCCTTATTTACCTTAAATTTACAGAGGCGTTAAAAAAAACCATTACCTGGCCGATCTACTGCTTTTAACGTAATTTATAACGCCATCCGGATGCATGCCTGCACGCGTGTACAGATTTCTTGCCGGTTTCTACAAATAATTAAACTGAAGCACATGAAGGGATTTCATTTTAGCCATTTTGATCCTGACGAGAACAGCAAGACCAACTTCCAGAAGTTGCTGGATATTTTTATGCAGATGCTCACCTATACCAATGGTGATGTAAGTGAAGCGCTGAACTGGCTGACACAACTGGACAAAGAATATAAACTGACCAATGAGGAATATGGTCTGGGCGATTTTATTGATGAACTGAAAGAAAAAGGATATATCGATGAGAACCGGCAGACCGGTGAGATCAAAATCACTCCGAAAACAGAACAGGGTATCCGTAAAAAAAGTCTCGAAGAGATTTTCGGGAAACTGAAGAAAACAAAAACCGGTGATCACCAGACTTTCAAACCCGGTCAGGGTGACGATATCAACCCGGAAACCCGGCCTTTCCAGTTTGGCGATATGCTGGAGCAGATCGATTTTGTCAATTCCATCCGCAATGCACAGATCAATCATGGCATCGAAAGTTTCCAGATGCGCGAAGATGATCTTGAAATCCGTGAAACCGATTTCAAGACCCAGACTTCAACTGTACTCATGATCGATATTTCGCACTCCATGATCCTGTATGGCGAAGACAGGATCACGCCTGCAAAAAAAGTAGCCATGGCGTTGAGTGAGCTGATCAAAACAAAATATCCGAAGGATACACTTGATATCGTTGTGTTTGGTAATGATGCCTGGCCGATTGAGATCAAAGACATCCCATACCTGCAGGTTGGCCCTTATCATACCAACACTGTAGCCGGACTGGAATTGGCCATGGATTTGCTTCGCAGGAGAAAAAATCCGAACAAACAGATTTTCATGATCACCGATGGTAAACCCACTTGTCTCAAACAGGGAAAACGATATTATAAAAACAGTTTCGGACTGGACAGAAAGATCACATCGCGTTGTCTCAACCTCGCAGCGCAATGCAAAAAGCTAAAGATCCCGATTACTACATTTATGATTGCGAGTGATCCTTATTTACAAAGATTTGTTACTGAGTTTACAGAAACCAATAACGGCAAAGCATTTTTCGCTTCGCTAGATCGTCTTGGAGCCTTTATCTTCCGCGATTTTGAAAGCGGAAAGAGAAAAACGGTTTATTGAGGCAATAGTAGGGAGGCAATAGGCAATAGGAACAGCCGGGATACGGTGAACTGAAAACAGAAAAGCTGCCTGCCGGCATGCAGGCTGAAAACCGGGCGTT
Source organism: Pollutibacter soli (assembly GCA_029269725.1). Taxonomy (GTDB): domain Bacteria; phylum Bacteroidota; class Bacteroidia; order Chitinophagales; family Chitinophagaceae; genus Pollutibacter; species Pollutibacter soli. Next base: position 191,353 of record JARJHS010000005.1, on the reverse strand, counting down.
CAACGAAGAACGAACAACGATAAACGAAAAAATAAACATGACAAATTTTTCCCGCAGATTTCGCCGATCGAATACACGCTGATTTGCGCAGAAAAAATTCCGCGCCTATCTGCGGGCTGTTTAATCTGCGTTCATCTGCGGGAAATGAAAATTGCAAATAATGAACTTCGGCTGTTCAACGAACAACGAAAAGTGAACAACGATCAACGTTCTGACAACTGACAAAAGACAACTAACAACTACATGAACCGACCAAAAACATTAGGCGACTTAAAGAAAAGCGGGTATAAATCAACATCCATAAAAGAAGAAGTCAGAAAAAACCTGATTTCCAGGTTACGCGAAGGCGAGCAAACTTTCCGTGGGATACTTGGCTATGAAGACTCAGTAATTCCGGATACAGAGAGAGCATTGCTTTCGCGACATAATATTCTGTTTCTTGGGTTGCGCGGACAGGCAAAGACGCGTATGGCCAGGCAGATGATCGAGTTGCTCGATGAGTATATTCCGGTGGTGGAAGGCAGTGAGATTAATGACGATCCCCTTCAGCCTTTATCACAGTATGCCAGAAAACTAATTGAAGAGAAAGGAGACAACACTCCGATCAGCTGGATTCACAGAAACGAACGTTATGGAGAAAAGCTGGCAACTCCTGACGTAAGTGTTGCCGATCTGATTGGCGATATCGATCCGGTGAAAGCTGCCAATCTTCGGTTAAGCTTTGCCGATGAGCAGGTAATTCATTATGGGATTATTCCGAGATCCAACAGAAGCATATTTGTAATCAACGAGCTTCCGGATCTGCAGGCTCGTATCCAGGTGGCTCTCTTTAATATTCTACAGGAAGGAGATATCCAGATACGCGGCTTTAAACTTCGTTTGCCGCTGGACATACTTTTTATTTTTACTGCTAACCCGGAAGACTACACGAACCGCGGTGCAATCGTTACTCCGCTGAAAGATCGTATTGAAAGTCAGATATTGACTCACTATCCGAAATCTGTAGAAACCGCGCTGGCAATTACTGCACAGGAAGCTTCTGTGCACGACGAGCAGCAGGGATTGATTCATGTCAGTGACCTGGTTAAAAGATTGATTGAACAGGTTTCTTTTGAAGCGAGAGGAAGTGAATTTGTGGATCAGAAAAGCGGTGTATCTGCACGATTAACTATTTCTGCTTTTGAAAATGCGATCAGTGCTGCAGAAAGAAGGGCCATCATCAATAATGAAAAACAGACACAGGTCTGGATCAGTGATCTCGCAGGTATTATTCCGAGCATCACCGGGAAAATTGAATTGGTTTACGAAGGAGAACAGGAAGGGCCTTACCAGGTATCTTTCAATTTGCTGGAGAAATCAATCCGTTCTGTTTTCGTGCTGTACTTTCCTAATCCGGAAGCGCTCAAGAAAAAAAGAACGCGCGATCCGGGATCAGAAGAAAACCCGTTCCGCAGTATCATCGGCTGGTTTGATAAAGGCAATTCATTGAATATGCTTTTCAATACCAAGGACAGTGAAAAATTGCAGCTGCTGTATAAAGTCGATGGGCTGTACAATCTCGTAAAAAAATATTTTCCTAAAGCCAGCGAGCGTGAAAATGCCTTGCTGATGGAATTTGTGCTACATGGCCTCGCATCATATTCGCTCATCAGCAAAAAAGTTCTCGAAGCAAAAATCGAGTTCAAGGACCTGATGGGATCTATGCTCAACCTGGGGAATAGTTCTTACAGGGAAGATGAGGATATGGATGATGAGAGCTTCCGTTAACGTGGGACGTAAAACGTAGAACGTTGAACGTTCAACGTTTTACGTTTAATGGATTTCCATTATCTTCGCTTTCTCAAAAATCGCCTTTGTTCACCTGCCTCGCACATATTGCGCCTGATTTAGTTTAGACTGTCCGGTTTGTATTAATCTATTTTATCAGTCTAAATTCTTAATTCAAATGTTTATTATACATACGGAAAGGTTATGCCTTTGCGCATTGACCTATGATGAAGTTGTTCTATTATCAAAAGGCAGAAAGGAGTTTGAATATGCCCTGGGTTTTTCTGAATCTGATATTCGTCTTAATGCCGATGAAAACTTTATGGGTGAATTTGAGTCTGCACTCGTCGGATATGTTCTGCCGAAACTGGAAGAACACGCGGAGCATTTTGCGTGGTATACCCATTGGCTGATCGTCGAAAAAACGTTAAACCTGACTATCGGAGGCATCGGTGGAACCGGGTTGCCAGACGCAGAAGGTCAAACGATGATCGGTTATTTTATCGACGGAAAGTTTGAAGGGAAGGGATATGCTACTGAAGCTGTGAAAGGCTTTTTAATGTGGCAATTTTCAAATCCCGATCTGAAATCAATATATGCAGATACTCCTGTTACCCATATCGGTTCTCAGAAAGTGTTACAGAAAGCAGGATTCGCTTTTGAAGGACCCGTTGAAGAAGGTTGCCGCTGGAGACTGAAACGTTCAACGTTTAACGTTTAACGTAGAACGTCAAACGCTGAACGTAGAACACAAGAGTACGACTGTATAATTTCGTAGCCTTAAGGCAAGAACTTTGCAGCTGCAGTTCTTTTGAGATATACTAATAGTGATTCAACAGCAAGGCCTAACGTTCAGCGTTAATCGTAAAACGTTATGCCTTACTGTATTTACGAACTAGCATTATACTCGGAGGCTGTTGCGTTTAACGTTCTACGTTTCACGTTCAACCTAAAACCTGACCTTTAAGCCGCCGTTAACGATAAATCCATCCACAGGCGCATAGATATCCCTGAACACAGGATCCTGCAGCGGTCCTGTGAATATCGTGTCGAATCTCGTCTGCCGGGTATCGAAAATATTCTCGAAATTGATGAAGATGGAAAACTTCTCCCACAGCTTCTCAGCCATAAATCCACAGACCCAGAATGGCTTTCCCATGCCGCCATCACTCAGCTTTTGCGGACTGGTATAATACGCTTCTAGTCCGAGTTTAAGGCTCTCTTCTTTTTCATATACCAGCACATTATTCAGGCGGTGATGCGGGGATAATGTAAACCATTGCTTCTGACCATCGTAATGTGTATTGACATTGGTGTAAGTATAACCTACAAACAACTTAAAATCTTTGTAGGAAAAACGCAGATTGGTTTCCGTACCCCGGGTATCAATATGTCCGTTGGCATTCAAAAACTGCTTTTCTCCGTTACCCATGCCCGTTAGGACCAACGGGTTATTCAGTCTGGTATAAAAAAATAATTGGTTCCAGGTGAAGCCGATCTCGCCAAAAAGTTTTGTTCGATAATTAATATCAAGATTTATACCTGCCGATCGTTCGGTATTTGTATTATCCGGATTGATCGGCAATACCTGCTGGTACTGTATTCTCTCCGCATCCTCATTAAATACCGTTGGCGTTTTATAACCAAGCCCTCCACCAGCCCTTGAACTTAATTCGGGAGTTATTTTGAAGAGCGCTGATACTCTTGGCAAAACATTAAAACCGTACTTATTGACCTGGTTGCCACGCAAGCCTGTTTCAAGAATAAACCATTTAACCGGCGTCCATGTATTTTGTATAAACACACCGAGAGTTTGTTGAGTGTAATCACGGGGATCAACCCCCTGCTGCTTTACTTCGGAAAATTTATCAGTAATAAAATTCATTCCGCCGACCCATTGCATTCTATTAGCAACATGAACATAATTTAATTCAGAAAAAAATGACTGCTGTAAACCCTGGAAGAAATAGTCGGGTATCTCCATTCTTCTATCAAAATTATTAATACTAGCTTTTGCCTGCAGCGACGAATGATCATCCATCACATGCCGGAATGAAAACTCACCTGTCAGTCGTTTTGTTTTATTCTTTTCAAAATATCCGGGACTTCCTTCCCTGATATAATTCATATCTCCTCCTACCCTGTTTTCAAAAATTCCGGTGAATCCTACATTCATTACCGTCTTATCTGTGAAATACAAAAAAAGCTTTGGAGAAACTGTATAGCGTTCAAATTGTGGAATGGAAGTCAAACCCAGATCTGCCGCATCATATGCGCGGTTACTATTACCCGAAGAAAATAATGTAACACCGGTCTTTTTAAATTTCTGAGAATAAAATCCGGAAAAATCCCAGCCGCCTGCAGATGTCACGTTTGCCATGAAATCAAGTCTTCTCTTATTACCCGGCACACGTGATACCAAATTGACAAGTCCCGCTATTGCACCACCACCATATAAGGTCGAAGCGGAACCTTTGATCACTTCCACCTGCTGAAGATCCAAAGGCGCCACCTGCATAATACTTAAACCTCCCGAATAGCCTGAATACATTGGCAATCCGTCCCTGATGATCTGTGTATATTTTCCATCAAGCCCCTGGATACGTATGCTTGAGTTGGCACTTGTTGCTGACGTTTGCTGTGTTTGTATTCCCGTGCTTTCACTCAACAACATCCTGATATCACCGGGTTTCATATTTGCTTTTTCTTCGAGCTCTTCACCGGAAATAGTTTCTACTCTGGTCGGGATGTTGGCAATACTTCTGCTGATCCTGGCGGAAGTGATGATGATTTCTTCTTCTTCCTCCTCCTGGGCTTTCATTTTTACCAAAATCACCGAATCAATGCTCAACGGAAACGTAAATCTCATTTTCAATTCCTCATACCCGACATGTGAAAATGTAATCTCATAAGTACCCGTGGGGATATTATCAATGGTGACAATTCCTGTGCTATCAGAAGTTCCGTTCTTCTTAATTGACTCCACTACAACTGATACACCAACCAGCAAATTTGATGAATTATCGACTACACGCGCTCGTAATATATGCTGCGCCTGGATGCCGTTCAGGGACAGTAAAGTTGTTATAGCTATAATAATAGTTCTCATCTGTGGAATTCACAATTATTCAATTTGAATCTTAAACCAAAAAATCAATCCTGTATCAGAGAAATCGCGGGGGTTGTGTCAACACTCCAAAGTAAATGGAGACGTAATTGATTACGATGGGAAGATAATCCTGCTTTGTAGCGGGAAGCACAGGTTGAATCTGAATTGCCGGAGTTTCAAGACTGAATCCGGGACAGTTATTGCAAAATGCAAACGGAGAGCAATTGTTGCAATCGTCTTTTTCCTGGTGATTGGAAGAAGTAGTAGTCATCACCACATTTTCTTCGTCGTGACAAATATCCATTGCGCAACAAGGCACTACGCCGAGCAACAGGATATAGAGAACAAATATTTGACGGACTAGTTTCAGGAGTGCAAAAATAGGGAGAAATACAAGGTCATTGATTATAGTTGAAACAGCCAGTTCATCGTTGTTCGTTGTTCGTTATTCGTTGTTCGTTGTTCGTTGGAACAGCCAAAGGCAACAGTTTTGATATAGAGACAAGGCATACCTGGCCTCAACATTAAAACAATTTGATTCTCAAATTTCCAGAGCCATTTAGCCTGGTGGCTCTGCGATCATCAATTTTAATTCATCACATCATATTAAAACAATTGCACAACCTGACTTTTGTTTTCGGATTCTTTTCGCTACTAACTAACTAAATCAGGCTTTAACTATTTGTCAAGCTTGTCCCTACCAACCAGTTCTCCTTCCTGCTCACACCAGCCTCCTGCCTTCTGTCATTGTTTCCACTACATTCCCTATAATGCTCAGTTTGAATCTTTTGTAGTAACTGCCCGAAGCAAGAGCCTGAACCTTAATAAGTAATAAATTTCACTTAGCTGAACAATTCAACCGGAATATCAACGTTTTACAAAAAATTCCCCCGTCCCGATAAAAGCGCTCTGTATGAAAAAAACCCTGGCCATCCTGCTGTTGTTTGCATCGGTAAATAATGCGAATGCACAACAGATTCCCACCTCCCAAGAGATTCTGGAGAAAGCAGAAAAGCTTCAGGAAAATAAGAAACGTCTTGAGGCAATCAGTCTTTACAAACAGATTCATCCGAGTGATTCAAACTATTATCGTGGGCAATATGAAATTGCAAGTTGCTATTATGCCGACAGCCAGTACAACAAAGCGCTTGAAATTTCCACGTCAGGCATTTCAACACTCAACGATCAACGTCCGTCATTTTACAACCTGCTTGGGAATATCCTCGACGACATGGGTCAGCAGGATAAAGCACTTCAGTATTATGATTCTGCCACCAGGAACTATCCAAACTACATATCGCCTTATCTCAATATCGCAACTCTGTTGATCAAACAAGACAAGCTTGCGGAGGCGGAAATATTTCTTCAGAAAGCGGCTTTGATTTTTCCGTTCAGTTCATCGGTACATTACAAACTCGGGATAGTTGCACTTAACCAGGGAAAGATCATTCAAAGCTTTTTGAGCATGAGTCAGTGTTTGCTCACAGATCCTGATGGTCACAACATGAAAAATGCAGTAACCATTCTTTCATCAATGGCAAAGGGTGATGATGAAATGCTTCAGTACTATCACAATCGCAAACAGGAGCCTGACGCAAATTATGCACTGGTTGAAGAAATGTTTATCTCAAAAATTGCGCTTGATCCAAAATTCAAAATCAATACTGAACTGGAAGATGCAATTACAAGGCAGTACCAGATGATCATTGAAAAGCTGGAGTACAACAAAGAAGATAAAGATTTCTATGTTCAGTATTATCTGCCTTATCTGAAAGAAATCTATTCTTCGAAACAGTACAATGCTTATTGCAATTATATGTTCAGTGGTCTTGGTATTGACCAGATCAATAATTTCCTGAAAAAGAATAAGAAGGAAGTATCAGCAATGTCAGAATCAGCGACTGCATATTTTCATAAAATTCGTGTGAGCCGTGAGCTGTATGCGCATAAACGCAATGCAGACGGACCATGGCACTATGAAAATGGTTCATGCTTCGCAAAAGGTAAATTCGAAAACAAGAAAACCCTTGGCTATTGGGAATTCTATTATCCGAATGGGAATATTCGCTCAAAAGGAAACTATGATGCGAATGGAAAACAGACTGGAGAATGGGTATATTATGGCGAGAATACAAGAGTAAGCGCAAAACAAAATTATGTTGATGGCCAGCTCCAGGGTGAGAACATCGACTATCATGAAAATGGATCACTGGCACGCAATGCCGGTTTCATTAGAGGTGAGAAACAGGGAGAAAACCACGATTACTATGCCAGCGGAAACTTGAAATCAATCCAGGTTTTTGAAAATGGAAAAGAATCGGGAGTTCTGAAATATTATCATGCTGATGGAACTTTGCAGGCTATCATGAATGCATCTAATGGCGAAATCAACGGCAGGCTGACCAGGTTTTATAGTAACGGGAAAATGGAAAGTGAGGCCTTTTACAACATGGGGAAAATGAATGGCAGGTACAAATCCTGGTATGACAATGGTAATCTTTATGCAGATGGAACCTATGAAAACGACAAGCAAACCGGCACCTGGAAGTATTATCACGAAAACGGCAAATTGAAATCCGTTCAGCAATATGTTGGCGGAGATATTGAAGGCGAAGCAAGTGAATTTCATGACAACGAACAACTGAGTTCCAAGCAGACCTATCGCAAAGGCAAACAGGATGGCGATGCTTTATTCTATAGCCGTGATGGCAAGATGTTCTGTAAGCTGGTCTATGCAAACGCGAAACTGAAAGAAGCTTACTACTTTGATCTTTCAGGAAAAGAGATCAGCAAAACAGAAATACGTGGTAAAAATTTTGACCTTGATACCTATACATCCTATGGCACAAGAAAATCTACTGCCAAATACAATGACAAGGGAATTTCAAACGGAGAAGAAACCGAATACTTTAGCTCCGGGGCTGTTTACTCAAAGTTGAATTATGTCGACGGTTCAATTACCGGCCTGGGCAAATATTACTTCAACAACGGTAAAGTTGAACAGGAAATCAATTATTCAAAGAACGGTGAAAAGAATGGTTTTTACAGGGAATACTACAAACATGGCGGTGTTTTTTGTGATGGCTATTATATAGATAACCTCAAAGAAGGTGTATGGAATTATTATGATGATTTTGGTCGTATACGTTCACGCACACACTATTCTGGTGGCGACAGAGACGGATTCGATGAAACCTATTATCACAATGGAAAAATTGAGTTTAGGGAAGAATTTGCACTTGGGAGTCTTATCGGATATACCCAATATGACACTACCGGGAAAGTGCTTGTTTCGCTCAACCTCGACAAGGGTACGGGCAAATTTGAAAGCAGAACATTGGTAGGATCTGTTTTTGCAAGTTCAAATCTGAAAAATGGATTTCTGCACGGCGCCTATAATTCCTTCTATTTTGATGGCAAACCACATACAAAGGAATTTTATTATTATGGTGTGTCCGACAGTACTTACCAGGTGTTTTATTATAATGGAAAACTTCAGCAGGAAGGAAAGTATTACCGTGGTGATAAGATCGGAGTGTGGAATTATTTCACTGAAGATGGCAAAATGTACCTGAAAGAGGAATATGTACATGGAAAACTTCACGGAAAAAGAGTCTTCTATCATAAGAATGAAAATCCCGAAACAGAAACCACTTATTTCTACGGAAGAAAAGATGGTTGGTTGAGCAGGTACAGTGAAGATGGATTGCTGATAAGTAAAATCAGGTATTCTGATGATGTTATGATGGAATATACCTATGAAGATAAGTCAGGACAACTCGTTGCTCCGATCTCCATTGCCGGTGGTAATGGCAGGGTGGCAACCTATTTCAGAAATGGTAATCCATCTTCAAAAATGGCGTATGTTGATGGAGATCTTCATGGTGAGCAGGTTTACTATCACAGCAACGGAAAAGTTTCCTTCGAATCAAAAGAAGATCTGAACATGACAGATGGTCCGGCCACTTCATATTACGACAATGGCCAGGCGAAAGAAAAGTTTTTTTATCTCCACAACGACTTTCACGGAAGCTATCAGTCATACTACCCTGATGGCAAACAAAAGCAGACGGGCACGTATTACAATGATCTGAAACACGGCGAATGGACGAGTTATAATAAGGATGGAAAACCTGAAGAGAAATCGACATATTACTATGGACGTCTGCTAAACCTAAGGAAACTATGAGAAAGTTTATTACACTGATCGCATTTGCAGGAATTGCAATAACGGCCGATTCCCAGGATTTTGACCAGGTAGTGAAAAGCTATCCCGATGAAGATTATGTCATTCTCCGTAATAAAACAGACTATAAGATCAGGATGGAAAATGGTGTGCCTGAAATCACCAGCACTGACCTTGAAGAATGGATGTATCTCACAGAGAACGGTGCCGTGCGTTTGAAATCAGGATGGATTTTTCATAGCGGATTCCATGAGCTCAAAGAATACGACGCATACACAGTTACGAGTAGTGGTAAAAAAGTAAGGGCAACTGATTTTAAAACCACTTCCAATAAGAGTTCGGGAATTTTTTATGATGATTCCAAAGTAACCAATTTCAATTACCCGAACTTGTCGAAAGGTGCGATGACGCATCTGGAATACAATGCCATTCATCACAACGCATACCTGTTGAGTCCGCATTATTTCAGCAGCGGCATTCCAACGCTTTTGAACGAACTCAAAATTACTTTTCCGAAATCTGTTAAGCTACGTTATGTGGTGAAAGGAATTGATAAGGATAAGGTGATTTTTAAAGAAGAATCAAAAAGAAACGAAACGGTCTGGACATTTACCGCAAAGGATCTTAAACCGAATAGTCGCTACCCCGATGCACCTGAAAATGCCTGGTGGGCAACGCATGTGGTATTTTTTATAGAACAGGTTAAACAGCCTGATGGTAACTGGACGAATTTCCTCTCCGCTCCTGCCGATTTATATACGCTGTACACCAGTTATGTAAAAAATATCAACAAAAGTCCAAGCAGTGAACTTCAACGCATAACCGATTCGTTGGTTGCCGGAAAGAGAAACGAAAAAGAAAAAGCAGTTGCTGTTTATAGCTGGGTTCAGCAGAATATCAAGTACGTTGCTTTCGAAGACGGAATGGAAGGTTTCGTACCTCGTGAAGCAAATCTCGTTTGCAGTCGCAGATTTGGTGATTGCAAGGATATGGCCAGCATTATTTACAGCATGCTTCGCCATGCCGGACTAAAATCATACTATACCTGGATTGGTACCAGGGCGCTCCCTTATACTTACGAGGAAACGCCAACACCGATTGTAGACAATCATATGATCTGCGCGGTGCTCATCAACAATGAATATATCTTTTTAGACGGTACGGATATCACAGGTGTTTTTGGAAAACCTGCAGAGGCCATCCAGGGAAAGCAGGCACTGGTCGGTATTGATGATAAAAATTTTAAGATCATACCAGTTCCCGTGTTAAAATCCGAAGAGAATCAACTCGTGGATTCAACGATCATTCGCTTCACACAAACAGGAATCAGTGGACATATTTCGATGCGGATGAAAGGTTATTATGCAACAAATCTATATGGCAATCTGAATTATGTGCAGGAAAAAGAAAAAGAAAAATTCATTCGGGAAAGGTTGAATCGTGGTTCGAACAAATTTGTGATTTCCGGTTTTGCAATCAATAGTTCAAAGGCATTACCAAACGAATCAGATATCGCTGCCGATTTTGAAATTCCGGGATATGGAAAATCTATTGGTGATGAAAAATATATCAATTTAAATCTTGTAAAACATTACGAGCACGAAGAGATCGACTATCCGAAAAGAAAAATCCCGATCGAGTTTAATTTTGCATCACAAAGGAAACACGTCATGGTTCTGGAAATTCCGGAAGGATATAAAGTAGATTACCTGCCGGAAAGCAAGAGCTTTAAAAACGATGTCTGGGGTTTCACAATGACTTATGAGCAAAAGGAGAATAAAGTTATCCTGACCAAAGAATTTTCAAATCCTCATATCATGATCACGCCAGAACAGTTCAAGGATTACAACACTGTCCTGGAACATCTTTTTCCATTGTACAAAGAATCTGTAAGCCTGGTGAAAAAATAAAACCTTATGAAAAAATCCCTGGTCCTTTTCCTGTCACTTTTTATAGCATTGAATTTGTCGGCACAGCTGACCCAAGCACCGGCAAAATCAAAACCGGACTATGCTGATGAGCCTGCTGTTTTTCTTGTTGATGAAAGAAAAATCGAATTCAGGGATAACAAGGATGATAATCTTGTCATGATCAAAACCCTGCATCGGGTAATCCGGGTGAATGACGATCGTGGTATTGAGTCGTTCAACAAACTGTATTTGCCGGGGGGTGCGGACAACAAGATCGTGTCACTTTCAGCAAGAACAGTATTGAAAAACGGGAAAGTGATTGAGGTCGATAATACTTCATTAAAAGATTATACCGACGAAGATGGAACAGAATACAAAATCTTCGCATTCCCTGGAATCGAGAAAGGTTGCACACTTGAATATACCTATACTTACGAACGTGATCCATCACTGTTCGGAATCGAAGTATTTCAGTCAGGCATACCTGTTGTGAAAAGCAAATTTGAATTGGTTAGTCCTCCCCGATTGATATTTGAAGCCCGCGCATTCAATGGCAAGCCTGTGAGTGCAGACACAGCAACCAAAGGCGAACAACGCATAGTAGCCATTACATCACCTGAGCTTCCTGAAATCGAAGATGAAAAGTACAGTCATTCTTCAGCAAGAAGATATCGCGTGGAATATAAACTCTCTTACAATTCTTCCAAGAGTTCTTCTATCCGCATGTTCACCTGGAATGAACTTGCGAAACGTATCTATGCAAACTATTCTGAAGTTTCTGATAAGGACAGAAAAAAAGCAGAAGGCTGGATCCGGGATCAGAAATTTTCATCTTCGCTGACAAAAGTGCAACTGATCACTGCTGTTGAAAACCAACTGAAGAAGTCAATCATGGTTCAGAAAGATCTGTATACGGATGCAGGTCAGAATGTCGAACAGATTTTAAAGTCAAAGATTGCGGGTACAACAGGTATCATGAGGGTGTACAGCGCAATTTTCGATAAGCTTGAAATCCCTTACTATTTCGTTCTTAGCGGTGATCGTACGAGTTATACGATTGACAAAAGTTTCGAAAACTGGAACAGTGCTGATAATGCATTGATCTTTTTCCCGGAAACAGGAAAGTACCTCGCTCCTACGCGTGCGGAGTACCGTTATCCATGGATCGCCCCTGAGTGGGGACAGACACTGGCATTGCATTGCAAAACAACATCCCTTGGTGCAGTGAAAACTGCGATGGCTGATCTGCGACCGGTAACGCTGGAAGACTTCAGCAAGAGCGGCCATAATATGGAATCCACCATCAGGATTTATCCGGAAGGTGATTCGCTTGTAATGGATGTAAAGCAATTATTCACCGGATATTTCTCAGCCTTATATCGCGCGGCTTTCAATTTTGCACCGGTGGAGGATCAGCAAAAGTTTATTAAAGAGATGGTTAAGTTTGGAACCAATTCTGAAGAAGTGCTGGAAAGCAAAGTGGAGAATAAAGAGTTTGAAAATTTTGCTGATAACAAACCCATCATTGTTTCTGCCCGTGTGAAAGCGAACCAGCTGATGGAAAAAGCAGGAAAGAAAATCCTGTTGAAAGTGGGTGAAGTGATTGGTCAGCAGGTAGAAATGTACCAGGAAAAGCCGCGCATGTTGCCCGTGGAAATTCCTTACCCCCACGTTCTTTACCGCACCATCACCATTGAGATTCCGAAGGGATATGCTGTAAAAAATCCCGAAAGTCTGAAAGTACACCAGGTGTATCCGGAGTCAGATCAGTCAACGATGAGTTTTATTTCCGAATACAAGATCAGTGACAACAAAATCGTGATCGATATAAAAGAAGAATACCGTCAAACCGAATGGGCTGTTGATTTGTTTGAGCCATTCAGAAAGGTCATCAATGCAGCCGCCGATTTTAATAAGGTGGTGCTGGTGTTGGAAAAGAAGCAATAGTCAGCCAGTTCATTGTTCATAGTTTTATAACAGGTTTCCGGCCGATGGCCGGAAATTTTTTTTGGGGGTGCTGGCAGAAAGACCTGGCAGGTCTCTTAAACCTGGCAGGTCTCTTAAACCTGGGAGGTTTTATAAACCTGGGAGGTTTTAAACCTGGGAGGTCTTAAACCTGGGAGGTTATATAAACCTAGGAGGTCTTAGACCTCCCAGGTTGGCATTTTTATTGGTCAAAATGTTTTATTTGAGGTTCAGCTAGCAGAGCAAGTCTTGTAACAACGAGGTCTGACCCTCACAGGATTGCCCGAAGCATTAAAAAGTATCAAAGGTGCGTCCTGAAAAAATTGCATCAGAAAACATAAAACCAAATCTTCGCTTTTCTGTTATCGCTGTCATTGTTCCCCTTAATCCGTACACAACCAGCCGAATACACCATTCCGTATCAATCAAACTACATGATAACAAACTAGTCAGCGAAAATATTCGCAGGCATTCGTATACAATTTCAAACAACCCCGATGTTGAAAGCTCACCTGAAAGCGGCATGGATACAGTTATCCAGAAACAAAATGTTTACTCTGCTGAACCTATCCGGTCTTGTAATTTCATTGACTGCCCTGACGCTGATGGCTCTATTTATCGAAGATGAATGGAGCTTTGACAGCTTTCACGAAAATGCTTCACGAATCTATCGGGTGGTTGATGACAAGCAGACTCCGAATATTTCCATCAATACAGCAGAGACCGCCGCACCAGTTGGACCTAATCTTAGCAGGGAGTTTCCGGAGATTCAACAGGCGGTGAGAGTGATGCACGCCGATGGCTTAATGCAGTATGAAGAAAATATTTACAATGAACGTTCCATATATTTTGCAGACCCTTCCATTTTTGACGTCTTCAGTTTCCGGCTGAAAGAGGGAAATCCTGCTGAAGCATTGAATGCTCCCGGCAAATTGATCATGTCAGTCACTGCCGCAAAAAAATATTTCGGAAAGCAGACTGCCATCGGAAAAACGGTTACGCTTGACGGTGAAAATCTTTTGGTAACAGGTGTAATAGAAGATGTCCCCGCCAATTCCCACCTGCAATTCGATTTTCTCGTTTCTATGGCTACTGCTGAGAAGACCGGTTCTGGCTACGATTGGCTTTTCAGTAACTGGTACTCCAACATGTTTTATACTTATATCCTATTACCCAAGGACTATGATGTCAGAAAATTGTCTTCTCAAATGCCGGCGTTTGATCAGCGGCATAAAGAGAAGAACGGTTCAACCACGCACCTGTACCAGTTTGAAAAACTTTCTGATGTATACCTGCGCTCAAATCGGAGCGATCAGGCAGATAAGGTGGGGCAACTTTCCAATATATACATCATGTCCGTCGTAGCAATATTCATACTGACCATTGCCTGTATCAATTTTATTAATTTGTCTACCGCCAGGGCGATGGCCAGAGCAAAGGAAGTGGGAATCAAAAAAGTTACAGGAGCGTCCAGGGCGCAGATGATCGTTCAATTCCTTATCGAATCATCTATCGTTGCCAGCGCAGCAATAATTATTTCGCTGGCAATTGCCCAGGCGCTTATTCCGGCCTTCAATCATTTTACTGAAAAGTCGGTCAGACTTAACCTGGTGCGTCCAGATCACCTGTTCGCTTTGTTTTCTCTATTTTTCCTGATCAGTATCTTGTCAGGTATATATCCTGCCATGGTGATTTCGCGATTCAATCCTGCCATCGCATTAAAAGGAAAATCAACACCTGCAGGCTGGAGTGCCACCACAAGAAAAAGCCTTGTGGTGTTTCAGTTTGCCGTTTCAGTAACCCTGATTATCTGCAGTTGTCTTGTATTTGCACAGCTCAGATTTATGCAGCAGTATCATCCCGGATTCAAACCATCCCAGACAATGGTGTTGAATTTCGAAGGAGACAGTCGAATCAAACCGAGGCTGGAATTCATCAAAAAAGAATTATCAGCTATTCCCGGTGTACGCAATATCAGCAGTTCATCGAATGTACCCGGTGATGGCAAAACAGGAGCCTGGTCCATGGATATCATCAAAAAAACGGGCGATACGATCCACACAGAAATACCGGTCTATGCGGCAGATTTTAACTTCCTGAAACAGTTGGGAGTGCCGGTAATTGCCGGGCGACCGCTGTCACAAAATTATGCCGGAGATTCGACCGAATCTATGTTGATCAGCGAGACAGCAGTACGGGCGCTGGGTTTTGAACATCCTGAACAAGTTCTTGGTTTGCGTGCCGGAATGTATCCGAATGACGGAATCATTACCGGTGTATTCCGCGATTTTCACTTTGAATCTTTACAACGCGCGATGGCGCCGCTGGCCATACGATATCTTCCTGATAATTTTCGTTTGCTCTCTGTTGAGTTGAACGGTCCGGAGTTGCTGAAAAGCATTTCGGCTGTGGAATCCACCTGGAAAAGGCTTGCACCTGAACGACCACTGGAGTACAGTTTTATAGATGAAAATTTCAGAAAATCATACACAGCTGAATTGAAATTCGGCCAGGTCTTCGCCATCTTCACAGGGATGGCCATCGTAATAGCATGCCTCGGATTGTTTGGACTGGCCTTATTCAGTATTCAGCAGCGTGTGAAAGAAATTGGCGTAAGGAAAGTATTGGGAGCTTCCACCGAGGCAATAGCAATAGTACTGAGCAGGGATTATATCAGGTTAATTATCATCGCAGTATTGATCGCAATACCGGTTTCCGCCTTTTTCATGAACCGATGGCTTGCTGATTTCGCCTATCGCACACCGTTACCATTGGGTGTGTTTGTCGTCGCACCGCTTGCGGCCATATTCGTCGCCCTGGCAACGATCAGTGTACTTACGTTGAAAGCTGCGAGGGCTAACCCCGTTCAAAGTCTGAGAAACGAGTAAAAGAAACCGACTATTACATTTTTAAATCAAAGACAAAATCCAGCCCGCAGTGCAATTCTGTGATTACTGTAATCTGATTGTAAACCTGACTGTACGGTAGCCCCTTTCTGTAACCTGTAACCGAAACTGACCAAAAATCCCGGACCGCCGTTGATCGGAATTTTGAAACCCAGCCCGGCAGCAAGCATCGGACCACTTTTATAATTGATATCTGTAGTACTTGAAGTGATATCAAAACCATATCCACCATCAACAAAACCAAAAGGTATAAAAGCCCCTTGCTCAAGAAAGCTATACCTTATACTGGCAAAAACAGGGACGATGGTCTGGGTAGCATACATATCGGCAGCAACACCGACACCGGTAAAAAACTGCTTGCTGAATTTGTAGCCGTTTACTGTTTGAAAGGTAAATGCGGCTGTGGTTACGTTATCAGGCCTGTTGCGCGTTGCAGCCAGCGCGCCGATTTCAGTGAAATGACCGAAACGGGAAAATGCTGACTTTGAAATTTCGTTCGTTTGTGCGCCAAGTTGCTGATAGATCAACATTAAAAATCCCGAAAACAAGATCCGTTTAACTGAATTTAATTGCATAAACTCTTTCTGATTATTGTCCTGTCCATTCTTTAAAAGCCTGTACACGGTTTCGCGCAATCACAACGTTCTCCCTGTTTTTGCCTGCGTGCAATGAAATCTGCAAGCGCCTGTTGAGGTAGGTCCTGATTTCCTTTATCGCATGGAAACTGCCGATCACTTTCCTGTTGAGACGAAAAAAATGCTTCGGATTCAACTCCTCCTCGAGATTTTCCAACGTCTGGTCAATTATAAACCGGAAACCCTCTTTATCTACCAGAAAAACAGTTTTGTCCACGGCATAGAAATATGCAATGTCAGCAGCTTCAATGAAGAACATACGGGTACCGTTCTTTACGAAAAATCGTTCCTTAAATGATCTGCTGTTTTCCTTCAGCAATTGAGAAATCAATTTCATATCAACCGGTGGTCTGGTAAAGCCAACCCAATCTCGGAATTTATTGAGTGATGTCGCGAGATCGGTCAGTTTTATAGGCTTTAAAAGGTAATCTATACTGAACAGCCGGAAAGCATCCAGCGCATATTTGTCATAAGCGGTAGTAAATATCAATGGGCATTTTATCGAAGTATCTGTGAAGATTGAAAAACTCATGCCGTCGGCAAGCTGAATATCCATGAAGGCCAGGTCAGGCAATGAATTGGTGGCAAACCATTCTTTCGCCGAGGAAACACTATCCACCATCCCGGCAACTTCGATATTTTTATCGTACTCATGAAGGATTAACCGCAAGCGCTCAACCGCAAGTGGTTCGTCCTCAACAATCAGAACTTTCATATTACCCATTGTTTAATACGGGTCAGAGCGAGTTACGACTGACTCCTGTAATAACGGTACAGTAACAACGAACAAGTCTGCTTTTCGTTCAATTTTTATTTCTTTTCCCGCCAAAAGGCGGTAACGCTGATTGATGTTTTCGAGACCAAGCCCGGTAGAGGGAATTTTTTCCCCTCTCTCCTGCAGATTATTGCTCACTGAAAGACCATCCTCCGAAACGAACATCCGGATGTGAAGCGGTTGTACTACAGATACAATATTGTGTTTAATCGCATTTTCCACCAGCAACTGAAGAGCTGCCGGCACAATGAACCGTTCATTGTATCTGTCGGGAATATCAAGTTCAATGATCAATCCATTACCAAACCTGGTGGTGAGCAGAAAAATATATGGCTGAATAAATTCCAGTTCTTCTCTGAGCTTTACCAGTTCAACATCTTTTCTCGTGAGCAGGTATCGGTATACAGATGAAAAAGCCTCAATAAACGTATTTGCATTCTCGTGTTTTTGCAATACCAGGGTCGATAGAACATTCAGGTTGTTAAACAGAAAATGGGGATTGATCTGTTCCTGAATGGCACGCAGTCTGGCCTGAATACTGATCCGTTTAAGCTCTTCCATTTCCAGCTGCTTTTGTTTATAGCCGGCAAAAAAGAAAAGAACTGCGTTGACACACTGTAAAAAAAGATTCACCCGGAAAGAAAACAGGATAGTCAGCTTCAGGAGTATGTTCTGCTGCACTATTTCGTTTTTCAGTATTATGGAGCCGAAAAAATAATAAACAATCAATGCAGCAAATAATGCAATGGGCAGACTTGTAATAAATAATATGAGTAACGCACGGAAACCCTGCTGCTGGCTGGATTTTTTGCTGATCGCCTGTTGAACGAGGCGGCTACCTTCCCAATCCAGAAGGCAGATCATTATAAATCCTATCATCAATATCCACCATCTTCCCTGAAGCCCGTAGTAACGGAACGTTTCAACGAAACTGGCATTGATATAAGAATATATACCAAGACCTGCTATAAAGAGATACCTGAGCCGATGATTGAAAAGTATCATAGTAAATGAGAAGACCGGACACATTACCTGTGCCCGGCCAGATGTTCTCAATAAAGCTACGGCAATAATACCTGATCGATCACGTGCACGACACCATTCGTTGTAACAATATCGGCAGGTCCTATTTTTGATTTCGTGGTATTGGATTTCCCCTTCACCGCAGCACCAGAGGAAAGATCGATTGTCAGCGTTTCTCCCGCAAAGGTGGAAGGCTGCCCGCCATCCACAAGATTTGTCGAGAAAACACGGTCAGTAATTACGTGGTATGCAAGTATCGGAGTAAGGTCGTCCGGTTTTGCAGCATTGATACTTTCAATAGTCGGGAAGCCGGCATTAATGAAAGCCTGATTTGTGGGCGCGAAAACAGTCAACGGCCCATCACCGCTTAATAAGGCAGCCACATTGGTTGTACCCTGGCTTGCTCTTACGACAGCAGCCACCAGGTAGCTTAGAGCGGGATTGGATTTCGCAACTTCTACGATATTGCCTGCCGGGGGAACCAATACTCTGTCAATTCCGTGAATCACACCGTTGTTCGCTTCAATATCAGCCCTGGTTACACCGGAGCCATTCACTGAAACTTTTGAGCCTGATTTCGAAACATATAAAGCTGCTCCCAGAAGTGATGTTACTGCGGTATTATTTCCCTCCGGAATTTGTGAAGCCGTTATCTTACTCCCGATCACATGGAATAATAAAACGTTTTTTAAAGTCTCCACTGGTGCACTTTCGATCAGCTCGACCGTGGCACCCGCTTTTTCGAAAGCGGAATTATCGGGCACAAAAACAGTAAACGTTCCAGGTTGATCAAGGGTCTTGAGTAGATCAGCCCGCTCCAGAGCGAGCTTAAGCATACTGTAATCCTTCGAAGATGAAACGATAGCAGCAATTGATTTTTTAGGCGTATTACCGTTTGGGAAATAGTCCCTGATCTTGTTACAACCCTGGCTTACTAAAAGAAGCATTAGCAAACATGCTGACAGTGGAATAATCGCAGTTTTTTTTGACATGATCTTTTGGTTTTTTAATTCAGAAATATCAAAGGCCTACGGATCGTCGATAGCTTTATATTGAAAACAATCAGAAAAAATGAAAGGATGTATTGTGGTGATGAAGATTCATTTTCACAGAAGTGAATTGTCCGTTTTTCACCGCCAACTGTACATAAACCAATTTTGGGGTATTGTCAGATTGATCACGGCAACAGTACCTTGTCGATCACGTGAATAATACCGTTAGTAGCTATGATGTCTGCACCGGTGATGTTTGACACTGCAGCGCTGCTGCCTGTAACTTTCACGTTTGGTGCAGGTGCAAGGCCTACTGTCAATGTACCACCCTGTAGTGTGGAAGGTGTAGCGCCATTGATCAAATCTCCTGCAGCCACATTTGTTGCGAGTACATGATATTTTACGACATTGGTGATGAGCTCAGTACTTGCGTTGTTGATGTCTTCCACGGAGTTGAAACCCGCTGCATTGAACGCGGCATTTGTAGGAGCGAATACGGTATATTTCCCGGCTGAGGAAATCGCATCCAGTAACCCTGCTTTGACAACTGCTGCCACGAGCAGGCTGAAATCCGGATTGGAAGCTGCAATACCGGCAATTGTACTGGTGGGCGGCATCAGTACTTTTGAAATCGTGTGTATGACACCGTTAGAAGCAGCGATATCAGCTGTTTTTACTTTGATACCATTTACAAATACACCGTTGGCATTGCTGGACGCATAAATGTTTAGTCCCAGCAGGGTCTTTACAGTGTCACTCGCGGGCACCTGCGCAGCGGTTACGGGCGCTCCCAACACATGGTATTTCAAAATAGAATCGAGTGTTGAAACAGGTAACGCAGAAATCATAGACTCGGTAATTCCTGAAGCATTGAACGCAGCATTATCCGGTGCGAAAACGGTAAGGTTGCCGGAGGCCAGAGCATCACCAAGACCAGCCCTGACAACGGCTGCTTCCAGAATAGAAAAATCGGGATTGTCAATGACTATCTGGGTGATGCTTTTTGTTGAAGGACTGTTATTATCATCATCCTTATCACAGCCAACAAATAGTACTG
Source organism: Pollutibacter soli (assembly GCA_029269725.1). GTDB lineage: Bacteria > Bacteroidota > Bacteroidia > Chitinophagales > Chitinophagaceae > Pollutibacter > Pollutibacter soli. The sequence goes on along the minus strand of JARJHS010000005.1, from coordinate 171,028 downwards.
AAGAAACGAGCAGCGTCAAAATAAATGTGAGATTTTTTAGCATTGGTTTCATAAATATTTTTTCTTCGAAACAACAATCCGGATGCCCGGAATTGCCAAAAAATGCATGAAAAGGAGTGAATTGTACAATATCCGGAGTGAAACGGCCGATGGTTCAGGCTGATCGTCAATAGGAATCCCGATGACAAAAAGCACCGCCGGGGACATGAGGTAAAATTTTCCCGCTTCAGGAAATACGAAGAATTTCTTTCTACATTAGGTAACAGACCTGGCAGGTTTTATAGACCTCGCAGGTTTTATAGACCTCGCAGGTTTTATAGACCTCGCAGGTTTTACAGACCTGGCAGGTTTTATAGACCTGGCACGTCTTATAGACCTAGGAGGTCTTAGACCTCCCAGGTTGGCCTTTTTTGCTCTTTTATACCTGAATTATAAGAATGTAGAGATAGGAAGAGGCTTACAATTCAATCGGAACCGTTATCCGCTTGCGGACAATCTGCTTTACCTCCATAAACTCCTTTGTAACATCATCGAATGAATAAATCACTTTGAACCTGGTATGAAATTTCCCGTATTCTTTCAGATTCACCTTAAACAATACGAGATTCAAAATATAATCCTCATCGCCCCATGCATCCTGGACTGATTGAAAATCCGGCCTCCTGGTAGTTTGTTTTGTCTCAAGATTATGCGATTGAAAATATAAAGGATCAATAAATCTGCTGCCATCAGCTTTTCTTAGCTCTACCTCAAATTGCTCCACATATACGTCACCTGTCTCTATAAAATCATACTCAAGAGCCAGTCCTTCCGGGCTGTTTTTTTTAGAATGAATTTCATTGAACCGCACACGACACGTCAGGTTGCTGTCAATATTCAAATAAATTTCTTCAGTACCATCTCCTTCGGCGTCATGATAAACTGTCTTTCTTTGGCAACTCACCTGAGTAAAAACTATAAAGGAAAAAATCGAAATACAGGTAATTATCTTCCGGGTAATTTTCATGGTTTGATTACAACGGACAAAATAATGAAAACCTTATGATTTCCGAAGAATAGCTACCAGATTCTGCAATAGGTTTGGACCCACTTTATATATCGAAAGAAAAAATACGTCCATCAACCTCTTATATCTTACACAAGCTTTAATTTAACGTATTCAGTAAAAGCAATTACGCCACCACCAATTTTGCCGATATGTATTCTCATCTGAAAAAATCATTCTTTGTTTTGGCATCAGGACTGATCAGCTTAAATTCCTTCTCCCAGAAAATCGATGAAGGCTATAACGCCGACATCAAAAAATTCACGACCGACCCCAAGTTTCTGCCCGCATCAGTGCTGAACCTGGTGGAAGACTCAAAAATCCCGTCACCAAAAAAACATTTCGGAAGCATCATCGGCGCTCCGGGAGTGATGCATCGGTGTTCTGAGATCTATGACTACTATAAAAAACTGTCGGAGGTATCTCCACTGATACGTATGCAACAGGTCGGCACAACCGAAGAAGGTAGGCCGATACACCTTGTGATGATCGGGACTGCGGATGCATTAAAAAATGCCGCCACGCATAAAAACAATCTTGCTCTGTTGGCAGACCCAAGAAAAATAGGGAACAGCGATGTGAACAAACTGATCAGCTCCACCAAACCGGTTTTCTATTTGAATGCAGGTCTTCATTCTACAGAAATGGGTTCGCCGGAAATGTTGATGGAACTGGCGTATCGGCTCATCACAGGAAACACCGATGAAATAAAAAAAATCAGGGAGAATATAATTGTTCTGATCAACCCGGTGGCGGAACCGGATGGTCGCGATAAACAGGTAGATTGGTATTATCGTTACACCAAAAACAGAACTGATTATTATGATGGCTTCCGTTCTTCACCACCCTACTGGGGCAAGTATGTTTTCCATGACAATAACCGTGATGGAATACAGGTGTCGCAGGAACTGACCAAAGGCATTTTCAAAATATACTACGACTGGCACCCGACTGTGATGCTCGACCTGCATGAATCCGTTCCGTTGATTTATATGTCGACAGGTACCGGACCTTACAATGAACAGATCGATCCGATCACCATTGGCGAATGGCAGGTGATGGCGAATCACGATGTAACAACGCTGGCTGCTCAAGGTTTACCTGGCGCATTTACCTGGGCATTTTATGATGGCTGGTATCCCGGCTATGCGTTGTGGATAGCGAATAACCATAACTCCATCGGGCGGTTTTATGAAACATTCGGAAATGGCGGAGGCAATACATTTCTTCGCGACCTTACTGAATCAAAATATGCAGGCGATGATGTGACCAGCCGCGAATGGTATCGCCCGGATCCTGCAACCGCATGGGTAAACTGGAGTTCAAGAAACAACGTTAATTATATGCAGGCCGGCGTACTGGCTTCCCTCTCCTATACTGCAGATAACGCGCAGCTGCTGCTTCGCAATTTTTATCAGAAAGGGGTGAATGCTATAAGAAAAGGACGCGAAGAAAAACCCCGGGCGTTTGTCATTCCTGCTGAACAACGAGATCCATCAATGGCCGCGCATCTCGTAAACCAGCTGCGCAAACAAAACATCGAAGTACATAAAGTTCAATCCGGAAAAAATGCAGGAGATTATGTCGTACTCACCGAACAACCCTATCGCGCCCTCGCCATTACACTACTGACAAAACAGAACTTTCCAAAAGATGCCAAGTTTCCTCCTTATGATGATATTGCATGGACACTTGGTTATCTGTATGGAGTTGATGTTCGTACGGAAGACAGTCTTTCCAATGCAGCATCTTCTTTGAGTATGATCAACGAAGATGTTGCCTATAAAGGAAAAATAAAAAGCGGCGGAACGGATTATATACTCAATTACAAAGGACAGCAGAATGTTTTATCAGCATTGTACTGGTTTCAAAAGCAAAATATCAATGCTTCAGTAACGGTGCTGGATGAACGAACTGTGATCGAAGGTTCAGCAGATACCCTCGCTGCCGGTGCTATGATTATCACCGGCATTAATGCTCAGCAGGCAAATGATTTCACTCAGAAATTCGGACTTGATCTGCAGGCAACCAACACGAAATTCAAAGTGAAACAACATGCCGTCAAACTTCCGAGAGTTGCCATTTATCATACCTGGTACAACACCCAGGACGAAGGATGGTCTCGTTTTACATTTGAACAGCTGGGTATTCCTTACATCTCCATTGATAAAGACGATCTGATCAAAGGCGGACTTTCAAATCTTTTCGACATCATACTTATACCGCGTACAGGCGGCACAGTAAGTGATTTCATCAATGAGACAGATAGAAAATTCGGCCCGATGCCTTACACAAAAACTGCAGAATTCCCTTCTCATGGTTATCCTGATTCAACATCGGATATGACCGGGGGCCCAGGATACCTTGGGATGGAAAATCTTCGGCAGTTTGTTTCCGGTGGTGGAATCATTATTTCGCTCGATAACAGTTCTCAAATTCTCGCAAACGCGGGCATATCAAAAAGCATTCGGGCGTTTGAACCATCAGGCTTGTTTCATCCCGGTTCAGTAATCAATACAAAAGTGCGAAACAGCGGAAGTCCTGTAATGTACGGTTACCCGGAACAGTTTGCCATTTTTAAAGGCAATGGTCCTTTGCTGCAGGTGAATAAAAATGATCGAAATATGATACTGCTACAATACGGCAGCAAACCATTAAAAGACGAAGAAAAATATACGGGCCCGATATTAGGTTTGCCAGATCGCAACAGAGCCATACCCGAGAAGAAAGAGGAAACAAAAAAAGATCCGCCGTATGTATTGTCTGGCATGGTCAGGAATGAACAGTCGATCATTGGCCATGGTGCGGTATTTAATGTACCTATCGATAAGGGCCGGCTCATTGCATTCACTTTTGATCCATTGCACAGGTACCTGAACTTACATGATGCACCGATGGTCTGGAACGTACTGATCAATTGGGAATATCTGAAAGCAAATTAATTAAGCACATTTATAAAAAGGATTTGTTTACAACGTGAACAATACAGCCAGGAATACCCCTGGAAAAATTGCTCTGATCTTATTCCTGGTATTAGTGGCAGCAACGGCATGGCAGTACATTTCTGTATACCAGGTCAGGAGCCAATTGATAAGTCCGCTTATACCGGCATCTACGGTATATGAAATAAGTAAAGAGTTTTTGTACAGCGCAATATTTCTATCTGTTGCAGCGCTTGCATCTTCTATTTTTTTTTATTTCAAAAGATACTATGCTGTATTTATTATTGTGACTTTAGCCCTTATTGGAAGCCGGTTTCTCCATTTTTCAAATTTGATTTCCGGCCTGTAAACTCAATATAGAAAGATGGTTTTCTTCTTACTTTTTGTGTTGATACTTTTTCAGAGTGGTTCAGATGAATCTGTGTCATCGACTAACTTCGAAAACGCGTTATCAACTCTTCCAGAGAAAAATATTAAGTATCCCACAGAAGACTCGTTGATTTTGCAGGAATACTTTTCAGACAGCAGCCGGATCGGGAAAAAAAAGCAGAACAAGATTGAAATATCAATCTATGGAAATGAAGACTCGAGTTTTTCAATTATTAAATTTTATTCCTTAACAAACAGGAAATGGAAATTAAGAAATACCTACCGGTATGAGCACTATTCATTGATGGATCTGAACGCGGATCTTTCTGACTTTAATAACGATGGCTTGAATGATCCGACCTATATATCGAATACAGCGGCACGTGGTGCAAATGAAATCCGGCGCTTATTCATTTATGATAAAAATGCCGATAGCCTGATCAGTATTATTAATTCAGAAGATTATCCCAACCTACAGTATAACGAAGAATTAAAATGTATCGATGCATTTATGGTTTACGGTGGCAGTTCTACGGTTTTCCTGAGACTAAAGAAAAATCAGCTGAAGAAATTTGCTGTCGTGAGCCTCGATGACGGACTTTCCATCAGAAAGATAGATATGAATGGAAATGAAAAAACTATTTACAGCGACTCCACAAAAGGTTCCGGATATATCCGGTTCAGTACGTACAAAACAGAAAGGGTCATTAAGGAATCGACAGATCCTGGGAATTAATTCCGGAGCAAAATCGCTGAATGGTTTTCACGGATGAAGAATCTTTTTTACTTTGAAAAACTTTTAAAGACTGCCCATATTAAAAATCATTTTATGTCACGCTCACGTCGTCGTTTCCTGCAGAACGCCTTAGGCATAGGGGGCATTTTACCTTTTATGGATGCTGCTGCATTTCCGGGAACAAACACATTTAAGGCCAATGAAATCCCTCATCGGCCGCAGCCGCTGAAAATTCTTATCCTGGGCGGCACTGGTTTTTTAGGCCCGCAGCAAATCGCCTATGCACTCGAACGGGGACATGCCATTACAACATTTAATCGCGGCAAAACAGTTCCCACTACGCAAAAAGATGTTTTCAATCATGTGGAACAATTGCTCGGTGATCGCGAGAACAATCTCGAATCTTTAAAAAACCGCAAGTGGGATGCTATCATTGATAACTCCGGGAATAAAGTCAAATGGGTAATTGATACTGCACAATTACTGAAAGACAGCGCCGATTTTTATTTATACACTTCATCTACCGGTGTGTATTATCCTTATCTCGGTTCTGATATCAAAGAAAACACGAAAGCGGTATTAACATTACCACCCGGACTGAAAGAGCCGCAATTGTCTGAGTATAGTTATGGTGTGATGAAAATCAATTCAGAACTGGAAGTACAAAAAGCATTTGGTGAAAAACGTTCGATCATTGTTCGACCGACATATATGATGGGTCCCGGTGATCGTACAGAACGTTTTATTTACTGGCCCGTTAGATTGAGCAGAGGTGGAGACGTAATGGTTCCCGGTAAAGCAACTGATCCTGTACAATATATTGATGTACGCGATGTTGCTAACTGGATGATCCGCCTGATTGAAGAAAAGAAAGCGGGTACTTACAATGCAGTTGGCCCTTCCTCTCCTACAACCATGCATCCATTTGTCTATGGTGCGCATGCTGCATTCAGTTCACCGGCAAACTTCATCGCCGTCAATGATTATAATTTTCTCAAAGCGGAAAAAATTATGGAAGTCATTCCCTGGATCATGCCGGTTGATGAAAACAAAGGCTCTGCTTTAATCAATAATCAACTCGCCATGGCGAATGGTCTTGCACTCACACCATTGGCAGACAGTGTAAGAGATATGTTCGACTGGTGGAACTCAGATGATGTAAAACAGGAAAGAAGAGATAAGCTTGTTTCCGGTACTGATGCGCTGATGGCAAGGGAAAAAGAAATTCTTGCAAAATGGAAATCAAGAAAAAAATAGTGAATCCAAATGTCCTGACAGGTCTGCAGATGAAAAAGACCTAACAGGTCTTTTATAAGTTTCCTAAATCAAAAAGATTCTGACAGGCCTGTTAGGTCAATGTATGTAGGATCTGCTGCAGGGAATTGAGCTGGCACAGATTGCGTTATATTTGATAGTCTCAATCAAATTCACCAATTCACCTGCAATGAGAAAACGTTTCCTGACAGTTACCGGTATTTTTTTCTTTTTGGGTTGCCTTGCTCAATCGACTTCAACGCTGAAAATCCGGAAATCAGTACTGCAATCATCCGGCGAAATTGTTTCCGAATTTGTACAGCTGCTTTCCATCCCCAACATTGCCAGTGACGCTCCGAATATTCAGAAAAATGCCGCATTCATCATGGAGATGATGCATAAGAGGGGAATTAACAATGTACAGCTGTTATCGCCTACTACACCCGGTGCTCCACCTGTTGTTTATGGTGAAGTGATCGTACCCAATGCCAAACAGACACTGATATTTTATGCTCACTACGACGGACAACCGGTGAATCCTGCACAATGGGCTGCAGGTCTCTCTCCTTTTGATCCAAAACTATTTTCCTCCGCATTTGACAACGGGGGCGCATCTTTAAGTTTTCCTGATAATAAGCAATTTGATCCCGACTGGAGGATTTACGCTCGTGGCGCCTCTGACGACAAAGGTGGTGTGGCAGCTATCCTCAACGCATACTCGCAATTGAAGGCCAATGGCATTCAACCGGCGTATAATATTAAATTTTTTTTCGAAGGTGAAGAAGAGGCCGGTTCTCCGCATCTGAATGAAATCCTTGATAAATACAAAACATTATTGCAATCTGATCTGTGGATTATTTGCGATGGACCAGTTCACCAGAGCGGTATAAAACAAATCGTTTTTGGCGTTCGTGGTGATGCGCATATTGACCTGACCGTATATGCCGCGAAGCGGCCATTACACAGTGGCCACTACGGCAACTGGTCGCCAAATCCTGCAATGATGCTGGCAAGGTTATTGGCTGACATGAAAGATGAAAACGGTCGTGTAACAATCAAAGGATTTTATGACGATGTTATCCCGCTAACAGCTTCCGAAAAGCAGGCATTGAAAGATGTGCCATCTGTTGATCAACAAATGAAAACTGAACTGGGGATACGGGCGACAGAAAATCCGGGTATGTCGCTCGTGGAAGCGATTTCGCTGCCCTCACTTAATATCAACGGTATTGCCAGTGGTAATGTCGGCAAACTCGCTTCCAACCAGATACCAACCTTTGCAACCGCTGTACTCGATCTTCGCCTCGTGAAAGGAAACGACTGGCAGAAGCAGCAACAGAAAGTTGTCAATTACATTATTGAAAAGGGATATCATGTTATTGATCATGACCCCACCGATGAAGAAAGAAAAACCTATGACAAGCTGATCAAAGTCCTGCTCGGAAAAGACAGCTATAATGCACAGCGTACTTCCATGGACCTTCCGATCGTGAAAGGGATAATAGCTTCCGTGCAATCCACAACTGCCGACAAAGTTGTGTTGCAGCCTACATCCGGAGGAAGTCTGCCGCTGTTTCTTTTTGAAAAATATCTCAATGCCAAAACAGTAACCGTGCCGATTGCGAATCATGACAATAACCAGCATGCGGAAAATGAAAATATCCGGCTCAAGAATTTATTTGAAGGAATTGAAACGATGGCAGCGCTGATGGCCGGAGGAATGTAGAAAAACTATCGCGAAAATTGCTTGTCCATATTAATTATATAAGAGTGTTAATTAATCACATTTTTTATGATTCTTGACTGTTCAGTGAAAATAAAAAACTACAAATGTTTTGGCTCTGAGGCGCAAGGATTAGAAAGAATATTCCCTTTAAACATTATTATTGGAAAGAACAATTCAGGCAAAAGTTCATTAATTGACCTAATTGAATATATTACTTCGCCTACTGAAAAATTTATCGAAATAGGGAGAGATCGAATTAAAAGTGAGATTTCAATCCAAATACCGATATCTAAAGAAATGATAGATTCATCTTTCCCAATTGACACTTCTGGAGGAGGAATACCAGGTGCAAATCATAATGCATATGGGCAAACATTTGTTGGAAAAAAGATCCAGTATACATTACTGCCCAAAAAAAAGACCATAACATCTTGGGAACAGGAACCCCATCCAACTGCGGAAGTCTATGTAAGAAGGCTGGAAAACAATATCATAGGTCCTCTTGAAAATAAATTTTTCATTCGGTTAAGTGCAGAGAGAGATATTAGACCAGAGGGAGATAACCCCACTAAAAACACACTTGCCGCTAATGGCGACGGCGCAACTAACATGATTCGGCAGGTTGTAACTCATGCCGAGCATGATTTAAATCTAATTAGAAAAGATTTATTATCTGCTCTCAATGAAATTTTAAATCCTGAAATTGTATTCACGAATATTGCTCCAAGACGAACGTCTTCAAATGGCATGTGGGAGATTTACTTAGAGGACAATAAATCAAATCTAATTTCATTGTCACGCATGGGAAGCGGTATCAAAACCATTTTACTTGTATTGTTAAACATGCTCGTGGTACCAAAGATTGAAAGTAAAATAGAATCAAATTTGGTTTTTGGATTTGAGGAATTGGAAAATAATTTACATCCTTCATTGCAAAGGCGTCTCTTCAACTTCATTTTTAAATATTCATTATTGAGTAAGTCGTACTTTTTTATTACAACACATTCAAGTATTATTATTGATCTTTTCTCGAACAATAAAAATGCCCAAATTATACATACTCAGAATGACGGAATGGTTTCAAGCACTAAAGCTTTGTTATCGCTTGTTGATGGGAAAAACATCTTACGTGATTTAGAATACAAATCAAGTGACCTGCTATTGAGCAACGGAATAATTTGGGTGGAAGGGCCCAGTGATGTGATTTATATAGAATTACTGTTTAAGCTATTCATCAAATCAAACCCTGAGACTCAGCTTGAAAGATTTAATTACACGATTCAATCACTTTCAACCGCTATTTGGAAGTATGCGGGATTTTCAGATCTAGATTGGAATAAATTAGATGAAGGCATTGCAAATAAGATAGTGTCGTTGGAAAAGGTTAATTCAAATCATTTATTAATTATTGATCAAGATAGCAATTACCAAGACATACCTCCTGAAAGCTGGAATCAACAAACTAATGGAATTGGGAAAATAAAGGCAAGACTAGTTTATGAATCTATGATGGCTTCCGGACAAGATCCGAAACAATTAATTAACAATTTTGGAGAGACAGTTGATTCGATGTTATTCTGGATAACTGACGGAACAATTGAAAGTTATTTAGAATACTTCATAAACAAGAAAGGAAAAGAAAACTTTGCAAAATATTTCGATAGTAAAAAAAGTAGAGGTTACTTTGAAAAGAAAAGAGCTGGAAAAGATAACTCGATTTCAAAAGTTCAACTAGCTATTGAAATTTCAAAATTTTGCTTAGAGAAAAATTTAACTTTTAGTGATCTCGCACCTCAAGGCTCTAATTTGTACAATAAAATCAATAAACTTTTGAATAAAATTTCTACTTGGAATTAATATAAATTAGCGTGTCAAAAGTGCAAAGAATATTTACTATTCGATTAAAATTCCCATTTAAATTCATAAATAAATCAAGTATCCAATAAATTTTATAAATAATTCCAGAAACGGCCATCTATCAAAGTAGGCAACTAAAGCATTCACAAAATACTGCCAAAGAAAATTCGAGATAGGTTTGGCATTTCCTGTAGGCTGGTTGATTGTGAACCTTTCTCACCCGCCCGAAAATAAGCCTAGAAACAGGTTTGACTTTAATCTCTACTATTCACCTCCGTTTTTGTTTTTATCTTTCCTTATGCAAAAAATCATCCTATCAATAGCGATAATTGCATTTCCATTCATCAGTTCAGCACAAAAACGAGCCCGTGATTACTGCATCAGGATCGGTGTGATGCAAACCGGCAAATTAAATACGATCACTGATGTTGCAGGTGTAAAAGTCGGGCAGACTACTTTAATCAAAGCTGATTCCGTTCGAACAGGCGTGACCGTGATTATTCCTGCTGATGGTAACTTGTTCCAGCACAAAATTCCGGCGGCTATCTATGTTGGCAATGGTTTTGGAAAACTCGCGGGAAGTACACAGGTTAATGAACTCGGTAACCTGGAAACGCCGATCGCACTTACCAAAACTCTTGGAGTAGCAACTGCAATGAATGCGTTGATCGGTTATACGCTTCAGTTACCAGGTAATGAAAATGCAGCTTCAGTAAATGCGCTCGTGGGTGAAACCAATGATGGCTATCTCAACGATATACGGGGAAGACATCTGCGGGAAACAGACGTTCTAGAGGCGATCAGCAATGCGCAAACCGGCCAGGTTGAGGAGGGAAATGTCGGAGCGGGAACAGGAACAGTTTGTTTCGGGTTCAAGGGAGGAATTGGCACTTCTTCAAGGCACCTACCGGCAAGTCTCGGTGGATATACCGTCGGTGTTTTAGTACAAACCAATTTCGGTGGCGCACTCACTGTTGATGGTGTTCCTGTAGGAAAGGAAATGAAAAAATTCAATTTCAGTAACTAGCTACTAAATAATGCTGATGGCTCTTGCATGATTGTTATAGCCACTGATGCTCCGTTGGATCACCGCAACCTCGAACGCCTTGCAAAACGTGCGATGCTGGGCATGGGTCGAACCGGAGGAATTGCATCCAACGGAAGCGGCGATTATGTGATCGCCTTTTCAACAGCTAACCGGATACCGCATCATTATGAAAGCCCGACGACAACATTCACCAATTTGCATAATGATTCAACATCGCCATTATTTATGGCTGTTATAGAAGCAACCGAAGAAGCGATCATCAACTCATTATTCATGGCAAAAACCATGAAAGGCAGAAACGGAAATGCAGTTGAAAATCTGCCGATTGATGAAGTAATGAGACTGTGGAGCAAAAAACGGAAATAGAACTTTGTCGTGTCAGCTTCTAATTGTCCTATGTTCCCATAGTATTCGGAAAATCAAATTGAAATACTGCGAAGGGAATCTGCACCTCCCAGCCACAAAGTACACAAAGAATAATTCTATCTTCCGATTGAATTTTGAATAATGAACTCCATCACATCCCAGGAATTGCAGAAAAAATATGCCGGTCTTACCGAACGTCTTGAGGTACCGGCGAAAACAATTTTGTTGCGAGAGGGCCGGGTGGCCATGCATACCTGGTACCTGGAAAAAGGTTGTGCGCGCATCTGGTTTAATAATGGCGGGAAGGATATCACGCTGAATTTTTTTCTTGAAGGCGATGGTGTTTCATCCATCGAAAGTTTCAGGAATGGTACACCGAGTGCATTCAACCTGGAAACACTTGAACCTTGCGTCATCTATAAAATCTCCAAGGAAAATTTCAATTTCATGCTGGAGGATTCTGAAGCGTTCAGGAAGAGGATTGAAGAGACGGCATTCCAGACACTTTTTCTTTACCAGCGGCTTTTCTTGTCCCGTATAAAAGATAGTCCTGAAGAGCGTTACAAAGAATTATTGATAAAAAGACCAGAACTTCTCCAGCGGATACCTCAACATTATATCGCTTCTTACCTCGGAATTACGGCCGTTTCTTTGAGCCGCATCAGGAATAAGCGCTGATTTCTTAACAAATGTTATTGCCGGAAAGGAAAGGCGTGTTCATTTTTGCAGATCATTTGGAATCAAAAACAAAATCTAATGGCGGTAGAAATTTTGCAGAACGCCGGTCCTTCCGGAATAGATATTGCATACGAACGTTTTGGCGATCCTTCTTATCCTGCGCTCTTACTCATCATGGGCGCCGGCGCACAGATGATTTCCTGGCCGGATGAATTTTGTAAAATGCTGGTTAATCAAGGGTTCCAGGTCATCAGGTTCGATAGTCGTGATACCGGATTGACAACCCATTTTTCCGACACAGTAATCCCGGATTTTGCTGCGGTGATGGCTGGTGATTATACAACGGTGTCGTATACACTGTCAGATATGGCAGCAGATACCATTGGCCTGATGGACGGACTTGGAATTGAGAGTTTTCATCTCATAGGCGCCTCCATGGGAGGAATGATTGCACAGACAATCGCCATTGAATATCCTTTTAAAATATTATCGCTGACTTCGATAATGTCTACAACCGGAAGCAATTCAGTTGGTCAACCGGATTATGCTATATTGGGTTCATTGGGAGCGCCGCCTTCAGATGATCGCCAGAAATTTATTGAATGGAAAATAAAATCTTTAAAAGCAGTCGGATCTCCGGGTTTTCCATTTGACGAAGAGTCCGCAATAAAAAATGCCGGCATTGGTTGGGATCGCGATCATGATCCACTCGGAATGACAAGACAGGCTGTTGCTGTACTGAAATCAGGTGATCGCACAGACCAACTTCGAAAGCTGCGTCTACCCGCGCTCGTTATCCATGGTACATCCGATAAAATGATTGATGTGAGTGGCGGAATAGCTACCGCGAACTCGATTCCCGGCGCGAAGCTGGTACTGTTTGAAGGTATGGGACATAGCCTGCCACAACCGTTGTGGGAGAAAATGACAGATCTCATTTCCAGACTTATATTACAATCAGAGCATGTAGATAAGTAACAAAAAAAATAAAATCAGTTGTAAAGACCAGCTTCAAACGACGCTGATCGTTTTTTTCCAATACATCAAAAAAGACCAACGTTACCGGAAATTCGAACGATTTACATCTAAACAAGAATCGAACATCAACAACGTATCTTGTCACGTCATCCCACCTTCTGCGTCTCCTTTCCTATCTTTCAGTTTTGATCCCACACAAATATGCAGCGTTTCTTACTATTCCTGTTTCTGTTCCTGTTGTCTGTTTCAGGATCCTCCCAGGAGCTTTCCACTCCCTGGTACTGGCTTCTGCAGGCTAATCAACGTTTTAAAAACAATGATTCCACCAATGCTTTTCTTGCGCTGAAAAAATCTGTTCAGTATGGATTATTTGATCCGCAGGCAGTGGCTAATAAATATTTTCAATCGCAGCTGAACCAGGATCAGCAGAAAAAAATACTGGAAGGCATTAAAGCCAACCGCAAAAAAATCGAGTCTCCCTCTTCAATAAAAATAATCAACAGCGATATCGATCGATTCTGGAAAATTTTTGAACACAGAAACGATGCATATTTCGATTCCCTTCTTACTTCAGATTATATAATGAAAGGATCTGTTGGCGTTCAGACTTTCTACCAGATCAGGATGCAGAACAGCGTGAAAAGACTGGCTGATAAAATCCGTTCAGCACCGAAGTTTTACGAAAGCATCCGGCCGGCGACATTGTCATTTAAAAAAATGCAACCACAGTTTATAAAGGCCGCCGAAAAACTGGAACAGATTTATCCCGAATCCGTCTTTCCTCCGATTTATTTTCTTATCGGCCATCTGAATAATGTAGGAACTGCAGACGGTTATGCCGGTTTATTGATAGGCAGCGAACATCTATGCAAAACGGGACAAACAGATACCAGTGAATTGACAGCGATCGACAAAATGGTTCTTTTTGATTCAGGGCTTGTTGTACCGCTGATCATTCACGAGTATGTACATTTCCAGCAACATAACAAATACGAACAAACGCTGCTGGAACTATCGATCATGGAAGGTGTTGCAGATTACATCACATTTATCATTACAGGCAAGTACACCAATCCTGAAGTCATGCAATTCGGGTTAAAGAACGAACCAAAACTACGTAGTCATTTTTCAAAAGAAATGGATGGCGAAAATACCGATAACTGGCTGTTTAATGCATTCAATCCTGAAACCGGTTATCCCGGCAACCTGGGTTATTTTATTGGGTTCCGGATCTGTGAATTGTATTACCGGAAGGCTGCAAATAAAAAAACCGCTGTCAGGGAAATGCTGAATATCCAGGATTTTAAAAAAATCCTCGAAGTCAGTGGCTATGAACTGAAATAAATACGCCTCCATCTATCATTTTCCGGTATTTCAACGGATGAAACTGATCGCCTTATGTTTTGATTCTCCTTGTTGTAATTAATAAAAATACTAAACAGAAAGCAGACGAATTGATCAACGCTGATCAATAGAAAGCAGATGTTCGGTATCTGTTCAAAAACTGTCACCACCCGGCCTGTGCAACATGTGCATTTAAATCGCGACTATACTTAGTATTTACGTTGCACAGGATTAATTATTCTAATGGGCAGGAATTCATTCAATACGATCGCAGCTATACTTCTGTTTTGCATGTTGTGGCAAACTACAGATGCTCAAAACCCGTCTACATACCAACCGAAAATAGAATACTGCAATTGCGATTTTAAAGTTGATTCTCATTTTTTACAGCTGGCATCAGGAAGATTTAAACCCGATTCTATATTCAGATTACAGACAGATAGTAGTTTTAAGACTACGTGCGGATACCTGATAGTACCAGAGAGAAGAATACAGAATCAGGAATACAGGAGATATGAAAAGAAACAAAAAAAGAAAGCAGAAACAGTAAGAAATACGGTAAAACTGCCTTTTATTATTCTTCATAGCAAGAATTCCGATAAAGCAAAAGATCCTGTGTTGTACACCAGTGGCGGACCGGGGAACAGTTCACTGAGCTGGATCAATGGAATGACCAGAAGCGGTATCATTCAGCAAAGAGATGTAATCGCTTTTGAGCAAAGAGGTACACGCTTTGCGCTTCCTTATATAAGAAATTTTGAGCTTGATGATGCGATCCGCGAATCTTACAGCAAAAATCTGAACAAGGACAGCATGGTACTTGCTGGTTTGCGGCGGTACAAACAGGAACTTCAGCAGCGTGGTGTTGATATCAATGGTTACAACAGCGATGAATCGACTGCAGATATCATCGATCTGCTAAAAGAACTAAAAATTGATTCGGTAAATCTTTATGGCGGTTCGTACAGCGCCAGCCTGATGCTATCCGTTTTAAAAAGATCGCCTGAGCGGGTCAGGTCGTTGGTACTGGATTCGCCGCTTCCCAATTTCACTGCGATTGATGAAGATGAGCCTGCAAATTTTATGGAAGCGCTGAATAAATTATTTCAATATGTCGCAAATGATTCTTCAGAAGCCAAATTATATCCCGGACTAAGAGAAAAATTTCATAGCTATTTTATGTCAATCACCGGCAAATCGTTTTTGCATCCTTACGCTAAAAGCGGGAGTACAGATACAACGAAGATTGCTTATGGAACCAATGACCTGTTGCTGATTATTGTCAACAGCATGCTCTCCCCGGGCTTCCTCGAAAAAACACCAGCGATCATTCAGCAGGTTATTAACGGAGACCACTATGCGCTGATTCAGCATCGGCTGGATCGGATCTTTAACGCATTCACCGCGCCTGATGGGATGCGCATCTCTGTGTACTGTGCAGACGAAGCCACATACCAGAGTCAACAGGTACTGGAAGACCTGTATCGCATGTACCCCTATCTCGAAGGATTCAGAATAAATGATGTTTATAAGACCATGTGTGATTTCTGGGATGTTGCTCCGGTGGCGAAAAGCAGTACGGAGCCTTATTATTCTGATAGGCCCGCATTGATCGCAGACGGCGAGTTGGATCCCTCATGCAATCCCCTGTATGTGCAGCAGTTGATGCACTATATGCCAAACGCGCAGGGCTTTCTTTTCAAAAAACGCGGTCATGGTGTTGGAGGAAAGGAATTTTATGGGATGATTGATGTGTTTCTTGCGAATCCTTTTCAAGAAATTAAACCTACAGGGGAATATACTTCAAAATATTTGCCACCTCCAAGCTAAATTCAAACCACAGAGAAACAGCCGAGTTAACAGCCCACAGAGTAGATACAGAGAAAAACATTGTAGCTGCCTTGCATTCGTCCCCATCAACCGCCGCTGCTCCTCCTGCTCCCTCTCCTGCCTGTCGCCTGAAAATAAATTTTGCGCAACCGTATAATTGCATTTATATTTGCAACCGTATAGTTGCAAACATTATGCTGGAAACAAGAAGAGACATTTTTCAGGCCATCGCCGATCCTACAAGGAGAGCGATACTTACACTGATCGCACTGCAGGCTATGACGCCCAATGCCATAGCCGAGCATTTCGATAGCAGTCGCCAGGCAGTATCCAAACATATCCAGATCCTGATCGAGTGTAAGCTCGTGGATCAGGAACTGACCGGTCGCGAAATTTATTATCATTTAAATCCGCAGAAAATGAAAGAAGTCGCCGACTGGCTGGAACCTTTCCGCGAACTATGGGAAGGCCGTTACAGAAAACTTGACAAATTATTGGCTAATCTCAAAAACAAAAAATGATGGAAAATCCAACGAAGTTTATTGTTGAGCCCAACAAACAGGAAGTATTTATCATCCGCGAATTTGATTATCCGCGGGAAATGGTTTTCAAAGCACATGAAGATCCGGAACTGCTGGTGCAATGGCTCGGACCTGACAACAGGAAAGTAAAGATCGATTACTATGATTCAAGAACCGGCGGGTCATATCGTTATCTTATCTGCAACCAGGCGGGTAAAGAAGTGGCTGCTTTCAATGGTGTGATTCATGAAGTTACTTTTCCCGAGCGCATCATGCAGACCTTCGAATATGAAGGCCTGCCCGAGCGCGGACATGTCACGCTGGACACCATCCTTTTTGAAGACCTGCCTGGCAAGAGATGCAAGGTCACCATACACTCTGTTTTCAGATCGCTTTCCGATCGTGATGGAATGATGCAGTCGGGAGTGGAAACCGGAGTCAATGAAGGATATGTGAAGCTGGAGAAATTGCTGGCGTTGATGGGCAGTATTGCTTGAAGAAGGCGGACGGTAGACAGTACGAGTTTATAGAATTGAGTTATCAGTGATAAGCATTTCGAATTGCAGATTTGATCGGGTTGAAAATTATCGCCTGCGGCGTTGGGAACAGCCGGAACGCGGAGCGGAGGAAATTTTATAGCTGGATAATAGCATTGATAATAGTACATTTAAGAAAATCATTTTAGAACTATTAATTATTCCTTCTCCGCGCTCCTCCGCGGGGTTTTTCTCCGCGAACTCCGCGTCCTGCATTTAAAATCTCGCCGAAGGCGATACACTCTCACATTAGCATTCTTCACTTAAAACCTATAACTTAATAACCTATAACCAAAACGCCCTCGCTGGTCAATCATGCTCAAGAAAATCCTGATCGCTATCGGCATCGCCCTGTTGATCTTCATCGCCTTCGTCTACTCGCGCGTGCAACCTTCCGGCGATATTAACGATTACCAGGCTTATTATACTAACGATCAATCGCCGCCCGACAGCAACGCAGTAAAAGTTACTTTCTTCGGCGCTACTACCCTGTTGTTTGATGACGGCGAAACACAGCTTTTAATCGACGGATTTTTTTCCAGACCAACGATGTTCCGGGTACTCACCACCGCCATACAATCCGATACAGCAATGATTGATCGGATTCTTGCTGAAAACAACATGAACCTTGTTAAAGGAATTTTTGTCGCGCATTCACACTATGATCATTCTTTTGATGTTGCATACACGACAAAGAAGACGGGTGCAACACTTTATGGATCACCAGGCACCTTAAATATCGCTCGCGGAGGGAACGTTTCTGAATCACAGTTATCGGCTTATCAGCCCAACCAGGAATTGAACATCGGGCAGTTCATCGTTCGTGTGATCCCTTCAAAACATTCGCCTGGAAATGCACAAAATGACGATGGAATTTCTATCGATACAATACTAAAACAACCTGCCAGATACAAGTCTTATACGGAAGGCGGATCATTTGATTTTCTCATATCTCATCATGGTAAAAACATCTACATAAAACCGAGTCCGAATTATATTGAAGGTGCGCTTGATACCACAAGAGCTGATGCTCTGTTTATCGGAATTGGTATCGTAACGAAACAGCCGCCTGAGTGGCAACAGGCATTCTACAATCAAACCGTCGGAAAACTCAGGCCTTCTGTTGTTGTCCCGATTCATTGGGATGATTTCTTTTATCCTGCTTCGGAAAACCTGCAGATGCTGCCACGTTTTGTTTCCAAAGGACCGGAAGAATTTGACTTCTTTATAAACAAGACAAAAGCAGATAAAATCGATTTCAAAATTCTGCAGGGGAAGAAATCGATACTAATAAAATGAAGGTGATATGCAAACAGTATTGCAATAAAAAACGCTTTTCAACAAAAAGTTAAATGTATCTGATAACTGTTGTCCGCCAGGACCAGGCTGCTGTTTTCTGTTTAGATTAGTTGGATCAACCAAACTAAAACTGAATTTATGAAAGCATCAGCTACGTTCCTTCTGGCGGTGATCTTATTTTCATCCTGCCAGACAACAAAACGGGGATCGGGTCTTGGCGAGTTAAACTTTCCTGCCGGCGACACACTCATCACACAATCCTTATTCAACGACAAATCATCAACTGTTTCCGAAGAAAATATTCAGAAGATACTTGATGGTACTTATGCATTACCACAACAACTTCGGGTAGCCGTGGTACGACTGGATCCGGGAATACAACAGCGAAGAAATTACGGATACTTTTTTGATGATGAACAATACCTGAAAACACAACAATCTTACCTTGATCTTTTCATTGAAAAATTCAAACAGTCACCACGAGTAAATAAAGTCACACTCATCCCCGATCTCCTCGTTTCAAAATCGCCCAACTTTACAAATATCCGCGAAGCGGCAGTTAGGATGCAGGCCGACATTGTGGTGATCTATGCGATCACCAGTGATCTTTATTCCAAATACAAAGTTTTTTCAAAAACAGATATCAAGGCTTTCGCGACAACGCAGCTGATCGTTCTGGATGTACGTACGGGTCTTGTACCATTTTCAACGATCGTTACAAAAGATGCCTTTTCTCAACGAAAGAAAGAAGAACTCGATATTACCGAAGCCGCAGGGCGTGTTCAGCATGAGGCTGTGTTGCTTACTATTAATGATATTGGTAGCAAGATTACAAGCTTTCTTGGACAGAGTTCGGTTGCATTGAGCAAGCCCACTGAAACTGCAACTCTCCAGACGAACGGAAAGTAAAGTAAACACCCGGATTAATAAGCCGTGGAACAGTTCACAGACCTAGCAGGTTTTTGAAACCTGTTAGGTCATTTTAAGACCTGGCTGTCTCTTTGCGAAATCCCTGGCAGTCCGCCTAGCGGTTTACTGTATTAGTGAGTCAAAGAGTAGGTAATTTACTATCCATACATCGCAACTCGCATTTCGAACTTTCTCGTGGCTGTTTCTCTATGGGAAACTCGGCCGCTTCTCTGTGTTTTGACTTTAACTTTCGGAACACTTGCGTTTTTTAAGCTTAATTTTAACGACCGATGGAAGTCTTTTAAAACAACCTCCCTGGCTCATATGAGAAAACTATTCCCACTTCTGCTCCTATTGTATTTCAATCTTTCTGCCCAGGTCAATGACGCTGATGCGTTTTTCAATGGCAGCTATGACAAAGGCGTGGTCCGAAAAAACAAAATAAAACAGGTGAATGTCGACATCAGCATCGATGGAAAAAATTCAACCCGTTACACGTTCGAATTCGATCGCAAAGGTTTTCTGCTAAAAGAAACCATCACCAATGCTACCGGTAAAAAAGTCAACGACTATACGTTCACGTACAATGATCACGGTGATCAGACAAGCAGAAAAAATAATGCTTATGAACTGGGCAAAACTTATGAGACCAGTTTCAATAAAAAATATTCCGGTGCAAAGCTCATCAGCGAATCATCAAGCGAACTTCCATATACCACGCTCATCAGTTACAATAACCAGGGACAAAAGCTACTCGCCACCACTTATCTCGGCAACGACACCATCAATGATCCGAAACGACACATGAGTTATCACTATGACGGCTCAGGAAAACTGATCATGATGGTGCAGACTTTATCGACTTCAAAAAACACGCATCCGACAGATAGCGTAATTACAAAATTCAGTTACGACGACGCCGGCAAACTCAATCTTATTGATCGGAATGGTCAGACTGAATACAGGTTCATTTACGATTCAAAAGGACTACTCAAAACAAGGGAAACAATTATTGCCGATGGATGGAATGATTCGAAGATAGTAGATGAGTTCAGTTATACTTTCTGGTAATAATGCTTATTCCGATGGTTAAAAAAGCACAAACGGACCAACTTTTGCAAGCTGATCCGCTTATGACCTTATGATCCTATGAAAACCTATAGCCTATGGATTCATCGCTTCTTAATACCGATGATGTTTCCCATTGGTCAAGCTTACGATACCGATCATCACAACGGCTACGATCAATCGATTATTTTCCGCAGGTATGTTTTTAAAAAGCGCCGAACGAAGACATAACGGTCAAACCAGGCCGAAAATGCTGCATCTGAGATGAGAATCTGATTAGAATTTCATCGGAATCAGAGACTCATGCCACCGAAATAGAATTTATCGGGAGCCCTGTAACGGCCTGCCTATCTGATTAAAATTTCCGACACCTGTATTCTTACAAGTCTGCTTCTCCGAGTAAGAAATTCGTCCTGGTGCCTGCAGACAGATCAGATTTGAAACTATATCTCACACAATTGTCGTAACACATTCGCAATTTGGTACATTTGACACAGAAATATACATTCTTATCCAGCCTTGATTGGTAAGCCGTCGCTCCGTTTCCGAATGAACTTTACACATCGTTCATTGTTGTTTATTTTTTTTCATCGATAAATTTCATTTTTTATGTCACTCTTAAAAGATAAAGTTGCCATTGTATCCGGCGGCGGTTCCGGAATCGGGCAAGCAGTTGCAGAATCCTTCGCCAAAGAAGGCGCTAAAGTCATTATAACAGATATCGACGAAAAAGGCGGTGGGGCAACCGTTGACTTGATACAAAAATCAGGGGGAGAAGCTTTGTTTGTAAAAGCCGACTCTTCGAAAGCAGCGGATAATAAAATGATTGTCGAAGCCGCGGTGAAAAAATTCGGACGGCTGGATATCGGATTCAATAATGCCGGCATCGGCGGACCACCTGCTTTGACTGGTGCATATGATATTGACGCCTGGGATAAAGTTATTGCCATCAACCTCAGCGGTGTATTTTATGCATGCAGGTACCAGCTGGAACAAATGGTGAAAAATAGCGGCGGTGTAATAGTCAATATGGCTTCGATCCACGGTACTGTTGCCGCACCGATGAATTGCGCCTATACTGCGTCAAAACATGGCGTGGTTGGTCTTACAAAAAATATTGCCGCAGAATATGGACAGCAAAATATCCGTTGCAATGCTGTTGGACCTGGCTATATACGAACTCCACTCCTGGAAAAAAATCTCGATGAGGACATGATGAAAATGATTGCTGCCAAATCAACGATGAACAGGCTGGGCAGATCCGAAGAGATAGCAGATCTCGTGGTATATCTCAGTTCCGACAAATCATCATTTGTTACCGGTAGTTATTTTATTGCAGATGGCGGTTATACTTCCATCTGATAACTGCAGATTAAATGCCGGACTGATGGCTCCGCGGCATATCACTATTAAACCCATACCATTTGATTCCTTCCAATTATAAGATCCCGCTGAAATCATATTTAATCCCGGTACTCGTCTGGATTATTTATTTTATTAAACAGAGCTATACGAGCGACTGGCTGGATATTGTTGCTTTGATTGCCCTGGTCGTATGTACGCTCGAAGCTGTACATCACGCGGAGGTGATTGCGGTTAAAGTCGGCGAACCTTTTGGGGAACTGATCCTTGCATTAGCCGTCACCGTGATAGAAGTTTCGATGATTATATCAATGATGCATGCCGGCGGTAAAGACGCGACTACCCTTGCCCGTGACACTGTATTTGCTGCTATTATGATCATACTTAACGGAATGATCGGTCTCAGTCTATTGATCGGTGCTGTAAAATACAGGATACAGACTTTTGTGCTGCAGGGGGTCAGTTCAGTAACCACAGTACTACTCGCGATTTCGGTGCTGACACTTATCCTCCCGAATTATACCTCTTCAGTAGCAGGTTCATTTTACTCAACAAAGCAATTGCTCTTTGTTTCCGCAGCGTCGCTGATATTATATGCCGGATTTATTTTTGTACAAGGCTTCTGGCATAAAGATCATTTTGTTACAAAAAAACCAATAGAAACAGCGCCGGTGGATTTCCTGAAACCGAATAGAAAGACGACGATGATCAGTTTTGTGTTGCTGTTTGTTTGTCTGAGTGTAGTGATCCTGCTGGCAAAATCATTGGCGCCTGCCCTCGACAAGATGATTAACTATTTCGATGCACCGAGGGCGCTCGCAGGTATCGCTATCGCATGCATCATTCTTTTACCTGAAGCATTATCATCCATAAAAGCTGCCCGCCGGGATCAGCTGCAGACGAGCCTTAATCTTACGCTCGGATCGGCACTCGCTACCATCTGCCTTTCCATTCCCGCAGTGGCAATCTATTCTATCGTGTATGATATCCCGTTAGCCCTCGGTCTTGATCCGAAATCAACTGTGTTGCTGGTACTTTCTCTGCTCGTAGTTATTCTTTCCTTTCGTACAGGGAAAACAACGATCCTTCAGGGAATTGTGCTGCTCGTGATTTTTGCGGCGTATATTTTTATGACGTTGTTTCCGTAGGGAGTGAAGAGAATACAGGATGAAGACGACACCTGCCGACAGACAGCTGGGTCAAAACAGAATCTGGAAACGGGTCCTCAATGCCAAACTGCCCAACCGGCGTTGTGAGACTTTTAAATCAAATTCCCGGCTGCTACTCTTTAGTTTCACCTTAGCTATTCAGCCAACATTTGAACCACATAGGGAAAAAAAGGATACATAGGCACATAGAGAAAAAAGCCTGCGTCTAATCGTCCTAAGTTGCTACTTCAATCTCTGCCTATGTGCCTATATGCCCTATGTGGTTCAAAAAAAAAACTGCTTTAATGTGATATCTCTTTTATTTAGGAATAAGAAGTCAGACTGCAAAGAGAGCGAAGTAATCAAATTCCCGGCTGCTACTCTTTGGTTTCACTTTAATTATACAGCCAACATTTGAACCACATAGGGAAAAAAGGATACATAGGCACATAGAGAAAAAAGCCTGCATCTAATCATCCTAAGTTGCTATTTCTATGTCTGCTTATGTGCCTATATGCCCTATGTGGTTCAAAAAAAAGCTGGTTTAATGTGATATCTCTTTTATTTAGGAATAAGAAGTCAGACTGCAAAGAGAGCGAAGTAATCAAATTCCCGGCTGCTACTCTTTGGTTTCACTTTAACTGTACAGCCAACATTTGAACCACATAGGGGAAAAAAGGATACATAGGCACATAGAGAAAAAAGCCTGCATCTAATCATCCTAAGTTGCTATTTCTATGTCTGCTTATGTGCCTATATGCCCTATGTGGTTCAAAAAAAAGCTGCTTTAATTTGATATCTCTTTTATTTAGTAACAAGAAGTCAGACTGCAAAGAGAGCGAAGTAATCAAATTCCCGGCTGCTACTCTTTGGTTTCACTTTAACTATACAGCCAACATTTGAACCACATAGGGAAAAAGGATACATAGGCACATAGAGAAAAAAGCCTGCATCTAATCATCCTAAGTTGCTATTTCTATGTCTGCTTATGTGCCTATATGCACTATGTGGTTCAAAAAAAAACTGCTTTAATTTGATATCTCTTTTAGTAATAAGAAGTCAAACCGCAAAGTGCGCGAAGAAACAGCCCGCAAAGGAAGTACAAAATACCCGCTGCTTGGCTGTTCCTTTGCGGGACTCGGCTGTTTCTTTGCGGTTTGTTGTTCCCTGACTGAACTAAAAACTTTAAGCAATTCGTCAAACGTCCTTCATCCTTCGAACTTCTTCCAAATTCTCCGTATATTATTCTCTCATCGGTGGCTGATATATGACAAATTTTTACTTACTCAAAAGGATAGCCGGGAAGGCAGAAAGAACAGAAAGAAATCGGGAAGAATTGCATGCTGTAAGGACGCGATGCATCAGATCCCTGTTGACGTCAAACAAATTCCCTTTAAACATCATTCTATTGACATTATTTTTTATTTCCTCCTGTAACCAGGAGAAAAAAAAATCCACATCAGAAATCACCATCACTACATCTCTCTACACAAAAAAACAATCCACCGCCGGCCAACCGATATATATGCAGCACTGCGTCGCCTGTCACGGCCGTGATTTACGCGGCACCGAAGGTGGCGTAGCATTGGTAGGTGAACGCTTTACAGCAAAATGGAAAGACAGTTCCCTCGCCTCATTATTCGAGCTGACGAAGAACACCATGCCCAAAACCAATCCTCATTCGTTGAAAGACGAAGACTACGCCGCTGTGCTTGCCTATATCTTCGACGTCAATCAATACCCCGCCGGCAATGAAGAATTCCCTGCTTCGGGCTCCCGGGGCCTGGCGTATAAACCTGGTCCCGCACCCGGAACACCCTCGCGTATCAGTCTGCGTTTTAACGCACCGACATACTCTGATAAGCCACCTACCATCGAAGCTGAATGGCTGCAGCATCGCGGTGACTATGCGAGTACAAACTATTCGCCGCTTGCGCAGATCAATAAAGACAATGCAAAAGATTTGAAGATCCTCTGGCGCTGGAAGACCGAAAATTTTGGTCCGTCACCGGAATTTTATTTCAAGGCCACCCCACTGATGGCTAACGGTATCCTGTACACGACTGCAGGTACCAGTCGCACTGTCGCTGCCATCAACGGAGCTACCGGCGAAACACTGTGGACTTTTCGCTACGATGAAAAGGAAAGAAAAACTTCTGTACCGCGACAAAATTCCGGTCGGGGCGTAGCTTACTGGAAGGCGCAACCGAATGCAAAAGACCGGGTGATCTACATAACACCTGGTTTCCAGCTCATCGCACTTGATGCAGCAACCGGTCAGCCGGTACAGGGATTTGGAAAAAATGGTGTAGTTGATCTAAGACAGGGTCTTGATCAGAAAGCAGAAGCGTTAACCGCAACGATTGGTTCCACTTCGCCGCCGATCATTGTGAATGATGTGATCATCGTCGGCGCCAGTTTTCCAGTAGGTCTCGCGCCCGTATCAAAAACGCAGGTGCGAGGCGATATCATGGGTTATGATGTGAAGACCGGGAAGCGCTTGTGGATTTTTCATACCATTCCGCAAAAAGGTGAAGAAGGCAATGAATCCTGGGAAGGTGACAGCTGGAAATATACCGGCAATGCAGGTGCATGGGCTCCGTTGACTGCAGATCCCGAACTCGGTTATGTATACCTGCCGCTGGAAGCAGCGACAGGCGATTTCTATGGTGGTCACCGGCCAGGGAATAATTTGTTTTCACAGAGTCTTGTTTGTCTCGATGCAAAGACCGGAAAAAAAGTCTGGCATTACCAGCTCATCCATCACGATATCTGGGATTATGATCTGCCTGCACCGCCGATACTCGCCGATATCAACGTCAACGGGCAACCGATCAAAGCCGTGGTGCAATTAACGAAGCAGGCTTTTGCATTTGTATTCGATCGCGTCACCGGTAAACCGGTGTGGCCGATTGAAGAAAGACCGGTACCGAAGAGTGAAGTCAAAGGTGAGTGGACCTCTCCTACCCAACCCTTTCCCACAAAGCCGGCAGCGTATGACCGCCAGGGTTATCACGATAGTGTCCTGATCGATTTCACACCGAAGATGCGGAAGGAGGCTTTGCAGATCGTGCAGAAGTATAAACGCGGACCCCTGTACACGCCGGTGACAGTGTACGATCCACCTAATCATTTAGGAACATTGATGCTTCCTGATGCGGTCGGTGGCGCCAACTGGCAGGGCGGTGTTTTTGATCCGGAAACGAAGATGTTGTATGTGTCTTCCAGCACTGTGTTGCGGCCGATGAGTCTGGAAGCTGCACCACAGCTTAGCGATATGAATTTTGTTGCTTACATGGGAAGTTCGCGGATCGGCCCGCACGGGTTACCGTTAGTGAAGCCGCCATACGGTCGCATTACAGCAATCGATCTCAATAGTGGCGAACATCGCTGGATGATCGCCAATGCCGACTCACCCGAATGGATTAAGAATAATGAGGCGTTGAAAGGCCTGAATATCCCGCGTACCGGTATGCCCGACCGTGTGGGTATGCTGGTGACGAAAACATTGCTTTTCGCAGGTGAAGGCGCGGGTCTTTATGCATCTGATGGCGGTGGTGGAAATAAATTTCGTGCGCATGATAAGGCGACTGGTGCTATTATTTCCGAGCTGGAGCTGCCTGCATACCAGGCGGGCATACCAATGACTTATTCGATCAATGGGAAGCAGTATATTGTTGTGGCGGTGGGTGCTGTGGGGAAAGCGGGGGAATTGGTTTGTGTGGGGTTGTGACAGGGATTTGCTGACTGATAATCGAAAGAAGTAAATCCGGGATTGCATTTTTAAGTATTTAAAAACGTTCTAAAGCGCTATAAAATGTTTGAAATATTTATCATCCATTTCAAACACTTTTAAATATTTCAGCTACTTGTATACGTTTAATTACGCTTAGAATTAGTGATGTCGTGTGCGTATATTTATCTGTTATGCCCAATTTTTATTGACAATGTTTTCATTATTTAAGAGAAAGAATAAGCCAGTTTTCTATTTCGTTGGACAAGAACCCAAGGAAAGAATTAATAATTTCATTCTTGAATTCATTAAACCAATTTTCGACAAAAGGGAGTTTCAATTCAAAGAAGGAAGTTTCAACTTTTTTAAGAGTGGCAACTCCTTTAAGCAAGAAGTTTTCTTTAAGAGGAGTTCTTACAATTTAAAAGACAAAGTAATAAGGTTTGATCCTATCTTTTGTCTTTTTGACCTAGAGTACGAAAAGTGGTACAAAAGTTTTTACAAAAAGAAAACAGACGATTATTGTTTATTTTGGAGTAGTGGGGGACATATAGCTAATTGGGACAAACAGTTTATCGATAATATTTGGTATGACTTGGCTGCTGTTGATAACGATATACTGATAAAAATAATAACAAGAAATATCGAGAATATTGCGTTGCCTAATTTGGAAAGACTTTCAAACAGAGAAATTGCTTTCGAGACTTTGAGGCAGACTTCTTTTAATATTTGCGCAATATTATTTGACTATTGTATCATTGAGAACAATAAGGAGAAAGCTAGACTAATAATCGAGGATTTCGAGTACTATTTGAATTCTGATTTTAAAGATCAATACCAAGGCCTGATTGAAAAGTACGAGATTCGGAAACATCTCTTTAAAAACTGGGCATAACATCGGCCTCTGCGCAATACGGGCTGACGAACATATCCTGATCGACATTATCACGGATGAGCTGCAGTTCCGGGCGACAGGAACACGGATAGGCTTTTGGAATATAACATCGACGACATAACTTTACTCAGCTGACGGTTCAGGCAGACGGAACATGAAATTTCCGTACTGCACAAAGCCTCGAACATTAGCGGTAATATAAGTGAACTTCATATCAAAACATAACAACTATCAACAATTGAAATTAATAACAACACTTCTTCTTCTGCTGCTATTTGGATTTCCTGGGTTCGGACAAGACCGGGTTCAAAGGATTGACAGTTTGCTTAACTCTCTATATTCACAGGGTAAACTAAATGGAAATGTTTTGGTCGCGGAAAAAGGGAAAGTCATTTACAGCCATAGTTTCGGTTTTGCTAATGAAACGACAAAAGTGGAGTTGAACGAAAAATCGATTTTTAATTTAGCATCAGTATCAAAGCAATTCACAGCCATGGCTATAATGATGCTTAAAGAAAAGGGTAAGTTGAATTTAGACGATGAAATCAAAAAATATATCCCCGAATTAACAATTTACAGCGGAGTTACTATCAGGCACCTACTAAATCATACAAGCGGACTCCCGGATTATGCCAAACTTTTAGACAGTCTATGGGATAAAACGAAAATTGCCAACAATAATGACGTTGTCACTCTTTTAGCAAAACATAAACCGACAGCATTATTCAAACCGAATACCCAGTATAAATATAGTAATACAGGTTATGCAATCTTAGCTTTAATCATAGAAAATGTAACAGGCACCTCATATAGCGATTATATGAATAAAACCATTTTTAGACCGCTAAAAATGAGAAGTACTTTTGTTTATACTCCCCGTCTCACACCCAGAGATATAAACAATTTTGCTACAGGTTATATGCTTGATAGCTTGAATAAACTTGTACTACCAGATAGTATTAATGAAACAAAATTTGTTTTCTACAGCGATGGCATAGTCGGACAAGGTAGAATTCACTCATCAACCTTAGACCTTTTAAAATGGGACAGAGCTTTGTATACAAACAAATTACTTTCAAAAGAAGGGATGGAAGAAATTTTTGAAGTTGCTACATTAGAAGACAAATCTAAAACCAAGTATGGTTTTGGCTGGTATGTAGAAGAAAGTGCTGATTATGGAAAAATCACAAATCATAGCGGTTCCTGGCCAGGTTATGTGAATTTTATTGAAAGGCATGTTAGAAATGATAAGACTATTGTGATACTTCAAAATCATGTTAATCCTAGTATGCCGATACTCGAACCGATTCGTAGTATCCTTTATAATAAACCATTGACCATAAAATAAAAACTACCGCTAACATCGGCTATTGTCAAATCAAATTCAAATCAGTATCATTGTTCACGGCTGGCCGGCGACATTAACACCGGTATCCCGTACCGCGCAAGACAGTTGGCGTTAGCGGAAATTGGTTGGATACCTCAAATTTCGAAATGAGAGAAATTGTCGTAATACTTTCGTTGTCTTTGTTTAGCTGTTCCAACTCTACTCAAAATTCACCAATTACTTTCCCAGATGTTGGATATTTATTTGTAAAGCAACCTGATCCCAAAGACAGCAGCTTTCCTTTTTATCCAACGAGACATCTGGAGTCGATAAGAGATTCTACTTATGATGCGTTTTATTTAACGAAATTACTTGATGTGTTTGATGAGGGGAATATTAGTTTGAGAGGTCAGGAAAAACCAATCCTTCGGGTAATCATACAGCCCAGCGTTGCATCACCTATACAAATTATCCGATTTACAGAAGGGGAAGTCGTTGTAAAAAAAGGTAATCGAGTTGATTATTTGAAATTAAATACTAAAAATTTAAGTCCAATTGAAGAACAGCATTTTCAAATTTTCAATGGTGGAGTACCGTTATCAAGAAGAATAAGAGAATCCAATTCTGTCGGCAAAAGATTTTGGGATTCGATAATTAAAGTGTATCCGCAGCTTATGGAAGATGAGTACTACGAGTATATAATGGATAAAGCTTTTGATCCGCTGGAAGGATCCTTTACATATTCAACGAGGTCAATTCCCTTCAAAAGGAAACAATTCAAAGAAATGGTTGATAGTTTAAATTCTTCAGGATATTGGCAATTACCTATAGCACTTGGCTGCAGAAATATGCCGACAGATGGTGATTTATTCATCGTAGAAAGCAACAGCGGTTCCAGATATGGTGTTGTTAAGTTTTCGACGTGCAACGATAAGCCAACTAAATTGAAAAAGACAATAGAGAAATTGCTTACATACGCAGGAGTTTCATCGAACGACTATTCGCTGTAGTTTAGGGGTTAGAAATCTTAAATTTCCGCTAACACCGGCCAGCGCAACAGCAATCTCTTTATCACCCACTTTAAAAAAATATAATTTCATGAGCCAAATAGTAAAGTTCAGTCGGAAACGTTTTTTGTCGCTTTGCAAGGCGGTTCCATTTTTTTCTTTTTTTAGTCCATATTTGGCATTTTCAAAACAAAGCAAAAGTAATAAGCCATGTCGGCGTGTGGTTACAGGCGTCAATGCTCAGGGTAAATCAATTATTTATTGGTGATGGAGACGTTCCCAAAAATGCAACGTTTTTAAAATCGGGAGAAATAAATATGAATACTCTATGGGTTGGAAACGAAGTTCCGGTCGATTTTTACAAAAACGCCGAAACGCTTGATGGATATAATTTCAAGCTTGAACCACCTCATGGTGGATTCAATGCTTTTTCTATCACTTTGGAACCTGGCTTTAAACCGGATTTCCACAGTACCAATACAATTGATTTCATTTTTGTCATCTCAGGGAAGGTCGAATTACTATTAGAAGGAGGTTCAACCATTCTTAGTTCCGGTGACAGCGTAGTTCAACGAGGAACCAATCATGCGTGGCGGGTGATTGGTGAAGAACCATGTACCATGGCTGCAGTTCTGATTTCAGCAACTAAGAGTTGACATTCTTGAATAAGCGTGAAAAAGGGTATAATAACTGGAAGCTGCTATTACGGCCACTGCGCAGCCCGGGCTGACGAACATATCTCTATCGAAATTAACAATGATGAATTGTACTTGGGCAATGGTAATATAATATCGCATGTCTGAAGCCAATGAAAATTCCGATCACTTTAATAAAGAAGACTGGAACATCTAGATAATTTCAACAACTACTGATTTTGTATTTAATTTTAAAAAGTAGCCTGACAATTTTTCTTTCCTTCTTTGCGGCAACGTCCTTCAGCCAAAATTTCCTTATCACCGCCGACAGATCAAATGTTATTTATGCTAATTTTCACAACTACATTTCTATTGTCGCCGATGGTGTTCCCTGCGAGTCCATTGTTCTAAAAACCAATAACGGGAGATTTGATACATCCTGCAATTACTCTCCCTGCCAGTATGTTATTATTCCTTTCGAAGAGAAAGAAGCAACTATTGAGATCTATAGCAAATCCGGTAAGAAACTGATAAAAATAGGTGACAAACATTTCCGAGTCATGCGGCTGCCTGACCCAATTACTTATATCGGAAACATTCGTCCCGGTCCAATCAAAAAGGAAACACTTCTCGCTATGCCTGGCGTTATCGCCAGGGGGGAAGAAATTCACAACGACAGCTCAATCGATAGTTTTTCAATTTATTTATTCCGCAATAGTGCTCCATGTACAGTTGTAAAAAATAAAGGCAACAGATTTGAACCATCTACACTCGACCTATTGAAACAAACACAACCAGGAGATAAAATTATCGTAAGCGAAATCATGGCAATAAATTCCGTTGGAAATCACATTCGACTGCATACAATTGAAAACACAGTCACAGAATAAATTCTTTACATCGGAATTTTTATTTCGCACGCCTTATAATGTAAATATATTTCTGTGTTTATTTTGTCGCTGTCCTTCTACGCGATAAAAAATACAACGAACCCAGGAAGAAAATCACACTCAGCGCCAGGTTACTC
Organism: Pollutibacter soli; assembly: GCA_029269725.1. Taxonomy (GTDB): domain Bacteria; phylum Bacteroidota; class Bacteroidia; order Chitinophagales; family Chitinophagaceae; genus Pollutibacter; species Pollutibacter soli. Next base: position 139,388 of record JARJHS010000005.1, on the reverse strand, counting down.
CAGCTCATGGAATTGCCGACACCATTCATTTTACCGTGGAGTATAACTATAAAGTTCGCAACGTTGAAAAATACACTCGACAAAAGCAGGCTTGTCCATGATTTTTACTGCTCAGGAACATTCCTGTTCAACCAGTAAACAATGCCGAAGCTGAACATTGCTGAGCCATACAGTCGGGCTAGTACAGTACCCACAGCATCAAGATCAGATCCATAGGTCCTGACGAATTCCACAGGGAAAAACAGAAGTGCAAATCCATAAACTAAAGTAACGATCGCCGAAATAACGGCGTAGGTGGAGAGTTTCATATGCCAGCGATTTAGGTGTTTGTAAAGAAATAAATGCTATCCTAACTTATCGTTTTTTCATTCCAGTTAAAAAAAAATGTTTGTGGCTGTCTTTGCGGACCTGTCCTGCACCACTGACTCGTCTACTTTACTACTCGATAATCCCGGTAACACACACCCGAAAATCCTGAACCCGTTTTGCATACACCGAATCATCTCATCCAAAATCAGTAGCTTTCTACCAGTTTTCAGCCTGCCTGCATGCCTTCCGGACAGGCAGGCGGCAGGCAGATTTTCAGTTTCCGTTTTCGTCTTCCTGTATTCTGTATTTTGTATCCTGTATTCTTTTTTATGAACTCATTCTCCTACATCATCATCGGCGCAGGATCCGCCGGCTGTGTACTCGCCAATCGCCTGAGTGCAGGCAACGATTATGCCTTCTACTCCACCTCGCAGGAACATATGAACGGGCGGCGACTTTTTCTTCCGCGTGGTAAGGGAACCGGTGGCAGCAGCAGCATCAATGCGATGATCTATATCCGCGGAAACCGACAGGATTACGATGAGTGGAGCGCAATGGGCAATAAAGGCTGGTCGTACGATGAGGTATTGCCGTTCTTTAAAAAAGCGGAAAACCAGCAGATCATCCATAACAAATATCACGGTGATGCCGGACCGCTGCCCGTTACGGGTAGTCGCTATTACAATCATCTTTCCAATATTTTTATACAGGCCGGTGAGGAACTTGGTTATACGCGAAACGAAGATTTCAACGGTCGCAGCCAGGATGGTTTTGGTTTGTTCCAGGTCACGCAGGTCAATGGCGAACGATGCAGTGCGGCAAGAGCTTACCTGAAGCCAGTGCTGTCGAGGACCAACCTTATCATCGAAAACAATGCCGAAGCCGAACGCATCATTATTGAAAATGGAAAAGCGGTGGGCGTGGTGTATCACCAGCATGGACGAAGACAGGAAGCAAAAGCAACAAAAGAAATCATTCTCTGTGCGGGTGCCTATCTAAGTCCGAAAATATTGATGATTTCGGGTATCGGTCACGGTGATGAATTGACAAAACATGGAATACCGATTGTGAAACATCTGCCCGGTGTTGGTAAAAACCTGCAGGATCACCTGGCGATTGGTGCGCTTTTCAATACGAGTTACAAAGCAACTTTAGATGGTTCAGATAAATTTCCAGCAGTGCTGAAAAACCTGTTCAGCTATCTGGCATTCAAACGCGGACCCTTCTGCAGCAACCTTGCGGAAGCGGGAGCGTTTGTGAAGTCATCACCCGAGCAGCCTTGTCCGGATATACAATTTCATTTCGGTGCGGCTTATTTTGTGGATCACGGTTTCGTGCAACCGAAGGGTCATGGTTATTCTATCGGCGGTGTTGTACTCAACCCGCAGAGCAAGGGCACCGTATCATTGGCTTCCGGCGACTACAAAGCGGCGCCGTTGATCGATCATAATTTCCTGAATCATGATGATGATCTACGTCGCATGATCTGGGCTTACCGGTTTGCCTACCAACTTGGAATGACAGAGGCATTCAAACCTTATAGAACAGGTTTATTTCTTCCGGAGAAAATTTTGAATGATGATACCGGTATTGCTGATTTCATTCGCTCCAAAGCAGAAGTGCTGTACCACCCGACATCTTCCTGCAGGATGGGTAATGATGAATGGGCGGTGGTCAATCATGAGTTAAAAGTACATGGTGTTGGCAACCTGCGTGTGGTGGATGCATCTGTCATGCCCAATGTAACGCGGGGAAACACCAATGCGCCAACGATAATGATTGCGGAGAAGTCGGCGGAGATGATAGCTGGTGGTTTGTAGTTCTTTTTTAAACCATATAGGCCACGAAGAATACATAGGCACAATAGAAAATTCTAATGTGCCTCCATGTCCTGTGTGGTTCAAAAAATCTAAACACTGGAAACTATTCATCAGGAAATAAGTGGTACACCAATCCACCAACGATCATAATTGGTGAGAAGGTAAATGATAGTTGATAGATAATAGTTTTTTTTAAACCACATAGTTCACGAAGAATGCATAGGCACAATAGAAAATTCTAATGTGCCTCCATGTCCTGTGTGGTTCAAAAAATCTCAACACTGGAAACTATTCATCAGGAAATAAGTGGTACACCAACCCACCAACGATCATAATTGGTGAGAAGGTAAATGATAGTTGATAGTTAATGGTTTTTTTAACCACATAGGCCACGAAGAATGCATAGGCACAATAGAAAATTCTAATGTGCCTCCATGTCCTATGTGGTTCAAAAATTCTAAACACTGGAAACTATTCATCAGGCAGCGCAGCAAATAACCTATTTACAAAAGTTTTTTGCCCTTCGCGTACGATATTTACGCATTGAAAATTGATCAGCAATCCCTTTGGCTTTTGAAGCATCTCCATATATGAAAGAGTAATAGCATCATGTACAGGCAACAACCCCTGTTGAGCTTTTAGTTCCAGGCACAATACATCTTCTACCAAAATGTCCAGCCTCAGATCAGTCTGTATCTCAACGCCTTTATAATGAATAGCTGCCGATACCTGGCTCTCACATTTCAGGCCTTTAAGACGCATTTCATGCAACATAAGTTTCTCGTAAACGCTTTCAACCAGGGCAGGACCTATTGTCTTGTGAACTTCAATAGCACAGCCAATTACTTTGTAGGTGAGGTCATTCAGATACTTTTTTGTAATCATCTCTTCCATCCACTTTGAATCTAAAATTAAAACTCATTACAAGTCTAAAAAAGAGACAAACACGGCTTGAAAAAGTAAAAAAACGATTTTACTACGTGAAACACCTATTGCGGTTTTTTTTGAACCACATAGATCACATAGATCACATAGGCACATAGAAAATTCTTATGTGCCTCCATGCTCTATGTGGTTCAAAAAAATCAGGCCGAAGGCCACCAAAATCCTTTGCCCTTCCACCATTTACTTTGCAAATGAGGTCGTTCAGATACTTTTTAGAAATCATTTCTTACATCCTCTTTGAATCTAAACGTGAAAAACTTATTGCGGTTTTTTTGAACCACATAGATCACATAGAATACATAGGCACATAGAAAATTCTTATGTGCCTCCATGCTCTATGTGGTTCAAAAAAATCAGGTAGAAGGCCACTGATATTATAGCTTCCTGCCTTTGATTTCGTTAACAGGAATTCTGATTAAAATTGAAGAGCGTTATTTGACAGTTTTTTTGCACCACAAAGAAACAAAGGGCACAAACGGAGAACATAGATTATTCAAAAATCGTTTACCCCTGTTTTTTGAGCCGATCCTTTTTATCACCGGAAAGCTGTTCACAATTAATAAAGGGGTGATGGTGATAATTTTTTTCAGACTTTAGCTCTTTCTACTTTTTTATCTCTTTTAACCTTACGCCTGTTCATCCGCATCTGAAATACATCGACCAGCAATGCAAAAGCCATCGAGAAATAGATGTATCCTTTGGGAATATGAAATGCCAGCCCTTCAGCGATGAGCGAAACACCGATCAGCAGCAAAAAACTTAAAGCCAGCATTTTAAATGCAGGATGAGTATTAACGAATTTACTGATCGGCTCTGCGGCAAGAAGCATCACCCCCACACTTACCACTACCGCGGTATACATGATCCACAATTCATCCACCATTCCGACTGCGGTAATAATGCTGTCGACAGAAAACACGAGGTCAAGAATCAGGATCTGGCCGATGGCACTACCGAATGAATACACTTTGCTGGTGTCCACCGCATGCTGTTCATCACCTTCCATCTTATGGTAAATTTCTGTGGCACTTTTATAGAGTAGAAACAATCCACCGAGAATCAAAATAATATCCTTGCCCGAAATTTCATTAGAGGATATGGTGAAAAGCGTACCCTCGAGTTTCAGGATAAAAGAAATTATAGTTAACAATAAAAGCCGCATGATCATCGCCAGCAATAGACCAATACGCCGTCCTTTTTTCTGCTGGCTTTCGGGTAGCCTGGAAGTAACTATCGAAATAAAAATAATGTTGTCAATCCCTAAAACAACTTCTAAAAGAATTAACGTTAGTAAAGCAATTATTTGTTCCACGTGCTGAAATTAGTTAAGATGAATATTTTCTTTAAACCCGCATTTGTCATCATCCGGAAATAATGAACGATGAACTTACTTCAAAATAAATTCTTATCGCCTTAGACTATTTCTAATGTGATCGATGTACTGCCGGTAAAACACCCGGTTATCGTTCCCGAAACTATTGGATAAAACACGCCACACAGCGAACTTGAGACGTTCAGCTGCCGCACTTGTCTCTCAATATGAATCAGCGACTTTGAAGGAACAGGCAGCGGTAAGGGATTCAATACCTGGATTGGTCAGTTTAATTACCAGTTTTCCATTTCCCTGATCAATTTTTTTAAATGCTGCAGATTATAATCCGTATGATTGATCAGCTTTCTCTCATCACTACTGACATCTCCGCCAAGGATCCGTGTGATCTGATCGCGGTAAACAGCAAACACGGTGTAAGAAGGTCGCATAAAATAGAGACTTCTTCTTTTATGCTCTGATTCAGAAAGCTTGCGATAGTTCATACGCAATTCCTCTATAATTCCGCCATAACCGATAAAAAAACGCTCGGTCTCATCCCTGTATTCGTAGAGTGAATATTTCGGACCTTCATATACAGGCCGGAGCATGATGATTTCCGTTCGGAAACTATCGGCATTCATGACTTCAAGTTCAAAAGGATCCAGCCAGCTGACAGATCTTTTACCATACCAGATGAGATATGAGCCGTCCTTTATCTGCAGCGATTTCAGGTCTTCAATAGGTACATCTACCGGCTGGGCACCGTTCTGCGTCGTCTTGAACTTCAATGAACTTCCGGTCTCCGGTAAAAAGATATAGCCCCACATGGTATCGCCCTGGTTCGTCACATAGGCACCCTGACGAAATGATTTTTTCTGAGCATGGGTTAACAAACAGGAAAAAACCAGACAAAAGATGAAAACTGTTTTTCGCATAACACAAACCTTTTGGATCATTTAATGCACCTGGCGGAGACGTCAACCCTTCTGTATCCGGCTTCCCGACCTGTCTATCCATATACGTAAAAACAGGTAAAAGGCTGGCTCCTGATCTGAAAATTTCAACAGGAATCAGTGACCTGAATTTAATAAAATTTCATGAGGTGATGAGGTGATAAGCTGTAAGTTGTATGTTATGCGTCAACGGTTGTCGGGATAGATTTCTGTAAATTTCCGGCGTTATCTGAATTGCTATTGCACTTTAATGTTCCTAATGAAACATCAAACCGCAAAGGGCGCGAAGTAAGAGCACGCAAAGGGAATACAAAGGAAGTTTTCTGGCTGTTTCTTTTCGAAAAACATGGCTGTTTTCTTTACGGTTTGATGTTCTTGTAAACAAACTAATAAGCAAGCTTCAAAGAATGTAAGAGAAGGCACGCGAAGTTTTGGCAGTTCCCTTATTTCGGCAAAGCAATTCCTCATTTCCACTAATGCCCACAGATTTCTGAAGTCGAACTTTGCTCTGACATTCAGTTTAAAAAGAAATCAATGAATAGAACATTAGGAAAGAACGGCCCGTCGGTATCCGCAATCGGTTTAGGATGCATGGGTATGTCAGGTGCATATGGACATGCCGATGAAAGATCATCTGCAGCGACCATTGAAAAAGCATTGGAGCTCGGACATAATTTTTTAGACACAGCGGACTATTATTTGTCAGGTCATAATGAAATGCTGATTGCAAAAGCCATCAGCAGTAAAAGAGACAAAGCATTTCTTTCTGTAAAAACAGGAATGATGGCCTCTCCTGGCGGTTATGGGCCGGTGAATGGTCACCCTGATTATTTGCGACACGCCGTGATGCATAGTCTTCAACGACTGAAAACAGATTATATCGATCTGTATACATTAGGCCGGGTAGATCCTGACATTCCGATTGAAGAAAGTGTCGGTGCAATGGCTGAACTCGTTGCGAAAGGTCTGGTTCGTTATATCGGCTTGTCTGAAGCATCGGCAAAATCTATTCGCAGGGCTGCAGCTGTTCATGCCATTACAGCATTACAAACGGAGTATTCGCTCTGGACAAGAGACGTCGAAACAGAGATACTGCCAACCATTCGGGGGCTGGGCATCGGGCTTGTTGCATACGCTCCGTTGAGCCGTGGATTTATCAGTGGAGAATTCAAAATACCAGGAGATATAAAGGACAATCGCGCGCGTATGCCACGCTACCAGGGTGAGAACTTTTATAAAAATCTTGAACTGGCAGAAAAAATAAAACTGATCGCTCATGAAAAAGGCTGTACTCCATCGCAGCTGGCAATTGCCTGGGTGATTGCACAGGGTAATGATATCATAACTATTCCTGGCACTAAACATATACACCGGTTGGAAGAAAATACAGCATCAGAATTTATTCATCTTTCTAGAGAAGATTTGGCCGGTCTCGATGCCGTTATGCCGATGGGAATTGCATCGGGTCCCCGCTATCCGGAAATGTTCATGAAAGCATTGAATAATTAAACATGTTTAACTTTACCAGATGAAAAAGCAGAATGGTGTTCCACATAAATTCGAAACACTGTCTGAAGTGCACTGCATATTCGGACTGCCCAAACCTCTGCATCCACTGATCAGCCTGATTGAAAACAAAAAAAACGATTTAGATGCAAGTAAAGTGCCTGCATCCTTCATTCACAGTTTCTATAAAATATCATACAAGAAAAACCTCAGTGGAAAATTAAGATACGGACAACATTTTTATGATTTCGAGGAAGGCGGATTGTTTTTTACATCGCCTGACCAGGTTTCTTCCAATGCAGAAAACAATGGCGACCATACAGGTTTTACATTGCTGATCCATCCGGACTATTTAATGAATTATCCGTTGGCGAAAAAAATCAAAGAGTATGGATTTTTTTCATACGCTGCGAATGAGGCATTGCATTTATCGGATTCGGAAAAATCCACTATCATCTCCATATTTAAAAATATCGAAACTGAACTGCAGGGCAGGATTGATGATTTCAGCCACGATGTCATCATTTCGCAGATTGAATCGTTGTTAACTTACAGCAATCGTTTTTACAAGCGACAGTTCATCACGCGTAAGGCTGTCAGCAATGACCTGTTGCAACAGCTGGAGGAAATCCTGGATAACTGTTTTAAAGATGAACATACTTTGAAACATGGATTACCTTCTGTTCAGTTTCTTGCAGGGCAACTGAATTTATCGCCGGGATACCTGAGTGATATGCTTCGTTCACTAACGGGGCAGAATGCGCAACAACACATACACAATAAACTGATTCAAAAAGCTAAGGAAAAAATTTCAACAACAAATCTCAGCATCAGCCAGATTGCTTATGAGCTGGGCTTTGAGCATCCGTCTTCATTTAATAAACTCTTCAAATCAAAAACAAATTTATCTCCATTGAAGTTCAGGCAATCGTTTAATTAGTGGGGAGGCAGGAGTAAAAAGGCAGGAGTGAACAGCCGGTGTTCGCATATGGTGTGTCGGTTAAAGTATTTAGTTTTTGCTTCTCATGTGTACGGCGGGTCCAGCAGGCGTTAAGCGGCAGATTACCGTGATTATTTCATTATAGCCAATTATTGAGAGAGCCTCGCCTGGGCATTTGATAAGACCATCATTGGATCTTTGCGCCGCTGGAGGCGAGTCTCGCTGCTGGTATATGCAATTCAAATTAATGCAAGTATCCATCACATGCATCGGCTGCATCGGATTCGCCGACAGTCGCGTTTTATGTGGTCAAATGTTCGTGGCTGCAGGCTGTTCTCTTCCCTGAATATGTTTTCTATTTCTGTCTCTCCCTTATTATCTTTATTCGAACGGTCATCTATTATGACGAAACTACCAATCGCTATCTTTTTCATTTGCAGCATTTTTTCTGCATCATCCCAAGACTTACCACGCATCATCATATTAGCAACAGGTGGCACCATCGCCGGACAAGGAACGAGTTCAACAGGCGCGGGATATGTCCCTGGAAAACTTTCTGTCGAAGAACTCCTGAACAACATTCCGGCAATTAATAAAGTAGCCACGGTCAGGGGAGAACAGATAGCTTCCGTCGGAAGTTATGATATCACTGTTGAATTATGGTTGAAACTTGCCAGGCGCATCAATGAAATTTTTGAGAAGGATGAGGCTGATGGAATTGTTATTACCCATGGTACGGACACGCAGGAAGAAACCGCTTATTTTTTAAGCCTGACCGTTAAACATTCAAAACCGGTAGTACTTACCGGTGCCATGCGCCCTGCAACATCCATCAGTGCAGATGGACCAAAGAATTTATTTGATGCAATCGTTGCAGCCAGTGATCTTCAAAGCAGAGGCAGGGGTGTATTGATAAGTTTTAATGAAAAACTATTTGATGGAAAGACTGTCGTTAAAATAAACACGACCAATGTGGAGGCATTTGCATCATTGAATACCGGCCCTATCGGAAAAGTATTTGACGGCAGGGTGAAGTATTATTATCCGGCTGCAGATGTCCGCAGCAACTCACCCGTGTTTGATATTTCCAGGCACGACTCACTCCCGCGGGTAGAAATCGTGTATATGTATGTCGGTGCGAGCGGAACAGCTGTACGGGCCTTCGCAAATGAAGGGGCAAAAGGCATCGTCATTGCAGGCTCGGGAAACGGATCGTTCAATAAATCCATTCTCCGGGAAGTAGAATCGGGGATCAAAAAAGGCATTGCAGTAGTTCGCGCGTCGAGAGTATCATCGGGTACTGTCACACCATCCAACCAGGTATTTGTTGATGAACAACTTGGAACTATCGCCGCAGAAGATCACAATCCTCAAAAAGCAAGAATACTGCTGATGCTTGCACTTACGAAAACCAGTAACCGGAATACGATACAGGAAATGTTTTTAGAGTATTAAAAACAGAAGACATAAATAGAAATGGTGAATTCAACTGAAAACTGAAATCCGGCGTGTTCATTTTATATCCACCACAAAAAATCAAACTACAAAGGAGCAGCCAGGGGAAACAGCCCGCAAATGAACAATGAAGAATCGAAAACCAGATCTGAAAACCTGAAAACAGCCGTTCAAAACCATGAACTATGAACTATGAACTTTTATGAACTATGAACTCCCTTCACCACCCCTCCATTTCTTTCAGCAGTCTTTTCAAATGCAACTCATTATATTCCGTATGCTCAATCATATATTTCTCATATTCCGAAACCCTTCCGCCCAGGATGCTGATGATCTGAGATCGATAAGTTGCAAACACCGAATACCTGGGACGATTAAAAAGCAGGCTTCGGTCGCGGTACTCTTTCTCGGATAGTTTAGCGAATGTCATCTTCAACTCTTCAACAACACCTGCATACCCGATAAAAAACCGATCGGTTTCATCCCTGTATTGATACAGAGAATATCGATTGCCTTCATAAACAGGTTTTAGCATGATCATTTCTGTTCTGAAACTGTCTGCATTTCTGATTTCCTGTTCAAACGGATCCAGCCAGGTGACGCTTCTTTTGCCGTACCACAGCAGGTAGACACCATTGTTTACCATCAATGATTTCAGACTGTCCACCTGCACATCGGCTATTTCTGTATCGTCCTGTTCCCTTTTGAATTTGAGTGACTGACTATTACCGGGCAGATATATAAATCCGCGCACGGTATCTCCCTGTGCTGTTACATACGCGCCGTGATGAAATCCCTTCTTCTGCGCAAAAAGAGAAAGTGCAGTAACAATTATAAAAAATAAAAAAACTGCCTTCTTCATATTCCCGATGATTTTAAAAGGCTCACACTACAAAGATTTTCTGTCGCACTCAATTGCTGCATGATCAACAAAGTCAATTCAAAGAAAATATACGTATTACACTGAAAGAAGGTTGGAAGCAACTAATCTTAATAAAAAGGCCATCCAACTCCGGTTAAGTTACCAATTAAATGGCTGTAGGGGAAAAGATGAAAAAAGATGCTTTTCCCGGGATGTTCCTCAACGCACACTCAATAATTGATCTGTTTGGACTTTTACTGGCTTGCACTAAAACTCGGCCGCAATTAGTAAACCTTTGCCACTTTTGCCGATGTCCAAAATTATTTTGTCAGCAAATGTTCCTTCTCCAACTGTGATATCAGATCGGTTAAATATTGTCTGCGAACTTTTTCCAGTGATGTTATTTCAAAATCTGGTGAGGTCGAATTGTGTAAAATAGTTTCTGTTGCAAGATCATACAGGATCGACTGCATAGTAAAATAATTTCCACCCCTGGAAAAGCTTGCAGGCGTTTCAATACCGGCAACAGGTTCAACAGAATTATTACTTTTTAAAAGGCCCGTAAGCAAGCCTGCAATGATCTGCTGATTAGCTTTTATAGAACTGCCTTTATTGATAGTCAATGTTCCATCTTTTCTTAAAATCGTCAAAAACAACACTCCGTCACAACCAGCTTTCGCTCCTTTCATGTTTACTTCTTCTTTGGTCGGCACACTCGGTGTGTCCAGGGAGTACGGAATCAAATCAAGGCTTTTAACCGCCTTATACCCGGCAGAATCCAGAATGGATACAAAATCATTTTCCCATCTTACCCGCTCCTGTATAACGGGAGAAGGAGCAATAACCATAAGTTTTTTTAATCCGGGAACAATTGTCTCCTTGTCGTGCGAGGTTGATTTCTTCCCCGGTGTACATGCGGCGACTATAAAAATTAATGGCACTCTTACTATAAAGCGTGGCAATTTCATCTTGATCAATTTAGAGTTAATTACACCAACAAGATGTCCTTCCTCTAATTTACTTCATTATTGAACAGTTTTTATACTCAGCTCACATTACCGATGAGTTAATAATCTAAAAAAATGATTTCACTTTCCGAGAATTAAAAGCATAAAAATGCCCATGCAATTCAGCAACGAAAGAGTTATGTAATCAATTTCGTATACCGATTACGAATAAACGCAAATAAATCTCACAGGTAATTACTCTTTTTAATAGCACTTTTTACAACCAGCTTTAATTCCTCCTGTAGGCGAATTACTGCTTCTTTAACATTAAAAAACTGAGAAAATATTAAAAAGATCAACTTTTGGCTACAACAATAGCCGATCTGACTACATCTGCATCAACGATAAAGCGGAATTTTGTCCAAGTAATCGATCAGAAAAATGAAAATAGTATTAACAGGTTCCATTGGAAATATTGGTAAACCGCTGACAGGCATCCTTGTAAAGAATCGTCACGACGTGAAAGTCATCACCAGCAAGAAGGAAAGAGTTGCTCAGATTGAAGCATTGGGAGCAAAAGCTGCGATTGGCAGAATGGAGGACGCCGATTTCCTGGCGGCATCGTTCAGTGGCGCAGATATCGTTTATTGTATGGAAACAATGGAATCCGCAGGTGGATTACTCGATTCGGATATAGATATTTTCTCAGCGATCAACATCATCGGAAACAGTTATCGGAAAGCGATTGAAACCTGCAATATTAAACGCGTAGTTCATCTCAGCAGTGTCGGTGCACATACCAATAAGGGCATCGGTATCCTGGAGTTTCATTACAATGTCGAGCAGATACTGAGGCAACTACCCGAAGATGTGTCGATCAAAACAATCCGGCCAGTCGGATTCTATAGCAATTTGTTCAGCCATTTTCGCACGATCAGTGCATATAGCTCCATCATTAGCAATTATGGTGGTGATACTAAAGAACCCTGGGTTTCTACAACTGACATAGCGGAAGTGATTGCCGAAGAAATCGAAAAACCTTTTGACGGAAGAACTGTTCGATATATAGCGAGTGATGAAGTGTCACCGAATGAAATAGCAAAATCGCTTGGCCAGGCGATCGGCATTCCTGACCTGCAATGGAAAATTATTTCAGATAAAGAAATGATCGATGGTCTGCTGGCAACTGGTATGAACCTGCAGGCTGCAAAAGGATTTACAGAGATGCAGGCCGGACCAGGCAATGGCCCGATCTATGAAGATTACAATAAAAACATCCCAGTTTTGAGAAAAATAAAACTGAAAGATTTGCAAATGAATTTGCAGTCGAATACAATAAATACAAACAACAATGAGTACAACAAATAAAGTCGCACTGATAACCGGTGGCAGTCGTGGGCTTGGAAGGAACATGGCCGTCGCCATCGCAAAAAAAGGAATTGATGTCTTGATCACATATAATACGAACAGCAAAGCCGCAGAAGAAGTCGTTAGTGAAATAAAGTCAATTGGCCGGAATGCTGCAGCACTTCAGCTCGATACCAGCAGGATTAATAGCTTCGACGCATTTGTGAAAGAATTTACAGGCTGGCTGCAGGTCAATACCGCAAATTCAAAATTAGATTTCCTCATCAATAATGCAGGCACTGCTTTGTATTCACCGATCAAAGATGTGAAAGAAGAACAGGTCGATCATATTTTCGACATTCATTACAAGGCTGTTGTTTTTCTGACCCAGAAATTGCTACCGCTCATGAATGATGGAGGAGGCGTGATCAATATATCGTCCGGTCTTACTAGAATCACCAATCCCGGATCTGCCGTGTACGCATCAGTGAAAACAGCTGTAGAAACTTTCACGAGATATCTTGCAAAAGAAACAGGCGATAGAAAAATCCGGGCGAATGTGGTAGCTCCTGGTGCTATCGAAACGGATTTTGGAAATGGTCGCGTTCGCGATAATCCGGATATCAACAAACATATTGCAGAGATCACTGCGTTAGGAAGAGTTGGATTACCGGATGATATCGGTGGTGTCGTGGCTTTTCTTTGTACTGAAGATGCTTACTGGATCAATGGGCAAAGGATTGAAGTTTCTGGCGGACAGGCACTTTGATGCATGTTAAAGAAATAGATGTGGTATTTGAGTTTCGGCGCTGGAATCGATGCAATAACAGAAATGTTTCTGGCCTGCGAGTTGTGAGATCGATTCGGACAACTTCGGAGTAAGTTTTTCACTGAATAAATGCGTGGAAAAACGATTTTAAAACGCATTTTTTCTCTTCTGCAACCAGCCCTGCGGGCCCTCCCTTCGCCGCCTCCACCACCATTTTCTACGGATGACAACAGCTGTTTATCCAGGGATCCCGCTGTATCACCTGCCGTCGGCCATCCGCGAGCCGGCGGATAGTTGGCTAACTATCGTCCACCAGTAACCGCCGGTGGCCGGGAATAATACAAGTACCAAACAATAAAAATATCGCATGAAAACACGGCGGTTCAAAGTGTAAATCATCAAAAATAAAAGAGAAAAAGACCGGCCAGAAATGAGGTCATTCGCTGATCCCCCGTCAGAAAGCACCTGAAAATGGTATTGTCAGAAAATCATCGTGTCCTTCTTAATTTTGAAATATGGCAAAGCACAAACAGATCAGGGTGAAATCCATCAGCGAATATCATCGTTTCAGGGAATTGCCGCCGCCGGAACATCCATTGATCAGTGTGATTGATTATGCAAAAACAAAGATGCCTGAACCAGGCAATTCAATCAGTGTGATCAGTGAATATTATTCTATTTCGATCAAACGTGGAGTTGGAAAAATGTTCTACGGACAGCAGCAATATGATTTTGATGAAGGCGTGATGTATTTCATGGCACCTGGACAAGTGTTAAGAGTTGAACACAACCCCGATACAAAAGAAGACAGGTCGGGATGGATTTTACTGATTCATCCTGATTTCCTCTGGAACACGGCACTCGCGCAGAACATCAAAAAATATGAATACTTCAACTATTCAGTCAATGAAGCATTGTTCTTATCCGAGAAAGAAGAAGTGATCATCAATAATATCATCAACAATATCCGCCAGGAGTATCATACGAATATCGACAAATTCAGCCAGAGCATCATCATCGCCCAGCTTGAAACTCTTTTGAATTATGCAGATCGGTTTTATCAGCGCCAGTTTATCACGCGTAAAATAACCAGTCACCAGGTACTTGATCGTCTTGAAAAAGTCCTCTCCGATTATTTCAACAGCGATAAAATCCTGAAAGGTCTGCCCACAGTTCAATGGCTTGCTGACTCTTTGCATGTTTCTACAGGATACCTGAGCAGTCTGCTGAAAATCCTCACTGGTCAAACCGCCCAACAACATATCCACAGCAAACTCATCGAAAAAGCGAAGGAGAAATTGTCAACCACAGCATTAACAGTGAGCGAGATCGCTTATGAACTCGGATTCGAACATCCCCAATCATTCAATAAACTTTTCAAATCGAAAACGAATCTTACACCCCTGGAATTCCGCGCATCGTTTAATTAAATTTTAAGAAATAGGTTATTAGGTTTTAAGTTAGCTAATGTTATTACCGGATGCCCGCGGTATAGTTGACAAAAATTATAAGTAAAATCAATGGGTCGTCGATTGTGTTTTCAATCCATAAACTTTTCAAATCGAAAACGAATCTTACACCCCTGGAATTCCGCGCATGGTTTAATTCAATTTTAAGAAACAGGTTATTGGGTTTTAAGTTGGCTCATGTTATTATCGGATGCCCGCGGTATAGGCGACAAAAATTATAAGTAAAATCAATTGTTGGTCGATTGTGTTTTCAATTTATCATTGCCTCAACTTTTAATACTTGTTTCAGCCGATGTATCTAACTATTCGCTCTTCGCAATTCACCTTCTGCAATTCCTGATACAAGGCATGTCTTGTATCTGCAAACATCATCACCTTTCAACTCCTCCTTCACCACTCGCATTCCCGCCTTGTTCTTTTCCGGCTTTCTATTCTCCATTTCAGGCTTTCATGGCCCTGCCCCGCTGTTCTCATAACCGTATAGAGTACCTTGGACAGACAGGTGCAACTAGCGGGTTCGGGTAGTACCATAATCAATTCCGGAAATCTTCTTCAAAAAAAAATAAATCGTCATGGCAAAGTCAAAACACATCATACTCATCCACGGGAATTTCGTGAACAACCTCAGTTGGACAGAATGGAAAAAATATTATGAACAGAAGGGATATACTGTTCATACGCCGGCTAATCCTGGTCATGATGGTGACCCGGCAAAACTGAGAGCGAGAGTACATCCTGATCTTGTAAAAACAGGTTTTATTGATGTGGTGAATAATATCAATTCAATCATAAAATCACTTCGAGAAAAGCCGCTGATTATTGGTCACTCCATGGCAGGAATGGCAACAATGAAACTGGTGGAACTCGGCAGTGCCGCAGCAGGCGTAAGTATTGATGGCGCTCCTCCAAAAAATGTTTTTCCTCCGTTCCAGACTTTAAAAACAGCATTACCTGCTTTCGGATTTTTCAGCTTTAAGAAATATTTTATGGGTAGCAGGAAATGGTATGATTATTCGTTCTTCAATACCATTCCTGATGCAGAGAAAGAAAAAGCTTTCGAAAAATTCGCGGTACCGGAAAGTTTCAAAGTCAGTCGTCAACTCGTTCTACATTCATTTTCAAATATCGATTTTAAGAAACCGCATGCTCCCCTCCTTTTCATCGGTGGCGGCAATGATCATATCTTTCCGACCGGACTTACAAAAACGCTTGCGGGAAAATATAAAGATGCTGGCAGTCGGGTTGATCTTAAAATTTTTGAAGGCAAAAGTCATTTCATTTGCGGCGAACCTGGTTGGGAGAAAGTTGCAGACTATATTCTGGAATGGTATGAAAAGGTATAACGTAGAAGGTTAAACGTTAAACGTTGGCTCATGATGGTGATAATTCTCATCCAGTCAGGCCATTTTCTGTTTAGAAATTGGTTGCGAGTTCGCCAGGGATTGAAACTTTCACCGATAATGTTCCGGTTAAAGCACCTGAATCGGTACCACAATAGGTTCAGAAAAAAAGAATCTCGGGGACAGATTCCCACAGTTGCGCTCTGGTGTTTTACGTTGAACGTTACACGTTATACCTGAAATTGTTACCTTTCATGACACAAACAAAAGTTATGTCACAGAAAAAGCTCATTACCATATTTGGCGCAACCGGCGCACAGGGTGGCGGTCTGGCCCGCGCTATTCTCAGCGATAAGAACAGTGAATTTTCCGTTCGTGCAGTTACACGCGATCCTTCATCAGATAAAGCAAAAGCACTCGCAGCAATGGGTGCCGAAGTAGTGGAGGCAGACTTAGCGCATCCGGAAAAAGTGAAGAAAGCCATGGAAGGCGCCTGGGGTGCATTCTGTGTTACTTTTTTCTGGGCGCATTTTTCACCCGAACAGGAAGCCGCCGAAGCAAAGTGTATGGCCGATGCTGCAAAAGCCGCTGGCGTCAGACATGTAATCTGGTCTACGCTGGAAGATACAAGGCTTCACGTGCCCTTGCATGACGATCGCATGCCGACACTTATGGAAAAATACAAAGTGCCGCATTTCGATGCTAAAGGCGAATCCAACCGTTTTTTTAAAGAAGAAGGAATTCCCACTACTTTTTTGCTAACGAGTTTTTACTGGGACAATATGATCTATTTCGGGCTGGGGCCTAAACGCGGAGCTGATGGCGTACTGGCAATTACTTTCCCGATGGGAGATAGTCCATTATCCGGTATTGGCTCAGGAGACATCGGAAAATGTGCGTATGGTATTTTCAAAAAAGGTGAATCCCTGATCGGGAAAACGATTGGCATTGCAGGCGAACATATCACCTGCGCGGAAATGGCAAAATCCATGACAAAAGCATTGGGCGAAGAAGTTCGTTACAACAGCATCAGTCCGGAAACTTTCAGGTCGTTTGGATTTCCTGGTGCAGAAGATCTCGGAAACATGTTCCAGTACTACCAGGAATTTGCAAAAGAATTTGCCGACGCACGAGATATAAAAATGGCAAAAGAATTAAATCCGGAATTGCAGGATTTTGATAGTTGGCTTGCAGATAACGCGAAGAAAATTCCGTTGAGTTAATGCAAAAGTTTTTTAAAAAAGGGCATTCATTGATGCCCTTTTTTTATCGTTCACTTAAGTAGTCGCCTGTCTGAATTATTGCATCGTATTATACCCCAGTACCTGCTTTGCATGGTCTTTGGTATCCACTTTTTCAATCTTCGCAACAACGGTTCCTTTTTCATCGATGATAAAAGTTGTACGCGCCATTCCCATGAACTTCTGTCCATCTCTTTCTTTCTCCACCCAAACACCGTACTGATTGGCAATTGTTTTATCTGTATCTGCAATCAAAGTAAAGGGCAGATTGTATTTTGTTTTGAAGTCTTTATGTGATTTCTGATCATCAGCACTTACGCCAATAATGGTATACCCGGCTTTTGTTAACGAATCATAATTGTCGCGCAGACTGCAAGCTTCTGCAGTACATCCCGGTGTATCATCTTTCGGATAGAAATACAATACCACTTTTTTCCCTTTGTACTGATCGAGAGAAACGGTGTTCCCATCCTGGTCTTTGCCAGAGAAATTAGGTGCGAGTTGGCCGTTCTTCACACCACCACCGCCCTGGGAGAACACAGAAACGGAAACAGTGGACAGGAGGATCAAAAGAAAAGTAAGCTTTTTCATATTTAAAGTATTTTAATTCTTAAACAGATATACGCAAAGATACAATAAACGGAGGCTTACCGGCGGTGCCCGATTTTAATACTGTTTAGAAGAAATCCCCCTGAGAGGCTTTGAAATTCCATAGCTTCACCCTGCAGCATGAACAGTAGCCGGGAAAGATGTTATTCGGAAAATCTATTCAATCATTCATTAGAAAAACAATGAACCATGAAAATGTATTTCCTTTTATCAATGGGACTGGTAATATTCTTTAATTCGGATATATCGGCCCAGGATGGTAAAGAGCCGAATAGCAGAAGCAAGGAAATCTATTTGTTGATCGACAATTACGCTCTCGCGCGGGAGAAGAAAGATACAGTTTTACTTAGAAAAATTCTTACTAATGATATCGATCAGCTGGTTTCAACAGGAGAATGGCGATACGGAATTAATGAGGCAATAAAAGGTATGTTGCAAAGTTCGGTGGGCAACCCGGGTTCCAGAATTCTGAAAGTAGAAAAGGTTCGTTTTCTTGACGAAAGCACTGCGATTGCAGATGCACATTATGAGATAAAAAACCCGGACAATACTATTCGGAAAATGTGGAGTTCATTCGTTGCAGTTAAGGCTCTCGGAACATGGAAAATTGCCGCGATCCGGAATATGCTTCCTGGAAAATAATTAATGTCAGATGCCCCCGGTCTCCTACTTTCAAAAGACAGAAATTTATATCCGCGATAAGTTTGAAATTTGTATTATTAACGATGGTATTAAAAGCCTGGAAAAATGCTTCCATCAAAGCTGGTGTTGTTTTAAGCCTGATAACTGTTTTCAATTGCAGTACCGCACAAACGTTACTACCATCACAGCCGGCAAGAGACATATCTGATTCAGCGAACATCAGATACGACTCGCTTGAAAAAATTTATGGCAAAAACAAAGTAATTCCTACGCAGTATGCGAAGCAATTGATTTATGCACTCTCCTATTTTCCTGAGTTGGTTAATACTAAAATCAAACTCAAAATCATCAACAGCGAGAAGGGTTTGATTTCAACCAACCTTACATTCGGCAGCGTTTTTCGAAAGGCCAGTAAGCGAACTTATATCATTAAAATTTTTGAACCTTCCGCAGGATCGAATATTCCTTTGTTTGTAAACGCCGGCATAAACGGACAGGCAGGCATTTTCGGACACGAGCTATGTCATATCGTTTATTTCGGGACGAAAAATACCTTCGGACTGATCGGTCTTGGCATCAGTCATGTTTCGGTAAAATATATGGATCAGTTTGAACGCAACACTGATAGTGCCGATATCGCCCGCGGATTGGGTTACCAGCTATTGGCCTGGAAGGCATATCTCAATAAAGGTTTCGCTGTCATGCGAAACGACATTATTCCCCACGAAGAAAAATATCCCGGCGGAAAAAGGTATATGAGTGAGTCGGCGATACAAGAGCAGATGAGCAGGACGGAGAAATATGTTGGGTTAGACAGCAGATGGTAGGGTCAATAGTAAGCAGGCCATAGGCAGTAGGAACAGTCACGCTAAGAGAGTGCTGTGTCACTGTTACTGTCTCTGATTTTCTCCTGTACCGATTTGCGGTTTCTGTTTCCTGTTCAATTGCAGGGACGCCATGCATGGCGTCTCTGCAATTAAACCAACGGCATCCGTTTTTGACAAGATATATCATCCTGAAAAGCCAGCTGTTTCCTGTTGCCTGTTGCCTGCTTATTATTGCCTTTCTTCACTGTTTCTGTTTCTGTTTTCTCCTTTTCCCTGTTCCACATGTCCGTTTTCAGTTTCCCGCTATTCCTGTATTGCGTATTCCGGATTCTCCCTCCTCGTTAAAAAACGGGTTGCGCATTTACAATCATTCTTAACTTTGTATATCATTCAGCATTACATGCGGGCTTACTCTCTGCATATCGGTGTCAACAATGTTAACCCCGTACATTACAATGGCTGGGATGGGATACTGGCGTGTTGCGAGAACGACGCGAAATTTTATTCTGAAGTTGCCGGTAAAGCCGGTATCACAGAACAAACGCTGCTGCTGAGTTCAGATGCTGACGAATACAAAAGGCCGCTCACCGCTAACGTCAATGCCTATCTTAAAAAACAAAGCGAAACACTGAAAAACGGTGATTTCCTTTTCATCAGCTATTCCGGTCATGGTGGCCAGGTGAAGGATATCAATCATGATGAAGACGATTTCCAGGATGAAACCTGGTGTCTCTGGGACCGGCAACTAATAGATGATGAACTCTGGGATCATTTCAGTCGCTTTGAAGCAGGCGTAAAAATTTTGATGGTGTCCGACAGCTGTCATAGTGGCTCCATGTCTAGAGGGGCGGGAGAAGAAACAGCTACTGTTCTGCCAAAAAGATATGTCACCAGGGAAGCGCCAAGAGACATCGGACTTGAAGCATATCATAACAATAAGCAGGACTACGCAGATGCTGTCCGAATGCCGTTAGTAATAAAGGATGATATTGCTGCAAGTGTACTGCTGCTCGGTGCATGCCAGGATGCTGAGAAAGCTGTTGAGCAGGATGGCTTTGGACTGATGACCGGCGCACTCCGAAAGGTTTTACTGGAAAACGAACGACCTGGAACATATAAGCAGGTACATTCACGTATATTCGATCTGATTTCAGCTATTCAACGTCCCAATCTTTTCGCTTACGGTCGGGAATCTGCGCTGTTTCGTGAGGAAGAAATGTTCAAAATCGACCCTAAGAAATATTTCAGTTTCATCAGGAAATGAAATGGCTGAACTCATGGCTCTGAAGTAATACTGACTCATCATAAATTCTGACAAAAGCTTACTTCATTCCATGGAAAAATCCACGATCTACACGGTATTTGCCAATAGCATGAAAGATCGGCTGCCCAACCTCACCGAGGAAGCAATGAGCATCACCCATATCTTTTTGCCGCTGGCGTTTAACGACAAACTTTACTACATCAAGGATGAGATCTTTGATGTAGACAGGCTGACGCAGACTTTCTCCAAATACGGCAGCCGTTTTACGATTTTTTATTTCTCCGGTCATTCAAAGGATGGATGCATTAATCTTACAAACGATTACAGGATCGAACCGGAAAGAATGTCGCGGGTGATTTTGAGTAGTCTGAAACAAATTAAACTGATTTTTCTCAACGCCTGTGAAACATTTCCGCTGGCGAAGGAAATCATCAAACAGGTGGGCCCCGGAGAACAGGCACCTATTATCATCTCCTGCGGTACAGAAATCAACACTTATCTCGCTGAAACCTTTGCGCAGCTGTTGTTTCAGCAGATCGGGCAGGAAGAACCGTTCAGAAGTGCCTATACAAAGGCAAAAGACCTCGTAACGGTGATGGATAAAGAAAATAAAATTGTTTTCCGCGAATTCACTTCAATAGACGATGTAATAAATGCGAACGGCGATTTTACGATCAGTTATATCGAAATAAAAAACAGTCAGCCTGAAGATGATCAGCAGCGATCAGCAAAAAAGCACAGCTCTATTATCGGTAATGATAAACTGACGAGGGATGCGCTTTCGACCAATTACCTCACTTCCGTTGTGGAATCCATCGCTTCTAAACCCGACCTCGTCAGCAAAGAAAAAATCATTGCATTGAATGAAGCGCTGACCGCTGCAAAAATGGTTGCCGAAGGAAAAAAAGATGATAAGGAATTCAGAAAAGTTTTTGATAAAGCCGCTTTTGAACTTCCGGGAATTGATTCGAGGAAAATTTTCAGTTCATTGATCAATACTGAAAAAAATATCGCAGCATCGACGGTGCAAAGTTATATCGAAAGTAATGGATCAGTGATTGATAATCTGCAGGAGATGGTGAAGAAGATTGATGTAATTGATATATAACGTAAGCCGAAGGCTCAGTTAATCCTGCTTGTTGGTGATACAAACAGTAATCTGCCAATGAAAATGATCCGGAGAGAACACCAACAAGTATCACTCACAACTGGTTTAGCGGAGAATCGCCATACCCTAACACGTACTGGTGTTCCAAACGGGAACCAGTCAATAGCAAAGGATTTGAAGCGAACACCAACTATGAGTGAAAGATTTGTCTCTCTCAACAGTAAATATTTTCGCGATGAGAAACTTATTTAAAACGGGAATTCTGCTTTTCTTATTTATTGTTAACATTATTGATGCAGCTGCTCAGCCTGCAATAAAAATTACATTACTGGGAACCGGAGCACCCGTGCCATCTATAGAAAGATTCGGACCCGCTATACTGGTGGAAGCCGGCGGACAAAAACTGTTGTTTGACTGTGGAAGGGGCGCTTCACAAAGGCTATGGCAGCTGAAAATCCCGTTGGGTACGATCGATGCACTGTTCCTGACACACCTTCATTCAGATCATGTGGTTGGCATTCCGGATCTGTGGCTCACAGGATGGATACCTGCAGTTTATGGCAGGAGAAGTCATCCTCTCGAAACATTCGGTCCGGCAGGGACGCAGAACATGATGGAAAATCTTGTCAAAGCATATTCATGGGATATTACTACCCGCAGTAAAGAAAGAAACAAGGCGGATAGCGGAGCACTGGTAATCGCGACCGACATAGAAGAGAAATTCGTTTGGGAAAAGAATGGGGTGAAAGTAACTCCTTTTACCGTTCGCCATGCTGAGTTCATTGATTCTGCGTTGGGTTATAGAATCGATTATGCTGGTCATTCTGTTATACTTTCGGGTGATACACGTTACAGTGAAAACCTTATCCGATATGCAAAGGGTGTAGATGTAGTCGTGCATGAAGTTGCTGCTGCGAATGAAAGCTCCATGCAAAAATCCCCATTAATTAACCAGATCCTCGGCTTTCATATATCACCCGAAGAAGCGGGTAAAGTCTTTTCACAGACCAATCCCAAACTGGCGGTATACTCCCATATTGTATTGCTCACTGCTGACCCTTCCCTCCCACCTCCAACGGTGAATGACCTCATCAGTCGTACAAAGAAAACCTATAACGGTCCGTTAGAGGTTGGCGAAGATTTGTTGAGTATTGAGATTGGTGACCAGGTAAAGGTGACGAGATTTACAGCTGATCAGCGTAAACCAGGTGAAGTGATAAAATGAATTCCGTTGGTGTTTCACGGATACTATAGGGAGTAGTTGAACTGGAAGTAGGCCAGGGATTGTTGGTGTTCGACTCCTCTATCGATTTTCAACAACCACTCCGAGGCCCGTCGAAACACCAACAAAAATTCGCTATTCATCATGGATATTTCGAGACCAGTCAAAACCCTTCAATAAATGATAATCAAAGCTGCACATGCAACCACCTATCTCCTCTTTCGCGCAGCGGGAGAGTGGCCGGAGTGAGTCTGCTCTGTTGGTGTTCGACTCCTCTATCGATTTTCAACAACCACTCCGAGACCCGTCGAAACACCAACAAAGATTCGCTATTCGTCATGGATATTTCCAGATAAGTCAAAACCCTTCAATAAATTATAATCAAAGCTGCACATGCAACCACCTCTCCCCTCTTTCGCGCAGCGGGAGAGTGGCCAGAGTGAGTCTGCTTTGTTGGTGTTCGACTCCTCTATCGAATTTCAACAACCACTCCGAGGCCCGTCGAAACACCAACAAAAATTCGCTATTCGTCATGGATATTTCGAGACAAGTCAAAACCCTTCAGTAAATTATATCCCACCGAGCCAAAAGCCATTACCACACAGTGAACGAAGCTGCGCCCGCAAACTGCTCTCCCCTCTTTCGCGCAGCGGAAGAGTGGCCGGGGGTGGGTCATTTCTCCAAACGGTAAAATAGACCAACCGGCAGCATCCATATATCTGAAAACTTTGAGATATTCACGTTTTACCAAACCCGACGCTTGTGTTTAAAAATACCATCTTCTATTTCGCCGCAATCATCTTTGTTGCAGCATGCTCTCCAAAGCAAACTGAATCGCCTGACATCAACAAGCTCGCTGAAGAGTATATTCGTCTCGGACTGGACATCGGCCAGTATGATGGAAGTTTTGTTGACGCATACTATGGCCCTGATTCGTTGAAACCCAAAACGAAAGCCGATACTGCTTTCCCGAAACAGAAATTTTTAGATGAGGTAACTGCGCTATCTGCCAGACTTCAAAAAATCACCAGTGATACCAGTGCTGCAGTTTCTGCAAGAGCAAAATGGTTGCTGGCGCAGCTTAAGGCATATGAACGCAGAATCAAAATCTTTTCCGGTGAATATGCTGATTTCGACACTGAGGCAAAGGATCTTTTCGGAGTTACTGCCCCAAAATATGATGAGAAAACATTTCAGCAAAAACTCGATGAGCTCGATAAAATTCTACCCGGTAACGGCAGTATATTTGATCGCTTTCAGCAATTGGCCAACCGGTTCATCATTCCAAAAAATAAAATTGATACCGTATTCAGAACATCAATACTGGAATGCCGTAAACGAACACTTGCACATTTTACTTTACCGGGTCAGGAAAGATTTGAACTCGAACTGGTAAACAATAAACCCTGGAGCGGCTACAACTGGTACAAAGGAAATTACAATAGTCTTATACAGATTAATACCGATATCAACATTTTCATCGATCGTGCGATTGATGTCGGTAGTCATGAAAGCTACCCGGGTCATCACGTGTACAATATGTTGCTCGAAGAAAATCTGTACAAGGGAAAAGGCCTGATCGAAATTTCAATGTATCCTTTATTCAGTCCGCAGTCGTTCATTGCAGAAGGCAGCGGTAACTATGGTATTCAGCTCGCATTTCCGGGCGATGACAGGATACAATTTTCGAAAGAGGTGTTGTTGCCTCTCGCAGGCCTGGATACAACCGGCATCACCGCCTACTTCCGCGCAACAGCAATACGCGGGCAACTGAATTATGTTCGTAATGAAGTTGCTCGAGGTTTAATAAACGGTACTATGAATGAAACGCAGGCCCTCGAATGGCTGATGAAATATGGATTGCTCAACGAGGAGACAGCTAAAAAATCGATTGATTTCATAAAAGTCAATCGCACTTATGTGATCAACTACAATTATGGACTCGAAGCGGTTGAGGCATATGTCAATAAAAAGGCAGGTACAAATGCTACTGAGGACCAGATCTGGAAAGCATTCTATCAATTGTTAAGCGAACAGATCATGACTACTGATATCGTTAATCAGTAGGGCGCTTGTAGTGAAAATGATTCTCTCGCAAATTGATGCACATTTGTAAACAATTTATTGTGCATTGCATTAAACAGGTTGCTGATGTCAAAGAATTTTAGTTTTGTCAATGATGAATTTGTTGATACAGACAATGCAAAGATTGGCATAAAGGATCTCGGCTTGCAACGTGGCTACGGGATCTTTGATTTTTTGAAGACGGTTAATGATCATCCTCTTCACCTCGAAGATCATCTTGACCGGTTTTATAAGTCTGCGGAAACCATGCGGTTGCCAGTACCGTATAACCGGGAAGAACTGACCGACATCATCAGTCAATTGATGCGGAAGAACAAATTGCCTGATTCAGGCATCCGGATCAATCTTACAGGCGGTGATTCCGATGACGGCTATACCATTACAAGACCCAATCTGGTAATTTCACAATCCTTCCTTAGATACAATCCTGAGATTTTTGATCGTGGTTGGAAAATTACAACGTTCGAATACCAGCGCCAGTTTCCCGATGTAAAGACGATCGATTATCTGAATGCCGTATGGCTACAGCCGCAGGTAAAGGCTGCAGGGGCAGATGATGTGCTGTATTTTTATAACGACGAATTAAGAGAATGTCCAAGGACTAATATTTTTATTGTCACTCGTGATGGGATAGCGCTTACGCCCGCAAATCACGTCTTGCCCGGAATCACAAGAAAGCAATTATTGGGCTTGAAAGAATTCCAGGTGGACGAGGCGGTACTCACAATAGATATGCTTAATGATGCAGCAGAAGTTTTTATCACCAGTACCACTAAACTCATCATTCCGGTCCTTGCAGTTGATGGCCGTACTATTGGTAATGGTCAGCCCGGGCCGGTTACACGGGATTTGTATGCTGCTTTGAAAAAAATACAATATTCCTGATCACAAACCCTCGATCACATCTCTGTAACCCCTGCCGATAGGAATACTGATTCCGCCAAGTTCAACCGAATCGGCGGTGTAGGATTCAATCTTATCCGTTGAGATGATATATGAGCGATGTATTCTTTTAAAGATCTTTGAAGGTAGCAACGCTTCAATTTCATTGGTACTCATTTTGGTGAGCCATACTTTTTTTGTAGTGACCACGCGTATATATTCACGCTGACTTTCGATATAGACGATTTCTGAAAAAAGCAATTTCACTTTTTTCTTTTGTACACTGATGAAGAGATAATCCCTGTTTGATTCGGAAGAGTCTGCATTTTTTTGCGTTTCTACTCTTTTTACTTTGTTCACAGCCTGAAGAAATCGTTCATATTCGATTGGCTTCAGTAAATAATCAGTCACATTCAATTCAAAACCTTCCACAGCATACTGGTGATATGCTGTGGTAATGATTACTGCAGGCGGATCTGTAAGCGTTTTCAGGAATGCCATGCCTTTCAGCTTTGGCAGATGGATATCAAGGAAGATCAGTTCAGTGTCGTTATTACGCAGCCATTCCGTTGCGAGGATAGCATCCTTGAAACTCGCCTGCAGTTCGAGGAAAGGAGTTTGCTTTATATAGTCCGAAAGAACCTTAACCGCCAGCGGTTCATCTTCAATGATGATGCAGTTGACCTTAGACATAGCTCGCAAGATTGATCTTTAGTTCGGCAGTGAAAACAGATGCACTATGATCCAGATTCAGTTCATATTCTTTATAAAGTAATTGCAACTGCCTGCGGAGATTTGTTAACCCGATACTCTCTCTCGGAGTTTTTTCGTCAGGCATCCCGTCCACGGAATTCTTTACCATAAATTTCAGTTTACGCTGATTGACGGAAAGATAAATATCGACAAACGGCCTGCTTCGCGTTTCCGATACCCCATGTTTAAATGCGTTCTCCACCAACGGAATGAGCAGCAATGGCGGTAAAGCCTGCTTCATATCCTCTACATCATACTTAAAACCGATACTCAGCGATTCATCATAACGTAGTTTTTCCAGTTCGATATAGTCAGCAATTATTTTCAACTCCTGTTCTATAGCAATGAAATTTCCGCTGGTTTCATAAAGCATGTATCGCAAAATCTTTGACAGACGCATAATAGATTC
This sequence comes from Pollutibacter soli, assembly GCA_029269725.1. Lineage (GTDB taxonomy): Bacteria > Bacteroidota > Bacteroidia > Chitinophagales > Chitinophagaceae > Pollutibacter > Pollutibacter soli. The sequence goes on along the minus strand of JARJHS010000005.1, from coordinate 112,372 downwards.
TGGTGCCAGATCGGATTTGTCGCGGGCAAGCGAATAAATATTGTTCAGCGTATTGAAAAGAAAATGTGGATTGGTTTGTGATTTAAGATAATTAAGTTCCGCCGCCTGCTTCTCAATCCGCAGCTGCTGAGCCATGATTTTTAATTTCCGGTAATCGTAAATATGACGCAGGATGCCGAAGAAAAGAATGGCGCCAATGCTATCACCAAGGTTATCGCCGATCTGATGACCAATGCTTCCTGGTTCTTTCGGTGGCGCATAGAGTTGTAAAGTCAGGCCCAATTGATACCATAGGTAATGCACAAACGAAAACAACACCAGCTGACCAAATAATATCGCCAGTGAATTCAGCATTCTTTTCCTGGTGATTTTGGGTACGAGGTTTTCGTAGAAATTATATGCCAGGGGCATTACAAATAATGCCTGCCAGATATTGAGCACAAAATACCTGTTCCAGAACCTGTCATGATTCGATACAAAATCAGCGAATAAAGAAATGAGTAAATAGATCAGACCGATCCGGAGAAAAAGTTTGAAACGGGTTTTGTCGACGGGAAATATCATCTGCCAGATTAGGCGATAAATGTCGTCAAAAACTTCCGATTAATTGTTCGAACGTCTACGAATGAAGGATTTAGGTCAACGGATGTCGGGGGCGGATTGACACTTGCCGCTGTTCCTGCAAAAGTTATTACACATGAGGTACTACCGGGAACACCAACAAAAATAAAAACACAAGACTCAGGACAGAATGACGATTCCGGAGAGACGGCATGCATTGTCTGAGCATCGACCGAAGCACGGGTTGCGAAGCGTGATGGGATAATTTCATATTTGCGATGTTGCCGCAAAAATTACTACACATGAGGTCTTCACGCCAACACCATCATCAGGCATGTGTAGGGCGTTTTTCGTTGACACAAAACAGCTGTTCATAGACCAGGCGATCTGCAGAAACAAGCAACGATATATTCTTGTACCAGAAAACAAAAAAATATGAAAAGGACGATTCTAATGCTCGCCGTTCTGACTTTCGGCTATACTCACGTAAAGGCTCAAACGGAGCCCGGTGCCGGTAATTGGGTAACATGGTTTATCCCGTCCGGGAAAAGCTACAGACTTTCTCCACCTGAAAACAACAAAAAAGAGATTGATGAAGTGATCTCTATTCAGAAAAACCTGACTGCTGATCAACGTCGCGATATTCTCTATTGGAATACGGGCTCACCGGGTTTTCGCTGGCAGGAACTGATCAATGGTGTCTGGATGGAAAACATTCCTAAAACTGGTCCGCTTCCATTCATGCTGCTGAATGTTGCCATTTATGATGCAACTATTGCCGCCTGGGATACCAAATACTCGGTTAAACGTCCACGTCCCTACCAGGCAGATAAAAGAATTCAACGGATGATTTTGATTGGAGAAAGTCCATCCTACCCTTGTGAACATTCAGTAGCCGCAGGTGTTGCTGTAACCATCCTCTCGCATTTCTATCCCCAGTTGAAAGATTCCGTTTCAAAACTTGCTCAACGTGCAATGGCTTCGCGGATTGCTGCAGGTGTTGCCTTTCCTGAAGACACGAGAAAGGGATTTGAACTGGGCAAAACTATTGCTGAAGCCGAAATTGAATACACCAAAAACTACGCAACAACCAGGGTCTGGGACGGTAAAATCCCTGACAAGCCTGGATTGTGGAGAGGTAAGAATCCGATGTACCCCACGGGCGGCTATAACAAAACAGTTGTCCTCGACAGTGGCAGCCAGTTTCGTCCTGGCCCGCCACCTGATTTTGCAAAAGACATGGCCGAGCTGAAAAACTACAAAACGAATTTCCGCTCCCAGGCAAATGCTTTTCTATTTGGAGCAGGTTCACCCTGGGATGACTTGCTCAACAGAAAACTCATGGAATACAATTATCACCTTAATCCTCCGCTCGCCGCAAAAATTTATGCTACCGTCGCCATCGGAATGCATGATGGTTTCATATCCTGCTGGGACGCGAAATACGCTTACTGGGGTATCCGCCCTTCTCAATACGACACCACCTATACGCCACCGTTATTTTTCACTCCGCCTTTTCCGGGATATCCTTCAGGTCATGCAGCAATAGGTGCTGTTATGGCAGAAGTTTATTCCTATTTTTTTCCCGCAGATTCAGCGGAGTTTTACAAAATGGCAAAAGATGGTGCAGAATCAAGGTTCCAGGGCGGGATTCATTTCAGAACGGATAATGAAGTTGCGTTAGTGCTTGGCAAAAAAGTGGGTGAAGCTGTGGTGGAAAACGTAAAGAAGAATGAGAGGAACCGACGTTAGGCAAAACGGCAATTTCAAAAACAACTTCGCCGGATATTCCATGTGAAATACTGCAATCAGTAAAAGGAATAATACATTTCCCATGGGGAAAAACACGTTGGAAAATCCAAAAATCCTTTAGAATTTGCTGAAAGCTGCCAGGTATCCGATACTTTCAAGTATCGGATACCTGGCGGATTTTTCCGAAAATCGACAGACTGTCTCGCCGGTGCATTTGTTGTTACTTACGGGCACGGCGAGGTTTGGCAATTCAGGATCGCATGTGAAGAAGATGCAAACTTTTATAGTTGGTTTTTTCTTAATCCAAAAGAATTGATGCAAAAAGAATTGTTTGCCGGCGACCGATGTTGCGTGAAAAAATATCACAAAAAATAAATTTCAAATAACACGCAATAGTTATTAATTTCTGATCGCAATTCAATTCATGTCGATAGCGCTCGATAATTTTCGGAATGATTTTTTGTACGCCAGCAGCTGGGAAACCAGGAAAGATGGTCCGCCTTTATACCTGCTCGACAAACTCGATGCAACTGAATTGGCGGTTGCTGAAATGGAATTGATTAGTCATCTCAGCAAAGATGATTTCTGGCCCGTATCCGCTCTCGGATATATCCGATCACAGAATGCATTACCGTCACTATACAATTTACTGTACCGTGCCAGCTCTTATGGAAAAGTGATTACTGCGCATGCCATTTTCAACATCTGTAAAGATGAACAGATGATTGATATTGTTGAGCGCGAAATTAAGAACCAATGGAATAGTACACACCTGATTGATATCATTTACACTTTACCTGATTTTGACAATGAGCGAACAAATAAAATTCTCCATGACCTGCGAGAACATGAAGAATATCTTGTCGCCTATAATGCTACGCGCGCACTGCAACTACCCACAGAAGAAATTGTTGAACGATTCAGACAAAAAAAAATCGCAGCGAATAAAATCAGCCAAAATTCACCAGAGAGAAACAAACTCAGCTGGTGGCAAAAGATTTTCAGCTGACGATAATTTCTTAAGATGTTATTACCGTTATTTTCTTGCATCACTTTTTATTGTTTTATTAATAGTACCGAATCTTTAATGATGAGAACCTGTTCCACCATCTTATAGTCATTCGCACGCTTCTGCTTAATTGGATGCAGGTGAAAAATTAAACGATATGTATCGGACGACCAGGCTGTTTTGTCACTATCTGATATCGACCTGGCTATAGGAAAAGGTTCCAGAAGCAATAAGTCTGCAAATGGAAATCTTAAGGGCAAATGGAAATATCATCGTCCGTTTCAGACAATTGAGTTGGAACTTTTCCGCAATGGCGACTTTACATTTTCATCAGGATCGTGGATGAGATCAAGTTATTCAACAGGTAAATGGATCAGGGAATTGGCTACTTATGCTTCATAGCGATGATAGTTTGCAGAAAAATCAGACCATATCGGGAAACCCGCCTGACTTTGTGCGTCATTGCCATCAGCCTCTTTATTTTAATCACTATGTTCTAAGTCAACAACAGGATATGTTTGTAAGTAGTTTTGGCAGAATATTTGGCAATGCAATCTATTTTAAGCAATAATGTCTTTTTCTCTTTTTTCCGGTGAATTAAACGGTGCAATCTTTCCTTTCAGCTGCAGGAATCAACTAATTTTGTATTTCTGCGGAAAAAGAAGAAATGAACTTAACGGAAGAACAGAAGGCGATTATAGCGTCATCGGGAAATATTAAGATTAATGCTGTTGCTGGTTCAGGCAAAACGACCACTGTAATAGAATTCGCACGCTCAAGACCGGCAAGCTCCAGAATTTTGTACCTGGCTTTTAACAAATCTGTAAAAATGGAGGCTGCGCGGAAATTTGCGGAGCGAGGTATAACTAATGTTAAGGTTGAAACAGCTCATTCACTCGCATTCAGGTACATAGTTTATCAAAGTAAATATCAGGTAAAAGCACAGGGCTATAAGACCAGTGAAATTGCGGAGTTGCTCAACCTGCAACCAGGCAGCGAGCAACATGCAGAATACATCGTCGCCAATCATATCAATAAATACCTTACTTATTTCTGTAACAGCAACAAAGAAAAAGTACAGGAATTGAATTATCTCGATGCTGTGTCTGATGAAAAGGCGAAAACTTTTGTAAGGCAGTTTTATAATGAGATACAATCCCAGACCCGCTCCCTCCTGGCAAAAATGGATAGAGCAGAAATTGAAATATCACACGATTTTTATCTGAAAAAATTTCAATTGGCAGCTCCCGAACTTCCATTTGATTACATCTTATTTGATGAGGGACAAGATGCTTCGCCTGCGATGCTGGATATTTTTTTGAAGCAAAAAGCAATCAAACTGATTGTTGGTGACACACATCAGCAAATATACGGATGGCGTTATGCGGTGAATTCTCTCGAGCAAACGCGCTTTCCTTCTTTCAATCTGAGTACGAGTTTTCGGTTTCACCAGGACATTGCCAATCTTGCGATGGAGGTATTAAAATTGAAAAGCATTCTGGGAGGTTCGTCGAACGCAAAGCTGTTTGGCAAAGGTACACAACAGTCGCTGACTTCAAAAGCAACTTTGGCAAGAACGAACCTCGGTTTGCTTCTCGAGGCCATCAATTTTGTAGAAGGAAATGTAAAAAACCAACGATTGTATTTTGAAGGAAATATTCATTCTTATACGTATGCCGACGAAGGTGCTTCATTATATGATGTGCTGAATCTATATAACTACAAATTTGACTATATCAGGGATAAACTGATTAAGCAAATGAAATCATTAAAAGATTTGGAAGATTATGTGGAGAAAACAGAAGACATGCAATTAGGAATGATGGTGAATATTGTTCGCGAATACGGAAATAGAATTCCAGATATCCTCCGGACGATCAAAGAACGCCATGTAAGCGACGATGAAAAAGATAAAGCTGACATGATTTTTTCAACAGTACATCGCTGCAAAGGAATGGAGTACGATGTTGTAAAACTTTCGGATGATTTTATTACAGAAGAAAGATTGAAACGATTGATGGAGGACAAAAAAAACCCTCCGAATATTCCGAGATTGAATGAAGAAGTTAATCTTCTATATGTGGCCGTAACGCGCGCAAAAAATCGGCTACGCATTCCGGATATTTTTGTTCCGCAGAATTTTCCGAAATCTGAGTTCATCGAAGTATTGAAACCAAAGCCAACGGGTCTTGATGCTATGCAGAATCAGCCCGATTTTAAAAATTTCGCAAAAAGCAGGTTTTCAGAACGGTTTGTAAATAAAACATATGATCGTGCTGCGAGCAAACAGAAATCATCTGCGGCAAAAAAGCCGTGGACTTCCGATCAGGATTCGGATCTTAAAAGAATGTATGTCGACGAATTATACGAAGTCGATGAGCTGGCCTATCATTTCAAGCGTACGCGCAGTGAAATATTATCAAGGCTGCGAAAGCTGAAGATCGATGAATACTGATAAAAAGATCAGAATTCACTTTGTAGCAGACTACACGATTATCTTTATTCAACATCTCTCTTATTTAATGTGAAACTGAAATCTTCATTTCCGACAAGTAGTTTCCCGGATGCATCAGTAAAGAATAGAATATTGTCATCCCCTTTCACGAGGTGTATTGGTGTGTGATATTTTTCTGAATATACTTCGTAAATAATTCTGTCATCCGCACCAGTGAGCATTTTCCAAGTTCCTTTTTCCATAGTCTCCTTGCGATATCCTCTCCCACCTGAAAGATAGTGACTTGGTTTTCCAGTAGCAGAATCGCGGTAGAAAATGATATACCATTTCATTTTGGTGCAGGCATCAGTCTTATTAAGCCCCAGTTCGGCAGATATTTCCTGGCATGGAGTTCTGCCTTCGAATACTTCCGGATTTTTATCAATTTTGTTTGTTGAAGTCAAGTTGAACTGGTCCGATAGCTCAGGATGAATATTATTAAGCGCATAACTATATCCTCCATTTCCTGAAATCAGTTTTCCATTATGATTGATCAGGTGCAGAATATTCCTGTTGACCAGCGCGAGGTTCAGGATTTTTCCTTTATTGGTGAGAACGAGATTTTTGTCTCTGCGAGTTAATTGTCCGCCAACAGCTTTAATATGATCAGTGTAAAATCCGGGCGTGCCTGGTTTTGAAACACCGTAATTATATTCCAGTTTGTAAGTGCTTTCGCTTACCAGGAGTTTCCACCTGATGAAATCCACAGAATCCTTTAACGGCATTTCCAGGAATTTCCTCACTTCCGGATCAGCAGGCGTACTTCCCACAAAGGTCTGCTCTTCAAAACAGGAGAAAAACACTCCAACAAATCCAAGTATCGAGACGATGTGACTAAGCATATTCTTACTTTTTTACCAAGATAGTCACGTCTTGCCATGAGCATTTTAAGACTTGATCAAGGGTGGGGTTTTCGTGACGTGCGATCGCGAAAGTAAAACCTGCGAGGTCTTAAGACCTGGCAGGTCTCTTAAACCTGGCAGGTCTTAGACCTCCCAGGTTGGCATTTCATTATCACGGCTAGATCGGCAATTCTTACTAATCAATGAGTTACTCTGCATCAGAAAATGCTGGTTTCGGTTGCACCTTCCAACGCAGACAGTTTTACCTGCGAGGTCTTAAGACCTGGGAGGTTTTAGACCTTGAAGGTGTTTAAACCCGGCAGGTCTGTTAAACCTGGCAGGTCTTAGACCTACCAGGTTCCATTCTCCGCCAGCAAAATTCCTGCTTCATCCGATTCAGGCTTGCAATGATTACTTTATCATCTAACTTGTAGCCTATTCAGCAATAAAAAATTACTCACTAAGGCAATACAGAGCCATGAAACGCTTAGCTACCCTGCTCCTCATTTTTACTTCAATCGGCCTCCAGGGGCAATCAACAAACCCGAAATTCAACAAAGCACTTGCCGACTCACTCGGAGCCGACGAATACGGAATGAAAATGTATACTTTCGTCATCCTGAAATCGAAGGAGAACACGCTGGATAAAAAAATTAAAGACAGCCTGATGGTGGGGCATATGCAGAACATCAACAAACTTGCTGACGCAGGTAAACTGATCGTAGCAGGACCTATGGGGCAAAACGATAAAAAATACCGCGGCATATTCATCTTCAATACCAGTGATCTGAAAGAAGCAAAATCCTGGGTGGAAACTGATCCTTCCGTGAAAGGCGGCATCTTCGATGTTGAACTTTTCCCCTGGTATGGATCTGCGGCACTGCCACTTTATCTGAAACACCACGAAGAAGTAGAGAAAACAAAGTTTTAGTATTTCGTTATCAAAAATCAGAACTCATTCAGACACGATTCAGTTTCGAACAACGTTAACCCATGAACGTTGTTTCAATGATCAGGATTTCGCTGCAAATATTTGTACATATTTTGATCATTGCCTTTCTGACCATCATCACGCAAATCGGCGGAATTATCTGGCTGATCAATCTCTGTTTCTACAATTTCATAGATAAAATAATTTCAAACCCGTTCGTCGATAAAATTGCAAAGTTGCTTTCGTTTCTGTTTGTCATTTTCTCATCAGCTTTACTATTCTCCCATCCATCGCGCGAGAGTTTAATCGTCTACCACTATCCGTTACACAGCAACGAAATCTGCAACCTTTAAATATCATGACCTGCGTCCTGAACAGGCATTGGGTCACACCCGAGCTTCGTGATCAGATTATGAATATCGCTTCAGAAATGAACCTGCGCTATCCCGGAACTGTTACCAATTACCTGGAAGCAAACTTCCCCTTGTTCAATGGCTTCCCTCTTTGGCCACACCTGAGTCATCAGGATGGTAAAAAACCTGACATCTCTTTTTTCTATACAGATGCATTGACCGGGAACCCCGTCAGCACAGCACCTTCGTTCTGCGGCTATGGCATTTCAGAAGAACCCCGGCCAGGAGAAATCGACATTTCCAGAGATTGCGGAAAACAAGGCTACTGGCAGTACAGCCTCATGAGGAACCTGATGCCACAGAGCAGGAAAACATCTTCAGATTCGATTCAAAAAGAACAAAAAGTTTTTTAGAATGGTGTGTATCGAATGAAAAAGTCAACAAAATCTTCATTGAACCCCACCTCAAAACAAGGCTCGGACTTTCCAGCGAAAAAATCCGGTTCCATGGCTGCCAGGCTGTAAGGAACGATGATCATATCCATATCCAGGTAAAGTGATATGACCCAAAAAGGTCTTCGCGAACATCACCATTAAAATTCCTTCGGCCTCAGACAACTTTTCATAAATGAACACGTTGAATGATTTGCGGCATACTATTTTACCCTGGCTGCACCGTACCCACCTGCCCTGAAACCCGATTTAGTATTAAAACAAGATATCGTGAAAAAGCTGCTTACCCTTTTTTGTATTTATCCTGCATTGATCTTTGCGCAGGATCCCCATGTAACTAAACTCGATTTGTTTCTTAAATCCGCAGAGAAGTACAATAATTTCAACGGCAATGTGCTGATCGCCAAAGGAGGCAAAATGATCTATGAAAAAAGTATAGGCTATAGTAATTTCAGTACTAAAGAAAAGCTGTCGCCCAACTCCATGTTCGAGCTGGCGTCATTGACAAAACCTTTCGTTGCAACCGCTATCTTTCAGTTAAAGGAAAAAGGAAAACTCAGTCTCTCAGATACCCTGAGAAAATTCATTCCTGAGCTTCCTTATAAAAATGTTACCATTTATCAGATGCTTTCACACACTTCAGGCTTACCTGACGAATATGAAGCGATGGATAAAAAATGGGACAGAAAAAAATTCGCTTACAATAAGGATGTGATCGAGTTTCTCGCGGCCGAGAACTTACCTCCGGATTTTGCTCCCGGTTCAAAATGTGAATATTCCAACGTCGCATATGAATTACTCGCTGTAATTGTTGAAAGAGTTTCCGGACAATCTTTCGCCAGTTACGTCCAGGAAAATATCTGCAAGCCAATCGGATTAAAAAATACAAGAGTCTACAATACCCGTCGCACCAAGGGTGAGAAAATACCGGGCTATGCATACGGATATGTGAAAGACAGCACCCGCGGCTATATTATCCCTGACAGCCTGATCAAATATTCCTGGGTCATTTATCCTGATGGAATTTATGGTGCCGGAAATATCAGCTCAACTGCTGAAGATCTCTATTTATTTGACAGAGCATTAAAGGATAATAAATTTTTCACTAACATTATCCAGGACGAACTGCAACAATCCCGGGCACTATGGGATACGACATATAAAATCTATTATAGTCTGAGTTCACAGAAAGTCGGCATGAATGAATTCGGAAGGTATATCCATTCCGGCGTTGCCGGATGGCCAGGGTACAAAAATGATATGATCAGGTATCTGCGGGATGATCTGGTGATTATCGTGCTTTCAAACAATGAATCCAATGCAGGATATATTTCAGGAGCGCTGGCATATATCATGAATGATCAGCCGGTCGTGAATGCTTACGAACACAAAGAGTATCCGATGGAAAGCAGGCAGCTCAGTCGTTTCGAAGGCGCCTATACGGTACCGTATATACCTGATGCAATTACAATAAACATTTTTAAAAAAGATAAAAAACTGTATTACCAACCGGTGCAATTGATGGACAGAGCAGTTAAATCAGAACCGATTGAACTCACGCCCGAATCACCGAACAAATTTTTCCTGAGTAAAGGTGAAGATATCCAGATTGAATTCGACCTGAAAAAATCAGGTAAAGTTGACAAAGCCTACTTCATTCTTTATAACATGAAAAAAGAAATGGTTCCTTACCGGCGCCCCGCAGGAAAATAGCAACTACCCATTTTTTATATTCCACAGCCTTTTCGCCACAAGTGATCAGGCTGTTTTTCATTTCTGAAACAACTGCTGCTCAACCTGGTGTATTGCCCTAATCGTTTTCACCAGCGAATCCGGCGTAACCGAAATACTATCGATTTCCTGTTCTACAAGGAATTGTGCGAAATCCGGGTAATCAGAGGGTCCCTGGCCGCAGATACCTACTTTTACATTCGCAGCCCTTGCGGCACGGATAAGCATACAGATCATTTTTTTCACTGCCGGATTTCTTTCATCGTACAGATGCGCAACAAGAGAGGAATCCCGGTCCAGCCCAAGTGTAAGCTGAGTAAGATCATTGGATCCAATAGAAAACCCATCGATATGTGCAGCAAATTCTTCTGCCATCAGAATATTCGACGGCAATTCAGCCATCAGGTAAATTTCAAGTCCATTGACGCCACGTTCCAGACCAAAAGAAGCCATAGTGGCCTGCACCTGTTTGAGTTCTTCAACTGTACGGCAGAATGGAATCATCATCACGACATTTGTAAAACCCATTTCTTCCCTGACCATTTTAATCGCCCTGCACTCCAGTCCGAATGCATCTCTATATGAAGACGAATAATATCTCGAAGCTCCACGCCATCCAATCATTGGGTTCTCCTCGTGCGGCTCAAAATATTTCCCGCCCAGTAAATTATAATACTCGTTACTCTTAAAATCGGAAAACCGAACAATGACCTTATTTGGGAAAAAAGCTGCAGCAATCCGCGCTATACCATAGGCCAGTTTTTTTATAAAGTAATCTTCCTCGTTCTCAAATCCACGAATGATTTTTTTGATCTCAGCCGATAAATGGTGATCGTTCAGCTTATGATGCCCGATCAATGCAAGCGGGTGTACCTGTATATAGTTATTAATAATGAATTCTTCCCGCGCAAGCCCTACTCCGGCATTCGGCAGATGTGAAAACTGAAAGGCCATCGCAGGTGAGCCGACATTAAACATGATGGGTGTGCGAATTTCAGGCAAGTCATCAAGATCAATCTCAAGTTGAGTGTAGTTGATTGCGCCACGATAGACCTGGCCAACATCACCTTCGGCACAGGAGACGGTAACAATATCTCCCACAGTTAACAGTTCCGTTGCATTACCACAACCCACAATTGCAGGAACCCCCATCTCACGGGCAACTATAGCCGCATGGCAGGTACGTCCGCCTTTATTTGTAATAATTGCAGCGGCTTTCTTCATGATCGGCTCCCAATCCGGATCTGTCATATCCGTTACCAGGATGTCTCCTGTCTGGAAAGGCTGACTTTCTGCAACGCGACTATCAAGGGAATACATGATGTTCACTTTGCCCGAAGCGATCTTATCCCCAACGGCAATTCCTTTCAGTACCAGCTTTTGATTTTTATCAGGTTCATTGATATGGTATTCGGTTACCTTCCGGTCTTTTTTCTGCGAATGAATTGTCTCCGGACGCGCCTGTACAATAAATAGTTGCTGGGTTTTCCCATCGATCGCCCATTCGATGTCCATCGGGCACCAATAATTTTTTATCCGGCTATAGTAGTTTTCGATTTCAACAACCCAGGCAGATAATTGAAGAACCGTTTTGTCGTCAATACAAAACCTCTCCTGCATCTGCCTGTCTGTTGGTATGGTTCGTACACGTTCGTCGGGATCGTCACCATACACCATCATCTGATCCTTGTTTCCAAGTTTTTTTTCTACGATCGGGGTACAACTTTTACCAAGCATCGGCTTGAAAACGATGAATTCATCCGGAGAAACAGAACCCTGCACAATCATTTCACCAAGCCCGTAGGAACCATTGATGACTATTACATCTTTAAATCCACTTTCTGTATCAAGAGAGAAGGCCACACCTGAACATGCCAGATCCGAACGAACCATCTTTTGAACACACACGGAAAGCCCGATCTGAAAATGATCATAGCCAAAATTTTCACGGTAAGAAATCGCACGATCGGTAAACAAAGAAGCAAAACAATTCCGGACTGCATCAATAAGAGCACCTGGCCCCCTGACATTCAGATATGTTTCCTGCTGACCCGCAAACGAAGCGTCCGGAAGATCTTCAGCTGTTGCCGAAGATCGAACTGCCACATCAGTATCCGGCAAATGATATCTTTCAGAAAGACTCAGGTATTCCTGAATAATTTCTTCACCCAGCTCTTTGGGAAATCTTGTGTTCCGTATCAGCTGCCTTATTTTCTTACCGCCTTTACGCAGGGAATCAATATTATCAAACTCGATCTCGGAAATGAATTGCTTAACCGACGGTTCCAGCTGATTCGCAATAAGAAAATATTTGTACGCATGGACAGTAATTACAAATCCACCAGGCACCTGGATACCTAAAGGAGTAAGGTGTTGTATCATTTCTCCAAGCGATGCATTTTTCCCTCCCACCCATTCCAGATCATTCATACCTACTTCGTGCAGGGGCACGATGAACTTGTCAATACGCATATGTTTCATACTGATTTAATATTATAACGCCTTACAACAATTTATTATTTGCGCGGAAACACGGCACAAGTCAGCAATACGCAGATACCATCCGTACTAAAACGATTAATGCAAGAGAAAATAAAATGAAAATAAAATCCGGAGTACTATCAGAGACTTTAAAAAACGAATATATACATTTTTATTTGTCTAGACAAGTTGACACAAAACATTTTTGGATTATTCCTATGAAGCAAATGCGGAACAAGATAAATTTCTTAATGCAGCTAACAGGAAAATTGTTAATTTGAATTTTCAGTCTTCAATCAATGACATTCATGACATCAGAATCAAAGTACAGGATAAGACATACCGTTGTTTTTAAATTGAAACACCGGATAGGTTCGGAGGAAGAAAAACAATTCCTCGATGCTGCCAAAGAATTAAAAAAGTTACCGGGCGTTGAAAAATTCGAGTGCTTAAAACAGATCAGTTCTCACAATAACTATACCTATGGAATATCAATGGAGTTTTCAGATGCTGCGAGCTACCAGGCTTACAGCGATCATCCTGGACATGTACGTTTTGTTGAAGAGCTCTGGATGAAAGAGGTAGAATCATTCATGGAAATAGATTACCAAATCGAAGACCCTCAATGATCTGGATTGCTTTCTTCCGATTTGAATTTCGATATTGAATACCATACATCAATTATACAAACCAATTCAGCCTACGGTCAAATCCCCGACCAGTAATGTTATCTATCGGGAATTTGTTCCGCATCTTCACCTGCAACCATTTATCTGCTGTTACTGGGAACTGCTGACGACTACTCCCCTTCCATCACCATTTATTTATCGCGTTGTAGCTGATGGCTGTATTGATATTTATTTCGAGATGAACAATCCGGCATTAAGTTGGGTAATGGGTTTTTACAGAAAGTATACTGAGTTTCGATTGGCGAATCAGTTTCACTATTTCGGGATCAGATTTTTACCTGCAATGTTCCCGCAGATGTTTAAAGTTGATGCGGCGCAATTGAGCAACCGTTTTGAATCGTTGGATGTTGTCGTTCCGGAAATTGCGCGTTTTCTTGCAACTGGTATAAGTATCAATGACAGCTCACAGTTATGTATCGAACTTGATAAAATTTTCATAAGACAAATTCAGTCAACAACAATCAATTTTGACAATCGTCTGTACAACGCTATTGATATCATGCTTAAGAAATCAGGAGTGATCCGGATGGAGCAGGAACTGTCAACAGGTATAAGTTCAAGGCAATTGAGAAGATTATTTGAATATTATATCGGGGATACACCAAAAACTTTCTGCAAAATCGTTCGCTTCCAGAATATACTTCGTGCCAAGCCTTCCACACAAAGTCTGCGTGAAAACAAATTATTTTTTGATGCAGGATATTACGACCAGGCTCACTTTATTAAAGACTTCAAAAACTTCTATGGAGTCACTCCCTCTAAAGCATTCGGCCGCTGAAATTTGTCCGTTTTTTACAATGATTCCATCACTGGTTGATGCAATTTTGTATCAGAATAAAAATCATAAAAATGAAACTGAATGCAGGAATTATCACTAATAAAATGGAAGAGACAAAAAAATTTTACACTGACGTACTGGGATTCGGAATTACTTTTGAAAATGAATTTTATCTCCTGATGCATACGCCGGATCATCAGGCGGAAATTAGCTTTTTGTTACCTGAACATCCAACGCAACAACCGATTTTTCAAAGTCCATTCGGAGGACAGGGGGTTTATCTTACTATTGAAGTTGATGATGTAGATGCTTTATATCAGGAAATAAAATTGAAGATACCGGTTACGGTTCCAATTCGTGATGAACCGTGGGGTGATCGTCATTTTGCCATTACAGATCCCAACGGAATCGGGATTGATATCGTGAAATATTCGCCGGTTCAATCCTCATGATGATAATTTCTTTCTCTATCTTCCGTGAAATGAAAAAAATGAAATTGATAAAAGATTTCCGCTGGCATTTTTGTTGGGTTATTATCCTCGTAATCGTTACATCGTGCAATAACAACCCATCCTCTTCAGCACCGGATCTGAATAAAGAGAAACAGCAAATCATTTCATTGCTTGATTCATTCAATGCTGCTGCGGCCAGAGCCGATTATGATAATTACTTCGGCTATTATACCGATGATGCCACATTCATCGGCACAGATGCCAAAGAAAACTGGGACAAAAAGGCGTTTATGGCATGGGCAAAACCGGCTTTTGATAAAGGGAAAGCTTGGGATTTTACCGCAGTCGAAAGAAACATTTTTTTCGATAGTACAGGACGACTGGCATGGTTTGATGAGCTGTTGAGTACACAAATGAAACTCTGCAGAGGATCTGGAGTATTGGTTAAAAAAGGAAATGACTGGAAGGTTCAGCAGTATGTTTTGTCGATGACTTTTCCAAATGAACTGATCGATACAATTGTTGCCTTGAAAGGGCCGATTGAGGATTCGGTTTTGAAAACGAGGGGTAGTAGGTAATAAGTTGTAGGGTATAAGTTATAATAAGTTATAAGTTATAAGTGGGTAACAGCCGGCGGTTGAGAGTAGTAATAGAAACGTCCCAATTTTGACGTTTTTCATGTAGGTAAAAGGCGTGCCTTTTCCCTACATGAAAAACCAGGAAACAGCCTAAACTGTTTGTGAATTTACTTCGCGTACTATACTTCGCAATCCTGAGATGTGATTTTAATCGCAAAAGCTAACTTACCACATATAGCCTACTACACACCACCTAATAGCTGACGCCACCGCCCGGTTGCTGCTTTTTCTGAAATACACGATTGACAAGAGGCTTGAAAAATAATTCTTTCACCTTATCAGCAAATAGCGCAAGAAACGTAACAATCGACCAGATAGCCACCTGCGCCGGCGACCAGTTGCGCATCAGGCGACCGAGTTGATTGTTGTACCTGGGATTTAATATTTCGACATTGACAGTTGTTGTTCCGTTCCGGGTCTGATCGAGTGAACTGCCGATAGAATGAAGATCAAATACAAAAACATCACTGTATTGCTCATCAATCAAACTCGTTTTCCTGGCTTCCGGAAAAATGCGTTCAACGATCCCTTCGTTTGCCCTGAGAACTACTTTTGAATTGTCTGAAAGAATATAATCCACATTACCATCGTAGGTTAATTTCCCTACAGAATCATTGACGATAAAATAACCTGACCCTGTTGGTCGATGATGAAGATCAGTCACGTTATTGAACAGAACGGGAATGGCCAGTCGCTTTGTTTTCTCAGCAAAGCCCATGGTATAAGGAAGTACAGAGGTTCGTTTGAAGAAATATTTCTTTGCATTCTTTTCTGAGCTTTCATTCCAGCGCAGATCCTTTAATTCTTTCAGATAACGTTCAATATACTTTTCTGTTTCAACAGAATTCAGTCTGGTACGTTTTGAAATTTTCTCATCGTAAGAATAGATATCATCATTCCCCAGCAGTGCAGGAATCTCGCGCTGGATCAGGTATGCAAGCGAATCTCTTTCAAAAAGTATGGATTCATCCACTGTCACAGCAGTATCATCAATATTGATACGGCCTGAATAGTCGCCAACAATTTTAATCACGGGATTGGCTGCTTCGCTGATAACAAAAGTGCTGTTGTCATAGTGTCCTTTGCTGAGCCGCCAATAATATATCGCAGCGAAAAGAATGGTAAGCGCAAGTATGATTCTAAGAATATTCAGCATCCGCATAACACCAGGTGGAGGGATTACCAAAATCTTACTGAGTAAAATTAGATGATTGTTTTGAGTTGACTGCCTAAAAAAGCTGCCCTTCCTCCAAAGAGCAGCTTACTGCATATGCCTCTTAACCCAAAGTATTTCAGATCACCACCTGTCGATTCCTAATAGTTTTCTACCCAGAGAAGATAGTTCGGCGGTTTCGTATCTGGTCTGTTCCCATTTGCGGGGATCTCCGGGGAATGCATAACCTTCCGGGGCCCTCCGATCTCTCCAGGAACTGATTCTCCATTCACGCAGTTCTTCATTGTCTTCCTCCGCGGGCATCATGGAAATGTATTGCGCAAGCCTCACTTTATCTCCACTCCTGTTTGGCCTGATACCGTGCGGTTGAAGACTGTTGAAGATGAGGAGATCGCCTGCATTCATTTTCACTTTTACTATTTCAAAACCTGTGGTATCAGGTTTAAAATGATCACGGTTGTCCGGCTGCGTTAGTTTCCATGTTTCGTAGGTGCGATACAATTCAGGAATACATTGAAAGCCTCCCATATTTTCGTCGTTCTGATCGGCGAGAGCCAGAACGCCCTGTACATTCTGTGGTTTGGTTTCAGGATCATAATCCCAGTGAATAAACCCTTTGTACTCGAAACCGGGCTGAATGGGCAGGTTTAGATTTGCGCGATCAATCGTTACCCAAAGTTTTTCTGTCCCCCAGATGTCACTGAATGCATCATGCACTTTTGGAAACTGACGATTATCCCACAGATACTGATGATTATACACTTCTACCATACCTGTATTAGTGAGCTCTTTCATTTTCATTTCCGCACGTGGAGCTGTATACCAGGTCGATTTATCATTGGGGTCTTTTTCTTCAAACTCCCAAAGGAAATCAGCCAGACGTTTTACCTGTTCTTCCGGCACAGCGTTCCCGATAACGATATATCCGTTGTTGATCCAGAATCTCCAATCCGCTTCAGACAAAACTTTTAACGGCCTTCCATTGCTTCTGTCGTTCAGTTTCACTTTGCTGCTCTTTGCAGTGGAGGGGTTCCCGGGGATGTCTTTGTGCGCATTTGCCGGGGCCATTGTTGCTGCCATCGTTTGTTGCTCCATATGAAGAATACTGTTGATTATTATGAAACAAAGATGAAACCATTGGCATTTTCATTTTTCGTTTTGAATGACCAGTTTTTGCTCTGTATTGACAATTTCAATTAAAATTCCACCCGATAATTTAGATTTATAGAAAAATCGGATCGTAATGAAGATTCAGAAGGAAATCATCACGTTAAATCCGGGGCAGTCGTTTAAGATCTTTTCACCCAGCCTGCGGAATAGCTTTTACTGGCACTATCATCCTGAAATTGAACTGCTGTATGTTGAAGCTATTACAGGCATTCGTCACGTAGGGCAGCATATTTCGAGCTTTACAACTGATGATCT
This sequence comes from Pollutibacter soli, assembly GCA_029269725.1. Lineage (GTDB taxonomy): Bacteria > Bacteroidota > Bacteroidia > Chitinophagales > Chitinophagaceae > Pollutibacter > Pollutibacter soli. The sequence continues at coordinate 94,610 of JARJHS010000005.1, read as the reverse complement.
TGTATTGATCGGACCGGATATTCCTCATCTCAATTTTGATTACGGTATTCAGACAGACTATCACCAGATCGTTGTTCAGTTCAGGGAAAATTTTTTAGGCGATGCATTTAAAACTGCGCCCGAGTTTGAGGCAATTGAAAACATGATGAAGCAATCGATTTACGGTTTGAGTTTTTTCGGACCAGCGAAAGAACGGGCAATTCAGAAATTAAAATCGATGAATGGAGAATCTGCATTTGTACAAATGCTAACACTGCTGGAAATTTTTCAATTGCTGGCATCAACCAATGATTATATCCAACTCAATGACCGTGACACACGTGTAAAGATTTTTCTTGATGATAAGATACGGATGGCATCGGTATACAATTATATTCATCTCAACTATGATAAGAAACCGGATGTAAATGAAATTGCAGATTGCGTCCATTTGAGTACTGCAGCATTTTGCAGGTATTTTAAAAAGCAGACAAAGATGACTTTCACTGATTTTGTCAACCAGTATAGAATTACCCAGGCGAAAACTTTATTAATGAAAGATATTACAGTATCAGAAGCATGTTATGAAGTGGGATTTGAAAGCCTTTCCTATTTTAATAAATTGTTTAAAAAATTAACGGGTATTAATCCATCATCATTTCGAAAGGCAAATCATTCCACAAGATTTAGCCTGGAAAATGTCTAACTTGTCCAATTGGAAACCTCATAACTTTATTTAACCATTGCCGGCTCATTATTCAAATTTTTTCGATCAGCTCATTCAGACCTTTCAGCAGAAAGGGAAACTGAAAACATTTAAGAAAGGTGAATTTATTCTGAAAGAAGGCGAAGTCGAAAGAAATCTGTATTGGATTGAAGAAGGCGCGGTAAGGGTTTTGCTTCTCACTGAATTCGAAGAACACACGGTAAGGCTTGGGTATAAAAATGGAATTATCAATTCACTTAGCTCCTATCTGAAACAAGCGCCTTCAGAATTTTATATCGAAGCGTTGCGAAAAACAATAGTTAGAATGATTTCGAAGAATGACATTGAGGAACTGATCAGCCAAAGTAGCGATAACTTGCTGGGCTACACGAAAATGCTGGAAGGGTTAGTTACGCAGACAATAGATCGTGAAATCGACCTGCTGATCGCTTCGCCTACTGAACGACTCAACCGGGTATTAAAAAGAAGCCCGAATGTATTCCAGGAAGTACCATTAAAGTATATTGCCTCCTATCTTCGCATGACGCCTGAGACATTGAGCCGGCTTCGGAATTCTTGATCCCGATCAAGAACATTCTGAAAAACCCGGGGGAGATTTGTACAAATTAAAAGATATGCAAATCAACAGCAGAGAATTACTGACAGAACTCATCAGCATGACTGACGACGCAATAGAAGCCGCACAGCGTTTTAAAACCTACGATCTCAGAATACTCAACTTTAAAAAAGATGCGCAGTCCTGGAGCATACTCCAATGCCTCGAGCATCTGAATCTTTATGGCGATTTTTATCTCCCTGAAATAGAAAAACGGATGGATAACAGTACGCACAGAAATCCCGGCACTGTTTTCCATAGCGGAATCATTGGAAATTATTTTGCCAACCTGATGCTGGGCAGGAACGGAAAAATCAAAAAAATGAAAACTCCCAAAGACAAAAGACCAGCCGAAAGTAATTTGTCTGTACTGACAATCGATAGGTTTATCAAACAACTGGAAATGCTGAAAACGCTTCTGGCAAAAGCTACACAGGTAGATCTTACCAAAACAAAAACATCAATTGCCATTTCCAACCTGGTAAAATTGCGGTTGGGCGATACTTTCAGGTTTCTCATTTATCATATCGACAGACACATACGGCAGGCTGACCGATCTTTTGAAGGAGCTCCGAAATATGCACCGAAGATCAGGCTGGGAATGATTATGTTCTAGACAGAAGACAGCAGACGGTACACAGGAGAGGCAATAGGCAATAGCAAGCAGGCAATAGGAACAGCCGGCGATTGAGGATGAAACAGAACACAGAATACGGAATACGGGGAAACGAAAGACTGCCTGTCTGGTAGGCAGGGCAGGTTGTCTGTTCAATTCCCACTCCTTACCTCTAACTTAGTAATATGGTTCATAGTACCTGTTACCAAAACACCCTGATCATGATTGCGGATGATTCGCCTTCACTTGCCGGAGAAATTCCGCCGGTGAAGGGAGATAAAAAATCCATTGCCAATCTGCAGTTTGAAATGATTCATAAGGCGCCTTACAAATACACTTCTGATGATGTGTTGTTTGAAGTGTATGCGCTTAGAAATCAAATCACAAAATCTGAAAGGAAAAAAGCGAGAGAAGCGTTTTTTTCAAAAGGCCAGGCTTGTTTTCGGGCATCACCGCTGACGAAAAGATATGGGTGGGGTGTACATTGCGATGCCAATGGAAAAATTGCGTTGTATGGTGCGGAGACAGGGGAGTACAAAAAACTGGTTGATGACAATAAGCTGGTAAAAGTAAAGGCGATGAGGAGTTCGAAAGGTTGAATGTTTAAAGTCAAGGGTGGAAAGTTTACTGGATAGTTCAGCGTTTATCGTCTTGAATACAAAAATGATCATGGAATTTTTATCACTCTCGCCATTTGTGCCTTCGGGAAAGGATTTTAAATCAGCAAAAGCATTCTTTGTTGAACTTGGTTTTAAAATCCTCTGGGATGGTGGAGATTATGCCGGGATGGGATATGGTCCTTGTACATTCATTCTTCAGCAATACGAAAACGAATCATTTGCTCAAAACTATATGGTGAGTGTGATCGTGAGCAGTGTAGAAGATTTCAGGAAGTCTGTTCTTGAGAAAAAACTTCCTGAAAAGTACGGCATCAGGATGGGAAATATTTCCAAACAGACTTACGGGCTGGAAGTGAATATTATTGATAAGGCCGGCGTGTGCTGGCATTTTATTGAGCAATCGGATCACTAAACCCATCCCTTATTTGTTGGTGTTTCGCCGGGAATACAAAACAACTCATCATCGTAATGCGGTAAGCGAACACCGGCCATTCTAGTTTAATAATGTTGTTGGTGTTCCGTGGAGTCGTTTTGAATCATACTGTTTCGAGTGATGCCCGGAAACACCGAACAACGGAAACTGCATCCTTCGTTGGTGTTTCGCCGGCCAACAAAAGAATTCATCAAAATAACATGCACAGGCGAACACCAACAAAACTTCGGAACAAATGGTTACCATATTGGCGTTTCGCCGGATAAATACAGACTTTGTATAATTTCAAACTTGCAGGCGAGCACCAACAAATTTTCGTTACCATCTGTCGTTGATGCTGTCAATTTTCCTCCGCTCCATCGGAGCGTCCTGATGGTAGGAAATATTTGAAATTTGAGACAAACACATCGCTCAGTAGGAGCGTCCCGTTACACAAAGTGCAAAAGCGCTGCCTTCTATCAATGATTATTTCGCACAATTCATAGCCAATTAAACACAGGCTTCGATTAATTTCACAGGACGCTCCTGCGAGCGGCAAACCGGATCCCTAAAATCCTCTTTCGCTACAAACAGGATGCTCCTAAAGAAGCAAAAGGCAAAACCTGACTACTTATAAAAAAACGTGGCGGTTACAATTATCTTTCAAGTCGTAGGTTTGTCAACTGGCACGGAAATAAATTTTAAATATGAACTGCGTAGGGGAACACCAACAAAATTTTCGTGATTGCAATTGTTGTCAGTGTTTCCTGGAGTCGTTTTACATTTTTCTCTTTTAAGTGAAGGCGGGAAACACCAACCGGACATTGCGCCCTTTGTTGGTGTTTCGCCGGGTACATAAAAACTTTGTATAATTTCAAACTTGCAGGCGAGCACCAACAAATTTTCGTTACCATCTGTCGTTGATGCTGTCAATTTTCCTCCGCTCCATCGGAGCTTCCTGATGGTAGGAAATAGTTGAAATTTTAGCCAAACACATCGCTCCATCGGAGCGTCCTGTTACACAAACTGCAAAAGCGTTGCCTTCTATCAGTGATTATTTCGCACAATTCATAGCCAATTAAACACAGGCTTCGATTAATTTCACAGGACGCTCCTGCGAGCGGCAAATCGGATCCCGGAAATCTTCTTTCTCTACAAACAGGATGCTCCTAAAGAAGCAAAAGGCAAAACCTGACTACTTATAAAAAAACGTGGCGGTTACAATTATCTTTCAAGTCGTTGGTTTGTCAACTGGCACGGAAATAAATTTTAAATATGAACTGCGCAGGCGAACACCAACAAAATTTTCGTGATTGCAATTGTTGTCAGTGTTTCCTGGAGTCGTTTTACATTTTTCTCTTTTAAGTGAAGGCGGGAAACACCAACCGGACATTGCGTTCTTTGTTGGTGTTTCGCCGGGTAGATAAAAACTCTGTATAATTTCAAACTTGCAGGCGGGCACCAGCAAAATTTCGTGTACCATTTATTGTTGATGCTCTTTCGGTTTTCCTCCGCTCCATCGGAGCTTCCTGATGGTAGGAAATAGTTGAAATTTTAGCCAAACACATCGCTCCGTAGGAGCGTCCTGTTACACAAAGTGCAAAAGCGCTGCCTTCTATCAGTGATTATTTCGCACAATTCATAGCCAATTAAACACAGGCTTCGATTAATTTCACAGGACGCTCCTGCGAGCGGCAAATCCGATCCCGGAAATCTTCTCTTGCTATCAACAGGATGGCCCTGACGGAGCATAATTCAATAGCCGGTAACCTGTGGGAAATGGTAGCGATAACAAGAGTTTCCTATGTTGTTGGTGTTCGCTTGAATCGTGTAGTGTTTGATTCTGGGGAGTATCCCGGGAAACACCTGTGGATGTAAAAATTAATAACCAACCTTACTATTTAATCCTGATCTGCATCTCCGTCAGGCCTTTCTCCTTTAAAAACTCAAGAATCTCTTTTGACTGCTCCCCTCCTTTTGTTGCATGATGTAAAAGCGTTAAACCATGAGCACCTTTGGCCCTGAGTAATGCCGGATATTTTGTAAGCATTGCTTTTACGATCTCAGTTTCACCCAGCATAGTAAGAACAAAAATGTTCGGTCTTGCACCCTGGCTGATGAGAAAATTAGCAATATCCTTATTTCCCACATGCCCTGCACCTTCAATTGCTTCTTCGAAATCACCACTGCCCCAATCATATCGGCAATACAACAGGTTGGGTGAATTGACCACCATCTCTTTTACTTTATCCATATTGCCATGACCTGCTATAACAAACTCCTTTACAATCGCGATGTTATAGGGGGGAACTTCCTGTTGCTGAGCCTGCAGCTCATTGCTGTGAAGGATTGCTGCTGCGAGCGCCGTAGTTCCTGCGGCGATAAAGTTTTTTCGATTCATATTGGTTCATTCAACTTGTTTCTAATTAGGAAGTGAACGATTCTATTAAATTATGGAGTTGGTCAGCAATGGAGAACTTAATTGTATGAATGGCAAAAATATAGAGCATAATACTGAAGGCAGAAACAGGGTATGCTGCAATGAGCGGAAACTGCCCGGTACTGAAACTGAAAACCTGCCTGCCCTGCCTGCCGGACAGGCAGGCGGCAGGCAAACTGAACATGGGCTGTTCCAAACGAAAAACGAACAACGAAGAACGAACAACGAACTGCCTTTTTACTTTTGCCTTTTGCCTGACTCAAAACCTGAAACCGATAGCCACACAAGCCGATGGAATAAAGAATGTAGAACTGAAAATGGGTGTGAACCCTGCACGGAATATTACACCTCTGTGCCTGAATGCCTGTTTACGAAACGCAAAAACCAGATGGCCCACTACCTTGCTTTTATTCAGATCAGGGTCGGATGAAAATGCTTCATTGAAGTTCCCAAAAGCAGCTCCGCCACCCATTTCAAAATATTTTCCGTTGCTTCCGATCAGGTAATTCAACCCCACCGGGATCATATAGTATCCCTCCCCATCGGCATAAAATCCACCGGCTCCTATCCTGAAACCCAATCCACGATCTGTTTTTCCGAACCGGCCATCGTAGTTGATGGAATAGATAATTCCGGCTCCACCGAATTCGGCATACACATTTGAGGCATTGGCAGTAGGAGGCTGCGGTTCTTCGCGCTCTTCCTGGGCACTTAGAGATAGAATACAGAATACGGAATACAGGAAGAGGAGGATTAACTTTTTCATGGAGAGTTCAGTTTAAATAGTATGCATTCTGACACCTAAAAAACAAAAAACATTGCATGGGATTAATACAAGTTCTTAGTTCTTAGTTGTTAGTTCTTAGAAACAGCCAAAAAGTCAAAATACTGAGCGACATCTGATTGAACAGCCCACTGAGAAGAAACGGAGAACTATATAATGGAACTGAAAACCGAAAACTGGCAGTTCCACACTATGAACCATGAACTAAGAACTAACAACTAAGAACTATGAACTAAACTACATTCACTTCTTTCTGCAAATGCACTCCAAACTTTTCCCGTACACTTTCACTGATCTTATCTGACAGTTTTAAAATCTCATGCCCACTTGCATTACCATAATTCACCAATACCAACGCTTGTTTTGCATGACAGCCTGCATCTCCTTCACGGTAGCCTTTCCATCCCGCCTTTTCAATCAACCAGCCTGCAGCAAGTTTCACCATGGCTCCCGGCAAAGGATAGCCGACGATTTCAGGATACACTGATTTTAACTCTTCAAACTGAGAAGCAGGAATTTCCGGATTCTTGAAAAAACTTCCCGCATTTCCTATAACCGCCGGGTCAGGCAACTTTGATCGTCGAATACTGATCACCGCATCCGCAATCGCACGTATGCTCAGGTCCTGGACACCCTGCCTTTCCAGCTCTTCGCGGATAGCTCCGTAGGTGATATGGAAAGCCGGGTTTTTATCCAGACGAAAACTGACAGATGTAATGACGAATCTGTTCTTCAATCTTCCTTTAAAAACACTTTCACGATAACCAAACTCGCATTCTGCGGCGGTAAAAATCACGGTCTTCTTATCTTCTATATCCCAGGCTTCCAGCTGATAAAAATGATCCTTGATTTCGACTCCATAGGCCCCGATATTCTGCATCGGAGAAGCTCCTGTATTACCAGGTATCAGCGCGAGATTTTCCAGGCCACCCCAGCCCATATCTATGCAATGCATTACTGTTTCATGCCAGTTTTCCCCTGCCCCAACGGTTACATATACATGCTGCTCGTCCTCGGCAGTTTTTCTGATGCCGGGAATATTGTTTTTTATGACAAGTCCATTGAAATCATTTGTCAGCAACATATTACTACCACCACCCAGTATCAGCAGTCGTCTGCTCCTCTCCGTGGTAAAAGGGTGTCTTCCGGTTTCCAGTAACTCTGCCAGTGACGGGATATCCGTAAAAACGGAAAAATATTTTGCGTTCACATCAAGCCCGAAGCTATTGTAGTTCTTAAGTGAAATATTTTCCTGAATTTGCATGGAACAATAATACTCAAAATGGGCCAGACCGTAACATTACTCGGCGCGACAGGATTGATCGGAAGTCACCTGCTGGATATTCTGCTGAATGATGAAACCTATAGCCAGGTCAATGTGGTGACAAGAAGACCGGTCGGCAGGTCGCATCCAAAACTGCTGGAAAAAATCATCGATTTTACTCAATTGAAAGAGATGGATCCTTATATTGTCGGAAGCGAAACGGTTTTCTGCGCAATCGGTACAACGAATAAAAAAGTTGAAGGCGACAAACAACTGTATCAGAAAGTAGATTATGACATCCCCGTACATGCAGCAAAAGTTGCTGCTGATGGTGGTGTATATGGATTTGCATTGGTAAGTTCGATCGGCGCGAATCCAGACAATAACAACAATTATTATCTCAAATTAAAAGGTGTTGTAGAAGAAGCAGTGAGCAAATGCCTGATCCCGCAACTCATCGTTGTAAGGCCCTCTTTATTAATCGGTCAGAGAAAAGAAAGACGTATAGGCGAATCGATCGCGCAATTTGTAATGCCCGCAGTCTCCTGGGTATTGCCTAAATCAATGAATAAATACAAATCGATCAAAGCTTCAGAAGTTGCGCTTGCAATGGTAAAAGCGTCACAGACACTACCGAAGGGAATTCATTTTCTGGAGTATGATGAGATGATTAAATACAGTAAGTAGTAAGAAGTAAGTAGTAGGTAGGAGTTTTAGATTGTAGTTGTCAGTTATCGGTTGTCAGTTGTCAGAACGGGCGCAATCGCGCCGACTAAATGATCAGCTATCCGACTCGATATTCATACCGGGCTAAAGCCCGGGGCGATTGAAATATCAATTTATTTTTCGGCTTTAATTTTCAATTTGCCTCCATCATTTTCAAACATGGGATGCTCCCATGCCTTGACGCCCATGATTGAAGTCATGGGCTATAAGATCATCTACGGGACTTGTTATTGAAACGCTGCATCTTTTAATTTGCCTCTGTCACTTTAAAAACGCTGGATGTTCACTTCATCCTTCGCCATTCATCCTTCGGCCTTCATCAAACCGGATCCACGTCTGGAATAATATCCACCGATCTGAAATTCTTATCATTCTGAAGAATGACCATCTGCTGTTTTATAAGCTCACGAACGAGCTCATTGGTCCTGGTGTCCTTAGGTAATTTAAACATCAGTTCCATAAGGTAATTCTCACGGATGCGATTTACCACCGGCTCTGCGGGACCAATTAAATAATTGCCGAGATGTTTTGCCAGCTGCGATGCCACAAGCTCTGCAGCCGCAGCGCATTTTTCTTTTACCTTATGCCTGAACGTTAGTTGGATGATTCTCGTAAATGGAGGATATCCGAAATTCTTCCTGACGATGATCTCGTGATCATAGAACTGCTGATAATTATGTTGCCTTACAAATTCAAGTACAGGATGCGCAGCATTGCGGCTTTGTATAACGACAGTCCCCTGCCGGTCGCGACGACCCGCGCGACCACTCACCTGTTCCATCAGCTGAAAGGCTCTTTCATTCACACGGAAATCTGCAAAACTCAGCAATCCATCAGCATCAAGAATTCCCACGACCTGTACATGGTCGAAATCCAGACCTTTTACTACCATCTGCGTCCCAACAAGGATATCCAATTGTCTTTCTTCAAACTCTTTTATCAATGCGTCGTGCGCATTTTTTCCGCGGATCGTATCCAGGTCCATACGAGCTATCCGGGCCTCAGGGAATTCTTCTTTCAGATCTTCCTCGATACGCTCCGTACCAAAATTTTTCTCCAGCCAGCTGCTGCTTCCGCAACGAATACAGGTCTGCGGTCGCGGATAGGAATTACCGCAATAATGGCATTGCAACCTGTGATGCAGTTTGTGATACGTGAGTGTAACATCGCAATGGTCGCAATGGGGAATAAATCCGCAAACTGTACACATCATAAATGGCGAGTATCCACGCCGGTTCTGAAAAAGAATCACCTGGTCCTTTAATTCAAGTGTCTGCTCAATTCTTTCTTTCAGCAATGGCCCGATCACCACTTTTGTATGGGGCGATTTTGTGCCCTGCCTTGTATCTGCTATCTCGATAACCGGCATTTCAATTCCGCCATACCGCTCATTTAATTGCACTAATCCATACTTGCTGATCGTTGCGTTGTAGTAGGTCTCCATGGAAGGCGTCGCACTACCCAGTAAAACTTTTGCTCCCAAACGGGAAGCATAATATACTGCAGCATCCCGCGCATGGTATCTCGGCGCAGGCTCCTGTTGCTTATAGGATGCATCGTGCTCCTCATCAACAATGATCAACCCGAGATTTTCAAATGGAAGAAAAAGCGACGACCTTACGCCTAACACAATTTTTGTTGTGCCGTCTTTCACCTTATTCCAGATCTCTACTCTTTCATTCGGATTGAATTTAGAGTGATAGATTGCGATATATCCACCAAAATGTTTCTGCAGTCTTCTGATAATCTGGGCAGTCAGCGCAATTTCCGGTAACAAAAACAACACCTGTTTGCCAGTACGGATAATTTCTTCCATCAACCGGATATACACCTGTGTTTTTCCACTGGAGGTAACTCCCTGCAACAAACAAACCGCTTTTTCTTCCAGCGACAGTTTCACCGCGTTCAAGGCACTTTGCTGTGCATCAGAAAGTGTAAAATCAATATCAATCTCCATGGGTAACTGCCGGAGACGGTCAACCGTAATCTTTTCACGGACCAGGATACCTTTTTCCTCCAGTCGCTTTAGCTGAGCCGCAGTTGCGCCGGATTTCTTCAACAGATCGGATTGCTTTACTTCGCCTTCTGTGCGTTGATAATGAAGGTAAGCCAGCAGCAACTCCATCTGCTTTGGCGCAGCAGAGTTCCAGTTGTTGAGGAGTTCATTCAGGTGCTCTTCATCAGCATACTTCTCGCTCAGCCGAACATATATTTCTGTTTTGGCAATGAATTTTTCTTTTATCGATTCCCATGCAAAACAAACTTTCTTTTCTATCAGTTTTTTTACGACGGGATATACATGCGAGCTGTCCAGAATAAGTTGAACTTCTTCCAGTTTCAATTCCCTCTTCATTAATAATCCTTCTGCTACGAGGTATTCGTCGTGCGACAGTGCAGAAAAATCATCGCCATAAGTTTCATTATAGATCAGGATCGTTTCACTGCTGAGTTTAAAATGAGCAGGCAATGCAGCAGCCATCACTTCTCCTTCTGTACAAAGGTAGTACCTGGCAATCCATTCCCATAAATCCAGCTGACTCTGATGAATAACCGGCTGCGAATCCAGCAGGTTCTGGATTTCTTTTGGTTCAAAGCCTTTTGGCTTTTCGGTAAAAAGATTTTTTATTACACCAGCATACTTCTTCTGTTTTCCAAATACAACTTCCGCGCGCATCCCCGGCGCCACCTGCTTTTGTAATGTTAACGGTATGGCATAGGTGTAGGTCTTGGGCAATGCCAATGGCAGAATTATCTCTGCATATAATAAAGCTGCCGCCTGTTCTACTTCTTCAAACATATCCTTCCATTTACCTCAAAAGCTATTTGATCCAGCTGGCGTTGTATTCTCTTAGTTTTTTATCCATCAGACTATAGACCCTTTCCTTTAATTCGCCAACCTGTTTTTGATCCATCCCGGCCACTTCGATGGGCTCAAGAAAAACCGCACGACATTTTCCCGGAGTCATGCTGAATATATGTCTGTAATGCATCCTGTCGTAGGCATCCAGGAAAAGCACAGGTTGAATTGTAGTTTGTGTTTCCACCGCTACCCTGAATGCGCCATCATAAAAACTTTTGAGCGGCTGATGGGTCATATTAAAGGTTCCTTCCGGAAAAACAAGGATGGAAATACCTTTCTTTAAAACTGATTTCAATTGCCTGATACTTTTAGCCCTGTCTTCAGCGCTGGCACGTTCCACCATCACTACGCAGACTCTGTATATAAATCCGAAAATCGGGATCTTACTCATTTCAATTTTCCCCAAGGGCCGAAAAGGCTGACGTATAAATTCAACAATAGTCGCCGCATCGAGATAAGAAATGTGATTGGCAACAAAAATGTACTGTTTAAGGGGATCAGGCCTTGATTCATAGATTCTTTTCGGAAAAATTCCGATCATAGGAAACCAGATGGCTGACCAGATCCGGAGGACATGGTATACGAAGTTGCCGCCTTTAACCTTACCCCAGAATGATGCAATCAGAACAAATGGAAAAACGATCAGCATCAGGGTAATAAATAGAAGAACAGCGTATAAGGTGTAGATAATTCTTACTGGCCATAAAAGTACATCCATGCTTGAAAGAATCCATTTAAAGCGTTATTTGCAGTCGCATTTCCATTCCTTTTCCAGATCAATGCAGGTGATGACCACCATGCCACGGGTTGAAGGAGCAAATATAACCCGAAGATGCTGACGGTTGTCACCATAGCCTTCCACCGCATATTTCGGCTCGGGTTTACTGTTGAGATCTGATTTTGATTTGTTGACAATCCCGTTGTTTAAAATAAACCTGATTTCATTTTCGGTGATGTCCCTGCAGGACATTCTGCAGCGCGCATGTCTGGTATAGATCAGGGGACCGCTGTTTCTATCAAATCCTTCGTCAGGATATGAATTCCTTTCGCCATTTTTCAGGTAAAAGGTTACTGCCAGTACCACCAGGAAGACAATGCCGTATAAAAGCTTTCGATTCATTTTGAATCCCACAACTTACAAATTTTCTATATCGGTTTACAATGGAGAAAATGTTGTTTTTCTTTCCATTCCGGAGATTAATCTCATCAGATGAATTCATATTGATAAAAAAAATCATTTTTCTTCTGACCATATTCGCGGGCGACAAATCTTCGATCCGAACAAATCTATCTGAATCGTTCTTCAGATTCTTTGTCATTTGTCAAATTCCTTGAACATTCTCGCAGGAATGAATACCGGGTCAACAATTCATCGGGCCCCGGAATGAATTCCGGGGCTATAAGATCATCGATCCTGGGGATCTTTATGAAATCATCTGGTTATATGGAGCGTTGAGATCAGAATACGGAATTAGCTTTTTAATAATTACCTGAGCCGCGACGCATCGCGGCTCTACGAACAACGGCACCACAAACATCTTCCCGAACATGGACTCCCCGTTTCAGACTTTTGGCTTTAAACTATTGGCTACGGTCTTTGGCTGCTCGGCTGTTCACTCTTAACTCCCGACTCCAGACTCCCGACTATTTTCCTACCTTTGCCGCCCGATGGCCGAAGCAAAATCAGTCGCTTTTCATACACTTGGGTGCAAACTGAATTTTTCAGAAACCTCCAGTCTGTCCAGGATACTGGAACAGGAAGGTTTTGAAAAGAGGTCGTTTGACGACCCGGCCGATGTTTATGTGATCAATACCTGCTCTGTAACTGATAATGCCGATAAAGAATGCCGTCAGATCGTTCGTCGTATCCAACGCCGCGCTCCTGAATCGACTGTAGTCATAACCGGTTGCTATGCACAGCTGAAGCCCGAGCAGATCGCTGCAATACCCGGCGTTGACCTTGTGCTGGGTGCTGCCGAAAAGTTCAACATAGCCCGGCATCTGCGCGACTTTACCAAAGGTGATTCTTCAAAAATCTGCAGCTGCGATATTACCGAGGTCAAAGGATTTAACAGCTCTTTTTCCGTAAGCGACCGCACCAGGAGTTTCCTGAAAGTCCAGGATGGCTGCGACTACTCCTGTTCGTTCTGTACCATCCCCATGGCCCGTGGGAAAAGCAGAAGCGACAGCATAGAAAACGTTGTAAAACAGGCATGGAAGCTTTCAGAACAGGGAGTTAAGGAAATCGTGTTGACCGGGGTAAACCTCGGGGATTTTGGCAAAACCAACAACAGCGATAAGCACAGTACCAACTTTTTTGAGCTTTGCAGGGAACTCGACAAAGTGGAAGGAATTGAAAGGTTCAGGATTTCATCTATCGAACCAAACCTTCTTTCTCCTGAAATTATTGAACTGGTGAGTGACAGCAATCGTTTTATGCCTCATTTTCATATCCCTCTGCAAAGTGGGAGTAACAAGATCCTGGGATTGATGAGGAGAAGATATCGCCGTGAACTGTATGCCGAAAAAGTGGCAATGATTAAAACGATGATGCCTCATTGTGCGATCGGAGTTGATGTAATAGTAGGTTTTCCAGCAGAAGATGAAGCATCTTTCAAAGAAACATTCGATTTTCTTCATAGTCTTGATATTTCTTATCTGCACGTATTTACTTATTCGGAAAGAGATAATACTTCCGCGCTCGATATAAAACCCGTCGTTCCGGTTCATGTACGCAATGAAAGAAATAAGGTACTCCGGAACTTATCGTTTATGAAATCGCAACATTTTGCTTCGCAACATCGTGGCGAAACAAGAAAAGTATTGTTCGAAACGCAGACCAAAAACGGTATGCTGGAAGGTTATACTGACAACTACATCCGGGTCTCCATTCCTTACCGGGACGATTATGCAAACAGCATCGTTCCCTGGCATCTACGCGAGGTTTAACATTTCATAACTGCAACCCCCGATTCAGAAATTTCGTTTATCTTATGAACGAATTGGTTTTTTATGAAGAAATACCAGGTTAGTATCCGGTTTGAAATGGATGAGAAATTCATGAAAGCAATTCCAGAACACCGGGCCTATATCAACGAATTAATTGAAGCAGGAACGATCGATCATTATGTTGTCACCATGGAATCACAGCGTTCCTGGATCACTTTTTCAGCAAATTCAAAATCAGAAGTAGAAGAAATGCTGAAAAAATCACCCATCTACCGGTACTGGACATACGAAATTGAAGAGTTGTATGTCGTGGACGGGCATCAGTATCGTCTGCCGGCGTTGCAGTTTAATTAGGCAGCGGTGAGCAGGCAGGAGATCCAGGTTATAGTCAGCAGGATCCAGTATGCGGTGTCAAATTTTTCCTGAATTCTGCTTTCGAATGTAGCCGACAGTTGTCTGTTGTCAGAGCAATTGGAATCAACCTGACGAATCGCTGGAAATTTCATTTTCCCGGTTCTCCGTTTTTGGTTATCAGTTTCCTGTTCATGCAGCAGGCAGGAGTAGGAGGAATGAGATCTGGATGGTGGGCTGCACATCAGGCATGCTATCGCGAATTTTTCTGTATTCCAAATTTTACATTCTGCTTTTCCTCCGGTTTTCAGTTTTCAGTTTCTTCCTGGTTCTGTATTCTGTCCTGTTACCTGTTAACCAGCTCCTCCCCCATCCTCAACGCTTCCTCGGGAATCAACAACAATTCCCCATTTGAAAATTCCTTCTGACTAAGGCACGACATCGCCAGCATCGATGCGCCCTGGTTTCGTTGCAAACGCAGCTTTGCATATTTAAACCAGAAGCCGGGCTTATGACTGAACCAGGTGCCCACATTCAGACAACGAACCGGCTTGTCTTTCTCAATAATAAACATCCTGGTCTGCTTATCCTTCTCATTCGGCCCCCCTTCCCTGTTGGTAGTCATTACGATCGTTCCGTCTTTCAGCATGGTTGAATGAAAAATTACTCCATGGACATCAGCAATTTTTTCGACTTCTCCCGTCTTGCGACTCCAACGGTAAAGTCCCTCGTATTTTGGATTATAAGTATCTGCTCCCCAGTACAGGTAATCCTGGTCAAATACCAGCTGTGTTGCCCTCCAGAGCTGACTACCTCCACCAATCTCATGAATAGTTTTGTAATTATCGTCTGTCCATGCAATCCGGGGCTCTTTTTTTACATCACCCGTGGTGATCCACATTTTGTTTTCAAACGGATCTTTCTGCAAGGAGTGTATATGGCGAACCTCGCCGGGCTTGAAGGAATAATTAATCTTCCAGTGACGACCATTATCTGTACTAACGTATACGTCCACCTGTTCACGGTCTTCATTCCTGAAATACTCTCCAAAACAAACTGTACTGTCGTTTATGATTGTAATTCCATTATCAAATATTCCCTGGTCTCCTTTTTGATAATGCCGCAGCGCGAGCGTTTCTGTAAAGCTGTCGCTACCAGGAGGCAGGTGCCAGAGTTTTCCGGCAGACATGGCTATGATCTCACCTGATTTCCTGACGAGAACTTCCATACATTCCGGGCGAAGTGTGAACTTCCTGACAAGCGAAAAGTTTCTGAACCAGAAAATGGAAAACCCGGTGGGGACATGGGCTATTTTTTTGAACCTGTCTTCTCCCTTTTTTAGTTTGTAAATATTCATCCCCCTGATCGCGTACAAATTTTCATGCTCGTCAAATCCCTGGACGATCAACTCCTTCGCACGAAAGCCTTCGAAACCCAGAATATTCGAAGGCCTGAGTACAATTTCAACCGGACCATGATAATCTGCAAAAAGATAAAGACTGCAACCCACCAATAAAATAAATATTATCAAACGTAATTTTCTGAACCTGGCAGTTCTTGATTTTCCTGTGCTCATACTGATCAGAATATCGTTTTTCAGGCTAAACAACAAACTAACATCAACGGGCGACCGTTAACTATTCTAAGCAATTTGTACCAAAGAGGAATTTAATTGTGAAAGCAGAAGGTATAGAACAAAAGGAAAGCAACTTCCTTTTAAAACTAAACATCGAAGCTAAAATCTATTCCTGAATTACCATTCTGATTAGAAATAAAACTTGAAAACTCTAATCTTATTCTAAGAAAGAAGTCTTCACTAAATAGCAAAAATGAAGAAGAAAGGTAAGCTGCAAATTTTCAGATATCAGCGAACTGTTATGTGTTGATAACTGTATTTTACTGCTTGATTTCCCGATGATCATCGCAGATTAAAAGCTGCGGTAGATCTTCGCTGATCAATAAATCCTGCTGGTAGTGCTGGGTTCATCTGCGTTTATGCAATCAGCGGGAATCTGCGGGAAAATCGGTATTTATTTCATAAAGCCCTTCTTTTAATTGCATTACAACAGTTTATAAAATTCAACAGCATAAGGGTCAATCAATTCCATAAGCTCATCTGCTGACATTATTCAATCCCCCCAGGCTATTTTCCCACAACCCTTGCATTGCTTGTTGCTTTTTAGTTATTTTAAGCTGAAATTTTCTTTCATCCCGAACCCTACACTCATGAACCTGAATATCTCCTCGGATTTCAGAAAGATGGCCATTCGTGCCGTTCTGCATATTTCCCTGTTTATACTCGTCTACATTGCATTAGTTTTTACAGCCACAGCATTAATGGCACTTTGCGTATTTGCAGGTATTTCACTCATTCTGATTAAACCAGGCTTTCTGACCATCGCTATCGGACTTGGTCTGGCGGGAATGGGCGTTTTTGTACTCATTTTTCTGATCAAGTTTATATTCCGTAAGTATGTAACCGATCGTTCTCACCTGGTAGAGATAACACAGGAACAACAACCTGAACTATTTGCGATGATCAGGGATATTGTGGATGAAGTAAAAACTGATTTTCCAAAGAAGATCTATTTATCGGCTGACGTAAACGCAGCTGTGTTCTATGACTCCAGTTTCTGGAGTATGTTTTTTCCGATACGTAAAAACCTGATGATCGGGATGGGGCTGGTGAACAGTGTGACTGCAGATGAATTAAAAGCTGTGTTATCTCACGAGTTTGGCCACTTCTCGCAACGTTCAATGAAGATTGGCAGCTATGTCTACAATGTGAACCGTATTATTTACAATATGCTCTATGAAAATAACAGTTATGAAAATGTGATTTCTACCTGGGCATCTTTCAGCTCTTATTTTGCATTTTTTGTAAAAATTGGAATCAGGCTCATCCAGGGTATTCAGTGGGTGCTGCACAAAATGTACAATATTGTAAACCTCAGTCACCTCAGGTTGGCGAGAGAAATGGAATTTCATGCAGATGCTGTAGCGGCACATGTAACAGGTTCTGCACCGCTGATGACTTCTTTGCGTAGATTGGATTTTGCAGGAAATGCATATCAGACGGTACTCGAATATCACCGGGAGGAAAAAATTAATGTTTCCAAAAAGAATATCTACGCACAACACCAATTTGTCATGCAATTTCTTGCAAAAGAAAACGACCTGACGATAGAACATAATCTGCCACAGATGGCTGGTGGCGGTGTAGAAAAATTCAAATCGAAACTCGTAATCAAGAATCAATGGGATTCTCATCCGCCGACAGAAGATCGCATAGCAAAGCTGGCTGCGCTCAATATTGTGAAGACCGATCCCGATAACCGACCGGCCGGCGAAGTTTTCCGCGACCTGCAACACCTGGAACTACAACTTACACAAATGGTGTTACCAGTAACAGATGCTGAAAGCGGTAAAGAGATAATTTCTGAATCAACATTTGAAAACGTTTTTACAAAGAATTTCCTTGAGAATGCACAAAACAAACTGTATAACGGTTACTACGATCATAAACAACCATCAGGATTAGCAGGTGAAGCAATGAACATGACAACATCGCTTTTAGCTGAATCTCCCGAATCGCTTTTCAGTCGGGAGAATGTGTCATTGATTTACACTTTACAATCTTTGGAATCAGACCTGCAGTTG
The DNA here is from genome assembly GCA_029269725.1 of Pollutibacter soli. Lineage (GTDB taxonomy): Bacteria > Bacteroidota > Bacteroidia > Chitinophagales > Chitinophagaceae > Pollutibacter > Pollutibacter soli. The sequence goes on along the minus strand of JARJHS010000005.1, from coordinate 76,627 downwards.
CTTAGGCAGATCAGGGAAGGAAACCATGATCTGAAAACCTTTGATTATGACGGTGAAAAATTCCTGGTGGAAGATTGTGGGGCGTTGATTGGAAAACTTGAAAACGATTTATCAGAATTAAAAGGAAAAATTGCAACTCATGATGAATTGATCTTTCGTTTCTTCGAAACAAAGGCCGCAGAAAAAAATCTTTCAGGAGAATTCAATCGCCAATGGGATCTGTATCGCATTGCAGACAACGCGACAGACGAATTATTTAATTTCTATACAAAGCTTTATGGAGCGACAAGATTTATCTATGAACAAACTTCCGTCGAAGAAATAGACATAAAACTGAAAGATCTTGCTATTCTCGAAGTTGAACTGAGGAAATTCATAAAGGGATTTTTGAGCGATCCACTCTATGAGCCTGTTCTTTCTGATGTAATGCGTGCAGACTTCGGAAAATACCTGGAAAAGGAACTGAATTATTTCGTCATCAATGAGTACGACAATGATCATCTTCGTATCTTCTTCACAGCGATGAATCAGTTTCAGACGGTAATGTCAAAATCATTTCTGTACCGCAAAAAATCCCTGCTCGAATTCCAGGCAACCTTGTACGATCATCCGCATGCAAAAGTAGCCTGATTTCACCCCGATAAATAAACAATCATGGAGCATATTTTATCCGAAGCTGGCGAGCGAATCCTCGTACTCGACGGTGCGGTAGGCACGATGATACAACCGTTAATGCTGAAAGAAAATGATTTCAGAAATGAGCAGCTTGCTAATCATCCCACTGAGCTAAAGGGAAACAATGAACTGCTGAACATTACCCGACCTGATCTCATACAGGATATCCATCTGGCTTATATTAAAGCTGGTGCAGACATTATATCTACAAATACGTTTGGCGCAAACAGGATATCACAATACGATTATAAAGTGGCTGGCTATGTTCGGAAAATGAATATCGAAGGTGCAAAGATCGCGAGAAGGGCGATTGCAGAATATACCAGGAACCGTCCTTTTAAAAAGATTTTTATTGCCGGAGCGATAGGCCCAACGACACGGCTGGCATCCATGTCACCAGACATGAATGATACTGGCAAAAGAGCAGTTCATTTTGATGAGCTGGCTGCAGCATATACTGAACAGGCAAATGCGCTGATCGAAGGAGGAATAGATGTTTTCCTGCTGGAAACAGTTACAGACACGCTAAATGTAAAAGCTGCATTATACTCATTGATGCAAGTGTTTGAGACTAACGGTCGAAAGTACCCGATAATGGTATCTGCGACAATTACTGATACCAGTGGAAGAATATTATCGGGTCAGACCATTGAAGCATTCCTGATATCGATTTCTCATGCCCCTCTGCTTTCCGTAGGATTGAATTGTGCTTTAGGTGCCGATGAATTGCGTCCTTACCTGCAAATGCTTAGCAATCAATGTCCGTTTCTTGTAAGTACTCATCCCAATGCCGGATTACCCAATCAGTTTGGAGAATATGATCAGAGTCCGGAAGAATTCGGTGCTTATATGGAAGAGTTTGCAAAAGAGGGATTGCTCAACATAGCCGGGGGTTGTTGCGGAACAACACCTGCACATATTTCTGCAACCGCAGCCGCTGTAAAAAATATTAAACCCAGGAAAATTCCGTTATCTAATCTCTTTGACCCAACAACTATGACAGACTACAAAACCGTATCCCGAATCAACAGCTGGAAAAAAGATGTTGCTGAGAATGGAACTTCAATTCCAAGTATGAATGAACTCATCACCCTTGTTTCCAGGATAGAAGATGAACAGACTTTTGAAGTCCTGAAACAAACATTCACTGAACAAAAGCATCTTTACCATCCCGAACAGGCAATGTTAATCAATGCACATTTATGGGGCAGGCAACAGCATCTCCGTTCCGTTGCCAGTCTTCACCGCCAGGCATAAGCCACCGGAAATCAGTAACTTACTTCTCTAAACTGATCATATGTACAACAGGTCAAGAAGAGAAGTATTAAAAACACTCGCTGCTGGCGCAGGAAGTTTAATTTTTTCACCCAACAGTCTGCTTGCTGCTACTTCACAGAAAAAACGGCTGGGTGTTGCATTGGTAGGATTGGGATATTATAGCACCGATCTCCTGGCGCCAGCGCTCCAGGATACAAAACATTGTTTTCTCGCCGGTATAGTGACCGGTACTCCTTCCAAGGCAGAAACCTGGAAAAAGAAATACAGTATACCCGATAAGAATATTTATAACTACAGCAATTTCGATTCGATAGCGAACAATCCCGATATCGATGTAGTGTACGTTGTACTGCCGCCGTCAATGCATAAAGAATATGTTGTGAGAGCTGCAAATGCAGGTAAACATGTTTGGTGTGAGAAACCCATGGCGATTTCTGTGAATGAGTGCGAGGCAATGATTTCAGCTTGTAAGCAGAATAAAAGATCGCTGGCCATCGGTTATCGTCTGCAACATGAACCCAATACAAAAGAATACCGGCAGCTTATCAGGGACAAAAAGCTTGGTAACGTAAAATATGTCAATTGTGCTGCGGGCTATCGCGATAACAGAACAGATCACTGGAAGCAGAAAAGGGAAATGGGCGGCGGAGTATTGGGTGATATGGGCGTATATGCTATACAGGGAGCACGCGGCGGCACAGGCATGGAGCCTATCGCAATTATTTCAGCAACAACATCTACAACAAGACCAGAAATCTATAAAAATGGATTGGATGAAACTGTTGTAGCAAAACTTGAATTCCCTGGTGGCGTAATTGCTGACATCAAAACAAGCTTTGGTGAAAACATCAATTTTCTGACTGTCAATTGCGAAAGAGGCGATCTAAAAATGGAACCTTTCTCTGCATATGCCGGCGTACAGGGTTCAAGTCCGCTGGGCGTAATCAATCATCCGTTCAATGTTCCTGCAGAGCAGACTATGCAGATGGACGATGATGCATTAGCGATCATGCAGAATAAGCCAGTAATTGCCCCGGGCGAAGAAGGAATGAGGGATATTCATATTGTACAGTCAATCTACGCTTCTGCGGCAAAAGGGACCAGAGTGAAATTGTGAGGGAGAGTTTATCGTTGTTCGTTATTCGTTGTTCGTTGTTCGTTGATCGTTGATCGTTGATCGTTTGAACACGAACTCCAGCAGTGCTTTTCCTGATTAACCTGCAAGAAGGAGAAACAGAAACATTGAAGAATAAACACTGAAAACGGAATACAGAATTCAGGAAGCATGTTGAACTATGGTGACTGATACTGGCCTTCTATAAACTCCACCCCCAACCTCGACAGTTAAACCTAGCAGGTCTAAGACCTAGCAGGTCTTAGACCTGCTAGGTTTAACACCTTGAAGGTTTAAGAGCTTGCAGGTTTTAAAACCTTGAAGGTTTTAAAACCTGCGAGGTTCAAAAGGTCTCGTCGTTGATTTTCCAATATATAATCAGAATTTTAAACACGTTTTTCAATGAATATGAACACAGATTGAGAATGCTACCACCAACCTGGGAAGTCTAAGACCTCCCAGGTTTAAGAAACCTGCAAGGTCTGAAAGACCTGCCAGGTGTTGACGTACCTATGTCTGGCGCGGACAATTTCCGTTTTCGTCAGGATTCTTGTACCAGCCCGAGCGACCCAAGGGTCCTGCTACTTCACCGCATTATTACTATTTCTTGTGAATTCATCATAAATCCCAAGCAAAATATTATAATCATCCAGCACCCAGTTTCCGGAAGAAGCGCCCCGATAATGACTTTTCTCAAGAACCTTTTCATATTGGGTGTACGCCGCCTGAGCATCTTCAGGACTATAAAATGACTTCTTCCATATTTCGGGAACGATATCGAAAGAATAGATGCCGATCCCACCATTGTAAATTTTTATCGGACCCTGGGAATACGTGAATGATACAACATCCTGCTTTCTTTCAGTTGCGGCATTCAGAATAAGAGCTACATGTTTTAAATAGTTCGTGATTCGTTTTGCCAGTAATGATGAATCTTCCGGTGCGGGGGGCCTGAACCGCCATTCATTATTCTCAGCGTAAAAAGGATCGTCTTTGAAGTTTTTCAGAGGCGCTGATCCCTCAATAAATTTTAATACAACATCATTCTTCTTATCAGTGAAACTCAACAGCCCCCTTCCCTTCAGGTTTTCTTCAAAACTTATCGGGAACACGGATGAATGTCCGTTATCACTATTCAAATGAATAAGTAAATTGCTATTCTCAAGCGTCCATTTTCCTTTTTCAAAAACGCCATTTCCTTTGACAACGGTATAACTGCTATCTTTAAAAAAGTTAAACAGTGCACCAATTTTTACATCGCGTTTAAGCATGGCCAGTTTCGAAAACGAATCATTAACACCGGCTCTGCTGACCTGAACAACATCAAACAATTGCCAGCTCCCGGTTACCAATTTTTCATCAATCGTCTTTTTACTTAAGCAACCTGAGAAAAGCAGCGCCAAAAACAAAGAAGGGAAAGCCAGCAACGAAAAACGCCCTGCACGTAACCGAGAATAAAATCCAATATAGTTTTTCCTCATAAATTCCAACTGATTCACATTTATTGAAGCGATAAATATAGATTGAATTTTCAGAACAATCAATCGTTTATGAATTACTGGAATTCTCACCAAGCATGGCCCCAAATCGTCAGTAACCCTGGTGGAAGACCAATTATTTCCTTCAATAAAACGGTGAAGAATCCAAGGCAGTTTTCAACTTAATGTTGCCTGAATTTTATCATGGTCGGCTCCAGTAATGCACATAAGTATTGAAGAGAAAATAAGCAGCTATCGGAGATTGAAAAAATCCATTATTATTTTCCTGCGGGATTTCGCAACAGCTGTAATTCTCTATCTTCCATTTCTCTCCGGGACACTTTCAGTTCATCGTGGTGTTCTTTGAGCCATTCAAATAACCATCCTTGCTGATTTTGGCAAACGGATATTTTCCTGATGAATTCTTAGAAAGTGAAACTATTTTTTTATTCCATTTTTCACCTTGATAAACCGGTTCAGCGTTTGCCATTAAATATATCGCATCACATGGGCATCACAACGAAAAATGTAACGTTAGCCATCGACACATCAGAAAAAACAAACTATTAGGTGAGAAAAGACTAAACCAGTGTCCATCTTCCCATCCATTATCTCTAAATTATTATTACCCTGGTCAAACCAAATTGTAAACGCAAACTTTCATGTCAATGCTATTGTTCGCTGTATTCCGATATCGTTCAAAAAATATTCATCGTGTGAAACAACGATCAGTGTTCCTTTGTACTCATTGATCGCCTTTGATAGTATTTCCAGATTTTGCAGATCCAGGTTATTCGTTGGCTCGTCGAGAATAATGATATCCGGTGATTGAATCGCCATTGTCAGACAGCATAATATCAATCTCATTCTTTCGCCACCGCTGAGCGAAGAACATGATTTATTCCAAAATTCTTTACCCAATAAAAATCTACTCAGCCGGATGTTGATTTCATGTTCCAGCAATCCGGCATGGTTAAATTTCACCGCTTGCTGAAAAACAGTCAGATCTTTATTGATAAGCGAATACTCCTGGTCAATACAAATTATTTCCGTCGCAGCATTGACGATATTTCCAACGTCAGGTTTAATATCACCTCTGATAATACTGATCAACGTCGTTTTCCCTGAACCGTTATCACCACTGATGGCAATCCTTTCTCCTGCGGTTATTATGAAATTCAATGGATCGCACCACATCCAGATATCATCATAAGAGTGATTCATGTTTTCAGCCTTTACCAACACTTTATTTCTATGGATATAAGAATCAGTTAACCCAATCTTCATCTGATCGTTGGCAGGGATATTGCTTGTTAATTCATTTACCTCTTTCTGCAAAGCACTTCTTTTTTCTTCATGTGTACCTTTCAATTTCGCCGCGGTTTTCTCGGCATTGTTTCTCAATGTATTCATCATAATCGTTGGCACTCCGGACCTGGCTTGTTTACTTTTTCCGCGTGCGTTGAGTTTGTACTGTCTTTCAGATGCCTCCCGCTCCGTGGCTTTCGCTTTTCGCAATGCTTTTTCCTTCTCCTTTAACTCATCCCTGTATGCGGATCGTTCAATCTTTTTTTGTTCTGAATAAAATTGGTAATTGCCACCATAAACTTTTACTCCTTGAGAAGAAAGTTCTAAAGTAGTACTAACAAGATTCAACAGTTTACGATCATGACTAACCAACAACAAAGAATGCTGCCAATTGGTGATCATATTCTGCAGTTGCCGAAGCGCAGAATAATCGAGATGATTACCAGGTTCATCGAGTAAAATCAATTCAGGTTGATGAATATCGATGCCGGCAAGAAATACTTTTGTTTTCTGGCCACCACTCAATGTCGAAAATTTTCTTTCCATTTTGATATCATCGAGTCGCCAATGTTGTAACGCCTGATTACAACGTTCTTCGATCATCCAATCGTCTGCCAGCTCATCCAACCAATGCTCTGCAACATTACCTTCTGTAATTGCATTCAGCGCCTGGAGTTTTTTATCGACACGCAAAGCCTGTGCAACAGTTAGGTTATTGTACTGACCAAACAACTGCGGAACAAGCCAGGGTACCACTGACGTTTTTATAATACCTGAAGAAGATTCGAGTTCACCGGAAATAATTTTCAGAAGCGTGGATTTGCCGGAGCCATTATTGCCCATGAGCGACATCTTTGCTTCGGCATTGATATTTAAATTGATTCCGTTAAAAATTAAATTTTTGTCGGGATGGGAATACACCAAATCCCTAATGGAGATCACAGCCATTTAATTTCTTATTTGAGTGAATAAAAAAGGAACCGCCGGCGGCAGCTAACGTAACAAAATCAAAAAGAAATTAAATTCTACATGGAGCCATTTCTATTGCAGAGGGCAAATATACAAAAAATTGCATTGATCATTTATCATAAGTCCGCTCCATGGCATGGGTGATGCCAGATCTGATCATTCTTCCATAGCCATCATCAGGAAGAAATTGCTGAAAAGATGAAGCAGAATGATAAGCCCTTTTTGCCGATCCGATATCTTCCAGCTGTTCATAACCTTTACCGATATTTAAATAAAGCGAAGGCAACCATTGCCTTACATATTCTTCGCCGGTCTTAAGTGCAAACCGGAGTGATACCAGATCCCATTTCAATTTTTCTTCAACAGAATTTTGTTGCCTGGCCAGATAATGCGCGGCTACAAATTTTTCAAAATCATTTTCCGATTCATCCCATGCCTTTTGAAACAGATTCCGCGCCAGTAAAGGATCGCCAGCTGCTTCTGCTGACATTCCTTCTGCACAGAGCCTGTTGATTTTATTCTCAGGATTGAAATCCATAGGATCAAAAAAACTTAAGTTTCCAATTGTATTGCGTATCTGTTTTACCTGTTCTTACAAAATTGTTTTTTGCTAGAATGGAAATTGAAGCGCGATTATCTTTGTCGCAACTGGCAATGATTGCTGAAACACCGCTTTGGTTCCTGGCCCAGGCAATGATGGCGCCTACCATTTCTGTCATATACCCTCTGCCGCGGAATTCCTCATGCGTACCATATCCTATTTCAATGTTGCCTTCAGCATCAGGTTCACCCGTAATGCAAACCTCACCGACCATCGCACGATCATTTTTTGAAATGCCGGTCCACAGCGTACAGAACAAATAATTTTTTGAAGGATCAGCGACATTTGGAAGAATGGTTTGCTCAAATGCTTCAAGCAATTCAGGTGAAATTTTTCGCATTGACATTTTCAGATTCAACTCCTCTTCGAGTGAATTGTCTGCCTTCAGATATTTTAAGAGTTGATTATAATTCAACGGTTTTATAATCAATCGTTCAGTTTCTAACAACGTTAATTTTTTTGACGAAAATAAGAACTGCAGGGGCAAACTGCGACGAATAAATTCTACCGGGTTCTCATTGCCCTTATCAGCCGATCGTTTCTTCTGTCAGCGCGGGCATTCTGTAGTGAAATAACTGCCCATACTGCGGCAGGGATCCATCCGATCAAAGTGATCTGGAGAATAAGACAGATGATGCCGGTAAGAATTCTGCCCCGGAGTAAAAAAGAGAGAAACGGGAAAAATATCGCAATCAGCGTCATTGATGCCAGTTTTATGAACGAAAAATTAGGAATTAATTTCTTAAAAATCCTTTAATAGAACTACCGCTCATAAAACAAGAACGAAGGAAGAATGGAAAAAAGTCTGTTCTTCGAATTACGTACATCGAATCAGAGAACATTATTTAATCTCTGGCCAGGTAGCTGAATGCGCCTGGTAAAGCGATCACCCGAACCTGAAAACCACGGTTCCGATGTATAAGCTTACTAGTTCTTCAAAAATGCCATCAACGGCTGTGCAAAACGCTCGAACGCTTCGATATGTGGGAGATGACCTAATCCATCCAATTCGACAAGTACCGAGCCGGCAATAAGATCGCGTGTTTTTTTCCCGAGTTCATTGTACAGACCCATTTTTGATTGCAGTTCTTTGGGGGCGCGATCTTTCCCAATCGCCGTACGGTCACGTGTTCCGATGATCAGCAATGTTTTGCAACGTAGATTCTGAAACTCATATACTACCGGTTGGGTGTAAATCATATCTGATGTTAACGCCGCATTCCAGGCGACCATTGGATAATCCCGGTGAAGCGTCCAGCCTGCGAGTAAATTGAGCCAGCGATCATATTCCGGCTTCCATTGGTTATCGTAATAAAAGCGAAGCTGGTAATTTTTATAGGATTGTAATGTATTTTTAAGCTCGGCAGCATAGGAAGAATCGATGGATTGATACGGCGTGAAAAGTTTGTAATCCTCCAGGCCGATGGGGTTTACCAGCACCAGTTTTGAAATCATATCCGGATACATCAGCGCCAATCTTGTTGCGAGCATTCCTCCCATTGAATGGCCGACAACAATTATTTTTCTTATCTCTAAACTATCCAGTATCTCTTTGGTGTTAAGCGCCAGCTGTTGAAAACTATAATCATAATACACGGGTTTTGTTGATTTACCAAAGCCGATCTGATCCGGAACAATAACACGATATCCAGCAGCCTTGAGAAAATTGATTGTCTCTTCCCAATAAGCTCCGTTGAAATTCTTTCCGTGAAGGAGCAAAACAGTTTCGGCATTGGCCGGGGATGGTTTTACATCCATAAAAGCCATCGCCAATTGCTGTCGCTGTGAAGTAAATTTATGGTAACTAACCTCGAACGGATACTTCACTGTACTGAGGTCCTTATCGAGAGGAACCTGACCACAAACAGCAAGAGCGAGAAACAAGAAAACCGGAATTAAAATCTTTCTGATCATAACGCTGCTTTTGTAAGAATTAAAGTATGCAAAAACCGTACACCTGTATTCTTAGCCAGTTATCCTTCCCTTCAGATAAAAAACCCCTGCCATCACCTTTTCTTGTGTAAATTGGCCGATTCAAAAAATGTCAGATTCATGAAGAATTTCTTTTCAGTAGTTACAGGATTGATTTTAGTTTTTCAGGTTACGGCACAGCATACCGAGCCCTATTTTCTTTCACAGCCGGCCCTTACTCCTGATGCCAAAACAGTGATTTTCTGTTTTGAAGGAGATCTCTGGCGTAGCGATATCGCTACTGGTCAGTCTTTCCGTCTCACGGCAATGCAGGGTTATGAGACCAACCCCAAAGTTTCACCTGACGGAAAATGGATTGCATTTACCGGTAGACAATATGGTAACGCCGACGTGTACCTGATGCCGGTTAACGGCGGAGAAATCAAACAGATTACCTATTATAGTGGCGGGGATGAACTGAGCAGCTGGGGATGGGATTCAAATACGATCTATTTCACCAGTGGAAGAATGGGACAGCAGGCGGGTTTTACCGTAGATATGAATGGAGGTACACCGCGTCGCGTTTTTGGAAATTACTTTTTTCAATACGATCATAACCTGGTAGAACATCCGACCAACGGCGAAATATTTTTCAATGACACCTGGGAAAGCAGTAACCAGGCATCGCGCAAACGATATAAAGGGGCATTCAACCCGGAAATTCAATCTTATCATCCAAAGACAAAAAAGTTTAAACAGTACACTCACTGGGAAGGAAAAGATTTCGGAACAACGATTGATAAAAACGGGAATATCTACTTTATATCTGATGAAAGCAATGGTGAGTACAACCTGTACACTATCGATAACGGGAAAAAATCAGCACTTACTAAATTCAATACTTCAATAAAATCCCCTTCGGTAAATGCCGCGGGAGGAAAGATTGTTTTTGAAAAAGATTACCAGTTATGGATCTATGATGTTGCAGGCAAAAAGGCAGATAAACTCAATGTGTCCATTTTCCGCAACAGTACACTGGGTAAAGAAAAAGACTTTGACGTAAAAGGAAATATCAGCGCTTTCGATGTATCACCCGATGGTAAAAAGCTGGCATTTATTTCCAGGGGAGAACTATTTGTAAGTGATATTGAGGGCAAATTCATTCAACAGCTATCTAAGGGTTCAGCGGAAAGGGCTTCTGAAATAAAATGGTTAACGGATAACAAAACGCTTTTATTCAACCAGACTAAAGACGGGTTTCTGAACTGGTATACGATCGTAGTAAATAATCCGGAAGCACCAAAGCCATTAACAACTGATAAGCAGAATAACCGTTCGATTGCACTAAACAAAAAAAGAACGATGGCCGTTTATCTCAGTGGAATAAACGAGGTGCGGTTGATTGATCTGAAAACGCTAAAAAGCGAAACGATAGCGAAAGAAGAAATCTGGGGTTTCCAGAACAGCACGCCTGGATTTTCCCCTAATGATGAGTATGTTTTCTTTACCGCTAGAAAAAATTTCGAACAGGATATTTTCCTGTATAATATCAGAGACAAAAAATCTTTCAACCTCACGAATACAGGCATAACAGAAGCCGATCCGCTTTGGTCGCCCGATGGAAAATATATTTTCTTTGAATCTTCAAGATTGAAACCTTATTATCCTTTTGGTTTGCAAAATCCAAGGGTGTATCGCCTCGCACTGGACAAAATTGACGAACCTTATCGGATGGACAAATTCAATGAACTGTTTAAGGAAACTTCACCGGCTGACTCTTCGAAAAAAGATACTGAGAAAAAAGATACTGCAAAAAAGGTTACACCGGCTCCGATGGCTAACATCAATATTGATATGGAGAATATTATGGAGCGCATGGAATCAATAAGCCCGTCGTTTGGCTCACAGTACCTGGCTTTTGTAACAGCGAAAGCGGATAAAACCACAGTGTTATATTTCAGTGATCATGCGGAAGGAAAAGGTGCTTTATGGAAAACTGTTATCGAACCTTTTGAAAATAATAAAACGGAAAAGATTGCCGGTACTGATAATGCCTTTGGGTTTGATATTGTTGAAGTGAGCGATCAGTTCTATATTTTATCAAATGGAAATATCAGTAAACTGAATCTTGCGGCCAACAAGCTTGATCCTATCAGCACCAGTTACACTTTCCGTCGTAACCTGCAGGAAGAGTTCAGGCAGATATTTGAAGAAACCTGGAGCCAGGTACAGGAAAATTATTATGATGATAAGTTCCACGGTATCGACTGGTCGAAGACACGAGAGCAGTATATCCGCTTTACGCCTTATCTGACTAACCGCGGTGATCTCAGAACATTGCTGAATGATATGCTGGGAGAACTCAACTCATCGCACCAGGGTTTCTATACCGGTGGTAATGATGAAAGCATAAGTCTTCAAAACTCTACCATGGAAACCGGGATTATTTTCGATAATGACGAACCCTACAAAGTAAGTTACGTTGCAAAAAGAAGTAATGCTGATAAAAAATCAATTGATGTAAAACCGGGTGATGTCTTGATAAAAGTGAATAACAAAGAGGTTGACAAGAAAATGGATCGGTATTATTATTTCACACGTCCTTCCATGGACAAAGAGTTGAAACTAACATTCCTGCGTGACGGAAAAAATATCGATGTGAAAGTTCATCCGCAGTTTTCGGTCTATAACAATTTGTATGATCAATGGATTGATGATAACCAGAAGCGTGTTGATGAGAAAAGTAATAAGAAAATCGCCTATGCCCATATGAAAAACATGGGGCAGTTTGAGTTGGAGAATTTCCTTATCGACATGACGAAAGAACTGAATGATCGTGATGCATTGATTCTCGACTTACGTTACAATACCGGTGGAAATGTGCATGATGAAGTTATCAAATTCCTGAGTCAGAAATCTTACCTGCAATGGAAGTATCGTGAAGGTCAGTTGACACGCCAGGGCAATTTCACACCGAGCGACAAACCGATTATCTTATTAATAAATGAACAATCGCTGAGTGATGCGGAGATGACTGCTCAGGGATTCAAACAACTGAAGTTGGGAAAGATCATTGGTAATGAGACTTACCGCTGGATCATATTCACCAGCGGTGCGGGATTGGTTGACGGATCGTTTGTTCGTTTGCCTGGTTGGGGATGTTATAGTCTTGATGGTAAAGATCTCGAGATGACGGGTGTGGCTCCCGATGTAAAAGTGGTCAATACTTTTGAAGATAAATTGAATGGGAAGGATCCGCAATTGGATGCGGCGATTGAAGACATCATGAAGCGATTGAAATAGTGACAGATAGGACGGGGCCGCGATTATTCAGGTTGAGTTTTGAAACACTGCCGTGAATCACCTGTTTTGAGCTGTTATTTTCTCTTTCAATTATGATTATTTGCACTTGGAACAGGTTGATCGGTAATATTATTTTCGTATCGTCTTATACATGTGTGATTCCTGATCATCAGCGGATACTGATGAAAGATGTTAGCTAACATCCGCTGCGGTGGATGGATATGGCTGGTGGACTTGGGCGCGCTCAGAAAAATCTGCCATATCCACCGCCAAAAACGGTGGTGGAGGCGGGGGAGGGCAAGCGGGGAGGGCCCAGGATTTTGGTTGCCGGAGAGCTTTTTTTTAATTTCTGGAGATACTTTTAGACAAGAATCAATTGTTTGCATTTTTTAAGTCAAGCTGATTTATAGTTTTCTTACATCATCCCCCTTTACCATACGAATTAACAATTCATTATTCCTCAGATTACAACTCGCCGTATTACAAGTGAAAAATGAGAAATTAATTTTAAAAAATTAAGCAAGGAGAAATGACCTTTTCATTTTAAATAATCGGCACAAACTATCACATTACCTCAACTTAATTAATGTGTCTCTCCTGCCCCTTTCACTTTTCAACAATACCTATAACATAGATTCAGATCATCGGCCATTCGAAAAATCTCCAATGGTTCTTACTGGCATCGTCTGGTTCCTGCACGAAATCAATTGAGTTTTTGTAATTCTGCTTAAAATCAAGACCAGGCACTGAACCCCTGACCAACATCCCTTCCAATGATCCTGGCAATCCCGGACAAAGTAGATTTAAAAAATTTTCCTTATACAATTATTTAATCGATCAGCTTTCATTTTTTTCTTTACTTCATCCAAAATCTACATTATGAGAGAATTTTCTTCTCTGATCATTATCCTGCTGCTGTTCCAGTTCAGCAGTTTTGCTCAGAATTCTGCTCGTGGAACTATTTATGAGGACGCAAATGGGAATGGGAAAAAGGATCGAAAAGAAAAGGGAATTCCGGGAGTTGCAATTTCCAACGGTATCGAAGTTGTGCTGACGGATAATTTGGGCAAATATGTGCTGCCTGTTGGCAATGACAATATCATTTTTGTTGTAAAGCCCTCGGGTTATAAATTTCAGCCGGACAGCAATTTTCAGACGCGATTTTATTATATACACAAACCGGAAGGATCTCCAGCCGGATATAAATATGCTGGTGTAACGCCTACAGGAAAACTGCCCGCGTCAATTGATTTTGGACTTACAAGGAATGAAGAACCCGAAAATTTCACCGCATTTATTTTTGGTGATCCGCAACCGTATACCGCCCAGGAACTCGATTATTTTTCGCGCGGAGTAGTTGATTCCGTTTCAGGCATAAAAAATATCACGTTTGGCATTAGTCTGGGCGACATCGTTGGCGATGACCTGAACCTTCATTTGGAATATCTGAAAGTGATGCGAAAAGCGGGAATACCCTGGTACAATGTGATGGGTAATCATGACATGAATTATGAAGCGAAATCCGATTCGCTTTCTGATGAAAGTTTTGAAGCTCATTTTGGTCCGGCAAATTACGCCTTTAATTACGGAAAGATCCACCTGATCGTGATGGATGATATACTGTATCCCGATCCTCGGGGCAGGAATGGATATTGGGGAGGTTTTACAAAAACACAACTTGCCTTTATTGAAAACGATCTCAAACATGTCAGCAAAGACAAACTTGTGATTGTCTCATTTCATATTCCATTGATGCAATATGGTGATACTTACCGCCTCGAAGACAGACAACGACTCTTTGATTTGCTGACTCCTTTTCAGAATGCATTGATTCTTTCTGCACATACCCATCTTCAGCGAAATGATTTCTACACAAAAGCAGATGGGTGGAAAGGCGAGAAGCCGTTACATGAATACAATGCCGCTACTACTTCTGGCGACTGGTATTCCGGTGAATTAAATAAAGATGGCATCCCCTACTCTACTATGCGGGATGGCACTCCAAAAGGATTTGCATTGATACATTTTAACGGTAACCAGTACACGATCGATTATCAGGTGATCGGGAAACCGGCAGATTACCAACTCGAAATATTTGCACCTAAAGTAATTCCTGATAAACTTCGGTGGACTACATATAAATTCTATGTCAATTATTTCATGGGCTCTCCCAAAGACACATTGGAATATAGTATCGACGGTGGTAAATGGAGTAGAATGTTTCCTACGGAAGAAGCATCACCTGATTATCTTGATCTTTTACATCGTTGGGATTTCACTCCGCAACTGATGCCGGGAAGAAGGCCAAGTAATCCCGAAAAATCAACACATGTGTGGCAGGTGAATTGCCCAAATAATCTTCAGGTGGGAAAACATGTTATTTCGGTTAGGGTAAGAGATATGTTTGGGCGGGTGTTTATGGGGACAGAAGAGTTCATGGTGGAAGAGAAAAAATAACTGTAGAGAGTAGTATCAAGCGGGAGTAATTTTAAAATCATCAGTTGAAAGGAACGGTTAATGTGTATTGTATTGTTCTGTTGTTTGCTGTTTGCTTTGCAAAGTGTGATTTATTAGCCACATAACTCAGGCATACCTGCCAGTTATTCATCGCGTAAGGAGAATCTCCGCTCAAGTTCTGGTTAACGGCAATTTGTTTCGTATGATACAGTACAATTGGTTTTCAGATTTTTTAGTCGCCAAGGCGGGCCGCTGCTGTATTTCCAGTTGATTGCTATTGGTAACTAAACTGTAGTAGAATTGCCTGTGCGACTCGCCGTAATAGAATTATAACTGACGGTTGACAGCAGGCATAGCGTAAGTAGTAAGTAACCAGCCTGCCGGTAGACAGGTGAGTAGGACCAGGCCTCCTTGATAGCTGATTTATTTAAACTAAAGTCCAGCGGGGACGACCAATCTTAATGCCCGGGATTTCAATCCCGGGAGAAATAATATGGTGCATTATTGAATGATTTTTAAAAATGGATGTGAACCGCTTTCACATACCTTCCATGATTGCGGCTTCCGTATATGCCGGCTCTCCCATTTGCCAGTTACCTGTTGCCTCTGCAATCTATCGTCATCTCGACATAGCTCCTATCTTTGCCTCAAAGAACAACCAATGAAAATCGAACAGATATATACCGGCTGCCTGGCGCAAGGTGCATATTATATCGAGAGTGATGGAGAAGCTGCAGTGATTGATCCGCTTCGTGAGGTAGAACCCTATATCAAAAAAGCAGAGCGCAATCATGCAGTAATAAAATGGGTTCTTGAAACGCATTTCCATGCTGATTTTGTTTCAGGCCATTTAGATCTGTCGAAAAAAACAGGTGCACCAATTGTATACGGCCCGACAGCAACACCATCTTTTGATGCGCATATTGCAAAAGATGGCGAGATACTGAAGTTGGGGAAAACGAAAATAAAAGTGCTTCATACACCAGGGCACACGTTGGAGAGCAGCTGTTATCTCTTATTTAATGAAGATGAAAAACCGGTTGCATTATTTTCCGGAGATACTTTATTTATTGGAGATGTTGGTCGCCCTGATCTTGCGCAGAAAGCAGCATCGATGACAAAGGAGGAACTTGCGGGATTATTATTTGATTCTTTGAGATCGAAAGTCATGCCTTTGCCTGATGACATCATCGTATATCCGGCACATGGTGCAGGAAGCGCCTGTGGAAAAAACATGAGCAAAGAAACAAGCGACCTGCTGGGCCATCAGAAAAAAACAAACTATGCTTTGCGTGCTGATATGACGCGCGAACAATTCATCAATGAAGTTACTGAGGGACTTCAGCCACCCCCTGCTTATTTCCCGTTGAACGTCATGTTGAACAAACAAGGTTATGAAAGTATTGATGAGGTGATGAAACGTGGAAACATTGCGATGAGTCCGGATGCATTTGAAACTGCTGCCAATGAAACAGGCGCCATCATCCTGGACACCCGCGATGCGGAGCGTTTTTCGGCTGCGTTTATTCCCAACTCAATCAATATCGGCCTTGACGGAACTTTCGCTCCGTGGGTAGGCGCATTGATTCCTGACATCAAACAGCCAATTTTAATTGTTGATGAACCTGGCCGGGAAGAAGAGGTAATTACACGACTCGCACGCGTGGGATATGATCATACGATAGGTTATCTTAAAGGCGGAATCAGGTCGTGGATAGAAGCCGCTAAAGAGACGGACAGGATAGAGAACATCGATCCTGAAGATTTTGCGAAACTCCTGAAAAAAGAGCCTGGTACACACGTGCTCGATGTGAGAAATCCAACAGAATTCAACCAGGCACATCTGAAAAATGCACAGAATCATCCGCTGGACTATATCAGTGAGCAAATGCATGAGCTCGATAAAGACAAAACTTATTATGCTCATTGCGCCGGTGGATACAGATCAATGGTGTTTGCTTCGATTCTGAAGTCACGGGGATTTGATCACATCATCAATATTAAAGGAGGTTTTAAAAAACTGGAAGAGAACGGGAAATTCCACATCACCACGAAAGCTGAACAGGAAGCCGGTTAACCAATATTGTCTTAAATTGATAAACAGATGAATTGAATCAGATAGCCTGAAGCATTGAAAATTAACTAACAAATGTGCCATCTCTCTGCATTCCTGCTTTACCATACATCATGAACTTCTCCCTGATGGTAATAACGATACTATCGGCGAAGGATAGACGCGAAAGCGTTGAGAGTGCTTGCCCGATGAAGCAAAGTGAAGGCGGGGCAAGAAGCGGTAAAATGGATAATAGAACTAATAATACCTATAAATGACAATTCTTAACATACTTCACTCACCTTGGCCCTGGTATATTGCCGGACCGGTTATTGGATTGATGGTGCCTTTGCTGCTGATACTTGGAAATAAATCATTCGGCATCTCGTCAAACCTCAGGCATATCTGCGCAGCATGTTTCCCGGCAGACATTCCATTTTTCAAATACGACTGGAAAAAAGAAATATGGAACCTTGTACTTGTGGCAGGTGTTGTCATTGGGGCGTTGATCACCGTTAGTTTTTTCAACAATCCGGATCCGATTGCGATCAATCCAAAGCTGGTCAACGATCTGGAAGGAGCTGGCATCAATAGTTTTCATTCTCTTGCGCCGACAGAAATTTTCAGCTGGGCGAAGCTGTTCACCGTGAAATCATTGATCATGATTGTTGCGGGTGGTTTCATGGTTGGCTTTGGTACACGTTACGCGGGCGGTTGCACCAGCGGCCACGCGATTATGGGGCTGAGCAGTTTCCAATGGCCCTCGCTTGTAGCAACCATTTGCTTTATGATCGGCGGATTCACCGTTGCCAATCTCGTCATTCCTTACCTTTTAAAACTCTGATTATGCTGGATGCAACAACAAATTCTGTGATTAAAAAACAGACTGATTTCGAGGTGAGTTTTGATGACAGCACCGGCATGAATGAATCGACGCTGCGTCATAAACCATGGCATAATATCAAATATCTTTTCGCAGGAATGATTTTCGGAATGGTACTGGTTAAATCGGAAGTGGTAAGCTGGTACCGGATACAGGAAATGTTTCGCCTGCAGAGTTTTCACATGTATGGAGTGATTGGTTCAGCGATCTTCACCGGCATGATCGGTATACTCCTGATAAAAAAATTTAAGGTAAAAACCATTTACGGAGAAGATATTCACATTCCTAAGCGCAAATTCAGTAAGGGTCAGATCTATGGCGGATTGATTTTCGGCTTTGGTTGGGCGCTGACAGGCGCATGTCCGGGACCGTTATTTGCGCTTGTCGGGGCTGGTGTTTCAGTAATGGTGATCGCATTGATCAGCGCCGTCGCCGGTACATGGTTTTATGGAAAAATAAGAGAGAAGCTACCCCATTGATCGTCATTTTCATTATCTTTTCGATCAAACAAAATCACCAACAGCAATAACATGAAAAAAATCTCATTCGTGCTGGTTATTCTCCTTACAGCCTATGCAACAAATGCCCAGACAAAAAAACATCGGATTATTTTCGACATGGCCAAAACAGATACCGGCTACCAGGCCATCCTGATGAAACAGTTGAACAACACACTTAACGAAGCTCCGGATGCTGAACTTGAAGTTGTATGTTACGGACCCGGGCTTTCCATGCTGGTAAAAGGAAGAAACTCTGTGGAATCGCAAATGAAAGCGCTCACGGAAAGAGGCAAAGTAAGTTTTGTTGCCTGTGCTAATGCAATGAAAATTCAGAACGTAAAAAAAGAAGACCTGATACCATTTGTTTTAGTAACACCAGTGGCACTGCTGGAACTTTCTTCTAAGCAGATGGAAGGATGGTCTTATGTAAAAGCAGGATTCTGAAAAGGTACAACGTGGAACGTTCAACGTTAAACGCGCGCTAATGCGAATGATAAAATCGTCAGAAAACAATAATTGAATTAAGAATGAAATTATCATCTGCAAGAACTAACGTTTAACGTTACGCGTTTAACTTTCCACGTTTACCCCCTCCCCTTCATTTTTCTCTCGATAAATGCGCGCGCTTCCGGCGATTGCTTGCTTAGCATCACGCAATTGAAATAGATCAGTTCGCGGCCATATTTTTCCTGCGATTTATAATGCAGTTTCTGAAATACCAGTTCCACACTGGCATCAGGAAACTCGCGTACTACCTGCACAGATGGTCTGCTTTTAAATTTCAGCGATATGAGGAAATAAGGCATGACACAAAGATATGGGTTTTGCTAAATATTTTAGTATTTTTTAGTGAAAAGTTATTTATTTAATAGTCAGGCAACAGGCCCACACAGCATTGTGGGGGGAAACAGGTAATGGATAGAACCTAAAATTATAGGCTCTCGAACTTGTCGGGTTGACAGCGCCGATCTGCTGCCGTTGCCTCCTAAGACCTTGCCTAAGTGTCCGTGACATTCACTAACTTCCGCTATTAATTATAATCAACATTACATATGAATTCCCGTCGTCATTTTTTACAGAAACTCACAGCATCTGCATTGACTATTCCCTTTCTCGGTGAAAACCGTGCAGCAACGCTGGAGAAATTTTACGAAGAGCCTTATGACGGACCGGTACTGCGGGTGGCGATTATGGGACTGGGAAGTTATGGTACACGTGTTGCAGAAGCGATGACGGCCTGCAAATCCGCAAAACTTGTTGGTGTTATCAGCGGTACCCCTTCAAAAATTACCGCATGGCAAACCAAATACGGAATACCGGAAAAGAATTGCTACAACTACGAGAATTTTGACAACATTAAAAGTAATCCCGATATCGATGCAGTCTATGTGATCACACCGAATGGATTGCATAAAGACCAGGTGATCCGTGTGGCAAAAGCCGGCAAACATGCTATCTGCGAAAAACCGATGGCAATCAATGCTGCAGAAGGTCGTGAAATGGTGGCAGCCTGCAAAAAAGCAAATGTAAAACTGCTGGTAGGGTATCGTATGCATTTTGAACCGAACACACTTGAAATTATCAGGCAAAGAGCTGCAGGCGAATTTGGAAAGGTCTATTTTTTCCAGGGTCTCAGCGGATTCAGGATCGGTGACCCTACGCAATGGCGACTGAATAGAAAACTGGCCGGCGGCGGTGCCATGATGGATATCGGCGTGTATTCGATTAATGGTTCCCGTTATATGATCGGAGAAGAACCGATCTGGATAACGGCACAGGAAACCAAAACAGATCCCGTCAAATTCAAAGAAGGTGTGGACGAAACGATCGAGTTCCAGATGGGCTTCCCCAGCGGCGCAGTCGCATCATGTCTTTCTACCTATTCCATCAATTACCTAGATAAATTTTTCCTTGTCGGCGATAAAGGGTTTGCAGAAATGCAGCCATCGACAGGCTATGGCCCTATCAAAGCAAAGACCAATAAAGGAGATCTGAGTTATCCGCATGTCACTCATCAGACAGTTCAGATGGATGAGATGTCGGCAATTATTCTCCAGAACAAACAACCAATTGTTCCTGTTGACGGAGAAGAAGGATTACGCGATCTCGTTATTATTGATGCCATTTTTGAAGCCGCGAAAACGGGGAAGAAAGTAACTCTCAAGGGTTAAACGTGTATCGTTGAACGTTAAACGTTAGCCTAAGCGACTACAAGCTTTTTCCTATTTTGTAATTAATTACCTTGGAGGTTGGTAATTATAACGTATCACGTATAACATACTCTCCAACTCTTCACGGAATTCAATTTTCTCAACATTTTGCTGTTTTATTACGGCACATTGAAGTAATAAGATTTGTGAAGAGGAAGGATTTTCCTGATTTGTCTTAAAATTGACATACACGATATTCTAACTTTTAAACCATCGCTCTCATAAAAAGCCAGGGGACAATAAAAATATTTACGGCAATCAGTACTGAACCATAAACTTTGTTTAAAACACCTCCGAATCGGTAAATAATTACTCCTGTTATTAACCCACCAAAACATAATATCCAAAAATCAAAATTCCCGGATATTTCGATAATTGGCAAATTCTTGAAGCCTAACTCAAACAGCAATTCAGTTATTACTACATATAATACATATAAAGAAGTGAGATAAAACAGAAGTTTTGCAATTGGTTTTTTCATTATCTAAGTTTTTCAATTTCCTCGGAAGTATAGGTCTTCTTTCACTTTTTCCAAACCAGAAAATATTTTCAATGATTGAATTGTAAATCTTTTGTTAGTGGCATCGTCAATATTATAATGATAAATTTTTTCTCCGTTGTACAGATGGTTGCTCTCATTAGTACCTTTAACCTATCCATTATCAACCTGATTTTCGTCACAGTGTGATTTCAATTAAAGGGCATCAAATGCTACAAAACAAGATTGTACCTGTTAAGCCCACCCGAAATAGTGAGGTGGCCTGGAATTAATTTGTATCGCGATCAGCCGGCACCTCCTCAAACTACTTCCCCAAATACTCACTCAACTCCTGCTCCGCAAACTGCTTCCATCCAAACTCAAAATTATGCGTCTGCAGTTCCGGTACATCCTGCGGGAATGTTTCAAGTCCCGTATGTGTAATCCTTAACATCGTTTGTCCTTGCCCGTCGGGAAGTAATTCAAATTTAACTTCTGAATTTCCGGGATAACCTTCATATCTCCATGTATATGCTATCACTGATAGCGGTATCACTGTTGTTACCCTGCATTTATGCAGCCATTTCTTTTTGTCGTCTCCGGCCCAGAACTCAAATTCAAACCCAGGTTCGGGTCTGAACTCCGCAAGTTCAAAATACCATTGTTTCATTTCTTCATTGACCGTTAAAGCATTCCATAACCGGGAAGCAGAAACGGGATAAGTTTTTTCAACTACAACCGGCATAAACTATTTTTTTAAAATTTAGATGAGTTTGTTTTTCATTGAAGATTCTACCATACACGGCTTTCATTTCTTTCTCCGGGTAGTATCCTCGCCGCCAAATGGACAAATTCCGGTTCTTCCTCCAGGTACCTCTTCCAGCTGATTGAGAATTATAGGTCAACCCACCGGCACAGTTTCGCACATGAATCAGGCACTTCACTTTAGGTGAACATAAGTTTACACGCCGCTTAACCTATCGGCTTTTATTGACACCTGACCAATTCATACCATCAAGTATAAATGATAAGTCAACGTGGATCGGACTTTAGGACTTTGCTGCTGATTTCCGTCCTTTGTTTATACGAACCAGATATTTATGTTACCCCCTCCTGCAAATCCAATTCCATATCGGTGAAACCAGATCCTGACCCTGTCCGGATCAGTAATTGTACTTCATACAATCGCTATCGGATCGGGCAGTTCGCCTGCGAAGCGGACATGGAACCCATACTTGTCGCCATCAATTCAGGGGTCTTGGAATTCATTGGCGTTTACTTTTTTTTGATGTCTTTGGTTGAGGATGGGTATCAGCAAGAAATTTTTCCAAAGCATCCAGTTTTTTATTCCAGAATTTCTGATAATAGTTTATCCATTCCTGCAGGGCATTAAAACCATCCGAACGGAGATAACAATATCGCTCTCTACCGATATCATCAATGCTGATAAAGCCAGCACTTGTCAGAATCTTCACGTGTTTGGAAACAGCCGGCCTGCTCATATCGAAATTTTCCGCAAGAGCATTGATTGTCTGCTTATTCTTCGATAGCAAATTCAGTATCTCCCGGCGACTAGGATCGGCAATAGCCTGGAAGGGATCACCCTGCAATGTTCGCATGTTCCACGCCGTTTAAATATTTCACTAATTTTTTCTGCATTATTTTTTGCCAGCCTTTTCCCATTACGATAAATGGTATAAAATTTTTCAGCCCTTTAAATCCACTATGCCTCAACGTCAGCAATGTGCCTCCGCCTGTGGGCTCAAGCGTCCAGGTAATAACAGTATCCAGGTTGATTTTACCATTACCTGGTCCTCCCTTCCACCCATATACTAACTTTCTGAAATGAATCACTTCCAGTACTTCACCATATATTATTCCATCAAAACCAAACTTCACTTTTGGCTTCGTTATAAATCTGAAGCGATGTCCGACAATAGGTTTGAAATCATTTTCCATGAGCCACGCGGCTAAAATATCAGCTTCAGTCAGACAGCTCCAGATGACTTCCGGCGGGTAATTGTATTGTTGTTGTAATTCAATCGTCTTCGGCATAATACGTAATTTAAACGTTACACAAACATACAAGTAACTTTT
Organism: Pollutibacter soli; assembly: GCA_029269725.1. Lineage (GTDB taxonomy): Bacteria > Bacteroidota > Bacteroidia > Chitinophagales > Chitinophagaceae > Pollutibacter > Pollutibacter soli. The sequence goes on along the minus strand of JARJHS010000005.1, from coordinate 53,312 downwards.
TAGTTACGCAAATTTTATTCTGAAGAAGATAATAATGCCCAGAGATAAAGACATATCCAACCATTGGCGGGCTGGATGCTCATCACTAAAAATATTAAAGCAGCGATTAAAAATTAGTATGAAGAAAATAAGATACTTTTTCCTTCAGTCGCCTGAATTCACAATTTGTCGCCCCTGCTCCGTCTGATCTCTGAAAAAAAAGTTGCTATTGATCAGCCTCATCTGAATTTCAGAAAGATGAACGAACAACGATGAACGATGAACGACGAACTACTTCTTCGGCCGCAATGCCCTCACCGGCGCCGCTGGTTCTTTTTGCAATTGTACCGGATGATCTTTCAACAACCGCAATGCCTCTTCAACAGCACGCTCCAGCTGAGGATCATGACCAGCAAGTACTTCTTTCGGCGTCATTTCCACATCGATATCCGGGGTGATCCCCACCCCTTCCACATCCCATTTTCCGTTGAGATCAAAAAAGCCACCACGCGGCGCCGTTATGTACCCGCCATCCATTAATTCAGGTGTATCCCAGATACCGACAAGCCCACCCCAGGTTTTCTTTCCTACCAGCGGACCAATCTTCATCTGTTTAAAAAGATAAGGAAGCATGTCACCACCTGAACCAGCCATTTCATTTATGATCATCACCTTGGGACCGAAAATGCCAGTAAGCGGTTCGGTCCAGGGACGCTGCTCACCAGAGACGTTATTGAAATATCCCCTCAGCTGACGACTTAATATATCCACAAAATAATCGGCAATAAAACCTCCGCCATTATACCTCTCATCAAGTATCACACCCTGTTTATCCTGTTGCGCGAAATAATATCGATTGAAATTATCATACCCATCTTCTGCAGTATTCGGTAACCATACATAAGCAAGCTTTCCACCGGACAATGAATCCACTTTTCTACGATTTCCTTCTACCCAGTCATATAATCTGAGTGAATACTCATTTGCAACAGGCACAACGATCACGTTCCTCGGACTCTTTCCATCGGCTGTCTTACTCACGCGAAGGGACACCTGCTTGTCTGCCTTGTTTTCAAAAAGGCTGTAAGGATTCATGCTGTCCGTAAGGTTAATACCATCGACAGCAAGGATATAATCTCCATTGTTTACATCAACACCAGGAGTACTCAATGGCGAACGCAACCCCGGATTCCAGTTCTCACCATTGTAAATTTTCTTTATCCGGTAACGCCCACCCGCAGTTTCGAGATCAGCCCCCAGCAGTCCGTTGTTGACATATCCCGTCGTTGGCAGATCTCCGCCACCAACAAACGAGTGACCAATACTCACTTCGCCCCCCAATATGTCCAGCAGGTAATTCAGGTCATTTCTATGCGCAACAAAATCCACCAGCGGACTGTACTTTTCATAGATTTTATTCCAATCATTGCCATGTACATTTCTTACATACAGATAATCGCGCTGGTATCGCCATGCCTCCCTGAAAATCTGTTTCCACTCTTTTCTCGCATCAGAATAAATCTGAACGCCGGAAACATTCAATGTCCCTGAGCCTGGCGCCGGTACTGCAGTTGACTCCGTTAGCACCCATTGCGCACCGTGGAAAAGGATCTTCTTTCCATCGGTCGAAAGTGTGAAGTAACTAACCGCATCAGCATATTTTTCTTCTTTCCTGCTCTTGAGAGTATACTTATATAAAGTCTGACCAGGTTGATTTTTTACATTTTCCAAAACAAAAATTTCACCCGCAACACCCGCTTTCAGATTTGTATAATCTCTTCCCGTCATCGAAGTTGAAAGTATACGCTGACTTAAACCATCAAGATCAATCTGTACCAGAGCTTTTGATTCTTCGGAAGTTTTTGCTTTTTCATCTGTTTTCTTTGTTGATTTTTTTGCCTGTACAACCGTACTGTCAACCGTTTTTTGATCCTTGTCTTTTTCTTCTTCATCGCTCTCCGGCAATAAAGGCGAAGGATCACCTTTTTTAAGAACCATAAAATAAACCGATCTGCGTACCGGTCTTTCAAGAGAGCTCATATCCAACCAGCCTGATGCAAGCGCGAGATTTGTACTTGCCAGAAAATAGAGATACTTACCACTTGCATCCCATGCAGGTGAAATGGCATCAGACATCCCGTCTGTTAATTGTAAAGATTTTGACTTTGCAATTTCATAGGCCATGATGACATGATACTGGCTGGGCAGGCGTTTTGTGTAGCCGATCCACTTACTATCCGGCGACCAGACAGGATTGATTGTTCTGTCGGGATGGAGGTAACTGTCTTTGTCAACCAGCGTTGTTTTGCCCGATGCAATTTCGGTCATCCATAGCTGTTGGATATGGTCTGTGAAAGCGATGTACTTTCCATCCGGCGACCAAGTAGGAGAATAATAAAATGTTGGGGAAGGAATTTTTATTTCTCTTGCTTTTTCGATACCGGATTGTGATCCGATCATCAGACTGTATTCGCCACTTGCATCAGAAAACCATGCAATCGATTTTCCATCCGGCGACCATACCGGATCATGCTCTCTTGAACCCGGGGCATTAGTAATATTACGGGCATCCCCTTTTTCCGCAGGTACTGTAATGATTTCTCCGCGTGCTTCGAACACGACGCGTTTGCCACCTGGTGAAAGCGAAGCTTTATCCAGATTATTTGAAACGTTTTTGTATTGAGGACGCAACCAGGGAAAATCACCGCGAACCTGGATAGCTAATTTTTTACTTGCTTTTACCGACGGATCAAACGTATATATATCACCACCATATTCAAAAACAATACTCCCTCCACCAGCAGATAATTGTTTTATATCAAACTCACTAAACGTTGTCAACTGTTCCACCTGTGATGTCTGCGGATCAAATGAGTACAGGTTCATGGCAAGATCGCGATCAGAAAGAAAATAAATTTTTCCTTTCAGCCAAACGGGTTGCATATCGTGACTGTTCTCCCAGGGCAACGTTTTGATGCTGTTGTCGCTCATATCCTGCACCCAGATCGGACGGTTCTGACCGCCACGGTAATTACGCCATTCTTCATCCCATGGCGATACCAATTCATAAGCGAAGAATTTCCCATCTTCTGAATATTCACCCCTGTATGCACGTGGGATTTTCAGTGCGTGCGGAAATCCCTCACCAATGCCCATCTCCCACATCTTCCCCCCGCCTGGCACCGATTCCCGCATGGAAGCAAACAATACTTTTCCGGCAGGGGTCCATCCATTCACTACATCCGAACCCGGGTGCCAGGTCAATCGTTTGGGTTCTCCCCCAATCGAAGGAATGACATATACGTCAACGTTACCATTGTATTGGCCGCTGTAAGCAATCATTGATCCATCCGGAGAAAACCGAGGATTGAATTCCGAACCCTGGAAACTGGTAAGTCTTCGGGCCTCACCGCCATTTTTGTCGGCAATCCAAAGATCATTTGCATAGCTGAACACGACTTGTTTCTCACTGATATCAGGATCGCGAAGCAGCCTGGTGTTCTGTGAAAACGCCGTTGCAGTAATAAAGGAATTAATCAAAATAAAAACGAATGATTTGCTCATGTTTGGGAATTTTCGAATATCAGGTGTCTGCTAAAGTTGCACAATATTTTTCTGCCTTTCGCTAGTCCGAAAGAAAAAACTTTTACTCGTTTAAAAAGGAAATTTCGCAGACAAATCATCAGCTTTAAAAATTTTGCAAAAAATGATGCTTTGAATCTTCCGGCACGCCAGAAGATTAGTTCAGACAGGCGTAATCTTTGATGTTGATATTCCTATGCATATGAAGTCACATAAGTTTTTTATTTTCCTGTATTTCCTGCTGCTGTTTGCAGCCTGTAAGTCGAATCGTGGATTGTTCAGTTCAAAAAAGTCCGCTCACAGCGAATATTCTGAGCGGTTGGAAAATGCCGGATTAAAACAGTCAGTACTGGGCAAAAAATGGAGCAGCTCGGCAGAAAAAAGCCTGGCTCAACCCGTGGATATAGTATTGCCGTATAGAGAAACCGGGTATTTCCAGGCAGCAGGTCCACGTGCGGAAGGACTACGATTTAATATTCGCCAGGGTGAAAAACTGGCCATTCATATTCATACAATTGCTGACAGCTCAGCTAAGTTGTTTACAGAACTGTGGCGTATTACCCCAAATCAACCTGCAAAATTTATTGCAGAAACCGATTCTTCCGGAGCGATTATTTTTGAATCTGACCAGGATCTGACTTTACTATTACGAATTCAACCTGAATTGCTGGTCAACCTGGAATACACTGTGAGTGTGAGCACGGGTCCTTCTCTCGCATTTCCGGTACGCATAACCGATAATCCGAAGATCAGCAGTTTCTGGGGTGCAGATCGTGATGGCGGAATAAGGAAGCACGAGGGTGTCGATATTTTTGCTAAGAAAAGAACGCCACTGGTGGCAGCCGCGAACGGAACAATTACGAGAGTAAACGAAAATAATCTCGGTGGCAAAGTGATTTTTTTGAGGCCACACGACAAATCTTACTCATTGTATTATGCACACCTGGACAGCCAGATTGCAACCCAGGGGCAGAAAGTGAAAACTGGAGATATTATCGGATTGATGGGGAACACCGGCAATGCAAAGACGACGCCTCCCCATTTGCATTTTGGAATATATACGAGAAACGGCGCAGTGGACCCATTTCCTTTTATCGAACGCGATCGCAAAATGCCGGCGCCTGTTATTTCGGATAAAAAGAATCTCAATGAATTGATGCACGCGAATGCGGAATCAACTGTTTTTACCCAACCGGATATAAAGTCAGGGGCAGTAACAAAGGTCAAGGATTCAGATCTTATGGAGATTGTCGGCGCGACCGATGAGTGGTATCGTGTATTGGTCAACGATAGTGTAAACGGATTTATCCCGGAGAAACTATTATCCAGCAAACCTCTGCAGAAAAAAACCATCAGCAAGACCGGAAGACTTCTGCACAGTCCTGATGTAACAACGGCAGCGCTCAAACTCGTTGCAGCCGGATCAACTATTGAAATTTTGGGGCGCCGAGGAAACTTTTTTTACGTGAAGGACAAGTCCGACTTTGGCTGGTTTCAAAATCCGGATTTGTTAACCACGAAATAAAAGGAAGAAAATTGATCTTCATGTCTTCCTGCCTTCTTGTAAAAAACCTCATCGCATTAAAAGTTTTGAACAAGAAGACGGTAAGTCAGGAAGAAAATTGATCTTCATGTCTTCCTGCCTTCTTGTAAAAAACCTCATCGCATTAAAAGTTTTGAACAAGAAGACGGTAAGTCAGGAAGAAAATTGATCTTCATGCCTTCCTGCCTTCTTGTAAAAAACCTCATCGCATTAAAAGTTTTTAACAAGAAGACGGTTAGCCAGGAAGCAGATTACTACTATCGATTTCATTTTCTCACAATCACCCTTCGCCGGTGAATCGCATGGCGCTTCTCTCCTCCTGGTTTCTCTTCTTCTTTTTCAGACTCCTCGATTTTGAGATCAAGATCATCCATGCCCAACGATTGCAGAATGTGGTTGCTTTTATTTCTTATTTCTGTCCAGACTTCATCATCGAAGACAGAATCACTTGAAAATGATTCTTCATCCAACCGCGCAACCATTGCACCTAATTCATCCAGTTGCTCCGCCTGGTCAAAACGAATCAATTTTGCCTGGATATATTTTTTGGCTGAGAGATCATAAAAAGATTCAAAATCCAGTACCATTTCTTCACCGGGATTTTCTGATTCACCGATGATGTCCATCTGTCGTTCCGGATCCGCAGCAAGAGTGATCAACGTCTTTATCAGCTCACTGAAATTCCATTTCAGGAGGTGATCTGCATCTCTGAGATTGTGCTGTCCGTAGTCGGTTAGCGGATCAAAATGCATGGAAGTTATAAGTTGTACGTGTTAGGTTATATGTAAAAACTCGGGCAGTGACTATTTTGCTGCGGCTATTGCTTCTGCAAATGCTTTTGTTAAAGTCACATTATCCTGATTGAGAAAAGTTTCATTGAACCTGATGCGGATGATTCCCTCTTTATCTGCGACTCCCGTAAAGATGGAATATTTGGTCCTGAGCGTAGTTTTGAATTTATCTATATCCATATTTTTCGCGAAGGCTAAATAATAGACATTCGTTCCACCATCAAGAGCAGTTAATTTTAACCCGGGAATTTGTTTCATTGTATTTATCCATTCCTTTGCTTTTGCGGCAACTGAAGAAAGGCGCTGTTCAATACCTTCAAGGTTATGCAATGCAATAGCTGCATTCGGCCAATTGCTGAAAATACTACCCCCATGAATTTTTATCAGGTGATCCATTTTTGAAATTAATGATTCATCACCACAAAGCACTGCACCACCATTTGCACCCAGATATTTATAGGTGCACATATAGACACTGTCGAAATACTTAGCATATTCTCCAACGCTCACACCGGTAAACGCAGCATCCAGGTGAATACGCGCACCATCCAGATGCATCTTGAAATTGTTCTTCCTGCAATAGGCTGAAATCTTTTTTATTTCATCGATCGGGAAAGTTCTGTTGTCGTTACGACGCACAGGAACTTCGATAGAAACGGCACCAATACCAGTTTTAAATACTTCTTCCTGTTGATGATAATTTACTGATGCCTCCAGTTCTTCAGCAGTAAAAAAGGGTTGGCCCTTTGCAAGCGGGATGAGTCTTTTGTTGAACAAGGTTTGCGCAGCATCGGCTTCATCACGATACACATGACTTGTTTCCTGTACAAACACTTTACTGTTTTCTCCACTGAGTGTGGCCAGTGCAAGCTGATTGGCAAGCGTACCTGTGGGGATAAATACAGCTGCTGATTTCCCGGTTATCGAAGCCATCTTCCTGCATAGTTGTTCCACTACTCCGCCCTGTCCATAAAAATCACGGGCCACCTCCTTACCAGTAGTAATCTCTTTCAATTTATCAATATACTGCGCCGGATTATACAGAGGGCCCTCAGAAACAAAAGATACCGTTTGCGGATTTGCAAATTGCATTTCCTCGTCGGCAGTTTTGTCCGCAAAAGCATGAGCAGGCACTGTTACAGGAATGGCAGCAAGGCCTGATAGTTGCAAAAATTTGCGCCTGTTAAATGAATTCATAATCATCTTTTAAAATATAGAATGCAATTGATATCCGAATATACCGACCCGATAATCAAAATTCGCAGCAATAACAGAAAAAATATTTCCGCAATCTATTGACAATAAATAATTTAATAGTCCTCTCATACAATAAAATTTTACCTTGCGACGATTATTTAAAAATCATTACAAGGCTTTGTAGCCACTGTCAGAAAATATTACACCTGGCGTCGCGCTAATCAAAAAATCACTACATGAAAAAATCATCAATTTTAATTTCTGCACTGGGATTTGTGTCATCGGTTGCTGTTGCGCAAACAGCAAAATTCGGAATGCCAGAGGAAATGCTTCAAAAAAGAACTTCTGCAATTGAAAACGCAGTCGGTGCGTTGAACAACAGTTACCTGGTCGTTGAAAGTGATTATGGGAAGGCATCAGATTTCAATAATAATATTCGCACCAATATCCGCAAATATGCTATAAACAATCTTGGAAATAAAGGAACTGTTTATTTGAATCCCCTCGTGGCGGACGGTCTTGATGAAGACAAAATCATTTTTACAGATGTATTTCAATGGGGAAACCGGGTTGCAGGATTTTACACCATCAAAGGAAAGAGTACTAAGAAATCTTTTCCGGTATACGCACGATTCTTTGATGGCAACCTGAAACCAATCGGCAAAACTGCGATTGATATCGGTGACTTTACGCATGGCCAAAGTTCAGGTGGAACAATCTGGCAATCCGGCACAATCATTAACGGACGTAACAAGCTGGCTGTACGCGATGAATTCAGGTTCCGGATCTGCAGTGATTCGTCTAAACTGGTAATGATCATGCATGATGGTGAAAAAGATGGATATAATCTTATACTTCGTCTTTTTGATAAGGACCTCAACAAACTGAATGAAGTAAAAGCTTCTGTTCCCATTCGCGAAAAAGGTGCTACTCTTTCGGATTTTGAACTCGGAAACAATGGTATCGTGTATGTTTTAACGAGGACACCTAAAAGCAGGGCCGATCGTAAAGAGGCGAAAGAGGATGACAATTTTAATTTCGAAATGCACGCGATCAATACTGCCGACGGTAAAGTGCAAACGAAAGAAATCGGTGCCCCAGGCAAATCCATGTTGAAGCCTTCTTTTACACTTGATGCAAAAGAAAGGCCGACAGTCATTTCTATGTATTCTGACAACAACAGAAATAAAGATGCCGGTGGTCACGGCATTTACACAGCCAAATTCGATCCACATACATTAGCGATTACAGTCCAGGATCAGCAGGATTTCAGTAATGAAATGTTGTTAAAAGAAATTGGTGAAAAAGACATTAAAAAAGGTCGGGGTATCAGAAGTGCTTCCTTAGCGAAGATCACGCGCAGGAGTGATGGCGGCATTTATGCATTAGGTCAGTCTGTATCAACGGTAGTAGTATCAAGAGGAACCACTGGAGCAATGAACAGTTATTATACAGAATATGGAATGACGGTATTTTGTTATATCGACACGGAAGGAAAAGTCCGTTGGAGCAGAGCGATCGATAACAGCAGCATGAACCAGGAAGCATTAACGACATCTGCCGGCGCGATTGCTCTTTACCGTGAAAACAAACTATTTGTTGGCACACTCGCAGACAACGGTCTTAAGAAAAAAGAGTTGAAACAAGGATTTCGATTCAACTCCTACGACGACTCCGGAAAAGAAGTGCAGGGAAAGTTTATTGAATTCTCTGAAGACCTGCAGGAGTTTGCCGTTATTCCGCAATCATTTTTCAACACATCTGACAATACAATTATGGCTTGCCTGTATCACGGTTTCGAACGTGGACACAAGGAAATGGAAGTGGCGGTGATGCAGGTAAAGTTTTAACGTTGAACGTATAACGTTAAACGTTAAACGTTGGCTTTCCGATGCCGGCCTGTTGTCAAAATACAATCAGCATTAGCGGCAGATATCAAAACCCTTTGCACCAGCAGGTTCTGCGTTCTACGTTCTACGTTCAACGTTTTACGTTTAACGTAGACCATACTTCAAAAAAAATGGTCCCGCTATGCGGGACCGCGAAAACATCCAGAAAGCTGACATTAAACTTCCTGGACTGTTTTCCTGGTTCGTGGTACAGACACCGATCTTTTCTTTCGGATAAAGAATCGTTGAACTATAAAGTAGATGACGAGAGCAGAGAGAACGCCGGTAAGAAAATCGGTAAGCGGCACCATCACTGCAGTGTATACCATCATCGAAAATTCAAACTTTCCGTGTGATTTGATTTCACCGATCTCCGAAGGCTTGATCATATTGCTGGCCACCCAAACAAGGATACCACCAATACAAGCCATCGGGATCAGCTCCAGGTACGGAGCTACATAGTAGGCAAGCACCAGTTTGAGGACACCTTTAAAATAACCAGCCATCGGCGTCATGGCACCGGCCTTAATGCTGGTTGCAGTGCGGGCAAGCGCACCTGTACATGGAAAACCATTGACCAGGGGCGTTACGATCTGTACAAGACCCTGCCCCCAGAATTCTTTGTCGGGATTGAAGGGCGTTCTTTTGTTGTTCGCCAAACGGTCAGCCATAGACGAACATAAAATGCTTTCGACCCCGGAAACAAATACGATCCCAAACACGAAGTATAACACATCCATCGCAACACCGAATGTAATCTCAGGCATCGATGGCCCGGTGAATACAAAGAAATTATTCGGAATGGATCCGTAAATATCTTTCACCAGGAGAATTCCTTTGTCTTTAAACAGGGTTGCAGACACTAACGTCATGGAAGCCATTGCAAGCAATGGCGCAGGAATAAATATGGAGATTTTTAACAGATAACGCGCCATTAGAAATGTGGTCACCCCTATCAGTACCGACCAGATATTTATTTTATAAAGATTACCAAAAGCGGTAGAGATATGATTCATCAATCCACCCCGGATATCTTCATCCTGGCCAAGAATAACTTTAAAACTTTCAATACCAAGAATGTCTTCCAGGTTGGTAAATGCAATGGCGAACGCAATACCAACGGTGAAGCCAACAATGATTGAATTCGGCACCAGCTTTGCATATTTCCCAAAGCCCAGCAGCCCCAGAATCATCAAAATAATTCCAGCGGCAATGGACACTGTCACCAGCATACCATGCGCCTGTGCCGCAGACCCTCCCCCCGCGTCTCCATACTTTAAATAAAGTGCTGCAAGCAAAGGAATAAATGCGGCTGTTGGTCCATATACCTGGTATTTGGAACCCCCGAATGTTCGTCCGACGATACATGCAAGAGCGCCTGCGATGATGCCCTGCTCAGGTCGCATACCCATCGCCATAGCAAAACCCATGGCCATTGGAATCGCTGTCATCGCCACAATAAGTCCTGCACTGAAATCCCGATAAACTGTCGTCTTCCAGTTCTGTCGCGTGAGGTCTTCCCATCGGCTGTCAAAAAACGTGAAGAATAATTTAAGCCGTTCGAGAACGGTTGTCTGTTTCTGTAATGTCTTCATGATGTTTTCGGTATTTATCGCTTTTAATCGAGGAACAACTCCGCGATCCTGTTTCTTTCCGGGTGTGCCCGCTGAGGATCCCAATCGACCTGGCGGATCGGCATGTCAATACGAAGAATGAATGGCACAGGATCGAAACTGCTTTTAGGCAGGATCAGCTTATACTTGGCAGGAATAATAGCTTCATCGATATTGTTCGCTTCAAGGAACTGAATAAATGCAGACTTTGTAAAACCGTGAAAAAGTTTAACCTGTATAGAAAGAAATTTTTTGGGGAATTTATTTTTGACAATGTTACAGGCTTCGTGAAAATCGTCCGACATCAACGGCTCAAGTATCCTTTGAGGAGAATAAAACATCAGGTCTGTTATGGAATCAGTTAGTCTCGTACAATGAATAAATACAATATTCAATTTATCAAACTCAGAAACTGTTGAAGCATATTTCAGCATCATCAATGACTCAATTGAAAAATCTGTAGGAATCAGTAGTGTACGCGCCATATCGGGAATTTGAATGCAATACTATATGCCGCATTTTAAGAACTGATGTGAGAAAAATTAAAATGTTATTATATCCTTTATAAGAACATTATCAGATCATTTTAAGAAAATATTAATTTTCGCCTATACTATACCGCTATATCACTACGGTTGATGTTTCCGGCTTGAAGAGTGGAAGACTGATCTGTACAGTTGTGCCTTTATTGATCTCAGCATCAACCTGTAACACACCGCCATGGAGGCGAATTATATTTCGGGAGAGAGGCAGTCCGATACCAAAACCTTCATACTGTTTTGTATTGGATGCACGAAAAAAGGGGTCGTAAATGTATTTTAATTCTGAAGAAGGAATACCGATACCTTCATCTTTCACAACAATAATGACATGCTGATTTCCAGTGCCGATGGAAATTTTAACGGGTTTATTACCGGAATACTTTATCGCATTGCTTACGATATTAGAAATTGCTAAGTGAAGCAACTGCATATTTCCCCGAACCTTTAATTTCTCGGGACTATCCGGGATCAGTGCGAGATCGATAATGATTTTATTGCCAGGAACCAAGCGGTCCATAGTCTCCTTAACATCCCAAATGATCTGATCTGCACGGATCCTGTCCATGGATTGTTTTTTACCGTCAAATCCTGTTTGTGCAAGGAATAGCAAAGATCGTGTAACTTTTTCTAGGCGCTCCGCTTCGTTGAGGATCACCTGAAGAGAATCTTTATAGTCTGCCGCTGCACGTTCCTTACTCAGCGTTACTTCGGCTTCTCCTATAATTGCCGTTAACGGAGTACTCAGCTCATGCGAAGCATTGCTGATGAAATTATTCTGTGTGGCAAAAGCTGTTTCCAGCCTGTCCAGCATATGATTGAAAGTAACCACAAGATCGCTGATCTCATCACTGTAATTTTTCTTCTCTACCCGGAGGTGCATGTTTTCAGAACTGATCTCTTTCACCTTCTGCGTAATCTGTCGCACGGGATCAAACACCTTCCGGGAAAAAATAACCGCGATCATGAATGTGAGAAGCGTTGCAAGTACTACTGCTCCAATCAGTACTTTCTGTAAATAAGATTGATGCTCCCTGTAAAATTTATTACTTGCCGAAACGATCACTGCATAAGTACCTTTGTCACTCTGGTATTTCAACCCTGTAAAAAGAGTATTGTTATCGCGATAGGTGGAATTGCCTTTCTGAATCAGGTCATCAAAAAATACTTCCGGAAGTTTTAAAGCTTTTGCTTTTTCTTTTAAACCAGCAGGAGAAGCAATAGGAAAAAAGAACTCCTTTTCGTCAGGAAGTCGCTCGAGATGTTGCTCACGTATCTCCCGATATGCGGGCGTGCGTTCATCTTCCACATCCAGCACCGCTTTTGCTGCAACTACGGCCCTGATCTTCAGCCTGACATTAAACTCAGTATAGAAATGTCGCGCAGAAAAATAATAAACAAACGCACTGATGAGCAGGATGATAGAAATACTGAAACCAAAAAAGAGAAGCGCAATTTTAGCTTGACTTTTCATACACTTCCTTTAATACATAACCCATACCCACTACTGTATGAATTAATTTGTTGTCGTGCGATTTATCGACTTTTTTGCGAAGATAGTTTACATACACATCAACAACATTAGTACCTATATTAAAATTAACGTCCCATACGGCCTCCAGTATTTCCGTACGTGAAAGGACGCGACGTTGATTTTTCAGGAATAATAAAAGAAGTTTATACTCCGTAGTGGTAAGTGTGACGAACTCTTGTCCACGTTTAACTGTCTTAGTATAATCGTCCAGTTCCAGGTCACCGATCGTGTACTTACTTTCTTCGCGCTGCTGTTGAGCCTGGAGGTTGGTATTTCTTCTTCTCAGGATGGCTTTGATTCGGGCAAGCAATTCGATAAACTTGAATGGTTTTACCAGGTAGTCGTCTGCTCCGCGATCAAGACCAATAACAATATTCTCAGCAGTTCCTAAGGCGGTTAAAAACAGGATCGGCGTTGTGATCTGCTGTTTACGAATTTCCCTGCAGATATCAAGACCATTGATACCAGGCAGCATGATGTCCAGTATAATCAGGTCGTACCGGTATTGCAGCGCCATTTTCTGACCCTGTTCTCCATTCATTGCAACATCTACCAGGAACCCTTCTTCAGAAAGACCCTTCTTAATAAAGGAAACAACGTTTACTTCATCTTCAACCAGTAGAATTTTATTCGAAGCAGTCATAACGTTCAGGGCTAAACGCCGTATTTTAATTTTATTTTAATAACGATGGTTGTCGTTCAAATATAGGTCAGAACTCTCAAAAGATTAGAAAATGTTAAATCGGAATACTTTAATCTCCGGCATGAAACTCTTATCGGATAAGGCTTCCAGTAGGTATAGCTGAATCGATTATCCGGAAAATTTAACAAAATAGTTCACAGTTAATTGTTGTTCGCTCATAGTTCTGAAATTCAAATGTGCTGAGTAACAGCAGTTCTTTTAATCCTGCGTTGTTCGTTCATCGTTGTTCATTTTTCGTTATGAAATTCAAACCAGGTTAATTTATTGCTGGTCAGTTTGACATTTTCAACCCAGGCAATGATACTTTAAATTCGATCAGGTCTCCCGCTGATTTTCGCAGATTGAATACACGCTGATCACGCAGAGTTGATCTGCGATCATCTGTGCGTCTTCAGATCCGCGGAAATCTGCGGGAAATTCTCTCAGCATTCGCATGCTCTGCCATTCCACCTACAGAACAGCAATTTATAACGAACACAGTAAAACGATCAACGAACACCGCATACTCAACTTCTTCCTTTACTTTTATTTTTCAAAAACATAGAATGAAAGACACAAAAACTTATCCCGATTATGACGATTACCTACAACCTAAAGGAAATGTCCTGGTAATAAGTTGCATTGATCTCCGGTTGACAGACAACCTGCTTGACTTTCTGCACTTTGATAACCTGATCAATCGTTATGATCATCTTGCGCTCGCGGGAGCATCGTTGTGCGGCACTTATGAAAAGAATAAATCAAAATTCAATCCCGATGCTATCAAATCATTTCCAAGCATACCCCAATGGGAAAAAATGATTGAGGACCATGTGAAAGTGGCAAAAGTGCTGCACAAGGTCAGCGACATTTATATTGTGGAACATGAAGACTGCGGCGCCTATAAAAATTTTCTTGCCGACGGCAATCCAAAAAACCGCGAAAAAGAAATTGATCTGCACAGGAAGTTTGCCGATGATCTGAAAAAACATATCAGGTCAGTACATCATCATGAATTACATATTCATAAGTTCATTCTTGATCTGAGGGGAAACGTTAGTATGTTATGAGGTTAAACGCGGAACGTTGAACGTAACACGTAGAGTGTTGACGGTACAATACTGACTCGGAAAGGCTAATAGGCGATCCTGATTTTTTGGCAGAGGGCATCGGGCACCGATCGTTTTCGCGGGTAATTGCATATCGACATTTTGTGTAGGATATGCACTACCGAGTTCCGACACATTAATGTTAAGAGTAAAAATGCAAGCGCGAAAATTAATCAAACCTGAATTCGAAGAGTTCTGCGTATAACGGTCAACGTTATTCAATTTACGTTATACCATTTCAACCTTCTTCCCCATAATCTTCTTCCGATGAGAAATGCCCCAGTTTCTTAATTCTTCAATTACTTTCCAGAGTGTCTCTCCGTGTTTAGTAATGTCATATTCTACCACCGGTGGAAAATCATCATAAACTGTTCTGCTGATCAGCTCATTCGCCTCCAGCATTTTTAATTCCTTGGATAACATCTTATCTGTGATCCCGGGGATCTCTCTCGAAATCTCTTTAAATCTTTTCTTTCCAAATGACAATGCGATCAGTATCGGTAGCTTCCAACGACCATTTAATACCTCGAGCGCATCTCTTACAGGCATAATGTTACGCGAACATTCCTGTGAATTATGGATTTTTTTATCGGCAGGACACATATTTTTTGAATTTACTTTCTCATTGGATAGTGCTATACGGTTGTATAGTACTATCCTTTGGAAAGCAAATGTACATAAGTTTGTGACTTCAAAAAACCAAAGTCATGAAAAAAAACAAAATTATTTACTGGATAGCCACAGGGCTGATTGGGGCTATGATGCTCTTCAGCGGATTCAGCTATTTCGCCAACCCCAAAGTGGCTGAAGGATTTCAGTTTCTTGGGTTCCCTGATTATTTCAGGATAGAACTGGGCATTGCTAAACTTGTGGGCGCCCTGGCTTTGCTCGTTCCAGCAATTCCACGCAGGATTAAAGAATGGGCATATGCCGGCTTTACCTTCAATCTGATCTCTGCCGCAGTGGCGCATATTGCTAAGGGGGATGTTGCTGGATCGATGAGCCCGATCATCATGTTCGCAGTGTTGGTGGTATCCTGGGTATTTGTAGACAGACAGGCAAAAGAAGCAGACTCACTGGCATTTGCCGCATAGGAGGATAGATTGACTGGGAAGAAAGGTATTCTACGGCGTACCTTTTGTTTGCACGACTCGTGTTTCGGCGAAAGTTCCCAGGTATCCGATCCCCGCTGTCTTGTGGGGATCGGATACCTGGCAGATTTTCAAATTTCGGAAAAGGGAAGGCTAAAAAACAAGTGTTTTTTCACGGAAGTTGACAGAATTTTCCCGGCAGACAATGTTTTATTCCACCTTCAATGCGCTCGCGGATTTGTAATATATTCATACCAACTTCCATCCTGTCTGTTTAAGTAACGGGTATGAAAAACGAATCTTTAAGTTCGCTGCGACCGGTGGGGATTTATTTGTTGATCACACTGGCACTGAGTTCTGTATTTTACTTCCTCATTATATCAAAAGGTTCACTCAGCGGCGGACGCGGAACTTTCGTTACCGGACTGATGTGGTGCCCGGGAATGTCGGCAATACTTACTTCGCTTATTCTTAATCGTAAGCTGAGCTTGCTGGGATGGCAATGGGGAAGAACCAGGTTCCAGCTTTTGAGCTATTTGGTACCGCTCATGTATTCTCTTATTGCTTACATCATCATCTGGTTTACGGGATTTGGAAAATTTTATAATACTGAATTCGTCGAAAATCTTGAATCCATTTTTGGTTTTAGGAAACTGCCTGATCTGCTTTCTGTACTTGTATGTTTTATACTGATTGGTTTGTTTGCCTTACCGGTATCCTGCGCCACAGCTTTGGAAATGAGATCGGATGGCGCGGGTTCCTAACGCCCGAATTGTACAAACGTTTCGGTTACAAAAAGGCCTCCTTTTTCACTGGCATTGTCTGGTCGGTCTGGCACTACCCTATCCTGATTTTTGCAGATTACAACAGCGGCACCCCGACCTGGTATGCGCTCAGTTGTTTTACCGTGATGGTGATCAGCATCAGTTTCGTGTTTACCTGGTTCAGGATAAAATCCGGAAGCCTCTGGACGGCCATGCTTCTTCATGCCAGTCATAATCTTTTTGTGCAGGCATTTTTTACACCGATCACTGCTGACACGGGTAACACAAAATATTATGTTGATGAGTTTGGGGCGGTATTGCCGTTGGTGACGGTGTTTTTTGCGATTTATTTTTACCGACATCGAAAGGAACTGGCACTAATGACCGTTTTACCGAAATTTACCACTACCGTATAATGCGTTGATTTTCAACAGCAAACATCTCAAATCAATCATGAAAAAAAATTTGGTGGAAACGCTGCGCAGTTTATCTTTGCACTCCCAAAACAGGAAAGGGAGTTTAGCTCAGCTGGTTCAGAGCATCTGCCTTACAAGCAGAGGGTCGGCGGTTCGATCCCGTCAACTCCCACTCAATACAGACAAGGGTTTCAGAGGATTCTGGAACCCTTTTCTTTTGCCCTGGTTTAAACATGGTTTAAACAAATCGCAAATAATTCCTCTCCTATAATTAGCATTCCCTTCAAATCTGTATCTTTTAATACATGTTCAATTTTCAAATAGCAGAACAAAAATTAAAGGATGAACCTTCTTTAGTTGACAACATTTCGTTGTTGCTAGAAAGAATATTTACAAACAAGAAATTTGTATTTGAACTTGATGGAGTTTCAGAATTACTCCCAATTTTACTCGAATATGGCATAATTGAAAAAAACGGTGAAAAGTATCAAGTAGCTCATAATAATCTGTTTTATTATGCCGTATATCGGGAATACACAAAAACTAAATCTTTTGTTGTTAATAATAGTGTCGAAGATTTATTTGCTTTCCTTGATTTGTTTGAAACTGAGTTTGATGGAATTACCCAAAAATTTGGAATAACACGATTTTTGTCAGGAGTATTTTCGATTGCAATTTATCATCAACATCTTAATTTCCAGACAGACATTATTGAAATTTCAAAAAAATGGGAAGGACTTCCTAATCGACAACTAGAAATATTTACAACTGCATTAATAAAATTCCTCCCTTTTCATAGGTACCAGTTAGATGATTTTCTTTTCTTGTTGCATAGGGTATTTACCCTTTACAAATACGAAGAAAAAGAAGTCTTTAATATAACATTAAATGAAATAGCTAAAAGTTTAACTGCTTATTCAATTCTGCAAGAAGGCAATTCCCTTGCGCTTCTTGAAAAAATAAAATCGAATCACGACCCTATAGATGATATAATAAACAATTCACTTTTTATTGGTTTTATTAACTCAATAGACAATTATCTAGAGAACCTGGTAATTTTATTCTCAAACAAATATTCACAGCCCTCAATAATAAATGCATTATCTGCAAAATTAACTTTTAACGAAAAGGAAACTGCAACAATTCTCGGCCTTCTAAAAACACATCAACCATTTGAACAAAAAGCTTTAGTTCAAATCCCCAGGCTGATTAATGCATTGGTTAACCGTACAAGTGAGATTACCGAAGAAAATATTAATACCTGTTTTGATATATTATTCGATTTGCTAAATATCAAAGAATTTGAAGTACAGATATCTGTATTAAATTCTGTCAGACACATAGATAATTATGATAGCAAGAAAGTAAAGTTGCTGGAAAAAGTATTAACTCTTAACCATTCTACAGAAAAGCTTATTCCTCATATTGCATGGGTACTCTACTCTTTCAAAGACAGTAAATTCTATTTTGATTTTTTAATCACATATGCATATACATTTAAATTCAGAATAAATGAAGATGTTTTTGAACACAATATACCTTGGATAAGAAATATTTCTCCTGAAGTATTTGATAAAGATTTGGTGCATCTTGTGATACATAATGATGGTGAAATAAGGTGGCTGGGACGCATTCTAGTAAAAACTGTTTCGGCACATCAAAATGGTTTTGAGTTGTCTAAAGCTTTATTACACCTTCCTGCAAAAGAACAATTTAAATTTTTTGTTTCAATCCTTTCATATTTACACGACCCAGAAATGGCGATTCCAATTTTATTGCCATTGCTCGAATCGAAGGATGATTTAGTTGTAGAGTCCTTATTATGTAAACTGGAGCTTTTAACCGAAGATTATGGAAGTTTAATAACTGATATTCTAAATCATCAATGGCCTGAAAAAACAACATTCCAAGAGTCAGTCATTTCAAGAATTCATGACTACTTAGTAAACCATTCAAAAATAATTGACGAAAAAAATAGTATTAAAGAGATTGATCCTTACTATACTCAACAACGTTTTCTAAATGAATATCTAAAAGTATATACCAAAAATTTACAACAAGGAGTTTCAGAGAACGTAGACCAAAAAAGCCAATTTTTAAGGTTTGCGAAAAAAGTTGTGGTAGCGAAAAGCGGTGGATGGAAAAATCCAGGAAGTGGTGAAATTACTAAACTCTCAACTTTTTCTACGAAAATGACACTGCCTATTAGCTATTTTATTTCCCCAGATAATTATGAGTGGGAAAAACTTATCGAACGAACGGAAAATTGGAGTAATTTTTTTCCCGAATGGAATCCCCAAACTTAATTGTAAGCGACTACCTAGCAAGTTTAAAAGAAGATGGCGAATTAGACCATCTCTTTCCAATTTTGCTAAGACTGATGGGGTATAACATAGTTGTCACCCCAAAAGATGCTAAAGGACAACCTCAGTTTGGAAAGGATGTCATCGCAGTAAAAATTGATGCAGATGGCATACGCAAAAAATTCTATTTTGAATTGAAAGGCCACTCTGATAAGGATATTGACGATACTGTAATGTCAAAAAAAGACGGGATTATCGAATCATTGCGGGCAGCAAAACTAACAAAATTCAATGACAGCTCCATACCAGGGTTTAACACGCTTCCTCTGAAAGTTATATTAGTTCACAATGGAGTTTTAAAATCCAATACGAGACCTTTTTTCGAAGGATTTATAAATGACGAATTTCCTGAAAACAATTTTGAAAGGTGGGATATTTATAAACTCACTGAATTATTTAGCAAATATTTTTTCAACGAATACCTTTTTATTGACCATGAAAGCGTTCAATTACTTAAAAGGACATTGATTTTTATCGATGTACCTGATTATAACTATTCAGATTTCATACAGCTGGTAGAATTGCAACTGGAAAAAATAACGACCGTAAAAGGCAGACCATTGTTGAAGTTCTTTGCCTCCATGAATATTCTGTCATTACTAATTATTCGATATTGTACAGAAAAAAATAACCTAGAACCTGCTAAACAATGCCTGACATTTCTACTTCTAAGGCTCTGGAAATGGATTTTAAGCAACAACTATTTTCGTAGAGTTTCAATTAGAAAGGCTTTCGAAAAACTTTGTGGAATTCAATTCGATCTATTGAAGGCCTATTTTAATAAAACTTTGCCTATAACATGTAAATTAAATGGTCTTTTTTCTGAAAGGGGCGGACCTTTCGAAACAATAGGTTTTCCCTTGAGATGTTTTGAGTACATCAACTACCTGGTATATTATTTTGAATATCAAAAATCTAAGTTTAGCCCAGATGAAAGTATTTATAAAACAATAAATGAGTTAAAAGAGAGTCAGAAAGAAATATTAAAATTAATCATCACAAATAATATTGGTTGCAAAAGAGCGATTTTCGATTATCACATAATCGCCATTCTAAATGTTTATTTATTTTTTCTTCGTTCTGGTAACATATCCCAAAGTGATTTCGATTTTTTAAACGAGTATTTGATCGAAATTTTTGACAATATACTTATAACGCATTCGATTCATAAAAGGTACCCCGAATTGCATGGAAATGTTCATGCAATGATTGAATTTCTTACCTCAAAAAATCGTCCTTACAATTATGTTGATGAATCGTCTTTGCTAATAACAATCCTTTTTGAATTATCCGCAATCTTACACAATAAGAGTATTTATGACTATTATAGTCCTGCGTTCAGAGAAAATATTGACTTGCAAATTGCATTGTCTGAACATGATGATATGGAGTTGGAAATTTTATTATTCAGCAAAAATTTGCAAGAAGACTTATATGTTGAAACCGGAATAATATTACCACCCTTGTTTTCCGAATTTAAAGCTCAACTGAAAAGCACGCTTGCCCCAAAAAGAAATTATGTGACTGATCGACTAGGATTATTTCATCTTAGACTCCTCGCTCACATTTATTACAAAAATGAATTCCTCCCGGATGAGTGGCGAAGATATCTTGACGTATTTGAAGAAGTAAAATGAAGCGTATTTCAATTAGAGTAAAATCTACTTTTAATCAAAAATATTGGAGTAATTCAACAGCAACTTAGTGAAACGTTAATTAAATGAACTTTTATTATTTCACAGACACCTTGAAAACAATCGGCTCGATATCGTATGTGCTTTCAAACATTTTGGCACATTCGATTATTTGAATCTCTCCTGTTTCATCTTCCATATTTATATTAAACACCCTGTAAATAAAGTAGTTCTTTTCATTCTTCATCAATGTGTATTCGATATCGCTTATAAAAAAAGGTCGGGTGCATTCTAGGTTTGTTGATTTTACTTCAATTAACTTTTTTTCTCCTTTTTGTGTAAAGGATAAAATATCATAACCTAGTGAATCATCTAATAACGACACATGCTCCAAGCTTATAATCTTATCTGAAATCCCTTGTTCGTAAAGTTGTGTTTTCTCATAATTGAGAGCAATCAACTCTCCTAAAATCCCTATGTCCTGTTTAATTCTATTTAGTTCCAGAAAATCAATTTTCCGGCCAATTCCGAATCTACCTTTTTTGCTTGTGTTTTTGTCTTCATTTGAAGCTTTCGTGGCGGCTTGCTTTTCACTTTCTTCTTCTTCTTCTACTTCTTCTTTTATCCTGTACAAATCATTTTGAGAAACTGATTTACCATCTGGCGACACATAGATTTCTTCTTTTTTAAGGAAGTTATCGGATTCTTTTGCATTACGTTCCCCCGATTTTTTAGATCTCTCTGAAAACGAACTTTCACTTTGAATCAGTTCTGTTTCTCCTTCAATGAATCCATAATTCGAATTATGTTTTTCCTGATTTATTTCAGTCCCTGGTTGCGAAAAATTAATTTGCTCTTTGGGATTACCTTCGTTGCCTTTCCTTTTTTTCTCACTTTTATATTCCTTTAGCAGGGTTTCATAAAAGGCCCTATCATAGTTGTTATACCAAAGTACTACTTTTGTTATCAGCTCTGATAAAATCAAACCCATAACCCCACCAATTAATAGTCCACACCATATTGCTGCAAACTCATCCGTAGACGAGAACATTAGCATGATTACAACACCTAAAATACTGCAGGTGTATTGACATATGTTTTGTGCTAGTACGATTTTCTTAATGATATCAATCGTTAATTTTTGTCGACTCACTTTTTTTAACATTTAATCTCAAATTATTTGATTGGGTATTTGGGTGTCTTAAACACTGATTTATTTCAAATAAATCTAAGATTGCCACAAACAATTTTTTCTAGATGCCTTAAATAATTTACTGTAACAGGGTCAATTTTCTGACTGCCTTTTAAAATTTCGGGAATTTCTAAATGTCTCAGGAATGCACTGCTCAGGGAGCTTGCTAGTTCAATAAATTCAATTTTGTTCAATTCACCATATAAAAATTTAATAAAAGACCATTGTTCAATTGACAGGTGTGGGATTTTCAAATTGAATAGTCGACTTGGTATTCCTCTCCGTTCAAAAGTTAATGCACATGCTGGATTGTCGTAATATAATTGCCACCTATCTGTACCAGGAGTAGCAGGTTTAAAATGGCTTTCTAATTTTTGATAACTTTTTACTTTTTCCTGGATTTTGATATAGTCTCTATAATCCGCCAATGAAAAATCAATTACGGCTTTAGTTTTATTGGTTTCTTGACTTTGTCTAATCACTTTGAGTTCAGCCCTGTGGTAATAGCCGAATTGGCGGCATTTGGACGAGCAATAGAGTTTTGATGCACGACAGTTGGAAAACATTTTATTACAGATAATACAATGAGTGTTCTTTATAGGATGGATTGTTACGCTTTCGTTATTCATTTTCTTACAGATTTCAACTCTGTATAGAATGGAAATTATGCAATATCCAGTTGAATACCCATCCATTTACCCACTTTTGTTTGCATTTTAAACAGACAGGGGCGCTAACATCTGCTACACAGTATCCACAAGTCCATTTTTTTTAGGCGCTGTTGTTATTCTGTGCTTTTGGATCTTAATTTTTGTTAATTGGGCACTCAAGGAAATGAATAAAAAGGCAACTACTCCAGGTAAAATGAATTATTTGGACGGGAGGGCACGAAAAAAATAATTATGGGGTACCCTAAATTTTAGCACGGAAAATAATGTATCTGTTCGCCCCGCTTTTTATCTCGTCGTCTTTAGTTACTTCAGCAAAACCTGGGGTATATCTGGCGAATAATTTCAGTGCCTTCGTAAACCCAGCCATTTGACCTAGGTGAGATTTGCCGGTGTATTCTGGATAATCCCTTAAAAAGAGTATATGAAGGTCTTTCTTAAGGCATTTTTCACCAGTTTTTAGATTACCAGACTCAAATAACCCTTCCATGAACTCTATAAAATCCGAGCTTGTAGCCTCTATCAATTTTCTCCGATCAAGGGAAATTGACTCCGCTGCTATCAAGCCCTTTTCAAGATATACTGAAACACAGTATAACATAAAATTGTCAAATTGGCACCAATCCTGGTCGGTAAAATCGTCTTTAAAAAACCACTTTCCGAATTCATCATAAGGACTGAATTTATCGCTGTAGTGATCAGCAAATTCAAATTCGAAGGCTCTATCTTTGGCACTCGCACCTTCAATAGATATCGTCCGATTTGTAGTAATTGCAATTTTAGGCCGAACAGAAAGCGGTTGTTTGTTTTTCTTGTTTACACGAACCCCTTCTGTTATAACATTAAACATTGTTTCTATATTAAATCTTGGCTTTACATCATCGAGAGCAAGTAATTTGGTATCAATATCTAACTCATCATATTTAAATTTGTCTCTGTCATCAAATTCTTTACCCTTTAATATCGTGGTCTTTTTCATTTGCGATAATGCTTGAAGGACTAGCGATTTCCCAGTTCTTCCATCCGGAGATTCTGATATTTTTCCGTCTGTTAATATTATAGCTTTGAGTTTCATATTCATATAGCTGTGTAACATGTAACCCATCGCTGTGCATAGGCTAGCGATGCGTTTATCCTTACCTGCGCAGACATTGTAAATAAATTGAGCGAAGATTCCCAAATTCTTAAACTTTGGAATTTCCTCTATCTGTTGATGTAGGAATATTCTGTCCAGAATCTGGCTTTTCCAAATAACTTTCTCTAACTGATCATATGACTTTAGGTACCATCCAGAAGGCGTGCATTCAACGTAACCGTTCCGGTAAAAGAAGTACGCTGACGTCATGCTGTCTTCTAAAAATTCAAACTGCGTGTCAGATCGTAGTAATGAAAACCTCTTGGTTGAGAAATATGTATCTGGGCTTTTGTTGAACTTTTCTATCAACATCTCCTTACTTAATCCCCCTGGTAACTCATCCGGAAACTCTTTGATATGATCAAAGAATACATCTTGAATCTCATGAATACTGACTGGCTCTATGATATTATTGTTTCTCTTCACCATTATAAATTCACGGCCAATATCAAAACGGAAAAAGCCCAATGACATCAGGAACTCATATAGCTTTGTATAAATGACTTTTACATCTTTAACATTTCCGTTCCTATCAACTAGTCGCTCAAAAAAAATAATACCTCTATATTCCTGTACAACACTAGAACTAAGCGTCTCTAAATTCTGAATTTCCTGTGTGATCATAAAGAGTTATTAATTTTTACTCCATACAGTGCTGCCATGTAGAACAATGATTTAATAGTTGTAGCAGGCTTGATATTTTTTACACATGCTGAGTATTGTCGATTAGTCCGACTTGCATCATATTGTGGGCTCAATGCAGAAATCCTATGAAAATACACCCTGCCATTTTCTCCCAAGTGACTTGCTAACGCAAACCCAATTTTTAGCCAGTTACTATATCCGTTTGTAATGTCAACTTTATATTTTTCAAGGTGCAATACAAGCTTCTCTATTTCCTCAGTGAACCTCCGCGTTATACACTGTTCAGTCCTTGTAACTTCGACAGGTAATCGAAAATGTTCAACGATATATTTCTTTGCATCGGGATTGAGGTAAATCTTTGGATCGTGGCTTAAAAAGCAAAGGCGCCCAACGTCTTTGCACTTCTTATCTATTTGGATTTTGTATTTTTTAAGAAAATACTGTTCCAGGCTACCAAAAGCAATTGAATGCTGTTCGCTTTCAATTTTTACCAAAATTTTGAAGCCATTTCCTGAAGGAGAAGCAAATAATGCAAAAGTGAATAAATCATCTTCGAGACTTTTCCTTAAATCATCCTTAGATCTCCAGCTTTCAGATACTTCATCGATATCAATCTGGATTAGGCCGCTGTGTGAGATAATATCGCCACTTCTATGTCCGGAATGGAAAGTTCCGCTGGCTGTAAATGCAGGTAGGTTTTTAAGTTTATACTCCAGCTTTTCATCTTTATACTTTAAGGATCGAAGTCTTTCACAACAGAATTTCAAGTTTCTATCAAAAGCAACTGCATGGAATATATTGTTAATTGAGACTGTCTGAGGGTCTTTGTCATAGACATGCCTATATAAAGACACAGAAATGTTATCTTGCATCAAAGTAAATTTATAGGTGAGTTAATGAAGCGTCATAGCAGTGACGCTTTTTATTTTTGAATTTTATTTCCCGCGTTAAGCCATTTCAAAATATCAGATCGCTTGAAATAAAGTTTTTTTCCCTTCTTGATAAATGGTATGGAGCGATTTGAAGTATATCCATACAAAGTCTGTGGGGCAATATTCAAAAAGTCCGCCGTCTCTCTAAGACTGAGAATTTCCTTTTGACTTTCCTTCTTAATCTCATTAGAACTCTCAAGCAATTCTTTCACAGAATTCTTGAGCAGTTCTTTAAATTCCTTTTCGCTTAATTGAATAAAAAATGCGTTTTGCATAACGTGAGTTTGATCATGCAAAACTTATAAATTTTACTACAAGTCTTATTGAAAGCTAATCCCAGTGGGATTGAGGTGGGATTAGTTTTTCCTATTTAGCCTTATTTTTTGCCCTATTTTGTTTCTGGCTATTGGCATATAGGATGTAACTACTTTTTAGCTTATCAAAAATTTGAATTTGGTAGTCGTTTTTTCTATTATGAATGCTTTTAGAGTGATTGGATTTCCAATTTTTCCCTAATTCATAATTAAATGCTGTGCAAATACTTTGAACTACGGAATCTATTCTATTGGGCTTGCATGAAATAAAATCGCCGTGAAACATTGCGTAGATGAGATGAATAAGTTCTGTTTCATTCTCTCCTTTCCAAATAATGTTTGATCTCTGGTCATTTGATTTCTTTGAGACTTTCTTGTTCTGAATACTAATTTTTTTGGTTTCCAAAAAAGCCTGAAATTCAATGATAGCTTGCCAAGCAGCAAGGTTTTCGATTACCTCTTCAATTTTTTCAGAATTGATTTGTGCAAACTCGAAATTGTATGCTGCCTCCAGTGATATCTTTCGGTCACGTTCATAATTATTTTTTGCATTATTGGGGATATTCATATTCAAACTTAGTTTGTTTTGAATCTCTCCAAACGGCTGTCTAAAAAAGGTATCAAAGTAAGTTTCAATGACCTTGTCCCTATTTCTTGCTTCGCTTACTCTTGCCCGAAATTCTGACTTATAATAGTTGAATTTCTCCTTTTTGGTATTCTTATAAGTCGAATAGAAATTATTCATGTCCTTAATTTATAAAATTGATCTACTTGCTTGATCTATGATATCATCTTCAAAACTTTCCAGATAAATTTGAGTCGTCTTTTCACTGTCATGCCCCATTGCCTGGCTTATAACACTTGTTGAAATTCCGCTCTTTTTTAAAATGGTCGCATAACTATGTCTAGCAACATAGGTCGTAAGTTCAGTGTCCAGTTTAGCCAATGCTCCTATTTCTTTCAAGTCTTTATTAACCTGCCTCAACATTTTTATTTGTCTGTTGTGCAATTTCTGTGGGGTACTGTGGGATTCGTCAAAAATTGGGAAGACATATTCGTCCGGTAAACCAGAAGAATGTTTTCGATAGAACTGCAATATCTCTAACGCAGGATCAAGAATCAAAATATTAAACAATTCCTTCGTTTTTTTACGGGTATAATTCAACCTATCAGCTTTTATATTTTTCCACTTCAAGAAGGAAATATCTATGAAATTCATTCCACGGCAATAGTAGCTGAACATGAAAATATTTCTGGCATCAATTAAATGCGGACTTTTTTTGAGATTGACTTTTGCAACTTTTAAAATATCCTCCTTAGAAATCGCTCTCTTCTCAGTCTTGATCTTGGCATACTTCGCCAAACTGAATTGTTTGAAAGGATAGTATTTTTCACTGCAAACATCTTCCTTAATAGCTTTATTCAACAATGCCCGAAAAGTCCGCAGGTACAAATAAATAGTATTGTCTCCTTTCCCTCGATTGCGTAGGAATTCAACAAACTTGTTTAAAAAGGCTACATCAACATCAGAGAAATGTATTTCATCAATCTTACAGAAGTGCCCCAGATTCCGTTTACAATCCTTGTAGATGTCGCCATTTTTTAGCTGACCACTATTCTTGAATCTTTCAATCACCTGGTCAAAATATGAACCGACAATGGGATTATTCACTTTGGCTCTTTTCAGCTGCTTTTTGATTTCATAGGCTGATAGGTGCTGATTTTCATTTTCGAGATCCAGGATCAGTTTATCCGCTTCAAGCTTTTTCCTGCCGATCAAGATCTTTGCTTCTTTGTACAATGGATGTTTTTTTATTGGTAATCCTTCGACCTCATTCCACATATCCTTTGTACAAGAAAATCCAACTGACAGGTATTTGGGTTTCCGGTTTTTAATGATGCGAAGCATTACCGGATGTTCACCATTTTTGAACATTTTTGAAGTGAAAAGTATAGCCTTGACCGATGTATTCATTTAAACCTGGTTTAAACATGGTTTAAACAAATCTAATAAAAATGGGTAATCATCGATAATTATCGGGAAAATGAAAACGTTTATCTAATTGATAATCAATATTAAAATAGACAAAGAAAAATATCGGTAAATATAAATTGACCGCCTTACAAGCAGAGGGTCGGCGGTTCGATCCCGTCAACTCCCACAGAGGGTCTCATTTGAGGCCCTTTTTTATTTCAGTTAAGATTTATTTTTTGCAAGCAGAGGGTCGGCGGTTCCCTGTGCGACTGTCCCGAAACATTCTCTAAATATATTCTGTGAGTCGGTCAGGCGGGGATCGCGTCAAAGCCATCAACAGCATTTTAGAGTAGATTTTCTAAAATCTTTAATTCATTTCGGGTCAGACTAATTGCTGTAGAATTATCAGGGAGCATAGTATTTGAAGTATCCCATTTAAAAATTACAATCCGGACTATATCATAATTTTAGTTTCTATTGTGACCGTTTTCTGTCATTTAATTTTTACATCTGCAGAAAATAAACTGTTACAATTATTGCCGCTAAAATGAAGAGATTACTTCTCATGGACTCTACCTTATCAATAACCTCGATGATCAAATCACCTTGCACACAAACGTACAGTAATATATTCCTCCCAGCGATGGTCCTCCAATATAACTGTAGTAGTACCGGTTTAAAAGATTAACACCTCCGATCTTTACACTCCAGTTATCTTTCTTTGGATGATACTGAACCTGCCCATCCATAGAGGAGTACGCTTTCACCTCTCCTGTCGCAAGTGACGACTGCCAGAGACATTCGCTTTGCCAGCGGAAATTAATCTGAAACCCAACCCCCGACCACAGATCCGGATTGCCGACCGCAACATTATAGATCCACATGGGCGTGTTAAAAGCATCCTCCAATCCATCGTTATTGGTCTTCCTGTCGAGTTTTGCCAGTGTCACATTTCCCGCAAGCGTATAATTCTTAAAGAAATTCCAGGTCAATCCTAACGTGCTCCCATAGTTGTAGCTTACTGTTTTGGAATTCGTCCATAAACGATACCTGGCCTGCCTTTGCCTGTTGTTCAGAATATAGAGTAAACTATCAGGCGCTGTCGAATTAGGGATATTTGCTTCGACCTGGGCCATCAGATTTTTGTAAACGTTGTAATAAAGATCGAGATCAATAACTATTTTATTATCAAAAACCACTCCCCGATATCCGAATTCGATACTCTGTATTTTTTCTGGTTCCAGGTAAGTATACTCATTCTTTTTCAGCAATCCCTGGTTTTTCTGTACAGCCTCATCCAACGTCAACCCACCTGAATTAATATCTTTTGTATTTGCAGCCTGGAATGCATCAATGGATGAACGCAAATAACTGTTCTCGAAAATACCATTAGACATGACCGGTAGTCCGCCCACACGCTTCACTCCTCCACTGTTGATATTTGAAAAAGCTTCGAACAGGCTCGGGAAACGATCTCCCTGCTGAAACGCAATTCGGAAATTGTGTTGCTGAGAGGGAGAATAGACAACAGCAAATCGTGGGTTTAGTTTCGCCTCGTAGTACTGGTTTTTATCAATTCTAAGCACAGCATTCAGTTTTAATTTTTGCTTGAACAGCTGTTGCGTAGCCTGGATAAATCCACCAGCTTTCCTGTAGTGAAGGTTGCTTCCGGGTTTGGAAGGATTGATAAAATAGTTTCCATCCGGTACTACTGCATATTCGCGATAATCGAGCCCGTACATGATGGACAATTTGTGCACCGATTGTAATTTTTTAAAAATATCATTGGTAATCGTATGCTGAATTTCTGCATGATACATCTGTGCTTTTACACGCAGCGCTGCTCCCTGGTCCCAGTTATTGATATCGCGCAATTTATCGATAAGAGAATCCATTTCAGGTGTGTGCGGAGCGGGCCGGTCATTATCTGCATATGATCTTGCTATATTCATTGCATCACTTACATCAGAGCCTTGAGAAATTGCATTATTGTAACTATTGGTAAAATCAGAAAACCAGTTATTGTCCGATTTAAATCCGCGGTCAACATTTTCAGCCATCGAGCGGATATTGTATGAATCGCCCGTATTCTCGGTATTTACATAAGCTCTGAATTGTATACTACCTGTCTTCAAAGAAATACTATGTTGCCCGGTGGCATATCTATCCAGCCGGAAACGATTGGTACGCTGGTAAATCGTATTGGTATGTGCAAAGCGAAATGTATAGTTGATGTACATCTTCTCTGACGGTCGGAATGCAAGAGAAACATCGCCTTTAAAGTTCCCCAGGTCATAACTGGCCATATCTTTTTCTGCATACCCCGACCGGCTTACGATGTATTGTTTTCCTCCGAGAGTCAGCGTTCTTCGATTTGAAGCCTCATCACCATATATATTTACAAGGTCTTTTCCAGGATTGAGTTCACCGGTTAAACCTGTAGACGCATTGAGATTCGGAGCCAGGTCCATCCGGTTGTCCGCATACCAGTCTACTCCGGCTGTGTAACTAGTATTTATTTTGAAAGCCCAATTACTTCCAAGAACCTTTGCCCATCGCAAAGATGTTTCACTATTCAATGCAGCACTATGTTCGCTGCTATTGATGTGATTGACTCCTGTTTTCTGGTAAATGCTCAAACCTTCTGTATTGAATGGATCATTGAGAAGAAAGTTGGCTGTTCCGTTGATCGCATTCATGCCATACAATGCAGAAGCAGCACCGGGCAATACCTCTACCGATTGAATATCCAGATCACTAGGACCCAGCGAATTTGCCATTGGTGCGCCGATATGTGGTGCCTGGATATCCATTCCGTCAACCATCTGTACAAAACGAACATTTGTGGTGTTGCTGAAGCCACGCGCATTGATCACTTTAAAGCCCAGGCTCGGAGTGATCATGTGAATCCCTTTCAGATTTTCAATGGCGTCAAAGAATGAAGGTTGAGCTGTCTGACGAATATCGCGCGGACTGAGTTTTTCAATACTTACTGGTGCCTGCAAAAGTTTCTCGCCACTCCTGGATGCAGAAACGACAATTTGCGATAATTCAACAACACTGTCTTTTATGCCCGGCTTCTCCTGGGAATGAGCGCTGAACGTCATCGATGGAAAACAGAATACCAATAATATCCATAAAGATATTTTTATAACCATAGCTGGAAATGCAGGCCTCATTAATTTATCTCCTCTACCATTGATAAAAACAAACAGGATAAGTTGATGTTCTCGCAGCCATTAATATTTTAAGATTAAATGGGAAACCCAAAACATAAACCCTGTCCGCATACACTACATACGTTGTGTAAGCGAATATACAACGCTTCCGTCATTATCGATTTCTGACTTGTTAATCGACTGACGAGGGCATAATAAAAATTTGTAATTGCAAGCCAGCTGAGATCCGGCTAAATCTATATCAGTAATGACGAGGTAGAAATATTTTAATCAATTTATTGAAAAAGTAACAATAGAACCCGAAGGCTTTTCTTTCGTGCCACTTACGCAAACTGAAACGTATTGCTTTCCTTTCACTGAAAACGTACAGGCGGTCGCGTTAGTGATTCCAGGCAATACCGTTTCCCAAACAACTATCCCCGTTTCCTTATCCAGGGCTCTGAATTTTTTATCATCACCACCACCAATAAAAATTAATCCCCCGGCAGTCACAATAGGTCCAGCCTTTCCCTCCTGACCAGTTTCAGGCTCTCCTGCTGCCTGTCGTTTATCATCATTACCTAGCGGAATTTGCCAGTTGTACTCGCCTGTTGAAAGATTCAGTGAATGCAATCTTCCCCAGGGAGCTTTTATCGCAGGATTACCTGAAGGATCTTTCCAGGTAGCATACCCTGTTGTATTGAGGTATAGCTTTTTTTTCTCTGTTGTATCAGCTTTAGCTTTCGCAGCAGTATCCTGAGTTTTTCCTGCACTATGAACAAATGCAAGTATCGCCTGCTGCTCATCTTCTTTTAATACTCCTGCAAATGGCGGCATTAAACCCCCACCCTTCTGAATTTTATCAAGAGCAGCTTCACGACTCATTCGTTTATTCAAGTCAGTTAGGGATGGATATGTTGGAGTGTTACTTACTTTATTTGCACCATGGCAGGAAGCGCAATACACGGCATACATTCTACGACCCTGATCAATGATCGGCATATCAGCCACAGCGTTTGGATCCACTTCAATAATCGTTTGTATATCCGGTGCTTCACTTGACCTTACATACAATGTGTTTGTTGTTTCATCAAAGGCAGCACCGCCCCAATTTGCGCCACCTCTCGTTCCCGGAAACATCAATGTACCTTTTAAATCCGGTGGTGTATAGATCCCTTCATATCGCATTGACCTGAACTTTTTCAAAACCGCCTCATGACCGGAATCTGAAAAATGAGACAGATCGTTTTCCGAAATCAGCTGTCGTGCAAATGGTGCGGGTTTGGTTGGAAATGGTTGTGTGGGCCACGCCTGTTCTCCAGGCAGATTTGATGCGGGTACAGCACGTTCTTCAATCGGAAACACCGGCTGACCGGTTTCACGATCTAAAATGTAAATGAACCCTTGCTTACTTACCTGGGCAACTGCATCAATTGTCTTCCCATCTTTTTCCAATTGTACAAGGTTGGGAGGTGAAGGCAAATCATAGTCCCATATATCATGATGAACTGTTTGATAATGCCATTTATGTGTACCTGTTGCAGCGTCCAATGCGAGTACACAATTCCCGTAAAGATTTTGTCCGATCCTGTCTGCGCCGTAGAAGTCATAGGTTGGCGAACCGAGTGACATGAATACCATTCCGCGTTTTGTATCTACCGCCATCCCGGACCAGTTGTTTACACCGCCTGCATACTTATATGCATCCTTCGGCCAGGTGTCATACCCGGCTTCACCAGGTAATGGAATCGTATGAAATGTCCATACCAATGCACCCGTTTTGCAATTATATGCGCGAACATAACCGGGTGGTGTTCCATACAGATCGGGAAGTCTTGAACCAATAATGATCAGATCATTGAAGATGATTCCTGGAGTAGTTAAGGTTACTGCAATTTTTTCCGGATCATCACGCACACCTTCATTGAGATTAACCTTACCACTATCACCAAAGCTTGTTATCGGTTTACCATTTGTTGCGTCCAGTGCAACGAGGAAACTCCCTGCTGCATAAATTATTCTTTTGTCCCAATAGGTCACTCCACGGTTTACACCACCACCGCCACCTCCGTTAAAAAAGTCATACGCCCAGATCTGTTTTCCCGTAGCTGCTTCAATTGCAAATACTGAACGTTTGGGTGAAATGGCATACATGATGCCATCAACGATAATCGGATTGCATTGATTGTTGGCAGCCTGTGCAGATGCAGGAAGGTCATTCATCTCAAACGTCCATACCTGTTTAAGCTGGCTTACGTTGGCAGCGTTGATTTGGTTAAGTGATGAATAACTGCTGCTTCTTTCATCTCCTTTGTATACACTCCATGATCGTTCACTTTCATTTGATTTACAAGCCATCATTCCAATCAAGGCAAACATGAAAGTTAATTTGGTAAACCCGATCCTTGTTGGTTGCATGTTTTCTGTTTGTAATTATTATAATGTTGGAATAGCAGCTGATAAATTAATCCAACTTCTTTTCCTTAAGAAATGCAGACATCAAGTCTGCAATCTGAATATTGTTCAGGTCAGAAAATGGAAAATGCGTATTGCCTTTGATTCCTATTTCCGGGAGATGAACAACAGTTACATCACCACCGTGTTTGTTTACTGCATCACGCCAAAGCCTTGCCATCGCCAGTCTTGCGCGCCATCCATCTGCACCACCATTCGGAGAAGGCTTATCAGGAATATTATCTCCGTAGTAAATAATGATCGGAATTTTTGTGAGTTTCATAAAATCCGACATGGGAACTGGTACTGCAGCCAGCGTGCCACCAGAACTTTCAATGGGCGCCGGTACTTCTCCTTCGGGAAAAAGAAAACCGCTGCCAGGTTCATAAGAAACAACCCCTTTTACATTTTGATTTTTAGTAACCGTCAACCATCCCATTCCACCGGAGTGTGAATGCGTAACAAGAATTGCGGGGCCAATTTTATTAAACAATGCTGATGCTGCTTCAGCATTGACATTAATATCGATTGGTCCGATATTAGGTACCATCGAACGGAAATACTGATTCAATGTATTTGTATCGCGTGCAAATTGTACACCTTCAAAATAGTTAGGCCATATACCTACGCGAAACACACCAAACCATTGCTGCTCGTCGGGGTTAGGGTTAACAGTGCCGCCTACTGTACTTCTTCCTGCATCTCCTCTCCTGGGCTGGTCCATTATGTACACGCCAAACCTGCGACGTAAAAATATATTCTGGTAACCTTCGCGTCCGTCCGGTGTTGTTTCCCAGGTTTTTGAAAACTGACCGATACCATGCCACATGACCAGCGGATATTTTCTTGCATTAACAGGAACCTGGTAAAAAAGATACGCGTGATCACCGCGATAGGTTTGGCCTTCCGGTGTTGGCTTATATGGATCAAAAGTTCCGGGGTTAGTTATTATTGTACCGCCTACTGTAAAACTTCCCTGTTCGATGATTGTAAGTGCCTCCTTATTTGCATTTTTTTTAGATACACCACATGATGTGCCAAGTAGTGCGATGACGGCTGCAAGAAGAAAATCTATTTTTCGTTGGGAATGTTTCATGCAGAATTCAATTTTATTATCGCGATCGCCGATTTCGAAAAGGACATTTGTACTCTGCAAAAATCTGTCAATCTGGAAAACTATCAATTATATGAATTCCGGCTTTCTCTACCAATATTACCGATATCCCGTGGAGACTGATAGTGTAATCGTATACTATGTCAAGAGAATGAATATCCAGTGCGGTTTGAATATCGCAAAATCCGAAGTGAATATTGCGGGTAGGCTGAATGAAGAACGTAGGATTAGGTAGTTAGACCGATGAGTCGCTTTGCATCTGGATTTACTTGATGTGATTAGGGAATTTATTTACCGTTTCTTCATTCCCCCGCCGTCACTTCGTTTAGTCGGTCAGGCGCTCTTGCCGCCTTCCCGACTACGTCTATTTAATAGCAACAAGGATGATATTATTCAGAGGTAGACGGGAAGCCGGTAATAACGGAAAGAATACGGGAAATTATACATGCAGAAATTGAACTACAAAAAACAATTAGGCCCACCCCAAATCAAGATTGAATTATCGCATAAATTACCTAATGTTATGAAGAACCTTTCGCACCAACTTTTTACTACTTATTTCCTGGGTGCATAACCGCCTGTATTGATCCAGGTATCCCAGGCTTTCACAAATTGAGAATAAGTCAACGGCGGAGGTTTTCTTCCTTCTCCCATATCCCATGCTGCTTTCACAAGTGTGTCACGCGCATGTTCGATGAGCATTTCCTTCGTCTTGTGCCCGTTTCTTTTTATATCCAGGATTTGCTGAGCCAGCTCTCGGGCAGATTTACCTTCAAACACCATTTTCATATCTGCTGGTGGTAATGCCCATTTAGGATTACCGGGAGGTGTATTTAATCCAGGTGTATTTGATGGTTGATGACAGTTTTTACATTTCATGGCATAAATACCGTTTCCATCCTTGCCTCTTTTGGGAAGCATCTGGTGAATATGACTATCATCTCCCTGTAGCGGCACTTCGCCTGCGGGATGACAGTTCATGCAACGTGGACTCATTAATACACGGTATACGTCAGCAAATGCTTTTACGGAAGCTGCGCTGTCTTTCGCTTTGTATCCAAGGTATTCATTACCAGTTGTTGAAGAAGCCGGCTCCAATAAAAAAGCGCTCATCCCAATAAATAAAATCAGGCTTATAACAATCACGAAAGCTTTTGATAGCGGGCTTTTGACATTTTTCATCTGATTTCA
This sequence comes from Pollutibacter soli, assembly GCA_029269725.1. Taxonomy (GTDB): domain Bacteria; phylum Bacteroidota; class Bacteroidia; order Chitinophagales; family Chitinophagaceae; genus Pollutibacter; species Pollutibacter soli. The sequence goes on along the minus strand of JARJHS010000005.1, from coordinate 17,808 downwards.
TTTTGTTTGGAAAAAATCTGGAGACGATTATATTTTAGCACCTTGCTTTTGCATATCAGCAGCCAGGTGGATCGCTTTGCGGATCAGCAGATAAGTTCCGCAACGACACAGATTACCGTTCATAGCATCATCAATATCCTGGTCTGTCGGATCTGGTTTTTCACGCAACAATACTGCCGCCGACATGATCTGTCCTGACTGACAATATCCGCATTGCGGTACATCTGCTTCCAACCAGGCTTTTTGAAGCGGATGATCTCCGTTTGGAGATAGTCCTTCAATTGTTACTACTTCCTGGTTTGCTGCGCGACTGATTTTTGTTACGCATGAACGAACTGCATCACCATTCAAATGCACCGTGCAAGCACCGCAGGAGGCAACACCGCATCCGTATTTTGTACCTGGCATCTGGAGTACATCTCTAAGCACCCACAACAATGGCATGTCCGGGTTAACATCAACATCGTATTGCTTCTGATTTATTTTTAAGGAGATCATGAGTTGTTATTTATTAAAACCTGGTAATGAAATTTTATAAGAAAACGTTCACATGATGTCTACGGCGTCCGACCTTTTTTAATTTTTGGTTGCGGCAATTTTTTGTCGCCCTGTTGTTTTGTATTTTTTTCAGCAACACCAAATTTTTCACTGATAGTACTGTTGAAATAGGGCTGATTATACACGCGCTTCCCGGTGGTTTTATATACTGCATTTGCCACTGCTCCAAATACCGGTGGGAAAGGCGGTTCGCCTAATCCTGTTGGATCGATCCCGTTTTCAACAAAACTTACATCGACAATTTGTGGTGCTTCCCGCATCCTGATAATGCGGTAGCGGTTCAGGTTATTTTGTTCCGGTGCACCATCCTTTAGTGTTAATCCACCATAGAATGAATTACCAATTCCATCAACAACGGCACCCATCACCATATTTTTTGCTGATTCAGGATTGATCACAATACCGCAATCAATTGCGCTATACACACGTTCGACATATGGCTGACCATCTCTTTTCACCATATCTACTACATGAGCCGCATAAGAGTTATGGCAGAAATAAGCCGCAACACCACGGTTGTATTTTTTATTCTCTGTTTTATTCCATCCGGATTTCTCTTTTACCAATTCCAGAACAGCTGCATACCTGTCTGCGCTGTATTCATTGTTTTTTCCGACTGGATTTTCCTTTGCTCTTTTCAGCAGTTCCAACCTGAAATCAATCGGATCCTTGCCCATTGCCTCTGCTAATTCATCAAGGAAAGATTGCTCTGCTGCCGCATTGAAGTTTGATCGCGGGGCCCTGAATGCACCGATAGTAATATTTGATGGCAGTTCCCACCCTTCTGCGAGATAATTGTCAACTGCTCCTGCAGGAAATCTGTTTGCATGAATTGCATGTTCAGGAATACCACCTCCTTTTACATGAAAGCCAATCAGATTTTTATTCGCGTCCAGGGCTGCGCGATAGGTTGCGATATACATTGGCCGGTAGATACCATAGGTCATATCATCTTCACGGCTGTAGATCAATTTGACAGGCGCCTTTATTTTTTTAGAAATAAGTGCGGCTTCAAACATGTAATGTGCATAAGCTCTGCGACCAAAACCACCACCCATGCGGGTCATCTGAATTTCAATCTTTTCAGCCGGCAGGCCTATCAGCTTTGCCAGGGTAGGTTCAGACCAACCCGGGGCTTGCTGAGGTCCAACTACCAGGGCCTTTTCATCTGTTACATCAGCAAAGAAATTCATCGGCTCCATTGTATTATGTGCAAGGAATGGAGCTGTATATGTACGTTCAATAATTGTAGCCGCGTTTTTGAACGCGGTTTCAGGATCACCATCTTTTCGCAAAACCGTTGCTGGTTCTTTTGCCCTTTCCTGCATTTTTGCATATTGAGATTCGGTAGTTTCCAAACCTGCAGGTACAACCACTTCCTGTTTCCCTCTGAAGCCCCTGATGGTTTCTTTTGTATCTGCAATCGGCTCCCATTGCACACTCAATTTCTTTCTTGCATTCATCACGTCCCATGTTGTTTTACCAACCACCACCAGGATGTCATTGAATGTCCTGGTATCAAACCCCGCCTGTTCAAAACCATCTTCATACAATTTTAAACTGAACACATCTGTGATGCCCGGCATTTTTGACGCCTCCGATGCATCAAATGATTTCAGTTTCATCCCGAAGGCAGGCGGGTGATGAATCATGGCGATCTTCATGCCTTCTTTGTAATAATCCAAACCAAATAATGGTTTACCAGTTACAATCTTCAGTCCCTCCACATTTTTTTGTGAGCTACCAACTACATTAAAACTTTTTACCTCTTTCAGCTTTACTCCTTTCGGAACAGGTATGGCTGCGGCTTTTGATGCAAACTCACCATAAGTACCGGATTTTCCGCTTTTCTCATGATAAAGCATTCCGGATTTTGCAGTAATTTCTGCCGCGGGTACATTCCAGGTTTGTGCTGCTGCTTCAGTCAGCATCACCCGTGCGGCTGCTCCTGCGTCGCGCAAAGGTTTCCAATACATCCTGACCGAATTACTTCCGCCGGTAAATTGCGAACCTAATTTCACGCTATCGTGAGGCCCCATTTCAACCACCACCTTCTTCCAATCCGCTTCCAATTCTTCTGCAACGATCATCGGAAGAGAAGTCATTACATTTTGTCCGAATTCCGGATTGGGATTGAGAATTTTTATAACATTATCCGGAGTGATTTTTATATACCCGGTGAGTTCAAACCACTGATCAGGCATTCCCGGACCAGCCAACTTTTTCGATGGCAGAAATTCAGCCAATGCGCTAAAGCTGATCATCAAGCCACCACCGGATAACAATGAAGATTTCAGAAAAGATCTTCTGCTGTGTAAGGCGTCCTGTTTTTCCATTATTCGGGAATTTATTTTTTTGCGTATATCAAAGTCAAAACTGAAGATTAATATCGGTCAACCTTGGTCTAATCCCTCCTGGTTAAGCGCATTTAGTAAGATACTGCTTCATCACTACAAAATTGTGCCATTGCAGGTTCACTCCGTGATATCTATTTCAATATTTTAATTTTCTTCAGCCAGCTGACGACTTCTGCTTCTGCTTCAACGGCTTTATCGTCCTTTATCACCAGGAGCTTACCATATACTTCTTCTCCCCCCTTCATGGAAAATCCCTCCGGAATTTCACTCGCAGGACAGAGTTCTTTTACAGTCTGAAAGCTTGTTCCGATGCCATATCCACCGTTGGTATTAAAAGGTATTACTTTCTTACCGCTTAAATTGTACTGCTTCAAAAACGTTTTCATCGGTGGCGGTAATTTCATTCCCCAGGTTGGGAAACCGACAAATACAATATCATATCTCTGAATGTCGTCAATTTTTGTTTTTAATGGCGGTAGATATCCCGATTCATTTTCTTCAACTACCTGTTGCACAGTCGCTCTGTAGTTTTCCGGATAAGGTGTTGCTAATTCCAATGCAACTAAATCCCCACCCGTATTTTTATGAATTATTTCAGCGACTGCTTTTGTGTTATTGGTTCTTGATAAATACACAATCAGAATTTTATCCGCATGCAGGTATTCTTCAGATTTTAACCCAGAACATTTCAAGAGGCTACCAGAACCCAAGGAAATGAAATAGAAAAAAATAGGAATTACTTTAACCATATCAAATTTAAATTATGTGTACTATAGCTAGACTACTTATCAAAAGCTGTTCTTAATAAATGGTTGATGATAAAAGCGTTTGCCCGTTGCCTTATATAGAGCGTTTGCCAGGGCGCCAAATACTGACGGGTAAGGTCCCTCTCCTAAGCCTGTTGGGGCAATATCATTTTTGACAAAATGTACTTCAATATTTTTGGGAGCTTCATTCATACGGATCAAGCGATATTTACCAAGGTTCGAACTATCAGGTTTACCTTTGGTAAAAGTTAATTCTCCATACATTGCGTGCCCGATAGCATCGACAACATTTCCTTCTACCATATTAGTTGCGGAATCCGGATTTACCACAATCCCACAATCAACAGCAGAAAAGACACTCTGAACTCTTGACACATTATCTTTCACTACAACATCAATCACGTGAGCGGCATAAGCCCTATGACATAAATATGCAGCAACGCCACGTTTTTTATTTGCCGCCCAGTTGGATTTTTCACGGACAAGCTCAAGTACACCTGCATATCTTGAAGCATCATAATCAGCTCTCGCACCAACAGGCTTTTCTTTTGATCTCTTCAAAAGCTCCAGCCGAAATTCTATCGGATCCTTACCCGCAGCCTCAGCTATTTCATCAAGGAAGGATTGCTCAACACCTCCTATAAAGTTATCACCAGGCGCACGGAACCAGCCAGAAGTTATATTGGATGCTATGCTAAAACTTTCTGCCAGATAATTATCTACAGCCCCAGCTGGAAATGCATTTGCGTTTAATCCGTTATCTGGCACACCTCCAGCCTTTACATGGAATGCTATCAGGTTATTATCCTTATCAAGTGCTGCTCTGTAAACAGCTAAACATGCAGGACGATATGAACCCATATTTGTGGTATCCTCACGAGTGTACTGAAGTTTAATCGGAGCTTTAACTTTTTGTGAGATGACAGCCGCTTCAGTAAGACAATGGGCGTGGAAATGTCTTCCGAATCCGCCACCCATACGTGTCAATTCAATATGGATTTTTTCTGGTGGCAAGCCTATCCTGGATGAAATGGTATTAATTGTAGTTTCCGGAGATTGAACAGGTCCTGCAACAAAGAGTCCTTCATCGGTGTAATGCGCAAAACTGGTAATAGGCTCCATCATATAATGCGGTAAAAATGGAGCTGAATATGTGCGTTCAATTACTTTTGCTGCGTTCTTAAATACCTCTTCCGGATTCCCATCTTTTCTCATTTGACGTCCTGGTTTATCCGCCGCATCCTTCATTTTTGCTTTGTGATCTGATGAACTTTCAAGACCTGGTGGAACTACAACAGTTTGTTCGCCTCGGAATCCTGCCATCACAAAGGATTGTTCAGTAAATGGCTGCCACTCTACTTTTAGTTTATTTTTTGCATTCAGTACTTCCCAGGTTGAATTCCCTACAATAGCTACAAGTTCAGGGAAAGCATTTGTATCGAACATATTTCTTTTATATCCATCTTCATAGGTTTTGAATGAAAAAACATCCTTGATACCAGGCATAGATTTGACTGATAAAGCATCAAAAGATTTCAATTTCATTCCAAACGCTGGTGGAATCACAACCATCGCATAAAGCATCCCTTCTCGGTTGATATCAGAAGAATAAGGAGCTTTTCCAGTCACCATTTTTATTAAATCAACATTTGCGCGAGAGGTCCCAATAATTTTAAAGTCTTTCGGATCTTTCAATGCGACCTTTTCTGGCACTGGTATCTCTGCAGCTCGTGCTGCCATTTCCTCATACTTCGCAGATTTTCCACTTGCTTTGTGATATAACACTCCACCTTCAGTTGTAATTTCTGCCTCCGGAACATCCCAGGTTTTGGCTGCAGCCTTTATCAACATTTGCCTTGCGGCAGCGCCAGTAGTACGAAGAGGGACCCATTTTTCCATAACTCCTCTACTACCGCCAGTATACTGTCTCCCATAAATACTTGGTTTATAGTCTGCTTGTTCTACAACAACTTTTTTCCAGTCCACGTCTAGCTCTTCTGCTACCATCATAGGCAAAGAAGTCCTTACATCAGTTCCAAATTCCGGATGTGGTGCTTTGATAGTGAAGACACCATCAGAACTTATTTTCAGGTATGCATTAATGTTAAACCATTCGTCAGGTATTGTCTCAAGTGCTCTTCCCTCAGTTATTAGCGAGGCCAATGAATTAAAGCCCAGCATCAAGCCGCCTCCGGCAAGAAAAGAACTTTTAATAAATGATCTCCTACCGTATTTTGTATTAATGACTGACATACCTATCGGGTTAAATGATAAAATTGAACTGTAGTTATTTACCAGGTGAATAAGTTAAGTTCGCGAGACTGATTTAATCGCCTCTTTAATCCGCACATAAGTTCCACATCGACAAATATTACCTTTCATAGCTGTTTCAATTTGTTCTTCACTGGGTTTAGAATTATTCTTTAACAGAGCAGCTGCTGCCATAATTTGACCGTTTTGGCAATAACCACATTGTGCAACATTGTGTTCGATCCACGCTTTTTGAACCGGGTGTTCACCAAGTTCAGATAGACCTTCAATAGTCGTTATAGCCTTACTTCCAATTGAGGATACCGGTAAAATGCAAGAACGCGTGGCAACACCGTTTAGATGAATCGTGCAAGCGCCACATTGTGCAATGCCACATCCGTATTTTGTGCCAGTTAGCTTTAGTTGGTCTCTTAAAACCCAAAGCATAGGAGTCGCACCGTCAACATCGACCTTTTGTTTCGTTCCATTAACATTTAAATTGAATACTGCCATACTCGATAAATTTTCAAGCACTTTGTATTGAAATTCTAAATTGAATTTTAAATAGTGCTTGTGATTGCTGCTTTAAAGAATTTCCTCAAGGATTTTATGTCTATTTCTAATTGCAACATCAGCCAGAATAAAGAGAAAAGGCCGGGATAAAAATCCCAGCCGACGGTCGAACTTTTGATTCAACCGTATGACTAAAGTTGAAAAAACTACCATTTTATATGTTTACAAGTCATCTTCAATTGAATCTTAATGTTCAATCTTATGTGTGTCCCTCACACTGCTGAACGTTAGCGCTAAAAGCTGCCAATTCTTATTTTGTTTTTTATAAACCTCGGTAACTGTAAACTCTGTTACTGCATCATTACCTCTCACATCTGCTGTTAATGTGATCCGACTCCAGACTGTGGCAACGTCGTCAACAATTTCTACAGCAACATCATGAACATCCGCTTTCTTATACCAGATACGACCTGTCTTAATAATATCCATTTCTTCCGGTTTCCTCCAGGTGCCACTCATATGCACGAATTTGGATTTTTCGTGAAAGAGCTTGTCCAGTTTTTCTACATCTTTATCTGCCATCCATTGCCACTTTTGCGCAGATAGATTCTTAATTTCCTGTTCAGTAGTGTTCTGTGCAAATGTTAATTGTGTACTTATTATTACCAGAAAGCCGAAAAGTATTTTTTTCACTTTATAAGTTTTTCAAAGGTTTATGTTATTGTTGCGCAGGTGTGGTACCTGTCTTAACAGGTCGCATCAGTCTCGAAAACGAAAGTGAACCCATTTTCCATTTTCCATTTTCTTTAATAAAAACTTCTGTAACCATAAAAGGATTGACTACTTCATTTCCACCAACGGCAGCGACGAGATCAATATCACTTAAAATAATAGCGGTATTATCAATAAGATTTACAATTGTGCTGTAGACAGTAGCCGTTTTATAATGGATACGTCCGGATTTAATAACATCAATCTCCTGAACTTTACCCCAGCTTCCTCCCATATGGACGAACATGGATTTCTCGTCAAATAACACGCCTAATGAATCGACATTTTTTTCAGACATCCAGTTCCATTTCTTTTTTGAGAGATTGATGATTTCCTGTTCAGCCGCAGTAGGTGCCGGCTTTGGCTGTTGAGCAGAGGCAGTATGCATTCCAAGCACAAATAAAAACATTGCTAACATTGACAATTTCATACGTTGAATATTTATTTCTTCTTATTTATTTTTTCCCAATACGGTATAATTTCCCCTGATCAGTTATCGCATATAATGCGCCATCTATCCCCTGCTTGATATCCCGGAATCGTTGTTTCTCGCCAGATAAAAGTCTTTCTTCTCCAACCACTTTATTATTCTCAATTACAAGGCGGCAGATATGCATTCCACTAAGTGATGAAATGAATAAGTTGTTTTTCCATTCGCTTATGCCGCTACCATCATAAAATGTAATTCCGCTTGGTGAGATCACCGGATCCCAATAATAAACAGGTTGTTCCATCCCTGCTTTCTGTTGAATAGAATCTCCAAACTTTTTTCCGTTATAATCTATCCCATAAGTGATGATCGGCCAGCCATAATTCTTACCAGGTACTATTCGATTTACCTCATCACCACCTCTTGGACCAAATTCCGCTTCCCACAAATCTCCGGTCTGCGGATGAAAAGCAATACCCTGAACATTTCGATGTCCGTAAGAATAAACTTCAGGTCTGGCATTTTCCTTTCCTGCAAAAGGCCCTCCGGGTGCAGGTTTGCCTTCAGTTGTAAGACGAATTATTTTTCCTAATCCGGAATTGATATCCTGTGCCTGGAACCTGCTGTCCGGATCAGCATGTTCGCCTGTAGAAAGAAAGAGAGTTCCATCCTTTGCAAAAAGGACACGACCACCATAATGGTAAGGACCTCTCACAGCGGGGGTTGCGCGATAAATTACGGTTACATCTTCCAGGCTTTTCTCATCTGAGGAAAGCTTTGCCTTTCCGACAGAAGTAATGTTTCCTTCTGCCAACGGTTCGGAGAATGCCCAGTATATTAATTTGTTTTGTTCAAACGCGGGGTCAATACAAATACCCAATAAACCTCCCTGGCTCCGTGGATTTACTTTTGGCACTCCACTGATATGTTCACCCGGCTTCCCGTTTGCTGAAAGTATACGTATGTTACCTTCCTTTTCTGTCACAATAAATCTTCCATCGGGAAGAGGAGCTATTCCCCACGGTGAACGTAAACTGGAATCAAGCAGTTTCACTTCGTAAGTAGATTTTGTAACTACTGCACCTATGCGCGTCTGTCCAACAAATGCGGGTTTATAGGTTGAATTGGGAGTTTTCGTTTCAACAGGCAAGCCAGAAGCCTGTTGCGCGTTTAATCCTAATAAAGGAGTTAAGGACGCCAAACTTCCAATCAAAACAAAAAGCAATTTTCTCATTCCTGTAATACAACTGTTTTAAGCTTCTGAATTATGCTAATTGACGACAAAAAATGACACCGATTGAATCGAATCAATGGTCGTCCTAAATCACTCACCGAAATAACCGATTTCATCTACGATTGAAAAATGGCTAGGTTAAACCAATGGTTACGTCGGCCACATTTGACGAGAAAAAATGGTTATCGGTAGATTGTATTGTGAATTTGGACGATCGATGATAATGGAAAATTTTTTATTGCTTACATTTCGAAATGAAACAGGATGTCTTGTCGCGTGGGACCTTTTACACTCTTAATATACTTTTCTGGTTCTGTTATGGAGCGATTTTATATGCTTCACTGACTACCTGGATTCATTCTTCATACGAAATCTGGAGCGCCGTTATTTCAGATGTCCTTACTTCTTCGGCAATATGCTATATTAACTTCTTTTGGTTTTTACCGAAACTTTACGGGAAAGGCAGATACACCCTGTATCTTGCGGCCTCAATCGCATTGATTGTTGCTATCGTATTTCTAAGGGTCAGCGTCCTGGGAATGACCCATCGATCGGTTGTTTATACCTACTTTATCCGATCAGTTCCCGCTATCGGATTTTATTTAATTACCACCGTCATCTGGTTTTTCAACAACATGATCACTGCGCACAGGAGAGAAATTGAACTTCGTAACAGCCAGCTGAACTCGGAACTTAAGTTTTTAAAACTTCAATTAAGCCCCCATTTTCTATTCAACACATTGAACAATATTTATTCAATGGCTTATTTCAGCGACACCAATACAGCACCCGCTATTTTAAAGTTGTCAGGACTGATGCGCCATATGCTTTATGAAGACCAGGGAAAATTCATTTCTCTATCCAGGGAAATAGCATTTATGGAAAACTTTATTGAGCTCTGGCGATTGAAATTAGATGAAAAACCAAATGTTGTTTTCAGACACTCCGGTGTAAATGAAGGACACCAGATTGCCCATTTAATTTTCCTGGTATTTCTTGAAAATGCTTTCAAGCACGGAAATACAATGAATGGCTCTATATTCATCAGTATTGATGTAAACCAGGAAGACATACTCACCTTTCAACTCAAAAATGATGTGATTGATACTGTTAATACCCTGGAAGAAAAAAGCGGAGTTGGTTTATCCAATGTAAAAAAGAGACTAGAACTGATATATCCTGGTAAGCATAAACTGATTTTACACAACGACTCTAATTCATTTGAGGTAAATTTAACTATAGATCTGAAATGAAATATCGATGCCTGATAGCAGATGACGAAGCGCCGGCACGGAAACTGTTGACGGATTATGTTTCAAAGACTGCAAATCTTGAACTGGCTGCAGTGTGTAACAACGGCGCTGAAGTGGTTCAATTCCTGGAAGAAAATGCGGTTGATATCATGTTGCTGGACATTCGGATGCCTATAAAAACAGGCATAGATGTTCTAAAGAACCTGAATGAAAGACCCATAACAATTCTTGTGTCTGCTTACGAGGAATATGCAATTAAAGGATACGAGCTGGACGTTATCGATTACCTGGTGAAACCAGTATCGTTCGAGCGGTTTAAAAAAGCAATTGATAAGGCTATGGACTTTCTTGCTGTTCAGGTCGCGGCGCATGAAAAAGGCGATAAACCAGATTATTTTTTTATCAAAACTGATACACGAATTGTAAAATTCCTGTTCTCGGATGTGAGTGCCATTGAAGCTCAGAGAGAATATATTAAAATTATTACTCCTTCAAAAAAGGTAATGTCGTTGGTAAGCCTTTCAAGTATTGCCAATGTATTGCCTCCTGATTTCATAAGAATTCATCGATCATTTATAATCAATATGAGGCATATTGATGAAGTGCAATCAAATGAAGTGATCATTGGTAAAGAAATCTATCCGATAAGCCGTAATTACCGGGACACTTTCTTCGCAAAGCTCGGAGATAGAAAACTATTATAAGTGAATGTACCTGTCCATCAATGAAAATTATACGACTAATTTCCTTGTACCTAACCATTCGACCATCGCAGGATCTCTGTGATCAAAAAACAAACTTGTTTTTGTATCGAGTTGTTTGATGGATTCCATATCGTCGTCTTCTATATGAAAATCGAATATGTTGAAGTTCTCTTCCATTCTTTCTTTACGCACCGATTTGGGAATGGCAACTACATTTCTCTGCACCAGCCAGCGTAGAATAATCTGTGCGACGGATCTTTGATATTTCTTAGCCATCGTCAATAATAACTGATTCCCGAATATGTTATTTTTCCCTTCCGCAAAAGGGCCCCAGGATTGAATGTGGATATTATGCTTTTGAAGAAATTCCTGTGTTTCCATCTGTTGTTGAAACGGGTGGGTTTCAATCTGGTTGACTGCAGGTACAACTTCGTTATGAATGATTAGATCAATTAACCTGTCCGGTGTAAAATTACTCACGCCGATTGCCCGCACTTTTCCAGCTTTATACAAATCCTGCATTGCGCGCCATTCACCGAATACGTCCCCATAGGGTTGGTGTATCAGGTAAAGATCCAGGTAATCCAGTTGCAATCTTTTCAGTGAGTTTTCGAAAGCTTTTATTGTACCATTGTAACCATCTGATTGAATCCAGAGTTTGGTTGTAATGAACAAACCCGACCTTGGTATCGAACTATTTTTAATCGCTTTGCCAACTGCAACTTCGTTCAGGTAAGAAGCCGCGGTATCAAACAATCTGTATCCTGTCAACAGTGCATTTGACACGGCGCGTTCACATTCCTCCGCGTCGGGTATCTGAAATACGCCAAATCCGAGGACAGGCATTTCGACTCCGTTATTCAGTTTCACATTTTCCATTTTTTATAATTGTTCTGTAAAGGTCACCAAAGCAATCTTGTTGTACGGTATACACATTACAGTTATTTATACCAAAATCACTGATACTGTTCAAAAATGTAATCTTCGTTAATATAAAGTTGCTTTTCCTTCAAACAGACTTACCACTGTCATATCAATATTTCATTTCAGATACTCTTCATCAGACACAGCATTTAGCCATACCGTTTCACCTTTTTCCCTGCCGGTAATAGCTAACTGAACAAAGAAGGTATCCGGGCTTGCGCCATGCCAGTGTTCTGTATTCGGAGGACATTTTACGGAATCGCCTTTGCGGAGGATTTTCTTTAACTTCCCCTTTTCCTGGTAATAGCCAACGCCATCTGTTACTAATAAAATCTGACCAGCCGGATGCAAATGCCATTTTGTTCTGGCACCGGGTTCAAAAGTTACATTTCCGACTGATGTCTGGTTCAGACTATCAGCGTTGATCAGCATTTGCAGGTATGCGTTCCCGGTAAAATTGTTGTTGGTTATTTTTTCACCTTTTGCGAAAATCAGTTTCTGATGAATAGCATCCACATTTGATTTCTGTTCTTCAGCATCCCGGCAGGAAGAAATGGTAATCATGATCACTACGATAGAAATGATCGCCAGATCTGTCCTGCTATAAATTTTTGCCATAAAAAACTTTTAGTTTTTCAACGAATTGTTTCACATACGCAGGTTTCCAGTAGGTGGTGATATGCGTGGCTCCATCAACAACAAACAGTTCCTTATTTTTTGCATTGACGGCCTTACTGAATGCCTCATCTGTCATATACTTTGTGTCTGCTTTGCTACCGGCCATCATCAGCAAAGGCTGGTCAATTAATTCCATATTGCTCGTGGCATCCCAGGTCATTAAATCAAAAAGACTACTCATCGTATACAGGAAAGTTGAATTTGGATGCGCATGAGTTCTATAATAATACTCATACCCTTCACGGTATAAATCCGTTGGGATTTTTGCGATCTCCTCATCCGTGACACTTGCTACACCGGCATAAATTATTTCGCCGCCTGCAGCCTCCTGCGCCCGGGCATCAGAAGCTTTTTTCAACCGATCCTGAATTGTGTTCAACTGTGAATTCTGAAAACCATTGCGCCTTACTTCTCCTGAATTAAACATGCTCAGGGTTGCCACTGCTTTAAAGCGTTTATCCGATTGAACGGCTTTCAATGTATATCCTCCGCCACCACAAATACCGAGAACGCCTAACCGATTCTCGTCAACACCTGCATACTGAGTAATAAAGTCAGCCATGCCATGAATATCTTCCACCCTGTTGGAAGGTTTATCAGTATGACGTGGTTCTCCACCGCTGGCGCCCTGGTATGCTGCGTCAGCTGCAATAGTTATATAGCCCTGCTCAGCCAGCCGTTGGGCATACAATCCTGCAGTCTGTTCCTTTAAGCCACCATTGGGATGTGCCACAACAACGGCAGGATAACTTTTTGAAGAATCATAATTGGCTGGTGTATATACATTCGCTGCAATATCAATACCGTTCAGCTTATAATTCACCGGATGTATGTTTACCTCTCCCGGTACATTATTGGCGATGGCCCCTTCATATACCAGCGTATATGGATTTGCCTGCGTTTTGCTTTTCCCGGTTTGGGCCTCAGCGATATTAACTGTTGCCATGGACATGGTTAATACCGTCACTATAGATAATTTTTTCATTGTTTCTCTTTTTTTAAACCACTTCTAATTTCTCCGATTAGCGAGCACTTTATCTAAAATCTTTTGCGCTGCATCAGCTTTCTCGCTGCCAGCTGATTCTTTAATAACAGTAATAAATTCCCTGAGCTTTTCAGGGCTTATCCCAGTGTTTAAAGAAATAGACAAATGTGACTGCAACATCGGATCCGCATAGCCAATGCTGCTGATTACAGAAATAGTTACCAATTCTCTTTGAGCGTAGTTCAATACATCTCTTTCAAAAATATCTGAGAACAAATGTTCTTTCAGGAAAGTATCGATTACAGGAGCGAATGCAGAATAACCAGATAATTTGTCCGGTTGTTGCACCCCGGTGAGTGCACCTAAAGTCGCTTTGCCACGTTCGTATTTTGTACCACCTGTTTTTACCGGGGAAGCTTCAGCTCCGGCAACATCTGAAATTCCCTTTGCTTTCCGCTCATCCAATACTTCCATAAAAGTCTGCAGCCCACGGATGCTTCGCGGGAAACCACAATAAGCATATAAGTGAACCAGCACTTCTTTTATTTCATTTATTGTTAAACCCGATGTCAAACCTTCATTAAGCGCAGGTTTTAATCCTTTCAGGTCACCGATTGCCGTGAATGAAGCAATTTTTATAATGCTCCTTTCTTTTGCGCTCAGTTGACCTTTATAATTATTTTCAGATTGAGCCATAGCACCTGATAAACAAATATTATTGGTTAATATCACTAAGCAAATCACTATCCTTTGTTTCATCATCTTTATTTAAAACTTAGTGTAAATTTCCGGATGTCACTGCTTTTTCAATCAGGTCCAGCCTTGCTTTAGTTGGATCAGCTTCGCCCACAGCAGTACCATCTGCTTTAAATTCAAGGATCTCGTTCTTTTTTGGATTTGCCACCGGCCATTTCGGTAGTCCGTTGCCGTTAGGATCGCCGGTTTTTGCAAAATTCGTCCAGTAAGTATTCATCATCTTAGCCACTTCAAAATCTTTCGGTGGCAAAACAGCTCCGTTCCTGCCCCTTAGATTATCAAAAACATAGGCGATCTCAGATGCATGTCCCGCGCCATAACGCATGAATTGTTGTGCTGTAGGAGAAACATAGGAGAAAAGATAGATGAAGGCTTTATCCTTTTTTTCTACTGTTGCATTTGCGATAAAACGAGCAGGTTCCGCCCAAACCTTATCCGTATTCACCAGTGTGAGAATTTTTGCAAATTCGGTATTGGTTGTATCATAAACTGTTGCAGCTTCTGACTTCATTTCACCAAATAAATTGATCAGCTCTGCTTTGTTGCGTGCATTGACAAAACCACCACCGACCTCTGCGCTGTTTGATCCGATGATGACAGGCACCTTGTTCTGCCGACCTGCCTTAAATGCACTCTCTGCAGTTTCAACAACAAGCTTTCCATCCAGGATCGGACCTGAATAAATAGGTAGGTTGTTTGCATTTTCCTGTCCGCCATCAACAATCTTTTCCACCGGCAGCGCACGAAGTTTAGCCAACGCAGCCTCATCAGTACCTTCAATACCGTGCTTGCGTGCAAAGTTTATTCCAATCGTTTCTGCTGAAACAGGATAGTATCGGTCAGCATTTTCTTTTGCAATCGGTCTGCCTGTGAGTACACCATCACGACCACCACCAGACTCGCTGATTGCTTTTTGAAAGAGACCTTTTGCTGATGGAATTGTCATCAATGAAATCACGGAAACACCTCCAGCTGATTCACCGAAAATGGTTACGTTTTTCGGATCACCACCAAATGCTGCAATATTCTGCTGTATCCATTTCAATGCGGCAATCTGATCCATGTACGCGTAGCTGCCTTTGAATTCATCCGGATGTTCACGGCTGAGTGCCGGGAATGCAAAGAAACCAAGCCGGCCTAACCGATAATTGATGCTTACTAAAATGACTCCCTTGTCAGTAAAAGATGATCCCGAAAATTCATTAAACACTCCGCTCCCGAAAACGAAAGCACCACCGTGTATCCAGACCATCACAGGCAATTTCGCTCCTGCTGAAGCATTTGCAGGTTTCCACACATTAAGAAAAAGACAGTCTTCTGATGAAGATCTTGAAATTGAATCTCCGCGACGCGGAAAGCCCATCTGTGCACAATCAGCACCAAATTTAGTTGCATCTCGTTCGCCTTGCCAGGCAACAACCGGCTGCGGTGGCCGCCACCGAAATTCACCAACAGGTGGTGCAGCGAAGGGAATTCCTTTAAAACTGGAAACTGTGCCTTCCGTAACACCACGCAATTTCCCTGAGGAAGTTTGGATAAAAGGGCCTGAACCGTTTTCCTTTTGAGCTGGTAAGTTTAATGAGATCAACAATGCAAGGCAAATTGCAACGTGTTTGGTTGACAATACCTTTTTAGCCGAAATTTTAGTGTAACAAACTATTTGCTTCATCATGCGTAAAGGTCAATTCATCAGCCTGATTGCATGGTATACAGATTACGGATATATCTACCATTATCCCGGATTTAGTATGATGTTCATATCAATGCTGTGTTAATGAAGTAATTTTAGTGAGTCAATAAATTACGATTATGGAAATGAGAAGATTTGAAACCGTTAACGACTACAATGTTTTCAACAATAATGAAACATTACACCCACTGGTAAGTGTAGTGGATTTGTCCAAATCAAGCCCAAGACAGGGATCGCAGATGTATTTTGGTTTCTACACCGTTTTCCTTAAAGATGTGAAATGCGGAGATCTTGTCTATGGTCGCCACACTTACGACTACCAGGAAGGCACATTGGTGTTTCTTGCGCCTGGCCAGGTGGCAGGTATAAAAGGCAACGGTGAATATTACCAGCCCAAAGGATACGCGTTGGTCTTTCATCCTGATTTAATACATGGAACATCACTCGGTAAGCATATTCACGATTATACATTCTTCGGATATCAGTCAAATGAATCATTGCATATTTCAGAACGTGAAAGAAAACTGGTACTGGATTGTTTTTCCAAAATTGAGTATGAGTTGGAACGTGCCATAGACAATCATAGTAAAAAACTGATCGTATCCAACATCGAATTATTCCTTAATTATTGTTCAAGGTTTTATGAAAGGCAATTCATCACCCGCGACAATGCACATAAAGGAATCCTGGAAAGATTTGAAACATTGCTGAATGAATTTTTCTTTAGTGAAAAACCACACCAGATCGGTCTTCCATCAGTGGCTTACTGCGCAACCGAACTAAATTTATCTACAAATTATTTTGGCGACCTGATTAAAAAAGAATCCGGGAAAACCGCCCAGGAATTTATTCAGTCGAAAGTTATTGATATCGCAAAAGAAAAAGTATTTGACCGGAATAAAACCGTTAATGAAATAGCATTCGAATTGGGATTTAAATATCCGCAGCATTTTACACGGCTGTTTAAGCAGCGGGTGGGAATGTCACCATCAGAATATAGAACTACGAATTAATTCTTCACTGGAATATTCAACTTTAGTCATACGGTTCGATTTTATTGAACCGATAGCCGGGATGTCCATCCTGGCTTTACATTTTACTCTCTAAACCTGCCATACAATTTCGAAACAAATTGAGAATATCCTTTGCAATCATAATTCATAGCAAAAAATCAACATTAAAAAACAATTTGGATCAGTAGCGATGCAAGACATTAAATTGAAGCTCATCTCTGCTTGAATACATTTTGCAATAATGAATCTTCAGGTTGATCTAGTTGTCGCTCTAGCTTGTAGTAAACGTCGCGGACAAGAACTCAAGAAATTGCGAAGAAAACATGAAAAAAAACTAGCTTGAATTTGATGCAACTACTGTAGCGCACAACGCCCACGGCCTTGCGCAGTACGGGAATTTCATGTTCCGTCTGCCCGGACCCCGATAGCTATCGGGGCTGAGTAATGTTATATTGCTGAAGTTACACCTGCCTGCCGGCAGCTAAGCCTTACCCAAATTTGAATGGGTAAAAATAATAGATGTTCTTTGACATAAATACTTGCAGTGCATAAGATAACCATGAAGGATTTTCCTCATCTCGATTTCGGTGACATCCGCAGAGATGAACGTTTTGTGACTGTACTGAACAATATTAGTTCACAACCAGGTAGCAGCATACCCAGGCACAATAAGAGCTGGTATGACACTAAGGCAACGTATGAGTTTTTCAAGAATGAAGAAGTAAGCCTGGAGGAGCTGAAGAAAACAATGATGCTCTATGGGGCTCAGCAGCTTTCAGAAACGACAACCGTCCTGGTAGCGCATGATATCAGCAATGCAGAAGGCCCCGGCTATCTCGATAATAAGGAAGGGCGCGGTATATTGTGTTACAGCAGTATAGCCGCAACCACTGATGGAATGCCCCTGTCGTTGCTGTATCAGCAA
>JARJHS010000004.1:492151-601162 GCA_029269725.1 Pollutibacter soli | reverse complement strand
TCATCGAAATCCTTGATGGGTAATTGAAAAAACTTATACGCCAACCTAAAAAAATAAAAAGAGGCCGACTCATTGTTTTGAGACGGCCTCTTTTTTTTGTGCGCTGCATGTTGCAGGGGTTTAATCAGAACCTAAGCCTAATACGGTTAATGCCTTATAAAAATTGTAAATGAATTCTAAGCAGTTGGTTTTGCGCTAAATTAAAGCGCGCTGGTGCTTATCGCAATAGATAGCGGTACAATTTCACTGTAACATTTCTGCCGGCACAATGTAGCAATCTTACTACAATTCTGTATGTAACTATTAGCGCAAGTTTCTTGTCCTATTTTCAACTACAAAAAACTAAAAAGGCTGACTACATACAGCCTGCAAGTCCGAAAATAAATTTGCTGAATGCTCCCCAGAGAATTCAGTGTAATCCTTATTGACGAATCGGAAGTAATTGGATCAAGACTGAATTCAATGTTCGCGGGACTTTCAGGTTACCGGCTTGCTGCACATGCACATACTATCAGCGAAGGATACCTGCTTTGCAAAAAATTCAATCCCGATGTCGTTTTACTGGATTCATGGTTGCCTGATGGTACCGGGATGAGTATGCTCAAAGAACTGAAAGAAAAATTTCCTTCCCAAAAGATCATTATACTTTCTAATTCCGGGAACCAGTATTACAAAGAAAAATGCCTGGAACTTGGCGCTGATTGGGTCATGGACAAAAGCACTGAACTTCCGGAACTGGTCGAAATTTTCTCCAATTTAACCGGCAAGACGGAACGATAATCTGTTAATTACAGGATTAAAAAGTTACTCTTAAAACGAATAATGCCTTACATTTAATGCTCGTTGCTTTTTTTGGGTCATTCGCTCTGATTATCGCCCTTCCCGACCTTATTGAAAGATTACCAAAACCCAATCCCGGAAAGGTCATTTTAATTTTACCGTTATTCTGATTGATTCATAAACCGGAATAGTATCCGGGATAATGAAAATTCCAATATGCCTGTTGCAGAACAACTGCTTTACCAGCAAAATCTGAAACGTTGGTCCCGGTATCTCATCGGAACCATCATACTTATCTGCGCAATCGTACTTTCAGGATGGCTACTCGACTTCCCCGTTAAATTTTCGCCGGAACTGATGATTTTGCCGATGAACCCGCTCTCGGCAATCTGCTTTTTACTGGCTGCTGTATCGCTGACGCTTTGCAGTCGTGAAGTCAAGACCAGGCTTTGTTTTATTACAATCAATACAACTGCTTTTTTTGTCTTGATCATCGGGCTTCTTCGTTTATCCGACACCGTTTTCGAAGATTCATTTAATGTAGACGCATTATTATTGAAGGATCATCCTGCAATTGAAAAGTTGCCGAATTCACGGGGAAGAATGACGCCCAATACTGCTTTGAATTTCGTGCTCGCTGGTTTTGCATTGCTGTTGTTTGACCCCAGGAGGAAGAAACTGGCAATGCTCTACAGTTATACAGCGATTATAATTGGGCTGATGACTCTTTTTTTCCTGGTGGCTTATTTCTATAATATCCGCCAGATCAACGCCAACCTAAGTTTTCTGCCGATGTCATTGTCGACCGCTTTATGTTTTATTCTACTGGCTATCGCACTTCTTTTTGCACAGCCGGATAATGCATTGATTCGCACCTTCAGCAGCAGAACTCCCGGGGGATCGTTCGCAAGAATGATCATTCCGTTAACGCTGGTCATTCCCGTAATACTGGGCTACTTCCTCCTGTTATTTTCAGAAAAATATGCCATCAATCCAGGCTTTGAAATCACGCTTTTTGTAGTTAGCATGATAGTGTTTTTTTTCTTTCTTTATTGGTACAGCTCTGGTATTCTTAACAGGATTGATCACGCCAAACTGCAGGATGAATTACGCATTAAACAATTGAATGAAGAGCTGGAGAAGAAAGTACAGGAACGCACAGCCGAGCTGTCGGATTATAAATACGCAATCGATGCATCAGCCATTATTGTGATCACCGATGCGAATGGAATTATTCAACACGTAAACGATAATTACACACGCATTTCAGGTTTCGAAAAAGATGAAGTACTGGGCAAAGGTCATAGTCTTGTAAACCCGGCCATACACCCGGTAGCAGTTATAGATGATTTGTGGAATACGCTTGCGCGGGGCAAGGTATGGCGCGGCGAACTACGGCATTTTAACCGAAATGGAGAACCTTATTGGGAAGAAACGACGATCGTCCCCTTCCTGGATGAAAATCATAAGCCGTTTCAGTACCTGCACATCAATACGGATATTACAGAAAAGAAAAAAGCAAGCGAAGAGATCATTCTGCTTAATGAACACCTGCTTCAAAAGGAAAAAAAATTAAACGGGCTGATAGAAAACTCTAATGAACTCATCAGTATTGTCGATGAGCAATTCAGCATTATATATCGCAGTCCGAATTATGAAAGGATTACGGGTTATAAAAGAGAAGACTCACAGCTGGATATCGCAATGGCTATGATTCATCCTGATGATCTTCCGGACATGCGTGACCTCGCTTCAACGCTGATACAGAATCCTGGCGTTTCTATCCCGCTGAATCTGCGTATGCGACATAAGGACGGTTATTTTATGTGGATGGAGGGAACCGCGCAGAATTTTTTACAGGATGAGGCAATCAAAGGAATGGTGTTTAACATCCGTGATATTTCTGAACGGAAAGCAGCAGAAGAAAGGATCATGCGCAGCGAAAAAATATACCGGACGATCGCGGCAAATATTCCAAAAACGACGATCATCATATTCAGTGAAACCCGGCACTATCTTTTGATCGAGGGAAATTTTGCCCATCAACTGGGTTATCACAGGGAAAATATGATCGGCAAATATTATGGTGATGTGCTGGAAGGAGTTCATTATACAAGAGTGAAAACCGATCTCGACAGGGTATTCAATGATGAAAAATTCAGTCGCGAAATAGGTTTTGGCAGGGATCATTTTGTTGCGAGCTATGTACCGTTGAAAGATGAAGCGGGGCATATTTACGCAGCCATGACCGTAATTTCCGATGTCACAGAAATTGCAACCGCACAAAAAGAAGTGGCAGATGTGAATGCAGCATTGGAGAAAAGGGTCGAGGAACGGACTCAACAGCTGGAGCAGATCAACAAAGAACTGGAAGCATTTACTTATTCAGTATCACATGATCTCCGATCTCCAATCAGAATCATCGATGGATTTGCGGATTTTCTTGGACAGGATTATGGTGAAAAATTTGATGAATCCGCAAAACGCAAGCTTTTTGCGATTCAACGAAATGCAAAAAAAATGAACGGATTGATCGATGATCTGCTCAAATTGTCTGGAATTGGTAAAAAAACGATCCGGTTAGAACATACCGATATGAATATATTGATAAAGACAGTGCTCGAAGATTATCCTGATCATATTCAGCAGTTGGTAAAAATCGACCTGAATGGGCTGAATTTCATCATTTGCGATACTAATCTCATACAACAGGTATGGCAAAACCTGATTTCAAATGCTATAAAATACACATCAAAAAAAGACGCACCTGAAATCATCATCGGGGCCGAAGAAAAGGAGGGCAAAATTATATACAGTATTCAGGATAATGGCGCGGGATTTGATCCCGCTTATGCTGGTAAACTATTCACTGTATTCCAGAGATTGCATAATGCTTCCGAATTTGAAGGTACAGGAATAGGTCTCGCTCTTGTTCAACGGATAATCAGCAGGCATAGTGGTCAGGTTTGGGCAGATGGTCAGATTGATCAGGGTGCGACATTTTATTTTACATTAAATCAACCGATTCACCAATAAGTGACCTGGAAAACACCGGATGAATTAAATTTATCGCTGCTGTAAAATGGTAAAAAGTCGCTTGCACATATTAGTCCTGGAAGATGAACCGGATGATGTTGAGTTGCTGAAGTATACACTCGAAAGAAACGGCATGCAACCGGAATATGAAGTGGTGTCTGATAAAGCTGCTTATGAAAAAGCAATATCAGCAAACAGTTATGACGTGGTGCTGGCGGACAATTCTGTACCTATGTTTAACAGCATGGACGCGCTCCTGATGCTGCGTGCAAGAAAACTGAATACTCCATTTATACTCGTTACAGGCGCTGTATCAGAAGAATACGCAGTAGATATACTACAACATGGTGCGGATGATTACATACTGAAAGGAAGTCTGAAAAGATTACCTGCATCGATTCATCGTGTGCTCGAAAAAAGAGAGGCGCTGGAAGAAAGAGAAAAAGCACTGGAAGCATTGCGCAGAAGCGAGCTTAGGTTCAGAGCATTGATTGAATACAATGCCGATGCAATTCTTATCCGCGACAAGGATTTCAGGATCACTTATGCAAGTCCTTCTGCAAAAAAATTGCTTGGATTTGATCCCGAAGATGATATTAATCCTGATTTTGATCCCAGCTACCACCCGGACGACCGGCCGATGGTAGAGAGAAAGAAAATTGAAATCCTGGCAAACCCCGGTAAACCCGTGCCCATCACTTTCAGGAAACTGAATAAGCAGGGGCAATATGTGTGGGTTGATGGTGTGATGACAAACATGTTGCACAGTGAAAGTGTACAAGGCATTGTATCTAACTTCAGGGATATATCTAAACGAATTCAGGCAGAAATAGAACTGCAGCAGGCCAACCAGGAATTGCATCATCTGTCAAATCACCTTCAGCATATCAGGGAAGAAGAACGCATGCAGATCGCACGTGATATACACGATGAACTGGGTCAGCAACTGACCGGTTTAAAAATGGATGCATCCTGGCTGAGTAAGATACTGCCTGGCGAAAATGAAAAAGTGCGCACGAAGATTGAAGATATGATCAAGCTGATCGATGAAGCTGTCCGATCTGTCAGAAGAATTTCATCAGACTTACGCCCGAGCATGCTCGATGACCTCGGTTTGATCGCAGCATTGGAGTGGCATAGCCTCGAAACTGAAAAACGATATGGCATTCCTGTTCATTTTGAAACCACCTGTAATGATACAAGACTCAATGTAGAAAAGTCTACAGGTGTATTCAGGATTTACCAGGAAGCGATCAATAATATTATCAAACATGCAAATGCGGGATCAATCAATAGTTGTTTGAAAAGAGAAGGAAACAGGTTGATTCTTGAAATCAAAGATGATGGTGTTGGTATCCAGGAAGATGAAATCCGTTCAAAGAAAACGTTCGGTCTGCTTGGAATCAGGGAACGTGTATTTATTTTAGGAGGAAAATATAATATTGAAAGTGCGCCTGGAAAAGGAACTTCAGTGCAGATAGATATTCCGGAAACGGCAAGTTGAACAAATAGCAGTACTAATGAAGATTTTAATTACCGACGATCATGCCGTTATCCGACGAGGACTAAAGCAGATTTTGCTTGAAGAATTTCCTTCTGCTGCAATTGAAGAAGCAACAGACGCGGAAACTGCAATTAAAAAATCGCTGTCGGAAAACTACGATGTAATCATTTCTGATTTATCGATGCCTGGTCGAAGTGGACTCGACCTTCTTTCGCATATCAGGCAACATTCATCAAGAACGCCGGTGCTTATATTGAGTATGCACCCGGAAGAACAATATGCAATTCGTGCATTAAAAGCCGGCGCAGCTGGTTATCTCAGCAAAGAATCAGCACCGGAAGAATTGGTAAAAGCAGTTAACAGGGTTTTGCAGGGAAGAAAATATATTTCTACATCCATCGCGGATAAATTATTCGATGAACTGGATCAGCCAAATAATGACAAGCCGGCACATGAACAACTCTCTCATCGTGAATTCGATGTCTTTAAACTTATCGCCGGCGGAAAATCGGTATCAGAAATTTCCGAGCAACTCACGTTGAGCATTTCAACGGTGAGCACATATCGTGCGAGGATACTTACGAAGATGAGGATGAAATCAAATGCCGAACTGACGAGGTATGCGTTGGAGTATAAATTGATTTAGTTCATAGTTCATAGTTCTGAAATTCAAACTGCGTTGATCAATAGTTGTCAGATTTTGATTATTCATTTTATTAGCCGGGTCTTTTGCAGAGGCAACGCATACGTGGTCTTTACCATCGGCAGATATAATTCAAGATGATTTCCTCTCCTGTATCCTGTATTCCGTATCCTGTATCCTGCCAATTCCCCACTTTTTAATCAGATACAGTTCTTAAAAAAACCTATACAATTACGTTCACACAAAAGCCCTGCAGTTCAACCTTAGCTAATGACCTTCGTACTTGTTCTTGTAGTCGTGCAACTACAAAGAATTAGAATGAAATTCTATTTTTCAAAAATGCAGTTCGGCATTTCTTTGTGTCGATAAAGATTCAAATGAACCACAGACAACCTAAAATAATTTTACTGGACGCTGTAAAGTCGTTCGATAATTATGTAAAGATTTTAGGTGATGCCGAGCAGGTAGTTCAATTGTTTAGTCGAAATGCTTTGCAGGTAGCTATCCAGCGTTTCAGTTTTATTCACCTTGAATCAGCACCTCCTGTACCAGTTCCCGAAACCGGGATGAATTCCCCCTTTAGAGTCCGCTACCCTAACGATACCCTTCCTAAGAAAGTGATCATGATGACGCATGAAACCGATGGACAGACCGGTGATCGCTTTTCGCTTCTTGGCGGCAAATATTTTCTTGAAAAACTCAGGCCATCATTACAAAGCACCGAATATGTTTATGGTTTTTATCTGAACTGAATAATTGCAAACCAACTGCAACTACTGACTGACACCTGACCCCTACCAACCAACGACCCTACCTTTTGAAAGAACAACGTTACCCTTTCGCACCCTATGAAACAGTCCATGCCCTGTATCCTCAGCGATTGCAAGCCATTATACCGTTTCGCAGCAAAACCAACTGCCCCTTTTGAAATTCCCTAATGCCTCAGGGCAATTTATGCCGTCTGTATTCGACAAATGTAGGTGTTGAATGCAGGCGGCTTTTTTATCAGTGAGGAGGCAGGAGCCCGCCTGCCGGCAGGCAGGTTGAGAGGCAGGAGTTAACAGCCAATCCTGGAAGTTGTTGTTCGTCAGATGTCAGAAAAGTCGCAATTAAGCTGATTGATATAGTGCCTTCATTATTATCTGACCTGACAGCCACATAGTTTGATTTCTTTCCGTTTTTCAGTTTTCAGTTTTCGGCTTCAGCTTTCCTTAAAACGACATTCCATTTTGCAAACCACATTGCATCGATCTGCTGCCTGTTGCCCTGCCTCTCCGGCAGGCAGGCCGCTGCCTGCTGCCTATTTTTCCCTAATTTCATCCCCGGTGCTATGGGGCGGTTTTCCGGTTCAATTGTAAAGAAAGTCATTACCTGGACATTGGGAGTGATAGGATCCGTCCTGTTACTGATCCTGATTTTGATGTTGCTCCTGCAAACTCCATGGGGACAGAACATCGTTCGTGTACAAGCAGTGAAGTACCTCGAAAAAAAGCTTCAGACCAAAGTTGAAATTGCCAAAGTCCGCATCCGATGGCTCACCCATTTTCACGCTGAAGGCATTTTCCTGGAGGATCAGCAACAACGAAAGTTGCTCCACATCGGTCAACTCGACGTTTCCTATTCCCTTATCGATCTGTTTGCAAGCAAGCTTAGCATCCCGGATATTAACATCAATAAAATAGAAATTCAGCTTCTCAGATCAGCAAAGGATTCTGTTTTCAATTTCCATTTTATCCCGTTAGCCTTTGCCGGAAGTCCGGAAGCTGCAAAAACGAAAGTTTCCAAACCATTCATAATTGACCCTGGCAAAATCACCATTTCAGGCCTTAAGTTTCTGATGGATGATCGATACGGTGGAAGCCTTTACAATGCAAGCTGGAACAATCTCAGTACAGAGATCCACGACTTCAATCCTGATTCGCTTCATTTTAAGGTGTCTTATCTGCTCACTGATTCAATCGATTGTAAAATCAATTTACATGCAGGCACCAACGTAAAAAACGAACCAGTTGAAGAGGACACAGGTGCATCACATCTCAGGATTGAAGCAGATAGTTTTCAACTGTCAAATACCGTTTTTCTGCTTGAGAATACACAAACAAAAATGAAAATCTCCAGCATTGCTGCGCTTCTTGGTGGAAGTAATATCAGGTATGATCAATCTGCATTCGATATAAAAGCAAAATTCCTTACGCTTCAACAACACAAAACCGAAGTCGAACTGCAAACCAAAAAATCTTCTGAAGAAAAAACTTCAAAAACGAACAGTAGGTATACAGATAAACCATTCACCTGGGAGGCAGAACAGCTGTTTCTTGACAATAACCAGGTTGTATTTAACGATGACGCCCACCCGAAAATGAAAAGAAACGACGTCGACTTTCGTCACCTGGACATTTCGCACCTGGCTATGACCGCATCGAATGCTAAATATGATGGGTTAAAATATGAAGCAGATATTCATCAGCTGCAGTTTCGGGAGAAATCGGGTTTTGAATTGCTTCGCCTGCAAACATCAGTCCGGTACAGTGACACGGGTGTTTCATTACAGAATCTACATGCAGAAACAAATGAAAACCTTGTTCGAGGACACATTACCGTGAAGTATAATTCTACTGCTGATATCACTGCGTATCCACAGTTCACAACAATCGATGCTGAGTTATCAGACACGCGGATCAGATTAAGAGAGCTTCTGTATTTCAGCCCGTCCCTCGCGAATAACAAGTCCTTCCGACCTTTGACGAATAAAACATTCTTCATCAACACCACTGTTCACGGCACATTAAACAATCTGAAAATCCCCACCCTTTCAGTAAAAGAAAACAAGACAAGTTTTGTCGCAAGTGCAGAAGTACTCCACCTACCAGACACAAAAAAAATGATCATCAATCTGCAGCTTAAAAGTTTCAGCAGTACAAGGGCAGATTTGCTAAGTTTTCTGCCTCCAAATGCTATTCCTGATTCATTACTTCATTACATACCAGCGACTTTTTCAGTGAATGGCACCTACAAGGGTACTATGAAAAACATGTACACCAATCTCTACCTGAAAACTTCGTCCGGAAATCTTGCTTTCAAAGGCACGCTTCAAAACATCAGTGACAAAACAAAGGCGGTTTACGATATGGCCGTATCTGCCGGCAGTTTGCAGCTTGGTAAAATTCTTAGAGACTCCAGCTTTGGAAATGCAACTGCAACTGTAAAAATAAAAGGCCGCGGACTTGATCTCCATAAAGCTGCCGCGAAAGTCTTTGCCACAGTAGATTCGTTTACATATAAAGGTTACACTTACTCTGCCATTCAATTGACAGGTAGTTTAGAAAATGAATTACTGGAAGCTCATGTTACCAGTAAAGACCCGGAGATGCAACTGACGGCGGATACCTGGTACAGCCTGGAAAAAAATCACGGAAAAATAAAGACTGACACAAAAATTGAATACCTCAATTTATATAAGCTTCGGTTGTATGATGATACTTTGATTATCAAAGGAACTAATATCGTTGCAGATATTCCGCAATTTGACTCAGCTGCAATTAACGGACAGGCACTAGTAACCACTATTAATATTCAATATAAAGACCAGCATATTTCATTGGATACTATTCTGCTTGATGCAAAATATGATAGCCTGCAGCACATGAATTTACACATGCCTGTTGGCGATATTTCGGTGGTAGGGAAATATGCACTATCGGCGATTGTGCCAGCAACAAAAACAATACTTAACAGGTACTTTTATACGCAAAGCGTGGATACCGCATTCACTAAATCCCTTACGGCAGATATCCGCGCCGACATTGATATTCCGGATAGCCTGGGTTTTCTTGTTCCAGGTTTTAAATCAATGTCTCCACTCAGTTTACGAGCAAAGGTTAACACGGATAGTTCCATTGTTGAAATCAATGCCAGCATAGCGAAGCTGGTTTTTGGTGATTATGATATCGATTCTCTTAAAATACTTGCTTTAAATAAAATTGATCGTGATCAGACAAGGACGTTGGCATATGAACTCTCTGTCGGCCGTGTAGACGGGCCAACGATAAAATTGTTTCCAAGCAGTTTAAAAGGCACAGCGAGACAAGGCATAGTCGATGGAGTAGTGAGTCTTTACGACGACAACAAAGACCCAAGATATATTTTGCCGTTCCATATTGTGAACGATCCAAATCTGCCATTTCTGCAACTCAGAGACTCTCTTGTTATTGACCGGAAGAATTGGTCAGTTAATAAAGACAACCTGATTTATTTCAGTAAGAATGCATTGAAAGGAAGTAACCTTCGTCTCAGCCGTAACGATGAAATGATTTCTATTCTATCAGACAGCAGTGATATCACCGGGTTGCCTCTTACTTTCAGTCTGAAAAATTTTAAAATTGAACATATCATTCATATCCTTACCCGGGATACTGCTCTGATCGCAGGAAATGCCAATGGTGAAATTTTAATTCATAACCTGGGGCCATTTGTCGCGACGGGTAACCTGCAAATAGATGAATTGAAATTAAAAGAAGTGAATACCGGAACACTCACAGTGCATGTAACGGAGGCCTCGGAAGAGCAATTGGTGGCGGCTGCAGAACTTAAAGGTGACAACAATCAGGTTGTATTGGATGGAAAATTCAATCCGCAAACCGGCGACATCGCTGCTCACCTGGATATGAAAAAGTTTGATCTGCGTAACGCTGAAATGTTTACAGAGAAATGGCTCGGAATGTTACAGGGTACGTTGAAAGGAAATATTGATTTCGGAGGCACATTGAAAGAACCGAAAATCAATGGCAATATTCATGCAGACAGTATTAAAACCATTTATCGTGAATATGGCACTGAATTAAATATTCCCGTAGCAGATTTCGTTGTTGATGGCGAGGGAATAAAGTTCAAAGAAATTGTTTTCACGGATAGTTCAGGAAATAAGGGCAGGATCACAGGTAATTTCAGTACTTCGAATTTTATCAACTACGCCTATAACGCAAATATTACCACTAATAATTTTCTCGTGATCGGGCCGCGTCGATATCCTAATCAAACAATTTACGGGCCTACTTCGGCTAACGCTAATATCAATATAAAAGGAACGGAAAAGATGATGGATCTCGGCGGCTCAGTAACTGTTGCTGAAAAGTCTCAGTTCACTTATGTCTATATTCCACAGGATAAAATATCGCGTGGCGATGGATTGATTGAATTCTTTGATCCGAATGCAAAACCGGACTCTGCGGCTGAATTAGCACTGTTAAAACAGATTCAGCAGAAAATGGAAATTTCGATGAATGTATATGTTACCGTTACTCCATCTTCCACTGTTACAATTGTTCTCGATGAATTATCCGGCGATCATCTGAAAATTGCGGGCACAGCGGGATTGAATTATACGATGAGACCGGGTGGAGAAATGAGTCTTGTAGGAAACTATACTGTCGAAAGCGGTGATTATGATCTCTCGATAGCTTCAGTTATCCGGAAAAAATTCTCCATAGAAAAAGGCAGTACAATAACATGGAACGGGGATCCGCTGAAGGGGAATATGAATATCACTGCGTTGTACACAACAAAAACAACGGCAAGGGAACTGGTACAGGACATACAATCTGTACCTGGCATTGATAAACAACAGTTCAATATCCAGGTTTACCTCATCCTCACAAAAGAATTGCTCAATCCGGATATTCAGTTCCGGCTTGATATGGCGGAGAATGAACAAAACGCTTTTGATGGAATTGTGTATAGTCGTTTGAAGCAGGTGAATACCATTCCTTCGGAACTCAATAAACAGGTTATGGGGCTGCTGGCTATTAATCATTTTATTGCTGATAATCCATTCAACAGTTTGACCGCAGGCGGAGGACCGAGTTTTGAGACGCAGGCATTCACCACTGCCGGAAGATTGCTTACTGACCAGCTGAATCAATTGCTCGGCAAAGCAATAAAAGGTGTCGATATCAATTTCGAGCTTGATGTGAACGAAGATTATACTTCCGGCCAGGCACAGAGAAATACAAACCTGAAAATCGGACTGACACAATCGCTGGCTAATAATCGGTTGTCCGTTTACGTGGGGAATTTCTTTGCACTCGAAGGTCAGAATCAATATGAAAATGTATTGTCAGGCCTGGCCGGTGATATTAAGCTGGAATACTTACTATCCAGGGATGGCCGCTATCGGATCAAAGGCTATCGTCTCACGGAAAATGAACTAACCTTCCAGGGTTCAATTATCAAAACGGGTGTCACTTTCGAAATTGTGCTTGAATTTAACAAGCTGAAAAATGCATTCCGGAAAAGAGGAAGGAGAACCCAAACTGCTGCACCTGCTCCATGAATGCACTGATTAAAAATATAAGCAGGATTTCGGTGCAGGCAGTGATTCTTGCCATAACAATTACATTTTCTTCATGTAAGCTTACGCGTTATGTGCCTGCTGGCGATAAACTTTTCACTGGTTCTGAATTTGTTTCAGATAGTATCAAACTGAATAAAAAATTCAGGCAGGAACTTGAAAAAATTGCACGACCCAAACCCAATGCAAGTTTCCTGGGCATCCGCTATCGCCTGATGCTTTACAATGCGATCAAGCCGCCAAAAAAGCAGAAAGGCCTTTTGTATAAGATGAAATACAAATGGGGCGAGGCACCTGTTTTACTGAGCCAGACGAGACCGAGGCTTACTGAACAACGATCCGGCGATTATCTTTTCAGTATCGGTTATCTTCGCCCTGAAGTAACCGGACAGGTAATCGAAAAGGACTCGCTGCATGCATCACTCAGGTTTAAAGTCAATCCGGGTGTTCGTTACACCATCCGTAATATTGTTTATCCCGAAGATTCCACCGGTGTTCATGCGTGGCTGAAAAGATCCAAAGCGAAATCATTATTACGCCCAGGACAGTTCATGGTCCTGAATAATCTCAGCCAGGAACGTGAACGTATAGACGATCTTTTGAAAAATAACGGCTACTATTTTTTCACACCGGATATGTTGCTGTTCAGGGTAGATAGTCTGCATGATGGCAAAGCGGATCTTTACCTGACGGTCAAAAACACTGCACCCAGACAGGCATTAAAACCCTGGTGGCTGGGTGAGATAACGATCTACGGCAATTACCGCCAACGCAGGGATTCTGTGATACAGCAGCAGCAAGGGAAAAAAGGCAGATACTACACCGTTGTTGATGCGCAGGAGCGATATCGTACTTCGGTTTTTGAAGACGCAATCGTCATCAAGGAAAATCAGATTTACAGGAAAGACCTGCATACGCTCACCATCGAGCGGCTGATGAATCTGCAGACATTTAGTTTTGTGCGGACGGGTTATTTTCCTGTTGATGACAGCATCAAGCCAAAGCTGAACACGAGATTGTATATTACTCCGGCGCGAAAACAAAGTCTCCGTTTCGAGATTGCGGGAAATACTAAATCAAATAATTTCATAGGTTCGGAACTTACAGTCAATTACAAAAATGTCAACCTCCTGAAAGGTGCGGAGATACTGGAAGCACGTATTTCCGGTGGCTTCGATGTACAGGTGGGCGGAAAAGATCAGCTCTCATCCACTGCATATACAGTGACCGGCGAGATAAAATATTCGGTCCCGCGTTTTATACCGAGACTCGGATTTAAAACCGGCCGTAATCCCTATTTGCCAAGAACTGTTTTTAATCCTCTGATAAATTATATAAAAAGGCCTGATCTGTATACCCTTCGTTCCCTTGGATTTTCCGCAGGCTATAACTGGAAGCAGGGCAAGATGATAGAACATACGTTACGCCTGATCAATCTTAATTCGATATATCCGACTGACATCACTCCTAAATTTGACAGCATGCTGCAGGAGGACGTCACATTGAAAGCAGCATTTGAGAAACAACTGATCATCGGCTCCCGTTATTTGTTTCAGTATAATAATACCTTCCTTGCCAATCGAAAATTTACTTATGCCGCTGATGTCAATTTCAGTTCGTCGGGAAACCTGGCCAACCTTTTTATCAGGGCAAATCCGGATACTCCGCAGGCAAAAAAAATCGCAAACATTCCCGTCTCGCAATTTTTGCGAATGCAGGTTGATTTGCGGGGGTATTGGAAACTGAGTTCTCTGTTTCTATGGGCTAACCGGGTGATCGGCGGTTATGCATGGGCGTATGGGAACAGCATCACCGTCCCCTATTCCGAACAGTTTTTTATAGGCGGCAGTAGTAGTATCCGTGCCTTCCGTACAAGAACGCTCGGGCCCGGAAGCTATCATACGGATCAAACCGTTTACCAGGCCAATGAATCCGGCGAGATAAAGTTTGAGATGAATTCCGAATTACGATATAACATGAGTAAGTATCTCAAAATTGCTTTTTTTGTTGATGCGGGAAACATCTGGTTACGGAAAGATGCGCCTGATAAACCTGGAAGCGGACTCAATGCCGGCGACTTTTTCACTGAGTTTGCTGTAGGCTCCGGAATCGGTTTCCGTATCGACGCTTCTGTACTTGTATTGCGTTTCGATTTTGCAATGCCATTGCGAAAACCATGGTATCCCGAAGGAAACAGGTGGGTATTTAAGGAAATTAATTTCGGAAGTAAAGAATGGCGGAAGGAGAATTTGTTGCTGAATATTGGGATAGGTTACCCATTTTGAAGTAGCAGTAAGGAGGCAGTAGGCAGAAGTTTTAGTAGTTAGAAATTAGTGACCGGCATCAAGCGCCAGCTTGATATTTTTTTCCTGACAGTTATCTTACTTCTTAGTCTCCTTTATCATTGCTGTTTTCTCTTTCCGTCCCTGCATTACTCGTTTTCCGCTTTCAGTTTTCACTTTTTCTTCTTTCAAATTGTTGGAAATAGTCACTTTTTGCCCGTGATCAACAGAAATCATTTCCTCAGTTTGCTTTTTCTTCCGTGTGAAAATTTGCACAATCGATTTGATTATAAAAAAACTCAGGAAAGGAACGATCAGTAGTAAATCAACCCTTATGACATCCGATCCCGATGACCAGGGCCTCATCAGGAAATATTCATACAAAAAATAGATAATCAATAAGATCACGGTCGCCTTCTGCGTGCGGGTCATGGTGTGTGTTTTGGCGTAATCAGTATTATCCAGGGCCGAAGATAATATTTTACGATCACTGGTAACGTTAGGAAAAAACAAAAAAGCAACCAGATTCAGGGTGATCAAAACTACCCTGGCAAATCCGGCGCAGAGTATGAACCGGATGAAGTCAATTTCGATAAAAATTTTATACACAGCACTTGAATAATTGAAATTTTCTGGTGTAAGGAATTCATTTACATTTATCGCCGGAAATAATTCTGCAGATACCGTAATGGCATGAATTCAAATCTCCCTCAACTTAAATCCCTGAATGGATCAGCACTGATCACCCATTCCTATTATTTTCAAAAAAATGCACCATGAAAAAATTGATTGTGACTTTTATTGTTTTTGCAGGACTGTTCATTATTAATACGGACCTGCATGCGCAGGTTATCAATGTACCTTCAAAAGCCCAGAAAGATTTTAACCAAAGATATCCTGAAGCAAAAAATGCTGTATGGAGCAATAACGTGGCGAATTACACAGCGAAATTTGATATCGGTGAAAACAACTACAAGGCCTTTTATACCATGAATGGCAAATGGGATTATACAGAACAATATTCTGATATCACGAAATTTCCGGAAGCTGTACAAACCTCCTACAAGAACAGCAGGATTGCCGACTGGACCTACGAATCAGCTACAATAATAACCAATAAAAAAGGACAGGAACTGTATCGTATTGAAGCCAAAAAAAGCATTGAAAAAATCTATCTCTTTTTTGATAAAAACGGGAAAGAGATAAAATCAGCTCCGAGTCTTTAAAAGTACCTGAATAATATTTGTATAAAGCGATCCGATGAAATATTCAGATCGCTTTTTATTTTCAGGTTGTCCATGGAATGTAATGGTTTGGCGACGACAGGCGGCGTTTTTCGCCTGCCTGCCCTGCCTACCGGACAGGCAGGCGGCAAAGGCAGGTTTTTCGTTCATCGTTGTTCGTTGGGCTGTGATTTGCAGAAATGCAGAATTGAGAATCCGGGGTATATACCTGATGTAAATGCCAACCAGATGCAAATGTTTTCAAGCTTTGACTTTTACATCCATGCATACAGTGGCATCAGCATTCTTTCGTATTCCAATATCTACCAGGATTTGCACAACAATGAGTGACTTTGCCTGGATATGGGTAATTTAGTTTTCCAGTTGTACTTTACTCATCCTGAACCTGGAGAGTTCGACAAAAAATTAAACGGATTCTTTCCGCGCAACATTCTGTAACAGAAATATCAGCCGAAGATAAAAGACTCATTTCTTATCCCCTGCCCAGCAGTATTCAATAAAAGGCTGACATTTCCCGCGTAAAGGCTTTGCAATATAGAACTACCAAGTACACAGAGAGTTTCTCAATAAATCCGTCACAGTTCACTCATTAACCCGTTATATCAACACAGGTTTGGTCACGAGGTCACCAGATTCGGTGAGTCTTTACTGTTTGCAGGATGATCAAATTTGTAATATCGTTTAAGCACAGCCTTTTTTCTAATAAAAAGAACATTACCATGTACACTTCACTCAAAAGCAAAAAAATCCTTTTTGCCAATGTCGCTGCTGACGGACATTTTTATCCGCTGACCGGCCTTGCCGCTTACCTGAAAGAACTGGGATGTGATGTCAGGTGGTACACTTCCAAACACTATAAACCCAAACTCGATGCGCTTGGAATTCATAATTATCCGCTGGTGAAAGCCATGGATTTTAATGAAGGAAGTCCATCTGAAATATTTCCCGAAAGAGATAACATAAAATCACCGATAGGTAAACTCAAATTTGATCTGATCAATGCTTTCATTTTAAGAGCGCCGGAATATTATGAAGATATTTTGGCCATCAGGAAAGAATTTGCTTTCGAACTTTTTGTTTCGGATTGCATGTATCTGGGTTCGCCGTTTGTAAAGGAACTGATGCATGTTCCTGTGATAAGTATCGGAGTAGTTCCAATGCTTGAAAATTCAAAAGATACTGCGCCTCCGGGTATGGGTAAAGAACCTTCACATCATATTTTTGGAAAGCTTCGTCAACGTATCATGCGTTTAGTCGCTGACAAATTTATTTTCTCCGGACCAAACAAAGTGCTGTACAAAGTTTTTGATGAATATGGCATTCCCTACAAAAGAGAAACTTTATTTGATCTGATGGTGCACAAACCCGACTTATACCTGCAAAGCGGAACACCGGGTTTTGAATATCAAAGAAGTGACTTAAGTCATAATGTAAAATTTATTGGAAGTCTTTTACCACAGGCTACATCCAAAGCTGCCCCATGGTATGATCCGCGTCTAAAGAAATTCAGCAAGGTTATCCTCGTGACCCAGGGCACAGTGGAAAAGGATATCAAAAAACTCATCATCCCGACATTGGAAGCATTTAAAGGAACGGAGGTACTGGTGATTGTCACTACCGGCGGATCAGAAACGGAGATGCTTCGTAATAAATACAGCCATGAGAATATCATCATCGAAGATTATATTTCATTTTATGATGTGATGCCTTACGCAGATGTGTATGTAACCAATGGCGGTTATGGTGGAGTAATGCTCGGCATTGAACATCAGTTGCCGATGGTTGTGGCCGGTGTACACGAGGGCAAAAATGAAATTGCTGCACGGATTGGATATTTCAAACTGGGAGTTAATCTGAACACCGAAACGCCAAAACCTTCAGATATTAAAAAGGCAGTCGATAAAGTGTTTACTGATCCGGTATATTTTGATAGCGTGCGGGTTTTGTCCCAGGAGTTCAAACAGTACAATCCGAAAACGTTGTTTGCGGCCTATGCGCTGGAGTTGCTGAACAAAGCTGAGCAGGTGCCCGGTACCGTTACTGGGAAGGAACATTTTGAACACCGGAAGTCGGCGTGAGGTATTAATATATCGGGCTAAAGCCCGCTTTTCGTTGGTGGCATGTTCCCTCCAGCTGAAGCTGGAGGGAACCGGACATCAAGAGTGTTGATGGATATTCGTATGTAACAGGCTTTATAATTTCTGCGTTGATGACTCAATTCCTTTGATGAGGTTTTTCTTCAGCGGAAGGTCGAACTGAAACCAGAGGGAATTGAACATATCGGTTTTGAAGAATACTCAATTGCAACTGACTTCGAAATTCCTGTTTGATGACCTATGTGATGTTATAAAGTCTTGTCTTCGGCTGAAGTGTGAGGAAATTGAATGTCATCTGCTTTCTTGACTATTCAATTGCCCTGGCTTCCGCGAGGGGTAAGCAGACAGATTTGAAGGCCGGTTTAAGCCAGATTATTTTTCAAAAGATTTTTCCCTTCCGAATCCCGTGTTTTTCACCTGATTTTCTATGGTCTGCATTTTATTTTTGCGACTATCTATGCGCATCATCACAAGTATACAAAACCGGATATATGAAGTCAGGGGATTGAGGGTTATGCTGGACCGGGACCTTGCCTGGCTCTATGAATCTGAAACCAAAGTACTTAATCTCGCTGTAAAAAGAAATATCAGGCGCTTCCCTCCCGATTTTATGTTTCAGCTTTCGAAGGAAGAATATGAGTCTTTAAGGTTTCAATTTGAAACCTTAGAGGAACAGGATAGCCTAAGTCCGAAAACTTTGAATACCAGGGGCGGTCGCGGACAACACAGTAAATACATGCCATATGTTTTTACCGAACATGGAATAGCCATGCTGAGCGGAGTATTGAACAGCGAAAAGGCTATTGCAATGAACATTGAAATTATCAGGACTTTTATTGAATTGCGACAATTGGCTTCGCTTCAAAACGATTGGAAAAAGCAGATCTCTGAAATCAAACAAAGCATTGTCCATCACGATGCACAGTTGAACCAGATTTATGAAGCACTGGAAAACCTGCTGGATGAAACAGCAGCGCAACGAAGATGGAATGAAAGAGAGAGAATTGGTTTCAGAAAATAACCCATGTAATCTGATCTGGCACTTGCGGAGCAAGCCTCAATGGGAAAACGATTTGTATTTTTGTATCAAACGAAAATAAAATCATGGCAAATTTCACGAAAGAATCGTTCAACCTTGATGGTGAAAGTCTATTGAAAAAAGTAAAAGAACTGATCAATGAAGGCAACATCAGAAAAATCACCATACACGACA
This sequence comes from Pollutibacter soli, assembly GCA_029269725.1. GTDB lineage: Bacteria > Bacteroidota > Bacteroidia > Chitinophagales > Chitinophagaceae > Pollutibacter > Pollutibacter soli. The sequence goes on along the minus strand of JARJHS010000004.1, from coordinate 582,018 downwards.
AAGAGGGAAAAGAGCTGATGAGTTTTCCCTTAACTCTTGGTGTAGTAGGCGCCGTATTTGCACCTGTATTTGCAGCGGTTGGCGCATTGGCAGCGTTGATCGGTGAATGTACGATTACGGTGGAAAGAGAAGAGGAAGAAAAGGAGAAAGAGTAACAATAGCAGGATACAGGATACAGGAAGAAAAATCTTTTGGTTGCGATGTTGGTGTTCCCCGGGACCTATCAGCAGAGAATGAATTAAATGAATCCAAAGGAACACCAACAACAGGGCGATTGTTCTGAATATTATTGTTCCTTGCCTATTATGGGTTTACAGAATACTTAGTACACAGTACAGGAAGAAAAGGGCATTCTTTCGTTGTTTGTGTTCCGCGGGACTTATCTGATGAAAATACATTGCAATCGTTCCAGGCAAGACCAACAACATGGCTGTCAAGATGATTTGCTGTGTTTCCCGGGACATACAATGAGACTAGAATTAGAAGGAATCCAGGGAACACCAACAACCTCTGCGGCCACCAAGCTTTGTTGATGCTCGCCTTCTCTATCGATTTTTATGAAGCCATTCGAAGTCGGGCGAAACGCAATTAAAGAATAACGATTTTCAGCTGGTGTTCACCGAATGCCCCGCCCCTCTTTCGCGATACGATAGAGCGAAGGAGATGGCCTATTTTCTCACTTCCGGAAATTGTGAAATCCTCAATCGTGTACAACCATAAGGTACCAACACAATATCTTCGGTTGCAGAGTTCAATTCAAGATCATAAGAAACACTGAACGGAATAGGACCCGCCATTTCATTATACAATTGCCAGGAAGGAATTTTTTTGCCTTTTGTTCTGATGACGACCGGGGCATTCATAACATTCCAGGGATAATTCGCAACAAAAGATGTTGGCTTTTCAACTTTGAAATTTTTTTCCACCTCATCCTCTTTCATCAATGGCAATCCATAATTCCATGCGGTAGTTGGTCGTATCTCATAAAACTCGTTTCCAAAATCAACAGGATCTGATTCATTCTTCACTTTGGAATAGGCTTCTCCGATTTTTAATGCGTAGACAATCGGACCGCGTTCGATTGATTTTGAGTTTTCATACCAGTTGTTTCTGAATATATGCATTGGTAGCTCTAACTCAACAACATCACCATTTTTCCAATCACGATCGATTTTCACTACCTGGTTTCCATCCACTTTCTTCCACAATTGTCCGTTGATTTTTATATCCGCTTTCTTACACCATGCTGGTATGCGCAAATGAAATGGAAAGTGCACGACCTTTTTTTTCTGATCGATAGTCAATATAAATCTGATCTTCTCCTCAAACGGATAAGCCGTCTGTTCCTTCACTGCTATCTGAACATTTCCTGCTACAAGTGCCTTCATTTCATTTGGTGCATATAGCAAAGCAGCGATTCCGCTGTCTGCGCTATTGTACCATAAATTCTGTGTGAACTTCGGCCAGCCCTGGTGCATATTCGATGTACAACAAGGATACCCGGTCAGCAATCCATAACAGAGGTCAGTGCCTTTGTGATTGATATCGAAATTCCTGATGTGCCGTGTGATCATCACCTGGTTAGCCTGTTGGAAATACTGACGCGTCAGGTAATCTTCTGTAGTTTGTGTCGGAAGCGCGTTGAATGCTATTCTCTCTGTGTGATCTGCAAAACCTACATCACCCGTAATTTCCAGCATGCTTTCTAATGAAAACATGAGTTCTACAGCTGAACAAAGTTCGGCACCCTGTGTAGGATTGTTTCCGTGCAAAGCTTCATCGGCACCATACATTCCATTGGCAGTTCCATTATATTTCATCAGGTCTTTCAACCCCTGCTTCACTGCATTTATATATTTCTGAGCAGGATGGCTTTGATAATATATAATTGGTGCTTTAAAACCCTGCGCAAGATTTACTCCGTGAATACTTGCTGTTGTTGACAATAATCCTGTATTCAGAAATGCATCTGTGTAATCAAATGTTTGTTGGTGAATGATTTCACCAAGTTCAAGTAAAAAACTATCGTGTGTAATATTATACAACCAGTAAACGACCATCAGGTTATCGGCGCCACGATAGCGTGCCCAGAAAGTCCAGTTATCCAATGGCGTTTTCGGCAGCTCTTTCAACTGGTACTGAAAATATTTTGTCATGAGGGCGATCACCCGTTGATCTTTCGTTGCCATGTAGTATTGCTTCAATACTTTCAACATTACCATTTTGGGCCACCAGTCTCTGCTGTTGTCACGTTGTATTCCCGCTTCCTGCGGATAATCTTTCGATGGCCCGAAATATCCATCAGGTTGTTGACTCTGTATTGACCATTCCACCCAGGGTTTTGTTTTTGCGATCAATTCTTTGTCGTCGAGAATGTATGCGAGTGGCAGAAGACCATCCAGCCAGTACGGTCCCCGCTCCCATTGATCACCATCTCCACCGAGCCAGCCATTGCGTTTATTCATCACCAAAGGATATAACTCATCCAGTTTACCTGTGGCACCGTTTTTTTGCCTCACCAGCATCTCCTTTAACCATCCTGAAGGTTTAATGGCACCCAACGGTAATTCTGAATAGGGATTTTTGCGAAGCTGCTGGGGTGTCGATATTTTCAATTGTTCCTGACCGTTAGTGAAAACAGAAACAGAAGACAGAAACAGAAACAGGAGGAAACTTTTCATTTGCAAACAATATCGATTCATCATGGTCGAATTTAATCAAATATAAACTGCTTTTAAGCATCTATATCAGTAAACGTGCGAGTCGTTTTCTGCACAACGATGCGGGGAATTTTTGAAGGGTCTACAGCTGCCGGCAACAGCATGTACATCCATAAATCAACAAAATCTATTACACAGGAATAATAACGATAGATGTACATTTGTTTTGCCTGTTCATCTGATATTATCTTCTGATTAGACGCTCTCTTTATTTTACCAAATTCCTTAAGACAAGGTGCCGGATCCAATACCCTTTGCTTATTCATCCCAACCCAAAGAAAGATTCGCAAGTATAGCTTTGAAATAAAGAGTTCTGAAGTGAAATGTTGGGATTGATTATCGGTATTTATAGTTTCATTATCCCAATCATTTTCCTGAAGTAAACAACAGCAGCAAGGTCTGCATTGGTTCACTCTTTCAATTATCAAAAGTCAAATCTCCAAAATGAAATATTTTCTCATTCTTTCAATTGCGATTTTTTTGCTTGTTGCATGTTCGCAGAACAGGGAAAATGCAGCAGTAGTTGCAGACTCAGCAAAGTCAAATTCTGCTGCAGCACCTGAGGGAACCGTTATACCCGCTGGAGCTGATACAAGTGTTAAAATTACCGAAGCCTATGCCCGCCTCGTAGCAAAAGATGCTTATTTCTGGGCGTGGCCATTGGTGAATATGTACAACAGGAGGATGGCATTTAAAGATGTGAAAGAACTTGCGCTCGCAGGGCCGCTCATCATGGCGCCTCTTAATCGCTTCGCGATGCTTACAGATTATGTAATCCCTACCGAAAGAGCAATTGCCTGTCCGAACCAGGACGTGGTTTATGGGATCGGATGTCTTGCACTTGATCAGACACCAGTAGTAATTCAGGTGCCTGATTTCGGTGACCGATTCTGGGTCTACCAGATCGTTGATCTTCGAACAGATGGCTTTGCACAACTGGGAAAAATGTATGATGCAAAACCAGGATTCTATTTACTTGCAGGTCCCGACTGGAATGGCAATATTCCGCAGGGAATAACCAAAGTCTTTCGATCTTCGACAAATACCGGATTGGTTGGGCCACGGGTATTTATGGATGATACGCCTGAAGATCGCAAAGCCATCCAGGAGGTGCTGAAATCAGTAGTCATGTATCCGCTGGAAGAGTTTGATGGCAAAATGAAAACCATCGCATGGGCGGATATTAAAAAACTTCCTGGAGGAGATGGCGGAAAAGAAGAAGCCGTTTGGGTAAAACCAGAGACATTTTTTGATGAATTACCTACCGTACTCAACGATGCCAGACCTCTGCCTGGTGAAGAAGCGAGATACAGCCAGGTACTTGCTGTGATTTCCGCTGCAAGAAAAAATCCGGATTTGAAAAAGGCTTTGATATCAGCGGCAACAGAAGCTGATCAGCAGGTGATTAAACCATTGATGGAATTCCGTAACTGGGGCATTCAATTGCCACACCATTGGTCTTCAGTAAAAAATGGTGCATCCTGGGGAACGGATTACTTTACCCGCACAGCAGTAGCTAAATCAAATATCCTGGTAAACAATCCGAACGAAACAAGGTATTTCTACCAGGATCTTGATTCATCAGGAAAAAGACTAAATAACGGTAACCGGTACACGTTAACATTTGCGAAAGACGCACTTCCTCCCGTCAACGGTTTCTGGTCATTGACACTTTATAACCAGCATCATTTTTTTGAAATCAATAAACTGAACAGGTACTCGCTCGGTACAAAAAACAAATCAATGAAAAAAAATGACGACGGTTCACTAACCATTTATGTACAGGCCAATCCACCAGCGGAGGAATGGCAGAGCAACTGGCTGCCTGCCGTGGAGAAAGGAGATTTTTCTTTATACCTGCGAACGTATTGGCCTAAAGAAACTGTAGTTAATGGAACATGGTCACCACCCGCTGTTGTCAGGATAAAATAATCATGGTGTATCCTCTAATCAGGTTCCAATTATTCATCAGATATCAATAAGCAAATCCTGTAAATACAAAATAACCAATATGAAAAAGATGATCGGTGTGTTCGCCATTTTTTTTTTAATTAGTTGCACACAAAAACAGCAGGAGTCTTCTGCCAGTTCCGATCTTCCGGCAGCAAGCGTAACCGATAATACATTCAAGCCTGCTAACATCAAAGAACAAATGATATATAACCGCGCAGTCGACGCTGCCATCTGGGGCATCCCCGCGGTGAATTATCAACTCATGTTTGATGCCCTTGCAAAATTAAAAGGCGACTATAACCAGATCGTTATCTGGCCCGGATTATTGGACTGGAAAAACCAGACACTCACACCCAATCCTGATGTAATCTACCTGATGCCTTTTTTCAATACAAAAGATGCTGGCCCTGTTGTACTCGAAATTCCTCCTGCTGACAGCGGTGTTATCAACGGAAGCATCATGACTTACTGGCAAAATGCAATCGAAGATGTGGGACCAGGCGGTGTCGACAAAGGCAAGGGTGGAAAATATCTTTTTCTTCCACCAGGTTATGATAAAAAGAAAGTTCCGGCCGGATATATTCCCATGCCTTCCAATACAATCCGTAGATATGCACTTTTACGTTCGGTATTGAAAAGTGGAAGCGCTGCCGATGTGGCTACTGCGGTAGCCTATGCGAGGAGAATTAAAATATATCCGTTGAGTGAGGCATCAAAAAAACCGGCAATTACTTTCATTGATGCCAGCAACGAAATTTATGACTCCAACATTCCATATGATAATAGCTTTTACCAGGTTCTTGACAGAATAGTACAATCAGAGCCCTGGCTGGAGCGCGATAAAGCTATGATCGATCCCTTGAAAACAATCGGAATCGAGCGCGGAAAACCATTCAATCCTGATGCACGTACCAAAGAGATATTTGACATCGCAGTAAAAGAGGCGAGAAAATGGCTGGAGTATAATTATGATGCGATTGCACCTTTCTATCCCGGTACGCACTGGTTTTTTCCTGCGACGGAAGAAAATATTAAAAGTGTAAAAGGAGATTTTGAAGTACCGGATTCTTACCCAATCGATAACAGGGGTGTTTGTTATATGATTGCATTCTTCAGTGCAAAACACCTGGGTGAATCGCAGTATTACCTGATGGAGACTGTCGACAAAGACGGAAACGCTTTGGATGGTAACACAACATACAAAGTCAAAGTTCCTGCCAATGTACCCGTCAAACAATACTGGTCGATGACAGTGTACAACCGCGATACGCACACATTCATCCGGGATGCAAAATGGGCGGGACGTTCATCGCAAACGCCTGGACTAAAAACAAATGCTGACGGATCTGTCGATCTGTTTTTTGGTCCAACGCCTCCAGCAAGCGGCGAATCCAACTGGGTACCAACAGACCCTAAAGGAAAATTTGAAATACTTGCACGATTTTATGGGCCGACAAAAAATTTATATGATCAAAGCTGGAAACTGACTGACCTGGAGAAAGTCAAATAAAGAACAGAAACAGAAAACAGAAACAGCGAACATCAGATTTGTATTCACACTTTTTACTGTTTCCCCTCACTGTTGCTGCTCACTATCTAAGAAGTTTCTGTGCTTCCTTCGCGATCATCTCTTCAATAGTGCTTTTGAAAAACGATACCGCGAAAGGAAGTTTTGAATTTATCTCAACGTCCTTATCGGACACATTAACGTCACCCGCGAGATCAAAGCCCATAACTGAAAAACTGAAACTACCCTTACTGCCATCCCAGTTTTCTTTAAGGTTATTAATTTTATCCTTTTGTTGCTCCTTCAATCCGGAGAGCATATTCTTTATCCTTTCCAATGCCTCTTCTTTTGAAAGCTCATGCGGAATTTTTACGTTCAGTGTAGACATATTTTTTGTTTAGTTATTATCGTTGTTCGTTATTCGTTGTTCGTTCGTTCTACGTTCTACGTTCTACGTTCTACGTCTGCTGTTCTTAATCTTCTCCTCAGTAAAATAATCTTAAATCGGATATTATCATAAATCAGGCCACCAATCAGCATAATGGCTGCAATCATCAGAACATGCAAACTTATCCTGGAATAAAATACTCCTCCCGCAATTCCTCCTAAAAAAAAGAAACTGATGATTGTAAAACGGAGTTTGATGGCAGCTTTGAGCTTATTTTTCTGTTCGGAAGATTTATAAAAGAACAACTGCGACAATTCAATTCCCAGATCCGTAAACAATCCTGTGAGATGTGTAGTTCTGACGGCAGCATTGGATATTTTAGTAACCAGAGAATTTTGCAATCCCATGGCAAAAAGCAGACTGAAAGAAATTAAATCGGGGTGAGCAATAACAAACTGCATTGCCAGTGCACCAACGATAAACAAAATCAATGATTCCATTAGCACAGGGAAAGTATAGATCAATCGCTCATTTTTCCGCGAAGTAATCTCAATAAGAAAGCTCGAAACAAAAGAACCCAGAAAGAAAAAGAAAATGTAAAGAAAAAACACGATGGCCTGCCAGGTATTCAGCTTAAAAACTTCATCAACAAAAAAAGCAAAATGGCCGGTAACATTTGTCGTGAGGCGTTGTACAGCCAGGAAACCAGCGACGTTTACAATTCCTGCAACAAAAGACAAGAGGGAAGCAATCTTTAAATTGTGACTTAGCGTACGGGTTCTGCCCTGATGTCTGAACATTGCCTTCCATTGATTTGGATGCAAAGGTACCAAATGCGTTTTAAAGCAGCGGGACCAACAGTTGATGTTGCGTTTGAAGACTTCGGTTATTTGATTGTCAGTATCAACCAGACCTTCCAAGGCAAGTGCCCGCTCAGTCGCACGACCAGAAGTATTTTCTCAACAATCGGAAATTATAGCGCTTTGAGCGAAGCGCCGCGTAAATGTAACGGCGGTTCAGCTGCGTTTTTTCTTCTCGATGTATGACGAAATGCACTTATCTCGTTATATCCAGTGAGATTCGCCTTGGACCTTGCCGGATTGAGATTGACATAAAGGTCCACGGTACGATTGTTTAGCAGAGTCTCATAGTTGTTTATCTTTAAAACGATTTTTATGGAAGACAAAAATACAATCCATCCGATGGTACATACGGTCAATGTAAAACATGAATGAAGAGTACTGGTTGATCATCTGCTCAACGATATCGAAAGAGTGGAAGACGTGTCAGCAAAAGCATTATTTGAAGTATCTGCAGAAATTTTAAGCGGCCTGGAAAAGGCCTTCACCGATTACGAGCAAAAGAACGAAACTGCTTGGAGGAAACAAGAAAGAAACACCACGACAAAAGTTCACTCTCAACAATAGCTAAACTGTTTTTGAAGCTGGGCATCATTGGATTTGGCGGACCTGCCGTTCATATCGCATTGATGGAGGAAGAGGTAGTAAGAAAAAGAGCATGGATGAGTGGAGAGCATTTCCTTGACCTGGTCGGGGCAACCAATCTTATTCCCGGACCAAACTCTACGGAAATGACGATGCATATCGGCCATGAGAGAGCTGGTTGGAAGGGACTTGTTGTTGCAGGCTGTTGTTTTATTTTTCCCGCGGTAATCATTACTGGAATTTTTGCATGGTTGTATCAACGATATGGCCAATTGCCCGAAGTGCAGCCCTTCATTTATGGAATCAAACCTGCGATCATCGCTGTAATTATTTCATTGATGATCAGTCTTGGAAGAAAAGCTGTTAAATCAGTTGAATTACTGGTCATCGGAATCCTCGCAGCAGTAGCTGTTTTAGCTGGCATCAACGAAGTAATTGTACTTTTTGCTGGTGGGTTGCTGGGAATCGTCATTTATTTGCTGAGGCATAACAACAAAACCATCCCCGGAATTCTACCTGTAATTTTCCTGCAGATAAAAAGTCCGGAAGTGCACCTTTCGCACTTTACAATCTTCTTCAGCTTTTTAAAAATAGGTTCGATTCTTTATGGTAGCGGTTATGTGTTGTTTGCTTTTTTAGACGCGGAATTTGTCAGCAATGGTTTATTGACCAAACAACAACTGGTTGATGCAATTGCTGTGGGGCAGTTTACACCCGGACCGGTTTTTTCTTCTGCCACTTTTGTAGGCTGGCAACTCGGTGGCGTGCCTGGCGCTATTGCAGCAACGATTGGCATTTTTCTTCCATCGTTCCTGTTTGTCGCTTTACTTAATCCTTTGATTCCTGCACTAAGGAAGTCAAAAATTATGAGTGCATTCCTGGATACGGTGAATATTGTTTCCATCGCCATTATCCTGTCCGTCATAGTTGAGATTGGCCGGGAAACATTGATCGATTGGCGAAGCATCACGATTGCCGTAATCAGCTTGATTGTCACTTTTTATTTTAAGAAACTGAATACGGCATTTATCATTTTTGGCGGAGCAGTGCTGGGATATTTGCTGGCGATGGTGTGAAATCGATGTAGCTAAATCCCTCTAAGGCGAGTCTCTGCGAAAAAGTTAACGGCGAGTCCGCTGCAGATGCATTCTTTGACGATGAATGATTAAATGTTAACTACCTATATTGTGCAGCGAGACTCGCCTCGGGCGTTGTGGATGATTTGTTCTTATCTGGAAAGAAACAAAATGCTATACTATAAAATGGAAAACTCTTTGCGATCGCAAAGAGTTTCTGTTGTCGGGATGACTGGATTCGAACCAGCGGCCTCTTCGTCCCGAACGAAGCGCGCTACCGGGCTGCGCTACATCCCGTGGGAATAAGGCAGCTAAAATAATAAAGGGTTTTTACATACGAAAACCAATGATAAAAATTCGTCAATCACAACCCATCAAACAAAAACCTCTCCTTCACCCATGGCTTCCTCGGCAGCATCTCGTCTCGCATACTGGCCTGGTAAACAAAAGATGCAACTATGATCGCGGCTTGTTTCAGATCTTCAATCGCGAGATGATCATAGTTATCAAGATTGGTATGGTGCGTTCTGCTCTCATCCAACGGGTCCTGTATAAACTGAAATCCCGGAATGCCTGCCCAATCAAATGAAACATGATCTGTTGATCCGGTATTTTTTATCGTTACTGTTTTTGCATCAAGATCATGAAAGGGAACAAACCATTGTTCAAAAATCGGCTTGATCGCCTGGTTATTCTGCGAATAAATCCCGCGGATCTTTCCAGTGCCGTAATCCATATTAAAATAAGCAGAAACTTTTTTCTGTTCTGCATTCGGGGTTCCATCCGCATTCATAAAATGATTTTTTACATAATTGTACGAGCCATACAACCCCTGCTCTTCACCGTCCCACAATGCAATACGAATCGTTCTCTTCGGCTTCAGCCCGAGCGATTTTAATAAACGCATCGCTTCGAGTACTACTGTGCATCCTGCTGCATTGTCTGTCGCGCCGGTCGATGCCTGCCAGGAATCCAGGTGACCACCCAGCATCACCAGCTGGGATTTTAGTTTGGGATCCGATCCCGGAATTTCAGCAACGACATTATATCCTTTTGTATCTGCTGTTGCAAACCTCCCTTTAATATTCAACGCAATTTCAACTGAATGTCCCGATTCAATCAATCTTTTTATTCGCTGTCCATCCTCGTATGACATATTCACTTTCGGAATACCTTCCGGATCTGTTAGCTTGTAACCAGGTCCTGCCTGCACATGCACAATGCCATTGATGTTGTCAGGCGCAGCAGAAATACGACCCAATACTCCTGCCGTTTTTAAAATCAATTCAATTCTTATCCTGGTTCTGGTTCTGGCAATCATCTGCTCCACCATTTCCCGGGTGACTGCATGCTGTTCGTCAATTGTATCCAGGGCGGCAGCATTAAGACGTTCCGCGCCTGGCGCAAAATCCTGTACCGAAAAAAGCGGATTAACGGATACCAGGATGAATTTCCCTGTCAGTTCTGCTTTGTGGTGTAAAAGGTAAACGGTGTCATTCACCTGTGCCGGAGTAAGCAGGATTACCTGCCCCTGCGCCAGACCGTTAGTATTGCCGCACCAGGGCTCGGGAAAGGCAAACAGCGGCTGATAGTAGGGAACTTTCATCGCGATACTGAAATCATCCAGGTTCCATTGCTTACCAAACTCGCCGTAGGGTTCTTTCGCAACATTTACTAATCCCCATTTTTTCATAGCATCGATAGCCCAGTTTACGGCACGACGATAGCCCTCGGATCCGGGAAGTCTTGGACCAGAAACATCAGTAAGATAGTGGGCTATTTCAGGAATATGTGAATCCTCCATCTCCGCCTTCCTGATCTTTTCAAAAACTGCCTTATCTATATTTTCCTGCTGCGCGAGGCAGTTGGTTATTACTATCAGCAAAAGAATAAAAATGCCATATCTCTTTTGTATCATCACCTTGAATTTATAGGACAAACCTATTCTGCATCTTCCTAAACGGGTGTTAAGCACAGTTAAATAGAGTTAAATGCGGCAACAAAATGATTTTAAAAGAAAATTTTTATGCAGTTTCCCGGCATGAAATTCAGAAGGTCAAAATATACGACCCTCATCATCCTGGCTACGCTTCTGCTCAGTTGCAGTATGCAGGTGATCTGGCTTCGCGAGTTATTTTCCTCGCAGCAAAAGCAGTTAAAAGATGATATTGAAAACATGGTCAGCGCGAGCGCACAATCCCATTGGTTCGAAAGCATAGCTTCATTCGAAAAACCTGAGAACCTGGGTCGCGCCCGGCAACTTTTCCTGACACCACAATGGGAACAGCTGCGACAGGCATTTGATAATATGAAGATGAACGGACTCATCTCCAATCTAACCATAGACAGGAGCGATGATAGTTTATCTGTGTCAATGAATTTTAGATTGGCGGATACCCCTTCCACCCGGATCAATAACCATCCCGGAACTGTGAATACCGGAATGACGAATGATCAGCTCCGCGAAATTGATAGTGCATCACTTGCAGGAATAAAAAAAGAAATCAGATCAAGGCTGGAAGAGATGAACATCCATTCTGAAATTTATGAGAACATATTCACCTATAACATGGACAGCCTTTTTGAAACCAGCCTTCCGCCAGGCGTGGTACCGTCATATACAAGCAAAAAATACATTTACGGGATACACAATCATTTTCGTTACCAGTTAAGTCTTGCCGATATCAACAACACCGTCTGGTACAGGATGAGGTACTATGTTGCATCGTCTGTTCTGATGCTGATATTAACCTGTGCTGCATTTTACTTAATTGTAAGACTTTTGCAGAATGTCCGGCTATATGCGGATGCAAAAACCGATTTCACCAGGAACATGACGCATGAGTTGAAAACGCCGATTGCGACCGTATCCGTCGCACTTGAGTCAATAAAAAAATATAATCTGATCAATAAGCCGGAAACGCTTTTGAAATATGTTGATATCAGTCAGCATGAAATGCGGAGGCTTGATCTGATGGTGGAAAAAGCCTTGAATAATGACCCGGAAAAAAATGCCGATGTTCTTTTTCAACCCGGATTGTATGATGTGCAAACAGGCCTGCAAAATGTGATTGACACGATGCAGCTGCAGCTGGATAACACCCATTCAACAATTATATTTCATCCGTCAAAGGAGCCTTGTTTTGTAATGGGAGACGAAGTGCATCTCTCCAATATTTTTTACAATCTTATTGACAATGCGATCAAGTACAAGGGAAAGAACCTGGCGTTAGAAATCAGTTGTGAAAAAGAGGCTGAAGCGATTTCAATTGCTTTCGTAGATAACGGGCCCGGAATTAGAAAGATCTATCATAAAAACATTTTTGAAAGATTCTTTCGCGTTCCTTCAGAAGGGGATACCCATGATGTAAAAGGTTCAGGACTCGGTCTGTACTATGTTAAAAAAATGGTGGAAATGCACAAAGGAACGATTAAGATTAAAAGCGAACAGGGCAAAGGAACCACTTTCATCATCACACTAAAATCTGCATCGTGAAAGTAAAAGTGTTATATGCAGAAGATGAACCATTTCTCGCGGGAATTGTGAGTGACGGGCTGGAAAGCAGCGGCTATACCGTACAGGTAGTTGCGGACGGGAAAGATGTACTGGAAATTTTTAAGCAGTTCAAACCTGATATCTGTATTCTTGATATCATGCTACCATCGAAGGATGGGCATGTACTTGCTACCGAGATCAGGAAAGCACACAGTGAATTACCTATCATTTTCCTGAGCGCAAAATCTCTCACCGCAGATGTAATTAAAGGCTTTAAATCCGGCGGCAACGACTATTTGAAAAAACCATTCTCCATGGATGAGTTACTGGTACGCATAGAGGCCTTGCTGCAGCGATTTAAAAGAAATTCCGGAAGCGAAGCTAATGACACTGCGCAGGTTTATCGTTTTGGAAACTGCCGGCTCTACCCCGTTCAGCAAATATTGAAAACTTCTTCGGGTGAACACCCTCTTTCATTTAAAGAGTCCGCATTGATGGAAATGATGCTGCAGAAAAAAAATGATGTGCTGGAAAGAACCGATGCACTTCTTAAAATCTGGGGCGACGATAGTTACTACAACACCCGTAGCATGGATGTATTCATGACCCATCTCCGAAAACTTCTCAGGGATGAACCAGGTATCCGTATTCTGAATATCCGTGGTATTGGTTTTAAACTTATCGTTGATTGAAAAGTGAATAAGAGGAATTGATAATTCTCTATTGTAAAAAACTTACTAAATCGCCTGCGGCGAGATAAACAGCCGGCACGCGGAGTACGCGGAGGAATAAACTCGGAGTTGCGCGGAGAAAACCAGACAGTTAATAAAGCGATTGATAATTGTTATTATTAAGTAAGTCACTGAAATTATGAAACTTTCTCCGCGGCCTCCGCGTTCTGCATTTAAACTATCGCCGAAGGCGAAGAAAGAAAATCACCTGCGGCGAGTTGAACACCCAGCTCGCAGAGCAGAACTACATGAATGATTTGCTAACCGGAAGATCTTAAAATAACTTTCCATTTCCTGTCACACCAATTCAGATTATCCATCATATATCAGGCATGGCCAAAAACACCATCACTGCCGCTTAAAAGTGAAACATGTATATAAAACTTTGCACGGAATCTTTATTTGTCTCATGATAATGCCAGCTCTTACTTTCAAAGCAAAAAGCCAGGAATTTTCTTCGGACAATACATTTGCCTTATCCTCCAACAAACTCAACAGAAAAGACAGCTGGACTGAATTTCCTTCGAAACAAACCTACCTCACAGTTCCCCCTTCTGTCTCTGCTTCTGCTTCCTCTGAACAGCAGTCAGTAGTAGTCAGGACCAGTTTCACAGCTGTGGATTTTTTAAGTAATGAATCCATCGCAAAACAGCACCTGTATGAGATTTCAGAATCATCTTTCGGAAGCAGGAAATTTTCCACTGACCGAAAAGAAAAACAGCGCTGGTTAAACGTCTGTATCATTAATAACTCGGTGACAACGATCGCGGTTAAAATTTATCGGCATCTTTTTCAATAACATTAAGCGCGGTGGGTTTTTAATGATAACGCTTATATTTCACCGGGCTTTTCATACATTTACTTCAACAGCTGCCGGCCATCAAAATCAGCAGCCCATAACGTGAAATCAACCATAACAATCGAATACTGTCCGCGTTGCCATTGGATGCTACGCGCAACCTACTTCGCACAGGAGTTTCTGACAACATTTGATTCAGAAATAAAAGCAGTAACGCTGATACCCAGCGAAACCAATGGTGCTTTTTTCGTGAGCGTCGACGATAAAAAAATTTTCGATCGTAAGCAGTATGGTGGTTTTCCTGAAATCAAAGAACTCAAACAGACTATACGCGATATTGTAAGTCCCGGCAAAAGTCTTGGACATTCTGACACGCCTGTACATCATTCCTAAATAAATTTTTCCAGATGATCGGGCTTGTTCTTTGTGGCGGCGAAAGCAAAAGAATGGGCAGGGATAAGGGACTGATCTTATCCGGTAAAAAAACCTGGGCAGGAGTAATTGCTGAAAAAATACAATCCGCCGGAATTTCCACATACATTTCAGTAAACGCAGACTCTTCAAAAGCCTACCGCAAGTTTTTTTCGGATGAAGTTTTGATCGTTGACGATCTTTCCATTCCCGTTCGCGGGCCACTGACCGGTATCCTGGCTGCTCACAGACATTTTCCAGACGAAGATATATTGGTGATTGCCTGCGACATGCAGAATATGACGGCAGACATTATTCAAAAGCTTCTTGTAGCATGCCGGGAATTTCCAGGCTATAATGTTTATTTATTTTCCCGGGAGAATGAACCGGAACCGCTATGTGCAGTTTATACATCAGGTTGCCTGTCTGATGTACTAAATAAATTTATCGAGGGAGATCGGCTTCGTTTTTCAATGAAATCTGTATTAGCAGGTTATGAGCTGTTCATTATTCCTATTGAAGCTACAGAATTCGGACACTTCGATAATTTCAATTCACCGGACGATTTAAGCCGGAACTGAAATCATCATTTCTGATTTCACAGAAACGAAATCTTCTTTCGGAGCTTCGCATAAAGAACAGGTGTAGCTTTCGGGGAGATTTTCAAACGATGTGTTTGCAGGAATTCCCTGGTCAGGATCTCCTGTTGAAGGGTTGTATTCAGTAAAGCAATGTGGGCAGTAAAAAAGCTCGTCCTTCTGTTTGGGAGTTTCCTTCTTTTCACGAACCGCAGCAATTACTTCTCTTTTGGATTGCTTATCTGCTTTTGAATGATAGTACAACAATATTGCCCTCCGAAGCTGTTCTCTTAAAACAAAACGCGGATTGTTTCTACTGAATACGAATGCGGTTCTCTCATTCGGATTAAAATCATGTGCACAAAGAATATCATATACATGTAAAAAATTCATCCCAAGAAATGAGAATAGTGGTTTTCTCACAACGAGAATGCTGCTGAACACTTCGGATTTACGCCTGGTTTTAATGCCAATACAAATACCGAAACTCCTGGTATCATCATTGTTCAATTGCCGGACGAGATACTGTTTCAAAGCGAGACCATTAGAGCAATGATCTTCCACCTGAAAATTCAGTTCGTTTGCAGCATGACGCATGTTGATCTGGTGTTTCTCCAAAAGATAATTCCATCGTGCCCTATCTTTTTCCTCTATGCTTTTAACAATGATCGATTTCCAGGGAGTGGAACAGATCTGACCGATCCGCGTCTCAAGGCAGAGACTACATAGATCCTGTAAAAACTCAATATCAAATAACTCATCACGCCTGTAAACGCCGAGCCAGTATTTATCATTATAACGGTTCAATCCTTCGTAATAAGGAAGATTGAATGCCGGAAGCATAGCCGGATTTTCTGTTTCCCGTGTAATAAATTTGTTTAGATTGATCTGGTTCATCAAAGACGCAAACAAGGTTTGATTGCTTTCAGAGTAGTTGTTGCCAGCTTCAAGTATCAATGCTTCCAGAAGTTGTGACAACCTGGCCACATCATTAGTATAGGTTAACCTGTCCCATTGATAAACATGATTTGTTTTTGGCAACCTCACAAACAAATGCCAGAAATGAGGGGAGGAAGCCGAAGCCACCCAGTTGATATTCCCAGTAAGAAGCGGGGTAAAACTCTGGTTACTGTCCGAAAGATTCAATTTCAGTTTCGGAGTGTAATTGAACTCATCAAAAATATCCTTATAAACACCTTCACTCACCCAGGTATTATGGATGAAAATTTCCTCTGCAGGATATGATGACATGATGCATGGAAATTCATCGGTATCTGTTTCGAAAGCGATACCCAATTTTGTAAGCTCTTGCTCCAATTGAGCAATCAAAAGACTACTGACCGGTACATATAATTGTTGTCTCAATCCAAAACTCACCTGGCGGCATCCTGATCTTTTTGCCGCCACCAAAATATTGTACAGTACGCCTGGTGAGATAATTCCGCCTCTGAAATTTATTTTGATGGTAAGTTCAGCAGACATTCACTTTCAATTTATCAGTATAAAAAATCTCAAACTCAGCAAGTGCCCTCGGGAAATTTTTGTTCTCATGCCCTTCTTTCAGCAATTTCAATAAAGCAAATCTTTGTAAGTCTGTTAAACACTGCCATTGATCAATTGACAGATAAAAGCCGAATTCTTCAGCGCGTGAGACCAGGATCGCAGGTATTTGTTGAATATCTTTCCATGCAGGATTGAGCGACACTTCGAGCTGGGTTGCGGGCTTCCCTGTATGTTTCAATATCATTGATTCCAGCATCTTCCTATACTCTAAAATTTCCAGTGAAGTATTGGTACCGCGTAAAGCCAGCATAACTTTTTCTTCTACAGAAAATTTCACCCATTCGGCAAGCTTAAGTTTAATACCCGCAAGATCCATTCTGAACCTTACAATCATCGGGATACATCTCATACCTGCCTCTACAAAGTCTTCTTCGAAAAGAAAATATTCAATACCCTCCAGTGTTGCAAATACTGATGGATCCAGGCGCTCATTTGAACTTATTGCATACATAATCTATAATTTGAAAATTGTATTCATGTTTCACTGTCAAACCGCTACTGCTCTTGTTCCGGGAGCAAGATTCTCTTCCAGTATTTTCTTCACTTCGGGCCGGCAGCTTCCGCAACCCTGTCCGGCGCCTGTCAACTGACAAAGCTGGAGATGATCAACACAACCTTCCTTAATTTTAATCACCAGATTTCCTTCACCCACATTATTACAACTGCAAACCAGTTTCCCGATCAAAGGCTCAGCCGGTCTTCCTGACCTTAACAATTGAAGGCGTTTTTCGCTCAGCTCAATTTTCTTTTCAATCAGGTTTCTGAATTCAAGAAACTCCGTTTTATCTCCGATCAAAATCGCTCCGATAAGACGATCATTGTAAATGATACATTTTTTGTAATAACGTTTTGCCTTATCTATAAAAACCACCTCCTCGTATCCGGGCTCGTCAGGATATTCAACGGTTCCTAATGAGCAAAGCTGAGTACCGTGCATCTTCAGGATATTCATCAACAGCGAGCCAGAATAATATTTTGCAATATCACCGCTTATATAGGAAGCTACAATCGCGGCCTGCTGTTCTGCAGCAGCTGTTATACCATAGAGGAAACCATTGAATTCCGCAATCTCACCAATAGCAAAAATGGATGGATCGCTCGTTTGCAGATACTCATTCACAACAACACCTCTTTTACATTCAAGTCCTGCATTACGTGCCAGTTCGGTATTCGGAACCGTACCAATCGCGATGACAACTGCCTGGCAATTGATCATCAAGCCGCTTTTCAAACGAATCCCACTAATCTGCTGACTGCCGAGAAAGCGATCGATCTCATCATTATAAAATATTTCGATTCCCTTATCAGTAAGTTCTTCATGGAGCAGCTGACTCCCCAACGGATCCAGTTGCCGGTCCATCAATCTTGAGATACGCTGGATAATGACTACTTCAAAGTTTTGTCCGCGTAATGAAGCGGCGAGTTCAATTCCGAGTAATCCGCCACCAACAATGATCACTTTATCTCCATTTGCTTTTACAAAACAGCCGAACGCATCTGCATCAGCCCTGCTGCGCATGGTAAAAATGCCATCCATCGATGGAATATCTTTCAGCAATGCAGGACGGCTGCCGGTCGAAATGATCAACTGATCATAACTGTGTACCTGGCCTCTGCTATCAATGACTGTTTTTGATTCCCGATCGATCTTTTCGATACTAACGCCCCGGTGTAGCCGAATCGAATGATGATACTCGTCTTCGTCGGTCATTTTGACGAGGTTTTTCCATTGCAATTGCCCGGTGATATAATCAGGCAGCAGAACACGGTTATAGAATGGATAATCTTCCTTACTGAAAATTTCAATCTGATCGGTCAGATTCAGTTCCCTGTATGACTTTACAAATCCGCAAGCACCGGCACCGGCGCCAATTACAATTATCTTCTGATTCTGTTTTTTGTATGACGATACCTGGACAGCGGTAAATTTGAAATCAGGCTCCTTACTCAGCGGATCGACCCGGTTTACGGTAAGACGGTTGGTCTGGTTCAAATCACTTCCCAATATCTTTCCCCAATGCATCGGAATAAACACAACACCCGGTTTGATATCTTCACTCCACTTTGTTTTCAACCGGATGGCTCCGTTACTACTGGATACAATAGCCAGTTCTCCATCAGCCAATCCCCGGGCACCGGCATCTTCAGGATGAATTTCAAGATAAGATTCGCTGATGTGTTGTTTCAGCTTATTGACTTTTCCGGATCTTGTCATCGTGTGCCACTGATCACGGATACGTCCTGTAGTCAGGATCAATGGAAAATCCGGGCTGGTAGTTTCTGAAGTGTTGCTATCGCTGAATGAATGAATGACGGCCCTACCGGAACTGGTATAAAATTTCCTATCAGTAAAAATTCTTTTTGCGTTTTCTGCAGATGATGACCCGGCTGAATATGGCCACTGAATCGTTTTTTGTTTTTTCAGGATTTCATAGTTCAGTTCACTGATATCGATATGGCTATTCTTCGTCAGTGCTACATGTTCACTATAAATTTCAGCGGGACCTTCAAAATCAAAACCATGAAATCCCATTTTCCGGGCGAAACGACAAATGATTGTTGAATCCGGTAACGCCTCTCCCGGAGCATCTGTAATTTTATGGAGATAACTTATTCTCCGTTCAGCATTTGTCATCGTGCCTTCTTTCTCCGCCCACGTCGCAGCAGGAAAAACAACATCTGCATATGGAATCGTTTCTGCATTCGCACTTATATCCTGCACAACAACAAACTTTGCTTTTTTCAAGGCTGAATCAACCAGTTTTGCGTCAGGCATACTTACGCATGGATTTGTGCCGATGATCCATACCGCCTTGAGCTTACCGTTGTTCAGTTCTTCAAAAATCTCTGTTGCAGAATAACCAGGTTTTGCATTGATTGTTCCTGGTTCTATTTTCCAAAATTGTTCGACTTCTGCACGATGTATTGGATTTGATAAGTCTCTGTGTGCGGGAAGAAGATTGGCCATTCCCCCCGTCTCCCGACCGCCCATAGCGTTCGGCTGACCTGTAAGTGAAAACGGTCCCGCACCAGGTTTACCAATCTGCCCGGTGATCAGGTGGAGATTAATCAGCGAAAGATTTTTCTGAACACCAACAACACTTTGGTTAAGCCCCATCGTCCACATACTCACAAATTTCTCCGACGCACCAATCAAATGAGCTGCTGTTCTGATATCACTAGGACTTACGCCGCAAATCACAGCGGCTTCCTCTATGGTTTTTTCAAAAACAACAGCGCGGAATGTCTCAAATCCTTCCGTATGTTCTTTAATAAAAGTTGCATCCACTTTATCTTCCTCAATTAAAGTACGGGAGATAGCAAAATGAAGTGTGATATCAGTTCCCGGGTTCAGCTGAAGATGAAGATCAGCAATCGAACAGGTTTGTGTTTTCCGCGGATCACTGACAATAATTTTTAATGAAGGATTTTTCTCTTTTGCCGATTCGATTCTTCTCCACAACACGGGATGACACCAGGCGGGGTTAGCACCAGCCACAAAAATGCAATCAGCCATTTCAATATCATCATAACTCAACGGAACAATATCTTCACCAAGACTCATCTTATAAGCAACAACGGCACTGCTCATGCAAAGTCTGCTATTGGTATCGAGGTTATTGGTTTTTAAAAATCCCTTTACCAGTTTGTTGATCACATAATACTCTTCGGTAAGACATTGCCCTGACGCGTAAAATGCAACGGAGTCCGGACCATATTTTTCAATAAGTGTTTTGAAAACAGCAACGGTTCTGTCCATTGCTTCATCCCAGCTTACTCTTTGTTTTTCCTGGTAGCGATTCATTCGCATCGTGGGAAAGAGTAAGCGATCCGATTTTTCATTGACTGTATAATGAAGATTCATTCCTTTACTGCATAGCATTCCTTTGTTAACAGGATGAGCAGGATCGCCTGTGACCGAGATCCTGCCCTGGCGATCCTTGCTAACAAGTATACCACAGCCTACGCCGCAATAGCAACAGGTTGTGCTAACTGCTTCACCTGAGGTTCCTGGTTTGATATGGGTCATAATTTCGGTCAATACTTAATTTTTCCAAAGGCCAGATACCTACTACTTGCCGCCAGTAAATGCCAGCGATGATTCCAATACCTCCGTTTCTCTTTCTGTTGCTGCTTCTGTTTCTTCTTCTCTCCTGAATCTCGTAAACAATATTGCCACCGCTGCAATCACCACCACCAGACCGATGTAATAGAATGCCTCGCGATAGCTGATATTGCTGCTTTTGAACAGAAAACCAAACAGCATTCCGCCGATATTTCCGCCTGCACCAACAATCCCGCTGACAAGGCCGACATTTTTTTCATTGATAAAAGGAGTTATCGCATAGGTGGCACCGTTAGCCATTTTAAGAAACAACGCGAAGCTTATCATCGAAACGATTGCTAATCCGAATGACCCTGCACTGGCGAAAGCCATCAACCCAAAACCTTCCAATAGTAACATGAGTGAAAGCAATAGACCTTTTCCGCGGATGCCGTAACGTTTACCAACCTTATCTGCGCTAATTCCGCCCAATGCCCTGGCAAAAATGTTCATGAAACCAAAAACGCCTGCCCAGAAACCAGCAGACTGCTGGCTCAGTTTGAATTCCTGTACAAAATGCAAAGCAGCGATATTATCAAATGTGATTTCCATTCCGAAACAAACACCATATGCCAGTGCCAGTGCCCAGATGCGCCAGTCTTTCAATATGGAGTAGTCTGTTTTTTTGGAAGGCTGTTCATCACGGTGTATCTCATCAAAATTTCCCTGTGGAGTGTCCTTCGTAAATCTGTAGTAAACAAAAGCCATGACCAGCATCAGCGCTCCGGGTATAATCATTGCGTAACGCCAGGCTGCTGCTTTTGTAAAACCCGCGATGGTAATTGCCGTGAAGATTAGTGGCATTACCATATTTGTAATACCTCCTCCCAGATTTCCCCAGCCACCGGCAACTGCATTTGCTGTTCCTTTGATATTCGGTTTGAACATCATCGAAACATGAAACTGTGTGATCACAAAAGAAGCGCCGATAACACTGATGGCTAAACGGAAAAGAAGAAAGGAAGTATAATCTTTCGCAAGACCTACGCACATGACAGGAATAGCTCCGATCAATAATAGGCCAGTATATGTTTTCCGCGGCCCCCAGGTGTCGCAGAGTCTTCCAATCACCAACCTGGCAATAATAGTTCCGGATACTGACGCAATAACTATATTCCCGATCTGTGATTTGCTGAGGGAAAGATCTTCTTTGATCGTAGGCATTAGCGGGGCAAGGCCAAACCATCCGAAAAAACAAACAAAGAATGTAAACCAGCTGATATGAAAAGTGCGCATCTGAATACCTTTAAAAGAAAAGATATTCAGAGAGGAAAGTTGTTGTGTATTTTGATTTGACATGATGTTCCGTTTTACTTAGTGAATAATTTTTCAGAAGCGGAATCCCAATCCAACACCGGGATGCCATTTGCCATTGGATGTGGCAGTTTTTGCATTGTAGTAAAATGGAACCTGTAAAACCAAATGCTTGTAAGCGAAGGTGAACCCAAATCCCGCTGTAGGTGTTATGGCTGAATTCTTTGTCGCTTCCTTTGCCACTTTGTCCTGCTTGATACGCATGGTAGGAAGAATGCCGAAACCGAAACTCCAGGGCTTGCTTACAAACTTTATTGTAGGCCCACCGAAATTGACAAATGCTCCTTCGTTCACATATCCGCCCACAACCATTCCTTCCCAGAAGTTTACAGACACTTTCTTCACCGCTTCCTGGCTATGTACGGAAGAAGCAGTGACCAGAATAAAAAAGACGCATACTGAAGCTTTAAAAAAGTTCTTCATAATTTTGTTTTGGTTTTAAGTAGTTAAACATTTAAGATCACCCCGGCGCGAGCTTCCATTTCGACCGGGGTTTATTTTTATCTGATGGTCATCAGAATTATTCATCTTCATCATCGATCCCGATATAGACCCAACCATTCTCCACTTTTACAGGATATGTTTTCAATGAACATTCATCTCCACTCAGGCACTCACCTGTAGCCAGCGAAAATGTTTTCTTGTGAAAAGGACAGGCGACTTTAGGAACATCACCACTAGTACCTATCATACCACGACTCAATGCCATTTGCCTACGATGAGGGCATTCGTTCTGAGTCGCATACCATTCATTTCTTCTTGTAAAATGAAATAATGCGATCTGGCTATCGCCGTATCTTACACAGGCTCCCCCGTTTTCGGGCATATCTTTCACAAGGCACGCAGGGAACCATGTGATTGTTTTTGTTTCAATCATATTGTTTCGGTTTCGAAAAAATGAATCAGTGGCAGCTATCGTTGAGATAACAGCAAGCAATAGCCGATGCAGGAGTTAAGTTGGGGGGGGGAAAACAAACAATCGTTGGTCAGCAGTTCAACAGACGGATTATATGTCTGGGTCTATGGCAAATTCTTTTATTTCCACTCCTGCGCTTTCTTCTGATCGCGCAGTTGCTCAAACTTCACAGTAGGATCTTTTTCTTCCGGTGCATTGATAAAGTGACTGAATCTTTTCCTGATTTCAGGATTTTCGATGGCCTCTTTCCATTCACAGGCATAACTATCGACGAGTACCTGCATCTCCATCTCCCACTGTTCAGCCATTCCGAGACTGTCATTCACCACCACATTCCGCAGGTAATCGATACCGCCTTCCATTTTATTCAGCCAGGTTGCCGTTCTTGTCAATGGATCAGCAGTTTTTATATAGAACATTAAAAACCGGTCAATATATTTTATACAGGTTTCCGAATCGAGATCCTGTGCAAGTAATAATGCATGCTGTGGTTTGCTCCCGCCGTTTCCGCAGACATATAAGTTCCATCCTTTCTCTGTGGCGATGATGCCGAAATCTTTGCTCTGTGCTTCTGCACATTCGCGAATACATCCGGACACTGCAGATTTTATTTTGTGCGGAGCTCTCAGGCCGCGATATCTTTCTTCGATTCTAATTGCATAACTCACGCTGTCATGTAAACCAAAGCGGCACCAGGTACTTCCTACGCAACTCTTCACGGTGCGCAATGCTTTTCCATATGCATGACCGCTTTCAAAGCCGGCAGCAATCAGTCTTCCCCATATCTCCGGAAGATCATTCAGATGCGCGCCAAACATATCGATGCGTTGACCACCGGTAATTTTTGTGTACAGGCTAAAATCTTTCGCGATCTGGCCGATGACAATCAATTTGTCGGGTGTGATTTCACCTCCCGGGATGCGTGGTACAACCGAATAAGTTCCTCCCTTCTGAATATTGGCAAGAAACCGGTCATTGCTATCCTGTGCAGTGGAATTTCCTTTTTTAAGGATCATCTCATTCCATAAACTGGCAAGTATAGACGAAACAACGGGCTTGCATATTTCGCATCCATCACCTTTTCCAAAACGATCGAGTACTTCGTCATAAGATTTCAGGGAATGAATTTTCACCAGGTCGAACATTTCCTGCCTGCTGTAATCAAAATGTTCACAAATGATATTGCGGATATATCTTCCCTGTGATTGCATTGTGTACTGAAGCAGATCTTTGATCATCGGTACACAACCACCACATCCTGTTCCGGCCTTTGTACATTTTTTTATCGCGTCTATCGATTCGCATTGCTGTTGAGTAACTGCATTGCAGATGCCGGCTTTAGAAACGTTTTCACAACTGCAGATCATGGCATCCTCAGGCAGGCCTGCAAGCCCTGCTGCACTTTGTTCGGCACCACCTCGCGCACCAAGAATCAGATCGCACGGATCGGCAGGCAAAACCAGTTTGTTCTTGCAGGTCTGCAATAACATATTGTACTGAGTTGCATCGCCAACAAGTATTCCCCCGAGCAATTGTTTTCCATCAGCACTCAGGTTGATTCTTTTGTACACACCTTTTATTGCATCCTCATATTGTATCACTTTAATTCCATTTCCGGAAATAAACGGATCTCCGAAACTGGCTACATCGACACCAATCAGTTTCAATTTTGTGCTCATGTCGAAACCAGTAAATGAAGCAGGAGCAGAAAACAACTTTTCTTCACCGTCCATTTTTGCCACCAGGTTCTTTACCAATACATCCGCCATTTCATATCCGGGAGCAATCAAACCGTAGATCATTCCTTCATGCAATGCGCATTCACCGATTGCATAAATATCGGGATCCGAAGTTTGCATCTGGTTATTCACAACAATACCTCCACGTTGACCGGTCGCTAGTCCAGCTGCTTTTGCAAGCTCATCCCTGGGTTTAATTCCTGCAGAGATCACCAGCATATCAATAGAGATGGCAGAACCGTCAGAAAAACTCAAACCGTCTACCTCACGTTCACCGGTAATCGCTGTTGTATTTTTTGAAGTGTGGATCTCAAGACCGAGTGCCTCCAGTTTCGACTGTAATAAAAAAGAACCAGGTTGATCAATCTGCCTCGGCATAAGTCGCGGCGCAAATTCAACCACATACGTTTTTTCAATCCCGAGATCCAGCATTGCCTTTGCAGCTTCCAATCCAAGAAGTCCGCCGCCGATCACTGCGGCTTTCCTGCTTCTCCTGGCCCATGAGCTGATCATTTCCAGATCTTCAATAGTTCTGTAAATGAAAACTCCTTCCTTTTCTATGCCGGGAACTGATGGAATAAATGCAGAAGAGCCGGTAGCAATGATGAGCTGATCGTAGCTGGTTTGCTCACCCCGGTGGGTGCTTACCGTTTTATTTAACGGATCGACATAACTGATGGATTCGCTGAGATGGAGTGTGATGCCGTTGGCTGAATACCATTCCATATCTGCCATCAGAAGGTCGTCGGCTGCCCTGCCCTCGAACCACGAGCTCAGGTGAACACGGTCGTATGCAGGCCGCGATTCTTCGCCAAAAACGACGAGTTCAAATTTTCGGTCGGGATCTGCGGCCCGTAGCTTTTCGCAAAACTTATAAGAGACCATCCCGTTTCCAATGACCACCAACTTCATACTAAACAATTTCAAGATGAAATAATGGTGGCAAGCAATCGAATATGAAATTTATCTATATAATCTTTTTCACAAAACCAGTTCAGCAAACAGATATTAAATATGATTTATGTAATAAATTTAACGACTTAATTCTACATTTACCAAATATTTAACCATTTCATATTATATATAATTTATTATAATGTTTAATCTGTCAACACTTTTTTTAGTTGGGGCCGGTCCTGGAGATCCGGAACTGATCACACTTAAGGCTATTAAGGTCCTGCAAAAAGCGGATGTGATTTTGTACGATGCGTTGGTAAACGAATCCATTCTTTCATATGCGCAGGAAGGGGCCATCTGCCGATTTGTTGGAAAACGATACGGCTGTCATGCCCTTTCACAGTCGGAAATCAATGACCTGATCATAGAATACGGCCAAAGATTTTCCAATATTGTGAGATTAAAAGGTGGAGACCCTTTTGTTTTTGGCAGGGCCCAGGAAGAAATTGATGCTGCACAGGAAGCAGGGATGAAAGTGCAAATGATACCTGGAATTTCAAGTGCCCTGGCTGTGCCTGCTTCTGAAATGATACCATTGACTGCCCGCGGAACTGCCGAAAGTTTCTGGGTGACTACGGGAACAACTATGAGCGGAGAAATTTCTGCTGACCTCAAACTCGCAGCACAGTCCTCCGCAACAGTCATTATCCTTATGGCTATGAGCAGACTGGAACAAATTATGGAGCTGTTTGCGGAACATGGGAAGAAAGACATTCCGGTTGCTATAATTCAAAATGGTACTGAGCTAAGTCAGAAATCTATAACAGGAACAGTGAAAGATATTGCCTACAGAGCTGCACATGCCGGTCTTTCGAATCCTGCAATCATTGTTGTTGGTAAAGTAGCGACGCTCAACCAAAGGAAAATTGCAAAACAAATGGAGATTTCCAGTCTGAATAAGAAGAGTTCATAAACATTTTATCATGTATTCGGTTTAATATTGCCCTGCTGTAATATGAAACTGAATAAGAAAAGTTGCGATCTGCAGAGTTGTGTGATGTGCAGGCTCTGTCAGAAAGAATGGCTTCCGGCAATCAACGCCAATCGAAAAACATATCAATACGCGAAAGGAGAAAAGGTCTTCGAGGAAGACGAAGAAGTAAAGGGAATGTTCTTTATTACTTCCGGCCTGGTGAAAGTGCATAAACATTGGGGAGAGGAAAAAGAGCTGATCCTGCGTATTGCCAGTAACGGGGATATATTGGGTCACCGCGGATTGGGCTCGGACACGATTTACCCCGCATCAGCCACGGCACTAACATCTACGGATATCTGTTTTGTTGATCTCGAATTTTTTACTTCAACTTTAAAAGTCAATACCGGATTTCTATATCAGCTGATGATGTTTTTTGCAGGTGAGCTTAAAGAATCGGAAAAGAGAATGCGCAACCTGGCGCATATGCCTGCGAAAGGCCGTATTGCAAATGCGCTGATTTCACTTCAGAATAAATTTGGCACGAGCCCATCGGGCGCGATCAATGTGATTCTTTCGCGACAGGACTTTGCTTCATACACAGGTACTACATATGAAACCTTTTTCAGGCTGTTGAATGAACTGAGTGAAGAGGGAGCAATAACAACAGAAAATAAGGAAATCAAAATAAAGGATCTGGAAAAATTACTTGTCTATATGGTTGTTGGATGAAAACAATGAGGCTTTAGCAAACAGACCATCCGGGAATATCGGACGGTCTGTTTGTTAAGCTGATGTTTTAAAAGCCCAATCCAATGGCAAGTGTATTTCCAATACCAGGAAAGTCAGCCAATTTTGAGGCAGCACCCGTGTTTGCATTTACTTTATACATCCCTGTGTTTCCGTTGACTTTAAATAAACCATAGGCCATATTTGAACGACCGCCAATATCCATACCACCGCTTCCTTCAATATTAATTCCCAGGTTGCCTATCTCAGTTAGTATACCATCGTTTGGTGGATCCTGTTTATACAACTTATCAGTGGCTATGTCTGCATCGAATAGAACAGTGGATGTTGTTCCTGCAAAATTGTTGGTGTAGGCAGCGGCTGTAACCATTGGTGTTCCCGGTTTCAACATTCCATCAACAAATGCAACTGCACCAGTTTCAGGATGTACACGCAGATTTTGCCCGCTATTTGAAACTATCCTGATTCTGTCTGCAACGGGATTAAAATCGAAACCAAATACATCACCTGACAAGGCAGTTGCAAACTGGGAACCCACCACTGTAGCAGCACCGTTTGCCATATTGATTGTGTAAATTCTTGAAGAGCTACCGAGCGCGTATAACTGACCAGTAGCCGGGCGCATATCCAACCCATGAATTATTTCTCCTGGTTGCAGGCCCTGTATTGTTTTAGATACAGGATTAACGGGCTTCTCAAAATTGAAGATCCAGAGGTTATTGCTATTGTCCGTTGTGTACGCTACAGGCGATGTCGGAATAGCAAGTCCGATCAGCTCTTTGTTCAGCTTTGTAAGTTCGGTGGCTCTACCAGTACCGAGATTGACCTGGTACAGATAGGGTCGACCTCGTACTACAAGCGAGGCCAATGCAATTTTATTATCCGGGGTGATATCGAAACCTCCGCCCCCACTTAAATTGATTTTTAATGAACCAATCTCTCTCAGTTTCCCGTCATTGGGCGGATCCTGTTTAAATAGTGTGCCGGTTGCTGCATCGATGACAAACAGCTCTGTTGTCGCAGCTCCAGCTGTATTATTCGTGTATGCGGCGCCGATAGCCATCGGAGATCCCGGATTCAGGCTGCCATCTGTTGCGGCAACCATTCCGGTTTCCGGATGAAGCCGCAGATTCTGACCCGTGTTGGTTATCAAACGGATCCGATCAACAGTAGGATTAAAATCAAACCCGGCTATAGTGCCGTTAATTGCCGGAGAAAAGGCAGAAAGGCCAACAGGCCGCGTCATTCCATTGTCAGGATTGATGGTGTACAACCGGCTGTTGTTGCCCAGGCCATATAATTGACCTGTAGCAGGACGGAAGTCAATGGCAATAATTTTCTCCCCGGATTCCAAACCTGATAAATTCACCTTCGATAGTGGAAGACCGTTGGACCCGGAATTGTACATGCCAAGTTCATTATCAGCAGTCAATCCATAAAAAACGGCTTCTGGTTTATCCCAGTCCTTGTAATCATCTTTCCTGCAGGCAACTGCGATGATGAGCCAGATAGTTGAGCAAAACAATAGCATTCGTGTTGATGTATATCTCATAAAGTAGAGTTTTATAAACTTTACTTACGAGCACAATCACACGACGGATTTGATTTTTGAAAATTAAATATGAAGGGCGATCACATCTATTAACGTATTAAAACGGAATTAAAATGATGTGAGAAATAAGGTAGCACAGGTGAGCAGCTGCCTAATGTTCATCTGCGGTTACTCCCGCGAAAGTAATTTTCACCGGCAGGATTTTCCCTTCCGGATCAAAATACATTCTTTCAATGCAGGTTGCCCTGTGATTACCATCTGTTTCACCCAGTGGTCGGCGATGGTAGACAATGTACCATTTATCTGATTTGGGAGAATGAATAACGGAATGATGCCCCGCGCCGGTGGCAACTGTGGAATCCTGCTGCAATATCTTTCCGATTCTTTTAAAAGGTCCGAATGGAGAATCGCCAATCGCATATGCAACAGAATAGTCAGGTCCTGTCCATCCACCTTCGCTCCACATGAAATAATATTTTTTGTTGTGTACGAACATGAACGGGCCTTCGACATAACTCTCCGGTGTTATTTCTCTGAATATTTTCCCGTCTTCGAAAGGAATAAAACCTGTGAAATCATCTTTCAACCTGGCGATATTGCAATGTCTCCAACCACCGTAAATGAGATAATATTTTCCATCGACATCTTTGAATACGAATTGATCGATCGGTTGAGCGCCATTATGAAATTTATCAACCAGTGGTTTGCCAAGATAATCTTTGAACGGACCTTCGGGTTTGTCAGCCACTGCAACACCGATCCCCCCATATTCCTGGTCGCTTTGAATATCATTGGCTCCAAAGAATAAGAAATACTTTCCGTCTTTCAGAACAATCGCAGGTGCCCATAAGGCCTTTTTGGCCCATTTCACACTGGACGAGTCCAGTACACGTGAATGCCTTTTCCAACGTACAAGGTCAGGCGAAGAGAAAGCATCCAGGAAAACCTGCTCCTCATATTTTGCGGAATACGTGGGATATATCCAGAATTGTTTTCCAAAAACAACAGCTTCGGGGTCGGCATACCAACCGGGAAAAATCGGATTGCCTGAGGTTTTTCCGGTTGATTTTTTTTGCGCATATGCTTCCGACACTAAGAGTACCAAGGAAAGGATACAGAAAATCTTTTTCATATCACAACAAGTCTTGATTGAGCAAATTACTTATCACCTCTTAATAAAACAACAAATAAAATAAGTGTGGATTCTTCTGGCACACTCCTATAACAAATTCAATGTTGGTTGTTTCACTATTGGCACACTTAAGTCAAACCGCAAAGGGCCCAAAGAAACAGCACGCAAAGAAAATACAAAGATTAGTTGAATTAGGTTCAGGTTTTGAACCACATAATTTGCTGTCGTTATTTAAAAGTCATTCAAAAAATTTCGCAGATACGCGGATTGAAGAACCCTGTTGTTATATCTGCGCCGATCTGCGTGTATTAAATCAGCGGAAATCTGCGGGAAAACCCTGAGCCAGGAATTATTTTCTGTTTACTTTTTTACCGCCAATATAAACCGCATCTATCTGCTTTACATTTTTAATATCCGTAAGCGGATCGGCATTAAGAATTAAAAAATCTGCCCAGTGTCCCGCCGATAAAGTACCGAGGTTTTTCAAACCCAGTTTCTCAGCTGCATTTTTTGTAGCCGAAACGATGATCTGCATCGGTGTCAATCCCGCCTGTTGCATCATATCCATTTCCACATGTTCGAAATAACCGATAAAACGTGTGGGCACTCCGCTGTCCGTGCCAAATACAATGGCGATATTGTTATCCTGCATGGTTTTCAGATTAGCCATGGCGACAGGCAATTGTTTCTTATAGGTTTGCCCGGCAACATTTTTTTTCATCGCATCCTGTTTGGCAGGATCGAGTAAAGGTTTAATGATTGCACTATCGTATTCCATTCTAAAAAATGGATCAGAAAAAAATGATGGTGTGTCTTCATAAATAAAAGTGGAAATCTCCCTTGTCAGCGTCGGACAGTACCCTACTCCTCTTTCTTTTACTTCTTTTATCAGCAGAGAATCTACAGGTAGATCACGCACACTGTGAGCCAGCAGATCGGTTCCGGCTTCTGTAAGTTTTTTTGCATCTTCGAGATAATACATATGCGATGCCACCTTATAACCCAGTTCGTGTGACCTGGTAATGACATCCCTGTAAATTTCTTCCGGCATTTTTGTCCCTGTACCCAGTTGATCGTCGATTCTGATCTTTATGATATCTACTCCCATTTTTGCATTGCTATCAATCACCGCAAATGCTTCCTGCACAGTTTTGCCATTGATAATTGCACCAGCAACGAACAGCCTTGACCTGTCGGCTGGCAATGAATCTTTTATACTCCGAAAGGCTTCAGCTTCTTTCTTATCATTACCCAGACTTACTACCGTAGTTATTCCATAACGTGCATATATCGAAAGATTGTCAACAACATTTTCTGCAGAATAATGACCGCCTTCAATTCCTTTAACATCGCCAACATGACCGTGGCCGTTAATAATTCCAGGGATAATAGTTTTACCACTCAGATTTATTTGTTCAGCATTTTCAGGAATTTCAACATCATCTTTACTTCCAACAGCCAATACCATTCCGCCGCTTACGACCATCACAGCGTCTTTAACAGGTTCTCCCCCGCTCCCGTCAATAATTGTCGCACCTGTGAATACGATCACAGGATTTTTTGAGGGTTTTTCTTTGCTTTTACAACCGAACAAACAAATCAAACTAACGAGTGCAAAAATTCGTGAAGTCATATGCCAGGTATAAAATGAACTATAAAAATCCGCGTAAGTTAAAAAAGGAAATTTCAGGTTTTGAGATTCTCAACAAGTCTGATCAGTCCTTTTCCATATAGCCGGCCGACCCTGATCATTGTCGACATCGGCACTTCCTTATATTCAATGTCTGTTTTACGCACAACAATCATGTCCTCTGCGGACCCATGCGGTGCCTTGATAAATGCGATTGACACCCATTGATCATTTTCTTCGGTTACATATGCAGGTGCATATTCATTATCCCGCAATACCAGCACGGACCTCCATGTCGCTTTTTCACTATCCCTCTCAAATTTTTCCTTCATCAGCAGTTTCAACTGGTTAAGAGATGGGATCAAACGAAGCATCCAATCCTCAAATACATCTTTGAGTTTAGATATTACCGGAATGTACATCAATACGCCCAGAAAGAATATAAAGATCAAAAGGATAATACAGGCGAGTATGGTCAGGGTAACTTCTCCGAAGATGCGGTTGATATGTAATCTTTCAGCGAGCGGACCGATTACTTTCTGAAGAGTGATGACAACTTTAGCAAGTATGTAAAGGATCACTATCAATGGAACTGCAAGTGTAAAACCATTCACGAGCGTCTGATTTAAAGAGAATTTTCTCATATTGACTTGTTTTGAAAATCAGGAAAATTGTAGACGTCAGTAACGTTTACACAGGCGGAAAGGAGTTTCAATGAGAGTGTTTTACAGATAAGAATTCCCAAAAATAAAAACCATACCCACGTCAAAATGAGAAAGAGGCCTGCAGTCCGGATTCAGCTCCGGAAGTGTTTCCGGTGATGATTATCCGAATGCCCTGCTGCCTCTTTCTGCAAAAGTTGCCGGACGGTTATAAGTAAATTACTTTTTAGCTCCTGGAGGGAATTGATCCAGAATTTTTTTGACCGCTCCTGAAATAAATTCATCCGGATTTTTCGGAGCTGAATCAATTTCAGCATTTCCTGTACCCTGCCATACCACTTTCTGTGTTTTGGCGTCTACGATATCGATGATCAACGAACCATCTTTATAATCGTAAGTATTGTAGGTTGTTGTTCCGGAAGCCATGCCGCCACCCCAATAACCATATGGACGGTACATTCCACCATAACCATAGTAATTTGTATTTGCAGTAACAGATTGCTTGTCCTTAACAAACGTCATTGCGTTGATCATGATATCCGGATCGGTTGCGGTTTCTGTAAACCCTTTTGCGATCATATTCGCTTTGATGGCATTTGTAATACGTTCAGCATTCAGTGGACTGACGCTCCCTTTTGTTTTAACATCATACAAAGAAAAAGTCTTATAACCTGTAAATGTAGCCGCCCTGTCATAATCACTGGAAACTTTGACGGTGGGCGCACAGGACGCAATGAAAAAGATCATCATAAAAATGCCTGACACCCTGGTAATTGATCTCATACGTAACAGTTTTTGAATGTTTAAAAAATTGATTCTGGTTTTAGCGTCTGTATCAGAGCGGTTTTTAATAAATGGAATTGGAGATCTAAAGATTTACTGATTTTTTTCGGCTGCGGCTTTTGCCTTTGCTTCCTGCTTTTTCTTCATTTTACCACGACCAATGGGAATGTTACAATATATACCCCATTGCTGATTGGTTTGGTTGCCTTCATCAATTTTAGAAACATCACTGAATCCACCGTTATACCGCAGACCAATGGCGAGCAGTTTGGTTTTGCCGAACATATATCCCATACCTGCCATCCACCCAAAATCCCAGCGGTTCATCACATCCTTGTTTTCTACTTTCAGGTCTAATTCGCCTTCCTCAATATCTTTTATGAAGATATCCTCAGCGCCTGTACGTAATGATATCTGCGGACCGATTTCAAAAAAGAATCCGCCGGTGGTCAGCCACCTAACGCTCAGGGGTAGACTCAGATATTGATTCTTCCGCGTCACGGATCCGCCGGTAAACTGTGAATCTATAGCAGGATCATTCAAACTGTACACCGGTAGCTCCTTTGCGCCTCTGGTGTATTTGGCAAGCATTTCAATGTTTGCGTGGAGATGATCATTGAACCGGTAAGTGAAGAAAAGTCCGGCGTTTAAACTGGGAAGCGGCTTCCTGCCTTCAGAATTTGAGAAGTAATTCAAAGAACCATTCACGTGGATGCCGAATAACAACTCGTTAGAGTTCAGCTTATCTCCAAAAATCAAACTTAATATCACCTGGGCTTTCAATCCGGTACTGGATAAACACAAAATGATAATGAACGCAAGGAATTTTGACAAAGGTTTCTTCAACATTAGCCTGTATTTTAAGGTACTTCTTTTATGTACCTTATTTATTCCTGTTGCCTCTCATGAACCATTTTTCATTTCTGGTACAGGAAACTAAATCAAGGGGATGGATTTGCCACTACAGAGCCGGTATCAAAGGGCGGATAACTTTCGGGAACGGTTAAACCCGGCTCAAACTTAATTCAAATTTTGTATCATAAAAAAATGTGATCCGGGAATAATAAATAACCCGTTTTATCAATGTTTTTGAGACCTGACGAGAAAAAGTGATGCGGTCAGTATGAAGATGATTGCAGGATAAATCAGCAATGTCCAGTTGGGTTCTGCTTCATGCGCAACTACCTTCGCGACGCTTAGTACAACCAGCGTGATCAGGATGGTTTCCCAAAGCAGGATTTTAAGTTCACTGAAATTATCAATCTTCAACCAATTCGGCAATTCATCATTTTCCTGGTGATAGTGGGTAAATATCTTCAGGATTCCAAGACCGAATACGAGGAAAACCAATGACACAAGGAACATGTCCAATCCGTGCAAAAGCTCCAGTCCGGGACGACCTTCTGTATGCCCGTTCATCTGTTTGATAAAACCGATGTATCCCTTCACGCTGTGAGTTACCCCAAGAATCATAAAAACGATGGAATTGATCAGGGTGAAGAACACACCTATGACATACACGTATCTGATCTTCAACAGATTTCTCAACATATAAAAAAATTTACAGGCGGTTTATCAGTTGGTAGAATTTAGGTCGGAAAATTATCCAAAATAAATTAAACATTACAAGCTTACTGTTAACTGTAGAACTTTTACAACCAGCGCACCGGACGGATTATAACATTCGCCGCAATTGAGGTCGATAGAATTGATTGAATTATCAGTTTCAGACCTTGTGATCTCTTCAATATTCGCCTGTTATAGTACAAAATATGAGTCAGGAGATTGCGGGATCGGGCGGTAAGTCATCCTTTTGTTTATCGTGCCATGACCAGAAGATAGTATAAAATACCGCTAGTATTATGGCTCCTTTAAACATGCCTGTAAATCCCCAGGCTACAAGACCCCCGATTACCCCAAGAAACAGGATCAGTACGGGCAGTTTACCGCTTTTTGCTATAAGAATCGGCTTCAGAATATTATCAATTGCAGTCAATACAACCAATCCATACACCGTAATAAAAATGGCCCAACCCGTTTGCCCGTGAGTAGCCAGCCATATGGCAACAGGTACCCACACCAGGAGCGGGCCTACTTGTATCACTACAAGGAAAAATGTAATGGCAGCGAGACCAATCGCAAACGGAATGCCGGCGATTGCAAAGCCGATCCAGGCAAAGAAAGCGGCGATAAATGCACTGCCCATAACGCCCACGGCTACACCTTTTACCGCCCGTCCGGTAGCATTGATCAGTTCCGGACCTTCATTGATCCCTGCCAGACTTTTCATCGTCCTGTACAAAGGTGGAAGAAGGCTGTTCTTACCGGCGAGCAGCATCGCAGAAACGATAATCCCAATAACAAACTCAAGTGTTGCACCAAAAATTCCGGCCCCACCTGACACCAGGCTCACAACAGCGGCGCTGATCTGTGGCTCATATGTCGTCAGTGTATTGGATGGATTGGCGCGCATTGCCTGCCAGAATGTACTGAGCTTTTCACCGACTATGGGTAGTGTCGAAATCCAATCCGGTAATGGTGGAACCCCTTTTTCTTTCACTTCTGCAATCCAGGTGGCAACACCACTGGCATGCGTACTCAATGCTGTGATAATATAGACAAATGGAAGAGCGATGATCAGGAGTAAAATCAGTCCGTAAATAATGGCAGCCAGTTTCCGCCTGTTCTTAAAAAAAACAACCAGCCGTTCGAATGGCGCAGCAAAAGACACCGAAAAAATAATCGCATAAGTAAATACACCAAAAAATACACTTAACACCAGGTACAGATCCCACAAGAGAATCAATAAAAACAACAAGGCTAAAACGGTTTCGATTATACCGCGGGTTGACCTCTGTACAATAGTGCTCATACCAAAATTTTAGTTTTTTAAAAATCGGAACCCGTATACATTTTTCAAATGGAAACGGAAACTAGTTTCTATCTGATAGTTACCAGGGACGTATTCAATTTCGGTTGCCCGCTTCAGTTATCAAAAAGAAATACAGAAACTACCAGGAAATCTGCGTTCCAAACGACTGGAATTTCACCCTAAAGTAGCGTTTAATCTTTGTACACATTTTGATCGTTGTCCGGAACGGAACTACCCGGCAACTAAACGATTTATCTCACAGTTAAATGGACGCTCAATTTTTACACCAACAAAAAACAGTAGCCTCGCTTCAAGCGGTTTATTGACAGCAAGTATAAGCCGATGAAACAAAGCCTTTCATTTTTAATTAATTTTGATGTATGCAGAAAAATGCAGAACGTGCACAAATAATCTATGACGTCGGTGCACATGAGGGCGATGATACCGGTTGGTATCTGAAAATGGGCTATCGTGTGATAGCTGTGGAAGCAAACCCCGATTTGGTTAACAAACTGCAATTGAAATTCAGGAAGGCCGTAAGCGATGGAAACTTGCAGATTGTACCGAAGGCAGTAACAGGAACAGGTGTGAGTGAGGTTGAATTTCACGTAACAGAAGAATCCGGTGAGGGATCCGTATATAATAAAAGACTCCTGGAAGCAGGCTGGAAATTCAAAACCATTCGGGTGCCTGCAACTAGTCTTGCTGCATTGTTTTCGGAATATGGCATGGGATTATATTGCAAGATCGATATTGAAGGTGCTGATATCCCTGTGCTGCAAACATTGAAGCAAAATGATCTGCTCCCATTTTATTTTTCTGTCGAATTATCAGGGTTGTCACTGAGTGAACTGAATGGCGATGCGAGTTCCCTTTTTACTGCTTTGGATATCTTTAATCAACTCGGATACAAAAAATTTAAGCTTATTGATCAATACACTTTGGCCACTGTTTCCGGAACTCCATTTTATAGCAAACAACACAACATCATTCTACGTGCTGTAAAAAAGTTTTGTAAAATCGTTGGTGTCTATCCAAAGAACATGTTACCCAGGAACTGGTACAACAAAGTGTATAAACACGATTTTACTGAAAGTTCTTCCGGTCCATTTGGTGAAATGCTTTTGGGTAAGTGGCAAACGGCGGAACAAATGCGCCAGATCATAAAAGAGAGATTTGCCGAATTCGACCGGCACGACAAAATCAGGCACCATATATTCTGGGTTGATTTACATGCTTCGATGTAATGCCCAAAGTGTTGATTTACATCAAGTCGAATTTTTGCGCGGTGCAATATTTGCAGACGTAGCGCTGGAGAAGGTTCTCAATGGAAGACCAATCGGCACCGGCATTAGAAATATTGACCCGACTATACGAGGTTCAGCAGGATACAGCGATCCGGTATAGTCGTCTGCTGACTCAATACCAGGATCTTGAAGGCGATATCCGCGCAGTATTCAGCCGGATTGTTGAAGAGTCTTCCGCATGCACACTTGAGCTGAAAACGTTTCTCGAACACACAAATCCCGGAGTAGTGTTCCCTCATCCCGGAAACGCACAAAAGATCGGTACGGTACAGAGTACTGCTAAAAAAGAAATGTTGTTTGCCAGTCTTGCTGATATCGAATCATTACAAAACGCTTATTCCATCGCTCTTTCCTGGAAGGGAACCGAACGTATTGCCGGAAAGTTTCCAGTCAATCATCTTGAAAAAATAAAATTGTTGTACGATCATATAAGGCTTTTGTACGAAGCGCAGTAGCTCCCTGGTTCTGTTGCAATGCGTAGGTTTGATCTCCAGGTATCCCCTGCCAGATACTCCTTCAATTCCTCCTGCTAAGTCATTCCACCAACCATTGCCATTTTGATGCAGAATGCTCAAAAGCGGGTTGCCGATAACATGGATCTGGTGAGATTTGCGCCACAAAAAACAACAATGGAACGGAATTTTACCAAACAACTGCGTCAAAATCTTAAACTCACATTTTTCGCCGGAGCGGGTGCCGGGATCACAGTGTTTGCCTGGATAAGAACAATCCTTTATGAAATACCCTTCTCATTGAAAGAAGATGGAGTGATCCTTCTTCGTGTAATCCTCACCGGTTGGATATTGATGACTTTGCTGAGGCTTTCTATATATGGGCTGTGTTATTTCGCAGACCGCCTGGAAACAATATCCTTCCAAAAACTTTTTTCTGGCGCATCGCTTACACCTGCACTTTCAATACTGCTGATCAGTATTTTTTTCATGGCTTGTAAACTCAAAACGACTGGCATTACAAAAGAGCTGGATACAGGCCTTGTGACGAAATACAGCGGCCTGAAGCCCGAGAGGACACGCATTGTGATGAATAATGAAACCCTGACTCATAACGACATCCCCATTGGTGAAAGTTTCAAAATAATCAATGAAGGCGTAAGTGGTTTTGATTCAAAAGACGGGAAAGTTTTTGTAACCTGTTCGTTGGAAATAAAAGACATGAAAGGAAATGTCCTGCTTTCTGCGCCTGATCTTTTCGAAGGAAAAAATGTATTCAGCAAGGATAGTGTGTCGGTGTTGAGTGCTACAGTCAATACGGGCAAACCAATGGAATGGGAAGAGAAATATGAAGTGAAGGCGGTGTTTAAGGATAATTATGGAAGTGGAACTATTGAGAATAAGATTACGATCAGGGCGATTGATATACCGTGACAGGCAGCGGTCAGCGGGCAGCAGATATTCTACAGTGAGCGTGGTAGAAAGCAGGAAAAGGCAACAGAAATTACACAGTTGCACTTATGTTTTTCTAACAATTTTCAGACTGTCTGCCCGGACGCGCATGCGGCAGGCAGGTTTTCGGTTTTCAGTTTTCTCCCTGTATCCTGTATTCTCTTTGTCGGAAACGGCCAACTGCAGAACAATTAAATTTGCGATTGAATCTCTACATGTCTTGCTGCCTTCTTTGTAAAAAATAGCATATGTTTCGAATCAAACCAATCAACATTTCAATACTTCTATTGTTGTTCATCAACGCAAAAGCACAAACGAAAATGGATTTAATACCGGGCGAATATTACCTGACAGGCGTAAGAGAAATGGCATCCGGATTCTGGTTGAAACCCGATAGCAGTTTTGAATTCTTCTTCAGCTATGGTGCGCTCGATCGTGCAGGCAAAGGTCACTGGCGCGTGGACGATGAGGGCAACGTGGTATTGAATAGTGGCACACGTCATCCTGCAGATTTTAAGCTGATCAGTTCCGTAAAGAAAACTTCACCGGGTGTGAGATTCAAAGTAGCAGGTACAAACCCAATGGTATTACAGCACGTCGTGTTTCGCATGCATACGCCTGCAGGCGATATTGATAAAACCACTAACAGTCACGGCGAAGTTATTTTCCCTGCGGGCAAATACAAGGAGATACAGGTGTTATTTGAACTTTGCCCGGACAGGTTTAGTGTGATCAGTTTGCCTGACGGAGATTTTAATGAATACACAGTTCAGATCGAAGAATGGATCACAGAGGTGTATTGCCAAAACCTCAGGCTGAAACCTGAAGATGGAAAACTCACGGGTGGACATCCATTAATGGCGGGTACAGAATACAGTTACAGAAAACAGGGTCAACAATAACAGCGCGTTTTTTTCAGATTGGATGATTGAGTTCATCTAAGTGCTTTTGCTATCTTAGCGAATAGTCTTTGCGGAATTTGTTGCAAGGACTTTTTCGCCGGATGCAGACACAAACGATCTATACGGCATTTATTATCCTCACCATTTTTATGGCGATGTTCAGTTACCTGAACACAAGATTTTTCCGGCTGCCTTCATCGATGGGCATTCTTTTGATTTCATTGATATTTTCTCTCTTGCTTTTATTGCTTGGAAACTGGTTTCCCAACATGAGTTTAGAGATGAAAGGATTGATCAACAAAGTCAATTTTTCGGACCTGCTGATGCACATCATGCTCGGATTTTTATTGTTTGCCGGAGGATTGCATGTGGAGATGGATAGTTTCAGAAAAGACATCGGTTCTATAATTACCTTCTCTACTATCAGTGTTATCATCAGTACAGTTGTCGTAGGATCATTGCTCTATTTACTTTACCGGGTAGGTTTATTACACGTGCCGCCCATCTACTGTTTTATTTTTGGTGCATTGATTTCACCCACTGATCCGATCGCAGTGGGAAGTATTTTATCCAAGTCTGGTTTGCCAAAAGGATTGCAAACAAAAGTTGCAGGCGAATCGCTATTGAATGACAGTGCCGGAATTGTGTTGTTCATTGGTCTTGTGGAACTGGCTGAAAGCGGGACGACCGGTTTGAATTATCTGCAGATCATCTGGCTCTTTATACGCGAAGCAGGTGGAGGACTGGCATGGGGCTTTATTACAGGTTATGGATGTTTTTACCTGATCAGAACCATCGATGATTATAAAACTGAAATATTCATCACTATTGCCTTAGTAATGGGCGGATATCTGGTTGCTGAACAACTGAATATCTCCGGTGCGCTATCCATGGCAGTAGCAGGAATTATCGTCGGCAATCATGGACGTCAAAGAGCGTTGAATAAGATTACCGAAGATTATCTGCTGAAATTCTGGGAGCTGATCGATGAAATACTGAATGCTATGCTCTTCCTGCTCATTGGTCTTGAAATGCTGGTAATACCTGTGCATTCCCACCTGATCATAGTAGCGCCATTATGCTTTATTGCAGTTATAGTTGCCCGGTGGGTATCCATATTCGTTCCTGGTTATTTTATTAATCGAAAACGCCCATTGGAAAATCATGCAATTAAAATTTTAACGTGGTGCGGCCTGCGTGGCGGCATTTCCATTGGTCTTGCATTGAGTCTATCAGACAACCATGATGCCGGTCACCTGATATCAGTGACCTATGCAGTTGTAATTCTTTCGATCATTATTCAGGGCTCAACAATTGAATATCTGTTGAAAAGAACAACTAAATAGGGATGGATGGTGAAGTGAGAACTGGTGGTTTTGTTCGTTGTTCGTTCTTCGTTGTTCGTTCTTCGTTGTCTTAATAACTTTTATTATCTGCGCCGGTAAGTCAGGTCCACCATACCATCCGAAAAAGATCGGACATCGGTTAGTTTTAATTCCTGCCTGGTATGAAGATCTTTAAACAATGACTTACCTCCGCCTAACAAAAATGGCGCAATTTTCAGTACCAATACATCAACCAGTTTCGCATCCAGCGCAGTTGACGCTAACATCGCACCACCCACGAGATAAATATCCTTGCCATCCTGGCTTTTGAATTTTGAAATTTCTCTGGTCGGATCGCCTGAATTGATGATCGTATTTGACCATCCTGGTTCTTTGAGTGTTTTTGAAAAAACGATATGCGGTAAGCTATCTGCTATACGTGCATACTTACGATCATTTTCAGCTGCAGCAAGATCAGCAAGCGCATGTTTCCAGAAATCACGATAACCCGGATACATATTTCTTCCGAGGAGAAGCAGGTCAACATTCTTCATCATATCAAACACAACAGCCCAGCCTTCGTTGCTGCTGATATCCATCCAATCCATATCTCCGGATGGAGATTCAACATATCCGTCCAAAGAAACCTGCATCG
Source organism: Pollutibacter soli (assembly GCA_029269725.1). GTDB lineage: Bacteria > Bacteroidota > Bacteroidia > Chitinophagales > Chitinophagaceae > Pollutibacter > Pollutibacter soli. The sequence continues at coordinate 540,434 of JARJHS010000004.1, read as the reverse complement.
AAAGAATTAATTTTCTCATACTTCAAAGCTATGCATACGGATCGCGAATGAAGCGGTGGGTTGCGACAATCCGGGAGAGAATCACGACAATTCTCAACGAATTATTTCCTGTAAGGAAATCGGAAGATCCCATTCCTCATAATGTTTATCAGTTGACTTCACCGTCTCTAACATTGCCTGGAATTTTCCTCACGGCATCAACTTCGGCATTATAATCAATTAGGGTTTGGGCATTATATTCAGTTGAGTAAACCTTTTCTGAATATTGAAAGAGTTGATGCTCCTGTCTGATTGGAAAAACGACTTGTAAATGTGCTGACCGAACCTGCTGCGCATGAAAAACATGACATTGAGTGGTTGTATCGAAGAAAACCTTGTTGCATTCGTTTGAAGTGATTGGAAATGGCCAGTGTGTTGCGAGTCCGTATACATAGAAGACACATGCGATTATCCAGGCACTGAAAAAAAATGGCATGGGCTATGATGTGCATGCGAGTTACTGTTTTGTTGAGATGACAGGAATTGAATAGTCGATTCGCAGAATTTGCCTGGTAACAGTCAAACATCATTTGTATTTCTTCGCCTATTGATTTTGTCGATTCGACGATTTTACAATTGACATTCACATAGCGGATAGGAGATTTGTTGAGCAGTGACAGATACTGCAACATTTTTTTAACAGAAAAATCTTCCACAATGAAAAAACTATTTATCATCTCCGCTGCCGCTATTATTTCTGCTGGCGCAGCCCATGCTCAATCATCAGTTTCAAATGCAGATAAACATTCCCAGGAAAACCCGGCATCCAAAAAAGAAAAAAAGGAAGAACACAAAAAACATGATGTCAGCTCCGTTTCTATGATGCATTTCAAAGAGGATTTTGAAAACGCTCAACATGTCAGCTGGCAGAAAGAAGGCGCTTTTGATGTTGCATCATTCACGAAAAACGGCAAACCACTTTCCGCCTACTATGATACGCAAAACAAACTGGTAGGAACGACTTCCCAGGCATCATTCTCAGATATACCCGCCAGGGCTCAGCAAATCATCAATAGCAAATACGCAGATTATACAAAAAAAGAAGTGATTTTATTTGATGATGAAGAAGACAACGAAACCGATATGGCTTTGTATGGTCAATCCTTTGAAGACAAGGACAATTATTTTATCGAGCTTACCAAAGGAAGTAAAACATTGATTCTCCAATCTGACATGGAGGGAAATATTTCCTTTTTTAAAGAATGGTAACACCATTGGTTTTGGTAAATCTTAGTGCTTTACATCTAAAAAGCCCTTCAGCATACTGAAAGGCTTTTTGAGATTTGAAAATGAATTCAGATATAAAGGCAATATTTTTTGAAAAATCAGGCTTTTGCAAACCTGATCACTCTGAACTTTTGCAGAACTAAGATTATCGGGTAACATAGATCAAATTCACCTTTCCCCATCGCAAAGTTGCTACGCGAAGGATGCACGTGGTGATTGTTATGATATCCTTCACCAAACATCAGCCAGTCGAACCTGAAAAGGTTTTTTGAAGTATCTGAGGTCTCAAAATTCACGTGGCCATACCTGTGTGCATACCAATTGATGATAACGCCATGCAATGGGCCCATCACGATATGAAAAGGTAATAAAAGGAAAAGCCACCAATAAGGCGCAAAGGCAATATATATCCAGACATAAACACCAATCCAAAGCACTCGTGAAAACCAGCCATTCGCAAAAACGTCGAAGGACCTCCATTCAGGAACATTCTTTGTAAATTTCGGATCAACTGCAATCCGCTTTCCCATGATCCCGGCATAGATGTTTTTCGTGCGCCACATCATCGCCATGAGATTTTTATCATATTTAGGCGAGTGCGGATCCAGTTCCGTATCTGCATATGCGTGATGCATGCGATGCATAACTCCATATGCCCATGGACTTAAATAGGACGATCCCTGTGTGATCCAAGCGAATACAAAGAAAAATTTCTCCCAGCCTTTGTTCATATCAAATGATTTGTGGGCCGCGTACCTGTGCTGGAAAAACGTCTGGGAAAAAAGCGATAAATACCAATGCGCAACAAAGAAACAAAGGATAAAAACCATGAGATACAAGCTTGATGTTGTTACTAAACACTATTCCGCATAAATAGTTGAATCAATGCCGAACAACATCCTTTTTCTTGAAAAGATTAACAATACGAATTACAGGTGGTGTTTATCAGGTAGGTTGACGGTCGATAAATAAAAACGCCCACCTTGCTAAGCTTTGGCGGGCGTTTGTCGGGAAGACAGGATTCGAACCTGCGACCCCCTGGTCCCAAACCAGGTGCGCTACCGGCCTGCGCTACTTCCCGATCGCAAATAATTGAAAATCAGATTAGTGACACAAACCCAGATTTCATTCGCGGCTGCGAAGGTAGGGAAAAATCTGATTTGAAATATCATCAATGCGAAAATTCCAGTGCTTAAAATTCAAACTCCCGCCATGCGCTCGCCTCTTATCAGAACAATACAGTAACGCTTTTATGAGGCAGTCGCCGGTACAGGTGCCGCCATAGTAAAACTTATCGTCGCTTTCACGGGATAATATGGCCACGGTAAAAATACAGGCAGCAAAAATGGCTATGTCATTATGGAGCTTCTGTGGAATGATTTTCAGAATACATTCCACATATATGCACTGATTAACAAGATTGCATTGCCAGAATCAGTAATCTGACTAAAAAAGCAAGTCTGCTCAGCCATTCGATCAGCGGGACAAGTTTTTAAAAACTTTACCACCCTTCATTACAAAAACAACTTTCTCCATCACCGAAATATTCTCGAGCGGATTGCTGTCAACAGCAATAATATCTGCAATAAGTCCTTCTTTCATTTCACCCCGATCATTTACTCCCAACAACTCAGCAGCGTTAACTGTTGCTGCCTGTATTGCTTCAATTGGTTTCATTCCCCGATTAACCAGGGCTGTCAACTCGTATGCATTTTTTCCGTGGGGTAATAATGGTGCATCGGTACCCATTGCAAATCTGACTCCCGCTTTGATAGCTTTGGTATGACTCTCTTTTGCTTTTGCAGTAATGAATTTTGCTTTTTCTACGATGATCGGGTCCAGTTTGTCAAAGCTGCCGGCAATCACATCTAATAAACCCGTAGTAGGTACCAGGAACACATTTTTTGCTTTCATTAAAGCAATTGAACTATCTGTTTGAAGAGATCCATGTTCGATCGAAGCCACGCCGGCATTTATGGCTGATATAATTCCCTCCGTCCCATGTGCATGAGCCGCAACTTTTACATGGTGTCTGCTTGCTTCATCAACAATTGCTTTCATTTCACCGAATGAATACTGTTGTGCACCAACTGTACCTTCCAAAGAAAACACTCCTGCCGTGGCCATCAGTTTAATCACCTTCGCACCATAACGGATCTGGTAACGTGTAGCTTTAACAACTTCATCGATGCCATCTGCAACGCCATTTTCCGGCCCGGTTTCAATAACACCTTCTGCAAAATTTCCCTGCATCACCGGGTCGCCATGGCCGCCAGTGATACTCAGGAAATGACCGGATGGAACAATTCTCGGCGACTCTATCCAATCATTTTCCGCAGCTTCGGAAAGTGCAACATCAATCAACATCGGCGTATGGTGAATTTGTCCCATATTCCTGATCGTAGTAACCCCTCCCATCAGAGTTGCTTTTGCATTTGCAGATGCACGCAAGGCAGCCTTTGCAGGATTTTCCGTTATTGGTTGAAAGGCATAACCCTGTCCAAGATTCATATCAATATGTACATGTGCATCAATAAGGCCCGGTAGCAGAATTTTGTCCGGGAGATTGATTACAGTTGCACTGTCCGGAACAGAAACAGGATTGATTGCTTTGATAATTCCTTTTTCAATCAATATGGTGGCGGGAGAAATGAGTTTCCCGGACCTTACATCGATATAGGATTTTGCTTTGATAACATTAGTCTGTGCTTGGCCGTAAGAAGAAAATACGATTGAAAGAATACATGCCAGGATGCGCATCGGGTGATAGTTTTAGGTGTTGGTGCAATGAAGGCAAAAGTAAGGAGGCAAAAGGCAATAGGAACAGCCGGCTCAATTAATGCAAATCTTGAATGGGCAGAGGGCACCAGGTAGAATAAGCGTCGCTGACTTTTCAAATTGCATTTTTCTGTCGAAACCAAAATAGCAGCTGTTTTCAGTTTCAAAATCGAAGCGTACGTCATTCGTGACGTATTCAACAATTCTATATCGTCAATGGATATCTGGCTACAGATCGTTGACTTTTGACAGTCGGATTTTGTCTTTTCACTTAATCAGCCTGCAACTGCAGGCTACCGGCTATTGTACTGTGCCGAAGCATTCTTCAGCTTCCTCGCAATTCTGTTCTGCAAAATTTTAGGCGCAAGAACCATGATTCCCTCTCCGAAACCAAGTATCTCCCTGTCCAATTCAAAATTGAGCGTAACATCGAGGCGAATGATAATACCTGCAGCATCCTCCTTTATTATTGTTTGCGATGAATGGAGGGGTTTGGTCAAAACATAAGGAGCATTCCTTTTATCAACGCTTAGGATCACTCTATGCGCACGATCCTTTTCGCCTTTGGTTACACCGATAGTTTCAGCAAAATATCTTTCGAAATCAATACCGTTATAAGGAACAAAGTTTTTTGCGGCCATTTCTTCGAACCCGGTAATCCTGTCTAATGCTAATGTAACTAAACGGTTTTCTTTTTTTGATTTACAGATGAGGAACCATCGATTGCGATACTCTTTCAATAAATAGGGAAAGTATACCTGTTGATGGGCTTCATCTGAGGTAAATGATTTGTAATTAATCAATAGAGGCAACTGCTTTTTTATAGCCTGGTAAAGCGGAGCAATATGCCCGATTCCTCTTAACAGGGTATTGCCTTCCATTTGGATGAGGCTTCGGCCGTTTGTTCTGGTTTTCCCGACTGAATTTTCAAGTCTTGCGATGATATCGTTCATCTCATCGAAGTAGGAAAAACCACTCAGCTGTTTCAGCACACTAACGATTTCATTCATCTTGTCAATATCAGCACCGGTTACCCGGGAGCTATTGATACTGAACTCCGGAACTTCATAGGTATAATATTTTTTCTCCCGAACAACTATCGGTGCATTATAACCGAGTTTATCACTCCGCATCAGCTGAATATCAGCCTGTATGGTCCTGCGGCTTACACCTGATTTAATTCCCTCTGCCTCATACAACGCAGCAGATACTTTGTCCATCAAATCATCCAACGTCCATTTTCTGCGCCTGTTGGACAGACACTGATCAATGGTACGATAGCGGATGAGCGCAAGTTTATTTATCGCCATAAAATAAATTCAACTTTAAAAATATCAAAAAAATACATCGGGTAAAATCACCTGCGCAATAGAACTGCGCAGTTTTTGAATCAATTGGGGAGTCGTGCCGGATATACCGTACTATCAGCCTCGTTCTCATGATATTAAAAAATAACTCAAAAAACAGAGGTTCTGCGCAACTACTTTGCGCAGACGGGTGCAAGCTTTGCATGTATAGAACAGTATTTAAATTTATTGCTTATGACGACTAAACAAATCAACGGAAATGACCTGATCCAGATGGGATACAAAAATGGACCCAGCATTGGTGTTGCTTTAAAAATCAACAGGAAAAGAAATGGTTTCAGGAGAGACGAGATGCTTGAGCAGTATAAGCTGGTACTTGAGTGTCCTGAAAAATACCTTGATGATGCATTGTTTGCAAAACTTGCTACATCTTTAATTGAAGAAAATAATACTCCATCGAATACCCTAATTCCGCTAAAGAAAGAAGTACCGCACTATGAAATGTATGGCGAAAGTTATATTGAAGAAGGCGCAAAAGAGCAGATGGCGACTGCAATGAAACTACCGATCACGGTTGGTGGTACACTGATGCCGGATGCTCACGCGGGATATGGACTACCGATCGGTGGAGTACTGGCTGTGAAAAATGCAGTAATTCCTTATGGTGTGGGAGTTGATATTGGTTGCAGAATGGCATTGTCTGTTTTTGATATTCCTGAAAATTATTTTAAAAACAATCTTGGTGCTTTCAAAACGCATTTGCTGGAGAATACCAGGTTTGGAGCAGGAAATGGCTTTACCGGACAACACCGTGCAGATCATGCTGTGCTTGAAAACCACGCATTCGGAATGAACACATTGGTTGCAGATTTAAAAGATCGTGCATGGACTCAATTAGGATCATCTGGTGGGGGAAATCATTTTGTTGAGTTCGGAATTATAGAATTTGAAAAAGATGATGCGGCAACTGGTGTAAACGCGGGAAGGTATCTTGCATTGCTCACACATTCCGGTTCAAGGGGATTAGGCGCTACTATCGCCGGCCATTACACGAAGCTGGCGAAAGAGTTATGCAAACTTCCTTATGAAGCAGCAAATCTTGCATGGCTTGACCTGGATAGCGAGGCAGGACAGGAATACTGGACCGCAATGAATCTTGCAGGTGATTATGCATCTGCCTGTCATGAAGTAATTCATAACAAGATCATAAAAGCGGTTGGGGCGGAGGTGCTGACGAAGGCGGAGAACCATCATAATTTTGCATGGAAAGAAAAGTGGAACAATGAAGATGTGATCGTACATAGAAAAGGGGCGACCCCTGCAGGATTGAATGTGATGGGAATTATTCCAGGTTCTATGACTGCACCAGGATTTCTTGTGAGAGGTAAAGGGACTGAGTTGTCAATCAATTCAGCGTCGCATGGAGCAGGAAGACAGATGAGTCGTACCGCAGCAATAAAAAATCTTTCTAAAAAAGAGATGAAAGAAATGCTCGCAGCAAACGAAGTAACTTTGATAGGTGGTGGAATGGATGAAGCACCTTTAGCCTATAAGGATATTCGCAAGGTGATGTCTGCGCAAACCGGGTTGGTGGATGTGGTTGCCAGTTTTGAGCCTAAGCTGGTGCGGATGGCGGATGACGGAAGCAGAGAAGACTAGAGAAAGGACGTATGACGAAATACGAGTGAAGAATTGAAGAATAAAGTTCGATTGGCGATCTGCGAAGGCCCAATTGAGCAGTCCACTTCGGGCGCCGGGTTGCGAAGAACGAGTTGACTGCAGTTATCGTTGAAAAAAATAATTAGTTTATTTAACTGGATTGATCTGTTTACCTTTTAAATAGTTGAATACATCAGAAATTGTCCTTTCAGGTTATAAGCAGGAAGATTTTTTAAAAACGAATCTGCCCTGCTCTTTTTTAATATCAGCCGTGTGCACTGATTTCTTTTTAGCCCGGAAAGGGCGCAAGACAATAAAAAAGATGTAGTGTTTTTACCGGGCCCCTAAAGGATAAGACAATGAGGGTGAAAGACCATCAACAGGTTTTACCCGGTTTGGAAACGTCTATCCTTCATATTAAATCATCGGGATCTGCGCAGGTCAGGCAAGAGGCCTGTAATGATTCCCAGCAATGGCAAATATGCACAAACTTGAAAAACAAAATTGATGCTGGTATGATCTGCTAGAATTCCAAGAACTGCGGATCCGATTCCGCCAAGACCAAAAGACAATCCGAAAAATAATCCCGCAATAAGCCCTACTTTCCCGGGAACAAGATCAGTTGCGTACACGAGAATTGCTGAAAACGCAGAGGAAATAATAAGCCCGATAATAACTGCGAGAACTATTGTCCAGAACAGATTCACATAAGGTAATGCCAGTGTGAACGGCGCAGCACCAAGTATTGAAGCCCAGATGATATTTTTTCTTCCATATTTATCGCCCAACGGACCGCCGAGAATAGTACCTGCCGCAACCGCAGCAAGGAACACAAACAAGTAGATCTGCGATTGTTGAATTGACACGTGGAATTTATCTATCAGGAAAAATGTAAAATAATTCGTCATGCAAGCCATGTAGAAATATTTCGAAAAGACCAGAACCAATAATATCAGTAACGAGTAAACGATTCGTTTCTTTGATACCGGCAAATGTGAACCGTAAGTTTTCTTTGAAATTGCAGCCGTTCCGGAATTTATTTTCTGTTGATACCAGCTGCCAATCTTCCATAGGATCACAATTCCGGTTATAGCACCGATGCCAAAAACACTCAAGTAAGGCTGACCGTGGGGGAGCACAATTAATGCGGCCAGCAGTGGTCCGATAGCGCTTCCGGAATTGCCACCCACCTGGAAAATGGATTGAGCCAATCCCTTTTTGCCGCCGGAAGCGAGATGCGCGACACGTGATGCTTCCGGATGGAAAATTGAAGATCCGAGACCGATCATACTTACAGAGAGCAATATCACTAAAAAGCTATGTGCGAATGCGAGACTAAGCAAGCCCATCAGCGAAAAAGTCATGCCTATTGCGAGTGAACGGGGATTCGGCTTCTTATCCGTATAATGTCCAATGAAAGGTTGAAGTATCGACGCAGTCATCTGGAACGCAAGTGTAATAAATCCGATCTGCGTGAAAGTTAAAGTGTAATTTTCTTTCAGTATCGGGTATACTGCAGGGATTGTCGACTGTATCATATCATTCAGCAGATGTGTGATACTGATCGCGAACAGGACTTTATACATTGTTTCCTGCGTTTTTATTGCCTCCGGAGCTAGTGTTGCTGTTATTCCATTCTGTGCCTGCTCTGTTACTTTTGTTGACATCATGTCATCTGATGTTTTGAATTAGTTGTTAGTTGTTAGTTGTTAGTTGTTAGTTGTCGTCGTCAGAGCCCATGCAGTTATGCTTGCTTTTTTCGTCTGGTTCAGGCCTTCTACTGTTTTAGTAGATTGATTGTTGGGCAGTTGAGTTCTGCTTCACGACTGCTAAATATGTTCAATAATTTTCGCTGTAATCATCGCCGCTTTCTTCGCGTCGCCCTGCTCGATGGCTCCGTAAAGATCTTCGTGCATACCCTGCGTTTTTCTGAATGATGCTGCATTCTTATGACTCTTCATAAACCATCGGGAAACATGGCTCGATGCGGATTTATACAGGTCAGTAAGTATAGGGTTTCCACAAGCTTCGGCAATCGAAATATGAAAACTGATATCGGTACGAATGCATTCTTCGGTCTCTTCTTTTTCCGCCAGCACTTTTCTCTTCTTCAACAGCTGCTTCATTTTTTTCAGCTGATCCTCTGTTCTGTTGATCGCTGCTTTCTCTGCGATTTTCTGTTCAAGTAATTGTCTTACCTCAAGAATATCAGCAATACCTGAGCGACTAAATTGTGTATCCAACGATTCAGCAACCTGGCTGCGCACTACAAACGTGCCCAGCCCCTGCTGAACTCTTAGCAATCCATTGTTTGAAAGTATTCGAATGGCTTCACGAATTGTTGAGCGGCCCACACCGAAAATCTGCATTAACTCGGGTTCAATAGGCAAGCGTGAATCGACAGGGTAAACTCCTTTCCTGATTTGTTGCTGGAGCTCATCAGCCACCGTATCGGCGAGAGATTTTCGAATAATTATTCTTTCCATTAAATCATCCTATCATCTGATGAATGCAAAGCTAAACCATTTTCCTCACCATTTATAGCTCTTATTTTGCTATTTTAAGAACGAAAGGCACCAGGATGTTCTACAAATGCATAACAGATCATGTGGCAAATGCCCATGTGCGCATCCTCTACTCTGCCGAAATGCTTTGATTCAATGGAAATTACGAAGTCGCCCAATTCAGCCAGACGACCAAGTTGAGCACCGGTAAGACAAACAGAATAAAGACCATTTTTCTTTCCCCATTCCACTGCGTTTACAACGTTAGGAGAATTGCCGCTAACACTCATGGCAAAAAGAATATCACCAGGCTGAGCAAAGTTGATGAGCTGACGAACGAAGATCTGATCGTAGGCGTAATCATTACTAATCGCAGTGATCCAGGGTGTATTGTCATGCAATGAAACAACTTTGAAAGGTTTGCCCATATTATCGGAAGCGCTCTTTCCAAGGTCAGTTGCAAAATGCGAGGCATTTGCTGCACTTCCCCCGTTTCCGACAACAAATATTCGACGATCTTCTTTCCATGCCTGGTGAAATATCCCAATGAGATCAGTCACTTTCTCCTGTGAAATCGCAGATTGCGTTTGCTGTTGCTGGTCCAGGTATGCAGCTACAAAATCTTTCATCATTTTATATTATTACTGTCCGTTATTATGATTTACTTTTTGTTCGACAGACTGCCTTGCCAGTGCAAGAGCGCCGACAGGTACTGTCATATCTTTTAAGGCGGCTGTAAATATGGGCGGAGCCGGAATAAATGGCCTCATCAGGTATCCGGGAATTTTTTCTGTAAGAGATGACATCAGAATATCTCCCAGGTATGAAAGTCCTCCGCCAATCACAATCGCATCAGGATTCAATATGTGAATAGCATGAGAAAGGCCGAAAGCAAGATCATCAGTTGTGTCATTGAAAAGTTTCCATGAGATATCATCATTTCTATTCAGAGCCTGCAAAAGAACCATCGCCTCTCCCCTTTTTCTATCACCCACCAATTGAGCAAGCATACCTGATGGATTTAAAGTTATAGCGTCGCGTATTTTCTTATCGACAGCCCAGCCAGAGCAGGAAGATTCCAGGGTCTTTCCTGCTTTTTCAAGGCGAATATGTCCTATTTCAATTTCACCCGGGAATCGACCATGATAAATTTTTTGATCGATCACAAATCCACCTCCTACTCCACTACCGAGGGTAAGATACAGTACCCTTTCAAAATCTTTTCCTGCTCCATACAACGCTTCTGCAAGTGCCGCCACATTAGCATCATTATCTACTGCAACTTTTACTCCTGCAAATTCCTTCATCCATTGAATAATATTAAATCCCGACCATCCATCTACCTGGAATGAGCTCGCAATGTCTCCCGTCAGATAATTTACCGGGCCACCAAAACCGATGCCGATTCCAGCTAATTCAGGTAACATAATTTCAGAAATGGTTTCCTCAATTTTTTTTCGGATGAGCGCTCCGCCACCCAAGGCGTCGACCTGGAACTGAAACTTGGTGACGATATTGGAATGCTCATCGCCTGCGCAGATTTGCAGTTTAGTTCCCCCGATCTCTATTCCTAAAAATGTATTGTGCTGCAATCATTAAGTTGTTAATACAAGTTCGTGGATTATTTTTTAATGGATATTGAAATTATCCAAAAAATAAAGTCGCAGATCAATATCTGTCAGTGTTGATCAACAATACGGCTAAATCAAAGAGGCCGGTTCTCCTACCCGGCATATATAGAGGATCAGTCCGCACGAGGGTAAAAAACCCGCAGATTGCGGATTTTGCATTTCGTACCATTCTCTTCCCAAAAATACCTGTGGTTTATTGCAGAGGCCTTCACCGTTGACGACACGAAAAGATAATTGTATGAAACGGGGTATATCTATTTTTGCTCTTTTTTTTTGGCCTACTGACTTCAATATCTTTTCCTGCATATCGAAAAGAATCAACACGATCAACTTCGCCGGTAGTCGTCGCCGCGGGCAACATCAGCATTCAATTACCGCATGATGATGCAGTACTGGAAGGAAGCTCGTCATATGATCCTGATGGCGAAATAGTACAGTATAGCCGGACAAAAATTTCCGATCCGGATTTTATCACCATTACTGGAAAAAGCTCTTCAACAGCTATTCTTCAATATTTAACAGCCGGTGAGTATAAAATACCATTAATAGTAACCGATGATGCTGGCGCTACGGGTTTTGAAACTGCTGATGTTACGACAATCTAATATCCTTCGGGACACGAGATAGAATTGAGCGGACATGTATTTTATTTTGATCGTTTTGAGAGAACACTATGTGCGTACAAATCGAAGACCGGATGTCTTTTTTAACTATGTTGCAGATAATCACACGTACTTAAATGCTGAAGTACTTTTCAGACTGGCAAGTTCAATCACATGGAAACCTTTCCACCGGTAGGTGTATATAATGCTGCAGCTGGAGTACAAATCCTGTACAAAATAGCCGGGATATCATGTTTAATGTCCGTTATCCTAAGATCCGCCATTGGACGATAAACCGGCTGCGATAAAGATAAGGTTCAACTAAATATCCTGACAGTCAAATTTATACTTCGATGCATTTGCTGCAATGGTCAACCGAATAGCCTAAACAAAAACAGGGATACAGCAGCAAAAATATTTACGGCATCCATTTTACCAATATTCATAAATGATGTCTGAAATATAATTATTGGCACCAAGTCTTGCCTTCGCTGTCGCAGGATACCCATCATTATCATAGGTAAATGTAAATTCAAGATTTGCCCTGCTACCCAGATAGCTATTGAATTTTAAAATATTATTTCTGCTATAACCTAGCACATTCATGTTTCCAAAGTCGAATATGAAAGGCCATTTTTCCAACAGATCAGGTCCTATTTTCAAATACGCTTCCGAAATATTCAAATACCGGAACGGGTTGATTTTAGTATCATACTCGAAAGTCGATTTTCCAAGAAAATAGATTTTATCAACGTGAAACCTGGTTACATTCTCACCAGAAAAATAGGCTGTATCATTAAAATTAAGCGGTACGTAAAACGGATCTCCGGAAATGCTTATCTGTGATCTCCGGAAATACAAAAGGTCCTTCGCATATTTGTACTCTGCCATTTTCAAATACTTCGCACCTGCACTACCAATAGTGTAAATGATTGAATCACCAGATTTCCTGCCTTCGGTATTATAGGAGAAATAAACATCTGATGTCGTTCCGACATTCTCATCTCCATCCTGGTACATGCGATAAGGCAATAATTCATCACCATTATAAAAAAAAACGCAGCGGGATATTGTTTTCAGAGCACCATTGTCGATATCAGATAAATTTAATTTTTCGAGTATTTCTATACACCTGTTGTGCTGATCGTAACTGAAAGTGACTTGTCGCAAAATAATTTTCCCATCCTGCTTGAAGGAAGTAACCTTCGAAGGTATTTTGATAATTGCAGGATTCCCGGAAGCAGATTGAAGATCTTCTTTACGGCATGAAAAAAATAACAGCAGAAAAACCAAAAAGCCAATGCTTGCTTTCATACATCACCGCTTAGCTTACTAAAATTAGTAAACATATTCCCCGTTATTCAATGATTGAACAAAAAAAAAGCAGCATTACTGCTGCGATCAGAAAGAAATCACCGTGATTATTTTTTAAGCAACTTTAAAATTGCCTCTTGATTTTTTACGATCTGTTTCAGTGTCTGCTGATTTTTCAGAATTTCTTTCTGATTCTTCATTATTGCAGCCTGATTTTTGAGGATTGTCGACTGGTTTCCTTTTATACCACCCTGATTCTTCAGGATTGCTGCCTGGTTGGCTTTAATACCCGCCTGGTTTTTTACGATGGTTCCCTGGTTACCTTTCAGCGCTTTCTGATTATCGAGGATTGTGGATTGATTCGATTTCAGACTTTTCTGGTTCTCGACGATCTTGCCTTGATTGCCTTTAATGATGCCCTGGTTTTCAAGAATGAATTCCTGGTTCTTAACGATGGTTTTTTCGTTTTCCATGGTAAATACCGTTTTTAGTAATTAAAATTTAGGATGATTAACAAGCCGAAAATAGGCAATACAGCATATCTTAAAAAAATATAATTGGTGAATTGCTGGCAAAATCGGCTATGGAACGTCGTTTGCGACCAGTCAAAGAGTATCTGTTTTCCCCGTTTCGCGGAATCAGGTTATTTTTATCGACCAAAAGCCAATCTGATTTGTCAAATTCCGACACAGCGTCCGTCCGGGAAATTTCCAAAGAAAAAGTTACTTCCAGGCATAGCCGAAGCAACCGGAGCCGTTTGGTTCTTCCAATAATCGTTTTACTTTCCCTGGTAATCTTATGGTCGCTGATATCATTCTTTAACCTTTTTCCTTCATATGCATTGCCGACTCCATTGGCAGTTTTAAAAAGTTTTAAAGAAGAGCTGATTTCAGGACGATTGTTTAATGACATGATTGCCTCGCTCTGGCGGGTCGCTGTTGGATTTGTGCTTTCGGCTCTATTGGGAATCCCGCTTGGGCTTTGGCTGGGGCAACATTTACGTGCGCGTGAAGCATTTACGCCGATGTTAAACTTTTTCCGGTTTCTTTCGCCCCTTGCATGGATTCCATTCGCGATACTTTGGTTTCATATCGGCGACAAGCCCGCCATTTTCCTGATTTTTATGGCGAGTTTTTTCCCGTTGGTCATAGCAATAATGTCGGCAGTCGCCACTATTCCTGCCATTTATTTCCGGGTTGCCTATGATTTTAAATACAGCAGCTGGGAAACAATTACAAGGGTGACATTTCCAGCGGTATTGCCACAGATCATAACGTCGTTGCGTGTGAGTTATGGAATCGCCTGGGTGGTGATTGTGGCTGCTGAAATGGTCGGATGCCAGGATGGACTTGGATATGGCATCTGGGAGGCGAGAAACGGACTTCGGTTAGACGCTGCCGTTTGTTATATGATCGTGATTGGTTTGCTGGGAATGGGAATTGATCGATTATTTATGCAATTCACAAAAATGCCAAACATACGCTGGGGATATGAGCGATGAAAATGAAATATGGCGGCTGACTTTGGAAAATGTTTCGCACGACTACAGCGGACTTGCTGTATTGCGCAACCTGAATCTTCGTGTAAAAGCCGGAGAAATGGTTGTCATTGTAGGTCCATCCGGATGCGGCAAAACAACTTTGCTCAACTTGCTGTCAGGATATATTAAACCTTCATCCGGATCAGTTGAAATTGATGGTGTAATACGAACGGTTTACCAACAGGACGGTCTGTTTCCCTGGCTGACAGTCGAGCAAAATATTGCTATGGGTCTTCGAAATCTCGATGACAAACAAAAAAGGGAAAGAGAAATAAAGGACCTGGTTGAGCTTATTCATCTCGAAGGATTTGAACATCATTATCCGCATCAACTTTCCGGGGGAATGCGCCAACGGGTTGAACTCGCAAGAGTAATTGCTGGTGATTCTGATATATTACTGATGGACGAACCATTTTCAGCACTGGACTATCAAACCCGGCTGCGAATGAGGTATGAACTTGTCAGAATTTTGAAGAAAAGGCCACGCACAGTTGTTTTTGTAACCCATGATATTGAAGAAGCTGCGCAACTGGCAGATAAAGTTATTGTACTTTCCACCCGACCAGCACATATCTCCAGGAAACTAAATATTAATACGGATCGGCCACGCAATCCGACATCCGATTCAGTAATTGCTGCTACAAGAGAAATACTGGATGTGCTTGGCCTTGAAACACCCACAGGAAAGGATATCTGAAAAAATATCCGAAATGCATCATCGAAATTTTAGAATATGAAAGTAAGCTTCGCCGGATTAGTAACAGGTACACTTGCTGTACTCTTAGTACTTGGGTTGCTTCGATTCAAACCCTGGAATAAAACTGCGCCGCTTAATGTCCGTGATGTTGTACATGATGGTCCCAACACCCTTGCCACCCGTGAACTTACCGTTGGTTATCTGCCGGTTACCTGTCACCTTACTTGCCCCGTTACTGATTTCGCATCAAAAACAACAAAGTCAAATACCAATTTCAACAGCCGTGTTTTTACTGATTTTCCTACAGTCGTAAGTGCACTCGAGGCAAAGCAGGTACAAGCTACTTTTATGATTGTTCCTCTTGCCATGAAATTACGTGAGCAGGGTGTACCGGTAAAAATTTGTTATCTCGGTCACCGCGATGGATCAGAAATTATTGTTGCGAAAAAAAGCAATATCAGGAGTATGGGTGATCTGAAGGGAAAGACAGTAGCAATTCCAAGCCTATTCAGCAATCAGAATTTTGTCTTTCATAAACTGATGGCAGATTACGGATTAAAAGAAGAAGATATCAGGTTTGTGGTTCTGCCACCGCCAGATATGCCAACATCACTTGCATCCGGAGCGATAGATGGTTATTTTGTCGGCGAACCATTTTGCGCTAAAGCAGAACTTGATGGTTATGGACGTGTATTGTATTATGCACGAGATATATGGCCAAATTTTATTTCATGCGCACTCGTTGTACATGAAGATCTGATCAATGATAAACCTGATGTGGTAAGAGATCTTGTTCGGGGAATAGCGCAATCAGGAGCCTGGGCAGAGAAGAATCGCTCTGAAGCTGCAAATCTTGTTGCGCCTTATTTCCGGCAGGATCAGAAAGTTCTTGAATATGTTTTGACATCAGAACCCAGGCGAGTAAGTTATGTGCAGCTCACTCCCTCAGAGCAGGATTTCAAACTCATCCAGGATATGGGCATTGGTTTGGGATTGTTGAAGAAGAGAGTGCCGTTGAATGAATTGATCGATGACAGATTTATTCCGCAGGATATTGAGCCGGCGAATATTCAAGTTAAACGTTGAAAGTTGAAAGCAGAGGGTTGAACGTTAGCGTTGATGCTTAAAATAGAAAGTAAAAAGATATAAAAGAAATCTTAGGATCTGAAAAGAAGACCAACGACCGAATTTTACCAGTATATTATCTGATTTGCGCAGGTATTCATCAGTGATTGGGATGCATTCTTTTTCAGCAATAGTTAATAACATCTCCTCCGTTTCTTTGGCCAGCTTTTCCTGACGGATATTCAAATTCAATTCTATACTGGCATATGCTGAAAGGTTATTGATATTGTATGAACCGACAGTCAGCCAGCTGGAATCGGCAACGGCAATCTTTCCATGCAGTATCCTTGGCTGGTATTCGTAAATCTGAACATTATTACGAAGCATCCACGCATAGAGATAACGTTCTGCATATTTTGCAAGAATAATATCAGAAATGCCGGCAGTAATCACTGTAATTTTTACACCGCGTTTTGTCGCATTGCTCATTTGCCTGCGGATTTGTTTGCCGGGGAGAAAATAGCTGCATAAAATAACGACTTGTTTCTCCGCACGACGAAGCATATCGATGTATGTAAAACTGATTTCATTTTTTCTTCTCACCCAATCATTTCTCCGTACACTTACAGAGGAATTTTCTTCTTCCGGAAATGTGGCAGACGTTCTGACTTTCGAACAATCTGCCGGTGCGGCTGGTGTCAGATAATTATTCCAGGTACTCCAGCAAATATTACAAAGATCAAGAGCCGCATCGCCTTCCAGCCACACAGCAAAGTCAAGCCAGGCCGGATGATCAGGCATATCGTTGTATCTGTCGGTAATATTTACCCCGGTAACCAGTGCAATTTCAGCATCGGCAACTGCAATTTTGTGATGCATACGTCGGCCGAAATAAAAATTCTTCCCTTTGAAAAGCGGGTTGAAGAAGCGAAGATGAACTCCGGCATCCGTCATCTCCTTCAAAAATGTTTGTTTTAATTTGCTCGAGGCATAACCATCCACCAACAGATGCACTTCAACTCCTTTTTGTGCGGCTTCCTTCAATGCATCTGCTATCATCCGCCCTGTCGTATCTTCTTCAAAAATATAGACCTGCACATGAACCTGCTTTTTTGCTGCAGCTATCAGTTGAAGAAGTAAATTGAAATACTCCTTACCTCCACGTATCAGTTTTACGCGGTTGTTTGTGGTGTATACCTCCTGTTTTTTTCTACCTCTGCGTTGTACCATTTTTTTACTGATGCAATATGCTTATCAAAAAAAAATCAGGTGCTCAACTTCTGATTCTTCGCCACATCACTTTAAAAACATCCCTGTTCCATCCTGCAAAACGCCCGCGCTGCACCACGAGTCGATTTTCATAAGGAAACGTGAGAAAATAATGAAAAGCAAAAGGTCTTTTGGGATCATACCATCCAATCTCCTGCCCAAATCTCAGGTCATTAAATATCAATGTATCACTCCACCTTTCAACAGTATAAAACTGTTCCGAAAAACGAATGAGTTGTTTCACATCGTGATTATTCATTAAAGGTTCCAGAAATTGATCATTTCTTGGAAAATAGGAAAGTTGCAATTCATGTTTTCTGTCAAAAACAGAATGGTATCCGACATGATAACCGCTATCATTTCCTGCAACTACAAACCAAAGCCAGTTCTGCAGTGGTGCAGGAGTAGTGAAATACCTTTTGTATTCAATTTTTTCTTCCTTAAGAATTGCACGGACGTCTTTATCGATCTGGTATTTGTTCCATAGTGCATAACAGAGATACAGCGCTGGAACTACCATCCCGATCAGCCACCATTTCTTTCTTGAATCGCGATTGTTTCTATTGATCAGCAGTAAAAATATGATCGCAATTCCCGGCCAGATAGAAAAGAAAGGATCTGCGACATAGATAGTATTGAATGTAATTCTGGTGTGACTAAAAGGTTCGAACCAGCCTACTCCATAATTATTAAACGCATCAATAAAAATGTGAATGAAGATTACACCACCAAAAAAGAGCAGCCACCTGCTGAAGGAAATATTGTGTGGCCGATGCCATCGCTCAGCCAGGTAGGCACATAACAATGCAACAAGAATGCAGAATAAAAAAGAATGCGTAATTCCGCGATGCGCTACGAGGTTATCGGCAGTGTCCATCCAGAAGCCGGCAACAAAATCAATGTCCGGAATACTTTGCGCCATTGCTCCCCAAAGCATAGCTTTTTTTCCGAGCTTTCTTCCGCAGAAAGCATCACCCATGCAGGCACCCAGTGCAATATGCGTAATGGAATCCATGGAAAATAAATATACAACTTCCATTCCTGCCTCGCGGCTGAAACACGGAATTAAAGCTCAGTAGAGAATTCAGATTTTGCAGATGGCATTTATTTTTCCGAAAACTTCTCTGTCGTGTTCAACTCGGGTCCGCCACCACGGTTAGCGCTACCCGCTGTAATATAAATACCTCCATTATATACAAAAGCCTGGGTTCCATGCCGACCAGTATTCAATGGAGAAAGCGACTTCCATGTGCCTGTACCCGGGTCAAATGCTTCACAATTTTTATGGGCCTGATCCTGTGAGCCACTTTCACCTCCAATAACAACCAATTGTCCATTAAGATTAACAGAAGTACAACCTGCTCGTTGCGTTGGAATATTTTTATCTGAAGAAAAAGATGACCATTGATTGGTTTTAAAGTCATAAACATCTACTTCAGGAATGGTCAGATCAAATAATTCTCCGGTGCTTTCAGAAGTTCTTCGGCCACCTGCGAGGTAAAGTTTGTCGCCAATCAAAACAGCATTGAAATGATCACGTGGATGCGGCGCATCCGGCAGTGTGGTCCATTGACCAGTTGCCGGGTTATACTCATCAAACCATCCTACTGTTCCCGTCCAGTGTCCATCAGTAATTCCACTAACGATATATATTTTATTATTGTAGGTGAACGCACCCGCTCCTCCACGCCTTCTTCCAGCAGGAATAGTGGCCCCTTCGCGCCACTGATTACCGGATGGAGAAAATATCATGATTTTTTCGACCGGTGTTTCGTGCGGAAAACCACCGGTAAATCCACCAGCCAGCCACAATTCTCCATTATATGAAAAGGCCTGGAAGTGATTGATCTCCATCCCCGGAGATGCCAGTTTTTTCCATGTGTTTGTGGTGAGATCAAGTTCCTCGACCGGATGATCCCCGCGACCGCCGATCAGATAGCCTTTATCACCAGCAAGCACAAATGAACATTCATGGCGCTCTTCCGGCAGTCCTGCTGTACTTACCTGCGCCCAGCTGCCATTGATATCGTTGCTTTTCTTTTCGTCGTCTTTACCACAACCCGAAACTATACCCGAAACAGAAAAAAAAATCAGCATATGCTTTAAAAAAAAACTTCTGGTTGACATAGCTCCGATTTAAATACAATCTGAATAATGATTTTGAGAGTCCATCATACTTCCACTTACTAAATCAAAATTTATCCATACGGACCCAAAGGACCGGGAAATAATTTCCACAGCCACCAAACACAAAAAGCGGAAATCTCATCCAGGGGATGGGAAATATCGCTTCATAGTGATTCAGGGGCTGGCACAAAATTATAGCTAATAGGGTGATCAGGAGATATAATACTAAATACTCAAAAGTTATTCCGTGCAAAAAGGAAGTAAAAAAAAACCGATAAGAAAGCCGCAGCAGCAGAACAGGCCTGGCCAGGAATTCAAAATGAGTCCTGTGCCCGAATCAAATCCCGATCCTGGATGGAAAAAACTGGAAAGCAAAAAGGTATTGATTACCGGAGGGGACAGTGGAATCGGAAGAGCTGTAGCGGTATTATTCGCAAAACATGGTGCAGACATTGCTATATCCTTTTTGAATGAGAAAAAAGATGCAGAAGATACCGCGACAATGGTAAATAAATATGACTCTGACTGTATTCTTCTGCCAGGTGATATTTCAAAAGAAAAACATTGCAAATCTGTAGTTGAGAAGACGATAAAAAAATTCGGAGCCATTGATATCCTGATAAATAATGCAGCCATTCATTATGAAAACAAAGAGTTTACAGATATCAGTACTGAACAACTTATAAAAACCTTCAGTACCAATATATTTTCGTATTTCTGGATCACACGTTATGCACTTCCGCATATGAAACCGGGAAGTGCAATAGTCAACTCAACTTCGGTTACCGCCTACCGTGGCAGCCCTTCATTAATTGATTATGCCAGTACCAAAGGCGCGATTGTATCATTTACGAGGAGTTTATCTTCCAACCTTGTCGACAAAGGTATCCGTGTGAATGCAGTGGCTCCCGGGCCGATCTGGACACCGTTGATTGCTGCAAGTTTTAAACCGTCGAAGGTTGCGGCTCATGGAAGCGATGCTCCGATGAAGCGAGCGGGGGAACCCGCGGAAGTTGCGCCAAGTTATCTTTTTCTTGCCAGTGATGACTCATCATACATCACCGGGCAGGTGCTACATCCGAATGGAGGTGAAATTATAAATGGGTAACTTTATGAGACGGCAGATAACAAACGGCAGACAGCTGAATTGATGAAATTAGTGGATGATAAACCCTCCGAATAGCAATCCTGATTAATAGTCAACTTCATAAAATAGTAATAACCAATAATAAAATTTACCATGAGATCAATTTGGACAGGTTCAATCGGTTTCGGATTGGTAAACATTCCGGTAAAGATGTACAGTGCAACGCAGGAAAGCAGTCTTGACCTGGACATGCTCGATAAAAAAGACAAAGCCAATATCCGCTTTAAACGTGTGAATGAAAAAACAGGCAAAGAAGTAAAATGGGCCGATATCGTCCGTGGCTATGATCTGAATGGAAAGTACGTGATACTTGACGAAAAAGATTTTGAAAAAGCGAGTCCGGAGAAATCAAAAGAAATTAACATCGTACAGTTTGTTGACGAAAGTGAAATCGATTCCATATACTATGAAATGCCTTATTACCTCGAACCTGATAAACAAGGAGCAAGGCCGTACGTACTGCTCAGAGATGCACTGACCAAAAGTGGCAAAGCCGGACTTGGATCATTTGTTATGCGCAACAGAGAACATCTGGTTATACTTAAAGTGAGCGGAGATGTTTTAATTGCTAACAGAATTCGTTTTCATGAAGAGATTCGTAAGCCGGAAATAAAAGTTCCCGCATCGAAGCCCAAACCCGCGGAATTGAAAATGGCGATGGCATTGATTGATCAGCTCAGTGGTGAATTTGATATTGATAAATACAAAGATAACTATACTACAGAGCTGATGAAACTGATCAAGGCTAAAGCGAAAGGTAAGCTGACTGAGGTTAAGCCGCTGCGGGTGGCACATGTGAATACAAAAGACCTCATGGAACAGCTGAAGGCGAGTATTGAGGGGGGAAGTGGGAGAAGGAAGAAAGCTTCGTGATGGTTTGATCAGGTAACAGTCAGAGGCTTTTCTTCCAGGGGCCGATTCCCCAGTCTGGGGTTGAAAGGCTTATAGAAGTACGGTTGATGGTAAATTCCTGCCTGGATCACCTGGTGTAAAATCATTTTCAGATTATTACGCCTGTTGAATCGAAATATAAATTCCTGCAGATAACCATTGGCAAACCGACCGGAGCAATGATGATGAATTCCTCTCAACCAGTTTTTTAAGTTGAAGACGAGAATCTGAACTCCCCTTTTCCCTGATGGATCAGGAATATTAAAATCTATTTTTTCTAAAATTGTTTTTGGATTTTTTATTGAAGCTGCATTCGCGGCAGCACTTTTGTTGTTTGATTTCAATTTTTCAATTAATTCGATTGAATCAGCTTCAGTTGCCATCCTTCCTCTTGCATTTCCCAATTTATTTCGTTTGGTTTTTTCAACCATTAATATTGCATTCGATTCTTCACCCTGGAATTTACTCTTCCATTCCAGCTCCGCACCGCCAAAAGTAAAAGA
Source organism: Pollutibacter soli (assembly GCA_029269725.1). Classification (GTDB taxonomy): domain Bacteria; phylum Bacteroidota; class Bacteroidia; order Chitinophagales; family Chitinophagaceae; genus Pollutibacter; species Pollutibacter soli. Next base: position 518,134 of record JARJHS010000004.1, on the reverse strand, counting down.
AGTGGAATCTATAGGATCATTTAACTGAATTTGTTGCCCTCCACTCATTACCTCCTGGATCTTTCTTTTGAAAAGCCAGGCCGTCTTTTTATCAATTGCAAATTCCCTGGAAAGCTCGAGCGTGGAAATCCCTTTCTTTTTAACTGATATTCTGAAGATCATTCCAAATGCCTTCAGTAATGGAACCTTCATTTTGTGAAAAATGGTAGTAGCAGTAGCGGATTCGCCGTACAAACATTCGGTACACCTCAAATGATATTTTGATTTCCCTTTATGAGATTTAGTATTGCCACACTTCCTGCATCGATAGCCCGCGGCCCATTTCAAACGAAAAAGATACGTTCTGCAATCATCATCACTTTTGAAGGCCTTATTAAATTCCTTCAATGTCATCCCCTTGAACATATGAATACTTTTAATAAAAGTACTCACTGCGGATGCCGGTAACAAGTTGTTTTGACCGCGAATGGCTGGTATTTTTCCCGTCAAGCTCAGACTGGGTAATCGAACCCGAAATGAAGAGGAATGACTTAAAAATCTCATCCTCATCCCTTGCTCCTCGTCAACTTCACCGGCGCTGTATGATTCGCATTCCATTGACACACATACACATTTTCATCCTCATCAATACAAACATCGTGACCATGATAAAATACCGCCTGGTCCAACCTCATCGATGGCTGCAAAACCCCATTTTTATACACCGGCTCCGTCCCGCCGGGATTGGAAATCACTTTATTATTCTTATTCAGTATCGTTAAAAATCCCGACTGATCAGTCCTTTTCCCTTCCGCATTCTTCGACCAGCATACTCCTGCATATAAATTTTCCCCGTGAATCACACCCCGGCAAACATACATTCCAGGCATATCCAGCCGACTGATAAATCTACCATCCAAAGTGAAAATCTTAAAACAGTTTTCTTCTCTTGATGTACATATCACAACCGGGTTATTCTTATCTCTTGTATCAACTACAACTCCATGTGCATTGACTAAATTATGTTCAGGATTTTTATTGTTTCTTCCACCAAACATACGGATGAATTTCCCATGTGAGTCATACTGAAGAATATAATCCGATCCGTAACCATCAGCAACATAGATATCACCGTTAGGGGCAACCGCAGTTTCAGTCGGACGAAACGGCTCACTATCTTTATATACACCTATCGTACGCGGGTGACCGATATTAAAAATGATTTTACCATTGATATCCGTTTTTATAACCTGGCCGGCCTGGCTCTGGAATGCATTGTTGCGATCTACAAAATATCCGCAGTCGACGAGAATGAGAAAATCTTCGCCGCCTTCTTTACTAATAGTAAGTCCGTGACCACCCGGATAACCGTGACCCCAGTAATCGAGCAGCTTCCCTGACTTATCAAAAACAAGAATATTATTGTTGGTATGATCACCGATCATCAATAACCGACCCTTGCTGTCCTGAACCATCTCGTGACAGTTCAACAAAGGATTGCTGTTGGTACTGATTTTAGCCCAGCTTTTATCGACGGTGTATTTATATTCACCATGACCTATAATCAATGGTTCAGCCTTAGAGTTTCGGACGTCCCCTGCGATAACCGGAAAAGAATTTATTAACGGAAGACCAGACAACACTGCAGCATGCTGAATAAAATTTCTTCTTGTCTGTGAGCCCATGGCAACAATCTTTTTTGTCCGACAAGTTAACCCATTATCATTTTACTTTGGTTTGAACGTTAAGATTTTTAGAGCCGTCTGACACAATTTGCAGTAAAATTGGTCACAATGGACAAAGATTTATCTTGCGATAGTTATATTACAACGGATATCACATTTATGCTAACATTCCGGTTCAGCTATTATTTAATAGTAATAAGTCTGCTTTTTGCTACCCCCGTTCTTGCACAGCAGGATACCATTCCTGCCATAGATACTTCGGCAGCTAATAAAACAGCAGCCGATACCAGTATTAAAAAGCAATCAAAATTTGACAACTTCAATCAGAAGATGGAACGTTTGTTCAAAATCATTCCTGTTCCGATTATTACATACTCAACTGAATCCGGTAACGTGTTTGGATTGGCAAAATTTAACCTGATCACATTATCTAAAAAATTCGACAGCATTACAAAACCTTCAAAACTTTCTGAAGTCGTTACATTCAGTACCAAAGGAGATATTAATGTTTCAGTCACCAATGAACTGGTATTTAATAAAAACAAATACATCATCCTCAGTTATATCAATTACAAAAAAGAACCTGAATTTTTTTACGGCATTGGTAATGAAATTGACCCCGATGTATACGAAAAAACCGAGTACAGCAGATTCAGGTTTAATTCTTCTCACCTGTTCCTGGTCGGTAAAAATTTCTACATTGGACCCGGAATCGACCTCGCATACTATTACGATATAAAACTGGACAGCAATAGCTATCTGATCAAAAACGATGTAACCGGGCAGAAAGGCGGTTTTACATTGGGGCTCGGCCTTGCAGCAGCATATGATAGTCGCGTAAATCGCTACAACCCTGATGGAGGCGCATATGTGATTGCTTTGGTCAATTCACATCCATCGTTTCTCGGCAGTGTTTATCAGTATACTAAATTCGATCTTGATGCAAGGAAATATTTTAATCCGTGGTATAAACACGTGATAGCGTTACAGGCAACGACAACTTATGCATGGGGAGATGTCCCTTTTTATGACTTAGCTATGTTGGGAGGCGACAATAAAATGCGCGGCTATTACCAGGGCGCCTATCGTGATAATGTTTTGGTAGATGCACAGGTGGAATATCGTATGCCCGTGTGGAATATTTTTGGAATCACTGCATGGGTTGGAACCGGTCGCGTTGCGAGCTCATACAGCGATCTCTCTTTTGATGGTTTTAAAATCTCCTACGGTGGCGGTATTCGTATTCGGGTTGATTCCAAAAACAACACTAACCTTCGTATTGATTTCGGCTTCGGTCAGCACGGTTTTAACGGAACGTATATTAATTTTGCAGAAGCATTCTAACGTAGAACGTTAAACGTAGAACGTGAAACGTAACACGCTGCTATAGGATCCTTACTTCCGAATCATAACATTATTCATATTGCAAGTTCAGAAGAATCTTCCATTCGCAAGATCGAACATATAACCTGATACTTACAACCTTAATCACTTATCATTCAACTCCTCCGCCTCCCAAGGCGGCTTCAAACAATATGCTCCTATCTGAGGATGAACATTATTTTCTGTTGAAATTAAAGATGAATTTAGCATTCGCAGGAGCGAACTTATTACCTGATACTTACAACCTTAATCACTAATCATTCAACTCCTCCACCTTCCAAGGCGGCTTCAAACAATATGCTCCTATCTGAGGATGAACATTATTTTCTGTTGCAATTAAAGATGAATTTAGCATTCGCAGGAGCGAACTTATTACCTGATACTTACAACCTTAAACTTTAAACTAATCACTTTTAACTCCTGCTTACTACTCACTTCTCACTTCTTAATCGCCACCCGATTCCTCAGCATCCCAATCCCATCAATACTGATCTCAACTATATCATTTTCAGCAAGAGTAAAATCATTTCCGGGTACAAGACAAGTACCAGTCATCAGAAATACGCCATACGGAAAATCAAATTCGCGGAAAAGATATTCCACCAATTCAGGAAAAGTTCTTTTCATCCTGCCAATAGTGGTACTATCATTATACATAATTTTTCCTGCTCTGAAAATTTTCATTGAAATCTTTGTTTCCCGGCGAGGAATTTCACCCGGAAGATACAAACAGGGACCTATAGCTGCACTCTTTTCATATACTTTTGCCTGCGGTAAGTACAATGCATTTTCGCCTTCAATACTTCTTGAGCTCATATCATTGCCAATCGTATAACCAGCAATATCTCCTGCAGGATTTATGAAAAGAGTAAACTCAGGTTCTGGTACATTCCAGTTGGAGTCTTTACGGATATAAACGTCCTGGTTATGTCCCTGCACGCGATGAGGTAGTGACTTAAAAAACAATTCCGGTCGTTCTGCTTCATACACTTTATCATACAGATCTGCACCACCCGACGCAGCGGCTTCTTCCTTTCGCGCATCTCTGCTACGAAGATAAGTTACTCCAGCAGCCCAGACCTCCTGCGATCCGATGGGAGGCAATAATGATTTTTCAAGAAGCCCGAAAGCATCTTCTCCTGACAATTTATCCTTCAGTTTCGATTTAATGAAATTCTGCGCCTCATCACTATTGACTGTTTCATCCCAATCCTTTTTCAGAAGATAAAAACCATTTTCGTAATGAACGACAATCCCTTCTTTTGTTCTATATAGTTTCATAAATTTCAAACAGCATGTTTGTAAAATTCGGAAAGGCTCCGCCGTAAGGAGCCCTTCCATCTTGCTTGTAACCCCAGAAAGATTTATTTCTTCACTGAAAATTCAGGAGTGATATAACTGAATACATCATAACTCAACTCGCTCCAGGCACTGGCACGCGGGAAACGATAATCAGGATACAACTCTGTATCATCTGCAATATGTTTTAACCTGATTTTTATTGCTGATTTTCCTTTCGTCAATCGAGCAGGGATCAAAAATTCATCATCCCTGAACCTTCTGTTGGAAGTTTGTACAACGATATTTCGCAAGTCCAGTTCTCCCGGAGGATTTGAATATACACAGGTGTTCGATCCCGCGAGATACCATACTCCGGCAGATTCCCAGTTGTCACTATTTGCATCTGCAATAAATACTTCCGCACGTTGATTCGGGAAACTGTAATCCAAGGAGCGACGAATCAATGCACCGCCGTTATCCGGTCGCAGCTTTACCGTAAATTCAGAACTTCCTCTGGTATATCTTCCATTCTGCTCATGTTCAGGATAAACTTCTGTCCCACGCAGTTTGGTATAGTTGATTGCATTGGTATCAATATGCCCCCATACACGAAGCGGGAAATGATCAATACCCAATTCGTAACGGGATTTCAATGTGTATGGCTGTGAAGCGTCTGGTGATTTATATCCATGCTCCTGCTCACTTGAAGCAATACCAACATCCAGCCTGTCTGTTTTCACCAACGATGCTGCAGGTAACCCATACCAGTAGGCGATAGTTTCATAATGCTCTGCATGAAGATTTTCTCCGCCATGCTCCAGATGAATTTTTGCGCGCTTTCCGAATGGCATCATATCAGTCAGTAAAAATCTATATGCAGACTGAATAATATCTTTCGGATCTTTTGCATCTGCGACTCTCCTGCAACCTACCGGGTGACCAGCAAAAGGAAGCGTCATGTTTTCACCACCCCAGTAGTCTCCGCCGCCGCCCCACTCTTCGGTACCTGTACCATAAGCCTGTGGTGATTCGCTGTCGTCAAAAAAGAAACGTGGATCTCCTTCAAGTGTACTCAGGTTGCCGTTGTGTGAGAAAATGAAAGATGTACCAACAAAATTTCCTGACCAATCCTCACTTCCTTCGATACCTTTTGTATCTACCAATACGATATCTTTTCCTGGCTCAGGAGTTGGAACATCTTTGTAAGAGGCATGGAAATAAGAAAGCTGATTCTGCGCAAGTTTGTTGGGCTCATAACGAACTTCATAACTGATTTCATTACTGCCCGGAGTTACCCCGGTAAGCTCAATCTTCGCTGATGAAAAGAATGGCATCGGATAATAACACGCCAACTCAACTTTATTGTTCGGATAGTCAAATCTTACATTGATTGGAAATCCTTTGACAAGAAATTCTTTCTTCTCGCGATTATAAAAAGTTCCTGTTCCAAAAAACAAACAGAGTGGTGCATTAATTGATGCATCAGTTCTGCCATCCCAGGTGATTTTCAAACCCAATCTTTCCAGGTCCTGTGCTTTATCCAATGGTATGGTAAATTTCAACGCCCTGATGGTAGTGTTGGCTGCTTTTATATTAGCAACTTCTACCGTTTCTTTATTCAGTTTTAATTTACCAGCCTTCTTCTTAATATTCACCGGCGCAATATCAGTTCCTGCTTTGCCAATGAGATCGAGTACATCCTGTGAAGGAGTATTATTGATATTCCAGGTTTTGATCGGCTGACTCAACTGATCTTCATTGGCAAATAAATTATAGATATAGTAACCTGTACCATATCTCGTGCGCGAATAAGCAAGTCTTACTGATTTTTCAAAAGGTATCGGATGCCATACCAGGTCCGCACCTTTTGTTGTGCCCCATGTCCAGTTCATTGGTTTGGGAAACGTTGCTGATGGAATAAACTCAGCATTGGTAATTGATTTCTTGGCCGTAACAGGTTCTGCTGTTCCGCTTTCTTTTACAATATTATCTGTCCCGTCAACTACATAATGCCATGGACTACCATGCCAGTGATTTGTTCTGATGAAATACAAAACACCTTTTCCCGATACATCAAGACTTACATTATACGTCTCATCACGAAGAAAAAGAAAATGGCTTGCATCTGCTCCTTCATTTCCACCTGTTCTGTCATAAGTACTACGCATATACGCTCTCACTCCAGGCCTTTGCATCGGCCATTTGTCCCACATCCTGTAACCATCAAGGCCGATGGGAATTTTTGCAGCGTCCTGCGATTTTACGTCTTCGAGAATCATTAGACAGGCCGAGTACAGGAACACTGTCCGGATAAATTTTCCCATGATATGAACTTTATGTTTATGCATTATGAAATTAATTATCATCTTCAGGATCGATAGATGTCAGTGGCGGTACGTTTCTGCCGTATCCATCATAACCAAAATTCTGATTGATTACACCCTGCGTATTGGCACTGATAGATGCCTGCGGAACAGGGAATAAAACATGATAAGGGCTGATCGTATATTGCTGACCGTTATTGGCAACAATCCCTAACCTGTAAAAATTATTCTTCTCAATTATCCAATCGTAGTAAAAATTCACGCTCCCGAAATTATCCAGCTTATATGTTTTTCCTTTGTAAGGTCGTCCGGTTAATGCATAGATAAATGCGACACGATCAAGTTCGGTTTTTCTTGGTTCTTCCCAGTATAACTCTCTTGCCCTTTCATCCAGCACGGTACTGATATCAATTTTACTTACATCAGTATATGGAGCGCAATTGGCCCGTGTACGAACCTGGTTGATATCAGCCATTGCCATTTCAGGTTGATTATTCCAGACGTAAGCTTCGGCGCGCAATAAATATGTTTCTGCGAGACGGAAAATATACCAGTCAAATGCACCACCCTGAGGCTGAGGCCTGCGTGGATCCGGTGCATACATTTTATAATGTGGCCATCCGTACCAGTTGCAAATCGTATCGAGCGTTAGCACTTTTCCATTGGCATCACGCAGTTGCAGAGGCTGACCGTAGTAAGGACTTGTACCTTTCAACGCAGCATGATTGTACACAAGATCAGTCATGTTCATCCAGTTATACCTCTTGTGTCTGAAATCATTCGGATCATCCCAGATGGTTTCTGCGTGATAAATTGTATTCGGGGTACGACCGATACCACGACCAAATGTTTCCACCAGCTTTATTTCTCTTCCTGCCAGATCTGAGGTGCCTGTTTTTCCATCTGGAGTATAAATCTGATTCGCGGCGGTCTTACTCCAGAAAGGTAATGCCTGGCGCATCATTCGAAGGTCGAGGCGCGACTCCACCAGCTCTTCGCGGGAAATCGTCATAAACAATACTTCCTTATTGATGGCAATGGCTTTGTTCGTCGGCCAATGCAAACGGGCAACAACATCGTCGCGCACTACTCCAAGCTTCGTAAGATAGTCCCCATCTTCTTTAGGAATCGCACCAAATCCGCTACGCATCAGGTTATACGCGCCTCCATCAATCACTGCTGAAGCCGAAGCAATGGCATCCTGGAACTTTCCAAGTGCAAGATTCACTTTCGTCAGTAAATGGCCGCATGCTCCTTTGGTCACTTTTCCACGATCAACATTGTCCGGAACCCATTGAACAGCAAACTCCAGATCCTTCTTTAGCTTCTCAAGTATCACCTCTCTTTTTGTTGAGAAGAAGTCAAGCTTGGGAGATTTGATTTCTCTTCCGATAAATGGAACATCACCAAACTGGTGAACAAGCCTGTAATATCGCATCGCTCTATGGAAATAAGCTGAACCGAGCGTAGCATTTCTATCAGCCTCTGTTGGCCAGACCGGGTCATCGATACGCGCAATTACAACATTCGCATACCTGATACCGAGATAGTGCCTGTTCCAGAACCATCCAATCCTGTTTCCATTTCCATTGTCCAGGTTGGATGTCGGTGTTACCATATTATTCAGGTTCTGGTTTGTGCCCGGGTTATCGTTCATACCCTCTGCTGCCAGATCCGAGAACATCATTTCTGTAAGATAAGGAGGAGCATCTCCATACATTTCATTCCTGATATCTGCATCGCAGGCAGCGAGTGCACCCTGTATACCACGGGGATCCTTAAACGCACTTTCCGGTGTGAAAATGGAAAGCGGTTTGGGTTCAAGAAAATCTTTTTTGCAGGCAAAAAAGATACAAACAACACCTGCTAAAAGCAAAAGCCGTTTCATGTAACTATTGAATAAGGTCTTCATAATTTTTATTTATTATGATTAGAGAGATAGATCGATGCCGAATGTGTAGATGCGCTGCGTTGGTCCATTGTTCTCAGGATCCCAGTAATTTTTTGGCCAGTTAGGTGCCCATACCCCCGTATTCCTGATCGAAGCAAATACACGGAAATTTGTCAGCGTAAGGCGTTTCAGAAAATCTTTCGGTACATTATAAGCCATCGTCACATTGTCCAGGCGGATAAAGGATGCATCACGCCATACATTAAAGTTGATCCCACCTGCAGATGAACGAATGCGGCTTGCATCGTTGATTGGATTTTCCGGCGTCCAGTATTCCGTGGCATATGAGTTGTTACGTTCCGGAAAACCATTGCTGTTTTTCGCTTCGTTATACGCTTTTTTATGACCCCAGTAAGAATATATATTAAATGAAAAAAACAGGTCTTTGAATATGGTGAACTCATTCCTGAGGTTCCAGCGCACACGAGGCTCTGTATAACCCTGGAACTCATAATCGAGTTCGTTGATCTTACCAGTCTTATCTCCATCTTTTATTCTGAAATCGCCAGGAAACTGGTTAAAAACAGCGGCATCGGCTTCCTGTCCGATTTGCCATACACCCATCACCACCGGATCCCAGATTCTGTCAATTGCTTGCCCGATAAACCACTTATTTGTTCTGTCGTCGGATTCTTTCTGGCCAATTTTATTTCCATTGCCATCAAGAATATCAACCATATCGCCATACAAATGAACAATCTTATTTCTGTTTACAGTAACGTTTGCAGAAGCGCGCCACCTGAAATTCTTGTGATCCATTACTCTCGCATTAAGTGCGATTTCAATACCACGGTTTTCAACTTCCCCAAGATTCGCAGTCACAGAAGTAAAACCAACCACATCAGGAAGCTTCCTGTCAACGAGCAGATCAAGTGTATTCATTTTATACACTTCGATTGAACCATCAAATAATCCGTTCAGGAAACCGAAATCAAGACCAAAGTTGAGTGCACGGCTCTTTTCCCATTTGAGATGAGAATTGGACATACGCGTCACTGTGAGTGTATTGCTCTGGTATGCCATACCATTCAATGTGTAGTAGGCATACTTGCCGATGGTCATGTCGGACAATGCATCATATCTCCCGATCTCACGGTTTCCGTTTTCTCCCCATGAAGCACGAAGTTTACCATAAGTCAGTATATTGTTTTTTGCAAACTTCTCATCAGTGAATACCCAACCTAAAGCAATCGCAGGGAATACGGCCCTGGGGTTTTCAAGACCAAATGCAGAGTAACCATCTCTCCTGATCGAAGCTGTCAGCATATACCTGTCTTTGAAAGAATAAAACAGGCGTCCCATCAACGCATCACCCGTGCTGTATTCATCATTGGCGCCAATAATATTTGATGCACTCGATCCGGCAGATACATTACCGTAACCCAACACATCTGTTGGCGAGAATCCCTGTGTACCAAGCGAGCTGAACCAGCTCTGGTATTTTTCCGCATTGATGAGGAATGTTGCATCAATTTTATGATCAACAGCAATTGTTTTACTCCACTTGAAAATATTATCCAGCTGCCAGCTGAAAATATTCTGATTCTGCCGGGTTACCTCACCACCAAATGCTTTCCATTCTTCATGCTGAGAAGATCTGTGGTTATAATTGCGATACCATTCAAATCGCGGTGAGAAATTCAGTTGATAACTGATCCCGAGTGGCAGCTTCACATTTGCATAAGCTGTTCCTAGCAGAGTTGTAAAATCCAGCAGCCTGTTTTGAAATGCCCGGTCATACAAAGGATTCTTAGATCCAACCAGATCATCAGTCGGGCTCAAACGAAGGGAAACACCATCATCCTTAAAATAAGATCCGTAAGGAGAAGCACGATATACATCCTGCCATACCGCCTGTATATTACTTTCATCGCGTTGTGCAAACTGAAGGTTTGTACCCATGTTCAACCAATCAGTAATCTTTACGTCGAAATTCAACCGGCTGCGCAATGTCTTGAACTGGTCACCAACTACAACGCCTTCATTATTGTTATAGCCCACGGACCAGTAATAGGTGAATGCTTTCTGTCTTCCAGATAACGATACATTGTAATCCTGGCGAAGTCCCGTCTGGTAAACTGCATCTTCCCAATCAAAACTTTTGCCTGATTTATAATTTGCCTGCTCAAGAGTGTTCAATCCAAGGCGCGTTAAAAAGATATCAGTCACATCTCCGTTATTTCCATCGCGCCACATATCGAGAGTTACACCTGCGGGAAGATTGTTTGGATCCTGGTAGATGTACAATTTCTGACTGACTGCAGGATTATATCTGTTCATAGATGTGATCACATCGGTACGCCAGTCAATAAAACCTTCCGGACCATACACCTTCATAATTCTTGCTGGCTGTGCAAGACCAAGACTGGTATTAAAATTTATCGTAGGCTTACCGCTTCCTTCACCACGTTTCGTTGTAATCTGTATAATACCATTGGCAGAACGTGCTCCGAATATCGCAGATGACGAAGCATCTTTCAGGATGTCGATCGTTGCTATATCATTCGGATTGATGTCGGATAAAGTTCCGGGATAGATAACACCATCGAGCACAATCAATGGTGATGAAGATGTTTTAAGACTGTTATCGCCACGAAGCTCCATTGCAGGATCACCTTTTGCATTGGAGTTTAATCCAACCTGCAGGCCGGCAACGTTACCTCGGAGAATATCCTGTAATGATTGCGGCTTTTCATTTTCCATCCGCTCTGCTTTTACAGAAGAAACTGCACCTGTCAGATCTTTTCTTCGCGCAGTACCGTATCCTACAACAACTACTGTGTTCAATGCGGCAGCCTGCGGCGCCATGGCGAGGTTAAAAGTTGATTCACCTTTTATTTCCTGCTCGATGGTTACAAAACCAGCATAAGAAAAAACCAGTGTTCCCTTTCCATTGGGTACAGCGATAGAGTACTCACCCTGGTCGTTGGTAACTACAGATTGTGAGGTTCCTTTCAGGTTTACTGTTACAGCACTTAATGGTTCTGCTTTGTCATTTGTCACAGTACCTTTAACCACAGGAGATTGTGCAGATACCACAAAACCTGACAAAACAAAAACTGCCAACAGTAGGAACTGATGAAGATGGCACACACCATTCTTTCTGCCCTGACCAGGATCACTGAACGGTAACGCATAGCCGATTCGGGGGAATCGGCTGGACATACGGCAAGTTAGTTTTTTCATCTCGTGAAAATTTAATATTTGACTGGAGGCTTTAATCACAACTTTGTCGTTGACAAAGAAGCGACAGCTATTTAAAATCACGTACTGGTTTCACCGGCAATAGTTTGCCCATACTGCTCCCGCAGGTGTATTCTAATTCCGGTGATTCAGTGTCTATTTATTGGTTAGTCCTGCATGCTGTGCCACTGCACCATTTCCCTTCCTGCCCGCATGTGTTTTTATATCTGCATTATATTTTCTGATCAATGGCAACAGGAACTCTGCTGTTTGCTTCGCTGCTTCATCCGGATCGGGCCGAGGTAAAATCTCCGCTGAGACCCAACCATCATAACCTGATTTTAACAGATGATAAAACACTTCATTAAAATCGAGATGTCCTCTTCCAGGCGCAAGGCGATTACTATCTGCCATATGTATATACCTGATATAATCGATATGCTTTGCAAGCTCAGCACCAATTGCCCTGTCTTCGATATTCATATGAAAGATGTCAGGCATCAATCTCATATTCGGCATGTCAATTTTCTTCATCAGGCTCACCCCTTCTTCAACACTATTGATAAAATCAATTTCATAACGATTCACCGGTTCGAGAATCAGCGTCACTTCTCTTTTTGCTGCATAAGAACACAGCTCACGTGCGACTTCAACAAAAAGGTCTTCTACTTTGTCTTTATTTCTATCGCCAATATTTCCTCTCACCCTTCCGATATTGATCATCTTTCCGAAATCTTTTGCCAGATCAATCAATTCCCTGAAAATCTGTTTTACCTCTTCGCGCTTTACAGGATCTTCATGAGTAAACATCAAACCACTATCAGCATACACCTGTCCTGTCGAGATACAACTCACCAGCAATCCATTGTCGCTTAATAACCTGGCCAGTTTACTTGTATTGATTTCATCTGCTTCTTTCAGTGCAAGTTCAACTCCATCAAATCCAAGAGAAGCCGCTTTGGGAATACATTCGTCAAATCCCCTGAAAACAACAAAGGCGCTCGGTAGTGCATGGGTATCAGCAATAGCAATTGATAATTTCATCGCAGTCTTTTTGTTCACCATCCGCAATACGAAACGCTCACGAATGTTTCTCTTATTCCGAATTTCCGGTACTGAATAATTTTAATCAGAAGTATTGCAGCTTCTTTGAAAATGATTTGCCTGCAACAAGAAGATCCTGGGTCCGGTAACAGTGCATAGTGGATCTATACATTATCCCGGTCCGGCGAGAAAGTTAGTTCTGGCAAAATCAATCGTTCAAAACTTCAATACACTGAAGTATTAAATTTTACAACATCATAAAAATATTACACAGAAAGAAAGAATTGGTGAAGCAATTTACCGGAGCAGTGAAGTATTTTAACAAGAAGGGAGGCGGGAGTGGGGAGGCAGGAGATTTAGTTTGTAGTGACTAGCACAATCACCGAAATAGAAACAACATTAACTATAAAAATAGAATTCACTTGCCTGCAAATATGTATTATGTTCAGGCAATATTCAATTGCAAAAATTCTTTGTTCTGAATTGATTTTCATCTGGCATTAATATGCTTAAACGTGAAAACCAAACATTGAAACGGAAAAAAATAGTAATAGTTAAATGCTTTTTGTTTGCACCAACTTTAACGGATGTGTTCTCTGATTCACTTGAACAGTCATAAGGGGACTTTTTTATCTCAATACGAAAACCAGGATCTTCCAGTTGCAGGCGCCGGCTGTTTCCTATTGCTTATTGCCTTCTCACTATTGCCTGGCTGTCTTCTACTGCCTCCTGCCTCGCTGTTCACCTTACCTCACTTTCTCAAAATTCAGCTTCGCCATCTTCATCCCATTAAGACCTGGCTTCAACGAAATAATATAATACTGTCCTCCGGAGTAAATGATTTCTGGTGCAGCAACTGATAGCTGGCTTACAAGATACTTATCATCATTAATCCCAAAATCCAATGGAGTGTCAGAAGAGTATTGCGTATTCAGATAATCCTTACCATATTTCTGATTTCTGAAAAGAATGAAAGCATCTTTATACTGTACGACAAATGGACATTCGATATCACCGCCATACCATTGTGTCTGGCGTTGAGCAGAACCACCTTCCGCCACCACTTTTGGTTCACTCCACCTTATCAGGTCCTTGGACGCCCTGACATAAATTGAGCCCTGCGCCTGACCGGTTCTGTCGTCTTTAGCATTGTGCGCACAGTAATACAAATAAAAAATTCCATTTACCTTAAGTACCATCGGATCTCTCGGGTTGGTACGTGGTCCGGCAAACAATGAAGGTTTACCGCTTATATTTTTTGTACGTGTAAAAGTTTTTCCATCTTCACTTGTAGCCATACAGATATTGTTCCAGTCACCGTACACCATATAATATTTTCCTTTCTCCTTAAATACGTATGGCGCCTGCAATCCCATGTTCTCTTCACCAAGAGTAGTGTCTGCCTGCATGGCAATTCCCATCGGTGTCCATGCAGTATCTTTTAAATTTTTTGTTTCCCATCTGTAAAACAAACGACCTTTTCCACCACTATTAACTCCGCGAATACAGGACATCAATTGCCATGTATCATCCTTCGCCTGCCATACTGTAAAATCCACAGGCTGCTGTTTATCGCTGGAAAACTCTCCAAGATCCGGCTGCCCCGTAATGCTCCACCACTCTCCTTCAATCCTGGGTTGATATTGTGTAAGCTTCTTTTTTGCAGGGTCCTGCGCGAATACACTTATTGATAGTACAGCAAATACGAAAATGAAAATGGCAGATAAAATTCTCATGGTCTGGAACTTGATTTTGACTTTACAGATCATTCTTGATACTACGAAGAATCGATCTGAATAAAACCAAAAATAAACCAATGCTGTCTTTTTACGCGGGGAAATCTGTTAACTCTTCTGGTCGATCTGCTGCATTTTAATTTTTTTAACCATCAGCAGCAGGAGAATAAAACTAACGGGATGAAGAATTCCTGCAATAATGAATGCCGGTCCATAACCGGAATTCTGGATAAGATAGCCCACAATCAGGCTGAACAACATTGCACCATAAGTACCAATGGCGCCCATTAATCCTGCTACCGATCCAACCACTTTAGAAGGGAAAATATCTGTTGCAAGTGTTTGTACAAGTGTTGACCAGAACTGGTGACCAAACATGGCGAGGCTGAAAAATACCAGGCACATACTCAATGAGCTGCCTGTGATCAGTAACGATGCGGGCAACAAAGCTGCGGCGAAACCCATTGGAATTTTGCGGGCTGCATCAATGGAGAAATTTCTTTTTAACATGTAGCTGCTGATCCATCCGGCGAGGAAACTTCCGACGCCTGCTGCTGCATAAGGAATGATCGCATAACTGCCAATCTCTTTGATTTGAAGCCCCCGGACATCGCTCAGGTATTTTGGCAGCCAGAAAATAAAAAAGAACCAGCCGGAATCCGTAAGAAATTTAACTAGCAGAAGTGCCCATACATTTTTAAATCTGAACAGACTAAGCCAGGGTAATTTTATAGGAGCAGATGATCCGTCAGCAGCCTGCTCTCTTTCGATATAGATTTTCTCGTCGCTGGTGACATACTTGTTTTTAGAAGGCACAGTATATATTCTCAGCCAGGCAATCACCCAAATTAATCCGAGTGCCCCTGTTACAAAAAATGCCCATCGCCAATCCTGCCATCCTACAATCCCGGCAATCAAAGGCGGTGCTACTACTGCTCCTAAACTGGAACCTGTATTAAAAATGCCGAACGCAAAAGATCTTTCTTTTTTAGGAAACCATTCAGACACGGCTTTTGCCGATCCGGGAAAACCGCCGCCTTCGCCTATACCTAACAGAAAGCGCGCTACACCGAGCCCCACTACACTTGCAACAAAACCATGCATCACATTCGCGAGCGACCACCAGATGATCATCACTGCGTAACCGCGTCTTGTACCCAGTACATCGATTATTCTTCCACCAACGGCGTACATGGTTCCATAAGCCAGCAGGAACAAACTATTGATTAATCCATACTGCGCATCATTTACCGGGATTACTTTTCGCAACTCACTGATCACGATCGGCAATGATTGCCTGTCAAGATAATTGACTGCTGTTGCCAATGCCAGCAGTATGGCAATCCACCACCTGAAATGCCTGATTTTAAAACCAGGTTTCTTTTCTGTATCAAAAGTGGAAACCATTTCTTGTTATGATTTTGCCCAGGTTTCTCTTACAAATGCAACTGCGTCTTTAACTCCGTCCTTTCCCTTATTACCCCATTCTTCAAGGCATAACCAGCCCTGGAAATTTTTTGATTTGAGGTACCGAAATATTTCACTGAAAGGAACAAGTCCGGTACCTATCGCCACCGGATCCATTTTTCCCAGCGTCGCAGTCTCCGCAACATGTATCGTGCTCACTTTATCATAAACTTTATCCAGTACTTCGAGTGTGGTATTCTCGCCGGCAACTATAATGTTCGCTGTATCAAAATTGATTCTGATCGACGTATCTCTCAACTGTTGCGCAATCTCCAGGAAAATATGCGGCGGATTACTGAAGTCCATATATTCCCAGGCACCAGGTTTGGAATGATCTTCATATACTAACTCGATTCCATATTTTTCTGCTACAGGGGCAGACTTGCGCAAATAACTCACCGCCCATTGGATACCATCTTCTTCTGATGTAGAAGGATGTGCCTGGCCGGCCGTCACCCTTAAAAATTTTGCACCTATTGCAGATGCCAGTGCGATATCATGAACAAGAAAATCAAATTCACGCTCTCTTTGTATTTCAGACGGATGTGTAAAGTCCGGATAAGTAGTAACCATGGCCAGGGGAATGCCGATTTCTGCAATATCCTTTTTTACCTGGTCTATATATTTTGGCGTGTGATTTTTCAAAAGGATGAGACCAATATCAAATGCATCCAGCCCGATATTTTTACAGAATGCCGCGTATTCTTTAATCGTCAATTCTCCATTCATAATAGCAGGAAACAACGAAACAGAAAGACAACTCATTTTCATATGACAACTCAGTTTTGCTGTTGAACAAAAGGTTTTCCAAAGGAAGTAAGTAATCCTCCATCAACATAAATGATCTGACCGTTTACAAAATCAGATGCTGATGAAGCAAGAAATATTGCTGCACCATCCAGGTCCTCGGGTGTTCCCCATCGGCCTGCAGGTGTTCGACTCACGATATAATCATTTAAAGGATTTCCTGCCTCGCGATAGGATAAATTGATCGGCGTTGCGATATAACCGGGACCGATACCATTCACCTGTATATTGTGTGGAGCCCATTCAGTAGCCAGGTTTCTCGTGAGCATTTTCAATCCGCCTTTGGCTGCAGCGTACGCAGAAACAGTATCACGGCCGAGCTCACTCATCAATGAACAGATATTGATTATTTTTCCGCGCCGGCGTTTGATCATATATCGCCCAACGTATTTTGACAGCAGGAAAGGTGCTGTCAGGTTCGTACCAATTACAGTATCCCAATCCTCTTCAGATAAATTTTCAGCTTCGGTCCTTTTGATCACACCGGCATTGTTTACAAGAATATCGATAGGTCCGGTATTCTCTTCAATTTCTGAAACTGATTTTTTTATCGCTGCAACATCAGTGATATCGAAAAGTGAGCCACTGCAGGAAATACCTTCTCCGTCAAAAAGTACCAATGCTTTTTCCAGTTTTTCCGGCTTACGTGCATTTACGATGATGTGTGCGCCGGCTTTTCCTAGTGCGCGTGCAATACTGAAACCGATTCCCTGTGTTGCACCAGTGACCAGGGCATTTTTGCCTTCGAGATTAAAGAGAGAAAGGGACATAAAGATCCGGCTTTTGCAATCGTTAAAAAAACTGCCGGGAAAAATACCGGCACGCTATAAAAATAAACAGATAAAAAAAAGAAATGCTGAAGCAATTTAGCGGGGCACTGAACAATATTGACAAAGACGACAACACCTTTCATTTTGATTCATTCCATCAGAAATTTTCCCGCAGATCAGTGCTGATTAAATACTCGCAGATGAACGCAGATCTGGTATAATTCTATATTCAGCAAACATCTGCGTGCTGTTTGATCCGCATATCCTGCGGGAAATCCCAAGATTTGAAAAGTCAGATCACACAAGCACACCTGACGCAGAGCCGATGTACTTATGCTGATATTGCCCTGGTGTAAGTCCGGTTATTCTCTTGAACTGATTATTGAAATGATTGAAATTGTTGAAGCCCGTCTGGTAGCAAACCTGTGAGATATTCAGTTTATTATCGATTAGCATCTTGCATGCATTCCCTATCTTAATTTCATTCAGGAACTGAATATAGGTTTTGTTGGTCCTGGATTTAAAATATCTGCAAAAAGCAGTCTCGCTCATGAACGCGAGTTTTGATACTTCTTCCAATGTCGGATTGCTGGCGTAATTGTCCAGTATATGCTGATAGATCTTATTTATTCTTTCACAATCATCATCATCACTATATGCGGTAAAAGCGCTGCTTGAGAGAAGATCATATTCATTTGTTGAAGACATAATTTTCAGGATAGTCAGCAGATCGATAATTTTTCCAATGCCATCTTTTTTTTCGTCGAGCTGCTCGATATGCCTGATGAGTTCCTGCTGCGCGCGGCCTTTGAATTTCATTCCTCTTCTTGCCTGCTGAAACAATTTCCGGATGGAACTCACATCCGGTAGTTTCCAGAAACTATCGCCTAGAAAATTTTCTTTAAAATAAACCACCGTTGCCTGTGCACGCAGGTCGCCATTTTTCTGTTCATAATATTCCTTATCGCTGCGATAGAGATGCGGAAGATTATTGCCATAAAACACAAGATCACCTTCCTGGAACCGTTCCATGCTATCGCCGGCAAAACGAATTCCTGACCCTTTCTGCACCAGCATGATTTCAAATTCGGGATGGAAATGCCATGAAGGAAAGAAATGAGCTTCATTCACCTTCATGATCTGGAACGCACTGTTCTGTTGGGTATCTACTATTTTAAGGAGCGGCTTCATTACGCTTGGCCATCGTTGGGTTGATCACTAATACCATTGCATATTAATGATTATATCCGATTCCAAAATAAATCAAATTGACCGTATTCACAACCATTTTAACTTGTATTTACAAGCTGACACCTCTTTTCCAGGGTATAAAATCATTCTGGTTATGCCGGACGGCACTCACCGTCTGTTCTCCGCTGGCCACCTTAATCACATATTCCAGTATTCTTCGCCCTGCCTGTTCAATCGTCTCCTCCCCTTCTATGATCGTACCTGTATTAATATCAATGATATCATTCATTTTCCTGTACAGCTTGGTATTAGACGATATTTTAACAACCGGCGCTATCGGATTGCCGGTAGGTGTTCCAAGTCCTGTCGTGAATAATACGATATTGGCTCCGCTACCCACTTCAGCAGTAGTTGACTCAACATCATTTCCGGGAGTACACAATAAAGTGAGTCCGGGTTTGGTAACTTTCTCCGGATAATCCAGCACATCTGTAACCGGAGAAGTACCTCCTTTTTTTGCAGCTCCGGCCGACTTGATCGCATCCGTAATTAAGCCGTCGCGGATATTTCCGGGAGATGGATTCATATCAAATCCACTACCTACTGCTTTTGCACGATCATTATATGTGCGCATCAGCTCCATAAATCTCTCGGCCTTTTCCTGATCAACACATCTGTCGCTTAACTCCTGTTCTACTCCACAAAGCTCTGGATACTCGGAAAGAATCACACTACCGCCAAGGGCTACCAGCAAATCAGAAGTGTACCCTATCGCCGGGTTGGCAGAAATTCCGCTGAAACCATCACTGCCCCCACATTCGAGTCCGATACAAAGTTTACTCAGCGGTGCAGGTTTACGCGTTTGCATATTGGCAATCATTAATCCTGCAAATGTTTGCCTGATCGCTTGCGATAACAATGCAGACTCCGTTCCTATCTTTTGTTGTTCAAGTATAAAGATTGGTTTGCTGAAATTGACGTCGCGTTTGATAATCTCTTCTTCCAGAAGTGAAACCTGCGCATTCTGACAGCCAAGACTGAGTACTGTTGCACCGGCAACATTCGGATGGGTGATATAACCTGCGAGCAGACCACAAAGAGCTCTTGCATCCTGTCGCGTACCACCACAACCGAGCTGATGGTTCAGGAATTTTACTCCATCAACATTAGGAAATATTCTTTCTGATTCCAGATTTCCTCCTGCAGAACCCAGATCCGATTCCAGGATTTCTTCTACAGACTTGCCAGCTTTGTACAATCCAATAAGTTGTTGTGCCTGGTTGCTGTAGCCATCCGGATTCCCATAGCCCAGGTTGTTCACCAGTGCCTGTTGCAACACATCCATATTTCGCGTTTCACAAAAAACCAATGGCACGACGATCCAGTAATTGGCTGTACCAACTTCGCCATTCGCACGATGATAACCCATAAACGTGCGATTGCTGAATTCAGAAACATCCGGCTTTGCCCAATCTGTGTTTCTTTCGTGCAGACTGAACTCATTACTCGCATGTTTCAGGTTTGCAGTCGAAATAATACCACCTTTTTTAATCGGAGATTTAGTTTTACCGACAAGAACTCCATACATATAAACAGAATCACCTTCGGAAAGATCCTTGGTTAAAAATTTATGTTTGGCAGGAATATCGTCAGCGAGTATATAATCTGTTCCTTCAAAATCAATGATATCATTTTTTGAAAGATCTGTCAGTGCAACGATCACATTATCCTCTGGATGTACTTTAAGTACTTTTTGTTTCATATCTAAAATCAGTAAGGCTGTTTGAAGAATCAATATACAAAACTAGCAGTTTCACTTTACTTCGTTGTTCGTTTATCGTTTCCCGTCCTTTCCTCTGTATTTCAGACTTTTTCCATTCGTATTTTGCCCTTCGGTCCCTGCCTTTACTCCATTCGTTCTTCGCAGTTCGGGCCTCGAAACTTGCTTCTTCCCTGTACCTATTAACTTAAAAAAATGCCCCTCAAAAGAGGGGGCATTTTTAACTGTGCCGTATAAGATCAGAGCCAAAGCTAACCAGATTGCTATTCGGCTAAGGTTGCCAAATATCGTGACATTGAAAAGATCGATATTACCGGATTGTTTAAGTATTTTACCTTTTTCTGATTTTATAACCAAATGAAAAATAAAGGACTCCGGTTGACGGCGGTTTTACTGATGCTTTATTTGCTTTTCCAATACCTGTATTCGGAAAGAGCAGATCTTTCAGCCTCTGGTGTCCCGACAGATTTTTTACTGAATGTTTTTGGTGGAACTATTTTGCTGGTTATTCTGGCAGTTGGATTTGGTGCATTGATAGCGCTGATACCATTCGCAAATGGCAATACGGTAAGAAATTTCAACCGGGTGGTTTCATTAACAATGATCAGCTTCCTTCTGATTCTTTCAGAACTTATGGTTATTCTGTTTACAGGGAAAAGAAGCAGATGTATCCAGGGAAAATGTTGATTTTGAAAATCTGGTACCGCCTATAAACTGCGCCTCAAAAAAAACGGGCAATCAGAGACAGCGACATTGATCATTGGAAGCAAAGATTCATGTCAATTCCAGATAGATAAACAATCCGGTGCAAAAGATGAATATCGGGTATACCGGATAAAAGAATGCGAATACAAACTGATGTCTTTAAACAACAGCATGCATAGAATCCGGGTAAAAGGTACAGACGGAATACCTGGGGGTTATACCGTCATTTTCTTTATGGTGATTGATCAATCAGAAAAACCTATGAAGATGTTTAGTAACCGCGCTACTTCAATAACCGGGAAACCTTAGTTCGCTTTAAAACTACGAATTGCACCAACAGGAAATTCCGCTGATCGTTAATCGACCTCTCAAAGGACTGTTCAACTCTACACTTTCAACCTTTAACGTCCAACCCACATATGCATTAATTTCCTCACGTATCCCTAATTTCACGACCTCGATTTAAAACTGAAAGAATACTATGCAGGGAAAAATAGCCATCGTTACGGGAGCAAATTCAGGAATAGGTAGAGCCACCTTTGAACTCTTAAAATCAAGAGGAGCCATCGTATACAATTTCGATAATAAAGGCCCCGCCGAGCCCGATCCGCAATTTATCCAATGTGATGTTCGCGATTACACCCAGATTCAAAACGCGGTAAAAACTGTTTTTGAGAAACACGGACAAATTAACCTGTTATTTTCCAATGCAGGCGTTCATCTTTTTGCTGATATTGAAAGCACCTCGCCTGAGCAACTGGATAATATTATGAGCATTAATATCCGCGGTACATTTCTCCTGCTTCGCGAGGTACTACCCATAATGAAAAAACAAAAAAGCGGTTCGGTGGTTCTTATGGGATCAGATCAGTGTTTTGTAGGGAAAGCCAGCAGCGCGGTATATGGTCTTACAAAAGGTGCTATAGGCCAATTGACAAAAAGCACTGCCATTGATTGTGCACCCTTCCAGGTTAGGGTAAACTGTATTTGCCCAGGCACAATTGATACTCCCCTGCTCGACAATGCCGTCAACACTTTTGTAAATACATTCCATGTCAGGAAAGAGGACGTGATGAACGACCTCAACAAAGTTCAACCATGGGGACGAATAGGTCAACCGCAGGAAATTGCAAACGCGGTGGCTTTTCTGCTTTCAGATGAAGCTACTTTTGTCACAGGCTCGTTGTTCAGTGTTGATGGAGGATATGTTTGTCAATAAAAACCCCGTAGATAAAGCATTAAATACAGATTTTACACAGACAAATTCTTTGATTCCCAAACATCAATTCTGATTTATATTCGCGCTTTTCATTCTGATAAATTATTTCAAAATCAGTGATGTCCGAACCAGTGAAGCATAAGGTGGTATTGCTGTTTAATCCGGCACTACTGCACACAGAAAAACCTTTTTTTAGTTCCCTTCATATTTCAAAAAAGGGCGGCATTCCTGTATTCGAAGAGAAAGAATTAAACTCCGATGAAATACAGAAATATTTTTTTCTGAACCAATCGGTATTTCGCAATTCGCTGGAAAAATTTACAGTTGATGGGAACAACAGGATTACTGCCGAAGCAGAAAAAAAATACTCGCGGAAGGAAGCGGTAAAATCCTTCAGGGAAGCTACCGGATCATATAGATTACGAAGATTGCATGAAGCATTTGCTGAGTTCAAACAGTTTGCAGAACAGGTAGATACTTATCATAAAATCCAGCTCGACAATAAGCGTTTTTCGAATCAACCTTGCACCTTCAGCACTACCAGGCCGCAATTACAGTTCTCTGTTTCGAGATCGGATGTTTCGTTTGATCTCAAGCCTTTATTTATAGTAAACGGACAGCCCCTGCCATCAGAAAAAATAAAAAGAAAAAGATTTCTGATCGAACTTGACTCCGTTTATTACCAGTTGAGCTACACTGACTATGAAACACTCCGCTGGATTGAGAAAACAGATCTCGGACAATTTGGTCTGAACATAGCAGCATTCGAAGAAAATATACTGGCTGTTCTTGAAAAAAACAACAAGGTCGAACGTAACAATCTTTTCGATACTGTTGCTATTCAGGTAAAACCGGTAAACCGCGTGCGGCTAAGTGAAATCAGCAAACAATTCCTGGTGTTCAATCCGGAATGGGAGTATGATGGTTTTGTTCTTGATCCGCCATTCAAAAAAGAAGATCATCGTGTTGTTAACGGAAAGGCATACACTATTCTAAGAGACCAGGAATCAGAAAAAGATTTCGATCAGTTTCTGAAATCACTTCATCCGAATTTTCCAAGGCAATTAAACGGTTCTTATTATTTGTCATTCGCTGAAGCGCAAAAGAAACAATGGTTCCTGAATACCTTTCACAGGTTGCTGGAATTGAATACCGAAGTGATAGGAATGGACCTTCTCGAACATTTCCGTTATTCTTCTTTTAAAATTGAAGCAAATTCAAAAATCGTTCAGACCAATGGTGCTGATGTTATAATCGAACTTGATTTCAGGTTTGGAAAAGAAATTATTCAACCAGTTGAGATTCAGAAAATACTGCTCGCAGGTCAGCGTGCGGTTTTGCTGAAAGATGGGTCCATGGGCATACTCGATGAACAATACCGTGATCAGTTTGGATTGATCATGAGGCATGGAAAGATCAACGGGAAGCAAGTCACTGTACCACGCTGGCTTGCCTTTGGAGAATCAGAAAATGACGAGGGCAAACTGGTACTGAAAACGGTAATCAAAGAAACCTGGTGGGAAAAGTGGAAACAGTGGAATTCGACTGAGATTAATTTGTTTCCTCAGCCTTCAACGATAAAGGCTAAGCTGCGCAACTACCAGCAAAAAGGATTCGAGTGGATGGCACTGCTTGCGGAAGCTGGCGCAGGCGGATTACTGGCAGATGATATGGGTCTTGGAAAAACTTTGCAGACGATTTCTTTTATCGCTCATCGTGCATTAATGACGGCAGAAGCAAAATTTCTGGTGATCTGTCCGGCTTCACTCATGTACAACTGGCAACAGGAATTTTCGAAATTCGCTCCGTCATTATCATTGATGATATATTATGGCAATAACCGTGCATTATTACTTGATGAAAAAAAGGATTTCCAGGTGATGATTTCCAGTTACAATACGGTTCGAAATGATATTGAAAAATTAATGGAGATCAAGTTTCATGTCGCCGTACTCGATGAAAGTCACAATATCAAAAACAGGACTGCACTCACTTCAAAAGCAGTTGCAAAGCTGAATGCGGAAATCAGGTTTGCGTTAAGTGGTACTCCACTTATGAATAATACTTTCGATCTTTTTGCCCAGTACAGTTTTATTCTTCCGGGCTTATTAGGTTCTCCTGAGTTTTTCAAAAGAGAATATGCAGATCCGATCGATCGATACCAGGAAGAAGAAAAAGTGAATGCATTAAAAAAACTCACTGCCGCTTTTTCGCTCCGCAGAACAAAGGAAAAAGTAGCGGCCGATCTCCCTGAAAAATCAGAAATGGTTTTATGGTGCAATATGTATCCATCACAAAAAGAATGTTATGACCAGATAAAAGATAATATCAGGAGCAATCTGTTTTTGCAAATCAAATCGGAAGGGTTGAATAAGAGTAAGCTTGCGGTGCTTCAGGGAATTCTCAAACTAAGACAAACATGCAATTCGCCACTATTGCTCAGTCCCGATGAACAGACAACTTCTGATTCAGTCAAAATCGATGTGCTGTGTGATGAGTTGACCAGCAACCTGAAAGATCATAAGGTTTTGGTGTTTTCGCAATTCACAGGCATGCTGGATCTGATTGCTGATCGGCTTCGCGCACTCGGTATTGGCTTTTTTCATTTTGATGGTAGTACACCGCCTGCAAAACGCATGGAAATGGTTGATCAGTTCCAGGATGAGAAAAACAAAACCAATATCTTCCTGATAAGTCTGAAAGCAGGCAATAGCGGATTAAATCTCACCGCAGCGGGCTATGTATTTCTTGTTGACCCTTGGTGGAACGAGGCAGTACAGCAGCAGGCGATCGACCGTACTCACCGTATCGGGCAAACGAAAAATGTTTTTGCCTATAAAATGATCTGCAGAGACACTATCGAAGAAAAAATCCTTTCTCTCCAGGAACGAAAAAAACATTTATCAGAAGATCTGATCTCCACAGCTGATGGCTTTGTCAATAACCTGAGTGAAGAAGACGTGGAGTGGTTGTTTGGATAATATTTTTAACAGGATATTTCAAAGTAATAATCCTTTCAAAAAGGCGAATATTCTTTCAGTCTGAAGTTTTTTTCCCTTGTTTTTCTCAAAACCGTTTTCGAAATTGCTGAAAGCTGCCAGGTATCCGATACTTTCAAGTATCGGATACCTGGGAAGTTTTGCCGGAAAATTGAAATTTGCCGCTATCCATAAAAAAACCTGGCACAAAATAAATCTGCCGTCGCAGTCCTCTTCCAATTCATTCAGCGGAGGATAAGATTTGATCGGAAGCGGAGGATACATTTCTAAAATCAACGTTGTTCTTTACACCACAACAGAATCTGCGGATATAGTTCAACCACCATGGTGTGTTTGTTCTGATCTCTTATGCCGATCAATGCTTTGTTGAAATCTTTAAATTTTATAAAAAAACCTTCGCATTTCTGCGAAGGCTTTTACTTTTCCTGCGGTGAGGGAGGGATTCGATCCGCCGCGGCGGAACAGTTTAACCCGTTTCA
>JARJHS010000004.1:0-492052 GCA_029269725.1 Pollutibacter soli | reverse complement strand
TTTCACTAATTATAAAAAAACCTTCGCATTTCTGCGAAGGCTCTTACTTTTCCTGCGGTGAGGGAGGGATTCGATCCGCCGCGGCGGAACAGTTTAAACACGTTTCACTAATTATAAAAAAACCTTCGCATTTCTGCGAAGGCTCTTACTTTTCCTGCGGTGAGGGAGGGATTCGATCCGCCGCGGCGGGAACAGTTTAAACACGTTTCACTATTTATAAAAAAACCTTCGCATTTCTGCGAAGGCTTTTACTTTTCCTGCGGTGAGGGAGGGATTCGATCCGCCGCGGCGGAACAGTTTAACCCGTTTCAATAATTATAAAAAAACCTTCGCATTTCTGCGAAGGCTCTTACTTTTCCTGCGGTGAGCAAGGGATTCGATCCGCCGCGGCGGAACAGTTTAACCCGTTTCACTAATTATAAAAAAACCTTCGCATTTCTGCGAAGGCTCTTACTTTTCCTGCGGTGAGGGAGAGATTCCATCCGCCGCGGCGGAACAGTTTAACCCGTTTCAATAATTATAAAAAAACCTTCGCATTTCTGCGAAGGCTCATATTTTTCCTGCGGTGAGGGAGGGATTCGATCCGCCGCGGCGGAACAGTTTAACCCGTTTCACTAATTATAAAAAAACCTTCGCATTTCTGTGGAGGCTCTTACTTTTCCTGCGGTGAGGGAGGGATTCGATCCGCCGCGGCGGAACAGTTTAACCCGTTTCACTAATTATAAAAAAACCTTCGCATTTCTGCGAAGGCTCTTACTTTTCCTGCGGTGAGGGAGGGATTCGAACCCTCGGTACAGTTTAACCCGTACGGCAGTTTAGCAAACTGCTGATTTCAGCCACTCATCCACCTCACCGGAATCACGTGCTTTTTAAGGGAGGGCAAAAATAGTAAACCAACCCCCAAATGCCAAAACTAATTGTCCCTTTCAATCCGGAAATCAGTATACCCGGGATCCGTAGCCATCCGCGTTTCCAGCAGCTCGATCCTGGCGGCCGAAGGCCCCTTCCTGTTCCAGGCGATAAATCGCTCCATCTGCTCTTCTGTTCCGGTGGCGATCATCCAAACGCGACCATCCCTGAGATTCTTAACCCTCCCGGTAAGACCCAAACTATCCGCAACTTCTTTTGCAGAAGCCCGGTAGTACACCCCCTGTACCTTACCGCTGAAAATAATCTCTTTTGTTACCATAAAAAAAATCCTGCTTTCGCAGGATTAAACTTTATACGTTCAACTTTAAACTTTCTACATGGCCGCCAGCTGAACCTTCTGCTGCAATTCAATCACACTCTCCCTGAACAGACTGTCCGTATCCATCAGGTCCTTTACAGTCTGACAGGAATGGATAACCGTAGTATGATCCCTTCCGCCAAAATGTTCGCCGATGGTTTTTAACGAATTCTTTGTAAATATTTTTGCGAGATACATCGTGATCTGACGAGCCTGCACGATTTCACGCTTGCGCGTTTTCTGCAAAAGCTTATCATAGCTCACATCAAAGAACTCACACACCATTTTCTGGATGGTTTCGATCGTGATTTCCTTGGATGAAGTCTTCACAAAGTTACGGAGTACCTTCTTAGCCAAGTCGAGGTCAATTTCACGTTTATTGAGCGAAGACTGTGCCAAAAGCGATATCAGCGCACCTTCTAATTCGCGGATATTACTCTGAATATTATAGGCAATGTATTTCACCACTTCACGTGGCATTTCCAGCCCGTCGTTCTTCATCTTTTTTTCTAATATATCGATGCGCGTTTCGTAATCCGGAGTCTGCAGATCTGCACTAAGTCCCCAGCGAAAACGGCTCAACAATCTCTCCTGTACACCTTCCAGGTCTTTTGGAGGTTTATCAGAACTCAATATCAGCTGTTTACCGGATTGATGAAGATGGTTGAAAATCGCAAACAAGGCGTCCTGTGATTTTTCAGCCCGATTGAAGAACTGTACATCATCAATGATTAACACATCGATCAGCTGATAAAAATGGATGAAATCATTTATCGCGTTATTACGACTATGATCCTGGAATTGATTAATGAATTTTTCAGAAGAAACATACAACACCACTTTATTCTGGTGAAGCCTCTTTACCTCATTGCCTACAGCTTGTGCCAGGTGAGTCTTACCCAGACCAACACCACCATAAATTACGAGTGGATTAAAAGAAGTAGCTCCTGGTTTTTCAGCAACTGTTTTTCCTGCCCGACGTGCAACTCGGTTACAGTCACCTTCAACAAAAGAATCAAAAGTATAAATCGGATTCAATTGAGAATCGATCTGCATCTTCCGAAGACCAGGAATGACAAAAGGATTTTTCACTGGGTTGTTTATGACAAGGGGAAAATCCATTTCATTATTCGAAAAGGTTTTTATACCATGTCCGGAAATATCCATTGTAAGTGGCTTGTTTTTCTCATTGCCACTGTCAACCATTATTCTATATTCCAACCTGGCGTCTTTTCCCAATTCTCTCTTCAAAGTCTTTGCCAGTAAATTCACATAGTGCTCTTCCAGGTATTCATAAAAAAATTGACTGGGTACCTGGATGGTTAGAATTTTTTCTTTAAGGGCGACGGGCTTGATTGGTTCAAACCATGTTTTGAAATGTTGCCACTCCACAATATCTTTTATTATAGCGAGACAACTATTCCATACTTTATCATGCGCTTTCTCCATTAGTCCTTAAGCAAATTTTTAAAGGATTCTTTAATTCATCTATTAGTCTTTCCAAAGGAATTGCGCACAAATCCAACTACTCAGGGTTAATGCAAACAAAAAAGGATCAGGAGGCAGCGTTTGAAAAATCTTGTAAACTCAATATTTTGTCTTATAAACTTTAATTATCATTTAGACCTTTATATTGATAGTCACATCTTTTCCTGTATTGTCTCAAAGTAAAAAAAAAATCTGATTTATTTTTTTTGTTCTCACTAAAAAAAGAGCCGTTTTTTTTCAAAAGGGTAGCGAATATAGAATCTGTAAAACGAAAAAAAAATTTTTTATTCTCCTTCTTTCTTTCCTACCGAAAGTGATTGATTATTATCTAAATTTTGACCTCTGGAACGGGAAAAACTGTAGTCTAATCTACCAAGCTTAATACCTGCCCAACCGACCTGATTCACCAGAATTTTTTTTCCGGCCTTATTCTGATACTCCCTGGGTGCTTCAAAAAAACGATGCGTATGACCGCCCAGTATCAGATCAATGTTCTCCGTTTCTTTTGCCATTATTTCATCACTCACTTTATTATCTGCATATCTGTCACCCAAATGGGAAAGACAAATAACAAAATCGCATTTCTTGTCTTTCTTTAAGTAATGTGCAGTTCTATTTACTTCCATAATCGGATCCAGGTATTTCGTTTTTCCATATAGTTTATCAGGCACTAGTCCGGCTAACTCTATTCCAACTCCGGTAATTCCAATGTCCAGCCCACCCTTTTTAATAATATGATATGGTACATAGGAATGTTCCATCACAGTTTCACGGAAATCATAGTTGCAAATGACAACAGGAAATTTTGCATGGGTTCTGATCTTGGTGTGAAAATTTTCCAGACCTGCATCAAAATCATGATTGCCCATGGTACATGCTTCATAACCCATCATCTGCATCGCTTTTATTTCAGGTTCACCATCGAACATATTAAAATAAGGAGTACCCTGGAAGATATCACCTGAGTCGAGTAATAATACTTCATTCCCCTCATTCCTGATTTTATTGATCAATGCCGCCCTGGGAGCAACACCGGCCTTACCTGCATTGGCTGATCCATCCATAGGAAATGATTCAAGCCTGCTATGAACATCATTAGTATGAAGGATGGTTAGCTTTTTCACTTCATCATTTGCATCAGATGCAAACACCACGGGGTTTGCAGCCAGCAAAGCTGCCATACCCAGTCCCGTCTCCCTTATAAATTTCCTTCTAGTTTGCACTCGTAATTCTTTTATCGTCAGGAATTTTTATCGGCTGATTTCTTGATGTGAACTCTGCTATATAATCTAGTATCGCATTCCTGAGCAGGTAACCCGTCCTCTCCTTTTTAAGATCTTTCAACCCGTAGAAATTTCCACCGCCATTAACGACATAATCGGAATTGACCATGATATATCTTGCGGTAGTATCCAATGGTTTACCATTAATGGTTATATTGATCGCTTTTTTATCTGCGATCTGAAATTTTATTCCTGCAACACCACCACCGCGATCACCCGCAATGGCATCAAGATATTCCCTCAAAATATTTCCAGGAACTTCAAGGATATACATCTCATTATCAAAAGGCATCACTTCATAAATTTTTCCACGCTTCACAGGGCCCGCTGGAATCGATCCTAAACGTATACCACCAATGTTCATAAAACTGATGGCAGCATTCGGATTAAATTTTTGTTTAGCCATCGTGAGATATGCATCTGCGATAAAATTCCCAAGTGTTCCATCAGGTGTACTATTTTTTAATGTGCTGTCGAGGGTTCCTACCACTTTATCCATCAACTTTGCCACACTGTCTTTATATGGCTGTAGAAAGTCCTGAAGATTTTTACTGCCCGAGTCTTTTACATTGATATTATATCCTGAATAATCAACCTTTTGTGGTACATACTGACGTTGACATGCACCCAGTACAATGCAAACCGCAATGGAAAAAAATAATCTCCTGTAAATAGACATGGTGGATCAGAACGTGAGCTTTGGAAGGTAAATGAATTCCCCCGAAAAAAAGAAGTTTTTTATGCTAATCTTGCTAAATTATAATTAATAACTTTGAGACTTAATTAAGTACGATTATGGGATTTGAAGTTACCGGAAAATTGGTTGCGAAATTTGATACGGTTCAGAAAACAGAGACTTTCAAAACAAGAGAATTTGTAATAGAAACAAGTGAAGATATTGGTGGCAGAACAGTTACCAACTTTATAAAATTTCAAACTACGCAGGATCGCACATCTATCGTCGATCGTGCGCAGGTAGGTGAAACAGTGAAAGTGCATTTTAATCTTCGCGGTACCAAATGGGAGAAAAACGGACAGACAAGTTATTTTACCAACCTGGATGCATGGCGCATTGAGTCCGTGAACCTGCAACAGTCATCATCTGCCAATACAATGCCCGCATTTGAATCCGACGCTGGCTTTAGTACAGATGCCGCAGATGATCTGCCGTTCTAGATGCAAAAAAAAATTTCTTTTCAACTTCTTCCTGATGAAGCAGCAAGTGACCATGCCATAAAAGAATGGATTGCAAACCTGTGTGCTGTTCCATTGGATGATGTGAAAGGCTTTCGGCTACAAAAAAAATCTATTGACGCCCGTTCGCGGCAGGTTAAGGTCAATCTTACACTAACTGCATTTATCAATGAGCCGGTACAGGAGTTTCAACCTGCTGAAATTCATTTTCCTTTACTGAAAAAAAATGCAAGTCGTGTCTTAATTATTGGTTCCGGACCAGCAGGAATGTTTGCGGCGCTCGAGTTATTGCAACAGGGGATCAAACCGATCATACTTGAAAGAGGAAAAGATGTGCGTGAAAGACGCCGTGATCTCGCCCGGCTGAACAAGGAAGGAATTATTAATGAAGATAGTAATTACTGCTTCGGTGAAGGCGGAGCCGGTACTTACAGCGATGGTAAATTATACACGCGAAGCACCAAACGCGGTGATATCAATCGCGTGCTGGAATTGTTTGTGCATTTTGGTGCAGACAACAATATCCTTTTCGAATCTCATCCGCATATCGGCACGAATAAGTTACCCGGTATCATCAGCGCAATGCGCGGACAAATCATTGCAGCAGGCGGTGAAATTTATTTCGAAAAAAAGTTTACCGGATTCGCCAAGAATAATAACTCGATTATAGCAGCATTGACTCAGGATGGCGATAAATTCAATGCGGAAGCATTTATACTTGCAACGGGACATTCTGCACGGGATATTTTTTATTTATTGCAGAAAGAAAATATTCTCATTGAATCAAAACCTTTTGCTCTCGGTGTCCGTGCTGAACATCCACAGTCATTAATTGATAGTATACAATATCATTGTAATCGATCAATCGGAAGACCGGGGTCCTTACCAGCAGCAAGCTATCAACTCGTGGAACAGGTCTCCGACAAAGGAGTTTTTTCGTTTTGCATGTGTCCGGGAGGGATAATTGCGACAGCCTCCACTTCGAACAACGAGCTCGTGGTAAATGGCTGGAGTCCTTCAAAGCGAAATAATCCATTTGCAAATTCAGGAATTGTTGTACAGATTGAGTTGAAAGACGCAATGACGATGCTGAGGGATCTTAAGTGGAACAATCAACAGATCATACCAGATGAAAACGATCCATTATTAATGATGCATCTGCAACGGATCGTTGAGCAAAAAGCTTTTGCAGCTGGTGGTGGATCTTTCGTAGCACCGGCGCAAAGAATGGTTGATTTTTCGGAGGGAAAAATTTCTTCATCGTTACCGGAATGTTCTTATATACCAGGCATTCATTCTTCAGGGTTAAATGCCGTGTTACCAGATTTTGTTGCACGTCGCTTACAACGCGGCTTCCAGGAATTCGGGAAAAAAATGAAAGGTTACTATTCTAATGAAGCAATTGTTGTAGCCACCGAAAGCCGCACATCATCACCGGTAAGAATACCAAGAGATGCAGGAACGCTTTTGCACCCGCAATTCAAAAATCTTTACCCATGCGGAGAAGGTGCCGGTTATGCAGGAGGAATTGTAAGCGCTGCCATGGATGGACAGAAAGTAGCCCGGGCAATCAAAGAAAAAATTGCGGCAAAACTGTAATGTTCTGTACTGTTTTGCTACTAACGTTTCAGTCCAAACAAATATTCGTGGAATAATGTGGCGGTTAAACAATAAACAGGCCTAAATCCCATTAAGCCAGTAGCGATTTCATATACTAATTTGGTATTCTGTTTCTAACTGTTTCAACTTAAGTATCTTCAACCCTCATTATTATAAAGGCTTTACATGCAGAATATTCTGGAAGTCAGTCACCTGAAAAAATATTTCGCCACGCAGAAAGCAGTGGACGATATCAGTTTCAGCATTGGTAAAGGTTCGATCTTCGGATTGCTCGGACCTAACGGCGCCGGCAAAACGACCCTGCTTCGTATGATCACTGGCATCTTCTACCCGGACGAAGGAGAAATATTTTTCGATGGCAAAAAGTTCGATCCCCTGAATGATGTAACCCGCATAGGTTATATGCCCGAGGAGCGCGGGCTTTATAAAAAGATGAAAATCGGCGAACAGGCTCTGTACCTGGCGAGGTTAAAAGGACTTTCAAAATCCGAAGCCACTGCCAGGATTAAAGATTGGTTCATTCGTCTGCAGATGGAAACCTGGTGGAATAAGAAAGTAGAGGACCTGAGTAAAGGTATGAGCCAGAAACTCCAGTTTGTGACTACGGTATTGCACGATCCGAAAATGATCATCCTTGATGAACCCTTCAGTGGTCTCGATCCCGTAAACGCCAATCTTATTAAAGATGAAATTCATCGTCTTGCTGAAGAAGGTGCAACGATCATTTTCAGTACACATCGTATGGAACAGGTGGAAGAGATCTGTGATCACATCGTACTTGTAAATAAAGGAACCAAGATTCTGGACGGAACAGTAAAGGGAATAAAAAATGAATTCAAGGAAAATCTTTTCCGCATTTCATTTGATGAAAAAGTATTGCCCGAACATACGGCCATTCATCTTTTCCAGGTGGTTGAGAAAAGTGACAATGAACTGGTGATCAAAAAAAATGAAGGCTTTACCAGCAATGATATTCTGGGGTATTTTATTCACAAGGGGCTGACCATTCATGCCTTCAATGAAATACTACCGAGCCTTAATGAAATTTTTATACGCCAGGTGCGCGGTACTCCTGAAGCAAGGCAATTTGAAGCAGTACAAAACTGAAATAACATTTTTAATCTTATCTGCAAGCCATGTCAAAAATAGGACTCATCATACAGCGTGAATATTTTACAAGGGTAAGAAATAAAACTTTTATCCTTTCTACATTCCTGTTACCGATTATGATGATTGTATTCATTTTCGGCTCTGTATTTTTTGCTGTGAAATCAAGAGAAAAACAACGAGTAGCAGTGGTAAATGATCCCGGCTTTTTCAGGCAGAACCTGAAGAGTGATTCTTCTACTGTAGTTTTTGATTTCACTCCGGGTATTGACAGCGCCAACTACACTGAGAAAGGATATGGTGGTATATTGTATCTCGCTTCAGATGGTGGTACACAATATGAATTGATTTCAAAAAAACAATTCGGCCTTGAATCAAAAGGATATATAGAGCGCCAGTTGAACAAAGCGATTGAAAGTCATTTGCTGCAGCAGCGTGGTATTGAAAAATCAACGCTTGATTCTATTACAAAAGCAAGTGGGAAAGCAGTTTCGTTAAAAAACAAAGTGACTGATTCCGATGGAAAAAGCAAACAGGCAAATGCTGGTCTTGCTTACGGGATAGGCTTCGGAAGTGGTATTCTTATTTATATAACGATGTTCATTTTTGGAGCTATGGTGATGCGTGGTGTTGCAGAAGAAAAAATGAACAGGATCGCTGAAGTGATTGTGTCTTCCTGTAAACCATTTGAATTGATGCTCGGAAAAATCATTGGTATTGCGGGAGTGGGGTTGACACAGTTCATGCTCTGGATCGTGTTGATTTTTGTATTGATGACAACCCTGCAATTTTTCCTTCCGCATGAAACCATGCAACAGGTGCAGGAGGTCCAACAGAGCCAGCAACAGCTTCCTGGTGGACCAAATAATTCAATGGCATTGAAAATCCTGGAAGCAAAGACACAATTTGTTGAAGGCGTTAACTGGCCTTTGATCATTTTCTGTTTCCTGTTTTATTTCCTCGGCGGATACCTTTTTTATGCTTCATTGTTCGCTGCCATTGGCAGCGTGATCAATGAAGATCCTCAGGAAGCACAGGCATTAATGCTACCGATAACAATGCCGATTATTTTTGCATTTATCATATTGACAAGTAGTCTCAGCAATCCCAATAGTCCCGTCGCTGTCTGGGCAAGCATCATACCTTTTACTTCACCCATTGTGATGATGGGACGAATACCTTTCGGTGTACCGGATACTGTGCCTTACTGGCAGTTGGGCTTGTCAATGGTAACCTTGATCGGCGGATTTCTTTTCACAACCTGGTTTGCCGGAAAGGTTTATCGTACAGGCATACTGATGTATGGAAAGAAATCTTCCTGGAAAGAAATGATGCGCTGGGCGATGAAGAAGTAGTCGGGTGACTAAAGCCCGGGAGCACGCAGAGGAAATAGCAGCACAAAAGACTTAAGCCAAAAGCCTGAAGCAAAAAGTACTTAGCCGGAAGCTGGAGAATGTTTCAGAAAATTAAACAGGCAGTTATTAATCAGCCTCATCGACATCATTGGTACAACTGACAACTTTCTGAGGAAAGAGAATACAGGAAAAATCGAGACGTTGTCCATTTCATCATCAGCAATTCACCAGTCTGATCACTAACAGCCTGCCGGCAGGCAGGCCGACAACTGACAACTCTGCCATTGGCTATTCTTTAATCTCTGCTTTACACCCTGCATCAATCTGCTGCCAGCTGCCCGCTGCCTGATTGTCGCTTTTCAACAAATAGCACCATCTTTGATGTTTCAACTGATTTCACCGAAACGACATCACGGATATGAAGATCCTGCTCCAATATTTAAAGCCTTATAAGTGGCTGATTGTACTCACCCTTACACTGGCCACCATCAATACCGTTTTCTCACTTTTCGATCCGATCCTTTTCGGACGCATTATCAAACTGGCAGAAAATACTATCGACCAACGGTCGAAAGGAATAGATGTCAGCTGGAATTCGTTTATGTGGAGCGCGCTGGTAGTCCTTTTACTCTCCATGGGAACAGCCATGGTGAGCAGGATCGCGAAAAATTTCCAGGACTATTTCGCCAACGTGATCATCCAGAAATTTGGTGCAAAAATCTTCACGGATGGACTTCAGCATGCGATGAAACTCCCCTACCAGGAGTTTGAAGATCAGCGAAGCGGGGAAACATTGAGCATCCTTACAAAAGTGCGGACCGATACGGAAAAGTTCATCAACTACTTCCTGAATGCGCTCTTTGCCATTGTGATCGGGATATTATTCGTATTTGTTTATGCTTCCATTTTCATACACTGGACGGTTCCTATCGCTTATGTTTTTGGTATTGCCTTCCTGACATTCCTGACCAACGTACTCAGCAAAAAAATCAGAACAATCCAGAAAGTGATCGTTGGAAAAACAACAGCATTGGCTGGGTCAACCACGGAGAGTTTACGCAATATTGAACTCGTAAAAAGTCTTGGTTTGACCCGCCAGGAAGTGGAACGGCTGAACAACAACACATATAAGATCCTTGGTCTAGAACTGACAAAGGTAAAACGTATCCGCAGCATCAGCTTTCTTCAGGGTACAATGGTAAATACACTCAGGCAGATCATTTTGTTCCTGTTGATGTGGCTGATTTTCAGAAATGAAATCAAACCGCATGAACTCGTTACCATGCAGTTCTTCAGCTTTTTCATTTTTGGTCCGCTACAGGAAATCGGAAACATCCTTCTTTCCTATCGCGAAGCAGAAGCATCGATTGAAAACTATCATAAGCTGATGCAGAAAAAACCGGAACGTACGCCAGCACAACCTGTGCCGCTGGGTACCATTGCCTCTCTTGAATTTCAGAATGTTGGATTTCAGCACGTGACGGCCTCACAAAGGGCAATCGACGATATCAGTTTCAAAGTACAACCAGGTGAAACCATCGCCTTTGTCGGCCCATCGGGTTCCGGTAAATCTACGTTGATGAAATTGCTGGTTGGTTTGTACAGGCCACAACAGGGACGCATACTCTATAATGGACAGGATGAGAATGCCATCAATTTTGATGATCTGCGCAAACAAATCGGTTTTGTTACCCAGGATACACAACTCTTTGCCGGAACCATTCGCGAAAATTTAATGTTTGTAAATCCTGAGGCATCCGAAGAAGATCTGATAGATGCACTTCATAAAGCTTCCTGCGATAACCTGCTTATGCGGGCAGACAAAGGAATCGAGACAGTCATTGGTGAAGGCGGATTGAAATTATCCGGTGGAGAGAAACAACGTCTGTCCATTGCCCGGGCATTGTTACGCAAACCACGCATACTTCTATTTGATGAAGCGACATCTGCACTTGACTCACTTACTGAGGAAGAAATAACGGAAACAATTAAAGAGATTTCTGCTTCCAGTGAAAGAATCACGATACTGATTGCGCATCGTCTTTCAACGATCATGCACGCAGACAGGATTTATGTATTGGAACAAGGCGAAGTGGTAGAAACCGGTGATCACGAAAAATTGTTGCAGGAAAAAGGTTTGTACTATGCCATGTGGCGTCAGCAGATTGGTGAAAGAAAAAAGATGGCTGCTGTTACAGTCAGCGAAAACATTAAACCGGATCTGCACGCAGCATCGTAACAAATTTCATTACTCAGTTTTCTTCTCAGCGTCGTCATCATTCTTGAACCGAAGAAATTTCTGAAGAAAATTTTCATCGGTCAACTCCTCAACATCACTGAGCAGATGCTCCAATGCATTTGTACTGATCCATATTTCAGCAAGGGAAACGAGCAATGAAACCAGCAGGCTGATCAGGCTCAATGCAAAAATGAAATTGGCAGCCATCAGCCAACCATTATAGATAGAATACATACAGGCGACACAAAGAAGAAAGCTGAACACTCCGGCGCCCTGCATGAAACGAATATATTTCAAACGCTTTCTTAGGCTTTTTAGTTGAAGAAGCAAACCTTCCTGATGTTCTCTTTTCTCCTTATAGTCATCATGCAGTTTCCTGACAAGATTTGCTATCGCGAGAAAACGGTTGGTATATGCAAGAAGTAATAAACTAATCGCCGGAAACAACAATGCCGGAGTATTGATGGAGATTTCCATTGTTTAAATGTACGGTTACAAACAGAATGTTCCTACTGGAACATGAACCTTACCTCTGGTCGCAATTAAAGATGCATTTGGCTTGAGAACAATCGACCCCTGGCTGAAGCCAGGGGCTATTGAAAACGAATCCGACATTCCATGTTCTTAAAATTAAGCAGCATTCAGCCTTTGCTTAAGCTACCTACAACCTAACACTTATCACCTCTGATAACTTCGCTTCTTGCTCCAAACAAAATGTTACCACCGGAATTTGAACATTACCTCTGGTCGCACTTTAAGATGCATTTGGCTTACGCATAGGTTCACGCATAACTTAACACTTACAACCTGAAACCTCAACCTCTTTAATATTAATATTTGCCACTCACTACTCACTTAACGACCGCCGGGAAATTCACCTCAACATCCGTTTCACCAATGGTTATATCATCATTGGCTGTTTTGATGCCTCCGGGTTTATGCTTTAAGGTTATTTTCATGAAACCTTCGGTAGCCGGCGCTGTTGTCCAGGTAGAAGTGTTACCCAGAGGATAGTTTTTATTGTCGGTATTGAGATTCTGAACGATAATGCTGACACCTGTCGGCTGATAATAAAACTGATGTGAGGTTCCTTCAGCAACGACTTCAGGAGTAATGTCTACAGCCGGGGTTCTGCTTTCATCCAACACTTGTAAAGAGCAGTTATAGGAAGAACCCGCATCCACTTTAATTGTATCAAACCTGACCGGGGGATTTCCGCCACTGCCATCCGGGTCGCTGAACTCAAATACTATCGGCGTTGTGCTGCCAGATTTATAAAGTGAAACTCTCAGCGTTGTGATCAGTTCTTCCTCATTACCTGGCTGATCATTGCTTTTGTTACAGGATGAAAAAACAAGACCCGCAACGATGACTGATGCTGTTAACCGGCTAAAAGATTTTTTCATGGTAATTAAGTTTTATGAGGTTTTTTTACGCTGAAATTCAAACGGAACTTTTACCCGCAATGAAATATTAGTACCGGTTTCATCACTGAAATACCGGAATGCGTTCATATAATCACGATACTTTGCATTCAGAAGATTAGTTACACCAAGAATAAAACTCACCGGCCTTCCACCCAATACCAAATCTGTTCCTGTTTCAATATTCATCAGGAAATATGCATCCGGTGGCGGCAGATAATCTGATTCCATAGTGATACTGCCATCGGGGTGTTTCACTTCAATGTTCCCGGTTTCGGGTACGCGTGATTGTTTGGCAACATACATTCCGCCAATCCTGATATACGATTGTTTCCATTTTCTGGAATCGCTAAATTGGTATTCAAGCGCCAGCTCGCCACGATCCGGCGGCATCTGTATCAACCAGTCGTCTGCTTTTTTATCCCAGGCCCTGAGGATGGAGATTTTTGTACTTGCCTGGAAGTGATTCGCAAAAAGATACGATGCAGACAAGTCAAAGCCGGTAAGCCGGGCATCTGTTTGCTCAAACTTAAAAGTAGGGAACGCGCCCCTGATGGTTAGTTCCGGCGGATAAGTTGGCTTCAGGTATATAAAATCTGTAATCTGCTTCAGGTAAAATCCCGCATCGACGTTCCACCCGCCTCCGGAATACTGAACCGCGCCAAGTACACTGTTTGCACGTTCCGGCTGAAGATTCAGATTTCCTTTTTCAATTCTTGCCGCGCCATGATGCAGACCGTCGCTATATATCTCATTGATCTGGGGCGAACGCCATGCAGTTCCGATAGTGACTGAAAGACGAAGTCCTTCAGTCCATTTCCAGGTTACACCGGTGTTACCTGAAAAACCATGAAAATTTCTTGAACCATAAGGTATCCCCGGCGCGATTTCATTTCCTGTGAGCTGATCGAAAGGCGATTGATCATTATCGTGAATCTGGTACAGCCCTTTCAGATCATAACGTACACCCGCTTCTAACTGCCATTTCTTCCAGGTAAGTTTTTCAGCTGCGAATACTCCCGTGTTCCAGGATTTGTAATTTGGAATAAAGTACCTGTAATCGTAAGAATTCTGTTGATACATGCCTGTTGCACCAATGCTACCGCGTAAATATTTGCCGGCATAATGGTCCCAGACAAGATCCGCCATTGCCGTTAATAAGCGAAGTTCCAGTTGCGGCGACGAACGGCTGGTTCTGACGATGTCATATTCCTGTCTTCGGTTATACTGACCCGATAGCACGAGATTGAGCCTGCTGTTTTCTCCTGTATTGAGATAAGCTTTTATTTTACCTAACTGGTGCTGAACCTGCTGATAGGGCCTTCCTATAACATAGCTGAAATCCGCATTCTTAATATAGTCAGGTGGTTCCTTGCTATTAATTGCATTGATAAGATCCGTGACATTACCGATGTGAGCACCCGAAAATATTCCCAGCTTAGTATTAAATATGCTATAAAAGGCTTCCACTCCTTTAGTCTGATAACGCCAACCGACTGTCGCCGAACCGTTATATTCACTGACTCCTGAATTAGCGAGCCAATAGTCCGGAGTTTTTGCATTTCCTCCGCGTTTTGCAGTTCCCTGTAAACGCCATGCAAACGCAGGATGGCGACTGCTATTCCCTTCCAGCATTCCGGACAACACGCCTTGTAAATTATTCGAAAACATCGCTGCATTCATTTCACCACTTACCCCTGGTACATAGCGAAGCAATTTTGGTTCAACCAGAACAACACCACCAATGGCATCACCTCCGTAGCGAATAGACGAAGCACCTTTAATTACGGTTATCCGGTTTGCGATATAGGGATCAATCTCAGGAGCATGTTCGCTGCCCCACTGCTGGCCTTCCTGCCGGATACCATTATTCAGTATCAGCACCCTGTTGCTGTGAAGACCATGAATAACCGGCTTATAAATATTGGATCCGGTCTGGAGAGCTGTTACACCTGACACCTGTTTCAACGCCTCACCAAGACTCAAGCCTTTTAAGGATTCAAGAGCCCTCCCTTTCAACTCCTCTGCCATTCCGGGCGGTGTTGCCTTAGCGCCACTGACGATCATCACTTCAGCCAGCTGACCTACTTTGTGTGGCATCTGCACATCATGACGCTCATCTTCTTTTAAATGAATATGAAAACTGGTAGGATTACAATCAATATGTGTGATCTCGATGGTATAATTCCCCGGGCATAATCCGGAAAATCGAAATTCACCCGTGGTATCTGTGGTTGTAGTAAGTGCAAGTTCCCTGATGGTCACGCTGGCACCATCCAGTTTTTCCCTGGTATCAGAATCAGTGATTCTGCCTCCGAGGCTAAGCAAACATTGGGAATGTGCGGTTCCCACTGAGAACATCAGGAAAAGAAATAAAAGAAAATACTTGCTCTGACTACCGCCCATCAGCTTTATTTGACAGGGCCAAAACTAGGGAAAAAAAGCAATTTTGCAATACTGTTGCAAAAATTTGACATTCTTTTCGATTTCAGGCAGGCAATGTCACCGTAAAGGTTGATCCCACTCCTGGCTCGCTGATACAGGAAATTGTTCCATTGAGCTCGGTGAGTATTCTTTTTACAATCGACAAGCCCAGACCCGTTGAAGTTTCTCCCTCAGTGGAAGAAGTAGAGACCTTACTGTATTTGGAGAAGAGATTTTTGAGCTCTGAAGGCGGAATCCCCTGCCCTTCATCTCTGAAAATAATCTGAAGTCCATCGGTTTCTTTCTTAAGGGAAACAAAAATCCGTTTTCCGCGATGAGTAAATTTTAAGGCATTGGAAAGAAGATTAGAACATACCCTGCTCAACAATATTTTATCAGTCAGTAATTCTGGAAT
Organism: Pollutibacter soli; assembly: GCA_029269725.1. Taxonomy (GTDB): domain Bacteria; phylum Bacteroidota; class Bacteroidia; order Chitinophagales; family Chitinophagaceae; genus Pollutibacter; species Pollutibacter soli. The sequence goes on along the minus strand of JARJHS010000004.1, from coordinate 476,275 downwards.
TCTGTTGGGGTGATCAAAATGTATCGCTATCTCTTTGTTTTCTGCCGCCGGCTTATAATCGCTGATGACTTCTTCGACAAGTTCAGGGATATTTGTTTTTTCCAGGCGAATGACCTGACTATTGGTTTCCGCTCTTTCAACATCAAGGATATTCCTGATCAAAGTCAGTCCGTTTTCAACGGAAGACTTTATCCGGTCCATCGCCTTTACCTGGTTGTCAGACTTTCCATTTTTCTCGGACTCCATCAGCTGAACCCACATTTTAATACTGGAGAACGGTGTATTCAAATCATGTGATACCACACTGATCAAAGAGTTTTTTTCTGAATTCAATTCTGCCAACCTTGAATTCTGTTCCTGGATGAGCTTGTTATTCGCTTCCAGCTTTTTATTCTTTGTACGGATCAAATAGGAAAAAACAGCTGTCACAACGGCAAGTAATCCAACACCTGCAAACGCGATCATCATGTTTCGCGCCCGCAGTTTACCGGCTTCAAGTTCCGTCGTCAGCAGTCTATTTTCCTGAGCTCTTTGCCTGGCATGAAACTTTTCCTCCATTTCAAGAATGGTATTGCGTGTTTCGGAATTCACAAGCATGGTATCAATCATGTTCCACTTCTCGAGCTCTTCATACGCCACTTTATAATTGTTTACACGGAAAAAGTACTTTGCGAGCACCTGGTGTACATCAGCTTCCTTTCTGTCAGAATGAAGTTCACAAGCAATTCTGTAGGATTCGTCGAGAAATAGTTTTGCGGAATCGAATCTTTGCAACTCAATAAATACGTCAGCCATATTCAGCACATCATACCACAGCATATCTTTGTCACCTGCTTTCAGATTTACCTGGTAATTGATCCTGAAATATTCCAATGCTTTCTTCCATTGCTTCTTTTGAAAAAACGCATTCCCCATATTGTTGCGCATGGTGGTCCTGTCAACTTCCGCATCAGAAAATCCCTTTGAAACGCGCATAGCTTCTTCCAGGTAATAAATTGCGCTGTCGGGTTGATGAAGTTTATTATAGATGCCTCCCAGGTTGGAAAGGTCTATTACAATACTGCTGACCTCTCCCCTTTTCAATGCCATTTTTGCCGTTTCAAGATAGTACTCCTTTGCTTTCGCGGGGTTTTTGAGGTTCATGTACAAATAAGCCAGATCGCTTAATGCACTGGATTCATAAGCTTCCAGTTTTTTCTCCCTGGAAATTTCGAGACAGCGCAGATAATAATTGGTAGCGCTATGGTAGTCCCCTGAAAATTCAGCATGAATTCCTTTAAGTCTTGAAGAAAGCAATTCGCCCTTATAAAACCCGATCCTGGCCGACTCCTTTTCAATCAGGTTGGCATAATATGCGATGGAATCCAGTTGCGACTCATCAAATTCCAGCACACGATCATAAATATGCTTGATAGCATTTGTATCAATCTGTGCTGTAGCAAAAAATGAGATGAGCGTACAATGAAAAGAAAACGCGGTATAAAGAATTATACGTTTAAAGAAACAGTCGTACCTGTGCGATCTAATCATTGATCAATCCGTGGCGTATAGCAAATTTAACCAGTCCCACGGTATTGTTTACTCCCAATTTAGAGATTATGCGTTTGCGATGGGTTTCCACAGTTCCGACACTCAGGAAGAGACGGTCGGCTATCTCAGAATTGCTGAATTCTTTGCAGATCAGCTGGAGTATCTCCTGTTCCCTCCGGGTGAGGATATCATCAATTTTCCTGGAATCAATAATGATCGTATTCCGGGCATCGTCTTCTTTTATATTGATATCGATGTCTTTGGAATAAAATGTACCTCCTTCGTGAACAATTCGTACCGCTTCCAGGAGCTCTTCAATAGAAGCGCTTTTCAGAATATAGCCCTGGATATTATACTTCATCAGTTTATGGATGAAACGGGTTCCACGCATGAGGGTGAGAAAAATGATCTTCATTTTTGGTTTCACTTCGCGTACGCGGATCATCAACTCCTCGGGCTCTGTGTCGGGAAGGTGTACATCCAGCAATAGGATAATGTCTTCATCGAGCGCTGGTAGTGCTTCGAGAAAATGTTTTCCATTCTGGGAACTGCCGGCCACCGAAAATCCGGGATATTTTTCAAGAAGAAGGGTTAATCCCTCCAGGTACATCTCATGGTCTTCAACGATATATATTCTGATCATCTCATCTCTAATAAAAAGAACGTCAGAACAATGATAATCATATTTTTTTTAAAACCGTGCCCAATCAGGGGATAAAAAAGTACGTATTCGTCAGAGTTGGCTGGTTACTAAAACCGCTCGATAATACCCGCAATTCCCTGTCCTCCACCCACACATGCTGTGACGATACCATATTTCCTGTGGAGTCTCCGGAGATCCCCTAATAACTGAATAGTAAGTTTACACCCCGTACATCCCAATGGATGACCCAGTGCGATTGCACCACCATTGATATTTACAATTTCAGGATTCAGTTCAAGTTTTCGGATAACCGCCAGCGATTGCGAGGCAAACGCCTCATTGAGTTCTATGAGGTCGATCTGATCCAGGCTCATTCCCGCTTGTTTTAACACCTTGGGTACAGCTTCCACCGGCCCGATGCCCATGATACGGGGATGCACACCCGCAGATGCTGCGTTAACGAGCCTTCCGATTGGCTGAAGACCCAGTTCTTTCACCATATGCTCACTCATCACTACCACAAAAGCGGCACCATCACTGGTTTGCGAAGAATTTCCCGCTGTAACCGTACCATTCAATGCAAATGCTGGTTTTAGTTTTCCAAGCGCCGCCAGATTCGTGTCAGCACGAACTCCTTCATCTGTATCAATTACAAATTCACGCTGCTTTTTCTTTCCTTTTTCATCAAGGTACGTTTCATTCACTTTGACAGGTAAAATTCCCGGTTTGAAAAATCCTTTCTCAATTGCGTTCAAAGCTTTTTTATGTGAATTCAACGAAAATTCATCCTGGTCTTCACGACTCACATGGTATTCTTTCGCCACCGCTTCTGCTGTAAGCCCCATACTCAGGTAATAATCAGGTTCTTCACTGGCTATCGAATAAGCAGGTACGGTCTTCCATCCTGCTGTTGGTACCATGGTCATACTCTCAACACCACCGGCAATGATACAATCCGCCATTCCGCTCCTGATCTTGGAAGTAGCAATGGCAATGGTTTCCAGGCCCGACGCACAGTAACGGTTAACCGTCATTCCGGGAGCCTGTATTCCAACCGCTCTGGCAGCAATAATTCGTCCCACCTGTAATCCTTGCTCAGCTTCGGGTACAGCATTTCCTACAATCACGTCATCCACCCTTTTTGGATCAAGTTGCGGAACAGAAGCAAGTAATCCACGGATCACATCCACCGCAAGATCATCCGGCCGTGTAAACCTGAAACCACCTCGTTTGGATTTTGTTACCGCTGTTCGAAAACCGGCAACTATATAGGCATCCTGCATAACATTGAGTTGAAAAGTAAATAATCTTAGGTGTTTAAAGTTAATCAAATTTCCTGAAACTAGTTGCATTAACAACTATTAATTCAGCCTGTTTCACAGCTTCTATTTTATGCCGACTTTTCCATTTCTTATCTTCGCCACCCATGTATCAATTCATCAGAAAGTGCCTGTTTTTCTTTGACCCGGAAAAGGTTCACTATTTTTCAATGGATGTTTTGGGGGTAATCGCTAAAATCCCTTTTGGAAAGAAAAGACTGCAGAAATCATTTGATTATAAAGCCGATGGACTTTCGCGTGAAGTTTTTGGATTGCATTTTAAAAATCCTGTTGGGCTGGCTGCCGGATTTGATAAAAATGCCCTTTACCTGAATGAGCTTGATGCATTGGGGTTTGGATTTGTTGAAATTGGGACGGTAACACCACTTCCACAGGAGGGAAATGAAAAACCCCGCCTTTTCCGTTTACCTGGAGATAAAGCCATCATCAACCGGATGGGTTTCAACAATTTCGGTGTGAAAGCTGTTGTTGAACAACTGAAAAAATGGAAACTGAGCCGGAAAAAATCGGATTCGGATGCTATGATCATCGGCGGTAATATCGGAAAGAATAAGGTAACGTCTAACGAAGAAGCCTGGCGTGATTATGAAACATGCTTTATTGCTCTGTATGACTATGTTGATTATTTCGTTGTGAATGTTAGTTCGCCAAATACCCCCGGGTTACGTGAACTGCAAGAGAAAGAATCGCTTCGAAAAATACTTTCACATCTCCAGGCCATCAACAGAACGAAAATTTCACTGAAACCACTATTGTTAAAGATCTCTCCTGATCTTTCCGAAAGGCAGCTGAACGATATTGTTGATCTTGCCATGGAATTACAACTCGACGGAATTGTCGCAACAAATACAACTGTCAGTCGCGAAAAGCTGTCATCTACTCCTCCCGCTGAAATTGAAAAAATTGGCGCTGGTGGTCTGAGTGGTAAACCCGTAAAAGAGAGGTCTGATGAAGTGGTAAGATATATTCACAGTAAAACCAAAGGTAAAATTCCGGTGATCGGTAGTGGAGGCATTTTTACAGCGGAAGATGCAAAAGATAAATTCAATGCTGGCGCGGAATTGATACAGGTCTGGACAGGATTTATTTATGAAGGACCAGCAATCGCAAAAAATATTTGCAAGGGCCTGGTTAAATAAATACTACCGATATCCGCCTTTCAAAAATGAGAGCAGTACCATTGGAAAAATCTGTAACAAATATTGTACGCAGAAGATGCAAAGAAAAACCATTGCTTATTTCGCAGAGGAACCAGCGTTTGAAAACAGCCGGGTCTATGATGAAAAAGGAATAGTTGGAGGTATTTCAAAAGGTGATGTCGAATTGTTTTTTGCAGAAAAAGACAGGGCTGTCCGGGCACCGGACTTTGTATTATTGTAGATAATGTGTATCCGCATTGTCAACAGATCAGGAGCGTGGATGCGATTACCTTGGACGGTCCGGTAAGCCAGGAATGGAATGTGTGCGAAATGTATGCAGAAGTACCTGACAAACATGTCATCCGCTTTGGACACCGCATACACTGCGATTAAATTATCTTCAGACGCTTGCCGGTATTATTTTTTAAGTAACGAATTCAAATATTGTTTTCATTCATGGAACATTTATTAACGACAGACGCGGTAATCAGCTTAATAACACTAACACTCCTGGAAATTGTACTCGGTATCGATAATGTGATCTTTGTATCTATCCTGATGGGGCGTTTGAAAGAAAAACAGAAGCTGAATGCCCGCAGAATTTGGATGATCGCAGGTATCATTGTTCGTATTCTATTATTGCTGGCCCTGGGATGGTTGGTAAAAAACGGCAACAGGGAATTGTTCGGTCTCAACTGGGGCGACAGGCATATCGGATTTAATCTGCGCAACATCATCATGTTTGCTGGTGGTCTTTTCCTTTTATATAAAACGGTAAAAGAAATTCATGCAAAACTGGAAGGTGAAGAACCTGAACTGCAAGGCACGAAGAAAACGGCCGCATCATTCGGTTCAGTGATTGGTCAGATCATTATTATTGATATGGTTTTTTCTTTCGACAGTATCATTACTGCTGTTGGTATGGCGCGTCATGTGGAAGTAATGATGATTGCGGTGGTGATCGCCATGTTCATTATGTTTTTCTTTGCTGAAAAAATCTCCAACTTCATTCATAAGCATCCGACATTAAAAATGCTGGCGCTCTCCTTTTTACTCATGGTTGGTTTCAGTTTGTTCTTTGAGGGAGTAGAGCCAATTCATGGAAGCCATATCGACAAAGGGTATATCTATTTTGCAATGGCGTTCTCGTTTGGTGTTGAATTACTCAATATGTGGATGCGGAAAAAATCAAGGTCAAAAAACCCTGTGCAGCTCCGGGAGCCAAAGCCTGTGGAATCTGAAAAAGAATTAATCGGCAGGGACGACAAAGCACATTAACGTTGAACTTTAAGACAGAACGTGAAACGTTAAACGTTTACTGACCCAGTAAGATAAGTGTAACAGCGGCGATGGCCGCTGTTTCTGTTCTCAGGCGATTGTCACCCAGAGTCACAGCTTCAAATCCGTGGTTGATGGCAAGTTCGATCTCCTCTTCCGTAAAATCCCCTTCGGGCCCGATCAGAATTTCCGATTGTGAAGCAGGTTTGAATGATCGGAGTTGCTTTGTAGCATCAGGAAGGCAATGCGCGATATATCTTCTGCCAGGAAAGCCGGTTTTGAAAAACTGATCAAAAGCCTGAGGCTCCTGCAATTCAGGTAACCAGAATTGTTGCGACTGGATCATCGCACTGATAAGTATATTTTTCATCCGGTCGGCCCGGAAATGCTGACGTTCGGTCCGTGCGCAAATCAACGGTACAATTTTGTGGACACCGAGCTCGGTTGCTTTTTCGAGAAGCCATTCAAAACGGCTCGCATTCTTCAGAAGAGAAACCGCGAGCGTGAGCTGCTTTGAAGGTCGTTCTGTATGGGAAACGGATTGAATTTTTACATCGAGATTTTTCTTCCCGGTTTTAATGATGACCGCATTTGCTTTTGATCCTTTCCCATCAGTCAATTGAAGGATTTCATTTTCCCGCATGCGCAGCACCGTAAGTATATGCCTGGCAGTTTCATCGGGAAGGGAAACAATATTCCACTGAACAGGTATTTGTTCCAAAAAGAAAATGGGAATTGCATGCGCTTTAGGTTCCACGTTACACGTTTAACGTTCTACCTTAAAAGGGTTCATCGTCATCAGAAAGATCGTTCATCTTGCTGCCTTTCTGGATAAACAATCTCGCATTATCATCGTCTTTCACTGGTTTCCAGTTGCCCTCGCTCATACCCAGCCCGCTGAAATCGTCTTCTGGTGCGTCGATGAACTTTTGAATATGCAGCAGGCCCTTAAGTTTAATATTTTCTAATGAACCATTTCTATGTTTGGCAATTCGGACATAGGTTTCACCTTTTACACTTTCTCCCATTTCGTTACTGGTAAGCCCGTGGTATTCCGGCCGGTAAAGAAACATTACCATGTCAGCATCCTGTTCGATGGCACCGGATTCACGAAGGTCACTCAGTTGTGGAAGGTTCTTTCCGTCTTTTCTTTTTTCGACCTCACGGGAAAGCTGACTCAATGCAATAATAGGAACCTGTAACTCTTTTGCTAGCCCTTTAAGGTTTCGTGAAATAGTACTGATCTCCTGCTCACGATTGGAATTACGATTATCACCACCACCACTCATCAACTGCAAATAGTCGATGATAATGATACCAATATTGTGTTTGCTTTTCAACCTGCGGCATTTTGCACGCAATTCAAAGATGTTCAGCGCCGCAGTGTCATCAATAAATATCGGTGCTTTTGAAAGTGGTTGAATGCCTTTTTTATACAGCTGCTGCATTTCATGTTCTTCCATTCTTCCACGCGCAATCTTCTCCAGTAAAATTTCGCTTTCAGCCGAAAGAATTCGTTGTACCAGCTGAGCCGAGCTCATCTCAAGGCTGAAGAATGCAACGGGCGTTGGTTTAGTCGGATGCATCGCAGCATTACGGGCAAGGTTGAGCGCAAATGCCGTTTTACCCACGGATGGCCTTGCTGCAAGAATCACAAGGTCAGAATTCTGCCAGCCATAGGTTACTTTGTCAAGCGAATGGAAACCTGTAGGAACTCCAGTAATATCTTCCTGGCGATTGCGCATATCATCGATGCGTTTGATGGTTTTCATCAACACAACATCGATCGAATCAAAATTCTTTCGAAGGTGATTATTCGTTATTTCAAACAACCTGCTTTCAGCTTCATCCAGCAAATCAAAAACATCAGTTGAATCCTCATATGCATCGCTGATCGTCTCACCGCTGATACGGATCAGTTCTCTCTGGATGAACTTCTGGAGGATGATACGCGCATGCGTTTCAATATTTGCCGAAGAAACAACCGCATTTGTGAGTTTGGACACATAAAAAGCGCCGCCGACCATTTCAAGCTCTTCCCTGAATCTTAGTTCCTCCACAACAGTAAGCAAATCGATGGGCATTGATTTTTGAGCCAGGCCCATCATCGCGCTGAAAATGCGCTGGTTAGCATCAACATAAAAACATTCTGGCTTAAGAATCTCAACCACAGTGTCAAAAGCACTTTTCTCTAGCATTATTGCTCCCAGTACAGCATCCTCTAATTCCCGGGACTGGGGTGGAATTTTCCCAAAAACGAGATTATTAAAGTCAGGAGCGTTTTTTCTTCTGTTTTTTCGGTCGCGGTTTAAATTAGTTAAATCCATTTAAATCTATAAGGAAAAAAGGTTAAGTAAGGTTTTATAGTCCCCGCGATTCATTTCACCCAATTTCATGTTAAGGGAATATTATCGCAATGAGGACGGCGAATGTAATTCCCAAAAAACCTCCCGGAATTAAATTCTGCTATCAATAATTAATCACAGCGAATCCACAGGAATATACACCGGTTTTCCGTGTTTATGCACAAATTTCCGCAGTGATATCCACAAATAAAAAAAAATAACACCACGAATATTGTTTAATGCACATCGGATGTGATAAAGTTTTTATCTCAATTTTCTTGGCGGACAATAAGTAACCACAGTATGGAGTTTCAGCCCGTTTTGAACATTTTAAACCTGAGAAAATTCAGTATTAACAGGCCTTTGACAGGGTTTTGACCTTATCCCTGACAGATAGCTGAGCTCATCTTATCTTTGCCGCTTTATAAAATTGACCACTACAAATGACTATTTCATGTAATTGGCTGGCAGAATATCTTCCTTTGACATTATCCGCAGAAAAACTGGCTCTGATATTGAATTCTATCGGGCTTGAAGTAGAAGGTGTTGAAAATTTTGAAGAGATAAAAGGTAATCTTGATGGGCTGGTCATCGGGGAAGTACTGGAAGTAAGCAAACATCCGAATGCGGATAAACTGAGTTTAACGAAAGTCCGTACCACTCCAGGCACGGAGTTACAAATCGTTTGTGGTGCACCGAATGTGGCGGTAGGACAAAAAGTAGTTGTTGCACAGGTGGGTACTACTATTTATCCACTGAAAGGCGATCCGCTGACGATGAAAAATGCAAAGATCCGCGGTGTTGAAAGCCAGGGTATGATTTGCGCAGAGGATGAAATCGGAATTGGAGAATCGCACGCAGGTATATTGGTATTGCCTTCGGAACTGGAACCCGGAACAGCTGCAAAAGATTTTTTCAAACCTTATAGTGACACGGTTATCCATATAGGTCTCACGCCTAACAGAAGTGATGCAATGAGTCATATGGGAGTAGCGAGAGATGTGTGCGCCTGGTTAAATCACCATGAAAATGGCAATTATGAAGTGGTAAAACCTTCTATCACAGAACTTACACCTTTAAGCAATACGGTATCCGTTAACGTTAGTGTCGAAAATACAGCTGATTGTCCAAGATATTCTGGTATCGGGTTTTCATCATTTCATTCAGGTGCTTCGCCACAGTGGATGCAGCAGCGTTTGAAAGCAATCGGAGTACGACCGATAAGCAGTATTGTAGATATCACGAATTACGTTTTACATGAAACCGGACAGCCTTTACACGCATTCGACGCTGATAAAATTTCAGGCAGCAAAATCATAGTAAAAAATCTTCCGGAGGGAACCGAGTTTGTTAGCCTGGATCAGAAGATCCGGAAATTAAGTGCAGAAGATCTGATGATTTGTGATGGTGACAGCAATGGAATGTGTATCGGTGGCGTTTTTGGCGGATTGAACAGTGGTATCAGCAATAGTACAACGAAGATTTTTTTGGAAAGCGCCTGGTTTAATCCGGTATCCATCCGCAAATCTTCTTTCAGACATAATTTAAGAACGGATGCAGCTCTGCGTTTTGAAAAAGGTGTTGATATCGGGAATACTGTGGAGGTTCTTAAAAGAACTGCGTTTCTTTTACAAACTATTTGTGGTGCTGAAATTGCTTCATCACTGACAGATATATACCCGGCTCCGAAATCAAAGGAGACTATTCATTTTACATATGCCTATCTGAAAAAAATCAGCGGGAAGAATTATTCCGCTGATGCAGTTCGCAGGATACTGGAAAGTCTGAAATTTGAAATTATTGAATCAGGTGAAACTGGAATTCGCGTTTCCGTTCCATTGCATAAGACAGATGTTTCACTTCCCGCAGATATCGCTGAAGAAATAATGCGCATCGATGGTTTTGACAATATCGCCATCCCGCAAACAATTACCATAGCTCCTTCTATTGAAAGCGCCGCGTTAAGCATGCTTACAAAAGAAAAAACCGCTGCTGTTCTGTCTGGATTAGGTTTCAACGAAATCCTAAACAACTCAATTGCGAATAGCGCCTGGTACACCGATGATGAATTGACGAATTCGGTGAAGATGATGAATAACCTTAGTGCTGATCTGAATATTCTGAGACCATCGATACTGGAAACCGGTCTGCAGACTGTTGCACATAACCTGAACAGGAAGAATAACCATCTTCGTTTGTTTGAGTTTGGCAAGACATACGGCACTTCGGCGAAGGCCGTTTATTACGAAGTGGAACATTTATTATTGATGGTTTCAGGTCAGCTCGAAGACAAGACCTGGAAAGCCCCTTCGTCTGCCGCTGACTTATATTATCTGAAAGGAATTATCCAGGCTCTTGCCACACATTCAGGTCTGGATTCGGTTCAGTTTATTCCCGTTGGCAATGGAAATGCTGATCAGTTGAATGGCTTTATTGGAAAAACACAGGTACTCACACTTGGAGCAGTTGAAAGAAGCAGGTTGCAGATGTTTGATATCAGACAGGATGTATACTATGCTGATGTCCTGTGGGAGAAATGGCTGTCAATTGCATCTGCAGTAAAAATAAAATTCAGAGAGATTTCGAAATTCCCAGCTGTCAATCGCGACCTTGCATTTGTTGTGCAAAAAGATCTTCCTTACCAGTCGATCGAAAAAACTGCACGTTCTTTGTCAATAAAAAAATTAAAAGAGATCCGGTTGTTCGACCTTTTCGAAAGCGATAAATTAGGAAAGGATAAAAAATCGATGGCAATGAACTTTGTTTTCCAGGATGATGAAAAAACCCTGACTGATCAGGAAGTGGAACAGTTCATGGCTAAAATCATCGGTATATTTGAAAAGGAACTTTCAGCACAGATCCGCAGATAACCATGAGTACAATTTCACCTTCGCAACAGGCAGAACAGGTACAGGCAAAGGTTGCCCGGCTGATAAAGCAATATAAAGCCCTTGAAAAAGAAAATACCAGGCTGAAGTCGGAACTAGGTCGTGTGCAGGATGCGGAAGAACACATCAGGCAACAGAACCGACAACTGGAACAGCAGCTCAATGTAATCCGGGCTACTGGTACAGGCGACGAAACGGCAAGAAAGGAGCTGGAAAAGCAGCTCAGTTTCTATATCCGGGAAATTGATAAATGTATTTCAATCCTGGCGCAGTAATCAAACCCGTTTCACCATTTGCATCTTATGCTCTTCACCACCTTGCGAAAAAACAAGAGTGTAGATTCCATAAGGCAGATGATCGAGGCCGCTCCAATGATAACTCATTATTCCTTTGGGAATAACAGTGTCAAGTTTGCTGCAAATACTTCCTTCTTCATTCTGAAGTTCAGCATGCAATGACGATGAAGTGGGTTGGGTGAATTCAAAGACAACACTGTCGATGAATACAGGAAATTTAGGTCGGACAATCATGAGGATGGTTTTTGGATTTAAAAAACTGGGTTAATCAAACTTCTTTCCTGAGCCTTGGGAGGGGATGCTACCGTTAATGAGTTATTAAATATAGGGTTAAAATTTTTAAGATGCAAGAACTGATTCCAATAAATGTTACCATCGGCGACCGCGCTTACAGAATTAAAATCAATGCACAGGATGAGGAAAAAGTGCGTATGGTTACCAGGAAAATCAACGACCAGTTGCTGCAGTACAAAACCGGTTTTGCGGGTAAAGACATGCAGGATTATATCTCAATGGTCTTACTGTGGTTTGTAACCGAACAACAGGATGGCAATCTTAATCCTGAACTGGTAAAAGTTGGAGATCAGCTTAAGCAATTGGATGCTCTACTTGACCAGGCCCTTGAAGGCTAAATACTGGTTTTCAAGAATTTAGTATATTCTCCACCTGGTAATTCATTCCTGCTTCCTCCCTGATGCAGGCCTAACCGAAGTTTTTATTGTCTGCTTTGCGTAACGTATCTTCGCTGGTTAACAACTTAAAAATTCCGATTTTTCCAAAGGGAGCTCCCGGCGGAAGAAACATAAAACAACATTATTAATGGAAATGACCCAGATTTTACCAATCATAGTTGGTGTGGTGGCGTTGGTGGCGGGGCTGATAGCAGGTAAATTTATTTTCGCCAAGAATACCGCATTGAGGGTTCAGGAAGCTGAACAGCATGCTGAAAAAATTCTCTCAGAAGCTAAACTTGCCGCCGAAACACTTAAAAAAGAGAAACTGCTCGAAGCCAAGGAAAAAAATGTACAGTTAAAGGCTGAGCACGACAAAGAGATCCTGGAAAAAAACAGGAAAATAGGTGACGCTGAAAACAGGATCAGGCAGAAAGAACAAAGCCTGAACCAGAAAACTGATAACCTGGATAAGCAGATCAAGGAGAATGAGACGATCAAGGAAAACCTGAACCGCCAGATCGAAGTAATCAATCAGAAAAGAAACGAACTGGAGAAACACCAGGAAGAGCATATCCGTCGCCTCGAGAAAATTGCCGGCTTAAGTGCTGAAGAAGCTAAGGCTCAGCTGGTGGAAAGTTTAAAGCAGGAAGCGCACTCCCAGGCGCTTTCACTGCAACAGGAAATCATCGAAGACGCACGCCTGAAAGCAAACAAGGATGCAAGGAAAATCATCATCCAGACCATCCAGCGTACTGCAGCGGAACAAACCATTGAAAATACGGTGACCGTTTTCAACCTCGAGAGCGATGAAATCAAAGGTCAGATCATTGGTCGCGAGGGAAGAAATATCCGTGCAATTGAAGCTGCTACTGGGGTAGATCTGATAGTTGATGATACTCCTGAAGCAATAGTACTATCGTCTTTTGATCCTCTCCGTAGAGAGATTGCACGTTTATCACTTCAACGACTGGTGGCCGACGGAAGAATTCACCCGGCAAGAATCGAAGAAGTAGTTGAAAAAACAAGGAAACAGATAGAAGAGCAGGTAATGGAGATTGGCGAGCGAACCGTGATAGAATTGGGTATTCACGGTCTTCATAAAGAACTGGTCCGGGTGGTCGGTAAAATGAGGTTCCGTTCTTCTTATGGCCAGAATCTTCTTATGCATAGTCGGGAAGTAGCCAATCTGTGTGGAATTATGGCTGCGGAACTCGGCCTGAATCCAAAACTGGCAAAAAGAGCAGGTCTTCTCCACGACATTGGTAAAGTACCGGATGAAGAAACTGAATTGAGCCATGCTCTTCTCGGAGGCAAACTTGCTGAAAAATATGGTGAGAACCCTGCTGTGGTAAATGCGATCGCCGCTCATCACGATGAAACGGAAATGCAGTATGTGATTTCTCCTATCGTACAGGCTTGCGACGCCATCAGCGGTGCAAGACCGGGCGCGCGCAGGGAGATCATGCAGCAATATATCCAGCGCATAAAAGACCTGGAAAACCTTGCTCTTACCTATAATGGTGTAGAAAAAGCTTACGCAATCCAGGCCGGACGCGAACTCCGGGTGATCGTAGAGGCTGATAAAGTAACGGATTCCGATAGCGAAAAGCTGAGTTTTGATATGGCCCAGAAGATCCAGACAGACATGACTTACCCCGGACAGATCAAGGTAACTGTAATCAGGGAAAAACGTACTGTCAACGTTGCCCGTTAATAATTGATCTTATCAAAGGAAACCGGTAAGAAATTTTGTGTCCGAAACAAAATTCCCTACCTTTGCCGTCCTTAAAAATACAGGATATGAATTCCGCAGTAGCATATATACATGAACAACTGACCACTTCTAAAACTTTCCCCCGCTTCAAAGCAGGTGATAATGTTACGGTCAATTATAAGATTATTGAAGGTAACAAGGAGCGTATCCAGAGCTTTAAAGGTGATGTGATCAAACGCCAGGGCGACGGTCATACAGCCACTTTTACTGTGAGAAAAATATCTGACGGTGTCGGTGTAGAAAGGATTTTCCCTGTTTCTTCTCCGAATATCGAATCAGTGGTGTTGAATAAAGCAGGTAAAGTGCGCAGGGCGAAATTGTATTTCCAGCGCACACGTAGCGGTAAGAGCGCACGTATCAAGGAAAAAAGGGTTAAATAAAAACTTTTTTGAATCATACTTCGTAAGTTATTGAGGAACCGTACGGTTCCTTTTTTTTATATTTAAATTAAGTGTACCCGGGATATTTAATTGCTTAAATTTGTCCAAAGCTTAAAAGCAAGAATTATGTTACCCAATAGTATTTTCCTGTTATCGATGCCTGGTGGAATGGAGTGGGTCATTATCATAGTGGCCGTATTAATCCTTTTCGGTGGAAGAAAAATTCCTGAATTCATGCGCGGCCTCGGCAGAGGTATCAGAGAGTTCAATGATGCCAAAACAAATGTGAAAAAGGAAATTGAAGAAGGCATGAACGAAGAAAGACCAAAAGCTGAGGTTAAACCTTAAGTTTGTTTCTTCCGGTTAACTACACTATTCTTCGCCTTATCTGATCCTTGTATTCACACAAGTCAATACAGCAATTTCTCAGTGGAATTGAAGAGCAAACTATTGATTGCACCTCAGTTGTAAAGCATTATTTGGCCCGGATAGAAGAGTACCGGCACCTGAACGCTTTTATTGATGTGTTTGCTGATGAAGCATTGACTCGTGCTGCGGAATTGGATAATAAGAAAAAAAAGGGCCTTCCATGCGGAAAGCTTTTTGGTGTGGTGGTCGGTATAAAAGATGTGATCTGTTATAAGGACCACCACATCTCGGCTGGTTCGGCTATACTTAAGGGTTTTACCTCACTATATAGCGCAACCGCAATTGAAAGATTGCTTGGTGAAGATGCCATCATCATCGGCAACCTGAATTGCGATGAATTTGCCATGGGCTCCTCCAACGAAAACTCCGCCTATGGTAACGTACTCAACGCCCTGGACCCAACCCGGGTGTCAGGAGGAAGTTCCGGTGGTTCTGCAGTAGCTGTTCAGGCAGGTTTATGCATGGTCAGCCTGGGTAGCGATACTGGCGGCTCTGTAAGGCAACCCGCTGATTTCTGCGGAGTTATAGGCTTCAAACCCGGCTATGGCCGGATATCCCGGTATGGCCTTATTGCCTATGCTTCCTCCTTCGATCAGATAGGAATCTTCGGAACAAATATCGAAGATATTGCGCTCCTCGTCGAAATCATGGCCGGCCCGGACGAGTATGATAGCACGGCTGCCAGAAAGCCGGTTCCTGCCTTTTCGCAGCTTTTAAAAGATACCAAAAAGTTCAAAATCGCCTACTTCCCACAAAGTTTAGCACATCCATCCCTGGATCCGGAAATTGGCATGGCAATCCGCGACCATCTGAAGATGCTTGAAAAGGAAGGGCATACCGTTGAACCGGTCGATTTCGAACTGCTGGATTATATAGTGCCTGCCTACTATATACTAACTACGGCTGAAGCAAGCTCCAATCTGGCTCGTTATGATGGAGTTAAATACGGCACCAGAACCAAAGAACTTGTTAACAATCTGGATGAGTTTTACCGAAAATCCCGCTCACAAGGCTTTGGAAAAGAGGTAAAAAGAAGGATTATGCTAGGTACTTTTGTGTTGAGTACCGGCTATTATGACGCCTATTACACAAGAGCTCAGCAGGTCAGGAGGCGTATAAAAGAACAGACTGATCTGATTTTCAAACACTTTGATATTATAATTCTACCCACTACACCTGCTCCGGCATTTCGGTTTGGGGAAAAGAGCCATGACGCTGTGGAAATGTTCCTGGCTGACTTATTTACAGTTTTCGCCAACCTGGCCGGAATTCCGGCAATTTCATACCCCCTTTCCAAGCACTCGAATGGCATGCCTTTTGGTATACAGGCTATGACAAATCAGTTCGAAGAATTATCTTTACTTCAGTTCTCCAATTTGTCCTGTCATCCTTCCGGTACACTATGAATCCCTCCGTTATACTATGAATACCATCTGGGTTTAACCCAATGGTTGGTTTGTCATCTTCATGATTGCCTTCCTGTACCTCTCGAAAACTAAAAAAATGAAAATCATGAAACGATTAACACAATTCGTCGTTGTGCTAATTCTTGGCGTGACCGTAGTGAGCTTTCAAAGCTTTTCTCAGGACGCATCATCCGAAGCCCGGAAAGAATTAGTAATTGCTGTACCCGGAGGCACCGTTCGCGACTCGCTGAACATCGATCCGGTTATCCATGATTCTAAAGAAAAAGCCATTGTTAAATCCTCTGAATCCTATAAAACCGCTGTAACTGCTTCAGTTATACCGAACCTGATTACGCTGCATCCGATGGCAGTATCCTTCGTTAAAGGATATATGTCAGAAAACACTTCCAGGCTGGAAAAAATGCGTTCGACCGGGATTTCCAATTTCAGAACCATCGATAACATTCTTGGAAAGTACAGGCTTCCCGAAGGACTGAAATACCTGGCCGTTATTGAATCTGATTTGAAATCAACAGCTCTTTCACGCGTGGGTGCCCTTGGTCCATGGCAGCTGATGCCAGAAACTGCACGTCTTCTCGGCTTAAAAGTCGGCAAAGGACGCGATGAAAGAAAGGATCTCTATAAGAGTACCCATGCAGCAGCTAAATACCTCCGTGATCTTTATTCCGAATTAGGTGATTGGCTCCTGGTGGTCGCTGCTTACAATGGCGGACAGGCAAGAGTTGAATATGCAATCAGAAAGAGCAAGAGTCGTGATTTCTGGAAATTACAACATTATCTTCCCGCTGAAAGCCGTAACCACGTTAAGAAATTCATCGCCACTCATTATATAATGGAAGGTCAGGGAGGAGTTTGTACCGTAGGGGCAAACAGTAAATACGACTTCAACGCAGTCGATTCCTCGTTGATGGCAAATACAGAAACTACTGTGATCAGCGGAAAATACAATTCAGCTATTCTGACAAAATCGATTGAGATGGATATCAATCTTTTCAATCAGCTGAATCCACGATTTGATGCTTCTGTGATGGCAAATCCATTCACTTTGCGTTTACCGGCAGACAGAATGCAATTGTTCAATGCACGTAAAATGGAAATCCTGAATGAATCAGTGCTGTTTCTCCTGACCAATTCGTCAGGCGAAGAACAGAACAGGTATCCAAAAGAGATCAGCTTTTCACCGGCAAATGAATCCGGAATTAACTCAAAATCATCTCTTAAAAAATAACTTCAGTTTATTAAGCGGGGGCCAATGCTTTAAGCATGGCCTCTGCTTTTAGTAAACATTCCCTGTATTCCAGCTCAGCATCACTGTAAAATGTAATTCCAGAACCGGCAGGAAGTGAGAGGTAGCCGTCAGCTGCATTATACAATAGGCTCCTAATAACAACATTGAAGTCAGCATCTTTCTCAGGACTGATATATCCAATGGCTCCGGAGAATAAACCTCGCCTGCTTTTCTCGTAAGCAGCGATAAGTTCGATTACACGTTTTTTCGGTGCACCCGTCATCGATCCCATCGGGAAGCTGGCTTTAAAAATGTCTGTAATCGAAGTTTCCTGAATCAACTGACCGCTGATGGTTGAAATCATCTGGTGCACCTGGGGGAAGCTGTATACTCCGAAAAGTTCATCAACCTTCACCGTGCCTTCTTCACAGACTTTTGCAAAATCATTTCTGACCAGGTCAACTACCATCACGTTCTCCGAACGATCTTTAGCACTGTCTCTAAGCGCCTGTTTGCTTTTGATGTCTTTCAACTGATTGGATTTATCTCTTGGTGCTGTGCCTTTGATGGGCTGAGAAATTATTTTATTTCTCTCTTTACGAAGATATCTTTCAGGGCTGGCGCACATCAGATACTGATCATCATAGCGGTAAAACCCTGAAAACGGATTCGGAGAAACAAGCCCCAACTGATGATAAACAGAGAATGGATCAATTTCGGCATTCTCAGCAAAAAACTCCAGGCAATAATTAATTTCGTAACAATCGCCGCGTACAATGTGTTGACGAAGAAATTCGATTGCAGCCACATACTCTTCTTTGCTCATCCGCTGTTCCACATTAACCTGTTTGCTCACCAAAGAGAGTTTTGGGAAATTTTTGATCTGATTGAAAATCGCCTCATGATCTTCATTAAAACTTCCAATAGTTATCTGATGCGAATCAAGCCTGATCAATATTTCAGGTACGAAAAAAAACAATCCTGGAAATTGTACACGAAGCGGAAAGTTACCTGAAACATGAAACAGATCTTCACTAAGGTCGTAGGACAAATGACCGAAAATCCAGTCATTCTCGGCTTCGATAAACTTCTCAGCGGTATTAAGATCCTGGTCTCCGGGATTCATTCTTTGTTTTACTCCGGCACCGCAAAGGCATTCGGTCGAATGCCAGGGAAGGTTGTATTCATGATTGTCCAGGAAACAAAAAATGCTGAACTGTTTTAAATAGTTCAGCATTTGCTGTTTAATAGAAGAAAAATGAGTTATCGGAAATGATCGGTATGAACGAATCATTTTATTTTAAAAATCATCATCGTCATCATCAAATCCTCCGGAATCATCAAAAAGTCCCATATCCTTGAATTCATCATCGATGGCGAAATCATCATCTTCTTCCGATGCACTTCCGCCGCCGCCTTTTTTAGGTGCTTTTTTACCAGTGGATTTAGGAATATCGAATTCATCAAAATCCGGATCCCAATTGTCTTCCTCTTCAGGTTTTTCCCAGTCATCCGCAGCTTCTTCATCATCGCCATCATCATCGTCATCCTCATCAGATTTAGATTTTGATTTTCCTGCTGCTTTACCTTTCGCAACCGGTTTGTCATCCTCTTCATCCAGATCGTCATCATCCTCCTCCTCTTCTTCAACCTTTTTCGATTTAGAAGATGCCTTTTTTGACTTTGAATCTTCAGCGGGATTCACTTCTTTGTCTGTGCTGGTTTTCTTTATTTTCTGAGATTTTGCCATACGATTGCAAAATTAACCACGTAAAATTTCTGAGAGTTTTTTAATTAGCCAAATATTTTTTCAGAATATTCCTGCAATATATTTTATTGATTTCAATTACAAATTAACTGATCGCGACCGGGTCCGTTCGAGATATGACTGACAGGCACGCCAAGGTAATCTGTAATGTGATGGATATAACTCCGCATCGTTTCCGGTATTGTATCCATCGACTTAATTGCCGTAATATCTTTATTCCAACCTTTGAATTTTTTATACACAGGCTCGATGGACATTTTGGTCATCTGGTATGGTACCTGTCTGGTCTCTTTTCCGTTAATCATGTACGATTCACAAACATGTAATTCTTCAAAAGCGTCAAGTACATCAGCTTTAGTCATCACCACCTTCGTTACACCATTGATCATGCAGGCAAAATTCAATGCTACCAGGTCAATCCATCCGCATCTGCGAGGCCTTCCGGTGGTAGCTCCGAATTCATTTCCTACTTTTCTTAGACGCTCACCGGTTTCATCGTGCAATTCCGTAGGGAAGGGACCGCCGCCAACTCTTGTGCAATAGGCCTTGGTAACGCCGATAACTTCCCTGATCTTTTGTGGTGCAATGCCAAGGCCTGTACAAACGCCTGCTGAGATCGTGTTTGATGAAGTTACAAAGGGAAACGTTCCGAAATCCACGTCAAGCATACTGCCCTGCGCACCCTCAGCCATGACTTTTTTACCGTTGCTGATTTTTTCGTTAATGAAGTATTCTCCATTAACGATTTTCAATTGGCGCATAAAATCCAGCGCTTCAAAAAACTCTTCCTCCCAGGCAGAGATATCTTCCTGGAAACCGAATGAATCCAACATGCGCTGATGTTTCAGCCGCAGTTTTATGTATTGGGTCGTAAAGTTTTTGTCAAGTAGATCCCCTACTCTTAAACCGTTTCTTCCCGTCTTATCCATATAGGCCGGTCCGATCCCTTTTAAAGTGGATCCGATCTTTGATTCGCCTTTTGATAATTCAGAAGCTTTATCCAAAGCGCGATGTGTTGGCAGAATCAGATGAGTACGATCAGAAACAAAAAGATTTTTTTTGCAATCAATTCCAAACGCTGCCACTTTCTTTGATTCATTCTGCAACGTTACTGCATCGAGTACAACACCATTCCCGATTAAATTGATCGTATTCTCATGAAAAATTCCGGAAGGAATCTGGTGCAACACGATTTTTTCTCCATTTACATAAAGCGTATGTCCCGCATTCGGACCACCCTGGAATCTCGCGATAATGTCGTAAGAAGGCGCAAAAAAATCAACTATCTTTCCCTTCCCTTCATCTCCCCACTGTAAACCTAAAAGTACATCAACCATTCTGGCAATTTTGTATAGTAAAGGCCCAAAAGTAATAGAATGCCGGGAAAGGAAAAATATTTAGAAAATGATCGAAATGAAAGAATATTACCTATCTGAAATAAATCGGAAAAATCAAAAATATTCAGAGGGAATTTAAATCAGATTTTGTCGGTATTATCCAACTTAGCGGCTTCAGCATCATATCGCTCCACTGTATTGATTCCCTGAAGCTGTTTTAACCGCTGTACAAGTTTATCCAGTTCATCTTTGTCGTGAACATATAATCTGATATTGCCATGGAAAATTCCATCGGCCGCTTCCACCGTTATGGCATTGATATTTATTTTCAGATCACCGGAAATCAGGTTGGTGATTTTACTGATTACGCCGACATCATCAAGACCGGTTATTTTCAAACCTGTCAGGAAAGAAATTTCCTTGTTTTTTGCCCATTTGGTTTTCACCACCCGATGTCCAAAATTCGCCATCAATCTTGCTGCATTCGGGCAATTCGTTCGGTGGATAATCAATCCCTTACCCGTCGAGACAAAACCAAACACATCATCTCCGGGTATTGGCTTGCAACAGTTTGCCAGTGAATACATTATTTTGTCACCCGACTCACCAAAAATAATAAGCTCCGCATCTTTTTTCGGAAGCGTCTTGGAAATATCAAATTCCTGTGTTTTGGCTTCTGCTTCCGGGCGGTGAGGTTTTGGCGCTTCGAGCCTGTCACCCAATACCTGGAAATCTTTCAGCTCTTTCAGATCGATGGTTTTGATGGCGATCCTGTAAAAGAGATCTAACGGCGATTGCAGTTTGTAAAATGCAGTGATCTCTTCTATATTTCCGTTGCTGAATGCGGCACCGAGGTTTTCCAGCTTACGTTGCAAAACATACTTTCCATCATCAGCTACTTTTCTTTTTTCTTCTTTCAGCGAATCTTTTATCCTGGCCCTTGCCTTGGCTGTTACCACCATGTTCAGCCAGTCTTCTGTTGGTTTTTGCTTGTTCGAAGTGATGATTTCGATCTGATCACCGCTGCGAAGTTTGTGACCAATGGGAACAAGCTTATGATTGACTTTTGCGCCAATGCATTTGGTACCGATCGCACTGTGGATATGAAAAGCAAAATCAAGCGCAGAAGATCCTACCGGCAACATTTTCACGTCACCTCTTGGCGTATACACATAAATTTCTTCCGCAAGAAATGAAGTTTTAAAATCCTGCAGAAAGTCAATAGAACTCATGTCCTGGTTTCCTAAGGCTTCACGTATCTGGCCAAACCATTTATCAAATCGATCTTCGGGCCCACCACCTTCTTTATATTTCCAATGCGCAGCAAGTCCTTTCTCCGCAATTTCATTCATGCGTTTGGAGCGAATCTGCACTTCCACCCATTTTCCCTGCGGACCCATCACCGTTGTATGTAAGGCTTCGTATCCATTGGACTTCGGATTACTCAGCCAGTCGCGTAAACGTTCCGGTGCCGGGGTATACATATCCGTTATGAAAGAATATACTTTCCAGCAATCTTCTTTTTCGCGTTCCGGTGGTGCGCTTACAATAATTCTGATAGCAAAAAGATCATACACCTGTTCAAAATCGACCGCTTTCTTTTTCATCTTGTTCCAGATCGAGTGAATGGATTTTGGCCGGCCATAGATCTGAAAGTCAAAGCCGGCACGATCCATTTTTTCCTTGATCGGCTTGATGAACTCGTTGATATACCTTGTACGTTCCCGTTTTGTTTCCGCCAGTTTACGCGCTATTTCACGATAAATATCCGGTTCGAGATATTTCATCGAAAGATCTTCCATTTCAGTTTTAATCGTATACAAACCCATCCTGTGCGCAAGAGGCGCATATACATAAACCGTTTCAGAAGAGATCTTCAACTGCTTCTCCAGCTTCATGCTGTCCAATGTCCGCATATTGTGGAGGCGGTCAGCAAGTTTGATCAGGATTACCCGGGGATCATCAGTAAGCGTTAAGAGTATCTTTTTAAAATTCTCCGCCTGCTGACTGGTATTGGTATCCACTACATTGGAAATTTTTGTAAGCCCGTCGATGATTCTGGCTATTTCACTTCCAAATTCTCTTTCAATATCTTCCAGCGTAAGATCTGTGTCCTCTACTGTATCATGAAGTAAAGCGCAGATACTGGATCTGACACCCAAGCCGATCTCTTCCACACAAATTCTTGCAACTGCCAGGGGATGAAAAATATACGGTTCACCGCTTTTTCTGCGCATGGTTTTATGCGCATCCACAGCCATTTCAAATGCAATGCGTATAAGCTCCTTGTCGCCCGGTTTTAATTTAGGTTTAAGCTCACGTAAAAGGGCACGGTACTGCCTTACGATCTCCTTCTTTTCCTGCTCTTCTGTAAGGTTATATTTCGGCTGAACCGATGTAGTTGAGGGCATATTCATTCTATTCAAATTTAATGAAAATCGACCGTATTGTACTTTTATAGCAGGAATCCAGTACCTTTGCTGCCCTTTTTGAAGCAAAAGGAACGTTAAACGTTAAAAAGCACAGGCGGGTGTGGTGAAATTGGCAGACACGCCAGACTTAGGATCTGGTGCCGCAAGGCTTGGGGGTTCGAGTCCCTTCACCCGCACATTTTTCGGGATTATTTCAAATTTGCCGCGGAAATAATCCGGCTACTCACGCAATCCCATTCGATTCGTAAATATCGGTTACTGCACTAATTGACCGGTTCCAACCTTCTGTATTTCATAAAATACGATCAGGAAACCCGATGAACTCTTCCCGCCGAATGGCCGCAGCATTTCATAAAAGCATACTCTTCAGAAAAAATTGAATTCAACCCTTTTCGATAAAATCTTACCTTTGTGCCCCTTTTGGAAAAACCCGTCCTGAACTGGTTTTCCAGCACAAATAAACAAGAGTATATGCCAACAGTTACCAGAGAGAATATCGGATTATTGACTGATAAAATAACAGTGACAGTAGAAAGCAGCGACTACCTGCCATCTTTTGAAAAAGTATTGAAAGACTATGCTAAAAAAGCGACCATCCCTGGTTTCAGGAAAGGAATGGTGCCTGCAGGAGTTATCCGCAAAATGCATGGACCGGCTGTATTTACTGAAGAAGTTCTCCGTACCGTTGAAAGAAACCTGATGAGCTTTTTACAGGAAGAGAAACTGGACATTTTTGGTCAGCCTCTCGCTTCGGGTGAGCTCGGTGCTGATGATATCAAACTTGCAGAACCGAAACCATATTCTTTTTCGTTTGAAATCGGTCTTAAACCAGAATTCAATCTCCCCAACCTGGCAACAGAAAAAACCACCCGCTACCAGATTGAGGTAACTGATAAAATGATTGACGATGAAATTGATCGGCTGCAGAACAGGTTGGGTAAAATGACAGAGCCTGAAAAAGCAGAGGGTGACGAATATGTCCTGAATGTTCGTTTTGAAGCAAGCGATGCAGAAGGAAACGTAGAAGAAGGTGCATTGCCGAAAGAAAATTCACTGCTTGTAAAATATTTTGCCGCGTCGTTCAGATCAAAACTGATCGGTGCAAAAAAAGATGACCATTTTGTAATACAGCTGAATTCTGCTTTCGATGAAAAAGAAAGAGAATGGTTGTTGAGCGACCTGGGATTGGATAAAAATGATCCTGCATCAGGCGAAAAATATTTCCTGATGACCGTCACCAAAGTTGGCCTGGTGGAAAAAAGGAATCTCGATGAAGAGTTTTTCAAAGAAGCAATTCCTGGCAAAGAAATTACCACAGCTGAAGATTTCCGTGCAGAGATAAAACAGCAGATCCAGGATCAGTTTGATCGTGAAAGCCGCAATCACCTCCAACACGAGATCTATCACATTCTTCTTGACCATACGCAGATGGAATTCCCGGAATCATTTCTGAAACGCTGGTTGCAGACTGGTGGCGAAAAACCAAAGTCTGAACAGGAAGTTGAAGAAGAATTTCCAAGATTCAGGAATCAACTTCGCTGGACATTAATCACTGATAAAATTGTAAAAGATCAGAATATCGACGTTACAAGAGAAGAGGTAAGAGATTCCATGGGACAGCAGATCATGAGCTATTTCGGTTCAATGAATCTGGGTGGCGATACCTCCTGGCTGGACAGCTATATCGATCGTATGATGAAAGATGAACAACAGGTTGACAGCACCTACCGGAGAATATTAACCGAAAAGATTTTTGCATTTGCTGAAACACAGGTGAATCCTGAAGTTAAGAATATCAGCGCGGAAGATTTTGCGAAGTTGCAGCAGGAACATCAGCATGAGCATTAGTAAGCAGTGAGCAGTAAGTAGTAAGTAGGAAGATCTTGAGGTTGCGGTGAGCCTGATAAAATGGAGGGAGCAGTATTTAGTCACTTACTTTCTCAGCTACTGCAATTACGGAAACACCGGCAGAACTAAATATGAGTTTGTCGATTACGCGGAATAATGGAACTAATTTTTCAAAAATCCTGAGCTGACCCCTCGGGATTTTTTTATTACGCAGGATTGAGCCGGATATATACCATCCAATCAGTCCTCCAAAATTGAAGTATTGCGTATGAACAACTTTATATCCGTTGGACTCCAACAGTTCAGTAACGGTTTTCTTCGTGTATCTCCTGTAATGCTGAAGATCCTTATCGAATGAATTATATAGTGACTGAAATGCGGGAACGAGCATAATCAGTCTACCGCCTTTTATCAACAGCGCATTGCAGTTTTTTACTGCCTGCACATCATTTTCGATATGTTCAATGACATTTAATGCAATAACGGTATCAAATCTACCGGCGAGTGCCTGGTGGTGCAATTGCGGAAGCGAAAGATCAAGCTCAACGACCGCATCAACGTTAGGCTCGTCTGCAAATGTTCTCTTAAGGCGCGTGAGGTAATCAGACATGATATCAGACAATACCATACGAAAACCTTTTTCGATAAAAAGTTTCGAAATATTCCCGATACCGCTTCCAGCTTCGAAAACAGAGCCTTTTGCCCAGGGAGCAATCTGGTCAAACATCCATTGATTAAATCTGTATGCCCTGGAGAACGATTGTAAGGTATCCTTGCCCGTTAGATCAGCTTTCGGTTGAGCATCTTCGGTCATCTTGAGAAAAGATTGTATTTCAGGATACAATATAGTGCCCTGAACCCATCTTTCCAGTTAATTTTCTTTCCTTCTGCATACGTACGGCCGTAGTAAGAAATACCGATTTCGTAAATGCGGATATCCGGAATACGTGCAATTTTTGCAGTCACTTCCGGTTCAAATCCAAAACGTTTTTCTTTCAGATCAATCTTCTGAATGATTTCAGTGCGGAATAATTTATAACATGTTTCCATATCTGAAAGGTTCAGGTTGGTAAATGCGTTACTCATCGCAGTAAGCATTTTGTTACCGATACTATGCCAGAAAAACAGGATACGATGCGCACGGCCACTTTCAAAGCGGGTTCCGAAAACAACGTCAGCATTTCCCCTGAAAACCGGTTTAAGCAAATCATTGAACTCTTCTGGATCATACTCCAAATCCGCATCCTGGATAATCACATACTCACCCGTGGCTTTTTTAATACCCGTATGAATTGCCGCACCTTTCCCCTGGTTAACTTCATGCTTGTAATACTGAATCTCAACTTCAGGATGTGATTTGATATATTCTAACAAAACTTCTTCCGTCTGATCTTTAGAGCAGTCATTCACGAGGATGATCTGCTTTTTCAGGCCGTTAATCAATTGTACTTCGAGCACACGATCTAAAATCAGGTGAATGGTCCTGGCCTCATTATATGCTGGGATGACGATTGATAATTTCTCAAACTTATTCATGCGCTGATGTTGTGTTTTGGTTAGGCCGAAAACCGATACGGCTGTTTCAATTGTATTTTTAAATCTTATTTATTTTGAACGGGCAGTTTCAAATTGATTCTGACGGAATGCGTCAATACATAACTTACCCAAAGAAGCATCCACGGCAAAATCACATAAAACATTCGCTGGTATACGCTCACCAATAAACTCCCTCCCAGGTAGAGTAGCATAATCAACACAATTACCCGCAATGAAAATGGGATCCTGCGCCAGTTAAGTGCGGAGATCAACGCTGATAGGAGAATCAATGTTAGTAAAATGCCATTGACAGAAATCCGCAAAAGAGATGTCTCTGTCTGATAAGTGTATGAATAGGGATAATCAAATATTAAACGCCCGGCATTGGCAATCATATTTCTTGCAAATTTTACCGGGTGTGCCTTTATATTTTCGATGGCCTTTTTCTTGAAAGCATCGTCCTGTTCCTGCGGTGGAAGCGCATAAATTTCAGCATAATCGGCGCGGTGATTGTCCTGCAGTTTCTTTTCATTAAACATGATAATACTGTCCGCAGTTTCATTTCTGTCGTACAGCGATATGGTTGAATTATGCCATTCACCATATTCACCAGGATATGGAGTGCTCATCCAGTACAGGCTCATACCGCCGGAATTTCCCCAGTACAGCTTTTTCCCGGTGAGGTTCCAGGTGTAAAGAAGGTAGGGCACATTTACAAGAAACGCGATTACAGGTATTATGAGTAATTGTCTGAATACAGGCTTTTTCCGGTTAAACAACCAAAGAAAAAATGAACCGGCCAGAAACGCCAGTAGCACGTTACTGAAAATAATTTTCACAAGTACAAGGTATCCCAGCAGCAATCCCGCGGTGATAAACTGCCATCGTTTTTCTTCCTGGTAACCCTTTACAATTAATAATCCGATAGCTGAAACCAGAAAAGTAGTCATCGTTTCCGTCATGATCTGAGGCAATTCCACCCAGGAAGGATAATTCAATCCCAGGAAGATGCAGAATACCAAGCCGAGTTTGGCAACACCTAACCTCGATGCAGTTTTGAAAAAGAAAACGATGGCCAGGTATTGAAATACTGCGTTTACCAATCCGATCGATATCATCGGAAGCTTCAGCGCAACGAAGGGCATCAAAAAGATCGGGTAGCCAGGACCGTTCCAGAGATTAAAATTTGGTGGAGGATCAGAGTAGTAACCTTTCAGGAGATTCTGTGAAAACATATAGTAACGGGCCTCATCACTTTCAAAAGCGTCGTTATTTTTCAGCACTACCAACACCACGAAAAAAAAGAGAAATGGCAAAAAAGCCAGGAAGGGATGGGTGCTGGCCTTGTCTAACCATTTCGAGAAAAGGCTTGCCCGGCTGTTATTGCCCGGTCTTCTATTGGTTTCCAAACTTGTTTTTGCACGCTCCGCCATTTCGGGAACCGGGGGTTTCATGATTTCTCAGGTAAAAATGAAATAAAAGTATTGATATTCAGCACCGTAATCTAAGGTTTTTACTTTTCTGTACTTTAATTTTCAGTTGAAACTTGTAACCCATGTGCTCCGTTTCCGGAAACCAGGCACCTTAAAATTCAACTGTTTAACAACGTGTTATTTTGTTCAGTAGTATTTACGAAACCATATATAAAATCCAATGAATACGCGATTCAGGCACCAGGTTACAGAAGAAATGGATAGTGAATGGCATTTTGTCCGGTTTTCTGATTTGCACGGTATTTGGTTCTGCAAATGCTTTAAATTGCCAAATATTGAGATAAAATCAGCTTTATGAACTACGGAAAAGAATTTGAAAAATTTGCGATCAAAGGGCGGGGAATTTCAAGTAATACTTTGGACAGCTACACCAAACATATGGTCACCAACCTGACCCCGAATATCATCGAAGAGCGACCAATGAACGTTGCCGTTATGGATGTATACAGCAGGTTGATGATGGACAGGATCATTTTTCTGGGTTATCCCATCAGCGATGAAGTAGCAAATATCATCACGGCACAGCTTCTGTTCCTCGATAGTACTGACCGTACCAGGGACATCCAGATGTACATCAACAGTCCCGGCGGTGCAGTTTACTCAGGATTGGGTGTATACGATACCATGCAGTATGTAACTCCTGATGTAGCTACTATTTGTATCGGTGTCGCTGCCAGTATGGCTGCTGTTTTGATGTGCGCCGGCGCTCCGGGCAAAAGAACTGCGTTGAAACATTCGAGGATCATGATGCATCAGCCAAGTGGTGGAGCAGGTGGCCAGGCAACGGACATAGAAATCACAGTTAAACAGGTTAAGCGTCTTAAACAAGAGCTCTATGAAGTGGTTTCACACCATAGTGGTCAGCCTATAGAAAAAATTGCTCAGGATTTTGACCGTGATTTCTGGATGACATCACTGGAAGCAAAAGAGTACGGACTGGTTGATGAGGTTTTGCTGACCAATCCTAAAAAATCGACAAAATAATTGACGGGAAAAAATTATAAGAACTTCAGAATAATATTTTATGATGTATAAGAAATATCAGCGAGCAGTGGTAATGGATGATGAAGAAGAAAACCCAAAAAATAATGATAATCCAATGGAGCGCTTTCTCAGCGGCGCTCAGTTCGACAAAAAATTCATAGAACAACGCAAAGTATTTCTCTGGGGTCCGGTTGACGACAGAAGCGCAAAAGATCTTACAGCAAGACTCATGTTTCTTGATGCAACAGAACCTGGCAAAGAGATCTCATTTTATATCAATAGTCCTGGCGGACTGGTAACCAGTGGCATGGTGATTTACGATACCATGCAGATGATCCAGTCACCGGTTTCAACTATATGTATGGGTATGGCTGCATCAATGGGATCAATTCTACTGAGTGGTGGCGCCAAAGGCAGAAGGTTTATTTATCCGCATGGAGAAGTAATGATCCATCAGCCAAGTGGTGGTGGTCAGGGCACTTCTGCTGACCTGGAAATTATGGCTCTTCAGATTCAGAAAACGAAAGAAATGGGGGCGAAAATCCTGGCTGAAAACTGTAACCAATCATTTGAAAAAGTGATGAAGGATTTCGATCGTGACTACTGGATGGATGCGGCAGAGTCGATAAAGTACGGAATCGTAGATGCTGAACTGAAAAAAATTTAAATAAATGCTTTAAAAGCAGCCTTTTACAGAGGCTGCTGCCCTTTTGGGGATATTTACCTGACTGCTGGAGTTAAAAGACAGTAGTCAATGCCCTTTTTATTTTAGCTTTGTTCTCTCGAAACTTGATACTATGGCGAAATCTTCTCTTCATTGTTCATTCTGTGGCCGGAGTCGCGACGAAGTAAAAATTCTGATTGCGGGCCAGGAGGGGCATATTTGTGAGAATTGTGTTGAACATGCAAGAGAAATTATAGATCAGGAATTGCATATCAAGCCGGATCACAATCCCAATTTTAAACTATCGGTTAAGAAGCCGATCGAAATAAAAAAGTTTCTTGACGAATATGTGATCGGCCAGGACGACGCAAAGAAAGTCCTCGCCGTTGCCGTTTACAATCATTATAAAAGACTTCAGCATAAAACATCTGAGTCTGATATCGAGATTGAAAAAAGCAATATTATCATGGTGGGTGAAACCGGTACGGGCAAAACCCTTCTTGCAAAAACAATTGCACGTTTATTGAACGTTCCATTTGCGATTGTTGATGCTACCGTTTTTACTGAAGCTGGTTATGTAGGTGAAGATGTGGAGAGCATTCTTACCCGACTTCTGCAGGTCTGCAACTATGATGTTGCTGCAGCCGAAAAAGGTATAGTATATATTGATGAGTTGGATAAGATCGCACGCAAAGGCGATAATCCATCCATCACCCGTGATGTTAGTGGGGAAGGTGTGCAGCAGGGTTTGCTGAAATTGCTGGAAGGAACAGAAGTTCTCGTTCCCCCGCAGGGAGGCAGAAAACATCCTGAACAGAAACTGATCAAGATCAATACACAGAATATTCTCTTTGTTTGCGGTGGAGCATTTGACGGAATTGATAAGCTGATTGCCCGTCGTGTAAATACAAATTCCATCGGATTCAATGTAAACAAAGAGGTGCAGGAGCATATGAAGAAAAATCTTCTCCAGTATGTAAATGCACAGGATCTGAAAGGCTTTGGTCTTATTCCCGAATTGCTTGGAAGGTTACCGGTAGTTACTTATCTCAATCCTCTTGATGCAGTAACACTTCGCGCTATTCTCACAGAACCTAAGAATTCCCTCATGCGCCAGTACAAAAAATTATTTGAACTGGAAGGCATTGAATTAATTGTTGACGACAATGTTCTTGATTTCATGGTAGCTAAAGCCGTAGAATACAAACTTGGCGCGCGTGGGCTCAGATCCATATGTGAAAACATTCTGACTGATGCGATGTTTGAAATGCCATCAAGTAATCAGAAAAAATTCCATCTAACCCTGGAATACACTCAGCACAAGTTTGATAAATCGAGAATGAGTCTGCTGAAAGTGGCTTGAGAAAGTAAGAAGTAAGCAGTAATAAGGGAGGACCTGAGTCTGTAGCTTTTCCACACCGATCTTATCACATTTCTTTACTGATTTTTTCCTGGTTATGAAAGAACTGATCGATAAACTCACCACTGAAGCAGGAATCACAGAAAAGCAGGCGCTCCAATCCATTACGATCATCAAAGACTATGCGAAACAAAAGTTTCCAGTATTTGCGGGCGCAATAGATAAAGTTTTCGACAAATACAGTCCGAAGGAAGAGGATGATTTTATGCCGTAATATAGACGGTAGTCAGCAGACGACATTCAGTAGAAGTATGTATTAAGCGTTAAGTAGGAGCAGGCATCATAAATCAGTAACTTCTCGCCTTCACAATCTTAAAATGGTTGATGGGAAGAAGATGAAGAAAAAGCATCGACCCTTTGCTTGTCGCTAGATCTACTGCCGGCTTATTCCTGTCTCCTTACTTTACTTAGGCCTTTACCATTCGCACTTCCTGCTTAAAAAAAAAGCCAGGTCTGAAACCTGGCTAAACCAACTCCAACTATAACCAAAACCACCCGTTATTAATTATTTATAACCTCGCGGGCAATTACAATTTTTTGAATTTCTGAAGTCCCCTCTCCGATCGTACAGAGTTTGCTGTCACGATAGAATTTCTCCACCGGAAAGTCTTTCGTGTACCCATAACCGCCAAAAATCTGAACCGCATCATTTGCCACTTTAACTGCAACTTCACTTGCGTAATATTTAGCCATCGCAGCATCCCGTGTCATCGGAAGACCTTTCATTTTTTTGTCTGCAGCCTGCATCGTCAGCAATTCAGCTGCGGCAATTTCTGTGGCCATATCAGCGAGTTTAAAAGATATTCCCTGGAAACTGGCAATTGGCTGATCGAACTGGTATCGCTCTTTTGCATATTTCAAAGACGCCTCGTAAGCACCCTGCGCAATACCAAGACTCAGCGCGGCAATTGAAATTCTGCCTCCGTCCAGCACTTTCAAAGATTGCCTGAAGCCGTCTCCGATATTTCCGAGTCTGTTTGCATCAGGAATTCTGCAGTTGTCAAAAATCATTTCTGCAGTTTCACTGGCACGCATACCCAATTTGTTTTCTTTTTTTCCACCGCTGAATCCATTCCTACCGCGTTCTACGATAAATGCTGTGCTGTTACCACTTGTTCTTGGTTCACCTGTTCTTGCAATCACCACTGCAACATCTCCGCTAATACCATGAGTGATCCAGCATTTAGTTCCATTTAAAACCCAGTCATCACCATCTCGCACTGCCGTAGTTTTCATGTTGGCAGCATCACTTCCGGTGTTTGGTTCTGTCAGACCCCATGCACCCAGATGCACACCGCTGGCCAGATCTGGCAGGTATTTTCTTTTTTGTTCCTCGCTTCCAAAAAGATTGATATGACCACTGCACAAAGAATTATGTGCAGCGAGGCTAAGACCAACGGAACCGCAAACTTTTGCGATCTCCTTAATCACAGCGATATATTCAAAATAACCGAGGCCTGATCCGCCATATTCTTCGGGAATTAATACGCCCATCAAACCCAGCTTTCCCATTTCTTTAAATACTTCTGCCGGAAATATCTGGTCTTCATCCCATGCCATTACGTGGGGACGAATATGTTTTTGAGCAAATTCTCTTGCGGTCAGCTCTACCTGTGTGGTGATTTCTTCGTATTGAAAATTCATATTAGAAAAGAAATCAAGATACAAAATTTTGATAAAAACTAACAGCTGTTAGCCAGATTGTAAATATTTTTCCCAGCCCGATTCCGGCAAACCGATGTCATTCAGTTGGCTAAATAAGGCTCAATCTTCACATAAACATCCTTGGTGATCAATGGAATACGCTGTAATTCCAGGTTATTTTCATAGGCACCATGCTCCACCCTGAAGGCGATAATAAGCGCGGCAAGTTTCCGGCCGATATATGGATGTCGTCCCAATTCATCTTGTGTGGCGGAATTGAGGTTGATTTTATCGACTCTAAAATTTTCGGAAATTGTTAACCTGGTTTTCAGGTTTGCAAAAAGTTCCGGTGAAATTCCAAAAGTCTCACCGACTTGCTCAATTGAATGAAATCCACCTAATTTTTCACGAAACAAAACTATTCTTGCTGCCAGCTTTTCTCCGATACCATTTAGTTTTTCCCAGGTCGCCTGGTCTGCAAGATTTACGTCAAGCTTGTCCGGCATTTCCTTTTTATATGTAGTGTGGTATAAAGAAGGATTGCCGTTGTCTTTCCTGTTTGAATATGCGGAATTGAATTTCGGTTCGCTTTGGAAATTATTTATCCTGATAAAGGGTCTCAGCCGCAGGAAATCAGACCGCTTAATTGAATAGATTTTTTGCAGATCATCCGGTGTTCTGAAGCGACCTCCCTTACCGAGATAGTGTTGAATCACTGAAATAGTTTTTTCGGTTAGCCCCAGACGTTGCCAGTCTCCCCTGCTGGTATGGTTCGGGTCAAAAGCAAAAAGTTTCAGTTCTTTTTTTTCTTCCGATGAATTTGGCTGAAAAGCACGTTCAATTTCTGCTGATACCTGATGGCTGTTTGAAGAAACCGATTCCCGATCTACTTCGATAGAATCTTTAATAATGATTAACTCGGCTTTTGAAATTGGAGAACTATTATCAGACAGATAGACCGGAATAACCCATAATAGAAGTACTATCCCCAGCAATACCAATATTCCGGCTCTTTCTTTTTTTGTGTATTGAAAATAAGGCAGGATCTTCTTTTTCCACATACATCTGTTTTTCCAAAACTAAGTTCCGGGAAAGCGGATTCCATGTGAAATTCATCATTAAACGGAAGGATTTTTCACGTCGAATTGAAGACCGTCGTGAGCGAGTGCAATTCCTTTTGGAAGTGTCTCATTGACTTCGCTGTGAAGCCCCATCTGGTGGCTGATATGAGTAAACCACGCAGTTGGTATTTCCAGTTCCTGAACCAAAGCAACCGCTTCTTCAAGATTGAAATGTGAAATATGTTTTTCTTTTCGTAGCGCATTTAACACAATCACTTCTGCTCCCCTGATTTTGCTTTTCTCATTTTCATCAATGCGATTTGCATCAGTGATATAAACAAAATTTCCGAAGCGAAAGCCAAGCACAGGCATACGCAGATGCCAGACCGAAATGGGCTGAACGAGAATATCACCCACCATAAAATCACTGTCAGTGATGGTATGCATGTTCAGTTCCGGAATGCCAGGATATCGTTTATCCTCGAATGCATAATAAAAATCACGGCGAAGAGCTTCTTCAGTCAGATAGTTAGCATAGATATCCATCGGATTGCCGGAAAAGAAATTATACGCACGGACATCATCGAGCCCGGCAATATGATCTTTATGCGGATGTGTGTAGATAATGGCGTCAAGTGTTTTCGTTTCAGTGCGCAACATCTGATAGCGAAAATCGGGAGTCGTATCTACAACAATGCGCGTCGTTGCAGACTCTATCATTACACTGCTTCGGAGTCGTTTATCTTTTGAATAGGGTGAAGTACAGACCCGGCACCCACAGGCAATCATCGGTACACCGCTGCTTGTTCCGGAACCCAGGAATGTTATTTTTAAAGAAGAATCGGCCACGAATGAAAATAAAGAAACAGGCTTAAAAGATGAATTTTTTTATGCCGCCTTGCCTACCAGCTCATAATACATCTTGCGGCTTTCAGGACTGAGATGATCTGGTAAAATTGAATTCAGGTTTGGTAAAAGATCTATCAGTGTATTGATCCTTCCTTCAGTCTGGAGGAATTTATTAAGTACAACCACCTTCTTGGATTCAAGAATACAATACCCGCTTTGAAAGGTTCCCCTTTCGTAACGTAAAATATAACCAGCTTCCTCAATCAGCTTCTCAATTTTATCCAATGTGGTCGTATTGAAACGAATACTCATATCCTTGGTTTGTTCAAAATTACATAATCAGCTATCCTTCCCCTTCCCGTAAATGTTAAACTTGCCCACATTCAGGCGGTGATTTGTGAATAAAAACTTACCACCATGTTTGCTGGATAAAATTGATGATCAAATCGGGTGCAACACTCTGATATCAGCTGAAATAATTCTGAGAATTAATGTGCTTACCTTCATCGTTAAATCGCAATAGCAAATATGCAGCGAGGGTTTCGCAGGTTCTGTATCATATTGGCAATTATACTGGCTATTTATTTCACCTGGGCAAATGCAGGAAGGAAATCAATTGCAGATAATACACGCTTATTTCTTGATAGCACATACACGCTTTTTAATGACAGTGGTAAAGGCAATATTGTTGGGATCAGTCCCTACATGATTCCCGAGGATTATTCTTCGCGGGATCATTTCTTCAATAAGCTTGACGGTTACCTTCAGATTGCGCTGCAAAAGGGTTGGCTTAAAAAGAATACAGTTGTCCTTTTTCCGGAAAACACAGCAAAATGGCTGGTGATTGAAGGCGAAAAACAATCCGTTTATTCTGCCGCTACCACAGGCAATGCGATGGCCACCTTTGTGAGCAGCAATTTTTTCTCCTATATGCGAAGCTGGTTCACAGCTCCAGATGGGACGCTTGATAAGATCAGGTATAGTGTTTTTGCAAGTAAAGGCAAAACTGTGGCAAGATTATATGTCGATATATTCAGCTCTCTTGCTAAAAAATATGAAGTCACTATTGTAGGATCGTCAGTCCTTCTTCCAAACCCGATTGTCAAAGGAAATAAAATTGAAGTGCGCAAAGGTCCGTTGTACAATACGACTGCGATTTTTAATCCTGATGGCTCGCTTGCCAGGCATCTGTCATTCGAAATACATCCCGATGCAGAAGATGTTGAGTATACCACAGGGGGAAAAATCGAAAATCTGAAAACATATGATCTGCCTATTGGCAATACTATCGTACTGTTAGGGTCCGATAATTGGTTCAGGGACATCTTTCTGACAGCAAAAAAACAAAACGCTACAGTAGTACTTTCCCCGATGCAGGTTTCGGGTGATCATGGTACTCAGCTTCTGTGGAAAGGTCCTCTGAAAGGAACGCAGGTAACGGATAGTTCCGGAATTCAGGATATCAGCTACGAAAATGCCTGGTTAAGGTTTGCAATGCCGGAAATGGTAAAATCGACAGGCATCGAAACTGGTTTGGCGGTTCATTTAAGGGGTCGCCTGTGGGACCAGGGCTACGATGGCGAATATTCTGCTGTTAGTCAACATACTGTATATGCAGGAAATTACGTTTCAGAAGCAAGCATGGTATGTTTATGGTTAAGATAGCCCACCAGGATCAAAAAGAAATCTATATGCCCAGTCTCCGTTTTACTGTGGCTAAAGATGATGCCGATATTATCAGCATCAAAGAATTACAAAAAAAGAATCTGCAGCGCAACCTCAGTCCAGAGGAAACAGCGCGACAGGGATTTGTAACCGTAGAACACAGTCTCGATGATCTCAGGAAACTAAACGCAATCGAAAAACATATTATATGCAAAGATGGCGATGAAGTAATTGCCTATCTCCTTGCGATGACTGTAGAATCCAAGGAAGATATTCCCGTTTTGATCCCGATGTTCAGAACTTTCGAAGATTTGCAATATAAAGACAAACTGATCAGCACTTATAACTATATCGTTGTTGGCCAGGTTTGTGTCGATAAAGATTACCGAGGCAAAGGCATCCTTGATCAATGTTACAATACCTACAAAAACTCCTACTGCACCAAATATGATTTTGCAGTAACGGAGATCGCCACCCGAAATATACGTTCCATCCGCGCACATTGCCGTGTAGGCTTTACAGTGATACACACTTATGTTTCTCCTGACGGTGAAGAATGGGCAATTGTGGTGTGGGACTGGTGAGAAAAAAGTGAGAATCAGAGGTTAGAAGTGTTGTATGGCTTGGTTTGATGCAATGTCCTTTCAACATTGTTTAAAGAGACATCGGAGTATCCCGACGCTAAATTCCTTTTTTAAATAGAAAGTTATCTTAATTCGGAGTTCTTGTGTTTCTGCAAAAAGCATTTAATCCATTTCTAAACAAAGTAAACACCTTCAACAGCTGGCTGTTCCCTTCCTACTTCTCACTTCTTACTTCTTACTTATTGGTCATTCTCACCACCGGCACAATCATTTCTTCCAACGAAACTCCACCGTGCTGAAACGTATTTCTGTAATAGTTCGCGTAATAATTGTAGTTATTCGGATAGCAAAGAAATCCATCTTCTTTTGCAAAAATGAAAGATGAGTTTACCGTAGGCACAGGCAACCCAGCCTGGCGTGGGTCTTTAAACGCGAGAACATCCTTTGGTTCGTAATTCAGATTGCGTCCGTGTTTATACCGGAGGTTGGTGGTTGTTTGTTTATCTCCTACTACTTTGTATGGCGTCTTTACACGTACACTTCCGTGATCAGTAGCGAGAATCAGGTTGATTTTTTTATCGGCGATCTTTCGCAATGCCTGGTACAAAGGAGAATGCACAAACCAGCTCGCAGTAAGACTTCTGTAACTGACTTCGTCACTGGCAAGTTCTTTCAATACTTCCATTTCAGTTCTCGCATGACTGAGCATATCTACAAAATTGTACACAATAATACTCAGATCATGATTCAGAAGATTATGTGCCTGTTCCACCAGTTTATGTGCATCCTGGTTATTGACGATCTTGTTGTATGAATATCGAATGTCGTCTCTCTTTAATCGCTTTAATTGTCCCTTGAAAAAATCTTCCTCAAAAAGATTTTTTCCGCCTTCTTCTTCATCATTTTTCCATTGTACCGGGAAATTTTTTTCAATATCAACAGGCATCAGACCTGCGAACATTGCGTTCCTGCAATACTGGGTAGCTGTTGGCAGAATACTGTAAAATGTAGATTCTTCATGAATTCGAAACGACTCAGCAAATACAGGTTGAATTGCTTTCCATTGATCGTACCTGAGGTTGTCGATCACCAGCCAGATAGTGGGCGTTCCTTTTTCAACATGAGGCAGAACTTTAAATCTGAATAAGGTATGACTCATGATCGGTGAATCAGCAGATTTCGGATCAACCCAGGAAGCATAATTGCGGGATATAAATTTGAAAAATTCGGTGTTGGCTTCGCTCTTCTGTGATTGATGCACTTCCTGCATTTCGGGACTATCGCTTTTTTCCATCTCCAACTCCCAATAAGTCAATTTGCGGTAGATCTCCATCCATTCATTATAATCGGGGTTGCTGTTCAGCGCCATGAACAGGTTACGAAATTGTTCCTGGTACGCGCTGGTGGTTTTTTCAGCAACCAGGCGTTTATTATCGATAATCTTTTTCAGACTGAGCAGTACCTGGTTGGGATTTACCGGTTTAATCAGGTAGTCGCTGATCTGTGAACCGATGGCATCATCCATCAGATTCTCAGTTTCATTTTTAGTTATCAGTACAACCGGAAGCTGTTGATGTATCTCTTTAATTTTTGCAAGCGTTTCCAAACCGGTAATGCCAGGCATTGTCTCATCCAGTAAAACAACGTCAACGGGATTATCCTTTACAAAATCGAGTGCATCAAAACCGTTAGTGAAAGTGAAAACCTCATAGCCTTTATTCTCCAGAAAGAGTTTTTGGGATTGCAAACTTTCAATTTCATCATCTACCCAGAGAATCTTTGCTAATGGCATGTCAATCAGGATTTGGTTTTAATAACAATAAGCAGGGTTTATTATTGCTCAACGTCTCACACAAACGCTGCGTGAGCGAAAGGTTAAATTTAGTTATTACCACGCCTGCGGCATAACTTTATCTATCCGGGAGTGTAATTTAACAATTCCTGCAACGCATGCAATTCAGAAAGATAATCAACGATCCGGTATATGGTTTCATCACGATAGATGATGAATTAATATACAAGATTATTTCACATCCCTGGTACCAACGACTTCGGCGCATAAAACAAATGGCTTTAAGCCATCTCGTGTATCCAGGAGCTGTTCATACCCGGTTGCACCATTCCCTTGGTGCTTATCACCTGATGCGGCAGGCGATATATGAATTGAAAGGCAAGGGCATCGATATCACCCCCGAAGAAGAGCAGGCTGCTAAAATAACCATACTACTTCATGATGTGGGCCACGGACCATTCTCTCACGCGCTGGAAAGTGTATTGATAGAAGATGTACATCATGAAGAGTTATCCATTCTCATCATGAAAAAAATGAATGAAGAATTCGGTGGTGGATTAAGTATGGCAATCGAGATCTTCACGGATAAGTATCCTAAAAAGTTTTTACATCAATTGGTCAGTGGTCAACTGGACGTTGACCGGATGGACTATCTGACAAGAGATAGTTTTTTTACAGGCGTTTCAGAAGGCGTTATCAGCTACAGCAGGATATTGAAAATGCTTACGGTTTACAAAGGTGAACTGATGGTTGAAGAAAAAGGGATTTATTCGATAGAAGAATTCCTTATTTCCAGAAGGCTCATGTATTGGCAGGTATATCTGCATAAAACAGTACTCTGCTCTGAAATGATGCTGGTGAAAATTTTTCAACGCGCCAGGGAACTTGCAGCTTCAGGGGATCCGGATGTTAAACCTGATAGTGTGTTAGGTGCATTATTGTTCAATGAATTGCAGGGTTCTGTCAGGGATAATCTTGCTTTGTTTTGTCAGCTCGATGATACGGATGTAACCGCTGCAGTAAAAATCTGGGGACGACATAAAGATCCAATCTTATCCTTATTATGTAATGCTGTTTTGAACCGGACGCTTTTCAAATTAAAACTCCAGGCAGAACCCATTGATCCGGTTGAAATTTCAAAAAGAAAAAGAGCGATAAAAGACCTGTTTCCTGTTTCTGATAATGATCTTGATTACCTCGTTTTTACAGGAGAAGCTGAAAACAGTTTATACGACCCAAAAGAAGAGCGCATCAATATTGTTTTCCGGGATGGAACGGTAAAAGACATTTCACTGGTCGACAACGCCCTCATTCACCAAAACCTGTCTTTGGCAGTTAAAAAATTCTACATTTGTTATTATAAACCGGAATAAAATTTGTGCGAACCTTTCATCCGTTTTAGACCGATCCTTGAACCCCGATGAATTAAATTGCGCCGACATCGTTCAAAAAAACATTTCGCTTTATTTTAAAGAACAATTATGCAATTCAGCGCCGCCCAGATCGCATCCCTGATAGGAGGAAAAATTGAGGGTGATCCAACAAAATCCGTTGGATCATTTGCTAAAATAGAAGAAGCTCAGGAAGGTCAGCTTGCATTTCTGGCAAATCCCAAATATGAGGAGTTTCTGGAGACAACCGGTGCCAGCGTAATTATCATCAATGAAAACCAGGAAGTTAAGCAGCCATTGAATGCTGCACTAATCCGGGTACCGGATGCTTATAGTGCATTCGCCCTGTTGCTGAGTAAATATCAGCAGATGATGACCCAACAGTTATCTGGAATACAGCAGCCCAGCTTTATTGCGCCTACCGCAAAAATTGGCAGCAATGTGTTTATCGGTGCTTTCGCGTATATCGGAGAGCAGGTGGTAATAGGTGATAATACAAAAGTATTTCCCCAGACATATATAGGAGACAATGTGAAACTGGGTACAAATACAATTGTTCATCCGGGAGTAAAAATTTACCATGACTGTGTAGTCGGGAATAATGTTATTATACATGGGGGGACTGTTATTGGAAGTGATGGTTTTGGATTCGCTCCACAAACAGATGGTACCTATCAAAAAATTCCCCAGATCGGCAATGTCTTGATTGAAGACTTTGTGGAAATCGGATCAAATGCCACCATTGACAGGGCGACTATGGGATCAACAACCATCAGGAAAGGTGCAAAACTCGATAACCTTATTCAAATTGCTCATAACGTTGAGGTTGGACAAAATACAGTGATCGCGGCGCAGGCGGGTGTAAGTGGAAGTACTAAGATTGGCAATAATGTAATGATCGGCGGCCAGGCGGGAATTGTAGGTCATATTTTTATTGCTGATGGTTCAAAAATCAATGCGCAGAGTGGCGTAAGTAAGTCCATAAAGTTCCCGAACTCAGCTGTCACGGGAAGTCCTGCATACGAATATGGTGCGGCCCTACGCGCCCAGGTAGCCGGAAGGAACCTTCCCGAGCTTGAAAAAAAGATCAAAGAACTCGAAAGAGCAATCGCTGCATTGATGGCTGAAAAGGTATCTTAAAAGATAATTTAATAGAACTTTACTGGTCAAATTCAAATCTCTTTCGAGAGCTTTTCATTCTAAAAAATCCTTGCAAGAAATATCGTCTATATTTGCGCCTTAATTTCTTAGGGCATGAGTGAAAAGTTCAATCCTGATATTCAGCATACGCTAAAATCCGCAATAAGTATTTCGGGAACTGGCCTCCATACTGGTGTCAATGTTGATATGAATCTTAAACCGGCAAACCCCGGTTTCGGTATTCAGTTTAAAAGAATAGATCTTCCGGGTCAACCACTGGTAAAGGCCGATTGTGACCTCGTTGTTGATACTTCAAGAGGCACCACCCTTGAAGATAATGGCGCGAGAATCAGCACTGTAGAGCATGTGCTGGCCGCATTGGTAGGGATGGGTATTGATAACTGTCTCATCGAAATCAACGGACCTGAAACCCCGATCATGGATGGCAGTTCTGAGCCTTTTGTGGAGATTATCCGCGAGGCTGGGGTTGCTGAACAGGAGGCGGCAAAGCACTGGTACACTATCGATACCAATATCACTTATTATAATGAAGAAAAGCGGGTAGAGCTGGTAGCTATGCCTGCCGTTGAGTATAAACTCACAACGCTGATTGATTTCAATAGTCCGGTACTCGGTACACAGCATGCAGGCTTAAAAACCATAAGGGATTTTGCAAATGAAATAGCTCCATGTCGCACATTTTGTTTCCTGCATGAACTGGAAATGTTGCTGGAACATAACCTTATTAAGGGGGGCGATATCAACAATGCAATTGTTGTGGTTGATAAGCCAGTTACCGAAGAAGAAAAAGTTAGGCTGGCCAAAGCATTCAAGAAGGACAAGATTGAAGTAATGAGTGAAGGTTATCTGAATAACCTGGAGCTTAGATTTCCCAATGAACCTGCCCGTCATAAACTGCTCGATGTAGTTGGTGATCTGGCTCTGATCGGATATCCGATCAAGGCACATATCATCGCCAATCGTCCTGGCCATTTTTCCAATGTGGAGTTTGCCAAAAAGATCAAAAATTACATCAAGAAAAACAAGCATGTAAAAGATGTTCCGGTGTATGATCCCGGACAGCAGCCAGTTTTTACTACCCAGCAGATTGAAAAAAGATTACCGCATCGATACCCATTTTTATTGGTTGATAAAGTAATTGAGCTGACCGATAAGACTATTGTGGGTATAAAAAATGTTACTTTTAATGAACCCTTTTTCCCGGGACATTTTCCCGGTAATCCGGTGATGCCTGGTGTGCTGCAGATCGAAGCGCTGGCGCAGACAGGTGGAATTCTGGCCATCAATACACTTCCCCCCGGAGATTACGATACATATTTTGTAAAAATTGATAATTGCAAGTTTAAGTTAAAAGTGGTGCCTGGTGATACGATGATCCTGAAAATGGAGCTCCTGGGCCCGATCAGGAGAGGACTTTGTGAGATGCACGGAACTGTTTATGTTGGTAACAAGATAGCCACTGAAGCTGTATTAATGGCTCAACTGGTAAAAAGAGGTTGACCTTAAACGGTGGAAAAGTCTATTTTTGCGCACGGTATTTAATAAGACAGAAAATATTAATAATTATACTGACTCATTTCAAGACCATCTTCATTGATATTAACTGAATCCATGATCCATCCGCATACTTATATCCATCCGAATGCCAAGCTGGCTACGAATGTGAAGGTTGACCCATTTACGGTAATCCATCAGAATGTAGAGATAGGCGAAGGCACCTGGATCGGGAGTAATGTGACCATTATGGAAGGTGCCAGGATTGGTCGGAATTGCAGGATTTTCCCAGGTGCAGTAATTTCTGCAGCCCCGCAGGATCTGAAATTTGAAGGTGAAGAAACAATTGTTCAGATTGGTGACAACAGTACCATCAGGGAATTTGTTACTATCCATCGCGGGACCCGTGATCGCTGGAAGACTGTTGTTGGGAATAATTGCCTGATCATGGCCTACAGCCATATCGCGCACGACTGCATAATCGGCAATAATTGTGTAATGAGCAACAACACCCAGATTGCAGGGCATGTAATGATGGGAGATTATGCTATCCTTGCAGGCATGTGTGCGGTACATCAGTTTGTTAAGATTGGTCAGCATGCTTTTGTATCGGGTGGTTCACTTGTTGGGAAAGATAT
Organism: Pollutibacter soli; assembly: GCA_029269725.1. GTDB lineage: Bacteria > Bacteroidota > Bacteroidia > Chitinophagales > Chitinophagaceae > Pollutibacter > Pollutibacter soli. The sequence continues at coordinate 433,143 of JARJHS010000004.1, read as the reverse complement.
CCCTCCTTATATAAAAGCAGGTCGTTCTCCATTAAGTTATGCCGGAGTGAACTCCATTGGCTTAAAACGTAAGGGTTTTACAGTCGAAAAGATCAATCATATCCTCGATATCTACCGGTACATCTACAATAAAGGCATGAACACCACACAGGCTGTTCAGTATATAGAAGAAGAATTTGCTGCAACAGACGAACGTGATGAGATCGTAACGTTTATCAGGGAAAGCGGACGAGGCATCATCAAACGCTATTCTAAAACCAGCTTTGATGAAGATCTCAACGACTGATGCCGGTAAACGCTTCAACCGGGATTGGATCTTCAGACACTTCAGCTATCATTTTCAGGAAAAAGGCAGATATGCCATCACCGGTCATAATGGATCGGGAAAATCAACCTTATTGCAGGTTATATCAGGCGCAATCCTTTTGAGTGAAGGCAAGTGCCGCTATGAAATAAATGGCAAAGCAATCGAGCCCGAAAATCAATTCAGGCATGTTTCCATTTGCGCACCATATCTTGAATTGATAGAAGAAATGAATGCGTACGAATTTCTGGATTTTCATTCGACATTTAAACCGCTGCAATCAGGTATATCCAAAAAAGATATTCTCTCCATTGTTGGATTAGGTAATACAGCAAAAAAGCAAATCCGGTTTTTCAGCAGTGGTATGAAGCAACGACTTAAACTGGCACAGGCTGTATTTTCTGAAAGCCCTGTACTATTATTGGACGAGCCTTGCACAAATCTTGATAAAAGTGGTATTGAATTGTATCTGAGCCTGATTCAAAACTATTGTGCTGGTAAAATCATCATTGTAAGCAGCAATGATGAGACCGAATATCAATTCTGCCAGGAAATAATTTCGATCCAGGATTATAAGTGACCTTTAATCTTTCTCCACTGCCTTTCTCTTTTCATTAGTTCCATTTACTTTTGTGCCAAATTTTAAACATGCAAAAGGATAGTCTAATATTTGATCTTATCGGAAAGGAATTGGAAAGACAGCGAAATGGCATTGAATTGATCGCGTCTGAAAATTTCACTTCTCAGCAGGTAATGGAAGCAATGGGTACCTGCCCGACAAACAAATATGCAGAGGGGTATCCTGGCAAAAGATATTATGGCGGATGCGAAGTGGTTGATGAGATTGAAACTATCGCCATTGATAGGTTAAAAAAGATTTTCAACGCTTCATGGGCAAACGTTCAGCCCCACAGCGGAGCACAGGCCAACACCGCGGTTTTTATGGCATGTTTGAAGCCGGGTGATAAAATTTTGGGACTTGATTTAAGCATGGGTGGGCATTTGACGCATGGCAGCCCGGCAAATTTCAGCGGTAAAAACTATCAGGCGCTTTTTTACGGGGTTAAAAGAGAAACCGGACTTGTGGATTATGAACAGCTTGAGCAGGTTGCAAGAACAGAGAAACCTAAAATTATAATATGTGGAGCTTCTGCTTACAGCAGGGATTGGGATTATCAAAGGATCCGGGCGGTAGCGGATGAGATCGGTGCATTGGTGATGGCTGATATCGCGCACCCCGCTGGTCTGATAGCAAAAGGGTATTTAAATGATCCTTTTGACCATTGCCATATCGTTACTTCTACAACACACAAAACGCTTCGTGGACCACGGGGTGGAATTATCATGTTGAGAAATGATTTTGATAATCCGTGGGGATTAAAAGATCCGAAAGGGAATATCCGTCCAATGAGTGCGTTGCTTGATCTGGCCGTTTTTCCAGGTATGCAGGGCGGACCACTAATGCATGTGATCGCCGCCAAAGCGGTTTCCTTTGCTGAGATACTTTCGGATAATTTCAGCTTGTATCAAAAACAGGTGCAGGTGAATGCACAGGCAATGGCAAAATCGTTTGTTTCCAGGGGATATGATCTAATCAGTGGCGGTACTGACAATCACCTCATGCTTATCGACCTCAGAAACAAAAATATTTCAGGCAAAAAAGCACAGGAGACGCTTGACAAAGCTCATATCACTTTAAATAAGAACTCTGTACCCTTCGATGATAAAAGTCCTTTTGTGACTTCTGGTATCAGGGTTGGTGTTCCGGCTGTTACGACAAGGGGAATGAAAGAAAATGATATGGAGACTGTTGTAAACCTGATTGACAGGGTTCTGACCAATACGGAAAATGAAAAAGAAATTGCTTCTGTAAAAGAGGAAGTTAGTATTTTAATGAAATCATTTCCCCTGTATCGGGGACTCAAGTAAAGAATTAAAAAAGGAAGTTTTTACCGAGCTAAACTGTTTAACATGATTCAGCGCATTCAGTCTGTATGGTTATTACTAGCCGCTATTGCAGGAATAATGACATACCGGTTACCGCTTTGGGAAGGAATTTTGCAGGACGGCACTAAAAAAGTGTTTCTTGGACCTGAAATGCTGCTTCTTTTCACGGTGATCGTTGCGACTTCAGTTCTGGCTTTGGTGACTATTTTCTTATTTAAAAATCGAAAACTGCAGAAAACCCTTTGTTTCCTCGGTATTGTACTTTCGATAGTTATCGTAATACTGGAATTCACACAAGTTGAAGGCTTTAAGTCGGATACGAACTTCAAAGAAAGCCGCTGGCTGTTTGGTGCAATCCTCCCGATCCTGATGATATTGCTTTTTATGCTTGCCTATGGAGGCATCAGGAAGGACCAGAAGCTGGTTAAAAGCCTGGAACGCCTGCGTTGACCAGAAAATTAATTTTGTGAGGAAGCCGAAATAAAATAGTTTTACTGTCCGGTTAAGCGGTACAGTTAATACCATCCAATATTACTCCGCATTTTCTGTACACTTGATTTACTTCCCGAAAACAAATCCATTAGTTCTAGCAGTCCAGGTTCCACAAATCTTATTTAAAAACCGTACTCAATCTTTTAAAAAGGTCATTTGTGGGAGCGTATTTTTTCTACAGAAAATTGTTGATAACGGTTGCATGTTTGCTGCCTGGCATTCTTGCATTCAGTCAAAAAGTGGGTGACTATCGCTCAGCGGCAGATGGTAACTGGAATGATCTCACCAGCTGGCAGATTTTTACGGACTCGGGATGGTTTACACCAACAATTGAAGATGGTGCCCCTGGTGTCAATTCTTCAAATATTCAGATCCGCGCAAACAATAAGATTACGATCACAACTGCTGCATTGGCTGATCAGATTCGTATAGAACCTAAAGCCATATTATTCGTTGCTGATACTGCTTCTCTTGAAATTGCGAATGGTGTGGGTACCGATCTGATAGTCGAAGGCACTTTTGATGCTGCCGGCACATTGATTACGAAAGGAACCATCAGTTTACAGGCTTATAGCCTGTACCGGCATAGAAATAAATCTACAATATCAACAACTGCATTATCCTGGCATCCCTTGGCCGCCATTGAAGTTGCAGCCGGAGGAGCTGTTGAATGGCAACTGAATCTATCTACGGTTACTCTTTGCAGATTGAGTGTTTTAGATAATACAAGTCTGAATTTTACAGCTGATAAAAATGCTGAATCAATAAGTTCAAAAGAAAGCGCAGATACAAGCTTTTTTATCAGCAGCGGATCATCTGTTAATATTTCAGGAATAAAGAAATTTACTATTGGCTCGAATTCCAATTTCATAATTAACGGTATTCTGAAAAGCTCAGGTGAATTTGACATATCAGAATTAAATGCAAAATTGATTTTGAATGGCAAGCTTGCTAACGCTGGATCTATAATCAATAGCAATGCATTGAATTTCGTTGTAAATGACAATGCGGTTTATGAGCATTTACAGGATGGTGGAAGTCTGCCGGTAGCGAAATGGTCTCCAAAATCCAACTGTATTTTCACCGGAATAAAAACAAAATTACCATCCGGCCTGAACCAGGTCCTGGGTAACGTCAGCTTCAATTCTGATTTTCCTGCAGATATTGTTTTGAACCAGACAATTGACTGCCAGGGAAATCTATTATTTGAAAATTCATCAAAAGGCGCACTGATCATTAATACCGATAGCACGCATCATAGCCTTCTTGTTGGTGGTAATTTTAATTTTACAGCAGGAACAATTGTAATGGTCAACTCAAAAGGTGCTGCTTCACTTCAGGTCACTAAAAATTTTATTCAGTCTGGGGGGAACCTCATGCTAAAAAAATCTTCCGGCGACGCGCAGGTGTTTACGATGGGTGATTTTATCAGGGAAAACGGTACACTATTTTTCAATTCGAACGACTCAGTTTCCGGAAAAGGAAAATCTGAAGTCGTGGTATTAAAAAGTTTTGTACAGAATGGGGGCACAACCAATTTCTCCCAAAATGATGGAATTGGAAATTTGTATGTAGATCGCAACTTCAGTTTCGCGGGTGGAGTAATTACTGAGACCGGAACCGGATACGGCAATATTTATTTCGCGGGTGATTCTGTTCAGATCTATGATGCAGTGGAGAAATTTCAGAATACCATCAACGTCTATGTTGACAGCCTTAGTTTTTTACAAATGGCCTCTGAAAATTCCAGGATTACAAGTAATGGAAAATTTGTATTAAGAAAAGGAGGAACCCTGGGAATAAGAAGCATTTCAGGGCTGATGCCTTCACCCTCATTAATGGGTCATATTTTTACCCCGGTAAGAAACTATACTTCCGGCGCCAATATTGTATTCAACGGAAGTTCACCTCAAGCAACAGGTACTGCATATGTTGAATTCATTCCCGGATCGATAACCATTGACAATCCGACAAAAGTCACGCAGTCATCTGATTTAAAAATTGCCGGGGATTTGAATATAGTCCAGGGTGAATTGTATTCTCGTAATAAAAATATTAATCTAGAAGGGAATTGGGTAAACAATGGATTTTACAATTTTGGTAATTATTCGACAGTAAGTTTTACTGGCTACGACGCTCAGTTGATTACAGGGAAAAGTTCCAATAGTTTTTATGGTCTGGTGATTAAGAATGCAAAAGATGTAAGTCTCGGTTCTGATATCAGCGTTGCTTCTCAACTTGAATTACTGGAAGGAAACTTAGTTGTCGGTTCTCATATTTTGTCAATGGGTGTAAGTGCAAAAATCTATGCCGATTCTTTCAGCTCTTCAAAAATGCTCGTGCTTAATGAAAATGGTGAAATAAGAAAATACGCCACAAACTTTCTTGACGCAAGCTATTTTTTCCCGATTGGAAATTACGAGCATAATAAAAAATATTATTCACCAATCAGCATTACATTTTCAAGAGGCGGAGTATTTAAAGGATACGCATCGGTGTCTGTAACAAATAAAAAACACCCTGCCAGTCCCGACAACCAAAACTACCTGGAGCGCTTTTGGACCGTTCAACAGAATGGATACAGCAAATTTACTGCGACTGTCTCGACAACATTTGATTCTTCCGATGTTTCAGGTTCACTTGAGGCATTAAGGATGGGTAAATTCAGTCATGATACACTTGCTACCGGATGGGTAAGCTTCCCCGATCCCGCAAAAGCAAACACTTTTACAACTACCCAGATTACATCTTTTTCTGATTTCACGGGTATTGGTTTAAAGAAGCCGGATCCGAAGGATAGTATTAAATCCAACGCCCGTTTTGCAGTTGCAGACAACAACGCATTTAACACCGAAACCGAACTCAGACTCTTCCCGAATCCCGTTTCAAAAGGGCCCTTACAATTATCTCTGTTGAATTTTAAGGACGGCCAGTATGAAGTGGTAATTACCAATACACAGGGTCAGAAAGTGGTTCAGCAAAAACATAACAGCCGCGGCAGTATAACTTACATGAGCCTTAACCTGAATAATAATCTACCATCAGGAGTTTATTACCTAACGGTTACGGGTACCGAAAAAACCTGGTTTACTTCGTTCATTAAACAATAGTTCCCTGACTTAACCCGGATCACTTCAATTCAAATAGGTTTTTGGTATTGAATTTTGCCTGCGTGCAGGCATTTACTTTTCCTGCCGTTTGAACTCTCATTTAACCTGATTTAATATCAAACGGATTATTCCTGAGCGACCAGAGAATTCCGGACCATTTAACTATCCGGAGCAGTACATTAATTCAAAGAATGGGTGCAAAAAATCTTTCCAACTGCCTGTTAGTCTGTCAACTGCTCATGGTTAAGCAAACAATTCATATCAAGCAATATTTAATTCCTGCTATTACAGAAGTCAAGAGACAAAACCTTCAAACATCCCGACACAATAGTATTGTAACCAATTCGAAGGAACGATTCTTTGACTAACATCTCATATATAGAGCTTGCTGTTTTGTTGTGCAAGACCTGGTGGATATTTAATTACAAAAGAATCTTGATGCCAGTGTCTGGGCGGATTAAATGACAAAGCGTGAATATCTATGCATTTGGTTGGCCTCAACATCAGAGTTGTACTTTGTATTCTTTATTCTACATTTCTGCAAATCACACTTCTTCAACGAACAACGATGAACGAAAAAATGAAAAACGCTAACTGCCCTCGCTTAAACAGCAAGCCTTATTTAAAATATGACCTGAATTTTATTCAGGCATGCCTCAGGTAAGTTGTACATAAAAAAATAGGCCGCATTAATGCAGCCTATTGATTAAGATTATTTCTACCAAGTTCTTCTAAATATTACTCCTTTGCAAAACTGCTCAGGTAGGTATCTTCTCCGTTGGTGATCCTCAATCGGTAAATTCCTTTCGAAAGTGTTGGATTCAATTGAATATTCACGATTGTATTCGGACCAACCTGGTTGATTTTGCTGTTGTGAATGATTTGTCCGTTGTTGTTACTGATCACAACATCATACTTGCCTGATTTGAAATTCTGAAGTGATATTGCAAGGTTGCTGTTCCTGATCGGGTTCGGATAAATCTTCATCTCCCTTGCAGAAGAACCATTCAATTTCACTTTAACAACAGGGCTGTAGGTAATTTCACCGGTTAGTTCGATGCCTTTGATCCGGTAGAAATTATCGCCACTTGCGGGATTCACATCAGTAAAGGTATAAGTCTCATCCAGGCCGCTGTTCGAAGCGTTCTGTGATCCGATTTTCGCAAAGTTGTTTGCGCTAACCAACTTTTCTACTTCATAATGTGAAGTTCCCGTTTCACCAAGGATCTTCCACTCAACAGCTATTGAATTATTGTTGACTGCCCAGCCCCGGATTGAACCAAAATGAATCGGCAATGCTTCAGAAACACTTAAGCCTGTGAAGTCACTGAATTGCGTAACTGTAGCTGTTAATAAATTTTGCGGATCAATCAATGAAGGATCGTAACGCACCCATGGTTCATTTCCTTCCCATTGCCCGAGACGAACTTCGGTTTCCGTTCCAACCACATCAGCAGGCACAAAGTTGAAACCAACCGTTGCAGTAAAACCAGAAAATCCGTTTTGATCTACTGTCCAGTACCTGTTTAGATAGTCAGTGTTGTTCCCATTATTCGGATGCTTCTGATTCACTACTGTTACACCAACCCAACCATTATAACTACCTCCGGAAAATAATATTCCGGCAGGTGAAAACTCAGGGGTACCATCAATATCTCCAATCGGGAAACCGTATGTTGCCTGAGCAGCATTGGTTGCGCTTTTTCTCAACTGGCCGCCACCGGTAGATACAATCATTTTTGTTTCGTCGAAAGTGCCCGTCAGTGTACCAATCGCCTGTGCAGTATTCCCCATCGTCAGGTTGAAAGTTCCCAGATCAAGGATAACATCAATGTTCAAAGTATTTGATACAAACTGGTCAATGCCAAGCAATACGCTGCCTGATGTTTTTGCCAGCTCAAGAATATAGAACGTTGATGATACATTTCCACCGAGGGTCTGTATCCCTGCTCCGTTCAAAATAACTTTTGCAGTACCTGGAGTAATAACATCGTTATTATAATATTCTCCTCCGAGGGTTAAATTATTATTATTCAGATTGAAATTTCCTGCATTGATTACCAGATCCGCACTCACTTCAGTTGGAGCTGAAAGTGTCACTGTATTTCCGGGATTATCAATTGTCAGGAAAGCAATTGTATTTTGCGTAAGACCAGTACCAGTCACCTGGTTTGCTGTTCCATTATAAATATAGTTGGCACCTGCTGCATAAGTTCTTGTTCCCGTTACCTGGATCTGGCCTGTTGCGCCTGTTGTTGAAATACCCTGCGGGTGTTTAACACCAATGGTCGAATTAATGAGGTTGGTGAACGTTCCAGCACCACTGATGGTAGAATTATCAGCAAACTGTAATACTGACCCTTCATTAACAGTATAATTGATAATTGCGCTTGCCGGTGTTGTTCCGCCTTTGTGATAATTCTGAATAAACCCTCCGAAGAAAATCTGCCCATTACTCGTACCAGCACCACTTTCTGTTAACGTACCTCCGTTGAGCATGAAATCACCATAAAGATTAAATACTGTAGAGCTGTTTATAACACTATTCAGATTCAATGTTCCTGCGGTTTGTATGTAGTTGGTGAAAACCGACAAAGTGGAAGTGGAACCATTTCCATTTACTGCACGAAGGTTAAATACTCCACCATTGATCTCAAGGTTACCGAAGACATTGATATTGGCGGCACCTGAAAAACGTTTAGCGTCAAATGTACCACCATTGACTATCAGATTTCCTCCTACATCCAGTGAGCCATCTGAAGCATTCTGTACCAATGCAAAGATTCCGGAATTCATCACAAAATTGCCACCCACTATCATAGCGCTGGGTGCGGTATGATTCGTAAGACCCATGATGTAGGGTCCGCTGTTATTGACGGTGAAATTACTTTGTGCGAAAATATCAGAGTTTAAGAATACTGGTCTTGTCAATGTATTATGAAAAGCAAGATTTCCAAACACCTGGTTGAAACCGGTTGGAAGATCAGCGATCGTTCCAATCAGATCTACAAGAGAATTCGCATCCCAAGTTGCGGCAGGTATGAAACCTCCAGTAATATGATGTTCATAAATTCCGCCATCGCCAAAGATCAGTTCCGTCTCAACAGTTGTACTTATGCGGCCTTTAAGGAGTGACATTTTTCCGGTAACTGTCGTAACTGCATTTGATGCACCATACCCTCCGCCTGCTCCTGCAGTTCCGAGATTAAGTGTTCCGGCAATGATCGCTGTGCTCGCTGTTCCGATATACCTGATCATAAAGAATTCAGTCGTGGTTCCCTGTAGTGTAAGGGTACTGCCCGATTGAATATTAAGTGCCAATCCGGTGTTCTGTAGACTGATGGTTCTGTTTGTTGTCAGTGCATTCAGAACGACTGTAGAATTGTTTGAGATCGTGAGACTTTTAAAAACAGGTAATGCAACGTTGACAACGATGTTTGCATTGATTGGAATTACGACGTTTGATTTAGCAACTGGCACAACATTCAAAGACCAGTTCGCAGGGTTATTCCAATTATTATCTGCAGACCCATCCCAAAGATTGGTTTGGGCTATAGCAATTTGTAGTGACATTAATGCAACAAAAGTTAATGTCAGGTTTTTGTACGCAGGAAGTTTTGGAAACATGTAGGTAGAGTTTATTTCAGAATATTGAGTTTTACAAATAAAAAATTAGTCGGTATCACTACCGGCTCTCTCATTGGTCGTTGAAACACATTGATGGGTTAACAGTGTATGTTCAAATTGACGTTATTATAAAATCAATTCTTAATACAAGCCGGTAACTTTCTCGGGTTGGTGTACGAATAGTTTTAATTGAATGGCACCGCGAATCGGTGTAGTGTAATCAGGGACGTGCTGAATTCAGAGGAATTGGATAGCGAAACTGCAGATATGGCATAAAAATATGCCAACCTATTGAAATAGACAAAATTATAACTCAAATCTTTGTTTTGGAAGTGCAAACCACGCATCTGTGGCGGGTTTCGTCACTTTGTTCGGAAAAAATCGGGGGTTTGTTACCGTAAGTTTTAGATGCCCGTTGACGTTAGTTCGGGCAGTATTATCGTGTTGCTAAAACGAATAAGGACCCGTCCTGGAGGTGCCTATTTTACAATTGCACAGATTATTTTCAGTATTTCTGAATTCGATAGACAGTATCTTGTCTTCCATTCCAAAATATAATATTATACATTCCCCGGTTAAGCTCCTTAAGATTGACCTGTTGTATAGTGGCACCATCCGGTACGGAAATTGATCTTATCATCCGACCCTGCATATCAGTAATTTTTATATAAGAACCTCTTCCCGCTTTTCCGAGCGGGAGTGTAACCATTTCGTATACCGGATTCGGATAAGCTTTCAGTTGATTTTGACCTTCTCTGACCTTGAGCATGATAACCGGGGAATAACCGAACTGCTGATCGACATCAATCATTTTCAGCCGGTAGTAATTTTTGCCGCTGCCAGGAGTCAGATGTCGAAAACTGTAGCTGCCACCTATCGGGTTATTGTTCGCATGGACATACCCTATGGAATTGAAATGTACTCCATCAGAACTATACTCCACATTAAAAACGGACAGTTGATTTTCTGCCAGGGTATTCCATTCGAGCAAAGAGTGTTTGTCCGACAACAATACCGTAAAATTGATAAGCCCGGCAGGAAGTGGTGAAAGAAAGTCCAGTCCGGTGAATTCTGAAAATGAAGTAACCACTGCGGTCATCTGGTTAGCGGTATAGTTCATCCCTGAAGCAAATTCCATCCACGGTTCAGTGCCGTTCCATTTAGCCATGCTGATCAGATATTCAGATCCAATGATATCATTATCCAGGTAATAAGAGGTAACGGTTGCCGAAAAACCGGACAGCCCGGATTGATTTACCGACCAATAACGGGTCAGGTAATAGGTGATGTTTCCATTGTTTGGATGCTTTTCGTCCGCTACACTTACTCCTACATAACCGGCATAACTACCGCCAGTAAACGAAAGATGGATCGGCGAATACTCGGAGTTGCCCGTGTTCTCTCCCACAGGAAACAAGAATGCGCCAGCGGATGTCATTGCCTTGCGTAATTCTCCACCTGCGGTTGCAATAATCATTTTTGACGAACTGAAAGACCCGGCACCCAGAGTACCTATGTCAGGTGAAGATGCGCCCATCGTGAGTGTATATGCAGACAGGTCGAGATTAACACCGATATTTAAGGTTCCGGAAATGATGGCATGCTGGTTCAGAAGCAGGGAGCCGGTCGTTTTATTAATGTCTATATTATTAAAAGTAGTTATTGAGGAACCACCAATCGTTTGAACACCTGAACCATCAAATGTTACTTTTCCATTCGGAGCATAACCGTTTGCTGAAAATCCTGTACCATCATTGACAAAATTTCCCGCGACTGTTATGATGCGTGTAGAAAGAATAAATCGTCCGGAAGAAATTACCAGGTCGCCGTTCACATCGACGTTTGTATTTGTCAGAGTAACTGCCGCATTCCCTGTAGTGGCTATTCTAAGATCGTTTGCCCCGGTTAACCCATTGCCCGTCGCCTGGTTGGCACTTCCGTTAAAAATATAGTTAGCTCCGGAATTATAGTTTCTTGCAGATGTTCTTACCTGGCCTGTTGCGCCAGAACCGGTAATGCCCTGTGCATGCCGTATACCAAAAGTCCCGCCACTCTGGACAGTAAAAACTCCTCCCTGGATGATCGTTGTTGCAGAAACGGCCTGCAATGTGTCGCCGGCAGTAACTGTAAAATTTTGTGGACCAGTAACAGTATTGGCTGCGCCGGAAGTAAAATTGTGACTTTTGTTGCCTTCAAAGTAAAAGGTTGTACTGTATAGAATGCTGTAACCGTAAATGTCCCCGCCTGTATGAATAAAATCACCGTACATGGTCACACTGCGGCTCCCTGAAAAATACCAGTTGGTTTCAAATGTACCACCCGTAATTTCCAAAGTCCCGAAGATATTTATGCTTCCCTCTAAGGTCCTGGTACCACCAGCGCTAATCTTAATATTTCCGTAATCGCAAACAGGTACATTTTTATCACCACCTGAAAAATCTATTGTTGAAGCCGGATCCAGATCCACAACAGCACCGGTACCAGTAACCGAAAACGATGTGGAGCCTGTAAGCGTCAATAAAGTGTTTGCTTTCATTGCAAAATCATCATTTGTTCCAAGACTAATTGAGAAGCCACCATTATTTAAAGTTCCGGATAGAATTGTCAGGTTGCTCAAAACATTGGTACCTGTAACTGCCGCTCCAAGTGTAACCCCTTCGGTACTGGTATTACTGAACGTAATATTTCCATATACATAGGGTTCGGTACCATTTGAAAAATTTGCCGTTTGAGCAGCAGCCCCGTTATAGTTGAAATTACTTCCAGCATGCATGATAATGTCGCCGCCAGTCACGGATCCACCGAGATTAACGGTACCTGCATTTGTTGATTGAATAAAACAGCGTTGCGGATCGGACCCGAGGACTATATTTCCCCTGACTGTCAATGTCCCTGTTGTAAGGGTGATGAATGATTTTCGGTTATCGTTCGTGGAATTGGTAATAGAAACTGATTCACATGTAAGTGTGCCGGCTCCTATAGCAATAGAATGATCCCGGTTCGATGTCGTTGCCGTATTGTTTATCGTAACGGCACCTTCAACGTTAAGGTTGAAAGTGCTAACGATACTTACAATAGTCACTGTATTCACACCATTTATTGTAAGAGAGTTGCAAACTGCATTAATATTAACGGAAACGGTAAATCCATTAGGGATCACCACATTGTCGGTGGCCAGAGGCACCCTGTTCTGAGACCAGTTGGCAGCGACACTCCAATTATTATTTGTGGACCCGTCAAACGTGTTCGTTTGTGCGTGTCCGTAACTTGCAAGTAAAATCGCAACCGACAGGCCGGAAGCCCTTAATGTTTTGGTTAGGGTAAACATAGAATAAAGGATGTTTTAATCAATGATTTGCCAGGCAGAATTCAAACAGGCGAGTGTATTCGTGCACAGCGATTTCCTTCTGAATCTGTTCAGGCTGTTCTTATAGGGAGAATGTTTTATAGAAACGCAGAATCTTTTAAAAAACTACTATACCTGATTTCCAGGTTACTTCTTAGGTAGTTGACCAATTCGATATAGATTTCTACTAACGGTTGGGAGCCAACGATTTTTATCATCCAAAAAATCACAGTGGTTTGTCAAAATTCTGACTGGTTTTTAAAAAACTAATAGCATTCTAATATTTTCCCATTAAAAGCGAAACCTGCAGTGCCATATTTAAAAAGCAAAAGGACTGTTTGCACAGTCCCTTTACTAATATTCAATCCGGAGAATTAATTTTTTTGAATCCGATGGATGGTCTTTTCGCCTCCATTCTCGTATATGATATTATACATTCCACGATTAAGGTTATTCAATCTGATCTGCTGTAAAGTTGCTCCTGCAGGTACCTGGATAGATTGAACCAGTTTCCCCTGCATATCAACCACCCGGATAAATGCACCTTTTCCTGCTTTTTCAAACTGGATGGTTACGTTGTCAGATGCCGGGTTAGGATAGGCATTCAGATGTCTTTGTTCACCGGAATATTTCAGCATAATTATTGGCGAATAATCGAATTTGTCATCGATGTCAATCATCTTTAACCGATAATAATTTTTACCATTAATCGGGTTGAGGTGTTTGTAGGAGTAAAAACTTCCGGTCATACTATTACGTGAGTTTACCCTTGACAGACTGATAAAGTGCTGACCATCGGTGCTGTATTCGACATCATAATGTGAAGAATTGACTTCTTCAGCGGTCGTCCATTCCAATAAAGCAGCCTTATCCATAAGAGTAGCATTGAAACTGGTGAGTTTTACCGGTAATGCTTCGAGTAAGTTGATACCGGTGAAATCTGAGAATGAGGTTACTGTTGCATAAATTGAATTCAAAGCCGGAACGCTTGATGGATCGAAACGAACCCAAGGCTCATTGCCGTCCCATTTCCCCATTCTGATATTATTTTCATCTCCAACAATATCAGCATCATCATATGTTAATCCAACAGTAGCACTGAACCCAGAAAATCCAGATTGTGATATAGTCCAGTATCGTGTGAGATAGTTTGTAATGTTTCCATTTGCTGGATGCTTTGCATCAACAACTTTTGCTGAAACATAACCGGCATAGATTCCGCCAGAAAACGAAACCAAGGCAGGTGTATATTCAGCAGTACCAGTAGTATCGCCAATTGGGAAAGCCACTGCCGCAGCGCTTGTGAGCAACTTGCGGACTTCACCACCACCATTTGCGATAATCATTTTTGTTGCGCTAAAACTGCCTGTACCCAGGGTACCGATAGCAGGTGAAGCAGCAGACATTGTCAGGATATGTGTAGTCAAATCGAGGTTTACTCCGATATTCAAAGTCCCGGAGATATTTATATCCTGAGCAAGTACAACAGTACCTGTAGTTTTATTTAAGTCTGAATGGTTGAAAGTGGTAATAGTACTTCCACCAATCGTCTGAATACCAGATCCGTTAAATGTCACTTTTCCGTTAGGTGCAGCTCCATTTGACGTAAAGGCCGCATTATTTGTCCAGTTGCCTCCGACAGTCATTATGTTAGAACCAAGTGCTAATGTACCTGAACTTATCAATACATTTCCGGTAACGGCAACGTTATTGTTGGTCATTGTTACGGTTGAAGCTCCTGTGTTTGCAATGGTGAGATTTGCTGCACCAGTAACACCGTTTCCGGTAGCCTGTGCCGCACTACCGTTATATATATAATTTGCACTTGTGGAATAAGTTTTAGCGCCAGTTGTCTGCACCTGACCGGTAGATGCCGTCGTAGAAATCCCTTGTGGATGTCTAATACCGGTTGTGGAACCAGCTTGTGCTGTGAAAGCGCCGGCGCCAGTGATCAGTGTTGTTGGCAGATCGAACTGGAGAGTATCCCCTGTTTCTACAATATAATTTATGTTGTTACTTGCTGAAGCAACAGAAGAAAATATATGTTGTTTATTTCCAGTAAAAAGAAACTCGCCCGCACCATTATCTAACTCAGTTAATGTTCCACCGGAATGCGTATAGTTTCCACTGAGATTAAGTATGCCCGTTTGATTATTAGTTTGCATATTCAACGTTCCGCCCGAAAGATTGAAATTCCCAGATACGTTAACGACTGGAGCACTTCCGGAGCCGCCTGTACGATAAGTGAAAGTACCACCAGAAATTACCAAATTACCTGTAACCGATAGCGTGGCTGAACCATTACTAGTATTTTTTAGTGTAAAAAGACCTCCTATTAGACTGAAGTTTCCTGCGGATATTGTTCTGCCAGTTGTGGAATTGACGAGAGATAATTCAAATGCAGACGCGTTATTTATCGTCAACGTTCCAAGAACTGTGAGGTCGGTATTAATCGCGGCGGCCGCAGTTAACGTACTTTGAATATTTAAGTTATAAAAATTTTGAGTCGCCCCAGCAGTTGGAAATGTGTTTGTAATCCCGGTGACTGAAGCGGTCGATCCGATATTCCATGTTGCAGTGGGTATGGTACCGCCATTTATGTTATGAACATAAGTACCTCCATTTCCAAAAATTAATGTTGCTGCTGTAGAGGTTATAGTTGTATTCAACCCGTTACGGTTGATAAATCCTGTAACAGTCGTTGTGCTATTGGCTGTGTTGATGCCAGAAGTTAATGTAGCACTTCCCTGGTTTAAATTTAATGTACCTGCGATTGTGTTTGTACTGGTGCCGGAAAATGCCAAATTAAGATTGGCACCTCCTGTTGCTCCCGTCAATGTCAAAGTACTTCCATTCGCAACACTTAGCGCTGAAGCTAATGTAATGGTTGCAGCGGTAGCACCAGTTTTCTGAAAAGTAACGTTGGTGTTCCCACTGATATTGATTTGCCCCGCTGTAAAACCACTCGGAATATCAATTGTTTTAGTACCTCCGTTGTTGATATTTAAAATATCATTGTTGGCAGGGGAATTTCTGGCGGGAGTCCAGTTGGCGGCTGTCGCAATCGATCCGCTTCCGGCTATGTTCCAGGTGTAGGTAGTCTGGGCTGTTGAATTCAATGACGCTCCCACGACCATCAGGGATAAAAAAATAAACGTACACAAAAAGTTGTGCGTGATCACAGAGTAAATCTTTTTCATCTCAATGTTTTTAGTTTTCAGTGTAGAGTAAGGTTAGCAGAGGATATTTCAGGTAGTGACAAAAGACTACCGGAACGGAGCCAGATCATTGTTCCGGGACATGTCCGTTTAGACACTAAAGGGTTATAGTAAAGGATAGATTAGCTTAGCTTCAAGAGATCTCTATAGCGGATATGGAGTGCGTTTTACGCGCGAATCGGAGCAAAACTAATATGGGGCCATTAATCTTGCAAATCATGTATATTGATTATTTCGATATGAACCGTTGGAAAACTTTGAAATTCAATTAGAAAGTGATTAGAAAATAGCGTAAAAACACGCGAAAAAACCCCAGAAACGGTACAACCATTTAGTAGTTTAACCAGGGAATTCTCCTTTTAAGTAAGGCTGGGTGCGGCTTTCAGTGCATTTTGCTAACCCTGCAGGTACACCAGCGTAAACCAGCTGGCCACCCTCATCGCCCGCCTCCGGTCCTAATTCAATAACCCAGTCGGCGCTTTTAATTACGTCTATGTTATGCTCAATCACGATTACACTATGTCCCTGATCGATCAAAGCATTAAAGGACGCAAGAAGCTTTTTAATGTCGTGGAAGTGAAGCCCGGTTGTTGGTTCATCAAATATGAAAAGAATCCCCTGCGCCGCTTTTCCCTTTCCAAGAAAGGAAGCGAGCTTGATCCTCTGAGCCTCTCCACCGGATAGCGTGTCCCCGGATTGTCCCAGTTTTATATACCCAAGACCAACATCGCTCAGCGGTTTTATTTTCTGGATAATATCCTTTTCATCCGCGAAAAATTCAATCGCCTGGTCAACACTCAATTCCAGGATATCATATATGTTCTTCTCACGATACCTGACTTCAAGCACTTCTTCCTTGAATCTTTTACCGCCACATACTTCACAGGTCAGGTGTACATCGGCAAGAAACTGCATTTCAACTACCTGCTCTCCCTCACCCTTACATTGATCGCAACGGCCTCCATCAACATTGAATGAAAAATGTTTCGGCTGGTATCCGCGGATTTTGCTCAGTGGTTGTTTTGCAAACAAATCCCTGACTTCATCCCATGCCTTTATATAGGTAACCGGGTTGCTCCTTGATGATTTACCGATCGGGTTCTGATCCACCATCTCCACCTGCTTTATCGATTCGATATCTCCCGTAATCGCTTTATGCAGTCCCACTTTATCTGAAAACTCTCCTTTAATTTTCTGAAGCGCAGGATAAAGGATTTGTTTTACCAATGTTGTTTTACCGCTCCCACTCACTCCGCTCACAGCGCAGAGGGTCTGTAACGGAAATGAAATATTCAGATCTTTTAAATTATTCTGCCTGGCGCCTTCTACATTAATCGATTTTTTCCATTTTCTTATCTTCTCAGGAATTTCAATCTTTAATTTCCCTGTCAGGTAACCAGCCGTAAGACTTTTCTTGTTTTTAACCAACTCATTGTAGTTACCCGCCGCAACAACTTCCCCACCGAGGTGACTTGCCAGCGGACCCATATCAATGATATAGTCTGCTTCCCGCATCATCAGTTCGTCGTGTTCCACTACAACCACGGTATTGTGCAGATCGCGCAGATTTTTTAATACTTTGATTAGCCTGTCTGTGTCGCGGGAATGTAATCCAATAGAAGGTTCATCTAATATATAAAGCGAATTGGTCAGGTTACTGCCAATACTGCGTGTTAACTGAATGCGTTGGCTTTCCCCACCGCTAAGACTGTTCGCCAGTCTGTTTAAAGTAAGGTATCCTAACCCAACGTTGAGAAGTGTCTGTAACCTTTGCCTGATCTCAATAAGAATTCTTTTGGCCACCTGCTGATCAAACTCACTCAGCTGCAGATCATCAAACCATTGGTTCAGATCACGTACCTGCATTTCACAAAGCTCACCGATATGTTTGTCTGCAATTTTTACATACAGCGCTTCCGGTCTTAATCGATAACCGTGGCAGGCGGTGCAGGTTGTTCTGCCACGATATCTCGATAACAATACCCGATACTGCACCTTGTACAGATTCTGCTCAACTTCTTTAAAGAAATCATTGATACCCTGAGCGTACTCGTTACCTTCCCAAAGTGTTCTAAGCTCCGCCGGTTTCAGATCTATGATCGGACGATGTACAGGAAAGTCAAACCGTTTTGCTGCTTTTATAAAACTCTCTTTCCACTGGCCGAGCTTCTCTCCCTTCCAGGGTGCCACGGCGCCTTCATAAAGGCTTAACCGTTTATCCGGAATTACGAGGTCAGGATCTATTCCCAGGATCTGGGAGAAGCCTTCACATACCGGGCAGGCACCGAAGGGATTGTTGAACGAAAAAAGATTGGGTACAGGCTCTTCGAACTTCATTCCATCAAGTTCAAAACGATTAGAAAAAGAAATCATTTCTTTTTCATTCACCATCAATTCAATGTTTCCTTCACCCTCGTAAAACGCAGTACTAACGGAATCGGCTATCCGATGTTTATCATCTTCATCAAAATCTTTCACTACCAACCTGTCAATCAATACAAAAGTATCAGCAGTTGGTCTCCAGCTTTTCTGTTCCAATAATTCTTCGATACGCAAAACACTGTTTGTCTTTTTATCAAACAAACGCGTAATACCTTTTTGTAAAAGAATATTGAGTTCTTCTTTTATTTCCCGTTTACCATGAAATAAAAAATGTACAAGAATATAAACTTTGTCACCGGATTTTAAATTTGTAATTGCATTGATTACATCCAGTACATCATCTTTTTTCACTTGCCTTCCCGAAATCGGAGAGATAGTTTTTCCGATTCTTCCATAAAATAACCTCAGGTAATCATATATCTCAGTCATACTACCCACCGTACTACGTGGAGTACGTGTAATAACTTTCTGTTCTATAGCAATTGCAGGACACAAACCGTGTATATAATCCACATCCGGTTTATTCATTCGCATCAGAAATTGCCTTGCATATGCGCTTAAACTTTCTGCATACCTGCGCTGACCCTCTGCATATAATGTATCGATCGTTAATGATGATTTTCCCGATCCCGAAACACCCGTAACTACAATGAGATTTTCCCTAGGTATTTCTACGTCTATGTTACGTAGATTATGTACACGGGCACCTTTAATGAAAATGGAATCTTTTGATGTAACTGATGATGCAATTGTCTTACTTCCCTTACCGGACGCGGCTTTCGTCATAGTCATCTGCAAAAGTAATTGTTAAATTTATGTTGCACACTTTCATCTGATAAAACCATCATCTATCTTTAAAATAATATTGCACGATAACAATAATTTTTTTCGGGAAATAGTTGAAAAAATATTTTTAACTATTATTTGGGGGTAATAAAATATATACTATTTTCATTGTCCCAATATCCCGGAAAAGCAAATAAGAAACACTATTCCCGCCTATAGGATAGACTTCTACTTGTTCACTGGTCATATTGGGATGTTCCAAATATCCCAAACCATTATTAAAAACCGTAGAAGTTATGCGATCCCTAACCAATCTCACTGATCAGCAACTCATTCATTTATTTATGGATGGGGACTCTGAAGCCCTTGAAGCACTTATTATTCGTCACAAAGAAAAAATCTACACATCCATTTTTCTGCTTGTTAAAGACAAGTATCTCGCAGAAGATATTTTCCAGGATGTGTTCATTCGTGTTATCGACACTGTTCGTAGCGGTCGTTACACGGAAGAGGGTAAATTTTTACCATGGGCAATGAGGATCGCCCACAACCTTTGCGTAGATCATTTCAGAAAAGTTAAAAGAACACCAACCATCCGCAACAGCGAAGACCGCGACATTTTTGAAGTTCTGAATTTTACTGAAGATGGTGTTGATCGTAAGATGATGCAACGCCAGAGCCATGACCGCGTACGTCAGATGCTTGACCTGCTTCCCGCAGATCAGCGCGAGGTAATTATTCTTCGTCACTATGCGGAGATGAGTTTCAAGGAAATCGCAGCAATGACCAACTGCAGCATCAATACTGCGCTCGGTCGTATGCGCTATGGCCTGATCAATCTTCGTAAGATGATGACAGAAAAACAGATAGCTCTCTAATAAATTATAAGCCCCACCATCTGAAAGAAAAGATCATTAAGGAGCAGGCGCCCCGATGCCTGTTTCCTTAATGATTTAGCAGGCAGGCGTTCGCAGGCAGGAGAAACAGCCGGCGGTTGAGTGTAGAAATGCACTTCGTAATTTCATTAGGGTAAACGCACCTGATATGGCTTGATCTTATCTTCTGGTTCTTCTTTTGGCTTATCATCGGCAAATAGTAAACGTAGACAATACAAACAGCCGGCGGTTGAGTGTAGATATGCACTTCGTAATTTCATTAGGGTAAATGCACCTGATATGGCTTAATCTTATCTTCTGGTTCTTTTAAACTTATCATCGGCAAACAGTAGACTGCAGACAATAGACACAGCCGGCAGTTGATGAACAGGTATCTGCCTATCAGCAGAAAAGCAGGTCTTCTTTTGCTATGCTTATCGCTACAAACTAACTCTCCTGCCTCCCTCTCCTTACTCCTGCCTTATTTTCCATTGGCATCGAGTCCGCAACGAAGCCATTCCGAAAATTCGGTTTTATCAGGCGTATACCCGACTGGTGGTGTGAGTAGAATTTCTTTATTACTGATCAGTACATACCAGGGCTGAGAACTGGCATTGAAATTTTCTGTCTGGAAAGTACTCCATTTGTCTCCCACAGTTCTGATCTTCCGTTCAGTACCGTCTTTTGAAGTATATACAAATTGCTCAGCCGCAGGTAATTGTTTTTTGTCATCGACATAAAGAGAAACAAGTACATATTTCTCCATTAACTCTTTTACCCCGGGATCTGGCCAGACATTCTCTTCCATTTTTCTGCAGTTCACGCAGGCCCAACCCGTGAAATCGATCATTATTGGCTTATTTGTTTCTTTTGCAACTTTCAATGCTTCCGCATAATCCATCAACGGCTCTTCACAATTTATCGGGTTGGAATAAAGACTGTAGCAATGCGGAGGCGGGAACCCGCTCACCAATCCAATATTCGCGTACCTGGTATTGGTAACTCCCGGTAAAATATATAAGGTGAAGGCCAGTACAAAAAATGCAAATAACTTTCTTGCTAATCCAGGCTTCTTCGAAGGATCATCGTGAGGAAAACGCAACCACCCCATCAGGTAAATGAAAAGTCCGAGGAATATCAATACCCAGAGGGCAAAAAACAATTCTCTCTTCAATATGCCCCAATGCGCAACCAGATCTGCATTTGACAAAAACTTCAAAGCCAGCGCCAGCTCGATAAAACCGAGGACCACTTTAACGGTATTCAACCAACCACCACTTTTCGGTAAATTCTGAAGCCAATGCGGGAATAATGCAAACAGCGCAAAAGGTAATCCCAGAGCAAGTCCAAATCCTGCAAGGCCTGCAGTCAATGGCCAGGCACCTTCACTCGCACTACCCACGAGTAATGTACCAAGTATGGGACCTGTACATGAAAAAGACACGATCACCAATGTGAGTGCCATGAAAAATATTCCGACCAGATTTGAACCCTGCTTCGCATTTGCCCGGTTGGCCACTGAACCTGGCAATGTGATTTCGAAATAGCCAAAAAACGAAATCGCAAAAACGATGAAAATGATAAAGAATATGACGTTCAGATAAATATTAGTGGCGATGTCATTATAGATCGTCGGACTAACTGTCCCGATAATGTGAAACGGAATACTCAATGCAGAATAGATCAGGAAAATAAATGCTCCGTAAAGTATTGCATTGGATTTACCGGCTTTCTTTGTAAAAAATGATACAGTCAATGGAATCATCGGAAATACACAAGGCGTCAGCAATGCCACAAGTCCACCAAGAAATCCGAGGATAAAAATGGTAAAAAGACTTTTCTCATTTGACGCTGTTGACTTTCCACATTCCTGCAGAGGCTTTTTTATATCGATTGACGGAATGAGAATCTTATTGTTTGCAACAACACCTCCCTCCAGTGCCACTTCAAAAGGCCAGGACTCCAGCGGATAAAATGATTCTCCTTTCCCATAGGTAAATTGAAGTGTACCAAGTAATACGGCGGGAACAGTTCCCCCGATTTTGACATCCACAGAAAATTTTGCCGGGCCGTTATAAACCTTGTATTGCTTATCCGGAAAAAGCGGACTCGTTATCGCTTGTCCTTCACCGATAGCACTGAGCGGTCTGACAATCTTAATAGAAGAGTCTGATAGTTGAAGAGTGCCCGAATTAATATCATCGAACATCGCTTCGGGTGCAAAAAGATCCCAGCTTTTATTTCCCTCGGTACTGAATTCTAAAGTGTACAGTCCATTCTCTTTTTTTATGCTTGAAACGCTCCATTGATATGCTGAAGAATCCTGTGCAAATAAACCGGAAGCGCAGAAACCTGAAAGCAATAGAAAGAGCAGAAGTTTTCGCATAAGCTCAGAATAGTTTCTTCAGTGTCTTTCTAATTCAACCAGGATATGCAGTTTTGAAATGATCGATGTCGAAGAAGAATTAATGTAGAGTGATTATCCACCAACTTCAATTTTAAAAGCAACTTCTGATGGAGGAAGACAAAGTGATTCGTTGCAAACCATAAATTCCACCTTTCCGTTGATGTTTGTCTTTGCTTTTGTTTTGAGTTTCACTACCTGGACGAATTCAACTGTTTTTTCATAATAGTTTACATCGCCAGACCAGGCACTCTCAAATTTTTTGATCAGCTTTCCGGATTCTTTCACATCACCATTCAGTGAAAGCAGTGGGTTAGCCGTAAAATTGATCGTAGTTGGCACAGGCCCATCGACACCAGCTTTCTGTGCATACATATGATAGTTGCCCGAAATATCTGCTGTGAGGCGAACCTCATAAGTATTGTCTGCTATTTTCTTTGACGTGAAAGTCCATTTCACCTGTTTCGCTGAACCTGTCTGAGCAAAAGCAGCTCCGAAAACTGACAATATCAATGTTGATATGAGTAAAATCTTTTTAGTCACGCTTTATTAAATTGAGGCTATAGAATAAATGCAAAATTGGCAAATCAATTTAAAAAAATTGCCTAAAATTAGTTTCAGACTTCAAAAAAGTGATCTTATACCAGTTCAGGTACTTTGCTGAAAAACAACGCATTAAAGATTTCTCTGCCGTCGTTGTTTCCAAGAAGATCGCTGCAGGCCCTTTCCGGATGAGGCATCATTCCAAACACATTTCTATTGGCGTTGCAAATACCGGCTATATTCCTCAACGAACCGTTGGGATTTGCTTCGGTAGTCACTTCCCCTTTTTCGTTAGTATAGTAATAGAGTACCTGCTTATTTTTTTCGAGTTCGTCGAGAGTCTGTTGATCTGCATAGTACCTTCCCTCACCGTGTGCAATGGGAATTTTATAGACCTGCTCACCATCTTCCGTTTTCAGAAAAACATTTTTACAAGCAAACTGCATATGAGCGTTCCTCAATAAAGCACCTGGCAGTAAACCCGCTTCGCAAAGAATCTGAAAACCATTACAAACCCCGAAAACTTTTCCTCCTTTGTTAGCGAACTCTATCACGCTTTGCATCATCGGGCTGAATCGGGCGATTGCACCGCAACGCAGGTAGTCACCATAAGAGAAACCACCAGGCAACACAATACAATCATCAGTGGTAAACATGCTCAGGTCATCATCTTTGTGCCAGAGCGTTATCACTTCCTGGTTAAGATCATTTTTTAGGGTTTCGATCATGTCCCTGTCGCAATTTGAACCTGGAAATACCACTACGCCAAATTTCATGCTGCTTGATTTTTGAAGCAACAAAGTTAAGCTTTTAGCGCTTCATCTTTTTAAACAATACTCAGGAACGCGGTGTTGCAGATCTAAAAAATCTCATCAGTACTGGCCGGAATCACTTTTTCGAGATTGCCGAATCTGAATCCGACAGTCATTACGAAACGGAAGTCGGTATCGGAAATAAATGAAGGATTTAGAGATATATGCGTGGTTTCGTGAGAGATATTAAAATTGGTATAAAGTCCTGGAGTATTATATCCAAAATTAACCTGGCCTGCTGCGCCTAACAGAAGGTTCATCTTATTATGAGAGCCGCTTGAAGCAGTATAGAAATTATAAGCCATCCCGGCACCCACAAAGAGCACCGGGGACACATAAAGTTGTCCATCAAAAAAAGTAAAATTCATACCATAACCCGGCATCATCAATAAACCGGGACCGCGCAGGTATTTTAAACCCACCTGGTTTCCATAAAGGGGTTCAAGGTCTTTATCTGGTGTTACCAGGCCCGTTGGCGTTTTCAGGTTATAATAAAAAAGGTCGGCCTTAGCCAGGAAAGAACCTGCTGTTTTCCTTTGTATTTCATTTTGCAGGAAAGAAGCCCTGAGGGAATACCGGTCTTCATTGAATATATAGATCATCTGGGCTCCGGTCTTGAACATACTCACATCAGGATTTGAGTAAAAACGTTTTAAGGGGTCTCCAACGACCAGTCCCCTGCCCTGAGTCAGGTAATAGCGGAAGCCAAACTTTCTGCCTGTGTAACTGAAAGCCAGTCGGAATTGCTTTACATCCTGGTAGATTGAGTCTAGTTTTCTTTTGTTAGGAAGTGAAAAGCTAAGGTCAAGATTGATAATTTTGTAGGTAACTCCCAGGCCTATCTGATCAGTAGTATTTTTAAAATAACCGCGGTTACTCAGGCGGGATATTTCTTTTAGTGAGCCGAACTCCAGCCTTGAATTCTGTGCTCTGAAAAATCCACGTACTTCATTAGCTCTTGTAAATTTTCCAATATACCTCGGATCAGCATCTCCCGGGTCGGTAACTCCATCCATGTTTTTCAGTGTGTCCACTTTCAACATCTGTACCTGTGTAAAAGCAAATACCGGAAATACATTGAAAATTAATATAATAAGGTGGACTTTCAGGCGCATGGATTCACAGGAGCTGATTGGTTTTGTATGGTTTTTCTAAACTGAATTTACCCCGGTTTATTATAAAAGTTCCGGCACCATTTTCCCTAAATCCTGTTAAATACCGCACATAATGCCGAAAAGGCACAAAATTAAGGCGTTACTATTTAATTGGACTGGATTTAACGAATTCTAAAAGCCCAGAAGAGCCCAGTTTAACGCGAGAACAAAAATCACCATGAGCCAATGCAGGATGACAGGAAAATACCGGCGTTTCGAAAAATAGAAGGCGCCTGCGTGAAAAACTGCAAATGGAAGTGCTGAGAGGATCCAGTATTCGAAGGTAGAACTGGAGTTAATAAAAGGCACCAGCATAGCTAACAAGAGATACACCAGCATCAGGCTCCAGTTCTTCCTGACCTGGATCAACATTCGAAGAATACTTCCCTGGATGATAAATCCACTGATCATAAAAGGAATTACCAGTAATAACAATCCGCCCCAGGCCCAGATGGTTTGCTGAAAAGTCGGGTAGGAAAGCGTTACAGAAGGGAGAATTTTTTTGATATTCCAGTCATTTTGTAAAAACATCCAGGCAAAAAGAAAATAATAAGGGATCATGATTCCCAACAATCCGACCATCCATTCAACCAAACGAAAAGGCCGCATGATGAGTAATGCAAAGAATATAAGTAGTAAAAACGCAAGCGAAGGAAAATAGAAGAATGAACTAACCCCTAAAACGAACCCAACGTTCAGAAGTAAGAGTTTGGCCTTGGGATAGCTATAAAGAATACTCATCCTGGAAAAAATCCAGATCAGGAAAGTATTTACTATCAATGTTGAAGACAGCTGCCACCATTCCGGAAAAAAAGATGTGATGAGTAAGTAAGACATTGCTGCAAGAAAACTTGGCTTTGGCAGAAGTCTTCTGTTGTTCACCATAGTATTCAGCATTATCGATTGCACAAAAACGAGTACATATGCGAACAAGGAATAAATAACAGGGGACGATTTCCCTGCACTTTCCATTGATCTCAACAGTGAATGGTAAAGAAACCCGTCGGTAGGCTGAGCCACGGGTATATGCGGTTGCAGAAAAGAAGCATATTTAAGGATCAGTCCGTAAAAAAACAGGAAAATGATCCCGAAAGGGTTGTAATCCCTGAAAACTCCGACCACAAGCAGTTGTTTTATTTAAAAGTCTAGCTTGGCAAAACAGATATAGTTCCTGTTCATACAGGGTAAAACAATTTCCTTCAAACCTACCTGTTTTCCAAACCGCGGCATAAACTCATATCCTTTGTCCAGGTTTCTGAGTGTAGGATCTTTTTTTATTTCTCCACTTGCATTCGCTGTAACACTGTTCAGCATTCTCTCTCTTCGTTCCAGCTGGTTAAAAAGGATTCGCACTTCACTGCCGGTATTGAAAAGCTGATAGGAAAGATACATATCCGTGTTATCGTCGAACTGTGTTTTTCTTATTGCATTACTCCAAACCAGGTTTCCCGCTTTGTTGAAATAGAATATCATGATATTTTCTGCAAAATGCCTCGTGGCAGATCCATACCTGTTGTATGGATCCCAACCGCGATAATAGTTGTTCAACCCCCCGTACGGAGAATAGTAGTAATCATAAGGCATAAAACTATTGTACCCGTACAGGTAATCATACCTGCTCCACCCTGATGCGCGGGAAGTCGTATAGTATAGTTCGGCAAGTACGGCATATCCTCCATCGCGAGTCGGAATTATCTGTTTGATAAAGTAATCATTAAACGCAACTTTCAACGAACTGTTGTCCGATCTTGCGTCCATCCTTAATGTATCTCCGAAAGGAAATGTAACATCGGTAAGGACTTTCCTGTCATTCTTATCCCAGATCACACTGTAGAGTCCATCAATATTTCCTCTTTTCTGTTTATAGTAAAAGGAGGAAAAAATAATATTCTTATTGGTATTGTCCGGTTTGATCTTTATTTCGTCAAGCGTTTTATCCGTCAGCGGGAAATTGGTGTACTGAAGTGTATCTTCATTTGCTCTTTTTAAAACGAGGTCGAAGTTGTTGATATAATCACGATTTCCGGTGCGTCCGCATCTTCCAAAAACCAGGTCACCATCGTTATCCAGGAGAAAATCTGTAAACAAATCTTCGCGGGCAGAACCGCTCATGGTGATATTGGACTTTTTCTGCAATTCGAGATGGTTGTTGTATAGTAATGTCGTTAACAGAAAGCTCTTTTCATTTTTCTTGTTGATCTTAAAGACCATAATCTTCTGCTTGTCGTCGCTGGCTACCGTGGTATATACTTTACTTTCGTTGGTAGAAGGCAACTGGGAAGTATCGAGCACAACAGGGTCTGTCATTAATTTTCCTTCGCCATTCATTTTTACCATTGCGCAAAACATTACGTTGCGTTTCTGGTATTGATAGATCATGTAGTAAAAATCAGGATACGCCACAAAATCGACATTGTACACCCGGTCTGGCATAAATTCCAGCTTGGTTTTCGATTTCAACTTCATGTCATTGAAATAAACGGCAATATCGTTACGGTTTCGGTAGTTTTTGTAGATATTAATATTACCACCTACTTTACCGATGATTTCAAAATTCATCTGACGATAGTCATCTTTCTCTATGTCAGAATAATAAATTCTTTGTGCGGGCAGAATATTAGCAAAAAGAAGGAAACATAAGGCAAGAAACAATTTGTTCATTAACGTCGGCTTTTCGTCACTAAAAATACGTGATGTACTGCAATTAAGTCATTAATCAAAGATTAAGGCCCGGGAAATACAGGTATTTTTAACGTTATGCATGTATAATGAATAGGGTTTTAGGCGGTTCATTTTTTTTCCCTATACCTTTGTCGATAATCTAACTTACCCAAAACGATTAATCACCTGAAAAAGTGGGCACAAATCTGAATAAGGTAACAGGAGCAGGACTCCTGATCGCCTTAGGGATCATTTACGGAGATATTGGTACTTCCCCATTGTATGTATTTAATTCAATTATTACTGACAGGGTCATAACTGAAGACCTGATCATCGGAAGTCTGTCGTGTATCATCTGGACGATCACTTTACAGACTACAGTCAAATATGTAATCCTTATACTTCGGGCTGACAATCGTGGGGAGGGTGGAATTTTTGCACTCTATGCTCTTGTCCGGCGCCGGCGAAAGTGGTTGGTGATTCCGGCAATGATTGGAGGTTCAGCGCTTCTTGCCGATGGAATCATTACCCCTCCTATTTCTATCACTTCTGCTATTGAAGGTCTTAAAAATATTCCCCGGCTTCATAATATCTCGAAAGACACCATTGTATACATCGTGTTGGGTATTATGGGTCTTTTCTTTTTTCTTCAACAATTCGGCACTGCATCAATAGGTAAATTGTTTGGGCCTATCATGTTTATCTGGTTTTCTACCATTGCGATACTGGGCGTAATCCATCTGGCAGATTATGGTGCAATCTTTAAATCATTCAATCCTTATTATGCATTTCAGCTGATCTCGGAGCATCCGAATGCGATCTGGCTGCTGGGTGCAATTTTCCTTTGTACGACAGGGGCCGAAGCTTTGTACAGCGATCTCGGGCATTGCGGTCGCGGAAATATCAGGATATCCTGGATTTTTGTGAAGTCCTGCCTGTTGCTTAACTACCTTGGCCAGGGTGCAAATCTTCTTGCAACAAGGAAGGGTTTACATATAACAAATGCATTGAAAGAGCAACTGAACATTAATGCCTTTTACGATATGATGCCGGAATGGTTTGTACTGATCGGAGTGATCATTGCAACCTCTGCTGCAATTATTGCGAGCCAGGCAATGATCAGCGGATCATTTACACTGATCAGTGAAGCTATCCGACTTAATCTTTGGCCAAGATTAAAAATCAATTATCCTTCGGAGGCCAAGGGACAATTGTTCATACCATCATTGAACAACCTCATTTTTATTGGCTGTTGTGGTGTGGTGCTGTATTTCCGTGAATCTTCACGTATGGAAGCGGCCTATGGTCTTGCTATTATTATGACTATGCTGGCAACAACAATTTTGTTTGCAAACTTCCTTGTATTACATCGCGTAAGGCCCGTGCTGATCTATGTATTTCTCCTTTCCTACCTCAGTATAGAAATACTCTTCCTGGTAGCACTGCTGCAGAAGTTTACGCATGGAGGATATATCACCCTTCTTGTCGGTATGCTGATGTTTCTTGTTATGTATATCTGGTACAGATCAAGAAAGATCAAGAACCGTTACGTGGAGTTCGTTCGTCTGGATCATTATCTGCCGTTGCTTCAGGAACTCAGTAACGATGCTACGATCAACAAATATTCAACGCATCTTATTTATTTGACGAGCGCAAATAATCCAAAAGAGATTGAGCATAAGATCATACACTCGATCCTCAATAAAAAACCTAAGCGCGCGGATATTTACTGGTTTGTACATGTGGACACGCTGGATGATCCATATACATGCGAGTACGAAGTACAAACCATTATTCCAAACGAAGTTATCCGTGTTGAATTCAGGCTTGGTTTCAGGATTGAACCGAGAATCAACCTGATGTTCAGAAAAGTGGTTGAAGACATGGTGAGCAATAAAGAAGTCAATATCGTCAGCCGCTACGAAAGTCTGCAGCGAAATAATATCGTAGGCGATTTCGAATTTGTAGTACTTGAAAAATTCCTGAGCCAGGATAATGAACTTCCATTCTGGGAAAGAGTTGTAATGAAATTGTATTTCTGGCTCAAAGAAACCGCACTTTCAGAAGAACGTGGTTTTGGCCTTGACCCCAGCAATGTTAAGGTGGAAAAATTCCCGTTGATTGTATCTCCGGTTACTAATCTGAGGTTACAAAGGATAAATACCGAAGAGTGAAACGTTAAACGGTGAACGTTGAACGTAGAGTCTGCGGATGAATGCTGCTGCCGAAATGCTGGTTTGAAGACCTGAGTGACCTTACATTACCAGAGGCTAACGTTTAACGTTACACGTTCAACATTAAACTATATTCAGTTTCTGCATTACCCTCGCCTTGTGCGCCTTACTGATCGGGATCATGGTTCCTTTGATATACAAAGAATTCTCCTGGATATCATCGATGCGGGAAAGATTTACGATATAAGACCTGTGCACTTTCATAAAGCGCAACGGATCAACTTTTGTTTCCAGGTTTTTTATCGTGTTGTGCGTGATGTATTTTTTTTCCGCGGTGACGAACTTTACGTAGTCACCCATGCTTTCAATGAAAAGGATATCATCGTTTTTGAGGCGAATCAGTTTGCCATCAGACTTAATAAAAATATGATCGCGCTCCGAAGATGAATCTTCTTCTTCTTTTTTTACCTGTACTTTTTGCAAAGCTTCCAGAAATCTTTGATAAGTGAAAGGCTTTTTCAGGTAGTCGGTAACGTTGTACTGAAATGCATCGTAGGCGTATTCCGTTTTTGATGTAGTGAGGATAACCTGGGGTGTGTATACCAGCCGGTCCATCAAATCAAAACCCGTTGCCCCGGGCATCTCAACATCCAGGAATATCAGATCGACTAAATTCTCGGATAAATAATTCAATGCATCTTCTGCATTGAGAAAATGTGCCTGCACCTCAACCAGGCCACTGCGTTCACAAAACTTCCTTAGAAAATCAGCCGCCGTCTGCAGATCTTCTACGATTACGCTTGAATACTTCATGCACGCTGTTTGTTATAATCGCTGAGTTTACCCTTTTCCTCACTGATTTTAACCGATGCTTCCCAAACGATAGTTTTCACATTCTCAAATGCCAGTTCAAGACTTCCGATATCACGAAAATGAATACAGTTGTCTTCAAACTGCTGGATATTATCCTGGACTTCCATCAGACCTACATAACCAAACAAAGGTTTAATCCGATGGAATATTTTCCGAACCTCAGTAAAGTTTTTTTCTCTGAAGAGTTTCTCTGCTTCTGAAACTTCCTGGTCAATCTGAATCAATGCCGAATGAAATACTTCTTCTGCTGATCTCATATCATCGCCATATAACTCGTTAAGGAACTGATGATCGAAATGGCTGGAAAACTGGTAGATTTCCTGTGGGCTTCCCTTCATCATAAATCACAATTTTCGGTTTATAATAGCGTTTTCATCTGGTCTCTCACAATCGTTTCTAATTGAATACCAAGGCTCCGCGAATGAAAACGAACATATTAGAAAGTATATTATCCTTACAGGCAACTATTTTGAATAGTGGGATCAAGGAAAATACCACTCTCGAAAACAGGAAGAACATATTGAGGCTCAATCTGTTCCTCAGTTTCGCCTTTGGCGTCGTGCTGATCAGCCTTTTGTTCAATTTTCTTAACGGCTTGTATTTCAGTGCTATCGTCAATATAGCCGGCGCATTTTTTCTGACCATCTCTTTTTTTGTAAATAAAGATGGCCATTTCAATACCGCTAAGCGTGTCGGGATCATGGCGCTGAATGTTTATCTTTTTGTAATCAGTTATGTTGAAGGACTGAGGTCTGGTCAATATCTTTTGTTCTTCCCGCTCCTCCTCGCACTTGTATTTGTAATCGATATCAAAAAAAATCTGCAGGAAGTGATCAGCACCAGTGTCATTACCCTGCTTACGACGGTAATGATTTTTATCCTGGTCCCTTATCAGAATAACCTGCAAAAAATTCCGCAGGATCTTTATAGTGGCCTGTTCAGTACTAACCTCGCACTAGCGCTTTTACTAACCTCTGTTTTTGCATATTTTATTTTAAAAACGCTCGAGACACACGAAGAAAAAATACTCGAAGAAAAACTTCTTGCAGACACCATTTTTAATACTTCGCTTGACGCAGTATTTACTGTAAATGCTTCCAACCTGCTCATTACCGACTGTAATAAAAGAGCATTGGAAGTTTTTTCTTATCCCGATAAAAAAACCGCTGTTGGGAAACCAGTGGAGTCGCTTTTAGGTTCCCAGGTACTTGAACAAATAAACAGTTTCAGAAATAATCATTTTGAAAAGCACTCGCCATGGTATGGAAATATGGATTTTGTAAGAGAGAATGAAGTACTTTTTTTCGCCTATGTAAATATAGTTCCGTTCAGACATCAGCATGAGATGTACTGCAAGATCAGCATACTCGATATCACCGAAATTAAAATAGCTGAATTCGAAATCATCAAAGCAAAGGAACGCGCAGAAAAAGCAGCATTGGTTAAATCCAGGTTTCTGAGCAATATGAGCCATGAACTCAGAACTCCACTGAATGCGATCATCGGTACATCAAATATTCTTTTACAGGAAGAATCACTTGATAGTCAGCAGGAGTTTTTCTCAGTATTGAAGAACTCTTCAGAACATATGCTGCAACTGGTAAATGATATACTTGATTTCAGCAAACTGGAAGCTGGCAAAATGGAGCTCGAATTGTCTCCATTCAATTTAAAGGCTTTCCTCATTGCGGCGGTTCAGCCATTTCATTCCAGCATCAGCAAAAGCAAAGTACAACTGGAATTAAGGATCGATGAAGAACTGGATGCAGAAATCATGGGTGATGAGATGCGTTTGAAACAGGTGTTGAATAATCTTTTATCCAACGCAAAAAAATTCACCGAAACAGGAACGATCACCGTTACTGCCAAAAGAGAAATGATAAAAGAAAATAACCTGGTTGTTTCCTTTTCTGTAAAAGACACAGGCATTGGAATTTCGTCGGCAAAAACGAGACAGATATTTGACAGTTTCACGCAGGCAGATACCGAAACTACAAGAAAGTATGGCGGTACCGGATTAGGACTTGCCATCAGTAAACACATCGTTGAAAAAATGGGCGGCGAGATTAAAGTGAGCAGTGAACCCGGGACGGGAAGTGAGTTCTATTTTACTATCGCGATGAAAATTAAAAAGGCTGGCCGTACCAGTGGAAACCAGGGCAACAAAGAGCTTGGGGGAATGGCGGGTCTGAGAATTCTACTGGCCGAAGACAACCCGGTTAATATGATTGTAGCCAAACGCTTTCTTGAAAAATGGCAGGTGACCGTGGATGAAGCAGTCAATGGTGAAAAGGCGCTCGAGCTTTTTAATGGCAATGCTTATGATCTGTTGCTTATTGATCTTGAAATGCCACTGATGGATGGCGCACAGGCGGTATCGGAGATACGTAAACGAAATAAAACTATCCCAATCGTGGCATTTACTGCAGCGGTGTATGATAACATGTATAATGATCTTCTTGAAAAAGGATTTTCTGACTTTATTCCAAAACCTTTCCGACCGGAAGAACTTCATAAAAAAATTCTGCAGCTTACGGCTTACGATCGACTTCAGAAATTCAAATATGGTTAAAAAAAAACCCGGCATCTGCCGGGTTTTCTATTGATCTGTTAAGAGAGATTATTGCGTCACTTTAAACACTGCATCTTCAATCTTTGGATTCACTTCTATTTTGGATACTACAATCGGTGCAGGTCCTACACCTTCAAGTGTCATGGGAACAAAAATTCCTTCGGGCAGTTTTGTATAGTTACTCATGATGGAAGTTTGTTCTATCTCCTGACCATTTGCAGAAATTTTTGCAGTGGCGCGAACGATATAAAATGTTTTCGCATCGATTAAGAAATTTACCTGTGAACCATTCTTGCGGGTTACTTTAAGTTTGTACCCTTCAATGCCATCAACTGTTTCTTTCCCAACAAGTTCAACCTTATGTCCCTTTGCTTTGTAGTCAACCAGTTCCCCCTGGATGTCAAGCTGATTCTGTCCGGCTTTTATTTCTTCATCTGATAATGCTTCCGGAGCTGCCTGGCCCATGATCGGGAAATACTTCCATCCACCTTCAGTAGTGATGATGTTATAATTTACAGTACCCTGGAAGTTGATCTCACTTTTTGTTGCTTTATTGTTCACCTGGTAAATAGTAACAGGAATGTCGTTTCCCTGCACATTTATATTGGCCTCCATTTTCATCGTGTTTACCTTCTTCCAGTTCGCTGCTCCTCCAATCGCATCCAGGTGTTTTGTAACAACTTCATCAACTGTTTGTGCATTTACAAAAGACACCAGGAAAAGAGCAATCAAAGCAAAAGATGCAAATTTTAAAGCTTTCATGTTTGAATTGTGTGTTTTAAATTTTTGATTCATTAACTATTCAGCTAACAGTTTCACAAAATCATTGGACATTCAAATATAAGTATAGGTTACCATCTGAAGATTTCTTTAATCCTTAACTTCAAATATGAATACCCAGTTAATAGACGGAAATCTTGTCGATTGCAGCAACAGAACTATAGTACCGGCAAGACTTCATTTCAAAGACGGCTTGATTTCAGCCGTTGAAAAATTACCTCACATAAACCAGGAACATCTTCCATTTTTACTTCCTGGTTTCATCGATAGTCATATTCACATTGAAAGTTCTATGCTGGTGCCGTCTGAATTTGCAAGACTTGCTGTTGTGCATGGAACAATCGCTACCGTCAGTGATCCGCATGAAATTGCCAATGTCTGCGGAATAGAAGGTGTCAGATTCATGATTGAAAACAGTCGTCTGACACCTTTTAAATTTTATTTTGGAGCACCCAGTTGCGTGCCTGCTACTACTTTTGAAACAGCAGGCGCGACGCTTGATGCCACCGCAGTTGAACAATTACTTGATCTCCCGGAAATAAAATACCTGAGTGAGATGATGAATTTCCCGGGTGCGTTGCAAGGTGACCCCGAGGTTTTGAAAAAAATCGAAGCAGCGAGAAAAAGAGGAAAACCTGTTGATGGTCATGCTCCAGGACTGAGAGGCGAAGATGCAATGCATTATATATACCGCGGTATCAGCACAGATCATGAATGTTTTACTGAAGAAGAAGCGTTAGACAAATTGAAATATGGAATGAAAATTCTCATACGCGAAGGCAGTGCTGCAAAAAATTTCGAAGCGCTGATCGATCTGCTGAAAACTCATCCTGACAGCATTATGTTCTGCAGTGACGACAAACATCCGGACAGTCTGGTCGATGGTCATATTAACCAGATGTGCGCAAGGGCAATCGCAAAAGGACACGATCTCTTTGATGTTATAAGAGCTGCCTGTTTAAACCCCCGGGAACACTATAAACTCGACACAGGTAAATTGAATGTAGGAGATCCGGCAGATTTTATTCTCGTCAACGATCTTAAAAATTTCGAAGTCAGAGAAACCTGGATTAATGGAGTTTGTGTAGCTTCAGAGGGGAAGTCACTCATTGATATTGCCAGGACTTCTCACCCACGAGTCAATTCTTTCCATTGTTCAAAAAAACAACCTGCGGATTTTGAATTCATTTCTACTACCGGTAATGAATATAAGTTCCCAATTATCGAAGCGCTCGACGGGCAAATCGTGACCGGAAAATCCGAAGGTCAACCTTTACTTCATGAAGGTAAATGGATCAGCAATGTCGACGAAGATATTCTGAAAATTGTGGTTGTCAACAGGTATCATGAAGCTCCCATCGCAAAAGCATTTATCAAAAACTTTGGATTGATAAAAGGAGCGATTGCTTCGTCTGTCGCTCACGATTCTCATAACATAGTTGCCGTTGGGACAGATGATGATTTTATTTGCAAAGCAGTCAATCTTATCATCGGCGACGAAGGTGGCATCAGTTGTGTCAACAATGAAAATGAATGGTTTTTACCACTTCCCGTGGCTGGCTTAATGAGTTTTGAAGATGGTTATCTTGTTGCCAAAAAATACACCGAAATTGACGAGGCAGCAAAATCAACGGGATCAAAATTAGGTGCACCATTCATGACATTGTCGTTCATGGCATTACTCGTCATTCCAAAATTGAAACTGAGCGACAAAGGCCTGTTCGACGGAGAGAGTTTCCGGATTATCGAACCCGTATAATTTCTCTTTTTGCATCAAATTGAAAATTTCGCCGCCCGGCAGAGCTTGTTTACCGAGTACACTGCCCGGATTTGCCTTTTACGCATTTGAGACCGTAAATTCAGAAATTAGTTTTGAGGAAACTTGAAATAATGGATAACAGTTATTCTATGGGCAGAAAACTTAAAAACAGGCAGAATACAGGTTGGGTGGCAATCCCTTTCCTGATAGTCGGTGGAGTGTTGTTAATGGATCGCATCGGATTTTATTTCCCGGATTGGTTTTTTCAGTGGGAGATGATCGTAATACTGGTGGGTCTTTTTATAGGATTTAAAGATGGCTTCAGGCATGGTGCCTGGTTGGTGATCGTTGCTGTGGGTGCTTTCTTTTTAATCGACGACTTTATACCACACCTGCGACTTGGCAGATTTATTCTTCCGGTAATTTTTTTAGGAGTAGGTTTTTTGATCCTTACCAGGTCTAAGGCAGATAATACGACGAATGAAAATCCGCCTCCAGTGAAAAACGATGATAATATTTCTGATTACGGTGTTCGCACAGAAACCGATGAAATATTTCCAGAAGACAAAACCGCTCCGGAAGAAAAGAACCGGAGAAGTGCAGGTATACCTTTTACTGACAACATTCTTGAAGTTGTTTCCATTTTCGGCAATGTGCGAAAAAACATCATGTCGAAAAATTTCAGAGGCGGTGAAATTGTAACTGTGTTTGGTGGTGCAGATATTAATCTCATTCACGCAGATTTTAATGAAACCACAAATATTGAAGCTGTCAATATTTTCGGAGGTACCAAACTATTTATTCCTTCCTCATGGGAAGTCAAATCAGAAGTGGTATCAATTTTTGGGGGAGTTGAAGACAAAAGGCATTTTTCCAGCTTGTCAGTAATACCGGAAAAAACTTTAGTGTTGCAGGGATTCTGCATGTTTGGCGGCATCGAAATAAAAAGCTATAACCGTTGAAACTGAAGCTATGAACTGGTACCTGGCTAAAATGGTTTACAGAATACATTGCGGGAACTACAACAACAACTCTCAGTTTGAAGAACAGCTGCGTTTGATTAGTTCGGATTCTGCTGCTGAAGCGTTTTCAAAAGCACAGGAAATGGGACGCTCAGAGAGCACTGCAGACGGGCTGATGAGTTCAGTAGTACAATGGAAATTTATCAACGTCTCAGAAATTTATCAGATCAATCAATTCATAGATGGTGCCGAAATATTTTCTTCATTGAAGGCCGAGGAGAACGGCACTTTGTATGAGCTTATGACGAATAAAAGAGCAGAATTACTTCGCCAGAATATTGAACAACATATACTTGATATTTACTGATGGCTGTGCAGTCGCCAATTGCAAACTGGAGCTTGAGAACAATTTCAATTGCAGCAGCCGGATGGCTTGTATGGACAGCTGCAAATTGTTGGGTAATGTATGCTGCAGGACTACCACTTCAACCAGCCGTCACTGATAGTTTGATAAGTAATCTTTTGCTTGCGGCCGCCGCAATCTTCTTAACCAATCTTCTTAAACATTATCTCCCCGGCCAGGGCAGCTATGTTAATCTTGTAGCTATTGTTGCAGCGATCACATTTTTATGGTTTCTCGTTAGCAGAACTGCTGTGCTCGCTGCCTTGAAAGAAGAAATATTTACGCAGGATTTTTTTCAGTATACCGGAACCATAAGATTTGCTATCGGACTTCTTGTACTCACCTGCATTGCATTGATTATTGTATTGAGAAGAACCATGGAGGAAAAAGCTGTTCAACAGCAAAGAAAATCAGACGCGGAAAAACTTGCCCGTGAAGCGGAGCTCATCAGACTTCGCCAGCAGTTGCAGCCACATTTTTTATTCAATAGTCTAAATTCGATAAGTGCGCTAGTTTCCAGAGATCCGGGCCAGGCCCGTAATATGATTGAAACCCTGAGCGATTTTCTTCGCAGCACTGTTAGAAAAGAAGGCGATCAAATGGCTAGCCTTGAAGAAGAATTCAGGGACCTCAACCTGTATCTTTCGATAGAGAAACTTCGCTTCGGCCATCGGCTTGATGCGGAAATATTTATGCCTGAAGACACAAAACAATTGAAGATTCCAGCCTTGCTGTTACAGCCAGTTGTTGAGAATGCAATCAAGTTTGGTGTTTACGAAACCACAGGCAATGTGAATATCAAAATCACCGCGGAGAAAAAAGATCAATTATTAATCGTATCGATATCAAATCCATTTGATCCTGAAACAGCTCAGGTAAAAACAGGCACTGGTTTCGGATTGACTTCTGTTCAAAGAAGATTATATCTTTTATTTGCACGAACAGATCTCTTAAAGATTACGGAAAAAGAAAATCAATTTATCACGTCGATTATAATTCCTCAGCCATGACCAAAGTAATACTCATTGATGATGAGCCACTCGCAAGAAGCCTGGTGAAAGAATACCTCGAATCATTTAGTGATATTGAAGTTGTTGAAGAATGCGACAACGGACTTGAAGGTGTGAAATCAATTCAACAACATCAGCCAGACCTGATTTTTCTTGACATACAAATGCCGAAAATTAACGGCTTTGAAATGCTTGAGCTCCTTGAGCAAAAACCTTCTGTTATTTTCACCACTGCTTTTGATGAATATGCGATGAAGGCATTTGATCTTCATGCTATAGATTATTTATTAAAACCGTTTAGTAGAACACGTTTTGACCAGGCTATACAGAAATGGAAACTCCAACAGTTTGCGAAGGATGCAAAAGCAACCAATAATCTTTTGGAAACAGCATCGCAATCTCCTCAACAAAAAGAAAGGATTGTCGTGAGGTCCGGCACGTCTGTGATCATCATTCCTGTCAACGACATTCAATACCTTGAAGCTGCAGATGATTTTGTAAAGATTCATACAGGCAAAGGAGTTTGGTTGAAAAACAGAACGATGGCGCATTTCGAAAAAACACTTGATCCCGCGAAATTCCTCAGGACACATCGATCTTATATCATTAATCTTACCGAGATCGCAAAGCTGGAACCATACGAAAAGGAGAATTATATCGTGGTATTAAAATCAGGTACGAAAGTTCCTGTCAGTCGAACCGGTTTAGTCAGGTTGAAGGAAGCGTTAGAATCTTAACTTAAACTGCCTTCCCAGATCGCAAATTTCGAATAAACACTTGAAAATCCGGGTGCAATAGCTTCTGAACAGCCTTTTAGCTGAATCAGCTTCTGCAGTTTTTCCCGATTCCGTAAGCTGCTCTGCGCGCTGTGAATTATTTTGCCGGTTGATCATTTTATAAACCGGCATCTCCGATGGTTACACAGGCAGCAACAAAATCAAACTGGCAAAAAGTCCGTAAACTTTTTAATGATATTCATCTTTGGTCAGGCTTAACCAGTGGTATCGTGGTAATTGCTATTTGTTTCAGTGGTACTATCTATGTTTATAATACGGAAATCACCGAGATGTCTGCTCCTCATTTATATAAAGTAGAAGCTAAACCAGGTGTTCAAAGAATTCCCCCTGATTCACTGATTGCTTCTATTGAAAAAAATTCGGAAGGAAAAGTCCAGTCGCTCAATTATCCGGCAGATTTATCACGAACATATCAATTCAATGCAAAAAAGAAAGACGATAAATCGAGAGGCGCGACTTACATGGTGAATCCTTACAATGGCAATATCGTGGGTAACTCCGCAGAAAAAAATGGTACTAAGGAATTCATGAGTAAGATGTTCAGTCTTCATCGCTGGCTCATGCTTGATAAAATTGAAACGCCAATTTTAAAAAACAAAACAAACAGAGAGTTGGGCAGTGTGATTACCGGATGGACAACGATCATTTTTACCCTGGGATGTATTACTGGTTTGATCATCTGGTTCCCACAGAAACTGAGAAACTGGAGACAAGGCTTAAAAGTAAAGTTCAACGCTAACTGGAAGCGAGTCAATCATGATCTGCATAATACGCTTGCATTTTATTCATTGATTTTTTTATTGCTGATGGGTTTAACAGGTCCGCAGTGGTCGTTTGAATGGTACAGAAACGGTTTACAAAAAACGTTGGGTACTTACAAACCAAAAGATAAACCCGGGCCGGAGAAAAAGAATGAGGTCAAAGATGTAAAACCTGTTTCTCTCGATTCAATTGTACAGCCGGTGATTTCACTTTCATCCGTAATTGCCATTGCCGATAAAGCTTTACCTTATGCAGGCGATTACAATATCCAGATTCCACAGGAGCAGGGAACGCCATATACTATCAGCAAGACAAAGATTGGCTTCTTCGCACCAGCCGCTGCTGACCGCTTAATTATTGATGCTTATTCAGGAAATCTGATCAGGACAGAGATATTCAAAAACAAGCCATTTAAAGAAAGAGTTGCCGGATCAATCAAGGCGATTCATGTTGGGAATGTGTACGGCAAATTCACAAAAATTCTTTATTTTCTTGCCTGCCTGGTAGCGACTTCTTTGCCTGTCAGCGGCACAATGATCTGGTGGAACAAACTCAAACAGAAACGCAGGAAAACAAACTTGGTTTTCAAAGCACAGCCTGAATTTGTGACGGTTTAAACTATAAAGACCTGGCAGGTCTTAAGACCTGCGAGGTTGTTCTTTGCAGAACGCTCCTTAAAATGGATTTTTTTGTCATTCCCTGCCAACCCCAACCTGGGAGGTCTAGGACCCCCAAGGTTGGGGTGTTTGAAAAAAAATGACATTGACAATCAATACCTTTTTTTATCAGGAGTGAATTGTCGCTGCTTTTAGAAGTGTTGCTGCGATTTCCAACCTGGCAGGTCTTAAGACCTGCCAGGTTTTAAAAGCTGTTGCATAAACAGCAATCCTTTCTCCCGCGCAAAACGAATGTTGTTTTCCGGTATCTTTTCGGGATTCTTATAAAATTCCAAGACCTTCTCAACACTGGATTCCCTTAAAAAATGCAACATCGGATAAGGTGACCGGTTAGTGTAATTCGCGGGATCATTTTCATCAGAGCCGGCGAATAAGTATTGTGGATGAAAACTGGCCAGTTGATAGATCCCTTCATAATCCTGGTCCTCGAGCAACTCCTCCGACATATCCAACAGTTCCAAAAAATCTTCAAAGTCCTCATATCCCTCCGGGATGATCAGTAAGCTGGTTTCGATATCATCGCTTTCATCTAAACGATAACATTCCCGAATTACCTGTTCGAGAACTGCTTCCCTGCTCTTGTTGGAATTCACTGTAAAACGAACCTTTCCCTCATTGACAGGTTTTGATGCGAAAGGACAAAAATTGCAACCGATGACAACGACCTTCACCCATTCCAAAGTATTTGCAATGATTAACTGTTCATCAATCATAACTATAAAGTTCAAATTATTGTTGATTTACTACCGCACCGACGGACGCTTTTCTTTTGCCGATATAAAACAAAAGTACACCCAGTGCAAGTATAGCCAGGCCAATCAAACTTTCCACGGGTTTGTCCTTCAACGTAAACAGCAATACCCAGCAATTAAACAAAAGGAATATTACGTGTGGCCATGGGCGTAATGGTGCACGGAAACTTCCATCAACTTTTATCTTATCCTTCAAAGCAGAAGCAACCGTGAGCGATGCCATCAACTGCAAAACAAATCCGCAGTACAATAATATATTTTCGAAAGATCCTGTTACTGTTAATACAATGCTAATCAATACGTGCAACCACAACGCAGGTACAGGAATACCCTGGTTATTTTTTCTCGCGAGGATTTTCCAAACCGGATTATCATTCGCCATTGCCCAGGTTACTCTCGGGCCAACCCATAGGTACGAACTGATCGTTGCGATCAACTGAATGGCAATAAATATACTCACCCATTTTCCCCCGCCGGAGCCAAACAGATTCTGAAATGCAATAAAACTCACTTCTTCTTTCCCTTTCATTTGTGCGACAGAGGCATGCTTCATCAGCACATACTGAAATAATACATAAACGACGGCAACAAAAACAGTGCTTATGATCAATGCTTTTGGAAGATTCACGAAAGGATTCCTGATTTCACCGGTGACATATGATGCTGCATTCCAGCCGGTATATGCAAAAAAAACAAAGACCATTGAGACCGCAAATCCGGTTGTTGTGATCTCCGATTGCCATGCTCCATCCCAGCGCAAAGA
The DNA here is from genome assembly GCA_029269725.1 of Pollutibacter soli. Taxonomy (GTDB): domain Bacteria; phylum Bacteroidota; class Bacteroidia; order Chitinophagales; family Chitinophagaceae; genus Pollutibacter; species Pollutibacter soli. The sequence goes on along the minus strand of JARJHS010000004.1, from coordinate 391,198 downwards.
GTTATCTCCACCCGATGAAAAAATGCAACCGGCAATTATTAAAAAAACAATAAAAAGAATTTTTATTATTGTTGTTGCATTCTGAAACCGGCTGCTATGGCGAATGGTAAAACTATGCATGATTCCGATTCCCAGAATTAAAGCTACCGCCCAGAGTTTGCTGTGCTCTAAACCCAGTGGAGACATATATTTTGTGAAAGCTATCGCCGCAAGTGCGACAGGTGCAGAAAATCCTGCTGTCAATCCTGCCCATGCGGATAGAAAGCCTGCCAGCGGATGAAAAATTCTTGATAGATAAATATAGTCGCCACCCGACTCTTTGAATTTTGTACCTAGTTCCGCATATACCAACGCTCCGCATAGCGCCAGAACCCCACCTAGAATCCACAGTAATAAAATGCTGAATGAATTCTGTACTGATGAAAGCTGAAAACCGAGACTTGTGAATACACCCGTGCCAATCATATTTGCAATGACAATGGCCGAAGCTGTAATGACACTTATTTTTTTATCCGGCAGGATGGCTTTCTGATTGATTTCAGCATTGAAGATAGTGTTGAAAGCAGAATTTTCCTTTCCGAATATCAGGAGAAGAATTAACCCTAATCTGCTGTTTTTGTAAATATGAAAAAATGCTGAATGGGCAGAAATTTACCATTGCTGACCATCCTGAAACCGTTTGCCTCAAGTTCCTTTTTAATCTGCTTTTCGCTCGTCTTATGCAATTTCAATATTCCAATTTCTGCATCTTCAGCCCGATACTCCATCAGGATTAATCGTCCACCTTTTTTCAGACTTTTAGCAATGGCCTGCAACATTTCTTTTGGATACATCAATTCATGATAGACGTCAACCATCAGGGCGCAGTCAACACTATTTTCCGGAAGGTTAGGTGTTTGCTCTCCACCTTTGATTACTTCCATATTTTTAGAGGAAGAATCGCGGATCCTGTCATTCAACATTTTTAGAAATGGATCCTGGATTTCCACAGCATACACTTTCCCTTGCGGAACATACTTAGCAATCTTAAAACTGTAGTAACCAGTTCCCGCGCCAATGTCAGCAACCACATCAGTAGGTTTAAGCTGCATTTTTTCCACTGCGAGATTACTGTTTTCCTCTTCCTGTCTTGTACTTCTATCCAGCCAGCCTGAACCCGTGGAACTAATAATCCTCGCAATTTCCCTATCCATATAGAATTTGCCAGTCCCGTGTGACGATGCCTCTTTATAGGTGTAAACGGAATCCTTCTTACTTTCCTGCGCATTTAAGGTAAAGATCGAAGCTATCATGGAGCTGATCAGAATGCCAGAACGAATAATGTATTTACTCATTGGATTTGAGTTTGTATAGAAGGGATTTGAATAAATAAAACCTCCTTTACTAAGTTTACTATTTTTAGTAACTGATCAAAGTTAAAAATTGACAAATGGCCTTTTCCGGATTAGCATTAAATATAAGTTTTGCCTTTATCCTGATTCTATCATCCCTTTCTGCTGGTTCGCAAACCTCTGCCAGGGCTGAAAAAAAAAGGCCCAATATTGTTTTTATCCTTGCGGATGACCATCGGTATGATGCCATGGGATTTACTGGTGCATTTCCAGGGCTTGAAACTCAAAACATGGACAGGATGGCGAAAGAAGGGATTTATTTCAAAAACGCAGTAGTGACGACGGCCCTGTGTTCGCCAAGCCGTGCGAGCATATTAAGCGGACAATATGCACACCGGCACCGGGTAGTTGATAACCAGGCGCCGGTTCCGGAAAACTTAAGATTCTTTCCCGAGTATCTTCAAAAGGCAGGATACCAGACTGCGTTTTTGGGCAAGTGGCATATGGGAGAAGAAACGGACAAGCCCCGGAAAGGCTTTAATTACTGGGCCAGTTTCAAAGGCCAGGGAGAATACTATAATCCGGTAATGAATATCAACGGGAAACAGGTACCCTATACCGATAGTACATACACGACGGACCTGCTAACGAACCTATCAATTGACTGGCTGAAGCAAAGAAAGTCAGCTCAACCGTTCTTTCTTTATTTATCGCATAAAGGAGTACATGCGATGTTTCAACCTGCCACACGTCACCGGGACAAATACAAAAATCTTCAATTTCAACCACCGCCCTCGATGTTTCTGACAGCAGGTGATGTAGATAATTTTGGTGATTTAAAGACGATCGCTAACAAAGAAATTGAAACGAAAGGTTGGAAGATAAACAAACCGGATATCCCATCCTGGGTATGGAACCAACGGTATAGCTGGCATGGTGTTGACTACCTGTATCACGGTGAATTATCCTTTATCGATTTCTACAGACGATATCTAGAGACATTGCTTGCTGTCGATGACAGCGTCGGAAAAGTGCTGGATTATCTTGAATCTGCAGGGCTACTGGACAATACAATCGTATTTTACATGGGTGATAATGGGTTCAGTTTTGGTGAGCACGGCCTTATTGATAAGCGCCATGCCTATGAAGAATCTATGCGTGTTCCACTTCTCGTGTATGCCCCACCGTTAACAAAAATAAAGGGCGAGGTAAATGACCTTGTCCGGAATATAGATATAGCACCAACGATACTGGAAATGGCTGGAATTGCAGCTCCCCCGCAGATGCAGGGCAGATCATTTCTTCCTTCATTCAAAGGAGTAAAAAGTAAAAGTACAAATGTTGCCTATTATGAATATTACTGGGAGTATGCATTTCCTCAGACTCCCACCCTGTTTGCTGCGAGAACTGATCGGTATAAATATATCTATAATCACGGCGTATGGGATATAAATGAGCTATACGATCTCCGGGCAGATCCTTATGAAATGAATAACCTGATACGCAGTCCGGAGTACCAGCAAATCGCTCATTCGATGCGCGATTCAATATTCAACTGGCTAGAAAAAACAGGGGGATCTCAAATCCCCCTGCGTAAAATTGATATCAAAAGATCAGATAATAAATACAACGGTATTTACTAAGCTGATTTCAGTTTACCTGGATTTCGCGGCCGTCATTTCGGGCTGCTGCATTCTTTGGTAAGCTGATGTACAGGATATTATTCTCCTGTCTTGCTGTGATCGCTTCGATGTCGATGCCATCTCCGAGACTGATAACTCTCTCAAAAACACGAACCGGAAATTCCTGTTTCACAAAAGTGGGAATTTCTGTTTCATCAACATGTCTTGTACCGTTGATGTAAAGTTCATTACCTGAGATTTTGAGTTTGATATTTTCTTTCTCAAACCCCGTTGCATAAACTGATACTTCATAAAAAGTATCCTTGTCTGCAATGTTTACCGGAACATTGTACTTGGGCCTTCTGCCCCATCCGCCGAAGTTGCGGGCATGATGATACGAACGGCCATAAGCCGCATGTTTAGATCCTCCAAACATAGTTTCTGATTTAAATTGTTTTAAAAATGCCTTGCGGAATATTTGATCATCGCAGGCTAACAATTATACAGACGGGATACCCGGTGATTTTACTTTAAATCCGAAGTTTCATCGCTTTTTCTAAATCTCTTTCCACCGGCGCAACGTTTTCTCCATTCTTCTTTGAAGCGATCACGCTCTTCCGGAGTCATGGTTTTCCATTTTTCAAAAAGATGCCGCGGAGGGCCGAAACCACGATGCGCCATGCGTGGGCCTCCTGGCTTATAAAAATTCCCGGTTAATATGCGGGCCAGTAAAAGTAATCCGACAGATTGCCAATAACTCAGTTCTTTGAGACTGAAAATATCCGGCATTAATGCGTTCCATAAGAGCATCACCACAAGTGCACCGATAAACAGGAACGCTATTTTCATAATTAAAAATGGAGCCTTCATTTTAAACCTACTGGGTTCTCGCCGTTCATTTTCCATACTCATAAATTTAATAGTTTAACAGATCATCATACAGGTACTGCAGCCGCTCACGCAGGTGTTGCACTGCATATCTTTTGCGGCTGATAATTGTTTTGATGTTCTCATGGGAAGCATCAGCAATTTCCTGTAGGGTGAATCCTTCAATTTCGTTTTCCACAAAAGCTTTTCGTTGATTTTCCGGAAGTTCATCGAGCGCGTTCCACAATTCATCCCAGAATAAAGATTTCAATAATTGCGTTTCGGCATCATCACTATTTGAAAACAGAATGTCTCTGAATGGCGTTTCTGATTCTTCATCCTGCGGGAATATATCATCAATCAGATCTGGTTTTTTGCGGCGATAGCTATCTGTTATTTTGTTCCGTGCGACTGTAAAAAGCCATGCGCTGATGGTATTGATCGTTTTCGATGCGGCGGTAGTAATATACTGATACCAGACATCCTGCAAAATATCTTCCGCATCTTCGTCAGTATCTACCCTGCCTCGGATAAAATTGTACAGCCGCTGGCTATATTCACTAAAAGGCTTCATAAATTGCCCGTTCGCTGACCATTCCGGAATTAGTTCCTTGTCCATTCCTTATTAAAGACGAGGAACAGGAAAAAATACTTTATCGGGGAGAAAAATAGCTATAAATGATTTGTTATGATCAATTTAAATAATAAAGGCCGGACAAAGGGTTGTGATTTTTCACTAACTTGATCGCTTCAAAAGAGTTAAACCATAAATAATCTCTGCCATATGTCAATGAACAGGAGAATTTTCTTAAAAAGTACAGCATTCACTGCTGGTGCAGCAATTATTTCCAATAAGATATTTGCTGGTCTTCCTCCGGAAGGAGAATTAACAGGCGTACAGTTATATTCCGTTAGAGATCAGATGAAAGCTGATCCATTAGGTACACTTAAACAGGTGGCTGCGATGGGATATAAACATGTAGAACATGCGAGTTATAATGACCGTAAGTTTTACGGATATCCTGCAAAAGAATTCAGGAAAATCCTGGATGATCTTGGTCTGAAAATGCCGAGCGGACATACGGTTCTGGGTAACCGTCATTGGGATGCATCAAAAAATGAATTCACTGATCTATGGAAGTATACTGTAGAAGATGCGGCCATCCTGGGTCAGACTTTTGTAATCAGTCCTTCTCTTCCGCCTGATAACCGCAAAACGGTTGATGATGTAAAGAGATTCATGGTTGTGTTCAATAAAAGTGGTGAGCTCTGTCAGAAATCAGGAATGAGATTCGGTTATCACAACCACGATTTCGAGTTCACTCAAAAAATGGGAGACACTAACTTATTTGATATGATACTGAAAGAAACAGATCCAAAACTGGTTATTCAGCAGCTGGATATTGGTAACATGATTAATGGCGGAGCAAAGGCGCTTGATATCATGCAGAAATATCCGGGAAGATTTGTTTCCATGCACGTAAAAGATGAAGTGCTGGCAGCTGGTGGTAATGAGAAATATGAATCAACCATATTAGGTACTGGTATTGTGCCGGTAAAAGAGGTAATCGATCTCGGAAGAAAATGGGGTACAAAACATTTCATCATCGAGCAGGAAGCTTACCAGGGCAAACAGCCCCTCGACAGCATCAGGGAAGATCTGGCGATTATGAAGAAATGGGGATACTAGGAAAGGCCGAATTGAAAGATGTTTAATTAATAATTTTGTTTAAAAAGACTATCTGTAACGGGTAGTCTTTTTTTATTACCGGAGAGGAATCAAGAGGAGAGGAGAATTATCAGACTTCGTTAAAAACCGTGAAGTAACTTATAGACGTTGTTTATCCGGGTTCGCAATTGCAAAGACAAGCATGCCTTGTCTCTGCAATTGCGAGAATAAAAGTTTTTGAATAAAGGATGTCGACAATTCGGATTTGCAAAAGAATCCTGGCTTGCTCACTGTGCCGATATGCTGCCTATGTTCCCACTTCCGCAAGCACCTTCACCACTCTTTGATATAATTTCTCACAGGTTTCACGATCCTTGCCGATACAGACTACGCCAAGTTTTCCGAATTGGGAAAGCGCGCCAATTAAGTGAAATGTAACACCCTCCTGTGACGAAGCATTGTAGTGAAGTCCGTTGCAGATGGCCAGATCAACCAGATCCATAGGCGCTAGCCCATGATTGCTTTCGCCATAGAGGTTGTCCGTCGCAAAATAATATCTTGTCTGTCCACCTGCAGTGAGGTAAGCTCCCGTGTCAGGATTATAATTGCCATCGGTCAGGAACTGAAGCATCAGGTAAGGATGTGTTGTACCACCTTTGCGCAGATTGATTTCAATTGCGTAGTGCGTCCATTTGTCATTTTCTTTCACAGAAAGGAAATCAACAGAGAAGCGGCCTAATACGCCTTTATCGTGGAGAAAATCGGCGACCCTTTTTCCGATAGCGCCGATCTCGAGATTGTATTCATCATTCGCAGGAAATGAAGCACCCAGAAAAACCTGACCTGATTCTCCACCAAGCAATTGATCGTGCGTACTGGAAACATCCGGCACCCCTACAGGATTTATTCTGCATTGAACAGAAGGTGATGTTTTGATATCTCCATCAACAAATGCCTCCACAATTCCACCCATCTGCACAAATTTCTCCATGAATTGATTGAAATACATACCTGCAGCAACAACGGCTGAGTTTTCCGCGAGGTGCGCCTCCACCCAATCCCGCAATCCTGTTTCCGGTGCATCCTTAAAACTGAAAATTGCATTGCCTTCTCCACTGAATCCATCGTTCATCTTTATAACAGCTTTTCGCAATGCTGGATTTCGTTCTTTTAGTTTGACAAGTGAATCGATTACTTCCTCAGTGCTATATAAATTTTCAAAACCATCAGGCATATTTAACCCACACATCCTGAACAATTCGCGGGCTTTACTTTTTGTGCCCCAGTAATACAAATCAGGATCACACCCGAAAACGGGAATTCCCAATTGCACAGCAAGCGTACGTTCGTGACCTGTAACAATAAAAGAAGAAATATGCGCAGCATGTCCTACTGGAATCGATTCTTTTATTCTGTTGATAAGAAGAGGCCTTTCCAATATTTTTTCCGTAAGCGATTTTGCAGAAGAATCATAACAACTCAAAAGAGTGAGTCTTGCCCTTGCATGCAGACCGGTAATTCCTGGTAACAGGTGAAGATAATAATCGACAATGACGGGATCAATCGGTACGCTCGTTACAAACACAACGTGTGTACGTGGCATCCGCAGCAACATCAGGTGACACAGCATCCTTTCTTCGTAATAGAAATGTCCCTTCACTTTCGCGAGGATTTCCTGGTCAAGTGTAAGACTGGGAATAATCACCACCGTTTTAGGAGCGCCGTAATCAGGAAATGCAACTTCAAACTGATGTTTCAATTCCGATTGTATTTCCTTAAACCGAGCTCTCTCTTCTTCGGAACCTGGTATTGATTTTGTCATTTTATTGACCATGGCAGCAGGATTTTTTAAACGTTGACTAACGCCTGAACAGCATCCCGTCAAAATATTAATAAGATACGGGTTATGCGAATTTCGAGATATTTTTTATCTAAAATCAATCTTCATTATACCCCATCCAGAGAGCGCCACCAATACTCGCCTTACGAGCCCCGGTTACAGAAGGTAATACCGTAACTTCTTCACGCCAACGGAGTACTCCCAGAAAAGCCATTATCAGTGCTTCTTTGTACATCGCCAGTTCAGGTTCCGCAACTTTCACATTAATACCGATTGGTGCGAGGGTTTCTGCAATTCGTTCAAGCAAAAAGTTATTAAACACTCCACCGCCGGTAACAAGCATTTCTATATGTTGATTTTCCGGTATTTCATAGGCGATTTGTTTAACTGAATTTTTAATCTGAATAGCAATGTGTTCAACATATGTACGCAACGCATCGTTTAAATTCAAATCAAAAGACTTGATCAGGGGAAAGATTTCATCGGTACCGAATGTATTTGCCAATGATTTCGGGTAGGCTTTCCGGTAATAGGCGTAATCATTCAGTTTTTCAAGAAGTTCCTGGCTTACATTTCCTGCAGAAGCCATCCTGCCTTCTGCATCATATTCCTGGCCGGTTTCAGCAATAAGTAAATTGAGTACTCGATTCGCCGGGCAAATGTCAAATGCAATATAGCTTTCAGAAGTCCGACAGGAAATATTTGCTATTCCCCCGAGGTTCAGAAAGAATGCATATTGACCCAGTAGCATTTTTTCACCTAATGGAACAATCGGTGCTCCCTGACCTCCAAATGCCAGATCCAACGCACGAAGATCGCAGACCACGGGTAGCCCGGTTTCGGCTGCAATCGCAGCTCCTTCACCCAATTGACCGGTCATACGCGGCGGCTGATGAAATGTCGTGTGTCCATGTGAAGCGATCAAGCCTACCTGGTAATCAATTTGATGTTCGCTAATGAACGCATTAATCTGTTTTCCGATGTAATGGCCATAATCTGCATGCAACAGCACGTAATTCATGGCATCAAGATGAATAGCGTTGGAAAGTCGTTCTTTCCATTCCGGAGAATAAGGGTAGCAGGAACTTTTTTTAATTTCATAAGTCCATTTACCGCCGGTTTCCTGCAATTCGGCGAAAACAAGGTCCATTCCGTCCAGTGAACTTCCGCTCATCATACCAATCACCCGATACAACATATAGTCCTGATTTAATATTTACTGATTCAGCCAGTGTTCTAATCCTAAGTTTTTTATAAATCCATAGGATATACCCTGCAAACGAATTAGATTTGTTTTGCGGGTTTACCGGCCGAAATTAGAACTTTTGTATGGTCATCAATCTCAGCGAGAAACATTCCCTGTTAACCAATTGGATCAGTGAATTAAGAGACGTAAACGTTCAGTCTGACAGGATGCGTTTCAGGCGTAACCTGGAACGGATAGGTGAAGTGATGGCTTATGAAATCAGCAGAAATCTGCCCTGGGAGGATAAAGAAATTCTGACCCCGCTGGGTACTTCAGTTTGTAAAGTTTTAAAAGAACAACCGGTACTGGCAACAATCCTGAGAGCAGGTTTGCCGTTACACCAGGGTATGTTGCATTATTTTGATAAGGCCGATAATGCTTTTATTTCGGCTTACCGGAAACACCACCGCGACGGTAGTTTTGATATCAGTCTTGAATATATTTCCTGTCCGACGCTGGAAAACAGGATCCTGATCGTTTGTGATCCCATGCTGGCTACCGGTGCTTCACTTGTTAAAACCATCCATTTCCTCAAAGATGAAGGCATAGCCAAAGAAATTCATGTGGTTTCGGCCATTGCCTGTTCCGTCGGGATCGAATATGTCAAAAGAGAGGAGCCGCATGTGACGATCTGGTGCGGTGATATCGATGATGAGATTACAGCAAAAGGCTATATAGTTCCCGGTCTGGGCGATGCAGGTGATCTTGCGTACGGTGAAAAATTACAATCCTGAGATTAATTTTTGTACTTTGTTTGCTAATCAACACCAGATGAAATCAATCCTAATATGTGTGGTAATGGTGCTGCTCGTTTCAACTCTTCGGGCCCAGGATCCGCATTTCTCTCAGTTTTTTGCTTCGCCACTTACCTTGAATCCTGCACTAACGGGAAGGATCGATGGTAATTTCAGGCTTGCCGGTAACTATCGCAATCAATGGCCAACAATAAATAATGCCTTCACAACAGCTACTGTGTCATTTGATATGCCCATTCTTGTTAACCGTATTCCGGAAAATGATACCTGGGGTGTTGGTGTCATGGGATTGAATGATCAGAGCGGTAATAAGATTCTCAACAACAATTTTGTTTCTCTTTCAACTGCATATCATAAAGGTCTCGATGAAAATGGTTATCACCAGATCACTGTTGGTTTCCAGGGAACCTATGCGAGTAAAAGGCTTGATATTACACGTGCTGATTTTGAAGATGAGTTGACTTCGCTCGGATTCACCGGTGTTACCTCAGAAGTATTCAATAACAGCCAGGTGGGTATCAATTATTTTGATCTGAATACAGGTATCATGTATTCGGGTACGACTAACAGTTATAACAGCTTTTACATCGGTGCTTCTGTTTATCATATTAATCGCCCCAAAGAATCGTTCCAGGGCGGAAATTTTGTTCTCAATCCAAGACTAACGATTCATGGTGGCGGATTCATTCCGGTTGCAAAATGGACAACAGTACACGGAAGTTTCATCCATCAACGCCAGGCCGGGGCAACTGAAACTGTATTAGGTGGAGCAGTTTCGCAGAATGTAAAAAACGACGAGGATAGTCCTGTAGAACTGTATGGAGGTCTGTGGTACAGGTTCAACGACGCAATCATTCCTTATTTCGGACTGGAGTTCAGCGGACTTCGTCTTGGGGTATCATACGACTTTAATACATCTTCACTGAAAACAGCTTCCAATAGTCGTGGCGGAATGGAAGTTTCTTTAATCTATGTGCGGGTACCGCCGGACAGGACGGACAGGAAAACGAGATGCCCGAAATTTTAGTTGTTCGTTGTTCGTTGTTCGTTTCTCGTTCCTAAATGAAGTTTGTGCTCCCGGATACATTTCTTGTGCAAGCATCAACAGCAGGGGAAGCAGCGCTTTTCTAACGTTGTCTGTTTTACGTATTCTATCTCGCTTTTCTTAATGCCTTAACTAACGGGCATTTGAATTCCTGGTCTGGAAACATAATTTAATCACACTATCTGCTCAATAACAACCATAAACTTCGAAGGACGAACAACCAAAAACGATGAACGCCCCACTACTTGCCCAGCGTTATAATATGCGGTAAAACAAAATAGCAGAACAGCACAATCAATATTATACTCACCATATTCATCACAAATCCTACACGAATCATTTGCTTCAGTTGAATATATCCGCTGGCAAATACAATCGCATTTGGCGGTGTTCCCATGGGCATCATTGATGCTGCACTTGCTGCAAGGGTCATCGGAAGTCCCAACATAAATGGATTTATGTGTAACGCTTCTGCAATCCCTGTTACCACCGGAGCGATCACAATTACCTGCGCAATATTGCTCATGACTTCACTCATAAATATGGATACAACAGTAATAACTATTACTATAAGCAAAAGATTCGTTCCGGAATAATCGGCGATCGCTTTTCCAAGCAACTCAATCAAACCTGCATCCTGTAATGCATTAGCCAATGTGATACCACCTCCAAAAAGCAATAGTATTCCCCAGGCCATTTTTTTTGTGTCTGACCAGTCGAGCAGCTTTTCCTCTTTTTTCTCCTTATCACCTGCAGGCAGAATAAACATCATCAGTGCACCAAAAACAGCGATCATATTGTCATCCAATCTGAAAAATTTCAACTCATTAATCAGGTCTTTTGTTATCCAGAGTCCGGCAGTGATCAGGAAAACAGTGAGCACTCTTTTTTCAGGAACCGTCATTGGTCCCAACTCTTTTAGATTTGAATGAATCATATTCTTCATTTCTTCACTCGCTGCAATACGGTTGGGGTAGAGCCATTTCACCATCACGATATAAAGCGATAACAACAAAAGAACTGCAATTGGTGTACAGATGATCATCCATTGTGCAAATGAAATATCGTAATTGTAATGTTTGTTGATGAAAGATGCATATGCCACATTCGGAGGGGTACCTATGATGGTAGCGATGCCGCCGAAATTCGATGCGTAGGCAATAGATAACATGATGGAAAGGGAAAAATATGCTGCTTTCTGTTTGTCGGAAGTGTTGGTTTGTACGACAGATATTACCGAGGCTGCGATGGGAAACATCATCATGGTAGTGGCAGTATTACTCAGCCACATACTGATAAACCCTGTAGAAAGAATAAATCCAAGAATGATTCTGTCCCCACTGGTCCCCGTGAGTTTTACAATACTTAGTGCGATTCTTTTATGCAGATTCCATTTCTCAATAGCGAGTCCGATCATGAATCCACCCATGAAAAGAAATATCACTTCATTGGCATATGGTGCGGCTGTTTTGCTGATGGTATTGATATTCATTAACGGGAACAGCACCAACGGTATCAGTGCAACTGCCGGCATCGGCAATGCTTCCCCTATCCACCAGGTAATCATCAATGCAGCAATAGCAATTACTTTTACGGCTTTTGGCTCAAGATCCAAAGGATTAAACAACAGGAAAATAAAAAACAATGCAGGCCCCAGCCAGAAGGAAAAGAATTTGTAAAATCTTCCGGAAATAAAGTTCAGATTCATGAAATTTCCAGGTTTGAAATACTTTTTGTTTTAACGCTGATGCTGAGATGATCTTTTATCATAAATCGATAGGGCCATAATGCGTGATCTCCAGCATAATCGACACCTATGCGCGGAGATGCAACTATTTCATTCTGCATCAATTTGTATCCGTCATCTGCGAGGTATATTTTATTTCCTGTCAAAGAAATGCCGGTATGCTGAACCGAAATACCCAAGGCTTTGGTGAGCTTCCCAGGTCCGGCACCCAGTCGATGTACATGGTCATTTCTTCCGATTCGTTTTGCCATATACGTGAGGCCTTCCACCGGTTCCACTGCGCGAATTAAAACCACATGGGGAATTCCTGCTGAGTTAGTCACAACATTAAACAGATGGTGAATGCCATAACAGAGATAGACATAGGCCAGGCCTCCGGCATTGTACATGACTTCGGTACGAGACGTCCTCCGATCACCATAGGAGTGGGCCGCTTTATCACCAATACCCTCATACGCTTCCGTTTCAACAATTCTCGCGATCGTTTTCTCACCATCCCAGTTGGTGACTATCAATTTACCTAACAGGTCTTTCGAAATCTGTAAAAGATCAGCCCGTTGATAAAATCCCGCATCCAGTTTTTTCAATGAGTATCGTTTTCTGCTGTAAAAAGCCTTAAGTTTGAAAAGAAAAATAGCTAGTTTTTATCTAATACCCTAATATTTAAAAACCTGGGGCTTGCTTAAAGAAATCGTAACAGCCATTCAGTCCTATTTCAAAGCGCATCAATTCATTTCTGCTCACAAGTTATGGAAATGGATCATTGTTCCGGGAGTCATCTATGCTATCCTTTTTGCTGTTGGCATCTACTTCTTCGGGCAGTCGGTCACCAGTTTTATCGGATATATTACGGAGATCAGCGGGATCAGGAACTGGCTCCAGAAGCCTGAAAACAACTGGCTGGGTTTCTTTTTCACTATCGGTGGAATTATTCTCGTTGTCATCCTGATGTTCTTTTATTTTTCCCTGTTCAAATATATGTGGTTGATTCTCGGCTCGCCGGTATTTGCTTACCTGAGTGAAAAGACATCATCCATCATCGAAGGAAGAGAAATAAAAATCACTGCCAGGCAAATCATCAAAGACGCATTAAGAGGAATAAGACTGGCGCTGAGGAATATGTTATGGCAGACGGTGTACACTGTTTCTATCTTACTGCTTTGTTTTATTCCGGTTATCGGTTGGGCAACACCGATACTTGCCCTTTTTGTTGAATGTTACTATTATGGCTTCTCCATGCTCGACTACAGCGCGGAAAGGCGCCATATGAACAGTTCCAAAAGCATTGCCTATGTTGGCCGCCATAAAGGGCTCGCTATTGGCAATGGACTGGTATTTTATCTTGTACATTTTGTGATAATCGTTGGCTGGATATTTGCCCCGGCTTATGCTGTAGTCGCTGCAACCATCAGTATGCACGAACAACGAGATCTTGGTTAATCCCTGAATATTCCCCATGGCAATTTCAACGATATATCTGATTCCTGCGCCTCTTGCAGAAGATGGATTGAATTCCTTGCCTTCGTATATTCCCGATGCTGTCAAAAACTGTTCAGCATTTTATGTAGAAGAAGAAAGAACAGCCCGTCGATATCTGAAAAAAATCTGGAAGGAAATGGTGATTGATGATTATCGCTGGTACAATATCCGTCAACAGGATCATGAATTGGTGTCTGCATTCAAAGCGGATATTGCTGCAGGAACGACTATTGGAATAATCAGCGAAGCTGGCTGTCCCGGAGTTGCAGATCCCGGGCAGGCACTGGTGGAAATTGCTCAGGAAGCTGGTGCAATAGTAAAACCGCTTGTTGGGCCAAGCTCGATATTACTTGCCCTGATGGCGAGTGGCATGAATGGACAGCAATTCCGGTTTTGCGGATACCTTCCCGTAGATGCACAGCAAAGAGCAAAGGCCATACAAAAAATCGAAGCTGATTCCGCAAAAGAAAACTGTACACAAATTTTTATTGAAACGCCTTATAGAAATAATCAGTTGCTGGAAAGCCTGATAAAAAATTGCAGGCCAGATACAAAAATTTGTGTTGCAGTTGATCTGACATCAAAAGATGAATGGGTGAAGACGTTATCAGCAAAACAGTGGAAGGGTATGAACAAAGAACTTCATAAACATCCTGCAATTTTTCTTTTGCTTGCCTGATTATCCGAGCCTAAAGCCCATACTCACTTACCAGCCACATCAGTTGTGTCATTACAATAGCGCCCAGTTTGAGTTCGCGTTCACTCACTTCTTCAAACACATCGTTTGTGGCGTGATGTAAAGCCATATAACGTTGTGAATCCGGGTTTAGGCCAGCGAGGGGTGTTTGTAATTGACGATATAGAGGTCCAATATCGGCACCACCACCGCCCGGTACAAAATCACTTGCACCGTAAGGATAGAAAAGATTTTTCCAGGATGCAAATTTCTGACCTTGCTGCGCATTCATCGTGTAGCCGAAACCGCGAGGTGTGAAACCGCCTGCATCACTTTCCAACGCAAAAATGAATTTCTTTTCCTTTTCTGCTACAGCAATTTCAGCATACTTTGTTCCACCACGCAATCCATTCTCCTCATTCATAAACATAACAGCCCGGATGGTTCTTTTAGGCCTGATACCTGCAGATTTGAAAGTTCTGATAACTTCTATTGACTGGACACACCCGGCGCCATCATCGTGCGCTCCTTCAGCCAGATCCCAACTATCAAGATGACCTCCGACAGTCAGCACTTCATTTGGAAATTCTGAACCGCGGATCTCGCCCACAACATTATAGGAAACCGTATCTGGTAACGATCTGCAATTTGTTTTTATATATACTTCCTTCGGACCAGAAGCCAACGCTTTACTGAGATACTCTGCATCATTGGTACTTACTGCCACGGCCGGAAGTTTTGGAAAAGAATCATTGTACACCGTACTTCCTGTATGCGGGTAATCGTCCAGGTTAGGTGACAGCGTACGGGTTATCACCCCGATCGCTCCGTATTTTGCAGCCATCGATGGACCGCGACCGCGATAAACGCCTGCTTCACCATATGCTCTGAATGCATTGATGTAGGTCGGGTTCATCGGGTAGTTATAAAAAACAATCTTGCCTTTCACTCCCGCTTCACCGAGTTTGTTTAATTCATCAAAGCTTTTGACCTCAATCACCTGTGCTTTTATTCCGGAGCCAGGTGTACCTACCGAATTACCAAGAGCTGCGACTTTCAGGTTATAGGTCTTACCTTTTCCGAGTTCAAGTGTAGCCACTTCTTTTGCGCCGCGTACCCAATGCGGAACCATACATTCCTGGAGGTATACAGTGTCAGCACCTGCTTCGCGCAACATACGAGCTGTTTCGACTACTGCTTTTGCTGCACCGTGTGATCCGGAAAGTCTTTGCCCTACCTGTTTGCACAAGAACCGAAGATTAATGTATGATTTACCGTTAGTGAAAACATCATCGGATATCTTTTTCAAGACAGCAGCTGTATCTGTCTGCGCCTGCAGGCTTCCGAAAAATAAAACTAAACCCGCAAGGCTAAGTACTATGCCTTTGATACTTTGATTCATTCCTTAAATTGTTCTGGAGATTAATGCATCGAGATAATACTGTCAACCACATACTTACTGAATCCTCTCCACGGAACTGCACCAAGGTATTCCTTGTAATGGAGGTTGAATATTTTTCCCTGGTTGGTAAGCATCTGCTGGGCTATGCTTTCCTTTGTAACCGAAAAATCAAAATCAAAAGATTGAATAGTATTGGCGCCTTTTGACTGCAAGCCCGCCTGGATAAGTTTGCCCTCATAAGTTTTAAAAATATATCCTTTCTTCACCAGGAAATTCAGTTCGCCGGACTTGGCACCTTCTCCAAAAACGAAATAAAATTTCCAATAGAATAGCCCCGTTCCAACAATAAGGACAATTAAAACAAACATCCAGATCATCTTACGCATAGCAGCCGATTTAAGGGAGAAAAATACCAAATGTTAATGAAATCTGAAAAAAAGGATACTAACCCCAACAGCTGTAGGGAAACTCAAACGGTTAAGGGTTAAGAATTACATTTACATATTGGTCTGTCCATTAACGACAGGCCGGGCTTGATATCAGACTGGAAACAAGGAATTATTTTTGCCTATTGATTTATTTAAACCCAGTAATCAAATGAATATAGGGATCGTCTGTTATCCAACTTTTGGAGGCAGTGGTGTGTTGGCAACAGAGTTGGGAAAAGCGTTAGCCGATAAGGGATATAATATCCACTTTATCACTTATCAGCAGCCAGTAAGACTTACAGGATTTACGCCAAATATTTATTATCATGAAGTGCGGGTTCCGACCTACCCGCTTTTTGATTTTCCGCCTTATGAAACTGCATTAGCCAGTACAATGGTGGATGTTATTCGCAACAATAATCTCGACCTGCTGCATGTACATTACGCGATTCCGCATGCGGCTGCGGCGTATATGGCCAAGAAAATTCTCGAGCAGGAAGGTCGACGCATACCAGTAATCACAACGCTTCACGGAACGGATATCACGCTCGTTGGGAAGGATAAGACCTACGCACCTGTGGTTGCATTTTCTATCAACCAGAGTGATGCGATTACTGCTGTATCGCAGAACCTGCGCGAACAGACGTATGCGAATTTCAATATTGAAAAGGATATTGAAGTCATTTACAATTTTGTTGACATCAAACGCTTCAGCAAGAAACCGATTGATGCATTTCGTAAAGTGATTGCCCCCCATGGAGAAAGAATTATTCTCCACGCATCGAACTTCAGAAAAATAAAAAGGATCGCCGACGTTATTTATCTATACTATAAAATCCAGAAGGAGATTCCTTCAAAAATGTTATTGGTGGGTGATGGCCCTGAACGGCCGATGGCTGAAGAGCTTTGTCGTGAACTCGGTGTTTGTGATGATGTTCGTTTCCTCGGGAAACAACAGGATATGGAAGAAATGTATGCCATCTCCGATTTGTTTCTACTTCCATCAGAATATGAAAGTTTTGGATTAAGCGCATTGGAAGCGATGGCTGGTGGAGCGCCTGTTGTTGCATCGGATGCAGGTGGCTTACCGGAAATTATCGAGCCTGGTTATAATGGGTTCATGGGAGCCGTTGGTGATGTAGAAGCTATGAGTCGCTTTTCCAAACAGATTTTGAAAGATGATGAGACGCTGGCGAAATTCAAAGAGAATGCACGCGCATCGGCGTTAAAATTTGATATTCATAATATTGTTCCGCAGTATGAGGAGTTGTATGAGAAGTTTGTGATGGCAACTGCGAGTTCATAGGTGGAACAGCCGGTTGATGGTTTGCAGTTTATAGTTCTGAAATTCAAATGAGCCTGTCGAATTGCTGAGAGAATAATGTCAGGCGGATCTTTAATTCCAATAAATGTTCTTGTTTAGATAAAAGAAGTCTTTTAAAAATGCAGATAGAAGCCACGCCTTTTACCTGCATGTTTAAAAAGTCTGTAGTTTTTGAACAGGTCGAACGACGCTCTTTTTGACATCGGCGTTAAAACCAGCTCCGGATAGTCTTTGCCCGCACGTCTCAGTGACCGGAATCCTATCTCGGTTTAAGCCACAATTCAGGATCAACAAATTTGCTTTCGATAGTAACAACAAAAAGTATCTGGCCATCGCCATCTTCATTTGTTCCTGCTTTGCCTATGACCTGGCCTGTTTTTACCTCCTGGCCTTTAGAGACAGTTACTGAAGCCAGGTTCTGATATGTGGTGAAGTATTTACCATGTTTAATAATGATGGCCGGCTCGCCGGCGATATCAAATACAGAAGATACAATTCCATCATAAATGGCTTTCACATTTGATCCTGGAGTGGTTTCCAGTGTGATGCCTATGTTATCTTCGTAGAGCGTTGTACCCTCAATTTTTTTTCTGCCAAAGCCTGAAACGATCATCGATTTGTCGACCGGCCATGGCAAAGCACGACGGTTATTCTCAAAGCCGAGTGAGACCCTGGTTACTTCGGGTGAATTTTCCAGTACGCTGGATTTCCTCGCACCCGGCTTTGCCGGTGTTGCGGTTGAAGGCTTTGATGCCTTGGGAGCATTCGCATCCGCCAGTTTTTTTGCATCCTCTTCGGCTTTCTTTCTTTCTGCTTCTGCTTTTTTCCTTGCCGCTTCAATCTCTCTTTTAACAGCAGCAGCAATTGCGTTCTGTAAATTTCTTTCAACTCTTTTCTTGGCAGCGAGTTCTTTACCGAGCTCTTTTTCGCGCTGCTGAAGTTTTGTAACGACTACACTTTTTTCCTTCTTTTCATCTTCGAGCATTTTCAGCTGCTTGCTCTGTTCCACCAACACATTGCTTTTTTCCTTTTTGTTTGCCGCAAGCGTAGCCACCTTTCCCTGCAATGAAGCTCTTGCTTTGTTGATGTTAGCCACCTGTTCATCGCGGTAATTGCGATAGCTCTTCAGGTACTGAATTCGTTTTATTGCATCATTAAAACTGGTCGATGAAAAAATAAAATTAAGCATGTCGTAATTACTGCTGTTCTTGTATGCATATTCAATAGTACGACCGTATTGCTCTTTCAGCGTATCGATCTGGTTTTTTAACCTGTAGATCTCACGGTTATTCATGAAAATATCATTGTCGATCAACTGCACCTGAGAGTTGATATTTTCAATAACTGACTGGCGTTTTTTGAGTTTATTCTGAACAAGTGTGAGCTGACTGAGACTGGTTTTTTTATCCTTGCTGAGAGAGCGCTGTACCTTTTGCAGTTCGTCTATTTCCTGCTGTATTTCTTTCTTCTTTCTCTCCAGTTCATCGCGGCTCTGTGCAAATGCCGGCGTCAAAGCAAATAAAATACCGATCAACAGCAATAAGAGTTTCCGCATAGATGAATTTTGAAACGACGACGAACAAGGATTTCTGCAAAAAACGGAAAATCAAGGCTAAAATTTTTTCCGCATTTGTTAAAATTACTTCATTTTATAGTTCTTCGGAATACTGAAAGGGAAAGTGAGCGATTTATTGAACTCGACCTGTTTGAATTCCAGATCCACATCGATATGATTTTTCTCGGCAATGCTGATACGGCGCAGATTTGCAAACCTGGCAAGTCCATTCATCTGGTAGTCGTCGTAAGCGAGATTCGCTGTCCTGGATTTAGACAGGTCGACATCATCAAGCTTGCTATACATCAGAGCAAAATCTCCTTTGCGGAATGTCATCAGGTGCTTGAAAAAATTGCCTGCAATAGACATTGTTGTGATCTCGTCACTTTTTTTAAATGAAGTAACACTGCCATCGAGATAAACCGGATTTCCGATGATGAGATTTTGTAATGTATTAAAATCGAAAGGTAGTTGTGTTATTTCCTGCAGGTATGCAATGGGTTTAATCTCGATGGTTTTATTTAATTTGTCGAGAATCATTATCGTGTCGGGAGTGATCTTCACGCGGAAAGCTTCAATGCCAAGAGCAGCGATGATCGAAACCCACATAAGGCTGTCTTTCTGAATACGCACGAAGCTGTTAAAATCATATTTACGTCCCTTGCTATCGTCATAATCCACTTTCATTTTTGCCGAGAAGCTGTTGAAATCGATGTGATTTTTCCTGATATTTTCAAAAGCTTCTGCAACCAGTCTCACGGAGTCATCTGCAGCAGGTTTGATCAGCATGTTAGTACTATCTTTTACAGCAACAACTTCCGTGATCTTACGTGTAGAACGACAGCTGGTGAAAAACAAAGTGCTGATAGCAATAATGGCAAGTATGATTCGCATTTTTAAAATTTCAGTTCTTTTAATTTTTACCCGTATGTCCAAAACCACCTTCATTCCTCTCTGTTTCGCTGATCATTGTCGTTTCTTCCCAATTGATCTTTTCCACTTTCTGTAAAACCATCTGCGCTATTCTGTCACCGTGCTGAATCGTCTGCTTCTCTGCAGACAGGTTAATCAGTATGACCCTGATTTCTCCCCTGTAATCAGCATCAATAGTGCCGGGTGTATTCAGACAGGTGACGCCCTGTTTGATCGCAAGCCCGCTTCTTGGTCTGACCTGCACCTCGAAACCTTCCGGAATTTCTATAAAAATTCCCGTAGGAACCAATATCCTCTGCATTGGTTCCAGGGCTATTGGTGTTTGCAAGTCCGCACGCAGATCCATACCTGAAGCACCGCTTGTTGCGTAAGCGGGTAAGGGATTGGCAGATCTGTTAATGATTTTGACTATGGTTTCGGCCATTTCTTATGGTTGTTGGGTAAAAAATTATGCCATTGGTTTAATTCATGGCAGTTATATAACACTATCTTATCAGTTCCACCGTTCCTTTTGCATTTTTGGTATCAGGCTCTCCGTTTTTCGTATAAGTGAGTATCCAAACATACGTTCCCGGCTGCGCCTGCCGACCTCCTGTCATTCCGTTCCATTTTTCATTCTTATTAGTTGTGGCAAAAATTCTCTTGCCCCATCGATCATAGATGATCAGAGAATATGTATTGATTGATCCGGTATTCAACATTCCAAACCCATCATTCAATCCATCACCGTTTGGCGTAAATGCATTCGGAATGAACAGTTTGCAGCTGCCAGGTTCGATTTTGATGGTGTCGGATGCAGCGCAACCCTGCACAGTAACTTTCACACTGTACTGACCTGAATTCCTGACCAGCAGATCAGGTGTGGTCTGACCGGTACTCCATTGATAAGTTGCACCTCCTGTAGCAGCATTTAACAACAATGTTTCTCCGGCGCACAATGCAGTATCACGGCCCAGGTTAACCGAAGGTGTCGGTTTGAAATCCACAGTAATTGAATCTCTTTCACTGCAACCCAGCTGATTTACCTCCAGCCAGTATAGCCCGGATTGATCAATCTTAATTGATGATGCTGTACTGCCTGTGCTCCATGTATACCCAATATTGGACACAGGAACCGACACGGTGATCGCCTCGCCTGAACAAATAAGTCTGTCGGGACCAAGTAAATCTTTTGTAAAATCCGTGACCCAAATGGATTGTTTAACTGTGTCGTTTGCTTTTGTACAATCATCTTTATAAACGACCAGAGAAACGTCGAACACACCCGGTCCTGGAAATTGATGCGTTGGCTCAAACAGATTGGAAGTGTTACTGGCTCCTGAATTCGGATCACCGAAATTCCATTTTACTGAATCAGCGCCAATAACCCTGTTGAGTAAAAACTTAATATTTTTCTCACTACAATCACCAGTGCGGGAAAAATTAAAACTCAGGGAAGATGGCGAAAAATAGCTTTGAACAAATGAGGGAAGTCCGGCGAGACAGAATCGCTGCCCGGTTTCACCCAGTTTGAGTGCCTGGTATTGTACATTGCATCCCATCCCCTTTACATTGGGATTGTTCACAACAGAAATATAATTTTCGTAGAGACAGGAGATGTAAATTTTACCATCAGGACCCATCTGAATTCCTGTCGGCAAAGCCTTTGATTCAAACACATGTTGTAACGAAGCCTGTATAGTCGCCTGCCTGCCTGAAGTAACATCAAACTGAGCAATCAATCCTTTCTGCAATACGGTGCTGTACCAGGAAACGTATAGCAGCTTACTGTCACTGGAAAATTCTGCTCCATAAACTCCGGTGATATTTCTTGCCGGTACTGATGCAGGATTTGCTCTGAGCAGCATGGGATTTGACATCTTACCCGTGAGGCCATCAAAATCCATCAGCTCGATAATGTCATTTTCATAGCTGTGCATTGCAGCGATTTTTTTCCCATTGCTGGAAAAACGCAATACACCAATGCTGTTTACACCAGCGCCACCGATACTGATTCCGGAACTACTCATCACCGGTGTGGTTTCAACGCCATTTTTTGTAACGAGGAATGCATAATATTCGCTGGAACCAAAACGCCGGCCAACCACCCAGCTATCGCGATTATTACAATGACTTACGGCACCGATTTTTTCGTATGCGCCTGACAGCAACCTGATATTTTTTGTTACGACAGCACCGTTGCCTCCGTCACGATTAAGATTGACTTCAGAATAACATAAACCGGTTTCCTGTCTTTCAGAGCCGACAGTAAAAACATAATAGATACTGTCGTTTGCTGGGCTTTTAATAATGACGGCACTCTGGGTACTACTTACACTTCCTGCCAGATCAGACCCGTTTGGCATTTCCTTGTGAAGCCTGTTAAAAACTTTACGACCATCAGTATAGAAAAGGAGTTTACCATTGGAGTCAGAGATGGTTGCACAACCTTCATCAGTGGTCATCACTCCGTTATCGAGTGCTTGCGGAGCGCCTGCACTAAAATCAATTCCTGCTTTATTTCCGAAATACCACACATTTGCCTGTTTTTGCGAAAAACAATTCAGTGTGATCAGGAGAACAAGTACAGAAATGATTTGCTTCATGAAACGGTGCGGAATCTATGTTTGAATTTATTAAACATTTTTCACGAGGAGAATAGTTGCATACGCTACGAGACCTTCTTCCCGTCCAACGAAACCCATCTTTTCGGTGGTAGTGGCTTTTATCGAAACATCACCAAGACTTATCCCGCAAATGTGTGCTATCACTTCCTGCATCAGCGGAACGAAGGGCTTAATCTTCGGTTGCTCAAGACAAAGCGTGCTATCGATATTGTTGATCTTATATCCTGCACTTGTTATGAGGTCGACAGATCTTTTCAAAAGGATCTTACTATCAATATCCTTGAACTCACTGCTCGTATCAGGGAAGTGGACGCCAATATCGCCAAGTGCGGCTGCGCCTAACATTGCGTCGCAAATGGCATGAAGAAGAACATCTGCATCACTATGTCCTTTTGCGCCTCTCTCGTGAGGAATTTTTACGCCACCCAGCCACAGATCCCTGTGCTCTACCAACTGATGAAAATCGATACCAAAACCTATTCTGAATGACATGAAAGAATTTAAGGCGCGAAAATACAAAGGAACGGGGAAGGTTCAATGTGGAAAGTTCAACGTTGAACGTAGAACGTAAGACCTTAAACCCTAAATGAGCAAGGCCCCGGAAGAACTCGGGGCCTTGCTCATTTGCTAATATGTTTATAAGAATTATTCTTTATCAGCACCGCCACCATCAAAATCAAATACAAGACTGAAACGTAAAGTATTTGACAGCGGGTTTCTGTTAACGCCTGATCCTGAAGGAATCAGGTAAGAGAAGTTCAGACCGAAGATGTTGTATTTGATACCAGCACCGACGGTGAAATATTGACGATTACCTTTTGTAGCATCTTCGTAAAAATATCCTGCACGGAATGCGAACTGGTTGTTGTACCAGTATTCGGCACCTACTGAGAAATAGAACTCACGAAGCTCTTCACTGAAACCCCCGGGAGCATCGCCGAAAGAACTGAACCAGCTTCCAACAACACCCTTACTCCGGTAATTTACCAGACCTGCCGAATCACCCAGGGCCGGAGGAGTTGGAACCATTAATTTATGGATATCCAAACCGAAGGAAATCTTGTGAACTTCATTAAATGCAGAAGTGTAAACGGTACCCAGACCAAGATTGGCCGGAATAAAGTCTTTCTGAGTAGCGTCGTTGGTGTAACCAATTTTGCCACCGAGATTGGTTAAGGCAAGACCAAAGTTCCAGCCGGCACCATTTTCGTCCGCAGTCGTGTAGAATAAACCAAGATCTGCAGCAACAGTGCTTCCTGCTTTATAGGCAACGCCATTAACAGCCTGTCCGCCAGCAAGGTTTGAATTGATATACCTTACGGCCACGCCTATACTAAATGGGTCAGAAAGTTTTCTTGAATAACCAAGGTCGAATGAAAATTCCCGTGGGCGGAAAGAGTTCAGGTCATTACCCAGATTATCAGTAAACTGAATATTTCCGAGGCTGAAATATCTTAATGATGCCGAAAGCGCCTGTAGATCATCGAGTTTATAAAAACCCGCGAGAGAAGCAAGATACACGTCATTTAATCCAAGGTCTTTTAACCAGGGTGTATAAGTGACTGCTACAGACCCTTTATTTTTTGTAAACGGATATTTCGCAAGATTGTAAAACTGGGAATTAACATCGGCTGAAGTTGCTACCCCCATATCACCCATACCACCCGCACGAGCATCCGGAGAAATTCGAAGGAAGGGCACTGCCGAAGTAACGACATTTATTCTGTCGGCCGTCTGAGCCTTTGTCCCCATGGCAAATGCAACACACACCGCCCCTACAGCTAGTTTCCTGAAAGTTTGTTTCATGAAAAGAAATTTGGCTATTCTAGTAAATAAATTGAGTAGAAGTTTATGCCATTCAAACTGTTTGGGGAGCCAAAAATACTGTTTTTACCTAATTCACTATAAATTAACGATATTTCCCGCCTATCGATTCATGCTTCGTTCTGTAAACATCAATACTAAACGGATACCCACAATGAACGGCCTGTTCCGGACTTTATTGTTTTTTATTTGTGGTAATCATTCCATTATCCCACAGGCAAAAAAGTCGTCAGCAGGGCTACCCAAGGACCGTGCCAAGAGCTGTTCCGGGCATACTTAAAACAGTGAAAAAACTAACCGGAAGCAAAATCCGTTGGTATTTGAAAGAATCTGAAAGCGTTTGCTTCCGGGAAATAGCAGTGGATACATTTAGCATTTAATAAACAATAATTGAATGTGTTATCAATCCGGAAATTGGCAAAATCTATTACATTCGCATCGTTATATACATGCACGGATTCAAACAATATTTTGTTACACTAACCGTTTTCAAATAGCTAAATCCAGCAAAATGCAAAATTTGAGCATGAAAAACCTTTTAATCGTACTCGCAGCCCTTCCTTTACTTTCTTCATGTAAGAATGGGCTTTTCGGGAAAAACAAAAAAGAAAAATCTTCCGTCACCGGGTGGAATTACAATGACAAGAACATGGGTGGTTATAATGTTTCCAAAGAAAAGGAACAGAAGACCGGCCCGGGACTTGTGTTTGTGCAAGGTGGTACCTATACTATGGGTGCAACTGAAGAAGATGTAATGGGTGACTGGAACAACGTACCCCGCAGGGTTACTGTTTCTTCATTTTATATCGACCGTACAGAGGTTGCCAACGTTCACTACCGTGAATACCTGTATTGGTTAGAAAATGCTTTCGACGATCCTCAGTATGCAAAACTGATCGATGGAGCAAAACCCGACACACTGGTTTGGCGCAGTGAGCTGGCTGCGAACGAACCGCTGGTAGAATATTATTTCCGCCATCCTTCTTATAACAACTACCCTGTAGTTGGCGTAAACTGGCGCCAGGCAAATGATTTTTGTCTTTGGAGAAGTAACCGCGTCAATGAGCTTATCCTGGTAGAGAAAGGTTATATCAATAAAAATCAGTTGAAAACAATCCAGGGTCAGGGTGAAGAAAACTTCACTACAAAATCTTACCTGCTGGGTCTGTATTCTCCAATGCCGGGCAAACCTAAAAAGAATCCTTTGCTGGATGCTAACGGACGCCCCCGCAATTTCGTAAAATTTGAAGATGGTTACCTGCTCCCTAACTACAGGCTCCCAACTGAAGCTGAGTGGGAATATGCAGCGCTGGGTTATATCAACCAGAATCCAAAAACAAAGAAAAAAGAAGGCAAACGTGGTGAGGAGTTGATCATGAACAAACAGGTGTATTCATGGTCACAGAATGTGAATGGTCTTCGTGATGCTCGTCATGGTAGCTGGCAGGGTAAATTTCTCGCTAACTTCAAAAGAGGTAATGGTGATAACATGGGTATCGCAGGTGGTCTGAATGACAACGCGTCTATCCCTGGTCCGATCGAAGCTTATTTCCCTAATGGTTTTGGCCTTTATAATATGTCTGGTAATGTAAACGAGTGGGTTGCTGACGTTTTCCGTCCGTTGTCAAACATGGATGTGGATGATCTGAACCCATATCGTGGTAACAAATACGAGAAACTGTATAAAAACGATAATGGCGAATTCGAAAGAGACAGCCTTGGTCGTGTGAAATACGTTCCTGTAACAGACGAAGAAAGTAAAAACCGTCGTAACTATCAGAGAGGTAATGTTGTAAACTATCTCGATGGTGATTCATCTTCAATGGTAGCTTACGGTTATGGTAAAACAACGTTGATCAGCGATAAATCAAGAGTATATAAAGGTGGTAGCTGGGATGATCGTCCTTACTGGCTGGGTCCTGGTACGCGCCGTTTCATGGAAGAAGATCAGTCAAGTGCTACTCTCGGTTTCCGTTGCGCGATGGATCGCGTAGGTAGCCAGGAAGGTAATGGTTTCAAAAATGGTAACCATTTCAGCAAACAACGTCAGAATTCAAGAAAAAAATAATCGAACTCATTTTATAAAAAAGCCTTTCCAAATCAGGAAAGGCTTTTTTTTTGCGCTATATATTTGACACATGAGTATTGAAACATTATACGAGGTTTTTAAAAGGAGCCCGGGAGTACAAACCGATACCAGGAAGATTGCAAAAGATGAGATTTTTTTTGCTTTGAAAGGTCCCAGTTTCAACGGCAACAGTTTTGCTTTGAAAGCGCTTGAACTTGGCGCAAAAGCCGTAGTCGTTGATGAAGATCCTGGTATAAAAGACGATCGTGTATTTCTTGTTAATGATAGTCTTGTTGCGCTTCAGGAACTTGCATTGCATCATCGTAAACAATTCAATATTCCTTTCATTGCAATTACCGGAAGCAACGGTAAGACAACGACAAAGGAACTGGTACATGCCGTTCTGGAGACAAGCTATGTTACCTACACCACTGCCGGCAATCTGAATAATCATATCGGTGTACCACTTACAATACTTTCCATCGGAAAGGATGCACAGATGGCCGTCATCGAAATGGGTGCCAATCACCAGAAAGAAATTGAAAGCTATTGCAGGATAGCTTTGCCAACGCATGGCATTATCACCAACTGCGGTAAAGCGCATCTCGAAGGCTTTGGTGGCATTGAAGGTGTAAGAAAGGGAAAAGGTGAATTGTATGATTTTCTTCGTGCAAACAAGGGAACTGCCTTTGTCATGTGGGATTATGATTATCTGCGTTCAATGAGCAGTGGCATTCCGACAGTAATTACTTATGGTACTCATAGCACAACCACCAATGGTCACGTCATAAGCGCAGAGCCCTTCCTGAAAGTTGGATTTGATGATTCAGGGATTAATGAGATAGATACAAGATTGGTGGGCGACTATAACCTGCCAAATGTGTTGGTAGCTGTTGCTGTAGGAAAATTTTTCAATGTTTCACCTGCAGCAATTATAGCAGCAATCTCCGGGTATAATCCTTCCAATAGCCGGTCGCAGCTGATCAAAAAAAATGGCAATGAAATAATTCTCGATGCATACAATGCAAATCCGAGCAGCATGAAAGTGGCCATTGAAAATTTTGCAGCACAGCCAGATAAGAACAAATGGATAATACTTGGCGGAATGATGGAGCTTGGAGAAACCAGTATTGCAGAACACGAAGCGATTGTTCAGCTGCTGAAATTGTATTCCTGGAAGAATGTGTTGCTGGTGGGAGGCGATTTCGCTATGGTGCATCATCCATACCGGTTTTTCAAGGATGCGGTAGAGGCTGGTGAATGGCTGAAGGAACAGGATGTAAAGGATGCGATGGTATTGGTTAAAGGCTCGAGAAGTATGAAAATGGAGCGGGTTGTTGAGTTTCTCTGACCGAATATCCATTTAGGCCGCGAGTCAGAAAAATACACTGGATTTCCGTTTTTCACACTTGGAAGGCTGCCTGCTGCAATCATAGTTTCATAGAAAAAATTCTATGAAATTCAAGAGTACCACTTTTCAAAAGTTCAATCAGATTTTCAAAACAGATGATGATTGCAGAACTTATTTATACTCAATCAAATGGCAGAATGGTTATTGTTGCAGGAAATGCAACAATGACCTTAGTTACAAAGGGGAAACAAAATTCCATCAACGGTGCCGCTTATGCGATTATGATGAGTCGGTGACTGCCAATACGGTATTTCATAAGATAAAATTTCCATTATTAAAGGCTTTCGGTATTGCATTGCTGGTGATGTCCAGGAAAAAAGGCATTTCAACACTGGAGATATCACGCAGTTTCGGAATCCGGCAAACTACTGCATGGCTTTTCAAGCGAAAGCTTCAGGAAGCGATAAAAAGCGGTGAAGAATTCATACCGCCTGGGGATTTATACAAAGTTGAAATACAAATAGGTGGAGCAGAAGTGGAATCAAAAAGCCGGTTTCGCGGATCTGAAAAAAGGGCTGTAATTTCATTAGTATTCAATGGTCGTAAAATAGTACATGGATCTGCGCAGGTGGTTGACCGTGGAAATGCAAGCGGATCTTCAAACGATACCGGTAGCAAACTACGAATTCATGAAAAAGAGTTCCATTCGAAGAAAAAAAAACAAAAAAGAAACCAATCTGCTTCAGACATCGTCGTCCTCAATTTGAAAAACTGGCTAAGAGGAATTCATCATCATTGTTCCGGTCATTTTGTTTCAGGTTATCTTGACGAATTTTTTTTCCGGTTTAATAATAGAAATCATCTGAAATCCATTTTCCACCTGGTTGTCGAAAAAATGATCTCTGGTCGTCCTTATTTTTACAAGCCAATGGCGGCTAAATGATTAATCGGTGGCTGTCAATGAAAATACAACCTGATCAAAACCATTAAATCGTTACATTTATTCTCAATTTTCAACGACACATATGAATATTCTGATCGCCCTTCTGCACCTGACCTTGCTCTTTCCCGGCACCCTAAAAACAGCCCCCGATACAAAATTCTATGAACTCCGCATCTATTACTGCAATCCCGGCAGACTAGATGCACTGGTTCAGAGATTTACAAATCATACTACCAAACTTTTTGAAAAACACGGCATGGAAAATGTCGGCTACTGGTTACCGGTAGATAATAAAGAGAATGCCTTATACTATGTCCTGGCATTTCCAAATAAAGAAGCGCGCGATGCCTCCTGGAAATCTTTCATAGCCGATCCCGTATGGCAGGAAGTGGCAAAAAAATCAGAAGAGGGAGGCAAAATTATTTCTTCAATCACTTCGATCTTTATGAATGCCGCTGATTTTTCGCCGGCAATAAACCCATCAAAGGCAAGCAAAGACCGCCTCTTCGAATTGCGTACATATTATTGTCAGCCTGGTAAACTCCCAGACCTGCTCACCCGTTTCCGCGACCATACACTCAAGCTTTTTGAGAAACAAGGAATGCAGAATATCGCTTACTGGACTACCATCGAACCAGATGGCAAGCAGGCGAAGCTGGTGTATATCCTGGCGCATCAGAACCAGGAGGCAGCCACGAAGGCATGGGAAGGCTTTCGCGCCGATCCGGTTTGGATCAAGGCTAAGACGGAATCAGAAAAAAATGGATCTATCGTGGAGAAAGTAGAATCAGTGATGATGAATCCATTACCCTTTTCTACGATACGTTAATAAACGGATACATCTTGATATAACGGAATCAGTCATTCAATTGATCGGGCAATTCGTATTTTTGCAGCATGGCTGATAAAGTTCAAAAACCCGGTTACCTCATCAGCGTTTTTGATAATCGTTGCCCTCGGTGCCGGCTCGGTAAAATCTTCAAACACAGGAACGCATACAACCTCAAACAAACCGTGGTGATGAATGAGAAATGTCCTGTTTGTGGGCAACCGACCGACCTTGAAACAGGATTCTACTATGGAACCGGCTATGTAAGTTATGCGTTGGCAGTCGCCATCAGTGGGGTCACTTTTGTGGCTTGGTTACTTACGATTGGGTTTTCACTCGAAGACAGCAGGTTCTTCTGGTGGATGGGAATCAATGCTGTTCTGCTGGTAGTGATTCAGCCACTCATTATGCGACTATCCAGGTCCCTTTGGCTCTCATGGTTTGTAAAATACGATCCCGACTGGAAAAAACACGAGGTGGCAGAATCAGAGCGACTGGTTAAAGAACACCAGAACAATTGGTAAACTCAAAATTCATCACCTGGTAATAGGCAAGTTATCCAAATCCTTTCTGCATGACATTTAAGTTGAATATTGACCAGGATAAAAAAACACCCAAATACATACAGGTTGTTGATACCATCACAGAAGCCATCCGACTGGGCAAGCTGAAAAAAGGAGAGCGGATTCTTTCTATCAATGAATTAAGTGACGAATATTTTTTATCGCGCGACACGGTAGAGAAAGCATATAACATTCTTCGCAAGCAGGGAATAATTTCCTCTGTGCGTGGTAAAGGTTTTTATATCAGGCATGTCGACGTCCATGTTCCGTATAAAGTGTTATTAATTTTCAATAAAATCAGCAATTACAAAAAACAGATTTATCAGTCTTTCATCAACACGCTCGGGCACCAGGCGATAGTTGATCTCAAGATTCATCACAGCAATACCCAACTGCTTCAATCGCTGATAGAAAATCATCTTGAAGAATATAACTATATAGTCATTATGCCGCATTTTTATGACGATGCAGAAGTGGCAAGAAAAATTCTGAATACCATTCCTTCAGAAAAACTTATTCTCCTGGATAAAACAATTCCCCATATGCCCGAACATTGGGCCGCTGTGTACCAGGATTTTGAGAATGATATTGTAGAAGCGTTAGAGAACGGGATGGATCTGATCAAAAAATACAACCAGCTCTATCTCGTGCATCCAAAGCTCGTTCCCTACCCTCCTGAAATCGTAAAAGGTTTTCGCACCTTTTGTATGCAATACAGGTTTTCATACCAGGTAATTCCGGAAATAGAAGTCGGTAGAAAATTGAACAAAGGTGAAGCCTATATCGTAATTGAAGAAACCGATCTTGTCAACCTCATAAAAAACTGCCGGTCAGAAAACATGAAAATCGGCAAAGACATTGGCATTATTTCCTACAACGAAACTCCGCTTAAAGAAATTTTACAGGAAGGCATTACCGTAATTTCAACAGATCATATAAAAATGGGTGAAACTGCAGCAAAGCTGATCCTGGAAAATAAAAAGGAAAAAGTCAAAAATAATTTTGAACTTATCCGCAGGAAATCTCTTTGAAAAAACAAATCACTGAGTTCTGCCTCGCAAATCATTAATGATTTAATTCCATCATTCTATCGATCGGGTATATTATTTTTACCTGATGAATATTGTTATTACTGATGGCTATACACTCAACCCCGGAGATCAATCCTGGGAGGAAATTGAAAACCTGGGAACAGTTAGTTACTTCGACCGGACAAAACCTGACGAACTTATCGGAAGGTGTAAGAATGCTAACATCATTGTGACAAACAAAACGCCCGTGAATGGTGATGCTATCAGGTCATTGCCAAATCTGAAAATGATCAGTGTTACTGCTACAGGATTCAACATTATCGATGTCTCCGCAGCAAACGAAAAACACGTTATTGTTTCAAATGTTCCTGGTTACGGAACAGACAGTGTTGCTCAACACACGTTTGCACTTATCCTTGAGCTGAGTAATAAATCAGGCATACATGCAGAAAAAGTAAGGATAGGTGATTGGCAGAAATCAAAAGATTGGTGTTTCACACTTGGTCCCATAGTTGAACTGGCAGGTAAGAAAATCGGTATCGTAGGGATGGGAAATATCGGTAGAAAAGTTGCTGATATCGCAAAAGTTTTTGGAATGGAAGTACTGTATCACACGCGTAATCCGAAACCTGAATATCCAGGAACAAGCTGTGATATTGAAGAGCTATTTGCGAAGGCAGATGTCATCAGCCTGCACTGTCCGCAAACACCGGAAAATACCGGCTTTGTTAATGCAAAACTATTGAGGAAGATGAAAAAATCTGCATGGCTTATCAATACTTCGCGCGGTGGTTTGATTAATGAAAATGATCTGGCTGCTGCTTTGCAAAATAAAACAATAGCTTATGCAGCACTCGATGTTTTAAGCAGTGAACCCCCATCGACAAGTAATCCATTGACAGGTCTTCATAATTGCCTTATCACGCCTCATATTGCGTGGGTCAGTTTTGAAGCAAGAGAAAGAATAATGCTTCAGACAATAAAAAACATTAAAGCATTTACCGAGGGAAATCCTATAAATGTCGTCGCAGGACAATGATGTTTTAGAAATTAACGATTAGTAAAATCTGCCGATCAGTTTATTTTCCACGATCAGTTTCTTCATTTCAGCCGGATCGATTGTCCCCTGTTTTCCATAAACAATCTTACCTCCGGGTTCAACAAGAATTGTATAAGGCAAAGCGCCCTGCCATTTGGGATCGATCGCATCAATGAGTGCATATTTATCGCTACCGGTAAAGAGATAATTTTTGTTTGAAGCTTCGAGCTTCTTTAACCTCTCAAGAGTTTTGTCTTTTTTATCAGGTGTATCCATCGAAATAGTTACAAATTCGAAATCGCGCTCACGATACATCCTGTCAATCTTTATAAAATCGGGTAACTCCTGAACACAAGGTCCGCACCAGGTTGCCCAGATATTAATTAATCTGAGTTTTTTAGAATCGTTGTTGGCGACAAGTTCTTTTGCTTTTGCTACATCCATCTCTGCTATTTCAACAGGAAGTTTCGCCCACTGCGCATATAGTTTAGCATTGTATTCATTTTTCCATGCCCATTTTACAGAACAACCAAACGTCTTTGTTACTGCAGGTGATGGAGGTGTTCCGGTCAGTACACTATTTATTGCAGCTCTTAAATCTTCAGCGTTGCCGGTTCCCGGTTTTTCGTGTGCATCTAGTCGGCCTGCGTATTGCAAAACCTGTTTGTTATCAAAAACAAAAGCATGTGGTGTAGCTACCGGGCCGTAAGAAACAGACACTTTCTGGTTTGCACCATCGTATAGGTAGGGGAAATTATATCCCTTTTGCTTTGCTCTTAATTTCATTTCCTCGAAACTATCGCTCAGGTCTGTATATCCCAGCTCGCCAAGGTTAATGGCCTCAGGATCGTTTGGTGAGATGACTGCAAAGGATACCTGTTTCCCTTTGAACTCATTAACCAACCCAATCAACCTATCTTCATATGCCTGGGCAGTCGGACAATGATTACAGCTAAACACCAGTACGAATACTTTCGATCCGCTGAAATCTTTCAACGAATAAGTTTTTCCATCTGTTGCAGGAAGACTGAAGGGTGGTGCTTTCGCTCCAATGGCCAATGTTACAGGCTCGGGATGCGATTGGGCTGAAGTGAAATTATGTATCAGGATTGCAATAAATAAAATGATCAGCTTTTTCATCTGGCAAATGCGGTTAATGTTTTTAAAGATAAAAAATACAGATGATTTGATCACACCTTCACCGGCCCATTATTTATTGGCGCCCGATATCTCAAATGCAGTTGTGGTAATGTAATATTTCGTGATCATGTTGGGTACTTCCCATGGAGGAAGAAAGTCTTCTTTTAAATAACGAAGGTAGTTTTCAGTGACCCTCGCGAAATGAGCTTCATGACCCTCACGATAGGATTTGGGTATTACCACCTTCCAACCTTTTTCTGAGGGCTCGAGTGAAATGCCCTGGTACTTCTTCTCCAGCTCATCAAACTCCGCAAGCATTACAGCAGAGAATTCTTTTGTCGGTTTACCCTTTATTTCGATATACAATTCAGGTACAAACTGCTGCTCCTTTCCCTGCCTGATCACGAGATCGCAATTAGTGCCACGCATGATTGAATAATGTGTGTCACCCCCGCCCTCTTCAGCTTTATAGTTCCAGATTACTTTTACACGGGCATGTACTCCTTTAACAGAATAATTGATTTCACCGTTTGATTTTACCTGGAGAAGTCCGCTATTGTCAACGTATTTCTTCAGATAATCTGGGAAAACAGGTTCGCTTGTACTTCCGGTGAATTGTTCATTTGTCAATGCGGTATTCCATGATCTGCAACTACCCATCCGGATATCCTTGGTATAATCAATGATTTGTCCGGGAAACGCTTCCCATTGTACAAGATCAACGAGGTGAGTTGTGACATCAACGATCCCCTCACCTTCCTGGGTGACGTCATAAAACCAGGCCGGTCTTTGCAAAGGCTTTCCGGAAACTTCCTTGTAAAAATGATGTACACTTTCCTTTGTCACCGATGGACTGTCGGCACTTCCCTTTTCTAATTCTCCAAAAACTGATGAAATCTGCGATAACTCTTTTTGCAGAATTGAAGTAATCTCAAACCGTTCGGTCATGATATCATACAACAATAGTTTTTTCTGTTCAGCTTTTTCAAAAGCAGATTTCAATTTTTCAAACGACTGTGGATCGATGGCCATCGGTTTATCAGCATATACATTCATTCCGGCATTCA
Organism: Pollutibacter soli; assembly: GCA_029269725.1. GTDB lineage: Bacteria > Bacteroidota > Bacteroidia > Chitinophagales > Chitinophagaceae > Pollutibacter > Pollutibacter soli. The sequence goes on along the minus strand of JARJHS010000004.1, from coordinate 356,818 downwards.
CAGCGTCAAGAATATAATCGGTTTTCTTCCGGTTATTTCCAGCAAGAATCAACACATTTCCTTTCTTTTCATCGATCATCTTTTTAAAAAAATCATCACCGGTATAAACGTCTTCCTCCCAATGTGTAGGATTTTCCGCCCTTGAATTATATCCTTTTATTTTTTCCAGGTACAAGTCTACATCCTTCCCGGCGGGCGCATAGACATGCACAACTGAATCAACTTCGGGATACATTGTTTTCTGGACTAAGGCAGAATGGAAATGTCCAGGATCGGCAATGATAAATTGAAAAGGTTTTTTCTCCTTCATCTCATTTGAACAGGAAATAAAAAACGTACAAATAAATAATGCACCGAAAAAATTTTTCATGGTATCGATTAAGTCGACGAAATATAAGGGTAACGCTGAGGACGCGATAGCAAACTGTTAGCTTCATCGTCGTTGATAAATTTTTCCCGAACCGGATCCCAGTACAATTTCCTTTTCAACTTCATTGCTGCATGATGGAGAAGACATGCGCTGCAGGATCTGTGCCCCACTTCCACAGGAGCAATCGGTGGCAATCTTGTTTTCATACAATCCAGCCAGTTGCCATGATGCTCTTTGCTGATATAAAGATTCACTTCATCAGCACCAATCTTTGAAGTAATAATTTTCGGATCACCTGAGGTGAGCGCCGGACTGGGCGTTTTACTGACAGGATCGGATGCCGTTGCAGCATAATTACCCCTTGTCACAAAAATCCATCCTTTGGATCCTTCAAACCTTATTCCATTCGGATTTGAATCACTGATCTCCATTTCTACACCGTTCGCATAACGCGCAAACGTTTTGAAAGAGCCATGCACATCCCATAATCCTGAGGTGGGAAAATCCGCCGATCCCCAGATTTCAACGGGACCAGTATATTCAGTATTCATTGCCCAATGTGCACAATCGATATGATGCGATCCCCATCCTGTTATCATCCCCGCACCAAATTGCTCACAACGCAACCACCCCGGTCTGCTGTAATCCGCTTGCGGATGCACCCGCTTCTCCGTATAGTATACATAAGGCGTCATGCCCAGCCATGCATCGTAATTCAGGCTGGCGGGAACGGGCATTTCTGTTTCCTCGTTTCCCGAAGGATCGACAGGCAAGCCGATAATGACTTTTTTCAACTCACCGATTCTTCCATTGCGGACTAACTCCGCCGCATACCTGAACTGCGTCGAAGAACGCTGCTGACTTCCTATCTGCAAAATTCTTCCTGAACGATGAACGGCATTACTCAAAGCTCTTCCATCAGCAATGGTTAGGGATGCGGGTTTCTGGAGATAAACATCTTTACCTGCTTCTACCGCGTAAATGGCAATAATTGAATGCTGATGATCCGGAGTACTGATCAATACACCATCAATATCTTTACTCTGTAATAATTCCTTGTAATCGGCATAAGTTTTTACACCGTCATAATTCGTATTCAGCTTCTTCGAATAAAAATCATTGACCATTTTCCTGGCATCATATAATCTTTTCTGATCCAGGTCACAAACCGCAATAATTCTTGCATTATCATACTTTAAAGTCTCTGCCATATCATGGTCGCGCGAAATACGCCCTGTTCCGATCGCACCAATATTCAGTCGATTGCTTGGCGCATTTTTCCCAAAAACCGTTGCGGGCACAATGGTTGGAAATGTTGTGACACCAAGACCAGCAGCAAAACCTGCTTTCACTGTCGAGCTAAAAAATTTCCGGCGATTTATTGACATGACTTACTCGTTTGAAAATTTCAATGGCGTGTTTATCCCGGTAGCGTAGGGTTTCGAAGCATTCTTCTTCTTCGCGAGTCTTGCAATATAACTTATACCCTGAAACAAATGATTTACAAAAACCGGGTCGCTATAGTTTGCTATATCATGACCGAGTGTTGTAATCCAGATATGACCTCCATCGTACCGGTGATACCATACCGCCGGGTACAACACATTGTACTTTCCTGCATTTTTCAGAATTTCTTCTTCCTGGTCCTTGTTAAGAGTTGTGATATTATGCGCCATCAATACTTCAGGACCAGGATAGAGTTCCTTACTGAAATAACATTCATCCTGTTTAGTCCAAACCAGCGGAACATTTTTCAATGAAGGATGATCCGGTCGGATATTTTGAATCGTATAGACCTGGTTTCTGGGGTGCCATGCAAAACTTCCTCCCATCATATTTTTAAACCAGGTCCAGTTTCTTTCTGTACCCATCACCGAATGTATTCCGACAAAACCACCGCCGCTTTCAATGTATTTTCTGAACGCAAGGCGCTGCTCATCATTATCAAAAACATCGTTATTGGTACTGGCAAAAATGAGTACCCTGAATTCAGCAAAGCCGGGTGAAGTAAAAATGATAGGCGTATCGGTAACAACAACATCAAAGCCTTTCTCCTTTCCCAGCTTTTTCACCATGTCTGCAGCCGCAGCCCGGTTATCATGCACATAGCCTTTGCCATTTCGCGTATAAACAAGGACCTTAAATCTTTCGCTTTTAACCTGGCTGTTAACGGAAAAGAAGGATAAAGTTCCAAGAAGAAAAAATACTACCGGCAACTTCAGCAAATGGAGATTAAAAGAGAAATATTTCATATCAGCGTACAGCAATTATTGAAACATTGAATTTAATACAATCCCGGTTTGCGGAAGTCAACAGATTCATTTTTCTGGTGTATCTTTCTCGGTACCGAATTCAGTAAACGAAATTTGAATTTTCTATGCGATTGAAACAAACCTGGCGTTGGTTTGGGCCAAATGATCCAGTAACACTTCAGGATATTCTTCAGACGGGAGCAACCGGAATAGTAACAGCCCTGCACCAGGTGCCGCATGGAGAGGTCTGGACCGTAGATGATATCATGGAACGTAAGAAAATGATAGAAGCTGCCGGCCTGACCTGGGATGTTGTTGAGAGTGTAACAGTGCATGAAGATATTAAAACGAGAAGCGGCAATTGTGAGAAATACATCGAACAATACAGGCGCACGCTTGGAAACCTGGCCGCGTGTGGAATAAAGATTGTCACCTACAATTTCATGCCGGTGAATGACTGGACGAGAACTGACCTTAACTATACCATGGCTGACGGATCAAAGGCACTGTATTTCAATCACCAGGATCTGGCAGTGTTTGAAATTTTTATTCTGAAGCGAAAAGGCGCAGAGAAAGACTATGGCGAAGCGATGGCTGCAGCAGCAGAAAAACAATTCAATGAGAGTACTGAAGAGGAGCTGAGGCAACTGGCTTACATCATCATGTTTGGATTGCCCGGAGAAAAAAAAGTGACTGTTGAAGAAATGAGGGAGCGACTTTCCCATTATGATAAAATCGATGCAAACGTTCTGCGCGATAACCTGGCGTATTTTCTTCAATCGATTTGTCCGGTAGCAGACGAATTAGGAATTCAGCTGGCGATTCATCCCGATGATCCTCCTTTCAATATTCTTGGTTTGCCTCGGGTCGTTAAAAATATCGATGATCTTGAATTCATATTATCGAGTGCCCCGTATAAAAGCAATGGCATTTGTTTCTGCACAGGTTCTCTTGGCGCATCTGCCGATAACGATCTCCCGGCAATGGTAAAACGGCTGGGAAAAAAAATTCATTTCATTCATCTTCGAAATACAAAAAGAGATACCGCCGGAAATTTTTATGAAGCCGATCACCTCGATGGTGATACGGATATGTATGCTGTGATGAAAGAATTATTGCAGATACAGCAGACTTTTCAGGAATCCATTCCTTTCCGCCCTGATCATGGTCATCAGATGTTGGATGATCTGAACAAAACGACCAATCCCGGATATTCATGTATCGGAAGAATGCGTGGGCTTGCGGAATTGAGAGGACTTGAGTTGGGTATCTGCCGGGCAAATGGCTGGTAGTACATTATTCAAAAAACGAATGCTCAAATTATGCGAAAGCTTGCCTTCCTTATTACTGCTGTACTTTTGTTTGTCGATACAGAAGCACAAAATTTAAAATTTACAAAAAAAGACGGCGTATTGTTTTTTTCTGCCTACGGAAAGCAGCTGGTTGGCTTTCAGTATGCGATACATTATCCACCTGCTGGCGTTGATAGTTTTTACAGACGAAGTGGATATATTCATCCGGTTAATACACCTCATGGTCAGGTATTGACTGAAATAAACCCGGCCGATCATTATCATCATTATGGCGTATGGAATCCCTGGACAAAAGTTCTATACGAGGGAAAAGAATATGACCTGTGGAATCTTGCCGACAGAAAAGGCTTCGTACGATTCGAAAGTTTCTCCAAAATTCACGAAGGAAAAAAAGAAGCCGCATTCACTGCGAAACTTCAGCACATTGTAAACACCGGATCAAAAGAAAACTTCCAGGAAAAAATGATAATGACAGAATACCAGTCAATTATTTTTTACCTGCCGGGAAAAAACACCAATGAATATTTTTTCGATCTTGATATAGAACTTGTACCGGCAACTGACAGTCCAGTGATATTGAAAGAATACAGTTACGGCGGTCTTGGATGGCGGGCGACCAAACAATGGAATAAAAACAATTCTACTGTTCTTACATCTGAAGGGTTGGATAGAAAAAAAGCGGATGGCTCAACTGCAAAATGGGTATTGGCCGAAGGATCGCTTGGCAATGATCGCGGTGGAATGATCTGGTTCGCTCATCCTCAGAATTACAATTACCCGGAACCGTTACGTGTCTGGCCGGAAGATTCAAATGGCGACGGAGATGTGTTTATCAATTTTTCACCAACAAAAAATAAAGACTGGGTTCTCGAACCAGGAAAAAAATACAAGCTCAGGTATCGTATCATTGTTTATAATGGTACTTACGCTGATAAGTCACGGGTTGACAAAATTTATGAACAATACGCGACCAATGCTGTTAAGAATAATTGATTGATTTAATAGTACAGCATTTTTGATTCATATATGATTTCCAGGAATATTCTTAGTACAGGAGAAAAATTACCGGTTATTGGATTGGGTACGTGGCAACAGTTTGACGTGCACGACTCTGATGCTGTTAATAATCTGAATGAAGTGCTTGAAACTATGCACGCATTCGGCGGACGGCTGATCGATTGTTCACCGATGTATGGTCGTGCTGAAACCGTGGTTGGCGTTACCTCGCAGGCTACCGGATTGGCTGATGATTTTTTCTATGCAAGTAAAATCTGGACGACTGGTGAAGAAAACGGGAAACAACAGATTCATAATAGTTTAAAAAAGATGCAACGCAAAAAGTTGGATCTAATGCAGATTCATAATTTGCAGGACTGGAAGACACATCTGAAAACACTCAACAGTTTTAAAGAGGAAGGAGTGATACGATACACCGGAATTACGCATTACACAGTTGCATCGCATAATCAACTGCAATCCATCGTAACATCAGAAAAAATTGATTTTGTACAGGTAAATTATTCTATTGGTGTGCCCGATGCTGAAAACTCATTACTAAAGGCTTGCCTTGAAAATAATGTCTCGGTAATTGCTAATGAACCTTTTGATAAAGGGAGATTGTTTACGATAACAAAAAATATATCCTTACCCGAATGGGCAACCGAATTTGGAATTACAGACTGGGCAGGATACTTTTTGAAATATATCATCAGTCATCCAGCGATTACCTGTGTAATTCCCGGAACTTCTGTGCCTGCAAATGTCAAAACAAACATGTTTGCTGGTAGTGACCCACTTCCCGATATAAAGACAAGACTAAAAATGAGGCGTTTTCTCGAACAACTTTAACGGGCTTCTATTATTTTGTAAGCAAGTTGTACAGCTCACGTCTGAAATATTGTACTTCTGAAAGTAAGTAAATTTTGACTTTCAACGCTTTTGGGATGATGCTAATCTATTGTATCCGCTTTGAGATAACTAAGATCAATCCAAATATTTTCCCAAGACTCACCGACCATATCCCCCCTTTAGTAACGATTTCTCTCCCGATATCTTTCCGCTCAGAAGAGTTTCGGATGATGGTAAAGTAAAAATCTGGCTTGTGCCTATTCTGAGGATTAACGATTAATGGTCGAAACCGGTTTATCAAATAGTGAGTTTCACTAACAAAAGGTGTGTCTGTATAACGTCTTTGGACATGTTCCAAAATATTTCTGTACATGTTAACCCGTTGAAATTATCAAGTATCACAGGACCTATAGCTTCCAACAATACTATTACAATAGGATATTACTTTTTTCTATCAAAGTATGTCCTATACCTTTCCCCATGGTTGGAGCGTCTGTCAGATACCTCATAATAAAAGCTGTCTGTCGGGACTGATAAATCATTCAACTCAAATGTTATTATCAAATACGGGAAACGCTAATTTCATCTGTCTAATCGGGATATAGTAAGGATATAGTTGTAGATTTTATTTTCCGCTGTTGTCCATTTTTTATGGGGCAATTTGAAATCTTTCTGTTTTGTTCAGTAGCCGTTGTTAAATTCCAGGTTGTCTATTGTTTATAAGAATTCAGAAAGGACGCAAATATTGGTTTCCTAAGTATGGCCTTTATGTGCGAACCCATTCAATATTAACTGGTGTCAGCGCCTGTACGGAATTAAAGGCCAAAGTGTGAAATTCCTTGCACCGGGTTTGTTTCAACTTTCAGTTAAATTTCTTATCCATTCATTCTGCGTTTCGGCAAAATGCAGCAGTTCAACGAACAATAATGAACGAAGAACGCAGCTGGTTCTCATTTAATCGGCAGTCCCTAAGTACTGCACGAGGAAAAAATGTTACCATTTTTTAGTGATAAAACGCAAAAAAGCGCAGATGCCTGCCAGCATTGCGCTTTACTAAAAAACTCGCGGAGGAGAAGGGATTCGAACCCTTGATGCCGTTTCCGACATACACACTTTCCAGGCGTGCCAGTTCAACCACTCCTGCACTCCTCCGGTTGGAAAATCAAAAAAATCCTGGCTGAAAGCCAGCCGCTTTGGTTGTAAAAAGGGCAGCAAAAATAAGATATCTATCCCGCTACACCGAATAATTCTTCCGCATTCCTCGTAGTGTTCTCAGCAACCTGTTCCCAGGGGGTTTCCGTTACCTCGCTGAGCTTTTCGGCAACGAGTTTCAGATACCCGGGTTCGTTTCGTTTTCCGCGGTGCGGAACCGGCGCCAGGTAAGGCGCATCCGTTTCGAGTACCAGCCGCCGCGGGTCAATTGTTTTCACCAGTTGGTCGATTCCCCCATTTTTAAAAGTCAGTACTCCACCAATCCCGAGATGAAAGCCCAGATCTATCACCTGACGTGCCTGGTCAGCAGAACCGCTGAAACAATGGAAAATCCCCTTCAAACGTCCATCCTGCGACTGTTTTACTTCATGAATGGTTTCCTCAAGAGATTTCCGGCAATGCAAAATGATCGGTATACCCAGGTTTTTTGCCCATTCCATTTGCCTCGCCAACGCAATGAATTGCTGTTCCGAGAACTGCGTGTCCCAATAAAAATCGAGTCCGGTCTCTCCAATGGCAACAAACCTCCTCTCGGTTAGCAGCTTTTCCATAGCTGTAAGCTGCTTTTCAAAATCTTCCTTTACATAAACTGGGTGCAGGCCTAACATGGGAATGCAATATCCAGGATATGATTTTTCCAACGCCAGCATACCCCCGATACTGGATTGGTCAATGTTAGGCATATAAATCGATTTAACACCATTCGCCCTGGACCGTGCTATTACTGCTGCTATATCTTCTTTAAAATCATCTGAATAGAGATGACAATGCGTATCAATCAGCTCGGTCATTTTTTGGGAATTTTAATTTTCTTTTAGAAATATCCATGCAACCATTAAACTCCATTCGTCGGGCCGGGTCGAAAAGGCTGGAAAATGCAAAATTCCTAAAAATAAACTACCTATTATGAAAATGAAATCAGATCACTCACTGCGGATTATTTCCATGATCATTTCCGGAACTATTTTGTTGAGTTCCTGTCAAAAGGATAAGTCGGGTTCAAACCCAAATGACGCCAAAGCCGTTGCTACCGCCACCGCCGACGAGCAAATGCTCGAAGCCAGTTTTAGTACTGTTTTTGATGACGCTGCCGGGGTTGACGATGTAACGGCAGGCGAGGAGATCGGTATTTATGGCTCAACAGGTGCCGGTATTTTCTCCAGATCGATAAATTCCGATCCCCGTGCCCGAACCGCGACACGCTGCTTTACGGTAACGGTCACCCCAAAAGAAAAAGGTGTTTTTCCAAAAACCGTTACGCTGGACTTTGGAAGCGGGTGTGATGCCGGGGGACATGTAAGGAAAGGAAAAATCATTTTTACCTATTCCGGAAGACTTCATGTGCCGGGCAACCAGGTAGTTACCAGTTTTGAGAATTATTCAATCGATAGTTTTTCCATTGAAGGGAAACATACACTTATAAACAGTGCAATAGCAGGCACTAACCAAAAAAGCTTTTCAACCAGGGTCGAACTTGCGAAAGTCACCAACTTACAATCAGGCAAATGGTGGAACTGGAACAGTGAAAGGGTGTTCACCCAAACGGAAGGAAATGGAACGGCTTTTTTTCCATGGGATGATGTGTACACTCTTGACGGTCAGTCAGCCGGATCGACTTCAACAGGTGTAAACTGGACTTCAGAAATTACCCACCTGCTGACTAAAAAAATGACCTGTCACTGGTTGGTTTCAGGCAAAGTGGAAATTAGGGTAAACAATACCGTTGGTTCCCTGGATTTCGGAAATGGCGCTTGCGATAATTCGGCAAACCTTACGGTAAATGGGGATTCAAAAACCATAACGTTGCGTTAAAAAAATATTGCATAAATAAAAAAGAGTTGTACCTTCCACAAAGTTTTCATAGGGTACGGATTAAAAACGGGCCAGGGTGTCTACCCAGGCCCAAATTTTTTTAAGCCAGTACCACAGCAGGTTTCAGGCGTTTTTAAAGGAAATTTTCTCGCTCTTTAAACCGTTTTTTTTCATCAATTCCAGCACTAACGGTAACGCATATTTTAATTTCTCTTCTGCTTTTTTGCTGTCATGAAAAACAATGATATTTCCCGGCACTAAATTGTCCGTTACATTTTTCAAACAAGCTTCTTTGGTAAGGGATGGATCAAAATCTCCACTCAATACGGTCCACATAATCACCTTCATTTGTGCCGGAGAATTTATAAGACTATTCATCTGAAAATGCGTAGCACGGCCATAGGGAGGACGAAAAAGATCTGTCTTCATCAATTCGTGCGCTTTGATAATATTTTCGAAATAACTGCCGTCTTTGGTTTTCCAGCCATTGAAATGGTTGTATGTGTGATTTCCAATGGAATGCCCTTCTGCTTTTACCTGGTCAAAAACATCCGGGTATTGCTGAACGTTATTACCGATGCAGAAGAAAGTCGCTTTCATTTCATAACTCCTCAGATAATCAAGGACAAAGGGGGTAATCTCCGGATGAGGTCCGTCATCAAAAGTCAGGTATACCTTATTGTTAGCCGCCGGCATTTTCCACACACAGGACGGATATATTCTCTGAAGCCAGCGTGGAGTCAGGACGGGATAAAACATCGTCAAAGATAGTCGGTAGACAGGAGTCAGGAGCTGAAGCCTTAAGCCGGTAAAACTCTATTAAAAGCCAAATTCACAAAATCAGGCTATTCCGGAGATAATTCTTATTTCATAACGAAAAACGATCAACGAAGAACGAACAACTACTAACCGTCTTTTCCAACTGCGAACTATCTTATTTTTGGGCCATGTCAGAAAAAACGATCAGAGTAAGATTTGCACCCAGTCCGACCGGCGGCCTACACCTCGGCGGCGTGAGAACTGCATTGTATAACTATCTGTATGCCAGGAAACACGAGGGAAAATTCATCCTTCGCATTGAAGATACCGACCAGACACGTTTTGTGCCTGGGGCTGAACAATACATCATGGATTGCCTGCGCTGGTGCGGCCTGGAGCCGGATGAAAGTCCGGAAAAGGGCGGGGATTATGGTCCCTATCGCCAGAGTGAAAGAAAGCCGATGTACAGGAAATATGCGGAAGACCTTGTGAAGAAAGGTTTTGCCTACTATGCATTTGATACTCCGGAGGAGCTTGATCAGATGCGTATCAGTTTTAAAACTGAACAAAATCCGTCGCCTCAATACGATCAGCACATCAGGGATAAAATGCGCAATTCTCTGTCACTTCCGGCAGATGAGACAGACGCACTTTTAAAATCCAATGCCGCGCATGTGATTCGTATTAAAATGCCTGCAAATGAAACAGTTGAATTCAACGACCTGATACGCGGCGAAGTGAGTTTTAATACATCAACAGTCGATGACAAGGTACTGCTCAAAGCCGATGGTATGCCGACCTATCACCTTGCCGTTGTCGTTGATGATTACCTGATGAAAATCACGCAGGTTTTCCGCGGCGAAGAATGGCTCCCATCTGCACCAGTCCATATCATGCTCTGGAAATACCTGGGCTTGGAAAAAGATATGCCGGAATGGGCACATCTGCCTTTGATCCTGAAACCCGATGGACATGGGAAGTTGAGCAAAAGAGATGGCGATCGTTTAGGATTTCCTGTTTATGCCATGGATTGGACAGATCCGAAAACAGGAGAGCTTACCAGTGGTTTCAGGGAACTGGGATTTCTTGATGAGGCTTTTATCAACATGCTTGCCATGCTGGGGTGGAACGATGGTACGGGAAAAGAACTCTTCAGTCTTGATGAACTTTGTGAAACATTTTCACTTTCACGCGTACATAAAGGTGGCGCAAAATTCGATTTTGAAAAAGCGAAATGGTACAATCACGAATGGATAAAAAGATCTTCCGCTGATGACCTGCTTGACAAAGTGAAATCTGTTTTTGAAGTCAAAGGAGTTACAGTTCCTGACGATCAATTACTGATGATGATTACGCTGGTGAAAGATCGTTGTACCCTTATCAGTGACTTCTGGGAACAGGGAAGTTTCTTTTTCAAAGCTCCTGCTTCATGGGATCTTCCAGCAATCCAATCGAAATGGAATGCTGATAAAAAAGTTTTCTTTGAATCCTTCTCCGATTCTCTCTCTATGATCAGTGACTGGTCATTCCCTGTTATCGAACAGGAATTCAAAACGCTTGCAGCTTCAAAAAATATCAAAGCAGGAGAACTTCAGTTACCCCTTCGCGTTATGTTGGTAGGAGGAAAATTCGGTCCGCCCGTTTTTGAAATTGCGGAAAAGATTGGACGGGTTGAGATGATTTCGAGAATCCGGAAAACACTTGAAATGCTTGGTTGAACGTAGAACGTAAAACGTTAGCACTTGAAATTTACAGTTACATCCCAAACGCGACCAGCGTAAAAAGATATCTTAAGCCAACATTTGCATATAGAAATTATACGCAAATGTTAGCTCAGATATTTACAATTTTGTATGTTCGAAGATTTGCAATTAGCTGAAGAATTATCATCCGCAGAGGCTTACGTTTAACGTTTAACGTTGAACGTTCGAACGTTTAACGTTAACCTCACTTAACAGCGAAGTCATACACCTTGGGATTTCTTGTTCCCAGATCAACATTGGCTCCTGCATACATGAAGCAATACTCGCCTGGTTCGAGATCAGTATCAAAAGTGATCTCGTAAATTCCTTCTTCCAGTTTTTTCCTTTTGAAATCCACTTTGAACTTTGAGCTCACCCCTTCTTCAGTACCGGAATAATAATTACCTGCGCGTGTTTCAATTTCGCGGCCGGTTTGTTTACCTGTTTTTTTATCTTTTATAACAATAATTTTCACGAGCTGAAACTCGTTTGGACCTGATACTTCGCGCAACCAGCCTGATCCCTGGTCATTAAGATTACCATCGCTTTTATTAAAGACAAAATAGAAAACCGGTTTCTTTTCATTCACTGAAACATTTGCTGTATTACCATTCAGTGTCATTCGCGTAGTGCTTTTTCCAAAACCATAGGTAAGATTGTCCAATGCCCTGCTGCTGGTTTTTTTGCCGGAATATACAGTCGGTTCTATTTCGCTTATCCCTGCTTTGTCAGCATAATATATTCCGGAACCTTCTTTCTTCAAAATATCGAGGCTGACAGTACCCGTTGCCGGCACTGTTGTATTAACAGCAGATGCCGGTGTAGCAGTTGCCGTTGTTGCCGCTGGTGGATTCATTTTTGTTATCATGGCATTGATCACTTCATCGTCAATCCCGGCTTTTTTTAATTTGATGATAGATTGAGCATCCGTTTCAAATTTGCAGTTGGGTGCAGAAGCAATCATGTTCTTCATGACGTCTTTTGACAATCCCGCGCTCTTTAAATCAAGGATCGTCTTATTAGTGTATACTTCCTGTGCAGACACAGCAGAAATAAGAAAAGAGAAAAAGGCAAGCGTGCATAATTTCCGGCATACAGATAAAAATGAAGGCATTTTCATAACCTATGTTTTATAGATTTATTCTCAAAAAAACAAATGTATTTGTGGGTTAGACCTTTTTAACAGGGAGCGAGATAATTGCAGAGGCTATTACAGGTATTGAAATAAAAAAACAAAGTACATTAGTTTTTTTAAAATCTAAAGCGTTTTTACAGAGATTCTTCTTCTCTGGGCTATTTCTAATATTAACTTTACCCACTTAATTGATATGGCGCTGAAAAGACCGATAAGAATACTCGTTGCAAAAGTGGGGCTGGATGGTCATGACCGGGGTGCTAAGGTAATAGCCTCAGCACTCCGCGATGCCGGAATGGAAGTGATTTACACCGGCCTTCGTCAAACGCCTGAAATGGTGGTAAATACAGCACTTCAGGAAGATGTCGACGCTATCGGGATCAGCATACTTTCCGGAGCGCATATGACTGTATTCAGTCGCATACTGCTTTTGATGAAAGAAAAGGGTTTAAACGATGTTCTGCTGACTGGCGGAGGTATCATACCTGACAGTGACCGTCAGGAGCTTTATTCGTCCGGCGTAGGTAATCTGTTTGCACCGGGCACACCCACCACTGAAATTGCTGACTATATTTCCAGCTGGGTGGAAAAAAATCGTCCATTCTAGATTTTTAATTTTGGGGGAGATAACGTTCGCTGCCATTATTTTAATGGTAAATTCGCAGCGTTTTTTAAACCTCCTGTTTTAAAATATCCCGCATGTATAACGTTCTGCTTACTTCGCTTGAGGATCATTTGTTTACAATAACAATTAACCGGCCTGAGAAACTGAATGCACTGAATCGCGAAGTTCTGGATGAACTGGCATCAGTGATTGATGAAGTTTATACCAATAAAGAAATCAAGGGAGTAATACTTACAGGGGCAGGAGCAAAAGCGTTTGTGGCGGGTGCCGATATTTCTGAATTCAGTACCAGGCAATCGGAAGAAGGCAAAGCACTGGCGCAGAAGGGCCAGGATATTTTTTCCAGAATCGAACAGTGCCCGAAACCATTTGTTGCAGCAGTCAATGGTTTTGCTCTGGGCGGTGGTTGTGAACTGGCCATGAGCTGTCATTTCAGATATGCATCTGAAAATGCCAGATTCGGACAACCTGAGGTAAACCTGGGACTGATCCCGGGTTATGGCGGAACACAACGTTTGCCGATGCTTGTGGGTAAAGGAAAAGCAATCCAATGGATTATGACAGGGGAAATCATTGACGCAACACAGGCATTGAATTCCGGGCTGGTTAATGCAATTGTCCCACAGGAAAACCTGATTTCCGAAGTAAGAAAAGTACTGTCAACGATCATTTCAAAATCACCGCTTGCCCTTGAAAAAGTGATTGCAGCGGTAAATGCGTATTACGACCGCAACCTGGATGGTTTTGCTGAAGAAATACACCTCTTTGGAGAATGTTTTGGTACAGAAGATATGAAAGAAGGCGTAGCTGCTTTTCTTGAAAAAAGAAAGCCTGTTTTCAGTGGTAAATAGCCAATTGATTTTTTACATCATTAATTCCTGATAAAACAGTTGTATGGATTACAGAATTGAAAAAGATACAATGGGTGAAGTAAAAGTACCTGTTGATGCATATTATGGTGCACAGACCCAGCGAAGTATTGAAAATTTTAAGATTGCCAGGGATATCAACCGCATGCCAGCGGAGATCATTCGTGCATTTGCATATCTGAAACATGCGGCTGCGCTCACCAATTTAGACGCAGGTGTTCTTTCAAAAGAAAAAGCTGAGTTGATCGGCAAAGTGAGCAAAGAAATACTGGAAGGAAAACTGGACGAGTATTTCCCGCTGGTAGTATGGCAGACAGGAAGTGGTACACAAAGCAATATGAATGTGAATGAAGTAATTGCTTATCGCGGTCATGTTCTTAATGGCGGACACCTGAGTGACAAAGAAAAATTCCTGCACCCGAATGATGATGTTAATAAATCACAGTCGTCAAACGATACTTTTCCTACAGCCATGCATATTGCGGCTTACAAAGTCCTGATTGAAAATACTATTCCGGGCATCGAAAAACTGAGAGACACGCTTCAGGCAAAAAGCAAAGCTTTTATCAAAGTGGTGAAGATCGGACGTACGCATTTTATGGATGCAACTCCTCTCACGCTGGGTCAGGAGTTCTCAGGATATGTTTCGCAGCTGAATCATGGATTAAAAGCAATTAAAAATACACTTCCTCATCTTTCAGAACTTGCACTTGGTGGTACAGCTGTCGGAACGGGTATAAACACACCTCCGGGATATTCTGAAAACGTCGCAAAACATATTGCACAGCTTACTGGCTTGCCGTTTGTTACTGCTGAAAATAAATTTGAAGCCCTCGCGGCACACGATGCAATTGTTGAAGCACATGGTGCATTAAAAACAGTCGCTGTAAGTCTGATGAAGATAGCCAACGATATCCGGATGCTTTCATCCGGACCACGGAGTGGTATAGGCGAAATATTCATCCCGGATAATGAGCCCGGGTCATCGATTATGCCTGGTAAAGTAAATCCAACCCAATGCGAAGCACTTACCATGATCTGCGCGCAGGTGTTGGGAAATGATGTTGCAATAAATATTGGTGGTGCAACCGGGCATTTTGAGCTGAATGTATTCAAACCAGTAATGATTTACAACTTCCTTCATAGCGCAAGGCTGATCGGCGAAGGTTGTGTAAGCTTTAATGATAAGTGCGCAATTGGCATCGAACCTATCGAAGAGAATATCAAAAAACATTTGCAGAATTCTTTGATGCTGGTTACTTCTCTCAATACAAAAATAGGTTATTACAAAGCAGCCGAGATCGCTCAGAAAGCGCACAAAGAAGGAACGACACTGAAAGAAATGGCAGTGAAACTCGGTCATGTGAAACCCGACGAATTTGATGCCTGGGTTATTCCCGCAGACATGGTTGGAAAAATCAACGACTAACGTTCTACGTTAAACGTTATACGTTGAACGTTGAACGTTGAACGCTTCTTTACCTGATCTGTTGAATATTTTAAAAATGATCGGAAAAACGAGTAAGGTCAGGATGGTTGCGGTGATTAGTCCACCAATGATCACAACAGCCAATGGCTTTTGCGATTCCGAACCGATGCCAGTACTGATTGCTGCAGGTAGTAATCCGATAGATGCCATCAAAGCCGTCATCACAATTGGCCTCGTTCTTAATTTCACTGCTTCAAATATGGCTGTGTCCATCTGCATTTTCTTCATCAGGTTCTGATGGAATTGCGAAATCAATAACACACCATTCTGCACACAGATACCAAAGAGCGCGATAAATCCTACTCCGGCAGAAATTCCAAAATTGATTCCCGTGATATGAAGCGCAAGTATGCCGCCGATGATCGCAAACGGAACATTTGCCAGCACAATCAGAGAATCCTTAATATTACCAAACATAATAAACAGCAAAAGAAATATTCCTACAAGACTGATCGGTACAACCTGCGCCAGGCGTGAAGTTGCGCGTACCTGGTTTTCAAATTCTCCGGTCCATCCGATATCATATCCTGCAGGTAACATAATATTATTTTTTACATTACCCTGCGCTTCAGCGATTGTACTTCCGAGGTCTCTGTCACGCACAGAAAATTTTACACCGATAAATCTTTTTGTATTGTCGCGATAAATAAATGCGGGCCCCGTAACCTGTTGAAGCGTTGCTATTTCTTTTAGTGGAATTTTAATCCCTGTAATGGTGGGAACTTTCAGGTTAGCCATGTCCATCTCATTCTTCCTGTAATCTTTCAGGTACCTTACACGAACATCAAATTTCTTTTCGTTCTCATATTTCTGCGTTGCCGTCTTGCCTCCAAAAGCCATTTCCAGCACCGCCTGCGCATCAGCAATGCTCACACCATAACCGGCCATTTTTTCGCGATCAAGAATAACACTGATCTCTGGCTGGCCTACATTACGTAGAATACCGACATCTTTTATTCCATGAACATTATTTATTTCACCAATGACCTGGTTGGCAATCTCATCCAGCTTCTGAAGGTCATCACCGAATATTTTCACAGCGTTGGACGCGTTTATACCCGCCACGCTTTCCGCAACATTATCAATAATCGGCTGCGAATAATTGTATCCGATACCCTGGTATTTGGAAAGCGAATCGTCCATCTCGCGGATCAGATCATCTACACTGATTTTTCTTTTCCAGTCATCTTTATGCTTCAGATTGACCTGCATCTGCACATAATAAAAACCACTGGGGTCGGTACCATCATTACTTCTTCCCGCCTGTGACAATACACCATTCACCTCAGGAAATTTATTCAGTTCATTGCGAAGTGATGCCGTCATTTTCACTGTCTCATTCAGGCTGTAACTCATTGGCATTTTTGCTTCCACCCACAATGCTCCTTCATTCAACTGAGGAAGAAATTCAGTACCCAGAAATTTCGCCGACATAAAACTGATTCCCATGATGGCGAATGCTGAAACCAGTGTCAACTTCTTATGGCTGTAGGTAAAAGCAAAAGATTTTTCAACTATTCGATTCCAGAACCTGACAAATGGATTGTGTTTTTCTCTTACATTTTTGTTCAGCAGGATATGACACAATACGGGAACCAGGGTGAGCGTAAACAACAATGCCCCCAGCAAAGCAAACCCAAGTGTATACGCCAGTGGCGAAAACATTTTTCCTTCTACTTTCTGAAAAGAAAAAATCGGCAGCAGGGCCATGATGATGATCAGCTTGGAAAAGAAAATGGCCTTTCCCATTTCCGTTCCGGATTTTTTGATCACACTTCCGATGGCGAGCTTATTATACACCTGCATTCCCCGTTCTGATGCAATATGATCCAGCGCCACAAAAATTCCTTCCACCATCACCACGGCACCATCGATGATGATACCAAAGTCAACAGCTCCGAGCGAAAGAAGATTCGCACTCATTCCCTTGAGCTTGAGACAAAGCAACGCGAATAAAAGTGAAAGCGGTATAATGATCGATACGGTGACTGTTGTTCGCCAGTCGGCCATAAAAAGAAATACAATCAACGTCACGAGTACAATGCCTTCGATAACATTATGCATTACCGTCTTTGTAGTAAAATTCATCAGGTTATCGCGATCGTAAAATGTTTCCATTTTAACATCACCGGGTAACACTCGTTCATTCAGATCATGAATTTTCTCTTTTACCCGCGCCAATATCTCCTTCGGATTTTCACCTTTGCGCATCACGACAATGCCTTCAACTACATCATCCTGTTCATCCATTCCTGCCTGTCCAACCCTCGGTAATGAACCTTCATTTACCTCAGCAAGGTTTTTGATCAGCACAGGATTGCTACCCAATTCTTTTACAATGATGTTTTCGATATCTGCAATCGAACCCAGCATACCAACGCCGCGTACTACATATGCCTGCCCATTCTTTTCGATCACATCTCCACCAACGTTCAGGTTTCCTTTATTCACAGCTTCATACACTTCCAGTGGAGTTATATCGTATTTCGATAACCTATTCGGGTCCACGCTGATCTCATAGATTTTCTCCTGGCCACCAAACGCAACTACATCTGCAACGCCCGGCACTGCACGCAACTGCCGATCGATGACCCAATTCTGAATAGTGAGCAGATCGCGCGTATCCCTGCTTTCACTTTTCAGTACATACCTGAAAATTTCACCCGTCGGACCATAGGGAGGTTGAATTTCCGGGCTGACATCTTCTGGCAGAGAAATATTCTGAAGAAGATTACTGATCTGCTGTCGTGCAAAAAAATCTTCAACGCCATCATCGAAGATGATTTTGATAACACTCAACCCAAACATCGTTATGCTGCGGACACTTGTTTTCCGCTGCACCGGATTCATCGAAATCTCTATCGGTGTTGTGACAAATCGCTCAATTTCTTCCGCACTTCTTCCATTCCATTCAGTAACAATTATGATCTGCGTATTGGTGACATCCGGAAACGCCTCTATCGGCATACTTCTCAATGCAACAACTCCCGAAATGACTAGTACTGCTACCCAGAAAAATGTAAACGCCTTATTACGCAGGGAAAATGAAATGATGCCCCTGATAAACTTCGTCATGATCAATCATTTAAAGCATCATAAATAAGCAGTTGGTTGGTTGTCATTACCAACTCATCAGCCGCAAGTCCTGATGTGATATAAGATCTGTCACCCAACTGGCGAAACACTTCCACCTGGCGTGTTTCTATGTTGTTGCGGTCCCTGAATACCATCACGAAATTTTTGCTCTTATCGAAAATGATGGCAGAAGAAGGAATGGCAATCATCTCTTTATTTTCGGAATAAGTGAGCCTGATATTGGCGCGCATTTCAGGTTTGAGCATATTGTTTTCATTGGTCAGCTTTATTCTCACCTGCATGGCTTTTGTTTCGGGGTTGATGATGTTGAAAATCTTATCAACCTTCCCGTAAAAAACTTTATCCGGATAACTCAATGTGGTGACCTCCGCATCGATACCGAGTTTTATGAGATGGATATCACTTTCGTTGATATTCGCCAGTACCCAGACATCGTTTATTTCAGCGATATCGAAAATATTATCTGAGCGATCGTTACGGAGCAACATCGCTTCGTTGATATTCTTTTGAATGATATAGCCATTCAAAGGCGATCTCACTTCATAAGTGGCACCAGGCCTTATATTGTAAATGCTATACGTCTGGTTGATGCGCTTTAGCTGTGACTCCGCTTTTTTCAGATTGCTTTGTGCTTCCAGTACATCTCGCTCGGTATTGAGTTTACCATCGAACAATTCCTCAGCCACTTTTAAATTTTTCGAAGAAACCACGACATCGTTCCTTGCATCATCCAGTTCTTTTTCATACCCTGCCACTTCGGTACTTCTGATCGTTGCCAGCAATTGACCACGTTGCACATAATCACCCAATTCCACGAAAACCTTTGTCACATTTCCACCAACAACAGGATACACTTCGATCATTTTGTTATTGTCGGCAGTGATTCTTCCATAGAAACTCAAAGCATTTCGCAGCTGTTCTTTTCTGGCCGGAACAGTTTCTGTCGTCGACATCATTTTCTCACTCATCGCGAAACTCTGATGTTGTTCCTCCTTATATTTCTCATCACTACATCCCGCAATTACAAATGCAGCATATAGAATCAAAAATCTGTTCATTAAAAAAGTTTTTCATTTACGAGAAAATTCAGCTCCTCTCCAAAGAGAACAATCTGCTTTTTTATCTCGTTTATCAATAGAATGCTCTGACTATAACTCTCTATGAAATCCGTGAACTCAATCAGCGATATATTCTGCTTTTGAAAATTTGCAAGCATGCCCCGGTAAACCAGTTCAGCATTGGGAAGAATTTCGGGGCCGAAATTTTTGTATAGCTGTTGCTGATGCAAAAGATTATTGATTGTATTATCAATCTTTGTCTTCAGTTCGAGTGTCTTGTGGTCTTTTAATACTGAAGACTGTATTGACTGCGCTTTTGCAATGCTGATATTTCCCCTGTTCCGGCGCCAGAAAGGCAATGAAATCCCAAGATTCATATTTACCTGGTTCGCAAAAGCACCGCCTCGCTGATCATATGAAGGCCCCAGGGTCAGATCAGGTGTATTTAACGTTTTCTGCCATTGCAGATATAGTTCCGCATTTGCAACCATTTTTTCTGCAATAAGGATCTCTGTATTTTTCCCGATCGCGCGTTCTTTGATCTGATCAGAATTGTAGGACAATACTTTTACAAAATCTTCATCTGATATCTGTTCTCCTCCGGCAGGTACTATCAAAGAATCCAGACCTGTTAATAGTTTAAGATTGGATTGTGCCTGGAAGATATTCTGCCTGATCGCAGACAGCTGACTTTTAATATTAAGAGAAAGAGATTGAAGTCTGACCAGGTCCTTTAGTGCAATGTTTCCTCTTTTTACCTGCTCCGCATATGCATCCGTTAACCGATCAACATTCTGTAATTGCTCTTCAATGCTGCTTGCTTTGTTGATTTCAAAAAAAAGCGTATAAAAACTGGTAGCAATTTCAAATTTCAATTGCCTCACCAGTTGTTCAAATTCCATTTCTGCAATGGCCTGGTTGGATCTTGCCAATGCTATTTCCGACTTCTTTTTCCCTCCAAGATAAATCAGCTGCTGTATGGCAAACGCTTTCTGTCCGTTTTTACCGACATCAAAAACCGCCCCGGCTTCCGGATTGACAAAGTTGAATTCAGCATTAAAGTAAGGTTGCTCCCAGATGGCCGCCTGCACAACTCCAGCTTGGGATGCCACTATATTGTATTGCTCAGCTATGAGCAGAAAGTTATTTTTCAGGAAGAATGTTTCGCATTGTTCAATCGTCAATTGTTTTTGGGCAAACACGATTGACAGAGAACAAAAACAAAAAAAGAAGTATAAGGATATTGATTTTTTCACCGCTACAATTCTGCTGCAAAAAGAATGTAGCCGTCTTTAAGCCGCCTTAAGATCTCACTTAAAAAGCGCTTAAAAATTTTCAGAAGTCAATAACAAACTCATTTACTGCATTCTCATTTCTGTAAAATATACTGAATCCATAAGCAGTAAGAATTCTGTCAGCGATACGGAGACCAAGACCCAACCCAGGTTTGTTCCTTGAATTTCCTCCGCGTGCAAACGGTTCAAAGAGTTTTTCTTTTTCCTGCTCAGTTAAAAGTATTCCTGAATTGCTGATGCATAACTGAAGATGATCATCTGTCTTCCTCAACTTTACGACTGCAAGACCATTATCAGAATATTGAAAAGCATTCTTCAATAGATTTGAAACGGCAATTTCTAACAGTGATTGGTTGCATTCCACCTGCAGCAATTCTTCCATATTTTCAGCATCATCAAACTCAAGATTTACTTTAAACTGGTTAAATTCCGCATGCACCTTTTCTATGCTGTTGTAAATAGCTTCGTCAACCCGTGCTTTTTCTTTTGATGATGAATGAAGCATTTCGGATCTCGAGAGCACCAATAATGAATCAATTAGTTCTGATATAAGATTTATATTCTGAAGAATTAATTTGAGTCTGTAGGATTTTTCTTTCTCAGTGTTTGCCATTTCATTTTCTACCAGCGCTGAAATCTTAGCCAACGGCGTTCTGAGTTCATGTGATGCCTGTGCCGTAAACTCTTTCTGCTTGTCGTAGGAGTTTTCGATACGGTCCATCATCAGATTAAATTCAGTACCAATCAGATCTATTTCGTTTTTTGATTTATTGTTTGTATGTATTCTTGTGGCAAGGCTTCGTTCATTGATCTGGCTGATCTTCAAATGAAGGTCATCCAATGGCCGGAAGAGTTTTCGTACGGCATAAAAAGTCAACAGCCAGGCAAGAAATACAAAAACCACATAAGCCGCAGATACGAGCCAGATCAGAAACTTCAGATTTCTTTTTCCGTAATTATCATTGGCAGAGATGAGAGCGTAGTAGTCTTCATTGTTTGTATCATAGAAAACTCCGTATACCTCATATTCACCATCATGCTTAAAAAATGTTTTGTGTTTTTTCAGGTATTCAAGATCGGCGCTCGTCCAGTTGATTTTTGCATCATCCAGGCTGGTATAAATAAGATGGTAACCCGCATCAAAGACCAGTGTCTTTTCATTGTATAACCTGTTAATTGAATTCTGATCTATTACTTTAAGCAATTGCTTATCCACCTGTTTTACCTCGGTGAGCAGTTTAATAGTGGACAATGCCTTCTCCTCTAATCGCTGACGGAACTCTTCTTTTCTGAAATAAGAGAACAGCGTGAGGATGATGACAGCAACTACACCAAACAGTATAGTAAACAACAGACTTATAAAAAACGCGATCCTTTTTTTGAGGGTCATTGGCGCTCATTTAGGTAATATCCAAAGCCCACTTTGGTATGGATCAGCTTTACTTCATGATTACGGTCTATTTTATTGCGAAGGAAATTGATGTAAACTTCAATGGTGTTCTGGCTCGTTTCGATATGATAATCCCACAGCTTTTGTGCAATAAACTGTTTTGACAAAGTGCGCCCTTTCGCTTCCGCCAGAATGGTAAGCAACTTAAATTCTTTTGGAGTGAGTGAAATTTCAAAATCTCCCCTTTTAACCTGTTTGTTATCAAGATCGATGATCAAATCATGAATCCCGATGACCTGCTCCTGGGATTGCGGCATCTCTTTTCTGCGCAATAAAGAGTTGAGTCTTGCAAGCAATTCTTCAAAATGAAAAGGTTTAACCAGGTAATCGTCTGCACCGGTATTGAAAGCTTTCAATTTATCATCGATAGCATCGTATGCAGTCAGCATAAGGATTGGAATTTTTTTATCCTGCTTCCTTATATGCGCACAAACTTCAAAACCATTGATTCCCGGTACGTTGATATCCAGCAACACAATATCATAGCTTTGTAGTGACAGTTGCTTCATCACCAACAGGCCATCATAAACCACATCACAGCTGAACTGCCTGGCTTTCAAAAACCCGGATACCTCAGCTGCCAATTCATAGTCATCTTCAAGTAATAAAATCTTCATTGCCGGAGAGCCTCCTGATTTTTATAAGTGCAAATTAAATCCTATCGCTTAAAACAGCCTTAAAAATGCTTTTTCGTAGGATCTGAAAATATTCCACCAGCCCATTTCATATAGTTAAAATGATAATAATCTGATCAGCAAATGGTTGATTTTTATATAAGGTCGGACTCATTTAAATGCAGAAATATTCAGAGGCCTGTTGCGTTTTCCACATACCCGTTTTAATCCGAACCTTATGAAAAATTTGTATGAAGGATATTCACGACTCATCGTGCAGGTCCATTACATGATCGTTCTTTCAGAGCTGGAAAATTATTCTCTTCCGACCAATGACCAGCTTGTACTGAATGAATACTACTTAAAACACCATTTTCCCTGGCATGATCGCGAGAAACAGGCGACCTACATTTTCAATGAAGATCCTGCCTGGTTTCTTAATTATGAATAGCAGAAGATTTTACCGGATAACTTTTTTTAGTGTAGAGGTATCCGTTAGAGTTTTCATAAACAATACCAGATCTTTCTTCTCCTTTTTGGTCAGATTAAGTTTATCCGTTGGCAGCGTTTGATTTTCAGGTGCGATTCCCAGGCCTGCTCCACCTCCATCATTGTAAAAATCCACGACCTCTTCTAAAGTCCTGTATATGCCGTTATGCATATAAGGAGCTGTCAATGCTATGTTTCTGAGTGTCGGCGTTTTAAAAGCAAAAAGATGAACTGTGGCGTGTGAGAATTTATACTTTCCACTGTCCTGGTCGAGTTTTGCGGGCTTTCCTGTCGATTCCGGTACACCGAGAACTTCCGATTCGGATTCTGAAAACTGGGGCGGTGTCAATCCATTAAACAACGGCGTAAAATGACAGGTACCACATTTCGCTTTGCCCATAAATAAATTGAATCCATTCTTTTCTGAGGCGGAAAACTGGGCCGATTCCTTTCGTATATAGCGATCAAATTTTGAATCAAAGGAGGTCAATGATCGTATGTAGCTCGATACTGCATTGGCAATAGTAAAAGCAGAAACAGGAACAGCGTCTGCAGGATATGCTTTTCTGAAGAACTCCAGGTAAGCAGTATCACCCGTCATCGTTTGCGCGATTGCATCTAGCTTACCCTTCATCTCCTGCACATTATGGACCACATCACTTACCTGAAACTCCAGCATCGTCTGCCTTGAATCATAAAACTGTTTTGTTTGAAAGGCGGCGTTCCATAATGTCGGAGTATTGCGACCAACAGAATTTACATTATCAAGCGACAATGCTTTTGGTAAACCATCGGTAAAGGCTTTTGAAGGCTGATGACAACTCGCGCAGGAACGTGTCCCTGTACCTGATAATCTTTTATCTGAAAAGAGCTTTTTGCCAAGTACAATCCTTTCATCTGTAACCTGGTATCGTTGATTCGGTGAATAAAAATTGATATCAAAAGCGGCCTTTGCGAAAATGTTTCCTGCAGACTGATTCAATGATCTTCTTCCTGCAGGCAATTGATATCCGAGCGTATCTGTTAACAGGCGGTACCTGTCTGCGAGAGGATTGATATACTCGCGTAAAAATGTCAAGCGGTCAAAAGAGTCGAAACTTTTCGCGGCTTTCAGGAAACTTCGGCTATCTGCAATTTCTTTCTTCAGCTTCCGCAATAACGCTGCTCTGTCGCAACAGAGTTCCGGAGAATATAGCTCTGTAAGTTCGAGCAAACCCGAAAGTCCTGCATCCGCTTCATCGATCGATAATAACGCAACAGGAGAATCAAAACCCGAAATTCCAAGACTGCTTAGCCTCACCAGGTGCTGTCGAAAAGCGTCCCACATTTCCGGGTTCCTGAACTTATTCACCCGGTCGGGTTCAGCTTTCAAAACATCAACAACGGAAAGAAGGTATTTCATTTCCTCCAGCACTGCGGGCTGATCAACTTCTCCGTCTTCCCAAATGATCTCCTCAAGTTTTTGAAATCCATGGGGTTCGATAATGCGATGCGGGCTGTCATCTTCTATCCTCGGTATAGCCGGGCCGTTCCAGAGTTTTGTATGGTAGATGTTAAAATAATCAGTGAGAATGGATAATCGTTTAAATGAAAGTCTCATCCTAAGAAATTGTTGTTTCAGGTCGCCCTGGGATGCTTTCGCCCGGGACATGGATTCGAGTCGGAGCATCGCCGATTGTAACGTATCCAGTTTCCTGCAGTACCAATCGTCCACAGCCTTTCTCCTATCCACTTCCTGATTCTGGCGAAAACTAAAAGTTGTCAGCAGGATCAAAACCACAAAAGCACATGTAACACTACTCTTTTTAATATCGAAGGATTTAAATCTTGAAAAATACCTGTTTACCCCTGCGCCAATCCATTCAACGTCTCTGGACAGTATCAAAACGCTGTTGATTTAAAATTCTTACCTGAATTTCAAACATTTAAGTTCAACGGAAAAAAATCATCGCAAAAATTCGAAGATTTTTGATGGTGATCAGAAACCGTCCAAAACAACGATTTAGCCGGCAGTAAAAATGATTAAAATCGCAACTGGCTGGCTTTGAGCAAACTGAATTTTTTGCTTGATCAAATCGATAACACTGATAAGCTTTATGTATAAATAAGAGTTTGAATAAATTCCGAAATACCGGTCTTTATAATATCTTTACCTCACTTCTCTTTTTCAACATCCTACCGAGTTAAAAGCCTGCCGCGTACTTCTGAAAAGATTTGTTTACTGTTTCACCCGACATTTATCTATGAAGCAATCTTTTCAATCTGTTCTGTTAGTGTTTGCATTTGTGTTTAGTTCGTTCCGGATTTTTTATGATACCGGAGTAATTAATCCCTTAGTTGCAAACACAATTAATACATTTATTTCCAGCGAAGATGAATCGGAGTCGTCATTTTCAGATCGCACCAATTTGCGATCAATCGATCTTAAAACAAACAACTCGCTGAAGAATTATTTTCTTTCGACAGTAAGAATTAACTGTGGCGGCACATCTCAAACATTTGGTGGAGAGGTATGGCTCGCTGACACTTATTTCACCAACGGAAGTGGATATTCAACTTCAAGTGCAATTGCAAACACCACCAGTGATGCATTATATCAGACTGAGAGGTTTGGTAATCACAGTTACAGTATTCCGGTAACCAATGGAATGTATATTGTGAAACTGCATTTTGCAGAAATATATTTTTCAGTTTCCAACAGCAGGTTGTTTAATGTAAATATCGAAAACGGACAGGCGAGTTTATCCAGCTATGATGTTTATTTGCAGGCAGGCGGAAAGAATATAGCCAAGGTTGAAACCTTCAATAATATAAATGTTACTGATGGCAATCTGAACATCAGTTTCACCAATGTAAAAGACAATTCAAAGATTTCTGCCATCGAAGTGCTACCTGGCGAAGGAAATACAGCACCGACAGTTTCGTCCCCTATTCCGGATCAAAGTGTTGCCTATAATACGCCATCAGCGGCAATCAATCTGGCAAATGTTTTTGCTGATAATAACGGGTTCAATAACCTTGTATTATCCGTTAGTGGTAATTCAAATACTACTATTGTTACGAGTGCCGCCATTTCAGGGTCAACACTCAATCTCACCCTGGGAGGAGGCCAATCCGGTTCTTCCAACATCAAAGTAAAAGCTACAGATGCCGAAGGATTGCTAGTGGAAGACGAGTTTGTATTTACCATTCAGGTTCCGGCAGCAAATACACCGCCGACTGTTTCCAATCCAATCGCCGATCAGAGTGTTGCTGTCAACACAGCAAACCTTGCTATTCCGTTAAGCAATGTGTTCGCGGATAATAATGGTTTCGCCAATCTAACGCTATCCGTCACAGGAAATTCAAATACGGCGTTGATCACCTCTGCAGTAATTAATACATCGACGCTCAATCTCACCATCGCCGCCGGACAAACGGGATCATCAACGATCAGAGTAAAAGCGACTGATGCTGGTGGATTACAGGTAGAAGATGAATTTGTGGTACAGGTGAACGCAACTCCGGCAACACAGATCCGCATTAACAGTGGTAGTGCCAGTTCGATTACGTTTGGATCTGAAACCTGGGTCGCTGATACCTATTACACCAATGGATCAGGTTATGGCACCAGTAGTGCAATTGCAAATACTACCAATGATGCGCTTTACCAATCAGAAAGATTTGGTAATCACAGCTACACCATTCCTGTACCCAGCGGTACTTACACTGTGAAACTCCATTTCGCAGAAATTTATTTCACATCGGCAAACAGCAGGCTGTTCAATGTCAATATTGAAAATGGGCAGGCGGGTCTGAGTAGTTACGATGTGTATTTACAAGCCGGAGGAACCAATACTGCGAAGGTTGAAACCTTTAACAACATCAATGTTACAGACGGTAATCTCAACATCAGCTTTACCAATGTAAAAGACAACGCGAAAGTTTCAGGTATCGAAGTAATTTCAAGTGCACCGGCCGCGAATACGCCGCCTACCGTTTCATCGCCAATCGCTGATCAGAGTGTTGCCTATAATACGCCTACTGCTTCCATTAGTCTTTCAGGTGTCTTTGCCGATAACAACGGTTTCAGTAACCTAACGTTATCGGTCAGTGGCAATTCAAATACAGCAATCATAACAAATACTGCGATTTCCGGCTCAACGCTTAATCTTACCCTGGGAGCAGGCCAAACAGGTTCTTCAAATGTCAAAGTAAAAGCGACTGATGCTGAAGGTTTGCTGGTGGAAGATGAGTTTGTATTTACCATCCAGGCACCGGCAGCAAACACACCACCAACCATCACCAATCCGATAGCGGATCAGAGTGTAGCTATCAATACAGCTGGTCTTGCGATTCCATTGAGCAGTGTGTTCGCGGATAATAATGGTTTTGCCAATCTTACGATATCCATTACCGGCAACTCCAATACAGCGCTGATCACATCAGCATTAATCAATGGCTCTACACTTAATCTTGCGATAGCCAGCGGACAAACCGGATCATCAACTATTAAAGTGAAAGCGACTGATGCAGGAGGTTTGGCGGTTGAAGATGAATTTATTGTACAGGTGAATGCGACTCCGGCAACACAGATCCGCATTAATTGTGGCAGTGCAAGTTCTATTACATTTGGATCAGAGACCTGGATTGCCGATACTTATTACACCAACGGATCAGGATACGGTACCAGCAATGCAATTGCCAATACTACAAATGATGCGCTTTACCAATCGGAGAGATTCGGTAATCACAGTTATAGTATTCCTGTACCAAGTGGCAGCTATACCGTCAGGCTGCATTTCGCAGAAATCTATTTCACTTCGTCCAACAGCAGGTTATTCAATGTCAATATTGAAAACGGACAGGCAAGCTTATCCAGCTACGATGTGTACCTGGCCGCTGGTGGAGGCAACACTGCCAAAGTTGAAACCTTCAATAATATCAATGTTACTGATGGCAACCTTAATATCAGTTTCACCAGTGTTAAAGACAATGCCAAGGTTTCAGGTATAGAAGTTATATCGAGCAGTAATCCTCCATCAAACACGGCACCGGTAGTTTCGTCCCCTATTCCTGATCAATCTGTTGCATACAATACAGCATCAGCTTCGGTAAACCTGGCAAATGTCTTCTCTGACAACAACGGCTTCAACAATCTGATACTTTCAGTCAGCGGCAATACAAATACAGCCATTGTTACCAACGCATCAATTTCAGGATCCACGCTAAACCTGACGTTAGGTACTGGCCAGTCGGGAACTACCAACATCAAAGTCAAAGCTACAGATGCTGAAGGGTTACCGGTGGAAGATGAATTCAGCTTTACTATACAGCCGCAACCCTCGAACAACACGCATTTGAGGATAAATACAGGTGGAGGCACAGTTGTATTTGGCGCAGAAACATGGACAGCGGATCAATATTATACCGGTGGTTTTGACTATTTCACTGATAATGAAATCCTCAACACGACCAATGATGCGATATACCAGAGTGAAAGAGCTGGAAATATGTCCTATAGTATTCCTGTGCCGGTCGGTAGTTATACATTGAAACTGCATTTCGCGGAAACAAATTTCTCAGAAGCAAATTCCAGGCTCTTTAATGTAAACATTGAGAATGGCCAGGCTTCATTGTCGAATTATGATATCTATGTTCAGGCCGGTGGAAAGAACCTGGCGAAAATTGAACAGTTTAATAATATCAATGTAAATGACGGATTCTTCACCATTAATTTCGCAACGCTGAAGGATAACGCTAAGATTTGCGCTATTGAAATCATCTCCAGTGGTGCGATTGGACCAAATCAATCTCCCAATGCGTTAGCTGGTGATGATCAAACCATTTCTCTTCCCACCAGTTCGGTCATGATGATTGGAAGCAGTTCCTATGATCCTGACGGATTGATTTCAGGTTATTCATGGAGCAAATTATCCGGCCCTTCGACATATAGCATTGTAAACCCAACTTCACCAAATACAAATATCACAGGGCTTGTTGCAGGTACTTATGTATTCCGGTTAACCATAACGGATAACAGTCTTGCCACCGCATTTGATGATGTGACTATCAATGTGAACCAGGGTTCCGGAGGTTCTCAGACAACAACATTTATCGCACTCAAGTCATCCTGGAAATACCTTGACAACGGATCAAACCAGGGCACTTCCTGGAGGGGGACTTCATTCGACGACCAAAGCTGGGCCAACGGAAATGCTGAGCTTGGATACGGCGATGGGGATGAGGGAACCGTAGTGAGTTTTGGACCTAATTCAAATAATAAATACATCACCACTTATTTCAGGAAATCAGTTACGATTAACAACCCATCGTCTTTCGGGGGATTTTCACTGGGTGTCAAACGTGATGACGGCGCAGTAGTTTACGTAAACGGAACAGAAGTGTTCCGGACAAACATGCCTTCCGGTACGATCAGTTACACCACTCCTGCAAGCCAGTTTGCATCGGATGATGGAGCTACATTGCAGACAACTATACTCCCGAGTAGTGCATTCGTCAATGGAACAAACGTGATTGCAGTTGAAATTCACCAGTCAGATAATGTCAGCTCTGATATGTCCTTTGATCTTCAATTGATTGGAAATGCTTCAGGATCTAACGCCTCAGCACAGATCGTTCGCGGGCCATACCTGCAGATGGGTAGTGGAACTGCTGTGACTTTGCGCTGGCGCTCAGATGTTGCAACTGATTCAAAAATCAGTGTGGGCACTTCACAGGGTAACTATACGTTGTCTGCAACAAACAATACGCAAACAACGGAACATGAAGTGCGCATTACCGGACTGACCCCGGATACCAAATATTATTACAGCTTCGGATCCTCATCGCAAACATTACAATCTGGTACATCCAATTATTTCAGAACGGCACCTTCTCCATCGACTTCCAGAAAGATTGGATTCGCTGCATTCGGGGACTGCGGAAGAAATGAAAACGGATTCCAGTCAGGAAGTTTAAGTGCATACCAGAATTATGTTGGAAGCAACCCTGCCGACCTGATGTTATTATTGGGTGACAACGCTTATTCAAACGGAACAGAAGCAGAGTATACAACGAACTTCTTCAATGTTTACAGCTCAAATATTCTGAAGAATCATATCGTGTTCCCATCTCCGGGAAACCACGATTATGATGGTGTTGCTCAACAATCACGCGATCATGCGTATTTCCAGGCATTCTCAATGCCAACGAACGGAGAAAGCGGGGGTGTTCCATCAGGAACAGAATCATATTATTCTTTCAACTGGGGTAATGTGCATTTCCTGAGCCTAGATTCATACGGACGAGAAGATTGGTACATGGTATTTGATACCACCGGGCCACAGGCTACATGGCTTAAAAATGATCTTGCAGCCAATTCCAGCATGTGGACTGTGGTGTTCTTCCATCATCCGCCGTATTCAATGGGAAGTCATAGCTCAGATAATGATTATGAAATGATCAAGATCCGTGAAAACCTGATCAGGATTTTTGAAAGATATGGAGTTGACCTTGTCATCACCGGTCATAGTCACGACTATGAAAGGTCATACCTGATGAGGAATCATTTTGGCAATGAAAGCTCCTTTGATGTAGGCACTCATGGAGTAACCAGCTCGAGTGGAAAATATGATGGAACAAATAATTCCTGCCCATACATAACATCAACTGGCCAGGTCAATCATGGAACTGTTTATGTGGTTGCGGGTTCATCAGGCGCAGATGGTGGAATTCAAAACGGTTACCCGCATAACGCCATGCCGTTTTCCATTGACGACGGTGGCATGTTCTATTTCGAAGTAGAGAACAATCGCCTCGATGCAAAATTCATCAGGAGAGATGGACAAATCGCCGATAATTTTACTATGATGAAGAACGCAGGAAAAAATACTACGGTAAATATTTCCTCAGGTTCTTCCACAACGTTGACTGCATCCTGGATCGGGAACTACCAATGGTCAAATGGCGCAAGTGGAAGAAGTATTACTGTTAGTCCGTCTTCAAATACAACTTACACAGTGACTGATCCGACGGGTTGTATCGTTGACAATTTTGCCGTGAATGTGAATTCAGGCTCAAGGATAATGACAACAGCAGGCGCAGTTTCTGAATTAAGAGAAACCGAGAATGCGGATAAGACTTTGAGAATTTATCCGGTCCCTGTTAAGCGAGGCAGCCTTCTTGCAATCACTGGTAATTCAACCAGTCGATACAGATTGCAGATCATTAATAAAGAAGGAAAAACAATTCATGAAGCGGTTGCCAACGGCAGGTACAATTTTGAAACAAAATCGTTTGCATCCGGAGTGTATTATGTAAGAATCATTGCTGATGGCAAAACGACTATCCGTAAATTCATGATAATAGATTAAAAAGTAAACCCGCTCAGGCTTTTAAGCTATGGCGGGTTACTTTTGCTTGTAAAACCAACTACAACAAGAGAAAAAAGAATCTGGTATTAAACTTAAAACATGTAATATTTATTGCTGTATCATAATTTTTTCGCTGGCAACTTCCAACCCTCGACCATCGTGAATTTTCAATAGGTAAACACCACTTTTAATATTTCTTGTATTGATCTTAAAGTCTTTAGCTGTATTTGTTCCTTCCATAATTTTTCTTCCACTCATATCAAATAAAATATACCTGGTATGACGGGAAAATAGCTGGTCGGCAAATTGTACCTGGATGAAATTGCTGGCAGGGTTAGGAAACACACGCAAGCCATCTTTTTTAACCGGTTTTGCACCGGGTTTATTTTCATCGACGGGCAATAAAGTTCCTGTATACATAAATTCAAGAATAGCTCCAGGGTTTGCCAGGGATGTTGTTCCTGTACCACTCGGACCCGATGTAGTACCAACACTGTCTGTAATTATATAAATACGTAATCCGTCCCTGCTTATGGCTATATCACGGTAACGGTTAGCCGTTCTGAAGTAAGGTATTGAATCGCTGTCAAAACCACTTGATGTCGCATTCATTTTATACCTGTACAACACACCCCTTCTTAATGTTGGAACCAGCAATGACGGATACCAGTCAGGAATTGCAAGACCATTGCTGTTTGCATAATAATCAATACTGGCCGGTGCAATCGTCGCATATTTCATCCAATCTGTTCCACTGGCATTACATTTCGACAGAGGAAGCGGATTACAAACAGTGTATA
The DNA here is from genome assembly GCA_029269725.1 of Pollutibacter soli. Taxonomy (GTDB): domain Bacteria; phylum Bacteroidota; class Bacteroidia; order Chitinophagales; family Chitinophagaceae; genus Pollutibacter; species Pollutibacter soli. The sequence goes on along the minus strand of JARJHS010000004.1, from coordinate 324,236 downwards.
GTGTAGACATCGGCGGTTGAAAATTTGTCAGAACACTATCTGACTCCTGCCTGATCATTGCACCAGATGGAATTGCATTCTCCGTATAACCGGTTGATGCGCAGTTTGCAGATGTCGCCCAGATGATATAGCTGTAATTGATATTATCGAGATATCCTGCTATGTATGGCCATCCATAATTTCTTCCACCAATGATCTCGTTGATTTCATCATCTGTGCGTGGACCATGCTCGCTGTTGAATATTTTTCCACCGGGATAGGGAACCGGGTACTGTGTACCATCAGTCGGGGCTTTTTGTGTTACCAATCCCTGGGAGTTGCGATGTCCTATTGTGAAAATATGACTTTGAACACCGGCAAAGTAGGGATTGGTGGAAGGGATTGATCCATCACGGTTGATCCTTAAAATTTTCCCGGAGTAACGGGAATAATTAGCCGAAGATATATTCGCAGCTGATGGTAATTTCTGCGACCTTATTTCAGCACACCTGTTGCCAAACTGGTTAGCGCCAAGGTCACCGCAGCTATAATAAAGAAGACTATCAGCACCGAAAATCAACCTGCCTGAACTATGATCATTATTTGCAGGAATTCCCTGGATCAGCACTGTCTCATTATTTAATACCGGTGAAGCACCACCTGTATAATTGAACCTGGAAATCCGCGCATTACCCGCACTGTAGGTGTACGCGATATAAATAAAATCCTGGCTTGTACCTGTGCCGAATGCAGGATGTAATGCCATTCCCATCATTCCATCCTGGCTGATACTGAAAGAAGAATGTGATGTGATGAAGGTACTGGCACGATGATCAAGAATGATCTGCCTCAATCCTGTAACAGGATTAACGCGAACAACGCGACCAACTTTTTCCGTGATATACAAATGATCATCCGGCCCGTAGATGATCTCGAACGGGTGCGCAAGTCTGTACTTGTTCGGATTTGCAGGTTTAAGGTTTATTTCCGTAAACGAAAATGGTTCACCCTGGCCTCTTATTTCATGCACAGAAAATAGTGCAATGAGAAGTGAAAGAACGAGTAATCTCATCGGATATAGGGTTTGGATCGGTTTTGAAAACGGAATGAATTTTGAAAAAGTATCTGCTTTATTATACAGTATATCAGAGCCGTAGATTTCCTATGGTGGTAATTGTTTCACACCCTGATTGGTGATTTAAAACTGTGAATCACCTTACTATTCCTGCAAAAATATCAAAGCACACAAACTGATATCCATTTGTCGAAAATGTATAAACCCAACCCTGGTTGATTTTCAGGAAATTATACTTTAAGAATGAGCTCAAAATAAATTAATCCACGACTGTAGAAATACGATTGCATTATCGGTACACCGAACTTACTTTTATCGTGCAATCCAAACCATTGAAAAAGATAATCCTCCTGTCCCATGAAAAGATATTTACTCAAAAAGTTTTTATATTTCATTATCCCGTTGATTGCGGTTCACGGTAACGGATACTCGCAGTCTGTGGATTTTGGTAAGAGTTATGCTAATATTACCAAAGGCCTTAACGGTGGAACTATAGAACCAGGTGATACCCTCGAAATTCGTGCGACTTTTGTCGTTCGCGTCGGGGTATTCGACAGTTGTGCTTATTATGATGTTATTCCGTCAGGCACGACGTTCCTGCCAGGTACCATCCGCGTTCTCACAAACGAGGGAAAAATCTACAAGCAGTTTACTGATGCAATCAACGATGATGAAGGCTGGATCAGTGGAACGAGCATCCGGATCAACCTCGGATACAATCAAACTGAAAGCCCTGCCACAAGATCACGCAGGGGAAGGATCCGTAATACCCACAAGCCGTCATTTGGTGGCAACTCATGTATTATGGTTGCTTCTTTCAGGGTCAGAGTAAATGCCCCTCTCGGTAGTATTATTAATATCGGCGGCGGCCAGATGACCTATAAAGCGGGAACAACTTCACTGCAGACACATACTTTTCCAGCGAACTCACTGGCAGTCTATACGAACATCGGTATGTGCCCGAATTTAGTAGGTGCAAATACATTGGGAACCGAATTCAACGGTACATTCGGTACAGGAAAACCACGTAACCGCATTGCGTCTTCCAACGTTCCCCCAAATTATACTTACACTGTTTTTAATACTGCTACCCCAAACGATTATATGTATGGCATTGCAAACAATACATCCACACGTGTCAATTACTCTACCAGCAACGGATGGGCAAAACCTGACAACAGTTCGCCTAGTCATCGCGTTTTCAGCCTGTGGGATATCATTGGCGACCATACAGGAGCAGCTAATCCTCTGTTAGGCAATCCTGCGGCAGATACCGTAAATAACAACAATGGCGGATATATGCTGGTAGTAAACGCAGCCTATAGAATTGATTCTGCGTTTCAGCATTCGATCTCCGGATTGTGCCCTAACACCTACTATGAAATTTCCTGCTGGATCAGGAACATCTGCTCAAAATGCGGCTGTGATTCCAATGGAAAAAGTGCCACCAATACGAGTACCATACCGGCAAGATACATCCCCACAAAAGCAGGCGACTCTTCCGGTGTAAAGCCCAATATCACATTCGAAGTTAATGGCGTTGACTACTATACAACAGGAAACATAGAATACACAGGCCAGTGGGTAAAAAAGGGTTTTACGTTTCGCACCGGTCCTACCGGCACAATTGATCTTAAACTCATCAATAATGCACCTGGCGGCGGCGGAAATGACTGGGCGCTGGATGATATTTCAGTGGCTACCTGTTTGCCAAACCTTGTGGTGAACCCATTGCCGATGTATACGACATGTGCAGATAACGTTGCCAATTTCGGAGCAACAGTTCAGTCCTATTTCAACAACTATACTTTTTACAAATGGCAACGCAGCACCAATGCAGGCGCAACCTGGGTCGATGCGGGGGTAAGTGGCACAGGTACCCCAACGCTTACAGGCGGCCAGTATGTTTATTCTGTAAACTATCCTCCCTTTATTGCAACGTCTGCTGATAGTGGACACAGGTACAGGCTTGTCGTGGCCACCACTTCCGGTAATCTTTCATCTGCGAGTTGTTCTTCTGCAAGCGGATCAGATTACACGACACTCAACATCATTAAATGTTCTGTATTACCAGTCGACCTGGTGGCATGGAATGTCAGCCGGGGTGATGATGGTGCAAGATTGAAATGGATAACAGATAAGGAAAATGAATTCATTTCATACACGGTAGAAAAAAGTTCGGATGGCGTACATTTCGCAGCTGCCGGTACGAGTGAAGGAAAATACCAGGAAGGTTCAAGAAATACATATGATTTAACGGATCCACAGATCAGCACAGGTATAACTTATTACAGACTTCGTCTGTTAACTACCGGTGGAAAAGTTACCTATAGCAAGTTGATCGTTCTCAACGTTGTTGAAAGTACATTTGCAGTTCAAACAAATGATAATCCGTTCACTAACTCAATCAGGGCAGAAATAATAATGCCTGAAAAAGCGGAAGTGATGATTACGATTACTAATACCCTTGGAAACAAAGTCTACGGCCGCAAGCTGATCCTTGAAAAGGGCAGCAACCTGCAAAGGCTCGACAACCTGGGAAATCTTGCAAGAGGAATCTACTTCTTTAAAGTTGAGTCGGGAACTAACCAGAAAATTATCAAACTGATTAAACATTAATAGACAGTACCTGTCGGTCGCGCATGAGCGTGACGTTTGATCCATACCCAGACGAAAACAAAGTGGCTATGTGCTTACCTCACGAGTCAACTTTGTAAAAGAAAACCCTCCAGACGGAGGGTTTTTCTATGCATGTTTTCAGACCTAACAGGTTTCGCAAACCTGTTAGGTCTTCTGTATTTAAAGCTCAATAAAATGAAAAGGAGAAGGACTTAATTCGTAGCCTTTATATTCCATTTCAACATTTAATTCGATACCGCTATTGGGTTTGATGATCACTTTATCTTTTACCACTTTACGATAACCATCCTTTTCAAACACCAGCTTATACGTTCCGGGAGTGAGATTATCTAATCCATATTCTCCATCGACATTGGATACAGCAACTTTTTCTTTTTTGTTTAAAAGAAAAGCAGTGATGATGACATCTTTTAAAGGTTTGTCTTTACCGGCATGAACTACACTTCCGTATACATCTTCTGGTTCAACGGGAGTGTTTTTATCGCCCGGATTTGTGTTTGCCTGGGCTATAAAGCCAGCACCTGCAAAGAGCAGCGTCAGGATGGTTTTGGTCCATTTCATACCGATCAGTTAATAATTTGAAAGTGGTTGTTCTAAAGCAGTTTTAAATTCATCCCATAGATTACGAACGATCTGACCCGCAGGTAATATGTCATTCAACATCGCACTCACCTGGCCTATTTCCAATTCCCCATGCTGGAGATCACCTTCAAACATACCCCTTTTCGCTCTTCCTTTCCCGAGTAATTCCAGCAGTTCACCGGCATCTGCCCCCCTCGCTTCCGCTTCTGCCACCAATGCCGCGAAGCCGTTTTTCAGCAATCGAACCGGCACTATCTTTTTTAAGGACAATACCGTATCACCCTCTGTTGCATTTAACACAACATTTTTAAAATTAATATGAACAGAAGCCTCTTCACTCGCCACAAAACGACTCCCCACCTGCACCCCTTCTGCTCCTAAAACCATGGCCGCAAGCATCTGCCGACCCGTTGCGATTCCACCGGCAGCTATAACGGGAATTTTTACCTTATCTTTTACCATTGGTACCAAAACCATTGTGGTGGTTTCTTCCCTTCCGTTATGACCGCCTGCTTCGAATCCTTCTGCCACCACTGCATCACATCCGGCACTTTCAGCCTTTACCGCGAATTTTGTACTGCCAATCACATGAACTACAACAACACCGGCCTTCTTTAGTACGCCTGTCCAGTTGTTTGGGTTACCGGCAGAAGTAAAAATAATTTTTACCCCCTCCTCAATTACAATATTGATGTGCTTTTCAATTTCGGGATAGAGTAGCGGAATATTGACGCCAAAGGGTTTACTGGTAGCATTTCTACATTTCCGGATGTGCTGGCGCAGGACTTCAGGGTACATACTGCCGGAACCTATAATTCCTAGTCCACCTGCATTACTGACCGCACTGGCGAGTTCCCATCCGCTGGCCCACACCATACCTGCCTGAACGATCGGATATTCGATTCCAAATAAACCGGTAACACGGTTTACAAATGCTGGCATAACTGACCGGATTGTTTAGATGTTATTTTGCCGGATTTCCATACAGCAAAAATGGAAAAAAATGTAAAAGGCTGGTAAATGAGCCTGCAATACCAAAAACTCAGCCCAGATCTATCTCTGTGTTGTCGCCTATATTCAGTGTCCGGGTCTCTCCTTTGATTTCAGTATCACTTCCGATCAGGGAATCGTGAAGGACGACATCAAATAATCTGGAAAAAGAACCGATGATCGAATCCCTGACGATAGAATAATTGATATATGTTCTTTCACCTATCGCTACGTTCGGTCCAATGATCGAATTCTGAATATCACATCCCGGGGCAATACTCACCGGAGGAATAATGATGGTATTTTCAAACTGGTGATCCTCAGAAATAGAACCGCCAAATTTTTTAAGCAGGGTGGCATTGCTTTCGAGCAGGGTTTCTTTCCTTCCGCAATCAAACCAGTTTTTTACTTTGAACGAACGGATATCCGCGCCGGCTTTAATCATGCATTCCAACGCATCCGTCAGACTATACTCATCATAACTTTTAATGCCATCACGAAGATTATTTTCCAGGCAATTAAAAAGAAGCTCCGTCTCTTTTATTTTATAGATCCCGACAATGGCCATATTGGATTTCGGAATCTGTGGCTTTTCTACAACCCGTGTGATCACTGAATTCTCATCAATTTCAGCAACGCCAAAATTCCTGGGATCATCCACTTTTTTAACTCCCAGTTGTGAGCCTTCTCTTGTAATAAAATCATTTACGTCGTACTCACAGATGGTATCACCCAAAACAATAAAAACCTCGTCATTGGCAACATACTCGCGGGTCAGGTAAATTGCATGCCCCAGGCCATGCCTGTCGTTCTGGTGTATGAAGTGAAAATCGAGATGAGGATAATTCAGACGTACATAATCCTGGATTTTATCGCCTAAGTATCCGACCACAAGTACATATTGATTAATACCAGCTTCCTGCAGCTGATCTATAATGATGCTCAGAATTGTTTTTCCGGCCAGAGGTATCAGTGCCTTCGGCTGCGTATAAGTATGCGGCCTCAGCTTGGTTCCGGCTCCTGCGACTGGAATAATCGCTTTCATTAATTCTTCTTTTTGTAAAAAATAAGGGTCTAAAATAGGTAAAATTGAACGGATCAATTTTGTTTCACACATTAACCGGAAGTCTGCTGCAAATTCGTTAACGCTGACTGGCGATCAAAAGATTAAGGTCTGTGTATTTCAGATTGAAACGCTGGCTCAGATGAATATTTGTCAATGAGCCTTTAAAAAGATAAATACCCGTTCTGATATTGAACTTATGCCATACCAGTTTTTCGAGTCCGCCTTCATCACCGATTTCCAGCAATAAAGGCATAAGAACATTACTTACCGCCTGTGATGCAGTACGCGCAAAACCAGACGGTATATTGGGTACGCAGTAGTGAATTACACCATACTTGGTGATCACCGGCTGCTCATGCGAAGTGATTTCAGAAGTTTCAAAACATCCACCGCGATCAATACTCACATCAACAATTACACTCCCCGGGCGCATAGCCGCAACCATCTCTTCCGTTACAACAATTGGTGTTCTTCCGCCTGAAGATGAAAGAGCCCCAACGGCAACATCACAGGTCTTCAATTGTTTAGCGAGTATTTTCGGTTCGATTACAGAAGTCCATAAACGCGCACCCATATTATTTTGTACACGTTTCAGGCGATAAATATTGTTGTCAAAAATTTTAACGCTTCCTCCAACAGCAAGTGCTGTTCTCGCCGCATACTCACCAACAATTCCCGCGCCGATGATGATTACTTTTGTCGGCGGGATACCCGATATCCCTCCGAGCAGAACTCCCTTTCCTTTATTGAAGCTGCCAAGATACTGACCCGCAATCAGCATAACCGCACTGCCTGCGATTTCACTCATACTCCTTACGATGGGGTTATGACCTGAATCGTCTTTCAGATTTTCGAAAGAGAGTGCCGTTATTCTTTTCTCCATCATTTTCTCCAGGATATGTGTTTTCATCACCGGGAGATGTATGGGAGAGATAATGGTTTGATTGACTTTCAAAAATTCAAGATCAGCATCGCTGACAGGAGCAGATTTTATAATAAGATCAGTATCAAATACTTCTTTTTTTTCATAGGCGATTTTCGCACCTGCATCACTATATTCTTTGTCAGAAAAATGAGCTCCTTCTCCGGCTTTTTGCTCTACTACAACCCGATGGCCATTGCTCACCAACACCGCAACCGCGTCCGGAGTCAATGCAATTCTGTTTTCCTGGAAATCTTCTTCGCGGGGAATGCCTACGTATAATTTTGATCCCTGAGGTTTAACATCCAGCGTTTCTTCAAGTGTTTCATAGCTTATGGAAGAACTGACAAACGGCTTTCCTGTAGACATGCTGGTTTATTGTGGCGTCAATTTACAAATTCCCTTCCGGATACTGCAATTTAAGGGTTCGCAATCCTTCATTTTCTGCTGAAATAAAAACATCAGCCGTATGCGGAGGAAATATACCTGGCGCTTTTTCCGGCCACTCCACAAAACACATTGCACCGGAATAAAGACAATCCTCAATTCCTGCCTGCAATGCTTCCTCTTCATCTTTGATCCTGTACAAATCAATATGAAAAACCTGCTTTTCTCCTGCCTCTGTCATGTAATCATATTCGTTCACAAGAGAAAAAGTCGGACTTCCGACAGCCGAGTCCACGTTCAGAATATCGCAGATGCTGTGCACAAATGTTGTTTTACCTGCACCCATCTGTCCATGCAATGCAAAGACTTTGTAATCACGGGTGTGCTGCAGAAATTCTGAAGCAACTCTACTGATTTCCTTTAGTGAAAATGTCCATTCCATCAATGCGGGCAAAGATACAGGTTGGACGTAGAACGTTGAACGTTCTACGTTCCACGTTTCCTCGTAAATTTGCAAAATGCAAACGGTTCAATGGAAGATAGAAGGAATGACCTGTTCGCACTGCGCCCTGACCATCAATAAATTTCTGGAGAACCAGGGGCAGAAAAATATCAGGGTCAATCCTCTTGATGGCGATGTGAGTTTTGAAACGAACGACCCGGCTCTGAAAGATCAGCTCATCCGTGGCATTGAAGGTCTTGGATATTCGGTAGTGCAATCAGCGGATGATCAGCAGAAAAAATCAAAAAGACTACTCGACACACATCTGGGTCGTTTTCTTTTCTGCCTTCCTTTCATGCTTGTTTTGATGCTGCACATGCTGGAGAAATGGATCCCCCTGCATTGGCTGATGAATCCCTGGGTGCAGCTGGTACTCAGTCTGCCTGTGTTTGTAGTAGGCATGAAATATTTTGGCACCAGCGCTGTGAAAAGTCTTCGTAACGGTGTGCCGAATATGAATGTACTCGTCACTCTGGGTTCTGCAGCAGCATTTGTATATAGTCTTACAGGAACAATATTCAACCTGGGTCCCGACTTTCAGTTTTATGAAACTACTGCAACAATTATCACGCTGGTTTTCCTTGGAAATTATCTGGAAGATGCGACTGTTCAATCGACGCAACGTGCATTGAAAAAGCTGGCAGGTTCACAAAAGGTGATGGCGAACATGATTGCGTTTGATGGTGATCACCAGGAAGTGATTTTACCGATTGAAAGTACCCACCTTAAAACCGGTGATCTTGTTTTAATAAAAAATGGTGAGCAGGTTCCTGCTGATGTTAAAATTTTATGGGGCGATGCACAGGTAAATGAATCATTACTCACAGGTGAAAGTATGCCTGTCTTCAAGCAGGCAAAGGATAAACTGACCGGGGGAACTTTAATTGAGTCGGGAACAGTTCGTGCACAGGTAACTGCTGCAGGAGATGATACCGTTCTTTCGGGAATACTCCACCTGATCAGGAAAGCGCAAAACGAAAAGCCACCGGTTCAACAGCTTGCCGATAAGATCAGTGGAATCTTTGTTCCGCTGGTTATTGGCATTGCGCTGGTTACATTAATAGCCAACTGGTTTTTTCTTGGTGAGTTTACGCCATCATTAATGAGGAGCATTGCAGTATTGGTAATTGCTTGTCCATGCGCCATGGGTCTTGCAACTCCTGCAGCGCTTGCTGTTGGTCTTGGTCGTGCGGCCAGATCGGGTGTCCTTTTCCGTAATACCACAACACTTGATATTTTCAAAACAATTCGCCAGGTAGTGTTTGATAAAACAGGAACGCTTACTACAGGAAATTTCAGAGTGGCATCTTTTCATGATATTGCAAATGACCCGGAAGAATTCAAGGCCATAGCCTGGTCCTTGGAAAAATATGCAGCACATCCTGTCGCCGCTGGTATTGTGAAAGCGTTTAAGTCAAAGAAAGAAATCCGCTGGAAAAAAATTGCCGAGGAAAAGGGTGTTGGGATTAGAGCAGAAGATGCACAAGGAAATAACTATTGGATCGGTTCCCATAAAATTGCTACAGGTCTTACACCAGATTTGACGCACAATGTCTATCTGTTGAAAAACGGCCTGCTATTGGGTTGGATTGATGTGGAGGATGAATTGAGACCAGAAGCAAAAGATGTTGTCCGATACCTCCGGAAGAGCGGTGTAAAAACTATTCTGCTGAGTGGTGATACTGTACAAAAATCCAACATCGTAGCAAAAGAGCTGGGAATTGACGAAGTTTATGCAGAGCAAAGTCCTGATCAGAAACTGGAAAAAATTGCTGCCCTGAGTAAACAGATGCCCACTGCAATGGTCGGAGACGGCATCAATGACGCACCTGCATTGGCAAAAGCGACTATTGGAATATCCTTAAGTGAGGCTTCTCAGCTGGCCGTGCAGCAGGCGCAGGTTATCCTGATGAATCAGGGATTGAAAAATCTGCCCTTGGCCCTGGGATTAGGAAAACATACATCTTTAACCATTCGCCAGAATCTTTTCTGGGCTTTTATCTATAACATCGTTGCCATTCCCGTCGCGGCACTGGGATTTCTCACGCCTGCATTCAGTGCACTGGTCATGGGCCTGAGTGATGTTGTTCTCGCCATTAACTCTGTAAGATTATTCGTAAAAAAGGTGAATTAAAACGCTGACGGCGGGAAAATAAACAAGTTTAAACTGATTTGCTGCTGTATTTTAGAGAGCATAGGCGGCTATGGATTTACATAAAGTTTTAAAGGAATATTGGGGTTATGAATCTTTTCGTCCTTTGCAGCAGGACATCATGAATGAAGTGATATCCGGCAACGATGCATTAGCGATACTCCCCACCGGCGGTGGCAAATCGCTTTGTTTCCAGGTTCCTGCGATAGCGATGGAAGGCATTTGCATAGTGGTCACACCGCTGGTAGCATTGATGCAGGACCAGGTTCATCAACTTCGGAAAAGAAATATTCCTGCCGAGGCTCTACATACCGGAATGGCCTTCCACGATTTAAAAAATGTACTGGAAAAGGTCATTCACAACCAGTGCAAATTTCTCTATGTTTCTCCGGAAAGATTGAAAACTGCATTGTTCAGGGAATATCTTCCCGCGATGCCTTTGAACCTCGTTGCTGTCGATGAAGCACACTGCATTTCACAATGGGGGTATGATTTCCGACCGAGCTACTTAGATATAGCAGAACTAAGAAAAGAAAAACCGGATATTCCGGTATTAGCACTAACGGCTTCGGCTACTGCGGAAGTACAGGCTGATATCCTGGAAAAGCTCCTGATGGAAAATGCCACTACATTCAGGCAGTCTTTTGAAAGGGCAAATCTTTCTTACTCGCGATTCATGGTCGACTCGGGATATAGTAAACTTGTTGATGTCGTTAAAAAAGTTGAAGGCACAGCGATCGTTTATACCAGGTCGCGTAAAAGAACAAAAGATGTTTACGAACTTCTGGCCCGCGAAAATATAAGTGCTGCATTTTATCATGCGGGTCTCGATACTGCCACAAGGAAAAAAATCCAGGAACAATGGATTAAAAATGAAGTACGGGTAATGGTCAGCACCAATGCCTTTGGTATGGGTATTGACAAACCCGATGTCCGTCTGGTGGTGCACCTGGATTCACCCGACTGCCTTGAAAATTATTACCAGGAAGCAGGTCGGGCAGGCCGGGATCAAAAAAAAGCCTATGCCGTTCTGATTTCAAAACCCGGGGAAAAAGAAGAGTTGCTCAGGCATGCAGACGACAGGTATCCTGCAATGGAAACAATCAGAAAGGTTTATGATTCACTTTGCAATTACCTGCAGATCCCCGTAAATAGTGGTGCTGAAATAAATTATGATATGGAGTTCAGCGAGTTCATACAGGCATTTAAACTGGAAACAAAGCAGGTGATCTATTCATTTCAGGCGCTTCAGCAGTCAGGTATATTATCTTACCAGGAGCAGGTATTTCAACCATCTACCGTATGCTTTACAACAACCCGGGAACAACTTGAACAGGTGTCTGAATCTTCCGAAAAACTGGATGACCTTGTTAAAGCATTGCTCCGGACCTATGGCGGAATTATTGATTTTCCGACGTCGATTTCAGAAAAACAGCTTTCAAAAATTCTCTTCATTGAAAAAAATGAAATTTCAGCACTGCTGACCTACCTGGCAAATGCAGGCATCATACGATACAGTCCTCAAAAGGAAAAACCACAAATCCGGCTACTTACAGACCGTGTCAGTATCAACGATCTTACGATCGACCTCAAATCCTACCAGCAACGCAAGGAAGCCTATATACAACGAGTAACCGAAATGATCCGCTATACCGAAACGCAGGAATGCCGGGCTGTTTTTGTTGGTCGATATTTTGGTGATGAAAAAATAAAAAAATGCGGTATCTGCGACAACTGCATCAACAGGAAGAAGAAGGAAATGTCCAGGTCCGAGTTCGAGGTAATTGAAAATGCCATACTCACACAACTTGCCATTAGCAACCTGACGGTAAAGGATATCCTAAAAGCGATCCCGCAGTTTAAGTCCGAAAAAGTGATGGAGGTGATTTCGCTATGGGAGGCTGAGAAAAAGATCAGGGTAGATTCGCTGGGAAGAATTGAAGGCAAAAAAAAAGGGCCAGGATAGAAATCCAGCCCGTTTTTAAAATCCAATATCCTATGAAAAACCGGGGTAAAGATAAGGCCATTCTTTATATAACCTATACCCCATTCGTGGTATTTTTTTAACTATTTATGGTGTCAAAACGTAACTGGTTGAAAACTAACGGAAAATTTACATATTAAGAAATAACGGCATCTGGGTATTTCTTTGATATTCAGCCGAAAATGCCTTTTTTTCTTCTCCTCGTAGCACCTAATCCGAGGGCGCCGAGTAAAGTCCGGGTCAAAATTGACGCTGCAGTCCGGCCTGCCTGCTTCACGATCGTGTTATCCAGGATGCTTTCTTCCTTTTTTGGCCGGCTGGTTTTGGCAGCTTCTTTAGCTTCCGCTTTTTCAGTAGCAGCCCTGGCACTTTCCCGGGCCGCTTCCTCCAGTTTTGCTGTCAATATCTCGTAGGCACTTTCATTATCCACGGGCGTATTGTACTTGCTAACGAGCCTGGATTGGCTGATAAGACGGCTGATTTCTTCTTCTGTGAGCGTATCCATCCTGGTGGCCGGAGCCACGAGATAGGTATGTACAAGAGGAGTAGGGATCCCTTTCTCGTTCAGTAAAGTAACCAGCGCTTCCCCGATACCCATCTCCGTTAGTATCTTATCTACTTCATAAAATTTCGTTTCCGGAAAGTTTTCCGCCGCCTGTTTAATGGTTTTGCGATCAGCAGCTGTGAATGCACGCAATGCATGCTGAACCTTCAGACCCAGCTGGCTTAATACCGAAGCGGGTATATCCTGTGGATTCTGGGTACAGAAGAATATTCCCACTCCTTTCGAACGGATAAGTTTCACCACCATTTCAATCTGTTGCAGCAAAGCCGGTGTTGCTTCCTGGAATATCAGGTGTGCCTCATCAATAAAAATGACCAGCTTGGGCTGTTCCATATCACCTTCTTCAGGCATATCAGCAAAAAGCTCGGCCAGTAAGCCCAGCATAAAAGTCGAAAACAGTTTTGGTCGGTTCTGCATATCCGTTACCCTGACTATGCTGATCATCCCTTTTCCATCCGGTCCAATCCTCATCAGGTCATTGATATCAAAGGAAGGTTCACCAAAAAACAAATCCGCTCCCTGCTGCTGCAATTCAATTACTTTCCGCAATATCGTTCCTGTAGATGTGGTCGATATCTTTCCATATTCAGCCTCCATCTCTTTCTTGCCTTCATTTGCAGCATACTGAAGAATTTTTATCAGGTCTTTGAGATCAAGAAGCGGGATTTTTTTATCATCACAATATTTAAAGATCATGGACACAACTCCTTCCTGTGTCTCATTAAGGCCAAGAATCTTGGCAATGAGAACCGGACCAAATTCAATCACAGTACTCCTTAATCTTGCGCCTGGTTCATTGCTCAGACTTAATAATTCAACGGGGAATTTCCCCGGTTCGAAAGTCGTACCTGTCTGGTCCGCTCTTTCCTGCACTTTTGGGTTCATCGAACCTGGAGCTGCAACTCCACTCAGATCGCCTTTTATGTCCATCATTAAAACCGGCACACTAGCATTACTTAAACCTTCTGCAAGAACCTGCAATGTTTTCGTTTTACCGGTACCGGTAGCACCTGCAATGAGTCCATGCCTGTTCAATGTTTTCAGGGGAATGGAAATAAAAGTCTGCGGTACCACTTTGCCGTCAAGCATGGCAACACCTAATCTGAATGCAGGACCTTTGAATGCGTATCCATCGTCAACGATTTTCTTAAAAGCTTCGCTGTCAGCCATAAAATTTTTGAGATTTATCGTGAAAACTGAGTAGAAAAATCAACAACAAGAAGATAGTTATTAAAAACCAAAACCCGTTCAATTTACAGATCCTCTTCTCTCTCCAGCATCAATATGGCACTCTGAGGCGCGATAAAATATTTTTCACCCTCATACATTATTTCAGTTACACCACTGAGAAGAAAAATAGCAAGGTCACCTTCGCGTGCCTGCAATGGTACATATTTGACCTGCTCTTCTTCTGATTTCCAGGGCTCGTCGTCTACAGGCATAGGTATAGCATAACCCGGTCCTGTCTTGATTACATAACCCTGCTGAACTTTTTCTTTCTCCTGCACCCCGGGTGGAAGGTAAAGTCCACTTTCAGTTTTTTCATTTGGCTTTGATGGGCGTATTAAAACGCGATCGCCTATAACAATCAGTTTTTTGAAGGTATTACCTGAAGTCACCTGCATATTTGCACTTATTTTATCTATCAAAATTACGGTACAGTTATTTTATATAGCTTTAATAGGTCGCTTCCTTGAGTTTTTGTTTAACAAAATTTTATTGACGCGGCTATATAGCATTCACACGATTTATTGTTAATTGTTTTAAAATCTAAAGCATGTCTACAGAAGTTATCACCAAACCCAAAATTCTCCTCTGCGAAGACGATACCAATTTGGGAATGGTATTGAAGAATTATCTGGAACTAAACGACTATGATGTAACGCTTGAGAGGGATGGAAGACTTGGACTGGCTGCATTTCAGCGGGAGAAATTTGATCTCTGTTTGCTTGATGTGATGATGCCGCATGTAGATGGTTTTACCCTGGCAGAAGATATCCGCGATATCAATCCTGATATTCCTCTTTTCTTTCTATCGGCAAAAACAATGAAAGAAGATATTATCCAGGGGTATAAGCTTGGGGCAGATGACTATATCACAAAACCTTTCGACAGTGAAGTACTGTTGCTGAAAATTAAAGCGATCCTCAAAAGAAATGAGGAATTGAATAAAGAGGCTGCGAATGTGGAATATGACCTGGGTCAATACCATTTCAATCCAAAACTTCGCGAGCTCTCACATGGTGGAAAAACCCAGACGCTCTCGCCAAAAGAAAACGAGTTGCTCAAAATGCTTAGCGAATACAAAAATGATTTGCTACCCAGGGAAATCGCATTGAAGAAAATCTGGGGTAGCGATACATACTTCAACGGGAGAAGTATGGACGTGTACATCGCTAAGTTGAGAAAATATCTCAAGGATGACACCCAGATCGAGATCGTGAATATTCACGGAAATGGTTTCAGACTTGTAGTACCTTAATAAATTCGGATCGGGAAAAAAACCAGCCCTTCACATTGTGAGGGGCTTTTTTATGTGCCGGAAATATCCGTCAGGTCCTTTAATGGAATATCAATGACTACCGTGGTTCCATTTTTATTTACGATACTTAACCATCCGTTAAGATTATCAACACGCTTACGCATATTCGAAAGACCGTGACTGCCTGCTTTAAGCTGGGTAAGATCAACACCACGACCGTTGTCGCTGATCTCAATGTGAAGCTTCTCACTGATGGAAATGAGTACATGAACAGTTGTCGCCTGCGCATGTTTGGCAATATTATTCAATGCCTCTTTTACCAGCAGGAAAACATTTCGCCTTTTATTGCCTGTTACAGGTAAATCAGGAATGTCCTCAGGAAGCTTTACATCGCAGCGGATTTCGAAATCGTCAAGGTATGACACTGCATATTGCCTGGTATAAGCAATGAGACTTTGCAGGTTATCATGATTCACATTCAAAGCCCAGACGATCTCATTCATTTTCTGAATAAGTTCATTTGACGAAGCAGAAATTTTTCCAAAAAAAGCCCGGCTGGTTTCATCCTGGCTCTTATCCTTATTCATTTCACTTAACAACCGTATTGCAGTCAGCCCTCCCCCGATATCATCATGTAATTCAGCAGAAATCCTCGAACGCTCTTTTTCAACAGCCTGTTCCTTTTCAAAAACGATTCTTTGTTTCTCGAGTCGTCGCTGGATATAGGTTCTGATGATATAGAAACTCAGTAACAGGCCCAATACGATCAGGCTGATTCTGAAACTGACTGTTTTATAATA
This sequence comes from Pollutibacter soli, assembly GCA_029269725.1. Lineage (GTDB taxonomy): Bacteria > Bacteroidota > Bacteroidia > Chitinophagales > Chitinophagaceae > Pollutibacter > Pollutibacter soli. Next base: position 308,110 of record JARJHS010000004.1, on the reverse strand, counting down.
TGGCGGAAGCACAACAAGATTGAGCGACCAGATCTCTGAATTGGATTCCTGCTTCTGGTTGTCTGTCATGACCACTTTTAATTGATAGCTTCCGGGTTCTGTTCGTAACAACGGAAGTAAGGTACCTACCTGCGCTTCCTTCCAATCCGATCCATTACCCAACTGATATTTTATTGACAACTGACGGTTACCCGTATAAGTTAGCGGGCTGAATTCCAGGTAGACGTCCTCATTAAATTTCGTGGTAAGATTGCGGTCGCGGTTGACAATTCCCGTTACAGAGTCCGATAACAATTTTCCGTTGAGACGAATTTTAGCCAAATAGATTTTGGGTTGAAAATGACTTTGCGATAATTGGTCCGGAAAAAAAGACACAACGCCGTTGATGGTTGCCATGAAAATTTCGCCGTCACTGTTCACAAATTTGGAGAGCATATTAAACTCATCCGCAGGTAATCCATCATCCTGGTTATAGTTTACAAATGTTCTTTTCGTTATATCGAATCGGGACAATCCCTTGTTTGTACTTAGCCAGAGTTCGCTGTCACCAACAGGAACGATATTGTAGATAGCATCATTACACAAGCCATTTGCCGATGTGAAATAGTTCACCTTGCCGGTTTCTTTATCAACTTCATTCAAGCCACCGCCATAAGTGGCGACCCAGATTTTTTTTCCGTCATCATACAGATCATATACATAACGGTTGCTTATGCCGTTAACAGGATCCTTTTTTATGTCCGGATAATTTTTAAAAGTTTCATTGTTTTTATCGAACACGGAAAAGCCTGCATCGTGACCGATCAGCAGATTTTCTGAACGATCAGTAGTCAGTACGTTAATTACCTCATCAGCAATCGATGCCGGATCGCCATCTTTATGCCTGAACCATTTAATTTCTGCCGTTGACTTATTGAATTTCAACAGGCCGTCATTGGTGGTGGCAAACCAGAAGATATCCGGCCCTGATCTGACATAACTCCGAAAACTCTGTTGTTTGAACTCAACTTTTCCTGCAAGTTCTTTTGGTCGTTTTAATTCAAAATAGGAGCCATGTCTAGTCAACTCAAACATTCCATGATCAGAAGAAACCCACCACTTGTCGTCCGCTTCACGACTAAAAGAACGGTAACGAATAGCCGTATTTTCTATCTCCTTTGATTTTCTTACGGGAACAAAATGATTGGTTATCCTGTTGTAAATCACTATCCCTCCCGAAGTGGCCATCAGAAAATCATTGTCTACTTCAAAAATTCCATAAATTGATGCACCGCGAAGTTCTTCTGAAACATTGCTGAGCCCCGGATAAATGTTGAATTTCTGTGCATCGTTATAAAAATTCTGCAACCCGTTTTCTCCCCCGATCCAAATTCCGCCACGACTGTCCTGGTAAATACAAGTCAGCCTGTTACTCAGCAATCCCCTGGATGATGCAAAATTTTCCTGCAATCTTTCAAGAAATCCTTCTTTGGTAAAAAATATCCGCAGACCATTACTCTTTGTTGCCATCCATATATTTCCCCTGCTGTCGATCTGCATGGCTTTGATCACGAGATTCTGTATAGCAATCGGAGGTTTAGTCTGAATATATTTATTCTCTTCCGTCGATTCAAAAAGAATATTGGGACCAGCATCCGTAGCAATCCAGACTTGTCCTGTCGTGTCAAAGTCAATATCATTTATTGAACCGGGTTTGAAACCGGGCTCTACAACCTGCAAGGTCAACTGATCGTTTGTCGTTTTGAAAATACCATGGTCTTTAGTTCCGATCCAGAGATTTCCCAATGAATCCATCTTTATCGCAGAAACCCAGAATCCGTTTACAGCATTCCCAGGAAGTGTAGTAATGTTTGTGAACTTACCGGTTTTCGGATCGAACACAGATAATCCTGATTCAGTACCTACCCAAACCCTATCGAGCCTATCAATTTCGAGAACGTTTACTTTTTCGCTGAGAAGAGAATTTTTACCAGGTTCAGCATGATAATTTGTGAAAGTGAAATTCAATGAATTCATCCGGCTTAAACCTGAATTGTACAATGTCAGCCAGAGTTCACCTTTACTATCTGTCCGGATGCCTGTAACAATATTTTCACCCATACTTGCGGGGTCATTGATCCGATGATAAAAAGTGCGGAATTCTTTACCATCATACCTGGTAAGGCCAAAGCGGGTACCAATCCAGATAAATCCGTACTTGTCTTCCGTAACTGTTTCTACTTCACTTTGACTGAGTCCGTTGCTGCTGGTGAAATTGCGAAAGGTGAGGTTATAATACTGACTGATTGCAGCTTGAAAACTGCAGATCAACATTACGCACAACAGGTAGATTTTTCTCATTATGTTGTTTCAGTACAGATACCGGGAAGATGGATGACTCCCCAAACTTCATACCTTTTTTTCTAAGGAAACAGGAGATTTTCACGGTTGTTTCCCATAGGTTTTCCAAGATGCGTATATGCTTTTTCAGTGACTTCCCTTCCGCGAGGTGTACGTTTTAGAAATCCCTGCTGAATTAAAAAAGGTTCGTATACTTCCTCGAGCGTTCCAGGTTCCTCGCCTACTGCTGTCGCAATGGTAGTAATACCTACGGGGCCTCCTTTGAATTTCTCAATAATGGCAGCCAGTATCCGATTGTCCATATCATCGAGCCCGTATTCGTCAACGCTTAATGCTTTCAAAGCATGCTGGGTAATGGCAAGATCAATTACACCATTGCCGAGTACCTGCGCAAAATCACGTACACGTCGTAGCAATGCATTGGCAATTCTCGGTGTTGCTCTGCTTCTCCTGGCTATTTCCATGGAAGCATCTGATGTGATTTTCACGCCTAATATATCTGCTGATCGCTGTACAATTTTCTGAAGCGTTTCTGAAGGATAATATTCAAGCCGCGATTTTATCGCGAAGCGGGAAAGTAAAGGAGCGGTCAACAATCCACTTCTTGTCGTTGCCCCAATCAACGTGAATGGATTGAGGTTGATCTGTATACTTCTTGCGCTAGGGCCACTGTCAATCAGAATATCAATGCGGAAGTCTTCCATTGCCGAATACAAATATTCCTCGACTACCGTACTTAACCGATGTATTTCATCAATAAAAAGAACATCATTGGTTTCAAGGCTGGTCAGCAAGCCCGCGAGATCTGCAGGCTTCTCTATTACCGGACCAGAAGTTTCGCGGATATTAACTCCCAGTTCCTGCGCAACGATCCTTGATAAAGTTGTTTTACCTAACCCGGGCGGGCCATGAAACAAAACATGGTCCAGAGACTCGCCGCGCATCTTAGCAGCGCGTATAAAAATTCTGAGGTTTTCGATGATCACTGGCTGGCCCGCAAACTCTTCAATTGTTGCAGGCCGGATGGTATTCTCAAATTCCTTTTCCGTGGGGCTGAGAGACTGCTTTCCGGTATTCAGGTTTGGATTTTCCATCTGGTAAAATTAAGGCCAAAAAATTCATTCGCAGGATTGAACCTACTTATCGGTATTTATTCTTATTTAGCACGAACACTCACCGATATCCGACGATCAATTCTTCTGTCATCTTCTGAAGCTTCAGCTGGCACGGTCGCGAACTCGGATCCATATCCTTCCGGTTTTTCAAGCTGTGCTGCATTCGCGCCGGCTGCAATAATTGCATCATGGGTTGCCTGCGCGCGATCCTGGCTGAGCTTTTTATTTGCGTCTGCATTTCCTGTTTTATCAGTATACCCTCCGATCTTTATTTTAAGCTTTGGATATGCTTTCAGAATCGCAGCGATATTGTTGACCTGTGATTCACTATCAGCAGTAATTTTTGCGCTGCCCAGGTCGAAATTCAGATTATCAAAATCAAACCAGAGATCTTTCCCCGGTTTGCAGGAACTGTCTGAGAGACAAGCTACCAGCTTATCTTCGATACCTCCCTTATAGGCGCTAAGCTCAGTACCATCAGACAAAATCACTTTTGTTGATACTCTTGCCGGAGGCTCGGGTTCCTTTACTTCAACGGGTGCGGGTTGCTGAACAGCAACCTTAGGCGCTTCTTCCGAACCTCTCAAAAAATACCACACACCCATAGCCGTTAGTAATATCAACAGTAGTGGCATTATCCAAACTGGCATGGACCGTGTGTCATCATTTCTTGTCGCTTCATTTGTACTCATAGAAATAATATTAAGTCGGGTTGGTCATATTAATTCGCAACAGGGAAGTTAACGGATTCCTGACTATTGCCGTTTGATTTCATATGTTTTTTAATCCTTCATTATTGATTCAATTCCATATCGGTTCATATCAGCTATTAAGTCCGGATCAGGACAATTCTCCAGGTAATATGTTTTTTCAGACTCCCTGCATACACCCGGGTAATCACCGGTTTTATCTTCCATATCGATGATGATCTGAAAATGAAGATGCGGTGGCCAATGTCCATTTTCGAAAGGTTCTCCAAAATGAGCAAACATTTGTCCACCATTGATTTTAGTACCTGGCTTCAGGTTCAGATCATCCAGTGAAACGTGGCCATACAGTGTATGAAAAATGATATCATCGAGCTGGTGCTGCAGGATAACGGTTGCTCCATAATCTCCAATGGCCATATTAGTCCCTGTGCTGTGAACTACGGCATCCACCGGGCAATACACAATCGTTCCTGCTTTTCCCCAGATATCCAGGCCGAGATGGCGTCTTCTCGGTTCTGCGTCAACGTTATTTCCGTCAAACACGGCACTCCTGCTGTAAATATCACGGTATTCGTTATACCCTCCGATGGCGTAGCGGCACGACGATTGTTCAATTTCATCATTTACAAATTGAGAAAAAGCATCTATATCGCTGAATATCTCGGCCCGCAACTTTTTATTTGAGGAATTCAGATTCAGCCGGAGAAAACGATCTTTTCCAGGATCGAATTCTACCAATGGAAAAAATTCCCTATGATAAAGTTTTAATATTTCTTTAAGACGAAAAGATTGATTATTTATCACGAGTAAATGTCGTTGATATTCTGTGATCCCCGCGAAATTGAAAAGTATTTCAATATTAATTCAGTTTCAGCTTTTTAACATCGGGAATTCCGTTATTTATTCTAAGTTGAGGCAGCCTGACCGACACAGCATTATGAGTGAAATTGACATCCGGTCTTTGGGATGGGCTATTGTTCAAATGTTAAAGCCGTCCGAAGAAAAGAACACCAGGGAAATATCGAACTTTTGAGATCGTTCTTACAAAAAACAAAAACTGTTGAAAATTACATCCAGGTCATTATTAATTTTTGCATTGTTGATTTCCCTGGCAGCATCTGTATCGGCGCAACCGGTTTCAGGAGTATGGCATGGAAAAATAAAAAAAGCAGGTGCCATTCCAGGCCGTGCAGTCCAGCTCGAATTGAAGCTAGTACGCAATGGAGATAGTCTTGTAGGCAGCTCTTATTACTACACATCTGATAATAATTATACAGCCTTTAATGTGAAAGGATATTTCAATCCTTATACCGGGACAGTGAGTTGGTGGGATGATTCACCACTGGAGAGCAGCCGTCAGAATACGTCACAGCCATTACAATATGTGACTGACTTTAATTGTCCGGGAGAAGGCATTATGAAGCTCGATGGAACTGCTGAATCACCATCCAACAATGACCGGAAAGTTGAAGTACATCTCGATAAAGTGGATGACGCAAGATTTCCTGATGACTGGGACATGGTGTTGGAAAATTTACGTCGCGGCGTATTTGACTCTACAAATATTAACCTGATCGCCCGTCGCAGTCAGCCACCGGTTCGCGAACAAATAAAACCTGAACCGGTTAAAAAACCCGCACCTCAACCAGTAACTACAAAAGCTCCTGAGGTCCAATTGCCGGTAGTAAAAACAACAGTCAATCCGCCTACTGTCGAAGAGATGTTTACGAACAGGAAGAAAACATTTGTTACCGAGATTCCATTGGCCGGCGATACCGTTGAATTGAATTTCTATGATCATGCAGAAATCGATGGTGATTCCATTTCACTTTTTCTGAATAATCACCTGCTGCAGAAAAATATTCTTCTCAAAGCACAACCATACACAGTGAGACTCGCCGTAAAAGACCTGGGAGAAAATAATGAACTAACGATGGTCGCTGAAAATCTCGGATCGATCCCACCAAATACTTCACTCATGATTGCCTGGATCAATGGTATTCGTTACGAGGCAAGACTTGAGAGCGATGAGAATAGTAGTGCCATGATCAGGTTTGTAAAGCCGACGGAGAATGTAAAACGTTGAACGTTGAACGTTTGCCTAAGCCGATGAAAGTCCACAACCAATTGCTGACGCCTGATTCGTAGTTTAGCACTAAATTTTTCTGTTGAAAGTTTACTTTTTCAGTGGATTGGGAGCTGATGAGCGAGCTTTCATCAACATCAAACTCAACTCGTCTTTTGAGATTGTACATATTCCCTGGATAGTTCCCGAGAAAAACGAATCGCTGAAATCTTATGCCCAAAGGATCTCAGTTTATATAGATACAACAAATCCATTCGCATTAGTCGGGCTCAGTTTTGGCGGTGTGGTTGTTAGCGAAATGCTGGATATACTAAAACCTGCAAAAACTATTCTGATATCCAGTGTTGCAAGACGCAGCGAACTTCCTTTATATTTCCGGACTGCGGGCACATTAAGACTATATAAATTCTCTTTGCCATTCCCATCTGCAAAAGCAAATGCATTTATATACTGGATATTCGGGATCAGTTCCGATGAAAATCGAAATTTGTTCAGGTCAGTACTGGAACGGTCTAATCCAGTCTTCTCGCAATGGGCAGTAGCAAGACTTTTGCGATGGGATCGCTCACTATCGCAAGACAACATTATTCGTATCCATGGCGACCAGGACAAACTTCTCCCGATCATAAATTTTCAACCTGATTATCTTATTGAGGGAGGCGGCCATTTAATGATCCTTGACAGAGCCGGACAAATTTCAGAGATCATTTCAAACGAATTGAATTCCGTTAATTCAAAAAATTGATGATCTTCAGAAATAAACGACTGAATTTTTCATGACTCATTATTTTATCATTCCTGGTTTGGGAAATTCCGGGCCTGAGCATTGGCAGACCTGGTTTGAAAAAAGCGGAGGTAATTTTCACCGGATAGAGCAAAAAGAATGGGATGCTCCTGAATGTAAGGATTGGGTTGACTCAATCGATATGGCAATAAAAAAATACAATCCTGAAGAAGTGGTTTTGATTGGACATAGTCTTGGTTGCTCTACGATTGCAAAATGGGCAGAACAATCAGGAACCAAAATAAAAGGCGCTCTACTTGTTGCTCCGAGTGATACCGACGTACAGAATTATACCTTTCCTGCAAAAGGATTCTCACCGATCTCATTGAATAAAATAAATTTTAAGACCATTGTTGTGGCAAGTACAAATGATCCGTGGGTCAGCATAGAACGTGCTGCTTTTTTTGCAGAAAAATGGGGTAGTGAATTTGTCAATATTGGCCATGCCGGACACATCAATGCTATGTCAGGTCATTATCAATGGCAGGAAGGAATGGATTTATTAAAAAGGATTTAAATTAATTCGGTTACAGGTTTGGGGTAGTAACTGTTTTCTTTTTCTTTTGAAGATTCTGATGAAGATTTTACCTGGATAAGTTTTGTTTCCAGTAAATCTGCATAAGTCTGAAGATAAACGACTACATCTTCCCTGAGATTGCGTTGCAGCCAGCGAAAACCGCCAGGCAATAACTTCAAAACTTCTTTGTCGCTGAGATATTCAATGTGATGAATATCAGTGGGCGTCAGTCCAAGGGCAATTAATTCACCAACCAGGTGATCCAATGGAAGATTGGTAGTGCTGCAATATTCTTCAGCAATTTCCGTCCATTCACCGGCACCAGTTTGTGCGAGACGAACTATTTCCTGTTTACTTAACGATGTTGCTACCTGTAAAAGATTGCCACAATTGCATGAACCATGATTCCCCCAGGCATATTCCGCGCCTTCAGAAAGCCTCCTGGCAGTTGCTCGCAGTGAATCGATCAATGGTTGGGATGGATAGGCCATTTTTGGAGTGTTATGGTTACAATTTACGAAAAAGCCAGGAGGCAGGGTATGAAGGAAGGAGATTTAACAATAGACGGCAGACGGAACATAGCAGCCAGTAGAAGCTGAGTAGTGAGTATGAAGTAGCATCAATTATTACGAATAAGTTGGGTTATGCGTTTTAAAGATGTCAGGACATCTCCATTGCCGATACTATTATTAATGGATTTTAGCAAACATTCAAACCGATTTTTAATGCAGGGACGATGCATGCGTCGTCCCTGCATTAAAAATGGAAAGATAAAAAATTGCCGAGTTTTATTAACCGAACGATAGCCTTATAAACCGGCTGTTCTCCCTACTTACCTGCCGGCAGGCAGGCTACTTATTTCTTACTACTTACTGTCTAAATAACCACATTAATCATCTTATTCCTCACATAAATAATCTTCTTCGGCGATTTACCCTCCAGCCATTTCTGAACGACCGCATCCCTCAGCACCATGGCTTCAACATCGGCCTGCGTCGCATCAAGTGCAATATTCATTTCAGAACGCGTCTTTCCATTGATGGCAATGGGATACAGTTTTGAACTTTCGACAAGGTATTTCTCTTCCACTTTTGGAAAAGAAGCATTGAGAATACTTTCCTTGTGACCTATCACATTCCAAAGTTCTTCACAAATATGCGGCGCAAAAGGTGCGAGTGTGATCAGGAGTTTCTCCAGCACTTCCGCCTTATTGCATTTCATGTCGCTGAGTTCATTCACTCCGATCATAAAACTACTCACTGCAGTGTTGAATGAAAAACGCTCAGTATCCTCTTCCACTTTTTTGATCATTCGATACAATACTTTCCATTCAGCATCATTTGCTGCAAGATCAGTTATGATCAGGCCTTTGCCATCTTCATAAAACAAGCGCCATAATTTTTTGAGAAAACGATGAACACCTTCAATGCCTTTGGTATCCCAGGGTTTACTCATTTCTATAGGCCCCAAAAACATCTCATACATCCGGAAGGTATCCGCTCCGTATTTAGCGACGATATCATCAGGATTTTCCACATTGAATTTTGACTTGGACATTTTTTCCGATTCTTCCCGAACAAAAATGTATTCCTCATCGCCTGACTTTTCCCAGCCTTCGATTTCATAGATAGGCACTTCAATTTCCCCACTTATAATCGCGGCTTCATAATCACTTTTCAACAACCTGCCATTATTGTCGACAAACTTGTGGCCATATTTAAAACGCAACTGCACATCAGATTCATCAACCTTAGAATATGAAACTATTTTTGACACAGCTTTTGCCGGTATAGCATTATCTTCCGTTTTTACCTGGAAGAAATATGATTTTGCTGTAATCATTCCCTGGTTCACCAACTTCCTGAAAGGCTCCTGGAAACCGATATATCCCAGATCAAACAGGCACTTGGTCCACATGCGGGAGTACAACAAATGTCCCACAGCATGCTCAGTTCCACCGATATACAGATCCACCTGGCCCCAATAGTCACTTGCTTTACGATCGCAGAATTCCTTGTCGTTATCTGCATCCATATATCTTAAAAAATACCAGCTGCTGCCGGCATACCCAGGCATCGTATTCACTTCGCGCATACCACCCTGGTAGTTCTTCCATTCGGTGAGATTTGACAAAGGACCTTCTGCATCTGGTCCGGGTTTAAGCTCTGCGAGGTAGGGTAGTTCCACCGGCAATTCAGACTCAGGCAATGGAACAGCAACACCATCCTTCCATACGATCGGGAATGGTTCGCCCCAATAACGCTGGCGGCTAAACGCCGCATCACGCATTTTATAATTGACCTGTCTTTTACCAATACCTGTTTCTTCCAGTTTATCCAGCGCAACTCCGATTGCATCTTTCATCACCAGCCCATCAAGGAACGAACTGTTTTCAAGAATTGCATCTTTCGTTGGATTGGCTTCCCTGCCGTCGTAATATTCACCGATAATATTGGTGATCGGGATATTGAAATGGTTGGCAAACCTGTGATCCCGCTCGTCTCCGCAAGGCACCGCCATGATCGCTCCCGTACCATATCCCGCGAGAACATATTCGCTTATCCATACCGGGATCTTCTTCTCAGAAAACGGGTGATTACAGTATGATCCTGTAAACACACCAGTAATCTTTTTCTCCGCCATGCGCTCTCGCTCACTGCGACTGTTTACATACGCGAGGTAATCTTCAACAGCTGCAGATTGTTCCTGCGATGTATACGCTTTGACCGCAGGATGTTCAGGTGCAAGCACCAAAAAGTCCACACCGAATATGGTATCAGGTCTTGTCGTATATACTTTGATCGGCGGCTTTCCTGCGGGATGCTCAGGAACAAAATCCACTTCGGCACCATAACTTTTTCCGATCCAGTTGGACTGCATTTCTTTCATACTATCGCTGAACTCCACATCATTCAAACCACTCAGTAAACGATCAGCATATTCGGTAATCCTGAGGTACCATTGCCTCAATTTCTTTTTTACCACAGGAAACCCTCCACGCTCACTGACTCCGTTGATCACTTCATCATTTGCGAGAACAGTACCCAATGCTTCACACCAATTGACCTCACCATATCCGCAAAATGCGATACGGTACTGCATCAGAATTTCCTGCTGTTCTTTTTCGCTTAATGAATTCCATACATCTGCAGTAAAAACAACATTACGGTCTCCTGGACAGGGATGCGCCGTGTTCCCTTCCCGCTGGAATTTTTCAACAAGTACTCCGATGCGTTCAGCTTTATTCGTTTGCCGGTTATACCAGCTGTCGAACAGCTGCAGAAAAATCCACTGCGTCCATTTATAATATCCGGGATCGGAAGTACTTACTTCACGACTCCAGTCGAAACAAAATCCGATCTTATCCAGCTGAGCCCTGAAATTTTTGATGTTCTGAGCTGTTGACACAGCCGGATGAATGCCGTGCTCGATGGCATATTGTTCTGCAGGCAATCCAAAACTGTCATATCCCATGGGATGTAGCACGTTGAATCCTTTAAGTCTTTTGTACCTGCTGAAAATATCGCTGGCGATATAACCGAGTGGATGACCAACATGCAGTCCTGCACCGCTCGGATAAGGAAACATGTCCAGTACATAGTATTTAGGGCGGTCAGACTGATTGCTGACTTTATAGATATTATTCGTTTTCCAGTAGTTCTGCCACTTCTCTTCTATTTTTCTGAATTGGTATTCCATGAATCTGTTCCGATTTGTTAAAACGTCTGCGTACAAAAAATTTTTAAACGATGCTACTCGTTATGAGGAGGGCAAAATTACAGAAACAGCGCAAAATCACTATTTTTGCCGCGCAATTTCCGGCCCTCCTGTAATGATATTTGAGATTTTCACGCAACTCCGAAAGCATGACAGAGATCAGTAAAACATCAATGAAGCGCAGTAAGCCTTCTTATTTCATGGCCATTCTGGGTGTAGCCCTTGTTCTTTTTATCCTCGGCATGCTGGGCTGGATTACGATCAATGCCAGTAAACTTGAAAATTATTTCAAGGGCAGCGTCCAGGTACATGCGTTTATCCGGGAAGGTAGTCCCCAGCGTGAGGTCGATTCTCTCAAAAACTATGTTACCAGCAGGCGCTATGCCCGGAACGTGGAGTATGTAACCAAGGAAATGGCGCGGGAAAAATTTATCGGGGATCAGCAAAATGAAGACTGGGACAAAGTGCTCGACTATAATCCGCTACCAGCAAGCATAGATTTTTACCTTGATCCTGTTTGGGTGAATAAAGACAGCCTCACCAGCATCGTCAGCGACATTGAACAACATTTCATTGTCAGTGAGATAAAATACCCGGATGCAGTTGTGAATAACCTGAACAATGTTGTCCGGAAAATTGAAATATTCCTTCTCGTTTTATCAGCTATACTTTCATTGATCGCCATCATACTGATTGATAATACCATAAAACTGGCCATGTTCTCCAACCGTTTTTTAATCAAGACCATGCAGATGGTGGGTGCCACCCGGTGGTTTATCTCCAAACCGTTTGATAAGAAAGCCATCCTGAATGGCCTGACCAGCGCCGTTCTGGCGATTGTATCTATCATTGTAATCATTTATGCGGTAGAAAAATGGTGGTTACCTGAAATAACGGTGCTCAGGGATAATACGCTGTTGATCATGCTTTTCCTTTCCATGATTGTCATTGGCATCGGAATTACATTTATCAGTACACATCGGAGCGTAACCAAATACCTTAAAATGAAGCTTGACGATCTCTATTAAGACTGTCAAAAACACGCTAAACGCTTGCCGGTTCCCTGATTTACATTATTTTGCACCATATTATTGTTGTATGGAAAAAAAGAATAATACATTGTTCGGTAAACAGAATTTCCTGTGGATGGCTATCGGAGGAGTCGTGGTGATTCTTGGGATTCTTCTGATGACCGGTGGAAAAAGTGCCGATCCCAACTTTTTTTCCGATAATGAAGTTTATAGTTTTCGCAGAATAACCATTGCACCCCTCCTTATCATTGCCGGATTTATCATTGAGGTGTATGCCATAATGAAAAAACCGAAAGCCAGTTAGTGTTTAGCATTTCACCAGATCATTAAACGGAGCTACCTGATTAACCAGAACTATGGATCTGTTCCAGGCAATACTTCTTGCGATTATTGAAGGGATAACAGAGTTTCTTCCTATTTCCTCCACGGGTCATATGGCTATTGCTTCTGCATTTATGGGAATCAATAAAATGCCCTTTGCAAAGCTCTTTATGATCGTCATCCAGTTCGGTGCAATACTTTCTGTCGTTGTACTTTACTGGAAGAAATTTCTGAATTTCAAAAGTTTCTACTTCTACGTAAAATTATTTGTAGCCATCCTTCCTGCGATGGTTTTTGGTGTTTTTCTGAAAGATCATATTGAGACCGTCCTGGAGAAACCACTGGTTATTGCACTCGTTTTACTGGGCGGCGGGGTTGTGCTTCTTTTTGTAGACAAATGGTTTACAAATCCGAATATTCATACGGAAGAAGAAATAACCATAAAGAATTCACTTGTTGTCGGATTGTTCCAGGTGCTGGCCATTGTGCTGCCTGGCCTTAGTCGCAGCGCAGCGACCATCATTGGCGGAATGCAGCAGAAAATGTCAAGACAGGTTGCTGCTGAGTTCTCTTTTTACCTCGCAGTTCCTACTATGATGGCAGCAACTGTGAAAAGCCTTTACGACATGCACACAGATGCCCCGGAACTGCTCACCTTTAAGAACGTGGAGTTCCTGTTTATCGGAAGCCTTGTTGCATTTGTCATCGCTATCCTCGCCATCCGTTTTCTCATCAGTTTTCTTCAAAAAAATGGTTTTCGTTTCTTCGGATGGTATCGCATATTCGTTGGAGTTATATTACTGATCCTGATTGCTACGGGATACATTCAATCGTAAGTAAGAGGTTAGAAGTAGTTGAAAATTCAAAGTTGAAGGTTGAAGGTTCAGAGTAATTTCGCGGTGGTTAATATGTCTGCAAAAAAGAGCTGCGGATTCCTTACGTATTGTTCAATATTAACCTGTTATCTTCGGGTTCTGGCAACCTGCTATTCATTAGACTTCTTTACACCACAAACTGAAAACCGGCTATTCCAACTCTGAACAATGAACTTTGAACCGGCTGTTCAACTGAACAATGAACTATGAACTTTGAACTATTCTTTTAACTTTCCAATTTAAACTTTAAACACCTCCATGTCCAAAGTTTCGAGAAAACAGGAAAATGCCTGGGCGATGTATGACTGGGCCAACAGTGCATATAACCTGGTCATTACTGCCACCATTTTCCCGGCCTATTATGTAGGCATGACTACATCAAAATCACCCGGCGAACTTTCCTATGTTGATTTTTTCGGCTTCAGAATAATCAACACCGTTTTGATGGATTATGCCCTTGCCTGTGTGTTCATAATTGTCGCTTTTACGTCTCCGATCCTTTCGTCTATTGCAGATTATCGCAGAAACAAAAAGGTGTGGCTGACCATATTCAGTTGCATTGGCGCAGGTGCCTGCAGTGCTCTGTTCTTTTTTAAACCGACGATGATCGAATACGGCATCGTCGTTTTTGCCATAGCAGCATTGGGTTATTGGGGTAGCCTGGTATTCTATAACTCCTATCTACCGGATATCGTTCCCCCTTCAGAGCGAGATCGGGTGAGCGCAAAAGGTTTTGCCCTGGGATATGTTGGCAGTGTACTTCTCCAGGTCATTTGCCTTGTCATTATTTTCAAACCCGATATACTCAGCTGGCTTGGCCCGATGAGTGAGCAGGCAAGTTTCGCGGTAAGAACGTCATTCATGCTGGTGGGGATCTGGTGGTTCGGATTCGCTCAAATTACTTTGCGCTCGATGCCGCTGGAAAGTAAAGAAGTGAGAAAGGAACGAAAAAACGTGCTGACCAACGGATTCAGGGAATTAAAGCTGGTGTTCAAACAAGTGAGAGAAATGGTGGTCATGCGCAGATTTCTTTTTGCCTATTTCCTGTACAGTATGGGTGTACAGACCGTTATGCTGGTGGCAACAGGTTTTGCAAAAAAAGAAATCTTTACCGACCCGGAAGACGACCCGAAATTAGTTATCTCCGTTATCATCATACAGCTGATTGCCATTGTTGGTGCCGTCGGTATGAGCCGGCTATCGAAATTCGTTGGTAATATAAACGTGTTGATTATTGCAGTCATGATCTGGATTACAGTATGCATCTGGGCATATTATGTAAAAACTGAAGTGGCCTTTTATTTTGTTGCAGCCACCGTCGGGCTGGTGATGGGTGGTATTCAGTCGATGAGCCGAAGTACGTTTTCCAAACTTATTCCTGAAGGGTCAAAGGATACAACTTCATTCTTTAGTTTTTATGATGTATCAGAAAAAATCGCACTCTTTATAGGCCTGTTTCTTTTCGGATCGATTGAACACATAACCCATGGTATTCGCAATTCAATTCTTTCACTTGTCGTAATTTTCATTCTCGGCCTGCTTGCATTATTGCATACACGTGCCGCAGTTTCAAAAGAAAAAAATGCAGCTTTATACAATTAATACTGGCTATTTTAAACTTGACGGCGGAGCGATGTTTGGTGTTGTACCCAAACAGATCTGGAACAAACTGCAGCCTGCAGATGAGAAAAATCTCTGCAATTGGGCGATGCGATGTTTGTTAGTCGAAGATGGAGATAAACTGATCCTGGTCGACACCGGAATAGGCGATAAACAGGATGAAAAATTTTTCGGACATTACTATCTCTCCGGAAATGCAAACCTTCAATCATCGCTGAAACAAAATGGATTTGATATTTCAGATGTCACTGACGTAATTCTCACCCATCTCCATTTTGATCATTGCGGAGGTGCAATAAAACGCGAGGGCGAAAAACTTGTTCCCACATTTCCCAATGCAACCTACTGGAGTAACGGCAAGCATTGGGAATGGGCAACAAAGCCAAATGAAAGAGAAAAAGCTTCCTTTCTTAAAGAGAATATTCTGCCGATAGAGCAAAGCGGCCAATTGAAATTGATCAGTGAACCGGATTACGGAGTAGCAGATTTTTCATCCAACATCAAATTAAGGTTTGTTTACGGCCACACTGACGCGATGATGCTTCCACAAATCAATTACAAAGGACGGACGATTGTCTACATGGCCGATTTACTTCCATCGATTGCGCATATTCCACTGCCTTACATCATGGCCTATGATATGTTTCCATTGAAAACGCTGGAAGAAAAAAAACTGTTCCTGACTGAAGCATTGGAAAACAACTATGTCCTGTACTTCGAACATGACCCGGTTAGTGAAATTTGCACACTGATGCAAACTGAAAGAGGCATCAGGAATGGAGAAGGAAGAAGTCTGAGTGAACTATGAGAAAGAGAGGATACCGAATATGGAATACCGGGAACAAAACGGAAAACGGAAACTGAAAACTGGAAAAAGCTACAGGATACCAGATACAGAATGCGGAAAAATAAGCTATGAATTTCTGTCGAGAGGAGAAAGAAGGACAGCGAGATTCTTCGGTTGTCCAAACTATGAACCTGCCTGACGGCAGGCGGGCTGGCTGTACCTGACAACCGACAACTTCCAACCAATGATTAACGGAGTGAAAGCATCGAACTCAGCGGATACCTCAGATTCCGATACCCCATCATATCTACTTTAACACTTCCGACAGTTATCGGACTCTCGATTCTTAAGGGCAGGTGATTGGCATCATCTGATACCCAAACCGTCATCTTTTCACCACCTTCGAAAATGGTTCCTTTGATGAGCATAGGTTTAAATTTGATGGATTTAAATCTGCCGTAGCGGGTCTTTACAGTTTCTTTTCCCATATAACGGATGTACAGATTGTAGACCTCATCATCAAGGAACATCGTAAACGGAATTTTATCACCCGGTTTGTACTGGTTAAAATCGATATTGCGTGCGTAGTATACTGCGCTCAGCACGTCCTGCACACAATCAGGAACATTATATGATTTGCTTCCGGATACCGCAGTTTTTGTGTCGTGATTGAACTGCACATTTTCGTATTTCTTATAACCGCCTTCATCAACATTCCTGATAAAGCGCATAGGCTTCAACGTTTGCGTATCAAGGTAGGATTCGTAGCGGTCCCGTACTTTGAAGATCCAGTCATAGGAAGGATTAGAACTCCCCAGCCCAACGATATGATATGCAGGACGATTATTATAACGAACATGGGTAGCAGTAAAGCTGGCAGTACCTGCATCGACATACAAACCAACTACATTATAAAAAACCTTGAAAGTAATATTCTCCCCGGAAGAAAAGGATCGGTTAGAAATTCCACAAAAATCATTTCCTGCGCTGAGGTGAATAGCTGTGCTTACCAAAAAGAGAAACAGCAGGATTTTTTTCATGATTTCAACATTGAAAACCTAATACTAGACAAGCACTTGATTGATTCGTTAAAAAACACACGGGGATTTAATAAAATTATAACACTCATCGACCTCGTTACACGGACCGCCTCCAGCCCAGCATAAAAAAACTTCCTGCAATCGCTGGTACTACCAGGTTAATAAACCAAATCCCCGTCGCTGCGGCATACATTCCAACTGAATTATTACTGAACAGTCCGAACAAAAGGACACTGAATTCCCAGCGCAAACCCAGTTCAAGCAAAGCTATGGTCGGAATGACTGCCAATAGCAAAAATAATACAGAAACCGTCCAAAAACCCTGCCACCAACCAAGCTGAACATCCATTACCTGCAGCATCAGATTATACTGAATAATAAATACGGAAAAACGGATCAGGGAGAAAGTTAAGCTACGAAAAAGGGTCCTTTTATCCATTTCTACGAGTACATGAAAATGCGAGGTCACTTTGTTGATTAACGGCACTCTTTCTACCACACGGATCATGCTGCCCATATTGAAATACATAATAAATCCAAGAAGTGTTGATGCAATGACCACTGATTGCAGAACAGTGACCCCTAACCGAAATGAATTGACCCCGGGTGAAGCGCTGATATTGTCTGCGATAAAGTATAAACCTGCTGAACCCATGACCATGGTGATCAGCAACTGGCTGAATGAAGAAGCAGCTGTAAGAGAAACCGCTCGTATCCTTTTTTCAGGTTCGATAAACAAAACCCGGCCACCGTATTCACCCACTCTGTTAGGTGTGTTCATTGAAAATGCAATCCCGGACAAAATGCTTTTTACCGATTGATTAAAGCTAAGGTTCGTCAGGTTTTTCATCATCACCTGCCATTTTCTTGCTTCAAGACCCCAGTTCACAAACATGAGTAAAAAAACCAGCAACAATTTCCACATCCCGGCACCGCTTGCGGAAAGCCAGATATTTTTCAGCTGCAATCCCAGCTCAGGTTGCTGCTGAATCTGCTGCCAGATAGACCAGGCCACCCAGGCGAACATTACCGGGCCCAGAATATAATTGAAGATTAATTTGATATTTTTGTTCAGAGGATTTGGATTGAATTTTTAAACGGCTTTCACTTGCAGGAAAATTCCAGAATCATTTTAGGTGTTGATCCGGGTACCGTAATCATGGGGTACAGCGTATTATCCGTTTGTGGTAAACAGTTATCCATGGTTGAAATGAATGTCGTAAAACTCAGCAGTAAAAAGGACATGTATGAAAGGCTGCTGCTGATTCACCAGACCATACAGGAGATTATAACGAAATATGGGGCGCAGGAATTGGCTATCGAAGCTCCTTTTTTTGGCAAAAATGTGCAGAGTATGCTGAAGTTGGGAAGAGCACAGGGTGTAGCCATCGCCGTTGCCATGCAAAAAGGCCTTCCGGTGGCAGAATATTCACCCAAAAAAGTAAAACAATCTATTACAGGAAATGGTAATGCGGATAAAGAAAAAGTATGGGAAATGATCAAGCGGATATTACCCCTAAAAAACGAAATAAAATATTTCGACGCTTCTGATGCGTTGGCGGTCGCTCTCTGTCATCACTTTTCCTGTTCTTCCCCGGTTCCTGTTACAGCACATGGCAGAAAAAAAACCGATTGGGAATCCTTTATCAGGTTAAACCCACACCGGATATCCTGAGTTATTTCATTTTTTTATATTGTAATAACAGCATGATCACGGGAACCAATAGTACCAGCTCCCAGTATTGAAATGCCTTGCTGAACAGATCGTATCCGATTTTTAACGCAAGTATAATCGCAAAAAGAATTACACCCCATTTCTCCATCGACCAGACACCTGATAACGCTGCAAAAAGAATGACAACCAATAGAAGGTTTACAGCAGAATAAAAAAGTCCGAAGGTTGCAAAATAGCCAGCAAATGCCATAATAATATAGATCAACCCTGCTGTCCAGAAAGCAATACAGGTCCAGGTAATCCATTTAGGTCTCAGGAATGAGGTTGAGTTGTTCTCCGTTGCCATTAGAGTTTTTCTAAAATTTTTTGCTGGGCAGCTTTCAAATCAGCTGATGCAGGTTCAAGTTTTTTTCTGGTAAAATTCAGGTCATCGGCGCTATCAATCGGAACCAGGTGCAGATGTGCATGAGGCACTTCCAGGCCAATCACAGCAATACCACATCGCTTACATGGAAATGATTTTTCTATGGCAGAAACGATCGGCTTGGAGAAAACGAGAATTTCAGAAAGATAGTCTTCACTGAGATCAAAAAACCTGTCTGTTTCATTTTTTGGAACGACAAGTACATGCCCCATCCGTAAAGGAGCAATATCCAGGAACGCATAAAATTTATCGTTGTCCAGTATTTTATAAGATGGTATTTCTCCATTGATGATTCTAGTGAAGATACTTGCCATAATGAAAATTTATTCCGCAAAGATACCTGCAATAAAAAAGCCCGGCATACTACCAGGCTTAAAAAAAATATTATCCGGTTAATCAGATTTTAATCTCATCAACACGGAATGTAAGAATCCCGTTGGGTGCTTTCACTTCTGCAATCTCACCAGGTTTTTTACCAAGCAAACCTTTTCCGATCGGAGAAGTAATTGAAATCTTTCCAAGTTTCAGATCAGCTTCTTTTTCAGACACAATCTGGTAAGTCACCGACTTTTTTGTTGATGTATTTGTGATGGTCACTTTTGTGAGAATAGAAACCTTACTGGTATCAATTGAACTTGTTTCAAGGATCCGCACATTGGCCATTTCACCCTCCAGTTTTCCGATCCTTGCTTCCAGCAATCCCTGCGCCTCTTTGGCCGCATCGTATTCAGCATTTTCTTTCAAATCACCTTTTTCCCTGGCTTCTGCAATTGCTCTTGAAGCAGCCGGTCTGTCAACTGTTTTCAACTTTTGTAATTCCGCCTGCATCAGTTCAAGCGTTTCCTGAGTAACATAAATTAAATCGCTCATAATTCCCTCCTCTGATATTTTCCCTGTTGGGTTTAAAATAAAAAAACAACAACGCCTCAGGTTCACTGAAGCGTTGCCGTGTCGGCAAAAATATAAAATATTTACTGAATATTCCTAAAAACTATACCGGGCAAATACAGACCGATAGTCGATTTTTCCGGCGTTATCGAATCGCCAGTTTTCCTGGTACACGGTGGAATCAGCCTTACCATTATTCCGTACACCCCGCTCTTCCACCCAGATGGATACTACATGCATATCCTTTGAAGGGCTGTAAAGTGGCACGAAAGAAATAAACTCTTCGCTCAGCTTTTTGTACTGATTTCTGAAATTTTTCGCACGTGTAATGAAGTCTTTTCCTGTACCCTTAAACGTTTTATCATCGTAGGAAACACTGGTAACCGAATCAGCAAAAAAAGTGAGTACAGAGTCTTCCGGAGCGTTTCGCTCCAGCGCTTTGTAAAGGTTTAATACAATTGCGGCGTATTCTGGTTTTCCAGCAGTCCAGTCGGCAGCCAACGTTGGCTTGTATGCATAATCGATCGCTGGTGCAGCAGGAGTCGTTTCAACAGCCTTCGTGGCTATGCTATCTTCACGAGCTTTAATTTCAGTGGAAGAGTTTTTGCAGGCAGCAACTGCGGTCAGGATAATGCAGCTTAACATGATTTTTCTCATAAGATTATTATTGATTCTGAAATGGTACAATCCATATCAAAATAAATATAGTCAAACGGATAAGTATCTTAAAAAATTTTACTGTTAAACAGGGATATCGTTAATGTATACCCAGTTTGTCAAGTACTACTGTAGCCATTTTCAGAAACGCTTCATGGCTGTATCCTGCGATATGAGGAGTGATAATTACACGCGGATCTTTAACCAGCAAATCAATCTGCTGTTTTTCTTCCGGAGACCATTGTTCGATCTTTTCATTTTCAAGCACATCAAGACCGGCGCCGCTGATTTTGTCCTGCTGAAGCGCATGGATTACCGCAGCGGTATCATGCACTTTTCCTCTGGACGTATTCAAAAAAAATGGCTTGTTCTGCAAAGCATTAAAGAAATCATTACCCGCAAAATGAAACGTTTCTTCTGTCAGCGGAAGATGCAAACTGATAACATCGGCATACCGGTAAATCTGATCGGGCCCGGCTTCTCTTATATACCCGCTGGCATAACCGAATTTATATTTGTCATAAGCAAGTACGGTGACATCAAAAGGCGCAAGCAATTTTGCAAAACTGCTGCCTGTATTTCCAAAGCCGATTATACCCACTGTTTTTCCACTGAGTTCAGTACCACGATTGGCATCGCGCATCCATTTGCCCAGAGCAACCTCATTGCATGATGAAGCGATCCTGTGCATCAGGGACAATAACATACCAAGGCTATGCTCAGCAACTGCATTCCTGTTGCCTTCAGGACTGCTTTCGCAGCGAATACCTTTGGATAATGCATAGTCTGCATCTATCAGCTCCATCCCGCTACCCAATCTTCCAATCCATTTCAGATAGGGAGCCGCATCGATCATCGCTTTGTCAATACGAAGTCGGGTGGTTACTATTAACCCGGTAACGTCTGTAATGGATGACTTTAAACTGTCATAATCAATGGTTACATCATATACAACATCATACCCATTTTTTTCAAGGGTTTCAATCAGCCAGGGATGAACCTTTGCAGTAACAAAAACCTTTTGTTTCATTTCATTTTGTCCATTAAACTGACGTAATCAGCAACGCTCAGTTGCTCTGCGCGTTTGGTAAAAATATCATGCCTCAGGTCATCGGCTGAAAAATAGGGTTTCAGCGGATTTCTCAATTGCTTTCTTCGCTGATTAAATGCTGCTTTCACCAGCCTCAGAAGTTTTTGATAGTCTTCAACCTTCCATGGATTATGCAGGTTGGTTAACCTGATCACGCCACTTTTTACTTTAGGCGGAGGATTGAATGCCTGCTCATCGACATCAAAAAGATATTCCACTTTGAAAAAAGCTCCGATAAGCACGCTCAGAATTCCATAATCTTTTGTGCCGGGACCAGCAGCAATGCGCTCCGCGACTTCTTTCTGAAACATCCCTATCACATGCTGTACATCGTCCCTCCAGTCAAGAATTTTAAACATGATCTGGGAACTGATGTTGTACGGAAAATTTCCAATCACGGTAAACGGTCCGGAGAATGGTTTATCTGCATCCAATATACTCTTCTCAATAATTTTTCCCTCAAGTGCGGGATATGTCTTCAACAGGTACTCAATTTTTTCAGTGTCGATCTCGATCGCCTGGAGATCGATGTCCTCCATTTTTATGAGATATTTTGTTAATGCTCCCCCACCCGGCCCTACTTCAATCAGTTGCCTGAACTCATTCGCCTTTAAGGCATCGATGATGTCCTTACAAATGCGTTCATCCATAAGAAAATGCTGACCTAATGATTTCTTTAATGTGTACGTCACCGACGCGAAGGTACGTTTTACGTTAGACGTCGAACGTTTAACGTAAAACGTATACCTTTACCGGCTTAAATGCAAAGCCAGATGATAAACCCGCAGCAAAGGCCAGTGGTAGGAATCACCACAGGGGATCTGAATGGAATAGGAATCGAACTGATCATCAAAACATTCTCCGATCAGCGGGTGATGGAATTCTGTACTCCTGTGATCTTCGGCTCCAATAAAGTGATCAACTTCTATCGTAAATCACTACCCGAATTCAATCTTAACTTTAATAACATCCGTGAATTACATAAAGTCAATCCAAAACAACTGAATATTTTCAGCTGCTGGGAAGAAGATGTTATGATTGCTCCGGGCACACTAACAGAAGCTGGTGGCAGTTATGGTATTAAATCCCTGGTAGCGGCTGTACAAGCTTTGAAAGAATCAAAAATCCAGGGGCTGGTCACTGCACCTTTGCACAAAAAAAATGTTCATAGTGATCAGTTTCCTTACACTGGCCATACCCCATATCTGAAAAATGTTTTCGGCGCTTCCGATGTATTGATGTTCATGGTGGCAGAGAATATGCGTGTGGGTGTAGTCACTGAACATATTCCTGTTGCAGAAGTAGCAGGCGCAATTACAAAAGAAGCAATTCTGAGCAAACTGAAAATTATGAAAGAGAGTTTGCGCAAGGATTTTGGAATTGACAAACCACGCATTGCTGTACTTGGATTAAATCCGCATGCAGGCGATGAAGGTTTGATCGGTAAGGAGGAAGAAACCATTATTCGCCCTGCTGTGATTGAAGCAAAGAAAAACGACCTGCTGGTATTCGGGCCATATGCAGCGGATGCATTTTTTGCAAGAGGCAGTCACGAAAAATTTGATGGTGTTCTGGCTATGTATCACGACCAGGGTCTTATTCCTTTTAAATCACTGGCTAAAGGGGAAGGTGTAAACTATACTGCCGGACTTTCCGGCATCAGAACATCTCCTGATCACGGAACTGCATTTGATATCGCAGGGAAAAACAAGGCAGACGAAAGTTCATTCCGCGAAGCATTATTTGTTACGCTGGATATCATCAGCAAACGCATGGGTTATGCGGAAGCGCATCGGAACCCGCTAAGAAAAATCGCGGCGCAGGTGGTGGCTAATGTGGAGGATGAGAGGATTGACCTGGTATAGCGTTGAACGTTAAACGTAGAACGTATCAACTTGCTATGTGGAAAACCCGGTATTTTGCATCAAGATTTTAACTCGCCGGGTCTGACGTTTTACGTTTTACGTTATACATTCAACCTTAAGTGCGTTTATTAATCAGGTAAGACTTATACCTGATCTCCACCTTACCTTGCCCGGTATCTTTCTTTCCGTTTTTTGCGGAAGCATTCCCGCCTTCATAATCAAAAGTAAAACCCTTGGGCATTTTATAGTCTTTTGTACTGAAGAAAATACTTACCATATCAGGTAATGCCCACTTTTCATATTTACCATAATTAAGCAACATTTCCAGTGTACCGCTTTGGCGGGTGGTAGTAACGATTTTCCTGATCAGTAATTTTTGTTCATCAATATATACCGTTGCGAGAAGGATATCAGATTTATCATCATTGGGTAAAAGTTTTACTACTCTCAGGGTTTTTCCATCCAGTGAAGCTGTACCTGCATCAACACTAACATAGGTACCGGGCTTCATTACCACAAATAAATTGGCATTTAAACCGCCCTTTGGAATAATCGTAATTCCATTTGATTTTTCAATGCTGAATTCATCGGGCTTCTTAAAAAGAATCGTGAGGTTTGAAACAGGTACGTTTAAAAATGATACATCCGTTTTTAGTTCAGCTTCTGCACGATAATCGTTGACAGCTTCAACCTTTGATCTTAGCTTCTGCAACAACAGCTCAGTATCCTGGCTGAATGCCACTGAATCTACCCGCAGGATCAACACTATTAATAAAAAAAATCTCATCAGATATAAAAACAGCAGCAATACAAAAATGTTCTGTATTGCTGCTGTGATTTAAAATTTGCACAAATTACATGAAGGCATCAGAATCGCGATAGGCTTTT
The DNA here is from genome assembly GCA_029269725.1 of Pollutibacter soli. Lineage (GTDB taxonomy): Bacteria > Bacteroidota > Bacteroidia > Chitinophagales > Chitinophagaceae > Pollutibacter > Pollutibacter soli. Next base: position 283,680 of record JARJHS010000004.1, on the reverse strand, counting down.
ATCAAAGCGGCCTCTCCTTCTTTACCCGGAATGGAATTGCCATGTTCCATTCCCAGTATGCCTTTCCAACCTTTTTCATGAATATGTTTGAAGATGTTCTTATAGTTCATCTCGCCGGTTGTCGGTTCTTTCCTGCCCGGGTTGTCACCGATCTGCAGATAACCAATCTCATCCCATGAAGCATCGATATTCTTTATAACGTTGCCCTCGTTACGCTGCATGTGGTACATATCAAAAAGGATCTTACAGGAAGGGCTGTTAACAGCTTTACAGATTAAATATGTCTGAGCAGAATAACGAAGAAACAGGTCCGGGTTATCGCTCAATGGTTCAAGCACCATCACCAGGTTACCTTTTTCCAAAACTTCAGCACCACGACGAAGTGCATCAATCACATTACTCATTTGATACTCATAAGGAATTGATCTGTCAAAATTCCCAGGTACAACGGTAACCCATTTTGCATTACATCGTTTCGCTACTTCAACGGCTGTTTTGCAATCATTGACCATCTTATCTTTCCATTCCTGCTTGCCTGTCGTCAGGCTGAGTTTCCAATGCCATGAATCGGTTGTAACAACAAAAACACCCATGCGCATATTCAGTTTCGCCAGCGTATCGCCGATGCGTTTCTGTTCTTCAGGTGTTCTGGACATCATTCCATTATCTTCAATTGACCTGAAACCTTTGTCATACCCAAATTTAATCTGTTCAACAAAATCTTTTCCTGCATGAGCTGCAAACATGCCATCATGAAAAGCATAATCCAGGTTGAATGTTTTATCGGGCATTAACTGCTTTTTCTCAGATGCCCCTGCAATATTTCCTGCAAGCAATGCTGACCCGGCAAGAGCACCCTGTTGTAAAAAATTCCTTCGTAACATACTTAAATAGCTTGATTAGATGATTTGAAATGGCCTTTGGTAACGAATATTATGATTTGCTAATTTATAGAATTCACTATATAACCCGACTGTTTTCTGACTATCTTGCAAAAAACAAATCATTGAAAAAATGAAGTATTGCGTGATGGTCATGATTTTATTTCGTTTATCTCTCACCGTTAGTGCTCAGGTTCCTGCCGGCAAAAGTCTCGATACCGTCATCCCGACTACTAATATACCACTGAAGATGGTAGCAGTACCATCCGGAAGCTTTTTTATGGGTGATGCCTCATCAGCAAATGCCAACGAAAAACCGGGTGCGTATGTGCAGGTGGAAGGATTCTGGATGAGTGCATATGAAATTACGCATGATCAGTTCAGTATTTTTTTTAAGGATGAAAAAATCACCCAGGGTTCCAAGGTAGATGCGGTGACTCGTCCGACCGCTCAATATTTCGATCTGAGCTGGAATATGGGAAAGGAAGGTGGCTTTCCGGTGAACAGTATGAGCCAGGATGCCGCGATAATGTTCTGCAGATGGCTTTACGAAAAAACCGGCGTTTTTTACAGGTTACCCACCGAGGCCGAATGGGAATATGCATGTCGCGCAGGTTCCAAATCAGTATATTATTATGGCAACGATACCAAACAACTGAGTCAGTATGCCTGGTTTAAGGATAATAGTTCTGATAAATACCATAAAGTAGGGCAAAAAAAACCGAACGCCTGGGGCCTGTATGATATGCTGGGCAATGTCGCTGAATGGACCCTCGATCAATATGATGAAAACTATTTTACTACCATTTCAGGCAATGCAAAAAGCCCTGTAATACCTCCTAAAACAAGGTATCCCCGTAGTCTTCGCGGTGGATCGTACCAGAGCCCGGCAGCAGACCTTAGAGTAACGACCCGTATGCACTCTGAAACCGCATGGAACAAACGCGATCCGCAGTTGCCGAAAAGCCGTTGGTGGCTCACAGATGCAGCGTTTGTGGGTTTCAGGATTGTAAGACCATACAGACAGCCCGGGAAAGAGGAAGCAGAAAATTTTTATAAATTGTACCTGGGAAAATAACCTTCCAACTAAATAAAACAATTAAAATGAACGATTCTTCCAAATCATCAACCCGCCGGGATTTTGTAAAACAGGGTAGCCTGCTGGCGGGTGGGTTGATGGCCGCACCACTATTATCAAAGGCAAATTTCTTTTCAGGTGCTGACGATACGATAAAAATTGCATTGATTGGTTGCGGTGGTCGTGGTACCGGTGCAGCTATGCAGGCTTTGCTCACAAAGCAAAACGTAAAACTGGTTGCTATGGCTGATGCTTTCCGCGACCGGTTGGATAATTGTTACAAATCCCTGACTGCTGATGATCTTTCTGACTCGGGCGTGAATGGTAATCTCAAAGCCAGAATTGACGTTCCGGAAGAAAGAAAATTTGTCGGATTCGATGCTTATCAGAAAGCAATTCCATTCGCGGATGTTGTAATACTTACTACACCTCCCGGTTTCAGACCCATTCATTTTGAAGAAGCTGTAAAACAAAACAAACAGATCTTCATGGAAAAACCTGTTGCTACAGATACTGCCGGCATCTTGAGAGTATTGAAGGCAGCGGAAATTGCTAAGCAGAAAAAACTTAATGTGGTTGTAGGATTGCAGCGCCACTATGAACATTCCTACCTCGAATTATACAAACGCAAAGCGATGATTGGCGACATCACTTCTGCGCAGGCATGGTGGAACAGTGATGGCGTTTGGGTTAATCCGAGAAAAGAAGGACAGACTGAAATGGAATACCAGATGCGTAACTGGTATTATTTTGTCTGGCTTTGTGGGGATCATATCTGTGAACAGCACATCCATAATATAGATGTCATCAACTGGTTTAAAGGTGGATATCCAGTGAAAGCACAGGGTATGGGTGGCCGTGAAGTCCGCAAAGGAAAAGATTATGGAGAGATTTTCGATCATCACTATGTTGAATATACCTATGCCGATGGTTCTGTCCTCAACAGTCAATGCCGTCATATAAAAAATACGATGTCAAAAGTGGATGAGCTGTTGATCGGAACAAAAGGAAAAATTTATTGCGGTGATGCTCATATTACTGATCTGAAAGGAAAAGTTCTTTACCAGTGGGACAAGAAAAACAGGAATGATCCGTACCAGAGTGAGCATGATGAATTGTTTGCAGCTGTTGCAAAAGGCGAATACAAATTTGCTGATGCAGAAAATGGGGCAAAATCGACAATGACAGCAATTCTTGGCAGAATGGCTACTTATTCCGGGCAGGTGGTGGAATGGGATAAAGCTTTGAATTGCGGAATGAGCCTTGCTCCGAAAACCTTCGATTTTGCAGCAGCACCGCAGGTAGTTCCGGATGCGGATGGCCTTTACAAAATTGCTACACCTGGCGTTACTAAATATGTTTGAATTTAAAAGCCGGAAAAGAAAAGGGATTGCTTCGGCAATCCTTTTTTTATGTGAGTATGTCTTTTCTTCTGAAAATAAAAATGGCAACTCCGAGAAAAAATAAGATGTGTACAGCCAGAATTGCTCCCGACCAAAGTATTCCGGACATATCCTGGATTGATCCGACAATCTGCTCGTTGGCTTCGTTCATCTGAACATCAAAAAAACCTTTCCATGCAAGCATATGTGTGGTGAATAGAAAAGGTTTTACTGCATTGAACAGAGGCAGGTCGAGGGTTTGAATAATGGTAAACAATACAACCACAGCCATCGTCGCGATGATCGGTCCGATAGAATTTGAAGCGAATACGCTAAGCAGGAATGCAAGACTGGTTACCGTGATCATTGCCAATGTTGCAAAACAAAATGCAGCAAAATATCGCCATAATGCATCACTCGATAATATCTGGGTAACAACATCACTTTTCATGATCAGCATATCTCCTTTACCAAAAATAAAAAGTGAAAAGAACAGGCTCCAGATAGCCAGCCAGATTAATAAACCAATCGTGTACATCGTCGCTGCAATGAATTTGCTGATCAGAAGCTTTGTTCTGCTTACGGGGCGCGTCAGTAACATGCGAAGAGTTCCCTGGTTGGCTTCTCCGCTTACCATATCACCGGCGACCAAAGCAACAAGCAATGGTATATGTACAAGAAGTGTTTGAAGAATAATAAAACATACCAGGAAACCATTGAGTATTTTCCCCTCAATCAAAAACGACTCCGACATGCCTTGTAAACTGAAGCCGAGATACTTCTCCCCTTCCGCGTAAAAGCCCAGTTGAATTAACCAGATGATAATGATGACTGCTGCAAACGAAATATACGTTCGTGGTTTCCTGAAAATTTTAAAAAGCTCAATCCTGACAAGGGAAATCATCTTAAATCATTGGGTGATGGAAAGAAAATAATCTTCTAAAGAATTCATCTGCGCAAACTGTTTTAATGGAAATCCATTATTAATAAGCGCAACCGAAAAACCACTCAGATCTTTTTTGCTGATCCGCGCCCGGATTAATCCATTTGTTGTTGATGCCGCATCAGTATCCCAGCCTGATTTCCTGATCCATTCAAGGCAACGATGATTATCATCAGAATCGATTTCGACATGCACATATTCTGGAGAGACCAGCTCGTCAGCATTTCCCTGCATTATCTTCCTTCCTTTTTCAATAATCATCACATGGTCGGCAACCTGCTGTACTTCACTCAACATATGCGAGGAAATGAACACTGTTTTACCATGTACATGACATAACTGAAGGATAAGATTGCGTATATCAACAATACCCTGTGGATCAAGTCCGTTGGTCGGTTCATCGAGTATGATCAATTGTGGATCGTGTACTAAAGCAACTGCAATTCCCAATCGTTGTTTCATTCCCTGCGAATACGCTTTCACTTTATCATTCGCTCTTGATTCAAGACCAACACGGCCCAGCTGAGTACGCAACATATGGCTGCTTAGCTTAAGACCATTCAGTTTTGCAAATAGTGAAAGATTCTCAAAACCAGTAAGATATCCGTAGAGATCAGGCTTTTCTATTACAGCTCCGGTTTGTCTCAGAATTGAAATCCTTTGCGATTGCAAATCTTTTCCAAATAGTCTAATCCTGCCGCTATCTGGCCTTATCAGTGATAATAGCATGCGGATAGTGGTCGATTTTCCAGCTCCATTTTGTCCGAGGAAGGCGAATACCTGACCTGCAGAGACCTGGAACGAAAGATCATCAACAGCACGCAATGACCCATACTGTTTTGTAAGATTTTCAACGTCGATCACAACAGACATACTGAATCGTACTTTTCTACACTATTTTTTCTACAAATCAATCACTTACAAAAAAAGAGAAAAATATTGAATAAAAAGCTTGCAAATGCAGGGCTCCTTTTGTTGTTTTGTATACACATCCACCGCAACACCTCGCGCGGAATTCCTCCGAAAGGCTCTTTAAATCCACAAAAGTTAAACCGTCCAACGTATCATTTTTCTGTTTCAGATATTCTATCCTATCCTTTAAAAAATTAAGCTTACACATTTCTTATTCAATTCCTTTGATGGCAGGATATCTTATTGAATACCGGATCAGCGAACCCATAACCACAAAATATGAACAGCGCGATTTCAGGTTATTCTGTCAAATGCAGTTTTTTTTCAGCAGCACCGCTGGGTACAGCTCTTGCTGAATATCAATATAGCCCTTCAGCGGCAACATCTTCTGCAAAAAAATCAAAACTTTCCGGTCTCTTGCGCCATACAGCGGGCAATCAATTTGCCTGCAAATACTCCCTGCAAACGGCAAATGCGACCTACAGCATGAGCCATGATATTTCTTACAGAATATCAACAGTAGGAAGACATCAGATAAATAAAGGCATTTCTTTAAATGAAATGACCAGCATAGATCATGGTATCACGCGATGTGTGCCGGCAGGTAAATTTTACTAATACAAAAGATACTTTTTAGAGGTTGTAAATTCAAACGGGCCTCTTGTCTAAGAAGCCCTCTTTTTTTCATCCCGGTATCTCTCAAATATTGATTCCCATTCCACTGATGAACCGTCAACCTGGGGCAACCCTTGTGCTATTTTTTACCTTAAAAATCATGGAATCATGGAAACTACATTTTCTTCCCGCATGGGACATTTCTGCAGAATGCTGATCATTTGTTTTATCGTTTTTATCAGCATTAACGCAAAACTCACGAATCATTCTTCAGTTCCGCTGACAGTAAAATCTGAATTCACAGGCAACAATGTGAATCGGCTGGTTGATTTCCGGGGCGAGTCCATTAAAAACAATAAAGTCGCACTGAAATGGAAAATCAACAACGATGAAGAATCATTTACCTATACCGTTGAAAAAAGCCGCGACGGCGAAAGTTTTACAGCGGTGCAGACATCAGGTATACAGGTTGAGAAAGGAAACATATTTACCTGGACAGACAATTTTCCTAAATCAACAAATTGCTACAGGTTAAAGATCACCGATTCTGCTGGCACAGTTTCTTATTCAAAAACTTTAGTTGTTGAAACTTATAAAGGTGGTGACGTTGTGCTGGTTGGTGCAACTCCACAGGTGAATCTGAATGATATCCAGGTGGACGTTCAGCTCCGTGAACTGGCAATGATCAATCTGAATATCACCAACGAAAAAGGAGATATCATCCTGCAACAGAAAGAAAAAGGTAAATCAGGAATCAATCAATATACGATTGCAGGAAGCAGGGATTTAAAACCTGGCGACTATTTCCTGAAAGTTGTAGTAAATGGTTCCGACAGAATGATGGTTCACCTGATCAAATCATAGTTTTACTAATGAAGCAAATACAATAAAGCCGTGTTGCCAAATGCAACACGGCTATTTTATTTTCAAATAAGTCTGAAGATTCTTCACATACAAATCAAAAGCATCAACTCCTGATGTTGTAATCCGGCAAATGGTTTGGGGATAATTATCCCTGAACTGTTTTACGATATCAATATAACCTGCTTCCTTTAATTTTTGCAATTGTACACTGAGGTTCCCCGCCGTCGCTGCTGTTTTTTCCTTAAGAAAAGTGAATTCAGCCTCTTTCACACTGATCAAAATAGAAATAACGGCAAGCCTTAGCTGCGAATGAAGTACAGGATCAAGATCTTTGAAATCGCTCATGCCACTTCTCTTTTGTACTTTTCTTTCAGAAGATACCCGGGAATTATCCATGCGCCGAGTACTGCTGGAGCATACATCAGCATCAGAAAATCAGAAGGGATAAAAAGAGCTACTATAGCAAGTATCCAACACCATAAAGCGCCGAATACAAGCGATCTGAATTGAAGTATTTTTCCGGAGAGATAAGCAGGCATTCCGTACAAACAAAGAAATACCGGTGTGAAAATGTGGCCTGTAACATCGCGGGCAGTTTTCCCAATAATAAAACCATTCATTATCATCAGTATTCCAAATACCAGCCACACATTTGCAAGTATATCACCTGTATACGTTTTGACTCTTTCTTTTTTCCTGGTTCGTGAAATATAAAAGGCCTGGTAAATCAAAACGATCCAGGTGAAAAACCAAACTGCCCAGTGATACTTGTAGTCAAAATAATACCTCAGTACAAACTGGGACACACTGCAGATGACAACCGTCCAGCCCCAGATAATGTACAAATGTCCGTTTTCACCAAACTGGTTTCGTGCCTTATTGATCATTGATTGTATCAGATCAAGACTGGACTGGCCTGAAATATTTTCGTTTTGCATCTGCAGTGCGATTGAAGTTGTTGAATTGCTGTTGAAAATATTACTTATTCATTTGAGACAGAAAATATTTTGCCTGTGATAATCCCCATGCGGGATCTATGGACGATGCAGGCTTTTGTGCCTCAAGTTTCTTCACAGCCTCCTCCAGCAATTGTTTGCCCTCTGCTTTGTTTCCGCCATATTCTTCGGGCGTGAAAAATTTATCCTGCCCTTCAAGTAATGTAATTCTAGGGTTACCAGGGTCCAGTTTTTTGGCTGCATTCATCGCTTCTGTTGCAATAGGCAATTGCGTCTGCCAGCGGTTCATCGGATCAGCAGACAAACGAAGTGTCGCAATCATTTTTTTCAGAATCATTATTTCTGAATTGTCTTTTTTCAAAGCCTCAGCTTTTGCAAGTAAAGCTTCAGCCTTATCAGCTTCCGGATCTGTCAATGCAGAAAAATCCTGTCCCTGTTTTCCGTTCGATAACATATAACCCCGCATGATATGACTGTAAGCTGCATAATAGTAAGCGAGCCACTGCGTCTTTTCTGCTTCTGCAATTCTTTCAAAACCGTTCGCAGTTTCCAACCAGCTTTCGGGTGTAGAAGACTTGTTCATGTCCGCAATCCTCTGCTCCATTGCCTTCACATATTTTTCACTCTGGCCCTCCGAAAATGAAAAGAGACAAACAATGCAGATCGTCGATAATAAAAACTGTTTCATTGTGCTTTTGTTTTATAAATTATTATTGATGGCGTCTTCAGTTCTGTCAACTCCGAAACTGAAAAATGCTCCGATATAAACAAACATTCTGGACGGTGGAACTATTGGTTCTTTCCTGTAACCATTATAAGAATACTGATATCCGTACACCTGGCGGATATTAAAAATATTACTCACCGATAATACATACACCACAAATGTTTTTGCATTCTGTTTTCCGATGGAGGGAATATAGTTAACACTCATGCTTACGTTGTTGTACATCGGCGTTTTGCCCTGATCTTTAAACTCCGGCTTTCCGGATCCCGGATCATTCTGTATTAAAAAATAAGGGCGACCTGTAGCAAAATTGTATGCTGCGTTAAAGCCTGTTTTCCATTTCTGAACAAATTTTTTCACTACTACTGATGCAGTATGATTTGTCGCAAAATCGGGTTGAATCGCCATCGGGTAATTCAGGTAATCTCTCTTAGTATCCAGGTATGAATAAGAAATCCAATAGTCAAGATCTTTGATCGTTTTTTTATCCCGCCAGAAAAACTCTATTCCTTTTGCATCGCCGAATCCGTTATTATTCAGCGCAACCTGTGTACTGCCATTGCTTACTGTTTTGACCAGGTTATGATACTGCTTATAAAATATTTCTGTCCTGAAAGTCTGACCATTGCCTGTCTTCTGATATTGAGCAATATAATGAGTAGCTCTGCTGAAATCAAGAATGCCCGAACCTGGCAGGTATCTTGTTTCAGGATTCTGATAGAAAACCCCATAAGCAAGAGAAGCCTGGCTGGACTTGCCTGTTTTGTAGGCTAATGAAATCCTCGGAGCAACATTTGTCTGGTCAAAAAAAGCAGAATGTTCTAAACGTCCACCAATCTTTGCAGCGAGATTATTTGTGATATACAGATCCGTTTCCGCAAAAAAAGCACTGATATTTTCTTTGATGGTCTGCTTATACTTCTGATTATTATAAGCAGTATAGTCTGTAAAGTCCTGGCTGAAATTATATTCACTACCAAACCTGATCATGTTTAATCTTCCGTACCTTCTTTCCAATACCAGTTTCGAATTGAAGTAATTTCCTTTCTGTTCTACCTGGAAATTTTTGAATTCAAGTCCCTGCAACAGTACCTCCTGTTTGCCTTCGTTATACAGCGCCGTTTCAATATTGTCTTTATTATTTGTGTAGGACATGCCAACATTCATCTTCCATTTTCTTCCGAGGTTCTCTTTCCAGGAAAGATTATGGTACATGTTGAAATTTTTCAGACCAAACCCGTTGAGGTAACCGAGCGTATCAATACTATTAACAAAATATCCCAGCTGGTTGCTACTGAAATATCCATAGTACTTGATCATACCGGTTTTACTTGTTTTAATTCTGAAGTTGGCATCGCCGGTATGATAAATCGGTACTTTCTGAAAATCCTGTTGCTGTTTGATCACGGCAAAGGCCAGCCGAAGATCAGTGTAGTTGTAGCTAAGGCCGAATGAAGATTTTTTATTTTTTGCTAGATGCTGGTATCCACCGCCCACTCCGATCACCGATACCGATAAATCAGCGGAAGTTTGTTCAGGAAGATCAATTGATTCGAGTATTAAAGCTGATGATAAGGCTTGTCCGTATAAAGCTGAATATCCTCCTGTGCTGAACACGGTTCCTTTAAAAATAAACGGTGAAAATCTGCCGCGTTGTGAGATGTTGGGAACACTACTGTAAAAGAAATTATTTACCAGTGTGCCATCAATAAAAGTTTTTGTCTCTGCTGCCGTGCCCCCACGTACAAACAAACCTTCTTTTTCACCCACCTGTTGTGCACCAGGCAGTGTTTTCAGCGCGCCTGTAACATCACCATTTCCGCTGGCCGTTGTCACAATATCTATCGGATCGAGCACTGTTGTTTTCTTCCTGTCGCTGGCTTCAAAAGTGCCTGCTGTTATCACCACGGCTTTCAGTTCACTGATCTCTTCTTTCATCTGGAGGGTCAGTTCGAGCTTTACACTTCCAATGAAGATTGTTTGTTCGAGAGTGGTATACCCGATAATGGAGATAACCAGCAGCTGAGAATCTTTCTCCGTTGTAGTGAAGGAAAAATGGCCAGCAGAATCTGTAGTGGCGCCGTCGTAGCTGTCTTTGATGGTGATACTCACACCTTTCAGAGGACGCTTCTTGTTATCCAAAACTTTTCCGCTAATGCCAACCTGTGCATATGCCGAACCTGCAAACAAACAAGCCACCAGCAACATCCACTTTACCATTTTTCCTGATTTTAAACAAACATAAACTAGTTTATATTATAAACCAAAATAAATTCTAATATATTTTAAGGTAAATAAAAACGCCGGCCCCTGGGCCGGCGTTGAAAAGCTTTGCTAATATCTAGTGCCTGATCATCAGTTTTGTTTTCTGATTCTGAGTTGCAGATTTTAAACTCAGATAATAAACTCCATTAGGAATGTGGTTGAGATTAGTGATGCTGATCGGATTAGTACCTTGTTGTAGAATGGGATTTGACTGGTACACTATCCTACCCGATTGATCATAGATCCTGAGTTCAGCACGCTCTTTTACTGTTGAGTTTGCAATCACAGTTACTGAAACTGATGCCGGATTGGGAACGACTCTGAAACTGCCCACAAGTGCATCCCTTCTCCTCAGCACAAGCGTCTGGCTCTCTTTCACTTTCCCATTGATTCCTCTGATCCTTGCACGGTAATGGAAGATTCCATCACGACTATCAATTTTCGTATCTGCAAATTCAATTGGCGTAATCACATTTGCTGAAACATCAGGATGAAGTGTAGCGATCGTCTCGAAATTGGTACCATCAGATGATTTCAGGATATCCAGACCATTTAATGGTTCGTCAATCAGTAAAGAGAATCTCAGCCTGTTCGCACGATCCTCTACGGTACCATTGATATCAAGAACAGTAAATGGAAGAACAACGCAATCATCTACATTAATCACCTGTGATGCACATGCAGTGATGTTACAATCACCTTCAGCGCGGACATAATAAGTTGTTGTATCAGAAGGAGCAACAATTATTGATGGTCCTGTGCCTACCAGCGCGCCTCCACATGAACTCCTGTACCATCTCCAGACCGCATTTGTACCTAAGGATCCACCATTTACTGTAAGTGTGACATCGTCACCAATACAACTATTTATCGTTGATGCCAGAATACTTGTTGGTGCGGTAGAAGTAGTTTTTAAATTCAGCAGGAAACTATTGGAAATATAACGACAGTTCACATTATTGATATTTCCGGCCGAGGCAACAATGACCCGATAATAGATCGCATTCGCAGATGTCATATTTGCGATCGTGTAGGTTGAATTTGTACCGCTCGCCAGGTTACTCCAGGTACTATTGTTGGTACTTGACTGCCACTGATATTGTGGTGTTCCGGAAATCACACTGCCATTGTTCAGTGTAGCCGTCAACGTAGTTGAAGATCCGGGACAACCGGCCGAAGCGTTATTTAATGTGACAGAAGGTTCAGGATCGCAAAGGCCAAACTGAATATCATCAATTGCCAGATCGTTACCGCAACCACCTTCACCCTGGTTGATGATTTCCAGAATCACGTTTGCAGAAGTAGGCAAAGTAAATTGCATGCCCTGTGCCGTCCAGGCGGAGGAGGTGATGTCTGCTGTCGTTGTCGTCGATAAAACAAGCCCTGAGCTTTGATCACGAACACGGAACAATAGTTTGGGATTCTTAAATCCTCCGATCGCATTACAGAAATCCCTTTGTGTCTGATTACTTATGTTGGATACCCAGGCTTTAAATGAATACTTTAATCCACCGCACAGATTGGAGATATTCCGTGTATACACCACCGTTGGTGATATATCGGCGTTCACTACAAGCATTCGTCCGTTGGCATCCCCGGTATGATCAACCATACTCAGGAAGTGGGATGCGTTCGCATTATTAGGATTATTTGTAATTGTAAATCTGTCCGTTGCAATTGGTGAAGTTGTTACACCTGTATAACCTGATGAACCGAGGCCAGGAGACGCAAATGTTGTTGTAAGGCCGGTTCCTGTTCCAAAAGTCTGATTAAGCAATAAAGTGGTTATTGTGGCGCAGGCAGGACTTTCATTTGCTACTGTAACGACAAATGGTGTTGTCAGGTTCTCACCCGGATCATCGGCTTTTTCATTCAGGTTAAGATCCGGACTTCCCCCATTGGTTGAGCTATCCCGGATAGCAAGGCCGCTATATCCTATGCCGGAAGCAACCGCCGCATTGTTATACACCTGCCCCTGAACAATATTATTTAGTCGGACATTCACCCTTATTACCGCATAATTCTGGGATACCGGATAGTTTTTTAATGTTTGATTCGCTGCAAGAAGGTTTGCATTGGTTGTTCCGTCATATGACGGATTTAATACAAGGCCTCCGGGATTGTCGATGAAACTTGCAGATGCCGACACAACATTACCAACGCCATTGATATATTGAAGTGAATCGATAACCTGTGTATTGCTGATCGGATAGTTTCCAAGATTGGACACCCGTATATTATAGGCGACATCATATTGATTAGGTGTTCCTGTGGATGTTACTGAAATTAAATTTTTCGAGACGCCCACACTTGATGTAACACTGGTTGCATCATAAGACGCAAAGGTGCCGGCATAAGTGATTGCAGCCCTGTTACCATTGAGCAACCCGACTTCACTATATCCACATAAAGGTGAACTCGATCGGACAAATGAACCAAGAAACTCACCAGAGGCGTAAGCTAGTCCGATCAGGTTTTGATTTGCGACAGGTAATGCAATCGTGTCGATATAAGTCGCCTTCATTGTACCTGTTCCAAAATTCTGGTAATCGATAGTGAACAGTTTGTTATTGTATGCAAAAAACATAGTGCCGGTGGGTGTGATAAGATAATCACCACTCTGCGCGTAAATTCTTACACCTGCGGGCATAAAGATGGTATCAGGAGTGGAAATCACACCCGTTGAAAAATCAACTTTACGCATACGAAGTCCAAATGTCCCTGCCGGACTGGTTTGCGCAACAAGATCCACCATCCAGCCAATACCATCTCTGTCAAACGCAACTGTGAGATAAGCATTCAAAAATGTATCAATGGATTTATATGCCGGTGATGTGCTCGGACATGTGCCCGGTGCCCAGCTCCATACATGGGTGTTATAAACAGAGCCAACCAAAACCCTTCTGAAATAATAAAGCTTCTGATCTTTTGGATTATAATCAATAACAGCGCGACTATCGGAAAATGCCGGAGTTAAGTTCGGCGTACAAAGGTTTACGTTGGTTAAAAGATTGGTTGTCTGATTATAACTGAAGGTTTCTACTCCGATTGTACTACCAGTACAACTGGTTCTCCCGATTCCCACAATAAAGGAACGACTGGCGGGAGTTACCTGTGCTTTTATTGAAGTAAGAAAAGAGCACAGGAAGAAAAAAAGAAGAAAGAATCTTCCTTTCTTGTCAAGGGTTAAGGATACTGGGGCTTTCATAAATCTCAATGTTTTATTAGTAGTCTTTCAAGCTTTTTGGTACCGGATCTATGCTTCATCTCTAACCAATACAGTCCATTGGGCACATCGCTGACATTCAATTCCACCTTTCCAGTAACTGTCGACACCACATTTGGCAGGAAGACCTGACCCGCCTGATTGATTAAACGTATTTTATATTCAAAAAATTCAACACCCGGTAAAAAAATATAAAAATTAGTAGCTGCCGGATTGGGACCGAACTGCATCTTTAAGTTTCCGGTGAAATCGATAAATGCCACCTGGCTATAACTGAAGCTTGCATCCATCTCCACCATCTTCAAACGATAATAGTTTTTTCCCTGGCGAAGTTTATAGTCAGATGTTGTGTATTGTGTAATTCCTTCAGCCGGAAGCTGTTCGTCGATTTTTATGTAATTTATACCGTCGGTGCTTTTCTCAATTTCGAAATGAGAGAACCTTGTCCCTGTTTCGCAATTCCATTGTATCCTTCCATGATTTTCGATCTTCTCCGCAGAAAATGATTTCAGTGAAACAGGCAGAAGCGTCACAGGACTCAACACGACTGTTCCACCATATGTATATGCTTCACTATAAGGGTCGATGGTTACAGAATTTACCGGGAAGGAAAGTGTGTACTGGAGCACAACGCCTGCATTCGATGGATCATCAGCAACATAAATCATTGTATCCTTGCCTGATGTTGTGTTCCTGAAACGAAGTGGAAGCACTGTGTTGTAATAATTAACTGTCGATCCTGCGGACTTCGCCTGCGTTAATGTAAAAGCCACTTTGTAAGGCGCTGTCGCAGATGGATCATATCTTACTGTGTAAGTCGGATAACCACTCTTGTAAATAAAATCATCAAAGAAACTATCCAGGTCCATTCCTGATATATATTCAAAATGATGTTTTACATCTTCCGTTGAGGAATACCCATAACGAAGTGAATCAATGGCCTGGTAATTTTTCAGAGCCTGGAAAAAGTTTGCATCGCCAACCAGTTTTCGCAACATCGAAATAACTATCGATGCTTTATCATACACCATCGCGCTGTTAAAAATCTTACCGGTATGATCAGCTTCCGTTACAACTTCCGTGTCATAACGGTAGACAGTACCCGTAGCTGATTGTGCATTCGTTTTATAGCTGGCACGCTTGGTATTGCCTCCCGAAGTGTTTCCAGCAAGATGTTCTGCATATAGAACTTCTGAATAGCGCGCGAAGCCTTCATTGACCCAGATATTTCCCCAGCTGTTACAGGTTACATTATCACCAAACCACTGATGCGCAAGTTCGTGCGCCATAATACTTGCATCCGATACTGCTGAAGCACCAACAAAAGTGGATGTCTGATTTTCCATACCACCACCGAATGTGTAAACAACATGTCCGTACCTCTCATTCTTAAATGGATAATCACCATAGATCGAAGAGAAATACTCCATCGCGCCTTTCATTGCATCACATACTCCGCGAACGGTCGCGGTATTCGTACCTGAAGTCAGGTAGTTCCTGATCGGAACCATAGTACCACTGATATTTGCCGGCGGCGAATTGTAAACAGTATAAGGATGAACTGCAATAGCAATGAGGTAATGCGCAACAGGATTGCGCATCTTATAAAACCATGTTTTATTTCCACTCACCGTTGTCGGGTTTGCGTTTTGAACCATACCGGTTGCAGCGACCACATAAGCTGACGGACTCGTTACTACAATGTCGACAGAATCGATTTTATCGCCCAGTGTATGTTTACATGGCCACCATTGCCGGGCAAAGTATCCTGAGCTGTGTGTACTCAGTATATTGCTGCTTGAAATCGTTGTTCTTTTATATCCCCTGCTGTTTGCACTTTGCGGTGGTGTTCCATGATAAAATACAGTAACAGAATCAAGTGTGCCTGCAGCAGCTATAGTAACTGGCAGGTTGATGGTCAGGGTATCTACGATGTGATGTACTGCTTCGGTCAGTGTATATGATGAGCCATGGTACCTGAATGAATCTCCATCCATTCCATTGTTGTAAAGGTCAAATTTTATGGTGTTTACATTCGCCACTTTTGTTACGAAGTAAGTTGTTACGGAACCACTTATGGTAGCAGGCGATACATCCGGGTTCATCGTGAGGTTAAAGCGATGATACTTTATATCAATATTACTTCCGTTGTTATTTACAGCGAGAGTGGCGTCAGTCTTGAGTAAGTAATCGTATTTATCCAACTCATAAATTCTCGCATCTACCTTACCCTGGGAATATACATGTGAAAATAAGGTGGTTAGCACTAAGGAGGATATCAGGCAGACAATCTTCATTCGGGGTTTCAGTTTTGAAAAGGATAGCGGATAAATAAACTGGCTATGTATAACAACACATCCAGGCTTGATTCATCATCAGAAGTCAGTCACAGTGAATTCCTATTTTCAAAAGAAGAATTACAGGTCCGCGAAAAATCTGAATAAAACTGTATTTCACTTTGTTTAAAAAATCCAATCTAAACCGAAACAGCTCTGATGAATACGGCTTTAAAAACGAAGTATTGTCTTCCGATATTGTCGTTAACCGTCTTAGTAGCAATCATTAAGAACTTCAAATCGAAATAGTACGATCGTATAATTACGTAACTATCGTTAAGGAATAAACGAAATAACAATTTCAATAGAACAATCATTAATCTTCGAAAAAAACGACAACTATTAGACACAGAATTTCAGGTTAAGGAATGCCCGGTTTTAAAAATGGAAATTGATCCATGAAAAATCTTCGATGCCAATTAATTTATCATTCAGTAAATTTTCTTCTGTTATCGAAGAAATGAATCGTTTCATCGGTCGGTCATTTTTCCGCTACCAGATTTTTACATATGCATATAAATGCGACATTAAAGCTGATTGATGAATAGAAATGCAATGAATGACTCGCTGAAAATCAAGTGGAAAAATTTCGAAACTGTTTCCGGGGCAGCAGATAATGTATGAATTCTGAATTTTCCCCTGGCTGGAAAAGAAAATAAAAAAAATTAAGAAATCGCAAATATTCATACCCTCACGTAAATGCACTAAGTAGATTTACATAAATAAGAAAGCCGGTGAGTTAGTCACCGGCTGTACAACTTATTTTAATATGCTTAATACTGAGCCATCAGGTCTTTCGCAATCTCAGTCATCTTTTTCAAACCTTCCTCAGGCAGATTTCCTTTTTTGAATTCCGCGAGAATTTCCGGATGCTTGTTTTCGAGCTCGAGAAGGAAGTTTTCTTCAAACTCTTTCACTTTGCTCACCGGAACTCTACCCAGCAGTCCCTGCGTACCGAGGTAAATTATAGCAACCTGTTTTTCAACAGCAACAGGCTGGTACTGGCCTTGTTTCAGTATTTCTACGTTTCTAGCACCTTTGTCAAGCACAGATTTTGTAGCAGCATCAAGGTCACCACCAAATTTTGAGAACGCTTCCAGCTCGCGATAAAGTGCCTGGTCAAGTTTTAATGTACCAGCAACTTTCTTCATTGATTTGATCTGCGCATTACCACCTACACGACTAACCGAAATACCTACGTTGATCGCAGGACGGATACCTGAGAGGAAAAGGTTAGACTCAAGGAATATCTGACCATCAGTAATGGAGATTACGTTGGTAGGGATATAAGCTGATACGTCACCAGCCTGTGTTTCGATGATCGGAAGAGCTGTAAGAGATCCGCCACCTTTTACAAGGTGTTTGATTGATTCGGGAAGATCATTCATCTTCTTCGCAACTTCATCTTTGTTGATTACTTTGGCAGCACGCTCAAGAAGACGGCTATGGAGATAGAATACATCACCCGGATAAGCCTCACGTCCCGGAGGGCGACGAAGCAACAATGACACTTCGCGATAAGCAACAGCCTGTTTTGAAAGGTCATCATAAATGATCAATGCAGGACGGCCGGTATCACGGAAATATTCACCGATCGCAGCACCAGAGAATGGAGCGTAGAACTGCAGAGGAGCCGGATCAGAAGCAGAGGCAGCTACGATTGTTGTGTAATCCATCGCGCCATTATCCTGCAACACTTTCATTACACCTGCAATTGTAGATGCTTTCTGACCAACTGCTACATATATGCAATACACCGGTTTTCCGGCTTTGAAGAATTCCTTCTGGTTAATGATGGTATCAACAGCAATAGCTGTTTTACCAGTCTGACGGTCACCGATGATCAACTCACGCTGACCTCTTCCGATAGGGATCATTGCATCAATCGCTTTGATACCAGTCTGTAGTGGTTCTTTAACCGGTTCACGGAAAATTACACCAGGTGCTTTTCTTTCGAGTGGCATTTCATACAACTCACCTTTGATGGGTCCTTTACCATCGATAGGTTGACCGAGTGTATTGATTACGCGACCAACAAGGCCTTCACCAACTTTGATTGATGCGATCTGACCGGTACGACGAACAATAGAACCTTCTTTGATTCCTCCGCTTTCACCCATCAATACCACACCCACATTATCTTCTTCCAGGTTGAGAGCAATTGCTTTTACACCATTTTCAAACTCAACAAGCTCACCTGATTTTACATTTCTTAAACCATAAATGCGGGCAATACCATCACCCACCTGCAATACCGAACCCACCTCTTCCAAATCTGCTGAAGCGTTGAAATTCGTCAGCTGCTGGCGGAGTATCGCTGATATTTCATCCGGTTTAATGTCGATCATAAATATGACAATTTAATTTTTCCTTAGATAGATATGCTGTTAGCGAATATTATGAATATACATGTTCTCAACAAACTGCTTTTTGATAGCCCGCAAGTCTGTACGTATGCTTGCATCGAAAAGCTCATCCCCAATCTGGAGCACGAATCCACCAACGATAGACGGATCCACCTTCTCAGTCATCATTACAGATTTTCCTTTGAAGCGATCAAGTTTCTCCACTCCGGCCCTGATTTCTTCTCTCAATTCCGGGGAAACCGGGTCGGCCGTAGTTAACCGGACAACTTCTATGCCCTTATGAGCCCGGTATTGTCTTTCGAATGAAACATGGATTTCATCGAGCGCAAGTGATCTTCCTTTGGAAAATATAAGGCTGAAAAATGATAACGTCAGGTTACTAAGTTTCCCTTCGAATACGGCCTTGAAAATCGAAAGCTTTTTCTCCGGACGAATCACCGGGGACTGCAGAATTCTTTTCAGCTCTGCACTGTCCAGGGCGCGGATATATTCCATATCCTTTTTTACTGCTTCGAGCTGTTGATTTTCAACCGCCAGTGTAAACAGTGCGTTTGAATATCGGTTGGCAACTTTAAATTGACGCATGTATTCTGATTAACCTTTCTTCCGAATTATTTTTTGTCCAGCAAAGGAAGCTCGTTTGCCAACTGGCGGATATATGCTTCCTGATCACCCTTGTTCTGCAATGCCTTGCGGATCACTTTTTCAGAAATATCGATAACCATATTTCCGATTTCATTTTTCACATCCGTCAATGCTGCCATTTTCTGGTTTTCAATTGCAGCATAACTATCAGCAACGATTTTGCTGGCCTCAATTTTAGCCTGCTCTCTCGCTTCGTTTACGATTTTATCACGTGTTTCTTTTGCTTCTTTCAGCATCTGTGCTCTTTCATCACGTGCCTTTGCCATTAAAGCTTCGTTTTCGCTTTTCATCTGGCTCATCTCCTCTTTTACTCTTTCGGCAGTGGAAAGTGAATCAGCAATGGTTTTTTCTCTTTCATTCAGCGAAGAAAGAATCGGTCCCCAGGCAAATTTTTTCAATACAAAAAATACGATGAGGAAGGCCAGCAGGGTCCAGATAATAAGACCGAACGAGGGCGTTAACAAGTCCATAGTAAAGCTTTTATAATACTGAGTTCAACTGTTTTCTAAAGCAATTCTCAACCGCAGGTTCTAACGTTAAACGTTAAACGTTGAACGTTAAACGTAACTGCATCCTCGGCCCTGTGCTCCGGATGCAGTTAAAAGTTTCTGCTTAAACGAACATCGCCAGGATACCGGCAATTACCGCAAACAGCGCAACACCTTCTACGAAGGCTGCAGTCAAGATCATGTTCGCGCGAATGTCATTTTTAGCTTCCGGCTGACGGGCGATAGCTTCTACCGCACCTTTACCGATCTGGCCGATACCGATGCCAGCTCCGATGGCAGCTAAACCTGCACCGATAGCACCACCAGCATTAGCCCAGGCAGTCGCACTCAACAAAACGTCCATTAAAGGCATACTTGTTTGTTTGTAATGGTTATTAAAAAAGATTAATGATGTGCCTCCTCTCCGTGCTCATGCTCACCTTCAAAAGCCTGCCCGATGAAAACAGCAGTAAGGTTCGTGAAGATGAATGCCTGGATAAAAGCAACCATCACTTCAATGAGGTATATAAATACAGCGAAACCGATAGATACCGGTGAGAAACCCCAGCCGATAGCTTTACTCAGACCGCCGAAAATAAATATCAGGGAAACCAAACAGATGATGATGATGTGTCCAGCCATCATGTTTGCAAAAAGACGCACCATCAGGGCGAAAGGTTTTGTGATCACACCAAGCAATTCCACGATCAGCATCAGGATCTTTACTGGAACCGGCACACCCGGGAACCAGAAGATATGGGCCCAGAAGTGGGAATTTGTACTGGCAAGAATTACAATGAACGAGATAACAGCGAGTACAAAAGTGAATGCGATATTACCTGTTACGTTTGCCGACCCGGGTATCAACCCGAATATATTGTTGATGAGAATAAAGAAGAATACGGTCAGCAGGTAAGGTAGGTATTTCTGGTACTTATGCCCCAGGTTGGGAATGGCAACTTCATCTCTTACAAAAGTGATCACGGGTTCGACAGCATTCTGCAATCCACTTGGAGCTTTCTTTGCACCATTCTTTTTATACTTATTTGCCATCCCAACCAGTATCCAAACGAGAAGTATCAGTGCAATGATCATCTGAACCACATTACGGGTCAGAGATAAATCATATACTTTTTCCGATGCGTCAACAGGTACAATTTTATTTTTTTCCAGTCTGTAACCATCATGTGCATGCTCACCATGATGGAATTTGGATGAGGAAAACATGGAAAAACCACGCTTATCAGAATAGACTATTACAGGAAGAGGAATGGAAACATGGTGCTCATGGCCATCAGAACCGGTATAAGACAAAAAGTGAAACTGGTGAGCATCCAGGATATGACTGAAAATCACTTCGCTGGCATCAAAACCTTCCTTTTTTTCAGACTTTACATGTTCCTCTTTTTCATGGGTTTCTTTCTCATGCGACTGAGCAAAAGTTTCATTAGAAAAAAAGATGATACATCCGCTAAAAACCGCTACCAGTAAAGATTTGAGGTGACCAGACGACATAGCCATTCCAAAATTTGCCGCAAAGATACGGGAGGGCACTCAATTATCACTATGAGATCGGGAAAAACTCAGAAAATTCAGTGCCGGGTTTGCAGTTTTGAAACCCTTTTTTCGAACTGCATTTTGTGGAGATTGGCGTAGAATCCACCGAGGGCAAGCAATTCCTCGTGCGTGCCGGATTCTTTGATTTCGCCTTTATCCAGCACCATTATTTTATCTGCTTTCCGGATCGTGGAAAGTCGGTGCGCTATGATTATTGAAGTCCTCCCTGCTATAAGCGCATCAATGGCATGCTGAATCAATTGCTCAGATTCAGCGTCGACGGATGAGGTGGCCTCATCAAGAATAAGTACAGAAGGGTTATATAGCAGCGCGCGGATAAACGAAAGTAGCTGGCGTTGACCCAATGAGAGAGTACTTCCGCGTTCCATCACATTATAATCATAATTTCCGGGCAACTGCATGATAAACTCATGGACTCCAATCAGTTTAGCTGCATTCTCTGCCTGCTCCCTGGTAATCTCAGGATTTCTCAGAGTAATATTATCCAGTACTGAACCTGAAAAAAGGAACACATCCTGCAACACTACTCCGATTTTCTTACGTAGGCTTTCCAGCTTATAGTCCTCGATTTCAACATTATCCAGTAATATTTTCCCTTCGGACAGCGGGTAAAGTCTGTTTAACAAACCGATGATTGAACTTTTTCCGCTACCGGTATGGCCAACGATTGCCAATGTTTCGCCTGGCTCAACTGTAAAACTCACATTCTTTAAAACAGGTACGCCTTCGTTATAAGAGAAGCTGACATTGCGGTACTCGATAGCCCCCTTTACGCTATCAGGGGTAAAATCTCCTTCCCTGGTAATAAAATCATCGTTATCCAGCACTTTGAAAACCCGTTCACTGGCCACCATACCCATCTGCAGCACATTAAATTTATCTGCGATCACCCGGAGTGGCCTGAAAAGCAGGTTCAGCATCAAAATAAAAGAAACGATATGCCCGGTGATTCTTGCCGCTTCCTGCGAGTCCAGGTGATAAGCCTGCTGCGCTGCAAACCAAACCAACAAACCCATTGAGAATGCCAACACTATTTCGACGATAGGGAAAAAAACAGAGTATGCGAAAATGGCTTTAATATTGGCGTCACGATGATCCTTGTTGATGGTGCGAAAACGTTCCGCTTCACGACCCTCCACATGAAATGCCTGGATGACCTGCATCCCGGTAATATGTTCCTGTACAAAAGCATTAAGCGCAGCAACAGCGTTTCGTACACGGATGAACGATTTGTTTACACTTTCCTTAAAATAAAATGTCGCAACAATCAGGAAAGGAAAAGGTATCAAACAAATTAAAGTCAGTTGCCAGTTGGTAAAAAACATGGCAATGAGGATGGCAATGATAGATAACAGGTCAGCTACAATCGGGATAAGTCCTTCCGAGAAGATATCATTAATAGATTCAATATCATTAATCGTTCTGGTGGTTAATGTACCGATCGGTGTTTTATCAAACTGGCGTAGGTTCAGGTGCAGGATTTTATTATAGACCTGGATGCGTAAATCCTTTACAACTGTTTGGCCGAGCCACGCCGTAAGAAAAGTAAAAGAAAAACGAAGAAGGGTTTCGATGATCAGGATCCCTATCTGTACAACCGTGATATATATAAGCAGATTTTTGATAAAATCAAAAGTTCCGGTATCCCTCTGGATAACATCAGTGATCGTATAGTTAATCAGGAGTGGCCTCACAGGGGCAAGTGCAGCAAGTACAATAGATAGTACTACTGAAATTACAAAGCGGTTTCTATACGGCCTTGCATAGCCGAATACCCTGCGCAGTAAAGTGAAGTCAACTATTTTTTTACGTCCTGTCTTTTCCGACATGATCCATGCTGCCGAACTTTTCCTGAAACCAATGATGACCTGGATTGAAACAGATCATTGTTCCGCAGTCTGCAAAAATACAGTTGTCTGATCAAAAGGGATGTTAATGGACCCGCTTTATTATGGAAGGTTATTACTAACTGTGTGCGCTGAATCTGCTGTTACGGCTTCCTGTTCTTCCATTTGCCTTGTATAGGCTTTTATAAATAAAGCTCCCAGATTTTTGTGAGGAGGTATATAGTTCTCAAATCTTTCTTTTGCTTCACCTGATGTGAACTGATTTGATAATCCTTTCCACATGCTTACCCAATCAATATTTTTCCCTTTGCGAAGGTCATCATTGATTGATTTAAGAATTGGTTCATTCACGGTTCGCGTTCCGACTTCTTTCGATGAAATGATATGCGCATCCGGAGAAATACGCAATACATCATCAAGATTATGATATCCTCCGCATGAACCAAGTATTACAATTTTTGCTGATGACGGCAATTGCTTGATGGTATAGGTAACATGATAACTATGACCTCGATGAATTACGATTGATGGCTTCAGATTTTTTGCATCAAGATAAGCGAGAAGATTTTCCTGTGCTTTCGCATCCGGATCATCTCCTTTTGAGTTATCAAGCGGAAGATTTGCGAAGATCCAAATGGGTTTGCCGGAAGCAGATTTAATTTCTACCCACTCTTTTGTTTTATTGATTTTCCACTCCGGCTTTCCATTAAACAAACTCATGAAATTTCCATAAGAGTCAATGCCATCTTTATCTCCATAGAAAAATACGAGCTGAATAACTTTACCGGATGAATCAGCCAGATTTTTATAATCCACCTTATACACCGGTGGAATTCCGAGTCTGGTAGAAATATCAATCGAACTGTCCTTAGAGGAAGCAAAAATGGTTTGAAGAATATCGTAAATCACATAGCTGCGTCGCTGACCTTTTCTCTTACTATCAGCATATGCCTTTGTGATCTCACGATCGATCAGGTTTTTTACTGATGCTGTGTTTATGCTACCATAAGAATCAGCGACATCAACGGCTTCTTCCAAACCATCAGTCTTATCCAATCCACGCGCAAATGCAATCATCAACCGTTGCGCACTGCTGTCAGGCATCGTACTGAGAAAGTGATCCAGCTTATTATAGCCTGCAGCCATTTTGATAAATTTTTTGAACTTATCAAACTGAACTCTCAGCATCAATGAATCTCCGGCCTGCTTTGGCATTCTTTCCATCATGCGATTGTAAACGCCTTTGTAGCTGGAGGTATAAATGATTTCTTCACCTAAAACGATAAGATAGTATAGCTGTTCAGGAGTAAAATTTTCTACTATTTTAAAGCGTACTGCGTCAGGATCATCATGAAGCGCATTGATCTTATTGATAAAGACTTCCTGAGCTTTTCGCCTGAGCATCCTAGTTAGTTCATTGTGAACCAGCGGTGTATCACTCTTTCTTATTCTTTCAGCATAGCTGATCTGTGTCTGAACTAATAACCTGTAGTACTGCAAACTGTCATTCATCACAGCTGAAACAGATTCTACAGTCTGACTGCCACGCATGACTTCGTCCAGAAACGGATAATATAACCGACCGCTGCGACTGGTTGCCATCGCGGTGATGGCACGTACAAGAGGATCATTGTTCTGAGCAATCAGCCGACCAACGCGCGTTCTTGTTGCAGCCGCATAGTCGTAAAACTGATCGGGAAACCGCCTGGCAGAAGCAGTGATCAGGCTATCGGCAAATGGAACATCCGCAAACTGTTCAAGTCTTGGTAAAGCTTCTTCCGGATGAAGAACAATATACTTTCTGAACAGTATCACTTTGGCATCTTTGAATCCTGCATTATCAAAAAATACGCTGCCTGGTGTGTTGATTAAAAGATTGCCACAGTCATAGGGATATTTATCAATGATGGAAGCAATGGATTCCCCGCTTCTGTCTGCAAGCATGAGTTCATTGTATTCACTAAAAAGAACAATTCCTTTCTCAGGTGAAAACCATTTTTTACTGAACCCATTATAATACCCTTTGAGCATGTGTGAAAGCCCCATCAAATACTTAACTTTCAGTCGATGGTCAAACTTGCTGCTTCTTTCAATGGTGTCCTGGACAACATCCAACTCCTTGCTATAGGTATCCCGGAGCATCGTATTTACTTCAGGATTTGATGCAGTATAAAATAGCTTCTCAGCGATGTTGCTACGTTTAAGTATCTGATCCTGAAGCTTGTCGATATCCTCATGCATTTTCACCCGCCGGATGTCAATCTTGTACTTGACAGTATCCTGGCCTGCGAGGGCGACATTTAAGAAAAGTATACTTATCAGGATCAGGAATATCGGTTTCATATTTTAGTCTCAGCGATACGACAGTTGTCAAATTTACGCCATATACATAAATGCTATTTTTTTTCATTATTGTGTATGAAGCAATAAAAATCTTTTATTTAGATGGCTGGAAACGAGATTTTTGTCGGTGCTGCGATTAACAATTTCATAATCCGGCGGATTTGGGGAGCGGATTGGCTGCGGTTACTTTTGTGTAAAATTTGTGTTAATGGAGGCGAAAGGAAAAAAGATCTTAATTGCTGATGATGAACCAGATATACTGGAAATCATCGGGTACAACCTGCAACTGGAAGGCTACGAGGTTCAAACTGCGAAAGATGGCACGGAAGCATTGATGAAAGCAAAACTGGTAAAGCCAGACCTTATCATACTCGATGTAATGATGCCAAACAAGAACGGAATGGAGGTTTGCAGGATCCTGAGGACCCAACCATCGTTTTACGATACCCTGATCATGTTCCTTACCGCTTTGAATGATGATCTTTCACATGTAAAGGGCCTCGAATACGGAGCTGACGACTATATCACCAAGCCGGTCAGCCCAAAAGTGCTGGTTACTAAAGTCAATTCACTTTTCCGTCGTTTCAGCAAATCCGGCGAATCACAGGCTATTGAAATCGGTGATCTGAAAATTGATCCGGAGCAATTCATCGTGATTTACCAGGGAAAATCCATCAACCTCGCAAAAAAGGAATTTGAACTTCTTTACCTCCTGGCATCAAGGCCCGGGAGAGTATTTCTAAGGAATGAAATTCTGAGCCAGATCTGGGGTGCTGATGTAATCGTCGGGGACAGGACGATCGATGTGCACATCAGGAAAATCCGCCAGAAGCTGGGTGTGGACTGTATTACCACTGTCAAAGGGGTAGGCTACAAATTTGAGCTTTAACCACTCTCCATTCCTCTGTCAATAAGGTAATTAACATAGCCGGATTCCCTTCTGTTTCCGGTAAGTATTAAATTGTGTCAATGTTAGATACTAAAAACCTGACACCGAACCAGATTGCTGTTGTAAATGCAATTACCATAGCACTGGCCGGGGCCCTGGCGAATTTTCTTTTTATACGAACCTGGTGGGTCCCCGTAGTGACATTTGTTGTAATGTTCCTCATCGCTTATTCTTTAACGGCGTATGTAATTCAAAGGTTTATTTACAGGAAGATTAAGCTCATTTATAAATTCATTTATCAGACCAAGGCGACCCGAAGAGAAGAATTTTATTATAAGAATATACTGCCACAGAAAAGTCTTGAAGAAGTAAGCGAAGACGTAGAAAAATGGGCGGAACAAAGAAAACAGGAAATTGAAGTTCTTCGCAGGAATGAAGCCTACCGGAAAGAGTTTCTTCAAAACTTATCTCATGAATTCAAGACGCCTGTGTTTGCAATTCAGGGATATGTCGATACACTGCTGGAAGGTGCAATGGATAAGGCTGAAGTGAACAGAAAATTCCTGCAGAATGCATCGAAAAATGTAGACCGATTAGTGAACCTGATTGATGATCTTGATGAAATCTCCAAACTGGAAAGTGGTGAGCAACAATTGCATTTTTCAAGCTTTGTAATACAGGATGTTATACGTGAAGTATTTGAATCGCTTGCCATCAAGGCGCAGGAGAAGAACGTAAAATTCACTATCAAAAAAGGTTGCGAATCTCCTATTATTGTTTATGCGGATAAGGAAAAAATCCGCCAGGTACTGATCAATTTCGTTGATAATGGTATCAAATACGGCAATATCAATGGAATGGTTGAGGCAAGTTTTTACAATATTGACGGAAATAATATTTTGATTGAAATCAGCGATAACGGGATGGGCATTGCAGAAGAACATCTCATGCGCATTTTTGAAAGATTTTATCGTACGGATTACGGAAGAAGCAGAAATGTGGGTGGTACTGGTCTTGGCCTGGCCATCTGCAAACACATTATCGAGGCTCATGGGCACAGTATTCACGTGCGGAGTAAGCCTGATGTCGGCTCTACATTTGGCTTTACATTAAATAGCAAAGAAGAAAAAGCAATCAATGCTTCGGATTAACCCGCGTTAACGTGTTACAGGTTGATAAGCGTAGACTATTTCAAATGGTTGCTTTTGAAGACCGGGAATCCATTGCCCGATCGCAAGATCCTCTTTCTGAGGTGTAGGCTCACAAACTGAATATCTGCTTCCGTTATAAGTGATGGTTCGTCCAACCGGTTTTTCTAATTGAACAGCTATAGTGATATGCTGCGGATAGCTCAGGACAATCATTGGCAAATGATATACCTCTTTTACGAGATAGAAGAATAACGCAACCCTGTCTTCACAATCACTTTTATCGTACAGTAAAGTCTGTTCAGGTGTCAGCCGCTTCTCTGATCCAAAATTCTTTGTGTCTGTTTCAAACAAAAACGCATAACGTGTAAAACGCATCAGGTAATCAACACCATTTTTATGATTCATTCCCTGCACTTGTTTTTTTAGTGCAGGAATTAATGATTGATACGTTTCATTGCTGAGCGGAATATTAAAATAGTTTGAATAGTCAACAACGGGATAATTCGCAAAGATGTTTCGCACCTGTGGGTTGAGTTTTACTTTAAAGTGATTATCATCCTGGTAATAAGTGAAACTGATTTCTTTCTCAACGTAATCTGTCGCGGGAAACGATGGAAGCTTTGTGATTTTATAAGAGAATCCATGAACTGAGGGCGCTGCCAGTAAATTTATTCCAGTAAATGTTTCTGTACCAGGAATTGAATTTGGATAGTCGTGAAAATTCAGACAGACGTACTGTTTTCCGTTTTCAATACGAAAAGGAATATTATAAATGTTCTCATCGCACTGAACATAAAACATTAATTTTTCATTTTTCAGAAACAGTTTTACATCGTACCCTGATTTCAACATCAGGAAATATTTAAAAGCTGTATACCTGTGATAATTCTCCGATTTGGGACTCAGGGAAGCCGCAGTTTTCCTTACCAGCTGATAAAATAACCAGTCGTCAGGTTCCTGTTCTTTCTTATAATTCATTAAAGCATTTATACATGCTTCAAAACCAGGTTGTGATAGTTTCTTAAGAAATGCTTCAAGTTCAGATTGAGTTGCAGGATTGGAAAGCGGCTCTTTAAAGCTGTTGGAAGCGGAAAACTTTACAGGTGAGCCATAGAAATCAAATGATATATCCTGACCAGAATCTCTTGCTGTCAATGAGAACGACAGCAGAAAAAACAGACAATTCAGTATGATTGGATTCTTTTTCACCAGGCACCAGCTAAGTTAACAAAACTTAACAATAAGGTAATATTAAGTTTTTGGCGATGTCGCCCTATGCCTTTTAGACGTTACGATACTGAACAACAACCGAAATAGTTTTAAAAGAATTGCTTGAATAGCATAAAAACGCGAGTCCCCGGGGAAAATCTTAAAATGGTAAGATTGTATTTCGGAGACTCGCGTTAATAAGCGAACCGCCCCAGGAATGGGGCGGTTCATGAGATACTACTCTTTACTTAAGGAACTATGAACGATCGTTATTGTCCGTTTGCGAAAAAGCGTGTCCATCCATTGAGCCAGTTGGTAGAACCAATTGCTCCTTTATAAGTACCGGAAGTGAAAAAAGCATCGGCGAAATCACCAGTGTATGCAGCACCCGTCAGCGCTGGCGAACCGGCATCGGGAGTGAGATCCGGCGCAGTAAGATTGAACGGCGCCTTCAGTTTGATGTCTGCGGCGCTTGGATAAACAATAGAGCCGGCAGCTTCGGCAAGGGTCTGCATGCCTGCAATGCTCAGAATTTCCGGTTTGATGGTAGGCGTTCCGGAAGATGAAGGGATCCAGTAAGGATTCGCAACAGCATGTACAATATTGTTTGAAAATACAGAAAGACCGCTTGCGAACGCCTGGCCGGTTGAATCACTTTCCTGTGACAGACCCGCATCCATATAACCCATCATGATGGTATTACCAACGGCAAATCTTGATGCTCTTCTGAAACGTGCATTGAAGTTGTGGTTTGCTGCTGTACCAGGTGCATTGTTTGGACCAACAAATGTAAAGTTGGAGAGAACCGGACGTGTATAAGGCAATGCAGCAGTACCCGAACCATCGTTGTCACTTTCAATACCGTTACCAGCATCTCCGGGATCAACAAAAGCCGGATCACGCAATGCAACAGCGTATTGAATTTTTCCAGTGAATCCGAAATCAAAATCGTAATCATCATCAGCAGTATATGCTGCTACCAGGTGTTTTGCATTTACTTTTCCACCGAAGAATTCATAGGCATCATCATTTGCGTATGCAGTCTGAATATATTCAAGTGTGGTACCTGAACCTACAGCGCCTAGTGTAAGCGCATTGATCTCACTGTTCGCAAATGCAGCAATACCTGCATACTCAATGCGAACATATTTCATTACGCCTGAGTTGTCAGCATCATCAGTTCCGCCATAGGGTCTGTCCAGTCCACCTTCAATTACAGGTGTGGAGCTACGATTTGTTCTTGCTCTACCCAACAGGACGATTCCACCCCAATCTCCGGGTGCTCTTGAACCTACGGCTTTCCCGGAAGTAAAAACGATTGGTTTTTCAGCAGTTCCTTCAGCCATGATCTTTCCACCTCTTTCAATACAAAGTGCACCTTTATCTGTTACATCACTCATTACTGTTGTGCCTGGCTCGATAGTTAGTGTAACACCGTTAGTCACATACACATATCCTTTCAATATCCATTTCTTATCAGCAGTTAATGTTTTATTCGTAGTCAAAGAACCAGTCACAACAGTATCAGTTGGTGATGGCGGAGGAGGATCGGGAATCGGATTATCAGTCTTGGTACATGCTGACAACATCGAGACCGAAAATGCCAGATAAGTCAGGGATTTCAAATGTTTCATGATAATTATTATTAAACTTTTATGCGTAACTCCGGAGCTGGAAATGAATGCGAAACTATCCAGCGAATGTTATCGATTTATTATGCCAGTATTAACTGATGTTTAGAAATTTGCCGATAGCGTTAATGAAATGTTCGTTCCGTACCTGTAAGTATTCCACACGCGATCTTCAGAAGACTTGTATCCGCGTTTGGTTATGTCCATACTGTTCTGATAATAGATTGCTCTTTGATTCAAAAGATCACTTACACTGAATTTGATTTCCGCTTTGTCTTTAAAGAGCTTTTTTGCAAGCTGCAGATCGACAACAGTTCTTCCATTCTCATACACATCTGCATATCCATCAAATCCAACAAAAGCTATTCGGTTACCAATCCTGTTTACTAACCCGGAAAAGGTCATTCCGATCTTATCAGCATTGTATTGTATTCCACCATTTATAATGTATGGAGACTGACCCTGCATCGGTCTGTCTTTGTCAAAAACACTCACGTCCAATCCTTTAAAATCAACTTTGGAAAAAATGTAAGCGAAGTTTCCAAACACCGTAAAGTTTTCAAGAAATGAACTGTTCAGGAAATTCAGCTTCTTACGAAACTCAAATTCCGCACCGTAGTTAAATGCAGAATTAGGATTTGCATATGTAAGGGTTAAACTGGAAGGTGTTGATCCACCAGCTACAACTGATTCGATCGGTTTGTTGAAATATTTCGCAAAAACAGAAACCGAAAAAATTTCACCGGCTGATGGATAGGTTTCAAATCTCAAATCAATGTTTGTATTCTGGCTTCTTTCCAGGTCACCATTACCTTTGATAATTGCATTTCTTGAGAAGTCGTAGAATTGCATGTTAGCAACTTCCCTGAAATCAGGACGTGAAACTGACTGAAATCCGGAAAATCTCAGGTTGGTTTTGGAGGTAAGATTATAAGTAAGATTAAATGACGGAAGAACGTCTATATAGTTTCTGTTGATCGCAATATTCGGATTGGAAAAATCCGCTGTGTTGACAGTGTAATTAAAATTCTCAACCCTAACGCCCCAGACTAAACGAAGTTTTTGGCTAAGACGGTTGTCCATCATGGCATAACCTGCTGCTGTTGTAGACTGTGCAGAATAAAAGTCTGAGTTATTTGTTATCTCATCCAATGCAAAGCCTTCCGGGTTTATGTTAACCTGTGAAAAAATGGTTTCTGGCTTTTGCTGCAGGTAATAATCTCCGTAAAACTCACTTGCTTTTGCTTCTTTGTATCTGAATGCGCGGGCGGAATATTCTCTTGTCTTGTACAGGAAAAATGCGCCGGTTTTGAATGAATTTTTTTCTCCGTTTTTCCATTTGAATGGAATGGTGTAATTCACATTTCCGCCGTAGGCAAAATCATTAAGATTGGAAAAGAACCTGAAGGATTCTCTCATGATAACCTGGAATGGAATCGATTTATCATTGATATCATTGATTCCTTTGGAATAGGGAAGAATTCTATAGTCAGGTTGTTCACCGCCTGTGTATGCGAAATTGAGATTCCAGGTGATCATTGACCGTTTTGCATTCAGTACATGTTCCCCTTCCAACTGAGAGGTAAACAGTGTTCTGATGTTTGTTTCATTAGAAGAACCCTTTTTATAAACCTGTGCATTTGCATCCTCACCTTCACGAACCAGGTTCGTTACGTCCATCATCCTGTTCCATAAATTCTTGAGAGATATTTTTGTTTTTCCTTTTTTATAGGCGAAGTTGGCCATAGCACCCAACGTCGTTGTAAATCTATAGGTGGTATCCTGGAAATCGAACGCAAGAGGTGATCCGTAGACCTGTTCCTGGTATTCTATTCTTTCACCACTGTAAATATTCTGGCTATTGCGATAGGTTGCCGCTAAGATTGTTCCTAACTGACCGCCTCTTTTTAAATCTGATTTATGTGCCCATGTGATCTGGTAATTCTGACCCGGAAGAGCGTTGGCATGATAACGATCGCCAAAAATGTTATTCAGTCGTTTAGATTGACTGATTGTTGCATCCAGATCCAGTCCGCGAATGAGAGGGAGATTTGATGGTAATCTTCTTGCACCACTTTCAAAACCGAGATAATCGTAGTCACCGAGATAGCCAATCCGGAAATTTTTGCCAGTGGCTGCCGTATTAAAACTTGCACCAGCAGCAACACTTACACTATTTTTATTGGGAACATCCTGCGTATTGATCTGTACAACACCACCAGCAAAATCGCCAGGTAAATCCGGAGAAGCAGTTTTAAAAATCTGGATATTGTCGATCAGATTGGATGGAATAATATCAAATGCAAAAACTTTTCTGTCAGCTTCTGTACTTGGGAGAATCGCGTTGTTAAGTGTAGCTACATTGTAACGATCTGCAAGACCGCGAACGATTACATATTTATTTTCCTGGATGGTAGCGCCGCTCACACGTTTCAGAACTTCACCCGTGTTACGGTCTGGTGATCTGCGGATGGACTCTGCAGAAATACCATCTGAAATATTCGGGAGATTTTTCTGTTTAACGAGCAGTGCATTCACCGTCTCCATTCTGCGAGGTGTAGCCTTAATAGTTACTTCACTCAGATCTTTTGCTTTTTCATTCAAAGTGATCTCGAGTGTTACTACCTCATTAGCTTTTACTTCAACTTCTGATACCGCCTTTGCCTGGTAGCCAAGTGAGCTGAATTCAAGTGTATAAACTCCGGGAGTTACATTATTCATTGTGAAGCGACCTTCCACATCGGATACAACCGATTTCTGTAATCCTTGTATCGAAGCTGTTGCTCCGGTGATATTTTCACCATTTCTTGCAGAGATGATCCGGCCTGTAATTTTGCCGGATTGGCTGAATCCCGGAAGTGTCAGGAACACAGCGAGGGTAACGAAAATTCCTTTTAAAGTAGTAGTAGTATTCACGACAGAAATATTTGCCGCAAAACTACCAGCGCCCGTTTACGGGAGCGTTAAGCTAAGGTTACCTGAATATTACCACTGTATGTCCTTAATGTTAACTGGCATCAGAAATTCAATTGAGCCTGGAGTCTTAACAGGTTGCCTTTCTGAAGGTTGGAGGGATTCCTCGCATCTTCAAATCGCCTGTTGGACATCGTATACATGGCGACGAATTCGATATACTTATTCATTTGCCATTCAACTCCGAGCTCAAATTCTTTTACATCATAACTCCTTGCATCAAGCTCATGTTTCTTACCACCTTTATACACCTGGTATCTTCCAAATGGTATCAGGATCTGATTTCCAGGTTTCCACATGTAGCTCAGGAGAACATAACCTCCACTTAGTTTTTTCTGTTCAATTGCATTTTTTACCGGTATATATTGAGGCCCTGTACCAATGTTGTATTCAGCCTGTATCCCGAAAGGCTGAGGGTAAAGTATGAAGGTGGCACCAATTCTTTGGTCATCGTAGCCTTTGGATACATTTAATGTTTTTACCCCGAGAGTGGTATCAGTAATCACAAATTTTCCTGCGAATGCCTGGATACTGGTTTCGATGATTTGTTTATTAGCTAGCTCGAAAGGCCATGTAACCCTGGCCACTACGTGCGGCTGATTATTAAGTTCAGGACGATTTGCGTTCTGACCATTATAAACGCCAATTCCTACAACTCCATAATCTCCTGATCCTTTCAAACCGGAACTTACCAAGCGCGAAAACAATTCCCTTTTTTCTGCAGGGGCCCAATAGAAAAATGCACCAATGTCTCTTTCGTTCGCGAGGGGACTGTTTAACGCATCGTTTCGATCCAGTGGAATTCTGTTCTGACTGCTTTGCAGATTTTCAAACCCGTATGGCACTTTACTCTGCCCGAGTCTTACCCTGAATTCTTTCTTTTTATCAAATGAAATATCAAAATAAGCATCCCTGATCTGACCAAAATTTAAACCGGTGACTGAAGGAGCTGAAGCGAAATCAGGTTGCAGATAGAAATAAACCCGATCTCCAAGATTACCAAAGATGATCAGTCGGATCCTGCGGAAATAAAATCCACCGGTACCACCCCAGCTTCTGTCGCATTGCTCACATTTCAGATCCGGATTTGTTTCCAGCAACCGGTTATACCGAAGCTGCATATACCCGCGAATACCAATGGTTTCATACCATTTGGCGGTGGTGCTTTTGCGTGCAGTATCCTGACCGGAAACCTGCTGTGTTATCATAAAACATACACCCATAACAATAAATAACCACTTCATGCCTTGCACTGCTGTTATTTTTAGACTACCTGATTATTAACAGCGCGCAAAAATAATTGCGCAGTGCAGCGAGTATCAGTTTTGAATGTTATGAAATCATTACCAATATGAATTTTAGATTACTTTAGCGTTAAGAATTTTTAGAATTGATGTTGGTTATCAATGAATTGCATTGTTAACAACCTTGAACTAAATGATTAAAACCAGCTGTGTTAAGAAATTATTATCAGTTTAATGAGGCTCGTTTCGGGGATATAATCTTCTAATTTTGCACAAATTTTTCGCATGGGTGCCAATTCATTTTTGAAAATTTTTCTTCCAAAGGACCGCGTATTTTACGGACTTTTCGAAGATGTCAGTGACAGGGTGCTTGAGATGGCCAAAATACTCATGGCCGTTGTTGAAGAGCAGGATTTCAATAAAAGGGCGGCCCTGATCACCCAGATTGAGCATCTGGAACATGAGAATGATGAACTGACCCACCGAATCTTCACTGAACTCGGAAGAAACTTTATCACTCCATTTGATCGCGAGGATATTCACTACCTCGCCAGTTCGCTGGATGATATTGCAGATTATATCTATGCTTCAGCAAAAAAGATCAACTTCTATCATGTTAACCCGGTGGATTATGGGCTGCATAAATTCAGCGACCTGATTTACCAAAGCTGTGAGCAGGTACGCAATGCAGTTAGAGAGCTGCGGAACATGAAAAATCTTCGCTTGATTACTGAATCTCTTGTCAAAATAAACAGTATCGAAAACCAGGCTGATGATATCTTCGATCTTAGCATCGAAAGATTGTTTGCAGAGGAAGAAGATGCAAAAGAGGTAATTAAAATGAGAGAAATTTACCAGGCGATGGAAATTGCAACTGATAAATGTGAAGATGCCGGAAATGTGATCGAATCTATTATTGTTAAATACGCCTGATCAGTTCCGGATTTCATCGATATAACATGCTTTCTTTGTTCAAGTCCTGTTTTGTGGCCGAAATCAGTTCATCCAAAACCATTGCTGAATGACTCTGTTAATAGTAATCATAGGCCTCGCATTGGTTTTCGATTATATCAACGGATTTCACGACGCGGCAAACTCAATTGCCACAATCGTTTCCACGAAAGTGCTTACACCCTTCCAGGCGGTACTCTGGGCTGCATTTTTCAACTCGGTCGCGTACTTCATTTTCAGTGATCACAATGTGGCAAACACGATTGCGAAAACTGTTCACAAAGAAGTGATCACCTTGCCGGTTATTCTTGCGGGTCTGATTTCGGCCATCATCTGGAACCTGGTCACCTGGTGGTATGGAATTCCTTCTTCTTCCTCTCACACATTGATTGGCGGTTTTGCGGGAGCAGCTATTGCCCATGCGGGTTTTGGCAGCATTGAAATCGGAAAGATTACGCAGATCGTTTTATTTATATTCCTGGCACCGTTGATAGGGATGGTCATTTCAGCCTACATCACAATCGTAACTATAATGCGAAATCTATGGCTGAAACTATTGATAATTGCCATAACCGTATTTCTTACCGTCACCCTGGTCAAATTTAATCCTGTAATTAAATGGGGAATTGTCGGGATGTCTGTTCTGTTTTGCATTCTTTATATTTTCAATGATCTGAAAAAGCCGCCAAGTGCTTATCGGACGGGCAATATGTATAAGCGCCTGCAGCTGGTGTCTTCTGCAGCGTTCAGTATCGGGCACGGTGGAAACGATGCACAGAAAGTGATGGGTATTATTGCCGCAGCGCTCATGGCCAATGGCAACATTACAGATTTCAGCCAGATGCCCGCATGGGTGCCGATAGCCTGTTATACCGCTATCGGTTTGGGAACCATGAGCGGTGGCTGGAAGATCGTAAAGACCATGGGAACCCGAATTACCAAGGTAACTCCGCTGGAAGGGGTAGGTGCTGAGACTGCCGGTGCTATCACCCTGTTCTTAACAGAAAAATTGGGTATCCCTGTAAGTACTACACATACGATCACTGGTGCCATTATTGGTGTTGGAGCCACTAAACGTCTGAGTGCCGTAAGATGGGGAGTAACCGTAAACCTCTTGTGGGCCTGGATTCTCACCATTCCTGTTAGCGCGGTAATGGCGATGATCATTTTTAGTATCATCAAACTTTTTGTGTGATGATTAGCCGTTTGATTTTTTCAGTTTTAATCTTTCTTATAGTTTTCACAAGTTCCTGTGGCTCAGGCACTGACAAAAAAATTATCGAAAACACTTCGGATAGTTCACAATCAGAAAGCCCCGCAATCGAATCATCAGCAAAAAAAGTACTCGATCTCGAAACGGCAGAAACTATTGTTGCCAATTACTACGCAGACCTCAACAGGGCGGCTGGTTATACCCGATATAAAGGCCTGGGTCTGAAGATCCTAGATATCAAGGCAGAACAGGATAGCTCGGTTTATCTGGTTTATTCCGAAAACACAGGACGAATCAGCATCCGGAATACGGACGATACAACTTCGGCGTCTTTTTCGGAAAAACTCACCCTGAAAGCCAGTTTTCTTAACAATAACTGGGAGGCGGAGCCACTTCCCTAGCCTTTGCCACATAATCAGCGCCATGGTCATGCATTAATCACTGGCATTCAAGAATAAAAATCATCATCTTTGCGTTCTTTCGGAAACCCGAAATCACGAATTTGCATGAAAGGAATTATTCTTGCCGGTGGATCCGGAACCAGACTGTACCCGATAACCTATGCTATAAGTAAACAGATTATGCCGGTTTATGATAAACCCATGATCTATTACCCTTTATCAACGCTGATGCTTGCGGGCATCCAGGACATTCTCATTATTTCCACGCCACATGATCTGCCACATTTCATTCGTCTCTTTGGCGATGGCAATCATTTGGGCCTCAATATCAGTTATGCGGAACAAGCCAAACCCAATGGTCTCGCACAGGCTTTTGTGATTGGCGAATCATTTATCGGGACGGACAATGTAGCGCTTGTACTTGGAGATAACCTTTTTTATGGTGGAGGATTGGGACTCATGCTGGAACGAAATACCACACCCGACGGAGGAATTGTTTATGCTTACCAGGTAAGTGATCCTGAACGGTATGGTGTGGTTGAATTTGATGATGAAATGAATGCCATTTCCATCGAAGAGAAACCAGCAGTTCCAAAAAGCAGGTACGCTGTGCCGGGACTTTATTTTTATGATAATGAAGTAGTAGCGATAGCGAAAAACCTCGAGCCTTCTCCACGCGGTGAATATGAGATCACCGATATCAACAGAGAATACCTCCGCCGGGGGAAATTGAAAGTATCCATACTCGAAAGAGGGACTGCCTGGCTGGATACCGGAACTTTCGATTCACTTATGCAGGCATCCCAATTTATACAGGTCATAGAACAAAGACAGGGATTCAAAATTGCATGTATCGAGGAGATTGCATGGCGACAGGGTTTTATCGATACAAATCAATTGATCAAACTCGCCGAGCCTATGAGAAAGAGCGGATATGGTGAATATCTGTTGAACTTAGTATCTTCAGAATCTTAAAAGACGAACAGACCGGACAGTAAAAAATCGATATGAAAAAAATTCTGGTAACAGGAGGTTGCGGTTATATTGGCTCCCATACATTACTCGATTTGATTGACAACGGATATGAAGTAATATCAGTTGACAATAACTCCCGCTCCTCAACACGATTACTGGAAGGGGTCGAAAAGATTACAGGAAAAAAAATCAAAAATTACAAAGTTGATCTCTGTGATTTTGATGATACCCATGCCATCTTTGCTGAAAATGATGACATTGCGGGTATCATTCATTTTGCAGCGTACAAAGCAGTTGGAGAATCGGTTGAAAAACCCCTGCTGTATTACCATAATAACCTGATCTCACTGATTAATCTGTTGAAATGCGTTGATGAATATCAGATTCCTTATTTCGTTTTCTCGTCATCATGCACGGTATATGGTAGTCCTGCGAACATTCCTGTTACGGAAGAAACACCAAAGCAACCGGCGGAATCTCCTTACGGTTATACCAAACAGGTAGGTGAAGACATGATCACTGAATTTGCTAAAACAAGCAAAACTCAATTTGTTTTATTGAGATACTTTAATCCTGCAGGTGCTCATCCTTCCGGACTGCTTGGAGAATATCCATTCGACAGGCCGCAAAACCTGACTCCGGTTATTACGCAAACCGCGATTGGAAAAATTCCGCAGCTTACTGTTTTCGGAAGCGACTATAACACCAGAGACGGTTCATGCCTCCGCGATTTCGTACACGTATGCGATCTTGCTCATGCACATACCCTCGCCTTGAACCAGCTGGTGGCAAAGAAAAATAAAACGAACGTTGAAGTGTTCAACCTGGGTACTGGCGAAGGGATCACCGTGCTCGAGGCAATAAAAGCTTTCGAAAGAGTTGCGGGTGTTTCCCTGAATTATACGATCGGCCCTCGCCGCCCGGGCGATATCATGGCCATTTATGCCAACAACGATAAAGCCATCCGCGAATTAGACTGGAAACCTCGGTACTCGCTGGACGACATTATGGCTACGGCCTGGCAATGGGAACAGAACCTCTACAGTGACGAAAAAATGTTCAGTAGCGGAAACTTCAAATTGAACTAGGCCTCTCTAATTATCAAAAATTCATCTTTTCATCCTGAATACTGATCATATTCACTTTACTTTGTGCCTTCAATTTGAAAAAGCATGGTACAGCAAATTCAGGTAACCGGTCAGAAAGATACTCGCAGCGGTTTTGGTGATGGAATTTTTGAGCTGGGTAAATCAAACCCAAATGTTGTTGCATTAACAGCAGACCTCGCCGGATCTTTAAAATTGAATGCTTTTATAAAGTCCTTTCCTGATCGTTTTATTCAGTGTGGTATTGCTGAAGCAAATATGATGGGAATTGCAGCCGGGCTGACTATCGGAGGAAAAATTCCTTTTACTACTACGTTTGCAAATTTTTCAACCGGACGTGTTTACGATCAGATTCGTCAGTCAATTGCCTATTCTGGCAAGAATGTAAAAATCTGTGCTTCGCACGCTGGCCTTACTCTCGGTGAAGATGGTGCTACGCACCAGATCCTGGAAGATATCGGTATGATGAAGATGTTGCCCGGAATGACAGTGATCGTACCCTGCGACTATAACCAGACCAAAGCTGCAACTCTTGCAGTCGCAGAACATCAGGGACCCGTTTACCTCCGTTTCGGACGCCCTGTCTGGCCAATTTTTACCAATCCTGACGAGAAGTTTGTTATTGGAAAAGCGCAATATTTCAATGAAGGAACAGATGTTTCCATTTTTGCCTGTGGCCATATGGTCTGGACAGCGATCGAGGCTACCCGGGAACTGGAGAAAGAAGGAATAAAAGTCGACCTCCTGAATATCCATACCATCAAGCCCCTCGATACTCCAGCTGTTCTTCAATCTTTGCAGAAAACCGGATGTGCAGTAACAGTTGAGGAACACAATGTTATCGGCGGTCTCGGCGATAGTATAGCTCATGCCGCTTCAAAAAACCTTCCTGTACCCATTGAAATGATAGGTACCAATGATACTTTCGGTGAATCCGGAAAACCAACTGACCTGTTGATAAAATATGGTCTTGATAAAGAACATATTATCGCTGCGGTGAAGAAAGTGCTGAAACGGAAAAAGTAGCAATAAAGAAAAGATTAAACCTGTTAATTGAAAACCAGTCTTAGGATTGGTTTTTTTATTTTTATGCTGATCACAATTGAGAAGAATGGCATTAAATGAAGACGACCTGGTGCTTTTGCAGGAGTTTCGCGTGCCCGCTACCCGGGAAAAAGCTTATACTTCTATTATCCGCAAATACCAGGAAAAATTATACTGGCATATACGTCGCATGGTCGTAAATCACGAAGATGCAAATGACGTATTGCAAAATGTGTTTATAAAAGTATGGAAGGGACTGGACCAGTTCAGGGAAGACGCTCAGTTGTTTACCTGGTTGTACAGGATTGCAACAAATGAAAGTCTCAGTTTTCTCGAACAGCAAAAACGCAGAACTTCTGTATCGTTTGATGACGTAGCTGAAACCTTAGGAGATAAGCTCCAGGCGGAAAAGGGTTTTGATGCAAATAAAATTGAATGGAAACTGCAGGCCGCCATCCAGGAATTACCTGAAAAGCAAAAAGTGGTCTTCAATCTTAGATATTACGACGAAATGCCCTATGAGGAAATGAGCCAGATACTGGAAACATCGACCGGCGCATTAAAGGCAAGTTATCATCATGCGGTAAAGAAAATTGAAGATTACCTTTTAAATCGTTAAACTTTGAAAACCAACTTCTGTCTAAAAAATAATGAAAAATAATGCTGACATATTGAACGAATTGAGGTCGATCAGCCACCGTGTAGCCGAGGTCAGCGATAGCATGCCCTACCGGGTTCCGCCTGGTTATTTTGAGCAATTTCCTGATTCAGTTCTGAAACTTGTCAGGAAAGTAAATTTCAAAGTCGAATTTCCCAATGGTGAATTTTCAGCACTTAAAAATGCTACGGAAAATATTCTTGTAATTCCTTTTGATGTACCTGAGGGATATTTTGAAAGTTTTGCCGACAGGATGCTCGGAATGGTCAAATCAGAAAATGAAATCTATGCTGAATTAAAAGAATTGTCCCCTTTCCTTGCAGGCGTCCCTAAAACAAATCCTTTTTCTGCACCTGAAGGATATTTTAATAACCTGAAAGTGAACATACCTGAAAAGGTTGAGGAGAAACCGGCGGGAAAACTGATCAGCCTGAATACTTGGAAAAAATTCGCAGTAGCAGCAGCAGTCATTGGAATTATTTTTACAGGTGCCTTGTTTCTTTTTAAATCGAACGGAACATCTGAATCAAATCCGGATATCATTAGCATAAGCGCGATGGAAAATTTTTTAAACACTGATGATATGGATTTTCCTGCACCACCAATACCCGAATCTGAAGAACTGGCATTGCTTGATATAAATGAAAATACTATAGGCAGTTTACTGGAAACAGTGAATGATGCTGCTATAACAGAATTTATGAAAGATAACCCTGGGGCAGACATTTCAACATCTGTCAACTAATTCCCGAACGATGAAACGTATAGTGATTTTATTGCAATTAATTTGTCTGTCCTATGCAGGCTTCGCGCAGGTAGATGATCAGGCAGAAGGAAATGATTCGAAAAAAATTCAGGCGATGGAAGTTGCTTATATCACAAAAGAATTGAATCTATCCCCGGAAGAGGCAGAAAAATTCTGGCCAATCTTTAACAGGTATAGATCTGAAGTAAAAGCCATCGTTGCTGATAAATCAATTCCTGATCCACTATCAAGACAGCAAAAAATTCTGAATCTCAGGATAAAATACAGAGATCAGTTTATACCTATTCTCAATGCTTCACGCAGTAATAAAGTTTTCCCTGCAGTAGATCAATTCAGGCAGTTGGTCCGAAGAGAATTGCTTAAGCGACAAAATGAGCGACAGCAAATTAATCAGGGAAAAAGAGGTGGTTGATTTGAATTAATTTCCTAATTTTAACTTGGTGTTTTTCATAGGTTAGCAACGGCTGGCTCTGTCTAGGGCTAGCCTTTTTTGTTTATGATTATTTCGCCGACACCGTACCGGTAGAAGCGTTTTTCTTGATGTAGTTCAGTAGTTCTTCGAGATCTGAGTCTTCATTTACAAGGGAAACGACAGGCAATTGCAGCGTTTCCCGGATATACTCAGCTGCCATTGCCGAAGCACGATCTTTACCAACTACTACCGAGGTTAACCGAATTTCCGGATGGTCTTTTACAAGTGTGACTGTATATTTATTCAATACAAATTCACCATCTGTCACCAGCATTACTTCATTGTTAGCGCCTTTAATAAAGTGTTGCATCGCCAGCTCATATGCATACTGAATCCCGCCATTTACATTTGTTGCAGAGGCAATTGATCTTACACTTTTCAAAACAGCAGTGAGTGAGTCGGGAGTTGTAAGCGCACCGGTTGAATAAAGTAAGGTTACACTGTTACCGAAACTGATCAGGTGCACCTTATCAATCTTACGTAAACGCACGAGCAAAACTTCCATTGATTTTCGAAGTAAAACCATTTTGTTATCTCTGGACATACTATTACTGATGTCAAGCAGAAACACAATGTTACTCGCTGCAAATTTCTTTTCATCTAATTTTTGAACTGATGTATCAGTAATTTTTGTAATTACTGCAGTTGTTGTTGTATCTGTTTTCTTTTTTTTTTGTGCAATACTGAAGGTGCATAAAAAAGAAAAAGCTAATATTAAAATAAATCGCAGATACAATGAAGAAGCCTGTCTGTTACGACGCCATTTCATTTGCCTGGGAAGCTGTATATGAGGGTGATTTAAGATCATGATAAAACAAAAAGGTCCAGCCCTCCTGCTTTCCCTGTTCCCACCATTTTTGCCGCAGT
Source organism: Pollutibacter soli (assembly GCA_029269725.1). Lineage (GTDB taxonomy): Bacteria > Bacteroidota > Bacteroidia > Chitinophagales > Chitinophagaceae > Pollutibacter > Pollutibacter soli. The sequence goes on along the minus strand of JARJHS010000004.1, from coordinate 240,678 downwards.
TCCATCGCTCGCTTGCCATCATGATCGTATTTAGCTACAAAACGATTTTTCATCTGGTGAAGTTGTGGTGCTTCATCTCCACCAAAGAAAATCGTTTCGTCACCATCCCTGATCCAGAATACCTGGTGAAAAGGACTGTGACCACTACTGATCTGGTATTCAATATAGCCGTCAATTGTACCTTGATCGCCAAGTAGTACCACCTGGTCGTTATTTTCAAGGAACTCCAATTCATCTGGAATAAACGAGGGCAGCCCCTTATTTAATGCAAACGATAATTCCTTCTCATGAATATAATAGGTCGCGTTAGGAAATGAAGGCTGAAACTTTCCGGTTGCATTATTCAAAATGCCTGCGCCACCCGCATGATCTTTATGCAGATGAGTGAGTAATACTTTTGTTATTTCCAGTGGATCAATTCCAGCAGCATGCATCAACTGGTGTATTTGCAGTACACCATGCTGATCATGAAATCCTAATCCGGTGTCGAGTAATAAAAGGTCTTTTGACGTGCGGACGACAAATGATTGTATTTCTACCAAAAGACTGCCCCGGTTTCTCTCCTTCAGATTATCTGCATCTGTATCAAATGGTATGAATTGCTTGCTGCCGTCAATTGTAAATGATCCTTCTGAAAGTGGAATTACCTGCATGATATAAAATGTAAGTAAAGTTACCAACGTTGAACGTTTAACGTAAAACCATCTGGCGGTCAGCGTCAAGTCGGATTAATATAAAAACAAGAATGGTGAAAGTGATCAATGCGGTTCCGCCATAGCTCATGAATGGTAGCGGAATTCCGATTACGGGGACAAGACCCACCGTCATTCCGATATTGATCATCACGTGAAAGAAGATGACTGCAGCGACTCCGTAAGCATAGCATCGGCTGAATGTGCTTCGCTGACGTTCCGCAATAAAAATGATCCGAAACAACATGAACAGATATAACATCAGCAATACGGTACTTCCTGCAAAACCGAATCCCTCCCCGACGGTACAAAAGATAAAATCCGTTCGCTGTTCCGGTACAAAATCGTAGCGCGTCTGAGTTCCTTTCAACAAACCTTTTCCCATAAAGCCACCGGACCCAATCGCAATTTTACTCTGGCGGACATTATATGAACTCGCTTTTTTCTTCTCTTCAATTTTTTTAATATCCTCCTCAGTCATCGTTTTGGGATCAACTTTAAAATCCCTTCCTACTGTTGCATAGATGCGTTGAACCTGGTATGGTTTCAAAACTTTGTTGAAGAAGAATGGAACGGCAAATCGTTGTATTCCCACGCACACAAGCCAGATCGCTCCAATAAGAACAAGCAATTCCCTGTTGCGTCTGATCTGTTTTCGCAGGAAGTAAATAGTTGCGAGTGCTATTATTGTGAGAAAGATCGCCAGATGGTTGGGATCCAGCAATAAGGTTGCTATCACCAAAGCAGCCAGCGAAAAACCGATAACGAGAACGGCTGAAGGTAAACCTTCGCGGTACATTACCAGGAAGAAAGAAAAGTACACGAGTGCCAGACCGGTTTCTTTCTGCATAATTGAGATAACAGCTGGCGTGAGTACCAGCGCCGTTGCGATCAGCTGTGATCGCAATTTGCTGAAGTCAGTTTCTACACGCGACAGATATTTGGCAAGAGCCAGATTAACAAAAATCTTACATATTTCTGCAGGCTGAATCTGAAATCCCGAAAAACGGATGATCGATTCCGTTCCTTTTACTTCCGTATGAAATGGGAACACCAATAGTAACAACAGGATACCAAAAGCATAAAACAAATTTGCTGTTGCAGTAAAAAATTTACTGTCAGTTAATAGTATTACTGTTCCTAATATCAGGCTGAAAACAAAAAACAATGCTTGTTTGCCGTAATCGGTTCTGAAACTGATAAACCCCTGTAATATATTTTCGTTGCGGTAGGTTGCAGCAAAAATGCTTACGATCCCGATACACACCAGGATAAAATAAATCCAGAAAAGTACCCAGTCGATACCTTTTGATATTTCAGGTTTTCTTACGCTCATTATTGGTCAGTATCGCTACTGGTTTTGAAGTATCAGGTTTTTTATCTTTTGGATCAGAACTGTCTTTTTTAGGGAGAATATTGTTTCTGATAGGTTGTTGCGGTGCCTCCTTACGAATATTGATGTCCAACGTAGGTTTTTCAGGTGCAGCAGGTAATGAATTATGAAGCACTGAGCTATCACCCATTTCAAGGGCGAGACGAACCCTGCGCAATGAATCAAGTCGCATTCTCTTTTGTTTCACTATCGGGAGAATAATTTCTTTCGCTGAAATCCTTTCCACTTCTTTCAATCTTTCTGTTCTGATAGTATCATTCAGGAATTTCTCCATAAGAATCGAAGCGACCGGTCCGGCCCAGGTAGCACCATACCCGGCATTTTCAACGATTACGGCTATTGCTATTTTGGGGTCCTCTCTTGGAGCGAAACATACAAACCAGGAATGATCTTCGAGTTTTTCTCTCTTTCCGTTTATGATTCCAAAGTTTTCTGCCGTGCCTGTTTTTGCAGCAACATTAATTCCCTCCAGTTTTGCAATTCTTGCAGTACCATGATCAACAACATCCTGCATTCCCAACTGCACTACTTCATAAACTTCTTTCGGAATGTGCGTTACTTCATGTTTAACCTTAAACGGATTAAGAATGGTATCAGCTTCACCTTTACCATCAATCTCTTTTACAAAATGCGGTGTATAGTAGTATCCACCGTTGGCGATGATACACATCAGGTTAGCCATTTGTAAAGGGCTTGCAGTCATTTCACCTTGTCCGATACCAAGAAAGACGTTGGTACAACTGTTCCAGGAATTTCGATAAAGCTTATTATAAAACGATGTATCAGCAATCAAACCACCTTTCTCACTTGGTAAATCGACACCCAGACGAACGCCCAGTCCGAATGAATTAGCATATTGTTTCCATTTGGTATATCCTGCATCAATATTATCAAACTGTGGATTGTCGACAGCAAGGCGATAAATATGCGAGAAATAGGAATTGCATGAATTTGCCAAAGCGCGACGCAGATCAGATGCGTGACCTCCACCAGCGTGAGTACATTTGATAGGACGGCGGCATCCATAGTAAGCTCCCGAGCACGGATAACCGTAACTGGGTGTAATCACTCCTTCGTCAAGTGCGATTATTGCGCCCATAGGTTTCACAGTAGATCCCGGAGGATAGACACCTTGAATTGCCCTGTTAAATAATGGTCGTGCAGTATCTGTGAGCAGCCATGAAAAATTTCTTCTTCTCTCAGAACCCGTCAGCAGATTCGGATCATAGGAGGGCCCGCTTGCCATGGCAATGATCCCACCGGTTTTAGGTTCAAGGGCAACAACAGCTCCGAGTTTATTACTCATCAGCTTTTCCGCCAGCACCTGGATGTCGATATCAAGATAAGTACGAAGATTACGCCCAGCTATAGCAGCAGTATCATACTTCCCATTATTGTAACTGCCAACAATACGGTTGTGATTGTCTTTGATCTGCTGACGTATACCACGTTGGCCCATCAGGATAGATTCATAATATCTTTCCAATCCCGTCAGTCCAAGATAATCACCCATCTGGTAGTAATAATTTGTCCGGCGTAAAATCGAGGAATCAACTTCACCGATATAACCCAACAAATGTGCAGCTGCTTTTTGAGGATAAGAACGGATGGGCCTGTCCTGTAAATAGAAACCAGGTTCAAAACGATAAATATTTTCCTGTAACTTAACAAACTTGGCTACCGGAAGACTTGCCTCAAATACCGATGGTCTGTACCGTCCGTTTTTGATGATTGCAGTAATGAGTTTCTGACGGAACTCCGAAGTATCAATACCAAGTATATTGCACAACCCTATCGTATCAATGCCTTTGAGTTGTGTAGGCAGGATCATGAGGTCATGTGTAAGTGTATTTTCAAGAATTGCTTTTCCGTTGCGATCAAAAATAATTCCGCGATCAGGGTAGATCACTTTACGATCGACCGCATTGCTCATTGCCAGTGCCTCAAATTCCGGAGAGAGCACCTGCAATAGAAATAAACGCACGACCAGTATGACAAAAGTTGCCAAAATGATCAGCCGGATTACATTCTGCCTGGATTGATTAAATACGGACATTGAACTATTGGATAAAAGCCATTGTAAAATTATCAGGCAACATTGGTTCTATAACGCGATTTCCGATTAAATAACATTTCTGTAATCGCTATTAATAATAAGCTTATCCCTGTGGAAGCAAGTACTTTTCCGAAAAAGTAAAGGATATTCCCCACTTCCAAAAACTCCAGGAATACCAGATATGCGTGATGAACAAACGTGAGCAGTAATACGTAGGTAGCATAAGGCATCAATCCCATGCTGGTAACAGAAGGTTCTGCATAACTGATCTCCACTGCTTCCTTCGGTCTTAATAAACCAATCAGAAAACTACGCAGGTACGCAATCAGGGTACAGGCAGCTGCATGCAGGCCCGGTGTATGCGTAAAAAAATCAAGCGTTAATCCGAAAACAAAGCCCAGCAATGATAATCCCAGCCGCGGTATTCTGAACGGCAGCCAGAGTATAAACAGAAAGTAGAGATATGGAGTAATAAACCGATGAAGCGGATTGATCTTATCCAGGATCAATACCTGGACAAGTATGAAAACAAAAAAACGGATAATATTTTTAAGCAGATCGCTCATCAGTTCTTTTTAATGGATTTTTCCAGTGCTTCCAGTTCTTCTCTTTGCAGATTCTTAACGACGAAAGCATTTTGTATTCTGAAAAAATCAGTTGCCGTTTTCACTTTAAGCTTGTAAGAGCCCGAACTTTCATCATTTCCTACTTCCTCGACGATTCCGATCACATATCCTGGCGGATACTTGTCAGAAAACTGGCTGGTTACCACTGTATCTCCTTTTTGAATCTGTACTGTTTTAGGAACTTTCATTAATGTAACAAAATGTGGGTTGGATCCTTCCCATGATATTTCTCCAAAGCCACTGCCTTTTTTCATGACCGCCACTACTTTGGATTGCCGGTGAAGTAAACTCATCACAACACTCATATTCTTACTGACATTGACAACTGTTCCGATAATACCTGATGGACCAACCACAGCCATATTTGGAGTAACACCCTGAGCTGATCCCCTTTGTAACATGAGGTAGTTCTGTTGAGTGTTCACAGAATTACTGATCACTTTTGCCGGAAGGAACAAAAATTTACGATATTGTTCAAGTGAATCGATGCGTATCGTATCAGAAATGAATTGTTGCGACGAATCGGGCCAGGAAAAGTCTGCCTTTAATTTATTGAGCAGTTCAGCATTCTGCTGTCGCAGCGCCTCGTTCTCCTTTTTTAATGCGAAATAATTCTCAACCGAATTAAATCGTGAATTGACCGATCCCGTAATCTCATTTGAAAATTCATCGAATACAGACTCGTGAAATTTATTGAACCTGAACAAAATCATCAGGGCAACAACCTGCAATGCAAGAAAAAAAACGAGGTTAAAATACCGGCGTATGAATAGAAAAACATTACGCATCTGGTCTCCCTGCTGTGATTAGAGGATTTTTTATTCGGAATTAATGCTATGGCGCAAACGGTGCTGAAAAATTCTAACGCATCACAAATGGATAACGCTGATAATTTTTCAGTGCTATGCCTGTTCCGCGAACTACGCTTTTCAGCGGATCGTCAGCAATATGAACAGGTAATTTGATTTTTTGACTTAATCTTTTGTCCAGGCCTTTCAGCAATGCTCCACCACCGGTGAGGTACAAACCACGACGGTAGATATCACCTGCCAGTTCGGGAGGAGTTGTTTCCAGTGCTTTCAGGATGGCTTCTTCGATTTTAAAAATGGATTTATCCAGCGCTTCAGCGATTTCCTGGTAGCTCACCATGATCTGCTTGGGTATACCGGTTACAAGATCGCGGCCATTTACAGGAATGTCATCTGGCGGAATTTCCAGGTCTTTCATCGCTGCACCGATCTGGATCTTGATCTGCTCAGCAGTTCTTTCACCGATCAGCAAGCTGTGATAACGGCGAAGTGCTTCCATGATATCTGCAGTGAACTCATCACCCGCAATACGTATCGACTGATCACAGACGATACCCGCCAGGGCGATCACAGTAATACCTGTTGTTCCACCGCCGATATCAATGATCATGTTTCCTACAGGTTCTTCTACATCGATACCGATACCCAGTGCCGCAGCCATTGGCTCATGCAAAAGATACACTTCTTTCGCTCCTGCCTGTTCGGCACTGTCACGTACAGCCCTTTTTTCTACCTCGGTAATACTTGACGGTATACAGATCATCATTCTCCAGCTGGGCGGGAATAATGGTTTTTTAGGATAGATCATTTTGATCATCTCCCTGATCATTAACTCTGCAGCGTTGAAATCGGCGATAACACCATCTTTGAGCGGCCTGACCGTACGGATACTCTCATGTGTTTTTTCGTGCATCATGAGCGCTTTTTTACCTACGGCAAGTACTGTCTTGGGGTTGTTGCGGTCCAGTGCAACTATCGAAGGTTCGTTTACTACAATCTCGTCGTTATGAATGATAAGGGTATTGGCTGTTCCTAAATCAATCGCAATTTCTTGGGTAAACCAGTTAAACAGTCCCATTTTCTCTCCTGATATTGGTTTTTGAGTGTAATGGCAGCAAAATTGATGCAAATTATCCGAATAACAACGACAAATTGTTGAGTTTATTTACTTTAGGTCAACAATAATTTAAATGTCGGTTTGAACAAGTCCGGCACACAAACAAGACTTGACCAGATTAGATCTCAAACGAAATATCAGAAGGAATAAAAGAACTTTAATTTTCTTCCCCGTGTTTAAACTCAAACCCGATATCCTTTCGGTAATACATGCCTTCAAAACTGATAAACTCCAGTATTTTCAATGCTCTTCTCACGGCCTCCGGAATTCCGGCTCCGTAAGCTGTAACAGTTAAAACCCTGCCCCCTTTGGTCAGTATTTTCTCGCCGTCGACTGTCGTTCCCGCATGAAAAACCAAAACATCATCCTCATTCAACACATCCAGGCCGTCAATTTCAAAACCGGTCTCATAATTCCCGGGATAGCCTCCACTCACAGCCATCACCGTAGCCGCAGCACGCTCATCAATTTCAAGTTTTATGTCTTTCAGCTTCGTTTTTGCAACCGCGTCAAAAATTTCAACTAAATCATTTTTGATACGCGGCAGCACAACCTCTGTTTCAGGATCACCAAGCCTGCAATTGTATTCAATTACATAAGGTTCATTATCCACGCTGATCAACCCGATAAATACAAAACCTTTGTAATCCAGCTGATCCTGTTGAAGACCTTTTATTGTCGGCTCAATAATGCGTTCCTTTACTTTTTTCATAAACAGCTCATCGGCAAAAGGCACAGGACTTACAGCACCCATTCCTCCGGTATTGAGACCAGTATCACCAATTCCTATTTTCTTATAATCCTTAGCTTCGGGAAGTATCAGGTAGTCTTTACCGTCAGTTAATACAAATACACTTAACTCAACACCTCTCAGAAATTCCTCTACCACTACTTTTTTACCTGCATCCCCGAACTTTGCCTGCTGAAGCATCAACTCGAACTCAGCCATCGCTTCCACATGATTTTGTGCAATGATTACTCCTTTTCCTGCTGCGAGTCCATCAGCTTTTAATACTATTGGCAAACTGTGTTCAGTGAGGTAACTTACCCCTTCAGTATAGTTTTCATTATCAAATTCCTTATAACCAGCCGTTGGAATATTATGACGGTTCATGAATCTTTTTGCAAATGCCTTGCTTCCCTCAAGCATTGCTGCTTCCCCGGATGGCCCGATGACAGGAATAGTTTTGAGATCTGCATCAGCAGCAAAAAAATCATAGATCCCCTTAACCAACGGTTCTTCGGGACCAACAATCACCATGTCAATTCCGTTTGAAACGCAGAGATTTTTGACAGCCTCAAAATCAGTAGGATTTACAGCTACATTGGTACCACACAACGCAGTACCCGCATTACCGGGTGCAATAAACAGAGCAGAAGTAAGGGGGCTTTGAGCGATCTTCCAGGCCAGCGCATGTTCGCGACCACCAGCACCCAGCAAAAGGATATTCATACAGAAAATTTCAAATGTGTGCTTTCAGCTTTTTCTAAACCGGCAAATTTCGATATGCGGGTTATCAGAATTGCGAATTTAGTTATCCGACAGTTCTTTAAACGCTTTTTTTGTGACGAATGGCTGTGACTTCCAGAGAAAATAAATCCTTACTTTAGCCGCTATTCCTTAGCCAAAAATATTAATGCGTTAATAAACAGAACCCCATGAGTAAGACGGAATCCAAAGGGCACCCTGCCGGCCTATATGTTTTGTTCGGGATTGAAATGTGGGAAAGATTTAATTACTATGGGATGCGTGCTATCCTGATCTATTTCATGACAGATGCGCTGATGTACGCCAAACCCTTTGCTTCGGTTCTGTATGGCGGTTATACAAGTCTGATATACCTCACACCACTGATTGGTGGTTATTTTGCAGACCGATACTGGGGAAACAAAAGATCGATTGTTTTCGGTGGAATTGTAATGGCTATTGCCGAGCTCGTATTATTTGTTTGTGCGAGTACATATCACAGCTCTCCGGAAATGTCCACCTGGTTATTTTATATAGGTCTTGGAGGAATGATTGCGGGCAATGGTTTCTTTAAGCCGAACATATCTTCCATGGTGGGTCAGTTATATTATCCAGGCGACAGAAGATCGGATTCTGCCTATACCATCTTTTATATGGGAATAAATGTCGGTGGTATGCTGGGGCCGTTTATTTGTGGTCTTGTAGGAAACACCGGCGATCCCGCCGATTTCAAATGGGGATTTCTTGCCGGTTCAATAGCCATGGTACTGAGTGTGATAACGCTGAAGATCTTCCAGAAAAAATACATCATCTCCCCGGAAAACAAACCTGTTGGCGATACACCGGAACACATGGTCAATCATCCGTCACCTCTGAAAAGTCGTGTATCCTTCCCTGTTATGCTAGGGCTGTTCGGCCTGATTGCTTTTGCCATGGGTTTATTGTATCTCCATGCAAATAACATACTGAGCATATCCTGGTTATTACTCGTTTCCCTGGCGATTATTCTTTATGTTATTTTTTCAGATAAAACACTTACCAAAATCGAACGTGACAGGGTGATTGCTATTTTTGTGGTTTCATTTTTCGTCGTTTTTTTCTGGAGCGCATATGAACAAACCGGTGCTTCCCTTGCATTTTTTGCGGCTGAACAAACCAATCTGCACATCAATGCTATTGATTATAACGTACCGCCCAGCTGGTTTCAATCCATTAATTCATTTTTCATATTGATATTTGCTCCGCTGTTCGCCTGGATGTGGTTAAAACTGGGAAGCAGGAAACTCGAACCCAGTTCTCCCGCAAAAATGGCCATCGGTCTTTTTCTTGTTGCAGCAGGTTATCTCTGGATTGCTTATGGTGTAAAAGATGTTGCTCCCAATGTAAAGGTGAGTATGATGTGGCTTACAGTCATGTATGCCCTGCATACCTGGGGTGAGCTTTGCTTATCTCCCATCGGATTATCATTGGTAAACAAACTCGCGCCAATCAAATTCGCCTCGCTGCTGATGGCAGTTTGGTTTATGGCCAATGCTGCCGCAAATGTATTTGCAGGAAAACTGAGTGCGTTGTATCCGCCCGGCCCGGCTGAATTAAAAAAAGCTTCTGATGCGGGAATCGATCTTCAATCTATTCTTGATAAAAAAATTGCGCTTACTCCCGAACTAACAGAGAAACTCACAAACCTGGAAATACCAACATCTTATTCTTCGTTTCTGGGATTTCAGATTCATACACTGTATGATTTTTTCATGCTGTTTGTTGTGATGTCGGCCATTGCTTCATTCGTACTTTTTGTATTGGTGAAATGGTTATTGAGGAAGATGCATGGCATGAGGTGATACAGGCAGGAGTAAAGAGGCAGAAGGCAGGAGGAAACGGCCGGGCAAGAGGTTTTTCTGCAGGGAGAAGGCATACCCTTTTCCTGCAAAGAAAATATAGTTCCGTCATCTGAATTTATGTTGATCATGTGGCTGGGCTTTCGGCGTTTGTCGTTATTCAACTCCTGACTATCAACTACAGACTTTTTCCTATCTTTCTTTTACAACCAAAACAGCGCTATGTCAGACAAAACCTTCAGGCCCTTTGTTGCTCCGGAAGTAAACATGAAAGAATTCACGCTGAAAGCCGTGCTCGTGGGTTCAGCATTTGGAATCATCTTCGGTGCATCTACAGTATATCTTGCTTTGAAAGCGGGTCTTACAGTTTCAGCATCCATACCTATCGCCGTAATCGCCATCGCTTTAAGTAAGCTGTTCTTACGTACTACCATACTCGAAAACAATATTATACAAACGACAGGATCTGCAGGAGAAAGTATTGCAGCGGGAGTTGTGTTTACATTGCCCGGGTTTTTATTTCTCAGCGAAAAAAGCAGTGGTGAATACTTTAATTATGTGACGATACTAACACTTGCTGTATTTGGTGGTGTACTCGGTACATTAATGATGATCCCTTTGCGAAGAGCATTGATAGTGAAAGAACATGAAGCTTTGCCTTATCCCGAAGGAACGGCCTGCGCTTCTGTACTGAAAGCGGGGGAAAAAGGAGGAGATTTTGCGAAGACAGCATTCTTAGGATTGGGATTCGCGTTCATTTATGCATTTCTTCAAAAAATAGTTCATCTCATCGCTGAAACCCCTTTCTATATTACAAAACAAACAAATAAATATTTTCCATCAGCAAAAATCAGCGGTGAAATAACGCCGGAATACCTTGGCGTAGGATATATCATCGGTCCAAAAATAGCAGGTATACTTGTAGCCGGCAGTGTACTGACATGGTTTGTATTTAATCCGTTATTGGCATCTGTTGTTCCCGCAGATACTATCGCACTTCAGTTGATCAAACTCGGTTATCTCAAAGATATTAATACGCCTGGCGGCCAGGGTGGCTGGGATCCCTTAACACATACGTTTAATGATTATTCAGTAGCTATATATCGGGCATATGTCAGGCAGATTGGCGCGGGAGCAGTAGCAGCAGGCGGGTTTATCACATTATTCAAAACAATACCGACGATTATAGCATCTTTCAAAGGAAGTGTAGGTTCATTAAAAGACCGAAACAATACTGTTGCAGTTGAAACCAAAAGAACAGAAAGAGATCTTTCCATAAAAATTGTAGGTATCGGAAGTATCGTGCTGGTTTTATTGATGACAATACTTCCGCAGGTGCCGGGGGATACCATTTTCAGCAAACTTCTGCTCGGTGTACTGGTTGTAATTTTCGGTGCATTCTTCGTTACAGTTTCGTCACGAATAGTCGGTCTGATCGGATCTTCAAATAATCCGATCTCAGGAATGACCATCGCTACGATTATGGGTACATGTCTTGTATTTATTGCGATTGGATGGACTGGTAAAGTTTATGAACCCATGGCGCTGGTTGTTGGTGGAATGATTTGTATTGCTGCTGCAAATGCCGGTACTACATCACAGGATCTGAAAACAGGATTTCTGGTTGGAGCGACACCAAAGTATCAGCAGATGGCATTGTTCATTGGTGCGATCGTATCGTCCATCGCGATAGGGTTTACTGTAAAAATCCTGGACACACCAACTGCTGAAATGCTGAAGCAGGGCATTCAGCATGCCATTGGTACTGACAAATATTCTGCGCCACAGGCAACACTTATGGCAACCTTGATCAAGGGGATATTATCGTTTAACCTTGACTGGCAGTTTGTACTTGTGGGTGTGGCTATCGCGATAACCATGGAGCTTTGTGGTATTAAAGCGTTAAGTTTTGCTATTGGTATTTATCTGCCATTGGCAACAACACTTCCCATATTTGTGGGTGGAGCGATCCGTGGCGTTGTCGATCGCAGATTTAAAAAGATCCATGCCGCTGAAGAGGAAGAAGAAGATCTACGTAAAGGAAATCTTTTCGCTACCGGGCTTGTTGCAGGCGGTGCATTGGCAGGTGTTATTATTGCATTTTTATTTGCAAAAGATTCCGTGAATAAATCTCTGCAAAAAATCAGTGTCGAACACCAATTAACGGAATCGCTGGGAATAAACGGATATTTTGCCCTCGGCACACTTGCATTTGCAATAATGGCATTTACTTTATATCGTGTTGCTTTAAAAAGAAATACCTGATCAGATAAACCGAAGATAATTTGATGAACGATTGAGAATTCCTTTATCGTCTGCACTCAACCATTGTCTTAATACAATTGCATAAACATCACGGAAGTCCACGTTGTATTTCAGATCGCCATCCTGGAGGTTCTGTAAGTCTGGCATTGCATTGATAAAGCCCTTTTGTTTCAATCCGCCTCCAATGAAAAACATATTATTTGCTGTACCATGATCTGTACCATTACTGGCATTTTGTGCAACCCTTCTCCCGAATTCGGAAAAGGTAAATAGCAATACATTATCAAACCTGTTTTGCTTTTTTAAATCGGATGTAAATGCTGCTACAGCATCATTCAAATCTTTAAACAATCTCTGTTGCAAACTTGCCTGTCCGGCATGAGAATCGAAGCTTCCTATTTCTGCGTAATAAACTTTTGTATTGATATCACTGTTGATCAGTCCGGAAATATGTTTAAGACTCTGACCCAGTTTTGTTTGTGGATATGTATGAGATGAAGGTCGGAGTTTGCTTTGTTCAAAAATATATCCTGCGGTTGAAACTGTTGATGCCATCGTCTTGTAGAGATATGCAGCAGCTGATTCCAGTTGAGGAACATTGGCAGTGGTTGCAAGTTCTTCATAAAACCTGTCACGCGCAGTATTGAACAAACGCTTTGGATCCCTCAATGCGATTCCCTTATTCCATTTGCCTTTTAACGCGAGTCCAAGTGTATCATCAAGTTCGAGTATCTGAGAGGGGTGATCACATCCACTACACATCGCATCGAGATAGCGACCCAGCCATCCTGTTGTTAAATACTCATTACTTGCACTCGCACTATGCCATATATCCATACTACGGAAATGCGATCGATCAGGGTTCGGGTATCCGACATTGCTAAGAATAGCAAGGCTGCCTTCGTTGTACAATTCCCTGAATGCGGGTAAAGATGAATGTATGGAAGCTTCGTCATTCAACGACAGAGCATCGGCAGGTTTAATTCCAATACCGGGTCTTGATTTATAATAGATATCATTGCGCACCGGGATCACGGTGTTCAGGCCATCGTTTCCGCCAGATAACTGAATGATCACCAAAACCTTTTGTCCGTCCTTTTCTATTCCTGGTTGTTCCCAGGCTTTCAAAAACCGGGGTACCAGTATAGAGCCGGTAAACAACGCCGATCCTTCTAAAAACTTTCTTCTTTTCATTGCCGTTGCGTTTTTAAATCGTTTGAACTCAACAAAGCTGGTAATCCGGAGTACTCATCAGTTTAATAGTCAGCGAACGAATATATTCTTCGCGTGAACTTCTGTTTACATGCTTTTCAAGTACGGCCTGGTCTAAATGATCTTTGATTAGTATTGATGATCTGACAGCATTCATCAGTTTGTCCCTTGAAATCATTTCGAAGTGCTTCGTGTATGCAACCCAGTCAGCATGAAGAGAGAGTTTATTACTTATGCCATTACTGCCCGATTTTATTTTTTCGACATTAGCAGGTCTTCCCATTTCCAGGTCATCATCGTTTTTAGGATTTCCCAGATCAACAGTATTTCCATTCAACAGAATGGGAAACCGTAAGCGATACATCAAAGTTGAACTATCAATCCAGTTAGTACCTCCCGGCCATCCTGCAACATTGGGAGGGAAAAAGATTACCTGTCCCAAAAGTTTTTGCATGATCAACTGCCAGTCTTTCTGACTTTCATCCAGATTTATCGTCCTGCGTATTCCGATAATCCATTCGACAGGTGACTTAATTTTATTTCCCGAAATCTTTTCTTCATAAAACCAGGTGGAAGTAAAAATGGATGCCAGTAATACCGGTATTGAGTAAGATGATGAATAAAAATCATCACTGATTTTTTGAACTATTTTTTCAGAAGGTATTGAGCCTGCAAAAAAGCCGATTGCCTTTTCTGTAATGAATCTTGCCGTTTGTTTTTGTTTCAAAATAATTGCAATGATATCCTCACCGGAAAAGTTCCCACTTTCACCGAGAAATGTTTTTTGGTCGCCATCATGCAGTGCAGCCCTGAAAACAAATTCACCACCCGGTTTAAAACCCCAGCCCGTAAATGCGCGCGCACTTTCCTTCACATCCTGTTCAGTATAATTTCCGTGACCGAGAGTAAAAAGTTCCATTAATTCACGCGCGAAATTTTCGTTGGGCTTTTTCTTCCTGTTTTGCTGATTATTCAGAAAAGAAAGCATCGCTGCACTTTTGGAAACTTCAATGAGTAGTGTTTTAAAATCCCCTAATGCATGTGTACGAATAATATGAAGTAGTTCCTGTTGGTGAAGAATATTATTCACCCTGCACGCAAAATGCCCATGCCAGAAAAGTGCAACTTTCTCTCTTAATTGTGCCGGACTGTTGGTCATTTCATCCAACCACAGGAGATTTAATTTTTTGAATCCTTCCCGATTCAGTTTTCTCAGTTTTGCTTTTTGTTCATTGGTCAATGTGTTTATTCCAGACCGCATCATTTCGCCCTTTTCAATTCCAAGTGAAGTAGCAGTGACAACAATGAGCTGTTGTAACTCCCCTTGTGATTTTTGAAATAAATCTTTATAAATGTCCTGAGGTGATTTATTACCTGGGTAATGGAGATCTTGGAAAGAGGGGCCAAAGCCTGCGCGCCACAACAGATGCTGCTGATTCTTTTGGGAATTCATTTGACGGAATTGCATTCAGAAGTTTCGACGAATTGCGATGCGTTTGGTTTAATCCGAGCCAGCAACAAACCTGGCAGGTCTAAGACCTGCCAGGTTCTTCGCGACTACAAGAGTTGTAAACGCTTACTTTAAAACCAAACTTATAGGTTCATAGTACTTTATGCCCTTTTTAACACCTCAATCGTAAATTCGGCGAAGTGGGTCATTTAGAAGATTTCACTCCGATTTTTAATCAAACGCTTACCCCAACCTGGGAGGTCTTAGACCTCCCAGGTTGGGTAGATTAAATCCCATATTTCGCTGCGAACAAGGGGCTCTAGTGGCCTGAATGATAGAATCAATTGGAATTATGTTTGAATAAGCTCAGTCATTAAGTTGGAGAAAGAGATGATTTTCAGCACCTTATAGTCAATTTATGTAACCCTCGACACAAATACCTTCAAGTTTAAGACCCGGGAGGTCTTATAAACCTGGGAGGTCTTATAAACCTGGGAGGTCTTAAACCTGCCAGGTTTAGTTGATGATCGTTGTACCGAAATAGTTATACAATACTTCAGGCAACCGTATCCCTTCGGCTGTTTGATTGTTTTCAAGCAGCGCTGCAACAATACGGGGAAGAGCCATGGAACTGCCATTCAGTGAATGGACCAAATGGATTTTACCCTGACCATCGCGGAAACGGATCTTCATCCTGTTTGTTTGAAATGTTTCGAAATTTGAAACCGAACTTACCTCCAGCCATTTTTGTTGTGCCGCGCTGTATACTTCAAAATCATATGTCAGAGCAGAAGTAAATCCCATATCGCCACCACAAAGTTTTAAAATCCGATAGGGTAATTCTAGACTTTGCAAAAGCTTTTCGATATGCTGAACCATTGTTTCCAGCACCTCGTAACTTTTATCAGGATGTACAAGCTCAACAATTTCCACTTTATCAAACTGGTGAAGACGATTTAACCCACGTACATCTTTTCCATAACTGCCGGCCTCGCGACGAAAACATGGAGTATATGCAGTCATCTTTATCGGTAACAAAGATTCGTTCACAATTTCATCACGATAAATATTAGTCAGCGGTACTTCAGCAGTCGGTATCAAATAGAAATTATCAGCTACCGCATGATACATCTGTCCTTCTTTATCGGGCAACTGACCGGTACCGTAAGCAGAATCTTCATTGACCATAAATGGCGGCTCGTATTCAATATATCCTGCAGCCGTATTGTAATCGAGGAAATACTGAATCAACGCGCGCTGAAGTTTTGCTCCTTTATTTTTATAAACAGGAAAACCGCTTCCGGTTATTTTATTTCCAAGTTCAAAATCGATAAGACTGTATTTTGTTGTGAGCTCCCAATGAGGAACAGCATCCGGAGCCAAAATCGGCTTTGATCCACCTTCTTTAATATTGACATTGTCTTCAGGCGTTTTTCCCGCTGGCACTTTATCGGAAGGAAGATTGGGAATTCTTACCAGAAGATTTTGTAATTCAGCGCCGGTTTCGATCAGTTGCTTTTCAGCTTTCTCAATATCAGTCTTCAAATCGGCTACCAGTTTCTTCTTTTCCTCTGCTTCCTCTTTAAGACCTTTTGCCATTGATGCACCAATCTCTTTGGATAAAGAGTTTCTTTTTGCAAGTAATTCGTCAACAGTGGTCTGCAATTTTTTACGTTTATCATCAGCTGATATTACCTGGTCAACCAGGTCGATATCTTTAAAGTTCCGGATACTCAATTTCTGTATAGCCAAATCCCTGTTCTGTCGTAAAAAATTAACCTGCAGCATTTATTCAAGATTTTTGCAAATATAAGCTGTAGGGACGCCATGCATGGCGTCCCTACAGCTTATAATGATTAATTTTGCGCCCATGCAAATACAGGATGATTTACAGGCGCGTTGGTGGAAACTGGAAGAAAAACTCATGGAACGTTTTACCAAAAAGCCGGATATGGAAGCCATTCTTTTCCTGATTGGTATCCAGGAGCTTGGCGGTGATTCAAGAAAATTTACGAAGGAGCAAAAACAGGATCTGATGCACGTCGCCGTATGTACGGTTTTGTCTTCAGGGGGATATTATGAGCTTGAAGGAGTGGATCGCGACGGATGGCCACACTATAAACAATTGAAAGAAATCCCATCGATGCCTTTGTACCAACAGGAAAATTTCATGAAGGACTTTATTTTACTTTATTTCCAGAACAACCAATTTCTTTGAACAATGAGATGTTACCAGTCAAGTAAATCTGCACTTCTTTTTCTCACATTTTTCTTCTGCCTCGGCTTTGTTGTTAATGCACAACAGAATATTAAAGTGAAGAAGAAAGATCGCAAAAAAGATGTGGAAATGGTGACGACAAAAGGCGTTATTATCATAAGGCTTTCTGATAGTACACCACTGCATCGGGATAATTTCATCCGGCTTGTTAAATCTCATTTTTATGACAGTATTATTTTTCATCGGGTGATCCAGAATTTTATGATACAGGCTGGTGATCCTACTACTAAAAGGATGACGCCGGAAACAAAAGCCGGCGAAGGAGATCCTGGCTACACGGTGCCTGCTGAGTTCCGCCTGGGATTATATCATAAAAAAGGCGTCATTGCCGCAGCGCGAACAAGCGATGATGTAAATCCGCTAAAGGCGAGCAGTGGAAGCCAGTTTTATCTCGTACAGGGTAAGGTGTTTACAGATGCAGGACTTGACTCTGTGGAGACTTACAGGTTAAAAGGAAAAAAAATTCCGGAGACGCAAAGGCAGGTATACAAGACTGTTGGCGGAACGCCCCATCTTGACCAGAATTACACCGTTTTCGGGGAAATTATTTCCGGCTATGAAGTGGTGGAAACTATCGCTGCAGTACCTACATCCGGTCCTTCTACTAATTATAAACCGATCGACGATGTTCGGATCGTTACCATAAAACTCGTAAAAAGAAAAAAATAATGTCTTTGCTAAAGCTTTAGCAATAGATTTCGGTTCTCATTCGCGAGAAATTATTATTCTTGCATTCCTAAAATTGATGAAATGAATTTCCCCGCCAATTTGCGTTATACAAAAGATCATGAATGGATTTCCCTCGAAGGAGATATAGCAACAATCGGCATTACTGATTTTGCACAGGGTGAGCTCGGAGATATTGTGTATGTTGATATTGACACTATCGGTCAGCATCTTGCTGCCGAATCAGTATTTGGTACCGTGGAAGCAGTGAAAACGGTGAGCGATCTTTATCTACCATTGACTGGCACCATCACAGAAAAAAATTCTTCACTTGATAATGCGCCTGAAAAAGTAAACCAGGACCCGTATGGGGACGGCTGGATGATAAAAATGAAGGTAGACGACCCGGCAGATTTTGCGAACCTCCTCGATTCTGCTGCTTATCAGTCGCTTACGGGTGCATAATCTGATTGTCATATTCAAAAAACTGAGTCAGTCTGTTTGGATCGCGATAGCGTGGACAATCATCATTTTTATCTTACTGGTGATTCCACAGGAAAGCATTCCGGAAGAGCAGCTTTTTGATATCAGTGATTTCGACAAGATTGTTCACTGCATCCTTTTTGGCTTTTTCTTATGGTTTTGGGCCTGTTGGTATGCTGCCAAAAAAGCACCTGCACGGACAGGATTTCAAACTGTTCTTGTCATTCTTGTCATTACGATAATTTATGGACTGGGGATGGAATATTATCAGAAGTACTTCACCAGCAGGGACTTTGACTTCGGAGACGTCATTGCTGACTCTTTAGGAGCAGTAATCGCAGCCATTGTATTTTGGTTGACCTATAGAAAAAAATAAGCCCCTATGGAAATAGGGGCCGTAACCAAAACTAACTGCTTATGAGAAAAAGTTTATATTCTGTTTTTATATAAAACGCAAATCAGGTGCCAAGGTTCCGGGGTGCTTTGTTAATGAATTGATAAAGGCTCTTCTTCACTTAAAACGTCATCACCCCTCATTTCTTTTATCTCCATCTCCTCTTTTCTTATCACATTCGCGTTACTATCTATAAGTGTATATTGGACGCTTTTCCGTTGTATCAGCTTTCTTAAGGAAATGCTAAAGCCTTTTTCAATAGAAATTGAAATTCTGCGTTATTGGTACTGGCGTCAGCCACATCCAAAAAAAATCCAATAGCTATGAAAAAGAAAGTTTACCTTTTTTTACTTATCCTTTTACCCGTTTTCGCTCTGGCTCAACAGGTTAAGTTCGGCGTTCAGGGTGGTTTCTCACTTGCACGTACCCAGTCCAACAGCAATATCAAATTTATTTCACAGGACTACCGGCTTGGCCCGATCATCGGCGGCATGGCTGGTGTGAACCTGGTTGACAAACTCAGTATTATGGCTGAGCTGAATTACATTGCCAAAGGTTTCAAATTCACAGGCACTGATCAGTCTTCGGCTATCCCTGTGAGTGTTAAGGGTACACATACAACACATTATGTTGAATTGCCTTTAAGTCTGCTATTCTACTTCAATCTCGGCAACGGCCATTTCTTCGTAGGTGGCGGACCATATGCAGCCATGGGTATCAAAGCGAAGAACAAAATCACTTACCAGGTTGACCCAAGTCCTGAAGTTGAAGAAACCATTATTAAATTCGGAAAGGATGTAAATGACATCAAACCGTTTGATTATGGTGTTCAAGCTTCGCTTGGGTATAAACTTGGATATGGCTCTTACCTCAAAGCTTCATATTCTTACGGGCTGGCCAACCTTTCAAACATTCCTGAAACCAAATACAGTAACAAATATTTCGGACTGACCTTTGGGTATTTTTTCAATTCAGGAAGATAAAAGATTGATCAGCTTATCCGATTTATCTAAGTAAACCACCAATCATATCCATGATATTATTGCCAGAGTTTTGCTCTTTTTGAGCAGCTCCTGAAACCGAAGCAATGATATCCTGTAAATCCACATCGCCGTCACCATCAACATCACCGCTTGCTCCTCCTAACCTGGATGCCAGCTGATTGAAATCTGTGCCGCTGACATTTCCACCGGTGAGAGAACCGATAACAGCATTCATGTCAATGGTGGAATCGTTAGGGTCGCTCACACGCTGGGCAAAATTGCTTAGTACCTGGGGTATCAATGAAGCACCCACATTCTGTGCTACTGCAGGGCTGAGATTGTACTGATTGGTCAACTTTCCTGCGAAAGATTGTATGATCTGCTGTACGACAGGATTGTTTAATAAACCACCAATTCCGCCACCGGAGCCTGCACCAGAGCCGCCGAGTAACCTTAGTATTTGTGAAAGGCCGCCATTGGCAAGCATGCCTTGCAGCCCGTTGAAAATCGAACTACCTGCTTCACCGATGATTTCGTTATTGTACTGATTGGGGATTGAAGAGTTCTGAACAATGTCGCTCTGACCCTGACGGGTCACCATTTTTATAAGTTCTTCCAGCATAAAGCAATTGTTGAGGGTCCTGAAAATTAGATCTACAGGAAGATAACAATTAAAGCATTACGAAAAAAGGAAATGCGAGGGATAACGGTAAAATAATAAGGGAGCAAAAGGTTGAATGCTAAAAGTTTAAAGTTGAAAGTTGAAGGGTGATAGGTGTTAAGTTATAAGTTAGCCTCAGCATGTGCCAAGTTCATCTTTGACTGTGTCAGCAGGTTCGTTCATGCTCCGGAAAAAGCGTACTGTTTAACATAAGCCGTGCTGGTTCGGCTTACACTCAGCGAGGCACATTCAAGAAATCAATTCTGCTCCGCGAGCTTACCTGCGTTTTCAGCGAACTGCAATGCTTCGATAAGTTCGCCGACATCTCCATTCAGCACATCATGGATATTGTATAATGTAAGCCCGATGCGATGATCGGTTACCCTACCCTGTGGAAAATTATAGGTCCTGATTTTTGCAGAGCGATCACCAGTGCTTACAAGACTCTTTCTGTGCCTGGAGATTTCATCTTCCTGTTTGCGAACCTGTTCTTCGTAAAGTTTTGTACGAAGCATCTGCATGGCCTTCTCACGATTACCCAGCTGTGTTCTTTCAGTCTGGCAGATGATCACCGTGCCCGTGGGAAGATGGGTCAGCATTACTTTGGTCTCCACTTTATTTACGTTCTGACCACCTGCACCACCGCTTCGCGCTGTTTCCATTTTTACATCGCTTTCCCGTAACTCTACATCCACCTCTTCTGCTTCCGGCATCACAGCCACTGTCGCAGCACTTGTGTGTACACGGCCGCTGGCTTCTGTATCCGGCACACGCTGTACGCGATGCACACCACTTTCAAATTTGAGCGTCCCATACACGTCGTCGCCTGTAACTTCAAGTTGTACTTCCTTATAACCACCAACTGTCCCTTCATTTTCTGAAAGAATTGCTGTTTTCCAACCTTTGCGCTCACAGTACCTCAGGTACATACGCAGAAGATCACCGGCAAATAATGAAGCTTCATCTCCACCGGTACCAGCCCGGATTTCAATGATGGCATTTTTTTCATCCTGCGGATCTTTAGGAATAAGCATATTTCTGATCTGCTTTTCCAGCTCATCCTTTCGCTCCTGGAGTTCCGCTGTTTCCGATTTGGCAAGTTCCCTGAGTTCTTCATCATCACCCATCAGCGCCTCACGGTTAAAGTCAACATCACTCAACAAACGTTTATAATCCTGGTAAGCCTGAACTATTTTTTCAAGGCTACGATACTCCTTACTGGTCTGGGTGAATCGTTTATTATCATTAACGATTTCCGGATTGGTAAGGGCAACTCCCAGGTCGTCAAACTTTGCTTTTATCGCTTCTAATTTATCGAGCATATATCTTTAATAAAAAACAACTGCTTACAATGGCAGTGATGTATTTTCGGCTGGCAAAGTTAAGCAAACTCAAAGAATGTACAGGAAGTTCAGTGCTAACCGGATTTTTGATGGGTTTCAATGGTTAAGGGAAAACCAGGTGCTGATTACTGATAATAATGGAAAAATCGAAGCCCTTACGTCCATTGAAAAAGCTGGCGACGATATTGAATTTCTTGATGGAATAATTCTCCCGGGTCTTGTCAATGCACATGTTCACCTGGAATTGAGTCACATGAAAAATGTGATTTCTCCAAATACGGGGCTTGTGCAATTCCTGATGCAGGTAGTATCAAAACGTGGAAGTTTTTCTAAAGACATCGTCCAGGAAGCCATACGCGAAGCGGACAAAGAAATGTGGGCGCAAGGCATAATGGCCGCGGGCGACATCTGCAATACTGCAGACACACTTGCAATCAAAGAAAAATCCAGTAGGATTATCTGGAGAAATTTTATTGAAGTCATCAGCCTTCGGGATGAAAATCTGAATACAGTTTTTAATAATGCAAATGCATTGCTCAGGCAATTTGAATCAGCTGACTACCAATCAGCCATAACCGCAGGAAATTCAATCGTTCCACATGCGCCTTATAGTGTGAGCAAAAACGGTTTTTTGAGATTGAACCAGTTGACAACCGGGAACACAATCAGCATACACAACCAGGAATGCGAAGCAGAAAATGATCTCTTCGAATACGGCACCGGAGATTTTCTTCATTTATACAAAATGCTTGGATACAACAAGCTGCCTGTTGAAATAACGCACAAAACATCGCTTCAATCTTACCTGCCAGATTTCGATGGAAATCAAAATATTATTCTTGTACACAACACTGCAACCGGTAAAAAGGACGTCGAATTTCTTATTCAATATAGAAAAGAAAAGAACATTACTCCCTGGCTCTGTCTCTGCCCGAATGCAAATCTATATATCGAAAACAAACTGCCGGATATTGCCCTGATGAATTCTTTTTCATTGCCATTTGTTATCGGTACTGACAGCTACGCGAGTAACTATCGCTTAAGCATAGGCGATGAAATTGCAACCTTAGCTAAGCACTTTCCGGAGATCGATTTATCGATTTTTCTTAAAGCGGCCACCAGTAATGGCGCAAATGCCATGGGAGTTGAAGATAGACTTGGCCAATTCAAAGCTGGTTATACTCCAGGAATTGTATTGATGAAAAAAGATTTTTCGACACAGCGTATACTATAACCGGGTCTGTCATTAATGATCATAATTTCATTTTTGTGTGCCTGTTTTCACTGAGGGTGGCTGTTTTACTTTCGACTTTTAACTTTGAACTTTGAACTGTAATCACATTCGCCTGGTCACTCCATTACTGACTGCAAAACCGGTACAGATTTCAGCACTCCAAAATCAGGATAATGAAGAGAATAATAAAGTAAACACGCTTCCAGTAATTTTCGCCGCTGATCCCTGTTCAGATGAATGTTCTCTGTATCTGAAGGATGTTGCGCTTTCAAAAAATAAGAAATCAATTCGCTGAATGGAGCTGCCAGCCAATACTGATGGTCCGGAGCTGAAGAAACAAAATTTCCTTCCTTCAGATCAAGAATATTCTTTTTTTCCGAGTATTCATCTTCCATCCTGAAGCCAAAAAAGTGAGAAAGATGGAGGGTGAAAAACAGTGGGAAATTAGCCGTGGCAGTTACTGATGATTTGTCAAGTGTAATCAATGCATCTTCTGAAAAATAGAAAAGTTCAGGTTGTGGCTCGGGCTGTCTAAGGCATTTCTGCAAAAGTTCAATTATAAATAGAGAAACCGCATTTTTTGCGAGACTGGTAAATATCTCTGTGTATAAAATTGACCATTTGCACTCCTTGATTCTTTGCAGGTTTTTACCCTCCTGTTCATATACTACGAGTTCCAGCAATGCGCCCGGTTGAAACATTGCGGGTTTAAATGCCGATTTCAATTTCGAAGTCCTTACGCCATTAACAATATAGCTTCTCAGACCGAAAAGCTCTGTGAAAACGGTGACAACCAAGCTGCTTTCGCCGTAACGAACAGAGCGTGTAACCAATCCTTTTGTTGAAAATAACATGTGCTATAAGGCGGGATTCTATTTGGGCGTGCGGCAAATGCGACCCAAAATTAAGATAACCATTTCAAGGATGGTATAAATATTGAAACATTGCGCGTTATACGTTGAACGTTTGACGTTATACGTTGAACGGCTGAAATTTCTTTCCTTTGCACCTTAACCAGAAAATATGTGGCATCGCCTCGGTGAATGGGTCCTCAGAAATAGATTGATTTTATTGATCATATTAGGTATTTCAACAATTGTGATGGGGTATTATGCCTCCAGGGTTGAGATGAGTTACGAATTTACCCGTGCAATACCTATCGATAACCCTAAATACCAGGCTTATCTTTCCTTTAAGCAAAAGTTTGGTGAGGATGGTAATCTCATTGCAGTCGGATTTCAGACCGACAGCATGTTTACACCAAAACTTTTTAACGCCCTTTCTGCATTACATGATGACATGAAAACCGTCGATGGCGTTGAAGAAGTTTTGAGTTTGAGTTCAGCGGTTGCCCTGATAAAAAATGACAGCACTGAAAAACTGATTCCTAAACTGATTTTTCCAAAGTCAGTGCAATCACAGGCAGAGATGGACTCCTGTCGGGATGTTTTTCTCAATTTACCTTTTTACAAGGGGCTTTTGTATAACCCTGATACCAAAACGTACCTGATGGGTGTACGTGTGAGTACACGGGTGATCAATTCAAAATTGCGGGAAAAGACTGTTGGTGGTGTAGAAACAAAAGCGCTTGCGTTTGGCACCGCCAATCATCTGGATATCAAATTAAGCGGATTGCCACTGATCCGAAACAATATGGCTACGCGAATTGCCAGGGAAATGAAATGGTTTTTGGCTGGCTCGATAGTTTTTTCGGCAATCATCCTGCTCATATTCTTCCGGTCATTCAGTACGATGATCCTGTCCCTTTCAGTCGTAATCATCGGGGTTATTTTCTCCATGGCCACCATCTATCTCTGCGGTTTTAAGATTTCCCTGTTGAATGCATTGATACCTCCGTTAGTGGTGGTAATTGGAGTTCCGAATTGTATCTACTTCCTGAATAAGTACCATACTTCCTATATTAAGAAAACGGATAAGAGAACTGCACTTGTTGACATGGTAAGCAAAATGGGAATTGTAACACTCTTTTGTAACATCAGTGCCGCGATCGGGTTTGCAGTATTTTCATTTACAAAAAGTGCAGTTCTGAAGGAATTTGGTATCGTGGCAGGTATAAATATCATGGCCTTATTTTTTATTTCCCTGATATTATTACCGGCAGCATTAAGTTATTTACCGCAACCAAAATCCAGGCATTTAAACTACCTCGAAAATAAATGGCTCACTACCGTTCTCACCAGGATCGAGATCTGGGTTTTTAATCATAGAAAAATAGTGTATGCCTTTACGGTAGTCATCATGCTGGTTTCGGTAACCGGTATGCTGAAACTGCGTTCGGAGGGGTATATTGTTGATGATCTGCCGAAGACAGATAAAATCTATGCTGATCTTAAATTTTTTGAATCGAATTTCAAAGGGATCATGCCACTGGAAATCATTGTGGATACCAAACGCAAAAACGGACTTACCGGTATGCGTGCTTTGAATACTTATGCAAAGATTGATTCCTTCAGTCAGTCCATAGCCGGATTTCCGGAATTTGCACGCCCACTGTCTCTGGCAGAAGGACTAAAGTTTGCCAAGCAATCGTTTTATGATGGAGACTCTGCGAATTATCTAATGCCCAACGCTTTTGACGGAGCATTCGTCGGTGATTACCTTAAGGCAAGAAGAGACAGCAGCAACCAGGGTACTGTTTTTCAGAAACTGATTTCTTCTTTTATCGATACTAACCGGCAGACAACCAGGTTAAGCCTGAACATGGCGGATGTTGGAAGTAAAAAACTTCCAATCCTGTTGGACACATTACAAATGCGCGCTTCACAATATTTTGATACCTCAGCCTATAAGGTTGAATTTACTGGTACTACCATCACTTTTCTTGAAGGCAGCCGTTTTATCATCAGCGGTTTAAAAGACAGCATCATCTGGGCGTTTGCGCTGATTTCGCTTTGTATGCTTTATCTTTTTAAATCCTTCAGAATTCTGATATGCTCACTTATTCCTAATATTATTCCTTTGCTTCTGACAGCCGGAATTATGGGTTGGGTCGGAATTGCTTTGAAGCCTTCAACTGTACTTGTATTCAGTGTTGCATTGGGGATTGCAATTGATGTTACGATTCGCTTCCTGGTAAATTACAAACAGGAATTGCCGACATACAATTATGATGTCGAACAAACGGTAATGCATACCATCAGGCAGACAGGTATCAGTATTATTTATACTTCACTGGTTTTGATTGCTGGTTTT
Source organism: Pollutibacter soli (assembly GCA_029269725.1). Lineage (GTDB taxonomy): Bacteria > Bacteroidota > Bacteroidia > Chitinophagales > Chitinophagaceae > Pollutibacter > Pollutibacter soli. The sequence goes on along the minus strand of JARJHS010000004.1, from coordinate 214,497 downwards.
ATCATTTTTGTTTTCAGCGGATTTGGCGGAACGAAAGCTTTGGGATGGTTGACATCGCTGACACTATTATCTGCGACGCTTACCAATCTGATTTTACTTCCGGTTTTGCTGATCTCGTTCAACAAGAAAAATGTAAGGCCAGATCAGAATAAAAAATAATAGCAAAACATTTCTTCCTGACAGTCACCAACGCCTGAAGGATTAAAACAAAATTAAAATGGGCTGTCTATACATTTTTTTCATAATATCAAATATTTATTTCTAATTCTTCGAAGAATGCTGGTGATTTTTTAGCATTTGTCTACACATATTTTTAATCTGCCGAAAGAATTTCAAAATACTATTCGCATCCTTAGTGCCTGTTAAGTAAGCAAGATTACATATCCATCTATAGATGACTGAAACCAGTCGTGGCCGTTATTTTCCGTGCATCAAAATTTAACAATTTCTTGTCCTACCATATTTTTACCGCCTTGAATTTTTAAACTAAAAAATCAGAAACATGAGAAAACTGTTTTTTTTAGTGCTGGGGCTTGTTCTATTAATGGGACAGGTTTTTGCACAAACCAGAACTGTTACCGGTAGGGTTACAGATGCAAACGGAAGTCCTGTTCCGAATGTGTCAGTAACAGTAAAAGGATCGTCTACCGGAACTACCACTGCATCTGATGGTGCTTTTTCATTATCGCTTCCTGCTGATGCAAAAACACTTGTATTCACAGGAATTGGATTCGCTTCACTTGAAGTAGCGATTAACAACAGAACTTCTTTTGATGTAACTCTTGGTCAGGAAGACCGGAACATGCAGGAAGTTGTAGTTGTAGGTTATGGTACACAACGTAAAAAGGACCTTACCGGAAACGTTGCCAGTGTAAAAGGTTCTGTTATCCGTGACCTTCCCGTACAGAGTTTTGACCAGGCATTAGCTGGTCGTGCAGCGGGTGTTAATGCAACCATGCCGAACGGAGTACTCAACAACCCGCCGGTTATCCGTGTACGTGGTATCAACTCCATCAGCTTGAGTTCTTTCCCATTAATTGTAATTGATGGTGTTCCCACTTTTACAGGAAATTTCGGTGGTACTGCATCCAATAACGTTTTGGGTGATTTAAACCCTAACGATGTGGAAAGTATCGAGATTTTGAAAGATGCAGCAGCATCAGCCATCTACGGTTCAAGAGCTGCAGCAGGTGTTTTGCTTATCACTACAAAAAAAGGCCGCCAGGGCCGTCCACGTGTAAATTACGACGGATGGGTAGGATGGACTTCGGCTTTCAAACTCATCGAAACATTGAATGCACAGGAATATACAGATCTTAAAAACGAAGGTCTTACCAATGCTGGTACTCCGCCAGACGGAACCAGCAGAGGTTTTTATACCATGAACGGACCTGATGGAAAAATGATCGATACACGCTGGTATGATTATATTTATCAGACCGGGATGTCGCAGAATCATTCAGTGAATGTTTCAGGTGCAACAGATCGTACCCAGTATTATATCTCCGGTGGTTTTACAGACCAGGATGGTATGATTGTAAAGAACTCCTTTAAAAGGTTTACAACCAGGCTTACACTTGAGCAGAAAGTAAACAGCTGGTTCACACTTGGTGGATCGTTGAATTACTCTAACTCTAAAAATGCTGCTCCGAACACAGGATCACTACCAGGTCAGGCATTCAGCATTGCAGGTCTTGGTCGTCAGCCATTGGTAATGCCACCAAACGTCAGCCCGTATAATGCCGATGGAAGTTATAATGTTAATGGAAATGCAATAGGTCAGGGTGCTAACAAAACCGCTGTGCCCGGTTATTACAATCCGGTTTACATAATAGACCTGAATAAATTCTCTTCTGAGAATGACAGGATTCTGTCAAACGTTTACGCAAATATCCGTTTCATGCAGGGTCTTAATTTCAGAACGACTTTTGGAATAGATAACCTGAACGTTGTAAACAAGGAGTACCGCAACGCACTGCATGGTGATGGTGTTAGCTTAGGCGGAGCAACTCAGAACACTTACAGTTCCAACAAAAGATGGAACTGGTCCAATGTACTCCAATACGATAAAACATTCGGAACCAATCATAATCTTAATGTTTTGGTAGGTAACGAGCAGCAATACACGTTTGCTGAATCCTGGGGGGCTGATCGTAGAAATCAGTCGGATCCGTTTTACGATGAATACCAGGGTGGTTACCTGACAATTGTTCCTGCTGGTAATGGCTATGGTGAAAACTATCTCGTTTCATTTTTCGGCCGTATAAACTATGACTTTAAGAAAAGGTACTTCCTTTCACTAAATGGTCGTCGTGATGGCTATTCTGCATTTTCACCTGAAAATAAATATGGAAACTTTGGTGGCGCTTCAGTTGGTTGGGGAATTTCTGAAGAAAGTTTCTGGCAGAATTCTTCACTTGCCCGCGTGATCAACAACTTCAAGATCCGTGGAAGTTATGGTGTTGTAGGAAACAACCAGGGAATCGACAACTATGCATTCTACAGTTTCTTCAACAGTGGATTGTATGGCACACAGGGTACACTGTTTTACAGCCAGGCTGGTAACAGAAACCTGAAATGGGAAAGCAGCACTAAACTTGATCTGGGTTTTGAAATGGGATTGTTTAATAACAGGATCAATCTTGATTTTGCTTATTACAACAATGACATCAACAATCTTATTCTTAATAACCCACAGGCTCCTTCTGTTGGTATTCCAGGAAACAGCATCCTTACCAACATCGGCCGCATGGTTAATAGTGGTATCGAGGTTTCTGTTAACGCAAATATTATCAGGACAAAGGATTTCTCATGGAACTCTAACTTCAATATCACAACTGTTAAAAATGAAGTAAAGGCCCTGGCAGAAGGAAACTCAGACATATTTGTTCAGACTTCAGGTTTGGAGACTCCAAGTATTATTCGCGTTGGAGAATCTATCGGAAGTTTCCTGGCTATTATGGATGGTGGTGTTAATCCGGACAACGGACAACGTATTCTTTACTATGGTGATGGAACAGCTGTACAATACAACCATGCACTTACCACCAATCGTTGGACTTATCTGGATGGAACTGCAGCTCCTCGTTCGCCAAATCAGGTTACAGACGGAAAAATTATCGGTCCTGCCCTTCCAAAATTCTTTGGCGGATGGGATAACACTTTTCGTTACAAAGGCATCGATTTTAACATCATGCTCTTCTTCTCTGGTGGCAACTATGTTTACAATGGAACTAAAGCAGGTTTAAGAGATAACCGTAACTGGAATAATGCCAAAGAATCGCTTACGCGCTGGCAGAAACCTGGAGACATCACCAACATTCCGCGTATCGTTTACAACGATAACGTTTCCAATGGTTCTTCAATGCCACTGTCGCAGAACGTCGAAAAAGGTGATTTTATCAAGGGAAGAAATATTGCTCTCGGTTATACTTTACCAAGAAATATTGTAGAAAAAATCAGTCTGTCCAACATCCGTTTTTATGCGGCTGTGCAGAATGCATTTACTATTACAAAATACACTGGTTTCGATCCGGAGACTTCAACAAATGGAAATGCAAATGGCTCACCCAGTGTTGATCGTAACTCGGTTCCTCAGGCAAGAACAATTTTGTTTGGGTTAAACGTTGGATTCTAAAACCAAAAACAAGTTATTATCATGAAACGAATCATATATAGTTTATTCGCGGGGTCGGTTTTGATCAGTTCCTGTAAGAAGGACGAACTGGATCCTATTCCTCAAACACAGTTATCTGATGCAGTTGCATTCAGTACACCTGCACGTGTTTTACAGCAGGTGAATGGAATGTATGCTGCCGTCAAAACGGGTGCATTTTATGCAGGTCGCTACCAGAATTACCAGGACATCAGGGGTGAAGAATTTATTAATCAGACAAACAACGGTGTAACGAACTTCCAGACCTGGAACTTTACTGTAACGCCAACGACGAATGAAGTACAGAACTTCTGGTCAGCAGCTTATGCAGCGATCAACAGGGCAAATGTGGTTATGGAAGGTATAGCGGGTTCGCCAATTGACGACGCTTTAAAAGCAAACTATATTGCTGAAGGTAAATTCTTGAGAGCTTTGTCTTATTACTCCTTGTTACAGTTGTATGCGAAACCATATACAGATGGTAACGGAAATAATCCAGGTGTTCCACTTCGATTGAAAGCTGAAACTTCCAGTGGAAGTAATAACCTGGCTCGTTCATCTGTCGCTGAGATTTATGATCAGATTCTGAAGGATCTGAATGAAGCAGAAACTGCTATCCCTGCTAACTACAGCAGTGCAGACTTAAACACAACCAGAGCACATAAAAATTCTGTGATCGCTCTGAAAACGCGTGTTTACTTATCAATGGGGAGATATGCAGATGTGATCACTGAAGGAAACAAACTGGTACCAAATTCAGCACCGTACAATGCCCCTTCAGGTGTAGCAAATGGACTGAATGCTACTATTGCCAGCGTATTTGCTTCACCCTACAATTCCAAAGAATCCATTTTCTCCTTTCCTTATCAGCCTCTCGACGTTCCGGGAACACAGAATAGCTTAAATAGCTACTACAATCCTGATCCGTTTGGAATTGGCGATTATACATTGAATGAAACAGGGCAGGGAATCGTTGCTTCAACAGAATGGGGAGCTAATGATGACCGCAGGAAGTTCAATATCGTTACCAATGGAAAATTGTACCTGAGAAAATGGCCCAACAATGCAGGTACGAATCCTGACTGGGTTCCGGTAATCAGGTATTCTGAAGTAATGCTGAATCTTGCTGAAGGTCTGGCTCGCCAGGCAGCTGATGTTGATGCACGTGCTCTCGCATTATTAAATGCAGTTCGTCAGCGTTCTGATGCTACCGCTACCATCACAGCAGCTTCTAAACAGGAGTTGATCGATAAAATTCTTCTTGAGAGAAGGATCGAATTGCTTGGTGAAGGTTTCCGTACCAGTGATGTGACCCGTACGGGAGCATCTTTCGGTGCGAAGAGCACCATCAGTGCTGTGCCACCGTCAAATACAATTTATATCTGGCCAATTTCAAATGCTGAGATGGTTACAAATAAAGAAATGGCCCAGAATCCAGGCTACTAATTCTTTTGTTTTTAGAATTTGATTAGGCCGGCGAATATTCGCCGGCTTTTTTTATTTTATTAAGACCGATTTGCGTACGGATAAATGCTGTTTGCTTACAGACAATCAGCATTTATCTGTACATTCATTTTCCATTGAAGAAGAATATGAAAACAATTTCTGCTGCGCTGCTATTTACATGTATTTTGAATCTGAATAGTGTTAATGCACAACAAAAACTGGATGTTAACCAGGCGATCAATGTTACCGGACAGAACATGTACTACTCGGTAAATGGCGAACCTTTTTCTTCTGCAAAATTTTCAAAAGTTGTTGATGGAACACCTTTTTTCAGGGATGAATTTATGAAGGCCTCTGTTATTTTATCCGATGGGAAAACATACAATAACCTATCCGTAAAAGTAAACTTAATGGACGGCACTATAGTTTATCTCAACGACAAAAACGAAGAACTGGAAGCAACCTCCAATAATATCAAAGCGGTTGAAGTCATTGATGTCATGACGAATGCAAAAGCAAAATTTCTTCATTCTAGCATGACTTGTATAAGGACCGGTAATAAATGGTTTAAAGTTCTTGACTCGGGTAAAGTGCAATTGTTACGTTATGAAAAGAAAGTATTGAAAGAAACAAAGCCGTATGCATCAGCAACTGCTGAGCAGCATATTCTTGACGATCCCGAATATTATTTGTTGACTGACACTGACTGCATCAGAATCAAAAATGCATCTGATTTAACAAAGCAACTTGCATTGCTTAATTCTTCTTTCAAAGCGGAAGGCGGATCGAAGAAAAAAGCCGAGCCGCAAATGGTGGAAATGGTGAAAGAATTTAATAGACAATAGACGGCAGACAGGAAGTGAGTTAAAGGTTATCAGTTGTCAGCGGGAGTGCAGTGAGTAGATTAAATTCAACAGTCTTTCTGTTATGTAACCGATCTGATTCTCAGAATGACTTCTTCAGTTTCAGGCAATAAAAGTTAAAGCACAGAATAAACAGCCGATGTAACGGCACACAGAGAAAAGTACAGAGATATTAAATGAAAAAGAATTTCTCAGAGAACAAGATCCGGTTAAACTTTTTTATCTCCTGTTTGCCGTTTTAGAAAAAATATAAATACCGGAATCTGATGCACTCATGTCTTGTGTATTTCATCATCAACAGCCGGCTGTTCTCTCCTGCCTGCTTACTCCTGCCACCTGCCTAGTTCAACACTTGCTGCAAGGTCCTCTGCAACGCCGGTCCCCGTAAGTTGCTGGCAACGATTTTCCCTTCGGGATCAACCAGCACATTGAACGGAATTCCCTCGATATTATACACAGGTACTACTTCGCTGCTCCAGAATTTAAGATCACTAACCTGTGACCAGTTCAAACCATCGTCCTTGATTGCTTTCACCCAATTTGCTTTTTCACGATCCAGAGATACTCCGAAGACAGTGAAGTTTTTGTCTTTGAATTGCTGATATGCTGCAACTACATTTGGGTTTTCATCGCGGCATGGCCTGCACCAGCTGGCCCAGAAATCAACGAGCACATATTTTCCCCGAAGTGAACTTAAGCTGATCATTTTTCCATCCGGATCCGGAAGATTTATTTCCGGTGCTGCTTTTCCGCTTAGGTCACCCTGTTTTGATTTTTGCAGATAGCTGAAAAATTCTGTGGTGATGCTTATTACTTCGGGTACTTCTGCAAAACGACGTGCAAGATTTGTCATCACAGGTTCCATTTTTTCAGCAGGTATCTGACCGCGTCCAAGTCCTAACGCATACAACGCTACTGTATGACTCTTTGCAGTATCAGCATACTTCAAAAGGAAATCTTCAATTCCACTAATAGCATCGTTAAATAATTTTTCTCCAGCGATAAGTGCACTATCACCATCCTTCAATGTCGACTTCATTGTGAGAACTGGCTGACGAAGTGAATCAATTGCTACAATCTTTGCATTGAAAGTATTCAACAGGTTATGAAGGGAATTGGAAGCAGGGGAATTTGTTGTGTAATCGCGCAACTTCAGCATGTCGGCAGAAACCGTCATGTCCCTGATATCATCAACCAGTAAAATGTACTCTTCAGTATTACTGAATTTTAAACGGTAAAGATTTTCAGAAGTGCCGGATAACCCTTTCAAAAAGAATTTCGATACGCCTTTTTCGATTAATGCCGTATCAATTGTCCTTGGTGAGGGCTTATCGGCTTCCACCACTTCGAGTAATACGGATTGAGCAACCGGATTGTTTTTTATTTCACCATCCAGTTTCATGCCCTCGTTATTCTCATTTTTGCAGGAAACAAAAATGAAGATCGCCATCAAAGCAACAGCAAAATAATGTGCATGATAAAATCTTTCAACAATTACTCGAAACACGTTCCTGTTCATAAATAATTTTTATGGTTGATTCAGTTTTTCAAGGAGCAGATCGTTGGTAATTTTCGGATCCGCCTTGCCTTTGGATATTTTTTTTACTTCACCCATGAACATTCCCAACAGACCCTTTTTACCTTTTTTGAATTCTGATACTTTTTCCGGCATCCTGTTTAATACTTCTTCCACCCAGTTCTGTATATCTGATGCATTTGCATCCTGAAAAAGATTCATTGCTTTGGCCAGCTGAACAGGGTCAGCATGATTTTGTTCAATCAATTGTGGAACCAGTTTCTGAGCAGCAAGCGAAAAGCTTAGTTTGCCCGAATCAATAAGTTCCACCAGCTTTGGCCACACTGCGGGATCAACCTGTAATTCCGACCAGTCCTTTGTTGAATCATTCAGCCAGGATTTTACAGGACCCAACAGCAGGTTGGCAACACCTTTATAATATTTAGTACCGCGCACCGCTTTTTCAAAATAGTCACTCAACGTTTTATCATCACTTAGAATACCTGCATCATACTCGGGTAATCCATACTCAGCTGTATATTTCTGAAATAACTCTTCAGGTAAAGCAGGTAGCCCTGCACGTAATTCGTTTATATATTCTTGAGTGAAGCTGAATGGACTTAAATCCGGTTCCGGAAAATACCGATAGTCATCGGCATCTTCTTTTGTTCTTATACTGAATGTGGTATCGTCATCAGCATTAAAACTCCTTGTTTCCTGGTCAACTTTACCATCATTCTTCAGTATATCAATCAATCTTGCAGATTCAAACTCGATCGCTTTCCTGAGATTTCTTATAGAGTTCAGGTTTTTAACTTCAACCTTTGTTCCGAGTTTTGCCTCACCTTTTTTTCGAACAGAAATATTTGCATCGCATCTCAGGCTTCCTTCTTCCATATTTCCGTCGCAGGCACCGATCCATCGTACCAGTTTTCTGATCTCGGTTAAGAACGCAGAAGCTTCTTCCGCTGTATTCATCACGGGTTCAGTGACAATTTCAATTAGCGGTGTACCGGCCCTGTTGTAATCCAGTAATGTCACATCTCCACCTTCATCATGCATACTTTTCCCGGCATCCTCTTCCATGTGTATTCTTGTGAGACTGACTTTTTTCTCTTTGCCAGCTGCCTTTATTTTTACAAAGCCATTGTTGCAGATTGGGGTGGTATGCTGAGAAACCTGGTAACCTTTGGGAAGGTCGGGATAAAAATAGTTTTTGCGGGCGAAATAATTGTAATGCGAGATGTCGCAATGACAAACCAGCCCCATCCGGATGGCATGTTCTACTGCTTTGCTGTTCATCCTCGGCAGAGTTCCCGGATGACCGAGCGTTATCGGACTGATGGCTGTATTAGGTGGTGTACCATAAGACGTGCCATCGCCACAGAATAATTTGCTCCTGGTCTGTAACTGTGCATGTACTTCAAGACCTATTACTACTTCATATCCGGAAGTCTGCTCCAACATATACTGCTCTCCCATTTAGTGAGAGCAAAATTACTAAAGTTCTACGTTGAACGTTTAACGTATCACGTTTAACGTAAAAAGTTCAGGATGAGATCATCCCGAACTAAAACACCATGAGAAAACGAAAATCAGTTATTAGAGATCAGTTTTTTGCAGTGTCTTTGGAATTTTAATATCCAGTGTCACAGGTGAACCACCTCTTTTTACGATCATTGGAAAGTTCTTTTTTTCTCCAGCTTCCATAAGTGCATTTCTCGCCCTATTGGTGTCCTTTATATCCACGCTGTCAATTGAGGTAATTATATCATTTTCTTTGATTCCTGATTTTTCAGCTATTGATCCTTCTTCCACATATAATACCCTTACGCCATCACCTGCTTCTGTGTCTTCGATCCGGATTCCCAGTTTGGGAGTGCCACTATAGAACCTGAAACTTTCACCTCTACGTGGCGAAGCAATCGCAACATCTCCATTGTAAGAGAATGCCTGAGGTGTTCTGAAATAGCTGGAACGGGAAGTGGTAGCTACCTTCGTTTCACCCAATTTAACTTTCTGCTTCATCGTCTTTTTATCGCGCAGGTATTCGATTTCGACTTCAGAGCCTGGTTTCTTCTCAGAAATTTTCTCATACAGATCTTCGGCATCATCCATCTTTTCACCATCCACTTTAGTTATGATATCTCCATCCTTTAAGCCTGATTTGGACGCAGCGCTTTCATCAAGTACTTTGGTAATTTTCAAACCCTTTGCGTCTTCTGTAGTAGTTACACCTAATTGACCACGGCTTTTGCCGGTTCCATAAACATGTACGTCATTGTCCCAACTATAGTTATAATCATAATCCCATTTCGCCGGAGGCATGGGGGGCATAGCTGGCATCGCGACTCTTGGCGCTACATGAACTCTCGGTGTAACATAAACATATGGTTCCACTGCACGCGACTCTTTTCTTCTTCCGATTACGATTCTGTCACCGTCGTACTCTGTTACGGGTTTACCATTAATAGTAATCTTGTCTCCGTCAATAATGATCGTTGTTTTCTGGTCAGCAGCCGGCACTTCGGTACCGGTTGTTTTCTGTTTACTTTTCGTCTTTGTCTGAGCAAATGAATCAGATACAGCAAGCGAGCTGATTAACATGACAAAGGCGGCTCCCATCTTATAGTTCATGGTTAAAAATTTAATTGTACGAAATGTTTAGTAGATCAAATATAGGGAAGTCTTTCGAAATACGAAATGTTTCGCAAATGTTAATTTGAATAAATTGATAAACGGGTTTGATGTAGGATTTTTTGCTTAAAGCGAGTGATAAACGCGCATTAGGTTCAAACCGTCGCCACAAAGGCTCGGAGACTGGAAGGGTGTTCAAAGTGAGTTTCAACTTCGAGCAAACCTTAGAGCCTTTGAGTCTTCGTGGCATCAAATAAGAATTTCTCCGTTTTTGAAAGAAAATCTCACCTTATAATGAGGAAACAAACATTTTCAGAAATGGTGATAGTGAGTGATAAACACAATCAGACTTAATCGTTGTCCGCTAAGACTCGAAGCCGCAAAGAATGAATTCATCTTTGAGCAACCATCCAGTCTTGAGCCTTCCCGGCAACCAAATGAGCGTTTTCCCAATTTTTGCCAGAAAAATCTCTTTTCTGGTTGGGAAAATGCACATTTTCAGAAATGACAGCTTGGGTAGATTGCATCATGTACAATCCAACACAACACGAAGAGTTTTTATGTAAGCAAATTGCAGACTCCGCATAAACGGTTCATAAAAGGCTGGGACCAGGCTTATTAGAAAAAGTCTACGAATCGTGCTTTTGCTATGAGCTTAAGAAAAGAAATATTTCTTTTCGTCGCCAATTGACTATCCCAGTGATTTACGATGAAATGGAGTTGGAAGATGCTCTTCGAATGGATGTTTTCGTTGATAAATTAATCATTTGCGAATTAAAAGCGATGGATCAAATAAATCCCGTATGGCAGGCGCAAGTATTAAGTCATCTTCGCTTATCAAAAAGGCACATCGGTTTCCTGTTGAATTTCAATGCGCCCTTTTAAAGATGGAATTCGAAGATTTAGCATGTAATAATAATCTGAACACCCGAATCGAAAAATCAAAATACCGAGTATTATTTTTCTAAAGTTGCTCGTATCTCTGCAATCACCTCCTGCAACCTGCTGATATCCTGCCCGCCAGCTGTCGCCAGATTCTTCTGACCGCCGCCGCCGCCTTTTATTAAAGGAGCAACGATTTCCTTTATCATTTTACCAGCATCAAGTTGTCTCGCCTGTACAACCGTATCAGCGATACCGATGGCTACCGAAGGTTTGCCTCCGATATTGGTGCACAATACGGCAACGTAATCGTGGAGATTATTTTTAAGATCATTGCAAAGTTTTCTCAACGCTTCTGCATTGGACACATTTACGATATCACCGATAAATGTCACTCCATTGATGATTTCATCTTTCTGCAATAACTCATTCCTGATACCAACAAGCATACGCGCCTCGAGTTGATCGGCATGCTTTTTCAGCCGTTCATTTTCCTCCTGGAGATTCTGCAATGCCTTCAGTACATCAGGCGGATTTTTCAATTTAGATCTGAATTCACTGATCAGATCCTCTTTTTCCTTCAGATAAGATTCAAATGCAAGACCAGAAACTGCTTCTATACGACGCACCCCCGCTGCCGTCGCTGCTTCGGAAGTGATCTTAAAATAACCCAGTTCACCCGTTGCGCCAACATGTGTTCCACCACAAAGCTCAACTGAATAATCAGGATCGATCGTTACCACCCGCACCATATCACCATATTTTTCACCAAATAATGCCATTGCCCCCAGCGCAAGCGCTTCTTCTTTGGGTAATACCCTGACCACAACCGGAATATTCTTTCTTATTTCTGCATTTACCATCGCTTCGACATCTGCAATTTCTTCATCAGTCATTTTTGCGAAATGCGAGAAATCAAAACGCAGGTAACCTGGCCCCACCATGGAACCTTTCTGAGCTACATGCGTACCTAATACTTTTCGCAATGCTGCATGAAGAAGATGGGTCGCGGAATGGTGTACTGCAATTTTTTTTCTTCTGCCTGCATCCACCCAGGCTTTAACATTTTCGGTTACGCTTTCCGGTAATTCTTCAATAATATGGATGATGAGGTCATTTTCTTTTTTTGTATCAGTAACCACAGCATTTACATCTCCGAAACTGATCCAACCTGTGTCTCCTACCTGCCCGCCGCTTTCAGCATAAAAAGGTGTTCTGTCGAGCACGAGCTGCCAGGAAGTTTTACCCTTTGCTTTAACTTTTCTGTACCTGAGTAATGATGCATCAGTTTCAAGGAGATCGTAACCAATAAAACTACAGGGTAGTGATTGATCTTTTGCAAGCCAGATCCAATCTTCAGTATCCAGTTGCGTTGCGGCACGACTACGATCTTTCTGCGCCTGCATTTCTGTATTAAAGCCAGCCTCGTCAACCGTAAAGCCTCTCTCCTGCGCGATCAGTCGCGTAAGGTCTAATGGAAATCCATAGGTATCGTACAGCTCAAAAACTGAAGATCCTTTTAGCGTTCCTCCGGCGGGGGTCGTTTCGAAAAGCTCATCGATTTTTTTAAGGCCTTTTCCTAATGTCCTTAAAAACGCGTCCTCCTCTTCCTTCACGACTTTGCTGATAAAGTCCAGTTGCTGAATGAGCTCAGGAAATACAGTTCTGAACTGTTCCGCAATAACTGGCAACAGTTGATAGATCAGCGGATCTGAATAGTTAAGGTAACTATAATAATACCTTACAGCTCTGCGTAATATTCGTCTTATAACATATCCTGCACCTGTATTCGACGGCAACTGCCCGTCCGCGATAGTAAAAGCGATAGCCCTGATATGATCTGCAATCACGCGGAACGCAACATCTTCTTTCGCATCGGTATTATGATATTTTTTCCTGGTAATTTTTTCAGTTGCTTCAATAGTTCCGGTGAAAATATCGGTATCGTAATTGGATTGTTTTCCCTGGAGTACGCGAACGAGACGTTCAAAACCCATTCCGGTGTCTACATTTGTAGACGCCAATGGAACAAGACTACCATCCTTTAACCGGTTGAACTGGATGAACACATTATTCCATATCTCGATTACCTGCGGATGGTCTTTATTAACGAGAAGATGACCGGGAAGCAAAGCCCTTTCTTCATCAGTCCTGCAATCCACGTGTATTTCAGAGCAAGGCCCGCATGGCCCGGTTTCACCCATCTCCCAGAAATTATCCTTTTTTGAACCGAAAACGATCTGCTCATCGGGCAGATATTCCTTCCATTTTTTAAGCGCTATCACGGAAGCTGGTAATTTTTCAGCCGGGTCACCTTCAAAAACGGTGGCGTATAACCGGTCTTTCGGAATTTTATATCCATCAGTCAGCAGTTCCCAGCTCCAGTCAATCGCTTCTTCTTTGAAATAATCACCAAAACTCCAGTTGCCCAGCATTTCGAACATGGTGTGGTGATAAGTATCTACTCCAACCTCTTCGAGATCGTTATGTTTTCCGCTTACCCTCAGGCATTTCTGTGTATCTGCAATGCGTTTAAAAGGTGCTGGTTTATTTCCTAAAAAATAATCTTTGAATTGATTCATACCCGCGTTGGTGAATAACAACGTAGGATCATTTTTCACAACAATTGGTGCCGAAGGCACGATATGATGACCTTTGGAAGCAAAAAAATCAAGAAACTTCTGTCTGATCTCAGCGGATGTCATTACCATTAATCTTTTAAATTGGGTCAATTTTTGCAGCAATCGGTTATATTTGTCCTCCTTATTCAGTAGGGCGCACAAAAGTACATTATTTGATAACAGCGTTCTACCCATCCGTTTCTTCCTGCTATGGAGCGAATGAAAAAAGTAAAGTATTACTATAATACGAATACTCTCAGGTATGAAAAACTGGTTGTCCCGCTCCGGGTCAAGCTATTACGTATTCTGGGTTTTATTGCTGCAACTATAGTAACGGGTCTGATAATCGTCGCTTTTGCATTCAGATTTCTTGACTCCCCGAAAGAAAAAATGCTGCGTATGCAGTATGAACGCAGCCAGCAGGATCTGTCTACCCTGAGCGTCAAAGTAAAAGAAATTGAAACCAGGATGAAGAACCTGGAGGTGCGCGATAATGAGGTATATCGTACCATTTTTGAAGCCAATCCGATACCAGATAGCGCAAGGGCGAAACAAATCGCCAGGCAGGAAGAAATCAACCTTGTTTCATCTATGGATGAGAATGAGCTCGCGTATTCACTTTCCAGAACACTTTCGATCATTAATAACCGCGTTCAGGCACAGGAGAATTCCTACGTGTCAATCCTGGGGATGATCAAGGATAAAGAAAAAATGCTTGCTTCTACTCCCGCTATTCAGCCTGTTAACAACAAAGACCTTAAACGTGTTGCCTCTGGCTATGGTTATCGTGTTGACCCGGTGTATAAGACAGTTAAATTTCATGCTGGTCTCGACTTTTCTGCGCCTCAGGGCACGCCTATTTATGCTACTGCCGATGGTCGCGTTACAACTGCAGGTAATAAAGGCAATGGTTACGGTAACCACGTTGAAATAAATCACGGCTTTGGTTACGAAACTCTTTACGGACATATGGTGCGGGTAAAAGTAAGAACTGGTCAGACCGTAAAACGTGGTGAAGTTATCGGCTGGGTAGGCAGCACCGGAAAATCAACCGGGCCTCACCTTCATTACGAAGTTCATAAGGGTGCTCGTCCAATCGATCCTGTTTATTTCTTCTATAATGATCTTTCACCTGATCAGTATCAGCAGATACTTAAGCTGGCGGCTTCGGGCAATCAATCGTTTGATTAGGCAGGAGGCAGGAGTGAGCAGGCAGGAGATGCAGAAGCAAGTTTTTCAGTCACAAGCATTCTCCATTTACTGCATCTAAAAATATTTTTTCGATTATAGCATTATTTAATTTCAAATGATGAGTTGAAATTTGAGGCTCGCTGTTATCTACTTTTTAACTAATTCTCCTGCCTCCATTCTCCTGCTTCGCAACTACTTTTTAACTATCTGTGTATAATTTTCTAGCCTGATCTTTGTGGTATCGTACTAAATTCGTGACCATGCTTGAACAACTGGATCTTTTTTCCTCTGTTGTGAGTGAGGAGAAAACAAAACCAACAGACTACAACAAACTGTTGAAAGAACGAAAACTGGTACCGCCTTCAATTATTGAAATTGAAGTTAGTGAACCTACTCCTGAGGCCATACTTCCAAAAGAAAATATTACTGCAGCTATCGTTGAAACAATTGTAGAGATTGAACCTGCTGTCGTGGAAAATAACGAAGTAGTCGAGTCAGTTGCTGATTCTTCTGAAGAAATAAAAGATGAAATTCCGGTTGCAGAAAATCTTCAAGCAATAGATCCGGTTTCCGATTCAACGGACGAAATAGCTGGTGAATCTTCAGAATCTAAAAATGTTGCGATTAAAAAAGCGCAGCGAGGTCGTAAATCGCAGAGAGAAATGAGTCTCGAAGCGGGAAGAATTGATGTGCCGGAAGACAGCGTTTTATATAGCAAGCAATACTATAGTATCGGTGAGGTAGCCATTATGTTTTCAGTGAATGCATCACTGCTTCGTTATTGGGAATCTGAGTTCGATATATTGAAACCGAGAAAAAATAAAAAAGGCGATCGTTTCTTCAGACCCGATGATATTAAAAATCTCCAGCTCATACACCATCTCCTCCGTGAAAGAAAATACACCATCGATGGCGCCCGCGATTTTCTGAAAAAAGGAAAAAAAGCAAATGAATACTTTGAAGCTATTACTAAACTGAAAGCAATAAAGGCGTTTCTGATGGAGATGAAAGCAGCACTTTGAGCAGTCGGGAGTCTGTAGTAAAAAACTTTAAGCCTTTAGTCAGAAGCCAAAACAAAAGTACCTGAATCACTGATTGAAGTTTTACCTGACAAAAAATAACAGTTCCGGAAACTACATTCCCAACAACTGATAGCATTTAAAACCGACTCCATCACAATCTGGGTCAGGCTGTTTCTCCTGCCTTCTTACTCCTGCCTCCCGTCTGTCTATCAGGCTTTCACAATTTTAATCTCCTTACCAGCGCCAGCGATTTCAATTTCGTGCTGATGAAGAAGACGAATAATTTCAAGATTCACTTTTTGTTTCAGCGCATTGAATTCAGCTTGCGCAATGGCCATGGTGAAATATTCGCAGGTTACAAGAAAAGCTTCAGGTAAAATATCTCCGAGAAAAACATTCTTTTGAATAATCAATGGTTGATCCAAAATTTTATCAATACCGATAAGCGCCATCTGCAACTGATCTGGTGGTGTGTTCAATGCGATTTCCAGTTTTAGCTCAACTCGTCGTTGTGTACGTTGACTCTGATTATCCACGACACTATCCACCATCTGTTTATTAGGTACAGTTACAAAAGTTTTATCGGTAGTTCTGATTCGCGTAGACCGAAGACCAATACGCTCGACCGTGCCTGTGATATTATTTACTTTCAAAGTATCTCCGGTAGAAAATGGTTTATCGAAAAAGATGATAAAAGAAGCAATCAGGTTCTCAAGACTTTCACGTGCTGCAAGTGCAACGGCCACACCTACTATACTTAATCCTGCAAGAATCTTCG
The DNA here is from genome assembly GCA_029269725.1 of Pollutibacter soli. Classification (GTDB taxonomy): domain Bacteria; phylum Bacteroidota; class Bacteroidia; order Chitinophagales; family Chitinophagaceae; genus Pollutibacter; species Pollutibacter soli. Next base: position 197,886 of record JARJHS010000004.1, on the reverse strand, counting down.
TGATGTTCTGATCGAATGCAAAGCGGAGCATAAAAAGAAATGACAATATGACCAGCAAGGCCTTCAACAGGTCTTTGAAGAATAGTACCAGTTGATTATCGCTGATGCCCGGAGACAGATCAGCTTTCTTCTCTATCACGTGCGCCAGGTAATCAACCACTCTAAGTAACATTCTGAAAAATGCTATAATGAGTATCACGATACCAATACTCTCAACAATCGATCTGCTGTTTGTCTTCAGAAATTTGAAGTAAAGGACTTCCGGAAAATTCAAGCTGGAGAGGGCCAGAAACGAGATCAGTATAAAAAGAAAAATCTCAATCGGACGAAGAACCAGATCTGTAAATTCTTTCTGATCGATTTTACGACCGAAGCGACGCACCAAGAAAAGGAAAATCCCTGACACATATCGCCCGACATATTTTTTGAAAAGATATGCCAGGAGTATGATTCCCCCGACAATGAAATACTGCCCGACTGTATTGCTGAAAAATACCTGGTCAAAAAATTCCTTCATTTCTATACGGCCTTCTTACGTTTTTGAACCTTATTTCTGAATGTACAAACGCAATTCTCCGGGTGATAGTACATATATACCCAGGGGAGAAATCTGGATCGTATCCGCTGATGAAATGAAGGGAGGCAGATCGGTTTCCTTCAGCTGCAAAGTGCCCGTTTCATATACCAGTAACTTACCATCTTTCATCCCGAAAATAGTGCTGCCGACCACCTGTACATCGGTCCAGTTAAGTAAGGGAAGTTTATTTTTTAACGCGCCGTAGTAGTCAAAAATGAACATTCCTTTTGCAGGATCATAAAGCCACACAAAACGGTTCTGATCGAACATCCGTACGGGTATGATGGCTTCTCCGAATACAAGCCGGAGATCTGCGGTCTCACTGATCAGTTTACCTTCTTCATCAAGTCTTTTTAGCTTACTTTCCTGTTCATCGAAAACCCAGAAATTATTATCGTAAGCAAGGGCAACTGCTCTTACCTGGAAAATGCCCCTCTTTCTCAAGTCAATGATATTCACCACACTCATCAGCCTGTCAAGCGCCAGGATCGTTCTGAAGTCACGATAAAACAAAACGGTTTTCAGCGGGTTGGTGGCATCAATCGAATACAATTTTCCGTATTTCTTTACATCATTAAAAACCCCCATGGAGTCGCCTTTAGGGTTCAGTTTTTTTAGTTGATTCTGTACAGAAATCAAATAAAGATTTCCAAGATTATCGGCAGTAAATGAAACGAAATCGCCAACAACTTTACGGGATACACGAAAAGAAGAATCCTGTTGCGCATTGGCAACTGTAAATAGAAAGCATCCCGCAAATATGAAAATGATTTTCACTCTTTATAATATTTTAGCTCCAACAATTGTCCATCGAAAACTGCGTAACTGTCGTATTGAATCCAATCACCAAGATTGACATATCGACTCTTTTCAGTCACCTGAAAATCAATCGGCAGATGCCTGTGCCCAAAAATGAAATAATCATAGAAATCAGTTTTCAAAACTTCTTTCGAGTACTGAATTAACCATTCATTTTCCTCACCAAGAAAGCGATCATCTTTAACACCTGTCGCTGCACGACTTTTCACACTGGAACTTCTCGCAATACTCATTCCGATCACCGGTGGGAGTATTCCGAATAAAGTCTGACAAACCGGATTTCTGAAAATCTTTTTCAAAAATTTATATCCATGATCACCCGGACCTAGTCCATCGCCATGACCTACGAGAAACTTTTTCGAATTGAATTCATAAGATTGTGGTTCATGGAAGACAGGAATATTCATTTCCTGTTCAAAATATCCATTCATCCACATATCATGATTGCCTACAAAAAAATGAATTGGAATTCCAGCATCTGAAATTTCTGCCATTTTCCCAAGTATGCGTACAAATCCCTTGGGTACAACTTTTCTGTACTCGTACCAGAAATCAAATAGATCACCAACGATAAAGATCATCGCAGCATCAGCACTGGCCATATTGAGGAAGCGAACTATCTTTTTTTCCCGCGCAAGACTGGTCCCATGATCGGGAAGACCAAGGTGAAAATCAGAAAGGAAATAAACTTTTTTCCCTGGCGGAATATGCATAGACAAATATACTCAGTAGTTACTGTTCTAATCTATAGAGAATCAAACGACTATATGAAACTCAAATTGCTTTGATGCCGTATGTTTTATAGGCGGCTTCAATCTGATTTTCTTCTGATGTTGTATCCGGAAAAAGAAAGTAGCTTGGTGCCACAATCCTGTCTGCTTTGTTTACGGTGATTTCAATTATTGCTTTCACCGGAAATTTTTCAGAATAGATATCGGTTAGTTTTTTCAACATCGCAATAAACTCGTCATTGTTTTTCTTAACCAACCTTGCAACACCCATTAACTTGAATCCCTTCTGCACAAACACATCAACGAAGCTCACACAAACTTTCGGATTCTCTCTGATATTCCGAACGGTGTTTGGAGATGCGATGTGCGCGATGATCAGTTTATTTTCATCTAAGTAAGTAAACATTTCTTTTGGAGAGACATTGGGAATTCCCTTGCTGTCACATGTAGCCAGCCAACACAATACGCTTGATTCAATATATTCTTTTACTTCATCGTTGATCATGAAGTTGTGTTTATTGAAGATCTTCAATCAATATACAAAACACTTCTTTCGGACCATGAACGCCGACAACAAGTGTTTTTTCAATATCAGCTGTGCGGCTCGGACCTGTTGCAAAACTGATCAATGATGGCAAATCATTACCATATTTTTTTTGCAAGAACCGGATGGCATCTTTTATATCAAAGACCAGTTGAGAAGTATATGCGATGCAAATATGTACAGGTGAGTAAACACTGGCTGTTCTTCCTTCAGTAAGTGCAGCGCTTAACACCATTGATCCGGTTCTGGCGACCAGTGTTTCACAGGTTGTTATTGACGCATCAGACTCAGCGATCGATTTTTCAGAAAATGAATTGAATCCATTTTTTTCAAATATCGATTTTAAATTTTCTTCAACTGAATACACCTCTTTCCATTCTCTTTGTCTGATCAGTTCAACTATAGATCTCATACCTTCTGCTTCATCGGGGCAGTAGATGAATCTTCCTGTGAGTTTGGTAAACTGTTCTCCAAAGATCACCGCCAGATCATCTTTTGGTGCAGGAAAAGCATGTAACTCTCCGTCTGCTTCCGGAAAAGGCAAAGGCACCGACTGTTGCAGTGCCTTGCGTATTTTCTTTAAAATATTCTCTCTAGATTTCTGCGAATCCACTAGCTGTTATTTGGAACTGCAGGGTTCGGACCACTCAATTCGGAAGGTGTATTTACTTCTCCATTGCCACCCGGTGCAAGATTCAGATCATCATCAGCAAAAATTTTCTTTTCACCGAAAGGACGTTTGCCAATCAGATCTTCAACATCCTGTTGGTGCAATACTTCGCGATCGAGTAAAGCAAGCGCAATCTTCTCTACCTTATCTTTTTTCGAAAGAAGCAATTCCCTGGTTTTGTTGAATGCTTCATCTACCAGTTTTCTTACTTCATTATCGATGAGCTTACCTGTTTCTTCACTGTATGGTTTGGTAAACATGGTTTCCTGCTGAGGATCATAAAAACTCACATTACCCACTTTACTGTTCATACCATAAACAGTAACCATTGCATAAGAAAGTTTCGTTACCTGCTGCAAATCATTCTGTGCGCCGGTAGAAATCTTTCCGAAGAAAATGTCTTCACTTGCACGACCACCAAGCGTCATACACATCTGGTCCATCAACTGCTCTGTATCGTACAGGTATTGTTCTTTGGGAGTATACTGAGCATATCCAAGAGCAGCAACACCACGTGGAACAATAGTTACCTTCAATAACGGATAAGCATGCTCAAGATACCATCCGCATACTGCGTGACCGGCTTCGTGATATGCAATGATTTTTTTCTCTTCAGGTGAAATGATCTTGTTCTTTTTTTCCAAACCTCCGATCACACGATCAATCGCATCCTGGAAATCATCCATCTCCACCATGTTCTTTTCCTTACGGGCCGCGATCAGTGCTGCTTCGTTGCACACATTCGCAATGTCAGCTCCAGCAAAACCCGGAGTCTGTTCCGCAAGCTTATGGATATTCAGTTTATCGGAAGTCTTGATGGCTTTCAGATGTACATAGAATATAGCTTCTCTTCCTTTGAGATCCGGTTTGTCGATACTGATCTGGCGATCGAAACGACCCGGACGAAGAAGCGCGCTGTCTAGAACATCTGGCCGGTTGGTAGCAGCAAGAATGATAATTCCGCTATCACCACCAAAACCATCCATCTCAACGAGAAGCTGGTTCAATGTGTTCTCTCTTTCATCATTACTCACCATCATGTTCTTACCACGGGCACGGCCGATAGCATCAATTTCATCGATGAAAATAATACAAGGTGCTTTTTCGCGTGCTTGTTTGAACAAGTCGCGAACGCGGCTCGCACCCACACCTACGAACAATTCCACGAAATCGGAGCCAGACATAGAGAAAAAAGGTACCTGTGCTTCACCTGCCATTGCTTTAGCAAGGAGAGTTTTACCGGTGCCCGGAGGACCCACAAGCAATGCTCCTTTTGGAATCTTACCTCCAAGAGCAGTATATTTCTTCGGATTTTTCAGGAAATCCACGATTTCCATCACTTCCTGTTTGGCTTCATCGAGTCCGGCAACATCGGCGAAAGTGATATTGACTTTTGTGCCTTTATCAAAAAGCTGAGCTTTGGATTTACCAATATTGAAAATTCCCCCAGGACCGCCGCCGCCACCCGGGCCGCCCACCTTACGCATCATTAAAACAAACAGCAATGCGAACATCAATAGCGGGAAAAGGAAATTGATGATTGGCGAGAAAAATTCCGGATCAGTAATCGGATCAACAGCAACCGGAGTAATATTTGGATTATCCTGGAAGTATTTATTAAGAATCTGCTGATACTCGTCTACTTTAGAATACCTGAACTGGAAGTGCGGACCTTTTGAATTATATACATAATTCCATTTGTCGCCCAACAGGTCACGATACACCGGCTTTTCCAGGGCTTGCTTGTTAATGTATACCCTAACGAGATCCTTATTTTTTACAGGTTCAATTTTGACAACATCGTTCTGGGACAGCATATCCTGCCTGAACTTCAGCTCTGTAATATTTGTGGCATCAGGTGTAACGCCACGCAAAACCTGGTAACCGATCAGAAAAATGGCAACTAATGCATAAATCCAATAGATACTAAATCTTGGCCCTTTCTTTTGATTTTTTTCATCGCCGTTTCCCTGGTTCCGGTTCATTCCCGGGAACCTGGATGGATTCTTTTTATATTCTTCCTGTGACATTCTGATTCACGCTTGATTTACAATGTAATGATTAATTCTGTGTGTTTGTTCAGTGAACTCTTTTTTTAATAGGGGCTGGTTTCTCCTCCAGATCTTCAATTGCAGCATCACTCCACATTTCCTCCAGCTGATAAAATTTCCTTGTCTCAGATTGAAAAACGTGTACTACAACATTAACATAATCTACGAGTACCCACTGCAGCGCATTATGACCTTCATGATGAAATGCCGTCTCGCCGCATTCATTCTTTACCTCCACTTCCACATTATCCGCAATTGCCTTTACCTGTGTTGTAGAACTCGCCTCGCAGATAATAAAAAAATCTGCTACCGCTTCGGGGATTTTTCGAAGATCAAGGGACACGACATGTTCACCTTTTTTATCGAGAATGGCTTTGGTAATGACTTTCAGAATTTTGCTACTCCGGGTAAGGCGGCTACCGCTTTTTGCCCGGGTAGCCAATGCTGGTAATGATGTCAAATGGTTTCTGTTTAAATTTTCGATATTGAAAGTCGTAGTAAAGTTTTTATTTATCGGGTGTAGTAATCTCTTAATAGACGCCTGAATCGTCATTTTGCTTTAATTCAGGAATTATTCTTAATAAATTGCTCAAAAATAAGAATTTATTCCCGTACGGCGGCATGAACATCATTGGCAAACCTTTTATTGAACTACCCAGGGTCGACAGTACCAACATTTATGCCATGCAACAGGCCCATGCCCGATTGGCAACACCAGGAACGGTCTATTTTGCCCATGAGCAGACCTCCGGAAAAGGTCAACGCAATCGGAAATGGACTTCAGAGCCCGGCAAGAATCTGATGATGAGTGCGGTAATCAATGCTCCATTCTCTGATCCGGGTAAACAATTCCTTCTGAGTTGTGCTACCGCTCTGGCTTGTTATGATTTCTTCAAAATTTTTGCTGGTGACGAAACGGCCATCAAATGGCCTAATGATATTTATTGGCGTGACAGAAAGGCAGGGGGTATTTTGATTGAAAATATCATTAGAAACAGCCTTTGGGATATGGCTGTGATCGGTATCGGTATTAACATTAACCAGGCTTCTTTTGATCCGGAATTGCGAAACCCTGTTTCTCTTCTCCAGATCACAGGAAAAATTTTTAATACTGTTGAATTGGCCCATTCCCTATGTAGTGAACTATCAAACCGGGTGAATCAATTGAACATGGGAAATACTGATGAATTGAACGCCGAATACAACCAGATACTTTTTAAAAGGGGTCAACAAATAAAATTCAGAAAAGATGGACTGGTCATTAAAGGAATATTTGACCGGGTGGACAATGCAGGAAACCTCGTGCTCGTTGGCGAACGGGAAGAAATTATCCAGTTTGGAACTGCAGAATGGATTTTGAGTTAGCTAAGCAAAAAATTCAACATGGAAAATGTAAATAAAAGTATGGGCAGGTTACTCTTTTTGATTTGTGCGTTGCTTGGAGGAAATCCGGCCACTGCGCAATGTAATGTAGTGGAAAAAGTACTGCCGGATGGAACCATGTATTATCATGCGGAAACTTTACTATTCTATAAAACAAAGGATTTTCAGCTATCCGGAAATCTTGTAACCGATAAAGAACACTATTTTCTTAGTTTGAAACCCCTTCCATTTCCAGAAAAATCAAAAAATATAAAAATCAAATCTGACCTTGTCATAACCTTAACTAACAACACCGCGTATACGCTGAAGTTATTTGATACATATTATTATGATAAGGATTCTTCATTTGCTGCTGTATACATGTTCGATGCGAAGAATCTTCCGGACTTCAGAACTCACGAAGTAAAAGAAGTTAAACTGGACCTGGGAGAGGGATTTAATAATTACATATTTCGTTTGCATAAAGAAGCACTCCGCGAGCAACTTGATTGCTTTAAGAACACAAAGAATAAATTTTGAATGCAGTTTTACTCAAACGGGTTTACTGGACTTTCTAACAAGCGACTATCAATTATTTTTTCTTTGTTCCCCCGATTTCTCAAAGACTACTCGTGATCCAAAGGTTCATTTCTGTTAAACAATTTCTTTTTTATGTTGGGGAAAAAATTATTAATTGAAACATTTACCTGGAAGGCGTGATACATTTCATCGGTGCCATCGCGGGGCAGGTATTCATTAACGTAAGTAACTTCCAGCTGGATATCATCATTAAATGCATATCCGGCACCCGCCGTCAAGCGGTTGCGGTCGAAAAACTGAGTTCCCGAAATAAATGCGCCGGTTTTGAAATAAAGCTCATCTGATGCGATGGCATAGACGACACCTTTTCTGATTGCCTTGCCGTTGATAGGTTTTACAAATTTTATCTGTGTCCTGAAACGATATAAAGCCTCCCAGATATTTTCTTCGGTACGGAGCTTTCTGTCTTCAATTCTTAACCTGCCAAGGAGGGTATATCCAACTTTATGAAAGTAATATGTTGCCTGGTAAGCCATCCTTAATTCAGGTAAGCGCTTCTGGCTTAATTCCGGAACCGCACGATTATAATAATAGCTGAAAAATGCAGAAAATTTCCATCTTGACGTGGCGTAAAAGTGGATCCAGGAGCGCACATAGAGCTGGGAATTCACATAAAATGGATTGCTATTTTCAGGTGTACTACTCCATGTTTGTCCAAGATCCAGTTCGCCTACCCATTTGCCTTTAAAGGCCCGTGTAAAAGCAAATTCATTCCAGAACTGAGAATATGAATTCGTTTGTGCTGTGCCGTAAATGGACAATATCAGGAAAAAGACAACAATGCCAATTCCTGGGCATAATATCCGGGTTAATCTTTTAAGTCTCATCGAAGATCAGGTAACATATGCAAATTCAGGAATATCGGAAATTCTATTTGCCGAATAAATTCCAGTAATAATAATTTAGAAAAATTCACCAAGACTTAAGTATACTCCCATGTAATCTTTGCTCATTCCAAAATCCACTGCAATATTGGATCGGGAGATTTTATTGAATTTTATGCGAACTCCCGCGCCCCCGGCAGGATGCCAATAGGTGAAATGACCACCATAATATTCAGAAACAGCGTTAAGATTCGCGAACAACACAAATCCCCATAAACCGTTTTTAGTAATATCCCTTCTGTACTCAATTTCCCCATTGACCAGATGCCTGCTCTTATACCTGTTTTGCTGAAACCCGCGGCCGGATTTATTGGATGGATCCCAACCAATACTGGGAAGATCGAGGTATGGAGCATTACCACTTACTACCGACCAGTAATAAGCCCAGAGTGCAAGCAGATTTTGTCGTTTTTTTTCGAAAGGAATATATTTTCTTACATCAATATAAATTGATTGCCAATCTGTAGTACTTCCTAGTGATTTAATATTAAAACGATAATCAGCCTGGAAATAAAACCCATCCGACGGATTGATGGAGTTTTTTCTTGTATCAATCATTATGTTGAATTGCGGACCTGTCGAAACCGATTGCTTTTTGAGTTCATAATCGAAAATAGGGATGTCAGTAATATCGGTTGAGTCTCCGTCCAGTCTGACATTAAAATGATAGTCGACATTATAGCCAGCACCCAGGAAAAAGAAGCGTCCTACTTTCTTAAGAAGGCTGTGATTAAACCGCAGGTAATTATAATTCAATAATGCCTTATTTTCTTTGTCGTTTCTTCCCCCTAAACCCCAGGTGTATTGTGGATACACCATAAAGCGTGTGTCTCCTCTCCAGAATAAAAAATCATTCGGTAACCAGATCATGTTTCGGAATGGAAGCACAAACTTCCCATCAAAAGTGAACCAGGGTGTAAATGTGACTGCAGAAAGTGAAGTGGTACTCTGGTCTCCCAGGAAAAATGCAGCATTGAATGCAGTTACTATCGCCCGGCCACCTCCAGGCGCAGTGGCAGCAGAAGGAACAAATGAAAACTGGACCTTTCTATTCAAGCGGGTGGAATCAAATTTCTTTTTATCCAGGTTGAAGATATTCCTGAGAATATCGATAACGTCCTTCTGAGTTCGGAAGGTGATGCTGTCCCGCTCCTGGGCGTCTGTAGAAAAGGTCTGGACCAGGCATAAAATAAGAATGAAAAGAAGTTTATTCATTGCAGCTCCTTTCCGGATAGGATCATAGTTTATTTTTCATGAGCAGCACATTAGGCAGTCTCAGGATTTCAGCCATTTGGAAGACCCATATCCGTATGCCCTGAGACTTTTCGTTAAATCACTACTCGGAACATCTGGTTTGACGATGGTTTCAGTTTTGACAATTCTTACTTCACCGGAGTCAAACCGTGGGGCCTCAGGTACAAAAATTGTTGACCATCCCTGGGCATCCTCATCTACAAGGAAGGCGATAGTAAATGAATCTTCCTCTTTCACAAACACCGGTTTCATCGATCTTTTTGCATCGGCATGCAATATATCCGCCGCAACAGATTTCAATAAGGAATAGCCTGGAAGATATACCAGTACCTTTTCTTCAAGCTGCGAGACAATTCGTTGAAAAAAAGCCGCCCGGAAAATCAGCCCGGCAATAAAACAAAAAATAATTAAAATGATTACTCCCAGCAATGTCCTGCCCGATAAACCAAAAATAATATTTGCGGGCAATCGGTCATCGAATGGATCTGCTATTTTTCCAAGAAAATCAACAGCTTTTTTGAGAAGCACAATGATTAAAATCAAGGGTAGTAAAAACAGAATTCCACCAGTAAACGTATTTCTTAAAAACTGCAGGAAATATTTCATAAACACAGTTTTAGTTAATAATTTTTTTGTTCCAGGCCTGGAAACTGATTACGGTTTATCAGGTACCCGTTATCGTTATCAGCAATGTATCTGTACAGGAATATGAAAATAAATTGTCCAATTTCGCCGGGCTGCCGTTTTGAATTATTCAAATTATCTCAGCTACTATGGGCAATAATATAATGAAATCATCAGCCGGCTGTCGGTGGACGCCGGTTTAACTGATTTTACGGTGAAATTTTTACCAATAGAATCAGTTCTAAAAGATGATGTGGCGTTATAATAAGAGAAGGAAAATTGAAATAATGGATTTGACTCTATTGGGGCAGAAAAGCAGATCCAACAAATCCGTGAGAAAAGGAAGGTGTTAACACTAAGTAGAGATTACCAAAAAGGAAAAGAGGATCAGGGGGTTTACATGGATAGTGGTTTGGTAAGCCTTCGGTTTTTTAGAATATCAGATGTAACAATGATATTTCCGGTATTGGCTACTATGACATAGAAAGGTAGGATCAGGGGGTTTACATGGATAGTGGTTTGGTAAGCCTTCGGTTTTTTAGAATATCAGATGTAACAAGGTTATTTCAGGTATTGGCTACTATGGGATAGAAAGGTAGGATCAGGGGGTTTAAATGGATAGTGGTTTGGTAAGCGTTGGTTTTTTAAAATATCAGATGTAACAAAGGTTATTTCAGGTATTGGCTACTATGGAATAGAAAGGTAGGATCAGGGGGTTTAAATGGATAGTGGTTTGGTAAGCGTTGGTTTTTAGGAAATTGGATCTACGGGATCAATAGCTATTGGATATCTGAAAATAGGATTGGGAGTTTAAACGGGTATTGGTCGGTAGGTGTAGGTTATTAAAGGAATTGGAACTTAGATTGCAAATCAAAAATCAACGTCAGCAACGGACAAGCTCAGCTTCCCTTGCTTCGACTTCGAACCTGTTATTTTCGTACCCCTTCCGGAGACTCTCCATAACATATAAAAAAATGAACTTGAAATAACCGTATTTGATGAATTGCTCTACATGTTTGAGTTCATGGCGAACCCAGCGCTCATCATTAATCAACACTTCGGCACTGGCCTTATGCAGATGTATGGTAGTACCCAAAGTAAGTGCGACGTTGTCTACACCCAGTTTCCAGGCAGCCAGCTTAGCCAGCCAGGAATTTTCTTTTATGTTTACCTGCAGAGCCTCCATGGCTTTTCTAGGTCACAATGACTATGCCATAAATGAAAAAATTCCTCAAGGTGAGCCGATTTAGCCATAAAATTTACCTTTTTAGCCAAAATTGTAGAGAAACGCCCACAGCTTTTTTCAAAGCCTACCATTTCATCGCTTGCTTCTCTAACTATATGGAGGCCCGGCTTTTATATCTAATTAGAAAATTAGTTTATCATTGTTTATGCATAAATGGTGGATCGCTGTTTTTTTATTTCTGTACCCAGTTTCTAAGATTACAGCTCAGGACAGCACTCCTTCAAAAGATACAGTTGATGTTTTAACGATTCTGCGGCACATTTTCGGAAAACCTGAAAAGAAGAACCCGCCCCGTTTTGCTATTCTTCCCGCAGTGGGCTTTAATCCGACTTTCGGATTCACGGTAGGAGTTAATGTAACCGGCGTTTTTCATGCCATGCGAGATACAAACAATCGAACCAGCAGCGTTTTCTTCAATTCATTTTATTCCACCAAAAAAAATATCAATTTGCAATTGAGGCAGAATATTTTCTTTGGTAAAAACAAATATTACTGGCTTGGCAATACGCAAATTGCCCAATTGATCACGGAAACATTTAAACCCCTCAACGAAGATGATATTTACCCCGTTAAATACGGCGCACTGAAATTCAATCACCGGGTGTACCGCCAGATTGCAGGTCATTTTTATGGCGGCGCTGGTGTAGCTTTTGAACTTTATAGAAAAATTGATGATGAAAAACTCAATGTTCCGGAAAATCAATTAACCCCCCACTATAATTACAGTGTTACAAAAGGATTCGATACTTCGAAATATGCGACCAGTGGGTTCATGTTGGCTTTACTTTATCACACACAGGAGCATCCACTTCGCGCCTACTCCGGGTGGTTCATCGATTTATGGGTGAGGTTTAATACAACCTGGCTCGGCAGCGCAAAGAACCAATCTATGTTCTTTACGGACATCCGGAAATATATCAGTCTTTCGAATAGAAATCCCGAACACGTCCTTGCTTTCTGGAATCTCACTGCTTTAAATATTTCCGGGGACCTGCCTTTCCTGGCTCTCCCGGCAACAGGCCTTGATCTTTATAATCGTAGCGGAAGAGCATATGCTATGGGCCGGTTCAGGGGAAACGACTATTTCTACCTGGAATCTGAATACCGTTTTCCCATTACGAGACGAAAGCTCCTGAGTGGAGTAGCGTTTATCAACATGCAAACTGTAAGCCTTGAAGGTCAATATTCGCTTTTTGATCGCATTTCACCTTCCGCCGGAGCAGGACTTCGTTTACTTATTAATAAAAGGACCCGATCCAACCTCTGCTTTGATTACGGAATAGGACTTGACGGTAAAAGCGGTATATTTTTCGGGCTGAACGAAGTATTCTAATTTTTAACTGCCTGGATTCCGAGCTTTAGAATTTCTTCTGCATGCTGACGAACTTTGGGGCGGAGAAAGATTTTCCTGATGATGCCCTTCTCATCTATTATAAAGGTCCTCCTGTGTACTCCCATGAACTTGTGTCCAAACATCTGCTTTTCGCCCCAAACTCCATATTTTTTCATGATTTTCTTATCCGTATCTGCAATCATCGGAAAAGGAAGATGGAATTTGGATTGAAACTTTTTGTGGCTTTCTGAATCATCAGGACTCACGCCAATGACAATGAAATTGTGATCTTTCAATGTACCAAAATTATCACGCAGATTGCAAGCCTGTTCCGTACAGGTAGGGGTATCATTTTCGGGATAAAAATAGAGGATAACTTTTTTACCTCTGAGCTCTTTCAGATCAATTTCGTTTCCCAGGTGATCTGTTGAAACAAATAAGGGTGCCTTATCTCCGGGCTTTAGTGAAACCATGTTTTTGTAATTGAAAAGGTGCTGAATCACCTGGTAAAATGAATAATTTTTTCAGAAAGATTTCCTGCTTCATCACGCACACTGATTTTAAGTTCATGCGATCCGGACCCGCAATACTCATCAAACTTATAAGTAAATGTATTACCCCGCTGGGAGAACATCAACCATTTGCCATCAAGTTCGGCTCTGAAACTATTGATCATATTGTAGTTATCCTTAACACCCACGACTATTCGTGTCGCTTTAGAAAGATTAGCCCCTTCGACCAAACCTGGTGTGGTGATCAACGGCGGAAGATCATCAGCAACCAATTGAAAATTACCAAAGTCACGGAATTTCGACCTGTACCATCCCAGTTCCCAGAATGCTTTTGCCACAGATTGAGAAGAGCCATATTGTCGAAGGACAATCAATTTATCCCTGAGATGATAGGGTATGCTTTTGTCGGCCTTTAGTCTTAAAGTAAAATATTCCTGGTTGGGTGTCGATGGCTGATGCAATTGCTGAGTTACCGAATAAGCCAGCTGTGCTGTTGAAGGCGAAGTCCCATACCTGAAATAGATAGAATCGTACAAACCTTTTTCCGGAATTACAAGTTGTACCTGGTCATTCTCGAAAATATTCATCTCATTAGCCTTCATTAACTGCCCGGTTTTTGGAAGCACATTTTTTGGAATCGAACTTCTTTTGATCCGGAACATGGCTTCAGAAAGATTTCCATAGGCATCCCTCACCTCTAACCGAAATTGATGTACAAGCGTATCTGTCAACAAAATTTCGTGCTGATCATTATAATATATACCCAATTTATCGCCAGGTAACGGGAAAGTCTGCTGAAGATAAGGTCCGCCCGCAGTTTTTATCCGATAGTCTATATGTGCATTCAGATATCTTGTTTCCTCATATCCAACTTTCTCGATTGCAAAACCACCCCTTTCGACTTCGTTTTCAAAAACCTTTATACTATAAATTCCATTTGCATTGGGAACTCCGCTCATCCGGTCTGTGGCCTGGAGTGCAATAAAGAACCTGTCGGAGGAAACTGTAATTACACCTGAGGGCTGATAAAAGCCTGCAACCTTTTTTAAACTGAATTGCTGTGGATATTGTTCATATATACTCTGATTTCTGTCATACACGGCGAGTAAACGAAGATCCGGAGCTACATTGTCCGGAATATTAAAACCAAACAACAGGGGATTTACACATTTTTCATTATTTGTTTCCCTTATCTCAAAGTGAACATGCGGACCCTGTGACCCGCCGGTGTTACCACTGTATCCGATAAACTGACCTTTTTTGACCGGGAACCTGGTTGAAATAAATGTAGTATCGGTATCCCAGCTTTCCCTCGCGTATTGAATTTGTTTTAAAAATGCCTGTAGCTCAGGCATAAAATCATTCATGTGTGCATATAATGTGGTAAATCCATTGGGATGGTTGATATAAATCGCATTTCCAAAGCCGCCAGGTTCAATTTTTATTCTGGCGATATAACCATCAGCAGCGGAGTAAATCGGAAGATTCTCCCGGCGCTCCGTACTGAGATCAAGCCCCATATGAAAATGATTCGGTCTCATTTCGCCAAAATTGGCGTTGAGCTTTGGAGCAATGTCAAGCGGATAACGGAAATAGCCTTTGGGATAAACTGTCTGGGATCGGGAAACAAAAAATGAAAAAGAAAAAAATAGCAGGGTTGCCAACCTCATCGTATGGTTTTTGTGACTTAACTACAAAACTACCCGCCGAAACGGGTATAAAAAATTCATTTTATGAGCGTAGGAGCAAAACACATCGCAACATTTCTTCTGGGAGCCGCTGCAGCACTTGCCGCACATAAGTATTATACAATGACGGACGAAGAAAAAGAAAAACTGATCGCGGATCTCAAAGCAAAAGCAAAATCATTCAAAGACGAAGCAGAGTCAACTGCCGATAAAGCAAAAGATTATTTCGAAGAATTGAAAACCAAAGGAAGCAAAGCATTCAAAGAAAATTTCGGCGACGTCGAATCAATGTTCAATGACCTTTTCGGAAAAAAATCGCAGGGTGGAGAGAAGACAGTCTGATCGCTCGCGATTAAAAGGCTGGCATAATATATTTTGTGGCCGAGTTTGAAATTTCTATTCAAAAAGCGGAATATTTTCACCCCATTTTTATGGCTTCATTTTTTCTTAACATCCCTTTATAAAATACCCACTTAGTAGTATCAATTATTTTGAAATCTGGTACAACATTTGGCATGTTCTGATTGTCTCAGAAATATGTAGAATGAATAAATCGGAAGGTTATGAAGAAATTGGTGCACAAATTGGCGATTTTATGGATGACACTGCTAAGCGTTACTGGTTTTGCGAAAGCAAAATCTAACAAGGTCGTACCCGATCAGAAAAACAAAGAAGCACGTCAAAGGGTAATATTGCTTGATGAATTTGAAATTTCAGCGTATCACAGCAATTAGACACGACTAAAAATACAGGTCCAACCAGCTGGGTTAACGCCCGGCTTTCGTTGTTTATACAAATATGTCCCCTACCCCATTTTACCGATTCTTCTGACCGTCTCGTTCAAATATATTATGGAGAAATCCGCTTGATCTACTACCTTTGCCCCCCGGGAAAAATCCCGGTTTTTTTATGCCCGGATTTCTCATTTCAC
This sequence comes from Pollutibacter soli, assembly GCA_029269725.1. Lineage (GTDB taxonomy): Bacteria > Bacteroidota > Bacteroidia > Chitinophagales > Chitinophagaceae > Pollutibacter > Pollutibacter soli. Next base: position 182,060 of record JARJHS010000004.1, on the reverse strand, counting down.
CGGTCAATTACAAATAAATATGCCCCAGGACAAATCGATCAAAACGGTACTCATTATTGGATCAGGCCCTATCATTGTCGGACAAGCTTGCGAATTTGACTATTCGGGATCACAAGCAGCAAGAAGTCTCAGGGAAGAGGGTGTTAGCGTAATCCTGATCAATAGCAACCCTGCTACGATCATGACAGATCCTATGATGGCCGACAGGGTTTATCTCCTGCCTCTGACAGTAGAAAGCATTGAGAAAATTCTGGAAGAAAATAATATTGATGCAGTTCTTCCAACAATGGGTGGACAGACAGCCCTCAATCTTGCAAAGGAGGCTGAAGAACTTGGCATTTGGGAGAAATATAATGTGAGGTTGATTGGTGTGGATATTAAAGCAATTGAAAAAGCGGAGGATCGCGAAAAGTTCAGGCAGTGGATGATCCAGATGAATATACCTGTTGCACCGGCTAAAACTGCCAACTCGTTCCTGGAAGGGAAAGAGTTCGCCCAGGATATCGGATTTCCGCTGGTAATCAGGCCTTCGTTTACACTTGGCGGAACCGGCGGTGGCTTTGTACACAGTAAAGATCAGCTGGACGAAGCGCTGAACCGTGGTTTATCTGCTTCACCGATACATGAGGTTCTTGTTGAAAAAGCAGTTTTGGGTTGGAAGGAATTCGAACTTGAACTCCTGCGTGATTCGAATGATAATGTAGCTATCATCTGTACGGTGGAGAATTTTGATCCGATGGGCATTCATACTGGTGATTCAATCACTGTGGCCCCGGCGATGACTTTGAGTGATACCGCCTTCCAGTTGATGCGCAACACTGCGATCAGCATGATGCGTAACCTTGGGAATTTTGCAGGTGGCTGTAATGTACAGTTCGCACTTAATCCGGAAACGGAAGGAATCATCGCGATCGAAATCAATCCACGCGTCAGCCGTTCTTCTGCCCTTGCGTCAAAAGCGACTGGTTACCCTATTGCGAAAATTGCGGCGAAACTCGCTCTCGGATTCACTCTTGATGAATTAAAAAATCAGATCACAAAAACAACATCAGCCTATTTTGAACCTGCACTTGACTATGTTATCGTAAAAATCCCGCGCTGGAACTTTGATAAGTTCAAAGGCGCCAACGATACGCTGGGTTTGCAGATGAAATCAGTTGGTGAAGTGATGGCGATCGGCAGAAGCTTTACCGAAGCAGTTCAGAAAGCATGTCAGAGCCTGGAGAATAATGCAGTAGGGTTGGGTTACTACGGCAAAAGTCTGATGCATGCTGACGAAATCGTTGAATATCTTAAAACACCCAAGTGGGACAGGATATTCAGGATCAAGGATGCGCTGATGATGGGAATCAGTGTTAAGACTATTGTACAGGCTACCCTGATTGACCGCTGGTTTATTTATGAAATAAAGAAGATTGTTGATACCGAAAAAGAAATAGCAAAATACAAACTAGCCACACTTCCTCTTGATCTCCTCCGGAAGGCAAAGACCATGGGATTCAGTGATGAGCAGATCTGTCGCATCATGCAGAATGGTGATGAAGAAGATCTCTATCAGAAAAGAAAAGCAGCAGGAATCAGGCGAGTTTATAAAATGGTGGATACCTGCTCAGCAGAATTTGAAGCAAAGACTCCTTATTTCTACAGCAGCTTTGAATCCAGCGGATACAACGAAAGCAAGGTCAGCGATAAGAAAAAAATCATTGTTCTCGGCTCGGGACCAAACAGGATCGGCCAGGGTATTGAATTCGATTATTGTTGTGTGCATGGATTGCTGGCCATTCGTGAGGAAGGATATGAAGCAATCATGGTAAACTGTAATCCAGAGACCGTTTCAACTGATTTTGATATCGCCGATAAACTATACTTCGAGCCGGTATTCTGGGAACATCTTCGTGAGATCATTGATCTCGAAAAACCGGATGGTATCATTGTTCAGTTGGGTGGTCAGACAGCATTAAAACTTTCAGCAAAAATTCATGAACTGGGTATTCCGATTATCGGAACATCCTACGATAATATGGATATTGCCGAAGACCGCGGACGATTTAGCGATATGCTGAAAGATCTCGGTATACCCTACCCGAAATATGGTACCGCATATAATGTGGACGACGCTGTAGAAGTTGCAAAAGAAGTTCAGTATCCCGTGCTTGTTCGTCCTTCATACGTACTTGGAGGTCAGCGCATGCGCATCGTGATCAATGATGACGAACTGGAAAAAGCCGTAGTGAGTTTGTTAAAGCACCTTCCTGGAAATAAAATCCTGATTGATCACTTCCTGGATCGTTGCCAGGAAGCTGAAATCGATGCCATTTTTGATGGAGAGAATTTCCATGTGATGGGGGTGATGGAACACATTGAACCTGCGGGTATCCATAGTGGCGACAGTAATGCAGTTTTACCTGCTTTCAATCTTACTCCTTTGGAAGTTACGACGATGGAATATTATGCTGAGAAGATCGCACGTTCATTAAATATTCGCGGTCTGATCAATATCCAGTTTGCTGTAAAGAACGGCCAGGTTTTCGTAATCGAAGCGAATCCGCGTGCGTCACGCACAACGCCATTTATTGCGAAGGCATATCAGATACCGTATCTGAATATTGCCACCAAAATAATGATGGGTACGCATAAGATCACCGATTTCACTTTCGAGAAAAAACTTGAGGGGTTTGCGATAAAAGAACCTGTATTCAGTTTTGATAAATTTCCTGGAGTAAGTAAAGAACTCGGACCAGAAATGAAGTCGACAGGAGAAGCCATCAGGTTTATCAAAGACCTGCGGGATCCATATTTCAGAACTCTTTATAAGGAGCGTAGCATGCACCTTAGCAAATAAAGATTAACATATTTTTTGAAAGAGCCCGATACTATTTCACGGTTCTGAGATACAACAGATCAATCATACACCGGAACACCAATTTTATCAAATAGCAGGTGGAAAGGGCTGGATTGATTTGTATTTTTGCAGACTATGCGAAAGGCCATTTCAGCCAGGCTATTTTTATTATTCGTTCTTACGCTCTTCAGCGGCCTTTCATACGGACAAGTCCGCCTGCATGGATTTATAAAGGATACCCATAGCGACGAGGCTATTCCCTTTGCATCAATTCAATTTAAAAATTCAGGGATTGGTAAGCTTAGTGATTCATCTGGAAATTTTCAGTTTGTACTTACACACTGGCCTTCAGATACATTAATCGTTACTTACGCGGGGTTTCAGGACAAGTTGGTTTTCCTGGATACCAGCCAGAAGGAGTTGACTCTTTTGATTGCAATGGAAAGAGGCAAGGCAACGACCGAAGTAATAGTCCGTGGGAAAATTAATCGGGGTCTTTTGCTTTGGAGACGAATTGTAAAAAACAAACCATTTAATGACAGAAGAAGTTTTGACAATTTCTCCTATGAACTTTATAACAAGCTGGAAATTGATCTCAATAAGGTCAAAAAAGAAAAACTACAAAAAGGGATCTTCCCACCCAAATCTTTCAAATTTATTTTGAATAATATCGACTCTGTTTCAGAAGATCATCCGTTTCTTCCCGTATACCTCACAGAATCGATCTCAGATTATTATTTCCAGTCAAATCCGAAAAAAACGCATGAAGACGTTCATGGCACAAAAACAATCGGTGTAAAGAATGAAAGTTTTTCGAGATTACTGGGAGGGATGTACCAGAATGTAAACGTTTACAAAAATTTCATTCCGGTTTTCGATCTCAATTTTGTCAGTCCGATCAGTGACAACGGCGACGCGTACTATACTTACAAAGTTCCCGATACACAGTTTGTTGCAGGCAAAAGATATTTCCATTTTGTGTTCTATCCAAAAAGAAAGGGAGGAAATACATTCCAGGGTGATGCGTGGATTGCGGACTCGACATATGCAGTACAAAAAATGAATCTGCAGGTTTCACCGGGCGCGAATGTCAATTTCATTGAAAAACTCAGTCTTGTTCAGGAATATTCCCTTGTAAATGATTCCATCTGGTTTCTTTCAAAAGATAAGTTCGTAGTGGATCTTGCAGTGAAGGCTTTGCCACCGATGTACTTCATTGGCCGTAAGACAACAACGTACAAGAATATAAAAATCAATGACTCTGCAGTAACCGGGATATTAGCCAATGAAAAGTATCGGGAATCGATAACACTTGCGAAAGATGCGATGGAACGACCGGATAGTTTCTGGTCGGAAAACAGGCATGATACTTTGAGCAAAAATGAAGTTAATTTTTACAAAACAGCGGATACGTTACTAAAAATGCCGGCGTTTGAGCGTTTCCGTGAGACGATTAACTTTATCGCTACCGGCTATAAAAACATTGGCAATTACCAGATAGGTCCGTGGTATAATTGGGTGAGCGGGAACGTTTATGAAGGTACGCGCGTTCGTTTTGATCTCGGCACTAACCGCAACTTTAGCCGCAAATGGTATTTTGCAGGTTACCTGGCTTATGGCTTTAAAGACAAGGTTCTCAAAGGCAAGTTCGAAACTCTTTACATGCTCAACAAAAACCCCAGAAGCCATATTCATTTTCTATATAAAAACGATATGGACTATGGGCAGACTTATTATGATGAAGTAGGTTACGACAACATTTTTGCAGTGACCTTCAGAAAAGGCGAGGTTCCCATCAAGCTTATTAAAATCAAACAACTTCAGCTTGAATATTTCAAAGAATGGAAGAGTGGGTTTTCTGTTACATTAGGTGCAAACAGGAGACTATTTAATCCTGTTCATAATCTTCCTGGGAAGGCCTCATATCCTTCACCCGAAAATGGCGGCGACATCTTTAATAGTTTTGAAGCATCAGTCAAATTCAGGTTTGCATACCTTGAGCAATATCTTGAAAATGCATTTTTCAGAACAAGCCTTGGAAGTGATTTCCCGATTACTGAGATACGGATTGTGCAGGGGATTCCTGGTATATTAAACAGTGGGTACAAATACACGAAGGTAAATATCAATATCAGCGATTATCAAAAACTGCCGCCGTTTGGAAACATTTACTACAATCTCTATGCGGGAAAAGTATATGGAACATTACCATACATGTTACTATCCATCGCACCAGGTAACGAAATTTACTATTACAACAAGTATGCATTCAACCTGATGAACAGGTATGAATATATAATGGACAGATATGCAGGAATAAATGTCGAGCACAATTTTGGTAGTGGTATATTTCGTTTATTTCCTGTAAACAGGTACCTGAAATGGCGACAGTTCTGGAATGCTAAATTGCTCTGGGGCGATCTCAGTGCTGAAAATAAGGCGCTGAATATCCAGAACGGCAATCCTTTCGTTAGTCTTGATGGCAAACCATATCTTGAAATTGGAACAGGTGTAGATAATATCCTTCGTTTCCTGCGACTTGATCTGGTTTGGCGGGTTCTTCCTCAACCTTTGCCCGAGGAAAAATATAAGCGCTTCGGAGTTTTTGGCAGCTTCCGTTTGTCATTCTAGTTAATAAAATTCTGTTGTATGCACAGGCGACAATTCATTTTGCAGGGCTCAATGGCGGCTCTGGCAACTGGCTTGGATCTTTCTGCGGTTGCTCTTAACTCACAAGGAAGAATCTTTACAGTGAATGGTCCGATTGAACCATCGCAAATGGGAATGACGCTGGTTCATGAACATGTTATGGTTGATTTTGCAGGAGCAAATGTAAGTACCGGAAAAGCATACAATCCGGATGAAGTGTTTGATATTGCTCTTCCTTACCTGAATGAAATAAAAAATGCAGGTTGTAAAACTTTCATCGATTGTACACCGTCCTTGCTTGGTCGTGATGTACGAATTCTTCAACGTCTTTCCAATGCAACCGGTTTGAATATTATTACCAATACAGGTTTCTATGGTGCGGCCTCAGAAAAATTTCTTCCGGATAGCATAAAGAAAATGACAGCCAAAGAAGTTGCTGCGGCCTGGATTAAGGAAAGCCAATCCGGAATCGATGGCACGAATATTCGTCCGGGATTTATGAAACTGGGATTGGACGGGTTGCCATTTACTGAGTCCATAGAAAAAATAATCAACGCTGCAGCCTTTACATACAAAGCAACAGGTTTAACGATTGGTATTCATACCGGGAAAGGTGGTGAGCCGGCGTTGAAAGAACTGGAAATACTTGAGAAAAACGGAGTACCTCCAAAAAAGTGGATCTGGATACATGCACAGAATGAAACTGACTTAACATATCATATTCAATTAGCGAAACGTGGAGCATGGATTTCTTTTGACGGGATCAGCAGCAAAAATGTAGATGAATATATAACCAGGTTAAAAAAGATGAAATCTGAAAATCTACTTCATCGTGTACTCGTTTCACAGGATGCAGGCTGGTATAATGTCGGCCAGGAAAAAGGAGGGAAATTCAGAAATTATATGGATTTCTTTACGCATTTTCTGCCCGCATTGAGAAAGGATGGATTTACAGATCTGGATATCAAAACCCTTACAGAAAGAAATCCAGCAGAAGCATTTCGTGTATCCTAAGCAGTTAGTTTAATTCATTCTGAACTTTATCGCAGCAGGTCCTGATAATCTGACACGCGTTTTCAATTTCAGATGATGAAATGGTGAGTGGCGGCGCAATTCGCAAACAGTGAGGAGCGAATAAAAACCAATCGGTCAGCACGCCATGCCTGATACACTCTGATATTACTTCCTGGCAGATTTTTGCTTTTTGAAATTCCGCGGCCATAAGCAGTCCCGCCGTTCTTAATGCAACAATTGATGGATGTTGTAAATACTTTCTGAAGAGTTCTGCCTTCGCTTTCACTGTTGAAATCAGGTCTGATTCTACAAGAACATTAAGACCTGCAAGGCCCGCCGCGCACGACACCGGATGACCACCAAATGTTGTAATATGCCCGAGCACTGGATTTGAAATTAGTGATTGCATCTTCTCGAAAGAACTCACAAAAGCTCCTAACGGCATTCCTGCACCCAGTGCTTTTCCAAGCAGCAATATATCCGGCACTACATCAAATTGTTCAAAAGCCCACAAGGATCCAGTGCGTCCAAACCCAGCCTGTATTTCATCAAATATCAGCAGTGCACCTGTCTCTGAACACCTGGCCCTTAAAGCCTGTAACCATTCTTTATCAGGAATGTTTACGCCCTGCTCCGCCTGGACAGTCTCAGCAATGACACATGCTATGTCTGTATTGATTTCCTCGATCATACCGAAATCATTATAACGGTATCGGCTAATGCCTGGAAGTAATGGCCTGAAAGCATTTCTCCAATACTCATCACCCATTATACTTAAAGCTCCCTGGGTAGATCCGTGATAAGAGTTTTTGAAGGAAATCATCTGGGTTCGACCGGTAACGCGTTTGGCAAGTTTCATCGCGCCTTCTACAGCCTCAGCACCTGAGTTAGTAAAATAAACAGAGCGGAGATTTTCGGGTAATAAATCAGCAATACGTTTTGCATACCTCACCTGCGGCGACTGAATAATCTCACCGTAAACGAGAAGATGAAGATATTTATCTGCCTGCTCTTTTATAGCATTGACAACTTCCGGATGACGATGGCCGATATTACAAACACTGATTCCACCGATGAGATCTATGTATTCTTTTCCGTCGGCATCCCAAAGTGTACAGCCTTCTCCTTTAACTATTTCAATACCGATCGGTGCCGGAGATGTTTGTGCAACATGCTGTAAAAAAATTTGCCTTAGATGCATGAAGTAAAGGTAAGTAAGTAGTAAGAAGTAAGCAGTGAGCAGGAGTTTAAAGTTGAAAGTTGAAGGCTTTAAGTGCCAGGTATTAGTTAGCCTTCGCCTGAGCCAAATTTATCGTTAATTGTAAAAGCAGGTTCTTCATGCTCCGGGTGGAGCATCCTGTTTGTAGCCGCCTGAAAGGGGGTATGCAGAAAAAAAGTTGAAAGTTGAAAGTTAAATGTTGAAAGCTGGTTGCTGCGTGAGCCAGATTCATCTGTGGTTGTTACATCCGGCTCGATTAGTCCAGGTACACTAACAGTCGAATATACACGAACAACTAAATTATTTACGTAATAAACCCTGAAATTCAAACCTGTAAAGGGTTCTTTCGATCAAGCATTCAGATTATTCGATAAAAAATCCAGGCGGGTATATGGTGTCATAATTCTTAACTTTAGCGGGTTTAGCACTACTCAGCATTTAAATACATAAAAACATTTTTATGGCAACTATTTTACCGGTAAAAGGAATACATCCGATCATCGGAGAAAATTGTTTTATTGCGCCAAACTGTACCATCGTTGGCGACGTAGTTATTGGTAATGACTGTAGTATCTGGTTCAACGCGGTGATCCGTGGTGATGTCAACTACATCCGGATAGGAAACAAAGTAAATATCCAGGACAATGCGGTCATTCATTGTACATACGAAAAGACACAGGCCATCGTTGGTAATAATGTGAGCATCGGTCATAACGCAATTGTTCATGGATGTGTAATTGATGATAATGTGCTTATCGGGATGGGATCTATAATTATGGATAATGCGCATATCGGAAGCCATTCGATCATCGCTGCCGGGGCAGTAGTACTGGAAAATACCGTTGTAGAGCCCGGAAGCATCTATGCAGGAGTTCCTGCCAAAAAGGTTAAATCCATTTCTCCGGATCTTATTGAGGGAGAAATCAATCGTATCGCCAATAACTATCTGACGTACAGCAGCTGGTTCAAAGACATACCCTGAAAAACCATTTCTGAATAATGTAATGCAGACAATTGCGTTATTGAAGAGCGGGAATCCGCGCTTAGACGCATCTGTAAGATGCCTTTGTTATATTTAAATCCAAAAGCTGTTAAAATTTTCCTTATGAAAAATCGTAGTATGATTTTGGGAGCACTGGTTGTGCTGATTGCTATTTTCTTCTTAGCCTGTTCGCAGAAAACCGGTTGTCCGGCTGGAGGTGTGGGAGCGGAAAAATACCTTGATGGTAGTAAAACGCCGAAGTCTAAGAAGTTCCGTGCATGAGTATCTAAACACCACGCATATGAATCTTACCCTGAGAAATGATTACGGTTGTACAGAGGCCGTTTTTGCAGAAAATTGTGGCTTCGACAAGTTCTACAAGATTGCAGATCTGTTGACAGACACGCTCAGAATCCGTTTCACCAACAAGATCGATGATTCTGACACTTCCTACTGGGATTTTATTTTCAAAGGGCAAAAGCTCACACTTCATTACAATATTTACGACGGCGTTTCAATCTTTCCGCGCAATTGCCGGGAAGCTGCTAAAAAAGACAACGACGCTGTTATGGAACTGGCTAAGGTGTTGACGGCAACGCACTAAGCCCAGGCCTGATCTTCTTCGATACTGTCAAGAATATTGCAGTAGCTGAAATATCTTTCCGGATGTATGGAGCCTTCTTCGAATGCCTCTTTTACTGCACATCCTGGTTCATTGACGTGCAGGCAATTATTAAACTGGCATTTCTGGATTAGCTTTCGCATCTCGGGAAAATAATGCGACAATTCCTGTTTGCTGATATCAACGATGCCAAATTCACGCATTCCTGGAGTGTCGATAATCTGACCTCCGAAAGGAAGATCATACATTTCAGCAAATGTGGTGGTATGCATTCCCTTGCCGCTCCAACCACTGACCTCCTGGGTTTTCAGTTCCAGGTCTGGCAGAAGCTGATTGATAAGGGTTGATTTTCCCACTCCTGAATGGCCGCTCATCAGGGTTATTTTATTTCTGAGAATGTCACGAAGCCTGTCGATACCCTTACCTTCTTTTGAACTCACAGTGAAAATCGGGTAGCCTATGCCGGTATACATCTCCTCCCACTCCTGGAATTTTTCTGTTTCTTTCTCCCGAAAAAGGTCTGCCTTATTGATAACAATCACGGCCGGAACATGATAGGCTTCTGCTGCGACAAGAAAACGATCAATGAACCCCTGTGAAGTTCTAGGTTCCCGAAGGGTGGCTACCAGTAATGACTGATCAAGATTAGATGCGATGATATGGTGAAGACGCTTATTTGCAGGGGATTTTCTATTTATATAGTTCCTCCTGACATGAATATCAGAGATAATCATATTGGACTCACCTCCCTGCTCTCTTTCAAGACTAACAATATCCCCTACCGCAATAGGGTTAGTGGAAGTGATTTCATCAATTTTGAATTTACCTTTCAATCTTGCCTGGTACACATTTCCTGTATCATCCTTTACAGTGTACCAACTGCCCGTTGATTTATATACCCTGGCTGTCATTGCTGCAAATTAAACAAATGATGATAGTTGCATACAGAATACACTATGGGAATTTCCGGAACACCGTGAAGCGAAATGCAACCTCGAGCAATAGGCAGACAAGCGCGGTGAATGCGAAAGGGTAAAACTTTTCTTTTGATTTTCGGGATGTAACGATCTCAACTTTTGTTTTCTCAAGCTCATCAATCTCGTCGTATACAACTTTAAGACCCTCATTTCCTCTCGCACGAAAATATCTCCCTCCTGTTGCAGATGCAATTTCGCCGAGAAGTTTTTCATCGATATTCACCTTTTCGCGCTGCATAATGATGCTTCCACCAGGTGTTTTGACCGGGGTAGGAGCAAACCCTTCAGACCCGATTCCGATCGTATACACCTTGATGCCAAGGGAGCGTGCCATTTCTTTTGCTGTCTTCGGATCAATGAGGCCACCATTATTTTCTCCATCAGTGAGGAGTATCACCACTTTACTTTTTGATGGACTTGTTTTCAACCGGTCCAGACTACTGGCGAGCCCTGAACCAATCGCAGTTCCATCAACCATAAAGCCTCCGCGAATGGAATATATCTGTGTCACTACAACGTCGTGATCTGAAGTGATCGGGCATTGTGTAAAACTTTCACCGGCAAATATCACGAGCCCGAATCGGTCTGTTGGCCTGCTTTGTACAAACTCCGCAGCCACCTGTTTCGCAGCTTCCAGCCTGTTAGGTGAAAAATCCTGTGCAAGCATACTTCCGCTCACATCTATACACAAAACAATATCGATACCTTCTCCTTCTGCTTTTTTCTGATCGTTGTGAACTTGCGGCCTTGCCATGGCAATGATGATCGCTGAGATTGCAATCAATCTCAGTAACATCGTAATATGACGAAAGGTCCTTTTCCATGAGGCCGTGTTGTGAAAGCTTTTCATAGAAGAGACTTTCATCGATGCAATCTGCCTGTTCAATCGACTAATGTACCATCCACCAAGAATAGGAACAATCAGCAAAAGGAATAACAGTTGCGGATAGGCGAATTCAATACTATCGTAAAAAGATTTCAGCAAAAGCTATACTTTTTGTGGTATTTTCTTAATTATGGTTTCAATTTTATCCGCCATAGTTTTCGACTCCTGCACACTTGATCCATACTTCGCGAATTTTACAGCGTCGGCTACACGCAACGCTTCCGCGAGCGAAGAAACTCCTTCCGCATCCAGTGGTTTACCCTTCAATGCAATAAGCGTTTCATCGGTGGTGTACTGCATGAAACCCGGTCTTACCTGTCTTTCAAAGAATACGCGGGCGATATCATAAAGTCGGGAGTAATATGTCTTTATCTCTCCTTTCTCCATCAAACCTGCCTGGCGTAGTTTTCCAAGATCCTGCAATGCCTGGTCAAGTGGCGATAGTTTTGTATCAAAGCGTGGCAATTCTGGTTTCGGCTTCTTCCGATGCTTCAGATAATACCAGATTCCAGCCGCAACTACCAACACTGTGACGAGAATTCCCAGCCATTTTTTCCAGTCGAACGGCTCAGGGGCAACTTCAATTATCTCCTTAATATCGTGGTATGTATTGGAAGTCATTGGAACCGGAACAACATCGATTCCAATTGTATCTGATGTGATCGATGTTTTTCCGGTTTCCATTACAAAGCGCGGAATTGTCCAGTGACCTGTATCAAAACTTGTAATTGTATTAATTTGTCTGATCGTCACAAAATCACCATTAATAACGGTGTCCGCTTTTTTTCTGCTGATCACTTCAAAATGAGGAAAAGTATCATTTACATATGGGACCGATTTAGGTAATTCAGCAACCGGATAGGAGTAAGTGACCGTGAGGTCAATCTGTTCCCCCAATGCAAAAACAGATCGGTTAACCGAAGAAGTTACTGTTGATCGGTACCCGGATTGCGCATAAAGAATCTGGCAGCCCAAAGACAGGAGCAGAAACAGTAAAATATTTTTGTATGAGAAATTAGCGGCTGGATACATCTGCTACCATTCGTTTATTTTCTTCTCGCGAAAAATTGTTGCAGAACTTTTACATAGTCATCATCTGTTCTTACATATAATAACGCAGCCCCTGCTCTTTTGAAACTTGTACGGCAGGCTTCCTCATTCTGATTAAACTGCAATGCATAGTTGTATTGCACACTCTGGTCATTGGTGTCCAGCCATTGCATTTTGCCGGTCTCTGCATCTTCAACCTGTACAAGACCAATCTTCGGCAATTCCATATCCATCTTATCATACACTTTTATGCCGATTACATCGTGCTTACTACCGGCAACGCGTAGAGGATCATCATATTTATCTACCATGAAATCGCTCAGGATAAATGCAATGCTTTTTTGCTTTACCGCGCCATTGAAAAATCTTACTGCTGTATTCAGATCGGTTCCTCTACCCTTTGGCTCCATCGTCAACAATTCACGAACGATAAATAATACATGTTCGCGTCCTTTTTTAGGTGGGATAAAGTATTCAATTTTATCGCTGAAAAAAATCACTCCTACTTTATCCTGGTTGTTTACTGCTGAAAAAGCAAGTACCGCACATATTTCAGTAATGAGATCTTTTTTTCGCTGATGTATTGTTCCAAAGAGTGAACTGGGGCTGATGTCCACCAGTAGCATCATCGTTAACTCGCGTTCTTCTTCAAAAAGTTTACTGAATGGATGACCGAATCTTGCAGATACATTCCAGTCGATAAACCGGATATCATCGCCGGGTTGATATTCGCGCACCTCCTTAAACCGCATACCCTTCCCTTTGAATGCACTGTGGTATTCTCCTGTAAAGAGATGAGTAGTGAGCTTTTTACTCTTGATCTCCAGCTCTCTTACTTTCTTTAATATCTCCGCTGTTGTAAGCAAATGATTGATATTAGTGGTTTATCCGGCACCTTAGCCTACGGTACATCAACTTTATTGATGATCTGATCAATCACATTCTCCACATTCACATTTTCTGCTTCTGCTTCATATGTGAGCCCGATGCGATGCCTTAACACATCCCTGGAAATACTTCTGACATCATCCGGAATAACATAACCACGTTTATGTATAAACGCATTTGCTTTGGCTGCTAATGCAAGGTTGATGCTCGCCCTTGGTGATCCCCCGTAAGCGATGAGTGGTTTTAATTTATCAAGACGGAACTCTTCCGGTTTTCTCGTTGCAAATACGAGGTCGAGTATATAGTTCTCAATCTTTTCGTCCATATAAATATCGCGCACCATCTGGCGCGCCTGGATGATTTCTGCGATTGAAGCCACCTGGTTTATTTCCGCAGGCTTCTGACCCAGCACATTTTGCCTGATGATTAGGTGTTCTTCATCCCTTGATGGATAGTCGATCACTACTTTAAGCATAAACCTGTCAACCTGGGCTTCCGGCAATTGGTAGGTACCCTCCTGGTCTATCGGGTTTTGTGTTGCCAGAACCAGAAATGGTTCCTCAAGTTTATAAGTGGACTCACCAATGGTCACCTGTCTCTCCTGCATAGCCTCAAGCAAAGCACTCTGTACTTTCGCGGGAGCTCTGTTAATTTCATCAGCCAGGATGAAGTTGGCAAATATAGGGCCCCTTCGTACCACAAATTCATGGGTTTGCTGATTGTAAATCATGGTTCCGATCACATCTGCAGGCATCAGGTCAGGAGTGAACTGAATCCTGCTGAATTTCGCTTTGATTGACTGGGCCAGCGATTTAATCGAAAGTGTCTTTGCAAGTCCGGGAACACCTTCCAGCAGCACGTGACCATTGCTGAGAAGGCCAATCAATAACCTGCTAACCATGTAGGGTTGACCAACAATAACCCTGGCAATTTCTTTCTCAATGCGATCGGTAAGCTGTGCCGCCTGCTGTATTTTTTCATTTAGCTGGCGTATATCTTCTGCGGTTTGAGCCATATTTGGATTTTAAAAGCGATAAAATTACGGATTCACTTATGCAATCTTTCTGCCAAACTCCCATAAAAACGGTAAAAATCAGGCTTTTGTATTTTCCGGATGAGAATTTGTTGACGGAGGTTAATCGTTGCCGTTGGAACAGAAGTAAAGGCAGGAGAACGGAGGCAGGAGTACCAGTGTAAAGCGGGAAGCAACAAGCCCCTGAACAAAACCAGCTCCTTTTCCGCAACAGCTTTTATCCATTGCTTGATACTAATTTCTAAATACCATCTCCCCTGCCTCCGTTCTCCTGCCTCTCTCTAACCGAGGTACTTCCCCACAATCGGTACTCTCCGCCCGACCCCAAAAGCCTTCGAACTCACTCTGATGATCGGACAAAACTGATTGCGTTTGTACTCATTTGAATTTACCAGCTTCAAAACCCTGTTGACCAATTCAGGTTCAATACCCATCGCAATAATTTCCTTAGGCCCCTGCCTTCTTTCTATGTATTGATATAATACCTTATCAAGTACGCGATAATCCGGCAGACTATCGCTATCCTTCTGATTGGGCCGCAATTCTGCTGATGGTGCTTTGTCAATAATATTTGAAGGTATTATTTCACCATTACGATTGAGGTACACTGCGAGCGCGTATACCTGCATTTTATACAGATCGCCAAGCACACTTAATCCACCAGCCATATCACCGTATAATGTACCGTAACCAGTAGCAAGCTCACTTTTATTTGAAGTGTTTAGTAATATATATCCAAACTTATTTGCAATCGCCATGAGCAAATTTCCCCTTGTTCTGCTTTGAATATTTTCCTCGGCTATACTAAATGGTAAGTCTTTGAAAATTGGAGTGAGTGTTCCGAGAAATGATTCGTATATATCTTTTATTGGAACGATATCATATGGATTGCCGAGAGCCTTACTTAGCTGTTCCGCATCGGAAACCGAGTGTGAAGTTGAGTAAGGTGACGGCATCAGGATAGCTCTGACCTGTTCTTTTCCAAGCGCAGTACATGCCAATGCAAGAGTTACCGCGCTGTCAATTCCACCGCTGCTACCAAGAATGGCTTTTTGAAAACCCATTTTCGTGAAGTAGTCGCGTATGCCCATGATCAGTGCATCATGGATCTGACGGATATTATTTGGCGCAGTCAGGTAAGAAATGATTTTCGATGGATCAGCAATTTTGCTCACCCGCATTTCGCGGTCGAGTACATGATCTTCTTTAACCTGGACATTTGATGATTCACTTAAAAATTCCCGTTTGTCATCACTTGTGTTACCATTGAGATTTTCCGTATCAATCAGTTCATAGTCTTCCTCAAAATACCTCATCTCCTTTATCAATCGTCCATGTCCATCATATATGAGACTGCCACCATCAAAAACAATTTCGGTTTGTGAGCCGACGGCGTTGCAATAAAGAAGCGGGATTTTGTATTTCAGGACATTCAATCGCGCAATTTCTTTGCGGTCTTCATCATGATCATAATCGAATGGCGAAGCTGAAATATTGATCATCAGATCCGGGTGCTGTAACATTAATTTATCCATCGGACAAATGCGATACAAGGGATTATTTCCCAGGTTCCAGATATCCTCGCAAATAGTCAATGCAATTTTCTTTCCCTTAAACTCAACAATGTTCCATTCATCTGCAGGTTCAAAATACCTGTATTCATCAAATACGTCGTATGTCGGAAGCAAAGTTTTATGAACAACAGCTTTCACTTCACCTTCATACAGGAACCAGGCGGCATTAAATAAATCCTTTCCTTCCGGCACATTATTCCTGGCTGGTGAACCGACGATAACAGCAATATCTGTTGCATGTTTACTTATTGCCTGAATCGAAGCTTCACATTGCCTGATGAAATCCTCAAATTCAAGAAAATCTCTTGGAGGATATCCACAAACGGAAAGCTCTGTAAACACAACTAGATCTGCTCCTTTTTCTCTACCAAGATCTATTGCTTCGATGATGCGTTTTGAATTCGCAGCAAAATTGCCGATGTGATAGTTTTGCTGTGCCAGCAGTATTTTCATTCTTCAAATTTCAGCTTTTCCTCTCTAAAATAGATACTGTGTTATAACAATCACATCGTTCTTTTCGACTGCCGGCTCATCAGTTTTAGCCTATTTTTACAAAAATCTCTATACGCTTTGCATAGCTTTTACGTTATGCGAGCAATTAAACAACTGCCTGAGACCGGAATCGAATATCATGAAATACAGCCTGCTTCTGATACTGATCATTTCACTTTTTGCATGCAAAACCAAATCAAAGGGACCTGATGTTTCGGGTATCCCTATACAATTAACTGTACAACGTTTTGAAAAAGATTTCTTCAACCTGGACACTGCTGATCTGCCCGGTGGCTTAACGGAGTTAAGTAAGAAATATCCGCGGTTCACCTCAGACTTTCTCGGACAAATTCTTGGAATCAATCCGGCTGAAATGCAGCTTATGGGCTTTACGGCCATCAAACAGTTTCTCCATGATTATAGAACCGTGAAAGACGAAGCTGACAAAGCAGTACCTGATTTTACCAAATATGAAAAGCAGGTAAAATCAGGTTTACAATATCTGAAGTATTATTTCCCTGAATATAAGGCTCCGGACCGCATCATCACTTTTGTTGGTCCTATGGATGCTTATGCAGAAGGCGAAACCGGTGGTTATGGCGATATTATAACGACCGATGCGTTGGGAGTAGGATTGCAATTGCACCTGGGGGCCAATTCAGGTTTTTATACAAGCGAAATTGGACAACGACTTTATCCTTCTTATATATCCCGCCGTTTTGCCCCGGATTATATTCCCGTCAATTGCATGAAAAATATTATTGATGATCTTTATCCCGGCTCTCCCAATGACAGGACTTTGCTGGAGATGATGGTTGACAAAGGCAAGCGTTTATACCTGCTCGATAGATTTCTTCCTGAATCTCCTGATACATTAAAAATTGGTTACGATGCGGCACAACTCTCAGGCGCTATCAATAATGAAGGTCTGATCTGGAATTTCTTTATCCAGAACAATCTACTTTACGAAACAGATGTTCAGAAAATTAAGTCCTATGTAGGTGATGGTCCAAAGACTAATGAACTTGGGGATGGCTCACCGGGATATATAAGCCTCTTTATCGGGAGACAGATTGTTCGCGCATACATGGAACAATTCCCCGAAACAACACTACCACAACTGTTATCAGTGGATGCTAAAAAAATGCTTACCGGTTCGAAATACAAACCGAGATAGGATTTTAATTATTGATGAGCTAAAACAGGCTGCATTGGTCGCTGTCCCATTTCCTTCATAAACCGGAAATGTGATGCGATTGCTGATCGGGTGGTTGGGAAGTAATTGTAACGCAGATCAAACTTTTCACAGGTCTCCTGTACAATTTTGCTGATTGCAGGATAATGAATATGACTGATCCTTGGAAAGAGGTGATGTTCGATCTGGTAGTTCAAACCACCCACCATCCAGGTTACAATTTTATTTCTTGAAGCGAAATTGGCTGTTGTCTTCACCTGGTGAATTGCCCATTCGTTTTCAATTTTCTTTGGTTCGATTCCGGCAGCATCAAATTCCGCATGTTCTACCACATGTGCCAGTTGAAATACCAGTGCTAATGTAAGTCCCAATGAGAACTGTACGATTACAAATCCGATAAACCATTTAAGCCATCCTACCATCAAAATCGGAACTACTATATAAACAGCAATAAAGAACAATTTACCAATCCAGAAAATGATATGTTCTTTACGATCCATTTTATTGATCGGAGTAGTATATACTTTTCTTGAAAAATACTTTACATAATCCATGAAGAACATAAATACAGACGTGAATCCATAAAGGATAAACATGTAGTATGACTGGTATTTATGCATCGGCTTCCATGGTTGTGTGCTGCACTCGCGCATGAAAGGCATATTGTTGATATCATCATCGATACCATCAATATTGGTATAGGTGTGATGAACAATATTGTGCTTCAGTTTCCAGAGAAATGCATTTCCCCCGAGGAAGTTATTTGTAAGTCCGAAAGTTTCGTTTACCCATGAACGTGTTGAGAAACTGCCATGGCATGCATCATGCATCACATTGAAGCCAATCGAGGCCATTGCAACACCAAGAATGGCACAAAGAGTAACAGCAAGCGCCCAATGCATAGGTACGAAAAGCAAAAGGAAATACAACCCTGTTGCCAATGGCAACAGAATGAGGGATTTCAGGTAAAGTTTCCAGTTGCCGGTTTTCCTGATTTTATTATCCTCAAAATACTGATCTACTGACGCTTTTAACGCGTTAAAGAAAACTTTGCTTTTATTGTTGAAAGTGACTTTGTGCATGGCGGATACATATTGGCTTAGTCTGAATTCAGACTAACGATTTTTACTGCCTGAAATTTTAAATTTTCAGGTTGCAAATATAGTATTTTAGCCTGTAGCGTCGATGTTAATTAATTCATTTTGAAGGGGACAACCATGTAAAAAACAGGTATGTTTACCTCAAATAGCTCCTTAGAGAGTTGATTTTCCATCTGGTAGGTACCGAACATTTTCCCCAGCTCGGAGCGGAGGTTGCAGCCGCTGATGTATTGATATCTTTCGTCCGGATTGATCACCGGCTGAATTCCTACTACTCCTTCTCCTTCCACTTCCCTCTGGCTGGCGTTACTATCATGTATAAACCAATGACGACGAAGGAGTTTTACAGGAAAGCTATTGTTATTTTCAATCGTAACCCTGTAAGCGAACATGTATTCACTATTGATTGGATTCGAATAATCGTGCTGGTAGAAGCTTTCTACACTGACTCTCACGCCAGATGTGACCTTTGAAACCATAGGGATAGAGCCATTTTGCTAAAGCTACAACAAAATCGTGTTAGTTGTTTTGAAGTTTTGTTACCAAAATCGACCTCCAATCAGCATTATCAGGTTATTTTTGCCGGCGTTGGGAGAATTGCCGCCGCTCGTTAAAGGTTTTAACATTTTTAAAAAAGATCTAATAAATTAAGATATGAGAATTGCTGTTGCCAAAGGAGATGGAATCGGACCGGAAATCATGGATGCAGTGTTGAAAATCTTTGTGGCCAATAATGTGCCGTTGGAATATGAGATGGTTGAAATGGGTAAATGGGTTTTTGATAAAGGCTATTCGAATGGTATGACTCCCGAAGCCCAGCAAACCATCGAGCAATTGGGAATTTTATTCAAAGGACCGATGGAAACTCCCAAAGGAAAGGGTGTGAAGAGTGTGAACGTTACAGCCAGGAAGACCTGGAACACCTATGCGAACAAACGCGTATTCCAGACGCTTCATGGAGTTGATACTGTATTCAGCAAAGCTGGAATTCCGATAGACATCACTGTTGTCCGCGAGAATATTGAAGATACTTATGGTGGAATCGAGCATATGCTTACGCATGATGTTGCTTTAAGCAGGCGTTTCATTACCCGCCCCGGAAGCATGCAGGTGATCAGGTATGCGTTTGAAATGGCTCGTAAAAAAGAAGCAAGAAGAATTACCTGTGGTCATAAAGCAAACATTATGAAGCTGACCGATGGTTTGTTTCTTGAATGCTTTTATGAGGTTGCAAAAGATTATCCTGAGTTGAAATCAGATGATGTGATAGTTGATGATCTGTGTATGAAACTGGTGACCAGGCCGGATACTTTTGATGTTGTTGTGCTCACAAATTTACAGGGCGACATCGTCTCAGATCTTTGTGCAGGACTTGTTGGTGGTCTCGGATTCGCACCGAGTGCAAATATTGGAGATCATATCTGCATTTTTGAAGCAGTACATGGTACAGCTCCGGACATCATGGGCAGGAATATTGCCAACCCGACGGCACTGCTATTAAGCGGACTTTCCATGCTTCGTCACCTGGGCCTGATGGAGAATGCTGCTACCATAGAAAACGCATTATTGTATACGCTTGAAAGCGGTGTACATACCGGTGACTTTGGAGATAAATCCATAAAGTCGCTCAATACGACAGATTTCGCGGAAGCAATAATTGGAAATTTCGGTCGGCTTCCTAAACATGGAGCAAAGCCATCTTGGCCGAATAAACCCGCAACTGTTACTGATTTCAAGCTGCTCGTGAATCCAATGCTTATTTCGAAAGAAACGGAAGAAGAACAAATTGTAGGTGCTGATTTTTTTATCGAAAGCGGAGAACAGCCTGAAGCCATTGCAAAAAAATGCCAGCGTCATGCCGGTGTGAAATTCAGGCTGGTGAATATTGCCAACCGCGGAACACAGGTATGGCCTACCGGTTCTGTATACACGAACCTGGTGAACCAGTACAATGCAAGGTTTGAGTCGCTGGACGGCGAGCCCTTAAATCAACAGGATATCATTGGACTGTATGTGAGTCTGAGCGGTAATTTCAAAATCTGTTCACTGGAATTGCTGAATATGTGGGGAGGGAAGAAGGCCTACAGTCTTGCGCAGGGACAGTAGAGGTGAAACGTAAAAGGCTGAAAGTTTAACGTTAGCTTATCCGGGGAATGAGCATTCGAAAGGGGAAAGTTCCACGACAATTTTCAGGACAAACTGCTTGTTTACATTGTACTTACACAATTAACAGTCAGCATTTTTATAACCTGGAACTAAACTCAGGTTCTCACATTGAACGTTAAACCTTTCACATTAAACACAGTATGTTTTACCCTTTGAACGAATATTTATTCTTCGCAAGGAATAAGCGTACTTTTTCGCGCTGATCACCCTGTATGAGGATTTCACCGTCTTTAACTGATCCGCCCGTTCCGCAAAATGATTTCAATTTTTTTCCGAGATCTTCCATATCATCTTCTTTGCCTAAAAAGCCCGTTACTATCGTGACAGCTTTACCTCCGCGATGCTTTGTTTCATAACGGATCCTTAGGTTCTGTTTTGAAGGGTCTGGCGTAGCTGTTTCTCCGGCAGATTCTTCGAATTGAAATCCCGGGTCCGTACTGTATACATAACCGTTATCATCTGCTTTTTTCTTCTTGTTCATTTCAATTAGGTTTTTCTAATCGTAAACGGCTGTTTCCCTTCTTCCTACTTACTACTTCCTTCTTACTACTTACTTTTTAAACAATCGCTTTCAAACTCAGGTCAAGGCTTCTTGCCTGGTGTATCAATGCACCGACACTTACGAAGTCAACCCCGGTTTCAGCATACGATTCAATATTTTCCAGGTTAATTCCACCACTCGCTTCTGTTTCAAAAATATGATCGATCAATGGCAACGCCTCTTTGATTTGTTCAGGTGTAAAATTATCGAGCATCACGCGAAAAACTTTTCCTTTTCCTGCTTCTACCACTCTCTTTACTTCATCAATATTTCTAGTTTCGATCTCTATTTTAAGTGAAGGATTCCAGATTTGAGTATAGTTCCAGCTTTTCTCAATAGCAGCCTCGATACCTCCTGCGAAATCGATATGATTATCTTTCAGCATGATCATATCGAACAGTCCGAAACGGTGATTAACACCCCCTCCGATCCGGACAGCTTCTTTTTCCAACAGCCTGAAATTCGGTGTGGTTTTTCGTGTGTCTAAAAGTCGCGTATGGTATCCTTTTAATTTATCGGTATATTTTTTTGTAAGGGTTGCAATACCACTCATTCGCTGCATACAGTTCAATACCAAACGTTCGGCATTAAGGATAGTATGAACGCGTGTTTCCACCCGGAATGCTTTTTCACCAATACACATTTCGTCTCCGTCTTTTTTTTCTGCAATGAAATTGGCAGAAGGATCCAGCAACTGGAAAATCTTTTGCGCAACCTGCATTCCGGCAAGAATTCCATTTTCCTTTATTTTTAATTCTGCTTTGCCTTTTGCATCGATGGGTATACAACTGAGGGTTGAATGATCGCCATCGCCAATATCTTCCGTAAGTGCTTCCCTGACGAGGTGTTCAAATCGCTGATCAAATGATATCATGATCTGAAGATAAATAAACCCTGCCTTTTCAGGCAGGGTTCGGGTGGTTATCAATCAAAAACAAAGTCAGATGATTGAAGTATTCAAATTTTATCAGTTACCGGAGGTTTCGAAACGGAGCTCCTGGAGAAATTTCTTATCTCCGCGGACACGCATGAAAATAGTAGTGCGATATTCACCGCTACCTGTCGCGAGGCTACCCACGCAATATTCAGATTCATTGCTATTGCCGCGATGTACTACTTTAAAATTCTTGACGCCACTGTTGGAGAAAAAGTCCCTTAGAATCATTTCTGCCTGGCTTCTGCTGTAAGAATAACTTCGGTCTTTTAATGTAATGTCCACCATATTGTCAAAATACTTTGACATACGAGAAGCATCTCCAACCTTTATAGCAGAAACAACTTCGTCAATAGTGTAAGTATAACGAAAGGATGCAAGAGTAAAGATTAATGCCAGTGGCAGTATGATATGCCTGATTTTCAAGTTCAGATTAATTGCTATGCCTTAATCCCAAAAATGTGCCAGATTTCTACAAAAAGTTATATTCAAAGAACTCATCCATAAACAAGAATTCGGTAAACAGAAATTTTTAACGGCCTTTTTTTATGGGCCGTTCAGTGTTAATCACCTGCCGGACAATTCTTTAGAAATTACTTTTTCGTTGGTTTTATCATGGTGTCTCCATTTCAGCTATTGATAGATATCATGAAAGAAAATGAGTGTATTTCAAAATAACTTTCGATAGTTAAGCAATTCTTTTCATTATTATCCATCTAATATGGATATTCGGCCCCTCAAATCATTAACCTTAAAAACCCATCAGGTTTAAATAAGTATTTTTGGCTATGGACAAGAAAAGATCAATGCTCGTTATTATGGACGGCTGGGGACTTGGAAAGGTGAAGGGAAGCGATGCTATCCAGGCTGCACATACTCCTTTTGTTTCTTCACTATATGCAAAATACCCAAACACAACGTTAGTGACCTGCGGAGAAGCTGTAGGTCTTCCCGACGGACAAATGGGAAACAGTGAAGTCGGCCATCTTAATCTTGGTGCAGGAAGAATTGTCTACCAGGAATTACAAAGAATAAATGTTGCCATCCGTACTGGTGAGTTTGCAAAGAATGAAGTTCTGTTGAAAGCATTAAGGTTTGCAAAAGACAACAACAAAGCGCTGCATCTGCTGGGATTAGTAAGCGATGGCGGAGTGCATTCCCACATTAACCATATCAAAGCAATTACCGGGGTATGTCAGTATATGGGTTTACAACAGGTGTTTGTACATGCATTCACTGATGGCAGAGATACCGATCCAAAAAGCGGATTAGGTTTTTTAAATGAGCTCGATTCGCACCTGAAAGCCACTGTAGGATCAATTGCAACAATCACAGGGAGGTACTATGCAATGGATCGCGACAAGCGGTGGGAAAGGGTAAAGCTCGCTTATGATGGAATGGTACATGGGATCGGCGTAAAAACTGGTAAACCACTGGAAGCCGTCGCCTTATCCTATGACGAAGGAATTACCGATGAGTTTATTAAACCAATAATTACAACTGATAGTAACGGTTTGCCATTGGCAACAATCAAAGATGGCGATGTAGTTATCTGTTTTAATTTCAGAACGGATCGTTGTCGTGAAATCACTGAAGTGCTTACCCAGATTGATATTCCGGAGCAGAATATGCATAAACTTCAGCTGGATTATACCACAATGACTGAATATGATCAATCTTTTCATGGCATCAATGTCATCTTCACAAATGATAACCTTACCAATACCCTTGGTGAAGTAATGGAACATGCGGGTTACTCCCAGATAAGGATAGCCGAAACTGAGAAATACCCTCATGTTACATTTTTTTTCAGTGGAGGTAGAGAAGTTCCTTTCAGCCGGGAGAAGAGAATAATGATGCCTTCTCCGAAAGTAGCGACTTATGATTTAAAACCGGAAATGAGTGCGATAGAAGTTACTGACGCAATAATTCCTGAAATTCTAAATAAGAACGCCGATTTCATCTGTCTGAATTTTGCAAATGCCGATATGGTTGGTCACACTGGTGTTTTTTCGGCTGCAGTGAAAGCAGTTGAAACAGTCGATCGTTGTGTGGAAAGAGTTGTTACAGCAGCTTTACAAAGTGACTACACTGTTTTTCTTACTGCTGATCATGGTAATGCAGATTACATGATTAATGGTGATGGTACTCCGAATACAGCCCACACATTGAATCTCGTCCCGTTATTTGTGATCAGCAATTCGTGGCATGGCAAACTCAAGCCAGGAAAGCTGGGAGATATAGCGCCAACTTTACTCACACTTGTCGGACTGCCAATTCCGAAAGAAATGACAGGGAATATCCTGTTAGAATAATTGTGGCCGATCAAATTCTTCAATTGTAAAATTATCCAGACAATTGTTGTTTGGATTAGAAATTCTATGCAATAACATGCTTGCTAAGTGAATGAAATTTAATTCAATTCTAATTTCACTGAAAAAAAAGCAGATTCAAAGGCCTAATAAGAGATATTTTTTAAGTTTCATCAAGCAGCTTATTTATTTGGAAATTGTCTAAATTACATGGAATCAATCCAGATTTCATGACAGAAGAAGCAATGCTTCATGGATGTATGCATAATGATGCTACTTCCCAGCAGGAACTGTACCTCCGTTACAGTCCTAAAATGTTGTCTGTATGTTACCGGTATGCGAAAAACCGGGAAGATGCAGAGGATATGTTGCAGGAAGGTTTTATCAAGGTGTTTACCCAGATACGACAATTTCAGAATCGCGGTGCTTTGGAAGGCTGGATAAGGAAAATCATGGTACATACCTGTATCAATATCCTTAAAAAGAATAAAAAGTTTACGGAAAGCGTGGATATCATTTATGCTAACAGCGTGCAGATAAAAGAAGATGTTATTCCGTCGATACTGCAGGCTAAACAGGTAATCGAATGTATCCGTATGCTGCCGATGGGCTATAAGACAGTGCTTAACCTTTACGCAATCGAAGGGTATTCTCACAAGGAGATTGGAAACATGCTTGATATTGAAGAGAGTACCAGCAGATCGCAGTACACAAGGGCGAAAGCAATGCTCGAAGATATCCTGATCCGAAAAAAAATTATACAGCGTCCGAAAGAAAAAGAAGAATGGCTATCAGCTGTAAAGATAAATTGACCGGAAAGAAACACCGTACTAACCTACTTTCATGAACTGCTATGGAGAGAAATTTTTATACGGAAGGGTTTGAAGGTTTTTTGAAAGACAAATCGGATCAGTATAAATTATACCCGTCAGATAAAGTCTGGAAAAATATCAATAAAAAACTGCACCCGAAACGCAGGTGGCCTTACCTGGCTGCTGCCCTGCTTTTAGTAGGATTGGGTGTGGGTGGTAAGTTCTATGTTGAAGAAAACAGCGAGGGGCAAACTCTTTCCGCTCCTGTTACAAATGACGGATCAATCCTTTCTCAAAAGAAAAGCAAGGATCTCCAGCAGAATAACACTTCAGGTAAAGCCGAAAACGCTCATCAGTCAAAACCTGGTTCTGCTTCATTGGTTTCTCCTCTGCGCGTTTCATATCTGAACCCGGCATTTAAAAAACCGGAAGTTGTCGAAGACCAAAACAGTTTGACAGGAGATGAATTCGGCAAAACGGGTAATCCCGCTACTGAAACCGATAACTTAATCACTTACCCTGATCTCGCGATGGGAATTGAAGCAGATCAGAAGATTACGAATTCTCCTGATTTGCTGATGAATCGTCCGATTGAAACCATCGGTGCTCCAAATAAATCTTCGCTTGTTAAAAGATCTATCGTTGTTCAGACAAGGGAAGAAAGTGAAGCGCAACTATCTCTGACACAAAAAGCTATTTATAAATTAAGCAGGGTCACCAAAAAGACTGGTTGGGAATTTCACATCGCACCAAGCGTAAGCTACAGGCGCCTGATCGGAAAAGCAACCGACATTCCTTTTAATTACACCGCAGGAACCATGTACAGTACGAACGCTGTGCAGGGTACCGATGTAAGACTTGCAGTTGATCATGATCCATCTATTGGCATGGAAGTCGGCGGAAGTCTTGTATATCCACTAACCAAAAATCTGCGTGTGCGAGCAGGTTTGCAATTCAATTACAATCGTTATCAGATCAAAGCATATAGCTACAAACCGGAACTTGCCACTTTTGGTGTCGACTATAGCGGCGCAAATGCAAGATCAATAAATACTATTTCTTATTATCGTAATTACAGCGGTAATTCTTTAACACGGTTACACAACGAACGTTTCATGTTTTCTGTACCGTTGGGAGTTGAGTTGACTCTGTTTGGCAATGACAAGGTCACTTTCAATGTAGCATCAACTATACAGCCAACGTATATTTTTGATAACAATTCATTCCTGATTTCGACTAACCTTAAAAACTATGCGCAGGAACCAAAGTTGTACCGGAACTGGAATGTGAATGCCGGACTCGAAGGTTTTCTTAGCATCAAAACGGGAAGTTATAATTGGGTTGTCGGACCTCAGTTCAGGTATCAGATACTTTCCAGCTACAAGGACAATTATCCTATCAGTGAACACCTGGTTGATTATGGGTTCAAGATTGGGGTAATGAAGCCGATCAGATAAGTTCATAGTTCTTAGTTCTTAGTTCATAGTTCATAGAAGTGTAGAGTTATTAGTTTATAGTTCATCCTGTGAATGTGAATTGATTATTGTTAAATACGGTTTTGAAGGACAATTTTTCCCCTGATTATCAGTTATTAGCAAAAATCCTGTTGTCCTTTGTCACTGACTTCAGGTGAAATATTTTTGCTTCATGAAATCTATCTGGGCCGTTTTATTTTCACTGCTCGTCTTTTCCTGTTCTTCGAAGGTCAAAGAACAAAAGTTTACACAAAAGGATGCTGCATTCTATCCCATTGAGGCATTTATAAAGGATGAGCTTAGAAAAGTGGATTCGTTGCCGATAGCTGTTTTTGCTGTCAGATCGCTGAACGGGAAAAATGATACGTCGATCGTTGAGAAATCTGTCTTGCATGCAAAAGCAGTCGATCTCATCACTCCTGATATTTCAAAAGAACCTCTCAAAGAAAAATATACAGAATCTGTTTTCATGGACGCAACCATCAATTCCGTAACCATGAGCTACGCGACGGAAGATGAAAATGCGGAGATCAAAAAAATCGACGTCTTTGTCGACCCCGAAACAGAAAAAGTAAAGTACATCTATGTCGAAAAATTAACCTCCAGCGGCGACACTACAGCACTCCGTAAAATGATCTGGACAGCGGGGAAATATCTGCAGATAAGTACAAGCCTCAGCATTAAAAATGGCGGCGATTCAATTGTACAGGAGAAGTACAGTTGGGATTTTATGAACTGATGGAAGTTCATAGTTCATAATTCACAGTTCCCCGGTTTCCAGCTGTTCACAATTAACAGCCGGATGCCTGAAACATCCATATTTCCCTAACCTATTCTTATTGTCGCTCCGTGGACGAGAAAATTATTTATGCCTCTTAATACATCTTCAGACAGATTTTGCCCTTGGAACTCCGGCCGGGGTCTTCAACCTATGAACTTTGACCCATGAACCTGCCTGCCGGTAGCTGACTATGAACTGTTCAACTGCTAACTTTGCAGATAGCATATGAATCAGGAAGAGTTTCAGTTAGTCCAGTCGTCAATACCTGCAGAGCCGGGTATTTATAAATATTTTGATGAGGAACACACATTGATTTATGTGGGCAAAGCAAAGCACCTTCGTAAAAGGGTCAGCTCATATTTCAACAAAAATCAAAACAGTTATAAGACCAACGAACTCGTCAGGAGAATCCGTTCAATTGAGTTTACCATTGTCAACTCGGAGCAGGATGCTTTTCTTTTAGAGAACTCTCTCATAAAAGAATTTCAACCACGATATAATATCAATCTTAAGGATGATAAATCCTATCCGTATATCGTCATCAAGAAAGAAGATTTTCCCCGAGTTTTTCTTACCAGGCGTGTGATCAGAGACGGTTCAGAATATCTAGGACCATTTACATCTGTTGGCAAGGTGCGGGAACTGATTCATTTTACACGACAACACATTCCACTTCGTACGTGCAAGCTGAATCTTACGCCACAAAATATTGAGAAGAAGAAATTCAAAGTATGTCTCGAATATCATTTGGGAAATTGCAAAGGGCCTTGCGAAGGTTTGCAAACTCCAGCTGATTATGCCGAAAATCTTCAACGCCTCAGAAGCCTCTTGAAAGGGAATCTTTCACCAGTGTTGCAGGTGTATAAAGATCAGATGATGCAGTATGTCGAACAACTATCGTTTGAAAAAGCGGAAATTCTGAAGAAGAAGATTGAACATCTGAGGGCTTACCAGGCGAAGTCAACCATCGTCAATCAGAAAATGGGCGACATCGATGTTTTTGCGATTGCCGTGGTGGAAGATGATGCGTACGTGAATTTCCTGATGGTAAGAAACGGTACTATCGTAGATACACAAACGATAACGCTTAAAAAGAAGCTCGATGAATCAGCTGGTGAGTTGCTTTCATTCGCGGTTAATCATTTCAGAGAAACATTCCGAAGTACCGCCCCTGAAATTGTTGTGCCTTTTCCGGTGGAGTACCCGGATGAACAGGTAAAACAAATTATTCCGAAGAGTGGAGATAAGAAAAACCTGATTGAGCTTTCCATAAAGAATGTCGACTATTTTATCCAGGAGCTGCAGAAGAGAAAACGACTTCATCTGCAGGAAGCAGGTGAAGATAAAATGGAAATTCTTGAACAGCTACAGGATGATCTTTCGCTTATGGAAACACCGGTTCATATCGAATGTTTTGATAACTCTAATTTCCAGGGAAGCTATCCTGTTTCTGCAATGGTTTGTTTCAAGGATGGTGTGCCAAGTAAAAAAGATTACCGGCATTTTAATGTAAAGACTGTGCAGGGCATCAACGACTTTGCAACCATGAAGGAAGTTGTTTTCAGAAGATACAAAAGACTTATGGAAAGCAATGAATCATTGCCTCAGCTGGTAATTATTGATGGAGGAAAAGGACAATTGGGAGCTGCTATGGAAAGTATAGAAGATCTTGGATTGACGGGAAGAATGACCCTGGTTGGACTGGCAAAAAATGAAGAAGAGATTTTTTTCGCAGGCGATAAAGACTCCCTGAAGTTGCCTTTTGACGGGCAGTCTCTCCGGTTGATCAGATATATACGTGATGAAGTGCACCGGTTTGGCATCACTTTTCACCGAAAGAAGCGCAGCGGAGGAACGTTTAAAAATCAGCTGGAGGATATAAAGGGTATCGGCAATTCCACGGCGGATACGCTTTTAAAACATTTCCGGTCTGTGAAGAATGTGACGTTGGCCACAATGGAGGAAATCACAAATGTGGTAGGAAAACAGAAGGCTCAGATAGTATATACATATTTCCATCCTGATGATGAAGGAAATTCAGAAAAGGAGGCGGTAAGCACAAATGACGATTAAAAAAAAGGGGGCGTGGATAGAAATCCAACCCCGTTATTAAAATCCAATATCCTATGAAAAACCGTGTTAAAGATAAGGTTCGGATCATTACCCTGACACGTCACCTATAAATTTATTTTTGAATTTTTAGCTGGACATTTTAAAAAAATACGAAAACGTAAAGTCTCTGAGGGTTTCAGATTTAACAGTATCAAAAATTGCGTACTAATACGCAGTGACATAAAAAAAGCGCCGTGCTTTCGCACGGCGCCTGATATTTTTGCTGAATGTTTAATTAGTAAGACCAGAGATCCTGTTCGAAGTTGAAGATTTTTGTTTTCATGTTATCTCCTTCCAGCAGGCGAAGAATAGGATCCTTAATATAACCACTGATGGTCATGTTATACGGATTCTCGATTGTTGACTTCGTGATATAGCTAGAGAAGAAACGACTCTCAAACAATTCTTCCCAACTCATCCTTGCACCAAAGTTTTTTCCATTATAGGCTTCATACTTAGCGAGGATAGGTCTGAGGTCAGGATAGTAAACCCAGAATAACGGAGTTTCACCAAGGACCTGATCGGTACTAGCATCAACTATTGTTTGCAAAGGTGCTATCCCGATAATCCTTGCATACATCCTGGAAGATTCTTTGTCAAATACCCATTCTTCTTTGATCCTGAATTTTTCAACTTTGTCAGGATTAAAATCTTTTGTTACTACTTTCCAGGTCATTATGCCTTTTGCTCCTGTAGGATCTTTGTCAAGATCAGGAATTTCAACCGAATCTGCCTTACCAACTATCGCAGCGGTAATTTTTGACATTTCCAAAGGAGTAGTGAAGCGATCATCAACTGTTGCGTCAAAAGCGCTAACCTCACCGGATTTGATCGCATTCAGTAGGATCAGAATGAAGCGCTGGTTACCATTATCCTCATCAGCTGAGTAACGGAAAGGCAGATTCATTTTCTCCCTGATATCGATCTCTCTCCACACGCGCTGGCGGTACCATGCATCATCCTCACGGATATGCTCATACGCTAACGGTGTTCTTTCTTTTACCAGGTTGCGTTCAATGGCTGCATCGTTACGCAACGATTTCAGGGGTTTGAAAGCATCCAGTGGATCCTTTGGAGGAGCTGCAACTGTAGGCGTAGTATCTTTGGCTACGGCATTCAGATTGGCATTGGAAACTTTTGTATTCGTTTTCTTAGTGGTCGCTTTTTTGGCGGTAGTGCCTTTGGGGCGTGTTGTCTTCTTACGGGTCTGTGCATCAGCCGTGGTAACTACCAGGCCAAAAGCCGCCGCCAGTAAAACGTATTTTGCCAAATGGAATTTCATGGTCAAAGATTTATACTACAAATTAAACGATTCAGTTTCAGTTCTTATTGTTAAAACTATTACTGCAGATTATAAGACAGACTTGTTGGCAATACCCTCTGAGAACCGGAAGGGTCTTTAACTCTGATATCAGTAATCATTACGATAGATCCAGGTTTAACCTTTCCAATGATATTCGCAGCGCTACCGCTCCAACGATTACCTGTATTTGGCTGTTGCATGAAATCTTCACCCTGATTCATCACACCTACATTATAGCTGATTACTTCGTAAGGAGCTTCAAATTCTGATTCCTCAAGTTTGGCTATAACACCAGGCATTGCCCTGAAGGTTGCAGCTGATACACGACCGGGTTTAAGATTTCCAACATAAGCGGTTGGATTAGGTAATCTTTTTACCCGGAACGTAACTTTGCCGGCAACTTTTCCTTCTACTATAACACTGATTGTTTGCTCACCTGTTGCAGATGCAGAAGGTTTAGCAATGTATTTGCTACCACCTGCTTTTGAAATCGAACCGCCTGTAAATGTTGCATTTACTTTCTCGCTACCAGCACCCGCGGTGATAGTCAGCGGATTGTCAACTCCAATGTACAGTACATTCATTTTATCTGCTGATACTGCAACACCAGAAGCAGCTCCAACTGTGTACTCAATGTCTTTTGAAGTTTCCTTCAGTTCTCCGGTTGATGGATCAACGTATTTTACGCTGACATGCATTTTACGTGAACCAGTACCTCCCACATTAAACTTAGTAGTGGCCACACCAGCTTCATCTACCTGGATTGCTTTACCATCAATTGTAACTGTAGGTTTTACAGAAGCGTTGAAGGCACCGAGACCGGCCTGCACTTCCATTTCTTCTCCAGGCATGAAATAGCTGGAGTTTGTCCCGATCAATGGAACGAATTTGTCATAAATAATCTTTACAGAACCTACCTGGTTTGCGCAGTAAGTTGCCACCTGGCTTTCGGTATTCTTGATATCGTTCTGAAATTTGCTCAGCATTGTCAAAGCAGCAACAGTTGGTGTCATGTGGAAATAACTGTTAGTCCAGTCTTTCACAACATTACCAGTTTGTTTGTTACCTGATTTTGAAACCGGTGTTGCCAGGTTCACAGGAATTTTAGCTCCCAGTGCTTTGGTAATTTCCGGATCAATCGCTAAAATGTCTTTTTTGAAGTTTTCAAGCGTAGAGTACAAAGTTTTACCCTGATCTTTTGTATCAAAAAGACGTGTTGCTGCGTCAATATTATCTTCTTTGAAAGATGAGTCTCCGTTGTTCGCGGGATCGAATCCTGCTTCTTTCTTCAGGTCACCTTTCAGTTTTTCGATAGTATTATATGCCTGATCAGCAAGCTGTTTGGCTTTGTCTGCTTTAGGTTTCCAGATGGCTGCTTTCTCAGCAGTTTTTGGATCTTTCAGCAGCTCATTAAAGTTGGAATAAATAGAAGCTGTTGTTGTGTTCAACACTGTGTTAGACTGCAAAAGACTATTATCAACCACTTTGAAGGCGTTAATAATTTCTGCAGATACGTTCAGCGCAAGCAATGCGGTCAACACGAGGTACATCATGTTGATCATCTTTTGCCTGGGCTCTTTAGGTAGTGCCATGAGTTTTCTGGATTTAAATGTTTAGAGTTAGGTTTTTCACTACTATGGCGTCGATTAACGACCCTGCATGGCAGCTAACATATTTCCGTAAACATTGTTCAGGTTACCGAGGTTTTTAGCCAACAGTGCGATCTGCTCCTGAGTTTTCTTGGCGTCATCTGCGCTGGTCTGGAGAGTGCTTGAAGCATTTACCAGGCTACCGTAGAAATTGTTCATTGCTTTCAGATGGTTGTTTGCATCCTGCAATTCGATTTCATAAATGGTATTCAGTGATCCAAGATTTTTTGTCAGGGTCTGTACCTGCTCATGGAAAGCTTTTGTGCTGTCAGCAGCCTGATTGAAATGCTGTACTGTGCTTGCAGCACTTACATAAGCATCTTTCATTGTACCGAGAGCAGTTGCAGCTTCTTTTGTCTTTTTAGTATAGTCAGCAGTTGCAGAACTGATATCAGCGATATCGCTCATTTTTTCAACTGTAGTTCCAAATTTTGAAAAGTTATCGCTCAGTCTTTTCAGATTAGCAGGATTGATTTCTGCTTCCTGGAGCATTTTGTCCATGTGAGCGAGTGCAGGATTTCCGCCTGGTTTTGTTATTGCACCAGCAAGGCTATCTGCAATTTTTGTCATTTCCTGACCGGGAGGTGGTAAGAATGCATAGAAGATGAAGATACCAGCTTCTGTCAACAGACCTACGGTCAGCATAAAGTCTGCATACGGTTTGTGTAATATTTTAGCCCAAGCTCCAAAGATTACGACTGCTGCGCCTACGCATACAATGATATTCGCGAGCTTGTCAACTGATTTGTTTGTACCTGCCATGATTGATGTTTTTAGAATTGATTTAAATTGTTTTTCAGGGAATAAGATGCTATGTAAAGTTTTCACACTCTACATAGCATTTTGGATTTAGTAAAAAGTTTATTAGAAATGAACTATAGATCTTATTTATTTTTCTTACCAGCAGTTGGGGGAAGATCAATTACACAGCGGAAACCAATGTATGATTTAGCAGTATCCATGTATTCATAATTACGCGCGCTGGTCTGGAGGAAGTATCCTACGTCTTTCCAGCTACCACCACGGATTACTTTACGTTTCATACGTGGAGGATCGCTTTCTTTTGCATTCCAGCGGATGTCCGGGTTCATGTCGTGCTGGAAGTTGTAAGCACCTTCATAATACAGTGAAGAAGTCCATTCGGCAACATTACCTGCCATGTTATACAGACCGAAATCATTAGGCCAGTATGCATCAGCACGAACGGTATAGAATCCACCATCTTCAGGATAGTTACCACGACCAGGTTTAAAGTTAGCCAGCAGACATCCTTTTTTGTTTCTCAGGTAATATCCACCCCATGGGTATGGAGCCTGTGAGCGACCACCGCGGGCTGCATATTCCCATTCTGCTTCCGTGGGTAAACGAAAATCAGATTCGGTTACACGCTTTTTGCTTTCAAGGAATGAGTTGAGGTAGTTTGTTCTCCATTCGCAGAACGCAGTTGCCTGTTTCCAGTTTACACCAACTACAGGATAGTTGCCGAATGCAGGATGTGAGAAATATCTTTTTGACATTGGCTCATTATAAGAGTAAGAGAAATCACGGATCCAAACCAGTGTGTCAGGATAGATCTTGATGTCCTTCTTTACAATGAACTGTGAGCGAGGTTTTGTAGAGTTTTCCCTTTTTGCAGCTTCTTTATAATCGAAGATCTCGGAACGATACACGAGCTTTTCTGCATCAATTTCTTTTTTACCAAATACCCTGTTGTCAGGAGTAACGATCATCGCGTTCAACTGCTCAAGAGTCTTTGGATCACTCCATTTGATTGTTGTTGCCTTTTTCCAGTCGATGATTTCGTTACCATCACCACCAGCTTTCTTGTAGTTCAGAATAGTTGCCGCGATTGAGTCGCGCACCCATTGCATAAACTGACGATACTCATTGTTTGTGATTTCGGTTGCATCCATCCAGAATCCGTTAATGGAGATTTGTTTGTTACGCGCAGTGAACGAGTAACTGATATCTTCATCGCTCGGACCCATGTGAAATGTTCCCTGGGGTACGTATACCATGCCTGGAGGCTTGGGGAGGTTGTACTTTCCGCCGGGTGCGACACCATGTAATTGCCCATCCGTGATTGCACCCTTGGACTTAGACTTGCCAAGTTTGCCACAACTCGACACCACGAATGTGATCAGAGTCAGTGTTAACAGGTTGAGCAGGAGGCTTTTCATTTTCATAAAAAAAATTAAAGGGTATGTGGACAAATATAAACTAAAAAATTCAATAGATTTTTTATGCTAAGTGACCTAATTTTTATTTTTAACAAGGCGAAAACACAGGGTTTCAGCCTATAAATAAACGTTAGCGGAAAACAGTTATTGTGCCTCATATTTTTTAAGTTAGCTTCTCCTTTTCAACTAATTGAAGAAATTCTTCAGGATCTGTTACCGGTTTTAAACAGGAATAATCCCGGCATAAATACAAATACGTTTCTTTTGCTGTCGGCTTTCCATCATGTAGCGGATTACCCATTTCCGGAGCATTGCTG
This sequence comes from Pollutibacter soli, assembly GCA_029269725.1. Lineage (GTDB taxonomy): Bacteria > Bacteroidota > Bacteroidia > Chitinophagales > Chitinophagaceae > Pollutibacter > Pollutibacter soli. The sequence goes on along the minus strand of JARJHS010000004.1, from coordinate 146,955 downwards.
AATTGAAATATGCGATTTGGTATAAAAGTTTTCAACAACCGTTCCGATGCCACTTTTGACTGCTCACCCAGAATCAAAATCTCCATTGTCCCCGCAAAATGCTCAAGTAATAATCCCGCCCAGAATCCAAACGAAGACGGATAGCGCAGTATCATTTCGTGTAAAGAGATCAGCATTTGTTCTGATTTCTCTACCCATTCCTGCCTGTCCATAAGTTTTCCCAGCCGTAAAAAATTATCCGACATGATCGCATTGCCAGAAGGGACGGATCCATCATACCAGTCTTTCTTTCTTAGCACAACATCACTTTGATTTCTGCCTGTATAATAGAACAAGGGTGATTCACTATCTGCAAAATCTTCAAAAACCTTCGAAGTGAGTTCCTCCGCATCTTTAAGCAATTCTGTATTGCCATTGACTTCGCTTAGGCGGATCATAGCATATATGAGATAAGCCAGATCGTCTAAAAATGCCGGATATTTTGCCTGCCCTTTTTTGAACGTGTGATACCATTCGCCGGTTGCCTGGTTTCTGAATCGTTCAAAAATGAAAGCCATATTCTTCTCAGCAGTATCCAGCCATTTTCTGTTTCCCGTCGCTGCGAATGCATTTGTTAGCGCCACATTCATTAATGCATTCCATCCGAGTAAACACTTGTCATCAAGTCCGGGAACAACTCTTTTTTGTCTTTCTGTTAACAATCGGGCGCGGGCTGTCGCGACTTTCTGTTTTAATTCTTCTTTTGAAATTGCATGCTTCGAGGCGAATGCATCATCTGCCTGTTTTTTAAAGGGGATATTTTCATTCTCCCAGTTGCCTGCTTCGGTAATATCAAAATATTTCGCCAGGAGCGCACTGTCCTCTCCTACCACTGAATCAAATTCTGCCCTTGTCCACACATAATATTTTCCTTCTACGCCTTCGCTATCTGCATCAAGTGCTGCATAAAATCCAAATTCCTCGCTCATCATTTCGCTGGTCATAAAATGCAAAGTCTCGTCAAGCACATCTGCAAAATCCTGCTCACCGGTAACTTTATACGCATCTGCAATTGCTATTGAGATCAGAGCGTTGTCGTAAGTCATCTTTTCAAAATGGGGAACCAGCCATTCTGTATCCGTAGAATATCTTGCAAACCCTCCGCCGATATGATCATAGATTCCTCCCCGCATCATTTTCTTCAATGTGAGTATTGCATGATTCAAACCTTCTTTGTCTCCAAACAGAAAATCATATATCATTAAAAACCGGACCATGAAAGTCTGCGGAAATTTTGGAGCGTAACCAAACCCTCCCCAGGTTTTATCTGCAGTTTGCATTAAAGCATCGCGCATTTCCCTCAGCTGCGATTTTTCAACCAGCTTTTTTCCCTTCAGATTTTTCAACAGATCAGCGCCGATCCCAATATGATTAGCGTTTTCAAGATGATCGATCATCTGAATCGCTTGTGCTTCAACTTCGGCTCTGCGTTCCCGATAGGCCTGCGATACACCCTTCAAAACATCTTTCCAGGACGGCCGGTTATGTACCGGTCGCGGTGGAAAATAAGTGCCTCCGTAAAAAGGTTTTCTATCGGGCGTAAGAAAAATATTCAATGGCCACCCACCACTTCCTGTCATCGCCTGCAAGGCATCCATGTAGATATGATCTAAATCGGGCCGTTCCTCACGATCAATTTTAATATTGACAAAATCCCTGTTCATGATTTCAGCTACACCAGCATCTTCAAAACTCTCACGCTCCATTACATGGCACCAATGGCAAGCAGAGTAACCGATACTAACCAGGATAGGTTTGTCTTCGGCAACCGCTTTGTCAAGTGCTTCCCTGTTCCAGGGATACCAGTCGACCGGGTTGTGCGCATGCTGCAGCAGGTACGGACTGGTTTCTTTTATCAAATGATTTGCTTCTGCCATTATAAAAAAATAAAGACAACCCGAGCCCGGGTTGTCCTTGTATATCACTAAATGCGTTAAAGTTTAATCGAAATTTTTTATTATTTGGATTTGAGATTTTCAGCAAGGAATCTCTCAAGCGCAGCAACCATCGACGGAACCTGAGGTTCCGGCGCTTTTATATGCAACTCAAGACCTGCATCAACAATTGCTCTTGAAGTGTTGTTTCCAAAGGCACCAATGACTGTTCCGTTCTGATTATAGGCAGGAAAATTTTCCAAAAGACTTTTCACACCACTTGGAGTGAAAAAGCAAATTACGTCAAATTCAGTCCTGGTCATCTCCTCCTTCACATTATTGCTGATGGTACGATACATGAAAGGAGTAGCAAACTCACATTTATTTTGTTTGAGCCAGTTTACAATTTCATTATCCTGCTGATTTTCGGAACAAGGATAAAGGAAGTTCTCGTGCTCTTTATGTTTGTTTATTACGTCAAACAGACCTTTGTTGGTACCGTCTGCGCTGTAAAACACCTTTCTTTTTCTATATAATATGAATTTCTGGAGATAAAGAGCCACCGCTTCTGAAATACAGAAATATTTCGTGTCCTGGGACACATTGACTTTCAGCTCTTCACAAATCCTGAAAAAATGGTCAATAGCATTTCGGCTGGTAAAAATTACCGCGCTGTATTGCGCAATTTCAATCTTCTGTTTCCGGAACTCCTTGGCGGGAATGGCTTCCACACGAATAAAAGGCAGAAATTCCATCTGCACCTGAAATTTGCGGGCAAGCTCAAAATAAGGCGATTTGTCGGATTCAGGCCTTGGCTGCGTTATGAGTATTTTTCTGATAGTTTTTGCGGCTCCCGCCACATGCTTACCGTTCTTTACCATATTCAGATTACGCCTCGTTGGTTGTGCAAATTTAAAACTTTCTAACTAAATAGATTGAATAAAACCTTGTATAATACCAATATAGGAATGATCTCAAAAGAAATGATGAAGATGAGGAATTGTAATTGATTAATTTTTAAACCTTTATGTGCAAGCTGGAAGGACCTGGCCCACCGATATAAAAGCAAACCAGCAAGAATCAAATAACAAAAAAACAGCACCGTTTTGGACCACATGTGTTCCGAAACCGCCAGCAACAAGCCCGCCGGGAGTAAAATAAATCCTGCAAATTTGTTCACCAGGGACACCACGAAATTATAGGTCTCTGCTTCCTCATTGCGACCAAGTATCCAACCCATAAATCGGATAAAAATGTACTTAACCATATAAACGAGAGCGAGCACCAACACACAAAAACCAAAAGCAACCCATTGATTATCAATCTTTTTTACCAACCCATAATAGTTCAGTAGAAAATATCCGAACAATCCGCCGCTTAAAACGAAGAATATATTCAATAATAATGAAGGCAACACCTCCTGTATCAGCTGTTCCCTGATTTGCTTCTGCCTGAGCGCAGAGTTGAAAAAAACCCGGGAAATATCCCCGAAATATTTCGGGAAAATAAGTTTGAGAAACGCCAGGTAAAAAAGAAGGCCTGCAAAAACATAAAAAACCCAGTCGGTTTTAGGAGCTGTCCTTTCCAACGCAACCATTAAAATTCCTTTTTTGGTGGCGTGATAAGTTGGATGCGCAGCCATATAACCTCCGGAAGCGATTCCGTATATTGACTGAAGAGAGTCGGGACGAAATCTGGCGAGTGGATCTTTTAATCCCGCGTCTGCGGGCCTTTTGGAAACCGGATAGGTTGTTGTGTCGGCGAGAGTAGTGTCTAACCCAGTCTGTGATTTTATAGCGTCTGAAATTACTGGTTTAGGAGTGGCTGGCCGTTTAATCTTCGCCGTGTCTTTAACCTGTTGAATTGGCGGGCTGTCTTTTTTTACAATGGCATTATCCTGTCCAAAAGAAGAAAAGGACCAGAGTATAAGGAAGCAGATCAGAGGAAACAATGCACGCGGCGGAAACTTCATTGTTGCAAAAATATTGGTTGCCGTTCAGATCCGAAAAATCGATTAAAACAAACTCACAAACCCGAAATGTATTTTGGACTGACGAAAATTTAATGCTAAATCATCCCTTTTTCCGACTGCATAGGTGAGGTTAAACAGTCCGGCCCGGGTTTCGAAAGTCATTCCCATTCCAAAACCCAGGTACCCATGTTTCATTTTTTCTGTATAACTATTATTATTTGCCCACGCCAAATCTGTAAAACCGAAAAGAAATGAGTTCAAACCGATACGGTACCGGTATTCCAAGGTTCCCACGGTGTAAAAGGTGGCATAAATACTTTGTTCGTCGAAACCGCGCAGTATCCTGTAACCACCGATCTGGAAAATTTCATTTTTGAAAGGATTTTCAGTTTGGATCCAACCAGCCTGCACAGCCGTTTTAAACGTTGATTGTTTACCCATCCGGAAATACTGGGCAGCATTTAGCTTGCTGTTTAAAATATAGGTTTTCAACTTCAGGGTATCATACAGTGACGCATAATCGAATAAGTCGCCTGTACTTTTTCCAAGGTCAGTTATGTTCTGGTTTTTCCGGATATTTCTCAAACCTCCGCTCAGCATTATATTGATTTCGGTTCCCCGCGTGGGGTTGAAACGGTAATCCGTTGTAATCCGCTGATATTCCACTCCCAGGTTAGAAGTATTGACATCCAGGTACTGTGGCAAACTATGCGTTTGCTTTATATAGTTTGTATCCACCGTGAGAAGATTTGTGGTCAGATTTCGATAAAATATTCGTCCGGTTTCCCTGGCAGAAACGATATACTGAAGCCCTACTGAAAAATCGATATTGATAAATGATGAGTCTTTCTTAAAAAGATCGAAACTGAAGTCAAGTCCGAAATTGGTTCTGAAAATATAGGGATGCTGATATGCAAGTTTTAACCTTGGAGATTTTATCTGCACCTGCTGCCAGTTTGCAATGATGGTTTCTCCCGCACCTAATGCATTCTGCAAATGAACATCAGCTTCACCAGTGAGCAACATTTTTCCGTTTAACTGAGTATTGTCCGGTAAAAAACCTACGAGAACGTTGATCTGACTGCTTTTCTTAGGGTCGAGATAAAGATTCAGGGTTGAACCAGTCCCCAGCATAGTCATGTCCCATTTTTTCGATTCCTTGAGATACGGCAGTTCAAGAATTTTTCTGCTGATCTGATCCAGGCTCGATTTATCATAAAGACTTCCAGCTGGTATATCGAGGTATTTCTGCAGGAAATGGTTTTTAATTTTAGCTTTTCCAATAACAGAAATGCTGTCGATCTTATAAAGGGGTCCTCGGGAAACTACAAGGTCGGCATAAATGGTATCAGTATTCCATTCTTTGTAATTTACCTGCACAGATGCGAATGGATATCCATTATTTTCCAGCCAGACAAGCTGCCTTTCTTTTAGAAGTTCCACCTGGTTTGGGTTCCACCTGTTTACTTTTTTCTTGCCAAAATCCCAACCCGCTTCCTTTAAAAGTTCATGATCAGCTTCAGCTACCTTCAATTTGAAAACCTGGTTCGATTCACCGATATAAATCCATGCTTTTGCAGACGCACTATCCACTGCAAGGCTATCAAGTGATGCATTGTAAAACCCTTTTTTGCGAAGCATTTGCTGTAAACCCGAAGTGTAAACAACACATTCTTCCCTGTTTCGAAAGCTGGTGGTTATACCCAGACGCTCTGGCCGGATGGTCGTATCTTTGTCGACAAATTCGATTGTCAGCGGATAGTTCTCCTGCGCGGCCAGGCTGCCCTGAAGCAGGAAAATCAGTAGAAAAAGGTAAGCGATCTTTATTGCCGCGGGCATGGGTGCAAAACTACATTGGTTATTATAAACAGCAGGGTATTTGGCGGGCATTTACATTCATATTCCGTTTTGCAGGAAAGCCTGCCACTATTGTAACTTCTTTTTTTCCACGACTTTACAATTAAAGAACGAAGTTGTCGATGCAATATTGAGGGAAATTGAACTTACTACCGGAAGGAAGACAGAACCGATCGAAACGATCTATTTTGGAGGTGGAACCCCATCCCTCCTGACAACTGAGCAATTAAAAAAGATCCTCGGCAAACTGCATGTAGAATTCATGGTCAGCGAATCCGCAGAAATCACCCTCGAAGCCAATCCGGATGACATTAATGCTTTTTTGGCTGAAGACTGGCGAAGAATGGGTATCAACCGGCTCAGTATCGGCATCCAGTCATTTTACGATAACGACCTGGAATGGATGAACAGAGCACACAATGCTTCGCAGGGATTGAATTCAATAGAACTCATCCGAGGTGCAGGTTTTGAAAATTTCAGCATCGACCTGATTTTTGGTGCACCTGTTACATCAATGGACCAATGGAAAGATAATGTGTCTAAAGCTGTCCAATTGAACATTCCGCATATCAGCAGCTATGCGTTAACGGTAGAACCCGACACTGCTCTCGATAAAATGATTCGCCAGAAAAAAAAAATGAACACTGATCCGGATGAACAGGCGAAACAGTATGAATACCTCATGGATGCCATGACTGCAGCTGGATATGAACACTATGAAATTTCCAGTTTTTCCCTACCGGGAATGCATAGCCGTCACAATTCATCTTACTGGAAAGGTGTTCCGTATTTTGGTTTCGGACCTGGCGCTCATTCATTTGATGGCCAACAACGCAAGTGGAACATTTCATCCAATCCAGCTTATATAAAGTCAATCAATGAAGGAAAAATACCATCAGCATCAGAATTGATTACTCCCATTAAAAGGATGAATGAGTATATCATGACTTCTCTGAGAACTGCACCAGGAATCGATCTCCAGTTTTTTACTGAAAGTTTTGGGGAAGAGAATCTGAAGCAGTTGCAGACCGGCTTTAAAACTGCAATCACCAATGGACACGCGATCCTAAATAACGATCAATTTTTTCTAACGAAAGAAGGTAAATTATTTGCAGATGGAATTGCAGCGGATCTTTTTTTCCCTGAATAATCAGATCAATGTTTCTTCAATCAGTTTGAATCCTTCCTCAGCAGGCAGTTTCTCCCAGAGTATCCGGTAAATTGTTTCAGCGATCGGCATTTCCGATTTCATTTCACGGTTGATCTGAAAAATGCATTTTGAGGCGTTATACCCTTCTGCATACATATTCATCTCGAGCCGCGCGGCGTGCACAGAATACCCCTTCCCGATCATATTCCCAAAAGTCCGATTTCGCGAAAACAACGAGTAGCAGGTCACGAGCAAATCACCCATATAAACGGATGCCGCATAGTTTGGCGATTTTCCCGGATGCATTTCATCTTTCAATGCATGTACACCAACCTCAATATTTCTTGCACCCGCCAACCTTAAAAACCCAGCCATTTCATCAGCGCAATTGGCGATAAACACACTCAGAAAATTATCGCCATACTCCAGCCCGTGCGCGATACCAGAACCTAAAGCATAGATATTTTTTAGTACAGCTGCATACTGTACACCATAGACATCAGTATTTACAACCGTATTGATATAGGGCGTTTTGAAACAATTTGCTATCGCTGCAGTTTCATCTTCGTTTATCCCCGAAAAAGTGAGGTAGGAAAGCTTCTCTGCTGCCACCTCTTCTGCGTGACAGGGTCCCATTATCGTAAAATACCTTTCCAGCGAAACATTGTAAGCGGATTGAAGAAAGTCATTCAGCAGCTGATTATTGTCCGGAAGAATACCTTTTACTGCAGAAAGTATTTTTTTCCCCTTCAAAGTATCTTCAGTTATGCCTTCCAATGAGTCTTTCAGATAAGCAGAAGGTATTGCAATCAAAACATGATCAGCCTGTTCAAAAACAGAGGCAGGTGAGGTCGTCAGACTAAGCAGAGACGTATCAAAATAAACGGAACTCAGGTAATTCGGATTGTGATGCCTTTTTTCGAGGTGCTGCACCATCTTCTCATTTCTCACACACCAGCAAATCTTATGACCATTATCAGTGAGAATTTTTACCAATGCAGTACCCCAGCTCCCGCTGCCAATCATTCCGAATATCATGCAGATCGTTTTAAAAAAAAAAGCGCTCCGCAACCGCGGAACGCTGTAAATATAGTCAGTAATATTCTTCTATTGTTTTACCTCAAAAAGCTGTTCTCGTGGTACTATTTTCACCTTCATTCCATCCCTTAACAATTTGCTCACCGTTGTATAGGGGCCTGTTACGACTTCTTCTCCTTCCTTGAGGCCGTCGACAATTTCAATCTGATTTATATCCTGGATATCTGTGCGGACTTTAACACGTCTTACGGTTCCGTCTTTTTGAACTACAAAAACCACTTCCTGCAGATCATCTGCGTTTGTACTTGTTGCAGAGGGTGCATCTGGAGAATTCCCCTGGCTTGATTCTTTCTTTGCCACCAGTGAACCCTGGGCGCCTTTACCGGCCTTTGCTGTATCATTCTTATCTCTTGTAGTCACTGCATTAATCGGTACTGTGAGTACATTAACGTGCGTGTTTGTCTGGATGTCTGCACTCGCACTCATACCCGGTCTGAACGGAAAATTTCTTGGCTGCTTTGGATCAAGAAGATCGGCATATGACTCCTGCAATAACCTGATGCGAACTTCATAGTTGGTTACATCTGTTGAAGAAGAACTCGTTGTTGCTGTAGCCGCTCCCTTATTGGTACTTGCAATCTGTGTAACAATTCCCTTGAATTTCCTATTCGTATAAGCATCTACCTCGACAATCGCAGTATCACCGTAACTCACTTTTGGAATATCATTCTCTCCAACTTCAACCCGTACTTCGATGATTCTCATGTCCGCAATACGCATCATTTCTGTACCGGCCATCATTGAGTTACCGACCACGCGCTCGCCTTTTTTTACATTAAGCAGGGATACTACACCCGACATCGGAGAAACAACGCTTGTACGACTTAAATCTTTATTTGCACGCTCCAGGCTCGCCCTGGCACTTTGTACTCCAGCTTTTCCACTGTTGATCTGCTGAACACCTGCGTTATAATCGGCCTTTGAAGTCAGGTAGGCATTTTCTGCCTGTTCAAATTCCAATTTTGAAATTACTTTTTCATCAAACAATTGCTTTTGGCGTTGGTACTGACGCTCGGCCTGCTCCATCCTTGCTTTAAAGGCTGCTAAAGCTGCTGTAGTATTATCCACCTGCGCCTGCTGCTGATTTACACCGGCGGCCGCCTGGTCACGTTGTGTTGCAAGAATGTCAGCGTACACACGTGCCAGCAACTGTCCTTTCTTTACACTATCCCCTTCAACCACTGTAAGCTCAACGATCTCACCGGAAACGTCAGGACTGATTTTCACTTCGATCTCCGGATATACCTTACCGCTGGCAGTAACTACCTCAGTAATATTCTTACGCGTTACTTTTTCTACGGAAACTTTTGTTCCCTCATCCTTTCCAAAGATGCCGGCTTTTTTCAAACCCAGTAATGCAACGATCAACACTACCAACCCCACCAGGATCCAAATCATTTTCTTGCTCATGATCCAAATAAATTATGCTTGGTTAAATGTATTCTTTTTATAATCTAATACCCTGACCTTTATAGAATTCCAGAACTTTCATGCTAAAGATGTAATTATACTGAGCAATCACCCTGTCAACCCTGGCACGTGACAGGTTATTCTGAATCGTCAACCATTCAATTGTTTGTAAAACACCATACTCATATCGTTTGGAAGCGAGTTCAAAGGATCTCTCTGCAGTTTTTACCGCTTTTTCCCGTGCAATAAAAGTCTGATAGTTACCTGATGCATTTTGATACGCAGTATAAATGTCTTGTTTCAGTTTAAGGGTTTCCTGTTCGATGGCCAGTTCTTTGCTGCTGATATCCAGCTTTGCGCGGGCAATCGATGACTTAACCCTCCATCCGTTAAAAATGGGCACATTCAAAGACAGTCCAATCGCCTGACCGAAATTATCATTCAGCGTACTTCCGTAGCCGTTCCAGAGCTGTCCAAAACTATTGTTTTGAGTGCCTTCTACAATGTCTGGTGTGTATAATGGAAGCTGATTTCCTGTGTTGTCGATTACATAACCATTATTCGATGGTTTAAATCCATTGTTTACAGGGAATCGGGAGACGAATGGGGCAAAAAACCGGGTATTCACCTGTGCAAATGCAGCGATGGAAGGATATAAAGAACTTTTTGCGGCCCGGTAGAATTGTTCAGATGCCTTCAGACGCAGATTATTCATCCTGATCTGTGGCTGGGTTCTCATCGCCATTTCATAGATATTCGATGGAGACGTTTCGAGAATATTATCAACAGGAATCGACTCAATAGGTGGAGTGGCTATTCTGAACGGAGTATCTGCCGGCACTGTCATTAATGCCTTCAGCATCAACAAATTTATTTCGTATTGCGACTGGGTTGCTGCCATAGCAGCACTGTCCCTCGCCATTTGCGCTTCGAGTTCTACAGCATTTAATTCAGGTACCGAACCTGCATCAACCAGTTTACGTGTATTCAGGTATTGGGCTTTTGTCTGGTTGAACTGAACCTCCAGAATATTAGCTTGCTCAAGTTGTAGCAAAGTGGCTAAATATTGATTGGCTATATTTAATCCAATATCATTTCTAGCCTTTTCTATCGCAGCAAGATCGGCCTGGTATGTGAAGTCATTTCCAGAGATTGTATTTCTTTGAAACCCCCAGTTGTAAAGGAGAGCCTGTGAAGTAAGGCCCCAATTTTGGTTCATTGACGAGTTATCCGAAATAATGTTCGTTGTGGGGTTTACGTTTCGGCCGAAATTGAAGGAGTGGCTTCCCTGGAGATTAAGGCTCGGGATCTGTTGTAACTTAACTTCTTTAAGGTTAACCTCAGAGATTCTTGCCTGGATGTCAGCCTGTCTTACTGAAATATTACGGCTCATGCCATAATCAATACAGCGACGTAAGTCCCACACATCTCCGTTCTGGGCATATGTACTTGTGCTTAATCCTGTCAATAGCAGAATTCCAAAAACCGTTATTCTCATGTAGCTAATATTGATTTTCATACACACTGACCCCCCTGGCATTTTTTTAAAGGTCACAAAGATTCAACCAAAAAACCTATTATCAAAATCGCTTGTCAAGAACCCATACCGTTTACCCATTCTCCCCGGTCAGGGCTTGTCTAAGGTCAGTAATCAGGTATTCGGGATCTTCAAGCCCTACATAAAGCCTAAGCATTCGATGCGTTCTGTCATCCGGATTAAAATTTTCTCTGGATACTGATGAGCATCGCGGAATAATCAATGATTCATGACCACCCCAACTAACCGCCATGCGGATATGTTTAAGCCTGTTGCAAAAACCTTCTATCTCCTCTACCCTGTTCATATTTATATAAAAAGAAATCAGACCTGCTGCTCCTTTCATCTGTTTGCTCGCAAGTTCATATTGAGCAAAACCTGGATCCAGCGGGAAAATGGTTTCTTCGATCTTCGGTTCCGACTTCAGCCAATCCAGGACCTTTCCTGTACTTGCCGAAATCTGATTCAACCTGGCTGGCAGGGTCCGTAATCCCCTGAGTAGCATCCAGGCATTAAAAGGTTGTATTCCACTTCCGACACAAAGAAATTCACTATCGAAAATTTTCCTGATCATTTCTCCACTTCCGCTCAATACTCCGCCTAAAGTATCGCTGTGTCCACCAATAAATTTGGTTGCCGTTTGCATGGCAAGATCTATCCCCATTTTTATGGGTTGCTGATATAGGGGTGTACAATAACTGTTATCAATAAACGTAACAATACCTTCCGACCTGGCCAGTTCTGCTACAGCACTGAGATCCTGTAAATCAAAAAACCATGAATTCGGTGATTCCAGATAAATCAGTCTGGTATTTGGAAGGATGGCCCTTTCAAAATTTTCAATAGACGTTCCATCGATATAGGTTGTACTGATTCCAAATCTTGGTAAGACCTTATCAAAAAGATGGGCAGCCCATGAATATGGGTGTTGCACCGAAACAATATGATCGCCCGTTTTTACATGGGCAAAAACACCTGCAAAAATAGCGGCTGCACCGTTATTGAAAACGAGGCAATCTTCAGCACCATCCAATGCAGCAAGCTTTTCCCTCAATATGTCAACTGTTGGGTTTATTCCGCGACTATAAATATATCCAGCCATCTCATCCCGGAAAGCATTACGCAGGTCGTCAACCGTATCAAAAGCAAAATTGGAGGTCTGGATAATGGGTGGTGCTATTGCATTAAAATACTGATGACGCTCTTCACCCAGTTCGTTTATTATATAAGACAGATCCATAGTAATTAATTATCTGAGACGGTGCCGGCCTTGTTATGGTTACGTTTCGCAAATAAATAAATCAGAAAAAACCCGAATAGAAGGCCAAGACCTAAAAGTCCGGCTCCGGGATCCTTGATGACTATACTGACTGAAACAAAAAGATAGGCAGCAATATAAACCAGCGGCATAAACGGATACCATTTCATCTTATAAATTCTGGCTCCGGACTCGTCGAGATACCGGGTTTTTTTTCTGAGAATAAATATTGAACCGACAGCAGTTGCAAGACCGATACTATCAAGAAAAATTACGCGGTCAAGAATTTTCTCGAACTCATTGGCAAATATGAGCGTAAGAACGGCAAAAGCAGCAAAGATTGGCAGCGATACCGTTAACACCTGGCGCTGATTCGTTTTCATTAATGCTTTTGGCAAAACTTTTTCTTCTGCCATGGCATACATTGCGCGCGGATTACTCATCAATCCTATGTTTACATATCCCAGTACACTAAAAAAAAGCAGAAAACTCATAATGTTGTAAGCGTGCGGACCGAACATATGCTGAGCATGCCTTGCTGCAAGGTCTGTCTTTGACAGTTGAATCCCGTCGAGACCAAGCACCCTGAAATAAGAAAAATTAGTAAGAAGGTATAACCCCACTATAATGGCAATACCCATAAAAATAGCACGGGGAATTATTTTCTGTGGATTGTTTACTTCCCCTCCAAAGTTGATGGTTTGCTGATAACCACCGTAAGAAAATGAAACTGCAATCAGTGCTACACCAAAGGCTCGCACATACTCTATCGATGAAGTGGTGACAGATTCGGCTACTGTTACCGGTGAGTCCTGGGTGCCGGGCATAAAAATCCCCAGGCAAACAAATAACAGGATCGCAATTTTTGTGAGCATCAGAATATTCTGGGTCCGCACACTCATTTTAAAACCGAGATAATTAACAAAAAAGAAAAGAATGACAGCGCCTAATGCGACGCCCTGGCGGAAATACTCATGATGATATTGCTCCGGCACAAGACCTTGCAGATACCCGGCACCCACAAGTGCAACTGCACTTACAGAAGCGGCATTACTGATGAGTATTATACAATTGATCATGAACGCAATTGCAGGATGGTAGCAGTAGGAGAAAATCTTATAAAAACCGCCTGTTACAGGATAACGGCTTCCAATCTCTGCAAAAGTCAAAGCGCCGAAGAGGGCTATGATCCCACCAAAAATCCATACAGCAAAAAATATCCAGGAATTGCCGGCGGCTTTCGCCACATCATAGGGAGTCCGGAAGATGCCCATGCCAATCACCAGGCTCACAACGATCATTGTGAGATCGAAGAGACCGAGCATCGGGCGTGAAGATTTGTTGATCATGTGAGGGAAGATAGATAAAATAGTGAGGAGTAAGGAGAGGGGAGGCAGGAGAGTTAGATTTTAGTATTAAGTCATATGCTCTAATTTTAAAACAGATTTGAAATGACAAAACTTTCAATAGTTTCTACCAGCGGAAATCTCAAAAAAAACATACTTGTTACTTTAGTCTGCTACTGAATCCCCTGCCTCCCTGCTCCTGCCTTCTGCCTTTCCTATTTCCAATATAATTTCCGATTCTCCCTCCCATTCCCCATCTTTGCCGCTCATTTGGTTGACAGACCGTGAATGGTTTTTGTCATTAAAAGGGAAGTCCGGTGTAAATCCGGCGCTATCCCCGTAGCTGTAAGTTCTGATAGAGATTGTTTATTCTACAGCCACTGTGCCGGTATAATATCCGGGATGGGAAGGCGATAAACAATAGAACGAGCCAGAAGACCTGCCAGGTGAAAAATTTATCATCGGGCTTTCGGGTGAAAAGCTGGAGATGTGAAATAATTCATTTTACATTTTCCGTTCTGTTTTACACGCAAGTCTCAATTGTTTCCATTTAAAATAAAAGAACATTGAGCAGGCATTTATTATTTTTGACTACCGCATTTTTTATTACACAGTTACTTCATGCACAGCAGGACTCCAGTTCGAAAGCACTGGATGAAGTAGTAGTTACCGCCAACAGGTTTCCCCAAAAACAAAATTCAACAGGAAAAGTTCTTACCGTCATCGGCAGAACAGAAATTGAACGTAACAGTGGTCGCACACTCAGCGAATTATTGATTCAACAAAGTGGTGTTACTATTGTCGGTGCAAATAACGCATTAGGTACCAACCAGGACATATACATGCGAGGCGCCGCAACAGGGAACACACTGATTTTAATTGATGGAGTTCCGTGTTACGATCCTTCCAATATTGCATCAACTTTCGACATTAATCATATTCCTCTACAAACTATAGAGCGAATAGAAATTCTGAAAGGTGCACAGTCGACTGTGTACGGATCGGACGCTGTTGCGGGTGTTATCAATATCATCACCAAAAAAAACAACAGTAAACCGGTTTCCGTCTTCGGAAATTTGACAGCAGGATCCTATGATACCTATCGCTTTGGTGCAGGTCTGCATGGCAGTTCTGGTAAAAACAGCTATCAGGCGCAGTACGAACATCTGCGCTCAGCAGGTTTTTCTGCCGCTTATGATAGTACTGATAAAGCGGATTGGGATAATGACGGGTTTCAACAAAACGTGGCATCAGCCGCCTACCAGTTAAGAATAACCGATAAACTGGAATGGCGCATTAACGGAAAATACAGTCACTATAACTACGACCTGGACGCTTCTGCATTTGTTGACGAGAAAGATTATACAGGTAAAAATGAAAATATACAGGCTGGCACCGGTTTCACATGGAAATATAATAAAGGTTCAATCGTTGCGAATTATAATTTCAACAACAGCAAGAGGAATTATATAGATGATTCATTATTTGTTTCTGGTTTTACCACATTCAGTACGCAATACTACCTTGGTAAAACCCAGTTTGCAGAACTTTATGCCAATCATCAATTGAATGATCAGCATTCACTTCTTGCGGGTATTGATTATCGCCGGCAGCAAACCGACCAGGATTATTATTCGCTCAGTGGTTTCGGACCATATGAAACGCATTTGTCAGGCGATTCAGCAAAGGCTTCCATATTCAGTGGCTATGCTTCCTATTTCCTGAAAGACTTTCATCATTTTTTCCTGGAAGCCGGGCTGAGGTATAATCATCATTCACGCTTTGGAAATAATCTCACATTCAGCATCAACCCATCTTATGCATTGGAAAACTTGAAATTTTTTGCCAATGTCTCGAGTGCATTCAAAGCTCCTTCACTCTATCAACTTTATGATGCAGCTTCAGGAAATCAATCGCTGAAACCTGAAAAATCTACAACTTATGAAGCAGGGATACAAAATTTCTCTTTCAAAAGAAAATGGGATACACGTATTGTTTTCTTTCATAGAAACATCAGGGACGGAATTGAGTATAGCTATGCAGACTATAAATATTTTAACAATAATCAACAGAAAGATTATGGAATTGAAGTTGAAAGCCGTTTTCGTGCAGACAACTGGAATGCGGGAGTTAATTATACCTATCTCACCGGCGAAGTAAATACACTGAAATATGCATATGATCCGGCTACTTTTAGTTATGTAGTGACAGGAGACACTATTTACAATAATTTATTCCGCAGACCGAAACACCAGTTTAATGTTCATGGTGGTGTTAATGTCACTAAAGCGTTGTATCTGGCTCTCAATGCCAGGTTTACAGGCAAGCGATACGAGCCTCGATTCATGGAAAGTCCGCTCGAAATGGAAGCGTATAAAACATTTGATCTTCATGCAGAATATCGAATACTGAAGCAGTTGGTATTGTTTGGTGATCTGAACAATATGTTCAATGAGAAATATGCGGATATACGAGGTTACCAGGCGAGGGAAAGGAATTTTAATGTTGGGTTGAGATTCGCCGTTGATGCAGGTCGTTGAATCAATAGGTTAAACGTATAACGTTGAACGTTAAACGTAAGCTGTTCAGATTGTACAATGCCGTGCTAATGTGATAAGACAAACATTGGGTTGTCGATCAAAATCCGGAGAAAAATTCCAGCCGCATTCGATTACGTTCTACGTTCAACGTTTCACGTTAAACGTAGAACGTTTACTTACCTTTGAAAAAACGTCAATATGGGTTTCACCCTCGATGAACTAATCACAGTGACCTTTACCCTGTTTGCTGTTATCGATATCATCGGATCGATTCCGCTTTTTATCAGCTACCGCGAGAAAATGGGTGAGCTGAATGCTGCTAAAGCAACCATCATTTCCGGTGCGCTGATGATCATCTTTCTCTTTCTCGGAGAAAATTTCCTTTCGATACTTGGCCTGGACGTCCGTTCATTTGCTGTGGGGGGATCGATTGTAATTTTTATTGTTGGGCTTGAGATGGTATTGGGAGTTGAATTTTTCAAAACAGAAGCCGATCCGCGTTCTGGAATACTGGTGCCTATTGCGTTTCCCTTAATCGCTGGTTCCGGGACGCTGACAACGATTATGTCTCTGCGCGCAAACTATCCGATCACTCCGGTTCTCCTCGGCATTGTATTGAACCTGGTCGTCATATTTATCGTACTCAGATCTTTGAATCCAATAGAAAAGCTTCTCGGACCCGGAGGATTATTAGCGGTGCGAAAGTTTTTTGGTGTAATTTTGCTCGCCATTGCCGTGAAGATATTTACGACGAATGTGGGAGGATTGATAAAGTGAGGGCTGGTTCATTCTTCATAGTTCATAGTTCCCGGCAGTCAAGTTCTTTTATAAATTAAGCTGGAAAACAGACGAGATGTTTGATCTGAAGCTGTCTGATATTTATTAGCAGTTCCTATTTCTCATCCCTTAGTTCTTACTTAATTAACGGTCTCGTAGTACAATGGATAGTATAGGGGTCTCCGAAGCCCTTGGTTCCGGTTCGATTCCGGACGAGACCACTAGTAAAATATGGAACCCGCCACAGACGCGGGTTTTTTAGTTTTTAATGCATGCTATTAGTCGTTTAATTAGTCAGATGTCGATGCGCTTTTATCTTTATGACACACGATGAAATTGAAAAAATTGTTGGACAACACATTGCCTTAGCACGTCAAGGAGGTGATGAAGAGTATAGAAAAGTGGAATTCAAATTGCAATGGTACAATTTGAAAGATCCAAAGGAAATAATGGAGTTCCTAAAGGACCTGACAGCTATTGCCAATTCTTTCGGCCCCGATGGATTTATTATTATTGGTTTTCATGCAGAAAGAGGATTTCAAAAGGCTACCCTAAAAGATTCAAATTTAAAAGATGAATCGGATTTGGTGGATTTAGTAAATAAGGAAGTAGACAGAATATTCCATTTCAGCATTTATGAGGTAGTATTTGAAGGTAATTTATTAAGTGTTATCCACATCCCACCGTCAATAGACAAACCGCATATAATTAGAAAATTTAGAAAGTGGGATAAAAAAGAAAATGAGACTATCGAAGAACATAAAATTTATGTGCGATATGGAAAAACATGCAGAATTGCTACAAGAAGCGATATTGAGTTGATGTATTATGATAGAAAAAACATAATACCAGAATACAAACTTTCAATTACAGTAGCAAAATACAACTTGCATTTCTCTGGTGCTCTTTTCTGCATGGTGCCTTTTACATTTGAAAATATTGGATCGAGGGCATTAGCGATCGAAGATATTTTTTTCACTTTAAAATTTGGTGACAGAATTGATGACTATTACACCCTGGATTTTCAGTATTCTGGTGTTCTCGTTGTTTCTCCTGGTGAAATCAAATTTGAACATTTAAAAATCCACTTTACCCATGCTGCAATAAATTCTGAACTTAAACACAAAGACATATTACACTTCAACGGAAACAGAAGATTAGCAACGTTGAAAAATTTTATCGTTCAAAACACTAGAAAAGAATCCATTCCGATAGAATTAAATTTAATTGATTAATAAACCCAATTCGGCAGGTCCAAGTAACTCGTGTTATATTGTTGGGATACTTGAATTTAATCGTTGGACTGGATCAAGAAAAATGTAGATTATATTTAGATTTTTAATCTCGCTATAAGGCAAAATAAGGTTGTTGCCTGGAATATTATAATACCTTTTATCGATTAACAATTCCATTAAAGCCGCTGAATCGCTTTCTGAAACATCTTCCATATTAATAGGACTATCAAGTAATTTATCTAGTTCACCAAATTCCTCCAACTTTTCTCTTTCTGATTTTACATCGGGCTTTTCATCAGAAAATTTCCGTCTTTTTACATCTGTTAAATACAATCGATCAATCCCATCTTCCTTGGACAAAACAAATCTTTCTAATCTTCCACGATACAAGAACGCCTCCTTATTAATTTCAACAAGCGCATCTATTAATATTCTATCTGGCCTTACAAATTGTCTTCTAAATCTTCTTAAAAATATTCGCTGAAAAATTGTTGAACGTAAAGGAGGTTGTAAATACTGTCCTGCAAGAGTATAATACCATTCATTTCTTATTCTGAATATCGGTATATTAATTTGCCAATTTTGCCCGACGCTTAAGAGTCTAAAAAAATATCCCGTGACAATTGCAACGAAAAAACTTGTAAGACAATAAAGTAAAAAAAATAAAATCTCCCAGATATCTAAATAATCAGTGCCGTCACGATGATTAATGAGAATTAAATAAAAGCCATCCAGAGAAAAATCTGTCCGATTTAGAATAAATAAAAGTAGACATGAGTGAATTAAAACGTTAGGCACCAACGAGAATAACAATTCCTCAACTAGGGAAGATTTGAAAGTTCTGCCATGCTCTACATTTAGGTAAACAGATCGAAAAAGAAATCCAGGGAATAAAAGGAGAATAATTATTATTGTTCCAAGTAGAAAATTCATTATTTCTCAGAAGTTACAATTCTACTTGTAATATATTCTGGAGGATCTTTCTCACTTATAACGAAATTGTTGGAAGAATGAATTTTATATGTTTGGCCACCGACGATAACAGAAGCAATTTTTCCTCTTTTTTCAGCGGCAATAATAATAGCATCAAGCATTTTTGCCTGCTTTTCGTTTAAATTTGCTACCACTTTGCTTGCTTCGTTCTCCATAATTTTAATAAAATTAGGTTAAGTCCTAAGAAGTTAGTTCAAATAGTTTATTAAAACGATATTCCTTTTATCTTATTTCATAAAACGATACAAAAGTTAAATAAAACACTCGTTTATTGAAAAATATTCAAAGATAAGTTTGGTGGAATTAGTTATCCACTGGAATGCAAATCTCGAACTTTCAACCTTTGGTGTTTGTCATACCACATATTGAGGACTATCTATTACCGCATCTTAATGATGGGCATTTTACATCTAGCAATCAATAAACTCCAGTCGCTACCCACACCGTTCCATTACCGACAAGGTCAGTCGAAGTACCATCAGTGATCGTTGTAATCGATAAACCGTCTGCTGGTACGGATTATATAATTGAATACCTCCCATAAGTCACAGGCTTTGCCAGTCCCATACATTTCACAGCTAAAGCAAGAGCCATAACACAGTCATCGTGAAATCCTGATGGTGCCGAATACTTAGTAATTGAATTATGAAAGACGTACTCGAATATGTGTAGTTCGTTCGTAATCGGTCCAGCCGGGAAAGTGATTTCTCTTTTTTGAATTGCCTTTACAAGCCCTTCCATTAATTGTTGTTTGGATGAACTCGAAAACTTGAAGCCCTCAACTAATTTCAAATTGGTTTGAAGTTCTTCAACAATTGCGTCTCCTACACCTGTACTGTCAACCAGGCATCTTGTCTTTACAATTGCAGGCAGTTGAAGTATTTCTTTAATAGTGTGCCGCCAGTCTCTTTGGAATCGGTCGAAATAGCAAACAGATCCGTATTTATCAAGGCCAATTATAACCGTGAAATCTTCGGACTTTGCAAGATCAATTCCGTAACAAACTACAGGATGATTACTAATAGGTTCAATACACCTGTTTATATACTCCGTTCCGAATGGATTAGCTGCGTTTTCTGCTGGATTAGCCATATACTCCTGTTCGAATACTGCCGCCGGTAATGAGTCTTTAATTAAGTCAAGCTCGTTTTTATCCAGGTAGGGATTATCGTAAGAGGTGAACTTGAAGCTGGTCCAGTCTGGTTCTCCGTTAATTCCTTTTAGGTATAAGGAATAAAAAAAGTTCTTACCTCTAGGTGTACTTAAGAAGTACGCTTTCCCTTTATAATCGGTTAGGGTTGCCCGTATAGCATTATTCCAACCATTTTCCAGATCAGGAATAAATGAAGATTCGTCAATTATGACAACATGAAATTTTAAACTTCGAAAGTTATCCAGTCGCTCGCCTGTAAAAAATTGGATCTCACCTCCGGAAAGTAGTTTCCCTTCAAGGTCTGTTTTATTGAACTCTCCAATCAATGCAGGTAATGTATTGAGAAGTGCATCAAAAAACTTCTTAGCTAGTTTATAATTTGGTGTCACATAAGCAACACGATTTCCCGCCAGAGCATTTGTTATAAGTATATTCAGAGCAAGTTCACTTTTACCGAACCGCCTCCCGCACATAACGACAATAAACCTGGATTTACATTTAAGTATTTCTCTTTGGTTAAAATGAGGCTCCGCAAGTTCTACTTCGACAATCACAAAGTTGTTTTTCCTTTCTTGTAAGTGACTTTTATTTCAAGCTTTCCATTGGTTTCAACTGCTGACGTTTCCTTCCAGCCGTAGTTATAAGAAAGTGCAAGCTTCAATCCGCTGACATTACCCTCATTATTTACGAGTGCCCTTTCTAATCTTGCCTGGATTGCTTCCATAACCTGATTACACTCGTTTCTATATGCGGGTTTAGTCCGATAGCTTTTCCATGTCGGATGACTAACACCGAGATAATCCAAGAAACTCCCAAGTGTCGGAATGAGCGGCTCTCTAATGGTTACTACCTTACCCGCACTTGCGTGCTGTTTCCTCTTACCTGCTTCACAAGTTTTCTTATACAGCAACCACTTTGCCCAGATATCGCCACCGTTAGTATATTTCTTTGCACTCATACTTTAAATTTTAAAAAGAGCCAACTATAGACATTGGTCGGCCGTACCATGAAAGCTTCCCACATTAGAAAGAAGATTCGTTCAATATTCTTAGTCCGTTCCTACTGATCTTGATATTTAAATTTTCAAACCGTCTACGGAAGATTTTTCTCTCCTCTGAGTCTTCGCCTTCTTCCGGAATAGTGCTCCATTCCTCACACAGCCTGAGAAGTTTTTTGAACTCCTTCAGTAGTTCCTGATATCCGGGGATATTACTTGGCGTCCTCATTGCTGAAATATGAATTCTCGCATCATTGCCGCGTTAACTGCTTCTGGATTGCTGGGATATTCGGCCTGTAGTTCTTTTAATCTTTTACTTGCTTTCTCCCTAAAATCCTGTTCTTTTTTTGCCTTGTTAGCAAGAAAAACAGTCATACCTACTGCAGATTTTTCAAGTGCACGGTCATGCTTTTTTCGTTCGAGTTCTACTGGCCAAGGTTCTACAGGCTTTGGTTTTTCCACCTGGAACTTTGCTGACATCTGCTGTTTCATTTGCTCCTGTGTTTGTGATACTGTGTCAAGCTTCTGTACAAGCTTTAAAACTGCTTGAGTAAGCAGGTCCAGTCTTCCCAGGATCTCTGTTGAACTAGGTTGCTCAGTTGGTTTCACTTCCGGCTTTACTTCTGGTTTCGCTCCGGGTGCGGGTTCATCGAACTTCATTATTTGCCTGATTGCTGATAATCCTTCTTCAGGAGTCAATTTCTTTTTAGTATTAAATATGCCCATACGATTTATTTAAAAATTGTTTCGTTCTTTAACTAACGGTGTACGGTACTGGCTATCCTTAAACCCTACACAGATGACAGATAGGTCGTAATGCCTCTCTAAGTCGCTTCTGAGGGCGTTTAATTCTTCTCTGGTTATTCGCTTGCCTTCGTGAATAACGTGGTCAGAATCGCCTGGAATCGTGAAATACGTGAAGTTTCTATGCTTCATAGTACGCTGATTATTTTTCGAGTGCTTCCATAACCACTTTCCGGACAAACAAGGATTTGTTGCCATACTTGCTTATCTCGCTGTCCTGGTATTTCTTTTCCAGGATAGCATTAAACTTTTCATTCAATCTGAAGCTGATCGGTTTAGATTGCTTCGCTTTCTTTTGTTCGCTCATACTGAAATCCGTTTTGAACTGTCTACAATAAATGCGGGAGATGCTGTTGTATTAAATTTAAAACAGGATTATTTTCAGTTTGACTAACACACCGGCTAATTATAGGACCTCCTAAATATTAATTAGCTCATTATCAATACCGTAATTTATTCCCGTTTAGAATCGAACCCAATAGAATAGCCTGTTTACGCGGTTAATCTTCTCTCTAATGTCCTGTGTGGTGAAAGGTGGGTGTGGTGGTGTACCAAATCAAAAGAAATGTAGTCAGCGTAGTCAGCGTAGTCAGCTACTTTCTATAAGTTGGAAAAAACAGTGTACGTGCTGCGTCTATTCACCTTCTCTTTATTTTATATCTAATATTTATTATTGTTGTCTACCTGTCTACAATTCTATTATAACCCACACTGCCATTACGTTTGACGTGTAGACAGCACCCTGTAAAATGCCGTCTACATGCCGTCTACCTGTCTACGGGTTTTTGTCAATTAGCCTGTAAACCTTTACCACCGCACCATTCCGCCGAACACTAAAACGTTCCCCGCCTAGCTTTTTAATTTCTATTCCAAGTTTGGTAGAATTCAACTTCTGACTAAACCTTGTTTCAAGCTTTGATTTTACCTCACTCGATGTGAACTCTATAACATTTGTATTATCTGCTCCAGGTATCTCAAACATCTTTGTGAATAAATCAAATTCAGGATTAGTAACCTCGAATTCCTTAGTATTTTCTTTGAGATGCTTAATATCATCGCTAGTCAACCTCCAGTTAAAACCAGATTGATAAAGATGCCAAGCTTCCATTAACAGGTCCGTTTTATCGATACTATTGTAAGTCTCCTGATCAATACTTTCAACATCTATTGGAATAATTCGCCTGTTGCCTGTAGGGTCGTGTAATAGTTCTGAATCATTAGACGTACCACACAAAACAGCTAAACGTTTTATGGTAACATTATGCCTCCCATAAGGTTCTCGTAGGGTAAATTCATCCTTACTTAATACTTCTTTTAGTCTGGTAACATCCCTTTTACTTTTACCCCCCATCTCATCATCCATGACAAGCCATTTCTGAGTCATCAGGATCTCATCATCTTTTTCTCTATCCAACTTACTTTCCGCATAGTACTGCTTAAGTTCGGCCGGTAGTAATCGACGGAACCATTCTGTTTTTCCGGTCCCTTGAACCATCCCTGACAATACTAATAACAACGGGCTGTGATGACCATACGCAGATGCTATTAATCCTACAAACCATTTCTTACCGAAGTGTTCTGCGTACTGAGGAAAGAATTCTCTACCTTCAAAGCCCATCCCGTTTTTAATTGTACCAAAGAGTTTATCAATAAGTCCTGTGGGGGTTCTGGATTTATTTGCTTCAAAGAATTCAAGTAACGGATTGTAGTCAGGAGTAAAATGGCTGTGAATAAGACGTTCGAAAATTTCATAGCCCAACTTATTTATCTCTTTCACTCCAGCCAGATAGACAGTGTTTAATTCTTTTACTTCCGCTGGAATCCCGTTGATCTCAATTTTCCTGGTGATAACATTACGGCGAAGTTTATACCGCTGTGTAAGAAAGTATTCAAGCTGCTCAACCTTCGTTTGCTTTTCTACACCATTAGTGGGCCAGGGATTCGCACCATGCTGATGACGGTATTGTGTATAGACTTTGTCTACCTCTTCAGCGACATTGTAGCTGGTAAAATCCTGGATCATATCCCCACAATGTTTTTCAATCATTCTTATTGTGAATTCCCGACTCATCTTCTTTTGATTGCAGGAACCGGCAACAGAAGTTATATGATGATTTCTTTCTCCTGCTATCCAATACTTTGATCCCGTCTTATGATTGTGTGTGTCCAGGATTTTTAAGAAGTGTCTTTCGTTATCTGGAGATAGAATAACTACACTAGGTATTTGAATATCGACGGCGTATGAGTTAAAATACAAATCAGGATCATAACTTAAATACCGTAACCGGTTGGGATTCTGCTGCCCTTCTGGCAACCTTATGCCATGCTGTGCCAGCTGATCTACAGCTGTAATATAAGAATCATGGTATCGATCTCTGTCGCATTTGCCAATTGCAAACAGGTCTTTACCTCCTGCCGAAATACATACCATCACAATCCACGGAAATTCTCTAAGAATTGATTTTATTTTTTCGTTATCCTGTCCAGGATGATCTAAGTCTAGCGGGAATAAACCGGTGAGGTCATCAGGATTAGTAAACTGGTCCTTGTCTAGTGCAGTAGGTTTGTACTTTACACCTGGGCTGAATGCAGGTAAAAGACTGAGTTTTAAATTTTGATACTCCTTCTTTTCAACAACGCTTTTTTTACTTCGAACCTCATCGATAACATTTTTGAATTTTCCGGTTTTGATTTGTTCGCAAATTTCAGAAAGAGATTTTATTACGCCCCGATGCCTGGTTGCAAGTTCAAAAAATGAACATTCGATTTCTCCTACTGGGAGAATATTTGTATCTTTATTCACTCTTAAAATATTTATTTGCCCCGCGATTTCTATCCTGGGGCATTTGTTTTTAAAGGATGGATTTCGCTTTGATGTAAGGCTTCAGATCCGAATAGTTATATCTGAAACTTGCATTGCCGACGGGTACCCGGGGGATGATTTTTTCGCGGGTTAACTTTTCAAATGTTACGCGGCTGATGTTAAGAAGTTCACATGCTTCGCCTGTTGTTACAAGTCTGTTTTCTTCTCCTTCTTTTTTGATTGATGATAACTCGGAGCGGAGATGTTTTCTAATTCCTTCTTCAATTAACTGTTCAATCATCTGACTAAACTCTGTGGTAGAAACGATGGCAATTCCATCAACTACCTGCGTGATCTTTTTGAGCATTGTACGTATTTTCAGTAAATGCGACGACATGGAGTTTATTAAAGAAAATTGGCAAAGAAATTATTCATATTTTTTATACGCATGTATTTATTGCTGATAAACAATTAATTAATGCCTCAAAAAACTATGAAATTTCTTTAAAATCAGACTCCATCAATTAGTCAGTTCTGAAAGTATACTGCCGCCCATTAATTCAATCGCTCTCTGATAAAGCAGGGGTGAACTAATCCGCAATTGATCAAGTGCGTCGAGTTGTTTATTCATCTTTAGCGGAGGTAATCCGAGACGTTCCCTGATCTCCCTGTTAGTCAGATTTTCCACCTGTGTTTTTTCAGAGTAGCTAAATCCAATCGGAGAAAGAGGTACTATTTTAAGTTTTTCCGGAGTCATGCAGTGTTGCATTATTACATTGAACACCGATAAAATATCATTCTGTCTTCCCTTCACGTAAGTGTTATTGAAAATCTCAAAAGCATCACGCATTTCTTTACTTACTCCTAGTTGTCCAGGTGTCATAATTCCCATTAATACAGGACTGGTAACCTGGTGGCAGGTTAGGATATTTTGCGAGATCATTTTATATACCGCAGTGAAATCTTCTTCAGTCATATCACTGGGACCGAGATCAACAATAGTTGGTGCGGTGTCCTTACTCGCGTTGAATGATAATAGGAATTTTATTCCTTCAGACCCTGTGAACTTATTCTTGAAGCTTCGTTCAATAGTTTTCTTTTCGTCTTCGTTCTCTGGCTCACCATTATTGAGGTTAATAAGCTTTGAAGGTGTAAAACCAGACTTAGCATTGTTCAAGGTATGTTTTGAAACTTCGATATCAGCATTGATGTAATTCAATCCCTGCTGATACTCAGGTTCAGTGTACGTGCCTTGATCTGCGTTGTAGTCTTTATAGTAAAGAATTTGTTTTGTGGCTTTCTTGTAAGGATTAAAAGCAGGTATTCGAACTATGTCGCCTATCCTCCTTTGCCAATCTTTCCTGTAATAAAACATTGTATTGTCTTCATTACTTCTCATCCTGGCATTTTCCATATGCCTGACTTCGACAATCTTTCCACCATGCCCATAAATCACTTCCATGAAAAAACCTCCGTGAACAAGCAAACTATGAATTGATTTATCTTTTACTGAATCCAGGCTTTCACCGGAAGTGTTACAACGCTTTACAAAAGAATTATCTTTAGGCGCAAATCCTTTCCCGGAGATGTAGGTATTTTTTGTTTTAATTATTGCTCCATGCGTAGGCGACTTCAAAGCAAGCTCTGACAGATATTTCGGGTAGTCGTTAACAAATTCAACTATTCCTGTGTCCCGGCTTACTGTAGTTACTGGTAGCTCTGGTTCTGCGTCAAAGTATAAAAAGAATAAGTTGTCTTTCATACATATAAATGCGGTGACCCATAATTTATTTATGAGACCCATATGCAAAAAGGAAGTACTTTAATTTTTTGGTGCATATCTTTCTAGCTTTAATTGCCGAACTTTTGGCAAATAAAAGTATCATCTATAATTTAACACTATAGAAAAACACCATGAACAAGCTCAATATTTTTATTAGTTCGACCTGTTACGATTTGTCTCACCTAAGGGCTACTTTAAATGAAACTATTGTTAATCTTGGTCACAATCCAATCCTTTCTGAATTTCCCACATTCCCAATAGATCCAACCACCACTACCGTTGACAATTGTATTAATGTAGTCAGGGGATCTGCTGATATTCTAATTTTAATAGTCGGAAGTCGTTATGGCTCACCTACAGATTCCGGGAAATCTGTTACGAATCTTGAATATAAAGCTGCTATTGACAAGGGTATTCCTGTCTATGTATTTGTCGATAAGAAAACTTTAAACGCAATTCAATTTTGGAAGGATAATCCGAAAGGCATTTTCACTAGCTACGTTGATTCAGTTAAAATTTTTGAATTTATCGAGGATATTAGAACAAAAAACATGCGATGGACGTTTGGCTTCGACTCCCCGCAAGATATCACTCAAATACTTTCTATTCAATTTTCATATTTATTCCGGGAAGCATTAACAATCAAAATTAAGTATGATAGCCAAATTCCAAATTATTCCAACCTCAATATTTCAAATGCAGCTTTAAAACTTCTTTTAGATAAACCTATCGGATATGAGTATTTATTTTTTGTACAAGTCCTTCAGGATGAAATGGCAAAAGTAAAAGATGTTGAAAACGATTTGAAGTATCAGATTTATTTTGAACCTAAAAACTTCGTTAAACGAGCACAAGATCTCTCAAGTCTGCTTATGAATAGAAATGACATATTATACAGATTAACAAATACTTTAGGAAATCTGGTAAACAAGGCACTACCCATCTTTTTAAATGAGCCTGGACAGCCGTCGGATTTAAAAGGGTTGGTTTATGCCGCGAAAGCTTATGCTAGGCTGTATAAATCCCTGGTTCTTTGGTCAATTGAAACACATAATATTCAAGCACCGGAAGGTTGTGAGGAATTAATCGAGAAAATGTCAAAAATTCCCGGGCAAATGATTAAGGATGTTTTTGACTACCAATATAAGATTGAGTTCGATATAAAACAGTTATTGGCGGAATCAAGTACGAAAAAATCAGTCAGGTCTTCTTTAGTTGTTGGTTTAGACCAGGTTGCGATAGCTGAATTTAAAGTTGCATTCGAAAATTTCAAAGATCGGCTGTTAAAAAAACAGAATAACCCCAAATGATAATTCCGTGAAAAATCCCGTTTAAAAACGTTTTTTCCCCCTTGCCAGTAATCCCGACCGTTCTATCTTAACTTAATGCAATACATAGAAATTACCTCCGGCGGTCAGCAATTCCGTTTCTTGACATTTTGGGAAGTAAAAGTGCAAGACTCCTGGGAGCTTGTAACTAATCAATCAACAATAAGCTTCTTGGATTACTTAAGACTTAGTATAGTTAAATAAGACAGAATTGTCTTATCTCGATCGTAGCAATTCCTGCTCAGCGCCTGGCCAAGTATATGTGACTTGTAATTTCCCAGATTTGATCCTCGGCATTATTTCGTTTGGTGGAATGTTATTCTTTGTAAAGTCGTTTTGAAGCCAAATAAATTTGTTTGTCGGTGTAACTTTAAGGACTGAAAACGGCCCACCAATATGCCAATCTAATTTATTCTTCTTTATATATAATCTCATGAAGTTTTGCAAAAGATTTGAAGCCTTTTGACAAGTATATTGCGATCGATTAAGCGAATCAAAAACTACTTTGTTTTCTAATTCAACAAATCGTTTAAAATCTTGGCTTGTACCGTAGAACCCTGCTAAGAACGTAAAAGTAGATCGATTATCTGTTAGAATCAGCTCTGTCTTGCCTGAAAAAGCACTCATGAAGAAGGTGAAATTGTTTCGAAAAGTGTTGAACGAATTACTTGCTTTATTCAACGCTATTAGACAATTGACAACAGTATCCAGGTCACCATAGCTTTGACACGTTTTATAATTACTAATAACCAACGCTGCATAATCTATCTCTCCTGTAGATCTTGTTCCTCTTGTGCCAAATGCAATTTTTTTCTCAATGTAGATTTTTGGCATTTTGTCAAAGTATGCAGCAGGTGAATCAGGGCTGTGGTTACTTAGAACCACCGACACTCGGCTGTCTGCTATTAAAATTGCGCCATCAGAACATTTTGCCCCTACTACTAATGTCCCGCTAGTTTCAAAATACTGTTGCCCATTTATTTTGTTTTGAAAAAAGAATGTTACAGAAAAAAAACAAACCAGCTTAAATCCAAAAGATTTATAGAATTTCATTATTACCTTCCAAATGATTGATAAAAATATCTATAAATATATTGAAGTAGATTTATTAATGCATAAGCGAAACGATCTATTTTCGTTCCATGCCCGCGTACCTGGTTATAGTGAAACCGAATGATGAACCGGTTAGAAGAGAGCTTATTGATCTTATCAGCGTCGATATTGAATATGTTTTCGACTGGCAAAAAAAATTGCACCATCGCAAACACCGAAATAAAATTGAATACTTCGATATCAGGATGGTGCATGAGAAATACCCGGATGGTATTTTATGCTGACACTGGGATCTTACTTTGTCGTTGCTGCTCGTTAAACTCAACTACTTTCTTCAAATAGCTTCGATACTCTTCAGCTGATGGAAGTACACTATTTAGCAATGATTTGAGCTCCCGAATGAAAGCAAAGTTTTGACTTACGTCCATTAGTTCGCCATCTAAAGCGCATTGAAAGATTGTATCCAATGACTCGCTCGTATCCAGATGTTCAAAAGTCCCTTTGAAATCGTAAAGCTTGTTTAGTATGTCAGATGTTTTTTCTATAGTAACCTGTGGTAATTGCCGTGTATTCATGGCCTAGGTTTTTTAGGGTTATAAACTTGAAATCTTTCTGCAAACTTTGTCTCGCCGTTTAGCTCATTAATTGGATAGTATTGAATTCCATCCTCAGTTACCAGCCCTGGCGAAGTATAACGTGCTAAAAATTCCAAACCTTCACCAATACCGGAAGCTAATTCGCCGGTAGAATCTACTATCGAAATTGGATTTACATTTGTACAAATCAGATGATAAGTTCTGTTTTTATTAGTGGGTTGTTTCTTTTCTGTAGGCTTTATAGTCTGATCACTGCCTTTGATACCTAATGATTTCTCGACTTGCTTTCTAAGAAATTCAATTTCTGAATTTTGGCTTTCGATTGTTTTCGATGCCCAAAACAACTGCCGCTGTACATCAATCAATTCTTCACGAACCCTTATTAATTCCATTCCTTGCCCGATATAATCGGCAACTGTCGGACTTTTGCACTGCTCGTTGTTCTCAACTTTCTTTTTACCTTTACGTTCCATGTTATTTGCTTTTTATAAGTGAATAATACCCCGGTAGTTCGCGCTATCGGGTTTTTTTATTTTTGAACTATTGTTCCTTTTTTGATCCCTGTAAAAATGTTTGAAACTGCTTGCCGGTGTAAGTTGTCCACAACCTTTTTTGCTGCTGACTTTTCCGGATGATTTATTAGGAAATCACCATTGAACTTAGTCTTAAGCTGTCCTTCCTCTTTCCTAGTTACAATAACGTTCAGGGTATTTTGTTCGGGACTTCTCCACATAGTTTCATTTCCCCACCCACGCCCATCTTTAAACTCATAGTCTTCGCGAGTATTAAATCCAAATTTTTTATTGTCCTTTTCTTCTTGAGTTATTTTCAGACCAAGTACTAAGCCTCCTACGCCTCCAAGAAAGGCGCAAACCATAATGGCAGGTCCACCAAAATAATTGCGCTCGGTGTTGTTCATCTTTTGTGCTTCACCTGAACCCAGCATTAACCCAGCAAATGCACCAATAACAATTCCTAATAAGGTTAGCCCAACTGCTTTCATACTGCTTTTAATTTGTTCACCGGCTCCCATGCTTCGAGTAATGATTCTGCTGCATCGAGGGAAGTGAACTTGATATATCTTAAAAATGATTTCTCTGTCTTGTGTCCAGTGATACGCATTATCGTGTAAGAAGAAACACCTTTTAGATAGGTATTTGTAGCAAAGCTCCGACGTGCGGTGTGTGAAGACACTTTCTCCCACAGTTCAATCTCCGGAGAATTTTCAACCCTTCCCTTATCAGTCAATCCAGCTAACCTACACGCCTCTTTGATGTAGTCGTTAAACTTTTGGTTTGATACAGACTTAGGCAAACGGTTCGGATTGCGCTCGTACTTCTTAAATATTTCAAGTACAATTTTATGACAGGGCACCGTAACAAGTTCGCCGGTCTTTTGGGTTCTAACCTGGAGGAAATCTCTGCCTTTATGCTTAAATACATTTTCCTTCTTGATTTCAGAGAAGTCGGAAAACCTCATACCGACATAACACCCAAATACAAACAAGTCGCGAACTTGCTCAAGTCTTTTATTATTTGAAAAATCGAACTTGTATAGTTTTTCAATATCGCTTTCGGTAAGATAAATTGAATCCGCTGGTTCGTTGAATACGTGAAAGTCTTCTTTCTTGTGTTCCTGGTTCTTCGTTAAACCGAGATTGAAAGACTTATTCATGAAAGTCTTTACGTTCTTTATGTTCTTGCCAATACTGTTTTTATTCAAACCCTGGCCTTCCAAATACTTTGTGAACTTGTGATAAAAGTCCAAGTTGATCGATTCAAAGTTGATTGGATACTTTTTTGCAGCCGCGAAAGCCTTTAGGTGTCCCAGCGTTGTTTTATACGTTCTAACGGTGTTTACAGACCTATCCTGCCCTTTCATCTTTATGTCCTGGCTAATCAGTCTTTCAATAACTGAGTACAGCGTATCAGCCTCTGGCTTTTTCTCCTTCTCTTTTTGACTGTTTCCGGAGAAGTTTTGCCGAATCCTTTCTTTAATTGATGTCAGGTTAACGGGCAAGCCTTTA
This sequence comes from Pollutibacter soli, assembly GCA_029269725.1. Lineage (GTDB taxonomy): Bacteria > Bacteroidota > Bacteroidia > Chitinophagales > Chitinophagaceae > Pollutibacter > Pollutibacter soli. The sequence goes on along the minus strand of JARJHS010000004.1, from coordinate 115,326 downwards.
AATTGAGCAGTATTGAATTCTTCGGTAACTATCCGATCGATTCCACCACGTTTAATACAAAATGCATTGAACTCGTTGTTCCGTCTTGTTTCCCCGTTATTCTTAACATATGATTTTTTAGAATCCCAGTTCTCGGGTTTCACCGACATACCTAATGTCGTAATCATCTTTTGTCCTTTGTAACGTATTTGGCAACTGATTAAACTTTTACCGGTATTCGGGTTAACTGTCTGGAGAAAGTAAGTAGGACTAATCATGGAAGTCTGGTTCAGACTCTAAGATAATCACATTAGTCGATTAATTAGTCATTTTTTATAAAATCTTATAAAAATATTTTAAAACCCGGTTCCTCACCGATCAGCTGTCACAGCTGCTTTCTCTTGTATTTATCTATTTTTAGCAACTTATTTTAAAGTTTCAGGGCGCTAGGTTCGATTCCGGACGAGACCACTTTTAAAAGCCGAAAGGACGAAGTGAAAGTGGCTTATCAATAGAAATTAGTTTTCCTGCAATCAGGAACCTATTCAATTGAAATCAGAAGCAGTTTTTCGTTTACTTCTCCCCAACCCCTTTTTCTTTAATTAGTTTATAAATTGCGGCCGCATCAACAGGACTTTGAGGCGTCAGATTTTCCGCACCAGTCGCAGTGATTACTATCGTATCCTCGATACGGAAATGAATTTTCTTCTCCTTGTCTTCGAGTATAGGCTCGACGTTAAATACAACACCGGCGACAAAAGGTTTATCATAAGGGCCAACATCATGAACAGCCATTCCTACGAAATGCCCGATATAATTCGGCCAGTTTTTTTCGTAACCATTTCGTGCATACACTGCTTTACCAATCTTTTCCAGATCTTCAACCGTAACACCCGGCTTCATAGCAGCAATAACTTCATCACGCGCCTGCTTTACGCAATTGTACATTTTCAACTGATCATCCGTAAACTGTCCGGACACGGGCCATGTCCTGGTGATATCGGTGGTGTAGTAATTCAATTCCGGAGCGTAATCCAGTAATATCACCGTACCCACTTCCATCGGATGATTGTTCGCATTGTAATGCCAGCTAAGTCCGCGTGGACCAGAAGCAGCTATAGGAAAATAGGCTGGTGTTGTATTGCTGTTGGCGTAAATAAAATCACAGGCTGCCACCACCTGGTATTCATAAATTCCCGGCTTTGTTACCCGCATAGCTTCATCAAAACCAAGACACCCGATCCTTCCACACTCACGCATAACCGCAATTTCTTTTGCATCTTTCACCCAACGCATTTCATCCAGAACAGGACTTAAATTTTTTATTGAAACCACTGGAAAGCGTTCTTTAATCTTATTAATGAAATTGTTTTCTTTTGATATACGCCCATCCCAGGGATCATTCATACGCGTCTGCCTCTCCATTTCGCAACGATCGCGACTCATTTCAGCAGTTTCTTCGGGTGTAGTGATTACCCATACATGATCTGCTGCTGATGTATAATAACTCAGGTAACCTGATAAATGCGTTTTGGGTGCTACGCGATCGAACATGTATTTTTTTGCAGACTCTGTTCCTGCTTTTATCAAAGCTTCTTCTTTGATATCTCCCGATATATTATCAGGTACAAACAGGTATGCCTTTTTCGATTTACCATCCAGTAACATGGTGGCATCCGGAATTTCCACTCCGCTCAGATAGTAAAAATTATTGTCCTGGCGGAATGAAACAAAGGCTTCTGGTAGCCCGGCTCCCTGCAAAATGGCAATGCCATCGCCGATTTTATCCATCACTTTTGCTCTCCTGGCTGCAAAATCAGCGGGGGTAAAATACTTCCATATATCCTGTGCAAATGAATTGATAGAAATGATTGAGAATATTGCAATAATAGCTGATTTCATCCGCTGCATGGTTATTGAATTGTGAGTGGAAAATGCAAATGAAAATAATGAAATTCATCAGAACGCAGTTGCTGCCGATATATTAAGCCATTTTTCAATTAAATTAGTACTCACTTATTCCGGAAACGATTGCTTTCAAAACTGCTTTTACTGATCATTGCGCTGCTACCGGCTGCAGGCATCCTTGCGCAATGTAATCCGAGGACAGGCACGCCACCGGAAGCTGGATTTTTTCAATCTGCACGAAATGGATTCGGATATGACCTGCCAAAAGGATCTGAGGACCTGAACTGGAAAGTATCAATGGATTCGATTAAAGGTCCGTATAAACCTGCCGTGGTAATGGGCGAGCTTGCTTCGGTTTATTATCGTAGTAAATATCCTGATTGTTATTGGATCTCTGTCAGTGAAACAGGTGAGCATGGTGGAAGTCACTACTTCTATTTTAAATTTGATTTTGTACTCCCCTGTTTCAATAACTGCGGAATCAGTTACAACACAGCAAACACCTTTTGTCTCAACCTGGAATTGTATACTGATAATTCAGTTTCCGAAGTATACGTGAATGGAAAACCGCAAAGTACGAGGCTTGGCAATATGCCTCTTCCGAATCCATTCAGTCCCGGCATCAATCATACACAAAGTACGGTGCAACAGGTACAACTCTGTAGTGACTGGGTAGCCGGAGAAAATTCATTAATCATTGAAGTAGCATCTTCTGCAACGGTTGTGGGTTTACTCGTTCAAAAAGCAGTTACACCAAAACCACCGCCGAGCAGTGATACGATACCGGCTGCTATCTGCAGCGGAGAAACTTATCTCTTCGCCGGTCAGACGCTTACACAATCCGGATACTATTACAACAACTTCACAACGCCCGGTGGATGCGATTCGAGTGTTATACTCGATCTTTTTGTCCGTCCCCGTGCAGGTTCACGGATCGATACATCCATCTGTTTCGGACAGTCGGTTTATGGATATGCACAAACAGGTTTGTACACAGACACATTTGATGTTGCCGGCAATTGCGATAGCATTCGCATACTCAATCTTGTGGTAAATGGTCCGCCTCAACCTGATCTTGGTCCTGATATACTGATATGTGAAGGGGATTCAATCCTGATATCTCCCGGCATATTTGATAATTATCTGTGGCAAAACGGTAGCAGCTCTCCGGCAATCTATGTTTCGAGACCAGGCACTTATTCCGTTACCGTCACCAATGCATGTACTTCGGCATCAGATCAGATAACTGTAAGAGCAGGTGTCTGCGATCTTGAATTTCCGAATGCATTCACGCCAAACGACGATGGTCTGAATGATTTTTTTGGAATACTCACTTCAAAGCAATTGACAGAATATCATTTGCAGGTGTACAATCGCCTGGGCGAGAAAGTTTTTGAAAGCTATTCTGTAAATGAAAAATGGAACGGAACTTTCAAAAATAAAAATCAAGCCGCCGGAAACTATAGCTGGTATTTTACCTATCGTGAAAATGGAAAGCTGATGGGAAAGAAGGGAGTAGTGATGTTGATCAGATAGAGAGGAGGCAGGAGAATTAGTTGATAGTTTTTTAGCACACCCCTTTGATATCAAGAGCCAAAATATAAAATCAAATCACCAATTTAAAAACACCAATATGTCAACAGCAGCACATCATGAAGTAAATAAGATCTGGCAGCAGCTACTAAATACAGACGCCTATCAATCGATATCAGCGGATATTGATGATTACCGAAAACAGGTAAATGTATTTGTGCCGGGTGATTCCTACTATTACATCTTTGCATTGCCCAAAGGAAATTTCGAGATGGTGAGTGATGAAATCGAAAAAGTATTGGGTTATCATCCTTCAGAAGTAGATGTACCTTTTATCATCGACAAAATGCATCCTGAAGATCAGCCGTGGTTCATCAAGTTTGAAAATTATGTAGTGCAATTCTTCAGTAAACTCAGCATAGACCAGGTTCCGAATTATAAAGTTCGTTACGACTATCGCATCAGGAAAAAGAACGGCGAATATATCCGCATTCTGCAACAGGTGATCACTGTAGAGTTCAGTAAAGAGAACCCTGTTGTGAAAACATTTGGTGTCCATTCAGATATCAGCTATCTGAAAATGGAAGGGAAACCTGTTTTATCAATCATAGGCTATAATGGTGAGCCATCTTATACAGACATCACTGTTTAAGCAGGTATCTACGTTATACGTTTTACGTTAAACGTTAAACGTATAACGTTCTGCAATTCAATTCCCGTTTGTGTCATTTCATACATCCTTTCCTTTCCTTACGCTTTTTCAGCTATTAGTTTTGGGTCATGATTAAAAACACAAACAATGAAAAAGCTAACAATTGCAGTCCTGGCATTACTTCTGACAGGCTTTATGTCTTGTAAAAAAGACGATGTTGTTGATTCAAACGCTCCATGTAATCTGGCAAGTACAAATGTGCCTGATGAATTGGTTGGCAGCTGGGTGAATGGTTACACCTCATTCACAAATATCATCGACGCCTATGATGGTCGTATACTGGGCACCACCTGGAAAAGCGGCAGGTATCTTCACATGGAAACTAATGGAAAAAATGCTGTACTATATGTAATGGGCGGAAGCCAGTTCTCTGAATTTGCAACAAAGGCTGAAGGCACAGTTTCAATCAATGAAGCTGCAGGCACACTCAGTTTTAATGTTTGCCGCGCGCATTACCGCGCATGGAGCAACGGTGCTAAAACCGTGGATCGGGATGCTTCAACCAATGAAGTTGAAGACCTCACAGAAAAGCTCCGGTTCTTTTACAGTTTTGAATTCAGTGGAGGAACAAACTGGTTTCAGTTGAGGTTTGATCCCAACGGCTCTCCTACCAGTTTCAGAAAAGTTGATTGATCGAGTGATAGAATGATAACGGATAATATCCTACGGGGTATTATCCGTTTTTTTATTTGGATTCATGTGAACTTTCAGCATTCGGGTCTCACGCTATATTTTTAATTTAGCTTCAACTATTAAGTAAGGTGAAAATGACAATTATAGAAGAAGAATTTGAAGACTTTCTTATTTCAACAGATAGAGCAAAACTGGATATCACTGCTATTCACGACTTCCTATCAAAACATTCAGGTTGGAGCGATAACATTCCTTTTGATATTGTAAAAACCTCGATTGAGAACTCTTTGAATTTCGGACTCTTTTATAAAAACAAACAAATCGGGTTTGCAAGAGTAATTTCTGATTTTTCAACCATTGCTTATTTGGGCGATATTTACGTACTGGATGAATACCGCGGCAAAGGGCTTTCCAAAAAATTAATGGACGTTGTAGTCAATCATCCGAATTTGCAGGGGTTAAAGAGATGGATATTGTTGACGTCAACAGCCGATTGGCTTTATGAAAAATACGGTTTTGTAAAAGTTCCAAATCCGGAAATGTATATGGAACGATATAATCCCCAGGTTTACAAAGCCGAAATAAAAAACCAGATTGTTTAAATCGTTCAGTGTTTATGATCATTCATTTCGAAACTTTTCTGATCGCAGGAATTTTGCTCAACCTGACACCGGGGAATGACACCATCTTCATACTTTCAAAGAGTATCGGACAAGGCAGGAAGGCAGGGATAGTTTCGGCGCTTGGGATCGCTGCCGGAACTGTAGTTCATACTTTGATGGCAGCTTTGGGATTGAGTATCATTATCGCAAAATCACTGCTTCTGTTTAATATTATCAAATATGCGGGTGCCGCCTACCTTCTGTACATTGGCTATAAAATGATCACAGATCGCGGAGGCCTGCAGTTCAGGGATATTGAAAAAAAATCCGAAGTGAATTACCGGGTCATTTTCAGAGATGCTGTTATTACTAATGTTCTGAACCCAAAGGTTGGACTTTTCTTTATTTCATTTCTACCACAATTTATCAACCCTGCTTCCGCCAGTCCGGTTACCGGTTTTCTCTTGCTGGGTCTGACTTTCATTTGCACAGGCCTGACCTGGTGTGCTATTCTCGCATTATTTTCTTCTGCAATTTTCAATGGCCTGAAACAGCATTCAAAATTTTCCTCATGGGTCAATCGCATGTGCGGAGCAACAATCATTTCCCTTGGAATCAAAGTGGCTTTCACAGATAGAAAATAGTCTCCATCTATTGGCTAAGCTCATTAAAGCTGTTGGAAAGAAATCCCCTTCATTTCATTTTACCGATTAAAAAAATTCGGGGTTCATGCTGCATGTTCCTGCGATCAAACGGCATCTCAGGTGAAACAGAATACAGAAACAGCAAACAGAAACAATAGTAGTAAAATCAGGGACGATATTTTCGGATCAAATCGATTAAATTGTCATTTTCATTTATTCCAGGTTCAAAATTCACGACACAGACATGAGAAAACTAATTCCGGTTGCCCTGGGATTGCTGGTACAATGCAGCATCCAGGCGCAAGAGAAATCTGCACTTACAGAAAAAGACTATCAACAGGCGGAAAAAATGCTATTGGCTTCTACGCAACAATATGTAGACAGGGCAAATATTTTCGCGAACTGGTTACCAGGAAATAAATTCTGGTACCGTGTACTTACTCCACAGGGAAGCGAATTCGTAATTGTTGATGCAAAAAAAGGATCAAAGTCTGCAGCGTTCGACCAGTCTAAACTGGCAGCAGCACTGTCTTCTGCGACTGGAAAAACGTACAGCGCGGAAAAACTTCCATTTCAGTATATCAGCTTTACTCCTGATGGTTCTTCAGTTAAATTCTCTTCTGATCGCAAACAATGGTCGTACAACCTTAAAACCAGTACCCTTAGTGAAGACTCATCTGTTCCGGAAGCTGGCACAATTGATCGCGGTATGAGCGGTGGTTTTCGTGGTCGTGGTACAGAAGTTATTTCGCCGGATGGTACGAAATCAGTTTTTATCAAAGACTATAATCTCTGGGTAAAAAATCTGAAAACAGGTGAACAGAAACAACTGACTACTGATGGTATAAAGAATTATGGATATGCAACTGACAATGCGGGTTGGAAAAGCAGCGAAAGACCTGTAGTACGCTGGTCGCCAGACTCAAAAAAACTTGCAACATTCAGACAAGACGAACGAAATGTCGGGGACATGTACCTGGTCACAACCAATGTTGGCCACCCTACGTTGAAAGCGTGGAAGTATCCGTTGCCTGGTGATAAAGATATTGCGACTATTCAGCGTTTAGTCGTTGACGTGGAGACTGCAAAAACTGTTGTGTTTAATATTCCTCCGGATCCGCACAGGGCTACGTTGAGTGATGATATCTCCAGCAGTGGAACTTTCGATGATGTTGACTGGAGTGCTGACGGTTCCGAGCTGGCCTTTCTCTCAACGTCACGCGATCACAAGCAGGAAAAAATGCGCATCGCCAACACTGCAACCGGAGATGTTCGCGAAGTATTCCAGGAAACTGTAGCAACGCAATATGAGTCTGGCCAGGGCGCGATTAACTGGAGATATCTGCCTGCATCAAAAGAATTCATCTGGTATTCTGAACGTGACGACTGGGGGCATCTCTATTTGTATGATGCAGTAACGGGAACATTGAAAAATCAAATTACCAAAGGTGATTGGGTTGTACTCCGTGTAGTACTGGTTGATGAGAAGAAACGACAAATCTATTTTGTTGCGAATGGCCTGCAGCAGGAAAACCCATATTATAGCCAGCTTTGCCGGATTGGTTTTGATGGGAAGAATATGACGGTGCTTACTCCGGAACCAGGTACACATCAATCGTATTTTTCACCAGACAATGCCTACATCGTTGATACCTATTCCAAACCTGATGTACCCGGCATAACGGTTTTGCGTGATATCAATGGAAAGAAAATTGCCGACCTGGAAAAGACAGATGTGTCCAGATTAACAGCAACAGGATGGAAAGCGCCGACTGTTTTCTCTGTAAAAGCGCACGATGGCAAGACAGACATTTATGGATTGTTGTTTACACCAACTCATCTTGATCCTGCAAAAAAATATCCTGTGGTCGATTATATCTATCCTGGTCCGCAAGGTGGAAGTGTTGGCAGCTGGGCTTTTTCCGCATCGAGAGGAGATCACCAGGCACTTGCTGAACTTGGGTTTGTTGTTGTACTCATTGAAGGAACGAGCAATCCTGATCGTTCCAAAAGTTTTCATGATATGTACTATCCCAACATGAGCGAAAACACTTTGCCTGATCAGATCACAGGAATTCGTCAGCTTGCTCAAAAATATGCTTACATCGATACATCGCGTGTAGGTATCTGGGGACATTCGGGTGGAGGATTTGCAACGGGTGCAGCAATGTTCCGTTACCCTGATTTCTTTAAAGTAGGCATCTCTGAATCAGGAAATCATGACAACAGGAACTATGAAGACGACTGGGGCGAAAGATATATCGGCCTTCTTACAAAAAACCCTGACGGAACAGATAACTATACCGCACAGGCAAACCAGGTTTATGCAAAAAATCTGAAAGGAAAATTGTTACTCGCTCATGGTTTAATGGATAATAACGTTCCTCCGTACAATACATTTCTTGTTATCGAAGCGTTGGCAAAAGCAAACAAAGATTATGACCTGATTTTATTTCCAGCTGCAGCGCATGGATTTGGCGTTTACTCTCCTTATATGATGCGCAGGCGTTGGGACTATTTCTCCAAACATCTTGCCGGTAAAGAACCACCAAAGGAATTTGAGATAACTACGAAAGGAGATCCAAGGAATGGTCAGTAGTTGGGAACTTAAAGCCTACTTAATCATAAATTGAAAATAGTAAACCATAAGAAGAGCTACGAGTTGTCGTGGCTCTTCTTATTATTAATCTGTTGCTGTATCCGGACGTTTTCACCAGAGGAGTTAATAGCATTTGTATTTGATTCAAAGTAACATCAAAAGAGATAGTGGTTTTCAATTGAAAGGATCGCCATTTTCATCGTTAAAATCGTAGAGACGCCCTGCATGGCGTCTCTACGATTTTAAACTTTTCAAAATTCACTCTCTATTCAAAAACCGTTTCATTGCTTTTTTTATATCCAATGCGCTGTGCCACCGCTTTAATCTTCTGCCCGCTGCTCAGTACTAACGGTGTCGTATACACTTTCCAGCTCGTCGGCTCCGGTACATTTGCCTGCATAATTTTGTAACCGATCGATGCGCCTTCTGTAGTACTGACCAGGCTTACCTTTCTACCATCCCGCTGAAAACTTACGTCTGTTGTTACCGGGATCGAGTCCTGCCCGTTCCACATTTTTTTAATCATTTCCTTTTCCGGAATTTCTGCCTGGTCCTTTGCCAAATTCAGCCAGTCGTCCATTGCTTTTCGCATGCGAGCAAGTACCGGATAGCCTGAAGTTTTTGAAGCCAGGTTATCAAGCTCCCAGGGATCAACAGACAAATCATATAATTCCTCTTTCGGTTTCGTTTGTACAAACCATTTGATCTGAATGGAATCCAGTGTTCCCTTTTCTTTCATTGCCAATAATTCCTTCATGGTTTCCTGTTGTAACCGGTATGCGACATTCTGATACAAAGGCAATTCAGGATGATAGTTGCGAATGTATTTATATCTCCCATCGCGAACAGCACGGCTCCGTTCAGGTTCACTATCCATACGATCACGCGCTGCATAAATGTATTGATGTTCCCTTCCGACATACTTCCCCAGGAATGCTGAGCCCTGCATATATTTTTTGGGTTGAATACCCGCGAGTGATAACACAGTTGGAGCAAAATCAATTGAACTGATCAAACGGTTATTTCTCGAGCCTGCATTTCGTTTATCCGGAAACCGAATGATTAACGGAATTTTTATTCCCCGGTCATAAATTTCTCTCTTGAAAAAAGGCAGGCCATCACCATGATCACTCCAGAAAAAAATGATCGTACTGTCAAGCAGGTTGTCTTTTTCCAGTTTTGAAACTAACTCACCGATCAAACTATCCAGATCAGCAATATTGCTGTAAAATCTTGCTACATCAGTTCGAATTGTTTTTGTATCCGGGTAAAAGGGCGGCAATGGCACTTTCTCCGGATCGACATGCTGCGGATGGTTCTTTCTTTCCCAAACCTGCGATTCATGCGTAACCATAAAATTGTACACCGCAAAAAAGGGTTGGCCTGGTTTTCTTTTCTGCCATCCTGCGGAACTGCTGCTTTCATCCCATACCGTAGGCGGTTCAACAAACTGATAATCCGTTTTTGAATTGTTGGTACAAAAATATCCTGAAGCACGCAGGTATTCTGGAAATGCCTTGATTTCAGGCGGCGGTACAATGGCATAGGCTTTCGGAAGTCCGGCGTGTTCGGACATTGTGTTGTACAAGGTGCGCATATTCTGTCCGCCAGCTGTTATTTGATTAACACCACTGATAATGGAACAACGACTGGGTGCGCAAACACCGGCAGTGGTAAATACCCTGTCATATACAATTCCTTCTTTCGCAAGCCGGTCAATATTGGGAGTCCTCACGGTACTGTCTCCATAAGCTGCCAGCCTGGGGCTCATGTCTTCGCAACTTATCCAAAGAATATTCGGACGTTGTGCACGTAAAGGAATACCCGAAAAAAGAAAAAACTGGAGGCAAAAAAATGAAATACAAAAAATCCTGTATTTGCTTTTCATAAAATCTTTATTGCGGTAGATCGAGATTATCGTTTTCATCAAAAGCCCAGAAGGGATTGTAGGCCACTTCAATTAAATGCCCATCAGGATCACTGAAGTATCCACTATACCCACCCCAAAAAACCTTCTGCGCAGGTTTAACAATCGTTGCTCCTAAGTTTTCAACTTCTTTGAAAATGGAATCCACTTCAGCCTCCGATTTTGCATTAAAGGAAAGTGTAATTCCGCGAAAGCCGGATCCTTCTTCCGGAACTTCCGCATCTTCGGCCAGTGCTGACCGGGAGTATAATCCGAGGGCAATTCCACCCAGCGGAAAAACAACCATATCATCTGTTCCGGCTGTAGATCTTTTCCATTGTAACCCTTTCTCATAAAAGTCAAGCGACTTTTCCAAATCTGAAACACCGAGGGTGATGAGGTTTAACTTCTGACGCATACACGAATTTTAATTGTTTCATTGGTTTACAATCCTATAGAAAGGTAATTGCTTTTTGGTAAACAGATTCAGGTACTAATAATGTTGAAAACACCATCAGTTTCTGTGGAATTCCATCTACGCCGGCGGAAACTATTAAGCAGAAAACGATAGCGGCATAAAAATTTCACAATGTCTCTTATATAATTAACCTTATTAAAACAAAATGTAATGAAAACAACTGTCACGACCCGGCGTTCATTGAAAACTATTTTTTTATCACTTGCTACCCTATTATCACTTAGTGTTTTTGCACAGGAACAGCAAACTGCTGCAGAGAAAACGCTCACACCCAAATTTGGTATTAAAGCCGGACCGAGTTTCACCAATCTTTACATCGATGATATAAATGATGAAAGGATGAAGATTGGTATTAACGCTGGTTTTTATGCTAAAATTCCGATTTCAAAGGGTGTATCATTTCAACCGGAGTTGCTGTATGCTAACAAAGGGACAAGAGCGAATTATGACAACTTCATTCTGGGTAGTGGTGAATACAGATTCAATCTTCACTACCTGGAATTGCCTTTGCTCTTTTCCTTTAACGTAGCGAAGAATTTCAATATCCACGCTGGTGGCTATGCGGCCTATCTGTTAGGCGCAGATATCAAAGACGTTAATAAGGATGGAACAATCCAGGAAATTACCACCCTTAACGCAGACAATTTCAATCGCTTTGATGCTGGTCTTGTTGGTGGATTGGGATTTGATATTCAGAATGTAACCATTGGAGCAAGATATAATTATGGCCTGGTTAAAATAGGTGAATCAGGCAGCATCAGTGGTGAGCTGGCTAAGAATGCGAAGAACAGTGCGATAGCATTATATGTTGGTTTCGCATTCTAGAAAACCACCAGTGAATTTTATTATTCACGAAAAAAAGATAGTCATGATAGCAACAGGTGCAAATAATGTTAAACTGTTATTCGGGACATTATTTATTACAGCGTTTTCGTTGACAGCATCAAAAATCAGTCGCAGTAATGATTTGGAAGCAACCCCAGGTAAATCACATTTTATAAGTGCAGCCAGGTCAGTTGCCGAGGATACCAGTTTCCTGGTGAAGGCAATAAAATTTCACCAACAACAGGTAATGCTGGCTGATATCGCAGACAAAAAATTAACCGATACTTCTTTGAAAAGAATTGCTTCACAAATCAGGGTTGATCACCAGACAGCGCTGGGTGAATTATTCAAACTCTATAAATCAACAGGGTCAACTTCCGGAAGCGACCTGGAAAAGAGATGGAATGATTCATTGATTGCTGATCGAACCAATGATCTTTCTAAAGAAGAAAAAAAGGTGAGTGATATGGCAGGCGTACAATTTACCAATCGGTGGATAGGGATTGTGTTGCGCGAGTATGATCATATCATTCCTGAATTTCAGTCTGCACTGCATACCAGCATGAACGAAAAGCTGAGAAACGCCACCTCCGTTGCACTAACAAATATTAAAGAAAACAGAAAGGAATTAAACAATTGGAGATCGGGAAATCAAGCTGCCCGCTAGTCATACAAAGTACCAGGTAGCGAAAGAGGTTTACATTATTTGTAAACCTCTTTTTTAGTAAGTAGTAAGTCGTAAGCTGGGTTTAAAATTAAATATTGAAAGTAGAAAGTATTGGCGGCGTTTCTCGTTCATCATTGTTCGTTGCTATTGTTCGTAGAACCGCTGTCTTTAGCAATGCAAAAAACAAGGATGCGAAGTTTACACCGAAAACCAAAGTCTGGCAGGTACAAGGCATTGGCTTTGACTCTTACATACGCCCGGAAGCTGACATCAAAATTTCTTTGTAACCAATACAGATGGGATATGTTTATTAAACAGCAGATTCTTTTTAGAAGTTAAGTCAGGTGGTGAAAGTAAACTCTCATATAAGTACTGTGCGCCAGGTAATGTACAGCTTTACCGCCCACCCCAAGCTCTCAATGAGAATAAAAAGTTACATTGCTGCTGCCCCTGTTACTACTTACTTTTACTACTTACTGTCTATTCCGCTTTCTTTTCACTTACGGGGTGAAATTTATTAAAGTATGCATAGCCCAGAACTTTTACATTACTTGTGGAAGCGTAGCTTACTTCTTTCCAGAAAAGGCGGTCTTTAATAAGTATCTGATCAATACGCACATCAGATCCACCACGGGATTCCTCCTGGTTGAGGGGATTGTTGTAGCCCGGTACATTCTGGTTGATCGATGTAATCATTTCTTTAGCTTTCTCCACACAGTATGCATTACCGGGTTTGGTGAAAATAGCAATAGCTAATAGGATAATGATAACAACTAACAATACCCAGGATAATTTCATATGTCAGGTTTTTATGCTGAAAAAAATCTATACCAGTTTTACGACCTGTTCTAAAACTATACCATCACCATTCGTTGGGTACTGTAGATATTATTTTAAGAGGAGCTAAGCCGCAAAGAATTCAACTTCACCAGAATTTTTATCAAACCAGGCTACCTGGTGAATTTCCACCTGGATTACAGAAGATGGCGAACTCTCCTGAGTATCATCAGCACTGGCTGATGTGATACCATTCACTGTTGCCTTGCCCTGAATTTTAATAAAATTTCCTTTTTCCCGATTGATAAATTTCAACACAACCGGGAGATTACTAACATCAGCAGACGGCAGTGGGAGTTCCTCACAGGAACACCAGATAGACTTTTCGCCTTCAGCCCGATCGGCCGTCACTACCACCGGCTCTATTCTTGGAGTTTCCTGCATACATACTTCGAACAATGCATATTTGGATTGCTCCATAATTTCTTTCAATACTTTGTTACGTAGGGTCGACTTTTTCATACTTACGATTTAATTGAATTGATATTCAAGTTCGCGTTCAAATGGAATCAATGAGCTATCCAGCCATTGCATAAAGCGGTGATATAATTTTTTAAACCATGTTTCAGGCTGTACTCCACGCCATTCAACATAGGTCGCTTTTAGTATCTGCATTTTCACGAGAAGAATTTCGTTTGTATCCAGGCCTGATTCCAATGGAGAAAGCCCAACAATTTCGTTAATGACCTGAGGTTGGTGAATGATGTCGGCTTTCCCACAAACAGAAAGTTTAAATGGAAATCCTTTGCGGTAAAAAGACAACTGCGCAGCAAATTTCTGATCGGCACCGAGATACTGATTCTTGCTTTTATTCATCAAAAACCAAACAGTGCCATTGTTATCAACCCGCAACGCTGATACAATGCAGGTAGGATATGTCACTTCGTCGATATCAGAATATGTAAAAAGCGCGCTGCGTATATCGTTTATCTTGGATTTGATAAACTCAAAATTTTTTTCTGCGGTATGCTCCTTCATGATATTACCTTGGGTATTTGGTTAGGTATATTTCAGATATGTTAAAACTTATACCATGGCCGGTGAGATGCAGGATTTATCTGACAGGATTCCCAGACTAATGCGATTATCAATCATTTATGCAAAAAATATTTTCAAACTAACACCAGGTCAACTTGAATAGTGTGGAATTATATCAACAGGGAACGAATATTCAGCAAATTTTTTCTCTCTTTTTTGATTGTTATTTCTTTAAGAACTGGTTTAACAAATGGTCCGTGATTTTTATTGACTGTTTCGCAGCATTCACCGAAAAATATGGCTGCATCATTTTATGAAAGCAACGAAAAATAAACCCGGAAAAAATTCATTATTCAATCGCATTTTCAACAGGGTGTCTGCTGTTATTACGAAGGCAGCAGGAAGTCCTGCAGCAATTATCTGCGCAGTTGTCCTGGTGGCCGGTTGGGCGATAGGAGGAACTATATTTGGATTTACTGATACCTGGCAACTCGTAATCAATACAACGACGACCATCATTACCTTCCTGATGGTTTTTGTAATACAGCAATCACAAAACAAAGACACTATGGCGATCCAGCTGAAACTGAATGAACTGATTGCATGTAACGATAAGGCAAGTAACCGATTGGTGGACATCGAAGATCTTACAGACAAGGAAATTGAAACGATTAAAAAATTTTATCAAAAATTATCTGATCTGTCGGAATCGGAAGATGATATTCACAGTTCTCATTCCATTGATGAGGCCGAGGACATACATCAGAAAAAGGCCGGAAGAATGAAGACGCAACTCAAAAAATAAAGTCCCTTCTGAAGAAGAGACTCTATTTTATCTGTCAGTTTTTTACTTTCATCTTTTCCAGAAAAAGAATTTCCTGGTTGTTAATGCAAGCGCAACCAACAGTTAATGAATAATCGGTGCTACACTTAATTATTCTAAAATAATGCCGTCGGGTTTTGACCTGAAAATCAAAATCGATGGGGAATTTAGTACCCGCGAACATTGCCGGAATGAGCAAAAAAGCACGCAATCAAAAGAGAATGAAACAGCATACGGAATACAGAATACAGGAAGAAATGGCCATTCGTCTCCACAGCAGCATGAGCGAAAAGGAAAACTGAATCGGAAAACCGGAAACTTAGAATATCAAATTGTCAGTTGTTCTCAATGGCTCTACCTGATCTTTACAGCCTCCTGCCTTGCAACTTATGGAACAGACAGGGCGTTTTAAATCCTGATGTGTATGTACATCTACATCAATATTTTCTCTCACCGCTGAAATCCTGAATGGTATAGTTTTTTGTCCTTTTTAAACGAAGACAAGCGTGCTTACTAACTCGTATTTCAAAATCTAAATCTGTTAACATGAAACAAATGCTCTCAGTAATCACAGGTTCCGCACTGTTACTTGGCGTCCTGTCATCCTGTGGTGATGGTAACGGTTCTGACCGCGATGTCGATTCAACAAAATTTGGAACTACACAGAGTGACCGGACCTACACCACGAATGCAGACAGCAGTGTAGCAACATTGCCCGCTGCTGCCGAATCAAAATTTGTTAGCAACACAGTAGAAGCAAATTATGCTGAGCTAAGTATGGCGAAACTGGCACTTCAGACTTCTAATAACAATGATGTAAAGCATATCGCCAAAATGCTTGAAGAAGATCATAATGTGGCCTTAAACGGTTTGCAACAAATTGCCATAGCGAAATCAATATCAGTTCCAGCGTCTGAAACAGACGATGCCAGGAAAGAAGTAAATAAACTTTCTGAAAAGAAAGGATCAGACTTTGATAAAGCCTGGTGTAAAGAAATGATCGATAAACATGAAAAATCAATAAAAAACCTGGAGGAAATGGAAAAGGAAACAACAGATCCCCAGGTGAAAACCTGGATTTCTGAAACGCTTCCAAAAATCAGAACTCACAGGGACAAACTTGTGGAATGTCATGACAAAATGAAATAACAGCCGGAATTGAATTTTGCATGATGATCCAAAAAGAGAGGTTGGCTTTGGCCGGCCTCTCTTCATTTAGTGGAACAGTTATTTATGGGTACAGAGTAATGAGTAAGTTTAAAAAATACTGGCAGGCTGTAAGAAACAGCGCTCTTATGTTCATCCAGGATGGCGGGATGAAACTGTCTGCCTCTTTATCATATTATACCTTGTTTTCTATCGGGCCCGCACTGCTCATTGTTGTTTCCATTTTAGGTATTGCATTTGGTCGTGAAGCGGTTCAGGGGCAGATATTTGACCAGATTGCATTATTGCTGGGCGCAGAGCCTGCCAAGCAGATTCAGGATCTTATTAAAAATATTGAACTGAGCCAGGATAAAATAATAGGTCTTATAACAGGAGGTGTTGTTTTATTTATCGGTGCTACCGGTGTATTTGTAGAGATGCAGGATTCTATAAACCACATCTGGGCGGTGAAGTCAAAACCCAAAAAAGGAATTATAAAATTCATCTTTAACCGCATTTTATCATTTTCTCTCTTGCTAAGTTTCGGTTTTATTCTTCTTGTTTCACTCGTATTGAATTCTGCCCTTGAGGCATTGAGTCACCGGTTACTCAGGCTGTTTCCGGATGCGCTGGTGGCTATTGCCTGGATATTGAATCTCATAATCACTTTTGGTGTTATCAGTCTTTTCTTCGCGTTCATATTTAAACTGCTTCCTGACGCCAAATTGAAATGGGCTGATGTGTGGCATGGTGCATTCATTACTGCATTTTTATTTATGATAGGGAAGTTTTTAATCAGTGTTTATATCAGTAAAGCCAAAATTGTATCCGCCTATGGAACTGCAACTTCGGTGATCATCCTTTTGTCGTGGGTGTATTATTCAGCAGCGATATTATATTTTGGTGCAGCTTATACGCGTAATCGGGCTATTATATTCGGCAGGGGAATCAAGTTAAAAGAGAACGCTGTTTTCATTGTACAGACTGAAACAAAAGAGTGGCACGATAACGACAATTCATTCGCAAATCGCGAAAAAAAAAATCTCCTCGACCCTGAAAAATCAGACCATCACAAAGTAAAATCATCCTGATTTATCTACAGGATTTGTAGAAGGTGATACGCATTCTATTGATGCTCCCAACGCTCTCACGCTTAGCACATTCAGGCAACATTCTTGAAGTTTTAAAAATTATTTGAAACGATATAAAACGAGATTGCCATGAAAAAAACAAGAACAAGACAGAACCCGTCTTCCCAGCATTCAAGCCATATGCGTGGGAGAGGACAGAACAGAAATCGACAAAATGAAGGAGGACGTTTTGAAAGTTATGATGAAGATTATGACGATTCATCGTCATGGGATGAAGATGACTCGGATGATCAATTCCAGCAGTCAGGGCGCATGAATATGTCAGATTCAAATCGTAACTATGGCCGTAATGAAGGAAGAAACCAGGGTGGCATGGGTCGCTCCGACCAGCAATGGCGCGATCGACCATTTTCAGGTTTTGGTGCTTCCCACGGAAATGACCAGTGGCGTAGCGATCAGGATTGGCATAACGAAAACAACAATTATGGTCGCGGCCAATACAACCCTTATGGAATGCAGGGCGGCCAGATGAGAAATCAGGACGGCTATAATCAACAGGGTGGATGGAATCAGAATCGTGACAGAGATTACGGGCAGGGAGGATATGGACAACAAAACCGTGGAGGATATGACCAACAAAGCAGCTGGGGCAACCAGGGCCATGGAAACTCCTATGACAATAACTATGGTCGGGGAAGCTATGGCAATAGTTCTGGCATGGGACAGGGAATTCATAGAAGCGAGTTCAATCACTATTCCAACAATGATATGAGTCGTGGTGGATCATATGGTGGAAACCAGGGTGGTCAGGACTGGGGACGTAACCAGCACAATCAATCTGGTTATGGCGGTCAGCAGAACGATTATGGACAGAACTGGGGAGGTAACCAGGGTGGCCAGGATTGGGGACGCAACCAGGAGCAAAACCGGCAGTCAGGTTACGGACCCGGTCAGCAGGATTATGGTTTCCAGGGTGGCCAGGGTGGCTACGGCCGTTCATACGACCAGCAGAACCGTTCCGGAAATGAAAATCAAAACAGTGGAATGGGCAACTTCGGTTCATATATGGGCAGTCGCAATCCATACTCCAATGAACAATCTTTCGGCAGCCAGGGATCTTCAGGCAATTTTGGATCTCCAGGAAACCAGGGTGGCTATGGCAATGATTTCGGCCAGGGCAGCTACGGTAACCAGGGCTATGGCGGCAGTTTCGGAGGTCAGCATTGGGGAAGTTCCGGTGGTTACGGACAGGGCGCCAGCAGACAGGAATCACGCGATCAGGGCTATGATAGCCGGGGTTCCGGATTTCAGGACAATGGAAGCAGATCTGATGATCAGAACCGGGGAAGCCAGGGATACAGCAATCAAGGTTACGGACGCAGTTCTGACAGCCAGGATTATGGCAACGGATCTGGTCAGCACTGGGGCAATCAAGGGCGCGGAAACCAGGATCACCCGAATCAATCTGGACAGGGATATGGAAGCCATGTAAGTGGTTCAGAAAGCCAGAACCGGGGAGGCAGCAGCTCTGACGATCAGCGTTCCGGCGAGCAGGGATATGGAAGCCAGGGGTCGTTTGGAAACAGTCAAAGCGGTCAGTCAGGACAAAAATCCTCCTCCGAACAGGATCAAAGTGATCCATGGAGTAAAACAGATGACAGCCGCAGAACTGAAAGTGCAGAAGGGAAGGATAAATCTTCAACTACACCTTCGATGAGCTCTGACAAAGGCTCGGCTGCAGATCGCAAAGAAGATAAAACAAGTAAAGACTCTGGATCAGGCAGTTCCTCATCTTTTAGTGATGAAAGCGCAGACCAGAAAAATAAAAGCAAGAAATAGCTTCTCTGATTTCTGGAAAAGTGGCTTCTGATCGAAGCCACTTTTTTTATACGTATACCTTAATCTTCCAACGTGAGTTCATAATGTGATCCGGTGGTGCAATACTTGCATTTGTATCTGAAATCGTTTAAAAACTGGCGTATGAAAAATTTTAATTGGGGAATTATCGGACCTGGTCAGATTGCTGATGACTTTGCTGAAGACTTGAAACTGGTTGAAAAAACGAATCACCAGGTAACAGCAGTGATATCCTATAAAATTGAAAAAGCAGAACGTTTTGCAGAATTAAAATCCGCTCCGCAATATTTTGACAGCATACATGAATTTGTAAAACATGGCAATGTTGATGCTGTGTACATTTCGACGCCGCATCCAATGCACCATAAAGAGACATTGATCTGTTTAAAAAACAGTATCCCTGTGTTGTGTGAAAAACCGATGGCGATGAATTATGAGCAAGTGAAAGAAATGACAGAAACCGCTGCAAAGAATAACACATTTCTCATGGAAGGTATGTGGATCAGGTTTCTGCCCAGCATAAAAAAAGTATTGGAACTGATAGAAAAAGGGGAAATAGGAGATGTTAAGCAAATCGAATCGTCGATGAGTTTTGTGGCACCAAGAGATAAAGAAGGCCGGTTTTTTAATCCTGACCGCGGAGGTGGATCATTACTGGATCTTGGAATATATCCATTATATCTCGCGCAATTATTGCTGGGTCATCCAAAAAAAATACAGGCAAGTGCGGAGCTCAGTAAGGAAAAAATTGATCACGAATGTGTTGTTGTGAGCACTTATAAAGATGGTAAAAAAGCAATTTCGAACTCTTCGCTGATGCGCGAACTCCCTAATACAGCTGTTATCCAGGGCACACTTGGAACAATTACAATCTCAAAACAATGGAACGAGAAACCACCCGAAATCCAACTTGAATACCACGATGGCAAAACAGAAGTACATGAATTGTCGTGGGAAGGAAGGGGATTCCAATATGAAATCAGTGAAGTTGAAGAATGTATTCAGAACGGCGAGATCATGAGTCCCAAAATGTCCCACGGTATGAGCCAGGAACTTGCAGCGACAATGGATGAAGTTCGCAGACAATGCGGTATCTTATATCCCTTTGATTAAAACAAAAAAGAGTGCTACATTACTGTAACACTCTTTTTGTATTTCCGGAATTCATGGACAAGCTCCGGAATTGTTTTTAATCGATACCCTCTAATAAAAGAGATTAAAATCTGGGAATCTTTTCTTCCGTTGTATCTGGTGTATAAACGGGCGTGTTGATTTCCGGACTTCCATCATCGCGCTGGGTGGAAGAGGGAGAGGGAATCGCATTCTCCTCAACATCTTCCTCACGATTCTGTTTTTGATTATTTGTAATTCTGTTGTCTCTGTTTGTAGGATTCTGTTTCGTGCCCTGGTCTTTTTGATTGCCTACATTATCCTGAGCACCCTTCTGAAATCCCTGCTGCTGTTTGTTGTCAGGATGCTGATTCTGTGATCCGCCTCCCTGTGTTTGCTTATTCATAAACACGCAATTTTTCCGTTGAATTAATTTTGTTTACACAAATACTAATTAAAATACCATTCCAGAATTTATTTGCAGTTTGAATTTGTAGACTTGTTTACCCATTGAAATCTTTTCTTAACATATGTATACCTGAATAAAGCTTGCTTTAACCGCAAATGTTAATGACCGAAGCACCTGATGTTTCAACATTTTATTTTCTGAGCGACGCGGCAATCTTTTTGTGTGTATAAAACGCAATAAACTGGGGACGATTTTCATAACTACAATATGCCATTATGGGACTGGCTACATACAAAAAGAAACGATCATTTAACAAAACTCCTGAACCAACCGGAGGGGTCTCTGACGATAACAAACAATTACATTTTGTTATTCAGAAACATGATGCTTCACATCTGCATTATGATTTTCGATTAGAATTGAGGGGCGTGCTGAAAAGCTGGGCTGTTCCGAAAGGACCATCGATGGATCCATCAGTAAAAAGGCTCGCGATGGAAGTGGAAGACCATCCGTATGATTACCGGAAGTTTGAAGGCATCATTCCCAAAGGTGAATATGGCGGAGGTACTGTGATTGTGTGGGATGAAGGAATTTATGTTCCGGCAGATGAAGAATTCGATAGCAAGGAGGCCATGGAAAAACATCTCTATTCTGAGTGGAAAAAAGGAAAGATCATGGTGGTGTTACTGGGTCAGAAACTCAAAGGGAAATTTGTACTCGTAAAATCAAAAGGAGGTGGTGCAGATAATGCATGGTTGCTGATGAAGTATAAAGATGAATATGCGAGGAAAACGGATATTTTAAAAAAAGCATCCTCAGTTATTTCGGGAAAAACCATTCAACAGATGGAAAAAGATCCTGTTGGTGTTTGGGGGTCAAATAAAAAATCATTAGTCAAAAAAAAACTACAGGAAAAACCTCAACGCGTAAACGGCCGGTTGAAAAAAGCACAAGCAAAAAAACAGTCAGAAAAAAATACGCCAACAAAAGCGATAGCAGGAAAACGCGCAAAATTTCCTGAAAAAATTCCGCCGATGTTAGCGACGCTTGTCGACCAACCATTCGACGAACCGGGATGGATGTATGAAATCAAGTGGGATGGATATCGCGCGATAGCGCATTGTAACGGAACGCAGGTGCATCTGAAATCAAGAAATGATAAATCTTTCGATGAAAAATTTTATCCTGTGGTTGACGCATTGAAAAAACTGAATTTCAAGGCAGTGCTGGATGGAGAGATTGTTGTATTAAAAGAAAACGGAACAGCAGATTTCGGAAGCCTTCAAAACTGGCGCAGCGAAGCGGATGGTATCCTGAAATACTATGTCTTTGATGTATTATGGCTGGATGGAAAATCCTTGCTGCAACTTCCTTTAAGTGAAAGAAGGGCAGCCCTCGAATCATTGATACCGGAAGATGAAACAGTCATTATTTCCAAAGCATTTCATAGCGACGGGATCATGTTCTATGAAGCTGCAGGTAAAATGCAGCTGGAAGGTATCATGGCGAAACGTGAGTCTTCCGAATATGTTCCAGGCGAACGTTCAAAAGACTGGCTGAAAATAAAAGTGGCCTTGCGCCATGAAGTGGTGATTGGGGGATATACAAAAAATGATGGTACAAGTAAAGCATTCAGCGCTCTTTTAGCTGGTGTGTATAAAAGCGGCAAACTTCATTACACCGGTAAAATCGGTACAGGTTTCTCTGATAAGATGCAGGCAGAAATGATGAAAAAGTTCAAGCCGCTGGAGAGAAAAACAAATCCGTTCGAGGAAGAACCCGATATAAATAAACCGTCCAGGTTCAGGCCAAATCCGCCTCACGCCACTGTCACCTGGCTTAAACCTGAACTTGTCGGGGAAGTTTCATACACTGAACTTACCAGTGATGGTATCATGCGCCACCCGTCTTTTGAAGGGTTGCGTGATGATAAGAAAGCAAAAGAAGTGTTACCGGAAAAAGCAAAAAAATTAACTACCATGGTTAAAAGATCTGTCATCAGTGAAAAAAATCTGGTTACTCCACCGAAAAAGGGAGAACGCAAATCACTCCTTAATCCAACGGAAAAGCAACAGGTAAAAAAAATCAACGGGCACGAACTCACATTTACCAACCTCGATAAAATATACTGGCCAAAGGAAAAGATCACCAAACGGGATATGATCAACTATTACTACCAGGTTGCTCCATACATATTGCCGCATCTGAAAGACCGGCCGCAATCCCTGAACAGGTTTCCGAACGGAATAACGGGTGAGAGTTTTTACCAGAAAGATGTTACAGACAAAGTACCGGACTGGGTTGATCGTTTTCCATATACTTCCGAAGGAAAGAAGAAAAACTTTCTCGTCTGTAATGATGAATCAGAACTTTTACTGATGGCCTCTTTAGGTTGTATAGAAATAAACCCATGGAACAGTACCATCCATACTCCTGACAACCCCGATTGGTGTGTTATAGATCTTGATCCTTCGAAAGACAATTTCAACCAGGTAATCGAGGCTGCTCTTGTAACGAAGGAAGTTTTTGAAAGAGCGGGAATAACGAGTTATTGCAAAACATCCGGATCAACGGGCCTGCATATCTATGTGCCATTGAAAGCAAAATACACTTATGAAGAATCAAAAGAATTCGGCCGGCTGATTGCAACTTTAGTTCAGGCTGAGCTTCCCAACACCACGAGTATTGAACGGACTGTGAATAAGCGAAAGGGTAAAATTTATATTGATTTTCTGCAAAACCGCCCGCAGGCTACTATTGCTTCTGTATATTCCTTACGGCCAAAACCCGGGGCTTCTGTATCAATGCCCCTGCATTGGGAAGAAGTAAAAACAGGTTTAAAAATCAAGGATTTCACCATTAAAAATGCCATGGAAAGAATCAGTTCGGAAGGAGATATCTTCAAACCGGTATTGGGGAAAGGAATTGATATGCTGAAGGCGATAAAGAAGTTAAACGTGTAACGTTTTACGTTAAACGTTCCACGTTAAATGTAAAAAAAAGCAGACACAAATTCACCATCTGAACTGTGTCTGCCTTCAATTGAAACCAACCGAAATTTCTTAATCTACATCTTTTTTGAAGAGTAATAATGAATCAACTTTTTCTCTTTGGATAACTTTAAAGAATGGTCGCCATATAATTCAGAAAATTACATTTCAACTCGATAAAAGTTTTCTCAACGTTCCTGATTCTCTCCCTCAACACATTCTGGCTGGACACCGTCAGGATGGCGTGCGGGTCTGAGTATTCCTTTCTCTCTCTGACCAGGTAGCTCTGTTGTCTCGCAAGTTCTACTTTTAACTCGCCCATGAATTTCTCCTGCGTCTGCATTTCCTGTTTCAGGTACGAAACATTGGCCAGTGTATCTTCTCCAATAGTTGTCTTTTGTTGAATGACCTGGCTAAGCATTTTTTCTAAAGTGGGAATTTCTTTGGTCTGACGGGTGATCATGTCATCCCACGCGTCGTTTTCCTTGATGAAAAGATCAACAATTCGGTTATCCATGGTAAGAGGTTTGTGGTGTCGTACACCAGTTTTTAAATTGGATGTCAATAAAAGGAATTCAAAGGGGCGGCGTGGTTAGTAAGTAGGGGGAACGAAAAACGGATTAGAGGTTCCGGTTTAACGACAACCGGGATGCTAAATTGTGCATTTTATAAAAAACCTGATATATTTTTTTTAACTCTCTCTAAAAGATTGAAAGCTAAATCGTTTATTTCTAATCGAGCTTTAATCCGCGCTCCAGTAAAACCCGCCATGGATGGGGTTTAGCAACCTGGAGGCCATATTTTTTTATGGTCAATTCAATATGGGCGACAGCCTCTTCAATGGAATCGGTAACGAGAAAAAGATTGAGATCCTCAGGAGAAATAGTTTTGGCATCCATCATAAATTTGATGTATTCCAGTAGATCTTTATGATATTCCTTCCCAAAAATAACCACCGGGAAGTCTTTAATTTTTTTAGTCTGGATCAGAGTCATCGCCTCGAACAGCTCGTCGAGTGTCCCGAAGCCACCGGGCATAATGACAAAAGCATATGAGTATTTGATCAACAGGGTTTTACGAACAAAAAAGTATTTGAAATCAACCCATTTGTCGAGGTAGTCATTGTGTTTCTGCTCATGAGGGAGAACAATATTGCATCCAACGGAACGGCCGCCAACATCCTTCGCACCCCTGTTTGCCGCTTCCATAATTCCAGGACCGCCCCCGGTCATTATAGTATAACCCAGCTTTGCAATTTCCCCCGAAAGCCTTCGCGCCATCTGGTAGTGCTTACTTTCCTCCCCGAACCTCGCCGATCCGAAAACCGTAACGCAAGGTCCGACAAAATGCAGGTTCCTGAATCCCCGTATAAATTCAAAACATACTTCAACTACAAACCTGAAATCAGACCAACGGGATCTCGGACCTTCCAGGAACGCTATCTCCTCTTTTACTGTCGTTTCTTTCTTAGTCATTATTTGTTTCGCATTCATCGTTCAACATTCTTTCAAACTTACCTGTTTTTTAATAATCAGATTTTCACTCAACTCTTTAGTGGCTTTGCTGTTATTGCCATTGCATTGAGTATTTTTGAAATGCAGTTAATCCATATGCAGACATTATTTTTTATCGGTATCATGCTTATCAGCTTTATGCTCATGGAAGGAATTACATGGGTCGCGCACAAATGGATAATGCATGGATTTCTCTGGTCATTGCATCGGGATCACCATGAAGAAGAACCCCATTTTTTTGAAAAGAATGATCTATTCTTTCTCATTTTCGCAACGCCAAGTTGTCTATCAATTTTATTCGGGGGTATTTATCATTTATGGTGGTTGCAAGCCATCGGTTTTGGAATTATGCTTTATGGGTTTGCCTATTTTATTGTTCATGATGTAATCATTCATCAACGGTTTCGCTGGTTTAGCCGTAGTAATAATTCCTACATCAAAGCCATACGATGGGCACACAAAATGCATCACCGGCATAAAGGCAAAACGGATGGAGAAAGTTTTGGTTTACTCTATGTTCAAAAAAAATACAGGGAGAAAATCCGCCGTGATAAAATTAATGCCCGGCAACGATAGAAAACACCGCTAACCGGATTCTAATTTTAGTTCAACTATACTCGACAATTAATACTAAATCTTCATACGATTTTATCATCGCTGGCGCAGGATGCGCAGGATTAAGTCTCGCAGTGCATATGGCGAGAGCTGGTATACTTGATAATAAACGTTTGCTCATCATCGATAAAGCAAGAAAAACAGTCAACGACAGAACATGGTGTTTTTGGGAAAAAACCAAAGGTCCGTTTGAAGAAATTGTTTTCAAGTCGTGGAACCGGGCGTGGGTTCGCAACGAAAAATCAGAACGATGCCTTGATCTTGCACCTTATGCCTATAAGATGATCAGGGGAATCGACTTCTATTCTCTTTGCAATAAAATTTTAAGTGAATACAGTAGTATAGATCGATTGTACGTCCCTGTCAGGGATATTAGCTTTGACAATTCCGGGATCATTGTGTCGGCCGGTGAGCACCAGTACACTGCGGATTATGTTTTTAATAGTATAGCCCGTGATGAAAAACAAGGTCACCTGAATCCAGAACTATTGCAGCATTTTAAGGGATGGTTTTTAGAAACAACCGAGGATATATTCAATCCCGAAGAAGCGACATTAATGGATTTTCGTGTTCCTCAGCAGAACGGAACTGCCTTCGTCTACACTATGCCGTTTTCTTCACGCAAAGCATTGATCGAATACACCATTATCTCTCCTGAATTATTGAGGAGCGAGGCTTATGATGATGCACTGACAAAATATGTACATGACTTAGGTATAATAAATTACAACGTGGCAGAATCTGAATTTGGAATTATCCCGATGACAAAAAAGAAATTTCCGCTTAGAGAGAAAAACATGATGTACATCGGTACTGCTGGCGGGCAAACAAAAGCATCTTCCGGATATACATTTCAATTTATACAAAAACAATCTGCGACTATTGTACAATCGCTGCTGCAAACCGGCCAGCCATTCTCAAAATTATCAAAAGGGCTTGCGCGGCGATTCCGGTGGTACGATAATGTGCTGTTGCATATACTGAAAAACAACAATCCGGCGGGTAAAGAAGTGTTTGATATTCTTTTCGCAAAAAATAAACCTTCACAGGTGTTGCAATTTCTCGATAATGAGACTAATCTTTTCCAGGAGTTGAAAATCATGAGATCGGTACCGCAGATACCTTTTCTTAAAGCGGGATTCAAAGAATTCTTCAACTATTGAGCGGCGTCTTTCATCAACGGTTTTACGTTTAACGTATAACGTTAAACGTAACACGTCACCCATTCCTCACAGTCATCCTGTTCTTCATCTCAATTGTAATCCGATCCTGCTCACGGAGGCGCTTGCATAATGTGCGCATAATTCCTTTAAGAATATCAGAATTTGTAGAGACCAGATCATAAAAAGGTTCCTGTTCAATTTTTAAGAGAATACATTCCGATGCAGTTGTTGCACTGGCAGAACGGGACTCGCTGTCCAGCAATGACAGCTCACCGAAAATTTCATTTTCAGCAAGAACAGCCAGCACATGTTCTTCATCATGTATTGTCACTTTTCCTGTATGGATAAAATACATACAATGACCCGGCTCACCTTTGGTGAAAATTAATACATCCTGGTCCAGCCTTATTTCCTGGCAAATAGATGCGATGTCCAGCAAATCAGCTTCCCTGCAGTTGCGGAATATTTCAGAATTTCTAAGAAGTAATATTTTTTCGATGATCAGCATGCGATTCTCTTTCCAATTCTTTCAATACAAATTGACTTGTCTCTCCAATGATGAAATGTTCGTCATTCAGATTCTGCTTTTTCAACAGTTGCAGAAAGCCTGTTTCATGGTCCTTCCATGAAGTATAGATGCAATATGCTCTTGTCAATGGGCGGAAGATACTTCCTTCTTCAATTACAATTTTATTAAAAAACTGACCAACAGCCATACTGCCACCCTGCCGGCGAGCCAGTGATGGGTCAAAAAGATAATTGAATAACAGGTTGAGATCGCGTGATACCTTTTTTGGAAGAATCAGGTCGAGCATTTCGACAGCATTGTACAAGCGTAAATTCTCACCGTGTTGTATAAGCTCAAGTATCCTGTTGAGCTCATCATTGTTATGAAGTATCGAACAGATTTTTAACGATGTCGTCAGATCATTCCTTATTTCTGTCACGATCACATCTTTCATCTGATCGCCATGTTTGAAAACAGGCACCTGTACATAATCAGCAATCTTTTGTTTTCCAGCCTGGAGATAGTCCTGTAAAATTTGTTGCAAAAGTTCCACCTCTTTTATGTCTTCAGCGGTATAATCCTTTGTCCATAAACTATGGATGATATGCTCTGAGAACTTCGGTTTGGATTTGAGCATATTTAACAGGTAATGCGTGGAATGATTTCCTTTAATCTTTCCCGCAAGCTTTATCGCTTCATATGCAAATGAATGCTGAGTTTGCTGTGGCAATTGATGAAGATGCTGGAACAGATCATCACCAAATTGCAACAAGCCATTCAAAGCAGCATATTTTTCATCGGTATTTTGCAGCTTGTCGATAATCACCGGCAAAAGCTGTTTTATTTTCAGCCGACATGCTGCAAATATTGCACTTCGCTTTACTGAAGCATCAGCATCATGAATCAACTGCTCAATGGCTCCGGTAAAACGAACATTCTTCAGTTCTACAATGATCTGAACCGCCAGGTCTCTTTCCTGCGCATCAGAAGAATGGATTAATGCATCCAGGTAATTTCCGCCCTGGTGCATGAAATCAAATTCTTTCTGGTTCAGAAGTGAGGTGATGATCACTTTTTGTACAGGATAACTCTGCTGTTGCAGATTTCCTGCGGCTTCTTTCAAAAACGCATGATCCTTACGCGTCAGAATTGAATACAATCTTTGCACAATTGCCGGGTGTTTCTCTTCCTTCAGAATTTCATGCAACAATTCCAGTGGTGGATTCGATCTTGATCCGAGATTTTCAATTACATAGTACCTCACTTCCATTGATTCATGCCTCGTGAGTTTTTCCATCAGCTTTTTCAACTCGGCATATTCTGCATCTTCAAGCAACTTAAGAGCGTAAATGACTTCTGTGGGCTTACCATTATTAATCTTCTCCAATAAAATTCCTATCGAACCCGGATCCTGGATATGTGCATTGTTTTCTGCAGCAAACACACCTTTCTTGATGGAATCCCTCAGTGTTTTGAGATAGGCGTTGCGGAGAAAAAAGATGATCACACCCCAGAGCAGGAGGTTAACTAACAGAAGTTTAATGATCAACATGATCGATATATCTGTGCCCTTGTTTCTGTTCATGATGAACAACAATGATGATCCTACGATCAACAGGGATGGCGCAAGCATATATCCCTTCGAGATCAGATGCCCTTTTAATCTGAATTTTTCTTTCAGCGGTTGAAAAAGAATAAAGAATACCGGCTCCTGCATGGTCGACCTGAGCACCTCCGTGAGGATCGTCATGAAACCAAAAATGTATAATGTGAATTCAGTATTCTTTTCATCTACAAAAAGAAAAAGCAGGGAAAAGAACAGCAGGGTTACCGGTGTGATAAAAAGGCAAGTGAT
This sequence comes from Pollutibacter soli, assembly GCA_029269725.1. Classification (GTDB taxonomy): domain Bacteria; phylum Bacteroidota; class Bacteroidia; order Chitinophagales; family Chitinophagaceae; genus Pollutibacter; species Pollutibacter soli. Next base: position 85,944 of record JARJHS010000004.1, on the reverse strand, counting down.
CACACCCAGTCTTTCAATCATCCTGCTGGAGAAAATCAATTTAAGAAGCAGCGCTATAATCCGCCCTGATGCCAGCAAGGCCACGACAAAGGTTCCGAGACTGGCGAAATCGTTATAATGCGCTTTTATCTGGGAAACGAATGTAAAATCAACAAGGTTAAAAACATTATAGCTGATCAGTGAAAGCAAAGAGATGGCAAAAATCAATTCTTTTTTAAAAACCGTAGAAATCAGGTCTTTCGATGTATTGGTAACCACCGTTTCAGTTTGATGATGGTGACTTTTTACGATAAAATGTTGCCAGCGGAGCGACTTTGTCTTCTTCGAAAACCAGAGGGCTCCGATGACCAGTGAGAAGATGGCCACGAGCATCAGGTTGTCACCCACCAACCCATAAATTGGTTTCGCAATCAGGTAACCCACCAGTTTGGACATGATATCTGCAGAACCGAGGATGGTAAAAATCCTTTTGCTTTCACGGATATTGTATTGCTGAGAAGCCATCCCCCAGAATGCATAACTGGAAATCATGTATATCAGTACAGTCCACACAAGTAATACAAAAGAGACCGCATGCTCTTCTATGCTGAAAAATCCGAGCCAGATAAAAAAAAGTACTGCTGCATTGAACAACATGATGATTTTCAGCAGCTGGGTTGCTGAAAGATGGTGTTCCAGTTTTTCATAAACAACATTAATGATCAAAAGAGCGAATGCAATCACCAGGTAAACAGCCGGGATTTCACCAACAGTTTGCTTATCGATAAAATGCGTAATACCCAGGAAATTAATCAGTGAAGATGCAATGCCTATGAAAAACTGAACAATAAGCAGATCAAGAACATGCGCAGATTCGGACTTTTTTAAATTCAGTAGCCGTAGTATTCGATCTTTCATCCGAATAAATATACAAAAACAGGTTCATTCGAAATTATCAGCGGATTTTCTCAGCATAAACATCTGTTTATATCGAATTCGTCAATGTTTTAGAATCTTCTGGAATCCGCGCCGGGTGCACGCTCCGGAAAAAGAAATGCACCAATATTATGAGGTAAGAAAAATAAAATTTAACTTGGCGCATGGATTTTAAATCCATCTACCTTACCCTCCCCGATCCCGCATTCAGACCTCGAACCCGTTATCCTACGAATGTATTCCTTTAGCCTATACAGCAATTGCTGTTAGCCATGTCCGCTGTTATCGCAATGTTCTCAAACCTGGAATAAATTAATCTTATGTTTAAGAAATCAGCAGTAAACACAATTAATATTTTAATTGCAGCACTGCTTACCGCTTTTTCGGTTACCCCAAACCGTACACATGCGCAATCAACTAATCCTGATATTTCCAAATTCGTGATATTCGGAGCCAACGGTGTTCAGATTAGTTCTTCGGTTACTGTACCCGGTGGTGGTGCGACAGGTAGCCGCGTATTGGTTAAAACGACGGGCGGTGTTCAGTTTGGTGGTAGCATATTCAGTTCGGCTAAAATCGAGCTTTCGAATAACAACCTTATTAATGGTGGAGTAAGTGCAGGTGTTACCGGTCTTACAGGGTTAAATCTCAATACGGGTTCAGGCACCAATATCACCGGCAACGTAAATGTGGCAGGCAATGCAAAAATCGGCTCCGGTTCCATTTCCGGAAATATCATTACCAGTGGGTCGTACACGGGGCCGAACCCATCCGGAACACTAACACAAAACGGTAATCCCTCACTAACTATACTACCAGCAAATCCTGCCGGCGAAAGTTTTTCTACCAATGGAGCTACTAACGACCCTAAAAACACGGTTACCCTTACACCTGTAAACGGTATTTACCGAGCAAGGGATCTGACTGCAAACGGTGGTAAAACCATTACGCTGGATGGTCCCGGTACTTACATTTTCCGCAATATTAAACTAACTGGTAACAATACATTTTCACTTGATTTCAAAGGAAGCGCCAGTGGAAAATTCTACATTCTTGTTGAAGGTGTAATGGAACTGTCCAAAGTAGGGTTAACCTACAAAGGAACCACCGGCAACCCTAGTGCGACGTCAATTGCATCCAGAATATACAGCCAGGCGAACGGCACCGGAAATTCAGCAGGCAACAGTTTTGAAATTGCTAATGGTTCTTCCTCACAATATACCCGTTGGCTCGGTACCGTTTGGGTGCCCAATGGAAATATCAATATCGGATCAGGAACAGGAGCTACCAATTTCATTGGCGCCCTGTGGAGTGGTAAACAGATTTTTCTGAATAGCGGTGTAGAGGTTGCTTATGCTCCTCTCGCTGCTCCTGTCGATTGTTCAACGGCCAGTGTAACCATTACCCAGGTAAATGGCACCAACGTAACAGTAACCGGCAATATCCGTTCAGGAGCGATCCCTTGCGATAAGACCCAGGTGACTATTTCAACAACTACCAATATCAGTAATCCTGTATACACCTGGACTGCTACTTCAGGCTTTATTGTTTCCGGAGAAAATACAGCTTCCCCTTCCATATCGAGCGCAGGTGTTTATAAAGTAGTGGTTACAAACAGCGACGGGTGTTCGGCCACAGCAGAAGTGACTGTTACTGACTGTCTGAATCGTTCGGGTGATGACATTCCGGATAAATTTGAAGACATCGTGGTGGATCCTGTTCTTTCGGCATTTGCAATTGACCCAAATACTTTCAAAAAAGATCCGGGTGAAAAAGACATTATTGTTGTGGTTGGTAATCGGGTATTGATAGAAGTTATACTTAACAAAACACAAATCTCAACAGCCCTGTCTACGCTCAGAGGACTGACAGCAAAAGGGTATGAGGAAATAAGCTACGTACAAACCGAAGGCGAGCAGATTGTTACCTGCCTGTTTAATATTGCTGATATCCCTTCGTTTGATCAGACACCTGGATACAGTACCTTATTCGACTATGTCCGCCCGGCATACCTGCCAGCAGGAATGCAGGGTACTATTACCAGTTCAGGTGATGAAGCCATACAGGCCAATATAGCAAGAAGTGCGTATAAGCTGAGTGGAACAAATGTGAAGATTGGTGTAATGTCAGACAGTTATAACATGCTGTCTGGTGAACTCACTGATATCCTCAGCGATAATCTGCCGGGTAGAAATCCAGATAACAGCATTGATAATACAAAACGCGTACAGGTCGTAAAAGAATACCCCGCAGTATTGGGAATAAAATCCGACGAGGGAAGGGCCATGCTGCAATTGGTGCACGATGTGGCACCAGGCGCATCTCTCTTTTTCAGGACCGGATTTATTTCTGAGTCGGACATGGCATCCGGTATAAAAGAACTTGCAGCTCCGGTAACACTAGGTGGAAAAGGTGTTGATGTAATAGTTGATGATATCAGTTTCCTTACCTCTCCTTTTTTCGAGGATGGCCTGGTAGCTAAGGCAGTCAATTCTGTGACAGCGACAGGTACAAAATATGTTACTTCCGCTGGTAATTTCGGAGGGCGGTCATACGAAGGAATTTTCAATGGTGTTGGACCAACCGGTGGAAGAAAAGCACATAATTTTTCTTCTTCCGGAACTGACAGCCTGCAACAAGTAAGCTTCACCAGGAAAGGAAGTTACCTGGTGGTTTTGCAGTGGGAGGATTCTTTCTATTCACTAACGGGAACAGGTACGGATGTTGATCTCGATATTTACGTTACCGATGCATTTGGTCACATACTAAATGGGTATAACCGGGATAACCGCGGCTCTGATCCATTTGAAGTTTTACCTATCTATGTTGAGGGAGCAACCAATCTTAATTTGATGGTTGTACGCGCTAACGGAACACGTGATGTACGGTTCAAATTTGTAATATTCAGGGGCAATGCCAATATCACTGAGTATGCAAATGCCAATCCTTCGACTGTTGTTGGTCACGCAAATTCAGCCGGAGCTATTAGTGTCGGCGCTGTTGAATCTGCACTGATCAATAATAATTCTCCACTGGAAATCAGAAGTTATTCTTCCTACGGTGGAACAAGGGTTACCAATGAATCAACACCAAGACCGAAACCCGATGTGGTTGGTCCTGATGGAGTATTTACCAGCATCATATTTGGTGGAACAACAGATATTTTCAATGGTACTTCTGCTGCTGCTCCTCACATTGCAGCTGTAGCTGGTCTTTTAGTGGAAGCAAATCGGAAATTTACTCCACAGCCAGGAGTTGTAGGTCAGGAAGCGATCAGATCAATTCTGAAAAATACTGCGCAAAGTTTCGGTCAGTTCTCAGGAGCGTACAACTATAAGAGCGGCTCCGGATTGGTTCAGGCAGCAAACGCGCTTGCATCACTATATAATCCTACCCCTGCTGTCACTGAATGGGTGAATAACTCTCCTGGTGTTCCGGGGCAGGCGTCAATACAGATTACCATTAAGGGTAGTTCTTTTATAAGCAGCTCAAAAGTTTACCTGCGTAAAGGGATGCCAAATCAGGTCGTCCTGACACCAAGTTCAATCACTCCAACGGAGATCCAGTTGACGGTACCTACATTTACAGGCAACCCTGACGTGACCGTGTACAACCCGCCAAAAACCCAGGGTAACCTTGATGGTGGGTTTTCGGATCCTATATTCCTGCTTTCCATCACCAAAAAAACAATCACTGTTTACGCAAATGACAAAAGCAAACAGTATGGTGAGAGATTACCTGAATTCGATGCAACAATCCTGGAAAATGGTGTGGAACTTCAGAGGGGAGCTGATGGTAAATATTTACCTGCAGAACTTTCCAGCCGTGGTTTGTCCACTATCCAATTCACAGCATTACAGATCGATGAACAAACAGGAGAAGTCTCCGATGTTACCAAACTAACTTCACCGGGTAGCTATCCTATTCGTTTGACTGAACCGGTGATTGAAAGTGATCTGCTGGAATTGTATGATTTTGAATTCAATTCATTAAACGGGTCACCCAAAGCGGGAACACTTTCTATTACACAGCTTCCGCTTACCATTAAACCTTTAAATCAGACATTCGGATACACCAATAAAATAAGCATGCCTATTGAATATGACTACATATTCAATGGAAACTTCACTTCAGCTGAAAAGCAGGAGCTTAAACAGGAGATTGATTTCCAGTATAAAGCTATCATGGAGACACAGAAACTCGCCCTGGTAGAAATGGAATGGACCAATACCAATGGAATCCCACTGGCAAATGGAGTTCCCGTAACCAACCTGGCAATGCTGATTACTAACAAAGCATTGAATGGAATTCCACAGGCAAATGGATTACCATCTGTAAATGGTATCCCGCTCGCCAACCTGGCTCCTGAAATTATCACTGCATACTTCAACAGTGTATTGAATGGAGTTCCGCTGGCAAATGGCATACCGGTAGCGAATGGTGTTCCGCTCGCGAATGGCCTCGCGATGGCAAATGGTTATGCCTTGCTTAATGGTCTCGTCTCCGTCAATATGGTAAATGGAGTGCCGCTGGCAAATGGTATTCCTTTGGCCAATGGTGTTCCTTTGGCTAACGGCGTTCCGCTTGCAAACGGCGTTGCTGTAGCTAACGGCCTCGCTCAAGCTAACGGCATTCCTGTGGCCAATGTGACCGGAGTCGAAACCAATGCATTTGCATCTGTAAATGGCATCCCTGTGGCCAACGGAATACCGGTTGCCAACAGTGAAATAGCTGTAATCATAGATGAGAACGATATTGTAACCAATGCTGACGGACTTGCAGTAGTAACGGGAGAGTATCGCTCTATCAATATGATCACAGGTGTAAAGGTTGGACATCACAAGATTATCCCAGCCGCATTTGTTACTAAGAACTTCAAGGTAACTGCAGACCTGGGCGATCTGGTGATTGAACCAAAAGCGGCATCGGTTACACCAGCAGCTGCTACCAAGGTTTATGGAACTCAGGATCCTTCACCACTTACCACCGGAACGTTGACAGGTTTCGATCCAGGTGATAATATTACTGCAACGTATAGCCGTATCACCGGGGAAACTGTTGGTAATTATACCATTAATGCGACATTGTCGCCATCTGGTAAACTGAGCAATTACAATATCACCTATAATACCGCAATATTCAGCATCACTGCAGCCGGAGTTACGATTAAAGTAAACGATACAGGGGTGAACGAAGGAACTGTGCCGACATTCACTTATACTGTTACACCAGCTTTAAAACCAGGTGATGTTATCACAGTGACGTATGTTGTGAAAGATCAGAATGGAAATATCCAGCAGAACCTTTCAACTTTAGCTCCGGGCACATACCTGGTTTATCCAACAGTACAGAATCCAAACTATACGTTTACTGCATTGCCGGGAACATTGATAGTGAATATTACAGGTAATAAAGCCCGATCAATTAAACCAATCCTGGAGTGTATTACCGTTGCAGATCCGGCGACCAACGGCGGATTTGGGTTTATAGCTAATTACGCTTATGAAAATCTGAACTCCACAGATGTATGGATACAAGCGGGTTCGGCAAACAATAATATTACTCCGACAGGTAGCAATGCTGATGTGTCGAAACTTCCAAGTAGATTCAAAGCAGGTGGCGGCAGATTTAAAGTTCCATTCGACGGTAATAAGATCGTCTGGTATCTGTCCAGCTTTGAACGCAACAAGTCATCAGCTACAACCAGCCAGGCAAGTTCAACTTCTTCAAGATGTCCAAGTGACTTCGTGCCTGCACCAGCAGGTACGAATACAAGGGTTGCTGCAACTGCCCCTGCTGTTGTTGAGCTGACCGGAAAAGCATATCCGAACCCGGTTGAACGGAAAACCATTATCGAAACAGGCTTCAGTCAGGATGCCAGTGTAAGCATCCGGGTGCTGGATAGATTGGGAAGAGAGTATAACAGCTTTACTACTAGAAAGCTTTCCGGTGCTAAGATTGAAGTTGATATGAGCAGATTAAGTGCAGGACAGTATTTTATAAGAGTGACTGGTATAAAAGAGACGAGAGTATTCAAGATAATCAAGCTCTGATACGCCGTCAGATTGATATTACTAAAAGAGGGAATGAAATATTCCCTCTTTTATTTGGTAGGGCCTGAATATTTTTTAAATTTTATAAACGAAATGAATATCGGGATGGGTTTTTTCAGGCTTGGGGCGCTCCTGTTGATGACAATTTCCAGTATATGTGTAACTGGACAGAACACCAGCGATAGTCTTCGGACAAGGCTAAAGCTGCAATCAAACGACAGCAACAAAGTGCTGACCATGATCGAGCTTGCAAAATTCTATCGTGGTGCATCCCCTGACACTTCGTTGAAATACAGCCACGCGGCTTTTGAGCTTGCAGAACAGCTTAATTTTCGCAAAGGAGTTGCTTTGGGTAACAAATGGATCGGACTTCATTATTTTGACAGGAGCGAATATTTACAAGCTGAAGAATACTGGACAAATGCTCTGCAAACTTACAGGGAGATAAATGACCAGGATGGCATCTCCAATATTTTAAACAATATTGGTTCCATCTACTATTACCTCGGCAACTATGCGAGGGCTCTCGAGTATTTTCTACCCTCGCTTGATGCCGCAGAAAAAATAGGCGATAAACTTCGCATCGCAACCACAACACAAAATATTGGTCTGATTTATATGAGCCGACCCGTAACCTACGACCAGGCCCTGATCTATTTGAAGAAAGCTTTAAAGATTGCTGAAGAATTAAATGACCTTGACAATATAGGTTCCTGCAACACCAATATTGGAGAAATCTATATGAATATGAACGAGGATTCACTTGCCATGATTCATTTCCTGACTGCAAAAAAAGCCTCGGAAACAAACAACAGTACAAACCTTCCTTATGTCTTAAATGATATCGGAAAATTATTCAAACGAAAGGGTGATAGTACTGAAGCTTTAAACTGGTTTAACCAGGCATATAATAAAGCGAGTGAGCAGGACAGCAAGTTATTTAAAGTTGAATCTGCACTGGAAATGGGTGAGATTTACAGGCTCCAGGGAAATCGCCGTGGCGCAATGCAATATCTTAATGAATCCGTTTCATTGGCTACTGAAATAAAGGCAGCAAGTCACCTTAAACAAGTTTACCTGAGTCTTGCAAATCTTTATCGGGATGCAAAAGACTATGATAATGCATTTCGTTATCAACAGAAATATTCATTACTTGCTGATACTTTATTTAATTTAAGTGCGGATAGTATTCAATCCCGGTTTGAAGTCGGATTGAAAGAAAAAGAAATTGACTTACTGAAAAAAGATAAAGAGTTCCAGAAACTTGAATTAAATCGCCAGCGCTTTGCAAAGAATGCGCTGATCGTAGGAATGATCCTGGTGTCGTTAATTATCTTCATTTTATATCGGGACTACAGGAATAAAACAAGAATCAACAATATCCTGGATAGCCAGAAAGCGGAAATTGAAAGTTTGCTTTCAAACATTCTTCCCGAGGAGGTTGCAAAAGAATTGAGGAGAGATGGTGTGGCGACTCCAAGATTTTATGAAAGTGTCGCGGTATTGTTTACAGATTTCAAAAATTTCACAACATTGGCCGATCACATGTCTTCTCAGGAGGTCGTTGCCGAGCTAAATGCCTGTTTTATTGCATTCGATGATATAGTTGAAAAATACAGACTGGAGAAAATCAAAACTATTGGAGATGCGTATATGTGCGCCAGTGGTATTCCCACTCCTTATGATGAGTATCTCCTGAATATGATGAAGGCGGCGCTTGAAATCAGGCAGGTAATGAAGCAACGCAATAGCGAGAGAATCAAGGATGGTTTCATGCCCTGGGAACTTCGCATAGGTATCCATGTTGGACCGCTGGTTGCCGGGGTGGTAGGTAAGAAAAAATACGCTTACGACATCTGGGGTAGTACAGTAAATATTGCCAGCCGGATGGAAAGCAATGGCGAACCGGGTGAAATCAATATTTCGGAAACATTGTATATGCTGATAAAAGATCATTATCACTGCCATTACAGGGGTAAGATCTATGCTAAAAATGTGGGCGAAATAGACATGTATTTCCTTGGTGAAGCTATCCGTAAACTCGAGACCGTACTGGCTGGGAAAGAGGAAATAAAAGAGAGTACAGGTTTTTTCCCGGAAAATTCAATTTAAATTTTCTTTGAGTATATTTAATGTATCTGAGAAATATGAACAAGGATTTTTAGTCCCGCGTCTTCATGCATTTTCAGTGCATTTACTTTGAGAGAACTTTATGATTCAGTATTTTGATTATTATTCATGACTGCAGAATCGTATAGAAGGATCAGATCTTCGGTTATGTCGCGGCTGAAAGATTTGAGCCCGCACCTGACTTATCATTGCCTCAATCACACAGTTGATGTGGAAGAGCAATGTTTACGTATTGCAAAAGCAGAAGGAATAAAAGATCCCCATCAATTGTTTTTATTGAAGATAGCAGCGATCTATCATGACACCGGTTTCCTGGTAAAATACCGTGAACATGAGGCTGCTGGCTGTAAGCTTTTCGATGAAGACGCTGAAGATTTTGGTATACCAGATGACGATCAGGAGATCATTCGTGAACTCATTATGGCGACAAAACTTCCACAAAAGCCAAAAAACCTTCTGGAAAAAGTTATCTGCGATGCAGATCTCGATTATTTAGGTCGTGAAGACTTTTTTGAAATTGCAGAGACTCTGCACCAGGAATTTCTTTTTTATGGCATTGTGCCAGATGATGCTGCCTGGGAAAATCTGCAGAATAATTTTCTTCTTTCCCACTCCTATCACACAGAATCATCCCGCAGACTTCGCGAACCTGTTAAACAGGAACATATAAAGAAACTTACCGGACACAAAGTGTAGTCTTTAGCCGAAAGCTGATCCGGAATTACTGCTTAGATGAGAACTGCCTGCATTTATTATTTCATCGCTGTTCGCTGAAACGTTACGCTTTGCAGAAATGCATAATAGAAGCCTGCGAAATTTAAACCGAGAACCGAATTCAAACAGGTGCTAAAATCCGCCCGCACGCCGACAGCTAAATTGCTTTGTAATTGAATATCGAATGGGATTCGCACATTAAACAGCAGCCCCTAATTCAAATTGTAAAGCCAAAACCACAAGACTAACAACTATAAATTTCTGCAGTCTGCTGTCTAACATGTACTGTATAAATACATGGCCCCGATTACCCCGCTATCCTGATCAGAAGGAAAAAACAAAGTTGTATTAAAAAAAGGTACACAGCAAACCTGTTGTTAGCTGTAATTGGCATTTTACGGAAAATAAACAAAAGCAGAAAACTCAGCAGAAACCAACAGGCATAATTGAATACCGGGATCGAACCGTCTCCTGTCCATATCCAGAAACCCAGCTCAATAGCAGCAGGCTCCATCACCCAGTCAAAAAAAGTTGCGAGCAATGCACCAATAAAACAAAACAGAAAGAATCTTTTTCGATTATACGCTAACGTGAGTGACCTTTTTTTCCTTTTAAAATCCAGCAGGAAATGGGTAACACATGCAGAGCTATAAACAATAATAAACCAATTGACACCGATCAACAGAGGAACGCCCGCAAAGCCTGGTCCCAGCCACTTCCCATACCTGTAATCACCAAAAAGCAATCCTGTATTTACTCCGGTAATTTCTGCGGCCATTCCGGCAAGCCAACAGACGGCAAAAAATATATGAAGCCAGTAATTTTTATCAAATCTTGTTTGAAGCAGAAGACCTGCCATGATCAGCAGGTTTATCGGAGTCAGAACAATAAACCGATACCTGTTGACAAAAAGGATCCCCAGTAAACCCACAAGGTGTATTACGAGTGCAATCCATATTGCACGATGCGATTTTTTATTATCTGCTTTTTTTGCTCCTATGATGAATAAACCCGGCATGGTTACTCACAAGTCATTTTTATTTCATCCCTGCAATCCATTCTTTGATCAGGGCAATTCCTTCCTGGTGTTTAACTGAACGGCCAAGCTCTGGCATCATTATTCCCGGATCGTCTGACTCCATCCGGAAAATCAATATTGATTCCACGGGCTTACCAGGTACGATATCAAATCTTCTGTCACCGGAACCACGCCCTGCAGCAACTGGAGTTTTATTTATACCGATCCTTAACGGATCCGATTCCTGCATATGCAAATGTAAACCTGAACTCGCTGCCGGCCCCTGTGGCTGATGACAAAATCCGCAATTGATATCAAGCCACAATCTCGCGCGTTGATCAAGTGTACCCGTTGCAGGATCGTTCCAGACTATACCAACATTTTTTGCGTCAGAAGGTTTGAATCCACTGAGTTTATCATTTTGTTCCCAGTAAAGTAACTGATTCTGTTTACCGGAACTGTACATCATATCGTGATTCATCTGCCTTGCCGAAGGACCAAGCGGAACCAATACTTCGTTCTGGTTATGACATCCCTTGCATTGATTCTGGTTCGGAATAAAATAATTGTGCTCTTTCTTTTTACCATTCAGATCAACATACTTCACCGCCTTTACTTCTCCCGCCGGATCGTAAACAGCATCTTTCTGATCTTCATTCCAGATGTAGGGATATGCGATCCACCGGCTTCCTTCATGAATCAGCAAACGTGTTTCCATCAATCTTCTTCCTTTTGAAGGGTTACGGAAATCGACAGGAAAATAAAATGTTTTTATCAGGACTGTTCCTTCCGGAAAATTAAAAACGGAACTATCATTGAATTTCGCAGATAAGCCTACAGGAATAAAAACGAATCGAAGCTTTTCCGCATAATCAGAAAATAACGGAGTAGATAGTGAATATGGCATAATACCATCAGCAGGTTGCTGATCTTTCAGAACCCCCTTAAAAAAACCGTATTGCGAAAGCAATTCTTTCGGTGGATGCGGACGATCAACTGCTGCACCCACACACAGCGAAGTCAGTATTACGGAAAAAAATATCAGCAGACGGCTTTTCATAATAACTTTTATTGAACAGATGCCGTGGTGGAAGGATTACAATCCATGGGAGCAGAATCCCTCGAAATATTTTTAAACCCATTTGCAGCATCCAGATTGGCGTAACTGGCTCCCTTATTATTTCTGATACAGATTCTTTTATTATCGCTGTAGTTAAATTTTCCATTGGGTACCTTATCATCCAGGATTCCGTCATAAACAATATCAGGAACATCTTTGCCGAACTTCAATTTAAACCTGTACATCTTACCCATACGCCCACGCATAGTCGCTTTTTTGCGTGGCTTGCTGTACACGTTATCATGAATATAGACAGATGTGGGATAAGGATAATAGGTGCTGTCCTTGATCGGATTTTCAGTCATGTAGTAACTGATGATACCGGTAGGTGTTGTACGATTATTCAGGATCTGGTTTTCATAGATTTCTACATTGGTGCATGCAAGCAATAAAATGCCTGTACCCAGCGGCACCTTACCCACGATATTTCCTTTTGGAGCGAAATTCGGTAGATTGTTATCGCGGATGGTGTTCCGGTACAATTTGCAATGGCCACCGCGCTTCAGTTTGAGATCGGGCAAATCAAAAACAAGAAGTCCACCGGTGTTATTGTAAGTTTCATTATCATACACTTCCGCATTCAGAGAATTCTCAATTTCTATCCCCGCCACATTTTCATACGCTTTGTTGTTTCTCACAATAATATCCTTCGATTGGCCTACATAAATACCGGCGTCAGAAGCACCTCGGGCAATACAATTTTCAATCAACACATTTTCACAGAGGACAGGATATAGTGCATAAGAACCATTATTTTTATCCGGCTTCCCTGTCCACATTGCGCGAATATTCCTGAATGTAATGCCATTTACATTCATCGTCTTCACACCGTCACCTTTTGCATCTTCCACAGAAAAATCTTCCAGGGTGATGTTGGTGCAATTAGAGACACGCAATCCTTCCGCACCGGATTTTTGTCCCTTAAATGAAATGATTGTTTTATCAATTCCTTTGCCTTTGATCGTAATATTTTTCTTTCCCTCCATCGACAACGTTGCGTCCATCACAAAAGTTCCTTCATCAAGGTTTATTGTTTCGCCATCTGCAACGGTGATCAGCCTGGTTTGCCATTGTTTTCGAATATCGGGTTGGGCAAAAAGAACTGTTGTAAACAGAGACAAGGTTGAAAGACAAAGAATTCTGAAAATTCTCATACAAGTATCATTGAATAGAAAAAGAAAAGTTACATCATTTTAAAGTGGGTACGTTTACCAAAACAGGATGGAAAAACGATGCAGCCGGTGATCATACAAAAATTAATCATCAGGAATAATTTTTCTAAAAAAGTATAAACCTCTTTATTTCTAAGAAATAATAATTTTTCTTAATTTGAACATCCCGCCCTTCCCCATCCTATCAAAGTCACCGTTTATCCGATCCTCTGATTTCCTTTTCAACCCGCTCACTATATGGTTAACCTATCAAAAAAATCAAGCCTCATTTTTTTTCTGTTTTTGATTGCGAATGCCTGCAGCAAAGATCCCGGCAAAGATCCGGACCCGCGGCCTGCGCAAAGGGTTGTTTCGACTGTCCGTATTGAACCGGTCAACCCCACGATCGAAATTGGGGATAGTATTCAATTGAAAGCAATCGTACTCGATCAGAATAATAAGGAGATGGTTGGTCAAAGTATACAATGGATAAGTTCAGATGCTGCAGTCGTACGGATAAGCGATCCCGGTCTGGCTATTGGATTGAAAGAAGGAAACGCCACAATTTCAGCATCTTCTTCAGGCAAAACCGGCACCACTGTAGTGCAGGCAAAACTTAATACTGTAGCAGTAGTTACCATTGAGCCTGATTCACTGAATATTTTAACAGGAGAGGCTGCGGAATTAAAGGTTAAATTATTCAGCAAGTACAACACATTGCTTACAGGCAGAGCCGTCACGTTCATCAGTTCCGATTCGGGCAGGCTTACTGTTGATGCCAAAGGAAACATAAAAGCAATAGCGGCCGGTGACATAACGGTCACGGCCACCGCAGAAGGGAAATCCGCCAAATGCAATGTAAAAGTGCGTGATATCCCTGTAGACAAAATCGATCTTAACGGGCTCAGTGCACAATTGTACGTGGGGTCTAGTCTTCAGCTTACTCCCACATTGAAAGATGCACAGAATAATATCCTTACCGGCAGAATAATTGCCTGGTCAAGCAGTGATACATCCGTTATCGGCGTGAATCAAACCGGCCTCGTTACGGCTATCAAAGAAGGACAGGCAGAAATTACTGCTAACGCTGAAGGCAAGACGAAGACAGCCAAAATAACATCAGTTAAAGTTCCGGTAGGCACCATCACTGTCAGCCCTGCGATCGTCAAAATTCAGACAGGTGCAACAATTCAATTGCAGGTCATCGTCAAAGACATCAACAATAAAATCATCACCGATAGGTCTGTTTCATTTTCCAGCGCCGACAACTCCAAAGCGACCGTTAATGCGTCTGGCCTTGTCACAGCCAAGGCTACGGGAAATATTGCTGTAACTGTGACATGCGAGAGTAAACAGGCGAACGCTCAGTTTGAAATCATTCAATTGCCATCACGCGTCAATTACACAACTTTCCAGGGAGCTGTGCTTAATCTGCAGCCCTGGTTTGGCAATCATATCGTCCTTTTAACACAGAAGTCCGATCTCAACCTTGAAGTGATGGAAGCGATAGTAAAAAGTCTTGATGACGGATATCTTCAATATAAAGCCCTCACAGGAAAAGAACCGCAAAAATTCGCGCCGACAGTGATCAACGGTCGGTCTACCATAGCTTCAGTCAATTCCACCTGTGGCGGCGCCTGCGGATACCTGGGTTTTACAGGAATTGAAATGATTAATCCATGGGTTGATGAATTATATAACGATGTGTTGAAAACTGGAAAATACCATACCACTTTCTTTTATGAACTCGGAAGAAATTTCTGGTTTTACAGTGATCAGCTTCATTTTGGAAATGGTTACCTGGTCGACGTAGCAACGGGATATTCTGAAGCGATGAAAAATATCGTGACAGATCTGATATCATTACCGATCCGGAACACCGAAACACCTGTCAGAAATTCACTGGAAGGTTATGCGGGGCTTTATAAGTCCGACACCACCACCAATTGGAAGAAGATTTATGAATCCGGCATTGCGAATCTGAATGGCACTCCGGTATCGTCACACCTGATTTTTGCATCTATTATACTTCACTTTTATAAAAATTCCGGGCGTGGTAGTTTTGTGTCAGCCTTTTTTAAAGAAACTGCCAGCCGCAAAAAGACGCTTTCGGCCCAGGATGCCGTTGATAATTTCGCCATTGCTCTTTCTGCTGGTACAGGAAAAAATCTTGCAAGGATATTGATGGAAGAGTATCGATTCGAGCTTTCAGGGCCTGCACGGATCGAACTTTTTCAGCGATTCGGCGACCCTCTTTAGCTCAAACCTGGCAGGTTTTAAAACCTGCCAGGTTGGGGATAGAAAAATACAGTCAAATACAACGTTTCACAGGTTCTTTCAGAAAAATCGTTTGAAGAAATTCCTTTGAAAATCAAACATCTAAAAAATGGTTGTAGTTCTATTACTACAAACACCTGCCAGGTCTAAGACCTGGCAGGTCTGGTAGCGAGATCCACTGCGATAGAAGCGCTTCGGAAACACAAAGGAATGCCGCCCCCTGGATGCACTGTGCCGCCAGCGAAGAAAAGTCCGCGATACTTTCTGCTGAAATTGGGATGACGACGAAAAGCTGAAAACATATTGTTTGAACTGGCCCCATACAACGCGCCTTCAAATGCGTTTGTATTTGCCGTGATATCCGCTGGAGTCATCATTGATTCAAAGACGATATGATCTTCAAGCCTTGTTTTGAGCATGCGATTGAGTTTCCAGAGAACAGACTTTCTTATTTCGTTTAAATCATTTTCGCTAAACACGGTACCTGACGGCGCATTGATCATGACAAACCAATTTTGCATACCCGCAGGCGCCATTCCGGCTTCCATTGTTGAAGTGATGTTGATGTAAATTGTAGGATCATGGTAGAATCGTTTTAGCTGAAACAACGAGCTGAATTCTTCTTCCTGATGTTTTGTAAAAAAGATATTGTGCAGGTACAATTCTGGGAACACCTTATTTATTCCCCAGTAAAACACCAGTGCGCTGCTGCTCCTCTCCTGACCTGCCGTTGAGTTTGCCGCTCCTTTATCATTCAACAAATTCTGGTATGTGAAATGAACATCAGCATTACTCAGTACAATTTCCGATGGATAAAAAACATCGTTCGCAATTATTCCCTGAACGATTCCATCTTTGACCTCGATTTTATTTACAGCAGAGTTAAAATGAAAGCAGACGCCCTTTTTAACCGCAAGAGCATAAAGTGCATTGATGATGCTGATCATCCCACCCTTTGGATAATACACACCTTCATTGTGCTCCAGATGCGGTATTATACTCAACATCGCAGGTGCCTGGAAAGGATTACTTCCGTTATAGGTAGAAAAGCGATTAAAAATTCTAACAGCTTCAGGTGTTTTTAGCCGGGATTTATTAAATGAATTCAACGATTTAAAAAGAAGTTGCGGAGACGTTTTTTTTAATGCTGAAATGGTATCGGAATTCGTCCATGTCCTGATTTCATGCAGATTTTCATTCAGGAAAATTTTTGCGAGAGAATGATAGCGTTCTTCACTTTTTTGCAGATAGCTGACAACATTTTCAACTGCTTCACCCGTTTTGTTGAAAAGTTCTTCTCCGAATTTTTCTTTACTGGTGTATCCGTTGACTATGATACCATTTTCAAAAAAATAGCGACATGCATTATCCAGTCGTTTGTATTGAAAATAACTGCTCAGCGGTTCGCCGGCAAGAGAGAAAATAGTTTCGAGGTGTTCCGGTTGTGTGAAAAGTGAGGGGCCGGTATCAAATACAAATCCATCGTTTTTCAACAAAGCGAGCTTTCCGCCTGCTGATTCATTTTTTTCAAATAAATCAACAACATATCCTTTATCTATCAGGCGAATAGCAGACGCAAGGCCGGCGATGCCTGACCCTATAACAACCGCTTTCTTGTGAGACATGAATAATTTGTATCAGTCGGCGGGAGATTACCCGGCCATTCCAAGAGGCACTTTTTGAAGATGAAATTCAAGTTTTGCAAATGCAATCTTGAACCACTCTGTATACTTATGAGGATGTGATGAAAGACTCCAACGGATTTCATCCATGTTCTTATAACAATAGTCTCCAACTTCATCTTTATCAGGATGCAATAAGCCATCGTAGTGTCCTATAAAAACATGATCGAATTCATATTCGGTGAGACCGTTTTCGAATGCAGCACGATAAACAAACTGGAATGCGTGGGTCAATGGTGTACTGAAACCAAGTTCTTCACGAAGTCTGCGAACTGCAGCTGCTTCAATTGGTTCACCCGGGCGTGGATGACTGCAACATGCATTCGTCCACAATCCGCCGCTATGGTATTTTTTTAATGCGCGACGCTGCAATAACATCTCACCTCTCCCATTGAAAATAAAAACACTGAAAGCACGATGTAATAATGCTTTGCGATGGGCTTCCATTTTCTCCATCACGCCTATTTCTTCGTCCTTCTCATTTACTAAAATCACATTCTGTTCGCGCATAAGTTTAGCGTTAAATATTTGTTCGTTATGGTTAAAGGATTGGCCTTAACCGGTTCGGGTAGGAGGTAAGCTTTTATTAAGGAGAAAAGCAGAATAATTGGGGTAAAACGCAAATACAAAATATATAAATTCTTGAATTTATTCTACAAGAGATATCCACACTCAATAATAATAGGAAAGCTCTAATAATGCGACCAAAACAATGTTAATAATCGAAATTTTCGAGTGCGTGCAGCATTCTTAACAAATACGAAAGCCGATCTAAGCGACCGGCTTTCACCTGCAAAAGCTTACGGGCTTAAGTCAAGTATCTTAAAGATAGTACTTTTTTAATACAAATAGTTCAAAGCAGTTTTATCATTGTTATTGAATGGCCTGTTTACTCCTGAGCCGATGCAGGACAACATCCAGGAATTAGCATCAGGACCGGAAGGCGTACCCGGAATCAGAATTGCACCAACACTGCTGGCACCTTCATTGTAGGGTGATCCACCACAGCTGTAGCTACGATCCATATAATCTGTGTGACGAAAACCAATGCAATGCCCAACCTCGTGAGCAAGGATAGTTGCCAGATAGCTGGTACCCGGATTATTTCCCAGATAGCCGCTATTGACTTTTACGCTTCCATAAGGTGTACCGTTGGAGGTGGGAAATCCCGCAGATGCGAGATAGCCTGCTCCGCGTGGTGCTTTCGAAAACTCTATATTACCTCCGGAACTCACCCGCTGAAATTTAATTGTGAGATTTAAATCATTGTACCTGTTAACAACTTCATCTACAGCAGCAACATAAGATGATGGGAGCCCGGATTTAAGACTAAGTGTGATCGTACGGGTACCATTAACCGAAACAAGATTCGTTGTTCTGTATTGCTCAACATTTGCAATTTCAAGTGTGCCCCAGTTCGCAGGAGCTGTGAGCTCATTATCAGAAAGAAAGATATCGCCTTCAACAATATAACCACCTTCGGCGCGGGTTACATTTTCGTCACTGAACCCTTGTTTTTTTACCATAGCAAGTACATCGGCTCCTACTACATCACTGGTTTGTGGTTCAGCAGTTTTGTCTTTGGTGCAGGAAGCAACTAATAGCATCATTGAGATGCCTGTGATGGAATAAATCAGTTTTCTCATACTTGTACCTTTTAAGTTTAATATAAGATAACAGAATAAAAACAAATTGGTGTGGATTATCATCAACAATTTTTTGTACTCGAATAAATTACCACAAAACGGGTACTGGTAAATGGTTACATATCCTGGTTTAGTAGTTAAAATACGACGAACTTATACCTGTGAATATTTTTCTGCTCATCAACTATCAACAGGTAATACCATCCCAGGCCTAAGGAAGCAGTAGAGATGCTGCTTACCTTTTCAGTAAATAAGAATTTCTTTATAAACCGACCTGTTGCATCATATAGTTGTGCTTCAATATCTTCCGTATCCCTCTGTAAAAGCTGAATCGTTTGACCCCGACGGACAGGATTTGGATATATGATGTAAGGCTCGCTTTCATTAAAGTACACTTCCACCGGACCCGAGGAAATTTGCTTTCCATCGGTCAGTTCGAGTTCAAGCAAATACCTGTTTATTCCTTTGTGCAAGTTCTCATCAATGTACTCAATCGAAGTAGAAACAACCAGGTTGGTTTCATATAAAATGAACGATGGGTTATCCAGCTTCCTGATGGAAATCTTTTTAATCCCGAATAAAGTACCTAACTGTATTCGAATAAGCGCCTTATTATCGTTGACAAGATCCGCTACAAAACTGTTTACAAAACAACCCGTACCCTGCTGAAAAATATTGATCGTATTACTGCTTAGTCCAGGGCCAGCTCCAACCAATGGTGCAACAGAAAAATACTCCGGGCCGCTCAATGATAAAATCGCAAAACTATCAGGAGTCTGTCTGATCAACTGCATTGTATCACCGTTGTAGCGATATAATAACCATTCTCCCGTATATCCTTTTTTATTCCAGTATATTAATGCAGAATCGCAGATCCAGCCAGTATTCATTGCAGCCTGCGCATTGATTGCGTGCGGACCGGTAACCAGTGTATCCGCATTATGCACAATGCGGAAATATGCAGGAGTAAAAATCGCAGGTGTTTTCCAGGTGAATTCCTGTTTGTTTAATGATACTTCATCCTCAATAATATTCCAGTTATTATTGTCGGCACTCCATGCAATTTCTCCCGGAGAATTATCAGCAATATTAGTTTGCCACCTGAGCCGGAGGTTTTTGTCTGCCTCTATTTTCTCATCCTTTACTGGAAAAATCCATTCAATTTTATCAACTGTATCAACCTGCCATACAACAGAAAATGTTTGACGCCCGCCGGAGAGAAACCGACTGCTGACGTGTAACTCATATTCTCCCGGGGTGAGAACATCAATAGAGACCTGCTCGATATTGTTCAATGTATCTCTCCCGCGTATTGCATTTTTAAATAATAGCGCTGTATCAGCTGCAATGCTTAATATCCATGGTTCCCATATTTCATTGGTAGATTTTTTCTTTATAAAAAAATCAAGATCATTAATTAATGCTTTTTCAGACATAGTAACTGCAACCGGATCCGTCCACACCAGTGTTGCCTTCAGATTGGATAAGCCAGTGCCGAGGGTCAGTGGAAATATTTTTTCAGATAAAGGCAGAATAGTATCCTCGAAAATGCGGTTATCCCTCACTGTTGCCAGTGCGCGATTCAGATTCATATTTCCAAAACCTGAACGGTAATCAGGGCCAACGTGATGCACATCATCTGCAGAATTGATCAAAATGGCTTTAACTGATTGTGCGGTGGAATTGCGCTGATATTTTTCAAGCCAGGCTTGCTGGATCAATGCAGCTGAACCGGAAACAAGTGCTGCGGAACCCGATGAACCATCTTCAGCGAAAGCAACCAGTTCGGGCTTTATTCTTCCGTCGTAAGCCGGTCCGCCTGAACTTGCAGCAGGTATATTCAATGCAGAATCGATTGCACCCACAACCAGGACATTCTTTGCAAATTTCATATTCCCCGTAAGGTTTGAAACTCCGGAAATGCCCGCATATTTGCCATTCTGCGGTGCCAGCGTTCCTGAATTGCCTGATGAAAAAACATGCAGCAATTCGGGGTTATCAATAGCAGAGATATCAAACGCGCGGGCATTATTTCCATAAAAAGATTGAACCGCTATTCCGTAACTGTGATTCTGTATACGGATTTGATTATCTCTATAGATTGAATTCTGATCAGGAAGTACTGTGGAAAAATCGGAAGAAGTGTACCGCGAACGGAATGCAACACCGAGACCTTTGAAGGATGTATTTCCTAAACCCGCAATCAATGTTGTCATTATTGTTGCATGTGTGCTTCCCGTAGATGATGCAGTACCAACATCAGCATACCTTCCCGCAATATCGATGTCCTGCGTATCCATCCTGTTTTCCTTCACGGAAACTGTTTCGCCGGTTCCATTAATCGAAGGAAAATAATCATGTGCCGCACTTATCGCATTGACTGTTTGATCGTAACTGATTACACCTCCCTCTTCCGATGGAGAAACATGTTCAGTTGCGGAATTGATCAAACCCTGCATCAGCAATTGTTTCAGAATTGCAGGACTACACTCCACTACAGCAATTAAACTTCTTTCATGATTTAAAAAAAATTTCACCGAAGAGTATTTTTTCACTTGCTGATATTCTGCTGAATCACGAAACCCGACAACAAATTTTTTCCTGATTACACTATCAGAATGATTGATCAACCTGAAAACCTGTGGTGAAACTCTGGTAGAAAATAAATTTGAATCGGCATTTTGCTGACTATGTAAAAAAGGAGGAAACAGCAGCAAAATAAATATACAGGTATGGATGTATTTCCGCAGCATGAAGCTGATAAAGTTAAGTGCCTTTTGCTATCCTTCAATAGCCTGTAGCATCTCTTTACTTATCGGACTAACCGATGGATCGAAACAGGCCAGTAATCGTCCATCTTCTGATATGAGATATTTTGAAAAATTCCAGGGCGGCTGGAAATTGTTCCACCCGTTTCTTTCTTTTTGAGTCAGCCATTGAAAAACGGGGTTTTGTCCGGGTCCGTGTTTTACCGAACTTTTCGAAGCCAAGGGAAAAGTCAC
The DNA here is from genome assembly GCA_029269725.1 of Pollutibacter soli. Classification (GTDB taxonomy): domain Bacteria; phylum Bacteroidota; class Bacteroidia; order Chitinophagales; family Chitinophagaceae; genus Pollutibacter; species Pollutibacter soli. Next base: position 64,236 of record JARJHS010000004.1, on the reverse strand, counting down.
CCCATAATTTTTTCTACAAAAGCTTGCAATTTCATCGTCTGTCCCTTTCTCCTGTTCTTTAAAATCATTCGCAGGAAATGCTATAACCTCCAATCTGCCTTCGAACATCTCTTTTAATTCCTGTAACTCTTCATATTGTGGTGTATATCCGCAGTTGCTGGCGGTATTGACTATCAATATCTTTTTACCTTTCCAGTTATCCAGTGAAAAACGTGTACCATTATTGAGGTCAACAATCATTTCATATATATTACTGGGAGGAATAGCCGCATTTTTTTCACGACGTATAGAGGTCCCTCTCCCTGTGAGATAGTTGAACACGGAAAAGATTGGATATAACGTTTTAAGTACTTTCTGTCTGCCTGTCATTCCCATACGCAGCGGTTATCTTTAATAATAAGAAATTATGGCAAACCAGCAAAACGTTGTTTTCAGATGCGGAACATCCGGCGTAGCCATTTCAATTTACCGGCATAAGGCGGATACCAAAGCGGGACATCAAACCAGGTCGGAGATTTTATAATACTCTTTGGTCGTGTAAAAGTAAGAAATCCGGCATACCCATGATACTGCCCGATACCGCTATATCCTGTTCCACCAAAGGGAAGATCGGGGTTGCCCAGATGAATAACTCCGTTGTTAACACATCCGCCGCCGAAACGAACCTGATCAATATAAAATTTTTCGTTTGCGCGGGACCGTGTGTAAATATACAACGCCAGCGGATAAGGATGTTTTGCAATCATATCCAGTACTTCACTTCTATCTGTAAAAGTAAATACAGGTAGCACCGGACCGAATATTTCTTCCTGCATCACCGGGTCATCTGTGTCTACGTCTTCAATAATAGTCGGCGCAATAAAGAGATCGTTTTCGTCTGCCTGTCCACCGTATACAATCCGTCCGTTTTCAAGATACGCAGACAAAACATCGAATCTTTTTTTGTTAATGATCCTTGGGTAATCGGGACTGTTTTGAGCATTTTCGCCAAACATTTTCGTGAGTTCCGATTTTATTTTTTCAAGAAATTTTTCTTTAACAGCAGCGTGAACAAAAAGATAATCAGGAGCAACACAGGTCTGGCCGGCGTTGATGGTTTTACTCCAGGCGATCTTTTTTGCAGCAAAACCCAGATCGGCGTCAGCTTCTACAACACAGGGACTTTTGCCACCGAGCTCGAGTGTAACCGGGCTCAGTTTTGAAGCAGCCGACTCCATGATGATCTTACCAACGCGTGTACTACCCGTAAAAAAAATATGATCGAAATGGTATTTGTCAATGATCAGTTTTGTCACCATAGGTCCGGGTACCTGTATCACCGCTAAAAACTCTTCAGCAAAATTTTCGGAAATAATTTTTTCGATCACATCAGCAGTATGTACCGCTTCGTCGGATGGTTTCAGAATAACCGTATTCCCTCCGGCAATTGCATTCACAACAGAGGTAATGATCAGCAGAAAAGGATAATTCCATGGTCCGATCGTCAAAACCGTACCCAACGGATCACGGATAATATAACTTGAAGATGGAAAAAAAATCATGGGTGTGGATACATGCTCTTTTCGCATCCAATCCCGCAGATGTTTGCAGGCGTGCCGAATTTCGGCGAGTGTCGGCCCTATTTCAGTTCCATACGTTTCATAGGCTGATTTCCGAAGGTCCTTGTATAGTGCATCATTGAGTAAGGCTTCATTTTTCTCAATTGCTTTCAGCAGGATGTTCAATTGCTTCAGTCGGAAGCTGATGGAACGGGTAGCCCCGGATGCGAAAAATTTCTGCTGAGCCGTATATATCCGGTCGACCTGCTGCCCGATGCCTTGTAATTCCATTTCGGAAATTCTGTTGTCCATGGTAGCAGCGTCCATACTGTTCAGGTTTAGTACTAAATTACCAAGTTTAAAACAAAAAGTTGAAGGTGGAAATCAGGCAGCAGGCCCCCACAGCATTGTGGAGGCAGCAGATCGGACGCGAAATTCTTCAGAAATACCCGTCAATTTTATATCAATTAAAAGAAAAGATCAAACAGATTTCCAGAACGAGGACTGGACGACTTTTGCGACAATTTACTCGATTGAATTTGAATAATCAGATAACTCTGTAATTTCTTAAACCAACATTTCGGCAACCCTCCCACAAACCCGGGCACCAACTTTCAATATTAAACATTCAACGCTCAACTTTTCACTTTTAACTTTTAACTTCCCTGAACCGATGCCATTATTCACTTCAATTAAATATGGGTTTAAGAATGTTTGCATTTTCCTGCTAAAAAAGCCTGTACTCTGGATTGCAAACAGGTTCACTTCGTTTCCTAAACAGCAAAAAGTTAATGAATCGCTCAGCGAATTATATCGCAGCATTATTACTGAACCCGGTAAAAAAGGATTACTGATTGATTTCAAACCGGATCAGCACCCGGTGGTGATTTTTTCGGATCATCATAAGGGCGCCAGAAATGGGTCCGACGATTTTGCCCCCGCGGAGAAAAACTATCTCGCTGCGCTTGATTATTACAACCGAAAAAACTTCTATTATATCAATCTTGGTGACAGTGAGGAATTATGGGAGAATACCATATTGCAGGTGTTAAAACACAATAAGGAAACATTCGAAAGTGAAAAGCTTTTTGTGGATCGTAATGCTTTTGCGAAAATTGTTGGCAATCACGATCTCTATTGGGGAAATGATCCTTTCGCGTCTGTCAGTTTAAAGCTCATGTTCGGCCAGGCAATAAAGATCTATTCCGGAATTGTTCTGCGAGCTGAACTGCCCAATGGGTATATTGATTTTTTCTGCACCCATGGTCACCAGGGTGATGCGCAAAGTGACGGGAACAAAATCAGCAAATGGTTTGTCAGTACGATCTGGGGACCATTGCAATCCTTCCTGGAAATCAATACCAATAGTCCGTCCACCAACGATGACAGCAAGACACTCCACAATCAGTTTATGTATGAATGGAGTGCAAAACAGAATGACCTTGTACTGATTACCGGGCATACACACCAACCCGTGTTCAAATCATTGACGCATCTTGAAAGACTTTACCTGGATATGGAACATGCGATCAGAACAAATGATCAACCGGCAATTGAAAAACTGAATAAAGAAATACCAAAAAGAAAGCAGGAATACGATTACGTAAACAGCTCATTTCATACCATGAAACCGGGATATTTTAATACAGGATGCTGTTGTTTCGATGGTGGCACAATTACGGGCCTGGAAATTGCTGAAGGTCATATCCGACTGGTGCGATGGAAAACTGAAAACGGTATTTCCGCGAGAAAGGTAGCTGAGGAAATGGTATTGACTGACTTGATTTCAGCGCTAAATCCGCCGGGAGAAAATAAAAAATCAGTTCCTGTTTAAACCTATACAACATGCACCTGTCTTAAATGCATGAATAAGTTATTTCTCAGTATAGGCGTAGTTCTTTCCGGAGTGGTTTTTTGCCAGGCTCAGAAAAACAACGATTCGATGAAAGCCGCAAAAAAAATGATCAGTGAAAAACAATCGCAAGGCGATCGTATACTGGAACTGAAAATTAAAAAGCAAAACCTTGTACTGAAATCGTTTTGCATTTCTGAAGCAGACTCAGGTAAAAATTCTCAGAAAGAAAAATCAGGGAGGAAGAACTAATCAGAGCTTGCTGATTACGTGAGGGCAGGCGGCGTTGTTCGTTCATCGTTGTTCGTTGAAAAGGTGTGATTTGCGGAAACGTGTAATAAAGAATTCGAAGTATAAATCTTATATGGAGGCCAACGAGATGTAATGGTTTTCACGCTTCTATTTTTATATCCATGGAGAACTGGCATCAAAAAAAATTCGTTTGCAGTTCAATACCCAGCAGAATTTGCACAATAAACAGCAGCCCCCAATTATAAATATCCTACCCTAAACAACAAAAAAAGCTGTCGGTTGACAGCTTTTTTTGTAAGTATGATTTTACAGTTTATTTTTTTGTGTCGTAATACATTCCCAGGAACTTCTTACTATTGATATGTTCGTTCAACGGTTGCAGCATTTTCTGTCTTTCAAAACTCCTCCGGTCTTCCTCTGTCGTCATCATCCTGCCAAAACTGCCTGTAGTGATATATTTCAACGCAGCAGCGAGTGACGGATCTTTTGGATCACCCCAGTTGGTGTTCACGCCATCTCCAGCGAGTTTATCAGGAGCAAATCCATCATAATACTCTGCATCGCCCACTGAGTTGATTGTTTTAAATGAAATCGGGTAAATCGCATAATTGAATATAGAAATCGGGAAGAATCCAACAGGCTTGCCATAAGTTGTATCACCGATCAGCTTCACATCCATGTACGGACGAAGATTATTGATCAGCAATTCGCTTGCAGATGCGCTTCCTCCTGTAACTATAAAGAATACACGTGGAATTTCAAGCGCTCCTTCCTTAGAAAACAGTGTGGTGTTTGCTGAAGAAGAAAAATTTATATTACCCATTTTCTTTTTTAGTAAAGAATACTTACCTGCCTTCAGTGAATCATTAAAGTCATAAGTGTACATCACTTTATTGTTGGCTGAAGCCGGTGCAATCAGATTGGCAAAAACATTCTGGGTTGCTGTAGACCCCCCTGGATTGTAACGTAAGTCAACCACCAGCTCATTAATACCTTTTGAATTGAAATCATTGAAGGCCGTTCTCAGCTCTGCTTGTGCCCCAGCTCCGAAAAACTGATTAAATACGATGTATCCAATCTTTTTAGCTCCGTCAGTAATTACACTATTATGTAAAACTGCATTTGCTGTGAAACTTCCTTTCGAAAGATTGACAGTCTTTATATCACCATTTGGTTTTGTGAATTCAAATTCCGCGGAATTGCCGCTGCCGAAGAAAGTGTTATTCAGGGTAGTGATACTCGCGTTATCATAACCAAGGGATGTACCATTGATCTTGCTGATGTACCATCCTCTCTCAACACCTGCTAAGCCTGAAGGTGAAGTTTTGTAAACGTATTCGACATACCATCTCACAGAATCCACTGGCTGAACTTTTTCAAATGTGGCCGCCTTAATAAAGAATCCATAGTCTTTATCTTCTCCTGTCTGGATGCCATCAGATTCTTCCTGAGTGGTCACAAAACTGTATCCATGCTTTTTATCCTGCGGTTGCAGGTTGCGGATCGCAGCCATCACGTTTTGTGCAGCTTCGAGTTCTGTTGAACCGGAATATTTTCTTGGATTGAAGGTGTTGTAATCTGGTATCACCTCGCGCCAGAAATACACTTCCTTCGTGTAGAGATAAACTGAATCTTTTAACAGATCAATTTTTGATGCGGTTGGGATGGTGTCGTTATTTCCCGGAGCCGGTGAGTCGGTTTTTTTACAGGATGGAGCTGCTAAAAAAGCGATCGGAATTGCAAGCCAGAGTAATTTTTTCATAAGGGAGTAAAATTAGGATATTCATAAAAATAGTGATTCGTGGCCAGTGTTAAAATTTAGCTTCTTTAACAGAGTTGATAATGTGATGACAAACTGTGGAATTCGCGGTGTAAAGCCTGAGGCAGAACTGTTTAAGTATCTTGTGTTTGATTTATAAAAGTGCGTTTTCGAATTTAACAGGTAATTCTATAACGGAGTTCGTCAAATCAACACTGTTCCAACCAGACTTCAATAGCCATATTGATTTCGGATTTTTGAAAAAATTCTGGAAATCAACGGATTTTTACTGCCCGTTGAATCGTTTCATGATCTGCGGCAAATCCTTTTTGTATTGTTCTACATCCCATTTCATGTTCCAGTACCTGACATACTCCGCCATCGGTGGCAATCCCATTGATGCACGACGCTCATCAACATGATCAGGATCTTCAAGCGGCTGGACGTAATAATCATTTCTGATCATATCCCATCCGATCTGGCTTCCGTACAATTGTTTTTTCCCTTTTCTTAAGGCCACCCTGTCTTCGAGAAGCGCAAGCTGCGATGGTTTTGCTTTCTTATTTTGTACTGCAGTCTTCATCATCGGGAGATATTTCTCCTGGATCGGTAAATCAGCGTGCTGGATAACGAGAAATAAAGTTGAATTGGCATCTTCTCCGATTTCACGGGGACCAAGCCATCCTTCGGTATCCAGGATTTTCATTACAGCAACCTGGTTCATTGAGTCCTGGATATGAATCTGTTTCCAAAGCTGCTCCAATTCCTGTCTGAGTTTTGCAGTATCATTTTTATAATGCAATTGAATGGATTCGGATTTTTCACGTCCACCCTGATCAAGACGATTAATAGAATCAAGAGCCCTGGTAATCTCAGCATACTCCGGTTGTTGCGCCGTCGCCTTCATCATAAAACATAAAACAAAAAAAGTCGCCAGGATTTTCATCACATGTATTTTTCAGATTTTTTATACCGAAAGTCACACTTGTGCGCACCATTGGCAATGGTTCCTGTTCTTATAAGCTTTAAACCGGCCTGGGCGGAAGTGATCTCATCAACTTCACAAAGTATAGATGCATAGCGGCGAGAATTGTGTTTATTAAAGAGTTTGCAGATGCCACATTCTAAAATATCGATTCCAAATCCCATACCGTAAGTTTCGTCTTTATCAGTGATGACTTTTGCAATAAATCCTTCCGAAGATTTGTTTACAGAAATTCTTTTTTCGAACTGCTGATAAAACCAGCTTGCGAATTTTGTGTTCATGATTTTTGATGGCCACTTCTTAAACCATCTTTGCAATGCTGATTTCGGCTTTACATACTCCGTAGTGATGTTCAGGCAGACCATCCGGATCTTTTCAAAGTCCTCACCTTCTTTTTCGAGCACCTGAATCAGCGCAAGGAAATATGCACTGAAATCAAGTCGTTTGTCGATAGGGTTTCCGGAATAGCTGATAAAGCTGATATCGGGTAATAAAGTTGTGTACTGATCATCTGTCGCCTGGATAATTGCCGAAGCCATTCCGGGATACACTTTGTTTATTTCATCATAAAAATAAGGTCTGTAATCGTGCATGGTGCACACTATTTTATCAGGTGATGTTCTGAGCTTACTATTTCAGTTTTTTCAATAACGCTCGAAATCGCGGTTCATCGCGCAGTGAATCGTAATCCGGATCATTTTCAATCCAGTCTCTTTTCCCAAATCCCTTTCCAAATACTTTTTCCAGCAGTTCTAGTGATCTTTCTTTATTTCCATCCCGTGCAAACATACAGGCGGTATTTACCAAGACTCCGGTATCATCCGGATCAAGTTCAAGTGCCTTATTTGCCCAGGCTATTGCTTCTTCCCGATTTCCTATTTCGAGGAGATTAATACAGGTCAGCGATAAAGCCCTTTTATCATTAGGACTAAGCTCCAGAAATTTCCTTGCGCGTTCAATGCCCTCTGCTACCGCTTCGCTGTGTCGTTTATCTCCAAGTTTATTTAAAGATTGCGCGTAAAGAAGCATACTCTGAAAATCTTCCCGACGTACTTCGGATGCTCTAAGAAACATGTCGGCGGAGATAGCTATATCTCCTTTTGCAAAAGACGTCCGGCCAAAAAAGTAATAAGCGTCAAAATTCTTTGGATTGAGCTCAATGGCTTTTTGAAATGCCTTTGTAGCTTCTTCATACCGGCCGGCCAATGAAAATACAAACCCTCGTGCGGAATGACTTTCAGAAAGGTTAGGCGCAAATGTCAGCGCCTTCTGACTATTGAGTTCTGCTGCAATAAGATCTTCGTTGCGGCCACCTTCCCATTCGTACATCCATGCATGTAAGGATGCAAGCCCTGCGTAAGCAGGAGCATATCCGGGATCGGATGCCACCGCTTTTTCAAAGTGAACTTTCGATTCGGAAAACTGAAGTCCGTGTAATAACTGGCGCCCTTTTAGAAAATGCTCATAGGCTTCAATATTTGTTTCAGGCCTTCGCAATGCGTCCTTTTCCTGGCTGGAAAGATAATTCAGTAGCGCCTTGCCAACATTTTCTGCGATATCTTCCTGGATTGCAAAAACATCGTTGAGTTCACGATCGTATTTGTCGGACCAGAGATGAGCACCATCCTTTGCCCGTACCAATTGCGTTGTGATCCTTAAACGATTTCCAGACTTTCTCACGCTGCCCTCCAGCAAGGTAGCGACGTTGAGCATGTGTCCGATTTCTCTCACATCCAGTTGTTTTCCCTTGAATGCAAAAACAGAAGTACGTGCTACCACGCGAAGTTTGTTTAACTGCGCAAGTGTATTGATGATTTCTTCTGTAACACCATCACAGAAATACTCCTGTTCAGGATCAACACTCATATTTACGAATGGCAAAACCGCAATGCTCTTCTGATCATCAAGATTGGATGCAATCAGAGTTGTTTTAGCAGGTTTGTCTGCAACCAACTGATAAATCTTCACAGGATCCTTTACATTCTTTAGCATTTCTTCTTTTACAAACTCTGTCTGGAATTCTTTTTTGTTGGAGATGTTCTGATAGACAGTTTCTGATAAATAAGTAGCGCCAGCCGTTGCGGCAGACTGGATTCTTGAAGCGATATTAACACCGTCTCCAAAAACATCATCATTATCAAAAACCACTTCGCCCATGTGAATTCCGATCCGTAGCTGGAATTGATTCCCGGTCCTGCTTTGTTCCTGTATCATCGTCGCAGCGGACACAGCGTCTGTGACGGAATGGAAACTTGCAAGTACTCCGTCGCCCAGTTCTTTTATCCAACGGCCATTGAATTTTTCAATCAGTGGCTTTTGGAGTTTCCGGTTTATGTCGAGTAATTTAAAAGCTTTATTCTCATCATTTCCCATCAATGCCGTATAGCCGACAATATCGGTGAACATGATAACAGCCAATTGACGGGTTGCCATGTAAAAGATTGAACTGCAAAATTACACTGTCCTGATTTAATACTTCACCGGATGATTTTTTAAATACCCACTCTTCTATAAATAATTAAATTGTAAAAAATCGGCTTATGAAATTTTTGTCCATGATACCAATGCTTTTGATTTCATTCACTGCTGCCAGCCAGACTTTGCCAAAAGAAGAGCTTATTTTCCTTACGTCGGAATGGAAGGGCGAGCGTTTTGCTGATGGTCGGCCAAAGATCCCTGATCAACTTATTGAGCGGGCTAAAAAGATTATGATCGATGATGCGTGGACGGCGCTGAAAAATGAAGGTTATCTCAACCAGTTCGAAGGCAATTGGAAAACAGTAAACAGCGAACCAATTGTTGGCCGCGCGTTAACTGCAGTGTATATGCCCAGCAGACCCGATGTTGAGAAAAAGATAAAAGAACGTGGCGCAGCTCAGGGACGAAAGGGAAACACGAATTCATGGCCGATTGACATTCTGCACAAAGGCGATGTATATGTGGCAGATGCTTTCGGAAAAATAAGCGGCGGTCCGATCATGGGTTCAACACTTGCAAATTCCATTTATAGCAAATCCGGAAACGGAGTTGTATTCAATGGCGCAGCCAGGGATCTGATCGAAATTCAAAACATCAAAGGATTCAATGCTTTCGTGCGCGACTGGCATCCTTCCTTCACAGAAGAAATGGTTCTGACCGGATTGAATTCACCTACGCGTATCGGTAATGTGATGGTGATGCCTGGCGACCTCGTGATAGCCAATGCGGAAGGTGTATTATTCATACCTGCACATCTTGCTGAGCAGGTTGTCAGCGTAGGAGAGTTCGTGGTAAGAAAAGATAAATTCGGTTTTGAAATGGTAAAAAGCGGTCGGTATGCTACCGGTGATATCGATAGTCAATGGACCGATGAGATCAAAACTGCATTCCTGAAATGGCTGGATGGTCATCCGGAACTGGGGAAGATGACGAGAGAGGAATTGGATAAGATGATGAGCAGAAGAACCTGGTGACGTTGAACGTTAAACGTATAACGTTAAACGTAACTCGAATTTCGGTCTTTATTACATATTCCGCCGATACTGCCCGCCCACCTCATACAATGCATGGGTAATCTGCCCGAGTGAACAGTATTTCACCGTTTCCATCAGCTCCGCAAATATATTTTCGTTGGTTGTTGCGACTTCTTTCAGTCGTGTCAATGCTTTTTCGGAGCGATTTGCATTGCGTTTCTGAAAGGCTTCCAGGTTTTTGATCTGCTGATTTTTTTCCTCTGTTGTACTGCGGATTACTTCACCGGGAATCGTTGTCGGACTGCCTTTTTTATTAAGGAAACTGTTTACGCCAATGATAGGTAATTCACCGGAATGTTTCAGACTTTCATAATACAGACTTTCTTCCTGTATTTTATTTCGCTGGTACATTCTTTCCATTGCACCTAATACTCCTCCGCGTTCTGAAATACGATTGAACTCATTCATCACCGCTTCCTCAACGAGATCAGTCAGCTCTTCAATTAAAAATGAACCTTGTATCGGGTTTTCATTTTTTGCCGTTCCCAATTCCCGATTGATGATTAATTGAATAGCCATCGCACGGCGAACACTTTCTTCGGTAGGTGTTGTAATCGCTTCATCGTAAGCGTTTGTGTGCAGTGAATTACAATTATCGTAAATCGCATATAAAGCCTGGAGCGTTGTTCTGATATCATTGAAATCGATCTCCTGTGCATGTAAACTCCTTCCTGAAGTCTGAATGTGATATTTCAGCATCTGGCTCCGCTTATTCGCTTTGTACTTCTGCTTCATCGCCTTTGCCCAGATGCGGCGGGCAACGCGACCGATCACACTGTATTCCGGGTCCATACCATTGCTGAAGAAGAAAGAAAGATTCGGTGCGAAATCATCGATATTCATTCCGCGGCTCAGATAGTACTCTACATAAGTAAAGCCATTCGATAGTGTGAAAGCCAGCTGCGTTATCGGGTTTGCTCCTGCTTCGGCAATATGATAACCGCTAATAGAAACGCTATAGAAATTGCGGATCTCTTTTTCAATAAAATATTCCTGTACATCACCCATTAACCGCAATGCAAACTCCGTACTGAAAATACAGGTGTTCTGCGCCTGGTCTTCTTTTAAGATATCTGCCTGCACGGTACCCCGTACTGCAGACATGGCTTTTGCTTTCAGTTCCTGATAAATTTCATCCGGTAACACATCATCACCGGTCATTCCCAGCAAACCCAAACCTAATCCGTTGTTTCCTTCAGGTAACCCGGAATTGTCTGACGGATTATAGTAAACAGGTTTCTGCAATGCAGAATACCTGGATGAAATTTTTGATTCAGCATCATTCCATCCTTTATTATCTGTAAGCCATCTTTCACACAACTGATCAATCGCTGCATTCATAAAAAATGCGAGAATGATCGGCGCCGGTCCGTTGATGGTCATGCTCACCGAAGTATTCGGACTGCACAAATCAAATCCGCTATACAATTTTTTTGCATCGTCAACTGTGGCAATACTCACCCCACTGTTACCAACTTTTCCATAAATGTCAGGACGAATAGCAGGATCTTCACCATACAGTGTAACCGAATCAAACGCAGTACTCAATCTTTTTGCCGGTTGATCGAGAGAAACATAGTGAAATCTCCTGTTGGTTCTTTCCGGGCAACCTTCACCTGCAAACATGCGCGTAGGATCTTCGCCTTCCCTTTTCAGGGGAAATACGCCAGCAGTAAATGGAAAATGACCGGGTACGTTTTCCTGGCATTGCCACTTTAACAGGTCTCCCCAGTCTTTATATTTCGGTAGCAAAACTTTTCGAATAATTGTACCTGAAAGACTCGTGGTCGTCATTGGCTGACGAATCGTTTTCTCGCGTACTTTATATTCAAAAAAGTCTTCCTGGTAAGCTTTCAGTTTTTCGGGCCAATGAGAAACAAGGGCTTTACTTACCGGGTTCAATTGTTCTGTGAGCAGATCAATTTGTTTTTGAACTGCATCGCGTACAACCCCATCTGCATCCTTCAATGAATCAAGCGCACCGTTGAGCTGATACAGCTTTGAAGCAATATGTGCCTGTTCATTAACCTGCGTATTATACTCGTTGATTGTTTCAGCTATCTCAGCGAGATACCTGACTCTTGATGAGGAGATTATCGCCGATTTTGATGTTGTTGATGGTTTCGCAGAACCTTCTGAGGCAGTAGCATCATTGGCAGCAAAAGAAGAACCGGTTTTCGTATTAATAACAGCAATCAGTTTATCAAATAACTGATTTACTCCTGCATCATTGAACTGAGATGCTATCGTTGCTATTACAGGCAATTCGTTCTCTTTCGCAGTCCACAACGCGTGATTTCGTTTATACTGTTTACGCACATCGCTCAACGCATCGAGCGCTCCTGCTTTATCAGATTTATTTATGGCGATGACATCAGCATAATCCAGCATATTGATTTTTTCAAGCTGGGTAGGTGCCCCATATTCAGGTGTCATTACATATAAACTCACATTGCAATGATCAAGGATACTCGCATCACTCTGGCCAACTCCTGCTGATTCAAGAATGATCAGATCGTATCCTGCGTTTTTACAAACATCGATTGCTTCATCCACATATGCACTCAACGCTTTATCACTCTCACGTGTTGCCAGACTGCGCATATATGCACGCGGATGATGTATGGCATTCATGCGAATACGATCACCCAAAAGCGCACCGCCCGTTTTTTTCTTCGAAGGATCAACAGAAATGACTGCAATGGTTTTGTCATCAAAACGATTCAGAAAACGACGAACAATTTCATCTGTCACCGAAGATTTACCAGCACCACCTGTACCTGTGATTCCTAAGACGGGGGGCTGTTGGCTGTTTCCTATTGCCTGCTGCCTTTTGCCTGTTGCCTGTTCGGCCTGCCCTGCTTCCGCATTCGTAATCGCTCTCGCAATCTTTCTAACATCCTTCCATTCTCCCAATGTCATTCCGTTTGCAAACTGTTTGGGATCGCCATTTAAAGGGAATCTGCATTTACTTAACAGATCTTCAATCATGCCTTCAAGACCCATATGCCGGCCGTCGTCAGGAGAATATATTCTTGTGATACCATATCGATGCAGCTCTTCAATTTCTTCAGGCAAAATTGTACCGCCACCACCCCCGAATATTCTGATGTGACCACAGCCATTTTCTACTAGAAGATCTTTCATGTATTTGAAAAACTCCACGTGACCTCCCTGGTATGAAGTAATGGCAATACCCTGCACATCCTCTTCAATAGCACATTCAACTATTTCCGCTACCGAACGATTGTGACCAAGATGAATGATTTCAGCACCCTTGCTTTGCAGAATACGACGCATGATATTGATAGCCGCGTCATGCCCATCAAATAAACTTGCAGCAGTAACAATGCGAATTTTCTGATCGCTGTTTTTTTCCATGGCAATTGAAAAATATCAGCGCTAAAGATAGATAAAATAGGCAGGAGTAAGGAGCGGGGAGGCAGGAGCAAAACAGCCGTCCTATCACATTCTGAGGAGTTTTAGAATATAAATAAGGTTTGAATAAACTTCTTGCATGATTGCAATCATATTATCGAAGAACTTAGACAGATCTCATTTTTTAATGGGTCGCATACATGTGATACCAATGGAAAAATTGAATTTTTCAGTGTCGTAATTCTCAACATAACTGCTGAATCCGGTTTGAATGTGCGGAGCAATCCGTCTAGCTCACGGTACTCGGAATTTCAGATTAAGGCATGTTTCACACATTATTATCGCTGGTCTGTTCGGATCAGGTGAATTGTCCTTTTTACCTGGATTTTCGCGGATTCAAAAAAGCGAGTCCTATTGAAAAATTAAACTTCCGTGTATCGTAGTTGCTCAGATATGTGCTGAATCCCATTTGCATATGAGGCGAAATCCATTCTGCTTCAGGAATTCTGAATTTCAAATCAATGCAAGGTTCAAACATGGTGAAAGTTTTACCCTCCAATGCAAGAAGCCTGTAGTTCTCCTGTTCAAGTAAACTATAGTCAGTTCTCACATTTGAATAGTGCACATTCGTCATTTTCCCGGCGACAGCCATAGAAAAATAATCATTGAAATGAAAATGTACGGCAGGGTGCAGATAAAAACGGAATACATCTGCATCATGAAAACGCGTCAGCGCAAGACCGCCAGAAGGATTGTTGGGATCTACTCTGTTCAGGTCGTCCATCGAATATCTTCCACCCCCTACACCTCCAAAAATCTGGAAGTATATTTTGTTTTTAGGATGGATCGAAGCAAAATATCCTGTACCTGCTTCCCAGTTCATGCGATAATAATCGACTTTAGCAGCGGTGAGATTGCCGGATCCTGAGTAGTAATCGTCATAAATTGACCTTTCCCAGCGATAACCGAGAGACCCGGTAACAGCCCAGTGATTGGTTATTGCAACTGCGGCATTACCATCAAAACCTTTTGAGTATCCATTGCTTTCAATATCATCGGTATAAGCCTCAGGGCCGTTTGTACTGTAAAACGCATCGATCTCAAAATCACCCTGCTTTTTTAAAGCAGGCAGGTTCTGTGGGGTTACGCCATAAATATAACGAGGTGAGTTACAGGAGCTCAGGATACATATAGCAACAACTACAATTATCGTGGAAACAAATTTCATACTTAGATAGTGCTTTATTATGTTCAAAATGCTGCGTGATATGCAAACTGATTCATTGATTTCAATTCAAAGCGGTTTGTTGCATTGCGCTTTATTTTGACTTTCTTTTTCCGGTGTAAGAACGGTAATACCTATTGAAAAATTTTCTGTTATTCCGAAATGCAATGTGGCCGAAATAAAATATGAAAACTATTGACTGATGTTATTTCGTTCCATAAGTTCTGTTTCTCTCATATACAAACTCCACGATTCTAAAATTGAGGACGACACCCGCAAATAACTGGTGCCTTATTCCTGTTTTGGGTACCATCATTTTTAAATCTCCAACTCCTACTTCCCAGTTCCTTCAGTAATAGTTGGTGCTGGTTCTATTAGAAGATACACGGAACAACTACACCCCAAAAACTACCCTTAAAGGAACCAGATACACTCTTACCGCTGTTCAGGTTAACTCCTTCACTTCTTCCGCCTGTACCGTAAAACATATTTGTGCGTATATCCTTTTTTCCTTTAAGCGGGAGGTTTTGAGGTGATACTAGAGAAATATATCCGAGTGTTCCATAGGATGTAAAAGCGATCACGGCAATCATCAGCTATAAAGGACGATTACCTATCAATCGAATGATGATACAGGATAACAATGTGTGAATAATCTTTCTCAAGGGGAGTCATATTGGTTAGATTAAACTGGTGTTCCGGTACAACGGCTGTCAATTCAAAAATATCAGGCGGTCACGCCATTTTCAACCGAAGAATTGCAGCCTTGTTTAAAACAGTAGCAGATTTTGCCAATAAGGGATTGATTTAACGGAAACAAAAGTAAAAACTGCAAAAAACCGGAACCGGCATTCCGGAAGTAGTAATTTTTGCAAAAATAAATTGAATAGTTCTGGGATTTTGCCAAATAAAGTAAGCACGAAAGAAACTGAAAACTGAAATTAAAAACCGGAACACTGAAGTGAATGACCGGTACGTCAGAGATTATATTTTGCAATCAGCGCAAGTAATACGCCATTAGTCCAGCCAAAACCATCCTGCGAAGGATATTCACCTCCACCGGCATCGAGTTTGGTGTCGACCACATTGTACTTTTCCATCAGTTTCCCGGTGCGCGCATAAACGGCTTTATTGAGCACAACCCATCTTTCTGCAAGAGTGTATCCTTCAGGCAAAAATCCATAGTTATCGCAACCTTTGATAGCTACCCATTGCAACGGCGCCCAACCATTGGGTGCATCCCATTGCTGGCCGGTAGTATTTCCTGTTGTGAGAAGCCCGCCGTCTCTCAGCAATTTTTCCATCACAATATTTTTTTCTTTGCCGGCATGATCAGCAGAAGCAACTTTCAGAAACAGAGGAAACATTCCTGCTAACGTCAGCTGATCATTTATTTTTTTCTGAACGAAATCATAGTCAGCATAAAACCCTTCTTTCTCATTCCAGCAATATTTTTCTATTGCGGCTTTTCTCGCTGCTGCTTTACGGCCATACTCACCTGCTTTTGAAACATATCCGGCCTGAGTTTGTGGGGAAGCAGCCCGCATTTTGGAATAAGCAGTTTGCAAAGTCATTTCCATCTGGTACATCAGGCTGTTCAGATCAACAGGAACAAAGTCTGTAGTGTGGATCGTTGTTATGTTCTGGTGATCGGAAAACCAACGGCTGCTGAAGTCCCATCCACTCGCAGCACCTGCACGCAAATGACGATTAAGGTTTTTCTGAAAAGGTTCGAGTGCGCGATTTTTTTCACGATCATTTTTAAATGTGCTGCTGGCAATAAATAATTCCGATGCTTTTCCAACTGTCTCCACATCAACTTTATAACTTTCCTGTCGTGGAATATCGAGTTCGTCCCAATACCTGTTCAACACTGAACCATCATCAAGTTTAACAACCCTGTTAACTGCCTGGCCAGTCTGTAGTTTTTCCGCTCCCGCCATCCAGTATTGATATTCTTTTTCAAGTGCTGAAAGATAGTCCGTGTATGCATCTGCACCTTTTATGTCTGCAAGTAGTTCAATCATCAGGCAGTAAAACGGAGGTTGCGAGCGGCTCAGATAGTAGCTGCGGTTTCCATTGGGAATATGCCCATACTGATTGATCATAAAAGAAAAATTCTTTATGATGTTCTCAATCAGTTTCGTTTCACCGCTTTCTTTTAAGCCAAGCATTGTGAAATAGGAATCCCAGTAATATACCTCCCTGAATCTTCCGCCTGGCACGATGTATTGATTAGGTAATGGCAGCAAGGAACTTCCATTAATGGCTTGATCAGGATCTCTTTTTAATACTGACCAGAGATTCCGGATATGCTGAACAACATCTTTTTCCTGTTGTACATAATTCAGCTGCGGCGTTTTTGGAAGATCAAAATTCTCCTGAATAAAAAGTTCGAGCGAGAATTTAATAGCAGGATTTGCTTTTATCTCTTTGTATTTCTTAACAATTTCAGAAGGATCTTTTTTAGGAATGGCATCGACAAATGTTTTTCCATCCGGGAAAATCCCGGAAAGCTGAACATCTTTAAACAGGTCGCCATAAATTTTATCGGGTGTCTGCGGTTGTGCAAATACAGATAAAGTTACCGTGCACAAATAAAAACTGATTAACCACCTCATATGGAATAATTAGACCCTAAGTTATGCAACAGGAGCCTGATCTGATCCGATCGGCTTTTTATTCGTAGATTTTAGTTTCCGGATAAAATGTTTTCCAGCTATGCCAGAACTCCTGGGAAGCCAGTACACGTTGAAGCTGAGCTGTTGTGTCAATGCCTTTCCCGTCTAGTCGGAAATTTTTTCCGTTGATCTTAAGAGTATCGTTTAAAAATTCAACGCTTGCTCCCATCGGCTTTCTGAAAACAAAAAAACTTCTGTCGTCATTTGCAAGCAACAACAGCAGCGAATCCTGACCGACTATGTCCTGTATCAATCGTTTTTCCTTAAGCATATTCCAGTCATAGGCCTTTGCATTCGCACCGTTCTTTACACCGACAACCCAGGACTTGTCTTTCCAGGATAAACTATCCGTTCCCGTGAGCGAACTTTTACTTTTTCCGCTTTCATATTTAAATGTGGAATCATAACCGGCAACAAAATCAGGATCGGGTTGCATGATGTAAGAATCAGGATAAAGACTGAGCCATGTTTTGAGAGATGTTTGCGTATGTAGTACTGTTGGCAGGAAAGTCCCTTTCATTTTACCAGCAATTGCTTCTCCGTTTACCTGCCGCCACCAGCTTCCTGTAGATTTATCTTCAAACATAGCATTGAAATGATCCATACCAACCAACCGAAAAGTTTCCGGCTGACCATTCACCAGAGGTTCGTACACACGACCCGTTCGGCAGACTGTACAATAGGTTATAATCAACGGCTTACCGCCAACCGTATCCATTACCTGGTGATGATAGCCGATATATTGTACCGGGTAAGCTTTTGCCTCACCATTATTTGTAACCCCGATGATTACTCTTGCAGTATCGGTTTTGTTTTCTGCGGAAGTCTTCATGATCAGGTGAGAAGGCTGATAGAACATATGATCCGCCGACATCACAAAATTGAACATATAGGCGATCCCCAGTAAAGGAAGCAACGCAACTGCAGGAACCCACTTTCTTTTCCAGTTTGCCCTAAGCAGACCCACAATAATCATAACAGCAAAGAGCACACGAAATGCCCATCGCCAGCGATAGAGGAAGTAGGCAAGATCGATACTGTTCATGCGCTGACTGCCTGGCATCGGCATGATAAAAAATACATTGGCGATCTCGAACAATATGAGACCAAGAATACCGAAGAAGAATAATTTTTTCATTCCTTGATGCTATTGTTTGCCTGGAAGCCGATGCACAGTCTCCGGACAGGATTTACAATTGAAGGTTATAAATTATAGCGCTACTCCAACCGACAATATCACGGACCTGCCATCGGAAGGATAAATTCCTCCGGGACCAGGGAAAAACCAGGGCCTCTCAGTGAAATAGTGCTTATCAAAAATGTTATTCATTAAAAGGTTCAGGGTAACGTACTTACGAAAAACATAAGTAAAATTCCAATCGAAAATTCCATAGGAAGGTACTAAACCAACAGTACCGGGAGCATTTGGTTCGCGGGTATTCAACGCATCAGCATATGCATCGCCGGTATAAGTAAATTGAAATGTTGTAGAGAATCCCTTGTATCCTGCAGTAATACCATTTTTTGTAATCCATTCCGGTGAAACCTGGACGCGGTTTCCTGAAATATCCTTGTTTACACCGCCGGACACACTGGAACCACTGAGATAACGAGCATGAATATATGCTGTTGAAGTAAATACGGAAAGCTTGTATTTGGACTTCTGACGGATCAACCATCTTATTGGCTGAAATTCTGCATACAATTCGAAACCGGTAGCTCTTGAATTTCCTGTATTTGTCTTGTAAGTGTAAGTACCGGTATTGTCTGTCAACACAACTGATCCAACCCTGTTGTTGTAACGGACATTAAACAGTGTCAGGTTAAAATCGAAAAAGTTACCTGACTTTCCACGGATTCCAAGTTCACTTGTATGGCCATGAGCATCTTTGATATTTGGATCGATCCGTATCAGCGAACTCGCAGGAATGATATCAGCAAATACTACAGGTCTGTAAGATTGAGTCCAGTTTGCAAATGCATTCCATCCGTTTTTCAACCGATATTCTCCACCAAAACCGAGCAACACAAATTTGTGACTGATATCAACAGGAATTTTCTCCGGATCATAATTGTAGATATAGCCAGTCATCTTTGTATCACCAAACTCGCCCCGTGCACCTGCAGTAAGGGTTAACGCTGGTGTGATGCGAAAAAGGTTTTCCGCAAATACGGAAAGATTCTGTGTTTTGAAATGCATGTCGCGACCCCAGTTGGGATCAGTCAAACTTAGGTCATAATCAGCACCGGTTGTTCCTTTCCCGAGTTGTTTTCGATTGAGATCATTGTTGATATAACGAAGTCCGGTGACGAGGGTATGTTGTAAACCCCGGAGATTATAATTTTTCCTGAGCCTGACTTCATTACTGTAACTGTGGTAAAAATCACGATCAACCTGGCGTGGGTTGTATTCTCCGGTTGCAGCATTAATTGTATCCGCAACAGTTGATAAGGCAATAAACTGTACACTGTTTCTTGATCCGAGTACTGCAGAGCTGATAAAATTAACCTGGGTACTTGGATTGATATCATAATCCAGTCTGATCATCGGAACATGAATAGTAGGGCTGTAATAATTTCTATTGCGTGTACTCTGTTGAGGATTGACTGCGAACTGCGCATCAGTCAAGCCGCCGTTTACATGGTTCACATAATCCATATAATTGTACTCAACGCGCAACCTCAGGCGATTGCTGATCTGGTAATTCAGATGCACATGTCCTGCAAAATAATTGTATCCGCTGTTATCTCTCCATCCATCAGATCTGCGATAATTCGCATAGGCGTAATACTGAACTTTCCCCTTCGTTCCGCCAACTGCATTGAATGTGCTGAACAGGCCATTGGTTCCTGCGGCATTTTTTGTTTCGAAACTAAACGGACGAGTGCTGTCGCCTTCTTTAGTGACATAGTTCATCATCCCACCAAACTGTGCGCCGTATTGCAATGCGCCGCTACCACGAACAATTTCAATTCTCTCAACAGATTCCATCGGTGCATTAAAATGCGCGGCGGGATATCCATACAGATCTGAATTAATCATCGCATCGTTATGCCTTACATTTAATTCCCATGAACGGTGCGGATCAAGTGCCCTGGATGAAATATTCACCTGGTTACCGGAACCATCATTTTCATACACAAATACTCCGGGTACTTTTCCAAAAATCTGGCGGGGATTGTTATTAACCCTGTTCACATCCAACCTGCTGAGATTGATCACTTCGGTTTTTTTCCCGGCATACAGATATGTGCCTTTTACGTCAGGTAAAGTTTGAAGCAAAGGCGTTCGTAATATTGAAGTGATACGGATACTGTCCAGATCTTTTACCCTGATACTATCCACCTGCGCAAGGAGTTTAGTGGAAAAAAATAACATCCCTGCTACAAACGCAGCCTTGTACTGATGTTTTATTTGCATATAAAACCAGATCAAAAAAATGACGAAATGACGCAGGCAGATACCTGCTTTAACCGGTAAAAATTAATCTTCACCAACAATTGGAGAACCAGGAGAGGTACAGACGCCGGTTATGAGTATACGAAAAGCAAAATGTAAAGTTAAATTGCCGATAAAGCGACAGGCAAGGTCCATCACTGGTTTACCGGTCGCCTTATCAGCACTATCGAAATTTTATTCTGCGCCGTCAATCTTAGCGCGGTCAACAGCTTTTGCTCCAATGTTTATTCCCACTTCAAGCCCCTTCTCACAATCAGAACGGTAATGAATTCCACCGTACATTCTTGAGAGTGAAGCTTCCGTAGCCATCGCATCATAAGCGTTTGCCCGTGACGGTAAGATATGTCCGAGAATTGTAGCTGCAGCACCGCTGAATGTAGAATGGCCCGAAATATAGGCAGGGAAATTGGGGACACCAGTTGCTGTTTTGATATTCTTATCCATCTGACTAGGCCTGGGATTGAAATAAAAGTATTTTGTATCCCAGCAAACGATGGCGGCATCCATCATTGCAATATTGAGCAGAGCCATATTGCGTGCCCAACGGGGTTCGCTGTATTTTTCCTTGATCCAGTCTTCAGCTGCAATTTCATTCCAGTGACCCGGAGGAGTAGAGGTCCCTACTCCATCAGCCCAATGATGTACGATAGCAATTTGCTCGCGTGTGGGTTTGGTGACGATATCATAAATTTCCTTTATCTCTTTCCCCATCAATTCACTATTGGTAGAAGGTGGTGGGCCAGGTCGTAAAGAGATCAGTGTCATTGAATCTAACAGGAGAGACTTCACTTTACCAAAGGCAGGAAGCATTGGAGGACGTTTCGGCGTCTCGAGACTATACCACGGTGTTTCCCCACGAGCAATACAGTCGTCTTCAAGTTGTTTCCACATCGCTGCATTTCCACCGGCGGCACCTGCACGATCTGTCCTTCCGCGGGCAATGAATTTCTGAGCCACAGCACGACCCAGTGCAAGGCCAGCATCGATATCACTTCTCACATTCACCCCTGCCATCATTCTTGCATGAACATGTTCTTCCATTTTTTTATTGATGTAATCCTGTGAACCCGGAAACAACAGTTTCATCATTTCAGATGCTGCTCCTGCCACTACTGCATCTTCAGAAGGATAAGATGAAAGATCAGAACGTGGTACCAGTGTTTTCACACTCGAATCAACTGCGTAAGGGGCTTTCCTGTTGTACAGTTTTTTATAATGAAACGCAGCGATCAATGCGTCATACTGCGCAGCACTCACATAGGCGTAAGCTCTGGCGGCATATGGTGGATTTGCAAAAGGGAAATACGGATATGCCAATGGGTTAGCTGCATTCGGAACCGGGTAAGTACCATCGGGGTTCTGATAAGGCGGCAAATTGAATTTTGCAACCAGCTCACGAAGAATTTCATTCCAGCGAAGAACAGCACCGGCACTCCAGTATTTTACGGACTGCTGATCTGCTTTCGACATGTTTTGCTGCCATGACTTCATCTCATTAATCTGTGCAATATAGTCCGGTGTACCTGTTGCACCTGGTGCAGGCACAGCAAATTCATCCGGCGCTGTCAGCAAAACTGGTTTCCAGTTGCCTGCATTTTCATCATTTTTTGATGGCTGTAAAGCAGGCGCATTCTGTGTGCGGTATTCAACATTTTTCGAGCACGAGTATCCGAAGGCGAAGACTGCCGCTATCGCTGATAAATAGAAAAATAACTTTTTCATAAACCAATATTTTTAATGGATCAGGAATTTGGAGTTTGTCTTTTGCCGAAATAGAAGAAGTAAAAAATACCTCCGCTGATCGACAGTGTTTGTCCTACATTTCTTCCGTCCACTGTATAACCAACACCGCCTGTGAGAGCAAGATTGGGATGAAACGGCATGTGGTATTTGAACTGTCCGCCGATAATACTTGCATTCATCCTGTTGTTCAATGAAGGCATATTATTCTTGGTGATATCGTTTCCACCCATAGTTACCATACGAGTAAAAACTGCTTCTGCGAGCAGATATTTTCCACGATATCCTGCCCTTATATGATACTGCATCTGATCAGGCATTTTAACTTCGTTGGTAAGGCGAAGCTGCGTGTCATAGTAAGAAGATCTGTCAATGTCAACATTACTGCGCCAGATATAAGCGGCAGATGCTGTAACAGTAATTTTCTTCCACTGATAATCTGCCATCAGTTTACCGGTAACATTTGTTGTGCCCATACCTATGGAAAGTGGCAGGAAATCTGCAACATAATCTGTCAGCGGTGCGGAAACGCCACCCAATGCAAAAACAGAAACCTTGTGATTTCCTTTTTTGAAGGGTATGTAACGATATTTCACAAATGCAGAAATATCCTGAATGCCTTCCATTCCTCTGAGTGTACCGGCGGAAGCTTTGGTCCATACATAAGGAGCCATTACCATTACGTTGAGGTTATCGGTAATACCGTAGTTAGCGCCGAGCAAAAAAGATTGAGTGCTTACCTTACCGAGGTTCTGGTTGTTTCTTTTATATTTTCCTTCCCAGTAGTGATCCCATGACGAATAGGTATACATGGGCCCGATGCACATCTGTTTTTTATTCATCATGATGGCATCCATTTCAGTCTGACCTGAAGCGTTGTAACAGCATGACAATGCCAGGACAAAAAATGGTATATATTTTTTTATCACTTTTGATTCTTTTAAATAGTTAATACTTGACAATTCTTAAAAGCGGAAAGCAACGCCTGCATTAACAGAATAATCAGCAAATGCTGCATCACCTATTACGTAGACTCCGGTATTCTCAGACCTGATTTTATCCGGTACACTCTGTGTCCGGTTTCTTTCCAGTGCAACAGGCACGAGAACATAGGCGGAGAATTTTTTTGTCTGGTAAGTAATTCCAGGTTCAATTGCGAGTACATATCCCGGCCGGCGAAATCCATTGCTTCCCCCGATGAGATCATAAACAGGAATACATTCATAACGAACACCTGCAGACGCGATGAAATTATTCACACCAAAATTGACACCACCACGCAACATGTATTGATCCGGCACACTCATTACATCGCTACCATTGGCTATTGCAGCCGCTGATGTTGCTGAACCTCTTGCTGTAGAAACGCCGTTCTGTTCTCTCGGATTAGCCAGATAGTATGCGTTGGCATAAATGGTGATGTGGCGATCAATAGAATAAAATGTATTCATTTCAGCAGTTATGCCTGTGCCTCCATCACCGAGTTGAATGGACTGATCAACAGGGCCTAGAATCTTTGTGCTGTCATTTTTAATGAAATAATCCTGATAGCGATAGTCACCTGTAGGGAGTTTGACACCTAAGCCCAGCTGCATATTCCAGCGTTTCATTTTTGAAGGCTCAATTATCCATGCATATGCGGCCACACGGATATCACCCAATCCAAATGAATGCGTTGAATGTCGTGCATCAGGTCCTGCATTATTTCCGCCGTGTTCATATAAAGAAGAGCGGGCATTGTTGATCATGGGAATATTCATGGCAATCGCCCAGCGCTTACCAAAATTCTTCATTACAAACAGGTCGAGGCTATAGGTATGATTGATGACTTCAGTTCCATTTTCCACGCGTTCAGTTTCCTCATGCTTGCCGCGAAAATGTTTATAAGATTTGAAATAACGGTTGTTCACATTAATCAACCAACTGCCGGAATCAGGATTTTGCGAGGGACGCAGGGAGCTGATACCCCCGGTGCTTCTGATGGCTACACAACCCTGGCTTCGAACTTTGGCATGAACCAATAAAAGCAAGTTTGCTGAAAAAAATATTTTGATAAGGAATCTCATAATTACAGTTAATAGCGTTAATTAATTCTTGCCGAGTTTTTTCATCGTATCTTCTTTCCGCATCCTGATTTTATCAGTGACGAGAATTCCTACTTTTTTACCGGCTTCCATTCCTGCATCCAGATCAAATCTGTAATGAATTCCACCATAAAGGCGCGACATTCCTGCTTCAGCAGCAGCAGATCTAAATGAAACAATTTCCCTGGAAGGAATTCCGAATTCAAGCAAAGAGGTATCCGTAAACGTTAGTTTGTCACCAAAAAACTCAGTCATTACTTCTGCAGCAGCTGCAGATATCGTACTATGCCCACTGGTATAGGTCGGAAATGGTGGTGTTTGAATGTATGGCCGCCAATCTGCATCGACATTTGTATTAATTGCTGTTTCCGGGCGAATGTAATTGCTTCTGTACTTTTCGTCCCAGCAACTGATAAAGCCGTCAAATAATGCAATGGCGGTTTTTGCATAGGCAGCAACGGTGGTATTAAAATCAGCACCTGCCTTTCCGCAGGCAATTCCTGTTATGTTCATCCAATGCCCGGCTGGTGAAAATCTCTTTGTTGCAAACATCACATGACCGGCAACATTCATTTTAAAAGGATTATCATCCCAGAAATCTGCAATATGCTTCTGCTCGTCAGTCAATGAATCTCCTGTATTTTTTACTTCCATCATCGCTCTGAAAAACACACTGTTTTTGTCTTTTATTTCAAAAACAGGCGGCCTTTGAGGTTTGAACTGACTTGCTGAATCCATCACCATTGCACGGATCTCCATCCAGTGCGGTTCCATACCAGATGCATACATCGGGGGTGTTGGAACCCAGCGACCAGGAGAATCGAGTACAGTATACCGTGAGGCTCCCCGAGTCTGGCTATAGTGATCACCTTTGCTCCAATCGAGAATTGTTCTTGCGATTGTGTCAGAGAAAGTTTTGGTACCAGCGATTAATGCCTCAGGCATACCAGCACTGTCTGCCTGGTGCAGAAGCTCATCGTAATAATCCATCATACTGCCTTCAGGAAAAGTCACAGCATTGCCAACTTTTACAAACGCCAGCATGGCTGCCAATGGAAAGTCGACATTGCTTTTGTCGACGTTTGGCATATCCGGCAGGTGTTTTATCTGGCCGGCCAATGATGTATAACTACTATCCCCGGCTGCGACACATTCGAAAGCCGCAATGGAAGCGTAGACATAGTTCCTCGAAGCGATCATCGGCGGAAAATTGTTTTCCAATACGATATCATTCAACCTTTTTACCGTTGTATTAAACAAATGAGGTTGATGGGTAAACGATTTGTAGTCATGCTGCTGGTTCTTGCATGAGACCAGGCAGCTGATGATGGCAATACCTGCCAGCAGTCTGCTCATAATTTCAATTCAGTAAATAAAAAAATGGAATAAAATACAGGAAGATCAGGCTACAGCGTCCGGAGGTTGAACACTGCCTTCGATAAAACCTGAGCAAAGCTGCCCGGGATTGGTCTGTGATGCATAAGAGATTTTATTCTTAACTGTAAGCGAGGTAAATTGATTCTCAATTGAATCAAAATCGGATACAGAGAATTTAATGCTTTTAGCTGGAACTGATGGAATCGACTTGCCATCAGAAGCCCTGTTCATTTCATTGACTAAGGAGAAAAATGTTTCGCGAGCTGTGCTGATATTTGATTTGTCGTTGTTCGGCAGACATAACAAAATCAAAGTATCGTTCTGCATTTTGCGCTTCACATAATTATAATGCATTCCATCAACCTCAATCTCCCCAACGAATTGTTCAAAACCTGCAGAATTTGCCTGGTACGGAATGTTTACCGGGAGTTTTATTTCGATCAGTTCATGGTCACTGTAGTCACTTTTCTCCAGGCGACTGGCCATCTTCAATTCCGATTCTTTTTCCAATTGGTTAAAAACCAAATGGTAACCACCCAGATAAAACAGGTGCATCAGAATAAATATTATGGCAAATCCTCTTTTCAATTGCTAATCAGGAAGCGTTAAAGATATTCTAAAATTTGGATTTTTCGTTGAACAAAATCCCGATCGTATATTCAGACAAACGCAGATGGCAATCTGCTGCTGGTTCGGCTTAAAATAAAGCAGCGTATCGGGTTACTGATTCATTTACACCAAAGCAATCATACTGATTTCCACTCTAACATTCTTTGGAAGTCCTTTCACCGCAACAGTTTCACGTGCAGGAAAATTGGCAGTGAAATATCCTGAATAAACTGTGTTCACAGTTCCGAAATCATTCATATCAGAGAGAAATATTGTTGTTTTCACCACATGAGCGAAGGAAAGATTTGCCTTTTCCAGGATTGCCTTCAGATTTTTCATCACCTGTTCTGCTTCGCCGGCAACATCAGCAGCTTCTACATTCCCGGAGGCCGGATTAATAGCCACCTGGCCAGATATGAACAGAAATCCACCTGCCTGAACAGCCTGGCTATAGGGTCCGATAGGCGCTGGAGCATCGCTCGTATTTACTATTGAGATTGACATTTTTCTGAATTTCAGGGGTCTAAAATAGCGTCGTTTTTTGGAATCATCCAACCTAATTTTGCCACATGGCAGATCAGAAAATCATATTATATGCGGATGATCAACGCAAGGAAGATTTTTTAAGCAGAATACTGCCGGAAAGGTTCCAGGTGCTTGCTGAGAATTCCTTAAAATCATTAAATACAGATTGTACAGCATATTTTTTTCTGATGGACATTACTCCTGATTTTTTTTCTGCTATTAAATTAAACACCGACACGCCTGTTTTTATTGATGCAATCAATTTTACGCTCGGCGACTTTCCGAAGGCAAATCCCATCGCAATCCTTAATGGATGGCCCGGGTTTTTAAAAAACGATTTGCTGGAGATTAGCTATTCGGACGTGGATCAACCTCAAATAGAAAACTTTCTTAATAAGGTTAGATGGAAGTTTACAAGGATAGCTGATCAGGCAGGGCTCGCTGTTCCACGGGTAGTTTCAATGATGATAAATGAAGCTTGTTTTGCGGTTGCTGAAAATGTGAGTACGCCGGAGGAAATAGACGTATCAATGAAAATCGGCACCAACTATCCATATGGTCCCTTTGAATGGAGCAGGATTATCGGACCAAACAGAATCATTTCTCTCCTGCAGGTGTTGCAAAAAGAAAATCCCCGATACCAGCCGGCATTTGGAATAGATAAAATCCTACAGGAGGCTTAATGAATACCATTCTTCACATCAACACGGCTTTAGAAACTGCTTATGTAGCTGTTTCAGACAATGATCAGGTATTGGACGAGATCATTAATCCGGATCAAAAAACTCATGCTGCATTTTTGCACCCGGCGATAAAGGAAGTTCTTGGCAGAACGGGAATACCAATAGCTCAATTAAAGGCGGTATCGGTAATCATCGGTCCCGGTTCGTATACCGGATTGAGGGTTGGGCTTGCAGCAGCCAAAGGAATCTGTTTTGCCATGAATATCCCGCTACTTACGGTGAATAGTTTGGAATGGATGGCCTATTCGCAAAGAGGTAACGATTTCGATTTTTTATGCCCGATGATTGATGCTCGCCGAAATGAGGTTTTTACCGCCGTTTTTAACAAGAATTGGGTAGAATTGAGGCCTCCACACGCGTTGATTCTTGAAAACGGACAATTTGATAAAGAGCTTGAAACCGGAAAAACGTTGTTTTTTGGAAACGGAGCAGAAAAAGCAAAGAGTTTTTTCTGTCATAGAAATAGTCGGTTTCTTGTAAGCAATTCTGCGACAAGCAATGATCAGTACCATATCAGTATGACAAGGTATTTGGCAGGCAATTTCGCAGAGCTGGCATATTCAGAGCCACTTTACACAAAGGAGTTTTATACCAGTGCGGGCAAAAAGCCGCATAACTGATTAGGACTTTTCTATATCCAATAAAACTATTATGTGTTTGTATTGTAAATGGGTATAATAAATTTGCGTTTTATAAAAAATGCATGTTTAATTTATTTACTTTTAATAAAGCTTAACGTTAAACGCATGAATAGTAGCAATCCTAATCTGTTTTACGCAGATCCAACGCCCACATCCACCCATATGGGAAATCCTGTAAGAATCGATTACCTGAATGTCAAGAAAGCGTCTCTGGTATTACGTGCCCTGAATCACAAACTCCGTCAGCAAATGATTCGTTTGCTGGATGAAAACAAGAAAATGACTGTTACTGACCTGTATGTTCAGCTTCGCCTGGAGCAATCAGTAGCCTCTCAGCATCTTGCCATTTTAAGGAGAGTCGGAATTGTGAAGACCACCAGGGATGGAAAATTCATTTACTACTTTGTGAACTATGACCGTCTCGATCAGATTAACAAAATCGTAGATGATCTCCTGAAGTAAACGGAATTAAGTCCTATATGACCAT
The DNA here is from genome assembly GCA_029269725.1 of Pollutibacter soli. GTDB lineage: Bacteria > Bacteroidota > Bacteroidia > Chitinophagales > Chitinophagaceae > Pollutibacter > Pollutibacter soli. The sequence continues at coordinate 35,388 of JARJHS010000004.1, read as the reverse complement.
GAAGTCCTGCTCGGCAGGACTTCTTTTTTTGAGCTAAATTTGCAGTTATGTTTATTCAGCAATTATATACCACCTGTCTCAGTGAAGCAGCCTATTATATTGAAAGTGAAGGAGAAGCAGCATTAATCGACCCACTTCGTGATACCGAAAGCTATCTCGAACTCGCTGCGGCAAGAAATGCGGAGATCAAATTCATTTTCGAAACTCATTTTCATGCGGATTTTGTGAGTGGACATCTTGATCTTCATGAAAAGACCGGTGCGCCAATTGTTTACGGGCCAGAAACGAGGACATCTTTCCCTGTGAGAATTGCAAAAGACGGCGAGATTTTTAAGATTGGGAAAATATCGCTTGAAGTTTTGCATACGCCCGGGCATACCGTGGAATCTTCCTGTTATCTTCTTCGCGACGAAAATGGTAAACCTCAGGCTGTGTTTACTGGTGATACTTTGTTTGTGGGTGATGTAGGCCGTCCGGATCTGAGCAGCGGAGAGAAAACAAGTGAGGAACTGGCTGTCATGCTGTATCATTCACTTGAGAACAAAATCAAAAATTTACCAGATGATGTAATCGTGTATCCGGCACACGGCGCTGGAAGTTCCTGTGGTAAAAATATCGGATCCGAAAAAGCGACTACTATAGGAGTTGAGAAGCAATCAAACTATGCTTTACTGGCTACCGATGAAGCGTCATTCGTAAAAGCTGTAACGGAAGGATTGCAGGCTCCGCCTGATTATTTCTTTATCAATGCAAGAATCAATAAAGAAGGGTACGACTCCCTCGAAAAAATTCTACATAAAAGTCTTGTTGCTATCAGTGCCGGGGAATTGAAAAAGAGGATAGAGCTTGACGAGACAACAGTCATTCTGGATACCCGGAATCAACAGGAATTCAGTGATGGTTTTGTTCCAGGGTCAATCTTTATCGGACTAAATGGCCGTTTCGCTGAGTGGGCCGGTAGCATTCTTCCCTTTGACCAGGAAATTATCCTTGTCACTGATCCTGGTAAAGAAAAGGAAACGATCGTGCGTCTGGCAAGAGTAGGGTTTGATCGCGTGGCTGGCTACCTTGATGGTGGCTATGAAGCGTGGAAAAAGGCGGGGTTTGATAGCGATCTGCTGATCAATGTAGAGGCAGACGAACTCGCAATGGATCTTCCATTTGATGATCATCTCGTTTTAGTTGATGTGAGGAAAGAAGCAGAATTTGATGATGGCCATGTGAAAGATGCGCTTAATATGCCGCTGGATACTTTAAAAGATCCGGGTACGATCGCCGAATTGAATGAAACTGATAATCTGTATTTGTACTGCGGAAGTGGATTCCGTAGTGTAGTAGCAGCATCCTTATTAAAACGGCAGGGATATCATAGTCTCAGAAATGTTCTGGGTGGATGGAACGCTATCCGGGAGGAAAAAGCGATTCCTCAGGCAAAAGAATCGCAAGCATTGAATTAGTTGAAATTTGAAGTTGGATCCCGGACTCAGCTGCAAGAAATTCTGCATCCACAACGCTCAGGGAATTAGCCATTGACGGGAAGGTCTAATCTTCTTCCAGGAGTTCAAGCGCATTGTTTGTATATGCAGCTTTATACTGATGTTTCCATCGGCGGTGACTCCAGAGATAATTATCAGGAGCGCGCCTTATCGCTTCTTCACAGAATCGTACATATCGCCAGGTGATTTCACCTTTGGGATAACCATCCGCATTTTCTGTCAACACCTCGTAGGAAGCAGAATATACTCCTCGCTTTATCCTGATCATCTCAGCAAACACTACGGCAGTTTTATTAAATAGAGCACTTTTTTCTGGCCCGGTTACAAAAGGTGTCGGCTTTCCAAAAAAATTGAGCCAGTACGCATGCTTTGCGGAACCGGGGCTTTGATCTGCAACAAGAGCAAGCACATAGCCTTCGTTTTGATATTTTTGAAAATCCCTTCTGAAATGATGTGCACTGATCAGTTTAGTTCCAAATCTTGTCCGCAGTTTGATAAAAAGCCTTTCGACCACTTTATTTACTATCGGCATATACACGACAAGAAAATCTCTTCTTAAACGTGGGGCTGCAGCAAGATTCAATACCTCCCAGTTGAACTGATGCAGTGTGTGTAATTGAATTTTTGAAACATGGCCGGCGAGTTCGTTCAGGATGTTTAGATTTCCCTGGAACATTTTTTCAAGGCGCCTCTCGCTTGCGCTCAAAAAAATTATCGTTTCCATAAACGACTCCACCAGGTTCCTGTAAAATTTACGGGCAATTGCTTTTTTTTCGGAAAGGGATTTTTCAGGAAAAGCAATAGCGAGATTTTCCATCACAACTTCTTTCCTGTAGGTAAAAACATGATAGAGAAGAAATGCTACAAAATCACCTATGCCATAAAGAATAAAATTGGGCAACAATGAAAAAATGAAAAGCAGGCCGTATACCAGGTAATACATCATCTCAAAATTTGTATCCCGTCATCATAACACAATATTCTGTACCAGCTCCAATTTATAAGGATAATCCGTATTAAAATGCAGCCCGCGACTTTCCTTCCTGAACTGGGCGCCTTTAACCACCAGGTAGGAAACGGTAATCATATTCCGCAGCTGACAGAGTTGCGGTGAAACTTCTGTTTCCTGGTACAACTGTTCTGTCTCTTCATGAAGAAGATCGAGCCTTCTGCTGGCACGTTCCAGACGCGTATTGGTTCTCACTATACCCACGTAGTCGGTCATTAATAATTGAAGTTCTTTCAGACTTTGTGTGATAAGGATCATTTCCCTCGGTGCCGTCGTGCCTTCTGCATTCCAGTCGGGAATTCGATCATTTACTTTTAAATCTGCAGCATGTTCAACCACATCAAGGTAACAGCGATGCGCAAACACCATCGCTTCAAGCAACGAATTACTCGCCAGGCGATTTGCACCATGCAGACCTGTTGACGAACATTCTCCTGCAGCATAAAGATTTCTTATGGTAGTGCGACCCATTTCATCGGTCTTTATTCCACCACAACTATAATGGGCTGCCGGTGCAACCGGTATCATTTGCTTCATCACATCAATTCCAATCGATTTGCATTTTTCATAAATGTTGGGGAAATGATGAATGAATTTTTCTTTATCCATATGTGTACAGTCAAGCCACACATGCTCTGTACCATTAATTTTCATTTCACTGTCTATCGCCCTTGCAACAATATCGCGTGGAGCAAGATCCTTTCGCTCATCATATTTATCCATAAAGGCTTCTCCTTTATTATTACGAAGAATACCGCCGTCACCACGCACCGCCTCAGTTATCAGGAACGAATACCCTTTGACGTTAGGCTCGTACAATGCTGTCGGATGGAACTGAATAAACTCCATATTCTCGATACGTCCTTTTGCGCGGTATACCATAGCAACTCCATCGCCGGTCGCAATTATTGGGTTAGTAGTGGTACGGTATATCTGGCCGTTACCACCTGTCGCCAGCAAAGTTTTAGCAGCTATAATCTTTTCCATCTGCATAGTATGCAGGTTTAATGCATATACACCGTAACATTCTACATCGGGAGTGGACTTCATAACCAGGTAGCCAAGGTGGTGTTGTGTAATCAAATCCACAACGAACCAATGACTAAGCACTTCGATATTCGGTTTTTTCCTGACAGCTTCCACCAGCGCGCGTTCCATTTCTTTGCCTGTCACATCTTTATAATGTAATATCCTGAATTCACTATGTCCCCCTTCTTTGCCGAGCGCGTATTCACCATCAGGATCTTTATCAAAGCGAGCGCCCCACTCGATAATTTCACGTACACGTTCAGGTCCCTCCTTAACAACAATCTCAACAATTTTCGGATTGCAAAGACCGTCGCCCGCGATAAGTGTATCTTCAATATGTTTATCAAAGTGGTCCACTTCATCATCCCAGACGGCTGCTATACCGCCTTGCGCGTATTTGGTATTTGTTTCGTCAGCAGTAGTTTTTGTAAGCACCGTAATTTTTTTATCGGGGAAGTCCTGCGCAACTTTTAACGCGAAGGTGAGGCCGGCTATTCCGGAGCCGATAACGAGGAAGTCTGTAGTCATAAAATGAAATAGAGTGCAAGATAGGAAGGAAATGGCGGATGAGCCAGTGTCCTCATCCGGACTATCCATTTAGGCCCCGCAGGAGAAAAAAACAGATGGTTTATGAGGTTTACAACATTTTTAATCCCGGCGAACAGGCGAGATTTATCGCAAATAACAGGAGTATGTTTCGTGGGTTATCAATTAATCAATTCAACAAGAAATTTGCAACAGATGAGGATTGCAGAAAATATTTATTTCAAATCAAATGGGGTATCGGATATCAATGCAGGAAGTGTAATCATACACGGTATTATAAAGGAGAGACTGTTTTTCATTTGCGATGCAGATTATGCGACTACGATGAATCTGTAACAGCGGGCACACTTTTTCACAAGATAAAATTTCCATTGGTGAAAGCCTTTGGAATTGCCTTTACTGTCTGTGTCAGGAAAAAAGGTATGTCGACTCTTGAACTGGGTAAAAAATTTGGGATCCGGCAAACGACTGCCTGGTTGTTTAAAAGAAAATTACAGGAAGCTATGAAAGATCCGAAGTCACACGCCTATCTACCCAATGAATTTGAAGTTCATGATGTCATTATTTCAGGAACAAAAAAGGATGGCGCTTCGAAGGAATACACTTCTTTTCAGAATGTGAAGATTGTATTCTACTCTGATAATGACAGGCGAATTTTGGGAAACGCAACAGTTATAAATAATTCCGATAAATCTACATCGGACTTAAATTCACTCGCATGCTTGCATAATATCAGGAAAAGAAAATTGAAAAATCATGATACTCTAATCGATAATTTATCGCAGCGGCAAAAGAAATCGGGAAAATATTATCGTGTAAAAAATTTCGGAGATATTATAATTATGAATTTGCACAATTGGTTGAATGGCATTCATCATCATTGTTCGGAGCGATTCCTGATGGGATATTTAAATGAATTTTTCTTTCGGTTTAATCATCGCGAGCGATTAAGCCAGGTTATGCACATTATCCTCGAGCGGATTATGTTTGAGCAGCCTTATTTTCACAAGCCTTCGCGGCCTAAATGGTTAATCCCTTCCCGGAGCAAAGCTATCCACCCATGAATAAAACCTCCACCCCCCTCCCTTCATTCTCTCCCTTACATCCTCCACCAACTTCCCATACGACAAATCCCTCATCCTCCTCTTCTGTATTAACTGCCATGCCCTCGATGCGTACAGCTCTGCTTTCTTCTGATGATCCACCGGCTTTTCCAATATCACTTCAATCTCTTTGACCAATTCGGCTATCCCTTCCTGTTGCGATGCTATCGTTTTCACCACCGCCACCCTCTCTTCTTTCCGGCTAAACACCGGCGCACTCATCTCCATCAGGTTTTTCATTAACAGATCAGCCCCGGGCCGATCACTCTTATTTATTACAAATATATCCGCAATCTCCATCAGCCCCGCTTTCATGGTCTGAATCTCATCACCACCCTCCGGCACCAGCACCACTACCGTTACATCTGCCAGTTTTGCAATATCGACCTCGCTCTGACCAACACCCACCGTTTCTATTATAACCAGGTCAAAGGGACACGCATTCAGTAATAATAATATCTCCAGTACGGCCGCATTCAATCCCCCCAGTGAACCACGTGTTGCCAGGGACCTGATATAAACATTTTCGTTATCGAACCAATTACTCATCCTGATCCTGTCACCAAGCAAAGCCCCCTGATGAAAAGCCGATGAAGGATCTACACAGATCACTGCAACTTTTTTCTTTTTGTCAACCCATTGTTTAATCATCCCATCCACTAAAGTGCTCTTCCCTGCACCTGGTGGACCAGTAACACCAATAACATGTTGCTCTTTTAATTCAGGTAAAGCATGTAAAAGTTCTTCATAACCCTCGGATTCATTTTCAATCAAACTGATGCACCTGGCAATACTTTTTCGATCACCGGTAATCGCCTTTTCAAGCAACAATTCATGCATTGGCGATCAATTTAAACTTCATGCAAGTAAAATCTATTTCAATGTGTAAGTCTGACTTCAGCTTTCTGAGCACCACTGTTTTTTTTCTGTATCTGGAGTAATTTAGCATACTTTAAAAAAGTAAGATTGGCAGTTTGCCTGGCAATCACGTATCCGTTAAAGCCGTCCTTGAATCCACCGTTGATAATATAACTCTTCATAAATGCCACAGCAGGATTAATGATTAAATTCATCAGGCTTGCTCTTCGCCCTTTTTCAAACATTGATTTGGCCGAGATGCTGCTGAACTTATTCAGCTGACTCACATAATCATCCATTGTGTTAAAAGTGTAATGTAAAATATCACCCTTGAGGTGCTGCACTTTTTTACCTTTTAACGGAATAAGTTTGTCGTGTGGATTAGTACCTCCCCAGCTTGCACAACCTTTTCTTATCAACCTGAGTTTTGTATCCGGATACCAGGTACCATGTACAATCCACTGATCAATAAACCAGTTTCTGCGGTTCATTTCATAAGCGTCCGCTGAAAAGCCGGCTTGTTTTTCTTGCCTGATGGAATCTTCAAGTTCCGGGCTCAACACTTCATCTCCATCCAGCGATAAGATATACTCGCCATCTGCCGCTGATAAAGCAATGTTTTTCTGTTCGATATACCCCTGGAACGGTTGATTAATTACGCGGGCACCATATTTTAATGCAATAGGAATTGTTTGATCACTTGAACCTGAATCGACCAAAACAATCTCATCCGCGATGTTTTGCACACTGGCTAAACATCGCGCTATATTTTTTTCTTCATTCAGGGTGATCAACACTACCGACAGCCTTTGCATAGATCGCGCTTGACGATTCCGAAGATAGGAAAACTATGATTTTTGAGCTGACGAATCAGCAGACAACGATTTCGCAAAAAATAGCTAACATTACAATAATGACCAATTTCATTCCCATCTTTCCATTGGCAATTGTGGTGTATCCTGGAGAAGATCTCAACCTGCACATTTTTGAACCAAGATATAAACAGCTGATTGCTGAATGCAACGCAGCAAAAAAACCATTTGGAATTCCAACCGTTATCAACAACAAAATTTCGGAATTGGGAACACTTGTTGAACTCAGCGAGATTGTAAAGACATATGATAATGGTGAATTGGATATCCGTACACGTGGCATTCATGTATTCAGAATTCTTGAAACGATTCCGGAGATACCCGATAAACTATATAGTGGCGCAATTGTCAACTATCCTGATAACGATACACGTGGCAACCGCGACCTGATGCGAAAAGTGGTCGATGCCGTACGCGAACTACATAAAATGCTGAATGTTTCCAAATCGTTTTCTAAAAGTGATGATGAATTAGGAGCCTACGACATTGCTCATCATGCTGGTCTGTCCATTGATGAAGAATATGAATTGCTTGGCCTTTTGAAAGAGTTGCACCGGCAGGAATATCTCCGCCGCCATTTGCAAAAAGTTCTTCCGGTAGTTGCTCAAATGGAATCATTGAAAGAAAAAGTAAAACTGAATGGCCATTTCAGGAACCTCAGCAGCTTTGAATTCGATTTCGGTGACGAAAAATAATTTGACTTCTCTCCTGTTTACGGATATTTTGCATCGCAATTTGAAAATCCCGGATTTTGATTAAAACGATTTGTCTCGATTTTGGCAATACCCGTCAGAAATGCGGGGTGTTTGAAGGTGATACATTACAGGAAGTGGTGGTGCTGGAAAACGACCCAATAGAAGCAATCAGGCTTGTCCTTGAAAAATATAAACCTGAAAAATCAATTCTTTCGTCAGTCATCAAACATGAAGATGAGCTGGAATCGATACTGATGTCAACGACACAGTTTCACAAACTTTCCCATCTGACAAAGTTGCCATTTACGGTACCTGTTGGGAAACCCGAGACTGTCGGTGCGGACAGACTTGCGCTTGGCGCAGCAGCTGTTCATTACTATCCTAAGAAAAATAACCTGATCGTCGGACTGGGTACTGCCATCACTTACAATTTCATAAATCAATATGATCAGTTCCTTGGTGGCGGAATTTCACCCGGCACTGAAATGCGTTTCCGGTCATTGCATGAATACACGGCCTTATTACCATTGGTTAAAAAAGACTGGAACTTTCCACTCGTCGGATATGATACCCGCACAAACATATTGAGCGGCGTGATTCTTGGAATGGCTAAGGAAATAGACGGAATGATAGATAGTTACAAGGAGAGATATGGGAACTTTAACGTGGTGTTAACCGGGGGTGATGGAGCCTTTTTTGCCCGTCACCTTAAAAATAAGATATTTGCAGACCCTGATTTTTTATTTAAAGGCCTGTATGCGATCAGTGAGACGAATAACCACTTGTAGTACAATACTTTCTGCTTTAGTTTTTTCAATTATATTGACTAAAAATGTACAGGCACAGGAGAATTCTCCCTATTCCCGGTACGGTTTGGGTGACGTATTGCCATCCTACAACATCGTTGCGCGGGGCATGGGAGGCTTAGCGAGTCCTTATCGCGATCTTCAGTCGGTAAACTTTATAAATCCGGCATCGTACGCTTCTTTAAAGGTAGTGACACTGGATATCGGTCTTGATTATACTTCACGTACACTTCGTACATCTGAGCCACCACAAAAATTTAAATCTCAATACCTTATTCCTTCCTATGTTCAAATCGGTGTGCCACTGACTAAAAAAGGACATTGGGGAATGAATATCGGTCTTCGTCCAATGTCCAGGATCAACTATAATCTGGGCACACGGACCCGCTTGCAGGGGATCGATAGCGTGTTTTATAATTATGTGGGAAACGGTGGTTCTTACCAGGCTTACCTGGGTACAGGTTTTGGATGGAAAAACTTCACTGTTGGGCTTAACGCCGGTTACCTGTTCGGAAATAAAGAGTACACCACGAGAGTTCAGTTTATAAATGATACAATTCCCTATAAAAAAACAAACTCTTCTGACACCACCAGGTTCGGAGGATTATTTGCAACTGCGGGTCTTCAATGGACAATCCCGGTGGGTAAAAGTATGTTCGTTCGCCTGGGCCTCAACGGCAGTCTTCAACATAAGCTGAATGCGACAAGAGATATTACCAGGCAGACGTATGAAAACGGAGTGAACGGACCGGTGGTCATTGATAGTATTTACCGCGCGAGTGATGTAAAGGGGGAAATAATATACCCGGCGTCATATGGCGGAGGTATCATCCTCGAAAAAGAAGACAACTGGCAGATTGGTGTTGAATACAATACCATGAAATGGTCTGACTATCGTTACTATGGACAGGAAGATAAATTGAAAAATTCCTGGACACTCCGCATTGGTGCTCAGCTCACTCCCGACCTTCTTAGCAAAAGTTACTGGTCCAGAGTGGCCTATCGCGTCGGATTTTCTTACGGACCAAGTTATGTGGATGTCGGAACGCAATTCGATCAGTACATGTTTTCATTTGGTGCCGGATTTCCCCTCAAAAGAAACTACTACAATAATCAGTATACCACGATCCAAACCGCTTTTGAATACGGTGTACGTGGAAATAAGGACCAGCCGCTACGCGAAAACCTCATGCGTATTACCATTGGATTTAACCTGAGTGATATCTGGTTTAATAAACGTAAATATGATTAATGACCTCCAGGTCCTCCACATATAAGTTTATCAGGACTTTACTATCATTATTCCTCTTACTCACCTTTTTCGGTTCATGTGTGAACGACAAAACAGAAGTTGATAAAATTCTGAGCAAAAAAACAGGCGTTGACGAAGCAAAAAATATTGAAAGCTATTTAAGCCAGGGCGGAAAAATGAAGGGGAAACTTACTGCCCCGTTGATGTACCGTTACCAGGATACATTACCAAGAGTCGAACTTCCAAATACATTACATGTCGATTTCTTTGACGATTCATTGGCTATCGAAAGCCAGCTTGATGCTCACTTCGCTCGCTATTTTGAAACGCAGAATAAGGTATTTTTAAAAGATAGTGTAACTGTATTTAACACAAAAGGTGATACACTCCATTGCCAGGAATTGTGGTGGGACCAGGGCGGTCAGAAATTTTACACTGATAAACCAGTACGTATTCACCGGCCGGATATGATCCTCATCGGAGTAGGTTTGAGTGCACCCCAGGATTTCAAAACTTTTGAAATGTATAAGATCACCAACAGCATCATAAGGATGTCTTCTCAGGATTTTCCCGGGTGAGAACAGAAACAGAAAACAGAAAACTGGAAATACTGCCTGCAACAGTTCTGACAACTCACAACAAAAAGAGAAAACGGAATACAGGAAGAACTGTAACATAACCTGATACTTCCCACCAACCACTAAATCTCCTCCATCCGATCTCCTGCCTCCCGTCTTTAAGAGAAACTGAAAACTGAAACAGTGAGGAGTCCAGATGCCTGATGTTTAACAGACGCACCGCAACAGTTCTGACAACTCACAACCGACAACTCACCATGCACAACTTTCTAAAAACTTTTCTTTTAACTTTAAACACTTAACTCCAAACTTTTCGCGATGCAATACCGTAATATGGGAAAAACAGGCCTCCAACTGAGCGTGCTCTCCTTCGGAAGCTGGGTTACTTTTCATAAACAGATCGAAGACAATACTGCTGATGAACTGATGGGTATTGCGTACGAACAGGGAATAAACTTTTTCGATAACGCAGAGGTATATGCGTTAGGAGAAAGTGAAAAGATGATGGGTCGTGTGTTGAAGAAAAAAAACTGGGATCGCAGTTCCTACGTGCTTTCTTCAAAAGCCTTTTTCGGTTGGCGTGGAAATGCCAATAAACCTAACCAGACCGGCTTGAGTAGAAAGCATCTGTTTGAAGCCTGTCACGAAGCATTGAATCGTTTGCAATCTGAATATCTGGATCTTTTCTTTTGTCATCGTCCTGATGAATCAGTTCCTATCGAAGAAGTAGTTTGGACGATGCATAACCTGGTTCAGCAGGGCAAAATTCTATACTGGGGCACCAGCCAGTGGAGCGGTGCGGAAATTATGGAGGCTCACCGGGTAGCACAGCAATACCACCTGATGGGTCCCGCGATGGAACAGCCACAATACAATATGTTTGAAAGACACAAGATGGAATTGGACTACCTGCCTGTTTTTAAAAATGTCGGGCTGGGAACGACCATCTGGAGTCCGCTGGCGGCAGGCTTTCTTACAGGTAAATATCTCGATGGGATACCGGAAGGTTCACGTCTTGCAATTAAGGGATTTGACTGGTTGAAAGAACGTTGGCTGAAAGAAGATAAGATCAGCAAACTGAAAAAATTACAATCGCTGGCTAAAGAATTAAATGTATCGTTGGCATCACTTGCAATTGCATGGACAATACACAACCCGAACGTTACTACAGCTATCCTCGGCGCTACTAAAAAAGAACAGCTCGATGAAAATCTCAAAGCGTTGGCCACAGAAAAGCTTTTAACAGAAGAAGTACTTAAGAAAATTGAAGATATACTTCAGAATAAACCATTTCTCGACCTGGCCTGATGGAGTACAGCCTTCAGTTAAAAACTGGACCGGCGGCAGGATTCGTTCATATTCAGAAACAACTGTCGGGCATTTAATATTATTTTTAGTGGATGCAGAAATTCCTACGCATACTTTTTTTGCTCACTCTTCCGCTTTCAATTTTTTGTCAGAGCAAAAATGTTGCGGGCAGTTGGACGGGATATCTCTACCAGGATCATAAAAGCCAGTCCTATACCATCTCAATGGAGCTCACGCAAACTGCAAATACACTCTCCGGAACGATTAAAGGTGTATTACCTACCGGAAAATATTATTTATTTAAAGTAGATGGCAGTATTTCGGGAGATTCTCTTTATTTAAGCGATGCTTCGGTTGTTGATGAAAATGTGAGCTATGGAACTGAACGCCTTTGCATAAAAAGATATGCAGGAAAATTAAATGTCGCCGGTAATAAAACAGTCGTTGAAGGTAAATGGGTGAATATAGGAAACCGTTCCTATGGTAATGGAAGATATTATGACGGAAACTTCACGTGTTTTCCTGGAGTATTCATCATTGAGAAAACCGAAGCTGCACTACCGGATCCGTCTGTTTCCGTTGCACAAACATCACCTGTCGGAAGTTTTCAAAACAGGAAAATCGAGGTGCAGAAAAGCCTGGAGATTTTCTCCGATTCATTGAAGCTGGTGTTTTATGATAATGGGATTGTTGATGATGATACCATCAGCGTTTTCCTGAATAAAGAACCCATCATAAGTAAGCAACGTCTGACAGCAAATCCGCTGGCAGTTTCTATCAGATTAAAACCGGGAATTGATAATGAGATCATCATGTTTGCTGAAAACATGGGAAGTATTCCACCAAATACAGCTTTGCTGATATTCACTGATAATGGCCAACGCTATGAAGTGACAATCGATTCGGATAAGGGAAAAAATGGAACGATAATTCTACGACGAAAAACATTTTAGCTATTTCGTTATCCGAAGAGAGCATTTAAAATATTTGGTTAACTTGAATTTGCGGAATTAATCCAATCAAATACGAATATGATTTTCAAAGGAAAAACGGCTTTTATAACCGGCGCCAGTCGCGGAATTGGTCGTACGGTTGCGTTGACACTGGCCAGGGAAGGTGCAAATGTGGTGATTGTTGCAAAATCAACTGAGGAACATCCGAAACTGGGAGGTTCTGTTTTTTCAGTTGCAAAAGAAGTAAAAGATGCTGGCGGGCAGGCACTCGCCATTGGTTGTGATATTCGTTTTGAAGATCAGGTACAGGAAGCTGTTGATAAGGCTGTTGAAGTATTCGGCGGGATTGATATACTTATCAACAATGCTTCAGCAATTAATTTAACCAACGTCGAAGCAACAGAACCAAAACGATTTGATCTGATGTTTGATATCAATGTACGTGGAACTTATTTTGTGAGCAGAGCTTGTATACCATTTTTGAAAAAAGCTTCAAATCCACATATTTTAAATTTCTCTCCACCAATCAATCTGGATCACAAATGGTTTACTAACCATTCCGCTTACACGATGAGTAAGTATAATATGTCAATGATTGCTATTGGACTTGCTGGTGAGTTAAAGAAATATGGAGTTGCGGCCAACACTTTATGGCCACGTACCATTATTGCAACTGCAGCTATCCAAAATTTGCCCGGTGGTGAAATGTTGATGAAAATGAGCAGAAAGCCAGAGATTATGGCGGATGCGGCTTTCTTCATTTTAAAAAAACCCGCTGCTGAATGCACGGGAAACTCATTTATCGATGAAAATGTGCTTGCAGAACAGGGCATCACTGATCTTAGTGCATATTCAGTAATACCTGGTTCGCAATTGTATACAGACCTCTTTTTATAGTCTCATTTTTTATTGCCTGTCATAATGCATTTATATTTTTAAAATCTGAATTAAATGAAATCGTTCAGGCTCTGTCTTCTTTTAATTTGTAGTTTCTCTACAGTAAATATTTATGCACAGGTAAAAATTAATGTTGCTTCTTTAAAAGCACAGGCTTTCAATGATCTCAACGCAGAAAAAGATCATTACAAAAAGATCGCATTGCAAATCTGGGATTATTCGGAATTAGGATACAAAGAAGTTAAGAGCTCTTCCCTCTTACAGGAAGAATTGAAGGCACAGGGATTCAATGTAGAACCAGGTGTTGCCGGCATTCCGACTGCTTTTGTTGCAACGTACGGACAGGGCAGTCCTGTGATTGGGATTCTTGCAGAATATGATGCGCTTCCCGGGCTCTCACAGCAAGCCGTACCCGAGAAAAAACCTGCTGATGGAAGAAATTCCGGTCATGGTTGTGGTCATCATTTATTTGGTACAGCATCGGTGGCTGCTGGTATCGAATTAAAAAAGCTGATGATTAAAAATGGAATTAAAGGCACGATCAAAATATTCGGATGCCCTGCAGAAGAAGGTGGCTCAGGAAAAGTGTACATGGTTAGGGATGGTTTGTTTAAAGATGTCGACATTGCGCTTCACTGGCATCCGGCAAGTGAAAACAGGGCAGATAGTGATGGTGCCCTTGCAAATAAATCTGCAAAGTTTCGATTCTATGGTGTTTCAGCACATGCTTCCGCTTCTCCGGAAAAAGGCAGATCAGCTCTTGATGCAGTCGAAGCAATGAACTACATGACCAATATGATGCGCGAACATATTCCCTCTTCTGCACGCATGCATTATGTAATCACCAATGGAGGCAAAGCACCAAACATTGTTCCTGACTATGCCGAAGTCTATTACTATGTGAGGCATCCTGATAAAGAGGAAGTGGTTCGCTTATTTGATAGAATAGAAAAAGCAGCGGAAGGTGCAGCAACCGGAACCGGTACCACAATGAAATATGAAATCATCGGCGGAACACATGACCTGCTGCTGAACAAAACGCTTACCGCGGAGGTAAACAATAATCTTCAAAAAATTGGTGGAGTGGATTATACTGATGAAGAAAAAGCCTTTGGAGAAAAAATAAGAGAGAGTTTCGGATATCCTTCCCCAAAGGTCGAAGAAGCACGTTTAATAAAATCAGTTACAGCGGAACAGAATTCAAGTCCGGGTTCAACAGATGTGGGAGACGTAAGCTACAATGTACCAACAGCAGGTTTTAATACCGCCACCTGGGTACCCGGAACCTCTGCACACAGCTGGCAGGCGGTTGCTTCCGGTGGAACAGATATCGGCATTAAAGGAATGATGGTAGCAGCAAAAACTTTGACTGCAACAGCAATTGATTTGCTCACCAATCCTGCATTAATTGCGAAGGCAAAAAAAGAATTCCTGGAAGCAAAAGGAAACTATCAGTATAAGGCACTTCTCGGGGACCGGGCCCCGGCGTTAAACTATCGTGACTAAGAAGGTTGAACGTATAACGTTGAACGTTAAACGTAAGTGCACAAAGGTGCACAAAACCTGCTTCACTTGCCTGAAGTTAACTCAAAAAAGAGATCCTATTGAGCTGAACTTCTAATGATCAGCTTAATAGGATTCTTTCTTCTAAAATATTTTTTGCGTTCACTTTTGCTTTTCCAATAGCGAAAGCATACGTTCTACGTTCAACGTTCAGCGTCTACCTCATCATCTTCACCGGCATTTCCTTTTTCAACAAATTCTCGTAAATGAAAAGATTATTCTCATTGGAAGAATGTGACTGCTGATTTCCGCCCCAGCCATGACGACCACCGGGATAAAGCATGAACTCGAAATGCTTTTTCTCGTCCTGCAATTTTTTAATGAGCTGAAGACTGTTCTGCATATGCACATTGTCATCCATAGTACCATGATAGATCCTGATCAATCCCTGGTATTTAGATGTATGGGTAAGTACAGATGAACTCTTGTATCCTTCCGGATTCTCTTTTGGAGTATCCATGAATCTTTCAGTGTAATGTGTATCATACAAACTCCAGTCAACAACGCTTCCGCCGGCAAGTCCATGTGTGAAATAGCCTGCACCATAAGTAAGTGCATAACAGGTCGCGTAGCCACCATAACTGAAACCACCAATACCAACGCGTGTTGAATCTGCTCCTTTTGTTCTGAGCCATTTGACAATCTCGATCCAGTCGGTCATTTCCCAATAGCCAAGATTGCGATGCATATAGTTGATTCCTTCTTTACCGAAATGTCCGCTTGCCCGATGATCCATTGTCACCTGTATCAGCCCTTCTTTTGCGTACCATTGTTGTTGGGGGTTAAACTGCCAGCCATCTCTTACAGTGCCTGCATTCGGACCACCGTAAATATTAATCATTACAGGATATTTAATAGCTGGATTATAGTTTGACGGCCAGATAATTCTTACTGGTAATTCAAAAAGTCCATCAGCAGATTTTACCCGAACGATTTCTGTTTTTGCAAGATCGTACATTGTATAAGCTGAACCTTTACTATCGCCGAGTTCTTTTATCAGCTTACCCTTTGTATCAAGCAGTGCATAACGGTCAGGAGTAGATACATTGGAATAAACAGTTGTGAAATAACTTCCTCCAGGAGAAAGACTGATCCTGTGAGTAAAATCTCCAAAACTCAGGCGCGTTTGCCCTTTGCCATCGAAATTAACTTTATAAAAATCAGTGCGGGCGGAGTTCTCAAGTCTTGCTGTAAAATAAATTACCTTTTTGACTTCATCCACCTTCAATACATTTGTCTCCCACAATCTGCCGCTGGTAATTTTATTTTTGAGCGTGCCATCGTTTGAATACAAATACAGGTTGTCCCAACCTTCTCTGTCGCTTTTAAGAATGAACGACGATGATTTTGTCAGAAAATTAATTCTGCTTGACTCATCCAGGTCAACCCAGGTTTTTTGCTTTTCATCATACACCTCCTTTTTGACACCACTCGCAGGATCTACAGCATAAATTTTGAGGTTGTCCTGACCACGATTCATCCACTGAACAAAAAGAGATGTCGCATCACTTTTCCAAACAGGCATCCCAAAATACTGATCATCCTTTTCATTAAAGTCACTCCAGACGATATTACCTCCATCAGCATTTGCAAATCCAATTTTTACTTCCGGATTTGGATCGCCAGGTTTCGGATACCTTGTGTTTTCAAGATGGCCATGCTGCGAAGTCTCTGCATATAAAGGAAACACCGGAACCGCGCTCTGATCCATTCGCATAAACGCTATCTTCTTACTATCAGGACTCCACCAGAAGGATTTATACCTGGTTGCTCTGCCGAGTATTTCTTCAAAATAGATCCAGCTGGCGTAACCATTCAGAATTACATCACTACCGTCGTGGGTTAAACGGGTTTCCTTTTTCGTATTCAGATTGATCGTATATAAGTCATTGTCACGCGTGAATGCGATATAATTATTATCAGGCGAAAGTGTAGGATTAGCTTCCTTTTCTTTTGTTGAAGTCAATCTTAACTCTTCTTTGTCCCCATCTTTTAAATAGATATCATCATACTTAGCACTTACTACTTTTAAAGGAGCAGCAGGTTTTTTGATCATGTCAGCATTGCCCGGTGACTCTTTTCCGGTTTTACAATCCAGCACCACAATTTTTGATGCTGAATCCGGATGCGATTTCTTACTGATCAATAAATGAGTATCGTCGATCCAGCCAAGGGATTGAGGAAGTGGCTGAGTGATATTGGTTCTTGCACCTTTCAGTAACTGATCTTCTGATAACTCCCGCTTCTGTGCTGTTGCTGCTATAGCTAAAAATTGCAGGGCCACGACTACGAACAATGGAAATTTTCTCATGTGTCTTATTATAATATGTATTCCGGGTATGAAAAGGGCGGAAGTTACGGCTTTTTGAAAGATGGAAATCGCTGCAATCCTTGTGTGGCTTGAAAAATTGATGATAATGCAATTCCGGATTAGTATCGGATTAAGACTTCAGAAGCCTCTTTATTGGGTTTTTTTTTACCAATATTTTGAGTAATTTTCTTTGATCATTTCATTCCCTAACGATTGCGTATGGTTCCCAGGCGTCTGTTTGATTGTATCCCTTATCAGCTCGAAAATTTTCCCAGGGAAGATATGTTCGCAGCGAAAACACCAGATGGTATCTGGAGGAAGTATTCTACGAAAGAAGTAGAGGATACAGTAAATAAGTTGAGTGCAGGATTGCTTCATCTTGGCATCGGCCCTGGTGATATGAGTATTGAAGGGAGGGATAAAATAGCAATCCTTAGCAATAACCGACCTGAATGGATGATATTGGATCTTGCTGTTCAGCAATGCGGCGCGGTTCTTACTCCCATTTATCCTACTATCAATCCCAATGAGCTTGAATTTGTATTGAATGATGCAGCTGTAAAACTGGTATTTGTCAGTGACGATGCATTGTTTGAAAAAGTGCAATCCGTTCGTTCGAAAACTCCTTCAGTAAAAGCAATTTATAGTTTTAACACAGTTGCAGGAGCGTTGAATTGGTCGGACATTCTGAATAAAGGCCGTGATGAAGATTATTCGACTTTACATTCAATTCGTGATAAAATCGGATACGAAGATCTTTGCACGATTTTATATACATCCGGCACCACCGGTTTTCCAAAGGGGGTTATGCTGAGTCATAAAAATATTCTCAGCAACGTTCTCAATTGTTTTGAATGTTTCGAAGCTATCGGAATAAAGAATGAAAAAGCCTTGAGCTTTCTTCCACTCAATCACATTTTTGAAAGAATGGTAACCTATATATATCTGTTTACAGGCTGTTCCATTTATTATGCAGAGAGCCTGGATAAAATAGGTGACAATCTGAGGGAAGTTAAGCCTGCAGTATTTACTACGGTTCCGCGACTACTTGAAAAAGTTTACGAGCGTATCATTGGGAAAGGACAAGAGCTGACAGGCATGAAGAAAAAATTATTCTTCTGGGCAGTTGACGTTGCTTCAAAATTTGAGATCAACAAAAACATGGGCGCATGGTACAATTTCAGATTAGGCATGGCCAACAAACTGATATTCAGTAAGTGGCGGGAAGGTTTGGGTGGGAATGTGAGAGCAATTGTTACCGGAGCCGCTGCATGCCAGGTAAAACTTTTGCGCATTTTCACTGCTGCGAAAATTGTAATCATGGAAGGTTATGGACTTACCGAAACCTCACCGGTGATCTCTGTGAACAGGTACAACGAACCCGACAGAAAATTCGGAACAGTGGGTCCGCTGATTAAAAATGTTGAAGTGAAACTGGCCGAAGATGGAGAGATCTGTTGTCGTGGTGACAATGTAATGATGGGATATTACAAGAGAAAGGATCTTACTGATGATTGTATCGATAAAGATGGATGGTTTCACTCAGGCGATATTGGTGTTTGGCAGGATAATCGTTTTTTGAAAATTACTGATCGTAAAAAAGAAATCTTCAAAACCAGCGGAGGTAAATATGTTGCGCCGCAGCCAATCGAAAATAAAATGAAGGAATCACCATTCATTGAACAGATGATGGTGGTGGGAGCAGATAAAAAATTTGCCGGCGCTTTGATTGTGCCGTCATACAGTCACCTAAAATCCTGGTGCGAGAGAAATGGGATTCAACCGGCTAGTCTAAATGAGTTGATCCGTAATCCCCGGATTATCGAGCTTTATAAAAACATTGTTGAAGAGTACAATCAGCAGTTCAATCATGTGGAACAAATCAAAAAATTCGAACTGCTGGATCGCGAGTGGAATATAGATAGCGGAGAACTCACACCAAAGCTGTCATTGAAAAGAAAAGTGATCATGGAAAAATACCATGACGCGATTGACAGAATTTATAGTTAAAAAAGATCAAACCTGACAGGTCTTTAATAACGCTTATGTTCTGGGTAAACTTCCCAGACCTGTCACGTGTATTACTCCTTACTTCTGATTTCCGTAGTACTGACCTGCCGGCATCTTAAAAACCCTGTTGCGCTGGTAATAAGTGAAATCAGCAACAGCTTTATCGTTGGCCTTTACCCAAAGCTGGTATTCCGGCAGGTTTGCCGCAGGGCCGAATATCCATTGATTATAGGCATCAAACATTCCTTCTCTGACGAGATATTGCCATTGATCAAACAAACGCAGCGGGTATTGTTTACCGTAAGTCTGGAACCAGTCAGTAACAAACCTGGTGCGAATTGCAGTTAAAGAAGATGGAGTAATTCCGCCAGCGGCTTCTGAATCATATTTTTTCAGTGTCGAAATCACAGCATTTTCGAAACCGGATTTCTTAGCAGCTTCATAATCTTTAAACACATCAGCTGTGGTATAAAATTTTTTATAGGATTCAAGTAAAAGTAGTTTCGTTTCACCGCTGCGCTCAGAATAACTCTCCATATTAATGAAAATCTCGCCATAAATAAGACTCCAGACTTTATCAGCGCGCGCATAATAATATTTCGCAGCGTGATAATAATTGGATGGCCAGGTAGGGTCTGTGCTGATACCTTTTTCCCAGTTGGCAATAGCATTTGCACCTTCTTTTCTTGCCCACAACAATTCTCCGTACTCACTGTACAATGCGCCGCTGGTCGGATATTTTTTCAGCGCTTTCACATACATCTTATCGCAGGCTTTTACTTCTTCTAATGCCTTATAGATATTTCCTCCGATCTGATACGTTTTCACATCAGCATCCTCCCGATCCAGCAAAGGACTTATATATTTTAACGCGTTTGCATAATCTCTCTGAAGATAATAGGTGTACGCAAGGTCGCGGTTCAATATAAGATCATCTGGTGATTTCTGCAGACCCCGATTCAGCACCATGACCGCATTTGAATAATCACCTTTCTGCAGAAATTTCAATGCAGCTTCACTTACCTGTTCACTGGTTTGTGCTTCGGCCTGCGATGAAACAACAATCAAATAAAAAATTAAAAAAAATCGACGCATATATGACCTTTTATCCGATAAGGTTAGTCAGCAAACCATCCCTGAGCTTTGGTTCAAACCAGGTACTCTTGGGTGGCATTACATTTCCACTATCGGCAATCGCAAACAATTGTTCAATACTCACAGGATAAAAGCTGAAAGCCAGTTTCATCTCACCGGAATTCACACGCTTTTCCAGTTCACCTAAACCCCTGATACCACCGACAAAATCAATTCTCTTATCTGTACGCTGATCTTTTATTCCCAGCAGTTTATCCAGTACATTGGCAGATAAAATGCTTACATCAAGGACGCCTACGGGATCAGTGGCAAATGTTCCTGGTCTCGCTTTCAATCGATACCATTTGCCTTCAAGATACAGACCAAATTCGTGAAGCTCTGCAGGTTTAACAGGTTCTATGGAACTGCTGACATCAAAATCCTTTTTCAGCGATTCTAAAAATGTTTCTGCAGTTAATCCGTTCAGGTCACGAACGACACGATTATAGTCGAGGATTTTAAGTTCACTTGCTGGAAAAACAGTTGTCAGAAAAAAATCGCTTCCTTCCAGATCCTTTGAAAAGACTTTTGATGCACTGGCTGCACGATGATGTCCATCAGCGATATAAGTTACAGGAACTTTTGTACCAAAAAGGTTTGTGATTTTTTCGACTGTCTCTTGATCATCTACCACCCAGATCGTATGTGAGATTCCATCATCGGCCACAAAATCATACACAGGTTCTTTCGCAGCTTTCCAGTCGTTGATCAGTTTATCCAGTTCAGCAACATTGTTATATGCGAGAAATACATTTCCTGTCTGTGCCTTGATCGTTTTCATGTGATCGATCCTGTCCTGTTCTTTTTCAGGACGCGTGAACTCATGTTTTTTGATCAGGTCTTTATTATAATCATCAACAGAAGAAACACAAACAAGACCTGTCTGGCTGCGGCCATCCATGATCAATCTGTAGATATAATAATGAGGCTTATCATCTCTCACCAGCACTCCATCTTTTTCCAGCTGTTTTAAATTTTCTGCGGCTTTCTCGTACACCAGTTTGGAATAGACATGTACATCACCCGGAAGATCAATTTCAGATTTTGTAACATGAAGAAAACTATTCGGATTTCCGGCTGCTTCCTGTCTCGCCTCTTCACTATTAAGTACATCATACGGACGTGAAGCAACCTGGGAAGCTAAAGCCGGCACCGGCCTCAATGCCCTGAACGGAGCAATCAATGACATGCAGTAAGTTTTATTTTAAGTTGAAAATTGAATTGTTTGAAAGCCGGAAACTAACCATGCTTTTGCGCAAAATGTTTCATCAGACTTACGAGCGCTTCTACGCTTTCCATTTCAAGTGCGTTATACAACGATACCCGTAAACCACCCACGCTGCGATGTCCCTTCACCCCTACCATTCCCTCCTGCTTACATAAATCAAGAAATGGTTTTTCAAGCTCAGGGTTTTGCATTATAAATACAACATTCATTTTGCTACGGTCTTCTCTCGCCACTGTTGGTTTGAATACCGGTAAGCTATCTAACGTGTCGTACAGCAATTTTGCTTTCCGATCATTCACTTTTTCAATTGCAGAAATGCCACCTCTTTTTTTCAGCCAACGCAGTGTAAGCAGACAAACATATATTGCAAAAACAGGTGGCGTATTCAACATGGAATGATGCTCAATATGCTGACGGTAATCCATCATTCCCGGCAATTTCCTGTTCACCTTTCCAAGCATATCTTTTTCAAGAATCACCAGGTTTACACCAGCAGCTCCAATATTTTTTTGCGCGCCTGCATATATCAGGGCGAAGCGATTAAAATCCATATTGTAGCTGAGAATATCACTACTCATATCTGCAACCAACGGAACTTTTGTTTCCGGAATGGCGTGCATCTGTGTTCCTTCTATTGTATTGTTTGAAGTGTAATGAAAATAAACAGCATCCTCAGGAATGGTATATCCCTTCGGAATGTAGGTGTAGTTTTTATCTTTTGAACTCGCCACCATTTCCACATTTCCAAAAAGTTTCGCTTCCTTAATCGCTTTGGTGCCCCAGGTTCCACAGTCAAGATAAGCAGCTTTCGCCTGCTCATCCAGCAGATTCATCGGAACCTGGAAAAACTGCGTTGTTGCACCACCATGCAAAAACAACACCTCTTTATCACTGTCCAGATGCATCAGCTCTTTCACCAGTGATACGGCTTCTTCGAGGACATTTTCAAATAACGGTGTACGATGACCGATTTCCAGAATCGACAGACCAGTATTATTAAAATTCAGTATTGATGCAGATGCTTCCTCAAAAACTTCTTTGGGCAATACACTTGGACCTGAATTAAAATTGTGTTTCCTGATCATCTGTTCTGTAGTATTCATAAAATAAATTTCAAAAGATCTTCAATTCCGGAGGCGCAAAGTTAGTCAATTTGAGCAAGTGCGTTCGGACTTAGGGCCGTTTTGCCACTGCCTGTTCAACTCTTCCCATTCAATCAGTTCGGATATTGAAAATTCTTCGTCGCTGATTTTTGACAGATCCGGTTGGCCAGCATCGACCCAGGCGGTATACCAGAAACTCGCAACGGCAAAAATGGATTGCCTCATCCTTCTTTCAACCATCCCTTGTAATCTTTGCTGATATTGGGCAGAATAGCTGGTAGAATACTGCCTGACCAGTAATCCGTTTCTTTCCTCATAGGCATATTTGCCAAAAACAGGAAATTCCGCATTGAGAGAACTTTCTGTTTTGAGAACGGTATCAGCCGCAGCAGCACTTTCAAGTACCCGCTCCCAGATGAATTTTTCCGGATGGGCAAGGTATACCGCTTTGCCGATTACAAAATCATACTCCTTTGTAGCAAACAATTCCGGTACCCGGCTCTCCCAGAATCCATGGATACCTGTTTGATTGGTGTACTGGCCATTATGGTTACTGCTGGCATGAAGGGGTACATGGGCATCAGCAATATAATGCCCGATATCTGCGGATATTTTCAGGATTGCAGTACGGTTTTTCTCTTTAAAAGCCTTAGTCAATCTCCATTTCATTCTTAATATCCACCATGGCACAACGCCGTGTTTCTGCAAACTGTCTGCACTAAAAACCTGCACTGCTGAATCCCAGTTTCGTGGCAGGTTTTTATAAGGGTATTCACCATACTGATCAAGATCGATGTAGTGCCGCGGGCCCTCGGCTGCTACCAGGTATCGGCGCTTGTCAGGGTCGACAGCATGCTCAATAAGAAAATCAATATTCTTCTTGTAGAAAATAATCATTTGCGGCGGCAGCATAAACACCGCATAATTGTTGATCTTTCTGTGTCCGAAAAACCCCCAGCAATAACAGGACTGGCAAATCAATAATGCCAGTACAAAAGAAATCCCAAATCTCACTCAGTCTTTGTTTTCCTTGGAGCTGAGAGTGTAGCGTGATCGTCATCAATTTCTGCTACTCCTCCTGAAATGGCGAACTTCATCGCGTCTGCCGCTCCGATATCCGTTAATATTTTTACCCTGTCCTTTTTTACAAAATAGAGATGCCCCGCAAACGCATATGACTGAGGAATATAAACCGCCACATGCTCATGAAGTCCGAATTCGGAAAGAGCCTCGTGCGTAATAAATCCGACCTGGTACACATCATCTGAAATAATACTGACAAGAACGGCCCTGTCAAACTTCCGTTTGTTTCCTGCAAAAGCTTCAAAGAAATCTTTTACAGTCGTATAGATGATCCTTATACCTGGTGTTTTTTCCAACAGGTGATCAAACAGATCCACCAGCTTTCCCACAACAAATGAAGAAGAAATATAACCCACCAGCAAAACGACAACGATTACCATCAGAAACCCCAGGCCTGGTATCCTTTGGGGATATCCATACTGATCGAGTTTGATAAAACTGGGAAAGAGCATTTGTACCAGGTTGGGGAGTATCCGGTCGATCCAATTGAAAAGAGAAAGAACTGCCCACCCCGTTATAAATATCGGAGCCAGGATGATCAGACCCTGGAAAAAATAAGGGATTATGTTTTTGAATTTGAATCTCATTGGTTGAAGTTTCAGGACAAAAATAGTCATAAGACAGCGGGTGAAGGATGGCTTATAACCCGGATTTCACGGGAAAATTCTGTTGGCAGAAAGAACATTATCCCCGATTAAAGGAATTTGATCCACTTCTCCGTCTATCAACCAACAGGTTTACCGTTCAGACGATACCTCTGACCGGTTATTCACTGGTATTTTACCTTTTTAATCTTTTAAGCTGAAGTCTGGCAGATTAGTTTAGCGGAGTATTTAAAGAATTTTTTACCCCTTTCCGGCTCAGGCGAGGAATCTGGCAGCAATAAAGGAAAAACTAAAGAAAAAACAGGCGATTAGCCCGGTCCACTGAGTCTGAAAGGGGTATTTTTTAAGAAAAGGATGAATGGTAAAATTTTTCTATGGAAACTTTTGTTACATAATAAGTTTCCATAGTTTTGTCGTCCAATTTTCTTGTCGATGGTTGAAACAAAAGAAAGAATACAGGCCCGCGCGATGGATTTGTTCATGCAGTACGGCATCAGATCAGTTTCGATGGATGATATCGCAACACAATTGGGGATATCGAAAAAGACCATCTATCAATATTTTGCCGACAAGAATGACCTGGTGATGGCGGTCGTTGACGAAGACATCAAAGATCTGCAGGACAAATGCATGGACTGTGGAAGTAGCGCGGTAAATGCGGTGGATGAAATTTTCCTTACTATGACGATGATCCAGGAGTTTTTGAGGAACATGAATCCGATGGTACTGTATGATCTTCAGAAATTTCACTTCGAGGCTTACAAAAAATGGGTCGAGCACAAGAATAATTTCCTCCTCTCCTCAATCGACCGTAACATTCGTTGGGGCATTGAAGAAGGACTCTACCGACCCGATCTGAACATAACGGTACTTGCCAAATTCCGGCTGGAATCCATGCTGATTCCTTTCAATATCGAAGTTTATCCCCCTACGAAGTACAACCTGGTTGAGGTAACACTGGAGTTACTTGAAAATTTTTTATTTGGCCTGGTAACGGAAAAAGGATACCAGCTGATTGTTAAGTATAAACAGGAAAGACCAATACATACAAAGAAATAAAACGAATGGGTATGAGAAAAATAACACTAATAGTCGGTCTGTTGCTCATTTCATTTTTGGAATTGAAAGCGCAGAAGAAGTATGAATTCACCGTGACTGAAGCAGTACAGTTTGCATTGCAGAATGTAAATGATATAAAAAACCTCAGGGTCGATCGCAAGATCCAGGACGCAAAAAATAAAGAGCTTACCGGCCAGGCACTTCCTCAATTGAATGGTACGCTGAGTGCACAGTATTATTTCAATATTCCCGTGATGATGTTTCCGGACTTCGTTACACCACAGGTATATGGAGTATTGCAGGATGAAGGTGTAAAGAACGGATCGGGTTCGCCGATTATAAAACCGGATGAGCCAATGAAATATTTTCCAGCTCAGTTTGGTGTACCCTGGCAGGCTTCTGCAGGATTTGCGTTTCAGCAGTTACTATTTCAACCCGATGTGTTTGTTGGTCTCCAGGCAAGAAGTACGGCTTTGAAATTTGCGGACATGAATATCCAGGTGATGGAAGATAGTGTGAAAAGCAATGTCTACCGCTCTTATTATGCCGTATTGATCGCAGAAAAAAGAAAAGTGTTTTTGGTGGAGAGCATTCAGCGCCTAGAGAAATTGTTATCAGATCAGAACAAGTTATACCAGAACGGATTTGCTGAAAAATTGGATATCGATAAAACAACTGTGAGCCTGAACAATCTCCGCACCAGCAATACCCAGACTGACAATTTTATTTACGTCGGTTATGCTTCATTGAAATATGCATTAGGGTTAGGCCAGCGAGACACTTTGATGTTGAGAGATACCTTGAATGTTGATTTTGTAAAACGTGATGTACTCGATGCGGCCAATTTCCGGTATGAAGACAGAAGCGAGATCAGGATGCTTACAACATTAAAAGAATTGCAAACAATGGATGTTCGCAGATACAAATTGTCATACCTGCCGACGGTTGCTGCTTTCTGGAATTAC
Source organism: Pollutibacter soli (assembly GCA_029269725.1). Classification (GTDB taxonomy): domain Bacteria; phylum Bacteroidota; class Bacteroidia; order Chitinophagales; family Chitinophagaceae; genus Pollutibacter; species Pollutibacter soli. The sequence goes on along the minus strand of JARJHS010000004.1, from coordinate 8,925 downwards.
AGTGCCAATGCAATGCGTCAGAAATTAACCTTTTTCAATCCGGACGAACCGTGGTTTAAATCTTCATATGTTGGCTTGAATATCAATGTTCCCATTTTCGACGGAATGCAAAAGCATTATCGTATAAGGCAGGCACAATATAACCTGGAGAAAACAGCCAACAATCTTGAAAATATGGCAAAAGTGATCGACCTGCAAAGAGAAGCTGCGTTGAATATTTTCAAAAATTCTCTCTCTACGCTGGACATGCAGGAAAGAAATATGCAACTCGCCGAACGGGTATATTTCACTACGAAGAAAAAATATGAATCAGGTCTGGGATCCAGCTTCGAGGTGTTACAGGCTGATACAGATTTCCAGACTGCACAAAGTAATTTTTTCCAGGCACTATATGATGCCGCAACTGCCAAGATCGGTTACTACAGATCACTTGGTAAACTTTAAAATCAAACTAACATGACATTTTTTATAAAAGCATCCACAATGAAAAAGATCTCCCTGATTACTGCCTTATTTTTCCTAATGGCCTGCGGAGCAAGCACAGCGGATAAAAATAAAGGAGGTATCAATGAAAAGAAAGCTTCGCTGGAATCCTTCAAAAAACAGAAAGAAGAACTAGATAAAAAAATCCTCGCGCTCGAAGCAGAAATTGCGAAACTCGATCCCTCCACAGTTGAGGAAAAAGCAAAACTGGTATCCATATCTGAAATTCAACCCCAGGACTTCCAGCACTTCATCGACCTGCAGGGAAAGATAACAACCGAAAATACTTATAATGTGTCTCCACGTGGACAAGGCGGGCAGGTTAAAGCAATCTATGTTAAACTTGGTGACCGTGTAAAGAAAGGACAACTGTTACTTAAACTCGACGATGCAGTAGTACGGCAGAATATTGCACAACTGGAAACTCAGGTCAGTTTTGCAAAATCAATTTTTGAGCGTCAGAAGAATCTTTGGAACGAAGGCATCGGCACTGAAGTACAATACCTAACTGCGAAAAATAATGTGGAGAATCTCGAAAAACAGATGGCCGTTGTTAAAGAGCAGTTGAATCTTTCAAATGTATATGCAGAAGTTTCCGGTGTTGCAGAATCAGTAAATATCCGGGTCGGTGAATTTTTCTCTGGTGCTCCCATGGCAGGCATAACAATAGTAAATCCGTCAGCATTAAAAGCAGTAGTTGATGTTCCTGAGAACTATGTTGCGAAAATCAAAAAAGGAATGCCGGTAATTGTAGAAGTTCCGGATCTCAACAAAAAATATAAAACCAGTATCAACCTGGTCAGTGAAACCATCAACAACATTTCCAGGAGTTTTGTTGCTGAAGCTAAAGTTCCTGCTGACAATATATTGAAACCAAACCAGGTTGCAGTAGTAAAAATTCTTGATCATCAGGCAAAAAATGCAGTGGTGATTCCGGTAGAAATTGTACAGACGGATGAAAACGGAAAGTATATCTATGTTGTTGGTGAAGAAAAAGGAAAGAAGGTCGCGAAAAAGAAACCGGTTACCATCGGTGAATTTTATTCCGACCTGATCGAAGTTAAAAGTGGTATTGCAGCAGGAGATAAAATTATCACAAGAGGATTTCAGGGACTTTACGAAAACCAGGTACTGGAGCTGGCGGCGAATTGATATAACAGATTGGATTTATTCGAAGAACTCAAAACTTAACTGATGGCAAACAATGATAAACCAGGTGAGGTACATCACCTGATCAAAAATGCAAAAACCTTTTTTGCAACCAACTGGGCAGTTGGCAGCAAAACTGCAGTATATCTGATCACTTTCATCATCACTCTTTGGGGTATCAATCTCTTTGTTACTACACCCAAAGAACAATTTCCGGATGTAGTTCTTCCTACTGTATATGTACAGACAGTTTATATCGGAAACTCACCAAAGGATATTGAAAACCTCGTAACAAGGCCGATTGAAAAAGAACTGAAAGGAATTACCGGTGTTAAGATTAACAAAATTACCAGTACTTCTTTGCAGGATTTTTCTGCGATTATTGTTGAGTTCGCTACTTCAGTGAAAGTGGATGAAGCTTTGCAGAAAATGCGCGACGCTGTTGATAAAGCAAAAAAAGATCTCCCAAACGATCTTACTCAGGAACCAACGATCCAGGAGATCAGTCTTTCCGAAATTCCGGTGATGGCGGTTAACGTAAGTGGTAACTATGATGGCGCCAAACTTGCGGATTTTGCAGAGCAATTGAAAGACAAACTGGAAGAGCTTTCGGAAATTTCCCGTATTGATGAAATCGGAGCGCCGGAGAGAGAAATCCAGGTGAATGTCGATAAATACAAAATGGAAGTTGCCAAAATAAGTTTCACTGATATCGAACAGGCGGTGCAGAGAGAAAATGCGGACATCTCCGGTGGTTTGCTGGAAGTCGGTGAACAGAAGCGAACGCTACGTGTGAACGGTCAGTTTAAATCTGCGGCAGATATCAATGCTGTAGTAGTAAAAAACATCAATGGTGCGCCTATATATCTCCGTGAGATAGCTGAAATCAGGGACACTATAAAAGAAAGAGAAAGCTATGCTCGCCTGGAAGGAAAAAATGTTGTTACACTAAGTATCATCAAAAGAACTGGTGAAAATCTGATTGAAACATCAGCAAAAGTCAACCGTGTTGTTGATGATATGAAAAAGTCGGTGTTCCCGAAAGATCTGAAAGTTGCCATCACAGGTGATTTGAGTATTAAGGCTGGTGCATCATTTAATGAATTGGTAAACTCAATTGTAATTGGGTTTATTCTTGTGATGCTGGTACTGATGTTTTTCATGGGTGTCACAAATTCATTTTTTGTGGCACTCTCTGTACCATTGAGTATGTTTCTTGCCTTCATATTTCTACCAACCGCAGATGTATTTATTGGTTCAAATGTGACGCTTAACTTCATTGTATTGTTTGCATTGCTATTCGGATTGGGTATTGTTGTAGATGATGCGATTGTGGTAATTGAAAATACGCACCGGATATTTGTGCAGGGGAAAGGTGCAATCAGTTCTGTCGATGCGGCAAAGTATGCTGCCGGGGAAGTATTTGTACCTGTGCTCGCAGGTACACTTACCACACTTGCTCCATTTATTCCACTACTATTCTGGCCTGGAATCATCGGGAAATTTATGATCTATCTCCCGACGATGTTGATATTTACACTCACCGCGTCGCTGATTGTTGCTTACATTATCAACCCGGTGTTTGCCGTAGATTTCATGTCGCATTCAGATCATGAGAATGCTGAGCCCAAATCTAAAATTTTTAAAAAGCCGTTATTCTGGGTGACCATTGGCATCGCTACACTCGCAAATTTAATCGGGTATGGTCAGGATTCAGCGGGATATCGTTTTGTTGGAAACCTGTTATTCTTTTTCGTTGGACTTTCTCTTCTAAACAGGTTCATCTTGAATGATGCCATACATGGTTTTCAACACAAGTTCCTGCCGGGATTGATGAACAGGTATGAGAAGTTGCTTCGCTGGTCACTATTTGGTCGTCGTCCTGTATGGCTGCTGATCAGCACTTTTGGATTATTGTTTTTTTCATTCTGGTTTTTTGGTGTCAGAAAAGTTCCTGTGCTGTTGTTCCCATCCGGTGATCCGAATAACATTTTCGTATATATGAAATTGCCGGCAGGAACCGATGTGAAGTACACAGATTCAGTCACGAAAGTGCTTGAATCAAAGGTGTTCCAGGTGCTTGAAATGGATAATAACAAAAAGAATGAGTTGGTCGAATCAGTAATTGCGAACGTTGCTGTCGGAGCAAGTGATCCTAACAGTGGCGACAGAAGTACAAGACCAGAACTCGGAAGGATACAGGTCTCATTTGTTCCCTTTGAAGAAAGAAAAGGTAAATCTACAAAACCTTATCTCGATTCCATCCGTGCGATGATCAAAGGAATTCCCGGCGCAGAGATTTCTGTTGCACAGGAAAGCAATGGTCCACCCACGCAGCCTCCGGTGAACATTGAAGTATCAGGAGATAATTTTGAAACGCTGACATCAACTGCGGTGAAACTTAAAAACTATCTTGATAAAATAAATGTCGCTGGCGTTGAGGATCTGAAAATGGACGTGGATCTTACCAACCCGGAGATCAGTATACAAGTAGATAGAGAGCGTGCGTTGACACAGGGCATATCGACAGGGCAGGTAGGAATGGAAATAAGAACGGCATTATTCGGTAAGGAAATTTCCAAATTGAAAATCGGCGAAGATGAATACAAGATCCAGCTGAGGAATAATGAGGTCCAACGCAAAAATCTTTCTGATCTGCTGAATATGCGCATCACCTACCGCGATTTCAGCACGGGCCAGATCAAACAGGTACCTATCAGCAGTGTCGTGAAGATCGATCTGACAAGTACTTACGGAAGCATCAAACGCAAAAATCAGAAACGTGTAATCACGCTCTATTCGAATGTGTTGCTTTCACAAGGGTATACTCCTGCTGCCGTGAATGAACAAATTAAAGCTGCGATTGATAATTTCAAAGAGAAGCCGGATGATGTGAGTATCACTCAAACAGGTGAAGGGGAACAGATGGCTGAAACATTCAGCTTCCTGCAATCAGCCTTGTTTATTGCGATTGGATTAATCCTTTTGATTCTTGTACTCCAATTCAATTCTCTAAGTAAAACTGTGATCGTTCTTTCTGAGATCATCTTTAGTTTGATAGGAGTATTGCTGGGATATGCGATCACTCGCGACACAGCTTCAGTGGTGATGACAGGTATCGGTATAATCGGTCTTGCAGGTATAGTGGTGAAAAACGGAATACTGGTGATTGAGTTTGCTGATGAATTACGAAGTCGCGGTATGCGTACCCGGGAGGCTGTAATCGAAGCTGGAAAAACAAGGATCATTCCCGTACTGTTAACCGCACTCGCAGCAATACTTGCGCTTATTCCATTGGCTGTTGGTTTAAATATCAATTTCATTACATTGTTTACGGATTGGAGACCACATATCTTCTTTGGTGGTGACAACGCAGTATTCTGGAAACCGCTGGCATTGACAATCATATGGGGCCTCATCTTCGCCTTCTTTATGACTTTGCTCATGGTACCCAGTATGTACCTCATTGCAGAAAGATTGAAGCGGCCGATGAGTAAATTTTATGGTGGACGATGGATATCTGTTTTTGGATTGCTCGGTCCATTCTTCTTCATCTTTACAGGTGCTACTTATATTGTGAGAGCCCTGCAGGGAAAACCGGTCTGGAACGGTCTTCCGAAGAAGAAAAATTTACCTTCTGTTTAAAACGAAGTTTAAATCTAAAAAACCCTGGCAGTTGCCGGGGTTTTTTGTTAAATCATCTTAGAGAAAAGTATTATGAATTTTGAAAGATCGCTACCCTACGCAAAAAAATCGTTCATCTGTCATGAACTTTTGCAGGGCATCACGGAAAATCAAATGCACCAAAAGCAGTTTTACCTGCCTGATTTTTTTCTTTCATACCAGGATGTCTGTTAAAGGTTTAAGAAGTGAAAATTCCCACAGATAAAAAATTCGAGCCCCGTCAATAAAATTTCTTAACTTAATACAGTACTGCATATCACCTTACTGTCCCATTGCTCCTCCTTTCGTCAGTAATCGTACTCCACCGAAAATGCCGCACCGCTGTTTCAAGTTTCAGACAACTCGTTAACGGTCTTAACTATTTCAAAATGATCACCGAACCATCTTCCGGCAAAATTGCCGATGCCATTACGTTCAATGATGATGTATCAGACTTAAAGAAAAATATTTCCGGGAATGTTCTTATACCCGGAGATGAACACTACGATATTACCCGTGCCGTCTGGAATGGGATGATAGATAAAAAACCTGCGATCATTATTCAGTGCCGAAACAATGAGGATGTTGTCTACGCTATTTTATATGCACGAAAACATAATTTGAATGTGTCTGTCAGGGGTGGTGGACATAACGTAGCAGGCAACGCCGTCTGCGACGCAGGAGTGATGGTCGATCTTTCTTTAATGAAAGAAATAAAAGTCGATCCTGCACAACAAATGGTGACTGCCGAAGCTGGAGTCATCTGGAGCGAGCTGGATGAGGCGACCCAGCATTTTGGACTTGCTACTACTGGTGGAACTGTATCCGAAACTGGTATTGCCGGTCTCACTCTTGGTGGTGGCATTGGCTGGTTGATGAGTATGTTTGGAACTGCGAGCGACAACCTTTTATCCGCTGAAGTAGTAACTGCTGAGGGAGTAGTCGTCCACACTGATAAACATAACTCCCGGGATCTTTTCTGGGCAATACGGGGAGGTGGTGGAAATTTTGGAGTGGTCACTAAGTTCACGTTTAAGCTTCATAAAATTGGTCCGATGGTTACAGGTGGAATGCTTCTTTATCCCATGGAAATGGCCAAAGAGGTGATGAAGTTTTACAGGAAATTTGTTCCTGCAACACCGGACGAACTCGTGATGTTTGCGGGCTTCATTTGCACACCGGATGGCATCCCGGTGACAGCATTATTGACGGCCTGGTTTGGTCCGCAGGAACAAGCTGAAAAAATGCTGGCACCGATTAGAGCATTCGCTACTCCTATAGCAGATATGGTAGGACCAATACCATATACGCAATTACAAAAATCACTCGATGCTGCAGCACCGAAAGGGATTCGTCGTTACTGGAAATCTGGATTCTTTTCTCAACTTAGTGATGAACTGATCGATATCCAGTTACATCATCTGCAGACCAGGCCAAATCCGATGACACCTGTTTTATTGTTTTATCTTAAAGGGGAAGTAACACGTATCAATCCGGCAGAGACCGCTTTTTATAATCGCAAACAACGATGGGATCTGGATATTGTCACTCAATGGATAGATAAAACAGAAGATGAAAAAAATATTGCGTGGACCCGAAATTTCTGGAAAGCAATTGAACCATTCTCAGAAGGTGTTTATGTTAATCATCTGGACCGTGATGATTCTGAAAGAATGAGAAGTGCATATGGTGAAAACTATAACCAGCTGAAAAAAATTAAAACGATATTCGATCCGCAGAATTTTTTCTGCATGAATAACAACATTCCTCCTGAAGAATAATTAGAATCAATTTCCCGGACAGATATTTTTTGCAAAGAGTTAAACTGGAAAACAGAATTAACATACCGGAAGCAGTTGGCTTCCTTTTTTTATAAGAAAACAATCGATCATTTAAAACGGTACTGAATTTTTTAAATGTAGTTAACCCTCCTGTACAACTATTCATGTTTTGAATTCGTCAAAGTGATTCTACCTTCACAAAAAATCATTACAAATGAGCTATTCTTCAAGGACCAATCACGACATCGATTACAAGATTGTTGGCGAACAGATGCAGTATGTAGAAATCGAACTGGATCCCTCTGAAACAGCAATCGCGGAATCCGGCAGCTTTATGATGATGGATGATGGCATCCAGATGCAAACCATTTTCGGTGATGGTTCCAGGCAACAGGATTCCGGCATCCTCGGAAAATTATTTTCTGCAGGCAAAAGAATACTTACTGGTGAAAGTCTGTTCATGACTGCCTTTACCAATGTTGGTTATGGTAAAAAGCGGGTGAGTTTTGCATCACCATATCCCGGAAAAATTATTCCGATGGATTTGCTGGAACTGGATGGTATGCTCATTTGCCAGAAGGACGCATTCCTTTGCGCAGCGAAAGGTGTGAGTGTGGGCATTTCTTTTCAAAGGAGATTAGGAACTGGTCTTTTTGGTGGTGAAGGATTTATCATGCAGAAACTCGAAGGCGATGGAATGGCTTTTGTTCATGCAGGCGGACATGTTTTTGAAAAACAATTAATGCCTGGCGAAACACTTCGAATTGATACGGGATGTCTTGTAGCCTACACCCGGCAGATAAATTTTGATGTGCAATTTGTAGGAGGCATCCGTAATACCATTTTCGGAGGCGAAGGTTTGTTCTTCGCCACATTAACAGGACCTGGAAAAGTTTGGATTCAAACACTTCCGATCAGTCGCCTTGCCGGTCGCATCCTTGCATACGGCACATATAACCGAAAAGAAGAAGGAAGTTTATTAGGTGGTCTTGGAAATTTGCTTGATGGGGACGGGCGCTAGCGTTTAACGTTGAACGTTATACCCATAACGTAAAAAAGCCGGCAGTCTCCTGCCGGCATATCCTAAAACCATCCGTGTTAATATCTTATTTGATTTGTGATCGCTTTGTATCAACCGTATTTTCTGCTTTTCTGCTTTTCCGTATTCTTACGTTTGATGATGTAAAAATAATAGTGATTTTACGGTTTTAAAAATCAGCCGCCGAATCTTTTCTTCCAATCATCGAATTAAGTTAACACCTGTTAGTTTAAATTCAGACGCGTAAAATATGCCCGACGGAGCATTCCTGGAAGGGTGTTTTCACCTATTAAATTTGAAGTAGAAAATCATTGTAACCTGTTTAATAAACCATATTGTTTGACAGGATTTTGTTTTTCTGGAAGTACATTTTCATAGCAGCCTTTCATAACTGAGTTTGGAATTTCTGCTATCAGAATCATGATATTATAAGTATGCTGAGGTATCGTGATTAAAATCAAATGCTAATATTAAATGAAGAAAAAGTAACACCTGATATTTGATGTTCTGAAATCTAAAAAAGAAAAAATCATTTCTTATTTCCTGTCACGCCCACCTTACTTCAATGGACCAACCTTTCAACAGCAAGTGAAATTCTTAATCCAGGCCATAACACATATTCTCCTTGCCAGCCTTAAAGCGTCCCCGATCACCTTGACTAACCTTCAACTTTTAGCCCTGAACTCTGAACCTCCTTACTACTCACTACTTACTAAAAGAGGCTGTCTCAAAAGTAAAATGAGGCAGCTTTTTTTATTTTCAGTTTTGGATATAGGTTTATACACAATTGAGCTGTATAAAAAGGAGGTT
>JARJHS010000037.1 GCA_029269725.1 Pollutibacter soli | reverse complement strand
TTAGTTGAGGAACTTAATTTATTATCTTCTAATACAATGGCTGAGGTGCTGCAAATACGGTTTACCGAGGTTGGCGAGAATTATCTTAAAGCTACTATGCCTGTTGCCGACCTTACAAGGCAGCCGTACGGTCTGCTGCACGGTGGTGCATCGGCTGCCCTTGCCGAAACGGTTGGAAGTGTCGCTTCATCGCTGTGTATCAATAAGGAAAAACAAATATGAGTTGGCATAGAGATCAACTGCAACCACCTACGCGGCAAACGGGATGGGATGGTAACTGCAACCGTGGAGCCTTTGCATGTCGGAGCCACAACGCATGTCTGGGACATCAAGATCAGGGACGAGGCTGAAAAACTGGTATGTGTCAGCAGGCTTACCGTGGCAGTACTTAAGAAGCCATAACCCTGTTAAAATCCACATGTGTGAATAGCTTTCTCCTCGGTTTCCCGCCTGTTTTTCGTTATATTTGCACATCTTTTTTTTAACGCCCATTTATGGAAGT
>JARJHS010000036.1 GCA_029269725.1 Pollutibacter soli | reverse complement strand
AATCTTGCGTTTACCGCTCATGTACTGTCCGGTTAACGACTCCGGCACCGCCATAATTGCTTCCAGTGGACCTTCCGCGACCACTTCACCGCCGTGAACACCTGCGCCCGGGCCAATGTCGATCACATGGTCAGCGGCGCGAATCGCGTCTTCGTCGTGCTCCACCACAATCACGGTATTACCGAGATCGCGCAGATGGATAAGCGTACCCAACAGGCGCTCGTTATCGCGCTGGTGCAGGCCGATAGATGGCTCGTCCAGCACGTACATAACGCCAACCAGGCCCGCACCAATCTGGCTCGCCAGACGGATACGCTGGGCTTCACCGCCGGAAAGCGTTTCTGCCGAGCGGGAAAGCGTCAGGTAATTCAGGCCGACGTTAACGAGGAATTTCAAACGATCGCCGATCTCTTTAAGAATTTTTTCCGCAATCTTCGCCCGCTGACCTGCGAGTTTGAGATTGTTGAAGAATTCCATCGCATGACCGATGCTCATGTCGGAGATGGC
>JARJHS010000035.1 GCA_029269725.1 Pollutibacter soli | reverse complement strand
CTGATCTTCTTCAGCGCCTGCGTAAAAGACAAGCCCGCAGAACCTGCATTGCCCGTCAATACTGACACGGCGGGCAACGTGTACATAGTATGCGAAGGCAGCCTTGGCAATGGCAATGCTTCTTTGAGTGTGTACCAGTCTAACGACGGACAGATCAGCAACGATATTTACCAAGCCATAAATGGTCAACCGTTAGGTGATGTGTTTGAAAGCATGCAGCGCATCGGCGATAAATTGTTCCTCTGCATAAACAACTCCGATAAGGTCGTCGTAATAGAAGCGGCCAGCAAAAAGCAGGTGACTTCTATATCGGTTCCCAAGCCTCGTCACATCCTCCAGGTAAGCGATACCAAGGCCTACGTTTCAACACTGTTCTCCAATAAGGTATACACCATCAATCCGCAAACCTATGAGGTAACGGGTTCGATGGATATGCCGGCACAGAATACGGAGGCAATGCTGTTCTATAAAGGAGCAGCGTATTTCTGTACCTGGGATACGGCTGTGAA
>JARJHS010000034.1 GCA_029269725.1 Pollutibacter soli | reverse complement strand
ATTGTCGTCAACCAATACTACATCGTCTACTATATCGAAAGGGATTTCGTTGTACGTACGCTCCAGCGTCAAAGCCGCCCTGTAAGCAGGCAGAACAACAACTATTTTCTTACCATTTAACATGAGTGCGCAAAGCTAGCAATTAATTCGCCACTTTAGAATCACCGTCCCGAGGCTTCATGCCGGTGACGATCAAATTGCTTGAGGCCTTTCCGAGCAGTGTACCATTGGTATGCTCCACCCTGCACTCCACGTGAATGATCTTTTTGCCCTCACGTATCACTTCCGCCGTGGCTCGCAGGCGGTCGCCCTGCTTTATGGCATATAAGAAATCTACATTCAGATTAAGCGAGGTGTAATGGTTGTCGGTATCCAAGCTAACTACACTCCACCCTATCACTTCGTCCATTACCAGTGCCATCATTCCACCGTGAATATTGCCATATGGGTTGGTCATATCATATTTTACCTCGAGGCTGATAGTTGCCTTGCCTTTTTCAATATGCTCCAG
>JARJHS010000033.1 GCA_029269725.1 Pollutibacter soli | reverse complement strand
GCTCCACGTTTCTTCAAACGCACAAATTGTCCGACAACATCCAGTATATCGGCACGGTTCAATACTTCCTGTATGGAGCTCTGGGAGATCACGAAGCGAAATTATCTCTTTTTCACGGGGTTATCACGGTTGAAAACCGCACCCGCTCACGTTTTTTGCTAAATACATGCCAGTTCCCATCATATTCCAGCCGTGCGGGTATTAAACGCTTACCCACCTGCTGCGTTCGCACCTTGATATTTACATCGAAATCATATAATCCCGCCTTGTATGAGAGAGAATAATCCCGGGCCAGGATGGTATAATCGCTTTTGCGAAACCAGGTGATAAGATCATTGTACACCACGTCATCAGCATATTCTTTTTTGGGAATCGCACGAAACACATAACAATCTTCGCCATTATATTCGTCAGAACTCAATTTAAAATCATACATCTTCGCCACATCCGGCTCAAAAATAGCCGCCTTATCACCCATCAGAGGCACACCAGACACTTTACTCCCGGGACTGAACATCAG
>JARJHS010000032.1 GCA_029269725.1 Pollutibacter soli | reverse complement strand
AGTCAGGTTTGGCAAAAAACATTTCGAGTAGGAAACAACCCCCTATAATGGCTACGAGTGCAATAATAAAAGCCTCCATCTTGCGCATGCCCAGCTTTTGCAGGTAGAGTAACAATATAGTATCGGCGAAAGTGATGAGCACGCCCCAGATAAGAGGAATGCCCAGCAACAGGTTCAGACCTATGGCCATACCCAGCACTTCGGCCAGGTCGCAGGCGGCGATGGCTATTTCAGCCATTGCATATAATACAAAGTTGACCTTACGTGGATACACCTCGCGGTTGCACTGGGCCAGGTCTTTACCCTGCACAATGCCCAGGCGTGCACTGAGTGATTGCAGTAACAGAGCCATTATATTACTCATCAATAGCACCCAGAGTAGGCGGTAACCGAACTGGCTGCCACCGGCAAGGTCGGTAGCCCAGTTGCCCGGGTCCATATAGCCGACACTTACTAAATAAGCGGGGCCAAAGAAGGCCGCCATTTTGCGCCATGGACTGCGTTGCTTATGTGGGTCGATAGAGG
>JARJHS010000031.1 GCA_029269725.1 Pollutibacter soli | reverse complement strand
CGAGATGTTCAGCGACACGAAAAACGAGCAGACCAATGCTACAACCACGTTGAGCACTATCGACTTTCTATTCCATACCCAAAGCAAAAACGCAGCAAGCGGTATTGCCAACAACGGGTATATATGGATCATAGGCCGGGAACCCAGGCCATTGATATAATTGTAACAATACCACGAGTAGATGATGTATACATACAACGGAAACAACAGCCCAAGACACCAAAACCACTGTTTGATGTAGCGATACAGGAAGAAGCCTGCAAGCGAAAACACCATGATGGGTGAATACGGCAGCCAGCCATTGCTGTAATAAAAAAGCCCCTCAAGGATCTTTGGGTCGTTCCAGTTGAACGATTGTCCGCCGTAGCTGTAGAACAGATAGCTGCCCGTCATCATCTTCCAGTAAAGCAGCTGTGGAATGATCGGTAGAATGAAGACGGCTGCGGCACCCAATACTTTCCGGAGGTGCGTCCGTAAAAATGCCAGGCGTTGAATAAGCGTTTCTTTACTATATACACCATACAAGGCCGGAACAAGCAGGCAG
>JARJHS010000030.1 GCA_029269725.1 Pollutibacter soli | reverse complement strand
ATCGGTGCAGGCAGAAGAAACACCGGTAACACCACAGCCGCCTGATATTTTATTAGGGCCGCTGTTTAATGATGTGCAAAACGCCAAACTTTTTCCGGACCAAAAAACCTTTGCCGATGCCGTGCCGAACAGCGATCCGCTGATGATCCTTGCTGATTATCGGATGCAGCAAAACCAGAGCGGATTTGATCTGCGCCATTTCGTTAACGTCAATTTCACCCTGCCGAAAGAAGGCGAGAAATATGTTCCGCCAGAGGGGCAGTCACTGCGCGAACATATTGACGGACTTTGGCCGGTATTAACGCGTTCTACCGAAAACACCGAAAAATGGGATTCTCTGTTACCGCTGCCGGAACCTTATGTCGTGCCGGGCGGACGCTTTCGCGAGGTATATTACTGGGACAGTTACTTCACCATGTTAGGACTTGCCGAAAGCGGTCACTGGGATAAAGTCGCGGATATGGTGGCCAATTTTGCTCATGAAATAGACACTTACGGTCATATTCCCAACGGCAACCGCAGTTACTATTTAAGCCGCTCGCAACC
>JARJHS010000003.1:216291-644610 GCA_029269725.1 Pollutibacter soli | reverse complement strand
CTAACCTCCTTTTTATACAGCTCAATTGTGTATAAACCTATATCCAAAACTGAAAATAAAAAAAGCTGCCTCATTTTACTTTTGAGACAGCCTCTTTAATTATTTACTTTGTTGGGTTTTAGTGTATACCCGCCAGTTATCAAAGTTGAAATCAGAACGTATACCTCACAGAAAACCCAAGATTCCCAAAATAGAATTGCTGATAGTAATCTTTATAAACACCCTCCAAAGGATCTACAAGCAACAGGGTAGGTCTCAGATCAGCACTTACGTTCAATGGAATTTCCGGAAATTTATAATCGACGCCCCCGGTAGGAAAAATTCCCAATCCGAATCCTGCATAGTCGCTGTTGGATGAAAAGCTGTTAAAAGCGCTGATTCCTCCACCAATAAACCAGCGAAACCCTTCTATTTTACCGATCGGAAAATGGTGCTGGTAAGCAGCAGAAAAAGATACGTTCACCCAATCACGATTACCGGTATAAGGCCTGAATCCCAGGTTCAGTTCAATAGCGCCCTGGGCGTTGAGAAATGTTTTGTAGGAAGCAGAAATTGCATCCCAGTAACCGGTGCTGAACCGGCCACCAATAGCATTCTTATAAGATCCTCCATCCTGGGCCTGTGACGCAATGGCCAGACAAATCAACATACAAATAACACATACTAATTTTTTCATAGCTTTTGAATTCCTTTTTGGTTACAAATACCGCTCTGAAACGGCCCCGCAAAGATACTGCCACCCAATCTATGTTGCAATAGCTGTGCCTTGCAAAAAAGGCTTATTTAACAGTCTTTGAAGTTTTCGTTTATACCGGGCATTTTTAAAATTCTGTCGGTTACCAGGCGTTTGCAACTTATGATGTTATACATTGCAAACCTGACCCATTAAAGCCTGATTGCAGGAGTATGGCATTTTAATACCGATTAGAAATGTGGTTGAGTCCCACCCTTCTCCTGATTTTTTAATATATTGCCCTGCATAATACGGTCGGCATTTACAAGCGAATTGCTTTATGAAAATTTTACTCTTCCTCATTCCCCTTTATTCATTTGTTTCGGTTTCAGCACAATCTGGTCAGGCCTGGGAACCTTTGTTCAATGGAAAAAATCTTGACGGCTGGAAACAGCTGAACGGGAAAGCCTCTTACGAAGTAAAAGACGGCATGATCATCGGCACTACTGTGTCCGGTGAGCCGAATTCCTTCCTGGCGACACAGAAAGACTATGGTGATTTTGTGCTTGAGCTTGAACTGAAAGTGGATACGACAATGAATTCCGGTATTCAGTTTCGAAGTGAAAGCAAAGCCGATTATAATAATGGTCGAGTACATGGCTACCAGATGGAAGTAGATCCTTCTGCACGTGCATGGAGCGGCGGAATTTATGACGAAGCGCGGCGGGGCTGGTTATATACCATGGAATATAATCCCAAAGGGAAAACCGCTTTTCGAAAAAGCGATTGGAACAATTACCGTATTGAATGCATTGGCAATCGCATCCGCACGTGGGTGAATAATATTCCCACTGCCGAGATTGTTGATGACCGTACACCAAAAGGATTTATCGCTTTGCAGGTTCATTCTATCGGAAAAGATGAGCAACCGGGCAAGAAAATTATGTGGCGTAATATCCGCATTCGCACAGGATCATTAACACCAGCGGCCCCCGCTGGAATTTTTATCGCTGGATTTTTACCAAACCAATTGACGAAGGAAGAAAAAGAAAACGGCGTTACATTGCTGTGGGACGGAAAAACAACCAAAGGCTGGAGAGGCGCCTATAAAACCGGTTTCCCTGAAAAGGGCTGGCAGATCAATGATGGTGTATTATCTGTTCAGAAAACAGATGGAGCTGAATCTGCACATGGTGGAGATATTGTTACCGAAGACGAATACGGTGCCTTTGAATTACAGTTTGATTTCCGGTTGACAGAAGGTGCAAACAGTGGTGTAAAATATTTTGTTACCGAATCTGAAGGAAATAAAGGTTCTGCTATAGGGCTCGAATACCAGGTACTGGATGATGAGAGACATCCGGATGCAAAAATGGGAAGCGCCGCCAACAGAACTATTGCATCGCTTTACGATCTTATTCCATCACTGAAACCTTCACAGGCGTTAAGAAAAATCGGCGAGTGGAATCGTGGAATGATCAGGGTGTATCCTGACAACAGAATCGAGCATTATCTTAATGGATATAAGGTAGTTGAATACCAGCGTGGAACTCAAATGTATTATGCGTTGGTGGCAAGAAGTAAATATGCCCAATGGAAAGATTTCGGAATGGCACCTAAAGGAAGAATATTGTTGCAGGACCATGGGGATAAGGTGGAGTACAGGAATATTAAGATAAGGAAAATGTAGTAAGTAGTGAGTAGTAAGTAGTGAGTAGGGAACAGCCGGCAACTACTGTGAACTGAATCTGAAAATGGATGTCCAACGAAAAACGATCAATGAAAAACGATCAACTGGCTGTTCAAAACTATGAACAATGAACTATGAACTTGCATCAATTATTTCTCACTTCTAATTTTAAAACATGGCTTCCCGCAGGAAATTTATTGGTCAGGCTGTAAAGGCAACCGCCGCAACATACTTAGGTTCACTGGCCTTCAGTCCGAAATCCTATGCTCGTATCCTTGGTGCAAATGATCGTGTAGGCGTGGGCGTTGTAGGGTATTCTGACAGGTTCAGGAGTTCTCTGCTGCCTAGCTTTCTGAATCATTATAAAGACCAGAATTTTGATATCATCGCTGTCTCAGATATATGGCGTCTTCGTCGGGAAGATGCTCAGGCTGCGCTCAGGCAGAAATTTGATCATGATATTACAGCATGCGTGAATAATGATGCTTTATACGATCTGAAAAACCTGGACGCGGTAATCATCAGCACTGCAGATTTCCAGCATGCTTTGCATTGTATCGAAGCGGTAAAAGCAGGGAAAGATGTTTATGTAGAAAAGCCATTTGCAGAAACTATGGCTGACAATCGAGCGGCATTAAAAGCAGTGAAGGAAACAAAGAAGATCGTTCAGGTCGGTTCGCAGAGAAGAAGCGGGGCCAATTATAAAGCTGCGGCTGAATATGTGAAGGCAGGAAAGTTCGGAGCTATCACTATGGTGGAGCTTACATGGAATGTAAATCAGCCGGGCCGCTGGCGTCGCCCGGGCGATGTTGCAAAAATTCTTGAAAAGGACACCGACTGGAAAAGATGGCTGATGAACAGGCCGCACGAGGCATGGGATCCGAGGAAATACCTGGAGTTCCGGTTGTTCTGGCCATACTCCTCTGGCATGCCAGGGCAATGGATGTGTCACCAGATAGATACTGTACACTGGTTCACCGGCCTCAGACATCCACGCAGTGTTGTAGCTAATGGCGGAATTTATATGTGGAAAGATGGAAGAAGAAACTGGGACACGATGACCGCTGTATTTGATTATGGTCCTGAAAACGATCCTGCTAATGGATTCCAGGTTACGTTCGCTTCACGGATGCACAACGGTGATGAAAACCCAGCTGAGATATATTATTCCAACGGTGGTGAAATGAATCTCAACACCAACAAAGTAACTCCAAAGGGCGGTCTTACGAAAAGATTCGCTGATGCAATGCAAATGCAACCGAACCTGCTTCCCGAAATGTCGCTGGAGGTGGCAGATGAAAAGGTGGTGACTTCAGCAAACACTGGTGGAGACTCACTGACTTCAGCACATATGCGTAACTGGATGGAATGCGTACGCAGCAGGCAGCAGCCGAATGCGCCGATCGAAGCCGGATATGCGCATGCCATTGCAAGTATAATGACCAATGCAGCAGTACGAACAGGGCAGAAAGTGTATTTTGATGAGCAGAAGCAGGACGTTATTGCCGGAGGAAAAGTATTTATGTACTAATCTGCATGTAAAAACCCATCGCTGTTGTTGAAGCTGTTTATTGCATTTTTCGTTTGTATCCTTACCACGACCATTGGTTTCAGTCAGCCCAAAGCGCACCTGAGCATCAATACTGATATTGCCAACGATAGTATATTGTACAGGACCGGGTTCCGGTTTGTAGAAGAGGCTGTATCACGTAGTTTCTCTCCGATTAATGTATCGGATTCGGCATTTGCGATAAAGCTGAAACAAATAAAAGCGGCAAAATGTAAAGTGATTGCAGCCAATTCATTTCTGCCCGGACATCTTAAATTGGTGGGGCCGGTAATCAATGAAGCCGCTGTTCTTGGTTATGTCGATACGGTCATGCGCAGGGCAGCAACCGCAGGACTAAAAGTAGTTGTGTTGGGTAGTGGAGCAGCGCGACAGATTCCGGAAGGATTCGACCGGGATACAGCAAAAAAGCAGTTCGTAATCATCGTGAGGAAGATGGCGGAAGTAGCCGCGAAATATAGAATTCCGATTGCTATGGAGAATCTGAATAAAGGGGAATGTAATTTTATCAATTCTGTTGCGGAAGGTCTTGAAATTGCCAGGCTGATTAATCACCCGAATTTCAAATTAACTGCCGATATTTATCATATGCTCCGGGAGAATGAACCCGCTTCTTCGATTATTGATGCCCGTGAGTACATTATCCATTGTCATATTGCAGAAAACAAAGAGCGTGGATACCCCGGCAAGTTTGGTGAAGATTTCAGGCCCTATCTGAAAGCACTAAGGTCAATTGGATTTACGGGTGTATTGTCTATGGAATGTCCTTGGAAGGATATGAAAACCGAGTTACCTGTAGCATTTAAATATTTACAGCAACAGCTGGATGAAGCCTATCAATAAATTTAACATGGCAGATATATTCTCATTAAAAGGAAAGCGTGCATTGATTACTGGTGGCGGAACCGGGCTTGGATTAGGCATCGCAAAAGCAATGGTGGAAGCAGGAGCTGAAGTGATAATTACCGGGAGGAGAGAAGATGTATTAAAATCAGCGGTTGAAGAGTTGGGTTCAAACGCAACATATGTCACAGGTGACATCGCTGATCTGCCTTCGTTACCGGGGTTGGTGGCAGGAGTTGCAGAAGGAGGAAAGATTGATGTACTCGTGAATAATGCTGGTATCAACATGAAAAAGCAACCTTTGGAAGTTACTGACGAGGAGTTTGCACGAATCGTTCAAACCAATCTTAATGGTCTGTTTGCGATGTGTCGTGAAGTAGGAAAAGTAATGCAGAAACAGGGATCAGGTTCCATCATCAATATATCTTCTATGGCCGCTATATACGGGTTACCGTTAGTAGCGGGCTATGCTTCTTCGAAAACTGCTGTTGTTGGTCTTACACGAACGTTGGCCAGCGACCTTGCTCCGCTCGGAATTCGTGTAAACGCTATCGCGCCTGGTTTTATTGAATCTGAAATGACGAAGAAAGCACTCGATGCAGATCCTCAGCGAAAATTCCGCGCAATCGACAGAACCCCGATGGGCGTTATGGGCAAACCCGAAGATATCGGGTATGCGGCAGTATATCTCGCAAGCGATGCTGCGAAATTTGTAACGGGCGTTAATTTGCCTGTTGATGGCGGGAATAGTATCGGATTCTAGAAAGCAGGCTTTTTATTCTGGGCTTACTGATAAAACCTGGTGTAGGTCATAGCTACCTGATGACCGTCCCCTCCCTGATTTCGTCAGTAGCATGTAAAAGAATTTCGTCGCCTCCACGGAGATCTCCGAATACTTCTGTGGAATCATTCGCTTTTAATCCCTCAATAATATTTACAAACACGGCTTTCCCTTCGCGGATAGCAATTACATACTGTCGCTCTGTAGAGCGTACAATGGCGTTGTCGGGAATAGATAATGATTTCGATTCCGATAGCAGAGGCACTTTCACTTCTGCATACATGCCAGGTTTCAACTGCTGATCATTATTCTGAATGTCTATTTCAATCGCTTCGGAACGCATCTGTGTCAGCGTATTTGCAGAGCGACTGATGCTGGCCTGATATTCTTTGCCTGGGTTTGCATTGAAGACAAATCGAACCGGACTTTTGAGATCTACTTTATCAACATAGGCTTCCGGTATATAAACTTCCAGGCGAAGCTTGTCGAGGTATTGCAGTACCAGCATCGGCTGATCATTCGATTTACTTCCCGGACCTACCAGCGCGCCCGCAGACACATTCCGCTGAACGATCACCCCATTGAACGGCGCCTTGATCGTAAGATAATTTTCAATATTCGTCATCGATTCAACATTCGATTTTTCTGACATCACGATCGCCTCATCCGCTTTCATTCTTGACGAAGCAATATCCAGGTCCAGCGGCGCCACTGCACCTTCTTCTTTGGCAGCTTCGCGCAACCTGCGGAATTTTTCTTTGCTCGCAGCCGCATTTTCCTGCGCCTGTACAAACTTGGATACGGCGGATTGCAGCTGCGAACGAAGTTCGGGCGCATCCAGTGTAACCAGCACCTGTCCTTTTCTTACTGCCGATCCTCTGTCCGTCAGCACTTCATTGATGAAGCCATTGGCCTTCGCATAAATATTCACCTCTTCAAACGGCTTCAGCTGACCTGGAAGTTTGATGTACCCTGACATCGGCTTTTCCTCTACATGGCCGGTTTCGTAGATACTCCGGGCGGTACCGCTGCCTGCATTCATGTCAACAGGTTTTGCCCTTTCATGACAGGCAACCGAAGCAGAGATCAAAACAAACAGATAAACAATATTGCGTGCCATAATCAATAACATTAAGGTTGAATATTTTCAGGCTCTTTATCATAACGTGAAGGCATCAACGAAACAGAAGTGTAACCTGCTTTTTTCTGCAGCCATGCAAATACATGTGGCAGTATGAACAACGCGGTAACGGTGGATGCTGCCAGCCCGCCAATAACCGCACGGCCCAGGGGAGCAGACTGTTCTCCGGCTTCACCCATTCCCAGTGCCATCGGTACCATGCCTGCGATCATCGCAAAACTCGTCATGAGGATCGGCCGCAGGCGAATGGAAGCACTGATCACCGAAGCCTTCGCCGCGTCCCGGTAACTCAATCGTAAACTCTCTGCATTGGTGACTATCAGAATAGCATTCGCAACCGATACACCTGTGGACATGATCATCCCCATATACGATTGAAGGTTCAGGGTGGAACCCGTGATCAGTAACATCACCAGCGATCCGGCAATTACGGCAGGTATGGTGGAAAGAATAGTCAATGCCAGCCGCAGCGACTGATAGTTAGCCGCCAGCAATGCAAGCATCACCAGTATGGCGAACACAAGACCTGTCTGTAAACTGGAAAATGTTTCCACCAGCAGCCCCGACATTCCTTTAACTTCGGTTAGCATTCCCCGTGGTGGCTTTTCCATTTTCTCCATCACTTTTTTTACTGCAGTTGTAGCAGACTCCAGATCTTTCTGATGAATATTAGCACTCACTGTGAGGAAGCGCCGCGGACCGGAACGATCATATTCGCCGGGAACATGCCGAACGCTGAACTCCGCAATTTCTCCCAGCACCGGACTCAGCCGCCCTTTCACCAACGGGATCTCGCGGAGTTCATCCATCGTATTCATTACATATTCCGGGATCTGTACCTGCACCTGGTAGGTATAAGCTTTCTCTTCATCAAGCCACTGATTTTTTTCGGTGAAACGACTGGAAGAAGTACTGGCGGTAACCGAACGCGCGATATCCTGCACATTCAACCCGAGTTGCGCAGCTTTAATACGATCAATGCGGATATCCACCACCGGGAATTCCAGCGGTTGTGCAATCTGTACATCCCTGAGAAAAGAAATCTTCTTTAACCGGCTCACCAGCTTGCCTGCATAGGCTGAAATCTCGTTCATGTCTTTTCCTGCAACGCGCAATTCGATAGGTGTCGCTGCTCCCTGGCTCATGATCTTTTCAGTCAGATCGATCGGTTCAAAACTGATGCGCAGTTCCGGGAAACGGCTCAGGATATTTTTTCTCAATGTTTCCTTCAGGTCATCCATATTCACACGGTACTCCCTGTCCAGATTCACCTGCAGAATCGCTTCATGCGTTCCGGTATTGAAAATGTAAAGATTGCTGGTACCATAACTGCTCGGAATCAAACCGACATAAGCTGAACTGATGGCTACATGATGATTCACTGTGGTATCAATGACCTGCAATACCTGCCGCACCCGCTCTTCCGTACGTTCCAGGCGCGTTCCATCGGGTTCTTTTATTCTCAGCTGGAACTGGCCATTGTTGATTTTCGGCATCATATCCTTGCCGATACTCAAAAATGCCAAGGCTGCAATGCCAATGGATACAACGAAGTACAAAGGGATCAGCCAGTATTTTCCTTTTTGCAAACGTTCAAGTATGCGAATGAATCGCAACTTGACATTTTCAAAAAAATCATTCTCAGCCGGATCATCTCTTTCATGCTGTAAATGATCCTCTACCTGTTGCAGTTCAGCAGCATCCAATGCCTGGCCTGCATGCGCATGCACCTGGCCGTGTTTGTAACGGTATTTTTTTTCTGAGATCATCCAGTTGCTCAATACGGGTACAAGCGTAAGTGCCGCGAAATAAGAAACGATCATTGTAAGACCGATAGATAGTGACAGGGGCAGAAACATGGCCTTCGGAACGCCATTCATCATGAATGAAGGCGCAAACACAGCAAGTATGCACAAGAGGATCAACAGAAGCGGGAACGCCACTTCCTTGCAGGCATCGTATATGGCTACCCGCTTTCCCTTGCCCATTTCCAGGTGCTGGTGAATATTCTCAATTGTAACCGTCGCCTGGTCGACTAAGATCCCGATAGCCAGCGCCAGGCCGCTTAAGGTCATAATATTGATCGTTTGTCCGAACATGCCCAGCAGCAATACACCGATCATAATGGACACAGGGATAGTAATCACCACAATCAGGCTGCTACGCAGATCTCGCAGGAATAATAATACCATCAGGCCTGTAAGAAGAGCTCCCAGCAAACCTTCAGTAACCAGACTTTCGACAGCATTAATTACAAAAACAGACTGATCGAATTCATAAGAGAGATTCACACCATCCGGCAACAGGCTTTGCATTTCCGGCAGTTTTGCTTTCAATTGTTTTACCACTTCCCATGTGGATGCGTCTGCTGTTTTTACGACCGGAATATAAATGGACCGCTTGCCATTAATCAGTGCATAATCCACGGTGATATCTGCTGCGTCGGCAACACGCGCGACATCACGGATCAGTACCGGCACACCATTACGTGATTCAATGGGGATGTCTGAAAATGATTCGACATCCCGGATCAAAGTGTTGATGGTAGTAGTGTACATGGTTTTATCGAGGCGCAGGTTACCGGAGGGCGACATTACATTGAACTTAGCGAGTGAACTCACTACATCATCCGGCGTAAGGTTATAACTTCTAAGCCTGGAGGGATCAACATTCACCGTTATCGCTCTTGAATTTGCTCCAAAAGGTGGTGGGGCAGAGAGCCCGGGCACAGAAGCAAAAGCCGGACGTACACGCGTAGCCGCCAGGTCATAAATTTCTTTCAGGCTTTTTGATTTACCAGTTATCACCAGCTGACCTACCGGCAGAGAAGATGCATCGAAACGAACCACCTGCGGTGGCAATGCACCCGGAGGAAAAAATTTCATGGCACGATTTACCTGCAATGCAACCTGCGCTGAAGCTTCAGCCATATCTGTATTCTCATAAAAATCCAATCGTAACATCGTCAGTCCCTGGATGTTCTTTGCCGTGATATTCTTCACACCATTTACATACAGGAACTGATCCTGTAAACGCGTGGAGAAAAATCCTTCCATCTGCTGGGCGGACATGCCTCCATAAGATTCTATCACATATATGGTGGGCAGGTTCAGCCGGGGAAAAATATCCACCGGGATTCTCAATACCGTCACTATTGAAAATGCCATCAGGCTGATGATGATCACGACAAGCGTGATGGGTTTTTTTAGTGCAGAAGCAATCAATGACATTTCCTGAATCAGTTTGTACGGTTAAAAAATTCATCGAGCCTGTTCTCATTAAAAATCTTTTTCAGGATCGCCACCCAGTAGCCATAGCCAACATTGATCTGATCCGTTTCGGCGTTATACAACATATACAGTGCTGCATTCAGTTCAACGATATTCGTCAGTCCATTCCTGTACAATGAAAACTTCTGACGGTAAGCAGCTTCTGCAGCTTCCAGCTGATGAGGAATTTCTGCAAGCCGGTCGCGGGCAATCGTGAGTTCCGCATCCGATTGACGGATATTCAGTTCCACCAGGTTTTGCTGTTCCGCAATCTGCTTTACAGTAAATGCAGTAAATGCACGTTGTGTATTGAGCTCGTAGCGTTTTCTTTTTTCATCGAAGAGATTATAAGTGATCCCAATGCCAACGAGGTAGTTGCCGCGTTCAAAACCAAATCCGGTATATAGCGGTCTGAATTCATCTGCGGGACTGATGCTGGATCCGCGGCCCCATACGGCCGATTGCAATGCAACCGTCGGCAGGTAACTTTTCTTCACCATGCTTTCACGGTCGATGCTGTTGCGATAAATTGTCCGGTAAAGTTCTACTGCAGGATGGGTAATACTGTCGGTTGCCTGCAATCCGGACTGGCTATAAAACTCCGTGAGCTGATCTACTAACAGACTGTCAGGAATAATATCATCGGGGTCTATACCACTGAGGGCAGAAAGGCTGATCTGAACCTGTTTCACCTGGTTGGTGAGTTCGAGAAACTCCAGCCTGGCTTTACTTAGTTGTGCTTCTGCGATACTCGTGTCCACACCG
Source organism: Pollutibacter soli (assembly GCA_029269725.1). Classification (GTDB taxonomy): domain Bacteria; phylum Bacteroidota; class Bacteroidia; order Chitinophagales; family Chitinophagaceae; genus Pollutibacter; species Pollutibacter soli. The sequence continues at coordinate 633,881 of JARJHS010000003.1, read as the reverse complement.
GCGATAATTCCACTGGCAGCGAGTGCCTGTATCGATCTCCTGATCTGGCTGTTTCTTTCAATATTGCGGGATTGAATGTTCAGCAATTGATTCAGGCGGATCAACTGTAAATATCCTTCGGTGACAAATGCCTGCAGATCGTAGCGGTTCTGTACATAACGGGCACGCTCAACCGCAACGTCAGAGTGTGCCACTTTCAGTTCAGATTGATAGCCGCCGAAATTGTACACCGGCCAGTCGAAGGCAATAACACCCAGGTCGCCGAGAGCAGTACCCGAATTTCCGGATTCCCTTACCCGTGAGTTACCCGGCACGATGCCGTTGGAGAAAAATCCACCCGGCATATTATTATTGGTGCCCAGGTTCATCTGCAGGTTCATTTTCAATGAAGGCAGCCGGTTCAGTTTTGCGGCGGCTTCCCTCGCCTGCACAATGGCGATGGCTGCAGAATCGGAAGCGAGTTTTGGTGCGTGCGAATTCACCCGCGCGATCAGCTCACGTATGGGCAAGGGTTGCTGTGAATAACATTGGGTTCCGCTGCATAACAAGTAAAGCAGGCAGACCGGTACAATAGAATACCTCGAAATCATGCGCTAAGAAGTTTTCGGAACACAGAAAAGCTGACGTTGGCCGGGAGGCAACATGCTTGATATTTCAGAAAAAGGAAAAGATATCAGGAAATGGGCGGACCTCGCTGGCTCGTGGTCGGCCTGAATGCGGAAATGAAAATTATTTGCGGATCCGCGCACTGGTGTGTGTCGGCGAAATAGTAGATCGGTGCGGGCACAGCAGGTGATGACACTGCCATCCAGCTTATCGGAAAATATCTTTTGTTTAGCCGGAGATTGGAAGGCAGCTGATCTTCTTTATCATCTGCAAGAGAAAAACCTGCTTTTTTTTGGGATGCGGAAACTAATACTTCATGCCGGTTTTGTTCTGGCGGAAAAGTGTATCTCAGTGCCCATTGCACAGCAAAGAACTGCAGGTAAAAAAGTACCAGGATCGCTTTGTGCGAAACGCGGTGTGAAGGGTTGAAATAAAGCATCGTTTCAAAAATATTGAAAAATGCGTTTGAACTCAGGAACCTGCAGGATTAATATCAAAATGAAATGTGAATGTTTAGTTAAGCAGAAGTAAAAAGCGGCTCGTATTAATAACTTACCCGAAATCAACTCACAGCCTCGAAGACGCGAAGGTTGCTTAAAGTTTTATCTCAGAGCATCCGTAGAACCCCGGTCTTACCGGCAAAGAGAAGCAATAATAGAAGTTTGAAATGAATAGGAACAATCATTATTAAGTAAAACCATTTTCCCTTTTCTTGTATAAAAAAAGTCGCTGCTATTTGCAACGACTTATCAATTTCATCAACGAAAAACGAACAACGGTCAACAACGAACCGGCTGCTCCCGAGAACCTGCCTTCCGGCAGGCAAGCTGACAACTAAATCAGCCCCGCCAGTTCCAGACTCAACTTTTTAATCTTCCTCACTTCCAGATCCTCAATAATTGCTTCAGGGTATAAAATCAGGGAAGTATTATTTTCTTTCCACCAGCTGTTTTCGCGGAGTTCCGAGAAATGAACAATTCCTACAAGATACTTTCGTTCAGCTTCTGCATGCCATTCTTCAATGGCCATAAATTTATCGCGTGGGATATAACTCCAGTCATCAAAACTGATATAAGCACGTACATAAAAGTCGTTGCTGAGTTCAGCAGCCTGGTGATGAAATCTTTTCTTGTACTCGTACTGATATTGATATCGCAAAGCAGACAGATCACTGAGTACCGCTGATGCAGTAGGAAAACTTCCGGCTCCTTTTCCGTAGAAGAATTGTTTGTCTGCAAAAGAGCTTTCAAGAACAACGCCATTGTATTCATTCTTTACAAAAGAAAGGTGGCCATCCTGGCGAACAAACTGCGGCATTACAAATCCGGCTACTTTTCCGTTCAGTAGTTTTTTTGCTTGTGCCACCAGTTTAATATCAAATCTTTTTTCTTTCGCAACGGCGGCATCAGACGCGTTGATCTGCTGAATGCCGGTAAACGCGATCTGCGACGGATGTTTCAGAATGCCATAAGCATGCATCAGCAGCAGTGACATTTTATTCACCGCGTCAATACCCTCCACATCCAGTTTTGGATCTGATTCCGCAAAACCCAGCTGTTGCGCGAGTAACAGTGCCTCTTTGAAGCCCAGGTTTTCCTCGAACATTTTGGTAAGGATAAAATTCGTTGAGCCGTTGACGATACCACGAAGGGAATGTAAAAGATCGTTATCGTAGTATTCTTCCAGGTTCCTGATCACAGGAATAGAAGCGCAGGCTGCTGCTTCGTACAGGAGCGACCGACCTGTCTCCTTCTGTAAATGCAAAAGCAATTCAAGATTTTCAGCAAGCATTTTTTTGCTTGCGCTTACAACATCCTTTCCGTTTTTTAAAGCAGTTGTAACGATCTCCAGTGCAGCATCGGTTTCATTGATCACTTCAACGATCACGTTAATTTCGGGATCATTCAGTAATTCCCATTTGTCTGTAGTAAACAAAGAGGCGGGCGCTTCTCTTTTTTTGCCTGCATCTTTGATACATACTTTCTTAATGGTTGCTTTTAGTGAAGGAGTCTGCAACAAAACTTTATACAAACCTTCCCCCACAACACCAAATCCAAAAAGCCCGATCGTCAGTTTTTTATGTGTATCCATTTTTCATTTATCGTTTTTCAGCGATACCGGTATATGCCCGGATCACCGATGTAATCTTATCGTATTCAAGTAAAAAACCATCATGCCCATAAAATGAACTGATGACATGCAATTGCGCTACGGGAATGTGCTCAGCAAGAAACGCCTGTTCACTCACCGGGAATAATATGTCAGTTTCAATTCCGATCACCAGGGTTTTAGCCATGATCGTTTTTAATGCAGCTATTGCACCACCCCGTCCTCTGCCCACATGATGCGAATCCATTCCTTTGCTCAGAAAATAATAGCTGAAGGCATTGAATCTTTTCGCGAGTTTTTCACCCTGGTAACGCTGATAGGATTCGCTTCTGAAATTTTCAAGAAGTTCAGGCGCGTCCTCCTGGGTAACCTCATAGGCGCTGTAGTGACGATAGCTGATCAGCGCAAGGGAACGCGCAACCTTCATTCCTTCCAGGCCTGCATTGGCATTGTTCTTATGCCATGTGGGATCATTCTCGATGCAAAGACGTTGTGATGCATTGAATGCACGTCCCCATGAAGAATGAAAGGCATTTGTAGCAATGGGCACAATGAATTCAAAAAGCTGCGGTTCTTCAATTGCCCATTCGATCAACTGCTGCCCACCCATTGATCCACCGATGCCCAGGTAAATTTTTCGGATGCCTAATTCATCCTTTAGAGGGCGATAGGCTCTTGCCATATCGCGCGGTGTGAAGAAAGGAAACTGCCTGTACCAGGGTTCACCTGTTTCAGGATCAAGATCCAGCGGTCCGGTACTGCCATAGCAGCTTCCAGGCATATTTACACAAATAATAAAATGATGTTCCGGATCAAACAATAATCCCTTGCCAATCATACCCGGCCACCATTCTACAGGATTGCTGTTGGCCGTTAATGCATGAAAGATCCAGATTACATTGTCACGGGTTTCATTCAGTTTTCCAATGGTGGAATAATGAAGATGGAAGCCGGGAATTGTTTTTCCCGACTCCATCAAAAACATTTCATCCGTTTTGAAGATGTGATGCGTCAACACTGACCCAACTTCAGTTAAGGGCATATTTTGATTCTGATACTTTTTGAAATGCCTGTTCGAAATCAGCTTTAATATCTTCTATATGCTCAATGCCTACACTTACACGAATCAGGTTGGGTAACACGCCGGATGCCAGCTGTTCGTTTTCTGAAAGTTGCTCGTGTGTAGTAGTAGCAGGATTAATGACAAGTGTTTTTGCATCACCCACATTTGCAAGATGTGAAGCCAGTTTCAATTCGTTGATAAATTTGGCTGCCTTTTCTTTTGTGCCTTTGATACCAAACTGCAGAATACCACCGAATCTGTTCGTCAGGTATTTTTTTGCCAGTTCATGGTAAGGACTGCTACTGAGGCCGGGATACCATACAAATTCAACATCCGGGTGTGACTCCAGCCATGTAGCCAGTGCGAGTGCATTTTCGCAATGACGTTCAACACGAAGTGAAAGTGTTTCCAGTCCCTGCAACAGTAAAAAAGAATTGAACGGACTGAGTGCAGCACCGAAATCGCGCAGACCCTCAACTCTTGCACGGATAATAAATGCAATATTCGGAAGACCTAACGGGTTGTTATAGCCGAAAACATCCCAGAATTTCAAACCGTGATAACCTTCAGAAGGTTCTGTAAACTGCGGGAATTTTCCGTTGGCCCAGTTGTAGTTTCCGCCGTCAACAATTACTCCGCCGATACTGTTTCCATGTCCTCCGATCCATTTGGTAGCAGAGTTCACCACTACGTTTGCACCAAGTTCCAGTGGTTTGATCAGGTATCCGCCGCAACCAAAAGTGTTATCCACGATCAATGGCAGGTCGTATTCTTTTGCGAGGTCAACAAACTTTTTAAAATCGGGAATATTCAACCTTGGATTGCCAACGGTTTCAAGGTAGATCGCCTTAGTATTTTTATCGATCAGCGGTACAAAACTTTCCACATCATCACCGTTTCCAAAACGTACCTCTACACCCAAACGTTTGAATGCAACTTTGAACTGGTTATAAGTACCGCCGTACAGGAATGAAGTACTAATGAAATTATCCCCCGCCTGGAGTATATTATTTAAAGCAAGGAACTGCGCCGCCTGTCCGGAACCTGTTGCAAGCGCTGCAACACCGCCTTCCAATGCTGCCATTCTTTTTTCGAATACATCCGTTGTCGGATTCATTATTCGCGTGTAGATATTACCAAATTCTCTTAGTCCGAAAAGGTTTGCAGCATGTTCTGCGCTGTTGAAACCGTAAGAAGTAGTTTGATAAATAGGTACTGCTCTTGATTTTGTAGTAGGATCTATTTCCTGGCCGGCATGGAGCTGTAGTGTTTCAAATCTGAGATTGCTCATTGTTATCGTTTTTTATGTTGATAAGATGTAAAACAGATCGGGAAATATGACAGTTTTAAGGGAAGGAAAGAGGAGGATACGGGATACGGAATACTGGATACAGGAAGAAGTATTGTTCCCTGTATTCTGTATTCTGTTTTCAGTATTCTCTCAGAAAGCCTACGAATATAGTAGACTTTCCCTTCTTTCCTTCTGATTTTAACAATTTCCGATTACTGGATTACCGGTCATGAATTTTTTTAATTAATACTTTTTATTCCGATGAACCTGGTAAGGATACATTGGAATTGAGCATTTATCCGGAAAGATGAGCGGGCATAAATGAAAAAACCCTTCCAGTCAGAAGGGCTCTATGAAGAATGTCATATAAGCTTTTATCTGACTTATCTGTCCGCCGCAGGCGGATGGAATTGGCACCTTATCCGCCGCGGCGGACAGGTTGTCAAGGCTTCATCGGGCCATCACCCTCTGCCTTTCTGGATAAGATTCGGTTAAAGAACTGGCGCAAAGTTAATCCAGCAGATCGCAAACATCCAAATGAATTTTTTCATTAAGAAATTGTAACAGCTGATTACATATTTGAAATTATTAACTAACTTAACCGGAACCTTGAAAGTTCTGGCAAGTATATTCATTTCTTAGTTTGCATTATTACCTCTGAAAAATTTTAGTAAAAGCACTGACCGAAAGGCCAGACCTTCCCGCCATCCTTACAAATACTATTTCGGCTTGACGTGTTTTTGCTGTTAGTGGGTTGAATAATCATGCGATGCCTGACTACGCTTTGAATACGGACTATGACATCCTTATGTCGTGGGTAAATTTTTATATGTAAGTAACCTATAAAAAATTTTGTACTTCATGAACAAAAAGACTGTTCTGGTAGTTGCTACCAGCAGAAACACAAGGGGAGGAATTTCTGCAGTAGTAAATGCGCATGCGAAATCTGAATTCTGGAAAAACTGGCATTGTCGCTGGATCCCAACCCATAGTGATAAAAGCCGCCTTTTAAGTTTGTATTACTTTGTTTCAGGCTTGTTCAGGCTATTCTGGTATCTGCCGTCTGCAAAGATCGTGCATATTCATCTGAGCCATCCCGTGTCCTTTATCAGGAAATGCTTTTTTTTCTTTCCTGCATATCTCGCGCGAAAAATTATCATTATTCATTTTCATGCTGCTTCTCCTGAAGTAACTATTCATGGCTGGCTGGCGCCACTTTATGTTTTTGTTTTCAAACGTGCACATCGTGTTATTGCCATTTCAGAATCATGGGAGAAAATGATCCGTGATCGTGTACAGGAAGTTTCATTATCGCTGGTATATAACCCAAGTACAAAAAATACTGAACTCGTTGATAAGATGAGTGAAAGCCGCGGCCGCTATATACTTTTTGCCGGCACACTGATCCCACGGAAAGGCTATACGGACCTTATCCAGGCCTTTTCCCGGATAGTAAAAAAACATCCGGATTGGAAGCTGGTCATTGCCGGCAACGGCGACATCCAGCGCGGGCAACGTTTGGCGCAATCGCTGAAAATTCAGGAGGCGGTCGAATTCCCTGGCTGGATCAGCGGAGAGAAAAAAGATGCCTTATTTGGCCAGGCCTCAATTTTTTGTCTGCCAAGTTATGCTGAAGGTTTCCCGATGGCAATTGTAGATGCGATTGCTTACGGCATTCCGGTAGTAACCACTCCTGTGGGAGGAATAACAGACGCGCTGCATAACAACACTGAAATCCTCACATTTACACCCGGAAATATTGAGGAACTGGAGAACGTTCTGGGAAAACTGATTGCTGACGCGAATCTCCGCGATGAACTGAGCAAAAACGCTTCAAGGACGCTTAAATCCAGGTTTGATATAGGTGACGTGAGCCGGAAAATAGATGCAATTTATCAGTCCTTTGTGTAGTAAATTTGCCCTCCTTTTCAGGCAATTTAAAGCATAGGAATTTTTTATGGATGAAGTAATAGAAGTGGTTGGCGCGCGTGTGCATAACCTGAAGAACCTGGACATCACTATTCCCAAAAATAAACTTGTTGTAATCACGGGTATTAGCGGAAGCGGAAAATCTTCGCTGGCGTTTGATACGATTTATGCAGAAGGACAACGGAGGTACATGGAGACCTTCGGAGCTTATGCGAGGCAGTTTATCGGGGAAATGGAGAGACCTGATGTTGATAAGATTTCCGGCCTTTCACCGGTTATTTCCATCGAGCAGAAAACAACGAACAAAAATCCACGATCTACCGTCGGAACGATCACTGAAGTGTATGATTTTCTTCGTTTACTTTTTGCAAGGGCAGGAGAGGCATGGTCATACAACACCGGAAAAAAAATGACCCGTTTCAGTGAAGAAGAAATCGTGGCTGATATTTTCAAAAAATTCAAAGGCAAGAAGCTCACGATTCTTGCACCAGTTGTAAGGGGGCGTAAAGGTCATTATCGTGAATTATTTGAAGAGATAAGAAAGAAAGGATTTCTGAAAGTAAGGGTTGATGGTGAACTGCGCGACCTCGTTCCTAAAATGCAGGTAGATCGATACAAGATTCATGATATTGAAATCGTGATCGATCGTTTACCGGCCACTGCAGAAATGAAATTGCGTCTTACCCAAAGTGTACAGAAAGCGTTGCAGACGGGCAATGATCTTTTGTTTATTCTTCCTGAAACGGGTGAGTTGAAAAGATACAGCCGCCTGCTGATGTGCGAGGATACGGGTCTCTCTTATGAAGAACCTTCACCCAATACATTTTCCTTCAATTCTCCTTATGGCGCATGCCCGGAATGCAAGGGACTCGGACAGATTTACCAGGTAAATCTTGACCTGGTTATTCCCGATCCGGAATTGTCAGTGGAAGCCGGAGGAATAGCACCGTTGGGTGAAGCCCGCGATGCACATTCCTATCGACAGGTGGAGCAGGTGGCAAAAAAGTACAAATTCAGTTTAAAGACACCGATCAAGCAACTTGCGCCGAAGGTTAAGAACGTTTTGTTGTACGGATCGGAAGAAGGAAATGTAAATGAAGCGCCCACATTTGAAGGCACTAGCGAAACAACTTACTACGCTTCAGAATATGAAGGAGTTGTGAACATGATCATACGCTGGTTTTCCGGCACTTCGAGTGACGCTATACGTGAGTGGGCGGAACAATTTATGGAACTGAAAACCTGCCCGCTTTGTAATGGCACACGTCTGAAAAAAGAAAGTCTCTGGTTTAAATTTCATGATAAGAATATTGCTGAGCTGGGAGAAATGAATCTCGATAAAATGCAGCAATGGTTTACCGGTATCGAGAAAAACATATCAGATAAACAAAAAATCATTGCAAAAGATATTCTGAAAGAAATTCGTGAGCGCGTACAGTTTCTGCTGAATGTAGGGCTTAACTACCTTACACTGAACCGTGCAACCAGAACGCTGAGCGGCGGGGAATCGCAACGCATACGCCTCGCAACGCAGATAGGATCGCAATTACAGGGCATCACTTATATACTTGATGAGCCTTCTATCGGATTGCATCAGCGCGATAATCAACGCCTGATCGACGCACTAAAAAATCTCCGTAATGTTGGCAATAGTGTGATTGTGGTAGAACACGATAAAGACATCATGATGGCTGCAGATCACCTCGTGGATATCGGTCCGAGAGCAGGATTGCATGGTGGCGAAATCGTTTCACAGGGAACTCCTGATGATGTATTGCGTTCGCATTCTGAAACAGCGATGTACCTGAACGGGGAGAAAAAAATCAGTGTACCTGCGGAAAGAAGAAAAGGAAACGGCAAAACACTTGAGTTATCCGGAGCAACGGGAAATAACCTGAAAGGTGTAAGCATATCCATGCCTCTCGGGACACTTATCCTTGTAACAGGTGTAAGCGGCAGCGGAAAATCAACACTGATTAACGAAACACTTTATCCGATCCTGAGTCATCACAGTTATGGATCAAGAGTGACGCCGATGCCGTATAAGAAAATCAAGGGGCTGGAGAATATTGATAAAGTAATTGAAATTGATCAGTCACCGATCGGACGTACACCGAGGAGCAATCCTGCTACTTACTGCGGTTTCTTTACAGAGATAAGAACATTGTATGCATCCGTACCTGAAGCAAAGATCCGTGGTTATAACGCAGGTCGTTTTTCATTCAATGTCAAAACCGGCCGTTGTGAAATTTGTGAAGGTGGTGGAATGCGTGTGATTGAAATGAATTTTTTACCGGATGTTTACGTTCCTTGCGAAAAATGTAACGGGAAAAGATACAATCGTGAAACACTGGAAATCCGGTACAAAGGAAAATCCATCAGTGATGTACTGGATATGACTGTTGATGAAGCCGTTGAATTTTTTGTAAATGTTCCTTATCTATATAGAAAAATTAAAGTGTTGCAGGAGGTTGGTCTTGGGTATATTACCATCGGTCAATCCGCTGTAACGCTTAGTGGGGGCGAGGCGCAGCGTGTGAAGCTGGCGACTGAACTTTCGAAAAGAGATACCGGAAAAACTTTTTATATACTTGACGAACCCACCACCGGTCTTCATTTCCAGGACATCAGTCACCTGCTGGAAGTACTGAATAAACTTGTTGATCGTGGTAATACGGTACTGGTGATCGAGCATAATATGGATGTGATAAAAGTGGCAGACTATATTCTCGATCTTGGTCCGGAAGGTGGTGATGGCGGAGGAGAAGTGCTGTTCCAGGGAACGCCCGAGCAATTGGTTAAAATAAAACAAAGTCATACAGCAAAATATCTAAAAGCCGAACTTTCATAGTATGGAAAGAATGATCATTGATATGGACGAAGTTATCGCAGATCCGATGGGCGATATGATACAATGGTATAGAAAAGAATATGGCAAGGATGTAGACTATGATAAAATGAAAGTGGGATCATGGCTTGCAGGTTTCCCTTCCGAGCATCAGGCTATTGTGAGTGAAAGACTGCACAGTGTCGGTTTTTTCAGAAATCTTCCGTTGATTGAAGGTTGTGTTCCCGTGATTGAGGGAATCAACGACAAGTACGAACTATTTATCGTATCGGCAGCAACCGAATTTCCTAATTCATTAAAAGAAAAGCTGGATTGGTTACTGGAGCATTTCCCGTTTCTTAACTGGCGTCAACTCGTTCTTTGCGGGGATAAGCGGATGATCGTTGGTGATCACATGATCGACGACCACGCGCGTAATCTTATCCATTTCCCTGGTCAGAAATATCTCTTCAATACCCCACATAATGTTGATGTAACAGGCTACAAAAGGATCAGCAACTGGGAAGAAGCTGCAGAGATCTTTCTATGAACCGGCTGTGCAATGTTTAACGTTTAACGTTGAAGTCTGAACCTCCTTAAAAACAAAAATGGAAAAATACCGGGTATCCGTTGCGGGATGAGCCTGATATTTTTCCAGTTTTCGGTTCGTGTGTACGTGTGGGTCAATAGCCTGATTGTAAAGACAATTCAGCTTTCGGTAAGGAACGGATTAATGAAAAAATTTGAAAGGACTTTTGAAAAAGCATGCTGACAACAGCATGCTTTTTTAGTATGATTGATCAGAATCTGACAACAGGGCAGCGTGTACCTCTGAGGTAGCTTCTGTTTGGATCACCGATGCGGAATCCAAATTTCAAAGTAGTTGAGTAATATGAATCGTTCTGACCAGGATTACCTCTTTTCTTTCCGGGCTCATAGCTTGTGCGGTAGTTACCACCATTTGCATAAGCTGCTTTGTTAGCCATCTGACGCGCGATATCTGCAGTTGCAGAACCTGCACCGAAGTAATCATAGAAATCCTGTGAATCGATATATTTTGTACTTACATCATCGATATAATCAGTGAAAGTAACCCTATGCAGAATTTCAAAACTGACGTTGAATTTTTCGTTTACGAAGTATTTAACACCCAATCCCATAGGAACATTCACCTGGGTAAGATTATATTCTTTTCTATCTGGATGATTTGACATTCCCTGGCCTTCTGTACGAAGCGGTTTCAATTCAACCCATTCGTGACGTCCGTTAGGAGTAATATATTCTGCTTTTGGATTGAAGTGGAAAAGACCAATTCCAATAATACCGTATGGACGGAGTTTGCGATAAAGGTCAGTAGGATCTTCTTCAAAAATTGCAGTAGGGTAAAATTCTGCTCCTACAAATAATTCGAGAAGTGAAGATTTAAAATGTTGATTTCTGGCGCGGCGGGCTTCTTCCCAGCCACCTTTTCCTTTGATTATACTGTCAGCACCTTCCAGCTTTCCGAAGTTGAACATCAATCTGAAATTGATGATTTCATTCGGTGCGACAGAAGCAAATATGCCGGGCATGATCCTGGTCAGGCCGAAATTATTATCCTTAATGAAAGTCTGTCCTTTACCTACACGACCTCCAAGATCTCCAAGAAAGTTGGATGGACCAATGCTGATACCTGCTTCAAATTTCATTTGTGCAGATACGCCTAAGATTGAGGAAGAAACGATTAGGGTTAAAAGTACAGATTTCCAGAGCCAGGAACGTACACTTTTTTTCATGATACCGGATTTGGATTTTCAAAAGTTTGGACTGTGAAATAACGCTTCGCAGTACCGAAATATTTTATCCGGTATAAAAATTCAACGCTTTGAAGATGAGCGTAAAATAACTAATGATGAATTGTATAACTACTAGTAAAGCAACATTTCAATGTGTTCAATTCCGTCTTCCATATATACATCACTCACTGTGTTAAAGCCAAGTGAAGAATAGAATTTTTTCAGATATAATTGTGCTCCGATCCTTATCGGTTGATTACCAAATATTTCTTTTGCATGCGAAATTGATTTTTCCATCAGCATTCTTCCTGCACCTGAATTTCTTGCGGCTTTCGCCGCAATCACGCGCCCGATCGAGGTTTCAGCGAATGACAATCCCGCGGGAAGAATGCGTGCATATGCAATCAACTGATCATCAACATATCCTGCAACATGATATGATTGCTGATCTTTATCATCCATATCAAGAAAAATGCATTGCTGTTCAACAACAAAAATTTCACTTCTCAATCGCAAAATGTTGTACAACTCGTTAGTTGTCAATTCATCAAAACTTTTACAATTCCATCTTATTTCACTCATACTAAAATTGAAATCAATCTTTTATTTAATTCGGTTATTCTAAAACGTTAGAAAACGAATTTTTTAGCACTTGTAATCAGTATCCATACTTCTCTTTCCATCTTTCGCGCAGAAATTTTCTTATTTCTTCTTCTCTTGCATTTTTTTGCGGACTATAAAAAGTGCTATTACGTAGTTTTTCAGGAAGATATTCCTGCAAAACAAAATTACCGGCGTGATTATGAGGGTATTCGTAATCGTTGCCATAGCCAATCTTTTTCATAAGTCCGGTCGGGGCATTGCGGATATGCATGGGCACTGCCAGGTCGCCAGTGGCCCTGACTGAAGCGAGGGCATTTTCGATGGCCATATAGCTGGCATTGCTTTTTGGTGAAGTGGCCAGGTAAATGGCGCATTGGCTGAGAATGATCCTGGCTTCAGGGTTCCCGATCTTGTTGACCGCTTCAAAACAGGCATTCGCCAAAACCAGGGCGGTTGGATTGGCGTTCCCGATATCCTCGCTCGCCAGAACAACCATTCGCCGGGCAATAAATTTGATGTCTTCGCCGCCCTCCAGCATCCTGGCCAGCCAGTAAACGGCTCCATTCGGGTCGCTTCCCTTCATCGATTTGATAAAAGCAGAAATAATATCATAGTGCTGTTCACCTTGTTTATCATAGAGCGCCATTTTTTGCTGCAGATTATTCATCACCATGTCATCGGTGATTACGGGATTTTCATCCGGAGCAGAGGCTACGGTCAGCTCCAGGAGATTCAACAACTTCCTTCCGTCACCTCCCGAAAACCTGAACAATGCCTCGTATTCCGCGATGGTGATGTTTTTTTCCTGTAAAACAGGATCTGTCGCGATTGCCTTATCCAGCAGCTTTCTTAAACTATCTGTATTCAACGGGCGAAGTACAAATACCTGGCAGCGGGAAAGAAGCGCACTGTTCACTTCAAATGAAGGGTTTTCTGTTGTGGCTCCAATTAAAGTAACAGTGCCTTTTTCCACAGCCCCAAGCAATGCGTCTTGTTGCCCTTTGTTGAACCTGTGTATTTCATCGATGAAGAGAATTGATCCTTCATTATTTTTGGCTTCTTCAATTACTTCGCGGATATCTTTTACCCCAGCACTAATCGCACTTAAAACATAAAACTTTTTTGAAGTTGCGTGCGCGATAATATTCGCAATTGTCGTTTTTCCGGTGCCGGGAGGTCCCCAAAGAATCATCGATGGAACTGTACCTCTCTCTATTGCATTTCGCAGAATACTTCCCGGTCCGGTCAGATGCTCCTGGCCTGTCAGATCTTCCAGCTTTTCAGGCCGCATGCGTTCTGCAAGTGGTGCCGTATTGTTCTCGTTTTTCATTCCTGCTTCAATTTATCAAAACCTCAATAATATTCTCATCGCAATACTCCGGAAGGAAATCCACCTTTCATAATCCAATAATTCTGACTTCGTTTCATTATTTTACTGCCCGCATGGACATTCTTCAAATTATATTCTGGTTACTTCTCCTTGGTGTGTTCTACACCTATGCCGGGTATGGAATTTTCGTTTGGCTTTGGCTGAAAGTTCAAAAGATATTGGGGAAATATAAAAACAAAGATAACACCGCTTTCCCTCACCCGTCCGTTGCAATGATCATTCCTGCTTATAATGAAAGTGAGGTTATCGAACAAAAGATCAACAACAGTTTGTCTCTGAAGTATCCACCCGGTTTGTTCAGAATTGTTGTGATCAGTGACGGTTCAAATGATAGCACGCCAGAGATTGTGAAAAGATTTCCCAGCATATTTCTCCTGCACCAGGATGAGCGAAAAGGAAAAGCATCAGCAATGAATCGCGCAGCAGCTTTTTGTCATGATTCAGATATTCTTGTTTTTACTGATGCAAATACCATGATCAATCCTGATGCATTGATGTTGATTATTCAGCATTACAGTGACAAAAAAGTTGGAGGTGTATCCGGAGAAAAAAAAGTATTGACAGTCGACGGTCAGGCAGAAGGTGAGAGCGCCTATTGGAAATATGAATCATTTTTGAAAAAACTGGATGCAGAATTTTACTCGATTGTTGGTGCTGCAGGAGAGTTGTTTTCTGTACGTAGTAAATTATACCGCGATCTCCAACGGGATACCATACTCGACGATTTTATCCTTTCGCTCGATGTTTGCAGGCAGGGTTATGTCATCAGTTATGAACCTGGTGCTGTTGCAAGCGAATTACCTTCTCAAAATATCGAAGAAGAAAAAAAACGAAAAAAAAGGATAGGCGCAGGCGCATTCCAGGGAATGAAAAGAATGTCCTCATTACTAAATATTTTTAAATGGGGGAAACTTTCGTTTCAATACATTTCGCGTCGCGTATTGCGATGGGCATTTTGTCCGCCTGCGTTACCGCTGATATTTTTTCTTAATATATTAATCGTATCACTGACAAATAATAAGCCTCTTCTTTATAAAGTATTACTAGGGTCCCAGATCGCTTTTTATGTTTTCGCATTTTTTGGCTGGCTGATGACACGAAATAAACTGCGAAAACTCAGTTTATTCTTTATTCCTTACTATTTCGTATTCATGAACTTTACTATCTGGGCTGGGTTATTCAGGTATTTAAGAGGAAGACAGTCAGTGCTTTGGGAAAAATCAGAAAGAGCTGATCGAAAAATTACATACATTGATCGTAAAAATACCTGATTTTGCGTATAAATTCTCTTTCTGTATTTGGTTTAATGAATTTTGTTTATATCTTTAACCTCGTATTCAACCCAATCAGTTTTTATTCCATTTTCTTTTCGAGAAACCGGTGTTAAATAAGCACCAAGCCCTTTATCCTTCATAAAACATCTGTTCGTTTTCTTCCAATTCCATTGAAGCAGGATTTCTGATTTCTTAGCGAGCAACTGAAAGTTCCAATTTCATATGATCCACGGTTGATCCAACCGGATTCATAACTTTTTACTTCCCTAAGAAAATGAGAAAGGAAATTTTGGTAATTGATGATAGTAAGGCAATGAGATTCATGTTGCATACTATTCTAAAAAAGCATTACAAAGTAATTTCTGTTCCTGATGGTCTGAGTGCAATGTATTATCTGAGAAATGCACAGCAACCAGATCTGATCATTATGGATCCTGAACTTCCGGATTTTAATGACTGGGAACTTGTAAAATATTTAACAGGCAGCCACCTGTTTTCAGGAATTCCCCTGATGGTTATATCAGGAGAAAATGAAGAAGATACCCGTGCAAAATCAGTCAACTACGGAGTTGCTGATTTCTTCCTTAAACCGTTCAATCCACTTCGTTTGTTTGAAGCAGTGGATAACATTATGGTCAACAGGATCGCGGAGAAAATATATTAATCCGTTACAACCCCTTAATGAAACACACTATGCAGATTGAACATTTACCCCAACGTAACTCGACATACAAGTACGTTAAAATACGGAAGGAAGAAACGGGCTCCCAGGCTGATGCTTTCCTGTACATCGGCGGTGAAAAAGAAATCTTCCAGGAACTTTTCAATAATTTCAATACAGGGCATAGCTGTTCAGATATTCCGGAAGCACTTCAGGTTTTACGTCAGCTCAGCTTTAAAAGCGCAGTTCCTCAGTTTATATTTATAGATCTTGATTTTTCAAATGAAAATCTGGTTGTATTAAAGCAGTTCTTAGGAGCTGAACTTTCATTTTCACAAACACAGATTTTTTACAACATCCGCAGACTTTCAGCTGCGGATAAACGTAAAGTGATTGCAAATAAAATGGTGGATGAGCTGGTTGATCTGAAAACTGAAATCGCTCTTATCGCCGGTAAGATTGAGTTTTTGAAAAAAATGAAGTCTGAGTTTAATGCACGAAATCAGCAGATCCGCATTGAAACCCAGGAATCAGATCTTACAGGAAGAAAAAACGTGGTGAAAAGAGCGGTTGATATCGTTTTATCTGGCCTCGCGCTGATCATCCTGATGCCTGTTTTCATCCTGATTGCCCTTGCGATTAAGATCGAATCCCGGGGTCCGGTTTTCTATAACTCATATCGCGCAGGCAGAGGTTATAAAGTTTTCAAATTTTTCAAGTTCAGAACAATGAAAGTAGGTGCTGATCGGATGATCAATTCGATGCTTCACCTGAATAAATACAATACTTCCCTGGGTCCTGTGTTCTTTAAAATTCAAAACGATCCCAGGATTACTAAAGTAGGTTCATTCCTCAGGTCAACCGGCCTGGACGAATTGCCTCAATTGTACAATGTGCTGATCGGTGAAATGTCTGTTGTCGGTAATCGTCCACTGCCTTTATACGAAGCTTCAACGCTTACTACTGATGTGTGGGCTGAAAGGTTTATGGCTCCCGCCGGAATTACCGGTCTGTGGCAGATTATGAACCGCAAGAATGCCATCGTTTCAGTAGAAGAAAGGATCAGCATGGACATTGAGTATGCAAGAAAAAATAATTTCCTGATGGATTTTTCCATTATGCTGAATACCCCTGGTGTGATTATGAAAGAAATACCCGTTCCTGAAAGTGGACTGACCAATTTCAACGCTCCGGTTAAACTGCAACCCGAATTCAGCAAAATGTAACCGGGTTGAAAGTTTAAGGTTCATCGTTAAAAGTTTACCGTTTAAAATTCTGACGTCGCTGCTGAAAAGCAGCGACTTTTTTTAGTTCAATTCAGACTTATGGCAAGCAGGTCGGAACAGCCATTTGTTAATCCATGGTTCAACTTATCTGAAATTAAATGGTGTTGAGAAAGTGAGCGACTTCTGAGATTAAAAAGTAAAAGCTGCGACTAACTGGCCTTGGAGGGAAAATATTACGAGACGTCGGGATAACTTTTCGGAAAATTTTTATTCCATCTCTTTTTTTATTGATGGGATCAACAATTTTTTTCTGAATCACCGGCCATTTCAACTTTGAACTTTCAACTCTTCCCAAGCACTTCCTTTTCCGTATACTCTACCAGCCATGGATGCATTTCATAGTACGTATGTCCCTGGTCCGCGCGGTTGGGAACTGCTTTGAATTGTGGCGAAGCGAGATATTTGATTGCCTGTACAACCCTGCCAGTCAACGTCTGGCGGATTTTAGAGCGAAGTCCTTCAAGCGAATTAATTCCTGAAACATCCGGTTGATCATAACCGATAATTGGTCCGCTATCAATACCTGTTTCTGTAAAGTGTAAACTTGGTATCACGGGAAAACCAAGAAGCACCGACCATGCGATGGTCGATTTTCCTCTCAGGAAAGGAAGCATTCCCCAATGATCATTAATCAATGCAATGCGGAATGAATCGATGATATTCTTCCTGATGATAAAATTGAGTTTATGAAATCCGATATCAAACCTTCTTTCATCGAGGATAGTTTTGATCCTTTCATCTTTCGGGTCAAAATTCAATGTCTGAAATTTGTAAGGATTCCCTTTTAAAATTGATGCAGCTTTTATCAGCAGTGGATTTCCGGCGATAAAACGAATGTATTTATTCGGATGATAGGGGATGAAAAATTGCTCTACATGAAAGCCTGCTTTTTTCAGTTCGCGGTGAATCGATCCGAAAAAAACAGGATTACCGATCAGGCATACCCGAAGTTTGGTGTCCGGTTGATGAGTGCCATTTCTCATCACATCGCCCTGTAATAAATCTTTTGTTATTGAAAGTTCTGACGGCCCAATCGAATGACATTTATTCTTCCCACAATTCTTATTGAAATGCGCCAGGCACAATTCATGATCATTCGCAGAGGTGTTTCCATTGTCAGAGAACCAGAGGTATTCATTAAAATACCTGACATCAGAAGTGATCAGGTAAGCCAATACAAAAAACTGAATTGCTCTTTGTTTTTGCTCTGGAGTAAAAGAAGATTTCTTCTTGATATGGATCGAAAAAAATGCTTTTTCAAATATTTCCGGCCTGGTGTGAAGGTTGTACTTGATATCATTCCAATCGGGTTCCTTATCCAGGATATCTTTTCCTGAAAATGAAAGTGCCGGCGAATCAGGAACACTGAATCGCAGAAGTTCGTCTTTGCGTCGGTTGATATCCACCTGTACCAGTGCTGTTTATTTTTTAACTTTTACAAGTGAAGGATTCTCGTCAAGCTCTTTCGCAAAAGCAGACAGCGTTTTAAACTCAACTTCGTTACCATACTTATCCTGGATATAACCAAGGAATTTCTCAATATCATTGTAGTATTGAGGATATTGTTTGGTATGACATTCGATCAGCACCGGAATGCGTTCGTAAGGCGTCTTTTTCAGATTACCAAGAACGCTGTCGATTGACGACTTCAGGTAGGTGAAAGGCTGATTGCCGATTTTCAGGTGTGTTGTATATGGCTTCAACCCGAATTTCAATTTACTCTCATTATTGAATGGGGAGAGGGCTTTTACTTTTTCGGGAACGGGCTGATCATAAAAATGCCTCATCGGATCCAGCGGATTCACTTTGCTTTTCATTAAGCGGTAAACAAAACTGCCCAACGGCACGGGGCCCGGAGAGTAAGGCTGAAGCGGGATAACAGAAATATTATTCTTCTTGGTATCTACTTTCCTAAGGTCCTCGTAATCCGGAGAATAAGGCATCACGGTTTCCTCTACTTCCATATAGTCAACACCGTTTCCTGGAAGTGCCATGCCTTTTCTTACACCCATTACTATCTTGATACCTGCTTTATCCAGCTCCTGCAGTAATGTATTCGAAGGCTGTAATCCCCAGGATCCGCCTTTATATGCAACGACTTTATAATCTGGTTTTATTGGTTTTACCAGCTGTTCGAGATAGCTTACTGATTTTGTGATCAGCTCATGTTGAACAGACTGATCATAACGACCAATATTCCAGTTATCACGCAGATAAAAATAGCCGTCTTTATTTTCAGCTTTAAACCATTGCGGATGAAGATGGAGTTGAACATCAAAACCGTACTCCGCCATGAGGCGAATATTATCATCCCAGAGATTTTTCTGTACGCGAAGGTTATAATCGGAATCAAGGACCTTGATGTATTCGAGCTGTTGCGCCACTTCCACCATAAAAGTGAGATTAATACCGAGGCGGCGTGCGAGTTTCATAAAATACAATGATGGCAGGTATTGCAGCTGCGCCACATTGCCTAATCCATTGCCCAGAACTTCCCAGTCATCTTCAATCAGTATGCAAAATCTCTTCTTCATGTTTTCGGTTTGTTGTCGGTAAACAGCGTTTTCGGGGTACGATCTTATCTTAACCATATTTATAACGTATAAGCGGCAAAAATCTTTTTGAAACCTTCAGACCATCTTTCCCAGTTCAATCGCGTACGGTACAATTCGCGGGCTTGTTCCTGGAACTGCGGGATTTTTCCGCTGGCCAGTAGAGCGGCAATCGATTCTGCAAAATCTGTTCCGGTCGATCCCAGCTCGAGTTTGTATCCATTCACTCCATCCAGCACATAATTTCCGATACCGCCCGTATTGTGCGTGAAAATCGGAAGACCAAAGGCAGAAGCCTCTGAAAAAGCAATTCCTGCTGTTTCTGCCTGCGTCGGCAAAAGTAAGATATCTGACTGTTGCAGGTTGTACATCAGTTTCTGGTAGTCTTCAGGTTTGTTTTTATTGAGAAAACCTACCATTTCGATATAGGGATTATTATGAAACCTTTCCGGCGTGGCTACCCCAACGATTCGCAGAACTGCGGGAATACCCAGTTTTTCATTCAGCGCATTGATCGTGTCGATCGCTAAATTGCCGCCTTTCCGATCCCATTCAACACCCAGGAACAGAATACGGAGTTTATCGGAAGGTTTACGTTCAAACTGCAGATCCTTCTGGTATACATTGGCGCCAAATTCGAGGATGCTGATCTTCTCCGGAGGAACGCCATAATCGTTGACCATGGATTTTTTCGCCCACTCGGAGGTAGTGATGATCTGATCTGATTTGCCCAGTGTTTTTCTTTCTATCTCATTTGCCTGGCGGATATTAAAATCCATAAAATTGGAGTACACATCATAATATCCATGCAGGGAATGGAAAGTGGCATCGGACAGGTACACGATCTTTTTGTCTGTCGGCAGATTGGCAACAAACGGAGCAGCCATTGGCGCAAAAAGGATATCCATTTTTTTTAGGGTATCCATGTCCGTATGCTTCGCATATTGGTGCGACATAAAGCTGGTCAGTTCCAGCGAATAATTTTTCTTTTTTAACCTGCCGAGTTCGTAAACTCCTTTCGTGAATATTTTCACCGGCAGGTTTTGCGGTTTTGCGATCCTGACCCAATGCGCTTCGGCCATTGCAGTCAGCGACTCGTAGGATTTATAGATAATCCCCGAACGTGCGGTCTTATCCGCGGGATCTGTCAGGGATAGAAAACCTACTTTCATGATGATTCATTTATTTTTTTTAGAGCCGGCAAAACGACGAAAGCCGAATTACAATCTCCGAATTGACAAACCTCACAGTGTTGTCAATCATTTATTTTTTTTAAATTTTTATTTTCTTCTTCGTCCTTCGCCCATTTTCTACATTCCGTCCGCCGCGGCGGACGGCTACAAACAGGATGCTCCTTCCGGAGCATGAACGTTTCATCTGGTCGCAATTTTAGATGAATTTGGCACTCGCAATTTTGAACTTAAAACTTTGCACTTAAAACCTTCAACAGCATCTCAGTTTTACATTACCGGCTGTTCCCCTCCGGCCTCCTTACTCCTGCCTCCCTCTTAATACGCATTTTTATCACCGCGTATCGTCACATACACCGTCAGCAAAATGATCTTCACATCAAGCCAGAGACTCCAGTTCTCCAGGTACCAGATATCATGTTCAATTCTTTTCCGGAGCAGTTCCGGATCCCGGATCTCCCCTCTGAAACCGTGAATCTGCGCCCAGCCCGTAAGACCCGGTTTTATAAAATGACGAATCATGTATTGTTTGTACATGTTGGTGAAATCGGTGGTATGTTTCAGCATATGCGGCCTCGGTCCTACAATAGACATATCGCCAAGAAATACATTAAAGAACTGTGGCAGCTCATCGATATTACTCTTACGAAGAAACCTGCCCAGCGGTGTCATCCTGCTGTCATTCTTCGTAACCTGTTTCAGGTTGGCTTCATCGTTTACTTTCAGGCTTCTGAATTTGAGACAGCGGAAAGGCTGATTGTTTTTACCGGAACGAAGCTGGATAAAAAATACAGGTCCTTTGGAATTGAGTTTGATCAGCAATGCCATCAAAGGAACCAGCCATGAAAGAATGAAGATGATCACCAATGTGCTGAACATAATATCGAGGACGCGTTTCTTGATCTTATTTCCGGTATCCTCGAGCGGTTCTTTTCTCAAGGAGAGAACCGGTATGTCACTTACAAAGTCGACGAATATATTTCTGTTTACGAAAATCTGGTAGTCGGGGACAAACTTGAAATGTATAAATAGGTTTTCTGCTTCCTTAGCAAGGTCGTAAAGGTATGGATTGGACTCAGGAGCAATGGTCGAATAGATTTCTGTAATGTTATTGGCTTTTGCAAAGTCAAGACTCTGACGAATATTTCCGGTGATCGGATATTCAGCGTTTGCAGCGGCATGTTCGTCATCATCAAAACAACCCAGCAGGCTTACCAGTTTTGTTTCGTTTTCAAAATACTGTATCAGCCTTTTTGAAATATTGTTATTCCCGATAACGATGACATTCTTTTTGAGCTGGAAGTTGGTTTTTAGCGATTCTACCAGTCCCCAGAATACGATCCTGTTGACCAAAAGGCCCAGTCCGAATCCAATAAAACTCAGGGTTACAAACAGCCTTGAATAATCATATTTAGTGATGAAAATAAAAAACAAAACTCCCATCACGGAGAATACAAAACATTTGAAAGTCTGTTTTGAAAAGTTCTGGATATCCAGCCAGTTTTTACTGAGGTAGAGCGCAGTAATGAATACCGACGCCATCCAGAAAATATTGTAAGCAAAAAAGTAAAGAAGGTATTCTTTCTTTTCAAACACGTCGGCCCTCTGAACAAAATAGCTGATGATGAATAGTACAATATTCAGCGTAAGGAGATCCCAGAGCCAGAGAATGGTACGATAAAAGTAAAAAGATAATTTATTCATATTATCAGTGCCTGGGCCTTACATGCCGGCAGTCGCTGAGTTCACGTATTCGTGTACGTTAGCTGACTGTCGCCATTACTTTTGCCTGTTTGGTATTTTCAACTGTATTGGAATAAAGTTTCACTAATATATTTACGATCCTTTCAGATGTTTTGCCATCCCACAGTTCAGGAATACCACCTTTTTTCCATTGATTCGTCCGCACTTTTTCCAGGTAAGGGGCCAGCTTACGGGGATCCGTACCCACCAATTCATTGGTGCCAATGGTGATGGTTTCTGGTCTTTCGGTTGAATCTCTCAATGTCATACAGGGAATACCCAATACGGTTGCTTCTTCTGTGATTCCACCTGAATCAGTAATGACTGCCTTTGCATTTTTTACAAGGAAAATAAATTCAAGGTATCCCTGGGGATCAATCTGGATCAGCCTTTCGTGCTGGTAGTTCAGACCTTCGAGTATTTTCCTGGTACGTGGGTGAACAGGGAACAGGATCTTACTGTTACCTGTACCCGATATTATCGAATCGAGTAATCTTTTCAGATTCGCAGGATCATCCACATTTGCCGGACGGTGCAGGGTGACCAGGTAGTAAGACTTTACTTCCAGGTTTTCTGAAGCCCAGCATTCGGGCTGTTTCAGGTGATCCAGGTGCTGATAAAGTGTATCGATCATTGTATTGCCCACAAAATGGATTGCGGATTCGGCAACGCCATTTTTTCTCAGGTTCTCATTGGCTACCTCGCTGGTGGTAAAAAAATGATCTGTTATTGAATCAGTAACTATGCGGTTGATTTCTTCCGGCATCGTCATGTCGCCGGAACGGATACCTGCCTCCACGTGTACTGCATCGATACATAGTTTCTTTGCCGTGATTGTACAAGCCATGGTAGAAGTTACATCACCTACTACCAGGATCAGGTCTGGCCGGTGTTGCTGCAATTCTTTTTCAAACTTCACCATAATTCCGGCGGTCTGCTCAGCCTGCGAACCGCCACCCGCTTCCAGGTTGACATCAGGTTCGGGGATTCCCAGTTGTTCAAAAAAATCGTGACTCATTTTCTTGTCATAATGCTGACCGGTATGAACGAGCCTGTACTCCACATCTTTTCCTGCGGCTTTTGCGGCCTTGATAGCACGAATGATAGGAGAAATTTTCATAAAGTTAGGGCGGGCTCCCGCAACGATTGTAACGAGCATGGCTAGGCGCTTTTAATCTTGGGTTTGAATTTTTCTTTCAGGATCAGGTAGATGAACTCGGAGTTCCCTACCAGGTATCGTTTCCACATTCTTTTGGGCTCCTGAATAACCCTGAAAAACCACTCCATTCCAGTCTTCTGCATCCACATAGGCGCACGTTTTACAAAACCTGCTACCACATCGAAACTGCCACCAACACCCATGATGAACGGGATGTTGATCTCTTTTTTATAAGTATTCAGAAATATTTCTTTTTTGGGAGAACTCATCGCAACAAAAAGAATGTCTGCTTTTGAATCTGCAATCTGTTGTGCTACCTGCAGTTCTTCTTCTTTCCTGAAATATCCATTCCTGTACCCGGCGATGATATCGTCTCCGTAGCGCTCTTTGTAGATTCGGGATACTTTCTGAACGATATCTTCCTTAGCACCGAGCAGAAATACTTTGTATTTTTTACGTGAAGAAAGTTTCACGAGCTCGTCCATCAGATCAATTCCAGCAACGCGTTCCGGGAGCGGAACATTCAGGAAGCGCGAGGCCCATACAATGGCTTGCCCGTCCGCATTGATGATGTCACAATCCGTAATGGATCTTTTCAGCTCCTGGTCCTTTTGTGCATTAACCAGCTTGGCTGCATTGATTACGACGTGATGAATCGTTCTGCGTTCCGTAATAGCATTATCAATAATGTCTACGGTCTGCTCCATTGTAAGGACATCCACTGGTATGTCGCAGATTTTAACCCTTTTCATGTTTACTATAGTTCAGGTAGGTGGACAATGCGTAAAACATCCAGGACTGCGACCAGCGCATGTATGGAATTTTCGATGAGAAATATTTATTGATCTGGTAGTAGAAGTAACCCTGGCTGTTCTGCATGTGATCAATAGTCCAGTAGAGCACTTTATCCAGCAATTGTTTGTGCTGATTCACTTTGTTAAGCTTGCATAAGGTAATCACCAGCTGCGCAGGAGCATGCACATCGATCGGATATGTTGAACTGCTGTAATATCTGGGTACGCCTTCTTCGGTGAAAAAAGTTTTGATGTAATAATCAAAACCGATATCGACACAATGCTGGAAACTGATATCACCGGTATAACGGGAATAGTCATGAATACATTCAAGGTTGTACCCGGTATGAAAGTTATCGATCCATTGATGAAAATCATAAGTGCCATAGGCCCATGCACCATTCGGTTGCTGATGTGCGCAACAAAACGCTACCGACTTCCTCGCTTCTTCACGAAGCAAAGGTTCTTTTGTATGATAATAAACTCGCGCCAGCAAACGGCTTCCCAGAAGGGAAGCATTAAACACAACGCTGGTGTCCATCTTCGAATAGGAAAATGAAAAATTGCCGTCTTTATCGTAAGTGCGATTAAGATCTTTCAGTATAAAATCACAGGTGGATCTTGCAGTATCCAATAAAGTTTTATCGCCTGTGATATCATATGCATCAAGCAAAGCAGACGCTACAAACACAGATGCAACAACAGTAGGTGTTCCTTTCGGCTGGAAAAATGCACGGGCCTCCCAATCAAAATTATAACCCCAGCAGGCACCACTATATCCCGGAGAAACCGTGGAATAAATCTTTTCGATAAAATACTTTGCTTTATCGAGATACTCCTGTTTTGGATCTGCTTTATATAACTGACAATAGGAAGAAAGAAATAATCCCATGGCTTTGGGATTGACTTCTTTTTTAACGCCTACCAATTTCCTGAAGTTGAATGGTGAGCGTTTAAAAAACTGGATCCATACCAGTCTTGTAAAACGCATCTTTGGAATCACCGGCAATGACTGGAAAAGACGGCTGTTCAAACCATCATATGGGTCATAGCCCTGAAACTTTTCAGCTTCACAGAACTCCTTAAGACTGATAAATGAATTGTGTATTTTCTTATTCATCCAGGCTTATCGTTTGTGCGTTTCCGGTATAAAGGCTATCGAGGATCTTAAATGTTGTGATTGTGGTAAGGCAGATAGAACGGAAGGGGATCGGGCTGTCCTGGCCATCTTTCAGTGCCTGGATAAAACGCTCCACTTCTTCTTTATGCCCCTTGCCATTTGATTTCAGCTTCACCACTTTTCCACCTTTGTAAATAATTCCATCTCTGAAATCATTGATGATGGCTGTTTTGCCTCCGCAGAAAACTTCGATTGATTCTTTTGGCAAACCTTTATCGCCATTGGCGAGATAAGTGAGGTTACCCACTGAACCATCATTGAATTTCACAATGATTGCTATGTTATCAGCAGGTGTCAGTTTATCATTCGAACTCGTGATGCATTCTGCATACACTTTTTCAGGTTCAGCATTTGTGAAATACTGCATGAGGTCGATGAAGTGACACATTTCACCTACAATTCTTCCGCCACCAATTTCCTTCTGCTGCAACCAGTGTTCTTTCGGAATAAAACCTGCATTGATCCTGATGTTAACAACCATCGGCTCATCAGCAGAGAGGAATTCCTTTTTGATCTGTTCACTGATCGGGGCAAATCTTCTGTTGAATCCAACCATCAATGGTTGAGAATATTTTTTCTTCGCTTCAATTACTTCCCTCAGTTCCTCGGCATTCATGGCGAGTGGCTTTTCCACGTATACATTCTTCTTTGCAGTCAACGCCCTGATGGCAAGATCAGCATGAGAAGAGTGAGGAGTTGCGATGAATACGGTATTGATCTGGTTGTTGTTCAGTACATCATCTGCCTCTGATGAACATGCATTGAACCCGAATTTTGCAGCAACATTTTTTGCCGTGATTCCCCTGGAAGTAACAACAAAATCTAAAGTTGCGCCGAATGCTTTTACATTAGGCAGAAGATAGCTTTGAGCAAAACTTCCCGCACCGATAAATCCGGTATTTATCGCAGCCAGCGGCTTATTCGAAAGTTTGATCGCAGATGAAAATTTCTTTTCATTTTCTGCATACTTCAGCAAAATACCGATATACGGTTGCTGTACTTTACCGAGAATGATATCATAAGCTTTTTCAGCTTCGGAAATATCAAAAATATGTGTTGTTAGTGCCTGGAGATTGATTGCTTTTTTTGAGAGAAGGTGAAGGAAAGCCTCCATATTTCTCTGCTCGGTCCATCTTACATAAGCGTAAGGATAGTCAACACCGCGATCTTCATACTCTACATCATATCTTCCGGGGCCATAAGAGCATGACATGCGGATGTCAAGTTCTTTACGATAATAATGAGGATCTCTTGGAATATCCGTTTTCACAACACCTACCACCACCACTTTACCTTTTTTCCTCGCGATCGAACCAGCAAGCTCAATCGGGTCGTTGGATAATGTGCCAGCTGTGATAATTACTGCATCAAACCCTTTTCCGTCAGTGAAATTTTCACAGGCAGTCATCAGGTTGGAATCACCCCGGTTTACTGCGGTATCAGCTGATAATTCATTTGCGATTCTTACAAAATTTGAATCGAGATCGATGCCAAACACAGAGCATCCATTGGCCTGTAAAAGCTGGCAGGTGATCTGGCCGATCAGTCCGAGCCCGATTACAGCAACACGCTCACCCAGGCGAGGTTCTGCCTGCCTTACACCCTGCAATGCAATTGCGCCCAGTGTTGTATAGGATGCATCTTCGAAACTCACATTATCCGGAATTTTTGCAATCAGGTTTTGGGGTATGGTGGTGATCTCTGCATGAGAAGCATAATCTGCTCCTGCACAGGCCACCCTGTCGCCCACTTTAAACTGACCACGTGTATCCAGACTGGATAGCACAACACCACTGGTGCTATATCCCAATGCTTTGAGTGAATCCAGCTTTGTTTTTACTTTATTAATCGTCGCAGAAAGTCCTTCTTTCTTGATATTCTGAATAACCTGTGCAACCAGATCCGGACGCTGACGGGCTTTGTTTAAAAGATTTGACTGAGCAACTTTAACGGTACTTCTTTCTGTACCAGCGCTGATGAGGGAAAACTTTGTTTCCACCAGAACCATTCCTTCGGAGAGTGTGGGTTTGGGTACTTCATCTACATACAATTCCCCTGTCTTAAAATTCTGAATAACCTGTTTCATGGTTAGAGGTATTAAGCACTATTGTTCTTAAAAATTCCAGTATCTGAAATACGCTGTTAGACGATTACTGGTTTCGGTTTTTGCATATTACCGGACGAGAAGGGATTCAGAGAATACTTTGGAGATTGCAAAGATATAATTCTGATTATTCTTTGCAAGTCCGGCCACGATTATTAATCATTTCTTTTCTCACAGTTACCTGCTCCATTACCCTGTTGGTTCTGTCAAAAACTGAAAATCAGTTGTAATCTGCCCTTGAAGCAGAATGCCTTGGTTTATAAACGTATTTTCCTGAGAATATATTTTTACGAATTTTTCAATATATCGAAATAGATGATAAGGAAACCCGCAATTTCATTGCAGGCTGACAGCAAGGCAGACCAAATTTTTTTAAGGTGAGGATGTTGGGTGGGAATCTCCCCAGGTAGGGGCTGGAGATGCCTGTCTGTCAGTGATTTAGCTGGATTGATGTGGGAATCCTGGTGATAATTTACATCAAAATTCTCCCACCTGCATCCCGGAGAGGATACAGCAGTTTCAACCACAAACAGGATTATTTATCCAGGAACTCCCGGCACCAAATCTCAAGAGTCAGGAACTGGTAGATCTGGTAGGCATTGTCCTCAATTCCTTTCCTGTCGTTGTCAATAATTTTTTTGACAACCGGGTAGTTGAGGAAACCCCTGCGTTTGATATTTTCTTCAGAGAGAAGATCGTCAACCATTCCTTTCAGATCATTCGAAATCCAGGAACGTATAGGTGCGCCAAAAGCGGCTTTAGGGCGGTTTATTATTTTTTCAGGAACAAATTTCCTGGCTGCTTTTTTCATAATATATTTCCCAACTCTTCCGCGTAGTTTATATCTACCCTGCAAGCGCATTACCTCTTCAATAAAAATTTTATCAACGAAAGGCATTCTTACCCTTACCGAAGCTCCCATTGACGCTCTGTCCGTATATGTCAGATTAAGACCAACGAGAAACATATTGATATCGGTATAGCAAATCTGATTTATTGGGTCGTCACTGAATTTAGACTCAAAAATACTTTTGTGCTCGGCTACTAATGTATCAACAGCTCCCTTGTAATCAAGGGTGACAAGGTCTTTAAGTTGATTTGGACTATAGTACGAATAACTACGCATATATGCCTGGTCAATTGGCAATGAAACAAAACTCAAAAAACGCTTAACCCAACGACCAAAGCGAAATCCTCTTCTCCCGATCATAACCGGCATCTGATTTCCTACCGAAATGATTGTTTTTTGAGCGAATCCAGGCAATTTATTGAAATATTGCTGAGTCCATAGTGTCGCTTTTCCTCCTCTATGACCAAGAAAGATTTCATCAGAACCCATTCCAGCGAGCATTACATTGATGCCCTTTTCTTTAACTGCTTTGCAAATCAAATAGGTATTGATCGCTGCCGGGTCGCCTACAGGCTCATCAAGAATTTTTACAATCTCAGGAAGTGACTTAACGATGTCAGGTTTTATCTGAATAACATTGTGATCAAAACCCATGTGTTTAGCAAGGTATGCTGCATACTTTTCGTCATCAGGCATCTGCTCTACCTTTTTATCCTCTTCAGAAATTGAAATTGTATATGTCGATAGCTGTTTCTGCTTTTTATGGGTAATGGATGATACAAGTGACGAATCCAGGCCACCACTCAGGAAACAGCAGACTTTTACATCGTCATAAAGGTGACGTAATACGGATGCTTCAAATTCCGCAGCTAAGCGATTTGCCAGTTTGGGTTCATCGAAAATCTGGTTCATCTCCTTATCATTAATGTCCCAATACCTTTTTATCTCGATTTTTTGATCCTTGCGATAATTCAGAGAATGAGCAGGCTGAAGCTTTTTTGCGTTTCTGAACATGGATTCATTACCTGAAATCCAGATATAGTTTAAACAGCTAACCAGGGCTTTCGGATCAATAGTTTTGTCAAATCCTGGAATGCTTAAAAGAGTTTTCAATTCCGAGCTAAACGCAAAACCGTTGTGGACCTTTGTATAAAACAGCGGCTTAATACCTACGTGATCCCTTGTCAGAAACAAATCGTTGGTTGTAGAATTATATATTCCAACAGCAAACATTCCATTCAGATACTTGTGCATATCCTCACCAAACAGAATGTACATTTCCAGAATAATTTCGCTGGAATTTTGAGAATTGAGATGTACTTGTTGGCCTTCTAAGAGTTTAACTAATTCTGGAATATTATAGAGTTCGCCATCGAAAACTATAACGTATTCATATCTGCTGTAAATGATGTCCTGGGGAATTGGCCCGGATGAAAGATGAAGATATTGTTGAGAAATGCTGATGTAATTATCTTCCCAGATGCTTTGCTTATCGGGCCCTCGATGTTTTTGTATCTGATTGGATAAATTAGCTAAGGTTGATTTATCAGGCATACTGATAAATCCTGCGATTCCGCTCATTTTATGGTGTTTTTATGGTTAGCGACGAATCGGAATGAAGCTCAGGACCAGGTAATCTCTCTACAACTTCATTATTTATCCAGGAACTCCCGGCACCAAAGCTCAAGAGTCAGGAACTGGTAGATCTGGTAGGCATTGTCCTCAATTCCTTTTCTGTCGTTGTCAATAATCTTTTTGACAACCGGGTAGTTGAGGAACCCCCTGCGTTTGATATTTTCTTCAGAGAGAAGATCGTCTACCATTCCTTTCAGATCATTCGAAATCCAGGAACGTATAGGTGCGCCAAAGGCGGCTTTAGGCCTGTAGATAATATATTCAGGCAGGTGTTTCTCTGCCGCCTTTTTCAGAATGTACTTGCTTTCCCCGTTGCGGATCTTATACTCCCCCGGGATCTGCATAGCTTCTTCAATCACAAGTTTATCAATAAAGGGAACCCTCACCTCAACAGATGCAGCCATCGATGCGCGATCAGAATAAGTAAGATTCAGACCCAACATGAACATGTTGATATCCGTGTTGCAGATCTGGTTTACTTTATCGTAACTGTATTTGGAACTGAAGATATTTTTGTGTTCCTGGTGTAAATCGTCAACTGCATTTTTAAACGGTTGAGTAACCAGGTTTTTTAAACCATCCTTACTGTAATAAGAGTAGCTGCGCATATAAGCTTCATCCAAAGGCATAGAAACAAAACTCAGAAAGCGTTTTGCCCACCGGCCAAACTTGAATCCCTTACTGCCTATCCTAACCGGCATTACTTTGCTCGTCGCTACTGCAAGACTCCTGATGAAACCCGGAAGCATATTGAACTTCAACGCGAGTAAAGTTGCCTTCTGACGACGATAGCCGCCAAATAATTCATCAGCGCCCATACCCGACAGCAACACTTTTACTCCTTTTTCTCTCGCAGCCTGGCAGATGATGTAAGTATTGATGGCGGCAGGATCCCCGATGGGTTCATCCAGCGTTTTCACCATCTGCGGAAGCATCCTGATAATCTCCGGACTGATCTCAATCTCATGATGATCAAGTTTGAATTCATCGGCAAGTTTTCTTGCATACTTTTCATCTTCCGGCATTTTCTCAATGGCTTTATCCCTTGATGAAGAAGCAATGGTATAAGTAGAGAGATTTTTATTCAGCTCACTTGCACACACTGCAATCAAAGATGAATCAAGTCCGCCACTGAGAAAGCTGCTTACAGGCACGTCAGCA
Organism: Pollutibacter soli; assembly: GCA_029269725.1. Classification (GTDB taxonomy): domain Bacteria; phylum Bacteroidota; class Bacteroidia; order Chitinophagales; family Chitinophagaceae; genus Pollutibacter; species Pollutibacter soli. Next base: position 602,699 of record JARJHS010000003.1, on the reverse strand, counting down.
ACCATATGTCGCTTGATGGTTCCGTCGAGTACGTTATCCAGGTGTTCCACCAGCTCGGCTTCCGTTTTCCCTTCGTAGCGTTTTTTATCATTGAGATCCCAGTAACGATGAATCTCCGGACTTTTTCCTGGCTTGAGTATCAGGTAGTGTGCCGCAGGAAGTTTAAAACAATTCCTGAACATAGATTCATTACCAGAAATCCAGATATAATTTAAGCAACTCACGAGCGCTTTTGGATTCAGCGTTTTGTCGAACCCGGGAATTTTTGTGAGTGTTTTTAACTCTGAACTGAACGCAAAGGTTTTGCCTGTGCTGGTATAAAAAATCGGTTTGATACCGAAATGATCCCTGGCGATAAACAGTTCCTTTGTGTCTTTGTTATAGATCGCAAAAGCAAACATCCCGATGAGTTCATCGAGTGCTTTTATTCCGTAATGACGATACATTTCCACTACAACTTCAGTATCCGATGTTGTATTGAACTGAACATTTTTTTCTTTCTCCAGCTTTTCCTGGAGCTCTTTATAGTTGTAGATTTCTCCGTTAAAAACAGTGACGAGGTTGCCTTTGATAAAAGGCTGGTTCGACCTTTCACTCAGGTCGATAATTGACAAACGCTGATGTGCGAATGCGAGATAATCATCCTGCCATGTAGACTGGTTGTCTGGTCCGCGATGCTGCTGACATTCATTTGCCATTTTTGCCAGCGCAAGGTTATCTTCAAATCCAACAAAACCTGCTAATCCGCACATCGTAGTTTAATTTTTCTTTTGAATTGTTTTTTTGCCATCTAACAGGGCCTCAAACATATCTTTATAAAACGCATAATATGACAAATCCTGATCGTTAGGGTCAGAATTTTGTGACTTTTTGAGCTTCTGAATTGTTTCTGAGATCTTTTCAACGAAATCGTCAGTATTTCTATTTTCATGAAGTATAACTCCCGCCGGTCTTTCCACTGCATCAGAGGTAATAATCGGTTTGCCCAGGAAAATGGCTTCGCGAATGCTCAGTGAATCTCCATCAATATTCGTCGGCCTTACCACCACATCCGATTTTTCCATCAGCCTTACAAATGACAATTTCTCGTTTGCAAGCAGAAATTCATTTTCAAGGTTCATCGACTTTATTTTCTCCTGGTAGTTGTCAAATTTTGACTGGAGATTATCCATGGTTGCGATGTTGAAAACGAAAGACACGGGGATTCCGTTCCTTTTGAGTTTTGCGGTAGCATCGATACACATATCCGTCCCATACAGATCCTGGTCCTTCCATACATCGAGGCGCCAGGCATTTGAACAAATAATTATTCTTCCTTCTTCCCTGGCTTTGATCAACCATCTATTGACATTACCGTTCAGCGCTTTCTCTTCTTCAAACACCGGTGGAAGGAATGCATGTTTTACAATTGTCTTTTCGGCAGGAAGAGAAATCCTTTCCAGCATCACCGGGTTTACAACAATGATCTTGTCTGCAAGATTGAAAAAGAACTGATGAAGCAATCGCTTCCAGTCTTTTTCTCTTTTGTTGTAAGCATGTACAGTAACAACTATTTTTTTACGCAGCAGCCAGGAAGCGAGGATATGGCCCATGCGGAGAATATTAGTTCCTGAATGAATGAATACCGCATCGGATCTTCCGATTATTTTGAAATACCTGAATACATTTAGTGAACGGATATTGAAGTAGTCCGGTTTTTTATCACGGAATTCATCAATAAGTTCTACATCAAAATCTTTCTTCAGTAAATACCAAAGGCGCCAGATATGTACACTCACGCCGCCTGTTGGTGGAGGTACTGGACCAATAATTACAATTTTTTTTCTACTCTTCATCAGCTACAATTTCACGAAGGCAAAAAACGCTGCCATGCGCCACTCGCTTTGGCAAGATTCTCATATTTCCCGCCTTCATCATTGATGGAATAACGGGGAATCTGCAAAGGATCGACACTGCCCGGATCAATTCTGCCGGGTTTGGTAGTAAAGGCCATTTTATAATTCAGCTTTTTCAGCAATACCAATGTGTTTTTATTATAGTCCCCGTTCGGATAAGCGAAATACTCTATTGGTCGGCGAAGCCATTTGCCCAACTGTTCCTTCGATTCTTTCAACTCTTTTTCCTGTCGCTCGAATGAACAATTTTCAAGTATCGGATGAGTGACTGTATGCGCACCTAAAGTAATGAGGTCAACATCACCAAGCCGTTTCAGTTCATCCAGCGTTATGCAGGTTCGTTGAATTTTGAATTTGGTTTTCAGCTGTTTGATTTTCTGATCAAAAATATCTTCGGGCAACGTTTTAAAATCAGCGGGCGCATTCAATCCGCTTACTTCTTTCTGTCCTTTCAATTCTGCAAAATCCCACCAGAAAGAACCTGATTCAACCGGTTCCGTTGGAATAAACATAGCCACAGGGATATTGTATTCACGGATGCTGCGGATCAGATCAAGTGTTTCAACGCTGCCGTCATCAAAAGTAATAACAGCTTTTTTCTTTACTTCAGCCTTCGTTCTTATAATTTGTTCCAGCTCTTTGAGCGTAATGATCGTGTAACCTTTTTTCAGGATCGATTCGATTACTGACCGGAACAACCATTTTTCAGGTTTATGAAAGTAGACGGAAAGGATCCCTTTTTCTTCTTTTGGAAACAGCCGGTTAAAGGCCAGTAAAAATATCGCCAATGATTCTCTTAAAATTTTCATAGATGTTTGTGGCCGAGGAAGCAAACAGCGTGCTATCAGGCATTCATGAAATCAAATATTTTTTTTCCGAGACTCAGGTGATCAAATTCTTTTTTTCCAACCAAATGCCCCCTGATCCCGATCTCTGCTGCTTTGTCCGGATTGTTTACAACATATGCAAGTGATTCTGCATATTGATCAACATCATAGTCTTTTGCCAGCAAAGCATTTTCTTTATCGGAGAAATAATTCTTCAGCTCACCAATATTTGTACTTACGATCACTTTTGATGAAGCCGTGTATTCTCCTGTTTTATGAGGAAAGCGTGCAATATCCTGTGCTGAGTTGCGCAGCGGAATCAGTAATGCTTTTGACGACATGTATAGATCAACCAGGTCACTGTAGGGAAGCTTGCTGAAGATTTTTATGCGATCTTTTTTAGGGCTTGCAGCAATTCTATCCTTCACACGTTTCATGTCTTCAGGATTGCCATGCGATACGAGATAGAGGAAATAATCCTTATTATCTATTTTTTCGAAAGCTTCCAGGATGAAAAACAATACTTCCCAGTACGCAGCATGTCCGCAATACAACAGGTATTTTTCATCAATCGACTTTATTGCTTTGAATTTTGAGAAATCCACCATGGCCGGCACTTTCAACTTAGGTTTTTCGGGCGCAAGTTTTTCCGTGTGGCTCATCAGGAAATCACTGATGCATAAAACCTTGTCAACATAATTGAACGACTGATTATCGTACATTTTATTGTCCCAGCGGATAAACCAGTTTTTATCTTTGCTGTCCGAAAATGATGTCCAATGCTCAACGGTATCCAGCAAAAGCGGAACTCCTGTCAGTTTTGAAAATATGCGGTAAATGAAAATGTTGTAAAAATAGTTTGTTGACAAAATGATATAGTCCAGGCCGCCATTTCTTTTCTTGGCGCGGATCATTCTGAATTCATTTATTCCTCCCACAATTTTCTGCCAGTTTCTTTTCAGGAACGATTGTGGTCTGTATGGTGAACCTGTCGCATATTTGAATTTGATGCCTTCATAGTTTCCGGTGGAAAGTATCTCTGCATCCGAAGTATCAGCATGAATACCGTAACGGCTAATGATAGTTACATCGCATCCCTGTGCCATCAATCCTTTGGAAATAAGCTTTTGCCTTTCTATCTGGGCATAACCAACAGGGAATCCATAGGTGCCGAAATAATATATCTGGGCGTTTTTACGCATTTGTCTTGAGTGTTGAGTCTAAATTGATCTTTTTGTCAGAATTCAGTCCCGGGCTTGTTTTCCCTGACTGTAATCGCTTTTTATAAACGTCGACGGTCTGTTCTGTAATACGATTCCAGGAGAAAACAGCTTCTGTTTTCCCTTTACTGATATTTTTTTTCATTTGATCCCTCAGGTCAGGATTTGTCAGAAGTTCCAGGATCGCTTCGGCAAGTGCAACCGGGTTTCTCGATGGGACCAGCAACCCCGTTTGCCGGTCACTAATTACTTCAGACAATCCATCAATGTTAGAAGCAATGAGCGGCTTGTCAAAAACAAAAGCAGTCATAACTACACCGCTGTTGGAAGCAGATGTATAAGGGCATACTACTATGGCCGATTCCTGGATTAATGTTGCCATTTCATCATTGGACAGACTCTTGTCGATGATGCGGAATGCAGAGTCGTTTTTAATCGATTCTTTTAATTCAGGAAGGCTCCATTTTCCTGCTATCACCGTTTGTATGCCAGGGTAAGACTGTTGCGCGATTTTTGTCGCTTCCACAAGGTATTCAGCGCCTTTATACGAATTGATAAATCCGAACAACAATACCTGGTTTACATTTTCTTTAATTGCAGGATTGATGAAGGACTGCAGGTTTTCAACTATGCCAAAATATATTTTATGGCATTTTGCCGGATTGGCATGCGTATATTCCAAAAATCTTTTTCTTGTGATTTCCGAAGGAAAAATCAGCTGCACATTGAGCTTTGCAATTGCTTTCAACATCACCTTTTCATGCCATTGAAAAACTCCTGTATGCGGCACGGATTCGTGCAACGTGTGTACACGTGCAGTGCCAGGGTTAAGCATATGTATATACAGCAGCAGTGGAAACTGACCGATCACATGAATCACATCATAGCGTTGCTTTTTGATGGTAAGCGCCAGGTCAATGAAACTTTTATGCAGCGACGGTCTTGCGAAACCTGTATTCGGATAGAGGAAGAACCAGATCTTATTCAGCTGTGAAAAATATTGAGCATGACTGCCCAACGCTTCTCTGGTTTCAATTTCATTCAGAAAACCAGTTCTTCCATATTTTCTTGCATCGATATCAAAAAGAAAAACATTACGATCACCATTGTTCATGGGAACATAAAAATCCACCTCATGCACATGCTGCAATCTGTGTATATAAGGTGCGGTTACTTCGAGGTGGTAGCTGGAGACGATGCAGATTCTCATCTGGTGTCCATTAATTCTTTTATAGATCGCCTGATTTGTTTCCTGAGTACAAACAGCAGTACACCGATGGTGGCCAGCCCGGCTGCGATCCTCACCAGGAAATGAGTTTGATGAGTAAGGTAAGTTACCAGCATCAACAGGAAGAAAATTCCTGTGGTCACAAATATGACGCGCCAGGGAATTTCGGTTGGCAGTGATTTCTGCAGAAAGTAATAGTGATACGACAGATTGATCATTGAACTGACAAGGAAACCCATGGACAATCCTATTGCTCCGTATTTTGAACCAATAAATAAGCATGGAGTGGCAACGATCGCATATGCAAACGAAAGCTTCGCAAGCAGCACCTGTTTGTTGATGGCACTCAGGATCATGCCTATATAACAAAGTATACTATACAGGATAGTGTACCAGATTTGTACGTTAAATACTATTGCAGAAGACACATAAGCCTCCCCGTACATCAGTAAAATAATTTCCTTGCTGAAAAGACTCAGGACGAATGCGCCGGTATTACCCAGCAGCATCAGGAAAATATAAACATTCTTGATGCTGTTCGTAAACTTCTCGCCATCATTCGCGAATATGCGCGAAACTACCGGGTATAATACATTCATGAACGTCAGCAGCAACATCTGCACCGGGCCGATAATCCTTAAGGCGATATTATAAAATGCGATCTCCGTATCTGATGCATTCTGTTCCAGGTATACAACAGGAATTTGTGTTGTAATCAAAGTGAAAACAGAAAGCAGGAAAAACGAAGATGATTCACGGACAAGATTGATCTTTAGTGGCGTTGCATTCTTTGCAGAAAGACTGATGAATCCATTTTTCTGAGATCGGAAATAGAGTACAGCAGTCCGCAAAATCTGCAGTCCGACAGTAATCCCCATCACCACATTCACCTGGATATATTGAGAGGGCAACAGTAAAATGATCACCACCCAGAGTGCTGTCGAAAACAACTGGATAATCGAAGGTTGTTTCATACTCTGGTATCCATAATTCACGGATTCCAGCGTATCCCAGATGCTGAGGAACAGAATATTTGCGCTGAGCAGTATCACCGACAATTGGTCAAAATGAATTTTTGAGAAATAGTTATTGTAGATGATGATACTTACGACCAGCGGGAGAAAGATCAATGTCCTGAGCAGGAAGGATTTCCTGAAAAGAATATTCGATTGACTCGGATTTACTGCTATTGTACGAATAATTACCTGGCGCATGCCAAGGCCACTCAAAACGAGATAGATATTTGATAATACCAACAGGTAGCTGAAGATTCCAAAATCTTCAGGTGCGAGCCCTTTTGCAATCTTGATACTGGAAAATATCGTAATACCCTGCACCAGGATATTCGATAGTGTAATGGTCGAGAAATTGTTGACAATCCGGTTTGACGTCACTTTCTTGAGCATACTCTGGAAATAACTCACGGTGTTACTCATGGAGAAACCGGTTTCGGTATATTTTGACGGGTTCAAGTGTTAACTGGATTGATAAGTTAAGATGTTGTACGGAATTTTTTCAAAAAAAGTCCACAGGTGATGGACAGGCAGGCAGTGGAAAATGTAAACTGATTAACCTGTTGTATCATTATGAACAGTAAAATATTCGTTAGTAAGAGTAAAGATAATATGATCCCATCGGTGTCTTTTTTTCTTGCAGAACGGAATATCTGGTTGTAAGAAACCACAATGGTAATCAGGTACCAGACGCAAAGCAACACCAGGCCGATTGCACCCATTGTCAGTAGTGCGTACAGATAACCCACATCAGTAGCCTGGTACATTTCGTAAAGAGCAACAAGATTAAGATCTATTCCTATCCATGGACTGGTTTGAAAAAGCCGCATACCGAATTCAATCGTTGAAAGACGGGAAGCAAGGTTTCCGTCTTTCTTCTCCAGGTCGTAAAACATTTCTTCAATACGCTCGCCTAATGTCTGTTTTATGGTATTAACGACAGGAGTATCCAGGAATGTAAGGACAACGGAAATGCAAAGAACCGTCAGTAAAATATAGGAAACAGCTTTCTGAAACTTTTCTCTTCGTATGAGCATCGTGATGAACAGGGCAAAAACAATACAAATGGAGATCGCCAGCCAGGAGCTTCTCGAAAATCCAATCAATATGACTATCACGTATAAACCAAGCAATGCTGACTTTAAAAGATCTGCGCCTTTGTAGATAAATTCATACACCAGGTACATGAACATGATCACCGTGATGTAATATGTGGGAAGTGTTACACGTGTGAGAAATGCGTTGATTTCGTAGTTCTGACCACCGGAGTGACCGCGGTTATAGAAATACCCGTCAGCAAAGAGCCCTTCCGTTCCATGGAGGCTTTGTGCGATGGTGAGTCCGGCACCGAGTACACATAAAAAATGTACATAATTGATGTAAAATTTCATTTGGCTTTCATCCACCAGGAAATAGATGAAAATCATCAGGCCAAAAGGATATACAGCGCGGAGACTGTACATAAACGTACCTATGCCTTTCACATATTCTGAATTCATTGCAAGGAAGCCGATATATACTCCGAGCAAAATCCATGACGTGAGTATTGTCCTGAATGGCAAAGGTGTTTTCTTCCATCTGCGGAAACAAAGGTAGACGAGCCAGCAATTCATGAGATCAGCACCATATATAAGCGGCGAGGGTAGTTCGAAACTGCCCACATTCAGTGCTGTCAGAAATAATAATATCAGAAAACTATTCTTCATTGACGCCCCATCATTTTTTTCACGTTCAGTTTCACCAGTGTTTTTGCAGGTATATCATACATGTTGCGAGCCTTGATAAAAAGACTCATGGTATGGAAGGCGCCTTTATTCGAAAGATTTCTTTCAATGATATATTCAAATGCTTCTTTTTTCTTGACCGGAATATTTTGAAGAATTTCATTTTTCAATCCCTTCTTAAAATCGTTCGATTCGTCAAGGTTCTGAACAAACTCCTGCAGCCATTTATAGTAGGTTTCTATGGCTTTAAATCTCAACATTGAGTTACCGATATTCGAAATATTCAGTTCACTCCATCTCCAGAAACACAAAACCCGGGAACTGGCCACGACGCCATTTTTCCTTGCCAGCGAAAACCAGGTGGCATCGTCTGTTGCCCATGCCAGCGGTAATTCAACAAAACCTTTCATCGCGAGAAGTGCTGATCTCCTGAACACAAAGTTCTGTGCAAACAAATCTCTCATGCCATACACGCGATGCCATACAAAATCATGTACCGTCTCCAGTTCGGGTGCAGAAGGTGAATACCGGATGATTTCATCGTTTTTCCCGATGATCGCTGTGCGCGTGTAAAAAAGATCCGGCTCCGGATATTTTTTTATCAGGTTACTTATCTCCTGTAAGAACTCGGGATGCAATACATCATCATCAGAAAAAAGAATGCAAAACTCTCGCGTTGCATAACTAAGACATTTGTTCCAGGAGAAAACAACATTTTCCTTTCCAAGATTCACTTCATTCTCGAAATACCTTACTCTTGGATCATCGTAGTTGTAAACAACCTTTGCAATATTTTCAGGTGACTTATCATTAACGATGATCACTTCAAAATCCTTATAGGATTGTGCTAAAACACTTTCCAGTGCTTTCCTCAGATATTTTTCCTTGAATGCCGGTATCAGAACTGAAAACATGTAAGCAAAATTTAAAGCTGCAAAACTAAGTTTTGTTTCAACCTTGTGGTGTGCCGGGATATGGCTTCGCCACCTCAGTCACAGAACTGACCCCGGAACTCTAACAAAGACTGAATATGTCTCTATTTAAGGCTTTTCACCCGGTAATACATTGTAGTTCAAACGAAAAACACGCTGAATAATTATATTTTTTCGTATTGTAATTACCCTGTATCCGGCTCCGGAACTGTATTACAGAAGGATTGGAAATGTGGTTTTATCGGATAAATGAAGCAGGCTCTCCGGATATCGCTGCGAAGTATGCTGTATATACAACGAAATGTTGAGGTTAATCAAATCGTGATTTAAAATGCTGATTCAATTCGTTTATCTGGATTTCTTTTTTCTGTTGTATTCTTCGTACGTGTTTTTATAATCGTAACCATAGCCGTGCCCATAACCAAAACTGAATTTGCCAAAGCCGCGGCCTTTAATGCCGTTGAATACCAGGGCAACATTTTTCATGTTGTGAGATTCAATTTCATGGTCCATATTGCCAATTATGGACTTGGGTGTATGTTTATGGCGGATCACGAATAAAGTAAGCTGTACGAAATGCGCGATGACATATGCATCTGAGATGGCTTTTACAGGTGCTGAGTCAATAATGAGCACATCAAACTTTGTATCCAGGTAATTGAGGAAAATCTCAAAATTTGGCCCTACCAGGTATTCGCTTGCGTCTTCCTGGATAGTGCCGGAAGGAACCAGGAACAATCCTGGACTATCGGAAATAGGGAAAATAATTTCATTTTCATTTGCCTGGCCAGCGAGATAATCGGAAATACCAGGTAATTCTTCCATTCCGAAAAATTCCCTGAGTTTCGGACGATAAAGATCCAGTTCCAGGAGTGCCACTTTTTTGCCGCTGCGCGCATAGCTTTTTGCCAGGTTTACAGATACAAAGCTTTTTCCTTCACCCATGATGGAGGATGTTACAAGAACCCTTTTCAGCGGTACTTCAGGTTCGCTGTAATACTTTAGCGAATTACGAAGATGCCGGAACTGTTCCTGGGCAAAACTTCTGGAACGGGTATAGTCAATTTTTTCATAAATGATCTCACCGGCAAACGGATAACTGGTCAGTTTCTCAACATCTGCGCGATAGAGAACCTTACTGCTCGCAAGGTCTTTCAATGAAATCAAACCAATACCCAATCCGATAGGAAGTACCAGGGACATCAGCATCATCAGGTTGATGTTGGGGCTAACCGGGCCATTGCTGGAGGTCGGGTAGTCTACAAACAAATTGATATAATTGGCTGTATTTAACTGGTACGAAATTTCTTCTTTACGGGCGAGCAGGTATGAATAAACATCATTTTTTGTTTGTTGAGCACGGCTAACTTCTATCAACTCCCTTTCATTAGCAGGAATAGTACTCAGCCTTGATGCATATTCGTTGTTTTTCTGTTTCAACTGGCTCATCTGGCCGTTGATGATCCTCCGCTGATTCTGAATATTTTCAGCTATCCTCGGTTTTAATTTTGCAATTTCTTCCCGGATGGAAATCATCGCCGGACTGTTTTCACCGGTTGTCGGCCTGAGTTGTTCGTAGCGCGTTTCAGCCAGCGACAATTTTTCGAGCAAATCGCGAAGAACAGGATCGGAACTGTTGATCATCGAAGCACCGATATTCCCATTGGCATCTTTCGATTTTATGTAGCTGTCGACTTCTTCCAGTGCAAAGAGCTGCAGCTGATAAGTATTATACTGCTGATCCGTTTGCTGAGCTCCCGAGAGATACATGCGACCTTGTTCACCGATATCGATGGTTCCGGTTTTAGATCTGAAATTTTTTATACCTGTTTCTAATGAATCAAGTTCACGGCTCACATTCTCAATGCGTTTATCCAGCCATGCGAGTGTATTGTGAGCAATCTCATTTGATTTATCCTGTGAAAGGTTATGGTATGCACTTACAATAGCATCCATGATCGCCTTACCTCTTTCAGGATTGGTATCACCGAGGCGGAGTGTTATGATTGTCGCCTGTTTGTTGATGGCAGAAGCAGAAAAAGTTCCCTTCAGGATTTTCGCCATGGCTTCTTCATTGAAGAGTGCGAAAAAATATTTGGGTTCTTCTGTTTTTTCTTTTGTTTGCGGAGCTGGATAATACCTGGGATTTTTTACAAACTTCAGAGTATCATAGGGCGTCTTTACCCATTGGTCAATGGGATAAGATTTACCTGCGATATCGACCGTTTGATTTTTCTCATCGTAGGTAAAATAGATTTTGTTGATTTTCGGCGCCGACACCCTTCTGGTATTTTTTACCTGGACCTCGATAGGACTGCTCTGATATCCGGAACTAACTTTCGCTCCACGCCAGCCCGACTGTTGAAAAACCGGAGCACAGAGGTTCAATTCTTTGACCACCCTCGTAAGCACCGGGATAGATCCGATAATTTCAATTTCGTTTTCTACAACATATTTTGAAGTAAACGAGTTGAGCATCTGCTCGGCCTTGCTGTACTCCTGTCCTTTCTTTTCATCATTGATCTTGATGCTGGCTGTTACGGCATAGCCCGGAGTTGTAGAGTACAGATACCAGGCAGTGTATAGGCCTGTCAATACAAATAAAATGACGAATACCGGCCAATAGGGCACATACTTATAAATCACCTGCTGCAGCTGCCCGGGATTGGAGTCATTGTTTTGTGGTTCCTTCTTCATTATAATACTTTTTTATCGCCAGAATCTGTCTAAAACAATAATCAGGAAGGATGAGACACTGAAAATGATCGGTAGATAGACTTGCGATCTCTCCATTGCTACTCGATCACGAATAGGCTCGACATAAATTATATCATTGGATTTAAGATAGTAGTATTCAGATGAGAGGATATCAGCGGATCTGAAGTTTAGCTTCTCAGTGGTTTTCTCACCTTTCCCATTTTCCCTGATCAGGGTAACGTTCTCCCGATTCCCAAAAATACTCAAGTCTCCGGCAAGTGCAACAGCTTCTATGATACTTAATTTTTCATTAGGAACGGTATACACCCCGGGACGCGCTACTTCACCGATTACGGTGACCCTGAAATTTAAGAAACGTACTGTTACAATCGGATCTATAAGTAGCTTTTTATCAACAAGTTCTTTTACAATATGCTGAGAAAGCTGCATTTTGGTCATCCCCTCCGCGTGTACTTTACCCAATTCAGGAAACTGGATATCGCCATCATGATTTACAAGATAGCCGATGGTCAAAGTATTACCGGTTGTGGCGCCGGAGTTGGTCGCTGATGTCGATTCGTTGGATGCGTTGAACCTCCGGTCTTCTTCCGGGCTTTTACTGGCAACAACAATACTGATGATATCATCCACCTGGATAACCGATTCCATCGGCAACTGCTTATCCGGGGTAACTACAGGGCCTGTGCCTTTGATTTGTGGCTGGAAGTAAATGAGTTTTTTAGTATTACCACAGGAATTCAATCCAATAACTCCGATCAGAACAATTAGAACATGGAGAAGAGGTTTCAGAAAACTGGGCTTCAGGGAAGTGTTCATAAAATCGGAAACGCGAAGGAAATATATTCCTTGTTGATTTTGAGGGTTATAATGACTATTGATTTATAAAATTATAATTCTCCTCTTATACATCCTAATTATTGGTTACGAGGATTTTATCTGTTACGCCCTTTGCCTCCGGTGCTCTGAAAAAAGCAAACATTTGAGCTGCTTTTTCCATATAAATTCCTGTTTACGACAGATTTAGAAACGAAAACTATTTATAAATATTGTTTGCTGCAGATGGGCTGAATCCTATTTGATGTACGCATACCTGTTTAAGAATTTGAGGCCGGCATTTGCCCGTAAAAGGCTTAATTAAAAAGTTGTCCACCGGAAATTTTATAAAAAAAAGAAAATCAGCGATTTGGAATATGTAGAATTTTTTACATAAAAATCGGCCGGTTTATTCTGGCATGGTTTTAGTCGTCCCGAAAGCGTACCACGAAAATCCACCTTATGAAACCAAACTTACACAAGAGTCTGGGCATATCCCGTATGCCCAAAAGCTTCCTGATTTTTATTCTCTACTCAGTTTTTTCTTCCAGCACTTTGTTTGCACAGTTTCAGAATCCAGGTAATGGAGTGATTATGTATGATAACTGTGAGCAGGCTCCGCAATACAGCTGGGGAATGGATCAAACAAAGGGATATGCCATGATCACCGGAGGGAACCAGAACATGAATAACAATGATTCCCGGGCCTATATGGTTGTGAGCACCGACTTTGCAAGAAAAGGATCAAGATCATACAAAATGCACGTGGAGAAACGTACCGATTATCCTCCCTGCTGTAACTGGGTTCGGTCAGAAGTGATGTGGCTGGCACCTAGTCAACAGACAAGAGCAAATGAATGGCGCTTCGCGTCGGTGTCTATTTTGATTCCCCAGTCATTCCAGTTTGAAAACAGACCAACACAAATTGGTTTCGATACCAAAGCAAGTCCTGATGATTTGCAAACACCATTCTGGCTGGGGATAATGAATGGCCAGTATTACGTTGATGGATATTTCATTGGCGGACCGGTTTATCTCGGAGCCGTTGTAAAAGGGCAATGGGAAGACTGGTTGCTGGAAAGAAACTGGTCTGGAGGTTCTGATGGATTTCTTCGTTTTTACAGAAATGGTAAGCTCGTTTATGAAAAATATGGTGCTAACTATTTCACCCGTGGCGGAGATGCGCCTATTGCCCGTATGCAGCATGGTTTGTACAAATGGGTTTGGGCAACTTCTAACGGACAGGGTTGGGGTGAAGGATCTCCCGTTGCTGCAGCTAATGCTCCAATGGAAATTTACCTGGATGAAATCAGGTTTGGATCTCCTTCAGCTAAACTCTCTGATTTTTTACTGGATGCTGCACCTGCACCAAATCCAAACGCTGCACCAACAGCACAGGCAGGCAATAATCAAACGATAACGCTACCCACAAATACAGTTAACCTGACAGGCTCTGGTGCGGATACTGACGGAACGATTTCCGGTTATACCTGGACGAAAGTATCAGGACCATCCGGAGGAAATATACAGGCTGCAGGAAGTGCTTCGACACAGATTACAGGCCTGGCTGAAGGCACGTATGTATTTCGTTTGACCGTTAAAGATGATGATGGAGCTACCGGATATGATGAGGTAACCGTAACAGTAAATGGTGCTCCCCAGAATACAGTACCGACAGTATTTGCAGGTGACAATATAACGATCACGCTTCCCACAAATACAGTTACGTTAAGAGGGTCAGGTACTGATCCTGACGGAAGCATTTCTAAATTTCAATGGACCAAGGTTTCCGGACCTTCTGGTGGAGACATTCAGAATGCGGCACAGGCAACGACACAGGTCACAGGTCTCCTGCAGGGAACATATACTTATCGTTTAACCGTAACCGATAATAACGGGGCTACAGCGCAGGACCAGGTAACCATTACCGTAAATGCAGCTGCGCCTCCGCCAAATGTGGCACCCACGGCACAGGCTGGCAATAACCAGACGATCACACTTCCTGCCAGTACTGTAAACCTTGCGGGTGCAGGAAACGATACTGACGGATCAATTTCACGATATGCATGGAGTAAAGTTAGCGGACCAACCGGTGGGGTTATTCAGGCTGCTGGCAGTGCTTCAACTCAGATCACCGGTTTGATTCAGGGAACATATGTCTTCAGGTTAACGGTAACTGATGATGGCGGTGCAACAGCTTCTGATGAAGTGACTATTACTGTAAATGCTGCAGCTCCTCTGCCGAATGTGTCACCGACGGCACAGGCTGGCAGTAACCTGACTATCACACTCCCGGCCAGCACAGTAAATCTGGCTGGTGTTGGAAACGATACCGATGGTTTTATTTCACTTTATGCATGGACCAAAGTAAGCGGACCATCAGGTGGAACTATCATGTCTGCGGGAAGTGCTTCAACACAGATTACAGGTTTGACTGAAGGCACTTATGTTTTCCGGTTGACTGTAACTGATAATGATGGTGCTACTGCAACGGATGATGTAACCATTACAGTAAATCCTGCGGCGCCGTTGCCAAATGCGGCACCAACTGCAATAGCAGGTTCAAATAAAACTTTGACACTCCCTGTGAATTCTACCAACCTCACTGGCAGTGGCCAGGATAGTGATGGATCGATAACGAAATACGCATGGACCAAAGTAAGCGGACCAGCAGGTGGAACAATCGTTTCAGCGAATGCCGCTTCAACAAATATTACCGGATTAACACAGGGTACATGTGTCTACCGGTTAACGGTAACCGATAACGATGGGGCAACCGCGTCAGATGACGTTACCGTAACCGTGAATGCAGCAACAGCACCTCCACCAAATAATACACCGACAGTATATGCAGGTGATAATATCACGATAACACTTCCTGTAAATGCAGTTACTCTTACGGGAACTGCTACTGATAATGACGGAAGAGTTGCGACAATTGAGTGGGTTAAAGTAAACGGCCCTGCTGGTGAAACGATTGCAGCAAATGATGCACTTTTAACAAGAGTGTCAGGTCTTGTAGCAGGTACTTATACTTTCCGATTGACTGTTACCGACGATAAAGGAGCTATTGCAACTGATAATGTTGTAGTAACAGTTAATCCTGCTGCTGCACCACCGCCAAATGCGGCGCCTAATGCAAATGCAGGCGCTGATAAAACGATAACTCTTCCTGCCAATTCAGTCAACCTGGTTGGATCAGGTCAGGATACTGACGGTACAATCGTTGATTACACGTGGTCAAAAGTCAGTGGTCCCACAGGAGGAACAATCGCATCAGCAGATGCCGCTTCAACCGAAATCAGTGGTTTAACTCAGGGTGTCTATGTCTACCGGTTAACTGTAACCGATAATGATGGTGCTGTTACATCAGACGATGTAACGATTACTGTGAATAGCGCTCCGGCACCACCGCCAAATGTTGCTCCACAAGCAGTAGCAGGTTCAAACCAGGTGATTACTTTACCCAAAAATTCTGTAACACTGAATGGATCCGGTAACGATTCTGATGGAAGTATCACAAAGTATGCATGGACAAAGGTGAGCGGTCCTAACAGCGGTAATATTGCAACGAGCAATGCTGCATCAACAAGTGTCACAAATCTGACTGCAGGTACTTATGTATTCAGGATTACGGTAACAGACAATGACGGTGCGACTGCTAATGACGATGTTATTGTTCTTGTTAATCCAGCGCCAGTGGTTGTTCCTAATGTGCCACCAACTGCATCTGCCGGTTCTGATATCAGCATAAGGCTCCCGGTAAATACGGTTACATTAAATGGTAGCGGAGCAGATGATGATGGTAGAGTAACCAGCTACAACTGGACAAAAATAAGTGGCCCATCTGGTGGAACATTCGTTTCACCATCAGCACAGTCTACCAGTTTCAACGGACTGGTTGCGGGTACATATGTTGTTCGCCTGACTGTAACCGATGATGATGGTGCAACTGCATCAGACGATGTCCAGGTAATAGTGAGACCCGTGGCAACGACTCCCGCTAACCAGGCTCCCAATGCAAATGCTGGTGCTGATATCAGGATTATCTTACCAGCAAATTCTGTAACACTGAATGGCAACGGTACGGATGTTGACGGCAAAGTTGTATCATTCAACTGGACAAAAAGTTCAGGTCCTGCAGCTGGTACAATCGTTAATGCAGCAGCACAATCAACAGGAGTAACAGGTCTTGTGGAAGGTGTGTATATTTTCCGTCTGACGGTTGTCGATGACGATGGTGCTAAGGCAACAGATGATGTAAAAGTAACGGTTCGAAAAGCAAACAATGCTCCCGCGAACCAGGCACCGACCACTTCAGCAGGAAGTGACAGAGTGATACAGTTACCCGTTTCCACTGTAAATCTTCGGGGTACAGCTGTTGATCCGGATGGAACGGTTGTAAGCTACAACTGGAAGAAAAAATCTGGTCCTGAAGCAGGAACTATTCAGAGTGCAGAAAGCATCGGTACATCGGTTGTTGATCTGAAAGAAGGTGAATACATCTATCGCTTTACTGCAAAGGATGATAAAGGTGCAGAGGGTTCTTCTGAAATAAAAGTTACTGTAAAGGCGGCCGCACCAGCTCCCGTTCCAAACAAAATGCCTGTGGCTGATGCAGGTGCAGATATAACACTTAATCTGCCGGTGAATTCAACAACTTTGAATGCTACCAAATCAACCGATCCGGACGGAACAATTGCAAGTTATCGCTGGATAATGGTGAAGGGGCCCGTAACTGGCACGATGACAAATAATAATCTGCAGATTGCAAACCTGAGTGACCTGGTGGAAGGTGTGTATGAGTTTGAGCTGACAGTATTTGACAACGACGGAGCTTCTGCCACAGATCGTGTATTGGTAACCGTTATAGGAAAGAATGTGAATCCGGTACCCGTACTTTCAGATACGATCACCGTTTATCTGCCAGCGCGTAACACACAATTGGATGCAAGTAAGTCATATGACAGTGATGGTACCATTCAATCATTCTTCTGGAAAAAAGTGAGTGGTCCTGGTACGCCAAGGCTCCTGTCACCAAATAATGCCAAAACAATCATTACTGACCTGGTAATGGGTACCTATCAGTTCAGTGTAACAATTACTGATAACGATGGTACGGAAGCAACGGGTACCGTAACGGTGATTGTGAAAAACAGTTCGGCAAGAAGACTGATCCCTGTGATCAACCTTTATCCAAACCCGGCTGAAACACAGGTGACACTGACGATCGATTCAGAAGTTGATGGAAGAAGTGATATAGTATTCTATGATCTGATGGGTCGCCCGGTACTGCGTGATACATTCAATAAGAATAGCCGCACGTATCAGAGAAAAATAAATATCTCTCACTTGTCTGATGGGGTATATGCAGTTGAAATATCCATAGACCAGGCAGAAAAAGTAGTGAGGAAAGTGGTAAAACAATAGATATTTGCACTGCGATAATACGTTTAAAGCCGCCTTAACTGATAAGGCGGCTTTAAATTTTAAACAGGAGAATGACGATTGAGATAAGGGGGCGCTTAATGTTCAAACTCATGTGTTTTAGCCGGTATGCCAATTGTGGAAACTGTTAGCCAATGAAAATCAATAATAATTGTTCAGGCGAATCGTTTCATAGATGCAGAATGAAAAATAGATGTAATAAAAATGAATTGTTTTTTAATATTGATTTACAGTAATTTAACTGTTGGATGAAGAAGATTTTTCAAATAGAGTTGGATAGATCGCGGAAGTTTGGGTTAGATATTCTGAGGTGCATCGCGATCTTATGTGTCGTCATCGAACATGGAGGAAACTTTATTCCTGAAAAGTACAGGCACTACAATGAGTTCCTTTATTTTGATGGTGTATCGATCTTTTTTGTTCTGAGCGGATTTCTGATCGGCGGCATTCTTATCAAACTTCTGCAGAAGAATCCGGTTGTAGATTCAAAATTTTTACTTGACTTCTGGATCAGGCGGTGGTTCAGAACAATTCCTGCATATTTTCTTGTGCTTTTTATCCTTATCGTATTACAGGTTTTATTTCACCGGACTTCTCACTTTGATTCACCTGTGGCGATAATCTATAAGTGGTTTATTTTTTCCCAAAACCTGGTCACTCCGCATCCCTGGTTTTTCCCGGAAGCATGGAGCTTATGTGTGGAAGAATGGTTTTACCTGCTGATCCCAGTGATCATCTGTCTGCTGATTATTTTTCTGAAAATTAAATCCAGGTACTCCGTACTTGTCACGGCATTATTTATTCTCGTATCCATCACTCTTTTTCGATATTTCAGATTTCAGGAAATCACTGTGGCAAATTATGAAGAGTGGGACATCATGTTTCGCAAACAGGTTTTTACAAGGCTTGACAGTTTAATGTATGGGGTAATCGGAGCATATATCAGCTTTTATTTCAATCCTTTCTGGAAAAAGTATAAGCGACCTATGCTTTTTGTTGGACTGATTTTGTTTTTGGGTGCAAAATACCTCTTGCCATTATACACCGAAGTCAACGGTTTATACAATTGCGTATTTTCCTTTTCTGTAGTTTCACTCGGCACGCTATGTCTTTTACCCTACCTGAGTGATTTTAAGTTCAGTAATCCCAATGCAGTGAACGGATCATTTTATACAGGCATTACCTACATTAGCCTCATTTCATATTCAATGTATTTGCTTAATTATTCGTTGATCCAGGTATGGATTATTGACCGGATTCCCTGGGGCAGTTTTATGAGTTCGGTTGCATTGATAGTCACAGTTAAATACATTTTATTCTGGGCAATGGTCATTGCACTTTCTATCCTTCTCTACAAATATTTTGAAGTGCCCATGACTAAACTACGTGATAACCCGAGGTGGAAAAAAGCCAGGGTAAAGCCTGTTATTAATCAAGTCAGCTGATTCAATTATTGCCCTTCTTATTGTTTTTAATGCAAACATTCTTCCTCGCGTTTGAGTATCAACACTGTTTTATTTATTGTGTGTTGTAGAAAAAATTCTATACTTTTTTAACAGTTCCTTTGGCATAGGTTTTGTATTTCTGACCATATCCTATAAATCCGTTCTTATGAAAAATCGTTTACCCTTTGGCGTATACGGCTCTTTGTCGTGCGCACTAATTTTTCTGTTTCTCTTTTCTCCTGGGGTCCAGGCTCAGATCCAAAGCGACGGACCAAATTCAGCAAAGATTTTATACGACGGTGGTGAAGCAGTTCCACCGATTTCATGGCCAACTCCAAAAACCAAAGGTTACATGATGTTTACCGGAGGTTCACAGGTATTTGGTGACATGAACTCTCCCACCAATGGAACCATCGTAAAGGAAGGACAGTATGGTGCTCCAAAACCCAGAGCAGGAAATAGTTGTTATCGTTTCCACGTAGAACGCAGGCCTGATCTGGCTCCGCAATATTGTCGTTCAGAATTGTACTGGGGCAATGGCGATGGAGAAAATACCGGCGCAAGATGGTATGCAGTAAGTATGTATTTACCAACTGATTGGGGTTTTGACACAAGACCTATCGGTCTTGGTTACGATTTTAAGTTTCCTGATGCGCAGGGGCCTGCTAACCTCAATCTGAAATTAATTAATGACAGGTTGAATATTACCCATCAGTATCCACAGGGCGCACAGGAAAAATATTATGACATTGGAAAAGTAGTGTTGGGACAGTGGATGGATTTTGCAATTTATTTCAGGCGTTCCACTGGTTCTGACGGGTTGATTGAAGTATACATCAATAAAAATAAAGTATTAACTATCACCGGTCCAAATTCGGCTGCGCAAGAGAGTTATGTTTTATGGGGGCCTTACAAATGGCAGTATATCACGGAGAATGGACAGGGTGAAGGTCAGGGTACATATAACGGACCAATTACTATTTATTATGATGAATTGCGCATCGGTGGTGAAAGTGCAACTATTGAAACCATTTCTCCTGGCGGTTTCTCTTCTCCGCCAGCCAATGCCGCACCAACAGCCCAGGCTGGAGATAACCAGACGATCACACTCCCAACCAACTCAGTAAATCTGACGGGGACAGGAAGCGATCGTGATGGATCTATTGCGCGTTATGCCTGGTCCAAAGTGAGCGGCCCATCTGGTGGAAATATTCAGAATGCAAACAGTGCGTCAACACTGATCACTGGTTTGACTCAGGGAACATATGTGTACAGGTTAACTGTAACAGATGATGACGGCGCAACAGCATCTGACGATGTTACCATAACTGTAAACGCTGCTGTGGCACCAAACAATCCGCCGACAGTGTATGCCGGTGATAACATAACGATTACGCTTCCTGCAAGCGCGGTAACATTTGCGGCTACTGCTTCAGATAATGATGGAAGAGTCGCCAGTGTTCTGTGGACGAAAATTAATGGACCAGGTGGTGAAACGATTGCAACGAATGATGCGCTTTCGACGCGGGTTTCAGGTCTTGTGGCAGGTACCTATACCTTCCGCCTGACTGTTACCGACGATAAGGGAGCTACCGCTGCTGATGATATTACCGTGACAGTCAATCAGGCTACCACACCGCCACCAAATGCAGCTCCAACAGCTAATGCAGGTGCAAACAAAACAATCACTCTGCCTGTAAACACTGTAAATCTTACAGGATCAGGACAGGATACTGATGGAACTATTTCCGATTATTCCTGGACGAAAGTAAGCGGTCCTTCAGGTGGTGCGATAGCAACCCTTGATGCAGCTGCTACCGATATTACAGGATTAAATGAAGGAACCTATGTCTATCGGTTAACTGTAACCGATAATGACGGTGCCATTTCTTCTGATGATGTAACCATTACTGTGAATGGTGCAGCTGCACCACCGGCAAATGTTGCCCCACAGGCAGTGGCAGGTGCAAACCAGGTGATCACATTACCAACAAATTCAGTAACACTGAATGGATCAGGTACTGATTCGGATGGAAACATCACAAAATATGCATGGACAAAAGTGAGCGGTCCCAACAGCAATAATATCGCGACAAACGATGCTGCCTCTACGCGTGTAACAAATCTTACTGCCGGAACTTATGTTTTCAGATTGACAGTTTCAGATAACGATGGTGCTACCGATAATGATGATATCATAGTGTTGGTGAATCCTGAACCAGTAGTTGTTCCTAACGTACCTCCAACTGCTGCGGCTGGTACTGATATCAATATCAGGCTTCCGGTAAATACGGTTACTTTAAATGGCAGCGGAGCAGATGACGATGGAAAAGTTACAGGATACAAATGGACAAAAGTAAGTGGTCCATCAGGTGGAACATTCCTTTCACCTGCAGCACAGTCTACCAGCTTCAACGCATTGGTTGCAGGTACATATGTAGTGCGCCTGACTGTAACTGATGATGATGGAGCAACTACGTCAGATGATGTTCAGGTGATTGTAAGACCAGCGGCAGCTACTCCGGCTAACGAGGCTCCAAATGCAAATGCCGGTGCTGATATCAGAATTGTTTTACCAACAAATTCCGTAACACTGAATGGTGTAGGTACGGATGTTGATGGAACTATAGCTTCTTTTAACTGGACCAAAGTAAGTGGCCCTGCGGCTGGAACAATCGTTAATGCTGCGGCTCAATCCACAGGAGTAACTGGTCTTGTGGAAGGAGTATATAACTTCCGCCTGACAGTGGTAGATGATGATGGTGCAAAGTCAACAGATGAGGTGAAAGTCACTGTGAGAAAAGCGAACAATGCTCCCGCCAACCAGGCACCGAGTGCTTCTGCAGGCAGTGACAGGGTAATTCAGTTGCCGGTTTCTACTGTAAATCTTCGGGGTACAGCTGTTGATCCTGATGGAACAGTTGTGAGCTATAGTTGGAAGAAAAAATCCGGTCCTGCAGCAGGAACTATACAGAGTGCGGAAAGCATCGGAACGTCGGTTGTTGATCTGAAAGAAGGTGAATACGTCTATCGTTTTACTGCAAAAGATGATAAAGGCGCAGAAGGCTCGGCCGAAATAAAAGTAACAGTGAAAGCAGCAGCTCCTGCTCCTGTTCCAAACAAAATGCCTGTTGCTGATGCTGGTGCAGATATTATACTCAATCTCCCTTCCAACAGTGCAGCGCTGAACGGATCCAAATCAAGTGATCCTGACGGAACAATTACAAGCTACCGTTGGGTAATGGTGAAAGGCCCTGTGACAGGTACAATGGCGAATGGTAACCTGCAGATTGCAAACCTGAGTGACCTGGTGGAAGGTGTATATGAGTTCGAGCTGACAGTGTTTGATAACGACGGCGCATCGTCAGTAGATCGAGTACTGGTGACCGTTGTAGGAAAGAATATTAAACCTGTAGCCGTAGTTTCCGATACGATCACGGTTTATCTGCCGGCTCAGAATGCGCAGATCGATGCAAGTCAGTCTTATGACAGTGATGGTACCATCCAGTCATTCTACTGGACAAAACTGAGCGGTCCCGGATCACCAAGACTTCTTTCACCGAACAATTCAAAAACAATTATCACTGACCTGGTATTGGGTACATATCAGTTCAACATAACAATCACCGATAATGACGGAGCAGAGACGGTAGGTACAGTAACTGTGGTTGTGAAAAACAGCTCGGCAAGAAGACTGATCCCAGTGATCAACCTCTATCCAAACCCGGCTGAGACCCAGGTTACCCTGTCAATCGATTCAGAAGTTGATGGAAGAAGTGATGTAGTATTTTATGATATGCTGGGTCGCCCGGTATTGCGTGACACATTCAACAAGAACAGCCGTACCTACCAGAGAAAAATAAATATCTCTAATCTTTCTGATGGGGTATATGCAGTTGAAATCTCCATTGACCAGGCGGAAAAGGTTGTACGTAAAGTAGTTAAGCAGTAATACAGGATTTCATATAGTTGACGATAAGTATGGGCAGATGATGAGTCTGCCCATTACTTTTTCTGTAATAGCCGCTTTGCCAATTACTGCCGCGCAATTTTGACATTTGCCATTCCGTTATACCAACCTCCGACCCTTATGCATTAGCTGATGCGAAACAAAAAGGCATTGATTTTACAGATCAATGTAATCCGCTATTCAACTAACCGCATATTCCGGATAGGAAAATGCTCCCGGAAATGATTACGAATCAATACCGATGGAACATTAATTTCTTATCCGAATGAAAAAACGCTACCCAACTACTGTTAAGTCAATACTGTTTTGTTTGCTGCTCGCCGGATCATTCACCGGCTATGCACAAAAAAAGATCCTCGTTTTCTCGAAAACAGCTGGCTATCGCCATAGTTCCATTGACTATGGAATTGATGCTATTAAAAAGATCGGTGCAGGTCGTGGTTTTTCTGTAGAAACCTCAGAAGATGCAGCAGACTTTACTACAGCAAATCTTTCTGCTTTTTCCCTGGTGATTTTTATGAGTACTACGGGAGATATACTTAACGATGCGCAGCAGGCTGCATTCGAAAAATTTATACAGTCAGGAGGCGGATTTGTTGGTATACATGCAGCAACTGATACTGAATATAACTGGCCATGGTATGGGCGGCTTGTCGGTGCATGGTTTAATGGGCATCCTGATATACAACAAGCCAGAGTAAATATTGCAGGTACAGGAAGGCCGGGTAACGGCGGAATTCCTTCTCCATGGATCAAAACAGATGAGTGGTATAACTTTGGCAGCTTTCAAAGTCCGGTTACGCCTTTGCTGACGGTTGACGAATCATCCTATTCTGGCGGAACAATGGGCGCAAATCATCCGATTGCATGGTACCATGATTTTGATGGGGGAAGGGCCTGGTATACGGGGTTGGGTCATACGGATGAATCATTTTCAGATGTAACTTTTCTTTCTCATCTCGAAGGAGGAATCGCTTATGCTGCCGGCAATGCGCAAACAAATGTTGCGCCAACTGCAAATGCGGGAAACAATATACAGATCAAACTTCCGCAAACTACGGCAACATTAAAAGGTACCGGCGCTGATTCTGATGGAAACATCGTTTCCTACAAATGGACAAAAATATCCGGTCCTGCAGGTGGAATCATAACAAATGCTGCCCTGGCAGAAACTGGCATAACTGCATTACAAAAAGGTACTTATGTTTTTCGGTTGACCGTAACCGATAATGATGGTGATACAGGCTACGACGAGGTTTCTGTTACCGTATCTGATGCAGCTCCGGTGCCTGCAAACAAATTGCCTGTGGTGAATGCAGGCCAGAATCAAACAATCAGGCTGCCGCTGAACACAGTAACATTAAGAGGCTATGCTTCTGACACAGACGGAACTGTTACAGGCTATAATTGGACAAGAGTGTCGGGTCCGGTTACGGGAGTTGTGATTCAAACACCGGGAAATGCGGTAACGAATGTTACTGGACTGCAACAGGGAATTTACATTTTCCGGTTAACAGCAACTGATAATAGTGGCGGTGCTGCTACAGACGATGTGCAGATAAAGGTTGATCCGCCATTAAGCGCATCCAATCAACCTCCGGTTGCTGATGCTGGTGCTGATAAAACAATAATTCTTCCGGTAAATAGTGTGGTGCTGAATGGAAAAAATTCTAAAGATCCTGATGGAACCATCAGTGTATGGAGTTGGGTGAAAATAAGCGGACCGGTAGATGGATTGATGGCAGGAGCAAATAGTGATCAGCTTTCGCTTACCAAATTAGAGCAGGGAACATATGTTTTTCAACTCACTGTAACAGATAACCGAGGATCATCATCAACTGACCAGGTAACAGTGACTGTTATTGACAACGGCGGCCCCAATCAAACACCGTTGATCACCATAAAAGATTCATTTTTTGTCCGGCTACCGGTACAGAATACAGAACTTGATGCATCAGCATCAAAGGATCCTGACGGAAGCATTAAACTTGCTAGCTGGCAGTACATCAGCGGACCAAGAGATCCTCTGATTCTCAGCCCGGATAAACTAAAAACTATTGTTACGGATCTCATTCCCGGAAATTACCATTTCAGACTCACGGTCACCGATAACCGTGGCGGTACTTCTCAGAAAAATGTAGTGGTTGTTGTACTCAACAGTACTTCCAGGAGGGTAATACCCAAAGTTGGATTGTATCCGAATCCTGTTGAAGAAAAAGTTACCGTGACCATCGATACAGATATCGACGGACGAATGGAGGTCACATTCTACGGGTTGGAAGGAAAACCCGTTTTGTCAGCCATTCTGCTGAAAAATACAAGAGTACTCAGCCAGACTTTTGATATAGAGGCGCTTTCTTCCGGGGTGTACACAGTGGTAATTAAAATGGAAAGGGCAGAGCCGGTAGTGCGGAAGATTGTCAAGCAATAGTGATTTTTCCTGAATCTGTAGTCAAAAATCGCAGGGAAAATCAGTTTTTTGCAAAGTATTTTGGTCGATACTGCGAAACGGATTTAAGTATTTTTGCACGAAATTTCTGATATCTCATTTCTGCCAAACATACTTTCGAATCCGATTGAATACCTGAAGGGTGTGGGCCCGTTCCGAGCGGATCTGTTGAAGAAGGAACTCAACATCTTCTCCTTTCATGATCTGTTGAATCATTTTCCTTACCGGTATGTAGATAAAACAAGGATAAATCTGGTTCGGGAAATCACTTCCGAATCAGATTATATCCAGGTTAAAGGTAAATTAATGAACCTCGTGCTGGCAGGCGATGGGAGGTCAAAGAGAATTACCGGAATAATAAAAGATGCCAGTGGTGAACTTACGCTTACCTGGTTTCAGGGCATCAATTGGATACAGAAAAATCTCACTATCGGAAACGAGTATCTGGTTTTTGGCAAAGTCGGTTTTTACCTGGGCCTGCCTCAGCTCACACATCCTGAAATAGAGCGATGGCAGGCTGAAGAAAAAAATACCAGGAACTTCCTGGAGCCAGTGTATCCTGTAACGGAAAAGTTAAAGGCCAGGGGAATTACCGGAAGAAATCTTGGGAATATCACTGCGAACCTTTTTTCAATGATTTCTGAAAATGATCTTATTGAGAATCTTCCGGGTTCATTGATGCACAGGGAAAATTTGCTGACACGTTTTGACGCATATCGGAATATACATTTTCCATCTTCAGTTATACTGCGCGACAGAGCAGTTTATCGCTTGAAATTTGAAGAGCTGTTGATCAGCCAGATCAGGCTCGGTATGTTACGATCTAACAGGCACCGTTACTCGAAAGGCATAATTTTCGGAAAAGTCGGAGATTTGTTCAATCGTTTTTATAATGATCATCTTCCTTTCCAGCTGACCAATGCTCAAAAGCGGGTATTAAAAGAGATCAGAAAAGATGCCGGTTCCGGGCACCAGATGAACAGGCTTTTGCAGGGTGATGTTGGAAGCGGAAAAACAATGGTAGCATTGATGAGCATGTTGCTGGCGATTGATAACGGCTATCAATGTTGTTTAATGGCGCCAACAGAAATACTTGCACGGCAGCACTATGAGGGAATCAGCGGGTTGCTGAAAGATCTGCCGGTGTCAGTAGCAATCCTGACCGGATCAACAAAAACTGCTTCGAGAAAAAAATTACTTGCCCAGGTAGAATCAGGAGAGGTGCAGATCCTGATTGGCACACATGCTTTGATTGAGTCGGCTGTTCAATTTAAGCAGCTCGGCCTTGCGATCATCGATGAACAGCATCGTTTTGGAGTTGAGCAAAGAGCCAAACTTAGAGAAAAAGGTGAGAATGCCCCGCATATTCTGGTGATGACCGCTACTCCGATTCCACGTACATTAGCCATGACTGCTTTTGGTGATCTCGATACCAGTGTTATTGATGAATTACCACCGGGCAGGCAGCCAATTCTTACCACGCATCGTTTAGAAGATAGCCGGCCGCAGGTGATGAATTTTATCAGGAATCAAATTGAACAGGGTCGGCAGGCTTATGTGATATTTCCTTTGATCGAGGAAAGTGAGAAAATGTATTATGAAAATCTCATGAGAGGGTATGAGAATATTAAAGCCTGGTTTCCGGAGCCAAAATTTTATATCAGCATGGTGCATGGACGTATGCCGGCAGATCTTAAGGAAAGCAATATGCAACGTTTTGTTTCCGGAGATACACAAATTATGGTATCGACAACTGTAATTGAAGTTGGAGTGAATGTTCCAAATGCGACAGTAATGGTAATAGAAAGCGCGGAGAAATTCGGATTAAGTCAGTTGCACCAGTTGCGGGGCAGGGTAGGTAGGGGGTCAGACAAGAGTTACTGCATTTTATTAACAGGAAATAAGGTGTCGGCAGAAGCAAGGGAAAGATTATCAGTGTTATGTGCCACTAATGACGGATTTAAAATCGCCGAAAAGGACCTGGAAATCCGGGGTCCTGGTGATATAGAAGGAACAAGGCAGAGTGGGGCGCTGCAGTTTAAACTGGCTGATATCATGACCGATAAACTTATTCTTGAAAAAGCAAAATCTATTGCAGAAAAAATTATTGCAATGGATGTGAAGAACCCGGATAATGAGTTCAGACAACTCCTTGATCATCTGCAAAGAGGAAAGAATAAGACGCCATGGAGCAGGATTGCCTAGCTTTTAATTAACAACTTTTATAGGTTTTTCACCGTATTTTTATTTACAACACGATGAGTCCTAAGTCCGGATACCAGAAAATCCTTCTTATAATATTCACCCTGCTTACATACTCGGGTTTGTCGGCACAGTCGTTTTATGCGTTAGAATTCACAGAAAACAAAGGGCAGTGGGGGGATCAGTTTCAGTTCAAAACAGATATTGGTTCAGGTGCTTTCTTTCTGAAATCAAAAGGGTTTTCGGTTTTAATGAACAATCCTGCAGAGTATAAACGCATCCTGGAAAAAATTCATGGAGGTCATGATCATGATGGAACAGGCTCTTCAAATCAGTCTTCACAAACAAAAAGTATTCATCCACCAGGCAAAGAGCCATTGACGATGCGCTCTCATCATTATATGGTGGAGTTTTTGGGCGCGCAGGAGGTATTGACTCCAGAACCCGAAACTGTTTTAAGCTCGGGCAATAATTATTTTCTCGGCAACGATCCGAAAAGATGGAAAAACAATGTCAGAAGTTTTAAAGCAGTTGTTTATAAAAATATTTATCCCGGTATTGATGTCAGGTATTATTCCGAAAGCGGGAAGCTGAAATATGACTTAATTGTTGAACCTGGTGCTGATGTAAGTCGCGTGGTGATGAAATATACGGGAGCAGATCAGCTTTCAATAAAAAATGATCAGCTGGTTATTAAAACATCTGTCGGGGATGCGAAAGAAATGTCGCCATATTCTTACCAGATCGTGGGCGGTCAGAAAATTGCAGTTGATTGCAAATTTGAGGTAACAGGTGACCAGGTTAAATTTAAAATTAAAAGTTACGATAAGCGTGCAAGACTTATAATCGATCCGACGCTTATCTTCTCTACTTTTACGGGCAGTACTGTTGGGAATTGGGGATATACGGCAACTCCCGGGCCTGATGGAAGTCTGTTCTCAGGTGGTATTGTATTCGGTCAGGGCTACCCGATAACACCCGGTGCTTTTCAACAGACATTTGGTGGTGGTAGTGGAAATGCTGGAGTAGATATTGGTATCACGCGCTTTGCTCCGAGTGGAAATTCAAGGATGTACTCAACATATCTTGGTGGTGACGGAGAAGATTTTCCGCATAGTCTCATCTCAGATGCGCAAGGCAATCTCGTGGTATTGGGTCGTACTACATCAGTTAATTATCCAACGGTTGGTTCAAACTACGGACAGCTCGGCGGAACAGATATCATAGTTACGAAATTCAATGCTACAGGTACAGCGTTGATCGGTTCAGTTAAAATCGGAGGAAGCGGTGTCGATGGTGCTAATATTGATGCTGCAATCAGCCCTTCCTGTAATTCTCTTTTATATAATTACGGAGACAATGCCCGTAGTGAAGTAATATTGGATGATGCAGGAAATATTTATGTGGCAGCCAGTACCCAGTCCACCAATTTCCCTTTGGTAAATGCGTCTCAGACAGCTATCGGAGGAAAGCAGGATGCGGTACTTCTGAAATTATCGCCCACGCTGAATAATCTTTTGTTTAGTACTTATTTCGGAGGAAGTGAGAATGATGCGGGCTTTGTGCTTGCTCTGAACCCGGTTAACAATAATGTGTACATGGCCGGGGCGACGTCCAGTAGTAATTTACCCGGTAACAAGGCAGGAAGTATCCAACCGAATTTCAATGGGGGTAGCGGAGATATTGATGGTTATATCGTTGCATTTAATAACAATGGTTCTTCGATAGTGCAGACCACATATCTTGGCACAGCTTCATTGGATTTCATTTATGGAATTCAGTTTGACCGACTCGGGTTTCCTTATGTAATGGGAATTACACTTGGCAGCTGGCAGGTACTGAACGCTACGTATGTTGATGCAAACGCGAAACAATTCATTTCAAAACTTCAGCCAAATCTTTCCACATACGTGTACTCAACAACTTATGGTACTGCCGGATCGATTCCAAATATTTCACCGGTGGCATTTCTCGTGGACAGGTGCGAAAACGTGTATGTTTCCGGATGGGGTGGGAGATTAAATCCATGCTCAGGTACCAGCTGTTTCGATACGAAAACCTCGGGTACCGCGGGGATGCGTGTTACCCCCGACGCGATTAAAACAACTACGGATAACCGTGACTTCTACTTTTTCGTGATGGAGAAGAATGCAACCAGCCAGTTGTATGGTTCGTTTTTCGGGCAGAGTGGTGGAGAAGGTGATCACGTTGATGGTGGTACCAGTCGTTTCGATGCCAGCGGCGCAATTTATTCTGCCATCTGCGCGAACTGCGGTGGCAACAATGCCTGTCCTTCATCACCGATAACCATTCCATTCCCTATCACACCAGGCGTAGTTGCCCCGGTGAATGGTGCATTGAACACAGGAAGCGGTGGTGAATGTAACCTTGCTGCTTTCAGGCTCCTGTTTGATTATGATGGTGTTCGTGCCGGTGCGAGATCTTCCATCGGAGGTGTGCCGAATGATACGAGCGGGTGTTTACCACTTTCTGTTGATTTTACGGATACTTTAGGCCTTGGCAAATCTTATATCTGGAACTTTGGTGATGGCTCACCGGAAGTAACTTCGCAGACGCCTGATGTTAATCACATATTCACTGCTTCAGGTAATTACCGTGTAAGGCTGATCGCAATCGATCTTACAAAATGTATCACACATGATACTTCTTACATCAATATCAAAGTGCGCGATGATAAAGCCACACTTGATCTGAATGCTGTGAAATTGCCACCATGTGCGAGTCTGGCTTATCAATTTTCAAATTTGTCAACCTCTCCTGCGGGTAAGCCCTTCCAGTCGGCTTCATTTATTTGGGATTTTGGAGATAACACTCCGCGTGTTGTTGCAGGCCCTGGAAATGTAAATCATACGTATGCATCACAGGGAACTTATAATGTGAAGCTGATCCTGGTGGATACTAATTATTGTAATGCACCGGATTCAATAACAAGAACGATCAGGCTCGCAGCAAATGTAAAAGCCGCATTCGAAACACCTCCGGGTGGATGTGTTCCTTACAACGCAACCTTTACCAATGTATCTGAAGCAGGCCAGGAATTTATCTGGGATTTCGGAAATGGGGTAACCTTTACAGGAGCGACTCCTCCGCCGGTATTGTACAGTTCACCTGGAACTTACACGGTAAGGCTGATCGCAAATGATCCGGCGACCTGTAATCTGACCGATACGACCATTCAGACAATTACTGTTCGACCGGGCCCGGTAGCCGCCTTTACATTTGTACCAAATCCTCCTGTAGAAAATACACCGACGACTTTCAACAATCAGTCAACAGGCGCTGTTAAATACTTCTGGAACTTTGGAGATGGCGGAACTTCTGAACTGGTAAATCCTGTGCATCAGTTTAATGTTTCCGGAACGTTTAATACCTGTCTGATTGCAATCAATGATTTCGGTTGTGCGGATACGGTATGTCTCCCGGTCGACGCGAAAGTAATTCCGTTGCTCGATGTGCCGAATGCCTTTACACCCAATGGAGATGGAGTTAATGATAAAGTGTTTGTGCGTGGATTTGGTATTGCGAAATTGACGTTCAGGATATATAACCGCTGGGGTCAGCTGGTTTTCCAGACTGCAGACCAGGCTACTGGATGGGATGGAAGATTCAAAGGAGCTTTGCAACCGATGGATGCGTATGCCTACCAGCTGGATGTTCAATTTAGTGACGGAACGCGGGCTACAAAAAAAGGTGATATTACGTTGATCAGATAGTTCTGATCTTTGTTAGATATTCTTGCTTTAAACCAACTGTTGAGATGTTGCTATCAAATTAAATGAAAATGACAACAGTGATCCCGATTTGCAAAACATATAATCAACTGGTAAATGCCGGAAGAATTACATTTCCACTGGCATTGATACTGGTTTTACTTACCCTGGGTAACGGTTTAAAAGCACAGGATCTTCATTTCTCCCAATTTTTTAATTCTCCATTGACTACAAACCCTGCCAATACAGGGTTTATCCCCGATGCTGACTATCGTGTAGGAGCACAATACCGCACACAATGGACAAGTATACCCGTACCATTTAAAACTTTCAGCATTTTTGGAGACGCGCAGGTTTTCAGGGATCGTTTCGAAACCGGTTGGATCGGACTTGGTGGTGTTATTCTTCGTGATGTAGCAGGCTCAGGCAACCTTATTTCAACAAAAGTATATGGCTCCGCTGCTTATCACCAGATGATTGAGAACACAGGATTGTTATCTGCAGGTTTTAATATCGGATGGGCAAACAAACGAATCGATCTTACAAAATTTACTTTCGATAATCAGTGGAATGGTAAATTCTTTGATGTGAGCGCGCCGAGCGGGGAAATATTCGCCAATACAGCAATTAACTATCTCGATGTGCAGGTGGGTTTAAACTACGCATGGTTTCCTACTGATGATATTTACGTTCATGGGGGATTTTCTGCGCATCATGTCAACAGGCCCAAAGAAACATTTTTCAATGAAACGCCAGGCTTTGACAATCGCATAGCTCCGAGGTATATTCTTTTTGCTGATGCTGTTTTGAAATTAAACGAACAATGGATCATCAGCCCCGCAGCCTATTATACAACACAGGCAAGAGCTTCTGAACTTACACTTGGTATGCATGCAAACTATAACCTCACCGGCGACGGAGAACAGCAACTTATTGGAGGTGTCTACTATCGTTCGGGTGATGCCTTTATTCCCATGATCGGTTATCAATGGAAGAACCTACGGTTCATGTTCAGTTTCGATGCCAACACATCTTCCCTGAAAAATGCAACCAACCTTCGTGGAGCAACCGAGTTTGCACTGATGTACAGCGGTAACTACAGCGATTATAATGGTGATATTCGTCAGAGTCTTTGTCCTACTTTTGCAAGGTAGAAAAATCGCTCAACGGGTTATAGCTTGTTTCTTTAAACTGTAACCAACAAACGAAAACATGAAAACCAGGACTTACTTTTTTTTAATATTGGTGATCAGCCTATTCAATCTCACGGCATTTGGCCAGGATGAAGGTGAAACAACCAAGGGATTTGATAAATCGAAATTGTTCTTCGGTGGATATTTTGGTATCAGTTTCGGCAACTCTACTTTTGTCAATGTTTCACCCCAGGTGGGTTACAGATTCAATAATTGGTTCGCAGCAGGTGCCGGAGTCAACTTTATTTATTCCAACTTTCTCTATTACGATATTTACGGTAATAAAGACTATCGCTATGAATATGGTTCTACTGGTCTGAACATTTTCGGAAGGGTATACCCCATCCAATTTGCTTTTTTACAACTACAGCCGGAAATAAATTATATCTGGGGGAAAGAGAAATTTTACAATCCTGCGTTTGAATATAAACTTGATCCTAAATTCAGGCCAACGTTACTGGCAGGGGTAGGTGCTGCTATACCCGCAGGGCGTGGTGCGATTCTGTTAATGCTTCAATATGATTTGATACAGAGTGAGAATCCAGCTTCACCGTATGGAAGAAACCCGTTTTTCTCCATGGGATTTACCTTTTGAGTTGGAGTCGATCCAGCACTTCCCCGACAGTATTGCAAAGACTGATACTCTTGGTCGTTTCTTCATATAGAAACCCCATTTCCTGCATATTTCGCAGATGCTCCATCAGGTGGAAATAAAAACCTGCTGTATTTAATAACAAAATTCTCTTATCATGAATCTGCAACTGATTCCAGGTAAGCATTTCAAAAAGTTCATCCAGTGTTCCAAATCCTCCGGGTAAAACAACAGCGGCTTCACATCTTTCATACATCGTTTGTTTCCTGTGATGCATGTTTTCCGTTACAATCAGTTCTGACAGTGTATCGTGTTGTCTTTCCCACTTTACCAGCACTTCAGGAATAACACCGGTAATATATCCGCCGCTGCCAAGTGCGGCATTGGCAACAGCACCCATCAATCCTTTGTTGCCGCCACCATAAATGATCCTGTAACCATTTTCAGCGAGCGCTGTTCCTAATGCAATTGCATCCGTTTCGAAAGCAGGATTTTCTCCTGGTTTTGATCCGCAGAAAACAGCAATGGTGTTGGCGATGTTGGTTCCGTTCATTTGGGTTGTGGCTGATCAAATATAGTGTTAAAGAAAGTTCATAGTTCATAGTTCATAGTTCATAGTTTGGAACAGCCAGTTTATAGTTCATGGTTCATAGTTTTGAAATTCAGATTTTGTTGATAAATAGCGAAATAAACAATCTTTAGTCCGTTTCATGATATGGACAACGGATCCGTTTTTTTAAAAAAAGTCGTACCTGGTTAACTTTCAGTTTGTCGGCTGCAAAGAACAGCCGGCTGTTCCTATGAACTATAAACTCCTGCTTACCCACTACTTACTCGCATTTCGTTTTTCCTTATCTTCCGGCCAAATCCATAACCTCAATGTCTGCAACACTGCTCTTTAGTTTTGTAATCGGTTACTTTCTGTTGCTACTTGGTGTAGCATGGTTTACTTCACGAAATGCTACCAATGATTCCTTTTTCATAGGTAATAAAAGTTCCAACTGGGTACTGGTTTCTTTTGGTATGATCGGTACTTCGTTATCCGGTGTAACATTTGTTTCCGTGCCGGGAACTGTGGGCGATTTTACGGGTGGCACATTCAAGGCATTCTCGTATTTCCAGGTAGTAATCGGTTATCTGTTCGGTTATGCAGTCATTGCGTATGTACTGATTCCTTTGTACTATAAAATGAACCTGACCTCTATCTACAATTATCTTGAACATCGCTTTGGCACCTTCTCTTATAAAACAGGTGCATTGTTTTTTCTGATCTCGAGAACAGTTGGCGCCACAGCAAGATTGTACCTCGTGATTAATGTTCTGCAGATTTTTATCCTGGACAGACTGGGAGTACCGTTTACTGTTACTGCATTTGTGATATTACTGATGATCCTTCTTTATACTTTTGAAGGCGGGGTAAAAACTATTGTATATACTGATACCCTGCAGACAACATTCATGTTATTGGGCCTGGTTGTTTGTATCGTTTATATCCTCAATAACCTGAACCTTGGTTTTGGAGAAGCAATGCAGCTCATGAGCGATAAGGGTTACACACGCATTTTTGATACCGATGTGAACAGCCGCACATTTTTTCTGAAAAGTATTATCGGTGGCGCTTTTATTGCAATTGCAATGACCGGTCTTGACCAGGAGATGATGCAGAAAAATATCAGCGTAAACACTTTAAAGAACTCACAGAAAAACATCAAAAGTTTTACTGTGGTGATGGTTATTGTCACACTGCTTTTCTTAGTACTTGGCGGACTCCTGTATCTTTTTATGCTATCGCGCAATGCGCAATATGAGGGAACAACATTTCTGGCTAATGGAAAAAATATTATCGGCGACGATCTGTTTCCATCTGCAGCAATGTTTGAAATGCCGCAGGCGATCGGGATCATTTTTATCATCGGGTTGATATCGGCCTTATTTCCCAGCGCTGATGGGGCACTCACTGCATTAACATCGTCGTTCTGTATTGATATACTTGGCCTGAAAAGAAATCAGCAAATAACAGAGCAGCAGAGGAAACGTACACGCATGATCGTACACCTGAGCTTTACCGTTATATTCATGCTTTGCATCCTGATCTTTAAATGGATCAATAACAAATCAATCATCAATATTGTGCTTGATTTGGCAGGGTATACCTACGGGCCGC
Organism: Pollutibacter soli; assembly: GCA_029269725.1. Taxonomy (GTDB): domain Bacteria; phylum Bacteroidota; class Bacteroidia; order Chitinophagales; family Chitinophagaceae; genus Pollutibacter; species Pollutibacter soli. The sequence continues at coordinate 567,135 of JARJHS010000003.1, read as the reverse complement.
TACTGGGTCTTTTTACCTTTGGCATTCTTACAAAACGGAGACTAAACGACTCCATCAGGGTGACGCTGATCTGCCTCGTGGCACCTGTACTTTGTTATATCCTCAGTCGCAATGCCGCCGACTGGTTCGGCGGTTATCGCATAGGAATAGAGCTCCTGATCATCAATGGATTGTTAACCTTTGCCGGTCTTTGGCTGATATCCTCACCATCAGCAAAAAACACAAACTAAAACTCCTGTTCCCATCGTTTTATAGTTGAAGCCAGGGCCACTGCCGATGCAGTGGCTTTGTATTCCTGCCCATATGAATTATCATTTTTCAATCCTATCGGTATGAATGGAAATATCAACATCCTCAAGGAACGCCACTGGAAGGAAAGTATGGCGTACAGTAGCTGGCAGATCTTTAAAATTATGGCCGAATTTGTAGATGGATTTGATGCCCTTGCCAAGATCGGTCCCTGCATTTCAATTTTCGGATCTGCCCGTACACAACCCGGCTCTCTTTATTACGAACTCACTGTTGAAATATCCCGCAGGCTTGCGATGGAGGGGTTTGGCATTATCACTGGAGGAGGGCCCGGTATTATGGAAGCAGCAAACAAGGGAGCTATGCTCGCAGGAGGCAAAAGCGTAGGGCTGAATATCAATCTTCCCTTTGAACAGTCAAACAACGAATTTATAGATCGCGATAAGCTTCTGTCGTTTCAATACTTTTTCGTAAGAAAAGTCATGTTTACAAAATACTCACAAGGGTTTGTGATGATGCCCGGTGGTTTTGGTACCATGGACGAATTGTTCGAAGTCGCCACACTCATTCAAACGGAAAAATTTAAACAGATGCCAATGGTTATGGTAGGTCGATCCTACTGGCAGGGTTTGATGGAGTGGATGAAAAATACGATGCTGACGGAAGAGAATATCAAAAAGGAAGATCTTGATCTTTTTCAGATAGCAGATACGCCCGACGAAGTCGTACATCATATGCTTGAGTATTACAGAACAAGGTCGCTGGCGCCGAACTTTTAAAATTCATTCATTAAACGACTGGATATCTGTTGTTTACTGCGAATCTTTTCAGGAATTCAAAGTAATTTTGCAGAAATTAGATCGCTTGGAAATAATTCCGGCCAGGGTCGAAGCATATGCAGCAGACTATACCACCAAAGATGATGCATTGCTTTCCGAAATTGCTGAGTATACTTTGAGAGAACATGCTGAGCCTCATATGCTCAGCGGTCATTTGCAGGGGCAGTTACTGACTCAGCTAAGCCGGATGATACAACCGGAGCGTATTCTCGAGATTGGCACTTTTACAGGATATAGTGCCATTTGCCTGGCCAAAGGGTTAAAGCATAGTGGAATACTCCATACGATAGAAAAAAGACCTGATGACGCCCGGTTGGCCCGTTCTTTTTTTGATCGCTCGTGCTTTGGAAATCAAATGATTGTGCATGAGGGAGAGGCCGAAAAAATTATTGAAACGTTAAATGAAACCTGGGACCTTGCATTTATAGATGCTGATAAAATAAATTACGTCTTGTATTACGAACTGGTAATGCAAAAACTCAGGCCCGGGGGATGGATTATAGCCGATAATGTTCTTTTCCATGGGACGGTACTTGAGGAAAATCTGAAAGGAAAGAATGCAAAGGCGATACACGATTTTAACCGTCATGTAGCGTCAGATAACAGGGTAGAACAGGTGATGATAACCGTTAGGGATGGGTTAACACTGATCTATAAAAAAGATAAGTTTTAAGGATGTTGAAACTGAAATCATTTCTCTTTTTGCTGGCACTTTCTTCGGGTGTATTCAGATCACAGGCGCAGGACAACCTGAATCCGGTGGTTGTTGAATACGTAAAAACTTACGCTGATCTTGCCATAGCCGAAATGCAGCGAACAGGAGTACCTGCTGCTATTAAACTCGCGCAGGGAATACTTGAAACAGAGGCTGGTCAGAGTGACCTGGTAAGAAGATCAAATAATCACTTTGGTATCAAATGCAAAAGCTGGTGGACCGGCGAAAAAGTGTATCATGATGATGATGAAGCAGGCGAATGTTTCAGAAAATATCCTGAAGCATACCAGTCATGGAAAGATCATTCTGATTACCTGAAGTCACAACCACGTTACGCTTTTCTCTTTCAACTGGATCCTGAAGATTATAGTGGCTGGGCGAAGGGTTTGAAAAAAGCAGGATACGCAACTAACCCGAAGTATCCGCAAATACTGATCAAATACATAGAACTCTATCATCTGGATGACTACACACTCATCGCGATTGGAAAAAAGAAACCCGCAACAGAATTTCTCGCAGGAGTTTATCCTGATAGAAAAATAGTTCCGGTAACTACAGGTTCTGGACAGGTGGTGACTAATTCTGCTGGTAATGCCATTGAAACAGTTAACAGCGCTGCGAGTACAGTTCCTGAACTACAGCCACAGAATTATCCCGAAGGTGAATTCAGGATCAATGATACACGTGTGATTTTTGCATCGGCCGGAAGTTCGTTACTGGCAATTGCAGATAATTATCGTGTAAAATTGAAATGGTTGTATGAATTCAACGAACTCGATCAAAATACCGAAGTGCTTGATAAATCACAGCTGGTATATCTGCAAAGAAAAAGAAAGCATGGATTTAACGAATTCCATATCTGCCGCGCTGGTGAAACATTGGCTGATATCAGTCAGTCCGAAGGTATCAGGCTCGAGAGTCTTCTTTCATACAATTTCCTCGAAGCTCAGATGATACCTGCGGCAGGTGAAAAGTTGTATCTCAAATATGAAGCACCTGCAAGACCAAGACTTGCCTCTGCTGGCCAGGCTAACATAAAGGAATCAGTAGCTGCGAACAATACCAAACCAATGATTACTGTCGAAGAGAGTTACTACCGTCATACGGTCAGTTCAAAGGAAACTTTGTACAGCCTGTCGAAAAAATACCAGGTAAGTCAGGAACAAATCAGGGATTGGAATAAATTAGATTCGGTGGATTTAAGAGTGGGGCAGGAATTATTGATATATAAAAGCCGATGAATGGACACCATACAGGTTCATGATAAGAAATTCAAACCATATATAACGGCTGAACAGATAACAGCAGAAGTCAGGAAGCTTGCGGATGAATTGAGTAAAGATTATGCTGGCAGAAAACCGTTGTTTCTAGCCATACTGAACGGTTCATTCATTTTTGCGGCCGATATTTTCAGGGCACTGAGTATTCCTGCTGAAATCTGCTTTATCAAACTGGTTTCATACAAGGGCACAAAGTCAACCGGTGAAGTAATTACATCCATAGGTCTGGATGCTGAAGTGTATGACAGAGATGTCGTTATAATTGAGGATATAATTGATACCGGCAGGACCCTTAGCCAGTTTTTGCCCCAGTTGGAACACCAGCAACCGCGATCACTGAAAATCTGTGCTCTACTGCATAAAAAAGAATGTACTGTATACCCCATTCCGATTGATTACCTTGGATTTACGATTCCGGATCGGTTTGTTGTAGGCTACGGCCTTGATTATGATGGATATGGAAGAAATATCAACGGGATATATCAGTTAGAAGCAGATTAGAACGTTATTAGTCTGTACTCGCCAGCCAAAACGTTTAGATAGGATAGCGAAGTGAGAGAATGAACCTTGTGCATCAATTTCGAAACCATATGAATTTATTTTTTACAATCATTTCAATATAAGACTGGCTTGAAATCTGTTGGAATGATATGCGCATTACTGCTATGCTGTACCCTGGTGCATGCGCAATATTATATTCGTGGAGAAGTGAAGGATAATAAAAAGAACCCTCTTCAGAACGCACGGATAATAGTTCATTCCACACGTCTTCCATATAACAGTGGTGTTGGCGGTGCTTTTGGAATATTGAGTTCTGTGCAGAAAGACACGCTCACTTTTCAACTGGATGGCTATGAGCCTTTCACTGTTCCGGTTGATGCATCAAAATACCTGGAGATTGAATTGAAGATGTTGCCTTTTACAGCGAGCCTGTATAAACATACACGCTTGTCCATTACGCGCAACAAGCAATTAAGAACAGAGTTACTCCCGCGATTTGTTGGCGGTGAAACTTATAATATGCTGGTGGAAAATGAATTTATTAACACACAGCAGTTTCCGCAGACAGGCCTGGTATTGAATGTCGATCGAGCATCGTACAGCAATGTGCGTCGTTTTGTAAATCTCAACAGCGAAGTACCTCCTGATGCTGTGCGCATAGAAGAGATGCTGAATTATTTCTCGCTGAATTTTAATGCTCCGGGAAAGGATTCCGTTTTTCGTGTGAGTTCAAATCTTACTTCATGTCCCTGGAATCCGAACAACCAGCTTTTTTATCTTTTTGTCAATACAAAAAAAATAAACCTCGACGCGATACCTCCGAGCAATCTGGTTTTTCTTGTGGATGTTTCTGGTTCGATGGATATGCCCAACCGGTTGCCATTATTGAAAACTGCATTTCGTAAACTGGTTGATAATCTCCGTGCGATAGATACTATTTCTATCGTTGTATATGGAAGTGTTACCGGTGTAATGCTTCAGCCAACAGGTGGCGACAACAAGAAAGTGATCAATGATGCCATCGAACAATTGGAGCCGGGAGGAAATACTCCTGGTGAAGCGGGGATATTGCAGGCATATGCGCTCGCCAGAAATAAATTCATTAAGGGAGGAAACAACCGCGTGATACTGGCAACAGATGGCGATTTTAATGTCGGCCAGTTTTCCGAAAAAGATCTCGAAGCACTGATCACAAAACAAAAACAAAGCGGCGTTTACCTTACCTGTCTCGGTGTAGGTATGGGAAATTATAAGGATTCAAAAATTGAGATTCTTGCAAAAACCGGCAATGGAAATTTCGCTTATCTCGATAATGAAATGGAAGCCGAAAAAGTGTTGGTCAAAGAACTCACACAAACGTTGTACACAGTGGCGGATGATGTTTACATGAATGTCAATTTCAATCCCTCGCTGGTGTCAAGTTACAGGCTCATCGGGTTCGATAATAAACTTAGTGCACTTACGGATAGCACCAGTAATCTTGAAGGTGGTGAAGTAGGATCGGGACATTCGATGATCGCCATATTTGAGGTGGTTCCGACTGTAGAAAATGTAAAAGGCGTAGTGAGTGGAATTATGAAGGACCATATCGCTGATGTGGAAATACGGTACCGCTTACCCGGAAATAAATCGATCAGTTTTTTCAAGTACCGCAGTCCGTTCAACTTCCTCGAGTTTGCAGAATCAGAGCACAAGATCAGGTTTGCTGCAACAGTGGCACTGTTCGGGCAAATGCTGAGATCTTCAGAATTCGTGAAAAATGTTACCTGGGATCAATTGGTAGTGATGGCGCGTGATTACAGTGATCATACCAATCCTTCTCAAAGAGAATTTGCTGAGCTGGTACTGAAGGCACAGAAGCTTTACGTCACTACCCGGAAGAAAAAATAAGCTGTGCTTTTATTTCCCTATTAACTTTTTGACGATTCTTTTCCAGAAGGAAACCTGCCAGGGTTTCATTCGTTCCAGGAAATAGGAGAGTGGCAGATCAATTACTCTCGGATTTATCCCGGGAAAAGTAAACCGTTTTTCGATTTCACTTTTTGTGAGATAACGAATTTTTTTATCATCGGTTAAAACAAACGGCGGGTTATGTACTTCCACCGGAGTATCATCACCAGGCTCCCTTTTTTCTGTACAAATCAAAACCTTCCTTGGAACATAAATCGGCGGAGAGGGTAATGCATAATATGAGACTTCAATCTTTTTGAAATACTTTCCCATCCATCTTATCCACTGATCTGCGCTGGGGAATATGATTGCCTGGTGATAGGCATCCTCTTCTTTGAGGTCCCATATAATACTCGTGATCACCGGAACATTGACCGGAATATCATGATAGTAATGAAATGAATGATAATTGGGTGCCTTAATATAATCAGCGATATCAATGATGGCAATCATACAGGTGCCGCCTTTTTTCGTGTATGCGGCCAGGTGACCAGCTACTTTTTCAATATCATGGATGGTATCGAGGTAACTCCAGGGCTGCCCGGTACATGTAATCAGATCCCATTGATTATGCCATTCCGGTTCATCCTCCAGGATATTTTTTTGCCTGAGAAATAGCAGGTCTTTATTAACCTGTCCAGCCTGGTTCAGCATGGCGGGTGTGAGATCAAAACCGGCACGCTGGTAGCCCGGGAATTTACTTAAGAGGTACCCGGTACCGCAACCGCAGTCCAGCCACTTCATATCTTTTGTCAGAATTTCTCCAACCTTGTTTACGTTGTGCTGTACCTCTCCACCAATAAAATCATTGGTGATCCATATGCTGTCATAAACAGAAGCATACTTATCATTATATGGAAATTCCTTTTTGGGCATGGGTTGTATATTTTTTCTGCAGCCATATCATCTTTAACAGATATTCTGCAGTATAACGAATGACAGTTTTTATAATTATTTCTCTGCAGCTCCTGTTGCAGGTAAAAAGTCTGCAATCAATTTCTTCCTGGTTTTAGTTTGATCAACACCGACTGAATAATACCAATTCCATTTGCAATGGTTTTGTACAGATTCGCCGGAAATAAAATCAGATGGATGGCCAGTATAATCCAGTTCCCAGGATATTGTATTCCCGCATCAATCAAAACTGAAAGCGGGAGGAAAACAATATAGAATTCTGACATAAAAATCCTGTATTCTTCAAACCCTGATGGTTTTATAATCACCTGGGTTATTCTTCTGAGTCTGTACGTAACGGCGATATTAATCAGGTACAATGCAAGAGCGATGAGAGGTAACATTGCATTGAAGTAATAGAGCATAAGAAATAAGCTCACTAGTTCGATCATGATCAGGAGGCGACCAAGCAAGCGAATAGTAGACTCGTTTGTTCTGACAGCAAATGTGTTTATTCCGATTTTTTTATCATTCTGAAGATCGTGAAACTGGTGCCACAGAATTCCGCGTAATCCCAATGCGAAAGACCAGCCACCCACCGCACAAAACCACATGAAGTTAACAGGCTGCCCGGTTTTAAAACTGATAAAAGATACCATTAACAGGCTTGGAAAAAATTGAGATGCAGTTCCATCGGCAAACACACCCCAGATGCCGCGGGTTTTCAATCTTACCGGAGGAATGGAATAGCAACTGAATACGATCCATGAAGCGAGATATAATAACACGGAAAGTAAATGAGCTGAATAAAAATATCCAAACCCCACTCCGCTGAGGACCATCATTGCCGGGAATACAAGTCGGACTGCCGGTTTCATTGCGGCCATTCTGTTCTTTTTTCCAGCCGCACGATCCTCTTCGATGTCGGTAATATCATTTATCAGGCTTACGTAACTGGCGCCAACGATCAGTGAGAAAAAAACGAACACGATCCAGAGCGAGGTGGGCAGCAGATTATTTCCTGCTTTCAACGCAGTCATATAACCCACAGTGAGAATGGGAACAAGTTTATACTCCCACCATTCACCTGCTCTTAATGCTGATCGGATATTCATTTTTTTAGAATGATGTTACAAATCAGGAAATACTGCTTGCATTCTTTGTCGGGTCAGGCTTTACCGAAGGTGTAGACGATGGCTGTATTAGACGGGCCAGTTTCTTCTGACTTCTTGTTTTAAATTCCCACCATAACAGGGAGACAACCTGTTTTGGATTTGTCATAAACGCCTTACGCATCGGCGCCACAAAGGTTTTAGGATCTTTGTAGATGGTAAGCCTTTGCAATGCATACATTGTCAGGTAATAGGTTACAGACTCCTTATATACCTGGATTTCACTTTTCTTCAAACCTTTTTTATGGCGGTTGTACATAATCTCCATATCATGTACATAAAGGTGTTGCAGTAATTCATTTTCATGACGACCATCATGAATATTTGTTCCATCCTGGTTTTTAACCCAGAGTTTCTTTTTAGAATATGCTGCGCGACATTTTTTGGCGAAGATGATATCCAGCAGCACGCACCAGTCGTCAGCAATTTTCAGATTCGCGTTCCATTCGGAAACTATCGAAGTGCGACGAATCAGCAACGAAGATGAAGGAGAAGGACATCCGCTTATATAAAGCGATCTCAATTCCTCGTCATCGAGTATGTTCCATGGCTGGTCTCTGTCGACAAGATAAGGTTTGAAAAATTTGTATGTACTGAACGGATCAACATACTCCCCGTTACCATCATCATGTTGCCAGTTGGTAAAGACAAAATCAAGATTATTATTCTCGATACATTCAACACAGTTTTCAATAAACGTTGGGTTCCAGGTATCATCGGAATCCAATGAAGCGATGTAAGTTCCTTTCGCTCTTCTCAATCCATTGTTTCTTGCGGCCGCCTGCCCTGCATGCTCCTGGATTATATATTGAACTCCCGGAAATTTTTTCATCAGGGCAGGAGTACCATCTTCAGATCCATCGTCAACAACAATTATTTCGATGTTTGGATAGGTCTGCTTCAGGGCACTTTCAATCGCATTCCCAACCTTTCGTATCCGGTTGTACGTCGGAATGATCACACTAACCAATGGAAATTTATCCATGTATAGTCCTTTTTAAATGATTTGCAAATTCAAGTTCCGGACATGCAGGCACTCTTTCTTTTATAAAAGATGAAGCATTTTCTCCCAGCCGCTTCCACTCTTCTCGGCGAGTCCAGGCATCTTCTAAAGCTTTTTCAAAACTATCTTCATAAGGCGCTCCAATAAAACCATTAACGCCTTCTTCAACTATTTCTGTATTACCGCCGGCATTAGATACAACTACCATTCTGCCCGCTGACATAGCCTCTAACATCACCAGCGGCATCCCTTCACTCCTGGAAGGAAGTACAAGTGCATGATGTTCCTTCCACACATTTTCCATGTTTGTTGAATAATCCAGGAAATGAACATTTGTTACATTCAATAACTGTGCAAGTTCAATAAGACTTTGTTTATCATTTCCTGCCCCTATAAAACTTATTGTCACTGGCCGGTTGCGCCAGCGTTCTCCTGAAAAAATCCGGATAAGAATATCCTGGCCTTTGTCCAGGATAAAATACCGGCCTACGCAAGCCAGTTTAAATCCTTTTTCAATTGAAGGATAAGGTATTATCGATCTTGAAAATTTTACAGGATTAAAAACAACAGCAGCATTTTTCAGACGCATACCCAGTTGCTCTTCAGTCAGACGCAAATTATGCCTGCTCACAAAAATCGATTGTACTGCATGCCGGTATGCATCGATGACCAGCGCGCGCTCTTTAAAATAAGGCCAGTAAAAATCCACTGCTTTCTGAGCAACCATAACGTATCTTATACCAAGGTCGATACAGACTTTTGCGAAATGAACACCATCGAAATTTATTCCCTGGTTAATAATCACCAGCCTGGGCTTGTTCTCTTTCAGCTTGTTATAAAACACTTCCTGACTGGAATCGGCATTATATTTAAATGCCGAGGGCAAAATTTTTCGCGATATTTTTTTTCCGACACGTATTGGTAGTGAATGCAGTGTTGGTTCAATATTCTGAAGCTTAACGCCGAGGGCTGTCAGCTTCACATATTCGGGATGTCCCGGATTGATATTTTCCTTGTATACGGTAATCGTATTTCCTTCTTCGATAAGGTAGGGCAGGCTGCGGGCCCACAGTTCTTCACTTCCACCCCAATCATCCATACAGCAGGTCACAATAGCAATTTCTCCGGAAAAGTTCCGGAGTTTTTCTGTTGTGATGGTTAATTCCTGCTTCATAGTGAAATGACCGTTCTTGTTTATTTCAGTCTGATTCTACTGCGATTTGTTTTTCAAGATGTGTCTGAAAAAGTCGTGCATACACGCCATTCTCAATAGATACGAGTTCTTCGTGCGTTCCGGATTCAACAACAGTTTTATCGCCCATTACGTAGATATAATCAGCGTGTTTAACTGTCGACAGGCGATGGCTTATGACAAGGGCGGACCTGGAACCTATTCGTTTTCTGAATGACTGAAAAAGTTCTGACTCCGATTTAGCATCCAGTGCGCTTGTGGCTTCGTCAAAAATGATTAAGCGGGAAGGACTGTAAAACGACCGCGCAATAGCCAGTTTCTGCCATTGCCCGATACTTACCTCGTGCCCTTCGTCAAATACCCTGCCCATCATGGTATCGTAACCATTGGGAAAACGTTCAATAAATTCGTTTGCACCGGAATTGATGGCGGCTTCGCGCATCTCATCTTCCCGTAGTGGATTTTCAATATCGCCGTACTTTATACAATCCCGCGCAGTAACATTATAACGAACAAAATCCTGGAATACAGTACTAATCTGCCTTCTGTACTCATCGATATTGAATTTGCGGATGTCTGTACCTCCTAAGGTAATACTTCCTTGTACAGGATCGTATAATCTGCAAAGCAATTTTATAAAAGTAGATTTACCCGCTCCGTTCAAACCTACGAGGGCTACAATTTTCCCCGCGGGCAAACGGATAGACACATCGCTCAACGCAGGAGCATCGGCATGCGGATATTTGAAATGAATATTTCTGATTTCTACGTCCAGATTTTTTTCTGCCGGAATAGGATCAGTTGATTTCGGAGTGAATAACTTCGGCTGCAGATCAAAAAGTTCGAAAATATTTGCGACATAAATATTGCCCTGGTACAATTTCGAAATTGCAGAAGCAAGTGCCTGCATGATCGTAAAAGTCTGGGGAAATATTACTAAAAAAACTGCAATATCGCCGACACTTGTCGAACCTTTCATTGCTCCAAAAATGATATAAGCAGTGATGGCATAAAACGCAGAAGTCACCATTACCATGGTGGCCATCTCAATAAAAGTCCTTCTTTTATTCAGCTTCATCTGGTCCTTGATCAATGTTTGCCTGATCCTGGTATATTGGTCAAGCAAATATTTTCCGAGGGAGAAAGCCCTGATCTCTTTTGCCGAAGAATCTCCTGTAAGTAGATTGCTCAGGTAAGAAGATTTTCTCTCGAGCGGGGTTTGCCTGCGCTGCCATTCATATAGTCTGTCGGAAAATTTTATCCGGACCAACAATATGGGCAACACAAAAACAGCAAGTAATGGCATCAGCATCCAGTCAATGGTTATCAGCACAGATCCTACTGCCAGCATCATCAGCAAATTGCGGATCAGGTCAAACAGGCTCACTACAACAGCAAAAGGATGAATATTTCCCGCTTCCCTCGCCCTTTTAAGTATATCCAGGTATTCGGGGCTTTCATAATAGCTGAGATCCAGTTTAATGGTATGCGAATGTATCCTGTCATCCACGGCCTGGCTGATTTTGGCTCCGAGATATTCCGATAAGTATGTTGAATAAGATTTGACGCAGTTGTAGAGGGCTGAAACTATACCTGCCAGAAAAATCAGTTTCAGGGTATTGCTTAAAAAATCATCGCCCTGCGTCCCTTTCAGCGCTACAGAATCTATCAGTAGCTTCAGGGTATAGAGCGTGCCGAACCAAAGAACGGATTCGATAACTATAAACAGGACCGCCCAGACAGTTCTCCCAGGCGCAATTGACCAGATAAGTTTTATAGTCCTGGTCAGGTTCAGGTTTCGCCTGAATTTTTTAATCCGGTCACTTATTGAGGTAGCCATTTTGCAAACGATCTTCAAAACCAAAAAATACTATCTAAACACTAAATCAGTTGGCAATCAATCTGGTATTAACAGTAGAAAAAACGCATAAAGCTTCGCTAAAGTATAAAATGATGCTCGTTATTTGTAGAATCAATACCATAATCGGGAAGTTTTTTGATATTATTCCTTACCGATTAAAGTTCCATTAGAATTGGCCGGGGAGCTCTGTTTTCAGAGCGATTTTGTTCATCAAATCAGTAACCGGATATAAACAAAAAATCAGCGTTTCGGGACCGGACGATATACCCTGTTTTTATCGTCGGTTAACCATACACGTTACTAGATTGATTCACTGTGCAATTTTCTCTACACCTCTTCATGGTGCTGATTTGAATATATGCGTGGTGAAAATTTTCACGCAATCAGACAATAAAATATTTTTCGGCCGGAACTGTTAACGATACAATAACAGTTGCAGGCTTCACTGGCATAGTAGTTGAATAACTGTTGATGTAGATTTTTAAAAAGAAAAAAGAATTATTTTATTTATCACTCAAAAATTTTCTCAACTATGAAGAATGTAAAACTGGCTATTGCTGCATTGGTTATTGGTGCGTCTACCTTCATGGCGTTTAATATCAATCAAACGGCATCAATCAAAGGTAAAATAACACCTGCTACGGCTTCTGAAAAAGCCTGGGCATTATCTGCAAGTGATACTCTGCAGGCTCCGATAACAAATGGTGAGTTTAATTTCGCAACAGCGAAACCAGGCACTTATCAAATCATTATCGAAGCAAAAGCTCCTTACAAAAACACAGCAAAAAATAATGTTGAGGTAAAAGAAGGCGCTGTAACTGATATAGGTGAAATCGTCGTTAATCAGTAATGCAGGATATTTTATACGCTTGCGTATAAATAAAAAACGCTGTTTCATTCATTTGAAACAGCGTTTTACATTTAACGTATGATCTTGAACGTACGAACGTTTATGATTAAGTGCTAACTAAACATTTCTTTCACTTTATCAAAAAAACTTTTCTCGTCTTTTTCAGGTTTAGGCTGAAAATTATTTGATGACTGCATCTTTTCCAGTGCTGATTTTTCCTCATCGCTCAGCTGCTGCGGCGTCCATATATTCATGTGAATCAGTTGATCTCCTTTTTCATAGGAGTTGATTGCCGGAAAACCTTTTCCTTTTAAACGGAAAATTTTCCCGCTCTGAGTTCCAGCCGGTATCTTGATTTTTGCTTTACCATCAATTGTGGGTACTTCGAGATTGGTACCAAAAACAGCGTCAGGAAAAGATATGTGAAGATCATAAACCACATTCAGGCCTTCTCTCTGCAGTTGTGGGTGAGGTTCTTCCTCGATAAGTACAATTAAATCACCGGGGGCACCACCACGTTCGCCAGCATTGCCTTTATTGCTCAGACTCAACTGCATTCCTTCCTGAACACCGGCAGGGATTTCGATCGTTACAGTTTCTTCAGCATATACCCGACCTTCACCTTTACAGCTACCGCATTTGCTGGTGATGGTCGTTCCTTCACCATTACAATTCGGGCAGGTGGCTACGGTCTGCATCTGACCGAGAAAAGTATTGGTGACTTTTCTTACCTGGCCGCTGCCGCCGCAGGTTCCGCAGGTTTGAACAGCATGTTTATCTTTTGCACCTGAACCAGAGCAGGTATTACAGGTCACATATTTTTTAACCTTGATGGTTTTGGAAGCGCCCTTTGCAATCTCCTCATAATTCATCTTAAGCTTGATACGGAGGTTGGTTCCTCTTGATCCACGACCGCGACTGCCCCTTGCACGTCCACCGCCACCGCCAAAAAAATTTCCCAACAGGTCGTCACCGAAAATATCGCCGAACTGGCTGAAAATGTCATCGACATTCATACCATGACCTCCAAAACCTCCATTGTTTCCAAGGCCTGCATGACCAAAGCGATCATACTGACTCTTTTTATCAGGATCGCTTAAAATCTCATATGCTTCGGCAGCTTCCTTAAATTTTTCTTCTGCAGATTTATCTCCCGGGTTTCGGTCAGGGTGAAACTGCATCGCCACTTTTCTGTAGGCTTTTTTAATCTCATCAGCAGATGATGATTTTCCTACACCTAACACCTCATAATAATCTCTTTTTGACATTGCTACTCCAGATTTTGGCTGAAAGGGTTGAAATATTTTGAATTATTTTCCAACAACGACCTTTGCGAAGCGGATTATTTTATCATTGAGGAAATAGCCTTTTTCTACTACGTCCACGACTTTTCCTTTCATCGCCGGATCAGTTACCGGGATTTCCGTAATGGCTTCATGCAGGTCCGGATCGAAACGCTCACCTATAGATTTCATTTCTTTCAATCCCTTTTGTTGTAAAGCAGTTCTGAGCTTATTAAAAACCAGTTGAACACCAGAGGTAGCAGGCGAGTCAGCCCATTCCTTCGGAATCTGCTTTTCTGCACGATCGCAGTCGTCAAGCACTTCCAGCATGGAAATAATTACCTCTTTTCCAGCAGTCTGAATCAATTCAACTCTTTCACGGGCATTTCGGCGTTTGAAATTGTCAAATTCAGCAAACAGGCGTACAAATTTGTCTTTCTGTTCCTGTAATTCGATCCGCATATCCTCTGACTCATTTTCTTCGGTCATTTCATCATCCAGGCGGTTAACTCCGGCAATATTTTCATCTGAATTCAGGTTGATTGCCGTTTCTTCAGGCGCATTGTCGTTTTTTTCCGCCGTATTGCGATTTTTTTCTTCCATAATTGAGTTTTATCAGGAGCGAAAATATAGTCAAATGCCTTGCCATCCTGCCTTTGCAGGTCAAATTGTCTGAAATTTACCCGGGTTATTACTTCATATGACATCGGCTTACCTTTGCGCCTATGTTAAAAATTATCCTGAAGAAAAAGGTCGCAGGCAGGCTACTTGCCGGACACCCCTGGGTTTTCTCCAATGAGATCGATCAGATGGACGATGAGCTCCACGGTGGTGATATAGCCGATATCTATACGTATGATGACAAGTTTGTGGGCCGGGGATTCGTAAATCCTCAATCAATGATCACTGCGAGGATTCTCACCCGTAATCCCAATGAAACCATCAACGCAGAATTTTTTCTGAACAGGCTTAAACGAGCCTGGAACTACCGGAAAAAACTTGGATATACTGAAAATTGCCGTCTTGTGTTTGGAGAAGCTGATGAACTCCCCCAGCTGATCATTGACAAGTTCAATGATTATTTTGTCATCCAGACACTCGCATTGGGAATTGATGTCTGGAAGCCAGCAATTGTTGATGCATTAAACACGATTTTTACTCCGAAGGGAATTTTTGAAAGAAATGATGTTCCGGTTCGTGAGCTGGAAGGAATGACACAGCATAAGGGATTTTTATCCGCGCCGTTTGATACAAAAATCACCCTGAAAGAAAACGGCCTGCAGTTCTATGCTGATGTCGAGAAAGGTCAGAAGACCGGTTATTTTCTCGATCAGCAGGATAATCGCCGAGCGATATCAAACATCGTGAAAGATGCTGATGTTCTTGGTGCTTTTTGTTATACCGGCACTTTTGAAATTCACGCAGGATATTATGGAGCAAAATCTGTTTTAGGTCTGGATATTTCTGCGCAGGCGGTAGCGATGGCCGAAGCAAATGCAAAGCTTAATGGGCTTGATCATATCTGCAGGTTCCAGGAAGTAAATGCTTTTGACGTATTGAAACAATGGGTAAAGGAAGGCAAGAAATGGGATGTAGTAATGCTTGATCCGCCTTCCTTTGCAAAGACCCGGTCAGCAGTACAGAAAGCAATTACCGGTTATAAAGAAATCAATCTCCGCGGAATGAAACTCGTCAGGCCGGGAGGATTTCTGGTTACTTCTTCCTGTACGAATCTTGTTCCACCGGAAATGTTTTTGCAGGTCATTGAAATGGCAGCTAAGGATGCCCGTAAGAAGATCAGGCAGGTAACCTTCCAGGCACAATCTTCTGATCACCCTATTGTTCCCGGGCTGGAGAATACGAATTACCTGAAGTTCCTGATAGTGCAGGTCGACAATGTATAACGTGGAACGTTATACGTTATACGTAAAACCTATTTCTCAACGTGGAATTTTCCTGATTCAACTACTTTTCCCGATTTGTCTTTTACCTGGAAAATGTAAACACCGCGCGTATAATTGGTGAGATTAACCTGTGTACGTGAGGTGAGTTCCTGTACATCAAGGATTTTTTTGCCGAGGAAATTATAGATCTGTAGCGTGTGATTTTTTTCGAGGAAATTCCGGAACTCAAAATTGATATAAGTAGTTGCCGGGTTGGGGAAATATTTTACAATCCTTGCGACCTCCTGAGCAGTAGACGCAGTATTCGTTTGCGCGTTCCCGTTCAGCGAGAAAAATAATGCCACAATAAAAATGATGGTAAAATTTTTCATTCTTTTTCAAAGGTAACTATACGGCACTAAATTAATATCTAAATGTTAAAAAAGCAAGTATCTGAATCAATCCGTTCTTTATTTGTAAAATGTTGATTTTCAATAAAGGCGGAAGAATGATACATCGGTTAAGCAAACGTTAAAAGAGTCTTTTCTATTGCTTCGAAATTGGGTATCTCACCCGCATTCTCGAGTACTTCTGCATATACAACAACTCCATCCGGATCAATCACGAATGCTGATCTTTTACTAACTCCTTTCATATCAAAGCCAAATAAAGGATATATCGTATCGTATGCCGTACTTACTTCCTTATTGAAATCTGAAAGCAGGGGAAAATTTAATTTTTGCTCTTCCTTATATTTTTTCAGGCTGTAAAGAGAATCCACGGAAATCGCGAGGATCTGAACTTTCAGTTGATCATAATGTGCAATATCATCACGTACACTGCATAGTTCTTTAGTACAGGTGCTCGTAAATGCAAGGGGGAAGAAAAGTATAAGTACAGGTTGGCCTTTAAAATCAGACAGACTTATTTTCTTCTTTTCTGTATCAAATAAGGAAAACTGCGGCGCGGCTTGTCCAGGTTTTATCGACATGACTTTTCAATAACATCGATATTACAGATTGGTTGAGTGATTTCAAAAAAAAGTGCAGTTGTTTTCAGTTTGCAGTGAACCGGAAGACCGAACAGGCAGCGGGCAGCAGATCTCTGCGGCGAGCATTACTATGAGCGAAGTCACTTTAGTTATTGGTAGTCGGCCTGTCTGCAGGTTGCCGGTTGTCAGTTGTCGGACCGAATCGATGTCGCGGACGAAATAGTTTCCTCCGCAGAGTGTTTCGCTGTAATGTCGAAAACGAATTGGAGGATGTTTTTCACTCACCTGTATTTGGTACCACAAACGAACAACGAACAACGAAAAACGAATAACGAACAACGAACAACCAACCAATTTTTTTAAAACTTCGGACACTTCAAATTCTTCGTCGAATTCTCTTTATTTACGAAGGCAATGTAAGAAAGAGAAATCTCTACACCGCCGCGGCCCTGGCTTGCAGTGGCAAGTTTTGATGCATTTACATCATAACTGAAGGCGAGAGAGAAAGGATGATAATCAAGTTTTACAACTGGAATAACTGCATCACCAAGCCTGTAATACAATCCACCATGAACAGTTACCGTCGGTACATCTTCATCACCCAGTTTTCTTGAATACATTCCACCGAAAATGACTTCTTCAAAAGGATCCTGTCTGCTATAATCTGCATGGAAAGTAACGTATGAAAAAGGATCGATAAACATTTTCAATCCACCGGAAACAACCCATTTGGGCAGGTGATTGATATTTCTATAAAAAGAATTGACCGGCTTTGTAAAATGATGATAGGCGAGTCCGATGAAATAGGTGTGTTGTTCTTCTGAGCCTAATGTACTGTTGAAACTCATACCCACACTGGCATCAAAATAACTGTAGTTGTTTACAAAAGTTTCTCCGTCAGGCAGAGAACCGTTGTATCCAAAACCGTCATACTGGTTGTTGGTGGTTACTTTGGAACGATCGAGTCGCCTGCTCACGATACCGCCCATGAATCCAAGAGATAAAAATGAATTTCTTGTTGCACTCACTGCTTTATGGAAATTCACAGCCGGCATAACGTAGGTCGTATTCAGTGCAACGGTTCCTGCTTTATCAAACAGTGTCTGAATTCCCAGCGTCATGAAATCATCACCTTTGCCTACCGGAAATTTATAGTCTGCATTAAGTGATCCTGTTTGGTATGGGAATGAAATACTGTTCCATTGATTGCGATAAACCCCCTGCACACGAATGTCACCTTCGAACAAACCTGCCAGCGATGGATTGCGAAGCAATGGTGCCTCGAAGAACTGCGAGAAATGCAGATCCTGCGCACCGGTTTCTCCCATCATAAATACTCCCGCTACTATGGCGAAGAATTGTCGGAATGGTAATCTAAACTTTTTCACATCTCAAAGCTGTTGTTCGGTTATCGGATAAGTGTTACATCTCCTTTGCGTGTGATGATGGAATTGTTTTCACAACTCAGATCCATCATGTACACATACACATCGGGAGCCAGTTTCGCACCTTTGAATGTACCGTCCCAACCTGCAGACGGATCATTGGCGTTGAAATTCTTTTTCTCAAATACCACCTGGCCCCAACGGTTGAATATCCGCAATGTCCTGATGGTGTTGATACCTCTTCCTCTCGGGTAGAATATTTCGTTCATGCCATCACCATTCGGTGAGAAGGTATTTGGCATAAAGAGATTCTGATCATTACAAACAACGAATACAGTGATCGCATCGCTGGCCTGGCATCCTCCATTGTTCTTCACTGTAATTGTGTAAGTAGTGTTGAATGTCGGTGAAGCAGTCGGGCTCGGACATGTTGTACAACTCAATCCCACGCTCGGACTCCACAATATGCCCGTAACATCTGAAGATGTTGCTGAAGGCAGTTTGATTGAGAAGCCCACCTGTATGGTTGTATCTGCACCAGTAGTGACTGTCGGATATGGGAACACTGAAATCCTAACCGTGTCTGTACTCACAAAACATCCTCGTATATCCGATCCCGTTACTGTGTACGTAGTTGTTGTTGTCGGGCTTGCAACAGGGTTAGCAATATTCGGATTATTCAACCCGGTAGTTGGTGACCAGCTGTAAACCATAGTTCCTTTAGCAACCAATTGCAGGCTCTGCCCGATACACAATGAATCGTTTGGCGGAGCCACAACCTGTGAAGGTTGGATCACATTCACCATGATTGAATCTCTTGACGTACATCCGAATGCTGACCGCCCGGTGACATAGTATTTGGTTGTATCCAGCGGATTCGCTGTTGGATTCGGGCAGTTGGTACAACTCAATGCAGTTGCCGGCGTCCATTGATAGCTTACTGCCCCTGTCGCATTCAGCTGCACAGATTGGCCGCGACATATATCGACATCCGGACCAGCATCCGTCAGTGGCAGACCCTGGATATTGATCGGGTAAATCACCGTGTCTTTACAACCCATGCTATTGGTTGTAATCAGTTGCACGTTGTAGTTACCGGACTGGGTATACAATTGTGCCGGAGGATTCTGCAAAGTTGAAGTCTGACCATTTCCGAAATTCCATGACCAGGTCAATGCGAGTGTATCCGGTTGTACGACAATTCCATTGAAAGTTATCGTGTTGTTCACACAGATTGAATCTACGGAAGATGTGATACCTGTAACAGGATTGCGATTGACAATTATATAAGCTGGTTTGGTGATGGTCTCACTACATCCAAACTCTGTCGTTGCAGTTAATGTTACTGTATACTGACCTGGTAACGAATAATAGTGAACCGGGTGCTGATCCGTAGATGTTTGTCCATCACCGAAATTCCAGAGCCAGTTGGTGAATTTGCCGATACTCTTTGAGGTATCGGTGAATGTCACTGAACCATTCTGACAAAGTGATCTTGAATCAACTTTAAATCCTGGAAATACTTTAATTACTTTAATTGAATCTTTTCCTTTGATCGGTACAGCACAACCTTTGTCGTCATATAATATTACAACAGGTAATACATGATCCGGATCAGTATAGATATAGTTTACTGACGTTTGTTCCGTTTTCTGGATAGCGTCACCATTACCAAAATTGTAAGTGATTTTGTCTACGTTTTGTGTAGTTACATTAAACTGTACCTGCAATGGTGCACAACCACCTATGGGGTTATAATTGAATGTTCCATTCGGGCCATATACGGTTATCGTTTTGTATGCTGTGTCGGTACAGCCTCCTGGGCTGGTTACAATTAGTTTAGCTGTATACACACCAGGAAATGAATAGGAGTGACTAACCGTATCTTCACCAACGTTAGTACCGCCATCTCCAAAATCCCAGAAGATACCAGAAGCAAAATTTCCCTCGAATTTAAATTTGACATTCAGCGGCGGACATGTTCCGACTGAATCACTGATGGTAAAGGCTGCGTAAGGAGTGTCAATTTTAATAAAGTTTGATTTTGTTATTGAATCTTCACAACCAAACCTGTCACGGATTTTAAGCTTAACAGTGTAATTTCCGACGGCATTATAGGTATGCACCTCGTTTCTTCCTGTCTGCGGTGCAGAACCATCACCGAAAGTCCATGTAAAAATATTTACTGAAGCTGGTGTTGAAGTACTTGAGAACTGGAGTGGACGACCAGGACAAGTGATTGAATCGGCAACAATGAATGAAGCTTTTGGTTCTGAGGTGGTAATCAGGTTGCGTATAACCAAACTATCAATACAGCCAGCAGCATCAACCACTTTCAGTTTTACTGAAAAAGTTCCTGCACGAACATACTGATGCTGAACAGATGTTTGTGTAGTGCTGATAATTACTCCATCTCCAAAATCCCAAATTCTGTTGACGATGTTAACAGCTCCATCACCAAATGATTCATCGTTAAAATTCACATTCAAACCCTTACATCCCGTTGGATTAACGGCAGAAAATTTAGCTGTAGGGCCGCCGATCTTGATCACTTTTGATGATGAGTCAAAACAACCATTGTAGTCTGTAATTTTCAGGCGCGTTGTATATGTTCCGTTGGCAAATCCCGTATAGGTGAAAGAAGTAACCCGCGGCGAATCTACATAGACTCCATTTCCGAAATCCCATTGATATCTTCCTACGGCAAAATCAGGAGTTGCAAGTTTTGCGGTAAACAGCGCTGACGAACCTCTGCAAATAACATCAGGTGTAACGGTATATTCTGCTTTTTCATTAACAATGAAGATTTTCTTTGTCACTACTGTCGTACAGCCATCTTTTGTAAGCGTGAGATTTACATTATACTCGCCTTCGGTTGGGAAAGTATGAGTAGGGCTCGGTATTGTTGAAGTAGTTCCGTCTCCGAAATCCCAGAAATGACTATCTGTATTTTTTGAACTATCCTTAAAAGCCATCGTTCTCCGGTTATCACAATCAATCTGGTAACCAAAACGACCAATCGGGCCTTTAATATTTATGTATTGCGGACGTGTAACCGAATTTCCGCAACCATTATTGAATACAGTGAGTGTTACATCGAACCAACCGGTATCACTATATATTTTTATCGGATTTTGCTCACTTGATTTGCGGCCGTCACCAAATTCCCATAGCCAGCCGGTGACATTTCCCGTACTCTGATCGGTGAAATTAATTGCCTGCCCCGTACAATTGGATAACGGTGATGCACTGAATACGGCATTCGCACCCGGTTCACCTACTTTTATGTTTCTGACTGAAACAGAGTCGCGACAGCCAGCCTTGGTTAATACTACAAGCTTTATTGTGTAGTTTCCTATTGCCGTATAAGTGACCGATGGTTTTTGCTGAGTACTTGTAACTCCATTTCCAAAATCCCAGAAATAACTATTGACCCCGTCGATTGCATCTACGTCAATATCCGGAGCTACCGTAAACGGAGCACAGCCGCTATCTGGCAGGTTGTTTATTTTGAAAACCGGCTTAGCTACATTAACAAGAGCAGATTTTACAATTTTCGATTTGCAACCATTTCTGTTGGTAACAGTGAGCGAAACATTAAAAAGGCCATAGTCATTGTATATATGACTTGGATTTTGTTCCGTTGAAGTTTGACCGTCACCAAAATCCCACAGGTAGGTTGCACCGTTAGTTGACTGATCAGTGAATTTTACTGTAAAAGGAGGTTTACATCCTAACGGGCTGCTGTTTGTGAATGCAGCTTTTGGAGTATCTACAATCACAATAGTTTTAACGATTGAGTCGATACAAACTCCGAATTTATTTCTCAGCCTGATAGTATAGGTGCCGGGATTTATGTAAGTTTTATTGACCGTAATCTGAGAAGTGGTTACTGAATTGGTTCCATCTCCCCAGGCCCAGAATGAACTATCCGGATCCGGAAAGGATGTGTTTGTTATTAGAACAGATTGCCTTACACATGCAGTGTCAGGCGCTGTAAATGAAGTTTGAATTGAACTGGGAGGTATGGTGATTTTCTTTCTTACCGTATCAGAACAACCTGAATTACTTATTGCAATCAGTTGCACAGTAAAGTCTCCTGAATTCAGGTAGGTTACTGTGGGATTTTTACTATCAGATAAAGAATCGTTACCAAAATTCCATTGCCATGTCATTGTCCCGAATTCTGCGCTCAGATTCGTAAATGACATTTTCAAAGGTGGTTTACATGCATTGGATAGTGGAGCAAAGAAATCGGCCTTCACTCCATTTGAAATTTTGATCAGTCGCGATTTGGCAACGGTATTAGTACAGCCGTCTTTGGTAGTTACAGTAAGTGTAACTGTAAATTCACCATTAAATTTATATACGTGTGACGGTTCTTTTTCATTCGAATTGAACCCGTCTCCAAAATCCCAGAAATAGGAACTTATTTCTCCATCAGAAGTAGAATTATTAGTGAACTTTATTTTCTTTGGATAGCATCCAACTGAATCAGAAGCGTCAAATGCGGCCACTGGTTGCGGAAGTACCGTAATGTAATTTGTTTTGATTACGGAATCCTTCTGGCCGCCCGGAGCCGTTACCACCAATTTCACAGTATACTGACCTGCATTAATGTATGTCGCAAATGGTTTCATCCTGGTGGAGGTAACACCATTACCTAAATCCCAGAAATAAGTATTATTTGAATTTTCTTCAGCAGGAGTAAAATTCACGGAGGCGGGTGCACACTGCCTGGTTACATCAGCACTGAATTCAGCATTCTGCGCATTCGCATGCAACATGCCGAGAGACAGCAATAGCCAGAGCCCGATATTCTTCAAAATTTTCAAAAGCTATAAACAGTTTTAGTGTTAAGTTGATTCTATAGGGACCTGTCTGATTTAATAAATAATTGATTATCGGTGGTTATAAGAATTGGATCGTGCCGAATGGAAAACGAATAATTAATTGCTTAATTATGTAACACTCAGGAAAAAAACTTTTCAAAGGAGTTGGGGGAATGCAATAATTGGAGCTAAACAACGAACGATCCTCAGGCTATTTCTTTACTAATTTCAAAAACGCAGTCCTGTTGGTATTGGTTGGCCGCGCTTCGACATAAGTAAAACTGTTTTTCACAATTTTCCAGGTGTCATTCATCCGTTTAAGGGTATCATTGGTATTTGGAAAGTTCGATGAAATTGTCTCGGAAACTACATCGCCGACCCATGTGCCGACGGATTCCCCATTGATATTGAAGCCTTTTACAGAGCCATCTTTATAAAACTGAAATTCGTAATTGCTGAATTCACTCGTCACATCAACATTGTTTTCAGAAAATTTTTCAACCACCCATCTTCCACTGGTCATTGCATCGATAACAATATTGGTTTTAATTTCTTCTTTCTTCTTTGCACAATGTGCTATCGAAATCGATATTACAAGCAACAGCAAAAAATGCTGTGGAGTAAACAACTTATTCATAAAATACTGGCGGTTAAGATTTTGAACTTATTTTCCAGATAGTTCGCAAACCGACCCAATTCTAACGGATGTTGAGTACTGATATTGCACAACTCAAGACTGTTGTAAAATTTTCCGTAGTTGTAGACATTGGATTTCAACCAGTTCCTGATATTTCCAAACTCGCCGGCAGAAATTTCTTTTTCCCATTGAGGATTTCCTGACTTATACTCGTCAAAAAACTGTATACCATACATGCTTCCTAATGTGTAAGTTGGAAAGTATCCAAAACTGCCATGTGACCAATGTACATCCTGCAGACATCCCTGTTTGTCGTCGGGGACATCGAGTCCAAGATATTCTTTGTACAATTGGTTCCACCTGGCAGGAATGTCTTTCACAGAAAGATCACCTGTAAGCAGATCCTTCTCCATTTCGTACCTGATAAGTATGTGATAGTGATAAGTTACCTCATCCGACTCAGTTCTGATCAACGTAGGTTTCACCTGGTTTACAGATCGGAAGAACCGTTCAGCGTTCACCGATCCAAACTGCGCAGGATGGTGCTTTTTTAATTTTTCAAGCAGGAAACTGCAGAAAGCAAAACTTCTGCCTACACAATTTTCCCAAAGCCGGCTCTGGGATTCATGGATACTCAGGGAACAGGCTTCTCCCAGCGGCAACCCAGCTTCTTCGGGATTCAGGCCTTGCTCGTAAAGTCCGTGGCCTCCTTCGTGAATACAGCTCCAGAGCATTCCTGAAAAATTATCGGGATTTATTCTGGTTGTTAATCTGACGTCTGTTGGATGAAAACTTATGGTAAACGGGTGCTCTGAAATATCCTGTCGGCCGTAGTCAAAACTGAAACCCATCAATCCAAGGATCTCCATTCCCAGTTTCCACTGATCATCCTTTGCCATCGCAAAATTCACCCCCGAAGTTTCGTCGTCCTGCTGAATAAGTTCCGGTAAAACATTGCTCAGTATTTTCTTCAGGTCGGTAAAAAGTCTATCGGTCACTTCAACGGTCAGTCCGCGATCATGTTCGTCCAGGTGTGCATCATATAAATGCTTGCTGAAACCGATAATATGTGATTCTTCTTTTTTCAATTCAATCAAACCGGCGAGCTCAGCTTTAAAAACGGAAAAATCATTCTTTTTCCTGGCTTCCAGCCAGGCATGAAAAGATTGATTGATCTGTTCACTCAATTTCCTTACAAAAGCGGAACTGTATCTCCTGTTCCGGTTGTAATCGTCGAGGTTGATCGCAATATTTTTTTTCTGGCCTGCTGTAAGACCTTCTGCTTCAGTAAGTTCAGTTAAAAGATCACCAAGTTCCGGAGCTGAAAAATGACTATGCGCCAGTTCTGAAAGTGTAGCTATTTGTCGACCACGGGCCATCGCGCCGCCAGGCGGGAGGTAAGTTTCCTGGTCCCATTGTAAAACTGCGCTGGCACTGCGGATATCTGCAATTTTTTGCATATAATCCACATACCTCGAGTACTTCTGGGCAGTGTCTGGTTTCAATGGTAAACTTTTAAGGAAAGGCAAATATAGGGGATAGTTATCCCCAAAATACACCCAGCGATCTTAATTATTTATGAATCAAAGGAAAGGAATTTATTTCACCATCACCGTTTCCCAGCCGTCGTAACGACCATGGTACTTTCCCGCCAATTGCCAAAGTGGAATCAGCACCCGATCGATATAGGTGTAATCCGGCACATCGTCTTTTTCGATCCGTAGGGAATATGGAAATTCGCCATCCCCTGGTTTATCAGGCATTTCCGTGATCGTAAAAGCTTCGATCCCGGATTTGCGGACAAATTCATCCCGGTATGATTTTGTTTTGAATTGGAAAAAGTGTTCGACTTTCCTGGTTGCGGTCAGGCCATCGCCTTGTTTTTTAAGATAATCGATCAGTCTTCGGTTCTGTATCTTTTCCATATCCAGTGGCGAAGGATATAGAACCGTCAGGTAATTGGTCCAGGTTTTATCATCCTTGGCTTGTGCCAGCCATTTGTACTCTTTATAAGCTGTCATGGCTTTGTTCAGCGCATTTCTGTACTGAAGGGTATCTAAAGCGTAAAAGTAGAACTCCCTGATCCCTCTCTGCGTAAACCTGCCTGTATACCATGCCCCATTATTTCTCGCAAGATTCTCCACCAGTTGTTCTTCCATTTCATCAAGCAAAGGAACCTCTACCGATGATGGGAGGCCGTTGGTATCTGGATAACGTAGTTCAGTTCTGATGATGATTACATAAGGTCGCTCACGCACAGGGGCAAGCTTTCCGAGAGAAAGGTCAACAATTATACTTACCGGCTTTTTATTTACCTGGGTATAATAAGTATCCCAGTCCCCCTGGTGCTGCTGACCAAAAACGCCGGTAAAGGAAATCAAAAAGAATAAGGTCAGCCATCTTAACATTTGAGTATATACTTTTGAATGAGGCCAAAGTAATTTCAATTTTGTCAATTGGCTGAACGAAAATGAAAACAGCAGAGATTATTAACTTTTTGGAAACAGTGGCTCCAACTGCATTGCAGGAGGATTATGACAATTCAGGACTGATTGTGGGGGACCCTGGTATGGAATGCAAGGGAGCGATGGTTTGCCTGGACATTACTGATGATGTTCTGACGGAAGCATTGCAAACAGGAATTAACCTGGTTATTTCTCATCACCCATTGGTTTTCAGAGGAATGAAGCGATTTAGCGAGAAAAATCCAGTTGGCCGTCTTTTGATCAGGGCCATTCGTGAAAACCTGATGATCTATGCTATTCATACTAACCTGGATAATACCTGGGATGGTGTAAGCTTTAAAATGGCGGAAAAACTGGGCCTTGAGAAGCCATCGGTGCTTGATCCGAAGAAAGGGCAGTTATTGAAGCTGATCACATTTGTTCCATTAAATCATGTAGATAAAGTCCGGAATGCTCTTTTCGAAGCGGGTGCCGGGGAGATCGGAAATTATTCTGAATGCAGCTTTGCATCTGAAGGTAACGGAAGTTTCAAAGCCGGGGACCAAACGGACCCGTTCGTGGGAGAAAAGGGTCGGCGTCATTTGGAACCGGAATCCAGGCTGGAAGTGATATTGCCCATTTTCAGGGATAAGGCTGTAATACAGGCACTGAAAGCCAGTCATCCGTATGAGGAAGTGGCTTTCGACCTGGTTCCACTGGCCAATGTATTCGAAAGGGCAGGATCCGGGGTTGTTGGCTCACTGCCATCAGCAATGGAAGAAAAGCATTTCCTTGCACTGGTTCAAAAGGAATTCGATATTCCTATGATCAGACATTCCGCTTTAAAAGGAGAGCCTATTCAACGGGTGGCATTGTGCGGTGGCGCTGGTAGTTTTTTGATTCCCAAGGCATTACAGGCCGGGGCCGATATTTTTATGACTGGCGATCTGAAGTACCATGATTTTTTTGAGGCTGATGGGAGGATAATACTTGCGGACATTGGTCATTACGAAAGTGAACAGTATACACAAGACCTGCTGATTGACCGATTGAAACAAAAATTTCCTAACTTTGCCGTCCTTAAAACTGGTGTGCGCACCAATCCCGTCAATTACTTTTTATAAAACATTATGGCTAACGTAAAAGAATATTCGGTTGAAGAGAAGCTCTCTTCCCTGCTTAATCTGCAAAAGATTGAAAGTAAGCTGGATGAAATTCAGATTTTAAAAGGGGAGTTGCCAATTGAGGTGAGTGATCTGGAAGATGAAATTCAGGGCTTGCATGCGAGGGAAACAAGAATTGAAGAAGAGGTGAATGGTATCACTGAATTTATCGAGCAGAAGAAAAATCTGATAAAAGAATCACAGGCATTGATCGCTAAGTATGAAAAACAAAGCGAGAATGTAAAAAATAACCGTGAGTTTGAAGCGATCAATAAAGAGATCGAAATGCAGACCCTTGAGACGAAGCTTGCGGAAAAGCATATCAAAGATGCAAATGAAGAAATTTCTGACAAGGCCCGCCTGCTTGAATCTGCGAAAAGAAATATCGCAACCAAAGAAGCTAACCTGAAACACAAGAAAGGCGAGCTGGAGAAAATCATCAGCGAGACGGAGAAAGAAGAAACAGAATACTCAGAAATGAGTAAAGCGGCACGTGAGAAAGTTGAACCGCGCCTGCTGGCTTCTTTCGACAGGATCCGTAAGAACTATCGCAATGGTTTAGCCGTTGTAGCGATCGTTCGTGATGCTTGTGGTGGATGCTATAACGCGATTCCACCGCAGAGGCAGAGTGAAATTCGTCAGCGCAAAAAAATTATCGTTTGTGAAAACTGCGGCCGCATCCTTGTGGATGAGGAACTGCAGGAACAAGCGAAGAACGTATAACGTAAAACGTGTAACGTATAACGTAAAAGGCATCCCCAGGATGCCTTTTATTTTTTCCACAAGTTCTTTATCTGCTTTTTGATTATTCCGAATGCCCTTAAATTTATCGCATGCTGAGCAGACTGACGATTAGGAACTATGCGATCATAGAAGAAGTTGATATTCAATTTTCTGATAATCTCAATATCATTACCGGTGAAACCGGCGCAGGTAAATCGATTCTGGTTGGTGCGTTGGGGTTAGTACTGGGAGATCGTGCCGATTCCACTGTGCTGGCTGATAAAAATAAAAAGGCTGTTGTTGAAGCAGTGTTTTCGCAACTGGATTTTGCAGAGATAGATAAACTGATCAGTGAATGGGATATTGATACAGCAGATGAACTTTTATTACGTCGTGAAATAAATGCAGGGGGAAAATCAAGAGCATTTATAAATGATTCGCCCGTAAATCTTGCTCAGCTGCATCAACTCGCTGGAATGCTTGTTGATCTTCATCAGCAGTTTGATACGATGGAACTTGGCTCTTCAACATTTCAATTAAATGTACTCGATGCACTTGCGACTCATTCTTCTCTAAGAAAGGAATATGCGCAATTTTACAATGAGTATGAGTCACTGAGGAAAGAACTCGCAGCTTTGAAAGAGTCGCAGGCATTAGCCAATCGTGAAGCCGATTTCCACCGGTTTTTATTTGAAGAACTTGATAATGCAAATTTCAAAGATGGAGAAATTGAAGAACTTGATGCGGAGTTGAAATTGCTATCTCATGCTGAACAGATCAAGGCTGTTCTTGGCCGTGTCAATTTTATTTTACAGGAATCTGAACAACCCGTAGTGCAATCTGTTCGTTCAGCAATACAGCAACTGGGAGCTGTAGTCGGGTTTCACCAGGAGATTCCGCAATTATCACAGCGACTACAATCCGCATATATCGAACTTCAGGATATTCAATCAGAACTGGAAAATCTGAATGACAAAATACAGATGGATGGTGCCAGGATCGATGTGTTGCAACAAAGAATCGCACTTGCGCAAAAACTATTTAAGAAACATAATGTCAGCAGTACAAAAGAATTACTTGCAGTAAAAGATTTGCTGGAAGAAAAATTGTTGATTATTGATCAGGCTGGAGAAAAAATTCTTTCCATAGAGAAACAATTGACTGTCGTTCTTGTAAAAGCACAAAAAGTGGCGGACCAATTGAGTGCCGGTCGAAAGAGGCAGGTATCGCCTCTCGAAAAGAAAACAAAAGAATTGCTCACGAGAGTCGGTATGCCTAACGCAATGTTGAAAGTTGACATTCAGCCGCAGGAATTAAGTCAATCCGGTGCAGATAAAATCAGCTTTCTTTTTGATGCGAATAAAACCGGGAGATTTGAACCATTGGAAAAAGTAGCCAGCGGTGGTGAGTTAAGCAGGTTAATGCTTTCATTGAAATCCCTCGTAGCGGATTCACTTCAAATGCCCACATTGATATTTGATGAAATTGACAGTGGTATCAGCGGCGAAGCAGCACGACAGGTGGGAATACTGATGAAGGAACTTGGTCAACAGCACCAGGTAATTTCAATCACCCATCAACCGCAGATTGCAGCACGTGCAAATGCACATTATTACGTATACAAAAAAGAAAAATCAGGGCAGATCAGGACGCATATCCGGAGATTAGGCGAAGATGAAAGGATAGAAGCGATTGCCAGGATGCTGGGTGGTGAACCGCCATCAGCAGTTGCCTTGGAAAATGCGCGTGAAATGGTTGCCGGCTGATGACGATTTCGTTTATCCTTTTACGGTATATTGGTGCAGCACTCCGATTGCATTTTAGCTGAAATCTTCATGACCACCACAGATTATTTTCTTCTTTTCTTATTTGTAGTTGCTGCCTTCCTTACCTGGTTAGGAAACAGGCTGCTGATAAAATTTATCAGGCCGGGAGAATCGATAAAACGATTTCTACTGTACTTCATTTTACTGATAAATTCAGTGTTTATTATTATTCTTTTATTCGGAATAACTGTAGCTTGTTTCAGGAACTTTGTATCTGGTTAAAACTTTATTTTTACAAAAAATACCTAACATGACTCACCAATTACTGCAGGGGAAAAAGGGGATAATTTTTGGAGCACTGGATGAAAAATCAATGGCCTGGAAAACTGCGGTGGCATGCCATGAGCAAGGCGCACAACTGGTATTAACAAATGCCCCGGTTGCCTTGCGTATGGGTGAAATAAATAAACTTGCTGAGCAGGTGAACGCTCCCGTGATCGGAGCTGACGTGGTGAATATGGATGATCTCAAAAACCTGATGGAAAAAAGTATCGAACATTTTGGAGGAAAATTCGATTTCATCCTTCATTCTGTAGGAATGAGTATCAATGTTCGTAAAGGAAAATCTTATACTGAAATAGATTACGGTTTCAACCAGAAAACACTTGATATTTCTGCAATGTCTTTTCATCGTGTGTTGCGCACGGCTTATGATCTGGATGCTTTGAATGAGTGGGGTAGTGTTGTGGCTTTGTCTTATATAGCAGCTCAACGTGTATTCCCTGATTATGGTGAAATGGCGGATGCAAAAGCATTACTTGAAAGTGTTGCCCGCAGTTTCGGATTTCATTATGGCAGAAAACGCAAAGTGCGTGTGAATACGATATCGCAGTCGCCTACCCGAACAACCGCCGGTAGCGGTGTGAAAGGTTTTGATGGATTTATCGGTTTCGCAGAAAAAATGAGTCCCCTGGGAAATGCAACGGGTGAAGATTGTGCGAATTTCTGTGTTGCCATGTTTTCCGATTATACCAGGATGGTAACGATGCAGAATTTATTCCACGATGGCGGATTTTCGAACACAGGAGTTACTATGGAAGTAATCGAACAAATGGAGAAGTAATTACGTTGAACGTTATACGTTTAACGTACAACGTGAATCAATATTCGTCTTCGTTAAAGAAGAAGTCTTCCTGGCTTGGATAATCGGGCCAGATATCGTCGATACCTTCATAAATCTCTCCCTCGTCCTCCAATTCCTGCAGGTTTTCAATTACCTCGATAGGCGCTCCGCTACGGATGCCATAGTCGATCAGTTCATCTTTAGTGGCAGGCCAGGGTGCATCTTCAAGGTACGAAGCCAATTCAAGTGTCCAGAACATCTAGATTCTACGTTTAATTTTTCGCAAATGTAATTGTTACAGGGAATTTTCCAAATCCTTTATTCCACACAGAAAATTCAACGGTACCGTTTTGCTATTTATTGCTCCTGTTTTGATCGGGAGTTATACAAAGCTTAATTTTCAACTT
Organism: Pollutibacter soli; assembly: GCA_029269725.1. Taxonomy (GTDB): domain Bacteria; phylum Bacteroidota; class Bacteroidia; order Chitinophagales; family Chitinophagaceae; genus Pollutibacter; species Pollutibacter soli. The sequence continues at coordinate 535,992 of JARJHS010000003.1, read as the reverse complement.
TCTTTATAAAAAGTCGCTTCATGCTCGTTGCCAAGGGTGTCACCAAGTTTTATGGAAAATTGCAGGTTTTAAAAGGTGTGGATTTGATGATAAAATCAGGCGAAGTAGTGAGTATAGTTGGCTCTTCCGGTGCGGGGAAATCGACTTTACTGCATATCCTGGGTACGCTTGATCATGCCGATTCAGGAGAAATCCAACTGGGCGGTAGGCGTGTGGATCTTCTGAAAGGGAAGCCGCTCGCTGCTTTTCGCAATCTTCATGCAGGTTTTGTATTCCAGTTTCACCATTTACTTCCCGAATTTACCGCACTGGAGAATGTTTGCATCCCGGGCTGGATCGCTGGTACAAAAAAGAAAGAGGTAGAGGCCCGGGCAAAAGAGCTGTTGGGCTGGCTGGGGTTGAGAGACCGGGAGGAAAATAAACCCTCAGCACTTTCCGGCGGAGAACAGCAAAGAGTGGCCGTTGCACGTGCTTTAATAAACCGGCCCGAAATTGTTTTTGCCGATGAACCCACCGGCAACCTCGATTCGGCCAATGCAAACGAATTACACCATCTTTTTATACGTCTCAGACAGGAATTTGGCCAGACGTTCCTGATCGTGACACATAATGAGGAACTGGCATCCATGAGTGACCGGACACTTCACATGAAAGATGGTAGAATCGCCGACGTTTAACGTTGAACGTAAAACGTATAGCGTTTAACGTGGTTTCCAGGGTAATTCTTCAACGCCGAGTTGATGAGAAATAAACCTGCAGAGGATAAAAAGATAATCGCTCAGCCGGTTCAGATACCTGATCACTATCTCGCTCACTTCTTCGTTTTGTGCATCCAGCCTTACGCAGCAACGTTCTGCCCGACGGCAAATACACCTGGCTACATGCAGGTGAGATACTGCAACATTTCCACCAGGAATGATAAATGACTTCAACGGAGTTATTTGTTCATTCATCGTATCGATGTCTTTCTCCAGGATTACAACATCATCTTCCTTCAAATCCGGCAATTTCATTTTAGGTTCTTTCTCCGGGTCAGTTGCGAGTGAAGAACCGATCGTGAACAATCTGTCCTGTATTCCTTTCAGCATTTCCCTGCTCCGCGAATCGTTTAAATGATCCCTGCAAAGACCCAAATAGGAATTGAGTTCATCAACAGTGCCGTACGCTTCAATGCGCAAATGCGATTTTAGCACCCGTGTGCCGCCGATTAAACCTGTTGTGCCTTTATCTCCTGTTCTTGTATAAATTTTTGTTGCCATAAAATCATTTTCAATATGACAGGCGAGTCCCTTTGGAAATACACCTGAAATAAAAAAGCCCGCATCTAACGGGCTCAATTTAATTGATTAATCGATCGCATTATACCGGTTCAACTTGTTCGTGTTTGCGGTCGCTTTCAAGAACACCATCTCTTAACCTGATAATCCTTTTTGCATACTTCGAAATATCGTCTTCATGGGTAACCAGGACAACAGTATTTCCATCATCATGGATCTTCTGGAAAATAGACATGATTTCATAAGAAGTTTTTGTATCGAGGTTACCTGTAGGCTCGTCCGCGAGAATAATCGATGGATTATTCACCAACGCACGGGCAATGGCTACGCGCTGACATTGTCCACCCGAAAGCTCATTTGGTTTATGATGACTTCTTTCAGTCAGATCAACCTTTTTCAATACTTCATTGGCCATGTCAAGGCGCTGCTTTTTCGGAATGCCTGCGTAAATCAGAGGCAATGCTACATTTTCGAGTGCTGTAAGCCTTGGAAGAAGATTGAACTGCTGGAACACAAATCCGATTTCTTTATTACGGACCTCAGCAAGGTCATTGTCCGCCATTTTACTGACATCATGTCCATTGAGAATATATTTCCCGGAAGTAGGAGAATCAAGACATCCGAGAATATTCATCAACGTACTTTTTCCCGATCCTGAAGGTCCCATCAGCGCTACGTACTCATTACGGTTAATATCCAGGGATATTCCTTTGAGTACCTGCAGCTCCTGCTTCCCCATGAAGTAACTTTTCCTGATCTGTTCCAGATGAATGACTGCAGACATACGTATAATTTTCTTGAACCGGAATTCATTTCCGGCTTCTCATGTTATTTTTTTAGCGCTCTCGGTACAGTGAAAAAATCACCCGCCACGGAAGGTGCATTTTTAAGACCTTCTTCTCTGGGAACCGAACCCCGGACAACATCTTCCCGGAATACATTGATTTCCTGGCTCATATGGATCAAGGGCTCCACGCCTTCGACATCGATTTCTTTGAGTTTATCAACAAATGCAATCAGGTCCTGCAGATCAGCACGGATCGCTGTTTTTTCTTCTTCATTGAAACTCAGCCTGGAAAGCCAGGCCAGTTTTTCCACCATTTCATCAGTTACCTCCATTGAAAAATCGATTATGTACAAAAATAGCAGAATAGTCGGGATTGAGTCTTTTTTTTGATGAAAGGAAGAAGGAGCAAAAGGCGTAAGGCAAAAGGCAAAAGGGAACAGCCGGCCTGAGACAATTTGCAGGCGCTTTCTTAAAACACAATGGCTTCAAGTCAAACAAAAAACACGGAAAAAACACTCTTTTCCTGTTTTTGTTTTCTGTTTCTGTTTCCTGTTTCTGTATTCTGTCTCCTGTATTCTATATTTGCCGTCCTTATGACTTCAAGAAAAGGGATTGTAATGAGTGGTATCCGGCCTACCGGGTATCTGCACCTGGGAAATTATTTCGGGGCGGTTCGTAACTATGTGCGCATGCAGGACGAGTTTGAATGTTATTTTATGGTTGCCGATCTCCATTCCTTGACCACACATCCTGATACATCACAACTGAAAGATAATATCCATCGGGTACTGGCTGAAAATATTGCCTGCGGTCTTGATCCGGATAAAGTGGCGTTGTATTGCCAGAGTCATGTACCTGAAACTGCAGAACTTTATTTATACCTGAACATGCTTTCCTATGTTGGTGAACTGGAGAGAACAACCACGTTTAAGGATAAGGCGAGATCGCAGCCCGATAATGTCAATGCAGGTTTATTAACCTATCCGGTTTTGCAGACTGCTGACATCATTATCCATCGCGCTTCGTATGTGCCTGTAGGTAAGGACCAGGAGCAACACCTCGAAATGTGCAGAAACTTTGCAAATCGTTTCAATCATCGTTTTGGTGAAATTTTTCCTGAACCGGTAGCATTCAATTTTGGCGAGGATCTTGCACGTATTCCGAGTCTTGACGGGAAGGGCAAAATGAGTAAAAGTGAAAATCAGTATGCTACGATATACCTGTCTGACGGAGACGATCTGATCAGGAAAAAGGCGATGAAAGCAGTGACGGATTCCGGTCCTGTTGAGCCCAATTCTCCAAAACCTGAAATCATTGAGAATCTGTTTGGCTTGATGAGGCTGCTGGGAACGCCTGCAAATGTCCAGCACTATGAAGATGCGTGGAACAATTGCACCATCAAATATGGTGAGTTTAAAAAGCAACTGGGAGAGGATCTGGTGAGTTTTGTAAGCCCCATTCGGATCAAGGCAGAAGAGATCCAGGCAGACAAACAATACCTTAAAGATATAATGATAAAGGGAGCTGAGAAAGCTAACCACAGTGCTCAGAAAACAATGAAACTTGTCAGGGAAGCGATGGGATTGAATTATTATTAAAAAAAAGAAATAACTCTTTCCTGATTCCAGAATGAATATGTACATTAAATACTCTGCTCTCAGGTAAGCAAACAGGGAACCTTAAGGACACTATGGCCAAGCTGAAAAAACCAAAACATATTGCGATAGCAGGAAACATTGGTGCGGGTAAAACCACGCTTACTGAAATGCTCAGCAAACACTATCGCTGGATTCCGCAATTTGAAAACGTAGATCAGAATCCCTACCTATTCGATTTTTATGAAGACATGCCACGCTGGAGCTTTAACCTCCAGATTTATTTTTTGAATAACAGGCTGACCCAGTTGCTGGATATCAACAGAGGTACCGAGACAATCATTCAGGACCGGACTATTTATGAAGATGCGCACATTTTCGCGCCGAACCTGCACGAGATGGGCCTGATGAGCAAACGTGATTACGATAACTACTTTGATTTTTTCCAGACGCTGAGGCAGATGATCAAACCACCGGATCTGATGATTTATCTCCAGGCGTCTGTTCCTACACTTGTCGGACAAATTCAGAAACGCGGTCGCGAATACGAGGAAAATATTCGACTGGACTACCTGAAACGCCTAAACGAATATTACAATAAATGGATCGAAGGGTATAAGGAAGGGCCGTTATTGGTGATCAATGTTGATAAAAATAAATTCGCTGAAAACGATGAACACTTTGGGGAGATTATCAGCAGGGTAGACTCAGAGCTTTACGGGTTGTTCTAGGTTTCAACGTAAAACGTTCAACGTTCAACGTTCAACGTAAAAAAGTGGCCCGCTGAAAACAACGGGCCGTTATTAGCAAACAATCGATAAGACCGCTTAAATTCTAGCGGGGGCTGCAGCTTTAATTTCTGATGAAACTCCATCCGCATATTTTTGAAAATTCTCTGTGAAAAGTTTCGCAAGAGATTTTGACTTCTCAGTAAAGTTATTTTTGTCAGACCAGGTATTCGCCGGATTTAATATTTGATCCGGAACACCTTCACAATATTTCGGAATTCTGAAATTGAACACCGGGAAAATTTCACTTTCATCCATATTCAATTTATCTTCTAAAACCGCAGTAATAAGTGCCCTCGTATAAGCAAGTTTTATGCGGCTTCCGGTTCCATAAGGTCCGCCGGTCCATCCTGTATTGATCAGCCACACTTTTGCATTGTGTTCTTTTAATTTTCTTCCCAGCATCTGGGCATAATGTCCGGGATGTAATGGAAGAAAAGGTGCACCAAAACAAGCACTGAATGTAGCTTTGGGTTCGGTTACTCCCGCCTCTGTTCCTGCAACTTTTGCGGTGTATCCGCTGATGAACTGGTACATGGCCTGTTCAGGTGTCAGCTGTGAAACGGGTGGTAAAATGCCGTAAGCATCGCAGGTGAGGAAGAATATGTGTTTGGGATTATTTCCAACTGAAGGGCTCGCGGCATTATCAATAAAATCCAGCGGATAGGAAACCCTTGTGTTTTCAGTGATCGAACCATCATCAAAATTGATGGTATTGGTGCCTTCGAAAAACCTCGTGTTTTCTACCAGAGCACCGGGTTTTACGGCATGGAAAATCTGTGGTTCTTTTTCTTCTGATAGCTGGATGCATTTTGCATAACATCCGCCTTCAAAATTGAATACACCTTCAGCTGTCCACCCATGTTCATCATCGCCGATCAGCATCCTCCTGGGGTCTGCACTAAGCGTCGTTTTTCCTGTTCCACTGAGACCGAAGAAAAGTGCAGTGTTTCCATCGTTGTCTTTGTTTGCAGAACAGTGCATACTCAACACATCCTTTTCCAGGGGAAGAATATAATTCAGGACGGTAAAAATTCCCTTTTTGATTTCTCCCGTATAAGCTGTCCCGGCAATAAGGATCATCCTGTGTTTGAAACTGATGATGGCAGCATTGCCACTCCTTGTTCCGCAAAAGCGTGGGTCCAGTTTGAGACCGGAAGCAGAGATGATCTGCCAGTTCGGGCGGAAGGTCTCCAGGGTTTCTTCGGAAGGTCGTAAAAACATATTATACGCAAAAAGATTCTCCGCAGGCTTTTCGGTGATTACTCTTATGTTCACCCGAAATCTGTCATCCGCACAAGCGTAGCAATCCCTGACCCACATATCCTTTGTCGCGAGGTATTCAGTAATTTCTTCAAAAACCCGGTCGAAGCTGATGGAATCAATCGGCTGGTTGAAATTGTTCCAGTCGACATTATCCCTGGTCAGTTCATCCAGAACAATATACTTGTCTTTGGGAGAACGACCGGTACATTCGCCTGTATTTATAACCAGCGCGCCGGTATCATTATAAACAGCTTCGCCGCGTAAAACGGCGGCAGCAGCAAGTTCCTGCGGACTCAACTGGTAATGTATCCTGTCCGAGTTACGAAGACCGAAATGAAGAATTTTCTCTCTCGGAATCAATGGGTTGGCAGTAATCGTCATGCGCATTTATTTTAAACGATCAACAAAAATAATTATTTGAATAATATCTAAAAATCGCTTGGTTTTCAACTGGAAATTGAAAATTATCTGCTAATTCGATTAATGATAGAATATTACTGCTAAAAACTTACAGGTGTTAGTTTTGAATAAAGTTTAACCGTTTCACTTTGAATTTCTTCGAAAAAAAATATTTTTTCAACATTTTTGGATGATGGTTAAGGGCAGACTTTAAAAAATCCGCGCTTTTTTATCAGTATTTTTATGCTTTTTGAATTATGAAACAGGCAACCGTAAATCCAGGCATTTTCATCGAAAACAGGAGCAGGTTTGTAAAGAAAATGGACAAAAACAGTATTGCCATTTTCAATAGTAACGACGAGTTTCCCACCAATGGCGACGCTCTTTTTCCTTTTAAACAAAATTCGGATCTCTATTGGCTTACAGGTATAACCCAGGAGGATACCATGCTGATCCTTTTCCCCGATAGTCCGGATGTTAAATTCAGGGAAGTGCTGGTATTGGTCAGGCCCAATGAATTGAAAGAAAAATGGGATGGTAAGAGGCTCCGCAGAGAGGAAGCAACAGCCATTTCCGGAATTTCAACGATTGTTTGGCTTGATAGTATCGACGCCGCTTTGCAAACATGGATCCATCTGGCTGATACAATCTATCTGAACAGTAACGAGAACGACAGGAAATCGAATCATGTACCAACGAGGGACTATCGTTACGCAGAAGAATTGCGTAAGAAATATCCGCTTCATCAATTTAAACGTTCAGCCAGGATTCTGAAAAATCTGAGATCAGTCAAAACCGCCGGTGAAATCGACGTGATGAAGGAAGCCATCAGAATCACTGAACTTGCATTTCGCCGGCTGCTCGGTTTTGTCCGTCCTGGTATTTGGGAAAATGAAATAGAAGCAGAAATTTATCATGAATTTATTCGTAACAGATCGGCTGGTCCGGGTTACACCTCAATCATCGCCAGTGGAGATCGTGCGCGGACTCTTCACTATATAGCCAATAACCAGCAATGTTTAAGTGGCGAACTAATCCTGATGGATTTTGGTGCCGAATATGGTGGATACAATGCGGATCTTACCCGTACCATTCCCGTTAACGGCAAATTCAGTAAAAGGCAAAAACAAGTGTATAACGCTTGTCTTCACCTGCACAATTATGCAAAAAGCTTATTAAAACCAGGAATATCGATTGTTGACTATACGGATAAAGTGGGGGAGGAGGCTACGGATCAGTTTATCAAAATTGGTCTTCTGAAAAAATCAGATGTGAAAAATGAAGACGCCGAAAACAGAGCTTACCGTAAATATCTTTATCACGGAATTTCGCATCACCTGGGCATTGATGTTCATGATCTTGGTACGCGTACTGAACCTATTGAAGCAGGAATGGTTTTTACCGTTGAACCGGGCATCTATATTGAGGAAGAGCAAATGGGGATTCGTATTGAAAACAATGTCTGGATTACAAAGAAGGGGAATATCGATCTCATGAATAATATTCCGATTACCGCGGAAGAAATCGAGTCGCTCATGAACAGCCGCTAAAAACGTTTGTTGCCTCAAGTTTTGACTTGCTATATTTGCCCGGCTTTTCAATGCTCAAGCGACCAATAAAATATGAAACAAATCCCTAACCTGTTTACGCTGCTGAATCTGATTGCAGGTTGCCTGGCCATCGTTTTTATATTACAAACCGGGGAAGGCATCATCAATTATAACGGGCAGGATTGGAAGATCTATCTTCCGGAAAAAATATGGTGGGGATCTGTTTGTATTGGTATTGCAGGCATAATTGATTTCCTGGATGGTTTTGTCGCGCGTCTCTTCAAGTCAACATCCGAAATGGGAAAGCAACTCGATTCACTTGCAGATGTAGTGAGTTTTGGTGTTGCTCCGGGAATGATCATGTATCAGTTGCTCAGGATTAGTTTTGCTTCTACGGAAGATGGACTGGATGTGGCAATGTTCAGTTTAATTCCTGCATTCCTGGTTCCTGCAGCTGCAGCATGGAGACTTGCCCGCTTCAATATCAGCGAGCCCAATCTTTCCGGTTTCACCGGCATTCCTGCTCCGGCTGCCGGGCTGCTGATTGCATCTTTCCCGCTGATTCTTCTGTATAACTATTTTAATGTTCAGCAACTGCTACTCAATCGTTGGGTATTATATCTCCTGATTTTTGTAATCAGTTACCTGATGGTTTCGCGCCTTCCGATGATCAGCATGAAATTTTCTGGTGGAGGTGCAAAAGGAAATCTTCCCAAAATCATACTTGTAGTAGTTGCTGTGTTAGCAGCTATAACTTTAAAATGGCTTGCGGTACCGGTGGTATTCCTCGCTTATATTCTTATATCTTTAATTTACAAAAAACAAACTGCATGAATTATAACGTGCATATAGATGTGATGCCGTTGAAAGATCTGCTGGATCCGCAAGGGAAAGCTGTGCTTGGCGGACTGGGTAACCTTGGTATGAAATCAATTGAGGATGTGCGTATCGGCAAACACATTATGCTGCAGGTAGAAGCAGGTTCACCTGAGGAAGCAAAATCAATTGCAGAAGAAGCAAGCAAAAAATTACTCGCCAACCCTGTAATGGAGTATTTTGAAATCCACGTTCAACGTTAAACGTTTAACGTTCAACGTTCAACGTAGATGCTTCATATCATTCCAACACCGATAGGAAATCTGGCAGACTTCACTTTCCGCGCAGTACAATTGTTGCAGGAAGTTGATTTTATTCTTGCAGAAGATACCAGGACTTCTTCCGTTTTGCTGCAGCATTACAATATCAGCAAACCACTTACTCCCTATCACCAGCATAATGAACACAAAGTGTCTGCTCATCTTGTAAAACAATTGCAGGAGGGAAAGAAAATCGCTTTGATTACGGACGCGGGTACCCCTGGAATTTCGGACCCGGCTTATTATCTCGTAAGGGAATGTATTAAAGAAGGTGTGCCAGTCGAATGTTTACCAGGAGCCACAGCATTTGTACCTGCCCTGGTAGTAAGCGGTCTGCCAACAAATCGTTTTTGTTTTGAAGGATTTCTTCCGCTGAAAAAAGGCAGACATACTTTGCTGACCACATTGACAAACGAAGAACGCACGATGATTTTTTATGAATCGCCCATGCGACTGGTCAAAACACTGGCCGGAATGATCGGATATTTTGGTGCTGAAAGGCTATGTTCCGTCAGCCGCGAACTTTCGAAAAAATTTGAAGAAAATAAAAGGGGAACGCTGCAGGAAGTGCATGATTATTTTACTTCGAAAACCGTGAAAGGTGAGATCGTAATTGTTGTTGCGGGGAGGCCGGGAAAGAGTTCCAAAGACCAGTTTCAGGAAGATGACGCGGCTGAGGAATAGCATATGTATAATTTCCGTCAATCGCCGGAAACAACTGTCACTTTCAACTATTAACTATAAACTTCTTGTCTGCTCTACTGTCTACTGACTTCTTAACCGATTTTAACAGCTTTCCCTTTAACAGCCATGGCTAAATCAGTATTTTTGCGGCCTTTATCAGAACAATTTCTATTGAATCCTGCGTATATGAAGAATATTCTTTCTGTATCATTACTGATCGTTTTTGTTTTCCATGTGTCTATTTCTCAGGCACAACCTGATCGTTGGCAGCAGCGTGTGAAATATAAGATGGATGTAAAAATGGATGTTGAAAAAAATCAATTTAAAGGCAAGCAGTCCATTGAATACACCAACAATTCTCCTGATACACTTAAAGTGTTGTTTTATCATTTGTACTGGAATGCATTTCAGCCGGAAAGTATGATGGATGCACGCAGTCGTGAGTTGGGAAAGCGTGTTGTGAATGGAAGAAACGATTGGGATGGTCGTGTACGGGACAGAATATTAAATCTGAAACCTGATGAGGCAGGATATCAGAAAGTGAACGATGTAAAAGTAAATGGTCGTGCTCAAAAAGTTAAGTTGTATGAGACCATCTTAAAAGTGGAACTGGACAAGCCGATTCTACCAAAGTCAAAAGCAGTTCTTGAACTTAGTTTTGAGGCCCAGGTGCCTGTACAGATTCGCAGAAGTGGAAGAGATAATGCTGAAGGCGTAAGATTCAGTATGGCGCAGTGGTATCCGAAACTGGCTGAATATGATTATGAAGGATGGCATCCAACCCCGTATATCGCACGTGAATTTTATGGCGTGTGGGGTGATTTTGATGTAACCATCAATATTGATAAAAATTACACCATTGCGGGGACAGGTTATTTGCAGAATGCACAGGAGATAGGCCATGGTTACGAAGCTGCAGGCACCACCGTTAAAACGCCAGCAGGAAATACACTCAACTGGCATTTTGTTGCACCAAATGTTCATGATTTTGTCTGGGCAGCTGATCCGCAGTACATACACCTCTCAAAAAAGTTCCGCGATGGCTTAACACTGCATGCGTTTTACAAAATTGATCCTGATAAACTGAAAGCTATTTACGATGGTTTTTCACCACGCGTAAAACAGAATATGTCTGCTGATCAATACATTTCCAATTATCGTAGGGAATGGGAAAACGTATTGGAACTGGCCTCAAGAGCTTTACCCTATATCGAAAAAACCTGTGGAAAATATCCTTACCAGCAATATTCGTTTATACAAGGTGGTGATGGCGGTATGGAATACCCGATGGCTACACTCCTGAAAGGTGCTGGTCGTGGAGTTGTAATTCATGAATGGTTACATAGCTGGTACCAGATGATGCTGGGTACAAATGAATCACTTCATTCATGGATGGATGAAGGCTTTACTTCTTTTGCTGAATCGCGTACCATCAATTTCCTGGAGAATTTTAAAGACAGCACTCCACATGAAGGTGCAATGCGTGCCTATATCGCTATTTCAAAAAGCGACTATAATGAACCGTTGACAACCCATGCTGATCAGTATGAAACCAATGCCGGTTATTCTACAAATGCTTATGTAAAAGGTGAAGTATTTCTCGAAACGCTCGCATATATCGTTGGAGATAAAAACCGCGATGCGATCATGCTGAAATATTTTGATACATGGAAGTTCAAACATCCCAATCCAAACGACTTCATTCGTTTGGCCGAAGGTGTTAGTGGTATCCAACTGGATTGGTACAAAGGTTATTTTGTGAATACGATAAAGACGATAGACTATTCGATCGATAGTTTATGGGAAGAAGGCGGTAAGACTAAAATCCGCTTGAGGAATAAGGGTACGATGCCAATGCCCAATGATGTGCAACTTACTTTTAAGGATGGTTCAAAACTGATGGCCTATATCCCTCAATATCTGATGTTCGGAAGTAAACCGCAGGATGATGCTTCTGTAAAAAGAATTGAGTTCGCTCCCTGGAAATGGACAGACAGATTTTACACATTTGAGGTCGACAGGAAACTTCTTGATCTTAAGATTGTAGAAATAGACCCAAGACATCAGACTGCGGATATGGAGAGAAAGGACAACCGGCTTGAATTGAACTGGTAAACTTTACGTTGAACGTTCTACGTTAAACGTAATACGTAGATCGTTTAACGTCCAAAATACCTGTTCACTGCTTCAACCCTGTTATTCACGTGGAGTTTTTCGTAGATATGGTATACGTGTTTGCGGACAGTCTCCTGTGCAATTCCAAGTTTCGCAGCAATTTCTTTGTAAAGCAATCCTTTTGCCAGTAATTCAAGAATTTCGGTTTCCCGATGCGATAAAGTGTCAAGAGAAAGATTACTTGCAGTCTTTGGTGTTTTGCTGAAAGCCGCCACCACTTTCCTTGCTATCTGGCTGCTCATGGGTGAACCACCTTCGTACAATTCACGAATTGCCTCAAGCAATTTTGCGGGTGCGGTTTTTTTCAGAATATAACCGCTGGCTCCTGCGGCCAGTGCTTCAAAAATCTTTTCATCTTCTTCATAAACCGTGCACATCATAAAAAGGATATCCGGATGTCTCGGTTTTACCAGGCCCACACATTCAATGCCACTCATGCCGCCCAGATTGATATCCATCAGAACAACATTCGGATTGCAGGCGGGCAGTCCCGCAACGGCCTCTTCCGCATTAGGAAAGGAGGTCAGCAGTTTGTAACCATCTGCCATCTGGATGATTTGTTCCAATGCAAGACGGATGTCCTTATTATCTTCAACGATACAAACTGAAATGTCGTTCATAATTGTGGATTAATATGCAGTAAAATTCTGCGTTACTGATTAAAATTACTGCTACGATTCAGGCTGATCACGGCAAAGCATACGTGAAAACCGAACCGCGTTTTCTGATGGGATCGAGTTATAAAGCTAGCGAAAAATCATCTTAAAGAGGCATCCTGAAATGGCAAACCAAACCGGGATTTTAATGGATGTGATCAGACAGGAGTGTACAAAATGTATTTCTGTTCAAACTCCGGTTCCGGGAAAATGGATTGAATTTCACGGACATGTGGCCGGAGGCGACTTTCAGCAATTTCCTGGGCAAGATCGCCACCTTTAAGGCATATAAGTCCGTTTTTAAAATCTTTTAATTTTCTCTCGTTGGTAAGCAGCGGCTTAGCCCATTTCCACAACTCTTTTAATGGCGCAACGGCCCTGCTCACTGCAAAATCAAACTTTCTGTCCCTGACATCTTCTGCACGGCAGTGTCTTGTCTCCACATTCTTCAGACCGATTTTTTCGGCAATATCATTAACAACCATAATTTTTTTTCCGATCGAATCGACCAGTAGGAAATTTGTTTGCGGGAAAAATATTGCCAGTGGAATTCCTGGAAAGCCACCTCCTGTTCCGATGTCTATTATATTTACGCCTGGTGTAAAATCAAACCAGGCTGCGATGGCGAGCGAATGCAGGACATGCTTTTCGTAAAGAGAGTCAATATCTTTTCTTGAAATCACATTGATCCTTTCATTCCACTCTTTATACAATGGCTGCAGCTGAGAAAGCTGATCGGTCTGAGCCGGTGAAAACTCAGAGAAGTATTTAAATATTATTTCCAGGTTTTTTTGGGTTTCTTCCATACTGCTGACATAAAGATGAGATAATAAAAGAACATCCAGATATCCAGCAGCCAATACCAGGGGAACAGATTTTTTTCATCCAGTTTAACCATGGCTTTGTACCAAACGACGCCCTGAATAATCAGACGTAATAAGTATATTCCCAGCGCGAGCGGCCACCAAAAGAAAATCGCTGACAAAGCGAAAAGCGGGTAGAATAAAAAATAGGTCAGCGCATAAATTCCGAGCAGGTACCGGTGTTTCGGCTTATAGAATTTTCCTGTTGTATAGTGACGGTATTTCTGTGCCACCCATCCCTGCCAGGTTTCCTGCGGTGCGGATAGTGTAAATGAATCTTTGTCCAGCACAACAGCGGTGTTAGTTTTTGTAGCAACAGCATTTATGAAAAGATCATCATCTCCACCGGGAACATGGTTATGTGCAGCGAATCCTTTATTCTGAAAGAAAACTTTTTTTCGATAAGAAAGATTTCTACCCACGCCCATATATGGCATACCTGCAAGCGCATAGGAGAAATATTGCAACGCTGTGTGAAATGTGTCGAATCGTATGAGCGCATTGAGTAATCCTTTCTTTTTTTCGTAAGCGCCATGGCCGAGTACTATTTCAATACCATCGTCATAAGCGTCCTGCATTCTCTGAATCCAGTGCTCCGTAGCAGGCACACAGTCTGCATCTGTCAGTAAAAGGATTTCGTATTTAGCAGTTTTGATTCCTACTGAAAGAGGAAACTTTTTACCGGGGATCAGTTTTGCTTCCTGTTTCAACTCTACAACATGCAATTGCCGGAACTGTTTATGCATACCTTCCAGGAGATATTTTGTTTCGTCCTGGGAGTTGTCGTTTACAACAATCACTTCATGTGTACTGCGATAGTCCTGGACGAGGATGCCCGGTAAGTTGCGGGAAAGATTATGGGCTTCATCGCGGGCACAGACAACTACGCTCACTGCATTTTCTCTGAATTGAGTACGTTCCGGATTTTTATAAACGCCAACCCGACGGAAAAGGGCCAGGTAAAAAATGATTTGAATAAGTGTAACTACGCAGAATACTATGAAGACAATTTCCCACAAGCTGATAGACATGTGCGCGAAGATAGATTATGGGCGAATGAAGTGTGGAAGTGGAGATTTCACAATATGTGGAAAAGGCAACAGGCAGCGGGCGGCAGATCTCCGCTTTTGGTATAATAAGATGTAGAATCATTTTTATTATTCAAAACAATTGTTGCCGGTTATCTTATCCTTTCCAAACCAAGGTATGGCTGTTGGCTACCGGCGTTCGGCTCAGGTCTACTGCCTTGGACTTCTTCTGAACAACAGTTGCGTTATCTTGCGCCTTATGAGCCAGTTTTCCTTTCGACTCGAACAGACAGAACAACAGAATGCAGCAAGGGCGGGGGTATTGACTACTCCGCATGGCGATATTCAGACACCGATTTTCATGCCGGTGGGTACTGGCGGAACAGTAAAAGCAGTGACGCAGCGGCAGCTGGCTACGGAAGTGGAAGCAGAAATCATACTTGGAAATACCTATCATCTCTATTTACGACCGGGCCTTGAAGTGTTGGAAGCAGCGGGAGGATTACATAAGTTCAATCACTGGGATCGGCCAATTTTGACCGATAGCGGTGGGTACCAGGTTTTTTCACTCGCTGCGAGTCGAAAAATTTCTGAAGAAGGAGTCGTATTCCAAAGTCATATAGATGGGTCACGGCATCTTTTTACTCCGGAATCCGTGATGGATATCCAACGTACGATCGGTGCGGATATCATTATGGCGTTTGATGAATGTCCGCCATATCCTTCCGAATACAGGTATGTGAAGGATTCGATGGAACTGACTCATCGTTGGCTTGACAGGTGCATCAACCGACTGGATAAAGCTGGTGCGAAATACGGGTATGAGCAAACGCTTTTTCCGATCGTGCAAGGTGGCACGTTTGCAGATCTGAGAAAAGCATCCTGTGAATATATCAGTTCAAAGGATGCAGTGGGAAATGCGATCGGTGGACTTAGCGTCGGAGAACCTGTTGACATGATTTATGAATTCTGTGCGTTGAGTTGCGAACATCTGCCTGTAAACAAACCGCGATACCTGATGGGGGTGGGTACACCATGGGATCTGCTCGAATGTATCTCATTGGGTATAGATATGTTTGACTGCGTCATGCCCACACGGAACGGGCGTAACGCAATGTTGTTTACTACTGAAGGTGTAATTAATATCGACAATAAAAAATGGGAATTTGACTTTTCTCCTTTGGATACTGGCATTCCCTGCGAAACCAGTAACTACTATTCAAAATCTTATTTGCGTCACCTGATAAAATCCAAAGAAATTCTTGGTCTTACCATTGCGAGCATACATAATCTCGCTTTTTATTTGTGGCTGGTTAAAACAGCGAGAGAACATATCGTTTCGGGCGACTTTGTGTCCTGGAAGAAGGAGATGATACCTCGCATTTCAAGACGGGTATGAAGTCAAACGTTAAATGTATAACGTAATAGTTTGATGTTTTGGAAGTCCGATAAAATGAAAAATTTTATTTGGATGTAAGTATAATTTGATGAAGTTTATTTTGCTATTGAAAACTCATTGCGCTGGCAGAACCATATAAAACAAGCAGAAACTATAAGTTCTGATTACCGCAAGAGCCAATGTTTTATGTTCAACGTTCTGCGTTTAACGTGTGGGTTTCTTCTTCGAAAAAATCCACTCCATCAGCCCGGGCTCTGCAAATGCATTTTTCCAGCTTTCGTGTTGCACTCCCGGATATTCGGTGTATTTAATTTCTGCAGTAGTTTTTTGTAATGCGCGAACCATTCGACGGGATTGGGTTACAGGCACAATGGGATCTGCATCACCGTGAAAAATCCAGATAGGTAATTTTTTCGCGTAGGAATGAACTTTTGCCGGAACTCCACCTCCGCAGATAGGGAAGGCTGCAGCAAAAAGATCCGGGCGACGCCAGAGAAATTCAAATGTTCCAAATCCTCCCATCGATAATCCTCCGAGATAGACACGGTTCTGATCGACACCCGGTTTTGCAACCAGGCTATCGATAAAGCGAATTACCAATGCCGCAGTTTTCGGTTGTGCGGCAGCGGTATCAAACTCAAAGCCACCTAATGTATCTTTTATCTGTCCGCGTTTCACGCTCGACCAGGCTTCATTTTCCGGACACTGCGGAAACACAACGATCGCCGGATATTTTGCCCTGTTCACTGAATCGAGGAATAAATCTGCTCCCCAGGTTAATTGTTTTTCGTTATCAGTTCCGCGTTCACCAGCTCCATGAAGGAAAACCACCAGGGGAAACTTTTTTGTCGTGCTGAAGTTCTGTGGTGTAAGTATCCGGCATCGGAGCGTATCATCTCCTTCAATGAAAAGTTGTTCCTCAAATAATGAGCTCACCTGGGCATTGCTCTGAAGAAACCACATCAATAGCGGGGCGAATACCAGAACTTTCCTCATTGGGTGTTGTGTTAAACTGATTACGAAAATAATACAAGTCTTATTATATATTTTCATCGATTGATTTCCCGGATTGTGCAGGCAATTCTTTTGATTCTAAAATTGTACCATGGAGACCATTTATTTTGGATTTTAATGGAACATTTCAAACATTTTTTTGCCTGATAGGGAGACTGCCGGAAAATGTATAATTTCACACCCCCAATTGACTCCGTAGCTCAGCTGGTAGAGCTACTGACTCTTAATCAGTAGGTCCAGGGTTCGAGTCCCTGCGGGGTCACTCCAGGCAAGGGTTTCAGGCGAAACCCTTTTTTCATTTACCGACTTTTGCAAGTATTTTGCAAATTAACAAGCAACCTTAATTTGGGAAAAGAATATTTAGGATCCAGATTTGAAAGATCTTGCCAATAGGTTACAAGCGAAACAGGAAAAATATGTTTATTATATTACCGCTCTTAGCGTTGCTGCAATAGCTTTTACAATCGTAAGAACTGAAAAGATGGCCATTGGGGTAATTCAAATTCCTTTAGCCATAACAGTCGTGTCGTGGAGCATAAGCATTGTTTTAGGCCTCAGATATTTAGCGTTTCAAATGTCAACTTTGCATACGAACGCGGGGATAATAAAAATAAGAACAGGGGAAGGGCCAGATACCGGGAGAGATTCTGTTAAAATTAAAATTGGTTTGAATACAATGACCAAAATGTTTGAAAAACAGGGGGATCAAGCGAATGATCATTTATCTGGCAAGGTAGGCAATTCTATTTAGGAATGATTTCATACTTAATTCGGCATATTTACAGATGAGTTACAATAAGGTGCCTATCTAATCCGCTCCACAAACACGTCCACGTATCCGCAGAACTCATGATATTCTCCATCGACTTTCTTTGCCAATCCAGGATTTTCATGTACTGCGTGAAGAAATTAAAACCTGATCATTTTTATTCTATAATGAACCCAGTTAGCATTTTTTCTATCATTCCAATAGTCACTCCAACCTTCAATGAGCCATCGGTATTTGGTCGATGCATCCATTTTATTAATGCACGGTGATCAGTTGTAGAGTAAAGATTTTTGTATTCAGCAGCATCCGGGACATTAAACAACACGTTCAGCGCCCCCCATAGCGCGAATGTGTGAATGGCGCTATTTTTTTAAAAGATGCACGAAAGAAAAGTTTGTCTTAATAGTGTATGGTAATAATCTAACAGGAATGTATGAAGTCTCGGGGTCTGTTATCAATTTTTCAGATTGTGATGCTTGTACCGGATCACTGTTTGCAAAAATGATAAAGGAAGAATTATTTTGTCCAAAGCTGAAAGTCCCATTGCAACAATCAGTCAATAACCACCCTGCCGTAGGCCGCCTTTTAAATTAATATTGGAGGCAGGTCGGAAGCAAATCGCAGGAAGAATTTGTCAAATGACAAACAAAAAATAAACCTGATACAAGACACACGGTTTATTGATTTACAAATAACATTCAACAGTAAGTTTTAGACGAAGGTTTCGAATCTGTAGTACTTCAATAGAATGGGAGTGAATACATGTTTGCTTCGCGGGCAATGAGGAAAACACGCCTGGAAAGAACGTGAAAAAACGGTTTTACAACCTGATTTGTTTTTTTTACTTTATCAACCTTATTTAAAGATTAAGCACTACTCCAAAATAGGAAAACTCCGATTTATGATAAGACATATCCTTTTTCTAATGGTTGGGTTCCCGTTATTGGCAGATGCACAAGACTCAACTCGAGCCTACAGAATTGATTTTGACGCGTACAGGGTTAACAATGGTGCTGTCGTTGTCGGCGACAACCGGTCTATGTTTAAAAAACTGCTGAATCAACAATTCAGTAATTTGATTACCGGCCAAACGAAGAACAGCATTGGTAATTTCGCTTCGTTGGATCTGACGGACGGAAAGGTGGACTTTGCCGGAAATATCATATCGAATAAGGGTTCAGTTTTTACGGCTAAAGCCAGCGGGGCCGTATCTGACGGTATATTTTCCCTATTCAATAATTCAACGCTTAATACGCAATTCAGCCTGGATCTGCAGTATAATTTTATGACTTTGTCCAAACAGCGATTGGAGTATGATGCAGATTCAGCAGATATTTATAACCAACAAATCGATAAAATTAAGTTTGATTTCGAGGAGAAATTTATTGCGTTTTCCCGTCGTCGGGAATTTGTTCAGCTAAACATGACGCTAGAAACGCAAACCTAAAAACAAGACTCTCTGACTTTACTATTGCAGGCCGCAACAGATGATACAAGGATCGCTGAATTGACATATCTGGTAGAAAAAGCAAGTCATTTATGTGATTCAATTCATGCAGCTATTCAAAATTATCCCTATTACAAAACACAGCTTAGAAATCTAAAGAATAAGACACTTAAGCAACTCGAGAGTCTTTCCTTCCAATCAGGTATTGAGGGATTTGGCTTTGGCTGGTTTTCTATTGGATATAAAGTCAACAGAAATGCATTTAAATTATTCTACCCAGCCCAGCTGGTTGACCAACAAATAGCTGACACTTCCTTTGTGACACATGAACTTAAGTTGCAATGGTCCTATTATCGATGGCGACCTGTAAATTTCCAGTCCTTTTTTGCAGATTGTGGAATAGCATTCGGTTACAGTGACAACTTTACAAAATTGAAAAAGGAGGAAATTTCAGAGACAACTGAATTTGGGACAAGTCCCGGCAATCGGAAAACCACAAAAAACTATACTGCTTACAAGGGAGAATATCTCCAGGATCTGAAAAAAGTGACTTTATACGGTGATATTTTTTGGTTTTTATTTCAGAATAATATAGCTGCTTTTCATGTCAATCCGGAATGGATTATACAATCCAAACAAAAGCCGATAGTTAATACTTATTTGGGATTTCTTTTCGCAATTAAAGATTCTAAGAAAGAAAGTTCGGTCGTGAATGCGGAGCTGTACTACAAGTTCCTCGATTTTTTTAAAACGACAGAAACTGAATACGATTTGTTCGAAAGAAACAATATTGGCATTCGTTTCTCATTCCCCATTCAATTCAAATACAAATAATAAACGATGTCAAAACAGTTATTAAAAAATGGTTCGTTTTCGGATCGTATCTATCATCAGGCGATTTGTACTAAATGCTCTTACGCCGGAACCCGCAGGGATACAAAGATCGAGGCGGAGGATGATGCCGACGAACACATGGGAAAGCCTGGAAATCTAAATCACATTGTGAAAATTGTCACAGTAGAATTAATAGTGAAAGATTTTGCCAAGAAAAGGCATAAAAGACTAGCGAGCGGCAGGAACGAGTAATTTTGTCCCACTAATTCCTGAGAGCAAAGGATTTTTTAACAATTTTAGGTGAACAGCGTTTCACGGCGATAGTTGCTGATCCACCCTGGCAGTTTGAAACAGAACTGGCAAGTTGCCCCAAGAACATCGGAGACTGTGCCGTTATCCCACTTTGGATCGTCAAGCAATAAAAGATATACCAGTGCAAATTGCCGCTAATGAAACAGCACATCTTTATTTGTGGGTGCCAAACGCTTTTTTGCCCGAAAGATTAGAAATAATGAAAGCGCGGGGTCTAATTATAAGAGTAACATTATTTTGTATAAAATTAAAAAGGATGGTGGGCCAGATGGCCGAGGTGTCTGATTTTATTTTACAATGTTACGGAGGTTTTACTATTTGGTGTACGTGGAAAAAAGGCTCGGACACTAGCACCAGGGCGTTCGCAAGTCAATATTATCGCAACAAGAAAACGTGAACATAGCAGAAAGCATGATTAGCAGTATAAACTTTCTGAATCATGTAGTCCTGGGCCCTACCTTGAGCCGTTTTCAAGGGGAAGTAAAGAGGGCTAGGCGGTTTGGGCAATCAAGCTGAAACTTATGAAATCGATTGGCAAATATATTGCAACGATTCACAAGCCGAGAGTCAAATTACAATTAAGCCAGAGGTGACTTGTCGTGTTGATGACGAAGTAAAATCGAAGTTGAGACAAAAAACTAAATATTCTCCAAAAGTAATTAATAAATATGGGTGAAAAAGCAGGGTAAAAAGGGTGATTTCACTTTTTATGAATGATTGAAAAGCATTTATTTCGATTCAGAAAATACAGCTAGTGTCTTTAATCTAAATAAAATTGAAACGACTAATCAATGCACTGGTGAGTAGTTTTCTCGAATTATTCTGATGACATTTAAAAATTACCTTTATGCCAGACGCTTTCACCGGACTATTTATCAAAATTTTAAAGTCAACTACAGCTTCAGAATTCCCTTACAAATCGTTTCTAATAGATTCGAAAAAAATTGTGGCGAGTAAAGCTGGTGACTCTATAATTTTAAACTTTACAGTTGAAATTCAAACCGATGATGAAAATGCTAGCTTGCAGGAAACACCTTTAGAAATAGATAAAATTGATGAAAAATGTAAAGATGAAAAAAATCCGTATGCCTTTCTTAAATTTGAGCACGGAACAAATGACATAAAAATTGAAGGTTTTCGAATGAACCTTGGCTGGAGAAGATTTGCAGGCACATCGTTCGCGAAAGTAAATCTCACGTTTGAAGGCCCCGGCGGCAAAGTGAACGCCTCTGGCTTTCCGGATAGCAGTCAATAACTTGAAATAAATCTTTTTGAGAAAGCTCTGATATAGTCATCCCATTTCAACTTTTTCTCTCTTGATATGGTATCTCTTGACCTTTCAGAGTAAAAGCGATCATAAATGAATTTCTGATTGTCATATCTGGCGGGAGCTGGATGAAAAATTGATAAAAATTCGGGCTTTTCAAAAGTTA
This sequence comes from Pollutibacter soli, assembly GCA_029269725.1. GTDB lineage: Bacteria > Bacteroidota > Bacteroidia > Chitinophagales > Chitinophagaceae > Pollutibacter > Pollutibacter soli. The sequence goes on along the minus strand of JARJHS010000003.1, from coordinate 514,580 downwards.
TCGGAACTAAAATTGGCCAGTCAGCTGTGGATTGAGGATAAGCGGCAATGCAACACTTTATTTTGATTTTATTAATTTCTGAGATGACTTTTTTTATTTCGTTGTTCAAGCTATTGCTTGAATAAAAAAGGAGATTATTAGTAAAGTGAAAAATATCGATAAATCCGATTGCGTTATTCCCGGGCATCATGTCCATGCTTTTCTCTCTAGCGTCGATAATAATGCCTACATTTTCAGTATTGTTAATTATAATCTCAGATAACAATTCAGCAAGTTTATTAATCTCTATAAGTAAATCGTCATAATAGTACAGATCGTTTGCTGAAAGTGAGGCAATTTCTAAAACTTCTCTGTCAAATTTTGTGTCTGCTGCTTTTGCCCAAATTAAATATTCTTCATCGTACTTGCTCGGGAAATTTTTTATAATGTTCAATACGTGATCGCGGTCATCGAGGGCGTCATCCTTAAGCGAACAGAAAAATGACCAATAATCAAACCCAAATAACGGAATTAAGCTTTGCGCCGCAACCATGTATTTTGCTACCTTTCTAAGCGAATATCCAGGCTCAAACATTTGACATAAGCAGTTTGAGGCGATAAAAATATTTACCTTTTGATTTAGAATTTTCAACCATTCTGCCAGGTCACCCGCACTGATTATACCCGTGGATTGGACGAACTCACTTGCAAAATCCCGCAGATGGCTGCTTTTGAGAATCAGCGCATTCAAAGCAGGTGTTGGGGTAATTTTTTTTATCGAAAAGTTGGCATTAATGAATTGTGATACTGTGGCTTCGGCAATGATTTGATCTTGATATTCACGCAATAATTCCATCGTTTTCAGCTTGCCTGCGATCTGAAACACCTCGTTAGGTTTCCAAAGGTTTAAATCTGTTGGAGGAATGATTTTTTCCGGAAGGTACCCTAATCCAGCGCCATGCCCCCAGGTCATAAACACAAGCTTATCGGCATTAACGGGCAAAACTATGTCACTGAAAAACGATTTTATATCATCTCCATCATAAAAGTTTGAGTCTTTCCAATCCTCAGAAGATTCGTTAGGATTTCCATATTCAAAATCTTCAATTTTAATTGCTCCATTTTTAAATGTTGAATGAGGAACCCGATATGTAAGTATTAAAAAGCGAACAGATTCTAAAGTCTGCAGACTCTCTTTAACTTCATCAATAAGTTCCTTATATTCAGGATCCCAGTCTTTGCTGTACTGCGCTATGATGACTACTTTCCATTTGTAGGTTTTTTTGGTGTTACTCATGTGTAGCAAAATTTTACACTGCTGTGTATTTCTGCAGACCTTCTTCCTGGCACCGGCAATATCAAAAGCTCAGGAAACTACTTTTTTGCCCCTGACTAAGTTAAATAAAGAGAATCTCATTCCCAGCCTGAATGCGAGGAAAGTTTTAAAGGATAGGCTGGGATTTATATGGGTTTCAACGCAGGAGGGTTTGTTCCGGTTTGACGGCACGATAAGTCGCGCATTCAGTCAGAATGTTGCTAATCGAAAATTTATCCTGAACGGAACCGATATTTTTGACCTGGCTATTGACTATACCGGGGATCACCTTTGGGCGCTGAGTTTGACAGGTGGGCTCACTAAAATTAATATTAGCTCCGGTACAACAGACACTACAATATCGTTAAAGGGTGTCCAGGCGTGGTGCAGGTCATTGGCCGTAACTGCAGGACATATTTTTATTGGATCCGCAGATGGAACAGTTTTCCGGATCGATAAGTCGAATTATACAAATGAAGTTGTCTTTCGATCAGCAGAAAAGCTTCAGAAGCCGGGGTCAATTAATAAGATTCTTTTAGACCAAAGAAATAAGTTATGGTTCCTGATCTCTGAAGTGGGTATCGTCACTTCGGATTCAATCTTTAATAATTGGAAGTTCCTGATTGATGAATCTCAACCGAGTGATAGTGAGATTCCTGCATATACCGACTTAGCAGCCAATTCCGAATATATTTTCATTCCAATCAACACAGGTCTGAAAATTGTTGATATCGAAAAGCAATGGTATGTTAACATTCGCTCGGTTTTAAAAGGGAAATTATTAAATATTTTAAATAGGAAGTTTGATTGCATCACGATTTTTGGTGAGGAGGCATTTGTTACGGGTGACGGCAAACTTTTGAAAATATCGTTTTCATCAGGCGAAATCACAGAACTAAGATTCAGTCGATTTATGGATGACGATGATTGGTTGCTCTATACCAGTTCGATTTATTTTGATGGAAAAGCGTTGTGGATCGGAGGGCAGTATGGCCTTGCATATATTAGAAATCTGGACCCGCCCGTTACCGGTTATTATGAATCGATGGATAAAAGTTTTTTGCGTCTGGGACATTGTACAACTATATTTCATCGAAGCGAAAATGAAGTATATGTATGTACAGATAATGGACTCTTCCGTGTGTACCTGCAATCCGGTGCGCTAAAAAGATTATCGGACCCGCAGACTTTTTATTCTGGAATTTGTTTACCGAATAATTCACTTTTAGTGTCTGGCCCCGGTGGTACGGAATTTTATTTTGGGGGTAGAAAAAAAAATCTAAGTTCTGTTTTTCCAGAACTGGGTCTCTTGGCAGACAAGGGATTTGTGTCTATGGTGACATTGCGGGACTCACTTTATTTTTTTGCCGCTTTCAATCCAAACGAGTTCTATGCCTGGGATAGAAAAAAAAGACTATTGCATAAGGTCGATGTAAGCAGTTGGCTCGGCGCAAGGAAAGGTTATTTTACAAAACGACTTTTTTTTGATTCCGAAGAAAAATTATGGGTATTATTTGATGCAAGCATAACCAAGTATAATCCGCAGACACGGTCGTCTGAGGAAATGTATTTTTTATTTCCGAATTCAACAGATACGCTTAACATAAACATGGATATTGCAGAGACGGGATCATATTACTGGATCGCTGATTATGGACATGGGCTGGCAAGAGTGTCAAAAGATAATGGAGCGATAAAACTATACGGTAAAAAAGAAGGATTTTATAATGTGGGATTGAACAAGATTGTTCTGATTAACGATACCTTACTAGCCATTTCCTCGAATACCGGATTATCTATAATGAACGTGAAAAATGAATCGATTGAAACATTTCTGGAAGAAGATGGAATGCATTCAAATTATTTTGAACAATTCAGTGGTACTTCCGTATCTGATATAGCAATATTTGGAGGGTTAGGAGGAATGACGGCTTTCGACGCGAAAAAAATGAATCTACGGAAATCAAGGCATGATGTATACATTTCCTCAATTATGGTACATGTGAGGGCAGATACAACAACAGAAAATTTTGATATCAACCAGGAGTATTTTGAGATACCTGCGGGGGCGTTGCAGGCAACTGTTAATTTTTCGTCTATTAACTATGACTCTCCCGAAAAATTTGGTTTCGCATACCGGATAATGGAAGTTGATACCAATTGGATCAATATCGGGAATAGCAGAAGTATCAATTTAATGGGTCGCCAGCCAGGCAATTATAGCATTGAAATAAAATATCTTGACGGAAATTTTTCCGAGACCCAATCAATCGCTCGCGTGTCATTGAACTGGTTGCCTTTGTGGTACCAGACCTTGTGGTTTAGGGTTGGAGTAGTTATTTTCGCTGCAGGCTTCCTCTATGCATTGTATCGCTATAGAATCAGTCAGATAAAAGCTCAGCAAAATATCAGGAAAAATATGGCGAGTGATCTCCATGACGACATAGGTAGCACATTAAATACCGTCAAAGTGTTTACGCATCTCGCCAAAAACTCGCAGGGCGATTTAGATTTTTTAAATAAAATTGAAGACGCATTATCTCAAGCAACGACGGGATTGAGGGATATGATCTGGATACTGGATGACAGCCTTGATACAACAGAAGAATTTCTTGAACGAATTAAGAAATTCGCATTGCCAATTTCTCTTGCAAACAATATTACGTTTTCGAGTAAAATAGAATATGAATTAAAAAACTCAATACTTACAAAGAAGGAGAAACGAAATTTATTACTGATGGCTAAGGAAGCAATTAATAATTCAATAAAATACTCCGGATGTAAGAATATTGAGGTCCTTTTTCAAAAAAATTTCAAAAAGAAAGTATTAATAATCAAAGACGACGGAAACGGTTTTGACACAGATTCACCATCACAAGGGAACGGAATAAAAAATTTAAAATACCGTTCTAAAAATATTAATTATAAGGTGCAAATTATATCAACAATCGGCAACGGCACGGAAATTACTATTTCAGAGATCTGAATAGAAATAATGTCCAGTAAGTTATTAAAATTTGTATCAGCCAATATAAAAATCCATCTACAAACTTATTATGCACCAACCTTACACCACTACAATCCCATTCTTCACAGCAAACATTACCAATCCCACTCTTGTAGAAACACCAAGTTTCTCAAATAAAGCATCCCTGTAACCATCAATTGTTCTCGGCGACAAAAACATTTTCTCTGCAATTTCTTTATACGTCATTTCTGTACATGCATATTTCAGAAATTGTATTTCACGATCGTTCAAATCGACAAGCTGTTTTACTTCGCTTTCTTCGTTTTCGAGTTTATTGATGGAGTGAATCAGCTTACTGGAAACCAATTCGGAGTTGTAATATCCTTTCTGAATAATTGAGTCCAAAGCCCTTTTCAGTTCTTTTGGTTCACTGTCCTTGAGAATATACCCACGCGCCCCTGCTTTAAACATGCGAATGATGGAAGTTTCATTATCATACATGGAGAGAGCAAGGACTTTTACGAGAGGATACGTTTGTTTAAGATATTGTGCAGTTGAATATCCATCCATTTCCGGCATATTGATATCCAGCATTACCATATCGGGTACAGGATTGTGTTTTATCTTTTCAGTGAAATCCTGTCCATTATCAGCTTCAAAAACAACTTCAAATTCATCAAAACTATTTATGAGTCCTGCGAGTCCGTTGCGGAGAAGAATGTGGTCATCTACCAGAGCGACTGTAGTTTTTTTAAGTTGTCTCATTGATGTCGGTTTTTTCGTTGGGTAAGCTGATACATATTGTTGTTCCATAATCTGCTGTTCTTTTGCTGATCAATAAATCCAGGCGTAGGAATGATCCATCCCTGGTACGCCTGTCGTTGATTCAGTGACAAATTCGAACTCCTGCGATTCATGGGCAAGGGTGTATTCACGGTCATTTTCCTGGAAAAAACACTCAATAACAACGAGAATTATTTAAAAGATTTTTTATTATGTGTTTCAAACAAGCGGTTACAACCTGAAGAGAACCGTTGTGCCTGCATTTGAGGAATCAGAAGAAATTGAAACATAACCTTTTATCATTTCTGCCCGTTTCTGCATATTCCTGATTCCCATTCCTGGTTTACCATTAGTAGAGTTTGGTTCCAATTTATTTACACCGCAACCGTCGTCCCTGATCGACAACAAAAATCCAGACTCCTGGAAATCTGCAACAACTACCAGTTCGCTTGCCTGCGCATGTTTGATTACATTCTGAAAAGCTTCCTGGGCAATCCTGAAAATGATCAATTCCTTCTGTTTATCAAATGCACGCGAATTACCATTCACCTGCATAGCTGTTTTCAGGATACCGGTTTTCGCTATCATCTCCAGCTCATATGCCAACGCAGGAATCAATCCATTTTCTTCCACATAATCCGTATTCAGACTATGGCTTAAATCTCTTAAGTCTACAATAGCTTTACTGACCAGGTTCCTGGAATCGAGTATGCGGCGACGCAACTGATCTCCTTCTTCGACGTCGGTTTTAAAAAGATTCAGTTTTACCAGGCTAAGTACCTGCCCGATGTTATCATGAATTTCCTGGGAGATATTTTTCAGCGTCTGCTCCTGGATTTCCAATTGCGATTGAAGTAAGGTTTGAGCGAACGCATTTTTTTGCTCAATAAATTTTTTCTGTCTTTTCTGATATCGGAACAGAAAAATCATAATTACAGCAATAAGTAGGCAAAAGACGATTGTCGTCCATATAATGTGAGCTGGATTCACGTTGCTAACTTCCGTCCCCTCAGGCATAAAAAGGAAATAATAAAACAGGAATACAAAATAATATTAAAAACGTTTGTCAGTATTAAATAGAGATTGACAAAGCTGTAGTCGCCTGATTTTATTGCAGGTAGTAACATGGTGTATAAAGAGAACATACCAGCGTAAAAAAACATTACGCCAATAGATATCCAAAACATGGGTGTGCGTGGTATATCAACATACTCCTCGCCAAGGAAATTATTAAAGAACAAGGCAGCTGCAAAAAGTATCATAAGAATTGATCCGGGCAGATAAGTATAACTATGGAATTCGGGCGCAATTCCCTGGAAAAATAAAAGGTTTATTAGAATCGCGAGTATCAGGATGCTGCCGGAAATTCTGATCATCTTCGATAAAAATAAATGATGAACTTCTTTTGAAAACAACCAGGTATAAAACATGAACTCTATAGTCGTAAAAATATTCTGACTAAGTATATTGTTTCCATTCTGACTCAGAAACCCATACCGGCTTCCCCATTCCTGCACATTGGTCAACACTAGAAAAGGTATAAACCAAAAAAGGTTTGAACCTTTCAGCGTACGGTAGTTAACGACGGCCACCACCAGACAAAAAAGTTCAAACCAGAGAAAAATATGATTCATTGTTTCAGGATTTAATCGCTGCTTTCAACCAACGGACAGTATTCGCCTTTGCAGCTGGAAGGCGGCAGTGGAGGACAAGAGATGCCTACATTGAAGGGCTGGTTGATGCCTGTTCCGATAATATCGACCGGGTATCCTTCGGCATCTTTTCTTGTCGCTACCAATACAACCGTATTCATATTGTTATGATCCAGCTGAAGTTTTCTATCAGTCAATTCAAGGGTATTGATGTGACTTCTGTTGTACCTGGCAAAATAAATTCTCAGACCCGAGGTACTGCTGTTGTGCTGCTTCATCGCTGCAAGGTATTCTTCCAAGGCATCCAACGGAAAATAAACAGAGGTTACCACGTTCTTTTTTTCTTCCGCAGTCATACCAGCAGTGGTATGGTCGAAATAGGCCCGCACAAAAGTTTTAGCATCGTCTGCACTGATGTTGTGTTCAGCTACTTTGCCACTATTCAAGTTAGTGGATTTTCCCATTCCATTAGCATGGGATGAAAGATTTCCGCCAGGTTCGCGGACATCACTTTTGCTGCAGGCAGCTACAAGAATGAAAAAAGAACTGGCGAAAATTGCTGCATAAGAAAGAATGGTCGGGGTGTTTTTGATGGAATTTTTCATAAATCAGCGGTTTTAAATTTTGAAAGATTTAAAACTAAAACCGTGATATGCCCGTCCACTCAAGCGCATTGGGAATGGGTGTTTTCTGAGGATAATCTCAGTGAAATGACGATAGAAATTTCCGTTTAAAAAGTATAGTTTAGGGTATGCATAAACGTTATTATCTGATGGGTTGATAGTTTCCTTTGTTTTATTTTGAAATGGTAAACTTTGAACAGGATCCAAGCGATATATTATTTTCATTTCACGCAACGACCCGATATTCGCTTTTGTCAGTTGCCAGTAAACTGCATATGAAATACCTGGTCGCTTTAGTATGCCTGATTATTTTTACATTTTCCTGTGCGAAAGAGAGTGAAATTCCGGAAGAACTTCCTTATGCTATTAAGGCTTATACCGAAGGAAATTCAAATTGCGGGTGCGAACCATTTGTTGATCTTTATTCCTGGAATAAGCAATTTGTTTATTTAATATTCTGTAAAGGACCTGCGTGTAACTGCGCTCCTGTATATTATAATGAAGCAGGAGAACTCCTGACCATGGCGGATGGATATAGTTTTGATCAGTTCAGGGATGATGCGAAATTTGAAAAAAACGTGTGGAACTGCAACAACCGGCCCCAATAAGCCTGATATTAATAGATGAGACACAACAAGATAGATTCAGCAGGGGGGAATCTGTGATCTGTTACTTTTCTGGTTTTTGGGCTATTCTGCCGTACAAGTTAAAAAATACCGGTTAAATACGAGGGATAATAGAATTTTTACTATAAATTGCAGCGACTGAGGCTGTCTGTAATGTTGATTAAATGTGGATAATGCTTCAGTTTCTATTCTGGTTTCAAGCCCGGATATATTGCCTCTGACTATACCCGGACACTGTTGAAGTGTTTCCAAATCCTCTGATCTGAGAATTACTCTCACCAATTGTAATCCAAATATTCTCTCGATTTCCGTGTGTATGCTGTAACACTGCATATATAACGTGCTAAACGCAACAAATACTGTGTACAGCTCTTGAAAGCATAGGGGGAACTGTGCATTAGGATACAACCGACAATCACTGAACTGACATAAAGCAAGATCAGCATTTTCGGCTAAGCATGCGGTTATGAAACAATTTTTATTGCTACTGTTTTGTTGTACAACCATTGGTGCTGTTGCACAGAAGCAGTTCATCATTTATGATGACTGTGAAAAGGCGCCTGCTATTGAATGGGCTGGTCCGATAAACAAATGGCAATATTTCCAGGGCAATGTCAAACCTGATGGCACAGGCCCGCTCAACTCAGGAACTTCAAAAATTGTCATCTCAGATTCCTTTTCGCGTAAAGGGAAATACAGTTATCGCTTCAGCATATCAAAAGATACTTCGTATGGCAAAACCGGTCTGACCGGTACCTCACGCGCAGAACTGACCTGGAATCTTCTATCCAATAATGTGAAGACAGGCATCCGATGGATGGCCGCGTCGATAATGGTGCCGACATGGTTCCAGGATGATGTTACGCCCGATGGAGTTCTATTTTCCACTATACCTGTGCCTTACGATCATCCAACTCCTTCATTTATGTATATAATGAAAGGGCGCTGGTTTTTAGAAGGTTCAATCGTGAGCGATTCCGGTAAAGTTTCCAGGAATTTTCTTTATGATCTTGGCCCGGTGGATAAAGGAGTATGGACGGATTGGGTCATGAACCGAAATTTCACCCAAGCCGATAGTGGATATATCCGGCTTTATAAAAATGGCAAACTCGTTCTTAATCATACCGGTGGCAATTGGGTGGAAAAAGGACATTACGCTGAAGGGTATGTAACCGTCGGTATGCATAAGTGGCCGTGGAATGATAGTCTTGGCGAGGGCAGGGGGCCAAGCCTGGTTAATAATTCCCGGACTATTTATTTGGATGAAATCCGGTTTGGTAACACTTCATCAAAACTGGAGGACTTTATTGTTGCTCCCGATAGTTCTAAAAACAAACCCCCGGTTATTTCTGCCGGTCCGGACATTTCCGTTAATCTACCAAAAAATTCTGTTACACTCAGAGGCTCCGCAAGTGATTCCGACGGCGCCATCATCAGAAAGGAATGGATGCTCATTGCCGGCGATACTTCTGTCAAAATTGCGAACGCAACAGAATTGTCTACTACGATTCTTAATCTGAAAATAGGTACGTATAAATTCAGATTTACCGTAACCGATAATACAGGTTTTGTTTCAAACGATGATATTAATGTAACCGTACTCGACACGTTACCCGATTATATGCCTGGCGTGTTTTTATATGATGACTGCGAGGATGAACCGGAAATTCAGCCCCATACCGAATGGGCACAGTTTCCGCTTTCACGATGGGGATTTTATACCGGTCATGGAAATGATGTTTTCAACAAGGCCGATCTTGCTAACATTACTGTCTCTTCTGATTTTGCACGTAAGGGGAAGAAAAGTTACAAAGTTTCTGTAACGAAGAATCCAACCTACAACCCGGTGAGTATGAGGGCAGAATTGTCATGGAACCAACCCGCTGAAAAATTCATCGGGATCAACTGGATGTCTGCATCAATGCTGATTCCAAAAACCTGGGTCGATGATTGCACACCGGTTTCAGTTTTATTCAATACAAAATCTTCTCCGGATGATTATTCAACACCTTTCAGATTACAAATACTGAAAGACAGAATGTATGCAGTTGTTGTGAACATTTCTTCGGATGGAAAGCCCAAGGGCGAACTCACTTCTGATATAGGTCCGGTGGTAAAAGGGCAGTGGGTTGATTGGGCGTTACATCGCAATTTTACAAACCAGGATTCGGGGTATATAAAGCTATACCGCAATGGTGTACTTGTCTGGGAAAGATTTGGCCCCAACTGGGTTCTGGGACCGGGCCGTGCCCCTGAAGCTTATATCCACCAGGGCTTGTACAAATGGCCATGGATTGATTCTACGGGTATGGGTTGGGGTTATCCATGTTTTAACGGTACGATCGAAGCTTATTATGATGAGTTTAAGTTCGGTGGATACAATGCAAACATTAAAGATTTTGTTACCCTCGATTCGACATCTAATCCAAAACCACCAGCTACTTCATCAGAAGGTGATCTGGTCTATTTTGATAAGATAAAAGGTCAGCTGACTCAATCGCCAATGGGTATATGGAAATCCAATGGAGCAGGTACAATTGCCATGAGTTCAAAACAGATGCTGGTTGGCAATGGTTGGGTTGAGATGACTATACCGGACAGTCTTGGCACTTCAGGCGTTTTAATCCTGGATAGCGATACTGCATTATATGAAATACCGAATAACGATTCGATTTCAAAAATCAACAATTTCATATACCTCGGCAGGCTTGAAAGCAGGTATTTTGTTGGCGATGTGATTGGTGGAAAGCAGGTCTTCAAAAAATTGGATACAGTTGTCGTTGAAAAATCTTTGATACGTATCAAACGAGTTGGCTCAGCTTTTGTCTTGCAGACTTATTATCCTGCAGCTGGGTGGACAACTATATACACCTATGAATATCGCGACCAGCGACCCATGTCGATCAAGGGTGAATTCGATGAAGGCACAAAGATTGTTTATCCCGTTTTAGGCAAATAACTATCACTTTTAATCACTCAATTTTGTTAAATCGATTGCATTCAGATGGCTAACCAATGTTATGATTTCCCCGGCCTGAAGATTTGATTTATTTTTGCTGCTTCACAGGAAATTCCTCTGACTATTTGCAATCTGCTTTGATGAAGAAAATCGACTGGTACATATTCTGGAAGTTCCTGAGTACATTTTTCTTTTCTGTTATCCTGCTCACCGTTATTTCGACGGTAATAGATATGAGTGAGAAAACAGATGATTTTGTAAAGAACAACCTGGAAGCCGGATATGTGTTCATGAATTATTATTTAGGTTTTATACCCTATATCGTTGCACTTCTTTTTCCACTGTTTGTTTTTATCTCCGTAATATTTTTCACATCCAAGATGGCGAACCGATCGGAGTTCATCGCAATACTCGCCAGTGGTGTGAGCCTGAGACGTATTCTCAGACCTTATGTAGTTGGTGGCGCTGTACTTGGAATTTTGTTATGGGTGAGCAACTGGTACATTATTCCGAAGGCAAACGCGATCAGAACCAGTTTTGAACTGAAATATGTGAAGGGTTCAAATATGTCACCAGTTTCCCGTAGTGTGTACATGCGTGTCGATTCTTTCAGTTATGCGGGCATCCGTTACTATGACACTTCATCGAGATCCGGTGGAAGTTTTTTTGTTGAAAAAGTGATTAATCATAAAGTCGTTTACAATTTACGTGCTGATAATATCGCCTGGGATACCGCAAAGAAAAGCTGGAAGCTTACCGGTGTGGTGGAAAGAAAAGTTGATTCATTGAAAGAAGATGTAAAGTTCTACACAGAACAACATCGCAAATTCAGTTTCAAGCCAACCGATCTGCAGAAAGATGAATATGTACAGTCAAGATTGACGACACCCGAACTTAACCGGATGATTGAACTTGATAAGTTACGAGGTTCAGAATCCGTAAAAGATCTGATGATGGAAAAAGCCCATCGTAATGCAACACCAGTTGCTGTAATTATACTCACGTTGATCGGTGCTATTCTTGCCTGTCGGAAAATCAGGGGTGGTAGTGGAGCACACCTTGCGATTGGCATTATCATATGCGCCGTATTTATTCTTTCCGATCGTTTCTCCACCATTTTTAGTACCAAAGGAAATCTCGATCCCAATATTGCGGCATGGATACCCAATGTGTTGTTCGCAGGAGTTACCGTATATCTGTATCGTAAAGCACCTAAATAGACTTTGTCAGCACTTGTTAGCCGGAAGTACAGAAGTGATGTAGTGGATAACCGTTAATCGTATTGCAAGGATCCCCATATGCAGGTAAAAAATTATTAATAAGAGGGCTTGGTCAATGCCCTCTTGCAATTCGACTTTCATACTTCTGATAACAGTGTTGATTAAACGGATAAAGCAATTAAAATTCAATTAATTCGTGGCCTTTTTTGACTTTTTTAGCCTTCTGCTTCTTACTTCCTCCTTCTTTCTTCTCACCTTTTTAGCTACCTTTATACGGTAAGGATAGTCCAATTCACTTAGATCAAACAGTATTCATACATGGAAGAGATCAAGGATAGGTTTAAGGTTAAAGCGGAAGAGCTGGGAGCTGAAATCAAGGAGATTTTAAAAACACATGGAAAAAAGAAAATTGGTGAAGTAACCCTATCGCAGATCTACCAGGGGATGCGTGGAATAACCGGACTAGTGACAGAGACTTCATTGCTGGATGCAAATGAAGGAATACGTTTCCGCGGATACTCCATTCCGGAATTGCAAAAGGACCTGCCGAAAGCAAAAGGTGGGAGTGAACCACTTCCCGAAGGATTATTTTATTTGATGCTGGTTGGTGACATGCCAACAGAGGCGGATGTCAATATGCTTACTGCCAACTGGCAACGTCGTTCCCACGTACCCAATTATGTTTTTGATACCATCGAGGCTTTGCCTGTTTCTGCGCACCCGATGACGCAGTTTGTGGTTGGTATCATGGCGCTGCAGACCGGCAGTCAGTTCGCTAAGAAGTACGCCGAAGGAATGAATAAAAAGGATTACTGGAGTGCGACATTCGATGATACGATGGATCTGATCGCGCGTCTACCAAGGATCGCAGCATATATCTATCGCAGGAAATATAAAAACGGCGACCATATTCAACCGAATGGTTTGCTTGATTGGGCCGGAAATTTTGCCCACATGATGGGTTATAATGACGAGAGTTTTAAAGAGCTTATGCGTTTATATATGACCATTCATGCAGACCATGAAGGTGGGAATGTGTCTGCGCATACCACCCATCTTGTAGGTTCTGCCCTGAGTGATCCGTTCCTAAGTCTTGCAGCTGGTATGAACGGACTTGCCGGTCCATTACATGGCCTTGCTAACCAGGAGGTAATCAAATGGATATTTGAGATGAGGAAGGAACTCGATGTTGAGTTGCCCACTAAAAAGCAGGTGGAAACTTATGTGAAGAAAACTTTGGGTGAAGGGAAAGTTGTTCCCGGTTATGGTCACGCTGTACTGCGCAAAACAGATCCAAGATTCTCCGCGCAAATGGAATTTGGAAAAAAGCACATGCCAAACGATCCGCTGGTTAAGACAGTTTGGAGAATTTATGAAACTGTTCCTGATATTTTAAGTTCTCTTGGTAAAGTAAAAAATCCATGGCCGAATGTCGACGCACATAGCGGCGCATTACTTGTTCACTACGGCATGGTAGAATACGAATTCTATACAGTTCTCTTTGGAGTCAGCCGCGCACTCGGCGTACTCGCCAGTCTTTGTTGGGACAGAGCCCTGGGCTTTGCACTCGAAAGACCAAAATCTGTTACTACTGAACTGGTGAAGAGCTGGCTGGATGGTAAGGAAGAAATCTGGGAAGGATGATTTTTAGGACTAAGGGGTAAAAGGTGCGAACTGAAAAGTCAGGGACGAAGGGCGCATGGGAGAGCCAGGCAACAGGCAATAGTAAGGAGGCAATAGATAGAGCCGGAGCCTGGGAGGATTATCTTACTGATAAAAAGATAATACAATTTTAAAAGTTCGATTGTCAGCTCGTGATGCCTGATTTTAAAATATCTCTTTCATTTTGCAATCAATTTCCACCTCATTGGTTGGCTGTTTCCTACTGCCCCCGCAGTACTGAGGGAGTCTTCTGCCTATGGCCTTGCAGTTATCGCAACCAGCGCATCATTTGCACCGTTGCCCGTGCAGATATAGACTGTACCGGTTGGTGAAACGCATATATCCCTGAGTCTTCCAAATTGTCCGTTGAAATATTCATCCGAAGAATTCACCGCCGTTCTCTGACTATTTAAATGCAGCACATACAATGTCGTATTCTTTAATGAAGCTACAAGCAGACTGTTTTTCCATTCAGGAATTCGATCGTGATTATAGTAATCCATGCCGCTGAGTGCAAAAGTAGATCCCCCCGTTGACCAGATCGGTTCCACGACACTGTTAGCTGAGCAGAAAGAAGTCTCCGAACCATTGCAGGGACCGTTTACCTGCGGCCAGCCATAATTTTTTCCTTTCTGAATAATATTGACTTCGTCTTCCACGCTTGGTCCGTGTTCCGAAGTGTACAAAACATTATTTACCATTACCATTCCCTGCGGATTGCGATGACCAAAACTCCAGAGCGGATTTCCGGATATAGGATTATCGGAAGGAATTGATCCATCTTTATTTATCCGCAGAATTTTTCCTGATCTGCTATTGGCATCTTGCGCATTGGCGCTGTTAGCTGCATCACCAGTGCTGATAAATAATTTTCCATCATCCGATGCCCAAATGCGTGATCCATTATGAATATTCGAAGCCGGAATATCATCAATAAGAGTGAAAGGATCAGAGAGCGCATCATTGCTGAATTTCAAACGAACAACTTTTTCAGTGTAGTTTCCGGATTTGATATAGTTATACACCACGTAAAGAAATCCGTTGTTAAGAAAATCAGGATCCTGTGCCATTCCGAGCAACCCACCTTCTCCTCTGGGCTCTACTTCATCGATCGTTGTACTGAATATCTTGGAGCCATCTGAAGGATTTAGTTTACTGATCTTTCCCGCGCGTTCAGTCATCCAGATATGATCATCATGTCCCCACAATATTTCCCAGGGATAAGAAAGATTGTTACGCAGGATTTTTATTGGCGTTGTCGATGTTGTATCTGTCGGATCTGGAATAGAATCATCTTCAGTATCCTTATTACAGGAGACGCCTGTCAGGAAAACAATAAGTAATGTGCCAGCAATGATCATAAGGTTTTTCATATTACCTAATCTAACTTATTTGCCGGAACTGAGATGGGAAACCGGTTATAAATGGCTGTTAATAAATTTTTTTCCGTACCCGGTAACAATTGTGGAAATTTTTAATTTACAATATGGCAAGACTTGACGACCTGGAAATATTTAAGCCTGTCAACAGAAAAGCCTGGCGGAGCTGGCTGGCAAAAAACCATTTAACAAAAGATAGGGTTTGGGTTTTACTAAAAAAAAAGAGTGCAAAATCGGCAGGCATTTCTTATGAAGATGCAGTACAGGAAGCTTTGTGTGTCGGCTGGATTGACAGTGTAACAAGGAAATCAGACGATGAGTTCTACGCACAATTGTACTCCCGTAGAAAACCAATCGGAGTCTGGAGTGCATCTAACAAGAAAAGAGTAGAGGAATTGATAAGAAAAAAGCAAATGAAAACTGCGGGTTTAGTGAGTATTGAGCTGGCGAAAGCAAATGGAAGTTGGGGAAGAATCGACCAGTCGGAAGCATGGGAAATGCCTGAAGACCTGGTGGCAGCATTTAAGAAAAACAAAAAAGCCGCGGCCAATTTTGAAGCCTTTACTCCCTTTGCGAAAAAGTGGACCTACCAATGGATTTTGTTGGCCAAAAGAGAAGAAACAAGACAAAAGCGTGTAGCGCTGGCTGTTAGTGAAGCTGCAGAAAATCGCAGGCTGGTCTAAGCGCTATTTTTTAAACATGAAATAAACTGCGCCGAGCAGGAATAAAAAACTGATGAGGTATTTCCATTGAAAAGGTTCTTTGAGGTAAACAACGGCAAACACGCTAAATACAACAAGCGTGATTACTTCCTGTGTCATTTTTAATTCGAAGCCACTCATACCAACACTATAGCCGGCACGGTTGGCTGGCACCATCAGGCAATACTCGAACAGTGCAATTCCCCAGCTGATCAGGATCGCTTTCCAGAGTGGAAGTGAATTGAATTTTAAATGACCATACCAGGCAATTGTCATAAATACATTAGAGCAGGTGAGCAGCAGAATTGTTTTTAGCATTGTGATTATTTGCGTTCAAAAATAGGAAATAGAGTTTAGGCAATAGTAAGAAGGCAATAGGCAAACGGAAACAGCCGACTGTTTCGAACAGAAAAACGGAATGAAGTATAACAGTCATTCAATTCCCAAAGGGAAAGTGATCTTATAACCCACGATTTCAATCGTGTGAGCCAAAGGCAAGAAAATCAAAAAGATTTCAGCGAGATCATGTCGGAAGGAACTGGTTTTCTGTTCCAGACATTGTGCAGGATCATTGCTGCGCCAATGGATGAAGCCTGTGGTACTGATGCTGCAAAAACCTGTTTGCCAGGATATGCTTTTGCCAGCATATGCATATACAATGGATTACTGCCAAAGCCTCCATCTACAAATATTTTCTCAACAATGTTGTTCAGTACAAGGTTGGATGACCAAACCTGGAGTGCAATTATTTCCTCCATGAGTTTGTAATATGCATCTTCGTAGCTTGAGAAATTTTTAAGGTCAACATCGTTAAATGTAAGATGACCTGAGTTAATGAAGGCTTCTGAGTAATGAGATTTTGTTGATGGGTGTAATGGCTGGTAACGACCTTCCTCCCAGCCAACCTTTTTATAATAATCCCTTTGAACGTTGAAATACTCTGCTATTCTTTTTGTTTGAAGATCGTGCCAATGACCAGCAAACAGGCGCGAAGATTTTACTGCTTTTGCATCGTGGGTGAGGTAGCAAAGACAATCGTATTTTAGTTCCTGCGCTGTCAGCGGCTGCTGATTAAAAGGATTCATGCTGATACACCACGTGCCTGTAGAGATCAGCAGAAATGGTTCTTTGAAACAGGTCAGGTAAGGTATCAATGCTGATGAGCTGTCATGCAAACCGATGCCAGTTTTTATTTTTTGGCCAATGGATTCGGTTACATGGGTTTTATCACCACCAACGACCGGTGCCAGAATTTTTGTGATCTTTTCCTCGTGAACCCAGTGGTGATAATTTTGTTTTCTGAAATCCCAAAGATGGGTATGACATCCAATACTTGTCATGTCCGAACATGCGTGCCGCGTGAATATATACGACAGAAATTGCGGCAAATGCAGTGCATACCGGATGTCAGCGTAAATATCCGGCCGCATGTGTTTCAGCCTGTACAGCTGTAATCCTGAATTGAGATGTCCGAGAATAGGCGAAGCCGTTTCCAGCGCGAGTTGTTGCTCACCTCCGTAAGTCTGATAAAACTGATTGTGAAGTGCTTCGGGAAATGGTTTCAGGTAATTGTATAAAGGCGAAACAGGATTGCCCGTACTGTTTATGGGAACAAAACTCGCGCCGTAGGAAGAAAAATTCAGCGCTGCAATTTTGTATTTACGATCACCAATAACCGATACAAAACCGGCCTTTATCCATGCGATCAAAGCTTCAAGATCTTCGCAGGGGTCACCATCTTCATCTTTTATTTCCGGAATCTGAACAGATGTTTCATATATGAAACGATACTGTTCATCCAGCAACGAAAGTTTTTTATTCGTCTTACCAATATCGAAAATGGCAATCATCAGTTTTCTTGTTGGTGTTCCCGTATCAGTGGTTATATTAAATGGCCCTTGCGTGGGAACACCATCAAGGGAACTTATGTTTAGGAAGCCGAGCTTTTCCTGCAGGTTAGTTGCGCTTTTGGCTGTTTCGTCTCCCGCCTCCCAACTCCTGCATCACGGCTGCTTAAAGTCCTGAAGCAACACTGACCCTTCCTCTCTCTTTTATCAGTTGCTCACGAACTTTTAATTTTCTGAAAACGTCTATTGGTTTCAAAGCACCGCCCGCTCTCAACGAAGCTTCCGCAATTAACGGTCTTACATCAGTTCTGAATGCAGACTGGAGAATTTCCTGGGATCTCACAACATCATTTTCCTGTTGTGCCTCGTCCAATGATCTTCTGTCCACAAGTAAAGCCTGCGCATAACTGATTAGAATAGCTTCAACAGACTGAAGCAAATCTTCCAGCGGATCTTTTACATTATGCGATGCATCGATCATCCAGGCCAGGTCTTTTGCATGATCCATTTTCTGTGCATCCATGCCTTCGACCAGCTCATTAAATATCAGGAATAACTGGTAAGGTTTAATACTACCCACAGTTAAATCATCATCACCATATTTCGAATCATTAAAATGAAAACCTCCCAGCTTTCTTTCCATCAGCAAAAGCGATACGATCTGCTCAATATTTGTATTTGGAAGATGATGACCAAGATCAACCAATGTATATGCTTTCGGACCAAGTTTATTTGCATACAGAAATGATTGTCCCCAATCTCCCACCGTCGTCGAATAAAAATTCGGTTCGTAAGGTTTGTATTCAACAAACATTTTCCAATCAGGAGGAAGTGCCGAATAAATCTCTTTCAATCCTGATAAGACATTTGAAAATGCTTTTCGGAAATTCAACTGACCTGGGAAACAGGAACCATCAGAAAGCCACACGGTAATTGAATCGGATCCTAATTCCTGACCATACCGGATAACTTCAATATTATGTTCGATGGCCTGGTTTCTTACGGCTTTATCTGTGTGCTGTAAGGACCCGTATTTATAACTAAACTCCTGACCGGGTTGATCCTGGAAAGTATTTGAGTTCATCGCGTCGAACCTGATCCCCAGTTCGGCTGCGAATGATTTGATCTCATCAGGTCGCTCTGGTATATCCCATGGAATATGTAATGAAATAGCATTGCTTGAGCGATTCAGCGTATTCAGCAATGCAATGTCTTCGATTTTTTGTTCCAGGCGCGACGGCTCACCACCACCTGGAAAACGACCGAATCTGGTACCTCCATTTCCCAATGCCCAACTCGGAATGGCTACCTGGAACAGCATGATTTTTTCAACAATAGCTTCTGCATTCAGATGAAGCGAAGAGAAAAAATCAAATGCCCGGCCATGCTGTTTAAGCTGGTCTTCGTTACACTCAAGGATATCAGTTGTTGTCAACCGCATTTATAAATTCTTTATTTGGCCTATAGGATGTCGTTAGTAAATCAATCTTTTCCCACTGCCTTCTGCTTACCTCACAAATGAAACTGCAATTCCACCGTCGACATTCAAAACATTACCTGTCGATTTATTCATCAGTCCGCCGACAAATACAAAACAAGCATTCGCTATATCTTCAGGCAGAATAATCTGGTTGAGTAATGTACGTTTTGCATAATAAGACGGCAACTCAGCAACAGTTACACCATATGCTTTAGCGCGACCTTCCGCCCATGCTCCTTCCCAGATCTTACTATCTGAAATTACTGCATCCGGATTGACAACATTTACACGGATGCCATCTTTACCTAATTCTGCAGCGTTCAATCTGCTCAGGTGAAGTTGTGCGGCTTTTGCAGAACCATATCCGGCATTGTTTGGGCCAGAGAACAAGGCGTTTTTGCTTACGATATTCAGAATATCACCACCCGATCTTTGCTTACGCATAATAGCTGTTCCTGCCTGGCTGATGAGGAACTGACCCTTTACAAGGATATCGTAAAGCAGATCCCAGTCCTGCTCTGTATGATCTTCCAATGGTTTCGAAATCGAAATGCCGGCACAGTTTACCACTATATCGACACCGCCAAAAGCAAGCGCTGTTTTTTCAAACAGTTGCGTGATGGTTTCTTTTTTGGTTACATCAAGGAGATCGCCGATAAATACATCACGGCCGAATAATTTATTAAAATCCGCTTTTGCATTTTCGAGTCTTTGTGAATCGTTATCGTTGATGACAACACAAGCTCCTTCCTCTGCAAATTTTTTAGCGATTGCTTTTCCTATTCCACCTGCGCTTCCGGTTACCAACGCGATTCTTCCCGAAAGGGGTTTTGGCTTAGGCATACGCTGAAGTTTTGCTTCTTCCAACAACCAGTATTCGATATCAAATGCTTCCTGCCGCGGTAATGCGATATACGAAGAGATTGTTTCTGCGCCGCGCATTACATTGATAGCATTGATATAGAATTCTCCGGCAACACGCGCAGTCTGTTTGTCTTTTGCAAACGTAAACATACCAACGCCCGGATATAATAAAACCACCGGATTGGGATCACGCATAGCAGGACTATTTGCACGCTTGCAGTTTTCGTAGTATTCAGCATACATTTTACGATAATCTGCAAAAGGCCGCTCGAGTTGCTGAAGAACTGCAGCTGTATCACTAAGGTCTGCATCAGCAGCAATCGGAATTACCAAAGGAGAAATTTTTGTTCTGAGAAAATGATCAGGACAACTGGTGCCCATAGGCGCCAATCTGTCGAGTTCATTGGAATTAATAAACTCCAGCACTCTGTCATCATCCGTAAAGTGGCCGATCATTTTTTGTTTGGTAATGCACAATCCCCGAAGTATAGGAGCAATTGTCGCTGCCTGTTTCAACCTCGAATCTTTATCAAGCGACTGCAATTTCTGTCCCCCGAAATTTTCTTTTCCCACAGATGCATTTTCCAGATATTGTGCGCAGGTTTCGATTACCTCCAGCGTATTTATGTAACTGCTATAGGAAGTATCTCCCCATGTAAACAGACCATGTGAGCCAAGCATGATTCCCCTGATTCCTGGATTCTCTTCAACACATTTTTGCAGTTGAAGGCCAAGATCGAAACCGGGCCTTTGCCATTCCACCCATCCGATGGTCCCTTTAAAAAGTTCTCTGGTTATTTCTTTACCATCTTTGCTCGCTGCAATTGCAATGGCTGCATCAGGATGAAGATGATCGATATGTTTGAATGGAAGAAATGCATGTAAAGCAGTATCGATCGATGGCGCTTTTGACTGCAGATCAAAAATGCAATGATTGAATAGTTCAACCATTTCATCTTCATAAGTCAGTCCTCGATAAATTGATTGCAGACTGATCAGGCGATCCATATATAATCCGGCAAGTCCGCTCTTTTTCAATGTACCAAGGTCTCCACCCGAACCTTTCACCCACATCACCTCTTTTTCCGCACCTGTGAGCGGATCCTTTTCGATGGTTTTGCAGGAAGTGTTTCCACCGCCGTAATTTGTTAACCGAAGGTCTGCACCGAGAAGATTTGAGCGATAGATCAGCAGACCTACTTCATCGTTCGCAAGCTCCGCAGCTTTAGATTCATCCCACAGGTAACTCACATGTTTAAATTGACCGGTTAATGCATTTGACATAATTGGTTAGTCGTTTTAATTATTTCAATGAATTTCCAAAACCCACCAGCAGAACAGACATGATAATAGTTGCAATGCCAAGGGTAATCGTTGTTTTAGTTTTTTTACTTACACCGTTCCATTCTTTCAACGCAATTCCCCAGAGATTTGCGATCAGGATAATAAATGCCATATGTAAAATCCACGAGCTTGCACCATTACCCAGTTTGCTTTCTCCCATTCCATAAAAGAAGAATTGCATAAACCAGATTGTGCCTGCAAGCGCCGAATAAAAATAATTGTTGAAAAGGGGAGTGGCTTTATTGGTGTAGTCTTTAAATGATTTATTTCTTGCATTGAGGATCATGCACCAGATCAGGTTGGTTGCAAGTCCGCCCCATAATAGGACCACATAAGTAACATTGTTCTGGTACAATGGATTCATGCCAAGTGAAACTGCTGTGTCAGCCATGGGTTTACCAGCTTCGATACCGAAATTAAAACATGCACTCATGATACCGGAAAATACGGCAACTATTAGTCCTTTGCGGAGATTGAACTCGGAAACAGATTTTAGTTTATCCGCCGACGTTAGTTCCTTTTCTTTCATCATTCCGGCTCGTCCGCATATATAAATTCCGATCAGGCAGAGAACGATTCCTGCGAGAACGATTTGCCCCCAACCCTTTGTGAGCAGGTCATTGAAGCAGGTTTTCCCCGGAGCAGGAAAAAAATTATAGTAGAAAGAGGGAACAAGAGCGCCGAATGCCGAACAAAATCCAAGCACCACAGAATTACCGAGGGACATACCCAGATAACGGACACCAAGTCCGTAAGTCAATCCGCCCATGCCCCAGAGAACTCCAAATAAAATAGTGATTCCGATGATATGTGAAGGCGTTTCCCTGATGATACCGGCAAACCCGGGAACTGTGAGCCATGCAGCGAGCGGAGGAACAATCAACCAGGAAAACAACCCACCGATGATCCAGTACGATTCCCACGACCACTTCTTTACCTTTTTGAATGGCATATAGAAACTGCCGGACGCAAAACCACCAATCAAATGGAAAAAAATACCGAGGATACCGTGCATGACAGGCAATTACTGATTAAAATAAAAAGCGGTTTTAAAGGTAGCCATTGTAATCCAACCCGAATCATGTACTGTCATGCCCGGACGAAAGAGAATACTGAAGCAGAAACAGGAAGAAGAAGAAAACGGAAAACTGGAATACAGAAACAGAAAGAGAGAGAGCAGAAACAGTGGTGGGAACAGGAAACTGAAAACGGAAAACTGGGAGAAATTAGAAATGACGGCTTTTTATCACGTTAACTACATCAGAGCTGATAACCGACAACTAAGCTGTTGCAAGGAAAAGTTTTGCAGGAAGTCCCACCAGCGATATATTTGCAGACTCAGGAAGAAAGGGAAATCAGAAACAGAAAACAGAAACAGAAACCTGTGAGTGACTTCTGGCTCCTGACTCCCCACTCCTGCCTATAGACTGAAAATGGGGGATTAGCTCATCTGGTAGAGCGCAAGCATGGCATGTTTGAGGTGACCGGTTCGATCCCGGTATCCTCCACCTTTTAACCCGCATGAGTTGCGGGTTTTTTTATTCACTGGCATGGATTGATTCTTTCTTTGACCAATTAATTGACGGCGTTAGTTATTCATGTGTTGATATCCGGTTAGTTTATTCTTCCCTGATATACTAAATGAACCCTACCGATCCACGGAAAGGAATTCATCATCCCGGCGTTCCCAGTGCTGATCCGCACGTACCTGGTTTTCTTTGGAAATTTATCAACTGTGTAAGTGTATTTGTTAATGCTATTATCTTTCATTTCTGAAATTGGACTTGGATATCCGGGTCTGAGTTTTTTTGTGACGTGCTTATCTGCAGACTTCCATTTTTTTCCATCAAATGAATATTGAAGAGAAACCTGATCAATGGTATCATTGAATACAAATACGCTAATAGATTTTATCTGATCAGCTTTGTAAATCAGTTCGCCGGCTGGGCTACCGGGTAACCGGACCAGCTGAAAATAATCTTCTTCGGTCTGTCGTAAACGTGGATAAGTTTCTGCACTGACCGAGAGGTTGTCACTTTTCGAAAAAACAAAATGCAGATTGCTTAAGTTGTCCATCAGCATATGATGAGTGGATATTACGGGTCCCACAATATTTGATGAAGGTGAAATACCAGATTTATTTTTGCCTGCTACCCGGTAATAATACGCCTGGCCTGCTACAGCACCCGTATCACTAAACATGGGATAGAAATATAAATCGTAGCTTATATCGATGCTGTCAGCAATGATCGTCCAGGGCCCGCCTGGTGATGAAGATCGTTCAACGTGGTAAAATTTAGATCCTGAAGAACATCGCCATTTAAGAGCCGCGATTCCCTTTTCCTCGCACTGGTATAAAAAAGGCCTATCGGTTGGCGGAGGGAGTGGAGGAGTATCCAACCCACGGATTTTATAGGAGTAAGCTCTTATCTGCATCAAATTTTCAGACTCATTAAAATAATCACCGCTTTTGAAGCCGGGCCAGCGGCTTCCACCCCAGCTATAGGAATGAAACAATGCATGACCACCGATTCCTCCGCGATACTGGTTCTTCATCAGGCTCCAGAGGAGTCCGCCACTGGTGCCTGTCTCCACTATTTCCTTTAAAATGTTCTCAAAGTTTTCTTTACGTTGGAACTCATCTATGATCATCGGACGTTTACCCTTGCATTGATCCCACAATTCGGCTACTGATCCCCGATAGTTTGGGTATTGCCGCGTCTTAACAATATCAATATTGGGAATTTTATTTATCACATCGTTAACGAGGGTATCCATCTGACCTGGTCCGTTGGCACGCCGGGGATCGGCAATCAGGTGGTTGGGATCAATTGTCTTCAAAAAGTTCGTCATTTCAATCAGCCATTCCACTTTACTGTTCGGTACTTCATTACCAAACTCCCAGGCAAGAATAGCCTTATCATTTTTGTACAATTCTCCGGTGTAGGTGTTTTTCCGGTTGACCATGGTTTCCAGTAATTGCTTATACCCATCTTTAACCGCCTTCGACTTATAATAATCCCCACCGCCATATAGTTGAGCGAATGACGAAGTACTGCCAAATATCCTGTTCTCTTTGACAAGGCATAAAATCACTCTGATCCGGTAGCGATTGCATAATTGCAGCATTTTATCAATTCTCCGCAATGCGGTTTCATTGTATTTTCCAGGGCCTTCTACAACTGCTTCATATTCATCTGAACCATCGGCGACGGGAATACCCCAGTTTCTGATTACTGTCACACCCATCTGATCAAGATCTTTAAAATAATTCTCCATTTCAAAGGAGAGTTCTATCGGATCATAGGCATATTTACTGTCGGGATTTGTGTTCCTGTATCCATCGTAATGCCCATTGATATTGGGAGTGTTGACGCCAATAAATCTGAAGACACGGTCGCCTTCCATCAACTGATCTTCATGACGCGATATGAAATTTTCAAAGGTTTTTTCCTGCGCAGCAGTTACCAGCCAAGTACAGCAAACTAAAAATGAGATTGAAACCCTTATGCTATGCATTTGCTTTTTTAATCGGTGAAAATAGAGAATGGACTGACAATAGATTTTATATTATAAAATCATACTTTGCATTGACAAATTACTGAACTTTTATAAATATGAAAAAAAATAAAAATCTGGTCGCTTGGCCGGTGATCAGTGTGTTCTAAAAATTCTGTATTTTTTAAAAACGATTGCAAATAAATTCAAACAAGGCCGAGGTAAGAATTCATCAAAAAAATGTTTAGCATGATTGATCGGAGAGAATTTTTGAAACAAACACCCGCTCTTATTTCATTGCTCGCCACTATTCCCGCGCTGGCACAAATGCAAAAGTCAAAGTCGATTGTCCTTCGTTCATCATGGCAGACTGTGAATATCGGGGACATAGGTCATACTCCTGGCGTACTCAGGTTACTTGAACAATATTTACCCGATGTTGAAGTCAGGCTCTGGCCATCCAGTGTGGACAATGGTGTGGAACGGCTTCTTCGTAGTAGATTTCCCAAAGTATCGATCATTGATTCGGCTGAGAAAATTAAGGCAGCAATAAAAGAGTGCGACTTTTTTCTTCATGGCTCAGGCCCTTCACTCGTGGGCCGTAATCAGATGGAGCAGTGGTACAAAGAAACGGGTAAACCTTTTGGTGTTTATGGTATAACATTTCCGGGAATCTATAGCCAGGATCCGAATGTGGCGGTTAAGCCAGAGCCATTGGATACAGAGTTGCTTAATAAAGCGCGTTTCGCATTGTTCAGAGATTCGGTTTCACTTAAGCTTGCAAAAGATAGTGAGGTGAAGTGCCCGGTAATGGAGTTTTGTCCTGATGGCGCATTCGCGGTGGATGTAAGAAATGATGCAAAAGCGATTGAATTTCTTAAAACACATGGACTGGAAGAAGGAAAGTTTATGTGTGTAATTCCACGGCAAAGATTTACACCATATTGGGAAATTGCCGGTAAAAACACACCCTTTAACCAGGTAAAGGATAATAGAAATAAGGCGATGAGGGAACATGATAATAAACCCCTGCGTGATGCTATTATTGCAGTTACCAGGGAAACCGGTCTGAAAATCCTGATTTGTCCGGAAGATGAAACCCAGGTAAAACTGGGTAAGGAAATCCTCTTTGATAAATTACCGGCAGATGTTCAGGCAAAAGTGGTTTGGCGTGATCGCTATTGGCTCACTGATGAAGCCGTGAGCACTTATATCCGGTCAGCAGGTTTATTCGGCCTGGAGATGCATTCACCCATAATGTGTATCGGCAACGGAATTCCGGCAGTGGTAGGTCGGTTTTTTGAACAAACAAGCAAAGGCTTTATGTGGCAGGATATCGGACTGCGGGATTGGTTATTCAATATGGATAATGAGGATGATATTACCCGCTTTGCACCCACTGTTCTCTGGATTGCAAAGAATCCAAAACAAGCGAGGGAAAAAGCAAATGCAGCAAAGGCCTTTGTCGAAAAACGGCAAAGGCAAACGATGGAGTTAATAAAGGATAGTTTGTCTTAGCTATTAGCGAGACCAACAGACTTCAGATTGCTGTTGCAATGATCCGAATAACCGCAGGTTTCGCTAATCGAACAGCCTGCAGTGGCAAAAAAAAGTGGCCGCATACTTGTGACGAAAAGTGAATTTAATGGATAAGCGAAATATTGCATACATGGTCTCACCAGTGCTAATTCTTTCCAATTCCGTCGATAACCCGGTTTTATAATTGAACGCTGATTTTTATATTATAAAATTTATTGGTTATTTAGTCTTTTAAAATTTAAGACAACACGAATTTTGTGATACAGGTTATTCAACGTGCATTTGACATATTGGAGTACATCAGCAAAGACCCTGAAAAAGCAAAATCCCTCGGCGAGATTGCTGAGAAGCTTAATCTGAATGCAGGAACCTGTGCGAATATCATCAAAACAATGGTTGATCGCAAATACATCGAGAAGCTGGATAAGCAAAAGGGATATCTGCTGGGACCGATGGCTTATGCTATTTCTGGAAATGAAGGTTATAACAAGTCCCTGGTTGACGCTGCGAGGGAAGAGATGGAAGGATTGACCAGTCTGTTGAATGAAAACTCATTGTTATGCATTATCAAGGGCGATGCAAGGGTGGTCATTTTTAAAGTGCAAAGCGACAATGATCTGCAGGCAAATACGGCCAGGGAAAAAAGAGTGTATGACACTTCCTCTGGTCGCTTATTGTTGTCAATGCTGACTGATGAGGAGATAGAAAAATTTATAGAGCGATATGGCGTTCCGTCAAAAGAAGAATGGGAGGGCGCTGCTGACAAAAAAGGGCTGCTGAAGCAGATAAGTAAGATCCGTAAAGACGGTTATGCTTTACAGATAACACGAAATCAGATTATAGGAATCGCGTTACCGATCAATTCAGGAAAAAAAACAATAGCGTCTTTAAGTGTGTATATGCCTGTGTCCAGGTACAACAACATGAACAAGCTTGATCTGATCAAACAAATCCGCAAATCCGCTGATCGGATTAGTAAAAAGTTATAGGCTGCTATCCACTCTCTCTCCATTTATTGTTGTGTCTACCTTTCCGCTGACATAATATTATCTGTACTATACACGGGCAGAATCAATTAACTGTATTCTAATTGCCTGAAGTCAGCATATTCAAAAAAAAAATTTGGCTGTACCGGAGTTGCATTATAATTTTATCATTGTAAAATATAATTTTACATTATAAAATCAAAGATTGCTGCCATGAGTTTAAAAAAGCTGCTGCTAAGCCTGGTTATAATTTTGGGCTTTACCATTGCACACACGTATGGTCAGTCGGTTGTAGTAACTGGTAAAATCACTTCTGCTGCTGATCAGAAGCCTATCAGCGGGGCAAGTGTAATTTTAAAAGGAACACAAACCGGTACCACATCCGACACTGAAGGAAATTTCAAAATCACTTCACCAACTCCCAACGGATTTCTGGTGATCAGTAACCTTGGTTATGGTGATCTGGAGGTGCCGATCAATTCGCGCACGATTATTAATGTTTCTCTCACCCCTGGTGATAATAAACTGGAGGATGTGGTAGTGATCGGTTATGGAACCAGGAGAAAAAGAGATCTGAGTGGTTCCGTCGCTACAGTCAAGGGAAGGGATATCAATGCATTTCCTGCGACGAATGTCATGCAGGCCCTTTCCGGTCGCGCTGCAGGTGTTCAGGTTTTGCAGAATACAGGCGCACCGGGTGCAGGAGTGAGTGTGAGAATACGTGGTGCGAATTCAATCCGGGGAAGTAATGAGCCGTTGTATGTTGTGGATGGTTTTCCCGTGTCAGGGAGTCCAACTATTCTGAACAACCCCGATATCGAATCAATAGAAATATTGAAAGACGCATCGGCTACAGCAATATATGGATCGAGAGGAGCCAATGGGGTAGTGATGATTACGACACGGAAAGGAAGATCAGGGAAAACAAATGTTGATATTGAAACCAGCTATGGCATTCAGTCGTTGAGGAAGAAGCTGGACCTGATGAACGCACAGGAATACGCGCAGTTTTACAATCTGCAGGCAACAAATGATAATATAGCTCCTTATTTTACAGAAGCGCAGATCGCTGAATTTGCCAACAAAAGCTACGACTGGCAGGATCTTGTATTTCAGAATGCTCCAATGAAAACATTGTCTGCTACTGTAAGCGGCGGCAATGAAAAAACTAATTTCTCCGTATCAGGTGGATATTTCGGACAGGAGGGAATTATTAAGGGAAGCAATTATGATCGTTATTCTCTTCGCGTTAATCTCAATCATGAGATCAGCAAAAAATTCAGCTTCAACGTCTCCAGTGTATTGAGCAGGATCAATACCGACCGGAAAAATAACGGAGGTGGTAACCGTGGTGCTTCGATGATTTCAGCTGCTATTTCTGCACCACCGACATTGACACCATATAATGATGACGGAACCTACCGCGTTCTTGCGACAGCTTACCCGTTTATCTCCAATGTAATGACCAATCCGTTGAATTTTATCAATGAGCAAACGGATGAAGTGCGTGCCAACCGTGTTCTTGCAAATGCGTCTTTATCTTACAGACCGATCCCTGAAATAACAATTAAGTTCCTGGGTGGTATTGAAAATGCCGATGACCGTACCGATCAGTACACTACAAAAAAGTACATCAACTCACAAGGTGTTGCAAACGTAAGCACAGTACGGTCAACTAGTCTCCTGAGTGAAAATACCATCAGCTATAATAAACTTTTTGGCAGCAGGCATAACGTTTCTGCTGTGGCTGGTTTCACCTACCAGAATTTTCTTAATACGTCATTGAGTGCGGGCGGAACAGGTTTTATCAGTGATAACACCCAGACCTATGACCTTGCTCCTGCAGCAACACCAGGCCTGCCGGGTTCATCGTATACCAAATCTGTCATCATGTCCTGGCTGGGAAGGGCCAATTATATCCTGGATGATAAATACATCGCCACTATAAGTTTCAGAGCAGATGGTTCTTCGAAATACAGTGCCGGAAACAAATGGGGTTATTTCCCCTCCGGTGCGTTGGCCTGGAGAATTTCCAATGAGAAATTCATGAAAAATGTTGAAGTGATTTCTGATATGAAGCTGCGTGTAGGCTGGGGCCTGACCGGTAGTGAAGCCATCAATCCGTATGCAACGCTCAACCAGTTGTTTGCAAATAAAGCAACATTTGATGCCGCTTTGTTTACTTCATATGCGCCAGGTACAGTCCTTCCGGGAAACCTGAGATGGGAAACCACAGAGCAACGAGATATTGGGATCGACATCGCGTTTTTCAAAAACCGGTTAACATTGGCAGCAGACTACTATGTGAAGAATACCCGCGATCTGCTGAATACAGTAGCGCTGCCTTCCTCACTTGGATTTACCAGCACGGTGCAGAATGTTGGTGAGATACAAAACAAAGGAGTTGAATTAACTGTAGGGGCAGGCATTTTCCAGGGGGAATTCCGGTGGGATGTAAATGCCAATATCAGTTTCAACAGAAACAAAGTAGTGAAACTGTATAATAATGAGGATATCCTCGGCGGTTTCGTAGGTGTGACAGCGGTCAACGACAATGCCAATATTCTTCGGGTAGGCCGCCCCGTGGGACAATTCTGGGGTTATGTGGAAGACGGATATAATGATGCCGGTAAAATTAAATACGTTGATATCAATAAAGATGGCGCATTCAACGCCAATGATAAAACCTATATCGGCGATCCGAATCCTGATTTTATTTATGGTTTCAATTCATTTATGTCATATAAAAATTTTGATTTCAATTTCTTTATCCAGGGTTCTCAGGGCAACGACCTTTTCAACGTGAGTTCTATCAACAATACGATCGATTATGGATTTGGATTGAATATGCCGAAGGATGTATTCCTGAACCACTGGACACCTACCAATACCAATGCAAAATATCCCATCATCAGTCGTACTGCAGCTTCGAATGTTTCTACCCGTTGGATAGAAGATGGATCTTATCTGCGTTTGAGAAACGTACAGCTGGCATATAATTTCCGTTTTGGTAAATCTGCCGAGAGCTGGATCAGAAATCTTCAGGTATATGTGAGTGGTCAGAACCTGATCACGATCACCAAATACTCCTGGTGGGATCCTGAAGTGAATTCCAATGGTGGAGCAAATTCCACTTCACAGGGATTTGACTACTACAGTTATCCTCCTTCCAAAATGGTAACATTCGGAATCAGGGCAGGATTTTAATCAATTGAATAATACATTTTTTGCCATTGAAAAAAATAGAAATGAAAAATCAGAATATAATCGGCAGCTATCGCACTTCGGTTACTGCTGCAATTAAAATGATGATGGTTTTTACACTGCTGATGTTTACATCGTGCAGTAAAGAACTGGAAGAAAAGCCGAAGTCGCTCGCAGTCGAAACATTTTACAATACCGCTGCTGAAGTGGAAGCTGCGGTGAACGCTATTTATGTGCCTTATATCCAGACGGGAGAAGGGCTCGCGCTTTTCCTTGCCCAGGTAGAGAGCTATGTTGATTACGGGTTTGGCCGCGGGAGTTATGCCATATTGAATGATTTTGCCGGGCTTGATCCTACAAACATTACACGTACCCAATCTATGTGGGGTATGTTGTACCTCAGTATTCGTAACGCCAATCTCGTAATCGCGAATGCGCCAAACGGCAGTTCTATTTCCCAGGCAGATATCGATCGTTTTGTTGGAGAAGCAAAATTCCTGAGAGCTTTTGATTATTTTTTCCTCGTAAGAAACTGGAGTGGCGTACCCATTCGGACAGAAGCGAATATGACAGAGCGCGATCTCAAACGCAGTACAGCAGATGAAGTTTATGCATTGATCCAGGCCGATTTGCTGGATGCAGAAAATAAATTACCTGAAAATCCGACGCAGGGTGGCAGGCCTTCCAAATGGGCTGCAAAAACTTTACTGGCTCACGTGTATCTGCAACTAGGAAAAAACAGTGAGGCACGTGACAAAGCTAATGAGGTTATCCTTTCGAATAAATACTCGCTTGTACCTGTAACGACTGTTGACGACTGGCAGAAAATTTTCGGCCCGGACGTTGTGCGCACGACTGAAGAAATATTTTATGTGAAATGTGCAAGACAGGCAGGTTTCGGAAATTATTATCCCATGTTCACCAATCATCCTGGAACCGGATTTCATGGCGCTGGTGGATTTTTCGCCCAATACAGTGATAAAACAAATGCGGTTTATGCAGGACAGAGTGATGCGGATTTGAGAAAAGGGCTCTGGTATTCCTGGAATATTGGTTTAGGTTCGAATTCTATCCTGAACAAAAAATTTATTGACCCCACCGCTTCAGGAAACCTCGGAGCCGGAAACGATCAGCCCTGGTACCGTTATGCTGATCTGTTGCTGATTTATGCAGAGGCTGCAAGTCGTGCAGCGAATGGACCGACACCTGAAGCAATGGAAGCGCTGAATAAAGTGCATCGCAGGGCGTATGGCAAATTGCCAACTGTTCCTTCCGATGTTGATTTCAACATCGCAGATTATAATGCAACGACTTTTATCGATCTGATCATAAAAGAACGTGGGTACGAATTTCAATACGAAGGAAAAAGATGGCTGGAATTGAAACGAACCGGGAAAGCAGCAGAAATCATTCAGGCAGTTAAAGGTAAAACCATCGCTGATAAATTTTATCTGTGGCCGATTCCGGTTTCAGAAATGAATTACAATAAAGCACTTGATCCCGTGGCTGACCAGAATCCGGGATATTAATAACGACATCTTCTGCAACTACAAACCAAGGCAATAAAGTATATGCAAAAATTTCTTTCCGGAATTCTTTGTCTTTTTTTATCAGTATCTCTTCATTCGCAGACGGCACTGGATTCACTATGGAATGATCCTGACGTTGAACAGCGTATTCGTAAGGGTATTGAAAACAATCGTATGGCTGATTTTTCAATTCAGTTCCCGCAATACAAGGGAACAACTGAAATTGAAATTCACCAGTTGGACAACGAGTTTTTTTTTGGCGCGAATGGATTTATGGTGCAGGGATTCGATACCAAAGAAAAAAACCTGGAGTATGAAAAAATATTTGCATCGGTATTCAACCTTGCTACGGTACCGTTTTACTGGAAGACTTTGGAGCCCCAACCTGGAAAACTACGTTTTGATTCAACAAGTGAACCGATTTATCGCAGACCACCGCCGGATGTAGTTCTCGGGTTCTGTAGAAAATACAACATCACTCCCAAGGGGCATACCCTTGTGTGGAACAATCCAACACATTCAGTGCCGGACTGGCTGTCAAAAGATACATTGCAGATTCAGGCTGCAATAAAAAACCGCATCGATATCATCGCAAAGCATTACGGGAATTCTGCTATACAGACATGGGACGTGGTGAATGAATCACTACATCATTTTCCCCAGGTCATTATGCCTGAGGACTACGTATACAGTTCATTTGTTGAGGCTGCAAAGGTATTTCCCGCATCAACAAAGCTGATGATCAATGAAGTCACTTCAGTCTGGCAGGGTAACGTGCATGAATACAGTCCTTACAATATGCTTATCCGCAATCTGTTTCTTCGTGGAGCAAAGATTGATGCGATCGGTTTACAGTTTCATTTTTTTAATGAGCAACTTCACTATGATGTGCTTGCAGGGAAGGCTATGCAGCCAAAGCAAATGTTCGCTGTTCTGGATCTGTACGGTAGATACAACAAACCTCTTCATATTTCTGAAATCACGATTCCAAGTTTGCCTAACAACGCGACAGGTCAGCAAAACCAGGCAAAGCTGACACGCAATTTTTACAGGTTATGGTTCAGTCATCCTGCCGTCGAAGCAATCATCTGGTGGAATGTAGTAGATGGTACCGCAGTAAAGGGTGAAGACAAATGGAACGGAGGTTTTGTAAACAACGATTTTTCTCCAAAGCCAGCGTATGATGAATTGAAAAAGCTGATCAACGTGGAATGGAAAACGAATATCAAAGCGAAACTGAATACAGGGGATAACTTCAGTTTTAAGGGTTTTTTCGGCTCTTATGAGGTTACCGTTAAGCAGGGTAAGAAAATTACAAAACAAAAAATTATTTTCAATAAAGATGGTAAGCATTCAGCCACCATCTTATAGAAACAAAATATGAAAATTGTTGATCTGAAAACACGTTGTGTAGCAATTCCACTGAATGCACAATTGCGCCACAACACCGGCGTTCATCCTGGTTATTTTTTAAGGACGATACTTGAGCTTGTTACTGATGAAGGAATCATTGGTTTGGGAGAAGTCGGCGGAGGTGATCAGCGTGGTGCTTTGCAGAAATTGAAACCGCGCATCATCGGGCTTGATCCGTTTCATCTTGAAACAATTAAATTAAAAGTATTACGCAGTATTTATTATCTCTCTAATGCTAGGCTTTACGCTGCAATAGAAATGGCATGCCTGGATATCCAGGGTAAGATGCTTAACCGGCCTTTGAGCGATTTGTTGGGTGGAAGCGTAAGGCAGGAAATGCCGATGATTGGCTATTTGTTCTGGCGATATGATCGGCCGGGCGGAGGTGATGATGCCTCTGCCGAAGATCTTGCCGACTATTGTGTTGAGCTGCATGAAACACTTGGTGTAAATGCTATGAAGCTGAAAGCCGGCGTTGAAAAACCATCGGAAGAAGCGCGTGTTCTTGAACTGTGCAGAAAGCGACTCGGAGACGAATTCGGATTGAGAATTGATCCCAACGGCGTATGGTCTGTTCCTACAGCAGTACAGATTGGTAGGCGCCTGGAAGATCTGAACCTGGAATATTTTGAGGATCCTTCCTGGGGTTTGCAGGGTAATGCTGCAGTGCGGTCGCAGGTGAGAATTCCTGTTGCTACCAATATGTATCCGGCAAGGTTTGATGACCTGGCACCTGCGATACGCATGGGCGCTGTTGATATTGTTTTAACAGATATTCATTACTGGGAAGGTCCTAAAGGCGTGAAGGATCTCGCTGCGATCTGCAACACATTCAACCTCGGTATTGCTATGCATAGTGGTGCAGAGTTTGGAATTGAACTCGCTGCTATGTTACACACAGCGTCTACTATTCCGACGATGACATTTGCAGGCGACGCGCATTATCATTACCTGACAGATGATATTATCGAAGGCGGGTTGATGCAGTACAAAAACGGTTGTATCAAAGTGCCTTCAGGTGCGGGATTGGGTGTTACGCTTGATGAGGATAAAATGAAATTCTACGAAAAATACTATGAAGAAAAGGGTGATTACTACGCGAGATTTCATCAGGATCCACGCAGGCCGGAATGGTACCCTATTGTAGGTGGTATTTAAAAATAAATAAGAATGAGGCTTTCAAAAAAAAAGGCTCTGGTGACGGGAGCTTCCGGAGGAATTGGAAAAGCCATTGCATTGCAACTGGCAAAAGAAGGCGCTGATATCATTCTTCATTACCTGGAAGATGAAGATGCTGCAAAGGAAACAGCAACTGAAATAATTAAATCGGATGTAAAGGTTCAACTAATCCAGGGATCCATTGGTACAGCTGAAGGTGCAATGACGATTGCAAAAACTGCGTGGCAGGCTTTCGGTAAGATCGATATCCTGGTAAACAATTCGGGTGTTTCATACAAAAAACATTTTCTTGATTTCACCGCATCGGATGTCGATCATTTCATGAATGTCAATTTCAGAGGAACTTTTTTTATCACGCAAACCATTGCAGGAATGATGGTGGCGGACAATATCCAGGGAAACATTTATACAATTACATCTATCAACGCTATACAGCCGGGTATAGGACAGAGCGTGTACGGAGCAAGTAAAGGAGCGCTTGAAACCTTAATGAAAGGCGTTGCGCTGGAGCTTGCACCACACAATATAAAAGTGAATACGCTGGCTATCGGTGCAATTCAAACGACGATGAATGAAGACGTATGGCGTGATGAGGAGAAACTGGCGCTGGTCAATGAGAATATTCCGATGCACAGACTGGGACAGCCGGAAGAGATTGCGGTTTTGATAACAAACCTTATTGCTTCTGCAACTTATATGACGGGATCAACAATTACAATTGACGGGGGATGGTTGCTGAAACATGGCTACGAAAAGTCAAAAAAATATACATCCTGATTTAATGGAAATATCAGTTCGGAACATTACAACGAATCAATGTTAATGCCGGCAACCGATAGATAATCAGGGCCTGTTTAAAAACAAATTGATGTACAGAAAAATTCTATTTTCAGCGCTGCTGACCTGTTATGCATTTGCAGGTTTCGGTCAGCAACAAGTCAAACAACTTTGGCAACCCTGGTATATTACACCCCGTGCCACTGGTCAGCATCTGGATCTTTCCGGAGAATGGGAGCTTTCATACCTGGATTCGCAGATAACCGGGTTGAAAGATCTATCACAGCGAAAAGATCCTTTCATCACCACCGTTCCGAACTCCATACATTGGTCGTTGAATAAGGCTGGTAAACTTCCGCACCCATATTATCATTTAAATTCAGAACAATACAGGTGGACAGATGCAAAAGTGTGGTACTATTCACGTGCCTTTATTGTACCGGAATCTGCAAAGGAGCAGTATGTTTTTCTCTGTTTCGACGGAATTGATTATTTCTCACGGGTATGGCTCAACGATTCCCTTCTCGGGGTGCACGAAGGTATGTTTGGCGGACCGAATATCGAAGTAAGTCGCTTTATTCAACCCGGTAAAGAAAACAGGATCGTTGTTGAACTGATGGCAGGGAACTGGAACAATCGACCGGACTATCAGGATCAGAATTTACCGAGGACCCGTACCGGCGAAATAGATCTGAATAAAAGAAAAGGTTATAATCCAAGAGCCAGCGGAAGAATCATAAAGCCGTGGGTCATTTCCGGCGGTTCAGGTGGCGAAGCATTTTTCTCGTTGGG
This sequence comes from Pollutibacter soli, assembly GCA_029269725.1. Taxonomy (GTDB): domain Bacteria; phylum Bacteroidota; class Bacteroidia; order Chitinophagales; family Chitinophagaceae; genus Pollutibacter; species Pollutibacter soli. Next base: position 478,261 of record JARJHS010000003.1, on the reverse strand, counting down.
CATGTGGCAGGGAGCAAGATTGGAAATCGCTCCGAAAATTCAGCTGGAGCGACCTTACCTGGTTACAAAAAGCATCGGCACCAGAGAAGCAATACTTCATCTCTCAGCTGAAGTACTGGCAAATGAACATTCATTGCAGCAACGATTGCATCCCTGGTCTAACGCTCAGATCCGCCATCCGAATGAATACGGTGTGAAATTCAAACCTGTGGATGGTACGATTTCGGTTCTTGTTGAATTGGTTGAAAATAGTTCTCCCAAATATCAGAAAGAGTTTCCGCTGAAAGTATATGAGGGACGAAACTGGATGGAAGAAGATATTACTATTCCGGATCCGAAACTATGGTACCCTAACGGTCTCGGGAAACCGAATCTATACAAAATACGGCTCTCATTGAAAAAAGATGGTCGCGTAATTGACAAAAATGAATTTGAATACGGAATCCGCACAATTGAAAGGGTAGTGAGTACTGGTCCACGGACAGAGGACAATTTTGAAAACTGGCAATTCGTGATCAATGGCCGGAAGATATTTGTTAAGGGAATGAATTTCACCCCACAGGATATTCTTCTCGAAACCTCACGTGAACGTTATCGCTGGACTTTAAGTGCTGCAAAGGAAATGGGTGTTCAACTGATACGCATCTGGGGGGGAGGTCTGCTGGAGACCAATACTCTATTTGAGTTGTGTAATGAGATGGGAATTATGGTGTGGCAGGATTTTCCTATCGGTAACCAGGATACACCTGAGTACCCACAGGATATATGGGAAGCACAGGTAGTACAGAATATTTTCAGGTTACGCAATCATCCCTCCCTGGTGATCTGGTGTGGAGGCAATGAGTTCAATCCGTATTCCTACGGAAACGCAATGTCGATTGGCATCCTGGAAAGAAACCTGAGAACTTTTGATCCCTCGCGTTTTTTTGTGCGTACAACGCCCGATGGCGGAAGCATTCACGTGTATCCGGATATGGATCCGGTATGGTATAACCGAAGCTATGGAAAAGAAGCCTGGGTTTCTGAAACCGGGATGCATAGTATGCCTGAAGCAGGCTTGTTTTATGAAACAGTTGATAGCAAGGAATTCAAAGAACTGGGAAGAATGTGGGATACCGGTTTTGCACGTTCACATCCCGAATTCATTCATCATTTTACCGAATACGGCCCGGGCCGCGTACCTCGTATGCTGAGTCGTGCATCGCATATCAGCGATATGCATGACCCGACAATAGAATCCGTTACAGAAGCATCACAAATCGGCGCCGGCGAATTTTACCAGATCCTGTCCGAAAAAATGCAGGGCAATTACCCGGTTACAACCGGTTTGATGCCCTGGGTATTCAAGCGGCACTGGCCGGTGATTGCCATCCAGATGATGGATTGGTTCGGGCATGCAGGAGCGCCGTATTATTTTCTGAAAAGGACATACGAACCTACACATATCGCACTTGACATACCAAGACTTCTCTGGGCTCCCGGTGAAAAAATGGATCTGAACCTTAAGGTCACAAACGCAGTTTCACCAAAAGGGGCTAACTATCGGGCATCTATAACCGTATATGACGACCGGTTTAAAAAACTGGCGGAGAAGGAAAGCACGGCAATTGTTCCGGCCGAAACAGCTGTTACTGAAATTGCCTCCGGCAGTTTCACGATCCCCTCAGATTACCGTGACCGGTTTATATTTATTGTGGCTGAACTGAAAGCTGAAGATGGAACCGTTTTCTCCCGTTCTGTTTATTTTCCAAGGTCTTTGAGTAAAATGGAAGACAAAACATTTTACGAGGAGTATATAAACAAACCAATTGCCTGGATAACATTGGATAAAGGCCCCTGGCTGAAACCGGTTTCAGCAGCCACGAAAACTAAACTTTCAGTAACGCTGCTTTCACAGAAAGAACTTTCATCAACAGAATCTGATCTGGTAGTGAGTATAAAAAATACGGGTCCTGTTCCTGCTTTTATGACGAAGGTTGATGTCACCGGTGTAAAGCGTGCATTTTATGCTTCGGATAATTTCATATGGTTGCAACCTGGTGAAACAAAACAAATCACTGTGCATGTATTATGGCGGGACAAAAAGGATAATGCAAAACTGGAACTGAGTGCGTGGAATGCTTCACCCGTAAAAGTATCAGTTAAATAAGTGCCCATGTCGGGAATACCGGAAACATATCGCCCACTGACTGAAACTGCGCAGGCCGCGTCTGTTTCCAGATTTTACAAATGGGAAATGCTGGTGCTGTTGTGGATTGCATTTTTTCTGAACCAGGCTGACAGGCAGATCTTCAGCGTTGTGCTGCCATTGATAAAAAACGACCTGGGTCTTTCAGATAGTGAGTTGGGATTAATCGCTTCCTCATTGGTTTGGACTTACGGACTGCTTGTTCCCGTTGCCGGATTTATTGGAGATCGCTGGAGTCGCAAATCGATCATCGGTTCCAGTCTTTTATTCTGGAGTGTTGCAACTTTGGCTACCGGCATCAGCAGTACTGTCGTTCAGTTTATTTTGTTGCGGGGAATTGCTACAGGTGGAGGAGAAGCTTTTTATGCTCCGGCAGCAAATGCGTTGATCAGCGAAGAGCATAAAAAAGGACGCTCTTCTGCATTGGCAATACATCAGACTGCAGTTTATTTCGGAATTATTTTAAGCGGACTTATTGCCGGATATATTGGTCAGCAATATGGCTGGCGGAATGCATTTTATCTTTTTGGTGGCGCGGGCATCCTGATTGCTATAATTATTTTTTTCAGACTTAGAAAAGATGCGCCCGCACAGGATGTGCAAAAGGTAAGCATAATGAGTACGGCAAAAGTTGTTGGTAAAAAGCCAACAATCATTTTACTTACAGCAGCATTTGCATGTATGGTTTTTGTAAATGTAGGTTACCTTACCTGGATGCCATCCTTGCTTGTAGATAAATTTAAACTTTCCCTTACCGATGCCGGATTTTCTTCCATGTTCTATCATCATCTCGGCGCCTTTATCGGTGTTATTATCGGTGGTGCCCTCGCTGACAGACTATCAAAAATAAATCCACGCAACCGTCTCGTATTGCAGGCTGTGGCGTTGTTATGCGGTGCTCCATTTATTTACTGGATGGGAGCAGCATCAACCTCGTCGGGAACATATATCGCATTGTTTCTTTTTGGAATTTTTCGTGGCGCCTACGACTCCAACATTTTTGCATCCCTTTTCGAAGTGGTTAAACCAGCGATCAGATCTTCTGCTGCAGGATTAATGCTGATGTGTGCTTTTCTTGTCGGTGCTTTTTCACCCTATTTTTTAGGGTTATTAAAGCCAACGACGGGACTTTCTGCAGTGTTATCCTGGTTATGGGTGAGCTATTTTCTCGGGAGTGTATTTATATTTCTCGGTGTTATTTTCTTTTTTAGAAAAGACCAGGTAAGCAGTGTATAAATTTTTAAGAAGCGTGATAATGCATAATAAACTGGATAAAGACATTTCAAACATTCTCAGCATCCCTGGGTTGGTTTGTTGCTGGGATTTCAACAGGGCACATCCCTTTACTTCCAGAGGTACATATGTATATGAGTTGGAAAAAGGAAAAGGTAATCCGGAAATAGTAGAAGGTGGTGTGATCGGGAATAGTTCAGTCGAAATCAGGGAGGGTGAATATCTTTTCATCCCGCGTGAGAAATGCGGAGCGTTAGATATTCATGGACAGAATGCTGGAGTGACTGTGCTGGCCTGGTTGAAAAGAAAAAAGAAATCGTTTTCGCAATGCGAAGCAGTGGCAGGTATGTGGAACGAAACAGATAAGAAACGCCAGTATTGTCTGTTTCTGGATATACAATTGTATGAGAGTGGTGACCAGGTATGTGGCCATATTTCAGGCGTAGGTGGGCCAACCCCTGGCGAACGCTGGTGCATGGATGTATCAATAGGGGAAAAAAAAGTGGGGTATAACGAGTGGACGTTTGCCGCGTTCACTTATGATGGTCACCTGATAAAGTCATATTACAATGGCGAGTTTGATGAGCGTGCAGGACGTAACCCATATAGGTATGATGACGGAATTTTTGATGGTGGAAAAGATGGCTCCGATTTTACTGTGGCAGCGGTTCATCGCTCTTCTGAAATGGGCAATGATTTTGTGGGACAGATCAGCGGCCTGGCGGTATTTGACCGCGCGCTGACTGCGGCGGAGATAAAAAAACTGCATAATGATTTCCCCTTACCCAAAGCCTGAAACAGATGGAGACAGTGGCAATGAAAAATATTTCCATTCCGGAAATCAGGATACTTGCTGAAGACTTGAAATTTCCCGAAGGTCCCGCTTTTGCTCCAGACGGCAGTTTGTGGCTGGTAGAGATGAAAGGAGAAAGCCTTGTCAACTTTCGTCAGGGAAAAATAGAAAGATTCCATGTAGGTGGAGCGCCTAATGGAATTGCCATAGATGCGTCGGGAATGATCCTGTATTGCGATTCATTTTTTGGTGAAGTCAGGATGTTTAATCCGATAACAAAAGAGGTTTCTGTTTTGATAAACCAGGTGAAAGGTGAGCCACTGAATAAACCCAATGATCTCGTATTTGACAAAGCCGGCAACCTGGTTTTCACCTGTCCGGGGGAATCACGGAAGGAGCCAGGCGGTTATGCATGTGTGTTGATGAAAGACGGTACCGTTAAAAAAATAACAACAGGTAAATATTTTCCGAATGGAATTGCATTTACAGCAAACGGAAAATATCTGATAATGGCTGAAACCTATAAGCATCGCTTATGGAAAGGTCGTTGGGACGATGAGAGTGGCTTTTGGTCAGAAGAAGAGCCATGGTGTACTATTGGTGGTCCTGAGGGCCCTGGCGGGCCCGATGGGATGGCTTTTGATGAAGAAGGAAATTTATATGTGGCTGTTTATGGAACAGGTTCCGTGAGAGTTGCCGACATAGATGGAAACGTATTCAGACATATTCATCTCCCGTCTCTTAATCCAACAAATTGTGCTTTTGATACCAGGGGTGACCTGGGATTGGTAGTAACGGAAGCAGGAGAAGGAAAATTATATAGCATTGATACCGGTAAAAAAGGTCAGATGCTTTTCGCAAAATGATAACCTGTAATTTTTAAAATATAAGTCTATGAGCGTCGATCAATACAAGAAAGAGGTGGGTATGATGAATCTTGAGCAGTTAATTGAATTGCGAGAAGGAGTGTCAAATGAAAAATTTCCGGTTTCAGAAAAAGAATTGCTAACGCGATTTGAACAATTGTATACAGGTGCTGTAAACGATGTGCTGCGGGAGTTTTGTTTACTCAATCAGGCATTGCCAGGACATATAATTCCTTTAAGGGAATACCGGACAGTTGCCGGGTTTGCATTCACAGTGAAAAGCTCGCCTAATGCTATGATCTCCGGTGAGATGGAATATCGGGTGAAGATGCTGGATAGTATGAAGGAAGACGCGTTCGTTATTTGGGATACTACAGGCGACACGCAGGCGACGCTATGGGGTGGGGTAATGACTGCAACCGCAAAAGCAAAAAAAGTAAAGGCAGCATGTATTGATGGTGGAATTCGGGATACGCACCAGATTCTCGAAGCCGGATTTCCTGTTTTTTATAAATACAGGATCTCAAATGGAAGTCTTGGGAGATGCCTGATTACCCATTACGAGGTTACTCTTTCGATCGGAGGCGTAACCATAAAACCGGGCGATGTTATCCTCGGTGATATCGACGGCGTTTTGGTGGTTCCGCGGAACATCGCATATGAAGTATTGATCAGGGCAGAAGAAATAAAAGAAAATGAGAAACTGATTTTTGGCTGGGTAAATGAAGGCCAGTCAGTCCAGGATATCACTCAGAAGGGCGGTTATTTTTGATGGCCATGCGTTTAATGCAAACATCATTATTAAAATATCCCATGTAGATAAAACGGGTTATTTCAGATAGTTGACTGTATCACATATTAAGAGTTGGTTTTTCCTTTTGGTACGTCACAAAAAAAAGACAGGTTCGTCCTGTCTTTTTTATTTAAACTAAAGCTACAGGCAAGATGGAGGCAAGTTTGTTTGCAGCTGAAGTTTGTTTCGTTGAAGCATTTTTAATTTGTCAGATCATTTTCAAAAAAATTGCCGGCTTCTGTTCGCCCGGGTCTGCAGGGCGAATGAATCTCCGGCAACGGTTAACACCCTGAACATTTATTTAGCGTTCATTTTTTAATTTTGGCTACGGCAATCGTTGGTTTTAGAATCTACTTTCATTTTCTTGCTGGTAGTTTTACTCGCAGGGATCTGGTCTTTACTCACCGGCCAGTGAACCATCTTTAAAACTTTTCAGTTTCACGATGTCGCCTGATGGATCAGAACGCAATTCGTAAATTTTTGCGCTTGATTTAATATTAATGTAATAGTTCAATGCGTTATCGCTGAAAGCTTCAGTTACGCCGATGATTTCTGAATCAGGGAATTTTTCATACACCCTTGCACGAATGTGTGCGGGAAGATGTTTACAGGCATAATAACGGAGGCATTGATTCACTGTACCATCAGGGTTATAAGTGATATGCGTTTTAATATCATCCTGGATAAGTACAGCCTTTACATTGTTGTTGTCCTGCTTAACCCAAACAACATCATTTGCGTTAGGGAAAGTTTTGTCGAAATTGATTTTCACTTTGTCGCGCACGAACAGGTTATCTGCGGAAAAACTTCCGGAGAGCAGCAGGGAGATGATGAATAGTAGTTTCATAATTTTAAAATTTACTACCAAGGTATACTGGATAAAAAGTGAAAGCAAGCCGCTTTATATCGATGGTTTTACCAGAAAAATCGTACAGGAAACAATCGATCCCCAAGCATCATAATCCAGTCCCGAATTATTTTTTTTGCGACCTGAAATAAGCAGTTGTTAAGATTCCTTTAACGCATTTTTCACTCCGATTTACACAAGCGGTATTTGCCTCTGGTTAAAGTGCAGTTTATTTGTAAAAGAAAGAACGGGCCACTCATTACAGGATAATAATTGTATCATCTGATCGTTGTACCAGTAACTAAGAAACCCCTTTCTTCTATCGCACCGGTGACTATTTCCGGGTACACCATCTGAGAAAACTGCCTAGTGAATTTTTCAAAAAACAGAAAAATTATTCGGACATGAGTACTCAGATGAACCAGAATGACAGTAGTGAACTAAACACTAACGGCTACACGAATTCACTTTCACGCAACATTTCTGCAAACACACCAAGAACAACGCTGATCGCGAGGGAAGGCAACACTTTCATCCCATTAAGAGCGAAACAGATTGCTGTATTTTATTCATTAAAGAAAGAAGTAATTGCAATCGATTTCTCCGGAAATCGCTTTCATATAGATCAAAGTCTTACTGATATCGAGACTTCAGTTGAAAGCAATGTTTTTTTTCGCGTCAACAGGAATATTATTCTGCATTTCGAAGCTATCCGGTTATTCCGTGTTGTAGAATTCGGAAAGATTATTGTGGACCTGGTGCAGCCGGAATGGCTGGAGGAGGAAGTCCATATCAGCCAGTACAGGGCACCCCGGTTTCGGGAGTGGATCTCTAACGTATAACGTTTAAGGTAGAACGTTTAACGTACGCCTATTCGGTGGAAGGATTTCTTCGTTTTGGTTGACGTAAGAAGGCTTATCCAAAATGACGTGTCCACTCTTTAGCATCCAACATTTAAAATATGGAGGTGAACCTTTTGCACAAAAGCTATTTGAAAATTTGATGTTAAGTTCACGGATACAATTTACCTCCGCAAGAGCTTACGTTTAACGTTCAACGTTCAACGTTGAACGTTAAACCTACTTGGCATAATGCATTCCTGAACTCTTCACCGCGGATACTCCGCTGGTCCTGTTATTTCTGCAGGAGAAAAGAAGCAGTAAAACCGCCATCATCATTATCAACTTTCCCATCTGTCGTGTCATTTTTGAAGTTGACCACCAATTATATTCTTCTGTTGCATCAATATATAAATCTTCTGCCTTATCACATTTTTTTAACGAAAGACGATCTGCAATATGGTAAAAACGGCTGTTCTGCTTTGAACTTTAAAAATCCCACTTTAAACTTTACAATTACAGGTGGGAATATTCAGGGATTTGCGGCTATTGCAGGATAGTACAGGGTGGAGAGCCGGAATGAATTCAGCAATTTATGCGCTTCTTAGGTGTTTAAGATTTCTTTAGTAATTTAAGCACCCGATTGTTAGCTATAAACCCAATACGCAATGAGGTCGTGTACCAAAGTTTCCCGCCTGATAGTAGCATTATTAATTTCTTCACTGATGGTTCTTGTCAGTTGTAAAAACGAAAAGCATGAAGAGCAGGTCAGGAGCTCAAATCCAAAAATCGATAAACTGAAGCTTGCGCCGGGTTTTACCGCCCAACATCTGTACAGTCCCTCTGAAGATAAAAAGGGATCATGGGTGTCAATGACCTTCGACGATAAAGGACGAATGATCGTATCTGATCAGTACGGATCATTGTACAGGTTAAAAATTCCTGCTATCAGTAACGATACAGCAGCCGTAAAACCTGATATAGAAAAGCTTACAATCAGGTCATCAGGAACCCCTGCTTCAGATTCTTTGGTAAAAGCTGTTCAGATGGGTTATGCGCAGGGTTTGCTGTATGCATTCAACAGTTTGTATGTAATGGTTAATCATCGCAGCGATTCCGCTTTTCAGAAGGGAAGTGGTTTGTACAGGTTAACCGATACCGATAATGATGACCAGTTTGATAAAATTGATTTGCTTAAAGCCATGCAGGGCGAAGGTGAGCATGGGCCGCACAGTATTATTCTCGCCCCCGACGGAAAATCACTTTACTTAATTGCAGGAAACTATACAGATCTCCCGGAAATGAATTCTTATCTTCTTCCCAAAACCTGGAAAGAAGATAATCTGTTCCCAAAAATTGTAGATCCGAACGGTCACGCGGTTGATCGCACAGCACCCGGCAGCTGGGTTGCAAGAATAAATCCTGAAGGAACAGACTGGACGTTGGTGAGTGCTGGATACAGAAATGCGTTTGACCTTGCATTTAATGAAGATGGTGAATTGTTCACCTACGATTCGGATATGGAATGGGATTTTGGTATGCCATGGTATCAACCGACGAGGATTTGCCATGTAACCAGCGGAAGTGAATATGGATGGCGTACTGCCAGTATCCGTTGGCCTCCAACTTTTGCAGATGATCTTCCTGCGGTAATCAATATCGGACAAGGATCGCCAACAAACCTGGTAAGCGGAAGAAATGCAAAATTCCCCGAGAAATACAGGAAATCTATTTTTGCTTTTGACTGGAGTTTTGGAATCATCTATGCAATTCAGCCTGTTCCCAATGGTGCCACATATTCTGCAAAAGCAGAAGAATTTATTTCAGGTTCACCGCTTCCATTAACTGATGGTGTAATCGGGCCTGATGGGGCGTTGTATTTCCTGACTGGTGGAAGAAGACTTGAATCTGATCTTTATCGTGTTTACTATACTGGTAAAGATGAAGCAACACCCCAGGCTCCCGCTGCTAATTCAGCAGGTGCGGATGCCCGTAAGCTGCGTCATGATATTGAACAGTACCATTCCAAACAGGATACCGGTGCAGTATCTTATGCGTGGAATTATCTGAATAATCCTGATCGCTTTATCAGGTATGCTGCACGTATTGCTGTAGAACATCAGCCTTTGACCAGCTGGCAGACAAAGGCATTGCAGGAAAAAGATCCTGTTAAGCTGATCTACGCTTCAGTTGCACTTGCGCGTACAGCAACTCCGGCAGTGAAAAATGATTTGTATAAAGCATTGTTGAGCATCGATTATGCTGCGCTAACTGAGGAATTTAAAAACGATTACCTGAGAGCAGTTGAGCTGGCAATTACACGGATGGGAAAACCTGATGGTGCGCAGAAAACAGATCTCATCGCCAAACTGGATGCACACTATCCGGCTCCGACAAATCTGCTTAACCGATCTTTCAGTAAAATACTGGTGTATCTCGATGCACCTGATGCTGTTTCAAAAACAATGGCATTGATGGAGAAAGCGGTTGATGATACCACAGGAACAGAAACGGTTTCCAATTCTTCTGACCTCATTATGCGTAACCTCCAGTATGGAATGGATATCGCTTCTACACTGTCTAAAACTCCGCCAGCGCAACAGATATATTACGCCGTTGTATTGAGCGAAGCTAAAACCGGTTGGACAGCCCCTGCACAGGAAAAGTATTTCAAATGGTTTTACGGGGCTTTCGGGTATAAGGGTGGAAACAGTTATATCGGATTTATTGACAAAGCAAGAAAGATGGCGCTCGCACATGTTTCAAAAGCTGATTTCCATGCGATGGATACCCTTTCCGGCAGTGCGCTGGTGAGTCCGCAAGGTAGATTGCTTGCCGTGGCGGGTGCAGAAAGACCAAAAGGCCCCGGTCGCAGATGGACCGTCGAAGAAGCCTTGCCCATAGTAGAAGCAGATTCCGGTACGCGTGATTATGACAGAGGCAGGAACTTATTTACGGCGACGCTCTGCAGTTCCTGTCATGGTATGAATGGTGAAGGAGGTGCGGTTGGTCCGGATCTAACGCAGCTGGGTACGCGCTTTTCTGCGAAAGATATGCTTGAAGCGATCATTGATCCGAACAAAACGATATCTGATCAGTATACAGCAAAAGTGTATACTTTAACATCTGGAAACACAGTAATGGGAAGGCAAATGAGTGAGACGGATAATGATTATGTCATTTCTCAGAATCCATTCGATCCATCAGCACTGAAAAAGATACCGAAGACAGATGTAAGCAATGTAAAAAATTCGCCGGTATCGATCATGTTACCTGGAATGATCAATGGTTTGAACCCTGATGAGTTGAAAGACCTGATAGCTTATCTGAGAGCAGGGGGAAATAAGGACAATGCCATCTATAAAGCAAAAGTGACCACCGCATCGAAATAGCAGCAGGAAAAAAATGGCGCTATCATCCGGAACAGAAAAAAACTTTGCATGGAAAGGCAGGGTTGCGCATGTAACGCAGTTGGGTGGAATAGAAACGTCCGTTCTCGATAACGGTCCCGGTCGTAACACCAGGATCGCATGGTTTGACACCGGCACAGGATTCAGATTTAAAGTTGTTCCCGATCGTGGATTGGATATAGTCGACGCTTTCTTTAATGCACATAGTCTCGCATGGATTAGTCACGCTGGAATAACGGCACCTGAACCTTTTTCCGATCATGGTATCACCTGGCTCAGAAGTTTTGCAGGTGGATTGATGACTACCTGTGGAATATCACATGCCGGTGTTCCTGATTCCGATGAATTTGGTGAACGCGGGCTTCACGGTCCGTTCAGCAATACTCCGGCTGAAATAACTTCCATTGTACAACCTGACCTGCTGAGAGGAAATATGCAAATGAAAATTTGCGGTATTATAAAAGAAAGTTCCGCGCTCGGACATAAACTGGAAATGCGCCGTACGATTTCCGGTGAACTTGGTAGTCCTGTAGTACGGATTCATGATGAAGTTGTCAATGCCGGAAACCAGGACGCTCCACATATGTTGTTATATCATCTCAACTTCGGATGGCCCCTGGTGGATGAAGGCGCTGAGATATTATGGAAAGGATCATGGAAAGCAAGAGAAACAGTATCAGAAAAAATTTTCAACAACGAATTTTCATTCCACCAGTGCCAGCCTCCATTGAGTGAGCATGCAGGTTCGGGTGAGGCTGCCTGTTATATTGATGCTGGTACCGATGCTGATGGAATTGTTACCTGCGGAATTTTCAATCAGAAAATTGGAGTTGCGTTCGCAGTGAGGTATAAAAAATCACAGATGCCCTGTCTGACCAATTGGCAACACTGGGGATATGGTGAATATGTTACAGGACTTGAGCCTGCGACCAATTTTCCTATTGGTCAGAAAGAAGCGAGAGCTACAAATAAATTGATCTTTCTTACACCGAGTGAATCAAGAGAATATGAAATGGAATTTGAATTGATTCATGATCAGGATAAACTTAATGATTTCAGGAACTCATTTAATTAATCAACGATAAACTGAATTTGTTTATATGGAATACGCTAAATCAGCATCAGGCGCATTAGAACAGGGAAAAGGAATTGTACGACTTGCGCCTAACTGGGTACCAAGATCATTTTGCGTACCAGGTCGCAGGATAAAACTTCATCCCGATGACTACTATGTTTTGGGGGGAGTACGGGGTGGTATAGACGAAAGGTGGTTTTCATCCACAACGCCTGCGAAAAATGGTCCGCTGACCGGAGAGAATGAAGGTTTGAGCCAGATCGTATTCAACGATGGTGGAAAAGTCAAAAGAGTTTTGCTCAGAGATGCAGTTGGTGAATTAAAGGGCGACCTTATCGGTGATCGTCTCTGGAAAAAATATGGCTTGTGGCCGATGTATTCTAAATTTTTCGATAACCTCGGACCACTTCCGCATCACGTTCATCACAATGATGAAAAAGCAGCATTGATTGGTCAGCTTGGAAAACCGGAAGCTTATTATTTTCCTCCGCAGGTAAATAATCATGGCGGTGATTTCCCATATACTTTCTTTGGGATAACCCCAGGCACAACTAAGGATCAGATTCTTGAGTGTCTAAAAAATTTTACTAAGGGGGATAATAAGATCACTAATTACTCCCAGGCTGCAAGGTTGCAGCCTGGAACAGGTTGGGATGTACCTCCGGGATTGTTGCATGCGCCAGGCAGTTTGTGTACTTATGAGCCACAGAAAGCGTCGGATGTATTTGCGATGTATCAATCATTGGTGAACAATGCTGTCATTCCTGAAGAACTTTTATGGAACGGAACTCCGAAAGAAAGTATTGGTGATTACCAGGCATTGCTTGATGTACTCGATTGGGAGCTAAATACTGATCCTAACCTGTTGCATGATCGTTTTATGGAGCCAAAACCGGTAAGACCTTTTGCTGAAACTGATGCAGAAGGTTATCGTGAACTCTGGATCTGTTACAAATCGCACGACTATGGTGCCAAGGAACTCACAGTACATCCTGGACAAACTGTGACGATCAAGGACAATGCTGCATATGGAATGATCATGATGCAGGGGCATGGAAAAATGGGTGTCTGGGATATCGAAACGCCGGCGCTTATACGTTACGGTCAGCTTACGCACGATGAATATTTTGTATCAGAAAAAGCTGCGAAGGATGGCGTGGTGATAACAAATCATTCCAAAACCGATCCGATCGTAATGTTGAAACATTTCGGTCCGGATAATCCGGATATGGAAGTGGATGAGTAAGGCCAAAGGCCGAATGGCGGTGGACGAAGGGAACAGCCAGGTAATAGGTAATAGGTAATAGGTAATAGGTAATAGGTAATAGAGGTTTATGGCAACGCAAGATAAAAATTGCAATGAGACTAATTGCTAATGAAAAAACTGATTGCGACTGATCTGACAACCGACAACTTATGGGAACATAGAATTGAAAACTGGCTGTTCAACGAACAACGAACAACGAACAACGAACAACGAACAACGAACAACCGGCTGTTTAAACTAAGAACTAAGAACTAAGAACTAAGAACTATGAACTCCCTTTCAACTGTAAACTAAAAACTATAAACTTCTTCATATGAATCATTTCCCAAAAATTCACAATGCTGCCTGGCCCGGTATCGTTGGTAAAGGCGAAGGCTCTGAACCGGTGATTTCACAGGATCAGATGATTGAAATGACCGCTGCCGCAGAAGTAGATGGCGTTAAGTTCGACGGCATCGATATTTTTCTTTCACTGCCACATACAGATATCGATAGCAGTGACGATGATATCAAAAGATTAGCTGAACAGGTTGCCGGTCGGAACTTGAATATAGGAAGTCTTGTTGCTCCTGTATGGGGCGGCACTGGTGGTGGCTCGGCCATGGGATCGGATACAGAGCGCAAACAGTTTGTAACCCAGATAAAGAAGAGCTGCAGAATTGGAAAATTGCTGAGGGATTTTGGCGTTCGTCATTACGGTGTGATCCGGATGGATTCTTCGTGTGACCCCGGTAGTTGGTCGAAAGATCCGGTCAACAATACAAAGAAGATTGCAGCAACATTTGCAGAAGCATGTGATGTTGCAGCTGATTTTGATGAGAAGCTTGCGATTGAAGGTGAGATCTGCTGGGGTGGAATGCACAGCTGGCGTCACGTGGTTGAAACACTTGAAGCTGTGAACCGTCCGAACATCGGATACCAGGCAGATATGGCCCATAGCTTTCTTTTTCTCCTGGGATATAATAGTCCTGAGGACAGAATTCTTCCTGAAAACTTTGATTGGAACGATCGTGAGACACTTGATAAGTCTATGAAGACCCTGACTGCAGCACTGAGGCCCTGGACGATCGATTTCCATGTTGCACAGAATGATGGAACCGTTCATGGTACAGGTTCGCATGATAAAACAGGAAGACATTGCCTGGCTACAGATCCCAATGGAAAAATGGATATTGTTCGTGATGCAGGATTCTGGCTGCGTGATGAGAATGATAATCTCACAAAGAAATTCATGCACATCTGCTGGGATGGTTGCATGTTTCCAAACGCAGTGATGACTCAGCAAAAAACTTGGAATGATATCCTGGCCGTGATGATCAAAGTGAGAGAAGCTCACGGATGGTCAAATTAATTTTTCGCAATTCAAATTATTGCCTGAAGATGAAAAAAGAATTGAAAATCGGATTGATCGGATGTGGATTTATGGGTCGCACCCATTCCAATGCATATAACAGGGTGAGTCATTTTTTTCCTGAGCTTGCCTACAAACCAGTGCTGCAGCGCGTTTGCGCACGTGATGGAAATAAAGCAAAGGCCTTTGCTGAACAATGGGGCTATGCTTCGTTTGAAACCGATTGGAAAGCACTGGTTGCAAGTCCGGATATTGATGCTGTTGATATCTGTACACCGAATAACGCGCATGCTGATATTGCGATTGCTGCAGCAAGAGCCGGCAAAATGGTGTTGTGTGAAAAGCCGCTCTCATCGACGATTGATGCTGCTGAAGCGATGACACATGAAATTGAAAAAGCTGGCGTTGCCAATACTGTCTGGTACAACTATCGTCGTCTTCCTGCGGTAACACTTGCAAAACAACTTATCGATGAAGGGAAATTGGGACGAATATTTCACTACCGCGCAAATTTCTTGCAGGACTGGACAATCAGTCCGGATGTACCACAGGGTGGAGCAGGAACCTGGAGACTTGATGTGGATGCAGCAGGTTCAGGTGTGACCGGAGATTTACTTGCGCATTGTATCGATACTGCTATGTGGCTCAACGGTGGAATAAAAGATGTGTCTGCAGTTACTGAAACATTTATCAAAGAAAGAGTACACCAGGTAAGCGGAAAGAAGCAGGAAGTCGGAATTGATGACGCCTGTATTTTCCATTGCCATTTTGAAAATGGTTCACTCGGCTTATTTGAATCTACACGTTACGCACGCGGGCACAAGGCATTATATACCTTTGAAATCAATGGAGAGCACGCGTCCATCCGCTGGGATCTGCATGATCTGAATCGTCTTGAATATTTCGATCATCGCGATCCTTCAGTAGTTCGCGGATGGCGGTCCATACTGGTCACTGATGGTGATCAGCCATACATGAACAAATGGTGGGTTCCTGGATTAATCATCGGTTATGAACATAGCTTTGTTCACCAGGCAGCAGATTTTCTGAAGAGTCTTGAAGATAGAAGTTCATGCGCGCCAACATTCCGTGACGCACTTGAAACGCAAAAAGTTTGTCAGTCGGTTATCGATTCTGCCAAAGACAAGTCCTGGAAGAATACCGGCGTTGTCTGGAATTCCAAATAAAAATATCAAACAAATGAAAATATTCGGTTGTGCGGTAACGATAGTCCTTGCTTCGTTAAACATGTTAAATGCATCCTGTTCATCCCCTGAGGAAAAACCTGCGGAAGAGACAACGGCTGAGGTTAAAAAAGATTCTTCAGCGTTCGTGTCCATTTTTAACGGCAAAAATCTTGATGGCTGGAAAGGTGATACTGTATACTGGCGAGTAGAAAACGGCAACCTGGTTGGAGAGATTACACCTGCAACACTATTGAAGACGAATTCTTTTATTGTCTGGCAGGGTGGTGAGCCCGGAGATTTTGAACTAAAACTCGAAGTGAAAATTTCGAAAGATGGCAACAGCGGAATCAACTATCGCAGCGAAATTTTTCCCGATGTGCCAAACGCCTTGAAAGGTTACCAGGCCGATATCGATGGAAAGATCAGTTACACGGGTCAGAATTATGAAGAACGCGGACGAACAACGCTTGCTTATCGCGGAGAGATTGTTACAGTGGACTCCGGACAGATTGCCGGTAATGTTAAAAACAATGCCTGGCAATTGCGAAAAGTGACCGGTTCGTTGGGCAGCAGTGATTCTTTAAAAGCGTTGATTAAATATGAAGACTGGAATAAAGTTCATCTAATTGTGAAAGGAAATCGTTTGCAGCATTATGTGAACGACATCCTCATGAGTGATGTAACTGATGAAGATACAATCAACAGAAAATTCAAAGGGCTGCTGGGGGTTCAGGTGCATGTGGGTCCGCCGATGAAAGTGGAGTATAGGAATATTGAAATCAGGCAGTAGGGTTGAAGGTTTAAAGTTTAAAGTTAAACGTAAGTTCATGCGGATGCTGGGCCTATCTGGTTTCCGTGAAAACAAATCAATTCTCATGCAAAGGGTATTGTTTATGCAATCATATTGTGCTGGATTTGTTTTCAGCTCCATTAGTAGCGACCTGTTTGTAGAAGATTATCACACACGAGTTTCCAATTTCCCGCTCCGATAGGAGTGTCCCGTTCAATGAAATCAGGGATTTCATTGAAAACAATTTTTTGTATATGCTTAAACGTATCATGTTGTTTTCTGGTTTTCATCTGCTGATATTCATATTGATAATGTTGATTCTTTCTGCTACCAAAATATTTCGGACGAAGACAGTTGCTTTCAAAAAAAATGTACTTAGCGAAGTTTTTGTTTCAGAAGGTGTAGCCGTTGCAGATGTAAACAAAGATGGGAAAACAGATGTTCTTGCGGGTGCATGGTGGTGGGAAGCACCCGGTTGGAAAAAACATGAACTTGCCATTCCGGATACTTTCACTTACGACAAAGGCTACAGCACCACATTTCTGAATTTTGCTTTGGATGTAAATCTCGACGGATGGATTGATCTTATCCGCATGGATCAACCCGGTCAGGAGATGGTCTGGTATGAAAATCCAAAGAACAAAGAGCAACACTGGACCATGCGGATGATTCTTCCGACGGCAGGAAATGAAGCACCTCAGTTTGTTGATGTGGATGGTGACGGCAGAAAGGATGTGCTTTGTAATGATAATGAAAAAAAGGAGGTGGTCTGGTACCGGGCTCCTGTTAAAAAGGGAGATACCCTCTGGACAAGATATGTGATCAGTAATGATCCGAACATCGGAACACATAAATACACACATGGTCTTGGATATGGTGATCTGAATAAAGATGGTCGCAAGGATGTAATTATCAATACCGGCTGGTGGGAAGGTCCTGCAGATCCGAAATCATCATCCCACTGGAAATTTCATCCGGCAAAGCTGGGTCCCAATTGCGCCGACATGATCGTTTATGATGTTGATGGGGATAAGGATATGGATGTGTTTGCATCTTCAGCACACGACTATGGAATCTGGTGGTATGAGCAGGTTAACGATGGCACTTCATCAAACTTTATTTCTCATCTCATTGATAGTAGTGTTTCACAAACTCATTCACTTATTCTGAAAGATATTAACGGCGATGGTCACCCTGATTTAACTACAGGTAAAAGATATTTTGCTCACAATGGTGGTGACCGGGGCGCATATGATGCTTCAATGTTGAACTGGTACGAATTCAAACCTGGAAGACAGCCCTCGTGGATCAGGCATGAAATTGATAACAACTCAGGTGTTGGCATTCAATTTAATGTAGAAGATATCAATAAAGACAAGCTGCAGGATATTATAATTTCGAATAAGAAGGGCGTGTTTGTGTTTGAACAGGTCAGGCAGGAGTGAGGAGGAGGGAGGCAGGAGAAACAGCCAGCCAACAGGCAATAGTGGGGAGGAAATAGGAGCTGCCAGATTTTTGTTTCTAGAAATCCTTGTAGTAGAAATACACCGAGGTTAACGTTTAAAGTTCAATTAAAATATCGGATGGGTTTTATCATCGAACGGTCCTATAACTACCAACTCTAAACTCCTGTTGCCTACTTACTATTGCCTCTCCTGTTTCCTTGCTCCTCACTCCTGCCTGAGCAAAAACGCTCTCATCGAAATCGGCCCATGCGCACCAAGCACAAGTGATTGTTCAATATCGGCTGTTTTTGAAGGGCCCGCGATAAAGGTTGCAAAATTATATTCGCGATGGCCAATAAACTGATATGCATCATGCATGGTGGCAACAATATGCTGTTCAGGAATTATCACCACCAAATGCTGGCAGATAAAAGGCAATGCCCTGAATCCCATTCGATCTTCAGTAACCCATACGGCCGCATTCTCTGCAACGGCAAAATGAGCTTCAATAATGGCCACTTCAACATTTTCCAACTGATGTGGATCGATGGCGGCGGAAAAGCTTTCAGCAAAGCCGGGCCAGCTCCTGCCTACCGCAATTTTTCTTGATGACGGGTCAAAATCAGCGGACAATATTTTTTGAATCTCATCACAACTATCGACGATTTGACCTTTCCCTCCAATGCTTTCCAATATCCTCAGATACTTACTTTTCAGGTCTTCATCATCTGCAACAGTAATATTGATTTCAGCGATCGGTACCCGAGATGGCTGATTACTTTTAACGGCTGAAAGTATTTTGTCCCTGGAACTCATTTTTTATTCACTTTATTTTCCAGGTACCATTCCCTGAAAGAGTTCTTTGGAGCCTCTGGCATCTCTCTATGTTTAAACCACAGGTTCCATCTGTTTTTTGCAAGAAACGGTGCATTGCGTAAAATCCAACGTCCAAGCCTACCCGCTAACCGGTATTTTGAAGGATTTGATAACACCGAACTCATCGTCTTCATTGCAACTGACTTTTCCTTCGTTACATAACCTTCTTCAACAAGTACCTGCCGCCATTTATACAGTTGCTGATGAATATCAATTTTTACAGGACAAACATTTGAACACGAGCCGCATAATGTTGAAGCAAAGGGCAGATCTGCATAATTCCGCATATCGAGGTTGGGCGCAAGTATAGAACCAATCGGGCCTGCAATCGCTGTGTGATAGCTATGTCCGCCACTGCGCCGGTAAACCGGGCATGTATTAAAACATGCGGCACAACGAATACACTTTAATGAATTTCTGAAATCCAGCCGACCAAGCTGGCGGCTGCGGCCATTATCAACGATTACGATATGCATTTCCTGTCCTTCTGCAGGTTTGCGGAAATGGCTGCTGTAAGATGTAATGGGTTGCCCGGTAGCACTTCTTGCCAGCAAGCGAAGAAAAACACCCAGATGTTTTCTTTCAGGAATTATTTTTTCCAGCCCCATACAGGCAATGTGTACATCTGCAAGATGTGCCCCCATATCTGCATTGCCCTCGTTTGTACAAACAACAAATTCGCCTGTAGAAGCGATCGCGAAGTTCACTCCCGTCATAGCGAGTTTAGCAGAAAGAAAATATTTACGCAGGTGCGCTCTTGCTGCTCTCGTGAGAAAAATGGGATCTGCATTTCCTGCAGGTGTTCCAAGGTGTTTATGAAACAGATCTCCGATCTCCTCTTTTTTCCAGTGAATACATGGCAACACAATATGGCTGGGCGGTTCTTCCGCAAGCTGTACTATTCTTTCACCAAGATCAGTGTCGACAACTTCGATATTGTTTTTAATGAGAAACGGATTGAGATGGCACTCTTCCGTCAGCATCGATTTACTCTTCACTATGCTTTTTATTCCATGGCTCTGAATGATTTCAAGAACGATCTGGTTGTGTTCATCAGCGTCAGCAGCCCAGTGAACATGAACTCCGTTTTGTTTCGCATTTTTTTCAAATTCTGCGAGATACTCACTGAGATTAGAAAGGACATTGTCTTTTATCGACGACGCAACAGAACGAAGTTCTTCCCATTCCGGAATCTGTTTTGCTGCACGATCTCTTTTCTGCCTGACCCACCATAAAGTCTCATCATGCCAGTTAACTCTCGGCTCATCAACATTAAACTTCTCCGACAGGTCTGCATGATTCACCATCTTGCAACAATTAATATTGGTGATTTAATATTTCAGCGATATGTTTCACTTTCACCGGGCTTTTCATTCGTTTCAGAATGCCCTCCATATGCATGAGGCAACTCATATCGACACCGGTGATCACTTCTGTGTGGTGATGCAAGTGATCCATTACACGATCCTTTCCCATCTTCACACTGACTGCTTCTTCAGTGACACAGAAAGTTCCACCAAAACCACAACATTCATCCGGCCGATCGAGATCAACAAGCTCAATACCCTTTACCATTTTCAGAAGCTGTGTGGGCTTTGAAAATGGAGAGGCCATCAGTTCACTCATCTGTGACAGCATTAATCCCCGAAGACCATGACAACTTTGATGAAGACTCACTTTATGATTAAACTCAGCAGGAAGATGACCTATTTTCAAAACATCTGTAAGAAATTCAGTTAACTCATATACAACCTTACGCAGGTTTGTCGCCGTTGCCTCATCGGTTTTGCTATGCAGATGCTCTTTTATGTGAAGAGTGCAGCTTCCCGAAGGGCAAACGATGTAATCCAGTCCGGCGAAGTTTTCAATAAACAGATCGTCGCATTTCTTAGCCAGATGCGCGAATCCGGAATTGGCCATCGGCTGCCCACAACAGGTTTGATTCATCGGGAATTTTACCTGGCAGCCCAATTTTTCCAGTAATTGCAATGTATTGATGGCAACTTCAGGATAAAACTGATCAATATAGCAAGGCACAAACAATCCTGCAATCATAATAACTTGGCTGAATCGTCTTTTGTAAAATCTAAATTAGCGATTAACCTCTGTAAACCATCCTGTGCTGTAGGATGAATCCTGCCCATTCTTTTATCTGCATGTAGTTTCGGTGGAAAGAAAAAAATATTTATTCCGATGGTTACTAATTTTTTTTTCAATTAATTTGTCATCCCTGACTACTGATAGCCCTGGCCCTTACAAAAAATACCCCTAAGTCAAACCTGATTTTCAACAAAGATCAAAACCGGATATCCTGTTCTGAAATAAAATTTTATTCAGAAGGAAATTCAATCTATTAAACAGTAAAAATTGTTTATGAAAAAGCATGCTTTGTTTTTAATTGGGGCATTCCTTTTAAGTGGAGTCGTGCGCCTAACTGCGCAACCGCAGCAACAATTCTACAAGGTGGTGGTTGCACCCGATCACAGCAACTGGTTGTACAAGACAGGAGAGCCGGTAAAGTTTATAGTTTCGGTTTTAAAAGATGGGAATCCCGTGCCGGATGCAGATATCAGATATGAAATCGGCCCGGAGAAAATGCCTGCAACAAAGACTGGTTCAACAAAACTCAAAGATGGAAAAACGGTGCTTGAGGGAGGCACCATGAAAACGCCTGGCTTCCTGCGTTGTACTGTAACGGCAACGGTTAATGGAAAAGATTACAAATGGGCAGGAACAGCAGGATTCGACCCCGAGAAAATACAACCTACAGTTACTAATCCATCAGACTTTGTTGCCTTCTGGGATTCTGCAAAGGCAGCTTTGGCTGCCATCCCTATGGATGCGCGCATGACGCTCATGCCTGAAAGGTGTACTGAAAAAGTTGATGTCTATCACCTGAACCTGCAGAATTTTCCTGCTACTGCCCGTGTTTATGGAATTCTTTGCGTGCCTAAAAAACCAGGAAAATATCCAGCGTTGCTTACAGTGCCTGGTGCTGGTGTTAGACCCTATGCCGGTAATATTGCAGTTGCAGAAAAAGGAGTAATCACACTGGAGATCGGTATTCATGGCATACCTGTAAACCTCGATCCGATTGTCTATACAAATCTTGGTGCCGGTGCATTCGCTGGGTACTGGAATTACAACCTGGATGACAGGGACCGTTTTTACTACAAAAGAGTTTATCTCGGATGTGTTCGTGCAAACGATTTTCTGGTCAGCATGCCTCAGTTTGACGGTGTGAACCTGGGCGTGACCGGAGGCAGCCAGGGTGGGGCACTATCGATCATCACTGCTGCACTCGATCCACGTGTGAAATTTCTTGGAGCATTTTATCCGGCGCTAAGTGACGTCACCGGCTACCTGCACGGAAGAGCAGGAGGCTGGCCCCATTTTTTTACTGGCAATAATCTTGCATTCAATGATAAGAAAGACAAAATCAATACCGTATGTTATTATGATGTGGTTAACTTCTCAAAATTGTTAAAAGTTCCTGGTATATATTCGTGGGGCTTTAATGACGAAACTTGTCCCCCAACGTCAATGTATGCTTCCTATAATGTAATCACCGCACCAAAATCCCTGTACCTCGCACCTGAAACTGGTCACTGGACCTACCCTGAACAACGTGAAATTATTACCACCTGGCTGCTAGAAAAAATGAACCTGAAACCATGAACCGGTGTGCCCGGAAGCTGATTTTAAGCTAGGTTCGTTTTATTCCAATATTCGGTAAAAAGTCTGCTGTTACTGGCAGGCTTTTTTTATTGCAGTAACTGAACCTGCAATCATCTGTCTCTCTCTTTTGTTGATCGAGCATGATCGTTGCACACCGGTAAGTTCTGAAAGAGAATTGTCCGGTCGGATTCAGCCAAAAAAATGTCGTCAGCAGAGTTGATATGCCTTTCAATGAAAGCAAAAAAATACGTGTAAAAACAGTCTTACGCCGTGCAGGTAAAGTGTTGCTGTGGATAATCGGGTCGCTCATTCTCCTTATACTGATTGTTTTACTGCTGCTGCAAACCCCTGGTGTTCAAAATTGGGCAAAAGACAAAGCCGTTGGTTGGTTGTCGCGAAAACTGGAAACAAAAGTCGCGATAGGACATCTTCGTGTGAAATTTCCCACCGCTTTAGAATTGAATAATGTTTACATCGAAGATCGGACAGAAGATACTCTTCTCTCCGCACGACTGATCCGGGCAGATCTCAATATGTGGAGTTTCATCCACGGTGATTTTTCAGCCGACCTGATTCGTATACAATCAGTGAACTCAAAAATCAGGAGATCACTTCCGGACACCCAGTTTAATTTTCAGTTTATTATTGATGCGTTCTCGTCCGGTACAAAAGATACTTCTCTTTCTACGACTTCAAAATCTCCTGAGTTTTTTCTGCGCAAGCTGGAGCTGTCTGACATCAGGTTCATATATACTGATGTTTTATCCGGCAATAATTTCAATGCAAGACTCGACCAGGCCGAAATAGAGAAAATCGGAATAAACCCTGATTCGATGAATTATAAAGCGCCATCGATCAGCATCCATGGTTTATTTGCGCAACTGCACCAGGATGATCCGCTGATCAATACCGTTACTGATATCGAAGAAGCCGCCGATAGTTCCGTACCGCTTACACTGGGATTGAGAGAAATAAGTTTGAAAGATATACACTGGCGGTACCAGAGCGCCGGGCAGCACATGATCAATACCATCGATCTCAATCAGCTAGTGCTCGATATTGACAAACTTGACCTCTCGCAAAACCGGATAGCCCTTAACCAATTTAAGCTGGATAGTTCAGCAATCGTTGTAAAAATGGGGAAGGCTGTAAAGGCCGTTAACCCAAATACGACAGAGCCCAAAGACAGTAGTACCGCACCCTGGATAATTACTGCAAAAGATATTGATCTAACCAGGAATGATATCCGGTATGATGATGATAATGTGAAGCCGGTGAATAACGGTATCGATTATTCACATCTGGATGTAAAAGAACTTGCGGTGAAACTGAAAGATTTCATTTTCAGTTCAGACAGTATTTCCGGAAAAATGGACTCTGCCAGACTGAGTGAAAAAAGCGGGCTGAAAATTCAGCAGCTGCATACAGATTTCGCGTATACGAATACAGGAGCGTACCTGAAAGATTTGGATATTCAAACTCCGGGCACTCACATCAGTAAAGAGATTTCTGCCCGATGGCCTTCGATCGATGCACTAAGCAAAGATATCGGGTTGCTCAATCTTCATCTTGATCTGGATGATACGAGAGTTAAGAACAGCGACCTATTGATTTTTGTACCGGCTCTCGCGAAACAGAAAATGTTCCGCGATAGAAACGCAACGTGGAGCATTGACTCCAGGATTTCCGGAAGCCTCAGAAGGCTTGATCTTCCACAAGTTCGTCTCAGCGGGATGAACAATACCTATGTGGACCTGAGCGGAACAGCTGCGATGGTAATGGAAACGGAGAAAATGCAACTTGATCTTACAATTAAAAATGTCCGCACAAGTAAACGTGATCTTCAGTTATTTCTGCCAGATAGTACGCTTCCTCAGAATATCACTGTACCGGAAAAAATTTCAATAGCAGGCAAACTCAGGGGTGGAATAAACAAACTTTTTGTGGATCTGAACATCGATTCTGATCTCGGTGATGCAGGCGTAAAAGGAAACCTTATACAGATCAGAGATTCTGTAAAGGCAGTATATGATCTCTCGGTGTATACCCGTCAACTCAAGCTGGGAACACTGATTCAAAATGATTCTTTGTTTGGGGAAGTAACAGCTGATTTTTCGGTTAAGGGAAAAGGTTATGTACCCGCAACGATGAATGCTGAATTAAACGGAAAGATTGATTCCATTGATCTCAAACAATATCGATATCGCGATCTCGCATTGAATGGAAATATTACCGATCAGCAGTTCCGGGCCGAAGCAACCATGCAGGATCCGAACTTGAATTTCGACCTGAAAGCTGAAGGTTCTGTTGCAGGGCGCCTGCGTTTTATTGCAGATCTGAACGTGGATACATTGAATGCAAAGGCACTGAATTTAAGTACGACGCCACTGGTATACAAAGGAGCTCTTCGTGCAGATTTTAATAACGTCCATCCGGATAGTCTTGACGGGCATTTAGAACTCGTCAATACTTCCATTGCAAATGATTCACTTCGGGTATTCATGGATACCATGCAACTGACGGCCGGTTTCACTGATAGTGCTCAGTTTATTCGTTTTGCAAGTGCTCCGTTACATGCAGGTCTTGAAGGAACATATAAACTGACAGAGTTGGGCGATGTGATATTACAAACTATCAAGCCTTATTTTTCGGTTGATGGCGATTCTGCCGTTATTGTCCAGCCGTACGATTTTACCCTGTATGCTAAACTTATTGATCATCCCATTCTGCATTCAATTACTCCCGATCTGAACAGATTAGATTCAATTACTATTAACGGTCGTTTGAAATCGGAAACTGCGCCGGAATTGCATATGCGTATGCCGCGCTTATTGTACGATTCAATACTGTTGAGCGATCTGAGAATGGATGCAGGCGCTGATAAAGATTCCTTACGTGTAGATATTTCTATGGAAAGATTGAGTGCCGGAACGATACAGATGTACAGAACAGATATCAGGTCCGCTATAGACAGCAATACTATTAATACATCAGTAGCGACAAAAGATAAAGCTGGAAAAGACCGGTACAGGTTTGGAACAAAAATAGCGACCCCGGAAAAGGGCCTGCTTGCATTTTCGATCAGGCCTGAACCGATTATGTTGAATTACAAAACCTGGTACATGAACGATGGAAACAATATTCTGTATTCAAGTAAGGGAATCAATATCGACAGATTTGTACTGACAAGAAACAATGAAGAACTCAGTATCAACAGCTATTCAGATACATTCAACGCTCCGATCGACGTAAGCTTCCAGAGTTTTGAAGTAAGTACACTGATGAATATTATTCAGCAGGACACCGTCACCATCGATGGTCAGATTACAGGCCGCGCATTGCTGATGAATCTGCTCAGGCAACCCATGTTTACGAGTGATCTGAAAGTTGAAAATCTTGCATTCAGCAAAGACACGCTGGGTA
This sequence comes from Pollutibacter soli, assembly GCA_029269725.1. Classification (GTDB taxonomy): domain Bacteria; phylum Bacteroidota; class Bacteroidia; order Chitinophagales; family Chitinophagaceae; genus Pollutibacter; species Pollutibacter soli. Next base: position 452,200 of record JARJHS010000003.1, on the reverse strand, counting down.
CGCTCGCCCTGAAAGTTAGAAATGAAGAGGCAAATCTTTTTAAAGCAGATATCACTCTATCCGGTGAAGGAAATGATGTTGCTGTGACTGGTGATTACCAGGTTGTACCAGGCGGTGAAGGCAAACTGAATCTCGATGCTGACTTCCGCGCAATACAATTGAGTACACTGGAAGGTGTGACGCAGCGAATGATTCGCGATGCAAGAGGATACCTGAATGGCAAATTGAAAATTGCCGGCACCCTTTCTGATCCTTCTGTCGATGGGAAATTATTGTTTAATGAAACAAGGTTCAATCTTGGATTACTGAACAGTTATTTCAGTCTTGACAAACAGGGAATCGATTTTACGGATCGTGGAGTGGAGTTGAAGAATTTCACTATTAACGACTCTACAGGAAACAAGGCCATTTTAAATGGAATTGCGTTTACTGATGATTACCGCAATTACAGGTTTGATCTGGCACTGAATGCTGATGATTTTAAAGCGATGAACACATCGAAAAAAGACAACAAGCTGTATTATGGCCAGGTAAATTTTGATGCGCGGCTTACCATAAAAGGAACAGCGACTGCACCGGCTGTAGATGGTAGTATCACGATTAATAAAAACACCAGTCTTACTGTTGTTCTTCCTTCTGCAGAGCCCGGGATCGAGCAACGTGAAGGTGTGGTACGGTTTCTTGATATGGATTCCGTGAGGATTGACTCGAGCTATAAAATATTAGCAGATACGATGGCTATGACCGAGCTCCAGGGAATGGATATCAACGTAAATATTTCTATAAATAAAGAGGCGATTCTCACGCTTGTGGTGGATGAAGGTAATGGTGATTATTTGCGAATGAAAGGAGAGGGGCAACTGAGTGGTGCGATTGATCCGGGTGGTGAGTTAACCCTTGCGGGATCCTATGAGATTTCTGAAGGAACATATGAGCTGACATTCAATTTTATCAAAAGGAAATTCGATATCAACAGTGGAAGTAAAATCATCTGGAAAGGGCAGGCAACCGAGGCTGATGTTGATATAACGGCCGTGTACAAAGTTGATTCATCGCCGTTAGATCTTGTGGAAAACCAACTTGAGGGTGTTGACGCTACCTTACGCAACACCTACCGGCAGAAACTTCCCTTCCGCGTGAGCCTGATTATGAAAGGTGAGTTGATGAAGCCGGATATTTCATTTGATATTACGCTTCCTGAAAACGACAACATTACTGTCGGAAAGGAAGTTGTACAAACGGTGCAGGACAAACTTGAGTTGATCAGGCGTGAACCCTCAGAATTGAATAAACAGGTGTTTGCTTTATTGCTTCTGAAAAGATTTGTAAGTGAAACGCCCTTCCAGGCGAGTACTGCAGGTTCTGCTGAATCGTTTGCACGCACAAGTGTAAGTAAAATACTTACTGATCAGCTGAATCAACTCGCAGCAAGTTTGGTACAGGGAGTTGACGTGAATTTTGATGTTGCATCAACAGAGGATTATACCACTGGCCGTCGGCAAAACCGTACTGATTTAAATGTTGAGTTATCAAAACGATTACTTAACGATCGCCTTACTGTGACCGTCGGCAGCAATTTTGAATTGGAAGGAGTACAGGGAAGCAATCAGCGTTCCACAAATGTAGCGGGAAACATTTCATTGAATTACGCATTGAGCCAGGACGGCAGATATATGATACGGGGTTACCGGAAAAATGTTTACGAAGGAATTCTCGAGGGGTATATCATTGAAACCGGGCTTGGTTTTATCATCACTGTAGACTATAATAAGTTCCGGCAAGTATTCATGAGCCAGAAGGCGAAGGAAAAACGCAGGGCAGAACGCAGAAAGGCCCGCGAGCAGAAGAAGGAGCTGTCTGAAGGCTTATGATCAGAAAATTTTTGATATGGTTTGTTCCCGTTGTAATGATCATTGCAGTATCCTGCAGTTCAACAAAAAATATTCCAGCCGGTGACGCATTGTATACAGGTACAAAAGTGAAAATTGATGGTCCCGTTAAAAAAAAGAAAAAGAAAGCTTTGCGCAGCGAACTTGAATCGCTTGTTCGCCCGAAGCCCAATCGCCGCGTACTGGGCATGCCGATCAAACTCTGGATTTATAATGCTGTAGGCAAACCGAAAAAAGAAACTTCGCTGCTTGGGAAATTAAAATACAATACAGGTGAAGCACCTGTGTTGCTGAGTCAGCTTGATCTTGGTTTTAACAGGGATGTGCTTAAATCCCACCTGGAGAACCAGGGGTTTTTCAATTCTGTTGTTACGGGTGATACTATTGTGAAGGGGAAAAAGGCAAGATCAGTTTTCACGGTAGAAACTGGTGATCAATATATCATTAATGCAGTTTATTTTGATAGTGGAACGGCAGCGCTCAACCAGGAAGTCCGCGCAACGGAAAAAAAGAGCCTCCTTAAAGTGGGTAAGAATTATGATTTCGATGTGATCGAAAGTGAACGCGAGCGTATTGATGCAATGGTGAAACAGAAGGGTTATTATTTTTTCAATCCGGACTATATTATCGTTACTGTTGACAGTACGATCGGCGATCATAAAGTAAATCTGTATGTCAATGTAAAAAATGAAACTCCAAGGGTAGCGAGAAGAGCTTATAAAATTAACGAAGTGTACATCTTCACCAATTTCTCATTAAGAAATCCACCTTCGGATTCTGTGGCAACGAATGCAAGCTTATATAACGGAATGCATATCGTGGACCGGCGAAATCTATACAAACCAAAGATGTTTGACAAGCTGATCCTGTTTAAACCAGGTGATATATATGATCGCGAAAAACACAACATGACGATCAATCGCCTGATCACTATGGGACTTTTCAAGTTTGTCAAAAACCGTTTTGAAGATGCGAATGATGCCGATTCTGCAATGCTGAACACCTGGTATTATTTAACTCCGCTGCCAAAAAAATCCCTGCGGGTAGAACTGAATGGAAATACGAAGTCAAATAATCTCCTGGGCTCGCAATTGAGTATCAGCTGGCGAAATAGAAATACTTTCCGCGCGGGTGAGTTGTTAACTGTGAAGGCATACGGAGGTATGGAAATACAGGTAAGCGGGCAATTTAAAGGGTATAACACGTTACGTGGCGGACTGGAGACTACACTGAGTCTGCCTAAATTTGTTGTACCGTTTTTTAATTTTAATACAAACAGCGGATTTGTTCCAAAAACAAATATTCAGCTCGCATATGATATTCTGAATAAGCAACGGTTATATACGATGAATTCTTTCCGGGCGCAGTACGGGTATGTATGGAAAGAATCGTTAGCCAAAGAACATCAGTTGAATCCAATCAGCATAAACTATGTGCAGCCGATTGCGATTACCCAGGAATTCCTGGATAGTGCTGCAAAAAATCCGACCCTGGAAAAAGCAGTGGAAAAACAATTTATCCTCGGAGCAAATTATACCTACACATACGATCCGTTTATTGGCACACGTCAGATGAATGGTTTTTATTTCAATGGAAATATTGATCTCTCGGGAAATATTGCGGGACTTGTCTCCGGTGCGAATGTAAAAGCAGGAAAGGAAGCAAAGATTTTTAATGCAGCATTCTCGCAGTATTTCCGTTTGCAGGGTGACCTTCGGTATTATCTTAAAGCAGGTGGAAACGGGTTATGGGCAAACAGAGTGTTTGCGGGTTTCGGTGTTCCTTACGGAAATTCACTTGCGCTTCCATTTATCAAACAATTTTTTGCCGGAGGTAATAATAGTATACGTGCATTCCGTAGCAGATCAGTGGGCCCTGGTACTTATCTTCCTCCAAATTATGGCGAGAATAATTTTTATGCAGAGCAGTCAGGTGATATGCGTTTGGAATTCAATTCAGAATTACGTGCGAAATTATTTTCCATCGTGCACGGAGCTGTATTCGTAGATGCGGGAAATATCTGGCTATATAATGAGGATCCATTAAAGCCTGGGGGCAAATTCACAAAAAATTTCATGAGCGAGCTCGCTGTAGGAACCGGTGTGGGTTTGCGTTTTGATGTTTCTTTTTTTGTACTCAGGATCGATGTTGCCTTCCCGCTTCGTAAACCTTATCTTGCTGCCGGCGATCGTTGGGTTTTTGACCAGATCAGGTTCGGCGATCCGAAGTGGAGGAGCGAAAACCTTGTATATAATTTGGCCATCGGATATCCTTTCTGATTTAATTGTGGAAAGTTTCAAAATGTCTGTTTAAATTCAATGCCCGAATTTTTTCATTACCATTTTTCACATGAACTTTTCTCATCTTCCTAAAGTAGAGCTGCATCTTCACCTGGACTGTTCACTTAGTTACGATATAGTAAAGGAACTGAAACCTGGGACTACTTACGAAGCGTTCAGGCAGTCCTTTATAGCACCGCCCAAATGCATCGATCTTGCGGACTACATAAAAAGAGCAATCAACGGGTTTGAGTTGATGCAATCCAGGGAGCAATTGCAATTGGTGACTATGGATCTTTTCCGTCAATTGAAGGCAGACAATGTTGTTTATGCAGAATTGCGTTTTGCTCCATTACAACACATAATGCAGGGGTTGACTGCACATGAAGTAGTATCAACAGTCAATGATACCGTGGTGAAGTGTATAGAAGAGACGGGGATAGAAGCTTCAATCATTCTATGTACGCTGAGACACTATGCGGAGTCACAAAGTATGCAAACAGCGTACCTTGTAAAAGATTTTGAAGGTAGTAAAGTAACCGCTTTTGATATTGCTGCGGATGAAGCTGGATTTCCCATAGATAGTCATATCGCTGCGTTTCAATTTGTGCGGGAGAATAAGATATTTTGTACTGCTCATGCAGGGGAAGCGCGGGGGCCGCAAAGTGTTTGGGAGACGATGGAAAATTTCAGGCCAACCCGCATCGGTCACGGCATAAGGAGTATAGAAGATGGAGGTCTCATCAATTTTCTCAGGGAAAATGATATTCATCTTGAAGTATGCCCTACCAGTAACGTGCAAACGAATGTCGTTGACAGGATGGATGATCATCCTGCAGCGAAAATATTTGACCAGGGTATTTCGATGAGTATTAACACAGATGCGCGGACGATTTCAGATGTTACCCTCGGATCAGAGTATGAAGTGATGAAAACTATTTTCAACTGGAAGCAGTCGCATTTCCTTAGATGTAACCTGGAAGCGATGCGTCACGCGTTCACAACGGAAGATATACGCAGAAAGATCAGCCACAAAATTTTAAACGGATATATCGGTTAGTAGCTGCAACTATTATTTCTTGCGTTTGCTTTCTGTCTTTGGTGCGTCTTTCACATTTTTTTCCATGCCAACGGTCTCTTTGACACCTGTAAATAATGTAAACCAGATCAGGTTCCAAAATGATTTGACAGGATCACGTTCGAAAACAGGATGTGCCATACGCACATCTTTACCCTTAGCTGGGTTCGCATCTTTTAAAATTATATTGGAAATAAATGAGGCGAGTTTCTTTTTCTCCAGCTTCTGTTCCACGGAATCTTTTTTTAACGCAGCAATCTTTAGATTTTCATACAGCAATACTACCGTCCCGGTGCCACTGTAATCGGAACACTTAAGGTTAAATCGAAGCTGGTTGACTTTTGCTTCTTCTATTTTTGCCAGGCCGAGCGGTTCAAGAACGACATTTAATCCCCGGGCATCAAATCCGCTCGCGGTGCCTTTCAAACCAAACCTCCCAGCTTTATCTTTCAGCAGCAAATCAAACTCAGCATTTACCTGGGAAAGTCCCATGAATTTTGTGCGGGCCGACACCTTGAGATGATTATTGTTTTTTATCAGTTCGGGCATATTGGTAACGTTAACTGCATCTATACTGCTTTCCCTGAACTGTAGTTTTCCTGACTCGTCTGATTTTGGATTTTTTTGTTTCACCTCAATATCTGCCGGGCCTGCAATCAATCTTTTTATATACAGGGGAAACGGAACTTTCATGAGCGCTTGCTGCGGGTATGTGCCCACCCGGTTTTTCCCATCGTGCGGATAGGAGAGATCTTTAGAAAGATGCAGCATGATCGAACCTAATTTCATTTGATTGGCCGTAAATTCTCCACGTTGCAGCGCTGCAATGTCAATGCCTTCCACATCAATATTTCCACAACGAATGTTCAACCTGTCCTTTTGCACTTTTGCAAGCTTTGCATAATCTTTTTCACTTAACAGCGGATCAAGAATGAAAGACTTTATGGAAAAAGTTTTTGCGTCGGTATTGAAATCAAGGTTGTTGATTGCAAAATCATAGGTTTTATTTTTTGCCTGCCAGCTTATTTTTTTGATCTGGACTGCGGTTTTTCTTGCAAAATAAAACCTTGAACTGTCCGACTGATGTGTACTGTCGATAAAAACGTCCAGCAGGTGAATCGAAATACTATCGGCCTTTACCATTTCCCGGCCCTGGTTAAAATCCAGCATCCGGATATTAGCGTTACTGATGTCAATAGAATCGACACGTATCAGATTTAAATTGCCCAACAACTGCTCATAGATTTCTCTTTGTCTCCCATACTGTGTTGAGTCTTTTTCAGCGCTGCTGTAATATGCTGTTATCTGCGGATTTTTTATTTCAAGTCTTCGCCCTTCTATGTTTTTGTTGAGCATGGCTTCCGGTGTTTTTACACCGCGTACCGTTAGTTCAGGAATTATTATTTCGAAGATGAACGGTTGATTTGTTTTGTCTGCGATCGATTTCGAGAACATGGACGTGTCCGGCGTCAGTCGAAGGTTAGTGACCTGCAAAAATCCTGATACTTCATCCAGATTCAGGTTATCGTAATGCATACGGTACAGGCCCTTGCTTTTTTCAAACACCTGGTCGGTGGCTTCTGTCCTGATCAATCTGTACTTGATAGAGTTCCAATATAAATAACCCAATACAGCCAGGATAATAAAAACGATTAATACTATTGGCCAGATTCGTCTGTTTTTTTTTGCACCGATCATAAAGTGATTTCTCCGATGGTAAAGTAATAAATGCGAGTTGGTAGTTTCAAATGATATGCCATGGAAATCGCTTCTGTTAAGGGGATGTAAACAACCTGATTCGTGGTTTACCTTTTATCCGCATAATCATCCTGTTATGAGATTAATTGCTGACTTAACATAAATGTATTACGGTCTTTGGACAAGTTGTAATTACATTGCATCAAGTTTTCTCATGTACTTGGATTTTAGTACATAAAAGCGGGTAGTTTCCACTACCGGCTTTTTTTATTCTTATATTAGCCCATGCTTCAGCTGCCTGGTTTTCTTAAAGTATCGTTGTTGTTACCGCTGATATTTTTCCCTGCGCCGGATTTTACTCCGTTCAGCAATCCACCGACAGGTAGCGATGTAAAAATGTTTTCACCAGAGAGCGTGTCCGACCAGTTCGGAAATCGTGATATGGCTATCTCGCCAATGGGCGATGAAATGTTCTGGACTCTTCAGCAGGGGGCTCAGATCTCGGTTATTCTTTATTCAAAAAAGGAAAAAGGAAAATGGTCTGACCCGGTTACAGCGTGGTTTTCCGGCAGATGGATGGATCTTGAACCAGCTTTCTCACCCGATGGTAAGGAACTGTATTTTGCATCGAAGCGTCCTGTAAATGAGAGTGATACGAAAAAAGATGTGGATCTGTGGGTAATGAAAAAAGAAAATGGAGTTTGGTCAAAACCTGAACATCTTCCTGCGCCTGTGAACACTGAAGAGAATGAATATTACGCTTCGGTTAACCGCGCGGGTGATATATTTTTTACGAGGGATATTGGCGCTGCAAAAGAGGATATCGTTGTTTGCAGAAAGTCGGGAAATGGGTATTCTGCAGCAGTAAGTTTGCCTGAAGAGATCAACTCCAACGGATATGAGTTTAATGCGTTTGTTGATCCCGACGAAAAATATATTTTGTTTACAGCCTACGGAAGGAAGGATGATATAGGCGGTGGTGATCTCTATTTTTCAGAAAAAAATGCATCCGGAAATTGGATGCAGGCGTTTCATCTTGGTCCGAAAATAAATTCTGCAGGTATCGATTACTGTCCATTTGTTAGTCCCGATAAAAAATATTTTTTCTTTACCAGTAACAGGTCAACACTTAAACAACCGTTCAGTGACCGGCGTTCGCTTGATCAGATTCACCATCAATTGAGTAAAAACGGGAATGGATCTGATGATATTTACTGGATCAGTTTTTCAGCGCTAATAAATCAATGAAGTTATCAGAGGGGGGCGTTGTGACTATGCTTTCGCTTTCTTTGCTATGCCATTACCCCGGTGAAGGAGTTTTTTAAGTATGCTGAGTCCCTTATTTTTCAGCGGAGTGGCAACAGCATTTACCAACCCCAGGTTCATAGCTATACCTAATGCCCTGCCTGCAATTGTGCCTGCACCTCTGGTCACAAACCTTTTGGTAAGCAGTGCGGCTCCAATGCCAAGACCAGCTTTCAGCAGCGTACCGGCTGTGCCGGAATTTCCTGTAACACTTTTTACAGTATTTTTCAGCAGGTTCGCCGGTCTGAGATTCTCTTTTGTTTCCTGGAAAGTAGTGATCAGCGCCTGCTGAGATGCTGCAACTTTTCTATGCTGATCCTCGAGTGCCTGTTTTAATTCGGTTTTTGTTTTGATAGACATGCCTGATTATTTTAAAAGATGCCTGACTATATAGTTACCGATGGGTTCTTTCAGCCACTTATCACGAAATGCGTAAAATATCAATCCGATGAGGAGATAAAAAGCTGCCATGATAAAGAATCCGTAAAACATTTTACCTAGTGTATCGCCAATCCAGATCGCCAGTCCGATATTCAATAAAACAAGGAAAAAGATAACGATGACAGCGAGGATCAATTTTGATGAAATCGAAGAAACAAGTTCTGACGAACTATCGACTGCCTGTAATTTTAATAATTCAACTCGGTTCTCGAGATAGTCACTTGTCTTTTCAAACAAACCGTCAATGTTGATTGAACTTTCCATATGATTGATTAATCTGGTAAAAAAATCTGCTTATCACTAACTCATCTATTTGGTTTATCTACCCGCATCCCCAACACACAGTCCCGGTTTCCCTTTTCAGCATGTTTGCATCCTGTAATCGCGCTTCTGTATCCGGTATCCACCCTAAGGTACAGAGTCCCCCTGCAGACGCCGGGGGCTCTGTAAAAATGTAAACCAGGTCGACCAATAAAAAGAGCATTCGTTATCAGGAAAGATTGCCTTTCAGTTCAGACTTGACATTGTAAGCTTTTTCTTTTCCACGTTCAACCAGCTCATCAGCTTCGTCTTTAACTTCATCTATTTTTTCTGCAATGCCATCAACCAGATCATTGAATTTTTTCTTCAGTGAATCTGCCAGGTCACCACTTTTTTTGGAAATTTTTTTTCTTGTTTCCGAACCTTTTTCAGGAGCAAACAGGATTCCAAGAGCTGTACCGATAGCTGCGCCGATTAGCAAGCCGGATAAAAGTTTTCCGTTACTCATAATTATACATTTTAGTTGTGAATTGCACTTATTAAAGATAAAACAATGCCATCAGATTTATCGGCAATATGGCCATGATTAAAATCAGGTTGCGGATGAAATACCCCATTCAGGGTAGATTTTGGTTGAACAGGACAATCCTCAATCGTTGAAAGCTTGGTACCGGTTGGTATTTCCGACAGGAAAGCGCGTTCATTTTTCTGAGTTTCCAGCCATTCTTAAAACTGACTTTTACTGCCTCGTGGAGTATGTCATCACCAGCACTGGAAGTGTAATAATGACTGAAACCTGATTTTAAAATTTAAAAGCGCATGTTCGTTAACGTGAGTTAGTAAAATTTTCGTGTTTACTTTCAAAAATCGCTACAAACAGGGGCTGTAAACCTGAAGAGGTATATCAGACAAGTCTACATCTTTTCTCAATCCTAAAGCACTTGCAAATGGTTGGAATTAACGATACGGCCCACCATATAAAAGCGTAACGGAGTAATCAACTGCAACCAGTTCAGGAAGCGAAGCCGGATGTAAGCGGAACTTTTAAAAACTAGTTTGCCGAAACGGACGTTTTTTTGGGAGCTTGTTTTGAACTCATACTCCTTATGCGTTTATAAATCTTCCCTTCCTGCGGTTTGGTGATATCATCACCCAAAATTAATCCCCATGGTTTCAGATGGTCGACACGATCGAAAATTACTTTCAGTATCGCGATCGCTGGTATTGACAGAAACATTCCTGAGACGCCGGCGAGACCTCCGCCGATCAGAACACCCAGGATGGAGATGAGTGCATTGATCTTTACTTTGGAACTTACGATACGAGGCATCAGTATATTGTTGTCGACGAACTGGACCAGTACCAACACGACGCCCGTCCAGATAACATCGCTGATATCATTTGTTGTTGTTAACGTTATAAGCATACATAAAATCGATGCGATCAGCATACCGATATACGGTATGAGATTTAAAATGGCCGCAAGAATTCCAAGGAAAATCGCATATTTTATACCGATGATGAGAAACCCTGCTGAGTTGATCGCTGCCACTATTGCCAGCTCAATCAGCAATCCTACCATATAACTCTGTACGATGGTTCGCGATTCTGCCAGTACTTCGCGAACCCTGGGCTCGTGCTTGTCTTCAAAAACCTCGATTAAAAATTTCCGGATCATATCACGATAATATAGCATCAGAAAACTATAAACGGGCAGCAATACCACGACAGCCAGCATATGAGTAATTGAAGTAAAGGTCTGGCCGATAACACCTGTGCCTGAACCTTTCATTTTTTCCGTGGCATTTTCAATCATTTCCGTCTGTTCTTTACGCGAAAGGTTGAACTGCTGGGACACCCATTTCTGGAGTGTCCTGAAATGCAATTCCAGTTGCTGTTTTATCTTAGGCAGATCGTCTACAAAGTTGGAAATCTGTGTAGCCAGGAAATAAATGACTCCTGCGATAAACACCAGGGATATGATTAAGGATATCAAGATGGCTGCTACTCTGGGAATTCGTTTTTTCTCCATCCAGTTATTGAAGGGTAGGAGTAATACACTTAATAAAATGGCAAATGCAAACGGAACGATTATTTCCTGCCCTACCCAGATAATGCCTCCGATAAGAACGAGGAGCAGTATAGATAAAGTCATTTTACTCAGGAACGGCAATGGGCCGGGAGTTGTCGATGGCATGTCAGTGATGATTTCGGGGAGAAGTTAGAATAATTTAAAAAAATACAGCTGTGCCGATGATTTCAAAAGTGAAATTTACCGTTCAGCACAGCTGCAAATTGTGATTGATAAAACCGGAGAAACTATAATTTATCTATCCAGTCTTTCAGAGCCTCTTTAGTCTGACCTGTTTTCTGTTGGAATTTTCCCAACAGTTCATCTTCTTTACCTTCTTCATACACCAGGTCATCATCAGTCAGATCAGCGTATGCTTTTTTTGCCTTTCCTTTTATTTCGTTCCAGTTTCCTTTCAATTTTAATTTCCAGCTTTCCATTTGATTTGATTTTAAAGTTATTCAAAAAGGTACCCTCGCTGTTATCAGGCTGTTCTCCGGATGAGCCTCAGAAGAACGGCTATTATAGCGATCACCAGTAGAATATGAATCAGACCACTGGCACCATAAGCGAAAAATCCAATTGCCCATCCGATTACGAGAATCACGGCAATGACGTACAGTAAGTTGCCCATAACTTTTATTTTAGTTTAGTGATGAATTTGCATTTGTTATTAAAAAAATACTGCCATGCAGATGAAGTGGCAAAACATCACTTTATAAGACAAAAAGGGATGAAATCAAACTGAATTGATGAAAGATTCGTGGAGAAATATACCCGCAAGTGGAATCGAATAGTCAACTGGCTAATTTGTCTACAGCGCGTCCGATGGAATCAAGCGTAAATGGCTTGCCCAGGAAAACATCAACCCCTTTTTTTAATGCTTTGTTTTTGTCGTCGGGGCTGTCGTGAGCAGTAATCATAACAATTTTAGAATCAGGAGAGATTACTTTAATTCTGTCAACAAAATCTACTCCATAACCATCAGGAAGGTGATTGTCAAGAAATATGATAGAAGGCCTGTCGGATTTGAGTGCCTCTGCGGCATCGGCAAGGCGATAGACACAATCCGTAGGAATATTTTTCTGCTGAAGTATGATTTGGAGAAGGAAGCATATGTCCTTTTCATCGTCAATTATTAGCGCCTTCACATTCCAATCATTTAAATTAATAATGGGTTCAGACTTTTTTTATCAAATACAGCGCCAGTTACAGGTTCCGCCTGAGTTTCGAAAAAGGGTTGCCCTACTATCTGTAACGCAATTTTTATGGTGTGGATTCACATCCCCTTGATGTGGAAGGCAGGCTACAGGAAAATTTTCGGAACGTAGGGAAATGGTTAATTTAGCTGTCAGACCCTCGACTTATGAAGAGAAAAATTCTGGTCATCGATGATGATGTAGACTTATGCCTGTTACTGGACCGTTTCCTGAGCTCCAAGGGTTACCAAACGGAGTCCGTACACACCGGAAAAAAGGGGATAGCCCGGTTCCGGGAAGGTGGGATTGATGCCGTGATCTGTGACTACCGGCTCGGGGATATGGATGGTAAGGATGTACTCAAAGGGATAAAGGCCGAAAATCCCAACGCCATCGTACTAATCATTACGGGTTATTCTGATATAAAAACAGCAGTAGATGTTATCAAGGCTGGTGCCTTCGATTATATCGTAAAACCACTGATTCCCGATGAGGTTATCAATGTACTCACTAAATCACTTTCCGGGCCGGTCGATACTCCGGCCACAGTAATACCAGCACAAACTGAAAAATCCAGTAAGGCCATAAGCGCCGGACCTGGCAGTGAATTCCTGGAAGGTAAAGATGCAGTTACCCAACAGCTTTATGACCAGATCAAGCTGGTTGCACCAACGCAGTACAGCATCATTTTATATGGAGAAAGTGGTACCGGTAAGGAGGTCATAGCCCGAACTATACATAACCAGAGCTCGAGAAGTAAAAAACCTTTTGTGGCTCTGGATTGCGGAACCATTTCCCGGGAACTGGCGGGTAGTGAGCTGTTTGGTCATATAAAAGGATCTTTCACCGGCGCCGTAACAGATAAGGAGGGGCTTTTTGAGCTTGCCAGTGGAGGAACTTTATTCCTTGATGAGGTGGCCAATCTTTCACCCGAAGTACAGGCCAGTCTTTTACGCGTTATCCAGGAACGTTTTGTAAAAAGGGTAGGGGGCAATACCGCTATCCCGGTGGATATCAGGATTATCGTTGCCTCCAATGAAAATCTTCAGACTGCCTGCAGGAAAGGAAAGTTCCGTGAGGATCTTTATCACCGTTTTAATGAGTTCAGTATTCATCTGCCCCCTTTGAGGGACAGGAAAGGAGATATACCACTTTTTGCGCAGTTTTTTCTGGATAAAACAAACCAGGAACTGCAAAGGGACATTGCCGGATTTGAACCTGACGTAATGGAAAAATTTCTCCATTACAACTGGCCTGGTAACCTCCGTGAGTTCAGGAATGTAATCAGGAGGGCTGTACTGCTCACCAGGAGCGGACTGATAAAAAAGGATGTATTGCCCTGGGAAATCAATCATCCGAACGAAACGCCGGCCCCACAACCCGTAATTGAATCTATTGTGTTACCTGTTACCGAGGAGAAAAATCCCGATCTGAAGAATACAGCAACACGGGCAGAATATGATATGATCATGCAGGTATTACGTGAGGTGAATTTTAATAAAACGAAGGCGGCAGCGATACTTAAAATCGATCGTAAAACGCTTTATAACAAGATCAGGAACTTCGAAGCTTCCAAATAAAAAAGCAGGCGCTTACCCGAAGGGAAGCACCTGCTATTCCAAAACCCACCCTATTTTTGGTGACTGAGTTTTTCGTCGTGATCTGTTTTTGAAAATCCACTACCAATATTTTGCATCAGGCTGGAAATAGGCCCTTCCATTTTATTAGTACGATCATCAACAGTATCATCGTCGATAAGTTGTCCTAACTGCATTGCTGCAGGCAAATAATGTAAGATGGTTTTACGCTGAGAAACAAGAAATTCTTTTATGGCCAGTACAGGATCACTTTTAGATGCGACCTGCTCCCTGGACAGCTCAGCTGCTTTCACGGCAATATTGTTCATTGCACTCTCAGCTTCTGCAGCAGGCGTGAAGGAATAGGCGGATACACGATCTACAACAGCATTGTACTGATCGCCGAACAATTTTTCTACCCAGTTTGTGGAGTAACTTCCACGTAGAATTTCGGAAGCACCATCATCTGTTTCGCTGTATTTATATAATCCCGTCAATACAGCCGGTATTGCAGCCTGCCCGAGTCTGTCGTGATCAGGATGTTTTGAATCCTTTATAACTTCCTGAGTATTAGGGTCTATTTTCTTCAAAGGCGCAAATCTAAAGTGTTCCTGTAATGTGTCTGGTAAATTCATATCTGAATGTTTTAATGAGCAATGGTTTATATAATGTGTAGAAAATCTATGCCATAAACAGATGGAAAGGACGGCATACAAATTGGAAATAGAATGGTAAGCATTTAAAAATCTAATCTAAAACTAATACTATGGAGAGGGTAACAAATATGACAACATTGAGTGGGGTTCTTGAGAAGCTTAGAATAAAACGTCAGGACAACGAGTTCAAGAAAACCTTAGGTGGATTTCAGGCTCCCAACGGAAAAACTTACCTCGCTGATGACCTGAAGATCATCAGGACATATCGCTTTGAAGGCGAATCCGACCCTTCCGATTCAACGATATTGTACCTGATAGAGGCAAATGACGGATTGGTGGGATACAGCATCGATGCTTACGGTGCATACAGTAATCACGACGATGACGGATATGATGAATTTATCCGCGACATCAAAGTTGACGAAAGAGATGAGTCGCTAATTTTCTAAACCTTATACCGCTGAACCTTTTAAAAGGCCGTCTGTAACTGACGGCCTTTTTTCATTTAACGAGCTGGAATAACCGAAAAGCCATTGTAAAAAATACTATTGACTCAACAGGGTATTTTTCACTGATTCAGGATAAAAAAACTGTATTTGAAGTAATAGAATTATTAAAGGTTCGTTTACTATACTATTTTCACATAGTAAAAGTAATGGGATTGATGCGTTGCCAGATGTTTCAGGAAATTCAAAATATGTACAAAAAACATTAACAAGATAGTTTTCTCATGTGCACCACCCGGTGCGAAAGTCCTCTTGTTTCTACAGGGGGACTTTTCTTTTTAAGACAGGGGAGAGGTAAGAGGTGAGCGCAGTGAGTAGTAAGTAGTGGAAAGGTTTTAGTTGACAGTTGGTTTTTTGCAAAAGCTAAATGCTTCTGACATTCTGAGAGAAATCACATTGAGCTATTTTTCAGTTTGCAATTTTTTTCGTCTAACTGAATCAAGGGCTGAAGCCCATTTGAATTATAATCTTCTGTGCCCCTGTTTCAGCCTCGGGCAATTGAGTTTTCATATGTTATCAATGATGATGTTCAAATACCTCAAGTTTTAGCTGGAGGTATTTGAACATTTTTTGTTCCGGGCATTAGCCCACCAGGAATTCAGGTCAGATTTCGAAATAGGCTTGTTTTCAAAGCTTTGATTTGAAAATAAATCTTGAATGATGCGAAAACAACACTTCGCAAACCCGCAGGTTTTCAACAACAGCGGGTTCTAACTCCTACTTACTACCCACTACTTGCTTTTTTCCATTCGTCATTCCGATCTCGGCCTCCGGCCTTTGTATTTCAGGAACTCTTTCTGGTACTTCAGGTTTATAGCTTTTCACCTGAAACATCATTTTTTTAACATTGACTGTCCAAGCAGGTAATAGAATTCCGGTAACATTCTAAAACCAAACGTATGAGGAAATTTTTTACGCTCTTTTTTTTATTATCAGTTACACTCCGGGTTCACGCACAAAAACTGGAAGTCAATGGCAGGGTGGTTGATTCCACCGGTAATCCTATTCAGAATGTTTCCATTCGCGAAGCAGACACGCAAAACGGTACTGTCACAGATGTCAATGGTGTTTTTAAATTGACGACTACAGCCGGAAAACGACTGGTAATCTCCAGCGTTGGTTATGAAACCAGGGAGCTTCCCGCAGAAGCAAATATGTCCATTTCACTGGGTACTGCACAAAAAGTGCTGTCGGAAGTTGTAGTAACGGCATTGGGTATACGAAGAGAAAGAAAGGCTTTAGGCTACGCCGTTTCTTCGGTCGATAAAAAAGATATCGAGTCGAGGCCGGAAGGTGATATCGCCAGGATTCTGAATGGAAAAGCGCCTGGTGTGAACGTACTCGCGACTAGCGGACTTTCAGGAAGCGGAACCAATATCATTATACGAGGTGCTTCCAGTATCACAGGGGGAGCAACGCCGCTTTTTGTTGTTGATGGTGTTCCATTTAATGGAAGCACCAACGCACAATCTGATTTTCGTTATGGTAACCAAACGTCAAGTCGTTTTCTTGATCTCGATCCAAACAATATCGAAAGAGTCGATGTTCTGAAAGGCCTGAGTGCTTCTACTCTTTTCGGCGAACAGGGAAGAAACGGCGTTATTTTGATCACAACAAAAAACAGTGCAACAAGGAAGCTCAATAAAAAACAGGAAGTCACTGTTGATCAAACTTTGTTTTTTAATAAACCTGCAAACCTTCCCGACTATCAGAACAACTGGGGTGGTGGTATTGATAACGTTGCCACGTTTGCATTCAGTAACTGGGGCGCAAGAATAACAAATCCTCCACAACAACTCAAACATCCGTATGACCGGCCTGCATTGAACAATGTCTTTCCACAGTATGTAGGCGCTACCTATGATTATAAGCCATATAATAGTGTGGAAGATTTTTTCAGAACAGGTGTTGTGAATTCAACTTCGGTAAATCTCGCGGGTAATGGGTCCGGCATCAATTACAATATGAATTTCGGACAGCTGCAGGATGAGGGTTTTACCCCTGGGAATAAGTTTTCACGATACACTTTCGGCCTCGGTGGAAATGCAAAACTGTCCAACAATCTTACAGCCAGCGGAACATTTAATTATGTGATCAGTAAATTCACTTCACCTCCAACCGGATATAGTAACGGTAACAGTGCAGTATTGGGATCCTCTGTTTTTGGAGACCTGGTTTACACACCAAGAACAATCGATATGATGAATCTGCCGTATGAAAATCCGGTTGACAAATCCAGTGTTTATTATCGCGGTAACAATGATATTCAGCATCCGTTGTGGACAGTACACAATTCATCTACGTCACAAAAGGTTGACAGGATGTACGGTAATTTGCAGCTGAGATATGCTGCGCCATTTCTAAAAGGCCTGAATCTCAGTTATCGCCTGGGTTACGACAGGTATAATGAGTTTCATGAAACAACGCAGAACAAGGGCGGCATCGATGGTCCTGTGAATGGGCTTTACAGAACGGTGAATGGAATGAATAATATCTGGGATCATACCTTCCTCATCAATTATGTAAATCAGTTCAATGACGACTGGCAGTTGAATGTTGATGCCGGGGTGAATTCAAGAGAAGACTCCTACGAACAAAACGGACTATCCAGCACACAGCAGTTGGTGTATGGTTTGTTTGATCACAGCAATTTTATCAGTCATAGCATTCTTGGTGATGCAGATGTTGATCTCGACTATATTACCAAACAGCAAAGCATAGGCGCTTTTGCGCAGGCACTGGTCGGTTATAAAGAATACCTGTACATGACAGTAGGTGGCAGAAACAGTTGGGTCTCTACGCTTGAAAAGGGAAACAACAGTCTGTTCTATCCAAGTGCCAGCGTATCATTTATTCCTACTTCCGCATTTGAAGGATGGACGAGTAGCGGAACTTTGAACTACCTGAAACTCAGAGCGGGGTACTCTACTTCTGCAAGATTCCCGCTTCCATACAATACGCGTTCTGCTTTAAGCATCAACAGCAGTATTTTTCAGACCCGCGATGGTACCATCATCAATTCCAATTCTATTCCTGATGAATTGCCCAACAGCCATCTGAAGCCTGAATTACTACAGGAGATTGAAGTCGGTGTGGAAGCGAGACTGTTCAGGAATCGCGGAATGATCGACATCACTCTGTACAACAGGAAAGCGAAGGATCAGATCTTTGCACGTGACCTCGATCCTGCCACAGGATACACAAGTACAACCATCAACGCAGGTGATGTAACTAACAAAGGGATCGAGATTGCTGCAGGATACACCATCATTAAAAATAAAAATTTCACCTGGCAACTGGACGCCAACTTCACACTCAATCGGAGTAAAGTGAACAATATACCTGATGATGTACAGTTCATAATCACCAATGGTTTTGCAGATCTCGCCACTATTGCGCAGAATGGGAAACCGCTCGGTTTACTTTTCGGAAGTAAAGTGTCGAGAGATCCTAAGAATAACATGCCGATGGTGGACAACAACGGTTGGTATATCATCGACCCGGTTCCTGGCATAATCGGCGATCCGAATCCGGATTATCGGCTTGTTGCCATCAACACACTTACTTATAAAGGCATAAGTTTTCGTATGCAATGGGATTACACTCGTGGCGGAGATATTTTTTCAACAACGATAAATACATTGCTGGGTCGTGGTCTTTCAAAGGATACTGATTTCGACAGGTATCTTCCTCTCATTGCACCGGGATCTGATGGTAACGGAAACATAAATACTATTCAGACAACACCTGTCAATATGTATTTCGAGAATTTCCAGGGTGGCGCCAGTGAGTATGGAGTATACGATGCAACCTGTATACGGCTCAGGGAAATTTCACTTTCTTATTCCTTACCGGCACGTACACTCGAAAGAACACCCTTTGGTGGAATATCATTTACGCTTTCAGGACAGAACCTTTTTTATCATGTACCCAATATTCCGAGGTACACCAATTTCGATCCTGAAACTTCGAGCCTGGGTGTTGCCAATGGTCGCGGGATTGAATTGCTGACAGCACCATCTTCAAAACGTTTCGGCGGTAGTATCAGAGTTACTTTCTAACAATCGAAAAGTTATTTTATGAAATTAAAACGATCAGGATATATTCTATCATTCCTCATAATATTTTTTTCCTGCAGCATAAAAGACAGGTATGAAAGTTACCGGAATGATCCGAGCAGTGCCTCGCCGGAAAATGCAAACGTTGATCTGTATCTTAATCATGCCCAGGTAGGCCTGAGTGAATTCCTGGCCACATCTACGTTCCCTTTGCTTGATTTTGGAGCGCAGCTTGTGAGGATGGAAACCATGTTTGGTCCGCTATATACGAATGCATATACTCCGGAAAATTTCAATCTCTCATGGATCGCTGCATATACAAATATTATCAAGCATAATGATGCGTTGTTGCCAATCGCGAAGGAGAAGAATCTGACCACACATGTTGCGATGGCTTATGTGCTGAATGCATATACTTTTATGACATTGGTTGATTATTTTGGAGATATACCTTTTTCGGAGGCCAATCGAGGCAACGAGAATACCAATCCGCACAAGGACAGTGGTGCTGAAGTGTACGCCGGTTCTGTAGCTTATCTTGACAGCGCGATTCTTTATCTGCAGAGGGCACCGTCGGCTGCTCCAACCAATGATCTTTTCTATTCCGGAAATCGTAGCCGTTGGCTAACTCTTGCTAAAACACTAAAACTAAGAGCCTTTCTAACCACCAGGCTCGTGACTACTGAACAATCAAAATCAGTAATTGAAAACCTGATTGCGGAAAACGATCTGATCGATAATGTGTCAGAGGAATTTGTTTTTCGCTTCAGTACTGTACAGGAAAACCCGATAAGCCGTCACCCGAAATATATTGATACCTATAACAATGCCGGTACTCTCGGCGGTTTGTATGTAGGCACTTATTTTATGTATCTCCTTACCCAGGAAAAAGGACTAACGGATCCGCGTACACGTTATTACCTGTATCGCCAGCGTACCAGCTCAGGTGGCTGGGATGCGCAGCAATTGCCATGCAGTGTGTTACCAAGGCCTGCCCACTATCCTGCAGATATGCCGTTCTGTATTCTCCCTGCTGGTTACTGGGGTCGTGATCATGGAAACAATGATGGCATACCACAGGATACGGATAAGCGCACAGTCTATGGCGTGTACCCTGCGGCCGGTGTTTTTGACAACAGTAACAATGCATCCGTGGCTCAAAACCAGGGCGCAAAAGGACAGGGTGTACTTCCACTATGGATGGCAAACTTTACAGACTTCGCACTTGCTGAAGCTGCACTTACACTGGGTACACCCGGTGATCCGAAAGCATTACTCGAATCAGGTGTACGAAAATCGATCGCCCGCGTACTCGCATTTCCTGCGGAAGTTTCGCTGAGTATTCCTGAGAACCGGGTGCCTACCACGGCGGATATCAATAACTATGTTGCTAAAGTGCTCAGTCGATATGATGCGGAAGATGCTGATGGAAAACTGAATGTGCTGATGACGGAATGGTACCTCGCGCTTTGGGGAAATGGAACGGATGCGTACAATAATTACCGCCGCACGGGTAAACCTGATAACATGCAGCTCACACTCAGTTCGACACCTGGTCCATTTGTTCGTTCTATGTTTTATCCTGCAGTGTCAGCCAATCTGAATCAGAACGTACCACAAAAACCAGGTGTTGCTGAAAAAGTATTCTGGGACAATAACCCTGATAATTTCCTGAAATAAAAACACGGTCACATGCGGAAAATAATATTACTGTTAAGCACAATCTCATTTATAACTGTTTCCTGCCACAAGGATGATCTTATCCAGAATGTTTCCAGTTATAGCATCGGATCGTATCTGAATCTTGTTGAAACGGAAAATTTGTTACTGGATGCAACAAATGCTGCGGCCTCAACAGTGGCAATAAAAGTTAAGCCGGTCGGATCAGAGCTTCAGAAAGTAAACATTTATGCTGTCGCTGGCGGACCAGATCCTGATGAGTCGAATTGGAAGTTGGTAAAAGAAGTTTCTGCGACAGATTCCCTTTTTACACTCGCTGTGACAGGAGCTGAACTTGCAGCGGCATTGGGAATTCCAATTACGGATATTCAGCCAGGTCAGCAATATACTTTTTACAATCAGATGGTTACCGCGGACGGAAGAGTATTTGATATCTCGAATACGGAAGATGATATCGAAGGACAACCCGCTTTCAATAGTGTATTCAACTGGACGGCGACGGTCGTTTGTCCTTATACCAACAACATGACTGGTGAATTCACTATCGCTGTCGATCAGTGGGACGGAAATGTTGGTGGTAAGATTGAAGTGGCTGCAGGTCCGGGCGAGAATGAAATCACTCTTAAAACCCCGTTTCCGCTTTCCATAGATGCAAAGGATCTTATAGTCAGTATCGATCCTGTAACAGGTTTTGCTAGCGTTGCCAAACAGGTGTATGGAAGTTATCCCGGTGCACCGGATATTTCAGCCCAGACAACAGGAAGTAACAATTTTGTTTTTTCCTGTAAGGAGACGCTGGATATAACGTTGAATCATTCAAGCGCACTGGGGAATTTTGGGAATTTCAGGTATGTGCTTGTACGTTAAACGTTCGACGTTGAACGTTCAACGCAATGCGTCAATGTATATTCCTGATCCAATTCCGAAACACCTGCGAATTCTCCTGGCTGATAACAATTTCCTCGGGCGTCCGAACCTGCATTTCAACAAGTGTTTTTCCGAAATCAATGTGTTTAAAACTTTTTACAAATTCTGCACTGATGATGTATTTTCTGTTTGCGCGGAAGAATTGGTTTTTATCGATCAGTGTATATACATCAGCCAGGTTGGCCCACTCAGTTGTATATTTTTTTCCTGTGACATCAACACAAAAAACGATTTTCTGTTCAACAAAAAAGAAAGCGATATCGGAATATGACACTGTCTGAAATTCGAAACCTCTTTTTACTACCAGTTTTTTGGGGCTGCCCGATTTTAGCTGATCAAAAAATGCACGGAAATTTCTATGCATAAAATAGTTCTCAGTTTCCCGGAATTTTGTAAGTGCGCTTTTTAATTTTTCCAGTTCCACAGGTTTCAGTAAATAGTCGATGCAATTATACTGTAATGCATTGATAACATATTCGTCGTATGCGGTAACGAAAATGATAGGCAGGTTTACTTTCACCTGCTCAAATATTTCAAAGCATAGTCCATCTGATAATTTGATATCCACAAAAATCAGGTCAGCATTATGCTCATGTTCGAGATAGCCGATCGAATCTTCAACTGTTTCCAGGGCGGCAAGAATTTCGATATGCGGATCCGCTTCGAGCAACAATTTTTTAAGCCATTGCGTATTATTAATCTCGTCTTCAATCAGCAATACTTTCATAGCATCATTTATAATGGCAACATCACTGTGAACATTGCCTGGTCGTTGATTATTTCAATCTTTTTATTCTGCAATAACTGAAATCTTTCACATAAAATTCTGAGCCCGTTTTGAGAGCGTTGAATATCAGGAAGACTTTTCGTCTTGTTGTTAGAAAAGCTGATAAAATTCCTGTCAATTTCAATCAGTATACGCAGTGGATTTTTTTTGGAAAATCGATTGTGCTTAAGGGCATTTTCTAAAAGTATTTGCAGCGATAATGGGGGAAGTGTTGCCTCCATATCGAAATGGGCGATGTCGATAGAGAGCTGCGTTGCTTCCGGGAACCGGATAGAAATCAGCTCGTAATATTTATACATCATGGCCAGATCATCATTCAATGTGACGTAGTTCTTATCGGATACGGTGAGAATCTGCTGGTAGATGTCTGTCAGTGTGCGATTAAATTGATGCGCGAGTTCACGATCTTCAGAGATGAGATTTTGAAGCGTATTCAAAGAGTTAAAGAGAAAATGCGGTTCGATGCGTGATTTTAACGCATTAAGTTCGGTAAGTGTTTTTGCGCGTTCGAGATCAGTATAATTGATTTGCTGACGATGTTTTTCATCTATGAGTAAGATGATTTCATAGACTGCCGAAATTAGAATTGTAATCACGGTAGTTAGCGCGGCAATCAGATGAAAGCGACCCTGGACCGGTACAAACTTATTGAGCATATTGAAATAAAGCAGTACGATAAAATAGCTGTAGTTTACCAGGAAAAGGGAATAAAAAACAATGTACCGCTGATAGCTCAATTGAATTTTGGGAGAGAACCGCAAAAAGAGAAAAGCCTGTCTGCAACCAAACCATACGATATAACTTAAGATAATAGTCGAGAGGTAAAGAGCAGACTCGATTTTTGAAGGTTGTTCAGAAAATAAACCAAAAACCAAAGGAATAAAAAAACCAGAGGCTGGTATGACCAGCAAAATCAGAATTCTTTCAAAAACCCGCAGTGTCCGGTTACCTATGTTTTCTCGTTCAGGCATTGCTTTCAGGCAAGATTTCAAATGATTCAGGGCTCGATATCAATGCTTCAGGATTTTTACCGCGCACACTTTTTTCATTGCGCATAAGTTGAGCATAATTCTAACTTACAATGAATGTCTATATTTTTTGTAAACTATTATTTTAAGTATGCAATTAGTTATTTAATAGGCACAGATCAAATATGAAAGGATTCGTACAATGGCATTAACTGATACATACTCACCCATGAATTTTCAAACCTTCATTTTTTCTCGATCAAAGGAGATTGTATACCTGCGCCATGTCACTTTCTGGACTATATGGATAATGTTCTATACAACGCAGTTATATTTTGCACGATATAATTTTACCGAGCAACCTGTTTCCAATCTTTCCCATTTTCTTTCTTCTTTTATTCATGTTCTTGCCACAGCATTTATAGATATGGCCTATGTGTACACTATTATTTACCTACTGATTCCAAAACTTTTCTTCCGGGGAAAATTTGTAAGTTTTTTCGTCAGCTGGTTATTTCTTACCGTGTTTACAGCATTCTGTTTTCGCGTGCAATACCAGGTGATGATTATTCCCATAGAAGAGTTTTTTGGATTCAAAAGGAGGGCACTGGCACCACTGCCGAATGCGATATTTTCTATGACCATCTCCATCGGATTTGAAGGCTGTATGGCTGCAGCGATCGTATTCGGCAAACATTGGTATAAGAGTAACCAGAATCTGCTGCAGGCGCGCAGGGAAAATTATTCCATGAACCTGAGCATGAAACACACGGAGAAATTGTCAGCGTCACATTTTGTAGTGAGAGATATTTTTAAAGATCTCGCTTTTGATATAAGAAAAATGAATTGCGGTGATGATCAGATCAATGCGGTAAAATCCAAGTCAGCATATATTCTTGATTTTCTGAATTCCTATTTTGAACACAGCGGAAATGGAAGAGTATCGCTGAACCAGGAACTGGAAGGCCTGAAAAAATATCTTGCGATAAAAGAGCAGGATCATTATTCCTATGATCCGGTTATCGCAGGTCCGGAACTGGACAATAAAATTGCAGGAAATATTTTGTTGCCACTCACTGCGCTGCCATATAAAAATGAATCAATTATCAATAAGGATAAGTCAATAAAAGTAAATATAAAAACCAGGGGTGATTCCATCATTTATAATCTCTGCTGGCATAAGAAAAATATCCGCGATAATCTCGAACGCGCACAATTTGAATTACTGCAGATGCTGAAAAAATACCTTGAATTTAATTATCCGAAAAGTCATAAGTTGACAGTCAGTATTAATGATGCAGTTATTTCAATTTTGCTTAATATTAAGCTAAAGGAGGGAATCTGAGTTCGTTCATCGTTCATCGTTTTTCGGAACAGCCGGCTGTTTAAACGAACAACGAACAACGAACAACGAAATAACCAGCACTATCCCTTCCCCTCAAAAAATGCTTCCCCGTTTCAGCCGGATCGTTTAAATTCGGCGATGCAAAAAATGGTGAGTCTCGGTGAAGTTATGATGCGGTTAACCGCCACCGGAGTTCAACGAATTGTACAAGCCACGAAAATGGACGTGTTATATGCCGGCGCTGAGGCCAATGTGGCTGCTGCATTGGCATCCTGGGGTGTTCATAGTTTTCATGTAACACGATTTCCGGATAACCTTATCGGTAAGGCTGCAGTTGCATGGCTGAAATATTATGGCATCGATACCCGCTATGTTGGTTTTGGCGGACCACGGATGGGACTTTTTTTTGTGGAGCAGGGAGCTATGGCCAGGCCTACAACAATAGTCTATGATCGCCTGCCTTCGGCTTTCTCAACTGTAGATGCAAATACATTCGACTGGGAAAAAATCCTCGATGGTGCAGATTGGTTTCATTGGACTGGTATAACACCAGCACTTTCTCAAGGTACAGCCGACGCACTTAATGCGGCACTTGAAGTCTGCGCACGAAAACAGATTAATGTTTCCGCTGATGTGAATTACAGATCAAACCTCTGGCAGTACGGGAAAACGCCGGGAGAGATCATAGAACCTCTGATCAGCAAATCAAATTACATTGTATCAAGCGAAAATGATACAAGAAATATTTTTCAGTTTGGTTCGGCAAAAGGTGCGGATGATGCATTCGTTTCGATCAGCGAACAACTGATGAAGAGATTTCAATCGATAAAAGCTGTCATTAGTTCTGACCGGGAGCAGCTTTCTGCCTCGCATAACCGATTTTCCGGAAAGGTTTGGGATGGGGGACAATTGTATATGAGCAATCGGTATAATCTCGATCAGATTGTTGAACGAATCGGAACTGGCGATGCATTTATTGCCGGATATATCTACGGAGAAATGAATGGCTGGTCGAAACAGGACTCTATAAATTTCGGGACCGCTGCGGGTGTGATGAAACATACGATCGAAGGAGACACATTACCATGCAGTGTTCCGGAAATACAGGAGCTGGTAAAAGGAAATACCAGTGGAAGAATAAAAAGATAATTTATGTCAACATACGATAAAGATGCTGTACTTGCAAAAATTGGGACCACAGGTTTATTGCCTTTGTTCAATTTTGCTGATTTTGAAATCTGTGCTGCTGTAATCAAAGCTTGTTATGCAGCAGGTATCCGCGCATTTGAGTTAACCAACAGGGATGAAAAAGCATTTGAAGTTTTTAAGAAGCTGGTTCCATTCGTAAAAAATGAATTACCAGAACTTACGCTGGGTGCAGGGACTATACTCGATGTAGTAACCGCTCAGAAATTTATTGACGCAGGTGCAGATTATATCATCGCTCCGAATCTTGATTTTGGAGTCGGAGAAGTTTGCCTGAAAAATAATATTCCCTGGATCCCCGGTTGCATGACGCCGTCGGAATTTCAACAGGCTTATAAATTCGGATCACCGCTGATTAAACTTTTCCCCGGTAGTATTCTCGGGCCTGATTATCTTAAGCATATTCTTGCACCTTTGCCTCATTTAAGAGTGGTTGTTACCGGTGGAGTACAGAATACAGCAGAGTCAATCAACAGCTGGTTAAAATCGGGTGCCTTTGCCTGCGGTATCGGAAGTCAGTTGTTTTCAAAAGAGATTATTCAGAAGAAGAATTTTGATGAGATAACTGTCCAGTTGAATAAGCTGATTGCCGGGATTTCGAGGTAATCATGGTCATCGCTGGCTTTTTTTTATAAGTCAAACCGCAAAGGAACACAAAGAATACAGCCCGCAAAGTAAAGGCAAAGAATTTTTAATGATTAGGCTCGAGGATATAAGATCTTGACTGTTTCTTCGCGGAGACCTTGGCTGTTTACATTGCGGTTTGTTGTTTGGCCTGGTATTTAGCGATTGCCAAATGGAGCCGCTAAGTCGGTAAAAACGCCTGCCCGAAAGAGCGAAGTGACGGCGGGGACAGAAACGGGATTTTTTTTTGAAAACTATTGGCAGAAAAAAAGCAGGAATTCAGTTCATCGGATTCATATGTTAAACGCCTGACTGCCGGCTAACGCAGGTTCTGCGTTTTACGTTCAACCAGCAATGTCATATTACATGAACCCTAACTCCAGCTTGGCCACTTCCGTCATCATATCCTTATTCCATGCCGGCGTCCAGGTAACTTCCACATGAACATCATTCACGCCTTCTATTTCACGGACTTTCTGATCAACTTCATGCGGAAGCGTCTGTGCAGCGGGACAGCTGGGGGCTGTTAATGTCATCACTACCTGTACATTATTGATGGGGAGTACACTTACTTCATAAATCAGTCCGAGGTCATAAATATTCACCGGGATCTCCGGATCAAAGATCTCGTGCAGCGCTGCTATTACTTTATCTTTTAAATCGTCACTGTTCATCATTTTGCAAATTTACATATCCGATCTACAAACAGGATGTGCCTACCGGAACATGAACGTTACCCTTTGTCGCAATATCAGATGCATTGGATCTCGCAACGGGTTGGGGACTTCTTTCCCCTGGCAGAAGCCGGGGGATATTGAAAGAGCCATTTGCCTGCCGAATCGTCCAACTGCAAACTATCAACTATAAACTACTTTTTACCTCCTGCCTCTTACCACATTCCCGCTTTCGGGAGGCTACAATACCAGATGTTCCTACCGGAACATGAACCTTGTCTCTCGTCGCAATGTCAGATACACTTGGCTTTCCCAACCGCTAGCTCTCAACAAGGTATTATTAACGCCTGCTTACTACTTACTTCTTACTGCTTACTATTCCATGCCATTGCATCCAGCTTCATTTGCCTGATCATCGCGCGTAACCCATTGGAACGCGTTTGTGCCAGATGGGTACTCATACCGATGTCATCAATAAACTTCATATCCGCGCTCACGATATCTGAAGCTTTCTGTCCGCTGAAAACCCGGATCAGCATACTGATCAGGCCTTTTACAATCACCGCATCGCTATCGGCCTTGTAGAATATTCTTCCGTCTTTCGCTTCGGAAACCATCCACACCGTCGACTGACAACCACGAATCTTGTTCTCTTCTTTTTTATACTGATCCTCCAGGGCAGGAAGTTTCTTACCCATATCGATGATGTACTCGTACTTGTCTTCCCAGGAATCAAAAAGGGAAAACTCATCGACTATTTCTTCTTCAATTGCTGTTATCGGAGTTACAGCTTCCATCAGCGCAACATTTTTATCACTTTATTCAAACCACGTATAAGGGAGTCAACTTCTTCCAGTGTATTGTACATTGCAAAAGAGGCACGACTGGTACCGGGGATGCACAAACGATTCATTAAAGGCTCGGCACAATGGTGTCCTGTTCTTACAGCAATGCCCTGGTTGTCCAGAAGAATCCCGATATCCTGCGGATGAATTCCTTCCATTACAAATGAAACCACACTCACTTTATCTTTTACATCACCCATGATTTTTAATCCGGGTAATTTCTTCAATTCATTGGTTGCGTACTCGAGCAATTGCGCTTCATGCGCACGAATCACATCTTTACCAATCGACGAAACAAAATCCAGCGCAGGTTTTAATGCGATGGTATCCGCAATATTCGGTGTACCGGCTTCAAACTTATAAGGAAGATCGTTGTATGTCGTCCATTCATAAGTTACCTGTTTGATCATTTCACCACCGCCTTCAAAGGGGGGCATGGCTTCGAGCAACGCACGCTTGCCATAGAGTGCACCAGCGCCGGTAGGGCCGTAAACTTTGTGACCGGAGAAAGCAAAAAAATCACAATCCAGTTCCTGTACATCGATATCCAGGTGAACAGATGACTGCGCACCGTCCAGCATCACCAGCGCGCCAACTGCGTGAGCTGCCTCAATTATTTTTTTCACTGGATTGATCACGCCCAACGCATTGGATGCATGAACAACGGATACGAATTTTGTTTTTTCTGAAAGCATAAGTTCAAATGCTTCCCAATTGAATTCCCCTTCATCACTGATCGGAACAATCTTCACCTTTGCGCCTTTTTCCTCAGCGATCATTTGCCACGGAACCATATTGCTATGGTGTTCCAATGAGGAGAGAATGATTTCATCACCGGCTTTCAGATTCGCTCTTCCCCAGCTGTAAGCCACCAGGTTGATGCCTTCCGTGGTACCACGTGTGAAGATGATTTCTTCCGTAGAGGCAGCGCCAAGGAATTGCCTTACAGTTTCACGGGTCTGTTCATAAGCCGCAGTTGCTTCTTCGGCAAGCGTATGAATTCCGCGATGAATATTTGCGTTGTAGTTGGAATAGTATTCAACGAGCGCATCGATGACCACTTTTGGCTTCTGCGATGTCGCAGCATTATCCAGGTAAACGAGAGGGTATCCCTTTACTTGTCTTTTCAGGATAGGAAACTGTTCCCGGACGACTTGAACATCCAGGGTCTTCTTGTTTAATACGCTTTCCATAATCAGAAATTGAAATCGAGGCGTTCTGAAATGATCTGATCTACAAAAGCTTTCAGGGATTGGGGTTTGATGTTTTCCAGTATGTCCACAGCAAATGCGTGCAACAACAAAGATTTCGCATTTTTTTCACTGATTCCACGGGTGCGCAGATAGAAAAGCGCCTCCTCATCGAGACGACCAATGGTACAGCCATGCGAACATTTTACATCGTCTGCAAAAATCTCGAGCTGTGGTTTTGTATTCACATTAGCAGAATCGCCCAGCAGTATATTTTTGTTTGACTGATATGCGTTGGTTTTCTGAGCATCCTGACGCACAAAAATCTTTCCGTTAAAAACTCCGGTTGATTTTTCATCCATGATGCCTTTGTACAATTCATTGCTGAAGCAATGCGGTTGCACGTTATCAACGATCGTGTGATTGTCGACATGCGTTTTTCCATTTAACAGGTAGAGTCCGTACATGTGAGATTCTCCATGTTCAGACTCCATGATCATGTTCAGGTTATTCCTGATCAGACCACCGCTGAGTGAAATGGTAACTGCATTTGTCAGGCATTTTCCAAGCTGACGGACATGAGTTGTTCCCACATGATTGGCTTCTGCACCTTCATGCTGGATCTTATAATAGTCCACCACACTTGCTTCCTCCGCAACAATTTCAATCACTTCGTTTGTGAAACTGCCTTCGTTGCCCAACGTTCCATAGTATTCTACCAGCTGAACCTGCGATTGCTTTTCAGCATACACCAATATTCTTGGCTGTGCAAACGTGAAGCCTCCGCGACTGTCAGTAATGTGATAGATATATACAGGTTCTTCTATCAACCTGTTCTTTTTTGCCAGGATAAAAACACCGCCATGGGTAAAGGCAGCATTTAAAGCGTGGATGCCATCAGGATGATAGCTTGCGCTGTGACCCAGGTGTTTTTCAACCAGGTCGGAATATTCTCCGGCTGCAGCGGTTTCCAGTGGTAAAATCACCAGGTCCTTTGCTGCGTGTTTTATTTCTGACAGCGATTCATTATAAACACCGTTAATAAAGAAAAGAGAAGTTGCGCTAACGGTATGGGGCAGTCTAAATTTTTCAATATCGGCGGCCGATGGGGCAGCGGGATTTAGATCATACCTCAGCCCGTCGTTGAAAAGGCTGTTCACCCGGGTGTATTTCCATTCTTCATGTTTCACCGGAGGAATACCTACATGGTTAAACAACTCCAGGCCTTTTTTTCTGAATCCTGCAAGAGCGGACCCGTTGACCTGTTGCTCACCAAATTTATTATTGAAAA
Organism: Pollutibacter soli; assembly: GCA_029269725.1. Classification (GTDB taxonomy): domain Bacteria; phylum Bacteroidota; class Bacteroidia; order Chitinophagales; family Chitinophagaceae; genus Pollutibacter; species Pollutibacter soli. The sequence continues at coordinate 421,645 of JARJHS010000003.1, read as the reverse complement.
ACTGCTTTGTGTCGATTGCCATCTTTAAACGTTTTACGTTGAACGTTTAACGTTTAACGTTATACCTGTTCCGCGAGTTCAACTTCATTTTTGATAAAGTCATAACCTTTCTCTTCAAGTTCCAGTGCAAGTTCTTTTGTACCCGATTTCACAATTCTTCCATTGTACAACACATGCACGAAATCAGGAACAATATAATCCAGCAAACGCTGATAGTGTGTAACCACAAGAAATGCATTGTCACTGTTCCGGTAAGCATTAACACCATTCGCTACGATTCTCAATGCGTCGATATCCAGACCAGAATCTGTTTCATCAAGGATCGCGAGCCTTGGTTCAAGCATCGCCATCTGGAAAATCTCATTTCTCTTTTTCTCACCACCGGAAAATCCCTCATTTAGTGAACGACTCAACAAAGATTGATCAATGTGTACCAGCTTCATTTTCTCCTTCATCATTTTCAGAAATGCTACAGCATCCAAAGGCTCCTGCCCACGATACTTACGTCCTTCATTCACAGCGGTCTTGATAAAGTTGGTAGTGCTAACACCCGGAATTTCCACCGGATATTGAAATGCGAGAAACATTCCCGCACGTGCACGGTCTTCCGGTGACATTTCCAGCAGATCTTTATCAAAAAACTCAACACTTCCTTCTGTCACTTCAAAACTGTTCCGTCCTGCCAGTACGGATGCCAGTGTGCTTTTTCCGGAACCGTTTGGTCCCATGATGGCATGTACTTCACCTGCTTTTATTTCCAGATTAATTCCGTTCAGAATTTTCTTCTCCTCAATCCCCGCATGTAAATTCTTGATCTTTAACATTATGCTTGTTGCCTTTATTGGTCAGTTTTAAGAGCGCAAAGCTACGAACAAAGTGCCGTTTTTCCCGGTTAAAACCGGTCTTTATCCGACACTTCCCTCCAGACTAATAGCCAGCAATTTCTGTGCTTCTACTGCAAACTCCATGGGGAGCTGGTTCATAACCTCTTTTGCGAACCCATTTATGATCAGCGCTACGGCAGTTTCAGTATCAATACCGCGCTGGTTGCAATAGAAGATCTGATCTTCTCCGATTTTGGAAGTTGTCGCCTCGTGCTCGACGATGGCTGTATTATTTTTAACTTCTATATAAGGGAAAGTATGCGCACCGCATTTATCTCCAAGCAGGAGAGAATCGCACTGGGAGAAGTTCCTTGCGTTGGATGCATGCCTTGCTACCTGCACCAGTCCGCGATAACTGTTGTTACTGCGACCAGCAGAAATCCCTTTTGATACGATGCGGCTACGGGTATTCTTCCCCAGGTGGATCATTTTAGTACCTGTATCCGCCTGTTGAAAATTATTGGTCACGGCAACAGAGTAGAATTCACCATTGGTATTGTCGCCCTTCAGAATAACGCTTGGGTATTTCCAGGTGATGGAAGAACCGGTTTCCACCTGCGTCCAGGAGATTTTTGCAAAATCACCGGCACAGATTCCGCGCTTCGTCACAAAATTATAAATACCACCTTTTCCTTCTTTATCGCCGGGATACCAGTTCTGGACAGTGGAATATTTGATTTCTGCCTTTTCAAATGCGATCAGTTCAACAACCGCCGCATGCAGCTGGTTTTCGTCGCGCATGGGAGCAGTACAACCCTCAAGATAACTTACATAACTGCCGGGCTCAGCCACGATCAATGTACGTTCAAACTGACCTGTATTTGCCGCGTTGATCCTGAAATAAGTGGATAATTCCATGGGGCATCTTACACCATGGGGGATATAGCAGAATGAACCATCGCTGAATACAGCGGCATTTAAAGCTGAAAAGTAATTGTCAGTAGGGGGAACCACAGAACCCAGGTGTTTGCGCACCAGTTCCGGATGTTCCTGGATAGCTTCACTCATTGAACAGAATATAATACCCTGTTTGCCAAGCTCTTCTTTAAATGTAGTGGTTACCGAAACGCTGTCAATTACTGCATCTACCGCCACGCCTGTAAGTCTTTTCTGCTCCTGGAGGGAAATCCCCAGTTTTTCAAAAGTCCTCCTCAGTTCAGGGTCGATTTCATCCAGACTATTGGGATTTATCTTTTGTTTGGGAGCTGAATAATATATGATATCCTGGTAGTTAATCGGAGGATATGATACGTTGGGCCATGTCGGTTCGGTCATAGTAAGCCAATGGCGATAAGCCTTCAGTCGATATTCCAGCATCCATTCCGGCTCATTCTTTTTGGCGGAAATAAACCTGATCGTCTCTTCACTAAGACCTTTCGGTGCATCTTCTGTTTCAAAATGGCTTACAAAACCATATTTGTATTCGGAAGAAGTTACCTGGTCTAATATGTTATCATTTTCTTCGTACATAATCACTCGCTGGTTTAGTCTGCGAAATTCCGAAATGTTAGCTGAAAATCCATAATAATCCCCCTAAATGGCTCAGCAATAAAGGTTTTTTAAGATTTCAATGGATAAATTGATGTAGCGTAGCGTAAAGCAGCGGAATTAATAACTGATTGACAGTTGCCTGATCATATTAAGCGCCTTTTTAAAATCCTGCATCTTTGTAAAATTAATAAGAAATTAGCGAAGGGAAAAGGATAGAAGCTATCACCGAACTGTTAAAAGCAACAAGGGTAATGAATAGAAATATTTGGATCACCGGCGGATCGGGAAATATGGGAAAAGCTGTTATTGAAAAGTTTCTTGAATCTGGGGATATGGTCACGGCCACACTTGCGCCCGGTGAAAAAAAGCCTGAACTGAAAGGAGCAGTTAACTGGCTGGAGGTCGACCTTTCAGATGAAGCAAAAGTTGAGGAGATACTAAATACGGCATACGGAAAACAGGGGACTGTCGACGCCGCTATACTCACTGTTGGCGGTTTCGCTGCGGGAAATCTGCAAAAAACAACGGCAGCAGATATTCAGAAAATGGTGGAACTGAATTTCATCACGGCCTTCAATACAGTTAAGCCGGTATTTCTGAAAATGAAAGAAAAAGGCGAAGGTCGGATTTTTCTGATTGGTGCCAGGCCAGCAATCAATATGTCTGACAGCACCGGAATTCTTGCTTACGGAATTTCCAAATCGATGATATTCAGACTTGCAGAATTTCTCAATGCCGAAGCCAAAGGCACAAAGGTGGTGGTGCATGTAATTGTTCCAAGTACGATAGATACTCCTCAGAATAGAAAATCAATGCCCGACGTCAACCCTGAAAAATGGGTTAAAGCTTCACAAATCGCTGACATCATTCACTTTTATTGTTCTTCTGCTGCCGACCCGATCAGGGAACCGGTAATTAAGATTTATAATCAGGCCTGAAGGTATAACGTACAATGTATAACGTTCAACGTTGAACGTAAGTCCATGAGAATCAGTGTGTCGTCATTTATGATAGGTCTTGGCGTTATAGGTATAGCAAAAGGTAGAACGTAAAACGTTTAAGGTCGAATGTAAGCCTTTGACAGTCAAGGGACCAAATAACTAAAAGTATTACCGATGCATTTCAATATTTCACCGGGTTCTGCCTCATACAGGTTCTGACGTTTTACGTTCTACGTTTAACCCTAAACGTTTAACACTTTATTTCTAAATCTGGTGCAATGTGCGCTTTCCACTCCACGTTTTATACCCTGAAACCTAAATTCTGAATGTTTATGAAAACTCCTGTGATCAGGATCTCCATGCTGGCGATGAGCATCTTCCTGCTGGCGCAATCCTGTACAAAAGAAAAAACCGGTAATAATGGTAACAATACCGACAATGAAGTTGGTCTTGCTACTGTGAAAGCAACTTCTGACGTTTATTTTGATGATATTTCGTCAGAGATTTTAATAATCAATGCATCGAAGGGATACACGCGTGAAGCGAGAACACAGGAAATATGTGCTACTGTCTCTGCTACACCACTGGCAATAAATGAATTTCCGAAAACAGTTACGGTTGATTTTGGCAGTGGTTGTACAGCTGCAAATGGATTCGTTCGTAAGGGAAAAGTTATTTACGTTATTTCCAAAAAGTTTGTAAATGCAGGAGCGCAAATAGTAATGACATTTGAAAACTATCGTGTGAATGATCACAAACTTGAAGGTGTTTATACAATTACAAACAATGGATCAATCGCTGGTTTGAATATCACTACAAAACTTGTTGGCGGCAAAATTACCTATCCTGACGGTGCATGGTACACGAAGGAAAGTGAAGTGACCTGGGTACAGTCCGCAGGTGTTTCTACACCATTGAATTTTACTGACGATGAGTATGGCCTCACAGGCAGTGGTACAATTACTTCTTCGACAGGAAATACACTCACTGCTGAATCTAATGGCATCCTGTTAAGAAAATTCACCTGTTATAATTTTGTTTCAGGAAAACTGAATCTCAATTTTAATAATGTTCCTGGTGTGCTGGATTATGGAAGTGGTACCTGTGATAAAAGTGCCACGCTGACAGTAGGTAATAAAGAATACACTGTTACATTGCCTTAATATTTGTTAAGAAAATCATAGTATGAAAAAGGAAGAGCTGATCTTCCTTTTTTCTTTTTAGATTAGTTGAGCCGCTTTCTATTTTTATGAATAAAGTAACCGGATTTTACTTACGGGTAGGATTAGCTGTTGTCCAGATATTTTCTGTTTATTTATTGCATGCACAGGAAGTTGTTGACAGATATGCGGACAGTCTGCCGGATATCTCACAAATGAGGATCGAATTCGGACAGCATAAAAAAATTCCTCCTCAGTATGAAGCAACTATTCTTAAAGCGCTTTCATTTTATCCTGAACTTAAAGATAAACGAATTGATTTCGTATTGAGAAAAGGATATGCACCGCTGTCTGCAAGGCCCAGTTTTGGCGGAATATTTCTGAATGCAAAGAAGCGCAAGTACAAGGTATTCATCAGCACAAAAGTGAAAGGCGAATGGGATAAGTACACATTGAAGAATATGCCTTATAATCCAAGCGTAGGAATTGTCGGCCATGAGCTTGGTCATGTACAGAATTTTACAAAGATGAGTGGTTGGCAATTGATAAAACTCGGAGTAAAACATACTTCTGCAAATTATATGAACAGGTTTGAGTACCTGACGGATAGCCTTGTTATTGCCCAGGGGATGGGAGATTATCTGCTCGCAAGTGCGATGTATGCACGGGAGGTTTTCAATGCTCCTGACATCGAGCAGTTACATGTAAAAGGTGAAAAAGGAAATTACAGTGAAAGATATATGAGTCCTGCCACGATTCGGGCTTATATGGCGGATATGAAAAAAAGTCCTACCCGATAAATATCAGCATATAAGTGACCAGCAGACCAATTATCACTACAAATGCTGAAAGTACTGCAGTTCCTGAAAATTTTTGCTGCTCACCATTGCGGAGGTCAATAAGTTTTCTTGTCCGGCGAACATAGAAAATAGTTTCCACGATTAACAATACTGAACCAACAGACGTCAGCAGGGAACTGATCAGATTACTGTTCCTGATCCAGATTCCTCCCATTTTTATTTTCGGATCGTGAATGGCTCTCACCACCTGGTCCAATGCAATCGCTGTAGTAATAATTGCAAACACCGTTCTAACCCACGCAAGTTGTGTTCTCTTATACGCCAGTTCAGTATTCTCAATTGACATTTTAACATTCAGGTCTTTTTCCCCGTTATTTTCGCCATTCTTTTCCATAATGATAAATTTAGACAAATCGAAATAGAGCTAATAAAAAATTGTGCTTTGCTTTCTGAACTACGACAGGCTCTTTGAATTTTGATTTGTACATTGGTGTTATGGACAGCATATGGATTTTGCTTGGTGTTTTATTGATGCTTGCCGGGATTGCAGGAAGTATTCTTCCGGTTTTACCAGGCACACCTTTATGCTATCTCGCACTGCTCATACAACAACTTCGCACAGACAAACCATTTTCATACCAGTTCCTGATTGTATGGGCACTGATTGTTGGCGTTGTTTTATTGCTGGATTATCTCGTACCTATTTACGGCACCAAACGATTTGGCGGAAGTAAGTATGGGATATGGGGTTGTACACTTGGTTTTCTTGCTGCATTCTGGATCGGTCCCTGGGGAATAATTCTGGGTCCTTTCATAGGCGCATTTATCGGAGAGTTTATTGCTAATAAAGATTCAAAACAGGCATTGAAAGCTGCGCTGGGTTCATTTGCCGGTTTTCTTTTCGGCACATTGATAAAACTTGTCACCGCCTTTGTGATGGCTTATTATCTTTTTGTCAGCGTTTATTACTGAACGGCTTTACCGGACTACGTACATTTGTGTTGAATAACTGATTACGATGGGGATTCTCAGACAATTGGGAGAATATTTATATTTAAGGAAAAAAGATCCGAATGCACCGAATACAAAATGGGTGAAATACATGCACGGGATCAATCGCATTTCATTGCTGCTGTTCATATTTGCAATGATTGTCCTTATCATAAAACTGATACGTGCAAACTCGTGATATTGATGCACAGATCTGTTACGGAGTTCTTACTTCATAAATGATTAACGGACCGATGAGGCCAGACTCCAGTAATTTGCCTGTATTACCGCTGAAAATGGCACCTGTTCAGGGATTGGGAAAGCCCTGCTCAATGCAGTCGGTTGTCAAAATGCTCCAATTGAATTTAGTTTGCGAAATGCTGTCTTGGTGATCAAAAATGCGACAAATCATGGAAAAATTCACAGAGTTGAAATTCGTATTGGGATAATGTGACTTGAAGAGGGCTAGCGTATCAATGAAACGACCTGGCTGGCTGCGGCGGCAGATGCAAAACCGCCCTTGCTTAATAATGTATATAATTCTGAGTAATCTTTCTTAAGCTCAGCTCTGCGGATATCATCTTTCAACAACCGGGTTAGTTCAGTACGCAGATTTTCTGTGTTCAGATCGTCCTGTATAAGTTCTTTCACTACAGGTTTGTCCATGATCAGATTTACGAGAGAGATGTATTTTACGTGAATCAGTCGTTTTGCAATCATGTAGGATATTGCACTGCCTTTGTAACAAACTACCTCCGGTATTCCGAACAGAGCAGTTTCCAAAGTGGCTGTTCCTGATGTTACTAAGGCTGCGTCGGCATTCATTAAAACATCGTAGGTCTTTCCCTTCACCAATTCAACGTTTGGATAATCTTTCATGAAACTATGAAGGAAGCTGTCGTCAAGGCCCGGCGCCTGTGCGATAGCAAAGCGATAGTCAGGAAAGAACGGACTGACAGAGAGCATGATCGGTAATTTTTTCGCAACCTCCTGTTTTCGCGATCCCGGTAACAACGCGATGGTTTTTTTGCGACCGGCTGTCAGTACAAAGTCTTTTTTAAATTTATCAATAACCTCGATCAGGGGATGACCGACATAGGTCACCGGATAATCCCAACGCTGATAAAATTCTTCCTCGAATGGAAGAATCACCAGCATTTTATCGATCACTTTACGAATGGTTTTTACTCTTCCCTCTTTCCATGCCCAAACCTGCGGACTGATATAATACACCGTTTTAAATCCCTGTTGTTTTGCAAATTTTGCAATGGGAATATTGAAACCGGGGTAGTCAATAAATATGATGACATCTGGTTTAAAAGAAAGAATATCTTTTTTGCACAATCTCATATTGCCTAAAATCGTAGGAAGATTCGCCACCACTTCGACGAAGCCCATAAAGGCAAGGTCGCGATAGTGTTTAACCAGGTCCATTCCTGCGGATTGCATGAGATCGCCGCCCCAGCCACGAATCGCTGCAGCCGGATCCAGCTTTTTGATTTCCCGGATCAGGTTACTTCCATGCAGGTCACCCGAAGCTTCACCGGAAATGATATAATACCTCACGCAAAAAATTTAAAGAGGACGGAAGTGATTGCGTAGAGTAAAGTAGCAACAAAAATTCCTTTGGCTGTCTGATCTCTTTTTGTATTAATATAGATTGTGAACAAAACAATATTCAATAAGAGACAAGGTATGGTGATCGCCGTAATCAGCGATTTATTGGTCTTTAGCGCGAAAAGAAAATCACTGAAAGAGAAGAGGCTGAATTTCCACCAGTAATACCCGAATACACTGATTAGCGGCAGAATAAATCCGATGAGTAATCCAAATCCAAGATTGTCTCTTTTAAAAATTACCATTTTAACGATTTTTCCAGTTGGGTTTTTAAGGTATAGTTGGTCAGGTCAAACTGAACGGGTACAACGGACACGTAATTGTTTTCCAATGCCCAGACGTCAGTATCTTTTCCTTTATCCATGTTTACAAATTCGCCTGTAAGCCAATAGTATTTTTTCCCCGAAGGATCGTTACGCTCATTAAAATCTTCTTCATACTTGGCATATGCCTGGCGACAAACTTTTATTCCGTTTATAAGACTTTCATCAACAGAAGGGAAATTTACGTTCAGGCAGAGGTGTTTTGCTGCTTTTACTTTCAGCATTTTTTCAACGATAATTTTTGCATACTTTTTCGCTGCTGTAAAATCTGCTTCAAGACTATAATTTAATAATGAAAATCCTATGGATGGAATATTTTCAATCGATGCTTCGATCGCGGCACTCATGGTACCGGAATAAATCACATTAATGGAATGATTGGCGCCGTGGTTGATGCCGCTGAGGCATAGATCCGGTTTACGATGAAGAATTTTATCAACCGCGAGTTTAACACAATCGACCGGTGTTCCGCTGCAACTCCATGCTTCAACATCTTCAAGAATTTTTACAGGTTGAAGGCGTAACGGGAATCCAATGGTGATCGCGTGACCCATACCTGACTGTGGCTTATCCGGTGCAACAACAATGATTTTGCCGAGATCTTTGACGGCTTCGATCAGGTGCCTGATGCCGGGCGCCATAACACCATCGTCGTTGGTAATAAGAATTACAGGTTTTTCCCTTTTGCTGGTTTTGCGGGATCTGGATGTTTTGGCCATAATCGGGTGTAAAAATGCGGAATTATTGGATGTGGAACAAATCAGGCGGGAGAGTGGAGTAAGGAGGCAGGAGATTTAGTAATTAGTTTATAGTAACAAGCATCTATTATTAATGTGCTGAATAATGGATTAAGGCTAGACTAATAAGGAACGAATTGGCATCTTAATTATTGACACGCTTATGACCAGCAGTCCGCAAGGTCTTAACACCTGAAGCTTGCAACTTATTTCTATCCACTAGTTCTCCCGCCTCCTACTCATGCCTGAAATCTTTTTTTGTCTAACTAAATATTTTAGTAACTTGCTTCCAAAATCATTAGTATGCCACAATCTTTCGCCGGACAAAATCTGAAATACCTGCGCAAATTGAGGGGGTTGACACAGGAGGAGTTTGCATCGAAACTTGGGATCAAACGTTCACTGTTAGGTGCATACGAAGAGGAACGTGCTGAACCGAGACTGGATGTTCTTGAAGCGATAAGTGATCTTTTTAAAGTATCACTTGATGATTTATTGCGTAGAGATATCAGCGAAGTAAAAGGTAGTTATCTCGCCAAGAGACGTCACCAGAAACTGATTTCTGAAAATAACCTGGTCCATTTTGTTCCTGTGAAGGCTGCTGCGGGTTATCTGGCAGGTTATGCTGATGAAGAATTTATCGATGAACTGAATACTTTCACTTTACCTATGTTGGGAGCGGGCCAATACCGGGCATTTGAAATTTTGGGAGATAGTATGCTGCCAACCCCGAGTGGTTCAGTTATCGTAGGTCAGAAAACGGATAATGTAGATGATCTTAAAAGCAATAATGCTTATATCGTTGTAAGTCGTAATGAAGGAATAGTTTATAAAAGGGTTGTAAAGAACAATCGTGCAAAGAATAAGCTTACGATGATCAGTGATAATCCAACCTACCAGCCTTATCAGATGAATGCAGAAGATATTCTGGAACTCTGGCAGGCGCAAATGGTGATAAGCAAAGTTGCCACCCAGCAACGATGGGATATGGGTCAGCTTACCAATCTTGTGAATAATTTGCAGGAGCAGGTAAGTAGTTTGAAGAAGAGAATGAATTGATGAAGGCCGAAGTCTGAATTGCTAAGGATGAATTTCTGGTGGAAATTTCGGTATCAGTTAAAAAGAAATTTTCATAAGTCATACTGCAATACCAGAGAGCCCACTGTAACCAGGAATTTCAACTTTCAACCTTCAACTTAGAATATAAAACTTTACATGGGTTAGTAAGAATTCGGATTGAGAAGTCAACAAATGTGTTGGCTTCCAATTTCGGGTTTTCTGCTGCATTTTACTTTAATTCAGTGTCATCTTCAATCGGTATTTGCTGATATCGATAACATAATCGATACTGATTTATAATCAGGTTTCACGCAGATGTCAGTATGCTTTACAGGGTTCGAAATCGGACGTGTTTTCATCATCAATCTTTGTTTATTTTCTTTTTACCTATTGATGTTTTTCCCTTGGAATCGCTTAACGAGGAATGTATTTTCGTATCGATTGACACCGGTGTTGATTAGGAAATTCAGCAGCTGCTGAATGACGATGTTAGCTAACATTTGCCGCGGCATATAGGTATTGACGTGATGGTCTGAGAGACCAGTCCTGACCGTCAATATCTATTCGTCAATAAAGGTGGTGGAGGTGGGGGAGGGGAGGGCCCTCCGGGCGTGTTGAATATGAGCAGGATTGCAATCCCGAAAAATTTTCGGTGAAAAAATCAATGATAGCGTTTGCTGTTTCCAGTTTATACAACCATTTATTTTAGCATCTCCGCTTCATGGTGTTTGCAATTTAAAAAAACAATTACGAATATGTCCGCATCGCCTCCTTAAAAGTATTGCAATGCGCTTCAACAATATATCTCACATCCGCGGAATAGCCACCACCCATCGCAGTTACACAAGGAATTTTTGACAGATGTAATGTTGAATAAACCAGACGATCTCTTTGCCTGCAACCTTCCATCGTCACTTTTAGTTTCCCGAATTTGTCGGTTTCAAGGATATCGACACCTGAAAGAAAAAATGCAAAATCCGGCTTGACTACAGTTATCAGTTGTTGCAAATTATTTTCCAGTAACGACAAATACGTATTGTCATCTGTCCCATCTTTCAATGGAATGTCGAGATCCGATTTTTCCTTGTGAAATGGATAGTTGTGTTCCCCGTGCATGCTGAAAGTGAAAACCGCCGGCTCATTTTCGAAAATTTTCGCTGTACCATTTCCCTGGTGTACATCCAGGTCTATAATCAGAATCTTTTGTGCCAGTTTTTCAGAAAGCAACCAATTAGCCGCAACTGCAAAATCATTGAGTAAACAAAATCCTTCTCCGTGATCTGCAAAAGCATGATGTGTTCCGCCAGCTACATTCAAAGCAACACCTGTTTTTAAAGCAGACACGCAACAATCGATCGTACCTTGCGTGATTACTTTCTCCCTCAACGTGAGCGCAGGTGATTGAGGAAACCCGATCCTCTTTTGTTCTCTTTCACTGAGTGTCTGATGATCTAATTTATCCAGATAGATCTTATCATGAGTCAACAGAATTACTTTGTCGTCACAGGGCAATGGTGAGATTAATTGTGACGGAATAATTACCCCTTCGTGCAGAAGTTGTTCAGGGATCAACTCGTATTTAATCATCGGAAACCGATGTCCCTCCGGTAGAGGATGTGCGTAGATCGGGTTCCAGGCGATATGCACCATTCCTTTATTGTATCTGAATGATCGAACACATTTCTTTACGACGAACGTCTCCCTTCACAATAGCAAATACACGATCATTCTTTGCAGCCTCAACAACAATATAACCAGTGAACTTGCTGAATGCAGGGAGTATCGCAAATGAATCTGAAAAGTAAAAGCACGGAAAGCTCAGACTCTGTTTACCAACACCGGAAATCCGTATACCGGGATGGATGTGACCAGTGAATGTGTAAAACCCTTCAACTTCATCCTGAATCATCGCAGGATCATGAATGAACCGGAAAGGATTGCAGAAATATTCCCTTTCATGAACAACGAGGTTTAGATTTTCATACACCCGGTTGTTTAAACTATCATGATTTCCTTTTACCAGGTGCATTCGAATTCCTGGTATATCCGAACGCCAGCGAGCAAACCAATCATGCTCCTGGTTTTCCCTGCTGTGAAAAAGATCCCCGGTGATGATAATTTCCTGCGGCTGGAAATACTGAATCTGTTGAAATAGTCTTTGCAGATCTTCTTTATACACCGACTGCGGAATGGGTATACCAGATTTTCTGAAATGCCCGGTTTTTCCAAAATGAAGATCCGAAATAATTAAAGTTTTGGCTTCTTCCCAGAACAAGGTTCTCTCAGCACTTAACCAACAATGTTGACCTGCAATATCAAACGCGATAGGTGGATTCACAAACACTCCTCTTTTGTCGAGGCGCTAAATTACTTAAAATATTTCTCTGCATCGAGAATCGCTTCCGGTTTTCCTGCATCGATAAAAATATCATGATCGTGAAAATATCCAAGGATAGGATGATCTGCAGCAAGCTGGAGATATGTTTCCACAATTGAAAATTTTCCTTTCTGGCTAATTAATGGAAAGATCGCAGGGCTGATGATATGTATGCCACTGAAAGATGCTGGTTGAAGATTTTCATCAGATCCTGAAGCCAGTTTTAATTCAGCTGTTTTGTTGTTGCGCCATCCTTTCAGGTAATCATCTTCGGAGAAAAGAAAATTCCTCGAACTCGCTCTTCTTGTAATAGCAAGCGTAACCAATGGATTATTTTCAAGGTGGAATTCGTACATCGCAGAAATATCCAATGTGGTAAGAATATCAGCATTCATCATTATAAAAGGCTGCCGATCTTTTTCAAAGAACCATGAAGCGTACATTAAACCACCTCCTGTTTCAAGAGGCTCATCCTTTTCATGTGATATAGTAATATCTGCACCGAAATTTTCATTGTCTTTTAAAAAATCAATGATCTGGTCTGCGAAATGATGAACATTAATAATAAAATTCTGCACGCCGAATCCCTGGAGATATTCTATCGTTCGTTGAAGCAAAGGCTTTCCGTTTACAGGCGCGAGTGCTTTAGGATGCTTATCTGTAAATGGTTTCAGACGCGTTCCTAATCCCGCGGCGAGAATCATGGCCTTCACATCTTTCAACTGAAATGATTTATGCTGATTTGACATCATTTAGACTTCTTAATATTCATAGGAGTCACTGCGTTCGCACGAGCTTACGTTAAACGTTCTACGTTATACCCTAGTAGGTTTCATTGATCCACTTTTTCGCCTCCTGTTCTACGTGTTCAACTTTTGTTTTCACGCCGAACTTCTCTTTCAGGTGATCTGCAAGTCTGTCGGCTGAATAAACACTTCTATGTTGACCGCCTGTACAACCAAAGCTAACTGAAAGATGATCAAACCCACGTTTGATATAATCCTGCACGGTCAGGTCAACAAGTCCGAATACATGTTGTAAAAACGAACTGATCTCTGTTTTGTGAAGAAGAAATTCCTGCACTTCTTTATCTCTGCCAGTTTGTGTTTTGTACTTATCTATTCTTCCAGGATTTAAGATTCCCCTGCAATCAAAAACATATCCCCCCCCATTTCCATATTCATCTTCGGGTATTCCTTTACGATAGGAAAAACTTCTTATGTGAACTGTTAAAGGTGTATCCGGACCAGCCTTGACAGTTTCGTAACGCGTCAGCATTTCATCTGATACCAGCAGGCGTAATACTTTCTGAAGTTCCGGCAGCCTGATCGGGAACTTTTTATTATCCAGGAACCAGCGCAGATTTTTTAAAGCAAACGGAATACTTGAAATGAAATGAGGTTTTCTTTCAAACAGTCCTCGGAAGCCATAGGCACCAAGCGTCTGAAGCATCCTTATCAACACAAAACCATCATAACTCTCCGTGAAATTCTGCTGGTCAAGACCGTTGTACAAAAGAGCATTCGCCTGTGTAAAGTAATATCTGAGGAGTTCATCTCTCCACTCATAGGGTAACGCAGCCCGTGCCTGCCATAACATGGCTGATACATCATATTGCAAAGCACCCTGCATACCACCCTGGTAATCGATAAAAAATACTCTCTCATCTTTTACCATTATGTTTCTGCTTTGGCAGTCCCTGTGCATGAAATAACTCTGGTCCTCCTGCATGAGGTAACTACTCAGCAGGTCAAAATCATTCAGCAATAAATTTTTATCATAAGGGAGATCAAAGGCCCTTACAAAATAGTATAGGAAATAAAGAAGATCTGAGTAGATGGCCTGCTTATCGAAAGATTTAGTAGCAATGCAATTATTATAGTCGAAATTCTTTCCGCCCTCAATCTGCAATCTGGCCAGCTGTGATAAAGTCTTTTTAAAAAGGTCAAAAACCCGGTCAGAAAAACCTTCCTGCTGCATGATATTGAATAATGAAATATCACCCAGATCTGATTGGATATACATTGATTCGTCGTCTGAAACATGTAAAATTTCCGGAACGGGTAGCTGTTGCCTTGTAAAATGCCGCGTAAATTCAACGAAGGCGTGATTCTCGGGAATATTATTTGGGTTGCTGGTCAGTATAAAGGAATCTTTTCCATCTTTTAACCGGAAGTATTGTCGATTGCTTCCTGCTTGTTTGAGGGTAACAACTTCGGGTTCACGGTTAGCTTTCCAGGTAGAATAAAACTGATCGATCTCTCTTAGAATATCTGACATGCAGTGGATTTAGGCGACAAATGTAGAATTTTAAAGAAAAATATACGTCATCAACGTAATTCTGCTTTCCGGATTGTCAAATGAAAAACCTGTTTTTCTTCAGGAAAAGTTAAATCCCATATCATGTGCCGTTCTACATTCAGTTTGGGTTTTTGAAATGTGTGCGCGTATTTCCTTTTTACGTAAATTTAATCTTCAATTCACCAAAGAAAAAGGAGGTATTCATGCAATCTACAGATTCATCATGGAAGCCTTCGGTTAGTATCGCCTAACCGGGCTTACTTCATCGAAATATCTGCTCCCTTTGTGGAGGAGCCATCTGCCTGCGGGTAGATGGTTTTTTTGTTCCTATGCTGATTCCGAATAACCGGCTTATGAGTACCCCGGTAGAAATTTCCTATTTAGTGCGTGAATTTTCTCCGATGTGACTGTTTTTTGCACGTAAAAAATCTCCTCATCATTATTAAATTTCCTGAAGTATTTTTTTCAAATTATGGCTGTGATACCTAATAATCCAGCAGGTAAATTTCGGAAGATGAAAGGCGATAAATTGGCGACTCTGGTTGCGGAGCAAAAAGTATTAAACAAGATATTGGTTATTCGTGGTCAGAAAGTAATTCTTGATTCTGACCTTGCGGAAATGTATAAAGTTGAAACGAAGAGGTTGAAGGAACAAGTTAAAAGAAATTCTGCTCGCTTCCCAAAAGACTTCATGTTCGTACTTACAAAAAAAGAATTTGAAAACTTGAGGTCGCAATTTGCGACCTCAAGTTGGGGAGGTCAGCGCTTTATGCCAATGGTTTTTACTGAACAGGGAATCGCAATGTTATCGAGTGTGCTTAACAGTGATATTGCTATAGCAGTGAATATTCGTATCATCAGGGTGTTCACGAAATTGAAAGACCTGGCGTTAACCAATAAAGAAATGCTTGCTCAGCTTGCAAAACTGGAGAAAGATGTAAAAAGCAATACGATTGATATTGGTATTATTTTTCGCGTATTAAAAGATTTTATTGAGAAGCAGAGCCAGCCTGTTCCGCGTAACATGATCGGGTTTAAGCGTCATGACAAATAAGTCATTTATGCCTGCTATTTCCCTAATTGCGTCTGCATTCTTTTGACCCTGTCTTCGAGCTTTTCAGAAGATAAATTTTCACGAAGACTGTCCACTTTAACCGGGAAGCTGAACGGAGTTAATCTTTCCGGAAATGAAAGGATGATTTTCGATTGCTGTATTCTCGTCAGCATGTCGCGCAATCTTGTTTCCTCCATTTGCTGATCAAAAACTTCCTGGTACGCCTGGCGCATAAGAAGATTGTGAGAATCGTAGTCATGAAAAACCTGGAACAGTAATGATGCAGATGACTGAAGATGTCTTGCTTTTTTTTGCTCACCCGGAAAGCCCTGGAAAATCAATCCACCGATTACAGCGATATCCCTGAATTTTCGTTTAGCCATTTCAGTTGCATTGGCGCTTCGCTGGATATCTTCAATTAAATTGTCTGAACTGAATAATTCATACACATTGCTGTCATCTACTGGAATAGGCTGATCACTGAGAAGTTCAAAACTGTAGTCATTCATTGCGAGTGAAAATGTGATCGGCATTATCCTGCTGATACGAAATGCAAGCAGTGCAGCCATCGCTTCATTCACCAGTCGTCCTTCAAAAGTGTGTACGAAAAGATGAAATCCATCTCTTGTCTCAATATGCTCGATCAGTAATTCGTTCTGTCTTGGCACATAGGATAGTTCCTGTTGCAAATCTAGCAGCGGTTGTAGTTTTCTTATTTCTTCTTCCCGGCTTCGATCTGCTGCTTCATCAAATTTTCTTCTCAATATTCTGCCAAGGTTAGCGGATAGTGGCATACGCCCGCCCTGCCAGCTTGGTACTATAGATTTTTTTGAGTTTGATTTTTTTACAACAGCCGTCATGTCCTTAATCATGATAAATTCGAGATTTCTTCCGGATAAAGTGAACACATCACCGGGGTTCAATCTCGAAATAAACCATTCTTCAATCACACCGATGAATCCACCGGACATAAATTTCACTTTCATCATCGCTTCGCTCACTATGGTACCGATATGTAAGCGATGACGCATGGCCACTCTTCTATTTCTTATCCTGTACACACCATCTTCAATCTCCACTTTTTTGAATTCATCGTATTGCTGCAGCGCTTTGCCGCCGATAGTGATGAACTGCAGAATCTGTAACCATTCTTCATCGGTGACATCGGAATAACAATGCGTGGTTCTGATTTCGGGTAGAATGTCCTCCGGCCTGAAACCCTCTGCAATCGCAAGCGTACACAGGTATTGTATGAGTACATCAAAACACAACATCATCGGAACACGGCTCTCGATTTCATTTTCTTCCATCGCTGTTTTTAAAGCAGCGGCTTCCATGAGTTCAAGAGAGTGTGTTGGAAGAAAATATATTCTGCTGGTTTCCCCCGGCTGATGACCGCTTCGTCCGGCTCGCTGTAAAAAACGTCCCACGCCTTTTGGCGAACCTACCTGTACTACGGTCTCTACTGGTCTGAAATCAACACCGAGATCAAGACTTGCCGTACAAACCACTGCTTTGAGTACTCCTTCATGGAGCGCATCTTCCACCCAAAGCCGTAACGCCTGTTCTATACTACCGTGGTGAATAGCAATCGCACCTGCGAGTTCGGGTTTGATATCAAGTAATACCTGGTACCAACGTTCACTCATTCCACGTGTGTTTATGAATATCAGCGTTGTGCGACTACTCTCTATGATCGGTAATAATTTATGCGCAAGCTTTATTCCCAGATGACCAGCCCAGGGATAATGTTCAATTTCATCCGGGTAGATGGATTCTATAACGATATTCTTTTTTATTTCGGCTTTGACGATTACTGTATTTCCCTCGCCAAAGTTTTTAATAACGGGGGTGAGCAATACATCACGAGCTTCAATCAGGTTGCCGATAGTTGCCGAGATTCCCCAGATCATTATTTTGCCCGGTAAATCAATTCCCTGCTTTTCAGCATGAACAATCGATTTTTTACGCAAACCAGCAATCCTGCTGATCGCAAGTTCCACCTGCACACCTCTTTTTGATCCAAGCAATTCATGCCATTCGTCTACGGCTATACATTGAAGTGATGAAAAAACATTGGAGTAATCTTTCTGCGCGAGTAATAAATGCAGACTTTCCGGAGTAATGATCAACACTTCCGGCATGTTCCTTTTCTGGCGCTGGCGTTCGGCTGTATCGGTGTCACCATTGCGGATACCTACCTGCCATGGCAGATTTATTTCTGCTAACGCGGTTTCCATGGCGCGTCCGATATCTTTTGCAAGCGCGCGCAATGGAGTGATCCATATCAGTTGCAGGCCATTCTTTCTTTTTTGCTTCCAGGAATCAGGATATGCATTGATATAGCGAATGACATTCCCCAGGAAAACTGAAAAAGTTTTTCCGCAACCTGTCGGTGCATTTACAAGACCGCTTTTTGCTAAATGAATATGTTCCCAGGTTTCCTGTTGGAATGCAAATGGAAACATCTGCTTTGCATGTAACCACTGCTTAATATGTAAAAAGCCAGTTGTATCTGTGAATTGATCAGTCCTCCCGTGCATCCCTTGTTTGTTCTTCGCGAACAGCATCGTAAATTTTCAACATATTTTTCAAATCCCCGAGCGTGTTTATGTCCTCCACTTTTTTATCATGGCGCCAACGGCTCATTCTCGGAAATCTTAATGCAACACCAGATTTGTGACGATTGCTCGCCGCGATTCCTTCGAACGCTATTTCAAATACGAGCTCCGCCTTGACAGTGCGGACCGGACCAAATTTCTCAAGAGAATTCCTTTTCACAAAATTATCAACCTGGGCAATTTCTTTATCAGTCAATCCAGAATACGCTTTTGTAAAAGGCACCAGTTTGTCACCGTCCCTGACTGCAAAGGTATAGTCTGAATAAAGATTACTTCGTCTTCCATGACCTTTTTGTGCATAAATCATTACAGCATCAATTGTCATCGGATCGATTTTCCATTTCCACCAATCGCCACGCTTGCGGCCGGTCTGATAGGTTGAGCTTTTTCTTTTCAACATCAGTCCTTCACTTCCATTTTCTCTCGAACGTTGCCGGATTTCTGTAAGCTCTTCCCAATCAGAGTAAATTATTTCCGGCGACATGAGGAATGCAGGATGCTGAACATTTTCGTAAAGTGCCTGCAATAATCTTCTTCGCTCTTTGAATGCGATTTGCCGAAGGTCTTCACCTTTCCATTCCAAAAGATCAAATGCAAAAAAACTTACAGGTGCTTCTGTGAGTTGTTTTTTACTGATGTTTTTTCTGCCAATCCTTGTTTGCAGTAATGAAAATGGAAGTGGAACACCATTGCGGGCTATCAGCACTTCGCCATCTACAACAGTTCCATCAGGGAAAAATCCTCTTAAGGGCAATAGTTCAGGAAATTTTTCAGTCATCAATTCTTCACCACGACTCCAGACAAACCATTCATTATTTCTTCTGATCAGTTGCCCGCGAATACCATCCCATTTCCATTCTGCGTACCAATCTTCAGGAGCACCAAGATCAGACGCCGGTACTTCAAGAGCATAGGCAAGGCAAAAAGGGTAGGGCCGTGAATAGGCGTCACCTTCACCTTTCCCTAAAACGAGTTCTTCATACGTAACCTGGTAGGGATTCCAATGTCCGCTCAAGCGATGCGCAAGTAGTGAGGCATCTTCACCTGTTGTTTTGGCAAGCGCATTAATCATAAGCTGTTTCGAAACGCCGATACGAAAACCACCGGTGATCAGCTTATTAAAAACAAATCTTTCTACCGTATCCATTCGCCTCCAGTTTTCAATAATGAAATTCTTTCTCTCTGTTTCTGTTTTCTGGTCCAGTTCACTCAACAGGTTCATGTATTCGAAAAGAAACGGTAGCTGTGAATGCGTTTCACTATGCGGAACTAAAAGAGCAATGGTTTCTGCGAGATCACCTACAACATGATAACATTCATCGTAGAGCCATGGAGGTAATCCTGCAATTTCAGAGGCCCATAAACTCAAAAGACTGGCGTTGACCGGTCGTTTGGGCCTTCTTCCGCTGAACAAGGCAATCAGCCATACCCTGTCTTTTTCATTTGCCTTTGAAAAAAAATGGGATAGTAGGTTCAGTTTATCATTTGTGCCCGTGAGCGTTCCAAGTTCGCCGATCACACGTGCGAAATAACTGAAGCCTTCAGTGGTTTTTTCTTCTGCTAATGATTTGTTTTCTTCAGACTTCATCGGTTTGTTCTGTTGTTGCAACTTCTTCCTCTGTTCCAAATTCGGTTTTCACCTCCGCAGCATTAATACCCGATTCGTTCAGGTACCGGCTGAATACGGATTGAAAACCATGTGTGACATACACTTTTTCGGGTGAAATAAGTTTGATGGTGTCGAGCAATCCCTGCCAGTCTGCATGATCGCTGATAGGAAAGCCAGCATCGGTATTTCTTCTCCTGAAATTTCCCCGAACCTGCATCCAGCCGCTGCAGACAGCAGTTTTATAAGGTGCAAATCTTCGGGTCCATGGAGAATTTTCAGCAGATCCCGGTGCTATCACTATATTTCCCCTTATATGTTCCGAAGGGATATCTTTGGTAACTCTGCGAACAAGAGGAAAGTCCCAGCCATCATTCCTCAGTACTTCCTGCACATTGGCAACGGCGCCATGTGCATAAATCGGTAAACCTAATTCCCCTACCGCTTTAATTATCCGTTGCGATTTTCCAAGACTATATGCATAGAGAACAGAGGTGATTCCATTCTCATGATTTTGTTGTACCCAGTTTTGTACAAGTTGGTACTGCTCCTTCTGCGATGCCCAGTTATAAATGGGCAAACCAAATGTAGATTCCGTAACAAAATGATGGCATTTGACCGGCTCAAATGCACCTGAAATATGATCGTTCTCTGTTTTGTAATCGCCACTTACTACCCATACTTCGCCTGCATATTCCACCCTGACCTGCGAGGAGCCTATGATATGGCCGGCAGGATGAAGAGAGATTTTTACGCCGTTTCTGAAGGTGGTTTCATTCCATGGAACAGACTGGTAATTATTTTCGCCTAGTCTTAAACGTAATAACGGAAGTGTACGATCGTGGCATAGATAATTATTATTTCCCGGGCGCGCATGATCGCTGTGCGCATGAGTGATCACCGCAGCCTCCACAGGTTTCCAGGGATCAATGTAAAATTCTCCCTGTCTGCAATACAATCCCCGGTCAGTAAATTCGATCAGCATTTTTGAATTTCAAAAATTACGAATAAATCAGTACCTGGATATCAAGATAAAAACCGGGCCACGAAGAAGTCGAGGATACAGGGTGAATTAGTGAGTAGTAAGGAGTAAAAGAACAGCGAGGCAAAAGTAATAGTAAGCCGGCAATAGGAACAGCTAGCGTCAGAAAGTTCGAAGGCCGATTAATTTTTACGGCTTTTCAACAACCGGTCCCATAGGATGGACTTTTAGCCCATGATTTCAATCATGAATTCAAATAATTTTTAGCAGCGCAGGATGCATTGAAATTTCAGCATGTTTCAATTGCCCGGACTTCGGGCCGGGAGGAAAGGAATACAAATGAAACCGGGCTTCAGCCCATATGAAGATGAAATGTCATGAACAATAAAGCAAGAACTTCTTAGTAAATGTGCTGTTTGTTGCCTAATTCAATTTCTCCGTTATCCCATTCAAACGCCTGAGGATATAAACACGTTTGTTCTCGTAATAATCCGGTTCGGTTGATGTTTTGCTCCAGCGGATGGGTTTGAAATCGTAGTCTGTAAGCAATTTGAAACTTTTATCATCCAGGTGATCGATCACTGCAGTGTCGTATTTCAATAACAATCGCGTAAACAGATGGGTAATTTCATAACCACGATACACAAGATCGCTGGGTTTGCTGAAAGTTTTTTTGCGATAGTTCTCCTCAAATCGGCTACCCCAGGCAGTATCAGTTACAAAAAAAGTAGAACTGTAAATGATCGGCAGTGGTCTATAATCAGAGCGGGTAAGTTCTTTATTACCTTCCCAGGTCGGCATGCCAACCAGGTTAATCTTATACGATGTTCCCATCCCGAGACAGGCCGTTGCGAGCCTTGTACCAAAAGTTTCACTCAGGCTTCCTGCGATAACAATATTCTGCCGATTGCTGTCCAGCACCTTTCTCAGATCGGTAACCATCGGGTAGTCAGCGACTGTAACTGTTTTGTACTTCAGAACGCCTCCACCTGATGACTGATTTAATTGCCTGATAAGATCTTCAATCCTGTCATCTGCGGGATTTTTGCTTCTTACATAGACAATGTTATCGGGTCCCCAGTTTCGAGCTACATAGTTATAGACCGATTGTATATGTGTGTTGAGTTTTGAATTGACAATCACAACGAATGGGTTTTCCTTTACACCTCCGTCGTTAGGATATGTTGCACTGATAAATGGGATAGCTCTCTCTTTTGCTATTTCCGATAAACGCAGATAATCGCTTCCGGATACCTGGCCGATAATCAGATCAATCGAATCCATCAATGGAGACTTGTTGATGGTGTTGATATTACCTTGTTTACTGCGAAGATCAAATACGTAAAAGTCGAGAGCTTCATTAGACATTTTAAGAGAATCGATGGCGTACTCTGCTCCTGTGAAAAACTCCAATCCGGCAATGGATTGTTTGGGGAAAGATTTACCGTATTTGTAAGCATTGGTGTTGTCAAAGGCTGAGTCAAGATACAGCGGAACAAACAATGCAACTTTAAATCGCTCTTCCGTACCCGGCTGAGCATGCAGGGTTCCGCAAAAAAGCATCGCGGAATAAAAAAACAGTAAACACAGTTTTTTCATGCAGGTATTTTTAGAATGAGTTCTTTATTCCCATTCAATGGTTGCAGGCGGTTTGCTACTAATATCATAAACTACACGATTGATACCCCGCACACGGTTGATGATCTCGTTGGATACATGACCAAGAAACTTGTACGGCAGATGCGCCCAGTCAGCAGTCATTCCATCGACAGAAGTTACTGCACGAAGCGCAACCGTATATTCATAGGTCCTTTCATCACCCATCACACCCACACTCTGTACAGGAAGTAACATTGTACCTGCCTGCCAGACTTCATTATACAAACCCTGTTCCTTTAAAGTAGAAATAAAGATATCATCTGCTTCCTGCAATAATTTAACTTTTTCAGCAGTGATATCGCTAATGATCCTGATGGCGAGACCTGGTCCTGGAAAGGGATGACGATAAAGCATGTCGTGGGGTATACCCAGTTCAAGTCCGACTCTTCTTACTTCATCTTTAAACAGGAACCGTAGTGGCTCAACAAGGCCAAGGTGCATTTCTTCAGGCAGGCCTCCAACGTTATGGTGCGATTTAATAGTTTGCGAAGGACCGTGTACCGATACACTTTCAATCACATCAGGGTAAATAGTACCCTGTCCGAGGAAGGAAATATCCTCCAGCTGTTTTGCTTCTGCATTAAAGACATCGATGAAGGTTCTGCCGATGATCTTTCTTTTCTGTTCCGGATCATTAACACCGCTAAGCAAACTGTAAAATTGTTCGGAAGCATCAACACCTTTCACATTCAGGTGAAGCTGCTGGTATGTTTCCAAGACCTGCGTGAACTCGTTTTTCCTTAACAGGCCGTTATCTACAAAAATTCCAAAAAGATTATCGCCGATGGCTTTATGAATAAGCGTTGCTGCAACGGTAGAATCTACTCCACCGCTAAGCCCCATGACGACCCGCTTATTGCCAATCTGTTTTTTCAGCGCATCAACTGTATCCGAAACAAAATGAGCGGGCGTCCAATCCTGGCTGCAGCCACAAATTTCAACAAGAAAGTTTTTCAGAATTGTTTTCCCAAATTCAGAATGATATACTTCCGGATGGAACTGTAATCCAAAAAGCGGAAAGTTGATATCACCGTGATATTCAAACGCTGCGATGGGTATCGAGGAAGTTTTTGCGAGAAGTTCAAAGTCTGCAGGCAATTCCAGGATCGTGTCACCATGGCTCATCCAAACCTGGCTCTCGGTCGGAACATTTTTGAAAATCCGGTTTTCTTTTTCAATCTGGAGAAGAGCGCGGCCGTATTCCCTTTTTTCTGATTTTTCCACCCTTCCACCCGTAACCTTTGCCGTCAGCTGGGCTCCATAGCAGACGCCAAGTACCGGTTTGCGGCTTACCATCTGTAGTATGTCGACCCAGGGCGCTTTTTCGTCGTTGACAGAGAATGGTGAACCGGATAATATTATACCTTTCAGGTCGTCGGTAATTTCCACCGGTTTATGGTAAGGAATGATTTCGCAGTAAACATTGGCTTCTCTAACAGCACGGGCAATCAACTGGGTATACTGGGAGCCAAAATCGAGAATCAGGATTTTTTCAGTCATACAATGGTGCGAAGGTAAAGAATTCAGTGTTTTTCCGGAAAGATGGTAACCGGAGGTGGAGAATGGGAGTCAAAGGCGAGTTGTCAGTTGCCCGTTGTCAGTTGTCAGAAACAGCCGGCCAGGCTATAAATAACGAGCGCTGGTTGAAATTTTCAAACTCCGGCATAATAACAGCCGGCTGTTCAAGCTAAGAACGATGAACTACTGGCCGTTAAAAAGCCACCATTCACCGGAAAACCATCTATAATATCATTCATTTTTTAAACATTTGTTGAAAAGCCTGGAATATGAAAAAAATCGGATTGTTACTACTGGTCATCTCCCTGATGGGAAGTTCATGTGTGTTTATCAATGGAAAAAGAAAAAGGGGAAACGGAAATATCGTTACAGTTGAAAGAAGTGTAGGCTCATTCAGAAATGTTCATGTGAGTGGGGCAATCGATGTTTATGTAACGCAAGGCGAACGTAAACCTGTAAAAATCGAAGGAGATGAAAACCTGCTCCAGTATATTGAGGTGATTGACGGTGAAGATGATGAATTAAAGATTCGCACCAAACGCGGAATTAATCTGCGTCCGACAAAAAAGATGAAAATATACGTTTCATCACCTGAATTCAAAAAATTGCGGGTTTCCGGCGCGTGCAATATTATTGGGGAGAACAAGATTTCTTCAAGTGATCAGCTGACGCTCAATGTCAGTGGTGCGGGAGATATTAAAATGGAAGCAGATGCGCCAAAAATTGAAGCGGGAATATCAGGAAGTGGAAATGTTGATCTGAAAGGGAATACACGGGACTTTGAACTGGATCTTTCAGGTGCCGGTAAAGCAAGATGCTTTGATCTTCTTTCTGAAAATGCTGATATTGAAATTTCCGGTGCGGGTTCTGCGGAAGTTTTTGCCAGCGTTAAAATTGATGCCCATGTAAGCGGCGCAGGAAACATCAGGTACAAAGGAAATGCTTCCATAGGGGAACAGAGAATCAGCGGCGCAGGTAGCGTGAAGAAAGTTGAATAAGTTGTTTTAAAAATAAAATGTGAGACTTAGTCTTGCGAAAAAGGGAGTGCCGGGAGTAAAATGAATTTCAGTTACAGGTTCCGGCTCTCCCTTTAATTTACTTTCAGTATCAAACTGCGTTTCTTTCCACTTTGAATTGAGGAGATTTTGTATCTGCAAACCGGCTTCCCATTCAGGCCTGGTATAATTAATCGCAGCATCGACAATAAAATATCCTTTTGCAATTGTTGAATAATCTTCGTTGGCGGGTCGATGGTGCATGTACCGATAACGCAAACTTCCATTCCAGTTCGATGTCTTTCTGTAAGTGAATCCTCCTGTGCTTGTAAATGTTGGTGCAAGTGGTAGGTAACTCTTTCCTTCCGGTGCTCCCAACGCCTTTGCCTTTGCAAGGTTAATGTCAACATCAACATAAAAGGAACGCATCAATTCATACCGCGCTGAAAAGTCGATACCATAACGTTGGGATTTACCACCTGCTTCCACAATTCCTTCATCTCCTACATAGATAAATTCCTGGTCAAGCCATAAATACCAGATGGCGGATTGAAAAATCAATTTGTCAAAAGGTTTTACAATTGCCCCAAGGTCTGCTCCCCATGCAGGAGGTACAACTTTTTTCCCGTTTTGTTGTACTGCAACCCTTGTATCGTTGCTATGAAATCCTTTTCCCGAATACAGGTATAATTCCAGTTTAGAATTAATGCGGTAATTAAAATTGAGCTTGGGTGAAACTATGACAGAAGATGTGCTCAGTTTTTTGTCAACGAGATAATCGTTATAATTATTTCTGAAATAGTCGGCGCGTAGTGAAGGAGTGATGTCGAAATTTTTATTGATCATCAGTTTTTGAATCCAGAAAATGCCTGCATTTAATTCATTCACTTTTCCGAGCATGATATTCCGGGTGTTTATTTTTCTGTCCATAGTACCTGAAAGTTCCAGGTTTTCCACCTTGTCGTAACGTATCTGCACTCCGGCATTCGTCTGCGATTCCAATTTGGCCATTTGGAAATTCTTTTCATACCGGCTCGTCAAACCTGTTATCCAACGATTTTCTTTTTGCCTGATCTGGTCACCATTGACACTGTCTACTTTGAAAAATGTAAAGTTGGAATAGAGTTCAAAATTGTACCGGGTCAAATAGCTGAGTGTATTTAAAGAAGATCCGTCTTTGAATTGATGATTCCATTCGAAAATACCATTGTACCTCGAAGTCCTTCCACCTTCGGTATCATCAATCGCTCCAAAAAAACCAATGGTACCATCAGTGATTTTTCTTTCTGGTATCTGGCCGGATGCGCTCCAGCTGCTTGAAAATCCAGTGAACATTGCCGTTATATAATTGCTGTTATTCACCAGGGTATGATATTTCAAAATACCATTAAACCGGTTGAAATCCTGTGGACTTTCAAAATAGCCCCGCGTATACATCGCCTCTCCTGCGAAATAAAGACTCTGTGTTTTATGCTCTGTTTGCTGATCGATGAGGTTCACAGCCGTTACTGCGCGGAAAGAGTTGTATTGCCCGCCTTCCACCTTCACAAAATTTTTTTTCAGAAAACGTCTTGTACTGAAATCAACAAATCCCGCGGTTGTAAAATTTCCTTTGTCGCCGAAGTAAGGGCCTTTATTGAACTGCACTTTTTCTATCAATTCCGGAATTACAAAATGAAGATCCGCATAGCCCTGCCCATGCGCATGGCTCACCATATTTACTGGTATTCCGTCAACATTGATCTGAATATCCGTGCCATGATCAAGGTCGAATCCACGCAGGAATAATTGCTCTGCCTTTCCGCCTCCGGCATGTTGGCCTATAAAAACTCCCGGTACAATTCTCAGTACTTCCTGCGTGTTATTTATCGGGCGGACATGAATATCAAGATCGCTGATCGTTTTGAAAATGCCTCCCTTATGTCCGGCTTTCACAGCAATTTCTGTCAGACTTGTCACTGCCGGAGATAAATAAACCGTAGCTGCATCATTGATAAATGAAAGATCTGCAAATTTTATTTTTTGTGTAGCGTAACCGATCCTGGATATTACAATAAAGCCATCACCCCTGGGCATTCCCGCCAACCTGATAAATCCATTCTCATTGGTGATTCTGAATATTCCGGCTTCTTTTGACTGTACAAGTACATCGGAAAGAGGAACCCTCGTTTTTTCTTCCGCAACAAAAAGCAAATGTTGATTCTGCTGCGAAAAGCTTGTACCGGAAATCAACAAGAACATTGGCAGAATGAAAAGTATTGCAGATCGTTTCGAGTCAGGCATCGTGATGAATGATGCGTTATTTTTCACCACTTGAAATGCTTTTTAAGAATGAGAGAAAAATTATTCAATCATTGAATATTGGCAACGGGTTTTGAGGTTGTCTGCGATTTAATTTTACCGGTTTGTGAATAGATTTGCTCCGCAAGCGAAATCAGTTCTCCCTTTTTTGAGTTCGTTCGCATTGCATTTTCTATATAAGGAACTGCTTTTTCAAACTCGCCAAGTTTTGCATATACCATCGCAACTGTCTCATTGACTTCAATATTCCCCGGACGACGATTGTATTCTACAAGTGCATATTTGAGTGCATTGCTATAGTCACCAATTCCAGCGCATGCATGTGCCATTTCCAGGTCTTCATTTTGTCCGGATGGTTTTGGTACAGCACCATTGCCTGCATAAACTTTCATTCTGTCAAAAATGCTCTGCCGGATGTATTCTGCGCTTTGGGTTTGGTCTGTAGCTTCATAAACTGCTGCGATACCTTCCATGCTGGAATGATCGGAAACAATCGAATCTGATTGTTTGAATAGTGATAGCGCCCGGACGAAGTTTTTTTCTTTCAATGCAAGCCGTGCGAGGCCATTAAGAGCCGGCGGAAACATGTTCCTGTTTTGTAAAGCAATCCTGTATGTAATTATTGCATTTGATGTATCGCCTGTTTCCTCGTACAGCTTTCCAAGCTGTGTTCTTGACCATTCTGTATTCTCATCACCCGGTCCACCTGCATCAACAGCCAGTTTCATTGCCTCTATAGCTCCGGTCAAATCGCCATGGATTTCCCTGAGATAAGCAACTCGCGAATAGGAGCGGATATCCGGACGAAGAGAAATCATTTTTTCTGCGGATTCTACAGCCGCTTCATAGTTTCCAAGCTCAAGCTCTGCATCTGTTATGATTCCATAGAGATAAGCATTGTATGGATATTTATTTTTTATTTCTTCGGCTACCAAAAGTGCAGAAGAAAACTGGTGCTGTGAAAGAAGAATGGTGGCTTTAAAAGTCAATGCTTCAAACTGATCAGGTTTCATTCCCAGTACCTGGTCGATGCCCGTCATTGCAGCAGCATTGTAGTAGTCGTAATTTCCTGTAATCCTCGCTTCATTGATGTAAAGAGATATCAATCCCAGAATTGATTTTATTTCATCGGGATCGTTTGACAACCTTCTTTTGTAAACCGCATCATTTTTTTTAACTGCTGCCCATTCCGTAGTGTACGTTATTGATGATTTCCGCTCCAGGAGTTTGTAGTCCGTTATTGATTTAATTTCTGTTTGCTGCTCTTTGCAACTGAAAAAGCAAATCATAGAAACAAACAATGCGCCTCTGTAAATCCTGGTTTTATTGTAAAGCTTTGGCATAACGATGAATATTAAAAGGTGAAGAAAAAAACAGACCGGCGGTACAGGTCCGGTCTGTTTATGTGTTATTCTTTTACGAGTTGAATAGTTTGTTTTGTTACACCATCTTTCGATGCAACTACCATATAAGTTCCTTTTGCAAGATTTCCTGTATTTACGTTCACGGTATAAACTCCGGGTTCATGTTTCTTATCGAGAACGGTGTTAACCAGTTTCCCCTGTATGTCGTAAATGGCTAACCGAATCTGCGCCTGTTCATCAACGCTGTATTTAATTGTACTTTGCGTATTGATCGGATTTGGATAAGCGGAGATATTCATTTCCGGAGCAGCGAGTCCAACTGTTGAAGTTGCCTGGCGTTCAACAGGAATTTCGCCAAGATCTTCCAATGAACGGTTGCTGCTTTTCTGTGAGTCATTATCACAGTCGCAGTTATGTGTGCCAGGCCATGGACTTGGTACATAAGGGAAATTACGTTTCATTGGCGCATCATTTTTTACAATGCCCGCATCATAACTCAGTACATCCAAAAGGTCCTGTGTGACGGGACTTCCACCAAAATTGTAATCATCATACCAGTACCCGATGGCGGCGAGGACAATACCACTTACAGCCTGGAGTTCGATGCGTACAACATCGTCTTCAAGCCTTCTTCCATTCGGGAAACCATCCATGTTTGGAATAAACTGGAGCGTTTTTGAACTATTATATCTCGGATCAGTAAGACCGATAACTGCAGCCTGCACAAGACCAAGACTGCTGAACTTTGGATCGTCACGTCTGGTCGGGGGCACTGCCATATTCAATCGCAACATGTCACCACCATTCGGCAGGAAGTTGTTGATGAAAGGCTTTCCTGGTTTTTTTACATGCTCTTTTTTAATAGCCAGCTGATATGGCGGAAGATTGGGTACGCCTGTATTAAAAATGGGCCAGATGTCAAATGATCGCGGCGAGCCGGGGGCTGGCAGCAGCAATTTTCCAAACAATGCAGGATCCAATGCAGTTCCTTTTACTTCTGCATCATTTCTGTATGGGTATAGTCCGTCAGCACCATTGGTAAAATCAATTACTGTCAATGATTTTTTCTGAATTCTGAGTTTGCTCAATGCAGGCACGGCACCGCCAAACAGATCATCATCCATATACAATGCCAGCTCTGGATTGTAAAAGAAATTTCCAAACTCTTTTAATTTTGCCAAATCTTCATAAGGAGTAAGAGAGTTCCAGTAGTCTTTCATTCCAACCGGAATGATCGCTTCATTTGTGAGCGGCATGCCCAGTCTTGAAACCTGTACCCATGGGCCCGAGCTTAGCTCCTTTCCTCCACCAAATACTTTTATTCTTTTACGACTTGCTGAGGCCCATACTCCGATCACATAATCAGGATCAAGGATATTTTTTGCCTCACGAACTGATTTGTGATTTTTTTGTAATGCTGAAATATCAATCTGCATCGCAATTGTAGACACGTTCAAACAGGCAAGTCCATCCCTGTTTTTTGTACCCGTTGTTCTGGGCGCATCACCCAGATCAAAGATCCCGCCCAGGTCAACAAAAAATGGATCATCCGCAGTTCCGCAAAAAACTTTTTCACCAGTTGATGTTGTGGTGATTGCAGACCTGATAAGCGATTCATAATTCGGAGCTTTTAAACCAGCTGCACCACTGATTGAACGCGGACCAATATTGGGCGGAGGTACTACACCATTTCTTGTGATGATCGTGAATGTCTTTCCTCCATCTGTACTCTTTTCGAGTTGAAATGTTGTTTTCAGATTCTGTTTTCCAAGCCGGATGTTGAAAAACGTTGTTGGATCTTCATTCTGCTTTTTGAAAGTGAACCGGTATGTGATATCGTCCCCGGGTGTTTTTACATCGTTGTCGATATGGATTTCATAGAGGATATTTTCTCCGAATGAGTAATAATTTGGTCCGCCTTGTGGAAGCTGACCGGGAACATAATTGGCAATGATCGTTATCTTGTTCGGATCATCCGGACTTCGGAAAGCGTAGAGATCTGTGTTGTCTGCCAATGGGTCATTGGCTATCAGCGGAGCTTCCCTGTGGCTTGACGCGAACGCGCCAAAGGGAACCATGTTGAAAAGCATGGCCATAAGCATTATGAAGGCATAAATTTTCCTTCTCATAAAGTCTGTTTTATAAGTGAACAAAATGGTAACTGCAATTAAAATTTGACCGGCGATAACACCGTCAGCAATGATTAGAGCTTTTGAAAGGCAGATTCTGATGTGGGGTAGGATCTGACGAAGCTTCGTCAGTATTATGAGAATAAAATCGATTTTAACGCGTCAATCTCAGATACGAAAACAATATTCATCGGGATTTATTTTCCGGAAATATTCTTCCCGGTGCCGGATTATCGCAAAGATTAATCTGAATCAAAGACTCCCGATTTCGGTGACTCGGTCTCATCGGTTCTTGTCTATCTTTGCCGGTCTATGAACCGGACAGAGAGGATTATTCTGACAATACTGGCATGTATCAACTTCACACATATACTGGACTTCATGATCATGATGCCATTGGGGAATTACCTGATGCCTCATTTTTCGATCGGTACCAGTTTTTTCAGTTTAATAGTAGCGGCATATCCGATTACAGCCTGTGTGTCAGGAATAGTTGCTGCATTTTATGTTGACAGATACGACAGAAAGCGGATTTTACTTTTTGCATATGCCGGATTTTTGCTGGGCACTTTGTGTTGCGGTATTGCACCGGACGAATGGTTTCTTGTAGTCGCTAGGGTAGTGACAGGTGTGTTTGGCGGTCTGATCGGGGCACAGGTACTGTCGATTATTGCAGATATCTTCCCTTATGAGAAAAGGGGACGGGCAATGAGTTCGATCTTTATGGCATTCGCTGCCGCTTCCGTGTTCGGAGTGCCTTTTAGTTTATACCTCGCCAATAAAATTTCCTGGCATGCTCCCTTCATCTTTATTGCGCTGGTAGGAACAGTAATTCTTCCGATGATCAATAAATTTCTTCCACCTGTACGGTCGCATATTCATGCAACTGTTCAGCGACTTTCAATCATGCAGGTACTGAGGCAGATATTTGGTGACCCTGCGCAAAGAATGGCATTGATACTTGCAGGGACATTGATGTTCGGGCATTTTCTTCTTATTCCCTTCCTCAATCCTTTCCTGGAGTTCAACAAGGGATTTACAAAAACGCAAACGCCATTGGTGTACATGGTAGGTGGAGTTGCAAGTATGATTGCTTCTTCATTTATTGGCAGACTTGCTGACCATTACGGAAAGTTCAGGGTATTTCTCATTTCTGTAATTTGTTCATTGATTCCCATTTTTATCATCACCAATTTACCTGATTACCATATGTGGGTCGTGCTGGCTATTTTTGGTTTCTGGTTTGCCGCGTCAACGAGCAGAAATATTCCGGTACAGGCCATGATCAGCACAGTTGTGCAGCCTGAACACCGGGGAAGATTTATGAGTTTTAACTCGTCGTTCCAGCAACTGTTTACAGGGCTTGCATCGCTGGTTTCCGGAGGGATTGTATACACTTCTGCTAACGGGGAAATTGTAAATTACAACCTTGTGGGCTACTTCAGTGTACTTGTGGTGTCAAGTACAATTTATCTTGGGTACCTGCTGGCTAAAAGGCAGAAATTGAAATGATGTTCCAGGTGCTGTTGATTAGGTAGAGTTGGCGGCATTCATCGTTTCTGACGAACCCTGGGTAGAAAAATAAAATCCGGAAGCTAATCATCACTCTCCATATTTTTAAAGAAAGGAACATTCATTTTTACAACATAGTCAATGGGTCTGTTGTGCTCAATAGCAGGATACCATCCGGGGACAGAAAGAATAACCCGTAACACTTCATCAGATAACAATTTGTCAGGACTGGAGAGGATGTGAAGATCTTTTACTTCGCCTGTTTTTGTGACGGTGAATTCGATTTGTACAACACCTTCAATTTTTTTCTTTAAAGCTTCGGCGGGGTAGAGCAAACTATCAACAATATATTTTTGAATACCGCCATAACGACCCTTAATCGACGGTTCAGTTTCCAATCCGCACTGAATACCCGAGGCTTTTCCGGTACTGTCAAAGCATTCGAGAGAAGTTATTTTTCCACCCTGGTATTTTTCTTTCGTAGATGGATTTCCATTTTCGTGATACCAGGTCCAGTCGCCCGCAGCCTGGTTATTCTGAAAAGTACCGACATATTTTGGATTTCCATTTTCAAACCAACTGTATGAAGGACCGGTCTTGTATCCCCTCGAAAAAAACACGGAATCTTTCAATTTACCACTTGCATACCAGCTTCTCCAGCAACCTTCCTGCACATTGTTTTGCATCGTGCCCAGCACCTGCACTGCACCGGAAGGATAATAGTAGGTGTATAAACCGTTTTTCGTTTGAAGGGATTTGTCTTTGTATCCTCCTTTTACAATCAGTACTCCTGCATTGTTGTAAATGAGCGCTTCCCAGCCGTAGGCTGTCTGGTAGGCTTTGCCATTATATACTCCTGAAGTTCTTCCTACGGATTGTAATGATCCATTGAAATACCGTGTAAGCGTATCCGTTTGTGCAGAAATTGCTCCAGATAAAATCAAGGTGGAAAAGAGTAAAAGATATTTCATTCGTTCATCTGATTTCTGTGACATACAATCTTGGATAAAAAGATTTACAAGTTATGCCGGATCATTGTTAAAGCTCAGTTAACAACCCGGTATACAGGGTATTTCATATAATCTGGTTCCATGTATTTTGATTTCTCATAAATAAAATTGAGCTGAGCCGAACCGCTTTTTGCAAAAGAGGAATCTGATTTTCTTTTTTCTTCCAGTGCTGTCTGCAGCTCCGGATGCTCTGAAAGATAAACAGCGGCGGTCTCTTCGAAAACATAAGGACTGTAACCTTCTTTTTGTCCGAGAATGCCATCAAAGAAATTCCACGCAAAATAGGAATCATCGCTTTGTGGCTCTAACACTTCTGCGAGGAACCTTGCTGCTGGCTGATTCATCGGAACATACCAGTCGCCTTTTCGGAAAGTGACAACAGAATTGGTTTTTGTCACTTCAACGGCGCTGTTGAGGTGATGCATTTCCCAGGGCTGTGGTGATGATTTATAAGAAGTGATCCGATAGGTTTCCACATTAAGTGTTGTGTCCGAAGTGAAACGACGCATTTCAACTTTGTTGATCCTGAGCAAGTCGGTTACTCTCCACCAACCTTGCGGGATGATATATGCTTTTGGTCTGTTCAATTCGAGTTGCGCAACGTATGTATCATAAAATCTGATCTCTTTGGTAAACGGTTTCGAACGATCATAATACAATCTCTGAGCCCCGGAAATAACGCTCGGCTTTCTTCCGGCTTCAAATCCTTTAAAAGTGATTGTAGAAAACTGTGAGCGATCAGATTTCCATCGGAAAGAAAAAGTTGGCTGATTGAGTACTTCTGCCCTTGCCGCTTTTCTGATCGCTTTAATCGAATCTGCAGAAGAAGTTGTAAATGAAATCATCGATTCCATAAATGCATATGTTGCATCTACTCGTTGAGTATAAGGCTTAAGCATATGAGTTTCTGTGATAAAGGAGAAACACTGCCACAGTGCACCATATCCGCTGCTGTAACGAGGGCCATCATAAAATTGGGGCCAGCCTGATTCAGGAGTGTCGACAAAGGCATTTACATATGGAACGAGGTCTAGTTTTTTCTCACGCATCAAACTGTATAACGCAGGTTCCATCTGCTGTTTCAGATATCTGCCTGCCGCTCCGCCGAGTTTGTTATGTTGAGTTGTCAGCAGCGTGATCACATGCTGGTAGTCGGCACCGTTACTCACATGATTATCGATCATGATATCGGGATCGAGCCAGTGGAAAATTTCAGCAAATGACCTCGCTTCCTTACTATCATTTTTTATGAAGTCGCGATTGAGATCCAGGTTTTGCGAGTTGCCGCGCGAACCAAATTCTTCCGGACCGTTCTGATCAACGCGATAGTTCGGACTGCGGTTCAGGCATCCACCAATATTGTAAACCGGTATCACTGCAAGAACGACATTGTTTGGGAGACTGCGTTTATTTGTAATCAGATCCCGGAGCATCATCATACTGGCATCGATTCCATCGGGCTCGCCAGGATGAATTCCGTTAATTATAAAAAGAATAATCTTTCCTTGTGCACGCCATTGCGCAGGATCAAATTTTCCGTCGTTCGAATATAAAGCCAGATGCAATGGAACACCTGCATCGGAAGGTCCCATCGTTTTCAAAAGGAGTTTTGATGAAAGTTTATCCAGTTGCTGGTAAAAGGAAATGATCTCGTAATACGTCGCCGTTTTTGTACGACCTGATTTTTCGTAAACTGTTTGAGGTTGTGCGTAAACGTTAATAAAGAGAGAAAGAGAAACAAAAAGAGAAACAGTGAATGGAATCAAAAGTCGGCGCATGCGGATGTATGTTTGCGCCGCTAATATACTCAGATAAGGTCAGTTCCCGAGCTTAAAAGTAATGGGTTGCCGGTAGTAACTCCTCACGGGAAGATTGTGCTGGCGGGCCGGTGTCCACTGAGGAGAAGTCAGTATGATCTGAAGGGCAAAATCTTCAAGGTAAATTCCTTTAGGGTCTTCCACTTTTGCATCTTCCACCTTCCCATCAACACCAACGATAAATGAAACATATACTGTTCCCGGGCGACCTTCCTGTTTTAACTGTTTCCGGTATGCACTAACTTTTTTTGTAATGTACTTCCGCCAGCCATCCATCCCATTTGGAAATTGTGCCAGTTTTTCATCCACACAATCATCGTTTACGATATTTCCCTCTTCATCAAAACAACGCATACTCACTACGGAATCCGTTGCATACAATTGTTCAGCAGCAATTTTTCCGGATTTAAAATAAAACTTCCATTGACCTGTTTTTGCTGAGTTGACCAATTGGCCCTCACTTCTTTTCGCTCCATTGGTATGCCAGCTGATCTGGTTGCCATTTCCATTTTTGTTATAGAAAGCAGAATCCCGGAGAGTTCCATCATTATAAAATCCTTTACGAATGCCGACGATATTTCCGTTTTCATATACAACAGAATCGTTGATTCTTCCGTTGTTGTGCCAGTATTTCCAGGCGCCGTTTTTGTTGTTGTTTACATAGTTTCCACTGATAAGTTTATTTCCTTTCGAATCAAACACTTCATAAACTCCAGTAGCATTTGTCATTGTGCTATCGCTAAAAAAAGACCTGATCATTAATTTTCTGTTCTCGAAATAATAATCGTTGACGGACCAGTTACCGTCAGGAGTTTTAGTCTTCACCATCCTTGTTTTGTAGCGGGCCCCTGTTTCTTCAGCCTGTTGGTATTGGCTGTTGAGAAACCTGATCGTGGTATCATTCTGAGCAACAGATTGCTGCAATGTGAACAGCAGCACACATGAGATAATCCTTCCCCTCATAGTTGGTGTTTTAAAGCTGAGAAAACCTTTGTTTATAACGCATTAAACCGGGGTTTCTTATAGCAGTATTGTTACCGAAAACACCTGGAGTTTGAGGGTGACGGAATAAATTGACATTTATCAATATAAAATGCGCATTGATCTTCCGGATTCTTTATTCTTCCGACGGTTCGTAGGTGATGGGTTGCTTCCGGTAGGCTTTTACTAATAGATTGTGCTGTATTGCCGGGTTCCAGCGCGGTGAATCTTTAATAATTTTAACTGCTATTTCTTCCAACACCCCACCTTTAGGATTTTCAATTTTAGGATCAATTATTTCTCCGCTGATCCCCACAACAAAGGTGACTATCACTGTTCCCCCAGCGTTGTTTTTAAGCAACTTATTTTCGTTTGCTAAGATTTTGTTCACCAGGTATTTCATCCAGCCTTCCGGGCCTTTTGAAAAGCTGGCTTCTTTTTCTGCAATGCATTCCTTTTGTGAAACCTGGCCATTTTCCTCAAAGCAACGAACTGCGATAATACTGTCAGCAATATATGTTTCCTCGGTTACGAGCGTTCCAGTATTTCTATAAAATTTCCATAGACCGACTTTATCATCGTTGCTCATTTCACCTTCGCCTGACTTAATTCCATTTTTAAACCATTCCGTTCTTTGGCCTTTACCACCTATGCTGTAAACTGCAGAGTCTGCTATTTTTCCATCATCATACCACCCGATACTTATACCGGTTATATTGCCTTTCTCATCATAAACTGTACTGTCTTTCAGGGTTCCATTTTCATGGTACGACTTCCATTGACTTGCGCGGTTGTTTTTATGATAGAAACCTTTTACGCGTGTTTTGCCACTGCGATGAAAGACTTCGAAAGGGCCGGTCTTCTCTTTAAATGTGCTATCAGAATAGTAGGTCAACATCATCAGCTTACCATTGTCGCGATAATGATCTCGGACTGACCAACCGTTATCTAATCTTGAAACAATGCAGATGGCTTTATAAACACCTTTTTCTTCGCTGGTGGGCTCGAATTTGTAATCCAGGGCCCTGAAAACGGTATCTGACTGAGCAAGAGATGCAGACGCAAACCAGGTGAAAGTTAAGGCAGCTAATAAATTTTTCATGGTGTTTTTCAGAAATTGGAAGTCAAAATACAAATGAATCGGAAATGATAAAACATCCAGTGAATAAAAAAACCGCTCAGATATTCTGAGCGGTTCAATACATTTAAAAGCTATAATTATTTAGCCAGTGCCTGTACTTTTTTGGTCAGCGCGCTTTTCAGGTTAGCTGCTTTGTTCTTGTGGATCACACCTTTCTTAGCCAGTTTATCGATCTGGCTGATCACTGTTGGAATTGATTCGGCTGCATCTTTGGCTGTCGTCAAAGCTCTCAGATCGCGAACAGCATTTCTGGTGGTTTTACCCTGGTACCTGTTTCTCTCCCTGCGTTTTGCTGCCTGGCGAACATCTTTTTTGGTAGCCTTATGATTTGCCATATTATCTTGCTTTACTCATTTTTAGGACGGCAAAGGTAAGCCGGTTGCATGTAAATACCAAATCTCAAACAGATAAATTCCAGCTCTCTTTTCCGCCCAAAAATCAACAAAATTCAGAGTCGAAAAAAGCGGAGACCCAATGTTAACGCCAATGTAATGATCCGACTCTCAATTTCCGTTTAAACCACGATATTTGTAATCCTTTGAACGAGAAAAATCAACTTGCCCGAGCGATGAAGGACTTTTCCTATATAACCAATTCCCATCCAGCTTACATAGAACAACTTTATCAGGATTTTCAGCATAATCCGGAGAGTGTGGATCCGGAATTCAGAAAATTTTTTGAAGGTTTTGACTTTGCGCGCACCGGCGCCAAAGCAGGGCTTAACGGTACTCCTGTTGCCGTTGCTGAGCCAGGCGCAACAACCTCAGAAACAGTGGATTGGCGTAAAGAGCTGGGCGCATATCGCCTTATCCTGGGTTATCGGAACCGCGGTCACCTGATCGCTAAAACCAACCCGATCCGACCGAGGAAGGATCGCGGAGCCAATCTGACCCTGGACTTTTACGGTCTTTCAGAGGCAGATATGGACAAAAACTTCTATGCGGGCAACCTGATTGGATTGGGTCAGACTACGCTTAGAAAAATACTAGATCAGCTTATACGGAGTTATGCCTCTCATGTAGGCATCGAGTTTAAGTATATCAGCGACCAGGAGAAAGTGGATTTCCTTTCGAACGAAATGGAAAAAAACTTTACGACTGCCCTTCCCCTGGAAAAAAAGAAAAGAATCCTGGAGAAACTGAACCAGGGAGTGATGTTCGAGAAGTTTCTGCATACAAAGTATATCGGTCAGAAGAGATTTTCTCTTGAAGGCGGCGAAACAGCCATTGCTGCTTTGGATGCCATTTTAACTGAAGCTGCTGATTTTGATGTTCAGGAAGTGGTAATCGGTATGGCCCATCGCGGTCGTTTAAATATCCTGGCAAATATCATGGGCAAAACCTATGAACAGATCTTCAGTGAGTTTGAAGGAAATATTATACCTGACCAGACCATGGGAAGCGGGGATGTGAAATACCATATGGGTTTCGGCTCTGAAGTGGAGACTGCGCATGGTAAAACACTCCATCTGAAACTGATGCCAAACCCTTCCCATCTTGAAGCAGTTGATCCGGTGGTATTGGGTTTTTCAAGAGCGAAGGCCGATGTATTATATAAGAGTGATTACGATAAAATTCTACCGATCCTGATCCATGGTGATGCTTCTCTTGCCGGCCAGGGAGTTGTTTACGAGATCGTGCAGATGAGTAAACTGGATGGTTATTATACCGGGGGAACAATTCATTTTGTAATCAACAACCAGATTGGTTTTACAACAGATTTTGAAGAAGCGCGCAGCTCGGATTACTGTACATCTCTCGCATCAATGATCCAGGCTCCTGTAATGCATGTGAATGGTGACGATCCCGAGGCTGTGGTGAAATGCGTTGAAATCGCAACAAGATATCGCCAGAAATTTAATTCTGATGTGTTCATCGATATGGTTTGTTATCGTCGCCATGGTCATAATGAAGGTGATGATCCGAAGTTTACTCAGCCCCATCTTTACGAATTGATCGAAAAGCACCAGAATCCAAGGGAAGTGTATTCCAATTTCCTGATGGAGAATGGAGAGCCTGATGCGAAAGAGCTGGCCAAACAGATGGAGAAGAAATTCTGGGATGACTTACAGGAAAGGTTAGACGAAATCAAACAGAACCCTCTTCCGTATCATTACCAGCAACCTGAGTTGTCGTGGAAAAGCCTGCGCCATGCTACTGTTGCGGATTTTGAATCATCTCCTTCTACTGCAATATCAAACGAGGAATTTGATACGCTGTTTAAAAGCCTGATGGAGTGGCCTTCAGATTTTAAGCCACTACGAAAAGTGGAAAAGCTGTTGCAGGATAAAGTAAAACTGTTCACAGAAGAAAAGAAAATTGATTGGGCCACTGCAGAACTCCTGGCTTACGGAAGTCTTATGCTTCAGGGCAAAGATGTACGCATGAGCGGCCAGGATGTAAAGAGAGGGACATTCTCACATAGGCACGCAGTGTTGCGCGATGAAAATACTGATGTAGCATACAATCGCCTGAGTCGATTACCGGGCACACAGGGAAGATTTTTTATCTATAATTCTTTGCTCAGCGAGTACGGTGTACTCGGTTTTGAGTATGGATACGGACTGGCAAGTCCTGATTCACTGGTGTTGTGGGAGGCGCAGTTTGGTGATTTTACCAATGGTGCGCAGACGATGATCGATCAGTTTATATCCAGCGCGGAACAGAAATGGAACCGTATGAATGGATTGGTAATGTTATTACCACATGGTTACGAAGGCCAGGGGCCTGAACACAGCAGTGCGAGAATGGAACGTTTCCTTCAACAATGCGCTGAACTGAATATGGTTGCAGTCAACATCACGACAGCATCGAATTTGTTCCACGCGTTGAGAAGGCAGTTGACATGGCCGTTCCGTAAACCCCTGATTGTATTCTCTCCGAAGGCAAATCTTCGTCATCCCGGTTCATATTCTACGGCAGATGAATTTGTGTCCGGAAATTTTAAAGAAATTATTGATGATCCTGCTACTCCGGATTCATCTGCAGTAACAAAAGTGTTACTCTGTAGCGGAAAATTGTACTTTGAATTACAGGATTACAGGAAGAAGAATAATATTACCAATGTAGCATTGCTTCGTCTTGAACAGCTTTATCCCTTGCCAACAAAGCAATTGCTTGAACAATATAAAAAGTACAGCAAGGCAACCTGGTTCTGGGTTCAGGAGGAACCCTTGAATATGGGCGCTGCCACTTTCCTCCAGATGAATCTGAAAGATGATATTAACTTTGGAGTGATCAGCAGGCAACCCAGTGCATCTACCGCTACGGGTTACAGTAAGGTTCATGCGCAGGAACAGGCAGAGATAATTGAAACAGCATTCACTATATAAATAAACTCTATGACGTTTAACGTTCAACGTTAAACGTTCAACGTTAAACGTTAAACGATGATTGATATAAAGGTCCCAACGGTCGGTGAATCTATAAGTGAAGTTTCCCTGGTAAAATGGCTGAAAAAGGATGGCGATTGGGTGGAAAGAGATGAAGTTCTTGCTGAACTGGAAAGTGAAAAAGCAACTTTCGAGATCAATGCCGAACAGGCGGGTATTTTGAAAACCGTGGCGAAGGAAGGGGATACGTTGAAAATAGGTGATATCGCCTGCCAGATTGATGATAAGGCGGCAAAACCGGAATCAGCGGTCAAGCCAGTTGCTGTTGAAGCTCCGAAAAAAGAAGCGGTCGCTGTTGCCTCTACTGCTGATACCAAAAAACCTGAACCGGCTGTTGCTACAGCTGTAGCAGACATGAAAGCCAGTCCTGTAGCTGCTGCAATAATTGCTGATAAAAAAGTGGATGTCAAAAATATAACGCCTTCGGGTACGGGTGGCCGTATTCTGAAGAGTGATGTGCTGGATGCTTTATCCAATCCGGGTCGCAAACCTGGTGTTGCGGCGTTCAGTCGCGATGAACAGCGCAACAAGATGAGCAATCTTCGTAAGACGGTATCAAGAAGGCTGGTAGAGGCGAAGAATACAACTGCTATGCTTACCACTTTTAATGAAGTGGACATGAGCAGGATCATGGAAATCCGTACAAAGTTTAAAGATAAGTTCAAAGAGAGCCATGGCGTTGGTCTAGGTTTCATGAGCTTCTTTACAAAAGCATGTTCATATGCGTTGCTGGAATGGCCGGCGGTAAATGCTTATATCGATGGTGATGAAATAATCAATCATAATTACTGCGATATCTCTATCGCAGTTTCTGCGCCGAAAGGCCTTGTTGTTCCTGTTATCAGGAATGCTGAAAGCCTGAGCATGGCTGAGATTGAAAAGAAGGTGATAGAACTTGCGACTAAAGCAAGAGATAATAAACTCAGCATGGAAGAAATGCAGGGAGGCACATTCACCATCACCAATGGTGGTGTATTCGGTTCGCTTATGAGTACACCCATTATCAATATCCCTCAATCTGCAATACTCGGTATGCATAAGATCGAAGAGAGGGCAGTTGTTGTCAACGGACAGATCGTAATTCGTCCGATGATGTACGTGGCGTTGAGTTATGATCACAGAATTATCGACGGTCGTGAAAGTGTGAGCTTCCTGGTAAGAGTAAAAGAGTTACTGGAGAATCCGGAATTGTTATTATTCGGAAAAGATCCGGTGAAGACTTTGCTTGAATTGTAAAAGAGTGTACTATTAAATAATCCGAAACAAAAGCTGATTAGAAATAATCGGCTTTTTTATTTTTTGTCGATAATAAACAGAATATTTAACCGCAAGGCGTTAGCAGGTTTTCAATTTAATGCCTATATTATCAGTGCGGATAATATTAATTTGAGTTCTTCAATCTTTTGCCATGCGGAAAATAGTGTATTACGTAGCTACATCCATTGATGGTTTCATCAGCGGTCCCAATGACAGCATCGAAGGATTTATCCTGGAAGGAAAAGGAGTCGAAAAGTATTTTGATGACCTCAATGATTTCGACACTGTGATCATGGGTAGGCACACCTATGAATTTGGATACAAATTTGGTTTGAAACCCGGACAGCCAGCATATAAAGGAATGAAGCATTATATATTTTCCAATCAGTTGGAATTTGAAGAAAGAAGCGATTCTGTCGAGATTGTAAAAAGGGATATTTCTTTTGTAAGAAAACTCAAAGAAGAAGAAGGTGCCGATATATATTTGTGTGGTGGCGGACAGTTTGCAGGTTGGCTGCTGGAGAATGAGTTGATCGATATCGTAAAAATCAAACTGAATCCTTTGATTTTAAATAAAGGCGTCCCGTTATTCGGTGATGCAAA
Source organism: Pollutibacter soli (assembly GCA_029269725.1). GTDB lineage: Bacteria > Bacteroidota > Bacteroidia > Chitinophagales > Chitinophagaceae > Pollutibacter > Pollutibacter soli. Next base: position 379,024 of record JARJHS010000003.1, on the reverse strand, counting down.
TAAATCCTATGCACTGGAACTGATTGAATCCAACTTGTATGACCAGGGATTACAGATCATCACTTACAGAATAAAGTATTAAAAGAAAACCAGCCTTTATCTTTGTCTAAATTTCTTCAATGATCAATGGCCGCTTCTTTTCCTATCTGAATACGGCAGAACAGATCATCAATAGTTATAACGGGACTTCTCCTTTTTCTGAATTCATAAAATCATTTTTCAGATCGAATAAAAAAGCCGGTTCGAAAGATCGGAAATGGATCGCTTCTCTTTGCTATGCATATTTCCGCATAGGCAGGGCAGCGTTGCAAATTTCCGTACGCGAGCAGGTTGTCACAGGTTTTTATCTATGTTCAACGGAAAAAAATGAATTTCTCGAAGCAGTAGAACCTGAATGGAACGCAACGGTGGCGTCATCTGTAAATACTAAATTGAGTATCATTCGTCAGCGGATTCCTGGCTTTAGTCTGGAAAACATATTTCCATTTCCGGATCATATTTCCAGCGGAATAGATCATAAAGCATTTGTACTTGCACTACTTCGGCAGCCTGATATTTTCATCCGAATCCGGCCTGGTCATGTAAATTCTGTACACAGGAAATTGAAAAGGGCTGATATCAATTTTACCGCGTTGGATGAATATGCGATAAAAATTCCCACGGGAACTGACCTGGAAAAAATCATGGATCTGCAGAGCGAATTGGTCATCCAGGATTACAGCTCTCAAAAGACCGCTGATTATTTTCCAAAGCCAGAAGAGTTTAATGGACCCGTTCGCATCTGGGATTGTTGCGCCGCGAGTGGTGGAAAATCCATACTCGCCAATGATCAGTACAAAAATGTTCAGCTAACGGTTTCGGACAACCGTGAATCTGTTTTGAAAAACCTTGAGGTCAGATTTGAAGATGCTGGCATTGAGAATTATCTCTCCTATATTGTCGATCTGTCAAAGCTCGTTCCCGATGGTGTGCGGGCATCGGAAATTCCAAAAGACTATTTTGACCTGATAATTACTGATGTACCCTGCTCTGGATCTGGTACCTGGGCGCGTACGCCCGAACGTATGCGTTTTATTAAAGAAGACGACCTGCAACAATATTCATCACTGCAGTTCAGCATCGTGTCTAACACTATACCTTATCTGAAAAGGAATGGTTTCCTGCTCTACATTACCTGCTCCGTTTATAAAGAGGAAAATGAAGAAGTCGTTGAAAGACTTGTTCACCAGCATCAATTAAAAATGATAAAGTCTGGTATTATTTCTGGAACTGCTTTTGGTGCAGACACCCTGTTTGCAGCATTGCTTACTTCATAATTCTGACAATGCCATTCTGATCTCCGTCCTGATACCTGAGGAAGTATACACCGTGAGGCAAACTATTCAGCTGTTTCAGTTCGATAAACATGATTTCACCGGCGATTGCGGTTTTGTTGATCACAGAAAGTTTTTTGCCGGTAGCATCGAATAATTCAAAATGAGTTGTGCCACTTTGTGTTGGTTTAAACAACACGGTAAATTGACCAGTGAATGGCACCGGGAATACTTTTATCTGTGCATTATTGAGAATGGCTGCCTGGTTGCGTCTGTTCTTTTCAATAGTCAAAGCTTCATAAGCTTTCTTAAAATCAGGAATTCCATAACCAATACGATCATCGGGATTGTTATACTGGCTTGCACTTTTTTTGACAGCATCAATGATCTCCATATTACTGAACTCAGGAAATGCCTGCCATAAACAAGTGATTAATCCTGCAACGTTGGGATTGGAAAAAGAAGTCCCGTTTCCCTGGGAGATCGTTCCCTGTGTTGTCACAAAAAATGTATTCCAGCCCACTGATGCGATGTCGGGTTTTACACGACCATCTGATGCCGGACCATAACCGGAAAATCCAGCTACTTGTCCCGAAGCGTTTACTGCGCCAACAGCAACAACACTGTCGCCATCCGCTGGTGCAGATAAATATTTCCATGGGGAAGCGCCTTCATTCCCTGCACTGTTGGTGACAATAATTCCTTTTTTCGCTGCAAAATCTGCGGCACGGGTGATTAACGTGGTATTGCCGTCCAGATCCTGGTATGTATGATTGTATTCTGCTTTGTCGAACTGAGTATAACCTAAAGAAGATGTGATGAGATCTGCACCAATACTATCGGCACGCTCCGCAGCAGCGGCCCAGTTCTGTTCTTCAACAGGATATTCTGATGCTGCATCTTCTGTTCGGAATAAATAATATTTTGCTGCAGGAGCGGTTCCTACCATCTGTCCGGGCAGGTTTGCAGCGAGAATTGAAAAGCAATACATGCCATGCGCATTATCCTCATTCACGCTTACTTCATTCTTTACAAAATCCCAGGTACCTGCGATCTGGTTATTTTTTCTTACACTATCGAATGCACGATTGGTAAGATATCCCTGGTAGCCTGCATCCAGCATTACAATGATCATATTTTCACCCCTGTAGCCAAGTTCATGGAGGTATTCACCATTATGAATATGAACCTGGCTGAATGAAGTTCCATAGTCCAGTGAATTGGCGGTTACGCGTTGCTGTTTCCTGGGGAAAGCACGAATCTCATCCTCAATATAAAGCGGCTCTTCAAATTTTGATCTGGCCGAAAATTTTCTCGCGATAGCATTTGCGTTGCTGACGAAGGGAAAATTGTTGATTTTTTGTAAAGCCGTTGCATCACTGGTCTCGATCAGCACAAGATTGAGCCATTTAGATGTATTTAGAATTTTTACGTTTCCTGATGCAAGAATGCTATCAGTATATCTTTTTGAGACCGGCAGATCTGTACTATCGATGGCAATTCCAAATTTGGTGCGACGATCAATAGCTTTTTGAGAAAGAAACGCTGAAGGATTACTGATCTGAAATTGGTTACTCTGTTTGTCTTTTAAGGAAACTATATACCGTTGTTGCGCATGTGAAAATATAGCAGCAAAAACGAAAAGTATGGTGGTGGATAGTTTCATATAAGATACCAGAAAACGAGTCGACTATTCATAGCTAAGCATGGTCAAAGTAATGCCATAACTATTAGGTTCATAATAACCAGCAACAGATGTAATATTCGGTGGTTGCCAGGCTTCGTGCAAGAAATTACGATAAATCAATCCGATTCCTTTTCCATACACTTCACTCGCCTGGTTGATCTCATAATAGAAACTTTTGTTGTTTGGATCGCCCAGAATTTCGTCGCGTTGAATTACGGTAATACTTGAATCCACCGTCATTGATGGAAGCGTAAACGGCATTCCTACATTGAAATAATAATATTCCCAATTATCCAGATACTGCAAATCCGGGTTGGAGTAGGTGTTGATATAACTGTTTCCTTTCCATACAAAATCTTCACGGATGGGTTCCTGCAATTTTATGAAACGTTGGTTATTATCGATGTACTCCATCGATTTGCTAAGGGGTGTTACAATAAAAGTTGCATTATCACCCCAAACCAAAGTGTCATCATTGCTACGGATCATACGGCGGATACGATAAGAAGGATTTCCAACATTATCTGTTACTTCCGCTTCAACAATATCCCTGACAACATAACTATGAACTTCTTTCACCGTATTGAGACTGACATAAACGGTGGAATCCATTTTATATGTGATTGTTTTGCCCACTTGCATCGGGAGATAATCGGCAATCGGATCAGTCTGAATAGTCTCGGTTTCTTTCGAACATGACTGAAAAACCAATGTGCAAACCAGTATTGCGGCTAACGCGAAGGAAATTCTTTTCAGCATAAATAAGGTAGCACAGTTATGCGCACGTGGACAATTGATTGTTTTTGAAGGATATAGATCAGATTATGAAACATCTCAGATATCCGCAGGTTAAAACGCTCTGCTTTTACCAGATATTGCTTAAATCAATGTGTGATAACGTTGTATGATCCCTCCCCCCAGTACATCATCTCCTTCATAAAATACAGCAGATTGTCCGGGCGCTACACCTTTGGCTTCTACATGAAACTGTACTTTGATACCGCCATTCTCTGCATTGTGCAAAGTGCCGGGGGTGCCTTTATCACGATATCGGATCTTTACAGAAGACTCAAGGCCTTCGGGAATACGGTCGTATTTGATAAGGTTCAGCCGTTGAACCCATGCTTCCGACTTATTCAGATCTTCTTCATCCCCAAGCATTACTGTATTGGATTCCGGACTGATGGCAGTCACATATACAGGCTTCCCGAAAGTGATGTCGAGCCCTTTTCGCTGACCCACTGTATAAAACGGATAACCTTTATGCTGGCCGAGGATATTCCCGTTTTTATCAACAAAATTGCCGCCTTTAACCCGATCCTCGAGGCCTGAAACATTTCTTTTCAGGAAACCGCGGTAATCATTGTCGGGAACAAAACAGATTTCATAACTCTCACTTTTTGATGCGAGTTCAGGATAACCGTAGTCGAGAGCCATCTGGCGGATAGCCGTTTTCCGGTAATCGCCAAGGGGCAGCAGCGTACGCGAAAGCAGGTCCTGCTGAAGCCCCCAGAGCACATAACTCTGATCTTTGGTTTCATCAGTGCCTTTACTGATAACAAAACGATTGTTTTCTTCGCGGATCTTAGCATAATGGCCGGTGGCGATAAAATCGCATTCCAGCGCGTTTGCTTTTTTCAGCAGCGCGCGCCATTTGATATGTGTATTGCACATCACACATGGATTAGGAGTGCGACCTCCCAGGTATTCATCAACAAAATTGCTGATCACAAAATCCCCGAATTCTTCCCGGATATCAAGTACGAAATGAGGGAAACCATGATGTACAGCAGCTGCGCGGGCATCATTAAAAGAATCGAGATTGCAGCAGCCGGTTTCTTTTTTACCCCCTCCGGAACTGGCATAGTCCCATGTTTTCATGGTGATTCCCACAACTTCATAACCCTGGTCATGAAGCATTAATGCAGTAATCGTACTATCGATTCCGCCGCTCATAGCTACCATGACTTTACCCCGCCTGCTCATTTCAGATTTTTTGCAAAAATAGCAAAGTTTGCCCAGTGTTGACGGGCCCTGGCGTGTTTTAACACCATCGTTTCAGTGGAAAAATGGTGCTTTTTTATGTTGTTTTTCACTTTTCTGCCATAGCAAACGGGGCGAAATTGCATTCAATAAAACTGTTACTATGATCAAATTACAAGTCATCGGGCGCCTGGGTAAAGATTGTGCAACCAATACGGTGAGTGGAAAAAACGTAATCAATTTCAGCGTTGCCCATTCTGAAAAATTCAAAGATTCTGCCGGAGCACTAAAGGAAAGAACCACCTGGGTGGAATGTTCCTACTGGACGGAGAGAACAGGAATCGCTCCCTATTTAAAAAAGGGTCAGCAGGTTTATGTTGAGGGTGCTCCTGAAGTGAGATCCTATTCGAAAAATGATGGAACTGCCGGAGCTTCACTTAATCTTCGTGTTTTTAGTGTTCAGTTGCTGGGTAGTTCGGAAAGGACCGAAAGTACGCAGGCGTCAAATAGCTTTGGTTCCAACGGAATTCCGGTAACCAGTGATATGTCAGAACCAGTCGATGACCTTCCTTTCTAATGGGTTTTTGTTTTGAATAGCGGTTATCATGTGCAAAAAAATCATCCGCCGCGGCGGATGATTTTTTTCAACTGTCCTATTGTTTTTTTAAAGTGTATACGTCATGATGAAGAGAGGTAGTACTATGTCCTTTGATCAGCACAATACTATCGCCCTCCATATTGGTACTGAAGGATTCGTCGAGAATCAGTGACCAATCAAAATTCGCAGGAAATACCGATTCGTTTCTGAAAACAATTTTATCGCGCATCAGCGAATACTTTCCTTCACCGATAGCCGGATAATAGGGTAAGGCGCTGCTTCCCCAGAAAGTGGTTCCATCAAAAATAAGTTCCACCTCCGACCTGGAAGTACCGTTATAGCCCTGGCCACTTCTTCTGAATGATCCTTTGTACACACCCGGTTCAAAACTCATCGACTGCTCTTTTTCACATGCTACCAGCAAGGGCAGCAACAGCGCAACACAAACAATTACCCTGAACATTTTCTTTTTTTTATCTGACAACCTGTGGTTTGATCGCGTTGCACAGCTGATTGTGAATTGATCGATAGCGTTCAGAAAAAAGATTACCAGATAAGAATTGATTTGGCAACAAGATGCCTGCAGAACGGTGCACTGGGGTGGAATACAGGTTTCAAATTCACAACGCTTTGCTACAAACAGAGCGTTCCGATGGAGCGGGAGAAGCAATTCGAATCACCATCGAAATGAAGATTTTTTGAGGATTCAGTTTGCATCGTTCTCATTTACATTTAAATCATCATTGGAAAAATTTTTAATGATCAATTAATATGTATATCGATAATCTCAACGCAAAATCGGTTTGTTGCCTTGCGCTCCGGCAGGAGTATCCTGTTCGATATGTTTAAATGTAGATTCGATTTATCGCTCCGGCGGAGTGTGTTAGCTGGAAATTTATATTTGGGGAAGCCTTTTTTGACATTAGCTAATGAGTCCATTGCAGAATTTCATTTGAAAAATTGTTTAGTCTCGAATTGCTTCACAATCGCTTCGATCTCTTCGCGGGATACAGCTTGTTGTTTATCATCAAGATTTAAAACAATGCAATATCCATCTGAGCCAGGTTGCGAATAATAGGTATCTACCAACCTGAATTGTTCGCTGGTCGTGAGCTTACCGGTGGATATATTCCAGTTTTCCGGCGCACACAAACAGCCAAGGGTAGGCGAAATGGGATAAAAAGGTTTTCCGCTGAAGTATTTAGGATCAATGGTAGTACCATGAGCGATGATTTCTGTACGCCCTGTCTTACCTGCGAAAAAAGCTTCCTGTACCGGAAGATAATCGCGCCAGCTGTCGGGTAATATATTCAGGTAGGAGAGTAAGGGATAAGTGGAATCTGCATTAGAATGAAAGAACCAGTTCCAGTATTTTTCAAAAGGCATGAGCATTTGAATATTCGGTGTTGGTCCGATCAGAAGATTTGCAGAAATATCGACACCCTGTAAACTATATATTCCCTGCGGCGTATTTCCATTGGTAACGAAATAGGGGAGATTGGAACCTGATCTCGCAAGCTGTCTTATGGTGATGAGTTCTCCGTTATCATCACGAACAAATTTTCCATCTTCACCCTGGATGATGGCAATGCCGGGATGATCGCGGTTTTTTCTTTGAAAAGAATAGATCATTTTACCGCGGTGTTCCTGCTGCGCCGCAAACAATTCGTTGAGATCAGGAAGTTTGTCCTTTTTTATTACAGTTCCAGTCAGCATCCACTTCATCAGTTCTGATAGTACCGGAATATTTGGGTAATCAGGAAATCGTCTGTTTATGGTATAGATTATTTGTTTCTGTTTTGTACTATCGTTTCGGTAGACAAACAAGGCTGCCATCGCTACACCTTTCGGATGAATTTCTTTTGACAAGATGTTTTCAATGGCACCCGTATATTTTTTTGGATTCAACGCGTATATGGCTTCAAGAAAAGAACGACGTGTTTCCCATTCCAGTGAGTCATAACGCCGGAGCACTTTATTGAATCCTGCAAATACAATGCTGTCGTCAATCAGGAATTGTGTGACTGTATAAAAGGCGGATTGAAAGCGATATTCTGTTTCTGTATCGAGCTGTCCGGAAAGGTTGGTCCGGATCGTTCGTTCGTACATATTCCTGTGAAGCTTTTCCCTTTCGGTATGCAAAACAAAACGGGTATGTATGGCTGATTTGTCCAGCTGAGTATAGCCCCGGACAAAACAGATCATAAAAAACAATACAGAAAAAATCAATTTCATGGAATAAACTTACAGAATAATCAGCGGCTGTGGAACGGCCAGCCCGCCTGCAGGCAGGTTCGCAGTTCATTGTTTACAGTTTTGAACAGCTTGTTGTCAGCGCCTGCCGGCAGGCAGCTTTACGGTTTTCAGGCAGTTTTAATCTACGACAATGTTATTTTTGCGGAATGGAAAATCGTATTGATACCACAGACCTGGTCAGGTTTGTCACAGCAGTTTTTTCAGCGATTGGATGCAGTCCCGAAGATGCAAAGCTGGCTACTGAGTCACTTGTCGCTGCCGATCTGCGTGGTATCGACTCGCATGGAGTTGCACGTCTATCCGGTTACGTTAGGTTGTGGGAGGTGGGACGGGTGAATGCAAAACCGGATATTAAACTTATACATGAATCTCCATCAACGGGGGTAGTTGATGGAGATTCGGGTCTCGGCCTGGTGGTCGGACCCAAGGCTATGGATATAGCTATCACTAAAGCCAAACAGGCTGGTACTGGTTGGGTGAGTGTACAAAACAGTAATCATTTTGGAATAGCGGCGCAACATGCGATGCGGGCACTTCAGCATAAAATGATTGGCATATCCATGACTAATGCCAGCGCACTTGTTGCGCCAACATTTTCCATTGAAAGAATGCTCGGTACAAATCCTATTTGCGTTGTGGTGCCCGCAGAAACGGAACCACCTTTTGTTGCTGATATGGCAACGACTACAGCTGCAAATGGAAAGCTGGAAATCCTGCAGAGAAAACACAAGGATGCGCCGGTTGGATGGATACAGGACAGCGAAGGAAATGCTGTTACTGATCCGCATGCTTTGAAAAACGGGGGCGCATTGCTTCCTTTGGGTGGAGATCGTGATCACGGAAGTCATAAAGGATATGCACTGGGCTCTATAGTGGACATTTTTTCTGCAGTATTGAGTGGTGCCAATTTTGGTCCGTGGGTTCCACCTTTTCCCGCTTATGTACCAATGCCCGAAAACCAGCCCGGAAAGGGAATCGGTCACTTTTTTGGTGCGATGCGCGTAGATGCGTTCCGACCTGAAAAAGATTTTTTCCGCGATATGGACCTTTGGATAAAAAGATTCAGGAATGCTAAGCCGATTGCTGGCCAGGATAAGGTTTTGATACCTGGTGATCCTGAAAGGGAAGCTGAAAAAGACAGGCTGGAAAACGGCATTCCGCTTCTTGATACCGTTCTGGAAGACTTGAAAAATACTGGTCTTAAATTCAGCATCAAGTTATAATTTCGCGCGCGACGTTAAACGTTAAACGTTGAACGCAAAATGTAAAACCAACTTATAAGCAATGAAAATTATGAAATTCGGCGGTACGTCCGTCGGAAAGCCTGAGCGGATGCACCAGGTGGCTGAACTGATCACCCGCGACAACGAAGCAACGATCGTAGTACTCAGCGCACTAAGCGGAACGACAAATGCATTGGTGTCTATCGGTGATGCAATGGCGAAGGGGGATAAGGAAGGCGCAAAAAAGCAGATTGAAAAACTCGAGGCTCATTATAAATCATTCATTCTTGATCTTTTAAAAGAAGAAAAATACAGGGCAAAAGCTAACGCTATCATTGCCGAACATTTTGAATTTCTCCAGATCATCCTGAAAATATCTTTCAATGAAGCATTAAATAAAGATATTCTCGCGCAGGGTGAGTTGATGAGTACAAAACTTTTTTCTGTTTACCTCGAAGAAAAAGGAATTGATCATTTGTTTCTGCCGGCTCTTGAATTCATGAGCATTGATCAGAACGAAGAACCTCAGCTGCCTCTGATCCGAAGCAGACTTAAAAATATTTTGCAACAGCATCCGGATAAAAAGTTATTTATCACGCAAGGATATATCTGTCGCAATGCCCGTGGCGAAATTGACAATTTAAAACGAGGAGGAAGCGACTACACGGCATCGTTAGTTGCTGCTGCCGTAAATGCAAGCGTGTGCGAAATCTGGACGGATATCGATGGTATGCATAACAACGATCCACGTGTGGTATCAAAAACGGTTGCCATCGAACAACTGAGTTTTGATGAAGCTGCGGAGCTGGCCTACTTCGGTGCAAAAATTTTGCATCCGACGTGTATCTGGCCGGCCCAACTGGAGAAAGTACCGGTGAAACTTCTCAATACCATGCAACCTGACGCTGCGGGAACGGTAATCATGCAGGAGGCGGGATCAGTAGGTGCGAAGGCTATTGCAGCAAAAGATGGCATTATCGCAATTAATATTAAGAGCAGTCGTATGCTCCTGGCTTATGGATTTTTGCGCAAAATTTTTGAGGTCTTCGAAAAGTACCGCACACCCATCGACATGATTACTACATCAGAAGTTGCAGTATCTGTCACGATTGACACTGATGCATTTCTTCCGGAAATTATACGTGAGCTGGAACCGTTTGGAAGCATCGGAATTGATAAGGATCAGACAATTGTATCTATTGTTGGTAATGATATTTCACAGACACCGGAAATGCTTAGCCGACTTTTTGATTCTTTAAAATCTGTACCTGTGCGGATGGTAAGTTTTGGAGGAAGCAAGCATAATGTGTCATTACTTATTTCATCTGATGACAAGAAGAAAACATTGCAGCTGTTGAATAGCGGACTTTTTGGATTGTGAGTGAAGGGCGTTGAAGTGAGTAGTAAGTATTAAGTTGTAGGTAGGGAACAGCCGGCTTTTGTTTTTGTTAAATGTTTCTGTATTCTGTTATCTGTATCTATTTCAGACAAAAGACAAATCAGGGTTTACTGTGCGCGATAGAAAAAAGCTCCTCACAATTTAAAGAATTGACTGCAAAAGTTCTGACAACCTGCGTGCCGGCTGGCGGCCGACAACTGACAATTCAAATAAAAAAGACAATCTTTCGGGATTGTCTTTTTTTATACGAATATTATTTTTCTAAAACTCTCTGTAATATATCTGCTGTCTGCTCACTGTTGCCTGCTGCCGATCATATCACTAACATCGCATCACCATAGCTGAAGAAACGATATTTGTCTTTGATTGCTTTTTTATACGCTTCCATCGCCAGATCATATCCTGCAAATGCGCAGGTCATAATCAACAAACTTGTTTTTGGCAAATGGAAATTAGTGATTAATGCGTCAGAAATTGAAAACTTATAAGGAGGATGGATAAAAATATTCGTCCAGCCCTCAGAAGGTTTCAACAGTTTTTCTGCTGTGAATGAAGTTTCAAGCGCACGCATAGTTGTTGTTCCAACGGAACATATTCTATGGCCTGTTGTTTTTGCTTTGTTTACAATTTTACAGGCGCTTTCTTCTATACGATAATATTCAGCATCCATTTTGTGTTTGCTGAGATCTTCTACTTCGATCGGTCTGAAAGTACCCAGGCCGGTATGAAGAGTTACTTCAGCGAAACGAATACCCTGGATCTCTAAACGTTTGATCAGTTCAATACTGAAATGCAGACCTGCGGTAGGAGCAGCAACTGCACCTTCATGTTTTGCATAAACAGTCTGGTAACGCTCGCGATCTTCTTCGTCGGGTTTACGTTTGATATATTTCGGAAGCGGAGTTTCACCCAAATTATTAAGAATCTGTTTGAATTCTTCTTCGGGACCATCAAAAAGAAAACGAATGGTACGACCGCGGGAAGTGGTATTGTCGATTACCTCTGCAACCAGCTCATCTGTTTCTCCGAAATAAAGTTTGTTTCCAACACGAATCTTTCTTGCGGGATCAACGATTACATCCCACAGGCGATTCTGCCTGTTGAGTTCACGGAGAAGGAAGACTTCAATTTTGGCACCGGTCTTTTCCTTGCGACCATACATGCGTGCCGGAAATACTTTTGTATTATTAACTACGAATACGTCCTTATCATCAAAATACTCCATGATGTCACGAAAATGACGATTCTCGATCTGGCCGGTTTCCCGGTGAACGACCATCATACGGGCATCTTCTCTTTTTTTAGTTGGATACTGAGCGATAAGATTAAGAGGGAGGTCAAAGCGAAACTGGGATAACTTCATGCATCAATTTATTTAAATTCAGTCCCCATGAAACAAACCGGCATATCATCCAATCCATTCGCAGAACTACGCATGCAAACCTGATCTTACGGTACCAGGTTGTTCCCTGACTAGGCTGAAGGCGGGCAAAGGTATATAATTATAGTAAACTACGGATGTATTATTTCCCAACAGTTTTTTAACATGTTTCATTTTGAAAATCAACGACTTATATAGATCGGGTTTGGGTCAGGGTATAAAAATGAACTAACGGCCATGTTGTGCAAACGGATTTCCGGGAACGGCGCTTACCAGTTTCCTGGTATATTCATCCTTTGGATGGAAAAAAACCTGGTTGGCAGTACCAGTCTCGACAATTCGTCCCCTGTTCATCACTATGATCCTGTCACTGACATAATGAACAACCGATAAATCGTGGGAGATAAAAACCGCAGTAAAGTTGAATTCTTTCTTCAGGTCGTTTAGCAGATTCAACACCTGTGCTTGCACACTGACGTCCAGGGCGGAAACGGATTCGTCGAAAACAATAAACGCCGGATTAAGAATCAGTGCCCGGGCAATTCCAATCCGTTGACGCTGGCCACCGGAAAACTGGTGAGGGTAACGGTAATAATATTCTGCTTTCAGATTTACTTTTTCGAGCAAATGATCAATCTTACTTTTCCTTGTCGTTTTATCAATTTGCGGATGATGAACTTGCAACGGTTCGCTGATGGCCGATCCAATCGTTAACCGCGGATTAAGTGAAGCATAGGGGTCCTGGAAGACGATTTGAATTTTTTCTCTCAGCTTCTGCCACTCTCCTGTACTCAATTTGCTGCTATCACTATCGCCAATAATTATTTTTCCTGATGAAGGTTTCAGTAATCCGATCAGTGCCCGGCCAAGTGTTGTTTTCCCTGATCCCGATTCGCCCACCAAGCCGAGGGTTTCGCCTTTAAAAATTTCGAAGCTGACATTATCAACGGCCAGCTGATCTTTTTTTCTGAAGAAACCTGAAGTTTTATACCTGATGGAAAGATTTTCCACTTTGATGAGTATTTCAGTATTTATTACCGAAGATTGGACATTCGATATAATTTCTTTTGCGATGTGCGGTTGTTTCTCCGCATTTAAAAAATCACTGACGACAGGAAGACGAAATCCTTTTGACCGACCTGTCGGCCGACATGCAATCAATGCTTTTGTGTAAGGATGTTGGGGGCTATTTAATATCGATGGTGTATCACCCTGTTCAACAATTTCTCCACGATACATGACAACAATCCGATCTGCGATTTCCTGGACAAGACCGAGATCATGAGTGATGAACATCACACCCATTCCATGCTGCATTTGCAATTCACGGATCAATTCCAGAATTCCTTTTTGTACTGTGACATCAAGAGCTGTGGTCGGTTCGTCAGCAATCAACAAATCCGGCGAACAGCTCATGGCCATAGCAATCATCACACGTTGTTTCTGTCCACCACTAAGTTCATGCGGATACTTTTTGAAAATATTTTCAGGATCAGGAAGCCTGACCTGGGTAAAAAGTTGTAAGGATTTGTTCTTTGCCTCGGATTTTGAAATTTTCTTATGAACAAGAATGGATTCCATCACCTGTGTTCCGCAGGTCAGCACAGGATTTAATGACGTCATTGGTTCCTGGAAAATCATCGCGATCCTGTTACCGCGTATCTGTCTTAGTACGCTTGTTGTTTCAGCCAGCAGGTCTACCTTTTTCTCATCATTATAGAAAAATATTTCTCCTGATGAATATTCTGCGGGTGGCGCTGGCAATAGTTGTAAAATAGACATTGCCGTAACCGATTTCCCCGAACCAGACTCCCCAACAATAGCGAGTGTTTCTCCACGATCTATTGTAAAGCTGATGTTTCTGATTGCAGGAATTTTTTCTTTTCCCGTAGAAAAAGAAACTGTGAGATCCTTTATTTCAAGCAGTTTCTTCATCTGGAAAATTCAGAATGGACATTATACATAGTAAATATGTTCAACTGATCAGAAGCGAAGATGTCTGACAGTCTGGCCGCCGTTAATTAATTGTTTTAATGAATCGATCCCAATGCGAAGATGATTTTCAACATAGCTGGAAGTAATTTTTTTGTCGCTCTCTTCAGTTTTCACTCCGTCCGGCGTCATTGGTTGATCGCTGACCAGTAGCAAAGCACCTGTAGGGATTTTATTATAGAATCCTACTGAAAAAATAGTCGCAGTTTCCATATCAATCGCATATGCCCTGATTTTTTGCAGGTATGCTTTAAACTCTTCATCATGCTCCCATACACGGCGATTGGTGGTGTATACTGTTCCTGTCCAGTAATCAACTTCATACTCGCGTATCGTTGTCGAAATAGCTTTCTGCAATGCAAATGCCGGCAGGGCAGGTACTTCGGGTGGAAAATAATCATTCGAAGTTCCTTCCCCTCTTATAGCTGCGATCGGAAGTATAAGATCTCCTAATTTGTTTCTTTTTTTCAATCCGCCACATTTGCCCAGGAAGAGAACACCGCTGGGGCTGATGGCTGTGAGGAGGTCCATCACTGTCGCAGCGGTAGGGCTGCCCATTCCGAAATTGATAATAGTAATTCCGTTGGCAGTAGCGCATTGCATCGGTTTGTCAGCGCCTATTATTTTTACATTGTTCCATTCAGCAAAAAGGTTAACATAGTTGTAGAAATTGGTCAATAAAATATACTGACCAAAACTTTCAAGGCTTGCCCCCGTATATCTCGGAAGCCAGTTTTTAACGATATCCTCTTTGCTGTTCATGCTTACTTGCGTTTATTTGTGTTTGATATAAAAGTATTGAACTTTGAAGACATGATTCTGATTGAGTATCCCGAACCGGCATTCAAAACCCGGGTCAGTGCAGGAAAAAAAGAAATTTTTGATGCCTGTCGTAAGAGCTGGGTGCGGCTTACTCCGGAAGAGTGGGTGAGGCAGAATATTTTGAACTGGCTGATCACAAAGAAAGGATATCCTGCTGCGATTATATCGGTAGAGAAAGAAATCTGGCTGGGAAAAATAAAAAAGAGGTTTGATGTACTCATTTATAACGGTGACCATCAGCCGTGGATGATGATCGAATGTAAGTCCCAGAATGTAATGTTATCAGAGGATGTACTGATGCAGGTGTTGAGATATAATATGGTCGTACCAGTTCAGTATCTGGTAATTACGAATGGAAATAATTGCTTTGTTGCTGAGCGCGCAGATGGAACCGCAAGCTGGCTGGATAATTTTCCTGACTATCCAAAATCTGTGAAAAATTAAATACTCATGTTCAGATCAATGATTAGATGTATTGCTTTTTGTTTTTGCAGCTTCATAACGTCAATATCATTTGCGCAGCAATCTGATAGTACAAAGAAGCAGCTTTTGCTGCTGTCTGCAACGGAAACGCTGAATACACTTCGTACTTATGAGTGGACAATGAAAACGGATATTTCGGCAAGAGATAAAAAATATCCTGTATTGTTATATAATGTCAAATGGAATAAGGATGGAAGCATGCTGCTTACTGAGAAAGCAGGAGCGGCGCCATTACCAGATGACCCTGCAGTACAACTGGTACAAAAATTAGCAGCGTTGATTTCAAAATATACAGGTCCGACTGATGCTCAACTCACCGCGTTTTACAAGACATCAGGCATGCAAACTGACTCCGGAAATATGATCGAACTGAGTGGCGGAGATTATATGATCAAGGAGGATAAAGTAACAATGGATATCGATAAAATTATTTTTATGGTGCGCGGTCTAACATTTACAACTGTCATTGATGAAGATGATGTTATGGGAACCATAGAGTACACTGTTGATAATAATGGATTGAAACATCCATCGAAGGTGAAAGTTGATATCCCTGCGAAAAGAATGAGCGTAATATTTAACAACACCGATTTTGTGAAAAGGTAGTTTTTGGGAAGAAGACAATCTTTCAGTTCCTGTAATCCATCTTATACCTGATTACTACAGCAGCTTCGTCATTCGCCCATTCTCTGCAGAGATGCAGTCCGAGATCTATCGCTGCCGTCACTGCTCCGGCAGTTATAACAGTTCCATCTACAACAACACGATCGGTTCTCACCTCGCCACAATAGGGGCGTAAAGTTTCATGCTCGTCGAAATGAGTAGTTGCTTTTCTGTCTTTAAGAAATCCGGCAGCACCTAAGAGTAAGGAGCCGGTGCAAACAGAGATTTTGTATTGAACATTAGCCGCTGTCTGGAGCCACTGTAAAAATTCAGTATTGGAGATCATATCTCGTGTTCCTTTTCCTCCCGGGACTATTATCGCATCGTAAGAAGAGAGGTCGTTTTTTATCTGAGTAGGCTTAACTGTAAAGCCGCCGTAGTCTGAAATTTCGGAGGTGAAGCCACAGAAATCCCATTTCAGATCCGGGAGATAGTTGAGGGATTTAAGTTTTTGAACAGGTTCATAGATACCGATGAGGTCCATCCACGTGATTCCGTTGAAGAGGATAAAGGCGAGGTTCATTAGATAGATTTTAGTTATTGGGTTTGGTGCTTGCTTCTCCAACCGATTAGCCATTTAGAGCTCATTGGGCTTATAAAAGTAGGGAGGCCGGCTGATTAGTCTTAATAAAATTTGATGCCAGATGGTTTTTAACTGGCGCCGAAAATTGAACCGAAAGAAAAACTCATCGAGATAGCCCTTAAGAAATCTGAGTGAACAGTGATGGTGAATGCCTTTCAACCAATTTTTTAGATTGCTTAAAATGATGTCGCCGATGGATCTGATAATGTTGTTTTTATTTAAAGGAACATATTCACTATTGCCGGTGACAACCTTTTTCCGGAAGCGATAGATTAATTTTCGGCTTGCTTCAAGCGTTATATTAGTATTGTTGTTTTCTTTTTGAATAATACAAGTAGCCGTAATCGGAGATCCCTTTTTCCTCGCAATTAATATTGATCCATCATGATGTGCACATTCTATGTCTGATTTCGATGATGGATGGTCACTAATTTCGAAATTAAGCTGTTCTGAAACATTCTTCCAGTCAGTGAACCCGGCGTCGATCATTGCCATCTGAAGTTTTCGCTTGAAAAGCCAGGCGGTCTTCTGGCGAATTGCAAAAGTCTTGCTTAGTTCAAGAGTTGACATTCCTTTTTTCCGAACACATACAAAGAAAATAATTCCAAATGCTTTCAGCAAGGGGAATTTAATTTTGTGAAACAGCGTTCCTGCAGTAACAGACTCATCATAGTCACAGCTTTTGCATCGCATATGAAATGAAGTTCTTCCGGGATAATACAGGTGATGATTGCATCGACGGCAATGATATCCGGATCCCCATTTTAAATCAAAAAGATATTTTTTACAATCGTCTTCTGTTGTAAATTTTTTTTGAAAATCCCTGATAGAAATTCTGTTGAACATTGGATAAGATTTGATCAAATCTCATCAATAGTGTGTTCAGGGAAAAGATGTTTTCATCGCAATCCCGCTGTATTTTTCTCAATGCGGCCTAAATGGCTAATCGGCCGGGGGCCACCGCAGCACAGCCAACCAAAAAAAAACGCCGGCAACCGCCGGCGTTCCAAAATCTCTTTCTCTCATTCTTCTACGGAAATATTCCTAGCTCCGAATAACTCGTTCCCACCTTATTAATCGCTACCACAAATGATGCTGTCCTCATATCCTTGATCTCCGGATTTGCTCTCCAGCAATCTATTATTTCATGCGTCGCATTGATCATCGTCTCCTCCAATCCACTACGCACCAGATCAACTTCATCCGGACCATGCAACATCAGGTCTTTTTGCGTTCTGGAAACTTTCTTGCCAGTCAATTCTTCCATCTGCTCCAGCAATTGCGCATTCTGGTTTTCTGTAAATCTTTTTTCCAGGCGACCATAACGTACATGGCTAAGGTTTTTCAGCCATTCAAAATAAGAAACCGTTACGCCACCCGCATTAAGGTACATATCTGGAATTACAAGCACTCCTTTCTCAATAAATATTTCATCCGCTTCAGGAGTCAATGGTCCGTTTGCTGCTTCACCAATGATTTTTGCTTTCACTCTTGGCGCATTGTCGCCGTTGATTACGTTCTCAAGTGCTGCAGGAATAAGAATGTCACATTCTTTTTCTAGTGCATCACTGCTCACTTCGAAATTCGTCGCACCAGGAAAATTCAGAATACTCCCAGATGATTTGCGATGCTGGAATACCGCATCAACATCAAGTCCGTCATCATTATAAATAGCACCTTCATATTCTGCAAGGGCGACAATTTTTGCACCTGCTTCTTCGAAGAATTTGGCTGAATGATATCCTACGTTTCCAAGACCCTGTACAACAACACGCTTTCCTTCAACACCAACTTCAAGACCCAGTTTTTTCATGATATCAGGCATCCCACAAACTTCACGGATTCCAAAAAATACCCCAAGTCCGGTAGCTTCTCTTCGACCCCTTACTCCACCCTGTGAAACAGGTTTGCCGGTCACGCATGCCATAGCATCAACTTCCCCCGGATTCATTGCCATAAACGTATCAAGTATCCAGGACATTTCTCTTTCACCTGTTCCGTAATCCGGAGCAGGGACATCTTCTCCGGGCCCGATGAATTTTTTCTTGATTAATTCACTGGTATATCTTCTCGTGATTCTTTCAAGATCGTAGGCAGCATATTTTTTCGGATCGATGCTGATTCCACCTTTAGCGCCACCAAAAGGCACATTCACGATGGCACATTTATACGTCATCAAGGCAGCAAGTGCCATTACTTCATCCAGATTCACCATCTCACTGAAACGGATACCTCCTTTGCATGGAAGCTTGTGCTGGGAATGCTGAACGCGGTAGGCTTTTATGACTTCAATTTTATCGCCGATCTTAACAGGAAAATGAATACGTAACACAGAGTTACATTGTTTGATCTGCTCGAGAACGCCTGCATCGTACTTTGTAAATTTTGCAGCTTTATCAAAGCTTTTGCAGACAGCGTCGAAGAAACTGTACTCAGACATAAATTCTTTTTTGGTTTAAGTTTTTCTTATGAAGACAATCGTTGTTGAAAATGTTTACGACTCTTTTTCGAGTTTAGTGAGCTTGCGATCGATCCTGGCAACGTATAAAAACAGACCGGCAAGAATGGTGAGGATGACAGCAATTACCACATATATTTTCCCTTCACTGCGCATCGTGTCAGCCATCTCCACTTTATTATTCGTCTGTGAATATCCTGCAAATGCTATCAGGCTCAGCAGACAACTAACAAACAGGGATGCAATTTTATTTCGCATGTAACCATTTTTTTTCTTTCAGAAAATCGATGCGCACTTTTAATGTGGCAATCCAGACAGCAAGAAGCGTCCATCCGGCTACTGCAGGCCAGAAGACCATTCGCAGCCGGGTATCTACATCACGGAAGTCGAGTGCAGGATTTCCTTCCTGTCCTGGATGGAGACTGGGCAAAAGTCTCGGAATGATCCAGATAGAAGGAAACAGCATCGCATAAGCGAATATGTTATACACTGCGCTTACCCTCGCACGCTTATCGATATCAGTTATAGAACTTCTGAGCACGAAATAAGCGAAGTAGGTAAGCAGGGCAATTGCAGTCCCGATGAGTTTGGGTTCTCTTACTATGGAACCAAAAGAAGCATATGCAGGATTATTCGGGTCCGCCCAGGTATAGCTGGCCCAGATCACACCGGTAGCATACCCCAGCAGACCAAGTACTATAGCTACCGCTGAATAATCACGGGCACAGATATCATATTTAAAATTGGTGGTACGCAAATAGCGAATGCTATGAACCAATGAGATCGTGAAAAGTATCATCATTGCGAACCACATACTTACATGATAATAGAGATTACGAACAGTCTCCTGCAACTGTCTTAATGCGGGAACCGGTAGCAATAACCCGCCTACGATAGCATATACCAATAAAACAATACTGAGAATTTTCCACCAGGATTTGCGCATATACTAGATCGGGTTTTGGCCACGAAACAGGAGGTCTGACGCGGAAATAGTGCCGCAAATTTAGGTGCTTCAGCCTAATCTTTCCATAAAAACGGAAATAAAATCACCGCGAGAACAACTACTGATAGATCGAGCGCCAGTACAAGTAGGGTCACTTCCATAGAAGCTCCGGCTCTAAACGTTTCAGCAAAGGCAAGTTTCGAAAGCCTTACCAATAGTAATAATTGAGGTATAATGATTGGAAAACCAAGAATCGCCATTAATGATGCCTGCTGCATTGCTCGTGATGCAATTGCTGCCAGCATTGTGAAAATCAGGCTCAGTCCACAGGCACCAAGTATGCTGATAAGGATATATTGACCAGTATAAACGGTAGGGTTTCCAAGAAAGAGTAGAAAAAGAAAAAGACTTATGCTGTTCATGATGATGATCAGCAAAAGATTGTACAAAAGCTTTGAAATTATAAAAGCAGTCGGACTGGTTATTGAATAAAAGTAAAGCATTCTTCCCCTGGACTCCTGTAAAAAACTTTTTGCAACAGCATTGATACAAACAAACAGCAGCATTACCCAATACAAAGCGTTCCAGATTTCGCCATCAGTTTCAGAACCCATCGTAAGATATAGGACAAATACGGTCGACATTACATAAAGAATCACTCCATATAATGCATACTGCTGGCGTAACTCTAATAAAACATCTTTTTTAAATAAAGTAATTACCTGCCTGATCAATCTGTTGTTTTGAGTTGGGTATTAAAATTATTTTAGGCTGACGTTGAACGTTCAACGTTGAACGTTCAACGTTTGTTCCGCCATCCCTTTCGTGAAACATGACCTGCACCTGGCCTCATAAAGATCTTTTTCACCGATGATCACCTGCGAAGATTTTTCATTTTTCCGGTAGGAAAAACTGGCGATTGAGCCGCATTGCATACAAATGGCATGAAGCTTGGTGATAAAGTCTGCAATAGACAGTAAAGCAGGCATTTGTCCGAAAGGTTTGCCTGTATAATCCATGTCAAGACCTGCAATAATTACACGGATACCTTTTTCTGCAAGGCGTTCGCATACAGTAATTATTGATTCGTCAAAAAATTGTGCTTCATCTATTCCAACCACATCGACATCGAGGGCGAGGTTTAAGATGTCCTGCGCATTTTTTACAGGTACAGAAGCAATGCTGCTTTCATCATGCGAAACAATGTTTTGATGATGATAGCGCGTATCGATCGCTGGCTTGAAAATTTCAACATTGAGATGTGCAATTTTTGCACGTTTCAGGCGTCGGATAAGTTCTTCGGTTTTACCGGAAAACATCGATCCGCAAATCACTTCTATCCAGCCTCTTGTACCTTCCCGGATATCAGGTTCAATAAACATTGTTAAAAAATATTCTGCAGAACAGTTTATACCTTTGATTCAACTTAACTTCATTCACAAGGATTTCAAAAGTACCAATTTACTATGGAAAGAGTGGAGGTTTTAATAGACAAACTGAAACAGCAGTTTCTTGAAAATGCAGCTCCTGAACAATTACTGGTAACTGTTCAGATGTTACAGGGCGAACTCACCAGCAAAGCTGCTGGTGCTGAACGCATGCAGTCAAAAAAATCAGTGGCTGTTATTGTTCCTTCTTTCAGTAAAGTAAATACTTTATTTCAGCCTTCACCATCGCCTTTGCCGAAACAAAAACCAGTGGAAGAAAAACATGCTGAAATGCTGGCAGTTGACCAGGCCGATGTACGTGCCGAACTGGAGCAGGTAAAGAAGACCGTGGAGCAGCACAATTCCTGGAGTTATAATGCACGCCAGATGGCTGTTGTACATGATGAACAGGAGATGGATATACCAACACTTTCTTCCCATCATTCATTTCAGCCAATACCAAAACCGGCACCGGTTTCAGTAATACAGGAACCGAAACGGGAACTGAATGAATCGGTAACTACAAATAATAAAGAATCTTCACTTAACGACCGTTTAAAAGAGGAGAAAACAGAACTCGCGGAAAAACTGAAGGATTCCCCGGTAAAAGATCTGAAGAAAGCAGTAGGCATCAATGACCGTTATCTTTATATCATCGAATTATTCAGCGGAAATGAAGCCATGTTTGATCGTTCAATAAAAACCCTGAATTCTTTTTCAATTTTGCCGGAAGCAGAATTCTGGATGGAAAGGGAACTGAAATTGAAATTAGGCTGGAATGAAAACAATCCGCTGGTACAACAGTTCGTTCAGCTGGTCAAGAGACGTTTCTCCTGAATATATTGCATCACTATTGAAGTAGCGCCGGCTTTCGCGCGTACATAGTTTCCGGCAATTCGTCCCTTTTCTTTGCGCAGGTTTGCGTCGTCGAGTAATGTGCGAAAAACTTTCTCGAGTTCAAGTGCATTCTCTACAGTTTCTGCGGCTCCTATATCCACAAGTTCTACTGCCTCTCCGAAGTCTTCATGGTTGGGGCCATATACCACAGGCTTATAGTACACGACTGCTTCAAGCACATTGTGAATACCATCGCCCCCAAAAGCCCCGCCAATAAATGTGATATCCGCATACTGGTATAAAGTTGCCAGCATGCCGATATTGTCGATTATAAGTACATTTTTGTTCTCAGGGTTCTCCTGGTCTTCTTTCCAGGCGGAAAACCTGATAGTATTGGTATATAATTTTTCTACTTCTTTTATTCTTGTTTCAAGAATTTCGTGGGGCGCAATTACAAACCGGACATCCCGGTTCGATTTTGCAAAATGATCCATTACTTCATCATCTTCAACCCATGTACTTCCTGCAACTACCACTTTATGATTATTGCAGAATTTTTCAATCAAAGGAAGTTTAGCTGCATTTTTTGAAAGATCCAGCACACGGTCAAACCTTGTATCACCGGAAACAATTGTCTTCTGATCCAGGCCAATCGATTGAAGAAGTTTCGCTGAATTTGGGTCCTGAACAAAAATCACCTGGAAGCAATCAAGCATGCTTCTCCAGAAGCCTCCCCAGGGCTTAAAAAAAGGATGATTCTGACGAAATACGCCTGACAAAAGAATTGTTGGAACATTTCTCGCACGGAGTTCAGTGAGATAGTGATACCAGAATTCATATTTCACAAAAATGGCCAGTTGCGGGCGAACGATTTCCATGAACTCCCTGGCATTGTTGCGACTATCAACAGGCAGGTAAAAGATATAATCTGCCCCCTGGTAATTTTTCCTGATTTCATATCCAGAAGGAGAAAAAAAAGTGATCAGGATTTTATAACCCGCGTATTCTTTTTTGATGGCTTCGATCACCGGTCGGCCCTGTTCAAATTCACCCAGTGAAGCACAGTGCATCCATATGATGGATTGCCCTTGTTTTCCCGCTTTTTCACGAATGCGGGAAAGCAGATTTTTTCTTCCATCGACCCATAATTTAGCTTTGGGGTTCCATAAGGAAGCCAGACCCAACGCGACGGAATAAAGCGATAAACCCAGATTATAAATTACAGTCAATCGGCGTTCAGTTATAAATCGTTGCAAATCTAATATCTATGCGAATGCGTATACATATTTTACTATTTTTGGCCTCTTTTTAAATAAACCACTTATGCAACCTATCCAGATGGTGGATCTGAAACGTCAATACCACCACATAAAAAAAGAAGTGGACGATGCAGTGATGCAGGTTTTAGAGAGTACGGTTTTCATAGGTGGTAAACAGGTGCAGGATTTCAGCACCAATCTTGCCTCCTATCTTGGCGCTCAACATGTTATTCCCTGTGCTAATGGAACGGATGCTTTGCAGATCGCGCTTATGGCGCTTGAACTGCAGCCCGGCGATGAAGTTATAACACCTTCTTTTACCTATTTCGCAACCGCAGAAGTAGTTGCATTACTCCGCCTGAAAGCTGTTTTTGCCGATGTCACACCAGGCACTTTCTGCATTGATCCTGCCTCGCTTGAAAAATGTATTACACCACGTACAAAAGCGATTATACCGGTCCATCTGTATGGCCAATCGTCGCCGATGGCCCGGATATTGGAAATCGCCGGCAGGCACGGCATACCCGTCATCGAAGATAATGCACAGGCGATAGGGGCCGAATACCGCTTCCCGGACGGTTCGGTGAAAAAAACCGGAACTATGGGATTAATAGGTACAACCTCCTTTTTCCCCTCAAAAAACCTGGGCTGTTATGGCGACGGCGGTGCAATATTTACGGATAATGCCGCGTTAGCAGATCGGCTAAAAATGATTGCAAATCATGGGCAAAAGGTCCGGTACTACCACGAATTGGTAGGTTGTAATTCAAGATTAGACGCTCTCCAGGCAGCTATCCTGAATATCAAACTAAAAAAACTGGACGAATATAATGCATCAAGAAGGCGTGCGGCAGAATTCTATAATAAGGCTTTTGCCGGTATCTCACAGATTACTACACCTGTTGTTGCGGCCGAAAACAATCATGTTTACCACCAGTATACCCTGAAACTGGAAGGAGTGGATCGTGATGGACTGCGTCAATACCTGGAAGAAAAAGGGATTCCTTCCATGCTTTATTATCCGGTACCCGTACACAGGCAGAAAATGTTTGATACTGTCGACCTCGGTGAGGTCGATTTGCCGGTTACTGACTGGCTTACCGAGCGAGTGATTTCCCTGCCCATGCATTCGGAACTGGATGAAGAACAACTGCATTTTATTACAAAACACGTATCAGATTTCGTACACAGATAAACATCGGATTAAATGAAAATTGCTGTAATTGGAACTGGCTATGTAGGATTGGTAACCGGAACCTGTTTCTCCGAAACTGGAAATACCGTAACCTGCGTTGATATCGACAAGAGGAAAGTTGACAAGCTGTCCAACGGACAGATTACCATCTATGAGCCTGGTTTGGAAAAACTCTTCCTTAGAAATCTCAAAGAAGAACGTTTAAAGTTTACCACTAACCTGGCAGAAGGTATTGAGGAAGCGCAGATCATATTTCTGGCTTTGCCAACACCTCCCGGCGAGGATGGATCAGCTGATCTGAAATATGTTCTCGGCGTAGCGAAGGATCTGGGTAATATCATGAAAGAATACAAGGTCATTGTAGATAAAAGCACTGTGCCTGTGGGAACTGCTGAAAAAGTACATGCAGCCATTGCGGCCAATGCAAAAGTTGAATTCGATGTAGTGTCCAACCCGGAGTTCCTTCGCGAAGGAGTTGCGGTGGATGATTTCATGAAACCAGATCGCGTAGTGATTGGTACCAGTTCCGAAAGAGCAAAAAAACTGATGTCAGAATTATATGCACCGTTTGTTCGTTCAGGTAACCCGCTCATTTTTATGGACGAGCGTTCTGCAGAACTTACAAAATATGCGGCCAATTCATTCCTCGCAACGAAGATTTCTTTCATGAATGAAATTGCTCAGCTTTGCGAACGTCTGGGTGCTGATGTTGACCTGGTTCGTCTCGGGATTGGTAGTGATGACCGTATAGGTAAAAGATTTCTTTTCCCTGGTATCGGATACGGCGGATCCTGTTTCCCTAAAGATGTACAGGCTTTAGTAAAAAGTTCCAACGAAGTGGATTATGAATTTCAGATTCTCAACGCAGTGATGGATGTAAATGAGCGTCAGAAATTGCACCTGCTTCCAAAAATAAAATCATTCTTTAAAGGGAGCCTCAGCGGAAAACATTTCGCATTGTGGGGTCTTGCTTTTAAACCGAATACCGATGATATCCGCGAAGCTCCTGCGCTCTACATTATCGATGCATTGACGAAAGAAGGTGCCACAGTGTCTGTGTTCGATCCTGAAGCGATGAAAAATGTTCAGGAAGTGATCGGGGACAAAGTAACCTATGCAGAAAGCCAGTACGATGCATTGGACGGTGCGGATGCACTGATCATCGCAACCGAATGGAATGAGTTCAGAACACCTGATTTTTTAAAGATTGTGAAAAAACTGAAGAAGAAAGTAATCTTCGATGGTCGCAATCTGTTTGATATCGGCGCTATAAAAGACCTGGGTTTTCATTACGAGAGTATCGGGCGTGCTGCAGCGACTCAAAACAACTGATATGGAGAGAAAACGAATATTGATTACAGGCGCCGCGGGTTTCCTCGGCTCGCATTTAAGTGATCGGTTTATTAAGGAAGGGTATCACGTGATAGGAATGGATAATCTTATTACAGGAGATCTGAAAAACATCGAACACCTTTTCAAACTTGAACAGTTTGAGTTTTATAATCACGACGTTTCAAAATTCATACATGTTCCAGGCAAACTGGATTATATTCTCCATTTTGCCTCACCGGCCAGTCCTATCGATTATTTAAAAATACCGATACAGACTTTGAAAGTTGGTGCGCACGGAACGCATAACTGTCTTGGGCTTGCAAAAGCCAAAGGTGCACGTATGCTGGTAGCTTCAACCTCGGAAGTATATGGCGATCCGATGGTGCACCCGCAAACAGAAGAGTACTGGGGAAATGTAAACCCTGTTGGCCCCCGTGGTGTGTACGATGAAGCAAAACGCTTCATGGAATCCATTACTATGGCATATCATACCTTCCATGGTGTGGAAACCAGGATCATCAGGATCTTCAATACTTATGGTCCGAGAATGAGACTAAACGATGGCCGTGCCTTACCCGCATTCATTGGCCAGGCTTTACGTGGTGAAGATCTGACGGTGTTTGGTGATGGAAGCCAGACACGCTCATTTTGTTATGTCGACGACCTCGTGGAAGGTATTTACAGATTACTGCTGAGCGACTATGCATACCCGGTAAACATTGGTAATCCCAGTGAAATTTCATTGAAGGATTTCGCTGAGGAAATTATCAGGCTTACCGGCACTTCCCAGAAAATTGTTTACAAGCCACTCCCTGTCGACGACCCGAAACAACGTCGCCCGGATATTACCAAAGCCAGGGAAATTCTTGGCTGGGAACCTAAAGTGAGTCGCTCGGAAGGACTGAAGATTACATATGATTATTTCAAGTCCTTACCTCCTGAAGAATTGAACAAACAACCCAAAGAGTTTAAAAGCTTGAAATAATATGCTGATATATCAGGATTTACTGGATAAAAAAGCTAAACTGGCAGTGATCGGACTGGGATATGTCGGCTTACCCATTGCCCTGGAATTTGCAAAAAGAATTTCTGTTATCGGTTTCGATATCAATCAGAAACGTATCGAGTTGATGAAGCATGGTATCGATCCGAGTAAAGAAGTAAAAACCGAAGAGTTTAAAGATCGCGATATCGTATTTACTAACGATCTCAATAAACTTAAGGAAGCAAAATTTTTTGTCGTTGCCGTTCCGACGCCTGTTGACAAGTTTAACGTACCGGATCTGAAACCGGTTTTGGGCGCTTCAAAGACAATTGCAAAAGTGGTGAAGAGAGGCGATTATGTGATATTCGAATCTACTGTTTATCCTGGTTGTACAGAAGAAGATTGTCTTCCGGTAATTGAAAAAGAATCAGGTCTTAAAAATAAAGTTGATTTTAAACTCGGTTATTCTCCTGAGAGAATCAATCCGGGTGATAAAAAGAATACACTGCGTTCAGTAATAAAAATTGTCTCCGGGTGTGATGCTGAATCGCTGGAAGAAATTGCAAAAACGTATGAGATCGTTGTTGATGCAGGAGTGCATCGTGCAACATCAATCAAAGTTGCAGAAGCCGCAAAGATCATCGAGAACACACAACGTGATCTGAATATCGCATTGATGAATGAGCTTTCTATGATCTTCGACAGGATGCATATCAATACTTATGATGTGCTGGAAGCCGCAGGTACGAAGTGGAACTTTTTAAAGTTCAGCCCGGGTCTTGTTGGTGGACACTGTATCGGTGTAGATCCTTACTATCTTACTCATAAAGCGGAAGCGATGGGGTACGATGCGAAAGTGATTTCTGCATCACGCTTCATTAATGATAATATGGCGCGTAACGTTGCCCGTAAGGTAATTCAGCATGTGCTCAGGAACGCTCCTGATGTCAACAATGCAAAAGTGCTGGTGAAGGGAGTAACGTTCAAGGAGAACGTGAGCGATATCCGCAACTCAAAAATTATCGACACTGTAAAAGAAATACAGTCATTTAATATCAAGGTTGATGTTGAAGATCCATTTGCAGAAGCTGATGAAGTGAAAGAAGAGTATGGACTGAACCTGGTAAGAAACGATGGAAAAGACTACGATGCGGTAATAATTGCAATTCCACACGAACCGTACCTGTCGCTCACTGACAATGATTTTGTTGGAATGACACGAAACTCTGCTCTCGTAGCAGACCTGAAAGGTGTATTTCGAGGCAGGATCAGCAGCAGAGCGTATTGGAGCTTATAATTGAAATGCGTAACTGAAGATGAAAAAAAATATTCTGGTAACTGGTGGAGCAGGTTTTATAGGATCGCATGTCGTTCGGTTATTTGTAAATAAATATCCCGATTATAAAATCATCAATCTTGATTTGCTCACTTATGCAGGAAATCTTGAAAATCTCAGGGATGTTGAGAAGAAATCCAACTACGAATTTGTAAAGGGTGATATCACTGATGAATCCTTTATCAATTCTCTTTTTGACGATTATAAATTTGATGCAGTAATTCATCTTGCTGCTGAGAGCCACGTAGATCGTTCGATTATTGATCCGCTTTC
The DNA here is from genome assembly GCA_029269725.1 of Pollutibacter soli. Classification (GTDB taxonomy): domain Bacteria; phylum Bacteroidota; class Bacteroidia; order Chitinophagales; family Chitinophagaceae; genus Pollutibacter; species Pollutibacter soli. Next base: position 350,593 of record JARJHS010000003.1, on the reverse strand, counting down.
CTTTATCAGGACCAACGTACTTGGAACAGGTGTGTTACTTAATGCTGCACGCCGTCAATGGAAAGAACATAGCGACAAGCTCTTTTATCATGTAAGTACAGATGAAGTTTATGGATCTCTTGGAGAGGCTGGTTTTTTCACTGAGGAAACACCTTATGATCCGAGATCTCCATACTCGTCAAGTAAAGCAGGTTCTGATCACCTCGTAAAAGCTTATCATCATACTTATCATCTTCCTGTAGTTATTTCGAATTGTTCGAACAACTATGGCTCGCATCAGTTCCCGGAAAAATTGATTCCTTTGATGATCAATAATATCATCAAAAAGAAACCGTTGCCGGTATACGGAAAAGGTGAGAATGTGCGCGACTGGCTTTGGGTGGAAGACCATGCACGCGCGATCGATGTGATTTTTCATAATGGAAAGATAGGAGAGACCTATAATATCGGTGGGTTCAATGAGTGGAAGAATATCGACCTGGTAAAGCTTCTCTGTAGTGTTATGGATAAGAAACTCAAACGGGCAGCAGGAGAATCAGCTGAACTTATTACATACGTTAAGGATCGCGCAGGTCACGACCAGCGCTACGCAATAGATGCTACCAAGCTCAATAAAGATCTTGGCTGGAAGCCCTCTCTTCAATTTGAAGAAGGTCTTGACAAAACTGTTGACTGGTACCTGAACAACACAAATTGGTCAGACAATGTTCTTTCCGGTGCATACCAGGAATATTATCAGCAACAGTACGTTTTGAGATAGAATCATTAATGATTTCAGTTTAACTTGCCCGCAAAAGATTTTTTTCCGTATGCATTTCAGGCCTACACCATTTCCGGGTCTTTTTATTATAACTCCAAAAGTCTTTGAAGATTCAAGAGGGTATTTTTTTGAAAGCTATAACCAGCAAACCTTCATTAACAATGGTGTCGAGCAGACCTGGGTGCAGGATAATCAGTCAAAATCATCCTACGGTGTCATTCGCGGTCTTCACTATCAATTGAATCCATATGCTCAGTCAAAACTGGTGAGAGTATTACATGGTGCTATTCTGGATGTAGTGGTGGATATCAGGAAAGGATCGCCTTCTTTCGGCCAGGTGTATTCCATTGAACTTTCTGCAGAGAATAAATTGCAGCTATTGATACCCCGGGGATTCGCACATGGATTCTCTGTACTAAGTCCGTTTGCCGAAGTATTGTACAAATGCGACCAGATCTATAATAAGGAATCTGAAGCAGGAATTTTATATAACGATCCTGCTTTAAATATTGACTGGAAAGTTCCGGCTGTTGAAGCTATCATTTCCGACAAGGACAAGGTTCATCCGCATTTTGAAGACTGCAGAAACAATTTCGAATTCAGCATACAACCTGTATGAAAATTCTTGTAACTGGTGCGAATGGACAGTTGGGAATGGAACTCCGGCAACTGGAGAGTCGTTACCCTCAGCACAATTTTGTATTTGCTTCACGCTCTGAACTTGCTATCGAAGATAAGGCAGCGGTTGACGATATTTTTTTAAAAGAAAGTCCTGACTATTGTGTCAACTGCGCTGCATACACGGCGGTGGATAAAGCCGAATCGGAACAGGAGCTGGCTTATCTCATCAATGGAACAGCAGCCGGATACCTGGCATCAGCCGCGGAAAAATCAGGAACAAGATTTATTCACATATCTACTGATTATGTGTTTGATGGAACCGCGGTTACTCCTTTGCGTGAGTCGGATGCTGTGAGCCCATTAAATGTTTACGGTGCGTCCAAGCTTGAAGGAGAAATGCAGGCGATGCAATTCAACAGTCAATCTATCATCATCAGAACATCGTGGGTATATTCTTCGTTCGGGAAGAACTTTGTGAAAACGATGATTCGTTTGATGAGTGACAAACCTTTAATCAATGTAGTACAAGACCAGGTCGGATCCCCAACCTATGCAGGTGATCTTGCGGATGCCATCATGCACATCGTTTCTCTTGGAGATAAAGCAGCGCCTGGCATTTACAACTACAGCAATAAGGGTGTAATCAGCTGGTACGATTTTGCAGTTGCTATAAAAGATGAAATCAAATCTTCCTGCGTAGTAAATCCTATCCCCACTTCTTCATATCCCACACCCGCAAAGCGACCCGCATATTCTGTAATGAATACTGAAAAAGCTGAGACAAAACTCGGCCTGACAATTCCCGAATGGAGAAAAAGTCTCTCTGTCTGCATCAGCAAGATCTGATCTGCACCCTTCTCCATGAGAATCCCGTGACAATTATTGATTGTAATTTTAATAGCGTTTTAAGAGCGAAGGTTTTTTATTAAAATAGAATTATATTATTCGGGCCTAAAGGCATATTAACACAATTGCTTTTGGTTTTGAAAATCCTGCCTATAGTTTTGCGCCCTCTTAAATTTAGTATCAATTATAAACAGATTTTATGTTACTGGACAAACGTATTCCCCTTACCTATATTTTCAATAAAATAAAAGTTGATTTGCTGTTTGTCATAGTAGTTGGATTGGTCATACACTATTTTGCTTCCACATTTTCAAGTATTCTTCCCGATATGCCGCTGACTGTAGCCGCATTGCTTGGCACATCAATTTCGATTTTGTTGTCATTTAAAATGAATCAATCATACGAGCGCTGGTGGGAAGCACGTAAAGTATGGGGCGCGATAGTAAATGATTCACGGTCTCTCGTTTTGCAATTACAAAGCCTTGTAAAGGATCAAAGTAAAGTATGCGATGAAATTTCTTATCGTCAGATTGCATGGAGTTATTCACTCGGAAATTCATTGCGCGGGCAGGATGCTTTGCTGATTACAAAACCCTGGTTAAGCGAAGCAGATTTCAATCACATCGCATCGCATGATAATAAACCACTCGCGCTTCTTCAGCTGCATGTACAGGACCTGAAATTGCTCAGAGATAGCGGTAAGGTGGACCCATACAGTATGGTTCAGATTGACGAAACGATCGTAAGGTTAACTGCTTCAATGGGAATGGCAGAGCGAATCAATAACACCGTTTTTCCTGTTACTTACAGGTTGTTCCTTCACTTCACCATCTATCTTTTTGTAATTGTATTTTCGATTGCTTTAAAAAACATCGATACATTTTACGAGATACCATTACTGGCTTTTGTGTCGAGCGCATTTTTTCTGGTAGAGAAGACTGCTTATTACCTGCAGGATCCGTTCCGCAACAGACCGAGTGATATCGCTGTTACAAATATTGCGCAAACAATAGAACTCAATATACGTCAGCTTCTTGGTGATAGAGAAGCCGCAAGGCCAGTGACTAAAGAAACATTCTACCTGATGTAAAAATTAGTTGATAGTGCTCACCGACAAACGTACCTGATCGTTGATAGATTAAAAAAGGCGACGACTATTTATCCTGAAAAATAGTCGTCGCTTTGTATTTTAATAATAGCGAATCAGATGCATGCCGAAATAAGATAGAAAGTTTATCAATTTTCTCTTCTGCCTCCTTTTAATTCCAATGTAAGTCTATCAAATTCTTCAAACTTACCTTCTGCTAGTAATTTCGCTTGTTCCGGCCAGGTAGCAGGATCGTGTATACGATATTGCTCGCCTCCCTCATCAAGAATTTTCTGAAGAGTTTCAGAAGATGTACCCGCCAGCTGGCGGAAAGTGTAAATATCATGTTCATTCAGCATCTCTTCAAGTTTGGGACCGATTCCTTCAATTCGTTTTAGATTGTCCGGCTGCGCAGAGGCAGCGGGTGGAATAAATGGCAGCGGTTTTTCTTTTTCATCCTGCAAGGCCGAATATTTTTCTTCCAGCGTCAGGTAGTTTTGACGGAGCGTTACGAGGTCCGACTCCAGCATTCCCGATTTCAATCTGAGATCTGCCAGCTGCCCCTGCAAATGAGTAGATTCAGCAGAAGCTGCTATTGCGTTGAGTTCTGCATTAGCTCCATTTGAGGCTTTTATCTTCAGGTCTTCATTTTCTGCCCGAAGTTTTTTTAATTCAGCTTCCAGGCCGATCGCTTTTGTTTGAAAATCCAATCCCGTTGCTGCATTTTTCGCCTGAACATCTGCCTCTTGTTTCCATTTATCAATTTCACCCTGTAGTTGCAATCTACCCTCGTTCAGATCAGCTAGTTGTTGTTTGGATTTCTGAAGATCTGCTTCCAGTTGTGTACTCTTGCTCCTCGCATCAGCAATTTCTTTCATTCTCTCATCCAGCGAAGCTGATTCGTCTCTGATCTTTTTTCTTTCCTCTTCAAGTAGATTTGTTTCCGTCTGGAACTTCACCACCATGAGCCTGCTACTGTGAAGATCGTTTTCCAGTTTTTGAAGTTTCGCTTTAAGTTCAGCCACCTGGCTCTCATTCAAGGCATTGGATAATCTGACTTTTTCACTTAATGCCGCCTCCAGTTCCGACCTCAGTTTCAGATTTTCCGCCCTGCTTATATTCAGATCTTTTTCCTGGTTCTTTACCCTGTTACGCACTGCCTCTACTTCACCATGATCCACCATCATTGAAGTGACTTTTGCATGTTCCGATGCAAATTCATCTTTCAGTTTCTTATTGGCCAGCAAAGCTGCATCTAGCTCCTTGTGCAGGTCATGCAGTTTATGTTTGGCTTTATCAAGTTCTGTAGCTGCCGCAGAAAATGAGTTGGCCTTGGAAACCGCGGCTTCCATTTGTTGCTTGTATTTATGGTGCTTGTTTTTTTCTTCGTGAAGCTCTTTTTCCAGGTGATTCATTCGGAGGATAAGTGCCTTGCTGGCGGAATTGTTCCTTCCTTTAAAAAAGAAATGATACAAAAGAAAACCTATGACAGCAGCAAGGACCCATAGGATGGTAATTTCTGTGTTGGAATTCCGGACTGCAGCATCCCTCCAGCCGGGATCAAAAATGCCAAGCAAATAAAACATAGCGAGCAATTTTAAAAGTTAGGATAAGAAGTCTCAATAGGTACTAGCCAAAAGCGGGTAGATCAATTTAGGAAAAACTTTGAATTGAACAATGAAACCAGGCTTTGCTTTATTTGGGGAATTCGGGCCCATTTCTTTTTATATGATTTGTAAATCAATAAATTAGAGCAGCAAGGCAATGGCTATTACCTTAATGATGTTCCAGAAAATTCCCGTTTTGGCGATAAGGCAAGTGGATGTTAAACTATGTAATTTTTATGCACTAATGACATTTTTAGATCTATGTCTACTATATTTGTAGGGAATTGGGTATTGAGGTTCTGGAATCGGGTTTACCTGTACATTCCTCAGTAGCAAAAACGTAATGAAGCCCCGCTTCATCCTTTATCATTAAAAGTTTTTGAGGCATGTCAGAATACAAACTAGATTATCTGCAGGAGCTTGAAGCGGAGAGCATTTATATCATGCGCGAAGTGGCAGCCCAGTTTGAGAAGCCGGCTCTTTTATTCAGCGGTGGAAAAGATTCCATCACACTCGTTCACCTGGCAAAAAAAGCATTCGCACCAGGGCGTATTCCATTTCCACTGGTACACATTGATACAGGCCACAATTTCCCCGAGGCCCTTGAATTCCGTGACCAATTAGCAAAAGAAGTCGCAGCAACTTTGATAGTACGTAATGTGGAAGACACCATCCGTGAACGTAAGCTCACGGAACCAAAAGGAAAATTTGCAAGTCGTAACTGGCTGCAGACTTATACATTGCTGGATACCATCGAGGAGTTTTCTTTTGATGCTTGTATTGGTGGTGCAAGGAGAGACGAAGAGAAAGCAAGAGCTAAAGAAAGAATATTTTCTGTACGCGACGAGTTTGGTCAATGGAACCCGAAGCTTCAGCGGCCTGAGTTATGGAATATTTTTAACGGCCGCATACATAAAGGCGAAAATGTAAGGGTGTTCCCGATCAGTAACTGGACCGAACTGGATGTCTGGAACTATATCCGCGAAGAACAAATTGATTTGCCTTCGATTTATTTTTCACACGAACGTGATTTGATTGAACACGAAGGTCAGCTCATCGCCTCTTCCTCTTTTATCAGACTTGATCCGGAGGATGTGGTTATCCGTGAAAAAGTGAGATACCGCACTGTAGGAGATATGACCTGTACAGCGGCGGTGCGATCAACTGCCGATAATATTAACGATGTGATCAATGAAATAAAAGCCACACGAATCAGCGAACGCGGTGAAACCCGTATTGATGATAAAGTTACCGAAGCGGCTATGGAAGACCGTAAGAAAAATGGCTATTTCTGATTTTTCCAGATAAATAAGATTAGATGAATATTCTCCGATTTATAACAGCCGGAAGTGTTGACGATGGCAAGAGTACACTGATAGGGCGTTTGCTCTATGACAGCAAAAGCATCCTCGCTGATCAGCTGGAGCAACTTGAAAAATCCAGTGCAAAAAAAAATGATAAGGGTGAGATTGATCTCGCTTTGTTAACTGATGGTCTGAGAGCAGAACGTGAACAGGGGATTACTATCGATGTTGCATATCGTTACTTCACAACACCAGTCAGAAAGTTTATCATAGCAGATGCTCCTGGTCATGTGCAGTACACACGCAATATGATCACTGGCGCATCCAATGCAGAACTGATCATCATTCTAATTGATGCAAGGCAGGGCGTTGTGGAACAAACCCGAAGGCATTCGATCATTGCTTCGCTGCTGAAAATTCCTCACGTCGTTGTGGCTATTAATAAAATGGACCTGGTTGATTTTTCACAGGACGTGTTCAATAATATTATTATCGATTACTCAAAAGTTGCAGCGCAGCTCGGTTTGAAGGATGTAAAATTCTTTCCTATCAGCGCATTGCAGGGAGATAATATTGTTGAGAGGAGTGAACACATGAGTTGGTATGAAGGTCCCACCCTTCTTCAGTTCCTGGAGGAAGTACCGGTGGAAAATGACATCAATCTAAACGATCAGCGTTTCCAGGTTCAGTACGTCATTCGTCCTCAAACTGAAGATCTGCACGATTACCGTGGTTACGCGGGTAAAGTACAAAGCGGAATTTTTAAAAAAGGGGACAAAATAAAAATTTTACCCGCAGGAATCGAATCAACTATCGAGTCTGTCGAAATAGGAGGAAAGGAATTAAGTGAAGCATTTGCACCACAAAGTGTTGTAATAAGATTGACAGACGATATCGATATCAGTCGAGGTGATGCTATTGTTGGAAGAGACCAGGGCCCTGAGTTAAAGTCGGAACTGGATGTAGTATTGTGCTGGCTGGATGAAAAGCCACTTCAGCCTGGCAACAAATATTACCTGCAGCACAATGCAAGAACAGTTCGCACGGTGGTAAGAAATCTTGAACATAAGATTGACGTGAATACTTTGCAACCACTGGAAGTATCCACTCCGGTAACATTGAATGAAGTTGTGAGAGCAAAATTGAAAACTGCGGCACCGGTTGTTTATGATTCCTACGAAAATTCTCAGACCAATGGCGCCGCTATTTTGATAGATGAAACGAGCAATAGCACGGTGGCAGCGGTATTGTTCCAATAAAGTATAAAGTAACTGGTAGGTATATACAAGTGATGAAATCAGAAGAAGTACAGCCAAAAGCAAAAGTGATTTTTGCGGGTGCGGGTCCCGGCGATCCTGAACTTATTACTGTTCGCGCAGCTAAGTATTTGCTGCTTGCTGATGTGGTTTTGGTTGATCGACTGGTTAGTCCGGTTATTATCCACAGCTACTTAAAGCCCGGGGTAACAGTCGTATTTGTTGGCAAACAGGCAGGGAAATCAGGTAGTATACCACAACCCAGGATCAATGAGCTCTTGCTTCAATATGCCTTACCAGGAAAGCTGGTGGTCAGATTGAAAGGTGGTGATGTTTCTGTTTTTTCAAACATACTTGATGAACTGGAAACACTTACTGCAAACAATATTTCATTTGAGATCATTCCAGGAGTAACGGCAGGTCTCGGTGCTGCTGCTTACGCAGGTATACCATTGACGGCACGGGGTTATTCCACCGCAGTTCGCTTTCTCACTTATTATAAAGAAGAGGTAATCACAGGTGAAGTGTGGAAAGAACTGGCGCAGACGACAGATACCCTTGTGTTTTATATGGCTTCAAAACAATTGGAGCATTTGATAGATCATCTTCTCAGCGCAGGAATTTCTGCTGATAAACCATTAGCCGTTATCGAACAGGCAACGACGGCTTTTCAAAGAATAAGTTTTAATAAAGTTGGCGGCATCATGGAAACTTTGCAAGACAAAGAACTGATGTCACCCGCATTATTGATTATAGGTGATGTAGTATCACTTCATAAAAAGTTTGCATGGTTTACGACCATTGAAACAGAACTCAATTATTTTGACCCGGTGACAGATCCCATGAAAGCGAATGAGGTGGGAACGGGTGAATCAAAAAAATCAGAACATGCTGCCGGGTTCTAAGTTGAAAATATTACAGGATTTGATTGATAGTTCTTCGAAAGAAGAATTGATCTGGATGAATGGCTATTTATCCGGTTTGGTTTCCCGCTTCCCTGAAGCAAAATCCAATGGACTGATTCAGAATGGAAACGGGCATATCAATGTGGTGAAAAAAATCACTATAGTTTTTGGTACGGAAACCGGGAATGCAAAAAAACTCGCAACAGAACTGGCAGCAGCCGCTAAGCATAAAGGCATAAATGTAAAATGTCTTGGTCTTGATCAATATCGCTTTTCTGATCTCGAAAAAGAAGAATACTTTTTTGTTGTCATCAGTACGCAGGGGGAAGGAGACCCTCCTGGTCCTGCAAAAAAGTTTTATGATGCATTAATGGCAAAAGAATCTCAGTTGCCGCACCTGCGTTTTGCTGTGCTTGCGCTGGGAGATACATCTTATCCATTGTATTGTAAAACCGGTGAAGATGTAGACGCGCAGTTTCATAAGTTGGGTGGAAAAAGACAGATACCGTTGCAGAGATGTGATGTCGATTTTGAAAAACCTGCACATGCATGGTTTGAAAAAGTGCTGACCATTACTGAAAAAGGAGAGACGATCGATAAGCCTGTTTCGGCACCGGCTTCAGCATCACCAAAAGGCGAAAAGAAAATTTACGACGGTACAATCATTACACATATTAACCTTAATGATCGTGGTTCTGATAAAGTTACCTGGCATATCGAGATCGCTGTTGAAGAGCCTGTGCAGTACGAGCATGGTGACGCGATAGCGATAATTCCACATAACCGGAAAGAGATCGTAAGCAGGATTATTGAGCTTACAGGCGTTGATGAAAACGCAGTTGTCGAAACTTCAAAATATAAAGAGTCAGTAAAAAAGTTGCTGACAGAAAGATTGAATATCTGTTACCTCCTTACTTCAGCAATTAAGAAGTATGCAACGCTGACGCGCCAGGATATTCCGGATACGCGCATGGACCTGGTGGATCTTTTAAGAATATATCCGGTAAAAGATCCTTCTCAGTTTATCGAAGTACTTAAAGTATTGCCAGGAATTGCTCCGCGATTGTATTCTGTATCCTCATCACCGCTGGTGAATCCAAATGAAGTACACCTCACTGTCAGCAGGCATGCATACCTCATTGAAGAGCAAAAACACATAGGACTTTGCAGTACTTTTTTAGGAGATCTTTCTGTTGATTCAAAGTTGAGCTTCTATGTACATCGAAATCGTTCGTTTAAGTTACCAGCCGATGATAAACCGGTGATCATGATCGGTCCTGGTACCGGTATTGCACCTTTCCGTTCATTTCTTGCTGAGCGTGATGCGAGAGGAGCTTCCGGACAGAACTGGTTCTTTTTCGGTGAACAACATTTCACTACTGATTTCCTTTACCAGACGGAAATGCAGATGTTTTTACAAACAGGAGTGCTGAACAAAATCAGTCTTGCTTTTTCCAGAGACCAGCGGGAAAAGGTGTATGTACAACACCGGATGAAAGAGCAGGGAAAGGAATTGTTCAAATGGTTGGAGTCCGGAGCTTATGTTTACATCAGCGGAACAAAAGATCCTATGAGTAAAGATGTTGAAGCTGCATTGATTGATATCGTAAGTACACATGGAAATAAATCGCACGAAGATTCAGTGGCTTATTGGGAGTCTGTTTGTAAGGATGGACGTTTTCATAAAGACGTATATTAAGAGAGGGAAGAAGTAGTTTAAAGCTGAAGGTTAAAGTTGAAAGTTCAAGGTTTGGAAGGATGCAGGGAAAGGTTAAATGTCTGCTTTATTAAAAGTCCAATTCCTCTAACATTGGAGACGAAAGGTAACGTTCATGTTCCGGCAGGAACATTTTGTTTATAGCCGCCCGAAGTGCGGGCAGGTAGGTAAAAAATAAATAGTTTAAAGTTTATAGTTTGAGCACATCACAGAAATTATCAGTTGTTGAGAGGATCAAAACAAACAGTGATGCTCTACGTGGCACGCTGAAGGAAAGCCTTACAGATGATATCACCGGTTCATTACGCGAGGATGACCAGTCGCTGATCAAATTTCATGGTTTGTATCAGCAGGATGATCGGGATCGCAGAGAAGAGAGAAGCGCGAAGAAGCTTGAATGGTTGTATTCTTATATGATCAGGCTTCGTTTGCCTGCCGGTATCATGACCCCACAACAATGGATCGGTTTAAATCATATTGCCGGTGAACATTCAACGGGTACGATAAAAATCACTACACGCCAGACCGTCCAGCTGCATGGAATTCTTAAATCGCATATAAAACCTGCGATTCAATCTTTCAATACGCTTCACCTGGATTCAATCGCAGCATGCGGTGATGTAAACAGGAATGTGATATACAGTGCCCATCCCGCTACATCTCCATTGCATAAAGAGATTGAGGATTATGCAACCTGGATTAGCGAGATGGCGTTGCCGAAGACAAGAGCATATTATGAAATCTGGCTCGACAAAGAACAGATTCTGAATAAAGAAGAAGAAACTGATCCGTTATACCAGGATCGTTATTTACCCAGGAAATTTAAAATTGCTATTGCTGTTCCCCCGGATAATGATGTGGATGTTTTTGGAAATGATATTGGTTTGATTGCTGTAATTGACAATGGGAAATTTTTAGGTTTCAATATAGCAGCCGGTGGCGGATTGAGTACTACACACGGAAATGCTTCAACATACGCTCGTGTAGGATCGATGCTGGGTTTTGTTTCCGGCAAAGAAAATATTCTCAAAGCCGTGTACGAGATCATTACTATCCAACGCGATTTTGGAAATAGAAGTGATCGTAAGCTTGCACGTTTAAAATATACTATTGATCGTATCGGTGTCGATAATTTCAGAACAGAACTGGAGAAGCGATGTGGTTTCCGGCTGGAACCCGCAAAACCTTATAGTTTTAAATATCGTGGTGATCATTTCGGATGGCAGAGAAACCAGGACAAAACCTGGAACTATACTGTTTTCACGGAAAACGGGCTGGTAAAAGATGACACCAGTTGTGCACTGAAGACCGGCCTGTATGCATTGGCTGAACAAGGAAAAGTCATGTTCAGGTTTACCTGTAATCAGAATCTTGTTCTTTCTGATATCAAGGATAAAGATAAAGAGGATGTGATAAAATTATTGAGCCAGTTTGGTATAGATGCACATACTGAAAAAGCAGGTATGCTTCGTCGTAATGCTATAGCTTGTGTGGCATTCCCAACCTGTCCGTTAGCGCTAGCCGAAGCACAGCGTTATCTGCCTGCTCTGATATCAAAAATTGAACCATTGCTGAGTAAGCATGGACTTGAAAATGATGAGATCTATTTAAGGATGACGGGCTGTCCAAATGGTTGCGGCAGATCTTACCTGGCGGAAATCGGGTTAATCGGAACAGCCTACGGAAAATACAATCTGCATATAGGCGGCGACAGACTTGGTGAGCGTCTCAATTTAAAATATCGCGAGAACCTGGAAGAGCCTGCGATACTTGAAACGCTGGATGCATTATTTGAACAGTATGCAAATGAACGTGAGCCGGGAGAGGCCTTAGGTGATTTCGCCATCAGACGCAAACTTGTGGGCGGTAATTTCGTAACGGCATAACCGAAAAAATCAGCATTGCAGAATCAACAAAATATTGATGAAAACCTGGTGGCCGGCGAATTGAATAAACCTGCGCCCGAACCTCTTCCGGAGAGTAATCATCTTTTTCCTGTTTTTTTGAAACTGGAAGAGATGAGTATCCTCGTTGTAGGTGGTGGAAATGTTGCATTGGAAAAACTGGTAGCTGTTCTGCATAATTCTCCCTCTACGGATCTTAAGATAGTGGCAAAGAAAGTTTCACCGGAAGTAAAAGCCTTGCTGCAACATCATCCCAATGTTCAGCTATCAGAAAAGGAATTTGAAAAGGATGATCTTGCTGGTATTGATATTGTAATTGCAGCAGTTAATAGTGTTTCTGATAGTGTTTTTATTCGCCAGGCCGCGAAAGAAAAAGGGATATTGGTCAATGTCGCCGATACTCCGGATTTATGTGATTTTTACCTGGGTTCAATAGTAAAAAAGGGAAATCTTAAAATCGCAATTTCAACGAATGGTAAATCACCGACCGCTGCAAAACGCATTCGCGAAATGTTGCAGGAAAGTCTTCCTCAGGAACTTGATGATGTACTGGTAAATCTGAATCGGATCAGAAATAAGCTATCCGGCAATTTTGGTGAGAAAGTTAAGAAGCTTAACGATATCACAAAGGTTCTCGTTGATAAAACCAATGAGGAGAAAGAAAACAAATGGAGAAAATTCGCGACCCGTTCATTGCTCGTATTTGGCCTCATGCTGATCGGGCATTTTGTTTTTTCATACCTGCCCATGAAGGAGCTCACCAGCGGTACGATCAGGTGGTATGAAACTCTGGATAAGAATTTTCCATGGATGGTACTGGCAGGGTTTCTGGCACAGCTTGTTGATGGCGCATTGGGCATGGGATACGGTGTCACAAGCGCTTCAATACTTTTATCTGCGGGCGTAAATCTTGCTTCGATAAGCAGCAGTATTCATACGGCTGAGATGTTTGCCAGCGGAGCTTCCGGATATAGTCACTATAAATTCGGAAACGTAAACAAAAAACTATTTAAAGCCCTTGTCATACCGGGTGTCATCGGTGCGGTTTTCGGTGCATGGTTACTGTATAGGTTTGGTGAACAATACGCAAACTACCTGCGTCCGTTGATGGCTGTGTATACCATGATTTTGGGCATTCGAATTTTAATGAATGCATTCCGGAAGCCGCAACCTCAGAAAAAATTCAAGCGCCATGGCATACTCGCCGGCGTTGGTGGTTTTCTTGATTCTTTTGGCGGCGGCGGCTGGGGGCCAATTGTGACAACAACGCTGATCACGAAAGGACGCAGTCCAAGATATGTGATAGGATCAGTGAGTCTTACCGAATTCTTTGTAACCTTCGCAAGTGCATTTACGTTTTTCTCGTTAATGGGAGTTACTCATTGGCAGGTAATTCTGGCGCTGATCATCGGCGGACTTGTCGCAGCTCCGATTGCAGCCAGGCTTGCCGGAAAACTTCCTAAGAAAACTTCTTTCATTTTACTAGGTATCCTAGTCATTTTCTGGAGTACCAGGATATTGATAAAGGTGTTTACAGGATAATTTTTCCAATAGCTTCATTAATTCCAAATAGTCCGGTAGGGAATTGTATTGCTCTTATAACCTATTTTAACAATTTTAATAATTGCAAAACGTAAAGATCCGAACTGGAAACAAATACAGTTTTTTCCTGGCATCGATTTTAGTCAGTTACACAACTACCGGATGCTCTCATGAAGGTCTGAATGAAATGTTCAACACGGGAAATGTTTCATCGGCGAAGTATATTTGCAGTTCAATTAAGGGATTATGCCAATAATGCATGCTGGTCTTACAGACCCGGATTATGGATTTGATATCAGGGATGAACGAAACCACCAGATGAGGATCGATATCCCTGTAGAGCAGGGTGGAAAGGGAACGGGTTTCCGTCCTATGCAGACAGTTCTCGCAGCTCTTTGCGGTTGCAGCGGTGTTGATATCGTTAGTATCCTGAAAAAACAAAAGCAGGAACTCAAGGGCCTTGAAATTAAAATTGATGGAGAGCGGGAACATGATAAGACGCCTTCTCTTTGGGAGAAAGTAGATATGACGATTGAACTCACTGGTGAAATAGAGCCAGGCAAGGCATGGCGTGCCGTTGAGCTTTCAGTAAATAAATATTGTTCGGTAGCTGAAACACTCAGGAGGGCAGGTGCCCGGATATCGTGGAGGGTTTTTGTGAATAACAAAGAAGTACTGCCTTAATTTTTAACCATTTTATTTTTTTATTGTTATACATGTCTACACATCCGGAAACAGTTGCTATTCGCGCACAGACCAGCAGAACTGCAGAAAAAGAACACAGCACCCCTCTTTTTCTTACCAGCAGTTTTATCTATCATTCTGCAGAAGAAATGGCAGCTGCCTTTGAAGATGATTCCCTTGATGTGAATATCTATTCGCGTTTCTCAAATCCAACTGTTGATGAGTTTATCGCAAAAATTGCCGCTCTTGAAGGAACAGAAGATGGAGTTGCTACCGGAACCGGAATGGCAGCGATTTATTCAACCTTCATGACCTTTCTTTCGCAGGGCGATCATATTATTTCTGCTTCGGCAGTGTTTGGTTCCACCCACACAATTCTTACAAAGTACCTCCCGAAATGGGGGATCACGCATGATTATTTTAACCTGAACAATCCGGAACAAATAGAATCGCTGGTAAAGCCAAATACAAAAATGCTTTACCTGGAAACGCCCTCAAATCCCGGATTGGACATAATTGATATCCGTTATGTGGCTGATATCTGCAAAAAGCACAACATACTTTTTGTAGTTGATAATTGTTTTGCAACACCGGTTTTGCAGCAGCCTATTTCGTTTGGTGCTGACCTGGTGCTGCATTCCGCAACGAAGTTTATCGACGGACAGGGGCGTGTACTCGGAGGTGTTGTTGTAGGAAAGGCTGAACTGATAAAACCACTCTATCTGTTTATCCGCAATACAGGACCAAGCTTAAGTCCTTTCAATGCCTGGGTACTCTCAAAAAGTCTGGAGACGTTAAGTGTCAGGATGGAAAGACATAGCAGCAATGCGCTTGCACTTGCGAAAGCTCTGGAAAAAAACACTGGTGTGAATTGGGTAAAATATCCCTTCCTGCAATCTCATCCGCAATATGAAATAGCCAAAAAACAAATGCGCGCCGGCGGAGGTGTTTTGACTTTTGAGTTGAAAGGTGGAATTGATAATGGCAGAAAGTTTCTCAATAATCTGAAGCTATTATCAATGACAAACAACCTCGGAGATAGCAGAAGCATTGCGTCTCATCCGGCGAGTACCACTCATTCCAAACTGAATGTTGCTGAGCAGAAGGAAGTTGGCATCACAGCAGGCCTTGTCCGCGTTTCAGTCGGACTTGAATTTGTTGATGACATCCTTGCCGATCTGGAGCAGGCTATAAAAGCTTCCCAGCTTTGATATTTGTTCAAACATTGATCACAGATTTAATAACAAATCAACTTTAGCCAGCTTTTAATTGTTCAACATCTAATTGACAGCTTCTTGCATTAGGCTGTTTTGGATGAATATTATTAAATCCTTTTGAAAAATGTATAAAAAGCATCACTTATGGCCCAAGTATTCATTAAAGTTTTCAATATCTGCTTTATTGATTGAAAATTTATCAATGGGGCACACATTTTGCTCGATTTTAATATATGCTTACCGAAAAAATCCAACACCTTCCTACGCAAGACCAGGGCGCTGAAATCATAGTAATGCATCCTGAATTAAAGTCTTGGGTAAAGTTACCAGAGCCAGTTATTAAAAAAATACCTGATCGCCCGGCAGCAAAAATGCCTGAACAGCCCACCGCGTACCTTCGTCCAAAAAAGTACGACTATCTTTAAATTTCGATTTTCATTCATGTGATCATAACATTCAATCTTCAGATTGAGTCTGCAATCAAATTTTTGTTTGATTGTTAAAGAAGGGATTACTGTTGATTTATTTCTGATGAACCATTTCTGATATCGCTCCCGAGTAATCATTGCAGCTTTCTGAAACAGGGTATGTGCCTGGAAGAATACTAATAACCTCATCTTATTTTAGTAGATTAGTATTTTCTCAACTTTCAATCATCATATCCACAACTGCAATGCGTATACGAAAACTGACTACCCTGTTACTTGGCCTTTTTTTGATTGTCCAGACCTCAGCTCAAACTGGTGTTGGTAATGTACAACCTCTTATCCGAAGTACTCCTGAAAAAGAAGGTGTTTCCAGCAAGGCAATTCTTGATTTTGTAAATGCTGTTGAACAGTCGAAAAATGAGTTCCATAGTTTTATGTTGCTGCGTCATGGTAAAGTGATTGCCGAAAGCTGGTGGAATCCCTATCGCGCAGATCTCAAACACACCATGTATTCCTGCAGTAAAAGTTTTACGGCTACTGCCATCGGATTCTGTGTTGCAGAAAAGCGATTAACAGTAAATGCGAAAGTGATTGCTTTTTTCCCGAATGACTTACCCGATACCGTTAGTGCAAATCTTGCTGCAATGGAAGTTAAGGATCTGCTCAGCATGTCTGCCGGGCAGGAGCCTGAACCCAACTATGTTCCTGCGAGAGATACC
Organism: Pollutibacter soli; assembly: GCA_029269725.1. GTDB lineage: Bacteria > Bacteroidota > Bacteroidia > Chitinophagales > Chitinophagaceae > Pollutibacter > Pollutibacter soli. Next base: position 333,996 of record JARJHS010000003.1, on the reverse strand, counting down.
AATTGGGTACGTGGATTTCTTGCCGCCCCGGTGGTAAACAAGCCTGGAACAAAGTTTTTGTATAACAGCATCGCTACTTATATGCTATCGGCGATCGTGACCAAAGTCACCGGTCAGTCGGTAATTGATTATCTGCGTCCCAGGTTATTTGATCCCCTGGGCATTTCTGATATTGATTGGGAAACTGACCCCAGGGGAATTAATACCGGTGGATGGGGCTTACGTATACGTACAGAAGACCTGGCAAAATTTGGTCAGCTCTTTTTGCAGAAAGGAGACTGGAAAGGAACTCAGATTCTTCCGGCAAGCTGGATCGAAGAAGCGAGCACAAAAAAAATCATGCAGAATCCAAATGCAACAGCAGAACAACTCGCCAGTAATGACTGGCTGCAGGGATACTGTTACCAGATGTGGCGATGCAGGAATAATGCATACAGAGGTGATGGTGCTTATGGGCAATACATTATAGTAATGCCCGACCAGGATGCGGTGATATCCATCACCAGCGAAACAAACAATATGCAGGATGAACTAAATCTCATCTTCAAATATTTACTTCCTGCGTTACAGGATGGGAATGCTGATGTTTCTGATAAAGCCTCCGCAGCGGCATTAAAGAAAAAGCTCGCATCCTTATCACTGCCCGCTCCTAAAAAGATTTCCGATTCTGCCTTTAAAGCTGTTGCCGCCGGAAAATCGGAATTCAAAAAATCAGGTGATCAGCCAGGATTTAAATCAGTTGCATTTGATTTTACGAAAAAGAATTGTGTGGTTACATTTTCAACCGATTCTGCTGTTTATCCGATCGGTTTTTCTGCCTCTTCATGGAAGTTGGGTAAAACAAACAAAAAAGGCGCATACCTTGTTGCAAGAGCAAAAAATAATCTGGAAGGGTTAGCTCCGTTTGCAGTAGCAGGATCTTATCGATGGCTGGATGCACAAACCTTGCAGCTGACTCTCAGATATATTGAAAGTCCGCATACAGAAACATATACCTGCAAATTCGATAGTGAAAAAGTCGATGTAGAAATCGGGCAGAGCTTTAACAACGAGAAAAAGCATTGGGAAGGAACCAGGTAACAGTTACTTGGAATTTTCACAGGAAGAATTTTTACAAATTCCGGATTTACCCACTGCCGGTAGTCACGTTAATGGTAACTTTCAAAAAGTTGTTTTAACAGTGGCTTACTTTAAATGTTACGGTAAACTGTCTATTATTTCGATCAGGAAGTTATAATTTTAAATACTCACCGGAATATATATCCATGGAAAATTTGAACAGGGTTTGTTTGCATTGATTGTATTCTGCTAAATCTTACCTGCTGGAGTTTTTTCTGTATCTTACTCAGATCATCTGAAGCGCATTAAGTTAAGGATTTGAAATATTAGCATAGCTTGTTTTCTTATTTCTTACTTACGGATTATAATGAAACTCAAGAATTTTCTTATTTGCTGGCTTCCTTCTTTTGTATTGATGTTTGCCATTAACGGACTTTTTCACGGAAAAATCGCGAGTGATTTTTTTGACCGTCAGTTTGCACCTATCCAATCTGTCATTCATCCATCCGAGTACACGAATATGTTTTGGGTTGTTCTTCTTGAATTGATTTTGAGTTTTGGTATGGTGTATTTTATCATCGAAACACAGACTTCAATGATTTCCGTTGGTCGCGCTGCATTCAGAGGAGCACTTATAAATCTGATTTCTGCAAGTTCATGGAATTTCGCAAATGCGTCGATGTTCATCCGATGGTCCGATACATTAACTATTGTAGATGTTACATGGCATGTTGCGCTTGGCGCAGCAGCGGGATATCTGATCGCAGTAATCTTCAATCGGTTTGGTCACCTAATTTAATTTTAATCGCATTCTAATCTTTAAGGGATAGAGAACCGCCAAAGAAATATTTTTAGAGAATCGGCCAGTTTGTTCGAGCTTCTCCAATAAAAATCAGAATAAAAAATTTAAAAAAAGTTTGAAGCATTTGTTTTGAAAAAAATGAAAACCAACTTTTTAAACTCACCCGCCTGAATTCAAAACCAGGTGTTTTCCCCCATTAAAATCAGGTAAATAATTAACTACCTTATGTACACATCGAGTCTTACGACGAGGTGTTTCTCAATGTTACGGCTGAGGATATCTATCCTCAGCTTTTTTATTTTCGTACAGATGGATTCAGAAATTTCCGTGTTAATTATTTTCAACTCATCACTATTAAGCGATTTTAAAAGCATCTTTTGTATAAAAAAATCCAGCTTCCTGGTAAGAGGAGCTGGACTATGCTAATATCTGAAATATAAAATCTTATTCAGCGTGCATGTACGTTTCTACTTTCATCTGCGTAAGCTGCTCAATTTCATGAGTAACTAACTTTTCAGCATTAAGTGACTTGATCAGGAAATATTGATCCGGGTCGCGTTGATCTGATTGGTCCCAGTAGAAAACAGTGTCTTTAGCTTTAAACAAATAATTCCTTATTTCAGGGGGCTCGTTTTGAATTTTGATGATGTAGTTGCTGGCAGTGAATTCGGCCGCCCATCTCTCGCCGGAAGCAGGCTTCTGTACAGATCTCATACCATTATAGATGATCACTCCAGAATCGAGAACCCAGGTATGTTTAGTCAACTGACCAACATTGATTCCACTGCTTTGCTGCTGATCACTATTGGATTTTGAGCAACTGATGAAAATGGTTACCACCAGCAACCCGCTTAAACATTTTTTCATTGGTTAGACTGTATTTTACAATGAAGGATTCAGTATCAGCGCACGGTAACGAATTTTTCGTGTACAATATTTTAATCAACCGGATTTTAACATGAGTTAACCTGGTGGAATTGGTGATAGCACATTCCTGTGTTGTATTATTGATGAGTCGCCATAGGTTCCCCAACCTACTGTTATTTGCTGTTTGAACCCGCAACCCCCGACAAGCAGATCAAGCATCTGTGATTCCTGTAAATAAAAAATGCAGGCATTACAACCTGCATTAATCTCATGAACAAGATGGAGTTTCGCATTTATCAGCCCTTCTTACTTCTCACTCCTTACTCCTGATTTTTTTCGTTACCCGACCTGGATTCGAACCAAGACAAGCAGAACCAGAATCTGCGGTACTACCGTTATACTATCGGGCAAACTTGAGCGGCAAATTTAGAAAAAGACAGACAAAGGACGAAATATTTCTCGATGTAACGACCGAAATCCGAGAATAAGTGGAGTGATTTATTGGTGCTCGTTGAGTTACTACGGCAAATGGAGCATAACTCATAAGTAGCTGACAGGTAATTTCTTAGATAAAACAGATAGCTTAAAAAAAGATGTACCGGAGCGAGCTGTTCCGGTACATCACGACTAAAAGTCAGTGCTTTTCTGGGTAACGTTTTTTTCCAATTGTATCTTTCTCTTGGGTGCCTTTCCTGGTTAAAATATTATGCCAGAATTGCTTTATATCACTTGTTATGAAGATTAGAATTTCAATACGGCTGATTTCAGGCTGAATTCTTTACAACTCGCCGCAGGAACGAAAGACAAGTGAGGCTTTAGATATTTTTCCCGGATGAGTGCAATGGTATTTTGTGGCGCCGGGACTACATAAAAAGTAATATTGTGTCTGGCGAAATGGAAGAATTGAATTCAGGATGGTCAAAATAAAAATGCAGGCCTTAAAGACCTGCACCCAGCTTTTTAACCTTCTTTTGTTGCCCGACCTGGATTCGAACCAAGACAGTCAGAACCAAAATCTGATGTACTACCATTATACTATCGGGCAATACGCTAAAAGCGGGTGCAAAAATAGCAGAATATCGTTTTACAACCAAGTTTTAGTCTGAATGGTGTATGTAGTATGAGCGCACATTCCTTTGAAACGACGAAGAACGTACGGGTAGAAATTGCATAATACAGAGTTTTGATATCACCTGCAGGTGACTTATTCCAGTCGGAATCAGCTGTGAATTCCCGGGCATCGGTTTTTGACCCCCCGGGCGTTTTTGACAGGCGGTAACCATCTATCTTCTATAAACTCCGATCGGGCATTACTACAGGAAAATCCCCTCTGGCTGATATTAGTTTTAACTTTTCAATTCAGTAAGATGAGATCAGCCCTGCTAATATGCTTCCCCATTTTCATGACACTCCATACGATAGCGCAGGAAATAAGGGGAAAACTTAAAAACGAAAATGGCGAAGGCTTATCGAAAGTAACTGTGACATTGCATAAAGCAAAAGATTCTTCACTGTTAAAGACGACATTAAGTGCTGACGATGGTGTATTCAGTTTCAATGTTCCGGATACAATTCCGATGCTTATTCAGTTTAATGCCGTTGGATTTGAAAATCGCTGGATATCGCCACAATCATTATTGCAGCAATCGCATATCACACTCACACGCAGCACACGTGCGCTTGACGCAGTAGTAGTTACCGGTAAAAAACCAATAGTTGAAGTAAAACCCGACAAACTCGTTTTCAATGTTGAAGCGAGTATCAATGCAACTGGTAACAACGGCCTTGAGCTTCTTCAGAAATCGCCCGGTGTGATCGTTGATAAGGATGATAATATATTACTGAGTGGTAAAAATGGTGTGCGCATTTATATTGATGGCAAACCCAGTCCTCTTGCAGGCACCGATCTCGCAGCCTACCTGAGAGGATTGAGCAGTAATGATATTGAAGCGATAGAAATCATCACCAATCCTTCTGCTAAATATGATGCAGAAGGAAATGCGGGCATAATCAATATCAGGCTGAAGAAAAATAAAAATTATGGTCTGAACGGAAGCCTGAGTGGGGGATATGGCATCATGAAATTTTCCAAGTACAACGGTGCTGCTTCTTTGAATTATCGAAATAAGAAAGTAAACTATTTCGCGAACTACAGCTATTACAATAACCGCAACTGGAATGAACTGAACCTGTACCGTGAGCAGAACGACACCAGCTACGATCAGAAAGCGCAAAGCAGGGGACATTTCCAGGGACATAACCTGAAAGCCGGCGCTGACTATTTCCTGAACTCACGATCAACTCTGGGAATCGTGATCAATGGTAACCTGGGGAATATGGAGTTTAACTCCAGCAGCTATACTCCTATCGCTCCGACAAATATCAAGGAAACAGATAGGATTTTGTATGCGAATTCACAAACAAGAAATAAACGTCGCAATTTTTCAGCAAATCTGAATTACCGTTATACTGATACGACAGGCCGCGAATGGAACATCGATGCGGATTTTGGCAGGTACAGCATGCGCGGAAAAAATATCACTCCGAATATTTATTATAGTGGCGATGGAAGCACTGTGCTGTCCGAGTACATTTTTAGTTCCGAAATGCCAACGGATATAAATATGATCAGTCTGAAATCTGATTATGAGCAGAACCTTGGCAAAGGACGCCTGGCATTCGGATTTAAATCATCGCTTGTACTCACCGACAATAATTTTCAATTTTACGAATACAACGAAAACGATCAGCCCATATTGAATCCAAACAGGAGCAATCGTTTTGAGTACACAGAATTTATCAATGCATTGTATGGTCAGTATCGCAGGCAGTGGAAGAAGTGGGGCATGCATGCGGGTGTGCGCCTGGAACAAACCAATAGTCATGGTGAGCTGACCGCAGCCGTAGCAGTAGATGATGAGAATGTAAAACGAAGCTATCTCAATCTTTTCCCAAGTGCGGGCATCACGTGGCAGCCAGCAGAAAAACAAAGTCTGGGCCTATCATATAGCCGGAGAATCGATCGGCCCCGATACCAGGATCTGAATCCGTTCGAGTATCAGCTCGATCAGTTATCGTTCAGAAAAGGTAATCCTTTCCTGAAGCCGCAGTACACCAACATCATTGAGCTTCGCCATTCTTATAACCAAAAGCTGACTACAACCTTATCGTACAGTAAAGTAACCGATTATTTCGCGCAGGTTACAGATACTATTGATGGTAACCGCAACTATATACAACAAAGAAACCTGGCCAATCAGCAGGTATATAGTTTAACAGTGACATATCCATTCAGCATTATCAAATGGTGGAGTGTGTATGCAAATGCAAATCTTTATCATTCGAGGTATCGAGCACAGTTTGAAGAAAATAAAATCATTAAGCTGAATGCAACTGTGTTTAATCTTTATCAGCAACAGACCTTCAAACTCAATAAAAAACTGACTGCAGAACTGAGCGGCTCCTATAATTCACCATCGGTCTGGGGTGGAACTTACAGGACAAGTGCGTTCTGGAACCTGGATGCCGGCCTCCAGACAAAACTCCTCAGGGATAACGCCACCTTACGTGTCAGTATAACCGATATCTTCTATACGATGCCATGGAAAGGAGTGAGTGATTTCGGTGGTTTGTACATCATCGCTTCCGGCGCTTACGAAAGTCGTCAGTTTAAGGCCAATTTCACGTGGCGTTTCGGTAATTCGCAGGTGAAGGCTGCAAGAAACCGGCAGTCGGGAATTGATGAGCTGAATCAACGAGCAAATTAAAAAAGACGAAGAACGACCAACGACAAACGAAAATGAAGAATGAAAAACGAAGGACAAGCAGCGAAAAACGATGAACTGAAATACAGAGCTCTGTCGTTTTGTCTATCAAATTTGCATCATGTTCTTAACTACAAGACAAGCTGAGAAATTATTTTCATTGCGCATTTCGCGATGATTTGATCGATAAAGTCGCTTAACTTTCAATCCTAAATATTAAACATTCAACTTTTCCGTCATCTGAAATATCAAAATAATTTGAGCTGCTTTGCGTTTTTTCGCACGGATTCAATTTCTTTGCAGGCAGAACTTTTAACCCTTAATCAAAAATTGCCATGCCAGTTATCTCCCGCATGTCGGTGCTTATTGGCCTGATCTTCTCCACTTTTTTAATAGTATCCAGCTTTTCCTATATTAAGCGGCAGGAGAAAAAGAAGGTCGTTTTTTTTGGCGATTCCATCACGCAGGCAGCTGTCAATCCTGGTGGTTATATTGATGTTTTGAATAAGAAGCTCAGTGAACAGAATCTCTCTTCCAAGTACGAACTGATAGGTGCGGGGATCGGAGGAAATAAGATTTATGATCTGTACCTGAGAATGGATTCTGATGTGTTAAAAAAGAATCCGGATATTGTTGTTATTTATGTTGGTGTGAATGATGTCTGGCACAAAGCTTCTTCCGGCACTGGCACTGACCAGGACAAATTTGTGAAATTTTACAATGCTGTTCTTGCCAAACTGAAGGCGCAGAAGATTAAAGTAATTGTTTGTACGCCTGCAGTGATCGGAGAGAGAAATGACTTCTCAAATCAACAGGACGGGGATTTGAATCGTTATTCAAACCTTATCAGGAACATCGCACAGGAACAGCAACTGCCTCTGGTTGATTTGCGAAAAGTGTTTTTGGAATATAGTCTCGCCAACAATCCTGACAATAAAGAGTCAGGCATTCTTACAACCGATCGTGTTCACCTCAATCCGAAAGGAAATGAGATTGTAGCCGAGCAGATGTGGAAGGAGATATCAAAAATCAGATAGGAAACAATTGATTCTTCCCAAAAAACAAACCGTAATATTCATTAGGGAAATTGCGGAAAGTAAAGAGCCGTAATCAGCAACGACCTGCTTTTAACCTTTAACTTTCAACTTAAAACCTACTCCGCTTTTACCAGGTAATAATTCTTCTTGCCTTTCTGGACCACGATGTATTTTCCTGCGATTAGTTGTGCAGTTGAAATTGGTGCTGATGGATCCACTACTTTCTCCCTGTTCACACTTACTCCACCGCCCTGGATCGTCTTTCGCGCTTCTCCTTTACTAGGAAAAATACCGGTTTCAGCCAGCAAACTTACCAGGTCAATTCCTGAACTTACTTTATCCATTGCAAGTGAATAATGCGGAACTCCATCCATAGCAGTCAATAGTTCCGATTCTGAAAAACTGCGGAAATCCGTAATGCCACCATCACCTTTAAAAAGTTTCTCAGAAGTAGATAATGCAGATGCGAGTTCGTCTTTTCCATGTACAAAGGCCGTGATCTCTTCCGCCAGTCTTTTCTGTAAAATTCTTAAACCAGCGTCCTTTTGATGATCTGCAATCAACGATTCAATCTCTTCCCTGCCAAGAAAAGTAAAAATGCGGATCCACTTGATTGCATCATCATCACTCGCATTTAGCCAGAACTGATAGAACTGATACGGTGAAGTTTTTTCAGGATCAAGCCATACATTTCCCTTTTCCGTTTTCCCGAACTTTCCGCCATCAGCCTTTGTGATTAACGGACATGTAAACGCAAATGCCTCGCCTCCGGCCTTTCTTCTGATCAGTTCAGTTCCCGTGAGAATATTACCCCACTGATCGCTGCCGCCACATTGCAGTTTCACGCCTTTCTGCGTATAAAGCCAGTAATAGTCATAGCCCTGCATGAGCTGGTATGCAAATTCGGTATAGCTGATGCCTGTATCCCCTTCAATTCTTTTCCTGACACTGTCTTTGGACATCATGTAATTGACTGTAATGTGTTTCCCGATATCTCTCAGAAACCGGATAAAATCCATGTCCCTGAACCAGGAAAGGTTGTTTACGATTTCTGCTGAATTCGGAATAGTATCTGAAAAGTCAATGTATTTTTCAAGCTGGCGCTGTATGCCGGCCTGGTTGCGAATCAGTTCGTCATCGCTCAGGAGGTTTCTTTCGTCACTCTTGCCGGTCGGATCTCCGATCATCCCCGTAGCGCCACCAACCAGGGCAAGTGGCTTATGCCCGGCTTTTTGTAAGTGGAGCAAGAGGATGATCTGTACCATACTTCCGATATGGAGGCTGTCGGCAGTTGGGTCAAAGCCGATGTACCCTGAAGTCATCTCTCTTAAAAGCTGTTCTTCGGTCCCGGGCATGATATCCTGAAGCATGCCTCGCCACCTTAGCTCCTCTATCAGATTCATTTTCATCAAATTTGCGCAAATGTAAAACAGAAAGACCTGCTTCCCAAGATTGAGCAATAATAGGCGGTGGTTAACCGTTATAAACCATTGAGTTTGTTGGTTTTTAGTTGCGTATCACCGTACATTTGCAGATCGACGCAACATTTACCCGAGCTTATTTTAGTGCGAATGCCTTCGAAAATCAACCAGATGAACCGTAAATCTGCGCTGCTACTAATCTATTTTGTATCCTTAAACCTGATTGCTTTTTCGCAATTCCGTAAGTATTCCAATGAGTTTCTAAATATAGGTGCAGGCGCCCGTGGACTTGCCATGGGTGGTGCGCAGGTGGCTTCTGTAAATGATGGAACCGCCGGATACTGGAACCCTGCCGGGCTTTTCAATGTGCGTGATTATCCCATTGTAACCCTGATGCATGCGGAGTATTTTGCCGGTATCGGTAAGTATGATTACCTGAGCCTTGCATTACCGGTAAACGATAACAAAAGGTCGTTAGGCTTCTCCCTGTTAAGGTTCGCAGTTGATGATATTCCAAACACTCTTTTTTTAGTTGAACCTGATGGTTCCCTTAACTATAACAATGTCCGCTCATTTTCTTCTGCTGACTATGCATTTCTTTTTACCTATTCTCAATCGTTGGTCAATACCGAAAAAAGAAAGATCAGCTTTGGCGCAAATGCAAAAGTGATTCACAGGAGTGTAGGAAGTTTTGCAAAAGCCTGGGGATTTGGAATTGATGCAGGCTTTCAGATGCAGCAGAAAAACTGGCGTATAGGCGCTGCCGTTAGAGATCTGACAACGACTTTCAATGCCTGGAAATTTACATTTACTGAAAAGGAAAAGGAAGTTTTATACCTGACCAACAATGATATTCCTGTTAAGTCAACAGAGCTTACAGCGCCGAGACTTATACTTGGGGGTGCTTATAATTTTAAATTGTCAAAACAGTTCAATCTGCAGGCTGAAGCCAATTTTGATATCACGTTTGATGGTAAACGCAATGTTGTGTTCAGTGCTGATCCGGTAAGTATCGATCCAAGAGCAGGGCTGGAACTCGGATATAAGAACCTGATTTTTGTGCGTGCAGGTATTTATAATTTCCAGCAGGCTTTGAAAGATGGTGATACACTTAATCAACAGAAAGTGTGGATATACCAACCTAGTGTTGGTGTTGGTTTCGCGCTGAAGAGTTTGTCTATTGATTACGCTTTTACCAATCTGGCCAACCAATCGAATCCGTTATATTCCCATATTTTTTCCCTCAGACTCAACCTGATCCGGAAAAAGAAAGAAAACCAATAGAAATACATCACCTGGTATGAAGAAACTATGGATGACCCTTTTATTGTCTGTGTTTGTATTTATTGCGAATGCACAATACAACAATGAATGGATTGATTATAGCAAGACCTATTATAAAATGCATGTGGGCGTCAATGGCCTGGTGCGTATAAATGCATCGGTCCTGAGTGCTGCCGGTCTTGCGAATGCCCAGGCGCAGGATTTTCAACTTTGGCACAATGGAGTTGAAGTTCCCATCTTTACATCTAAATCCACCGGTCTGTTTGCATCAGATGATTTTATCGAATTCGCCGGCGTGATAAATGATGGTCATTTTGACGATAAAATGTATGAAAACCCGGCAGAAAGAATTTCAAACAGGTATAGCCTTGTAACTGATACTTCTTCCTATTTTCTAACATTGAATCCGGGTGGAGGAAATCAGCGTATCATCAATGAAACTAACAATGTTGCCGGAAATACTCTTGCACCTTCTCCTTATTTAATGTACACCTATGTAAGCGCGGCTAACAGGATAAAAATCAATCCGGGTAAAGCTGCTGTTGTTGGAGAATATGTATACTCTTCCACTTTTGAAACAGGAGAAGGTTGGTCTTCCCGCGATGTGTTTCCGGCAAGTCCCTTAGTTGAAAACAGGAATAATCTTTTTGTATATACAGCAGGACCAGATCCTGTGTTGCGTGTTTCTGCTGCAGGCGCGGCTCAGAATCAAAGAACATGGCAGGTGTATGTCAATGGAAACAAATTGCTTGATGAACCATTGCAATTTTTTCAGACAGCTGTCAGGGAAATACCGTTGCCCATATCCATGATCGGAAAAACGATTGACTCATTCCGTTTTGCCAGTACGAGTAATGTACCATCGGATCGCATGGTCTTTGGGAAATTTGAGCTGACATATCCGAGAACTTTCAATTTTGGAGGCAATCCATATTTCGAGTTCACTCTTCCTGCAAAAGCCGATGGGGATTATCTTGATATAGGAAGCTTCAATTTTACCGCAACTTCAAACCCTGTTTTATACGATCTCACCAATAACAAGAGATATGTCGCGGTTAAATCTGCGAGCAGGGTAAGGTTTGTGCTTCCCCCATCAACATCGGACAGGCACATGGTCCTTATGAATTCGTCAGGACCCGCCTTCACAGACGTTACATCGCTTAAAGAACGCAACTTCGTCGACTACGCTAAAAAGCCGGGTGATTTCCTGATTATTTCCAATCCTGTTCTTTACTCAGGAACAAATGGAAACCCGGTAGAAAACTACAAGGCATTCAGATCTTCTCCTGAAGGTGGAAGTTTCAATGCTGAAGTTTATGATATCGATCAACTCGTTGACCAGTTTGCTTTTGGGATAAAACAACACCCGCTTTCTGTAAAGAACTTTATCCGTTTCGCGAGAAACGGATATCCTGTAAAACCTAAATTCGTTTTCATCATTGGTCGTGGTCTCACTTACGATCAATATCGAAATCAACAATCAAAGACCTTAACGGATCGACTGCATCTCGTACCTACATTCGGTTCCCCCGCATCCGACAATATTTTAGCTTCCGAAGATTTAGATCCCATTCCGGAAACTCCCATCGGTAGGTTAGCTGTCTGTTTTCCTGATGAAATAACCAGTTATCTGAATAAAGTGAAGGAGCATGAAAATGTCCTTAAAACTGGTTCACAAACATTCGGAGATCGTGGCTGGTTAAAAAATGTTGTGCATGCAATTGGAGGAAGTGATCCGTTCTTGCAGTCGGTGATTTATGGATATATGAACGCTGCTGCGAAAGTAATTGAAGACACGGCATTTGGTGGTAAAGTTTACAGCTTCAGCAAGAACTCTGCATATTCTGTACAGCAATTGACATCACAGCAGCTTAAAGATTTGTTTGCTGAAGGAATAAACCTGCTTACTTATTTCGGTCACTCTTCTGCAAATACGCTTGAGTTCAACCTGGATGATCCCAACATTTATAATAACGCCGGTAAATACCCGATGTTCCTTGTGAATGGATGTAATGCCGGTAACTTTTTCGTGTTTGATACTTTGAGAATAACAGCAAATGCACAAACATTATCTGAAAAATACGTATTGGCAAACCAACGCGGATGTATCGGATTCATGGCGAGTACACACTACGGTATCGTCGCATATCTCAATATCTTCACTTATGGTTTTTATGAAGCAATTTCGAAAGACTATTCTCTTACGGTAAGTCAGTTACAGATAGAGGCAGCAAAAAAATTGTTGAGCGTCACTGGCGCTACTGATTTCTTTGGAAAAATGCATGCTGAAGAAATTCTCATGCACGGTGATCCTGCAATAAAATTGTATCCGCAGCCAGCTCCTGACTATATTATTGAGGAACCGTTTGTAAAATTCAACCCTGCATTTATCTCCGTTTCGGACAATAATTTCGATGCAAACATTAAGATGTATAACATCGGTAAAGCAATTAGTGATTCAATTCTTATCGACGTTAAAAGACAGTTGCCAAACGGGACACAAACGCTTATTTACCACAGGAAAATACCGGGAATACGTTACATGGATTCCTTATTATTGAAAATTCCTATTAATCCGCTGACAGATAAAGGTGAAAACAAACTCATCATTTCAATCGATGCTGATGATGCGGTAACTGAGATCTCTGAGTCAAATAATACGCTTACCAAAGTATTTTATATTATTGAAGAAGAAGCCAGGCCAATTGCTCCGATCAATTACGGAATAGTTAATACCAGCAACCCAACTTTTTACGCTTCCGCTTCAAGTCCTTTCAGTGCTCCGAGAAATTATGTGATGGAAGTGGATACAACCGAGTTGTTTAATTCAACATGGAAGAAAACACAGACCATCAATTCGCGTGGTGGTTTGCTGCAATTTAATGTCGCGGGCTTAAACCTGACAGACAGTACTGTTTACTATTGGAGAACATCACCGGTTCCAGGACCTGGAGATACACATGTCTGGAATAATTCGTCTTTTATTTACCTGCCAGGTGCTGGAGAAGGCTTCAACCAGTCACATTATTTCCAGCATAAGAAAAGTGAACAGGTAGATCTTACCCTTGATAATGACAGAGTGTACCGTTATGGCACTGTCAATGCGCGACTCACCATTAAGAATGGACTTGACCCCTATTATGGAGCATTCCAGATTGGCGTTTCACTGAATACTGATATATTCACCAACTATGGTTGTCGAATAAACTCAATCCAGATTTTCGTGTATGACAGTCTTACACTCGAACCCTGGAAAAATACAGTACAACCTGATGGTTATGGAAGATTCGGTAGTGTTCCTCCTTGCGTACACAACGGTTACTGCTTTGAATTTGGTTATACCGATACCAGTTTCAGAAGACGTGCAATGGATTTCCTGGAGTCAATTCCCAATGGTTATTATATTTCCATCAGCAACTACGGCAGAACAAACAATACCAATTTTATAAATCAGTGGATGGCTGATACAGCACATCTTGGAAGCGGCAGATCTTTGTATCATACATTTAAAAAACTTGGTTTTGTTGATATCGACGGATTCACGAAGAATGTTCCCTTTATATTCTTCCAAAAGAAAGGTGATCCTTCTTACCCGATCTATAATAAGGTTGGAACTAAAGAATCTGATTTCCTCGAAGCAAATTTTGATTTGTCCATCAGGAAAAACTTCGGCGAAGTCAGCTCACCATGGCTCGGACCAGCAAGTAAATGGAATAAGTTGCTGATTGATGCAAGACCAAAAGAATTGGAAAGAGATTCCGTGGGCTACCTGCTTTATGGAAAAGATTATTCCGGAAATGAAAACCTGATTGCAGACCTGCAACTGACTTCCGATACATCACTCGCCTGGGTCGATGCTAAGAATTATCCTTATCTGCGTCTCAGGATGAAGAACAAGGATACAATTCATGGTACACCGCCACAGCTTCGTTACTGGAGACTTCTTGGTGAGTTGCCACCGGAAGGAGCATTGGTTGCTGTAGCAGGTTCTGTGACCCGTGATACACTTGAATTGGGCGAAGATGTCAAATTTGATGTTGCATTTAAAAATGTCAGCAATAAAGCATTTGACAGTTTGAAAGTGATCATGCAATTGACTGATAAGGATAATGTAACGCATGACCTGGGGATACAGCGGAAGAAACCATTACAACCCAATGACACGATTATGCTAACGCACAGCATAAATACGAAGGATTATCCCGGTACAAGTACTTTGTTCCTTAATGTCAATCCTAATTATGATCAACCGGAGCAGTTCCTGTTCAACAACTTTGTGTTTAAAGGTTTGTTTGTGAAACCGGATACATATCACCCAACGCTGGATGTAACATTTGATGGAGTGCATATCCTTAACCGTGATATCGTTTCTGCAAAACCGAAGATCATAGTTAAGCTGAAAGATAACAGCAAATACCTTGCACTGAATGACACTGCACTTATGCAGTTAAAAGTAAAATATCCGAACGGTGATGAACGCACATTCAGGTTTGATAATGATACGCTGAGATTTACTCCTGCCGATTTGAGTGGTGGAAATACCGATAATACGGCGACAATAGATTTCTCCCCGGTATTTGGCGAGGATGGCGAATACGAATTGTTTGTGACAGGAAAAGATAAGAGTGGCAATCCAACAGGCATGACAGATTACAGGGTTGTGTTCTCAATCATCAACAAGCCGATGATCTCTAACCTGCTGAACTATCCGAATCCGTTCACTACTTCGACAGCGTTTGTATTTACGGTTACTGGCAGTGAACCTCCACAGAATCTGCGTATCCAGATACTGACCATCACAGGAAAAATCGTTCGCGAAATAACCAAACAGGAGTTAGGTCCTATTCATGTGGGTAGAAATATCACTGAATTTAAATGGGATGGCACAGATCAGTATGGTCAGAAACTCGCTAACGGTGTCTATCTCTATCGCGTTCTTACAAACCTGAACGGAAAATCACTTGACAAATACAAGGCTGAGGGCGATAAAACCGACCAGTACTTTAAAGCTGGTTACGGAAAAATGTACCTGATGCGATAAAGCTTATTTTTATGCTGATCTGAATTTCCGGATACGTTTCCCGAATATTCAGGTCAGCATTTTTTCATGAAGCCTGGGCACAGAATTCTTCAATTATTTCTGATTCTCTCTGTTGCATTGCCAATTATTTTGCTGGCAGCGATATGTTTTTTTCTTTTCAATTCCTCTTACGCTGAATTTATACAAAAGATAGCTGGTGCAATCGACAAGCCGGATTGGACTGAATTTTTAAAATCTGTTTATCCCGGGAAATCATTTCGGATTTCAAGGGTCGCTTCTCTATCGATATTATCTATTTTAATCCTGAGTTTGTTTCCGGTGTGGAAGCGAAAAGAGAAGATCACAGCAAATTTAGCATCATTTGTTTCGGATCTGCAGCTGATTTCCCGTTCGTTGTCAACGCGGTTGAAAAGCTACCCCGCGATTGATCGCGTATTCATTTTTGCATTCCTTGTCCTGCTGGCAATAAGAACTTTCTGGTTGATGTCAATAATCCCTATGCAGTATGATGAAATGTGGACGAGTAATTATTTTATCGACAGGTCACTTTGGAAGAGTCTTATCCTTCCCGGAAACAATCACATACTCTACAGTTTTGTTGCTTCAGTTTTTTTGTACCTGCCGATAGACAGGGATGTAGCCATCCGACTTCCTGCTATGCTCAGCGCTTTGGCATTTGTTTTTATTTTCTGGATGATGATCAGGAGATATTTTAATAGTGCATCAGCAATGATATCAACCGTATTTGTTTCCAGTTCTGTGCTGGTGACCATGTTCTCGGTACTTGCACGCTCATACTCTTTTGTGCTTTTATTTTCATTCTTATCGTTCTGGATACTTTTTAAAATGAAAGAAAGGGCAAATGAAAGGAGCTGGAAAACTTGTTTAGTCGTTGTACTCATACTCGGGTATCTGTCAAATCCGTTGTTTCTCTTCACGCATTGTTTTCTGTTACTGGTTTCCATTACCGATGCGATACAGATGAAAAGCTGGTTGCTTTTCAGGATGTTTTTTAAACAGAGCCTAAAAGCTGTGCCAGTATTATTTGTGTTTTATTTGCCTGACATCCTTACTAATCATGCGGCGGAAATTGCCAGGTATGGCTTCCCGGATATCTATCGACGTTCGTTTTTGTTGATGAAGGACACTGTTTTGTACCTTGGTCTCTGGCAGATGGGTTTCGGATGGGGGAGTATTTTACTTATCCCGATGATTATAATGGCCGCCTGGCTGAACCGTAAACATTTCCCCGCAAATTTTTTTACAATGTGCAGCGTGGTTGCACTTGGGATGGTTTTGTTGTTTTCATTCATCCAGGCAAAACCTTTGTTCGATCATGTAATAATTTTCTTTACGATATCTGTAGGTACAGCGGTTGCAGGGTTGTGTTTCTATTTTTCGGGAAAGCGTTCAATCAACAACGCGATAGTTGTTGTAATTGCTATCATAGTTTTAATTCTCAACAGTTACTTTGTTTACCAGGGCGAATTTCTCAGATGGAGCAGACAAATGGATATTGCAGCACGTGATGTGAGTCAAACCTTGATCAAAAAAAATATCCGGAAAATTTACCTGCAATATGGTTATCTGAAACCAGCGATTGAGTATTACAGCAGAAAGGAAGACTTGCAACCTGATATCTATATGGGCGCAGAAAAAAGCCTGGATTACCGGCCGTTTAATGCTGATAGTGTATACGAAGCTGTTGTTGTAGAAAAGGATTTCATGCTTCCCGGTATTACTTCTTTTTATCAGAAAGCAATCAATTATCAGAATGCCGAAATCTGGCTACCTAAATAAACTAATTGGTTTTTCTGAAATGTAAGATGAGGAGAAAGCCCGACAGTGCAGAGAAAATGATTGCAGAATAAATCAGAAAGAAAACAATCGCCGGATTTTTAAATTCCAGCATTATTTCCGATTTTCCATTAGGTATTGAAAACGTTTGAAACTCATCTTCATTTGTTTTGATAGCGGATTTTTTTGCATTGATTTTTAACCGCCATCCGTTGTGATTCATCTGTTGAACTACTATATCGTCAGGGGTTTCAAAATTTGCAGTAAGTAAAATCTTTCCCGGAGAAAATTGCCTCAACTCAAGTTTGTTTTCCGTTTTCTTAGAAGTCGTGAAAATGAACGGCAACTGGTCAGTTAATGGTTTTCTATCACTTCTGAAATGATTCTCCGCTGTCTTAAGTATGAGCGGGTAATTGATCTTTACAAGATTGCCAGGTGCATGCTGGTACCATCGGGAATCGCCGATAACTTTTTTATCAACACTATCTTTTAACTGTTGCGATGCAATAGATTCTGAGATATTTGTAACCGATTTTTGTTCTGTTGCAGAATTAATCAGCTGTTGAATTTCTGCCGGGCTTCTTATACCGACTCCGGTAAATGGTAAGTTCATTAGGGTAGCCAGGAGCAGATCGATCACCATCCATTTCATCAGTGCATTATTATTTGAGTGGATTTTTTTATACAGAAAATACAGGATAAACAGCTGAAGTAAACATTGGATATAAATTGCATCATAGAATGAGAGAGAATCTGCGAGATGTTTTATAACAGAACGCATGCCTGATCCTTCTTGTGACACGGCCGTAAATACTAAACTTTCTTTGGTGTATACAGCTGCTCCAATGGCGAACAAAAGCAACAACACTAAAAAGATTCTTATAGCGGTAATAATCTTTTCTACATTACGGGACCGGTCGGAATTTATATAATGGTCAAACGCATAGCCAGCCAGCACAATGGATCCGAATAAAGAAAAGATTGTATATTCTCCCAGCAGTCTGACATAACCAACACCCGGGATAATCGCGTAAAGAACCCGGCTAAAAAAAGTACCGCTGCAAAGCACGAAAAAGAAGATGGTAATGGTTAACCATTGCGGGATCTCTTTGAGAATTTTTTTTCTGAAAGAAAAAACTAAAAAGATCAGTGATGCCAACCCGAGATACTGATTTCTCATCGAAATATCTGAATTGAAAAATGCATCATTTTTGGTCGAAGCCAATGGCAGGAGGAGCGATATCCAGGTCTGCCAACCAGAAGGTTCTCCTGTCTCTGCAAAAAGTAATTTTTCTCCGCGATTGACAACAGGCAGAACTTCCAGATATGCGTACATGGGCCCAGCCAGTACAACAACGCTGCTTATGATCAATATGGCAATTCTTTTCAGATAGGAGTTTCGTTCTGCGGTGAATTTTCTTACCCTGAGAATGTCATATAGAAAAATGATCATGATGAAATAAAAAGCTCCGATAATTATTCCAGGATGAGCTGCTGTGAAAAACAAGTATAACGAGACAGAAAATCCAAGCCAGGGCTTTATACTTCCTTCGGATAAGTACCTAAGAAAAAAGTAAAGTAGAAAAGGAAACCAGGCCATGCTGCTGATCCAGTTGAAATGCTGCAAATGCCCGACTATAAAACCGCAACACGCATAGGAAAGTGATGAATTGATTCTCACCAACCGTGACCAGTTCCATATGCTTGTCAGTTTATAAAATCCGATTCCCGAAAGAACCAGGTAAATTATTGTTTCTAAAGTAAAGCTATAGGCATTGTATCCCCACGTACCTGCTACAATCCAGGTTACTGGGTTCCAATAACCAATATTCATATCTCCATACACCGGAAAACCGAAATTGAGATATGGGTTCCAGAGTGGCAGACGACCTTCTTTTAAAGTCTCACCCAGGAAAAATTTAGGAGGGAAATAATCAGTGAACGCATCATTCTTCAATCCAAAAACAAAACCTGACAGTGGCGCATAGGCTAAAATGATCAGGGCACCTATGAGAAGAGCTGTCTTATTCTCTTTTGAAATTTGCATCTATTGTGAAAACTCAGGTAACTGTTTTTGAATCCGTGATATAAGCGGTGATGAAATCAGCAATTGATTGTTTCATCAATCAGGAAAAGTGGTCGCTTTTTTATCTCGTTGAAAAAGCTGGCGATATATTCACCGATTAACCCGATCATTATCAATTGTATTCCACCAAGAAACATAACACCAATGATCAACGAGGCCCAACCGGGTATAGTATGGCCTTTGAAATAAACGACGATTGCGTAAATGATATAACAAAATGATGCAAGTGAGACGATCGTCCCGATCAGCAGCGATAACCTCAGTGGTTTGAAACTAAATGAAAGTGTACCTTTCAATCCTAACTGGATCATCTTTCCAAAACTGTATTTTGTTTCTCCGGCTTTTCTCGCAGGCGCAACAAAATCGATTGTGGTTGTTTTAAATCCTATCCAGTTAAATACACCTCTTAAAAAAAGTTCTCGTTCTTCGAACTTAATCAGAGCATCTGCGATTTTACGATTGAAAACCCTGAAATCAGAAACATCAGGCTCAATGCGGGTGTCTGAAATCATATTCAGGATGGAGTAAAACAATTTCGTAAAATGCTTTTTTGTTTGCCGGATATCCGCAGTACCCATTTTCTTTCCTGATACCAAATCATATCCCTCATCCAGCTTATTGAAAAATGCTGGAAGGAGTTCTGGCGGATGTTGAAGATCTCCATCCATCAGAACGATTCTTTCCCCGCGCGCATAATGCAACCCTGCCATCAATGCTGCCTGTTGGCCGAAATTCCTGGAAAAAGAAACACACCGGACTCGTGGATCTCCTGAAGCGATTTTTTTTATCTGTTGCAGCGAGCCATCATTGCTGCCGTCGTTAATCCAGATCAATTCAAAATTCGCAGTGATATGTTTTACCAGCTCAGCGTAAAACGAAGCGATATTATCTGCTTCATTATAAACGGGAACGATAACCGAACAATAAGGTGTCAAATTTGTGATATTGGATTAGTAAAGGTTTTCAATTCCTGGCTACGCAAAATATACTTTCCCACCATATCAAACTCAAGATTGACTTTCATGCCGGGTTGAATATCTTTTATGCCGGTATGTTCAAAAGTATATGGAATGATAGCCACTGAAAATCGATCAGTGCTGACATCAAATGCTGTAAGGCTGATTCCATTCACACAGATCGATCCTTTTTCAATAATGTAAGCCGCGAATTTTGAGGGGAACGCAAAACTGTATAACCAACTTCCGGATTTGTTTTCTCTATATACACAGGTTGCAGTTGTATCTACATGACCCTGTACTATGTGGCCATCCAGTCGGTCATTCATCTTCATCGCCCGTTCAAGATTTACTTTTCCTCCCGTTTTCCAGCTTCCAAGCGCAGTTTTAGCAAGGGTTTCCGCAATGGCACTTACGCGATATGTATTATTTTCAATTGATTCAACAGTGAGACAGACCCCATCATGCGAAAGGCTTTGGTCCGGTTTCAGTTCCGCGGTAATCGAAGAATCGATCCATGCCACCAGGTTGGTTCCTTCGGACTTCAGTCTTTTAATCGTACCTGTGGTTTCTACAATGCCGGTGAACATGGTTTAATTTGCGTCGAATTTCGGATAACTGCGGGAATTTTTCCCTGTATTTTGGTAAAACAATCTGATGTATTATCTTTGCGTTCCTTAAAACTGAAAAGAGGTATCCAATTATGTTAATCATCGATTCTAAAGATTGCGAAAACATTGACAAAGCGCTGAAGAAGTACAAGAAGAAATTCGAGAAAGCGAAAATTTTACTTCAATTGCGTGAGCGTCAGTCTTTTAAGAAACCTTCCATCAAACGTCGTGGTGAGGTTTTAAAAGCAATCTACAAGCAGAAATTATTTACCGGAGAGATTCAGTAATCCACTGATTTTCTGACCAATAATATTAAACTAATAGTCATAAGGTTGATTAACTTTATGGCTATTTTTTATGCTCCTGCCTGAAATTCCGGAAGTACAGCGATTCATAAACTATATCCGTTTTGAAAAACGGTATTCTGCCCATACCATTACGGCATACCAGGATGACCTTTCTGACTTTTTCAGTTTTACCAGCAGGGTATTTGAATCAGATTCGCCGAATTCAGTTTCCACATTGATGATCAGGAGCTGGATGGCGGAGATGACAGAAGCCGGCATTATTCCGAGAAGCATCAACAGAAAAATCTCCTGCCTCAAATCCTTTTTTAAATTTTGCAGAACTCATTCTATCCGGGATGATAACCCCGCCAGTGCTATCCGCCTGCTGAAAACCAGGAAGCGTTTGCCTTCTTTTGTGGAGGAGCATCAGATGGACACTTTGTTTACGCATGTTGAATTTCCTGATGAATACAACGGTCGTGTTGAGAAATTGATGCTGAGGCTGCTTTATCAGTGCGGTATTCGCGTAGGGGAGTTGGTGAGCATCAGGCAACAACAGATAGATTCATATCAGAAAGTGATCCGTATCCTAGGGAAAGGAAACAAAGAAAGGATGATACCTGTCAATCCTGATTTACTGAATGAAATTTCAGCTTATTGTAAGGAGAAAAAAAGTCTTGGCTTCAGCGATGACTATCTTCTTATAAAAGACAATGGAAAGCAATACACTTCAAGGAATGTATATGATGTCGTGAAAAAGTGGCTTTCCCTGGTAACTACAGCAGAAAAGAAAAGTCCGCATGTGCTCAGGCATAGTTTCGCAACCCACCTGATGAACAACGGCGCCGACCTGAACGCTGTTAAAGATCTGCTCGGTCACAGCAGTCTGGCGGCCACACAGGTTTATACGCACAACAGTATCGAAAAGCTCAGGGATATACATCGGAAAGCCCATCCAAAAGGGTAGTGCGGAATCCGCATGGGCATTGAATTTCCTGCGCTATTCCTCAGACTCATAAATGAAAACCGGGCATGCTTTTTTAATGTCTCCCGCAGATAAAAACCGTTAGCAAATTTCTGAATTCAACCCTAGTTAAAATAGCTGGCCGGGGACGAAATTTAATTTGATATTACAGCGTTAAATGATTAATTTCAGATTGCTGCTGAATGACAGGATTACTACCTGAAAATCAACCTAGTTCTTATATTTATTGTTTCACTGAATTAAACGTTATGCTATGACCGTTAACATTCAAACAGTGCGTTTTGATGCGGATTCAAAATTGATCGAACACGTGCAAAAAAAACTTCAAAAGCTCGGAAATTATCATGACAGAATTGTAAAGATTGACGTGTTTCTGAAGTTGGATAATGTTGTTCACCAGATAAAAGATAAAGTGGCCGAGATCAGGATCAAGGTGCCACGTCACGAATTTTTCGTAAAACAAACATCTAAATCATTCGAAGAGTCATTTGACAATGCAATAGAGTCCATAACCACACAAATCAAAAGATTGAAAGAAAAACAAGCAGCATAAAAAAAGGCCTTCGGGCCTTTTTTGTTTTACGTCTGCGAGTCTTTTCGTTTTGTATTACCTGGAGATAAACGAAGACTCGCAGACACATTTCACCAGCCTATTCCTCCAACATAATCGTTTATACAAAGCCGGGACTGTTATCATCTGTCGTTTCCGGAAATTGTCTCCTGCAAAAACCGGCAAAGTCGTTGTATTCCGCCGCTCTTGCGACTGTGCAGAAAATATTCATTTAAATTCAAAGACTCGCGGAGATATTTTTTTGCATTTAAAGAATTCCATTACCTTTGCCTTCCCAAAAAAACCGGGTAGTTCTTTGTTTTTTGTTTTCTGATGGCGCAGCAGTGCGTCTGATACACCTGAAATAACAAGCCAGAGTAGCTCAGCTGGTAGAGCAGCTGATTTGTAATCAGCTGGTCGGGGGTTCGAGTCCCTTCTCTGGCTCAATGCTTTTTTGCATTACACTTTTCTTTCAGGTTATCGACAGGTAAATGGTCGAAACGGGCAGGTTCCAGAGCGGCCAAATGGGGCGGACTGTAAATCCGCTGTCTTTCGACTTCAGAGGTTCGAATCCTCTCCTGCCCACTGCATTTGTCAAAGCGTCAGCATTGGCGGATAGCACATCAGAAAAATGGAATCATCAATGTGCATTTTTGTACAAAAGTGAGTCCTTCACAACTGTTGTATAAGCGGGAGTAGCTCAGCTGGTAGAGCGATAGCCTTCCAAGCTATAGGTCGCGGGTTCGAACCTCGTCTCCCGCTCAACACGACCGCTGTTGCCTGCGGTGTTTTCAAGCCGTTGTAGCTCAGTGGTAGAGCACTTCCTTGGTAAGGAAGAGGTCGTGAGTTCAATTCTCATCAACGGCTCTTTTGAAGTACGAAGTACAAAGGCCGCAGTGAGAATGAAGAAATAAGAGGTAAGAGTTGAGAAAGTCAGATGTAAGTGAAAAAGAATGTAGACGCTCATTTTAACTCCCCTTATTTTTTGGTGCCCGGTGAAAAAGATTCGGGTTTTGCGGCTTAAAGGAATTGTTTCCTGACTTGCCGTTGAAATAGAATAACAATTGTAAACACAATCTAAAACGGATAACAATGTCTAAAGAGACCTTTAAAAGGGATAAGCCCCACGTAAACGTTGGTACAATTGGTCACGTAGACCATGGTAAGACCACTTTAACGGCTGCCATTACCAATATCCTTGCAAAGAAAGGATGGGCACAGGAAAAGAAGTATGATGAAATCGATGCGGCGCCCGAAGAAAAAGAACGTGGTATCACTATCAATACAGCTCACGTAGAATATCAGACGGCTAACCGTCACTATGCTCACGTTGACTGCCCTGGTCACGCTGACTACGTTAAAAATATGATTACCGGTGCTGCACAGATGGACGGCGCGATCCTTGTGGTTGCTGCTACAGATGGTCCTATGCCGCAGACTAAAGAACATATCCTTCTTGCCCGCCAGGTAGGTGTACCTCGTATCGTTGTTTTCATGAACAAAGTTGACCTGGTAGACGATCCCGAGCTGTTGGAACTGGTTGAAATGGAAATTCGTGAATTGCTGACTACTTACGGTTTTGATGGTGATAACACACCCATCATCCAGGGTTCTGCAACCGGCGCACTCGCTGGCGAAGACAAATGGGTTGCAAAAATCGAAGAGTTGATGGCAGCTGTTGACAGCTACATTCCATTGCCTCCTCGTCCAATCGATCAGCCATTCCTGATGTCAGTAGAAGACGTATTCACTATCACTGGTCGTGGTACTGTTGCTACTGGTCGTATCGAGCGTGGTCGTATCAAAGTTGGTGAAGCAGTTGAAATCGTTGGTTTGATCGAGAAACCTTTGAACTCTGTATGTACAGGTGTTGAAATGTTCCGCAAACTTCTTGATGAAGGTGAAGCTGGTGACAACGCAGGTTTGTTGCTCCGCGGTATTGAGAAAAAAGATATCCGTCGTGGTATGGTAATATGCAAGCCAGGTTCAATCACTCCGCACACTGAATTCAAAGGCGAGGTTTATGTATTGAGCAAAGAAGAAGGTGGACGTCACACTCCGTTCTTCAACAAATATCGCCCTCAGTTCTATTTCCGTACTACAGACGTAACCGGTGAGGTTGAACTGCCTGCAGGAACTGAAATGGTAATGCCTGGCGATAACGTAGGTCTTACTGTAAAACTGATCCAGCCAATCGCGATGGAGAAAGGTTTGAAATTCGCTATCCGCGAAGGTGGACGTACAGTAGGTGCCGGTCAGGTTACTGAAATTCTGAAATAATTCTGCTGGGAACAGTCGCCGTGAGGCTGATTTGATCTCAAAAATGAATGATATATCTTTGCAAAAGTACCTGGGAGCGATCCCGGGTACTTTCTTCTTAACAGTGACTTGTAATTTTACCGGTTACTGATATAAACGGGCATAGTTCAACGGCAGAATAGAGGTCTCCAAAACCTTCGATCTAGGTTCGAATCCTAGTGCCCGTGCGAAGTCTGAGAATTGAATTGCGAAAGCTTTTATTCCAGGTCATCTGTATAAATGAAAAAATAAACGCATGTCTAAAGTACAGGCATATTTCAGGGACTCGTATAACGAGCTGATGGAGAAAGTGAGCTGGCCAACCTGGCAGCAATTGCAACAGTCAACCATGATTGTGCTGATTGCTACTTTGGTAATAACCGCTATCGTATGGGTAATGGATTTCGCCAGCAATAATGTTCTGAAATTTGTTTATTCTCTATTCAAATCATAATGGAAACACCTACTCAACAGCAGGAAACCAAATGGTATGTGCTTCGTGTCGTTAGCGGCAAGGAGAAGAAAGTGAAGGAGTATCTTGACAAAGATATTTCCCGCAATGACTGGGGAAAGTCTATTAAACAGGTGTTTCTTCCCGTAGAAAAAGTGTACAAAGTGCAGAACGGTAAAAAAGTGATGCGCGAAAGAAACTTTTATCCGGGTTATGTAATGATTGAAGTGGAAACCGGGAAATTGAATGATGATGTTATTGCAACTATCAAGAATATGACTAATGTGATTCATTTTCTTGGTAAAGAAAATCCGGTTGCACTTCGCAAATCAGAAGTAAATAAAATGCTGGGTAAAGTAGATGAGATGAGTGGAGTAAGTGGTATTGTGATGAGTGAGCCATTCATTGTTGGTGAAACCATCAAGATCATCGATGGTCCGTTTAATGATTTCAATGGTGTTATTGAAGAGGTGAATGATGAAAAGAAGAAACTGAAAGTAACAGTAAAAATCTTCGGTCGTTCGACCCCGGTAGAACTCAATTATATGCAGGTAGAGAAACTCTCCTGATCCGAGTTTAAAAGATGTTTTGAAAATCCCGCTCATGGCGGGATTTTTCTTTTTAGATTTACCTCATCGGAACTCACTACATTTATAACGCCATATGAGAAGTGTTTCCATTAAAGACATTGCCCAGGAGGTAGGTGTGTCTACTACCACCGTTTCCTTTGTACTCAACGGAAAAGCAAAGGAAAAACGGATCAGTAATGAACTCAGAGATAAAATTTTAAAAACTGCCGAGAGGTTAAACTATCGGCCCAACCAGGTTGCCCGGGGCTTAAGAACGGGGCAGACCCATACGCTGGGTCTTATCGTGGAAGATATCTCCAATCCATTCTTTGCACATCTTGCTCGATTTGTCGAAGACGAAGCTGACAAAGCAGGATATAAGGTAATGTTCTGCAGTACAGAAAATAATGATGAAAAAGCCATCAGCCTTCTCTATCTTTTGCGTCATCGCCAGATGGATGGATTTATCATTATTCCTACCAGCGGAATAGAAAAAGAGATACAATCGCTTGCTGAGGAAAAACGGCCGGTGGTTCTCGTCGATCGCTATTTTCCGGGGATGGATATCAGTTACGTCACCGTTGATAACT
This sequence comes from Pollutibacter soli, assembly GCA_029269725.1. Classification (GTDB taxonomy): domain Bacteria; phylum Bacteroidota; class Bacteroidia; order Chitinophagales; family Chitinophagaceae; genus Pollutibacter; species Pollutibacter soli. The sequence continues at coordinate 307,541 of JARJHS010000003.1, read as the reverse complement.
ATAAAGGCGCTTATGACGGAGTGCAGTTGCTGCTGGCAAAAGGATACAAAGACATTTTACTTGTTACACTCGACTCAGAGCAGGTCCAGATGACTGAGAGGGAACGTGGTTTTATTGAATCGATTGCTTCTTCTGGAAAAGTTCACAAACCCGCTGATACACTTCACTTGCAATATGATCTTACCCATCCTGAAATGGTAAAGGCGATTGTTGAATTTTTGTCGTCCCATAACACGGCAGATGCCGTCTTTTTTACAACGAACTATCTGGGTGTTGCGGGGATGGAGGCGATCCGCCATCTGAAAAAAATAATACCCGAACAAATTGCTGTGATCAGTTTCGACGACAATGATCTATTCAGGCTGGGTTCGCCTACGATTTCAGTAATCTCGCAACCCATAAGAGAAATCGGAAAGAAAGCAGTGGAAATCATTCTTCACATGATTAATTCAAAATCCGGCGAATCGCTTCACTATGTACTGGAGCCGCAGGTAATGGAGAGGGAATCTGTTTGATAAGTTTTAACTATGGAATAAATAAAAAAACGCAGGAGAAATCCTGCGTTTTTTTATGCTTTGTCAGTATCTTTTATTCGGCACTTCCAGATTCAGATGGAGTTTCCGGAGCTGGTGCCGGAGTTACTTCAGGTGATGTAGCGTCTGCTATCTTATCAGCAATTACTTTCTTCACAATGGCTCTCTTCACTATCGCTCTTTTTACTGCTTTTTTCACTGCTGCTTTCTTCACGGCCTTTTTAACAGCAGCCTTTTTAACCGCCTTTTTTACTACTGCTTTCTTAACAGCTTTTTTAACAACAGCTTTTTTGACTGCTTTTTTAACAGCTGCTTTTTTTAAAGCCTTTTTAGCAACAGCTTTTTTAGCGGCTTTTTTTACTACTGCTCTTTTCACTGCTTTTTTAGCTGCCTTCTTAACAACAGCTTTTTTTACAGCTTTTTTAGCAGCTTTTTTTTTGGATGCTTTGGCCATAGTTGTAATAGTTTTTTAGAGATAATGTAAGTAAAAAATTGTTGATGAAAATTATGAATTAAAATTCATCAAATCCTACTAATACAATAAAAAAATTTCAGAAGATGTGAAGCGAAACTTTTAGACTTCTTCTAAAATTCAATACAGCATTGGTTTTCTGAGGATTTTATGTTATTGAACTGCAGATCATTTCTATGATTTGCCAGGTAAATATATGCGACAGTCAGAGCGATTTTTTTTCATATCCCGCAAAAAAAATTAATGTTTGATGTACCGTAACTGGTCATAAAATCCGGTACCAAAAATATCTTTGCATCGCCATCTTATGACTCAAAACATATCATGAACGGATCATCAGAATAATGAGGTTCGGCAGCCCCTGGAAACCGGGCTCTTTTGGCTGGCAGACAGGACAAAAAATGGTTTGTCGCGAAAAGGAAAATACACTACTTTTGCAGCCCCAATTAAAAGTTCTTTTTTTGACTGGATTTGGGAGTTTCGGAAGAACCGGAACGCTATCACCAAAAAAACAAACAAAATGGCTAAAGAAATTTCAGGCTATGTAAAATTGCAGGTAAAAGGCGCGCAAGCCAACCCTGCACCTCCCGTAGGTCCCGCACTGGGTTCCAAAGGGGTGAACATCATGGAGTTCTGCAAGCAGTTTAATGCACGCACGCAGGACAAACCAGGTAAAGTTTTACCTGTACTCATCACAGTTTTTACGGACAAATCTTTCGAGTTCGTAATTAAAACTCCTCCGGCTTCCGTTCAGATCCTTGAAGCAGCAAAACTGCAGAGTGGTTCTAAAGAACCTAACCGTAACAAGGTTGGTAAAGTAACCTGGGCCCAGGTGGAGGCAATTGCCAAGGATAAAATGCCCGATCTGAACTGCTTCACGCTGGAAAGCGCCATGAAAATGGTGGCGGGTACTGCACGCAGCATGGGTATTAATGTTGACGGTAAAGCTCCATGGCAAAACTGATTGTTCACCACTTAAAAACCAGAAACGATGGGAATTACTAAAAAAAGAAAAGTAGCAGATACAAAAGTGGATAATAAGAAATCTTATTCACTTGTTGAAGCTTCATCGCTTGTAAAAGAGGTGAACTGTACAAAATTTGACAGCTCAGTAGATCTTCATATCCGCCTTGGAGTTGATCCTAAAAAGGCTGACCAGTCCGTAAGAGGAACAGTAACCCTGCCTCACGGTACAGGTAAAACGAAAAAAGTATTGGTACTCTGCACGCCTGATAAAGAAGAAGAAGCAAAGAACGCAGGTGCTGATTTTGTTGGTCTCGATGAGTTCATCAAACAGATCGAAGGCGGCTGGACGGATGTAGATGTTATTGTTGCTACTCCTTCAGTGATGCCAAAAATTGGTAAACTTGGTAAGATACTGGGTCCAAGGAACCTGATGCCAAACCCAAAAACGGGTACCGTTACCAATGATGTGCAGGCTGCTGTAAAAGATGTAAAAGCGGGTAAAGTTGCATTTAAAGTTGATAAAGCAGGTATCGTTCATGCATCTATCGGACGTGTGAGCTTTTCTTCCCAGAAGCTGTCAGAAAACAGCCAGGAACTGCTGAACGCGATCATTAAAGCCAAACCGTCTACCGCTAAAGGAACATATCTGAAAAGCGTGTTTATGGCGAGCACAATGAGCCCGGCAATCCAGGTAGATACCAAAGTATTGATTCACTAATCCACACAAAGGATTATTGTTAAACTATTAAAAGCTTTATCATGAATAAGCAGGAAAAAAACGAAGTAATTGAAGTGCTGAAAGAGAAATTCTCTCAGTACAACAATTTCTATATAACAAACACAGAGTCACTTACAGTTGCGCAGGTAAACAAGCTCCGCGGCATTTGTTTCGACAAAAATGTAGAAATGAAAGTGGCTAAGAACACTTTGATCCGTAAAGCTCTGGAGCAGCTGGATGAAACCCGTTTCCAGGGAACTTTTGATTCATTACACGGGGTAACTGCATTGTTATTCTCTGAAAATCCAAAAGCACCGGCTTTGATCCTGAGCAGTTTCCGCGAGGAACCAAAGACGAAGGAGAAACCACAGCTGAAAGCTGCTTTCATTGATGGTGATGTATTTGTTGGGGACAACCAGCTCGCTGCATTAAAAGATCTGAAGAGCAAGCAGGACCTGATCGGAGAGATCATTGGTCTGTTGCAGTCACCAGCGAAGAATGTTATCAGTGCATTGAATGCCGGTAGCAAACTGGCCGGTATTATCAAAGCGCTGGAAGAGCGCGCTAACTAAGAGGTCATACGTTCAACGTTATACGTTAAACGTTCAACCATAATCAATTTTTTTAAACATCCGTCGGATCTGTAAACCAGAAGTGAAGACGGTAAAAATTCAAAACAATGGCAGATTTAAAAGCATTCGCTGAACAGCTTGTTAGCCTCAGCGTGAAAGATGTAAATGAGCTCGCAAAAATCCTGAAAGATGAGTATGGTATCGAACCTGCTGCTGCAGCTGTAGCTGTTGCTGCTGGTCCTGCTGCTGGCGGTGGCGCTGCTGCTCCTGCAGAAAAAACAGCTTTCGATGTTATCCTGAAAGCTGGTGGTGCTAACAAACTGGCTGTAGTGAAAATCGTTAAAGACCTGACTGGTCTTGGACTGAAAGAAGCTAAAGACCTCGTTGATGGCGCTCCAAAACCAATCAAAGAAGGTGTTGCGAAAGCAGAAGCTGATGAACTCGCAGCTAAGCTGAAAGAAGCTGGTGCTGATGTAGAGATCAAATAGTTTTTGATAAAGTAAGTAATAAATTACCGGTAAGGGTTTCCTTACCGGTTTTTTTATTCCCTACCTCACCAACACTTCCGGGGGCTTAAACCTCGAAGGTTTTTTGTCCGGGTCGTTCCTGTGGAACAAACTTTGAATAAATTCCGGTAACTATATGGACCAGGATATGCGCCGTTCAATTTCCATTTTAATCGTCTGTTTATTTATTGCCGGATCATGCTATACGCAGAAAAATTCAAATGCGGTTCTCAATGATTCACTTCCGCAAGGCATCAAGGTGCAGGTAATGGATTTAAATACGGGTGCTTCGCTTCCTGCCAGGATCGAAATTTATAACGAGCAGGACTCCTTGCAATCGACCTATTACAAATTTCTTCCGGGAGTATTTACGGATGAAAATGGTTCAATCAAACGAGGTCTTGGTCCCGGGAAATATAAGGTGAAGATTTTCCATGGTATCGATTACGAATCTGCAGAGCAGACTGTTGTCGTAACGCAAGGGAGGTTTACTGCTGTTACTATACAGCTAAAGCCATGGGTCAATCTTAAAAAAATGGGTTGGGTTAACGGCGAAGCACATGCGCATCTGTATACTGAGCTTCATCCCGACAGCGCGATGATTGCGGGTGTGAGAAAAATATGCAGAGCGCAAGGTGTTGATTTCATCTGCGCCGCACAAGGTTGGGCCGGAGCAACAGACGACAGTTGGAAAAAAGATTATGCTTTTGTAAACGATAAGAATTTCACTCTTTACTACGGCGCTGAAATGCCGAAATACCGTACTGGCCATTATTGGTGGATTGGCCTCGAATCAACAAAAGGATATTTCGGTGAACTCCTGGATTCTGCCTACGAAAAAAGTTATTATCAGTCCCCGGATGCAACGCACTGGACTTTTGATACATTGAATTTCGATCGATATTCCGACATTGAATTTGTTCCGCGTTTTTCAGCAAGTCAGAGGGCAGTGGCAATCATCGCGCATCCCACCCGATGGTGGATGCAGGAACGCGAACGATCTGTAAAGTATACGACCAACGCGATTGCAAGTCTTTCTTTCAGTTTACTTTCCGGTACACCTGCTGATGGGCTTGTGATAATGGGTGATTTTAAAGATCATTACTCCTATCAGAATCTCTGGTTTCAGATATTAAATCTTGGATATTGTATGCCGGCATTTTCAGAACTGGACGGTGGTTATTTACCCGGTTTCAAATATCCCTTTGGCATGATGCGGACTTTTTTTAAAACGGATTCAACGAAGGAATTGATAACATCTGTAGTTGAGGCCACAAAAAAGGGGAGAACTTTTGTAACGACCGGACCAATAATACTTGCCGACATCGATAGCGCATTTCAATATGGTGATATCATTGAGCCGGATGGAAAAAATCATAAGCTGAATATCACCGCATATGCTTCAAATAATGCCGATGATTTTCTTTCTTACCTGCTGGTATTCAGAAATGGTAAAATCTGGAAGCAATGGGATCTGCGGGGTAAAAAAGAACGTGTATTCAATACTCAAATAACAATTAGCGAAAAGGAGCGAAGCTGGTATGTGATAAAAGCATATGGGCAGAAAGCATGGAAGGATCCTTCAAACCTGGAAGTAACAGGGTGGTATGATAATAAACGCATCGCAGAATCTTCCGATAGAGATGTATGCATCACTTCTCCATTTTATTTCATGAAGAAGGACGATGTACAACCCCGGGCAATGATATCGCAGGTCGAATTAAGTCTCACCGGAATTCACAGTACTTCCAATGGGATTTTGAACATCATTCAACTCGGGCGAAAAATCGGGCAGAGCCCAATCAAATCAGGCAAAGCATCTTTCAAAATGCCCATCAACGCAGAAGTTGAAATTGAAATTCCGGGTGTCAATAAGGTCCGCAGAAGTCTCGCTACAGATTATAAACCCTACCTGAAGTTGATTCAGCCGCTGGCCAATGGCGACTGGCAAAAAGATCCGGAGTTTTCTGCTACAATCGCATCCGGGTATATTCCGTGGAAGGTGTTCAGATACGAAGAATTGAAATCCATGCTGAAGAAGGTTCGGTGGGAGATTGATATGACTGAGAACGACCGTGATCGTAAACGTTCGGGATTCGAACAGCTTTTTCAGCATCCCTGAACCCGGAGGCCAAAGGAACAAGAATAGTCCCTGAATCGGCCGAAAACGGGTATTTTCTGGCGTCATGGCAAAGGGTTAAAACTCTTTTCGGTCAGGGAAAAAATCTTTTCAGAATGCCCTGTAATCATTACCTTTGCGTTCCTTTAATTTAGGCCTAATAAATTTTGACGTTCCATTACAATCATAAATGATTGAAAATCATCTGCCTTCTATTTTTTTCAGAATAGAGGTCTGATTGTATTGCCGTCTGTACAACAATAAAAAAGCGCTTTTCACTATGTCTTCAACAAAAGTGGCTCCTGCTGAACGGATGAATTTTGGTAAAGTGAAGCACCTTGCTGCAACACCTGACCTGTTAGAAATCCAGATTCAGTCTTTCAAAGATTATTTCCAGCTGGAAACAACTCCTGACAAACGTAATAATGAGGGTTTGTTTAAAGTGTTCAAGGAGAATTTTCCAATCACGGATACCAGGAACATATTCGTTCTTGAGTTCCTGGATTATTTCATTGACCCGCCGCGTTATACCATTGAAGAATGTATGGAACGTGGTCTTACTTACGCCGTTCCGCTGAAAGCAAAGCTGCGTTTGAGCTGTAACGACGAAGAGCACGTGGATTTCCAGACCATCGTTCAGGATGTGTTCCTCGGAAACATTCCTTACATGACTCCCCGTGGTACTTTTGTTATCAACGGTGCTGAGCGCGTTGTGGTTTCACAGCTACATCGTTCACCTGGCGTATTTTTCGGCCAGTCTCTTCACCCGAACGGAACAAAAATCTACTCTGCGAGGGTGATACCTTTCAAAGGCGCCTGGATGGAGTTTGCGACCGATATCAACAACGTAATGTATGCTTATATCGATCGTAAGAAAAAGTTCCCCGTAACGACTTTATTGCGTTCTATCGGCTACGAAACAGATAAGGATATCCTTGAGCTGTTCGGTATGGCTGATGAGGTGAAAGTGGACAGAAAAGCATTACAGGCTCATGTGGGTAAAAGACTCGCTGCCCGTGTATTGAGAACATGGGTGGAAGATTTCGTGGATGAAGATTCTGGTGAAGTTGTAAGTATCGAAAGAAACGAAGTTGTTCTTGAGCGCGATACCATCCTTGATGAAGGGGCAATCGAAATGATTGCTGATATGGATGTGAAGAGTGTGTTCATTCAGAAAGAAGAAATGAGTGGTGATTACGCGATCATCTACAACACATTGAACAAGGATACTGCAAACTCTGAGCTGGAAGCTGTTCAGCATATCTATCGCCAGTTGCGTGGTGCTGATGCTCCGGATAATGAGACTGCACGTGGTATCATCGACAAATTGTTCTTCAGCGATAAACGTTATGACCTGGGTGAAGTTGGCCGTTACAAAATCAACCGTAAGCTGAACCTGAACTATAAACTGGATCAGAAGACCCTGACCAAAGAAGATATCATCGAGATCATTAAATATCTCGTTCGTCTGACCAATGGTAAAGCGGAAATTGATGATATCGATCACCTGAGCAACCGTCGTGTACGTACAGTGGGCGAGCAGTTGTATGCTCAGTTTGGTGTTGGTCTTGCACGTATGGCACGTACCATTCGCGAACGTATGAACGTAAGGGATAACGAGGTGTTCACACCTGTTGACCTGATTAACGCGCGTACGCTTTCTTCGGTGATCAACTCATTCTTTGGTACTTCTCAGCTGAGCCAGTTCCTGGATCAGACGAACCCGCTGAGTGAGATCACACACAAACGTCGTATTTCAGCTCTCGGACCTGGTGGTTTAAGTCGTGAGCGTGCGGGCTTTGAGGTTCGTGACGTACACTATTCACACTATGGTCGTCTTTGTACCATTGAAACACCGGAAGGACCGAACATCGGTCTGATCTCTACACTTTGCGTTCACGCGAAGATCAATGAAATGGGTTTCATTGAAACTCCGTACAGGAAAGTTGATAACGGTAAAGTAGATACGAAAGAACTGAATTACCTGAGTGCTGAAGAAGAGGATACTGCGAAAATTGCGCAGGCGAATATTCCTTTGGATGATAACGGTCAGTTCGTTGAAGATAAAATCAAGGCAAGACAAACCGGCGACTTCCCGATCCTCGAACCAGGTGAAGTAGAGTACATGGACGTTGCGCCGAACCAGATCGTAGGTCTGAGTGCTTCATTGATTCCATTCCTTGAGCATGATGATGCCAACCGTGCGCTGATGGGATCAAACATGCAACGCCAGGCGGTTCCTTTGATTCTGCCGGATGCTCCGATCGTGGGTACCGGACTGGAAGGAAAAGCTGCGCGTGATGCAAGGATCCAGATCCACGCAGATGGAGAAGGTGTTGTTGAGTTTGTAGATGCAAATGAAATTCATGTTCGTTATGAGCGTGATGAAGCACAGAAACTCGTGAGCTTTGAAGATGATCTGATGGTATATAAACTCACCAAATTCATCAAAACCAACCAGGAAACCAGTATCACACTGAAACCTGCTGTAAGGAAAGGACAACGTGTGAAAAACGGAGACTTCCTGACTGAAGGTTATGCTGTAAAAAATGGTGAGCTTGCTCTCGGAAGAAACCTGAAAGTAGCATTCATGCCATGGAAGGGTTACAACTTCGAGGATGCGATCGTAATCAACGAAAAAGTGGTAAGAGAGGATTTGTTCACTTCAGTTCACATTTCAGAATTTGAACTTGAAGTACGCGATACAAAACTGGGTGAAGAAGAACTGACGCCGGATATTCCAAACGTTTCTGAAGAAGCGACAAAAGACCTGGATCAGCATGGTATCATCCGCATCGGTGCGATTGTAAAAGAGGGTGACATCCTGATTGGTAAGATCACACCAAAAGGTGAAAGCGATCCTACGCCGGAAGAAAAACTTCTTCGTGCAATCTTCGGTGATAAAGCTGGTGATGCGAAAGATGCTTCTTTGAAAGCTCCAAGCGGAACTGAAGGTGTGGTGATTGGTAAGAAACTTTTCCAGCGCGCGAAAAAAGATAAGAACGCGAAAGTGCGGGAGAAAGCTTCCATCGAAAAACTGGAGAAAATACACGAACAGAATGAAAAGGATCTGCTGGAACTGTTGATCAGTAAGCTGCAGGTGTTGGTAGGTACAAAAAGTTCTTCAGGCGTATCCAATAACTTCGGTGAAGTACTGATCGGAAAAGGTGCGAAATTCTCAGCGAAAAACCTGACTGGCATCGATTACCAGAACGTTAACCCGCTGGGTTGGACGGGTGATGCAAAAACTGATGACGCCATCAATACTCTTTTGCACAACTACAATATCAAATACAACGAGGAACTCGGTCGCTATAAGAGAGAGAAATTCAACATCTCTATCGGTGACGAATTACCTGCAGGGGTATTGAAACTTGCAAAAGTTTATCTCGCAGTAAAACGTAAGTTGAAAGTGGGTGATAAAATGGCGGGTCGTCACGGTAACAAGGGTATCGTTGCGAAGATCGTACGTGCAGAGGATATGCCGTTCCTGGAAGATGGAACTCCTGTAGATATCGTTCTGAATCCATTGGGTGTACCTAGTCGTATGAACCTTGGACAGATCTATGAAACTATTCTTGGCTGGGCCGGTGAGAAATTGGGTATCCGTTTTTCAACTCCGATCTTCGATGGTGCTTCTGTAGATGAGATCCAGGAGTTGATTAACAAAGCAGGTCTGCCGGCATTTGGTCATACTTATCTGCATGACGGAGAAACCGGAGAACGTTTCCACCAGAAAGCAACCGTAGGTATCATCTACATGCTGAAACTGCACCACATGGTGGACGATAAAATGCACGCACGTTCTATCGGACCATACAGTCTCATCACACAACAGCCATTGGGTGGTAAGGCGCAGTTCGGAGGTCAGCGTTTTGGTGAAATGGAAGTTTGGGCACTCGAGGCTTATGGTGCATCAAACATTCTCCAGGAGTTGCTCACGCTTAAATCTGATGACATCATCGGAAGAGCGAAGACTTACGAGTCTATTGTTAAAGGTGACAATGTACCTCGCGCAGGCATACCTGAATCTTTCAATGTACTTGTACATGAGTTGAGAGGTCTCGGTCTCGATCTGAAGTTTGAGAATTAATAAAGCTGTAAAGCGAAATATCACTGGCCATCCTGTAGAAGGGTGGCCATTTTTTTTAAGTGCAAAGCGGCAGACGAGCAGGGAGAGGAGAGGCAGGAGATTTGGTAAATAGAAAATAGTCACAAGCCCTGCGGTGCGGCTGTAAATGCGAACTATAAAGAAATTGTTTTGTTTCGGAAATTATTTTCTAGGGAATTCAAACTACAGTATAACCGCGCGGCCAACATTCCAGAGAAAGAAGGCCGGAAGTCCTGGAATAGAAAAAGTTCACTAAATAACCGTTTGTCACTACTCACCATCCGCTGCATCTCCTGCCTCCTTACTCCTTACTCCTGCCTGAAATAACACTTCCTCCATCTCTCGCGAAATTCGCTTAGGCTTCATCGTTACCGGATCGATCAGGCACCAGGTCGTTTTTACCGCTGCAGAAAGTTGTCCCTGGCTATTGTAAATCTCAACATGCCTGACTGATTTCACTCCTGCGGTTTCACCAACCCATGTGAGAAGTGTGAGTTCCTCGTTCAATAATGCAGGATATTTGTAATCGATCTCATGCCTCAAAACGACCCATGCATTGGCTTTTCGTATGTCCGTGCCTGATAGCACGTTCCAATGTGCGGCAGCTGCATCCTGCGCCCAACGCAGGTAAACAACATTGTTCGCATGTTTGAGCTGATCGATATCAGCATCAGTGACTTTAATTTTTATTTCAAATTTCCTTTGCTGGCTCATCCAATTTCTCTGTCAAGTGCAAGAATATGATAAACTTCTTCCAGGTGCTCTCGGTTGTCTGAAAGTACAAGCAACTTATCATTTGCCTCGAGTACTGTAGAACCTTTCGGTGTAATGTATTTGCCGTCCCGTTGTATCAATGCGATCATCGTCGACTTTGGAAATGCGAGATCAAGAATTCTTTGACCAGCAGCAGGATTTCCGGGGGGTAATATCATTTCCACCAGCAGGGATTTAATCGAGTCTGATAGTTCAATATCCAGCGGCGATTTTTGTTTTGCTTTATCAGGTACAATGACATGAAGCCATCTCGCCACCATCGTCAAAGTTGTGCCCTGTATCAGCACTGATGTGACCGAAATGAAAAATACGATATTGAAGATGAGTTCTGCTTTTTCAATTCCTTCCAGCAGGGGATAGGTAGCAAATACAATAGGCACTGCACCACGCAAACCAACCCAGCTGACAAACCATCGGCTCCTGTTTTTCATTTTAAAAAACATCAGTGAGATGAATACGCTGACTGGCCGGGCAAAAAATATCAGGAAGGCAGAACAAAGCAAGCCGATACCCACAACAGCTACAATCTTACTTGGATAAACCAGTAGACCAAGTGTAAGGAACAAAACTATCTGCATCAGCCAGGCAAAACCATCAAAAGCTTTGATCAACGTTTTTTTATGAATCAATTCCTGGTTGCCAAGGTATAATGCACAGATGTATACAGCAAGGAATCCATTGCCATGTACCGCATCCGTTGCGGAAAATGTCGCAAATTGTAACCCGATCAGCAGCACAGGATACAATCCTTCAAAATCAAGCCGGATGCGATTGATGGCCTGTTTACTCAAAAATCCAAATATCAATCCTGAGGCAGTCCCGATAAATAGGGAACCGAAAAACTGTGGTATTACACTGATAAGTGTACGATCAGGATTCTCAATAAGTCCGATGATCGCAATCGTTAGAAAATAGGCCATCGGATCGTTACTTCCGCTTTCCAGTTCAAGCAATGGTCGCAGGTTGTTTTTTAACCCTATGTTTTTTGAACGCAGAATTGAAAACACAGCAGCGGCATCTGTCGAGGATACGATCGCTCCAAGCAATAATCCTTCATACAAACTGAATCCTGCAACAACGGAAACAAATAAGCCAATGCTTATCGCGGTGATCAATACACCTAGTGTCGACAATGCAATGCCTTGCCAGAGTATTGGCCTTATTGATGCGTATGTTGTTTCAAGTCCTCCGGAGAAAAGAATAAAATTTAAAGCGACAATGCCTACGAACTTCGTCAGTTTAGGATTGTCAAACGCAATTCCACCGATTCCCTCAGATCCGGCCAGCATGCCAATGATCAGAAAAAGTATAAGAGTGGGCACGCCAAGGCGCGGCGAAGTTTTACCGGCAAATATGCTCAGTATAAGCAGAATAGATCCGACAAGAAGTATATTTTCTGTAGTTAGATGCATTGAAATGCACGACCTCTTTTTTTAAATATACGATAGAAAGTTTAAGGTTTAAAGTTTAAGGTTTAACGTTGAACCTTGATTTTCAGAAAGATCGACTTACTGATAAATGAAATTACCTGTTCAACTATCACACATGCTCACCTGATGCGGGGAAAAAAGAGAATACAGAATACTAATACAAAAACAGGAAGGCAATAGACAATAGGCAATAAAAATTCTGGGCGGTTGAAGATAAAATAGTTACCGAGGATACTGACAACTAAGATAAACGCCTGTTCCAACTAATAACTAACAACTAATCTTCCTTCGCTTCTGCTTCAAGTACTTTATTGATATCTGTATTGGCATTCATCAGCAGGATTACTTTAGTATTAAACTCTCTCGCAGACGAATCCTTCACATACCCGATCAGGTAGTAATTACTGAAGAGTGATTTTTCTTCGGTGTCGTTCGGATCTTCACCTGGCTCATCGGTTTTTACCCGAATGCCATGTTTCACTTTTGTTGACCATGGGAACCAGGTTTTATAATCAGCATTGAAACTTACAGCACCGATATTTTTGAATCTGGAATAATAATTTATTGCACCTGCCTGCCCATAGTTATTGGTAAGTACAATCGCATATTGTCTTTCATTTTCAGGAATCAATGCATAGGCACTGTCAACAAGATGCGCCATTTCCTTCCAGCCTCTCATATCAGCAAAATCCTGCGGCAGGTTGTGATCCTTTCCATCTTCCCATCGGAGCAAGCCGAACTTTGCAAACTTTTCTTTTTTAGCCATTATTTCTTTCGGACTTAATAAGGGAAAAACGAGGTTGAACATCGGGATTAACAGAAGTAATGGAATAACCGGTAAAAGGAATTTCGCAAAGCGCAGGTATTTTCCTTTTGTAAGCTGATCAAGATAAATGCTTCCGAAGGCAAAATATATCGGGTACAATCCAATGGCATAGTATGATTTTGCTTTCAGGTAGATGAACAGCAGGATAATAAAAAGAAAACTCCATCCGATCACTCTGTACTTTCGGAATGGCGGATAGCATATAAAAGCAGGTATTGCAGCCATCCATATAAAGAAGGATCCAAAAAAGAACAACAGCTGATCCCCAAGGAAACCTTTCAATGTTACATTCACCAGCTGGCGTTCTTTCAACTCCTGCATATGATGAATTACCGGAAAACCATTATTGTACTGCCAGAGCAGGTTTGGAAGGAAAATAATCAATGCAACAATCGCAGCAAACCAGAAATGTTTATTCGCAAGAATCCTACGTTGCGATGTAACCAGGATCGCAGGCAACAAACCAACGGCCCAGAAAATTATATTGTATTTGTTCAGCATGCCGAATGCAAAACTGATCGCCATAAAATAGAGAAACCTGTTTTGCCTTGTACCGATATACCTGATCAGGAAATAAAAGGACATGGTCCAGAAAAGTACATCAGCGGCATTGGGCTGAAAAAGAATATTCAATCGTAAGAGCACGGAAAACAGCAAACCAGAAGCAGCGAGAATACATGCAAACAAAGAACCGCCGAGATGTTCAACCGCTTTCCACACAAAATAAAGAGTCATAGCACCGAAAAGGGCGGGAAAGAACCTGATCCAGAACAATGTATTGCCCAGCATTTTGATCATCCACGCAATCCACGATGTAAATGGTGGAACGGAAAGAAAACCCCATGCCAGATGATTAGCCTGGTCGAGATGCAGGTATTCATCTCTCTGCAATTCATAAGCCGGATCAACGACTATTGTCTGCAACAAAAATTTTGCGATGATAAATACGGCCAGAATGATATTTGCTGTTCTTTGTCCGGACATAATTGAGTTATTCGCGAACAAGGAAGATAGATGATTATTCCCTGCTGTTCAAACCGTTGAACGATAGCCGTCTTATTTTTCAGAATATTTCTGTGCTGGATATTCAATTGAGAAAAGACCAGGCTCCGTGGAAGTCATTTTTGAAATGGTGTCTCGTGTTGAAACGTCTTTCCTGTTGAGCAGGTACTGGTTAAAAAAAGTGCGGGTAAGAGCAGGTACGCGTTCGTGATGATTTGAATCATTGATAACTACTCCGGGCTGAGCCGCTTTTGCGATTGGAAAAAGTGAGGAAAAGCTTTCGTGCTCAGCGCCTTTCATCTCGAGATAAAATTTCTCTTCGGAATGAATGTGTTGAGGGAAAATATATACAGAATCATTTTTCCAGTTTCTGGAGCTGGACAGGTACATGTATGGAATCGATATGCGCTCTGGAATAAAGGGTGGTATTGTTTTTATTTCATCGAATTGTCTGTCCCAGCTGCTGTCTCTTCCGTAATAATGAATCTCCGTTCCGTCGAATGATAACAGGCATTTAAAATCATTGGAAAGCATTGCTGCTTTTGTAGCGGCACTTCCACCCATACTCCAGCTGAGCAAACCAATTTTACTGTGATCGATGAATGGCATCGATTTCATTTTTCGTTTCACGAACATGATATCTCTGACCTGCTCATCGAGATCGACGGGATCGGTCATGTAGCCGGGATATTTACCAACGGAATATACCGCTGCCACTACATATCCTGCTTTTGCAAGGCTATCAAACAGTATACTGTTTTCCCAGCTTCCTCCATTCATGCCTGCAGCATAAATGATCAGCGGATATTTTTTTTGGGGTAGAGGAAGATCTTTGTAAATGCCGGTAGCAACATTGAGCAGCTTTTCAGGTGCGTCAATTTTCAGAGCTTCACCAATTATGCGCGCAAAATCGAAGCTCGATTTTCTGCTTGAATCTCTTGAGCGATTGAAATTGAATCGCCGATCGTACATATCAAGAAAATCGCCGAAGGTGACAGAACTGTCCGGTGTTGAACAAAAGGAAGGGTAGTATATTTCAAATTTTACGGGACGAAATTTTTGCCCCAGTTCTTTACTGGTAGTATCGAATAAGCGATCCTGATCATATTCTTCAAACTCTTTCAAACCAGTATGTCCAGGCAGCTGCGATGTATTACATGCTCCAAGCATGGCAAAGAATAATAACAGCAGTGGGGTGTTTGCGGTCGCTGGTTTCATGAGCAGTACTTATCGGTACTGCTAACATATCGAAATCATTTTCTATTGCCTCACCACTCATGAAGATTTAAAAAACATTAACACCCCTTTGAGCAGCGAAATAAGTATTGATCTGTGCTATGAGTTACTGATTGCCCAGCAGATAGCGTTCATGAGTATTCGCACAAAATTCGGATTGTCGAACAATGCCGGATCGTGACCCATGAAGATGTACACGTTTTTCGATTTTGCGTCACCGTTAGTCCAAATCACCGGATGGTCGCCCATTTTTATTTCACTGTCCGGGCGGTACGAATGTTCATCAACCGAAGCCAGTATCTGTACCCTGAATCGTGGCGACTGATCCCATGTATACCATTCTTCTTTATGAATAGTAAAAGTATCCGGCAGCCCTTTCATCACCGGATGAGTGTTATTTTCGTTATTGACGGTGCCTGCTGCAAAACCCGGAATATAATTTCTGTATTGTATACCGCCGAGAAAATCGGCAAACCATGGCCACATTTTAAAGCCGTCAAAATCACCGAGTAAACCGGCATGATGAAGGCCTATCCAACCACCAGAACCTGTTTCAATGTAATTGCGGAAAGCAGCTTTTGCTGAATCGCTCCATCCGTAGGGAACATAATCCAGTTGAAGGATAAGTTGAAAATCTTTTAGATAATTACTGTTCAGTTTGTTGACATCAGTGATGAATGTCATTTGCCATAAACTATCTTTTGCCAGTTGCTGAAGCCAGGGTACGGCACGATCAGTGAATGGTTTGTGGTGGCCTTTGTTTTCAAATAAAACCAAAACTGATTTTTCTTTTATTTGCGCAACTGAGTGAAGAGTTGAGCCCAAATTAATCAGGAATGACAGGATTAATATGGATGGAATTTTTTTCAGTTTTTTAGCTTTATATTTTGAAGTCAAAATTGAGTAATTGGCATTCAAATATATTTGATCGAAATCCAAAAGATATTATTAAGTGTGAATGAACAGAAATGGTCAAAGTTTTTTGAAGAAACTATTTTGGAATTAAATCACACAAGTCAGGAACTGACGGTTAAAAAAGTTCCTGGTGTATATGCTGATATGGGATCGTTCACTGACTTAATTCTGTATAAAAATGGAGAATTATGTTTTCAGGAAAATGATGAATCAGATAAATTAAGAAAGGAATGATATCAACAATTGATAAATTCCTGAAAAGGCATAGCTTTTGTTAATTTGCCTAACCTCGAATGTTCGGATGTAAGACGCTAATCACCAAAACTACTTCTGTGGCGGACACGGAATGTTTTTATAAATCAGCGAGTCGCTAAAATCAATTTTTGTCCTATCGGTAAATTTAAATATCCCGTTTTTCTCTTCCGCTACCCCATATCCTTCTAAAACATCTACTTCTTTCAATAAAAATGCAATATCCCTGGCGGATTCTTTTCCTTCTGATTTATAGGTGTATTCCGCTATCATTGTATCGCCATAAAGTTTACCCACAAACATGCCTTCACTACGGTCTTTTTCATAAAAATCATACATCAGTGTGCCTGTAACTTTTTGCCCGGTTTTATTGATTGTGAGCAGCATCGTATCGTTTCCTGTGATTTTCTGATAACAGTGAATGGTTGTCTCTTTTGCAATGTTTGTATCCGCTACTTCGGGATCTTTCTCTTTATTTCCTGCACATGAAGTCATGAACAAAACAGTTGCTGCAATAATGATCTGTACTTTATTCATTGATTAATGTCTTTTTTTATTTCAAAAATTAGTTTCCTGATTTTCTGAATCTCGCCAGAAATCCACCGCCGTTTTTCATTTCAATTTCTAACATATCGGTTCTTCTTACCCTTTTTTTCAGCATGGTATAATCCATGGCGTTTTGATTTGCATTTATTCCATCCTGGCAAATCGTTACTTCATATTCGCCTTCTTCTAAAAAATTCAAAGGATACTTTTTAAGCGGTGGCGCTTCCCATCCGGACATTGCCCCGAGAAACCATTCGTTGCCATTTTTCCTTGCAGTCACAATATACTTACTCACGGACCCATCCAGCACAATCGTTTCATCCCAGCTGGTTGGTATGCTTCCAAGCAATTCCATAAATTCCGGCTCCATCAATCCCTGTGAAGGGTTTCCTGAGAAAATCTGGATCACACTTTCATAAACCAAAAACATTGCCAACTGATGGCATCGGGTGCCTTGCGACATTACCTTCCCGGATATGGGTCTGAAAGTCTGCTTTGTGGCATTGTCCAGCAGCCCTGGTTCATAGTCCATCGGCCCGGCGGCCATCCTGATAAAAGGCAGCGTCACATTATGATCCGGAGTGGGTTTCTCACTCCAGATATTATATTCCGAACCCAGGACACCTTCACGGGTAACCGCATTTGGCCATGTCCGGTTAAAACCTGCTGTTTTAAATGCACCATGAAACATCACCATAATTTTTTTATCCGCGCAAGCCTTTGCTACCCGATGATAAAATTGTACCATTTTCTGGTCGTCCCTGTCCATAAAATCGGTCATAATAAAATCCACGCCCCAGCGACTAAATTGTTCCAATGCAGAATCAAGCTGTCTGTCAAGCGTCAACGCCAGGGTCCACATGCTTAATTTTATTCCCTGCTGTTTTGCGTAAGCAGCAAGTTCATCCATGTTCAGGCCTGGGTTGATATTGAAAAGATCCTTCGTATCCGACCATCCTGCATCCAGCATTATTCTTTCCAGTCCGAATTTTTTTGCAAAGTCGATATAGTACTTATAGGTCGCCGTATTGATACCTGCTTTGAATGGAACATTGAACAAGCTAATGCCAATGATCCATTCATCCGTTCCCTGGCCTGGATGAATCCATGACACGTCAGGTACGCGTGAAGGTGATGCCAATCGATAAACCATATCGCTGGAAGCGAGAACTGTATCTTTTCGTGCAATAATCATTACGCGCCAGGGGAATGTTCTGGAGCCTTTTGTTTCTGCAATAAAATTTTCTCTACCCGTAACAACGGCCTGGGGAAATTCTCCTTCGTTAACTTTTTCTGAGTTCGGGTATCCTGCAAAATCAGCATGCAGAATTTGGTTGTGGCTGCCATGGAAAAAAATACCCGGGTAGTCTTCAAGATCAGATTCCGTCACTAATATTTTAGGGCCCGAATCCGGAGATACAAGATAAGGCGTATATAGAAAACTTTCTTTACTGATACTATCGACTGGTTTTCTTTGATAGATGTCTTCAAATGAGGTGTGAAACTTGTCGACTCCCGCCCTTACTTCGGTCTCTTGAAAAATGATAGGAACTTTTGAATCGGAGAGATCCAATTCGAAAAATTCATCTTTGATCCGGATACTGTCTTTAAAAAAGGTAACCCATCTGTATGATATTCCATCATTATACGCTCTGAACTCCAACCCTGAAACCGGATTAATTTTAAAGCTGATGGAATTGTAATGATCAATAATTATTTTACGTCGTTCTGGTATTGGATTTATGATGTCCTGCTTAACGGAATTTCTTTTGATATTGCTGATTACATTTTTCGGGTACACTTTCCCGTCAATTTGTAAAGCAACTGCAGATGGCGCTATCAATTCTTTTCCATCGACATCAACCGCAAACCTTATTACCGAATCCACTTTAAATGACACACGTATCGTACGATCCGGTGAGTACAGGTTTTCCTGCCCTGATAATTTTTGGAGTATCAGTAAGGAAACCAGCAATACAATCGTTTTCATTTTTCAAATTAGTGAAAACCATTCATCAGAAATCAAGCAGCTGTCAAAATAAGCTGGATAAGCTTTGTTTTAGCTGAACATAATCAGGATCGATTAAAATGGATTTCTTCTGTGCCGACATGATCGGTTGTACATGTTCCGGTATCGGAATTTTTGTGCCTGTGATTCTTTCTACGCTTTCCGGAAATTTCACGGGATGGGCTGTCTCGAGAATGAAGCCCTTCTTCCCTGGGTGTTTTTTGAGATAGGAATCAAGACCCAGAAATGCCACGGCTCCATGAGGATCCAATGTATAATGAAAGGCCTGGTATACTTTTTCAATTGCGGCTTCTGTCTGCTGATCAGTGAATTTTTCTGAACTCATTTTCTCACTCAGGCCGGGAAAAGAATCGTGGAAAATTTCTCTTACACGAATGAAGTTACTCGGGTCACCAACATCCATCGCGTTGGATAATGTTGCTTTTGCAGGAAGTGGTTCGTAGCGCTTCGTTTCAAAATACCGGGGAACAACATCATTCATATTCACAGCGGCAACAAAATGATCGACTGGCATACCGGATGCATTTGCAAGAAGCCCCGCACAGATATTCCCAAAATTTCCGCTGGGAACAGAAATGACCGGTGGCTGTGCCTGGTTCCATTGTTTCAAAGCCAGTAAATAATAAAACTGTTGCGGTAACCAGCGGGCAACATTAATCGAATTCGCAGAAGTAAGAAAAATATTTTCAGTAAGTTCTTTATCAGTAAATGCCTGTTTCACCATGCGCTGACAATCATCAAAGTTTCCTTTCACTTCGAGTGCGTGAATATTTTTTCCAAGCGTAGTTAATTGTTTTTCCTGGACAGGACTTACTTTTCCTGATGGATAAAGAATGACAACATCAATTCCCGGAACATCATAGAAACCATGAGCAACTGCGCCACCGGTATCACCGCTTGTTGCGACAAGTACGACGATTCTTTTTTCAATCTGTTTTGCAAAATAACCAAGGCAGCGACTCATGAATCTTGCGCCGATATCTTTGAAGGCGAGTGTAGGTCCATGGTATAGTTCCAGCGACCAGATGTTATCATTAACAGGCACCAGCGGAATCGGAAAATTCAAAGTCTCAGAGACAATTCTTTTCAGATCTGCTTCCGGAATTTCATTTTCAATATAGGGCCTGATTACTTCAACACCAATTTCTTCAGAAGACAGCGTACTGAGATTCTGAAGAAATTTTTCGGAAAAGCGAGGGATGTATTTAGGAAAATAAAGTCCTTTGTCTGGCGCCTGCCCGTAGAGCGTGGCAGTCTTGAAATCGACATCCGGGGCATTATGATTCAGGCTATAATATTGCATCTCTTTTTTTGTCTTTGAAGATTTTAATCATTGATGATTTTCACGCCCTTCTGATTCATGGTAGTGACATAGATACGTGTTTCGATCCCGAGTGTATTATAGATATCTTCCATGATCGATCTTACTTCAAGTGCTGTTTTTTCTTCTTTGTTCAGCATAAAAATTGACGGTCCGCTTCCTGATATACCACCACCGAGTGCACCAGCTTCCTTGCAGCGTTTCTTAACATCATCGAAACCCGGAATAAGAATACTTCTCACCGGTTCGATGATCACATCTTCAAGCGATCTTCCGATCAGATCATAATCCGATTGCATAAAACCTGCAACAAGCCCGGCAATATTTCCCCATTGCCTGATGGCATTTTTCAAAGGAACTTCCTTTCTAAGAATTTGACGCGCATCAGAAGTTTTTACTTCAATTTGAGGGTGTACAACAGTAACGTATAGGGGCGGAGCGGGAAGACTGATAATATCCAAGGGATGAATAGAACGTATCAGTGTGATACCTCCGGAAATGCAGGGTGCAATATTATCTGCATGTTTAACCCCGCTGGCGAGTTTTTCTCCGTTCATGGCAAACCTGACAAGATCAGATTCGCTGAACGGTTTTTCCAGTAAAAGATTAGCAGCGGCCACTGCACCCGCAGCGCTGGCAGCACTTGAACCAAGACCGCTACCGGGCATAATATTCTTACAGATCTCAAGTTCAAAGCCAGTACCTGCAGGAAGTTCTTCCATCATTGCGAGCAATGAAACGCCGGCAACATTTTTCTCCGGCACAGTAGAAAGTCCATAGTCATCAGTATGGGTGATCTTCAGGCCCGGTTTATCACTTACTGTTATCTTCATGATATCAGCCGGTTCATTCAAAGCCATACCGAGAATGTCAAATCCACAAACCAGGTTGGCTACTGTCGCGGGCGCAGCGATGGTGATGGTATTTTTTGATTTCATTGTTCTTCGTTGTTCGTTCTTCGTTTTTCGTTGTTCATTCATCGTCTTTCACCCACAGTCTGGACTCTGCTATTGTAAATGCTTTCGCCATTGTCGAAGCTAACGTTTAACGTTAAACGTATAACATTTAACCCATTCGTACTTCGCAGCCCGGCGTCCGGCCTTAGTTCGCAGCTCTCATCACATCAGCAAAAACCCCGCTCGCCGTTACATCGGCGCCTGCACCAGCACCTTTGATGACCATCGGTTGTTCGGGATAGCGTTCAGTATAAAATAGAACGATGTTATCCTTGCCATAAAGATGGAACAGATCATGTTGCGGGGAAATATGCTGTAGTCCGACTTCCGCCTTTCCACGATTAAAAGATGCAACAAATTTCAGTTTACTTCCTGCTGCTTTTGCTGCTTCGTAAATAGATTTAAAATGGTCTTCCTGCTTTTTCATTTCCTTATAGAAATCATCTACTGAACCCTGCATACAGGATTCGGGAAGAAATGCACGGCAGGTGATATCTTCCATCTCGAGTTTTTCACCAGCTTCGCGTGCGAGGATCATGATCTTGCGCATCACATCGGTCCCGCTTAAATCAAGTCGTGGATCCGGCTCAGTATAACCTTCCTCCTGTGCTCTTTTTACGATGTCTGAAAATGGGACAGTTGCATCGTAATTGTTGAACACAAAATTCAGGGTTCCTGAAAGCACGGCTTCAATCCTGTTGATCTGATCACCACTGGATATAAGATCGTTTAGTGTACCGATCACCGGTAGTCCGGCACCAACATTTGTTTCAAAAAGGAACCTGCAATTGAATTCTCTTGCGAGATCTTTTAATTTTCTGTATTCCGGGTAAGCAGAAGATGCTGCAATTTTATTACATGCAACGATGGTCATCGATTTGCGTAACAGCTTATCATAAATTCCTGCCACATCACTGCTCGCGGTTATATCCACGAACACCGTATTACGCAGATTGCGTTGAATGACCTGATCAGCGAACTGATTGATATCTGCTTTTTCGCCTTTATCCAACTGCTCTTTCCAGTTGCTCAGTTGTATTCCTTCTTTACTGAACAGCATTTTTCTGCTGTTGGCAAGACCAATCACCCGGATCTGTAACCGGCGATGTTCCGCCAGGTACTTCTGTTGTTGTTTTATCTGATCCAACAATTTACTTCCCACATTTCCCGTACCTGTTACAAAAAGATTGACCTGTTTATATGCAGTTTCAAAAAATTCTTCGTGAAGAATATTCAGTGCTTCTTTGATTTCCGCAGTAGCCAAGACAGCGGATATATTTCTTTCAGATGAACCCTGCGCAATTGCTCTTACATTCACTCCGTTTCGACCCAGGGCACCAAACATTCTGCCGCTGATACCGGGGTGATTTTTCATATTCTCTCCCACGAGCGCTATGATGGACAGATCTTTTTCTATCACCAACGGGTTTACTTTTCCGAGTGCAATTTCCACATGAAAAGCAGCATCAACAACATCCTTAGCTTTACTGGCAGCACCGGCTTCGATACCTACGCATATCGAATGTTCTGAGGATCCTTGCGTAATGAGAATAACATTTATCTGGGAAGAAGCTAAGGCTTCAAACAAACGTTTAGAAAATCCAGGTACACCCACCATGCCGCTACCTTCAAGACTCAGTAGCGCGATCTGGTTAATACTGCTGATACCACGGATGATATCGCCATTCGGTGAAGCTGCATCATTCTCAATCACAGTACCTGCATCATCAGGTGCGAAAGTATTTTTGATCCACACAGGAATTTTCCTGGTCATTACGGGTTGAATAGTAGGAGGGTAGATCACCTTCGCGCCGAAATGACTCAGCTCCATTGCTTCCTGGTAAGAGATGTTCGGAATGATCCTCACATTGCTCACCCAGCGTGGATCGGCTGTCATCATCCCGGAAACATCCGTCCATATTTCAAGGATAGCCACATCGAGTGCAGCCGCGAGAATGGCAGCAGTATAATCCGATCCGCCTCTACCAAGCGTAGTTGTAGCACCATGACTTTCGGAAGCAATAAATCCAGGTACCAGGATAATCTCTGCATTGCAATTTTTGTTGAAAGCATCGATCAAAGCATTGCTCGCTTCAAAATCGACAATTGCATTTCCAAAATTTGCATTGGTGCGGATGAGTTGCCTCGCATCTTTCCATTCAACAGAGTGTCCCGCACTTCTGAAAGCAGCAGCAATCATTTGGGATGAAAGCAGTTCTCCATAACTGACGACGCGGTCCTTAGTTCGCGGTGAAAGTTCACCGAGGAGAAAAGCACCAGTACAGATATCTTCCATCTCGTTACAGATGGTTTTAACGAGACTCAGCGTAGCGCTCTGCTGCTGAACCGGTACAAGTTCTTTTACCGCTTCAAGATGGCGTTGTTCTATTTGCTGGAGAATTTCTTTGTATTCCTCATTTCCTGCTGCCGCTAATGCACCGCAATTCAATAAAGCATCTGTTGTACCGCTCATGGCAGAAACAACTACAAAAGCTTTTCCCCGGTTTTTTCTTGCTGAGACAATACTGATCACTTTCTTTATGGTTTCCGCGCTACCTACTGAACTACCGCCGAATTTTAAGACCTGCATATTTTGAGATTATCCGATAATAAATTTTGATTTCCTGTTGTGGATGTACAGCCAAAGCCCCTTGATGGTATGTGTATACTCAACCCTTAACGGGTTGTAATAGTTGTAATAATAATGGAAGCCGATGCAGTAGTGAACTGCCGGAGAAGTTTTGAAGAATATGTCTTGTTTGCTTCCAATTTTCTAAAAATAGGGTCTGAAGATAATACAGAATTCTGAGAAAACAACATTATCACAAAAAATTTCAATTAACTTCATGCGATTCGATTCACTTGCCTGTTTTTCTACACCCAGCGTACAGAACCCTGTATCCTGTATTCAGTATTCTGTATTCTGATTAAAGTTGTTTATTTCATGAGTAATGTTAATTCTCCGGCACTTCAGCAGTTTAAAAATCAGGTAGGAATCAAATTTCAGCTGTACAACAGTCTGTTTACTTCTTTGCCCTTTCATAGGATCGAGAAGACTGGGATCATGCTTTCTCTCCTTCAATCCAATTGCGAAGAAGGATTTAAAAGAAAACAAACGCCGCTGGAAATCATCGATGAGTTTTTTTCCAAGCATACATCATACAGCTCCGAACAGGAAAGGCTTGATGTTCTGTTTCGGTTTGTACAATATGTGGAAAGGCAGGTTGTACTTTTTGATGCGTTGGAAGATGCGGCTTTCCGCGATGTTAATGATATGTCTGGTGCAGGTACATTGAAGCATCTGGAGAGTGAAGTGCAGCAGACTGGAAAAACAGAGGAACTCGCACAGAAGCTGAATGATTTTGCAGTCCGGCTTGTACTAACGGCACACCCTACCCAATTTTATCCTGGCGCCGTTTTGGGCATCATCAATGATCTGTCAAGAGCGATCGGGGAAAATAATGTGTCGCAAATCAATATGTATCTGCAGCAGCTTGGTAAAACTCCGTTTTTCAAAAAAATAAAGCCAACACCTTTTGATGAAGCGATCAGTTTGATCTGGTACCTCGAGAATGTTTTTTATCCTGCTTCAGGCCGCATTCTTGCTTTTCTAAAATCGCAGTTTCCTGATGCGATGTCCGAGGCCAATCCTGTAATTGAGATGGGCTTCTGGCCCGGTGGCGACCGCGATGGTAATCCTTTTGTCACTTCAGATATTACATTGAAGGTAGCTGATGCGTTACGTGGCAGTATTATCAAATGCTATTATCTCGAAGTGAGAAAACTCAGGCGCAGACTTACTTTCGAAGGTGTTGAGCAAAGCCTGCTCGACCTGGAAAAGAAACTGTACAACAACATCTTTATTCCAGGCCAGAAAACCGATCTTGATGCAGAGGAGATTCTCAGCACATTACGTTCGATTAAGGAGACATTGATATACCAGCACAACAGCTTGTTTGTTGGTTTGCTGAATACACTGATTTATCGCGTGGAATTGTTCGGATTATATTTCGCTTCACTCGATATACGCCAGGAGAGTTCAGTACATACGAAGGTGCTCGATTATATTGCTGAGCATACACAGGCAATCCCGTCAGGTTATGCAAGTCTCTCTCATGATGAAAAAATAAAAGCATTATCAGCTATAAAAGATGTGGTGAAGGCTGAGGATTTCGATGATGCAATGGTGAAGGATACATTACAGTGTATCGATGTAATAAAGGAAATTCAAAGTTATAATGGACCGAAAGGTTGTGAGCGTTACATTATCAGTCAGAGCAATAGTGCATTAAGCATTCTTGAAGTATATGCTTTGTTCCAATTGCGTGGATGGAAACCGGAAGAAATTAAAGTAGACATCGTCCCGCTTTTTGAAACGGTAGATGACCTGAAGAACGCTGAAGGAGTGATGCGTGAAATGTATGAAAATTCATTGTACAGCAAGCATCTCAGGAGAAGGGGCAATAAGCAGACAATTATGCTGGGTTTCAGTGATGGCACGAAAGATGGTGGCTATCTGATGGCCAACTTCAGTATTTACAAAGCCAAGGAAAACCTGACACGTATTTCAAAAGAATATGGAATTGAGGTGGTGTTTTTCGATGGTCGCGGCGGTCCTCCCGCGCGTGGTGGCGGAAAGACACATCGTTTTTATTCTTCGATGGGAAAGAATATTGCTTCAAAGGAAATTCAGATTACGATACAGGGGCAGACGGTCAGTTCCAATTTTGGTACTATCGATGCGGCCCAGTTTAATATTGAGCAACTCATACACGCCGGAATACAGAATGATCTTTTTTCTTCGAAAAAGGAAACTTTGGATGCAAAAGAAGAAGCGCTGCTAACGGAACTGAGTGAAATCAGTTACCAGGCTTATATCAGTTTAAAAGATCACCCTTATTTTACTGATTACCTGGGCCATGCCAGTCCATTAAGATTTTATGCGGAGACCAATATTGGTAGCAGACCTGCGAAAAGGGGTGGAGGTAGTCGTTTATCATTAAAAGATTTGCGCGCAATTCCATTTGTTGGCGCATGGAGCCAGCTGAAGCAAAACGTGACTGGTTATTATGGCGTGGGTACGGCATTGAAGAGAATAGACGAAGCAGGTCGTCTTAATGAAGTAAAAAAACTGTATGAAAATTCTCCTTTTTTCAAGGCCTTGATGGATAACTGTGAGATGGCGATGAAGAAATGCTTTTTCCCGCTGACTGCTTTTCTTTCAGATCATCCTGTATATGGTGAAATCTGGAACAGGATATACAATGAATATGAATTGACCAAACAATACATTTTTAAAATATCGGGTAATAACGAACTCATGGCAGATTATCCGGTTGAACAGTTGTCCGTGCAGATGCGTGAAAGAATCGTATTGCCGTTACTTACAATCCAGCAGTATGCGATTACGCGTGTCCGTGAGCTTGAGGAGAAGCTGATCAATTCTCCTTTGAAGTCCAGTTATGAAAAGCTGGTGATGAGGTGTTCGTTTGGGATTATCAATGCGGGAAGAAACTCTGCCTAGGGCCGAATGTGCAGAACGTTGGAAGTTTAACGTTCGTTGTTCGTAATACGGATTCGGACTTATTAAAAAAGCCCATCAGAATTCTCTGACGGGCTTTTTTTAGGACTGGTGGGTTGGTTAGGAATTTTGTTTTTAAAAAAGTTCATAGTTCATAGTTCATAATTCAGTTGGAGCAGCCAGCCTCCCTGCCGGCAGTCCAGTTCATATTTCGTTGTTCATGGAACAGCCGTTTATTGTTGTTCGTTTGTGGTTGCTCGTTAGAACAACCGGCTTTTCCTGTTGCCTGTTTCCCATTTTCCAATTGCCTCGCTTTTCACTTTGTGCTTCGCAACAGGCCTTTGGTCCTCTAAAAAAGCAAGGCGGCTAGAAAGCCGCCCTGGTTTGATTATGACCCAACTTAAACTGCTTTAGAATTTATACACCGCTGCAATAAGTCCACTTACATAAGATCC
The DNA here is from genome assembly GCA_029269725.1 of Pollutibacter soli. Classification (GTDB taxonomy): domain Bacteria; phylum Bacteroidota; class Bacteroidia; order Chitinophagales; family Chitinophagaceae; genus Pollutibacter; species Pollutibacter soli. The sequence continues at coordinate 280,281 of JARJHS010000003.1, read as the reverse complement.
TTTTGCTGCGCCTTCTTCATCATAAAAGATTTTCTGGCTGCTGTTTTCAAATCTTAGTTCAGGAATTATTGTAAGTGCGCCAAAGAGGCGGAAGTTTGCTGAAAGTGTGTTTGCCCAAACGTTGGCACCAACAGGAGCATAAGACATTGCTGCCAACTGTTGTTTGTCTCCGAAAATTTCAGATCTCAAAGTGAGGCCAAACAATTCTGAAGGATCAGCACTCAGGTATAGAGCAGCGCCCCACCATTTTTTTGCATCAGATTCGTATTTGTTATCGACCTGGTATTTCTGCATCTGCACAGTAGTATTCGCTCCGATAGAGAATTTATCACTCAGCTTACCCGTGATCACGAGATCAAGCTGGTTAGTCTTTGCAGAATCAGATGGACGCTGTCCTCCGACATAGTTCAGGTATGCTTTCCAGTTATCATTAAATGCATAGCTCACTTGTGCCAATGCAAATTTTTTGCTGTCAACAGGTGCTGATTTCCAGTCGGTCGGATTGGCGATACCTGCCATTAATCCAAGTTTTCCGAAAGTCATCTCCGCTTTTACTCCTGTGTGGAAGAAAGGACCGTAAGAGAACATGTAGGACATGCTGTAATTCCTGTTGGCAGGAGCGTCAACGAGCTCATAACCTACATGTGTGGCCCAGCTACCAGCAGTGAATTTCAACCAGTCTGTTGCTGCATAGCTGACGTACAGCTGTTTGATGGCCGCAACTATTCCGCTTTCGTTGTAAGAGAATTCCTGAGCTCTTTTACCAAAGCCGAGATCGGCAGTCATACTTACTTTTCCGATGGTATGATCGATTCGGAGGGAAGCCATACCGAGTTCGAATGAGTTCTGGCTGTTGGTAAAGCTGGTACGGTTATTTGAGATGTTCTTGTTGAAATCGTATCTGTAATAGACATCGGCGAAACCGCTGATGGTTGTTGTGGATTTTTTTTCTTCGACTACCGTAGTATCCTGGGCAATTCCGTACTGTGCACCGGCCATAGCAATAGCCAGTAAAGAAATTTTTCTTAACATTGGTTTGGTTTTTTTGTTTTAAAGAAGGGTACAGCCAGGGTACAATTCCGCCAAGAGTTCACCCTGCGCTGGCCCTTATTTTAATCCAGTCAATAAAATGATGTTGACAAGAGAGGAAATGAAATGAAATTTTTGTTTTCAGGTTTTCCTTAATCTTTCTCTGCTAACACTTCCACTTCACGAACATAAGATCCGTTTTCACTGGTCGTTTTAACCAGTAAGGTTCCCTGTACATATTTCTCATTGTGCTGAGTAGCATCAAGACCGAGTTCTTCTTCTTCTGAGCTGACACGCAGTGGAGAAATGAAGTTGATGAGTTTGAATATGATGAAAGATACCGCAAAGCTGTAGCCGACTGCCACCAGCATTGCTTTTACCTGAGTGAAGAAAAATTCTGGATTACCGTAGAACAGACCATCTGCACCAGCACCATTAACAGTTTTGGTAGCAAATAAACCGGTCATCAGCATACCTACCATACCGCCTACGCCATGGCAGGGGAATACATCCAGTGTGTCATCCAGTTTTGATTTCTGTTTGTAGTAAACCACTACGTTGGAAATAATTGCAGCAACAACGCCGATGAAAATGCTCTGTGGCACTGCAACAAAACCTGCAGCAGGAGTGATGGCAACAAGACCAACCACTGCACCGATACAGAATCCAAGTACAGATGGTTTTTTACCACGGATCACATCGAAGAACATCCATGACAAACCAGCTGCAGCAGCTGCGGTGTTGGTGGTAAGGAATGCTGAAACTGCTAGTGAGTTTGCGCCCAGGGCAGAACCTGCATTGAAACCGAACCAACCGAACCAGAGAAGACCAGTACCGATCAGTACATAGGGAACGTTTGCAGGAGGAACTTCACCACCGTCGATATGTATTTTTCTGCGTTTCAGAACGATGGCACCTGCAAGTGCAGCACAACCAGCTGAGATATGTACAACGGTACCACCAGCAAAGTCGAGAGCTCCCATTTTGAACAGGAAGCCATCAGGATGCCAGCTCATGTGTGCGAGCGGTGCATACACCAGGATGCAGAATAACGCAGTGAAAAGGATATAAGAAGTAAAACGAATCCTTTCAGCTACTGCACCTACTACCAGACCAGGAGTGATGATAGCAAACATCAGCTGAAATACAGAGAACAACCCTTTGGGGATTGTTGGAGCGAGGCTCCAGGGTTCTCCTGAAACTACACCTTTAAAAAACAGGAAGGTAGAAGGGCTACCGATAAAACCTCCGATGGAATCACCAAAACAGAGGCTGAAACCGAAAGCAACCCAAATTACACTAACAACACCCGCGGCGACCACACTCTTAATCATGGTCGAGATTACATTTTTACGATGAACCATTCCACCATAAAAAAATGCAAGACCGGGAGTCATTAAAAATACCAGAGCAGCTGCCACGATAACCCAGGCGATGTCTGCTCCTACATAGCTCTTACCACCATCATCAAATGTTGGTAAACTCGGCACAAAAATGGCCGCGATTGCGAGAGCTGCCAGTAGAAGAAAGGGGAGTGCTTCTTTAAATCCGACTTTTTTCATAACAGATCAAAATTTGGTTTACTTATTAGTTGTTTGCTTTTACAAGTTTAACCCGTTAAAATGTAAAAAATCGATTTAAAGAGGTATTTATAAACACATATAAAAAATAATAATGTATTTTAAAATAAGTTAGAATTCCGGTGTAAATAGTTGTATTTCAGGAGTTAGAAAGTAGTTAACTTCGGTTGGAGATCAATTTATTGTTAAATAATTGTTGATGTTGTGGCATAATATTTATTTTTTCAATATGTCAAAATCGTGTGTAAATTCTACACGAAGACCTGGATTTTACTCCTTTTTTGAATAAGTCAGCAAATTTGTACGATTGAATCAGGGAAGCCGGGGGCAACGGGTGACGTTATTCGTCCGGAGGATGATTGATAAAGATGAAAGGAGGTGTAAAACTTAATCTCACAGACGAACGGTAAGGTATAAGCGAAGGGTGAGCAAGAAGAATTAAGATAATCAGCAAAGGCATCGCACTGTAAAAAATACATCCCATCCATATACCACTCCATGTACCAAGTTTTGCATCGGCAGGGTTTTTCTTCTGATAACGTATAGGTACAGCTGTACCAGGCTGGAAGAAAATATTATCACTGGTATTGTAGAAGAATGTATCTTTTTTCACCACAAACATCACCACAGTGTAGTTGTGTACAAGCTGCCCTGCGAACTCTTTTCCCTGGAAGGCCGCTATACCCTCAGCCTTTGCTGATTTCATCAGCCAGAATGTATTGATGATATAAAACGGGCAGACAAATAGCAAAAGCAGCATTGCAATAAATGAAAGCCTCCTGATGTCCATAGCGCTATAAAAATAATGGTCGGGCCGTTAGGGTATAGTTAATTGTGCGAAGGAATAAACTTCAACATCGTGTCCGCAAACTGCCATACATTTCTATATATAAACCGTCGTTATGAAATCTTTCGTATGCTGATGCCTGGTTTTATAAATTAATTCACGCAATTCCGGAGAATTCATTTCAGGCAGCAATGAATTTGAATTAATGGTTACTTCCTGTTGTTTCGTTTAATCTCTATCATTGAAGTCAAAGCAACTTAGATTGGGATGTAATAGTGCTGCTGAGTTTGAAGAACAGGAGTGCCTGAGATAATGCACGGCGGATGTTTTTTGATTTCCAACCATGATTGATGAACTGAATATACCGGGTGATAATTCTTAAAGAATAGGTTCTGAAATAGCACGCGAGGTTGCTGGTAGCAAATCCATCCGCACGAAATCAATGTCCTGCTTTCTGATCTTTTCTCTGATCGGGTTATCTGCAATAATAATTGGTTTTGCAAAAACCTGCACCATCGGATGTCAAACGGGATTTTCAAAGCACCAGCTGTTATCCATTTCCTTGGAAATTTTCCATTTGCCCGGGTATTGCTTTCTTGATCCGGAGTTCATTGCTTCATTTTGATAAATATCATATTCACGGCATACTTGATATGATAGGTCTGCCTAATGCCATTGGTGTTGCTGTTATGATGGTACCTGCAGGCATTTTCGTAGTCAGTAAAGAAATATCGAAGGGTTTAGGTGATGTTGCTTATTCGTCACTACAGGGAGTAATTATTTCCGGTTTTATAATTCTGACACTGGCAATTTCAGGAATTGTGTTCAGAAACCAATCGGACTATATAAGAGATGTATACTTCTTGCTACAATCGTAGTTTTGTGGCCAGCGTGGTTTCGATTCCGACATTATTTCCGTTCAGTTCCACGGCTGGATATCCGGTTCGCGATTGTGCTTGCAGATAGTTTGATCGTCATTGCCTGTATCGTCTAAAAATCCGGTATGGCAAAATTCACCCTTTGATAAAACACGGTGGGTATTCATTATTCTGGAGCAATGCTTCGAAGCAGTAGCATTTGACAGTGCTCTGTGATGTGCTATTGCTAAGAGCTTTATGGATTGTTTTCAGGCTAACTGAAATTCTTTTTTAAGTACGGGTTTGTTCTTCCCCATCAACCTGATAAAACGGAAATGGGAAGCAATAGCCTTTGACATGGTAGGAATGCTGTTGTAAGGTATATTGAAAGCTTTGCAATTGTTCCTAACAAATTTACTGATTGTGGGGTAATGAATATGACTGATTCTGGGAAACAGGTGATGCTCAATCTGGTAATTTAGTCCGCCTGCAAACCAGGAAATAATTTTACTGCCGGGAGAGAAATTCGCGGTTGTTTTTACCTGGTGTATTGCCCATTCATTTTCAATCTGAAGTTCATTGCCCTGAAAGTGTTCAAATTCAGTTTCTTCAACTACGTGCGCCAGTTGAAATACTATTGATAAGGTAACCCCAAGGCCAATATGCATACTAACAAAATACAATAGTGCGGTAGGCCATCCGAGTACAATAGCCGGAATTGCAATATAAAATACTATATAAAGCAGTTTACTTACCCAAAATATCAGGTGATCCATAAACACCATTTTCTGAAGTTGGGTACTACATATTTTTTTCCTGAAATATTTTTCAAAGTCCTGGTAAAGTATCCAGATCATTGAGCTGATGGCATAAAGAAATGGAGTGTAAAGGTGTTGAATCCGGTGAGCTGCGACCCATCGTTGGGTACCACACATTCTGATAAAGGGACTTTTTGCAATGTCGTCATCAACTCCATCAATGTTCGTATACGTGTGATGAACAATATTGTGTTTTTGCTTCCAGATAAAAGCATTGCCCCCCATTGCATTCAGGGTTAATCCCAAAATGGTATTCAATTTTTTGCTGGAGGAATAACTTCCATGGTTAGCGTCATGCATTACGTTAAACCCGATGCAAGCCAGGTTGAAGCCAAGAAGAGATGCTAAAAGTATTCCAGACCAGACGGGAAGTGAAACAAACAGCAGTGTAGTATATATACCAATTGCCGTTGCGATAAATATTATTGACTTGACATAGAGTTTAAAATTTCCCGTCTTTTGTTGCCCGGTTGTTTTGAAGTAATCGTCAACCTCTTTTTTTAGTGACGTAAAAAAAACAGCATTCTTATTGTTGTAGGTAATCCGGCTCATATTATTTAGGCGGTTTAAGAAGTGGGATATTGGTAATAACCGGACTTAATGTGATTATCTATATTCTGATACATGCTATTTTGCTGCTGACACATTTACGGCAGTATAGCCTTTAGGTCCTCTCTCAATTTCAAATGAAATACGCATACCTTCCTGTAGAAGCGTATTGGCTGATGATTGATGAACAAATATTCTTTGACGGTTCTCACTGTCTTCAACGAAGCCAAAACCTTTTGCGGAATTAAAGAAAGTGATCACACCTTTGCGGATCAGGTCTTCAGGCGACAACTCTTCCTGTTTCGGTACACTGATTTCGATATCATCTAAACTGAATTCGACTTTATTATTAGGATCCGGCGGTACAGAAGTGAGGTTGCCATTTTCATCCAGGTAGGCCATCATATCATCCATTCCTTTCTTACCTGATTGTTCTTTGCGTTCTTTTTTCTTCTCTTCTTTTTGTTTCCTTTCCTGCTTCTTCTTATTATCTCTTTCTTTTTTGTTCCAACTAATTGACATATTTAAAAACAGATTTTATCTTCCTGAATCCTGAATGATAATACTTTTTTATTAATACAGCCGGACAATCGGGGTCGATAATTAAAGATACTAAATTCGAAACGGCCGAATTCTTTCTCTAGTAGGATATTAACCATTAAAGGTTGTTTCTGATCCCGGTTTATCATTGAACCCGGGAAAGTTCCTCAGATTACCAACGCTTGTTAAAACCTCCACCGCGGGAATTGCGGTTGTCTTCCTTTGGTCTCGCTTCGGAAACCCTCACCTGGCGGCCATCCACCGTTTTACCATCAATTTCTTTAATGGCATTTTCCGCTGATTCTTTGTCGGGCATTTCAACAAATCCAAATCCCCTGCTTTTTCCTGTAAACTTATCCAGGATGACTTTAGCCGAAGTCACATTGCCATATTCTGCAAAAAGTTTCTGTAAATCGTTGTCCTGAGTGCCGAAACCAAGGTTAGATACATATAGGTTCATAAAAACAAATATTTTAATAAGAAATGTTATTTGAGAGAAATGGCTGATGAAAGAATAGGGGAAGGAAAAAAGAGATGACTACAGCGCGATAAAACTCAAATTATCTCAGTGAAGATAACACCACTTCCCCGTTTTATGAGTTTATTTTTGGGATTTAACAAAGCTACCCTCATATAACACTGGAAAATTAAGCCTGCCGCCTCCCGCAGGAAACTCATTAGGATAACTTTAAGATTTTTGATCCAACGTCCGGAAGTCCTTTCCTATCTATATAGCTCACCAAAATTTATTTCACTAAAATATCTAATATGAAAAAATACAGGTGGGCTGCTTACAGCTCTGTGATCGTTTTTTTAACAGTTTTTTTAATGAGTTCCTGTAAAAAGTCTGACGCCCCTGAGTATCATCAGAATGTATCTGGTCTCATGGCCGTTAACCTGGCAACAGATCAGGTAGTTACTATGAATATTTCAGGTAACACATTCACTTATCCTTTAGGACCCGGCAATTATAATGGAGGTTATGCCGGTATATATCCGGGAAAGAGAATGGTTGAAGCAGTGAGTGCTTACAATTATTTTTCAGTTGCTTCAGCTACTCATGATTTCGAAGTAAATAAAGCATATTCCAGTTTTATCGTAGGTTCTGACAGTCTTTATCAGAATATAATTGTGAATGACAATATCGACAGCACTGATGCAAACGGAAAAGCGTTTATACGGTATATCAATGCAATTCCCGGTTCAACAGATGCAGCTGTTTCCATCGGAAGTGATGCAGCAAAAGCTGCGGCTTATGCGCAGGTCTCTGATTTCGAGAGAATCAATGCAGGTGATCTCGCAGTTCAACTGAAAGGCGATAGTATCAGCGCCAGCCGTAACATTAATTTTGAAGCAAAGAAAGTGTATACTATCCTGCTTCTCCCGGGTGAAAACAAATCCGATTCCGTACAGATCAAATACATAATCAACGGTACCTATGATGACCTTGTAAACTCCAATGAAACCAAGGTTTCCGGTACTATGAAATCATCGACAGCATCGTCTGTCCGGTAGTTAAGGTTTTGATGAATGAAAAGAGCCGGCTTTTGCCGGCTTCTTTTTTTGAATAAAAAAAGGATGAAGATCTGAATCATCATCCTTTATGTAAATTGTATTAAACTCCTTAAAGAGCAATCAGGTTAAGATCTTTTGACTCGAGTAGAGATTCACCCATCAGGTACTCATCAACCTTTCTTGCACATTCACGGCCTTCGCTGATGGCCCAAACAACCAATGATTGACCGCGACGCATATCACCGCAGGCGAAGATCCTTGATATGTTTGTATGATATTCTTTTTCTGATGCTTTTACATTTCCGCGATCGTCCAGTTCAACACCCAGTTCGTTGATCAATCCTTCAAACTGTGGCTGTGTGAAACCCATGGCAAGCAGGGCCATTTCGCAAGGGATAGTACGCTCGCTACCGGCGCGTTCAACGAACTGCGCGGGTCGGCCATCTTCTGTGAATTTCCATTCAAGGTCAACAAGCTTAAGTGCCTTCAGCCTGCCATTTTCATCAGCGATAAATTCTTTGGTTGCAATTGCCCAATGTCTGTCAGCCCCTTCTTCATGTGAAGAAGACGTTTTCAAAATCATAGGATAAGTTGGCCAGGGCATGAATACAGTACGATCGTTTGGCGGCTTAGGCAACAACTCAAACTGGGTTACCGATATTGCACCATGCCTGTTGGATGTACCAACGCAATCGCTTCCTGTGTCGCCACCACCAATTACAACAACATTTTTTCCTTTTGCGCTCAATTCTTCCCCCACTATATTACTTTCAATTCCGGCATTGCTCAATGGGTTTTTTCCGGCAACACGTTTGTTCTGCTGTTTGAGGAACTGCATTGCGAAATAAACACCATCAGACTCTCTTCCGGGAATTTCGAGATTTCTCGGTACTGTAGATCCTCCTGCAAGTACAACTGCATGGAATTCTCTCAGGATATCATTCAGGTTGACATTCACGCCCACATTCGCATGACAGCGGAAAACCACACCTTCTTCTTCCATAACTTTAATCCTGCGATCGATCACCCATTTTTCCAGTTTGAAATCGGGTATTCCATACCGTAACAATCCGCCAGGAGCATCATCTCTTTCGAAAACGGTTACCAAATGACCGGCATAATTCAACTGCGCCGCAGCAGCAAGGCCAGCAGGCCCGGATCCGATTACAGCTATTTTTTTACCTGTACGAACATTTGGTTTTCTTGCTTTTACCAATCCTTTGTCGAAAGCAATTTCAATAATGTGTTTTTCGATTTCCTCGATGGCTACCGGTGGCTGGTTGATGCCAAGCACACAGGATGATTCACACGGTGCAGGACAAATCCTTCCTGTAAATTCAGGGAAATTATTTGTTGATCTGAGGATATCATACGCCTCTTCCCAACTCGAACGATAAACTGCATCATTGAATTCAGGAATCACATTACCCAGCGGACATCCATGATGACAAAAAGGAACTCCGCAATTCATGCATCTTGCTGCCTGGTGATTCAGCTTGTTATCACTGTACCGTTCAACAAACTCATTATAGTTTTTCAGGCGATCCGCCACCGCTTTTTTCCCAGGGAGTTCCCGAGTGAACTCCATAAAACCCGTTGGTTTTCCCATTGCTGACTACTTATTTGTTGATGGTATTTAATACTGCAGGCTTAACCTGTAATGCTTTCTTATAATCTTTAGGAAACACTTTAATGAAATGCTGGAGCTGGTTGTCGAAATCGTCAAGAACGAATTTCGCAACTGTACTTCCTGTATGGAGATAGTGATCGTAAATCAATTGTTTCAGTCTGGATGCGTCACCATTTTCAACAGGATCCAGATCAACCATTTCCGGGTTGACCAATGAGCTGAATTTATTATTGATATCATACACATAAGCGATACCACCACTCATACCCGCTGCAAAGTTTCTTCCTGTTGAACCAAGGATCACTACAGTACCCCCGGTCATATATTCACAACCATGATCACCTACACCTTCTACAACTGCTTCACCGCCCGAGTTACGAACACAGAAGCGTTCGCCTGCTTTTCCGCGGATATATGCAGTCCCGGAAGTGGCGCCATAGAATGCAACGTTTCCGATGATGATATTTTCTTCCGGTGTATAGCCAGCTTCTCTCGGAGGATAAATAACGAGTTTAGCGCCACTTAATCCTTTTCCGAAATAGTCATTTGCATCTCCTTCCAGTTCAAGGGTTACCCCACGCGTATTAAAGGCGCCAAAACTTTGTCCGGCAGTACCATTGAATTTAAAATGAATGGTATTGTCCGGTAAGCCTTCGCCTTTGTACTTCTTTGAAATTTCATTCGAAAGCATGGTGCCTGTGGTACGATCTGTATTCCTGATCGCAAACTCGCCATACACTTTTTCTCCGCTATCCAACGCCGCCTTTGCTTTATCTATCAGCTGCCAGTCGAGTACAGAAGCTAAACCATGATCCTGTTCTTCCTGTTTGTACTGACCAACGTATGGAGATGATGGCTCACGGTACAGAATAGGCGAAAGATCTAATTTGCTGTATTTCCAGTGATTGATATTATCGCGTGCTGCGAGGTTTTCTACCTGTCCGACCATTTCCTCAACAGTGCGGTATCCTAATTCAGCCATGATTTCCCGAAGTTCACGGGTGAGGAATTTTATGAAATTCACCACGTGATCGGCGGCACCGTTAAAGCGCCTTCTGAGTTCAGGATCCTGCGTAGCAACACCAACAGGGCATGTATTCAGATGGCATTTGCGCATAAGGATACAACCTTCTACAACAAGCGCAGCAGTTGCCACACCCCATTCCTCTGCACCAAGCAATGTCGCTATTGCAATATCCCTTCCTGTTTTTAGCTGACCATCAGTCTGCAAAACCACACGACTGCGCAAACGGTTTTGTACAAGTGTCTGATGTGATTCCGCAAGACCAAGTTCCCATGGCAAACCTGCATGTTTTATTGAGCTTACAGGCGACGCTCCCGTTCCACCATCAAATCCTGAAACCAGGATCACATCTGATTTCGCTTTTGCAACACCCGCTGCTATTGTACCAACACCTGCTTTGGACACCAGCTTAACGCTGATCCTTGCAGTTCTGTTTGAATTTTTGAGATCGAAGATCAATTGTGCAAGATCCTCGATAGAATAAATGTCGTGATGCGGTGGGGGAGAGATCAAACCTACTCCTGGTGTGCTATGTCTCACACGACCGATCCAGTCATCAACTTTATGGCCAGGCAACTGCCCGCCTTCACCAGGCTTTGCACCCTGTGCCATTTTGATCTGTAATTCATCAGCTTCCGTCAGGTACTGACTTGTCACACCAAAACGTGCAGAAGCAACCTGTTTGATTGCAGAACGCATGGAGTCGCCGTTAGGCAAGCGTTCATATCTTTTTTCATCTTCTCCGCCTTCACCCGTATTGCTCTTTGCACCAAGACGATTCATTGCGATCGCCAGAGTTGTATGTGCTTCCCAGGAGATAGATCCGAAGGACATCGCACCTGTAGCAAATCTCTTATAGATGTTTTCTGCAGGTTCAACTTCATCAATCGAAATCGAAGGCCTTGTCGGTTTAAAAGTCAGCAGGCTTCTCAGTGTGCATGCTTTTTCCGACTGATCATTTACCGCCTTTGAATATTTTTTGAAGGTATTGTAATCATTAACCCTTGTCGAATGCTGCAAGAGGTGAATAGTCTGCGGATTGAAAAGATGGAATTCACCTTTTCTTTTCCATTGGTAGATTCCACCCACCGGTAATTTGTCAACAGGAAGATCTTTTCTGCTGAATGACAGATAATGTTTTGCCAGAGATTCACGAGCGATCTCATCCAGGCCCATTCCCTGGATCCTTGATACTGCGCCTGTGAAATATTTATCAACAACATCGCTGTTCAGACCGATGATTTCAAATATTTGCGCTCCCTGGTAGGACTGGAGTGTGGAGATTCCCATTTTTGAGAACACTTTCAGCAAACCATCATTCACTGCCTTCACGTAATTTTTTTTCAGCTGTTCACCGTCCAGGTCAGTGATGAGTCTGCCGGTATCCTTCATGTCACGTATAGACGAAAGTGCGAGATAAGGATTGATCGCAGTTGCGCCGAATGCAAGGAGACATGCGAAGTGATGTACTTCCCAAACGTCACCTGCTTCCACTACAATTCCTACTTTACCTCTGAAACCTTTGCGGATCAGGTGGTGGTGAATTGCTGCAGTCGCGAGTAATGAAGGAATAGGAGCATGTTCCGAATCCACCGCGCGATCCTGCAGAATCAACACTTCAAATCCGTCTTCCACTGCATCTACAGCATAGCGGCAGACGCGGTCCAGCGCGGCTTTCAGCGATCCCGGCTTTCCATCAGCGCGGAAATAACATTGCAGTGTTTTTGCCTGGAATATGCCGGTATCTATACTGCGGATTTTTTCCAGGTCATGATTTGTCAATACCGGGTGCTTCAGCGCAACGGTATGACAACTGATGGGATCTTCGATCAGCATATTACCATTATTACCTACAAATGTTGCAAGCGACATCACCAAACGTTCACGTATAGGGTCTATCGGCGGATTGGTTACCTGTGCAAACAACTGTTTGAAATAACTGCTGAGATGCTGCGGTTGATCGCTCAGTACAGCTAATGGTACATCCGTTCCCATCGAACCTACTGGTTCCTTACCATCAAGCGCCATTGGAGCGACGATGGTTTCCAGGTCTTCCGAAGTATATCCAAAAGCTTTCTGGTATTTAAAAACCTGGTCGTGCTTCAGGTGAGTGAATGAAATCCTTGGTTCAGGTAATTCATTCAAACGGATCTTGTATTTATTCAGCCAGTCAGCATATGGCTTACGGGAACATATAGACGCTTTCAATTCCTCATCGCTGATGATGCGCCCCTGTTCCATATCCACCACAAACATTTTACCCGGCTGTAATCTTCCTTTTTCAATGATCATTGCAGGATCAACCGGCAATACACCAGACTCCGAAGCCATGATCACGCGATCATCCTTTGTAACACAATACCTTGAAGGACGAAGCCCGTTTCTATCCAGTGTAGCACCGATCATTTTTCCATCGGTAAATGAAATAGAAGCCGGTCCATCCCAGGGTTCCATCATAGAAGCGTGGTACTCATAAAATGCTTTTTTCACCGGATCCATCTGATCATTACCATCCCATGCTTCTGGAATCAGCATCATCATCACATGTGGTAAACTACGGCCCGTCATGGTCAGCAGTTCAATCACGTTATCCAAACTTGCAGAATCTGATTGACCATTGGTCACGATAGGCAGTAACATATCCATTTCTTCCCTCGTGAAGTACGGAGATGTAAAACCTTTTTCGCTCGATCTTAACCAGTTCAGGTTACCCTGTAGTGTATTGATTTCACCGTTATGGGCGATGAAACGGAATGGCTGTGCAAGTTTCCATGAGGGAAAAGTATTGGTCGCAAAGCGCGAATGTATAAGTCCGAATGCGCTCACCACCCGTTTGTTGCTAAGGTCAGGGAAATATCCACGAACCTGGTGGCTCGTCAGCTGACCTTTATAAACAACAATTTTATAGGAAAGCGATGCGATGTAGAATCCGATCTGATCGCGTCGAACAGTATTATTAATGATGTGACTTGCATGGTTCCTCAACACAAATAACTTTCTTTCGAAAGCCATGGGGTCGTTGATATGATCCGGACAGGCAATGAATACCTGTTCCATTTCCGGCTCAACAGACAACGCTGTTGGCCCTATATCAGATGGATTAACCGGAACCTTACGATAAGTCAGAATTTCAAGGCCAAGTTTCTCGGCTGTTCTGTTGAAAATATCGCGGCATTCCTCACGAAGGCGGATCTCTTTCGGGAAGAAAATAAATCCGACACCATACTTCCCGAATGCGGGAAGATGAACACCAAGCTTCAGACATTCTTCGAAGAAAAACTCATGGGGAGTCTGAATCAGCAGACCAGCGCCATCACCGGTGTTGCTCTCACAACCACACGCGCCACGGTGTTCCATATTTTCCAATATGGTCAGTGCGTCAGATACGATCTGGTGATTTTTGTTCCCTTTGATATTTGCGACGAAGCCTATGCCGCATGCATCGTGTTCAAACTCGGGACGATACAGTCCAAGGTTGCTTGCCATATTGGAGCGTTGTTAGAAATTATTTAATAAATAGCCGTTATATTGTACGGAAATACAAAATAATAGCAAGCATCTCTTTAAAAATACGAATAAAAACCCTATTTAAATGAAGAGCCGCAGATTATTTTCCACAGGTTTTTCCAATCAGGGTCTTTCCGGATACAGGAGTGGGGTCAGATGGAAAAATCAGATCAGGTAACCGAACAATTTGTCGTCCTTATTGATCTCGGAATAATTGATCCCGCTGGTTTTCATCCGATGTAACAGCGAGTTATAATCATTTTTACTTTGCAGCTCAATTCCTACCAAAGCTGGTCCCGCTTCTTTGTTGGTTTTCTGCATATACTCAAACCTGGTGATATCGTCGGTCGGTCCGAGTACATCATTCAGAAATTCCCGTAAAGCGCCTGGGCGCTGTACAAAAGAAATGAGGAAATAATGTTTGAGTCCTTCATATTGTAAAGAACGTTCCTTGATTTCGGGCATTCTATCGATATCGTTATTACTTCCGCTGACAATACAAACCACTTTTTTGCCAACGATTCTGTCCGCATACTGATCAAGAGCCGCTATCGACATTGCGCCGGCAGGTTCAACAACGATCGCGTCTTCGTTGTATAATTTCAAGATGGTTGAACAAACTTTTCCCTCAGGAACGAGGCACATTTCATCAATTACTTCCTTACATATAGAGAAGGTAAGATCACCGACGCGTTTAACGGCGGCGCCATCAACAAATCTGTCGATCTGCGGAAGAGTCACAGGCTCACCGGCTTTTAAAGCTTCGTTCATCGAAGGAGCTCCCTCCGGCTCGAGACCGATAATCGTGCAGTTCGGCGCATAAGCGCTGAAGTATGCGCCAACACCCGCAGTTAATCCACCACCGCCCACAGGTACAAAAAGAAAATCAGGATCCGGTAATTCATCAAGAATTTCAACGCCAACAGTCCCCTGGCCTTCGATGATTCTGAAATCATCAAACGGTGGGATAAATATCATCTCGTTTTCTTCAGTAAATTTTTTTGCAGCGATTGCGCAATCATCAAAAGTGTCACCCTGCAGTTTTATTTCGATCCATTCTCCACCAAACATTTTTGTCTGGCGGATTTTTTGTCTTGGAGTAATCACCGGCATAAATACAACACCATGTACCTGCAACTTCTGACAGCTGTAGGCAAAGCCCTGTGCATGATTTCCTGCGCTTGCACACACTACACCGTGACTTAGTTTTTCAGGCGATAGGCTGCTCATCATATTAAATGCGCCGCGGAGTTTATAGCTTCTTACAATTTGCAGATCTTCTCTTTTCAGGTATACCTGGCAGTTATACCTGTGCGACAGATTTAAATTGAGTGACAATGGCGTTTTGGTAACGACTTTTTTTAATCGTTCCGCAGCCTTTCGGATATTTAAACCCATTGGCCCGAACGGATTTACCACCATTGGTTTTTCAGCCTGTACTGTTTCTGACATATCTTGACAAGTTTTCAGAACAGCAGCACCGAAAATAAGCGGTGCTGCTGTTGTGTAATGATATCATGCGTTAGCGAGAGTGCCGGCTGGCTTCAGTTCTTTTTCAGAACCGCCATCTACAACCTGGTTCTCAGGTCGCAGGCTTCTTACGGTTTTGCCAGCCTGCCACATCTCGCTTTCTCTTAATTCTTTTAACTCAGCTTCCAGTTTTTCGCGATAGTCGGGTTGACTATTTGAATCGATGGAACGCTGTGACTCTTTTCCTGCAGCAACGCTCTCATACAATTCTTTAAAGACAGGCGCTGTTGCATCACGGAATTTTTTCCACCAGTCGAGGGCACCGCGTTGTGCAGTTGTTGAACAGTTCGCATACATCCAGTCCATACCATTTTCTGCAACGAGAGGCATGAGTGATTGTGTAAGCTCTTCAACTGTTTCGTTGAATGCCTCACTAGGTGTATGTCCCTTATCCCGCAACACCTGGTACTGTGCAGCAAAAATTCCCTGGATAGCACCCATCAATGTTCCGCGCTCACCAGTAAGATCTGAGTAAACTTCTTTTTTGAAATTGGTTTCAAAAAGGTATCCACTGCCTACTGCAATACCCAGGGCAACAACTCTGTCAAATGCTTTGCCTGTTGCGTCCTGGTAAATGGCATATGAACTGTTCAGACCGCGGCCCTGTAAAAACATGCGACGCAATGACGTGCCACTTCCTTTTGGTGCAACAAGAAATACATCAACATCTTTCGGTGGAAGAATTTTTGTCTGCTCGTTAAATGTGATGCCAAAACCATGAGAGAAATAAAGTGCTTTTCCCGGCGTGAGGTATTTTTCAACTGTGGGCCACAAAGCTATTTGTGCTGCATCGCTCAGCAGGTAACAAATAATGGTGCCTCTTTGCAATGCCTCTTCAATTTCAAATAATGTTTCACCAGGAACAAAACCATCACGTACAGCCTTATCCCAGGTTTTTGAATTCTTACGTTGACCAACGATTACGTTAATACCATTGTCCTTTTGATTCAGCGCCTGGCCGGGCCCTTGTACACCATAACCGATAACAGCGACAGTTTCATTTTTCAATACTTCCTGCGCTTTGCTTAGCGGGAATTCTTCTCTGGTGATCACATTTTCAACTACGCCACCAAAATTGAGTTTTGCCATGATGATTGTTTTACGTTGGTTTTATTTTTTTATTTTAAAAGTCGGGTCACAACTATTTTACTAATACTTACATACTGAACACCTGCTCATTATCGTTGAGAAATTCATTCTCTATAACAGTTTCACTGGGTTCATGATATTCGAACTGTTGTAATTTTTCATGAAATCCTTCACTTGATTTGATGATCGCCACACGTGCACTGCGTACAAACTCAATCAGGCCATATGGCTCAAGTACCCGTACCAATGCTTCTGTTTCCTCGCGATGACCGGTAGTTTCGAAAACAGTATAATCATGACGAATCACTACTGCCCGGGCGCCATATTGCCTGAGTAATCTTTCCACTTTTACTTTTTCTGCAATCTCGTCGGTGCTCACTTTGTACAACGCCATTTCCTGCCAAACGATTTCATCGCTGGTATTATAGTAGGCTTTTAATACCTCCACCTGCTTTTCAATCTGACGACAAAGTTTGCGCACCACATCTTCAGTTTCATTGATCACGATCGTAAAACGATGAACACTTTCTACTTCCGAGGGAGAGGTATTCAGACTATCGATATTGATTTTCCTGCGTGAAAAAATGATCGCGATGCGGTTCAATAAGCCTACCTGGTTTTCAGTGTAGACGGTTATTGTATATTCCTGTTTGTTCATTGTGATATTTTTGGTTCAACGTTGAACCTGCCGTTGCCGGCAGGCAGGCGTTGAACGTTAAACGTTAAACCTCTTCTTTCGATAAAACAATCTCCGCTACTCCCCGTCCCTGTGGTACCATCGGAAATACATTGTTTTCCTTGCCTACCATCACTTCGAGCAGGTAGCTGCTTTTGTGATTCAGCATAGTTTCGAGTGCTGATCTGAGTTTATCTCTTTCGTGAATGCTGTGTCCTTGTATGCTGAAGCCTTTCGCGACCTGTACAAAATCAGGGCTGGTGATATCCACGAAAGAATATCTTTTTTCATGGAAGAGTTGTTGCCACTGGCGCACCATGCCAAGGAAATTATTATTAAGGATGATGATCTTCACGTTCGGCTGGAACTGCATGATGGTACCCAACTCCTGCAGTGTCATTTGAAAACCACCGTCACCAATAATGGCAACAACCGTTCTGTCCGGAGCACCAAATTTTGCACCGATGGCTGCTGGCAAAGCAAATCCCATCGTACCTAATCCACCACTGGTAATATTACTTCTTGATTTCGTAAAGTGCGTGTAACGACAAGCCACCATCTGGTGCTGACCTACGTCCGTTACAATTACTGCTTCGCCTTTTGTGAGTTCATTGAGTACATCGATCACTTCACCCATGGTGAGAACTTCCGTTTTCGGGTGCAGTTCATCTTTAATGACTTTATCTTCTTCTTTCTGCTGACAGTCTTTGAATTTCTGTAACCACTGCGGATAACATTTCTGTTCTACAAGCGCGGTTAACATCGGCAGAGTTTCTTTGCAATCTCCCCATACCGGAACAGCAGCTTTCACATTTTTATCTATTTCCGCAGGATCGATATCCAGGTGTACAACCTTTGCCTGTTTTGCATATTTATCTAGGCGGCCGGTTACGCGATCATCGAAACGCATGCCAACTGCGATTAACACATCGCATTCATTCGTTAATAAATTCGGGCCATAGTTGCCATGCATTCCCAGCATACCTGTTGCCAGCGGATGATCAGTTGGTATGGCACTCATACCCATGATCGTCCAGGCGCAGGGAATCCCGGATTTTTCGATGAACTTTATAAATTCTTTTTCAGCATTACCGAGAATAACACCTTGTCCGAAAATCACGAATGGTCTTTCAGCTTCATTGATCAGTTTTGCAGCCTGCTCCACAAATTCTTTTCTCACGATTGGTTTCGGGCGATAGCTGCGGATGTGGCTACATTTCTGGTAAGTCGGACATGGAAACATCTGCAGCTGTGCGTTCTTTGTGATATCAATAACTACAGGCCCGGGACGTCCACTTCCTGCGATATAAAATGCCTTTGCAAGTACACCTGGAATTTCTGTAGCGTCAGTCACCTGGTAATTCCATTTGGTGACAGGCGTTGTGATATTGATCACATCTGTTTCCTGGAACGCATCGGTTCCCAGCAAATGAGCGAACACTTGTCCGGTGATACACACCACCGGGGTTGAATCGATCATCGCATCTGCAAGGCCTGTTACCAGGTTTGTTGCGCCGGGTCCGCTGGTGGCGAACACCACGCCTGTGCGTCCGGAAGTACGTGCATAACCCTGGGCTGCGTGAATAGCACCCTGTTCATGGCGTACGAGAATGTGATTTAATCTATCATTGTAATCATACAGCGCATCATAAATAGGCATGATGGCTCCGCCGGGATAACCAAATATGGTTTCCACGCCTTCACCCAGCAAAGCCTGTAAGACGGCTTCGCTGCCGCTGATGGTTGTTGTCTGGGGCTTAGGCGCTTCGGCCTGCTGCTTGATTGTTTCTGTTTCCATTTTCCTTATTTCCTGATTATAAATATTGATCACTAACGAAGAGGTAAAACCGAAAATTTTCAGTTTTCCAAAGCCATTATTTTTTCAGATCCAGATTTTGATTTTTTTGTTTCCACTGGAGGCGCATCAGTAATACATCCTTCTGCTGCCGTAGTAACCGATAATGCGTATTTATACAGAACTCCTTTTTTCACTTTGAGCTCGGGCTGCTGCCATTTTGCGCGGCGCTTCCTGATCTCTTCTTCACTGACCTTTAAAGTCATGACACGGGATACTGCATCGATTTCAATCACGTCATCATCCTGGACCAATGCTATTAGTCCACCGTCGAAAGCTTCCGGGGTGATATGGCCTACCACAAATCCATGCGTTCCTCCGCTGAATCTTCCATCTGTGATCAATGCAACTGATTTTCCTAAACCTGCTCCAATAATTGCAGATGTTGGCTTCAGCATCTCAGGCATCCCCGGTGCTCCTTTCGGACCAACATATCGGATCACCACTACATCGCCGTGTTTCACACGACCGCTGCTTATACCAGCGATTAATTCTTTTTCACCATCAAATACACGTGCAGGTCCTGTGAAATTTTCTCCTTCTTTTCCAGTGATTTTCGCAACACTTCCACCAGCGGATAAATTGCCATAAAGGATCTGCAGATGACCTGTCGGTTTGATGGCATCTTCTACAGGAAAAATTATTTTCTGTATTTCGAAATTCAGCTCCGGAACTGATTCGAGGTTCTCTGCAATTGTTTTACCTGTAACAGTTAAACAATCACCATGGAGATATCCTTTTGCAAGTAAGTATTTCATTACCGCCGGAACGCCTCCAACTTTATGCAGATCTTCCATCAGGTATTTACCACTTGGTTTAAGATCTGCGATGAAAGGAACTTTATCACTGATCGCCTGTACATCATCCTGTGTCCATTCGAGGTCAACACTTTTTGCGATTGCAATCAAATGCAATACTGCGTTTGTTGAACCGCCCAAAGCCATCACTATCGTGAATGCATTTTCAAATGCTTTACGCGTCATGATATCTTTTGGTTTGATATCTTTTTCGAGTAAAAGTCTGATCGCTTTTCCTGCAGCTTCACATTCATCACGTTTTTCTTTACTCAAGGCAGGATTTGAAGAAGAATAGGGGAGGCTCATTCCCATTGCTTCAATAGCAGAAGCCATGGTATTGGCAGTGTACATACCACCACATGCACCGGGACCAGGACAGGAATTCATTACTATGCCTTTGAAATCTGCATCGTTCAGGTTACCTGCAATTTTTTGTCCCAATGCTTCGAAAGAAGAGATGATATTCAAATCCTGTCCCTTATAATGACCAGGAGCAATTGTACCGCCATACACCATAATAGCAGGACGATTCAAACGTCCCATAGCCATTACAGAACCCGGCATATTTTTATCACAGCCCGGAACAGCAATCAATGCATCATAGTATTGAGCACCGCAAACCGTCTCGATAGAATCGGCGATGATATCGCGGCTCACGAGCGAATACCTCATCCCGTCTGTTCCGTTTGATATACCATCACTCACTCCGATTGTGTGAAAGATCAATCCAACAAGATCATTGCTCCAAACGCTTTTTTTGATGTCAGCAGCAAGATCATTGAGATGCATGTTGCAGGTATTACCGTCGTATCCCATACTCACCACACCTACCTGTGCTTTTTTCAGATCTTCCTCTGTCAATCCGATTCCGTACAACATTGCCTGCGCAGCGGGCTGAGTGGGATCCTGCGTGATTGTCTTACTGTATTTGTTTAGTTCTGCCATACCTGTTCGTTGTTCGTTTTTCGTTGTTCGTTATTCGTTCGTCGTTTACCGTTCTACGTTTTAAGTTATACGTTCAACGTAAAAGCATCTTCTTTCAGAGCTTCAAATGAAACATGATCTTCTTTTACTTTATGCTGATATGCTCTTTGAATCAATGCACTTTTTGATTCCTGCCATTCCATAGGGAAATGATAGTCGTCGATTGACCTGAATCCTACAACTTCCGCAGCAGTACCGCAGAAAAATGCAGTGTCCGCCGATTTTAATTCACCCGGCTTGCATTGTTTTTCTGTTACCGGTATCTGTAATTCATTACAGAGATCGATTACTGTGGCTCTTGTGATTCCAGGAAGAATATTTCCGGTTGCTGGTGTAAACAGTTCTCCATCTTTTTCAAAAAACAGGTTAGCTCCCGGGGCTTCTGCGAGGAAATCATTCATATCCAGCAAAAGCGCTTCATCGTAGCCGTTAGCTTTTGCTTCCTGGCTTGCGAGCAGTGAGTTTACATAGTGGCCAGTTGCTTTTGCATGAATCTTAAATCCTTTGGGATTTGGTCGCTGGAAGGAAGATGTCATCACTTTCAGCAGTTTTTCTCCCAGAAAGGGTTGCATTTCCCAAACCTCAATAGCTATAAAAGATACAGTGTTCTTTACGAAGCTCATATTGGCTGGCGCGTATACGATAGGTCTGATATAAGCATCCTGGAATTTGTTTGCAGCAAGCACATCATATGTTGCTGATATAAGTTCTTCGGAAGAAAATTCATAAGGAAGGTTAACTGCAAGAGCTGATTGTTTCAATCGCTCATAGTGTTCTCCGGCTTTAAAAATCTTTGTCTCTCCCTTTGATGTACGGTATGAACGTATTCCTTCAAATACGCCATAGCCATAATGCATCGACTGACTGTATAAGTCGATTTTTGCTTCCGCTGCTTTTACCAGTTTCCCGTTGTGATACAGGATGGTATGTTCATTATAATATTCCATAGCTCACCGTTTTTCAGGCAATAAAAAAACCCGCCTGAGGGAGGCGGGTTTGTATTTTTTGATTTTGTTATCGTATTAAACACCACCTCCCAGCGAGACCGGAATAATAATCACCACCACCACAATAATAATTGCGGTTAGTTTGTTCAGCACAGTGATATTATTACCAGGTTGCATAATGAGATCGTGAAAAACGAATATACACCCACCTGATGTAAAAACAAAGAACTTCGAAAAAAAATTGCTGTCAGGTTGAACGTTATACGTTACACGTTCAACGTTTAACTTCTAAATTATCGTCGATTTCCTCAGCTCTATATTCGCCTTATTCACTACTCCTGGAATTTTATTTCCGATATAATCACAGATCAGTTCTCCGATCGTTGATGTGAAGTAAAAATTAACCGGATCGATATCTTTTGTCACAAACCCATTCTGAAGTGTCCAGGTAACGGCATCGCGTACATGATTTGCCTCGGTCTGCATGCCGAAGTAATCGAGCATCATCGCTGCGGAAAGAACCGATCCAATCGGATTGGCAATATCTTTTCCTGCTGCCTGTGGGTATGAACCATGAATCGGTTCAAACAAGGCAGTATGTGTTCCTATTGAAGCGGATGGGAGCAGACCCAATGAACCGCTCAACACGCTGGCTTCATCACTGAGGATATCGCCAAACATGTTTTCGGTAAGAACAATATCAAATTGTTTCGGATTAAGAATGATTTGCATTGCTGCATTGTCAACAAACATATATTCTGTTTGTACTTCAGGATACTGCGTGGCAATTTCCTGGACTACAGCGCGCCATAGCCTGGATGTTTCAAGTACGTTGGCTTTATCCACCAGCAATAATTTTTTTCTGCGCATCATGGCGTACTGGAACGCGAGATGACTGACGCGCTGGATTTCTTCGCGGCTGTAAACACAGAGATCAGAAGCCAATGTTTTTTCGGCATTGATTTCTTTCTGACCGAAATAAATTCCACCGGTCAGTTCACGGAAGATGATAAAGTCAACACTTTCCAGTTGTTGAGCTTTCAGGGGAGAGAGGTGTTGAAGGGCCAGGTATGTATTGATAGGTCGGATATTCGCAAACAGTTCAAGTGATTTGCGGAGTCGGAGCAAACCTTGTTCTGGTCTTACTTTTGCAGTCGGGTCATTATCATAACGGGGATGGCCAATCGCTCCAAATAAAATTGCATTGCTTCTTTTGCAAAGATCGATGGTATCATCCGGCAAAGGGTTCCCGGTTTTATCGATGGCATCAGCTCCCATCAAACCATAACCATAGTTGAACTGATGGCCATATTGTTCAGCAATGGCATCAAGTATTCTTACGGATTGCATCGTGACTTCCGGGCCGATTCCATCACCAAGTATGACAGCAATATTTTTATTCATTTTAAAATGCTTTGAGCTTCGTTGAGTTTTGTATTTTAAGCAGCACCAACTGCTTTTCTTTTATTTTCAAATCCTTCAATATCGTTGCGGATACTTAAAAGAAAATCGATGTCGTCATATCCGTTGATCAGGCAGGTTTTTTTATAACTGTTGATATCAAATTTTTCTTCGATGCCAATGGTAGGAATTCCGATGGTCTGATGCTCCAGGTTGACTTCGATTTCAGTATTCGGATCTGTTTCGATTGCGTCGAAAATCTTTTGTAAAAAATCATCAGATACCTGTACGGGAAGAAGGAAATTATTCAACGCGTTGTTCTTGAAAATATCAGCAAAGAAGCTGCTGATAACAACATCAAATCCATAATCTTTGATCGCCCATGCCGCATGTTCCCTGCTGGATCCGCAACCAAAATTTTTCGCGCCTACAAGAATTCTTCCTTTCCATTTTGAGTCATTCAGAGGAAAATCTTTTTTCGGCTGCGCTTCATCGTCATTTTCAAAACGCCAGTCACGAAAAAGATTTTTCCCGAAACCTTCCCTGCTTGTCGCCTTTAAAAAACGCGCAGGAATGATCTGGTCGGTATCGATGTTTTCGATATTGATGGGAACCGCGGTGGATTTTATGTGCTTCATTTTGTAATACGTTAAACGTTCAAGGTTGAACGTGGAACCCTGGTTTAATTAAAGTACTCCCTCACATCCTCCACTTTCCCCGTGATCGCTGCTAGTGCTGCGGTCAAAGGACTGGCGAGAAGTGTTCTTGCATTCGGTCCCTGGCGGCCTTCGAAATTGCGGTTGCTGGTACTGATGCAGTATTTTCCTGCAGGAATTTTGTCTTCGTTCATACCAAGACAGGCAGAACAACCTGGCTGTCTTAACTGAAATCCTGCCTCTTCAAATATTTTATCGATGCCTTCTTCCTGGGCTGCTTTCTCTACCTGTTTGCTTCCGGGTACAACCCATACTTCTACATTGCTTGCTTTCTTTTTGCCTCTTACAAAACCGGCAACCAAACGCAAATCTTCAATTCTTGAATTAGTGCAGCTTCCGATAAACACATAATCCACTTTCTGTCCTTTGATTGGCTGACCTGCCTGCAATCCCATATATTGCAGGGATTTCAGAAATCCTGCTTTTTCTTTTTCAGTGATTTCCTGTTCTGCAGGAATTGACTGATCAACACCGATGCCCATTCCCGGATTCGTTCCGTAGGTAATCATTGGTTGAATGTCTTCCGCTTTTATATTTATTTCCGAGTCGAATTTTGCGTCCTGATCAGAATACAATTCTTTCCATTTTGCGACCGCCGCATCCCAGTCTTTTCCTTTCGGAGAGAACTCACGTCCTTCGAGATATTTAAATGTTACCTCATCCGGAGCAATCAGGCCTCCCCGTGCGCCCATCTCAATACTCATATTACAGATGGTCATACGGGCCTCCATCGTAAGGCCGCGGATAGTGGAACCTGCATATTCAACAAAATATCCTGTAGCTCCGCTCGCAGATAATTTTGAGATGATGTACAGGATGATGTCTTTTGATAATACTCCCGGATTGAGTTCGCCATCAACATTAATACGCATTAATTTTGGCTTCGACTGCAAAACACATTGTGTCGCCATTACCATTTCAACTTCGCTAGTTCCGATACCGAATGCGATTGTTCCGAAAGCGCCATGAGTTGATGTGTGACTGTCACCACACACGATCGTCATTCCTGGTTGTGTAACTCCGAGTTCTGGTCCGATCACATGAACAATGCCCTGGTAAGGATGACCAAGTCCATACAATTCAATTCCGAATTCCTTGCAGTTGCTAACGAGCTTGTCTACCTGCTGACGCGAAAGTTCTTCTTTAATCGGAAGATGCTGCAGAATTGTGGGCACGTTATGATCTGCTGTGGCGACGATTTGTTTCGGCCGAAAAACGGGCAAACCTCTTTTCCGAAGACCGGCAAATGCCTGGGGTGAAGTCACTTCATGAATAAAATGTCTGTCAATGTACAAAACCGATGGCCCCCCATCGATGGTTTTTACCACATGTGCGTCCCAGATTTTTTCAACTAATGACTTGCCCATTGTATATGATTCTGCCCCGGTTTTTAATCGGGATGGTTTTTAAAAAAACGTGGCGGTGAAGCCACGGCTGTCAGAGCCCACGTTCAAACATGAGAAAAACTAAGATCAGGAAATTGCTGCTGCAACTTCAGGCTGATATTTTGCGGCCATTTCAATCAGGTCGGTATCCTGCACTTCTTTTTTCGCATCTGCTACCTGGAGAAACTGCTCGTACAAAACATCAATATCATTTCTGTTGAATTCAAAACCGAGCTTACGAAAGCGGTAAGCAAGAGCGGATCGGCCACTCCTTGCCGTTAGTACTATTTTTGAAGTCTCGGCACCTACTTCTTCCGGACGAATAATTTCATATGTCTGAGAGTCTTTCAAAAATCCATCCTGGTGAATTCCTGAAGAATGCGAGAATGCATTTGCACCTACAATTGCCTTGTTTGGTTGAACAGGCATGCGCATAACATCTGCCACCAGTTGACTGATCGGGTTCAACTGTTCTGCACGGATATCTGTATGCAGATCCAGGCACTGGTGTTGTTTGATCACCATCACCACTTCTTCCAGCGAAGTGTTACCGGCTCTTTCGCCAAGTCCGTTGATCGTACACTCAATCTGCCTTGCACCTGCGATCACACCAGATATAGAATTTGCTGTTGCCATACCAAGATCGTTATGACAATGACAGGAGAGTACTGCTTTATCCACATTCGGAACATTATTGATCAGGTAAGCGATTTTTTCGCCGTATTGATGGGGTAGGCAATACCCGGTGGTATCGGGGATATTAACTGTTGTAGCACCAGCAGCAATAACGGCCTCGACTACACGTGCAAGGTATTCATTTTCAGTACGACCTGCATCTTCCGCATAAAACTCCACATTGTCTGTGAAATTTCTTGCCCATTTGACTGCCTGAACTGCTCGCTTCAGAATTTCTTCACGGGTACTGTTGAATTTTGCTTTGATGTGAAAATCGGAAGTTCCTATTCCGGTGTGAATACGTGGATACTTTGCATAACGGAGAGCCGCAGCTGCCGTTTCAATATCTTTTTCCACCGCACGGCTGAGTCCGCAAACGGTAGCGTTCTTTATAACCTTGGAAATCTCTGTTACGGATTCAAAATCACCAGGGCTCGAAATCGGGAACCCGGCTTCTATGATATCCACCCCAAGTTCTTCCAACGCAAGTGCTATCTCAATTTTTTCTTTTGTGTTGAGCTTGCAACCGGGAACCTGTTCGCCATCCCTGAGGGTGGTATCAAAAATGTAAATCTTGTTTGATGGCATAAGCTGAATTTAAGTTGTTGGATATTACTCCGTTAAATTTGTACTCTTCCTGGTCAGGGAGGAGCCTGGCGGTTATGCCAGTCTACGAATGTATCGACCTTAATTTTACGGA
Source organism: Pollutibacter soli (assembly GCA_029269725.1). Taxonomy (GTDB): domain Bacteria; phylum Bacteroidota; class Bacteroidia; order Chitinophagales; family Chitinophagaceae; genus Pollutibacter; species Pollutibacter soli. Next base: position 253,690 of record JARJHS010000003.1, on the reverse strand, counting down.
TATACTCAAATTGGGTCGTAATTTACACTATGCAAAAAGGGGGTTTTGGTCTGAAACCCGCTACAGATAAGGATTACAAGGAAAGCCGACTACGATGCCCAACCTCAGTTCAGATGAGTTGTTTCAATTGGTTAAAACGCTGGAAAAGGCGGAAAAACGGAATTTCAAGCTTTATGTGAAGCGCAATGCCGCAACCGATGACCTGAAAATCATTCAGTTATTCGATGCGATGGATAAGATGGAGGTGTTTGATGAAGAGATTTTGTTAAAGAGAAACAAAGGGATACGTAAATCGCAGCTGTCTAACCTGAAGGCTCACCTGTATAAGCAGATTCTTGCAAGTCTTCGCGTGATGCGCGATGAGATCAATATCGATATCCAATTGCACGAGCAACTGGACCACGCCAGGATATTATATAATAAAGGTTTATATACGCAGGCGCTTAAGGTACTGGCTAAGATTAAAGATCTGTCGAAGGCCAATAACCAGATCACATTCTGGCTGCAGGCGCTTTTTTTTGAAAAGAAGATTGAATCGCTTCATATCACCCGAAGTCTTGAAAACAGGGCAGAGCAATTGTCAAAAGAGGTGGATGACCTGAATGAACGCCTTGTTATGATGGGCAAACTCAGTAATCTATCCCTCCGGATGTATGGACTGTACATACGCCTCGGACACGCCCGGAATGAAAAAGATGAGATGCTGGTGAAAGGTTTTTTTGAGAGAAATCTGCCAAAAAACGCTGCCCAGGCTACGGGTTTTTATGAGAAGCTCTTCCTGTACCAGAGTTATGCTTGGTATGCATTCATCCTGCAGGACCTATTAATGTATTACAGGTACTGCCAGCGCTGGGTCGATCTTTTTGAAAAAGAGCGTTTCATGGTGAAGATCGAAACCCAGCAATACATTAAAGGCATGCACAACCTCATGAACGCTCATTTTATGCTCAGTAATGGTGAGAAGTTTGCCTGTACAATTAACGACTTTGAGCATTTTTATCGATCCAAAGAAGCCAATAATAACGACAACAACAGGGTTCAGAGTTTTGTGTACCTGTATACCGCAAAGATCAACCGTCATTTCATGGATGGCACCTTTACGCAGGGGTTGAAACTGGTTCCTTACATCGAAGAGAAGCTGGAAGAATACGCATTGCAGCTGGATCGTCACCGCGTCCTGATCTTTTATTATAAAATCGCCTGTCTCTATTTTGGAAGCGGTAATAATGATAAGACGATCGATTATCTCAATCGCATCATCAATTGGAAAGTCGATCTAAGGGCCGATTTGCAGTGTTATGCAAGACTGCTCCACCTGATCGCCCATTACGAACTTGGCAACTTTGATATCCTGGAATACCTTATCAAGTCAGTCTACCGGTTCATGTCCAAAATGGAGAACCTGAGTGTCGTGGAAAAAGAAATATTCAGCTTTATCCGCAAATCTTTCCATCTCAATCCTCACCAGATCCGGTCGGCTTTTAAAGTCCTGCGCGATAAACTGAAAAAATACGAGGGCAACCCGCTGGAGAGCCGCTCCTTTATGTACCTCGATATCATATCCTGGCTGGAAAGTCATATTCAGAATCTGCCGGTGCAGGATGTGATCAGGGCGAAATACCTGGCGAGAGCTACCGGCAGCAGGCAACAGGCAGCAGATTGATACAGGCAGCGGTTGAGATAGTTACAGACAGGCAAAAGTCAGAAACAGAATACAGAATAACCGATACTGGGAAAGTGCCATACCTGAAAACGGAAAACACAAATGAGGAAAAATCGATGATACTGTATACTGGAAGGAGGAAAATACTGAAATCCTTCCGACTTCAGGCAGGCTGGAAATGAACTGAACGGTCAATCGGAAAACGAAGCTCTGAACTCTATCACAATCACCAACTGACAAGTGACAACCGACAACTGAAATTTTAACATTCGCTTTAAACCACTCCAGCCTTCTGCCTCCCTGCTCCTGCCTGAAAAAATATTGCCAATTGAAGCACAATCATTAACTTTGCCCTCCTTAATTCAGGCATGCCGGCATTTTCCTTAAACGCGATTTTGTAAATTATTGAAAATCAATGTTTGCATTCGGTCTACCGAAAGCAGGGTTTGTTTTGTGTTAAGTTAACGGTTTACAAAAACTTTGTATCGTACTATGGCAATTAAAAAAGAAAACCGCCCCAAAGCCAGTTTCTCCAAAATTACTATCAGTCTAGCCTCACCTGATTCCATCCTGGAAAGGTCTTTTGGTGAAGTTCTTAAACCAGAAACCATCAACTACCGCACATACAAACCGGAGCGTGATGGACTTTTCTGCGAAAGGATTTTTGGTCCGGTGAAAGACTATGAGTGTGCCTGTGGTAAGTATAAAAGAATCCGCTATAAAGGCATCGTGTGCGACCGCTGTGGTGTTGAAGTGACTGAGAAAAAAGTACGTCGCGAACGTATGGGCCACATCAAACTTGTGGTGCCTGTAGTTCACATCTGGTATTTCAAAAGTCTGCCGAATAAAATCGGTTATCTCCTCGGCGTAAGCTCTAAAAAGCTGGAGTCAATCATATATTATGAAAGATACGTGGTGATTCAGCCAGGTATCCGTGTTGACAAAGGACAGAATCCCGGTGATCTTCTCACGGAAGAAGAATACCTGGACATCCTTGACGGTTTACCAAAAGATAACCAGTACCTGCCCGATGAAGATCCAAATAAATTCATCGCGAAAATGGGTGCAGAAGCTGTGCATGATATGCTTGGAAGAATTGACCTTGACGGGTTGAGCTTCTCTTTGCGTAACGCAGCTGCTACTGAAACATCTCAGCAACGTAAAGCTGATGCATTGAAACGTCTGAGTGTTGTGGAATCATTCCGCGATGCGAACTCAAGAATTGTTAACCGCCCTGAATGGATGGTGATGCAATATATCCCGGTGATTCCACCGGAACTTCGCCCACTCGTTCCTCTCGATGGTGGTCGTTTCGCTTCTTCGGATCTGAATGATCTGTATCGTCGCGTAATCATCCGTAACAACCGTCTGAAACGCCTTCTGGAAATTAAAGCTCCTGAGGTGATTCTTCGTAACGAGAAAAGGATGTTGCAGGAAGCTATTGATTCACTCTTTGATAACAGTCGTAAATCAAATGCTGTAAAAGCAGAAGGTGGACGTGCACTGAAATCACTGAGTGATGTGTTGAAAGGAAAACAGGGACGTTTCCGTCAGAACCTGTTGGGTAAACGTGTTGACTATTCTGGTCGTTCTGTAATCGTGGTAGGTCCTGAACTGAAACTCCATGAGTGCGGTCTTCCGAAAGATATGGCTGCTGAATTGTTCAAACCATTCATCATCCGTAAACTGATTGAAAGAGGCATCGTAAAAACGGTGAAATCTGCGCGTAAACTGGTTGACCGCAAAGAAGCCGTGGTTTGGGATATACTTGAAAATATTCTCCGAGGTCACCCGGTATTGCTTAACCGTGCGCCAACGCTGCACCGCCTGTCAATCCAGGCGTTCCAGCCAAAACTGGTGGAAGGTAAAGCGATCCAGCTGCACCCGTTGGTGTGTTCTTCATTCAACGCTGACTTTGATGGTGACCAGATGGCGGTACACGTACCACTGAGCCACGCTGCAATCGTTGAGGCACAGTTGCTGATGCTTGCATCACACAACATTCTTAACCCGCAGAATGGTACGCCGATCACCCTGCCGTCACAGGACATGGTACTCGGTCTGTACTACATTTCAAAAGGAAAGAGAAATACTGATACAGAAGTAGTTCGCGGCGAAGGCATGCGCTTCTACTCAACAGAAGAGGTGATCATCGCTTACAATGAAGGTCGTGTCGACTTGCACGCTTTCATCAAGGTGAAAACCAATATCAGGAATGATAAAGATGTTATTGAACATAAGTTAATCGAAACCACTGTAGGTCGTGTCATCTTCAACCAATGGGTACCGGCTGCTGTAGGTTTTGTAAATGCATTGCTCACCAAAAAGAACCTGCGTGAAATCATCGGCGACATCATCAAAATCACTGATGTTCCGACAACCGCAAGATTCCTTGATAATATCAAGGAACTTGGATTCCGTATGGCGTTCCGTGGTGGACTGTCATTTAATATCGAAGACCTTGTTATCCCTGAACTGAAACAGGATATGATCGATCAGGCTTCCGGTGAAGTACAGGAAGTTTGGGATAACTATAACATGGGTCTGATCACCAACAACGAACGTTATAACCAGATCATCGACATCTGGAGCCGTGTAGATACCAAAGTAACTGAAACATTGATCCGTTCAATGGCGACAGATAAACAGGGCTTTAACTCTGTGTACATGATGCTTGATTCGGGTGCGCGTGGTAGTAAGCAGCAGGTAAAACAGCTGGCTGGTCTCCGCGGTCTGATGGCGAAACCCAGAAAGAGCGGTTCGACAGGTTCTGAGATCATCGAGAACCCGATCCTCTCTAACTTTAAAGATGGTCTGAGTGTATTGGAATACTTCATCTCTACGCACGGTGCGCGTAAAGGTCTTGCGGATACAGCGTTGAAAACAGCTGATGCCGGTTACCTGACTCGTCGTCTCGTTGACGTATCACAGGATGTGGTAATTACAGAAGAAGATTGCGGAACACTCCGTGGTATTGATATCGGAGCATTGAAAGATAATGAGGATATCGTTGAGCCATTATACGACAGGATACTTGGACGTACATCATTGCATGATGTGTTCGATCCTCAGACTGATGAACTGCTTGCTTCTGCAGGTCAGCTCATCGATGAAGACATCGCACAGAAAATTGAAAACAGCGGACTGGAAACAGTTGATATCCGTTCGGTGCTGACTTGCGAAAGTAAACGCGGTGTGTGTGTGAAATGTTACGGTCTGAACCTTGCTACCGGTGCGATGACTCAACGTGGTGATGCTGTTGGTATCATCGCTGCACAGTCAATCGGTGAACCTGGTACGCAGCTGACTCTTCGTACCTTCCACGTGGGTGGTGTTGCCGGATCCGCTTCCGTTGAATCTCACCTGAATGCAAAATTCGATGGTACCGTTCAGTTCGATGGATTGCGTACAGTAAAAGCTTTCAATAACGACGGCAAAGAAGTTGATATCGTAATCGGTCGTACCGGTGAGATGAGGATCATGGATCTGAAAAATGATCGTCTCCTCATTACCAACAACGTTCCTTACGGCTCAACACTGCAGGTGAAAGAAGGTCAGAAAGTAGCCAAAGGCGATGTGATCTGTACATGGGATCCGTTCAACAACGTAATCCTTGCTGAGATCAGCGGAGCTGCACGTTTTGACAATGTTATCGAAGGTGTTACTTTCCGTGAAGAAGCTGATGAGCAGACAGGCCACAGGGAGAAAGTAGTTATTGATACAAAAGATAAAACCAAGATTCCTTCATTGATTATTGCTGGTATAAACGAGCAGAAATCATATAACCTTCCGGTTGGATCGCATATCGTGATCGAAGAAGGTGATGAAGTGAAAGCTGGTAAGGTACTCGTGAAGATCCCGAGGGTGTTAGGTAAACTCCGCGACATCACGGGTGGTCTGCCACGTGTAACCGAATTGTTTGAAGCACGTAATCCGGGTAACCCAGCGGTTGTTTCTGAAATCGATGGTGTAATTACTTTCGGTTCTATAAAAAGAGGTAACCGTGAGATCGTTGTGGAAGCGAAAGATGGTGTTATTAAAAAATACCTTGTACCGTTGACACGACAGATTCTTGCACAGGATGGTGACTTTATTAAAGCAGGTACACCATTATCTGACGGACAGATTGCTCCAAGTGATATTCTTTCTATCAAAGGCCCATTTGCAGTACAGGAATATGTGGTGAATGAAATTCAGGAAGTATACCGCTTACAGGGTGTACGTCTGAATGATAAGCACATCGAAGTGATCGTAAGGCAGATGATGAAGAAAGTGGAAATCGTTGATCCGGGTGATACCCGTTTCCTCGAAGAAGATCTGGAAGATCGCTACGACTTTAACCAGGAGAACGACTGGATCTTTGATAAGAAAGTGGTTACTGAACCTGGAGAATCAGGAAAACTCAAAGCCGGACAAATCGTTAGCCTGCGTGAAGTACGCGAGGAGAATTCCATCCTTCGTCGATCTGACAAAAAACTGGTTGAATTCCGCGATGCGAATCCGGCTACATCAAGACCAGTATTGCTCGGTATCACCAAAGCATCTCTGGGTACACAGAGCTGGATTTCAGCAGCATCATTCCAGGAAACAACCAAAGTGTTGTCTTCAGCTGCCATCCAGGGTAAATGTGATGAAATGCTTGGTCTGAAAGAAAACGTAATCACTGGTCATCATATCCCTGCCGGTACAGGCTTGAGGGAGTTTGAAAACATGATCGTAGGCAGCAAAGAAGAATACGAATTGCTGCAGACTACACGTGAAGTGATGAGTTTCGATGAAGAAGAGTAATCTTTAAATATTACAGGAGAGCAGGACATCAGTTCTGCTCTCTTTTCATTTCAACCTTTGGCTGTTAACGCTTTACTAAAAACAATCACAGGTTCCCCGATTAGTTTTTATCCTGTCTATCTTGCAAAAAAGCTTTCATGAAGCAAATTTTACTTCCGCTCAACATTGTTCTGATTATAGCCGTAGCTATTTTGTATTTTCTGCATTTTGGAAAATCGAAAACGGCCGTTCCTTCTGCATCAACTGTTACAACAAAAGATTCTGCTGGTAACGTAGTAGTAAAACCGCTCAAAATCGCATACGTTGACCTCGATTCGATCCAGGAGAACTATGTGTATTACAAGGAGAAAATGGATGAGTTTGAAAAGAAGAAGGATCGTGCTGACCGAGAGTTGAATGGCGCCTTTCAGAAAATAGAAAATGAGCGTATCAGTTTTGTACAAAGAGGTAATGCCATCACTCAGATAGAAGCTGAAAATTTCCAGCGTGAGTACACCCGTAAAATGGAAAATCTGGAAAATCAGAAGCGCAGCATGGAGAATAATATCCAGCAGGAAGGTGTAAAAACGATGGAGGAGTTGAAAAAGAAAATCAATGATTTTCTTGCTATTTATAACAAAACACAGGAGTATTCCTATATCTTTTCTTACAGCAGCACCATCAACATGCTTTTTTATAAGGACACTACCTATAACATCACTAATGAGGTTGTTGCAGGTTTAAATGAAGAGCATAATAAAACCAAAGTGAAAAAATAATCTCTCAAAGATTTTCATAAATTGGGATCCCGGAATTAAAGTTTCCGGGATTTTTTATATCAACAAGCCAAAACCTTCGCTTTTTATATGGAAGAAAACAAGCAGTTCAAACCTACGCTCGGATTGGTTGATGCAACGATGATCGTTGCAGGGTCAATGATCGGATCGGGTATATTTATCGTAAGTGCAGATATTACCCGGAACGTGGGAAGTGCAGGCTGGTTGATTTTTGTCTGGCTGATCACGGGTTTCATGACGGTATCTGCCGCCATGAGTTATGGTGAGCTCAGTGGTATGTTTCCGAAAGCTGGCGGTCAGTATGTATATCTTAAAGAATCTTATAACCGGTTGATGGCTTTCCTGTTTGGGTGGAGCTTTTTCGCTGTTATTCAAACGGCGACTATTGCAGCCGTAGGTGTTGCTTTTGCAAGGTTTTCAGCTTATATATTTCCTGCCGTAGGCGAATCCAATATACTGGCTGATTTCGGATTTATTAAGATCAGTGCAGCCCAGGTAACTTGTATACTGATTGTTATCCTGCTTACCTGGGTGAATACCAGAGGTATCAAAGAAGGCAAGATTATTCAAACAACATTCACAGCATCAAAATTGATTGCATTATTTGGATTGATGTTGTTCGGTTTTCTGTTGGTGAAGAATAATTTCTGGGCAGCCAACTGGCAAAATGCATGGACAGCAATGCAGGACCTTGGTGTAGATAAAGCGGGGAAGGAGCCGATCGGATGGACCGATATTGGTGGAGTAGCTCTTGTCGGAGCAATTGCCTCTGCAATGACGGGATCAATATTCAGCAGTGACGCATGGAACAATGTAACATTCATAGCCGGTGAAATAAAGAATCCGAAACGTAATATCGGGCTGGCTTTATTCCTGGGTACACTGATCGTAACATTTCTTTATGTTACTACAAATCTTATGTATCTGTATGTACTGCCTTTGCAGGGCATTGCTTATCCCAAAGCAGATCGCCTTGCAATCTCCGCAGCGATTGAAATTTTTGGATCGAGCGGAACAATCATTGTTGCGGTTTTAATTATGATATCCACTTTCGGATGTATCAACGGACTTGTTCTTGCAGGTGCACGTGTGTACTATACAATGGCGAAAGATGGCTTATTCTTCAAAAAAGCGGGAACGCTGAATCAGAATGCTGTGCCCCAATGGGCATTGTGGGCGCAATGTGTTGCCGCTTCTGCGTTGTGTCTCAGTGGTGAATATGGCAACCTGCTGGATATGATCAGCTTTGTTGCGGTATTATTTTATGTACTCACAATAGCGGGCATTTTTATATTAAGGAGAAAAAGGCCTGATATTGAAAGGCCATATAAAGCCTTCGGCTATCCTATTTTACCTGCACTATACATCATCATGGGAACAGCATTCTGTATTTTGTTGCTCATATATAAAACAAAGTATGCAGCAGGTGGATTGATCATTACACTGATTGGAATACCGTTGTACTATATCGCAACAGGAAAATCAAAATCGACTTCCTAAGACATGAGTTCAACAGACTTTGAAAAATTATTCTCTGAGTTTGAATCGATAAAAGTAGGTGTCGTAGGAGATGTAATGCTTGATACTTACTACTGGGGAAAAGTGGAAAGAATTTCTCCTGAAGCGCCTGTGCCGGTGGTATCTCTTGATCATAAAGATTATCGTTTGGGAGGTGCGGGAAATGTGGCGCTGAATCTTGCTGCGTTAGGAGCGCAGACGACAATGATTTCTATTACCGGTGATGATGATGATGGAGTGCAGTTGAAAAAAATGTACGATGAAAGTGGTATCAATACGTCGTTTTTACTGAAGAGTAAGAAGCGGGTTACCACCAGCAAGACCAGGATCATTAGTCGTAACCAGCAAATGATGCGACTTGATAATGAGATCACAAAGGACCTTGAGTACGAAGATGAAAACCGTTTGATTCTTGCAATTCAGAACTATATCGCGCAGGAATCTCCGCAGGTGATCATCATGGAGGATTATAATAAAGGTGTGTTGACAGAACTCGTGATCAATAAGATCATTGCATTATGCAAGGTGAAAAATATAACGACCAGTGTTGATCCAAAAAGAAAGAATTTCTTCAGTTATGTAGGCGTCGACATATTCAAACCCAATCTCAAAGAAGTAAGAGAGGGGTTAAACCTGATTGATGAGCGTGTCGATGAAAATTCACTAAGGAATATTCATGAAGCTCTTCATGAAAAACTTCAACACCGCATTTCATTTATAACTCTTTCAGAAAAAGGTGTTTTTTATCAGTCGGGCGATTCTGCAGGTATAATCCCTTCGCATCTGCGTCGCATAGCTGATGTCAGTGGCGCCGGCGATACGGTGATTGCAGTTGCCTCTCTTGTATACGCCGCAACAAAAGATAAAAAACTGATGGCGGAAATGGCCAATATCGCCGGAGGGCTCGTTTGCGAAGAAGTCGGAACTGCTGCAATCAGGAAGGACAAGCTATTGGCGGAATGTGAGAGACTCCTGGGAAAAATGTAAAACGTTTAACGTTCAACGTTTAACGTTTAACGTTCAACGTTATACGTAAAGAAAAACCGGCCTTGTGAGCCGGTAATAATCTTAAAAACCATCCGAGTTAATATTGTGAGCGAGTTGCTTTCGTGTGTTGTTAACCGTAATGTCTGCTTTTCTGTTCGCCTCGTATACTTACGATTGATGATGTAAAAATAGTAGGAGAATTACCATTGTGCAAGTCAGCCGTCGAAGGGAGAAGAGGCTTTATCGAAATGACCTTTGCGGGTAAAACGTATAACGTTTAACGTTGAACGTAAGCCTCCGAAATTCATAACTTTTGCCTGATCGGTATACTCTCAAGTACTCGAGTTCTAACGTTTAACGTTTAATGTTCAACGTTGTACGTAAAGAAAAACCGGCCTTGTGAGCCGGTAATAATCTTAAAAACCATCCGAGTTAATATTGTTAGCGAGAAGCTTTCGTGTGTTGGTAACCGTAATTTCCGCTTTCCCGTCTGCCTCGTATACTTACGATTCATGATGTAAAAATAATCGGGTATTTACTGATGTGCAAGTCAAACGCCGAAGGAGATAGAGGGTTTATCGAAATGGCCTTTATAGGTAGAAAGTTGAACGTTATACGTTAAACGCTGGCCATCGCCAGTGTAACTGGTTTTTAATTAGCAACTTGTATCCTCCGCAGGTTCTTACGTTCTACGTGCTATGTTCAACGTTTAACGTTCAACGTTAATGGTTACTTTCTCGAACCCGGAGGCTTGCAGCATGCTCGTCATCAACGAAATTGCGCGGGTATTTGCTTTTGAAAGGAGTTGTTGCTGCATCGCGCGGTCGCGCATTTTTTGACGGGCCTTTATTTTTACAGCTGTTATTGCCTGGTCCGACCAGTTTCCTTCTTCAATAAAGGTTTCAAAACCGGAGGGATTTATGATGATATCAAGAATCTCTGCTTTTGGAATAGTAACTGACGCTGAGTCATCAAACACACGAATTGCTGAATCTGACATCTTTTTTAAATCTGTTCCGCAGATCACCTGGCCTTTTGCAACGAGTACAATCCTGTCAAACATGGGTGCGAATGGATTCGCTGCCAGTCCGCCAGTGAGTGTTCTTAATGCAATCTGATTTGGATCTGCATGAACACTATCAACAACCACTTCATCATATCCTGTAACTGTTATCAATGAAGCCAGTTCCCTGACTTCTTTAATGAGTACAGGCGTTTCATCAATCTCCAATGGTGCTGCTGAAAAAACCTGATTCCAGGAGGGAATAAAATCAAGTTTTCGCAGAAGAAATAATCCAGCAGCTGCAACAACAATGATAATCAGTATTGCTTTTATACTTCTAAACATCAGCCGACAGGTTGCGTGATTGCTTTGTCACCAAAGCGGATATTAATTTTCTTGTAACCGAGTTTTTTCAGAAACTGAGTGAGAAAAACAGACGCATTTGTTTCGGCAGTATTCAGCACACCGAGTGATGCAATGCTCGACTTTATTTGTTCTTCTCCCTGACTGAGTAAAAGATCTTTCTCTGCCTGTGAAAATGATTGCCTGAACACACCAACGTCTTCGTATTGAACGCTGATATCTTCCGGGCGAATACTTAATGAAATCATCTTCGCCGGCGGTAATTGCAGGCTTATTTCATCGCCGTTGATCGTAATATTTTCGGGTTTTAGTGCAGAAAAATCAATGCCTGCTTTAATCGAAGCCTGGCAGCTCATGAGAATTTTTCTGTCACCGATCTTGTACCAGGTTTTATTGTCGTTTGTTTTGATAATTTTCGTGACGACATATTCTACAGTGGCAAGGTCATTCATGTTCCGTATCGTCAGCACTTCCTGCACCCGGTCGAGTTTTTTTCCACAACATAGGAGAAAGGGGCAAAAAAGCAACCAGATCAGATACTTCATAGTTGAAAGATACAAACAGGAAGCAAACTATTTTCCAGATTAAATTTTTACCTCAATTTGCAGTATGAAAAAATTTGCAGTAATCGTTGCCGGTGGAAGCGGTACGAGGATGGGTTCTGCTATTCCAAAACAATTTCTCGAAGTAAGGGCGAAACCAATACTTCTGCACACCGTAAAAGCTTTTATCGAAGCTTTCCAGGACATACAGATTATACTTGTTCTTCCAGAAACATATCTTGAATCGGCAAAATCAATTTTCGAAAATCTTACGCCCTCAGCGTCTCTCAGTTTTGTAAAAGGTGGCGCTACGAGATTTGATTCTGTAAAAAACGGCCTTGCTTCAGTTGATGAAGAAGGCATTGTTTTCATCCACGATGCAGTTCGATGCCTTGTTACTCCCGATCTTATTAAACGATGTTATCAACATGCTGCTATAAACGGTTCTGCGATTCCGGTAGTTCCCCTTCGTGATAGCTTACGTATTATAAAAACCAATGGAGAAAATGAAATTCTCGACCGGGAAATAGTACGTGCTGTGCAAACGCCGCAAACTTTCAAAACCGCGCTGATCAAAGAAGCCTTTGAGCAACCTTATCAAACTTCATTTACTGATGAAGCTTCGGTTCTCGGAAGTGCAGGCTACCAGGTATCGCTGTTACAAGGGGAAGAAACAAATATTAAAGTGACTTTTCCTGCTGATCTGATTTTTGCGGAACATATAATGTCTGTGAAATGACTAGTTTTTATTAGCTGCTTTCCGGAAAACCTGCGTGATCATTTTTCGGGGTTCAACAACCGGAATGTCAATGCTGAATGAAATGCGGTTCCAGAATTTATTTCCGGGAACTGATTTGAAGTAGTCTTTATAAACATCACTATACACCACCGGAATGTAAATGTTCACCATGTTCCAGAGCAGTGAAACCTGGAAACCGCCATCAAATACTACTCTCGGATCGGTGTTGTCTTTTTCCCAGACTTGCGAATAAGTACCTGCATCAACAAAGATCCTTATAGGAATATCTACAGGCAAAAGGCTGAGTGGGTTGAGCTTATCTGGAATATCAACTGTCAGATTCATTGCGGTCAGCCAATCATCTGTTTTGCCAATCTTGTTGCTCAGCATATCTGTTCTCACTTTGAACGCGCCATCACGCATCATGATCTGCTGCGAATAAAAACCTTCGAACTCATTTCTACCGGCGAAATAATTACTGTACGTATAATCTTCATCACCCTTAGGACCCGTCATGTTGAGGTGGTACCTATTGGTGGCATAGCCTGAAGTTGAATTTTTATCGGTAAAATAAAAGAATTTACCTGCAAACAACCGTAGATTGATTCCGCCTTTCTTTTTATAGTTGAAAAAATAATTACCCGTAAACGTTAGTCTGCCAAAATCCCCGGAAGCTTCCATTCTCAGTTCAGCATTATACGGGTATAAAGCACGGTATTGATCAACTCCTAAACTCAATTGACTGATTCCATAACTATTTGAAACCTTATTAGCAAGATTGAGTTGCCTGATGGTGTCACGGTAAAATGAAAGCTGTTCTTCGTTGATCAGGAATTGTTTGAATCCTATATATTTTGTAAGTGTACTTCTTGCCGATTTTTCTTTGAACTCGAGGCGAAAACCGGGAACAATTTTATTGAATGAAAGCCGTAGTCTGTTTCCACCTTCATCGGTAAAATCTTCCATTGTAAACCGGGATGCATTGGCAAATATCTCCACATTTCTGAAAATATGATCAGGATGCCAACGGTAGGATACGCGACCAATGCCATCAAGTTTTTTACTCTTGAATCCATACATCGGCGCAACTGCGAATAAAAATTTATTTACAGGTGCTGTGTAATTGTGAAACAAAGCGCCGGCCATAAAACCATCATAGTTGTTGAATCCCACAAGCGGTGCAATAAAAAGATAGTTGTATTTCAGATCAGGATTGGGCGCTATGAACGGTGCTACTTTGAAGATTCTTTTAACTGGTACTGATAGCATTCCCGTTTTATTGATCAACGGATACATCTCAGCGGCCTGTGGCCCATGCTCTTTTAGCATTGCATAAAAATCTTCCGGATAAGGATGTTTGAATTTCCATTTCTGATAATAAGCCTGCATCACCTCGTCGAAAGCAGTTCTGCCTATACTATCTTCAATTTTTTTAAGCCAGTCTGCTGTTTTTAAATAGCTGATGACCGCTGCGTTTACCGCGGTTAAACTATCTGCCGGAGTATTGATAGGCTGATCTAGCTTTAGGGAAGCTAACGTCTGATAAGGAAGCTTTTCGATTGTGGACGTGCTGAAAATTTCTTTTTTTTCAGAGCCGGTAACGCCGGTATTTCTGTACCGATTATCATAGAAACTGTTGAAACCTTCATCCATCCAGGGGAAACTTCTTTCATTGTTGGCCAGTATTCCATAAAACCAGTTATGGCCAACCTCGTGGAAAATCAGATCTGCACTTAATGAATTTTTTCCCGGCGTGTGCAGGATGGTAATGGTCGGGTATTCCATCCCACCCGCGAAGCCCATATAACCTTCTACTACTGTGGCCACCGGCCAGGGATATTCGCCGATCCATTTTGAATGCAGCACAATCGCTTCTTTCAGATAATCCATTGCATCGTTCCAGGCTTTGTTTTTTAATCCATGCCTGTACACCTGCAACAGGACATTCTTCCCGGATTCCAGTTGAACACTGTCTTTTAACAAAACAAATTCTCTGTCGGCAAACCAAGCGAAATCGTGTACGCTATCCTGTTGGTAGCGGTAAGTGGTAAGATCCGCACTGTTTTTATATTTATCGCCGGTAGAATCATTGCCTGAAGGTATTTGCATGCCTGTGGCCGCTATTTTATAGTATGATGGAACTGTAATATCAACTGTAAAATCACCGAACTCACTGTAAAACTCTCCCTGGTCCAGGTAGGGCATTTCATGCCAGCCATGTCGGTCGTACACTGCTGGCTTCGGGTACCACTGCGTGATCTGGAATGTTTTCTGATAATATCCGCCACGCGAATAATTATATGGCAGCTTTACATGGTAAGGTGTTGTGATCAGTACTTCTTCTCCCGGCCCCAATGGTTTTTCAAGGATCATTTTTACAATATCAATGTCGCTGGGATGATCTTCCAGTTTCTGAGGCTCATCATTAATTCTAAAGTCGAGGCGATTGATATACCCCCGCCTGTTTGCTGGGGCGAAATAAAAATCGGTTCTTCCGTTTTCTAATGTCTGGTCAGTTAACGCAGTTCTGTCATTTTTATATGCGTTGGGCCAGAGATGAAACCAGATGAAAGAGAGTGTATCCGGAGAGTTGTTGCGGTAAATTAATTTCAAATAACCATCAAGCGTTTTCAGGCTATCATCCAGTTTTACATCAATATCATATTTCAGGTACTGCTGCCAGTAATTATCCTGACCATTGGAAAGGAGAGAAGAGGCTAATGCGAAAAATACAGTAATGAAGTATTTCAAAAACGATCCTGGTTTTAGAGTATATAACGTATCCGTTTTCATTTTCCTGTACCAAGGAAAATAATTCTGAGTGTATGTACCATTATTTTAAAATCGACCGCCAATGATATGTTCTCGATATACACAAGATCGTATTGCATGCGTTCGATCATTTCATCTACATTTTCTGCATAACCAAATTTCACCATCCCCCAGCTGGTAAGTCCTGGTTTAACTTTCAACAGGTATGCATAATATGGATTCTTCGCAGTGATCTGATCAATAAAAAATTTTCTTTCTGGTCTTGGACCTACGAGGCTCATTTCCCCGCGAAGAATATTCAGCAGTTGCGGTAGTTCGTCTATCCGCCATTTGCGCATCGTTTTTCCCCAGTCGGTAATTCTTGGATCTGAATCGTGGGAGAGCTGAGGTCCGTTAGTTTCAGCATTATCCGTCATTGAGCGAAACTTGAAAATTTCGAAAGGTTTTCCCCTGTATCCAATTCTTTCCTGGGTGTAAAAAACAGGACCAGATGACGAAAGTTTTACCCGTATAGCAGCATATAGTAGTAACGGAGAAAGGATGATGAGGCCATGCAAAGCAACAATAATGTCGATTACTCTTTTTATATGTTGCTGCCAGTCGGGTAATAAACCGGTTTTAATTTCAATCAGTATTTCACCGAGTACATTGTTCGTTTTTACAGATCCTGACACTATATCCAATGTGTCAGGGACCATTTTGACCGCAACATCCAGGTGCCCCAGGCGATTGAGAATATCTTCAGCCTCTTTACCATGATTTTTGTCTAATGCGATGATCACCTGTTCAACATTGTGTTCAAGTATCAATGCTTCCATCATTTCTATCTTTCCCAGTTTCGGGATTTTTAGATTGGGGATTACTGCATTTGATTCCGGTGTGAGATAGCCGCAGAAGCGGTAGCCCGTCCACGACTGATTTCCGGAGATCTCTGTCACGATGCGTGTTGCAGTTTTGCCGTGACCAATGAGTAGTGTATTAAACCAGATTTGACCGGTGTTCAGTTGTTTTTTTGCGAGCGTTAGAATGAGTAATCGTCCTGAATATTGCAGAACAACATTCAACAAAAAAAGAGAAATAAAAACTTTGTAGAAATATACATAGTTGCGCGCACTTACATCATCAAGAATAAAAAGAAAGAAAAGGATCAGTGATCCGATCAACGAGCTGACCAATGTTTTAGTCAGCTCGTTCAACCTGGATTTTGTATATAATGAATGATAAGCGCCAGTGAGTGCATACCCGGTTATCCATGCCAGTGGTATCAGCAGTACACCAAGCCAGAACCGGTTATCGATATTTAATTCGGTGTTGATATTTCCGTCGGCCCAGAGTAACCAGGAACGAAAGGAATACAACACGGCCCAGGCTACTGCAGACATGATAAAGTCGCTGAAAACATACCAGCCAATGTTTATCCGTTGCCGGTTATTCATAGCGACGACTTGGCTACTGCAAAGCTGTTTTCAATTTTTTCCAGTATCTGGTGCGCGATATGCATGGCTTCGTATCCCTCTCTTTCAGAGACGACGGTACGGGTGTTGTTGACGATCGCATCACGAAATGCGGTCAGTTCCGAACGAATGGCGTTGTTGTCTTCTACTGCCGGATTATCGATAGCAAGTGTGCGCACACCTTGTGGGGTTTCAATATCAAAAGAGAAAAGATTGTCGTCGCCCTCTCCCTTTAATTTTATGATCTCTGTTTTTTTTGCAAGGAAGTCTATACCGATGTATGCGTCTTTCTGAAACACGCGCATCTTTCTCATCTTCTTCATCGATATACGCGAGGATGTAAGATTTGCTACGCAACCATTGTTGAATTCCATTCGGACGTTCGCTATATCAGGTGTTTCCGTCATCACCGCGACGCCGCTTGCGGAGATGTGTTTTACATCACTTTTAACCAGGTGAAGAATAATGTCGATATCATGTATCATCAGGTCCAGTATCACACTCACTTCAGTACCCCTCGGATTGAATTGTGCGAGTCGGTGCACTTCAATAAACATCGGATGCAGATGATAATCTTTCAATGCGATGAAAGCTGGATTGAACCTTTCTACATGGCCTACCTGCAGCTTCACTCCGGATTCTTTTACCAGCTTCATCAGGCTGGTGGCTTCTGCCATCGTATCTGCCATCGGCTTTTCAACAAATACATGTTTCCCGCTGCGAACAGCAAGTTCACAAAGCGTAAAGTGGTGATTTGTTGGCGCAACGATATCTGCAGCATCGATCAGCTGCATGAGTTCTGCAGGGTCTGCGTATCGCCTGAGCTGGTATTGCTCGGCAACCTTTGCAGCATTAACATCATCCGGATCATAAAACCCAACGAGTTCAACGCCTTCAATTTCTTTCCAGTTGTTCAGATGAAATTTTCCAAGATGGCCAACACCGAAAATGCCCAGTTTTATCATATTAGGATTTGAAAGTAGGCAAATTTAGGCAAAAGGCAGGAGGCAAAAGGCAAAAGGGAACAGCCGGCTGCTCAGTAATAAACATTACTAAACTAAATTATCACGACAACTGCTGCTTTACACTCCTTTTGCCTTTTGCCTGCTTACCACTACCTGTTTTGCCTGTCTCGCCCAGAATCTACAAATTTGCATTATGCAAAAACTAACCATAACCATTGATGGATGGTCGTCGTGTGGTAAAAGTACATTAGCAAAACAGCTGGCAAAAAAGCTCGGATATGTTTATATTGACAGCGGCGCGATGTATCGGGCAATAACGCTTTATTTTCTGCGGAATCATGTGGACTGGACAGATATAAATGAAGTGAAAGAAGCATTACAGCAGATTGAGCTGGAGTTTCTTTTTAATCCAAAATCAGATCAATCCGAGATTTTATTGAATGGCGAGAATGTGGAATTTGTCATCCGTGACCTCGTGGTTGCTGAGAAAGTAAGTGAAATTGCGACGATACGTGAGGTGAGGGATTTTGCGGTTGCCCAACAACGGAAGATGGGCAGAAAGAAGGGCATAGTGATGGATGGCCGTGATATCGGAACCGTAGTTTTTCCGGACGCGGAGTTGAAAATTTTTATGACAGCAGATAATGCGATTCGCGTGCAACGCAGGTACAACGAATTGTATGAGAAAAATCCCAATATTACGCTTGAGGAAGTGAAAACAAACCTTGAGCTGCGCGACTTTATTGATTCCAACAGGGAGATTTCTCCTTTAAGACAGGCCGATGATGCACGTTTGCTGGATAATTCAAATATCAGCGAAGCAGAGCAATTAAAAATTGCGCTGAATTGGGTGGATGAGACGTTACATGTTAAACGTAAAACGTAAAACGTGTATCGTTAGCAGTTACTTGCTCCATTCGTCAATTACTTCATCGTAGTTTCTGGCATCCGGAAAAAAGCTGTGTAATTTTTTTATCACGGCTTCCACCATCGCATCCGGACATGATGCTCCACTCGTGATTAATATTCTTACCGGGTATTTTGCAGGGAGATAATTGTGATGAACAGATTCTGTTTTTCTCCTCCAATCGAAATGCAAAATTGTTTCTGCGGTAAACAGGTCTGCTTCAGAACGTATGAACCAGGTAGGCAGCACTTCTTCGCAAAGTTCAACCAGGTGTGACGTGTTGCTGCTGTTTCTTCCACCAATGACAATGGCCAGGTCAGCATTTTGTTCGAGCATCCCGGAAACAGCGCCCTGGTTATCAGTAGTTGCGTAACATAGTGTGTCGCGGGTATCTGCAAATCGCGCGCTGATTGTCTTGTCGTTCAGGTCGTAATATGTAGCGATTACCTGTTTCAGATAATCGGCAATAGCCTGTGTGTCACTCGCCAGCATGGTGGTCTGATTCACTACGCCGATTCTCTGCAGATCTTTTGTAACATTAAATTCTTCGGAAAATCGTCCCCTGAATTCTGTATAAAAATCTTCAGCAGGTTTTTCGCCGGTTATGTATTTCCCGAGTTCAATGGTTTCCTTCATATCATTTACAACGACTGTTGGCGCCTCTGCCGCACTATGACTGAATGTTGCGCGCGTTTCTTCGTGCGAAGGTTTGCCATGTACAATGATGCTGTATCCCTTGGCCGCGATCTGGTTTGAGCGGTTCCAGACTTTTTCCACAAACGGGCAGGTAGTGTTATATTTTTCAATTTGAATTCCGCGTTCGCGAAGAGATTTCTCGATGGCGAGAGTGGTTCCAAAAGCCGGAATAATAACAATGTCGTCAGCGCCAAGGCTTTTGAAGGGTATCAGCTGTTTTCCGTAAGTATCCATCATGAACTCAACACCCCGGGCTTTCAAATCCTCATTTACGAATGGGTTGTGAATCATTTCGCTGAGCAGGAATATTCTTTTCCCGGGGTTCTCATCCACCGTCCGGAAAGCGATTTCGATAGCATTTTCAACTCCGTAGCAAAAGCCAAAATGACGGGCGAGATAAAGTTGCAGCGGGCCAAAATCCAGCAGCGTCGGCGACAGGTTCTTCTTCATCTTGTCCTCCTGCTTTCTTTTCTGCTTGATGGCAGTGATCAGGGGGCTACGATAAGCTACCGGTACATTGAATGTTTTCATGATGAGATAAACGTCAAAGCAGCAAAGTTATGTATTCTCAGACCTCCCAGGTCTTAAAGACCTGGAAGGTCTTTTAAACCTGGCAGGTTTCCTTAAACCTGGGAGGTCTTAGACCTCCCAGGTTGGGTATCTGAGACCTTATTTTCAATCATTTAGTATCAACCTGGAAACAGCCATCGCTTGAAATATGAAAAACTGGACCCAATAACATGGCAGATCTTTCAGACCAGGAAGTGGGACCTTCAAGGTCTTAAAGACCTGGCAGGTCTTTTAAACCTGGCAGGTTTCCTTAAACCTGGGAGGTCTTAGACCTCCCAGGTTGGGTATCTGAGACCTTATTCGCAATCATTTAGTATCAACCTGGAAACAGCCATCGCTTTAATTATGAAAAACTGGACCCAATAACATGGCAGATCTTTCAGACCAGGAAGTGGGACCTTCAAGGTCTTAAAGACCTGGCAGGTCTTTTAAACCTGGCAGGTTTTATAAACCTGGGAGGTCTTAGACCTCCCAGGTTTAGGTTTTGAGAAGGATGCCAAAACTTTTTTATATATCTTACCGGCATGCAAGAACAGTTTATCCCGGTAGAATGGAGCCGAAAGACAAATGTATACGAAGTAAACACCCGCCAATACACCACTGAGGGGAGTTTTCGTGCCTTTGCGTCCCATTTGCCACGGCTGAAGGACATGGGAATCGAAGTGATCTGGTTTATGCCGGTAACGCCCATCAGCCAGGAGGGCAGAAAGGGAAGCCTGGGGAGCTATTACGCCTGTTCAGATTATTGCGCCATCAACCCGGAATTTGGCAATGAAGACGACTTCAGGGCAGTTGTAAAACAAGCTCATGACCTGCACATGAAAGTGATCATTGACTGGGTGGCCAATCATACCGGCGTTGAACACGTGTGGAAGGCTCCTCACCCCGACTTCTATAAGAAAAATGACCAGGGAGAATTTTACGATGCCCATGGATGGGATGATGTGATTGATCTTAATTATGAAAATCAGGCCATGCGTCTTGCCATGATCGATTCCATGGCCTGGTGGGTGAAAAATTTTGATATCGATGGATTTCGTTGCGATATGGCGATGCTTTGTCCGCTGGATTTCTGGAGGCAGGCCAGGACCGACTTGGACAAACTCAAACCACTTTTCTGGCTGGCGGAACTGGATAGTTGGGATAATCCTGATTATATGCAGGTATTTGATGCAGCGTATACCTGGAAATGGATGAGGGCAACAAGAGATTACATCACATCAAGTAACCGGCAGATCCATCTGCTGGATGCGGTGTTGATGCATTATCAGTCACTCTATCCAAAAACAGCCCTTAGGGCCTGGTTCACCAGTAATCATGATGAAAACAGCTGGAATGGCACCGAATATGAAAAGTATGGCGTGATGGCTCCTGCGCTGGCTGTTTTCAATTGTCTGTGGCAGGGAATTCCGCTGACCTATAGCGGCCAGGAACTCCCGAATCATAAACGACTCCTTTTTTTTGATAAAGACTGTATCGAGTGGAACGAACATCCTGCATTGCATGATTTCTATAAAAAATTACTAGGACTTCGTGCATCTCATCCGGCATTGGTTTCTGATCCGGCACATCCGCCGGTAAGAATTGCAACTGCATCTGACGGCGCACTGTTTTGCTGGCTCAGAAAATCTGAAGATCGGGAAGTGCTGGTTGTCCTCAATTTATCAGATATGCATTTCCAGCCAGCATGGATAACCGATAATAAGGTTGCCGGAAAATTCACAGAATTATTCAGCAATGCTGAGAACGATTTTGATTCAAACAGGGGAGTACAATTGGAGCCTTGGGCGTACCAGGTATGGGTAAGGTAAGAGGTGAGAAGTGAGAAGTGAGAAGTGAGAAGTGGGTAGAACGTTTAACGTTAAAGGTAAACCGTTAAAATCTGAAAGTGCAGGAAGCTAATAGTTTGTGAATCATCTCTGTGGAATATAGGCCAGCTTAAATATAATTTTTTTCCCCTTAAACAGAAAGAACGAACGCTTGTGTTAAAGCGTTCGTTCTTTCTGTTTTGACTCTATAAATTGCTTAGCCTAACGTTCTACGTTTTACGTTTAGCATTAAACGTTTTTACTCTCCAAACTCAATAGGATACTGATAGGCTCCTTCAAATCCCGGATAAAATCCTTCGAGCAATACACGCTTGGGATTTTTAGCCATGGCTGAATTCAATTCTTCGATGGTAGTAATATCCTGGCCATTTACTTTGTTGATGATGAACCCATCTTTCATACGGGTCTGCTCTTCAATTGGACCGGCATTGATTTTCTTGACAATCACACCGCCTTTTACACCATATTCTTTTGCTTTTTTCGGATCCAGTTGGGTGAATTCAGCTCCGAACAAATCGAGAGAACTTGCTTTAACTACTTCGTAGTTGCCGGTTTTGTTTTTGAGCGTTATATCTGTTGTCGACTCTTTAGTTCCCCGGAGATACGTAACCGAAATTTTGTCACCAGGTTTATATCCTGCAATCTGCTCAACCATTTCACTACCACTGGTTATTCTAACGCCGTTGATTTTTGTGATATAGTCGCCTGCCTGGATGCCCGAACTTGCCATCGCTCCATCTTTTGCAACTTCACGCACCAGAACACCCTGGCCTTCCTTGAATGAAAGTTTTTCTTTTTCTGTATCAGGTGCATTTTCCGGAAGGTATGTGATACCAAGATATGCGCGCTGAACAGTACCAAACTGCAACAGGTCGTTGATGATTTTCTTTACAATATTTACAGGAATTGCATATGAATAACCTGCATAGGCGCCGGTTGGAGAAGCGATCGCAGAAACGATACCCACCAATTCACCATTCGTATTAATCAGTGCGCCTCCGGAATTTCCCTGGTTAACTGCTGCATCTGTCTGGATGAATGATTCAATCGGTGTTTGACTCTTCCTCGCATTTAATCCAAGTGAACGTGCCTTTGCACTAACTATACCTGCAGTAACCGTAGTTTCCAGGTTCAAAGGATATCCGACTGCCAGAACCCACTGACCGATTTTTACCTGGTCAGAATTACCATACAGAAGGAAGGGGAGACCTTTTGCCTCAACTTTTAAAAGAGCAAGGTCGCTGCTGGGATCGGTCCCTATCATTTTTGCCACATAAGATTTCTTATTGCTGAGAGTAACTTTTATTTCATCAGCTTCATCAATTACATGGTTATTGGTAACGATGTATCCATCCTCGCTGATGATCACACCGGAACCACTTGCGCGGCTGGGGATTGATCTCTGCGGATTGTCAAAAAAATCATAGAAATCGTCGCCGAATATATCAGCAAAAGGATTTTTTCTTTTCGGAAGATTGTTGCTCGCCGTGCGGTTTTTCCCGATCACGGTGGTGATATGGACGACCGAAGGTGTACTTGCATTGGCAGCCTGCTGAAAATCGACGGGCTGGCCAGGCAAATTGAATGAACTGTCAAATAAACCAGCATAATTTGCCGGTATCTTACTGTTCGACTCCTGTAATGCGATGGGTTTATTGTTGAATTTGTTATATGCAAACAACACTGTGAGCGTAGTTGCTGCACTGATCAGCATTACGGATAAGACCTGTTTAAATTTCATGTTGCGTGTCGTTTATTTTTTATACAAAGCTTCGTCAAATTATGTGCCTTAGCACATTACAAATAAACGAAGCTGACTGAATTTCAGTAGCCCGAAAAACCCATTTAACAAAACTATTAGAATAGAATTTCATCAAGCGTCTTTAAAAATACGAAATGCTTCCGACTTCCAACCTACCAAACGCTCCCGTCTATCATTATTGCAGGATATTAAAAAGAATTTATTCAGCCGGGCAAAAGTCTATTTCAGGAGGGTGAGAAATTGTAAAGTATCCACACTATCGGCATAATCAGTTAATGAAGGTTTCTGAGCTGTACCGAAAGGTGTTAATCCTTTCCCAACGATTGTCTGAATGTGCTCAGTATTTAATCCCGCTGTCAATTTGTCTTTGTCACTGTAATACTGGTAGTGAATCTGCCCGATTGGAGAAAAAGGTGAGGGGCTTTCAATCAACAGAACCGATCCGTTGGTCATATAAAATTTATTATTCATCAATGGAATAGCCAGGTTGTAATCGTAATTGTGTTTGTACTTGTGCAGGTCCATGAAATAATCGTATTTCTTCAGCGCAGTCAGCAGGGGCACAAAGTCATATTGTTCGGGCACAAAAAACTGAGTAACGTTTCTGCAACCCAATCCGAAAAATTGCTGCATGTCATCCGCAAGCAATGACAGCATCTCCGGTGTTTCATCGCCATTGAGTATAGCAACGGAAGTTCTGTTCCTGCGAATGATATGGGGATATTTTCCAAAATACTGTTCGAAATACCTGGCCGAATTATTCGATCCTGTGGCGATGTATGCGCCGCAGTTTTTCAATAAGGAGCTGATGGTGATCGATTCGTTTAATTCCGGCCACTTTTGCTGCATCCATTCAATGAGGTGCGTCATAAGAATATTATCTTTTTCAGACATTTTAATTTTCTGACGATGACCTGAAACAAAAGCGCAGAGGAAATCATGAAATCCCACCATTGGAATATTTCCCGCCATGACGATTCCGATTTCTTTACCTGCGGGCGTTTCCTCGGGTAATTGATATTCTGCCGCCCAGTGACGTAACAGGTCCTCATTTAGAAACTGCTCCCGTATATTGTTGGCTGCCAGATCGATAAATTCCGGAAGAAACCAGGCGTTGATTGTTGAAGCCCGGTGTTTGGCAGCTGCCCAGCCCGATTCATCTGATCCTATGTATTCACCTAATTGTTTCAGAATTTCGATGCGTTGTTGTATTTTCATATTGACGCATGAGTTAATTTTAGACCACAAATCATTTGTATAGTTTGCAAAAATAAACCCGTAATCAACCCTTAAAAAAATAAGTTGCTATGGCGATAAAAATAACAGACGAGTGTATTAACTGCGGCGCGTGCGAACCTGAATGTCCGAATAATGCTATTTATGAAGGCGGAGTGGAATGGGCCATTGCTGACGGCACCACCGTGAAAGGAAGTTTTGTGCTCCTGGATGGTACGGTTACCGATGCAGATGAAAAGCATGCTCCGATCAGTAACGACACCTATTATATTACACCAAATAAATGTACGGAGTGCCAGGGATTTCATGAGGAGCCACAATGTGCAGCGGTTTGTCCTGTGGACTGTTGCGTACCTGATGAGATGTATACTGAAACTGTGGAAGAGTTGCTGGCGAAAAAAGAGAAACTGCATATCTGAGAAAAATATTTGACGATTGCCGCTGTAAGCGACATAATCAGGTGGGTGATATTTCCCATCGCGGGGTGAAGTCGGCATAAACCTTGTTTATACTTCACCCTTTCTATTTAAATACATGCCATGAAAGGGTTAGCAGCGCTGGTTTTAGTTTCTTTATTCTCCTGCAATCTTAGTTTTAAAAAAGAAGATAAGCGCGTAGAGGCGTTGAACAGTATGCAGCAGACAGATGCTGATTTCTCTAAGCTGTCCGTTGAAAAGGGATTTCGGAAAGCATTCCTGGAATATATGGATGAGGATGGGATTTTGTTGAGAGACAATCATGAACCCATTGTTGGCGCAGATGCCATTCATTATGTAACCAGCATCAATGATTCCACTTTCCGCCTGGAATGGGAACCGCTGGGCGGCGATGTGGCAAAATCCGGCGACCTGGGCTATACTTACGGAACATACATACTGAGCGGCGACAGTACTGAACAACGGGGCACTTATGTTACTGTCTGGCGGAAGACAGACAATGGCAATTGGAAGTTTGTGATGGACGCCGGCACGCAGGGATTAGATGATGTGATCAGAGAATAAAATGATTATCAGTTCGTTAAAGTCTGATTCAAAATTTAGGTTTCATTTAGTTTCTTTTCATTTTCTTTGTTAAAAGACCAATTCCATGCGTAAACCGCGGATCGCTTTTGTTACCGGAGGATATTCGTCTGAAGCGGTAATATCTTACAAAAGTGCCATCACCATTGAAAATCACCTGGATAAAGAATTATTCGACGTCTACAGGATTGATATAACTCCCGAGCAATGGTTTCATCCGCTCAAAGGCGGTGGTCGTGTACTTGTTAACAGGGATGATTTTTCGCTTTCTCTCGAATCGGGAAAAGTCGAATTTGATGCCGTGTTCATCGGTATTCATGGTACTCCCGGTGAAGATGGTCGTTTGCAGGGATATTTTGACCTGGTAGGACTCCCTTATACTTCCTGTGATGCAGCGACGTCTGCGATCACCTTCAATAAAAGATATACTGTAGCAGTCGCTGCATTTTCCGGGGTTAACGTGGCAAGGTCATTGCACCTTTTCAAACACGATCCGTTGCCGCCGACAGAAATTCTCAGATCACTGACTTTACCGGTTTTTGTAAAACCCAATAACGGAGGTTCCAGTATCGGGATGAGTAAAGTGATGCATGGACATGAACTTGAAGCTGCACTCGAAAAGGCTTTTCGCGAAGATGACCAGGTGCTTGTGGAAGAATACATCAGTGGCAGAGAATTCACCATCGGTGTGTACAGGAGTAATAATAAAGTGGTGACGCTGCCTTTCACTGAAATATTTGCCGAGAATGAGTTTTTTGATTTTTCGGCTAAGTATGAGGGTAAGTCCAGAGAAGTGACGCCTGCTGCATGTTCAGAAGAGATCGCACAAAATGTACGTGATACTGCGGAAAAGGTGTATCGAGTATTCAATTGCAGAGGCATCGTGCGGATGGATTTTATTTTCAATGAGGAAGCTAATGCAGCATATCTTCTTGAAATCAATACAGTGCCCGGACAAAGTGAGGCAAGCATCGTACCGCAGCAGGTAAGAGCAAACGGAATGCAGTTGAAAGATTTTTATACTGCACTGGTTCGCGAAGCGCTTGCACAGAAAACAGAAAAACAATTAGTTTGATCCACCCTAAAACGCTTTGAATTAATACATGTTTTCCTTCATAACAAAAAGGCCGCTTTGGGTGAATCTGCTAGTCGGCATTGCCCTTTCTTTTCTTTTTTTCTTCCTGGTTTTCATGACGCTGAATTTCTGGACGAATCACGGCGAGTACCTGCGTGTGCCTGATGTAAAAGGAAAAACTTTTGCTGAAGCTGCAGGTTTGCTGGAAAAACAGGGATTTGATGTAGTGGTGCAGGATAGTGTGTATTATGATACAATAGCTCCAACCGTAGTGTTCAAACAGTTTCCAGATCCTGAAGCAACAGTGAAGGTTAACCGAACAATTTACCTGACGATCAACAGGGCGAATGCACCTGTCATTGAAATGCCGAATCTGGTGGGTATGAGTTTTCGCAATGCTGAACTGGAACTGAAATCAAGAGGATTGAAACTGGGCGATACCACATATGTTCCGGATATCGCGAAGAATGCAGTGAAAGAACAGATATGGAACGGCAGTTCGATAAAACCGGGTTCCAAGATCACGATGGGGCAAAAAATTTCGCTTGTCATAGGTGCAGGAATCGGAGCTGAAGAAGTTCCGGTACCCAATCTGTATGGTTTGCCTTACGCGGAAGCTCTTGCACTTTCAGAGGCGAATGGAATTGAGTTGTTTGTTGTGCTGGATTCGGATTTAAGAGATACGACCGCTGGATTTGTTTATTGGCAAAACCCGGAAAGACTGGATCGGGACCGGCGCATCAACAGGATCCGCGCTGGTCAGATTATGGATATCCGTCTTGGTGCGACCCGACCTGAACCCAGAATTGATTCTGCGATCGCTGCTCCGTCTAAAGAAGAAAAGAGCGAATTTTGAGAAGGATTTTAAAAAGTTGTTTATGAAGACGATTTCTATAGAAGAAGTACATGACCGGATTGAAAAAGGCGAAGAGCTTAACCTTGTTGATGTACGTGAGCCTCACGAGAACCAGGAGTTTAATATTGGTGGAATACTGCATCCGCTCGGGAAGATTCATCATTTTGAGATAAATGAACTGGATGGCCTGCAGGATAAAGAAGTGATCGTGTATTGCCGCAGTGGCAATCGCAGCGGCCAGGCAGCAATGATGCTCGGGACGATGGGCTTTAGTAATGTAAAAAATCTTACCGGGGGAATGCTGGCGTGGAGAGAGAAGTACGGGTAATAAGAGGAATACAGAAAACAGAATACAGGAAGTAGACAGAGAAAAAGACAACAGAAACAGTGGAAACAGGCAAATGTAAGAAGACCATCCGCAAGCGGACGGCGGTATACTTGAATTCAGGAAGCCGGGAATCGTGAATCAGTATTCGACAGCCGCTGTCCTGGGCCTGTAAGAAAATAGTAGATTATACAGGAAGCAAATGTTCAACAGCGCTTCGTTTTTTCTGCCAACTCATTGCTATAGCTGAAAACAAATTATAAACAGCACAGCATTTGTCTGACGACTGTCAACTGACAACTGATAACTAACACTCATCTCAATCTCGCAAAATGAAGAAAGCTTTATTGTTTTTAACCGTTATTGCCGCGGCAACCATTTTTACTTCATCTATGTTGAATCAGAAAAAAACCTTACGCCACGTGGTACTTTTTAAATTTAAAGACAGCAGCACTCCGGCGGACGTAAAAAAAATCGAAGAAGCATTTAAAGCACTTCCGAAGAAAATAAAAACCATCACCGCATTTGAATGGGGTACCAACATTAGTACGGAAGGAGTTAGCCAGGGACTGACCCATTGCTTCTTAGTCACTTTCGCGTCCGAAAAAGACCGCGACAATTATCTTCCTCATCCTGAACATAAAGCTTTCGTCGATCTTGCAGGACCGCATATCGATAAGGTGACCGTGGTGGATTATTGGGCCGAGTAGGTACAACGTGAAACGTATAACGTTAAGCGTAATACGCTGCGGTTCAACTTTCACGATAAAATAATTGTTCTCCGTATGTTAAACGGTAAAAGAATAATGCAGAAACTAACCTGGTTAGTTTCTGCATTATTCTTTTTGACATTTGGGTGTCTATCCTTCTCGCGAAGTCTAACGTTTTACGTTTTACGTTGAACGTCAAAACCTGATATTTACTCCCCCCATAAAATTGATGCCTGCCACCGGAAAGTAATTGTTGGAAGTAACGAGCTCTCCACCATACTGGTACGAGTAGGTATATCCGTTAGGTTCGTACAGCGCGTTGAAAAGATTATTTACCACAAATAACAATTCAATGTCCTTTGCAAATTTTTGTGGAATAGAATAATTAAACCGGAGATCCGATACAAGAAACGGATCAAGACTCCTGGATTTTTTTGAGGTATTATCGAGATATTGACGCCCCACATATTTCCCTGTCATTGCAATTCCAAGTCCGGGGATGGGATTGAATTGTAACTGAGCTCCAGCCGTTACACCCGGAGATAAGGCGATATCTGATTTCTCATAAAAAACAGATTTTTGTCCACCTGCATCATAATCATCATAGTACTCCGTAAAGTCAAGCACTTTATTTTCGCTCAGATTCAGATTACCGGAAACAGTAAACCAGTTGACAGGTTTCCAGCGTGCCTGTATTTCAACACCCATCCTGTAACTTTTGGGAATATTGGTACGCGTGTATGCGCCTACATCGTTAATCTGGCCTGTGAGTACGAGTTGATTTTTGTAACGCATATAATAACCCGTAACACCAAAAAATGTTTCGGCGTTGCGTCTTTCCACACCCAGTTCAA
Organism: Pollutibacter soli; assembly: GCA_029269725.1. Classification (GTDB taxonomy): domain Bacteria; phylum Bacteroidota; class Bacteroidia; order Chitinophagales; family Chitinophagaceae; genus Pollutibacter; species Pollutibacter soli. Next base: position 224,281 of record JARJHS010000003.1, on the reverse strand, counting down.
AATCATGTAAAGTCTCATGAACAGGTTGTTGTTCCAGACCTGCTTCAAAATCATCCCGGTTAGGTTCTTTGTTGGCAAGAGCGTAAGAGAGGTAAGTGGTCCATTCGCTTCTTATATAGCTAATGCCTGCTTTCGGGTTGATAAAATTCCATTTCTTATCGATCAGCAGATTCGGCGAATTTCTGAAACCGTTCAGATCGTAACTCACATGCCGGTACTGCAGATCACTGAAGGCATAAAAATAATCTGCGATCTGTTGTTGCCACTTGCCATAAATATTAAAATCATTTTTAAAAGCATCAAGATTGTACCAGCGATAATCTTTTTCAATTCCGCCTTCTTCTGCCCATATCACTTTACCGTAGTGATCACCGTCATACCTGCTGAAACCTCCACCAAGAATTACTTCTTTGCTCCGGTCTTTGTATTGAAGTGAAAAAGTGTTTCCATAAAAATGATTATCGAGCCAAAGCTGGCGGACCAGATCTGTTTCCGTTATGGGTTCATTACCGATAACGGGATTTGGCAAACCATAATCCTCATAAGCCTGGTCAGCTTTGTACTGCTCGTAGTAGCCTTTGCCTCTCGTATAAAACAATGCGATGTTCAGTTTGAGTTTGCTGCTTAACTCCTGGTTGAAGAACAGCTGGTAATGATCCTGTTTGTAATTGTCTGTTTCATTATCATAAGGCGTTCCAGGTTTTTCGGTTCCGGATGGATTATAAGTCCGGTCTGTTTTCAGTAAATCTTCAGTTACCCCATTCCATGCCTGGTAGGTTTTTTCTTTACCTGAAAATGCATTGAAACGCAGCGAAGTTTTTTCTTTCAGCCATGCCCCGGATAGATACCAGGAAGTTAGTGTGGATGAAGCACGATCAACATAACCATCACTGCTGATATGTGATAACCTTGCATCCACGGTGAACTGATTATTCAGCAAACCAGTACCGGCCTTGATTGTGTTCTTCCAGGTATTGAAAGATCCATAGCTGTTGTTAATTTCAGCATAAGATTTATCCTGTACTTCATTGGTTGACATATTGATCGTTGCGCCGAATGCACCGGCGCCATTGGTACTTGTACCAACACCGCGCTGGATCTGGATGCTGTTGACGGATGATGCAAAATCCGGAAGGTTAACGAAGAACAGTCCCTGGGATTCTGCATCATTGTATGGGATCCCATTAAGGGTTACGTTGATCCTGGTGGCGTCAGTTCCACGAATTCTTATTCCAGTGTATCCGACACCGTTACCCGCGTCGGAATTTGCAACGACAGATGGCGTCTGATTGATCAGGAAAGGGATATCCTGCCCAAGATTAATTTTTTCCAGTTCTCTTTTGTTAATCGTGGATTTTGTGAAAGGCGCCTTGTCTCCTGCTCTGACTGCATAGATCTCGACTGGTTGCATCAGTCCTGAGGATCTTGAAAGGAGTAGTAAAACTGGCGTGTTTGAAGGAGCAATGGCAGTATCCAAAGTGCGATAACCTATACTACTGACAGTCAGGTTTAGCTTTTCGCTGGATGAAACACGTGCAGAAAACCAGCCGTCCTGGTCTGTAATAATGCTCTGATTCGATACAATGATTGTGGCACCGGAAAGGGCGCCATTACCTTCTTTATCGCGCACCTGGCCCCTGATGGTGTATGGCTGTGCATACGAAAGCATGGTCTGCAGGATGAGCCCTGCAGTGAGGAAAATTCTTGTTTTTTTCATAACTGTTTTTGTCGGCGACCGGTATTCTCACAATACCAATCTGGTTCACAAAAACAGGAAAGGAGAGAATATGTGAGAGGCTCTAACCTTCCCTGCGCAGGCATTACCCTGATCAGGTTCTACGGGTTTGATCTCAGCCGTCTTGCTTTTGGCAGACAGGCACCCCGGGAACTTTTTTTTGGATGCGGATGCTATCCGCGGCGAAATTAGGAATATTTGAGTTTTCCTGTAACATTTGTTTTGGCTGAACGTACCATTATAAACACATCACATGAAAAGGATCATAGGATTGGCTATGTTATGCCTTGTAACAGGATTTGTGCAGGCACAGGAAAAAAACACGATTAACGATCCCAATGCAAGGGAAAGAAAAGTTGGGACCTTTTCGGGAGTTTCCGTTTCGGGATCAATTGAGTTGCATATTACCCAGGATCCTTCCACGAGAGTTCTGGTCAGCTCATCTGATGCGGATTGGACTGATAAAATTGAAACTTTTTTGAAGAACGATGTATTGTATATCCGGATGAAGAAGGATTCTGACAACTGGAACTGGAGTGGTCGCAACAGGCGTTTCCGTGCTTATGTGTCTTCACCGGTAATAAAATCGATTGAATCATCAGGATCCGGGCGTACGATTATTGAAGGCAGGATCAATTCAGAAGAACTGGAAATCACCTCAAGTGGCTCAGGCAGTATCGATGGAATTATTGATGTAAACAAGCTTAGTTTTGAGAAAAGCGGAAGTGGTCAATCCCGTTTAAGTGGAAGAGCTACTTATGCGTCGATTGAAACCAGTGGCTCAGGAAGTTTTGTGGGACCCGATCTGATCGTTGAAAAATGTTCAATTTCCACCAGTGGATCAGGAAGTGTTGAGGTGACTGTAAACAAAGAAATAGCAGCATCTACCAGTGGTTCAGGAAATATTCGTTTGCATGGCGAAGCGTTGATATCGGATATTTCCACATCGGGAAGTGGCAGGTTAAAAAGAATGAAATAATAACTACAGGCATTCCAATAAGTAGCACAAACAAATTGTATGAAAAAAATTTTTGTTTTTATCGTGATGTTGTCGGCTTTTACCGGTTTGAAAGCCCAGGATGAAAAAGTGGTGGTAAACGATCCGAATGCAGAGGTGAGAGCGGTAAGCGGCTTTGATGAGATTTCCGTTTCGGGTGGTATTGATCTTTATCTCTCCCCGGATAATAACGAAACTGTGGTGGTAAGTGCAAATGATTTGAAACTGAGGGATCGGATCGTGACGAGGGTTAATGGAAGCAGGCTTGAAATATTTTTTGATAATAAGAGTCTCACCCGCTGGCCTTCAAATATGAATCTGAAAGCATACGTGTCATTTAAAACATTGAAAAAACTGAAAGCCAGTGGATCTTCCGATGTTTTTGTAAACGGGATAATCAGGAGTGACGTTTTTGATCTCACATTGAGCGGAGCCAGTGATTTTAGAGGAGCAATCGAAGCAAATCAGTTGACATTAAATCAAAGCGGAAGTTCTGATTCGCGGATCAGTGGACGCGCCGATCGGGTTAATGTAGATGTCAGCGGCGCGAGTGACGTGAAGGCTTACGAATTTGAAGTAAACTATTGTACTGCTGAAGCGTCTGGTGCATCAGATATTCAAATTACAGTACAGAAAGAATTAAATGTAAGAGCTTCAGGTGCGAGTGATGTGTTTTATAAGGGTGCAGGGATGATAAGGGATATCAAGAGCAGCGGATCGAGTAGCGTGAAAAGACAGAATTGACAACCTGATAATCATTCCGGAGAATCCATGCAGTTGATTGATCTGCATGGATTTTTTTTATTCAGGTTGATAGGGCCCTCCTGGCACGCCCCAACCCCAGACAGGCAAAGGTTCAGATTCTTTCATTGGGTTTTCCTGTATAGGTGAATTGATAACTGCAATCCGCGTCCCCATTCCAGGTATCCTGCAAATGCCAACCGGAATTCAGGATCGGATTTGAATCCAACTTCGTCAGCTGTCTGCAACTATAAAGCCATCTATCGCTGACGCTTTTGTTCATCAAGCATTTTCCCTATGTGCTTTCCAATCATCGAAGCTTGTGATCCGCCGTCTCCTGTTGTACATAGCTTCTCTCCGCCAAACACTTCAGCTGCAAAATGCGCCACATGCCTGACATGATCGGGCGACATATTTTTGAAAACCGGCCCGAGCAATTCGTCTTTTAGAACTTTTGAATAGCATTCTGCAAACAGTCTTTCGAAAGTACTCCTATCACCCGCCCACGTGAACAGGGTTGGTACTTGTTTCTCCACTTGTGTTATATTATTTGTTTTTGCTGATCTAAAAATGCAGGATTTATGATCCTGTAATAGAAAATATTTGTTACCTTAAATCAGCCAGCCGTCTGGTCAATTTTTTCTAAGTCATAGGAACGAACATAAGCCTTGTATTTCTGGAATGCTTGTAAAAGCATGTAGTCATTTTAAATTATGATCATCACCCGGGGTTGATCGATTTCCAGGTGCGTGATCCAATACCAAAACTTATGTTCAGACATTACTTCAAAACAGCAGTTCGCATTTTCTGGAAACAGAAAGCATTTTCACTGATCAATATTATAGGACTTGCTCTCAGTATGGCAGTTTGCCTGTTACTGATCATGCTTGTTAAGGATGCAAACCAGTTTGATCTTTTTCATAAAAGTCCGGATAGGATTTATCGCATCAACACTGAGGCCATTCGTAAAGGCGGAGGAACGGAAGGCTATGCTTCTTCTCCATACACAGTCATGGCTGCGTTAACCAAAGGTTACTCCGGAATCGAGCATTCAGTTATGCTGAGCAGGTTCAATGGTGATGTATCATTTGAAGAACGAAAATTTTCATTCGATGGAAAGTTTACTGATGAACAGTTTTTCTCCATTTTTGGATTCACGCTAAAAGCTGGGCAGACAGCAACTTCGCTTGCCGAACCATTTTCAATAGTTCTTACCAATGAGCTGAGTGAAAAGTTATTTCCTTCTGAAAATCCAGTCGGAAAAATGGTTGATGTTACAGGAGCGGGCATTTTCAAGGTGACGGGTGTACTGGACAAATTTCCCGGAAAAACGCATCTCGAATTTGATGCGTTGATGTCGTTTTCATCCGTGCCTGTGCTCGAGAAAAAAAATGTAGTAAGTAACACGACAAATAATTGGTTAAACTATTATACCAACTACAGTTATTTATTGCTGAACAAAGGAACCGATCCTAAGCAGATCGAGCTGTTCCTGACTGAAATTGCTGCGACAAAGTATAAAGATCTGCCATTGGAAACAAGAGATGCAGGCTATCGGTTTAAGCTTCAGTCATTACAGAAAATTACTCCAGGCCCGATGTTCAGTAATAATATGGGAAGGGGTGTTCCTTCAATTGTACTCTGGTTTATAAGTCTGCTTGCCTTGGTGATTATCGTTTCTGCTGCTTTTAACTATACAAATCTCACCATCGCTAAAGCAGTTGTTCGTACCCGTGAGATCGCACTTAGAAAAGTAGTGGGAAGTTCAAGATGGTATATATTTCTTCAGGTGTTATCTGAATCAATTATTACTTCGCTTATTTCCCTGCTCGTCGCATTTGTGATATTACAGTTCCTGATTCCTTCATTTACCGGCCTCAGTGTCATGAGCTCATTTGATATCAGCTTAAAAACAGACCCACTCGTGTTATTTTACTTTGTTTTATTTGCCATCATCACTGGCTTATTCGCTGGTATTCTGCCGGCAACCGTACTCTCCCGTGTAAAACCGTTGATGTTATTACAGAAGCTTCAGCATCTTCCCTATTTCAGGCGGCTGGGTTTAAGAAAAGTTTTACTGATTATTCAGTTCCTGATTTCATTGATTTTCATCAACATGGTGCATATTTCGTACAAACAAATGCAGCATGGGATGGACATCAATTTCGGGAGCAGCCATGCGCATATTTTCAACATCAATCTGCAGGGACAGGACTATGCCCATGCCTTGCAGGAATTTTCAAAAGTGCCTGGAGTGGGAAAAGTGTCTGCAATATCAACACTTATGGGAAATTACAGTGATCGTGCAGGAGAATACCGGATATCAAAAGATAAAGATCCGGTGATCATTCGCGAGTATGTTACTGACGAAAATTACATCAGCAACTTCGATCTGAAACTTCTGGCGGGAAAGAATTTTCCTTCAAATCCATCTCAGCAGCATGAACAGTATGCCATCGTGAATGAGAAATTTATTGAACATTTTCAATTGGGTTCTCCTATCGAAGCTGTTGGAAAAACAGTACTTGCAAACGACAGTCTTGAATTGACCATCATAGGTGTGTTGAAAGATTTTATTTTCAAGCCACAGGAGTACGCGTTGGCGCCTATGGTTATGCGTTATGATCCTACACAGTGGAATTATCTTAACATCAGCCTTAATTCTTCCAGTGTTGTAAGCACCGTTGCACAGCTTGGTGCTGTTTGGAAAGCGCTTGATCCTTATCATCAGTTTAATGGCAGATTTTATGAGGAAGAAGTACAGGCAGTCTATGCAGGAATGCGTGACATAACACGGATGGTCGCGTTTATCGGCTTCCTGGGAATGGTAATAGCATGTCTCGGACTATTGGGCATTACCATGTTTACCGTGCAATCAAAAACACGGGAGATCAGTATCCGGAAAGTTGTAGGAGCTGGTCCGTTTGCGCTGGTTAAGTTATTGTCGCGTTCTTATTTCCAGGTGATTCTGATTTCATTGTTAATCGCAATTCCGGTAGTCGCCATTCTTGGAAACCTTGTATTGCAGAGTATCAGTCAGCGAATTGAATTCGGGCCAGGATTATTTGTACCGGGAGTAACCGTCATGTTAATATTTTCTGCATTGACTGTCGGTTCACAAACAATCAGGGCTGCATTTGTTAACCCGGTAAATGGGCTTCGGGAAGAATAAGTTCTGTGGATAAAAATGTTCACTCCATGGTATCTGTCGATGACGACTTTTCAATTTTGGCAAGCCAACTGCTGTCTTCAGCCAGTGAAGTATAATTGAAAAGTATCTCTTCTTTGATACTGCCTTTATAAAAAATTTGTCCACGAACATCTTTCCAATGATGGCTGTGATGACTGAGCACTTTTTTAATGGCATCCCTGTGTTTATCTGTTAGCACATGGTGCGCCTTTTTAAATCCTTTTTTATCTTTTACCAGTGGTGTATATTCCAGATAGTCGTGTGGAATATTTGCGCAATCATACCATATGCGTCTGAAAAAACTTTTATCTCCGAATGAATACACATACTCGTCAGGATGAGAAATCAGGTGTTGTTGAACCTGTAACCGGATCAGGCTGTCGTTTTGCAGATAGATATTGAGATGAAATTCCGGGTCAATGGTTTGTACTCCCTTTAGTTTTGAATTGTTCCAGTTCTGCAGAAATAAGTAAGTCTGTTTTTCTGTAAGCCGGAGGGGGATTGGATCTGCTTGTTTTCTTATTTCGATGTGTGATACCTGTGTATGGTTAATAAAATGAGAAGAGCCCTTCCTGCATGAAAATAGCGCCCAGATACATAATAGCCACACCAGGTATTTGCCTTTCATAAGTAATGGGATAATTCGCTGCTGATTGTTTATTATCAAACAGAAAAGTACTCCGCGAAAATAAAATAATTAAGGTTTTTGATTTATCAATTAATGAACAAATCTGCTCTGTTTCAACAAGTTTTTATTGTCAATATTGTATGAAACCTATTAAAACGACCAATCTGTTAAACGGTATTAAATTGAGATTAAAATTTTCCTGATTTTTCAGGTGTAAGGTGAGTAAGTGATAAGTAAAAAGTGACACCCTATTTTGGTAGAAAGAATTAGTGAAATTGGTTTTGTACATCCGGGTTGTTCCGAATCTTTTTTTGAGAGATTGTATTTTTTGAAGAGACCAATAAAATGAAACTAAACGGGCCAGGCACTGGCGGTTGTTTTCTGTTGTTGCGAAGGGGAGGATCAATATAAGTGAGAAGTACGAGGTACGAAGTAAGAAGTGAACAGCCCGACTACAATGCTAAGCTTATGTCTATCCGGCAAGACAAAAGCATTAATGATTTTGTGTACGAGCCTGTAGCCGGATAACTCCCGTCCGCCGCGGCGGATATGAGCCCGACGAGTTGATAAAATAAAAAAGTCAACCATTGCTGATTGACTTTCTGTTGTTGCGAAGGGGAGGATCAATATAAGTGAGAAGTACGAGGTACGAAGTAAGAAGTGAACAGCCCGACTACAATGCTAAGCTTATGTCTATCC
>JARJHS010000003.1:175109-216195 GCA_029269725.1 Pollutibacter soli | reverse complement strand
ACTCCCGTCCGCCGCGGCGGATATGAGCCCGACGAGTTGATAAAATAAAAAAGTCAACCATTGCTGATTGACTTTCTGTTGTTGCGAAGGGGAGGATCGAACTCCCGTCCGCCGCGGCGGATATGAGGCCGACGAGTTGAGAAAATAAAAAAGTCAACCATTGCTGATTGACTTTCACTTAAATAAAGAAGTCAACCATTGCTGATTGACTTTCTCTTGTTGCGAAGGGGAGGATCGAACTCCCGACCTTCGGGTTATGAGCCCGACGAGCTACCGCTGCTCTACTTCGCGATGTGGAGCGCAAAGGTAGCCTTCATGAATTTATCTGCCAAACAAATTTTACTGTTTTACCTTTGCGCCTCGGATGAAATCGGGATTTGTTAACATTTTCGGAAAGCCTAACGCTGGTAAGAGTACATTAATGAACGCTTTGGTGGGCGAAAAGCTCGCAATTGTTTCACCAAAAGTGCAGACAACCAGGCATCGTATCCGTGCTTTTTTGAACGGACCGGGTTACCAGATCATTTTCTCAGATACACCTGGAATTATTGAGCCAGAGTACAAACTGCATGAAAGAATGATGCATGCAGTAAAAACGAGCCTGGAGGATGCCGACCTTGCCTTATTAATCGTAGATGCCAAACAGGCACCTGATTCTGCGGATGAAGTTTTTGCGGGTTTAAAATTAAAAGTCCCGGCGATAGTGGTGATCAATAAAGCCGAAATGGTAAAGAGGGAAGCATTGGAAAAGACAGTGCAGTTTTTTCTTGAAAGACCTTATTGTAACGAAGCAGTTACAGTTTCAGCATTAAAGCGAACCGGCCTGGATAAACTGATTGATACGATTTTGAAATATCTTCCTGAAGGAGAAGCTTTTTTTGCAGAAGATGATATCACGGATATGCCACAGCGTTTTTTTGTTGCTGAAATAATCCGCGAGAAAATCTATGATCTTTTCGATGAAGAGATTCCGTACCAGACGGCTGTGCAGGTAACGGAATTTAAAGAAAAGAGTACCCTGATTAAAATTACTGCAGAGATTATTGTTCAAAGAGAATCGCAAAAGGCGATTCTGCTGGGGCAGGGAGGTCAGTCGATTAAAGAACTGGGAACAACTGCGAGGAAAGAGATCGAAGCATTTCTTGATTCAAAAGTTTTTCTGGAACTTTTTGTCAAGGTAAGGCCTAAGTGGCGGGACAATGATTTACACCTGAAAGAATTCGGATACGTTTAGCGCTTGCGTTGAACGTTTAACGTAACACGTATAACGTATGAGTTTTACATTAGCGATAGTAGGAAGACCCAATGTTGGCAAGAGTACATTTTTCAACAGGTTGATTGAAGAAAGAAAAGCCATTGTACAGGATACGCCAGGGGTGACAAGGGATCGCCAATATGGTGAGAGTGAATGGGCTGGCAAGACATTTAACGTGATTGATACCGGTGGGTTTGTACCAGATAGCGAAGATGTATTCGAACGTGAAATTCGTAAGCAGGTGCTCATTGCAGTAGAAGAAGCAAGTGCTATTGTTTTTATGGTAGATGCTGCAACGGGTATCACAGCTTTTGACGACAGCATGGCTGAAATAATGCGACGTTCAACGAAACCCGTGTTCCTGGTGGTAAATAAAGTAGATAATCACCAACGTCAGCTGGAGGCCACTGAATTTTACAGCCTTGGATTTGAACATGTGTTTTTCCTGAGTGCTATTTCCGGAAGTGGTACTGGTGAGTTGCTGGATGCAGTTGCCGAACTTATTCCGGAAGCAGAGGAAAAGGAAGAAGAGAATCTTCCAAAGATTGCCATCATTGGTCAGCCCAATGTTGGTAAATCTTCTTTGCTTAACGCATTGGTAGGTTCGGAGCGTACCATCGTGAGCGATATCGCGGGCACTACACGTGATACTATTCACACACGATACCAGTTATTCCAGAAAGATTTTATTCTTATCGATACCGCTGGCATACGCCGGAAATCAAAAGTAGATGAGGACCTGGAGTTCTATTCTGTAATACGTGCAATTAAAGCTGTGGATGAAGCCGATATCTGCCTTATGCTGATCGACGCACAAAAAGGAATTACCCAGCAGGATCTGAACATATTCTCCCTTGCGTCAAAAAAAGGGAAAGGTATTGTACTACTGGTAAACAAATGGGATCTGGTGGAAAAGGAAACCAATACAGCGCGTGATTATGAACGTGAATTAAAAGAAAGAATCGCGCCGTTTTCTGATGTTCCGATTGTATTTATTTCAGCAACTGAAAAAACAAGAATTTTCAAAGTAATTGAAGTTGCGCTGGAAGTTTATGAGAACAGACAACGAAGAATTCCTACTTCGAAACTGAATGAAGTGATGCTGAAAGCAATCGAATCTTATCATCCACCGGTTGTTCGCGGAAATGCAGTAAAGATCAAATACATCACACAGATTCCGACGGTTGTTCCCAGTTTTGCATTCTTCAGTAATTATCCTGATGATATAAAAACACCCTACAGGAACTATCTTGAAAACCAGCTTCGCGCGAACTTCAATTTTAAAGGTGTGCCGATCCGGGTATTTTTTAGAAAGAAATAGGTACAAAATTCCGTCCCGTATTTTGCACGGGTTATACGATTCCCATATTTTTGTTCCCGAATAATCGCGGAGCCTGCCATAATAAGTATTCCTGTACCCTGAGAAAATTACCAGTATTTAGAAGACGGTTCCGCATCCTTGCAAACGATCTGCAGTATACGCCCGGAATTTTTCCGGATCAACCAAAACACAATTGCCATCCGTTTCAGCGTAAAGTATTCAATGCATTTGCATTCGTAAGATATTTATTGGGCACATGAGAAAACCAGGCCCCGCTTAATGTGGGGCTTTTTTTTTAGCATGAGGGAAGATGTGAGTAAGTAGTAAGCAGGAGTTATTAGTACATAGTATATAGTTCGCTTTCGTAAGAGCCCGATGCATCAATATTACGGCAAGGTTATGCCGATGTTCCGGTAGAAGCATTTCTTTATAGCGGAACTGACGTAAGATTTGAGCGGTGAGAAATGCAAATGAAAGCAGAAGTGCAGAACCTGGAAACCTCTGCATTTAATTCGGGACAGCTGATTCAGTGAGAACTGGTTGCGTTCTTGATTCATCGTTGTACGTTGTTCGTTGAACTGCTGCAATTTTGCCGAAACGAAGAATTAAGTAATAAGAATTTTTTCCGAAAGCGGAAGTAAATCCGGTGCAAGGAATTTCACGCTTTGACTTCTTCCGTGTAGGCGCTGACGGCAGATTTCCTTTCTAATTCAATATTGAATGAGGGTTCGCCCATCAAACAGCAGGTCCTAATGGGGGCTCGCTGTTTAATTCAAAAGATTCAGGTTTGATCGGATTTTATCGAGTTTGTATTCAACCGGCCCAAGAAAAAAGGCGTTAAATACATGCTTCAAGGCATCCGTTAAAAAGAAAAAAACGGTGGAGGTGATCTACACCTTCGATGACTTAAACTTCGCCGTCAACTTCTTCGCCTGCTTTTTGTAATCCGCCAGTTCCTCTTTTTTATGTTTGATAAAGCTGTTGTCTTCAAACTTACCGATTACCTTGTTCATCTCGGTTTCGTTTTCAAAGACCATTTTGCGGAAAGGATTGGTATAGTCTTTTTCACGTGAGAGAGTTATGCCTTCAAAAATCCATGTTTTGGTGGCTATGTTTTCCTGGATGAGGTCGTTGATCAATTCCGGTGTAAAATCTTTCTTCTTAAAACCAGAAATTTCCATCAGGCAGGAGAGGGCATGCTTTAGTTTTTGATCCTGGTACGCTTTGCCCTGGTCAATGTAAAATTTGTGAATTGCGGACCACGAAGCTGTTTTGCCAGCGTGAATATCGCTCCTTAACTTTTCAAAATTATCTTTTGGTATTAATTGTCCGCCGATATTCATCCATGCATTTCGTTTTGCAGAAAACGGAAGTTCTGCAATCACCGCTTCCGGATCATCATTTGTGCTGGATGCAATCTTCTGTAGTATCGCTTCAATACCATAATGACGTACAATCCTCTTAAAAACCTGGTAAGCTTTTCTGACCTTTATAATTTTTACTTTACGATCACTGTTCTCAAAACCATTCACAAGAATTTCAAGTCCATCAACGGCTGCATCATCAGCTTCTAATAAAGCTTTCCCGATAGCATGATATTCTGTTTCTGTTTTTGTTTTCTCGTTCTTATTTAGCGACCATGCTTTGCCTGCAGCGACACAAAAAATATCCAGCGCCTGGAATATTTCATTTACGCTATCAGGAGCGAGATAATTCAATTCAAGAAGTTGAATTTTTTCAGTACGTGCATCACGTGCATTGTATTTCCATTCATTTCTCGTCAAAGCATACAGGTTATACATGAACCAATACGCCGGCATGATCACCAGTTCATTTTTGCTCTCATCATTACTTACGAGAGAAAACGGGATCTGAATATTCAGTTCCGATGGATAATCCCCTTTTGCAAGAATAGTGAATGTTGCAAAACGGGAATTGTGTTTGAGACTAACGCAGAGGCCCGGCCAGAAGCCACGTCCCGCCTGGATTTCACCGTCAGGGCTTCTCGAATTGTGATTGGAGCCGATGGTGGCTCCTGCGGCCATGTTCGTCTGCCCCATAATGAGTGCAGCGCACAAAAATGAATTATTATGGTGCTGTTCATGAAAAGGATAAATCAATGTGTTCAACACCTCGCAACAGGAGATGGTGGAATTGTTTCCGAGATAAGCATTGATCAAACGAGCTCCATATTTCAACTGCGAATGAGAAGCCATAAAAAAGCGCACAGCCTTCACGCCATAAAATATACGACATCCGTATCCCACGATTCCATTCACCAATTCACAACCTTCCCCCACCTGCGATTTGGCATCAGGAGAACTGTTGATGGTTACGTTTTTTATTTTGTTGGCGCCTTTGATATACGCATCAGAACCGATCCATACATCTTTTACAATCCTGCAATTTTTGATTACGGTGCGATCACCAATTTTTCCGTAATACCCACGTTGCCGATCGAATATTTTTTCGGTAAAAGTTTTGAACTTGTCCATCATCACTTCATCATCCCTGAATTTGGCCCAGAGATAAGCATCGCCGGGTAACATACCATTAAAAGGAAGAATTCCACGACCTGCATTTTCATTACAAACTTCTAACCAGATGCGAATGTTTTCAGGCTCTCCGTCTTTTATTATACCATTCCCGAACTTAGATGCGCTTGTGGTTGCCAGTTCATTCACATTGACAATGATCACTTCATTGCCAATGATGTAGTGTGATAAAAAGTTTACATTGTCGATTACCACATTATCGCCAATATCTGTACTGATAATCGTGCTGTTGTACAAACCCACCGGCATGCGCAGGTTATGAAACTCCAGGTAATAAGATTCAAGCTTACCGATCCTGACCAGTCCGAAAAAATTACAATTCTTTACAAGTGTCGGATTGAACGCATCGGAAACCAGGATTTTATTCCAGTCGTCGGAAGTATTGTTGTTGCGAACAAGTGATTCAAGTTCTGCTGCATTCAGGTGACGATAATGGATACCGCTCCGGTTTTGCGTATTGCGAAGATGGTACTCATCTTTTCCCGGCGGTAAAAATTCCGGAGCAATAAACTGGTAACCGAGAGATTGCAGAGGTCTTTTGTGGATAAGGTTCATCTGCCTGCATTTTGGTTTAGGCTCAGCTGCAAAAAACTGTTTTCAAATCTAAAACTTTCATTGAGACATCCCTTATTCCACTGTAACACTTTTTGCCAGGTTACGTGGTTTGTCAACATCCAATCCTTTGCTTACTCCGATATAATAGGCAAGCAATTGCATGGGGATCACATTCAGCATGGGTGCGACAATTTCATCAGCTTCAGGAACGACCATTATATCATCAGACAACTGGGAAATGATTTCATCGCCTTCGGTGATTACTGCCAGCACTTTTCCTTTGCGGGCTTTTATCTCCTGGATATTGCTGACAATTTTTTCGTGATAAGCATCTTTTGTCGCTACAAAAACCACTGGCAGCGTTTCATCAACAAGCGCAATAGGGCCGTGTTTCATTTCAGCTGCAGGATATCCTTCAGCGTGTATATAAGATATCTCTTTTGTTTTTAAAGCGCCTTCCAGCGCAACAGGGAAATTGTATCCGCGACCCAGGTAAAGGAAATCATTGGCGTTGCTGTATTTCGCTGCAATGGCCTGGATTTTATCTTTCTGCTGCAAAACCACTTCCACCTTTTCAGGAATTGCATGCAGTTCATGTAAAAGGTTATTATATCTCGCAGCATCGATAGTGCCTTTTTCTTTTGCCAGTTTTAAAGCAATCATTGTTAATACCGCCAGTTGAGCAGTAAATGCTTTTGTACTGGCAACACCGATTTCCGGCCCTGCATGTGTGTATGCACCTGAATGTGATGCTCGCGCAATGGATGAACCTACCACATTGAGTACACCGAAAATAAATGCGCCCTGCTCTTTTGCTTTTTCTATAGCTACCAGGGTATCTGCAGTTTCACCACTTTGTGAAATAGCGACGATAACATCACCGGGATGGATAACCGGGTTCCTGTACCTGAACTCTGAAGCATATTCCACTTCAACAGGAATACGACAGAGCTCTTCGAAAATATATTCAGCAACCAATCCCGCATGCCAGCTGGTTCCGCAGGCAACCATGATGATCCGGTTGGCATTCTTCAACTGCTCAATGTTCTGTTGAACGCCCGCCATTTTGACCTGACCGTTGGAAAGATCAAGACGACCGCGAAGACAATCATAAATTGTATGCGGCTGTTCGAATATTTCTTTCAGCATGAAGTGTTCGTAACCACCTTTCTCGATTGCTGCCAGTTCGATATCCAGCTTCTGTACAAAAGGGGTGAGTTTCTCATTTCCAAGATTCTTCAACACCAGCTCATCCGGCTTGATGATGGCCAGTTCATAGTCATTCACATACACCACTTCCTTGGTATACTCAATTATTGGGGAAGCATCAGAAGCAAGAAAATGCTCGTCTTTACCGATGCCAATAACTAATGGACTTCCTTTGCGGGCTGCAATTAATGTATCCGGGGACTCCTGGTCCACAATGATGATCACATAAGCTCCCACAACGCGTTTTAATGCAATGCGAACAGCTTCTTCAAGGGAACATTGGTTATTTTCCCGGATATCATCGATGAAATTCAAAAGCACTTCTGTATCAGTATCACTTTTGAATTCATACCCTTTCTTCAGCAATTCCTGCTTCAGTTGCGCATAGTTTTCGATGATACCGTTATGGATCATCGCCAGTTTACCACTTGCAGAAAGATGTGGATGAGCATTTCTGTCATTGGGTTCACCATGCGTGGCCCAGCGTGTATGACCAATGCCAATATGGGCGTGCAGGTCTTTGCCTACCAGGCTTTCTTCGAGTTCTGCAACCTTGCCTTTTTTCTTATAAATCTTTAGTTCTTTGTCGAGAAGTGCAACTCCAGAGCTGTCATACCCCCTGTATTCAAGTCGTTTTAATCCTTTGAGAATGACCGGATAAGCTTCTTTGGGTCCAACGTAAGCAACAATTCCACACATATAGTAATGTTATAATATAATTTTTGATGCAGCAAATTATTCAATAAAACTGGCATAGGGCAATTCAGATCGTTAAAGCCATGACATGCAGTGTTGTAACGGAAAGAATTTATAATAAATTGCCTTTGAGGAACATATATGCGCACGAAAAATAGATAATCAAACCGGTGACGTCCACGAGTGTAGCTACAAATGGCGCAGAAGATACGGCGGGATCGGCCCCCAGCTTTTTGAGCACGATCGGCAACATGGAGCCTGTAAGCGTCCCTAAAAGTACCACACCAATAAGTGACAGGCCAACAGCAAGGCCAATCAGGAAATAATGCTCCCCATATACATTCGGGAAAAACTGCGACCAGATTACTACGCGTGCGAAACCAATAACACCGAGCACAGAACCAAGTAGCACCCCTGAAATAATTTCCCTTCTCATCACCCGCCACCAGTCACTCAGTTCAACCTCACGTACAGCCATAGCCTGGATGATTAATGTCGATGCCTGTGAGCCGCTGTTTCCCCCACTTGCGATGATCAGTGGAATGAAAAGTGCAAGTACAACCGCTTTTTCAATTTCATTTTCATAATACCCCATAGCCGTGGCCGTTAGCATTTCGCCGAGAAAGAGTACCACCAGCCAGACTATCCTTTTTTTAAACAAACGAAGCAAGGGGATTTCCAGGTAGGGCTCATCAAGAGCTTCTGTACCCCCAATCTTTTGCATATCCTCACTGAATTCCTCCGAGGCTACCCAGAGCATGTCATCAATCGTAACGATACCCACGAGTATTTTCTGATCATCCACTACGGGAAGCGCCACCCGATTATTCATTTTAAATACCTGGCTCGCAGCCTCCTGGTCGTCATTTACATGCAAAGCTATATAACGGCCATCTGCAAGTTCCCGCACCGTTTTTTCCGGCGGTGCAAAAAGGAATTCACGGATCCTCACGTCATCGACCAGTTGGCCATGTTCATTGATCACATAAATAACATCGATCGTTTCACTATCGCGGCCATAACGCCGGATATGCTCCAGTACTTTTTTTACGGTCCAGTCTTCACTTACAGCGATATAATCCGGTGTCATCAGGCGTCCGACACTATCTTCCGGATATCCCAGCAGGGAAAGTGTGATCTTTCTTTCCTCCGGGTTAAGCATTTTAATGAGCTCACGAACGACTTCTGTATTTAGCTCCTCCAGAAAGTCGGTACGGTCATCGGCAGGAAGTTCATTCAGTAATTCCGCAGTTTTTAAAGCGGGGAGATGATGAATGATCTCTTTTTGCATGGAGACATCCAGTATCTTGAAAGTACTCGCGGCACGATGAACGGATAGTGAAGCAATAATGGACGGAGCCTGTTCTTCGTTGTCGTTGATCAATTCTGCAACTTCACTGATATTGCGACTGTTCAGAAACTCCTGGATTTTCAGTTTGTCATCTTCCCTGATCACTTCTTCAAATTGTTCCTGTAGGGTGAGTTCCGTCGATTCAATACTCATTACGCAGAATTTGCGCTAATTTAATTTTGTTTTCTTTAAAACATGGCACTATGCTTCAGCCTTATCTCATCATTGCGCCAACAAAAAAAATGGGCCGGGGTGTTTTTACCACCGAGCCCATTGATAAGGGTACTGTTATTGAGATTTCTCCAGTAATCGTGTTGCCGGAAAAAGATCGTTCCGTCATCGATCAGACCTTGTTACATGACTATATATTTGAATGGGATCCCGGAACAAAATCGTCAGCGATGGCTTTAGGATATATTCCCATTTACAATCATTCCTACACGGCAAATTGCGAATATGAAATGGATTTTGATGAACAGACGATAACTATCACGACTATGCGGGATATCAAAAAAGGGGAAGAACTTTTTATCAACTATAATGGGGATTGGAATGATGGAAAGAAGGTGTGGTTTGACGTTCAACGTTGAACGTTAGTCAGTCAGTCTCCCTCCCGCATTCACCCATGCTGAAATTTTGTCTTTATCCGCCTGTGAAAGCGGACCTGTCGGAGGCATGGTACCTTCATCGACTGCGCGCCTTTTTATGTTGGCTGCATTGGCAACGATATTACAATCGATGGTAAAATTGGGTGTAGGCTGTTGTCCGCCGGGTGCATGACATGTTACACAAATCGTTCCGATTACAGATTTAGCTGCTGTGAACAAAGGGCCTGCAGTCCCGCCGCTCTGTGTTACAGAAACAGATGCCGTTTTGGAACAGTTGCCTGAGTTTTTTACAGTTACCGTATAATTCCCTGCTGCCACATTATCAAAAACGTTGGATGCCTGGAAGGTTGTACCGTTGATACTGTATTGCAGGCCGCTGCTGCCGCTGGCCGTAACCGTTATCTTACCGTCAGATTTACACGCGGAAGCATTTTGTGCTGCTGTCTCCACCGTGATGTTTACACCATCGCAGGGGTTTGAGGGTGTCGAAGGACTATCACTTTTACTACAGGAAACGATCAGTAAAAGCAAGGCTATGCCAGGGGATACATATGATCCCCGAAAACCGGTTCTTTTCATCCTGAATGATTTTTTATTTTTTTGAACGATGGAGAGGCGGGACGTACTTCAGTCCCAGGAAAATTCCATAAGATTTTAAATTTACATAGCCGTATCCAAGCTGGCGTACAGATAATTTCACAAATGGTTCGGCCTGAATTGTAAGACCATCAATAATCTGTTGTTCAAATCCTGCAGAAAAATTCACAACAGAAAACCAATAGCTGCTGCCTTCCTCATTTATCCAGTTCTTGTACCTCGGATTATTATAATATTTGTACCAGTAATGCAGATCTTCCTGCTTCATGAAATAAGAAGACATACCTGTGCTCACAAATGCCCGTTGCTTCGGCCTCCAGTACCAGTTGTATCTTACATTAATCGGGATATCCCACATCAGACATTCAGCTTGAACTTTAGTGATCTTTACCCAGGGATCATAAGGATTGTAGCCAGGGATCTTTTTGTATTCGCCACCCGTAGCCGTGTAATATTTATTTGAATAAAGAACCCCTGTTTGAATTGACCAGCGTTTATTGAAATTATAGCCCACCGTCATTCCAAAAATATTACCGACGCTTTTGGGTGATGCTGCTCCTACTTTACTGATGTCCGGTGACCATACAGCACCAATCTCAAGCATTCTGCTCGTTTTCGAGTCGGCATCCTTGAGCTTCAATTTCTTCGACTGTTTAACTGATTCTGCCGTGGTTTTATTCGTTTTCGCCACTGAGCCAATACCAACTCCGTTAAACGACTTCATTTTTGAAGCTGGTATCTTTTCCTTGTTTTCAAGATTATACTTACCATGAAGGGCAACGGGTTCTTCCAGCACAGCTATCATAGGTACAATTCCGGAACCTGTGTATTCATCAGGCAGGATGTTGCCAGCGGTAACATCATTACTTTTCTTTGTATCCGGATTCGTGGATTTCTCTTTACCGCCGGCTGAATTTGTATTATTGGTTGCAGCAATAACATTATTGTCATTGTTTTCAGTGAGGGAATTGTCGCCGGATTTTTGTTTTCGGTCTTTCGTTACCGTTACATTGTCGACTGGTTGAACTTCGGAGGGTACAGCAGAGGCCGGGTTATTTGTTGCTGATCCATTGTCATCAGTTGTTCCTCTATTCTCAGCGATACGTTTGTTTGTTGTAAAGGGTTGTGTCTGCGAAGTGGCTTCTGCAGATAATTTATTTTCAGCACCGTTCAGTTTGTTTTTTGTGTCATTGGTAATGGCCAGTCCGGCTTGATTTATGCTGAAAGTATTTTGTTTACCAGGTCGGGATAACAGTAACGGTAAACCGATAAACAGGATCAACAACAGTGCGAGATCAGGAATGATATGGAAATTAAATCCTGAACCGGACGGCATCTCTGCATCCAGTCGGCTTTTGATCTTCTCCCAGGCTGCATCACCTGCCAGAGTCAGATTCTGGCCGGCAGCTTCTCTGCTCAGGCGATCCAGTTCTTCATCTGAAAGGTTATGCATATGCTTTGTATCGGGTTAGTTTCAGGATTAATTTTTTCATCTTTTCTCTGGCTTTGGAAAGGTTGGATTTTGAGGTGCCCACAGATATGCCTAACTGCTCTGCAATATCTTCATGTGAATAACCATCTATTACAAAAAGATTAAACACATTCCGGTAGGCAGGAGATAACTGACTTATGGAATCGATAATTTCTTTATATGATATCTGGTCTATTGCCGTGGCCTGGTTTTCTGACGGAACATCATATTCCTCCGGCAGCGTATGGGTCATGGCATTGTGTTTATTTTTCCGGAACTGATCAATGCAGGTATTGATGATGATGCGTTTGAACCATCCTTTCAGCGAGGTTAAGGTATCCGTATACCTGTTGCTCTCAAACTTGTGAATGCTTTTAAAGAGCTTTACAAAACTTTCATTCATCATTTCTTCAGCTTCCTGATGGTTAGCCGAATACCTGAAACAAATAGACATAGCATAGTCAGCAAGCAGAGTGTATAGTGCTTTCTGACTGCCACGGTCGTTCCGGACACAACCCTTCAGAATAACCAGTATTTTCTTCTGTTCAGGCAATGAAGGTTTTTTGGCGGATTAAAGGTACAATGCTTTTTTGCCCAGTATATGTGCCAGTACGAAACATTATCTTTCCCGGTTGCCAGTAAACGGATGCTCAGGAAAATTTTTTCAATATGGATTTTACGGAATCGTAATAATGCCCGCCAAAAAGGACCATGTGAACAAGGAGTGGGTAGAGTTGAAAGATCGGGATGCGTTCTTCCCAGCCTGGAGTTAATGGAAATTCTTCGTCATAAGCCTGGTAGAACCGGGTATGGAACCCTCCGAATAAACGTGTCATCGCAAGATCCATTTCCCGGTGTCCAAAATAAACGGAAGGGTCAAAAACAGCAGCCTGACCGGTTTCATGAACCATGAAATTGCCGCTCCAGAGATCTCCATGCAGCAGGGCGGGCGTTTCTTCGGGAATTATGTTTTCGAGTCTTGAGCAGAATTTCTCCGCAAAAGGGATCAGCCCTGAATAATGATCGTTTTGAGAAGCCGCGGAGTAAACCAGAAATAATACCCGGGATTCAGCATAAAACTGATTCCAGGAATGTTGAAAATTGTTTTTCTGCGGAAGCATACCGATATAATTATGTTCGCTCCAGCCGAATTGAGGATTCGCGTTTTTATGAAGTATAGCGAGATTGCGACCAAAATTCTCCCAAAAATTTCCGCGTACGATTCCCTTTGGCAGGAACTCCATCAATAAAAACTGATTTCCATCTATATTACCATGAAACAATGGTTTTGGAATGATGAGCTCACTCTTTCCTGAAAGACTTTCCAGCCCATCAGCCTCTGCTGCGAAAAAATCAGTATTCCGTGCATCGCTATTCAGCTTTAAAAAAAAATCACCTGTATTTGTTTTTACCTGGTATGTTTCATTGATATCGCCACCGTGAATCTGCGTCAGGTTTAATAACGTTGTTGCTTTACCTGTTAAGTCGGCGATTTTATCTTGCAGAAAATTGCTAATGTTATTCGAAAGCATCAGCGCGGCAGAAAATTATTCACGAGTTGCGACCATTCTTCAGATGTACTAACCGAAGGTCTTACTTTGCCTGCATGCCGGTACCAGTAATCCGCATTCCAGGTATCGCCTTCTACTCTGTGCAGGTAAGCATGGATCCATGCACCAGCTGCGCTGTTTTCATGTTCCACAAGATCATGCGCTTTTTGCCAGTCGCCTTTTTTTTCCCACCAGAGAGCAGCAAGTATTACACTTAAACCCTCAGGCGGCGCAGTATTTTTTAAAGATGATGTAAAAATTTCTTCATTCATAGATTTTTATTGAAAGTAAAGCCGGGCTTGTCTTCGGCACCATGGTCTATACACGTAACATGCGAAAAAGAAGACGCTTACTTAGCAGCAAAAACAAGGCCATTTGGTTTTGAGTTTACAGTCAATAGTTCAAAGTTGATAGGAGGCAGCGGGCAGCAGGCCGGTGGGGTCAGTACTTAGATGAATTGATACTTTTAATGTAGACATTTAATAGTTCAGAGTTTTCCGGAGGCATAATCTCATCAAAACCGACACACAAAAAAACCATCGGCTGCGCCGACCTTCAACTTAAAGCTTTATACTTTATACTTTCCACTCCTTCTTACTCCCCACTACCTGCTACTTACTCAATTCATCCCCCGCTATTCGTCCTTCGCCTTGTCCCTCAGCTTTTAACCAGTTTTTTCAGCTCCTGGCTGATGTATTTTTCTGACATCCATTTTCCCGATAGCATTACACCTTTGATATCCTGTGTTGCTTTAATATTTTTAAGCGGATTTGAGTTCAAAAGGATGAGATCAGCGGCAGATCCGACTTTTATTGTACCAATATCATTTCTGTTGAGATAACGGCCAACATTAACCGTACCTGTTACGAGGGCCTGGTAAGGAGTTAAACCAGCATCCACATAGTATTCGAGTTCCTGGTGTGCGGAAAATCCGGGAACATCAAAAACCTGCGGGGCATCAGACCCCAGTAAAATACCTACTCCGTTTTTATACATCTCGCGAAGCAGCTTCTGACGTATTGCAATTTGTTTTGCTGAAATTTCCGCACTGTATTTTGGATTCTGCAGCATATTCTTTTTCGCGTTCACCCAATTCTCTCTTGTCTTCTGCGACATATACATCATTTCCGGAGAATTATTCAATTGATCTGCACTTACCGTTGAGGACCACCGACGTGGAAGACATTCTGTTGGTACCACCCAGATATTTTTCGATTTAAGTCCTGAAATGAGTTTTGGAATTCCGCTTTCATCAACGCGATCTGCTACGTACAATCCAAAGAAACCAACACTTGCTTCTGGTATAGTATCTATGCCCGGAACAAGACTTTCGATAAACCAATCCATATGGTCAATTGTCGCATAGCCGGCATCGATAGCGCGCCAAACACCAACTTTATATGATACGTGGCCCGCGAAGGGAATATTGACTTCTTTTGCCGTTTTCACCAGCGCTGCAAAAGTTTCAGGCGTAAGTCCCGGATGGAGTTTGAGAAAATCATATCCTGCCTGTTTTTCGGCACGTACCATTGCGCTTGCTTCTTCCGGTGTTTTCACAGAGCCTCCGCTGAGTGAGGGACCTGATGTAATAAATCTTGGTCCGGTTATTTCGCCGGAGTTTATTTTTTCTCTGTAAACGAGATGTGTGGGGTGACCCAGCATTCCGCGGATCGTGGTGATACCTTTCAATGCGAACAGCATTCCGGTTTCCTGTATCGCAGGCATGTTGTCTTCCGGTGGTACATGCGCATGCATTTCTGCTAATCCGGGCATGAGGTATTTTCCCGAACCGTCCACTACAAACGCATTATTGGTCCCCGACAAAGAACCAGTCTTTCCGATGGCTGCAATTTTTCCATCACGCACGAGTACATCCTGTGCTGCAATCACTGTTTCTTTATCCATCGGGATCAGGTTCACATTTTTTATCAGTATGGTTTTCCCTTTTGAATCTACGAGTGATTCCTGTGCCTGAATATGGCAGCTTAAAAATATCAAGGTGATGATCAGCAGGCGGTACATAGTGATGAATTTGTGTTTCAGAAAGTTACTGATTAAAAATATCATGCTGGTTTCAATGCCATTGATCGGCCTGTTTTTATGATTCAACAACTGAACTTGGGTTCTTCAACACAACCTGTATCCGACAAAAACGAACAACATTCAACGATCAACGAAAAACGCACAACTAAAAATGTTTTAATGCCTCTCTTCTGCTGAGTGCAGGTAGTTGTGTTTGCTCAACAAACATTTTCACCCATTCCGGGTTGGTTCGGGCATATTGTCGAAGTACCCAGCCAATGGCTTTCTGGACAAAAAATTCATCTGATTTCCTCAGTTGCAGAATGTATTTTTTCAACAGTGTAGTGTCGGTTTCTTTTTTGTACAACAGCTGAAAAATCAGACTGCTTCTTTGCAGCCAGATGTCTCCTGATTTGTTCCATACAGAGGTAACCGGAATTACCTGTTCAGGATATCTTTTGAAATACGGACCCGTAAGCTGGGACGCGATGGCATCAACAGAATCCCACCAGCTTTTGCCAAGGATCATTTTTTCGAAATGGACAATCATTTCTTCCGGCCATTCTTTTTTATAACAGGCTGCGAGCTCGATCGCGAAATACTGCATTTCGCGCATCGGGTGTTCCCACGCCTGCCTAAGGATATTGGGTATTTCTTCTGCACCTGGTAATTCTTTTTTGAATAAAGATTTGGTGATTTCTCTTCGCAGATCGGTTTTCAACCCAAAAAAATCAAATTGATTGCGCAGATAAGCCTTTGCAGCGGCTGCATTTGCCGGATTTGTTTTTTTACTGAATGCATTCTCTGCTGATAAAAGATATGGATGCATAACGGGTGGAGCCAGTCTCTAAAATAGCTGATAAATCAACACTATCGGCGGTTGCTTATCTTTGCGGGGCTTCCATAAATCAAATCAGAACCCCATGGCGTTAAAAGATCAGTTTCAGAGCCCGGACTATTATAATCTTGACGATTTATTCACTGACGAACAAAAACTCATCCGGGAAACCGTACGTAATTATGTAAAGAAAGATATTTCACCCATCATCGAAGATTATGCTCAGCGTGCAGCGTTTCCCGAGCAGATCATAAAGCAGATGGGAGAACTGGGTGTGTTTGGACCGACGATTCCAGTGGAATATGGTGGAGGCGGTTTGGACTATGTCAGCTATGGATTGATGATGCAGGAACTTGAGCGGGGAGACAGTGGTGTTCGTTCCACGGCTTCTGTCCAGGGGTCTTTAGTGATGTATCCGATATATGCATATGGAAGTGAGGAACAAAAGAAAAAATATCTGCCAAAGCTTGGAAGCGGTGAATGGCTGGGTTGTTTTGGATTAACTGAGCCTGATCATGGCAGTAACCCGGCGGGAATGCTTACCAATATAAAGGACAAGGGTGACCATTATGAGTTGAATGGAAGTAAGATGTGGATCAGCAATGCTCCATATGCGCAGGTGGCTGTTGTTTGGGCCAAAGACGAAGCAGGAGATATTCGCGGGTTGATTGTAGAACGGGGGATGGAGGGATTTACCACTCCTGCGACCCATGGCAAATGGAGTCTTCGTGCATCTGCAACCGGAGAGCTGGTTTTTGACCGCGTGAAGGTTCCGAAAGAAAATATATTTCCTACTGTGAAGGGATTGAAAGGGCCGTTGGGATGCTTAACAAAGGCGCGTTATGGTATTGCCTGGGGAACCATTGGCGCTGCAATGGATTGTTATGATACTGCATTGAGATATTCGAAAGAGCGTGTACAGTTTGATCGGCCGATCGGAGGGTTTCAGTTGCAGCAGAAGAAGCTGGCCGAAATGATCACCGAAATAACGAAGGCACAATTATTAAACTGGCGTGTCGGTGTTTTAATGGACCAGGGAAAAGCAACACCACAGCAGGTAAGTATGGCAAAAAGAAACGGTTGTGAAGTTGCTCAGAATGCGGCAAGAGATGCGAGACAGATGTTGGGAGGTATGGGTATCACTGGTGAATATTCGGTTATGCGTCATATGATGAATATCGAAAGTGTGATCACTTATGAAGGTACTCATGATGTGCACCTGCTGATTACTGGTATGGACGTCACCGGTTTTAACGCTTTTAAATAAGCGGGGATGCAGATTTTCCTGATCGGTTTTATGGGTTCCGGGAAAAGCTACTGGGCCGGTAAGCTTTCAAAGGAAATGGGAATTCCCTGGCTTGACCTTGATCGTGAGATTGAAAGAAAACAGGGGCGTACCATAAGGGAAATTTTTTCAGCGCAAGGCGAAGAGTATTTCAGGCAACTGGAAGCCGACATGCTGAGATCGGTTAGTCGTGACCGGCATGAAGGCACAACCAGGTTCAGTTCAATTGTTGCAACAGGTGGAGGGGCGCCATGTTTTCATGATAATATGGAATGGATGAATCAGCACGGAATTACAGTTTGGCTTAACCCTTCCATCGACGAGCTTGAAGCAAGACTGAGACCGGAAAGAGCTCACCGGCCATTACTCCAAAGCCTAAGTGACAACGGATTAAAAGACTTTATAAAGTCAAAGATTGATGAAAGGCAAGAATTTTATAGCATGGCAAAACTTGAATTAAAAAATACGAATATTGCGGTACCCGCGTTTATTAACCTGATTTTACATGCACAGAAACCTGATTAAAACCGCAACTGTTTTCGCAGCATTGAGTGTGCTGCTCGGCGCATTCGGAGCTCATGAATTAAAAAAATTACTACCGGAAGGTCAAAGTCTTACAAGCTACCAGACTGGTGTGACTTACCAGTTTTATCATAGTCTTGCTCTCCTTGCACTTGGTATTTTGTACAAACGCTATCCGAATAAAAAGATGGAATGGGCGGGATACTTTTTCGTTTCAGGTATGATTCTATTTTCCGGTTCATTGTATCTACTTACATTTCTTGAATCAACAAAAAAAGTAGGGCTGGGTGGATTTGGCTTTCTGACGCCCATTGGCGGTATATTGCTTGTAGCCGGTTGGATCTCCTTTTTCCTCGGCATTCCGAAAGTGAAGAATATGGAAAAAGAATAATGCCTGTCAATTTTATAGCCCACTAAAGAAATCCTAATTTTGGCCATTCGTACTGCGCGTCTTAGCCAGTTCCTTGAAAATAACTAGGTTTGTTGCATATGGCCAATCGCTTAAAATCCGATAAGAAAAAACCCGATCCAGGAAAACTGACCAATGAAGAACTGGAAAAGGTAGAGTGGAGATCTTTCATTCAGGACGAAAGGACAAGGAAGATTGTCGGTGCGTTTCTCCTTCTGTTCAGCTTTTTTTTATTTGTAGCCTTTACATCATACCTGTTTACCTGGGCAAAAGACCAGGATAAAGTGACGAGTTCCGGCATCAGTATACTTCTTCCCAACAAAATTGAAATTGCAAATCTCCTTGGCGCCTTCGGTGCATATATTTCGCATGTGTTCATGTACGAAGGCTTTGGTGTTGCATCATATTTTTTCTGCACGTTTTTCTTTGTAACGGGAGCCAATCTTTTATTCAATAAAAAGATTTTTTCCATTCCCCGGAATCTGAAATACCTGATCACGGGTTTGTTAATTGTGAGCGTGAGCGCAGCATTTTTTATGAGCTCATTTTCATTTAACTGGGGCGGTGAGATAGGAAAAATGATCAGCAAATGGCTGACCGGATTTATTGGCAGTGTAGGTACAGCTGCATTGATTTTCGTTGCATTGCTTTCTTATATCATATGGAGGTTTAATCCGGTGTTCAATGTACCGGATAAAAAGAAATTTACAGGTTGGATGGCAACGAAGAAAACGGCAACTCCTGCTGTTCCTGCTGCGGTACCTGAAGAAGAAGATCTATTGAAAACACCAGTTTCCGCCACCAATAAGAAAAATAAACTGAAGGTTGTACCTAAAGCAGAAGAGCCTGTAGAATGGCCAGAAGAAGAAGAGGAGCCAGCGGAAGCCGAATCAGGTCCCATGTTGCTTGTTGAAAAAGAAAGTGAGCGGGAACCGATCATCGGTCTTCCAAAAAAGAAACTCAAACCGGAACCGGTTTTGCCAGCTGAGCATACACCATTTGTTCCAAAAGAAGAACCGGGAATTCTTGCATTGGAAATAAAACCCACACATGAAGAAGAAGAGGATGAAGATGATGAAATAGCTCTTCCTGCAAGACCTGTGAAGATGGAGCCTTACGATCCTGTGCTTGATCTGCGTGATTATAAATATCCACCGATTGATCTGCTTGAACAGTATTCCGGTGAAAAAATAGTAATGGATCCCGGAGAGCTGGAAGCCAACAAAAATCAGATCATCAATACGCTGAAGAATTACGATATCGCCATTCAAAAAATCCTGGCGACAGTAGGCCCCACCGTTACCCTCTACGAAATTGTTCCGGCTGCAGGTGTTCGTATTTCACGTATCAAAAACCTGGAAGATGATATCGCGCTAAGTCTTTCTGCATTAGGTATCAGGATTATCGCGCCTATTCCGGGTAAAGGTACCATTGGTATTGAAGTTCCGAATGTGAAGAAGAATATTGTAAGCATGAAAACACTGCTCGCTTCGGAAAAATTTCAGCATAATAATTTCTCATTGCCGGTTGCATTGGGCAAACGTATCGACAACGAAAACTTCATTGTTGATCTTGCAACAATGCCGCACTTGCTGATGGCCGGTGCTACCGGGCAGGGTAAATCAGTTGGTGTAAATGCAATTCTTGTTTCGCTGCTTTATAAGAAACATCCTTCACAACTCAAGTTTGTATTGGTGGATCCGAAAAAAGTAGAGTTGAGTTTATACCGTACGATCGAAAGACATTTTCTTGCCAAGCTTCCAGGCGAAGAGGAAGCGATCATCACGGACACAAAAAAGGTGGTGCATACGCTCAACGCCCTGTGTATTGAAATGGACAATCGATATGATCTGCTGAAAGAAGCGGGTTGTCGTAATATCAGGGAGTATAATGAAAAGTTTGCAGCAAGAAAACTGAATCCTGAAAAGGGGCATCAGTTTTTGCCATTTATAGTACTCGTGATTGACGAGTTCGCTGATCTGATCATGACGGCGGGTAAGGAGGTGGAAATGCCCATTGCCCGTCTTGCACAGCTCGCGCGTGCGGTAGGTATTCACCTGATCATTGCAACACAGCGTCCTTCAGTAAATATCATCACCGGTACGATCAAAGCCAATTTCCCTGCACGTATCGCGTTTAAAGTGTCATCGAAGATTGACAGTCGAACGATACTTGACACCGGTGGTGCAGAACAATTGATCGGAAGGGGAGATATGTTGATTTCTTATAATGGTGAAATCACCAGGTTGCAGTGCGTTTTCGTTGATACTCCGGAAGTAGAAAAGGTGGCTGATTATATCGCTGAACAACGTGGATATCCGCAGGCGTTTATGTTACCGGAATATGTTGATGAGAAAGAAATGGAGGGTAAGGATTTTGATATCCAGAACAGAGATCCGCTGTTTGAAGATGCAGCGCGTTTAATTGTGCAGAGCCAGATGGGATCAACTTCATTATTGCAGCGCAGGATGAAGTTGGGATATAACCGTGCCGGAAGGTTGATGGATCAGTTGGAAGCGGCAGGTATTGTAGGGCCAAGCCAGGGAAGTAAAGTAAGAGATGTACTGTATAAATCCGAAATGGAGCTGGATCAGTATCTTCAAACGATGGCTTAAAATTTTATGTTAAGATTGGGTACCTGATTAATCTTTTGGTTTGATTTTCGTCTATAGTATGTCATATGAAATTTGCTATTTATCATAAATAAAACTCGTAATGAAAAAAATCCCAATCTTATCCTTTATCCTGTTACTGATCAGTAGTTTATCTTTCGCGCAGACTCCAAAAGGCATGGGCAAGAGTGATCCCGAAGCGAAAAAAATCCTTGATGAGGTGAGCACTAAATTCAAAAGTTATAAAACAGTTAAAGCCAATTTCGCCTTAAAAATCGAGAACGCAGCTGGTAAAACCCAGGGGTCAAAATCCGGTGTGTTGCAGATGAAGGGAATGAAATACAAAGTAGATATCACCGGTCAGGAGATTTTCTGTGATTCAAAAAATGTATGGACGCTGGACAAAAGTGCAAACGAAGTACAGGTTTCCAAACTTGACGAAAGTGCAGGAAATATCACACCTCAGAAATTGTTCTCTAATTTTTACGACAACGATTTTCTCTATGTCACCAATGATGATGTAAAACGAGGCAACAAAGTGTACCAGGTGGTTGAGCTTACTCCTATTGATAAAACAAAACCATTTTTCAAAGTACTGGTGGAAGTAGATAAGGCAACCAAGACGATTATGTCAACCAGGGTATTCGAAAAAAATGGAAACAGGTACATCTATACCATTAATTCTTTGAGTACAAATGCTCCGATCGCTGACGAAACTTTTGTTTTTGATGCGAAAAAATTTCCGGGCGTGGAAGTGATTGATTTACGTTAAACGTGAAACGTAAGCCTAAGCGGCAAGTGATATCCTGACAAAAGGAGATATTTTTTCAAGGACAGATCATGAATGCAGAAATTCATGGTCTGTTTTTTTTAGTAATTTCTCTTTAAGGTTTGAAGCACTAAAATTCCGCAAACGACTGCCTTTAACGTTCAACGTCCCACGTTGAACGTTAAAACTCTCCCCACCGAAAAGTCTCCTGCTGAAATCCGCACAAATCAATAACGCGATCAACAACCGTCTGTGCGATTTCTTCCGGCGTCTGAGGTTTGCTGTAGAAAGAAGGTGTTGCGGGGCATATAATTCCACCGGCAATTGTCACTGCTTCCATATTTTTAATATGAACGAGACTGTAAGGGGTTTCGCGGATGACGCAGATCAGTCTTCTTCTTTCTTTTAGAATGACATCTGCCGCCCTGGTGACGAGATCGTTGGAGATGCCGCCTGCGATCCGGGCAAGGGTGCCCATCGAGCAGGGAATAACAATCATCGTATCAAACTGACCTGATCCGGAAGCAAAAGGGGCGTTAAAATCAGTTTTGGCAAACTGTTTCCATGGATATTGCGAAAAATCAGCTTCAGGCAATTCCTGTTTCCAGATTTCACGGGCATTGTCAGAAACTACCAGGTTTAGCTCATTCCATTGATTCTGAATCAACTGGAGCTTGTCGAGAAGTAATTTCGGATAAATTGCCCCGCTCGCACCGGTAACTGCGACTACAATTTTGCGCATCAAATTCGTTATAATTTTGTGTTGAAATCAATGTAAATAAACAAAATACTATGCAAAAACTTTCCCATGTGATATTGGTAATTGTGGTGGTGGTGCTGAACAGTTCATTCAACAACCCATCCGCAGAAAAAGTGAAACTGGATTGGATCAGTCTTCAACAGGCGCAAACAAAATTAAAAACCAGTAAGAAACCGATTTTGATCGATTTGTATACCGATTGGTGTGGCTGGTGTAAAGTGATGGATAAAAAAACATATTCCAACGCACAGGTTGCAAAATATATCAACGAAAATTTTTATGCGGTAAAACTCGATGCGGAAACGAAAGAAACTTTGCTTTGGAACGGAAAAAGTTTCAATTATAATTCACAGGTCCGCGTCAACGACTTCGCACTTGCATTGACGCAAGGTCAGCTTTCATTTCCAACAACGGTCATTCTTCCCCCGGATGGAAGTACACCACAAGCAATTCCCGGTTATCTTGAAGTAAAAGATATGGAGATGCTGGTGAAATATTTTGGTGACGGACATTATGGAAAAACTCCATTTATGGACTATCAGAAAAAATTTGTGTCAGTTTGGAAATAGAAATACAATAAAACGTTAACAGCCCCCGTTATAGATTCGGTTTTTCATAGGATATTGGATTTAAAACGGGGCTGGATTTCTATCCTGGCCTCTTTTTTTTTAGGCAGAAGACAGGAGGCAGGAGGCAGCAGTGAACAGTCGGCCAGGTCAAGGTGATTCGCTGATCTTTTCGCCAGAAGGAATGACCACAAAAAAAGTTTCGACTGCCACATTTTCTTTCTCTCGTAATTTTCGTTTTCACAAAGCAATTGCAAATAAAAAAGCGTTTGGGGATGTCTGTTAGCACCCACAAACGCTTACGTTCAACGTATCCACTTTTAACGTTCAACCTTAAACTTCGGCCATGTGTGGAATTTCCACACTTTTATAGGTGCCGGCATCGAGTTTCTGTTTTGTTTCCTCAAACGCTATTAACGTGAGCCTGATATCTTCATCTGTATGAGAAGCTGTCGGAATCAGTCTGTAAATGATATGTCCTTTCGGAATTACCGGGTATACAACTATTGAACAGAATATGTTATAATTCTCTCTCAGGTCTGAAACCATTACGGTTGCCTCTTCCACACCTCCGCTCATATAAACCGGAGTTACCACTGAATCGGTTTTACCGATATCAAATCCTTTTTCCCTTAAACCCTGTTGAAGCTTGGTAGCATTTTCCCAAAGTTTGTCTTTGAGGGAAGGCTGTGTACGGAGCAGGTCCAGTCTTTTCAGATTGCCCAGTACCAATGGCATAGGCAATGATTTCGCAAAAATCTGGCTTCGGATATTATACCTGATATAATCGATGATATCTTTTGGTCCCGCAACAAATGCCCCGATAGAGGCCATTGACTTAGCGAACGTGGAGAAATACAAATCAATTTCGTCCTGTACACCCTGCGCTTCTCCGGCACCGGCTCCTGTTTTGCCAAGAGTTCCAAAACCGTGTGCATCATCCACCAATAAACGGAAAGTATATTTTTCTTTTAAAGCGCAGATCTCTTTCAGTTTACCCTGATCTCCTGCCATTCCGAAAACGCCTTCAGTAATCACCAGGATACCGCCGCTCTGCTGTCTCTCGATCAGCGTAGTCGCGCGTTGAAGCTGTTTTTCAAAATCCTCAACATCATTATGTTTAAAAACATAACGATGGCCTGGATGCATGCGCAAGCCGTCGATAATACACGCATGACTTTCCGCATCATAAACGATTACATCATGACGATTACAAAGAACATCGATCAGGCTCACCATGCCCTGGTAACCGAAATTCAACAGGATAGCATCCTCTTTCATTTCGAATGCAGCCAGCTCGCGTTCGAGTTGTTCGTGGTAATTGGAGTTTCCGCTCATCATCCGGGCGCCCATGGGTAATGCGAGGCCGAATTTTTCGGCAGCCTCGGCATCGGCTTTTCTCACTTCAGGATGATTAGCCAGGCCAAGGTAATTATTAAGACTCCAGACAATTTTTTCTTTGCCACGGAACAGCATCCGGCTTCCGATGGGGCCTTCCAGTTTGGGGAAAGCAAAATATCCATGTGCGGCACGACGGTGCTGTCCGATCGGACCATAGTTCTTTAGTAATCTTTCAAAAATATCAGCCATAAAACGGACAAATTGCGATTAAAAATTGCCGCAAATGTAAAGCTTTTAAGGCAACCTTTTACTACTCCTGAATGTATGTGCGTAAGTAACAGTTTTAGTTCTTTTTAGCAGTGCTTCAGGAATTCCAATAAATTTGAATGATAATCGGGCTTCAAATCGAATACTATGCGCAGCAAATTCTTCCTCGCTGGTTTTTCCACATTCATATTAAGTATCACTGTATTGCATGCTCAACAAATTGCCAGGCCAAAACTCGTTGTGGGTCTTATGGTTGACCAGATGCGGTGGGACTATTTGTACCGGTATTATGACCGTTACAGCGAAAACGGTTTTAAAAGATTGATGAGTGAGGGTTTTAACTGCCAGAATACGATGATTCCTTATGCGCAGACCCTGACCGCAGCGGGTCATGCTTCAGTATACACGGGATCAGTACCGGCAATCAATGGTATTATTGGAAACGAATGGTATGACCGCAGCCTGGGCAGATCGATGTACTGCGTGGAGGATCAGGATGTGAAAATCGTGGGCGGCGGGCCGCAGAGTCAGCCGATGTCGCCAAAAAATCTTTGGACAACAACAATAACAGACGAACTCAGGCTGGCCACTAATTTTAGATCGAAAGTGATTGGTGTCGCGATAAAAGATCGTGGCGGTATTTTACCTGCAGGTCATTCCGCCAATGGCGCTTACTGGTATGACCCCACCACCGGCAACTGGGTTTCCAGTACTTTTTATATGCCTGATATTCCAAATTGGGTGAAAGGCTTTAATGGCAGAAAGATTGTTGATTCCTTATACAAACTCGAATGGAATACGTTGTATCCTGTCGAAACTTATGTCCAGAGTGACAGAGATGATAGTCCTTCAGAGGGTAAATTCAGTTTTGAACCCAAACCTGCTTTCCCGCATAAACTTTCTCTTCTGGCGGGAAAAAATTATGGGTTGATATCTGCAACACCTCACGGTTCAACGATGACGCTGGAGTTTGCAAAATCTGCATTGGTGAATGAACAGTTAGGCGCGGATGATATCACGGATTTTTTAGCAGTGAGTATATCATCTCCGGATTATGTCGGTCACCAGTACGGTCCGAATTCTGTTGAGGTTGAAGATGTGTACCTGCGCCTTGATAAAGATCTCGCAGCATTTTTCAGTTTTCTTGACGCCAAAGTAGGAAAGGGTCAATATACTTTTTTCATCACTGCTGATCATGCCGTTGCACATGTGCCGACATTCCTCCAGGAACATAAAATTCCTGGAAAGGCTTTGCCTTACGCTGAAACAGAAGCTGAAATCGCATTGCAGAAAAAATACGGGATAAAGAATCTGGTTCAGGCTTTTGAAAACATGCAGTTCTATCTCGACAGAAGAATTATCGATAGTGCAAAACTCAATTATGCTGAAGTAAAATCTGCCTTTATCGCAGAGCTTAATAAAATGCCCGACGTATTACTGGCATTCGATAACCAGGAAGCGGGAGAAGTAAGCCTTCCTGTTGAAGTAAAAGAAATGTTTTCCAAAGGATACAATGCGAAGCTGGGTGGTGAGATTCAGGTCTTGTTAAAACCGGGATATTTCTATGGCGGAAAGACAGGTACTACTCACGGAACCCCTTATCCCTATGATTCTCACATTCCTCTTCTCTTTATGGGTTGGGGAGTGAACAGTGGCGGTAAGTTATATCGTGAAGTACATATGACTGACATTGCACCGACAATCGCAGCCCTGCTTCATATACAGATGCCCAATGGTAATATAGGAAAAGTAATTCCTGAAGTGATTAAATAGTATTTTTCGCAATCCCTGACTTTTACCAGCTCTGCGAAAACACTATGGAAATACGATGTATATAAAGATTATACTTTTTTCATTCTTGTTATTTCAGGCGCAGTTTCTAAGTGCACAGAACTCTGATGCATCTCTATTAAATAAGAAATTTACCACAAAGGAATTACTGCAAGACCTGGCGATAATTAAAGATAGTCTTCAACTAGTGCATCCCGCATTATACCGTTATCAAACTTCGGAACAGTTTGAAACGGGTTTTAATACTGTCTCTTCAAATCTGAGCAAGGTCAATTCGGTTTCAGGTTTTTACAGCCTTGTTTCTCCGCTTTTAAGTTCCGTTGGAGACCTTCATACAACAATCGAATTGCCCGATGAATTCTATTCAGAAGTGGCAAGCAATTCACTTTTAATTCCTGTTGACATCAGAATAATAGATAACAAGATTTTTGTCGTCAGCGATAACACCAAGGATAGTTCAGTCGGGTTAGGAAACAGAATTCTGAAAATCAATGACAGGAAGGCCTCAGATGTAATTGGCGAAATGAAAAAGTATTTTTCGGCTGAAGGCAGCAACCAGACTTTTAAGACCAAACGGATAGAGCAACGATTCGCATTTCTTCATTCCATTGCATACGGGGAATCCAGGAAAATCAGGCTGGAAATTTTAAGCGAAAGCAAAAATAAATTCACGCGAAATATTGATGCATTACCATTTGCAGTCATCCGGCAAAACCGGGCAAAAAACCAGAAGCATTTTCCTGCTATAAAATCCCTTTTTGTACAGGAGCCATTTTTATCTCTTTCTGTAGATGATCAAAATAAAAATGCTGTACTCACTATCAAATGGTTTCAGAACGATGTACTGGAATCAGCAGGGCTGATGTTTAAAAAATTTATTGATTCGGCATTTTCCAGGATCAACGAAGTAAAAGTTAAAAATCTTATCATAGATATTCGTAACAATGGAGGTGGTGAAAGTGCAAATGCGGCGTATTTGTACTCATGGTTAAGTGATCGGCCATTTCGCTTTTTGTACGCAATGGATACCAACAGGATTAACTACGGGATAGATAGTATTGCAGGAGTCAGATATGAATATGTCCGAGAGCTTGAAAAATATCGTACACGCGATAGTAATGCTGGTGAACAAAGATTTTTCGGTTTAGATTTTCAGCATCCGCAGGAAAATAATTTTAGGGGAAATGTTTATGTGTTGATTGATGGGCTGACAGTTTCCGCAGCACCACAATTTGCTGCGCTGATAAAAAATAATAGAAGGGGTGTGTTGATTGGTGAAGAAGCACCAGGTACTATTAACGGTGGATCCGGTCGCGGTTATTCGTATTTTCGGCTTCCAAATACCGGCATGCTGGTAATGATTTCTCAATACAGATTATACCTCACAGATCCGGAATCAAATGTCCGTGATCAATGTGTCCGACCTGATCTATTCGTATCAAAAACAATCCGGGATATCATCAAGGGAAAGGATCCGGAGATGGATCTTGCAGAAAAAATGATTAAGAAAAATCTGAATTGATTTCGGATTATTCTCTGATTCGTCCCAATTTGTCAAAGATCTTATGGCTTCCAGGCAATGAAAGCTCAATTCATAGATCAATATGCTGCACAATCGTTAGGCTCAGCACTTTTCCGGAGTTCCGATCCACCTAAATACCTTCATCAAAAAACTTCGCCAATTTTCAATTCCAGAATAATCCTGTTGGATTTCCGAATTGAATTTGACCCCAAAATCTGATTAAATTCTCCCTATTTAATCTACCGTGCTTTTAATTTGTAATTCAATTTTTATGTTATGAAATGTATTGTCTTCAGTCTCCTGATTTGTTTGTCATTTTTTGCCAGTGCGCAAAATAATCAGTCAGTTCGGTTTTTAAATCCTCTCACGATCCATAAACCAAATGGTTATTCGCATTCTGCCATCATTGATCTTGGGAACAGCAAAATGGTAATTCTTTCCGGCCAGGTCGCTCTCGATAAGGACGGCAATCTCGTTGGCAAGGCAGATATTGCGAAACAGACTGAACAGGTTTTTGCAAATATCAAAAGTTCGATTACGGAAATAGGTGGAAATATGAATCAGCTGGTGAAGCTGAATTATTTTATTCTGCATGGACAGGAAATCCAGCCTGTCAGAGAAGTGCGAAACAAATTTATCAATACCTCAACGCCACCTGCGAGCACACTTGTAAAGGTTAGCGGACTTTTCCGTGATGACATATTGATTGAAATCGAAGCAACTTTTATTGTTCCAGAATAGATCGGTCCTCAATTCATTAAAAATCGTTCATAATATCTCTATGTAATCTTGATGATTAATTGAGGCAGGCGGCGTTTTTCGTCTGCCTGCCCTGCCTACCGGACAGGCAGGAGGCAAAGGCAGGTTTTTCGTTCATCGTTGTCCATTGAAGAGGAGTTATTTACTGGATTGTAGTATAAAAAATTCGACGAATAAATCTGATGTGGAGCCAACCAAGGTTTTTTACGCTTAGATTTTAACCTTGATACAGACACTGGCATCAAAATATTTAAGTAATTCAATATCCACCAGGATTCACAACAAACAGCAGACGTTAAGTGCCAACTCCATCACTTGAATACCCTTCATTTTGAAAGATTAAATACTTTTAAAAAAGTGAACCCGACCGGTAATTGAAAGAATGCAGACCTGATTTTATTTTGCAACTATAGTTTCAGTCAATCACACCGAATCCTACCAGCATATAGCCTTCCCACAGCCATCAATCTACCTACAAAACATTTCAAACTCCAAATTCCTTCAATACCAGTCGGGAACACTCATTAACTCAGCACAACAAAATCGCTAACGACAATATCCGTCGCGTATTTTTTGGTACCATCTTTAGCAACATAGCTTTTACTCGATAAACGTCCATTGATCACAACATGTTTCCCCTTCGTCAACGACTGCTCAACAAGCAATGCCGTCTTTCCCCAGGCTACCGCATTATGCCACTGTAGTTCCCGAATGGTTTCACCCAACTGATTCGTCTTGTACTCTTCCGTCGTAATTGAAAACCGCGCCATCTTTTTCTGGTTGCCATACTCGCTGATCCTCGGATCACGCCCCAGATTCCCCGCTAACTGCACTTTGTTCACTGCCTCTTTCATCGTTTTCATTTTCTTACATCATTTATAATTCGCTTTTGTAAAGCATCACCAGGGCCCCGATGATGATGAAACAAAGTTGAATTATCCATGAGTATTTAACCGGTTTTTAACCATTTATTCCCGATCATAAACGATGAAAACAACTTGTAAACGGAAAATCAGTATAGTATTTTCAATTTATGAAAGAAGAAAGGTCGTGTCTTAACTGCGGAGATAAAATAAAAGGTCGCGCAGACAAAAAATTCTGTGACGACCAATGCCGCAATGCCTATAATAATCTATTGAATGGGAAAGCAAATAACTCGATCCGGAAGATCAATAACATCTTAAAACAAAACCGTCGAATCCTCGAGAATATTTTCAACAGGAATAAATCCCACTCAAAAGTGGGAAAACAATCCCTGATCAATCATGGCTTTCGGTTGAATTATCATACACATCAATTCAGTAGTAAGTCGGGAGCTCTTTATTATTTTTCATATGAGTACGGAATATTACTGCAGGGTGACGAAGTCGTGGTGGTGAAAAGAGAGGAGAATTCTGTATCTTAATCTTCTCCACCGCTTTTACACATTCATTTTTATCAACTTCCCTATTCGTTGCCAATTTGGTAATTTTACCGGATGGAGCAATATCTGAGACTTCTGGCTGATATCATCGATCATGGAGCAGAAAAATCCGATCGCACCGGTACGGGTACCAAAAGCATTTTTGGATACCAGATGCGTTTCAATCTTTCAGAAGGATTTCCAATGGTTACCACGAAAAAGCTCCATACCCGGAGTATCATACACGAACTTCTCTGGTTTCTGAAAGGAGAAACCAATATCAGGTACCTGAAAGAAAATGGCGTTAGTATCTGGGACGAATGGGCTGATGAAAATGGTGAACTGGGGCCGGTGTATGGTAAGCAGTGGCGCAGCTGGGAAAGCGCAGATGGTAAAAAAATCGACCAGATCAGCTGGCTCATCAATGAAATAAAAAGAAATCCTGATAGCAGACGATTGATTGTGAGCGCATGGAATGTCGGTGAACTTCCACAAATGGCATTGATGCCTTGCCATTCGTTATTTCAATTCTATGTTGCCAACGGAAAGTTATCCTGTCAACTGTATCAGCGTTCTGCGGATTCATTTCTCGGAGTTCCCTTCAACATTGCCTCATATGCATTACTCACGCATATGGTAGCGCAGGTTTGCGATTTAGGCGTAGGAGATTTTGTTCATAGTTTCGGTGATGTTCATCTTTATAATAATCACCTGGACCAGGCAAACCTTCAGCTTTCAAGAGAACCTCTCCCTCTCCCTACATTAAAATTAAATCCTGAAATAAAAGATATTTTCGGTTTTAAGTTTGAGGATATTACTATCGAAAATTATGTGAGTCACCCGGCGATAAAGGCGCCAGTTGCTGTATAGTGGGGAGGCCGTAGTGAGGTAACAGGAGATGTAGGTAGTAATTTTTAGTTACAGGCGTCAATTTCATAGCATCAGCAAACCTGCCTGGCACTTTAAATAACTCGGTGAGCAAAAAAAATGATCAGGGGAGAATGTTTCGCGATTGTCTTTCTGACGTCTAAACATTTTATTAAAAGGTTTACATTTTTCAAAAAGCCTGCTCAAAGCTCAGTTGCAGTGATATGTTACAGAATGCTTGTTACTGCTTTCTCCTCCCCAAATCCCCTGCCTTATTACGCCTGCCTCCTGTCTTGCTGTTTCCAGACTCGATTTAAACCAAAAAAAATATATTTGTTGATTAAT
Source organism: Pollutibacter soli (assembly GCA_029269725.1). Classification (GTDB taxonomy): domain Bacteria; phylum Bacteroidota; class Bacteroidia; order Chitinophagales; family Chitinophagaceae; genus Pollutibacter; species Pollutibacter soli. Next base: position 184,950 of record JARJHS010000003.1, on the reverse strand, counting down.
CATTCCTTTTAATGATTGTTTCTTTAGTATTAGCTGCATCCGAAGACAATGCCATTGGCAAGAATAACCAATTGCTCTGGCATCTGCCGAATGATATGCGTTTCTTTAAAAACACGACCTGGGGGATGCCCGTGATCATGGGTCGTAAAACTTTTGAAGCGCTTGCCGGAGAACCACTTCCGGGAAGATTTAATATTGTGGTGACACGTCAACGCGACTGGCAGGCTAACCGGCCGGGAGTCTGGGTGGCAAATACATTAGAGTCCGCATTAATAAGGTCACGTGAAACGAATTGCAATGAAGTATATGTAATTGGGGGAGGGGAAATTTACACGCAGGCCTTACCGTTAGCTGATAAAATCTATCTCACACGTGTTCATGCAAAGTTCCCAGATGCCGATGCTCATTTCGAAGGGTTTATTGAAAAAGAATGGTCTCTCAAATCCAGAATCGACTGCTATAAGGATGATAAACACGCATACGATTATAGTTTCGAAACCTGGGAACGTTCAACCTTGGTCGTTTAACGTATAACGTTCAACGTAAAACGTAAACATGCACCCTCCCTTTATTATCGCTTTAAAGTATATCAGGTATTGGCTTAGTGCTTCCAACGGGAAAGGTCATGGAACGCATTCTCCTTTTGTTTACAATTTCATTGTAAAGTTGTTAAATGATAAGCGTGAATATGCGGAGTTCAGTTCGATAGAATCTTTGCGTAAAAAGTTGTTGCTTTCCAATGAAATTATTGAAGTAGACGATTTCGGTGCGGGTTCAGTCAATGGAACAAAAAAAAAGCGGAAAATTGCGGAGATCGCGAGACTCGCTGCTAAGCCGAAAAAATATGCGCAGCTACTTTTTAAAATTGTAAGGTATTATAACAGTACACCGGTTGTTGAGCTCGGTACTTCATTGGGAATTACCACGGCATATCTTGCCAGCGCATCGCAGAAGTCAAATGTAATCAGTCTGGAAGGCGCTCCGCGCATTGCCGATGTAGCCAGGAAAAATATGGCTGCGCTGGGATTAGAAAACGTTAAGATAATTACGGGTAATTTTGATGATACATTTTCGGAAGCATTAAAAACTGCAGGTCATCCTGGGCTGGTATTTTTTGACGGTAACCATCGATACCAGCCAACAATGCATTATTTCAACCAGGCTTTGGACCATCTTAGTGAAAAATCAATTTTTATTTTTGATGATATACACTGGAGTGAAGGAATGGAAAAAGCCTGGGAAGAGATAAAAGGCTTTCCATCGGTTACCTGTACTATTGATCTTTTTTTTATAGGACTGGTATTTTTTAATCCGGATTTTAAGGAAAAGCAGCATTTCGTAATCCGTTACTGATCTGATGGCGGCTGCTTTTTTATTTTTACTTATCTTCCGTTCTAAACCCGAAATATCCTCATGATCATAGGTGTTCTGAAAGAATCTGTACCAGAAACCCGTGTGTCGCTGCTGTCGGAGGCTGTTGCTGCATTGGTTAAAAAAGGAATTACGGTATGGGTAGAAAACGGCGCTGGCGTCAGTGCATTCTGCAGTGACGATGACTATCTTAAAGCCGGCGCAACCATTCATTCCGGCGCCGAAATTGCTTCCAGTGCAAATGTGATACTCTCCATAAACCCTCCACCACAACTTCCGGCAAAAGGTTCTGTACTTATTGGCGTTTACCAGGCATTGTTTGATAAAACACATGTTAGTAGCTGGATCGGAAATGGAGTTACGGTTTTCAGTCTTGATCTGCTGCCAAGAACCACGCGTGCGCAAAGTATGGATGTGTTAAGCAGCCAGGCAAATATTGCCGGATACAAAGCAGTGATTGAAGCTGCGGCTAACTATTCCCGTTATTTCCCCATGTTTATGACTGCAGCTGGAAGTATTCCTCCTGCAAAAGTATTGATACTCGGTGCCGGTGTAGCCGGCTTGCAGGCAATCGCCACTGCACGCAGGTTAGGTGCAGTGGTGGAAGTGTTTGATACAAGGCCGGCTGTCAAAGAAGAAGTGATGAGCCTGGGTGCACGTTTTGTGGAAGTGGATGGGGCGGCAGATGCAACCAAAGCCGGGGGATACGCAGTTGATCAGTCAGACGAATACAAAGCGAAACAACAGCAACGCATAGGCGAAGCCATTGCGAAATCGGATATAGTTGTTACAACTGCACAAATTCCTGGTAAGAAAGCGCCGATACTGATCACTGAAAATATGCTGAAACAGATGCGCTCAGGTTCTGTGATTGTTGATCTCGCCGCGAAAACGGGTGGCAACACACCATTTACAAAGAATGATGAGACAGTTCGCTACCAGGGAGTAACCATCATTGGAAACAGCAACCTTGCTGCAACAATGCCTTATGATGCAAGTAAATTATACGGGAAAAATGTGCTGAACTTTTTACAACTGATCATCGACAAAGAAGGGAAACTGAATACCGCGGTTGATGATGACCTGGTAAAAGGAGCAATGGCAAAATTATAAACCATGGAAAATTTTCTTCATTGGATCGCCGGACATCAGCAGATGATATACATAGTTATCCTGATGATTTTTGTAGGAATTGAAGTGATCGGTCATGTGCCGAGTGTATTGCATACGCCATTGATGAGCGGTGCAAATGCAATTCATGGAGTCGTGATCATTGGTGCAATCATCGTCATGGGAAAGGCAGAACCTGGAAACTGGGCAGCCATTATACTTGGATTTATTGCTGTTGTTCTCGGCACACTGAATGTAGTGGGTGGTTTTGTAGTGACAGACCGTATGCTGGAAATGTTTAAGAAAAAGAAAAAAGCATAGCCTCAGTTTCAGCCGATAAAAATTAAGAAATGGAATTGAACATACTGACCGTCTGTTATCTGCTGGCATCCGTGAGTTTTATCTTCGGATTAAAGTTATTGTCGAATCCTGCTACGGCGAGGCGCGGTAATTCGATCGCTGCTGCTGGTATGGCGCTGGCCATTTTCGGAACGATATTTCTTTATCGTGATGAAAATGGAAACAGTTTACATAATTACGGTTGGATTTTTGGTGGACTCGTCATCGGATCGATCATAGGGATATTTGCTGCGAAAAAAGTGAAGATGACCGCGATGCCGGAGATGGTGAGCCTCTTCAATGGAATGGGCGGTGCATGTGCTGCGTTGATATCTATTGTCGAATTTAATCATCTCGTCCATGGATTTAAAGAAGCAGCATACGCTTCAGATGGCTTTTCTTTCTTCAGCAACGTTGATAAAACCACTTTGCTGATTATTCTGCTGGGCTTGATCATTGGTTCTGTTTCATTTTCCGGAAGTATGATTGCCTGGGGAAAATTAAATGGCAGGATAAAAGACTTCAATTTTAAAGGCCAGCACATCATCAATAACCTGCTGATCATTTTAATTTTTGGTCTTGCAGCATTTATACTTATTGCAAGTCCGGAGGAAACAGTATTGTATTTCTATGCGATTGTTGCCTTGTCAGTCATCTACGGTATTTCATTTGTGATGCCCATTGGCGGTGCTGATATGCCCGTGGTAATTTCTCTGTTGAATTCATTCACCGGTGTTGCAGCCGCCTGTGGTGGTTTCCTGTACGACAATAAAGTAATGCTTACAGGTGGTATATTAGTTGGTGCAGCCGGAACCTTGCTTACGATCCTGATGTGTAAGGCGATGAATCGTTCTTTATTGAATGTATTAATCGGTTCATTTGGCGGAAGTGCAAACGGAAGCGCAGGTGCTGCACAACAGGGCGGTGGTGCTTACAAAGAAATTTCACTGAGTGATACGGCGATGGTGATGGCCTATGCAAACAGGATCATGATTGTTCCCGGTTATGGTTTAGCGGTAGCGCAGGCACAACACGTGTGTCATGAACTCGAAAAAACGCTGGAAGCAAAAGGTGTTGAAGTAAAGTATGCGATACATCCGGTGGCTGGTCGTATGCCCGGTCATATGAACGTATTACTTGCAGAAGCAGATGTGAGCTATGATAAACTGCTGGAAATGGAACAGGCCAATGACGAATTAAAAACCACAGATGTTGTACTTGTGCTGGGTGCAAACGATGTTGTCAATCCTGCAGCTAAAACCGATCCCGGATCACCAATTTTTGGAATGCCGATTCTTGAAGTGGAGGAGGCAAAAACCGTGATCGTCAATAAAAGAAGCATGAAACCAGGATATGCAGGTATAGAAAACCAGCTGTTTTTTCAACCCAAGACTTCAATGTTGTTCGGTGATGCAAAGAAAGTGCTGCAGGATCTGCTGGCGGAAGTGAGAAACTTATAAGGTAAGCGATATCAGGAAAAGTGAATCAGATGCTAAAAGTCAGTAGTGTATGTCGGACATCATGGTGATGTGTGGTTACCACTGACTTCTGCCCGGCCAAAACGAATCCGGAAATTGGAAGTCGCCACCGAACTTTTGTCCTGCTTCATAAAAGAAACAGTTCAGTACTCAGAAACTTTACTCAACGATTGCTCGCCATCTTTTCAATTTCTATTCAAAACCTTTCTGAAAAATGAGAAAACTTATTTTGCTGTCTGCATTTTCTTTATCCGGCCTGGCGCCTGCAAGTGTCAGCGCACAGGAAAAAATTTCCGGTTTTAATCCGACTTCCGCGTCCACGGAAATAAAACTCGAAAAAGCAATGGACTCGCTGATCAGTCCCAAAGATCAGCAGGTGTGGATGGAATTTCTTTCATCACGTCCTCATCATCTTGGTTCATCGCAGGATAAGATCAATGCCGATTACATGGCTAAACTTTTCAGGGAATGGGGATATGACACTGAATTGTCAAGTTACCAGGTTTTATTTCCGACTCCGAAAACAAGATTGCTCGAATTGCTCGGCACTAAAAAATTCACTGCAAAACTTGAAGAGTCGACATTAAAAGAAGATCGCACCAGCGGTCAGAAATCTGAACAGTTACCGACATATAATGCTTATTCGGCAGATGGCGATGTAACTGCTGAACTGGTATTTGTGAATCGCGGAGTTCCTGCTGATTATGAAGTTTTGAGAAAAGCTGGTATCAGTGTAAAAGGGAAAATTGTGATAGCTAAATATGGTGGATCGTGGCGCGGAATTAAACCGAAGCTAGCCGCTTTTCATGGTGCTATCGGTTGCCTGATTTATTCTGATCCTCTCGATGATGGATATGGTGCCGGTGATGCCTACCCGAAAGGGCCTTATCGTCCCGGAGATGGAGCGCAGCGCGGATCTGTTATGGATATGCCTGTAACGCCAGGTGACCCCACGACACCAGGCTTTGCTTCAACACCGGATGCGAAACGTCTGTCCGTTGCCGAATCTCCGACGATCATGAAGATTCCGGTGTTGCCGATTTCCTGGGAAGATGCGAAACCCTTACTGGAATCATTGCAAGGCCCGGTAGCACCTGATGAATGGCGTGGCGGATTACCAATAACTTACCATATGGGCCCGAGTGTAGCAAAAGTTCATTTGAAACTGGCTTTCAACTGGGATTTGAAACCCGTTTATAATGTGATCGCAACGTTGAAAGGTTCTGAGCTACCGGATGAATGGATCATTCGCGGCAACCACCATGATGCATGGGTAAACGGAGCTGCTGATCCACTCAGCGGAATGGTGGCTGTGATGAGTGAAGCAAAAGCAATTGGCATTCTTGCAAAACAAGGTTTCAAGCCTAAACGTACAATTATTTTCTGCGGATGGGATGGTGAAGAGCAGGCACTCCTGGGTAGCACGGAATGGGTTGAAGATCATGCATCTGAATTGCAGAAGAAAGCAGTGGCCTATATCAATTCCGATGGAAACAGTCGTGGTTTTATCCATGGAGGCGGCTCGCATGCGTTCGAACCTTTTTTTAATGAAATCATTAGTGTAGTAAAGGATCCGCAAACAGGAGTAAGCATTCGTGATCGCAGGTATGCAGTAGAAATGGTTTTGGGCGACAGAGCAAAACGCACCCGAATCATGGGCAATAAAACAATAAAACTTTCTGCGTTAGGTGCCGGCTCAGATTATTCGCCATTCTTTCAGCACCTGGGAATACCTTCTTTCAATATTGGATTTGGTGGTGAAGGATCCGGTGGTGAATATCATTCTATTTACGACAGCTATGATCATTTTGTACGTTTCAAAGATCCAGGTTTCGCCTATGGCGCAGCGTTAGCGTCAACCGCGGGAAGAATGGTTTTGCGCCTTGCTAATGCAGATATTATTCCTGCTGATTTTACAACTTTGTATTCGACTATCAATGGTTATGTCGGCGAAGTAAAAACGCTTGCAGACAATATACGTATTGATGCGGAGCATGATATAGCCATGGCAGCGGAAAAATTATATGACCTGGCCCGGGATCCGAAAGAACCTTATGTAGCTGCAGAAGTTTCCGCGAAGGTTCCTTTTTTCAATTTCAGCAGATTGGATAATGCAATGGTACAGTTTAAAACAGCAGCAGACAGTTATAAGAAGTTATCTGCAAAAGCGGAACAACTACCGGAAGCAAAAAGAAATGAATTGAATAATATTCTTTTCCAGGCTGAAAAGAGTTTGTTGCTGGACAAAGGACTTCCGCGCCGGCCGTGGTACAGACATCTGATTTACGCGCCTGGTTATTTTACAGGTTATGGTGTTAAAACATTGCCGGGCGTTCGTGAAGCGATCGAAGAAAAAAACTGGGCTGAAGCGCAGGAACAAATCGGGTTGTTGTCTGGAGTGATCGAAGCATTTACTGCAGAAATTGAGAAAGCAAATGCTGTTCTGAAATAAGACAACGAACAACGAACAACGAACAATCACCTGAAACTAATTCTCTTGGAAAAATTTCCTCCTGATATTGAGCTTGATGAATTCCTTTTAACTGCAATTAAACCACATCACGCCTCTGCAATGTTCGAACTCCGGACAAATGAAGCGGCGATGAAATTCATCAACAAGGCAAAACCAGTTTCCATAGATGAAGTGATGGCGATGATCCGGGGAATGCAACAGGAGTTCCATATGAACAGAACAAAAGCCTGGGGAATCATCCATAAGCCTGATGGGCGTTTGATTGGCACGATAGGTTATTACCGGATGTTACCTGAGCATTTCCGCGGAGAGATTGGTTATATGTTACATCCCGATTTCTGGGGTAAAGGAATTATGCGAAAGTTAATTGATGTGGTGATCAAACATGGTTTTGAAGAGATGGGATTACATAGTATCGAAGCGAGAATTAATCCTGCGAATGATAATTCAAGAAAGATTCTTGAGCGTTCCGGTTTTGTGCGTGAAGGATATTTTAAAGAGAGTTTCTTTTTTGACGGACAATTTCTTGATACTGAAATTTTCGGTCTGCTAAAAAAAACTAAAGATGGAAATTGAAGATATACAAAAATTCTGCAAGTCTTTTCCTGGTATTCGCGAGGATATCAAATGGGGCGACAATCTTTGCCTGATGGCAGGGGAAAAAATCTTTTGCATGATCAGTCTTGATGCAGTTCCAGTGACTATCGGTTTCAAAACCGACCCTGTTGAATTTGATGAACTCATCCACCAGGATGGTTTTGTTCCGGCTCCATATCTTGCAAAAAGTCATTGGGTGTTGCATAAAAACATGAAAGGATTGCCTGCAACACAATTGAAAAATCATCTTGCAAAATCTTACGGGCTTGTTGTTTCAAAAATGACAGCGAAGGCGAAAACAGAAGCTGGGATAGCAGTCGGGCATCAACAGCGAGGCAATAGTAAGAATCCAGGAGGCAATAGGGAACAGCCGAATAAGATGGGGAATCAGAAGTCTGTTGGCAAAAGTCAGAAGTCAAAAGCCACCAGTCGAAAGCCGGAAGTTAAAAGTTCGAAGTTGAAAGTTGAAAGTATAAAGGCAAAACCCGGTAAAACAAAAGTCAAGGCGATAGATAAAAGCACTTTGAAAGCTATCCAAAAAAAGAAGGGCAGGTCTGGAAAATAATACGGGGAATTGACAAAAGAAACGTTCATTTTCAACATTCAACTTTCAACTTTTGGAACTCAGCGAAGCTATACAACTCATCGACACACCTGAAATCAGGATAAATCATCCCAGTGTATGGGCTGACCTTGGTGCTGGGTCCGGTCTGTTTAGTTTTGCCATTGCAGAATTGCAGAAACCGGGAACTGTGGTGTATGCCGTGGAAAAAAACCATGTGCCGTTGCTGAAAGCAAAACCATCGAACAATGTTGAAATAAAACTGTTACACAAAGATTTTGCATCAGAGGATCTGGATCTGCCGCCATTGGACGGCGTTATCATCGCAAATGCATTGCATTTTATCGGTGATAAAATGAGTTGCCTGGAAAAGCTGATGAAGCAGGTGAAGCCAGGGGCTCCATTCGTGATTGTGGAATATGATCTTTATGTTGCCAGCCGTTGGGTGCCGTATCCGTTGCCTCAATCAGAACTTGCGGATCTTTTCCATCCATTTGGATATCATATGATAAAAATGATCGGCGACAAACCATCCGTTTATAATCGTTCGAGAATTTATAGTGCGCTGTTGCGCCCCTGATGTATGTTTCCCGATCGCTGCATTTTAGTTTTTTGTTGATATTTTCACAGAATCTGAACTAACTGTATTCAATATGCATGCAGGTAAATCTTACAGGCTTGGAGAGTTCCTGGCATGGACCAAGCGGGATATACTCGGACTGGTAATCCTTGCCGTTGTTCCTACAGCTTTATATGTTTTTGCAGGATGGCATTGGCTTGCTATTCCGTGGGTCCCGATTACCATGTTGGGTACGGCAGCCGCATTTATCGCCGGCTTTAGAAATAATGCCACTTATAATCGTTTATGGGAGGCAAGACAGATATGGGGCAGTATTGTCAACAGCAGTCGCACCTGGGGAATTATGGCGAGGGATTTTATCAGTACAGATAATCCGCTTACTGATCGGGAAATTCATCATCAGATGATCTATCGCCATATTGCATGGCTTACTGCCTTAAGGTTTCAGCTGCGCGAAAAGAAAACCTGGGAGAACCATGATATAGGTGCATTCAAAGATTATCGCAGGAATTATAGAGTGGAAGAAGAAGAGACTGAAATGGCCGATGTGCTTTTAAATTTCGTTTCCAAAGTGGAAAGAGATTTCATCATGGCCAGGAAAAACAAAGCTGCGCAGATTATCAGTATGCAGTCAGCGCAGCTGCGTGCACTATCAGATGCAGGAAGTGTTTCAGAATTCAGGTATACTCAACTTGAAAGTGTGTTGAAAGAATTGTACGATCACCAGGGCCGTTGTGAGCGAATCAAGAACTTTCCATATCCCCGTCAGTTTTCTACCATCAGCAGGTTCTTTATCCGTCTTTTCGTGTTTATGTTGCCGTTAGGAATGCTGAATGAGTTCAGTAAACATGGCGAAAAAATGATCTGGATGGCAGTACCTTTCAGTATAATTGTTTCCTGGGTATTTACAACACTGGAGAGAGTAGGACAGGCTACCGAAAATCCTTTTGAAGGCGGTGCAAACGATGTTCCAATTACTTCTATGAGTCGTACCATTGAGATCGATCTGCGTGAAATGCTGGGGGAAACAGAATTGCCGCCACCCATACAGCCGGTGAATAGTATTTTGATGTAAGTAGAATAGGAGAATACAGAATGCAGGAGGAAAACTGGAACTGAAAACCGAAAACAGGAAAAAGGGAATACAGAATAAAGCGAAACGGAAAATGCCCTATGTTGATTGCAGATCGTAGAGACGCGATGCATCGCGTCTCTACGATCTGCAATCAACGAACAACGAACAACGAACAACGAACAACGAACAACGAACAACGAACAACGAACAACGAACAACGAACAACGAACAACGAACAACGAACAACGAACAACGA
>JARJHS010000003.1:0-175009 GCA_029269725.1 Pollutibacter soli | reverse complement strand
ACATACCTTGTCATCATGAACTCAATCATCTCACGCACCGTTCTGCGCGCAGGGCTTGTCGCCGGCGTCCTGGATATTATTGCAGCCATTTTAATCAACGTCGTATTCAAAGGGCAAACAACAGTAACGAAACTTCTGCAATACATCGCCAGTGGTTTGATCGGAAAGACAGCCTTTGGGAATGGCTTCGCAACTGCAGCACTTGGATTGTTGCTCCATTTTGCTATCGCTTTTATATTTACAATCATTTTTGTACTGTTATACCCTCGGCTGAAAATTGCTCATACTCAACCCTTGCTGGCTGGCATCGTTTATGGAATACTGGTTTGGTTGGTAATGAACGCCATTGTTATCCCGATTGCATTTGCAAAAGATTTTAAATTTAATTTCCAGGCGCAATGGCTTGGCATAATCGTTATTATCGCTTGCGTGGGTATTCCTGTTGCGTTAATCACCCGCAAAATGCTGGGAAGCAGAAGAGTCGCAGTTTGATTATCTTGCGTAATGCAAAAAATTACGCTTTCACTGTTTCTCATTCTCTTTTCGGTTTATGTACTTCCTGCGCAAACTTCCGTAGGTTTTCACGCTCAAACCGATCTGCGAAAAACCGAACGCGATCGTTTGTTTGTGACAATGGAGGTGCCAAAACTGAATACATCAAAGACAGAATTCCATTTCCCGAAAATGGTACCTGGTATTTATGGCGAGTTGAATTTTGGAATGAACGTAGACAGTGTTTGGGGAATTTACTCAAAAAATAAAAGGCGCTTGCTGCCTAGAAAGGATACCAATTCCTGGCATATTCCAGATGCAAAGAAACTGGTTCGCGTTGAATATTTTGTGAATGATGATTTCGATGATCTGGCTTCCTACTCAGGAAGAATGTATAAATCCGCAAGGAGTATCTTCACTGCTGATACAGTTTTCGTAATTAATAATAATTCGGTGTTTGGATTTATACCGGGTTATGAAAAACGTCCATACGAAATAACATTCAAAAAACCTGCGCATCTTTCTGCATCTACAAGCCTCACAAATACAAATACTAACGACAGCATCAGCAGTTATTCCGCATCATCATATGCAAAGCTGGTTGACAACCCGATACTATTTGCAGATCCGGATACCAGCGTTATACAACTTGATGATGTTCGCGTAACCGTTGCCGTTTATTCCACTTCCGGAAAAAAAGTGGCTGGATCAATAGCAGAAAAAGTAGCGCCTTTGTTGAAACTGCAGAAACAGTATCTGGGAGGAAAATTGCCTGTGACAACTTATAATTTCCTGCTCTACCATTTTGCGGCAAGTCAGCCGCGTCCCACTTTTGGTGAAGGCCTCGAACATTCTGCTTCGACAGTTATCCTGCTGCATATGATGATGAACGAGGAAGAAATCAGCAGATCGGTATATGGTATCGCCAGTCATGAATTTCTGCATACCATTCTACCACTCGCATTGCATTCAGAAGAAATAGAAAATTACAATTTCAGCGGACCAGCCATGTCCAGGCATTTGTGGTTATACGAAGGAATGACGGAATATTTTACCATGCACATTCCCGTAAAAGGCGGAGCGATCAGCTATGAGGAATTTTATAAAACCATTGAAGGAAAAATTGCCGGTATGAAAGAGTTTGACTCGACTCTTTCGCTCACAAGTTTGAGTAAACTGGCGGTGCAGCGCCAGGATCAGTATATGAACGTGTATTTGCGCGGCGCATTGGTGTCGCTTTGCCTTGATATCCGGTTAAGGGAATTATCAGGAGGAAAACTCGGTGTGCAGGAACTGATAGCTCTTTTGCTGAAAGAATATGGCGTGAATAAGCCTTTCAAAGACGATGAATTGTTTGATAAAATTGTTGCTGTTAGTGGTCATCCGGAGATTAGAGAATTTATAATGAAGTATATCGAAGGGGGTTTTCAACCCCCGCTTTATGAAAATCTTATTAAAACAGGATTAAAATTAGGGCCGGATGGCAAAATCAGTTCAGATCCAAATGCTTCAGCATCACAGCGTTTGCTTCGAAGGCAATGGTTAGGAGGAAATTGAGTGTCGCAGATTCGTTATTTTCCCGCTCCGGCTGATCCGGACCATAAAAACGAATCTTTATATGAAGGCCTCTGAATTGAAGAATGATGTCCCTGCGAGTATTGTAGTTTTTTTAGTAGCCCTGCCACTTTGTTTAGGAGTTGCTCTTGCGTCGGGGGCTCCGCTTTTATCAGGAATTATTTCCGGAATCATCGGTGGAATTATTGTTGGTATACTCAGCCGATCCAACACGAGTGTGAGCGGGCCCGCTGCAGGTCTGGCAGCAGTCGTGTTTGCCGCTATCACAAGTCTTGGTGATTTTGAAATCTTTCTTACAGCTGTATTCATTGCTGGATGTATACAGTTGCTGATGGGCTTTCTTAAAGCCGGCATCATCGCTAATTATGTTCCTTCTAACGTGATTAAAGGTCTCCTTGCAGCGATCGGCATATTGCTCATTCTGAAACAAATCCCTCACGCCCTGGGATATGACCCCGATGCATTTGATGACCTGTCTTTTTTTCAACGCGATGGAGAAAATACATTTTCAGCTTTGTACCACATGCTGAATTTTATTCTTCCTGGCGCATTTATTATTTCGATGATCTCCATTCTGGTGATGATCTTCTGGGATAAAAGCCCTATGAAAAAGTTCAGATTTTTTCCCGCATCACTGTTTGTGGTGATTCTTGGTGTTGTACTGAACATCATCTTTAAAAAATATTTTCCTGGCATAGCGCTGGAATCTTCCCACCTGGTGAACATTCCCGTGATTGATACCAATAATCTTTCAGGATATCTGCATTTGCCGACGCTTGAATCTTTTTCCAATGTTAAAGTGTACACTGTTGCGTTTACTATTGCTATTGTTGCATCACTGGAAACATTGCTGAATATTGAGGCGGTCGATAAGCTTGATCCACATAAAAGAGAATCACCACCCAATCGTGAACTGATTGCGCAGGGTGTGGGAAATATTACTGCCGGATTGTTTGGCGGCATTCCCGTTACAAGCGTCATCGTTCGAAGCTCAGTGAACATCAACTCAGGTAATTCAACAAAATTATCAGCAATACTTCACGGAGTATTTATGCTGATCAGTGTTCTGGCACTGGGAAGCCTTTTGAATTTAATACCTCTTGCTTCACTCGCAGCGATCCTTTTGATTACCGGGTATAAACTCGCCAAGGTGGAGCTTTTCAAAAAGATGTACAGAAAAGGATGGCACCAGTTCATTCCTTTTGTTGCAACCATCCTTGCCATTGTATTTACTGATTTGCTGATTGGGGTATTGATCGGTCTTGCAATATCTGTGTTTTATTTGCTGAGGAGTAATTTCAGAAATCCATTTAAAATCGGGAAAGAAAAACTTGCGATTGGTGAAGTGGTCAAACTGGAATTGTCTGATGAAGTTTCATTTCTGAATAAAGCTTCAATAAAAGAGACACTCTGGAATATACCAGAAAAATCGAAAGTGATAATTGACGGAAGCCGTTCGGGTTTTATTGATGAAGATGTACTGGAAGTGCTGGAAGATTTCAAATCCACTGTGGCACCCGAGAAAAACATACAGTTGAATGTGATCGGTATTCGTGAGAAATATGAAATCCAGGACAACCTGCAATTTCTGAATGTACTCGACAGAAAAACACAACAGAAACTCACTCCTGACGCGATCATGAAGTTGCTCAAGGCCGGCAACGAACGATTTCTCAAGGGAGAATCCACGGACAAATATTTTCAATCGCAGGTCTCCGCAACTGCTGATGTACAGCATCCGATGGCTGTAATTGTTTGTTGTATAGATTCAGGAACATCTCCGGAGATCGTTTTTGATTCCGGTATCGGTGATTTGCTGATCGTGCGTATCGCCGGTAATATTGCAAGCCCTGCAATCATTGGAAGTATTGAACTGTCAGTAAAAAAGATTGGCGCAAAGCTGGTGGTTGTAATGGGACATTCGAACTGTGGTGCTATCAATGCAGCATTGCAGAATACGACTGACGATCACATCTATCTGGTTACAGAAAAAATTCAATCGGGCATCAGTTTGCATAATATCGATCCGGAAAAAGTGGATCTGAAAGATGTTTCACAGATGAATAAGATCACCTGGATGAATGCAGAAAGTTCTATCAGTGAAATTTTGTCCGAAAGCAGTTACCTGAATGAAATGGTCGGAAGTGGCGATATTGGAGTTGTTGCTGCTTTTTATGATACTGCTTCGGGGAAAGTGAGCTTCGGTGAGCTCAAAAAAGCGAAGTCAATAAAAGCGGATCACTTCAGTTAGTTATGGGCAGTGGGCAGAAGGCAGTGGGCAGAAGAAAAACGGAACTGAAAACGGAAAACTGCTAACGTGTAATTCAATGAAGAACGACGAAATAAGTAGCCAGTAGGTCAAACTTCGAATGATGACATCAACCTGTCTCCCGAAGATGTTCGCAGATCAGATACACGCTGTTCCGCGGAAGAATATCTCCGATCATCCGCGTCTAGTAATTAAACGCTGATCAGCTGGAAAAATAGACCGAAAACAAAAAAGGCAATAGAAAGGATGCAATAGGGATTAGGAGACAGCCAGCCTATGAGGTGTTAGTGAGTTTCGGAAAGCCGCATTAGTTCGAGCGGAGTAGGTCCGATAATGAAAAACATCCACACCGCGAAGTTTCTTTCTCCTTACATGAACTATGAACTGTATTCAATAATAAGAATATTGCGTCAGACTCTCTGTCGTCGTTCCCGCCTGGCTTCCCTTTGTCTGTGTGATCTTTGTTCTCTTCGTACGGGGGTTATCATTGTTGTATTGATAGGTGTACTCTACCTGGTATTCATTCACCCCCGTTTTTAAAAACTGTTTTCGGGGATTATTCAATTGTAGTCGCACATTCGGCAGATAAAGAAAATCTTCGAAAAATTGTTTGTAGATCACAAATCCATCAACATTGTTTCCGGCGTCGTAGTTGGTGTACGATGCTGTAGCCACTAATACAAAGCTTCCGTTATCCTGTCTGCCGAACTGTTCATAACCGGAAAGATTAAAGTCTTTAGTATAATTAAATTTCGTTTCACGGAATTTAACGCTGTCGGTTCCGTTTGAAGCATATTGATACCAGGTGATTTTTATCAGCCTGTTGAAATTGTCGTACTGGAAATGATTTGCCCATTCGGTTTTTCCGCTCAGTACGTTGTCTGTTCTGATGCGGGTTACATTAGATCCTGAGTAGAAGTAAAACAATTTTGAAGGCTGTTTTAGATTCGTCAACGATTTTATTTTCTTGTTATCATATTCAACTGACCATGTTGAAAGGCCGGATGCAAAAGATATTTCTTTTGCTGAACTGTCGCTGTTGTAATCAAACCTGAAATAGGGTGATGGTAAATTCTGGATGATAATTTCTTTGAGTAAAGGTTGACCAACCTTTGGTGGCGGCGGAGCCTGGCCCTGATCATCGTCTTTGCGGCAGGAGCCCGTCATCAGAATAAAGCCTATCAGTACAGCCGGAGCCAGGCTCAAAGTCAACGTGTTTTTCATCTATCCTTTCATTTTTTGAAAAATAAAAATAAAGTTCACAGGCGTACAGGAACAGGTAATAATGTACGGAATGACAATCGGAGGTGATGAATCGTTGCTTTGGAGGTAGGGTATGAACTGAGACGTGAAAAGGCATGCCTGGTCCACCTGTTTTTAAAATCCAACGCCTCTAATCATCACTATTGTTTAAATTTGAAACAAATCAGGAACATGTCGATTACGTCAGATTTGGAATTGACAGGTATGCAGAAGGTCAGCGATGCTGTTGCAGAAACGTTGCGACAAATGCGCGAGTATGCGCAGCCTGGAATGAACACCGCGGAACTGGATGCATTTGGCGGGAAACTGTTAACTGCATTCGGTGCGAAATCAGCTCCAAGAGAAACCTACGGTTTCCCTGGCTGGACTTGCATCAGCCTTAACCATGAAATTGCCCATGGCATCCCTTCTTCCAATAAAATTATGCAGGAAGGCGACCTGGTTAATATCGATGTATCTGCTGAGTTAAATGGTTTCTGGTCAGACAATGGAGGTTCATTTGTATTGGGCAAAGATGTGAAAGGCCACCTGGCGCTCGTGGAGGCGTCAAAAAAAATCCTCAACCTTGCAATCAGTCAGATCAAAGGCGGAGTGAAGATTGCAGAAATCGGAAAGCTGATTGAAAAAGAAGCCGCTAAAAAAGGGTATCGTGTGATCAGAAATCTTGTTGGACATGGTGTTGGTCGCAGCCTGCATGAAGAACCGACAGAAATTCCAAACTACTACGATCGTACATTGAAAACACGTTTCCGGAAAAATACTACCGTCGCCATCGAAACTTTTATTTCTACCGGTGCCGGTTACGCGAAAGATGCAGGTGATGGCTGGACCTTTATCACCGGTGATAGCAGTTACGTCGCTCAACATGAGCACACGATCCTGGTCACAGAACAGGAAGCACTGATATTAACTGCTGCGAACGGAATCTAGCGATTCTATCGCTTTTTGAATAGCAGCTATTTCCTGCGAAAGAATCGTCAGACCTATATTGGTGGATCTGGTGGTGTATACCCATATATTTATTTTGATCCTGCAAAGTCTGCGCTTGCAACTGCCTTTTGTAATTTACCGGTTGATCACTTCGGAAAGCTGCGTGATATGGTACACAAATCTCTTGAGAAAATCAAGTAAATCCTGGTTCCCGGATAACTTTTTTTAACCGTGACATTGTTTGGAGATATATTATTGATTTACATTTCAATATTCAGTATTACTTGAAAACAGACACATTTTTTCCTGAAATCGAAAGCAACATCTTTCGGGTAATATGTATATCACAACAGCTCTGCAGTAGCTTTGTAGTAAAATTCGTACATGATACTCCAACATAAAAAACTGGTGGACCTTCTTCAAAAAGCTTATTCTGCTGAGAAGGCTGCAGCGTTTGCATACCAGGGTCATGCTGGTTCTCTTAAGAATTCCGAAGAAGTTAAGAACATCAGGCAGATTGAAATTGACGAGTGGAATCACCGACGTGAAGTTTTGGAACTGATGAATCATTATGGGGTTTCAGTTTCAAAGTATTATGAGTTCAGGTTTCATGTCATTGGAAAAATCATTTCGGCCTCCTGTTACGTCATTGGGTGGTTTATGCCATTCTATTTTGCCGGACGACTTGAAAGCGGAAATGTCTGCGAATATTTCAGGATGATGCATTATTTCCATGACCTGGGAATCAAAGATCATGATCAGGTTTTATATGAAATGGGAATGAAAGAAAAAGAACATGAGATTTATTTTCTGCGAAAAATCAGAGACAGCAGGTACCTGCCTTTTTTTGAAAAGATTTTTGCCTGGGGTGGAATGAAGAGCTATAACGATGTCGACATTGAGAAGAAGTATACCCTCGAAAATTCTGATGCTTATTGCAGGAAAGAAGCTGTGTAATTTAAAATTTAGTTTCTATTTTGTTCCCGGATTGGTTTGTAGATTCCCGACCCCTAAGTCATGAAATTATTCAGTCTTTTTCGTCCGTTAAAGAAGATACCGCCGTTTCTATACCTTCAGCAATATTCAGCACGCGATTTTTATTTCAGAAGGATTGCAGTATGGGATATTGCCACTGACAATGAAGTTGTTGTGATTGACCCCAAACAACCTCGCCTGCTTACACTCGATCCATGGCCTGAAATGATTTTTTTATCTGCAGATGGCCAGAAAACAGTAGCCGAATATATTCATTATGCAGCAGAGAAATATGAGGGCACCGTTCCTGACCTACTGGATAAGACCATTATCAATGAAATTGAAAGTCTGTTGCACTATGGCATTCTTGAATTGACGCCGATCAGATCACGTCCGGATATTGCGAATGATAAACCCGGCGGCGCCATTTAATCTGGGCCTGCTGTTTGTTGTGCAAATCCAGGTGTGTATTGAATTACAAAAGAATTTTGATGGCAGCGTCTGCATGGATGTAAAAGTCAAAGTGTGAACCCCTTTGCAACTGGTTGCCCCCCACATCAGATTTATACTTCGAATTTTTTTATTCTGCATTTCTACCACTCTCACCTCTTAACAAACAACGATGAACGAAAAACCTGCCCTTGCCGCCTGCCTGTCCGGTAGGCAGGGCAGGCAGGCGAAAAACGCCGCCTGCCCTCACTTAATCAGCAAGTCGTAATTATTTTCATCTGAGTTTCCATACAACATTTCCCGGCACGGAGTTGTACTGGCTGCTGTTTCAATAAATTCAAACAACCGAATACCTGCATGTTATCCCTTTCAACATCAAAAACCTCGTATACCAGTCGCTACCCAAATTTTACCAATTACAACAAAAAGGAAATTAATTATTGTAAAACGATAATTAATTATATGTTTGCAGAAATAATCGAACAATGCGAAATGTCCGTTTGCTGGCAAGTTTTCTGTTTTATCTGTCCAGGATCCTGGCCATACCCTACCTGGCAACCGCTCTCTACTGTATCATCAGTTTCATGTTCCGGCACTCAATGGTTCATCCATTTGATGAGGGAAAACGATTCGTTATCAATTACCCATTCACGAACAGCCGGTTTCTGATAGGTGATGATTATAGTTTTGGGTATGTATTTGAAATGATCGCTTTTATCGGTCTTTACGGAGTGTTTTTATGGTTGCTCAGCAATGTGTTCAACATTTTCAGGGAGAAAAAACTATTTACCGAAAAAGGAGTCCGCAGACTGAAATGGTTTTACATGACTAACCTGCTGGTACCACTTCCATTCCTTATAGGACATATAGTACTTTCATATGAAGTTGGACTACTGATCATATTAACGGCACTGCATGCTGTGCTCGGAGTGTTTGCTTATTTTATGGCGGTTATTTTTAGTCGTGGTCTTCAGTTACAAAACGAACAGGATCTAATTTTTTAAATATGCCAATTGTAGTAAATCTTGATGTGATGCTTGCGAAGCGCAAGATGCAGTCGAAAGAATTGGCAGAAATACTGGATGTAACACCTGCCAATTTATCTATTCTTAAGACAGGAAAAGCAAAAGGTATCCGCTTCGATTCTCTGGAAGCGATATGCAAGGCGTTGAAATGTCAACCCGGTGACATTTTGGAATATGTAGAGTAATCAGAATAAGATATCGGTTATAGTTAAACGTGGTGAAAGGCCGTGAGGGAAGGGGATTTTTTTGAAGTGAGATTTAGGTTGAACGTTATAAGTGTTAAGTTATAAGTTAACTTCTGCGGGTGCCAATTCATTTGTGATTGCGACCAGATGCAATGTTCATGCTCCCTTAGGAGCATCCTGTATATAGCCGCCCGAAGGCCGGGGAAGAGTTGAGTTGAAGGTTAAAGGAGTTAAAGTATAGATTAACCTCCGCAGGTGTCAATGCCTCTTTGATTGTGACAAAATCCAAAACTCATTGCTATGTCAGATACGGCCGTTTGTAATAGAGACTGTAAACATTTTATAAATGAAGAAACTGGTGAAAATATGAATACGTTAAGAATTGAAAGACTTACCAAAACATACTCCAATGGAGTTGTTGCGATGAATAATATTACGCTGGAATTAAAGAATGGAATTTTTGGATTGTTGGGACCAAACGGCGCGGGTAAATCTTCGCTGATGCGAACGATAGCGGGATTGCAGGCGCCGGATTCGGGCGATTTGATTTTTAATGGCACCAATGTGATTGCAGATCCTTTTGTTATAAAAAAACAACTGGGGTATCTGCCCCAGGACTTCGGCGTATATCCGAAAATTTCTGCTTTTCATTTACTCAACCATCTCGCGGTCCTGAAAGGAATTGCATCAAAAGCAGAAAGAAAAAAGCAGATCGATGCATTACTGCATAAAACAAATCTGTATCAGCATCGGAACAAATCAGTAAGTACTTTTTCCGGCGGTATGAGACAACGATTCGGGATTGCGCAAGCCTTGCTGGGAAATCCACAAATCATTATAGTAGACGAACCCACTGCCGGTCTTGATCCCGAGGAAAGAAATCGTTTCAACAATTTGCTCAGCGAGATAGGAGAAGAGGTTATCATCATTCTTTCAACACACCTTGTAGAAGATGTGAGAAATCTTTGTACATATATGGCCATCATGAACAATGGTCAGTTGGTATCTGTTGGCCAGCCTGATGTTTTTGTAAAGAGTATCGATGGCAGAATCTGGACAAAAGCCATCAGCAAATCTGAATTGGGGAAATATAGATCAGCCTATCGCGTGATTTCATCCCATTTCGTTTCCGGAAAATTGCACATCAATGTTTATGCAGATGGAATACCAGGTGATGGTTTTCAGATAAAACAGGCTGACCTGGAGGATGTTTATTTTTCACAATTTTAATTGCTGCCCATGTACGCAAACCTGCTGAGTTTTGAATGGCAATTCATCAACAGAAACAGATCATTCTATGCAATCCTGGTATTTTATATTTCGCTGGGCATACTGATGGGCCTTGCTGCTAATTTCCCTTTCCCGAATACTTTTTACAATGGAAGTTTTGTACTCAATTATATTATAGGAATTACATCGTTAGTTTGCATCTTCTCGACAACATTACTTGCAGCTCAAACGCTCTTCAGGGAGAAGGATTCCCGATTTGATAGTATTCTCTTTGCTGCTCCGGTACTGAAATTGCCCTATGTCGCCAGTCGGTTCACTATCATATTTTTTATCAATGCAGCTGCTTATTTTCTGTTCATCGTGGGCTTGTACATGGGTCAATTGGTGAGATCTTCAGGTAACGCATATTTCGGGCCTTTTCATCTCAGCAATTATTTTCAACCGTATGTTGTATTTCTACTTCCCAATATTCTTTTTTGTACAGCCGTGGCATGTTGTTTTGGTTTGCTTACGAAAAATAAAATGCTGGTCTATGTTTCCGGTGTGTTTATTTATTTTATCTACTGGGGCGTTTCATTTTATACTAACTCACCATTGATTGCCAACAGTACGCCCGTCAGTGCAGAGTCGATGCAGCTTGCTGCAATTCTGGATCCCTTTGGTGTTGCGTCATTTCTTGAACAGTCTTATTACTGGTCCGCTTCACAAAGAAATGGTCAATTGCTTGAGTTGAAAGGAAATTTTCTGATCAATCGCCTGCTTTATTTATTTGTTTCAATTCTGCTGCTTACAATCGCCTACTTCAGGTTCGATTTTGTATTAAAAAAGGAGAATACAAAAAAGCGAAAAGCAGATTTTTTGACGGTTGCAAATGATCAGTATTACAAAGTCGCTGACACAATTACTACAGGATTGAAGTATAATGCGAAGTCGCTTGTAAGTTTTGTTAGAATTGAGTTGAAGAATGTTCTCAGCTCTATTCCGATCTGGATACTTTTAGCAGGGTGGGTAGGATTTTTCATGATGGAAGCTTTCAGTGATATCGAAGGAAATGCACGTATGCCTGAGAAGTTTGCAACATCAGGAATTATCGTGGAAAATATTTTTTCAGGATTACCATTGATTTCCGTGATGATTCTTTTGTTCTTTGCGAATGAAATTCACTGGCGCAGCAGTAGTACCCGGTTTAATCAGCTGGAAAATGCTACTCCTGTGAAAAGTACAGTTGTATTGCTTTCTCAATGGCTATCAGTGGCAGTGATAGGCTGGCTTTTGATATTGGCAAGCATCCTTTCCGGACTTACTATTCAGCTTATCAAAAACACAGCATCTGTAGAGTGGCCATTGTATGCAGAGTTGTTTTATTTGCTTGGATTTCCTCTTTTTTTAAATGCAGGTCTTATCATCTGTATTCAATCCCTGTTTAAAAACAGGTGGACAGGAATGATAGTGTCCGGAACAATCATGCTCACGATGCATACCTCTGCTGGAAAAATTATTCACTTGAATCATCCGCTGTTGAAATTTGCAAATGCATATTCAGGTGATTATAGCTCGATGAATGGATTCGGAAATGAACTTTCAGCATTTGGATTTTATATGCTATTCTGGTCGGCAATTACAATTGTTCTTTTTCTTCTTGCATCGGGCTTGAAAGAGCGTGTACATACCCGGCGTGTTTCTTTTTCAAGAACTGGTCTTGCTTTTGGGGGTGTTGCAGTAATTATTTCTTTGATTTCAGGAGCGTATATTTTTCGTGAAACAAAAATAGATTCACGAAGTGGAATAAATAGCCGGATGGAAACTTATGAAAGGCGATATCATTTTCTGAAATCAAAACCCCGGTTGACCATAACTGCAGTAACCGCCGAAATCGATCTCTTCCCTGGTGAAAACAAATACAGTGTGAGGGGATTTTACAGGATGGTAAATAATTCATCAACTAGTATCGATAGCGTATATATAAATGGGCACAGGTCGATGCAATGGAAGAACCTGCTGCTTAAAGGTGGAAAAAGAATCATTACTGACGAAAAAAATGGCGTGTATATTTTCAGGATGAATAAGTCGCTTATTCCCGGAGATTCTGCCCATTTGGACTTTGAATTCGAATACAATGGATCAACATTTAACAAAGCTGCAGGTTTTAATACGATTGTCGATAACGGATCTTTTATCAGGATCAGCAGATTTTTTCCTTCGCCTGGATTTAATTATGAAGAAGTGATAGAGGATGCCGATGAAAGAAAAAAGAGAGCATTGCCACCTGTCACTTTAAGAACACTGGAGGATTCTGTAAGAACAGAAAAGGAGTTCATTCAACTGGATATGACGATTTCAACAAACGTTGATCAGCTGGCTGTCGGAGTTGGAGAATTACATAACCGCTGGCAGAAAGATGGACGCAGCTTTTCCAGGTTTGTAACCCATACATCTGTTCCTTTCAGGTTTGCTGTAAGCTCTGGAAAATATTCCGTGTTGACTGAAAGAATTGGCGGAACAGCTGTAGAAGTGTACTATGCTTCATCACACGGAAAAAATATTAAGCACTTACTGAATGTTGCGAAAGAAAGTCTGAATTATTTTGAAACAAGTTTCGGGCCTTATCCCTTTTCTCAACTAAGAATGGTGGAAATCTCGTCCATTACAAAAGGGTTTGCGGGAACTGCTTATCCTGCCTCTTTGTTTATCAGTGAAGATGTTGGATATCAGCATCTGCTGGAAGTCAATCCTGCAAAAGATATCCTGAATGAAATGGTGAGTCATGAAATTTCGCATGCCTGGTGGGGGAGTACCGGTATTGCTCCTGATGAACGAGAGGGTAGCAGCATGTTAACGGAAACACTGGCGATGTATTCGGAACTGATGATTTATAAAAAAATCTATGGGGAAGATGTGCTCGTGGAAAGGGTCAACGTGCATAAGAATATTTATCTCAGCAGCAGGGCATCTTCGAATGAAGAACCATTGTATCGCCTGGATCCTGCAAAATCACACCTGAGTTACGATAAGGGAATGGTTATTATGTATCAGCTGTATAAACTTCTGGGAGAAGAAAAAGTAAATCTCGCACTTCGTCAATTTTACAGAAAGTTTTCGTATCCAAACAAGCCTCCCATTTCTACAGATGTGGTGGAAGAGTTATACGCAGTTTCATCACCTGAACAAAAGATTAAAATCGATGAATGGTTTAAAAGCATCGTTACTTACGATATACAATTAGAGAAAGCTGTAGTAAGTAAAACTGATGGTAAAAATTTCAGTCTATCGCTGTCTGGTAGGGTAGTTCGGTACGATGAAGATGGAAAAGGGGAGTGTCAGCTGACTCTATTTAACGATTCTCTTTCTGTGGATCTTTTTTATAAATCCGGTAAGAAGAAGAGATTTAGAATTCCAGTAACTGACGGAAGATTTTCATTGGTTGCCGAAACTGCAGACGTACCTGAACACGTGATTGCTGATCCCGATTTATTATTGCTTACGCGCGATGATGAATCTAAAGTATGGCAGATAAAGAGCGACAAATGAGTTTTTATTATCTTCAAAGTTGTTTGTTTAATTATTTAATCTGACAGTAATGGAAAATTCTGTATTGCTGAGTGAATCAGAAGCCGGGGAATATTGGAATAGAAATGCAAATGTCTGGACGAAGCTTGCACGGGAAGGATACGATGTATATCGCGATCATGTCAATACACCTGGATTTTTTCGGTTTCTTCCTGATGTATCCGGGAAGACAGGATTGGACATCGGTTGTGGTGAGGGGTACAATACACGGATACTTGCATCTAAGGCGAAAGCTGTTGACGCCATTGATATCTCTCCCATGTTTATCGGGTTCGCCAAAGAGCAGGAACTTGCCGAACCATTGGGAATCCGTTATGCTGTCGCCAGTGCAACTCAACTGCCATTTCCTGATCAGCATTTTGATTTTATAGTTTCGCAGATGTGTATGATGGATTTGCCTGAACCTGATAAAGCGCTGGCCGAAGCATTTCGTGTGCTTAAGCCAGGAGGATTTTTTCAGTTTTCAATTACACATCCTTGTTTTAATACTCCACATCGACGAAATCTCAGAAATGAGCGAGGAATAACCTATGCAATTGAAGTAGGCAATTATTTTCAGAAGCAAAATGGTAAAATAGAGGAATGGATTTTCCGGAGAGCGGAAAATGAAAATCTGCCGCTTAGAAAATTCCAGGTGCCGGTATTTAACCGGACGTTGAGTGAATGGGTCGAAATAATAACTTCAGCAGATTTTATTCTTGAGGCTCTTCATGAGCCTGGTATTGATGACGAAACGTTAGAGAAATATCCAGCTTTGCAGGACTCGCAGATCGTTGCCTACTTTCTTCATTTTCGTTGCAGAAGACCAGCTTAAATCTTGAATGAAGATGATTATTGATGAAGTCAATAGGAGTGTGGATTTCTGGATCAATGCACTGAATAATTACAGTTTTGAAATGCTGTTTCTCAAGCCTTCCCCTGATTCCTGGTCGATCGGACAAATGTATCAGCACCTGTTGAACGATACTTTATTTTACCTTGACCAGGCTGAGCTGGCACTGGCGGATAAATATAACCAAACGAAAGACACAACGGTTGATGGTAGAAAGATGCTCGATGAAAATGCGTTCCCAGATATAAGATTGGAAGGGCACCCGTCAAATGCATCAATTCCCCAACCAGTATCGAAACAGTATATATTTGATTCGATGATCGAATTGAAAGGAAGATTAAATGAGATGGCTGTGAAGATCGAAGCGTCTGCAGTACAGGGAAAATCACAACATCCCGGGCTTGGTTACTTTACCGCAAAAGAATGGCTGCAGTTTGCCGGTATGCATTTACGGCATCATATGAAGCAGAAAGAAAGGATTGATGAGTTCATCTCACAACAAACCTGATGTTCATTTTTTTGACGAAAGTCAAAAGCGAAGTCAACCCTGCATTTTACTTTAGAGCTGAAACAGTAGTATGTTCTGCTGGATTTTTCAACCCTAACTCTCCGATATGACTGAACATCAGAATTATGTGAATGATCTCACATCCAGGCTGACTTCAATAACAGATCACCAAAGAAAAATTGCGAAAGAAATTCTCCTTGTGAAGATTGATCTTGAAAATCTCAAACAAAAAACAGCAAATGCAGAAAAAGCGAACGAGGCGTATGATCATGAAGAAAAAGTTGTTTCTGAACAACCGGTTACTTTGCCTGTCGTAACCAATGTTGTTAATTTCAAAGAGATCAAAGAGGGAGCATCCGTCCTGTCAGAAGTATTTGAAGAAGTGAAAGTCTCTCCCGGACTGGAAAAATTTATTGGTGAAAACCTTGCAGGAAAAATCGGGATACTCATTACAATTATTGGCGTAGGAATCGGAACAAAATATTCCATAGATCATAACCTGGTCAGTCCTTTAGTCCGGATTATTTTCGGATATCTGCTGGGTGCAGGCATGTTGATTACCGGTTTTCGGTTAAGGGAAAGGTATGAAAATTACAGTGCATTGCTTGTGAGCGGGTCCATGGCTACAATGTATCTCGTAACATATGCAGCGTATAATATGTTTGATCTTCTGCCACGACCGGCTGCATTTTTATTGATGGTGTTATTTACAGTGTTTACTGTAATCGCAGCTTTAAGATATAACAGACAAATCATAGCACATATAGGGATGGTCTGCGCGTATGCGATACCCTTTTTATTAAGTGATGGGTCAGGCAAAGTTGAAATATTATTTACCTATACAGCAATAATCAATCTGGGGATACTTGTGGTAGCGTTCCACAAGTCCTGGAAAGGTTTATACCTGCTGGCCTGCTGTGTTACATGGTTGATTTTTTCCGCATGGTTCACTACCAGATATGAACAGAATATTGATTTTGGTTTGGCGTTGATTTTTCTTTCAATAAATTTTCTTACTTTTTATATCACATTGTTAGCTTATGCATTGAAACAGAAGGAACCAACGAATGCATTGGACATTCTTCTGTTGTTCATGAATTCATTTATATTATTCGGCATCGGCTTTGAAATAGTAAACGGATATGCATCAACAAACCATTTGAAGGGTCTGTTTGCAGTTGCGAATGCTCTTATTCATCTCATTGCTGCTCATTTTACTTTTCATCACAAGAAGTCAGATAATCTATATTATCTCTTCGCCGGGTTGGGTATCGGCTTCTTGATTCTTGCAGTGCCCGTTCAGTTAGATGGATTTTGGGTGACTATATTGTGGTCGGCACAGGCGGCAATTATGTTCTTTTTAGCAAAGAAAAAACATTCAACCTTCTATGAATATATATCCTGTTTTCTGCTCGGGCTTGGATTTTTAAGCCTGGTGCAGGATTGGCAACAGATTTATAATTTTTTAGGCGTGGGGCAGGTGGATCAGACTATGAAAATATTTCTGAATCAGGGATTTTTGACTTCCGTGTTTTATACAATTACATGTTTATGGACAATCAAAGCTTCCCGAAAATCAGATGCTTCGGCTGAAAAATTAAATGCTTCATTCCTGCCGGTTGTCAGGTCGGTCTTGCCGGTAATGGTTGTACTTGTATGTTACATTTCGGTTCTCCTGGAGATCTCTGCCTTTTGGCAACGCCTGTACAGCGGATCTGCAATCACAATTGCGAATGGAGAATTAAAGGATATATTTTATAATAAGAATATTCCGGATTTTAAAGTATTGACAGAGATCATCTACACTCTTGTGTTTTTAACGGCTTTGAGTTTTCTCAACAACTATCGATGGAAGAGTAAGAATGTCGCATGGTTTAATATTTTTTCGATACTTACTGCGGTGTTTGTATTTCTTGTGACGGGACTGTATTTGCTTGGCGATTTGCGGGACCGTTACATTCATCCGGATCTCAATCGATATTTCTCCAATACCTTGTTGAATTTCTGGGTGAGGTACCTGACTTATCCATTCGTTGCATTGGCGTTGTATTCAATCTACCAGATAAGAAGTAAAGTGCTGACTCAGGTGGAAAGCAAGGCGGCGGGCGACATCCTTTTTCATTTGACATTTCTTTGGATCATCAGCAGTGAATTGATAAGCATGCTCGATCTTTTACATTCTGATCAGACATACAAATTAGGCTTGAGCATTCTCTGGGGAGCATATGCAGTGATGCTGGTGGTCCTTGGAATAAAGCGAAGCAAGGTGTATCTCAGGATAAGTGCATTCTTTTTATTCGGGTTTACATTGTGCAAACTTTTCTTTTATGATCTTGCCCAGATGGGCAGTATTTCAAAAACGATATTGTTCATAAGCCTGGGAGTTCTTTTGCTATTAATCTCATATCTGTATAACAGATTTAGGTCGAAGATTGGAGATGAGGTCGTGGTTTAAAGTGATTTCCCGCCTTCGAATAAGCGTGATTCTTGAATTATGCTACCTGGCTTGTTTTTGTACGTTTTGCAAATGATTCATTGTCTAGTTTTACATTTAACGTAAAAATTACACTATTACCCGATGAATGTGGAGCAAAATATAAAGGTTGCTGTCGATGCAATTGTTTTCGGATATACAGAAGGCAAACTTCATGTGCTCCTGATTAAGCAAAAATATGGTCCTATGCGAGGGCGTTGGGCCCTGGTGGGTGGATTTGTAAAAACCAGTGAATCTTTGATTGACGCCATCCACCGCGAGTTAAAAGAAGAGGCAGGAATAGTGGTAAACTTCCTCGAGCAGCTTTACACATTTGGTGATGATATCAAACGCGATCCGCGTATGCGTGTGATCTCAGTGGCATACTTCGCTTTGATTAAAAATGAATCTGTTGATCTGAAAGCAGATACCGATGCAGAGGATGCTCGATGGTTTAATATAGATGAACTACCGCAACTGGCGTATGATCATCAGAAAATATATGAAGTTGCAATGAACAGATTGCGCGCAAAACTGACCTATCAGCCCATCGGATTCGACCTTTTGCCCAAAGAGTTTTTATTCTCGGATCTGGAAAATCTATATAGTACTATCCTGGACAGAGAGATTGATCGCAGGAATTTCAGGAAAAAGATTCTCGGCTTTGAAATGATAGAAGAGACAGACAAATTTGCTGAGGGAAAACCCGGCCGTCCGGCAAAGCTTTTTCGCTTCAACAGGCAGAAATACAATCGATTGGTTAGAGACGGTTTTCACTTCGAAATTTAATTTGCGTAAAATGGACGCAAAAATTTGGAATTATTGCCGACTTGAGTGATATTTGCGTAATAAATACGCAAAATATGTACGCACTTAATCTGGATCGGAATTTCAAATTCAGATCCGATGAGCAAATCAGTTATGAAAGTTTTACTTTTTCAGGCGGAGAACCGCACGTAAAAATAAATGCCGGCATCGATACAAACCAGCCGATAGCATTGACGCAAAGGATTAATTCTTTCAATGAACTTGGAATGCTTTGTATGGCTGTCGATGCTCTCAAAAGGATGGGAGCGACAATCGAAGAGTTGTACATACCCTGTTTTCCCGGAGCCCGCCAGGATAGAGTAATGGTCACAGGCGAACCCCTTTCTGTAAAAGTTTATGCTGATATTATCAACTGTTTCAAAGCAGCAAAAGTTTTTGTTTTTGACCCCCATTCAGAAGTAACATCTGCAGTTTTGAACAATTCAGTTTCTATACCTAATCACAAGTTTATTAAAAAGATGATAGAGTTGCTGAATGTTCAACCCTTATTGATATCTCCCGACGGCGGCGCGTTAAAGAAAATTTATAAGTTATCCGAATTCCTGGGAGGAGCCGAGGTCGTCGAATGCAGTAAGAGCAGGGATATCAAAACCGGTTCACTTACCGGATTTAAAGTGTATAGCAATGATCTGAAAGGTGCTGATTGTTTGATTGTAGATGATATCTGTGATGGAGGTGCAACTTTCACCGGACTGGCAGCGGAGTTGAAGAATAAAAATGCTGGACGCTTATTTCTGGCAGTAAGTCATGGTATTTTCAGTCGTGGATTTGACGGGTTGTTAAATCATTTTGACATCATTTTTACCACAGATTCCATTAGAGAAATTATTCACCCTCGTGTTCAACAATTAAAACTTTCAGATGGACTATTTTCTTGAACCGGAAAACAGTTATCAAAGACTGCTGAACGAATATAGAAAATACGGATCACTTGTTATAGCTTTTGATTTTGATGACACCGTATTCGATTTTCATAAGCAGGGGAGAAAATATGAAGTGGTTATCGGGCTATTGCGTAATCTTAAGAAAGCAAAATGCTACCTCATTTGCTGGACAGGTCAGGAAAATGTTGACTTCGTCAGGGGTTATCTTCTTGAAAACAAAATTCCATTTGATAGTATCAATGAGAATCCACCTTTTTACAAATCCGAAAACCGTAAGGTGTATGCGAATGCATATCTGGATGACAGGGCCGGTCTTTCACAGGTGTATCGGGATCTTATAAAACTTCTTAACACAATTAATTAAAATATATGAATCCACTTCTTTTAACCGATGGATATAAAGTTGATCATCGCCGACAGTAACCTGATGGAACGACCCTGGTTTATTCAAACTGGACGCCACGCCGAAGCAGAATAGATGGCGTGGATGAAGTCGTTTTTTTTGGTTTGCAGTATTTTTTGAAGAAGTATGTAATGCATGATTTTCACAAATATTTCTTTGACAGACCCCAAAAAGACGTGGTGAAGGCTTACAAAAGAAGGATCGATAATTACCTTGGACCTAATAACGTTGGAACTGATCACATCTCGGCGTTGCATGATCTTGGCTATGTACCCATGGTTTTCAAAGCCATACCTGAAGGTGATTCCGTTCCTGTTCGCGTGCCTATGTTTACAATGTTCAACACGTTGCCGGAGTTTTTCTGGTTGACTAATTATTTTGAGACATTGCTGTCTGCCGTGATCTGGATGCCATGCACATCTGCAACAATTGCAAAACAATACCGGAAGCTGCTGGACAAATATGCTGCAGAAACTTCAACCCTTCCTGAGTTTGTGAACTGGCAGGGTCATGATTTTTCGATGCGGGGGATGGGAGGTATAGAAGCTGCTGTGACATCGGGGATGGGACACCTGTTGAGTTTTACAGGAACAGATTCTATACCTGCTATTGATTTCCTTGAGCAATATTACAATGCGGATTCTGACAAGGAACTGATCGGTGGTTCTGTTGCGGCAACAGAACACTCCGTAATGTGTATGGGTACGACCGAAGGCGAGCAGAAAACATTTGAGCGATTAATTACAAAAGTCTATCCGAGGGGAATCGTGTCTGTGGTTTCAGATACATGGGACCTATGGCAAGTGCTCAATAGGTACTTGCCCGCACTGAAAGATAAAATCCTTACACGCGAAGGCAAGCTTGTAGTCAGACCTGACAGTGGCGACCCTGTTGATATTATTTGTGGTAACGAAAACGGAAGAACAATATCAGAAAAGAAAGGTGTTGTGGAACTATTGTGGGACTGCTTTGGAGGCAAGGTTAATTCAAAAGGATTTAAAGAACTTGATCCACATATTGGTGCGATATATGGTGACAGTATCACAACAACGAGGGCAGAACAAATATGTGAACGTCTGAAACAAAAAGGATTTGCTTCAACAAACATTGTACTGGGGATAGGATCGTATACATATCAATACAATACGAGGGATACTTTCGGGTTTGCAATGAAAGCAACATATGGCGAAGTAGATGGTGAGGGGCGTGAAATTTTTAAGGACCCTGTGACGGACGACGGCACAAAAAAGTCTGCAAAAGGTTTAATGAAAGTTGAAAAAGTAAATGGAATATATTCATTAACCGACCAGGTGAGCTGGGCTGAAGAGGCAGGTGGAAATTTGAAAGAAGTTTTCCGTGACGGTAAGCTTTTAATTGATCAATCTCTTTCTGAAATAAGAAAAAGAATTTTGATTTGAGAATCTTTTGTTTTTATGGAAATTGACCAGGAGGAGATCATATCAAACAGATATGAGACAAATTCTGATCATCTACTTTTTATCGATTTTGGTATATTTCCCGCATGAAGTAATTGCTCAAACAGATTCATCCGAAATGAATTTTTTACCATGCTGCATGGAGACACCTGTCGGGTACCCGGGTGGTATTAAAAATTTCAAAAAATTTATCCATAAAAATATAAGGCCGGTTGCTTATAGCAGGAATAAAACGTTCAGGGTATTATTAAAAATCAATGTTGACAGTTCCGGAACTGTTAATGAGGTTACCGTTGTTAATTCTGCAAGTGATGAAATAGATTACGAAGCAATTCGATTGATCCGATCATCAGGTTCATGGATTTCAGCTACTGCTTGCCTGAAGAAGGTTTCGCAAACAATCCGGCTACCTTTGGTTTTTACCTCACGGCGTTTCAGGCTATTTTTGAAACTCTGATCCGGAAAATTATATATGCCTTTAATACAACTGGACACTAAAATCAATGCACCAATCGAACCCTGTTTCAATCTTTCCCTGGACGTCAGTGTCCACACGGGTTCTATGAAACATACCGATGAAAAAATAGTGGGAGGGCGGTTGTCCGACATCTGTGAAGCTGGTGACACCATAACGTGGGAAGCAGTGCATTTCGGAACCCGGCAGCGGTTGACTGTAAAAGTTCTGTCTGTTGATTTTCCCCACTTCTTTGAAGATATGATGCTGAAAGGTGCTTTTGCTTCCATGCATCACAAACATTTTTTTCAGGAAGAAAATGGATATACAATCATGCGTGATGAGTTTAATTATGTTTCGCCGTTAGGAGTGTTGGGTAGGTTGGCGGATAGGGTGTTTCTGGAAAAGTATATGAGGAAGTTGTTGATGGAGAGGAATAAATTTATAAAAGAGGCTGCAGAAAATCAGGCCTTCGGACTTGAAGAGGGCGCAGATGATTAATTGAGGATTGAGAAAAAAGCCTTCGGCTTTGGTGAACAGCCATAACGCGGAGTGCGCGGAGAAATACACGCGGAGGTCGCGGAGAACGTTATTGATAGTTAATTTTAAAAGAATTTCATGAATGCTTTTTCCAAACATTCTCTCTTCAACTTTGACAAGAAAAGCCTTCGGCTTTGGTAAACAGCCATAACGCGGAGTGCGCGGAGAAATACACGCGGAGGTCGCGGAGAACGTTATTGATAGTTAATTTTAAAGGAATTTCATGAATGCTTTTTTCTAACACTCTCTCTTCATCTTTGACAAGAAAAGCCTTCGGCTTGCTTTAACAGCCTTAACGCAGAGTGCGCGGAGAAATACACGCGGAGGAGGATGAACTTGGATCTTAGAACCTTCAACTTTCAACCGTTCACCCTCCAAAAAGGTTTTTCCTTCAGCACTTTCTTATACACCGGGCAGTCTTCATCATGTGCGCCGGGAAGATACCCTGCACTCATGAGAAACTCATTCACAATCTCACCACCGGTAAACCGGAACGTCTTCTTAAATAATTTCACCCATTCCTCTTTTGTTTTCGGATGATGCTGTTGAAGCCATTGTTGAAACGATCCGGATTCTTTCTGTATGGCTAAAATTGTCTTTGCATTTTCAATCGCAGCATTTATTTTCAACCTGTTCCTGATGATACCTGCATCTTCCATCAAACGTCCTCGATCTTTTTCACTGTATCCCGCAACTTTTTTTATATCGAAATGGTGATAGGCCTTCCTGAAGGACGCTTCTTTTTTTAAAATGGTTTCCCAACTTAATCCGGCTTGGTTGATTTCAAGAATCAGTCTTCCAAACAATTCATTGTCGTCATGAATCGGAAAGCCATACAACTTGTCATGATAGGCTTTGTGTAAGGCTTTTCTTTCATCATTCATCGTAAGTATTGCTCTGCAGTAAGACATTTTTACAATTCAGTTTTTGTTTTCAAAAAATGGAGTTGAAAGATAACGAAACATTCCATCAGCATCATCCCTGATCTTTCCAATCGTCATTTTTTGAATTATTTTACTTCGGCATCCCCAATGTTTTTAATTCAAACTGAATTACATTTACCCGCTTAGAAAACAATATGAATTTCCCTTACAAGATCGCAGACGAACTCGTTCCGGTTCTCGAACAATTCAATAGCCGGCCCAGGCCTGCGCCCGGAACTCCTTTGCAGGATGTCTTTCGTGCGCAAATGCTCGCCAGTGCACAGCGAAATAAAATTCAATCAGATTCGGTTGTACGTGTACGTGATGAATATGTTATCGATACCAATGGCCAGGAAATTCAGCTTCGTGTTTATAGTCCGGAAGTTTCTGCTGGCGCACGTCCCTGCCTTTACTGGATGCATGGCGGTGGAACGATCAGCGGGTTACCTGAGCAGAATGATCCCGCAATGCACGATATTGTTCAATCTGTGAACTGTGTGGTGATTTCCGTTAATTATCGGCTTGCTCCCGAACATCCGTATCCTGTTCCATTAAATGATTGTTTTGAGGGGTTGAAGTACATCGCCAATAATGCAGAAAAATTCAGTATTGATCCAAAGAGAATCGCAGTCGGCGGAAGCAGTGCAGGCGGGTTACTGGCTACTTCCTGCGCAATGATGGCGAGAAATATGGGAAAGCCAAATATTGTCCATCAGTCTCTCGCCTACCCCATGCTCGATAATCGAAATGAAACGGATAGCAGTAAGCAGATTTTGAATATCGGTGTCTGGGACAGGGATATGAATATCTTCGCATGGCAGGCTTACCTGAGAGATGTAACAGGAGATATTCCTGATCTCGCAGTACCAGCATTGGCAAAGGATTTATCAGGATTGGCTCCAGCCTTTCTTGCGGTGGGAACGATGGATGTAATGCGCGATGAAACGATTGAGTATGCACAAAAACTGGTAGCCGCCGGCGTTAGAACGGAACTGCATTTGTATCCAGGCATGGTACATGTTTTTGATTCGCTGGTACCTCATTCTGAAGCTTCTATCGATTTTATATCTGCAAGAATCGATGCGCTGAAAAGAGCGTTTTCAAAAAACGCGATCTGATATAAAATGTTTCAACTTTTACAGCAATTGATTTTGTTTTAACTATGAATTTCTGATCATCACAATCACTGATCTATGAAAAGCTTTCTGTTATTTCTAGTGGTTATTATATCGGTTCCTCCAATATTTATTTCCTGCTCAGCCCATAAGGCCGATATTATAATGACCAACGGAAAAATATTTACTTCGGATACTAATCAGTTATATGTAGAGGCCATTGCAATTCAAGGGGATTCTATCATTGCCGTAGGAACAAATGCCGAAATAGAGAAGCTCGCTTCAACAGAAACAAAGAAGATTGATCTCGATGGAAAAACCGTCGTCCCAGGGTTTAACGACGCGCATGATCATCCCGGATGGATGCCTCCTTCAGCAAACGCATACGTGGTGGAGTTTACAGTTCCGGGCCCGGATAAAAAATCCGTACTGGATTCCATAGCGCGGATTATGCAGCATGCAAAACCCGGGGAATGGATCACCGGTGGAATTGGATTGAATGTTTTATATGATGTTACAATAAGAAAATCATTGGATAGTCTTTGTCCTGAAAACCTGGTTCAGTTGCAGGCATTGTGGGGCCATGGTGCTGTCGTGAACAGTAGCGCCATGAAAAAACTGGGCATTAGTGATGGTGATCCGGATCCTTTAGGCGGATGGTATGTCCGTGACAGGATTTCGGGAAAACTAACAGGTGCTCTTTATGAATATGCACAATGGCCGGCATGGCAGTTGATAAGTAAAGTGAATCATGAAGGTGTCATCAAGAGTTTATCAGGGTTATCCGATTTGCAGTTATCAAAAGGAATAACCTCTGTGCAATACATGAGTTTTGATTTTCCAGGAAGTGGATCTGATGCATTTTCAAAAGCAAAGCTTTTACAACGCATCAGGATCATTCCATTTCCCGGGCACAAAAATGGAGCGAGAGACTTATCACCCTGGCAGCACGTCAATCGTAATCCGGCGCCAAACATCTATGTGTCAGGTGTGAAATATATTCTGGACGGAACACCTTTTGAGCAATCGGCGATGAACAGAAAACCTTATCCGGGAAACAATAACTGGTTTGGCCGTTTGAATTTCCCGATCGACACGATGAAACAAATTCTGCAAACTGCCTATAATAGTGATGAACAACTGCTGATGCATATTGTTGGTGACAGTACAATGCATATCGTCTTAAAGATGATGAAAGGGATCGGAAAAGATGAAGTATGGCGTACAAAAAGAATCCGGTTTGAACATAATTCCACTTCTGATGCTACAGATGAAGATATCCGTATGATCAGTGAAATGGGAATCATCATTGCCCATACCCCGAAGTACAATCATTCTTCAAAATTAAAATCTCTCATGAGCAAAGGAATAACCGTATCCATATCGCCGGATGGTACAGATAATCCTTTTGTTGATGTAATGATGATTACAAATCAAATGGTGAATCCAGATGAAAATGTCAGCATTGAAGAAGCCGTGATTGCTTATACGCGAAACAATGCATGGGCTGAATTCATGGAAAACAAAAAAGGCACACTTATGCCCGGAAAACTGGCGGACCTGGCTGTACTGTCACAGGACATCTTTACAATTCCGAAAGATAAACTTCCTGTAACGAACAGTGTGCTAACGATGGTGGGCGGAAAAATCGTTTACGACAAACGCTGAACGGAGATCGTCCAGCGCTTATCGTTTCGTTCCTCAACTGATTTTTATTTTCCTTTTGCCGGAGTTACAATTTTTGCAGCAGGTACTGTTTGCAGGTAATTATATATTGCTGTAAGTTCATCGTTTGTCATCCTGTTATAAGATTCCCAGGGCATATGTGAGAATTCAATTTTCTTTCCTTCCCTGAAACGACCAATGAATTTTTCTTTTGACCATCCGAAAATTCGGCTACTGCTGTCCGTTGTCAGGTTAGGAGGTGCGAGCTCCAGCTCTTTTTCGCCCATCGGATTTCCACCGGCAAGTAATGGGCCTGTATATTCTCCGGACAATTGACGTTGAGTATGACAGCCGCGGCAATTCGCTACACTGAAAACAAGATACTTGCCATAGGCTGCTGTTGTATCTGGTTTTACAGAAACAGGGACAGGTTCTGTCGGCCCAACAGGTTTTACCATGAACGCCCTGATTGATTGTCCTAATGCATTTAACTGGTGATCGGGAACCTGATTTTTTACAGGTGCGGTTGATCTCAGGTAGGAAATGATCGCCCGAAGATCTTCATCACTCGTATGTTGGAAAGGCATGAAATTGAAAACAGCATCACCATTGGCATGTACACCATAACGAAGCACACGCGCCAGTTCCGGATCGGTTCTTTTGCCAATTCCTGTTTCGATATCAGGTGTGATGTTTTTCGCATACACGTTGCCGAGTGGAAGTTCAAACGCATATCCTCCGCTCAGTGGAACATCTTTTCCCAGTTTCATCATCGAATCCTGGTTGCCGTTTCCATGACAATCGACGCAATGCGCAGCGCTGATCACCAGGTGTCTTCCACGTGCAATAACAGCACTGTCTTTCGAGGCATGGATATCAGGATATGGCGCATCAAATTTCAGGTGTTGTCTCAGAGGTACAGCAATACATATGGCACATATAATGAGCAGCAGACTAAGTCCTGTCCATTTTACTATTCTGATAATCTTTTTCATGATCTTATTATTACAGTTTTGGTTCTTTTTCCTGCTGATGTAAAATTGATCATGCTTATCCGTAAGTAAAATGTGATAAGGAATGAAATGGTAATATGAGTGTATGAAATGCGGCAGCGCGAGAAGAAAAAAACATCCTGCCACGGGAAAAAGCACTTGTTTTTTAAAGATTTAACTTCAAACTTTGTGAAAGTCACCAGGTATCCGATACTTGCAAGTATCGGATACCTGGCGGAAATCGGCTAAAACAGATGATTATGTCACACTTAGGCAAAATGCTGTTGTATTCGATCCTGTTTACATCCTGCGCGAATCCTGACCGGAATTCATCTGTAGCTATTGTACCGGTCACCGAGCAATATCAATGGGTTAAACTCACCGATAGTGCACTGTTTTCCAAGAGTTATAATTTTCAGCTTTTCTCGATAAGGGATACGCTGTGGGCTTTTCATCCGGAAGGAAATTTTTATTCCATTGACGGAAGCGTCTGGAAAAAGTCAGCTTTATCCAACAGTATATATAATCTTGCTTTTCTTGACTATGTAATTTTCAGGAATGCTGTATATGGATTGGGTCATTTCGAAGGCAATATTGAAAAATTCAGTTTTACTCCACAGATTACCAGGACGACTGATCTGAAAAGCTGGCAAACACTTACAACAAAAAGCAATCTGCCGGATCGATTCTTTTATCATCCTTTTGATTTTCAAAACAAACTCTGGATCATTGGCGGGATGAATAAGGATATGTCCTTTTCGGATATATGGAATTCACAGGATGCAATTCACTGGACCAAGGTTAAAGACAATCTGCCTTTCGGAAAAAGAGATCAGAGCAACATCATATTTTTTAAGAACAGACTTTTTCTTCTGAATAATGATGTCTGGTCTTCAGAGAATGGGATCGATTGGATCCGGGAGACTGCTGAAATGGTAAAAGGAGAAGAAATATTCGGTTATGCGCCCGTGGTATATGATGACAGGATATGGCTGCTGGGATGCAACCGTAATGGAAAATTCAATAGTAAAGTATTGAGCAGCAGCGATGGAAAAAACTGGACAGAATCGGATGCGCCCTGGAGTCCACGTGGAGGCATTGCTGCATGTGTACATCGAGGCAGGGTCATTATGACGGGAGGAAAATATGGCGGGCAGGATATATCTCATCCGGCATTTGAATACAGTAATGATGTATGGAGTATGGAAAAGGTTTCGGTCGCAGATATTGGTAACAGGCCTGTTGCAAAGAACTGATTTATGCAATTTCCCGGACCATGGTATGAATTTTGAATCACTCATTAGTTAATCTCACCGATTCATAATAGTGTCTATCTTTCATTGCATCAGAAATAAAAATGATGTTATGACGTATATTTACTGTTCGCTTGAGCCCGATAATCTTAAAAATTGATTCCGGGTTTCAGGATATCTAATATTCGATATGTCGAAACAGGATACAGGCGTTCCAAAAGAAGTTAAGTTCGGTTCTGCTGAATGGTATCGCAGTGTAGTTGATTCTGCAAATATTGGAATTTACGAAGTGGATCTCCTGTCGAATGAGATCAATTACTCTCACCAGTTTGCCGCTTGTTTCGGCCTTAGTGGTAATCATCTTAAGTTTGAAAATTTTCTTTCACTGTTATTGCCTGAGGACACTGCCATCAGAGATGAGGCGCATAGGATCAGCAAAGAAACAGGACATCTCGCCTATGAAGCCCGCTTTCGATGGAAAGATGGCTCTGTACATTGGTTACGTTTCAGCGGAACGGTTACTTACAATAAAGAAAAAATACCAGTTCGTCTGTTTGGCACTGCGATCGATATTACAGAGCAGCGTATGGCTATTTCCGTACAGTCGAAAAAGCTGGAAGAAGGTTCCCGTTTCATCAATAAGCTTGATCAGGAACTGCACCGGAGTGAAGAACGATACCTCAGGATGATCGCCGAAGTAAAGGATTACGCTTTCATTTTACTTGACCTCGATGGCACGATCATCAACTGGAACCAGGGTGCCGCAAATATTAAAGGCTATAGCGAGTCTGAAATCCTGGGGAAAAATTTCAGGATATTCTATTTGCCGGGTGACCAGGAACAAGGATTACCGGAAAAATTAATCAACCTGGCAAGGACTGAAGGAAGAGCTGCGCATGAAGGATACCGCGTTAGAAAAGACGGAACCAGATTCTGGGGTAGTGTGGTAATAACGGCATTACATAACCAGGCAGGGGAAGTGATTTCTTTTTCTAAAGTGACCCGCGATCTGACAGATAAAAAAAATGCAGAAGACAAACTCAAAAGATATACGGAAGAACTGGAAGTGCGTAATAAGGAGTTGGAGCAATTTGCATATGTAGCTTCTCATGATTTGCAGGAGCCGCTTCGAAAGATCCAGGTATTTACAGGTCTGTTGAAAAAGAACCTCGATGACAAAGAACAGGCGGAAAAATACTTTGAAAAAATTGTCGGTTCAGCCCAGCGCATGTCTGATCTGATCGAGTCAATTTTAAAATACAGCAGGCTTTCGCCTTCAGAAAAAGAGTTTACTTCTGTAGATCTGAATCTTGTACTACATTCCGTAAAGAGTGACCTGGAATTGGTAATCGATGAGACAGAAGCAATAATAGTGTCAGACGAATTGCCCGTGCTCGTAGCTGTTGAGTCGCAGATGCATCAACTGTTTTATAACATCATCAGCAATTCCCTGAAGTTTACGGAAAAAAAGCCGATGATCACCATTCGGTCATCTATCATCGCGGGATCTGGAACCAATGATTATTTCCAGTTTGATCCCGAAATGAAATACGTCGAGATTATTTTTTCCGATAATGGGATTGGGTTCGACAGTGAGGAAGCCGCAAAGATTTTTACCGTCTTTATGCGTCTTCATGGTCAACGTTATGCGGGAAGTGGAATAGGACTGGCATTATGTAAAAAGATCGTCGAAAATCATCACGGATTTATTCGTGCCGAAAGCGCTCCTGGCAATGGAGCCAGCTTCTATGTTTATCTGCCCATTCGGCTGTCGCCCGAATCAGAAAGATAGTTATATTACCCCTCCTGTTTCAATGGCATAATTTTTTAATCTTTCCTGGATAATGCTGTTTTTATGAAACCAGGAATGCTATTTGCCCTATGTGTCGTTGCCTGTATCAGTGTGTCTGCACAAACGGGTGACAGTAAAAATTCTGAAAAACTTCCGGCTCCATACGCCACGAAATCCAAAATGAATTTCAGTAAAGTGGTAGGTTGGAAGAATGGTGCAAAGCCTGTCGCACCTGAAGGGTTTGAGGTAACTGAATATGCGAAAGACCTGAAAAATCCCCGCTGGATATACATTGCGCCCAACGGAGATATGCTGGTTGCTGAATCGAACTCCCATTTTGGTTTATTTAAAAGGATCGGCGGTTTTTTTGTTGGTGCACACAGATCAAATCAAATGAGAAAAAGCGCAGACCGCATTACCCTTATCCGGGATAAAAACAAAGATGGCATTGCGGATGAACGTTTTGTGATGGTTGAAAAACTGAATCAACCGTTTGGTATGCTGGTGATGAACGAATATCTCTATGTTGCCAATACCGATGCAGTAATCCGGTTTCCTTATAAATCAGGAGATACAAAAATCACTGGCAAGGGTGAGAAAATAATTGACCTGCCCGCAAGTAAAATCAACAGGCACTGGACGAGAAATATTATTGCTTCTCCTGATGGTAAAAAAATATACATAGCAGTTGGATCTGGTGATAATCACGGTGAAAAAGGAATGGAGGCAGAAGTCAACCGGGCATGCATACTCGAAATTAATCCCGACGGAAGCGCAATGAGAGTATATGCTTCCGGGCTTCGCAACCCGGTGGGTATGGACTTCGCTCCCGGTACTGAGCAGTTATATACATCTGTAAATGAAAGGGATTTGCTGGGTGATGATCTCGTGCCTGATTATCTCACGAGTGTTAAGGAAAATGGTTTCTATGGATGGCCATATGTTTATTTCGGCAAACATCCCGATCCTCGTGTAACGCAGAATCTGGCTATGGTGGAGAAAACTATCGTGCCGGATGTTCAGCTGGGCTCTCATACAGCTTCACTGGGCCTGCATTTCTATCGTGGAAAAAATTTCCCGGAAAAATATCGCGGCGGAGCATTTGTAGCGCAGCACGGATCCTGGAATCGCTCGGTCCTTTCCGGGTATAAACTTGTTTTTGTTCCTTTTAAAGACGGGAAACCGGCAGGCGAAATGCAGGATTTTCTCACAGGCTTCGTGCAGGATCTGAAAAAAGACAAGGTTCATGGAAGACCGGTATGTGTAAATGAAATGCATGATGGATCTCTTGTGATTACCGATGACAGATGCAATCGTATCTGGAGAGTGGCGTACAAAGGAAGCAGCGTTGCAACACGTTGAACGAACAACGAAAAACGAACAACGAAAAACGTACCTTACACAGCTAAATAATCCGAATTGTACAAACTTATAGTAATCATCTGCAGTACCCGGGAAGGAAGAAAAGGACCGATAGTTGCAGACTGGTTTATTCCACTGGCGAAGGCAAATAAACACTTCATCGTTGAAGTTATCGACCTGAAAGAAGTTAATCTTCCTTTCATGGATGAACCCAATCATCCTCGTCTGAAAAAATATACAAAGAAACATACCTGGGACTGGAGCCGGATCATTGATGAAGCTGATGCATTCATTATGGTACTGCCGGAATACAATTATGGTTATCCGGCAACAATCAAAAATGCAATTGATTATCTCCACCAGGAATGGTTGTACAAGCCGGTAGGGTTCGTTTCTTATGGTGGTATTGCAGCTGGCACGCGTTCAATACAGGCATTGAAACAGGTGCTCACGGCTTTGCAGATGGTGCCATTAATGGAGTCTGTAAATATTCCATTCTTTACAAAATACATTAATGCAGATAATCATTTTGTTGCTACTGAAGAACAAAATCATGCTGCACAGAATTTACTGTTCTCACTTGAAAAGTGGACCGAAACTCTTGCGCCGATGCGGAAGGCCAGATTGCATCCGGAACACAAATGAATTTTTCTCCTCCCTGTCGTGGAAAATACATTTTTGCCGAAACCCGCCAGGTATCCGATACTTGCAAGTATCGGATACCTGGGAGGTTTCACGAATTTCGAGAGTATCATTGAGGAAAACAAGTGAAAAAAACTTTTTATAGATAGTTTTTTCTGATTCCGAAAGAGTAAAATACAGACAATATTCTCACTGATTGCTGATATCGTTGTGCGTGCTTAACTTTAGCGGGTGCAAAAACTTACTGCTTCCCGAAATACAGGAATTGACTTACTTCGCGGTTTTGTGATGATCATCATGGCGCTGGATCACACCCGCGATTTTTTTCATCAGTCAGTTTCTACCACTGATATGCTGAATCCGGCCACCACAACGCCTTTCTTTTTCTTTACAAGATGGATCACACACCTGTGTGCACCGACCTTTGTTTTTCTTTCCGGAGTTTCAGCATATCTCGCTTCGCAAAGAAGGAGTTTAAAAGATGCTATTGCAATGCTGGTGAAACGCGGCCTTTTCCTGGTTTTCGTGGAGATTATTTTTTTCAGTCTTGGACTCAGTTTCAATCCGCTGTATAATTTTATTTTTCTCGAAGTGATCTGGGCGATAGGCGTGAGTCTTATTTTGCTCGCACTATGCATGAAAGTATCAGACAGATTTGTACTCGGCGTTGGAATTATTCTATTTTTCGGACATAACATTCTCGATTATCTTTCTATTTCGAGTGATGGTGTGAGCGGTGCGCTATGGAATATCTTTTTTCTGGCAAAAGGCTCTGTTATTTCCTATGCTCCTGGTAGATTGATACTTATTTTATATGCCATATTGCCATGGACGGGAGTAATGTTTATGGGCTACTCAATAGGTCAATGGTTTGTGAATGGATATCCGCCTGCAAAGAGGATAAAAAATCTGCGTTTACTTGGTGCTGCATTGTTGGTAATGTATATCATTCTTCGCGCAACTAACATGTACGGCAACCCGGTTCCCTGGGAAAATGGAGAGCACCCGATTTTGTCTTTCCTGAACACAGAAAAGTATCCACCTTCGCTGCAGTTTCTCGGAATGACCCTGGGTCCCTCTCTTTTGCTTCTGTCAGTGTTTGAAAATGTGAAGTCCGGTTGGGGTAGGATTGTACAAGTTTACGGCAGGGCACCTCTTTTTTATTTCATCGTTCATTTTTATCTGCTGCATTTCCTTTGTATGATCATGTTTTTTGTATCAGGCCTGCCGCTATCAAAGGCGACTGAAAGTTTTATGCTGTTCCGACCGGAAGAATTCGGTTATAGTCTTCCGGTAGTATACCTGATCTGGGTATTGGTGGTTACTGCTATGTACTTTCCGTGCCGGTGGTTTTACAGGTATAAACAGACGCATACACAGTGGTGGCTGAAATACATTTAAAGATTTATGCTGATGATTTTTAATTTGTTGAAAAGATCAAAGTCGTTCTGGATTACCTTTTTTGTAAGCTGTTGTTGTGTAACGGCAGCGGCGCAGGTAACCGGCATCGATGAATGGAATAAATTTCCCTGGTGGAAGCGGAATAATCTTCGCGTAATACAGGTAAATCTTCCGGATTATGAAGCTGTAAAACTCGACGCAGACTCACTCGTAAAAGATCTTAAATATTTTTCTGCCAACACATTAATCATCAATGCCGGGGGTATAATGGCTTATTACCCGACTAAGCTGGATTTTCACTATAAAAATCCTTATATGCGTCCCAATATGTTGGGTGATGTTGTTGCAAAATGCCACACTGCCGGGATTAAAGTGATTGTGCGATTTGATTTTTCAAGAATACACCAATCGATTTTTCAGAAAAATCCAGACTGGTGTTATATCTCACCAAAAGGCGAGCGGATGATT
The DNA here is from genome assembly GCA_029269725.1 of Pollutibacter soli. Taxonomy (GTDB): domain Bacteria; phylum Bacteroidota; class Bacteroidia; order Chitinophagales; family Chitinophagaceae; genus Pollutibacter; species Pollutibacter soli. The sequence goes on along the minus strand of JARJHS010000003.1, from coordinate 141,077 downwards.
AACGATGAGATGTATGTGGTGTCGATAAATGCGCCTTATGTGCAGGATCGTGCCTTCCGTATTGTGCAGGAAATGCTGGAAAGTTATCCTGTGGATGGAATTTTTCTGAACATGCCGGGATATCTCGTTAACAATGCCTACGAAGGAAAATATTATGGCATCGATCAGAATGAAGCTGATAAAAGGGCCTTCGCGGAATTTACAGGCGGCTGGGAGCTTCCAAAAGTGGAGGATCGGAAAGATTCTGTGTACCTCAAATATCTTGACTTCAAAGCGGTTACTGGTAAACGGTGGTCGGAAAGATTATACCAGCTTGTCAAGGCAAAAAACAGCCAGATTGCCATTTGTACATACACGGACCAGTTCGTCGATATCATCCGGCATGAGTCGCAGGCGTCATCCACGCTGCCTTACTGGCCGTACGGCGCTTCTGATAATGTTGCCAATGCCATCGGCTCTTATCCTGATCATGTGATCAGTAACGCTTCTATTCAACAGATATCATTTCAATCGCGGTTTGTCGCAGTGGAACCAGGTGAAGTTGCTATTCGTTTTTATGAAAATATCGCAGGTGGCTCTGGCCTCGATCTTAGCCTCATGGGGGATTTAAGAGAATATGAAGACGAAAGAAATTATGATGTCATTAAGAAGATATACACGCATCATAAAAAAAATGAAGAATGGTATGGCAACTATTCTTCGGTGTCAAAAATCCTGGTAATTGCGCCTGGTTCATGGCCTTCCGGTTTGCCTGCGCAGGAGTATCGCGGGATTCAGCTCATGTTGAAGGAAGCACATATTCAATATGATATTATTGAGCAGAAAGAGATTATTAACCGTGCTGATGTTTTAAAAAATTATAAGCTGATCATTCTCCCGGATATCACCGCGCTGAACTCAACGGCTGTTCAGATTTTGAAACGGTCAGCACAGGAAGGGGTAAATATCCTTGCAACAAATAGTACACTTTCTGATGATCAGAAAGGAATGAGTGAATTGTTTTCTGCTTCGGTTGTTAATGGAGATCTTGATGGAACGGGTAATTATATCCAGGTCGATGACCACAAAATTTTTGACAGGTTAAAACAGCAGCAACTAATTTCCTGGAAGTATCGGTTGGGACTGTATGATTTTTCGTTGATGGATGAACGTTATCTTTCGTTGATGAGTAAAGGAAGGCCCGGCCCGCCGGAAATTACCGGGGGTCACGAGCCGATGGGATTTCATGCAGTAGGTTTGAAAAAATATCCGAAGGCCGGAGCCATGTTGTTTCCATCCAACATTGGCCGCGCCTATTTTCAAACAGGTTATGAGCAATACAAGAATTTGTTCCTTGATCTTGTTGAGATCCTGTATCCGCAGATGGATGATCAGATTATCAGTTCTGCGCCAGCAAGAGTAGAATTGGTATTGAAAAATTACCGCAGAAATATTCCATCAAATTTTAAAAATGCCGGATCAGAGGGAATGATCCTTCATTGTATCAACCTGACTGGATTCAGTGGTAACACCTATTTCGATCCATTGCCGGTATACAATCAGCGATTCAGTATTCAGTCTGAATTTAAACCATCATCGGTCAAATTATTAAGCAATAAGAAGCCAGTTGCCTTCACCTACCAACAAGGTCGCGTCAATTTTATCTTGGCGAATTTGAATGATTATGAAGGGGTGATTATACAGAAGTGAGTAACGTTCAACGTATAACGTTTAACGTTGAACCTGAGGTTGAATGCTTATCCAATTCCGGACAAGCTTCCTCTTTTACCAAAAATTTTCTCAATACGTTCTTCTGTTGCCGGATCTTTTTCAAGCGGTGGTGCGTGATGGGGCTTGATTCGCGCATCGATAATGACCGGGCCGTTGGAACCCCAATGTTTGTTTTCGACGAATGCATCGATACCGTGAATATCGTGTGAAGGATTGCTTCTGGTAAATGCTACCCAAAGAAAATTATTAAGATTTGCGGCGGTGAAATCCGCATCATCTACCCAGATCATCAAAGGTAAATTCCGCAGTTGAGGAACGCGGTAGGTTAATGCAACGGTGATTGCACTGATGTCTGCCTGTGTCTGCGTAGGGGAAGTGTATGCTGAACTTTCAAATGCAACAATACCGGGCATGACTAACCGCATCTTTCCGAAAAAGCTGTACTCACCAAGTTCTGCAGGAGTTTCGGTACAAAGATCTCTTAGCGGATCACCATATGCAGCTATTACCACCTTGCTCCCTGTGTTAAGCCCTGTGCCTGAATAATCCAGCGTATCAATGGTAGTTTGGGTATAAAAATGAAAATCTCGTTGGAGATGAACTCGTCTCAATACGTAATCAAAAAACTCCCGGATATTATAGGCTGTTAGTCCGGGTTGATCAGCTGCGGCAATAAAAAGAAATTTCGCGAGACTTAACTGCCCCGTACCTAATATCCGGTTAGCAATGGTCAGCAATTCGGCAGGTTGTTTCGTTTGCTGATAAGGTGTATATCTTTCGCTTCCCACGGCGAGCAGCAAAGGATGTACGCCGGCGGCATCCACAGCATGCACTTCTTTTAACCCGGGAATTTCCTGCGAAATGGCTTCGCCGGTGAGTTCATGGATAAGCGCACCAAAACTGGTGTCTTCCTGTGGTGGTCTTCCTACAACAGTGAAAGGCCAGATGGCATCTTTTCCTGCATAAACTTTATGCACTTTCATTACTGGAAAAGAATGTTGCAGACTGTAATATCCCAGGTGATCCCCGAAAGGACCTTCAGGTTTATTTGAATTCGGGTATACTTCACCGGTAATCACAAAATCAGCGTCCGTGCTCACACAAAATCCATCATCGTAAGTGTATCGGAAACGTCGTCCACCGAGAAGACCTGCAAAGCTCAGTTCCGAAAGTCCTTCGGGCAAAGGCATTACCGCCGCTACTGTATGAGCCGGTGGGCCGCCAACGAAAATGCTCACTTTCAGCGGCTGACCAAGTGCATTTGCTTTTGCCTGGTGTACGCCGATGCCCCTGTGTATCTGGTAATGAAGACCGAGCTCCTCATTCGTTTGATACTCGTTGCCGGTCATTTGGATCCGGTACATACCCAGATTAGAATGCTGGATGCCGGTATTGGAAATATCTTCCGTATACACCTGCGGAAGCGTGATAAAAGCACCTCCATCTTTGGGCCAGTGTTGTACAAGCGGAAGATCGGTTATGCGGACCTGTTGGTACATTACCGGTTTTGACGAAGGATTTTTTAATGGCAATGCTTTCAAAGCTGCGAAGGCAGCTCCGCTGTTTTTAATCGGGTGTTTTATGGCAGACAGCGGATCTTTTCTTAAGGAAATAATTTCCTTAATTTTGTCGATCGTATCCCTGAAAATATAACGGCTGCGATCCAACGTGCCAAAAATATTCGATGCAGCTGCGAACCTGCTTCCTTTTACCTTTTCAAACAGCAATGCCGGGCCGCCCGCTGCATACACGCGCAAGTGAATTGCGGCCATTTCCAGGTGAGGATCGACTTCCTCTTTGATACGAACAAGCAGTTTATTTTTCTCCAGGTCATCAAGGCATTCTCTCAGCGAAGCATAGGCCATAGTAAGTAATTGGATTTTCAAAGATAGGAGATGAAGTACGAAGGCCGAAGTGAACGACATTTTCTATTAAAAAGCCTTCGGTCCGGGGAACTGCTATAACGCGGAGGATGCGGAGAAAAATTAACCGGACAGGGGTCTGTTCAAATCTGATTATGCCTTGCAAAGCTGCGTGAAATGCGACGATCGAAGGGTATGTTTTTGGAAAATTTCTCCGGCAGATCAGCTCTGACTTGCGCGGATAGTATTGCCTCTGTTTAATAATTGATTGCAGGACTTTCCTCCGCACACTCCGGGTGAATTTCTCCGCATCCTCCGCGTTAAGGCTGTTTGTGCCGCCGCAGGCGTAAAAAAAGCTATCACACTCATTAATTCTGCGCCCAACAACTATGAATTATTTGCAATACCGGAAATCCTAACTTTAGCATTTATTATCGGTCGTATGAGCAAAGGAATATTCCATAATTATGTCGCTATATGTCTGCTAGGCATCATCGCCTCCTGCAATAATGAAAACGAAAAACAGCTGCCAGCGGCCGACATTACATCCCAGAGAGTAGATGCCGCCATCTCCTGTACAAAAATGGGAGTACCAATTGTGGACAGCCTGCTGTATGAAAAAGGTGGTGGACGTGATTTCCGGGAAACTGTTCTGGCGAAGGTGGCTGTGCCAATGAATATTCCAGCAGGAATGGTCTTTATTCCCGGTGGAGAGTTCAGCATGGGCGGAATTAACCCCGTTGGAATGCTCGATGGTGGAAAGGAAAACATGAACGATGCGCGGCCTGTACACCGGGTGTATGTGAATCCGTTCCTGATGGATGCCACTGAAGTCACTAACGCCGAATTTGCAGCCTTTGTAAAGGCGACAGGATATAAAACAGTGGCAGAAATAACACCAACGAAAGAAGAGTTTCCTACTGCACCAATAGAAAACCTGGTTGCCGGTTCTGTGGTATTCTCACCACCATCCAGTAAAGTAACGCTTGACGATCATTTTCAATGGTGGAATTATATCCATGGTGCCAGCTGGATGCATCCGTCGGGCCCCAACAGCAATATCCGCGGCATGGATAGTTTTCCCGTGGTACATATCGCCTGGGAAGATGCGATGGCTTATGCGAAATGGGCGGGAAAACGTTTGCCGACAGAAGCCGAATGGGAATTTGCAGCCCGAGGAGGGGCCACCGGTACACTGTATGCATGGGGTAACCTGATGAAACCGGAAAACCGATGGATGGCGAATATTTATGAAGGTGAATTTCCGGTAAAAGATATTGGTCTGGATGGTTATATAGGAATTGCACCTGTGAAAAAATTCCCTGCGAACGGTTACGGCCTGTATGATATAGCAGGCAATGTCTGGGAGTGGTGCGCAGACTGGTATCGTCCTGATTATTACACCAAATTAGCCAATGAAGGTCTTGCAAAAAATCCTCATGGTCCAAATGACTCTTTTGATCCATCAGAGCCGGGCGTTGCAAAAAAAGTTCAGCGGGGCGGATCGTTTTTGTGTACTGATCAATACTGTACCAGGTATATGGTGGGTACACGCGGAAAAGGTGAACCACGTTCGGCAAGCAATCACGTCGGGTTCCGATGCGTGAAAGATTTACCATCAGGTAAAAACCTGGCGTTGAAATAAAATATATTCTTTCAAATCATATAAATAATGAAAAACATTTTTACGAATTCAATGATTCTGATGCTGGTTTTCTGCTGTTTTTCAGATGAGTCTTTTGCTCAGGATAAAGCCGAAAAAACCAGTGAAGTAAAACAAATGATTGACGCAAAAAAGTTTGAGTTTATCGCGCAATCGATGACGCCAACCAGCGGAAGAATGCGACAGCTGACATCTTATTATTCGTTGATTGTTAAACCGGATACATTGAACTCAGATCTTCCGTATGCAGGACGGGCATATTCAGCTCCGATGGATCCTGCTGCTACGGGCGTGAGTTTTATTTCAACGTCCTATGATTATAAAATCACTGATCGCAAAAAAGGCGGATGGGATATTGAGATCAGGCCGAAGGATGTCAATACAGTACAGACAATGCAGCTTACAGTATATGATAACGGCAGCGCCTACCTGCGGGTGCAAAGTAACCAACGGCAACCTATTTCTTATAATGGAACCGTCGGAGCGGTGAAGGAAAAGAAGCAATAGGCAGTAGTCAAAAGTCAAAAAATTTATTGGCGTTTTAAGATACTGTGAAGTTTCTCCTGAATTCAATAGCCCGCACTTCAGCCCGGAAAAAACAGGAATTTGATTCAGGGCATTAGCCTATCCCGAAAACTGATGACAGCACCACCCGTTTAAAACTCAAAATACGCCATGCATGGCGTATCTACGGTTTAAACAACGACAAATTCATTCGTCCTGTTTCTGATTTCTTTCGCAGTTTCTGTTTCTGTTCTCTCATTTTCATGCTTGTCCCTAAAATCTATCACCTCCTGCCTCCCAACTCCTGCTTACTACTTACTACTTAAACTTACTGATCCACCATCTTCATCATCTCCGCCGTATACCTTTCCCCGGTATTCGGAAATTGTTTAAGCACTGTCTCGATCGCTTTTTCTTCTTCCGGTGAAACTTTAATATCAACAGCTACAACATTTTCTTCCAGGTATTTTCTGCGCTTTGTTCCAGGAATAGGAATGATATCTTCTCCCTGTTGTAAAACCCAGGCTAGAGCGAGTTGTGCGGGTGTACAGTTTTTCTGATTTGCAATTGCTGCAAATGCTTTTGCGAGATGCTGATTATTTTCAGCATGCGCTCCCTGGTACCTTGGTAACGAACGACGAAAATCATTTGGCATCAGTAAGCTGGTATCAATGGTATTTGTCACCAAACCTCTTGCCAGAGGACTAAACGGCACAAAACTGACATTCAATTTTCTGCAGGCGGGAAGGACAGTTGCTTCGATATCGCGGCTGAGTAATGAATACTCACTCTGTAAAGCGTGTACCTGGTGAACTTTGCAGGCACGTTCGAGACTTGCTGCCGAAGCTTCTGAAAGACCAAGAAATCTAATTTTTCCTTCTTTCACCAGGTCAGCCATTGCGCCGACAGTTTCCTCCACCGGAACTGCCGGATCAATTCGATGCGCGTAGTACAAATCAATCACATCGGTATTCAATCTGCGCAAGCTTCTTTCCACTGCAACTTTTATATAAGCCGGAGATCCGTCAACACCCGTAAGTTTTGCATCTGTATTCGGCACAAATCCGAATTTGGTTGCTATAAATATTTTTGAGCGATTCGGTTTTAAAACTTTTGCAACCAGCTCTTCGTTTTTTCCGTTTGCATAGATATCTGCTGTGTCCCAGAAATTGATACCTAGTTCAATGGATCGCTCAAGTGTGGCAATGGATTCGGCATCATCCGGCTGACCATAAGCATGGTTCATACCCATACAACCCAAACCTATAGCCGAAAGCTGAACCCCTGTATTTCCCAATTGCCGGTATTGCATATAGTATATTTTAGCGTTAAGAATTCGAATTTATCCTAAAGTTAAGGATCGTTGAGAGTTCGTGTCTTTAATTAATGATCGTGATGTCGCGCCATTCAAAGATGAATCAGTCTAAAAATACTATTTTGGAACCATCTCGATATTGATATTTGCATATGAATCAATTTTTTGAAATTATCAGGCACAGAAGTTTTCGCTGGACGATTATTCTCACACTGGTTTATTTGGGCGTAGGATTTTTATTCCTTAAGCTGGGTCTGGCCGACTATGGATTGATTCTGTTTGTTCTGCTACCTTTTACTCTGGGATTGGTTATCGGTAAAATGGAAAAACAAAAGTGGGCTGCTCTGGGCTTTTTAGTTGGCATCCTGATATTTCTTGGTCTGTTAATTGCGAGTGCCTTGGAAGGACTGATTTGTGTGCTTATGGCAACACCAATTGTAATTCCGCTGGTTTGGCTCGGAACATTTGCCAGCAAAATCCTGACAAGAAAAAGAATTTCTAAATCGCAGGAGAATCTTAACGCATCCTTAATTCCGCTACTGTTTGTGTTGTTGGGCGCGCCGATCGAGAAATTTCTTTTTTTGAATCATCCCCGAAATGAAGAAGTCAGAACAACCAGGATTTACGGATTTCCTCCAGAGATAGTATACGATATGCTGAAATCAATTGACACGCTGGTTGCCGAAAAATCTTTTCTAATGAAGATTGGTTTACCTGTACCTGAAAAATGTACATTGGAGAAAGAAGAAATCGGCGGATTAAGAACATGTCATTTTAATTCCGGCGCTATCACGGAAAAGATTACAGAATTTAAAAGGGGAGAAATTTTAAGAATGAGTGTGATTGATGATACACAAATAGGCCTCACGTGGATCCGATTTAAAGAGGCTGACTATTATTTTGAAGCTGTGAATAACGATAGCTGTAAACTCACAAGATTGACTACTTATTCGTCTGTACTCTCTCCGGAATTTTACTGGGAATTCCTGGAAAAAATGGCTATTGAACAGGAACACAGATACGTGCTTGATAATCTTGCCAATGACCTGCTTAAGAAGTTCGGCGGAAACTAATTTCATCTGAAAGCTTTAATTTTATGAAGAGCATATTTACGGATGGTTTATACAATACGTCAGTCGTAAATCGGCCTTCATACTTACTAACAAAATTCCATTACCCCGACATCTGATAACACACACGACTACCTGGGTTCTGTGATGAAGCTTCTTATAATTTCACTCACTGCAATTATTTTGTTTGCAAGCTTTACAGATGTTCAACATGGTTATCTTGTTCCGGTAGGCTTTCCTGAGAAGTTCCGGGCCGTGATTGCGGGTCTGGTACTGATTAATATTGCTTTCTACTGGATATTGATTGCAGAGATACAAATGAGCAGATCCCTTCGCAGTGGAATTGATGAAAAAAAACAAGAAAAAGCTGGTCACAAAAGTCATCTTTCCATGTGAGCCGGAACCCGGTTTTCCTGGATATGATCATCACAGTCCGGGTAATTTTTCTTATCCTGCCTAATCTCTTTACTTTTACCATTGCCGTTCTCACTTATTTTACAATTCAGGTACAGATCCGACTGGAATAAGTGTTTCTTGAAAAGCAACATGGATTAAAGTACCTGCAGTACAAAAAAGAGTGGGCAGAATGTTATGAATTCAATCTGGATCGGAAGTTTACTCATCAGTTTGTTGCATTCTTTAATTCCTAACCATTGGTTGCCTGTATTGGCCATCGGAAGAAAAGAGAAGTGGTCACGGGGAGATATATTGCAGGTCACGCTGATCTCCGGCCTTGCACATGTGCTCAGTACGATTATCATTGGAATCTTCTTGGGCATTATTGGTGCTGAGCTCAGTATCAGTATCAGTCGTTTTTCGAAAGTCATTGCTCCCTCTTTACTGGTATTACTCGGCCTTTATTTTATCATCCAGCATTATCGCCATCATCATTTTCATGTACACGAGCAGGATATCAGGCAGCGAACCAAAAGCGGAATAATTTTTTCGCTGGTGATCGCCATGTTTCTTTCACCGTGTATGGAAATCGAACCTTATTTTTTACTGGCGGGTACATTGGGTCGTGTCCAGGTGATGCTGATCGCGGCTATATATGCCGTAGTGACGATTGCAGGCATGCTGATCTGGGTGCATTTAGCATATAAGAATATGGTGAAATACAATTGGCATAAACTTGAACACAATGCTGGAATAATAACCGGTTTGATTCTTATTCTCACCGGTTTGATTTCTATGATCTTTTCTTAGATTGTATACCGTTTTTTACAAAAGCTTTTTTTATATCTGAAGGCATATTTATTTCTTTGAGAAATTCTATTCATCTTGCACAGGTTTTAAAGGCGACAACTCATCAAGGCTTATGAAAATTATTGCTATGATACCCGGGCGCATGGCGTCCAGCCGTTTTCCAGGCAAACTGTTGACAAAAATTCATGGTAAGTCCGTTATCAGAATGACTTACGATGCCGCTGTTGATACCGGTTTGTTTGATGATGTTTTTGTGGTATGTGATGGTGAAGAAATTTATAATGAAATTGTGAGCCACGGAGGGAAAGCCATCATCAGCAAAAAAGAACATGAAAGCGGAAGCGATCGGATAGCAGAAGCAGTTCGGGATATGGACGTTGATGTAGTGATCAACGTGCAGGGGGACGCTCCGTTTATCGGAAAGAAATCATTGAGTGATCTTATAGCTGTTTTCAAAAATGATCATGCCAGAGAAATAAAAGTGGCTTCGCTGATGATGGAAATCTACGAGCAGCAATTCATCGATGATCCCAACTATGTAAAGGTGGTGGTTGACCTCAATAGTAATTCACTCCTGTTTTCAAGAGAGCCGATTCCATACGTGCGCGATAAAAATGTGGCCGCGAAACATTTCAAACATATCGGCGTGTACGCCTATCGGAAAGAGATATTACTGGAGTTTACTACCTGGGAAATGACTCCGCTGGAACAGGCGGAAAAAATTGAATGCCTCCGTTATCTCGAGCATGGCATCCCATTGAAAATGGTTCCGACCCATTATGATGGAGTAGAGATCGATGCACCTGAAGACCTGGAGAGAGCAATTGACTATATAAATTCACTTCAGTAATTATTTGCATATCACCACATTTAACATTTTCTCTTATTTATTTTAAGAAATTATTTGATTTCGGTTATGTTTCTTTGTTAGTTCCGGCAAATCATTTGCTTACTTATAAACCCATTCAAAAATAAATTCATGAAAAGCTATTTCTTTCGTATCCTGGTGTTGGCGTTCATTGCAGCTGGTGTACCGGCAATTACCAACGCACAGATCGTAAATATTCCTGAAAAATCCAGGACAGATTTTGAAAGCCGCTATCCTGATGCCACAGATGTGGAATGGACAAACAATGTTGCCAGGTACACAGTTAAGTTTACCATCGATAACGAAACTTACAAGACTCATTATTATGTGAACGGCAGCTGGCATTATACTGAGAAATTCATTGATAAGGAAGATCTGCCGAAAGCCGTACTCGCCTCTTATGAAAAGAGCAGGATCGCTGACTGGGAATATCTGTCCAGCGCCTGGGTGGAAAATAAGTATAATGAAAAAGGTTACCGGATTGAAGCGAAGCGAGGTATCGAGAAGAAGTACATCTACTTCGATGAAAACGGAAAGGAACTGAGATCTGCGATGGGAATCTGAGGAAGGTGCGAAGTACCATGTATGAATATTCAGAAGTCTTTCGTGAAGGATTAAAAGTTTCATTTTAGCGTAAGATATCTGTCAGGGCAGCTCCCATCAACCGGGGCTGTTTTATTTTTGACCGGGATGATTTAGTATTGCTGCTGAATCAGACTTAACATTGAAACCCGGATCAGATTATATTTCTCTCACCGTACATGGCGTCCGGCACCTGTTACCGGATTTCTGCCTGGTAAGTTTTGAGAAGAACCATCACATTAAATATCATCCCGGTCAGTACCTTACACTTGTTTTCAAAGATGAACATGCAGAAATAAGAAGGTCGTATTCGATCGTATCAGTACCTGGCATTGATGAAATGCTGACGATCGGTGTAAAGAGAAAACCCAATGGAATTGTATCGCGGATATTGGTTGATCACACAGCGGCCGGTGATCAGCTCCTGACAATCGGGGCTGCCGGCATGTTTGTATTGCCTCCCGAAGAAAGTAAGATAAACCAGCTTGTTTTCTTTGCCGCGGGAAGCGGCATTACACCCATATATTCACTTATAAGGGCTGCTTTGCTGCGCTTTCCTGAAACAAAAATAAAATTGTTATACAGCAACAGGTCATTGGGTTCAACAGCTTTTCATTCGGAGTTGCTTACGCTGGATTCAGATTTTCCCCAGGTAGAACTCGTATTATTTTTCAGTGATGCCGCGGATATCAGCGGATCGAGATTGAACCGGGAACAGTTATTAAAATTGTTAAGGCACGGGTTAGAAGAACCTGCAGAAAGCAACCTGTTTTACATCTGCGGGCCGGAATCTTACATGTTCCGAATAACAACGATTTTGCAGGAGCAGGGAATTCCTGCTGACCAGATACGTAAAGAAAATTTTGTAATTCCTCTACCGTCATCTGTCACACCTGAGCCACCGGATAAAAATAGTCATATTGTGGAGATCATCAGGTCGAACTCACGGTATAGGGTACCTGTCCATTTCCCCGATTCAATTTTGAAAGCTGCGCGAAAGGAAGGAATCGTATTACCTTACAGTTGCGAAACTGGTCGATGCGGAAATTGTGTTGCACATTGCATTAAGGGTGGAATATGGCACAGCAATAACGAGGTGTTGACGGATGCAGATTTATTAAAAGGACTGGTACTTACCTGCACGGGACATCCGGTATTTGAAGATGCCATAATTAAAGTTGATTAGCTGAAAATATTAGTCCCGGTGATTCCGGGACAATATTGGTGAGGTTTCTTATAAGAGGCATTTTTCCAGGGTTATCAACGACTGGATAGATGGGAGAATCAGTGATAAAAAAAGACTCCGGTTGTTGTGCCGGAGCCTCCGTAGTTTCTTTTCTTTTCCTACGCTGGCATTACCCAGATCAGGTATTAAGAGTGTGTTCTCAGATCCTTTTCAGAACCACCTCTATTCAAGAAACTTAATTACCAATTACACTGAAATTTTCGTGCCAGATTTTTTTCGCCTGAAGACTTCCGGAAATAAAATCGGTCGCAGGAATTATTTCTACATCGTTTGTTTCTGATAGCTCTTTTCAACCTTCCGGAATATCTTTCAAAGTACTTCTTTTTCGATTTAGCAATTATGTGAAGTGTGATAAAAACTTTGGTTATAAATTTCTACACAAAAAATATTTCTCTGAGATCATAATTAAATAACAGAAGTGGCGCGGGGTTTGGTATACTTTTTAAGAATGATTTAGGTATAAAACATGAACAATAAAAAAACTACCATGAAAAGACTATTCACAACCACACTGGTTGCCGGACTCTCTTTAGCCTTTGTACTACCCAGTTGCGTATCGAGTAAAAAATACAAGACATCTCAGAGTGAGTTAGCGACATCAAGAGCGACAGTTGAAACATTAAGAAGCGACAGCGCACGATTAGCCACTGAATCTTCAAATCTGCAGCAGAAAGTATCGAGCCTGGAAACAACGAATTCCAGCATGAAAACTTCACTGGACAGCCTGAACAATTATATTAGCCAGCAGAAGCCTAATATGGACTACCAGGCATATTTCACAGCACGCCAGGAAGCAGGTACCCAGATGCAACAGACATTGGCTACCGATCTTTCCGGAGCAGGTTTAACTTCAGCAGACATTGAACACACTAACGGAACTGTTTCTGTTTCTTTGGATGAAAAGAAATTTTTCTCCGGTGGTTCAACTACACTGAACTCCAATGGTAAAAAAGTCGTTAAACAAATTGCCAGCACAGTAAAATCGCAGGCTGACTATAAGGTTGGTGTAATGCCTGCTACAGTTGGAATGCCTGAGTCTTCTGATGCATCAATGGATAACAATTCATCAGCGAACAACAGCAATGTAAGTGCTGATGCAAATGCAAACCATGATGCTACTGCTTCATCTTCAACCGGCACAGCAAAAAAATCTACTGCTGCGAAAAAATCCGGCAAGAGTTATGCGGCTAAAAAACGCTATACTTCTGAAGGCGGAAGAACTGTATCAAACAAGGCAAAACCACGTAAAAGCACCGGTGCTTCAATGGCTGTTCGTTCACAGCGCGCTGCCAATGTAGCAAAAACATTGCTGACTGAAGGTGTTGAAGAAGTAAGCGTAACTTTGAAAAAAGATACTAAAACCAAGAGCTCGGGCTCACAGAAAGACGCTATTAAAGTGGTGATTTCACCAGATAACAGCAAAATGGATCAGCCTAAAGAAACTGCAAAAAATTAAGGGTCCTGCTGATCGGAAAAAAAAGAAGAGATTAAAGAGTTCTGTTGCATCCGATATGTATTCAGAAATCAAAACTCTTAATTACTGTATGAAGTTTGCTTATCTGACTTAAATACAAAAAGAGCATGTAAAAAGTGCGTGGGTATGAAACCACGCACTTTTTGTTATGGAGGAAGGCCTGAATTGAACTACGAATTGAGTATGGTTTACTTCGATGATTCTCCTCTGTTTCTTTTTCAGAATTTCCTGCCCAGGTTTTTAAAAAAGTTTTCCCGGTATGTTTCTGATACGGGAATAGAAACTTTGTTGATTATAATTTCACTCTTGCTGAAGGAGCTGATATTTTCTATTGACACCATAAACGATTTATGAACCCTGCAAACCTTTGATGCAGGAATTTCATATTCAAAATCGCGGAAGGTCTGCAACGTCATGATCGTTTTTGTTTTGGTATGCAGCTTTCTATAATCACGCATTCCTTCAATATATAGCAAATCGCTGTAAAGAATTTTTTCCAGGCGATATTCCGTTTTTACAAAAAAATGCTGGTCCTTTGGTAACCTGGGATATTTCGCTTTTTCCACCGCCTGCAAAAAACGATCATAGCCGAAAGGTTTCAATAAATAGTCTGTTACATCCAGTTCAAATCCTTTCACTGCAAATTCATGATGCGCGGTCGTGATGACAACGGCAGCGGTTGTAATTCCTTTTTCCAATAAAGCGATGCCTGAAATGCCAGGCATGTGGATATCGAGGAAAATAATATCTACAGAATGCTTACGTAACAGCTGAGTTGCCTCGATACCATTCTCTGCAATAAATGATAGTTTCAAATCACTCGTTTTAGAGATATAATTTTTCAGGCGTTCCCTTGCCAACGGTTCGTCCTCAATAATCGCGCAGGTCATAGGTATCGTTAATGATTAATTCAATAATATACATTTCGCCATCTTCACTGGTGGTCAATTGATGAGAATCAGGATATAACAGTTTCAGTCTTTTCCGGATTAACGGATTTCCCAAACCTCCCGGGAACATTTTTTCAGCCTCCTGCTGATATGCATTTGTACATAGAAACCTGGTGTCCGTTCCGCTGAAATCAAAATGGATCCTTATACCATGCACCATGTTTTTATTGTTGGCATGTTTAAAGGCATTTTCAATAAATGGAATAAAAATCATTGGCTCTGTAACGTGTTCCGCGGGGTTTCCTTCAATTTTAAAATCCACAAAAGCCGGGTTTGAATTTCGCAACTGCTGTAGGGCGAGGTATTTTTCGATGTATTCAATTTCCCGGCTGGCAGATATTTTCTGCGACTTGGATTCGTACAGCATGAACCTGAGTATTTCGGATAATTTCCGAAGGTAATCCGATGCTTTTTCAGCATCCTGTTCTATTAGTACATCTATGTTATTTAGTGTATTGAAAAGAAAGTGCGGATTCACCTGCGCTTTGATCAGCTCAAGTTCCATCTGGTGATTTTTACTCTGCAATTCTTCTTTGTATCTGATCTCATTGTACCACGTAATAAATCCACGGATGATTGCACCAATCACTCCATTGATAAACGCACCGAAAGCCATCACAGCAATGATTATTATTGCAGATCGATAGTCATCATTAAATAAATAATTTTTACCAAATAGAAATTCTGTTGATTCCGCAAGTGCTCCAATGATAGCAGCCAGTAGTGAAACAGCAATTCCCGCGATACAAAAGAGTACAAATTTTCGTTTGCTGAGCAATCCCGTGAACAGCACAGTGTAAAAAGTATAAAACGAGATCAACGCGGGGATAACTGCAAATCCGGTCATCAGTTTAATCCAGAATACAAACGATCCGGTTTTGTTTGTCGACATTTTCTCAAAACCAGGAATCAGTACCAGGAATGTGTAAAACAAAAGAAGCAACGACAGAAATAGAAACCAATAGAGGATATGCAATATGATAATAAACAATCGACTCATTCTTTCTGCACTGATGTTGATCAGCCTTTTTCTTTTTTGGTAATGTACAAAATATATCCGGCGACTGTAAAAAGGAAAAACCATCCCAGTGACCAATAACTGAAATTGATCTGGTGTTTAAATCTCCCTGCAATATTAAAGAAGTAGAGGCTTGAATAGCTGTAAGGTAGGATGTAACTGTATTTCCATGTTAGTAATGCAATGGAAGCAATCCAGAGCGTAATTCCGCAACCCAGTGAAACCATAAAATTTTTAAATTGTAAGCCGGCAAGGAATTGAAGCGAAACAACGGGAAGGCTGGTGATAAAAAAGATCAGGTTTTGTTTCGCAAAAAGAGAGAAAGGAATTTCCGCGGCAGGGTAGGAAGTACCTTTCACAAATAGTCCCGGCAATACCGCAGACAGATAAATGCCGATGTTTAAAAAGAAGAAGAGCTGAAGTAACATAAAGATTAATACCAGCAATTTTGAAAAGTACATGGTGGTAAAATGTTGTGGTGTTGTGTGCCACTGTTTCCAGCAATTGTTCCGGAATTCAAGTTGCGTGATCAGGCTAACAGCCAGGATGATCCCCAGTGGCAATAGCAGGATAGCCATCGATTCCCAGGAGTTCAGCCAGTGTTGTCTCCAGAACCCGGGTTGTTTGTTGGCTTCAGCGAGTTTGTCGTAATGAACAAGCTTTGCAATGATAAGGATGACAGACGTAAAGAATCCTCCCACGATTACCAGCCATGAAGCAAGGCTGTGCCTGCGTTTCAACCACTCGGCCTGTATGCAACGGATAAGTTCCATGTTACTATTTTAATAGGTTGTTTGTTATTTACTCACCATTTCCATGAATATGGATTCGAGATCGGAATTTGAAGAATGGATTTGGTACACATCGATTTTATTTTCAACTAAGATTCTGTTAATGCCTGCAATTGCGGTTTTGTCCTGAATTGACAGGTTGATCTTTCCATTTTTTGAGGAAATCTCAAATTTGTTTTGTTGAAGGATGTGGAATGCTTTTTCATTGTCATCCGTTTCAAATGATGTGATAGAGTTTCTTTCCTGTTTTTGCTGAAGCTGATTCAATGTGCCCTGGAAAATGAGTTTGCCTTTATGAATGATGCCTGTGTGGGTCACGAGTTTTTCAATTTCAGAAAGCAGATGGCTGGAAATGAGAATGGTCATTTTGTGGTCTTCGTTCAAACTTTTCAGCAAGGCGCGTATTTCGATGATCCCATTCGGATCAAGACCATTCGTTGGTTCATCGAGGATGAGTATATCTGGATTGTGTAGTATGGCCATGGCAATACTCAACCGTTGTTTCATGCCCAAAGAGAATCGCGATGACTTTTTGTTTCCGGTGTCTGCAAGACCAACAATCTGCAACGCTTCATTGATTCTTTTTTTAGGAATACAGTAGACCCGCTGAAGGATTTCGAGATTTTCTGCCGCGGTAAGCTGCCCATAGAAAGATGGCGATTCAATAAGCGATCCTGTTTTCTTCAGTATCGGTATTCGCTGCTTTTCGAAATCTTCCCCGAAAAATTCAATCTTTCCTGATTGCTTTTTAAGAAGCCCTAATAACAATCGTAGTGTCGTCGTCTTACCGGCGCCGTTGGGTCCTAAAAATCCGAAGATGGATCCCGATGGTATTTTCAGGTTGATATTGCTGAGCACTTGCTGACCAGATGAAAACCGGTGATCCAGATTTTTTGTTTCGATGCAGTACATGACTTATGCTTGTGAAGGCGAAAGTATTCCGGGTCAGACATGATCGGAAGCGATTGTCTGCGAAAGGCCGGAAGTATTCTGCGAAATGGGGGAGTGAATGACTGGTCTGGACATTTATCACGATGAAACCTTCCCTATGAACTATGAACTATGAACTATGAACTACATTTGAATCATTGATACCGCCATTAAAAATTCTAAAATGAAATCCGGAAAAATTATAGTTGTGGGTAGTTCAAATATGGATATGGTTGTAAAGACTGATCATATTCCCGCGCCTGGTGAAACAATTCTTTCTCATTCGTTTTTTATGAACCCCGGCGGCAAAGGGGCCAACCAGGCAGTTGCCGTATCAAGGTTAGGAGGTGAAGTGATTTTTGTTTCAAAGCTGGGTAATGATCTTTTCGGGAAACAGTTTTCACAATTATTTGCAAATGAAGGCATCGGCACAGGTTATGTTCTGTTCGATGAAAATATACCTTCCGGTATTGCATTCATCACTGTTGACAAGTCGGGAGAGAATAGTATTGTAGTCGCTCCCGGTGCAAATGCTTCCCTGGAAAAAAAAGATATTGCGCTTGCATTGAAAGAAATTGAACAAGCAGACATTGTTTTGTTACAATTGGAAATTCCGATGGATACCGTGGAGTATGTTGTTGGCTATGCTGCACCTGGGAATGCAAAGGTCATTCTGAATCCCGCACCTGCGAGTGCCCTGTCGCACGAACGGCTTTCTAAAATCGATATTCTCACACCTAACGAAACAGAAGCAGGAATAATTGCCGGAATGAAAGTGACTGATATTGACTCTGCAAAAAGAGCTGCTAAAGCCATTGTTGATCTTGGCGTAAAAACTGTTGTAATCACTTTAGGATCGCTCGGCGCTTTGATCTGTGATAAGGGAAAATTCACCATGAAGGAAGCAAAAAAAGTTGATGCTGTGGATACAACGGCCGCGGGTGATGTTTTCAGCGGGGCGCTTGCAGTGGCGCTGGCTGAAGGAAGAGGTATTGAATCTGCTGTGGAATTTGCATGTGCAGCTGCTGCTATTTCAGTTACGAGGAACGGGGCACAATCCTCCGTTCCTAAACGAAAAGAGGTTGATTCCGCCATGGGAATTTAAGGAGTTCAATAAAATGAGTCAGGATATGAAATCAGCGTAATGGAATAGGTCTGCATCCGGCCGGCCGGTATAAACAACTATTTTCTTTTCGGTACCAACACCACCGCATCCGCCACCACTATTCCATTTGCATCACGATTTGTAATTTCCACATATCCATAATTTCCTGCTTTAAAATTATACGTGCCGGCATGAATCCATTCGCCTGAAGTCTGACCCGCAACCTGGAAGTTTTTCAGATTAATTTTCCTGGGAACTATTTTTATTCCGTTGGCGACATGTACAGTGAGTTTTGAACTTGCTCCATTGATCTTTGGCAGGTACACATATACATCATAATCCATTCGTTCCGGAATTTCTACACTGAATTTTATCGAAGCCTCACCTTCTGACTTGCTGATCCGGTAAGATGAAATACCATATGCATTTTTCGAATCGGTATTTTTTTCCCAGTTACCGTTCACGCTTACCCGGGAGTCTTCATTATCAATAAGTATATCCGGTGTGCTTTTGTCCGCGAGGGGGTTTTCCCGAAGTTGTTGTTGCAGTTTTGCAATATCAAGATCCTGGATATCCTGGTTATTATCGATTGCCATTACTGCAGCATAAGCAGCTGATTGTGCCAGTACCATAAATACCGGTTCCATTCGAATTGAGCCATAGGCGATATGTGTTGCAGATAAACATACCGGTACAAATATGTTCCTGCATTCCGATTTTTTCGGAACAATCGAACGATAAGAAATCGGATACGGAGGAAATCCACCAACCTGAACATCTCCTTCATTCTTCACCATAGTGACACCATTTTTTTCAATGACGACACGCTGGCAATTGTGTGAATCCATTGTGTAAGCAGCCATGCCGACTCCGTCGGTAACTTTCTCGCGTCCTTCGCAATTGGCCTGTGTCATAATATATTCACCTGTCATGCGCCTTGCTTCGCGTACATACATCTGGGGTGACCAGTTGCCATTATTTATATACTCATCTTTCGGATATCCCCAGCGTAGCATTTCCTTGCGTAAGTGTTCAGGCATCCTCGGGTCATGACCAATAAAATACAGAAATCCCTTATTGTAATCTTCGTGCGCTTTCTGAATTTCTTTTCTCAGCTGCCAGTTGCCTTCTGCATAATCATAGTTCATTCCGATCATATCTGTTGAAAAAGGACCATTGTTGTTGATATCTGTTTTCCTGTTGGTCATCAGGTCCGGTTTCATGATTTTGTTGAATGGCGTCGCAGGATCTTTCTCCAGTAGTCGAATCAGGAGTTCGTACCTGGTGCTGTCATAATTGTCTGGCCTGGTGATAGGAATACTATTTGCCTGGCTATCCGTAAGGCATATGCGAAAATTATAAGCCTGCACTTTTTTATCACCAGTTCCCTGTTGAGCAACAGGTTCATTGCTGATTCCCCAAAGCAAACCGGACTCGGGTTTTCCTTTGATTTTAAACGGATCAATGCCATCTGCAAACTGGTGTTTGTCGAGTAGCTGAACACCGTTGTAGGATTCCTTATAAGTTACATTGGCTTCGCGACCTACGGAGTAACTGATCCCTGCCATCGCCATCAGATCACCTTCATATGTGCAATCTATAAAGACAGACGCATTGATTACAGTCTCTGTATTCTTACCTCCCTCACTTCTTTGTTGTACTGTTACTGAACTGATTTTGTTTCCTTCTTTTGAAACTTTTGTGAGTTCGCTTTTAAACATGGGTTTTATCGCTGCACGATTCAGATACTCTTTAAATAAATTTTCAGCGACATGTGGTTCAAAAATCCACTGCTCAAATTTTTTATAGTGCTTACCAAGCCTGCGATAAAAATCAAGCGATAATCCTGAGATGGCATACTTGTTTCCTATATCCGTATAGCCAAGTCCGCCCGAGGTTAGCCCTCCCGTGTGCGAATTGGGATCTATTAAAATAACTTTCTTCCCCAGCTTCGCTGCTGAATAGGCAGCTATGACGCCGGCTGAAGTAGCCCCATAAATACAGATATCGGTATTGATTTCTTCTGCGGCATTTGTACGTGTTGTGGAACAGGATAAAATCAGGGCGATGAAATTGAGATAGAGGAAGAATTTTTTCATTACGGGAAATTAGGAAAAAGAGACAAAAGGCAGGAGTAAGGAGGCAGGAGATTTAGAATTATTTGTTGGTGTTCCTGACATGAACGATCTATGAAAATAAGCTATTCTGAACACCAACAAATATATCGCAAAAGGCAGGAGTAGGCAGGCAGGAGAATTAGCGATTAGAATGTAGTATCAATCATCTTTTGGATTTGCGCGTTTTAATTATTTGTTGGTGTTCCTGATATGCACCATCTATGAAAAGACACTACCCGGAACACCAACAAATGTAGAGACAACACATGCGTTGTCTCTACATGAAAACATTTATCAGAATGAAAAATTTCACATTTTGAAATGGTTCCTTTTATTCCTGCATTTAATTAGTCGTTAACACAATCATCCGCCGGCTGTTCCTACTTACTACTTACCACTTACCACTTACTTCTTCTTTAACGACTCCAGATATCCCAATAAATCCGCTAAATCCTGTGTACTCATAGATTCATACAAACCTTCCGTCATCATCGATGTTTCCATCTGCTTACGGGAAGCGATATCCGAATTTTTAATCAGCTGTGTTGTTCCGCCAGGGAATTTCAAAGTGATATCTGATTCTGTTTTGCTGGCAATAATTCCGGGAATAGTTGATCCTTCTTTTGTTTTTATCTCCCATCCTTCATAACCAAAACTGATGCCTTTGGATGGATTAACTATCGCATCAAGCAAACCTTCTTTTGGTAGTTTTGATCCTATTTCACTTAAGGCCGGACCGAAACCGGCTCCTTCATTATTTACCTGGTGACAGGCAGCGCAGGCAGTTTTGTACACTTCTTTTCCATGTGCAACATTTGCAGTCAATGCATTCAACTCAGCAAGTGTCGGAACTTTTGCTTTTTCTTTTTGTGCAGATGCTGGTAAAAATGAAGCAGCTTCTGTTCTGATTGCACGGCGCCATGATTTACTCACACTTTCGACCAAAGAAGGAATGAGCTCATCCGGAACTTTTTTGGATTTCAGCATGGCAATAACTGCATCTTCACCGGCTCCGCTTCTGCCAAGGCCCAGGGCTGCAACTTTCCTGGTATCGATGGGATACGAAGAAGTAGTTATCACTTTTTGCAGTATGGCCAGCGAGGGCGCCGAACCTACACGTCCAATGGATTTCAGCAGATGGTTGCTTTGCACTGTATCTTTTCCATTGATCACTTTCCAAACCTCGTTAACATTGCCCTGTTGTAGATATATTCTCGCTGCATCGCGACCTACCGGTGTAGTATAATCGCTGATGGCAAGTTCCAGCAGTTTTGGATTTTCTTCTTTTAATTCATATTTCTGTACAAGATCAATATATTCGGGAGTGCCGCTGACTGACTGTACTACCTGTTTCAATGCTTTCATTGCGACCGGAGAATTTTTTACAGTCTTTGCATCCAGGTGATTCAATACCAGCTTGTTTACTTCAGGATCATTGGCTTCATTGTTTGCTATCATCTGTAAGAGCAATGCAGATTTCGCTTTACCAGGATTGAAATCAAATGCCCTGAAATAGCGAAGGCGTTGTTGCAAAGGCACTGTTCTGTCTGCGGCCAGTTGCGCGAGGTATGGAATGGCAACATCAGTTCTCGCTCGCCAAACGATATCTCTTCCGGCAGGCGTTTTTAAAACATCACCGACAGCTTTTTCATATGCTTTGAAAAACTCATCCCATTGACGATCTGCCCCAACGCCCAATGCTTCAAGATACCAGCGATCTTTGCCATCATATTGCTGTGCAAGAGTTGTCCACAATGCAGCCGACTGCGGAGACTTTACGTGATACAGTGCTATTGCACATTCACGACGAACCTGAACATCGCTGTCCTTCACCATTTTTTCTAATACCGGAATAAGATTTGTTTTTTCTTCAGCTGCAGCGCGTATACCCATGATGCGGATATCAGGATTCGGATCTGCAAGGGCCTGGTCAATATAACCTGTGCCACCTTTTATTTTTACGAGCACCCAGAATGCTCTTGCGCGCATCCTCGGCTCAGCACTACTCTTCCATAATTTTTCAAGTTCAGCAACAGCATCAGCACCTTTGGCTTTGAGATTGATGAAAGCAAAAAAGCGTGTTTCGAGATTTGGATTCTGCAACGCTGTAATTAATCCCGGAATGGTATTGTAATCCTGTGCCGGAACTGTATATGCAGTCCCTTTCGGAGCAACTCTGTAAATTCTACCACGTTGCTGATCACCAGCCGCATGCCCTCCAACCCCCGGGTCATACCAGTCTGCAATGAACAGCGAACCATCCGGAGCAACACAAACATCGGCAGGACGGAACCACTGATCATTTTCACCCTTCACCAAATTCACAATCTTTGCTTTATATCCTGCACCATCTTTTTCTACCGGATAGGATCTCACCACATTCGGACCAGCGTCGCAATGGATGAGTTGATTCTGAAATGCAGCTGGTAAAAGTTTTCCTTCGTAAGTAATGATTCCTGTTGGCGATCCTGCACCCGTCTGCAAAAGATTCGGAATAGTGCCCGGATCATTCAGATGCCAGTGACGCTGAGGAATACTATCTTCCCAATTGGTACGCCTTGCACTCCAGTGCGCACCTGTCATTTCATCCTGGTAACCATAATTGCCATAGGGCATCACATAATTTATGCGCACGCCTTTATTGCCATCGTCATCATTATCACTTTGCCAAAGGGTTCCATAGCTATCAACAGTGACTTCAAAATTGTTTCTGAAATTTTTTCCGAGACATTCCACATTTGATCCATCAGGATCTGCACGGAACACCATACCCTGGCGGTATTTAGGCGGAGCAATCGGTTCTCCGTCCTGGTCGAGTACAGGTTTGCCGTTTTTATCGAGAAGTGTCTTCCCTTCATTTCCAAAATTGAAATAAAGTTTACCATCGGGGCCAAAAACAAAACTGTGCATGCCATGATCATGCTGTTCTCCACCAATGCCCTGGAACATGATCTCTTTTCTGTCGGCTTTCAGATCATTGTTATCATCATAAAAAACCCAGACGTATGGACTTTGCGAAACGATTACCCGGTTGCCCAACACGCTGATACCAAGAGGTGAATTGATTTCAGGTCCCTGGTAGAATACCATTGAACTATCGGCTTTTCCATCGCCGTTGGTATCCTGTAGTATCACAATACGATCTCCTTCCGTATGCGTTGGATTTCCGTTTATGGCTGGCCGGTAGTTGTATGCTTCCAGCACCCAAACACGACCTTTATCATCTACATCAATATTTGTAGGATTGACCAGCATCGGTTCGGTAGCGAACGGCGTGATCTCCAGTCCATCATACAATGCCAGACCCTTTAATGCATTTTCGGGCAGATGTTTTTGTTCTTCTGTTAAACTGTCTGAAGCTGATGCTATGTTATCATTGGCATTGTTGCCACAGGAAGAAATGATCAAAGCGGACAGGAAAACAAATGCGAGCCTCATTCCCGGAAGGGAAACGGAAAAACTTTTTTTCATATGAACTGAATGGTTGAAAAAATTTGACGGTAGCTAAAATACTTATATTTAATCAATCGATGTTTGTCGTAAGCCAAGGAATTATGCAAAGAAAACCCGGTCTGTTCCATATCTCTGTAATTGTCAGTGCACTTGGTTTTTTTGTTGATGTTTATGATCTCCTGCTTTTCAGCATTATCCGCCGCCCGAGTCTTGCTGCACTTGGCCTTGACGATGCCGGTATCCTTCGTAAGGGTGAACTTATTATAAGTACTCAAATGCTGGGTTTGGTACTAGGCGGCATCATCTGGGGCATTCTCGGAGATAAAAAAGGCCGTCTCAAAGTTCTTTTCGGATCGATCCTTTTGTACTCACTGGCCAATATAGCCAATGGATTTGTACAGACTATCCCGCAGTATGTGCTTCTGAGATTCATTGCTGGTATTGGACTGGCGGGCGAACTTGGTGCGGGCATCACACTGGTGAATGAATTGTTACCAAAAGAAAAAAGAGGAGTTGCTTCTGCGATGATCGCCAGCTTTGGGATCCTGGGTGCCGTGACTGCTTTTTTTATGAATACTTTGTTCGACTGGCGCGTTTGTTTTTTTATTGGTGGTGGTATGGGTCTGGTGTTATTGATTTTACGAATATCCCTCAGCGAAAGTGGATTGTATAAACAGATTAAGAGTACGGATGCCTCCCGGGGAAATTTCCTGATGTTTTTTACAAAAAAGGAACTGTTTACAAGATATTTCAAATGCATCCTGATTGGTATTCCGGCATGGTATGTGATCGGCGTTTTAGTTACGTTTTCCGATCAGTTTGGTAAAATGCTGGGAATACAGGGCATCGATCCTGCGCGGGCTGTTGTATTTCAGTATTGCGGTATAGCATTGGGAGATATGACTGTTGGTCTGATCAGTCAGTTGTTGAAAAGCAGGAAACAGGCGCTGTTGATTTTTTATGGAGTAACCACGGTATTCTGTACGCTCTATTTCCTTCAGTCGGGAGGTAGCGCAAGTACATTTTATGCGATCTGTTTCGGGCTTGGTTTCGGAACGGGATTTTCAGTAGTATATATTACATGGAGCGCTGAACTTTTTGGAACCAACCTGCGCGCCAGTGCGGCGATCAGCATACCCAATATGGTCAGGGGAGCATTGCCACTTATCCTGTTGTTGTTTCAGTTTTTACGTAGCCTGACCGGCAATTATATCACCGGCGCCTGGATTACCGGGGCAATTCTGATGACGCTTGCAGTCATAGCCGCGATAAATACAAAGGAAACATTTGGCCGGGATCTTAACTTTATAGAAGAATAATCCTGCGTAAATTGCAGTTCATTCTAATCTGAATTTTATCATATAAATATGATCTCATGAAAACATTTTTCAGTATTTGCTTCCTCGTTGTTTTTTCAGTTGCAGCAAAAGCGCAGGCAGTAAAAGTTGTAGGGGTAAAGGAATTTGCAGAGGGTGTGCAGAAAAAGAATGTGCAAATTGTTGATGTGCGTACCCCCGAAGAATACCAGGAAGGAATTATCAGGGGCGCAAAACTCGCCGACTGGAATAACCAGGCTCAGTTCCAGGAAGCAGCCAAAAAGCTCGATAAAACCAAACCGGTATATGTGTATTGTTTAGCCGGTGTTCGTAGCGGTAAAGCAGCTGAATGGATGATAAAAAATGGCTTTACAGAAGTGTATTCGCTTGAAGGAGGAATAAAGGAGTGGAAGGCGAAGGAAATGCCTGTGGTGAAGAATTAAGAGAGGGCTTAACGTTTAACGCTCAAGGTTGAACGCTGGAACTCGCTCCACATCATCTCCGAAAATTGGTCAATAGCATTGCAGCGAAAGCTTCTGCGTTTTACGTTCAACGTTAAACGTTATACTAAAACCTGACTGCATCTTGAATTTCATTTTCTCATTTCTTTTCAGTTTTGCAGGTTCTCTTACTCCCGGCACTATCAATCTGACTGCGGTTCAGCTGGGTCTTGAACATAAAACAAGACATGCCTGGCGCCTGGCATTGGCTGCAGCCATCATGGAATATGTGTACTCATGGCTTGCAGTGGTTTTCGAAAAATGGATCACATCCAATCCTGTCGTGATAAAAAACTTTCAGCTGATTGCCGCGATAGTTATGCTGACATTGGGAACATTGAGTCTGCTTTCTGTTTCAAAACCTGTCCCTCTCGTTCAGCGCTTCAGCGAAAGTGGTTTTCGTCGTGGATTTATTCTCGGAGTATTGAATCCATTGTCGATGCCGTACTGGATCGGTGTTACAGCTTACCTGAAAAGTCAGCATTGGATTGAACTGAACTCTGCAATTCAATTGCATACCTATCTCCTTGGCGTGTCAGCGGGTGTATTCACGCTGCTCGTACTGGTGGCCTACCTTGCAAAAAAAGTAGTAACGGTATTGGAAAGCCGAAAAACAACACTGATGAAGATCCCGGGAATATTAATGATCGGTCTCGGGATTTTTGCACTGGTTCGTTATTTGACCTAGGACCATAGCATAAAATTTCTGCTTTAAAGAATTGGGTGAAGGTGGCTGTTCAACCTTTAACATTCAACTTTAAACTATTCACGAACCTCCTCACTCATCGGCCTCACTTCACCGGTGCCCGCTCTATATATTTATAAATGCGATTAACATCCTCCGGTTTGAAAAGTTCTGTTCCGGAATTCATTGTTGCTGCAGTGCCGCAGGCAACGCCATAACAAACTGCGGATTCAAGATCTTTTCCATTAGAAAGTGAATAAATAATTCCCGCCACCATACTATCTCCTGCACCTACAGTACTTTTCACTTTAATTCTCGGCGGAACAAACTGTTTTTCCTTTCCTTTTGTAACGAGTAACGCGCCTGCTGCTCCAAGTGAAACAACGATAGCCTCAGCACTTCCTTTATCGATCAGCTCACGCGCAGCATCATCTACTTCTTCCAGTTCAATATTTGATTTTCCAACGAGTGCAGCGAGCTCAGACAAATTCGGTTTTAAAAGAAAAACACCACATTCTGCTGCTTTTTCCAACGCTTCACCACTACTGTCAACAATCAGTTTTGCATTTTTTGATTTGGCAATCGCCGCAATTGCTGCAGTAATATCCTGGGGAACACCTGGAGGAAGACTACCGGATACGACGATAAATGAAACATCGTTTTGCTTCTCAAGAAGTGCTATCATCTCCCGCCATTCAGCATCTTCCAGCGGCGATCCCGGCATTCCAAAACGATATTGCAATCCGGTTGCCTCGTCATATACAATCATGTTTTCACGCGTGGGAGCTTTCGTTTTTACCGTGAGGCACTCAAGCCCTTCTTCCTTTACAAGACTCAAAAAATATTCACCTGAGTAACCCCCAACAGGAAATATCGCATGGGAATGACCGCCCAGTTTTTTTATGGCGCGACTTACATTAATTCCGCCTCCGCCAGGTTCCAGTTTCGGTTGTGAACATTTGAGTTTTTTCTCCGGGATCAATGAAGGTATTGACGTGCTTTTATCTATAACAGGACTGAACGTAATAGTGATAATATTGGCCATGATCAGCAATTTGATTATTGATCTTTCTTTTTATCTATGTACGATGCATTGTGTTTTACCATGTTCCTCGTTTCTTCAATCATTTCCAGCTGTACCTTCTGCACTTCGAAAAGCGTCTGCATTTGTTCCTGCATCAGCAGGTTCATTTTCTCATGCAGATTGCGAAGTTCAATTTCTGTTTTCAGATTGACCTGGTAATCGTTCATTGCCCTCTCGCGGTCTTTTGTTTCACGTCGGTTCTGGCTCATCATTATGAATGGCGCCTGCAACGCTGCAATAGTGGACAGTAAAAGATTCAGTAAAATGAAAGGATAAGGGTCATATGCTCTTTTTAGCAGGAAAATATTTGCTGAGATCCATAAGAGCATAAATCCCGCGAACGACAAAATGAACCTCCAGCTGCCACCGAAGCTTGCAACTTTATCTGCAAGCCGGTCACCGAAATTGATTTTTTTTTCCTCGCCTTCGTAAATCTTTTGTGTAAGAAGTTGTTCATCCTGTACAGCTGTAAGTACAATATTGTTTAATTTTTTCAGATGCTCATTTTCGGTATCGAGCAACTGCTTGTATTTGGTTTTTTTCATTTGACTTAATTTGACAATGAAAATATTTATTGTAATCTTCTGCTAATGTAATTGGAATCAGTCTGAAATAATTGATTTTGCGTTTTCCGGTGTCTAGCACCTTGTTTATCGGCCCTGTTCAGGATTGACGCTGCCCCATTAGTCATATATTTGACTTTTCAACCGACCACCTGATTTTCTACCGGACTACTGTTTCCAACATCTCTGTAACAACTAACGAAAAACGAAAAACGAACAACGAACAACAGACAACCATGATCCTTCGTCCCATAGGTAAATCATTTATAATCTGCTTACTATTGCCTGCTGCAATTTCCTGTAATAGTTCCGCGACACTTCACGAGTTTAAAATCGATGGTCACGCACAGGGTACAACTTATGCTATCAAATTTTATGCGGTCGATAGTTTGCAGGTGACAAAACCAATGGTAGAAGCTCTCCTGGATTCACTCAATGAATCATTATCATTATACAAAGATGGCTCGCTGATCAATCGCTTTAATGCATCGGATAGGGGAGTTAAAATGGATGAAATGCTGCGGACTGTCGTTACGCGTGCGATGGAAATCACCAAAGACAGCAAAGGATTTTCAGATATTACGGTACAGCCTCTTGTTGCTTTCTGGGGGTTCGGAGCAAAGCGAATTGAAACAGAACCTGACACAACTCAATTGCCTGAAATACTAAAATGTACAGGAGCGGACCTGATCTATATAAAACGTGATTCGTTGCTCAAGAAAAAGCCTTGTGTAAAAATCGATCTCAACGGGATTGCGCAGGGTTATTCTGTGGATAGAATCGCCGCAATGATCGAAAGACATGGTATAGAAAATTATATTGTTGAAGTTGGTGGAGAGATCAGGGTGAAAGGAAAGAAAAAACCTTCCGGCAGGATGATGGAAATCGGAATTGAAAGTCCGGCCGATTTTGAAGATGATGAAATAGTTCTGAAAAAAATAATTACTGCAGATAAAGGTGCTGTTACCACCTCCGGGAATTTTCACAAGTATTATGAATCTCATGGAAAAATAATTACTCACCTGATCGATCCGCATACAGGCCGTTCCATCAGTAATGAACTGATCAGCGTAACCATTTACGCACCCGATGCCATGACTGCTGACGGCTATGATCATGCGCTGATGGGTATGGGCATGAAGCAAGGACTTGAGTTTGCAGAAAAAAATCCGCTCCTGGACGCATATTTTATTTATTCGAAAGCAGACGGAACCATTGCAGATACAGCAACTACCGGGTTTTATCAACTGTTTAAGAAAGAAAAATAACCAGGGAGAAATTTGGTTTTCCTGAAAATGAATTTTTTTCCGGCAAAACCCGCCAGGTATCCGATACTTGCAAGTATCGGATACCTGGTGGAATTCAAAGGTCGCAAATGAAGGAAATACAAAGCGGAAGAAAAATCTTTTTCCAGCTCAGAATTTTCTATCCTATTGAGTGAAAAAACACTTATTCTTTTATCAGGTGTTTGGTAAAACCCAGTTCGACAAGTTTTTCCCAAGCCGACCATACCTCTGGTGGAATCTCCTGTTCAATCTGAAAACCTTTGGCCGGATATTCTCTGATGCGTTGCAGATCTCCAGTCATGATCTGGATTACCCGCTCCATTGGAATCTCATCATTGGGATAATCCATGAAGGATATCTGCGGTGATGTCACGACAAGATCTTTGTCTGGCCAGTTCTTTTTGAATGTGGCATAACTTCTCCTCTCCATATAAGGTTTCTGTACTACAATGAAATTTTGAAGCTGCAGGCTTTTTGATCGAAGTAATTCACCTGTAAACTGCAAGTTTTCCCCGGTATTCGTAGACTTATTTTCGATAAGAATATGATCTGCAGGCACACCCATCTCAATCGCGATGGCTGCAAACTGATCTGCTTCGGGAACAGTCCAAACACCCTTCGTCACATTCCCTAAACCTCCCGAAACAATCAGCAGGGGCGCGTATCCTTGAAGATACAGTTCAGCCGCCCTGCTGGCGACACGCAGGTCATGACTACCCAATGCAAAAATGGCATCAGAAGGAATCAATTCATGATGCATATGATGATAATCCCAAAGTACCTGAGCCAATTCAATGACTTCATCGGTGATGACAACTGAATCCTTCGTATGTGACATTATTTAGAATCTTTTGCGCAAAATAGAAGTTGTTTGTCGTGAAAAAGAATTTTTTATCCTGGCTGTCACAGTCAAAATCATCTAC
This sequence comes from Pollutibacter soli, assembly GCA_029269725.1. Lineage (GTDB taxonomy): Bacteria > Bacteroidota > Bacteroidia > Chitinophagales > Chitinophagaceae > Pollutibacter > Pollutibacter soli. Next base: position 110,856 of record JARJHS010000003.1, on the reverse strand, counting down.
CGTCTGATGTGAATACAAAAAAACGATTATGCGTGAACTTTTACATTGGATCAGGATCTTTTTGATGGGACGAAGAATGCAGAAGGCTTTCATAGCAAGAAGAGTTCACAACTCTTCCCGTACTTATTTCTTTTATCTCCTGCTCATTTTTATAAGTGCTTTTGCTGCAGGGCCTGCAATGTCGCAGGAAACTCTGGTGGGGCTAACATCAAACGGTGGGGCAGAGGGCGGTGGAACTGCGTTTTCAATTAATACCAATGGGTCTTCGTTTGAAGTGATGAAGACATTTGCCAACTGGGGTAAAAATCCAGGTGGAGAACTCATTTACGGTACAGATGGATTTCTTTATGGAATGACGAACATGGGTGGGATCTATAATGATGGTACGTTGTTTAAAATTTCGCCGGCCGGCGCAATCACGATACTTCACAATTTTTATTCGCTGACCGATGGTGCCAATCCCTTGGGGGCGTTAACGCTTGCACCCAATGGAGATTTCTACGGAATGACCAATGCAGGTGGCACAAATACCTATGGTACGATTTTCAGGTATTCTGCAGCCGGTCAGTTTTCGGTTCTGCGTCATTTCGCATACCAAACCGATGGTGCAAACCCTTTCGGATCTCTTTCCATTGGTAAGGATGGAAATTTTTACGGTATGACGCGGAAAGGAGGTCCTACCGGAAATGGTACGATCTTCAGAATTTCAACTGCAGGAAATTTTGCAGTGATAAAAACATTCAGTGCTGATCCAAAAGTTGACGGTGGTGCCAGTTATGGAAGTTTATATGCGGCCAGCGACAGTAACTTTTATGGCATCACTTATAATGGGGGAAGTTTCAATTCCGGTACCATCTTCAAAATCACTCTGAAAGGCGAGTATACGGTTTTAAAACATCTGAAAACAGCTGAAGACGGTTACGCTTACACGAATTCTTTAGTGGAAGGCCCTGATGGATTTTTGTACGGAATGAATCATTATGGCGGTGCATTCGGACAGGGTACAATATTTAAAATTTCCAAATCGGGGGAATATCAGCTTATTCGCCACCTGGAATACAGGTTACACGGGTCCGGCCCCGTAGGTTCACTCATCGTTGCTAACGGTACAGAGTTGTATGGTGTGTGTAAAGGCGGCGGTGCCAATGGTTTTGGAACTATATTCAGTCTTAGCACTTCAGGTGTAATCAAAATAATCAAATCATTCACTGATGCAGACGGACGATACCCAAAAGCAGGATTGGTTAAACATCCTGATGGCGCATTTTATGGAATGACGAACGAAGGTGGAGCAGGTTTCTATGGGACAGTGTACAGGGTGCTGTCCAGCGGTTCGTTCACAGTGCTGAACAGTTTCAGCGGAGGGCAGATCGGAAATATTCCGATGGAAAGCCTTGTACAAGGAAAAGATTTTGCATATTATGGAACTACTGTCAGCGGTGGTACTTACAACCACGGCACCATCTTTAAAATTTGTGATGGTAAATACTCTGTAATAAAGTCTTTCAATAAAACAACAGATGGCGGTATGCCGAAGGGATCCCTCATTCAGACCGCTGATGGACTTTTATATGGCACAACGAGTGAGGGCGGCAAAAATAACAGCGGAACAATATTCAGAATTAACACCATCACCGGTGCATATTCTGTGGGATACCATTTAAACGGTCCGACAGATGGCAGCAATCCGCAGGGGAGCCTGGTGCAAGGTGCAGAAGGTATGTTGTATGGAACCTGCACAAACGGTGGTAAAACGAATGGAGGTACAATTTTCAGAATTACCACAAATGGAATATTCACTGTATTGAAACATCTTGTCACCGCAACTGACGGGGCAAATCCGGAAGGAAGCCTAACAAAGGTTACCGATACCAGCTTTTTGGGAATGACGCCGAATGGTGCAACAATATTTAAAATTACGTCGAGCGGAAATTTTACCGTGCTGAAAAAATTTGTTTCCACGTCTGATGGAAATTATCCGGCCGGCCACCTGGTGCGTGCGAACGACGGAAATTATTATGGTATTGCAAATGCAGGTGGTTCTACCGGTGCCGGAACAATATTCAGGATCAGTGATGGCGGGGTTTTCAAAGTGGTCAAACACCTGAATTCAACAACAGATGGATTCCAGGCAAAAGGAAGTCTGGTATTGGCTGCTGATGGAAATCTTTATGGAATGACCAGCAATGGTGGTGTTGGAAAATCAGGAACAATATTCAGGATCAATCCTGTCAGTAATGCGTTTGCGGTGTTGCGCAGTTTTGATCTTAAAAAAGATGGTGGCGTTCCACTCGGAAGCCTTGTAGTGCAAAAGCCAAATCCGCTGAAAGCGGATGAGCAGGTTGTCGCTGCAACAGAAGATATTGCTAAGCCAGTTGTACTTACTGGTTCAGGAGCAACACCGTTGATATTTACTGTTGTAGTCCTTCCAAAAAATGGAACGGTAACAGGCGGTGCCACTGCCAACAGAATATATACTCCTTCGAAAAATTATGCGGGAAAAGATTCACTTTATTTTAAAGTCAGCTATGGTTGCTGGAGCTCATTGCCTGCGAAAGTGGTATTCAATATTGCGCCAGTTGATAACGATGCTCCTGTATTGGATTCCATTGGAAGTCCCACTGCATCTGTAGGATCAGTATTGAGTTTCCAGGCAAAAGCCACAGAGTACGATAAGGGTCAGTTATTAACGTTCAGTATTACTGGTGCACCCGCGGGTGCGGTAATCGATCCGAAAACGGGATTGTTCAAATGGACGACTTCTAAAGTCGGATTATTTCCATTAACTGTCCGTGTCAGTGATAATGGAAATCCTGTTCTTTTTGATGAAGAAAAAGTCACATTAAAAGTGACTGCCAATATTGCACCTGTGTTGGATTCCATTAAATCCAAAACAGTGAAAGTTTCCACATTACTCACGTTTACGGCTACTGCAAAAGACAGCGATGCGGGAACTGTTTTTGCTTACTCCTTATTAAATCCTCCTGCGGGTGCTGTGATTGACCCAAAGACAGGTATTTTCCGCTGGACACCCACAGCTGTTGGCATCTTTAAGTTTACCGTAAGTGTTACCGACAATGGTGTACCAGCATTGAATGACACAGAATTGGTTACGGTTACTGTTGTCGGCAACCAGGCGCCGGTATTGGATTCGGTCAGAACCAAAACCATCAAAACAGGAAAGCCTCTTGGTTTCCGGTTGACGGCAAAGGATCCTGATGTTGGTCAAAAGATGAAATATAGTTTTACTGGTGCACTGGCCAACGCAAAACTGGATTCAGTTACAGGGTTATTCAGCTGGACACCTGATAAAGCCGGAACTTATCGTGTGATCTTTACAGTTAGTGACAATGGAACTCCTGTAATGAAAGATGCTGAAACTGTTTCAATAATTGTTCAACCGAATATTGCGCCTGTGCTGGATTCTATCCGAAGTAGGACTGTGATTGCAGGAACACCTTTCAGTCTGGATGCAAACGCAAAAGATGCAGATGTGGGTCAGTTACTGACTTTCTCTTTGGTTGCTCCACCCGCCGGTGCTGCAATAAACGGAGGAACCGGAGTGTTTACCTGGACTCCGGCGACTGCAGGTGTGTTTTATGTACGCTTCAGAGTAAGCGATAATGGAACACCGGTGATGTTTGATGAAGAAGTGGTTAAGATTACAGTCGCAGCTAAAAGTGTATCCTCTGCAACTACAACAGCGCAAAAAGAAATGTATGCTGAAGTGTCAGGCGAACCTTCAGTTTATCCAAACCCTGTACACACTACCTGCATTATCGATCTTAAGAAAGCAATTAAGCGAGGAACCGTACGCATTGCAAATGCTTCGGGGGCAATAGTTCAGCAGGAAAACGCAAATATTGCCGGAGAAACCCTGGTACGTTTGAACATGTCTAATCTCAAAACCGGCCAGTACTATGTTACTATAAGCGATGGCAAACAACAATGGGTTTTAAAAATCATGAAATTATAAGCCTTCCCTTTATATTCAACACAGCGGCCGGATGTTAGTCCGGTCGCTTTTTTTATTGGTATGAACATAGTCAAATCTTCTTTTAATTGCTGAATTAATATGGATGATTAACTTGCAAAACCATTATTTGAAATATGAGTAATAATTTTGATGTTAACTAACGGGATCAGATGAAATCCGGCACATGATGTTCCCCCGCATCAATCGGAAATAGTATTTGAACTTTCCAAAACAAGTTGTATGCGGCAAATCATTTTCTACGTTTTTGCATTGTTTTTTTTCCTCGGGTGTAAGTCACACAAATCTCAAAAGTCTGCAACAGGGTTTAAAATTCATCGCGGGACAAATATTGCTCACTGGCTCTCGCAATCGTCCGCAAGAGGGATAAACAGGCAGCAGTTTTTTACTTCAACTGATATAAAACAAATCAAAGCGGCTGGCTTTGATCATATTCGTCTTCCGGTGGATGAAGAACAATTGTGGGACAGCACCGGAAAAAGAGAATCGGCAGCATTTGCGTTGCTCGACAGCTGTCTGCATTGGGCAAAGAAAGAGAATTTACGTGTTGTACTGGATTTGCATATTCTTCGCTCGCATTATTTCAATGCAGCCGTTAAGCCTTTGTGGACAGATGTCAGAGAGCAGGATAAATTTATACTGTTATGGAAAGATCTGGCATCCGCTGTCAATAAGTATCCGAATGACATGCTTGCTTATGAATTTATGAATGAGCCTGTGGCAGATGATCCGCAGGAATGGAATCGCTTACTGGCAAGGGTAACCGATTCAATCAGGAACTGGGAAAGATACAGGGTGCTGGTGATCGGGTCAAACCGCTGGCAAAGTGTAAATACATTTGATCAGCTGATCATTCCACCTGGTGATAAAAACATCATTCTCAGTTTTCACTTTTATGAACCCTTCATGCTTTCGCATTACAAAGCATCCTGGACCTACATGAAAGAATTCAATGGTACGGTTGCCTATCCTGGCCAGATTGCACCCGGAGGTACATCTCCGCAGGAACAAAGAATTTACAATATCGATTCACTGGAGAAGATGTTGAGTAAGCCATTGCATCTGGCAGATAGTCTGAGGCTTCCTTTGTATTGTGGTGAATTTGGAATCATTCAACAAGCGCCACGTGAGTCGAAGCTGAATTGGTATAATGATATGATAACAATCTTCAATAAACACCATATAGCCTGGGCAAACTGGAATTATAAATCAGGCTCTTTCGGAATTGTTGATCGCAACAGGACCGAGGATAAACAGATAATCACCATACTCCAGCGGAATTAGAGTAACAGGCAATTTTCTAATACGAATTCTAACGAAAAGTTAAAGTTAAAAAATAATAATTTTCGCAGGGCCTGATTTTGGTTGTTTCGGAGTTATTAAGGACGTTTCTTCGCAAGTTATTTCCCGCGATAACGTCTAATGCATTTTACAACCCGAAAGATTAATACCCAACCACCTGATGAAGAAGATTCTGTGTATTATTTTATTTGCAATTCTGTACTCTGTTACACAGGCACAGGTTGAACCAGTGGATATTCCTTCTGATGCATCTCCGCGTGCTTCACGCTCAGCAAGATTATTTGGTAAAGTAGTGGATAATGAATCCAACAAGGGCATTCCTTCTGTGACTGTAGAAGTTTTTCTTAGAAAGGTCAACGCAGCAGAAGATGCGGGATATGATAGCCTGATCGCAGGGATGCTTACCCAGCCCAACGGTGAATATAGTTTTCGGGAATTACCCATTCCTGATTCATTCGCCGTAAGATTTTCGTCTATAGGATTTATGACGAAAATGGAATTTGTCCATAAGAAACATGGAACTGGTAGTAGTGGTCAGAGCCTGGATATGGGAAATATCAGGATGGACAAGGAAGTGGCTTCGCTCCAGGAAATAAAAATTGTTGCGACCAAGCCTGTCCTGGAAATGAGCATCGACCGAAAAGTTTTTACTGTGGATAAGAGTATTACATCAACAGGCGGAACTGCTATTGATGTGATGCGGAATATTCCTTCCGTTACTGTTGACGTAAATGGTGAAGTTCAATTGAGAAATTCATCTCCGCAGATCTTTGTTGATGGAAGACCAACCATTTTAACCCTGCAGCAAATTCCTGCAGATGATATTGAACGAGTTGAGTTGATCACCAACCCTTCTGCGAAATTCGACGCGAGTACAGCGGGAGGTATTATTAATGTGGTACTCAAGAAGAGCAGGAGGGCTGGCCTGAACGGCGTTGCTACTATCGGTGCAGGATACCCGCAAGTCCTGACAGGGAACCTGAGTTTAAACATGCGCCAGGGGAAATGGAACTTTTTTGCCAGTGGAAATTACAACCAGAATGGGGGCCGGGCCAGGAGCACTGCGGAAAGACAGAATAAGGAAAACGGAAAGGTAACCGATTATTTTAACCAGGAAACAATTACAGATATTTCCCGCAGATTTATTTCTGTTCGCTTTGGCGCCGATTATTTTATCAACAACAGGAGCACGATAACAGTCTCTCAGAATTTTGTAGATGGTCGTTTTAAAAACAGTGAGAACCAGGACCAGGAGTTTCTCGACATTAACCAGGATTTGTACCAGGTCGGTTTGCGGGCAACAAATTCGAACAACAGTTTCAAGCGAAGTAACACACAGCTGAATTACAAATTTGAATTTCCAAAAACCGGTCATGAGCTTACTGCTGATGCGACCTTTAACGCAGGCAAGGGTAATAATTATTCGATGATCTCAAATTACTATTACCTGCCTGATGGAACTGTGGCAAAAGATCCCAATTTTGTGAGGAACAACGGGAACAACAATAATTATCAGTTGACGATTCAGTCTGACTATGTTAACCCATTGACTGATTCTGCAAAGCTTGAACTTGGTGTCCGGGCATTTATTAATGACAACAGGAATGTCCTTGACGCGTATTCATTAGCGAATGGAGGTGAACAGAAACTGCCGTTGAGTACAAATGTTAAATACCGGGAACAGGTATACGGGGCTTATGGAACATATACAAATGTATTGTGGGGAATCAGGTACCAGTTGGGTCTGCGAGCAGAGTATTCAAAGTTTGATGGAGTATTGGTTGACAGTGCGCGTACATTCGGGTACACGATACCGTCAGGATTTGATGACCTGTTTGGTGGATTGTTTCCAAGTTTATTTCTGACAAAGAAATTTGAAAGTGGCGATGAACTGCAGGCTAATTTCAGCCGTCGTATTCGTCGGCCAAATTTCTGGCAGATGAATCCCTACTTCAATATCAACGACCCGATGAATATCACTGTTGGTAATCCAGCATTGCGACCGGAATATGTAAACGCGTTTGAGTTCAATTATGGGAAACAGTATTCTAAAGGAAGTGTACTTGCTGTATTGTATTTCCATAACAACGCAAAAGATATCACCCCTTATAGTGATACCATTACTCCACAACAATACCAGCAGTTGAACAATGCTGCGATCGAACCCAATGCAATCCTCACCACGTTTGTAAATGCGCAATACACAAACAGGATGGGAGCAGAGCTGACTTATCAGCACAAGTTTGGCGGTCTTGAATTGATTCCCAATATCAATCTTCAATATCGTTATGTGAAAGCGCGAATCAATGAAACCAACCTGGATAACCAGGGATTTAACTGGGAGGCCAAACTGATCGCCAATTATACCACAAAAAGTAAAAGTGCTTTCTGGACTGATTTCAATTTTCAGCTGAACGGTGAATATGAGTCGGCAGAAGTCATTCCGCAAGGAAAGAACAAAGCAAATTTTGTTGTTGATTTCGCTATTCGCAAAGAGTTCATGAAGAAAAAGGCAGGTGCGATTACGCTCTCAATAAATGATGTATTCAATACCAATCGCTGGGGACAGATTTATGATACAGAATATTTTTACCAGGATTCATACCGCCGCTGGCGCGTGCGTTCTTTCCGCCTGACATTTACTTATCGTTTTGGAAAGAGAGATTTCCAGATGTTCAATAGAGAAAACAGGAGCAGGGACAATAATGATGATTAGGTATGAAGTATAACGTTGAACGTATAACGTAGAACGCACAACCTGTGGAATCAATCATATTTTAGATCAGCTTAACCCTATTTCGAGACAATTACCAACCGCAGGGACTTACGTTCAACGTTTAACGTCACAACCTGCCTCGTCTAAAATTAAACTTCACTTCCTCCTTTTTACCATTGCCAAAATCAACTACTACAAAAGCATTCATCTCGTTATCACTGACTTTCTCATAGGTAAGATCATCAAAAAAAACTTTATTGCCTTCAATCTTTACGAGCTTGAATTCGAGTACCTGGTCTTTCTCTTCCCAGCCTTTCAGATTTCCATGAAAATGTTTCAGCTTCAAAACAAGACTTTCTTTTTCTTCTGCAATCGTCACTATCTCGTAAAACTCCACTACGCCTTTTGAAATAAGTTTAAACGCACACATCATTGATCCTCCGGAAGCCGGCGTCCATACTTCTTCCGTTATTCCACCGAATGCTTCACCCTGCCAGAATCCCGGCAACCATTTTAATGACGCGAGTGTTGCTTTTGGTGATCCCTTTATACTATCGAAAGAAACAGTGTTCAGGAATTTTTTTTCCTGGGAAAAAATATTGTTGCCAATTAATAGCACGCAAATGCAAAGCAGCATTCTAAAAAGTTTCATGTAATGTGTTTAATTCTTGAGAGTACAGTGTACTTACCTGTTTTTTTCAGCAAGCATTTTTAATTTTTCTACAAGTGCAGGATCGGTTGGCCCGGGAGTAACGGTGCCACCATCCATAATGAATTTCCATTCGCCTGATTTATTCTTTCTCCAGACAGTCAGGTAATTTCCGAACATACTCGTATCCTTCCCGGATTCAAGTTTTGTTTTGATCAGCCATTCACCAAAAACAGATACCATGTCGCCGGATTTTGCAGCAGATGCGTGGAGAGGAGTCCATGTCAGCACAAAATCCAATTGCGCCTTATTATCTGGCGTGAGATAATCATCCTTCCCGATATGAGGTTCACCTCCCCGGCTTAACACAACCATATCATCAGCACCAAAAGAGGCAAATGCTTTTTTATAACCTTCGTTGGCCGACATCGCACTGAAATTTTTTTCCACCTGCATAACTTCCTCTTCGACAGATTTCAAATCAACTTCATTTTTGCAGGAAAAAATAAAAAGAATAGCGATAACCGAAATCAATGGTTTGTTCTTTTTCATAAACAGCGTTTGGGGTTATTGAAACAGATTAAACCTAATCTTTTCCTGAAAAAAACGAAAAAGAAAGCTGATAAGCGGAAAAAAATGGCCATTCGCAACGGGCGAATGGCCATTACATCAGTCGCCGAAGCAGCTGATCGTGCAGCACGGCTACTACTCAGAATATGTTAAGAGGCTGTTTTCGGGTGTATATCAAGATAATGTGTAATAGTATAAAAACCAGACCAGCCGGAAACGACTTTGACTAATATCAACATTATTTTAGTCATAGAATTGTCAGTGAAACTTAGATAATCCTATTCTGCGAATTTTTTACGGGTTCGACTAAGTGTTTCCAATGTAACGCCAAGGAATGAAGCAATGTATTTTATCGGGATCCGGTTAACGAGATGTGGATACCGTTTCAGAAAATAACGATATTTCTGTTCGGTTCCCGTAATACGACTGACATAAGCTCTGTTCTCCGCGTCCTGGTAATACATTTCCAGCAATTTGCGGCCATTGATATTAAACTCAATATAATTCTGATAAAGCTCCTGTAAATGGCTATAGGACAGCATTAGTGTTTCACAGAACTCAACGGTCTGGATGTTTTCTGCTGAGGGAGCGCGTTGATTCAGTCCCGCTATCGAAGTAACAATTTCATTTTCTGCAGAAATCCATGTCGTAATATCTCTGCTTCCATCTTTTATAAAACCACGAATGGCACCCCGTTTTATAAAGTAGATGGATTCACACACATTCCCTTCTTTCAATAACATGGCACCTTTTCTAAAATTCCGAGAACTGATTTTGTCGGTTAGAAAGTTGGTAATTTCATTTGACAGAGGGTGGAGTTGATTTAAAGTCGCAAGTAAAGGAGAAATATCCTTCTTATCTTTTGTCAGCATAGAGATGAATTGGTAATCAATGAGCCTTAAAAAAATGCGCAACCGAACATATGAAATTTTATAATATCTCTAAAATAGAAACTTAATTTTTAACTAAACGTAGAATTATTTCTCATGCCAGCTTCAAAATTTTTTCTTTCCCTTGTTTTTGCCTCCACCTTCATTGGGTTTCTTTCTGCCCAGGATGGAAATCCGGGAATTAGTGACTCGCTTAACCTTATTGGAAAGGACGCAACACTCCGGAAGATTTCATCCCAGTTCAAATTTACCGAAGGACCGGCAGCCGATAAAGCCGGTAATATTTTCTTTACTGATCAGCCCAATGATAAGATCTGGAAATATGATCTCAAGGGGGATCTGACCGTTTTTATGGACAAAGCTGGTCGCTCAAACGGGCTTGCTTTTGACAAAAAGGGGAATATTGTCGCCTGTGCCGACGAAAAGAATGAGCTCTGGTCAATCGATCCTTCAAAAAAAGTGAATGTATTAATGGACAATTATCTGGGTACAAAACTGAACGGTCCCAATGATCTTTGGATTGATAAATCCGGTGGAATCTATTTTACTGATCCATATTACCAGCGGGATTACTGGGAAAGAAAGAAACCTGAGCAGTCTAAACAGAGTGTTTTCTATTTGCCTGCGGGTAAATCAACACCGATAATTGTGGACAGTACGTTACAGCAACCGAACGGGATCACAGGATCACCGGATGGCAAATATCTTTTTGTAGCAGATATAAGGGCTAATAAGACCTATCGGTATGAAATATTGGGCAAAGGAAAAATCACAAACAAACAGCTGTTTGTTTCACAGGGTTCAGATGGCATACGGCTTGATGAGAAAGGGAACCTATACCTTTCCGGCCGGGGCGTTACCATTGTTAATCCCGAAGGTGTAAAAATTGGTTATATACCTGTTCCTTCCGGTTGGGTGGGAAATCTCTGTTTCGGCGGCGCGGACAGAAAGCTTCTCTTCATTACAGCGAGTGAATCAGTTTATTCAATACAGATGAATGTTAAAGGAGCATTATAGGTATTACGTAGAACGTTAAACGAAGAACATATGCTCCTGCATAGCAAACCTTCTTCAGCTATCATAAAAAATTCTTTGATGAGTTTCAACAGCCAAAGAATATGCGTTGAACGTTTCACATATTGCATTTAACGTTCAACGTATATTCTGCCCTATTTGAATTCACAATGATGCTTTGATGATTTCGATGAGAAGTATTGCATCCACAGGTTGTTACGTTTTACGTCTAACGTTTAACGTACAACGTTTAATGCATTCCCATTCCTGCTCCCATTTTTCCGCTCAGGATAAGCGAAACCTGTATTCTTCCCAGTCTGTCTTTCGGAGAATTGTTGAGGTTAAGATTATCACTGCTTTTCCAGCTACGATCCTGGAAGCTACCGGTGTAGGCTGCCTGTATGCCGATTCCGTAATTATTACTTTTGGGATTGAGTATATTGAACCCCAGGCCAGCTCTCCAAGTGAAGAAATCATTCTTGAACAAGGCAGCTTTTATTGTGTTCTGCAATACCGGTGAACCCAGTACATCATCAAAATCTACTGAAGAAACATCCCTGTTGAATTTTGCATGATACCATTCGTATCCGATACCAACAAGTGGATAAAGCATCATCCTGTCGGAAGCAAGCAGATCATATCCAACATCTGCACCGAGACCAATAAAGCGGACATCACTGCTTTTTTGATCGCGATTACCACTCAGTGTGCTTCCCAATGTCACCTGCGTGTTGGAAATCAACCTGTTTTTCTCTTTCAACCATCCGAGATGTAAAAGGGCTGTTACATCATTTAATTGTTCATACTCCGGAAATTCTTTGACCCTGTCATTCAACCCGCTGAAATCCTGCCATCCAACACCAAAGCCAATGGTGCTGAAGAAATTTTTTGAGTAAGTCTTTGTCTGGGTTGTAGTACTACCCGTTGTCGTCTGCTGAGCCGTTGCGCTCACGGTCACCACCATTGCGCACATAATCATAATTGATTTCATAAGAAGTCATTTTTTTAAAAAATTACAAACGTTCCTTTGAATGTATTGTTTACAAAGCCCATGCAATTCTTTTGCCGGGCATGGGAATTGATACGGGTTATTTACAGTGTTCAATGTTTGATTAATCTGATCTACGAATTTGAAACTGTTCCGGTTGCTATGTGAAGACCTTTAACAATTGTATAAATAACAACCCGCAATGACCGAAACGCTCACCCGACCCGAATTGATTATCTGCGACGTTTATGACACCATACTCGATATGTCAGATCTCCGGAAAAGGATAAATCACATCCTGGGGAGCCGGAACGGCTATGCAACATGGTTTGATGAATTCACGCAATATTTCAAGGAGCACACTGCAGACGCACAACCTGGTACTTTCGAAAAGATTTTTTGCGACACCCTGGCAAATACTGCCGCCTATTTTGAGAAAAATATTAATGAAATTGAATTGGTGGGAGCGCTCGAACTCCTGAAACACCTTCCATTAAAAGAGGATGTTCAGCAAGGTCTTTCCGAATTGGCAGACCTTGGTTTCAGAATCGGAACGCTGACTAATGCCTCGCAGAACATTATTAATGTTAGAATGAAGCGTACTGGTCTTATCTCATATTTCGAAAAAATACTAAGTGCAGAAACATACGGCATGTATAAGCCGGAAACAGAAGTTTATCATTGGGCCGCTGCACAGTTTGGTGTTGTACCTGAAGCTGTGTTGTTCTTATCGTCACATTTATGGGATATCAGAGGCGCATCAACAGCAGGAATGCAAACAGCCTATCTGCAAATTCAAAAAGAGACATATTTAGTTCCGTTTCGTGAACCGGATTTTACCATTCATCAGCTCCAGGAACTCGTAGCATTACTTGATCATAAAACTTCACATGTATAACAAAAACGAATCACTTAACTTTGAAATCCTCTCGTCTGGTAATCTGAAACCGTTGTCAAAATATCCAGACCGTGACCGGCCTGCAAAAGAACCAGTAGCAAAAAAATTATTGAATATTAAACATAAAGCTTCAGTTATGAAATATCTATTGACGTTAATTGCTTTTATTGTTTTCGGAACGTTCGCGACCCAGGCTCAGGTAACTATCAAACCTGCGGTCGGTATTAATTTATCGGACTATAGTAAAGATCCCCAGACAGGTGACTACAAATCCAAAGTTGGATGGCAGATTGGAGGAACAGTTGCCTTTGGTAAAAAATGGTATGTAGAGCCAGGCTTATTTTATGTGAAGAAAAGCACCGAAGCTGTAGACCTCGGAACTACAATACCGGATGTAACATATGATATCAGCGGGTTGAGAATACCAGTGGCCATTGGATTCAACGTAATTGGTCATGAGAAATCCGCTGTCGGGTTACGTTTTTATGGTGGTCCTTCTGCTTTTATCGTGACTTCAAAAGGCGGCTTTCCAACAAATGAAGAAATTAACAACGCGCAATTCGGTTTATTTGCAGGTGCTGGATTGGATATTTCCATCATTTTTGTTGAAGCATCTTATGAATGGTCACTAACCAATGTTCAGAAAGACATATCACAGATTGATGTGGGAAAATCAAGATCAGTTTTCATTCATGCGGGTGTGCGGATACCGTTATAATATTTGCGATCATGGTAAAAAAAAATCCGGTGATGTAAAATTCACCGGATTTTTTATTGCTATTCAGCGGACTTTTAACTTTCAACTTTTAAATTCAATGCGCATGCACCCCTTCGTTTATTTCTTCAAGCATTTTAGCATTGAAGGCTTTCAGATCTTTCGGACTTCTGCTTGTTACCAAACCCTGGTCAACTACAACTTCACTGTCTTCCCATTGAACACCTGCATTGATCAGGTCCGTTTTTATTGATCCGAATGAAGTCATGTTTCTTCCGTTTAGTAATCCCGTTTCAATTAATAATTGCGGGCCATGGCAAATGGCAGCCACTGGTTTACCTGCTTCGAGAAATGCTTTCGCAAAATTGACACATTCGTTACTTCTTCTCATCAGATCAGGATTAATCACTCCACCGGGAATCATCAGAGCGTCATAGTCTTCGGAGTTTGCATTTTTAATATCTACATCGACATCGATTGTAATACTCCAGTTACCATCTTTCCATCCTTTGACAGAAGTTTTTTGCGGAGAAACAATATCAACCTTTGCTCCTGCTTCTTCAAGCGCTTTTTTGGGACTGGTAAGTTCTGATTCTTCAAAACCATTTTCCGTCAGTATAGCTACTCGTTTATTTTTCAGATCGTACATAATGTTAGATTTAAAGGTGAAAAATTATTTCGGAAGAGAATGAAAAAATTATTCCAGCAATAAGCGATGGATAGGATGTTTAACAAATTCAATGGAACCAAATACTACCGGGGAATTATATCTACATCAACTATTGAAGTTTGTATATAGGGCGTGCAGCATCACGTGTACAGGTTAAAACGGGATGAGACATTGCAAATAAAAAGCAAATTTCGATCAATGTATTGTAAGGCGATTCAGGGAGAATATTCTGCCTGTAAAAAGTTTTTTTCTCTTGGAATTTTCAAAAGCGCATTCGAAATTGCTGAAAGTTCCCAGGTATCCGATACTTGCAAGTATCGGATACCTGGCGGATTTCGCCGGGAGAGCCAAAAAATTGTAGCTACTCTCGTCAACTTCACCCATTTTCATCCTGCAATAATAATAGGACTGCACACTCAGTCGGTAACGACATGTTATTTCCCGGAGATTATGTCTGACGTTAAACATTGAACGTTATTCGCCCGCGCGATCTTCTTCCAGGTCATTATGCTCATCACCACCAAGACTGTAATAATTATTCTCCTCATCTTCTTCACCAATCATCTCTTCCTCATCATCAAGCTCTGCACCGGGAATGTCAAGATCGCCACCGGAAACATCATCCCTGAAATCCAGTTCATTTTCTTCGTCAGGATCCGGACTATTTTTTGTTTTCTTTTTAGTGACGTCATCCGGATCAACATCATCAAGTTTTTCAGATTTTCTGTAAATATCTTCGTCCGCAGGATATTTTATTTTATCGAGTGAAGGATCGTTTGAAGATTTTTTACTTTTCATATGCGTTAAGTTTTTGAGACCTGAATGGTATTCAAATGTAAACAATTCAAAACTGATGCCGATAAGGTATCCATCAGCAACAATCAGTTTTTTGCAAGCCCCATATAGTATTCCTTTTTTTTCTTGTCCAGCAACTCCACAGAATACCGGAGCATTGTCCTAGGCATTGTTGCTGCATGTTTATCAAGAAATTCTATCAATGCTTTCGGATTAGATTTCCCGGCCTGCCTTATCCATCCACCTGACGCTTTGTGAACGAGATCTTCCTTGTCTTTTACAAGTAGCTCTGCAATTGCAAAAGTATCTCTGGTATCTTTTTTCTTCAGAAAATATGCCGTGCTTACTATCGCAGTTCGTCGTTCCCACATGTTTTTTGACCCGGCCAATTTATACAGAATTTTTCTTGGTTTGTCGTCAAGATATCTTCCGACGATGTGAATCGCTGCAAGATCTACAAGGTCCCAATTATTAATGCGGTCATGTCTTTTGATATACAGATCAAACAATTCTTTTCGCCTGCTCTCGGCCGTTTTATTATTTCTGCCGATCTTATCCATTATACTCATCGCACCGGCACGAAGTTCATGGACATTACTCTCAAGTAATTTCTCCAGCTCTTTTGCAGGCATATCAGTAAATGCTTTTGCTACTTCAAAGAGCTGACCCATCCTCACACCGATGAATTTATCACCATCGCCATAATCACCCTTTCCTGTTTTGAAATAACGTTGGATTTTAGCAAGTTCCGTATTAGACTGATAGGAGCGTAGTCGCTTTTCAAAATATGCGGCGGTTGGTTCTTTAGGTCTGGGTTCAGCTTTTAGCGGCTGCGGTTTTGTTACTGAATAGTTTTTTGGTGCTTCAGATTTTCTGGCCATAGCATAGCAATTGATCACTATGAATGTATTAAAGTTTCGCAGTCGGTGGGAAATTAAATATCAGTTTTTATATTCTGAAATTTTAATCACTTCTGATAAGAAGGATTTTACATTCCCTGATTCGGCTTTCAATGAAAGCACTGCCCAGATGTAAAAAGGCAGCATGAGTAGTAATGGTAATATTATCAATGTTATTTCTCCATAATCAGCTATCGCAATGGAAAGCATCACAGCAAATGCGAATGATGGCAACAGGAGGATGAGATGGATCGAACTTATATGAAGTCTTATTCTACACCTGACCAAATCATTTTGAACGAAAAGTTTTCCTTTAATCAGCGGCCTGAAAAGATTCCGGATCGTGGTATTTCGCCAGATGGTAAATGAATCTGTTCCGATTTTTCCGATATATTTTTTTGACGAAGGCTGAAATAAAGATTTGTAAAATGATGAGCCTGTATCAGTATTTTGTTCTATTGCTGACTTTATTTCTTCAACAGACAGCGTCGAATGGAATTCTAACTCTTCAAATAACAGTAACTGGCTGACGCTCATTTTTGTAATTACTTTTTCTTTTTCGATGGTTTCGCGAGCTTATTGTAGTCTAGTGCGCGCTTTACCCATGCTTCGAGCTCTTTCCCGGATGTCAACGATTCTACATGTACGTGAACAAAGCCTTTCATTTCTCTCCCGTTATGGATCATCGGAGTGCATTCACCGGATGCTGACAGGGTTTCAGCATCCTCCGGATCAATTCTCAACATCAAACGTTCCCTGGTGATACAAACACACATTTTCTCTTTTACCATAAAACAAAGACCTCCAAACATTTTCTTTTCTTCCACATCGTTTGTTTGAAGGGCGATGATTTTCCTGGTCTCGGCTATAAGCTCCTCATTATGGATATTCATCTCCAAATAGTTGCAGATAAATATAAACAGTACCATCTAAAAAGAATTCATCTTACAGTTAATTGAAGAACTATTAGTTTTTTGTCTTATACAGGAATTTTCTTTTTCAATCTTGTCAACTGGGCATCATCAGTAAGGTCCAGCCGCAGAGGTGTAACCGAAACATAGTTTCGATCAACGGCCCATCGATCTGTTCCTTCTTCAGGTGCCTCAAGCGGAATGAAATTATACCAGTATAGTTTCCTTCCCATCGGATCCACACCGGGTACAATACGTGCATCGTATTGCCTGACTGATTGATTGGTCCACTCGATCCCCACAGGGTTTCTTGGAAGATTGATATTGATCAGACGAATATCCTGTTCGTTTTCCAGCAAGTGGAAACATTCTGCTATGTATTTTTCAATGACGGGATAATTTGGTTCACCATTATCTACAGTTGTACTGAACGCAATTCCCCGCACGCCTAGTAAAACAGCTTGTTTGGCAGCAGCAAGCGTACCGGAATGCCAAAGCTGGTTTCCCAAATTATACCCCAGATTAATTCCTGAAACCACGAGGTCGGTGGTTGACCAGAGATGTGTTCCCAATGCAACGCAATCTGACGGAGTTCCGTTCACACGATAAGCTTCGATGTTACCGAAGTGAACCGGAGAGTCCCTGTAGGACAGCGGCCTCGTCGCGGTAATCGCGTGGCTCATCGACGACTGCTCCACATCAGGCGCAACAATCTTGACTTCTCCGAAATGAGATGCTGCCCTCGCCAATGCTGCAAGTCCAGGACTATATATTCCATCATCGTTTGTAACCAGTATTCTCATGTGTGAAAAGCTGATATTATCATGCCAGCCCGGTGGTATGTTTTTTATTCTGTTGCATATATGAAGGAAATCAATCGCGTGCAATTACTGCATAACCCGGGAGCAGGCTCAGAAAGCATCAGCCGGGAAGAGTTATCTGCAATCTTTAAAACCACCGGCTGGGAATTTGAGTATGCATCGACAAAGGATCATTGGGGTATTGACCCTGAGGCTGATCTCGTTGTTGTTGCCGGTGGTGATGGTACAGTTAAGAAAATTTCGGTGGCAGCTATGGAAGCAACCATAAATCCGCTTATCGGTGTTCTCCCAATGGGCACCGCAAATAACCTTGCTACATCCCTTGGCATTCCGCAGGATATAAAACGAATTATCAGCAGCTGGAAAGAAGGTAAAGCAAAAGCTATTGCATTTGATACCGGAGTAATTAACAATCCTGTCATTAGCGATTTTTTTATTGAAGGTGTCGGTTTCGGAATTTTCCCGAAGATGATCAATGATATGAAGAAGAAATTTCCTAATGGATCATCGAGCCCGGAAGACAACCTGCAGAATTCTCTTGAAGCGATGTACGAGGCCACTAAAGACTTCGTTGCTTCACATTGCGAAATCAATATTGATGGAAGAGATTACTCCGGTGAAATGTTACTCGTGGAGATTATGAATATTCGTTGTGTAGGACCGAATGTTTTTTTTGCACCACACGCGCATCCGGGTGATGGTAGGTTCGATATCGTACTTGGAGGAGCTTCGGACAGATCGAGACTAAAGAAATACTTCATCAGGAAAATCAACCAGGACCTCGATGAAAATCCACTTCCCGTCATTCATGGAAAGAATATAAAACTGACCTGGAACGGGCCTGATTTTCACCTGGACGATACAATCATTGATATATCCGCAGCTTCAGAAATATCAATTTCAATCAACAAGCATCAGTTGCATTTTCTCGTGCCCGAAGCTTTTTGAGTAAGGCAATATAGAAAAATAGCATGTTAAGCAACAGCACGTCGCGCAAACAGAAGTCCTGATATCATTGGGTGATTCACAGCTTTGTGCTGAATGAATACTTTCAGTTTGCGACTCATATTCACCATGAAATCAAGCATGGTGTTGACTTTGATTTCATCCATCTGTTCATCATGGTTAATTCGACTGTTCAACCCAAGTGCGATCATAAATTCACTCTGGGTTGTAAAACCGGTATATTCAAGTCCGACAGCTTTGCCCATTGCAGCGAGTGTTGAAAAATTCACATCAGCAGTAATATCCTGGTCGCCGATATTAGCGAAAGGATTACGATTAACATGGTGTTTATGATAGCAATGTATGGTGCCATTTGTATCGCAGTTCTGTATTAATCGTTCGCCTGAATCCCCATAATCTATCGTTAATACAAATCCTTTTTTGAGAATGTGATTGATCTCGTTGAGCCATGGAGCCATTTCAGTACAGATCTCCGTTCCGGAGTATTGCGGAATCTCTATTCCGAATTTCTCAATATGGTTTTTAAGGTCATTTCCCAGCGGAACTGCTACCTCTGTAAATCCATCTTCAGTATAACTTACCCGTAGCTCGTGCAGCCCATTCTGATTGATAATCCGATGTACCGGAAAATTGTCAATGAGTTCATTTGATAAAATACATCCAACGATCGGGGGTATCTGGCTCACATCATCTGCCCGGATAATTTTATGAATGAATTCTTTCTTGATATCAGTGCTGCTTCTTTTCTCAATGATATAATAAGAAATGTGGTGATACAATCTGCTGTTGTCTTTGAGCCATGACAGGATCTGTGAACTTAGTGAACCATCACCGGCACCGTATTCAACCACTGCAAATTCTTCCTTTCCCAGGATCTCCCACATTTCAACAAGTTGTTTGGCGATGGATTCGCCAAGCAGATTATTGGCCGTTGGACTTGTGAAATAATCACCTGCTTTCCCGATCCGTTCTTTTCCGGAAGTGTAGTAGCCAAGTCCGGGATAGTACAATGCCATTCCCATAAAATCACGGAAGGACATCGGTCCCTGCGACTTGATTTTCTCCTGAATGATGGTTGCTAATTTTTTCATGATTGGATTATTTATTTCATCAGGTATGCATATGTGAGCGGATAGTACGAGCCATTTCTTTCAATACTTCGTTCACATACAAAATCTGGACCTCAATGCTGTCTTTGATCTTCGTTTCAATAACCCCGTTTTGAATTTTTTGCCCCGCGTGACTGATTGAGAAATAGGCAAAGAGCCGATCCGATGTTATGCCATCTACCGGCGACGCATATCCGGTAATCCCGATTCCCCAATCACTCGAAAATATATTTGTTATTTGGTTGGCCATTTGCTCTGCGATGGTTAAGGATACGCAATTGCATGCAAGTGCGTGCGTTGGTTCCACCAACAAATGCCTGCATTTCTGACCGATGTTGTAGGCAGTTATACCTCCCTGAAAAAAATGTGATGCATTAATGCTCGTCGAAAATGCTGCCTGGAGATGACCGGCAGTAACACTTTCTGCAACTGCGATAGTCTGATTTCCGGAAATAAGAAAATCCTTTATTTCCGTGATCGCTTCTTCGTCGTAAAGCGAAACATATTTTGTCGCAGGAGTTGTAATAGTCACAACCTAGCGATAAAAAAAATATGCCATTCAATGGACAGAAGGTATATGGTGAAAGATGTGAAGCAATAAAAGATATTTGTGGAAAAACAGTCTTCCGTTGAGCGGACACCACTTTCTTTTTAACAGTTCTTTACTGTTCCACCCATTGTTCTGTAGTATTGATAGGACTGTCTTTCGGATCATTTGGATCTGCATCAACCTTTTTCCCTTTCAGATCGATAGCTTTTACCTTTTCCCCTTTGTTTTTTTCTTCGCCCGGAGCCTTATCGTTATCTTCTCTCTGAAGATTTTCTTTATCCGGTTTGAATTCTTTATCCGGAGAATATGCTTGTTTTTTCATAATGACAGGTTTTTGAAATACGGTTAATACAGGTATTCCACATTACATAACATACTGAAAAACCGATCCCTCTGTGCTTTAGCTTCTGATGTTCCTTTTTTGAGCCAGCTCGCGATGTTTTCAAAGTCTACTTTGCGGAATAAACCGGTTTCAAAATCTGTGATGTTTGAGGAATTGATGAATTTTTCAATCCAGTTAGATTTGTTTTTCCGTGCTGGCTGTCTTCTGCCGGTCCTTCCTTCCGTGCTTTTTTTAGTTGTCATAAAATTGGTTTGATGTGGTGGCTATAAATATCTCGTAAATCTATTTGCAAATAACATGCACTTTGGAACCGGGCATCATCCTTTAACAAAATTTACTCATTGCGCAAAAAACTGTGGCTTTTTTTGCGCAAATCAGAAAATTGGGCAAATGTTTTCACGATTATTGGAATACTAATTCGGGAATAACAAGAAGTAAAGAATCCGGAAAGGGCTGTCACAAGTCCCTAATAAAAAAAAACAGGCAATATCCGGAAGTCCTACGTTTACCAGCAAATTGTTCCTGTTAAAAAGTCATTTGTGGTCTTTTTAAATCGCTACGTAAATGGTTTTTTTCCTAATATTCATGCTGGTAGTACGATACTCCTCTCTATAAACTTCTACCGCCTGCCGTCTGCCCACTGCCGTCTCCTTGGAATATTTTTTGTACGATCGTAGCCGAAATTGTTAACAGAAAAACTTAATCATGAAAAAACTATTTATTCTATTTGCAATTAGTGCAAGTGTAGCCATCGGATGTAACGATAACAAAGATGCGGCTGATGAAAAAATCGAAGAAGGTGCTAAAGATGTAGGCACTGGCATTGAGATGAAAGCCGATACGATCGGCAATAATATTGAAGCCGAAAGACAAAAACTGGCTGCCCGTCTCGACGAGCGGAAACGTGAAATGGATGCTAAGATCGAAGAATTAAAAAAAGATGGATCTGAGAAAAGTAAAAAGGCTCAGAAAAAACTGGAAGAGACAAGAGACGACCTCGCACGTAAATCTGAAGAAGTAAAAAACAGTACAGCCGAAGCCTGGGCAAATACCAAAGCGGATGTTGAGCGTGGTCTTGAAAAAGCCGACCGCGATTGGGAGGAATTCAAAGCCGACTTCAAAAAGTTATTTCAATAGGTAATCGTCTATTCAGGCACTCCATGCATAAGTGCCCGGCGCGTGTCCGGGCATTTGTAATTTAGCATCCTTCAGAAGGCTACAAACAGGATGATCCTTCGGTAGGATGAACGAACCTGTTCTCCCAATCAGAGATGAATTTAGCTTTTGCTTAGGCTAACTTATAAACTAATCATTGGAATGTTTCACTTTCAGCTACTTCCTATCTATCCGGCGGCTAAAAACAGGATGCTCCTTCCAGAGTATGAACGAACCTTTTTTCACAACCGGAGATGCCTCTGGCACTCGCCGAGGCTGACTTAACATTTAAAACTTTAAACTTTCAACTTTTCGCTTTGGCCCATCTGTCCCTTGTAAACTATCCCATCAAACTCAACCAACCTTTCAATTCATCCTCATTTTTATTGAGCTTTTTCTGAAGTCTTTCCAACAGCTCTTCCTCTTTGCCAATTTCATAGATAAGATCGTCCGTTGTAAGGTGAGGAAACTCTGCCTGAAGTTTATCCTTAATCTCGGGCCAGTTCCTGATTTTATTTTTTTCCATCTTTCGCTTTGTTGTGACAATAAAATTAAAACTAAATCTGCTTTTTCTGTTAAAGTAAATGGCACGATTTCTTTAACGGTTTTAGAAAAATAATTGCCATGAACAGTATTGACAAACAACAACAGGAAGATAATCTTGCTAACCTGGTTGGCGGAGATGCAGTTGAGAAAATCCGGGAACTTGCGAATAAAGCTAAAACCTGTTTTTTCTGCACACATGCTACAACACAAACGCCATTTTCAACCAGACCGATGGCCGTGCAGAAAATCGATGACAGCGGTGTATTCTGGTTCCTCAGTTCAAATGACAGTCATAAAAATGCAGAGATACTCCAGGATCCATCGGTTCAATTGTTTTTCCAGGGGAGCGCGCATTCAGATTTTATGACGTTATACGGTCATGCTACTATTTCTCAGGATAAAGCAAAGATCAAAGAGCTATGGGAACCATTGATGAAGACCTGGTTCACAGAAGGCGAGGACGACCCCCGGATTTCAGTTATTCGTTTTGTTCCTGAAGATGGCCATTACTGGGATACTAAACACGGCGCCTTTGTTGCATTTGCGAAACAGGTCACTGGCGCAGTATTGGGTAAAACACTGGACGATTCGATACAGGGTAGTCTGAAGGTCTGAATATAAAATGGATCTTCATAAATGGAAAAGTACACAACCCGCTATAATAAAGGAAAATTCTCCCGGCATCCGGGAATAATACCGTTCATTTCGCCTAATGAAATGCGAACTTTGCTGAAACAAAAAATTTCACCAGGTATCCGATACTTGCAAGTATCGGATACCTGGCGGAAAAAAATGGCCGGCATTAATCATTCCTGACATTCACTGTTGAACTACCGGAATAGGAGGCCATGCCTGGTTGATACAACATTGTAAGGAAGTTGATCCGTAATGAAATTTTCCTGATTTTACTACCATCATTTCGTAATTGATTTTTGAAATTCCCGATGGTATCTCGTCTGCAAAAAACTAGAAGCCTGCATCGCGAACAGATTTATAATAGGCAATTGATCCATATGCATATCTACTCAACGCATCAATCTGCGAATAGTTTTCCAAATCCGGCAAGAAGATAGTTGGATATGAACGGATTACTTTTCCCGCCATTGAACCAGCAAATGCCGCCATCACTGTTTTGCATCTGCACTAACACACCGATGTATTTTTCAATTTCTTTTTTGCCGGAAACTGTATCCAGAAGTTTATTAAGTTTTGACTGCTGAATAGTGGTGAAATTATTCAGACGCAACCAGCGCATGGTCTGTTCACTCAGTTCATAGGGAAGTACTTCCGACATTTCCTGGTGTTTTTCACTCTGATTAGTCTTTTTTGAAGGTTGTATGCCAGGATCACTTTTCGTTAGCTTAATCGCAAGAGCATATGCGAAAATTTTGTTGAAGGTTTGCTCTGCGCAATCATACGGGTAAAATGCAAGCGATGGAAGCGCACAGATTATTCCGGCTGCGGGTTTCGGGTTGATGTTCAGTACAACGCCGTACAATTGTTCCGATGTTGACAGCGGTGGATTTTTAATTTCTATTGAAGATTCCGAATCAAGTTTGATTGGTTTCTGAATGCTTACCAATGTTTTTCTTGACAGAATGGGAAGTACATGCTCTTCCCCATCAGAAATATTTTTTGATCCTGCAACAATCCTGGCTTTTACCGGATGGAGAATGTTTTCTGGTACATGAATATTAAAAGAGACCGTTGCATTCGAGTTCGATAAAACAGAAAGAGTTTGACTGCAAAGTGATTCAACATCATTTTCGAACTTATTCCCTGCTCAATATTATTCCAGGTATAGATGTCCGGCAATGTCTGAGCAGAGAGGCCATGATTAAGAAACAGGAAAATGGTAACCAGTGTCGAAAGTTTTCTCATATTGTGGCTTTAGAAAACGATGCCAGGTCTGTAAAAATTACATAACCGCTGCGTGCAAAAGTCGGAAAATACTTACTGGCGGGCCGTCGGCATTTAAATTCGGTAGTATGGGAAACAATTTTACATTTGAAAGGGATTTTGCTCACCCCTTCAGCCTTAATAGTTTTTTATGAAAGAGATAAAGCCATACAACGATCTCCCTACTGCATTGCATTCGCTGGACAATGGTGGTCGTTTTTTCAATTTCTTCACCAGGGAAGATGATGGTCATATCACTGCAGCGGAAATTGAAAAAGTCGCCGGGTTGTACGGTGGAAAACAAAAAGCTATCCTGTATCTTGATCTCGCCACCGCCAGGTTAAGTCCTGCGGATCAGCAAAAAATTATTTCAAGTCTTGATAATGACGCGAAACACGCATATGAGAAATACAAATCATTTTCAATTTCTGCAGCGGAAGCGAAACTTGTCAGTGAAAAAAATCAGAATGTAATCCTGACCGGCGTTGCAAAACATACCGATTCCAAATCAGGATTGAATGGTTTTATTATTGTTCCACTCATGACCGGAACCGTTATGACGATGATTCCTGTACCGATCATGGATCAGTATGATATCTATGAATTCAGAACAGAGGGATCTGATGAATATTTTCTTGTGGCGCATGACAAGGGTACTGGAAAACTTCCTTCTGGTCAATTAAGAGTTGCAGGGATCATCAAAGAGTTTCATTTAGGTGACGATCAGAAAGAATTGCGACCTTATCTCGAAATTGCTTTTTATCACCCGGTGTCCTGACCTAATCAGGATTAATTATTGAAGTTGCAAATCAAGACCCTGCCTTACTCTTTAAGCCTGGTTGTACAAATAATCATCATCCATTTCTGTTTGTCAAATTTTAGTTGTTCTCCTTCTAAAACTGAGCAAATTAAAAATGTCGACACGGCGTTCGAAAGTCCGGATTTGGAAACGGTGAGAAAAGATTTTATTGCATTATATGATCGGCCCGTTTTTATAGACACAACGATCATTTGGGACACTGTAAAGTATCGTGTTTTGTTTAGGCATTTTTCCAGGATGGACAGCAGTTTCATCGTCCCCGCTGAATATAATCTTGTTACAAAAGAAGATTTTGCTGCGCATAGTTTTGAGTCGGAGTTAACCGTGCTTTAAGAACGGGACACACTTTTTAGTCATCAGATCACTAAGAATACCTTTGATAAATTCCTCGATGAAAATTTAAAGAAGTACTCGACGCTTCTTTACCCGAATGTTTATTTTGAAAAAGCGGGCATTAAAATACAATACAGTATTTCAATACCGGTCACCGACGTAGGGATAGGAGTTGCTTTTATTACAGACAAAAATGGGAAACACAGAATAACCAATTAAAGAGTGATAGTTTTTTCAGTTAGAGCTGCCTTGCATTAATCATAAACTTCGATTTATTCCGGCTGCAACGCAATTCTCATTTCCAGTAAATTGGGTGTGAAACCCATCCTTGTATATGAATTGACGGCAGTTTTATTCTCTGCATATACATCAAGTCTGACCTCGGATAATCCTCTCTGACGAACCCAGTCGAAAAGATAATCCGTAATAGCCTGGATCACTCCCTTGCCTCGATGTTCAGGTTCGACATACATACAACCGAGGTAGGCAAATTCTTTATGCTGCAGAAAATCATCAGCGATTTTAATTTTTGCATAGCCGGACCCAATCAACTCTCCATTCAGTTCAGCAACGGCAACCATGGAATCGGGTGATTTGATAAGTTCACCCAGGTCATAATAATGAATTTCACCCGGCTTCAATGTAGGATCAAAAGGGCGTTCGGTAGCGACTATTCCCTGTTCAAATTCAAGCAGGCGGGAAAGGTCGGAGTTTACTGCGGCTCGGATAGTCATTCGGTAATTATTTTTCTGAAAGGATACAAATATAGACAGTAGAAAGTAGACAGTCGAAGTTTACAGAGGTTAGCATGTAGAATTGGTGTTATGTAAAGAAGAAGGGAGATCGCTGAGGTAATGGGAATTGTGGATAGAAAGTTCTTACGTTATGAAAAATAAAAAGACAAGGTGAATGGCTGCCTGCAAGCGCCCGTGAAGCTATATCTTATCTCTGAAAACGGTGATGGGGGGTGGGAAAGGAAGAGATGGCCCAGTGTGCTGGTTGCTGGAAAGCAATTCGTGAAAGTGAAAAAATGTAAAATTAATTTTCCTCTGACTCGTCTTCGCATCTTATGGATCCAATCTAATTCAAACTAAATTTTATTCACTTCTCATTCTCGGTTACTCCTTTACTGATAGCAGGTTAAGAATTGTTGACGAGGTTCAGCGAACATCTTCTGTTGTTTCTTCACCAGTTGCCTTCCTGGTCTTTGTTGGTTCTTTCAGTAGGTTTTGGTGGATTGATCCGCCAATCTTTATCGTATCTCACAAAAAACGTGAGCCAGCCTGTACGTGCGACGCGCATGAAATACGGCTGTCCGATGATCAGCAGGAGCGCGTTTATGGCTATCCAGTAAAATAGTCGATTATCGTCAAGAGAAAAACCAATCAGTAACCACCATGCCACAAAGCTTAAGGCACTAAAAGCAACTGTCATCGCATAAGAAACATAAGCTGAACCATAGTAAAAACCTACTTCGAGATTGAAAGGCTGATCACAAACCGGGCAGCGCTCATTCATCTTCATTGTATTTTTTAAATGCCATGGGTTGGGATCGGTAAACATATTTCCTGTTCTGCATCTCGGACATTTGCATGCAAAAAGATGTAAGAACCCGGGCTCAACGATTTTTTCGCCCTTGTTTATTTCCTCACGTATTGAAATATTTGCTTCCATAACCATTATTTTTTACTGATTTGTTTTCTGAAATCTTCCGGACTCACACCCGTATCTTTTTTAAAAAATCTTGAGAAATAGGAGTTGTCGGCGAAGGAAAGTTCGCTGGCTATCTCAGAGATATTCCAGTCGGCATTTACCAGAAGGCGTTTTGCTTCAAGTATTACCCGATCACGGATAAGATCACCAGCTGATTTACCGGTAATGTCTTTACACAACGCATTCAGGTGATTTGGTGTTACATACAAAATAGCTGCATAGTCCCTTGTAAGCTTTTTCTCCCTGAAATTCTTATCAATTAACTTTTGAAAATTTCTAAGGAGTACGGAGTTGTATGCTGTTTGCGAATCGGGGTTCTGGCTACCTGTACATCTGCTGACAGCAATAAATAACTGTAGTAATGCTGTTTTTATATAATCGTCTTTCAATGGAAGATCAGCGCTTCCTTCTTTAATAATTTTCTCAAACAAATATTCTATTTCATCCCGTTTTTTTGCAGGGATGTTGATTACCTGGTGTGTCGCAATTCCTGAGAAAAAACGAAACTGTTCCAGATAGGCTGGATTGGCGAGAAGCAGGGTCAGGTATTCGCCTGAAAAATTGATGATAAATCCATCCGGCTTTTTGTCAAAATCCCAACTATGTACCTGTCCAGGTATCATAAAATAAATCTGGCCGCCTTCAACTTTGAAATTGGTAAAGTCAATCGAATGATTTCCTGAACCTTTTGAAAAATAAACAAGATGATAGAATGAATGTTTATGTGGGAAATGAAGATCAGGATGATCATCAAGATAATGAGCGAACCTGTCTGCCATAAACTTGCGGTAATTGCGCGCCGCTTCATTTTTCAATGTGCCAATGGTATATGTCGGAAGATCTTTCTTTGCCATACATCCGGACTTCAGCTGACAAAATTATACATATGGTGAAAGGAATAGCGGTGTTATTCGCAGGTTTTGTGGTGTTTTTTACTGATAGTGAAATGCTTTTGAAGAATCACAGGAGGAAAAGCTTCATTTAAACGCGATTGATTAAAAAAAACCGGTGCAGGTTTTTGCTGCGGTTAATATGTCAAATCAGAGTTGTTTCAACAGGTTGGCAAACTAGTGAAAACCGGAATTCAGTAAGAAAATGCAGATGACATTAGTTTTTATGACGAATGATGGTGAACGATAATTTGCGTCCTGTTTCCCGTACAGCTTCCGCAACTGTTTTGGTAAGCTCGCTGATAGTTCCACCTTTGGTTTCGAATCTCAAATACAATGGAGTGGCCAGTTCGTTTGTCAAATGATGAACGCTCTGGTTCTCAATAGTAACATGTTGGTGCAGGTAATCATTTAATTTCTGCTGAATTTTGTCATCCGGATCGGTAATTCTGATCTCTGTCTGAAATGTAGGCATGGTGCATTGTTTTTTTCTGTTGTTCATCTTCAAATCAACCATACAAAGCTATGCCTGTTTTTTAAGTCTACCTGTAAAGTAGACTAGTATAATCGAAAACTAATCCTGGGATTAACATTGAATTAAATAATGACTGTAGAGTTGTTAAATCTCGCCTGGGTAAAGTTTTGCAAGGGAAAGTATCTATACGAAGTTGTTTCGATCAATCCGATGACAGTATTATCTTCGGAGAATGTTCCGGGGGTTTCTACTTTGTTTATTTTCTTCGTTTTTTTTGTTTTACTCCTCTTCTGCGCAGCGCAAACTGAGGAAGAACGATCGCCGTGAGGTAGATTTCACCATATCAGGTTATTATTATTCGATCCCCGGGGACGATGACCAGCTCATGTTCATAGGAACTGCAGATGTAGATAAATGGCACATGGAGGGAAGGTATAACTATGAGGATGTAAAGACAGGTTCCGTATTCGGCGGTTATACATTTTCAACCAATGGCTGGTTGAAAGCGGATTTTACACCCATGATCGGATTTGTGTTCGGAAATTCAAATGGTGTGGCTCCGGGACTCGAAATGGATCTTTCTTACAAAAAATTCGGATTTTATTCTGAGTCTGAGTATATGATTTACTATCACGGCTACACGAATAATTTTATTTACACCTGGAATGAACTAAGCTATAACGCATTTAAAAATTTTGATGCAGGTATTTCGATTCAAAGAACTCTTCTGTATGAAACAAAATTTGACATCCAGCGAGGCGCATTTATGAGATATGACATATGGAAGCTCAGTGCCGGTGTATATTATTTCAATCCCTTTTCCAGTGCTGATCTATGGATTTTTTCTCTGGGTCTGAATTTTTGACGGGAGGATACTGCAAAAGATCATCGAGCCTACGGCTCTTGGTTACCTCTGGTCGCAATGTGCCGCGGAATAAATTCCGCGGTTATAAGAAAGCCGAACCTCTGGTTCTAAGAAACTGTCGAGCCTATGGCTATTGGTTACCTCTGGTTGCATTGTTCCGCGGAATGAATTCCGCGGTTATAAGAAGGTCAAATTATGGTTCTGGAAAAATTGAAGCTACGGCTTTCGGTTACCTCTGGTAGTAATGTGGCGCGGAATGAATTCCGCTGTCATAAGAAAACCGAACCTCCGGTTCTAAAAAAATATCGAGCCTACGGCTCTTGGTTACCTCTGGTCGCAATGTGCCGCGGAATAAATTCCGCGGTTATAAGAAAGCCGAACCTCCGGTTCTATAAAAATGTCGAGCCTACGGCTCCTGGTTTCATTAGTTGCAGTATGCGGCGGAATGAATTCCGCGGTTATAAGTAAACCGAACCTCCGGTTCTCGAAAAATCGAGCCTACGGCTCCCGGTTTCATTAGTTGCAGTATGCGGCGGAATGAATTCCGCGGTTATAAGTAAACCGAACCTCCGGTTCTCGAAAAATCGAGCCTACGGCTCCTGGTTACCTTTGGTTGCATTGTTCCACGGAATAAATTCCGCGTTATAAGAAAATCGAGCCTGTCGGTTCTGTTTAAATCTATTGATTTCAGGATCCTGATTGAAAATAAATTTATGTTTCAGGTGATTGTCTGTGAATAAGAATTCGCATTATCATGGGCTCTAAAAAACTCGCGAAAGGCCGAAGGTGTAGCCACGACGATCTTAAAAGGCTCAAAGTTGCAATGTCGCGCGGGCTGAATTCTGTTATCTAAAAGAATCGGACTTATGATATAGATAAGAAACGAGCCTAATGATCTAAAAAAATTTAACCACCGTTATTCCAAAATTGAACTTCCCTTTTTTATTAAAATCGTTGATCTTAAAATTCTGATTGAAAACAAGGTCCTGTTGTTATCATGTTCTCTGTTTTTATATTCCCATCAGAGTGAGTAAATGCACCCCGCGAAAGCCCAGAGGCGCAGACTCGACGATTTTATAGCGACGGATTATATCCGCCTTATGATGGTGAGGGCCTTTCTTGCATACATAACAACGCAACGAAAATGGTTATCTCTGAATAATCTGGAAAATGCTATCAGTTTTATGGATTGCTCTTGCAGAAGCCCAGTGGCGTAGCCACGATGATATTGTAGCGGCGGATTTCAATCCGCCGTAAAAATGGTAATTGTTTTAAGAGAGCCGTAGGCTCGACCAATTTTTTTGAAAATGTATGAATAAAAAAAACGGCATCTGAAATTTATTTCTAATGCCGTTTGCAATTTTTATAAAACAATTTATTTCTTCATAAGCACAATCTCTCTGCGTTTGCCGGAGTTGTGTTGATGACGTTTCGATGTTCTGTTACTTTTATGCATTTGCGTAGTGGCAGGCATTTTAGGCTCCGCAACAATCGACGGCATCGATTTAAACCGGTGATCATTAATTGCCGGAATTGTTTTCTTTATGAGCTTCTGAATATCCTTCAGAAAAACTCTTTCATCGGATGAACAAAACGAAATTGCTTTTCCACTTGCTCCAGCGCGACCCGTCCGACCAATGCGATGAACATATGTTTCAGGAATATTGGGCAATTCGAAATTGATCACATGCGTCAGCTCGTCGATATCAATACCACGTGCCGCGAGATCAGTTGCAACGAGTATCCTTGTTCTGCCTGATTTGAAACTGGCCAAAGCTGCCTGACGGAAATTCTGCGATTTGTTACCATGAATGGCTTCCGTTCTGATGCCATTTTTGGTGAGCCATTTTGCAAGACGATCTGCTCCGTGTTTCGTACGCGTAAAGACCAATGCTGATTTGATATTCTTATCCTTCATCAGGTCGAAAACAAGATCCTGCTTATCCGCTTTTTCAACATGATAAACGGATTGTTCAATCAGTTCCACCGTTGTCGCAGGTGGTGTGATTTCAACACGCATCGGATTCTTCAATAATGAATCTGACAAATCCTGTATCTCCACCGGCATGGTTGCTGAAAAGAAAAGCGTCTGACGCTGCGCAGGTAACAATGCAATGATGCGTTTCACATCTTTTACAAAACCCATGTCGAGCATACGATCTGCTTCATCCAGCACCAGCCATTCAATCTGGTTGAGAGAAATAATGCGTTGCTGAATCAGGTCCAGCAAACGACCAGGTGTTGCTACAAGAATGTCCACACCTTTACGTATAGCCGAAACCTGATGAAACTGATTAACACC
The DNA here is from genome assembly GCA_029269725.1 of Pollutibacter soli. Classification (GTDB taxonomy): domain Bacteria; phylum Bacteroidota; class Bacteroidia; order Chitinophagales; family Chitinophagaceae; genus Pollutibacter; species Pollutibacter soli. The sequence goes on along the minus strand of JARJHS010000003.1, from coordinate 79,058 downwards.
ACCAAAGATTACCGTATGCCTGGTATTCAGATACTTTCCGTATGCTGAAATGTTTTCACCGATCTGGATTGCGAGTTCCCGTGTGGGCGTCAGTATAAGGGCGCGAATATTTTTTGATTTCTGCGGATGTTTTTCGATTTGCTGGTGCATCAGTTGCAGAAGAGGAATAGAAAAAGCAGCAGTCTTACCCGTACCTGTTTGTGCACATGCCAGCAGATCACGTTTTTGCAGTACCACCGGAATCGCCTGTTGCTGAATGGGGGTTGGCTTTGTATAGCCTTCTTCGCTCACGGCCTTTAATAAAGGCTCAATGAGCTCTAATTGATTAAATAACAATGCTAAAATAGTTTAATGATGAAAATTGTAGTAAGGCAATCGCCAGTTGCAGCGATTCATTACCCGCCTCACGTTAAGCCATCACGGTATTTGAAAGGGAGAATCTAAACAAACTCAGTGCAGGAGTAACAATAAAGTGCGGCAAAGATATAGCTTTTTTCCGGAAACTAAGCTTTGATATTTTGGTGCCGGTGAAGGTTTAGTTAAAGAAGGGGTGTGTTGGGCTGATCAGCTGTTGTTGAGGTCAACGTCGTTTTGCAGAAAGAGTGTTTTTTCACAGTGAAGGTGACGGAAAAATCCTCTATGCGGAGGGTATTTGGACCGCAGCCGGGCTATTTTTTAAAAGGAAATTGTGTGACATCAAAAAAGAATCGCACACACTTGTTCCCAAATCGATAACCAAACTGTATTTGCTGTAAAATACAGGAGAGCAATGCTGGAACCAAATTGGCGAAATCAGGTTTTTAGTGTGGCAGGAAATATTATAAATAAAATTGGTAGCAAAAATCTGATAGGGAATTAGGTTGATGATCATGTTCATTGTTTGTTTTCGCACAGGCCAAAGATGTCGATTTCCGCACTAACGAAAGCGCTGAAAGCACGATCATCCAAATATATCAACGGGCGCTGTTTGACAAAACGGAAGTTGGAATGGCAAAAGGGTTCGGCCCTTTTTCTTACAGACGATCAGATCTTGGGTAATTTTTTAACTATATCACAAACCAGGAAGAACAGTATAGAAAAATTTCATTCAGGGATGAATACCTATTACTGTTAAAGGAATTGAAATTGATTTTGATGAGCAATATCTTTTTCATGAGCCGATTTAGATCGACCATTTTGTCTGGTGTCTAAGTTCAGTAATTGCGGATATCTTATTCGCTGGTTGGGAAAGTTTGCGAAGGTGGTTTTTCCCCCCGGACTTCTGTCCGGGATCGACGCCACCGGGGACTTTCGCCTGTTCGTCAACGCAACTCCACCGCTGCGTGAGGGATTGAAGCGGAAAGCCCGCAGTGTACCGGAGCCGGAAACAAATATTTATACTTTGAAATTACCTGGCGACGGTACACGAGGACTTGCAGCGGAAAGCCCGACCCCGCCTGCGCCAAAAAACTTCCCTGTATTTACAACAGATTCCTGGCGCAGGCGGGGACACGCCAAAAAAGTCAGAGGAAAGAAGCTAAGAAGTAAAAGGCAGAAAAAAATCCTGCTATAGAGCGATGTATTAATGAATAAAATGAAATTCATGCGTACGGCTGCGTAACGTCGCGGCGCAGACCCTCTATACCTGTCAATTCTCTTCCGCGATCGGCTAATATTTTTCACCTTAGGCCCGGTAAAATTCAATAACTCTGCATGTTGACGGCCCAAATTCGATTTGATAATTCCTTGGCAGGGTTATATTATTGTAGAGAACAATATTTCAGCCAGGGAACTTTCAAAAGCCAGGCCTGTCTTCAAAATTTCTACCATGAGATTGCTTGCATGTCTTTTTTTTATTGCCATCACTCATATCGCATCAGCACAAAAATCAATTCCACTTTTTGATGGCCGCAGCTTTAAAGGCCTCGAAGGTGATACTGTTAAAACATGGCGTATCCAGGAAGGTGCACTGGTAGGTGGTTCTCTGACGGAGAAAGTGCCTCATAATGAATTCATCGCTACTACCAAACCATACAAAAATTTTATCCTTAAGGTAAAATTCCGCCTGCTGGGCACCGATGGTTTTATTAATACCGGTGTACAATTTCACAGCCAGCGGATTGCTAATCCTCCCTACGAGATGACCGGCTACCAGGCTGACCTGGGAGAAGGATTCTGGGCAAGTCTTTATGATGAATCTCGCCGTGATAAAATTCTTGTCCGGGGAGATACCAATATCGTAAAACAGGTACTGAAAAAAGGCGACTGGAATGAATATGAAGTGCGCGCCGAAAATGGCAGAATACAGATCCGGCTGAACGGCAAACAAACCGTTGATTATAAAGAACCAGATGCGAATATTCCGCAATCGGGACTGATCGCTTTCCAGATCCATGGCGGCGGAAAAGCGGAAGTCTGGTATAAAGATATTATGATCACCGAACTTCCTTAACTAACTGATAAGACCGGTACGGGACAGTTCATCAAGGTATTTATTCCGGAGATAGATTTGAGATCACCCTGTTTAATTTGAACACACCATATGAAGCAATTGAGTTTTCTTTCTGTAATGATTTTGATTTTTGTTTTATCTGCAGGAAGTCTGCAGGCGCAGCAACCCGCTGCTAAAAAACCTGCGTACGACCGGGATTACCTGCTCGAGGCATCGATGCTTGGATATTTTTCAAAAGATGGTACCCGCAACCCGACGCTTCGAGCCAAGAAAGGCGAGAAAGTCCGCATCCGGATAGTGAACATGGAAGTCATGACACATGACATCGCCCTTGAAAAAGGAAAAGTGAGAAGCAAAACCCTGAGTCAGAAAGGGGAGACAACACAAATAACGTTTACGGCTACCGTTAGTGATACTTATTACTGTACAGTTCCCGGTCACCGCCTGGCAGGAATGGTGGGCAAATTTGTGGTCAGCGCAGCTACAGATACAAAAGTTCCCATCCCCAAAGGAAATATTCCCGTAAGCATCAATGACGGAAAGCCGTTGAACCTGAATTTTGAAACAGGTACTTTGAAAGACTGGAAAGCTGAAGGCAATGCATTTGATACTGCGCTGGTTTCAGTTGACCCTTCACCGCTTCATGAAAAAGATGCACAGATCGATAAAGAGGGAAAATATTTTGTTACCAGCGGCGGAAGTGTTGGTCATGCAAAAACAGGAACGCTTACTTCGGTTGGATTTAAAGTAACCAAACCCTGGGCCGCATTTAAAGTTTCCGGTGGTGCATTGCAGGATACACGCGTTGAAATTGTTCGTGCAGATAATAACAGCGTATTCTTCCAGATTACAGGAACCGGAAGACCGACCCTGCGTCCTGTTGTCGTAGATCTTCAGCCTTTGATGGGGCAGGAAATTTTTATCAGGCTGGTGGATAATGAAACCGGCATTTCTCCGATTCCATATATCGGAAAGGATAAGACTGCGCATATTAACTTTGATGATTTTGAATTTTATGCAAAACGTCCTGAGTTTCCCAATGAACTGAAACCTTCTGAAATCGTCGTAATGCCGCCGTTGGATTATACAAAATTCAACGGGCTTTCTGGACCGAAGGCCGCAGAAGCGATGGAAGTGCCACAGGGGTTTTCTGTAAAGCTCGCAGCATCTGAACCAGAGATTGTAAAGCCGATTGCGTTCACACTTGACTGGCGCGGAAGACTGTGGGTGGTCGAATCACATAACTACCCAACGCGTGCACCGAATGGCGGAGGAAAAGATCGTGTGTATATTTTTGAAGACACCAACGGCGATGGTACGCTGGATAGTAAGAAATTATTTATCGATACGTTGAATTTGGTGAGTGGAATTGAAGTAGGTATGGGTGGTGTCTGGATCGGAGCCCCACCTTATCTCATTTTCATCCCGATGGATATTGCAACCGATAAACCATCTGGTCCTGCCCAGATTATTCTTGATGGCTGGGGTTATGAAGACACACATGAGACACTGAATAGTTTTCATTGGGGTCCTGACGGATGGTTGTATGGAACGCACGGTGTGTTCACGAATTCGAATGTGGGTAAACCCGGTACACCAGATAACGAACGAGTAAAATTGAATGGAGGCATCTGGCGTCTTCATCCGGTTACGAAGAAATTTGAACTGTATGCAGAAGGTACAAGTAATCCATGGGGCATCGACTGGAATGATTACGGTGATGCATTTGTAACTGCATGCGTGATCCCGCATCTCTACCAGATTTTCCAGAATGGCCGATATACACGCCAGGCACGAAAACATCCCGAATACACTTTTGACGATGTAAAACAAATGGCTGATCACGTGCATTGGATCGGTGATCGTGGTCCGCATGCAGGTAATGGTCGCTCTGCAAGTAAGGGTGGTGGTCACGCACATGCGGGTGCGATGATCTATCTCGGTGGTGATAGCTGGCCGGCGCAGTATCGTGATGACATTATGATGAACAGCATCCATGGTAGTCGCGTTGATGTGGATCACCTTGCGCGTAAAGGTTCCGGATATATCGGAACTCATGGCCAGGATTTCCTGTTGACCAATGATTCGTGGAGCCAGTGGTTGAATTTCCGTTATGGTCCGTCAGGTTCGGTGTATGCGATCGACTGGTATGATAAAAACCAATGTCACAGCGCAAATGCAGAAGTGCATGATAAAACGATGGGCCGCATTTTCACCATCATCAATGAGAAAGATAAGTTTGTCCAGGTCGATTTATCGAAGGCGAGTGATATGGAGCTCGTGAATTATCAACTCAATAAAAACGACTGGTATGTCCGCCAGGCGCGTTTGCAGCTGATGCAACGTGGTGGTAATGCAGAAGTTCATGCAGCATTGAAAAAGATCCTGAATGACAATTCTGATGTAACAAGAAAACTGCGTGCGATGTGGGCACTAAAAGTAACGAATGGATTGAGTGAATCAGAGTTGATTGCACTGTGTGATAACGCAAGCGAGTATGTACGCGGCTGGGCTGTGCAGTTTCTTACTGAATCAAAAAATCCTTCTGATGCCGCACTGGCAAAATTTGCTTCCATGGCAAAGTCTGATCCAAGCGCAATGGTAAGATTGCGCATATCATCAGCAATGCAACAAACAGCGCCTGAAAAACGCTGGGCGATTGTGGAAGCCTTGTATGCACACGCAGAAGATAAGGATGATCAGAACCTGCCCTTCATGAACTGGTATGCATTTGAGCCGCTGGTCGCCCTGGATATGCATCGTGCACTGGCCATTGCAGAAAAAGCACAGTTGCCAAAAGCCATGCTGTTCACTATTCAACGCATCGGTGCGATAAACTCAACTGAATCCAAAGCTGTACTTGCATCACTTTCAAAAAAGCTGAATGCTGATGAACATGGAAAGCATCAGTACCATGAAGAGTTGATGGCGCTGGATAAAGAACTGAAGAAGTAGAACGTGTAACGTTCAACGTTCAACGTTTAACGTTCAAAAGATCATCGTTCCTACGGGACTGGCTGTTGAAATTTATAATTTTTGCCGGCCTTTGTCATTATCAACCGCCGGCTGTTCGTATTGCCTGTCACATCTACTGTCTGCTGTTTCCTTATTTCACCAATCCCGATTTCTTCAACAACCTCCTGTTCTCCCTCAGGTGCATAAACTTGTACACCAGCGCATACATCACCGGCAGGATCAGCAAAGTCAGTATTGTGGCAGTAATGAGCCCCCCGATAACTACGCGTGCTAATGGCTTCTGCGTTTCACTTCCGATACCTGTGGCAACCGCTGCAGGCAATAAGCCAATCGCGGCCATCAATGCCGTCATCACTACCGGCCTCACGCGACTGATCACCCCTTGCTTAATCGCATCATCAAAATGCATTTTTGCTTCAAGGTTTTTCCGGAATACACTGATCAATATCACACCATTCTGAATACATACACCGAACAATGCAATGAAACCAATGCCTGCGCTGATGCTGAAATTCATTCCCGTGATATGTAACGCGAGTATACCTCCGATCAATGCAAATGGTACATTCAGAATGGTAAGTGTTGCGTCTTTCACATTTCCAAATGTGATGAATAGAATGATGAATATCACCAGTAAGCAAATCGGAACCACTTTCGCCAGCGTTGCGTTTGCTCTTTGTTGATTTTCAAATTCACCGTTCCATGTCATCTTATAACCCTGGGGCAAATGCACATTGGCCTTTACTTTGCTTTGCGCTTCAGCGATGGTACTTCCAAGGTCACGTTCACGGATAGAAAATTTTACAGCGATGTAACGCATATTATTGTCACGATAAATAAAGGCCGGACCGGTAAGCGTTTTCATCACCGAAATTTCTTTCAGCGGAACTTTTGCACCATCGTTGGTAGGCACCATGATCTGTTCAATTTCCTCCTGTGTACTTCGATAGTTTTGCTGATAACGTACACGTATATCAAATTTTCTTTCGCCTTCATACAACTCTGTCGCAGCCTTACCACCAATCGCCATTTCAATGGCCGCATTCGCATCAGCAGTATTGACGCCGTACATCGCCATTTTCTGTTGATCGAGCTCAATCTTGAATTCCGGCTGTCCAAGATTTTTTAAAATCCCGAGGTCTTCTATACCTCTTATGCCTTCCAGATTTTTTAAAACCGCGCGACTCAAACTATCGAGCGTCTGAAAATCGCTGCCAAAAATCTTTACAGCAAGCGCTGCATTTACACCTGCGACTGCTTCTTCTACATTATCCCTGATCGGTTGTGAATAGTTCAGTACAAGACCCGGAATGATATTTAGTTTCTTATCCATTTCATCGATCAGCTGATCTTCTGTCAGTCCGCGTTTCCATTCTTTTTTAGGTTTGAGATCCACCTGTATCTGCACATTGAAAAAACCTTTAGGATCCGTTCCATCATTGGTTCTCCCGATCTGAGACAACACCTGTTTTACCTCGGGAAATGAAGTCAGCATCGAGATCATTTTTTGTGAAACACTATCAGCTTCGTTGAGCGATACACTCATCGGTAGTTCCGATTCTACCCATAATGCGCCTTCATTCAGTTCAGGTAAAAATTCTGTACCAAGAAATTTTACGGAGAAGAAGCAAACGATCATGATAGAGAATGCGATGATCACGCTTCGTTTCTGATTTCTGTAAACGACGTTGAGTAATCTGCTGACTCCTTTCTCAAAAAACAGAACGACAGGATTATTTTTTTCGCGAACATTTTTTCGCAGCAGTACGCTCGACAATGCCGGTACCAGCGTAAGCGTATATAGTAATGCACCCAGCAGTGCAAAGCCTAAAGTGTATGCCAGTGGCGAAAACATTTTTCCTTCCACTTTCTGGAACGCGAAGATGGGAATGAGACAGGTAAGAATAATTACTTTGGAGAAGAAGATGGCCTTGCCCATCTCTGTTGCCGTCGATTTAAATAAACCCATTTTGGAGAGTTTGTTGAATTTCTCCATTCCTATTTCTTTAGCCCGGTGATCCAGCGCAACAAAAATCCCTTCGACCATGACCACGGCACCATCGATGATGATACCAAAGTCAATAGCACCCATGGACAGCAGGTTGGCACTCATTCCCTTGATGCGCATCAGCATAAATGCAAAAAGCAACGATAACGGAATGATGATCGCGACGGTCAGCGTAGTTCGCCAGTCGGCCATGAATATGAGTACGATCACCGTGACCAGCACGATACCTTCAAATAGATTATGCAACACTGTTTCCTGCGCGTAATCCATGAGGTTGGTGCGATCATAAAATGTATCGATCCTTACATCTTTGGGAAGAATATTTTCATTCAGGTCTTTTACTTTTTCGCGAACGCGTGTAAGTACTTCCGCAGGATTTTCGCCTTTGCGCATTACCACAATTCCTTCAATAACGTCTGGCTGATCCTCATCCCTGGACACCTTTCCCAGCCTGGGTTTGCCGCTTTCAATAACATCCGCGACATTCCCTACAAGCAAGGGAACTCCGTTTCTCTTTTCAATAAACACGCTTTTGATATCATCTATACTGGAAAGAATGCCAATTCCTCTCACTACATAGCTCTGCCCGTTTCTTTCAATGACGTCACCGCCGACATTCACATTGCTTTTGGCAATAGCATTGTATACATCAAGTGCAGAAAGATTGTATTTGATCAGGAGATCGGGATTCACACTGACTTCGAATATCTTCTCTTCACCACCAAAACTGTTCACGTCTGCCACGCCTGGAACACTCTTGAATGCACGATCCAATACCCAGTTCTGAATAGTAGTAAGGTCACGGATACTTTTTGTCTGACTCTTTAAAGTATATCTGAAAATTTCTCCTGTTGGTCCGTATGGTGGTTGTACATCTGGTTTCACGCCTTCCGGTAAGTCAGCATTGCCAAGGCGACTCAATACCTGCTGTCTTGCGAAAGCATCATCAACATCATCATCAAAAATGATCCTGATATAGCTTAAACCGAATGCTGATGTAGTTCTGAGATTTGATTTTTTCTGTACGCTGTTCAAAGAGACTTCAAGCGGTATGGTAACAAATTTTTCCACCTCTTCTGCGCTTCGTCCCGGCCATTGAGCAATAATAACGATCTGCGTATTGGTGACGTCCGGAAAAGTTTCCACCGGAGTGCTTTTATAACTGATGAATCCGATGATCGCCAGCACGCCCGTCATGAAGAAAACAAAATAGCGGTGTTGTAAACTGAACCGGATGATTCGTTGTATAAATTTTTTCATGCGACTTTCTTCAGAATTAATTTGCTATCTGTCGGTAAGTTTTCTGTAAACGAGTATCTGGTTTTGAGTAAGCACGAGTTGGCCCGGTTGGAGTCCTTTGTTGATGTATGTATAATTTCCAATGGTCTTTGCCACTTTCACTTCCTGCACTTTCACATCATCTTTATTTACAAATACCACCACATAATTTCTGCCATTCTCGCTTATGATTGCTGAAGCAGGAACAGCAAGCGATTTTTTACTGTCCGTTTTTGTGATCAGGATATTCGCAAACATTTCCGGTTTTAAAGCGCCGCCAGGATTTTCAAGTACAATTTTTATTTTCATCACCTTGGTAACGGGGTCGAGTACCTGGTTAACACGATCGACTTTTCCGGTAAAAACACTATCCGGATAGGCGAGGGTAGTAACCAATGCAGTATAACCTTCCTGCACTTTTGCAACATCTGTTTCGTACACATTTGCCCAGATCCAGACATCACTGATATCACCGATAGTGAACAGGTTTGTGCTGTTGTCGTTCCTGATAAAATTGCCGGCGTTGATCAGTTTCTCTACTACATAGCCACTTCTTGGTGATGCGATTACATAAGTACCATTCGCATCCGTGTGGCCGCCACCATTGATCTGGATCTGCTGACGTATTTTATTGGCATTGACCAGAGCCTTGTTATAATTTTCCTTTGCCTCTTCAAATTCTTTCTGACTGGCGATGCCATTCTTGTACAGACCTTCTGCATTATCCATACTGCGTTTTGCAATAGCAACATCATTGCCGGCGACACTCAGGTCGGAATAATTACCTGCGATATCTGCACTCCTGATGGTGGCAAGGGTCTGCCCTTTTTTCACATAATCGCCTACACTGACATTTACACTGAGTACCTGGCCACTGCTGAATGGATATACTTTTACTACTTTATTTTCATCAAAACTTACTTCTCCGCTCAATTTGATCTCGTCATCAGTGTTTCGCAATCGGGCTGTATCCATCTTCAGCAGTTGCATTGTACTGTCGCTGATAAGCGGTTCATCTGTTTTTGCATTTGTTTCTGCATCGCCGTCTCCACAGCTTGTAAGAATGGATGATGCAGTTGCAGCGAGTATAACCAGGTTATATAATTTTTTCATCACAGTAATAATTAAAGTTGAATGACGGGCCGGTTTACAGCGAAGTTTAATTCAGCAGCTGCGTTTCGCTGATTGGTGATGAGCTGCCATTCTTTTACACGGGTATCTTTGTAAGCTTCAAAAAAGTCGATAAATTCAATCAGGCTTACCTGCCGTTTCCGGTAACTGTCAAGCATGTTTTTCATAAGGGTATCGTAGTTACTTTGTAGTTGATTATTATCTGTGTTTAGCATTCCTGTAGCATTGATCAGCTTTTGCCAGGCACTGGTTACTTCTCTGCTTACCTGGTTTTGTGCCTGCTGAAAGTTGATATCTGTTTGTTGCGATGCCAGTTTTGCTGCTTTGATATTTCCCTGGTTTCTGTTGAATACCGGAAGGGGTAATGCCAGGTAAAGGCCCCAGTAATTAGGCACATAACTATTGAGTTTATCATACTCAACACCGGCATTCAGGTCCGGACTTGCGAGTGATTTCTGATATGCAATATTGTGGGACTGGTATTGGATGGCAATTTTTGCGAAATTCAGATCAGGCCTGAATTGAATGGCACTATCACGAAGCAGACCTGGTTTGAGATCTGAAATTTTAGTGCTGTCGAATGATTCGCCGGCGAGTGAAATAACCCACGAAGTGTCATCCAGATGAAGAAGCATTGCAAGTTCTTTTTCAAGATCAACCTGCTGACGAATATTTTCACTGAGTTCATTCTGTAAAGAGAAAAGCAATGCTTTGACGCGGATATTTTCCTTTTGTGAGATGTCCCCAACGCGAAGCATTTCGTCCATTCCCTTCACGAGTGATTGCATTGTACTGATTTCAGTGGTATAAACCGTCGATGTATTCTGTAATTGCGCAAGATTATTCATATCGGTGGAAAGGACATAGCGAAGGTTTCTCATCACGTCTTCGAATTGAGCCTTTGCGCCGAGGGTATTATCATTGGCAAGCCTTGTTTGTTTTTTGATTTTACCAGCTGTGCGTATCAGTTGCTGCACCTGCACATATATTTCACCATATTGTACTCCATTTTCTGTACCATGGCGAAAGAATTTCCCGTCGTAAATATTCTGATCGGTCACAAGAAGGGGGTTATCCCAGAGTTTTGCCTGATCTGCAAAAGCCCGGTTGATATCGATATTATATTGTTCCGCCAGCAATTGGAGATTGTTTTTCAGAAAAAGACCTTCTGCTTCCGGAATAGTCAGGCGCAGTGAATCGGTATTCCTGTTTTGCGCATTTGCTAAAACAGGAATGCAAAAAACCATGGCGACTATTAAGTATCTGATCAGGTATTGAAACCTTAAGTTCATAGCACTTCATTATTGCAAGGCAAAGTTGCTTTGAAGAAAAAACTGTTGCAGGGATCACTCGGCGAATGGGCAAAAAGGGTCGTTATGTAGGGGAGAGGCAGCAGGCAGCAGATTAATGCAGTGCTTTTGATAAAATGCAGTTGAAAATATCCAAGGAAAAGGCATGCCTTTTCCCTACAGAAAATCGAACACCTCCGTACAGATGCCACATAAAAAAATCATTCGGTTGAACGATCTTCAATTAGTCCTTCGCAAATCCTACTTCGCCCTTACTTCTTACTTCTAACCTTTCCCTTCTTACTTGAAAAAAAATCCCCTGCAGACGCAGGGGAAGTTTTTATCCTATAGAAACCTTGAGAAGCCTTATGCTAAGTATCCTTTTGTTTTTATGTTTCAGATGTGTTATCGACTGACAACATAAACTTACAACCGTATAATAAAAAGAAGTTTAGCTGATCGCTGAACAGGCAAAAACAATCGGCAGGTCAGGAAAATACATCTTTAATTGAAACTGCGATAGAACTGTTTTGCTTCCTGCAGAGAGTGGGAAAGTATTGATTTCAATTCGCCAAAAACCTTTTCAAACTGATCCTTTGAAAGGTTATGGTGCTCGAGCAAATTCAATTGTGGTTCGAGTAATGGATTTAATCCCATTACTGATATTGTCGTTTTCAGGTTATGTGCAAGTTGTCGCAGAAGAGTAGCATCGTTTGTTTCCCAGGCATGACGGATATCTTGCAGGTCATCAGGAATGGCTTCCATGAATTGCTCCGTAACCGTTCTTTCATATTCTCTGTTGCCACCACTGACCTCCTTCATATAATCCAGGTTGATGAACCTGAATGCATGATCGGAACGCAACTCTTCTGGATTTTTACCATTCTCATTTTTTCGTTGAGCCTCTACAAATTTGGTTATGATCTGGAAGAGCTGCTCTTCACGTATAGGCTTCGGAATGTATTCATTCATGCCATAGCTGAGGCATTTTTCCCGCTCGCCGGACATTGCGTGTGCAGTCATCGCAACAATCGGGGTCTGTAATTGCAAATTATTTCTGATCTCCTGTGCTGTTGAATATCCGTCCATTTCAGGCATCTGGATATCCATCAGAATGAGATCGTATTTGTTTTTGCTCAGAATTTGTAGAGCTTCGCGTCCGTTATTGACAATATCGAAATTCAATTTCCATCCGGTGAAGAGATGTTTGAGCAGACTTTGATTAATCTCATTATCTTCTACTGCCAGCAGCCTTGTTTGTCCGATAAAAATCGGGGATGCTACCTTATCCGGCCGGGGAACCGGTTGTGCATCTTCAACAGCAATTTTGTAAGGGATGGTCAAAAGAAATCCTGCGCCCATACCTGCTTCACTCTCTACGGCTATACTTCCCTGTTGCAATTCCACGAGTTCCTTTACAATCGAAAGGCCCAGACCAGTACCGCCATATTTTCTTGCAGGAGTGTTTTCAGCCTGCTGAAACCTTTCAAAAACATGGGGGAGCTGATCTTTTGCAATACCAATCCCTGTATCTCTTATTTCGATTCCAAGTAAAATGGCCGGGCCCGTTTTGCCCTTGCTGGTAAAATGCATCGATATACTTCCTGAGGAAGTAAACTTTATCGCATTGCCAATAATGTTGACCAGTATCTGCGTTAGCCTGGTGGCATCGCCTTCGAGGGCATCCGGAATTTCGTCTGCAACCGCTGAACTGATCTTCAGATTTTTCTCCTGAGCTTTCTGACGAAACATGGTTTCGACAGAGTGTACCAGGCCCCTCAGACTAAATGGCGCCGATTCTATTCGCATCATGCCAGCTTCAATCTTTGAAAGATCGAGCACATCATTTACAATCGTCAACAGGTTTTCACCCGATTTTTGAATTGTTTGTACGTAGTCTTTTGTATCCGGTTCAAGAGGCTTCCGCTGAAGCAGGTTAGTAAACCCGAGGATCGCATTTAGCGGCGTTCGGATTTCATGACTCATGTTGGCCAGGAAATTCTCCTTGATCCTTGCCGCATCCCTTGCTTTCTTTTCAGATACATTCAGTCGCGAAATAAGTTGCTGTTGTTCGCGCACTTTATAAGCCACATATACGAATGTAAAAACGGACGCAATGGCTGCGATGATAGCCATGATGGTACCAAGGGTCTTTGCTTTTCTGCCGTTGTCATCTGCCTGTCTGATGGTATTCAATACAAACACCTGGTGCTGGTCATCTATTTTGAGTATCACCAGGCGAATACTGTCCGTCAGCTTTTTCCCCATCTGTGTATTGATCAGTTCTTCTGCAGACGCTTTACCTCTCAGGGAAAAGCTGTCAAGCACCGCCCGGTTGAATTTTATCTTTTCATCAACCTGGAAACTCAATTGTTCGATAAGCGAATGCAGTGAAGGATCATCATGAAGTGAGTCAAGACGGTTCAAAGCCTTGTAAATGGTATCCGTTTCAGATGTAAATTCTATAGAATCAAGTGGAACTCCCCGTATTACTGCTCCTCTCACTTTCGACTCCATCGTTATCACCTCATTAAACAATTGCTGCAGATCCGATCTTGTTGCGAGATCCTGCATCAGCATCTCGTTGCTATCGATCAGTTGATTGATATTGCTGTTGGAATTAAATTGGAGAAATACAATCAGTAAGACTGCAGCCAGAAAAGCTACGAGTAAAAGATATTTAAAGTAGCGGCTCATGATGATTGTATAACCAAATATAGTATAAGGTCAGGGTTTGTCTTCCGGACCAGTTTTCAGATACCTGAAATAAGCCGAAGCCATCATTATAACATCAGAGAGCATGATAAAAATGAGAATAATCATCACGGCAATATGGAAATGCCGCTCAATTCCTTCAAGCAATCCATAAGCTGAAAGGATAAGTATGACAGTTAAAAAGATGATTAATATGATTTGTCTGTTATTCATTCGAGTGTAAAAAAAGGAGGGCCGTATGGAAATACAGCCCTGTCTAACCAAAACTAACTGCTTATGAGAAAACTATTGTTATGTATTTGAATCATATTGATGAAACAAAGCTAAGATCCTGATCTGCCCTGCATCATCGGGAATCGTTAAACAGGCATTTTTAGTCGTCGGAATACCCGCAGTAATCTTTAACTCACTTTGTTCCCTGTTTATATAATAGAGACGTACAGGAAAGAAATCAGTTACAAAAATGGAATGTTAAATCAAAACGGGTGGTATTTAACATTTATAGGGGTCTAGAGGATATTCATCCGCTTATTCAATGAGGATCGATATGCATCTGCAACGGGGATTGCTTTGCTGTTAATGATCAGGTCACCATCCTGTATGGTTTCAATTTTATCCAGTGCCACGATGTAAGATCGATGAACCCGAATAAAAGCAGGAGCGGGAAGTCTTTCTTCAACAGCTTTTAATGTCGAATGAATGGCATAAAATTTTTGTGCTGTGTGAAGCTTTACATAATCGCCCATGGCTTCGGCGTAGAGAATATCTTCGAGGTTGAGTTTACGAACGATGTTAGAGTCGCGGATAAAAATGAAACTATCCTTGTTGAGAGTGATTTCATCTTTGTCACTTTCCAAAAACTCACGCACTTTATCGATTGCCTGGATAAAGCGTGAAGGAGTAACAGGTTTTACGAGGTAATCTGCTACGTTGAGCTCAAATGCTTCTGCAGCATATTCTTTTTTTGAGGTTGTAAAAACAATCAGGGGTTTTTTATCACCCATATTTTTTGTGAGCTCCAGACCGGTCATGCCAGGCATTTCAATATCGAGTAGTAATAAATCAACAGCCTGGTCACGAAGAAAATTGTAAGCTTCCATCGCATTGGAACATTCACCCACTACCACCAGGTCCTTCACTTGTGAGGCGAGTTGTTTCATGGTGGTCCTGGCTATTTTGTTATCATCGACGATGAGCGCGTTCATGAAACAAATATATCGGAATTGTACTCACTTCGAATGGCGGATTGTGTGCTTCGGATTTTTTTTAATCGCCTGTGGCGATGGGAACAGCCGGAACGCAGAGCATGCGGAGGAATATACGCGGAGGAGAAAAATTAAATAATGGATTTAGCGATTGACATTTCTCTTAACTAAAAAATAAGAGCAATAAGTAATTTTCAGAATTTTTAAAAGCACTCTAATATTAAGACTCTCTCTCCTCTGCGGGCTGTTTCTCAGCTTCCTCCGTGTGCTGCATTTAGAAGATCGCCGAAGGCGGCAAAAAAAGCCCCCGTGGGATGGCTGTTTGAAAAGCCGAAAGTTTATTCACCCGAAATGCACTATCGTAATTTTTTACAAAATTCCGCCCGGCAATTAACAGGTTATTCAATACATAAACGTCTATTTTCCAGCGAACAAATCGCCTCTTCCCAATTTTAGCTTTTAGTCACGGTTTTTGGGTACTCAATGGCATAGTTTTTTCATTCTGGGAAGACAAATAATCATTTATGCGTATCCTGAAACTTGTTGGTCTTTTTGGTTTAACAGCATTGCTTGGATTGGCTTCCTGTACAAAAGACAAAGAGGAAACTACCCAGCTGAAAATTCATCTTACCGATGCTCCTTACAATGCATCAGCAGTAAATGTGGACATCAGGGAGGTAAGAGTAAAATTGCAGAAGCACGATTGGATTTCTTTACCTACCAACCAGGGCATTTATAATTTGCTTGAATATCAGAATGGCCTTGATACTGTAGTTGCAACGGCAGTTGTTCCTTTGGATGTTTTGCAGGAAGTGAGATTTGTACTGGGAGATGCTAACAGCATTGTGATTTCCGGACAAACTTATCCGCTGACGATTCCCAGTGGAAGTGAATCGGGGTTAAAAATTAAACTGCAGAAAGCGTTGAGCAGAGATATCGATTCACTGGTTGCTGATTTTGATGCTGCTTTATCCATCCACCAGGAAGGTACTGGCGACTATAAGTTGAAACCAGTCATTAAACTGAAATAATTTGTCCGTAGATGTTTTGAGAAGGCACCTCCAAAAGGGGTGCTTTTTTTTTATGTAGTCCTTCAATGATCATTTTTTTGAAAATATTTCCAGCCACGTAGCTGTGCTGATTAAAAGTGATTGTTATTTATACTATCTTTTTTGTATCAACACCGGGATATGAAGAAAAGAACATTTTTAAAATTAAGTTCTGCAATGATGGCTGCTCCGCTCGTTAGTCCGATCGAATCATGGGCCATGCCCGAAAAAATCAGTAACTGGGCGGGTAATCTTGTATACAGTACAGATAAAATCGTTTATCCTAAATCGGTAGAAGAGTTGCAGAAGCTGATTGTTCAATATCCTAAGATGAAAGTACTGGGTACAAAGCACTGCTTCAATACGATCGCCGACAGCAAAGATCAGTTTGTATCACTCCGGGATATGAACAGGATGGTGAAGCTGGATACTGAAAAATCCGAGGTTACGGTGGAGGGTGGGATGAAGTACGGAGAGCTTGCGCCGATTATTGATGAAAAAGGCTTTGCACTGCACAACCTGGCTTCTCTTCCACACATTTCTGTTGCGGGTGCGGTTACAACAGCAACACACGGATCAGGCTTAAAGAATGGAAACTTATCGACTCAGGTGGTAGCCATTCAGTTTATCAATGCGTCAGGTGAATGGATTGAACTGAAAAAATCAGATGGAGAAAAATTCAATGCTACTGTTGTTGGCCTTGGTGCGTTAGGCGCGATAGCAAATATCACGCTGAAACTGCAACCTAAATTTCAGATGCGTCAATGGGTTTTTGAAAAATTGCCACTGAGTCAGCTACGCGATAATTTTGAAACAATAGAATCTGCAGGATACAGCGTGAGTTTGTTTACCGACTGGACTACTGAAAGTATTAACGAAGTCTGGATAAAAGAACGCTCTTCTTCTCCCTCTGCATATGGAGGAAAACCTGAATTTTTTGGTGCAGCAGCAGCAACGAAAAATGTGCACCCGATCATTGAACTATCTGCTGAAAACTGTACAGAACAAATGGGTGTGGATGGCCCGTGGTATGAAAGACTTCCGCATTTTAAAATGGGGTTCACACCAAGCAGTGGAAAAGAGTTGCAGGCTGAATATTTTGTATCCAAACAAAATGCGGTCGATGCAATCCTTGCTATTCAGAAAATCGGAAAGCAGATCAGTCCGCATCTTTTTATTTCAGAAATAAGAACAATTGATGGTGATGATTTCTGGATGAGTCCCTGCTATAAACAACCATCAGTCGCAATTCATTTTACTTTAAAACAAGACTGGCCCAACGTAAGTAAGTTGTTGCCTGTAATCGAAAAAACGCTGGAGCCATTTAATGCAAAACCACATTGGGGCAAACTTTTTACGATGTCACCAGCGAAGCTGTCAACCCTGTATCCGAAAATGAAAGAATTTAAGAACCTGGTTGCAGAATTCGATGCAAAAGCAAAATTCAGAAACGCATTTTTGAGCCGAAATCTCTATGGAAAATGATTTCTGAGGTAAAAGACAATCATTAATTCCACAGTTTTCTAATGCGACATTTTTCCTTATAGTAATTTAACTACGTAGTTCCACCCGAAAATTTGGGTCGCTGCTTTTTGCTAAATGCTAAAATTCCCACTGGTAGCGGGTTTCAGCGGAAATCGTATTTGTCTCCAGGCTGAGGTCGTAATTACACAGCATGTTTTTTACGTAGTTCCATTTATTACAAATGAAGGGTAGATGATACTATTTTTCAGCGCCTGAATCCGGCGTTTCTTTGTGTAACAAATCCAATGAAACCATCCTTATAAAATCCTAAACCTTGAAGATTGATTGAAGCCTTTATCCTGAAACCATCCGTTCCAATGTCCGTGAAAAAAACCAAACAACCCTGATCATCCTGAGTTCTGATCCAATTCTATGAATGCCTAACCAACCCAACCGAACCACTATCCTTATCCTATGAATGTATGATCCAAACCAATGTCCAGATGAAGCCAGAAAGACATTGTGCAAAGCAATAACGGGAAACTGTTGTTGCTTTACTATTTTAGGTTCAGCGTCGAACGTTTAACGTTGAACGCAAAGCGATTAAAGGTTAAGACTTTTAATCCCCGTCACCGCAATCTGCAGTCCTACACAAAAAATAAGAAACGCTGTAATCCTGTTTACAATTTTTTCGCCATTCGATCCAAGGTAATTGATGATTGTCTTTGTATTCAGATAGAAGAAATAGACCATCGAGCACATGATCAGAATAGATAAAATGATCGCGCTGGTGTTGATCAGGTAACTTTCCCAGTTTTTATTTGCCGAATGTGCGCTCAAGGTAAAAAGTACGGACACTGTACCAGCTCCTGTAGTGATGGGGAACGTGATGGGGAAAAACAATTGATCCTGCAGCTTCTGATAGCCCGAATCCGGCGCCTGTTTGCTCTCAGCATCTGTTGGCTTGTCATCCGATTTATCGGAGGACAAAAATTCCCAACCCATTTTGCAGATCATCGTGCCACCCGCGATCTGTACAATCGGGATAGAAATTCCAAACAGCTCAAGTATCCAGTGACCCGCAAAAAGTGACACCACGCAAATGAAAAAGGCATAGATAGTGATCTTTTTTACTGCGAGCTTCTTTTCATCTTTGGTCAGGTTACTGAAATAGGGATTGACAATAAAAGCAGATCCGATCGGATTGACTACCGGAAAAAGAGCAATTAATCCAATAAAAAGCAGGTGTACGAAGCTGTTGTGAAATTCAGGCATGAATTCTGGCGATTGTCTGGACAATATACTATTTATAGGCAATTTAAGTTGCCGCCGTAAGTACTATGATCAACAAGATGGGCCATTAGGCAGGTTATCCGGGGTTTATTGACAGGCAGATGCGGCATTCCGGTTATTTTAAGATAACCCTGGAAATAAAATTTCCGTCACAAATACGAGCTTCGGTTGTCTTAATGATGCTCATCAGAAAAAACGTAAATTGAAAAGATCAATGCTTTTACAATGAAAACAATTATTGCATTACTGATTTTCCTGCCGGTTCAACTACTTGCTCAGAATTTTGAAGGAACAATTGTATGGGCCGTAAAATTGGATGAAGCTACCAAAGCAAAAATGGAGCAGGCGAATAAAGAGCTTTCCAATCCGGCAAACCAGGAAAAGCTGAAACAGCTGGAAGAGCAGATGAATACACCGGAGTTTAAAGCAATGATGGATAAAAATCCGCAGTTAAAAACTCAGATGGAAAATGCAAAAAAAGCATTAGGTGCAGGAAACATTTCTGCCCTGATTCCACAGGGAACAACAATAAAAATTAAAGGGTCGAATTCTTTAGTGACTACACAGGGAGGTACATTCGGCACCGAAATACTAACCGTCGGAGCAAAAAAGCAGAGTTATCGCATCGACCGGGACAATAAAACATATACACCATTATCTGTGTCCGATACGATTTCCAAACCGAAAGGAAAGTATACAGTCACAAAGACATCTGAAACGAAAAAAATCCTCGACTATAATTGCACGAAATATGATGTTACCTATGTTGACGAATCGGGCAAATCAGTCACCCAACATGTCTGGTCAACAACGGAAATCAAAGGCCTCGACATGAGATCGATTGCCCGCCAGGCTTCGAAAGGAAACAGCAGTTTTTATGTGGAAGGAATAGATGGTTTCCCGCTGGAAATTGAATTCATTTCTGGTCAGGGTAATTTTGGAATGCAAGTAACATCGCTCAAGCGGGAAAACCTGCCTGCTTCGACTTTCGAAATACCTGCAGGGTTTACTGAAAAGAGGTAGAAAAAAGACTTCGTCCGGAAATAATATTGGTTCAATGTCGTACCAGGGTTGGTTTACATTGACACAGGTAAACCGATTAATTTTACTTACGCATAGATGTGACTGAGTATCTTTTTTGACAATTTCACCACATCATCAAACCGGTGCGGTTTGTAGAAATAATCCCTCGCACCGTTTTGCTGAGCTGATTCACGGTAAAAGTCAGCATTGGAGGTACTCCACAACACGGCCGGTATTTGTTTGTAACGAGGAACTTTGTTCAATTGACTCAATACTTCAACCCCATTGCAATCCGGCATATTGTAATCCAGTATGATCAGTTCAGGCAATTGACTTTCGGAAAGCGTGTCAAGATATGCTATGACATCTTTCCCAAAAACAACGGTATGAACCTGTACACGTGGTTCGGTTTTTGAAAATGCTTCAATCAAAAGTTCCTGGTCATCGGCATCATCGTCGGCGAGCAGAATCTGTATAATTTCTTTTTCCATATAAAGGACCATCCGAAATTATACATTGTAAGCAAAACAATTTAGATACAAACCTGTTTTTTAAATTGCCATTTTCTACCTAAAACATATTCAAAACAGAATTCTATTATGCTGATCCAGCCTGAATCAGAAGAGCAGAAACTGAGAGAGTTGTTAATGGAGTCGCCAGGGATATTTTTGATGTTGCGCGGGCATGACCAGGTTATTGAATTTGCAAATAAATCAATGCTTCAGACGATCAACAGAAAAGCTGATATTATTGGCAGGCCTTTGCTGGAAGTGGTCCCGGAGCTCAGGGGGCAGGTTTTTGAAAAACTTTTGGTGAAAACGTTTGAAACCGGAGAGCCTCAACATGGTACCGAAGAGAAGGCCATGTTTTTCAGGAGCGGGGAGCATGCAGAAAACTGGTTTACTTATGTTTTGCAACCGATATTTGA
Organism: Pollutibacter soli; assembly: GCA_029269725.1. Classification (GTDB taxonomy): domain Bacteria; phylum Bacteroidota; class Bacteroidia; order Chitinophagales; family Chitinophagaceae; genus Pollutibacter; species Pollutibacter soli. Next base: position 58,268 of record JARJHS010000003.1, on the reverse strand, counting down.
TACAAAGGGAAATGTAGCGGGTATTATGGCCATGGGGTTTGAAGTGACCGAACAAGTTATGGCACGTAAGAAAATTGAATTTAGCGAAGCACAATACCGGCAACTCATTGATGGTGCTTACGACTATGGAATTTTTATGACCGATATAAAGGGCGAAATCATCACCTGGAACGCCAGTATCGGTCGTATCCTCGGCTATTCGTCGGAAGAGTTCATTGGAAAACCACTAGAACTGGTTTATTCTGAAGAAGACAGGAAGGCGGGCGTTCCCGGGCAGGATATTGCGCTTGCGCTGCATAGCGGGCGTGCTGAAAGCATTCAGTGGAATCTGAGGAAGGACGGCTCGCCGTTTTATGCGGAGAGTGTAATCACACTGATCAGGAATAAGGACGGTGAGCCGACTGGCTTTACCAGGATATTCCGGGACATCACAGAAAGGATCAGGGCAGAAAATGCATTCAGAGAATTCCAGAGCGCTTCAGACAAACAAAAGCGGTTATACGAGGCGGTTACCGGTAATACCCCGGACCTCATTTATGTATTTGATCTGGATTATAAATTTATCTATGCCAACAAGGCCCTATTGAATATGTGGGGCAAGACATGGGAGAATGCGGTGGGATTCGGGTTGCTGGAAAACGGTTACGAGCCCTGGCATGCTGAGATGCATGAACGTGAGATCGATCATGTGGCGGCAACAAAAGAGCCAATCCGCGGAGAGGTGAGTTTCCCCCACGCGACACTGGGCAAAAGGATATACGATTATATTTTCGTGCCTGTCATCAATAAGCACGGCGTTGTGGAAGCCGTTGCAGGTACCACGCGGGATATTACTGAACTAAAAAAGGCAGAAGCTGCCTTAAAACAAAGCAGTGAAGAACTCGAAGCGCTGGTTGCTGAGCGCACAAGGGAGTTGCATCGATCTAACGAAGATTTGCAGCGATTCGCGCATGTGGCGTCCCATGATCTCAAGGAGCCTGTTCGGAAAGTAATGACCTTCTCGGCCAGGATTAAAGATGAATTCGGGCGAGAACTGCCGGAAGCCGCAGCAAACTATTTGTCGAAAATTGAAAAAGCTGCCAACCGGATGTATTCCATGATAGAAGGTGTTCTTCAGTACTCTTCTTTCGGTGCAATGGATACTCCGCTGGAAAATGTCGATCTGAATGACCTGCTGGATAATATAGTGAGCGATCTTGAAATTACGATCCAGCTTAAGAATGCGGATGTTGAGTATCATCACCTGCCTGTAATAAAAGCCTCTCCTGTTTTAATTTATCAGCTTTTCTATAACCTGATCAATAATTCGCTAAAGTTTTCTAAAAAAGGTAGAAAACTGTTGATAACAATCGAAGCAGAATTAATCGAAACACCTGAAACCGATTACAGTCCGGGTGATCGTCAGATCAAAGTAACGGTAAAGGATAATGGAATTGGGTTCAGAACCGAAGATGTCAACCGGATTTTTCAGCCGTTTGCAAGACTCAATCCAAAAGACCAGTATGAAGGAACAGGCCTGGGCCTGGCTCTCTGTAAAAATATAGTGCAACGTTATGGCGGATCAATAACTGCGCATGGCGCTCCCGACAAAGGCGCCACTATCACTATCTTATTACCAATGAACGATGAAAATTGAACGAGTTTATTTGATCACCCGTTGCTGTTTCTTCCTCCGTACCTTCGCTCTGTCGGTCAGGCCTATTCACCGGCTTCTGGTCGGCCTCATAGATGATAATGATTCCCATCTAAATTGAACGGTACTTAAAACATTCACCTTACATAGTTAATCAGACAAAAGAATAATGCTATTGCAGAATCGTGTTGCTGTAAATATGATATTCTCCAGGTGAAAGCGTTGCCACATAATTTGTTGAACCGAGATTGATAGAACCGCCGCCCGCGTCATACCATGTACCGGCTGCTCCGAAATTGATATTTGCATTTTGATTCACTACATCAAAATTACCAACAACAACTACAGTTGCAGCACCATCCATTAGCTTGATGTATTTTACAGCTCCGGTCAGATCATATGTAAATTCAGGCGTTTCAAAAATGCTGTTGTTTTTTCTGAGCTGGATAAATTTACTGTAGGCATTGTACAAGGCTTTTCTGTTAGGGTCATCAAAATATTCCCACTTGATCGGCTTTTCTCCGGTGCGCCCATTGGTTTCAATACTGATATCATATCCAAGCTCCCCGAATTGCCAGATCATTTTAGGCCCGGGCATTGCAAAGTAAAATGCTGCTCCCATTTCAGACCGTGTGAGCGATACCGGCAGATTGGCTTTTATCGAATAGGTTCCGGCGGCATTCCCATAAGTGATGTTTTTAAAATTGATTCTTTCTTCATCATGACTTTCCATATAAGCCACCAGGTTTTCGGCTTTGTCGAAAGCATGTCTTTTGTAAAATCCCCAGCTGAAATCGGATTTTCCAAGCCAGCCCATTGTGGCTTCATTCATGTTGTAGTTCAGGTTCCCCCACAACATCATCCCTTCATCTGCAAGCATTTTTTCTTCCTGCACATCTGCAAAATGTTCAAGAATTACATAAAAATTGTTTGGATCAATTGTTTTGATGAAACTGTTATATTCTTTCCAGATGGCAACACGCGTTGGGTCGTAGGCAGCGAATGACGCATCATCAGAAGATTGTTTCTGCGTAAATCCTTTGGAAAGATCGAAGCGGTATCCATCGATATGGTATTCCTGTATCCAGAATTTAATTACATTTTTTGCGAAGGTTTTCGTCTGGGCGCTTTCGTGATTAAAATCGAAGCCGACATTATAAGGATGTTTCGCATCAGCATTGTACCAGGGATTCGTGGTTGTTGGTTTTGTTCCATCAAAATACAATTGCACCAGCGGCGACTGACTGAATGAATGATTTAAAACCATATCAACGATAACTGCGATCCCCTTTCCGTGGCATTCATCTATAAAATTTTTCAACGCATTTTTTGTACCATAGTATTTATCCGGCGCGAAATAATAGGAGGGATTGTATCCCCAGCTGAGGTTTCCTTCAAATTCATTTACGGGCATCAATTCTATTGCATTAATTCCAAGTGTTTTCAGGTAATCAATTTTTTGAAGTGTTGATGCGTAACTGTGCTCACCAGAAAAATCCCGGATCAGTAATTCATAAATAACCAGGTTGGTTTTTTCCGGTCTGTTGAAATTGGTGTACTTCCAGGTGTAAGCTGCTGGCTTACCCTGCATCACGCTTACGATTCCGGTCGTTTTGCCTGTAGGATATGCTTTTAGTCCGGGGTAAACTGTTGAACTGATGTATTGGTCGTTGCTGGGGTCAAGGATTTTTTCGGAATAGGGATCACCGACTTTTAATGATCCATTTACGAGAAACTGGTATGCATATTCTGTACCTGGTTCGAGGTTATCGATCTGCGTCCACCAGGTTTTTTTATCTGGTGTGTTCTTCATTTTCCCCGTTTGCGCGTTCCAGTTATTGAAGTCGCCGATGATGGCTACAGAACTTTTTTCCGGAGCATAAAGAGTAATGATAGCCGATTTTCCGTCGTTGATAAAAGCAACGCCGTCTTTGGCTCCTGCGGGCAAAGGAGCTGTTTCTACTTCCGGTTCTGGTGGCGGAACATCACCACCTGTTTTTTTACAGCCGGTGATCAGTGAGACTATCAAAAAGTAATACAGAATTATTTTCATTGGCTTCGTTGAATGTCAAATGTAAAGAACAAATGGTTGACGTTGCTTTAGGCAGGGACAGGAGTTTTTTGAGGGGCAAGGGGCTGACTTTAATTACCCGGACTTATACGCCGACTTTGTCGGAATACAATTAAATCATTAGAAATCCGTTAATTAGCATAATAAACCTCTAATATGTCAGCGGGCAAAATCAAAATGGCAGTCATCGGGTTATCAGTAATGGTTTTATCCAGTTGTGACAGTGGTGAAAAAACTTCGCTGGTAAATCCACAGGCGCCTGCGGCTTTAGCTGCTCCCCAGGCTCCGGTTACGCTTCCAGCACCCACTTCTGCAACACCGGCTGCAGGAGCTGTTGCATCTTCTGGTCCGTTGAACCCGGCACATGGTCAGCCCGGGCATCGCTGTGATATTCCCGTGGGATCACCGCTTAGCCAGGCGACTGCAGCACCGACCGCCCAGGCGATAGCGAATCCGCAGCCCATCAGCCTACCAGCAGTTTCTTCAAATAGCAATGGGCCGTTGAATCCAAAACACGGTGAACCAGGTCATCGTTGCGATATACCCGTTGGATCTCCGCTTAACGGAGCCGCTCCGGTCGCTGCAGCTGCTCAACCGCAGGTGACTCAACAACAACCTGCAGTTACTCCGGTACCTTCTCAATTGCAATTGCCGCAACTCAACGCCGGTTCCGGCAAAACGAATCCGCAGCACGGTCAGCCCGGACATCGTTGTGATCTTCCTGTTGGAGCGGCGCTTCCATGATGTTTGACGTAGAACGTTAAACGTAGAACGTACGAGGCTGAGTTTCAGAATATGGATGTTAAGTATTGGATCAGTAATTAACAGACTTTGGTCTAAATTACTTTTTCGTGTAACACCTATTGCCGATCGGAATAAGCTACTTTTAATAACCGGACCAGACTTTAGACTTTCAATTTTGCTCCATAACGATGATAAGCTAACGTTTAACGTTACACGTTTAACTTTCAACATCATACCTCCTCGTGATAATTAATATCCTTCTTAAAAGTTTCCTCAAGAAAAGCAAGTGCTGAAATAGCCAGCAGGTAAGTAAACACTCCAACAATCAAAGCACTCTTCGTAGTACCAAAATCAGTCTTAAGGAATACAAATGCTGATGTAAGTGGTATCGCGGTTGCTCGAACAAAATTGGGAACTGTAGTGGCCACTGTTGCACGAAGATTGGTTCCAAACAGTTCTGCTGCGACGGTAAAAAACAACGTCCAGTACCCGCTGCAGAAACCGATGCATGCCATGATAAAGTAAAGCCATGCTGCATTCTGGAAAGGATATAGAAGAAAGGACATCGCGAAAGCAAATGACATCAGGAGAAATCCGAGAATCACTTTTTTTCTGCTTTGAAGATATTGACTGAAAATGCCGCTGACAATATTCCCGAATGTCTGACCAACAAAATAAAAAAGAATTCCTTTTCCTGCATTGATGGGTTCAACGATACCCATTGATTTTCCAAATTCAGGCGAGAAAGTGATGAGTACGCCTGCAACAAACCAGATCGGCATCCCAATGATTATACTCGTAAGATATTTCTTCAGGCGTTTCTTGTTGTTAAAGATCATCCGGATATCTCCGCGCCTGATTTTTGTTTCTTTCAATTTTACAAATACACCTGACTCAAAAACGCGGATCCGCATGATGAGCAGCAACAATCCAAGGCATCCACCGATGATGTAGGAAACCCTCCAGTCGAAAAGGGTAGAAGCGAGATAGGCGAGTAATGCACCTAAAGCACCAAGCGTAGCAACTAACGTGGCCCCATAGCCACGTATACGATTGGGCAGAATTTCAGATACAAGGGTGATGCCTGCGCCCAGTTCACCTGCTAGACCAAAACCTGCGACAAACCGTAGAATCGCATATGTGCTGACGGATTGTACAAAACCGTTTCCAATATTTGCAAGAGAGTAAATTAATATCGAGCCGAATAAAACGGACAACCGACCTTTTTTATCACCGAGGATCCCCCATACAATTCCGCCAATCAGCAGACCCGCCATTTGCAGGTTAAGTAAGAGAACACCATCCTTCAATACTTCATCATCGCTGAGTCCAAGAGACTTCAGGCTGGGTACCCTTACGATGCTAAAGAGGAAAAGATCATACATATCGACGAGATAGCCCAATGCAGCCACGAGCACGGGTACACGGATCAATTCTTTTGCTACCGGTCGTTGAACAGATTCCATTCCTGTTTATTTTTTTGTACGAGCTTCCGGAAATACCAGAAACATCATTATTCTTTAAAGTCTCGGAATTGTCAACCCGCCATCCACCATAATCACCTGTCCGGTAGAATACATAAAGCCACCACCCGCCAAAGCTGCAACCACTTTGCCCACGTCTTCTGATTGTCCCCAGCGATTCGTCACACAAAGTCCGTTGGAGATCAGCTGATCGTATTTATCCTTGACGCCAGCTGTCATGTCGGTATAAATCACTCCCGGCCTCACTTCAAACACCGGGATATTGTACTGACCAAGCCTGGCTGCAAACAATTGTGTCGCCATACTGACGCCTGCTTTCGAAATACAGTATTCGCCCCTGTTGACGGAAACTACCGTTGCAGAAATCGAAGAGACATTGATAATGCAGCCGGAGAATCCAGCGTCATTATCCTGTTGTTCGATCATCCAGCGGGCAACTTTCTGCGTTAAAAAATACGGGCCTTTCAGATTGGTTGAGACAACCTCATCAAAGCTTTCTTCTGTTGCTTCAAGAATATCGCGTCGCTCACGGGGAGCCATACCTGCATTATTAACCAATACATGTAATCTGCCGAAATGAGAATTTATTTCTTCCAGTATCCCCGCTCTGTCTTCGGATGATGAAATATTCCCGCGACAATAAATAACGTTTGCACCTGAAGATTTTAGCTGACCGATCGCGTCTTCCACCTGTGATTGTTCCCGGACACCGTTGATGGCAATGTCAAAACCAGTTTCCGCCAGTTGTAAGGCGATTCCAAAACCGATGCCCCGGCTCCCACCTGTAATTAATGCCACTTTTTTCATCTGCTGATATATTTAACCCAATTGCAAATAGTAAACAGGATTGTCCCGGAAATCAGAGCTCAGGAATATCCACCCACGCTCTCTTCTGCCAGCTTTCGATACCTTTTTCTGCCAGCTGAACACCTTTTGCACCTTCCAGCATATCCCATGGAAACGGATCGCCTTTTACTACATGTTTGAGGAATAATTCCCACTGGGCTTTGAATGCATTGTCATAAGTTTCCTGCTCGGGAACTTTTGCCCATCCCTCAAGGAAATTGATCGGCTGTGCAATATCGGGGTTCCATACAGGTTTCGGTGTATTGCCATAATGCTGAATATAACATTCACGCAGCCCGGCAACCGCAGAACCTTTCGTGCCATCAACCTGTAAAGTCAGCAAGTCGTCTCTTCTTACCCTTACCGTCCAGGATGAATTGAATTGTGCTATGATCCCGTTCTCGAGCTGGAAAGTAGCATACGCAGCATCATCGGCCGTTGCGGAGTAACGTTTTCCATTTTCGTTTACGCGTTCAGGTATATGCGTTGCACCAAGGCAGGAAACCGATTGCACTTTCCCAAAAACGTTGTCAAGAACATATCGCCAGTGACAAAGCATATCAACAATAATTCCTCCGTCATCTTCTTTCCTGTAATTCCATGAAGGTCTTTGTGCTGCGATACTATCACCTTCAAAAACCCAGTAGCCAAATTCCCCGCGAACAGATAATATCTTTCCAAAAAATCCCTGCTGGATCAATCTTTTCAGTTTTAGTATTCCGGGCAACCAGAGTTTGTCCTGGACGACACCGTGTTTTACACCTTTGCTTTTACATAATTCGTAAAGCTCAAGGGCAGTGGCAGTATCGGTTGCCACCGGTTTTTCACAATAGATATGTTTGCCCAGGTCAACCGCGCGTCTTACTGCATCTGCACGTCGCCCAGTTACCTGTGCATCGAAATAAACAGAGTATGATTTATCATTTAAAACAGAATCGAGATCGGTGGTGATCTTTTGTATCCCTGAAATCGATTTCAGTTTTTCTAGTTTATCGATGTCGCGACCGACCAGCACCGGATCAGGTATGATCGTTTCTCCAGCCCCGATTTTCACGCCTCCCTGTCTGATGATTTCCGCGATCGAACGAAGCAGGTGCTGGTTGGTGCCCATTCGCCCCGTTACGCCATTCATGATAATACCTATTCTGTGTTCTTTCATTTCTATGATTTTTCCTTGTATGCGCTGATGATTTTTTTCAGGAAATCCTGCTGGTCCATCGACCAGTATTTATTCGAGAAAATTTCTACTTCATAAAATCCATTAAAACCTGTTGCTTCCACCCAGCCGCGTATTTCATTTACCGGGATGCATCCGTCACCCATCAATCCACGATCAAGTAAAAGATCTGTTGTTGGTGTGTTCCAGTCGCAGATATGAAATGCAAACAAATGATTGTTTCTGCCGCAACGTTCTATCTCCGGTTTCAGGTGAGGATCCCACCAGAGGTGATATACATCCACGGCAACACCAACGTGTGGTGAATCAATCTTCCCGGCTATGTCATTCGCCTGCGCCAAAGTATTAATCGCGGATCTGGTGTCAGCATACATTGGATGCAGGGGTTCTATCGCCAGCTTTACACCGGCGGCTGATGCAACCGGAACGATTTCTTCAATTCCTTCCTGTATCTGGGTACGAGAGTCCTCCAGCGATTGAGCAGGATCTGCTCCACAAACGAGAACAATCAGAGGTGCGCCCAGTGCTTCGGCTTCCTCTATTGCTTTTTTATTATCGTCGATGGCAGCATTTCTTTTTTGCTTATCTGCAGCAGGAAAAAAACCGCCACGACAAAGTGATACGATATTCAACCCTTCGTTACGAATCATCTCACCGGTTTTTTTGATATCCCGGTTGTGTAGTGCATCGCGCCATACAGTAATTCCTTTTACACCGCTGGCAGCAAAATGCTTTACAGCATCTTCAATCGCCCAGGGTTTTGTGGTGATCGTATGTATGCATAACTGTTCGAGGTTGGTCAACGGTTTTGCACTCATGCAAGACAATTAAAAAAGGTATAATATTTTTCTTTGCTGATGAGTTTATGCAGGTATAGACAAACTTCACGCATATGATAATCGCCCCACATACTTGATTCACCATTCGGTATTTTTGATCCTGTTGGCGTGTGGTCCCAGCCGTTAGGCCGATGGTAAATGGAGTGTAATAACAATCCTTCGTGATTACTGTCCGTGCTGAGATATGGTTCCTGCAACAAAGTTTTTACAACGGTAAGGCCTGCCTGCCAGTAACGTTTTCCATCTTCATCCTGTCCCTTGCTTTTCAAATAATTTCCAAGTCTGAGCAAGCCTTGTGCGGCAATTGCACCAGCCGAACTATCGACGGGTTCGAAATCGTTGTAAGGATCTGCAGGACGATTCCTAAAGTCACCCAGCTTTGAAAGGTCCGGGGCGCCGGTATCCCAATACGTAACGCCATCGGTACAGGAATATTCAATATAAAAATCAGACACTGCTGCTGCTGCCCTCAGCATTTGTTTTTCTATTTCTTTTTTGCCTCCATGATTTTCAAAATCTTTTTCTGGCCGGCTATCAAGCCATTCAAGTTCTTCTGCAAATCCGCAAACGGCCCATGCCAATCCGCGTGTCCAGGTGGTAAATCCGGAAAAACCCTGTTGGGAATTCGGGCATCGGAAATTTCCATCTTTCACATTGAATACTGATTCGTGTGCAGTTCGTCCCCGTAAATCATAACTGTCGCGACCTTCACCATAATAAACAGAATATCTCGCAGTTGCCTGCAAGTGTTGAATAGCGCGATCGAGGAGGTTTATTCTGACATCACCTTCACCCTGCATCACATGTCCGAGAGCATAACTCAACATTAATGAACGGCAGGAACGAACGGTATCTACAAACAATGAATGAGCACCGTTGAACGAGTGAATAAATCCACCATCTTTTATTGTCGTCCAGCGACCTGCCTGTACAGCACCGGAAATTTTTAAAGCGAGTTCGTAAAAATTTTTCTCCCATTCATCATGTGCAATTTTATTTTCACGCATAAGCCGGAGCAGATTTCCGTAGGTGCTTACATTGTTGAATCCATGATCATGAACACCGGTATGACTCACATGCGGAGCCATCACGTTAATGGTTTTTGCGCGACCATATCCGAGGAAATAATCGTCTCCTGTTGCATCGTATTGAAGAATCGCAGAACCATATTGAAAGCCCTGCGTCCATTCCGTCCAACCTCTTGTTGAATATTTCCCGGCTACAGTAAATACCGGAGAGCCTTTGGCGGCATCGTAGTTTTTGTCAATCAGTTTTATTTTGGCTGCAGATAATTCCCAGAATTGATTGAGCAAGGATTGTAACGATTCCGGAGAAATAGTGTAGTCGATTTTCATCATGGAATGGCAAGTACTTGTTTGATATATAAATAAAAGGAAAAAAGCTGAGAAGTAGTTACGTTTAACGTTGAACGTTGAACGTTTAACGTTGAGCGAAAAAACAAACTCCCCCGGGGATACCGGAGGAGTTGTTATTTTGAATCTGATAAATCAGACTATTTCTTTACATGTTTAGAAACAAACTTAGTGAGATCGAACATAGATACCTGGCCTTTACCATCAAATAATGATTTCAGCTTTCCATCTGCGTTGATCATTCTTCTGTTCACTTTGTCCTGGAGGCCATTCTTTTTGATATAGTCCCAGATTTTTTTAGTGATCTCTGTACGTGGAAGTGCTTTTGCACCTACGATTTCAGCGAGTGTAGCACTTGGAGTCAATGGAGCTGTAAATCCTGCTGGTGCTTTACGGGCGCTCTTTTTTGCTGGTTTCGCTGCTTTTTTTGGAGCTGCTTTTTTGGGTGCTGCTTTTTTTACTGCTTTCTTAGGAGCTGCCTTCTTTGCGGCGGCTTTTTTTGGAGCTGCTTTCTTAGCTGCTTTTTTTGCTGCTTTTGCCATATAGTATAATCGTTATTTAACGGGTTAATAAATGACTTTTTTCAAGTCTGTTTTAATAAAGGTAAGATAGAATTTCTCCTAGCAATGCCCTAGGCAAAAAAAGTAGTTCACTTAATATGCACAGATTTTAAGAGGGAAACACAAAGGGAGTTCCTCTGAAACGCCCATTTTTCCCTAGGGAACCGCTTTTTTGAACCGGATCATATAATCGTTTTTTCAAAAGAAATAGTATTCAGTTTGTAAGAAAAATCGCACCCGGTATAGTCAGGCAATGATTGCTGATTGGAATGAAATCAGCCATGGTACAGGCTTTCAGAAGAATACCTTATTTTTGATTTTATCGTTTTTATCGAATATTCCCTTTCCTGAGAGCTTAGGTTGAAAAGAAGAAAGGCTATGAAAAATCATTCAGGATTTCACATGTCTGTCCCGATGGATAAGTTGATCATCCAGGTAAAAAATGAATTTCTCCTCGCAAAATGATTTGATTTCACGGTGAAATGATTCCATGAAAAGAACTGATTTTATTTTTTCCCCTCTTATTTCCGGAATTTCCCTGCTCTGGCATCCCTGATTATCCCCTTCCAGTTCATACCAAATCCGAAATCATAAATGTTTCGTTCGGAATCTTTATAACAATTCATGTCGAAGGGCACATCTTCTTTCTGACTTTCAACGATGCCCATATCTGCAGGCATCTGCATGGGAAGAAGGGCAGAGGGTTCGGCCTTTCCGGAAATAATATCCAGGATGGCCTGGTCCTGAACTCCGAAACTCACGAGTATAGCAGTGGCAGATTTTTCTATTTCTGAAAATACCATCGGGTTGGTTGTTTGGATCGCAACCACAACAGGCTTACCATTCATCTTCGCATAGGTTTCATTTACCAACTGAGCATCGGTAGAATTTGAGGCGATGGTCGTTTTGTCTTTATATGATCTGTTAATGAAACTCTCCATCGGATCGCCGCCGGCGATACTTGTTTCACGGGCACCGGTAGCCGAATAAGTGTTGTACTGTAAACTGATCGGTATATAACCATTACCACCCTTCTGCAGATCAGTTTTGTCATAACCGCCAGACGGAAGTGGATTCTGTATTACCACAAGAGCGAAATCAGCTTCGTTGGGATTATCAGTAACATTAAAATATTTTTTTACAAGATCGATACTGAAAGGATAATCATTGGTTGAGGGTGATTCTACACCAAGGAAATTCCTGCTGGCAGCAACAAATCTCTTCGGCATATAGACTGTTTTCTTTCCTGTAGCCGGCAACGCGTTTGATTTGTTTTTCAGCATCACCACAGATTTTAACTGTGCATCATAACCAGCTTTCATGAATTCCGGCTTGCCTACAATCGACTTTGTCTCTGCAGGGTCCAGATATGGATTTTCAAAAAGTCCCACCCTGAAAATATTCATCAGTAATCTTACTGCGGAGGCTTCCATTCTTGCACGCATCTTTGCTTCGCCATGGGCATTCACTCCGATCTGGTAAGCTTCAATCACGGGTTTTGCATCATTGTTACCACCAAACTGATCTACTCCAGCCATCAGAATTTTATAATGTCTTTCCGCGAGGCTCAGACTTTCCACACCCCATGATTTTCCATCCAGGAAATTATCCATTGATTTATGATCACCGGTGATTCCCCAGTCGGTACAAACCACTCCATCATATTTATATTTATTTCTAAGCAGGTCATTAATAAGAAACTGGTTATAGCTGTTGCCGACATTTTCATTATTCTTTTTATCCTGGTTCCAGGAGATCGTATAGTACGGCATCACTGCTGAAGCGGTTTTCGTTTTTCCTTTGAGCTTAAAAGCACCATTTATAAAAGGTATCAGGTGTGCGTCGAAATTGTTGCCGGGATATACTGCGAATTTTCCGTTTGCATAATGCGCATCTCTGCCGGCTTCGCCAGCTCCACCACCCGGCCAGTGCTTCACCATCGCATTGACCGAACCAAAACCCCAGTTATCACGTATTTCTTTTTTCCCAGTCGAAGTCTGGAATCCATTGCAATAAGCTTCTGCCATTGCAGCAGAGAGACTGGGACTTTCACCAAATGTTCCGTTGAACCTTATCCACCTGGGTTCGGTGGCGATATCCACCTGCGGCGAAAGTGCGGTGGTGATTCCCAAAGCACGATATTCTGTTGCAGCTATCTGTCCAAAGGCTTCTGCCAGCGCAGGATCGAAACTTGCAGCGAGGCCAAGTGTACCCGGCCACATCGAGATTTCTCCACCGGATCCGGCATCGTACTCGGCTTTTGCCCGGGTACCATGCCTTGGATCAGAACTATTATTTGCGGGTATTCCGTTATCCAGGGATTCGCAATAGGCCTGTAGCTTATTATTCCACTGAGCAGCGATTTCCGGCGATTGTACAACAGTGATGAGTACATGGCGGAGATGATCTTCCTTCAGAAATTTTTTCTGCTGATCTGTAAGTTCCGTCGGATCGGTTTCACCGGGTTTGAAAGGAGCTCCGTTATAAGTGCCAGAGAAATAGCCTGAGCTTCGCGCCGGAACCGATTGATGTGCGGAGTACAGCATCAGTCCGGCGATCTCCTCGATTTTTAATTTCGAAGCAAGATCTTTTGCGCGCGTAGCTGCAGGAAGGCGCCAGTCTTCAAATTTATCCAATACGCCATTCCTGTTGAGATCTTTAAATGCAAAGCCATCGGCACTGATAATTTTTACCCCGGAACCAGGAGAATAACCCAGGGTCTGCCCACCGTTATTTTGAACCAGGGTAAAATTTCCTTTGGGTGTTTCCGTATATTTTTTTTGCGCGGAAGAAGAAAATGAAAACAGAACGAGCAATAGTAGTAATTGAAAGGATTTCATGGCAGTCGGTTTGTCGTCGTTAATAGTTTGATGAGTAAAAGTTACCAAAAGCATTTTGATGCTGATTAAATGAATAACCAGCGAGGCTGGAAAAAGCCGGAAGTCGGTGGTCGGTAGTCGATCAAGGTCTGGTATCAAAGCAAAAATGAAAATGTAAGGAAAATACAGGTGGTGTAAAATGAAAGAGCCACGAAGCATCGCGGCTCTACCATTATTCAGTGTCGGATTTTCTTGGTGCAGACATCTTGGCCTCACGGATGGTCAGGCCGGCGAATTTTAATTTCCAGCCTGTTTATTAGACTCTCCAGGCAGTAAGTCCCTGCAACTATCTCCTTCCCACTTCTGCCGCCTACTGCTGAGCGGCTTCTTTAACCACCCATCTTACCAGCGAATTCTCCGGCATTTCAATATAAATCTTGTAGAAATCCGACGTCGTATTTTTTAGATCGATTATGGCTGATTGCTTTGACACCGGCACCGTCGCCATCAGTTTATACTCATCTTTTGAACCATCGGTTTTAAAATTATTGGTATTCGCCACCCAGATTTTTGCATTGCCTTTTTTATCCAACGCCTTCCAGCTCAATTTCAGTTTTCCGTTTTCTATGGTAGCGACAGGCGCAATGGCCGAGAGTCTGCCGGTAAGGGGAATTCCATCCACCTCCATCAATTGATCTTTTGGTATATGAACATTCATAAATTTCGCGATGGAAGGCATGATGTCCACTACACCCGGATTACCGGTTTTAAAATAATCGTTCAGTCCTTTTGCATTGGTAACGATCCATGTTCCACGTTCACGGGTAGACTGACCGCCATGATTTCTGCCAGTGGCTGAATCGCGGCCATGATCTGTGGTAATGTAGATCACCCAATTTTCTTTAAATGTCCTTTCACGGTATTGTATGGCTTCCCAGAGTCTTCCCATTTGTTTGTCCATCAAACCGATCGCGCGATAGAATTCAGGACCATCACCATATTTATGTCCCATATCATCTGTATACTCCAGGTACACCCAGGAAAGATCAGGAGATTCCGTTCGGATATATTCTGCGGCGTTGTCAACTACAGCTTCGTCTATGCGATGCATATAGTTGGCATCCTTATCGTGGGGGTAATTGACCGTATCCAGTTCAAGTCCGTCGAAATGATAATCCAGTTGCAGTTTGCCGGTTTGTGAAAGACCTTCGCCCACCAGTTTCGTTCTGTTATCGAGCCAGCTTGAAAATACGGCCGCTTTTTTCTGCGGGTACTCCTGCTTCAAAAAACGAAAGATCGTCCAGTAATGGTAGTTAGGATCCTTTATGTCATTGTCCCAGACATTGTGTTTGTTGGTCCACACGCCTGTCAGCAGGTGATTGTATCCCACTGCTGAAATGGTGGGTGATTGAGAATATGTTCCCTTTTCTCCGCCGACATGTGCACGGGTGTACCCACCCACCTTGGCGATGGCATCAAGATTGGGTGTTTCCAGTTTTTCAATAAGATCTGCAGGAATACCATCAACAATTACAAAAATTGCCTTCTTATTATTCTGTGTAAAAGCGGTGAACGAAAAAAGAAAAATGGTTATGGAAAGAATTGTTGCTTTCATTTCAGATTCGGTTGTGCTGATTTTTTGATTCAAAGTATTTGAGGGCTCAGATGATTTCCAATGTCGCCGGAAAGGGAAAGTTCGGAAAGGAAACGGGAAGATGAAAATCTCATCTCCCCGTTTTCGACGTTCTACGTTTAACGTTTTACGTTTAACGTTCTACGTTTAACGTTCAACATTAGCTATTGTACGATCCACATCACACCATTAATATCATCCCCTCCGGGATACTGACTTTTCACCGCATTTTCAACATTCACTGCATTGTTGTTGTACTCGTCCGTTGGATACATCCATCTCTTCGGGATTTTTCCATCATTCAGGATGCCGTCGCCTGCAGTTTCAAATTCAGGAAAGCCGGTGCGGCGCTGTTCGAAAAAAGGTTGCCAGCCGCTGTTCATGTACATACTGATGTACTTCTGCGTGATGATCTGTTCTATCTCTTTCCCCGGTTGAAGAGTAATGATGGGCTGTGCCAGGTAATCCTGAATGGTAGCAGATGAATATGTATTGTTGAAATTGGAAAACTGGAGCGATGCTTCAATTCCTTTTTTATAATAAGTGTCTGCATTGCCGGTGATCCAGCCGCGAACGACAGCTTCGGCAAGAATAAACTGCAACTCAGCATAACCCATTAATACGCTCGGTTCATTGATTGCATCATAAGCGTACCTGTCGTTAATCTGGGATGCTTTACCCAACCCGCGTTTGTTGGTATTGTAAGCAAGAGCGGCACTTCCTATCAACCCATCATAAGCATTGAAATTATTGGCAGGCAATCCTGAAGCAGTTGTCGGCATTCCGAATGTAAACAGGCGGGGATCCTTAAATTCCTGGAGAATATCTACAAATGAACTGTCCAGGTAATAATCTGTTTTTACGGAATTGCTGTTAAAATAGGGGTACTGGTTCCCGGTGATGTCAACATAATTCAGTTGTGCATTATCTGCATTCGATTCAAACAATGGATATTTTGAAGGGTTGGAAACGATCTCGTTAAAACGCTGTTTAATATTGAGATTACCATTGCCTTCTTTTTTTGAAAGACTCATCAGCACACGAAGTGTAAAAGAGTTGACGAGCTTTTTCCATTGCTCAATATTATTTCCATAAATGAGATCCGCACCGATCGGTGTTTGATCGGATGAAAGTGAATCAGCTGCAATTTTCAGATCATTCAAAACGCCCAGATAAATGTCTTCCTGTTTATCGTAAGCAGGTCGCGCAGCAGAAGAATCAAAATTTCCATTCTGTATACTCTGCATCATCTGGGAATAAGGGATGTCGCCAAAGATCTGCGTCATATTGACAACAAAATAGGATCTGAAAAATTTACCCAGGTAGCGATAATTCAGTTTGCCCACCCTGGCAGCTTCCTGTTCCATTTTTACCACCTGGCTGATATCCGCATAATTCATACTGTTCCTCTGCCAGCCGTAATACTGACTGTTGCTAGATGATTGTGTATAGACAAGGTAGCGACTTGCGAGCGCCGCATCGAGCGAAATGTTGCTGAATGCCCTGAGTTCAATATTAGGCAGCAGGAGAGAAGGATCTGCCACTGTTGGGTTGTTTGGGTTCACCTGGAAATCCTGGAATTTTTCGCAGGAGCTGAAAATCGCCAGCAACAGTACCACCGTGAATAATTTTATTTGTTTCATTTTACGAGATTAAAATTTGAGGTTAAGGTTAACACCAAGGCTGCGCATGGATGGAGTCTGCAGGTTATCACTTTCCGCATCCGGATCAACATTCGGCAGCTTTGCAATCAGGAAAAGATTGTTGGCGATAAAGGAAATCGAAGCTGAACTGAACACATTTTTTGTCCATTTCTGAGGGAAATTATAGGTGACCACCAACTCACGCATTTTCAGATAACTTCCTTTGTAATAGAAATAATTGTTCAGCATGCCGCCACTGGTTGTCTGCATAAAACTGATATAGTTCACCGCAGTTGTATTTTCTGTGTACTTGCGTGTATCGCTGATGATATTTCCATGACTGTCGTATTGTACATCACCACCGGTCACCACAACACCTGGTCCAACATAAGTACTCTGGCCTGCGTTTGCATCGTCACGGAACTGGTTAACGGTACCGGGAGCTGTACCGCCCCACCACATTTTCTGGTTGGTTGTAGAATAAATCAAACCACCGATACGACCATCAACCGAAAAACTCAGGGTTACATTTTTGTAGGTGAAAGTGTTCTGCCATCCATAAATCCAATCGGGATCATCATAGCCAAAGAACTGTGCATATGGACTCCATGCCTGCATTCCATTGGTCTCATAAATCGCTCTTCCATCGGGTGTACGTGATTCCCATGTGAAGATTTTATCCGTGCGATCGCCTTCTTTCAGCGTACCAATGTATCCGTCAGGACTTTCCGTTGCATCTTCCAGCCAGCGATGAACTGTTGAGAAATTAAATCCGGATTCCCATTTGAAATTTTTTCCTTTGATCGGAACACCGCTGATCATAAATTCCCAGCCACGACGGATATAAACATTCGCATTTTTCAGGATCGATGTAATACCGCTGGCCTGGCTCTGTGGTACGTTTACGAAATTGTTATAGTCCTTATTTCTGAAATAAGTTGCATCCAGCATCAACCTGTTTCCAAACAAACCGACTGCGATTCCATATTCACCAGAGGAAACTGTTTCCGGAACGAGATCCGGTGAAATGGATGTTGTCGGCCAAACGAGTGAAGGAACGTTGTTCCATTTCTGGCCGATGCTATACGTTGTCAGATGCGCATAAGGATCTCCGCTGTTGATAAAACCTGTATTCACCTTCGCCCATGAAGCACGGGCCTTCAGGAAAGAAATAGGTTCAGGCAGTTTCAGCACGTCGCTCAACACAGCAGAAACACCGAATGAAGGGTAGAAATAACCATTGTTTTTTACAGGAAGTGTAGATGTTTTATCATAGCGACCTGTAAATGAGAAATACAAAAATTTCAATGCTTCAAGATCGATCATTCCGTAAACGCTGCCGGTTCTGCGTTCGCGTTGATAGTTGGAAGATCTTATGGGATTGATGGTGTTGCTGAGGTTATAGTATTCAGGTATGGTCAACCCATCAGTAGATGATGAAACAGCTTTTTCAATACGGTATGCATTTGCACCACCTAAGGTCACACTTACACCCAGGTTATCACCGAAATCGTGTCTGTAATTCAGGATAAGATCAGTGGTAATGTCAAAATAGTTTGATGCAGTGATGGAGTAATTTCCTCTCGAAATGTAATCATATGCTATATATGAATATGGTTCTTTCACATCCTGGTCTATCGAGAACTGGTTAAAGCCTGTACGCAGTTTTGCAGAGAAGTCTTTTGCGAATTTGTAATCAAAAGTTACCTGGCCAAAACTGTTGCTGCGACGGTAACCGTTAAGCAACTGGTTTGCGATAAAATATGGATTGTTATACCAGGAAAGGTTATAATTTTTCTGTTGTAAACCTTCTTTTCCTTTCACCCAGTAATCCTGCAGATCACGGATGTCGATATCCGGTCCGATCCAGAGTAAAAGGTTATACAGAATGTTCGGTGGTCCGTAGCCGATAGTAGGATAGTTGTCGGAGTATTCGCGGTTATACGTGAGCTTGGCATCGACATTGAATTTGGATGTCAGGTTGTAGTTACCGCCTATTGAAAATGATGAGTTATTTACATCTGTATTCGGCACCACGCCTTTCTGATAAATATGTGCTGCCGATGCCCGGAATGAACCACGGTCACTTCCGATCGACGCAGAGACGCTGTTGGTGGAAAGGACGCCTGTCCGGAAATAATTTTTGATATTATCCTTACCGCGGGAGACCCATGGAAGAGGCACGAGTTGTCCTGTATTTGGATCAACCGGGCTGTTGTATTGAGTGGTTTCCCAATATCCACTGGGTGTACTCGGATCTTTCACATCCAGTTTTGGTCCCCAGATCCATCCACCACCTTCGGTACCGTTACCGGAACCATCCACATATGCATATTTTCCTGCGTCACCGTTTCCGTATTGTGTCTGCACTTTCGGAACAACAGTATAGCTGGTCTGGAACATCGTTGATGAATTTACTTCAACCACCAGTTTCCCTTTTTTCCCTTTTTTGGTCGTATACAATATTGCACCATTTACACCCAGCGCACCATACAACGCACCGGCAGCTGTTCCTTTCAGAACAGTAATGTTTTCAATATCATCAGCATTGATCTTGTACGGATCTGCAGTCGGATCAGGAATACCATCAATAACAATCAAAGGCGTGCGTCCACGCAGGGATATTGAAGGATTCTGGAAAAGATCAGTGGTGTTGATGATGTTAAGACCAGCAACTTTACCGGTTAATGCGCCCACAGCTGTTGGCATTTTGGTTTTTGCCATCGTTTCGCCGTTGACTTCCTGTACAGCATAACCCAATGTTTTTTGTTGTTTTTTGATACCCAGTGCAGTTGTAACCACAACTTCACTTAACTGATTTGTTGAACTCTGTTCGAGATAAACATTAATTACCGAACGACCGTTCACCGGAACTTCCAGTGTGGTAAAGCCTACGGAGGAAAAAACCAATGTTGCCTGGCTGCTCACTGTCAGAGAAAAGGTGCCATTTCCACCAGTTGTGGTTCCTCCGGATGATCCTTTCACTACGACAGAAACATCGCTTAGCGTTGTACTATCCAGTGCTGAATAAACAGTACCGGTAACTGTTGTGTTCTGTGCAAACCCCGGGGCACAGAAAAGTAGAAAGATCATGAATAATAAAGCAGTTCTTTTCATGTCAGAAATGTTTTGGAAATAAATAATCGTTATCAGTTTTCAGACTTTCTCAATTTGTTCCGGATGCAAAAACGTTTTTGCATTTGAGTATCCGGATTTATCTGGCAAATATGAGTATTAGAGTTGTTGCTGAAAAATAAATTGAATGTACGTTCAATTTATTTATTATTTGCTAATGATAATTTTATAATTATTTAATCTTGTATGCAGCGTTTAATTTATCTATACGACCATGCTGTCCTGTACCATTTTTTTTAAATATTGACTTCTCTGGTAATAGTTGTTTGATTGCTTATAAAAAATTATGGTCTTGTATATTTAATAATTGCGGTGCATATATTTGCCAGCACTAAAAAAATGATAGCCGGTAAACTATGGGTAGAAAAAGTTTAAAAACACCAAGACAACAGGAGATCATCAGGGCATTTTATAAACTGGCAAAAAAAGAAGGCCTGGAGAATGCTTCCATTGCGAAAGTGGCTGCTATTATTGATATCAATCCCAGTCTGATTGTACATTACTTCAAAAGCAGGGAATGGTTGGTATATGGATTGATCGAATATATTCTCGACAAATACCTGCTTATTTTTAAGCTGCCTGCAGAATTTAATGGCAGTTCAAAAAAAGCGTTGCTGCAGATTATAGACAATATATTTTCACACAAGTGGAACCAGTTATTTGATGATAGTGTTTCTTACAGTTGTTATTCTCTTGCCTTTCGCGATAAGACCATCAAAAGAAAATATAAAAATCTCCTCGATACCTTAAGATTGAATCTGCAGCGACTGATTGAGGATTGTAACGCACAGGGAATATTATCAGTAAAAGATCCTGCATTAACAGCAGATATCATTTTTGTAATGGTTGATGGGGCTTATTATTACTTGTGTCTTGTGTCTGACAAAAAGGAATATCAGCAGAAACTTGCACGATATAAAAAGCAGGCACTGGCACAGCTCAATTTTGTTTCTGCTTCGTAAAAAAGATAACGGCAGAAAGTGCAATTATTCCCCAGGCAAGGTTTACCGCAACATTTGGATAATCCCTGAAAAAGAATGCATTCATCGTGAGCCCCACAGCGCCGATGATGTTTAAGAAATGGTAGATTTTCTGACTTGATTTGAGTTTGTTGAGACTCAACAGGAGATAGGCCAACAGGTAAGAGATGGTACCTGTCCATCCTAGGATTGCGGCCATATTTTTACCAATAAAGAGAAATTGCACCTCCATGCGGCAATTTAGGGTAAAATTTTCCACCGGCATACCAACAGTAATTAAGGCACTAACATCAGGAAAGTTAGTGTGAAATTACCGGGTACGGTTTTTTCTTCATCGGAAAGCCCGGCACCGATGAGTAAAACTATTCAGTAAAATGAGGGTTAATGTGTTTTCATTGTTAAATTTATAAACTGAACCCTGCCCCGGCAGAACGACAGGCGGAATAATTAAAAGTTAACAGTATTCAGTAAAAGAATATTTATTATGGTTGCAGCCAGCGATGTTTTATTAAAGAAAAGTATAGTTGACAATTCCATTGAACCCGGCGCTAAAGTTATTGATGCATTAAATCGGTTGAATGATCTCAACCTGAGTTACCTGGTTGTTCAGGACGGTGACGATGTTGTCGGGATATTCAGTGAAAGAGATTATGCACGCAAGGTAATATTGAAAGGAAGAAACAGCACTGAAACTACGGTTGCCGAAGTTATGTCTACCGATATGCCTGAAGTTGATTTTGATGCCCCCATCGAAACCTGCATGCATCTGCTGGCATCCATGAGCCAGCGATATCTTATTGTTAAAGAAGATGGAGAATTTCGAGGTGTAATCACCATTCACGATTTGCTTCGTGAAGTTTTATTGCATGTTGATAGCAGGTTTGATGACGAACTTACCAAAGCACTGATCGATATTAACGAACAACCTCACAAAGTGTATTGACTATCGCCTGTTAAATGCATTCCTGTCTTCTTGAAAAATTGTTTTGGGTCAAAGTTTTTTGAACAAGAAGGCAGGAAAGGAGAAAGATCATCCGCAGATAAAATTATATTGTTGCACTGAGTGCTTGTCGAAGATCCTGCAAGAGATCATTCGGGTCTTCGAGGCCAACGCTCATGCGGATGAGTCCATCAGTTATACCGGATTTTATCCTGTCTTCTCTTTTCATTCCCGAGTGTGACATTGAAGCAGGGTGCGAAACCAATGTATCTGCAGTACCCAGCGATACCGCTCTCACGCAAATACGCAGGGCATCGATAAATTTCCTCCCTCCTTCTAATCCGGCTGCAAGCTCAAAACTCATCACAGCGCCGGCATGCCGCATTTGTCTTTGCGATAATACATAATCCGGGTGATCGGGAAGACCATTGAAATTCACCTTTGACACGGCAGGATGTTCTGACAAAAATTTCGCAATGATTTTCGCATTGCTGCAATGCTTTTCCATCCGGATGGGCAGTGTTTTCAACCCTTGCAAAAGAAGAAAAGCATCGAACGGGCTGCTGTTTCCGCCCAGCAGTTTGTGAATCCGGTTCACAATTGATTTCATGAATGCTTTGTCCTTTCCTATCAATACTCCGCCAATGGTATTTCCATGACCGTTTAAAAACTTGGTTGTTGAATGAAACACAAAGTCTACACCAAAACGAAAGGGTTGCTGCAGGTAAGGAGTGGAAAATGTGTTGTCAACGGTTACCAGAACCTGGAATTTTTTTGCCAATGTAACGACCGCTTGCAGGTCAGTACAATCCATGGTTGGGTTCGCCGGAGATTCGATATGAATGATCTTTATTTCCGGATTTTGCATCAGAAGATTTTCCGTTTCTTCAATTTTTTTGAAATCCGTAATCAGGGATTGAATGCCGAGTCCTGGTAAGAAATCAAAAAGAAATTCATGTGTTCCTCCGTAAAGTGAATAGTGCGTGAGCACTTTATCACCTGCTTTCAGGTTCGACAAAAACATAGTAACCATCGCTGACTGTCCGCTGGAATGCAGGAGAGCGCTAAGTTCCAGTGGATCTCCTTTTTCATCTTTCAGACCAAAAGCTTCCAGTTTTGCAATGGCATCGGCCGCTTCTGCTGTTGTTGGATTTCCAAATCTTGAGTAAATAAATCCATTTTCATTTCCGGCAAAGCGGTTCATGCCCTGTTCTGCATTGTCAAATGTAAATGTTGAAGTCGCGTATATCGGCGCGCTGTGTGCATGTTCGCCGTGAAGATATCTTCCTCCGTGTACTGCCTGGGTGCTGAAGTCGCAATATTGTTCTTCTGGTTTCATGGGTCTAAATTAGGTAATAGGCAGCGGGCAGCAGGCAGCAGATCGCTGTTATCAAGCGGAGGGATGAAACAAATGCTGAAGCAGGAGGCAAAAGGCAATAGAACGGAATAGTAGGTTATGCAGGGACAGGATGTATCGCGTCCTGCATAATTTCCAGACTAACATTTACGTGCGATTTTTCGGCAGCGCCTTGATTGTCAGCCCTGGCTTCCGGCTGCACATTATTAACTGTGCCTTGGATTGTTGATTACCAACTCATTCGTCCATTCATCAATAAATAGCTCAGTTTACATAAGTTCCGCGGCTTTCTTATTTTTTTAGATTAACTTCTTAAATTATTATCCTTAAAGCCAAGGTTTAGTAAAAAATTTAAGAACTTTTTACTTTTATTTAAAAAGTAGGCTATATTTGATATGTTAAAAAGATATTAAGGATTCGAATGAGCTCCGTCTCCAAATGTGTTTTTAACAGATGCTTCCCTGGATCCACGTATGTATCCTTTGGTGGCATCGCTTGTAACCAGACGACTGTTTATACCTTACGAACGGATAATTCTCCTCACACCAGCAAAGCGGATCTGCCTTGCGGATGACGGCATGAACCCCCAGGCGTAGCTTATATCGTCGTTGCCGCTCTCTTACATCTTATTATTTAAACCAAACTGTCATGAAAAAAGTTATCCAATCGACTTTTTGTGTGATGCTGCTGTTATGTATAAGCAGTTTCGCTTTGGCGCAACGAACCATTCGTGGTACCGTTACCGATAGCGCGGGTGCAGGTATCAGTGGCATCACCTATCAAATCAAGGGCACCGCGACATCAGGTTCTACTGATGGCGAAGGCCGCTTTGCGGTTTCTGTAAACAACGGCGCCGTGATCGTGTTTACAGGGATCGGTTTTCAGCGCCAGGAAGTGGCGGTAGGAAGTTCCGATGTTATGAACGTCGTTATGCAGATTTCTACCAATGCACTGGACGCCGTAGTAGTTACTTCGCTGGGTTTTAAACGTGAACAACGTTCTCTCGGTTACTCGGCACAAAGAGTAGCTTCTACAGATATCGTCCGGGCAGCACCTCCGGATCTCGCTCAGGGTCTGATGGGTAAATCTGCCGGTCTGAATATTACGCAATCAAACGGTGTCCAGGGTAACTCTCAACGTATCGTTATCCGCGGTAATAATAGTATCCTTGGAACTAACCAGCCGCTGATCGTGGTGGATGGTATCCAGGTGCAGAATGATCCAGTTGGTGGACAGGCTTCTTCTTTTAATACTTCTTCTACTGACCTTGTTTCTCCTAAAGACTGGGGTTCTTTCCTGAACTTCATCAACAGTGATGATGTACAGGACGTAACCGTTCTGAAAGGCGCAAACGCTGCAGCCCTGTATGGTGCACGCGGTGCTAACGGAGTACTGTTGATCACAACTAAAAAAGGTGGAACACGCCCCGGACTTGGAATTGATTATTCTGTAAGTTCTTTGTGGACAGATCCATACCGTTTCCAGGATATGCAGAATTCTTATGGTTATGGTGGTGCAAGCAGCTTGTGGACAGCAACTCCTCAGTTCCCGACTACTGCATCCGGCGAACTTCGTTACCCAGGTAACTATCCATGGGATGGTACGCCTTCTGGTGATAAGTATCAGCGCGCTGGTGCGATCCCTGGTGGATACAGCACATGGGATGTGTTCAGCTGGTATGGTCCTGCTGCGTCATGGGGTCCAAAACTGGATGGAACAGAAATCATCTGGTGGGATGGTGTGAAAAGGAAATGGGATCCGCAACCGGACAACAGAAAAGCATTTTACAGAACAGGAAATACAACTACGCATAATGTCGCAGTAACTGGTGGCGGTAACTACGGAAGTTTCCGCGTAGGTTATACCCGCCAGGATAACGAAGCGATTATAAAAAACAGTCATTTTAATCAGAACAATCTGAACTTCGGAACCAGTCTGAACATCTCTAAAAAACTGAAAGCCGAAGTTTCTGCAAGCTATACTGATTATTATCGGTTGAATGTACCCGATGTGGCTAACGATCAGGGCTGGTCGAACTTTTCAATCTACTCCATGTCCCGCGATTACAAGCCTATCGAGTTCGATATTTATAAGAATCCTGACGGAAGCAGGAACAACCTGATTGCTCTTTCTCCGTTCGGTTATTATCCTTACCAGAACAATTATAACCAAAACCTTTTCTGGCATTTATTCGAACAGAACCAGCGCCTGAACAGGAACCAGCTTCTCGGGTCAGTGAAACTGTCTGCTGATATCACTTCCTGGTTAAATATCACCGGCCGCGCCTCTCTGAACGCTGCCAATACAAGAGTGGAAAGCAAATACACTCCGATCGATGCAAATGGTGTACAGGGTCAGTATGGCACAGAGTCCATCAAGAATAATGATGTGAACCTTGAGTTGTTCACGACACTGCACAAAAACAATCTCTTTGGCTCTAAATTCAATGGTAGCCTGATGATTGGCAACAGTGCTTTGAAAAGCAGGATGTATGACAATGCAGCCTGGGTGAGCGGTGAGCCTGGTGCAACTTATGGCCAGAGCAGCAACTTCCCATGGTCAGTACCAAATAAATACTTTCTGGGTAACACAACGAATTCAGCAGGTATTCAAGCACCGCGTGAATTCTGGAACAACTACGATCTGAATTCACTCTTCGGTGTTCTTGATCTTTCTTATGATAATTTCCTCTTCCTGCAGTTAACAGGAAGAAACGACTGGTCATCAACATTACCAGTTGAAACTTCATCTTATTTCTTCCCTTCTGCAAGTTTGAGCTGGGTATTTACCGAGTCTCTGAAAAGCCTGCAGAATTCAGCATGGTTGAGCTATGGTAAACTGAAAGTATCTTATGCACAGAGTGCAAACGGTACCAACCCATACCTCTCTACTTATACGTACAATGCTAACGTAATGAGTAACTACCTGAACGGAACTGCACCTACTTCATTTGGTGGTCAGCCTGTTCGTGGTTACCAGTCTGTTCTTCCTCCGGGCGTATTCCTCGAGCCACAGCGTAACCAGTCTTTTGAAGTTGGTGTGGAAGCAGGCTTCTTCAACAACCGTTTGGGAGCTGAGGTAACTTACTATCAGTCAAAAGCCACCAGCCAGATCCTGCAGGGGAACCTCGCATTATCTTCCGGTGCTTCAGCAGTAACTTTCAACACAGGCGAACTTGCAAACAAGGGTATTGAAATCGTGTTGAGAGCGACTCCGATCCAGGAGAAAAACTTCAACTGGAATCTGGTACTTAACGCAGCACACAATACCAATAAAGTGATTTCACTTGCTGAAGGTATTGACCGTTATCCTTTACAGGATCTCTGGGGTGCCAATGGTGTTCAGATGTATGTTAAAGCAGGTGAGAACTATGGTACCATTTACGGTTACGACTACACTTACCTGAACGGTCAGAAAGTAGTTAAGAAAGTTGTTGATAATTCCAATCCAAGCAAAGTTGTAGGTACCCAGTATGTAACAACAGCTGATCCTGTAGCTATCGGTAATGCAACACCGAAGTTTACCGGGGGTTTTGCGAATACATTCCGTTTCAAAAACTTCAGTCTTTATTTCCTGACTGACTTTAAGATCGGTGGCGATATCTACTCAGCAGACTATGCTGCTGCTGTAGGCGCAGGTCTTTCACCTTCTACACTGAAAGAGCGTGATGGTGGTGGATTGCCGCTTACTTATCCTGATGGAACATCTGCAAACAATGGTGTTATTATCGAAGGTGTATTCGCTGACGGAACACAGAATACTGATGTGGTTCCTTATATGTGGAAATATGCAGGGGAATATGTAGCATGGTCAAACGTGAAAATGCCACGTGCCAATGCCATCTTCACCAACTCATGGATGAAACTGAGGGAACTGACTTTGACTTATTCGGTTCCCCAGGACTGGTTGCGCAAGACAAAAGTGATCCAGGGACTGGATGTATCACTTGTTGGTCGCAACCTGTTCTATTTCTTTACCACATTGCCTGACAATCTGAATCCTGAAGCTGTTAACGGTATCGGAAACGGACAGGGTGTACAATGGTCACAATTCCCTGGTACAAGAGATTTTGGTTTCTCCGTAAAACTCAGGTTATAACTGTATAAACAATCTACTATGAATTATTCTTCATACATAGGAAAAGGACTAACTACCTGTTTTGCAGTAGCGACCCTGTTTTCCTGCACGAAAAATTTTGAAGAGATCAATACGCCTCCGAAGGACGCGACTTCTGCTCCTACTCCGCAGGTGTATAACATGATCATCAGCTCGCTCCCGCTGACCGCGGGAGAACAGTCCGTTTTTAATTCGTGGATATATCCTATCACTCAACAGGCAATTGTTGTATCAGGTGCTTATCCATATAACAACGCCCGCAACGACGCCTGGAGCAATTATTATCTGACACTCGCGAATTATCGTTTGCTGGAAGACAGAATTGCTACTTCAGAAAATCCAGGTAAACTGAACAATATTTATGCGATGCTGAAAACCATCATGGCATACAAAGCGTTCAAGACTACCAACTACTATGGTGATATGCCTTATTCACAGGCTGGTTATGCACCATTGCAAGGTTCATCTGGTTATAAAGTTCCGTATGACTCCCAGGCAGATATTTATGTTGATCTGCTCGAAGAACTGAAATGGGCCGTTGACAATTTCAGCAACGGCGCTGACCAGGAATCCCTGGGTGCTTATGAAACATTCCTCCAGGGCGATATCGCAAAGTGGACAAAATTTGCAAACAGCTTACGTTTATATGTAGCTGTAACTATGGCTGATAAAAATTCAGCTGCTGCAAATGCTGCGATCACCGAAGCGTTGTCAAAACCATTACTTGCTGATGGCGATGATATCGGTTTGTGGCCGGCAAAAATTGCAGGACTTGATCTGCAATGGCGCACATGGTCCTTCTCTGCCAACTGTTACCTCCGCATGGGTACAACTATGTGGGATCTGATGTCTTCAAACGATAATCCAAATGGCAGTGGTATTTTCGACCCGCGTGCAAAAATTTTCTATGAGACTAATAATGCTGGTCAGTGGGCTGCATATCCGCAGAACCCAACCACTTCTACTCCAACAGAGGGCGGTGCACCATACGATACCAAACGTTTTACCAACTGGCCTGATAAAGGCGCTGCGAATATCTATTCACCAGTGAACCTTTATTTCGAACAGGATACTAAATCAATTCCTGAACTTATGCTCACTGCTGCACAGGTACATTTCCTGAAAGCAGAAGTATATAACCGCGGACTTGGTGTTGCTGCTTCACCAGCTTCTGCAAAAGCAGAATACGAAGCAGGTGTGAAAGCTTCTGTGAACATGTGGACTTCTATCGCTTATAATTCACCGGTTTGGGTAGTAAATAAACCTGCTGCTCCAACTGTTCCGCAATCAGTGATTGATGACCTTCTTGCAAATCCCGTAGTGAAATATG
This sequence comes from Pollutibacter soli, assembly GCA_029269725.1. GTDB lineage: Bacteria > Bacteroidota > Bacteroidia > Chitinophagales > Chitinophagaceae > Pollutibacter > Pollutibacter soli. The sequence continues at coordinate 29,588 of JARJHS010000003.1, read as the reverse complement.
ATGAAGCCAATGCATCCAATGCGTTGAAACAGATCTATGCACAAAACTGGATCGATATGTATCGTCAGCCATGGGATGCCTGGTTGTTGCAGAGAAGAACAGGTGGTAAAACTCCGAAGTCAACTGAAAATGAGCAATACTATAACACAAACTTCGGCGTGTACAATCGGTTCATATATCCTGAGAATGAATTGAGCTACAATTATGATAATTATAAAGTAGCTGCGGGCGATGCAGACCTTCCTTCAGAGAAGATCTGGGTCATGCCATAAGATATTCTAGCAGGGGATTTTTATTCGCCGCAGTTTTTGTATCATACGACAAGGGGGAGGGGGAGCCCTCCCCTTTGGTTTTCAAGGAGACGGAAGACAGCAGAGAACAGCCAGGTTAGTAGGAATAAGAAATCCAGCAGCCTGTGCCTGCGCCTTTCGAGGGCCGGAAGACAAAAGCCTTAGTCGAATGTTGTGGGACGGAAGCCGGAACTGTGAAGCTAAATGCAGGAATGATTTGTAATAAGAGCTGGCAACCAACACCTAATAATTGAATTTTCTTCTTCATCCCGTTGCTTCGAATGGAGAAGGAAGAACGACGAACGAACTACCATGAACGAACAACGAAAAACGCCTCAGGAGCTAAAACATTATTTCCCCGGACCTGCGGGATTCAAAAACAAACGCTATATTTTGTGACCCGAAATCAATGTTTGCAATCACAGGTATGCCATTGTATGAATCTGTCCGCTAGCCGTAAGTTGTAATTTATTTGATTTGTTTTTTGGAATAACTATCAGTCCATGACAGAAAAAAAGAAAACTTACCGGAGGCAGATCATCCGCGAATTATATTTTGCAAGAATACTTTCCTGCGCGGAGCTGAGTCTGCGTATCAATAAAAGTCTGCCCCTTACTACCAAAATGCTGAATGAGCTGATCAGGGAAGGTAGTGTAGACGAAATCGGTTATGCGGCATCGACAGGTGGCCGCAGGCCGGCCATGTACTCTCTCAAAAAGAACAATTTCTATATTGTTTCCGTTGCGATGGATCAGTTTGTGACTAGAATTGCCATCATGGATCTTGAGAATAATCCTGTAACAAAAATTGAGAAGATCGAATTGCCTCTGACCAAGGATCCGCAGTCGCTTGGTTTACTTGCGGAAAGAATAAATGACGTTATCAAACAATCCGGCGTACCAAAATCGAAGATTGCCGGAATTGGAATGGGTATGCCTGGTTTTGTTGATGTAAGAAAGGGTGTGAACTATTCCTTCCTGGAAGTAAGTAACGGAAGCATTTCTGAGTATCTCGCAGAAAGAATTCAGCTGCCCGTATTTATCGACAATGACTCGAGTCTTATTGCATTGGCCGAATTGCGATTTGGTGCGGCACGTGGTTCTCAGAATGCGATGATCGTGAATATCGGGTGGGGTATTGGTTTGGGAATGGTGTTGAATGGTGAACTTTTCCGCGGGCATAATGGCTTCGCGAGTGAGTTCAGCCATATCCCGCTTTTTTCCAACGGAAAACTTTGCAGCTGCGGAAAGCGTGGTTGTCTTGAAACTGAATCCTCATTACTTGTTGTCATTGAAAAAGCACGTAAAGGATTAATCCAGGGTAAAGTAACTGTAGCAACCAATCTGCCGGAAGATCATGTAGAGCAATCGCTCGGGTCAATAGTCAAGGCTGCACTCAACGGTGATCAATATGCTATTGAGCTTATTTCCGAAGCCGGTTATAATATCGGGCGCGGTGTTGCCATCCTGATCCATATCCTTAATCCGAAAGAGATTATTCTCAGCGGACGTGGGTCTGCCGTTGGCAAAATCCTTCACGCACCGATTCAACAGGCAATTAATGAACACTGTATTCCGAAACTTTCGGCACACACCGTAATCCAGATTTCTGAACTCGGATATGATGCCGAACTCATCGGAGCTGCTGCATTGGTCATGGAGAACTACGAAAAGGAGGTGGAGGTAAAAGCACGTCCTTCAAAACTTCCACCGAAAAACGGAAGAGAAAAATTGATTTCTGTAAAAAGCTGATCGAAATTTCCAGCTTTATAAAATCAGAAAAGGATTGTCGAAAGGATCTTTTTGTCTTGAATTGATCCTGGCCAGTTTTCCGAGAATCCTGGAGATCGGATTAAATTTTGAACAGCGACAATTTTTTATGTTTTTCATCATTGCAGTATTTTAAAGGTTTGAATTTTATAATAAGAAAAAGGTGGAGAAATACATTCCACCTTTTCTTTTTTTACAATGTTATTTCACCATGATATTGCGTGACACTTTTTTTGCTTTTTCATTTTTGGCAAGTGTCAGACGAAGTATTCCGTCAGTATAGGTGGCATTTATTTTTTCCATGTCGACGGTATCGTCAAGAGTGAAACTGCGGCTGAAGGATTGCTGTACAAATTCATTTCTTTCCCAGCGACCTTTTTCGTCAGCTTGTTTTTTTTCTTCTTTGTGTTCGAAGGATACGGTCAGTACATTGTCATCCATCTTAATTTTAAAATCTTCTTTTTTGCAACCTGGTGCAATAACATCGATTTCAAATTGCTGATCTGTTTCGCGCACATTTACAGGTACGCGACGCATCATTGCGGGATGATCACTGTCAAAATAGTTGTCGTCAAAAAAACGACGAAGACTGTTCTGGAAGATATTGTCAACTACATTTCCAAAACTAGTCGATGGATTTCCATTGGTTCTTTTTGCAATTGAGTCAGACATAAAAACCTCCTTTTTTTCAAAAACAGGCCACAGTATTTGTGCCAAAGGAATTGTTTGCGAAAAATTGACCGGTTGTTAATGTCAGAATTTCTCTTCTGCGGAAAATTTTTCAGCCGGCTCTGCCCCAAAGGCTGAAGCCGTTCTTTTTGTTTAAACAATGAACCCGCTTCCTTTCAACGGAACTGTAAGCCGAAAACCCAAACTGAAAACCGAAACCGGAAAAAATCGGTTTTCGATTCAAAGCTGCTCCCTTCCCATGAACTCTGAACTGGCTGTTCAAAACTATGAACCTGCCTGGCGGCAGGCAGTTTATGAACAAGGAACTTTTCATTAGCTTTAAACACCCCTAATAACCATCTTAATGCAGGCAATTCATGAGCATCTTCTAATGGGAGCGCATTCTCTTTACCTTAAACAGGTGGTGGGGAAATATTCCAGCCTGCTCAATACTGACGATAAAAGAATACAGCGACCAGCGACCAATAGCTTCAGTGATAAAGAACTCGACGAACCTGAACCTAAGCCAATATCTGCAGGCTTCGGTTCCTGGTCAGGTGTTGCTGGCTTCCCGGAAATTGACATCAGAACGGTATCAAACCAGGTATTTTTTAATGGCACTGCCGCAGTTTTTATCGATGAAATCAAACTGCCTGATTTTTCTTCCATTCAGCTGACTTCTTTCTTTGAATATGGTGACAGCCGCTGGCAAAACTCTTACAGTTACGAATCAAAGTTTTTCAATAGAACAGAAACAAATGGAATCTCAGAAAAAGGAACAGATGTTCAGATCGATGATTTGCAAAAATCCCTGGCAGAAAAAGAACGCGAGATTGCAATTGAAAAATCCCTTGAGAAAATCCGGGTACGAACCAATACGATGCGGAAAAGTATAGAGTTGCTGGATGTTATCAATATCATCTCCGAACAACTAGCACAACTTGGTTTTATTTTCGACAATGTTACTTTCGGAATAAACAGCCAGGATGAAGGTTTCAGATTCTGGATGGCAGCTGCTGGTCAGGCTACTCCATTGTATATCCATGTTCCTTATAAAAATAATCCGGCTCCTAACCGCGTGATCGAGGCGCAGAAAAATGGTGTAAAGTCTTTTACTGATTTTCTAAGCAGTGAAGAAAACAGGGAATGGGTACAGCATCTCATTGATCATTCCGAGCTGGTACATTATCCTGAAAAAGTAAAACATTATATTCTCAGCAGCCCGGGATATGTGCGAGCGACTTTTATTCTGGACAAGATCAATTTATATGTCGGGAACTATAAAGGCGTTCACTATTCTGAAAACGACATTAAAGTATTTGAACGTTTTGCGCGGGTTTTTGATCAATCGTACACTCGTTTTTTAGATCTGAAACATGCGGAAGAGCAGGCGTCGGAAGCAAAAGTGGAAGCCTCACTGGAACGGGTACGTGCCGCAGCAATGGCCATGCATAAAAGTGATGATATGACAACTGCTGTTGCTGTTGTATTTGAAGAGCTTGACAAGCTTCAGCTGGGCTTGATCCGTTGCGGAATCGGAATTATTGATGCTGAAACAAAATCGGTTGAAGTATATACTACAACCAGATCAGAATCGGGGATCGCCGTTCATGTTACAGGTAACGAGTCTATGTCGATCCATCCGTTATTGCTCGGAGCGTTTCATGCATTTACACGGCACGAAGATTTTGAATATGAACTGACTGCAGAGGATCTGCATGATTATTATGATGCTACCGCACAAACCAATTTCCGGTTACCGGATTCTGCGTTAAATCTTTCTGAATCTCCGGAGGCTGGGCAATACTATTTTATGGCGGCATTCCAGGCAGGAGGTTTATATGCATTCAGTGAGTCTAAGTTCACAGAAGCGTCAAAAGTTGTTCTGAAAAGGTTTGCAGGAGTTTTCACGCTCACCTATAGCCGGTTCATTGATTTACAAAAGGCAGAAGCGCAGGCGAGAGAAGCACAAATTGAAGCAGCATTGGAGAGAGTTAGAAGCAGGACACTCGCTATGCAGAGATCCGGTGAACTCCCTGATACTGCGGCTGTGCTTTTCCGTCAGTTGATTAACCTGGGTATTGCACCTAATCGATTATACATTGGAATTATTACCGACGAAACCGGTCATATGGAATTCTGGATAACAGATGAAGATGGTTCAAAAGTAAGTACCATGTTTGCTGGTGAAGCCACAAAAAATGCTTCGTTGATGAAAATATTTGAAGGCTGGAGAAGGCAGAAATGCCAGGTGATCGATATGCGCGGGGATGAGCTGACAGAATATTTTCATTACCTCGGTGAAGAACTTCATGTATCGTTTAAAGATATTGTTTCGCACACACGAAGGATTCATTACCTCGCTTATTTTTCAAAAGGATTTATCGGATTGGCTTCACCTGAAGAGCAGCCGGACTCAACATTAAAGTTGCTGGAAAGATTTGCTTATGTTTTCAATCTTACTTTCACAAGGTTCAATGATCTGAAGGTAGCTGAAGCGCATGCAATACAGGCTGCGGAAGATCTTATCAAATTACAGACTGAAAAGAAGCGTGCGGAAGATGCGCTTATAGAACTTCGCGCAACACAAAAACAATTGATTCAATCAGAAAAGATGGCTAGCCTGGGCGAACTGACTGCGGGCATAGCCCATGAGATTCAGAATCCATTGAATTTCGTTAATAACTTTTCAGAAGTAAACAAGGAAATGCTCGCTGAACTGAAGGAGGAAATTGATAGGGGCGACCTGGAAACGGCGAGATTGATTGCTGAAGATCTTATCGCCAATGAAGAAAAGATCAATCACCATGGAAAAAGAGCAGATGCGATTGTAAAAGGCATGCTGGAACATTCGCGGTCGGGGGCGTCTGAAAAACAATTGACAGATATTAATGCGCTGACAGACGAGTATACCCGTCTTTGCTATCATGGTCTTCGTGCAAAGAACAAATCTTTTAACTGCCAGATCAAAACAGAATACGATGACTCGATCGGAATGATTGAGATTATTCCGAAAGATATCGGGAGAGTTATATTAAATATTGTTTCTAATGCATTTCATGCAGTGAGCGAAAAAAAGAGAGAGGCGTTGGAGCAGTATGAGCCAATCGTTACTGTCGAAACTAAAAAAACGGAAGGCGGGGTGAGAATTTCCATAAAAGACAATGGTGCCGGCATTAATGAAAGAAATATTGATAAAATATTTCAACCTTTTTTCACTACCAAGCCAACAGGGCAGGGCACCGGTTTGGGATTGTCTTTGAGTTATGATATTATAAAAGCACATGGTGGAGAGGTTAAGGTTGATAACCGGCCGGGCGAGGGAGTCGAATTTGCAATTTTTATTCCATTTCAAACTTGAATAAGCGGTGTTTTCACGGGTTAGAACCGTTACAAACACCCACCACCTGGGAGGTCTTAGACCTCCCAGGTTTAAAAGACCTCGCATGTTTAAAAGACCTCGCATGTTTAAAAGACCTCGCAGGTCTAAGGCCTCCCAGGTTTAAAAGACCTCCCAGGTTTAAGACCTCGCAGGTCTAAGACCTCCAAGGTTTAAGACCTGCCAGGTCTTCCGAAAGGTAAAACCCCGGCTTCGGACATTTTAAAGCATTCCTCGTCCCTGATTCAGCAGGATTGAAGGGGTAAAATGTACCTTAAGCAAATATTACCCGAGAGATTATTACTACGGTTTAACCGGTTTTTTTTCAGCATCACATATTATTTGGTTAATTTATCGACATGTCTCAATCCCGAAAACTCTCCGCCATCATGTTCACGGATATCGTTGGATATACCGCATTAATGGGTAATAATGAACAAAAGGCTTTTGATCTGCTTCGGTTAAACCGCGAGATTCACAAACCTGTTATTGAAGCTTTCGGCGGCCAATGGATCAAAGAACTTGGTGATGGTGTGATGGCCAGCTTTCCTTCAGTGAGCAATGCGGTATATGCAGCTTTAAAAATCACAGAAGCGTGTAAAGAGAAAAATGCGTTTGAACTACGTATAGGCATCCACCAGGGTGAGGTAATTTTTGAAGCCGGCGATGTATTTGGCGATGTGGTGAATATCGCCGCACGCATACAGACGGCGGCACCTCCCGGTGGGATTTTCGTTTCTGAATCAGTACATCGGGATATTTCAAACAAACATGATATCCGTTCTGTTTTCGCACGGGTAGAATCCTTAAAGAATGTAAAAGAGCCCATTTCTGTATTCAGAATTCTGACAGAAAAGGATGAATTTGTTTCTCCTCAGGGAAAAGCAAGACAGGCAACACTTTCTCCCGATTACGATAGTGATATCCACGTCAGTTTTCGTTTGAATGATAACAAATACGATGGTTGGGTCACCGAGTTTGTAGAAAAACTCAACCAGGAACTGGCCGCAACTCTTAAAGACAAGCTCACCATTTATTTTGATCGCAACCTGGATGAAACCAGGATTCAATCAAAGGATAATCCAAACAAATCGCTGATTTTTATCCCGGTTATTTCACAGACCTATTGCGATGTTCAGTCACCGGTATGGATAAACGAATTCAGCGCATTCCAGGAACTTGTTAAAACCGATAGTCTCGGCACCAGCATACGACTCCCGAGCGGTATATATTCATCGCGTGTAATACCGGTTAAAATTCATGAAATTGATAAGGATGATGTTCGACTATTGGAGTCTTCACTTGCAGGAGATCTTCGTTCGGTTGATTTTATTTACCGTGAAGACGGTGTGAACAGACCATTGCGCCCGGTTGATGACGACAAAGCCGGCAGCCATCTCCGGCCAATGTATCGCAACCAGATTAATAAACTGGCAAATACAATTAAAGAACTGGCACTGGGTATTAAACAACAATTGCGTTCTGCACCTGCGGAAACAGCGGAGTTTGTTCCTGTAGCAAGAACCATTCTTCCAAATGTGATTGCTGCCCCTGTATCCAACGCAATTAAGGTACAGGTTATCGACAGGCAACGCCCGAATATTTTTCTCGCGTGGACATCGGGAGATCTTAAAGAAAGCCGCGAGGAGATGGCGATCATTTTGCAGAAGGCCGGATTCAATGTATTGCCGGCAATTGATTGCCCGGCAGATGATGAAACTTTTAAAAGAAAGACGGCTGAAGAACTTGAAAAATGTGTCTGCTCACTGCATATGATCAGCGGCGAATTCGGAAGACGTTTTGAATCCGATGACGAAATTTCATTTCCGCAATATCAGTTCCTCCAGGCAAAACAAAAAGTGGAACAGCCTGGGTCGGATTTTAATGTTTTCATCTGGCTCTCTCCGGAAAATACAGCTAACGTAAAACCGGCCCAACAGCAATTCATTAAATACATCCGCAATAACATTACGAGAAACATGATGTTTTCCAACAGCCTTGGTCCAATGGCACTGGTAGATGATATGCGTATCGTGATCATGAAGCAGGATGCTAAAGCATATGATTCCAAGGATACGGATATCTTTTTCATATTTAACCAGCAGGATGAATTTGATGCTCAGCTGATCATCGACCAGTTGAGTATGGAATACCCGGTAGAAACAATGAACATATTACCTGAAGGCGAAGATGCATATCGTGATATTTCTTCTCAGCAGATTCCTAAAAGCAAACTTGCAGTTGTGTACTTTAAGTATGCGGCGGACTGGGCCCTGCCGTTTATAAAACAGATATGGAAACAGGTAGGAGGCGCTTCGTCAACCACACCTATGTTCCTGGTAGGAGAAGATGACCCGAGATCCAACCTTGCACGAAATTTCAGGGCACCCAAAGTGATATCCTCTATAATTCCGAAAGAAGCAATTCCATCTGAAGTGAAGAAGGTTTATCTAAACGTAGTATAATAATATGCTTTACCAGAAATAACTAATCTGAATTTTTTTCAGTGCTCATGATTGGTTTCTGATGACCGTCATACCCTATGAAAGGATTAAAACATGAGTCAACAACCGATGTTCGAAACCTTTCAAACTTGTCCTTATACCGGTCTACGCTCCTTCACAGAGGAGGAATCCATCTATTTCAAAGGGAGGGATGAAGATATTGACCTCGCCACTGCGCAGTTGCAGCGAAATAAATTTCTGATGCTGACAGGCGCTTCCGGTGATGGAAAATCTTCGCTGATCTACGCCGGCATCATACCCAATGCACGCGCAGGATTTCTCAAAGCGCTGTACTCACGTTGGTGTGTAGCCGATTTCCGGCCTGAGCGCTGCCCCTTCCTGAATCTTTGTGAAGCCGTTGCGAAGCAATTGGAAATTCCCGCTGTGGAAACAGTACAGGCGGAATTGGGGCATGGCTTTTCTGCACTCGCTGACCTTTATAAAAATTCCAAACGATTTGCAGATACCGAAAGCATAGCATGGCAGGAAGCCGATCAGTCAAAACGAGCTGCGATAAAAAGAGATGCGGCCAACCTGATGATATTGGTGGATCAGTTTGAAGAATTTTTTACGAATCCGGAAAATTACAGACAGGGTGCTCCATCGAAGGACGCTAACCTTGTACTGAATCTTTTACTCGAAACAGCAAGGATCGCACTTGATGAAGATCTCCCGATATATATTGTTTTTACTATGCGCTCAGATTATATCGGGCAATGTGCTGCCTTCCGCAGCCTTCCCGAATACCTGGGCTTTTCGCAATATTTCGTTCCGAGACTGAATCGAAGTCAGTTGCAACAGGTGATCGAAGAACCGGCAAGTCTCAACGCCAATAGCATCACAAGAAGACTGACAGAAAGATTGATACACGATATTACCGAAGGCGTTGACCAGCTCCCGATTCTTCAGCATACATTAAAACAGGTTTGGATTGCGGCCTCGAATGGAGCAGAGGAGATGGACCTGATCCATTATGCAATGGTTGGTGGCCTGAGCGCTGCAGAACTCCCCGACGAACAATTGAATCGTTTTGACACCTGGTTCAGTTCCCAATCTTCGGTTATCCGTTCCTGCTATCATGCGCCGAGCCTTCAGAATGTTCTCGACACGCATTGTAATAAGCTTTATGAAAACGCGGCAACGTATTACGAAGAAAATACGAAAAACAAGATTACCGACACCGATGCGAAAGCAATAATCCGCCTCGTATTTGTTTGTCTTACAAAAATTGACCAGGGACGTGCAGTAAGAAACAGGATGACGCTGCGTGAGATCACTGATATTGCGGCAAATCCGGCCTGCAATTCGGATACCATTGCCGGTGTCGTCGACATATTCAGGGAACCCGGCAGTACATTTATTCACCCTTTTATCAGCCAGGAACATCCGGAGAATAACAGGATACAGCCGAACCAGATCCTGGATATTACTCATGAAAGCCTGATCCGCAACTGGCAATACCTCGATAAATGGGCGAAAGAAGAATACGATAGTTACACCGTCTCCAAAGATTTTGAACAACAGCTGAGTCGTTGGGTAAACAGCGAAAAGTCAAAAGACTTTTTGTTGTCCATCGGACAGCTCACCTATTTCGAAAACTGGTTTATTAAATCAAAACCAAATCCACACTGGATCGCACGATACATTGACGACAGCAGCGCTAAAACCGTGAAGCTGGAGAAAGCGGAAAAAACACTCACAGACAGTAAAGATTTTCTGAGCCAGGGAGCGCGGAAATATTACCTGACCAGAAAACTGATGAAGATCGGACCTAAGCGAATTGCTGCTGTGATTGCGGGGATTGTAGTGCTTTCATTATGCTCTTTCGTGATCAATGGGATGTACAAAAAGCAGAATGATTTCGTTCTGCAATTGATACATAAGGAGTCGCTGAGGCTGGCACCTGTAAATAAAGTGAGTCTTGGTTCCAAGGCAGCACTCATAGTTGAAGAACTTAAACTAGGGCTCACCACCATTGATGAAGTAATTGCCGCTGTCAAAAATCCGATTACGCAGATCCATGTAACTAACGGTATTGCTCAGATGTTGATTTTACAGGGTGAAAAAGAGCCGGCTTCATTGATAGCCCAAAGCCTTTTCACCACAGACAGTCTCTTGCAAAAGTTCCCTGTTCCTGAAAAAGATGGTGTAAGCCTGGCATTATTGCTTAAGGAAATCTCGGATCTGAGGACTGGAATTGAGATGGCGTTTTATTACAACGCCGACCCGCGCATCGATAGTCTTCGCAAACGAAATGGTTTACGATCTGCTGCTGTCGTAAAGCAAATTCTGGAAAGTCAACCTGAAAGTTTCGAGAATATCGATCAGCTCATGCTGAATCTGGAAAATGCAATAAATCAAAAAGCACTGAGTAGTGAGGAAATTAAGCAATTGATCAGTATCCTTTCTCCAATGGATAACGGTTTGCAGACACCGTGGCTGAAGCAAAAATTTTCGAATGATAAAATAGCTTTTCGTGGCCCTACCGGTTATGGATTTCCATTTAACGGGCTGTACCAGGATCTCGCTTATCTCTACGCCGCCATGGGTAATAATGCACAGGTGGCCAAATGTATTGATACGCTTTTGTTCTATAACCAGATCTATTACCAGAACGACTATACTGCCAACCCGGAGAATGCGTCCAATATTGCCGTAGTCTACTACACTTATGATCAGCTGGATAAACTCGATGCCTTTGTACAGGATTATTGCAGCAAAAAGAAAATTTCAGGTGAGATGTTTTACAACCGCTTGATCGGAAGAACAGCACCCAGCAATGCAACATTCGCTTCGATCGATTTATTTTTCTGGGGAAATTCCATCGAAAACGTCAATCTGAAATTTCTCCGACGTGCCCCATTGCGCTTTTTCTTTAACAAATACAGAGAAGTTGTTCAAACTGAAATTAAGGATATTGACGAAAGGAATTTTCTTGCAGCAGTCTCTTATAAAAATGAGGGAATTCTTTTGTCGTTGAATGTCGAGCCGTTGTCAGAAGGTGAAGCTACCGCAGAGCAATGCTTCGATCAATCCATAGAATTTTATCGTAAGGTAAACGATAAATTTCTTCATCGGGAAGCAAGTTTTATTGGTACTAATTCAGTTGAAGAAGTAGCTGGGCATATGAAGGATCTGTTTGTATATCCGGATTTTCGAACGGCCTTTCATCCACTTGAGCCCCGTGCTTTTTACTTTTTTAATTACAGTACTTCCTTTATTGAGTACCTGCTCAAAAAAAATCTTTTTTCAGAATTGTATACTTCGGTGGATGATATAAGCAATTTTGCAAGGTGGATGGAATCTTATAATGCAAAGCAATTTGCTCCTTCGTCTCTTTTAACAGAGCAATTGAGTTATTCAACTTTATCTGAACTGGCGAAACAGATTGACAAATTGCCCTTTGCCAAAGAAACGGACCTGAATATGTTGTATCTATACGGTGGTTATCAGGCCTTTCTCCACAAGGATTCTGCCCGCATGCTGGAGATTTATGCTCATTTGATACCGGTAAATTTTTTCAATATACTCAGGGCAAAAGAATTCGCTGGTAACATTTCAAATCAGTCATTTCGCATGATCGCTTTCGCAGTGAAAGCGTTGTATGAATATGGACAGCCGGAGAAAGCACAGCGGTTAATAAATGTGTTTAAAAGTCCGATCAACCGGTCATCTTTATATGCATATGCGTCTTACCAGATGCAAATCTCAAATAATGCGGGACCATTGGCTGCACAGTTACTTGATTCTGCAAAAGCCCAATTGCCGCGTTCGGAAATAACTACACAGGATCAGCCTAACCGGGAAATGATTGCGGCTGCACTGGCACTGCATCCAACAACCAGGAATATTGACAATGCTTTCAGTATTATTAAAAATATTCCGACCCGGTTTTATGCAACATCCTATATCTGTGGGGCTTTAGGATTTGATGATAAACTTTTTGAAGCGAAATCAAATATTCCTGAACTCTGCTCTGATACGGATATCTGTGATTTTTATGCCCTGATTCTTTACAATTATAATCTGAGAAAAAAGATTTCCGGTAAGGAATGGGATAGATATAACAGCAACTACACCCCTCTTTCAATTCTGGATTTAAGGTATATAGATGAAAATAACTGATTTCGTTCCGATATGTCCTTATCCCGGCCTTCGTTCATTTACGGAGGATGAAAGTATTTATTTCAAAGGCCGCGATCAGCAGGTGGATCAGATCACTGCATTGCTGGAGCAGAATAAATTCCTGATGGTGTCCGGTGCGTCCGGTGAGGGAAAATCTTCATTGATTTACGGAGGGCTCGTACCCAATGCCAGGGCTGGTTTTTTCAAAGCAAAATATTCCAACTGGGCGATTGCATCATTCCGGCCTGAAAGAAATCCTGTTCATAACCTTGCGTTGTCGCTGGCCGAAAAACTTAACTTAAATCCGGTAACAGTAGAAACGGAACTGCGCCGCGGTTATTCGTCACTGATAGATCTGTATACGCAATCTGCCTGTTACCCGGCTGCTGAATCAGGTGACGCACAGATAACAGAAAAAGACAGTAAGGAAAAGCAAAGGCATGCTGCCAACCTGATGATCATTGCGGATCAGTTTGAAGAATTCTTTACCAACCCTGAAAATTTTTATAACGATGTGCCGTCTACAGATGCGCAGATCGTTGTTAATCTAATGCTGGAATCAGCGCGCATTGCCATCAAAAGGAACTTACCCGTCTTTATAGTATGTACGATGCGGTCCGATTATATCGGGCAGTGTTCTGCGTTCCGCGGACTTCCGGAGTATATTGGCTTCTCACAGTTTTTTGTACCGCGGCTCAAGCGAATGGATTTGAAGGAAGTGATTGAAGAGCCGGCACTATTAAGCGGAAATCGAATTTCTCAACGTCTGATCGAACGCCTGGTATTTGATATGGCTGACGGTGTGGATCAGTTGCCAATACTTCAACACGCATTGAACCAGGTATGGCTCGCTGCAGATCGCGGCCAGGACCAGATGGATCTTATTCATTATGCCATGGTAGGAGGTATGCCGCCGGAGGATTTGCCTGATGAAGATTTCAATCGTTTTCAACAATGGTTTAACCGACTCCCAGAGGCACATAAACAATTTTATAATCAGACAGGATTGAGCCGGGTAATTGATATCCATGCAAACCTGTTGTATGAAAATGCTGCATCAATTTACAATAGCCAGGGTACAGGAGTTCCTTTATCCGATGAGGAAGTAAAAAGAATCATTTCGACCACGTTTACAGGTCTTACAAAAATTGATAACAGTCGTGCAGTAAGAAACCGTATGACGCTGGCGGAAATTACAGGCCTGATCAATGTTCCCAAAATCACTACTACCATTATTGGTAAGGTGATCAATATTTTTCGTGAGGAAGGCAATTCCTTCATACATCCTTTCAAAACCCTCGACCCGGCCAGTTTTGAGCTGGAGCCGGAAACCGTCCTGGACATTACGCACGAGAGCCTGATCCGCAACTGGGATAAGCTGGAAATTTGGGCTAATAAGGAATTTGAATCTTATAGTATATGGCTCGACTTCAGAAAACAATTTGATCGCTGGAAACAAAGCGGTCAGAAGAGCGGTTATTTGTTGCCAATAGGACCGTTGACTTTTTTTGAGAACTGGTATGCTGAGTCAAAACCGAACCTCGCGTGGATCATGCGTTATGCTGGTGTGTCTGAAACCCGGGAAAAGAAAGAGCGTGATGCATCAAAACTGTTGACTGAGGCGGATCTTTTCTTAAAGAAGAGTGCATCCAAGGAGATTTTCGCACGCACATTTATGAAGTATGGGGTACGTCGAATCGCAACCCTGTTGGCCATTTTTATTATGTTGGTACTTACCGGCTTTTACTGGTATAATGCCGATGAAAAGAAAAACGGCAATGTTCTGGACAGGGTAAGAAGTGAATCGGGTAAGTTACTGAGCAGCCAGGAGGTAACCGTTTTCAACAAAGGTCTTTACCTGATTAGTGAAGAAAGATTTGAAGAAGGAGCCATCATGAAATACCTCAAGACCTTAAATAAACGCGACCAGTTACAGATGGCTGCGCAGGTGTATGGGCTGCTGGTTAACCTCAGGAAGCACGACACGTCAGTGCTTGTGGGAAATCTATTTACACTCACTTCAGATCTTTTGCTTTCTAAGGAATATGATTTTGCGCCGGAGTTCAGGGTTACGCAGGGCAATGAATTTATGATTCGTCTTGCAATGGACGAATATTATAATCCTGGAGCGGTAAAAAGAGAAAAGCTGCGTGCGATTGCCGATAAAGGATATGAGCTCGCATTGCAGTTTTATCAGCACACGGAACTATTCCGGCCGACGATCTCTACCGAGCTCAACCTGATTGTTCATTACTGGCTGACATTTGGATCTGTGTCGGTTGAAAAAATCAATCATCTCCTTGGCGCGATCTCACCGGCAGAAAATGAAGCTGCCCGGAAAGCATTCAACATATATTATCCCAAGGGAGCCTTTGAACCGGGCGGCCGACAGTCATTTGATTTTAATGGCGGATACCATACACTAGCATCGATGTATGCCGCCGCAGGAAATATTGAAAAAACAGAATGGTGTTTTCAGCAGTTGCTGGACAACAACCAACGACCTTATTTCGAATTACCACGTGTGCTGAACAATCACCTGAACGTACTTGGCTACCTTTACCAGTACAGGCACAATGCACTCATTCCGCGTTTTCTGAACTGGATTGCCATACACACAGAAGATAATCCACCCATCACACTTGTCCGAAACGCGGTTATTCGTTCTGGTTATATAACCCATCTCTATTGGATCAATATCCAGAAAAATTTTTACAGGTCAATTCGTGGTTACATCTATCCTAACCTATATTTCAGCGAACGCTATGTATACGATGCTATGATGCATGATTACGACAGCCTTATTCAAAAAATTCCGGATGCAGATGAACGAAATTTCGAAGAGGCAATGAATTATAAACGTAAAGCCATCTTCGAATACAAGTATCGCGGTGACAGAAAAATGCCATTGGATTCAGTACAGCTGGATGATTGGCTAGCAAAATCTTTTGCATCTTTCGCACTTGTCAGTCAGGCTTACAAAGAGGGAACAGAGAGCACAACGCTGATTTATAACAGCGATGGTTTCCGAACCGGACAACAGTCGCGGGAAAGTCTTTTTTTATATCCTGATTACAGGGACGGATGGTTTGCCTGGACCTATCACGGCGATTACCTGTTTAATTACCTGCTTCGAAAGAATTTATTATCTGGCTATTTCCGGAATGGTAATGATTTGAAACTTTTGCATCTCTGGGTTACCAAGGCGTTTGAAGTTCAGCCGCAGCTTTCGAGATCTTTGTACAGTAATAATTTTAAGTTACCGGACACAGCAATGAAATCGATTCTGATGTACGTGTCGCAGCATCCGAACGGAAATGAATTTGATAAAAACCTCCTGCTGCTCGTACTCAGCAGTCGCTCTTTTGACCGGGGGGATACAACATCAGGCCTGAAATATTTTTCGCAGATCGATGTTCAGACCCTCAGGCAATCTTCAGATCGATATGAATACCTTGAAAAAGGATTTATATATAACCAAATGAAATACCTCGCAGCAAATCTTGGTAAGGCTGGTCATATCAAAGATGCCGTTGTTGTCGCTGAATTATTTCCCGGAAATATGGAGAAGGTGATTGTATACAGTGCGATGACCGAAGCTTTGTACCAGCGAAATGCAAACCCCGAAGCATTCATTTTCGCGGATTCTGCCTGGGCAAAAATGCTGAAGGCTGATTTTTCTAATTCCATTGGTCTTCTGGATTCCCGACCTGATTTAATCCGCGTTCTATCTGAAATCGGGAGTAAAAGAATAAACATGGCATCCGCCGAAGTGTTGAGAGATATCCCTGAGCAAAATAAACTCAGAGGTATCCTTGCACAGATACAGGGTATAACGCTTGAAGGAAATTATTATCGGGCGCTTACATCAATTCCAAATACATTGACTGAGTCGCAGGACCTTCAATGCAGAACAGAAATAATGATGGGAGCTTCCCGTGCAAAAGAAAAACAGAATAATAACAAGCGCTGGGAAGAAGTAGACAATGCTTTATTGCATAACTATCATCACACAGACTTTTTGCCAAATTAATGAACAGGTACGCACAATTATTTTACATTCTTTTCTTCCTGCTGATCATGGGAGCTTTTGCTTCCATGGCTCAAAATAGTTATGGGCTAACTATTCTTGGCCTGGTAGGGATAACCTTTGCCATCATTTTTCTTTGGAGGGGCATAAGTCAGATCAGGGCAAAAGGTCCAAAGAAAACTTTTGCTATAATTGAAATGTTTTGTCTTGCAATAATTTCAGTTCTGCTTGCCCTTCGCGTTTTTTATTTCCGCATTCCGGGCACGGAGATTTTACTGGCATTGGTGTCCTTATTATTGATACTCGTGTATGCCCGACGCATGATGAGGCTGAGTAGAGAGATGATGTATGAGCAACCGAAGCTGGCATACCCGGTGATCGCATTTTATTCAAGCCTGATGTTATTTTTACTTGCTTTGTTGCTGATGCCTTTGCATGAACCGTCAGCTGAAGTGATCGGTACCATTGCTTTTGTAGTTTTGCTGGCGGACATTATCTACTGTACGTTTAGCGGCACTGCGATTGTAAAGGGAAAAACAGAGTCCGGGTTTTCGATCATATTTAAACTAAAAGATCATTCGTTGCTGATTGCTTCTATCTTTTTTCTTTTTTCTATTTATCTCGGATTGAACCGAATGGGAGTGTTGCCGGGCCTTTATTCTGATGAATATCCGCAGGCCTATTTCGAACTTGTGAACGAAGCAACTACCGGTGAGGATCAGCCGCAAAACGGGGCTTACCAATACCAGCAGTTTAAGACCGGGTATGAAGATTTTGTAAAAAGAATTGCTACTGAAAAGGAGCAGTAGTATTTTTTTGCTGATTGGAATTTTGAAGATGAACAGTATTTAACGTCATACTCCTTCACACAATCCCTGCCTATATAAATTGTTTCTTTCTGATTGCATACTCCGGATTCTCCTTTGAAAAAAATCATGTTGCTGACGATGAAGAATAGTTTATCACTTAAAACTTACAGCATATGAAACGCAGGGATTTTATCTTCAACTCCGGTCTGTCGGTTATCGCCGTCTCATCTTCCGGATTTATTCATTTCGATGGTCAGAAATTCATCGGCGATTGCGAAACGACGACAGATATACTGGGCCCATTTTACCGACCCGATAGCCCGGTACGAAGCAGTCTTGTTTTCCCCGGCGCTAAAGGAACTCCGGTCGAATTGAGTGGTAAGATCCGACATACGGATTGTGTCACGCCGTATGTAAATGCAAAAGTGGAATTATGGCATTGCGATAGTGAAGGTCAGTATGACAATTCCACTCAGGAGTTTCGTTACAGGGGTACAGTATTTACTGATGATAAAGGCAATTATAAATTCAATACCATGATGCCGGTGCCTTATGGCGGCGTTGGGTTTATACGTCCTGCTCATTTTCACCTGATGGTGACAGCAAAAGGTTATATGCCACTCGTTACACAATTGTATTTTGAAGGAGATGAGCATATCAAGGACGATCCTGCTTCAAGCGCCGCTACATCAAAAAGCAGGATACTTAAAGTACAAAAACTGAAATCCGGTAGCCAGAAAATTGTATATAATGTAAGCATGACCACCAACCTTGTCCCGGAATCTGCCTCGCTTGATAAACTAACGGGAACGTATACCGATATTTCGGATGCGAATAAGAAAATGGAGATTTTTAAAAAGGATAACACTTTGTGGATAAAAAATGAGGTGTTTGGTGAAGGTTATAAATACATTGGAGAAAATAGTTTTGAATCGCCCGGAATGCCCGATGGCAGCTACGAAAAGTTATCATTTGTATTGAAGCCGGAAGGAGTAATCCAGATGACGATTGAAAGCAAATGGGGTAATAAGAGATCCCCGATCAGTATTTTTCTGAAAGATAAATCAGCCACCTGAAGATGTTGACCCTGCAAAAGAATTTACTGCTTTTGATTTTTTCATTGACCTCATTGTTTGTTTCTGCGCAAACAAGGATCATTGATATGCATTTGCATTCTTATTTTGATAAGGATTGGGGAGCGCGCGAGAATGTACCTGATTTTTATGGGAAGAAAGGCGCGGCTAACGCTGGGGCGCACAGAATTGAGACCTTTGCCGCCCTTAAAAAATTAAACATTCTGAAAGCTGTGGTAAGCGGACACCCGGAAAGCGTTGATGAATGGGTTGAAAAAGACAGCAGCCATCGATTGATTCGTGGTATCCTTATGTTTAGTCCGGATGACTATGGTCTTGATTCGGTAAAATTTGAAAAACTGGTGCAGGAGAAAAAGATTGAAATATTCGGAGAGATCGCACCATATTATTCCGGTGGAACTTTAAGCGATGCCGGATGGAAACCCTATCTGCGGATTTGCGAAAAGTATAATATTCCCGTGGCAGTCCATTCCGGTGGCGGAGATCCTGGCGGTACTTACTCCTGGTCTCCGAAGGCGAGACTTAGTTTGGGTGATCCATATTTAATTGAAGATGTACTGGTGGAATTTCCAAAACTCAGGATATATCTGATGCACGCAGGTGCGGAAGATTGGCACGAACACGCGTTAAGATTGATGGCTTACTATCCTCAGTTATATACTGATATCGCAGTGATGTTATGGGTGGAACCAAATGCACAGAGATCAGTAAAAATATTTCTTCGGAATGCCAAAGAAGCAGGTTATCTCAACAAAGTGATGTTTGGTTCGGATCAGATGATCTGGCCATATTCGATTGAAAAATCTGTTCAGTTTCTGAATAGTCTGGATTTCCTTACGAAAAAGGACAAGGAGGATATTTTTTATAACAATGCGGAAAGGTTTTTAAATAGTAAGTAGTACGTAGTGAGTAGGAAGGAGGGAATGATTTAGGTGATAATGACTCCAATATTTCCCAGGCTGAACTGTAGTTTTATTTCAGAAAGGTTTGAAAATAAAATATTGGAATTTTCCGGAATCTTCCTAACTTCTGTGCATAAAGACTTCGCTGCAAAACAATCGATGTGATTACTGCTAACTAAGGGATGCTTTTTATCGATGCCTTTTGTACCCCCTGTTATTTCAAAATGATAATTTAATCGTTGCCCTGACGAGGTTGGTAAACCATTCCATACAATAAAGTCAATCATTATGAACAAGCACGCAATGTTCGTCGGCGGCTGCCTGGTAGTGGCGGCATTCAGCATTTATGGCTGTTCCGGATCCAAGACGGAAGAACCTAAACCCGAAGAAGAAGTCAAAGCTGTAGCAGCAGAAAAACCTCAATTCGGTGGCTTTAATTCGCAGGTCGAGTGGGGTGAACACCTGGTAACGATCGGTGGTTGCAACGATTGCCATACGCCGAAAAAAATGACCCCACAGGGCCCGGTCGATGATTCTTCTCTTATGTTATCCGGCCATCCGGAAAACATGCCGGCTCCTGCTGTTGATCGTAAGCAGATGGAGTCAAAAGGATTGGTGGTTACCGCAACCTTTACTTCTTGGGTGGGGCCATGGGGTATTACGTATTCAGCCAACCTCACTCCCGATTCATCCGGAACGGGCAACTGGACCGAAGAGCAGTTTTTGTATGCATTACGCAATATGACCAGCAAGGGTCTGAAAGGGTCTCGTCCGCTGCTGCCACCTATGGCTATGATGCCTGTAAAGCATATGACGGATGATGAACTCAAGGCGATTTTCGCTTATCTCAGAACTATTAAACCGGTCAAAAATCATTCTGTCCAACCTACGCCACCAGCCTTAACTCCTAAATCCAGACCTGCCTAACCAGAAATTCCTTGCTTTTATTTCAAGATTGCAGGGATTTTTTAAAAATGGACCATAGGAAATTTTTTCGCCAGGTATCCGATACTTGCAAGTATCGGATACCTGGTTGTTTTTAGCAGAAACAATTTAACCCGATTGCCACTTTTAAAAAAAGGGAAAATACTTTTCAGAGACAGATTATTCTGCATGTAATGCGATGTTTTACACTTTGATCGAAAAGAAGTTTGCATTTCTTCTCCGCATTTACTTACCTGCACCAGTACCCGATAACCAGTTGGTAAATCAATCACAGAATGTAGCTTATCGACAATTGTTTCGGAAAATTCTGTTCTTCGGTGATTACAATATCGTTGAGCCTGCATTTTTTGATAATGAAATTCACCGGTATTATGCAAGCGGATTCGTATTGTTATTATATTACAAGTGAATATTAAACACAAGGGTAACCAAAACTTTATTCTGTTGAGTCTGCCTATGCTATTACGGGTGTATCGGTTTCGAGGGGATGGAGTTTTCTGTAAGTCTTACCTTATGCGGAACCGTTATGTCTCCGCTGCGGCACGTTTTACCCTTTCTTTATTTCTTTGTTCTTTTTATTCAGGTATATATTCCCAGGAACAGGGAGTGCTGATCACTCCTTCAATGTTCAATAATATCCAGGAAGTTTTTATTGGCGGAATGGATGGCTGGCATTTCAGGAAAGGAAATGATATCTCATGGGCAGCAAAAGATTTTGATGACGATGATTGGGCGAAGCTCAGTCCGCTGGATCTACGTACCGATATGGCTGAGAACGGAAGGCTTGAGGGTTGGCTAAGATTCAGATTTATTCCCGATACTTCATTTGGTAATATTCTGTTAGGATTAAGGTATTATAACTGGGCGGCTGCGGATCTTTATCTGGATGGTGTTCTTGTAAGTCGATTGGGAAGTACCGGAGCGGATGGCAGACACTTTCATGAATTCAATCCATTAAATAAGTTGCCCATTCCTGTTAAAATGGAAAAAGGCATCAGTCATGTTATTGCCGTTCATATCAGGGACACCGTTGTTGGCTTTCCAAACCGAATTTTAAGACTTGAACAAACTGAAGGTGAGGCTTTCCTGAGATTAACAGGTCCACTCTATAACAATGCACTGGCCAGGCATATAAATGAATGGAAGATTTATTATACAGCGTTAATTGCTGTTTGCGCAATACTGAGTTTATTATTCTGGTTGATTTATATTCAGAACAATAAAGAAAAGAATTTTTTCTCTATTGCACTTTGTACCAGTTTTCTGACTTTTTCCATCCTTTCCTACGCAACGTCGGAGAATGGCAATAACACGTATTCTGCCTATCAAAACTATCGTTACCTTTTCGAAATATTTATCGCCTTGAGTTTATGGATGATGGTAATTATCATCGGCCAGGTGTTTCATAGCCGGATCGTTGCACCTATCCGGATAATTCTTGCTGGATTGTTATTGCTCGGCATCTTTAATATGTTTTTCCCTGATGCTACTCTTCGTAATATACTCGTTGCAACAGTACTCGGAATCTGTGTATGGTATATTGCGACTTCCTGGAAAAAACTACGTGGTGCACAATGGGCGATAATAGTTGGAATGGTACTGACGCTTTTCTGGATCGCAGTTTTTGTTTATTTCAGTTCAAGGTACAGGGTTCAGATATTTCCGCACGCACTGAAATTTGTTTCTGCTATTTACCTTTCATTTCCCTTAGGACTATTGTTTTATGTAAGCTTCCGATTCAGGGAAATCATTAGTGAAGTAAGGAGAAATGCGGAGGAAATCGTGAGGCTTTCTGAAGAAAAAAAGGAAGTCGCTTTACATCAGCAGCGCCTGCTGGAAGAAGAGGTTGCCCGGCAAACTTCGGAACTCAGGGCAACTGTTGAACATCTCCGGTCAACACAAAGCCAATTGATTCAATCGGAGAAAATGGCTTCACTCGGTCAGCTGACTGCCGGTATAGCTCATGAAATTCAGAATCCATTGAATTTCGTAAATAATTTTTCCGACCTGAACGGTGATTTACTGCAGGAGATGAAGGAGGAAATATCGAAAGGTAATTTTGGAGAAATCGAACTTATAGCGACTGATGTTATCTCCAATGAAAAAAAGATCAATCACCACGGTAAAAGAGCTGATTCCATTGTGAAGGGAATGCTTCAGCACAGTCGTGGTGGAAGCGGACAGAAAATGCCGATGGATATTAACAAATTTGTCGACGAATATTTGCGTCTCGCATACCATGGCTATCGTGGAAAGGACAATAGTTTCCAGGCAGCAATTACATCAGATCTACAGGAAGGTATTGGTGAAATGGTTATTGTACCGCAGGACATCGGTCGCGCATTGGTTAATGTTTTCAATAATGCATTTTATTCTGTCAGTCAAAAAGGCAAAAACTCCACAGATGAAGAATCGATCACAGATGATGAAGGCTATTTACCAACAGTGAAAGTAAGTACCAGAAAAATTTTTAATCGCATTGAGATTTCAATCAGTGATAATGGAGAGGGTATACCTGAAAAAATAATTGATAAAATATTTCAACCATTTTTTACAACAAAACCAACGGGTATAGGAACGGGGCTGGGTCTATCGATTGCTTACGATATCATTCATGCACACCAGGGGGAAATAAATGTCAATAGTATGCCGGGCGAAGGGGCGGAATTTATTATCGTGTTACCGATCACTCAGCAGGGATTGCTGATTAAGTGAGGACTGGTGGGGTTCATCGCTGTTAGTTGTTAGTTTTTCATTCTTCGTTTTTCGTTATTCGTTGAATCGCTGCGTTTTGCAGAAATGCAGAAACGAAGGATAAAAAGTTTAAACCGTAAAAGAACGTTAGCCAGGTGCGAGGTATTTCACGCTTTGACTATTACATACGTACGGACACTGACGCCAAAATTTCCAGTAATTCAAAATTGAATGTGATTCGCACATGTAACAGCAGACACCGACTGCGAGGTAATATTTCTGAGAGTTATAATGCTGCGCTCAGGTTTGCACGATCAAGCCTTACAATTGCAAGCAAAACGAATATCAGCAGAAAATTAAATTCGATACCATTTCTACCACCCCCTACAACAAACCAGCCGTCTTTCAGATGAACCATAAAAATGCCGACTACCAGTATCAGGAGCGTGATGATGCATGCAGCGATAATAAAGCGATTTACTAAAAGACAGATTGCACAAACGACGTGGGATAGTTTGATGATCCATGCAAGCAGCACGCCAACAGGAGCAAAGCCTGCTTCATTGAGGTAAAGTTTTCCGAAGTCATTGATGCCGTTGTTGAACATCCCTGGAACGCTATGTACCAGCAGGATGACGGCTACGGGAAAACGTAGCAGGAACGATGCTGTTATCATTTTCATAACCATGCATATTGTTTTGAATGCAGAAATATACTTAGCTAAAATCCAATATTTATCGCCAATCAGCAAAACTATTATGGAGCCCGGCCTTTCTGCATTCAGATGAATGAAAAATTTCCTGATCAGGGTTGAAAAGCAAAGTTTTCTTCATATCTTCTTTCAAAATTTTTCAAATGTCATCCTCGAGACGCTCCTTTATCAGAAACGGTTTGGCCGGTACGCTCGCATTGCCGTTAGTCCCGCAATTCCACCTGGATTCAGAAGACAAAATTGAAGCCGCCGGCAGAATAAAGCTCAGTATCTCATCTTATTCGTACTGGCATTTCCGGGGTGAAAAATACCCGATCAGGAAGGTTATCGATGAAGCAGCAAAACTTGGTGTCGAGGGTATCGATATTCTTCACAGACAAATGGATGGTGATGATAACAAATACATCCAGGATCTGAAAAAGCATGCATTTGAAAATGGCATCACCTTTACCTGTTTGTCTATTCATCAGAGTTTTGTTTCGCCGGATAAAGCATTCCTGAAAAAAGAAATCGATCATACAAAAAAATGTATCGAACTGGCCGCGAGGATGGGCATTCCTTGTCTGCGATTAAATTCAGGACGTTGGAATACGATTAAATCTTTTGATGACCTGATGAAGAACCGCGGTATTGAACCGGTATTACCAGGATATACTGAAGATGACGGATTCAAATGGTGTATTGACAGCATTCAGCAGTGTCTGCCCGCTGCGGAAGAATTTGGTGTATTGATGGCTTTGGAAAATCACTGGGGTCTTTGTTCAACGCCGGAAGGGCAGTTGCGAATAAAGAAAGCAATTGATTCTCCCTGGTTTGGCATCATGATGGACACCGGGAATTTCCTCGAGAATCCTTAAAGCAAACTGGAGATGCTTGCACCATATACGCAGTTTGTACAGGCGAAAACATATTACGGTGGTGGTGAATGGTATAGTCTCGATCTCGATTACAAACGAATCTTCTCCATCCTGAAAAAAGTAAATTACCAGGGGTATTTGTCGCTGGAGTTTGAAGGCAGAGAAGATCCTGCAACAGCGGTGCCGAAGAGTATTGCGATGTTGAGGGAAGCGATGATGTAAGAGCAGCAGTGAGCAGGTAGCAGACCACGCAGAGTTCCGGTATTTTATATGTTTCTGTTTTCTGTCACTGTTCAGCTGAGGTAATTGAACTTCGTCGTTAGGGAGGATGATATTTTTTTTAACGGGTATGCATTTTTTTAATCACCTTACAAACATGCAAATTTTATGTGCTTTTAATATCGTTCAGGAGCCGGGTTTGTGTTTTTTCTTTCCGGCAATTCGTGAGCAGATATTTATCCGAATTCTTCTTCTGTCAAATTGAGGGATTACATTAAATTTAGTGATATGTAGGCCGAAAAGTATTCGCATTTCTTTTGTTCGCGGTTAATCCTGTACCCAGGCATTTTTCAAAAATGTTTATGGGCAGAATCCGGTTTAATTTGACGATTGGTTTGCTTCTTCAGGTAACGATTGCAGAGGCCCAGCCCGTTATTTTTCATAGAGTTCTTCCGCCGGAAGGAAAAACTTTTGAACATGTTACTTCGATTACTCAGGATAAGACCGGCTTTCTATGGCTGGCAACAAAAAGGGGATTGTATCGATATGATGGGTATCGTTATTCCACTTACAAAAATAATTCGCACGATCAGAATTCCATAGTAAGCGATGCGCTGGAGGCAGTAGTTTGTGACAGTTCCGGAAATATCTGGATCGGTACCGGAGATAAAGGTCTCGACAAACTGGATCCTGTTACAGGGATATTCACACATTTCCGTTTTGAGGCCAATGATTCCGCAACACTTCCGAGCGATGGAATAAGAAAACTATTCGTTTCCAAAGATGGCGTTTTATGGATTGGTACTACGCAGGGACTATGTCGTTTTGATACTGCCAAATCAAAATTTATTCGATACTTAAACAATCCATCCGATTCGACAAGTATAAGTTGTAATGATATCACAAACATTTTTGAAGACAGACGGGGAACTCTTTGGATAGCAACCGGCAGCGTGTATAATCAGAAACTGAAAGCGGAAGAAGGGGGGCTCAATCGCATGGATAGAAAAACGGGGAGATTCAAAAAGTTTGTAAACCATCCGGGAGATACAACTTCTCTTACTGATAATAGAGTAAAGGCGATGGAAGAAGACAGGTACGGAAATTTCTGGATAGGCACTGCCGGCGACGGACTACATATCATGGACAGGGAAAAGGGAACTTTTCGACGATTTCCATACGATCCGCATCATCCCGAAAAACTGAGTCGGCCTCGTTTAAACAAATATTTTTACCAATATGATCATATCAGCTTTATCAACGAGGATGTGAATGGCGGCATATGGATTGGCACAACTGAATCAGGACTGAATTATTACGATCCTGTAAAAAAGAAAATAATTCATTTTGAATCTATAAAAGATACTGCGAATAATTATGGCGACCGTACTGCCTGGGCTTCATTCAACACTAAAGAAGGTATTACATGGATATCCGGACTTTCGGGTAAGCTTTACCGTGCCCAGACTTCAACATGGAGTATTCCGTTTGAAAATAAACTCATAAAGGATGTAAGTTCCTTTTATGAAGACAATGATGGTACATTGTGGATCGGTTCATATGAAGAAGGTCTTTTGCACACAGATTCATCATTTCGTATTCTTCATCATTACAGAGATGGACATGGACATCCGGACTCGTTAGGTAGTCTTACGGTTTCAGCACTTAAGGGAGATCATTTGGGCAACCTTTGGATTGGTACGGAATATGGTCTTGATAAGCTTGACAAAAAGACCGGAATTTTTAAACACTTCAGGCATAATCCATCGGTGGCTGGGTCATTAGGTAATAACCTGGTCAGAGTTATTTATGAAGATCGCCAGAACAGGTTATGGGTCGGCACACATCTTGGATTAAACCTTATGTTTCCAGGCCCCGATACATTCAGACAATATATTTTTTTTCCTGGCGATACCAATGTTATCGGGCAAAACTTTATTTCGGCTATTGTTCAGACTAAAGATGGAAAAATATGGATCGGTAGTACGATGGGGGGAGGAATTCATCTGCTCGATACACAAGGAAACGAAATCCGAAGTTACCTTATAGGAAATTCAATTGTAGGATTATTTGAAGATAGTGCCGGCACAGTATGGGGTGGGGGTAATAACTTCTACCAGTTTGATAAGACTACTGACAGTTTTTACCAATTTTCCGACCCCATGTCGACGTCAGAAATCACAAATGCAAATTCTCTCATTAACGATAATAATGGTGCCATCTGGTTAGCAAACCCTGACGGCATTAAGATGATCGATATGCGAGCGAAAAAATCCGCTGATTACGGCAGTAAATTTAATGTGAATGCCTACGGCTTCAATTATGGATCAAGTTACCGAACACGAAATGGAAAAATATTTTTCGGACATGCTGAAGGATTTTATCATTTCTTTCCTGGAGATCCTGGAAAAGGGATACCACCCCCAATAATTGCTTTAACCGACTTCAGACTCGCTAATAATACTGTACAATCAAGTAGTGCAGAAATTCTGACTGCGCCACTCTCAGAATCAAAAATGATTACGCTGAATTATAATCAGAATATTTTTTCAATTGATTTCGCCGTTATCGACTATAATTTTCCTGAATCAAATCAGGTGTTGTACATGCTGGAGCATTATGACAATGCCTGGAGAACATCAGGATTGGATCACAGGGGTTATTACTTCAATATTCCACCAGGTGAATATGTGTTTCATGTGAAGGGTTCAAATGGCTATGGTATCTGGGCTGAAAAAACAATCAAAATTATTATCCGTCCTCCCTGGTGGAGAACCTGGTGGGCATATTTGCTTTTCGCGATTACAATTTTCGGCATCATCTGGAGTATTGTCTACTTCCGATCATATCAACTAAGGAAAGAAAATAGAAAACTGGAGGAGAAAGTTGCGCGACGAACTGCACAACTTCAGCAATCACTGGATGAACTAAAGTCTACGCAGAAACAATTGATACAGTCTGAAAAAATGGCGAGCCTGGGTGAGCTTACTGCCGGCATCGCACATGAAATACAGAACCCGTTGAATTTTGTAAACAATTTTTCTGAAGTGAGTAGTGAATTGCTTGAAGAGGCAGGAGTAAGCAGGAAGGAGGCCGGAGAAAACAGCCCGGCAGTAGATGAATTGCTTTCTGAGGTCAAAGAAAATCTCACCAAAATAAACTTCCACGGCAAACGTGCAGATGCCATTGTAAAAGGTATGTTGCAGCATAGTCGCGCAGGAACAGGTCAGAAAGAACCAACAGATATCAATGCGCTGGCAGAAGAATATTTACAACTTGCCTATCATGGATACAGGGGTAAAGGTGCTCAGCCGTATGCAGATAACCTGGCAGAAATAAAACTTAAAACTGATAAGGATGTATCTATTGAAAAAATCAACATTGTTCCACAGGATATCGGGCGTGTGTTATTGAATTTATACAACAATGCGTTTTATGCAGTGTGTGAAAGGAAAAAAGTGGAAGGCAATGAATTCGTTCCGGTAGTTGAGTTGACAACAAAAAAAATAAATGATATTGTCGAAATAAGGATCAGAGACAACGGCGGAGGTATTCCCGAAAGAGTACTCGAAAAAGTTTTTCAACCTTTCTTTACCACCAAACCAACCGGCACCGGGACGGGTCTGGGTTTGTCACTTTCATATGATATAATTAAAGCACATGGTGGGGAAATTCAAATAAACAACGAGCCCGGAAGAGGCGTGGAGTTCATTGTTGTTCTTTCAATGCATAGCCACCTGGTTTGATTTTTGTAGAAATAAACCACTACAATGCATCAAAATTCCACATAGTGCGGATGTTTCTCCTTCCTTTTTTAATATCGGTCTTTTCACGCTATATATTGATGAGTATTTTCCTGGTTACGTGGCATGAATTTTAAACAACCTGAATTAAAATTTCGACAAATGAAACAGACCGCGTTATTCTTATTAATCGGCTCTTCCGTATTGTTTGCATGTAACAACCAGTCTGATCCGGTTGAAAAAGCAGACTCGACCAACGAAGTAAAGCAAGAGCAAACCAACACAGATACTAAATCAGTTGAGAATACCAGCAACTTTCTCGTTAAAGCAGCCGATGGTGGCTTAACTGAAGTAGAAGCTGGTAAAGTAGGTGAGCAAAAAGCTACCCATAAGGAGGTAAAAGATTTCGCAAAAATGATGGTTGATGACCATTCCGGCGCAAACGCAGAAGTTAAAAAACTGGCTGCAGCTTTGAATGTTACGCTTCCTTCAGCGCCATCTGAAGAAAATCAGAAAGATGTAGCAAAACTCAATGAAAAAAGCGCCAAAGATTTTGACAAGGATTTTATGGACCAGATGGTGAAGGATCATAAAAAAACAATCGACCTGTTTAAAGATGCAAGCGATGATGATATGAATGCAGATGTAAAAGCATTTGTGAACAGCACCATTCCAAAATTGCAGGCACATCTGGATGCAGCCGAAGCAATCCGTAAAAAATTAAAATAATTGACATAGTATTCTATCCATAAAAGAGGCTGTCTCAAAAGTAAAATGAGGCAGCTTTTTTTATTTTCAGTTTTGGATATAGGTTTATACACAATTGAGCTGTATAAAAAGGAGGTTA
>JARJHS010000029.1 GCA_029269725.1 Pollutibacter soli | reverse complement strand
GAGTAGTATTAAGCGTGCTTATAAAATCCAATGCTTTGATGCTATCGCGGCTAACAATAGGATTGAAGTTTCTCCACCCATTTGCTGCAAATGCCTCTGGATACGAGCTGGCGGGAAAATTGTCGTCGATCAGGGCCCGTTTCACCATATTTAGCGAGTCCATTTTATAAACATGGTCCCGGTTCAGGTAGTCCTTCATCATCTGGACCTCGGTCTTGCCAAACGCGGGCATATTGGCAAAATCAATCCGGCTCACCTGCAATTCTAGGTTGCTGGGTA
Source organism: Pollutibacter soli (assembly GCA_029269725.1). GTDB lineage: Bacteria > Bacteroidota > Bacteroidia > Chitinophagales > Chitinophagaceae > Pollutibacter > Pollutibacter soli. The sequence goes on along the minus strand of JARJHS010000029.1, from coordinate 271 downwards.
TGGTGCTTTGATCCCATTTGCCGTCGCCGGGTACGTTTTTGTTTTCCGGACGAACGGCTGCGATGGTATTTACCGTTGCATCTGTCCAGGCGCCATCTACGTCGCCATAGTACACGTCGGCCGCCCAGGCTCCCTTATGATCTGGATGTCCGTCAGGGTTGATATCGCCGCTATAAGGCACGGCGATGTGGCCTAAGATCAAGACAGCCCTCAGGTTAGGCGTTATCTGGTATTTGTTTTGGATGATGGTTCTGATAATGTTAGCAGGCAC
>JARJHS010000028.1 GCA_029269725.1 Pollutibacter soli | reverse complement strand
CTGACACGCCGTCGATTTTGTGGGAGACAATGTGCCGATAGCAGAAGCCACCGGAAGGGGCTTTGCTACAAGCATGAGACTGAACTATTTTATAGTCGCCGTCAAGCAATATATCGGACACCCGGTAAGTTCGATTGTTCGCTGGGATGAACAATTCGAAATCCGCCGCTGTGTTGCCATCTGGCACTTGATTTAAATAAAATAACCTAAGCAATCTTAAACTATCAGTCGGTGCACTTTTATCAAGAGCCACAGCATAATAATTAGAGTTATCCATAGCTTTAGCTGTGCTGTCTAAATAAAAATGCTGCTCGTTGGTTTGTTGGCTAAAATTGCTGCCGGCTTTGTACCATTTTAGTACAATGGTGTCCAATTCCGTATATGAATACCCGTAGAAAGTAATATTATCGAGGTCCCGACCACAAATTACGTCCGTTGTGCACTGCTGAGAGCAAGATGCGGCAAAACAAATGAACAACAAACAGACAAGATATTTCATAGGAGGTTTTGTAAAAAGAAGCAACAAACATACCAAAAACCAGCTGAGTTGTTCGCAC
>JARJHS010000027.1 GCA_029269725.1 Pollutibacter soli | reverse complement strand
GTTGTGAACCTGAAATCACTTTTAAGTGATGCAATAAATCTCAGGCTGCGATCTGATGTCACCGTGGGCTCATGTTTATCTGGCGGTTTAGATTCATCGAGCATTGTTTGCCTGGCGGCAGAACTGCTACAGGCAAAATCTGAATTTGCCGGACAGGAAACGGTGACAGCATGTTATACTGACAAGCGATATGACGAATGGGATTTTGCCGAAGAAGTGATCCGCAAAACAAAAGCCAATCCGCACCAGATATTCCCGACGTTCGATGACCTGCAAACGGAACTGGATAAATTCTTATGGCACCAGGATGATCCTACCGGAAGTACATCGCAATTCAGTCAATGGTCGGTGTTTAAAAAGACACACGAAGTTGGTCTTAAAGTGATGATTGACGGCCAGGGTGCAGACGAACAGCTAGCTGGTTATGGTGGCAACGACCTGCCTTTTTATGCAGGCCTTATGCGTGGCATGAAGTTGCGCTCGTTGGTAGATGAGATGCGTTCATACAAAAAAGAAAAAGGAGCTATACCCGTAGGATTTCTTTTAGGTGCAGCGCAGCTTACCTTGGGTA
>JARJHS010000026.1 GCA_029269725.1 Pollutibacter soli | reverse complement strand
CATACAAAGAGAAGCGACCTCGCGAGAGCAAGCGGACCTCATAAAGTGCGTCGTAGTCCGGATTGGAGTCTGCAACTCGACTCCATGAAGTCGGAATCGCTAGTAATCGTGGATCAGAATGCCACGGTGAATACGTTCCCGGGCCTTGTACACACCGCCCGTCACACCATGGGAGTGGGTTGCAAAAGAAGTAGGTAGCTTAACCTTCGGGAGGGCGCTTACCACTTTGTGATTCATGACTGGGGTGAAGTCGTAACAAGGTAACCGTAGGGGAACCTGCGGTTGGATCACCTCCTTACCTTAAAGAAGCGTACTTTGCAGTGCTCACACAGATTGTCTGATAGAAAGTGAAAAGCAAGGCGTCTTGCGAAGCAGACTGATACGTCCCCTTCGTCTAGAGGCCCAGGACACCGCCCTTTCACGGCGGTAACAGGGGTTCGAATCCCCTAGGGGACGCCACTTGCTGGTTTGTGAGTGAAAGTCGCCGACCTTAATATCTCAAAACTCATCTTCGGGTGATGTTTGAGATATTTGCTCTTTAAAAATCTGGATCAAGCTGAAAATTGAAACACT
>JARJHS010000025.1 GCA_029269725.1 Pollutibacter soli | reverse complement strand
GATGGCTTGAGGGTAGAGAATGTCCTCGTCTCCGAAAGCTACCTTGTCAAAGCTGTTCTCGTCAAAGGCTTTTAGCGAGAGTTTGTCCATGATGCCCGCATAACTGAAGATGCGATTGAGGGTGTGGCCTTCGCCAAGCCCACCAATATAGTGCACGCAGCTATCGAAGACCTTCTTATTGAGCGAGAATGTTTGCAGGCAGCCGCCTATTTGCTTGTCTTTTTCAAGCACGCAGACGTTCTTGCCTTCTTTAGCAAGAATGACAGCGCTCAGCAAGACGCCTAACCCTCCGCCAATAACAACAACGTCGTATGTATGGCCGGTGGGCAACGGTCGGTTGGTAGTTTGATTAGTGAACGTTTTCCAGCATCATTTCCTTGATATCGGCCATTATGCGCTTGGCGATATTTGCGGAAGTGGTTTCAGTACCACTTTCTGCGTAGATACGTATAATGGGTTCGGTGTTGGATGTACGCAGGTGCACCCAGTCAGTATCGAATTCAATACGCAGGCCGTCTTCAGTATTGATAGGCTGTTTTTTATACTTCTCTTTGATCTGCTTGAAGATGTTCTTTACATC
>JARJHS010000024.1 GCA_029269725.1 Pollutibacter soli | reverse complement strand
GGCTAAACTGAAAGAAGCGCACAAAGCAGAAGACATCGCTGGTATCGACAAAGCCATGGAAGAACTGAACGCTGCATGGCAAGCTGCCAGCCAGCACATCTACAATGCACAACAGCAAGGTGGCGGCGCCGAAGGCGGAGGCCAGCAAACTGCCGGCAACAACAACGACGGCGGCGTAGCTGATGCTGAGTATGAAGAAGTAAAATAAGGACGATATCCTATATGTTAAAATAGCCGGCGTGAGCCGGCTATTTGCATTTCGAGGCATCGTTTTTTACCCTCTATTACTGAGAAAAAGAGAATGTTATGAAGAACGCAAGGAATGCCGGGAATAAGCAAAGTAAGCAGGGCAAGGTAAACATACCTAAGCCCGAGATACGTGACAACCTGGATAGCCGCGAGCGCAAGGATGCAGGCTATAAGGACCACAACAACAAAAAGGGCAGGAAACCTAACTCGAGGGATAAAGATGATGCCGGACAATAGAGAATGCCGGGACAATGACGCAAAAAAGAGTTCGTAATTGAACTCTTTTTTTATTTACCCCACGTATTGAACCAGATCGAGAGAAGGCATCTTGGTTACACC
>JARJHS010000023.1 GCA_029269725.1 Pollutibacter soli | reverse complement strand
CTTGCCGGGCAGGCCTAGTACGGCACCCACATGGATGTCGTAGTTCATGCGCATCAGTTTGTCGCTGCCTTTAAGGTCCTTAAGCGTCCCCAAACGTGATCCACACTCAACTCGCGCAAGCTGTGCTGGTCAAAGTAGCGGTAATCTATCTTCCAGTAAGTAGTAGGGTCGGGATTAACGTTTACCGCTATAGACGATGAATCGGTTTCTGGTGTATGCACTTCGATCGCCCCGTTGGCGGGTACTCCTTTGTACAGTTGCAACCATATGCGGTCCATCGCGGGCATATTGGTCGATGCAGCTACAGGTGTGTCTTTAGATCCGGGATCGACGTACGGTTTCATGCTGCCGCCACCTGAAATGGCGCCGTAGTACATTTTGCCGAACCATTCAAAGCCCCATACAGACCCCGTAATGGCAAATACCAGTGCAAGCGATGCTACATAAAAGCCAAGCACATTGTGCAGGTCGTAATTCTTTCGACGCCATTTAGCATTGAACTTGATAGAAAAGCGTTGCCTCCTGCCTGCCTTGTTGCGTGGCCACCAGAGTATGATACCGCTGATAACCATTACCAGGAAGATGAGTGTAGCGCTGGCGACAATTAC
>JARJHS010000022.1 GCA_029269725.1 Pollutibacter soli | reverse complement strand
GCCAAAGAGAAAGGTGTGAAAACCTCTTCAACTGGTCTGGTTTATCAGGTAGTAGAAGCCGGTAAAGGCGAAGCACCGAAAGACAGCGATACTGTTGTAGTGAACTACAAAGGTACGCTGATCGACGGTAAAGAGTTCGACAACTCTTACACCCGTGGTGAACCGCTCTCTTTCCGTCTGGACGGTGTTATCCCGGGTTGGACAGAAGGTCTGAAGAACATCAAGAAAGGCGGTAAGATCAAACTGGTTATTCCACCAGAACTGGCTTACGGCAAAGCGGGTGTTCCGGGGATCCCACCGAATTCTACCCTGGTGTTTGACGTAGAGCTGCTGGATGTGAAACCAGCGCCGAAGGCTGATGCAAAGCCGGAAGCTGATGCGAAAGCCGCAGATTCTGCTAAAAAATAAGCATTAAGAACCGCCGCCTGACCAGGCGGCGGTTTTTTTATTACAGGCCGGATATAATTAGTGCTGGAAAGCGGAACCTCCGCTGTATTAATTTAGTTACCCGCATCATTAATGAGCCTGCCCTGAAAAGTTAACGACAGGCTCCTGAAAAGGAGTGTTTTTTTTCATGTCCAGGTCGCTTTTAACCAACGAAACCAGTGAGTTGGATTTACTGGATCAACGTCCTTTCGACCAGACCGATTTTGATATTCTGAAATCCTAC
>JARJHS010000021.1 GCA_029269725.1 Pollutibacter soli | reverse complement strand
CAGCTAAGCCTTACCCAAATTTATTGAGTCATTATTTCATAAACACTTGCTGCATGGGTTAACTGTTGATAACCTTGCCAAACAGTTTTTAATCCTGGTGGTCCATCTGATTTGCGTCCCAGATGACCACCAAGTCTTCCGATCCAGATGACGGCGTCATACATCGATGGTGGTTGTTTGGGTATTTCTTTTTTATTGTGAATGAGCATGTATAATGTCTTCCATTGTGCTTTTGTCAGCACCACTTCACAACTTACGTCCGGGTGATGACGCGATACATACACCAGTTGCATTACCCGGAAGGCTGCCATGCTGTAGACAGCAATTGCTTTTCGTAAACTTTCAGCATCTTTTAATTGCAATTCTTCTATTTTAGTTCCACTCTTGAGCACATAATGGAACCGCTCTATCAACCACCGGTAAGTGTACCATTTTACACATTGAAGCACTTCCGTTGTACTTCTGATCTGAAGTGTAGTTAAAAGTTTCCAGTGAATACAATCCTCTTCGGCTTTGCCAGTGTCATTGATTTCTTTAATCTCGATAGCGGTTAATATTACACTCTCATAACTGTCTTTATTATTGGATGGACGAAGAATCTCCACCTCATGATATCTTACCTCTGCATTTACTTTGACTTTTTTCTTTCCTGTCGCATCCGGTATATCCAGATGTACAGTGGCCGCTGCAGGTTGTGCGGCAATACTATCCCAAAGGTGGCTGCCATCCGTAAGCTTGCGGTTGTGTCTTGCCCTGATCAGCAAATCAGTCTGTGGTTCACAGCTGTGAAAAAATAATTCGTATATATCGGCTTCTCTATCGGCAATGTGAATCTTATGGATTGAGGGCGCCAGCAATTGATTCACTTCCTGCATCCCTTTATACCAATGATAACTTTCTTTATCCTCAAAATCAGCCGACTTCCGTTTGGCTGATTTTCCTAATTCCTCCAATGGTCTGGTCCATGTTTGCTGATACAGCAACGACAGGGGCATTCCATCAGTGGTTGCGGCTATACTGCTGTAACACAATATACCGCGCCCTTCCTTATTATCGAGATAGCCG
>JARJHS010000020.1 GCA_029269725.1 Pollutibacter soli | reverse complement strand
GTTTTATCAAAAATTGATATACTGAACACTTGAAGTATTTCATATATCGATTGCTTTAATTGGAAGTTCTTCTTGGCGATTATTACCAGTACATAGATAGATATTGCAATCCATATTTGTGTTTTTACTGCATTTTCTGACATGCCCCAGAATGATTTTATTTTCAGGTGTTGTTTAATCCATTTGAAAAATAATTCTATAATCCACCGGTGCTTGTACAATGTAGCAATATCTAATGCTTTTAGAGTAAAGTTGTTTGTAAGAAAAACAAATGTTCTGTCTTGTTCAGCATCATAATATTTAATTCGTCTGAAGCATTCCGGGTAAGACCTGTGTACATAAAAATTTGATTTCTTTTTAGCATGTACTCTTTGATCGCACATCACTCCTTTTAGCTTATCAGCAGGATACGATTTTGTTCTGACAAAGCTGAAGTCACTTCTGGCTCTTGTGATAAAAAAAGCATTGGATGAATGAATACGATAAAATCGCTCAAAATCAATGTAGCCGCGGTCTACAACGTAGAAACTATCTGATTGATAGTCGATTCTATCCAGAATATTAATTTCATGAATTGAACCTGAAGTAATCTCAATAAACTCAGGAATTGAGGTTTTAAGATCCAGTTGGGTGTGGACTTTTACACCGCCCCTGGTATGCTTGTATTTAGCCCAGTAAAAAGCGCTCAATGATACATCAATGATGGTGGCATCAATCGCGAAAATATTGCTGTCAATATCCACTTCAAGATTGTGTTTTTCGTTTGTGTAAAGGCTTTTAGCTTGTGCAATAAGCAACATACACAAATCAGCATAAATCCTCCAATCTCTCTGCTCGTTAGCCCTCGACAATGTTGTTTTTGAAATAACTTCTCCGATGCCTAAATGATACAACTTGTTTGAATTGGCAGTTAAACATAAAACAGTATCAGACAAACTTTCCCGATGTGTCAACTGACCAAAAGCCATGCAAAGAAATTGCTTCCAGCAAGTGAATTGTTTGGTCTTATAGTCTCCATTGTATCGATTAACACACTTAAGAAAAGATTTGTACGAAATGAGTGACATTAATTGCGAAAAGACGTATTTGCCCTGATTCATCGATGTTGATTATCAGGGAATTATACAAATTTCAATTCACATCATTTTCAAATCGTTTCCACACCACATTCTCTTCAAATCCAATACAGGCAACAATTTCAAAGAACTATTATCTTCAATAACGCAACGCTAATG
>JARJHS010000002.1 GCA_029269725.1 Pollutibacter soli | reverse complement strand
TCTATGTACTGGTAATAATCGCCAAGAAGAACTTCCAATTAAAGCAATCGATATATGAAATACTTCAAGTGTTCAGTATATCAATTTTTGATAAAACTCCAATACATTCTCTGTTCTCCAATCCAACTCAGCAACAAAATTTTAAGAACAGTAATGATAACCAATTGAAAATCTTTGACTAAAGACGCAACGCTAGTGGTAAGTGATAAGTTATAAGTCATCTTTCGCGGGGCCGAAATGCACCAGAAATTGCAACAAGATGTAACGTTCCTGCTCCTGTTGAAGCAGGCTGGTTGGAGAGCCAACGCATGCGTTTTCTCAATAGGAAATACCGATTGGATATGGAATTCATAATTTTATTATAATGGTTGAAGTAACACTGGCCTCTTCACAAAATATTTTACTGGATGCGACCATAATCACTTATGGAAGTGCTTCGACGGCACAGATTACGAAAGTGATTTCGGAGGAAATTGAAACGCTCTGGAATGAAGCTCATGGTGAAATTTTAATAAATCGACTACCCTATAACGTTATATTCAGAATAGTTCCGCAATGGAGACCAGATATTATGCCTGAAGAAGTTGTAGGCAATACTGATCCGAAAAATAATTATTACAGGATCGAAGAGTATGCATTCGGAAATATATCTTTTGTTGATGCAATTGGAAGTAACTCGGGTTATTTCAAACTTGAGAATCTTTATGTCGGATCAACAACCGCTGCTCATGAGTTTGGTCATGGTATTGGGCTGGAACACCCGACCCAGCTGGATATCCGTGGGCGCGGACGTCCGGGGATTATGTATCCGCGTGGAACATGGGTTGATCCTCAATTTCAGTACGATCCAGCTGCGCAACCTGGAGCACCAGGTGGTACAATGCATCCCATGCATCGCCGCGTAAATGCGCAGGATATCGAAAATCTTAGATTAACCAGATTAAGATTCAGAAATAACAAAGCGATACTTGGAGATTTCACAAATGTGTATCATCCGGACCATCGGGAGGTAGAGGGAATTGAATGAGCAGATGGTGAGCATAGTAAGTTGTAAGCAGGGAACAGCCGGCTGTTTCAACGAAGAATGAACGACGTATTCCTGAAATCTCTTTTTTATCGATAAGCTTCCTTCACTCTCCATGTTTATGAAACTTGTTGTTTCTCATTCTTGCAGAGACAAGACAGGTCTTACCTCTACAAAAAACAAAAATGTTCCTGACATTGAAAACCGCTATTCATCAGCTTGGTACTACTCACTTCTACCGTCTAATCAATCAAATTATCCAACGCTCCTTCCAGCGAAGGAAACCTGAAAACAAATCCTTTGCTGCGGATTTTTTCTGAACTGACAGTAGCGCTTTTCAAAACTTCAGTACTCATTTCTCCCATCACCATTTTCAGCAATCTGGCAGGGATTTTGGCTTTGATGAATTTTTTGCCGTTCATTTTTTCTGCGAGCTGTAATGTGAGCTCACGGCTGGTAACAGTTTGAGGAGCTGTAACATTGAATGCACCGACGAGATGTGGATCTTCAAGCGCAAAAACAAATGCGCGGCAGAGATCATCTATATGCACCCAGCTGGTCATTTGCTGACCATCACCAAGTACAGTAGCAATACCGAATCGAATAGGTTTTTTAAACTCTTTCAAAGCACCGCCATCATTACTGAGTACAATTCCCGACCTCAGCTTTACAAGTCGTTTACCCAGCTCTGTAACCGGCTCGATGCTTTGTTCCCATTTCAAGCAGGTTTGTCCCAGAAAATCATTTGAAGCAGGATCGGTTTCAACGAAAGGCTTTCCGTGGTCAGGTCCGTACCATCCGATAGCGGAAACACTGATTACTGCACGAACTTTATTGGGCACTTCTTTCAGGTACTTGATTACGAGTTCGCTGCTGCGGGTGCGGCTCTCAACAATTTCTTTTTTTCGGGCTTCCGTCCAGGGCCTGTCAGCAACACCAGCACCTGCCAGGTGAACTATAAAGTCAGCCTGTTTGAAAGCCTGGGAATCGATTGTCATTTTTCGGATATCCCATCCCGCATAAAAAATATTTCCGCTGGATCTGAAAAAATTTCTCTCAGAATCCACATTGTGCCGGGACGCAGTTTCCTGCGGATGCCGTGATAACACAATTACGTCGTAACCTTCATTGATCAAGTTCTGGCTGAGGGCCGTTCCTATTAAACCCGTTCCTCCTGTGATTAGTACTGTTGGCATATCCGATCACAAAAATAATCAGTTCGATATATATTATAAAGAGTAATGTTCGGATAGACAGCAGATGGTTGACAGCCGACGGCAGAAGTTTATACCGGAAGGCCCGCAGTTCAGGCAAAAGGCCCCAAAGTACTGTGGGGGTAATTGGAGTTGATAGTGTACAGATTGTAGTTAGCTCATAATAAAATTTTATTCGCTACCCTGTTTATAGTGGTGTTTTAAATGGTATTAGAATTGTCGTAAAAGAAACTGTTTACCCGTTATGTAATCTATTCATCTGATTCTTCAACAAAAATCTTTTATTGATTTTTTCAGGTAATGCTTCCCCAACTTCAGAATTTAAACCCTCTATTTTCAACTTCTTCATACCTGAAAAAAAAGCCCCCTCACGAAGAGGTGGGCCTATGTAGTTTCAGAAAGGTACAACTATGAACAAAGAGACCTGTTGCGTGAAGCAACAGGTCTCCTGAATTAATCCGGTTTTTTCCCGTCAAGAAAAGTATTGATGGTACTGATCTGGGCCTGGTTATTCTCGTCGGTTTTTACTTCGTACTTGCTGTAGAATTTTTCGACGGAGGTCAGAGCAGTGTTATGCACCTGTAAATTGCGGCGGATGTAAGCCGGCACATTTTCAAACTCATTATTTGGATCGGCTGAATTGAGGTTAAAGCTCAAGTTGCGCAACTTGTGCAAACGCTCTGCAGCCTTACGTTTCTGTTCCTCCGTCTCGTCCTGCAAAGCAGGCTCCTCGACTGGAGCCAATGTAACATGAGTAGATGGTGCCCTTGGCTGTTCATCCGCCGCGGGGGTTTCTTTTATCACCAGCTGCATGTCGAAGAAGGGATCAGCTTCTTTTGGCATATTCAACTGATGAGGCTCTTCATTAGAATCTTGATCTTTGGATTCTAACTTTACAGGGTCCTCTGCATAGATGTTGGATGGCCTGGCCAAAAATCCACCTAACGTTACGGTGGTGCTAGCTTCTTTATAATCCGGTACTGTTTGTTGGCTCGGGTATGCATCAGCTGCCTGTTGCAGCTTGGCTGGTGTCAGATCTTCTGTAGGAATTTGATATCCGGGCAATAAAGATACACTGCCATCATCAAATATGGTAGAGTCATTTTCCTCCGCCAGGGTCAATGTTTCCTTGGCTGGTGGAGCATCTGGCTGGTTTACAGGAGTTTGTACTGTTTCTACCAAAGTTGGCTGCATCGGATCTTTTTCCACAACAGGTTTTGGCACCTGTGCATAAACTTTTCTTTCAGGCTGATCACCAAGATTTAGCACAACTTTCTCAGGTGCTTTCCCGGTTGCTGATTCTTTTGAAGACGGAACATCAAACGGATTTTTATGTTCGAAACCGGTAGCGATTAATGTGATTCCAATCTGGTCACCAAGAGAACTATCATAACCCATACCGAGGATTACATCCGTATCCGGACCTGCCTGGGATATGATGTATTGCTGAATGATTTCAACTTCATCCATAGTGAATTCATTCGATCCCTCACTTGAATTGATATTGATGAGTATCCATTTCGCACCCTGGATATCGTTATCGTTAAGTAACGGAGAATTCAACGCATGTTCAATTGCCAGTTTCGCACGATTTTCGCCAGATGCAGTTGCACTACCCAGAATTGCAACACCACCGTTACGCATAACCGTACAAACGTCAGCGAAGTCGACGTTGATCTGACCCGTGGAATTGATTACATCGGTAATACATTTTGCCGCTGTCGCAAGTACATTATCTGCAGTAGAAAATGCAGCACGCATGGTAAGATTTCCAAACTGATGTCGCAGTTTATCATTGCTGATCACCAGCAAGGTATCAACATACTGCTTCAGCTGATTGATACCCTCCTGTGCATGTTGAATTCTTTTCTTTCCTTCATAAGAAAAAGGTGTTGTTACGATGCCTACCGTAAGTATACCGAGGTCGCGACTGATTTTTGCAACGATGGGAGCTCCGCCTGTTCCGGTTCCACCGCCCATACCTGCGGTCACAAAAACCATTTTGGTATTTACTTCAAGAATGCGACGAATTTCTTCGAGACTTTCTTCTGTTGCCTGGCGCCCGATTGCAGGATTTGCTCCTGCACCCAAACCCTGTGTGAGCGCGGGCCCGAGCTGAATCTTATTTGGCACCTTGCTCAGTGAAAGCGCCTGCGAATCAGTGTTACAAATCACGAAATCAACACCGTCAATCCCCTGACTGAACATATAGTTGACTGCGTTACTTCCACCACCGCCAACACCTACTACTTTGATGATAGATGATTGGTCTTTCGGTAAATCAAAATGGATCATGGTTTTGTTTTTTTCAACCCGCTTCCGCACTTTGCACAGCAGGATGGATTAGTAAATACGGTTTTCTTTCTGTGGCCGGATCTGTCTTGTGGTTTCAGGGATAAGCACACTTGGTTAAGCACAGGCTTATAACTTTCGGTCTTCTTCTTCCTTGAACAGGTCGATCAACCCGTCTTTTATAGAATCCATAAATCCTTTCAAACTTTTTCTTTTACCCACCTTTACTGTTGCAATTTCCTCTTCAACGAATACTTCTGCCGTCGCTTCCTCCGGGCTAACTGTTCCGGCAGACCGAACTTTCTTTTCAGCCTTATGCTGCTGATACTGGACATTCTCAAAAACATTATATCCTTTCAGGATCAGGCCGATACAGGTGGCGTACATCGGTTTGGCCAATTCTTCGATATGACCCGCCGCAAGATGTTCATTCGGAAATCCGATCCTCGCATTCAACCCCGTTACATATTCTGTAAGCTGGATCAGGTGTTTCAATTGCGATCCGCCCCCTGTAAGCACAATGCCACCATTTAATACCCGATTATCGAGACCCACCTGTTTCAAATGATAAGTAACAAAATCGAGTATCTCGCTCATGCGCGCCTGTATAATCGACGCCAGATTTTTTACACTGATTTCTTTGTGCGGCATTCCTCTCAATCCGGGAATATTGATAAAGGCATTTGATTTCGCTTCATCAGCCAGCGCACTACCAAACTGGATCTTCATCTGCTCTGCCTGGGTTTTCAAAACACCCAGACCAGTTTTGATATCGTTGGTGATATTCTCACCACCAAATGGAATAACAGCAGTATGTTTCAGAATTCCTTCATAAAACACGGCGAGGTCTGTTGTACCACCCCCGATATCCACAATCACTACTCCAGCTTCAAGGTCCTGCTCACACATGACTGCTGCAGAAGACGCCAGTGGTTGCAATACGAGATCTTTTACTGACAAGCCGGCTTTCTCAACACTTCTGTTGATATTGCGTATCGCATTTTTATCACCGGTGATGATGTGAAAATTTGCACCCACTTTTACTCCGCTGTACCCGATCGGATCAGGAATATTCTGGAAATTATCGACGGTAAATTCCTGTGGAATTACATCGATGATCTGATCTCCCGCGGGTATATATGTTTTATACTGATCTGCAATGAGCTGATCAATTTCCTGCTGGCGAATTTCATCATCTGTTGAGCGACGAACGATATCACCGCGTGTCTGTAAACTTTTGATATGATGACCGGCAATGCCGACATACACCTCACTAATCTCCAGGTTGGGATTTGAAGCATAACAATTCTCCAGCGCAGTTTGTATGGCTTTTATCGTCTGATCAATATTTAAAACCATTCCGTGCTGAACACCATTACTATTGGCGCGACCAAAGCCCAGGATTTCCAGCTTTCCAAAATCATTCTTTCGACCGGCAATAGCGGCAATCTTAGTGGTTCCGATATCGAGACCGACAATAATGGGTTGAGTATTTGACATGCTTATATTTTTAAACGTTCTTTAATTTTCGGGTTCCTGCGTTAAACGTTAAACGTTGAACGTTCGCGGAGCGCAGTTGACGACTCTTGCAGAAACCCCTTTCACAATTATCGTCAACTGCTTTTCCTGCGTTGATCATGTTTGTTTCTTTCCCGGCGAATACAGCGCCTTCGGTTTCTGTCTTTCAGCAGGTACGGTACCTTTTGATCCCGAATTTTTATTCTTCCCGGGATCAGGATTTTTTTCGGAAGGTTGATTGGTCATAGGTTGGGTTATCGGATCTTCAGGCCGGGTTGAAAGGGAGTCATTAGTTGACGTTACACGTTGCAACGTGTCGGCCGCCAACATCTGACCTGATAGTTTTTGCCATTCCTTCATCCACCGTTTTTCAACAGCAGTGTCGGATTTATGATAAGTATAATTTCTTTTTGTCGCCACTACCTGGTCACCATACTGGATATCCAGTGCACTGTAATCATTCCAACCGGTCTTACTCATCACCTGGGTGTAAAACACTTCCAGTTTATGAAAGCGCTTTTCAATATCATCTCCATTACCAAATACTATAATGTGATCGCCCACTTTCGGCACCATCTCAAACTTCTTTTCAGCCGTAATATCAATCTGGTCGATCTGCGCCATCCAGAAAGGATGCGTGTTGAGGAAATCAGCGAGATTGCGGATGTCCCTGACCAACACACTGTCTTTTGATTTCGCACGTACTTTTTCAGCTGGAAATCCGGTGAACACCGGAAGTCTCGGAGAGTATCTTTCACTCAAGGGCAGGTTATCAAGACTGCTATCGATATAAAATGAATTTCCCTTCACCGTAAAAATCCTGGCTATCGGCATATTCACCTCCACGCTCACCCGAAGTACATGGTTATTGTCAAAATACAATTCTGCATTCCTCACCCATGGATTCAACTGCAGGCGATCCTCCATATTTTTGAGATTGAACTCTTTCACTGAACGCCCCCGTAGATAATCAATTCCTTTGGGTTCAAGTTCGAGAGTGATGTCCTTCTTATTGATGAAAGGATGCTGATCGCCACCTTTGATCACAATGCTCACGTCCTTGCATGGCTTATCCGAGCGACCCTGCATCGCAGCCACGAAAAGAGTGATCAAGCCGAGGCCGAGAATGATCCATCCCGACAACACCAACAATTTCCATATGCGACCAGACGCTTTCATTGCATTAACTCAGTATTTCTCCCAGTGGTTTAACCAAAGTATCAATATCACCTGCACCTGCGGTTATTAAAAATTCAGGTTTACGTCCTGCCACCCATTCCGTAATTCTTCCCTTCTCAAGAATGATCACCGACTTATCTTTTATCTTCTCACGGATCATCTCGCTGGTAACTCCCGGAATTGGTAACTCCCTGGCCGGATAGATCGGCAGCAAAATAATTTCATCCGCAATGCTTAAGCTTTCTGCAAACCCATCCACCAGGTCTCTTGTTCTTGTGAACAGATGTGGTTGAAAGATTACAGTACATTTTTTTCCAGGGAATAAATTTTTCGCGCTTGAAATTAAAGCCCGTAGCTCTTCCGGATGATGTGCGTAGTCATCAATATACACCTGCCTGTTATTCTTCACGATATATTCAAATCTTCGCTTCACCCCCCTGAAACTTGCAACAGCGGATTTAATTTTGTCATCAGCAATTCCCAACCGGTGCGCTATAGCAATTGCTGCGATACTATTTTCCACATTATGCATTCCACCCATATTTAATTGCACGCCATTCAATTTCCACTGATCATGAAACACATCAAACACATATGAGCCATCACTGATCTTTATGTTTTCTGCAAAGACGTTAGCTTTCTCTTCATTGACTCCATAGGTGAAATGAACGGGCGCTTCGAGTTCAGCAGTTCTTTTAAGTCCGTACCTGCTCAACAAAACACCACCAGGTTTCAGTCGCGCTGAAAAAGCAATGAATGCTTTCTCCATTTCTGCAGCAGTTCCATAGATATCCAGATGGTCCGCATCCATCGCTGAAATCACTTCGATATCCGGACTCAGTTTTAAAAAGCTTCTGTCGTATTCATCAGCTTCAATTACACAAACATTATTTGTACTGCTCCAGAAATTGGTATTATAGTTTACTGAAATACCTCCAAGGAAAGCGTTACAACCATATCCCGAGTCACGAAGCAAATGCGCCGTCATCGTACTGATGGTTGTTTTGCCATGTGTACCTGCAATGCATATATTAAAACTTGCTTCACTGATCAATTGGAGAATGTCACTGCGCTTCAGCAACGAAAATCCATTGATCCGGAAATGCTGCATGACTTTGTTGTCCTTGGGGATGGCTGGCGTATACACCACCGCATCGATCATTCCTTTCACGGTAGTCGGATCATCATGATATACGATTTCCATTCCTTCGGATTCAAGCTCACGGGTAAGCACAGTGGAAGTACGATCGTAGCCGCTCACTTTAGCACCGTTGGCATGGAAATAGCGCGCAATGGCACTCATCCCGATACCACCGATACCGATGAAGTAGATGTGTCGTATGTCATTCAGCCGACTCATTTCTTAAGCTCATCCAGTTTTTTAATAATGAGTGTTGCTATTTTTTCGTCAGCATCCCTCACTGCAAGAGCTGCAGCATTATTCTTCATCGTTTCAAGCCTCGTTGAGTCCTTCAACAAAGCGATGATCACGGGTACCAGAGTCGCTTTCGTTTGGTTATCGGGAACGATCACTGCCGCATGTTTTTTTTCCAGGGTCAGCGCATTGATCGTTTGATGATCTTCTGCTGCATGGGGAAAAGGAACAAAAACTGCGGGCTTTCCTGCAACACATATTTCCGAAATGGCCATTGCTCCCGCTCTTGAAATCACCAGGTCTGCAGCTGCATAAGCAAACTGCATTTCGGTAATGAACTCATGCACACTGATACCACGGATTCCTTTTGCAGCATTCCGACCTTTTTCTGCATAAGGCTTTCCGGTCTGCCAGATTACCTGTATATCCTGTTGCAGGAGTTGTGTAAGTCCTGCATCGATACTTTCATTTATACTTCTCGCTCCAAGACTTCCGCCTACACAGAAAATGGTCTTCTTGAAAGGATCCAATCCAAACTTCACAACCCCTTCTTCCCGGCCGATATTTGCACCTGCTATTGCATCGCGAACCGGGTTGCCGGTATGACGTACCACTTCCGCAGGAAAATACTTCTCCATTCCTTCCGTGGCTACAAACACTTCTGTAGCTTTTTTCCCCAGCATTATATTAGCACGACCGGCAATAGAATTGCTTTCGTGAATAAAAGTGGGTATCCCTTTCCGTTGTGCCCAACGCAAAACGGGAAAGCTTGAATAACCACCGACGCCAATCACGGCATCAGGCTGGTAGGTCTTAAATATGCGGCGTACCTGGATAAAGCTTTTTATGATCTTAATGGGTAACCCAAAATTTTTATAAAGTGCAGAACGATTAAATCCGGCGATATCCAATCCCTCGATCCTGAATCCAGCCTGTGGCACTTTCTCCATTTCCATTTTTCCTTTTGCACCTATAAAAAGGAAATCCGTGTCGGGAGTAATTTTTTTTATCGCCTGCGCAATCGCAATCGCGGGAAAAATATGTCCGCCGGTTCCACCACCTGCTATGATGATCTTCCTCCTATTCATCACTTACCTCCTTTTTACCAGACGGTTCGGTTATGGGTTGCAGCTTGCCTTCTTTCTGTTCCACATTCCTCGCAACACTTAGTATAATTCCGATAGCAATACACGTGAACAGGAATGAACTCCCGCCCATACTAACCAAAGGAAGTGTTACACCCGTTACCGGGAACAGGTTTACATTCACTGCCATATTTGCCATTGCCTGGATCACCAGCGTGAAGCTGAGACCGAGTGCGAGGAATGCACCGAATGCATATGGGCATCTTTTAAATATTCTTATGCATCGGAACAGGAATGCGAGATAGATAAATAGTACAAAAGCTCCACCAATCAATCCATATTCTTCAATGATAATGGCGTAAATAAAATCGGAATAAGGATGCGGCAGAAAATTCCTTGCTTCACTGTTTCCCGGACCAAGTCCAACCCATTTGCCTTTCGCAATTGCAATCTTTGACTGCTGAACCTGGTAAACTGTTTCTGTTTTGTCAGCATACATAAAATTCTGTACACGCCTGACCCAGGTTTCTGTTCTTCCTTTTGTCAGGATAGAAGGCAGCTCTTTCGCTTTCCCTTCTGCTTTGTCATAATACGCTCCGGCAATACTGATGAGAATAATAATAGGAATGGCTGCAACACCGATCACCAGCCCGATATGTTTCATGCTCACCCGACCGATAAACATCAGCAGCAAACTGGTGGCGCCTGTGAGTAAAGCAGTCGACAGATTCGCTGGCGCTATCAATGCACAGGTGACCATTACCGGTATGATCAATGGGAGAAATCCCTTTTTGAAATCCTTGATCACCGGCTGCTTCCTGCTCAACTGCCGGCCGAGATACATGAACAGCGCCAGCTTGGCCATATCCGATGTCTGGAAAGTCAGGTTGATGATCGGCAGCTTGATCCATCGGTTTGCTTCATTGATACTTGAACCAAAAACGAGAGTATATAATAGTAATGGTATTGATACCAGGTATAGTATTAATGCCACCCGCGAATAGATGGTATAGTTGACGAGATGCGCGAAATATATCAGTACAACACCGATGATGATAAACACCACCTGTTTGAATAAATATGATTCAGTACTCTTTGATAATTTATATGCAAGAGTTCCCGTACTGCTATATACCACCAGCAGACTCATCATCGTTAGTATGAGCACAATTGCCCAGATCACTTTGTCCCCACGCGTATTCTGCGCAAGGCGGGTGAATGTTGGAGTTGGTATTTTTTGTTCTACGGGCATGTTTTTTAGTTCATAGTTCGAAGTTCATAGTTCGAAGTTCATAGTTCGAAGTTTATAGTTCATAGTTCATAGTTTGAACAGCCAGTTCTTCATTGTTCGGTCTTCGTTGTTCGTTCTTCGTTTGCAGAGCCTCTGAACATAGGGTTCGGGCGGTTCCTTTTGCCTAAATCAGAAACAGAACACTGAAACAGAAAACAGGGCGGCACACTCATCGGCCGGCTGTCCCCAACTTACTACTTACTACTTACTACCTACTCACAGTTCCCTCACCGCTTCTTTAAATTGCTTTCCTCTGTCTTCGTAATTTTTAAACAGATCAAAACTTGCACAGGCAGGGCTGAGTAACACAACATCACCTTTATCTGCCAGGCGGAATGCAGCATGTACTGCTTCTTTTGCGCTGGCTGTATTTACCATAACCTCTACCTCCTGTCCAAAAGCTTTGTGAATTTTTGTATTGTCTACTCCCATGCACACAATCGCTTTCACTTTTTCTTTCACCAGTTCCATCAAACTCGAATAATCATTGCCTTTATCAACACCGCCCAATATCAGGATCACCGGCTTCTCCATACTTTCCAAAGCAAACCAGGTACTGTTTACATTGGTCGCCTTACTATCATTGATGAATTCTACCCCTCTTATCGTTGACACCGGTTCCATTCGATGCTCAAGACTTTCAAAAGAAGTTACCGCATCGCGGATCTTTTCTTTTCGGATATCCATAACCGATGCTGCCAGGCATGCTGCCATGGTATTATACTGATTATGTTTTCCTTTTAAGGCAAAGTCATAAATACTCATGGTCAGCGGTTCATGTCCGGTAATAACCATGTGGTTGTTGTTGATATACGCGCCCTTGGGCAATTCTCGGCTCATAGCAAACGGCAATGGGTTTGATGAAAAAGGGATCAGGTTGATGTATTGCATGGTTACAGGATCGTCTTCACAATAAATAAAAACATCTCCCGCTTCCTGGTTCTTTACGATATTGAATTTTGCTCTGATGTACTTTTCAAAAGAATAATCATATCTGTCCAGATGATCTTCGGTAATATTCGTCAGCACCGCTACATCAGGTCTGAACGTTATGATATCATCCAATTGAAAACTACTGATCTCCGTCACATACAATTCTTTCGGATCTTCGGCCACCTGCCTCGCCATCGAAAAGCCGATATTACCTACCAGCGCACAATCCAATCCTGCTGTTTTGCAGATGTGGAAGATCATTGCCGTTGTTGTCGTCTTCCCATTGCTGCCGGTGATTCCGATGATTTTGCTCTTCCCTTTGTGGCGATAGGCCAGCTCTATATCACTGATCAGCGGAACTCCTCTTTCTAAAAAATCTTGTACTACAGGACTTTTGTGAGGAATACCAGGACTCTTCATGACTTCCCCGGCCCATTGCATTTTCTCTGCGCTGTGGCCACCTTCTTCGAATTCAATTCCGCGGGACTGCAGGTCTTTTTTATAATGATCTTTAATCACACCGCCATCGGAAACGAAAACTGCATACCCTTCCTTCTTCGCCAGGATCGCCGCTCCTACACCGCTTTCACCTCCTCCCAGAATTACAAGACGCCTGTTCATTACATTCCCTTTTCAAAAAAAAATTGGTTCTTCAATGGATGAATTTCTTTGGTACGTTAACAGAAGCCCTGGAACAGATCTTCAGTTTTCGAGAACATGTATGGATGGTTTTTCAGGATGACGCATTTATGACCCCCGAATCATCTTCCGGAATGGTTGTCACCGGATCTGCGTACTGATTACTTAATACAATTCCATTCTTTCCCGTTCACTTTCCAAACTCATCGTTTAACCGCCTGCGTTACGTTCCATCCACAAATACTCCAGCTCTTTATTTTTACTACCTGATCTTTAATGATAATATCGCGAACACAACACATAACAAAGTCACGATCCAAAACCGCACTGCTATCTTACTCTCATGGTATCCCAGCTTCTGGTAATGATGATGAAGAGGGCTCATCAAGAAGACTCTTCTTCCTTCGCCGTATTTTTTCCTCGTGTATTTGAAATAACTCACCTGTAGCATTACACTCAGATTTTCTATCAGGAAAACGCCACAGAAAATGGGGATCAATAATTCTTTCCTGACAATGATCGCCAGCGCAGCGATGATTCCACCCAGTGCAAGACTTCCCGTATCACCCATAAAAACCTGAGCAGGAAATGTGTTGTACCACAGGAATCCAATACACGCTCCGATCATTGCTGCAATAAATATGGACACTTCACCCAGGTTGGGTATGTACATGATGTTGAGGTAATCAGCCAGCAAAAGATTACCACTCGCATAAGCAAAAATGGCAAGACAGATGCCGATCAATGCAGATACCCCGGTTGCAAGTCCATCCAGACCATCGGTGATATTTGCCCCATTGGATACAGCTGTTACAATAAATATCACGATTACGATATAAAGGATCGAAGTAAGGCCACGCATTGCCTTTGGTAAAAGTTTCGAATAGTTGAACTCGTGGCTTTTAACAAAAGGAATGGTTGTAATCGGTTCATTTGCCGGAACAAAATGCCGTGTTGTATCACGGAATTTTACCGGAATCGCATCCGATGGAATCTGGGTGCCTTTATACTCGCGGTATACCTGGACATTATCGTTGAAAAGCAAGGTTGCTCCAATGATAATGCCCAGGCCTACCTGGCCGAGTATTTTAAACCATCCGGCAAGTCCATCTTTATCGCCTTTTTTATATGCGACTCCTGCTTTCTGCGCCAGTCTTTTTGCCCGTAGTTTCAGATAGTCATCAATAAATCCAACGATGCCCAACCAAATGGTGCAAAGCACCATAAGACGGATATAAGTTTTATTCAGATCAGCGAATAATAATGTCGGGATCAAAATTCCGAGCAGGATGATGATGCCACCCATCGTCGGGGTTCCTTTCTTTTTCTCTTCACCCTGTAGTCCAAGTTCTCTTACGCTTTCGCCGACCTGCTTGTTCTGCAGATATCGAATGATCCGGCCTCCATATATCATCGTAATTATCAGACTGAGGAGGATAGCCATCAATGCCCGGAAAGTGATGAACTGAAACAGTCCACTCCCCGGGAATTTGATCCCCTCCGAAGTCAGCCAGTTAAAAAGATGATAAACCATTTACGTTTTACGTTGTACGTATAACGTTGAACGTTATACGTCGAGTTAGCCAAAAATCTCAACAATCCGGGCACCTCAATTGTCCATCAATATCTTGCACCAGCTTAGGCGCACGTTATACGTTATACGTTTTACGTTTCACCTTCAGCGGTCAAGTAATTCAAACATTTCCTTCAGTACCATCTTATCATCAAAGGGAAATTTGTTCCCCGCTATTTCCTGGTATTTTTCGTGTCCTTTACCTGCGATGAGAATGATATCCTCTTCACGACAAACAGTGATTGCCGTTTTTATTGCCTCCCTCCTGTCTACAATCGATATTACTTTTCGTTTAGCCGCCGGCGTGAGCTTCTCTTCCATTTCTTTGATGATCGCTGCCGGATCTTCTGATCTTGGATTATCAGAAGTGAAAATGGCCTTATCACTATGTTCGCATGCCACCTCAGCCATGAGTCTTCGTTTTGTGCGATCCCTGTCGCCACCGCAACCCACCACCGTGATAATCTGCTCACCACCGCTTCTCAATTTTTTTATAGTTGTCAGCACATTCAATAGTGCATCGGGTGTATGCGCATAATCAACAATTCCGATAATTCTGTCTTTTGCAGAAATCAGATAATCAAATCTTCCTTCAGCGCCGGTGAGATTACTCAGGATACGCAAAACTTCCTGGCGATCTTCGCCTAAACAAAGCGCAGCAGCATACACCGAGAGAAGATTATATGCATTGAATTCGCCGATCAATCTGAAATGAACTTCCTGTTCATTGATCGTCATCTGCAATCCACCAAGACTATTATCAATGATCCTTCCTTTGAAGTCAGCGATCGTACGCAGACTGTAATAAAATTTATCCGCAGGTGTGTTCTGCAACATCACGGCTCCACGCTTATCATCCAGGTTAGATATTGCAAATGCATTGGCATCAAGATGATCAAAAAATGATTTCTTTACGCGTATGTATTCGTTGAATGTTTTGTGATAGTCAAGGTGATCGTGCGTGATATTGCTGAATATCGCACCCGTAAAATGTAAGCCGGTTATACGATGCTGATGAATCGCATGACTGCTGCATTCCATAAATACGTGTGTGCAGCCATCGTCCAACATCTGGCGGAGCAACCTGTTCAGACTCACTGCATCGGGTGTGGTATGTGTTGCAGGAATGATTTTATCGCCCACCTGGTTTTGTACAGTTGAAACCAAACCGCAGCGATGATCCAGCAGCGTGAACAATTTGAACAATAATGTCGCGATAGTCGTTTTGCCATTGGTTCCGGTAACGCCAACCAGCTTTAATTTTTCGGACGGGCTACCAAAAAACTGGTGCGCGATATATCCTGCAGCCTCTGCTGAATTTTCCACCTGAATCCAGGATACAGCTTCCTTCATTTTCTTTGGAAACTCTTCGCAGACAACAACTGCGGCACCCTGCTTCACTGCCTGGTCGATATATTCATGACCATCTGCATGCGTTCCGCGAACCGCAATGAAACATCCTCCGGGAACCACTTTTCTTGAATCGATGGTGATGTCATCGATATCAATATCGGTTGTACCGTTCACTGACCGGATTTTTACTTTGTACAATATGTCCTGTAACCGTGGCAAATTTTTACTGTAATGATTGTTCGTTTATTTTTTTTCGTGATCGCTTTTTATTCCATCAATCCCTGGATTGAAATCCGTTTTCCATTTTCAACATCCCGTGGATTGAAATCCACGGCTAAATGATTGGGCGATCCTACGGATCTATTTTCTTTCGCTCTTTCAGGGCTCTTGTCTTACGCCCCTACAGGGCTCATTATTAACTTTCAACTATTTCTTACCTCTCACCTTATTCCTCTTACCAGTTACTTAGGCTCCGAGTTCAAGCACTACCACCTGTCCCTTGTTAACCTTTGCTCCTGCTGTCACCGACTGTGCCTTCACCTTTCCTCTTCCCCTTACTACCACTTTTAACTTCATATTCTCAAGCAGGAAGATGGCATCTTTCAATCCCATCCCCTGTACTGCGGGCATCGCCTGTTTTGAAATTGCCAGTTCTCTTGCGGTAGGTTGAAAATCATTATTCACCACATTTGTCCACTCGCTTCCTTTGGCAGAGTCACGAAAATTTTTCTTCATGGAATTGAAAACCTGTTCGTAATCTGCCTTCCAACCGCTCCATGCATAAAAATTGCTATCGGTTTTTTCGGTGATGGCGTAGAGCTGATGTGCTGCTGTATTTCTTGAATAAAGCTTATCCGCAATCTCTCTGAACACCGGACCAGCCACCGCACCGCCATAATAAACTCTTGCATGAGGCTTATTCTTTATCACCACAATGCATGAATACTGCGGATCGGTAGCCGGAAAATATCCGGCAAACGATGACTGATAAATATGATCTGCATAACCTCTTGTTCCGTTTGCTACCAGTGCCGTCCCTGTTTTGCCTGCAAAATCATACAGTGGTTGCTGCAAAGCTTTAGCAGTACCGTTCGTTACAACTCCTTCAAGGCATTCTTTCAACTGTACAAGTGTTGATTCCTTGCAAACGCTTTCAACTAGTGTTGTGGGTTCGTACTCTTCGATGATCTTGCCGTCCTTCATGATTGCATTCACCAGATAAGGCTTCATCATCTTTCCATTGTTTGCAATGGCATTGTAGATCATGAGCGTATGCATCGGTGTAAGGGAAAGATTATATCCAAAACCCATCCATGGTAAAGTGGGTGCGCTCCAGTATTTGCTTTTGGGTGTGGGGATGACTGGCTTTGTTTCGCCTGGCAGATTCAAACCGGTGAGTGTATCCAATCTTAACCTGTACAGATGATTAAGAAATGACTGCGGCTGGCGATAATAATACTGCGTCATCAGTTTCGCCATTCCCACATTGGAACTGAGTTCGAATGCCTGCTTAACAGTCACATCGAAGAGACCACGTTGCTCACTGTCATAAACTGTTCTCGTGCCTACACGCCAGACACCGCCTTCAATATTTACCTTGTCATTCAGATGCACATAACCATCTTCCAAGACTGAAAGCATCGTTACGAGTTTGAATGTTGAACCAGGTTCAGATTTGGTTACGGCATAATTCATGTCTTCGAAATAGCTGCCGTCTGATTGTCTTCCGAGATTGGCAATCGCTTTGATCTTTCCGGTTTTCACCTCCATCACTATCGCAGTCCCATGTTCAGCTTCATTGCTGATCATCATTTTCATCAAAGCCTGCTCCGTGATGTCCTGGATATTTACGTCGATCGTTGTGAGAATATCTTTTCCGTTGATTGGTTCAATTTCGGAACCTTCAATTGGTACATAAGAACCACCTGAAATGCGACGCACAAGTCGTTTCCCGGTAACGCCCTTCAACAAACTATCATAGGCCTTTTCGAGGCCTACATTTTTTGAAATCGTTTTTCCACTTTCGTCTACATATTCCCGTGAAAGCCCGATCGTCCTGTTAGCCAGCAGGCCGTAGGGAGCCATTCTTTTTTCTTTGTCCTCGAAAATGAAACCGCTTTTATTTCTGCCCTGGTTTACCAACGGGAACTCCCGTATTTCCTGGTACTGCCGGAAACTTACATTCCGCTTGAGGAGGTAATACCGCTCTTTCTTTTTATAGGCTGCCTTTAATTCCTTTGCGTAAGTTTTTGCAGGTTTGTCGTGGAACATTCCTGCCAGGGATGCCGAAAGTGAATCAACATAAGTATTGAATCGTTTTCCGTTTTTCTCGCGTAACCCATCTGCCGCAAAATCGATCCTGATATCAAAGAAAGGAATGGAAGAGCTCAGCATGCTGCCATCTTCACTATAGATCGTACCGCGATCGGCATCCATTTCGCGATATTGCAGGTGCAGGCTATCGCTCAGCCCGATCCAGTAACTTCCCTCAGCCTGCTGTATATAAATGGCTTTACCCAATATTACCAGGCTGAACACAACAATGCCCAGGAAGATCAGGTACACGCGCCATAGTATGTCTTTTTTAATTTCCAATACAGCAGTTCGTTTTCAATACTTGTTTACAATGGCATAGAGTCTTTAAGTTTCATTGGTGGCACCACGAGTTCTTTCAGTCCCAGTGGTTCCACAGCTTTTACTACTTCGGATTGTTTTGTTTTAAACATCAGCTCGCTCTTGATGGTCTTATACTCGTACTGCAGTTCACGCAATTCGCGCGCACTGCGGTTGATGTCTTTTATTTTCTTTTCAGCGAGGTGACCGTTATAGATATACACGACGGCGAGGAAAGACAAAAACAGAAAGAAGCCGATATTCCTTACCATCCATTGGTAGTTAAGGAATAGGCGTTTCCATTCCCGGCGGGGTTCTCTTTGTTCCTGTTGGTCTTGCATGTAAAATCCGTTGGTGGTTGTTCAGGATATTGGATTTTAAACAGCAAATTCGATAGTTAGCTTTCAGCTTTCATAGCAATGCGCAGTTTCGCGCTTCTTGCCCTGGGGTTCGTTCTTATTTCTTCCGGTGAGGGAAGAATAGGTTTCTTTGTGATCAGCGTGAAAGGCGACCTCCCTCGGTTACCGTAGATTTCATCCGCTTCGGGCTCATTCACACTGCCGTATTTAAAAAATTGTTTCACCATCCTGTCTTCAAGACTGTGAAAGGTTATTACAGCAATTCTTCCTTCGGGTTTCAGCAGGTCTGCGACCTGTGTAAGCATTGTTTCCAGCGCACCAAACTCGTCATTCACTTTTATTCGCAGGGCCTGGAATACCTGGGCGAAATATTTATTCGGATTTCCTTTTACACATTCCGCAACGGCATCTTTAAATTGCCGGCTGGTCTTCAGTGGCAGCGAGGTCCTTTTCTGAACAATTGTTTTGGCAAGTGTTTTTGAATTTGTAACCTCACCATACTGTTCAAACAATTTGTGCAGTTCCTGCTCACTCATCTCTTCTAATAAGGTTGCTGCCGTAACCTTTGCACGCTGATCCATTCTCATGTCCAATGGCGCATCAAACCGGATAGAAAACCCGCGCTCCGCTTCATCGAACTGGTGGCTGCTTACGCCCAGATCTGCAAGTATTCCATCGACAGGAGAGGCTTTGTAGAACTTCAGAAACCTGCCTATATACCTGAAATTCTCAGGTACAAAAATTACCCGCTGGTCGTTGGGCAGGTTTTGTTTCGCATCTGCATCCTGGTCGAATACGATCAGCTTTCCATCTGCTCCCAGTTTTTCCAGTATACCCCGGCTATGGCCACCCGCGCCAAACGTGCAATCGACATACACGCCATCTGGCTTAATTGCAAGCCCTTCAATAACCTCACGAAACATTACAGGCACATGGTACACCTCACTATTTCGTTCGTCATTTTCCTGTTCCGCCATAAGCTGATTGCATGCGGTTAAACATTTGGCCTGCCCATTACCTGTGCTGCCAGATTGCTGAATTTTTCCGGCGAAATCGCCTCAAAGAACTGTTGGTACCTCCCTTTATCCCAAATCTCAATCTTCGTCATTGCCGACACCAGCACTATGTCTTTTTCCAGGCCTGCGTGCTCCATCAGGTTTTTTGGCACCAGGAGCCGGCCGGCACTGTCCAGTTCCAGGCTTATAGCTCCGTTCAGGAAATACCTGCGAAACTCCCGGACCTGTGGCTCAAAATCATTCAGTTTGCTGATGTTGTCGAAAATCGGATTCCACGCACTCAACGGGTATAGTGTCAGGCATTTTTCAAATCCCCTGTTGATAACAAATTGAGTATTCTCGCCCTCCTGCAGCTGTTTTTTTATACCAGCTGGCAGCAGAAACCTACCTTTAGGGTCTAAAGTGGCCTCAAATTCACCGAGAAAACCAATCATTTACAGAGAATTACAAAAACCGATCCATTATTCACACAAAATAACACATTTTCCCACTTTACTTTCCAAATTAAATTTTTTTAATTTTTCCACAACGTAAACGCAGTGCGGATACGGCTTTCCGTAATAAATCATGAAAACAACGTGGATAGCGTGTAAAACCCTGTGGATAAGCTGTTGGCGGAAGGTTAGAAACTGTGCATTGCATGATTAATCGGTGGAAAGTACAGATGCCCTAATTTTGATCGACCAGCAGTTAGCTGTTAATATATGCACCCTTCAGATCTCGCGATTAAAGATTTCACTTATGCGCTACCGGATGACCGGATCGCAAAATTCCCACTCGAAAAACGTGATGAATCCAAACTACTGGTTTTGCAGGAAGAAGGTTTTAAAGAAACCCAATACCGGTATATCGCACATTTTCTTCCGGAAAACGCCCTGCTGGTTTTCAATAACACCAGGGTAATTGCTGCGCGGATACTATTTAAAAAAGCAGAGGGAGGGATAATTGAAATATTTCTTCTCTCGCCTGTTTCCGGGAAGCCCGGCATTGCTGATGCCCTTAGTCAGCACGAAACAGCGATCTGGCGCTGCCTGATCGGTGGTGCCAGCAAATGGAAACCCGGTTATATTCCTACCATTCATTTTTCAGAAACCGGACATTCGATACATCTGAAAGCGGAGATCGTGGAAAGGGAAGCAGATAGTTTTATCGTCAGGTTCAGCTGGGCTCCCAATGAAATGAGTTTTTCGGAAGTAATTCATTTCGTTGGACAGACCCCATTGCCTCCATACCTGAAGCGTGCACCTTCAACAGAAGATCCGGAAAGATACCAGACGATTTTTGCAGAATCGGAAGGTTCAGTTGCTGCACCTACTGCAGGACTTCATTTCACGCCTGAAATTTTCAAATCATTAAAAGAGAATAAAATCGATTCTCTTTTTCTGACGCTGCATGTGGGTGCGGGTACATTCAAACCGGTGAAATCCGAAACGATGGCCGGTCATACCATGCATGCTGAATGGCTGGAAATCGATCTGGATAAGCTGCAATTGCTGAAAAATAACAAGCGTCCGGTTATTGCTGTGGGCACTACATCACTAAGAAC
Organism: Pollutibacter soli; assembly: GCA_029269725.1. Classification (GTDB taxonomy): domain Bacteria; phylum Bacteroidota; class Bacteroidia; order Chitinophagales; family Chitinophagaceae; genus Pollutibacter; species Pollutibacter soli. The sequence continues at coordinate 911,127 of JARJHS010000002.1, read as the reverse complement.
ACTTGAAAGTGTTTACTGGATGGGTGTGAAATGTGTGATTCATCCTGACATCAGTATGGAATCCATTGAAATTTCGCAGTGGGAAGTGTATAATGATTTACCAGGCGAAATTGATAGAGAACAATCCTTGAATGCACTCATTGAATGGATGGAAAAAAATGATATTACCAGGCTGATCGTAAAAACAGGCATCTTTATCGCGCCAGGCTATCAATTCAGAATGATCAATGGGCTTATAACAAATTTTCATCAGCCGCAGTCAACATTATTGTTGCTGGTTGCAGCTCTTATCGGAGAGAGATGGAAAGAACTTTATGAGTATGCGATAAATCATGATTTCCGTTTCCTGAGTTATGGCGATGGATGTCTCTTATTCCCGAAAAAATAATTTGTGTCAGTGTGCATTTGTGGTTAAATTCTCATGTTAACGCAGACATACAACCGAAAAAATAGCATTGCCTGATTTTTATTTTTATCAAATACCAGGCAGCAATAAAATACCTGTTTCGTTATGGCGGGAACCGATCAGTATTTTGACGACATTGTTTTTGAGAAAACCGATTTTCCGAAGGAAGGATTTAAGGTAGGTGAGTATGACGATTGCCGTTTTATTCAATGTAATTTTGAAAAACTGAATTTTTCAACTACACGATTTTCAGAATGTACTTTTACTGGCTGCAATCTCAGTCTGGCGATTTTAAAAGGAACTTCATTTCAATCGGTGGAGTTTGTCGACTGTAAAATTCTCGGAGTTCATTTTGAGGACAGTTCGCCTTTTCTTTTTTCTGCAGCTTTTAAAAATTGTGTAACCGATCATTCGAGTTTTACTGGAATGAAATTGAAAGATTCTCTGTTTGATCATTGCCACATGAAGGGAACAGATTTTTCAAATGCAGATCTGAGTTCTGCAAAATTTGATTTTTGCGATCTTGCAGATGCAGTTTTCAGTCAGTCAATTCTTGAAAAAACAGACTTTCGCACTTCTTATAATTTCAGGATTGATCCTGAAATGAACAAAATGAAAAAAGCGAAATTTTCTGTCAGCGGCCTGCCGGGGCTGCTCGAAAAATACCATCTGGATATTAACCAATAACCACTGCAACGATCATTAGTAAAAAAAGCATTAACAGGTGATACCGTTTTTTTACGGGATAGGTTCATATCTACAAATTGTATCATTGATATTAAATCATAAACAATTTGTTTCATGGACAGTGGGTCAATTGGTAAGGTGAAGGAAGAATGGCCGTATCGATTGGAAATTCAGGGGAGGGCTTTGGAAGTAATTTCGCGTGAACTCCAGGAAAACATTGGACAGTTGCTGTGGCTCGCCAGGTTACAACTCGGACTGCTGTCAGATAATCTGGAACAGACTCAGCAGGAAAAAGCGCAGGACACCGGAAAAATACTGTACCAGGTGATACAGGATCTGAAAGCATTGGCGAGGCAGAATATCCCTGATGAAATTCTTCGCAAGGGTTTTATTGACGCTATTAAAAATGAAATCCAGATTAAACAGTTGTTGCATGGAACTGAAATTGAGCTGGTAATCAATGGCGAACTGCCACCTGTTTCCGCAACCGATGAATTGCTCATTTTCTGCACTGTTCAGGAAATAATAAATGATAACTTTAGCTCACAGCAACGACCCCATGCAATTCATATTGATTGTGACCAGAAAAACATCTGTTTCAAATTGAAGAAAAATACTGATCAGCAGCCTATCCATATTAGTGAAAATGCAAGGCTAAAAACTGAACAGATGAATGGTAAGCTCGAACTAGTAGAAGAGACTGAAGTAAATACTCTTTTATTATCAATTCAATTGTAATATGCCACTGTTAGCATTAGTTGATGACCATGTCGTTTTAAGGCAAGGTCTCGCCGGGCTTGTTCGTGATATTGGTTACGACATTGCCTTTGAAGCCGAAAACGGCGAAGCCTGTATAAAGAAACTGGCAACATCCAGGGAACCTGATGTCATACTCATGGATATCAATATGCCAGTGAAAGATGGGTTTGAAACAACACTGTGGTTGAAACAAAATAAACCGCATATCAAGGTGCTGGCCTTAAGTATGGTTGATGATGAATCCTCCATCATCCGTATGATTAAATATGGAGCCAGAGGGTATGTACTCAAAGAATGCGATCCTTCAGAATTGAAATCTGCAATTGATGATGTGATCAAAGACGGATTTCATTATTCTGATATCGTTTCCGGGAGATTGGTCAACAGTGTAAACAAAATGGAAAATGAGGATCCTGAAATGAAAAGATTTATGCGGCTGACGGAAAAAGAAATTCAATTCCTGCGCCTCGCAGCTTCTGAACTGACATATAAAGAAGTGGCGAGCGAGATGAAATTAAGTCCCCGGACGGTAGACGGCTACCGGGATATTCTTTTCGAAAAACTGAAAGTTAAAACACGCGTCGGGCTGGCGATGTATGCCATTCGTCATGGAATCGTTCATGCTTAAACAGGCCTGAGCAGGATCGTTGTACCCTCTCCCATGCCTGACCTCAGTTCCATCCTGTAACCGATTTGTTCGGCTCGCTGTTGCATACTTTTCAAACCATATCCTTCTGTTTCTGCATTGCTATCAAAGCCATTTCCGTCATCCCTGAGTGTAATCAATGGCCTACCAGACTTGCCGGGTTGGAAAGTATAACCAAAGGTCTTCGGTTGTGCATACTTGATACTGTTGTTAAAAGCTTCTTTAAAAATTAAATAAAGATTTCTCTTTACATCCTTTGGCAATGTCATTCCGGAAATATCAAATGGAATATTTTTTTCAAGATGGATATTTCTTGCTTGTGCAAGACTACCGGCAAACTGTTCAAACCGATGTACAAGATCACCCGCCGTATCCAACTTATCATTTAACACCCACATCAGGTCGCGTACTCCACTGATGGCGTTTTGAGTTTGCTCCCGGATCTGAAATAAATATGAACTATCTCCTGGCCTGGCAATAGACAGATTGGTAAAGATTTTTATGCTATTTAATGTACTGCCGATATCGTCGTGAAGATCACCTGAAATTTTCCGTCGAAGGCGCTCTTCTTTCTTTAATTGCGCGATCCTGTTCAGGTACAGTCCATACAGAATTCCAGCGAATGCAATTACGAGGATCAATTTAAACCACCAGGATTGATACCAACGTGGCTGTATATAAATATTCATCGCAAGCTCATGCTCACCAAATGAACCATCTTCCCTGAGGTAACGGATACTCACAGAATAACTACCGTATGAAAGTGTGTTCAACGTTATGATATTATTTTCACTGACATCGATATATTCATCCTGTACACCATCCACTTTATAGCTAAACCTGATCTTGTGATTATCGGTAAAACTCAACGCTGCCAGGTGCATGGAAACGATGCTCGTACCAGCCGGCAGACGTACCTCAGTCCACTTCAATGAATTGATTACCTGCTTCTCTGCACCGCGGTAATATTCAACCTTGTGACAATACACCGGGAAATCTGTTACCTGTATCCTGTACAGATCAAGATCAATTTCCGTAAAGCCATTTAAGCCACCGAAATAGATTCTGTTACCGATAGCAAGTTTGCCTTTTTCATCAAAGGAATTATCCTGCAGCCCGTCTTCAATAAAATAGTTGGTACATGATTTCTGACGGGAATGCACACGCGAAATACCATGGTTGGTACTTACCCAAAAAACGGAATCATTTTCGGGAAGAATGCTGTATACACAATTATTGCTTAATCCATCCTTTTCTGTAATGTATTGCCACTCGCCTGATGTTTTATCCAGGCCATTCAATCCACCTCCATAAGTACCATACCATAAAATTTTTCCATCATCATACAAATCGGAGAACAGGTCATTCTGAAGACCCGTTCGGTTGGTACTATCCCTGATATAAAGGATGATTTTGTCAACGCTGTCTTTCTTAGTATTAAAAATCGCTACGGAGTTATCCATCAGGAGCCAAAGATTTCCTTCCCTGTCTTCGGCGAGATTGCGGATATGGTTTTCAGGAATTCCGCCGGAATTGGCTTCACCATTTTTAAACTGCCTGATCGTATGTTGCTTTCTATCCCAGCGTACCAATCCCTGCATACCCTCACTTGCCCAATAGGAAACATCGCCCGCATTGTGCACATCATTAAAATAGTAGCTGGAATAAGACCGCCATTCCGGGAATCGATCAAAAAGAGTTTGCTGAGAAATTTTTCCGCTGGAAGGAATATATGCGAACATTCCTTTCTCGCTGCTCACCAGCCAGTAATCGGTTTCCAGCTCTTCAATATGATGTACCACTCCTAGCGCTTCCGAACCTGGTACGCGCTTAGTAACTGCTGTTAAAATATTGGTCAGGTACAATCCATCGGTTCCCGTGGCAAAAATCTCACTGTTGCTTTTTTTAACAAGTGAATAAACATGATCCATTGGATCACTACCGGCAAGGTCACCCGAAAAATATCGTATAAATCCGGAATCCAGATTCACACGTTGCAAAGGACCTGAAGTACTGATCCACAGATTATTCTGATTATCCAGCATGAGGTGATTAATCTTATTGTCCTGCAGCCGGTATTTTTTCTGTTTCTCGGCGAGGTACAGAGTAGCAAGAGGTCTTGTGATATCAAAACAAATCATTCCGTTATTTGTGGCAAACCAGAAACGGTTGTGTTTGTCTCTTACCATCGTATTGATGGTTCTTCCTTCAAATACCGGATCCATAAACCATTCTTTCGCCACCCAGCCAGATTTATCAAATTTCCCCCTGGCCAAACCAACACTGGTTGCCGCATAAACATCATCACCTTCGCCTTTGAGAAAAAGAAAATAGAAACAACCGTCCTTTTCGGTTTTTTGCTGCTTATCAGTGATACTACTGACCTGTCTGCGATTTCTGATATCGTATAGTACAGTTCCATATTCAGCAACACCCACCGCCAGGTAGGGCCAGTGCAATGGCGTTATAAACTGAATGTCGATCTCTTCCGAGAACCCGGGAAAAGAATCGACGATATGAAAATCTTCCTGGTCTTTCGTTTTCCACGCAAGAAAATCCTCTCCACCGACCCATGTTGTGCCAAGCGTATCCACATAAATTTTTTTCAACCAGAGATTAGGCAGTTTGGATCTGATCTTCCTGACATGGAGATCATTCAGATTTAATTCTTCCATTCCAGAATTAAATCCGGCGAATAACAATGAGGTATCATTTACCGGCGCGAAATCCAGGAATGCGACGCCTGCCCAGCTTTTTCCATCCGTATTATTTTTCTTGAATACTTCAAACTGGCGGCCGTTGTATCGATATGCGCCGTCCTGGGTTGCTACCCAGACAAATCCGTATGCGTCCTGATATGTTTTGAAAATGTTATATGAGTTAAGCCCCTGTTGAAAAGAATAGGTTTTGAAAAGGAGTTGTTGACCCTGCGCCTGTACTGCGCAGAGAAAAAGGATTAGCAACCCGTTAAAAAACCCTTTGGGCATCGCTTTCAGAATAAATAAATTTAATAAAGCCTAATAGTTATGAAAAAGTGGACCATCATTATACAGATCAATGCTGAGAATAATCTCATCTACGACAGCATTTCAGTAATTAACGAAATCGGCAAAGCCGATTCAAATGACCTGGTAAATTATGTTGTGCTTTTTGACGGAATGCCGGATCCAAAATTTCCAAAAGCACCTGAACACCCGGCAGTCTATCTTGTAAAAAAGGATACAGTGTACGGAGAAACGGAACCTGATTATGTATTCACTCCCGACTTCGACGATCTTGCGAATCCAAAAATACTGGCGAAAGCGCTTACCTGGATTAAAAATCAGTATCCTTCGGAAAACTATGGATTTATTTATAAAGGACATGGAGGTGCGGAGGGTACAGATATCGTTTTAGGAAAAATTTTTACCACTAAGCTGATGAAGAAGCCTGCAGGAACCGAAGAACAAATAGAAGAGGAACTTACGAGGCTTGGTGGCGACCTCCAGGATTTTGAAGGATATTCAGAATTTGATAAAAATGATAATATCATCCTTGCTATTTATACAAACAGTAATGAAGGTGAATATCTCAGTTATAAAAAACTATCTGAGACATTGGTGAAAGTATTCGGCGAAAAGGGTTTAGGCTTTGTTGGGCTGGATTGTTGCTGGGGCCAGCAGATTGAACACGCTTACAGTTTCAAAAATGCGACAAACTATTTTGTTGCATCCGTAGATGAAATGACTTCCCTTGGTTTGGGTTATCGCGATCTTGCCCAGTATCTGAACCGTCGGCCAACCATCTTACCATATGAACTGGCCAGCATGTTCGTCGCTGTGAATTATGTAAAAAATTATGCTGATTACGATTCTGAAATTCCTGAGTTCAGGGAAATGGGTGTTTCGCTTACGGCAGTTGATACGATACGACTGAATAATCTTGTGAAACTTTTTAATGATATCTGCGACCGGATGATTGAAAAAATGAATCTGCATTCGGCACATATCACAAAAGCACTGGAATGTTGTATGGATTATACGTACCAGATGGAACGCTCTATGTACAGCGTCTACAACATAGACATGGTTTGGTTCTTTGAGAATTTTCTTTTCTTCAATAAAACCGATCATAAACTCAATGATATGATCATGAGGTTTATTCACTTTCACCTGCTGTACTATATCCGTGGTTATATGGGGAATAATTATAAGGTTATTGATCCAGGCAGCGGAAAACGGGAGCTTGGCGGACGCGGTGTGTCCATTGCATTTCCGCGGACAAAGGAAGAATTTGACGATTCTATTTATTCCAAAAAAGATAAGCCGGATTTTGCCGATGACACGCATTGGATAAAAATGCTCAAAGCCTATCATAAAACGCTTCCACCCGCTCCACGAAAAGCGCGAGCACTGCGACCATTAACCAGATCCGCCGGAGAAGAAGTTGTCGCCGAAGTGATACGCGAAAAAATGCATATAGGTGAGGATAATTGTAAATGGAGAAACTTTAAGCCAGCAAAAAAGAACCTGAAAGAGGAACCACAAATGTCTCTCTGATCTAAAACAAAAAATGTGAGGGCGGCGGCGTTTCTCGTTCATCGTTGTTCGTTCATCGTTGTTCGCTGAAGAGGTGTATTTGCAGAAGTGTAGAATAGATAATCCGAAGTAAAAACCTGATGTGGAGGTCAACCAGATGCAAAGGATTTCACGCTTTGACTTTTTATATCCATGCAGACACTGCATCAAAATTCTTTTGCAGTTCAATATCCATCCGGATTTGCACAATAAACAGCAGGCCCTAAATTAGTCTGGAGATTATTCTTTACTAACGGGGAGGTCTACTGTAAATGCACTGCCGCTTCCCGGAACACTTTCGGCTTTAATCCTTCCCTGGTGTGCATCGACCATGCTCTTAACATAGCTTAAGCCCAGTCCAAACCCTTTTACGTTGTGAACATTGCCGGTATGCACGCGGTAAAACTTCTCGAATATACGGGAGAGCGCTTCTTTATTCATACCGATACCATTGTCTTCAATGCGTATGCGGATATATTTGCCCATGTCATGAGTAGATATTTTTATCACAGGCGGCACATTCTCTCTCGAATATTTTACGGCATTGTCCACCAGGTTCGAAAGCATATTCGTGATATGAACTTCGTCGCCCACGATTTCATCTGTTGAAGCACCGAGATCAAGTGTTGCCTTCCCTCCTCTGTCGTTCAATTGAAGACTGAAATTATCCTGGATTCCCTGGAGAATTTTATGAACATGCAATGGCTGAAGCTGTAACTGTATCTGTTGTTTATCCAGCAACGCAGCCTGCAGGATGGTTTCCACCTGCTTGTTCATCCTTTTGTTTTCGTCTTTGATGATATTGCTGAAATAACTCAGTTTTTCTTTATCAGCGATTACTTTATCGTTCCTGATAGCATCAACTGCGAGAGATATAGTAGCCAGAGGAGTTTTCAGTTCATGGGTCATGTTATTGATGAAGTCAGATTTGATCTCACTCAATTTTTTCTGCCGTAACAGTGTGCGAACAGTCAGGAAGAAAGCAGTGATAATAATTACGGTAAACAGAATTGCACCGCTGATCATCCATCCGAGAGATTTAAGCACAAAATCCTGCAGATCTGAAATGATGATGATGAGTTTTTCATCAGGTGAAAGGCTTTCCGTTTCAGAACCGGAATTAGAAACCAAGGGCCATATCGCTATCCAGTTATGAGCAGTATCTTCCAATGCAGCATCATAACTCTGATCAAAATTCGCCGACTGCATTTCATATCCGAATGTATTTGTACTTGAAATGATTGCGAACTCGAACTTAGTATCCTTTAAACCTTGTTTTTCGAATGCTTTGCGAAGTTTTTCCTGTATGCCTTTTACTTTATATCGCTGGGCAATGGTCGGAGCACGCATCAGGTTCAGGAGTTGATCCCTTGGCCACTCAGACATTATTTTCGGTGATATAAAAGTCGGAAATTTGCTCTTTTCCTCTACCAGTTCGTCCACCACTTCGTACATGGCTTTACTGATATGCTCATTAACCTGCTCCTTTTGGATAAGAAGTGATTTTTTGATCCACGAAACCTGGATGACAATTATGCCAACCAGCGAAAGAGAGATCAGTATGGTAATGAGTGTAAAGATTTTCTTCATCGGCCTGCAAAATAACGGGGACGCACTCAGCTTTATTCCCGGAAAATTTCTATTTAACTTAGGTTTAGGAAAACGTTAAACGTTAAACGTCCGACGCTTAACGCCTAAGATTGCTTGTAAATTAACGGATTATCCATTATCTTAGAAATAATGACGTCACCTTCTGCCGGAACTTTACTGATAGCCGAACCATTTCTGAAAGATCCCAATTTCAGCAGGACTGTCGTGCTGCTTTGCGAGCACCAGGAAGAAGGCAGTTTTGGCTTCGTGTTGAACAGAAACTATCAGCACACGCTGGATGAACTTATACCGGAATTGGTCGGAATCGATATTCCTGTACATTATGGCGGACCGGTTCAAAAAGACACGATACATTTTCTGCATCAATACCCGGAACTGATCCCTGATGGATTTGAAGTGGCTGAGGGTGTTTTCTGGGGCGGCAATTTTGAAAAGGCTATCGAAATGATCCGGGCAGAAAAGATAGACAGGAACAAGATCCGTTTTTATATCGGCTACTCGGGATGGACGGGCGGGCAGCTGGAAACAGAACTGAAAGAAAAAAGCTGGCTGGTACTACCCGCGCACCGCAATCTTGTATTTCATCGGAAACTTGATGAAATCTGGAAAGATTCGCTGAGAAATCTGGGCGGAGAATATGAAATGATGATCAATTTCCCGGTTGATCCTTCACTGAACTAGTGTCTTGTTAATAACGAATGGACGTTTATTACTCCCGGAAGTTTGTTGGTATCTCAAAGTTCTATAATTACAGCAGGAGACTGAATATTCACCTATGTGACTATGTTTTCCTTATGTGAACTATGTGGTTCAAATTTCTCCGCAATTACAGTTTTTTATTAAATCACATAGGTCAGATAGATATCATAGGCACATAGGTAGGAAATACATTTTTCGGAGTAAATGGAAATCGATCCTGTTCTGCAAATCACCATTCATGCTAAACATATCATGAATCTGCTATCCGGGCTTTCATTTTAAAAAAAACAACCTCTTCTTTTTTCAGCATTGCATCGACAATCGTTTTGCCTTCTTCAGTTTTTTTCAGTTGTATTTGTACATCAACTTCCGGATGTTGATTGGGATTAATCATGGAAAGAAACTTCATCTGAGGAATGTCATTGAATAAGAATGATCGGTTGTGAAGCTCAGTTATGATTTCTTTTACCAGCATCAGCATGCAAACTCCCGGAACCACGGGCTGCCCGGGGAAATGACCTTTGAAAATCGCATGATCTTTGTCAAAAATTATTTCTGCATTGATCTTTTCAGATTCAACCGTATGTGTTTTTATCCGGTAAAAATCATTCAATAACATCTCGCTTCATTTTATTGAGCTGTATTTTGAACTGGAACTGCTGATGTTCTATTGTAAATGAAGATGGAATTCCATCAACATCGGGAACCATTGTCGCTTTCACAACCGGTTTTCGTTTACCCATGCGCTTCATCAACTCAAGTGTTGTCGACGATTTATTTGTGAGATAAACATCATATCCTTTTGGTCTGCTAAAAATAAACCAGCGTTGTGTTTCACTCTCTCTAATCTCATACTTCCCTTGTACGAGCCGGTTCATCAATATTAATTCAAAATCCTTTTTCAGTGTTTTAATCACTGATTTTTTGTTCAACTGAGCCATGATTGACTCCACTATAAACTCACCCACTGCCGTCCAGGAAAAATCAAAATACACAGGACCCGCTTCATTGGTAAACACCACACGCATACTGCTGTCCGGCATTTTTTTGATCACAAGTATTCCACTCAGGTGTCGGCCTGTAACATCCACTTCTGTTTTGTAAAATCCAACACCAAACGCGGGCCGAAATTCTTCGAGCGCAGTAAATGAAGAATCAGCCGTTGCAGAAAGATGCTGAAATGGCGTTCTGCAGGAAGGGAAAGCAAAAATGCTACCTGACAGCAAAAAGATGATCAGGAATTTTTGCATTCAGTTGTTTATTTAGAAAACGAATTTTTGTCTGATCCCCACGAAGTTCATTCATTTCAACCGTCTGCACTGCATAATCCGATTTATCAATGATCACCACAATGTTTTTGAAAAGCTCTTTCATATTCTTTGCCACGGGTGTCATTTCCACCAGCCAACCGGATTTATTTTCGAAAACCTTTGTAATAAAATCCGGATTCGAAAACACTGTACCCTGAACACAATCCACGGTAATCCTGTTTACCTGCTGAATTAATTTCCCTGACGAAGAAGATACCTTTGTTTCCTTCACTCCATCTTTGATCAGTATTTCACCCTGATTCATTACCAACAGGTATTGAAATGGTTGCTGGTATTCCATTCTCACTTTATTTTCCCGCTTAAACCAGAACTTACCTTTTGAATTGATTTTTTCGCTCAGCAGGCTTAAGGTTTTCTCCTGTGTAAAATCACTCTGGATGCTTTCGGTTTTTTTTGAGTTCGAACTGAATTGCTCTTTAAATGCTGCCGGATCCGGCACAGCAGTGTAACCAGAATACTGCGCATACAGTACGGTGGAGAAAAAACAAAAAGTTGTAGTTACAATTATGTTACGCATAAGGTTTCAGATTAAGAAGCTGATCGATCCTGACTACTTCGTATCCGCGGTTTTTTATTTCCTGGAAAAATTCCGGAAGAATTTCTGCCATTGTCAGGCTCGTATCATGAAACAGAATTACAGCTCCCGGGCGAAGTGATGACTTCAGTTTGCTGAGCAATTTATTTCGATCGTTTATTACAGTATCCATGGACCGGATGCTCCATCCAACTGCGGTATAACGTCCATATTCAACCGCTTTTCGGATATTCGGATTCGTTACACCATATGGCGGACGAAATAGTTTTGGTTGCACCCCTATTATCTTTTTTATCTCATCATCTGCAGCAGAGAGATCCAGATTCATGTTTTCCGCAGATTTCATTGAAAACCAGAAATCGTGCGAAAAGCTGTGATTGCCAACCAGGTGCCCGGCATCAGTAATTGCTTTGAGTATTTTTTCTCTCCCTCCTATCTTTTTACCGATGCAAAAAAATATAGCGGGAAAATGAAATTCTTTCAGTGTACTAAGTATCCTTGGTGTATAGTGTTCATCGGGGCCATCATCAAAACTGATGGCAATTTTTTTATCGTTTGTTTTTGCAGAACAAACCACCGGCAGATAAAATTGTGAGTCGATGCGATAACTCCCAAAAAAAAGAACCGTAAGATAAATGAGTGCAGCAATACCGATAGGCCATACCGGCCATGCCAACAATATTTTAGCCAGCAAAAGCACAGCTATAATAACTGTAAAAAGAATAGTGGTATTGCGAAACTTCAGCATGCACTGAGAAGGATTAATGAATGATGCGTGCCTTTATAATGATTCCAGATGAGAATTTTCTTTGGTGAGCCTTTAGCATTTTCTGATATCAGCAATGAAGCGTACCAAAGTGCAAATGAAATCGCTGTAGGATATTCACCGCAATAGTTCTTGAAAGTCCGCATAGGAATTCCTCCGAACAATTTCTCCTGAAGAGCATCATAAATTGCATCGCCTTTGTTGTCGCCATTGTGTCCTGACAAAATAAGGTCAACGTTTTTTATATCTGTATCCGAAGATTTTAAAAAATCTATGATAAATTTTTCCGTCTCACCAGCATCAACAGGTTTGTACAACGAAGCGAAATCATCTATGCATGAAATTGACTGATCATTTTTTTCTCCTGAAATCACAAAGAAAGCGGAGCCTTCACCTGCAATCGTTCCTGTCGTTCCGGAACCGATCAGCTTATCGCCCACTTCTTCATTTTTCTTGTATATATCGAAGCGCGAAAGAATGTCGTAGCTGTAACTGGTGATTTCATCAGCAGCACCAACAAGTATTTTCTGCCGGGGATTTTCTTCCAGTAGCAAGGCTGCATCGAGTAGTGCTGATTCAAATGAAAAAGCACGATGAACAAAGGTGTTATTGTAATTATGGCATTTCAATAACAAAGCGATCTGCGCAGCGACTGTATTATGCGTGGATTGTATAAAAGCAGTTGGCGATAACATTTCCTCACCTTGCTCCACCATCCGCTGTATAAACACGCCCGTATCCTCAAGACATCCATATGCAGTACCGGTGATGATTGCGTCAGGCATTTCAAGTTTAGCTGTTTGCAGACTTTTCTTTGCTGCTGCCACCCCCATTCTTATGATCCTGCTCATTCTTCGGATCAGTTTCGGATCTATCCATTCCCTGTATTCCGGTTCGACAACATCAAACCTGTTGGATTCCGGTTTACGGATTTGTGCCGGAAAGCCCTCGTCCGTAAAACCAGGCTGAGGTGAAATTGCCGATGATGAATGTATGTACAGTTTCATATCAGCTTTTTGAAAAAACGAGTGAAGAACAATTGCCTCCGAAGCCAAAAGAATTTGACATTACATGTTTCAAACCTTTTCCCTTCAACAATTCTGTAACAGGTTTGAAGGGAAGTCCTGTAATGGCTGTTTCAAACCGAAGATTGGGAAATATCAAATCGTTCTGGAGTGCCAGTACAGAGAAAACGGCTTCGATGCCACCGCTTGCACCGAGGGTATGGCCAGTAAATGATTTTGTGGAACTCATCGGAGGAAAAACAGGATCAAACAATCTTTTTACAGCTGTTCCTTCCGCGATGTCGTTATTCTGCGTACCGGTGCCATGAAGGTTTATATAACTGATATCGGCTGGCTTTAATCTGCTCATTTCAAGCGCGAATTTCATTGCAAAATAAGAACCCGCGCCATCCGGTGACGAAGCCGTCTGGTGATAAGCATCATTTGCATTTGCATACCCGCTCAGACTGATCGTTGGTTTTGTTTTTAATGTATTTGCGATTTTTTCTGACACCATTACTACATAACCCGCACCTTCCCCCAGGTTCAGACCTTTCCTGTTTTCATCAAAGGGCCTGCAAAACTTATCATCCAGGATCATCAGTGTATTGAAACCATTCAGTGTAAATCGCGTGAGCGCATCAGCACCACCAGCAATCACTACATCCAATCTATTTTGTTTGATCAGTCTTGCTCCGAAAAAGATCGCGTTTGCAGAAGAGGAGCAGGCGGTACTGATTGTGCTGATAAAATCTTTCACACCTAAAAGATCTGCTACGATTTCTGTAACTGACCCGCATTCATGATGCACTACATTGCGCAGATGTCCTTTTGAATGGTCAGCGAGAAATGGTTTAAAAAAGTTTTCCGTTTTATCCATTCCTCCAACCGTGTTCGCAGAAATAAAACCGATGCGCAAACCGGATTTCAGATCAATTCCGGATTTATCAACCGCTTCTTTAGCGGCAATTGCAGACAAGAGTGCGGTGCGTGGGATATGTTCGTTCAATCCGCAGATCGATGCGAGTTCCGCATTGGAAAATTTGACTTCAGCGACGGGCAGCTTTCCTTTATGCGAACTTTCGAGCCAGTGCATGGTATCCATTCCTGCAACTCCGTTTTCGAGGGATTGCAGAGAGGTTTCTGTATCCTTTCCAATGGATGAAATGGTACCTGTAGAAGCAATAAAAACAGGTGCGCTATTCATCAGGCATTACTGGGCTGGTGAGTGGTGATGTATTCAGCCATAGTACGCACAGAGCGGAATACTTTTGGTCCGTCTTCAGCATTTGAAATCTTGATCTTATAATGTTGCTGTAGCAACACAATCAATTCAAGCGCATCGATAGAATCCAATCCAAGTCCTTCTACGAACAGTGGCTGGTCATCTCCGATATCTTCGGGTTTTACATCCTGCAGGTTCAACTGCTCTATGATCTGCTTTTTCAGATCCGACATTAATTTCTCCATCTCCTTACTGATAAATTTGATTCATAATAGCTGGTGTAAAACCTACCGCGCCAGCATTCGGTGTTTTCTCCACCAGAAATAAAGCCGCGTCCAGCTGTTTACCAAGGGTTTCCACCCATCCGCAAATACAAGCCTGCAAGTTATCATTATTCAGCAGGCCGCTGACATATTGTTGAATAAAACCGGCATTGAAATGATCGAAAATAAAAAAGGCATTTTCTCCTTTCAAGCGATGCCTGATGCTGATTTCGCCAGCGACAATATTGGGTAAAGTATAAACGAACAAAGCCGGGCTCGCAATATCTTTTACGGTATCGTAATACCGGATATCAGTATCCAGGCTCGCATTGGCATTGGAAAGTACGATACCTACTTTGTCTGCAGGATAATTTTTGTACCTGAACTCCGGCCCGAGCAGAATCTCAGTCGCCAGCCAACCCAGCTTTGAAAGCTGATCCATCTTATAAAATTTAGGATAGGCCGGCAGAAGATGTTCATAAATTTCTGCAAGGATAGAAGAGGGATCTTCCGAACCTGCTTTAAAATACAACTCACCGTTACGCATTACTATCCCGTTTTTGACAGTAACACTGGCATTGATATAAAGATCGCTTGACAACCTATTAATTTCTTTAGGATGTTTTTTTCTCCATCATATCCCTGTACTCAATTTTGCGCGCAAGTACCTGTAATGCCTGGATATGGTTTTTAACATAAGGATTGGTAGTATCCCACACATATCCGGCCAAAACAGAACAGATCATATTTTTTATCTCGGGCACCTGCTTTTCGGCAAAGAAAATAGTGTCCAGTGTTCCATCATACCAGGAAGTAACATAGGAACGGAAAGTATTAACCCCCTGCATGACGGGTTCCATATATTCTTTTTCCCAGTTCACATTTTCGCCTTTCAGTTTTTTAATCACCAGGTGCGCAGCATTCTGGCTTGAAATAGTTGCGAGGGTAACACCGGACGAAAAAATGGGATCAAGGAATTCGGTAACATTCCCTGTCAGCACGAATCCGTTTCCATAAAATTTGTCCGTTGTAGAAGACCATGATTCCAGTACGCGTGGTGAAAAAACCAGTTCCACATCCCTGAATCGTTCAGCGAGGTAAGGTTCTGATTCAATTAATGCACGATACACCTGCTCATCATTTCCATCGAATGTTTTGAAGAAATCCGGAGTTCCGACAAATCCCAATGAAGTAATGCCCGTGGAAAATGGAATCACCCAAACCCAAACACCTGGTTTATGTGTTACGATGGTGATTCGGTTAGGTTCATCGGACATTGATCTTTTCTTGTCGACGGTGTGTGCAAACAATGCTTTTCTTGGAGGCAACGTGGAAGGACGATCAAGATTGAACAGACGAGGGATGACGCGACCATATCCACTGCCATCAACAATAAACCTGGCGGTGATCTCTGCTGTCGAGCCATCGGTATACTGGACCGTTGTAACAGAACTTTCATCATCGAAAAAACGTATACCCGTTACCGTGGTTTCGTAAGACACTGGTATTCCCATTTTTTCGCATTCATCTGCAAGCGTCTTATCAAACTCGGCGCGAGGTACCTGCCATGTCCAGTTCCATCCAGGGGTGTACTGGTCAGCAAAGAAATAATCGCAGATCTTTCCATTCTTCACAAACTTTGCCCCGAATTTTTGCTGGAAACCTTTTGATTTAACAGCGTCAAGAAATCCTGCTTCATCCAAAGCTTCCATACATTTTGGCAAAAGACTTTCACCTATAACGAATCGTGGAAATTTCATTTTCTCAACAACGGCAACGGAAAATCCTGCCTTGTTGATGATAGACGCAGCAACGGTTCCGGAAGGACCAGCACCAATGACAAGCACATCTACACTAATCTGTTTCATACTTATGATAATTAAAAAATGGTTGTTAACTTATTTTTTTCTGCAGGTTAAAAGCGTTTGACTGAGGCCGATTCCGTTGACTTGTTTTTCGATAGTGAACCCGGCCTCATCTACACACTTCAGGAATATGGCTGCGCTGTACATCTGGCTGTTGCCGTTTGCAAGCGCAGTAAAATATAATGAAGTCTGATGAAGACAAAAAGCTGCCACTTCAAATCGCTGAAGATCCCAGAACGGTTCCAGTATGAAAAGTTTTCCTTTTTCATCAAGTGCTGCATGTGCTCTTTTCAGAATGGATACTATTTCAGCTTCTGAAAAACAATCCAGGAACTGACTCATCCAGATCGCTTCATATCCGGTGGGAAATTTCACCGTTTCATCGAGAATATTTACCGCCTTAAAGCTTACACGATCTTCCAGGCCCATCTCTGCTATTTTCTTTTTTGCAACATTCAACTGACCAGGAAGATCCATGATGGTTACTTCAATATCATCTCTGAATCCGGTCGATGCAACGGCCCATTTGCCTGTATTACCACCAACATCCAGCAGTTTTCTTACACCTGTTCCGTAAACATGCCTGAGTACCAGTGGAAATGCATCATCTGAAAAAAAGTGATCAAAACTAAACCAGCTTTTTTGTACATGTGGCGGAAGACTGGAGAGTCCTTCATAAATCGTTGGCCAGTTGCCGAGTTCTTTCAGCCCTTCTGGTTTACCGTTTTCTATGCTTTTATCAAGATAATACATCCCCTTGTAATTGACGTCATGTACAAAATCCATGTTTGTACGGGTCAGGGGATCGTGAAGAATAAAATATCCGGTTTTTGTAAGTGTATATATTCCGTCGTTTACAATCACGAGCCCGATACTCAAACCGGATTCCAGCAACACACGAACGCCATAGGTTGACAGTTTAAGTTGTTCTGTAATCTGTTCAATGGTTACACCATCGGTTCCGCTTTCTTCGATCATCTGCAGAATGCCGCTGTTCCTGAGTACTCGTGCGGCCTGGAAAATCATTGGTCCAAAAGCAATCCATTGAGCCTGTTCTTTTGCCTCGAAAGCAGTCTTTCTGTCTTTACTGAAAAAATTCATGAATCAGTTGCCTTGTTTATGTATCAGTTTTGAAATAGGTAATGAGATTTTATATTCAGCGACTAAGCGTAATAGCTGCGTTGCAGCCACCAAAGCCAGATGCCGTTTTAAGGCTATGTGTAATAGATGCGGTTCGCAATTTATTCGAAATGTTCAAAGGCATTGACACACCGGATTCTTCAAAACCGGGTGTGGGAACTATTAATCCTTCGAGCAT
Organism: Pollutibacter soli; assembly: GCA_029269725.1. Taxonomy (GTDB): domain Bacteria; phylum Bacteroidota; class Bacteroidia; order Chitinophagales; family Chitinophagaceae; genus Pollutibacter; species Pollutibacter soli. Next base: position 893,456 of record JARJHS010000002.1, on the reverse strand, counting down.
GCTTTGTTTTGTAATGATGGTTTCAATGATTCCAGCTGCCCCAAGTGTATGACCGAAATATCCTTTCAGGCTGTTGACCGGGACATCCTGCAAATTAGCCAAACTAATCGCTTTGGCTTCCATTTCATCATTATAAATCGTAGCAGTTCCATGAGCAGAAATGAACTCGATTTCGGAAGATTTCAAACCAGCTTCATCCAGTGCGCTATTGATGGCAAGAAAAAGTTCCTCCCCTGTTCTTGAAGGCCCGGAGATGTGATTGGCATCGTTTCTGACGGAGCCGCCGCTGATCCTGATGTTGCCTTCGTATTTATCATTACCGGATAAGATAATTGTTGCTGCTCCTTCACCAAGGTTAATGCCTTTTCTCGCCGCATCGAACGGCCGGCAAACAGTATCGCTTAATGCCTGGAAAGACTGGAAACCGGAGAATATGAATGATGTGATTTCATCTGCGCCTGCAACAACTACCGTTTCATAACTATCTGATTCAATCAATCTTTTCGCAGTGATGATCGCTAGTAATCCGGAAATACATGCGTTTGAGATCACCAGCGGTTGATGTTGAAATTGAAAATGCGCAGCGATCTTTTTTGCAGATGCAACGAGACTGATTGCGTCTGCTTTCGCGATCTGATCGCCACCCGACTCCAGCATACTGATATTCCCTTTCGTTGAAGAAATAATCAGCAAAGTTTTTTCTTCTTTAGGATCGACATTTCCGGACCGAAGCGCATCCTGAACCGAAAGCGTCAACAGATTTTCAAAACGGGAAAATCCCTTAACTGAATCCGGAAAATGTTTTCCGTTCCTTCCCTCTCCTATCAATGAAGCAACAAATGGAGTTTTACTTATAGAAATGTCTTCGTGTGTGCGCACACCGGAGCCGCCACCAATGATCGTTTCAAAATTTTCCCTGGTTGTAGATCCTGCGGGAGAATAAATATTATCTGCAACGATAAACGCCCCTTTCCTCATGCTGATATTCCTGTTTAAAGTCCTTTTTCTTTTTTCCAGCTTTCAAAAAAAGGAGGGTTTGTCAATTGAAGAAGGTTATCCTCGCGGCGCAGAAAAACCTGCACAGAATACCCGGTAGCAACCAGGTCCTTAGTCACAGCGTTGAATAAACGATACTCAAATCTGAGTCGCGCCGCTTCGCTGGGCACATATATTGTTTCCACCAATACTTTCTCGCCGTACCGTAATGATTTTTTAAAATCACAGTGCACACTCACCACCGGGATCACAAACCCTTTGTCATATACATCGAGATATCCCAATCCGTTGGCCAGACCAAAGGATTCGCGGCCATCTTCAAAATAGCGGATATAATGGCCATGCCACACAATGCCTAAAGGGTCCGCTTCATTGAAACGGACCAATACTTCAATAGTGTGTTTTAGTTGATCAGGCATATCTAAGTACGGAAATAACAGCAGTTTGACTTATTCCAGTTATCAGAATACAACAACTAACTGCCATATCTGGATTTCCATTCGTTGAATTTTTTCTTCTTCACATCGTCAATAACATCTTTAATCGGAACGGCCCAATAATTTCTCCAACTGAAAGCCATTCCTGTTTTTCCTTCCAGTCGCTGAGTCAGTAACACTTTTTTTGTGGCGATATCAACAAATGTCCACCACATAGCAGCAGCCTTCTTCGATTTACTGAGTGATTCAACAACAATCAACAGACCAATTCCTTTGTGATCTCCAAAATCAAAGCCGGATACCAGCGTCTGAATATCTGCTTCTTTCAAGCGATCATAATCTGCCGAATTGGATGATTTAATGTCATCAGGTTTTACTGCACGGTTCCTTTTCGAAACGAAACCAAGATCACTGGGAAGATCAGTTCTTTTTACTGCACCTGCGATATCATATTTTTTTGCTTCGCTCACCATGAGATCGTTCAGGCCATCAAACTGGCGGTCAACAATATCATTTGCATTCGCCTCTGCGTCGTTAATGATTTTCACTTTGGTAAAATCAAGACCGTAGTAAAATATCGGTTTAGAAGGATCAAAAATATCTTTTACGGATTGTGCATTCAGTGAGAGCGAAGCAATCACCAGAAATGCCGTCGTTAATAATAGTATCTGCTTTCTCATTTTGATGTGATTTTATTGTCTGGTAATAAAAAAATTTTCATTTCGCAGCTTGCTACCAGTCTGCCTTCACAGGACACTTGTCCGGAAATGAGTGTGACATCAAATATCTGATTTTCTATTTTAATGTTTGTTTCAAGCAAAGATCCATTAGAGGGGAGTTCAGTAATTTTCAGATTTGTTACTGCACCAATAAATCCTGTTTTAACAGGTTCATTTTTATTCAAAGCCACAAAGCCGGCATGCGCTGCGGCTGTTTGTGCAATGTTTTCCACCAAACCGCCTTCTGAAAAACTGTTCTCGTCTAATAAAACATTGTCAGCCCGGATGGTAAATTTTGTGGAGCACGTATCATCAGTCACATTTACCAGTTCATCAACCATAACAAAGTTAGGACGCTGAGGAATCAGTGATAATATGTTGGGAAAATTGCTCATTTATGCCTGCCAGAAATTGTAGAAATTATACCATTGGTCTGGGTATAGTTTCACTTTTTCTTCCATATCTGCCGCAAATTTATCAACCATTAGTTGCATTCCCTTTGTTTTTTCCTTGCTATAATCGTCGAGGAGTTGAGATCCGTATAAATAATAGTGAAATTTTGTTTGTTTCATGGCAAAAACAAAAGTGACAGGCACTTTAAAAGTCTGAGCAAGTACAAAGGGGCCTATCGGGAACCTTGCCTTTGAACCTAAAAAATCTGTACTGATGGTTTTATTACCTTCAAGAAAACGATCAGCATGCATACAGATCAGTTCGTTGTTTCGCAATGCTTCGCTGATGGCATAGATATGAGATAAATCTTCTTTTAGTACGATCACCCCTACCTGCCAATCGCCGGTAACGCCGGTAATATATTTCCTGATGGCTTCATCTTCACCATCAAACAAAACAATATTGATTTTTGTTTTCAGCCGCCGGAGCAGGTTTCCAGCCACTTCCCAGTTCCCGATATGAGCGCTCAGTAAGAGACCGCCCCTTCCTCTTGAAATCATTTCATGAAGCAGGTATTCATCATCAAAATTGAATGAAAGTCGGGTAGGTATTCCCGAGAGTACTGCAATTTTATCAATAATCGATTCTCCAAACCGCACATAGTTCTTATACACATGGGTAACCGCCTTACCAGGAGAATAATGCATCCGATCACGAAAAAAGCGATAAGAGATCCGTGAGGATTTAAATGAAAAAACCAGGTAATAGAAGGCTACCAGATGCAGTAAGGCATAAGCAGGAGTGAGACCAAGATGTTTTAATGTTGCTACGAATATTCTGTAACCTAAAGGTGTTCCCCTGGATTTACCTTGCCATAAAGGCATTATGCGAAGGCTTTAGCATTTACTTTTGAAATGACGTAGTCATAAAAATCCTGGAAAGTGACGATGCCAGCAAAATCTTCCGGTTTTACCTTAAATGAAAAATTGCTTTCGATTACCACCACGAGGTCGATATAGTCCAGGCTATCCAGTTCTAAAGTTTCTTTGAGCTTTGCTTCCGGCCGGATGTTTTCAGCATCTTCTTCAAACTCTTCAACGAGGAAGGCATTAATCCTCTCTATTATTTCTTCAGGGCTCATAAGCATCTGTTTAATTCAATTTTCTGATAATCAATGACGAATTAGTTCCACCAAACCCAAATGAGTTGGACAAAAATACGTTTATATCTTTTTCTATAGTACTATTTACTATATTCAGTTTCGACGAGTCTTCGTCAGGATTTGTGAAATTTATATTCGGTGCAATGAAAGAATTTTCCATCATTAACATGGAGTAAACAATTTCACTGGCACCTGCCATCCAGCATTCGTGTCCCGTCATCGACTTGGTCGAACTCACATAAGGCCTAGTTTCGCCAAACACCTCATCAATCGCTTTCGCTTCGCTGGCATCTCCGGCGGGCGTACTGGTCGCGTGAGCATTGATGTACTCAATGTCCTTTGCCTGCAGACCCGCGTCTTTCAGAGCCATCTGAAGCGACCTGACGGGGCCATCTACTGTCGGGTTAGAAATATGCGAACCGTTGGATGAAAATCCGTAGCCTACTACTTCCGCCAGGATCTTCGCGCCTCTTTTTTGTGCCGACTCAAGACTTTCGAGTATCACAGTTGCGCCGCCACCGCTGGGAATTAGTCCGTCCCGATCGCGATCAAAAGGCCGTGATGCTTTCTCTGGTTCCGATTCGTGAATGGAAAAGGCCGACAATGCGTCAAAACTTCCCATCGAAAAATGACCCGTTTCCTGGGCGCCACCACAAATAATACAATCCTGCAGACCGGTTTTGATGAAATGGTATCCAAGGCCTATAGAATGCGAACCACTTGCGCAGGCAGCACTGATGGTAAAGTTGACTCCCCTTAATTTAAAGATCGTTGCCAGGTTCATGGTCACCGTACTGTTCATCGTCTGGAAAACATAACCTGACCCAACCAACATCGTATCCTTTTTTTCGCGGATAATATCGTTGGACTCAATAACGGATTTTGCCGAACTATCATTGCCATAAAGGATGCCTATTTCATGATTCTGAATATAATCGGCATCAATTCCCGCCATTGCCAGCGCTTCCACGGTGGCTATATAGGCGTACTCACCCTGCTCAGGCAGCATGATCCTGGCCCGCCTGTCGAGCATTCCCTTTAAATTGGGTTTTTCCAGATAGCCCGTCAATCCGGACCGGTATCCGAATTCTTTTCGAACGGGATCAAAAACGATCCCGGATTTTCCTTCGTACAACGAGTTCCTGACTTCCTCTAGGTTTTTCCCGATGCAGGAGTAAATTCCCATTCCCGTAATCACCACTCTGTTCATATGCCGCCTGACTTGTCTGAAATTAAATTAACCTGCATACTATTTATAAAACCCGATCCGGGAGAAACAATTTTTACTGATAATGTCTTCATATGTAACGCTTAATCTCATCACATATTAGTGAACACCCTGATAAATTCTTTATTTTCCTGAAAAACAGTTTCCTCACCGCAGGAAATGGCAAATTACGTTTTTAGTATCTGAAAACGGGGGAATTTATGCCCCGTTTGCAGTTGCAAATTACGTAAACATTAAACCGCTTTTGTAGTTTAAAACACGAAAAATGATGTTGATTTTTAGCAGCTTAATAGGTTACACCGATCAGGTGTAGAGACCGCCATTTACCGAAATAACTTCACCAGTGATATACCCGGAACGTGGAGAAGCGAGGAATGCTACGGTATGCGCGACTTCATCCGCTGTACCAAAACGCCTGACGGGAATATGCGCCTGCAATTCTTTTTCATTCATTTCTTCCGTCATGTCTGTTTTAATAAAACCCGGTGCAACTGCATTCACTGTTATACCTCTCCTCCCGACTTCCTGTGCCAATGCTTTTGTTGATCCGATTACACCAGCTTTTGCAGCCGAGTAATTTACCTGTCCTGCCATGCCTTTGATTCCGGAAAGAGACACTACATTAATGATCCGGCCATACCGACGAAGCAACATATTATTCAACACCAAACGGGTAACAAAGAAGAAACCATTCAGACTGGTTCCAAGCACCTGGTCCCACTGTTCATCCTTCATCCACATCATCAGTCCGTCATCCTTAATACCCGCATTGTTAACCAGTACTTCAATTTCTTTATCCTGGTTTTTCTCTATCCATCCACCCAATACTTCAGTAATCTGGTGACGATCAGCTACGTCAAAAGCAATAATCTCACCATCCGCGCCCCTGGCCCTCACCTGTTCCAAAGTGTCCAATGCTTCTTTCTCGTTGCTGCGATAGTTAATGAGAATAAAATAGCCATGGGTGGAAAGTTCAATGCATATGGCTTTTCCGATACCACGGGATCCGCCAGTGACCAATGCGCATTTCATGTACTGGAATTTATTTTATGAAGATCAGCGTTCGGTTGTTGTGCTGTCGAGAACACCATTGGTGCTATAGCTGGTAGCACGGTTTCCTGAAATCAACGGAGCAACAGTTTTGAAATGATCCCTCAGTTTCTGCAAGTCTTTATATTTAGGGAAATCTTCAACAAACACAGGGAACAACTCGCGTACTTCACGATATAATGCCTTTGTGCGGGCAGACAATTTATCAACACACTCCAGATAATCGATCGCCTGTACCACGGACATCATCTGGATCGTCAGCACCTCAAAAGAATTATCGATGACCTTTTTTGTCATGATCGCTGCGTTACAGCCCATGCTTACAATATCCTGGTTGTCGTTGTTGTTAGGGATACTGTGCACGTACATCGGGAATGACAAGGTCTGATTTTCGGCAACAGTTGAAGTGGCGGTGAACTGCATACCCTGCATACCAAAATTGAATCCGAGAACTCCAAGGTTTACAAACGGCGGAAACTTCTGGTTCAGCTTTTCATTCATCAGATAATTGAGCTGACGTTCAGAAAGCATTGACAGTTTCGTAATGGCGATTTTCAGTTTGTCCATCTCCAGCGAAACATAATCGCCGTGGAAATTACCGCCATGAAAAATATTGTGATTCTGATGATCAATAACCGGGTTGTCGTTGACAGAATTCAATTCATCTGTCACGACTTTTTCCGCCTGGATAATTGTATCATAAACTGGTCCCAATACCTGCGAAACGCAGCGGAGTGAATAGTATTCCTGGACCTTGTCTTCAAATTTTTCCTGGTTTAAATTTTCAGGATTGTATAAATGTTGTGAGCGATCCCGGATCATTTTACTGTCCTGCAAAATATCACGCAGCATTGCAGCGATCCGGTTCTGACCTTTGTGTTTTTTAACTACGTTTAACTCATAACTGTAGTGATCATCAAAAGCTTCCACAATTTCATTAATCATTGCTGATAACATCACTGACCATTCCAACAGCTTTGTTGCCTGGATGATGTTCACCATTCCAATGCCCGTCATAGCAGAAGTTCCATTAATCAAGGCAAGACCTTCCCTGATGTGAATGTGGAGAGGCTTTATTCCCAGCCTGTTAAAAACATCCGCAGTCGGCTGAACCTTTCCTTCATAAATCACTTCGCCATCACCAATCATTACCAATGCGAGGTGAGCAAGTTGAACAAGGTCGCCGCTTGCACCTACTCCTCCATGATCATAAATACAGGGAGTAACATTTTTATTTATAAGATCTTTTAATAATTGGACTGTTTCAACATGCACTCCTGAAAAAGCCTGGATCATGCTGTTGAGCCGGGCCAGCATCAGCGCTTTCACCAATACCGGGTCGAGCAGATTGCCACCGCCTGAACTATGACTTCTGATAAGATTGTACTGAAGCTGCAGCAAATTTTCCTCGCTCACTTTATACTGCGCCATCGGACCAAAGCCAGTATTAATACCATAAATGAGTTTATTGGACGAAAAGCCGCGCAAAAACTTAAAGTTTTCGGCAACATTGTCCACCGCTTTCTCATCCAGAACAATCTGCTTATCCCGGAAAAGCACATCTACAAAGTCTGCACTCGTCAATTCCCGTCCGCCAACATGAGTCATGATATTGGGTAATTTTTCAATTTAACCGTAAAGTAATAAAACGTGCGAAATTAAGGTAAAGATCGGAAATAGGCAGCAGGGAGCGGGCAGCAGGCAACAGATAAATGTGAGACCCTGTCTATTTAATCTGAAATCCTACGTCGTAATCAAAATGGATAGTCGAAACAGGAGCGGAAAATCACCGGAAACAGCTTTACGAATTCGGAATATTGCCGATGAATTTGCTTACCCTGACGTCGTGAAAAATGAAGTATCGACTTTACCCATCCGAAATTATCTGACAAACTTCAACGATTTTCATAACCTGGTTCTGATTAAATCTTTGTACAGATTTTGAAGAAATAATTCATCTGCGGTCAATGAATTTAACAGCCTTTCTTCCCGATTCCGGAAATTGCATCGCTCGTATTTCATCTTTTGTAACGTATCGTACATGCGGACTGACCCTTAACCTTGCCTGGAGATAAGCCCTGATCTTTCGATCAGTTTCTTCTGAATAATTAACTGCCTCCAGATGCAGTAAAACTTCATCCATACCGATATCGTTTGAGTATACCTCAGCAACAAAATCGGCAACCTCTTCCATTTCATTCAACAGGTCAAACAAAGCAGGTGGATACAGGGTTGTGCCCTTGTATTTGATCATCTGTTTTTTTCTGCCTATGATCGGTGAAAGCCGTACTGTGTTCCTGCCGCAGGAACAGTGGTCATTCACATACATACAAACATCACCTGTCTTATACCTGAGCAATGGCATTGCTTCAACACCCAATGTCGTGATCGTCACCTCTCCGGCTTCACCCGGCCCGACAGGTTGATCATTTTCATTTAAGATTTCAAGAATCAACAGTTCTGGTTGCAAATGACCACCACGACCTTCATTGCATTCCGTGAAAGCCGTTTGCATTTCTGTTGAAGCATAAGTCGAATACAATTGAATATCCCAATGCCCGGTAATCTTCTTACCAAGCATGTTCAATGAGAAATCTGTATTTCGGATATTCTCTCCGATACACACGGCTTTTTTTACCGAAGTTTTATTGATGTCAATGCCGTGTTCGAGTGCAAACTGAATCAGTTTTACAATGAAGGAAGGCACCGCGACAATAGCTGTCGGTTTAATGCGCACAATTGTCTCCCATTGCAAGGAAGGCACTCCGGGACCCAGCCTTATAATTCCTGCCCCCAGCTTCCGTATACCTGAATAGTAAGCCATGCCCGCCATGAACTGGCGATCAAGTGTTAGCATCAGCTGATACACGTCGTCTGGACGACCTCCTGCGCAGACAAATGACGAATACTCGTTGTGTGCCAAACGATTCAGATCATTATCCGTCAGCATTATGGTTACCGGACTACCAAGCGTACCCGAAGTAGAGCTATACTCAATCACTTTATCCCTCGGCACACAAAGAAAATCCAGGTTTCGTTGCTGCAGATCTTCTTTTGTTGTAAGAGGAATGCGGGTCAGATCTTCGAGTGTGCAGATCTGATCGGGAGCAATATTGTGATGTTTAAAAAGTTCCTTGTAAAACGGAGAATTCAAATGCAGATAGTTAATCAGCTCCCGTAATTTTTCTTCCTGGAATTTCCTGATGACGTCTTCCTTCTGAAATGAAAGCTGATTCTGCTGCATATTAACTTTCGATAATAACTATTGCTGTTGCTACTGTTTTGATATGAGACAAAGAAACAATGATCTTTCCAAGTTTTAATGATTCTACAGTCTTTGCAGTTTCTCCTTTGAAACGAAGGTGCGGACATCCTTCTGTATCATGTACAATTTCTATTTCGTTAAATGCAGTACCGTTTTTCCAACCCGTGCCAAGTGCCTTAAAGAATGCTTCTTTTGCAGCAAACCTCGCGGCGTAGTGTTCAGCGCAATGTGTTTTGCTTTCGCAATAATCAATTTCATCCTGCGAAAAAACGAGCTCACGAAACCCACTGTCCTTCCCTACTTTGAGGGCGATCCTTTCCACTTCGATCATATCGATCCCAATCCCGCGGATCATAAGCTTTTTTCTATTTTACGGCCAGTCTTTTCCATTTGCCCGTGAATATAGTCGTATTCTTTTTTTGTAGCAATTTCCTTGGTAAGCGCCTTAGCATAAAACTGCATCGCTTTCTGATAGTCCTCCTTTCTGAAACTTTCATCGCCCGCCAGGACCCACGCATGATAGTACTCAGGATTGGAAGCCACGATGCTGTCGGCGTTCACCGGCTGATGGTCAAGTATGCGTTTCCGGTAGCTCCGGAATCTTTCAAAATCGGCGAATGATTTCGTCTGCAAGAAGCTATCTGCTGGTACACGGAGTGAACTATCGGAAATCTCTTCATTACTGGATTTTCCTGCAAGTCCAAAAACCTTATTTAAATCATATGCTACATATTCTCCCAGCTGCCATGGTGATGTTGATACCCATACCAGTCTTTTCTCCGGTTCAAAAACAATGGAGTGATGAGCAATCAGCTGGTTGATGGCCTTCTCATTCCCCATACCGATATTACGATTATTAATCCCTTTCTGATCGCGCAGGATACCGATGGTTTTTTCCACTGTATTTTTTCCATTGGAATCAAGCAACTGCTGCAGACGTTTATACCTGTATTCCGAGGCACTCTCATGTATCTGTTCCTGGTTTTCGACCGTATTTACCAGTGACGATCCCTGGAAATGATTAGCACAAACGATATAGTCTTTTCCCGGATCATATACATCCATTGCTTCCGGCGTCTTCTCAATGACGACAGCTTTATGATCTGCGGCTGAAGCGACAAGGAAAGATTCTGATACAAACATCTTGCGGCTGGCTGCAATCTTTTTCGCTTCTTCTATATTGCCGGCATACTGCAGGATCTCTCTTGCAACAAGGGATACAGGTGTTTCCGCGCCGGAAGGAATTGCTGTTTTTGCAGCATTGATAGTTACTGTCAAACCTTTTTCATTCATGCCGGAGACTGCACCGATAAACCCTCCCCAGGTTACAGTCATAAACCTGTTTCCTGTGGATGGATGATAAAATGCAACGATCTTGTCGGTTGCGAATTTGTCGCCTACATAAAAATCAAAATTGCGACCGATGATCATTGTACCATCAGCCGACAGATTATCCCAGGTACCAAAAGATGTACAACCCACCAGTGCCATACTCTGCAAGGCATGACCGATATCATGTGCTGCGTGGTAATTTAAGATTCGCTGGTAGGGAGTTCCAATGTATCCGAAGTCACCTGATGCAGATTGCGAAACGCCGTAAATTTCTTTTCTATATTCATCACTGACATTTTTATCCAGGTGGCGGTTAAACCACCCGACGAAATATTTCAGAAAGTGCAGGTAAGATTTTGATGGAATCATTTTTGAGATCTGTTCATTGAAATAGATCTCCTGGTTTACGACAAGCTCTTTACTTAATTTCCCGTTAATCACACCCATTTCATATGGATTTCCCTCCACGTACATTTCATACAATCCTGACTTACTTTTTCGAAACCAACTGTTCTTTAAGGTATAAAAACCCTCTCCTTTATCTTCTCTTTGCCACGTATCTGCAGCCCGGTTGGTGATTAATGGTGGTTCTGTTTTTGAAACAATACTTACATAGATAAAAAGACCAAGACACAATAAAAGTATTGTCCCGATGAAATATAAAACCCAACGGAATATTTTACGCGTTTTCGGCATTTCGGATTTTTTCCACAACAGAATCATTTCCCATGACTGCAGTCGTTGTTGATAAAGCACTGATGGTTGCACCAAGAATTCCGTGCAGGTTCAGGTTCTGTCCCGTAAGAAAAAGGTTGGATACATGAGTTCTCGGCGGAATCAATGTTTTTAATGGCTCGCGATAATCCTTCGCAATTCCATATAAGGATCCATCATCATTTCCGATATAGTCACGATAAGACAGCGGAGTAGCTGAATAAATGGCTTCAATATTTTCCCGTATACCAGGAAAACGTTCAGCTACGCAATCCAGCAACTTCTCTTCCTTAAGTTTTTTGAACTCCTGGTACTCTGCAGTTCTTTCGGACGGATACAATGTTGTATTGAAAGTATCTCCCCATTGCTCAACTTCTTCGAAATGCATATAAGTTATTATACTTACTGATTCGGCCCATTGATGATTATCACGTTGCGGAGTGAAGAACACTCCATATCCCAACGGCCAGTTGTCCTGCGTATATTCATCGAGTGACCATAACTTTCCTTCCTTATGAAAATAAGTATTACTGCTCTGGTAGGGAACTGTATTTTTCTTCAGAACGATATTGAGTGTAAATGAAGAAACGGTATTCTTAAGACTTTCGAGACGATGCTGATAGGCAGGTTTAATGCGGAGACCTTCCAGCATTTCCAAAGTTTTCATAGGATGGAGATTAGAAATGAAAACAGCAGCATAGATTACATTTCCATCAGCTAAAGTAACATGGGTTGCCTCTTTTCCATCTCCAACTATTTTCTTCACTTCTGTATTTCGCAATATTACTCCTCCTCTTTCACGGATATTTGCAGCAAGAAATTTACCAATCTGCGATCCGCCGTTGAGACATTTCCATGAACTTTCGATATAGTGATTCTGTATCAATGCATGTACATACAAAGGAGTTTCATTTCCGCGGCCGGCATAAAGAATATTATTTCCGCCGAGCACAGCCCGCAGCTTTTCATTTTCCGTACACGACTTTATAAATCGTTCCGTATCCACTTCCATCGCTTCCGTCTTCTCGGCAAAAGATCCTCCCGAACGTAAGTTGTACAAAGGGAAACGAAGACATATCCCGCGAAGCGTATCGCGATACTTTTTTAATCCTGGTTCTTCTCCGGGAAAATCCCTGAGAAGCGAATCATAAAACTGATCCCAACCCTGTGCAAGCGAATACACTTTCGGATCATCCCCGATAATTATCTTATCAAAAGCATCTTCATTTATCCTCTCCAGGTGTAGCTTCTCCATCAATCCCAGGTAGTCGAAAATCCGGTACAGATTCTGTCCCTTTTCCAAACCACCGATATAATGTACCCCTGACTCGAATATCCTTTTATCCCTGGAAAAACTCTGCAGGCAGCCACCCAGCTGTTTATTTTTTTCAATTATGCACACCTGGTAACCTTCCCTGCTCAGGAGATCGCCGCAGACCAGGCCGCCCATACCACTACCTATGATCACAATGTCAAACCGATGCATAGTTTACGTCCTTCTCCTTTTTCAAAATGAACAACATATTCGAAGTATACTTCGTCTCATCAATTTCAGTAATCTGCAAACCATAATTCCTCGCCAGTTCGCGAACCATTTCACCGGATAAGAAAGACAAGCCTTTTGCAGATGTTTTATTAAACCCGATCAGCTTTGTTGAAAAGAATTCAGTCAACACAGTGCCCTTATGTTTTTCCACCAACTCTTTATTGCCATCGCGAATCACGATTGTACCTCTGACATTCAATTGCCGGATGCATTTTTCGAGGATTAATTTCTGCTGCCCCGGCTGAAGATAATGCAACATATCGGCAAGAATGATACAATCATAGTTTCCGAACCGGAACTGCATTATATCTGCGGTTTCAAAATTGATTTCTTCGTTTCTGCTGAAGCAATGCCTTGCTGTTGAAATCTTGTCATCATCAAAATCGATACCTGTAATTTCTCTTTCCGCGGAAGAAAAAGCCAGCATATAACTCATAAAACCATAACCACATCCGACATCCAGTATCTTCCCTTTTTTCGGAACGATTTCATTAAATGATTTGTAGTTTTTTTCAAGCCTGGTCTTTATGCGCATGTACCATTCCAGCACAGGCCCCTTATAGATAAAATTGTATTTCAGCTTCTCCCTGAAATAATCGGGTGTTTCAATTTCAGCCTTCAGATTCGCAAACTCTGATCTGAAAAATCTGCCAATCAATTTTGCACGTTCTGCATAACCCTGGCCAAAACGATTGTCATCAGGTGTAATCCTGGGAAGTATCTTCAAAGAGATTTGTCCATTCTTCAGAAGAAAATCTCCCTTCGTCATCGTATATCCCGTACCATGTATAACTACAGGAATGATGTCGAGGTTCAGTTGCTCAGCTAAAAAGAAAGCTCCTTTGTGAAATCGCTTCATTACACCATCCGGTGTTCTGGTACCTTCCGGAAAGATTACTACCGAATAGCCTTCTTTCACTCTTTCAGCTATCTGCCCGATGCCATTTTCTACTCCACGTGCAACGGGAAAATAATCGGCCATCCTGACCACAGCACCAAATACAGGAGAGTTCCAAACCCATTTATTTGTAAAAAGAATGAGCTTGGGATGAAGCATAATCATGCATAATATGTCAAGGAAGGATTGATGATTCGCAATTAACACCGCTGGCTTTTTGAAGTCCTCATTGGTTGTATTGAAAATTTTTTTCTCATGGTTGCCCATGATGTACATCACTGACCAGCAATATTTTGAGATTACCCGGTGATAAAACAATTTTACTTTTTCTTTTCCGAACGGTTTGAACAGGTACAAAACCAAACCGAGTAGTGTACATAATATGCAACCGAGTACAAAATAGGTAAACGCAAAAACGGAGGTGAGAAATCCTGTAAAGGTCCAGGGGAAATATTTTTTAGCCACCCTGTTGCGGATGATCAAACTAAAAAAGAAGGGAATCATTACCTGTGCAATCAGCGCGACTGATGCAATGCCGATAATAGATATTACAGCGATTGATCTTAATGCCGGATGCTTTGCAAAGATCAGAACACCAAGACCTGTAATAGTTGTTAGTGCAGATAATACTATCGATGACTTGAACGATGCGAGCGTTTTTTTCCCGGCGCGATATTCATTCACAAGGCCGTCCATGATAAACAGACTGTAGTCGTCACCGAGGGCAAAAATCAAAGCAGATATAATGATGTTTACGATATTGAATTTCAGACCCGCCATTCCCATGATTCCCAGTATCCATATCCATGTAATCACCATCGGAATAAATGCCACCAGCGCAAGTTCGATCCGACCATAGGTTATCAGCAAAACAACGAACACAAGGATTGATGTGATCAATGCAATCCTGGTGAAATCCTTGTTCACGATTTCCACCAGTCGGGATGTAATGTATTGTTTGTCCATTACTACCTGCCCTTCTGATTCACCGAGAGCTGCATATATTTCTGCTCTTTTTCCGGGAGCAACTTTTATGAGTGTATACAACGAAACATGATCAGGTGTCTGCGCTAAGTAACCACTCAGAGCTGCATCCGAAATATAGTTTCTGCTGTTCGTATCTGGAATCGTGTAATCTTTGCTGAGTAATTCACGAAACTGTTCAAATGCAGTGGGATTATAACCGAGAGATTTTCCTTCTTTATCAAGCTGCCGGAACAACGATTGTTTTTTCTTCTCATCCCAGAATGTATTCCATCTTGCAACTCTTGTTTTTCTGAGTGAGTCGGAAATCATCGCGGAAGAAAGTCCTGCATATTTCCTGACGGTTCCATTTTTAACCAGGGAGTCAAGGACGCTTTGTTTCTTTTCGCTTCTGCGCAGTGCTTCCTCTAATGTTTTGCCTTCAGTAACGAGATAGACTGATTGCAATGCATCGGCATTTATCCTGCTGATTTGTGATTCGCTTTTCCGGAGAGTTGACGACATGTAATTCATGTTCATCATCTCACTTTCAAAACCAGCCTTGCCCGCATAGAATGAAAAAAGAATGGTCAGGGCAATAATACCCAGTACCAGCCAGCGGTTATATTCAAACCGGTAACCAGAGAAACGATCGATCCAGGATTTGCTTTTGTTAACTGTAACGGGCTGATGATTTTTTTCTGCAGCGAGCGGCGGCAAAAATATCAGCGAAGCCAGTGCGGCGCCAATAAGGCTAAAAGCTGCAAATAATCCGAGATCTGCAAGCATCGCGGAATCTGTAAACTGAAGCGAAAGAAATCCGGCAATAGTAGTAAATCCTCCCACCGTCATTGGCAGTGTGAGGTCACTGATTACCGTCTCCATATTTCTTACATGCCGGTAATGGTTGAATACGTGCAATGAATAATTTACTGCGATACCCAGTACAATCGAACCAGCACCAAGAGCAATAACTGAAATACTCCCATCAATCAAACGAATTGCTGCTAAAGAAAACAATGCACCAAAAGCAACGGGTAACAGGATCAGTAATGGGGCTCTTCTCTTTCTGAAATAAAATGCGAAGAACAACACCAGGAACAAAAGAGTAATACCCTGTGTAAGCATCGCATCCTTTCTTAATTGAAGTGCGTTACCGGTGGAAACAGCTGTTGCGCCAAAATAGCCTGCATCAATATGAGAAAAACCGTTTGCATGATAATGATTTATCAAAGAGTCGAGTCCGCGAAGAAACAACGCATTCTGACCCGTGTTCCCAGGTGGAAAAGATGGAGTGATCATCACCATCAGATCTCTGTGATCTTTTGAAACGAGATAACCGTTGTATAACTCAAGGTTATCATCGGCATTCAGTTTTTCCAGGTTACGCAATGCAGGATAACTGATGCCAACAGGATCACGACTGATGACCTCTCCCATCGCCATACCCATGGGTGATGAAAGTGTACGAATATTTTGCTGAAGCGTTTGATGAATGGCATCTGGAGTGATCAGACTATCGAGCCGTTGGTAATCATTTTCTTCCAGGTAATAGGGAAGATGATCCTGAATATCTTTTACGAGTGCTATAGCATCTTCAGGATCGGCGGCGGATTGAATTGATTTTATATATGGCCTGATGCTTTTGTCAATGGCAGGCAAAAGAACGTCAGCATACGCAACCAGGCTATCGGGTTCAGTCTTCGTAGAATCTTTCAGGCCTATACGCAGTACTAACTGATCCGCAAACTTCGACTCGCGGAAAACCTGGTTTAGTTTAGAAAGCTTTTCATCCGCCGGTAGTATTCTTGAAATATCTTCTTCGAGGTGAATACCCGAAGCGAGCCAGCTAACCACAACGAAACTCAAAACCAGCGCAAGAAAATACGCAGGTTTATTCTTCACAAAAAACTGATATATTTTAAGAAAAATCACAGGGATAAATTATGGCTCAGGCCAGTAAAGGTTTTCTTTTAAAAATTCTGAGCAATAAAAAACTGATTAAACCCAACAATACTCCTGCAGCCAGGGCCAGCGTGCAACTTCCGTAGATATATTGTTCCAGGTTGTTCTTTACCGCTTCAAGGCTGATATCGTTACTGAAGATGATTCTGCTTTGTTGTTCACCCATCCACAAGGCACCCATTTTATAACTCAGGAAAATTATCAGCGGGATCATTGGTGGTATGCTGATGTTGGCAGCGATGATCACCAATGCAGTATTCAATCTGAATAAAACAGAAAAAAAAATGGCCACGACAAGTTGAAAACCCCAGATGGGAACAATTCCCATGAACACACCAAATGCAATTGAGATTGATTTTAATGCGTCAGATTGATTTGGGTTAAAAAGATGCTCGTTAACTGCCTGCCTGAATTTTTTTTTATCAAATAATGTTCTCAAAAAGTTTCTCGGCTTTATATACAAAAAAGTAATCAGTACGAGAATCGTGTTGAGAATACTTATCCTTGTAAAATCCCTGAAAGGTCTAAAATGTGTGATGCGCTTTCCGCCGGGCGCATAATACACGCTGATCGGAATTGCATCCACATGAATCCCTTTCCACGCTGAGCGTACCAGCACTTCAATTTCAAATTCATACTTGCGTGTAAAAAATCGCATGCGCCTGATAGGATCTAAAGGATAGAGCCGATACCCGGTTTGCGTATCCGGACATTTGAACCCTGTTTCTACTTTAAACCAGAAATTTGAAAATTTGTGACCAAAACTGCTCTTTCCGGGAATTCCTTCCTGGTCCATATTTCTGGCACCCATAATGATCGTACGCGGAGAGCACTTCATTTTTTCAATAAATGCCGGTAGATCTTTTGCGAAGTGCTGACCATCAGAATCTATCGTAATGGCATTCTCGAAACCCAGCACAATTGCACGTTTAAATGCCTGCCTCAACGCCCAGCCCTTACCCTTATTTACCGGGTAATTTACCAATTCTATGTTCCTGAATTCCTTCAATATTTCTGAGGTGTTGTCGGTTGATCCATCATTCACCACAATGATATTGGAACTGTACTCAGAAACATCGCGGATAACCTGTGGGAGTGTGCCTGCATTATTGTAGGTAGGTATAATGACACAGGTTTTTGTGTCATCAAAATCAGCTTTAAACACAGGAACTTCGGTGCTCGACGGCATAGTCTGCAAATTACGAAAGGTTCAACGTTGAACGTACAACGTTCAACGAAAAAAGCCGGTCAGAGTAACCTCGTGCCCGGCTGATGAATATCTTTTAAATAATGATTAACCTTTGGTGCTCTTGCGGAAATATTTACCCAGGGCCTTGCCTGCATCTGCATAACATTCCATAATGCGTCCACCGGTATCAAAATCGTAACCGCCGAATGTGCGACCAAGTGCATTGTCAACTTTAATTTTTGCGATCACTTTTGCAGGATTCGCAGTTTCCACCACGAGTACTTCAGCGTCGATCTGTGCATTTTTACGCATAACTCCCACATTGAAACCAGGTTCAGTGAAGATGGTTCTAAAGATCAGTGTGTATTTCGCGGGAGTTTTTGAGTTGTAAGTAATTGTCTTTTCAAACTCGCGCTCAAAAAGCTCGTTGAACTTAGGCTCGAATTTATCTTTACGATCGAGTACCCAGTTTTTCGCCCAGTTGTCGCCACGACCTGGTTCTTTTTTATTGTACTCTTCCGTCTTTTTTGCAATGTATTCTGATTCTTTGTCAAATTTTCCGACACTCATATTATCATAACTAAATTGAATATTGAGTGCAGTTTCATTTTCCAGAACTGAGAGATCACCTTCCACCAGTTTTAATTTCTGTGCCTGGGTACTGGCGGCAGCAAACAGCAGAAAACCAGTCATTACTGATAATACCTTTTTCATAGCTTGTCCTTTTTCAAAAATTTTTATTTGATTTAAAAATCTCAATACTGATTTACGGATCGCCAGTAATAACTGGAAGGCGTAAATATTATTGTGGTTTTTAATTACTAAAACACACTTCTTAAATAATTGTGACAAATGGAAAAAGAAAAAGGAAAAATTTTTATGGTAATTGAACGAGGATAAAGCTGTGCTGTTCGCCTTTGTAATTATTATAAATCACTGCGTTGCGGTAAGACGCAATTCCACGCCGGGAAATAAAGGCTGAATCTGGTAAAGAATTTAATTTGTTGATGGAGACGGCAAGCCATAAAGCAAATCCTGTAGCTGTTGGAAATTCACCACTGAATTGTTTGAAACGAAGTATATCAGCACCTGCGGGAGTGGTTTCCTGTATGGCTTTATAAAATGGAACTATTCTGCTATCACCATTGTCGCCGGAAATGATGAGTTCGGGAGATTCTTTGCCGAAATGCAAGTCAAGAAATTCTTTCCAACGGTCAGATAATTCGATTATCTCCTTCGTATGAATTGTCTCTACTGCTTCGATTGCTGCAATTGCATTGGTTCCTTTTCCGCTGACCCTGAACATCGCGGCGCCTTCACCAGCTATAGAGCCTGGAGTAGCAGACGTAAATAAATTTTCAGAAGAAGCATCAGCTGTTTTGTACCAGCCGCCCAGCCTTTCAATATTGTAATTGTATGCAGAAATTTCATCCACGCCGCCTACAAGCCATTCTGCATCGGGTTTTTCTTCACACATCATCATCGCATCCAGCAAGGCCATTTCAAATGCAAGGCCGCGGTGTACATGCGTAATGTTGTAACCTGTATTTTTTGTCATCAGTCCGATCTGCGAAGCGACAGCATTCGGTGTGCTCTGCACAAAATTTCCCGGGGTAAGCATTCCCTCTTCATACTGCACGATCTGGTTGAGGAATTTTATGCAATCCTCCATTCCTCCTATAGCTGTTCCGAAAATAATTCCGTTGGGCTGACCCGGTTTTAATAATGGAAGTGCGGCCCCTACTCCCATGCGCACGGCTTTCCCCATTCTCCTCAGGATATTTATTGGAATGCCGGAATAATCAGGTTCAATAGAAAGCAATTTTCCATCCACCGAATTTTTATCAAATGACAACGCTTCACCTCCGTAGGTTTTCTGCGGTGAAATACAACTCGTATGGTGGATGTACAGCATGTTCAGGAGCGGGAGAAAATTAATGATGTACAATTGCCACCGAAGCCGAATGAATTCGTCATGACATGTTCAATGACATACTTCCGATATTCTCTGTTCGGTATTAGCCCGGTTTCAGGAATTTTATTTTCAAACTGCAGGGCGGGATATATTTCCTGGTTCGTCAGACAGAGTATGCTGAATATTGACTCGAGTGATCCTGCTGCCCCCAGTGTATGACCGGTATTCCCTTTTGTTGAACTGAATGCTGGTTGATTTTCAAAAAGGCGCTGCATAGCGACACTTTCAACAAGATCATTGTTTTCTGTACCTGTACCATGTGCGTTTATGTAACCGATATCTCCAGGACTCAACGATGCTTTTTGCAAAGCCCCATGCATCGCATTATATGGGCCGACCCCGGTATCTGACAACGATGATGGATGGAACGCATCATTTGCATTACAGTAACCTGTTAAAGTTGCGTATGACTTTTTATTCTGAGCCACATCTTCTGATTCGAGTACAACATAAGCCGCTGCTTCTCCGAGATTGAGTCCTTTACGTGATTCATCGAATGGCCTGCACAATTCATTGGATAGTATATGCAGAGAGTTGAATCCATTGATCGTGAATTTTGCGAGGCAATCTACCCCGCCGGCGATTACCCGGTCTGCTCTTCCTGTTTTTATCAATGCTGCACCAAATGCAATTGCATTGGCCGAAGATGAACAAGCTGTATTGATGCTGTTCACGACACCCCCGATTCCGAAATATTCGCGAAGAAAAAGCGTGGTATCTGCATTATCATAAGCCCCAAGGTAAGGCGAACCAGTATCTGCTGCATTAGCATCATGATAGAGTTCATCTGTAAGGCACATTCCTCCAACGGTTGTAGCATTTATAAATGCTGTAGAACGGCTTCGTAAAATTTTTTCGTCCAGACCGGCATCATCCAGCATCTCCTTCATCGCCATCAGGCCTAGCAAACAGGGCCTGGTAATTCCGGGCTTGGTAAGATTGTATTTCGCTGCGAGGCCGGAATTGTTTTTTTTGATTTCGCCGAAAGGCATCAGTCCCGCAAAACGACTTTGAAAACCCTCGAGTCGGGTGATACCACAGATTCCATTGATCAGTGATTGCCTGTTTTCTGCAACATTGCTTCCGATTGCACTCACTACACCCATGCCAGTTACCAGAATCCTGCTCAAAGCCACATTATTTTGTACGGTTCTTTTCGATATAATCTACCATAGTATTCACATCAACAAGAATCTTCCTGCCTTCTTTAGGATCCTGGATATTGATGCCATATTCCCTCTGTAATAATACGATCAGTTCGAGTGAATCGATAGAATCGAGGCCAAGACCTTCACCAAAAAGCGGCTCATCATCTTTGATGTCTTCAGGCTTCATAGACACCAGATTCAGAAACTGTATGATTTGTTGTTTTAACTGCAGCTTAAGTGCTTCTTTTTCCATGTTAAATTTTAAATTCAAATAAGATTTTTCTTCCGCAACCCCCAGATAGTAATCAGCTGAAACAAAATGGTTATAGCGAGTAAAGGTAAAAGATTCATCATAATATCTTTCAGATTTCCGCCTTCCAAAAACAATCCATAGAATGCTTCAAGACACCAATGCAGTGGCGAAAGGCGGATGATGTAACTGAATGAATCCGGCATTGCAAAACTGGGCACCAGCAATCCTCCAATAGCAGCCAGTAACACAATGGAAACTGCGCCGATACCGTTGGCCTGTTCCTGTGTTTTTGCAAATACTCCGATACAGATTGCAAAACTGACGGCACACCATCCGCAAATCAGCAGAACAACAAAAGTGGCAAAGAGATCATTCGGCAGATTAAGCGCCGGCAGGTGTATGAGTGGAAAAATCCAAACACCTATAGCGAAAATGACCAATGCCTGAATAAGTGTAACTATTAAATAAGTGATCTGTTTGGATATCAGCGATATAAAATATGCTGATGGCAATGTTTTCAATCTTAAAAAACTGCCATTGAGTTTTTCCCTGACGACGCTGCTTCCAAGTGAGATCACCACAAAAAACATGGCGAAGATTGTCCATGCCGGAATATTGTGTTGCGTTGCATTGGGAACATTCCTGCTGCCATCTCTTGAAACAGGTACCTGGTTGATAGCTGTCGTATTGTGAAGGATTTCATTTTCAAGAGCAACAGGCATTGGCTCATCATTCAGTTTTAGGTAAAGACTGTTCAAAATCTGTTTGCTTTCTACAAGAGAAACAGCACTTTTTAAAGCGCCGTGTACTGATTGACGAAAAGATTCCTGCATCACGGGATGATACATCATCGTCAGCGGATCCACTTGAACTTCCATTGAAAGACTATCACCTTCGAGACCGACACTTTTCAATGCTTTTGCCGCAACAACTTTTGCTTTTCCTTTTATCCGGATGGTAAAATCTTCGGGAATCAGTATGGCTACCAATGCATCGTTGGCTTTCATCATCGCGGCAAAATCCGGCTTTTTATCAACCTCCAACGATTGCATCACTTTAAAAATGCCAGCGTCATTGATCGATGCAAGAAATTGTTTACCTGCCTCGCCCGTATCGCGGTTAAGTACTATGAGCGGAATTTTATTATCGTTAACCAGTTCGAATGTACTGTTCTGAATTGCTGTTATCACCACCGCTAAAAGAATGGGCATAAGGAACATCAGCAATAACCCTACTTTGTCCCGGAGAAGAATCCGCACATCTTTTTTTATGGATGAAAGCAGTTTAAACATCACTATCCCTGTATGCTTTACCTGTTAATTTGATAAACAATCCTTCCAGCCCTTCTGCTTCATGGGCTGCAAGGAGATGTTCAAGTGTATCGTGTGCGATTATGTTTCCCTGGTCAATCAGTGCAAAATTATTACACAGGTTTTGCGCCTCAGCGAGCTGATGGGATGTATAGACGAGCGTCGTTCCTCTTCTGTTCAATTCCATCAGGTAGTCCATTATTGCGAAACGTGTTTGTACATCAACGCCCACTGTCGGTTCATCCAGGAATAAAATCTTCGGTTCATGCATTACACTGATAGCGATATTCACCCGACGTTTCATTCCGCCTGAAAACTTTTCAACCTGCTTAGTACGCACATCCCACAGGCCGAGTACTTTCAGCAGCTCTTCTGATTTCTTTTTGATTGCAGGCATTTTCAGGCCCGACATCGCACCGAAGTATTCGAGGTTTTCCAGCGGATCAAGCTCCTGGTAAAAAGAATATTCCTGTGGTACGTATCCTAATACTGAACAGAATGACCTGTTCTTCCTGCTCACTTTCTCGCCAAAAATTTCAATGCTTCCATCAGTAAAATCCAGAATGCCAGTCATGCATCCCATCAATGTCGTTTTGCCGGCACCGTTAGGTCCGAACAAACCAAACCTGTCACCTGCAGCAATTGTAAGATTGATGCCGGTGATGGAATGGTGAGCCTGGCCCGGATACATGAAACTCAGGTTTTCTATCCTCACCGCCGGAAAATTCATGAACGCCATTTGATTTTTTTCAGATCCTGGAAAGCATCTTTTTCCAGTGCAGCAATGGCCATCATCTGATCAGCCATTAAATCGAAATCCTGCTGAGTAGTCAGTCTGCCTTTATATATACCTGCTGCATGAACCGCAGCATTGCGCCAGAGATCACCTGATTTTGTAAACTTTTTTGAAATATCCAATAACTCATCCTGTGGTAGATAGGCATAAGCCTCCTGTAAAAATGCACCGTAGATATAGCGAAATCCACCGCCACCTGTTCCGATTTCTTCCTGCATACGTACCAGCTGAGCGAGATACAATCCTGCATCTTTCAGACCCAGCTTATCCCGCCATTTGCGAATCCGGTTAGCCGTATACACTATCCCGCTCACTCCAGCAATGGGGCCAGGAATATGAAGCATATCACGCACGTTTCGCCTGATGCCGGATTTTATTCCCTCACGGATCTGTTCATCAGTTACAATTTTATTCTCCTTTGGATAATAAAGTTGCCCCTTGGGCGACATCGCGCCTTTTGCAAAACGCACGCGTGTAAGATCAAACTTTGTAAGCGTCGTCACCGATTCCATTACCGGATCACTCACCAGATATTCATCACCTTCACGTCCGTAAATGATGAGGTTATGCGCGTTAAAATGAAAACGATATTCTTTCGGAAAATAAGTGAGATAGTACACTCCTACCTGGCAACCCACAGCAAGTCCCGCCTCTATACATTCGTCGAGACGTTGTTCTGCTTTTTCCTTTGATCGGAAAGTTTCCCTGTGAATCGAAATACCGAGTGACTTGGCTGTACGTTTAAAAATGTGACCGGGCATTGTACGGAATGCGATCGCCGGCCCTTTATTCACTTTTAAAAACGGTATATAAATGAAAAACAGCCCTGAACCAATCCCGAACGATAACGGCTCTGTCAATTTATCTGCGCCAGCTTTTCTCAACAAATTGGTGGTCACGCCATTTTCACAATGTGCAGCCTGCAGATGAACAAAATCATTCTTCATGTACGTTCATGGTTTTGAGGTCGTTCACAGAAATATCAAATGCTTCCGCATATTTCTGCAGCTTTTTATCTGATAATTTCTGAAACACGTCGTATTTTAAATGTCTCTTCACCGTCCATTGCCAGAAACCGGTATAGGACGCAAGAATGGGTACATCCATCAATCTCCATTCCATAAAAAATAACACAGGGCTCGCCTCTTTGCGCACTACCTTATCATGCGCATCTTTTATCCTTTGCTGGATATCATCCCAGGCGAGGCCAAGAGCTGCCGCTTTAACTTCCCATCCTGTACTCAGTGCTGTAGTATAATTTCCGGATTCATCTACGGCATAACATACTTCCCTCGTCAATTTATTCAGTGCGCCATCATCCTGGGGTATTTTATCTTTTTCCATAATACCGGTTTAACGGGACAAATTACTAAAAAAGTAAGTAGTGAGTAGTAAGTAGCGAGCAGGAGTTGAAAGTTATAAGTTTAAGGTTCAGGGTCAGCCCTGTGCGGTAACAAAAATGATTACCTGTATATAAGCTTTAAATCGAATCCGTCATTCGGAAATTGCATGCACATTGCTGCGGTCTGCTACCTGTTGCTTTGTGATTAAACCACG
This sequence comes from Pollutibacter soli, assembly GCA_029269725.1. Classification (GTDB taxonomy): domain Bacteria; phylum Bacteroidota; class Bacteroidia; order Chitinophagales; family Chitinophagaceae; genus Pollutibacter; species Pollutibacter soli. The sequence continues at coordinate 868,560 of JARJHS010000002.1, read as the reverse complement.
GTCAGGTAAGCGTACATATAAGAAAACCTCGAGCTCTCTGGAACAGAGAAGAAAATCCGGTCTCCTTTTTTCAGTTTACCACTGTGATAGAGTTCATCCATCATGAGGTAGATACTTGCAGCGCCGACGTTGCCCACAGAGCTCAGGTTGACAAACCATTTTTCTTCAGGCATATCCAGGCCGATTTTTTTTAGTTCATCCTGTACTTTGGAACGGAAAAATTCACTGGAGATGTGACAGAGATAATAGTCCACGTCGTTTGCAGTAATGCCCCGTTTTTTAAAAATCTTTGTCATTGCTACGCCACCGAGCAGAACAATATTTTCACTCAGCAATTTCACATCCTGCTTGATGCTGAGTACAGAAAGATCTTTTATCTCATCGGGAGTCATATCCATGAAATTCCGAAGGGATCCATCCGGCATTTTTATGCATCCCATATACATACAGGCTTCGCGGATATTTGCAAAGGAAACACCTTCGATCCATTCGATTCGGAGGCTTAATCCGGTTTCATTTTTTTTATTGGTCAGATAGAATGCGGCGGCGCCGTCCGACAGCATCCAGCGTAAAAATTCTTTTTCAAAGCTGATATAAGGATTCTGTTCCAGCTGAGTCAGTTTCTGTACTTCACTTTCAAAAAGATCAGCGACCAGTAAACGTGAAAATCTTTCAGAACCTGCAGCCACAGCATTTTCGAAATCGCCACTTTTCACAGCGAGATATGCATATTTTAATGCATGCATCCCTGCACAACATACACCGGCGGGGGAAACAACCTCAACCGATTCTGATTCGGTGAGGCAACCATGTACACTTACTCCATGTGAAGGCATCATCTGGTCAGGGGAACTTGTGCCACAACTGATCAACTCAACATTTTTAATTTCTCCGGGATTATCCTTAAAAAGAATCCTGATGGCGCTGGATGTCATCTCAGCATTTGTGTGTGTAGCCTTACTGCTTTTATCTAATGCGTAGTACCTGTTTTTTATTCCGTTATTTCTGAGTACAATTCTCCTGGATTTCGAAGGCTTTCCATTAATCATGCCCAGATAGCTTTCCATATCTTCATTCGGTACGGGATCATTAGGGAAATAGTGCGAAGTCCTGGTAATATAAACTTCATTCATCGACATGTTCAGTACTTATTGATTCAAACCTAAATAATAATTAATCTTTTTCTGATTTTGTTTCCCCCTGAATGGTCTGAAAAAAATATTATTAATCAGCAAAACCAGGGGCGAAACTATAAAAAGTGCAAATAAAAGATAATACTTAAAAATTACGAGCCAACGACTCCGGTTTTTTCTGCTGTTGATAATCTTTGCCCACACCCGGAATATCTTCTTCCCGGTATTCTCCACAAACATCAGATTATATTTGACCTCTACAGCTCCTGCTTTCACCAGTTCCTTCTGAAGATCGCTATAAGAATTCCCACTGATCGCTTTAGCCACAATTTGTCCATACTCCTTCGCAGCAAGAATGTCCTCATCCGAAACACCGGGCTTCGGAAAAATATTCAGGTACCTGTCCTTTCTCCCGGACAACATCCAGTGAAATATTGTGACAACACTTACCAGATTACTTACCCTGTCTACCAATGCAACATTTCCAACAAGTGAAGCTCCTGCTGATTTCAGTTCATTCTTCACAGTTTCCTGCGCATTCAGCCACATATTCCTGGCACCGATCAATGTAACGACCGGCGTATCTTTAATCACAGCTCTGAATGCGGGATCAAGTAAAACCGAATTCGACGGGATGCTCGGTGAAAGGAACCAGGGTTGATATGCAAAAATAACCAAATCATACGACCTGGACTGAAAACGTAAAGGCTCCAATGGAACGGGAACGCCATGTACAGATTCAGGCATGGCTTCAAAAAAGACAGGCGTCGTCCAGGGAAACGGAAAATCTTTTTCCGGTCTGACACGAACAGATTCCACAGTTATTCCCGCTGATTCGAATGATGAAATTAAATTGTTGGCAATTTCTTCCAGTTGACCGGATTGTGTATAATAAATCAGCAGAACATTTTTCGGCATAAATATGGTCAGTTAAAGTCTTCTGGCTTTAAAATCGTGGAACTTTTGCTGTAATTTTTTATGATTTTCTTGAGTTCAGTTGATAATGAGCTGAAATTGGCGCGGATAAATTTGCTATCCTTTTGCAGATCATTATCATAATTAACAATTTTGGGCGCATGCTCCTGGATCATCAGCCGCAGAAACCGATATTCCGTATTATTCTCATCGGCCTTTATTGCACTTTGAAGATTTCCGGCACCTTTCTTAAACAGTTTCAACTTGTCATGGGCCTTTTTCTGCATGGACGCTTTCTTTGCGAATAATGCACCCTCAAACGCCACTCTCTCCTGCATCTGACTATCCTTCAAAATATTGAGCTGAGTGTCTATTGCAACTTCATCCTTTCCCTGCATGGCTTTGTAAAACTGATTTCTGCTAAAGTCCGATTGAGATTTAGCATCATTCCCGATACCGAGGATGCAAACCATCAGTAAAGTCAGCAGAGACATGTGTATATTTCGTTTCATAATAAATGGCATTAAAAGTAAAACAATACGCCTGAAACTGACAACATCATGCCATGGCCGGATTAAGGCGCAACGTACGATATTCTGTGAAAAAAACAGAACAAAAATCACTGTCCTTTGCGTATTCCTTTACCAGATAAAATGAAGATGAGTAACCCAAGAAAAACGACGACAGATAAGGCGATCCGCAACCCTGTTTCGTGCGCGATAAATCCTATCACGGGCGGACCAAACAGGAACCCTGTGAAACCAATTGTGCTCACCGCTGCCAATGCTGCAGACGGCGCCATTGTTTTGCTTCTTCCGGCAATCATATATACAATCGGAATTACAGATGATACTCCAAGACCAACAAGCGCAAACCCGATAATAACGGAAAGGGATACCTGCCATAACAAGGCGAGACTAAGCCCGGCAGCTATGAAAAGTCCGTTCGCCATCAGCATTTTCTTGTGACCGAAGGATGTAATCAGCCTGTCGCCCAAAAATCTTCCACCCGCCATAGCAAAAGTGAACGCAGTATAACCGGTAGTACTGACTCCACCGTGATCGCCAAGTACCTGCCGGTAATAAAGCGAACTCCAGTCTGCCATTGCTCCCTCACAAAGTGCTGTACAAAAACAGATCAGACCAAGCAACATCAATGCTTTATCCGGCCATGCAAATATTTTCTGCCCTTGTTCGCCGTGAACGGAGTCTTTAATCATCCATGAATATATCACCAGGGAAAAAACCATGCTTGCGATTCCTATGATCAGGAGATGCTGTTCCGTGCTCATATTGTTTTTTAATGTCCAGCCTCCGGCAACTGCTCCAACCAATGCACCGAAGCTCCACATCGCATGCAGACTTGAAAGAATAGGCTTATTCAATTCATGTTCAACAGACAAACCCTGTGTATTCATGGAGATATTCAATGCATCTCCGAAAAAACCAAATAAGAACAAAGTGATGTAAAGAAAGATAAGTTGCTGACCTGCCGCCAGGCAATATAACAGCAAGGCATACCCTATAATTGATATCAATGTAATGCCTTTGCTTCCGAACCTGTGTACACTCCAACCTGCGAAAGGCAATGCTGTAATGGAGCCCAGTGGTAACATGAAAAGAAGGGCTCCGAGCTCGGCTTCGTTCAGCGAAAATTTATCTTTTATTGCGGGAATACGCGCCGCCCAGGAAGAAAAAATCATCCCGCATAAAAAAAAGTATACGGAAATAGAAATCCTCATGTTTCTATCCTGGGCAGCTTTCAATATCTGTTTGGTATTAAAGAAGAAAAGCCCTCACTGGACAGGAGAGCTTTTCTTCGTAGAAAAAAATTAAATCAATTTTCAGTTGCACCTTCCACCAGCACGGTGACCTTGTTATTCAGGACCTCGATAAAACCTCCTCTTACTCTGAAATTGGTAACATTCGATCCCGTTTTATCCATCAGTAATTTGATATTTCCTGCACCCAGGGCACTTACCATCGGCGCGTGCTTTTCCAGTATTTCAAATGATCCGCTGATGCCAGGCAGCTGTATGCCGTAAACATCTCCGGCATAGAGCCTTTTCTCCGGTGTTAATATTTCAAGATGCATTTTGTACGTTTTACGTTTAACGTTGAACGTTCAACGCTAGACCCTGATAACTATAAACTATTCACTTATACTTCTCACTTCTTACCTCTAACCTCTTACCTGTATTCACTTCGACCTTCGCCATTCGGCCTTACACCTCAGCCTTTAGCTGCACTCAACATTTTCTTACCTTTTTCGATAGCATCTTCGATGGTACCTACCAGGTTAAATGCTGCCTCCGGATATTCGTCAACTTCACCGTCCATGATCATGTTGAAGCCACGGATCGTGTCTTCGATACTCACGAATACACCTTTCAGACCAGTGAACTGCTCAGCAACGTGGAACGGCTGGCTCAGGAAACGCTGTACGCGACGAGCACGGCTAACCACCAGTTTATCATCATCACTCAATTCATCCATACCAAGGATCGCGATGATATCCTGCAATTCCTTATAGCGCTGAAGAATACTTTTAACACGGTTTGCGCAATTGTAATGTGCTTCACCCACGATCAACGGAGTCAGGATCCTTGAAGTTGAATCCAATGGATCCACCGCAGGATAGATGCCAAGGTCAGCGATCTTGCGGCTCAATACCGTTGTCGCATCCAGGTGGGCGAATGTAGTTGCCGGAGCCGGATCGGTCAGGTCATCCGCAGGTACATATACCGCCTGTACGGAAGTGATTGAACCGTTTTTGGTTGAAGTGATACGTTCCTGCATCAGACCCATCTCAGTAGCAAGTGTTGGCTGGTAACCCACCGCTGAAGGCATACGACCTAACAGCGCTGATACCTCAGAACCTGCCTGTGTGAAACGGAAGATATTATCTACGAAAAACAGAATGTCTTTTCCTTTACCCTGGCCATCACCATCGCGGAAATATTCAGCGATCGTAAGACCAGAAAGTGCCACGCGTGCACGTGCTCCCGGCGGCTCATTCATCTGTCCGAATACGAAAGTTGCCTTAGATTCTTTCAGACCTTCCATATCTACTTTCTCCAGGTCCCATCCACCTTCTTCCATACTGTGTTTGAAAGCATCACCATATTTCATGATACCAGCTTCGATCATTTCGCGCAGCAGGTCATTTCCTTCGCGGGTACGCTCACCTACTCCTGCAAACACGGAAAGACCACCATATCCTTTCGCGATATTGTTGATCAGCTCCTGGATCAATACTGTTTTACCAACACCCGCACCACCGAAAAGACCGATTTTACCACCTTTTGCATAAGGCTCGATCAGGTCGATAACTTTAATACCTGTGAAAAGTACTTCAGAAGCAGTACTCAGGTTTTCGAACAATGGTGGTTTCGCATGGATCGCACGGCCGTTCTTTTTCGATACAGCTGGCAAACCATCGATTGGGTCGCCGGTTACATTGAACAAGCGGCCATTGATCAGTTCGCCGGTTGGCATAGCAATAGGAGCGCCTGTATCAATTACTTCAGCACCGCGGATCAAACCTTCGGTACCATCCATAGCCACACAACGAACGCTGTCTTCACCCAGGTGCTGCTGCACCTCCATAACAAGGTTTTCTCCGGAATCTCTTTTGATCTCCACTGCATTGTAAATTTCGGGCAACTGACCCTCAAACTGTACATCCACAACCGCGCCGATGATCTGTTTGATTTTCCCCTTGTTAGCCATATGAAAAAAATATTTAAAGTGACTTTGAATTAATGCCGCAAAGGTAATACGTGACGGTTTATTATCGTCATGCCCGGGCAAGTTTTTTCCGACGTTTTACGTTAAACGTTCAACGTTAAACGTCACTCGCGTGCATCGTTGATCTCGATCCAGTAACCGTCGGGATCTTTAAGGTAAAGCTGCTTCACACCATCTACCCTCGTCGTTATCGCGTAAGGTTTACCAGGCCAGTCTTCATAATAGATTTTTCTATCGTTAAGCTTTTTCGCGAAATCTTCTACTGATGCAACAGTAAAGCACAGATGTGTGTGCTTGTGGTGTTCGAATCTTTGTTTCCCGCCAACGATAAGATGCAAATGACTTTTGGGTCCGATGAGCAGCCAGGTATGGAGGCCATCATGAAAAGGCTCGGGTATCGAATCCAGCCCGACGAGATTCATATAGAAATCAGTACTGACTTTCAGGTCGGTCACATAAAAAGCAATATGGTTCAGCCGGGCTTTGGCTTCCTGCGCATAAACCTGTGTCGCGGAAAAGCAGAAAATGCTGATTGCAATTAAAACAGTACGCATAGACAAAAATTAAAACGTTGATAATCAAAATATCTTAACATAATCACCCCCGGGGGGTACCCAACCTTGGGGGTCTAAGACCTCCCAGGTTTAAGACCTCCCAGGTCTAAAAAACCTGCCAGGTCTTTAGACCTGCGAGGTTTAAAGAACCCGAAAAAGCTGCGCCGCCAAAACACCTCCTGCCAACGGACCCAGCACCGGTATCCAGGCATACGCCCAGTCAGTCGTTCCTTTACCGGGTATCGGCAAAATGGCGTGCATAAGCCTGGGACCAAAATCACGGATGGGATTGATGGCGTAACCCGTCGGGCCGCCGAGACTTAAACCGATCCCCAGCACAAGTAATGCAACCGGGAGTGCGTCCAGCGCGCCGATCTTCATCTCAGGCTTAGTAATCAATAAAATGCTCAGGATAAAAATGAAGGTCGCGATAACCTCGGTGACAAAATTATTCAAAGGATTTCTGATGGCAGGCCCCGTACAAAATACTGCCAGTTTTAAACCTGCATCTTCGGTGACTTTAAAATGAGGCATATATGCCAGCCAAACAAGTGTGGCTCCGATTGCAGCGCCCAACAATTGCGCCAATAAATACATGGGTACATCCTTCCAGGGAAAATCACCGAGTGACGCCAACGCAAACGTTACCGCCGGATTGAGATGTGCCCCGCTGGAAGGCGCAGAAGCATACACCCCTGTAAATACCGCTATCGCCCAACCGAAAGTAATGACGATCCAACCGCTGTTAAAGCCCTTGCTGTGTTTTAAAAGTACGTTGGCTACAACTCCGTCACCCAGAGTAATCAGGATAGCAGTTCCGATGCATTCACCAAGGAATGGACTCATAGCAGGCAATTTTGATTCTGTAATATGGCAAAAAATAATGAGCTTTTAATAAGGCAGGTATCCTTTTACAAGCTCTGAAAAACTTTCGAGTTCTTTTTTCTTCCAGTGTTCATCCCGACCAAGCCATTTCATCATTTCATCTGCTATTGCAGGCGCTGCTTCCAGCGCAGCTCTTGCATCAAGAAATAAAAGTCTCGTTCTCCGTGCCAGTACATCTTCCACCCTCATCGCCATCTCTTCTTCAACAGCCCAGAAAACTTCCGCCATGGTATCAGGAAATGAAGGATGAATTTTCTTTTTCAATTCCGGATCGTCTTCCAATGATTCAATTGCTGGTGCATCACTGCCATAGTTTTTAAGATAGGTCTCCGATTGAAAATTATCTGTCCACCCATGAATTTTGAGATTTTCTGTTACGCAATTCTGTGGCTTTAGTTTAGCAACAAAAACTGCATTGTCGACGGCATCCTTCGCCATCTTTCTGTAGGTAGTCCATTTTCCTCCCGTAATTGTTATCAATCCTCCGGTGGAAACAACGATCGTGTGGTCACGTGAAAGCATAGCTGTTTTTCCGGTGTTCGATGATTTTACCAGCGGTCGCAGGCCAGTGAATATGCTCCTGATGTCGGATTCGCCGATGTCTGCATTCAGGTATTTATTGAAATGATAAATGATAAAACTGATCTCCTCACGGAATGGCAAAGGCTCTCCTGCGATGTTGTCTACTGGTGTATCCGTGGTACCCACAACAACACGATTATACCAGGGCACTGCAAATAAAACACGTCCATCGGCAGTTTTTGGAATCATTAACGCAGCTTTCCCAGGAAAGAATTTTTTCTCCAGAACAAGATGTATTCCCTGCGAAGGCGAAACCATACCCGGCGATTCATTGTCTTCCATCCTGATAATTTCATCCACATAAACACCAGTTGCATTGATCACCGCCTTTGCCTGGATCTCATAATTCTTTCCGTTAACAGAATCAGTTGCAATAACTCCACTTACTTTTTTACCGGTCTTTATCAATTCTTTTACCGGAAAATAATTCAGCAGTACAGCACCTTGTTCAGCAGCGGTCTGCGCCATATTGATCGCCAGGCGTGCATCGTCGAACTGACCATCAAAATAGCCGATGCCACCGGAGAGTTTTGAATTCTCGGCTACGGGTATATGCTGGATTACTTCTTTTGACGACATGATCTTTGTTTTGCCAATGCCGGATTTACCGGCCAGCAAATCATAAAAAGTCAGGCCCGACCCATAATACCATTTCTCCCACCATCTGTAAGAAGGAACAATGAACAATTGTTTATGCGAAAGATGGGGCGCATTTTTTAGCAGGAGACTTCGCTCTTTTAATGCCTCTTTTACGAGGCCAATATTTCCCTGAGCCAGATACCGAACACCACCATGTATCAGCTTTGTGCTTCTGCTGGATGTACCTCCGGCAAAGTCTTTTTTTTCGAGTAACAAAGTGTTGTAGCCGCGGGAAGCAGCATCAATAGCAATGCCCAACCCGGTTGCGCCACCACCGATCACCAACAGATCCCACTGCCGGCTGTTACCCAGTATTTCGAGCATCGCCTCTCTTCTCATATAGTATCCATCTTCATTTAAACATCGGTCCAGGCCTTTGCCGCATGAACTGCCTTACTCCATCCTTTTAATAAAGTATCTCTTTCCTGTTCTTCCATTTCCGGTGTAAATTCTTTTTCTCTCTGCCATTGTTTGGCGAGGTCGGTAGTGCTCGTCCAGAAACCAGTAGCAAGACCAGCAAGAAACGCTGCTCCAAGTGCAGTTGTCTCGGTTATGCGTGGACGTACTACATGTACATTCAGTATATCACTCTGGAACTGCATGAGCAGATCATTGGCAGTTGCGCCACCATCAACCCTTAGCTCACGTATAGGAATACCCGCATCTGCTTCCATAGCCCTAAGTACGTCATGAGTCTGAAAGGCAATACTGTTAAGTGCTGCGCGGGCAATATGCGATCTGGTACTTCCCCTGGTAAGACCAACAATGGTTCCACGGGCATGCTGGTTCCAGTGAGGCGCACCGAGTCCGGCAAATGCCGGCACTACAAAAACGCCTTCCGCGGAAACCACTTCCCGCGCGAGCTTCTCTACATCTGCAGAACTGCGGATAATACCGAGCCCGTCCCTCAGCCATTGTACAACCGCACCCGCAATGAACACACTTCCCTCCAATGCATATTCAACTTTATTCCCCAGCTTCCACGCTACTGTTGTTAATAAATTATTTGTTGAAAAAATCGGTTTATCACCTGTATTCATCAGCATAAAACAACCGGTACCATAGGTGTTTTTTACCATCCCCGGCTCAATACATTGCTGTCCGAAAAGCGCAGCCTGCTGATCACCTGCAATTCCTGCAATCGGCACAGATGATGGTGCGAGAACGCGTTGCGTTATCCCGTATACTTCGGAGCTGCTTTTTACAAATGGCAGAACGTTTCGTGGAATATCAAACAGCTTCAAAAGATCATCATCCCAGTCCAGCGTTGTAAGATTGAAAAGCATAGTTCGCGACGCATTACTCATATCGGTAACGTGTACCTGTCCCTGGGTCAGCCGCCATAAAAGCCAGGTATCGACTGTACCAAAAGCAAGTTGGCCTGCAGACGCTTTTGCTCGTGCGCCAGGAATATTATCCAGTATCCATTTCAGCTTGGTTGCGGAAAAATAAGCATCGATTACCAATCCGGTTTTTTCCCCGATCATTTTCGCCAGGCCATCGTTTTTCAGCTGATCACAATAATCAGCGGTACGACGATCCTGCCAGACGATTGCATTGTACACCGGCTCGCCTGAGACACGATCCCAGACGATGGTTGTTTCACGCTGATTGGTTATTCCGATCGTATGTATATTCTTTATACTGATTCCCTTCCTTGAAATCACTTCAGCAGCAACACCCAATTGTGTGGCCCAGATTTCCATCGGATCATGTTCCACCCACCCGGGTTGAGGAAATATCTGCGTAAACTCTTTCTGGGCAACATCTGCAATGGCTCCTGAAGAATCGAAGAGGATTGCTCTGGAACTGGTCGTTCCCTGGTCAAATGACAAAACATATTCAGGCATAATCGTTTGGATTGTTTTGGCGTTCAGCAATTACAAGATAGGGCTTACAAGTTAGCCGATACCCGTTTCCAGTTGCCAAATTTTCTTAATTTGCCGCTTTATGGAAAAATTCATTGTTTCTGCGAGAAAGTACCGTCCCCAGAATTTTTCTTCCGTGGTGGGTCAGTCGCACATCACTACTACATTAAAAAATGCTGTCAGACAGAATCAGCTTGCGCACGCCTTTCTTTTTACAGGACCGCGAGGTGTGGGTAAAACGACCTGTGCCCGCATATTAGCGAAAACCATCAATTGTGAAAATCTGCGTGAGGATGGGGAAGCCTGCGATCAGTGCCAGAGTTGCGTCACTTTCAATGCTGGCACATCGCTGAACATCCACGAACTGGATGCAGCAAGTAATAACTCTGTTGATGATATCCGAACACTTACCGAGCAGGTAAGGTATGCTCCGCAATCAGGTAAATACAAAGTGTATATCATTGACGAGGTTCATATGCTGAGTGCGGCAGCGTTCAATGCGTTTCTTAAAACGCTGGAAGAACCTCCGCCATATGCAATTTTTATCCTGGCAACAACAGAAAAATACAAGATCCTTCCGACGATTTTGTCGCGTTGCCAGATTTTTGATTTCAGAAGGATTACAACGGAAGATACGGTCGAGCATCTCGAAGAAATTGTAGATAAAGAAGAACTTTCAGCAGAGAAATCAGCACTGCAGGTAATCGCTCAGAAGAGTGAAGGATGTATGCGTGATGCACTGAGCATTCTCGATAAGATCGTGAGTTTTACCGGCGGAAAAATTACTTATTCAAATACACTCGAGCACCTGAATATCCTGGATGAAGAATATTATTTCAGGTTGCTGGACATGCTTAATTCGCAGGATCTTGCCGGCGCCTTGTTGCTTTTCGATGAAATCAACAGAAGAGGTTTTGATGGCGAAATTGTAATCGCAGGATTCTCTGAATTTCTTCGGAACCTGATGGTCTGCCGTGATAAAAGAACACTCTCATTGCTGGAAGTGGTGGAAAGTTTCAGGGATAAATACCAGGAATCAGCGTCAAAAATTTCACTCGCATGGCTCATCAGTGCAGTAAACATGCTGAACGATGCTGATATCGGTTACAAACAGGCGAAAAACAAGAAGCTGCATATTGAATTATTGCTTGTGCGACTCGCTTATCTGCAGCAGGCATTAACGATCGAAAGTTCAGGCGAAGGCGCTGTCAAAAAAAAAAGGATTGATCAGTTCCGGGCAGTAAGCATTCGGAAACTCCAGGAAGCACCCGGTGCGCAAACAAAAGATGCAGCGCCAAAAACCAATTCGGCTCCGCCTCAGCAGGCAGGTGAGATGAAGGCCAGGCTGGTTGTGGAGACAGAAAAAGAAGTGAAATCTATCCAGGCATTTCCAAAAAAAGAAAATGCACCGGTTGAATCGGAGGCACCTGCCGAAAAAAAGGAGCGGCCAACTATGGGCGCACTTCAGAAGATCAGGGCGAAGATGGCCAACAAGTCGGGAAGAGAGGATAGCACGACGCCGCTGGATGGCGAAAATCTGAGAAAAGCCTGGGAGGAGTATATTGAGAAACTTACCGAAGACAAAAATCATTCAACTGCTGATAATTTCAAAAGGTCTGAGTTGGTGATTACCAGTGATAGTAGCTTTGAAATCTATACTGAAACCAATATCCAGCAGAAATTTATTGAACAGGAACGTGGGGCGCTGATCAATCATCTTCAACAGTTTTTTAATAACAGGTCACTCAATTACCAGGTGATCGTAAAAGCAAGCGAAGAGCCGGACACCCCGGTAGAGCGACCGCTCACTGCGCGTGAACAGTATTTAAAAATGATACAGGCTTATCCATTGATCCAGGAATTGAAAGAGAGACTGAACCTCGACCTGGACTACTGATTTTAAGGCGCTTTCCTTCAAGGGATGAATTGATCAATTTACCTTAATTTCGACCTTCCAAATCGATTTTAAAAACTATTAAACCGATAGCTTCTATATGGCAGAGGTGATACGAATGCCGCTCCTGAGTGATACGATGACTGAAGGCAAGATCGTGAAGTGGAACAAAAAAGTTGGTGATAAGGTTAAAAGTGACGATGTTCTCGCAGACGTTGAAACAGATAAGGCTACCATGGAAGTGGTAGGATATGCTGACGGAACACTGCTGTATGTGGGCGTGAACGAAGGTGATGCGGCGAAAGTGAATGATATTATAGCGATTGTAGGTAAGGAAGGTGAGGATTATAAAAAACTGCTTTCTGGTGATTCAGGAGGTTCAGCGCCTAAAAAAGAAGAAGCTCCCGCCGCAAAACCAGCTGAACCATCTGCAAAACCTGCCGCTCCCGCACCAAAAGGTCCTTCTGTTACTCCCGAGCAATTAGGTGTAACCGTTATTCGCATGCCTTTATTGAGCGATACGATGACCGAAGGAAAAATTGTTCATTGGAATAAGAAAGTTGGTGATAAAGTGAAGGCCGATGATAGCCTGGCTGATGTGGAAACAGACAAAGCCACAATGGAAGTTGTCGGCTATGCTGATGGTACTTTATTGCATGTTGGTATAAAAGAAGGTGAAGCTGCGAAAGTAAACAGCGTCATTGCCATTGTAGGTAAAGAAGGTACTGATATCAGTGGATTACTCAATTCACTGGATCAGCCTGGTGGTAGTGATGCAAAAGCTGAGGAGGCCGCACCCGAAGCTAAAGCTGAATCGAAGCCTGCCGAAGAAACGGGTTCACATGAATCAGACAATGCTTCTGAAAATGGCAGATTGAAAGCTTCTCCTCTTGCAAAAAGACTTGCCGAAGAAAAAGGTATCGATATTAAACAGGTACAGGGAACCGGTGACGGCGGAAGAATAATCAAACGTGATGTCGATAGTTTCGTTCCTTCTGCAAAACCGGCAGCAGCATCTGCAGCACCTGCTGCAAAAACTGCAGCAGTTCCTGCGTTCGCACCAGGCGGAAAAGAAGGATACACAGATACCCAGAATTCGCAGATGCGAAAAGTTATTGCCAAACGCCTGAGCGAGAGCATGTATTCGGCGCCGCATTTCTTCCTGACCATGGAAATTAACATGGACAATGCGATGGCGGCAAGAAAACAATGGAATGAAGTGAGCCCGGTGAAAATTTCTTTCCAGGATCTCACGATTAAAGCCTGCGCGATGGCTCTGCGTCAGCATCCAGCGGTGAACAGCAGCTGGATGGGTGATTTTGTAAGAACTTATCAGCATATTCATGTAGGCAGTGCAATTGCATTACCGGAAGGTTTGATTGTCCCTGTGATTCGTTTTGCTGATCAGAAAAGCCTCTCACAAATCGCAGCAGAAGCAAAAGATCTATACGATAAAGCGCGCAACAAAAAAATACAACCCAACGAATTCAGTGGAAACACTTTCACGATTTCTAACCTGGGCATGATGGATATTGATGAGTTCACTGCAATCATCAATCCTCCGGATAGCGCTATCCTTGCTGTTGGAAGAATCAAGGAAGTGGTGGTGAAAAAGGGAACCGGATTTGATGTTACCAATGTGATGAAAGTCACCCTCAGTTGCGATCACCGCTCTGTTGATGGTGCTGTTGGTGCGGCTTTCTTACAGACAGTGAAGAAGTACCTTGAGAATCCGGTAATTATGTTGGTTTAACGTTTTACGTATAACGTTAAACGTTAGTCTTCGCGATTGAGAAAGGTTGACGAAATTTAAAATAATAAAGGTGGTCATGGCCACCTTTTTTTATTTGTATTATCTCATTTTTCCCGCTGATTTTCGCTGAAAAGAGTCGTGCTGATGTCTGCGCGCATCTGCGTGTATTCAATCTGCGTTGATCTGCGGGAAAATGCGGATACTTCAAAGGCTCCCGCTGATTACGCAGATTAAAAGGCATTATGATTTTCGTTGAACACAATCAGTTGATATCTGCGCACATCTGCGTGTATTCAATCTGCGCTGATCTGCGGGAAAATGCGCATACTTAAAAGGTTCCCGCTGATTACGCAGATTAAAAGGCACGCTGATTTTCGCTGAAAAGAGTCGTGCTGATGTCTGCGCGCATCTGCGTGTATTCGATCTGCGCTGATCTGCGGGAAAATGCGGAGACCTCAAAGGTTCCCGCTGATTACGCAGATTAAAAGGCACGATGATTTTCGCTGAAAGAGTCGTGCTGATATCTGCGCACATCTGCGTGTATTCGATCTGTGCTGATCTGCGGGAAAATCCGGAGACTTCAAAGGTTCCCGCTGATTACGCAGATTAAAAGGCATGATGATTTTCGTTGAACACAATCAGTTGATATCTGCGCACATCTGCGTGTATTCAATCTGCGCTGATCTGCGGGAAAATGTGCATACTTCAAAGGTTCCCGCTGATTACGCAGATTAAAAGGCACGCTGATTTTCGCTGAAAGAGTCGTGCTGATGTCTGCGCACATCTGCGTGTATTCAATCTGCGCTGATCTGCGGGAAAATCCGGAGACTTCAAAAGTTCCCGCTGATTACGCAGATTAAAAGGCATGATGATTTTCGCTGAAAAGAGTCGTGCTGATATCTGCGCACATCTGCGTGTATTCGATCTGCGCTGATCTGCGGGAAAATGCGGAGACCTCAAAGGTTCCCGTTGATTACGCAGATTAAAAGGCACGCTGATTTTCGCTGAAAAGAGTCGTGCTGATGTCCGCGCGCATCTGCGGGAAATATTTGCATCTATCAAATTCTGACGAAAGAATACTTAATCAGCAGTCCATGTTTAATCTGCCGACAAAACAACCGTTGCTTTCCTGATTATAAATTCTCAGTGTAATAATTGCTTTAGAAACTCTACTTCATATTCGCTGAATGCGGTGCCGTCTTTTCTGTAGATATCATGAAACCAAAGTGTCGGTTCCTTTCCATCTTTTATTGGCGTATCCCAGGCGAAAATGGTGTTTGTTTTTCCACTGACAAATCCCCAGTTGATGGCCCCGACATTCTCCTTTTTCAGCAGGGGCGTTATCACCTGGAAAAGGCTTCCATTTCGCCTTGCCATATACTCAGTGCAAATTAATGGTCGGCCATATTTTCTTAGTGTATCTATATTGTATTTATGATTGTCTATGTATGAATAATTATGATAGGTTATAATGTCTGAATTTTCCAGTTGGAAGATGTTAAGCTCTTTGAAATTGGGTCCGTCTGACCAAACTCCCGCCGTCACTGGCTGTGAGGGTCCTACTTCTCTTGCCCATTGAAATACTTTTTTAAGCAGGGGTAAACTTTTCTGGAATTGTCCGCTGTTACCGGGTTCATTATACAGATCCCACATCAAGATTCGCTTGTCGTTTTTAAACGTACTCAAAATGTCCTTCACATATGCTTCCAGTGCCTTCAACGTGTCGGGATATCTGTAAAGCATGGTACCCGGATCCCGTACCCAACCTGAATTATGAACTCCGGGTTTAGGTGCGGGTTGTGTACCCACCCAGGCGGTATCGTTCCAGCAATCATCAAAGAACACAAACAGCGTTTTTATTTTGTGATTTGTGGAAATTGTAAGATAGGTGTTCAACCTTTTCTTAAACCCTTCTTTATCCGATGTCCATAATAAATGATGCAGGTAAACGCGCATAACATTAAAGCCCAGGTTTTGGGCCCAGCCCAGCTCTTTATTTATGGTTGCGGTATCGAATGTTTCCGCCTGGAACATTTCCAGCTGATTTATTGCAGTACTTGGCTGAAAATTACAACCACGAAGCCAGCCCTGTTGAGCATACCATTCTTTTGCTTTTGCTTCTGTCCATCTTGTATTCTGCGCAGAAACAATGTTCAGGAAAGACATCATTGCTGCTATCAATAAAAAAGATTTTTTCTTCATGCGGCTTTTGTTGGAATGGTTGTTTGATTGAAATAATACGGTTTGATTTTTTTCAGGCAGCAAGATAGCGGTTTCGTATTATTCAGCATCTGGTATATACAATGCATGTGTTGTCTACACTAAATGCCAATCTCTTGCATGCAGGAGGCTACAAACCGTATGCTCTTTCAGGAGCATGAGTGAACCAGCTATCACAACCAGAGGTGAATTCGGTTACCGGTTTCAGCCCAGGTTAACTTACCACCTAACACTTATAACTTATTCAGCCTTCGTCCTTAGGAATATCGGTCATTCCTCCACGGATACGCCGTATTCGAATAACCTCGTTCTTCCCAGAAACCGGGAATGTTATATCGGAGAAACTCAATTCTTTTAATCCATTTTGATCCCTTCCATGCATATAGCTGTGGCGTGATCATTCGAACAGGACCTCCATGTTCCTTCGGTAGCGGTTGCCCGTCGGCGTGATGTACGAGTAACACATCTGGTTTCAAAGCCTCTTCGAGAGAAAGGTTGGTAGAATAATCATCATATCCGTAACACATGATATGCGTTGCGTCGTCTGTGGGCATGGCGAGTGCAGCAATATCCATAAACCTTACTCCCTGCCATGGAATATCCAATCTGGACCATGTGGTCACACAATGAAAATCGGATACATCATCAGTTTGTGGAAGGGCCATAAAATCATCCCAGGTGAGTTCAAGTGGATTCTGAACCGCGCCGTCCACAATCAACAGCCATTGATCCAGCGGAATATCGGGTTGTATACCTAGATCCAGTACCGGCCATTTTTTTGTAAGGGTCTGACCCACAGGCGTAACCGGCATTCCATGACGGTTCAACGGTCCCCGTCCCATCGGCTTTCCATCTGCAACTGACGGAGTATTCTTCATCTTCTCCTCAAACCGGGCCTTTAATTTCATCCGTGCCTCCACGACGCGGTCAAGTTTATCATCTGCAGACATACCTGAAAATTTATGTTCAAAAATAACCCGAAAGCGATGATTTATAAGGATTGGTGCAACGGAAGCAGTATCATTCATGTCAACATCCGAAATGTCCCGTTATGAAAGGGTTTTTAGCAGTATTGATTTTGAGTTGGAGCCTGGTGGGAGCATGCAGGAAAACCAATCAATTTTCTGCAAAGCAGATTGGTTTGGCAGGCACCTGGAAGATGAAAGAAATCAACAGCAACGAATACTGGGGCGGTCCTTTGTCCTGGAAAACAATTGATGAAGATGTAGTTGTAAGGTTCACAGAAGAAGGTAATTATTATCGTAAACCTGCCGGGCAACCGAATTATATCCTCGAGGGTAAGTATGAGATACTTGCAGACAACCAACTGAAGATCATTGCTTCAGATCCACCAAACACGCAGACGATCGATTATACGATTGAATATTATTTTGAAGGCAATACACTTATCCTGGGTACGGGTCGTACGGAAACGGTAGTGCAGGAGAAGTTTGTAAGACTTTAAACATGGATGGTTCAGGAATATTAAGGCCCCCTGCAAAAAGCTGGGGGCTTTTTATTTATGTAAGGTGGAAGAATTGAAGAAAGGAATGACGGGTAAGAAATAATT
Organism: Pollutibacter soli; assembly: GCA_029269725.1. Lineage (GTDB taxonomy): Bacteria > Bacteroidota > Bacteroidia > Chitinophagales > Chitinophagaceae > Pollutibacter > Pollutibacter soli. The sequence continues at coordinate 850,798 of JARJHS010000002.1, read as the reverse complement.
GTATGAAGTGCGGGAATGGTCAGAAGATAGCAACCGTGTGGGGTTGATTCGGGCCTGATATTCTGCATTTTCAAATTGTTTTAAAATCCGGACGGATGGTTCATAACCCCAGGCAATCATTTGCCCTCACTTTTTTTAGTGCATGGAAAACCTTTTTCCTAATTTCGTAAATCTGAAAAAAGCACTGGGCATATTATTCTTCTGCATCTATCTCCTTTCTTATGGAGAGGGCCACCAGTTGCTGCGCATGCCATACCTGGTGAATCATTTTCAGAAACACCTGCTGGTAAATCCTGAGATGACGGTGGTTGAATTTCTCCGGATACACTATATCAGGCCCATTCAACCAACAGATGATTTTCAACAGGATCAGCAATTGCCGTTCAGGGCGATCGACTCCAACCTGATGAGCATCTCCCAGACCAGTATCGAGCCCATGCAGATGGAATTGCCGGAGATTTCTGCCCCACAACAGCAGTTCTTTTCTTTTAATGATGATAATCCTTCTTTCGAAAAAGGATATGATATTTTTCAGCCGCCCCGTATTGCCTGATCCATTTTTCCTGCACACTGATTTCATTTTTCAGGTTTAAAACATTTTCTCATGTTAAATGCGATTATTCGCTTTTCCGTAAGGAACAAGCTGATCGTTGGTGTATTTACACTGGGACTTTTGATTTATGGAGTTATTGAATTGTTCAGACTCCCTATCGATGCCCTTCCCGATATCACCAGCAACCAGGTCCAGGTAATTACTGTATCACCATCGCTAGCAGCTCCGGAAGTAGAACGACTCATCACTTTCCCTCTGGAACAGGCTTCGAGCAATATTCCTGGTATCAAGGAAATGCGATCGATATCCCGTTTCGGTTTATCCGTGCTTACCATTGCGTTTGATGATGACATTGACATTTACTGGGCACGACAACAGGTGAGCGAGCGACTATCCATGGCAAGGGAACAGATTCCCGCCGAAGCAGGACTGCCTGAACTCGGACCTGCCACCACCGGTCTGGGCGAAATCTATCAGTACGTTTTACGTCCAGCCAAAGGCTATGAAGCAAAATTTGACCTGGCAGAACTCAGATCCATACAGGACTGGATCGTACGGCGTCAACTATTGGGTACACCTGGTATTGCTGATGTGAGCAGCTTCGGTGGCTATCTGAAACAGTATGAAGTTGCCATTATTCCCGACAGGTTAAAGGGAATGAATGTGACTGTTGCTGATGTTTTTAATGCGCTCGAAAAAAACAACCAGAACAGCGGTGGCGCATATATTGAAAAGGGACCAACGGCGTTGTTCATCAGAACGGAAGGTCTTGCAGCATCCATTGCAGATATCGAAAAAATAGTTGTGCGATATTCTCCTTCCGGAATTCCGGTATATATCCGTGATGTTGCGGAAGTAAGATTAGGTCACGCGATCCGCTATGGTGCACTAACGTTCAGGGATAAGGGAGAAGTAGCCGGTGCCGTAGTGTTGATGTTAAAAGGCGCAAATGCATCGGAGGTAATTACCAGAGTGAAAGACAGGATCGAGCAGATCCGCAAAACACTTCCTGAAGGTGTGATACTGGAAACATTTTACGATCGCACAAAAATGGTCAATAACGCTATCGGCACCGTGAAAAAGAATCTGCTGGAAGGCGCCCTTATTGTGATTTTTGTACTCGTGATTTTTCTTGGAAATCTTCGGGCAGGATTAATTGTTGCATCTGTGATTCCGCTGTCGATGCTTTTCGCAATTATCATGATGAATTTCTTCGGTGTATCCGGAAATTTAATGAGCCTTGGCGCTCTGGATTTTGGTTTGATAGTTGACGGTGCAGTGATTATTGTTGAAGCTGTGCTTCATCGAATATCGAATAATAATACGATTAATGGCAGAGAAAACCGACTTACTCAGCTGCAAATGGATTCAGAAGTCCAGTCAGAGGCGGGCAGAATGATGAACTCAGCTGTTTTCGGGCAGGCAATTATTCTAATTGTTTATCTGCCCATTCTTACACTCACCGGTATCGAAGGGAAAATGTTTAAGCCAATGGCGCAGACGGTATCCTTCGCTTTGGTAGGTGCTTTTCTGCTTTCATTAACCTATGTGCCGATGGTCTCGTCACTCTTCCTAAGTAAAAAAGTCAATCATAAAGATTCATTTGCAGACAGGGGTATCAAATTTCTGCAACGCAGGTATCGCATCATTCTAAATAAGGCTTTAGGATTTCCGAAAACAGTTGTGTCTGTATCGATTGCTCTGTTTGGCTTTGCGCTTTGGATCATGTCAACACTTGGCGGTGAATTCATTCCTGAGCTGGAAGAAGGAGATTTTGCGGTTGATACGAGATTGATTACAGGTAGCTCGCTTACTGAAACCATTAAGACAACACAAAAAGCGGTTGCGGTACTCGAGGCCAATTTTCCTGAAGTGGAAAAGATTGTGACCCGTATAGGTGCCAGTGAAATCCCTACTGATCCCATGCCCATTGAAATGACAGATATCATGATCTCACTGAAGCCAAAAAGTGAATGGACAACTGCAAAGAGTTCTGATGAACTGGCCAATAAAATGAGTCGTGCACTGGAAGTGATACCAGGCATGAGCAGCGGGTTTCAGTTCCCTGTACAGATGAGGTTTAATGAACTGATATCGGGAGCCAGACAGGATATCGTCTGCAAAATTTTTGGGGATGACCTGGATAGCCTCGCCACTTATGCAAACAAACTGGGGAAAATAGTACAACAGGTATCGGGCGCCAAGGACATCTACATTGAAACCATTACAGGATTGCCGCAAATCGTTGTAACCTATCGTCGCGATGCCATTGCACTTTATCAATTGAATATCGCCGATATCAACCAGGTGATTCGTACCGCGTTTGCCGGCGCACCTGCAGGACTCATTTATGAAAAAGAGCGCCGCTTTGAACTTGTAGTCCGTTTGAACGAAAATCTGCGCAACGACCTCACAGATGTAAGACAATTGCTCATCCCCACCCCACAAGGCCAACAGATTCCATTGTACCAGGTGGCAGATGTACAGATAAAACAGGGACCTAACCAGATACAAAGAGAAAATGCACAACGTCGAATCATTGTTGGCTTTAATGTTCGCGGCAGAGATATTGAATCTGTTGTAGGAGAATTGCGCGACCGGGTTGATCAACACATACAACTTCCGTCAGGTTATTTCGTAAAATACGGTGGCCAATTTGAAAATATGGTAGAAGCAAAATCGCGGTTATCCATCGCCGTACCTGCAGCATTGCTCCTGATCCTGCTCATGCTTTATTTTGCCTTTGGATCTTTAAAATATGGTATCCTGATTTTTTCGGCTATTCCTCTTTCAGCCATCGGAGGTGTTCTTGCGCTTTGGGTGAGAGACATGCCATTCAGTATTTCAGCAGGCGTTGGATTCATCGCGTTGTTTGGAGTTGCTGTATTAAACGGAATTGTACTGATCACTGAGTTCAACCGACTCAAACAGGAAGGACTCACTGATACAAAACAAATTATCCTCGAAGGAACGGGTATTCGCCTGCGTCCGGTTCTGATGACGGCAGCTGTTGCTGCGCTTGGATTTATACCGATGGCTGTTAGCAATGGTTCCGGTGCAGAAGTGCAAAGGCCATTAGCCACTGTAGTAATCGGCGGATTAGTTACAGCGACATTGTTAACACTGATTGTTCTGCCAGTTTTATACACCTGGGCCGAAAGAAAACGACGTTCAAATGGCAAAGCCGGCATTGCAATTGTTTTTGTGTTGACGGCTTTTTTAAGCAACTCCTTAAATGCACAAACTTCTATGTCACTTGAGGAAATGACGAAAACTGCAGAACAACAAAACCTTACTGTACAGGGTTTGAAAAAACAGACTGAATACTGGAATGCGCTCCGGAAAGATGTATTTGATCCGTCGAAAACGGTTGTAGGCGGAGAGTTTGGCAATATCAACAGTGCAAAAAATGATACGCGTTTTTTTATTGGCCAGACACTAAGTCTTCCGCCGGTATACAAACGTCAACGCGCACTGTACGAAGCTGAAGGAACTGCGCAAATCGGGCTGGTTGCCTGGCGCACGGCAGAGCTTCAAAAGGAAGTAAAGATTATTTTTTACCAACTCGCAGCATTACAGGAAAGGAGAAAAAGACTGATTTACCTTGATTCTGTTTATGAGCGTTTCCTGCAGGCAGCAACAATCCGTTTGCAGGCCGGTGAAACCAGTCTTCTCGAAAAGACAACAGCTGAAGCGCAATTGCAGCAATTAAAATTATTGCAGCAACAATCAGACGCTGACCTGCTCATCACGCAGCAGCAACTGCAATTGTTGCTGAATTCAGAAAGTCTGATATTACCGGTTTATGAATCACTAAAACGAAAAACACCTATTTTGCCTGATAGTGCTCAAACAACGGAACATCCGCAACTGGCCTATAGTCGTCTGCTTCAGCAATCGGCATCAGCGCAAACAGAAACCGAGAAATCTAAATTGTTGCCTGACTTTACTGTCGGCTATAGTAACCAATCAATTGTCGGCTACCAGAGCCTGGATGGTGTTACACAGAAGTATTTCACCGCGGGCGACCGCTTTCATATTGTCAATCTTTCCGCAGCCATCCCGATTTTTAATAAAACAACGAAGGCAAAAGTGCGGGCAGGGCAAATCAATGAAGAAGTTGCACGGATCAATACTATGACGACTGAACTGCAGATCAGCAACAGGTTTAAACGACTTCATACCGAGCTGCTCAAACATCAGCAGAGTATCGATTATTATGAGAAATCAGGATTGACACAGGCCGCTCTTATGATAAAACAAGCAGACCTGGCTTACAGACATGGAGAGATCAGTTATCTTGAATGGACCGTTCTCATGAACAATGCTGTTCAGATTCAATTACAATATATCAATATCATCCAACAGTACAATGAAACTGTCATTGAACTGGAATACCTCACCGGAAAATAGAAAATCATGCGCACGTTAATAATACTCATTGTTATCCTGGTATCCGGCAGTTGTAAAAATAAACCACAGGAAACAGAACAGAAAAAAGAAACAGTAACCGACCGCGTTAGTATGAGTCCGGAGCAAATCAGCAAGGCTGGAATTGAAACTGGCGTTGTAACAAAACACAAACTGAAAAGCGAACTGGTCGTGAATGGTACAGTCGATGTACCTCCGCAAAATATTGTATCTGTCAGTTTTCCTTTAGGAGGTTATTTGAAAAGCACAAAACTGATTCCGGGAATGCATGTAAGTAAAGGAGAGGTGATTGCGATCGTGGAAGATCAGGCATTGATCCAGTTACAGCAGGATTACCTGGTAACAAGAAATAACCTGGCTTTCCTGGAAACTGAATTTAAAAGACAACAACTGCTGCACGACAACCAGGTGAACGCGGATAAAGTATATCAGAAAACAAAGTCAGAATTCGAAGGGCAGAAAATATTGCTTCGTGGCTTTGAAGAAAAATTAAGATTGGTTGGAATCAATCCTTCCAACCTGACTGATCAGAATATTTCGCGGAGTGTTGCTGTACATTCACCAATCAATGGTTTTGTTGCTAAAGTGAATGTAAATATTGGAAAGTTTATCAATGCTACTGATGTGTTATTTGAGTTGATCAATCCGGCAGATATACATGCGGCATTGACGGTATTCGAAAAGGATGTCTCAAAAGTAAAACCCGGCCAGAGGGTTATGGTTTCTTTTGTAGACAATCCGGATGAAGAGTATCCCTGCGAAGTACTTCTTGTTTCAAAAAATGTAGATGAAAGCAGGGGTACGTTAGTACATTGTCACTTCGAAGTACAACCAAAACAATTGCTGCCGGGCATGTTTCTCAAAGCACGTATAAGTATAACCGATGCTGAAGTAGTGGCAGTTCCTGAGGAAGCAGTGGTTCGGTTTGGTTCCGACGAATACGTCCTTGAACAGGAAGACAGTACTACCTTTCGGTTGATCCATGTACAGTCCGGAATCACTGACAGTGGTCTTGTCGAAATAAAAAGTACGCAGGATCTCACCGGTAAATCTATCATCACAAAAAATGCATATCCGGTAATGGCAAAGTTGAAGACATCAGAGGAATAAAAATTATTTGAATTATTTCGATGCCCAGCAGATTGGCAAAATGGCAGAGACAACGCATGTGTTGTCTCTGCCATTTCGCGACACGCACGGCCCAACCTTTTCACAGCAAAATATCCGCTATCTTTAGCTGCATGAGAAAACCTTTCCTGTTGCTGATAGTCCAGCTATTTTCATTTCAACTTTTCGCACAACCCAAGACTGATGGCTTCCTCGTTGATCTGTTAAAAAAACAAAATGACTCTATCCTGAAACTGGTGATGGCCAGTCCGGATAGTTTTAATTTTCAGATCATTTATACAAAAATTGATCGCGACAGAAGAAACCGGCCCTCCTTCAAAAACTATTATTACCATGTCGACAGCAAAAGATATTTCAATCCGGCTTCCACAGTAAAAATGCCGCTGGCATTTCTTGCACTTGAAAAACTGAATGAAATGAATCCACCATGGGCAGACATGAATTCGATATTGCAATATGATAGCGGCTATAATGCACAGACCAGGGAATACACCGATTCAACTTCTGAAACAGGTTTGCCTTCTATCGCTCAATATATCCGAAAGGTATTACTGGTTAGTGATAATGAAGCATACAACCGATTGTATGAATTTATTGGTCAGCAAAGCATCAATCGCAGATTACATTCTATGGGTTATCCTGAAACAAGAATTACGCGTCGTTTTGTACGTATGACACCAGAAGAAAACAGGTATACTAACCCGATATACATTACCAATCCAAAAACAAAGGAACGTATTCTGCAACCCATGGCCCGCAATACTGATTCATTTGATTTCAGTAACGTCCATAAAATGGGACGCGCGTACATTGATCGCGAAGGTAAACTCATTCCTGAACCCATGGATTTTACCACACACAATAACCTCCCGGTGGAAGACCTGCAACAATTGCTGCAGTCTGTTATGTTTCCTTCTTCAGTGCCAATGGAAAAAAGGTTCAGACTTACCCCTGCAGACTATCAGTTTCTTTATCAATATCTCTCGCAATATCCTTCCGAAACCAATTATCCCAAATATGATTCCTCACACTATTATGACAGCTACGTAAAATTTTATTTCACAAATTCCGGCAGAACAATTCCATTAAATATCAGGGTGTTTAACAAAGTTGGCTGGGCATATGGCTGCATGACGGATGTTTCCTATGTAGCGGATTTTGAAAATAAGATTGAATACATGATTACTGCCACCATCTATGTTAATAAGGATGGTATCATGAACGACGACAGGTACGAATACGAAACAATCGCGTTGCCCTGGTTTAATGCAATTGGAAAAGCCATATACGGGTATGAATTGAAACGCAAAAGACAGCACGCGCCAGACCTGAGTAGCTTTAAACTGAAATACGAAGTCAGAAAAAATGATGGCAGGAAAACAATCAGGGAAGTTGACAACTGACCGTTTTGGTGAAAATAAATTGACTTCACTCAATGATCATTTGATATTATACTTCCATGCCAGGTAAGGTGCAGTTGCATCCCGGCAAAATCAAACCCCCTTTCTCCGGATATTCCCAAATAGAATCTTTCATTTTGAAAATCATATTTTTAAGACGAACTTGGATATACCTGATAACCTTTTGGACACACCTTAATAAGTTGGTGGAGTTACTGATTAACATACAATTTCAAATGACTGAACAGGGATAACGACTGGTATTTCTGCTAAGTAATTGGAAAATTTTCATGGAAGGTTTTGGGTTGTAACAGATCTTTTTATTCGTGCCCTAATTCGATTCGCTTTTTTGAACTTCAAAATTTTCCAGAATGAATGTTTCGAAAATTCTAACTGAAAAACGGGCCAGGCGCAAACCTTTAGTTCTTCTTGGATTTGCAATTGTATTTATGCCAGGCATCTGCTACAGCCAGAAGGACTCCATTATTTTCAATAATGGCAATACAATGGTCGGGGAAATCAAAGCCTTGAACAATGGGGTTTTGACCATCGAAACACCATATTCAAAAAATGACTTTACTATCAAATGGAATGAAATTGCGCAATTGTATTCGCGGACACGTTTACTGATGACACTACATGATGGCAGGCGTATTAACGGAACATTGGCTTCTCTGCCTGAAAGAAATACAGTCCGGATTTCAGATTCAGGCATTAACGATCTGGATGTAAAACTTGATGATATCGTTTATCTCAAGGGATTGAAGTCAAAATTCTGGAGTCGCTTATCAGCGTATATTGATGTGGGCCTCAGTATTACTAAAGCAAACAATCTTCGGCAATTCTCAATAAGAAGCGGGGTTGGATATCTGGCAGACCGATGGCAGCTCAATGTTAGTTACAATGGTTTGAAATCAAGCCAGGATAGTGTCGCTTCAACTAACAGAACGGATGCTGCAATCAATTATAAATACTTTCTGCAACATGATTGGTATCTCGCTTCATCAGTAAGCTTTCTTTCGAATACAGAACAGGCATTAAACCTCCGGACTACAGCCAAACTTGGTGGAGGAAAATTCTTTGTGCACAGCAACAAAACATATTTTGGAGCGGGCGCAGGCTTCTCATACAATAATGAATCCTTCACCAACGAAACGCAGTCACGAAATAGTATGGAAGTGTACATCGCCAGCGAATTAAACCTCTTTGATATAGGCGACCTGTCACTGCTTACCAATATTTACATTTATCGTTCTCTCACAGAATCCGGCAGATGGCGTTCTGACTTTCAGTTTGATGCGAAATATGAATTCTGGGAGGATTTCTATGTGAAATTCGGCACCACGGTCAACTTTGATAATCGCCCCGCGGTAGCAGGTAAGGATTTTGACTATGTATTTCAGTTTACGGTGGGATGGGAATTATAGACCTTACAGGATTTTTTAAACCTATAGATCCGATTTGCTCTTCACCCGGTCGGAACACCATCCCAGGTGTACCAAACATTTTTATTTGAAGAATTATTACTGGCCCATCCCCTGATTCTTAGCCCCGTTGTAATCAAAAACATAGTTCTCCGGATTAACAACAAAAAATGATAAGTATTGTCACTTTTTTGCTGACGCAGATGCTTACACATTACGCTGCTGCAGAACTGCAAAACAACTGGAAGCGGCTTTCTATATGAAAACTTCAAAACGATATACTGTTTCACCGCCGACAGCAGGAACATTTGTTGAACATATTTCAGATGGCGGTGCAGGAAGGTGGAAAGAATGGGTATGAGATAGCAAACGTAGAAGAGAATAAATTAATTAAAGAAATCATCGAATCACAGTAAAGAAACAGGCTGCCATGCAAATGGACAGCCTGTTTTTAGATCAGACCTGGCAGGTCTGGTCTAATTCGCCATCAACGCTCTGCGCGCTTCGGCTTCAAGATCTTTATAACCGGCTTTTTCTACTGTAACACCCACTACCTGGATTTTTCCCCCCGTAAAAGTGCCCGGCGTTTTGTACAGACTACTCACGGCATCACCACTATCATAACCCACGCAGAGTCCGTCACCCGATAGAGTGAATTTTCCGGATTGTGTTTTCATCGGTCCCTGTGCAACCACCTGGTCATTTACATAGAGCTTCAGTGTTCCGATTGACTCACCGTATTTTCCTGTAGAGTCTTTTGTAAACTCAATACCAAAAGTATACTTGCCAGGTTTCAGTGGCTTTGATATGAATACATACTCTGGTTTTATACCCAGGAAATTATACACGTAGTATAATTTATGATCCTTGATAAATAACGAGTGTCCTCCAAATCTTGATCCGTGCGCAAATATTACCCCGGAAGCATTGGGTGAACTCAGCTCCACATTGGCCAGGATTTTATAAGACTGTCCGCGGACATTTGCTGCAACGCCTTCAGGGACCGGAGCAGTACCGGGATAATACAGGTATCTGTCCCTGGGTTTTTCTTCTGCAGGTCTTTCAATGGTAAGCAATTCGACGGCAGTACGATCATCTATCGGAAGTGCATTATTTTTCTTTGCTTCTTCAAGCCACAACGCCTGAAGTTCTTTTACTTTCTCGGGATATTTATCTGCAAGATTTTCAGATTCCGATCTGTCCACCGCAACATGATACAGTTCCCATTTATCCTGGTCAAAATGTCCTTTGCCGGTTAGAGGCGCATGTAACGCAGCGGCTTTCCATCCCTCTTTCCAGATACCGCGTGTTCCCAGCATTGCATAAAACTGTACATGCTTCCGGGTTGAATCATCCGGTTTTGCATCAAAAGTATAAAACATGGAAACTCCTGATAAAGGATACTGTTTTACGCCATGATAAACTTCTGGCATTTGTAAACCGGCTATTTCAAGAATGGTCGGAACAATATCCACAGAATGATGATACTGATTTCTTATTTCGCCTTTCGACTTTATTCCCCTTGGCCAGCTGATCACGAGGGGATCTGCAGTACCGCCTGCAAACTGGGCATATCTTTTAAACATCTGAAAAGGAGTAGAGAAAGCAACCGCCCAACCAGTGGGATAGTGATTATAAGTTTCCGGGCTTCCGAGTACATTGAAGTATTTCATATTTTCTTCAATGGCATCAGGATATCCGTTGAAGAATTTGTTTTCATTTACAGAACCACTCGGGCTTCCTTCTCCCGAAGCACCATTATCAGCACAATAAAATATTACTGTATTGTCAAACTGATCCGTTTGTTTCAGATAGTCAAGAAGTCTTCCCACCTGCGCATCTGTGTATTCTGAAAATCCTGCATATACTTCCGCCATGTGTGCAAACAATTTTTTCTCCTGGTCACTTAATGTATTCCAGGGACGCACATCATCTGCATGGTTAGCCACATCATTAGGAAGCGGATTGATCGGAGTAAGTCTGGTATCCTTTGGTACGATACCTTTCTCTTTCATTCGTCCCAACACCCATTCGCGGTAAGCTTCATAACCGTCATCAAATTTTCCCTTGTACTTCGCGATATAGTCTGCAGGTGCATGATGAGGAGCATGATTCGCACCCGGATTAAATGACATGTACCAGGGCTTGGATGGATTTGCTGATTTCTGGTTACGGATCATAGAAATCGCCTGGTCCGCAAGATCTTTTGACAAATGATATCCTTTGTCTGGTCCGTAAGGTTGTTCTGTGAACCTGTTATCTTCCGTCAAATCAGGAAACCACTGGTTTGTTTCACCACCGATAAACCCGTAAAATCTTTCAAAGCCCTGCGCCAATGGCCATTGTGTACGACCGGCACCAGATGACACATCCTGCTCCGGAACATTATGGTTTTTGCCCAGCCAGAATGTACTCCAACCGTTGTCTTTCAGAATATTTGCCAGTGTGGTACTTTCCAATGGAATTCTTCCGCTTGAACCTGGGAAACCGTTCGATCCTTCTGTGATCGCAGCCATTCCATTCAGTGTATGGTTTCTTCCTGTCAATAACGTTGAGCGTGTTGGTGAACAGAGGGCTACTGTGTGCCACTGCGTGTAGGTCAGACCACCTGCAGCCAATGCATCCATGGTTGGCATATTGATGCGGCCGCCATATGGTGACCATGCAGCGAGACCCGTGTCATCATACAGGATCACCAGGAAATTGGGTGCACTGTCCGGTGCTTTTTTAGGAATGAAAGGTTCCCAGTCGGCTTTGGAATCACGTACATCCAGTTCCATGGTGCCTTTGAAGCCAGGCGTAGATGTTTGTTCCGCAGAAGCTGCTGTGCTTGTTCCTGCATTCTGTTTGCACGAGGATATGACTGCCATGCACAGAACATAAATACAGAATCCACGGATTGTTTGAGTGGAAAATAAACGTTTCATAACTGCTCTTTTGTGAATAATAATATTGTTTGAAAAGATGATTCACCAATCAGAGAAAATGTTATGAATTCACAGGGAGGAGATCGCCGGCTTCATAATTCAACTAAGATGCATCTCAACAAATCAAAGCTTAAATCTTTCTTATCTTAAACGAAATAAAAACTAATGTAAACTTTTATTTTAAACCATTATACGGGATTGTGCTAAGGTTTAACAGGAGCGAATTAATCTCTAAAGTTGACGTAAAATCGGGCATGTGCGGAGTATTCCGCATTTTTCGGTTATACCTGTAAGTTATTTGCAGAAGATGACAAAATAGACCAGTATCGTACCTAATGCGGAAATGACTCAATCAATTTCCAAAAACGTACCCGATCTTTTTGCAGTATATATTTTCAGCTGAATCATTTTTGTAACAGGTAAAAACGTGAAAACAAATTAAACTCACGAGTTAGCTTAGTAACAGGATATAGGCGAGTTTTGAAGCACAGACAGATTACTTTTTGAGCTGTAAAAAGTCTTTCAGCACGGGTAGATGAAGATTCTGCAGTAATGAAAATCTGGGCTGAAAAAATGCAACACCGCACATGCGGTGTTGCTTGTCGAACTATTAAAACCAACCAACGAAACAAATTGATATTCGTCCTCATCCTGTTAAATAACCAGCATTGCCGGACAGCTCGTACAGTTTGCCTGATCTCTGATGCGGATAGGAAATAAGGCGATAATGCGCCATATGAATGCTACTAAAAGAGAATTTTCCAATTACGCAGGATCACTGAAGTTTTGCAGTGATAATGGTTGAATGCATCAACAGGACTTTTTATTTTCTGTTTTAGCGATACTCTTTTACAAAGGGCTGAACCAACTATTTGCTCAATGAGAACTGACGTGAATGGTACGCTAAGATACTGCCTATCTTAGATAAATTTGTAATAGATTTAAGGAATTCAATCAGCTAAAAACTGAATTTAACCTTTGTCTTTATTTTTAGATGTTGCAAAACAACTGTCCTGGATTTATTTATTGCAAATGATCTGTACTGATTTTTCCTGTATTTGATATCGTCAAATAGCTCAACTCTGTCCTGCCATAGTCTTTGGTTATGTTTATAGTGCCCTATCTACTCGATAAACTCCTGCTATGAAAAAAAGTATTTTTCTGATAGTGATGATATTGATTTCTGTATGCCTCCGCGCCCAGGAAGAAAATAATAAAGGAGGAGAAGCTGGATCAAAACATAGCATCGGGCTGACCATCGGGCACGAAAGCGTTTTCAATGGTCGTGACGAGAACGGAAAAAAGAAAACGCTGAAATTACCTTTCTGGGGCGTGGATTATAATTATCGTATCAATTCCAAATGGCTGATTGGATTGCATACAGATATCATCCTTGAAAGTTTTGAAGTGGAAAAAAACCTTAAATCAGGAACAGAAGAAGTTGTAGAACGGACCATACCTGTTGCCCCGGCGATTATTGGTATGTTCACTCCCGGGGAACATTGGAAATTTGGCCTGGGTGCCGGAGCCGAATTCGCAAAAGAAGCAACTTACTTTTTGAACAGGGCCGCAGTGGAATATGGGCAGGAATTTGGCAAAGGCTGGGAAGTTTTTTGCAGTCTTCAATATGATTTCCGCTGGAACGCGTATGATACATGGACAATTGGACTGGGCATATCCAAAACACTCGGAGGCAATGGAAAGAAAAAAGATTAGCAGCGCTATATTCGCCTACTGGTCAAAGTTAGTTGCTACGGTATGCTTCGTGATAATTACTGTATTATCTGCCGGAGGCCAAACAACAAAAAAAGACAGCACAAAATATGTTACACTCAAACACGGCGATAAAGGATTCGAGCTTAGGGCGGCAGACGATAAATACCTGATGGAAATAGCTGCGAGATTACAATTTCGTTTTGCAACCCCTGGTGATCAGAACCCAGTTACATTTGATGATTTCATTTCGGAAAAGAAAAGGATATTTAAGATCAATCGCGCACGCTTAAAAATCGGCGGGCATGCATACAAACCATGGTTGAAATATTATTTTGAATATGAACTTGCACAATCCAATCTGCTGGATTTCCGCGTCATGATCGAGAAATGGACATTTTTAAATTTCAAAGTAGGCCAGTGGAAATTGGAATATTCCCAGGAACGTTGCATCAGCAGCGGAGAACAGCAGATGGTTGACCGATCAATCATTAATCGACCGTTTACTGCTGATCGCCAGCAGGGAATCGAAGTATATGGGCGATTGAAGAAGGGCACTGTAGCCGATTTTAACTACTGGGCAGCGTTACTAACCGGCATGGGACGGGGTGAGACATCCAATGATGATGATAACCTTATGATTTTTGGAAGAGTTCAATGGAATCCTCTCGGGCGGCCTGTGGAGTTCGAGGGAAGTGATTTAGAAATTCACGAAAAACCGGCATTGAGTATAGCTTATGCTGCTTTCACCAACAGAAGTCCATACACCCGGTTTTCGCAGGCAGGCGGAGGTGACCTCGAGGGATTTGCCGCCGGGCTTCCGGGTCAGTACAGAGTGAATCAATATAATATCGAATCAGCATTTAAGTTTAAAGGCTTTTCCTGGCAGAGCGAGTGGCATCATAAAGAAATAATTGATAAGTTCGACAATGACGCCACTTCTAACCTCACAGGAATGTACGTGCAGGGCGGATACCTGTTTCATCAGCTATTTCATTGGTGGCCGCGACAAATGGAGCTCGCAGGCAGATTCGCATTATATCGACCGGATACCAGCATCAAAGAAAATAATGAAAAAGAAAGCGGAGGCGCGGTGAACTGGTTTTTTAACGGACATAAAAATAAGCTAACAGCAGAGCTCACATATTTTGATTTTACAAGAATTTCTGCGTCGGAACATGGCTGGCGGTTCCGTTTGCAGTGGGATATTTCTTTTTAAGTAGCAGACGTTTACAGCAGACAGTAGAAGTGATCAGCGTGACTGGAACCAGCTCGATAAGCTATAAAACACTTTGAAAATAACAGCAAATTATGAAATTTCGTACCCCTTGATTATTCATTATAAAAAGAATTAAAAAAGATGAACGTGAATAAATCATCGGACAAAACTTTTACAACGCGAATCATAGTTTTAATAATCCTTTTACATTCAGATATCCTTGTTGCGCAGGACACCCATTACTGGACCAACCAGTACGGGACCAAAAGCGTGCTGATGGGCGGTGCAGTTGTCGGTGGAATTAAGAATAACACTTCTCTTTTCTATAATCCAGGTGCTCTCGGATTTATCGATACTTCATCACTGAGTATTAACGCGAACGCATACTCGTCAACCAACATTACTTTGAAAAATGCACTCGGCCAGCAAAAAGATTTCAAGAGTGCAAATATTGCCGCAGTGCCTTTGCTGGTCGGTGGCATGTTTCGTTCGGGAAAAGAAAATAAATGGAAAATCGCCTATGGAATTGTGACCAATGTCGATTTTCATTTTAATGCAAATGCAAGGGTGGACCAGGAGCATCAGATCGTAGATGAAAGTGAAAGTCCGGGAAAGGAGGATTTCATTGCGCAAGCCGGGATAAATTCAAGGCTAAAAGAAATTACAGCAGGTGTTGGTGTTGCGAGAAAAATATCAGAAAACTGGTCCGTCGGTATTTCAGGTTTTGTCATAGTCAGGAACCAGGAATTTTTCCGTTATCAATATGCGCGAATGTATTTGAACGATAATACAGGAACGCTGGTAGCGACATCATTTGCGCGCAACCTCAAATTTTACAATGTTCGCTTCGCACCAAAAATTGGGATCGCTTATGAGAAAAATAATCTTTCCGCGGGATTAACCGTTTCTACTCCTGCACTGAATCTTTTCGGAAAAGGATCCATTGGGATCGATATTATCGGGAATAATATTGATACTGACACAGGAAGAATAAACTTCCTTGGGAACGACAGCCAGGAAAAATTAAAAACAAAATACAAATCACCATTCTCTGTTTCTGCCGGTGTCAATTATGACCTTCAAAAATCATCTCTTGGTATTTCACTTCAATACTTTGGTGGCATAGGAGTTTATGATGTGATGCGTGCTGCACCGTCAGCTTTTGTAAGACCGGCCTCATTGAACCAGGATCTCACCAGCGATCAATATCTGAGGCTGAAATCCGGAGCCAGGTCGGTGTTCAATGTTGCAGTCGGATACGAATACCGGTTTTCCGAAACACTTTCAATGCTGGCCAGTTTCAGAACAGACATGAGTTATTTTGACCAGGATGTAAAAGAATCCATTGGTATCAAATCTGAAATAACGACCTGGAATATTTTTCATTTCAATACCGGTGTTATCATTTCACGTGGTCGCAGTCAGCTCAGCATCGGTCTGCTTACTAGTTTTGGATCTGATAAAAACCGGAGCCAGGAAGGAAACCTGGACAATCCAAGTGAAGAAAACTATTTACAGGGTAGTACAACCATAGTTGGGGCAAATTATTTCTCTGCCGGGATACTACTGGGCTACACTCTTTCGTTCAAAAAATTCTAATCTCTGCACTGATCCTAATTTTACCGATGAAAACAAGATCAATAATCGTCTTTTTGTCCATTCTTCTACTGGCTATTGGATGTTCCAAATCAAATAATCCGGAAGCAATAAATCCACCGGTTGATCCATCAACAAAAGTGAACAAAATATTGCTGGGAGATTCGGCTGCCCTCCTTCTTCCTGATCAACAAATACAATTGTCTGTTGACATAACTCCTTCAACAGCAATAAACAAAAAGGTGCAATGGAAAAGCAGCAACACATCAATTGCAACTGTCGATGATAATGGATTAGTAAAGGCAGTTTCAAACGGTCGGGTTAGTATCACAGTAACCAGCCAGGATAATGTTTCAATCACTGATACTGCAAGATTGGTTGTACTGAAAAACTATGATGTACATGCCGTTGGTAATGGTGTTACGAGCCGGTTTTATTCACAGGCCGTATATTGGAATAACGAAACACCTAACGACCTTCCCGGTGGTCATACTGTTGGCATCAAAGCCAATGCGATTAAAATTGTTGGTAATGATATCTATATCGCAGGCGCAACTTCCAATGAAAATGGATGGGCCATTCCGACATTCTGGAAAAACGGATCTCCAACACAATTAACCGATCCTTCGAATCAGTTTGCACATTTTATAACCGGACTGGAAGTAAATAACCAGGATGTATATGTTACGGGATACGATTTCCAGATGGTTGGGTGCCCCAACTGTCAATATGTTTCTCATGGGCATTACTGGAAAACATCCGGTGGACATGTAACAGATGTTCCGCTTTATGAAGCCGGTGTTTCAACAGGTGCCATGGCTGTCCAGAGTATAAACTCAAAAATTTACGTTGCAGGCTGGCAGGCGAATGACAATTTCTTCCGCATGTCGAAATTATGGACCGATAATTTTTCAAGTCAGCTGGAATTTTCGAGGGGTTCATTTGCGTCAGGTAATACCATCGCAACAAAAGGTTCAACTATTTACGTGGGAGGTTTTGATGGATGTCCATATACCAATTGCAGCCAGATTGCAAAACTATGGAAGAGTGATGGAAGCAACCCGATACAGTTTACCGATGGTACTCACGAAGCAACGATAAACGCGATGGCTTTTCAGGATGATGATCTTATTCTGGCAGGTTATGAAAAAAATGCTGCAGGAAAATATGTTGCTAAATACTGGAGATTAAATGGTTCATCATTTACAACGCATACTATTGGATCTGGTGATACTGACTCTGGAATCAACGGACTCACCATTGTTGGTGATGAAATTTTCTTTGCAGGCTATGAAACTGACAAAGTGTATGGTTACAGGCAATCGATATACTGGCGTGTGATCGATAATCTCAGCCTCGCAATCACCCTTTATTCAGCAACACCTGGTTCCGGAAATGCCGAGTTAAATGGAATTGCAGTCAGGTAATCAGTCTGGAGTGATTAGGTGATTCAGCACATGAACGGAATAAAATAAAAAGCCGCAACATGTGCGGCTTTCATTTTTTTATAAATGATTTTCATTTAGTCAGACCCGACAGGTTCTAAAGACCTGTTAACCTCCTGAAGATCTCTATTCAGGATTTTGAATATCGATTCCTCTTATTGAACTCAAACTGCTCGGTAGTCCTTCCTTTATGATCAAATCTCCTCCACTTCAGCAGTTTCCCTGATTCGTCATAATAGCGCCATTCGCCATTAGGGTATCCATGATGGTAAGTGCCTACTGCCTTCACACCATTTTCTGAAAATTCTTCCCACATACCTTCGCGAAGTCCGTTAATATACATACCTGTCTTTTTTATTTTCCCCGATTCATAGTATTCGGTAAAATTCCCGTGAAGCAAAGCTTCAGTAAAAGGTGGCAGGTAACAATTCTCTTCATTTTCTTCTGTATTTTTTTCTACAATCTGTGGCAGGTGTTGCACCTCACGTGGTCTATGGTTGATTTGTCGGGAAAGAAACACAGAAGACCGTGTGGATGTCTTATGTCCGAAAATTCTTTCCGCGTTATAATAGGAAGCTGCTACCTCCGGGGATTTTGTAGCAATATAATAGAACTTTGTTTTAGGTTGGCGACGAAGTTCATCTTTCAATGCAGCAAGTTTTCTTGCGTTAAAATGATAAACGAATTTCACTTGTCCATTCGCATACCATCCTTTCCACTCACCATCCGGAATATTCTTCACCAGTCTTCCCGAATCACATAAGTTCCGCGTCGGATACCAGCTCCTCCAGTTCCCATTCAACTGACTCTGCTTTACGTTGCTGATGTATGCTGTGTCGCCGAATTTATTCAATCCGATAATTACTCCGGATTTAAGATTTTCATTTCTATCGAAAGCCGATGGATTCAACATGGAAAAAAGACTAAAAAAAGGAGTGGCCGTTTCTGCTTTGTAACTATTTGCAAATATCTGGAGCGAAGTGCCCAGGAATAAGAGAGAAAGGGTATAAAGTTTTTTCATGACAAGGAGTTTTGGACTGAGCTAACAGTCATGTATAACTGAAATCGCCAAAGCCGATCATTGAACTGTAAAATTAAAAACGAAATGCTTTGCTTGTGTCATTTATTGTGTTGATAATGAATACTTTTTTTAAGAGTTCTCTCAGGAGAAAATGGGAAAAATACACTCCCTTATAACTTCTCCATTTAATCAGAATATCTGTGCAAAATTTTGGTTGCGTTACGTAATAAAACCACCGGATTTTTAACCTTTCCATAGAATAAGTGAAGGTTTTTTAAGGAAAGAATATATATTTTTGATTTATATATTTAAACTTCTTTCTAATCACCGTTTAATCTGATGCCCTCTTTTATCACCTGATTACTCTATTTTTGAAAAAAGCCTGTTTCATGACTTTAAAATTCCATGCCTGTCTCAGAACAGGTTTGATTGTTCTTTCATTATTTTTTGTTCTTTTCCAGGGCTGCAAAAGCAGTCAGCCTACGGCCAGCGGTAATAATTTTCTGGCTCCGGGATATAAAAAAGAAGACTACAAAAAAATACTTGTCCTGGCGCTTGTTAAGCCTGAGAAAAACAAAAAACAAATGGAGGATGCGATTTCGGGAGATCTGAAGGACAGGCGATACCCAACCGTGCCTGCTTATAAGGATTTTCCTGAGGGGTCACAGATTGACACAGCATCCTTTCGTAAACGGGTAATCGAAGCGGGCTACGATGCAGCAATCGTCATTTCTTACCTCGGCCAGATTGAAAAAGTTCAGGAACACACACAATACGACGGAACTTTTTTCAGCATTTTCTACGGCTATTATTCGGTGATTGACGTAGGAACAAATATGGTTGGAAACGCTTTTTTCCAGGTAGACTTTTTTACCAGGGATAAGGTTGGCACTCAATGGCGCGCACCCATTCGTGTGAATACCACCAATGACCTTCCTTTATTGTTGCAGATGATTGCAAGAAATTTGCGGATACAGATTACAGGTGATAATATCATCTGATAATTTGTAGTTTGTAAGATGATACTCCGGTATTCAACCATCCAGTTACTCCGGTTTCCATTCTCGTTTTTCTTAATGCCGGTTTATTTTTTTGCATTAAGCCAGGTTCCACATATTCGCTGGAGTCACGCCTTAATCATATTTGTAATCCTGCATTTGCTGGTCTATCCTTCAAGCAATGGATACAATTCTTACATGGATAGAGACGAGGGTCCCATTGGAGGATTGAAAAATCCCGAACAGCCTACCAAACAATTACTATATGCTTCAATTGCAATGGACTTGCTGGCCGTTGCGCTGGGATTTCAGGTTCATTCCTTGTTCGCGCTGGGAACCGGAATATACATTCTTATGTCCAGGGCCTATAGTTATCGCGGAATACGACTTAAAAAGTATCCGGTAATCGGTTATCTGACGGTAGTAATTTTCCAGGGTGCGATGGTATTTGCCTTGGTATGGTTTGGCGCTTCTGCAGAAAAATCCATGGCTATCCCATGGCTCCCAGCCATGGCTGCAAGCGCGTTGATTGGTGGTTTCTATCCTCTAACCCAGGTGTACCAGCACGAAGCAGATGACAAAGATGGCGTTCGAACAATCAGCATGTTACTGGGGTTAAAAGGTACATTTTTATTTTCTGGTTTGATTTACACCATTGCTTTTGCATGCCTTTTTATATATTTCCGGAGCGAACATCGGCTGGCACAATTTTATGTGCTGACAACCTTATTGCTACCTGTTCTCGTATATTTTATCGGGTGGGCACGCAAAGTATGGATAGACAAGTCAGCATCGGATTTCAGACATTCTATGAAAATGAATGTGATTGCTTCCCTCTGTACAACTACGGCATTCATCATCTTATTAATCTGGAATAACATTGAGTAAAATCATTTCAATAGGTACCGCAGTCCCTCAATTCAGGCATGAGCAGGAGGATATTATGCACTTTATGAAAACGGTGTATGCTTTACCAGACACAGAATACCGGAAACTGAAATACCTCTATCATCATAGCGGTATAGATACCCGTTATTCTGTCGTCGGAGATTACAGCCGGCCCATGAATGAATGGAAATTTTACCCCCGTTCTGAAAACCTGGAACCATTCCCTAATATTGAAGGGCGCATGCAATGGTTTAACCGTTATGCAGCGCCACTTTCGGTTGATGCTATACGTAAGTGTCTTGAACAACGTTCAGAAAAGGAAATAACACACCTTATCACAGTAAGCTGTACCGGGATGAGTGCACCCGGTCTTGATCTTCAGATTATGGAGCTGATGGATCTTCCCAGGAATATCCAGAGAACTTCTGTTAATTTTATGGGGTGTTACGCAGCTATTCACGCCATGAAAATGGCCGATGCCATCTGCAGATCTGACATTCATGCGACTGTGCTGATCGTGTGTACGGAACTATGCACATTGCATTTTCAGAAGGGAGCTACTTTTGATAATATTGCTTCTTCACTTCTTTTTGCCGACGGTTCTGCAGCAATTTTGATTTGTCCTGACGATGTTCCTGTCAAAGGATTGAAGATTGAAAATTTTTATGCCGAGATCGTTCCGAAAGGGAAAAAAGATATGTCCTGGGAATTGTCTTCTTCAGGTTTCGTAATGAGTCTTAGCAATTACGTTCCGGATCTGATCAATGATGATATCGCACCGTTGATGCAAAGAGCTTTAGAAAAATCCGGGATAACTGAAAATGAAATCACGCACTGGTGTATTCACCCGGGTGGAAAACGAATTCTTGAAGCGGTGCAGAATGGCCTGGGGCTGGAGTCCGGACAACTGGATGCGAGCTACAGGATACTTCGCCATTTTGGTAATATGTCTTCGGCATCAATACTTTTTGTTCTGAAGGAAATAATGCAGCATGTACAGCATGGGGAATCAAACAGAATATTCGGACTTGCATTTGGCCCTGGTCTGACTATGGAAACATTCCTGGCAACTTCTGTATCCTGATTATTTACGTCATACTATCCTTGAATTTCTCTAACAGATCATATCAACAGGAATTACTCGACCAGACTGATATCCCATTTCCGGCAATCAGGAAAAACATGGAAGAGCTGGAAACCATTAATAAATGGCTTGGTGGGCATCGTATAACTATCCTGGGCCTCAAACATTTTATAAAAGCCGGGAAAAAATTATCAGTTTGTGAAATCGGCTGTGGTGGGGGCGATAACTTAAAAGCACTTTACCAGTATGCTCAAAAAAAAGATATCGAGATTGAAATGATCGGTATCGATATAAAAAAAGAGTGTATTGATTACGCAAAAGAGAATTGCGCTTCAATACCAAAGGTCAATTGGATTTGTTCTGATTATCGTCATGCACTCTTACCCTCGCGCCCTGATATCATTTTCTCTTCACTTTTCTGCCATCATTTTTCTGATGAAGGCGTTGTAGAAATCCTGAATTGGATGAAAGAAAACTCCCGTATCGGTTTTTTTGTAAACGATCTTCACAGGCACCCTTTTGCTTATTATTCAATAAAATGGCTGACAGCAATGTTTTCCAGGTCGTACCTTGTGATCAACGACGCGCCATTAAGTGTACAACGTGGTTTTTCAAGACAGGAGCTTGATAATATCATTCGTCGGATTTTAAATTCCGATAGTGAATGGACCTGTAATCTTTATTGGAAATGGGCATTTCGCTGGCTGATGATATTTTACAAAAACGATCCTTCTCCCTGGCATGATTGAAACTGAAATAAAACGCATTTCTGGATCTCCGACGGTGAAAAAAACTTCTGATGTTGTTATCATTGGTGGCGGGCTGGCAGGCTTGTGTTTATCCATTCAACTGGCAGTATCAGGATACGAAGTCATCCTCCTCGAAAAACATGAGTATCCGTTTCATAAAGTCTGCGGCGAATATATCAGCATGGAGTCCTGGCCATTTTTAACACGGCTTGGTCTGCCTCTCGATCAAATGAATCTTCCCCGAATAAATACAGTTGAAATCAGTTCGCCTTCCGGGACTTTGATAAAACATCGCCTCGATCTCGGAGGATTTGGTATCAGCAGGTATGAACTTGATTTTCGGCTCTCTCAGCTGGCAAAAATGTCCGGCGTAAGATTGTTCGAAAACACAAGAGTGACAGGAGTTGAATTCCATGGAAATGAATTCAATATAAAAGCAGGCAATGAACATTTCACCGGAAAATTGTGCGCCGGAAGTTTCGGAAAACGATCCAACCTGGACATAAAATGGAACCGGCCATTTATACAGAAACGGCATCACGGACTTAATAACTATCTGGGAATAAAATACCATGTCCGTTATCCGGTTGAACCGGGAGTCATTGCATTGCATAATTTCCAGAATGGTTACTGCGGAATTTCTTCCATTGAAAATGATAAAGCCTGTCTTTGCTATTTAAGTTCTGCAATTAACCTGCAACATCATGACAACGATATAAAGAAAATGGAAGCGGAATTGTTATCAAAAAATCCTCACCTGAGGAAAATATTTTCGGAAGCGGAAATACTTTTCAAAGAGCCGGAAGTGATTTCACAGATCAGCTTTGAAAAAAAATCACTGGTTGAAAATCATGTGCTGATGATTGGTGATGCTGCAGGAATGATTACACCTTTGTGCGGAAACGGTATGAGTATGGCAATGCATGGCAGTAAAATTGCGGCGTCATTAATGCATCAATTTCTGCAGGGAATATATTCCCGTTCAGAAATGGAGTCAGAATATATAAAAAACTGGAGCAAACAATTTTCTTCACGAATGGTTATGGGCAGAGGGGTCCAATCGTTGTTTGGGGATAGGTTCATCACGAATCTTTTTATTGGTGCGATAAAACCTTTCCCTTTTCTTATTGATATGCTGATCAAAAAAACACATGGGCAGCCGTTTTGAGTTATGATTTGGATAACAACAACCAATGGCGCTTTGCAGTAAATTTGGATAATGGAAAACAAAAAAAGTACGCTGGTTCTCGGTGCTTCGGATAACCCTTCCCGTTATAGCTTCCTGGCTTTGAATCGCCTCAGGGCCAAAGGTCATCCTGTAAACGCTATCGGAAAAAAGAAAACCAGGGTGGGTGATGTAGAAATTGCGGATACAAAATCAGAATTCAAGGATATTGATACGGTTACGCTATACCTGAACCCGACTAATCAGCAACCTTACTACGATTATATATTATCTCTTGCCCCGAAGAGAATTATTTTTAATCCCGGCACGGAAAATCCTGAACTCGAAAAGTTAGCCGAAGAAAAAGGAATTGAAACCATGGAGGCCTGTACATTGGTTTTGCTTTCAACCGGTCAATACTAGTTGCGCCATTCTGTTAATATATATTACTTTCTTTCTGCATTCGTCAGAGAATCATTTTATTGCACGATCCTGATAATTTTGAGGGCTTAAAAAGATATTCAAGAGTCTGCTTTGGAAAAATTCAGAATCGATATTTCAACAATACTGATAAAAATCATCTTTCAAAAAAGGGATAAAAAAAAATAAAAAATATATAATTCTGATCGCTCTGTAATTCAGCGCTTAAGATTCATTCTCTGGAGTTATGTTGAGTTTGTTCCTCAAAAATTTAAAATATTCCGTTTAATGACATCGTTATTCCCTGGTATCAGTTCCAATATCCAATATGTTGAAAAGCTACAAAGTCCTTCTGCTTTGTTTGGTGTTTACTGGCTTGCAAAAAATAGCAGCCGCGCAGGAAAAACTCCTGTTCAGCGAATATGCCGATTCAATCGAAATCACAGAAGATGAACTCATCAGCATATTCGAACTTAAACCCAAAGCGACAGCTGATCTCAAAATCGCCGAAGATTTCCACCTCAATACCATTGTCCTTTCTTCACTTCAGAAGTATGAAAACATGCGCAGCATGATTCTGCACTGCCGGAATTTTGAAGACGCGATTTTCTCTTTGTCGAAAATCACTGACGAGGAAAATCAGAGCGTATTCAAAGGACGCATACTGCACAGCGAGTACGACGATGGTTACGAGTTGAGAATAAACGAAGATGGCCTATACTACCTGAGAAAGATCAAGGTCAACAACTCCATCAGTGGCTGACCCGTTTTAATCCGTACCCCTTTTAATGTATTATTTGGGCCTCCCGCTTTCGGGAGGTTTTTTTTTCTGAAACACACCCAGCAGGTCTCGAAGACCTGTCAGGTCTGAGCCTGTTCGATCTGACTTAACAATCAATTGATATTCTGAACGATGGGCATTTCAAAGGGATTTTCGTATATTCGGAAAACCCATTATATATGTTACTACCACATCAGAACACATCAGGATTTTCTCCGGAAGGGGAAAAACGAAAACCATTCTGGCGAAGGTTTAATGGCGATTCCATTCAGCTACCGATCAAAGAGGCAGTAGAACAGGCCATCTGTAAGGAAACAGCATCCGGCTTCAAGCTAAAAGTCTGCATCGGCACCGATTCGCAAGTGAAGGGCGATGAAACGGAATTTGCCACGGTAATCGTATTTCTACGGGAAGGTCATGGCGGATTCATGTTTATTCATAACGAAAAGACACGACATCAGTATTCGATCAAAGAGCGCATGTTGGTAGAAGTTGCCAAAAGCATCGAGATCGCATATGAACTGTGCGATCTTTTTACTGTTTATGATGTTGACATGGAAGTGCATGCAGACATCAATACCAATCCTTCATTCAAAAGCAACGAAGCGCTCCGTGAAGCCATGGGATATATCCTGGGGATGGGGTTTGCGTTCAAAGCGAAGCCGGAAGCTTTTGCCAGTAGCTGCTGCGCGAATAAGGTGGTGAATTAGACAGACGGCAGACCGTAGGAGTAAACAGTAAATAGTATCAAGCATCCTGAATAACATTAAGGCAGATCCGATGGTGTGTCTGTTTATTGAAAATCCATGATGTGTAAGAGTTATCTGAGCTCTCCGCTTTTGGCTTTTGGTTGTTAACTCCCAGATTCCGATTAATGGCTGCTTACGGCTATTGGCTTAATATTTCATCGATCAGGCTTAATACCTTATCCACTCCGGTTCCCTTTTCTGCGCTGGTGACAAAAACAGGTGGCAATTCTGCCCATTGTTTTTTTAATGCCTGTTTGAATTCCTGGACATGCTGGCTGACTGTGCGCTGATTCTCTTTGTCAGATTTTGTAAATATGATGGAAAACGGAACCTTCCATTCACCGAGTTTTGCAATAAACTCCAGGTCAATCTTTTGGGGCTCATGCCTGGAATCAACGAGTACAAATATATTGGCCAGGTTTTCCCTTTCCAGGATATAGGTACGGATCATTTTTTCCCATTGCTTTCTTTCGTTCACTGAAACTTTTGCAAATCCGTAACCGGGAAGATCAACCAGGTACCAGTTGCCCAGGTCACTATCAACTTTAAAATGATTGATCAACTTCGTTTTACCGGGTGTTCCGGAAGTTTTGGCCAGGTTCTTTTTATTTACCAACGCATTGATCAACGAGGACTTACCCACATTACTACGACCAATAAATGCAAATTCCGGCTTATCCGGTTTGGGACAACCCTGAACGTTGGGACTACTGATGACAAAGCTGGCGTCTTTGATGTGCATGTGGGCAATTGTCGGCAAATATCGTAATTCGCTGAACGTTAAACGTTAAACGTAGAACGCTGGTTCCTAAGAATGTAATATTCACCAGAAAGGATAGTCCAGGTCAATATTAAACTTACAAAATCAGGGTCTAACATTATACGTTTAACGTTTAACGTTCCACGTTTACTGTACTTTTGCCTGCCGATGACAGAATTCGCTCACGATAAGATCGTACCGTACACAGAATCAACCCGATCTAAAAAAGAGCAGGTTGCGGGGATGTTTGATGACATCGCTCCGAAGTATGATTTTCTGAACAGGTTTTTGTCGGCGGGTATCGATATTTCCTGGCGCAGGAAGGCATTGTCCCAGTTGAAAGCAATTCAGCCTCAACAATTGCTCGATGTAGCTACCGGAACCGGAGATGTTGCCATTATGGCCGCCCGGATGCTGCACCCTGCGAAGATTGTTGGCATAGATATTTCAGAAGGTATGCTGGAGTTAGGCAGAAAGAAACTGTTAAATCTTAATCTCTCACAACAGATTGAGTTGCAACAGGGTGACAGTGAAGCAATAAACTTTCCAGATGCCTCGTTTGATGCAGTAACTGTGGCATTTGGCGTCCGGAATTTCGAGAACCTGGAGCAGGGACTGGCAGAAATGCTGCGTGTTCTTCGTCCCGGCGGCAAAGCTGTAATCCTTGAATTTTCAAAACCAAAAATAAAAGGCATACAACAACTCTACAATTTGTACATGGGTCTGGTCGCACCGAAAATGGGTGGACTGTTTTCAAAAAACAAAAATGCGTATCAGTACCTGACAGATTCCGTTCAGCATTTTCCGGAAGGGAAACATTTTACGGATGTAATGAACAAAATTGGATATAAGGAGACGACATGCAAAAAATTAAGTTTTGGAATCTGCAGTGTGTATTGCGGTATAAAGTAGTTCTGCTATTTATCTGTACCAGTTTTGCAATTCAATCGCTTCAGGCGCAGCTTCGTCAGCAGCTGAACCTGTCCGATCACGATGATAAACCCTACTATTTCGGGATAGTACTGGGTTATAACGTTTCTCACTACAACATCACGCTCGATCCCACTTATCTTCAGCGCGACACGATCATGAGTGTCAATTCTGAAAACGCCGGACGTGTGCACTTAGGCATCATGGCCAACTGGCAGGTGTCTGATCGCTGGGATATTCGTTTCTATCCGCTGAACCTCATCTTCAGTGAAAAAAAATTCCGCTATACGCAGAAATATCCGAATCCCGGCGATGATAAGCTCACCAGCACACAGAATATCGAAGGCATCGTCATGAGCTTTCCTTTACAGGTGAGATTAAAAAGTGATCGCATCAATAATTTCCGCGTGTATACATTGGCGGGAGTGAATTATAATTTCGACCTGGCCAGCAAAGCGGGAGCACGGAATGCAGAGACTTATATTAAAGTAAAAAAATCAGATTTTACTGCTGAAGGCGGTATCGGGTTTCAATTCTTTTTTAAATATTTTATTCTCTCTCCAGAAATAAAATTCAGTTATGGGTTGACAAACGTACACGCGCGTGACCCATCACTGAAATACTCTAATGTTATTGATAAAATGTACTCGAGGATGATTTTATTCTCCCTGCATTTTGAAGGCGGAGGACTGAGTTTCTAGTCAGAGACAACGCATGCGTTATCTCCGCAGGAAATGTCTTTTCATCGATTTATTTCAAAATCATATCTCCCAGGTTTGCATCGAGCTCGTCGATATTTCCTCGATAGATTATCTCCTCTTTTTCATTAACCACAAGAGTAGTCGGAAAAAATTTGATGTTAAACGAATCACCAAATCTCTTCTCGGTTAAAAAAAGATTTCCAAAGCTGTAGTTGAATTTTGTAATCATACTTTCGGACTTGGGTTCGTGTTCATCTTTGATGGGAACATTCACAGAATAAAAACTTACTCCTGAATTTTTGTATTTTTTATTCAATGAATCAAGGATCGGAAATTTTCTAAAACAAATTCCACAGGAAGTATTCCAGAAATCCAATACAGTAAGTTTTCCATGAAAATCCTGCCTGGAAAAGTCCGATTGACCTGGTATTTTCAATAAAGTAAACTGAGGTAATGTTTCGAGGACGCGGGGAGTAAAGTAACCAAAATTCAATTTGTTCAACCACATCTCATAACCTCGTGTTGACATAAAAATCGATGAAGCAAGCAGGAGACTGATTAAAGCGTATCCCAATGCACGGTTTTTTATTGACGTTAAACCCCCGGCAATCACTCCTAGAACTGCAAATAAACCTGACGGAAACGACATATCTGATTCCGAAAATTGATACACATTCAGGAACAGAAAGAATATCAGCGGTGGGAACATCACTCCCAAAACCATATTGAATTTACGGACTCCAGGCATCTTCCTGGTGAGTAAAACTACCAGCCCGAAATAAGCGAGGAAAGAGACAATGAGTTTTACGGCGTGACTGTAAGCCCCTATAGGAGCTAAAGCGAATAGCAATACCAGGGATATCGTGAAGGCGATTAAGAATTTCTTTGCCATTGGTTAGCTTTTAGGTGGTGTTCATAATAACACGAATACAAGACGAAGAATTCTAACTCTGATTTTTCTTCAGCTTAATCAAATAGATCCGGACTGATTTTATTTGGGATCCGCCAGCACTGTTAAATTTGAATACCTGACTGTATGCAAAAAATTCATCTCTGGTTGATATGAATGAGCCACTGGAGGATGCGTCACGGCCATGAGTGATAATAGTTTCAATGGAAAGTCGCTTCAACTTCCACATCGGGGTCTTTTCAAATGCCTTCAGGATTTTTTCAGCCCCGATTATTTCCTTCTTTCCGGCAATCTGGAAAACTGTTTGCGGTGACACCGATCTTGAAATTGTTTCAGAGTCTCCAGAAGCTATCGCAGTATTAAATTCCTTGATAAATTTTCTCCTCGGGGAATTACCACAATCGGGAGCAACATCAATTATTGGTTTGCTCATCTTCATTCATCAGGTTTTGGGAAGCATCTGAACCATTAAATTCATTGAAAATAGTAATTATATTTCCGCTGAACACTCGTTCGATTCGTCCTTCGACCCTCGTCCTTCATCCTTAATAATCGTATTCTCTCCGCTGCATATTCCACCGGATGCCAAATGAAGCAATCGTATTCATATCGGTATTGCTTCCTTTTCTGAAATACAGATTGCCCTCAATAAAGAAGTTTTCCATCAGCTCGTATGCCAGCCAGAAATTCGTGTTCATCCATTTCTGTGATTTTGCTGATCCGAAATTGAAACCATAATCCATCGGACGTGTATCGGTATCGCGGAAAATATTGTTACCAAAATTCACACCTGCTGTATCCGTCCCCGACTTCCAGAAATTCATTCGTACCTGCGCATACCATTTTGGCCATGGCTGATATCGCGCAATGGCAACAAACTCCTGGATATTGGACATCAATGGATGCGCCATTGGCTGGTTATAGTGAGTATAGTTCGCGATGGTGTCGTTATGCGCATAAGTAAACGGACGAACGAGATTCATTTCCGCCTGCAGATCAAGATTGTTTATGCCGAAGGCATCTATATATTTTGCGCCCATCTGCCAGGCCCATTTATTGGCCCACCAACCATCGTTCTTTTTTATTTCGCTCAGTTTAAACTCATCAAACATCACCTGTGTATATAGTTGCAGTCTTTTGAATAAAGTGGTTTTAATATCAAAACCTACAAACGCATTATCGCCACTGCCCAGGTTCTGTTCCATTGGCCTCAGGAAAATGATCGGGTTGAGATATGCAAATTCAAAATCATTCAATCTATCCCAAACAACTCCTTCGAAAATTCCAACGGTAAGCCATTTCGGGCCGCTGTAACTGATGTGATGTATAGTTGCGTATTTTTTAGGAAATAACGAATCGGTGCTTCCTCGTTTATACTGTGCCGTTAACTGAACTGTTTTACTTACATAATTCAATTTCCAGACCCTGAGATTGAGGTTAAGGAAAAGATGGCTATTGGCATAATCACTCAGGTATAAACTGCGATACCCGCTCCCTAAGAAAACTTTGTCGTAGCCGAATTGTACATCAAGAAATTTAGCAGCATTGAAAGTGATATAACCGCGACCGTCAAAATAGTCGACCCCGGTTGTTTTAAACGGTTTGTAAAATCCTGCACCAGGTACCGCACGAAACTGGTTGATCCTCTCCTGAACGAAAACCGGTGCGCGTTCCTGGTTTTCGGTGAGATAGGTGTATAAACCAATGCGTTTGGCAATCAACATTCTCGCCACAATACCGCGGGAATTGACAAAACCCACTTCATCGCTCCTGCTGTCGCCAATCACCGACAAATTCAATACAGGATTTACCGAAAGAAAGAAGTCAGGATTATCAACTTCCACCAGGTTGGCAGGAGTTTTATAAAATGTGTTCCAGAGATCTTTTTTGCTTTTGTAAATTTCTTTATCCCCAGTCACCCATTCAAGATTGTTGAGCTTTGAGCGGAAAATATTATACTTGTCTACCTTGCTCAGGCGTATATCTGTGGAATCAATATTGATATTTTCAAGAGCCCTTACCCACCATCTACGGTTAAACGGCTTTAAGAAATTAAAATTGAGTATACTGTCGCCGCCGGATTTTATCTCCAGCCTTTCCATCAGTATATTTTCTTTTGAGCCCTGCTGAAGATATACGGATTGAGAAGATGCATATAAAGGAAGGATAAAAACAAGGTGTCTTACAATCGATTTGATAATTTGCATCTGGTTAATGGATTTTACTAATGAGTCAAGTTATGCAAAAATATATTATTAAGAATATCCGCATCGTAAACGAGGGAAGTATTACTGAAGGTGATGTATTGATTAAAGATGGAAGAATTGAAAAAGTGGCAGGCATGATGTCTGATAGCAATGCCATTGAGATCAATGGCGAAGGGAAATACCTGCTGCCAGGGGTAATCGACGATCAGGTTCATTTCCGCGAACCGGGCCTCACACATAAAGCAAATATTTATACGGAAGCCAAAGCTGGTGTGGCTGGTGGTGTTACCAGTTTTATGGAAATGCCGAACACCAATCCACCGGCGCTTACGCAAGACCTGCTTGAAGAAAAGTACACCATTGCTTCGAATACCTCGCTGGCAAACTTCTCTTTCTTCATGGGAACCTCCAACGAGAATACCGACGAAGCTTTACGAACAAATGAAAAAAAGGATATCGTATGCGGGATTAAAATTTTCATGGGTTCATCCACCGGGAATATGCTTGTCGACAATTATCTTTCTCTCGGGAAATTGTTTCGTGAAAGTGAAGTATTGATTGCCACGCATTGTGAAGACGAAAAAATCATTAAAACCAATTACCAGTCTTTAAAAGAAAGGAAAGAGAATCTTGAACCATCGGACCATCCGGTAATCCGAAACGCGGATGCCTGTTTTGAAAGTTCATTTTCGGCTATTCAACTGGCGAAACAGAACAATACCCGCCTTCACATTCTCCATATAAGCACGGCAAAGGAATTGCAGCTGTTTACCAATATGCTGCCGCTGGAAGAAAAAAGAATCACATCGGAAGTCTGTGTACATCATTTGCATTTCACAGCAGATGATTATGCGAAACTGGGCTACCTGATCAAATGCAATCCCGCAATAAAAGCGCCTGAAAATAAAGAGGCACTTTGGGAAGCACTGCTCGATGACAGATTGGATATTATCGCTACAGATCATGCTCCTCATACCATGGCTGAAAAACAACCACCATACGAGAAAGCACATTCCGGGCTGCCATTGATACAGCACTCACTTCCGTTAATGCTGTACTATCATAAACAGGGTAAAATCAGCCTTGAAAAAATTGTTGAGAAAATGAGTCACGCAGTCGCGAAATGTTTCCAGATAAAAGAACGTGGCTTTATCCGGGAAGGATATTTTGCCGACCTGGTAATCGCTGATCTTGATAAGACTACATCGGTTACAAAGGAAAACATCCTCTACAAATGTGGATGGAGTCCATTGGAAGGATTTCAGTTTCCGGCGAGCATAGAATATACTTTCGTTAACGGCTACCCGGTGTATGGAAAAAATGGTTTCGATGAATCTTATCGTGGTATGCGCTTAAATTTTAACCGGTAATCCTGTAAAGCTGAAGAACAATGCAGATTGATGCTACTTCCTATACCGACCTGTCTATTTTTCATCCGGAAGAAGAATTTTCGGTTTTTCACAAACTCAATTTCACCCGCACTTCAGGAGGAAAGGATTGGCTGATCCGCTATTTTAAAGATCCTTTTCACCAGTTGTACCAGATAAAATCCACGCAGGATATACTGAGGCTGATGGGGGAGAAAATCAACAGCTGGCCCGAGCAAATCACCAACGGAACATTGCTGGTCATTGAAAGATTTCTGGATTACAATCTTGATCCTCTTCCCCGCTCTGCTGACCAGATGAACAGTTATCTCTATCGTCTGCTCCATTCACCGGATTTCTCGCTTGCACGTTTCTCATTGACTCATTTTGCAGACTTTATCAAAGGACTTCAGAAAATTGTAGAATTGTTCCGCGAAGTAAACGTGCCTGCTAAACTGGAAACGCTGCTTTCAAAAATCAGAATACTGCTGAAGCATCAGCAGATAACGGAACTGGTTAACCGGGCTGACAATAAGAATTTTTCGATACGTGAAACTGTTTACTATGGACAGTTTTTCCATGCTACTTTTCGCCAGCATGCGATGGATCTGATACAGATTTTCAGTCAGCTCGATGCATGGTATTCTATGGCTTATGCTGTGCGCCATTATGATCTGCATTTCCCCGAAGTCACAGAGCAGGAAGATCCTTTCTTTGAAGCGAAAGGTTTATACCATTTACTTCTGGATAATCCTGTTTCATACGATATCGACATGAATCCGAGTTCAAATTTTATTTTTCTCACAGGGGCGAATATGGCCGGTAAAAGCACATTCATCAAATCGGTGGGGCTTGCAGTTTTTCTAGCTCACACAGGAATGGGTGTACCTGCGAAATCAATGAAGATGACTTTGTTCGATGGGATCCTGAGTAATATCAATGTGGTAGACAATATAGCCAAAGGTGAAAGTTATTTTTTCAATGAAGTACAACGAATAAAAAACACGGTGCTGCGCATTAATGATGGAAAGCGCTGGCTCGTACTCATTGATGAATTATTCAAGGGAACCAATATCCAGGACGCCATGAAATGTTCGTCTACGGTTATCCGTGGTTTGATCAAGATCAATCATGCATTGTTTATACTCTCTACTCACCTGTACGAAATCGGCGAAGAGTTAAAAGAATATCCCAATATCAGTTTCCGGTTTTTTGAAACAAAGACGGTGGATGATCAGCTGGTGTTCAGTTATCAGTTGAAGGAAGGAATCAGTAATGATCGCATCGGGTATTTGATTTTGAAGAGGGAGAAGGTGGTGGAGCTGCTGGAAAGATTATAGGCAGGAGAATGGAGGCAGGAGATTTAGTGTGAAGGGTTTAGCAGAGTTCTATTTTGTAAGGGCCGATAGTTTCTAAAAAAGTTTTTTATACTGGTTTGTATTGCAGAGACAACGCATGCGTTATCTCTGCAATACAAACGGTTCACATTTTAAAAGAAGGATCATTACTTGAAAAAGGCAACTATACAACCCCTAAAGAAACAGTAATTAGTAAATAATCAACTTCACTGTGTAATATCTGTTGCCTGCTGCCTCTGCATAAACACTGGATTATTTTACGCCGGCTGTTCTGTCCTGCCTCCTCACTACTGCCTCCCGCCTCCCCGAAAAACCTCACATTAACAATGTTTTATTCTCCTCCGATTCTGGTCAATCACACATGGAATCGCATCCCCGGCGATTTACCTTCAAACCATGCTAGTAAAAACATTTGGCAGCGCAGTATTTGGAGTGGAGGCTATGACAATTACGGTTGAAGTCAACTGGAACAAACAGGGAGCTCATTATTATATTGTCGGACTGCCGGATGTTGCTGTAAAAGAAAGTTTGCAAAGAGTAGAGAGTGCAATAAAAACCAATAGCTATGAAATGCCCCGTACGAAGATTACGGTTAACCTGGCGCCGGCGGATGTGAAGAAAAGCGGAACCGCGTTTGATTTGCCAATCGCGATCGGTGTGCTGGGTGCATCTGAACAGATCAAGTGCTGGGAAAAACTGCAGGATTATCTCATGATGGGTGAACTGAGTCTTAATGGCGACGTTCGACCCATCAGAGGAGCCCTGCCGATTGCCATCCAGGCACGCAAAGACAAATTCCAGGGACTGATTGTACCACAGGCCAATGCGAAAGAAGCAGCAATGGTCAACAACCTGAAAGTATTTGGCGTCGGACATATCAGAGAGGTTATTGATTTTTTTGAAAATGATGATCATTTACTTCGACCGTTATCCATAAACACGCGCGAATTATTTTTTAATGAGCAGTTGTTGTTTGAAAATGATTTCAGTGAAGTAAAAGGTCAGGAAAATATTAAAAGGGCGCTGGAGATCGCCGCGGCAGGCGGGCACAATGTTATACTCATTGGCCCGCCTGGTGCGGGGAAAACAATGCTTGCCAGGAGATTGCCGACGATTCTTCCGCCAATCACTTTACAGGAAGCGTTGGAAACTACCCGTATCCATAGTGTTGCAGGAAAACTCCCGGAAAACAGTTCGTTGATTTCGCGAAGACCGTTTCGTTCGCCGCATCATACTATCAGTGATGTTGCTTTGGTTGGCAGAGGAGTTCTTGAAGTATTGAGGCAACCGATGGAAGAAAGAAAAGTCACCATCAGCCGCGCAAAAATTGCTGTTGATTTTCCGGCTTCTTTCATGCTGGTTGCATCAATGAATCCGTGCCCCTGTGGATTTTATAACCATCCTGAAAAAGAATGTACATGTCCCCCGGGTGCTGTACAAAAATACCTGAACAAAGTATCCGGTCCGTTGCTTGACAGAATCGACCTGCATGTGGAAGTGACACCTGTTAATTTCAATGAACTCACTACAACCGGTATCCAGGAAAAATCAGAGTCGATTCGCAGCAGGGTCATTAAAGCAAGAGATGAACAACTGTTACGCTTTTCAAAACATGATGGCATTTTTGCAAATGCACAAATGACCAGTAAATTGCTGACGGATATTTGTGTACTGAATACTGCATGTCATAGTTTATTGAAGTCATCGATGGAGAAGCTGAATCTTTCTGCCCGCGCTTATGATCGTATTTTAAAAGTGGCAAGAACAATTGCTGATCTGTCAGGCCATGCTGCAATACAACCCGAAGATCTTGCTGAAGCGATTCAGTTCAGAAGTCTTGATCGCGATTCGTGGGGGAAGTGAAAGTTGTCAATTGTGGCTACCTTACTTGTTTTAGGTTGAAAGTTAAATGTTTAAAATTCAGCTGCCTCAACACTAATCAATTCCTGCTGGTAGGTTTTGGAGAATTGTGCATATCCAAAATTTTATCAGAAAACGTTCTTCCAGTGGCTTTCCTTGCCGGCTTCCCGTCTACCGCTTGCCGATAGTATGATCAAAGAGATCTTCTAAAAGCTACCCTTATTAAAAAGTGATCCCCGGGAAAAATAACCCGTAAGATTATGGACAATAATACTTGAACGCAGATCGTCCTGTAAAAAATGGAGAACCACCCAACAAATCTCCGCCTACTGTCCATTCGATGAGATAACCATCGCTGGAATATTTATAATCACTGTAAGTAGAAGTAAGCGTACTATCTACATTTCCGTTTTCATCGTAGGTCGTAGCAACAACTTTCTTCACCAGGTTTCGGGAAGGTTTTCCAATGTTCAGGCCCATGATATATAACGAAGATTCAATTCCATCAGGATAAACGGGAATAAAATTTTTTGCAACAGCATTACCATCATACTCTAGGGACGCTTCGAATACTTTCTGATCAGATCCTGTAAGGTTTGAAACAGCTTTTACAGCAACCAGGTTTCCTCCCGACCAAGTATATGTGAAGACTGCAAGCGGAAAGGGAATACCCACCAGAAAAGCAGTTTTGCTTATAAGGTAGCCTTCACCGTTATAGGCATATGCAAAATAAGCGCTATCAATTGCCGAACCGGAATTATCAACTGTATGAAAAGCTTTTACCCGTTTCTGGGCATCTGTCAGGAATAGTTCTACCGGACTCACCCTGATTGTATCTCCTGTATAAATGAATGATGCTTCAAAATCCATCGTGGATGTTGTACTATCGAAACCTTCCACTTTCGTGGCGACACCTGCAGAATTGAATTGCGTATAAATGGAATAAAGACCCGCAGAGTTAGCGGGATTGATCGCGAGTATCTGCTGGAGTTTGCAATTATTCCCGATGGTACCGGTACCTCCAGGTGGAGGTATGATCGGAGTACCATCTTCGACACTAAGTTCCTTCTGGCATGCAGATAAAATAAAAATCAACCCTAACGGCAGGAGTAATTTTTTCATCTGTAAATTTTTGAAAGGTCTGAATTTTCTCAGGAAACCTGTACCTCATCATTTACTGTAGAGCTGGTTTCAACAGTCGGATGAACAGCTTGTTCCTTCGTATTGAAAAATCTTCTCTGAAAAATCAAAATCATCAGTACGCCCAGAGAAATCGATGCGTCCGCAATGTTAAACACGGGTCGGAAGAATTCAAATTGTTCACCACCCCAAACCGGAAACCAATTGGGGAACTTTGCATCTGTAATAATCGGGAAGTAGAGCATGTCAACCACTTTTCCATGCAGAAATCCAGCATATCCGCCGGTAAAATCTTTATTCATGAAAGAGTGTGCAATATTCTGAACATAAGGATCACTGTTCTCGAAAATAAGTCCGTAGAATAAACTGTCAATGAGGTTACCGATCGCACCTGCATAAATCAACGTCGCGCAGATGATAAATCCGTAGTGGTATTTTTTTCTGATGATGTATTTGAGATAGAATGTTCCGAATATCACTGCAACGAGCCTGAATAAGGTGAGCACCATCTTACCCCATTCACCGCCAAGTTTCCATCCGTAGGCCATGCCTTCATTTTCAATAAAGTGCATTTTAAACCACGGAATACCTGTGATAACATTATGTTCCTGGCCAAGGTAGTAATTGGTTTTTATAAAAACCTTTAAGGCCTGGTCAATTAAAAGAATCAGAAAAGTAAGCAGGAATACATGCTTTAATTTCACTCCTTCGGAATTTGAACAGCAAATATAAGGACTTTACCGGGGTTAATCGCTTTGTGAACCAGCACCAACGGGCCCCGGTTAACAGGGTTTTAACGATAAAAACGGTACTTATTTTATTCTATTCTTCAAAATAAACCCTTCTCACCCGGGGAGAAATTCCAGTTAACAGTTCGTAAGGGATGGTGCCCGCCCATTGGGCCAACCTTGATACCGACAGTTTCTCTCCGAAAATAATCACATCCATGCCCTCGGAAACGTCAACAGCATCTGTAATATCGATCATCGTCATGTCCATGCATACACTCCCGATCGTCGGAAATAGTTTTCCGCGGATCAATACTTTACCAGCACCATTGCCCAGCGCACGAGGATAGCCGTCAGCATACCCTATCCTTATGGTGGCGATCTTTGAATCCCGCAGCACTTTGCCTCTTCGGTTATAGCCCACTGTTTCTCCGGCGGGTACATCACGAATCTGCGCAATGGTCGTTTTCAGGGTGGACACTTCCTTTAATTCATGCTGAAATGGACGCGAGGGATCAACGCCATAAAGCCCGATCCCAAGTCGTACCATATCCATCTGCAATCCAGGAAAACGCCTGATCGTCGCCGTATTGGCAATATGTTTCAGAAATGAATATTGCAGTTTTGACTGCAGCCGGTCACATGCCTCGTTGAATAGCCCGGACTGGTGTAAAGTAAATTCGTCTTCTGCCGGATCTTCTCCAGCGACCAGATGACTAAACACCGATTGTACACGGAATGATCTTGTGTGTAAAATAAAATTCGCCAGCTGATCAATATCACCAGGAGAAAAACCAAGGCGATGCATCCCCGTATCCAGTTTGATATGCACAGGATAATCCTGGATTGCTTGTGCACGCAGCCAGAAATCAAAACTCCGCATCATCTCAAATGAAAACAATTCCGGCTGCAGATCATATCTCGTAAGTGTTTCATATGCCGCCTGGTCGGTGTTCATGACCATGATCGGCAGATTGATACCCGCCTTTCTCAATTCAGCACCTTCGTCAGTATACGCTACTGCGAGATAATCCACGTGGTGAAACTGCAAAAGATTAGCGATCTCATAGCTTCCGGTGCCATAGGAAAAAGCTTTCACCATGACCATGAGTTTTATATCCGGTTGCAGGATCTGCTGAAAACGTTTAAGGTTATGCGTTATTGAATTAAGATTGATTTCCAAAACCGTTTGATGGACCTGCTGCTCGAGTATATTACTGATGCGTTCAAATTCAAAACTTCTCGCTCCTTTCAAAAGAATCGTTTCATCCCTGAAATCAGAAGGATGAAACTGGTCGAGAAAGGAAAGTGTATCCAGAAAAAAACTGCAACGGATACCAGCATACTCAAAATGCTTTGCAAAGCTGCTTATGTCGGGACCAATGCCTACGAGTCGTGTAACTTCTTTTTGACGGAGAACTGCCGCAATATCCGGATAAAGACTTTCAGCATCCTTACCCGTCTGCGCGAAATCAGAAAGAATCACTGTCTTTGCTGTATCCTGTTGCTGGCGAACAAGAAAATCCAGGGCGATCTGAAGGGAATTCCAATCGGCGCTATAGCTATCATTGATCAATGAACATCCGTTGATGCCTTTTTTCAATTCAAGACGCATTGCGACAGGTTGAAGTGTGAGCATGCGTTCGGCAATCAATTCATTTTTATAACCAGCATAGAGCATATAACTCCAGCAATGGATCGCATTCTCTACCGATGCTTCGTCAGTAAAAGGAATGCTGATTTTTATTTCCTGCTCATTGAATCTTCCGGAAATGATCGCAGCTTTCGATTGATGATCGATTGAAAGAATCTGCAGATTCACTCCTTCCGAATGTCCCCATGAAAAATAAGTGATCGGCAGATCAACAGTGTTTAATGCTGAATACACCAGCAGATGATCACGACAATAGATCAATACTTCTGCATGCCTGAACAGCGTGAGTTTCTGCAACAGTTTTTCTTCTTTACTCCGGAATCCTTCATCATGCGCTTCGCCGATATTCGTAAAAATTCCGATGGTAGGTCGAATAATTTTCTCGAGTTTTTCCATCTCACCATGCTGGGAAATACCAGCTTCAAAAATGCCCAGCTGATCGGATTCATCCATAGGCCACACGCTCAACGGAACACCTACCTGGGAGTTGTAACTTTTAGGACTGCGTATAATTTTCAGGTCAGGTTCAAGCAAATGATTGAGCCATTCCTTAACAATGGTTTTTCCATTGCTGCCTGTTATTCCGATCACAGGAATATCAAATAATTTCCGGTGCCAGGTAACAAGCTCCTGCAACGCTTTCAGGGTGTCCCTGACAGTAACAAAAACGGCATCGCAAAATTCATCCTCCTTAAAATCATCGCTTATAATAAAGACCCTGACGCCACGAGCATAGAGATCTGGAATAAAATCGTGACCGTTTCGCCTTTCCGTTTTTATCGCGAAAAATGCAGAAGTTGCGGGGAACACCAGTTTTCTGCTATCGATCAGCAAATGTTCAACATCGTAGTCGTTTTCCGATCCGGAAACCTTTCCATGAACAACAACTGCAATTTTATGGATGGAATAGTTGGGCATGATTATTACACATCGCCGGTTTTACTTCTTATTGCTTTTTTCCGGTTGTGATTAACCGAATACAAAATTGAACCGGCGAGGCATAACACGATAACTCCGAGTGAAACAAAAATGGAAATTTTGATACCGAAATATTCAATCAGCATTTTCACACCTATAAACACCAAAACAATGGCAATACCTTGCTGCAGGAAATCAAATTTATCTACAGCGCCACGCAGCAGGAAGAACAATGATCTTAATCCCAACACGGCAAAAACATTTGAAGAGTAAATAACAAGGATATCATCCTGCGTAAAAGGAACATTTGCATCTTCGCGAACCAGCGAAACTACTGTGGGAATCGAGTCAAGCGCAAAAGCGACATCTACAGCACCCAGCATCAGCACAACAACAGAAAGATTGGTGAAATAAATCTTGCCGTGATGTTCAACGATATACCGGCCATTGGGTTCCGTCTCCGACAGACGAAGAAATTTTTTCATGAACCTGTAGATCTTTGTCTGACCGGGGTCAAATTCAGCTTCATCTTTCTGAAAGAATAATTTATACCCTGTCCAGATCAGGAATGCGCCAAATACATACAGTATCCAGTGAATTCTTTCTATCAGTTCAATACCGATCGCTATAAACAATATCCTGAAAGCGATGGCCAGGAGAATTCCAATCAGCAATGCCCGGGCAGAATCACTTTCTTTCACCTTAAAATATGTGAAGATCAGTATGAAAACAAAGATATTATCTATACTCAGCGACCACTCCATCAGGTAAGCGGTAAAATATTTTGTCGCTACCATTGGCGACTTTTCAAACCATAAAAACCCGCAGAAAGCAAGGGATAAAGTCACCCAGAAAATGGTTTGAAACAATGCCTTTTTGATGCTGATGGAAGTGTTCTTTTTACTCAGCAGACCAAGATCAAAAATGAGAGCAGCGATAATAACGACGATAAAAGTGAGGTAGCTTATCTGGTCTGGAGTCATATCTTCAATGGCTTATCTGGCCTGAGTTTTACGGCCGTTTCACTCAAACCCGGCAAAGATACGATAGGAAAGGATAATACTACTTCAGCACCTGCGCAAAGGCTGTACGACGTATATACTGGTAAATCCCGACAGCCATAATGATCAGAATGACCGGCACAAGGATATTTAATATCTGCCAGTAGTTTTTAGACTCTTCCACTTTTGTTTTATCCAGCAAACGGAGTGTATAATCTTTCGCCCTGGTTTCAAGTATTCCTGAATTATCCACAAGGGCCTCAATGGAGTTCAACAAAAACTCGCGGTTAGCATATTGTTGCTTGGTATAACTGTTCATTCCCATTTGCAAAGGACCTTCATTCTGCGTGACAGCATTCAGCAACAGATCACCATCAGCAGCCACGATCATCTTTCCCGGTTTATCGGCCATAGGTTTGAATGGCGTACCATAAAGCCTCGCTAAGGTATCTGCCATCGCAGAAGAAATGCGGTTGGCGAATATGGATTGGAACCTTCCTTCTAACAAAACAACTACCGGAAGATTTCCTTTATTGAAAGTATTGAGGTCATCCTGTGTGCGAATGCTTGCCCATTCCACTTTCGCAGGTGAAGGCAGTATGCGCGATTCTGGTGATGTACTGAGTAAAATTGTTTTTGTAATCCCTGGCGCCTTAACTGTATCGATCGATTGCGGAAACTGGGACAGTACATAGTCCAGGTTTTTTGCAATAGCATTACCAGACACATTTCTTAGTAACGGAAAATAAGGCCATGGAAGAACTTCGATCTGTGGTTTATCGCCCATCGAACCAATTACAGAAGGGATTTTATCGCTTTGCAGATCCTGCACAAGATCCTGGTTGATTCTTACTCCGTATTTGAAGAGTTGATCTTCCAGATTCAAACCCATATCAAACGCAATGAACTCTCCCTGGCTACGTTGTAAACTGTCCAGGCTTGCATATAGATTATCCACTGCCCAGATGACATTCCCCCCGTTCATAATGTACTGATCAATTTTCAGTTTTTGCTGTTCACTGAAGCGATGCACTGGTTTTACGATCAATATGGCATTAAATAAATTCGGTATTACAGGTACACTGTCGATTGGCAGAATCCTGAATCCATAATTTGGTCTGAGTGCATTCTCAATAAGATCATACACCCGATAGTCAACCGGCTCTCCATTACCTGTGAGGTAGGCAATCATCGGAATCGTATCAGCAGTGATCTTATGAATAGCATCAGCAAACTTGTATTCCAGAAGAGATTCCGCATTATTTAATGAATTGATTCCGTCAAGGCTACTCTGGCCCTGGAGAAAATCAATTCCAATTTCCCTGTCCGCATATTTCACAATGGCTCCCGGGAAAACAAGCGTCTCTTCCATTCCTTCTCCCTGTTTCGTTTGTGCCTTTACGTTTGTCGGGTTGATGCCCATCCGGCGCAGCGAATCATAAAGAGCAGCTTTTGCAGTATCTGCCAACCCTTCACCGGGACGAATAAATCGGTATCGGACAAGATTCGGAGAAATTGCCTTAAATGACTGAAGCATATCATCTGCACTTCCGGCAAGTTTGCGAAAACCTGCGGGCATGTCACCGTCAAGAAAAACAGTGATGTCAACAACGTCATCGAGATTTTTGATCAGGTTATTTGTCGGTTTCGAAATGGTATATCTTTTCTCCCCGGTAAGATCAACACGGAAATGAAAGAATGACAAAAGAATATTGACAACAACAAGTATCACTACCAGTATCAGCCATCCCCATTTTTTATTTAGCAATTGTTTCAACATGACTCAGCGTTTCAATAGGTTTTTGGATGTCAGGTAAAGGAATAACACAATCATGCTGAAAAAATATACGATGTCCCGGCTGTCAATTACACCGCGGCTGATGCTGCGGTAATGTGAATCGATACCTAACAGTTCGATGAAATAACCAGGGCCGGATTGAAATGCTGGTATATTACTTATGGCTGAAAATGCTGAGTAAATCACAAAACAGGAAAACGCGCTCAGCAAAAAAGCAACCACCGGGTTGGAAGTAATGCTGCTGCAAAAAACACCAATCGCTGTAAACACTGCCGCAAGAAAGAAAAGACCGATATATGATCCCATAATTCCACCGGTGTCGATGCCGCCTGTTGAAAGTTTATTGATGGTGATCACATAAAGAAATGTCGGCAGGATAGCAATCACAACAACGATCAGTGCGGCAATATACTTTCCAAAGATCACCTGGAACCGACTCAGCGGAAGGGTCTGAAGTATTTCAAAAGTTCCGCTTTTAAACTCATCGGCGAAACTCCGCATGGTGATAGCAGGTATCAGCAAAAGCAGCACCCAGGGAGCGAGTTCAAAAAATTTATCCATGGTCGCGTACCCATAGTCGAACAGGTTTGTTTCCGGAAAAACAAAAAGAAAAAGGCCATTCAGCAACAGAAAAAGCAGAATCGCCATATAACCCGTCAGATTACTAAAAAACTGTCTTAACTCTTTTTTACATAATGCCCACATAACGAACAGATTCTGCAAGATTACAAGAAGTCGGGAAAATAACGTCAAAAAATGGTGTTAAGTACTTCTTTACCCCTTCTTCGTGATACTAAATTGCCGGAGTGTGAATCATAAAAAATGAATCTGGTATGAGAGGGATAATTTTTACTTTATTGTTACTGATCACTATTGATCTGGCCGCGCAAAAAAAATGGGATGGTGAAGGAAATGACGGTCAATGGAGCACAGGATCTAACTGGTCGCCTGATGGTGTTCCGGCAACTTCTGATGATGTTGTGCTGGATCACAGTTTTATTCAATCCGATTACCTGGTTGTACTTCCTGCAGGAAATATAACCGTATCCGTAAACACCTTGCATATTGTGGCAGGGGGTGGAAACCCGGTACGACTTGAGTTACCGACAGCCAATACTATTGCTCCCGGACTTGTAATCACGGGCGATGGAAATGCTCTGGACATCGGCGCAGGTGGTGTGTTGATCAATTCTTCCGGCGCATCGTCGGGTGACGCTATCCGTGTAGACCACGGGTTCAGGATTCAGAATGAGGGTCGGTATATTCATCACACATCAAGAGGAAATGCATCATTGATCAATCAATTGGTAAGTAATGAAGGAACTGAGTCAGGTATTTTTGAATTTGATGTACCGGGCGCTGCAGGATA
The DNA here is from genome assembly GCA_029269725.1 of Pollutibacter soli. Taxonomy (GTDB): domain Bacteria; phylum Bacteroidota; class Bacteroidia; order Chitinophagales; family Chitinophagaceae; genus Pollutibacter; species Pollutibacter soli. Next base: position 806,406 of record JARJHS010000002.1, on the reverse strand, counting down.
TACGGTTTCTTTAACGGGAAATACTTTTGGAAGCCTGGTATTTAGTGCAGGAAACGGATCAAAATCATATAATGGCAATGGGGTTTCCACCTTGCATATCCGAGGAAATTTCATCGTCAATAATGGAGCTACCATTACCTCATCACTGACCGCTGATATTATTGTCGACAAAAACCTGGAAGTTAATGGGACGCTTCAATTACATCCGACTTCATCGGGATCGAATAACCGAAGTTTGGTTTTGACAGGAAATCCGACGGTAGTTTCAGGTGCAGGAAATATTTTCATGAATAACAACTTCCGGAAATTCACTCTTGCGCCAAATACACATTGTATACTTCGCCGTTCCCTCTCACTGGGTAACGCAAATAACACTTTTCAAATGCAGAATGGCGCTGTGATGACGATGCAATCCAACTTTATGGGAGGAAATGGGAGTTTCGAAATGACCGATGCAGCGAGGCTTGAACTGGATGCGCCGACAGGAATTCAACAATCGGGTAATGAAGCCAATATCCGGACCGCTAACGTGATTATTTCGCCAGGAGCGGAAATATATTTTACTGGTTCTGCATCGCAGAATACAGGAACAAATTTTCCATCTACTATTCAAAATCTGAAAGTCGATAATACAGGAGGAAATCTCCGACTTTCAAAATCATTAACAGTAACGGGGACTCTTATTTTGAATTCCGGGATCGTTTACAGTACATCATCTGCAAAAATGATTTTACAAAATGCGTCAATAGCCAGTCCTCAAAATCAGTATGGAAAACAAAACCAGGGTTGGGAGCAGAGTTATGTTGATGGGCCCGTACAATGGATCAGTGATGGTACCGGTGAATTCACTGCTCCGGTTGGCAAAAGCTACATGTTTGCTCCTGTAAGCTTTACCAAAACACAAAATGGTTTCAGCGCAAAGACAGTTGAATATTTCCCTTCCACATGCCCGACTCTTTTACCGGTTAATACTCTCGGGCTTCATCATATCAGCGCGCAGGAATACTGGATGATAGAAGATCATGGTTCAGCTTCAAAATCTATGTTTCTTTCTTTAAGCTGGAGAGCAAACAGCAAAGTGGCAGAAAATGCTGATGACCGGAAAGCATTAAGGGTGGCTTATTTTGGCGACACTGGATCCGGCAATCAATGGAATTCTGCGGGTACAGATGCAGATATCAACGGAAATGATCAGTTCGGAATGATTACCGCAAATAATTCTGCTGATAATTTCAGCTACCTGACAATTGGCACAGCGACAGCGTTGAATAGTTTACCGCTTCAACGAATTGTTCTGTCGCCAAAAGTGGAAAAATCCGGAATCGAGTTATCATGGGAAGTGGATCAGCCTCGTGAGGTAAAAGAGTTTATCGTAGAACGCAGCGAGACGGGGAACCGGTTTAAAAAAATTCATCATATCCAACTTCTGGCGGATACAAGTTCTAAGACTTTCAGTTTTACTGATCGTACACCGGTTTCAGGCGATAATTTTTACCGAATAGGAATAAAGTCAGCCGATGATCATTTGACGTATTCGGCCGTTACCAATGTGAAATTTATGGTCCCGACACAAATAAAATTGTTTCCAAATCCTGCCCGGGAAGAAATTTTTATATTTTTTCCCACATTAAGCAGCAAAACAATTTGCAATATTGTCCGGGGTAATGGATCGGTTGTTCGCAAAGGGATAGTGATAACGTCGCAGACAGAAAGAATACAGTTATCTGATCTTAGTCCGGGCCAGTACTATTTAACCGTTTCCCATAATAATCAGTTGATTGTTCAGTCCTTCATAAAGTATTAAACCTTGTAACCAAAACCAACTGCAATCAACGCTCCTTCCGGTTCTACCGGAAGGTTTTTTTTTATTAAGAGGTGAGAAAAAGAACTAGGTGATGGTTATTCGTTCATAGTTCATAGTTTGGGCACGCCCCTGTTCATGTGACAATTCCCACTGAAACCTTTAGTTAGGGCCTGCTGATCAAGTGAGGGCTGGCGGCGTTTTTCGCTCATCGTAGTTTGTTGAAGTGGTGTGATGTGTAGAACTGTGGAAAAAGGCGCTAAAAGTTTAAATCTGATGTGCAGGCTAACCAGATGCAAGGGTTTTTACGCTTTGACTATCACATCCATAAAGACATTAGCATCAAAATTCCTTTATAATTCAATACTCACCATGAATTGCGCAACAAACAACAGGCCGTAATGTGAAATATGCTTTACTTGATTTGTTTCTAAATTATTTTATGGAATTGTACAATGTTAGTATCTCAAAGAAAAACGCTTTATGAAAAGAGCAGTTATATTATCGTGCCTGGTTGTACTTGCAATAATTACTGTAAGCCAGGTTGTACCTAAACCACCAAATCCACCTGAAAAAATTCACATAACACCTCCGCCGCCGCCTCAAGCTCCAATACCTCCACCACCTCCTCCGGCTCCGGTTGAAAATGATCATGTACCTCCTCCGCCCCCACCGCCGCCGCCACCACCGATTGAGTCAGATGTAGTAATCTGACACACAGATTTAAAAAAGATCAAACCGATTCCTGGAAGTAGAAAAACTTCTTGAGGACATCCATATTGAGATAAATAAAAAACTCCTGATCCAACAAGCGATCAGGAGTTTTTAAAAAAGATATATTGAAAAAGACTAAACAGAAAAGCTTTCGCCGCATGCGCAAGTACGCGATGCATTGGGATTTACAAAATGAAAACCCTTACCGTTTAAGCCATCGGAATAATCAAGTGTTGTATTGAAGAGATAGAGCATACTCTTCATGTCCGTTACAATTTTTACCCCTTTATCAGAAAATACCTGGTCGGTTGGTTTTGTTGTATTGTCAAAATCCATTTTATAACTGAGCCCGGAGCAGCCACCACTCACTACACTCACACGGACAAAATAGTCCTGTCCTTTTCCTTCTTCATTCAACAACACATCCACTTTCTCTTTGGCTTTGTCGCTGATAAAGATGCCCATTCCACTGTCTGTAAAATTCATAGCTCAAATATTTAAACCCTTCGACTGATTAAGGTAAAGGCAAATTTACGAAATACCGGATTCTATCGCAAGCTGCTTACTTCAACGAAAGCTTAGCGGGAACTGAAGGATGATGCCATTCCACCTCATTTACAGCCTGTTCACAAAGTGATTTGAATGACGGATACTGTTCAGTTCGCACTTTTTCGACTGCAGATTTAACAATTTCTATGGCCGAAAGGATGTCTTTGCGGGTGGTAAATCTTCCCAGGCTGAACCTTATGGAAGCTGCCGCAGATTGAAGACCCAGCCCCATGGCCAATAGTACGTGAGACGGTTCTGGATTCGCGGATGAACAGGCAGAGCCTGATGAAACCGCGAGCTTTTTGTTTATTTCGTTCATCAGTAATTTGCCATCAGTAAATCTGAAACACAGGTTCGTAACCGTAGGTAATCGACTGACTTTATCTCCATTGATATAAACTTCAGGAAGTTTAAGTAATGCCGATTCCAATTGATCCCTCAGCTCTGATATATTCTTCCTCTCGGTTGACAGATTGCCCTTATAAACATTTACTGCTTTACCAAATCCGGCGATACCGGGAACATTTAACGTTCCGCTCCTAAGGCCTTTTTCCTGTCCTCCACCGTCAATCTGTGGTAATAGTCTTACTCTTGGATTTTTTCTGCGGATATATAATGCACCAACACCCTTCGGTCCATAAATTTTATGTGCAGAAAAAGAAAGCAACCCCGCACCCGAATTTTTGGCATCGATTTCAATCTTACCCAAGGCCTGTGTCGCATCACTAAAAAAAACAACATTATGCCTGTTGGCGATGTCCGCAAATTTTTCAATCGGATGTATTACACCGGTTTCATTATTTGCCCACATCAATGCGATGAGAATAGTATCATTTCTTATTGCAGCTTGCAACTGTTGTTCAGTTATGGCCCCCCTGTCATCAGTCTGCAGACAGGTGATTTCAAAACCTTTTTCTTCGAGCCTTTTGCAGCAATCCAGTACTGCTGTATGTTCTGTTTTTGCGGTGATGATGTGTTTACCTTTTGCAATATACAATTCAGCAACACCTTTTATGGCGAGGTTGATACTTTCTGTTGATCCTGAAGTAAACACAATTTCTTCCGGATCAGCATGGATAAACCCTGCGATTTCTTCTCTTGCCTTGTTTACTTCACCTGCGGCACGTAATCCGTATACATGTTGCCTGCTCGAAGCATTACCAAATTCAATTCCCAGCAATGGCACTACCACCTCAATCACTGCAGGATCGCAGGGCGTTGTCGCATGATAATCGAGATATATCGGATCTGAATTGTTCATTGGAATTTCATCAGTAAAAATACATTAAAGCTGAATAGCCGTAATTTCGGCGGAATTTGAAACGGTAAGCTATGGTAAAGATCGAACATATCGGAATTGCGGTTAAGAGTCTTGATACATCAATACCACTCTATGAAAAATTACTGGATACGAATTGTTATAAAAAAGAAGAAGTCGCGGGAGAAAATGTTCGAACTGCGTTTTTTAAAACCGGCGAAAGTAAAATCGAGTTGCTGGAAAACACTGCTTCTGGTGGCGTGATTGAAAAATTTATTGAGAAAAAAGGGGAAGGCATTCATCATATCGCTTTCGAAGTAAAAGATATCCATGAAGAAATTTCGCGACTGAAAAAAGAAGGTTTTGTTTTTCTCAACGAAACTCCGAAACGAGGTGCAGATAATAAATTGATTTGTTTTCTTCATCCGAAATCTTCGGGAAGTGTGTTGGTGGAGATTTGCCAGGAGATACTGTGAGTAGTAAGAGGTAAGTAGTCAGTAGGAGTTGTTAGTTGTTAGTTGTTAGTTGTCAGTTGTCAGTTGTTCGACAAGTTTGAAGATCTGGTTTTCTACTTTCAGTTTTCATTTCTGTGTCTTTCCCAGTATTCTGTTTTCAGTTTTCTGTTTCTGTTTTCTGTTTCCTCCTGTATTCTGTATTCTCTTCCCTGTTTCTAAAAATAATGCCCGCCCTTGACTGCACGCGCAGGGGGCGGGACTTGAAATTTCCGGTGATTAATTTTTTACAAGGCGCATGAGTTGTTGCTCACCACCAGGTGTGGTCATCTGAAGTAAATACATTCCAGATGAAAGACCTGAAAGATCAACCGGAATCAGCTGAATACCTTTTGGAACAGAAAGTTTTCTTACAGCCTGACCATTCATACTGAATATGCACAGACTTGAACCTTTTTCGGAGGTTTTTGAAAGCAACACTTTTGCTTCATTATGCGCAGGATTAGGATAAACTGTAAAGCTATTTTCGGTCTTCTCTATTTTGATCAGGCGAACGGCAGAGAAAACTATTTTGCCATCAGGATATCTGTGTTTTACACGGTAATAAACCATTCCTGATCCCGGCTGATTGTCGATGAAACTATAGATGTTCTGTGGACTGCTGATATTACCAACAGACTTCATTGTTCCGATCGTTGACCAGGTGTTCACATCATAACTTTTCTGGATCTCGAATGTGAGCGTGCCTGTTTCGTGGCTCGTTACCCAAACCATCTGGATATAATTTTCAGGAGTTCTTACAAGATTGAAATCCTGCCATACTGCGGGAAGTTTACCGAGGATGAAACCCTGCCCCGCTGCATCAATATCTCCGCTGGTTGTTGTTGCATAAGCCATGCCTTTCACAACTCCACTTGACCAGCCTGTATTAAAAACTTTACTTCCGCGATACTTTACCACATTACCGAGACTGATAAATGAAAGTGAACTCTGATCGGTTGAAACAATCACTCCCCCGGTTAAAATATTGATGACCGAACCTGCATCTAGTTCCAGTTTCTTTTGCGGACCAACTTCAAGCGTACCCATCACGCGAAGGGTAACATTATTCAATGAGATGTTCTGATCTAAAATTATATTATGTCCTGCAAGAACTACAATAACATCTCCCTCATTCGGAAGTCTTTGCTGATCCCAACTCATAGGGTCTGCCCAATTGCCGCTGGCTGCAGAATTCAGTGTGCTTTGAGCATGTACAGACAGGGCAGTAAATACCAGTAAAACAAAAAAGTAGAAAGTTTTCATACTCCGGGACGTTGTGTTTAGAGGGAGGGTGATTCCGGATAGAAGAGTACGAATTCAACTGTTGCAAAAATCAGCAACAGGAGTTGGATGCTTTAACAGGAAATGAATTTAAGTGGAGGATATTTGCCTGAAAACCGGCAGAAGGATCATGTAAATTTTGTCAGAAAAGTTGGAAAATGCAAGCAGGATGGCGGAGAATTTTAAAGATCCTCCGATTTAAAAACATAAGTGACTGGCTAACTGGAAATTCCGAGTTTTTCGACAGCTATCTGTGCTGCAATCTGACTTGCGTCTTTTTTATTGTACGCTTTCCCTTCGGCTATAAGTTCCCCATCCACCACTGCGCCTATGCGGAACAATCGACGGCCGTTTTCCATTTTCTCGTCAAGAGTTTCAAATTCCAGAGCCTTGCCATTTTTGTTCGCCCAGCCGTAGAGTTTGTTTTTATGATTGATCTCGAGCATTTCGAGATCCTCAATAAACAAATGCGGATTGACAATTCTTTCGTACACCCAATGTTTAGTACGATCATACCCTTTATCAAGATAGATTGCTCCTACAAGAGCCTCTAAAGTATTTCCAAATATCTGGCTGATCTTTAATGAACTGTCGCTCTTGTTGAAAAGTGTCACCTTTTTCAAACCCATTTTAACGGCGATCTCGTTGAGGGTCTGGCGGTTCACCATTTTTGAACGCATCTCAGTAAGAAATCCCTCGCCCTTATAGGGATATCTTTTGAAAAGATAATCAGCAACGATTCCGCTCAGTATTGCATCACCGAGATATTCCAGTCGCTCATTATTTTCATCGGCGCTTTCTTTCACCGAACGGTGACTAAGTGCGGTAGTATATAAATTCAGATGCCCGGGAGCGAAACCCAGTATATTACAAAGCTGTTTGTAATAGGCCCTGTCAGTTTTTTTTGTCCTGAGATATTGAATCCAAAAATGCACAGATTTGCATTTATAAGTTTGACTTAGAGAAACGGACGATATTGGTGCAGAGAATAGTATCAGTCACCGTTAACGCTAATTCAGTCAACAAATTTTTTTACGATCACCGAGGCGTTATGCCCCCCAAAACCAAATGTATTACTTAAAGCGGCCCGAACCGTTTTTTGTTGTGGTTTCCAGAAAGTAAAATTCAATTTGGGATCAAGTTCAGGATCCTGGTTGAAATGATTGATGGTTGGCGGAATCAAGTCGTTTACAACTGCATATACACATGCGATAGCTTCAATAACTCCCGCCGCACCGAGCAGGTGACCTGTCATCGATTTGGTAGAACTGATATTGATTTTATAGGCATGCTCACCGAACACACTCATAATCGCTTTTGTTTCAGCAATATCACCCAGCGGTGTTGAAGTACCGTGAACATTAATATAGTCAATGTCTTCCGGTTTCATTCCGGCATCTTCCAGAGTCGCACGCATAACGCTGAGTGCACCTAAACCTTCCGGGTGTGGTGCAGTGATGTGATGTGCATCTGCAGTAGCTCCGCCACCACCGATTTCACAATAGATTCTGGCGCCTCTTTTTTTGGCATGCTCCAGTTCTTCCAGGATCAAAGCACCACCACCTTCTCCCATTACAAATCCATCACGGTCTTTGTCGAATGGTCTGGAAGCTGTCTGAGGTTCGTCATTCCGTTCACTAAGTGCTTTCATTGCGTTGAAACCTGCAACGCCGGCATCACAGATAACCGCTTCGCTTCCACCAGCCACAATAACATCAGCCTTACCTAACCTGATGTTATTAAATGCTTCAATAATGGCATGTGTTGAAGAAGCGCATGCACTGACCACTGCGAAATTTGGCCCACGGAAACCATACCGCATGGAGATTTGCCCTGCCGCAATATCCAGGATCATTTTTGGAATAAAGAAGGGATTAAACCTGGGAGTACCATCCCCTCTTGCATAATTCATAACTTCTTCCTGGAAAGTGATCAGTCCGCCAATTCCGCTGGAAAAAATGACACCCGTACGATCAGGGTTAACCGAGCCATTGTCTATCGAAGCATCCTTTACAGCTTCATCTGCAGCAACGAGGGCCAGTTGCGTAAACCGGTCCATTTTGCGTGCTTCTTTACGATCAAATACTGCTACCGGATCAAAGTTCTTAACCTCGCAGGCAAAACGGGTTTTGAATTTCGACGCATCAAATAGGGTAATAAAACCAGCGCCAGATACACCTCCGGTTAAACCACTCCAATATTCCGGTGCGGTATTACCCACAGGTGTAATGGCGCCAATTCCTGTAACAACAACTCGTTTTAAATTCATATTAAACCAGGTATGCCCGGAAGCACTTAAGCTTATTTCGCGTGCTCCTCGAGGTATGCAACAGCCTGACCGACCGTAGTGATGGTCTCAGCCTGTTCATCAGGGATAGAAATGTTGAATTCTTTCTCAAATTCCATGATCAGTTCTACTGTATCCAGTGAGTCTGCTCCGAGGTCATTGGTAAAAGAAGCTTCAGGAGTAACCTCCGCTTCGTCCACTCCTAACTTATCAACAATAATCTTTTTTACCCTAGTTGAAATGTCTGACATGTTTGTAAAATTTGGTTATTACTGGGTGCAAAAATAGAGTTTTTGACATAAAAACAATTTTTGCCTTTCAGAGAGTTCTAAACATCAGTATAAAGATGATACCAGCCCGCGGATGTGCAGGCCTGGCAAGGGTTTCAGCGTATTAAAAAAATCGTTCAACCTATTGCCTGCCAACGGTTAAACGCAATTTTTTTTTATTTTTAATATAGGTGCCAAATTTCAATTATCTTGTTATTATGGCTTTAAAAATCATCGATCACGGCTCTCCGGAATACAAAAAAATGGTGGATCTGCGCTTCGAAATTCTGCGCAAACCGCTCGGCCTTTCTTTTACTCATGATGAACTTGACCGTGAAAAAGAAGACATCCTGATCGGAGCGTTTGATGATGATAAATTACTTGCCTGTTGCCTTATTACAAAGGTCGACCAGGCCACCTGCAAACTCCGCCAGATGGCTGTTCAGAACAGTCAGCAGGGTAAGGGTATTGGTTTTACCATGATGAATTTTGCTGAAAACATCGCACGAGACCGCGGCTTTAAAAATATGTCCATGCATGCCCGTAAAACCGCCATCGGTTTTTATGAGAAGCTCGGCTATCGCATCAACGGTAACGAATTCCTGGAAGTGACTATACCACATTATGTGATGGAAAAGAAACTGATCTGAAGACGTTTTTACGTTCAACGTTAAACGTCAAACGTTAAACGCCGGAACCCGCGAATTTACCAGATCATCGGTTTGCCATCGTCCTTAACCATCAGCATTGCCCAGGAAGAGCTTACGTTCTACGTTCTACGTTTTACGTTTTACGTTTAATTCCTGCTTTCATGATCTGCCTTGCGCGATGGACTTGATCGGAATCAGCGAAGGCGTCTTTGGGTAGAAGAAAGAAACTCCGCGGATCAAAATAGAGATGGAAGAAACCCGGGGTTTCGAAAAAATTACTGAACTCGCGCCAGGCGAAGGTTTTACGTCCCCGATCAGTATCAATAAACATATGGTTCTCTTCAATCGTGACTGTAAAAGAATCCTTGAAAGTTTTGCTGCGTCGATAAATCAAAGCTGGTAACCATACCCAGAATGCAAGCATCATCGCCAGCCAAAGCACTGAACTCATCAGGAACGGCAATGGCGTAATCATCTTAAATGCATATAGACCTACCGTCAGCAGGGCGAACACATTTACCAATACGACCATTGTTTTGATTTCAGGCTTGCTGATGAAATGGTATCTCAATGCCTGAATAACTGCGGGTTTTTTGTAGCTGACCTTCAATTCCATTAAAAATATTTCTCCGGTGCGTGGAAAAATGAAGATAGCAATTCCCTATGAATCAGATCGATGAAAACGAATAGGTAAAATAAAAAACCGGAGCACTGTGCTGATTTTATCCTGAGTATAAAGTGTCGCGCTGTGCTCCGGCGATGGATGGTTTCAGAAGGATATTAAGATCAGATTACTTGGATATTATGTTTGTCCACAACATAATGTCATTCAAATCCGGGGAAATGAATACTGCTGATGAGAACAGGAATTATCGGATGTTTTGGCAACGTTTGTAATTCTTATTTGCAGCCTCATATGGAGTAACTGAACGGCTACATGATGTCAGAAATACAACGATCGCGATGAAAGCCAGGATTTTTTTCATAAAGGTTTGTTTTCGCGTAGATTTCTGTCATCTAAAAATTTTAGGTTTCGGGATTAAAAAACGAGCCAGGACTGAAACGAACAAATCGGTTTTTAATTTGGTCAGCACTAAGATTTCTCTTCCTAAAAGAAATCAAAATGTTTTTCTCCAGGCGCACACGTAGCTAAGAAAAAATGATGCCAATTCTCTACAATTAAGGGAACAATTTTCTAACAGTATCAGGATCAGTGGATGTGATTATTCGAGAAAGTACGGAATAGTAATTTAGGTGGCAGTACGAGGTAAGAGAACTAGGTCCGGGATAAGAGGAACAAGCATTTCCTAGTCTTTTTCCCGATTATCATTCAACACCAAATTTCATTACCAGGACTTTTTCCGGAATAAAGCCGGGTACGATCTGCTGAACATTAGCCCTCCTGCCTCCCCACTCCTGCCTCCTGCCCTAAAAAGAAAGGTCACCCGCTTTCGCGAATGACCCTGGTTCATCAAAGTATTTCAACCGTCCGAACTTTGATTATCTTCTAGCTGCAACCCATACTGTTGCCGCAATTCATGCATTTATAACAGGTGCCGCTTCTTACTGTGATATGTCCGCAGGTATTGCATGAAGGCGCATCACTCTGCATGCTCTTCATATATTCCTGCGTGCTGTTCTCAGCTTTTACTGCTGCACGCTGTGGCTTTAAATTAGTCTGAATCGCACCTCCCGTTGGCGAAGGAATCACGCGCACATCTGAGAGCGCTGGTTTCTTACTATCATATTCCAGGCCAGGCACATCATCCCAATCATCAGTCCCCAGATTCATCACCTCCGGTTTGTCGAGTACATGCACGAGGTCAGTACGCCCGAGGTATTCATAAGCCAGGCAACGGAATACAAAGTCAACAAGAGAAGTAGTTGTCTTGATATTCGGGTGATCCACCATTCCAGAAGGTTCGAATTTGGTGAACACGAATTTCTCTACGAACTCTTCGAGAGGTACACCATACTGCAAACCAACGGAAACGGATATCGCAAAACAGTTCAGCAAGCTTCTGAGTGTTGAACCTTCTTTTGCTAGGTCGATAAAAATCTCTCCCAATGTACCATCAGTATACTCGCCTGTTCTGAGAAAGATCGCCTGGCCGTTCACCTTTGCTTTCTGTGTGAAACCTCTGCGTTTAGCCGGCAACGTTTTCCTTTCAACTATTCTTGACAGCTGTCGTTTCAGTTTTGTATCCGGAGACGCCTGCATGCGTTTCTGCAACTCTTCAAGCATTTCTTCAACTGTAAGTTTGCTTACATCAATCAATGGACTTGGAGTTGCGTCTTTCGCTGGTTCCTCTTCTTTTACTTTTTTATCGCTCTTATTGCTAAGGGGTTGACTCAGTTTGGAGCCATCACGATACAAAGCACATGCTTTCAGTCCCAGTTCCCAGCTCAGCATATAACAATCAGCTATTTCTTCTACAGAAGCTTCATTTGGAAGATTGATTGTTTTAGAGATTGCACCGCTGATGAAAGGCTGTGCCGCTGCCATCATGCGGATATGACCGTGCGCATGGATATAACGCTCCCCTTTCTTTCCGCATTTGTTTGCACAATCAAATACCGGATAATGCTCAGCTTTAAGGAATGGCGCACCTTCAACCGTCATGGTACCACACACATAGTCATTGGCAGCATCGATCTGTGCACCAGTGAAGCCCAATGCCTCGAGCATATTGAAATCAAAATTGAAATACTGCTCAGGCTTGAAACCAAGACGTTTCAAACACTCTTCACCCAGCGTATATACGTTAAAAACAAATCCGATTTCAAAAGCAGATTTAACCGCCTCATCAAGTTTCCTGATTTCATCTGCAATCAATCCTTTTTCGCTTAATGATTGATGATTGACATGCGGAGCACCTGCAAATGATGCAGAACCCACTGCATATTTAATGATCGCATCTTTTTCTTTTTCATTATAACCAAGGTTTTTCAGTGCCTGTGGTACGGATTGGTTGATGATCTTGAAATATCCACCACCAGAAAGTTTTTTGAATTTCACCAATGCGAAGTCAGGCTCAACACCGGTAGTATCGCAATCCATCACCAAACCGATGGTACCTGTTGGTGCAATTACTGTTGATTGTGCATTACGATAACCGTATTTCTCTCCCATCACAACAGCATCGTCCCATGCTTTGCAGGCTGCATTCAACAAATAGTCAGGGCAGTATTTTGCTTTGATACCCTGTGGATTGATGCTCAATCCTGAATATGCATCTTCAGCATCATATGCAGCGGCGCGATGGTTGCGCATTACCCGCAGCATATCTTCTTTATTCTCTTCGTACCTGTTGAAAGGACCAAGAATTTTTGCGATTTCTGCTGAAGTTTTATAAGAGACTCCTGTCATGATCGCGGTGATTGCGCCGGCAATTCCACGTGCTTCCTCGCTGTCGTAAGGGATCCCGCTCACCATCAGCATACTTCCCAGGTTGGCATAACCGAGCCCGAGCGTGCGATAATCATAACTCAGCTGTGCCACTTCTTTACTTGGGAACTGTGCCATCAATACGGATATTTCCAGCACGGTTGTCCACAACCTTACAGTATATTCAAATCCTTTTACATCGAAAGTGTTATTGTCTTCATTGAAGAACTTGCGAAGGTTTACCGATGCAAGGTTACACGCTGTGTTATCCAGGAACATGTACTCGCTACACGGGTTTGATGCCCTGATAGGTCCGCCTTTCGGACTGGTATGCCATTCATTAATGGTGGAATCATATTGTGTTCCGGGGTCAGCGCAACGCCATGCAGCATAAGCAATCTTATCCCATAATGCTTTCGCTGGAATTTTCTTCATCACATGCCCATCCATTCTTGCCCGCAGCTCCCAATCCTCACCATTTTTCAGTTTGTCGAAAAAGGAATTTGGAATACGTATAGAGTTGTTTGAGTTCTGTCCGCTTACTGTGCGGTATGCTTCACCTTCATAATCGCTTGGATAGCCTGCTGCGATCAGGGCACCCACTTTCTTCTCTTCTTCAACTTTCCAGTCGATGAAGTTTTCAATTTCAGGATGGTCGAGATCAAGGCAAACCATTTTTGCAGCGCGGCGGGTGGTACCCCCGCTTTTGATAGCACCTGCAGCACGGTCACCGATTTTGAGGAAGCTCATTAATCCTGAAGAAGTGCCGCCACCGCTCAGTTTTTCACCTTCGCCACGAACACTGGAGAAGTTAGTACCCACACCAGAACCATATTTGAAGATCCTCGCTTCACGAACCCAAAGGTCCATGATACCGCCTTCGTTCACGAGATCGTCGCTCACACTCAGGATAAAACAGGCGTGTGGCTGAGGACGTTCATAGGCCGAAGTAGATTTTTTCAGTTCGCCGTCTTTCTGATCTACATAATAGTGACCCTGTGGCTTACCGGTGATGCCATAGCTTTCATGCAAACCGGTATTGAACCATTGTGGAGAATTAGGAACGCAGGCCTGGTTCAGGATGCAATAAACCAGCTCTTCGTAAAAGATCTGTGCATCTTTTTCTGAAGCAAAATAGCCGTAACGCTCGCCCCATACTCTCCAGCAATTGGCCATACGATGCGCCACCTGCTTCACGGACGTTTCCCTGCCCTTACTGCCATCCGGCTGCGGAACACCTGCTTTGCGGAAATATTTTTGTGCAAGAATATCTGTGGCTATCTGGCTCCACTGCTTCGGCACTTCCACATTATTCATTTCAAACACGATTTCTCCGCTTGGATTGCGGATAACAGAAGTACGGTAATCGTATTCAAACAGGTCAAAAACATTCACTTCATCAGAAGTAAACTGACGTTTGAAACCTAACCCTTCTGCTCCATGGGTAGTAGTATTAACGGCAGACATGATAAAAAATAAGTTTATATATGGATTAATAATATTGTTTTCTTGCTCTCAGGTTTTTTTTGGCGGGAGAACGAAAATATTTTTCCTTATTGTTTTAACAAACCTGTAATTACTCACAGCATGTGGAAAACAGACCAAAACCCTTATAGAATGGGGAAAGATTGTTTTTACACAACTGAGGAAGAATTTTTTTTGGAATTGATATTAAAAAACAATAACAACAAATAGGTTGCCAGTCCTTCACGATACCTATTAATTTAAGATTATTTTTGTCGGTTTTAAATACTACTCAGAATAAAGGGATCATGATCGCAGGAAAAAAATGGATGCTCCTGGTATTAATAGTTTGTGCGTTTGTCACCGTAAAAGGACAATCAACAAAATTTTCAGGATGGTTTATGTTGATGAACACGAATAAAATTAACAAGCGATTCAGTACTCATTTTGATTTTCAGCTTCGTTCCGATGACCATTGGAAGAACACGGAAACGATCATTATACGACCGGGATTAAATTATCATTTGAATAACTCCATAATTGCCACTCTCGGCTATGCGTACAATTTAGCGTGGAGGCATATCGATGATGTACGCGGACCACTTGGCGAACACCGGATCTGGCAACAGCTTATTGTTCCGCAACATATCAATAAGTTGACGATCAACCATCGTTTCAGACTTGAAGAAAGATTTATACCAATTGCCGTAAAAGTGAACGATGAAATTGAAAAAGACGGATACAGGTATGTAACAAGATTCAGGTATTTTTTCAGATCAGTAATTCCGGTTCCGTTTAAAAAGAATTTCAGTAGCGGATTTTTTACTGCGATTCAGAATGAAATCATGTTCAATGTTACTGACGCAAATAACATCAACAATAAGTTCTTTGATCAGAATCGTTTTTATGCAGCTGCGGGATGGCGACTGCGAAAAGAACTTGATCTTGAAGCAGGATACATGAATCAGTTTGTTGAAGGCAGGGGTGAAACTTATGTTAACAATAACATTATTCAGCTGGCCATTTATCTTCGGTTATAACTGACTGTTTTGTTTGATTAAATAATTGAACCAGTCTGAGTGATAGGTGTTTATAGAAAAAAAAGAATATATTCAGGATTAGATCAACACATGATTAAAGAACCTGAAATCGTTGTTTTACGTAACTCAAATCGAAAAACTTTTTGCATTTTTGCAACAACGGTAACCGAAATCGAATGTCCCTAAAGACTTATTCTTCCATATCAGCCAGGAAAAAAAATGGTCAGAAATCTTTCGCCGTACTCATTGATCCTGATAAAGTAAATGAAGAGTCGATCGAAGAGATAACTTCAATGGCAGTTGATGCCAAAGTTGATTACCTGCTCGTTGGTGGAAGCCTGGTTGTTACCAATCACCTGGATGAAGTTGTTCAGCAGATTAAAAAAGAATGTGATCTCCCGGTAATTCTGTTTCCTGGCAGTCCTTCTCAGATCTCCCGATATGCAGATGCACTGTTGTATCTCTCTTTAATTTCCGGCCGTAACCCGGAATTGCTTATTGGTCAGCATGTAATTTCTGCTCCTTTTGTAAAACAAAGTGGACTTGAAATCATTTCCACCGGTTATATGGTTATCGATGGAGGCGCTCCTACCACGGTATCCTATATCAGTAATGCCAATCCCCTGCCGGCGGATAAAAATGAAATCGCCGTATGTACTGCCATGGCCGGGGAAATGCTGGGCATGAAACTGATTTATATGGATTCTGGCAGCGGTGCAAAACGTGCAGTATCTGAAAATATGATTGCCGCAGTAGCTGCGCGAGTCGAAGTTCCCATTGTTGTTGGCGGCGGGATCACTACTCCTGAAAAAGCATATCTTAATTGCAAAGCAGGCGCGGATATCATTGTTGTAGGTAACGCAATCGAAAAAGATCTCACGTTGATGAAGGAAATGAGCGATGCGATTCATTCAGGGCAGACAGTAGACAGTAGACGGTAGGGGCAATAGTAAAAGGCAATAGCCTGCCGGCCGGCAGGCAGAGCAATAGGAAACATCCGGCGTTGAAAGTTTAAGAAGATTGTCGCGGTATAAAAATCAAAAATCGTAGGGACGCCATGGATGGCGTCCCTACGATTTTGATAGAAGGCTGCCGGCCTGTGATTCCAGGCTGATCATATTGCCGGCATTCTACCAGTTATCGACTACTTCTATTCCTTCCAGATGCTCCAGTCTCGCCATAACTCCCCAGCCATAAAAATCATTGGAAATGCCGATGATCAGATCATTGTCCCCTTTTTGAAGTGGTAAGAGGAAACTGCTGTTTTCTATGGAAATCCTTCCATTCGGGCTTTTCCGCATATTCTGATAATAGATGTTTTTGTCTGTGTAAACAGGTCGCTGGTTCACAAAAACCCAGACTTCATCGCTGAAACCCAGTTTCATGGTTTGTACCTGGTTAAACTCTGACCTGATTTTCGCTGTAAGCCAGACATATTTTCGTTGACTGCTGAATCCGAATTTCCTGGACAAATTCACCAATCCCCGCCTTTCTGTTTGTACCTGATCCCAACCGGAATCTGTTTTGGGCAACATGAAAGCATTCAGTTCGTTCCCGTAATTGAGCGAGTCCGGCATAGAAACTTTCCAGTTCCTGATATACCGGGTATCATGTGCGGTAATATCTGCACCTGGCTTCGGTGAAAGACCTTCCGTTGCGCCAGGGGTCACAATGATATTTGCAAAAATAGCTTGTCCCGGGAAACCGGTGCCGATCCCAATCCGGCCATCGGAGGTATTTCCCTCCATGCACGGCACTTCCAACACCGGATCTGTATTGTTGTTTACATATACCTGCAATTGCTTTCCTGAAATGACCATCCTGACGTGGTTCCAGTCTTTTATTTTGATT
The DNA here is from genome assembly GCA_029269725.1 of Pollutibacter soli. GTDB lineage: Bacteria > Bacteroidota > Bacteroidia > Chitinophagales > Chitinophagaceae > Pollutibacter > Pollutibacter soli. Next base: position 789,360 of record JARJHS010000002.1, on the reverse strand, counting down.
TCTGCAGCGGTTTGAAATTCATGCTGCAAATCCCACAAGTTAACTCCCTTGATGATGCTCGCGTACTGCACTGCATCAAATGCGTTTCTTTTCCCCGCAACTCCTGTCCTCAGGTACACATGCTCGGTTTCATCTTTATCCTTCCAACGGAAATAAAGCGAAGGAAACGGCTGCGGTTGATTAACCTCCACATCAAATTCTATCGTACCATCAGAAAAGTTGAGATTTTTATAAAGCATGACACCGGATTTTTCATCCATCCTGATAGCAGCTACTCCGCGATGCTCGATAAAACTGACTCTTCCTTCCGCAAAGTCCCAGGCTTCCGCTTTTAAATTCAAACGGGTCGGAATCGGGACTGTGGATTTTACTCCGGTCTTTTTTGGTTGTCCGGAACTGATACCTGCGATCAGAAGAAAACAAAGCACAACGATCATCTTTTTCATAATCTTCTTTTTTAATTTTTTAATTGGCTGAGAACTGAGCCTGTCTGTATTGGCCAAACAACCTTTTTTCACAGCTTTAGCGCTGCTTTTTTGTTTTGTTGATTAGCTTTATGAAGATGATTTTCCGGATACGATAAAGCTGTTCAAACCCCTGCCAAGTTTGTACAAGTTTGAACCAGGCTTTTAAATGATCTGTAATGACTGACAAAAGGGAGGATGAAGCATTAAAAAACTGCCTTCTGCATATAGAGGACAGGTTACATCGTGGTCCGGGTTCCGGATGGACCAACTATGATTTTGAAAAACTGAGCTCGGAAATTGAAGAGAAAACAGGAGTACTTCTCAGCATAACCACTTTAAAAAGAATCTGGGGAAAAATCCGGTCTACGCACACGCCCACACAAACCACCCTTAATGCCCTCGCCCGTTTTCTTGATGCAAATGACTGGCGCGATTTTCTCAACCGCCAGACTTATCAAGCTGAAACTATCGAAATACCTGAACCGATTATCAAACCTGAAACTCTGCCCCAGGATCAGCGATCGAAAGGTTTCAGGCCTTCCTATGCGCTGATGATATTGTTATTCATATTTGGGATGGGCTTTTTGATTTTTTCCGGGCGCAAACAAAATGAAAACAGGATCGATGCTTCAAAATTTCAATTCAAAGCTGACAAGGTAGTTTCCAAAGGCGTTCCGAATTCTGTGGTGTTTACGTATGACGCCAGCGCATCAAAAACAGATTCCGTTTATATTGTACAGACCTGGGATATCCGAAGGAAAACACTTGTTTCAAAAAACAACACCAAACATTCCGCGATCTATTATTACCCTGGATTTTTCAATACAAAGCTCATCATCGACAGCGTGATTGTAAAATCGCACGACCTGCAGATCACCTCTGACGGATGGCTGGGTTTGGTGGAAAATGAAGGCATACCTATCTACTTTAAGAAAGAAGAGATACAGAAAAGCGAGGGTGTATCGATTGATTCAGCATTATTAAAAAAATATAATCTCACTTTACAACCTGTGCCACCAAGGATCCGCTTCTTTCACCAGGGCGATATGGGTGACCTGATGAATGATAATTTTGTTTTTGAAACGACCTTGCGCAACCGCTTTGATGATGGCAATAATGCCTGTCAGTTTATCCAGGTACTGATTCAATGTAAAGACGATATTATCATCATTCCGCTCTCTGCAAAAACATGTGCGGGTGATCTTTCCCTTTATGCAGCAGGAAAAGGGCTGGTTAGCAAAGAAGCGGATCTCACTGGCTTCGGAACTGATCTGAATGAGTGGACTACTCTCCGGGTAGAAACAGTTAATAAGAAAATGACATTTTTTGTTAACGGGAAACAAGCAGCTTCTTTCAATTTCCCTAACGAATCCACCGGAATTGTTGGTGTTCAATATCGCTTTAACGGAGCTGGTGATGTAAGATATGCATGGTTTGAAAACAAATCGGGAAAGCAGATACTGCAATAATTCAATACTCGATTGTGATTCTATTAAGTAATTTCTGATCCGGATTTTTTTGAAAACAACCTGAACCAGGTTTTATTAATTCAGAAAATTCATCTGTTATGAAAAAAGTTTTTGTAACGCTGCGCGACACTTTTATCGCAGGAATAATCTTCCTTTTGCCTCTCTTGGTACTGTTTGTTTTACTGACAAAAGTCTTCCAGTTTCTAACAGGCTTTACAAACAAAATTGCCGGACTTTTCGGACTGACAAAATTTGCAGGTATATCAGGTGGCACGATCGTGAGTACCATCGGGCTTATTATAGTTTGCTTGCTATGTGGATACCTGGTAAAAATTTCATTTTTCAGATCAGTAAGTAAGTGGGTCGATAAAAAAATGATGACGCATATTCCAGGATATTCGGTTTACAGGGAAATGGCCATGTCAAAACTGGAAGCGAGAGAAGAGACATTGCCCTATAAAACTGCATTGTGGCTGAAAAAAGACAATTTTCTACAACCCGGATTTCTTATGGATTATACCGACAATGGTAAATTGATCGTATTCATCCCCACAGCGGGTAATGTAAAAGAAGGTAACATTTTTACTGTTGACGATACGGACGTAATGCTTTCTGAAGAGAGTGATATGAAAGCATTCAAAAATGCTATCAGCAACCTTGGTATTGGCTTAAACAAAACACTCAGCAAAAAACAATCGTTAGATATAACGGTGCCGGTATAAAAAAAGCAGGAGTGACCTGATTACTCCTGCTCTTCTGTTTATTTCAATTTTTATTACTCAGGCAAACTCACTCTGGTTGGCGTAGCCTTGCCTGAACAAATGGCTTTACTGCTGATAGCAATGGCACGGATAATCTGTGTCATATTCTTCATATCCAGCGTTTCAAATTCATCATTTACTGTATGATAAAATTTTTCACTGTCCATTTTTGAGGTAGAGATGGTATGTGCCGGTACTCCGAGTCTCGCCAATGTCGCATTGTCCGAACGGTAAAAAAGATTCTGATCAGGATACGGATCCGGATGGAAAGTAAAATTGGATCCAACGAGATCTGCCTGCAATAATTGTCCAAAATCAGACTTTTCATACCCCGTGATGAAAGCGCTGTTCTTTCCCCATTTGCTGTCAGTTCCAATCATTTCAATGTTGAACATCGCCATGGTTTTCGCAGGATCCATTTGTCTTGAGAAATATGTCGCTCCGAATCCGCCGGATTCTTCCGCTGTGAATGCAACAAAAATCAATGTTCTTTCCTGCGGCCCGAGTTTTTTGAAATAAGATGCGAGCGTAATAACGGCCGTTGTTCCTGAAGCATCATCGTTCGCCCCATTAAAGATGGAATCATTTTCTACTGGTTTTCCAATGCCGAGATGATCGTAGTGTGCAGAAAAAATTACTACTTCATCAGCTTTACTTTTCCCGGGGATCATACCTGCAACATTGGCGTAAGCAATTTTCTTTACAGTTGATGTTGCTTCTGCCTGGAATCGGTAAACCGTTTCCTGTGAAAGAGCAACGATCACGTTACCGCCCCATCTTGAAGAACGAAAGCTTTTGAAACGATTAAAAATGCGGGAGAAAGAAGTATCAGCAATAAGTAAAACATTTCCTGAACTGTTGAACTCAGCAAAAACCTTTTGCCCGAAATTTTCACCAGCTTTAATGTATTTAATTTCAGCAGCGCCCGTTTCCCATTTGATATTTTCTTCACCGGCAAAAACCACAAACTCGCTGTTGTCGAGTTTTCTTCCATTGATTGTCAGTGACCTCGCGCTGGTCTCGGAACTGATCATATTAAAACGCTGGAGAAAATCGCTGTTGCCTTTCAAAGGTTGAAGCCCGGCCTTCTTGAACGCTGAAGCTATAAACGCAGCTGCTTTATCCATCGCTGGTGTGCCCGGGCGACGTCCCTGCATATCATCAGCAGAAAGGGTTTTGAGGACAGATGCCACCTGCTTTTCTTTTATCCATTGGTTGGGCTTCTGAGCAAATGTCGAAACTGTAGCGAAAGTCAAAAACAAAATCAGGAAAGACCGCATATTCAATTTTTTGGCAAAATAATGGAAACTCTCCCTTACCACTATATCGCAGATCAAAAGTTTAACTATAAACAATAAAAAAAATTGGCCAACTTATTGAAAAAAATACGTTTTTTGCATCGTAAATCTTTAGAGCCATTTACATCCAGACAGAAATGATTGAAAACCTGACAAATAGTTTCGCAGAGATGATCCCGACCTACGGGACCACGAAGCGTTGGGTTTTATCTGTTCTTCCCGGAACAGTTCCGTCTTTCCGCCCAAATCCCTTTTGGGTGCGACGTTGATCTCCTTTTACATAGGATCCGTTCATGCAGCGGGACTATGACTCCCCTGAGAAGGGCATCGTAACACCGGAATCACCGGGAATGGAATTTTCTTCAATTCAAGTAAAATGGACCAGCAACAAAAATTCAATTTATATATCGCAGATGAATCCCATTTTCATTTTGCGGAAACGATTGTAGAGGAAATGGCAGAGTCTGCCAAGGCCAGAGGAACAGGTATTGCCCGACGTAGTCCCGACTATATCCGCGACAAAATGCAGGAAGGCAAAGCAGTAATTGCGTTGACCGAGCAGGGCGAGTGGGCAGGATTTTGTTATATCGAAACCTGGAGCCACGGTGAATATGTGGCGAATTCAGGACTGATTGTTTCACCAAAGTTCAGAAAAGGCGGACTTGCCAAGGCAATCAAGAAACGCATTTTCCAGCTCAGCCGGGAAAAATATCCGGAAGCGAAAATTTTTGGTCTTACCACCGGCCTTGCCGTAATGAAGATCAATTCAGAGCTCGGTTACGAACCTGTTACCTATTCCGAGCTTACACAGGATGAGGCATTCTGGGCCGGCTGCAAAAGCTGCGTGAACTATGAGATCCTGATGAGCAAGGATCGCAAAAACTGTATGTGTACGGCGATGCTGTTCGACCCAAAAGATCACTATGAGCCTGCGGAAACGAAAGAGTTCTTCGATAAAAAATCGAAAGTGCTCGAGCGCCTGATGAATTTTAAACAATGGAAATTCCTGAGACCTTTCCTCAAAAGGGAAAATGGTTCGAAGAATATGGTGAGAGCGTTCATGAGTCATTTATTCAACTTATAGATTTAAATAAAGGATGGCAAAAAAAGTAGTTCTCGGATTCAGCGGAGGTCTTGATACTTCATACTGTGTCAAATACCTCACCGAAGACAAAGGATATGAAGTGCATAGTATCATCGTGAATACCGGCGGTTTCAGCGATGAGGAATTGAAGCAGATTGAGAAGCATGCATACGCACTTGGAGTAAACACACACACTACTGTCGATGCAGTAAAATCTTATTACGATCGCATTATCCGTTTTCTGATCTACGGGAACGTACTTAAAAACAATACCTATCCTTTAAGCGTAAGTGCAGAAAGACTTAGCCAGGCACTGCATATCGCAGAGCATGTACAAAAGCTGAATGCAGATGCGGTTGCACATGGAAGTACCGGGGCGGGTAACGACCAGGTTCGTTTTGATATGGTTTTTCATATCATGATTCCGGGTGTTGAGATCATCACCCCGATCCGCGATCTTAAACTGAGCCGCGAAGAAGAAATTGCGTACCTGAAAGGCAAAGGCGTTTCAATGAATTTTGACAAAGCTCTGTACTCTGTTAATAAAGGCCTCTGGGGTACCAGTGTGGGTGGTAAGGAAACACTTTCATCCAGGGGGATGTTGCCGGAATCGGCATGGCCTACACAGGTAACCGCAACTGGCACAGAAGAGGTAGCACTGGGTTTTGAAAAAGGTGAACTAGTTTCAGTGAACGACAAAAAATTTGATCATCCATCTTCCGCCATACAGTATCTGCAAACCATTGCCGGACCGTATGGTGTGGGGAGAGATATTCATGTCGGCGATACCATCATCGGTATTAAAGGACGTGTGGGTTTTGAAGCAGCGGCACCGATGATTATTCTGAAAGCGCATCATGCATTGGAAAAACATGTGCTTACCAAATGGCAGTTGCAATGGAAAGATACGCTTGCTCAGTTCTATGGTAACTGGCTGCATGAAGGCCAGATCCTCGATCCTGTGATGCGTGATATTGAGGCTTTCCTCGAACACTCACAGTCAACCGTAACCGGAAAAGCGTTTGTGCAGTTACATCCTTACTATTTCCAGGTAAACGGAATTGAATCAGTGCATGATCTGATGAGCAGCAGGTTTGGAAAGTACGGCGAAATGAATTCGGGCTTTACCGGAAATGATGTTCGTGGCTTCAGTCGTATTTTTGGCAACCAGACGGGGATATGGAACCAGGTGAATGAGACAGAAGGCAGGAGGCAGGAGGCAGAAGAAACAGCCTGGCAAAACCGTTGAAGGGGTCGATGCAAACAATGTTTGTGGTTTAATTAGATATTCAAGAGTGAGCATTTTAAACAGGTTGGAACTATAAACTAATAACTGGCTGTTCCTATTGCCTTCTTACTATTGCCTATTGCCTAAGAAACACACTGAATTAAAATAAAACTCAAATAAATGGCCGGTAAAATAAAAGCAGGGATTATTGGAGGTGCTGGGTACACAGGAGGAGAACTAATCCGTCTTTTACTTAATCATCCTGAAGCTGAGCTGTCTTTTGTACATAGTAAGAGCAATGAAGGAAATTATCTTCATCATGTTCACCAGGACCTGCTGGGAGATACCAATTTGAAATTTACAGGTAAACTTGGTGAAGCTGATGTATTGTTTCTTTGTCTTGGTCATGGCGAAGCAAGAAAATTTCTTGAGAACAATACCATCGATCCTGCCGTAAGTATTATTGATTTGTCGCAGGATTTTCGTTTGGAAGACAGTTCATCTTTTGGCGATCGTCATTTTATTTACGGTCTTCCTGAGCTTAATCGCGACAATATCCGCAAAGCAAAAAATATTGCCAACCCGGGTTGTTTTGCAACAGCAATTCAGCTTGGCTTGCTTCCACTTGCAAAAAATGGTTTGCTGGATGAAATACATACTACCGGCATAACTGGGTCAACTGGTGCGGGGCAGGGTCTTTCACAGACATCTCATTTCAGCTGGCGTGCGAATAATGTGCAGGCATACAAAACACTGAACCATCAACACCTTCGTGAAATTGGTGAATCACTTCGTCAGCTGCGTCCCGGACACAATATGATTTTGAATTTCATTCCCTGGCGCGGCGATTTCACGCGTGGCATTTTCATCAGCTCGCAGATCCATTGTGAAGAAAAAGAATCGACGATGAACGAGCTCTACGAAAATTTTTACGAAGGACATCCATTCACCATCTTAGGATCCGAACCTATATTTCTGAAACAGGTGATCAACACCAATAAGTGTATTATTCAACTGGAAAAAGTGGGAAGCAAACTGGTGGTGCATTCTATCATCGACAACCTTTTGAAAGGCGCCTCCGGACAAGCAGTGCAGAATATGAATCTGATGTTTGGGTTTGATGAGTGTGCGGGGCTTAAACTGAAGGCGGCAGCATTTTGAGGTTGAACGTAAAACGTTAAACGTTGAACGCAAAACCTGATTAAATGCTTGTTACCGGCTAACACGTAAAGTTTTTTTTAATTGCATACCAATTTCGAGCGAGTATGCAAAGTTACATGAGGCTGGAGGTGTGGAAAAAATCGCATCAATTCGTTTTGGATGTATATGAAGTAACTAAGGCGTATCCCAAAGAAGAACTATTTGCTCTTACCAGGCAAATTCGAAAGGCTGCCTTTTCGATCCCAGCGAACATTGCCGAGGGAACGGGGAAAAAGTCAATTAAAGATTTTTCAAATTTTCTAAGGATAAGCCTTGGTTCTGCCCATGAATGCGAATATTACGTTTTGTTGTCAAAAGACCTTTCCTACATAAATGGAATACAGTTTAGTGAACTCAATAATGACATTAACCGGATTAAAGCGATGCTGATTAGATTTCTTAAAAGACTTTCCGAATTCGAATAAGAATACTGAACAGGAACGGCCTGCGTTCAACGTTCCACGTTTAATGTTAAATCCAAAAACATTGCACAATGAATCTCTTCGACGTTTACCCCCTCAACAACATCACCATAACAAAAGCCAAAGGCTCATGGGTATGGGATGAAAATGACAATGAATACCTGGATCTGTATGGTGGTCATGCGGTGATAAGTATTGGTCATACGCATCCGCATTATGTGAAGCGTATAACGGACCAGTTGAATAAGGTTGGGTTTTATAGTAATTCTATTCATATTCCATTACAGGAAGAACTGGCGAATTTGCTGGGAGAGGTTTCGGGTAAAAAAGATTACCAGTTATTCCTGATCAATTCCGGAGCGGAAGCGAATGAAAATGCTTTAAAGCTGGCTTCTTTTCATACAGGGAGAAAAAAAGTGATAGCATTTAAAAAAGCATTTCACGGGAGAACATCACTTGCGGTGGCTGCGACTGATAATCCCTCATTATGGGCACCGGTCAATCAGACCGACAATATCATCTTTCTCCCTTTTAATGACAGCGAAGCACTCGAAGCATGTTTCAAAGAACAGGGTGATAAAATTGCAGCTGTTATTATTGAGGGCATCCAGGGCGTTGGCGGCATCAATGTAGCAAGCATTGACTTCCTTCAACATATTCGCAGACTTTGTGATCAATATGGAAGTGTGTACATCGCCGATAGTGTGCAGTGTGGTTATGGACGAAGCGGGAAATTCTTTAGTCATGATTTTGCCGGGGTGAATGCCGATATTTATTCCATGGCGAAAGGCATGGGCAATGGTTTTCCTGTTGCGGGTATTATTATCGCGCCGCACATCAAATCAAAACATTTTATGCTGGGAACAACGTTCGGTGGAAATCACCTGGCCTGTGCAGCTGCGATTGCCGTACTTGAAGTGATTCAGTCGGAAAATCTGGTGAGTAATTCGGAAAAAAGAGGTGTTGAAATTATGAAGCGTTTGAAAGAATTTCCCGAATTGAAAAATGTTCGTGGTCGTGGCCTGATGATCGGTTTTGATGTCCCGGAATCAAATGCATCACTCAAAAAAAATCTGTTATTCCGCGAACGGATATTTACAGGGGAAGCCAAACCCAATGTGATCCGCCTGCTGCCCTCAATGGCAATTGGCGATAAAGAGATCAACAGGTTTTTTGAAGCTGTACAGCAGGAGTTATCTATACCGCAACCAACGCACTAGTCAATACACATGAGAAAATTTATTTCTGTTGATGATGTTGCCGATATCAATGCACTGGTCGGCAAGGCACTTGATTTTAAAAAGGAACCCTGGAAAGACCAGGCTGTCGGAAAACACAAAAGGATAGGCTGCCTGTTTCTGAATCCGAGTATGCGTACACGATTGAGTACACAGGTGGCAGCGCAACAGTTGGGAATGGAGTCGATTGTGTTTAATGTTGGACAGGAAGGATGGGCACTGGAATTTGAAGATGAAGCCATCATGAGCGGAAACAAGGTGGAGCATGTAAAAGATGCTGCACCGATTTTCGGAAAGTACTTTGATATACTTGCTATTCGTACATTCCCTTCGCTTCAGAATAAAGCAGATGATTACAGTGAATTGTACATTAACCAGTTTATTAAATATGCGGGAATTCCGGTTCTGAGTCTTGAAAGTGCAACACTGCATCCATTGCAGAGTCTGACCGATGTAATCACAATAAAAGAAAGCCTGAACGCAAATCCGTTACCGGGAAAAAAGAAACCGAAGATAGTATTGAGCTGGGCGCCGCATGTAAAAGCTTTGCCGCAATGTGTTGCAAATAGTTTTTCGCAATGGATCAATGCATGGGGCGAAGCAGATTTTGTGATCACGCATCCCGAGGACTATGAACTGGATGAAAAATTCACCAAAGGCGCAACAATCATTCATGAGCAGGATGCAGCATTGAAAGATGCTGATTTTGTTTATGTAAAAAACTGGAGTACGTATGCTGATTACGGAAAAATTTATACAAATGATCCAGGCTGGATGTTGACACAGGAAAAATTGTCTGTGACAAATAATGCGAAAGTGATGCATTGTCTTCCCGTTCGTCGCAATGTCGAACTCAGTGACGAAGTACTAGACGGACCGAACAGTATTGTAACACAGGAAGCAGGTAATCGCGTCTGGGCAGCACAGGCAGTTTTGTCAGAAATGCTAAAATCAATCAGGTAACCGGAATGCAGGAACTCTATATTGTAAAAGTGGGAGGAAATATCATAGATGATGAAGCAAAGCTTTCGCATTTTTTGCAATCATTCGCTTCCTTGAAAGCAAAGAAGATCCTGGTACATGGCGGTGGCAAACTCGCCACAAGAATTGCTGAAGCACTCGCCATTCCTCAGCAAATGGTGGATGGCCGAAGAATTACAGATGTTGAGACTTTAAAAGTGGTGACGATGGTATATGCCGGTTATATCAATAAAAATATCGTTGCACAATTACAAGGTATGCAGGTTTCATCCATCGGTCTTTGCGGACCTGATGCAAATATTATTCTCGCACACAAGCGGGAAAATACAAATATCGATTATGGCTATGCCGGCGATATCGATGAAATTAATGTTGATGCACTTAGCAGTCTACTGGAACAGAATCTGAATCTAGTAATTGCCCCTATATCGCATAACGGAAAAGGACAACTGCTGAATACCAATGCTGATACAATAGCATCAGAGATTGCACGTTCGATGAGTAAAAATTATAAAGTCAGCCTGATTTATTCCTTTGAAAAAGCAGGTGTATTGCTGGATGTAGCTGACGAATCTTCCAGGATACCTGCGATTAATCCCGTATACTACCGCGAACTGAAATCAGAAAATAAAATTTTTGCAGGCATGATACCTAAACTGGATAACGCATTTAAAGCGTTGGACCAGGGTGTACATGAGGTAATTATCGGACCTGCTGAAAAACTGCATGAACTTGTTTCCGGTAAAGCAGGAACAAAAATCACGGCAGGAAATTAAATATCAGTATGGCATTATCGGTGAGTTTATATGAAAGTGCGAAAGGATTGCTTAAAGAGTTGATATCAACACCATCCTTCAGCCGCGAAGAAGATCAGACAGCAGGCGTTATAACGCGTTTTCTTGCATTACAGAGAATTGAACATGCGCGCACTGACAACAATGTGTATGCCTTCAATAAATATTTCGATCCTGCAAAACCAACTATACTTTTAAACTCACATCACGATACGGTAAAGCCAGCAAAAGGTTATACGCTTGACCCTTTCACGCCAATTGAAAAGGATGGAAAATTATTTGGTCTCGGCAGTAACGATGCCGGTGGCCCATTGGTGTCGCTTATAGCCAGCTTTGTACATTTTTATGACAGGCCTGACCTGAAATATAACCTGATTTTAGCAGCCACTGCAGAAGAAGAAATTTCCGGAAGCAATGGCGTTGAAGCACTGTTGCAGAAACCTTTTTTCCTCGAAAAACTGGAAGGAAAACAAATTGATGCTGCGATTGTGGGCGAACCTACTTTGATGCAGATGGCTGTAGCGGAAAGAGGATTGCTGGTGATAGATGCTATCGCACATGGTAAAGCCGGACACGCGGCACGCAATGAGGGTATCAATGCCATCAGTATTGCATTAAAAGACATTGAATGGATTAATGGATATCAGTTTTCGAAAGTCTCTCCATTGCTTGATAAGGTAAAGATGAGCGTAACGGTTATTGAGACAGAGAACAAAGCACACAATGTAGTACCGTCAACATGCAGATTTGTAATCGACACACGCGTTAACGAATTGTATTCTTTTGATGAGATTCTGAATACATTAACGAAAAATCTGCAATCAGAAATCCAGCCTCGAAGTACACGACTAAAATCAACGGCCATTGCACTTGAACATCCGTTGGTAAAAGCGGGAATCGAATTAGGAAGAAGTTATTATGGGTCTCCTACTACATCGGATAAAGCCCTTATGGATTTTCCTGCGCTCAAAATGGGGCCAGGTGATTCTGCAAGAAGTCATACAGCGGATGAGTTTATTTTTCTAACAGAAATTGAAGAAGGAATTGACTTGTATATTCGGCTCTTATCAAAACTGATGAATTAAAACCGGTGTCAATGAAACTCTGGAACAAAGAAAATACAGAAACAGCTGCACTCATCGAAGACTTTACTGTTGGCAGGGACAAAGAATTTGATATCGTGCTTGCGCCTTTTGATGTACTGGGTTCTATCGCTCATGTTACCATGCTGGGAGAAACAGGCCTGATGCCAAAAGAAGATGCTACAAAAGCGGTGGCCGAATTGAATAATATTCTCTCTGAAATAAAAGGCGGATCGTTCAGCATTGACGAAGGAGTTGAAGATATCCATTCACAGGTAGAATTTACCTTAACACAACGTATAGGCGAAATTGGAAAGATGATTCACAGTGGCAGGAGCAGGAACGACCAGGTGGCTGTCGACATCAAACTCTATTTGCGTTCAGAGATCAAAAATCTTAAATCCGGAACATTGGGTTTGTTTGATTTGCTTATTCAGCAAAGCAACAAATTCAAACACATTCTCATTCCCGGATATACTCATCTGCAAATAGCGATGCCATCATCAGCAGGCCTATGGCTGGGTGCTTACGCTGAAAGTCTGGTTGACGACATGGAAATGCTGGCTGCAGCATGGGCAGTTGCTGACAAAAATCCATTGGGTAGCGGCGCAGGATATGGCTCCTCTTTCCCACTCCACCGTGAACGTACCACCGAAATTCTAGGCTTCTCTACACTCAATTGGAATTCAGTATATGCCCAGATGAGCCGTGGCAAAACAGAGAAACTATTATCTATGGCCATGGCCTCGATAGCCGCAACATTGAGCAGGCTGTCCATGGACTCCTGTCTTTATCTCAGTCAGAATTTCGGGTTCATTAGTTTTCCTGAACAACTGACGACCGGCAGCAGCATCATGCCTCATAAAAAAAATCCTGACGTATTTGAACTCATACGTGCCAAATGCAACCGGATCCAGTCCATTCCCAATGAACTCACCCTGCTCATCAATAATCTGCCTTCCGGGTATCACCGTGATATGCAGCTGACAAAGGAAATTCTATTCCCCGCAATTGAAGAACTGAAGTCCTGTATACAATTGATGATCCTCATGCTTTCTCAGATCAGCTTCAGGGAGAATATATTACAGGAAGAAAAATATAAGTACATATTTAGCGTCGAAGCAGTAAATGAGCTGGTAAATAAAAATATCCCGTTCAGGCAGGCCTACCTGGAAGTAGGCAATACAATCAATAAAGGCGAGTTTCAATTTGATGCCAGTCAACCTTTGAACCATACGCATGCGGGGAGTTTGGGAAATCTGTCCAACGAGAAAATTCAGGCAGAAATGGCCAAAGCGGCGAATAAAATCGACTGAACTCGCTTAATTTTATCAGCTTTCGTCTCAATCCATCCGGGATTGGTCGATTCATTTTTCCCGGTCTTTTTAAACAAACTAGATTTAACAAAACGATTAACCGTATGACTTCTTCTCGTGTCGTGATGATCCGGAAATCCGGGTTTATTGCATTTGTGATGCTTGCCATTGCCCTCCCTTTAACATGGTTCGGATTTACTCTCCAAAAGGATCCGGCAGAAGATGTGAAGCCTGATGACAACCGTTTCACAAAAACTATTCTTGCTGAAAAATTCAACGAGCCAATGGCGATGACTTATCTCCCCGGCAGTAAAGTGCTTATCGTTGAAAGAAAAGGCGGAGTAAAAATGTATGACCCTAAATCGGATACTGTTAAGCTGGTCACCACTCTCGCAGTAAACACGCAATACACCAACAGGAAAGGACAAAAGCGTGAAGCAGAAGAAGGTCTGATGGGTGTTATTGCTCATCCGAAATACAAAGACAATAATTGGATCTATATGTACTATGCAGATCCTGATGATAAGAAACACGTACTGGCGAGATGGGAACTCGTTAATGATAAACTTGTTGAGTCATCAAAAAAAGTGATGCTGGAAGTACCCACACAGCGTGAAGAATGTTGTCATACAGGTGGTGGAATGGCATGGGATCCCCAGGGTAATTTGTATCTGACTATTGGCAACAATACTGTAAACCCACAATCAGGTACAAGCAATCTGAATGAAATGCCTGAAATGGAAAACTCAGATGATCAGCGTACTGCGGGAAACACCAACGACTTGCGAGGAAAGATCCTTCGCATTCATCCGGAAAACGATGGAACTTATACCATCCCGGAAGGAAATCTTTTCCCTAAGGGCACTGATAAAACAAAACCTGAAATCTATACCATGGGGCATCGTAATCCATGGCGCCCAAGCATCGATTCAAAAACAGGTTACCTGTATTGGGGAGAAGTTGGACCTGATGCATCAAACGATACAGAACTGGGCCCTCGTGGATATGATGAATTCAATCAGGCAAAAAAAGCAGGAAATTTCGGCTGGCCTTATTTCCAGGGTGATAATCTTCCTTATAACGACTACGACTATGCGACAAAAAAAACAGGTGCACCATTTGATCCTGCGAAGCCGGTAAATGATTCAAGAAACAACACGGGACTCAGAGAATTGCCACCAGCTCAAAAGGCATTCATCTGGTATCCCTATGGAATGTCAGAAAAATTTCCACTGGTCGGAAGCTCAGGTAGAAGCGCTACTGGCGGCCCGGTATATCATCGCTCAGATTTTCCTGATGCTGTAAGACCCTTCCCTTCTTATTATGAAAACAAATGGCTGATCGTAGAATTCATGCGCGGTTGGATAATGGCTGTAAGTTTTGATGAGAATGGTGATTATAAATCGATGGAAAGATTTCTTCCAAACGAGAACTTCAGCAGCGCCATTGATATGAGTTTTTCTCCGGATGGTGACCTCTATGTACTTGAATATGGAACTGCATGGTTCCGCGGAAACGATAATGCGCGATTGGTGAAAATCAGTTACCAGGCTGGTAACAGAAATCCAGTTGCAAAGATTTCTGCAGTAAAAACAAAAGGAGCTGTGCCAATGAAATTGCAGCTCAGTCCCGATCAGTCAACAGATGCAGACGGTGATTCACTGAACTATTCCTGGAAAATTACCGGTACCGGCTACTCGAAAACTTTCGCCCAGAAAAAACCGTCAGTTACTCTTGACAAACCAGGAAATTACAAAGTGACACTTACTGCTACAGATCCAAATGGTGGCTCTGCGTCAGAAACCATCACGGTACTTGCGGGTAACGAAGAACCTGATGTTAAATTCAAAATTATCAATGGAAACGAGACTTTCTATTTTCCAAAAGATACCATCAAATACCAGGTACAGGTAAAAGATAAAGAAGATGGTTCACTTGCTGGTGGCCAGATTAAACCATCACAGGTTGCAGTGACTATTGATTATTTACCGATCGGTTATGATCTCATTGAATCCTCACAAACGCATCGCAATGCCGATGTTCAGGCCTTCACTTCAACAGGACAAATACTGATCACACAAAATGATTGTAAAGCTTGTCACACGATGGACAAAAAATCTATCGGGCCATCCTATCAACAGATTGCTCAGAAATACAAAGGCAAACCTGAAATGGCAGACAAACTGGCATCCAAAGTCATCAATGGTGGTGTTGGTGTTTGGGGTGATCATGCAATGAGCGCGCACCCCAGCTTGTCAAAAAATGATGCGAAGTATATAGTTGAATATATTCTCAGCCTGGCTGAAAAGAAAACCTTCACATCACTGCCAACAAAAGGAAATTATCCTGTCGTATATCCGGATGGCGCAAAAGACAAAGGAACATTTGTAGTGCGTGCGGCATACCGCGATCGCGGCAAAGGAACAACACCTGCTATCATTGGTGAAGAGGTTCACATACTTCGTTTCCCGACTCTTGATCCAGAAAAAGCAGAATTTAAAAAAGGTGTGAGTCTGCAAACAACATTGTTCCGGGCAACTTATATGCAGGGCGATTCTGCCTATATCGGTTACCGGGATATCGACCTTACTAATATTGGTCAGCTGGTTATTGCGGTGTCAGCTGCTCCAAGGATCAACGCAGCTGGTGGTATCATTGAAGTAAGACTCGGTTCGCCAACAGGGCAGTTGCTCGCAACATCTTCGCCTGTGGCTGTACAGGAAAAACGCGAATCAAAAACTGTAGACATTCCTGCGACAACTGGAAAACATGATCTCTATTTTGTTTTCAGAAATGATAAAGCAGTTCAGGGTCAATACCTGATGCAGGTTTCATCAATTGAATTCAAGCAGTCGAAAACCGTGGCTATGGTCACAAAAAATTAATTACAGGTTATATGTTTAGAAGAGAATTTATTCGCAACGCTGGTATTGCAACTGTTGGTGGCTTAATGCTTCCGGGATTGAATTCATTGCAGGCATTACCAAAAGCGACAAAATATAAATATGGTGTTCAGCTGTTTACATTTTTTACCACGATCGACCAGGATGTAGAAGGAACGCTTAAGAAAATTGCAGATCTCGGATATACAGAAATTGAATCTGCGTTTAGCCGTAAAGGTGGATATTATGGGAAAACAGCGAAAGAATTTGCGGCTATGCTGAAAGCCATGGGCATGACATGGAAATCGCATCATGTAACAGGAATGCCTTTCAAAATGCCGGCAAATGCAAAGCCACCGGTAGATGCAAATGGTAATCCCATTACAATTCCTCCAATAAAAAATTTGCAGGACGATACCGATGTATTGGTGAAAGAACTTTCCGAAGCCGGAGTTCCATACCTTGTATGCGCCAGTACACCGGTAAAAACGGCAGAAGAGATAAAACAATCGAAAGAGATATTGCGGAAATCAGGAGAAGCAGCAAAAAAAGCAGGCATTACACTTTGTTTCCACAATCATGAAGCAGAGTTCAAATCAGTGGATGGCGTAACACCTTATGATGAATTTCTCTCGATCTCTCCGGATATTCTCAAGTTTGAACTGGATCTTGCCTGGGCATCGAAAGCAGGAGCGAATCCTGTTGAACTATTCAAAAAACATAAAGGTCGTTTCCCTCTTTGGCATGTAAAAGATATTGACGCGAGTGGCAAGCCCTGTGCGCTCGGCCAGGGCACGATTGATTTCAAACCAATTTTCGCAGCTGCAAAAGAAGCAGGATTAAAACAATTTTTTGTCGAGCACGATATGCCTTCAGATGCATTTGCAAGTTTAACAACAAGTAAATTCTATCTTGATAAATTATTAGGTTAAGGCAGGACGACAAACTGCTTGTCATAAAAGAGGCTGGCGTGGATATCGCCGGCTTTTTAATTAGGTTATAAGTTGTAGGTATTAAGTGGTAGGTCAACTGTTGCAAGAACAGTTTTCATTTCTGACTATTGCAGACATTCATAAACACGGTGCCCGACATCTGAATAATAAAAGAAGCCAGCGAGATTTTTCGCTGGCTTCTTTTCATCTATCAGTAAAAGTTGAGCATTTCTAAAAAATCAAATAACTGCTTTTTATCAAGCTGATTTGTGCGTCAGCACTTCTTACCTTTTACTTCATATTTCTCACTTCCTCAAAGACTCATCATCTCCTTAAACTTCACCGCCTGTCTCCTGCTCACTTCGATCTTTTCACCTCCTTTGATTTCGAGAAGTAAACCTCCATTAAAATAAGGTTCTACCTTTTCAATCATACGAAGGTTCACAATATGTTTTCTGTTAGCACGGAAAAAGATTTTTTCATCCAGGCGTTCTTCCAGCGCATTAAGTGATTTAAGAATTAATGGCTTGTTGGTGCCGAAAAATACTTTGGCGTAATTACCAACCGATTCAAATAACCTTATATCAGTAAGTTTTACAAACCAGCAACGTTCCCCATCTTTTACAAATACCTGGTCGTACTCACCTAGCGGACCCCGGGCAACATGTTGTACTTCATCTTCATCACCTTCCTTTTCATCCACATGCTCCAGTTTCTGAATCGCATCAGACAGACGTTTCGGTTCAACCGGCTTCAATAAATAGTCGAGCGCATTTACTTCGAAAGCTCTCAAAGCATATTCATCATAAGCAGTAGTGAAAATAACGTGAGGTGCACGCTCCAGTTCTGCAAGCATTTCAAATCCTGTTTTTCCCGGCATCTGTATATCAAGAAAAATAAGATCAGGATTAAACTCATCAATTCGTTGTATTCCTTCAGAAGCATTTGCCGCTTCAGCAACTACTTCAATTTCCGGATAGTCGGATAACAGTTTTTTCAGCTCATTGCGGGCCAGTCGCTCATCGTCGATGATAACCGCTTTCTTGACCATGTTCATGATATTACCTTGAATTGTTATTGTACGGGGATACTCACTTTCGCCTCGACCAGGTTATCGGTGGTATCGTGGATCTCAAACCTTGCATTATTACCAAACAGTAAACCGAGGCGGCTTGCTGTACTGTGTAAACCAAAACCACTCTTATTCATTCCGCCATTCAGCTTTCCTGTATTTTGCACGATCAGTTCATGATTCTTTCCACGGAAATCAGAAATGATTTTTACTATTCCCCCATTTTCATATTTGCTGATGCCATGTTTGATGGCATTCTCCACAAGCGTCTGCAGCATCATCGGAGGTACAGGCTGACTAAGTGTATCCTCATCAATTTCATACTGTACCTTCAACCTGTCTTCAAACCTGATATGTTCGAGAGCGAGATAATCTTTTACAATATTCAACTCTCTTTCCAATGGAACAGTCTCCTGGTTTTCCGACTGCATACTGCTGCGAAGAATATTGCTCAGCTCAGTTATTGCATCACGCGCTCTCGCAGGGTTTTCATCAATCAATGCGCGAATACTATTCAGAGCGTTGAAAATGAAGTGCGGATTGATATGTGATTTGATCGTTTTTAATTCGAGCTCTTTCACCAGCGCCTGCAGCTTTAAAGTATCAAACTGCTGACTTCTTGATTTATCGATATAATGATAAATAAAGTAAATACAGTTCCACATGAACAGGTAAACGAAAGCATAAAAAGAATGACTGATCACCATTTCGGTAGCGGTCAGTTCTTTTTCCTGTTCGATCAGAATATCAAAACTGCTCGTGAGAAGTGTATCAAGAAAACCAACTACGGCGGCAAAAAAAAGCGTGATCAACAGGAATCCGACCACCTGTTCGTTCAACGAACGTTGAAGGATACGGGTACGCTTGATCACATCGCGCATGATATGGGAGAAAATCAGGCCTATTCCCACAAACGTAATGAGCCTCCCGATAAAGTCCGTGTTATACCTGTCGAAGGTAATGGCGAAGAAGGTGTTTACAATGATAAACATCCCCCATCCTATTGCCTGAAAAATCCAGTAACTGGGTATTCTGTTCAGGAATCCTGGCATTGCTTAAGCTTGTACATCGGTCAAATCTAATATTTTACCTGCCTTAAGTTAAGCCTTTTGTATTAATGGCGAAATAGTCGGGTTGCCGGTCTAAATCCACAAGCCTGAATGAATAAACGTTTCTGTGTATATGGATGTGGGTGCGATCTTCTGAAAAATGTTACATAAGCTGAAAATTTATCCAGATGATATATTTAGATTACTGATTAAGAAGTCGTTAGAAAAATCTTATTCAGGCAAAAGGCAACAAATTGCACAATTTTCAGTTATAAATACCGAGAAATTGGCGTTGTCTCTCAAGCATCACCTGTTTTTGTTAATTTTACATTTGTTTATTTAACGAGCGTATGGAAATTCAGGCCGGACCCTTACTTCAGCAGATTAATAGCCCCGCTGATCTGAGGAAATTAGACCGTGAACAGTTGCACCAACTCAGTGATGAGCTCAGGCAATATATTATTGACGTTGTGAGTGTTCATGGAGGCCATTTTGGCGCCAGCCTTGGTGTTGTTGAGTTGAGCGTTGCTCTTCACTATGTTTTCAATACGCCTTATGATCAATTGGTTTGGGACGTAGGTCACCAGGCTTATGGTCATAAAATACTCACCGGCAGGAGAGATAAGTTTTCTACCAATCGCAAATACAAAGGACTCAGTGGTTTTCCAAAACGCAGCGAGAGTGAGTATGATACTTTTGGTGTGGGTCACTCTTCCACTTCAATTTCTGCGGCGCTGGGAATGGCCATCGCTGCCAAATACAAGGGTGAAAAGGATAAAAAGGCTATCGCGGTTATCGGAGACGGCTCAATGACGGCTGGCATGGCATTCGAAGCCATGAACCATGCCGGAGTATCTGATGCTGACCTCCTGATTATCTTAAATGATAACTGTATGAGCATCGATCCTAATGTCGGCGCGCTGAAAGAATACCTTACTGATATTACCACATCGCCTACGTACAATAAGATCAAGGATGATATCTGGAAAGCGTTGGGTAAACTCCCCGGTAAAAAATTTTCCAGGGAGATTGCCAGTAAACTCGAGCACAGTATAAAAGGTTTTGTAAACAAAAGCAGTAACCTTTTTGAGTCAATGAAGATCCGGTACTTCGGACCCATTGACGGGCATAATATCACCAAGCTCGTGGATACATTGAATGATCTGAAAGATATTCCAGGTCCAAAACTCCTCCACATCATAACGGTGAAGGGCAAAGGTTTTGAACTCGCTGAAAAAGATCAAACTAAATGGCATGCGCCTGGTTTGTTTGATAAAGTAACCGGTGAGATTTTTAAAAAGAAATTTGAAACACCGCAACCTCCGAAATACCAGGATGTCTTCGGACATACAATAATTGAACTCGCAGAAAAGAACGATAAAATATTTGGTATTACGCCTGCAATGCCATCAGGTTCTTCTTTGAAATTCATGATGGAAAAAATGCCTGACAGGGCGATTGACGTTGGTATTTGCGAGCAACATGCTGTTACATTAAGTACGGGTATGGCAACTCAGGGTTTGCGTGTATTCTGTAATATTTATTCATCGTTTATGCAGCGGGCATTTGACCAGGTGGTGCATGATGCTGCAATACAGGATCTGCCTGTCATCTTTTGCCTTGATCGGGCCGGCCTCGTTGGTGACGACGGTCCGACGCATCACGGCGCATACGATATTGCATATATGCGCTGCATTCCCAATATGATTATCAGTGCCCCGATGAACGAAGCTGAGCTCCGGGATCTGATGTATACTGCGCAACTGGATTCAAACAGACATCCGTTTGTTATCAGGTACCCACGAGGCGAAGGTGTTATGCCTGAATGGCGCACACCGATGAAAGAAGTTACTGTAGGAAAAGGAAGAAAATTAAAAGATGGCGATACACTTGCAATATTGAGTTTTGGCCATCCCGGGAATTTTGCTGCCGCTGCGATCCGCGATCTGAAAGCGGATGGAATTAATCCGGGACACTACGATATGCGATTTGTAAAACCACTGGATGAAGAATTACTTCACGAAGTTTTCTCAAAGTACTCAAAGATAATCACGGTTGAAGATGGCACCATCGTAGGTGGATTTGGCTCTGCAATAGTTGAGTTCATGAATGCTCATCAGTATAGTGCGCAGGTTGAAATGCTGGGCATTCCTGACCGTCTCGTGGAACATGGCACATTGAAAGAGCTTCATAACGAATGTGGCTACGATGCTGTAGGAATTGCATCCAAGGCAAGAGAAATGATGAGAGATCATGTTGCTGTAACTACACTATAACCCGGATCAGGCCTGCGGTTCGATCATGAATGCCGTAATAAATGCAATGATGGCAACTACCAATCCAAACATGAAAATGTTATAGGATATTCTTAGCAAACGATATTTTTTTCCCAGCACTACACCGAGAAAATAGATGTCCTTGGTTATGGATGTATAGAGATATTCCTTATCGTTCATCATTTGCTTGATTCCCCAGTCGTAATCGGCAAGTTTCATTTTATGGAAATTTCCGAAAAACAGAAGGTTGGCCTTTTTCGTCAGAATATCTTCTCTGGTAAAATATCCCTTCGTGAGATTGGGTCTTGTAGCTAAAACAGCAAAAATGATAGTCGACACATTGACTGCAAGCAGGATCAAAGTAGGTATGATATAGTACGGCATATCTTCCAGTCGCCTGAACATCACCGTTAGTACTACAGAAATGATGATGGAGTTGACAGAGATCATAATGTTTGCTTTGCTATCTGCCATGCCGCTCAGATCCATATGATTCCTGGACATCAGCCTGAACATCGTCTCGATACCACGCTTGGGTTTATCAAACTTTACAGGTTGTTGTTGTAATATTCCATCCGACTTAAGCTCAGGATCTTCGGGTGCAGATGTCTTGCCGGATTTTTTATGCTTTTTGTTTTCCTTTTCATTTAATTTATCTTCCTGCCTTTTAACCAGTAACTGCAGATTTTCAGTTTTGACCGGTTCCAGTTTTTCGAGAGCGTAATCGGTGAAATAATGATGCTCTCTTAAAAAATGTATGGTTGAGTTTCGCCATTCTGACCCTTTCAAATCTTTACCGGAAATGCGTTCAATTTCTTTACGAAGCATTTTTGTGCTTTCCATAAATTCCGGTCGGCCCAGGTGAAAAAGATCTGCATCGCATATGATTTCTTCTATTAAAGATCCAGGTTTTTGCGGCATACGCGTGGCCATGATGCATTTCTCGACCTTAGTAAGGAGAGCTTCAGATGCATTGTGTTTTTCGAGAAATACTACGGCCCGTTCCGCACTTCTCGTTTCATGATTTTCAGGTAGCCCGGACAGGTAGCCCACATCATGCCACCAGGCAGCGATCATCAATGCCTGATGATCTTCGTCAGGAACTTTATAATGTTCACTCATTCTCCTTACTGCTTCCACAACTTCACGTGTATGCGCAAGATTATGATACAACAGCGTCTGCGTTCCCATGGAATTAAATAAACTGCTGACAGTCTGTTCTGAAAGTTCAATTAGATTATCCATGGACCAGTGATGTAGAAATTAAATTACAATAATTAATCTGTACTTTTAAAATATGCAAATTTCGAAATGGATTGTGGTTTTTTGTTTTCTTTTTTCATGCCGATTTGCTGAAAAAAACGACAAATCCATCAAAAGCCCTGATGGTTATGATCTTTCGAAGTCTGAGAAGATAAGCCTTCCTGAAGAGCTGGACGAAATCTCCGGAATAGTTTACGACGAAGGTTCGGGTACGATTGTTTCATTGAATGACGAGGAAGGAGTGCTGTACCGTTTTAAGCCCGATAGTCCCAGGCAGTTTATTGACAGTCGCTTTCACAAAGGAGCTGATTTTGAGGACCTGCTCTCGGTTGGACCTTACTGGTACGCACTTAAAAGCAATGGACACCTGTTTAAAATTTCTGATGCATTTACTGATAACGTTCAAAGCAAGGGCTTTCCATTCAACCAAAAAGGTAAACATGAGTTTGAAGCAATGCTGTATGATAGCTCGCTGAACAGGATATACATTTTTTGTAAGATCTGCGGCAAGACGCCCTCTGTATCACCGGAAGCATTTTCATTTGATCTTGGGACGGAACAATTTGATTCCACTTCAACACTTACAATTCAACTGACCCGCGAACAGAAAAAAGAACTTAAGGATAATCAACAGGTCCAGATTTCCGCAGCTGCTATTCATCCGCAAACCGGAGACTGGTGGTTTGTTGCATCAGCCAGCGGCTTACTGCTGATTACTGATCATCAAGGCAATTGCAAAGAGCTTATTCCATTGAACAGAAAAAAGTTTAAACAACCTGAAGGTCTAACTTTCAATTCAGCAGCCGATCTTTTTATTTCCAATGAAGCCAAAACCGGCATTGCGAATATTCTCATCTTTCGTAAAAAATCCTGATCTGATTTACTCTTTAATCTTCCAGCTTTACAAAAAAGCGGATCGCTTTTATACCACTCACGCCCTGAACATCCTCGAGTTCAAGAATTTCTTTTTCTCCTTCAAGTAAATTTTTCTTTTTCAGAAAACTAAAATATTCATCAAACTCAGCCGCTTCCTTTTCGTGCGTATACACAACAGCTATTGTATTCGGTTGTGTAAGTCGCTCACCGGTCTTCCTGATTCGCGCTTTATCAAGTCTTTTCTTAAGAATTTCAAACCTTATACTATCTGAACCTTCCACATCAAATCTTCTTTCATCTTTTCTGAAACTTATGCAAATAGGATGGCCGTAGATCAAAATCAATTGTGTTGTCTGCAAAGGAATCGGAAGTTCCTTATTAAGTTTGTAGGTGATTCGCGCGATCTCTGCCATAGTCGACATCTGCCATAGCCTGATATTCTTCAGGTATATCATGTCAAATGCTTTCATTGGAGTAAATGACTCGCCGATATAAATATTATACTCGACGCCATCAGTTCTGAACTTCTCAAAATAATGCGGATAGAATTGTTGAATCTGGTGTCTTGCAGTTTCAAGATGCCTGGATATATTATTGTTCAGGATATGCAGGCTTTCGTCAAACTTCCGGCGATGCTGAAACAACTGGCCTTTTTCCGGATCAGCTGCGGCGAGATAATAGCGCGCAGGATCCGCTTCTTTTCCTCCGTTTGCAGAGAGATGCCGGAAGAAAACTTTCACCTCTTTCTCCAGGAAATCCTGTATCAACGATTCATCTTCCGCAATCAGGTTTTCGTTTATCCGTTCAGTTAAAGTTTGATTCTTTCTTGATATGTACTGTATATATTCATTCACTGCAGGCAGCATGTAATCATCGAAACTGCTGATCGTGGCTGTAAGAAAATGCAACTGATCGAGCAGATCCTTACGCATCCAATAATTTCTTTCTGTCGAGGAATTCCTGATATCAATTGCTCCAAAAACCGGGTACACTTTATCAAAACTCACAGTACCCATCTCGGGCTGCTGATGATAATCCCTCTTACGAAGATAGATCCAGGCTTCTTCCAGGAATTTCCATTCGACGATAGGTTGCAATGCAGTAAATCGTTCCTTGACAAGTGTTTCAATTTCATTACGGAACCGGTCGAGATAATTCCGGCAGGCCATTTCAAAAAATGCATATACAGGCTCAAGCTTTTTCAGCAATTCCGCATGCAAAGCATTGGCAACCGGGGCAGCAATTTCAAGCATACCTATCAACTCCCTGTTACTAAAAAGTGGCACAACGAGATAACTGTTCGCCATTGTCTTTTTCAAAAAACGAAGTAGGGGATCATTTTGTGTCTGCGACTGTTGCAAAAGATTACCAAAAATTACCGGGCCCTTTTCTTTATTCAGGAGAATGGCGAGTTGATTGTACACCATTTCCTTATAATCCATTTCCGGGATATGGTTAATCAACCAGCTTCTTCCGGAGTAGGCGTGAAAGAAAATATATCGTTCATTCAGACTCAGGAAAGGGCTGAGACTGATTTTTACATCGCGCAATCCAATAAGTGTTTCAACGGCTGAAATCAGTTTTTCATAACCGGGTTCAGGCAGGTTCGACTGCATTTCAATTAATGCATTTTTTATCAGCGTCACACATTCTTCCGCAGTAACATCAACGATACTTCTTCTCAGGAAAAATCCTTCGAAGCTGAACATATGCAGTGGCAATTTCTGCTTTAGTCCGTTGATATCTGATATAGTACTTGTGCTACGATCAATAAATTCTTCAGGGAATTCAGGAAGTTTTCCTTTCAATTTTACGTCGACAAAACTTTCGTCGATATGCAGGCGACTATACCGATGCAGCCCGGTCGATTTGTCCAGCCATCGGTTTGTTTTTCGTTCCGGAACCCTGATTTCCTTCTGATAAAATTTCCTGAATATCATCCGGTAGGCAAGCAACACATGCTCCTGTTCTATCTGACTGAATGGTCTTTCCGGATGAAATTTCACATGGCCATCATTATCCGGGCTGAAATAATCTGCGAAAGATTTTGAATAAAAAGGAATCTCAAATTTATAAGGAGTACTCAGGGAAAAATACTGTACATCCTTGTCCGCAGAAAATGGAAATAAGGAAGACACGACCATCTGGAATAACAACCCATGTTTTTCCAGCAACCGGAAATCGGTTATGGGTTCATGTAATTCACTGTGAATTTCAAACTCCTGAAGGATATATCTGTACAAGGACTCAAAAGGACTGTTGCCTTTTTCGAACTCTTTTTTGATCTGGCGATAATAGGGTTCAAAGGAGAATTTTGATTCAATTCCGCTGGACGATGGATAAAGCCCGGGATCAGGGATGAGAATTCTGAGTTCGGCTATTTTGTTTTCCACCTTGTTAAATTACAAAATAGTTCATAGTTCATGGTTCATAGTTCATAGTGTAAACAGCCGGACTCCCAGCCTGGCTGAACAATGTATTCCAGCATTTTCGGACTCTTAGTACCAACTATAAACCAATAACTATAAACCTGCCTGCCGGCAGTCAGGCTCCTACTTACCACTCACTACTCACTGCTTACTGAATATTCAGATCCGTCAAAGGCGCATCCTCTTCCCTGTTCTCATTGTACTCAATGATAAAATTGTTGCGTCCTTCGCCGGTGAGAATCGACATATAGCGTTGCTGTGCGAGTTCCAAAATGGTGAGGAATAAAAAGATCGCGTGTATGCGGTTTTCACATATCTCAAACACTTTTTCAAAGGCCATGGTCTTTTCTTCTTTCGCACGATGCAGCATGTATTCGCGACTTTCCTCCATCGTGTAGTTGTAACGATACACCACATGCTGTGGTTTATTATTCCTGTCGTACACTTTCTGCATCACACGTTCAAACACTTTCATGAGTTTGAACAAAGTGATCGTCTGGATCTCTGTTCCTTCAGCGTTTGTTTCGCCCAGTGCTGACAGCTCCTGGTGCAGGTTACCGCGTTTCACCATGTACATGCGTTCTGCTTCCATTTCTGCAAGTTTTGCAGAAGCTTCCTTGAATTTTTTGTACTCAAGAATTTTATCAACCAGTTCCTGGCGCGGATCTATTTCATTGCCCTGCTCATCCAGTTCTTTTCTTGGCAATAAAAGCTTCGCTTTAATGCGCATCAATGTCGAAATGAAAAGTATGAACTCACTGCTCAACTCGATATTAGCCTCTTCCGAGCCATGAAGAAACTCAAGAAAATCTTTGATGATTTTAGTGATGGGAATATTATATATATCCAGTTCATCTCTTTCAATAAAAAATAAAAGGAGATCAAAGGGACCTTCAAATTGCGGAAGTTTTATCTGGTATGTTGACGTATTCATTGGGCCTTGTTTTAAAAATGAACCGGGTTCACACAAAGTGGAACCCGGCAAAAATATAGATTATCAGGTAATCAAAGTCGTGCTGAGAAACCTACCGACAACAGTGATTTCAACTGCAAGGCGGGAGAGGTTCCATTATCTCCAAAGATACGAACATCATCGTCATATATCATATCTAAATTATACGTAACTGTAAGCCACTTATTGACTTTTAGGGCAATAATATTTGTCCAGAAAAGATCCACATTCTGAGGATTATGGAGGTAATTGCTATACAAATCAAGACGACTCTTATAGATCACGTTCTTCATAATTTCTTTATTGAAGTTGATCGACATAAAAGCGCCGAATTCAGACCTCCACTTTTTACCTGGATCGATGCTGTACAATTTCGTAAGAGAATCGATACCAACATATGTCCAGCGGGCAGATGCGGGAGAAAGAAAAATACTGAAATAATCAGTCGGTGTCCAGTCAATGCCCGGAGCAAGAGTCATGTAAGCCGGCGCAAAAAAAGATGAAGTGCGTTCTTTCGGAGTCTTGTTGTAATCATAACCATCAGTGAATTGAGTACGAAGATTACCGACAATACCAACTCCCCATTTCGGCTTAAACTTATAGGTGTACTTTGAAAAAAGATCGATCCTGTCGTCATTTTTTCTCGTGCCCTGAGATGCCGTTGTAATCTGCGCATAAAACAAATCGAGATTGTTTTTCCAGACATTTTTTCCTCGTTTGAGATTCGCAAACAGATTCACATAGCTGTTTACAGCAAAGGAATTTTTCTCAGCACCAGCCGCCCAGTTACTGGAGTTTCCCTGTGCAAGCCCAAGATTAAATAACGCTCCAACTTTCCATCCTTCTTTGTGAGAAGTATCATCAGCAAGATCTCTTTTGGCCGTAGCTTCAAGATCCTTCACCGTTTGATCCTGAGCAATAATTTCGAGAGTGGTGAAAAGTAAACTCAATAACAGTAGTTTCTTCATTCTTTTATATTGAATGTTTATGAATAATACAGGCACAGCGTCTCGTAAAAAACGCCGAACCAATATTGATAGTTCAATTATTTCTTCCGCAATTCATTGCGGATTTCTTCCAGTAAAACTTCAGTTTTTGTGGGCGGTGCTGGTGGTGGTGGCACGTCAGCTTTTTTCTCCTTAAGTCTGTTCAGACCTTTTACCAGCATAAATAATACAAATGCAATTATGATGAAATCCAGTGCGGCCTGAATCAGAACCCCGATTTTAATTACGCCAATCTGCCATTCGGAAAACTTCTTTGTATCTCCGATTAACAAACCGATGATCGGCATGATAATACTTTCAACAAGTGCAGTCACTATTTTATTGAAAGCAGCTCCAATAATCACACCGATAGCAAGATCCATTACGTTTCCTCTGACGGCGAATTCGCGAAATTCTTTCATGAAACCCATAGCAACATATTTTAGTTTCGATAATTTATCAAACTTAAGCGATTCCTTTAATTCAACCCATAGAATTAAATCGAATGTTTAAGAATTAACCGCGGATACAACTAAAAGGGTATTCGATTATAGTTATATTTAAATTTGCTTTTTTTTAGAAATTGAATCATTGAAAAATTCATGGATTAACTGGTTACTTTTTTTGCTGATCTGTATCATCTGGGGCAGTTCATTTATTTTGATGAAAGCCGGCCTGCAACGATTGAGTGCATTCCAGGTGGCTGCCATCAGGATTTCATCCGGCGCGATTGTGCTGGTTCCCTTCGCCTTTTCGGCACTAAGAAGAATTCCCTCATCAAAATATCCGCTGATTATTCTTACAGGTTTTCTCGGTACATTTTTTCCGGCATTTTTATTTTGTATAGCTGAAACAAGGATCGACAGTGCAATCGCCGGCATAATAAATGCATTGACACCTTTGTTTACACTGATCATTGGTGTGATGTTTTTCTCTGCGACAATCCCATTAAAAAAGTGGCTGGGTGTTGTTGTCGGTTTTGCTGGTCTCTGCTTTCTGCTTGCTTCCGGAGATGAAAAAATTAACTTCGGTTACCTGGGGTTTTCGCTGCTGGTATTGATCGCTACCATCTTGTATGGAACCAATGTTAACCTTATCAACAAATACCTGAAATCATATCGCTCACTTGATATTGCATCGATATCACTCCCCTCTCTTCTTATTCCCGCATTAGGTGTACTTTATTTTACAGGATTTTTCTCGCAGATCAATACTTCACCCGCATGGATTAAATCAACCGGCGCGTCTCTTGTACTTGGTGTGATCGGTACCGCTATCGGTACATTGGTTTTTTATAACCTTATTAAAAGGGCAGGACCTGTTTTTTCCTCGATGGTGACCTATGGTATTCCTTTCATTGCATTGGGCTGGGGCGTACTCGATGGTGAAGTGATTTTCCCATTGCAGATTGTTTGTATGATGATCATTCTTGCAGGGGTGTTCCTGGCCAACAGAAAATAAAAGAACCCGGCAAATTGCCAGGTTCTTTTTCATATTTTTTTATTTGCAACCCTGCACGCGTATACAAACAGGATGTTCCTGCCGGAACATGAACTTTACCTCTTGTCGCGGAGTTAGAGAAATTTAGCTCATGCTGAGGCTAACGTATAACTTCATCCGCCCTACGGGTGGCTACAAACAGGATGTTCCTGCCGGAACATGAACGTTACCTCTTGTCGCGGAGTTAGAGAAATTTAGCTCATGCTGAGGCTAACGTACAACTTACCACTTAAAACTTTAAACTCTAAACTCTTTCTTACTTCTTACTACTCTCTACTTACATTCCTCACACCGACATGATCTCTTTCTCTTTCTGCTGAAGATGTTTGTCCACTTTCAAAATGAAATTGTCGGTCATGGTCTGGATCTCCTTTTCTGCGTCACTTGCCAGATCTTCGCTCAAACCCTGCTTTTGCATTTTCTTTATATGTTCGATCCCTTCCCTTCTGATATTCCGTATCGCTACTTTTGAGTGTTCGCCTTCACCATTCACCCTTTTCACAATTTCTTTTCTTCTTTCTTCCGTCAATGGCGGTAAAAATATCCTGATGATGCTTCCATCATTTTGAGGAGTCACGCCCAGATTCGCAGCAATAATAGATCTTTCGATGGGCTGGAGCATGTTTTTTTCCCAGGGTTGTATAGTTAATGTGCGTGCATCTGCTACGGATATATTTCCCACCTGGTTGATCGGTGTTGGAGTTCCGTAATAGTCAACTACCAAACCGTCAAACATCTGGGGTGTTGCTCTTCCAGCACGGATTTTAACCAATTCTGCTTCGAGGTGGTTAATGGCTTTGTTCATGGATTCTTCAGTGTGTTCCACTGTCATCTGTAATTCTTCCGACATAGTTGGTTGCTGTTAAACCATGCAAAGCTAACAAAAGCAATCAAAAATTGATTGCTGCGTAACGAGAATGATTAATTGAAAACGACTCAGTTGTCTTCCGGAGAAACAAGCGCTTTCTTTCTGAACGAAAGAATTCGCTGGCTGTTGATGGATGGCCTGTTCTTGATATCCCCATTTGCGTATACGCTGATGCGCATGTTTGTGTACCACAAAACAAAGGTACCAACAGCGGCAACGCTTGCCATCGTAAGTATAATTATGGTTGCACCCCAGCTGCGCGCAAAAAATGCAAACGCAATGAAAAGAATATTGATTCCTACGCAGGTATAAGTCACCGCGGAGTGAGAAAGTCCTTTATCCAGTAAGAGGTGATGAATATGATTACGATCAGGGCTGAATGGTGATCTTCTGTTGAATATTCTCAATGCAAAAACCCGAAGAGTGTCGAATAAAGGAACCATCAGTATGGCAATACCAATTGCCGGTGACGCTGTCATCGGGAAAGCACTGCCAGGACGATCTGCGACATTGATAAACCTGATTACCATGATCGCATTTAAAAGGCCGACAAGCAGTGATCCGGTATCGCCCATAAAAATGCGTGCAGGTGAATGATTGAAAATCAGGAATCCAAGTAATGAGCCCCCAAGAATAAATGCCATGGCAGCATACGGAACCTGGTCAATGATATAGAAATAACTACCAAAAACGAATGAAGTCATTATACCCAGACTTCCTGCAAGTCCATCAACACCATCAATCAGGTTGAACGAGTTAATGATTACGATAACGGTGAAATAAGTAAGAGCAAGGCTCATGATATCCGGCAATTCGTATATACCCAGAAACCCATGCATACTCTTTATCTGTACACCGCCTTTGTAAATAATCAGGAAAGCCGCAATGAGCTGGCCGATGAATTTTTTAATCGGAGATATAACGAGAATATCGTCCTTAAGACCAAGGAAGAAAATTACAAGTGCTGCTGCGAAAAAGTATTGAAACTCAGAAGCTATATCAAGTGGTATGATGAAAAGACAAGCCAGGATAAAACCAGCAAAAATACCAAGACCGCCTAGTGACGGAACAGGTGAAAGGTGTACCTTTCTTTCATCAGGCAGATCAAAAAGCTTTTTTTTATCTGCGACCTGAATAATAACCGGAATAGCTGCAAAGGTAATTATGAAGGCAATTGAAGTGCCTAATAATATTTTGTCCATTAAACCCCGATTTAGGACCAAAAATAAATTGAATAAAGAAATTCAGTCTATTTGAGGAATTTACAAAATCAATATAAAGGCTTAGCACCGAGTAAATTCTGCACATAGATAACGACTTTTTTCCAGATGTTAGTATTTTTCAGGTACTTTATCTCAAAATAATTGCAACTGAGATTCATTACGATAAATTGAAATGTGATTGCATGAAAATTTACCCCTAGTTTTGCGCGGAAATACAGCTTACAATGGCAGAATTAACTGAGATAGCATCGCAAATCAGAAGAGATATCGTAAGAATGGTTCACGGATGTCAGAGCGGACATCCCGGCGGTTCTTTAGGTTGTGCTGACTTTTTTACAGCGCTTTACTTTAAAGTGATGAAACACAATCCCGAGTTTCAGATGGATGGAGCCGGGGAGGATTTGTTTTTTCTGTCCAACGGGCATATTTCCCCGGTTTTTTATTCTGCCCTTGCGAGAGCGGGTTATTTTAATATTTCAGAACTGGCAACTTTCAGAAAAATAAATTCGAGGCTTCAGGGTCACCCTACAACCCACGAACACCTCCCAGGCATTCGAGTGGCATCAGGTTCACTCGGCCAGGGTATGAGCGTGGCCATCGGAGCCGCACTCGCAAAAAAACTCAATAATGACGATCGCCTGGTGTACTCTCTTCACGGAGATGGAGAACTGGATGAGGGTCAGAACTGGGAAGCGGCCATGTTTGCAGCTCACCATAAAGTTGACAACCTCATTTCAACGGTGGATTGGAACGGTCAGCAGATTGATGGTACTACAAAAGAAGTAATGTCGCTCGGAAATATCCGCGCGAAATTTGAAGCATTTGGTTGGAAGACGATCGAAACTGACGGAAATGATATGGATAAATTGCTGGCATCGCTTGATGAAGCAAAATCTCTCTCAGGAAAAGGAAAACCAGTTGGAATCATGATGCACACAGTGATGGGTAAAGGTGTTGATTTCATGGAAAATAATCACAACTGGCATGGTGTTGCACCTAATGATGAACAACTGAAATCAGCTTTAAGCCAGTTGAAGGAAACACTCGGCGACTATTAGATCAGGTAAGAAGTGAGAAGTAAGAAGTAACCAGATTCAAATAAAAACCTGGACGCTTTATTATAAGGCCTGGCTTTTTGAGCCAGGTTTTTCATTTACGTGATCTATGATTGGTGATTGATTTGTCAAATCATTCCTTTCAATCTCCTCTTCAACTTTACACTTTCAACTTTACACTGGCTGCTCCCTACTCACTACTCACTAATTTCTCAGCTCAAACGGCTGCCTGGCTGCCCTCGCTGCAGGTACCCATGAAGCCAGCAAACCGATCACAAATACAGTGATCACCACAAGGAGGATATCGGTGAAAACAAGTTTTACGGGATAATAATCGATCAGAAAGGATTGACCCTGCAACGGCACGAGTTTGTAATTTGTTTGCAGATAATATAAAAGAAATGCGATGATCAAACCTCCGCCCGCACCGATCATTGCGAGTAATAATCCTTCGCTGAGAAATATTTTCCTGATCAGGCTTCGCTCTGCGCCCATCGCCTGCAATACCTGGATATCTTTCTTCTTTTCGAGCACAAGCATACTAAGTGCCCCGATCATATTGAATGCAGCGACTAAAAGTATGAGGGAGAAAATGGCATAGATCGCCCACTTTTCAAGAGTGATGGTTGAATACAAATTTCTATTCTGCTCATACCTGTTCTGTACAAGAAAGTTTTTGCCCAGATATGAACTGATCTCCGAAACAACCTGATTTTCTTTCCTGATATCACTTAATGAAAGTTCCATCGAGGTAAACTCATCTGGTTTGTAATTCAGGTATGTCTTTAAAAAATCAAGATTGGTGATTACGTATTTGTTGTCGAATTCAGATTGAATGGCAAAACTTCCTGCAGGCGACACCTGGCCCTGGCTCAATGAGGCCATCGGGTCGCCTGAACCCGCATCTTTCTTCGGGAGATAAACGGTAAGAGGAGTGATCGTTCTATCGGAAACAATGCCAATGGCATTTTCAATCCCCACACCTAAAACAAGTTTTGGAGCCTCTTCATTTCCGAGTGCGAATGTTCCCCGTACCATTTTCTCCGGTATGCCAGACAAGTTTGTGTAACCGGAGTCTACACCTTTAATCTGTATAATCGTATGTATATCGCCGTTAGTGAGCAGCGCATTTTCTTCCGCAGTGAGACTTGCGGCTCTTACACCAGGCCAATGGGCGAGCTTTTGTCTTTGTTCCGCATTAAGTTGAATGGTTTTCCCTTTTACAGCACTGATCCTGATATCAGGATAAAATGAAGAATAAAGTGATTTCACCAGGCTCTCAAAACCATTAAATGCACTTAGAATGATAATTAATGAAGCAGTACCGACAATAATTGCAATGACACTAACCCAGGCTATGATATTTATAGCATTGGTAGATTTTTTTGCTTTGAAATAACGCCAGGCGAAACTGAAATACATCAGAAATTTCAGGGCTTTTTATCTGCATTGATCTGCTTAAAAATCTCTTCCATCCTGAATACATGATCCAGCGTATCATCATTGAAGAATTTCATCTCGGGAATTCTTCTTAGCTGATGCTTCACCCTGCTACCCAGTTCTTTCTTGAGAAAACCGGTTTTCTCTTCGATATGTTTGAGAGCTGCCTGTTTATCTTCCACCTGGAAAAAACTCAGGTAGATCCTGGCTTCCAGAAGGTCCGGTGTAACCTTAACATCGGCAATGGAAACCATTCCTCCGTTCAGCATATTCAAACCATTGCGCTGAAAGATATCATTCAACTCATGTAAAATTACTCCGGCAACCTGTTTTTGTCTTTTACCCTCCTGCATAACCACAAACGTTTGTTGGCTGTAAAAATAACTACTTTTGGCCTATTTGTCTATTTAAGCAAAGCTGTATGAAAAGCCTGCGTACAATTTTCCGTTATGTCAGCAAATATCCAAAGCTGGTAGGTCTCTATTTCACACTCAACCTGTTATCAGCTTTTTTTTCTCTGATTTCGCTAACCTTGCTTGCGCCGTTCCTGGCGCTTATATTCGGAGTTCAGCAGGATAATAAGATCATGACATCGAAATTCAGGCTGGGAACAATTACCGATGATTTTTATGCTTTACTTACAAGACTAACATCCACCGACACAGGCAAAATAAAAGCCCTTGGATTTCTCTGCCTTATTGTACTGGCGGCTATCCTGTTGAAAAATCTGTTTCTGTATCTGTCAATGTATGTACTAACGCCGATCCGCAACCGCATCATAAATGATATGCGGGATGATATGTATAACAAGATACTTCAGCTGCCAGTAGGCTTTTTCAATGAGCAACGTAAAGGTGACATCATGAGTAAGCTCACCAACGATTTGCAGGATGTTGAATATTCCACGATCAGCTTCCTGGAATCATTTTTCCGTGAGCCGGTAATCATCATTTTGTACCTCACTGCAATGGTCAGTCTCAGTCCTCAGCTTTCCCTTTTTCTCCTGATATTTCTTCCTGTCTCAGGTCTGATTATAGGCAGAATTGGTCGTTCATTAAAACGTGTTTCAGGAAGAGTGCAGGAAAAATTAGGTGATATATTAAGTACCATTGAAGAGACGCTGGGAGGTATCCGCGTTGTAAAAGCCTTTAATGCGGAAGGTCAGCAATTGAGAAAATTCAAGAGAGAAAATCATGAACTCTTTACCATAAAAAACCAGGCAAACAGGAGAAGAGATCTTGCTTCACCGGTGTCCGAAACATTAGGATTACTCGCTGTTTGTTGCGTTCTGTTTTATGGCGGGCGCCTGGTACTGAATGAAAATTTTCTGAACGGTCCTGATTTTCTTGCCTACATCGCGATATTCACACAGATCATTAATCCACTGAAGTCTTTAACTACAGCATCTTACAATATCCGGAAGGGTGCTGCCAGCGTGGAACGCATCGAAGAGCTCATCACTCAAAAAGAAACCATCAGGGATCCTGAACATCCGATTGAAATCAGGAGGTTTGAAAATTGTATCGAGATGGTAAATGTAAACTTCAGTTATGGCGATACACCGGTGTTGAAGAATATTAATCTTACGGTCAAAAAAGGAAAAACACTCGCACTGGTGGGATCTTCCGGAAGTGGTAAGTCAACACTTGCGGATCTTGTACCACGGTTTCACGATGTAAGTGGAGGAGCGGTTTTACTCGATGGAAATGACATCAGGAAATATGCGGTTAAGGATCTCCGTAACCTGATGGGGATCGTAACTCAGGAGCCCATCTTATTCAACGAAAGTATTGCTTCGAATATCGCACTGGGAAACGAAAAAGCAACACCTGAAGAAATTGAACAGGCAGCAAAAGTGGCCAATGCGCATCATTTTATAACACAGAAAGAAGGTGGCTACCAATTCAATGTCGGTGACCGCGGAGGCAGACTCAGCGGTGGTGAGAAGCAACGCCTTACCATCGCCCGTGCCGTTTTAAAAAACCCACCCATTCTGATTCTTGACGAAGCAACATCTTCATTGGATACCGAAAGTGAAAAACTTGTTCAGGATGCTATCAATCATTTGATGAAAGACAGAACCAGCATCGTTATTGCTCATCGTCTTTCAACAGTAAGGCACGCCGATGAAATCATTGTTTTACAAAAAGGAGAAATCGTCGAAAGGGGAAAGCATGAAGAGTTGATTGCTATGAATGGATTTTATACACGTTTGGTGCAGATGCAGGAGGTGAAGTGACGTGAAACGTTAAACGTAGAACGTGGAACGTCAGAACCTGATTTGGAACGATTCCGACTAAATAAAAGAATTTAATTGTTGCAAAAAGGGACAAACATCAATACACCGTTTGGATCCTCTAAAACGAAGGATTCCAAATTCCCTTTAATATTCTTTTACCAAACAGACTTATCTCCTCTACCAGAGATACTGGAAAGATCAAATCCGCATAGGCCGACGTTTAACGTTTTACGTACTACGTTAAACCTTACTGAATATTCGGGTTCCTCGACATTCCCATCTTAGCCTCGATACTCAGTGTAGCATGTGGTACTGCTCTGAGACGTGCTTTGTCAATGAGTTTTCCGGTAACACGGCAAATGCCATATGTTTTATTTTCAATCCGGATAAGGGCTTTTTCGAGTTTATCTATAAAGTCGATTTGCCTGCTGGCCATCTGGCTCAACTGCTCACGCTCCATGCTCAGACTTCCGTCTTCCATAGTCATATAACGGTTGTCAGTTTCGTCGCCGCTCATCTCATCCTTGCGGGTGATCAGACCGTGCAGGTAAGAAAGTTCCTTTTTTGCTGCATCAAGTTTTCGGGCGATTAACTCTCTGAATTCCGCAAGTTCTGCATCGCTGTATCTCATAGTTGGTCCAGTATTTTCAACCGTCGGCTGGTCTAAAACCGATCTGGTAAATTCGGGTTCGTATTTACGTGATGTTGTTGCATTGATCTTAGGCATAACCACTGGCTTAGCAGGCTTTTTTACTTCCTGGGTTTTTATGACCTTCCTGATCTCTGCGAGTTTATTGACAGGTTTGGATTCTTCAACATGCGGCTCAGGTTTTTTCGGCTGAGACTTTACAGGCTCTGGCGCTTTTTTAACCGGAGCAGCATGTTTTACCGCAGCTTTTTCATCCTTATGATGTGCTAACGGTTTCGCATGATGTTTTTCGTCTTTGTGCGCAGGTGCATGTTTTACCGGCGCTTTGGCAACAGGTTTGGCAGCAGGCTTTGCAACTGATTTTTTAGCAGGGGGCTTGGGAGCAGGTTTCGCTGCTGGTTTTGCCGCTTTTGGTGCAGCCTTTTTCTGAACCGGCGCTTTTTTGGGTGCTGGTTTTGCCGCTTTTTTGGCTGGTTTTGCCGCTTTAGGTGCAGCCTTTTTCTTTGTTGCCATAAATGATTACCCTTTTTTTGAAACTAACACTTTGAGCTGAATGTCATTGACTTCAATCGCAGTTCCATCTGCAATTTCAGGCACCAATTCCAGTGTATCTGCTAAAATTTCGGCGCAAATATAATTATTAAATTGTGTAATGGCCGGAATCAGTTTTTCGTTCCCTGCCAGCTTCACATCTATCCGGTCAGTGAGCTCGTAACCCTGGTCCTTCCGGATTTTCTGTATCCTGTTGACCAGCTCCCTCGCATTCCCTTCCTTCTCTAATTCCGGACTCACCTGAATATCCAGTGCCACTGTCAATGCATTTTTTGAAGCGACCATCCATCCCGGAACATCCTCGCTTTGGATATCTACTTCATCTACCCTGATGATAATAGGCGTACCCTCAATCATCAGTTCGATCTCACCAGTAAGTTCAAGTTTTTTTATATCATCCTGGGTAAACCCGCCAATCGCAGCAGCAACCGCTTTCATCTTCGAGCCCATCTTCTTGCCAAGAGCAACAAAATTGGGTTTTACCTTTTTGTGTATAAAATCATTACTGCCTGAAAGATATTCCAAATCCTTAACATTCACTTCAGCTTTGATAAGATCTTCAACTTTTCTTATCTGCTCTTCCATATCTTTTCCATTCACCGGTACAAGCGCCTTCTGCAGAGGCTGACGTACACGTATATTCACTTTTTTTCTAATGGAAAGTATAAGCGAAGATATATCCTGCGCCATCTGCATTCTTTCTTCGAGAGCAAGATCAATTACTTCAGGATTTTCAACCGGGAAATCAGTATAATGTACTGACGCAACACCCAGCCTTCCCGTGACTTTATCTAGAATACGATAGATATAATCGGAGAAGAATGGAGAAACCGGAGCCATCAATCGCATCAAAGTTTCAAGACACTCATAAAGCGTTTGATATGCTGCAATCTTGTCTTTTTCATATTCACCTTTCCAGAATCTTCTTCTGCAAAGTCTCACATACCAGTTGCTCAGCAATTCATCTGTAAAATATTCGATGGCTCTTCCTGCCAGTGTCGGCTCATAATCATTAAGGTGTAGAGTTACTTTCCTGATCAGAGAATTCAGACTCGATAATATCCAACGATCTATTTCAGGGCGGTCTTTTACGGGAATATATGCTTCTTTAAATGCAAACCCGTCCACGTTTGCATACAGTGCGAAGAATTGATAGGTATTATAAAGTGTTCCGAAAAATTTACGCTGTACCTCACGGATACCTTCAACATCAAACTTCATGTTCTCCCATGGTGATGCATTCGTTACGAGGTACCAACGTGTAGCATCTGCGCCAAACTGACCAATGGTTTTAAACGGATCAACAACATTACCCAGGCGCTTACTCATTTTGTTGCCGTCTTTATCGAGCACAAGACCATTGGAGACAACGGACTTGTAAGCAACGCTATCAAAAAGCATTACGCCGAGTACATGCAAAGTGTAAAACCAGCCGCGGGTCTGGTCAACACCTTCAGCGATGAAATCGGCCGGAAATGCGCGCGCTTCTCCTTTTTCAGGATCAACCATATCCCTGTTCTCAAATGGGAAATGCCATTGCGCATAGGGCATTGCACCGCTGTCAAACCAGACATCGATCAGGTCCGGAACACGCTTCATCGGTTTCCCCGACTCGCTCACCAGAATGATATCGTCAACATAAGGTTTATGCAGATCAAGCAAACCTTCATGCAGGTAATGTTTATTGGTTTCACCACGCAATGCAGTACTTGCTTTTTTTATTTCACTGTTCAGTTCTTCAATAGATCCGATGCATTTTTCTTCTTCACCATCCTCCGTTCTCCAGATCGGTAACGGTGTACCCCAGAAACGACTGCGACTGAGGTTCCAGTCGACCATGTTTTCGAGCCAGTTTCCGAAACGTCCTTCTCCGGTAGATTTAGGCTTCCAGTTGATGGTTTTGTTGAGTTCAACCATCCTGTCCTTCAAAGCAGTCGTACGTATGAACCAAGCATCGAGAGGATAGTATAGGATTGGTTTGTCTGTACGCCAGCAATGCGGATACGCGTGCTCATATTTTTCAATCTTAAATGCCTTGCTTTCTTTTTTCAGCAAAACACAGATATCGACATTCACATCAACATAGTCAGCTTCGCTTTTATAATTTTTTACAAAGCGGCCACTGAATTCGCCCACACCGGGAACAAATTTTCCTTCACGATCTACGAGTGTCAGTATTCCGAGATTATTCTTTTTACCGGCTTTAAAGTCATCAGCGCCGAAAGCAGGGGCCATATGTACGATGCCTGTTCCATCTTCTGTAGTAACAAAATCACCCAAAATGACTTTAAATGGATCTGCTTCAGGTGTTATTTCGCGTACACGATCAAGCGAGTTTGCTTCGAAAGGTAAAAGCTGGTTGTATTTTAATCCATCTAACTCAGCTCCTTTGAATGTAGTGATCACCTTCCAGGGTAAAAACTTATCACCTTCCTTATGATCAGCAAAAGAAATGTCTTTACCTTCTTCTTTAAAATACTTCGGTATTAGCGCTGTCGCAATTATCACTGAAGAAGGCAGACCTGTATACGGATTGAACGTTTTTACAAGTGAATATTCCACATTGGGACCGACCGCGAGACCCAGGTTGGAGGGAAGCGTCCATGGCGTGGTCGTCCAGGCCATGATATATAATTTACCCGTCGGCTCCGAATCTGCACCTGGAGCTACAGCATCCGTCAGTTTTTTTAAAGATGAATGTGATGCATTCGCTTCTGACCCCCTTTCTCCTGCACTCAATGGAACGTGGAACAAAACGGTGGCGCTGGTGTCTTTTACATCTTTATAAGTACCAGGCTGGTTTAATTCATGCGAGCTTAAACCTGTGCCTGCAGCAGGTGAATAAGGCTGAATACTCACACTTTCGTACAGGTATCCTTTTTTATATAATTCTTTCAGACACCACCAGAGTGTTTCTATATAACTGTTTTCAAAAGTGATATAGGGATTATCAAGATCGACCCAATAACCCATTTTGCGGGTGAGGTCATCCCAGAGATCTTTATACCTTAATACAGCCTCGCGGCATTTTTGATTATACTCTTCAACAGAAATTTTCTTTCCGATATCTTCTTTGGTAATGCCCAATTCCTTTTCAACTCCGAGCTCGATGGGCAATCCATGGGTATCCCAGCCACCTTTGCGTTGCACCTGGAAACCTTTCATCGATTTATACCGGCAAACCAGGTCTTTCAGCGTACGGCTGATAACATGGTGGATGCCGGGCAGTCCATTGGCACTTGGGGGCCCTTCATAAAAAATAAACGGCTTAGCTCCTTCCCTGTTGGTCACACTTTTTTCGAATGCTTTGTCCTTTTCCCAGCTTTGCAGGATCTCCTTTTCTAGTTCAGGGAGATTCAGTTGCTGAAACTCATGATATCTGGCCTGCATAATTTTTAATAAAGTGGGCGAAGTTACGCAAATTCAGAAGGCAAAACTGTTTTACAGTGGCCACGGCCGGGAGTAATCGAAGTCGTTCCTGAAAGGCAGATAAAATCAAATCGCCGGAAAAATCCTCACAAAAACACAACAGAAAATCTGCAGTCGACCTGAAAAATGCCAGATGATATTTTTAAGGGAAATAACCAGAACCGGAAAAATATACTATTTCACAATTTTAGACTGTCAATATTGAGCAATAGCATATGTAAAAATTTAATTGACAATTCATTATTGCTACTGACATTATGACCCAAAATCTGAAGTAGTAATTTAGCCATACCGATTAACAAAATTTTTATACTAACCCTTACCCGGAGCCGTTATTGCTGATATTCCGACGTGATGAAATATGATTAGGAGTTATCCACAGAAACGACGGTTTGGCATAGTTTGTGAAAAATAAAACTGAAATCCTGTAACCATTTGAGAACAATCCAATACTTCCAATTATGAGAAATTCAACCGTTTCATTTATTTCCAAGCTGATAGCAGCCATTCCCGGCGCGGCATTTTTCGGAAAATCTCAATCAACGAAGCAGGTTTTTGGCAAGAAGGAACTGGCACAAATCAGTCGCCAGGAAAATCTGAACAGGATTTTTATGGTGAGACACAGGATCCAGCATCTATAGAATTTCGATCTACAAAGCACGAACAACGAATTAATAATGGCTCTGAAGACAGTTTTCAAACCTGTCCGGAAG
Source organism: Pollutibacter soli (assembly GCA_029269725.1). Taxonomy (GTDB): domain Bacteria; phylum Bacteroidota; class Bacteroidia; order Chitinophagales; family Chitinophagaceae; genus Pollutibacter; species Pollutibacter soli. Next base: position 747,635 of record JARJHS010000002.1, on the reverse strand, counting down.
GTATAACATATTGAACTATTTCCAGGGTTTAGGGATTAGGGATGGAGGGGAGCTTTATAGCTCCTCTTCACATTTAGGTACTACGTTAAACGTATAACGTAAAACGTACAACGTTGGACCCTGCAGATGATTGAATTCTACAAATCCGGAAGATTTAACTTGATGTGAGCCAGGCAAATACTTTGTGATCGGGATCTTCGTCCACCCCAATGCCCAAAAAAGCAGGAAAATTATCTTGTTTTAGGCTGGCGTTCAACGTTATACATTCAACCTTTTACCTTTAACGTATCAGAAGTTCACAAGGCTTCAACCCTGTATGTTTTTTAAAAGCCGTGGAGAAGTGGGAGATGGAGGAATATCCCAGGAGAGCAGATACTTCAGATACATTTTTGCCTTTTTCATACAACAGAAAACGGGCATGTTCCATGCGCTGATCCTGGTAAAAGTCAAAAATGGTTGAGCCAAACATTACCTTAAATCCTTTCTTCAGGTAACATTCATTAATACCTACCTTCCGACTGAGTTCTTTAATGGTAATCGGATCACCGATATGCTCGAGAAGAATTTCTCTTGCCAGCATGATCTTATCCCTGTCGTGATGATTGGCCAGGAATTTACAGGCGGGTACTTCTTCTTCCTGAGGTTCATCATCAAGTATTCCCTCCAATGCATACAAGAGCAGGATCTGCGTTTGCGCATTGACATAAATATTTTCGAAAGTATCAGTATAATTATGACCCAGAAAGGTCTCCAGGGTCTGCCTGATCTTATTTCCAATTGGAATAGATCTCGTAAAAGACTGTGTATTTCTGAAATTCAGCAATTCAAGCGTCGGTGTTTTTTTTCTCTGGCCTTTTACCAGGTGGGCCAGGTGTTCCGGCTCGAATCGGAAACTCACCACATCGAGCACGGGTAATCGCATTTCACAGCGTTTATCGGTTCCCTTCCGGCAGGCTTCACATGATGCATCATTTTCGTAACACCAGCTCATGCCGGCAATGCAAAAACGAAGTTCGAGATATCGCCCGTTTTGCGACCCCGTATTGTAATTATAAGTAAGCTCACCCGTGTCTTCTACCACCCAGTGTGATAATTTCTGATATCTGCGAATCTGGTATTGCCAGGTGCCTGGAATCTGTTTTTCCTTCTTTGAAAGAAGCACAAATTCATCCACCATCACGGGTTGATTCAATGCCTGACTTATGATATCAGTGGATTCGGACATACGATGTACAAATGTACATTCTTTTGATGTTTGAGCTCTTGTAACTGTCCCGGATGATAGCCGCTAATTGTGGAAATTATCTGCAAAACGAGACCCTTTTTAACGCTTTAAAATTGACGCTCAGCCTCATTTTCGTTAACTTTGCCCACTTCTCAGATGGCATAAAAAAACAACTGATTTGTGACGATTGTATGACAACAGAAACTAATGAAATGCTGGCAACAGCCGGAAATGGTTATGGAGCAGATAGTATTCAGGTTCTTGAAGGATTGGAAGCCGTACGTAAGCGTCCGGCGATGTATATCGGAGATATTGGAATGAAGGGATTACACCACCTGGTTTATGAGGTGGTTGACAACTCGATCGATGAAGCGCTTGCAGGTTTTTGCGATGATATCCGTGTCATTATTCATGAAGACAACAGTATATCGGTAAAGGATAACGGACGAGGCATCCCTACCGGCATCAACGTGAAAATGGGAAAGAGCGCCCTCGAAGTCGTAATGACCGTACTTCACGCGGGTGGAAAATTTGATAAAAACACATACAAGGTTTCCGGTGGCCTCCATGGTGTGGGCGTGAGTTGCGTAAACGCACTCAGTACCGTTTTACATGTAACTGTCGAAAGGGAAGGAAAAATCTTCGAACAGGAATACCATACCGGTATACCACAATACGATGTACGTGAAATCGGCGATAGTGAAAAAACAGGAACTACCGTCAGGTTCTGGCCCGATACAAGCATTTTTACAAGCACAGTTTACGTAAAGGATATTCTTGAAGGTCGTCTGCGCGAACTGGCCTATCTGAATAAAAAGATCCGGATCACGCTTACTGACGAGCGGGAAAAGGATGACAATGGCCAGATCTATACCAAAGAGTTTTACAGCGAGGGAGGCATAACCGAATTTGTGGAAATGCTTGACCATAACGGGAAACGCAGTCCGCTCATCCCGAGGGTTATTTATGTAGAAACCCATGACCCTGAAACGAACGTAGCTGTAGAAGTGGCTTTGACATATAATGATTCTTATAGCGAACACATCTTCTCCTACGTCAACAACATCAACACTATTGAGGGTGGTACGCATGTTGCAGGGTTCCGGAAAGCGATCACCAGGGTTTTCCAGGGTTACGGGAAGAAAGAAGGAATGTTTGAAAAGTCCAAGGTGGAAGTGGAAGGTGATGACTTCCGGGAAGGACTAAGCGCAATTATTTCGGTAAAAGTTCCGGAACCTCAGTTTGAAGGTCAGACGAAGACCAAACTTGGTAACTCAGAAGTGATAGGTATCGTGGATAGTGCTGTTTCAAAAGCATTAACGGCTTACCTGGAAGAGAATCCGAAAGAGGCGCGGAATATTATTAACAAAGTAATTCTTGCAGCACAGGCGCGCGCAGCAGCCAGGAAAGCAAGAGAACTTGTACAAAGGAAAACAGTATTAACCGGAGGCGGTTTACCCGGAAAACTTTCAGACTGTTCTGAAAGAGATCCGAAAAAATCCGAGCTCTTCCTCGTTGAGGGAGATTCGGCAGGTGGTACGGCAAAACAGGGAAGGGATAGGAACTTCCAGGCGATCCTGCCATTGAGAGGTAAGATTTTGAACGTGGAGAAAGCGATGGAGCATCGCATTTATGATAACGAGGAGATCAGGAACATGTTTACAGCGCTCGGTGTTAAGATCGGGACGCCTGAAGATCCAAAAGCGCTTGATTTGTCAAAGCTGCGTTATCATAAACTGATTATCATGACCGATGCTGATGTGGATGGAAGCCACATCGCGACGCTGATACTGACTTTTATTTTCAGGTATATGAAGGAGCTGGTTGAACAGGGCTACGTGTACATTGCACAACCGCCGCTCTACCTGGTTAAAAAAGGGAAAGATCAGCAGTATGCGTGGACAGAGGAACAACGCCGGGCATTTATTGAAAAGCTGGGTGCAGGAAAAGAAGATAGTGTTTCGGTACAGCGATACAAAGGTTTGGGTGAAATGAATGCTTCTCAGCTCTGGGATACGACAATGAACCCTGAAACCAGGACGCTGAAACAGGTGTCAATTGAAAGTGCTGCCGAGGCCGACAGAATTTTCAGCATGCTGATGGGTGATGAGGTGGCTCCGAGGCGTGAGTTCATTGAGTCACATGCAAAATATGCGAACCTCGATATCTAAATAAAATAACTGATAAATTCAAACATCATGTCAAATTCAAACATGCTTACAGCTTATAATGTTAAAACCAAAGAAAAGAATGTGCCCATCCTGGATGCTGTGGTAAGTCGCACGGCAAAAGGCGGTTATATTGCACAGGGTAACGATGGAAAAGGTAATAAACTGACAGCGCTGCTGAGCGAAGCAAAGGCCCTGGCTGCAATTGAAGCAGGGGTTGCTAAGAAAAACTGGTAATTCTTCTTATTTTTATAGCTGAACAGGCTATCCTGTGAGACATTCATGTTCCGGGGATAGCCTGTTTTGATTTTGTAAGTTGTTGTTTTGACCACCTTTACGAGCCTGGAATTCACCCCCTAAAAATTTTTCAACCGCTTTATATGAAAAAAACAGTTTCTGCTGTACTTATTCTTCTCAGTTTGGCATTTGCAGGTTGCTTCGATATCAAAGAAGAAATATTTCTTGAAAAGAACGGATCCGGGACCTATGTCTCTACCATCGATATGACACAGATGAAGGAGATGCTTAACATGATGAAATCCTTTATGCCTGATAGTCTTAAAGAAGGGAAAGAAGATGATCTCGAAGGTCTGGGATCGCTTGATTCACTTCAGAATCTGTGGAAGGATATTGATAAGGTGCCGGGAATCAGTAATGTGCAACGAGAAAAGAAAAGTGATATGATTTTTACGGTTTCTTTTAAGTTTTCTGATATGAAGGCGCTCAATACGGCAATGACTAAACGAAATCAGAAAAACGACTCTCTGCCCGCGACGATCAGTGGTGATTTCTATTCTTTCTCGAAAGGAAATTTCAGCTGTAACGATACCAGCTTCGGAGGACTTGGTGATGTAATGAAAGGTTTGAATGAAGGAGCAGAAGGAAATGATTCAACTGCCATGGCCATGAATATGCTAAAAGGTTTTATGGGAGACATGAAATATACAAGCATCTATCACATGCCTGGTAAGATCTCAGATTACTCAAATAAAAATGCGACACTTTCACCTGACGGCAGGACGATCACACTGGAAATCAATCTCAGTGATTCGGACAAACGACAGACACTGGAAAATAAGATCCGATACAAATAAATCGTAAGCCGTCGCCTTCATGCTTTATCTGCATACCCTTGTCATCCGGATCTTCCTGCCGATATTATTTTTTGCGATTGCCTCTATTGCAGAGGCACAGGTAAGTAATCCTTATTTTCTCAATGGCAATGCAACACAGGACAATTGCAACTGTTATACGCTGACGAGTCCTGTGTTGAATCAATCGGGATCTGTGTGGAATATTTACAAGATTGATCTGCGCGAAAACTTTGATTTCAAATTCAGTGTTTTTCTCGGTACGATTGATCAGCAGGGTGCAGATGGAATTGCTTTTGTACTGCAGCCGATAAGTACAAATATCGGATCTGTTGGCGGCGGCCTTGGTTTTGAAAATGTAACTCCTTCTGTGGGTGTTACCATCGATACCTGGCAGAACACCAACAACAACGACCCTGACTTTGATCACATCGCCATACAACGTGATGGGGATCTGAACCATAATAGTGCCAACAACCTCGCAGGACCAGTTACAGCGATCAGTAATGGCCCGAATATCGAAGATGGTCAATGGCATTTATTCCGGATTGAATGGAATGCTGCAACAAAAGTTTACAAAGCATCTGTTGATGGTGTTGAGCGGGTATCAACAAATATCGATCTGATCAGTACAGTTTTCAGGGGCGATCCGATGGTGTTCTGGGGGTTTACGGGATCAACAGGAGGATCTGTTAATCTGCAAAGATTTTGTACAGCATTAAACCCGGGGATCAGGAGTATAAGTAATAATGTTACCTGTTATGGAACGCCGATTCAATTTGTTGATAGTAGTGCTTCATTCGGAAAAATTGTAAAATGGTTCTGGGATTTGGGTGATGGGACAACAGATACTTTACAAACTATCCCTGCACATTTGTATTCTGCACCAGGGATATATAATGTCAGGTTGAATATTCTTGGAAATAACGGATGTATATCGGATACTTTTCGGCTACGGGTAATCGTTGGATCGGACCCGATTGCAAAACCAGCATACGAACCACAAAAACTTTGCGAAGGACGGCCGTTTCAATTGATGGATTCTTCAACGGTAGAATTTGGTACGATCAATAACTGGCAATGGAAAGTGAATGGTACAACCTATACAAGTCAGCATCCCGATTTTCCTTCGGGGATGCCGGTGGGGACTATACCGATTAGCCTGCAGGTAAAAACGGCTGAAGGTTGTGTATCAGATACGGCAACAAGAAATCTTAAGATTGATCCTGTGCCTGGTGTTTCTTTTACAGCCTCCAACGTCTGTGCAGGCGAGGAACTGAATCTGTACGCTACAAATATTACTTCTTCTGTTCCTGTCTCAAAATGGATCTGGTATTTTAACGGTGTTGCAGATAGCAGTGGGGCAAATATTCAATTGAGTTTTGATGCAGCAGGTACATATCCTGTAAAGCTGGAAGGCATTGCGGCCAATGGATGCAACTCTGATGTGTTTACAGAAAATGTAAATGTATTTGCAACCAATGCTTTTGCAGGTCGTGATACGATCGTTGCAATTGATCAACCATTTCAGTTACAGGGTTCGGGTGGAGTGAGTTACAGCTGGTCGCCACCTTTTGGTTTATCAGATCCGAATATTGCAAATCCCGTCGGCAGATTCAGCGATGATGCTCAATTGATCATGACTGCTTCTTCTCCTGCCGGTTGTGCCAGTTCGGACACCATCAGAGTAAGAGTATTCAAAGGACCGGAGATATATGTACCCACCGCGTTTACACCAAATGGAGACAATAAAAATGATGTTCTGAAAGCTTTCCCTGTTGGATTAAAATTTCAATTTTTGAAAGTTTATGATCGCTGGGGTAAATTGATTTTCAGTACTTCAGATTTCAATATAGGCTGGGATGGCCGTGTCAATGCCAGGCTTGCTGACAGCGGAAACTTCATTTGGGTAACGCAGGGAATTCAGAATGACGGCAAGTTGTTTAGTAAAAAAGGCATCGTAACTCTTATAAGATAGTTTTCTGCATTTGCTGACTGTGGTCAAACACCGAAAAGTAGTAAATTCCATTTTCAAAATCAATCAACAAAAACTTGCCAAGATGAGTGACTCACGTAGGAAATTTATTAAGAACTCAGCATTGCTGTCAGCAGGCATTGGATTGTCAGCTGGTTTCCCCGACCGCCTGATGGCCGGGATCACTCCCACCAGAATGTTCCAGGACAAGATCAGGGTTGGTGCGATCGGAATCAATGGCATGGGCTGGTCCGATCTGAACTCCATGCTGAAGAATAATCCTGAAGTGGTATGTACAGCGATATGCGATGTGGATTCGAATGTTGTCACCAAAAGGTTGGGGGATCTCGAAAAAAACTTCAGCATGAAACCGGCAACTTATGGTGATTACCGTAAGCTGCTCGACGACAAAAATGTAGATGTTGTAATCATCGGTACTCCGGATCACTGGCATTGCCTTCAGATGGTGGAAGCCTGCCAGGCCGGAAAAGATGTTTATGTGGAAAAACCTATCGCAAACTCTATTGCAGAAACAAGAGTGATGGTGGAAGCACAGAAAAAATACGGTCGCGCTGTGCAGGTAGGTCAATGGCAGAGAAGCAACGCACACTTCAAATCAGCTCTCGAATTTCTAAAAGGTGGCCAGCTCGGTAAGATAAGAATGGCGAAAACCTGGGCTTACCAGGGATGGATGAAAAACGTTCCTGTACAACCCGATGGCCCGGTTCCTGCCGGTGTGGATTATACAATGTGGTTAGGCCCTGCTACAAAAAGACCATTCAATCCAAATCGCTTTCATTTTAATTTCAGGTGGTTCTGGGATTATGCCGGCGGATTGATGACTGACTGGGGAGTACACCTGGTGGATTATGCTTTACTCGGTATGAATGCACAGGAACCGATTTCTGTAATGGCATCCGGAGGAAAAATGGCATACCCTGATGATGCATCAGAAACTCCTGACACACTTGCAACCGTGTATGATTATGGAGATTTCATCCTGCTCTGGGAACATGCACAGGCGATCAATAATGGCAACTACGGAAGGGATCATGGTATTGCATTTATCGGAAATAACGGTACGCTTGTACTCGATCGTGGCGGCTGGGTAGTTATTCCTGAGAAAGGAAAAATGGAAGCAGTTCCTGATGTAAAAAGATCGGATGATGGTTTAGGAAATCATACCAAGAATTTCATCGCCGCTGTAAAGTCAAGGGATTTCACACAGCTGACTGCACCAATTACAGCAGGAGCAAATGTTGCCCAGGTTTGCCAGATGGGAAATATCGCCTATCGTACCGGAAAGAAATTATTCTGGGACAAACAGAAAAATGGCTTCAATGATGCGAAAGCTGACGCCTATATCAAAGAGAGTTATCATAACAATTACAAATTGCCAAAAATCTAAACAATGAAAAAAACAGCGGGACTGTTGGTAGCGTTTTCGTGTATTCTTGCTGCTCAGGCGCAGCGCCAGGGGGATCCAAAACTTTCAGAATATTATGAGCCCGTACCTCCGGTAGTTACTCCGGGCAAAACGTCTGCAGATGCGCCTTCGGATGCAATCGTTTTATTCAGCGGAAAAGATTTTTCCAGCTGGAAAGCAGACAGAGGTACTGATATTAAATGGACAATTGCAGATGGCGCAATGACCGTAACAGGTGGCACAGGAGGAATTACTACAAAGGAAGGTTTTGGTGATTGCCAGCTGCATATTGAATGGAGAACACCTGCAGTTGTAAAAGGTGACGGCCAGGGTCGTGGCAACAGCGGTATTTTTCTGATGGGCAAATATGAGTTACAGGTGCTCGATAACTACAATAACAAAACGTACGTCAACGGACAGGCGGGAAGTATTTACAAACAACTCGTACCATTGGTGAATGCCTGTCGTCCTCCGGGAGAATGGCAGACTTACGATGTGATTTTTACAGCTCCACGTTTTTATGAAAATGGAATTCTGAAAAGTCCGGCAAGAGTTACTGTTTTTCAGAATGGTATTCTTGTACAGAATAATCGCGAACTCTGGGGCGGCACAGAATACATAGGTTCTCCTGAGTATAAAAAACATGGTGATAAAGAACCCATTTCATTGCAGGATCACGGCAACCCTGTATCCTATCGCAATATCTGGATCAGGCCAATGTAAAGGTTGAACGTAATACGTTGAACGTTAAACGTTGGGCGTAAAACGTAAAAAAGCTGTCATCTTGTGATGACAGCTTTTTTATTGACTCAACAACAAACTATTTTATAATTCTCCAGTTCATCGGGAACCTGTACAGCTTTAAATCACTGGCTTTTATTGCGCCAATGATACAGAAGATCAATACAAAGATGCCTGGCACCCAGAGAAAGAATATTCCAACAATGGATATAAAAAGAGCGATGTAAACTATCGAAATAGTTATCTGGAAATTCAATTGTTCTTTTGCATGAGCGGCGACAAATGGAGATTCATCTTTTTTTATAAGATAAATAATCAACGCAGGAAATAGCCAGAAAAAGATGGACAGGACATGCACAAGTATTGCCAGCGTGCGCTCGTCGCCGTTAGGTGTATACGTGGGTGTTGTTTCCGTACCCAAATATTCGGTGTTACCTGAATTTGTTGACATTGTTTTTCGTTTTTATTAAAATAATCAATTTCCGGTTAAATGCTAACGCGTTACGTTTTTAAATTGAAATTCCGGCCGAAAAATTCAGAATAATAAGATAAAGTCGCTGCTGGAAGGCATTTGGATGTATGACTTCAGGAAAAACGTGAAACGTAGAAAGTCGAACGTTAGATCATGCGAGTTTTGGAAGCTGATTTAATACTTGAATTCTACTGAGGGTCTGGTTGGTATTAATCCTGGACCAGGTCTCAGGCAACGGCATTGATTGAGGACTTCATCCTGGAAAGCAGAGTAAATAACTGCTGCATTGTTTTTACATCTTCTACGATCAGCATAAAATTCCGGCCGACTTGTTTGAGTTTTCCGGTGTTTATACGATGTTGAATAAAGTCCAGTATTCCCTGGAAAATAGAGGATTCAAAATAAGGGCTGTCGGGATTATTTACGAAGTAACAACGCAGCGTTTCCTGCTTAAGAACAAGACGTTCGAAACCGAGTTCAACCGCGGTCTTACGACATTTCACTGTGAGAAACAGATCTTCCACTTCGGACGGAACCGGCCCGAATCTATCTTCAAGCTCCTTATGAAATGCTTCGAGTTCTATTGCGTCTTTTGCATTGTCCAGGCGTGTGTACAGGGTGAGCCTTTCCGTTATGTTCTCTACATACGAATCGGGAATCAGTATTTCGAGATCTGTATCAATGGTACAATCCTGGACGAAATCATCTTCCTTACTGATCTCTTCTTTAAACACTTCCCTGAACGAAGTACGCTTCAGCTCGCGTATTGCCTCATCGAGTATCTTCTGGTACATTTCAAAACCGATCTCTACCATGAACCCACTCTGCTCGCCACCCAGCATATTTCCCGCCCCACGGATATCAAGATCGCGCATGGCAATCTGGAAACCACTTCCCAGATCACTGTGTTGTTCCAACGTCTGTAATCTTTTTCTTGAATCCGACGGTAGCGTACTCACCGGTGGTGCAAGCAGGTAACAGAATGCTTTTTTATTGCTTCTTCCAACCCTTCCTCTCAACTGATGAAGATCACTGAGACCAAACTGATGCGCATTGTTGACAATAATCGTATTTACGTTCGGAATATCTACTCCGCTTTCAACAATATTTGTACATACCAGAATATCATATTTTTTATCAATAAAATCCATGATGCGCTCCTCGAGTTCATGCCCTTCCAGCTGACCGTGCGCAAAACCAACGCTGAGATCCGGGCACAAATGCCTGATCAATGCGGCCATTTCAGCTAATCCCTGTATTCGGTTATGAATGAAGAACACCTGTCCTCCCCTTTCTGTTTCGAAATAGAGTGCGTCACGAATAAAGTCTTCATTGAAAACCTGTACTTCAGTTTGGATCGGCTGACGATTCGGTGGCGGCGTATTGATGATGCTGAGATCGCGGGCCCCCATCAAACTGAACTGAAGCGTCCTTGGTATAGGCGTTGCCGTAAGCGTAAGACAATCCACTTCCGTTTTTAGTGTTTTCATTTTCTCTTTATGACCAACACCGAACTTCTGCTCCTCATCTATTACTAATAATCCAAGTTCTTTAAATTTTACATCCTTCGCAAGCAAACCATGCGTACCGATAATGATATCAACTTTTCCTTCTTCGAGATTTTTCAGAATTTCCTTCTTTTCCTTTGCTGAACGGAAACGATTGACAAAATCAACCTTAACCGGGAAATCTCTTAACCTCTCACTGAAAGTTTTAAAATGTTGAAACGCAAGAATTGTTGTAGGTACTAATATAGCAGCCTGCCTGCCATCAATGCAGGTTTTAAATGCAGCGCGAACAGCAATCTCTGTCTTTCCAAAACCAACATCACCACAGACCAAACGATCCATCGGATGCGGACTTTCCATATCTTTTTTCACATCCGCAGAAGCCTTACTCTGATCCGGCGTATCCTCATACATAAAGGAAGCCTCCAGTTCAGTCTGCATATAATTATCCGGAGAATGTGCAAAGCCCGGCTGCGCTTTTCGTTGCGCGTATAATTTGATCAGATCGAAAGCGATCTGTTTAACCCTTGTCTTGGTTTTTTCTTTAAGTTTCTGCCATGCATCACTACCAATCTTATTCACCTTTGGTACATGCCCTTCCTTACCTGTATACCTGCTGATCTTGTGAAGGCTGTTGATATTGACATACAGAATATCATTGTCTTTATACAGAATCCTAACAGCTTCCTGGTACTTGCCACCAATATCCATTTTCTGCAGGCCACTGTAAACACCAACTCCATGATCGATATGCACAACATAGTCACCCGGCTGCAGCTCCTTCAACGCACGAATAGTTAGCGCTTTACTTTTATTGTAAGCCTGCTTGACCTTGTACTTATGATACCGTTGAAAAACCTGGTGATCTGTATAGCAAACTACCTTCAGATCTTCATCAATAAAACCCTCGTGAATTGCAACGGGAATTGGCGTGAAATTGATCTGCTGATTCAGATCGGTAAATATGCTGTGCAGCCTTTCGAGTTGTTTTGGGTTCTCCGCAAAAATGAAAGTGGCAAAATTCTTTTGCTCCCAGCCTTTCAAATCTTTTATCAATAAATCAAACTGCCTGTTGAAGGCCGGTTGCAATTTTGTATTGAATGCTATTTGTTCGTCAACAGAAGATAAAGTAGAGGCATAACCGAACTCTATCAAATGTCTTTTTTCAAATAACTGCAATAAAGTACCGGTATCAACAAGATCGTTTTCATTAAAATCTGACTGAACGCCATCTTCATCAGGCGGAGCCGCCTGCCGGCTTTCTTTTCTCTGTAGAAACAAATCAAGGTCCTCCTGCTGATCAAGTAATCGTTCCTTCAGAACACTCCAATCGTTGACCCACACCACTGTATTCTCCGGAAGAAATTCAGGAAGCGGAATCTTATCCGACTGATCAATATTCAATTCAATATTCGGAATGATATTGACCTGTAGTAATTTCCTTTCACTGAGCTGCGTTTCCGGATCAAAAATCCTGATCGAATCAACTTCGTTTCCGAACAACTCAACACGATATGGTTTTTCGTTTCCAAAAGAATAGATGTCAAGAATACCGCCGCGCATCGCAAACTGGCCAGGCTCATATACAAAATCGGTTCGTTCAAAACCATAACCGACAAACCTCTCCATCAGCTCGTCGATATTGAGAGTGTCATTGGTTTTTATACTGATGATATGACCCGTCAAAGTTTTGGGAACCACGACTTTCTCCTGCACTGCATCCGGATAGCTTACGATGATTTTTCGGTTAGATCCACCCGCGATTCTTGTCAACGCTTCCGTTCGCAGCATGATATGGCTGCTGTTCAGAACACTGAAATCCTTTTTCTTTTTAAATGAAGAAGGGAAGTAAAACAGATCAATCGGGTTGATCAGGCTTTCGAGTGTATTGTGGAAATAAGCTGCCTCTTCTGCGCTATCCAGGATAATAAGGTGGCTGTTGGGATAATGTTCCGGCTGATCGTAAACCGCGGAAAATACAAAAGCAGCAGCGCTTCCATTCAGGTACCGTAAATATATCTTTTTGGGATCAGGCAACAGGACTCCGGCCGCAATTGATTTTATGCGGTGATCTGCTTTATATTTTTCCAGCAATGTCTCCAGGTTCATTCGCTCATCATTCCGGATTTTGTTCCGGCTGCTTTTCTTTTGGAATCTGCAAAGATAGTGCAAGCGACGTGAATATTTCCAGTCCAAAACATTTAACAAGTCGCCTCATCCTGATTTGGGAACAGGTGATTAAAACTTAGGCCTTAATTTCGCAGAAACTTTTGAATGAACCCTCCACCCTGGAGACGAGGCGAAATTGTCCGTATAAAAGAAGAAGCTCCTCATACCCGACGGTTCTGGATAAAAATTCCGGAGCTGGAGTCATTTCAGTTCCAACCCGGGCAGCATATTACGCTGGAATTGCCTATAGACGAAAAGCAATCAAAGCGTATCCGCAGCTATTCCATCGCGTCCTGGCCCAACAACAGCAATATTTTCGAGCTGATCATTGTACATAACCAGGATATCGTTGCTTCAGAATATTTATTTAAGACCATCCAGGAGGGAGACGAAATCAGGGTTCGTGGTCCGCAGGGCAGATTTTTACTTCCACATGTTCTGGATAAGGATATATTCTTCATCTGTACAGGCACAGGCATAGCGCCATTCCGAAGCATGCTTCATCATATTGTCGAGAACAACTTAGCGCATAAAAACATTTATCTCATTTTTGGCACCCGAACGACTAAAGATCTGCTGTTCCATGATGAATTTTTAAAGCTTGCTGAAACCCTTCCCCAGTTTCACTACATGCCTGTACTTTCCAGGGAAGAATGGGCAGGAGAAACAGGTTATGTTCACGAGATTTACAAACGCATGGCTTCAACAAAAAAACCCGCCTATTTTTATCTCTGCGGTTGGAAACAAATGATTGAAGAAGCAAAACAACATATCTTAGAAATAGGATACGATCAAAAAGATATTCACCACGAGATGTATGGTTAAATAGGGATCTGAATCATCATATAAAATCCTTAGATTGTTTTTCATTGCAAAGCTTGTTGGTTACCTGCTCCATCCATTCGTTTGGATACTGATACTATTATTGCTTGCGTGGTTTACAAAAAACAAATTCAGAAGAAAAAGAATCGTTGGTATTACTTTAATAGTTGCACTCTTTTTTTCCAATCCATGGATTATTGATAATATCTTCTATCGCTACCAGTCAAAACCTGCATCACTTCCTGCCGATCGTCAATACCAATCGGGAATAGTACTTGGGGGTTTTATGAGTTATGATGAGGAAACCAGAGAAGCCTATTTCAACGAAGCTTCAGATCGTTTTATTCAGACTGTTCGACTTTTCCAGTTGAAAAGAATTCAGAAAATCATTGTCAGCGGTGGTAATGGTTCGCTGAATAACAATGATTTCAGGGAAGCCGATTTCATCCGAAAAAACCTGTTGGATGCAGGGGTTCCTGATCGTGATATCTTAATTGAATCAGAGTCAAAAAACACGATTGAAAACGGTCGCTTTGTAAAACGACTGACAGACAGCATCAATTACCACGACACCGCATTGCTGATCACTTCAGCATTTCATATGCCAAGGGCAACAAAGATTTTTGAAAAAGCAGGGTTGAAAGTAAAACCATATCCCTGTGCATTCATGGTTAAAAAAGTCCAGACAAAATTCACCCCAGCCAGCCTGCTACCATCATTTGATGCATTGGAACGTTGGCAACTTATACTACGTGAACTTGTTGGTAAACTTAAATCCTGAAATGTCTCTTTATCGCTTCTTCATGCACGCCGCCCTTGCACTGGCCCGGCAGAAGATGTTCCCGGCGACAACAGACTTTGTCTTCTGCTCAACAATTCCGCGCAGGGCTGTTTTACTTTAAACTTTACACCTTCCACTTTAAACTAAACAGGCGCTTACTTCATCAGCAGACCTACTTGATTTTCTCTTTCACGAGTTCTCTCACTTTTGCCAAAGCAATTCGTTCCTGCATCATGGTATCCCGATAACGGATGGTGACTGTCTGATCTTCCTTTGTCTGATGATCGATAGTGATACAAAAAGGAGTTCCCAATGCATCCATGCGACGATAACGTTTACCAATCGTATCTTTCTCTTCATAAAAACAGTAGAAGTCGCTGCGGCATTCGTGCATGATATCACGCGCTATCTCAGGAAGACCATCTTTTTTAACCAGCGGAAGTATAGCGAGTTTAATGGGTGCAATTTTGGCCGGAAGTTTTAGTACAACACGACTATCTTCCTTACCATCATCTTTTGTCCACTTCTCTTCAGTATATGCATAAGAAAGAGAAAGCAGGAACATACGGTCGAGACCAATCGAAGTTTCAATTACATATGGAACATAGTTCTGGTTGATCTCGTTATCGAAGTATTGAAGCTTTTTTCCGCTGTATTGCTGATGACTTGAGAGGTCAAAATCAGTTCTGGAGTGTATACCTTCCACTTCTTTCCAACCTATCGGAAATGCATATTCGATATCGACAGCCGCATCGGCATAGTGCGCCAGTTTAACGTGGTCGTGAAAGCGATAATTTTCAGCCGGTAAACCAAGACCTGTATGCCATTTCATTCTTTCTTCTTTCCAGTATGCGTACCATTCCTTCTGTGTGCCAGGGCGGATGAAGAACTGCATTTCCATCTGTTCAAATTCCCGCATGCGGAAAATGAACTGGCGCGCGACTATTTCGTTTCTAAATGCTTTACCAACCTGCGCAATACCGAATGGAATTTTCATGCGCGCAGTTTTCTGCACGTTTAGAAAGTTCACGAATATACCCTGAGCAGTTTCAGGACGGAGATAGATCTCATTGGCTTCATCTGAAACTGAACCCAGCTGTGTGGAGAACATAAGGTTGAACTGGCGTACATCCGTCCAGTTTCCAGTTCCGCTAACAGAACAGACAATTTTATTTCTTTCGATCAATCCTTTCAATCCACTGAAATCATTGGCTGCAAGAAAGCGATCCATATCCGCAATCAGGATATCAGCTTCATCATTTTTCCCATCGGCCACCAGTTTTTCTGCAAAGCCTTCGATCAGGTGATCCACGCGATAACGTTTTTTACTGTCTTTGTTGTCGATCATCGGATCGCTGAAATTGTCGACGTGACCGGAAGCTTTCCAGGTAGTAGGGTGCATGAAAATGGCGGCATCGATGCCCACAATATTATCATGCATACGAGTCATTTCATTCCACCATTGATCACGGATATTTCTTTTCAATTCGCTACCCCACGGACCATAATCATATACGGCACTGAGCCCGTCGTATATTTCACTGGACTGAAAAACAAATCCGTATTCTTTGGCATGCGAAATAATCGCCTGGAATTTCTGTTGGTCTGTGATCATCATAGCGCGCAAAGTTAAACGTTCTACGTTGAACGTTAAACGTTGAACCCAGAACTGTGGCAAAATTCAATATATATTTGAAATAATCTTAAGGTATGTTACGTGTTTCCGAATTATATATTTATCCGGTCAAATCCCTGGGAGGAATTGCAGTACAGGAAGCTAAAATGACCAGCCGCGGACTTGAATATGATCGCCGCTGGATGCTGGTCGACGAGAATGGAATTTTCATGACGCAACGAACCACGCGGGAAATGTCTTTACTGCAATGCGGGATATCCGGGGGCTATCTTATGGTTTATCATAAATTGAATCGTGATAAAAAAATCAGTATCCCATTGGATCAATACGGAGAAGAAAAAACAGAACATGAAGTTTGGGGTGATCTTTGTGTCGGAAGTAATGTCAGCAGTGAAGCTGACCAATGGTTCTCTGATGTACTGGGTTTAAAATGCAGACTGGTGTTCATGGCCGATGATTCCATCCGGCCAGTGGATACAAATTATACTTCTCATGGCGAGATCACTTCTTTCTCGGATGGATATCCGTCTTTAATTATCGGGCAGGCATCTCTGGATGATTTAAACGGTCGGATGGAAATTCCCATTCCGATGAATCGATTCAGGCCGAATATCGTTTTCACCGGCGGATCGCCGTTTGAAGAGGATACCATGAGGAAGTTCAGGATCGGTGCAATACTTTTCGAAGGAGTAAAACTCTGTGCAAGATGTGCTATCCCAACAATCAACCAGGACACCGGACAAATGGCCAAAGAGCCTACAAGAACACTTGCAAAATACCGGGCCAGAAATAATAATGTTTATTTCGGTCAGAACCTGATTCATTCAGGAGAGGGAATAATCCGGGTCGGTGATGAGATTGAAGTTTTGCAAACGATTGTTGGAGAATCATTTTAATTTATCGTTATCCAGATGACGATTTGCGTCGCGGATATTTTTCTTTTCGAAATTCTTCGTCAAAGCTTTAGTAAGATCAACACCCGTCTGGTTTGCCAGGCAAATCAATACCCATAATACATCAGCCATTTCATCCGGCAGATTTTTTTTGAGGTCTGACTTTTTAAATGACTGATCGCCATAGGTGCGGGCCATTATCCGTGCGAGCTCTCCTACTTCTTCGGTGAGGATAGCCATATTGGTTAGTTCGCTGAAATATCGAACACCTACTGTTTTTATCCAGGCATCGACCTGTTGTTGCGCTTCAGAAATTGTCATGTTTGCGTTGTTCGTTTTTCGTTGTTCGTTTCCGTCGAACAACCGGTTTATAGCTTAGAGGTGCATGATAATTATTCCACTACTTCAACTGCCAGAAATTATTTTGCATTTTGCCTTAATCAGAAACAGAATACCTGCCTGCCGGCAAGCACGCTGAATACAGAAAACAGGCTTGCACATACAGGGGTCGGCTGTTTCCTATTGCCTTCTTACTATTGCCTATTGCCTGTCTTTAGTATCTATCCAAATAGTAACAGGTCCATCATTAATCAGCTCTACCTGCATATCCCCACCGAAGACACCGGTTTCTACTTTTTTACCCAGGTCCCTTTCCAACCGAGTGATCATTTTCTCATACATAGGGATGGCAAAATCAGGTTTTGATGCCCTGATATAGGAAGGTCTGTTACCCTTTTTGACTGCCGCATGAAGAGTGAACTGGCTGACAAGCAAGATCCCTCCATCGACATCCCGTACGCTGAGGTTCATCACCCCTCCGGCATCTCCGAAAATGCGCAGGTTGACGATTTTTGCACTAAGCCATTCAATATCTTCCTGCATATCAGCATCTTCGATCCCCAGCAGCACCAGCAACCCCGTAGTTATCTTACCCGTAATATTTCCATCCACTTTTACCGAAGCAGATTTAACACGTTGTATAAGTGCCCGCATATAGAGAACAGAAAGGAATTTGTACTTTTAGTCGATGAAGATAGATATATCGGGGGAAATTGTTTTTCGGACAGCAAGGAGTGGCGGAAAGGGGGGCCAGAATGTCAACAAAGTAGAAACAATGGTCGAAGGATTATTCAATCCCGTGCAATCTTCCGTGTTGGATGAGCATCAAAAAAAGACGATCCTTGAGAAATTGCAGAACAGACTGAATGCAACGGGGAACATCAGTATACGGTCACAGAAAACGAGATCACAGCTGAGTAATAAAGAGGATGTTGTACATAAAATGAATGCACTGATAATGCAGACACTGGCGAAAAAGAAAATCAGAATTGCTACAGCACCATCCAGAAAATCCAAGGAAAACCGTATCAAGGAAAAGAAATTAAAAGCAGAAACAAAATCAGGTCGCAGAAAGTTTAACCTGCATGAAATTTAAACCCTGGTGCGAATGAAAATTCTTCGTGTAGCCGGAACAGTAATAGCACTCGTGCTGGTGTTCATTTCCTGTAAGAAGGAAGTGAGCAACGAAGGAAATCAGTACATGATCAGGTTAAAATTCACACCCACAGCTAACGGGGAGCCACTGGAATTTGGCAAACAATACCTGAACCCGCTTGGCGAAGATTTCAGCATTTCTGCATTCAAAATGTATATCGGCCATATTTCACTGGTTGAAGATGGAACCATTAAAGTAGCTGAGAATCGTGAAGCTTATTATTTATTGAATGCCGCTGAGCCTGCTTCATTCATAGTAGAAACAGGTCTGAATGGAAGAAAATTTACTCATATCGGATTTCAGATTGGCATCGACAGCATTTATAATGTAAGCGGAGCGCAAGCTGGTGTGCTGGATCCTGCGAATGGTATGTTCTGGACCTGGAGCACCGGATATATCATGGCAAAACTGGAAGGAAATTCTTCCTATTCCAATGAAGTGAATAATAATATCGTTTATCATATCGGAGGATTTAAGTCCAGTGAACAATCCATCAGGCAAGTAGTACTTCCATTGCCTGGTCAGCAAAGTTGGGCACTGGATACAAATACTGAAACTGAAATTGAGATAAAGATCGATATAGATAAATGGTTTTCATCTGTACATCAATTATATATTGCCGCTACCCCGGCGATCATGACGCCAGGGGCTGTTTCCATGCAGTATGCAGATAACTATGCGTCTCTTTTCAACACTGTTTCAATCAATCGTTATTAATGAAGAGAGGCCTGACTTTTTGCTGTATGCTGATATTCGTGGCTGTTTTTTCAGTCATCGGAAGCTGCAATAAAAATGATCACGCAGATTCTTCAGGAACAACATCAATAGTATTTAAAACTCCCGATGGATTTCCACCGCCAAATGACTATTTCAGTGGTAATCCGATAACAAAAGAAGGTTTTGAACTGGGCCGGAAATTATTTTATGATGGCAGATTATCCCGCGATGGCAATTTTCCATGTGCATCCTGTCACCAGCAATTTGCTGCATTTGCCACTTTCGATCATCCATTGAGTCATGGCATCGATAATCAGTTTACCACACGCAATGCGCCTGGCCTTTTTAATCTCGCCTGGAGAAAAGAATTGCACTGGGATGGTGGGATAAATCATATTGAAGTACAGCCGCTGGCACCGATAACTGCACCAAATGAAATGGGCGAAACCGTAAATAGTGTCATCAATAAACTCAACCAGGACGAACATTATCGCCAGATGTTTTCCAAAGCTTTTGGAACTGAAGAAATCAATTCGCAGAAAATGCTGAAAGCGCTTGCCCAGTTTATGCTGATGATGGTATCTGCAGATTCGCGTTACGACAAAATGAAAGCCGGGAAAGTTACGTTCACCGAAGCAGAACAAAAGGGATACGAAATTTTTCAGAATAAATGTGCTACCTGTCATAAAGAACCATTCTTTACTGATTTTTCTTACCGAAATACAGGATTATCTGTCAACCCATTTCTTAACGATTTCGGAAGAATGCGCATCACTCACAATGCAGAAGATTCACTGAAATTCTTAGTACCAAGTCTTCGAAATGTTTTCATCACTTATCCTTACGGTCATGATGGAAGATTTTATGCATTGAGCGGTGTAATTGATCATTATCGTTCCGGCGTAATAGATGCACCAGGTACAGATCCGCTTGTCAGGAACAAAATACCCATTTCCGACCTTGAGAAATATGAATTGCAACAATTCCTCAGAACGCTAACAGATTCGACATTTATAAAAGACACTAGGTTTTCTCAACCATCAGAATAGACTACCCGGAACTGGTAATGAAATTTTGAATTAAACCATCAGTAGCAACGAATATTATTTCTTTTTACACGTAAAAACACGGAATCCGTTAAATAATCAACTTCTGCTCTTGAAGCAGCTGTGAATTATGCGGATTGCATATTACTTTTGTCCCTTAACTTTTTTCAGGTTTGAGCAGTATAAAAAAACTGGCAGGTCAGACGTTCTGGTATGGCTTTAGCAATATTTTCGGCCGGTTTATCAATTATTTGCTTACACCGCTGCTGACAGGAATTTATTCGTCTGAACAGTACGGTGATATCTCCATTCTATTTGCCTATGCTTCTTTTTTAAATATTGTTTTCACCTATGGGATGGAAACTGCTTATTTCAGGTTCAATAATAATTTTCCAGAGAAAGAGGTTTACAATACCGGTCTCTTTACCTTAATTCTTACAACCATCATTTTCACCGCTGCCCTTATGGTACCTGTACCAGCGGTTGCTTCATTCATGAAACTGGGAGATCATCCTGAATTTGTAAAATGGGTCTTGTGGATTGTTGCGCTCGATACACTGGCCGTACTTCCCTTTTCTAAATTGAGATTTGAAAACCGACCACGAAAATTTGCGGCGATCAAGATTACCAATATCCTGGTGAATGTTGGGATGGTTTTGTTCTTCCTCGTACTATGCAAAGGCGATTACGAACGAAATGCAGATACGGCATGGGCGATCATTTATAATCCCAAAATCAATATCGGTTATGTATTCCTGGCTAACCTGATCGCCAGCGGAATCACCATTATTTTACTTGGCAAAGAGTTGCTTGCATTTAAGCCGGCAATGAATACAAAATTGCTGAGAGAAATGCTGATCTATACGGCACCGCTCATCATCGTTGGATTTGGTGGTATGATCAATGAAACGATTGACAGGTTCATGATCATCCAGCGATTTCCAGGATCGATTGCTGAGGCCAAATCTGCCAATGGTATCTACAGCGCAAACTATAAACTGGCATTGTTGATTGTGTTGTTTATCCAGGCTTTTCGAATGGGAGCAGAGCCTTTTTTCTTTAAACAGGCTGCTGCTGAAAATGCTCAGAAGACCTATGCGCGTGTGATGAAGTTTTTTGTACTGGCCTGTTGTTTTTGTTTTCTTGGCGTTGTTTTGTATCTCGATATCTGGAAACATTTTATGGGGATCAGGAATCATCCGGAATATCTCGAAGGTTTAAAAGTGGTACCCATCTTAATGCTTGCGAAAATATTCCTGGGTGTATATTACAACCTTTCCATCTGGTACAAGATCACCAACAATAATCTTATTGGCGCATATATTACCATCGGGGGAGCATTACTCACCCTCGTCATCAATTATTTCATGATTCCCTACTGGGGATATACGGCTTGTGCTATTGCTACGCTTGTCTGTTATGGATTTATGATGTTCACCAGCTATCGACTCGGTCAGAAATATTACCCGGTAAATTATCCATGGAGGAAATTGCTGTCCTATGTAGTGATTTGCTTAATTCTGTTTTTCGTTCACCAGGGTTTCAAAAGACTCTCCCCGGGTATCTGGTGGACGCACGGTTTTGCCGCATTGGAGATCCTCGCTTTCTTTCTTTTTGTCTCCAGGATTGAGAAAAAGGAATTCCAGAAACTGCCGTATATCGGAAGGTTTTTTGCCCTTGGGCAGCGTTAATTTTTATCCGGCAGCCTGTTGAGCGTCGGAGTTGCCGGTTGTCAGCTGTCCGTTGTCAGAACGGCCGCAGTCAGCATAACTAATTCTAAGCTTATTATAATCTGAAATTAAATATCCTCGTGACAGGCTCACAGCAATCTTGAAACCTGGTACTGATTTCTCCACGCTAAATCTCCTGCTCACTCCTGCCTTCCTTGTATTGTCTACCGTTTCCTGTTTACTGTCTGACAAACATATTGCTCTTCTTCTCCTTCCCGATCGTAGTAGCCGGTCCATGACCAGGTAGCACCGCAACCTCATCCGGTAAAGTATACAATACATTCCGGATACTGGCTTCCAGCTGCCTGGCGTCCCCACCAGGCAGGTCGGATCGGCCTATACTTCCCTGAAAAAGTGTATCTCCGGAAATTATAAATTTTTGACTCTCAGAATAGAAAGCAACGCTTCCTGGTGAATGTCCCGGAACAAAAAGTACCGTCAGCTCATCTTCGCCCAGCCTTACAGGTTGTTGAAGGTCAATGAAGTTGATCTTGCCAGCGTAGTTGTCGAAGGGGATGTTCCACATTAACCCGCTGGAAGGAGCCAGGTCAAACATCTTCTTCTCCAAAGGATGCATATAAAGCTCCAGGTGATAAGTTTCCGCTATGAATTTGTTACCAAAAATATGATCCAGGTGACAATGCGTATTGATGAGCAAAACCGGTTTTAACTGTTCTTCGTTTATGAATGTGGCAACTGCTTCTTTTTCCTCATCGTAATAACATCCGGGGTCTACTATTATACATTCCTTTTTTTCATTATAAAGCAGGTAGGTATTCTCTTGCAGGGGATTAAATAGGAAAACTTTAACGTGGAGCATAGAGGCTAATTTATACCTTAAAATCATTAATTTTATTGGTTCGGAATATCCTTTTCGTGCACTAATCCGGCAAGCTTACGAACATTTTTGAACATAGGTCTATGCAAAAACTATTCAGTGTCCTGTTATTCTTTTTTTCTCTTTTTGTTTTTGTTACTGCCGCCGATGCCCAGGTCAGTTCAGTAGAGTATGGCAAGAACAGGGTTCAGCATAAAAAATTCACCTGGAGATATTATCAGACCAGAAATTTCAATTCTTATTTCAACCAGGGTGGTCTTGCCCTTGGAAAATATGTAGCACAGCTTGCCGAAGATGAACTTCCCCAACTTGAAGAGTTTGTAGAATACGGAATGCAGCGTCGCGCCAATATAATTATCTACAACAATTTCAGTGACATGCAGCAATCCAATATCGGCATTGGAATTGACTGGCAGAATACCGGTGGTGTAACAAAGCTGGTCAACAATAAGATCCTTGTTTACAATAATGGGAGTTTAAATGACTTGCGCAGACAGGTAAGACAGGGTATAGCAAAAGTTCTTGTTGACAATCTTTTATTTGGTGATGATCTCGGCGAGTTTGCAGGCAACCAGGCCTTGCTCGATCTTCCGAAGTGGTTGACCGATGGTTATGTTGCTTATGCTGCGGAAAACTGGAGCCCGGCACTGGATGATCAATTAAAATCAAAACTACTTTCCGGTGATTATAAAAACTTCTACCAGTTTGCATTTAAAAATCAGGAACTCGCAGGTCATGCTTTCTGGAACTTTATAGCAAACAATTACCGCAAGGATAACGTCACTTATTTCCTATATCTCTCACGTATCTACAAAAGCACAAACCAGGCAAGTCAGCGCGTAACAAAAATGAAATTCAAAGATTTGTTACGTGAATTCATGGAAAAGGAAAGTGAAAGGTATCTCAACGATCTGAGAGGACGTCGTAACCAACCACGCGGAAATGTGGTTGCTGTTGAAGAACTCAAACGCGACCAGGATTATTACAGGTTCCAGGCAAATCCTATCCAGAGAAATAACACTTATGCCTATGTAAAATTTGACAAGGGATTGTACAAAGTAATCCTGGAAGATTTTTCTGAAAAAAGAAAGGTGTTATTGAAGGCAGGTGTCAGAAGCAATGTAAACGAGATGAATCCCAACTATCCATTGATGGCATGGGATTCAAAAGGGTCAAGACTATTGGTGATCTATACCGATAAAGGAAAGATCAGAATGTTTGTTTACGATGTTGTTGCAAAAATCAAAAGAAACAAACAAGGGATTGATGGTTTCCAGATTATCCAGGATGCCAAGTTCATGCTGAATGATAATACACTTATCCTGAGTGCAGTCAAAAACGGGCAGTCTGATATCTTCATGTACAAAATAAATGAGCAGGAAGTCACCCAGATTACGAATGATCCTTATGATGATCTCGATGCATCATTTGTAGCCTTCCCTAGTAAAACAGGTATCATATTTTCTTCTAACAGACCTGCGGCAAACGCTCCGAAAGGAGATACGGTTCTGCCTTCCCGGTATCCTTATAATATTTTCATGGTGAATAACTGGGCGAACCCTGAATTCAGCCAGATTTCCCAGCTATCAAAACTAAAATATGGACAGGCAAGATTTCCTCTCCAGTATAATGTGAATCACTTCACCTTTGTGAGTGATGAAAACGGTATCAACAACCGGTATGCAGGATTTTTTACAACCAAGCGTGCAGGACTTGATACGATTGTGAAAGTTGGTGAAGAATACCTCCGCAATCCTGAACCTGCCGATCTTGATTCAACATTAAAAGCATGGAGTAAAACAGAACCTGACTCTATTGGATTTTTATCGATTACGAACGATAGTTCTTACGTGTTCCCTATAACCAATTACCAGAGTAGTTTACTCGAATCACGTGGGGCCGGTGATAATAACCAGGTAAGTGAAACAAGGCGTGAGGGCGATCTGAAATTCCTGTACAAACTGCGCATTAATGAAGATGCATTAAAGCGCAGAAATGTGAATGCGAGACCGACTGATTATATGAAGAAGGTGATGGAGGAAGAAAGAAAACAGAAAAATGCTGCGACTTTTTATCCTCAAAACCAACAATTACCGGCTGTTGATACTTCAACGAAATCTGATTTGTTCCAGACAGAATTTGAAGCACAAAAAGACTCTGGCGTAAGAGCTGCACCTGTGGAAGCGATATCAGAGTCGCCAAAAGAATCAGTGCTTGGTAGTGCGAGACTGTATGATTACCGACTCAGGTTCTCTTCTGACTACGTTGTCGCAGGCTTCAATAACTCAGTTCTGGTTAACAGGTTCCAGCCCTATGGTGGCGGTGCAGGGCCAATCTATCTTTCAAATACTGATCTTTTGAATGGTATCATCAGGATGGGTATTTCAGATTTATTTGAGGATGTTAAATTCATTGGAGGTGTGCGTATTTCAACCAACCTGCGAGACAATGATTATCTCGCGTCATACCAGAACCTGCGTAAAAAAATCGACTGGGGTCTTACATACTATCGTTCAACACAGGAAAATTTCCCGATCTACGATATCAATGATATCAAGGGTCAGCTTTCCAATAAGCTTTATTCGAACTTATTCCAGGTCAATTTCACATTCCCATTTGATGTGATTCGGAGTGTCAGAATGATGCTTGGTTACCGATATGATAAAGTGGTGCTGAAAACCGATGCCAACTTCCCGCCAGCACTAACATATCCTGATACAGTACTTAACAATGCTCTGGCGAGAATTGAGTACGTATATGACAACACCATTAACCCTGCTTTGAATATATGGCATGGCCTGAGGTATAAGTTTTACGTGGACGTGAATTCAAGACTTGCACAGAAAGAACAGTCTGGCAGACTCACCTTCAACTTTGGTACGGATATCAGATACTATTACCCGATATATCGCAATTTTGTTTGGGCAGCCCGCGGTGCGGCAGATTTCTCCTGGGGAGATCAAAAGATGATTTATTACCTCGGTGGTGTTGATGGATGGATCGCGCCTAAATTCAATCATAACATACGGCCAAGCTCAGCCGAAACTTATGCTTTCCAGTCACTGGCGCTAAACCTGCGCGGACATAAGCAAAACGTCGCCAATGGTAACAATGCGATTGTGTTAAACAGTGAATTCAGGTTACCCATTTTTACCACCTTCTTCAACCGGCCTATCAATAATGCATTCATCAGAAATTTCCAGGTAGTACAATTTATTGACCTGGGTACTGCCTGGGCCGGACCCATCAGTGAAGTTGAAAGACCGAATATCGTTTACGGCACGCCGCCAGTAGAAGTGAAAGTCAAGACCGGAGGAATAGGTCCATTTGTTGGTGGATATGGCTTTGGTATCAGAAGCACATTGCTGGGTTATTTCTTAAGGCTGGATACAGGATGGCCGATGGGAGGATTCTTCCAGGGTAAACCACAATGGTACTTTGCGATGGGACTGGATTTCTGAGGATGAAGATGATTTGCGAAGGAGAAATTAAGACAGACATAGCAAAAAAATTTTATAAAAAAATCCGGTGATTGCCACCGGATTTTTTATTGAAGTAAACTAAAGTTCTTATTGCGTAGAACTCATTGTACTTGTTTTTTTTCCTTCTGTATTTGCCGGCGGTGATTTTGCGCCATAAGTTGATTCTTTCAATCTGAGATGAAAACCCGAAGGGCCACTTCTTGATTTCAAAGTTACAATAAATATATTGTCGTAATCATCATCAGGAATCTCTTTTATCGTCGGATCCAGTGAAAGTTCTTTGAGCATATTGATCGTTGTATTGCTATGCCCAACAATCAGGGTGTTTTTTCCTCTTTCTAAAACGTGATACAAAAATTTCTGTGCGGTATCATTCCTGTAATACTGAATGGGAATTTTTTCCATTGCGCTTGTTGGCTCTGCAGTCTGCACTGTGCGCTTTGTTTGCGTAGAATATATCGCTTTTATTTTTTTCTTTCGAAGATAGGAAGCCAGTTGCTGCGCTCGCTCCTTTCCTTCAGGTGTGAGATCGGGATCCTGGGAACCCGTTCCTTTTTCTGCATGCCTAACAAAATAAATTTTTGTACTGCTTGTACAGGAAATCAACACCGAATAAACCAAAGCGATGCACAGTAATTTTTTCATCGATAAGAAGGTTTGGTCTTATAAAGTTAAAACATCTCAATTATCATGGGCTATCACATTTCCTAACTGATGCGCCAAACGGTTTTCAAAGAGATTTTTCTGCATGCAGAAACGATTAATACCAGTCGTGGCAGCGCTCCCCGGTTTTAAATTTACTCATGAAGAAAAAGTATTCTGCACCCTGGAATGACAGTCCCTTCCTCAGGATACTTCCACCCTTTATCGCTGGAATTGTATTTCATACTTATCTTAACCTGTCTTCGATAATCCTTTTCACCGCGACCTTCATCTTCGTTATTCCGCTCATTCTTTTTATTTACGCGCCTTCGTGGTTTTCATGGAAGTATAGATTTATACAGGGCATCTCGGTACAGATACTGATCTTCCTGCTTGGACCACTGATGATTTCTCTTCAATTCAGAAACAAACCCCAGGGCCTTTACGGCACTAAAAATCCAGAAACAACATATCGGTATACACTACTCGAACCACCAGTTAAAAAGTCTTCCTTTTATAAGTCTATAGTGGGTGTCGAATTGAGAGAAGGTAAACATTGGCAGGAAGCAGGTATCGCGGTAGTATATTTCTCAATGTCCTTTAGTTTTGACGCTATTCTGTATGGTGATGCATTTATTGGAAAGGTAAGTCCCATTAAAATCACATCAGCAAAAAATCCGGGAGCCTTCGACTACAGGAAATATATGGCTGATAATGGAGTAGACTACCAGGTATTCCTCAGCCCGGATAAAGTTTTTGAAACGAAACTGAACAGAGGAAATCGCTTTTATCATTTCATCTTCGGAATTCGTGACCACCTGCTCTCCGTTTTAAAAACAAATATTTCAGACAGCATTTCCTGCGGACTTGCAGAAGCGTTGTTAACCGGGTACAGAAATGATGTGGATTCAGAATTGATACAGGCATATGTGAATTCAGGAGTTGTTCATGTGATTGCTATTTCCGGTTTACATCTGGGACTGATCTATCTCCTGCTATCGTGGTTTTCGGGTATACTTTTACGTGGAAGGAGCAAATTTTATGTTCAGCCTCTCCTGGTGATTTTGGCTCTCTGGATATTTACGTTTGTTTCGGGGGCATCCGCTTCTGTTGTACGTTCGGCAGTGATGTTCAGTTTATTCGCGCTTGGCAATATGCTGAGCAGAAGATCAAATCCGTTCAACACGCTCGCAGCTTCAGCATTTTTACTACTGGCTTTTAAGCCTCTCTGGATTTTTGATGTAGGATTTCAGTTGAGTTATACTGCAGTTGCAGGAATTCTATTACTCCACAGGAAGCTTTGTAATGCTATTCCATTTACTAATCCCGCGGCCATAAAATTATGGGAAGCGACTTGCCTTACACTTGCTGCACAGGTTCTTACTACGCCGTTATTGCTCCTGTACTTTCATCGTTTCCCTTTATTATTTCTGTTTACAAATCTGATTGCAGTACCATTAAGCAGCATTATACTGATTGTCGAACTTGTGTTGTGCAGCGTAAGTTTTTTTTCTCCTCTTGCATCTCTTATCGGCGAGCTCGCAGGCTGGCTGATCCGGATGATGAACAAATATGTTATCACGATGGATCAGATCCCGAACAGTAACCTGGAAAATGTTTTCATCTCACCCATACAAACCTTTTTGCTTTATGCATTGATTCTTTCAGCAATATTCATCAGAAAAGAAAACAGGAGCATATCCGCATTTGCTATCCTGTTTATCATTGCGGCTTTCTCTACTGAAAGATTGCGCTTTACCATAAAATCAGGAAATCAATCTCTGATCATTATACCATATACCAATAAAATTTCCACCATCGGATTTATTGAAAAAAGGAATGCTTTGCTTTTATCCGATAGCTTTAGCAACAAAAGCAAACAAAACTGGATACTTCCCCTCATGTACAGTTATCGCCTCCGTGAGCCTGTGTTACAAAAGAGGCCCGAAGCAGGCGCAAGCCTCATCTCGACATCTGCTCATTGTGTATTTCAGCTATCCGGAAGAATTATCAAACCACAAATTCCATACAGTAACCCAAAACCAGATGTGATTCTTCTGTCTAATAATTGCAACGTTAATTTTGGTTGGCTGGCGACAATTGGAAAAGATATCCCGATTGTGGCCGATGCGAGTAATTCTTTGTGGAAAATTCAAAAATGGAAAAAAGACGCTGAACGACTAAATTTGCGCTTCCATTCTGTGCCTGACCAGGGCGCATTCCTGCTTTACAGGGATTAGCTCGCCGATCCTGATTTTTGGGCAAAAAAGAATGCCCGGTCAACCTGATTATTTATGGAAAAAAAAATTCAATCCGCGTTAATTTCTGTTTTTTATAAAGACGGCCTTGATGAAGTTGTAAAAGTCCTGCACGAAAACGGTGTGAAAATCTATTCCACCGGAGGTACCCAGGCTTATATTGAAAAGCTGAACATCCCCTGCATTCCGGTGGAATCTGTTACTGATTACCCATCGATCCTGGGAGGTAGGGTCAAAACCCTGCATCCAAAGATTTTTGGGGGCATCCTCGGTCGCAGAAATGTAGATACTGATCTGCAGGAAATGAAAGATTATTCTATTCCGGAAATTGATATCGTGATTGTCGATCTCTACCCTTTTGAAGAAACGGTGAAAGAGACTTCTGACGAAAAAGCCATCATCGAAAAAATTGATATTGGCGGGCCATCAATGATCCGTGCAGCTGCAAAAAATTTCCGTGACCTGGTGGTGATTGCTTCAAAGGCAGAATATCCGTTAATTACAGAATTACTTTCCAAGCAAAACGGAACGACTACGATCGGGCAACGTAAACAATTTGCGGCGAAAGCTTTCGAAGTGGTCACGAGGTACGATATCGCCATTTCCGATTATTTCAATAAAGACAATCCTTCTGCATTCTTTATATCAGCAGGTAAACCATCAATCATGCGCTATGGAGAAAACCCGCATCAAAAGGGTGTTTTCTATGGCAATACAGATGAATGGATTGAAAAATTTCATGGAAAGGAATTATCGTACAATAACCTTGTTGATATGGATGCTGCCATTCAGCTCATCAGCGAGTTTAGTTTTCCGGGAAATGCTTCAACTCATGGGATTGTATTTGCAGTGATAAAACACACCAATGTTTGTGGAGTAGCGTCGAGAAATTCGGTGAAAGATGCATGGGATGCAGCATTGGCTGGAGATCCGGAAAGTGCGTTTGGTGGTGTACTTGTTTGTAATAGCGAAATTGATAAGGCAACAGCGGAAGCTATCAGCGAAATTTTCTTTGAAGTTTTGATTGCTCCGGGTTATTCAGAAGATGCACTGGCTATTCTTCAAACTAAAAAGAACAGAATTCTTGTGAAACAGAAAAAGCCGTTCGTACCTGAACAACAATTCAAATCAATATTAAACGGAGTTCTGCAGCAGGATTCTGACGAAGGAAATGTTGAAAAATGGGAAGAAAGTGGCGGAAGAGAATCATCAGAATCAGAAAAAGAAAATCTGTTGTTCGCCAATGTTATTTGCAAGCACCTCAAATCAAATGCGATTGCACTGGTTAAAGATCATCAGTTGATTGGCAAGGGTTGTGGTCAGACCTCAAGAATCGACGCCTTACGGCATGCGCTTGATAAGGCAAAACAATTTGGATTTGATCTGAACGGAGCAGTGATGGCGAGTGATGCATTTTTCCCATTTGATGATTGTGTACGCATGGGATTTGAAGCAGGAATTAAAGCATACATCCAGCCTGGCGGGTCCATCAGGGATAAAGATTCAATTGCTTTCAGCAAGGATAATAACCTGGTGATGATCATCACCGGCATGCGGCATTTCCGGCATTAAGAAAGAACAAAAGCGAGGATATGAGATCTGGTTTTGTAAAGACCAAGGCATTAATATATGACTTGTACGACACAGTCAGTACCTCTCTTAAACCACTAAGTCCCAGGAATCACAGCGAAAAAACGAAGGCACTTTTCGCTGTGGGGGTTGTAAGTATCCTTTGGGGTACAACGTGGCTTGCATCAAAAAAAGGAGTTGAATATATGCCTGCGCTTCAACTGGCAGGCATTCGTCAACTCTCAGGTGGAATTTTTTATATCATCTTCTTTAGTTTAAAAGGATATAAATGGCCCAGCTGGAGCCAGTTGATCCGCTTCACGTGGATGAGTGTACTTATGTTTGTCGTGAGCAATGGCTTCAGCACCTGGTCAGTACAGTACCTTCCGAGCGGTCTTGCATCAGTGATAGGTGCGATTTCCCCCATCTGGATCGCTATTTTTTCGCTTTTCGTTTTTAAGGATACGAAACTTAATCTCACTACCGCGCTTGGCCTGATCATAGGCTTCGGAGGAATACTGATCATTTTTTCTGATTATCTCGATGCAATCTTCAATTCTTCTTTTTCTACAGGCATTATGCTTGGACTAATTGCCACGATGACCTGGGCGGCAGGTACTTTATTTACTGTCAAACATGCCAAAGACTTAAACCCCTATTACAGTCTTGGGTGGCAAATGTTTCTAAGCGGGGTAATTCTTACAATCATCGCCTATTCACCCGGTTTAGCCATTCCTGTAAAGCAGATTCCAATGGTAAGCTGGTTGTCGATCGGCTACCTCGTAGTATTTGGATCGATCATTACGTTTGCAGCATTCATTTATGCATTGAAACGCCTTCCTGCAGCACAGGCTTCCGTTTATAGCTATATCAATCCTGTTGTTGCTGTGATCATCGGTTCGATGCTTAATCACGAGAAGCTGAATATACTTATCGCGGGCGGTACGTTGGTGACTTTACTTGGTGTGTATCTTGTTAATACTGGCTTCAAAAAATCAGCGGCCAAAGATGCTATAGAGGCTTCGGAAGAAAACGGTGATGCGGAAAAAATTTAATGGCTAAACCGCGGTTATACGTCCCAGTAAACTACTTCATTCAGGAATAATTCATAGACTTCCCTCCAGCCTTTGAATGCAGGATCGGTTCCAAAAAAATTATTATGCCAGATGGTGATCATCTGTCCATTTACTTTTTTAATTACCTGGTGATAATAGCTGAGTTCTTCATAAGCCTGCGCAGGTATATATTTTTGTTCGTATAATGAATTGGCATCCATAAAACACCATGGATGAATCATCATTTCAGTAGCCTTATTTTTACTAAGATCATACCACGGGAAAGGTGAACTGATAGAAGCCCGGAATCCATTGATGCTTCCATAACCCATGGAATATTCATCCTTAATCCCCATTGCCTCCAGCTGCTGATATGTTTCAGGAAGCGTCATCCTGATATAATGCTGCCGGCTTTTGGTAATAGCTATTCCGGAAATTTCCTCAAGCGATTTTTTTTCTGATTGAAAAAGCGCTTTGTCATCACCGCTCTGCCAGGAAGGATGGATACCGATCTGGTAACCCATGGCATGGTGAAGAATCAGGTCGATCATTGCTTTTTCTGTAGGCAGAATATTGCGGTCGTAAGCAAAACGTTTAGCTGCCACAAGGAAAAAATAAACCGGCTTTAACCGGTATTTTAAATGCAACGCATAAAGCCATTCATATACATCAAAAGGATCTTTCCTGTTTCCGGACAATACCTGTATACGATCGATCACGGCTTTGAAATCCATTTTTGAAATTGATTTCAAAGCACCGGCAAAATTGACCTGCCATCCTTTGTGGAGATAAGAATATGCGATATCGATATCATAGGTCGGAATGAACCTGAAATAGTTTTCGCGCGACCAGAGATTGGGAAACCAGATCAGGAGTTTCTTTTTTAAGCCAAGTACCCATTCATTGACGACTGGTCTGTGAAGAAATCCTTTTTCAAATGCGGCACTCGATTGATGCGGAAACCGACCATATTCATCCGGCTGAAATGGAAGGTATTCTTCGTAACGACTGACAAGATAAAACGCTGCGGCAAAAATATCGAATGGCCAGTTGCTCTCGATGGGAGACTGGAAAAACGCGGGGTATTCCTTCAGTTCGAAAACATCAATTACCTGTACCCGAATATCTGATTCATACAATAACCGGACGGGTATTATATGAAACTCATCTTCGGTTATCCGACGCTGGGAGTAGTTGATTTTGGGTCCGTTAAAATAAAGAAACTCTGATCGGCTATCCGTTAACCTGTACGTATAACCGCCCAGGTCTGAAAGGACCAGGTTTGCAGCATAGCGAATACGATCACCCGTTGCGTCGGAATATAACAGGAGCTCTTCAGTCATCAAATTGAAAAAGGAATATAAGCAAATCTGGAGCCGGAAATGCGTTTATTCATCTCCGTTTTTCTCTTTCCATAATTGATTAAACGTTTTGGCAGAAAACCGCAGACCAGAACGTCCTCTGGACCAGGACTTAAACATTGAATTGACTACTTTATTTTTCAGGCTCCCACTTCCCGTATTCATCAGTTTCCGGCTCAGCGATGCACGTTTCCAAAGCTTCCATGCCAGCTTTTCGGAAAGCGTACTGTAACCCTCTTCAACTGCCGTGTGCCGGTTATGCAGCAGTAGTTCGTGTAGATTGATTTTCACTGCGCATACCTCTGTACAATTGCCACACAAGGAAGAAGCATAGCTGAGATGCTTCCAGTCACCTTTGTCCTTCAGGTTGGGAGTGATAACACTTCCGATAGGTCCGCTGTACGTGGTTCCGTAACTGTGTCCTCCAATATTTTTATACACCGGGCAGGCATTCAGGCATGCCCCGCACCGGATGCAATACAAGCTTTCTCTTGCTTTCGCATCCGCAATAATATTTGTTCTCCCATTATCGAGAAGAATAACAATCATTTCTTCCGGTCCATCGGTTTCATCACTTTTACGAGGACCACTGACAATAGTATTGTAGACGGTCAATTGCTGTCCTGTACCATAAGTTGCAAGCAATGGCCAGAAAAAAGAGAGGTCATTTATTGAAGGAATTACCTTCTCGATACCGGTAATTACAATATGCGTTTTAGGCCATGCGGAACTCAATCTTCCGTTGCCTTCGTTTTCAGTAACAGCAATACTACCGGTATCAGCTATAATAAAATTTGCGCCCGTAACACCAATTTCAGCGGCAACGTATTTTTCTCTTAGTTTTTCACGGGCAACAAGCGTGAGCTGCTCCGGAGTAAGTGAAGGATCCGTATTCAGTTTTCTTGCAAAAAGAGCCGCAACGTCTTCCTTACTCTTATGCATAGCCGGAGTCACAATATGATAAGGAGGCTCACCATCCAGCTGCTGAATGTATTCTCCAAGGTCTGTCTCTATACTTTCAATATGCATGGATTCCAGAAATTCATTCAGGTGAATTTCCTCAGTAACCATGCTCTTACTTTTCACTATCGATTTGCATTTTTTTGCTTTACAAATCTCGCCCACTGCTGCACAGGCTTCGTCAGCATTCTCCGCCCAG
The DNA here is from genome assembly GCA_029269725.1 of Pollutibacter soli. GTDB lineage: Bacteria > Bacteroidota > Bacteroidia > Chitinophagales > Chitinophagaceae > Pollutibacter > Pollutibacter soli. Next base: position 713,376 of record JARJHS010000002.1, on the reverse strand, counting down.
ATCACACGTACTCCGCGGGCGGAAATGTTTTTTTCAAACAGCTCCAGCTGCTGATCAAGAGTTTCGATCGCCCGCCATTTTGTGTTTTTTGCTTTCTGACGAACCCGGGTAAGATCGGAAAATTGTTTTTTACCATTGGGCACAACCGCATTGTACCTGCCTATGTTGAAGTTTATGGTCTGCCGGTGACCCAGGTCCTTTGCCTTCTCATTGCTCTTAACATTAAAAACTGATGAAGGTGAAACTGATGACATGGAAAAATATTTTGAATCTGCAGATTTAGTTTACGGGAGTACCTTTTTGTTCACATCGTGAGAATTCTCTGCTATCTGGTGGAGGACATTGTAAAACTCTTCTCCGAATTTCCGTGTGATGGCTTCTTTTAAAAACTGATATACCGGGACTTTTAATTTTGCTCCTAATGCACATCCCGGACTACACAACGATTCGCGCGGTTCATAGTTCACCATTTCGTGATCATTGTACCTGCTTTTTTTTGTTTTGATTGGATACAGGTGACATGAAATGGGCTTTTTCCAATCTATAAGGCCACGGTTCTTAGCCTCTTCAAAAGCACACCTGATTATTCCGTTCTTGTCATACGACCCATACGCACAGATCTTGCCTCCAACTGTCGGTGTTACCCAGCCGAACTCTTTATCGTACCTGTATAAACCTTTACGATTAATTTCCTCGAGCCCTTCCGGTGTAAGCAAGGGCTTTATGGTTTCAAAAACATCTGCAACAATATCCAGTTCATCCATAGTTAAAGGAGCACCTGCATCGCCATCTTCACAACAACCGCCTTTACATTTGTTCAGATCGCAGACGAATTGTTCTTCCACAACATCATCACTGATGAGTACTTTATCTATAACTATCATGCTGCAAAAATAAGATTTAGATTCCAGTCCGAGGGGCTGGAAATATGGCTATTTCCACTTCAACGTATTGATGAGGTGGGTCATGTCCTTTTCAAGAAATTCATTTACAACAGCGAGCGAGTCTGAGTTAGGGGCGGTATCAAAATAAAGAGCTCCGCGGAGAAAATGTTTAGTGCTGTCTGTGAGAAAAAATTGTTTGGAAGTGGCAGCATTGCCTTCCACATTGAAGTAAACACCGGAAATTCCATTAGCGGTACGGAAAGCAGAATCCTGAATTCCACTGGCTTTGAGGGAATGCTTAAACGTCATTCTGAACGCTTCATCTTTAAGACCATCAAATGTATTTTTTACAAGAGAATCTTTATATCCTTTATCTGTTTTGATCTTGTATACACTTGAACCACCAATGGTTTTGTAACTGAGATAAACGCGCCCTTTAAATTCGGGAAAGTCTACATTGATCCAGTATGCGTCATCGCCGGATTCATCAAATAAAGTACTGTCCTTCGATATTTCTGAGTAGACAGGATATTCAAAAGTATAGGGGAATCCGGGTCTGTCAAATTGCTGATAAGATCTTTCGGGAAAATTGATTTTGAAATAAGATCGTGGTTTGGGTGTAAAGGGACTATTACAGCTGAGAATAGTCAGAATTAAAAACAGGGAAAGCAGGTTCTTCATTACTTTTCATCTTGATTTACCGGACGGATAGTAACTTTTACTTTTTGTATCCTGTTCTTTTGCAATTCCTGCACCGCGAAGGTGAAATCGCCGGATACAATTTCCTGGTTCAGCTGCGGAATTTCGCCTGCCAGTTCCAATACCAGTCCCGCCATTGTTTCACTATCACCGCGGATACTATCAAAGGTATCTGATGGGATCCCCATCACACGGCATGCGTCCGAAACCATTTTACGACCATCGAATACAAAATTGAAATCATCCATTTTAGGATTCACATTGTCTTCATCATCAAATTCATCACGTATATCACCGATGATCTCTTCCATTATATCTTCAAGCGTCACGATACCTTCGGTTCCTCCGAATTCGTCAACCACAACGGCAAAGTGTATGCGCTTTGATTGAAATTCACGAAGGAGATCTTCACAAAGTTTATTCTCATGCACGAAATAGGGCGGCCTGATTAATGTATGCCAGTTAAAATCTTTCGCTTCGTCCAGGTAAGGAACAATGTCCTTAGTATGAATCATTCCTGTTACATTATCAAGGTTCGACTGATACACCGGAAAGCGTGAATAATTAAGGTCCTGCACCTTTCTGAGTAATTCATCGAAACTTGTTCCTGCTTCAATTCCATGAACGTCCAACCTGCTTTTCATAACGTGGCGAACAGTAACATTCCCGAAAGTCAGCACCCCCTTCAGAATATTTTTTTCCTCTTCAGAAGCGTCGGGAGGAGTTGTAAGATCGATGGCCTGGTTGAGTTGTTCAATACTGTAAGCGCTTGTTTTCCCGCCACCGAGCGCGCGCTCAATACGATCTGAAAAACCTACCATCCAGGCGCTGATTCCTTTGAAAATTTTATGAATTACAAAAACAAAGTAAGAAGAGTAATATGCGAAACGGAGATTATTCTGTGCAGCCCACACTTTCGGAAGTGCTTCTGCAAAAAGAATAAGTATAGTTGAAACGACAAAGATTTTGATAAAGAGTGTGAGCATGAAATTATCCATCATTGCCATCCACTCATTAACCAGAAAATTGCAGATGATGATGATCCCGATATTGGTTAGTGTATTTGAAATCAGTAACGACCCCAACAATAATTTCGGCTCTTCGAGAAGTTTCAGGATCCTCCTGGCAGAAGGCATCGGCTTTGTTTTCATCAGGTTAATGTCTTTGAATGACAATGAAAACAGAGCAACTTCTGCTCCGGATACAATGAAAGAAATAAATAACAGCAAAAGCAGAGCGAATACCAGGATGGTTGTGACGGTCTGAGGCAGTATCGCCAGGTACGTCGTGTTTAGATTAAACTGAAGTAACTGGTTTAATAAGCACTGATTCAAAAGTATCTTTTTGGTTATAAAAGCTTTCCGGCACCACAATCATAAAGGCAGGTCATAAAGGCCTGCCTGGATTGTTATGCAAACATAACAAAATCAAATTATCAATCAGAATGGTAAATCAGGAGAAGCGTCTGATATCGGAGGAATATCATCAGCGCCGGGGCCGTCAATACCAGGGGAATCTATTCCACCATGTCCATGCAGCCCCCCATCGTTTCGTTTATCCAGCATGATAAGATTATCCCCCACCACTTCTGTAGCAAATTTTCGATGCCCTTCTTTATCATCCCAGTTTCGGGTTCGCAGCCTTCCTTCTACATATATCAGGCTCCCTTTATGGAGATATTTTTGAGCAAGCTCAGCCAGTCCCCGCCAAAGCACCACAGTATGCCACTCTGTTTGACTGATTAACTTTCCTGTACGGTCCTTGTAGGTTTCGGTTGTTGCCAGGGGAAATTTAGCAACAGCGATATTGCCTTCCAGGTGTTGAACGTCCGGATCTTTTCCCAGATTTCCAATCAGCATGACCCTGTTTACTCCTCTCATATGAATTTGGTTTAGTCTTAAGTTTCTTTCGTTATCCTGTACAGCTATCTAAATTTACTTTTTTTCCTTTAAATATGAAAGGATATACCTTGGAAAGGGTAATTTCTCAAATTCAGATTTGTTGACCCATTGGTATCCTGATAGTGCATCCACCTTATTTTTTAGCGATACATGTGTAAAGATTCCACAAATCTGCTGATGTGTTAGTTGCTGCGAATGTTTCACGGAATAACGCAGACCACTAACTGAATCCGCAGGTATACCTATTTTTCTTAATAAAGGATTGATTTCCTTTTCGGATAATTCCTTCTCTGCTTCCACAAGTACAGGCTCATAAAGATGCTGCCAGATATCTTTTGTGACTCTTTCCCGGACCATTATCTCATCATCCTTCTCAAGAAAAAAATAATAAAAATACCTTGTGCGGCGAAGGAGCTTTTTTGTTTTTACCGGATAAGAATAAACAGTGTTATGCTTGTATGCATTGCATCGATCATGGAATGGACACTGATTACATAGTGGATTTTTAGGCTTGCATACAGTAGCACCAAAATCCATGATTGCCTGGTTGTATTCTGCTGAATTTTCTTTGTCCAGTAAATCTGTCGCCAGTGTATTAAAATGTTTTTTACCCGCGTCCGAATCTACTGGTATAGTGATTTCGAAAATCCTTGCGAGTATACGGTATACGTTACCGTCGACCACTGCAAACGGTTGATTATAGGCGAACGAGCAGATAGCTGCCGCGGTGTATGGGCCGACTCCAGGCAGGGAAAGAACATCTTTATAGGAATCAGGAAATCTTCCATTGAACTGTTCAACGATCGCCTGGGCAGCTTTCGTCATATTCCGGCAACGTGAGTAATAACCAAGTCCTTCCCACAGCTTAAATACCTCCTGCTGGGGTGCTGATGCAAGTTGGGACACTGTGGAAAATGAACTTATAAAACGTTCGTAATAAGCACGCCCCTGTTCAACACGTGTTTGCTGAAGAATAATCTCACTGAGCCAGATCCGGTAGGGATCTTTTTCTCCTTTCCAGGGCATCTGGCGATGATTTTCAAGCCTGTTCCAGTTTAAAAGGGTGCGGCTAAACCATGAATTCATTTATATTCAGAAGTTTATCTGTGAAATTTTAACATATTTATCGTAAATAATACAATTTTTGTAAAAATTACCCGTTCATTATATCCGGAAGGCGCGTATAATCGATTGATTTGATTAATTTTATAGGCGATAACCCGAACACAAAAAGAAATTCAATTTTTAAACCTGTAATATCCCATTTTTCCTATTAAATCGACCAAAATGAGAAAAGCCGACTTAATCAACAACATTGCCGAGAAAACCGGAATTCCTAAAGTGGATGTGCTCGTTGCCCTTGAGACCATGTTTAAGGAAGTAAAAGAAGCGCTCGCACAAGGCGAAAACATTTATATCAGGGGATTTGGGAGCTTCATCACCAAGAAAAGGGCAGCTAAAATTGGTCGTAATATCAAAAAGAACACTGCAGTTCATATACCCGCACATTTCATTCCCGCTTTCAAACCAGCTAAAGAGTTTGTACAGGAAGTAAAGAAATTGCAGATTGATGCCACGATTAATGAAGATGGTGCCGAAGAAATGATGGAAGCACGTTAATTTTGCTTCCTAAATTTTATCAATGTGAATAAGCAACAATGGTTTGTTGCCCTGACCGGTGTCATATTATTATTCAGCCTGTTTTTTTTTGGACGAACAAAGCCTGAAAGTAAAGGCATAAAATCTGTTGCACAGAAACCTGATGAGTCAGCTCATCAGGTGCTGAATGCAACAGATATTCTTTCTAAAGCACGTGAGTCATTAACCCCAGAACAATCAGCACGTGTTACCGCCCTCGAAAACGCTATTTCCCGAGGAGACCTTCAAACCCAGAAGATTTTGGTTTACGGACAGTTAGCGGCTTATTGGAGAGATTCGGTACAATCGACCATACCCTGGTTATATTATACTGGAGAAAAGGCTAAATTGGAAAAGTCTGAAAAAAGCCTCAACTTTGCCGCCCATTCTTATCTTGACAGGCTGAGAGGAGTGTCGGACCATTCACTTAAAACATGGATGGCAGTTCAGGCCAAAGATCTGTTTACCGAATCCCTGGCAATCAACCCGGCAAATGACTCAGCGAAAGTAGGATTGGGAAGTACCTGGTTTTTTGGAGCAGGTGGAGATGGACCTCCGATGGAAGGAATCATGAAGATTCGTGAAGTAGCAGAAAAAAACCCGGGAAACATGTACGCCCAGTTTATGTTGGGATATGGTTCGATGATTTCGGGTCAGCTTGATAAAGCGGCGGAAAGATTCCAGAAGGTAGTTGATCAGGAACCGGGAAATACTGAAGCGGTATTTCTTCTTGCAGAAACCTATGAGAACCTGGGTGAAAAGGCAAAAGCAGTGAAGTACTATTCAGAAGGCGCGAAAATGGTGGACAACCCCGACCTTCTTAAAGCGATTGAAGAGAAAATTAAATTATTACAATAAAAAAACATTAGGGTATGCCTTGTGGTAAGAAGAGAAAACGTCATAAAATAGCAACTCATAAGCGTAAGAAACGTCTTAGAAAGAACCGTCATAAGAAAAGAAGTAAATAGAATTTTCTCGTGAATGGCCCGCTCCGGCGGGCTAATTCATCGCTATTGCCCACCTGTAATCAGACTCCGATTCCCGATCGGTTGATATACCAGGTTTACGGTTGATAAACGGTGTTTTTACGCTTGAATAAAGAACTCATTATAAATGCTGCTCCACAGGGAGTAGAGATTGCTCTCCTGGAAGACAAGAAACTGGTTGAATTGCACAATGAAAAAGCAGATGCCAGTTTTGCCGTGGGAGACCTATATCTTGGAAAGGTTAAAAAACTTATTCCGGGCTTGAATGCAGCATTTGTTGATGTTGGCTTCGAAAAAGATGCGTTTCTCCACTACACCGATCTTAGCCCCTACGCCCGGTCGCTGATTAAATTCACGCAGCAGGCGATGAATGACAAATCCCCGGAAGGATTTGATTTCTCCAGATTCGAAATTGAACCTGAAATCGTCAAGACCGGGAAGATCAATGAAGTGCTTGGCCAGAGGCCAAACATTCTCGTTCAGATTCTAAAAGAACCTATTGCTGCAAAAGGTCCGCGATTGAGTTGTGAAATCTCACTGCCCGGTCGCTTTGTTGTACTGACTCCCTTCAATGATATCATCGCAGTTTCGAGGAAGATTCATTCCTCTGATGAAAGGAGGCGCCTGCAGAAAATTGTGGAAGCCATCAAGCCAAAAAACTTTGGCGTAATTGTGCGTACAGCCGCCGAAGGAAAGAATACAGCTGAACTTCACGAGGATCTTCTGAATCTCTTCAACAGCTGGAAGTCTTTACAGCAAAACCTGCGCGGAGCAACACCACCTGCAAAGATCCTGAGCGAGCAGACTAAAACAACAAGCATACTTCGCGATCTGCTGAATGAAGATTTCAACAGGATAATTGTTAATGACAAGGGCATTTTCAATGACACCAGGAATTATATTCAGAAGATAGCCCCCAACAAAACAGAGATCGTTTCTTACTACCATAACGGTTCTCCTATTTTTGATCAGTTTGGAATAACCAAGCAGGTCAAAGCGGCATTCGGTAAAACGGTCAACCTTCCAAGCGGAGCTTACCTGATCCTGGAACATACAGAAGCACTTCATGTTATTGATGTAAACAGTGGTTACAAAAGCGTCAGCAATAACCAGGAAGAAAATGCTTTGCAAACAAACCTGGAAGCCGCGGAAGAAATAGCAAGGCAACTGAGGTTGCGTGATATTGGCGGTATTATCGTTGTGGATTTCATCGATATGAAGCTGGTAGAAAACAAGAAACGGCTTCATGATGCAATGGAGAATTTCATGCGCCTCGACAGGGCAAAGCATGCTGTTCTTCCGATTTCAAAATTTGGCCTCATGCAGATTACGCGCCAGCGTATGAAGCCTGAGATGACCATCAATACCCAGGAAACCTGTCCTTCCTGCCAGGGCACCGGTAAAATTTCTTCAGCATTGATCCTTGAAGACGAGATTGAAAAAAATCTCAGTTACCTGGCCATGCAAAAACATAAAAGCCTCACAGTGGTGGTGCACCCTATTGTGTATGCCTACCTGACCAAAGGCTTTATCTCCAAACGTCGCCGCTGGAGCTGGAAATTCAAGCAGAAAATTCACGTCCGGGAAAATAATAACTATCACCTCACAGAATTCCATTTCTTCGATAAAAACGAAGAAGAAATCAGATTATAAATTGTGAAGGCCGGATGGCGGGGTTTTAACGTAGAACGTTAAACGTAACACGCAGGAACCTGACATTAGAATTTCATCGTTTCTTCAAATTATTTCTGAGGTTCATGCAGAATTATACATTTGAAATCCCGGAACTCCAGCTGATTGGCTTTTCGTAACCTTACATGGTATTATTCCACTTGTTCTGAAATATCCCATATCGTCGGCTTGTGTTTACTATTTGTTCGAATTTTTATCAGATGTAGTTCTGAGACATCGTACGCGTTGTTTCTGCTTCGTTACTCTTCCTTCGAACTCCGGCCTTTAGCTTTTGCTTCTGACCTCTTCAAAATTCAAAAGGCCCTCCCATTACAGGAGAGCCCTTTGCTATTCAGACATGAGAATCTGCGTTTCAATGTTCACTATGGCAGCGACATTGAATCATTTTGGATTTTTAACAGGAGCACTGCCGGCGCTTGGCGGATTGTATGCCAATTCATTATCAGGCACGTCCCAATAGTCTAATGCACCATATTCAATCTGCGCATTGGTATTGACAACGCCTGTTGTAGGAGCAACTACAATTACGCCCTTTCTTCCACCACCCTGCGCCAATGGATTGATGATACCTAAACGTCTTGCATCATAGAATGATAATCCAAGAAATGCAATAGCAACACGACGCTCTCTCCGTAATTCCTCTTTTGCCTGTGCAAGTGTCAATCCGGTACCACTAACAGCAGGCAAACCGGCGCCCTGGAAAACCCTGACTGCATCAACTGATGCAAGACCCTGATCAACCGATCCGGTATACATCAGTGCTTCTGCTTTCATCAGTTCATTTTCTTCATAACTGCCTGCGATATACAATTCATATTCTCCATCTGTTGAGCTTGAATAAATGATTACACCCGGCATATGATTGCTTCCATTGATCAGTGTAAATCTTGTATTGAAGGAATTCCCGCGATCAGAGTTTCCGATCCAGGTCTGTGTTTGTAATACATTATTTTCTTTCCGTTTGTCGCCATCCTTGAATTCCATTACCCAACGTTCGCTGAGTTTGTAAGTATTACCACCGGCAAGAGCAGCCTGAGCTTTCAGTGACACTGTTCCACCACTTGATGAAAGGAAATCACCAGTTGCATTTGTTCTTCCCGTAAAGATCTTATCATTCGCCTTGATACCATCATTCGTCAAAGTAAGGATTGACTGCCACTGCGCCGGTGACATTTCAGTCACGGTAGTATTCACCAGAATATTTCTCGCTTTCAAAGTATTGATATTGCGCTTCCACATATCCTGTGTGAGGATACCACCCTTACCTACCTGGTTGAAGCTGGGAATTAATCTTCCGAGAACGTCATTGTAAGCAGTGGTATTTGAGACAGATGAAATTGCTGAAGCTGCTTTATCCAACATTGAATTTGATTCGGCAATGATCTGTTCCTTCGTGACATAATCTCCATTTGTTGTTCCGGAAGAATTAGTGATCAAACCTGCATAGTAAATTGAACCGATGCGTGCATACGCATATCCTTTCCAGAAATACGCCCATGCCTGGAGCGTTGCTTTCTTGGAGTCACCATCATTTGCAAATTCAACTTTCTCACCTATCTCCAAAATTGAATTACATGCACTGATCATCGAGTACATATAAGCCCACTCATAATAGAGAAAATTGGCGCCGCGGTTTGCATTAAGGTTCACCTGGCGCACCAATTCTTTCTGTGTATTTGGCGCATTGGGATTCAGAATCTTGGTGCCATTATCCAGTATTACATAATCGGGCGTACTGATCTGGTTGATAAAACCATTGGCTGCTTCGGCCTGTACCACGTCAGCTAACATTTCATGAAAGCCCATGGCACCTGACCAGAACAAACCATAGATTCCATCACCATATTTAAGATCACGGAATCCATTAACATAAACACCGCCCTGTGCAAGGGAAATAATTCCATCTTCCGTAGCAGCACTTTCCGGAGTGGGTAGGTTCGGGTTCCTGATGTCCAGATCTTTTTTGCACGCAAAAAAGACGAGCATTACACCCACAAGAAGACTATATTTTTTTAACCTGTTCATTGCTTAAAATTTATAAGATTAAAAACCAAGACTAATACCGACCTGATAAGATCTGAGATTCGGAACAGTATTATGATCCACTCCACGGTCGAATGCAGAGTTGGCTGTACCTGAACTTACTTCTGGATCATAACCAGTGTATTTGGTAAAGGTTACCAGGTTGCGGCCGCTCAGCACCAGCTGCAAACGTTGCATTACCTTAATGTTGAATAATCTTGCGAAGTCGAGGGCAACAGAGAGGTTACGGAGACGCATGAACGAAGCATCTTCATAGAAATAGTTTTTAGTTCCGTTGGCCTGGCGTTGTGCATATACACCACGATAAAATGCAGTCCACGCACCTGTCTGACCGTTGATGGTTATTGGATTTGCATAATCACCATGGATACCATCACGATACATCCATTGTTTTGTCTGGTTGTAGATATGACTTCCTTCAATCCAATCCCACTGCATTGAAAAATTCAGGAAATTTTTAAACGTCAGTTCATTGATGAAAGAAATATTGAATTTCGGATTAGGGTCACCGAGGTTGTACTGGATCGGAGTAAAGTATGGTTGCTTTGTATCTTTGTTAGCCACCCAGCCATTACTTGCAAGCACATAATTTCCCTGCTGGTCTTTTGGAATATAAGGTTCGCCTGTATTTGGATTTGTTTGATTCACATCATGCAATCCGAGATATCCATAAAGCTGTCCGATTTTTTCTCCTGGCTTCAGGATATAGTTACTACTTCCTGCAGAGGAAATAACAACGATAGGTGGTCCGAGAAGGGAAGTGATTTTTGAGCTTTGTTTGCTGAAGTTCATCAGGTAATTCCAGGTGAAATTTCTGCTGGTGAGGATCTGCGCACTTAATGTTGCCTGGATACCTTTCGCGCCTAAACCAAATGCATTATCTTTTATCGTGCCGATACCTGTTGAAGGCGCAGCATCTACAGGATAGATTGCGTTTTCAGTTTTCCTGTCCCAGTAGGTAACAGAGAGATTGATTGTTTTAAGCCAGTCACCTTTCAGCACATTGAAAGTAAGATCAGCGCCGACTTCAAATTCTTTTGAAACTTCCACAGAAAGATCCGGATTGGAAAGCGTGGTAGGATATACAAACGCCACACTTGTACCCATGTTCCTTGTATTCAGTGTGATGTACCGATCAAATGCATTTGGCTGAATACCGGCCTCACCATATGCCGCTCTCACACGGAATTCAGGAATAATATTGTTAATCGCTGGCGCATCTTTCCAGAAATTCAATTGAGATATGCGGAGGTATACGTCTGCGCGAGGGAATGTAAATGGCTTGGAGCCACGTCCGAATGCAGATGAATAGTCACTTCTGAAACCACCGGACACGCCTGCAAAATCTCCGATTTCAAAACGCTGGTTTACGAGATAACCATAAGTATTAAAAGGTTCCTGGTAATCACGTTGAATTTTATAACTGCCCATCTGGCTTGCTGTGTACGGCAGATAAGAGGGAGCATCAACACCATAGGTGATGTATTGAGTGAAAAGACTTTTACGATAATCATAAGAAACCTGGGTAATACTTTTCAATGGAAAGTTCACCCCGAAATCATCTTTCAAATCAAAACGAAAAGTAGCTGATGAAAGAAAATTCTGAAAGGTCGATCTGTTGCGCCATTCGTTTATTTCACCTGTTGCATCTGCAGTACCTGGTGCGCCGTAGCTGGTAAATGGAGCATAGTATTCAAGCCAGTATTGCTGATAATCCGCGTTTACATTGTCTTCCTGGTTGGCAATTGAATTCCTGATATCCTGTGTCTGGTAATTCAAACCATACTTTACATCGAGTTCAACAAATTTCGGAAAGCGATAATTCAGGTTAAAGCTTTGAACGATATCGATTTTCTTATCATCTACTTTCCCATATTGATTCTGGTAATGTGGGTTGTAACCGTTCACCCCTACGGCATCGCCATAATAAGCTCCGTAATTTCCCATCGGATCACGATAATCATAGTTAGCAAACGGACGGGAATTGTTCAATGCGTATACGATTGTTCTTCCTGTCGGATCCAACTGTGTATTCTTGGTATATACCAGCTGAGTGATACTTCTGAACCGAAGGTTTTTTACAATTTCAACACCGATGTTGGAGATCATATTTGATCTTGAATAATCACCGTTGCCAACAAAATTTGTATTTTGTCGGTTATCCGATGCCGATATGTTGAAATCGACTCTGTCGCGACCGCCCGATACTGCGATTGCATTATTAAAAGTGTGACTTGTCTGAAAAAACATTTTATAATGGTCGTAGTACAAAAGGTTTTTATCATAAGGCTTATTCTGATTCGCAGCAGGATCAATCAGGTTTACCAAAACGTTTTCCTTGTAGGATACCAGGTCCGGATCAAGCGAGAGTGGATTACCGGAACTTCCGATCACTTCACCATTTGCATTTGTTGCGAAGCTGTGAAAATGGGATTTGTGAACATCACCAATGTTCAGCAATGTGTTTGAGGAAATGCTGGATGAAACATCAACATTGATTCTGCCTGCTTTTCCTTTCTTGGAAAACAACTGGATAACTCCATTAGCTCCCTGTGCTCCATAGATGGTTGCAGAAGCGGCACCTTGTACAACTTCTATTCTTTCGATTGCATTCACATCGAGTGAGTTCAGGTCAGTAGCTCTCACTTCAATACCATCAAGCAGGATCATCGGCATTGTTCCCCTGTTGATTGTATTGATACCACGAAGAAGAATATTTGTTGGAGATCCAGGTGACCCGTTGATACTGCTGATCTGTGCGCCTGCGATTTTACCCACCAATGCCTGATCGACTGAAGCGTTGATTGTTTTAGGAAGTTTGTCTGCAGTTACAGATTCAACCGCGATACCGAGTTTTTTTCTGCTTGTAGCTACACCCACACCCGTAACTACTACTTCGTTGAGGGCCGTGGTGCTTGATTGCAGTGAAATAGCCAGGGTAGGCCCGTTTACTTTTACATCCCGCGAAATAAATCCGAGGTAGGAAATTTCCAAAATGGCTCCTTGTTTTGTTTTTAGTGTGAAGGAGCCGTCTGCACCGGCGATGGTGCCATTTTTTGTTGCTTTTTCGACGATAGAGGCCCCGCCCACCGGGTTCCCGTAATCATCTGTGATTTTCCCGGAAACCTGAAGTTCCTGGGAGATGGCGGCATGGAATAGCAATACCATCCCTGCCATCAGGCATAGAAGTTTTCTCATGTGCGTTAGTTTTTGGTATAAACAGTAAAAAAATACAACTCTACTCAGGCAAGCAAACCTGAACAAGCAAGGCTGTGGGCAGTCTTAAATTGGGTCGTTATATGGAATCTTCTGATGCACTAAAACAGAACGCTGCAGTCCGGGGTCCTGTAGTTTCAGGTGATCACTCAGCTGTCAAAGCCTTAAATCCTGAAACCAATTTTTAATCTGTTTTAATTCAGCTCTACCCGAATGTAAGTAATTTTTTAAAACCACCAATAATCTTAAAAAAAAACCGCTCATCATAAAGAGCGGTTATATTGAAAGAGAGAATTTTTATTAACTATCTGATTATCAACAATTAATATTATTTCTAGAATTAAAAAATTGTTTAAATACTGTTAAATTTTTATTAAAATAAAATTAATAAATTTTCTTAATTCCTGTCCCGGTTGCCCAGAAAGATTAAAATATACTGCACTAAAGTGACTAAAGAAGCGATGGCAGCAACGAGATAAGTAAGTGCGGCCCAATGGAGTGCATCCTTGGCTTTTGGGTATTCTTCCCTTGTTGTGATACCAGCAGTATTCAGCCAGGCCAGCGCTCTTTTGCTTGCGTCAAACTCAACCGGCAGTGTGATGAGGCTGAACAGGGTCGTGACTGCGAAGAGTATAATACCAATAAGCAGTAATTGTGGAAACACTTTAATCAGCAGAATGCCTCCTAAAAGCACCCATTGAATTAACCCCGAACTGAACTGTACCACGGGTACCAGTTTACTGCGCATTGTAAGCCAGGGATATGCAGTCGCATGTTGTACCGCATGGCCACACTCATGAGCAGCCACTGCAGCCGAAGCTACATTGACTCCGCTAAACACGTCCGGACTAAGGTTAACCGTCTTGTTTAATGGATTATAATGATCACTCAGAAAGCCATCAACAGATACAACACTTACATCATATATCCCATTGTCGCGGAGCATTTTTTCAGCCACCTGTTTGCCACTCATACCGGAAAAAAGGGGTATGCGGCTATAAGTTGTGAACTTGCTTTTTAACCGGTAAGAAACCAGCATACTGATTCCCACAAAGAGCATTGACACCAGCCAGATTGAATTCATTTATCAGATTTTTTTTGAAATTGTAATGAACTTAAGCATCAAAAAAACTACCATTTTTGTTGTGTATGACAGGCTGTACATTTTTCAAAAATAATCGTCTTTTTGACAGCCCGTTTAGATTAAAACTGAGTATAAAAAGTCAAATTGACAATTAGATATATTTATTTTAAATCATGTGTTTTGTTTTGATTTTTCATGATTTAGGAACGAAATATGGCAGATTAAACATTTTTGGCAAAAGGTCATTTCAGGGCTCAAAAGTTATTCACACAGCCAAAAAATTATTTTGTTATGTGGGATCAATTTGTAATTTAGTGCAAGAATTTAATGGGTTAGTAAGTATTAAAGGGCCAGCGAAAGTTGGCCCTTTTACTTTCAAAAAAAATCATGACTTTTCTTCTGAATTTTTTCTTCATCATTTCTTTTTTTCGCGCTTAAGAATCCTTGCAACAGTAATTTTTTTTCATGAGCAAAATCAAAAAAGCTTTTTTCTGTACCAACTGCGGTTATGAATCTGCAAAGTGGATTGGAAAATGTCCTTCATGTCAGCAGTGGAATAGTTTTGTCGAAGAAATTATTCATCAACCTGATCAGAAAAATAAAATTGACTGGCGCGACGAAACAATTTCCGGACCGATCAGAAAAAGTCTGGCACTAGATGAAGTGGAACATGATGATGAAGAAAGAATTTTTACAACCGATCCTGAATTAAACAGGGTGCTTGGTGGTGGTATTGTAAAAGGAAGCCTGGTTCTTGTTGCCGGCGAACCCGGAATTGGAAAATCCACTCTTCTTCTTCAGGATGCTTTACGTCTTCAGCAACAAACCATACTTTATATCAGCGGAGAAGAAAGCGAGCAGCAAATCAAAATGCGCGCAAAGCGACTCGGAATTACGCATGATAATTTTTTTCTGCTGACAGAAATTTCCACCCAGACCATATTCCAGGAAATAAAAAAAATAAAACCTCACCTGGTAATTGTTGATTCCATTCAGACTTTACAATCGCCATATATCGATAGTGCACCGGGCAGTGTTTCGCAGATCAGGGAATGCACAGCAATTTTTCAACGTTTTGCAAAAGAATCTCATACTCCTGTTTTTCTTATCGGTCACATTACAAAAGACGGAAGCATTGCCGGTCCGAAAATTCTCGAGCATATTGTCGATACTGTTTTGCAATTCGAAGGCGATCAGCATTATGCCTATCGGATTTTGAGAACAACGAAGAACAGGTTCGGATCAACATCAGAACTCGGTATATATGAGATGACCGGATCGGGAATGAATGCCGTTTCCAATCCATCTGATATACTGATCAATCAGCATGACGAAGTACTCAGTGGCGTAGCGATCGGAACCAGCATGGAGGGCATGCGCCCTTTGCTGATCGAAGTTCAGGCACTCGTCACACCCTCTGTCTATGGAACTCCTCAACGAACAGTGAGCGGTTTCGATTTGAGAAGGTTACAATTACTCCTGGCTGTCCTTGAAAAAAGAGGGGGATTCCATTTTGGCACGAAAGATGTTTTTGCCAATATCGCGGGAGGTATCAAAATAGAAGATCCATCAATTGACCTGGCCATGGTATGTGCTCTGCTAAGTTCATTTGAGGATATTCCTCTTTCTCAAAAGATATGCTTCACTGGCGAAGTTGGATTAAGCGGCGAGATCCGTCCCGTCAACAGGATCGAACAAAGAATATCCGAAGCCGAAAAACTAGGCTTCGAAAAAATCATAGTTAGCCGTAACAACTTCAAATCAATTCCGACAACAAATTTCAAAATTGAAATTGTACAGGCAGGAAGGATAGAGGAAATTTATCGCCTCCTTTTCTGAAAAGAAAAAAATCATCGTTATCCGTTTTTATCCCTTCCCCGGGTCAAAAGGAAAATTCAAATTGCATTCAGCCATGGATGGGTAATGTTTCGGGTGATCATTTGAGTTATTGAAACCGCTCACAAAACCCATTGCTCAGCATGGATTCTGAATAAAATTTTAATAGTCCTGATGTATTTGCTGAAAGCACTGGAATCATTATTTTTTCCCAACTGCTGTGCGGGCTGTGGCAGGCAACTCAACTTTGCAAAACAATCCATCTGCCTGAATTGCCTGGCTATTTTGCCGGATACAAATTTTGTATCTCAGCCGGAAAACCCCATTGAAAAAATATTCGCTGGCAGACTTCCTCTCGCGGCGGCCTATAGTCAATTCTATTTCACGAGGTCTTCTGCGATTCAATCCATCATACACCAGCTTAAATACAAAGGCAATAAACAATCCGGAATCGACATGGGTAAACTGATGGGGCTGGCCATCAAAGATTCGGGACGGTTCAGCAATATTGATTTCCTGATACCGTTACCACTGTTTCCTGAAAAGGAAAAAATCCGCGGATACAACCAGGCGGAAATACTTTGCCAGGGCATTGCTGAAGTGCTTCAGATACCTGTTGAAAGAAACCTGGTGTTGAGAACAAGGGCTACGGCAACACAAACACACAAAAACCGGCTTGAGCGATGGCAAAATGTACATGAAGTTTTTGCTGTTGCAGATCCTCAAAAACCTGAAGGGAAAAAACTTCTGCTGGTCGATGATGTGATTACCACGGGAGCAACACTGGAGGCATGTGGCAATAGTATCCTTTCAGTCTGCAACGCCGAATTGTACATTGCTTCGCTGGCATTCGCCATGCAATAGTCAGGATATTGTATTTTTGAAATCTTACATGAAACCATTTTTTATTCTCTGTATCATCTTTTGTGGTTACCTGGTTTTTGCTTCCTGCAAAAAAGAAAGTCTCAATACAGATGCTGGGGCAAGAATTAGTTTCTCTGCTGACACATTATTTTTTGATACCGTTTTTACTCGCACAGGCTCCATTACCCATCAGGTTAAAATCTTCAACGCAAATCAAGGCCGGTTACATCTGGACGAAATACGAATCGGCGGAGGTAGTTCATCTCCATTCATGATGAATGCTGACGGAACTGAAGGCATAATAGTGAACGATCTTGATATTGCATCCGGTGATAGCCTGTATGTTTTTGTAACAGTAACGATTGACCCTAACAGCGATCAATTGCCCTTTATCGTGACGGATAGCCTGTTGATTGCATACAATGGCAGAGAAGAAAAAATTCAATTACAGGCTTTTGGCCAGAATGCGAATTTCCTGAGAAGTAATTTATTGCAGGGTTCTCATATCTGGAATAACGAACTGCCATATGTTATACTTGGAGGAATTCAGATCGACACAGGCGCAATGCTTACCATTGAAAAGGGTACAAGAGTTTATTTACATGCGGATGCACCTTTCATTGTCGATGGTACTTTAAAAATTAATGGAACTAAAACAGACAGTGTTGTTTTTGCAGGGGACAGGCTTGACAAAGAATATCGTGATCTTCCCGCAGGATGGCCCGGAATTTATTTCAGAGGAACAAGTAAGAATAATCAAATCACTTATGCCATACTGAAAAATGGCTACCAGGGTGTTGTAACTGATCAGCCTTCACCTAATGCTGAGCCTAAGCTGAGAATTCATGAGACGGTTATCGACAATATGTATGAGGCGGCATTAACCGGATTGAACTCCAGTTTTGAAGCCATCAACTGCAGAATAACGAATTCAGGTATCAATATTCTCATCCTTAAAGGGGGAAATTACGACATCAAACATTGCACAGCGGCCTCTTATTCGAACTTATTCATCACACATAAAAATCCTGTACTATACATTAACAACTGGGACAGTGTAGGTGGAACCGTTTACAGTTATAATCTCCTGGCAAGGCTGACAAACAACATATTTTGGAGTGATGATGGCATTGTGGAAAATGAAGTTGTTGTAAGTAAAAGAGGAAGCAATTCTTTCGACGTCACATTTGAAAACAATCTTTACAGGGCGAATGTGGATCCGGAAAATAGTTTCCTGATAAATAATCTCAAAAATCTGGATCCATTATTTGACAGCGTCAATGCCAGTGCACGATATTATGATTTTCATATAGGAAAATTTCCATCACCTGCAATCGACTACGGTGTGCCTGCCGGAGTTTTAATTGATCTCGATGGAAAAACACGGGGAGCAACACCCAGCATTGGATGCTATGAACCCAATTAGCATTATATTTAACAATAATGCCCGCTTTGTGGTATTCCAGTATTTCTGAACATTTGTAGCTTGCACTTTATCCAATCTTAAACAAACAATCAATATGATTCGCATTGCTATTACAGCAATTAGCTGGCTTTTGTTTTCAGTGGCATCCGTTTACACTTTTAAAGTGCCCGCACTTGATGGTTCAACCATCGACTTTTCAAAATTTAAAGGGAAAAAAATTCTGATAGTTAATACTGCTTCTGAATGTGGCTACACTCCACAATATTCAGACCTGCAGAAATTATACGATTCTTATAAAACAAAGCTGGTAATTGTGGGTTTCCCTGCTAATAATTTCGGCGGGCAGGAACCAGGGTCCAATACCGAGATAAAAGAGTTTTGTAAGAAAAATTACGGAGTTACTTTTCCAATGTCAGAAAAAGTATCTGTAAAAGGTGATGATATTCATCCTTTATTTAAATGGCTGACTTCAAAATCCGAGAATGGTGTAATGGATGCAGAAATCAAATGGAATTTTACAAAGTTCCTTCTTGATGAAAAGGGTCAGCTGATCGCGGTGTTTCCAAGCAAAGTAAACCCCACCAGCGAGGAAATCACTAAATACCTCAACTAAAAATTTATTGTTGTTTCTTGCTGATAAACTTCTGGATCAGTTCAATTCCTGCTGCACTGATCATAGCTTTTAGTTTTCGGTTACCCGTTGTGGCTTGCAGCCAATCGACAAATCCTCCATCGGCGATGTCAACCTGCATGCCTTTATGCTCAATATAAATTTTAAACTGAACACGCTGGTAATATCGATTTGCATCTGGTGGAACTATCGAACACTCCATATTGCTCCACACATTTGTTGATAAACTAAGCAGTGAGTTGAAATTCTGATCTTCTGTTTTCAGAAAAAATTTCAACTGCAGTTTTTTACCTGGAAGATATCTTTTAATCATCTCCAGATATAGACTGATATGTCTATTCAATTGATCTAACTCAAATTGAAATGCACCTTCATCATATCCACCGGATACCAGACTGAAAAGTGAAAAATGTGCGGAAAATTCAGGGTTTGAAAATTGTTGTGCCCGAACCATCCGATGTATAGTCGAATAATTAAGTTGAAGGCACCTGTCATTATTGTTCTTAAATACTGATGCCATATGTAAAAGCAAAACATTAGTAGCATCCGAAACAACTTCCGTTCCCCTGAGCGAGCTGATGATTTTGTTCTGACTCACTGCACCAAACGCAGTACATGTTCCAAGTGGCGTCAGTGGTGACAGTACCATTGGTTGAAAACTTTTCTCTCTTGCAGACTCCAGCCATTCCAGTTCCACTTGTCTTGTTTCAATGGCATCAGCTCCGGACGGCCTTACAAAACGATTTTCTTCAAATGCTTTCAAAACAGCTGCAGGAGAAACCGATTCTGCACGTCTCCGAAAAATTTCCAGCATCAGAGAATTAAATTCAGTACCTGAAATTTCATCAGCAATCTGATCGATAAATTTTTCCTTTGACAACTTTGAAATGATTTTATTCAGCAACTGGCTCATATTTTCCAAAAATAATAAAGTCGTACTCCTGCCTCTGATTTTTAAAATGATTTTGATTTCCGTTTTGTTTTGGATGATACTATTCGAATTCAACATCTGCTGGCTTAACTTCGGGCCATGCAATTCTCAGATATCCCCGGACATCATTTGGTGAAAGAACAATTGGTTTCGCTGGTGGCAAATAACAGGCTTAGTCACGCCCTGTTATTTTCAGGACGTGACGGAAGTGGAGCACTCGCAATGGCAATTGCATTTGCTCAATACCTGGTGTGCGAAAAAGTGAATAGCATACAATCCGAGAATTCGGCCGGAACATCGCTATTCGGAGAAGAAGACGCATCAGAAAATAAGGATACTATTCTGACGGATAGTTGCGGTGTTTGCCCGGCCTGTGTGAAAAGTACAAATATTGCTCACCCCGATATCCATTATTCTTTTCCTGTTATTCCACTAAAATCGGGCACGCCTCCCATCAGTGCCGATTATTTTTCGGAATGGCGAAGTTTTATCAGGGAGCATCCTTTTTCCAATACTTACGATTGGCTGACATCGATCAGCGCGGAAAACAAACAGGGGAATATAACTGCCCGCGAATGTGAAGATATCCTTCAGCAACTCAATCTGAAAAGTTTCGAAAGCGGCTATAAGATTTTGATTATGTGGGCGCCGGAATACCTGGGAAAAGAAGGTAATAAACTGCTGAAAATGATTGAAGAACCCCCGGCTGATACGCTGTTTATCCTGGTGGCTGAGGATGAATCCCAGATTCTGCCGACCATTCTTTCACGAACTCAGATTGTGAAGATCCCCCTTTTTGAAAATGAAGATATCGTCAGCATTCTAAAAAACAAGTACAAAATCAGTGGTGAGAAAGCTACCGCCATCGCAGCTTTCGCTGACGGAAATCTCAGGGAAGCCATCAGTTCCATCCAGGAAGCGGAGGAAGACTGGCTGAAATACGCAAGAGAATGGATGAATGGGGTTGTGAAAAACGGACCGGTAACACAGGTCAGGCTCGCCGATGAGCTCAATAAACTGGGCAGAGAAAAACAAAAACAGTTCTTCAGTTATATGATCCACCTCGTTGAACAGAGTATGCGCTTCGCTGCATTGAAAAAACACCAGGATCATCTGCAGGAAAAAGAACAGGAATTCACTGACAGGTTTTCAGTCATGACCAGCTTTTTCCAGCAGGAGGCCATCATCAGTGAATTAGAGAAAGGAATCTATTATATCGAGCGCAACGCCAATTTTAAGCTGCTTTTTGTAGCGATGTCCATTAAATTCTCCCACATCATTAAATACAATTCATTAATTTTGATAAATTGAGCAAGTGTCTGTGGGAGTAGAGTTTGTGGTTTGCCATAGTGAGAGAGTTTAATAAATAGCCATCATTCTCTTTATACGTTCTCATTTGAGAATATTTCTGTCTGTAAAAACATGATTTTTTTACACAAGCCGGTGTACATACCGGCATAAGCAGAAGCGTATCCCGCAGTTATACATGCCCTTTTTAACGGAATCATTGATTATCCGAAAGTTATAATTATTAACCAGCAGGAATATGGGGTGTACAAGTTGTGGGACGGCTAATGGAAAGCCGAATGGATGTAAAAGTAATGGCGGCTGCAGCACCGGCGGTTGTAATCGCATGAACGTGCATGACTGGTTAGCCAACCTGCCTTTTTCTGACCCCGAAGGTTCCTGCCGGGTAATCGAAATCAGTTTTAACAACGGATCAAGAAAAGAATTTTACAGAAATAATACGCTTCAGACTTTTCTGAAAGGTGATCTCATTACCGTTGAAGGTGTGAGCGGATTCGATGTAGGTACCGTCAGCCTGTCAGGCGAGCTCGTGAGATTGCAGATGAAAAAGCGCCGCGTTTCCGAAGACTCACAGGAGATGAAAAAAGTTCTTCGCAGAGCGACGGACATGGATATACAGAAATGGAAAGAGAATAAATCCCGTGAGGCAGCCGCTGTTATCAGGTCGCGCGCTATTTCCAGACAGTTGAAGCTGGAGATGAAAATATGCGAAGTCGAAATTCAGGCCGACGGAAGAAAGGCCACTTTCTTTTATACCGCCGATGATCGTGTTGATTTTCGTGAACTGATCAAAATCTATGCATCCGAGTTTCGCGTGAAAGTGGAGATGAAACAGATTGGCGCCCGCCAGGAATCCGGAAAAGTGGGTGGAATCGGAAGCTGCGGAAGAGAACTTTGCTGCAGCAGCTGGCTCACTGATTTCAAAAGTGTAACCACTACCATTGCAAGATACCAGAACCTGAGTATCAACCAGGCAAAACTGAGCGGCCAGTGCGGACGATTAAAATGCTGTCTGAATTACGAGCTGGATACCTATCTCGATGCGCTACAGAACTTCCCGGATAATGCAGAAACCCTGGAAACACAAAAAGGCAATGCTTCACTTGTAAAAAAGGATATTTTCAAGAACCTGATGTGGTACACCTTACCGGACAGCAACAGGCAATACCCTCTTACTATTGAAACAGTAAGAAAGATCTATTCCCAGAATGCCAAAGGAATAAAAGTTGACGATCTTGAAGTAGCTGATATGCAGCAGCAAGGTAAAGCGCGCCCCGTCGAACATCAGTTTGTTGATGTGGTCGGCCAAATCAGTCTTCGTACGCTGGAAAGAAATACGCAAAAAAGAAAGCAACGCGAAAGACAGGAAAGGCAGCAACCACAAGGTCAGCAGCAACAACATCATCCAAAAGATGGCCCCAGAAAAGATCCGCATCAAAATCAAAAGGATCGCCCGAGACCTAACACTCCTCCGCCACCAAATCGTAAACCTAAAAAATAGTCGATTTGTGTTTTTAAAGCGATAATTGCAGAAGAAATTTTTCTGCACAGGATTTTCATTTCCATGCATACACTCAAAAAACGAAGGTTCACTACTAAAAGAACGGTAATAGTTCTTGGTTCGCTTTTGATACTATGGCTTTTGTTTGCGCAAAGCTGCGTAAGTTTTCAGATCACCGATGCCAACGCGAAAAAGCAATTCAAACAAAAAGGTTTAATCTTAAAAACAGGAAGCCTCGAAATCGGAAGTCATGAAATTTATTACACCATGGTCGGTAACGACAGCCTTCCGACACTCATTTTCATTCATGGCTCTCCCGGGACCTGGAGTGCGTTCAGTGATTATATGGAAGATCCGGAAATGCTCTATCACTACAGGATGATTGCATTTGATCGTCCAGGATTTGGTTATAGCAGGAAAGGTGGCGCAATGAATCTTGCAGATCAATCCAAAATTCTTGAATCGGCAACGCGATATTTTAAAAACAACAGGCCAGTATATCTCGCAGGACATTCACTTGGTTCCCCGATTGCTATGCAGATGGCGGCAGACATGCCTGGTTATTTTTCTGCAATCGGACTAATATCAACGCCAATAGATCCGGCATTGGAAGAAAAAGAAAGGTGGCGAAGTGCTATGAGTATTTTTCCACTTAAATATCTTTTGCCTGGCGCTTTCAGACCGAGTAATGAAGAACTTTTATTTTTTAAAAATGATATTGTGACTCTTGGAAAACAACTGGACAAAATCGATTGCAGGGTAGTGCTTATTCATGGAAAAGAAGATCGATGGGTGCCGTTAGGAAATATTTATTACGCACAAAAAAAGTTGACGCACGCAAAAAAAGTCGATACCCTGATTGTTGAAGGAGCCAATCATTTTATTCCATTCACTCACAGAAAAGAAGTGAAAGCTGCTTTGATCAGCATGGCTGATTCTTCTGCATCAAATTAAAATAAATCACTGCATCGACTTATAAATCGCTTCGTGAATATTACTTCTTACGTTCATCTTTAATAATTTATTTCTTCCGTCGGGATATACCCTGTTGGAGAGAAATACATAGATCAGTTGCGTTTTTGGATCGACCCATACACAGGTTCCTGTAAAACCTGTATGCCCGAAAGTCAGTGGCGAAGTACTCAATGTCGGATATGGTTCAGGTCTCGTTGCATTGTCTTTTTCAGGTTTATCAAAACCGAGTCCGCGACGACTGATATCACTGGAGTATGCAGTAAACCTGCGAATCGTGCTGTCTGAAAGCAGCCGGATGCCATTCATTTTCCCATGATTGAGTAACAACTGCATCAGAACAGCAATGTCGTATGCATTACTGAATAAACCTGCGTGACCGGAAACACCGCCCAGCATAGCAGCACCAGGATCATGTACATATCCCCTGATCAACTGATTGCGGAATATTTTCTCCTTTTCGGTTGGGGCTATACGTGAGGTATCAAATCTTTGCCTGGGATTGAACCCCGCCGTGACAAGCCCCAGTGGACGATAAAATTCTTTTTGTACAAACTGATCCAGGGTCAAACCGCTGATCTCTTCAACAATTTTGCCAAGGAAGATAAAATCGTTATCACTGTACACGTATGTTCCGGGTTTTTCCAATGGACTTGCCAGAATTCTTCTTCTGATGGTATCCAGCCATGGCTTTGCCATGTAAAAACTATCGGCCACATGCACACTGTAATCATCATTTGGGCGCCTGGCATATATATTCGATAACGCCTGCCCTGATGAAGGATCAAGTGTTTCCTGGTAGAATGGAATAAAAGATTTTAACCGCGCCTGGTGCAGGAGGATGTCGCCGATCACAAGATTTTGTTTATCACTGCCCCTCACCCAGGGTAAATAGTCGCCGAGTTTTTTATCCAGCTTAATCTTCCCCTGGTCGTAGAGCTTCATTACAGACAAAGTCGTCGCACATATTTTGGTTACGGATGCCATATCATATAAACTCTCAAGACTAACAGATTGTGTACTATCATAGGTATAATAACCGAAGTTTTTATAATAAGCAAGTCTCCCGTTTTTTGCAACCAGCACTACGCATCCGGGTGTTGCCTGTTGACGAATTGCATCTTCAGCAAGTGAATCAATAATGGTAAGTTTATTCGGAGCAATGCCAAGAATAAATGGATCCGCTGGCGGGAGCAATGCATATCCAAGGCCGGTGCCGGAAGGGAGATCCGAACAAACAGTTACCGGCAATTTCCCTCTCGGACTTAGTCTTCCATTCAACACATCAGCAGCAATATCATGCGTGATGGGCTCATCCTCGTAGCAAACGATGATATCTTTCAGATCACAGAAGTATTTTACTGTGTATGGGTTTCCGAATGCAAAAAGTACGGATGGTTTTTCAGCTCCGATCTTCCTGACAAGATCGACTGCCGCCTGGCTTAATCCGAAATTTCCGGCTGGGAAACGGGATGTTTTATGGAGGCTGATCACGATTGATTTATATCCCGCGCCCAGTTTCTCCATCAGGTCAGGAATATCAGCTGCCGGCTGTTTAAAACTGAAATGAAAAACATCGGCATTATAATCACGGCGTAGTCTTTTTGAAAATGCATTATCTGTTTCCGTACCGATTGATACCAATGCTATTTTATTGTTCAATGAAACCGGAATCGGGAAAGCAGCGGAATCATTATAACGCGCAAGGGTAACTGCATTTTCAGCAATGAGTTCACGTATGGAAGCTGATTTGGTATTCAGATCACGCGTAAGACCTTCAATAACTACCGGAGTTACCTTATTCAGCCCCATCAGGTATTTTGCTCGCAGTACTTTTTTCACATGCAGATCCACCGTTTCCATTGTGATCCTTTTCCTGCGGATCGCTTCTTTTATTTTATGGAGTACCACGGGAACATCACCCGGCAGACAAAGCATATCGTTGCCTGCAATCAATGACTCTACAGCTGCCTGGCCATCGGGAAAATATTTGGCGACTCCCTTCATTTCCAGGGCATCTGTAAAAGTAAGTCCCTTGAAACCTAATTCGTTTCTCAAAACACCCGTTACTGTTTTTTCCGAAATGGATGTTGCCCTGTTTTCCGTATTATCAATTGCAGGAATATATAAATGAGCAATCATCGCGCTTCCTACACCCGCATCGATCAGGGCCTTAAACGGGTAGAGTTCCAATGAATCAAGTGCTGCTTTTGATTTGTTGATTACAGGAAGATCATAATGCGAGTCGACTGACACATCCCCATGACCGGGAAAATGTTTTGCGCATGCCAGAATTCCGACATCCTGCATTCCCCGCATATATGCAATGCCATGAGCAGCAACACGATTTTTATCTTCGCCAAACGATCGATCATTGATTACCGGGTTATCAGGATTATTATTAATATCAACAACAGGCGCATAATTCACCTGGATGCCCATCCGCTTACATTGCTCTCCTACCCAACGCCCATAATTATAAATGATCCGCGAATCAGTTACTGCTCCCATCATCATTTGTCTGGGTAATCCCTGCACACTATCCATGCGCATACCAATGCCATTTTCACCATCAATAGAAATCATGATGGGTGTTTTTGCCAGCTTCTGAAATTCATTGATGAGGAGGGCCTGCTTCACCGGATTTCCCTGGAACAAACAAATTCCCCCGACATTATATTCTGTAACAGCTTTTCTTACCTGCTCATCATAAAAAGTAATTTCGCGTGTGCGGGTATTGATGGAGGATAAACGAACAATCATGAGCTGCGCAATCTTCTGATCGTCAGAGAGACTTGCAAAAACACTATCTGCCCAGGCATCTGCACCTGCCTGATTCGTTTGCGCGATGGTTGGAAAAACGGAAAAAATGTAAATTAAAAGGAGAAGGATCTTGCTCTTCATATTCAGGCTTTGGATAAATCTGCGTAATTTTACAGGCTGATTAAAAATAAGAAGAATTGCCAGACCTGATACATTTACTCCCTGATAATATTGCTAATCAAATCGCTGCCGGAGAAGTAATTCAACGGCCGGCAAGTGCTGTAAAGGAACTTTTGGAAAATGCAGTTGATGCCGGAGCGACCCGTATCAGGATGATTGTACAGGATGCCGGTAAATCACTGATCCAGGTAATCGATAATGGCAAAGGCATGAGTGAAACCGATGCCAGGATGTGTTTTGAAAGGCACGCCACTTCAAAGATCAGCGGTATCGATGACTTGTTTAAAATCAGGACCATGGGCTTCAGAGGAGAAGCGCTGGCTTCCATCGCCGCAGTTGCCCAGGTCGAATTAAAAACAAAAAGGGCCGAAGATACGCTCGGTACCTATATAGAAATAGAGAACAGCGTGGTGAAAATCCAGGAGCCTTGCAGCTGGTCAGATGGCACAAGCTTCTCGATGAAAAATCTCTTTTTTAACATTCCTGCAAGAAGAAATTTTTTGAAAACGAATGCGGCTGAAATGCGGCATATCGTTGATGAATTTGTCAGGGTTGCTTTGGCATTTCCTGATATTTTCTTTTCGCTAACCAGTAACAATGAAGAGATTTTTCATCTTGAAAAAGGTACACTCAAACAACGTATACAACAGATTCTCGGCAACAACTATATTTCTAAGCTGGTAAGTGTAACCGAAAACACTGACTATCTCAACATTTCAGGATTTGTCGGCAAACCGGATACTGCTAAAAAAACCCGGGGAGATCAGTTCATTTTTGTAAACAATCGTTTTATCCGAAGCGCATACCTGAATCATGCAGTAATGAATGCATACCAGGATATGATCGCTACAGGAAGCTTTCCGATGTTTGTACTCTTCATCGATCTTGATCCTTCCCAGGTGGATATCAATGTTCACCCTACCAAACAGGAGATCAAATTTGAAGATGAAAAAATTGTTTACGCATTTGTCCACGCTGCAGTAAAACATGCATTGGCTCAGTTCAGCGTCGCCCCTTCACTTGATTTCGATCTTGATCCTGCCATTCAACAACTGGATGCAGTGAGCAAGCCGATTACAGAAGCAAAGCTCAATGAAACTTCCGCAGGAAACCTGTTCAGAACTTTCACCCAAAAATACCAGGCACATAAAGTTGAACCTGCTTCCAATATGCAGGATTGGAAACAATTCTTTTCCAAGCCGGAAACCTCATACCAGCCTTCATTGGGAGGAGTGGAAACAAATAACTATTCAGCCAGGCAACAGCCTGATGAAAACGAATCAGCCCTGTTTCCAAAAAACCGCAAACCGGGATTACCTGTGCCTGATGCCACCCAGGTGATGCAGGTACTCAACAGTTATATACTTTTCCGGGTACCGTCAGGCTTGATTATCGTTGATCAGCAGGCCGCCCATGAGCGGATATTATTCGAAAGATTTACAGGTTTTTCAAATTCTTCAGCAATTACCACGCAGAAATTACTCTTTCCAATTACGATAGAGTTCTCGCCCGGGGATGCTGCTGTTTTTTCTGAAATATTACCCGATCTTACGAATCTCGGTTATCATATTGAACCATTCGGGAAGATGGTTTTTATTATGCATGGTACGCCATCTGATTTACCATCTGGTGAAGAATCAGGCGTCATTGAACATATACTTGAAGAATATAAAAATTTCAATCCCGATATACGTTGCGGTAAAAGAGAAAAACTTTATCGCTCAATGGCTTATGCACGGAGTATCAAATCGGGAACTATTTTAACTTCTGGTGAAATGGTTGAAATGATCCGCATGTTGAGCGAATGTAACTTTCCCAACACTTCACTCAATGGTCAGCAGATCTATGTCGACTACACGCAGGATTTCTTCGATCGGATTTTTGGAAGGCGCTAATAACTATTATACAGGTTTAACAGCATTTCATTGATCGTAGTTCTGATCGATGCTGCCGTTTGCCTGTGATTATTGATCAGAACAGAAAACACCAGTTCTTTCCCTGATGCAGTCTGGAGATATCCACTCAGCGATAACACTCCGGTCAGCGAGCCGGTTTTAGCAAACAATTTATTTTTTAATGCACGATCGTAATAGCGAAGGGTGCCTTCTCCTGCTGTTGGGAATAATCCTCTGATTCTTTCCATGCCAAATTCATTTTTCATTTTTGAAAGAATCCAAACAAAATCCTGCGGCGAAAAAAGATTGAACCTGCTCAAACCACTGCCGTCGGCCCAGGTGGGCTTCTGAGGAAAATCTTTCAGATCGTTTTTCAGCATGCTGCTTATTGCAACGGATTCATTCATGTTTCCAATCCTATACAATGAGATCATCAACAACAATTGCTCTGCAAAAAAATTATCGCTCCGATGCATCATCGGCTTCAGCAATGAATCTCTTTTTACAGAAAGAATAGGTACAGGAAATAGGTT
This sequence comes from Pollutibacter soli, assembly GCA_029269725.1. GTDB lineage: Bacteria > Bacteroidota > Bacteroidia > Chitinophagales > Chitinophagaceae > Pollutibacter > Pollutibacter soli. Next base: position 684,393 of record JARJHS010000002.1, on the reverse strand, counting down.
CTCCCCGATCGTTATAATCTCCTTAGTAAAAACATGAACTGGCTTATGAACTGAATCCTGTAACAACTCCAGCGCAGTATGAATTCCATGGGTTATGAATGGGACGTCCTTATATGTTTCCGTATTACCACCCTCATTTATTGTGAATGCATTTGTGCGCCAATCTCTTTCTACCTGAAACTTTCCTTTGGGTTCCGGTCTTCCAAATTCAACCGGCCAGTTTATTTCCGGATCAGAATAAATAAAACGATCGATGCTATCGGCAACGCTTAATGGATTCTCTTTTTTTGATACTGCCTGGTGCCACCTTATTACGTTACCATATACGGGGAAGGCGCTCCTCTCCGGCATATAATCTTCACTGTAATCATCCCAGCTCCAGCCACTACCCAGCGCAGTTGTCTTCCAGAAAATATCAGAAATATATACCGGCTTTTGCTGCTCTTTTATAAAATCAACTATGGCTTGCCCGGAAAAATCAGGATGTAAAAAACTCGGATCTCCCTGAGGATATATAACTATTGCAGTATCCAAATCGATCCAGGTAGCGCCAATCAATGAATCACCCAAATACTTCATGGCCGCATAACAGGTGATGATTTTGGTGTTACTCGCTGGTGTGAAATATTTGTCGGATTGATAGTCGATCACGACCTTCCCTGCAGCAGGCTCATACACATAAATACCAGTATGTGCGTATTTCAGCAAACTATCATTCAATCGCTTAATTACCGGTGAAGCGACATTTTTTTGAGTAGAACAGGAAACTGAAATGCAAACAGAAAAAGCCGATATAATACACAACAACAACTTTTCTGACTGCATAATTTTCAGGGTGATTTTATTAAAAACAGCTCAGCTCCTTTCCTGTGCACGCAACCAGCGTTCAGGAATTTCATTGCTGCTGGCCTGGATATAATCCTGGTAGGAACAGGCGATGTACGATTTATCAGGCAGCTGCATCCACCAGCGCCCGGTTTTTTTACTTTGAAGAAAAACAGTATCAACTTCAGCAAATGCGGTATGGAATTCAAAGAAATTATCTCTTTCGCTTAATAGTGATTCAGAAGTTCCTTTGTGACGACCATCAATAAAATACCACATCATCTGTGCAATCTGTTTAGCGCTCAATTGCTGTACATCACTTTCAACCGCATACCCGAAAAATCCCATCGTACTGAGATGAGGACTCATACCCGCATACCTTGATAACGTACAAACCTCTTCGCCGGATAATCCATTGGGTGAAGTATAATTCGATAACGCCGACGCATACTGCAAAGCTGCAATATCAAAACTCACCATGTGCGAACTACGGATGACAGGTTCCATTTCTTCGATACTTTCCTTCACCACTCCCACCCTGAAACAATCAAAGCGGAGTTTGTCCATGGTCTCCAGCATCTGCGGATTTACAAAATAACTTTGAAAACCAATATGATTATAGTGACGTACATAATTCGGTTCCCCGGTAAGCATCTCCATAAGGAAGTTCATGCTCTTCAGATGACTCTCCATCTTCAGGTTGATCAGTGAATCAATGCCGGTGACTTCAATAATCCTGTTGAGATACCTGTATGCATCGTACTGAGCCAATGTAAGATCATGAGATCCACCCAGTATTAAAACAGTTTTACCTGCTGAAATCAGTTCGGCAGTGACGGTCTTCAATGCAGCATAGGTATCATTCAGTGTTGCACCTGTACGTATATTTCCTGCATCAGCGAGTCTCACATTGGGATGCCAGTAGTATAGAGAATAAAACTGGTGACGGATGGCATTGGGTGCTGCGTTATCAAATCTGCCCGCACTGCTTCCTCTCTCTTCTCCGCAACCGAGTAATACAATATCGACGTCTTCAAGATCCGGGAATTCTTCGTCGTAAACCCGGATGTTCCGGCCAATCTGCCCCTCCATATATCCTTCATCGTGCGAAAGCTCATCCAGATTTAATGGTGAAAGAAAATCTGTAATATTAAACTGGTCGCTCATATCCGGAAATTTTCAGACAAACCTAAACCATTCAGTCTTAATACAATTCATAAAAACCCCAAAAAGTTGTACCCAGCTGTGTAAAAACAGCTGTAAGAAGCGAATCATTATCTTTGCCGTATGGAAGATATTCTGCAACAGATAGAAGATTATAAAAAAGAAATCAGTGCTGCGGAGCTGGACAATGCGGATAAACTCGAAGCTTTCAGGATACGGTTCCTGGGGGCAAAAGGTGTTGTTAAAAATCTGATGGGCAGTATGAAAGATATTCCTGCCGAGAACAGGAAATCGTTTGGGCTCATCCTGAATGGATTTAAACAGCTGGCAGAAGAAAAGTATGAAGCAGTAAAAGAACTTTCTTCGAATGGAAAGCCAAGTTCAGTTCCATTGGTGGATTATAGTCTTCCCGGAGACCCTATCGGGGTTGGAAGCAGGCACCCCATAACGCTTATGCGCAACCGCATAGTGAGTATTTTTCAACGCCTTGGTTTTGCTGTTGCTGAAGGTCCTGAAATCGAAGACGACTGGCACAATTTCACTGCATTGAATTTAGATGAAAATCATCCGGCCCGTGATATGCAGGATACATTTTATCTATCAAAAAATCCCGACTGGCTATTGCGCACGCATACAAGCAATGTACAGATCAGGGAAATGGAAAAAGGGAAATTACCTATACGAATCATTTGTCCTGGTCGCGTATACAGAAACGAAACTGTAAGCGCCCGCTCGCATTGTTTCTTTCACCAGGTCGAAGGTTTATACATCGCAGAAGAGGTTTCATTCGCCGATCTGAAACAAACCCTTTACTTCTTTGTGAAGGAAATGTTTGGTGAAGACATCAGGATCAGGTTCCGGCCAAGCTATTTCCCGTTCACCGAGCCGAGTGCAGAAATGGATATCAGTTGTCTTCTCTGCGGTGGCGAAGGATGCGCTGTTTGTAAACGCACCGGATGGCTGGAAATATTGGGTTGCGGAATGGTTCACCCGAAAGTGCTTGAAAACTGTAATATCGATCCCGAAAAATATTCAGGTTTCGCTTTTGGAATGGGCATTGAAAGACCCGCACTTCTTAAATACGGAATTACTGACATTCGCCTGTTCAGCGAAAATGATGTTCGTTTTCTCCGACAGTTTACTGCCGCCAACTGAGTTAGTTATTCCACAATCAACCGGTCGATTAAAATATACCTATGCAAATCCGATCAGTAGCCATATGTGGTGTAGGTACGATGGGCAGTGGGATTGCGCAGGCAATCGCGGTTTGTGGTTATACGACAATATTATTTGATATCAACAGCGCCGTTCTTGAAAAAGCACGCCAGTCCATTCAAAAACAGTTGAATGTAATGGTGGAGAAAGGAAAAATATCTTTCGAACAAAAGGAAAAAGCATTTGCAGGTATTCGTTTTACAAATGACATCAACGAATGCAGATCTGATCTGGTCATTGAAGCTGTTGCTGAAGTAATGGAAATCAAGACACAGCTTTTCCGAACGCTGACTTCCATAAACTCAACTGAAACAATTTTTGCGAGTAATACTTCTTCACTGTCTGTCACTTCCATTGCAGGTGCTACGAATATGCCCGAAAGATTTTGCGGACTGCATTTTTTCAATCCTGCTCCGGTGATGAAACTTGTAGAGGTGGTCAGAACAGAAAAAACAAAACCCGAAATCATTGAACAGGCAGTTTCATTCATTATCGATATAAAAAAAACGCCGGTAGTATGTAAAGACGCGCCGGGATTTATTGTCAATAGGGTTGCCAGGCATTTCTATTTAGAATCATTGAAGCTTGTAGAAGACCAATCAGTATCGATGTCCCGGCTGGATGCTCTGATGGAATCTTCAGGATTTAAAATGGGCCCTTTCAAACTGATGGATTTTATTGGTAATGATGTCAATCTCGCTGTTACGATATCGCTTTATAATTCTTTCGATCAGGCAATACGGTTTAAGCCTTCCGCTCTACAAATTGAAAAAGTAGAAAAGGGTGAGCTCGGCAAAAAGACTGGCAAAGGATATTATGATTACGGCAACTAAAAGTATATTCAGCAATTCAATTCCAATCAGGAGGGATGTCAAATAATATTGATGAAATAATTCTGGTCACAGGTGGTACAGGCTTACTTGGTAGCTACCTCCTGAAGGAACTTGCCGGCAAAGGCCAACCTATCAGGGCGATCTATCGGAATAAAATTCCCGAGTGGCTTGATATTCCGAAGGATGCAAATGTGGACTGGGTACAGGGAGAACTTGAAGATGTTTTATTTGTCGAAGATTGTATGCAGGGCATAGCAGAAATCTATCACTGCGCAGGCCTTGTTTCGTTTAATCCATCGCGTAAGAAAGAGTTATTGAAGACCAATGTGGAGTGTACTGCAAATATTGTAAATGCTGCACTCAGTGCCGGTGTCAGAAAAATGATTCATGTCAGTTCAGTATCGGCACTCGGAAGAAAGCGTGATTACATGACGGTGACGGAAGAGGTAAAGTGGGAAGAGGAGTCGGGGCTGTCAGCATACGGTCAATCAAAATATCTTGCTGAGCTCGAAGTATGGCGCGGGGTTGGTGAGGGACTTGAAGCCGCCATCGTGAACCCGACAGTAATATTAGGATTTGCAGGATGGGACAAAGGATCTGCAGCAACATTTAAAAATGCCTATGATGAATTTCCCTGGTACAGTGATGGATCCGGAGGATTTGTTGATGCAGCCGATGTGGCAAGGGCGATGTACCTGCTGATGAAAAGTGATATCTCGGGCGAAAGATTTATTTTATCTGCTGAAAACAGGTCGTATAAATCTCTCTTCGATACGATGGCTTCCGCTTTTAAAAAGCGCCCACCACGTCTTCGGGCTAATAAATTTCTTGCAGGCATTGTATGGAGACTCGAAGCAATAAAAAAATTATTCACCGGTAAAGACCCATTACTCACCCGCGAGACTGCTGAAATAGCACAACTTCATGTTAATTTCAGCTCAGAAAAAATCAAAAAATATTTACCTGGTTTTGAGTTCAAACCTCTCTCAGAATCCATCAGTCAGTATTGCAGTGAATATTTGGTTAAAATGACCAGGTAGAGCAATATTTGCGGGCATGAAGGGTTATTTTCTGTATATGCGATTCAAAATAATATTGACACTGATCAGCTGGAGCGTAGTCACCACGGTCGTCGGACAATCATTCGTTGCTACAGGGAAAGTTGTAGACAAATCAACCGGCGCAACATTACAGGGTGCGTCTGTATTTTGCCAGAATACCACTTTCGGAACGGCAACCAATGCAGAGGGAATATTTACGCTTTATTTACCCAATGGAGGATACGACCTGGTGGTTTCATTCAGTGGATATGAAACGATAAGTCAACGTATCAACTCTTCTACAGAAAATGTAAAAAACCTGGTGATTGAGCTTAAGCAAAAAGATAAGAGCCTCGAAGAAGTATCCATTACCGTTACCAATGAGGTAAAGGACGGCTGGGTGAAATACGGCGATTTTTTCAGGGAGCAGTTTTTAGGTTTGACCGAGAACAGCGCGAGCTGTAAAATTGAAAATCCGGAATCACTCCGGTTTTTCTTCAGCAAGAAAAAAAACCGTTTAAAAGTGAGTTCGAAAGAAGAGATCAGGATCATCAATAGTGCTTTAGGATATACCATCAGGTACCAGCTTGATTCGTTTATTCACGAGTATGGTTCGGGACTTACTCAAACCACAGGCTTTCCATTTTTTGAGGAAATGAAGGGAAGTGAGGAGGACAGCACTACCTGGGAGAAGAATCGTGAGAAAGCCTATTATGGTTCGGTACTGCATTTCATGCGTTGTTATTATGATAGCACCCTTAAAGAAAATGGCTATAAATTAGAGCTCATCCGCGCAGGGAATGAAAAGCCTCGTCCTCTGCTCAATCCTTATGATTCTGCCGTATATGAAGTAATGGACAACAGGGACGTGGAACTTCGTTTTCCAGGAAAATTGAGAGTCGTCTACAGCGAAGAAAAACCGGAAGCAAAATACCTGGTCGTAAATAAACTTGCTGCAGGTACAACCATACAGATTTCTGTAGTTGATTTTGCTGATGCGATCGTGATCGAAGAAAATGGATATTTCTATGATCAGAAAGATCTGCTATCCTTAGGTTACTGGAGCTGGGAGAAGCTCGCTGATTTTCTTCCGTACAACTACGAGCCGAAATAATATCAGATTTATTCTATCTGCGGGAGCAGGTATCTAAAAAAGAAAACTGGAAATTATCTTTCCAGTTTTTTTAATTTTTCCCATATCTCAGGAATTCGTTTGATCCAGACCAGCTCTCTTTTTTTGGTGATGGCATCTTCTGCCGGGTATCCAAAATAAACTTTATCACCGGGCAAAGAAGATGGTACTCCGGATTGTGCCATAAGAACAGCATTCTTTCCGATCGTGAGTGTCTTGCTGATACCCACCTGCCCCCAGATGACTACCCCATCCTCGATGTTAACCGCGCCCGCTATACCCACCTGTGCAGCGATAAGACAATTTTTTCCGATCACTGTATCATGACCAATGTGTACCATATTATCAATCCTGGTACCCCGACCAATGACCGTGCTGTTGGTCACACCTCTGTCGATAGTACATGAAGCACCGATCTCCACATCATCTTCAATGACCACATCGCCGCAGCTCAGCATTTTTTTATACCATACCTCCCGCTTCTTATCAGTGTTATAATAAAATGCATCTGAGCCAATAACAGTACCGGCCTGAATAACCACCCGGTCACCAATGATGGTATGATCAAGAATAGTAACCTGCGGATGAATGATACAATCTGAACCGATTTTCACATTGTTGCCAATCACTGCACCCGGATAAATTACTGTTCCTTCACCTTTTGTAAGATCTGGACTAACCGGTGTGGTAAGAGGAGTAAACGGTCTGAAATGTTTTACGATGGTAAGATAAGCTTCGAATGGTTTATCAACAACCAATAAAGCTTTTCCCTCGGGAAAATCAGTTACCGTATTGATGATGATAAATGTCGCAGCAGACTGAATGCATTTTGTATAGTACTTCGGATGATCAACGAATGCGAGATCTCCTTGTTCTACTTTATGAATTTCATTTATTCCTGTAACCAGACCTGTTGTATTGCCTTTCAATTCGGCCCCTATCAATCTGGCGATATCACTTACTGGAACTGGAGTAGGAAATTTCATGCGTTACTTTTTGAGTTGACAAAGTTAGGTTTGCTCTCTTTCAAAAAATGAGGATGACCATTTTAAATGGAAATCAAATTCTTTCCAATTAATCGTTATTGCATTTCATGCGAAGAAAGAAAAAGAAGGTAATGAATTCTGACACTTCAGAATGTTCTTCCTTATGCAATCGATCGTCCGAAATTCACACCTCAAAAAAAAATGTGCATAAAATTTATTAAAATATTTTTCTGAATAGAAAAATTTATTTTTAATATTGTGGAGGGAAATTTTTATTTCCCACTACTTACTAACCCATTCATATAACAAAGCTCAGTCAAAAACTGGGCTTTATTTTTTTTATACCGGTTAAGTTTCCTTCCGGATTGTCTATCAGCCATCAACTCTTCATCCAAAAAATTTCTGAATAAAAATTTCTTCCATTGCCCTGAAACACTGACTGGTACTAGATTTGATTAAATACGTCAAATCGTTCAAATTTTATTTGATGAATCTGTACCAGATTTTTTTATCGCAGAGCTTTAGAATTTTTTGTGGTATAAGTTCAGCACAGGACTCATCAAAGATTTTATTTCAGGAAGAAAATGAAGGCGGGCCGGAAGAGAAATATGGAATCAGAAACCGCCGGCCGGAAATAAAGGAAAGTAGATAAGGCGGGCTATTTCACTTACTTTGCAAAAAAACTTAAGGAACATATGTTAAAATCAATGACGGGTTATGGTAGGGCAGAACAGCAGGTAGGAGACAAAGTATTTCTCATCGAAATAAGATCACTCAATGGTAAGCAGTTCGAGATGCTCCTCAAGCTTCCTCAACTTCTAAAGCCCTACGAATTCGATATCCGAAATGTCATTTCAGAAAAACTGGTGCGGGGCAGTATTGAGTGTATTATTTCTCTGAAGCAGAACGGAGCGGTCAAACCAGTTTCTATCAATATGGATCTTGCCAGGTCCTATTTTAAACCTCTGCAGGAGCTGTCAGACGAACTTAAACTCGATTCTTCGCAGCTGCTCGCATCGATTTTAAAACTTCCTGAAGTGATCACTCCGTCGACGGATGTTTTCAATGAAAAAGAGTGGGCGGAGTTTAGGACTGTATTAGACCAGGCATTGGAAGCGATCAATCAACACAGGGTGATCGAGGGCGAAGCACTTGAAAAAGATCTTTCGTTAAGAATTCAAAATATTGGCATTCAACAGGAAGAAGTCATCCGGCAGGAGCCCCAGCGCAGGCAGAAGATCAGGGAGAACATTCTTAAACTTCTTGACGAACATGTGGGAGCAGAGAAAACAGATTCGAACAGGCTTGAACAGGAGATGATTTATTACATAGAAAAAATCGATATTTCTGAAGAGCAGGTGAGACTGAAAAATCACTGCGACTATTTTAAAACGTTGCTGGCTGAAAATGAAGATGTGAAAGGGAAAAAGCTTTCATTCATTTTGCAGGAGATCGGCCGTGAGATCAATACGACAGGTGCGAAGGCATACGATTCCGAAATCCAGAAATCAGTAGTACTGATGAAGGATGAACTGGAGAAAGCCAAAGAACAGGTATTGAATGTATTGTGACCAACCATGGCGGTAAGCTGTTCCTGTAGTAATATTGCAATAAATCCATCATCTTGAAATTTCAGATTTTAACCGCTCTTATCCTGCTGAGCTGCTTCGGGTGCAATTCCGTTGAAATTTTTGAAAAGAATGTTTTTGTTCCGGGCCATCAATGGAACGCTGACTTCAAACCTGAAATCAGTTTTGATATTACAGACACAACAGCGAGCTATAATATCTTTTTTGTTTTTCGACATACCGATGCATTCGGATGGAATAATATTTGGGTTAAGGCAACCAGCCAGGTTCCGGGCGATAGTACTTTGATGGCAGAACAATTTGACTTCCCACTGACCAATCAGAATAAATGGACGGGCTCAGGGATGGATGACATTTATGAGCACCGCATTTTATTTTATAATCAGCCCGTCAAATTCAGACGTGCGGGCAGGTATTCCATGAAGCTGGAACATATCATGCGTGAAAATCCGTTGCCACATGTACTAAATGTCGGGCTCCGGGTTGAAAAAGCAAAATCCTGATGTTCGGGATATATAAAAAGAAGCGCCTTGCTGTAACTACCGTCGTTTACTGGTTTCTGTTGTGCTATATCGTAGCAGCGCTGGCATGGTGGTATATTGAATTATGGAACCTGAATGAGGCAAATTTCGCCATCAAAGAAGGAATGCTGAATCCATCCGCAAACGATTATCGGCAGCAGCTGGATAATCTCCTCAGTCAGCGTTCCAGAAAAATTGCACAATTCGCCAGCGAGGGTATTACGTTCCTGGCCGTCACAATCGTTGCTGCAATATTTGTATATCGTTCGGTAAAAAAACAGATCACACTGAATGCCCAGCAGCAGAACTTTATGATGGCGGTGACACATGAATTGAAGACGCCCATCGCCGTCACGAAACTCAATCTCGAAACGCTCAGGCGTCACCGTCTCGATACCACTCAAGTTGATAATATCATCGGCAAGACCCTGGAAGAGACGAACCGATTGAACGATCTTTGTAATAATATTTTGCTGAGTTCACAACTTGAAGCGGGCTCTTTTCAGCTGACCAGTGAAAAACTCTCTTTAAATGATGTAGTCAATGAATCGGCCGGAGAATTTGCCCGTCGTTTTCAAAAAAGGGATATCCGGAAAGTAATGAATGAGGAGCTGTATGTAAGTGGCGACAGCCTGATGCTAAGGCTCGCTATCAACAACCTCCTGGAAAATGCACTCAAATACTCTCAACCTGCAGCTGCAGTAGAGATTCGTACAGCAAGGAATGGAAATAATTGCGTCATTGAAGTTGCTGATACCGGCAGTGGTATTCCCGATGCCGAAAAAAAGAAAATATTTGATAAATTCTATCGAATTGGTAATGAGAACACCAGGAATACAAAAGGTACCGGTCTTGGTTTATACCTGACAAGAAAGATTATTGAGGACCATGGAGGAAGTATCTATGTACGCGATAATCAACCTTCCGGTGTTGTTTTTGTTATCGAAATACCCGAGATAAATCATGAACGCTAAGAAAAAAGCAAGTATACTTTTAGTGGAGGACGAAGAAAATCTTCAGGAGGCATTGAAGCTGAATCTTGAACTGGAGAACTACGAGGTCAGTTGTGCTTCTGACGGGCCTGCAGCGTTAAAAAAAGTAGACCAGGAATATTTTGACCTCATCATCCTGGATATTATGTTGCCTGAGATTGATGGTATAAGCGTCTGCGAAAATATCCGCATAAAAAATATGCAGGTGCCCATCCTGATGCTGAGTGCAAAGAGTACAAGTGCCGACAGAGTGATGGGGTTGAAGAAAGGTGCAGATGATTATATGACCAAACCGTTTAACCTCGAAGAACTGTTGTTGAGAGTTGAAAAGCTCATCAACAAAAACAAACAGCTGCAGGAGAAGACAAATGTCGAGGACCTTTACCAATTTGGTGGCAACGTTATCAATTTCCGGGCACAGGAAGCAAAAAATGGTCGTGATGAAACAATCCCGCTGAGCAGGAAGGAAGTGATGCTGCTGAAGCTCCTGATCGAAAATAAAAATGAGGTAGTGTCGCGCGAAAGAATATTACAGGCGGTCTGGGGCTACCAGGTTTTTCCGACCACCAGAACGATTGATAATTTCATTCTGAATTTCAGGAAATATTTTGAAGCAGATAGTCGTGAGCCAAGATATTTTCATTCCGTTCGCAGCGTAGGTTATAAATTCACCGACTGACCGGATCTTTTTCCTGGAGTTTTTTCATCAGATCTGCTGCTCTGTCAAAATCATCTTTCATTTTCTCGTCGAGAACAACCGGAGAATAACTACTGATTTCACAATCTTCAAGAATATGTCTCAGGTCTGCAGCGTCATTTGCCGACACGTCGAGCTTTAATAATTTGCGTTCTATCTGTTCCGGGCTTTCAAGTCTGCTGATAGCGAATTGTTCATTAAGCATTCTCCGGATGGATCGATCGAGCGTTCGGTAAAAATCTGACGACTCTCCATTTTCAAGGAAAGGTCTTGCATCGTCCGGGGAAACAAAAATTCGCTGCGGGACGATGACTGGAGCAAGGGCAGTGGGAACTTCGTTTAAAGCTTTTTCAGGGAAAGGCATAATAGGAGCTTTCCTTCTTTGGTAAAGTCTGAACACAATGAAGATAAGTGCAAGGGCTACAAATACAGTAACTGCAATCCAGCTTGCAGGAACAGGTTTTTCAGACTGCAAAACTCTTTTCACTGCCTCAGGTTTTTTTGCAGGTTTCTTTGCAGGCGGAAGGACAACGATGCTGATCGGTTTACTGGCACTTGTTGCATAAGCTGCAGTTGCCGGATTAAAGCTCGTCAGTGAAATGGGTGGGAGGTCGAGCCTCCCCATTTTTGTTGGAGAAAAAGGAATGGTGAAAATCTTTTTCCCTGACACCGGCGTGGAAGAGTAATCTACCTGTTCGCGGATCTTTACATCATAGGTTTCGATATTTTCCGGCCAGTTAATTTCCGGACTTCCCAGCAATGGCAAATTACCGCTACCGTTTACCGTTAGTTGCAGATTCACCACATCACCTTCATGGATTTTTTGCTCAGGTATTTCTGCATCTATTCTGAAAACACCTACTGCTCCATTAAAGTTATTGCCCGTAGTAACCGGCGGAAGTGGTTTTACATTTATTGTAACCGGCAGCGAAGAAAGACTTACCGTTTCTCTCGTCCAGGCTTCAGGACTGATTCCCTCCTCCCCGACTGTTTTCAATTTTCTCCAGATCGTCTTTTCATCACCGGCAAAATCTTCCCGGATAAAACTCACGGTATTCTCAACATCCATCGATTCGAGCTCAAATTCTCCTTCCTGCAAGGGGAACAGTTGTGCTTTTCGAAGGATATAGACGTTGTATTCTTTCCCATGCCAGGTTTCATTATACACATCTCTTGATTCAGGATCAATCATATCCACCACACTGAATCCATTAAGGGATGGTCTCCGGGTGATCCTTGATTCCGAATTTAAGCGGGTATACAGTTTATAGGTGGCAACTATCGGTTCGCCGACAAACACCGATTTCTTATTTACATCAAGTTTTACAAAAACATTCTCCTGGATTTTCTTTTTTGCGGTTTCATTTTTCCTGAGGATAAATTCATCCAGAGATACATTTTCATCTTCTGTATCAACAGAAATTTTAGGAGCTCCATGATCATTGACGACAATACTTAAAGATGGCGATTGAAATAATTTTCCGTCGACAACAGCTTTTGCCGGTGGGAGCATAAACCGGCCCTTCTTTACCGGCTTTAAAATATATCCGAATGAAGTATAATGATTGACTGCGCCGTTGATGGTAAGCTGACCTGTAATTTGTTCAGGCCCCTGAACCTTGATAAAATCATTGAAAACAGGAGGAGTAAAAGAAGTTACGTCTTCTGCATTATCCAGGTGAAACTGAACCCGGATATAATCGTCGATGGCAACAATATTCTTGTCGGCAATAACCCTGAATTTTGTTTGAGCACCAACGGAACGACCGTAAAAAAGACATGTTACTAAGAATACCAGCTGTAGAAAATAACGCATGATAAAACCCAACCCGGTTAATTCTTCAGGCTCAAACAAAGATAAAGCAGCATTTTTTATCTCCCGAACAGAACGAGGCGACAGATAAAAATTCAATTGTTAAATTATACCTGAATCTTTAACAATTGACCGATACAATGAAGATTAATTTATCAGAGGTCTCCCAATTGCGGACGAACGATTATCTCTTCGACACAGGCCTGTGGAGAAAGCGTAGTAGCATTTTCAATAAGCTTTGCGATATCCTCTGCTTCCATGATTCTTTTTGGATCAACTCCAGCTCCTTTCCATGAATCAGTTAATGTAGCTCCGGGATGTATTGCAGTGACTCGGATGCCGGATTTCTTCAGTTCTTCTCTCAGATTATTGTTGAAGCCTAGTAGTGCCCATTTACTGATACTATAAGATCCGCCATTAGGATAAGCACCCAAAGCTGCAATAGAACAGATATTGAAAATGAACCCCTGTTTTCGTTTTTTCATTTCAGGTACCAGGGCCCTTGTAAGATGATATGCAGAATAGAGATTGATGCGCAATGTTCGTTCCAACACTCCATCTTCTTCTTCAAGCACGGATCCCGGTTCAAAAAAACCTGCATTATTGACAAGAACATCGATCTGATCTGATTGTTGTTTTACAAAAGATGCAAAGGCCATCACTTCTGCTTTTACAGAAAGGTCGGCATCAAATACAGATATATGGCAGCCAGTGTTTTTCTCAAGTTCATGGGGCCAGAATTGTTTGGTCAATGACCTTGAGGTGATTATCAGATGATTATTCTTTTTTGCAAAAATTTCTGTGATTGCGCGCCCGATTCCTCTGCTTGCACCCGTGATAACAACATTCATCTGTTCAAAATTTTCAGGTAATCCGTAAAGCTATGCTAAGTTTGCAAATACAATTAAAATGCTGCGCCAATGCGCAAATACGAACATATATTTTTTGATCTCGATCATACGCTCTGGGATTTTGAAACAAATTCCCGTGAGACACTCCGTGATATTTACCAGGAACTGGCATTACCCGCCTATGGCGTTGCTGATACCGAAATTTTCATCAGTACATATCACCATCACAACGAAATATTCTGGGACAGGTTCCGGAAGGGTTTTATTACCCGCGAAGAACTGCGATGGAAAAGAATGTGGCGCACCCTTCTTGATTTCAAGATCATGGACGAACCGCTGGCAAGGAGGATAAGTGAACGTTACCTCGAAATTCTACCTACAAAAAAAAATCTTTTTTCGGACACCGTTGAGATACTGGATTATCTCACGGGGAAAAAATATGTACTTCACCTGATCACAAACGGATTTGAAAAAACACAGCATGAAAAAATAAACAACAGTGGGATCGCTCATTATTTTACCCATGTGATCACCTCAGAAAATGCGGGAATAATGAAACCACATAAAGCTATTTTCGATTATGCGCTCGAGAAAGCTGGTGTACTTTCACACCAAAGTCTGATGGTAGGTGATACACTTGATGCAGATATAATCGGAGCCATCGGAGCAGGAATGGATTCTGTGTATTTCAATCCTGCCGTGCCTGCCACAGGTACCATTAAACCAACCTACACAATTGACAATCTTTCAGAATTGAAGAAATATCTGTAATGGCTGATATTAACTGATATCGCTGATAACGGTTACACCACCCTGAACCATATCACCAATTTTTACATTCACTTTTGAACCTACAGGCAAAAGAATATCAACGCGACTTCCGAATTTGATAAATCCGAGCTCTTCATTCTGAACTACCTTCTGACCAGGTTTCAGGTAATTGACTATCCTTCTCGCAACGGCACCAGCGATCTGTTTTACAAGAATAATCGTATGTGAATTCTGGAGAACTACACTGTGCCGTTCGTTCTCTGTTGACGATTTGGGATCCCAGGCTACCAGGTATTTCCCTTTGTGGTACTGGCTGTACAACACATCGCCATTGATGGGATTGCGGTTGACATGCACATTGGCCGGGCTCATGAATATACTGACCTGCAGACGTTTTGTTTTGAAATATTCCTCGTCATACATTTCTTCTATTACTACCACTTTCCCGTCAGCAGGCGCAATTACCGATTTTTCTCCATAAGTCATTTTTCTTGATGGTAATCTGAAAAATGAAATGATGAAAAGCAAAAAACCAAAAGTAATCACAAAGATTACCCAGGCGAGCCATGGTACATTATAGCTGAGAAATGAAAATGAAAAATAATTCAGTATGATGAATAACACCCCGATGATGGTGATGGTAGAATATCCTTCTTTGTGAATTGTCATAATTGTTCTTGGTCGGCAAAATTAATGCATTCGGCGCATGATGCCATAGGCTTTGCTAATTCGGTCATTGCCAGGCATTCCCGAGAAATCTCAAGACATTGCCATGCATAAAAGCTTTGATGGAATCTTCAGAATACCCTCTTTTGAACATCATTTCCGGAAACTTGCTGAGGTCGGCAATGGTTTCCATATCGAACAGGGACTGCTCCTTTCCAAAGCCACCGTCCAGGTCTGAGCCGATGCAAATATGATCGGTATTCCCGGCAAGCTGACAGATATGATCAATGTGATTCAGCAATGCTTCAATACCGCATTTCATTTTGAACGGATCTGAAACATTTTTTTCCCAATCCGGAACAATCATCCAGGCATCCATCGCTGCGCCGATAATGGCTCCACGCGAGATCAGTGCTTTTATTTGTTCGTCGCTGTACTGACGATTGTGATGAACAATCGACCGGCAGTTATTATGACTTGCCCAGACATGTCCATCGAAATTTTCCAGTGCTTGCCAGAATGCATCATCACAAAGATGTGTTGTATCAAGAATGATATTCAACTCTTCCATCTTGCGCAACAAGGCAATTCCATTTGCTTTCATTTTTCCCGTTGAGTTGGTGCCGTTGGCATACCGGCCAGGTCCATAATGTGCGGGACCAATCGCCCTTAAGCCATAAGCCCATGCTCTTTCAAGATATTCCGGTGTGAGTATAGAATCCGCGCCTTCGAGACTCAGGATATATCCGATGGGTTTTTTTTCTGCCTGATCTTTTTGCCAATGATTGAGATGGCCATTCAGGTCATCCAGGTTTTTTACCTGGAACATTTCTCCCTCTTCTTCCATCATTTTGTACCATGCCAGCTGACCTTGCGTCTGGGCCCAGGCCTGCTCAGGCGAATGCCATCCTGGAATTGCACTTCCCTCTTCTACAAACCGGGCTATCTGGGTTGCGACTACAATTGCGGTGTCTCCTCGTTTTAATTCAGGGAATGAAACCATTGAATTAGCCCTGCCAGGTAAATCTGTTTTTCCTGCTTCTCTTTTGTTGATAACGTTTACTGGTAACCGTAAATCCCTGTTCCATTCCATAGCATTCATGGAAAGGTCGAGATGGATATCAATGTTCAACATAATACTGAATCGGTAAGAAAAATTTCAGATGGTTATTTTACGATCCCTTGCTGTCACCCGCCATTCGCCTGTTACTTTTCCATCTTCAACGGTAGTCATTCGATCGTACATGGAAACAGTCGGACAAATATGAAATGGAATGCCGATCAGCAGATCTCCGATTTTGAAACCATGACCGGCGGCAGTTTCCATTACCAGGTGTTCTTCACTCTGCGCAACAGGCTTGAGTTCGGAAGCGCCTGGGAAATACACACGCCTGCCGATTTCATTTTCAGGAGCTACTGATTTATGACCAAGATCAAGCGTTATACGTTCCGGTGTGGGCAGGGATATTACACGCGTAAGCAGTACTGCAGCAGGAGTAAAGGGTTGTTCTGCACAGAGATCGCTGTAGCCCTTATCCCAGAATATGCATGTACCCGGGCTGCATTCAATTTTTTCACTTTTGATATGAACAGGAAAGGTGGGAGAGCCTCCGGCAATAATCACAGGCTCAGAAAATCCTTTTGATTTCAATACCTCCTGCATAACATATACAGCTTCAAAAGATGTCTTCGTCTCCTCTTTTCTTTTCGCAAAATCAGGATTTCGCTGATGACCATCATATGCATGAAGTCCTTTCGGAACAATACCCTTCATTTTACTGATGGACCCATATAATTCAATTACTTCAGCCCCCGGTACAATTCCCGATCTGTTCATTCCGGTATTGAGATCGATATAAACAGAAATTTTCAGGCCGGCTTCAGCGAACGCATCACTCATTGCAGAAGCAGATAGAATGTTGTCTGTGAGACAGGCCCATTCTGTACCGGGATACTTTTTAATCAGCTCAAGAAATCTCTTCAGCTTTGGACCACCGGGTTGATATGCGAGTACAACATCGGGAGCATTATTCAATCCGAGGAGTTCAGCTTCTGCAATAGTTGCACATTTGAACTTACTGATACCTGCTTTCATCATCAGCTGAATTCCCTCGGCGGTCTTATGGGTTTTTATGTGCGGACGTAAACGGCTCACATCATCAGCCATTGATACCAGGTGCTCAATATTTTTTTTTACCAATTCAGGAAATACTACGAGTGCGGGTGAATCAATTTTATCAGGTTCTGATATTTTGTAATTCATCTCGGAAGTTGAGAAATTATTAAATGAGGATCGAAAAGAAGTTCAATCATGTAATTCAAAAAGCCCTTCAATCTCAACAGGAATACCGTCAGGAAGTGAGCCCATGCCAACAGCGCTTCTTACACCAACGCCATTATCTTCACCCCAGATCTCGACAAATAATTCGCTGCAGCCATTGATCACGTGCGGATGTAAAGTGAAGTCGGGAACAGCATTCACCATTCCAAGAATTTTTATCACACGTTTTACCTTATCAAGACTGCCCAGCTGGTTTTTAATACTTGCAAGAATACACATACCTACATGTCTCGCTACTTTTCTTGCGCTATCCGCATCCATATCGGCGCCAACTTTTCCCTGTATTCTGGAACCATCAGGATTAATTGGCACGTGCCCGGAAACATAAAGATATTTTCCATCGATAAGGCAGGGTTTATAAATGGCTTTCGGTTTGGGAATTACAGGTAGTTCAACGTTGAGTTTTGCAAGATTTTGTTCAGCACTCATCATTCAGAATTTTAGCGCCCAAGTTACACAAACCTGTCGAGGATCAGTACGCCGATCAAACCAACTACCGCAACGATGGTTTCCATTATGCTCCAGGACCTGATGGTGTCTTTTATACTGAGATTGAAATACTCTTTGAACATCCAGAAACCGGAATCGTTAACATGTGAGAACATCAGGCTTCCTGCACCTATGGAAAGTACCATCAGGTTTGGGTCCACACCTGTCTGACCGATGACGGGTGCAATAATACCTGCCGTTGTTAAACCTGCTACTGTTGCAGATCCCATGGCGACACGTATTACAGCCGCAATCATCCAGCCCAGTATAAGTGGATGAATCGACCAACCCTGCAGCATAACCGCAATCTGTGCACTTACTCCGCTATCTGTAAACACCTGCTTAAGCGCACCTGCCCCGGAAACAATCAGCAATATGATGGAAACATCTTTTACTGCTTCCACATAAACATCCATGATCTTACCCACTTTCAGACCACTTCCTGTTCCAAGAGTGAATGTTGCAAAAAGTAATGCCAGCAACATGACGATCGAAGGCTCAGAAATGAATGTGAAAAAACCTGCCATCGACGGAGACGGAGGGAAAATAACCGGTAAAAGTGTTGTAAATGCAAGCAGAAAAACAGGTAGCAATGATGCGAGCAAACTTACTCCGAGACCAGGCAATTCAGATTCAGGACGAAGTTTTGGCTGAAATGTTGCGATAGGTTTTGCATCAATCTTCTTCAATGTTTTCGCGAAGACCGGTCCTGCAAGAATAATGGCAGGTACAGCAAGGATAAACCCATACAGTAATGTCAATCCCATATTTGCTTTGAACTGACCCACCAATGCTGAAGGGGAAGGATGTGGAGGAAGAAATCCGTGAGTAACGGACAAAGCGGCCAGCATAGGTACGCCAACATACACTGCAGGAAGTTTCAGCTGGTAAGTGACGGAAAAAATCAGTGGTACGAGCAATACAAATCCCACATTATAAAACAAAGGGATACCCACAACAAAGCCTGTGATCATTAGTGCCCACTGAATATTTTTTGTTCCGAATGCTTTAATTAATGACTGCGTAATTTTTTGCGCAGCTCCGGTTTCGGCTACAAGTTTTCCCAGCATAGCACCAAGCGCAATCACAATTACTAAAGATCCCAGGGTATCTCCGATTCCTTTCTGAACTGATAGTGTAACTTTTGAAAGCGGAATGCCCAGCAATAAGCCTGTAATAATCGAAATGATCAGGAAAGCGAGAAAAGCGTTGAATTTTCCCCAGGTGATCAGTAACACCAGGGCGAGTATACAAGCAAGAACAATAATCAATGTCATATGTGCAAATTAAGGTTGAATGAGCCATAGCAGCTCATTGGCAATCATCAGTTGCAACCGACGCTTTTCGTTTAGTGTTTAACGTTACAGGACTGGCATCAGCGCATAAACAAGATACAGAAAATCCAGTTGAAAGGTACAGCCACAAGCAGAGAGTCAAAACGATCAAGAAAACCTCCGTGGCCAGGCATAATCTGCCCACTATCTTTTATGCCCGCCATGCGTTTGAGCTTACTTTCAAGTAAATCACCGAAGGTACCTGCTATAGCTGTTATTGATGAAATGGCAAGAAAAGGCCCGGGTTCGGCTTTCAGAACATAGATACCAAACAACGTGACGGCAACAACACAAAGAATAATTCCACCAAGCGTGCCTTCCCAGGTTTTTTTAGGAGAAATTTTTGTAAGTGGAGTTTTGCCGATCAGTGATCCAACGATATAAGCCATCGTATCGTTGATCCAGAGCGAAGCAATAATAATCAGTGGCAGTACGAAGCCGGTGATTTTCGCAATCGACGTAGTAAGTCCGTTGAAGAAGCTGAAATCTTTAAGATCTGTTAGCCATGGCCGGCCGCTGCGCAGGTGTACGAGAAGCGCGAGACTTAACGAGATATAGATCAGCCCCAGAAATGAGAGCCCAATGTTTCTCAGGTCAATTTTTCTTGCAAAAAGCATTTCAACAATCGGTAATACGAATGCTGAAAGTAATCCGACCCAAAAGCCGATAGATGCAATACTGATCGGGCCCACTGTAAGTGAATGCCCTGTTGCAAAAAGCATCATACACCAACCCGCGATCATCACACCATAACTGTGAAAAGGAGTGATTTCGCCATATTCAGGATTAATCCTGGTGACGATTCTTTGGTATTCGCGCCAGCAACCAAAATGAATGATAGAAAATAACAGCAGGAAAGTCCACTCGTTCACAAGCAAACCGGCGAGCATTACTGCAACAAAAATGAGTGCGGTTAATGCCCTTGTTCTGAAAACGGGCCAGTTTATTGCCATCAGCTATTTTTTCGGTTATCCTAATTGGTTATCGCTCCATTGATAAGATCTGTGGCGAGATTTTTTAAATGAACAGGAACATATATTTCGATATCTCCCAGGAAAACATAACTCGAATCCTGCTTGTTCAGCAGTATCACTTCAATGTTATTTTCCTCCAGCAAATTTTTGATAATCTCTGCTTTATATGCTTCCGTTGTCGAAAGTATTTTATACCAATTCTCCATCACGCCATCCATTTTTCTTCAACTGCCCGATCCTCGGGAGGGAATTTCTCTTTTCTTTCCTTTTCGGCATTTTTTCGGAATACGATGAACAACGCCCACAGGACAACCAATCCGATGATCCCCCACCAAAGCGGCATCGTTTCATTCATCGAGTCCTCAATCGGTTTTCCTTTCACCGTCAGGTAGTAAATCTGTGTTACAATAAGACCGTTATGGAAAAAATGCGCGAGTATCGCTATCCAAAGACTTCCACTATACTGGTAAAGCAATCCGAGAATAATTCCCAATGCAATACGAGGAAGAAATCCATACCATGATCCATGTATCAAACTGAAAAGTATGCTCGTGATAATAATTGCCATTAGCGGATTTTTCATCCAGCGGGTTAAAATGTTCTGCATGCCTCCGCGAAAAAAAACTTCTTCAAAAATCGCAGGAGCTAAACCCATTACAATCAAAGCATAAATATAATCTGCGAAGCCTGTGATCTTGGACAATACCAATACTGTTTTGGAATATGCGTCTTCCAGTCCCTTGAAAGTTTTTTCAAGACTTGCCGGAAGTGGAATTATCTTATTTAATTCAGCAAGTGATCCGACAAGCGGCAATGCGGCGAGCATGATGGCAATAACAACAGCAAATTGTTTAGCCGAAAAATAAAAGTTAAATCCGAGGAATTTTCCCGGCTTTCTGTTGATGATCAAAGCTGTGAGATAGGCGGGCAGAAAAAACATAAAAAAAGTGCTGACCAGTTGTACAATACGGATGGCCTGGAGATTGGCAGGGTTTTGCATTTCCTTTTCGAACTGCCCCAGGCCTTTGCCGGTCATCGCAGCAAAAATTCCAAACCCCGCAAAACTGCCGATAATCAGGCCCGCACCCATCAATCCCAACAAAATAAAGAAGGCACCAAACCAGGAAATATTTTGCCTGGAATTCAGATCATAAGTCATGAAACAGCTTTATGGGCTAAATTAAGACGGATGCCGAACGCTGCCAAGTTTGTATTTTTGCCGTTTGATCATGGTGAAAATTGGTAATATAAATCTCCCCTCATTTCCGCTACTGCTGGCACCGATGGAAGATGTGAGTGATCCGCCATTCAGGGCGGTATGTAAAAGCAATGGCGCTGACCTGATGTACACGGAATTCATCAGCAGTGAAGGCCTGATCCGCGATGCCATTAAAAGCAAACAAAAGCTGGACATTTTTGAAGAGGAAAGACCCATCGGCATACAGATTTTTGGTGGTGATGAAGACGCTATGGCGATGAGTGCCAAAATTGTCGAGACTGTACATCCGGATCTTGTCGATATCAATTTCGGCTGCCCGGTGAAGAAAGTAGTTACGAAAGGCGCAGGTGCAGCAGTATTAAAAGATATCGATCTGATGAAAAAGCTCACAAAAGCCGTTGTTAAGTCAACTTCTTTACCGGTGACTGTAAAGACCCGATTGGGATGGGATTTCGACAGTATCAATATAATGGAGGTTGCGGAAATGCTGCAGGATGCAGGCGTTCAGGCTCTGGCTATACATGGCAGAACACGTAGTCAACTGTATAAAGGAGAAGCAGACTGGTCCCATATTGCTAACGTTCGTTCAAATCCGAGGATCAGCATTCCGATTTTTGGAAACGGTGATATTGATACACCAGAGAAAGCTCTTGAATACAAAAACAAATACGGTGTTGATGGGATCATGATCGGCCGTGCGGCAATCGGGTATCCATGGATTTTCCGTGAAATAAAACACTACATGCAAACAGGCGAACATCTTGCACCACCATCAATTGAAGAAAGAGTAGATGTTATACGAAAACACCTGATGGCAAGTATTCAATGGAAAGGCCTCATTCCAGGTATCAATGAAATGCGCAGGCATTATGGTAATTACCTGAGAGGACTTCCGAATATCCGCGAATACAGACAAAAACTCGTTACTGTAAACGAGGTGGAACATATTGAACCCATCCTCGATCAGATCGGGGCCAGTTACAAAGGTTATGTTTTTGAGAGAAGAACTGTTCCTATGGAAACAATGGCTAACGCCTGCGGATAGGCGAATAATTTTTTTTACAAAATATTCAGTTGTGTTCTGATTAACACCTTGGTTGCTACCCAGGCCTTTGCATAATTAGGAATTCTGATTCTTTTCTGCAACACGGAAGATGCTTTTGAGTTGCATATTTTTCTGAACAGGCTCAGATAGTATTTATAAGCCAGGTATACGCCAAATCTCGAATTGGCTGGAAGTTGCATAATTCCTTCATATGCATGTCTGAAGTCTGCGGCGATCTCATTTTCAATCCGCTGTTTATCATGCGCCGAAAAAGTATTGAAATTGATTCCCGGAAAATATAGCCGGCTCAAGTACTCCTGGTCGGATTTGATATCCCGGAGAAAATTAACTTTCTGAAAAGCTGCTCCGAGCGATTGCGCATGAGGCTTCAGTTTTTCATACAAACATGTTTTTCCCCCACAAAAAATATGCAGGCACATTAATCCCACTACTTCAGCGCTGCCAAAAATATATTCGCGAAACCCTGCCTCGTCGTAAACTTTTTTCTCCAGATCCCATTCCATGCTTTTAAAGAAAGCCTCAATTAAATCATTGGAGATATTAAAAGCATGTACAGTATTCTGAAAACTCTGAAGAATCGGGTTCAGACTTACATGCGCATCGATGGCTTTAAATGTATCAGTTTTAAAATTGCTGAGTAAATCAGCTTTATTGTGATCATGGAATGTGTCCACTATCTCATCTGCAAATCGCACAAAACCATAGATGTTATACACATGCTGCCTGATGTCTTTATGCAGCAGTAATATCGCTCCCGAAAAAGAAGTGCTGTAACGTTTCGTAGTAATCCTGCTGCATTGCTCACAGGTTTCAGCAAATAGCCGGAATGACATGCAGTAATTTTTTTAAAGATGGCTAATTATAATTCTTAAATATTCTGATCTGAAATGTTGCTATCATTTTCAATTAACCGAAACACCTGATTACTTCTTTTGCTACAATCTCTCCACTGATCAATGCCGGTGGCACGCCCGGCCCTGGTACGGTTAACTGCCCGGTATAAAAAAGATTTTTCACTTTCTTACTTCTACAGGATGGCTTCAGGTTTGCCGTTTGCATTAACGTATTGGCAAGACCATATGCGTTTCCTTTATAAGCATGATATTCATTTACGAAATCAGAAGGACCAAAAGTTTTCTTTAGTACGATGTGATTTTTCAAATCAAAGCCGGTGTGATGTTTAAATCTTTCAGAAACTATATCGAAATACTTTTCGCGCAAAGTGATATCATCTCCATCTAAACCGGCCGCCACAGGAATCAGGATAAAAATATTATCAAACCCTTCCGGCGCTTGTTCCGGATCTGTTGCTGTGACATTACTTACATAGAATAACGGATGTGTCGGCCACGATGGATTTTCATAAATGTCCCGTGCATGTATAGTAAAATCTGCATCAAAAAAAAGGGAATGATGCTGCAGACCCGGAACTTTCCTGTTTAATCCTATATAGTACAGAAGGCATGAAGGGGCCATCTTCCTGCTTTCCCAGTATTGTCGACTATAACTACGGCTTTTTTCTGGCAATAATTGCGTTTCGATAAAATGATAATCTGCCCCACCAATAACAACGTCTGCAAAGAATTCTTTACCATCAGACGCGATTACTGATTTTACCGATCCATTTTCAATATTTATTTTCCTGGCTTCTGTGTTGAAAACAAATTGAGCTCCCTGCTCCTCCGCGACCGCTTTCATTGCTTCAACGATTCTATACATTCCTCCCATCGGATACCAGGTACCCAGTGTAAGATCTGCGTAATTCATCAGACTGTAAAGAGCGGGAGTATGTTCAGGCAAAGAACCCAGGAACAAAACCGGGAACGAAAGGATTTGTTTTATCTTAGGATGTTGGAAATGACTTTCGATATGTTTGGTTATCGAAGAAAAAATATCTATTCTGAAAATGTTCCTGATAATCTTCCAGTCGAGTAGTTCCATTATTGATAAGCCCGGCCGAAACACCAATTCCTGCATGCCCACCTGATACTTATAAGCCGCTTCGTTCAGAAATTTATCCAGTTGCGCAGCAGCACCTTTTTCTATCGATTCTAAATACGATTTAAATTTTTCCGGGTTTGCGGGAATATCAACAGGACCATCATCAAAATAAATTCTGTAAGATGGATCAAGCCTTTTCAATTCGTACTGATCAGAAACCTTTTTGCCGAATTGATTAAAAAATCTTTCAAAAACATCGGGCATCCAGTACCAGCTGGGACCCATATCAAAATGAAATCCTTCGGCAGATAATCTTCTTGCCCTGCCCCCGGCCTGGTCGTGTTTTTCTAGAACCTGAACCTGCCAGCCGGCTTTTGCCATAAAGGCAGCAGCTGAAAGTCCGGCGAAACCGCTGCCGATTACGACAACTTTTCTGGGCAATTAACTATAATTAAAATTTACTGATCTGCGTTTTCAACAACCGCCGTGCAAAATGGATACGGCTTTTAATAGTTCCCAATGGTTCGTGCAGCACTTTCGCAATTTCATTGTACTTATAACCTTCAAAATAAAGCATAAAAGGCTGCTTGAAAATCTGGGGCAACTCGTATATAGCTGAATAAATCTCCTTAATCCGGAGGTTGGTTTCTGCCTCATTCTGAATCGCCGCCTGCTGGTAATTAATTAAAAATTCGTTCGGAGTACTATCAAAAATGGTATTCTGTTTAGCCTTTCTGCGGTAATTGTTGATGAAGATATTCCGCATGATTGTATATAACCAGGCCCGCACATTGGTTCCTACACTGTACTTTTCCTTGTTTGCCAGTGCCCGGTATAATGTTTCCTGCATAAGATCTTTCGCAGTTTCCTGGTCCTTGGTCAGGGTAATCGCAAATGGCTTTAAAAAATCCGCATTTTTAATCAGCATATGGTTGAACTCCAGGGTAGCCATATCAATTCTGTTTAATGATTCGTCAGTGTAATTTAAACAATATCTGTTTTCCGGCCAAAATTCTTTGTCTTTTTGAGAATTATTTTTCAAAATAAACCCAGGGTAAAGGCCGGACCTTCTGTGCTCTTTTCCTTGCAAATACCAGACCTGTGAAAATTTTAGTGTCTTTTGGTAAAAGAATACTGAAAACTCTGCTCCATACCGCCGTGAATTTCGAATATTTGCAACTTTATAAAAGCAAGTGATAACAAGATCATTTCAAAAGGCGTTATTGGCGGGACTTTCACTTATACGCATTTGAAATCAGTTCAATTCTATGTTGAAGAAGCTGGGCTATTTTTTAAGAAAACCTTTTTTTCTACCTGTTTACCTCTTCACCAAGTGGAACCCCCGGTTTCAGTTTTTATTTAATACCAGGGACTATATCGTCAAAGTGAATTTTGGATTCTGGTTCGTACAGAAGGTCCTGAATATTGGCGGCAACAAGCTCGCATACTGGCCGGTTCACTGGACCAGTACTGTTCACGACCCTGAGCACATCATTGTCGGGGTGGATTCATACCCTGGGTACAACGGTGGTGCCTATATCACCGGTATTGGTGGAATATACATCGGCAACTACTGTATTTTCGCGAAGAATATAGTAATGGTTACAGCTAATCATTCAAATTACGATTACCGCGAAAGGGTGATTGAGCCTATTCATATGGGTGATTATTGCTGGATGGGAGCAGGAAGCAAGATTATGCCGGGCGTGAGTGTGGGTGATCATACCATAATCGCCGCAGGCGCGGTAGTTACCAAATCCTTTCCTGAGGGTTACTGTATTCTTGCCGGCATCCCTGCACGAAAAATAAAAGAACTTGACCCGGCAAAATGCGTTAACTACGAACACACCAACAAATACCGTGGATATATAGCCGAAAAAGATTTCGACAGTTACAGGAAGAAACGATTAAAGAAATAGATGATGGGTACGCTACTGCTGAACATTTTCAGATTACTGCATAAAATTTTTAGAAAATCCGCCGGTACAGTTGACTACTATCGCGCATGGAATTATGCTTACAATATCAGTTTACCCGGCATCGGACACCAACAGGGGGTACATGTGGAGCACAATGGAGAAAATCTTGTTCTTAAAAACATTATCGAAGCCAATAAAAGTAGGCAGCAGGTAATTTTTGATATCGGAGCGAACAAAGGCGACTATACAAGACTGTCACTTCAGTTTGCAAATCAATACCAGGTGCCGGGTTTGCAATTGCATCTTTTCGAACCGTCTTCGGCAAATCACAGCTACATCAATAAGGTGATCACTGAAAATAACGTTCGAAATTATAGTGTCAAAGTAAACGCCCTGGGGCTTTCTGATAAACCGGGTACAATGACCCTTTATTCAGATCAGCAGGGTTCTGATCTTGGTTCATTGATCAATCTGAAAATTGCTGTAAGGGATTTTAAAGAGACGGCTTCAGAAACCGTACAGATTATTACGCTTGATCAATACGTTCAGGAAAACAAGATTGATACGATTGATCTTTTGAAGATGGATGTGGAAGGTTCTGAATTTAATATACTCAAAGGAGCGACAGAAGTATTAAAGTCCCGCAAAGTAAAAAATATGCAGATTGAATTCGGTACAGCAAATATTTCTTCACGGGTGTTTCTGTTTGATTTCTGGGAATTGTTGTCGAAAGATTATCATTTTAACAAAGTACTTAAAGATGGAATTGTAAGAGTTGACAAATATCACCCCAGGCTGGAGAATTTCATTACTTCCAATTATCTTCTGGTGTTAAAATAGATTTTCCGACTGGTAGTTTATTTCAACAATTGTGAAATATGGTCGGTCACTTCTGACAACGATTTTTTAAAAGTGATTTTATCCGGCAATCTTTTTTCATAGGTCGAAGCCAGCCGGCCTGAAATAATCATTGGGATTTCTCCGAATTTTTTCACCGCCTGCGTGATAAACCTGTCAAAGCTGAATCCATTTGATGCGGCTGTAATGTGCGTATACAGGAAGTCAGGGGTCTTCATTTTTACAACATACTCAATGTCGACCGCAGGAATATTAGCACCGAGGTAAATAACCCTGAACCCACGATTTTTTAAAAAATATTGCATGTACAGCAACCCCAGTTCATGGAACTCTCCTTCCGGTAAAAATAACAGTGCTGTTTTAGGCTGATGAATTACTGGTGAAAGGCTTTCTGTACCAACAAGTATTTTCTGCCTTACGATATTGGAAACCAGATGTTCCTGTGCAGGATTTATATGTCCGGCAAGCCATAACACACCGATCCGTTCCATAAATGGGAAAATGATCTGGTGTATTGTTTTCTCAATCCCTTTTACTTCGATATGTTTATTCAGCGTTTCTTCGAAAAGGTCGAGATCAAGACTAATCATTGATTGAATCAGGTCATGTATAATTCTTTCCTGCAAGGCCTGCAGCTGGCTTAACTGAAGAATTTTGTTATTGATTTCTTCATCATCCATCTTATCAATATGAGAAATCTTATAACCAAACTTATTCAGCAGCGATATATTGAGGATCTTTTTTAGCTCTTCATTGTTATAGTACCGGATATTGGTATCAGTCCTTTCGGGTTTCAGGAAATGATATCGCTGTTCCCAGATCCTGATGGTGTGAGCTTTTATACCTGTGAGATTTTCAAGGTCCTTTATAGTGAAGGCGTTCATGCGATGATAACAGACCAGTTCATTTTTTGTTTAAGAATATTTACTAATAAATCCACAGGGCTTTAACAGGAAGATTACCACAGGTTGGAATTCATCAACCCCTGCTCATCCAGAAGGGAAGAAAGCGCAGCGGTAGCATGCAATTCTCTGAGGTGATAGAGATGCTTTTCGTGGTGAAGGTCTGTACCTAAAAGATCGATCATCTTTTTCTGCACAAGCCATTCGGCGGCCTGCTTTACTCCAGAGCCATAATAACCCGAGAAGGATAACAGGTTGGATTGAAATAAACATCCCGCAGCCTTTATTTCAGCATATTCTTTAGTATGCTGATGATAAAAAGCATAACGCTCAGGATGGGCAAAGACCGGCTGATAGCCGTTCATCTGTAATTGGAACAGTAATTCTTTCAGATGAAGAGGAGGACTGGCAAATGAGATCTCTACCAGCACCATATTGTCTTTTAAGGTTTGAAGCTTTTCTTTTCTTTCAAGCAGGGAATCCACATTTCCATCCAACAGGTATTCAGCGGCAGGTCTTACATAGTTGGACAAGGCAGGAAATTCCGATCTCGATTTCCAGAGATTAAATGCTTCATTGATTGTGCCGGGATTGTTAGGATAAAGATCTTCCATAACATGCGGGGTCGTTATGAAATTGGAATATCCAAGATCAAGTAATCCTTTAAGAAGAAGTTCTGAAGTTTCAATACCGGGCGACCCATCATCAATTCCAGGGATGAGATGAGAATGCATATCCGTCACCAAACGGTGAAAAGGGAAAGGTTGCTGCTTTTTCCTGGAAAAAAATGAAAGCATAGAATTTTACAGATCGGTATCTCAGCCAAAGAAAGGTAAAATGATTTTACCAGTCAAGACATAATTTTTATTGATTGTGGTCAAACTGGTATTAACCTGATCCAGATGAGAATGTTGAATTTCCCCCTTCCGGACTACTTCAAAATTAATAACACTGATGACATTTCCGTCCATTAAATTTTTCTTATACTATACGAAGACATGTGACAGCGCTGTCGATATTATTTACCGATGCTGGTGATTTTTGATTTTTCGCGGAAGCTCTTTATCGTTGCAGCTATACCCTCTTCCAAAGAAATTTTATGATGCCAGCCAAGTGAGTGCAGTTTTGAAAGATCAAGTTGTTTCCTTGGCGTACCATCAGGTTTAGTCAGATCATGCTCAATCTCTCCCTGGTAGCCGGTTATCTTCTTTACCAGCCTGGCAATTTCGCGGATCTCCAGGTCTTTACCTGTACCTATATTTACAAAGCCTGGTTCATTATAGTTTCTCAT
The DNA here is from genome assembly GCA_029269725.1 of Pollutibacter soli. Lineage (GTDB taxonomy): Bacteria > Bacteroidota > Bacteroidia > Chitinophagales > Chitinophagaceae > Pollutibacter > Pollutibacter soli. The sequence goes on along the minus strand of JARJHS010000002.1, from coordinate 654,964 downwards.
CAGGAAAAAACAGGCATCGGCAAGGTCATCTGCATGCATAAACTCACGCAGAGGCGTACCCGTACCCCAGAGTGTTACGCTGGGAAGCTGCTGATCGACTGCCTCGCAGAATTTCCTTATCAGTGCAGGCAAAACATGTGATTGTTCCGGATCAAAATTATCATCCGGCCCATACAGATTGGTTGGCATCACGGATATGAAATTACAACCATATTGTGCCCGGTAAGCATCGCACATTTTTATGCCCGCAATTTTTGCTATAGCATATGGTTCATTGGTATGTTCAAGTTCACCGGTAAGGAGGTACGACTCCTTGAGTGGTTGCGGCGCGTGTTTCGGATAAATACAGGATGATCCGAGAAACAGAAGTTTTTTAACTCCTGATTTCCAGGCAGCGTGAATTACGTTTGTCTGGATCATCAGGTTGTCGTAGATAAAATCGGCCCGGTAAGTACTGTTGGCCAGTATCCCTCCCACTTTTGCCGCCGCATGAAAAACATAACTGGGTTTCTCTTCTTCGAAAAAAAGATTCACCTCCTGCTGATTTCTCAGATCAAGTTCAGCAGAAGTTCTTAATAAAAGATTGTTATATCCTTCCGACTGCAACTTTCTTACAAGCGCAGAACCAACCAGGCCACGATGGCCGGTGATCATTATTTTATCTGACAGATTCATTTAATAAAAGAATGGAGAAATAACGGCTTTGATTAACCGCATTTCTCCATCGATATAATTTTCAGTTGTTGCTATCAGACTGTAGCCAGTTTGCGGGCTTCAACCTGTGAACTTATCCATTTGTAAGTTGCTTCCATACCCTTGCGAAGCGGTTGTGTCGGGGCCCAACCTAATTTCTGCTGGATAAGATGGTTGTCGGAGTTACGACCGCGTACACCTGTGGGGCCTTTAATATTTTTAATACTCAGGTTTTTACCTGAAATATCAATGGCCATTTTTGCGAAATCATTAATAGAAATCATTTCTTCAGAACCGATATTCACCGGACCGGTAAAATCCGATTCCATCAGGCGGCGTACCGCTTCCAGGCACTCGTCGATATAGAGGAACGAACGTGTTTGTTTACCATCTCCCCAAACTTCAATAATGCCTCCTTCTTCAGCCTCAGCAACCTTACGGCACATGGCAGCAGGTGCTTTTTCCTTACCGCCGGTCCAGGTTCCCTGGGGGCCGAAAATATTATGGAAACGACCTACACGCACCTGGATTCCGTAGTTACGGAAATAAGAAAGGTACAGGCGTTCGCTGAACAGTTTTTCCCATCCATATTCGCTATCCGGATTAGCAGGATATGCAGACTCCTCAGAACATTTTGGATTGTCCGGATCCAGCTGGTTGTGCTCAGGGTACATACAGGCAGAAGAAGAATAGAATATCTTTTTTACACCTGAATCCTTTGCTGCATGCAGGACGTTAGCATTACACAAGACTGAATTATGCATAACATCGGCATCGTGATCCCCGGTAAAAATATAACCTGCGCCACCCATGTCGGCAGCCAGCTGATAAACTTCGTCAAAACCACCTTCGAGTGCCTTTTCCGCTGCGACATGATCCCTCAGGTCAGCAACGATAAAATCATCAGCATGTGTATTACCATACTCGTTCCTCTTCAGGTCAACTCCTCTTACCCAGTAACCTTCTTTTCGTAATCTGTTAACCAGATGACCACCGATAAAGCCACCTGCACCACATACTAAAGCTCTTTTTGCCATAAAATGATTAGTCGTTTAAAGTATTTAGAAAAGGATGAACCCAAACCTTATCCGGATCATCTATTTACATATTGTAGAATTTTGCGGAAAGGCTTCAGGAATAACGTAAAAAAGAATGGCTGTATTGCATTCATGCGCCATGCTTCCCTGTCTTCCCGGTTTGCTTTCAGGCGGTTGGAAAACGAAGCATTGCTCATCCCTCCTGTTCGCATCTTCACAATAACTTCCGGCAAATATGCCGGTTTTAATTTATGTTTTAGTAAAAACCTGAGCATTAATTCGTAATCAGCTGCACTACGAAGCTTGCAATTGAATTCTCCGAATTTTTCGTAAAAATGTCTGCGGATAAAAAAAGTGGGATGGGGCGGCATCCAACCGTAATAAAACTGGTTGGTGTTGTATTTGCCCGATCTCCAATAACGCACGACCTTATTTGTATTTTCCCGTTCCACATATTCGAGATCCGCATATACCGCATCTATCGACTCATCCTCAAATAATTCAGCCACTTTCCGCAGCACATCTGGATGAGCATAAAGATCGTCCGAGTTCAGAATACCTACAATATCTCCATTCGCCCGACGAATTCCCTTATTCATCGCATCGTAAATGCCACCGTCCTTCTCGCTGTCCACCCTCGCCACATGAGGAAAGCTCTTCACCAGCTCAATGGTGTTGTCTTTGGAGAGTCCATCAACGATAATGTGTTCCACTTCCACACCTTTCTGCATCGCGACGCTGGATAAGGTATCTTTTACTGTTTCTGCACTGTTATATGTAGGAGTAACGATAGATATCAACATGGAATTCTGGCCGGGTATGATTTCAGTTTGCAAAGCTATTTAAATACTTAAATGCCCGGAAGTTTTATGGGGTAAATTGAAGAGCAACAGTAAAGTTCTCCAAGAGCACTCTGCTCATATAAATCCTTGATGGCCCGGAAGATGCGTGATCAAAGTGACGCGGAACGGCCAATCTGTCCTGTTGGGTCATTTCTACAAAAAACGCAGTCTCATCTTTCACATTCGCCGACTTATTCTCTGAAGCCTTGATCGTCTTGCAATAAGGATCATCTTTATAAAAACATTGCGTGGTGATACCAGCAAATAAAGCCCTTCCATTAAAGTCAGGTCCAAGCGCGGAATTAATGTCTTTTTGGTAATAGATGTGAGCGTTCCAATATAGAAATTCCAGCTTTGGATTCTTTGGTTCAACCTTTATGCCGCCTTGCACATACATATTCATCAGACTGATTTTTCCCCGGAACTGATCTATGTCTACAATCGGCAGACTGTCAATTTTATGAGGGGCGATTTTAGCACCGTCGATAGTTAAATCTCCATCACCTTTTAAATATAGTGGTTTTGGGTTTTTGCCTTCCCACCAGCAATCTTTTGCTACAAACTGCGCATTGTGCCTTAGTTCCAGCTTGCTGAACTGCCCTCCAAAACAATTCATCTGTAATGACCCGTCCCCTTCTGCCTGTTTTTTTCCACCGATGATTACAGTGCCATCGGTCATGTAGGAATCATTCTTCTCGAAATAAGTATGATTGAACCTGTTGATGAAAACGGTCGTATCTGAGACCGAATACAACTGATCCATTTTTACAAAAGATCCTGGTTCATCGATAGCATCGAATTCAATCCCATTTCTTTTAGGCCCACCAGGTGCGCCAATCTGAATATCCCTGATGGTTATATAAGAAGGACCTTTAATCTTAAACAAACAATTTCCCTTAAATACGTCGGGTTTTGCGAAGCGGATAGTGGAAGAATAACGCATGCCGTCACCGATAATCTGTACATCCGATCCTGCGGGAATGACAACAGGCTGGTTGAATACATAAGTTCCAAATGGAAAATGAACAACAGGTCTGCTACCTTTAAGTTTTGCCGCCTGGTCTATCACTGCCTGTACCGCTCGATCATCATCACCTGGCTTCAACTCAAATATTTTTCTTTCAACAAAAACCGGGCACGATGGCATTTTTTTCAGGAAAGGTTTTGATTCAATAGTTCTCGCCTCTCTGAACACTACATCATCCTTTCTGAATATTTTCTGATTCTTGTTTGCAATCCTTATCGATGAATCCTGGCGATCAAATTTATTTCCGATGGAAAGAATCTGGTACGATGTATTGGGCCAGCTTTTCTGTTGAACTGCCGGCGCAAATTTTGACTTCTTTGTATTTGAAATCGTGTTGTCAAATAATGTTATTCTTCCGACATGGCTGTATTGTATGGCAGTATAGTTTGTGTTGATAATAGTGTTGCCCTGGAAAGTTCTTTTGAATGGATTACTACTCGCTCCGGAATCAACTGAAAATGCATTGGAATTTTCTGAATAGCAAAATCTGGCTGACGTATAATACCCCTGATTATTCACAATATCACAATAGCCCGATTCTGAAAAATAACTTCTGTATAAATGATAATTGCCCTGGAGTGAATTTACTCCTGAATAACACTGAAAAAATTTTGAATCCCAGATCCAGTACTCGAGGGCATTGTATCCCGTGATACGTACTCCCGCAAATGTGCATTGATTGAAAGTACATCTGCGTATCGTTACTTCGGAATCATTGTTTGCCGTACCGGAAGATGGCCCTCCTCTTGTTGTGCCGCCTCCGATTCCAATCTTTGGGTTCCCGACAAAATGAAGATCAGAAAGTTCCATGTAAACGCTGGCAAAACTTCTTGTTGCTGGTTTGTCTTTATCAGCACGAATATTCCATTTGTCTTTCCAATGCAGACCAATGCACTCAATCCCGGCAATACGATTCGCATTCCACGTGATCCTGCTGATTTTGAAATAAGCCGAACCATTCGACCAGAACATCGTATCATTTTCTTCCCCGGCCCAGGTAATCGTCGTTTGCTCCGGATCTTCTCCGATAATTTGCACACCAATTTTTCCGCGCATTACTAAAGTCTTACTGATCTTGTAATTTCCTTTCGGAAGATATAGAACAGTATATGCATTTTCCTTTGCGTTAAACGCGAGGTTGTTTACAGTGAGACTATCAATGGCAGTTTGTAATTCCTGGTAATCATCATGCTTACCGTCACCTTTTGCATGAAACCTTGTTTTCACATTCGCCCAACTCGCAAACGGTCCGTTAAACTCTTCTACTTCCTGGGCAATAGATTGTTGCCCAATACTTACCAAAAAAATAATGCGGAGGAATATTAATAACCTTGTTGAGAAAGTTCCTTTCATATAATGTTTGAACAAAAAATCTACAGAAAGTTTAAAGTTCTCTCAAAACCAGAATTATGCCATCTTGTAAAACTGTCTATAAAATAAAACTACCTGGAGAATACAGCCCAGATAGCGATCAGTGAAAGAATGATTGCAATAAATGCCAGGATACTACCAGCGTTGTTTCTCTGCACCTGGGCTGGAGCGGGAGATTGAACAATTGACGGAGCTGCATTTGGAGTTTCAGCTTTTGTAACCGGCTGTGCCACCGCAACGGCATAATTATCAGTATGTGAAATAGAAATATGTAAATCATTGAAAACAGGCTTACCTGATTCAAGGTGATGAATAGCAATTGAAGAAAAAGGAAGGCTTTTAAAAGAATTATTCACTTTGATTATTGCTTCCTTGGCTGCAAAAATTCCAGCGAATGAACTGTACGGATTGGGTTGAAGGATGCAGTAAGAAATTTCACCCGGCGAAAAATTCATCTCGTAAAATGGACTAGTTCTGAAATCAGAAACTACAGGTAATGCTGATATCTCTTCAATATCAATTCCAATTCCTTCAGCTTTATCTCCGGAAACAGGGTGAACTGCATTTACAGAATTATTTTTACTGATGCCAATGCCACTGTTTCCTGATTTAGACAGCAGATCACCAAAGGTTTTTACTTCCCAATAATCGTTAACAATAATATTTTCTTCCTTCAACCTGGCATACATCCGATGCAGTAAAATAGAATTTTTTACCACCGATCTGTCAATAGGAGTTGCACTATCAATCTGATCAGCCGGAATTTTTATAAACCCTGAAACAAGTTCTTTCAGCTTTTGTGCCATAATTAAAATCCTTTAAAACAACTCTGACAAATGTAGGCTTCTTCACCCGATGGAGTAAGAACTTTGGCAAAACCCGTGTCACTCAGGTCTTCTGATAACCTTTTTGCACATTTGAAACAGGTGATGGTAGACGTTAGTGTTTTACCGCCATTTCCCCGGTATGATTCCAACCTGTTTTTCAGATCCTTTAAAAATTGAGCCACGAGTTTTCCTTCCGTCACACGATGATCAAAACTCATACTAAGATAGAGTCGCTGAAGTTTCTGATCTATTGAAGACACACCTAGTATGGCACTATTCTGCATATTTACCAGCGGTCTGAAAAAACTCACATCCTCGCCTGAAAGATCTGTAATCGTAAAACTTATTTCAGTGAGTTCTTCAACAGCCAGTTTATCATCCAGGTATTTAGTAGATAAATCAACGATCTCATTTTCGATTATGCTTAATTGTTTCGTGTCGGCGTTCCTGACATTCAGAACTTTGAGTCCTTTGTCAATATCAATGGCGAAGCCGATGTTTACATCATTGTATAATATGATGCTGTCACCGGAAAAATATCCATTGAGCAAAGGATAGATTTTCAGCAATCTCGAAGTTTCATAAACAATAACCGGCAGTAAAGAGTTCTTTAGTACAGCCAGCGCATTGTTGATATGGATGAATATTCCATCTGTTTCAACATGCGTATTGATGGTACTCGTTAATCCTGTTGATTGAACTTTCCCCAGATATTCTATTTCTCTTTTCTTGGAACCTGTCAGTTTTACTTTTGTTGAATTTGCCGGCACGGGTAATTCCTGCTCTTTCGCAGAAACCTGTTTTGCCGCGGCCGTTTTTGGTGCTGCAGGTGTTTTCCTGATACCAAGTAATGATTCGACGTCTGTAAGATTGACAAAGTCCCGGCCAGCAAAAGCTTCTGTATTTAACTTACTTTCCTCCATGAGCTTTTTAGCTCCGTTAGAAAAAATGGTTATTCCTGTCCATGCAGCAGCGATTGTCTGGCCATTCTGATGATGAACTGCAGGTGGTTGCAATTCGGCTGGAGGAATAGTCGCAGTATCAGCTTCTTCTTTACCGCTGAATATTCTGGCAACAATATCATTTACCTCATAATCCGATCCCACTTCGCACAGGTAGTTAATGAAGCCATCGACCTCTGCTTCCACATTGTATGTTGTTTTGGAGGTTTCGAAAACCATCACCGTCGTCCCTTTCTGTACATGATCGCCATTCGCATGACTGATTTCAACAACGGTCAGACTTGTATCATTAACAGCGATCAGCGGAACTTTTATTTCCTGCAACAGACCCATACTCTTAATTGAAATTTTCTGCGATTTCCCTGATAATCCTGTTTTTATCGGGGAGAACAATATTCTCCAATGATTTCACCGATGGAATCGGCACAGGCAGGCTCGCAATTCTTTTTGCTTTTATATAATGATCAGACGATTCCATAATACTCGCGATCAGTTCACTTCCAATACCTCCGACCGGGCTTCCTTCTTCAATTACCACCAGGCTGCCTGTTCGTGACGCCGATTCTTTTATTACATCAATGGGGAGCTGAGAAATAAGGGTGGGAACAATCAATTCCGCTTTGTGATCAGTTTCAATAAATATCTGTTCCAGTATTCCTGCTACCATGTCCGCCATGCCGCCATAAGCGACAATGGTCAATGTAGGTTCAGATATCGCAGGACTAATCCTTACCACAGGGAAATCTGATTCACTTCTTTCGTACCGATAGTTCTTTAAAGCATTATGCAGGATCTTCTTGCCGTAGTCAACCTTATTCTCAATTACCACTACCGGATGCTCTTCACGATAAATCGACTTGTATACAATACCCGGATCGATAAATGTATTAAGTGCAACTGTTTTTACATTATCGATGCCGATCAGGAATTTATCGAGTGTTTGTGAGTGAGTAGGACCATATCCCCTGTTACCTCCCATCGGAGTACGTACCACTACGGGGCATTTGATCTTTTTATTGAACATGTGGTGAAACTTACTTGCATGATTCACAATCTGATCAAATGCAAGCGTAATAAAATCACCAAACATGATCTCCGCAATTGGCTTCAAACCATTCAGCGCAAGCCCATTTGCGATACCGGTAATTGCTGCTTCAGAAATAGGAGTTGAAAAAACACGATCGGGTTTCAGAAAAGAAAGATCTCTTGCAACTTTGAAAGCACCACCATACGGAGAAAGTATATCCTCTCCCAGGAAAACCATGCGATCATCGTTAACGATTTGCTCTTTGAAGAATTGATTCAATAACTCCACCTGGCGTTTCGCAATTGGTTCGATTTGTTGCCAGCGATCGTTCTTTACTTCATCCTGAACTTCAAAATAATCCTGTATCGGCAATTCTTCTTCCGCCAGGATCTCCGTCACTAAACCATCGATTTCTTCGGTTATGGTACCGTGATAGTTATTATAATAGGAAAGCGAATCGCGTTTGAACTGATTGATATAATCGCGTTCAGTATATGCTTTTACTTCTTCAGTATCCCTGTCATCATCGCCCTTGGAGTGCGCATTCAAACGATATGTCTCCACCAGGAAAAATCCGGGCTTCACTCCTTCCCTGACATAATCAATTGCTTCTGCAGCGGTTTTCATCAACTGGTCCGGGTTCCAGGTATCGCCTTTCCAGGTCTTGATACCAAAGGCCTCAGGTCGGGATAAGATATCTCCCGCGAGATTGGTTTTCTGAGCAGTCGATTGAGCATAAAAATTATTCTCACAAACGATGAGGAGCGGAATTTCCCATTTCGAGATGATGTTCATGGTCTCGTACAATGCACCTTCGCCAAGTGTGCCATCTCCGATAAAGACAACTCCAACCGCATTGGCCTTTTTCAATTTATTCGCCAACGCATATCCTGCAGCCACCGGAACAATACCTCCCTGGATCCCATTCGAGTAAAAATTATTATGACAGAGGTGCTGACTGCTTCCAATGCCACCGCAAGTACCTGACTTTTTACCAAGAAGTTCCGCCAGCAGTCCACGTACATCACCGGTAAAAGCGATGTAATGGCCATGGCATCTATGATTGGAAAAGATAAAATCCCTCTTTTTCAGCTGCCCCGCGAATGCGATCGCTGAAAATTCCTGTCCGACGCAGGTATGAACGGTGCCATTAAGTTTGCCCTCTGAAAAAAGCTGCAGAAATTTCTCTTCGACTGTTCTAATCCTCAGTGCAGTCTTCAACAATTTATGATTCACATCATTAAAATTCAGCGTATTATTCATGATGACTTATCTGACCTTTTCTTTATTACCGATAATAATGATTCGAAAAAACGGTACAACAAACCTCGCAATAATGATGGTAATCCCGACAGTTGGTATCCCGCGCAAAGGTACAGGGTTAGTCTTTTAATACCGAAACCGGCCATTCTGGGACGAACTAACCTTTATTAAGGAGTATTCAGTCGCATCAGAATCAGCCAGGATTTAAAGAATTTTGCCTTCTTATTGCTTATGACTGAAACGTTTAGAATCGTCAGTCCGTATAAAAAGAGCTCTATATTTTTGAAAATCAGGCTGTTTGTAAAACGAATCGGTAGCGCCTGGTAAGTATTGACTGTGTTGGGAGAGATATAGCAATGAACTAAGTATTGCCAGGAATTTTTACCCGGGGTGGACTACTCAATCACACGCTCGATCACTGGTACGGAAGGATTTCCTTTGTAAATCGTATATGGTTTAAGATCGGATTCAGCTACAGAGTTTATTCCAAGAATGCTATGGGTTCCGCAGGTTACATTTCCAAATACCACCGCTTTTGAACCTATCCATACGCCATCTTCAAGGACGATTGGAAAACTCAGATAATCAAAACTTGTTTTGGTATGATCATGACTGCCGGTAAGCAAAAGCGCGCCTTGCGATAAGGTAACGTTATTACCGATCACAACTTCAGAAAGATTATCAATCCATACACCTTCGCCGATCCAGGAATGGTTACCAATTTTCAATTTCCATGGAAACTTAATGTTGACCGCAGGTTTCACAACTACTCCAACTCCCAGTTCAGCGCCAAAAATCTTCAGCAGCAACACTTTTGAAGAAGAAATAATATTTAATGGATTCCTGAAAAAAATAACATTCGTCAGGTACCAGAGAATTTGTTTAATCCGGGAGGCCCCGATTTCGATGGTAACTTTATAAGTGGAATTATCTACAGTCTTCATGAAAAAAGCATTTGATATGCTTCGATTCTTTTTTGGTCTTTTATAAAAGCGGAACCAAATTGCCATGCAGATTTTGCATGCTCATCGAAATCCTCCTGTTTCCATCTCACAGATTCCTCAAGGCTCCGCAAAAATGCTGATTTATCTGCCAGTGGCAAATCCCAACCGATTCTTTTCTCTGTTAATTTATGCCAGGGAGTCTGATCACTTATCAGAACCGGCCTTCCGCTAAGGAAAGCGTCAAATATAGAATGTCCAAAATTTTCTCCTTCAGTAGGAAGAATAAATAAATGATGCTGGCGGATCAGTCCGGTAAGCAGGTCATTACTTTTCGGACCAAGAACATTCACTTTTATATGCGGGCCAAACTGTTTTATTTTTTCCCTGCACAGTTCCCAATAACCTGCATCTTCCATCGGACCAACGATTGTCAGTTCAATATTTCCCTGAAGATCTTTCATCACCTCTAGCAGGTACAAAAGATTTTTTATTGGAACAATCCTCGAAATGAAAATGCATTTCAATTCACCAGGTAGTTTTTCCAACCCGATATATGCAGGTTGATTTGACTTTGGCAGATTGTCAGCAACAATTATTTTACTACCCGGAAAAAACTTTTCAATTGCGTTCTTTTCTCTGTCATTTGTCGCGTGAAAAGTGATTCTTTTCTGAATTTTAAGCGTTTGCAGTAGCCACAGAAACGGATATTTTTTCCAGGGTTTCACCGCGAGGGCACTATTATATAATGCACCGCGGGGACCAACCATCATCTTGGATTTTAATTTCCCTGAATATTTCAACCACATCGGGTAGATTACAAACTTGGGAGAGAACATGTGATTCAGGTACACAAAATCAGCATCCTCTTTAATAATATGATTACGGATCTCATCCAGAGTTAAACCGGACTTACGCATATAATAACACTGAATTTCCGGATCAAGATTGCGGATCCATTTTCCCGATTCAACATTCGGATACGGTGTTGTTTCGCCGTGATCGGTATCGGTTGTTAATACTTTTATTTCGTATTTGTCTTTTAAAGCAAAAGCAAGATTCAATGTTGATTGAATCGGACCTCCGGCTTTGTAACCCGGATAAAACCAGTCGACAATTATCAGCAACTTTTTTTTTGAAGTCATTTTCGTACTCACTCGCCTATACTTTCCAATATTTTTTTATAAATCTGTTGATAAGACTCAGCAATAACTTCCGGTCGAAAACGCTGAACGTTTCTAAATCCTTCTTCCACCAATTTTTCGCGTAAAGATTTATCATTGATTAATTGCTGAACGCCGTGCCGGATGGATTCGATATTCTCCGGATCAACGATCAGTGCGCCATTACCTGCATTTGACCGCATTGGTTCAAGGCTGCTGGTAATGACTGGAATTCCCGAAGCCTGCGCTTCTATAATCGGCAATCCAAATCCTTCATAAAGAGATGCGAAGAGGAGCAAATCACTTTGATGATAAGTTTCGATCAACTCCTCCTCAGAAATATTAAAACGGTTGGTAAAGTCAACCTGGTTTTTATTCAACAGATCTGTTTGCTTATCATTTAATTTCCCGATGATGTGAAGCGTACAATTGATACCCTTCAGTGCCTCTGCAACACGTTCAAGGTTTTTATTCGACTTTACACCAATCTGTAAAATCCGGGGTTTTACATGAGCCGGCCTGACCGAACGCGGAACAAATGCTGCATCAACCGGATCGGGAATGACAATGATTTTATCCGGTGAACAACCCGAGAATTTCAGAATCTCTTCTTTTGATTTCTCAGAGATTGTCGTGATATACTTTACCCTTTTCGCAGGAAGTTTTAACCAAAGCCATCGCAGAAGAATTCTTTTGAACCTGTCAGGATGATAAAGAAAAACACAGTCATGAATCGTTAAAACAGTTTTATCTCCCGGCAAAAACATAGCGGCATAATGTACATCGCCAGTGATATGATACAAATCCGCACGTTGTTTTGAAAAATATCTTCCATTATTGAAAATACTTTTCGGGTCAGCTGATTTTGACAGCGCCTGTTTTTCAAGTATATTAATCCCTTTCAGAAAAGGCTTGATACTGCTGAATACTTTTTCAATACTAAAAAAAGTATCGCTTCTTTTTCTCCCGATCCAGCAAACCGTTGGTTTCTCACTCATCAAACAAGCAACCTATTTCTTACTCGCAAACAACATATAAAAACCAGTTGTGAGAATGTCATGCTGCAACACTTTTTTCCCATCTTCTATTTTATAAATTTTATACCCGGCATCGCGAAGAATTTTCTGGGATCCACCTGGTTCGACACCTGCCAGTTTTTCATTTCTGTCACTTGATTCAAACAGAATGTCCGGAGCATCTGGTCCTTTCAACAATTCCAGTCCACCTTTGAACGCAAAGTATTCGTAGCCTTCAATATCGATTTTTATAAAGCCAACTTTTTGAATCTTGTTTTTCTGCAGGAACGTATCCAGTTTTATCGAATGCACAAGAATAACATCTTCGGAAGAATTGTGCAGTGATAATGAGCCCTGGCCAAAATGATCTTTCGGACTGAGGAATTTCAGTTCCTGGTCGTCTTCGTCAAACAGCGCATAATTATGTGGGGTTATCCTGTTGTCAAGACTGTTCACACTGATGTTTTTTACCAGATATCCCATTACCCATGGCGAAGCTTCAATCCCAACAACTTTAATATCTGGCCTTGCTTTGCATAGCGGGATTGAAATTGATCCAATGTTCATTCCAAGGTCAAGAAATAATGCGTCTGGTGGAACAGTATCACGCAAAAAGCGAAATGTATCTTCCTCATATATCCCGTTAATAAAAATACTGAATGCTACATTTTCACGAATATTTGGAAGGCTATATCGACAGCCCATCTTCCCGGTTATCTCGATATCTCTTGCTTCGTTGATTTTGTTTTTAAATAAGAGGCGACCTAATCTTCGCTTCCCTTTAAATTCCGGTAATGCTCTGAAAAATTTACTCATGTGTTGAAGGATGAAATTTGATTTTCGTCCAGAGGTCTAATTATTTGCCGCAATCGTGTTTCTCATGGGTAGCACTGGTTTTGATACACCAGTTTTTTGTTTACCAAACCATGAAGGCAAAAAGCGGTAAATAAGATATATAAAAAATGATGTTTTAAACAGAGAGTTAAGGATTTGTAAAGTATCGGTTTCAGCGGAATAGGTTACCTGGTAAAAAAGAACAGGTAACCAAAGAATCAGCAACGGTGTTTTTATTCCGAGTTTGAATACTTTTTTATAAATCCATCGAATAAATAAACCCAATAAAAACATATAAATAATTCCGCCGCCGACTCCGAAATTTCCATAGGCTTCACCCAAGGGACCAATATTTGTTGACCATCCTTCAATCTTCAAACCTGCATAATACTGCATGTTGAATTTCCCCCCGGCTTCCGGTTTATCTGCCCAGAATAACCTGGGTATGACCGATGCAAAGGCAACGCGCAATAACTGCCGGCCATTTTCATATTCCCGTTGAGAAGGAATTTTTTTCAACACGTTGGAGATATTCCACCCCTGGTTCATGCGGATAAATACAAAGAAAAAAGCATCCTTTTCGATCAATGCATCGCCGCGGGTAAACTGATCGTATAAAATGCCGGCAAAAAGTTCAGCTTTATTTCCGGAGTACTGCTTTTGCATTACGTAAGTACGATATATACTTTTTGCATTTTGCAACACCAGGATAAAAACAACTCCTGCAAGAAATATGGTTATTTTTTTAAAGAGGCTTGCTTTGGATCCGATAAGAAAGAAAGAATAAACTGTCGCTCCCATATAGGCGATAACCGTAAACATCGCAGAATTCAGCGCGCTTACAAGGAGCACACCCACAAACAATGGGATCAGGATAATTTTGAGCTTTCGATTATCGGAATGATACACATAAAGTATAGCCGCGAAAGAAGAAAAATAAAACAGGTCACCTACAAATCTCAAAGATGATGGAAGCAATCGGGAAACAAACAGCATGACAATTCCCGTACAAACAATGACGATCCCGGGTTTGGGATTACGGTTATTGATCTGACGTATCCGGGCAAACTGTTTCATAATCGCAGCGCCCATATCTGTTGTCTGTTCCGATTTGATCGGCAACGTCATCGCGAAAACAAAAAGCGATATTGCCGGTAGTGCATAACTGAAATAAGTATGTTCTGAAACCTGCATGTATTTAACCAGAACACGTGAGAGGTAATGGTTATAATTATAAACTTCATAACCCAGGATAGGCATCACCACGCAGGTGATTACGTACATTAATGCAATTGATTCAAGCAATACTATCCCTTTACCGAGCTTATAAAGAATGGCAAGGATCAATGTAATTAATAGTGCATACCCTATTCCCCCATATGCGTCTGTTATTATACTGAACAGGAAGCAGACGAAATAAAGAGTCGAGAAAATATATTGGCTGTACTGTCTGATAATTTTTCTATAATAGTGTTTCTATACTTTCAGCCAGTTTAGTATACGAATACTCCTGGATTTTCTCATACGATTTGCTGCCCATAACGTTGGTATCATTCATGAACAACAAGTTGCTCAGCTTTTTTTTCAAATCAATCATATCACCCGACCTAAAAATAAAACCGTTCTGCCCATCATCCACAAGGTCCACTGCGCAACCCACTTTGTCACTGACAAGTACTGCTTTTCTGCAGGCCATGGCTTCATTTACTGCCAGTCCCCAGGTTTCACCCGGTCCGGCAGACGGCAGACAGAATATATCGCACAGTTGATAAATCAGTGGCATCCGCAGTTGATTCTGAAACGGTAAAATATGGATGCAGGAATTTTTTTCGGCTGAATTCTTTATATCCGATTCAAGTTCTCCATTGCCGACAAAAACCAGGTGAGCTTGCTTTGGGTTCAACTCATTGAATGCTTTCAGTAGCAGTAAGGGATTTTTTTTAGGCTGAAATTTTCCGGCAAAAACAATCACTTTCTCATGTGCAGAAATACCCATTGACTTTTTTAATTCATCGGCTTCATCTTTGAAATTTGCGGCAGCTTCTGCAAACCGCTCGTTATCGACCGCATGCGGACCGAATTTTAATTGATTACTCTTCAATCCGGTGGCCACAAAATAAGCCCTGTTATTTTCACCGGTATAGAGCGCTTTGTCAATTCCGTTATAAACCCAACTCAAAAATTTCCTCCGCAAAAACGATTTCAATCCGGGCTCTTCGTCAATCAATGTTGAATCACCACGGAAAATGACGGTTGCTTGCTTCCGGAAATAGTGCATGGCTCTCAGATGGCTGTAGTAATTCCACCCGTATACCATTATTGCATCTGGTGTCCAGTATTGAATTTCCTTTTCTAACGTAGGATTTTTAACGCCCCAGAAATCTTTTTTATCACTTCCGCCATTAGATACATATTGCCATTCGTAACCTTCCATCAATGGTAAATCCCATTCGATACTTTTGCCAAAATCACGATCGAACTGCACTGCTTTTTTTTCAAGCGTATAGAAAACCTTAACCTTAATCCTGGCGCGTTGGGTTAATAACCGGAAAAGTGGCGCGTTGTATTGGATAGGATGCGAACTTATAATAGCCAGTCTTTTCAAATTCATTGAAGAAATAAAAATATCAGGAACGAAATTCGTTCAACACATTATCAAAATAATCCGACTGGCGCCTTGTCATAGTTTCAGCTGAATACTTATCGAATGCAGTGCGGTTATAAGTAAAATGATGGGTTCGGGTTTGGATTAATCGTTTCAGAGATTCAGTAATTTCGTCAACAAGGGCGGGCGAGTCTTCCGTACTGGCAAAACTGATCACTTCGCCAACGCCGGTCTCCTTCAAAATATCCACCACTGAACTCTGCTTATTGAATATCGCCAGCAATGGCTTTTCCGCAAGAATGTAGGGATAGATCTTAGAAGCGGTATAACCTGCATCTGTTGAACCCGGTACGAAAAGTACATCTGCTGTCCGCATGAGCTTAAGCGTTTCGAAAAATGGTATGCGGTCAGTAATTTCTGTCACATTCTGCAAACCCATTTCACGAGCTACAGGCTCGATTGTTTTTTTCCCTTTGCCTGGCAGGGCATAGCTGGTTCCGATAAACCAGCATTGTATCCTGGAAAATGTTGGATCGTTCCCCTGCGACAATTTCCTTATCGCTTCAAAAAAATGTTTCACAACAAAATTCATATCATGCCCCCCCCGACCTATGTATACCAGGTTGATTTTGTTTTTATCCAACTGGATACCCGGTTGTATAGCAGAGTTTTCCATCACAGAAAAATCCATTACCGAACCACCAAAAGGAATGACTTTGCATTCCCTGTATTTCAATTTTTTATATCTCTCTTTGAACGTCTTGCAATATGAAACCGATACGCTGATTACACCGTCCGCCCTGGGAATGGTATATGCTTCCAGCAATTTGTCGATCGTATAGGCGAACCAGAATTTTTTCGGACGCTGACTGGCAGGTTTGTCAAGGTAAAAATCATTACGCCATGGGTCCTGTATATCAACAATGAAAGGGATTTTAAACCTTCGTTGCCAATAAGGTCCAAGCGCCATCACATGAAAAGCGGTTGTCGAAAAATAAACAAGATCAAATTTTTTCTTCTTCAGTAGTTCATTACCTTTTTTTCGGAACTGAAAAAAAGAACGCATACCGACATTACCGAGACCAAACTTTCTCGTTTTATTTATTTCCCATGCATCGACATAATGTACGGGTATATCTTTGGGAATTGTTTCAACCAAAAGTTGATCTATGCTGTATGACTCTACAAACTCAGGTTTTACAGTGATCACTTCCGCATCCCATCCAAAATTCCGAAAGTAGGGAAGACTATGCCTGATACGGTGCATATCTGCTGCATTGATGGGCGGGAAATGTGGAGATATGATCAAAACCCTTTTCAATCCTTGTATTTAATTTTCTTGCCAAGCAACAACGATGGATATTCTACCAGGCGGTAAAAAACCCAGGAGGCGAAAATGGTAACAGCAAGTGCAACAAGAATCGATAACCACACTTTCCAGTCTTCGTTTGCATAACGTCCTGCATAGTTCAAAACCCTTCCACCTATCGGCACATGCATAAGATATAGAGAGAAAGAAATTTTTCCAAGAAACTCCGTAATTCCATTGTTGAATCTTACCCAAACGATGGCAAGTGCTGTTGCAAGGCCCGTCAAAGACATTACAACATGCTGGCCACGACTAAGACTAACAGCAACGGACAGTAGTAAAATCGATAGATATAATGGTCGACTTATTTTGTCAAGCTTATATGCAGCTGTTGAAATTCCCATCACAAACAAAGGCATATAGCTGAATACATACAGGGGAATAAAATAGCTGAGAGTTAACCCGATCAGAAAACCTCCGATAAGTGTATAAAGATTTTTCCAAAGAAAAGGTAAAAACAAACCGATCAGAATGTAATAGTGGAATTCTGCTTCCAACGACCAATACACTGGTTGCAGCCATTTATATCCCAGGTGCTCGGGTAAATATGCGATGTGTGACAACACCTGGCCTACGCTCACTTTAAATTCAGCGCCCTTGTATCCCGGTGCATTCACGGAAAGATAACTCAGAACTATTACCAGCAAAACTGAAATCAGGTAGGGAGGTTCAATACGTGCACATCGCTTCGCAAAAAATTTAAAAAACCTGTTAAGCGTGTACTTGCTTTTTACCAGCGAGTAAACGATGATAAATCCGGACAACACGAAGAAAGCCTCAACACCAACCCATCCCCAGGTAAATACTGATTTAAAATACTGCGATGACCCTGAAAAACTGATATTCGTTTTTGTAAAATGAAAAAGACAAACGGCAAGAGCCGCAAAACCACGGATGGTTTCCACGATCTCAATTTTTTGCCCTCCGGGATTTCCGGACTCAACCTTTTTCCCGGTCTTTGTCAATCTTGAAATAAAAATCAAATCTGGGTTATTATAAGCAAAGAATTTCCGGTTTTTTATGCGCGAACTGTGAAATGACAGATTTCAGGTGTCCCTTCCCGAGGGTGTTTGCCTGTTTCAAAAACCTCGATTGATGAATATATGGGTTCGAGAAGTTCAAGACATTTTTTTCCTATAGCCGGAGAATGTACTTCAATCATCAATAATGGCTTTTTTGTACGCAACAAATTCAAAGCTCCTTTAAGTACAAACTCCTCGGCACCTTCCACATCGATCTTTATAAAGTCAGGCGCCGCATATCCTTTTTGCTGAAGATCATCTAATGCAACGCAGGTGACTTCCAGATCCTGCAATCCCTTTTCGCCTGCCTGGAACCCACTCGCCTCAAGCTTACCCATCGTTTCCTCCGGCATCAATTTAAAAATGGCCGTGCCGGATTTGTCGGAAACAGCCGCCTGTATTAATTCAATGGGCAGATTTTTGTTCTCATTGATCAGCTTCTGAATATTTCTGATGTTTGTTGGCATAGGTTCAAAGACCAATACCTTCGACGCCCCTTTCAATGCCATTACGCCTGCATAATATCCTTTGTATCCTCCGATGTCGTAACACACCATACCCTTCTGAATATTCGCAGCCAGTGCTTCCGAAAATTCAATTTCCCAGGTGCCGATCCACATCTGTTTATCACCAGGCATTCTTACAGGGAATTTCAATCCTTTTGCGGGGCCACCGGAAATCGTGGCAACAAATTCTTTGTCATTCATCATTCTCTTAACCAGAAAATTCTGCACTTGTTTCAGTACGGGAATTTTGCGGATCTTATCACGAAACCTGAATGGTACTAAATCAAGCGCTTTCTGTAGTATAGCTGACATGCAGAAATTTTTTTTGAATCAACTTTAATAATTTTTTCTCCTGAACTTCTCTCGAAAAAAGTTCCGTAAACCGTTTTTTGACCTGGCCAGAATCTACTTCTGTTTGTAACAATTTTGATACCCCATCGGCCCAGCTGGAAATATCATCCGAATTAACAATCGCAATATTTCCTGGAAATTGCTCCGCTACTTCAATCTGACCTTGTGTATCGGTCGCCATTATTTTCAAGCCTGCCTGCAGATACTGAAGAATTTTATTGGTAATGGTCACTTTTCGACTGTCGGAATTGCTCACTTCAACAGCGAGCCCGATATCAAATCCTGAAAGAAAAGGTATTAATTGTTTGTGTTCGATGAAATCATGAATATGTAACTCGTGGCCATCTGCCGATGGAAAGAGACTCTTGATCAGGTTAACATAATCAGGATCATTCATTCCCAATAAATGAAGTTCTACCGGATATCTCAGACGGGACACCATCTCTACCAGCTGTTCGATACCACGATCGGGTCCCAGATTTCTGCTGAACCAGATCAGCTTTGGTTTTGATTTACCCAACTTTTCAGCAGGAACTGCATCAATATTTTCATCACTGCTGAAACCGTTGTAAATGACAGTAACATCAGCATTTACCTGGCAGGATTTTTTAATTGCGTCTGCCATCGATTTACTCGCTGCTACACAATAAACGCCTTCCACTAATGCTGATTTCTCTAATGATTTGAGCAATTTTACAGGTCGCCCCGGAAGCAGATAATCTCTGCTATACCAATCTTCAAAATCAAAAGCTACTTTTTTTCCAGCTGCAGCAAGTTTTCTTCCTGCGTGAAATGCGCATTCCAGATGTGCGACATACAATTCTGCTTCTTCTTTCAGTGCAGCAGTATACATCAGGTCCGGCGCGTAACTGATTGCATAAGGAAGTTCTATTCCAATCCTGACTAACTCAGAGCACAACCTTTTGCGGGTGCGATAATAAAATGAACTGCTACCAGAAATTTCTCCTGGTATCAGGTTAAAATAAGGTTTATATTGAATCTTGTGTCCTTTCAAAATAGCGAAATCTCTTTCTCTTAATTCTGAAGAAATCCACATGGTTAGAATCACAACTTCAAAACCATGTTTCTCAAAAAAGAATGCATCTTTCCAGAGACGTGGGTTTATAGACACGTGATGATCAGACAGCAAACACACTTTTTTCACGGAACGCTCAGCCACTTTTCTGTTTTCAGTTTGCCTTTTTATTAATAATGTTTTCTACTCTGTGAATCTGCTCGAGATAGGTATTCTTTAAAGCAAATTCAATTCGTTTTCTCTGCAATTCTGTTTTCTCTCCTTTGCTGACCCTCTCCACAACGCGATCAAAAAGATCGGGAAAGCCGGTATTATCGTCGCCCGGCATCATATCCACCAAATCGCTGTCTTTGTACACATCCATATGATGAGTCACCAGCGGTTTGCCTGTGCTCAGGTACTCGAGTATCTTGTGCGGATTTGATCCATCCCACATCTTGCTCACGTTTAATTTCCAACATACCCAAAGCAGATCCACACCGGTGATTTCTCTACTGAGTACTTCCGGGTGCACAGGACCTTTGAGAACAACATTGGGTTGCTTTTTCAGGAAATCAATAAACTCAAATACAGAGTCATTATTAAACGCAACAAGTTGTCCCTGTCTTTCGTACTGTCCCCAAAAAATAAAATTTATTTCGGGATGCCTTTCAATTATAGTTTTCATGGTTGCTCTGTCGGGAGCTTCCATCAGGAGATTGCCAATATAACCTGCAGTAATTTTCTCAGGAATGATTTCAGAACTGCGCATTAACTCCGCTAAACGAGATTTAGCTCTGACAGCATAGTAATTACTCAATCCGTGGTTGATAAAAAATACCGGGCGGTGACCACGCTTTAACTGGTTGATTCTCGATTCAGAAAGTGCAAGAGAAAAATCAGCAGTCTCTGCTTCACCAGGAAGATAATCCAGGGCCAGCAAATCAGCGAGAAAAAATATTTTTACTTTAGCTTTAAACCAGTTCAGGTTACCAAAGCGATAAGGGTCAAAGCACCAAACAACATCGGGCGTAACTCCCGTTTCTTTCAAAAGTATTTTCACCTGCTCCTTCAATAATTGTTTGAATACAAAAGCAGGAAGAAATCTTTTACCACGATAGACTGGTTTGTAGGTGACTATCTTCAGGTTTTCTGTTTCTTCAGCACCTTTAATCTCAACACCCTTGCAGGAAATTTCCGGAGGATTAATGTAATAGACTTTGTTGCCCAGGCTTGCGAGCTCTAATGCATAATGATGTTTTGAAAACCGCATAACTCCCCATTTTTCAGGAGACAATATAAAAACAGTTTTATTTTGAAATTTAAAGCTCATACATCAATACCTCTTCAGACATCAATTTTTAAAGTAAACATCTTTCAGAGAAAGAATTGGTTTTTCAATGAACCTGTAAGAAAGTGACGCTACTCCGATGGTCAGGGCGGAAAATAGCGGAAGTTTTATTATCCATGAATGCCATCTTACAACACTAAGCCCGGGGATGACATTAAAATCTAAAGAAAGCCAGAAAGGGTCAAAAATATATTTAGAAAAATAATAAGCTATCGGCACATGGAACACATAGATCCCGTATGAGATTGTTCCTATATAGACGGCGAACTGACTCTTCAGCAAATTATTAATCCAGCGGACGTTAAATTCAGAATGAGAAGCCTTCAAAACCAGGTACAATGAAAACAGGCCGAGAAAAATATATCTGAAACGATAGGTTGTAACCAAACAAATGATTAGCAGGACATACACCCCATACTCTACGTACTTATTCTTAAAAATCTCAGTCGGAATTTTTTCAGTCTTATATAGAATTGCGCCCAGGGCACCAAATCCAAGCGATCCCATTCGGGTTAACAAACCCACGTAATTGTATGGATTTAAAGGCTCGATAATTGAAAAGGATAACTGAGCATAGGAGACTACTATCATCACGATGATAATAGATAACAGGACCTGAAGATTTTTCCGAAGTCCAAGAACTACAAATGGCCAGAAAATATAAAACTGTTCTTCAACGCAAAGCGACCAGAAATGATTGACAGGAGTAAATCTCAAATCAAAATAAATCAACGCATAGTTAAAAGTATAAGTGAGAAGATAGCCTATATATTCTCTGACTACTTCCAACTGCAATAGAAAAAGGACAAGAATAGTGAGGTAGTAAATGGGAAAAATTCTCAAAGTCCTTCGACCAAGAAAATTTTTATATGCTATTCCGAATTTCTTTTCGTCCGATTTTAGAAGAATATTTGTAATAAGATATCCGCTGATTACAAAAAATAAATCGACACCATAATAGCCAGCAGAAAAACGAGAGCCAATAAACTGAGCAAAATGTTCAATCAGCACAAAGGCAATAGCAATAAATCTTAGTCCGTCAACCTTCCGATAATATTGATTCACAATTAAGTTGTTTCTTTTATCTCTGCCTTTGATTTTAGATTGCTATTTTGAAATGCCGAATGATAGATTTTCTCGATGAGGCGAATTGTTTGCGAAGCCCCTACGCAATCATTCTTTAGATTCATTCCCTCGTTTATTGCGAAAACCAACTTTTCGTAAACTTTATCATGGTTACTCATCGAACCTGTATAATGGCCATAATCATTCGCTGGGTTGCCTTTTTCGAGCTTTCTTATTTCCTGTCCTTCCATTTTCTGGTATTCCAGTGTATTCAGATACTCACCACCAATTTTTATTGTTCCTTTTTCTCCGAATAAAGTAATGGAACCTTCCATATTGCGGGCAAAACTATTAATGGTAAAATGCAGGTTACCTATACAGGCGTTTTTGAATTTCAATATAACAACGCCCTGGTCTTCGAAATCAATGCAATTTTGATGGCCCGCGTTATTTGTTATTGCAAAAACTTCGTCTGGTTCACCTACCATCCATATCAACAGATCAAGAAAGTGACTGAACTGTGTGTACAGGCAACCACCATCCAGGTCCAATGATCCCCGCCATCCGTCGTTGAAATATTCTACAGGCCTGTTCCAGAAACAATTCACTTGTACGCTGTATAATTTTCCCAATCCACCTTCATCAAGAATCTTCTTTACAGCTAAAACGGGTGGATTAAACCTATTTTGCTTTACTATGTATAAAATCCGGTTTGCTTTTTCTGCGGCACCAATCATTTCTTCGCAATCACTGTAATGAATTGCCATCGGTTTTTCACAGAGTACGTGACAACCATGCTCCAGAGCCTGAATACTCTGTTGCGCATGTAAACCGTTTGGTGTACAAACGGCAAGTATATCCGGCCTATGCTCTGAAAGCAACATCGAATCGAGGTCAGTAAAAGCAACGGCACCATACTGTGTTGCAAGCTGTTCTGCCTTCGCATTTACAATATCGCAAACACCTGTTATGATTCCTCTCGCCGCCATCTGCTCTGCATGGCGTTGCGAGATTCTTCCGCAACCGACAATACCAAACCGAAGGGGAGATTTGCTCATGCTAAACTCAATCATTACTTCCAGGCCGATGCAAAGCGCATATATCTCTTCGCAGCAGACAATTTCATTTTCACAAAGGATCGCATTGCCTGCTTTTTATATTTATTTTTCAGATCTGCTGATATCTCTTGCCTCATTTCACCTGAAAGAGGATTAGAATGATCAAGTAAATGCTCTTTTCTTAATGACTCATAAACATCCAGGTATTTCTCATAATCTTTTACCTCCTGTTCTCCATGCCTGCGATACCAAACAATGCCATGCGGCATAAGTACGACCGGAAATTGTTTTGCAAGCCTGTGCCACATATCAAAATCACCCGCCATTCGGATTTCACGGAAACCATTTACCTGTTGAAAAACATCTCTTCTTATAATTGAAGAAAGTGGCGCCTTGTGAAAAAGTCCCGGGCCTTTGTAGTGATACAGGTAAGCTTCCCGCGGCGAAAGTATAAAGGGAAAAGGTGCTTTATCTGATTGATGAAGTGAACATAATCCCCACCCGGCGTCACTATACTTTTCCATGGCTTCCACCAACAACTGCAATCCCCAGGGATAGATATAGTCATCTGCATCAACATATTTCAAATACTTCCCCGAGGCGAGTTCCGCTGCACGGTTTCTATTGGGATAATCGCCGAGATTTTTTTCATTGATATGCAGTTTTACCCTGCTATCTGACTCGGAAATTTTTTTTACAATATCAACGGTTTTATCAGAAGAACGATCGTCAACAACTATCAGCTCCCAATTTTCAAATGTAGATGCACGTACGCTTTCAATCGCGGCTCCGATATATTTCTCCCTGTTATAGGCGGTCATAAGCACACTTACCAATGGGACTGACAAAATTGTTTCGTGTTTAAATTTTGTTGTTGCAAATTTAATTTATTTGCGCACCCTGTTTCTGGCGTGCTGTATGTTGCGGCGCAATTCCGCAATATTGAAAATGAAGCTGATCAAGTTGTGATTCGCCTTTCGTCAGCGCTTCGTGAAACATGGAAAATACTTTCATGCGAACCTTCCATCGCATCATATTATATTTCCACCAGTAAGATTGCTGACCTAAACTCAGCTTACCTGAGTGAAACACCAGTAACTTAAAAATTCTCAATTTTTTTTTAAAATTGAGGACATCCTTTGGTGGCAACGACCCGAAGTGTCTATACCTGAAATACCAGGTCGTAAGTAATCTTTTGAAAATATAATCTTCAGTTTCGTGGTGATAATGATAAACAAAAGCACCGGAATCATAAGCAATCTTTCTGTTGCTTTGCAATGCATCTTTTGCCCAGGCCATATCTTCTCCAAATACCAAATGCTGAAAGGGTATCTCAAGCAACTCGCTTCGCTTGTACATGGCATTTACATTATCCCAGCGACAGGCAAATTGCTTCTCTTCAGGAGATAACTTCTCAAAGCTGTTGTTGCTGTATTGAAATTTCTGTACCTGCAATGCAGAAATAGGTCTGTACCAATCGACCGGATTTTTATCGGAGTCATGTGGCACCGCCTGCCCGCCACAGACAGCCGAAACTTCAGGATCATTTTTAAAAACATTTACCATTCTTTCCATCCAATCCTTTCCCGCAGCGCGGGCATCCTGCACAGTCAGCAATACATATTCTCCTTTAGCCTCCCGAACACCAATATTCCTGGTACTTCCATGATTGAACTCAGCACCATTAATATGGATCAGCTTAAAGGGATACTGTGAAAGGATCGGTAAAGTGTTGTCCGTAGATCCTGAATCGAGAATCAATATTTCTATCTGATTGAATAAAGTCTGTTTCCGGATACCTGCAAGACAGGATTCAATCCATGTTTCTCCGTTCTTCACGGGAATTACAACTGATATCAATATGTTTTTGCTTTCGGGCACGTTTACTCAGGTATATTCCGGTTCAGCATCAAGCGGGACCCTCTGTAGCGTCTCACTCTGTGCGTTTTTAAAAAGTTTATTTACCTGCTGATCCGGGAAACGAAACCTGGGTATGATGCCCAGACTTAGTTTTTCCATGAGAAGGTTTTTATTCATAAGTGAATACTCGGCTGGAGTAATAACACTTTTATCGACACCAAAAAAAAGCACCTCTTTTGCAAGTGACTTGTTTCGGCTATGCAACGCCGTTTTCAAAACGGTAAACATCAAACTACGCAGGCTTGCCGGATCAATATTTTCAGCCGACAGTCTTTCTGCATATTTGTTCCAGAAATAAATTCTTGAACGGTTCTTTTCTTCGGTGTAATATTTTGTCCTGCTGATACTATCGGCAGAATTGCCCCGAACAAAGTAATCAACAGTCGATTCCCAAAAAACCTCATAGCCAGGCTTTAGCAGTAGTGCCTGGAGATGAAAATCGATATCCTGCCAGATACTGAGTGCAGGGTCCCATTCAAGTCGATGCGTTTCAAGAAAATCCTTTGTCCAGAGAACGCCGCTCGTTTGCCAGGTACTATCGAATGCGGCAAATCTTTGAAGGTCACTAATTCCCCTACTGCTTCTGACATTCCACATCACCGGTTTATGCTCTGTATCCGGGAAAATCACTGCGCCTGGGAAAACCCAGAAGTCGAGATTTGAATGTAACGAGGCTGCATTCACCCTTTGGTCCAGGCATGTATGGCAAAGCAGATCATCAGAATCAAGGAAAACTATATAACGTCCCCTGCTGGCCCGCATACCCGAATTCCTGCATGCATTGCCTCCTTTCATCCCAGACTCTCTTTTTATAATTCTCATCCTGTTGTCTTCTCGCGACAACATATTTACAAGGTCCTGGCTTCCATCATCTGAATTATCATCAACAAAAAGTATTTCCCAATTCGAATACGTCTGAGCCTGTACCGATTGTATTGTAGCGAGGATGGTGTGCGCCCTGTTGTAATTGGGTATCACTATTGAAATCAAAGGTTCCATCAATAAAACTTCGCTTTTAATTTTAATAGTGGCTTTTCAATCATATAAAAAGAAGCTGTCGCTATTATTATCGTCAACGCAGTAAAAGCCAGAAAAGACATTATCCAACTGTTATAGTATAGAAAATTGATTTTGCCTTTTATGATCGATTTCCACCAATTTGAAAATCTTCTTTCAAATAATACTAAAAGTACGAGGTGATATATATAAACACCGTAAGAAATTTTTCCAAGATACCTCACAGGTGCATGGTCTACTATTCTCGACCATAAAGTTGGCATATTCAATGCTCCCCATCC
The DNA here is from genome assembly GCA_029269725.1 of Pollutibacter soli. Lineage (GTDB taxonomy): Bacteria > Bacteroidota > Bacteroidia > Chitinophagales > Chitinophagaceae > Pollutibacter > Pollutibacter soli. Next base: position 628,401 of record JARJHS010000002.1, on the reverse strand, counting down.
TACAAGATAAAATCCGATAATTGCACACAGTGTTGCACTAAAAGTCTGAAGTATCACACCCTGTGTTGGAAGAACAAGATTCAGAATGATAAAGAAAACCAGAACCAACAAAGGCAACCATCGATATGATAAGAGTTTTTTCAGGAACTCTATCCTGGTCAATTTTGTATGGGCAAGAAGTGCTCCAAGTCCTAATGAGTCCATACATGCCATCATTGCACTGTGATTAAATACTTCAAACTCCCGGAACTGAAATGTGGTGGTTAAAAATCTGAGCAGGATCGAAAGGCATATAAATGCAATAACGAAATATCTTTTCAGCAGAAGTGGAACAAGGATAAGAAGTAATGGCCAGATCAGGTAAAATTGTTCTTCAACGCAAAGAGACCAGAGATGACCCATGACTTCGCTGATTCCACCAAACCAAATGTCTTTAATATTGAGCGTATAAGTAAAACTCCAAACCACATCATGCCTGCTGTTTTGCACATCAAAAATGGTCAATAATGCAATCGTCAGGTAGTAAATCGGAAATATGCGCAGTACTCTTTTAACATAGAAATTCTTCAGAATTTCACCGGTTTTTTTCTGCGCATGAATTTCCCTGAGCAGAATTTCTGTGATCAGAAATCCGCTCAAAACAAAGAACAAATTCACACCCAAAAAACCTAAACGGAACACTTTTAACCCGGGAAAATATTTTACAACGATAAAATGGGATATCAACACCAGAAATACGGCGATTCCCCTAAGACTTTCTAATTGTACATAAAATCTTTGTGACCCCGTATCAGTCAATGGGCGATTCTTTTTTTTGCAGCAACAATTTTTGAAGTTGCTTTTTTACCCAACGCCAGGATAGCAAGTGTTTTCCAGGTGTTAATGTCCCTCCAACCTTCCCTTAGTGCAAGCATTGCTATTCGTGCAGAAGCCCGATAATCATGTGCGTTCAGATGAAGGGGAAGATAGTATAACAATAAATCCGACTGATAATTTCTACCAGCGGCTTTCTTTTCCTGTTTTACCTCCAACGGAGGCGAATCAGTTTCTGGTTCAACGCCCCGCTGCAGGTCATCTGTTTGTCGCTCAGCCCTCTGTTCAAAAAAACGAAATGCCAGGTTTCTGAAGATTTCGTTTTTGTTACCCAGTCTTTGTGTTGCTGAACTTTTATTCAATCTCACAAAATAATCACAGCGATGTATCACTGCCGCTTTGTGTTTCTGAATCAGGCGAAGCCACAGATCGACATCTTCCGCTGTTTTGAAAAATGTTCTGTACCCTCCAAGATCTTCTAACACTTTTTTTTCAATCAATACGGTAGCGTGCGTGATAGGACTATATGGCCTGAAATGCGATCTCCGGACGTCAATATATTCGTTACCTAAAAAAAAATTGTCTGATGGTTGTTTGTACGACTTTGCTACACAACCTTTTTCTGTCATAAAAGCGATTTGTGTTGAACACATTACAAACTCCTGATGCTGCGAAAGAAATGCTACCTGCTGTTCCAGTTTATCCGGAAGGCATGTATCATCCGCATCATGCCTCCATATCCATTTGCCTTTTGCCAGATCAATCGCGCGGTTTAATGTGGAAGCCACACCTCGATTCTCCTGTTCGAAAAACCTGATCCTTTCATCCTGAAAAGACCGTACGATTTGAGATGAGTTATCGGAAGAACCATCATTGATGACTATAAATTCGAAATCTCTGAAGGTTTGCTGAAGGATACTTTTCATCGCTGGCACCAGGAAAGCTCCTGCGTTATACACGGGCATTACAACCGAAACCAATGGATTCTCACGGGGCATGAATCAGCTATAATTAAATTTCCCTTTTAATTTATTGAAGGGCTTTTCAATAATAAAATATGAAAGACTCGCAAAAATCACCAGGTATATCACCCATATTGATTTTTTTAGTATTGGATCGAGACCTTCAAGCGAATTATACATTGTGAATCCTAATCCTATTTTGAGCATGATAAAATCAATAATACTTAGTATCAATGGAAATGGGCCGTGGAAAAGATAGATTCCGTAACTGATTTTACCGAGATAGATTGTTGCAGGATTTGAAAATAGCTTTCCTTTCCAACCAGTAACATTGTTGATTAATCCTTTAATCATATACACTGACAGCCAACAAAATATCGTAGGGAATATCAGATAGAATGCATAGGATTTCTTAAATAAAAGCAAAACGATACATACCGCCAGCAAAATTATTCCTGACACATTTTTCTTCATTAATTCAATCCACCTGGGAGCCTCATCTTTATACCTCATGAAATAAGCCAGAAGACCACCGGCCGCAAAGGAGTCGACACAGTTGGGCATCAACACACGCATGGAAAGTTCCGGTTTCGGATCGGCAGAAAACATTGATGCTGCTTCAATTGATAAAAGCCTGAACAACGGGGCTGCAGCGAGGCATATATAAAAAAAAGCAGGAAGTTTCTTAACAGGTATTACCAGGATAAGTAGCGGCCAAATTAAGTAAAACTGTTCTTCGACCGCCAGTGACCACAGTGGACCAATCATTCCATCCCAGTGTTGCTGCTTATAGGTAAGAAGGTTTGAGGCATACAGTGCATACCAACCCATCTTCTCACGAATATGCTCAAACGAAAATATAAAAAGAAAAGCCAGTAGAAAATAATAGATCGGGAAAATCCTTAAACTTCTGCGGACGTAGAATGTTTTTAATATTTCACGTTTTGAAACCTGGCCCGTATCGAGTGATTGTTTGTTTCTGAGAAGTATCCCGGTAATCAGAAATCCACTTAATGTGAAAAATATTAAAACGCCCAGAAATCCAAAGTCAAAAAGATGACTTATACTAGATGCAAACCAATGTTCAAGGATTACCAAACCCACTGCCAAACAACGCAATGTATCCAGCTGCTTATAGTATGTACCGGTATGAGCCTGGGGAACACGTTCAACGGTTGCTACAGACGAAGAAGCTATGGTGTTTTGCATGGAATTAGTCCTGGCTGAAAAGAACGTCCTGGTAAAACTTGTTGTATTTCGCCTGTAAAATTTTTCCGCTGTTGTAAACGTCTGTCATTACCAGGTTAAAACGTACAAGATCCTTGTACAGGTAAGAACGGCGGAGTTCCACATCGCCGAAATAAAAGTCGATGATATATTCTTCATTGCCGAAAAGTCTGAATTCAGGAAACTCAAATCTTATCACGCCATTCGTCTCATTATTCTGTATTTTCTGACCGAGGTGATTGGTATCAACTTCAAAAACGAATTCCTCCTGGCTATTCTTCACCATAATACCAAACTCCCTCATTTTACTTCCCCTGTTTAAGGTATACCTGAATTCAAAAGCTACTTTTGATCCGGTGACTAAGGTGTTGGTTTTAACTCCATCACAAAATAACTGAGCACCTGTGACCTGTATGTTTAAAGACTTGTCATTGAAATCTGTAAGGTCGTAGAAACCATCTTCCTCACTGGTCTTCGCACCTGAAGTTGCCGATTTGTTATATAAGCGTATTGTATCATCAATATCGCCTTCAAACTTGATTCCTCCATTCTGCATATAGATTCCTTTGTTGCAGAGTGAAGCAATGCTTGCCATATTATGACTTACAAACAAAACCGTTCTTCCGTCATTCTGGCTAACAGATTTCATTTTTCCGAGAGCCTTTTTCTGAAATTCTGCATCACCCACTGCGAGCACTTCATCCACGATAAGGATTTCGGGTTCAAGATGCGCTGCAACGCCAAAGGCCAGGCGAACATACATTCCACTGCTGTATCTTTTCACAGGAGTATCTATATATCTCTCCACACCGGCAAAATCGACGATCTCATCAAACTTTCTTTTGATCTCGTGTTTGGTCATACCAAGGATCGCTCCATTCAGGAATATATTATCCCTACCGGTAAGCTCGGGATGAAATCCTGTGCCTACTTCAAGCAAACTGGCGATCCTTCCTTTTGCAGAAATAGATCCTGTTGTTGGCTTTGTCACCCTTGATAGAATTTTCAACAGTGTGGATTTGCCCGCACCATTTCTTCCGATGATACCTACAACATCTCCCTGGGCAATTTCAAAATTGATATCCTTTAATGCCCACACATATTCGTCGCCTTTTGCATCCCGTTTGTTTTCCTGGCCCAGTCGCAGATAAGGATCATTCTTACCCCTGATTCTATGCCACCACCTGTTCAGGTCATGACTTAATGTACCGGTTCCCACTTCTCCAAGACGATAGAGCTTGGAGATATTTTCAGCATGTATGATGATGTTCTTTTCCACTTTATACAGTATCCATGAAGCTTTTCTCGACCTTATTAAAAACTAAAATTCCGACCATAACCAACACTATGGTTACTATTGTTGAATAACCCAATTGCGTCCAGCTGAAAGTTCCCGTTCCCAGGAACATATATCTGAAGGTTTCAATGATGGGTGTTATGGGATTGAGTTTGATAATCCAACTGTATGTTTTATTCATTGCTGACAACGGTAGAATTACCGGTGTCGCAAACATGAGTAACTGAACGCCAAAAGCAAGCAAAAAACGCAGGTCCCGGTATTTTGTAGTAAGTGATGAAAATATAATCCCCAGGCCAAGTGCCAGGCCTGCCATCAATAGTACTAACAATGGCAATAAAAGGACATAAATATTGGGATGAATCTTATCCGTCCCGATCATATAAAAAAGCCACACCGCAAGAAAAAGGCAAAACTGGATTCCAAACCTGATGAGGTTTGAAATCACAATTGACAAGGGAATGACTAACCTGGGAAAATAAACCTTTCCGAAGATATTAGCATTCGCGATAAAAGTATCGGATGTCTTTGTAAAAGACTCTGAGAAATACATCCAGCAGGTTACACCTGACAAATAGAAAAGCATCGGAGGTAACCCATCCGTACTCAGCTTTGCCATCCTGCTGAAAACAATCATGAATGTGAGTGTCGTCAGTAGAGGTTGAATGAAAAACCAGATAGGTCCTAGAATTGTTTGTTTATAAAATGCCACAAAGTCGCGACGTACAAGTAGCCAAAGTAAATCACGGTACTGCCATAGTTCTCCGAGATTAATTTCAAAAATGCCGGACTCTGGCTTGATTTGCGTATCCCATTTCTGTATTGCCTGTGCCTTCATTTCAATAAAACAAGCAGCCTTCACAGGACTGCTTGACGTATAATGTTATAGATATTTAAGACTTATTCTTTGAAAAAATTTTCTTCAGCCAGTTCTTTTCAGTCAATTCTACTTCATAGTATCCTTCGCCATAGCCTTGTCCATATCCGCTTCCATATCCTGTATACGTCTGATAGTTTCCGTATCCGCCTTGTGCTGAAATATCATTGATGATCAACGACAAATTTGGTAATCGTTTCTGATGATATAACTCATCAATTAATTTCAGCTGTTTCTTAAACGTATAATTATGCCTGAGGATATATAAAGTTGCGTCAGCAAATTTGCCGAGTGTAATGGCATCACTCACGAGTCCTACAGGGGCTGTATCGATTATTACAACATCAAAAGCCTTTTTCAATTCTGCGAATAGCTCCTGCAATCTTTCGCTAAGCAGAAGCTCGGCGGGATTCGGCGGTATCGGACCGCATGGAATAATATAAAGGTTTTCAGTTTCAGGCACCGGGATAGGAAGATCCCGGAATTCAGCTTTACCAATTATGAAATTGGAAATACCTGTTGTTTGTTTGAGTTTTAAATTCTGTGAAATCTTTGGTTTTCGAATGTCAAATTCAAGTACAACAGTTTTCTTTCCTGTCAGTGCCATCACCGCACCCATATTAACACTGATAAAAGACTTTCCTTCTCCCGAAAACGAAGAAGTTACCAGTATAATGGGATTGGATGTTTTTGGCAGGAAGTATTGCGTGTTTGTTCGGATAATTCGGAACTGCTCAGCAATAAATTTGCGACTGTTCCTGCTCACCACCAGGGATTCCTTGTATTTCGAATGCCCGATCTCCCCCAGTATCGGCGCATCTGTACCTTTCTCTATATCTTCTCTTATTCGAACTTTATCATTAAGGAATTCGATGAGGAATATAATAGCTCCCGGTATTGCTATCCCTAACAAAAATGCAGTCAGATAAATTGTTTTTCGGTTGGGCTTCACCGGTACTCCGGATGACATTGCTGTTTCAATCACACTTGAGTTGGGGAGTGTCGATTTACTTCCGATAGAAGTTTCCAGTTTTTTCTGCAACAGGAAAGAAAACAACTCCTCATAAATCTTTTGTTGCCGCGTAATGTCGAGCAGCTGTTTTTCTTTTTGTGGAATGGTTGAAATCTCTGAATTATTTCTCAAATCCTGCCTTTGTAAATCCTTTTGAACATTCAACGCTGAAGTTCTGATCGACTGCAAATTTGAAAGGATGTCATTTCTTAGTTTAAGAATAGCTGTTTCTATGTTGATGACAGCAGGGTTTGACGCAAGTGTGGTTTTGAGTAACGTTTCCCGTTGTACCTGCAGCTTGTTATATTCACCAATCTGATATTGCAAAGTTGGCTCTTCAATACCCAGAGAACTTAAACCAGATTTATAAATATTCTTATTGTCCTGAACATAATTTATCAGGTATTCTAAAACTTTTAATCTTACGTTGTTTTCAGTGGCCTTGGTTTCGAACTCCGTTACTTTGCTGAATACAATGCCGGATTGCAACTCTGGGTTATAAATCCTGTTTTTCTCACGAAAACCCATCAACCTGCCTTCGACCTGGCTTAACCTGAGACGAACCGAATCAAGCTGGTCATTGATAAAATCAAGAGTGCCTTTCGCTGTCAATCTATTTTCTTCAAATCCTGCCTCACGATACTCTTCCATAAATTTGTTTACAACATCGACACCTGTTCGTGGATTTTGAGTTTCATAACTTAACGTCAGAATATTACTTGCGTCCACAGAGAGCCCGACTTTAAGAGCACCCAGCAATTCAATCGCTCTTTTTTCTTCAGGTTGCCAGTTTATAATAAGCGGGGGTCCAATATATGAGGCAATGGGAAAATCTTTCCTGTTAATTTTGAAAATACCGGCTGATACTTCAAAAGCCTTTCCGAAGTATACCGGTGACTTCAGGTCGCCAAAAGTAAATTGCTGATCGTCGAGAATCTGTATCTGGAGATTAAATCCTTTTGTTGAATCTTTCAGGTAAATAATTTCAAGTTCAACCGGGCACTGACTGCTGTGGATAATTGAAGATCTCACTTTTCCCTGCACATAATAAATTGTTTGCATGTGCAGGCTTTTTACAACACGGGATGCCATTTTCCGCGAGCGAATGATTTGAATTTCGTCGCTCAGGCTCCTTTCAGGTTGCATAAAGAAAATATCATCAAACTTGCCACCGCCTGATCCTCCAAACGCATTGGGATCTTTAATCAGAATATTGCCTGTTACATTATAAATTCGTGGAGAATATCTCAGGTTTAGAAATGCTATTGTAAGGGAAATCGCGAGAGACAATAATATCCATGGTAAGAAATGGAGATAGCGCATCAAAAACTCCCTTGGGGTAATTTTTGAATTTATTTTATTGTCCTGGAGTATATGTTCAATTCCGTTTTCCATATTGTTAGAATCGCAATGCTAAGTTTGCCAATAATGCAACAGTTGAAATAATACTTAGAGCGATAGTAAGATTTCTGAGGTTCTTCTGATCAATAACTGTTTCTTTTCTTGGGTCAGCGTCCACTATCAACACATCATTCTGTTTAAGAAAAAAGAAGGGAGAAGTTATAGCTGATGCCTGAGTAAGGTCCAATTTTGCATATTCCCTTTTTCCCTGGTCTTCACGCATAATCAATACATTATCTTTTCTGCCATAATCAGTAATTCCTCCAGCCAGCCCGATCGCTTCCAGTACGTTAGCCTGTTCATTGGCCATGGTAAATACACCCTGGCTATTTACTTCTCCAAGAACAGTAATCTTGAAACTTGTAAATCGTACAGCGCAGTAAGGGTTTAATAACGCCTGCAGACTTTTCAACTTGCTGGTAATGGTCGAATCAAGTTCTTTTTTTGTCAGTCCTTCAGCGTGAACCAGGCCTATGGCATGCAAACGTATATTGCCATCATTGTCTACGAGGTAAGTAGGGGTGGATGTGGTTATTGCGGAGGCTGTTCCAGACGACGCAGAAGCAGTTCCCGCCTGATTGAAAATTGCTGTCGCTTCAATATTGTCGCTGTAAATCACAATGGAAAGGATATCCCCCTTCTGAACAATCGGGTCCGGAATTACATATTTTGAATATGCAGAAGAATCGAGCTGGCCCTGCAGATAAGGGATAGGTTTAGATGTTTTACAGGCGCTAAAAAACAGGACACCAGATATGAGTAAAAGAGAACAGAATGAAGGAGAGACGCTATTTTTAAAAAACTGGATTTGCTTTATCATTTAGGAATCAGATCTTGGTTTTATGAACTGGGGCAAGGCTTTTCTTATCAAATCGGGCTACCAGTTTGTACCCCAGACTTTCCAGTACTACTTCGGCAGAATTCTGCATTACTTTTTGAATCATCCCCGTCTGCCCGATGAGTACTCCACGGTTCACCATCACTTCATCAAAAGGTTTCAGGTCGAGCGCAACAACTTCAACATCTTCGAATTCGGACATGAATTTTTTGATCTGCATGATTTCCTCATCCCGAATGCGGGCAGGCTTATTCTGCCAGTATACAAAATTCAGCACTCCATCAATGTATCTCACTTTCTGCAAATCTTCCTGGGCAACCTGTACAAACACGTACGATTTAAACAAAGGCTCCTCTATTACTTTCAGCCGGTCACTCCATTTCCTGCTCACTTTATTTAACGGGCAATAGCTTTCTATACTTTTTTGCTGAAGCAGTTTGAAAACTTTCTTCTCCCAACGTGGCTTTGTATAAACGGCATACCAGTATTTTTCTTTTTCCATCGGTTGAGTAATAAAGATGGCTTCGCCACCTCAGTCACATAATAGTAAGGTGACTGTCACTAAAAATGCTGCCATCTGTACGGCGCCTGAACATATCGATTCCTTTTTTAATCAGTTTAATGATAATTAGAAGGTAAATCAATAGGTTGAATCAGGCTAAAGCGCCGCAAATATAAAACTTAATACTACTTTGATTCCTATCTGATCGTAGATGAATTGATCTCTTCCAACCGGATAAAAAAATGATTTTACCGGTCATCCCTTACAAAGCCGAGGCTACTGGTAACTGCCGAAACTGCTTTATCCTTTAACTGATATCTGACCTGCTCGGTTTCGCACCAGGCAATATTTTCATTGTTAAACTGAAGCTTCTCTCCACTTTTACTCATCCATCCTTTTTGTCTTGCAGGGTTCCCGACCATCAGAGCATGAGATGGAACATCCCTCAATATCACCGTCCCCGCTCCGATAAATGCATACATCCCGATTTCAACACCACAAACAATCGTAGCGTTTGCACCAATAGAGGCACCTTTTCGAACACTCGTTAGTTTATACTCCGACTTCCTTTCAATAAAGCTTCGGGGATTGATCACATTCGTGAAAACCATGGAAGGGCCGAGGAAGACATCATCCTCAATAGAAACACCATTGTAAAGGGAAACATTATTCTGAATCTTCACCCTATCGCCCACAATTACATTATTATCGATAAATACATTCTGGCCGATATTGCAGTTTTCACCCACTTTTGCCCCCGGCATTAGGTGGCTGAAATGCCAGATCCTGGTGCCTTTTCCAATATGCGCACCACTATCCACCACAGAAGAAGGGTGGACATAATAGTCTGTTGTCATCAATTCTCTTTAATAGATTGGTTTCTAAAGCAGTACTATAACGGGCAAATTACACATTTTAGTGTTTAGTAAGATATTTAACTCCTGCACGAAGTGTTGATACTTAACATTTTTTGCTTTATTTCCACCACTTTTCGAAACGAAAAACGCTGCCTTTTTACTCATCAGATTGCCTGCCCGAGGATTTCTATCTTTTTCGCTGACTTTATTCTTTCTGTCACAAAAGGTAAGTCTTTGATATAGATAGTATTGAGATGACCGAATGTGTCCAGGGGAAAAAGGGTTCGGGCAAAAGGGTCATACCTGAATGGTTTGTAGCCATATCCCAATAATGTATCATGAATCTTTGATTCATCATAGCCGAAATTTGCTCCGGCGCCATTGAGTTCAATAATAATGGCTTTTAAAGATGGTTTTGATAACACTTCGCTTCCACCTGCGAGTACTTCCGTTTCATACCCTTCCACATCAATTTTCGCAAGGTGGGGATTTCTCTCCCCAATGAGGTGATTCAGCACACCAATCGGAACATCAATAGTTTTATCATCCCGGGTTTTTGCGACATGATTAATCGCATCAAAAGATGACGTAAAAGGAATGGTACCCTCAGAAGATCCAACGGCAACATTTAATGCGGTGACACGTGACTCCATTTTATTCAGACGCACATTTTCCTGCAGCAGCTTATAAGTAACGGGGACCGGTTCAAAGGAAATGGAATCCGCTTCACAATGTCCTGATGCGAGGATGGTGTAACTGCCCACATTCGCCCCGATATCCAGGAACAGGTCTCCACGTCTGAGGAAATGCAATAGAAAAGACATATCCTCGAAATCGTGAAGCCCGCAATAAATATTTCCGGTTACTCCTGCAAGGCCTTTCCTGGCGAAAATTTTTGCCTTTGGTGTGAACTGGTGAACGACAGGTGCAGTATTGAGCCGTGCCCGGATTTGCCATTTTACAAACCGGGTCAATGCACCCAATTTGTTATTCTTATTCAAAGGATGATTCAGGATAAATTGTAAGGTTCTCTTAAGGCCCATAGCCTGTATTGAATTTTGAGCTGCAAGAACGGCTAAAAAAATGAAATATGAATAGATCCGGTTATGAATGAATGAAAATTACCGTGTGCAAAAATTATCCGTATATCCGTATGAACACCCGGCTATAATTTTTTTAAATGATTTTGATTCTTTTAACAAACGTAAAGGACTGTGGCCTGTCATATGCATAGAGAAGACATATCCGAACCTTAAAATTTCGATTTATGTGGATCATTTTAGTAGGAATTTTCGCAGGACTGGTATACGAAGCATTTAGACAGCACAGAGAATTAAATGATTTCGTAAACAAACACAGCAAAGAACAGAAAGCAGGTATTGAATAATCCGGCCCGTTGCTTAATCGCCCGGACTATACTGTAATTAGTATAGCCTTCCTCTTATTTTGTTTTTTATGTTTCTCAAATATGGCTTAAGTTCAGGCCATGCGATTCTCCATTTCTCATCTTCATCGTAACGGCTGGGATAGCATCCATCTGATAGATTCTGAAGAACGATGTTATGCTGACATTGTTCCCGAAGCCGGTGCTATCCTAAACGGACTTGGATCTGACAACGGACAGAATTCATTGGGTGTTATTGCAGGCTATCAAAGTAAAAATGATTGGGAAACCTCTCGCCAGGAGTTTTACCGAAGTGCAAAACTGACCCCCTTTGTTTGCAGAATAGCCAATGGCAAATTCCACTGGCACGAGCAACAGTTTCAGCTGAAAACTAACCCATCTCACGGACATGCAATGCATGGCTTGGTCGCTCACGAACGTTTTTCCGTAATTGAAGAATCAGCCCATCCAGAATTCGCCGAAGTCACGCTCCTCAGATCCTATCATGGCACAGATCCCGGTTTCCCGTTTTCATTCGATTGTTTTGTGAGGTACAGGCTAAGTCCGTCAAAGGTGCTTTCTGTGCATACTGCTATCCATAACCGTTCTCCCGTCACGATACCGGTGGCTGACGGCTGGCATTGTTATTTCCGGTTGGGCGACAACGTAAATGCTCTCAGGCTGACTATCCGGTCCAAAGAAAAATTTGAATACAACGAGGATCTGGTACCTACCGGCCGGTTCATTGCCGACGATCGTTGGTATAACGGAAAAGAGATAGGTGACACTGTACTGGATAATTGCTATGTACCCGATGCTTTTGCTGGTCAACCTGTTTGTTCCTTAAAAAATCCCACTACCGGTCAAGAAGTGGAAGTGTATCCGGGCAAAGGATATCCGTTTCTCCAGGTGTATATTCCTCCCGACCGCGATTCTATTTCAATTGAGCCACTCAGCGCGCCACCGGATGTATTCAACAATAGTATAGGCCTGATTTCTCTTGATCCGGATCATACGGCAACCTTTGATGTTGAATACAAACTAAAACAGGTCTGATCGAATGTTACTTCACTTCAAAAAGCTCTTCCCATCGCGTGGTGTAACGGTTACTGCGGAGATCCTGGCGCATCCGCCAGTGCCTGGTGAGGCCTGTCGCGCCGTACCTGACCTTATCGCCACGCATACTGAAATTGACATTATCCATCACTTCCATCAGCTTATTTGCTTTAGGTGCGGAGATCTCTGAAAAAAGATTTGCCTGGACTGAATTCTCAGGTACGATTCCGCCAAGGATCACTCCCGCTTTCAGGTATTTTACGCCCTCGCGGAAAAGTTCGTCCACCAGCGGCATTGCATAACCGATAAGTTCATGTGTAACCGAACTCGGACTTGGCAGGTTAAAATAACGATGGTCAGTCTTTGGATGATACTCGTACAATTGGTCATCTGATCCATTCGTTACCACGAAAATGTCTATTGATGACGCAGCTGAATGCTGACGCCGCAACTTTTCAGCTGCGCGCGCAGTATAAGTCGCCACAGCTTCTTTTAAGGGCTGGAGGGTTTGCACACGCGCACCAAACATTCTGGTAGTCGCGATCATCTTTTTCTTCTCCAGTGGATCCTTCATTTCCAGCGCAGGCTCGCCACCCAGTTCCCTTAAAAGACGCACACCAACTACTCCTCCCAATTGTTTTCTTGCCCACTCTTCCGGTACATGTCGCAATTGCCAGGCGGTAGTTATTCCAAACTCCTCTTTTAGTTTTGTTGCATAACGACCACCAATACCCCAGATACTTTCAACATATGTCGATTCGAGTGCGTCACGGATTTCTTTTTCCGTCTTTAAAATCAGTACACCTCTGCTGCTTCCGGGATTTTTCTTCGCAAGTCTGTTAGCCGTCTTGCTGAGCACTTTGGTGGGCCCAATGCCGACGGACACACGAATACCTGTCCACTGTTCAACAACTGTTTTTAACCGGTGTGCATATTCATTCAGAGAAGTATCGGGAATATGATCGAGGCGGATGAAAGCTTCATCTACCGAATACACTTCCACACGATCTTCAACACCTTCATTGACAATAAACCGTAAGGTGTCCATCACTCTTCGGCTCATATCTCCATAGAGATAATAATTGGAAGAAAATACGGCGACACCTGCCTTTTCGATCTGCGTTTTATATTGATAATAAGGCACCGCCATCCCGATTCCTGCAACCTTGGCTTCGTCCGTGCGCGAAATGATACAACCATCATTATTGCTTAATACAACAACCGGTTTGGTTTGCAGGTCCGGCCGAAAAACCCGTTCGCAGGAGCAATAAAAACTATTACAATCGACTATGGCGTACATATAAAGTATCAAAGGCGATGAATAACATAAGTGACAACACCCCACACCGTAAAATCGGCGAAAGGGTCAACTTCGATGGGGGCAAGATTTTTTGTTTCGGGTAAGAGCCTGATTTTATTAAATGATTTTTCAAATCGCCGTATCAGCATTTCTCCGTCGAGAGCAGCAATAATCACCTGGCCCGAATGTGGGGTAATGCTTCTGTCAACAATGACAACATCACCTGCAAATATTCCGGCGCCCGTCATCGCGTCACCTGACACACGCATAAAAAAAGTTGCCGGTTTATTCCTTATTAATTGCTCATTCAGATCGATATCTTTTTCGGCATAGTCGTCGGCAGCGGCGCCAAAACCTGTTGCATTTGCTGTGTGAACCTGCTGCTGCCTGAATGTTTTCGTGCCTGAAAAGGCTGCACTGTAAATGATTTCTCCATTCATAAAAAACAAATTTTGAAAATGCTAATTTCTTTAGTAAATTTATACTAAATAATTGATCAGGTAAACTTTTTCTATGGTAAATCTGTCTAAAAAATTACAGGTAGATCCGATTACCGGAGTACCTGCCAGCTTCCGTCTGTTGCCTTCTATCGCTTTATACTCTGCTTATAAACTGGTGATATTTCCTGAAGGAGATGGCGGCGCAAGGATCAGGGATCTGGCAAAGTCAATTAAGGGAAATAGTCCTTCCGGAATGAACATACTCGCTCGCCCCTATATCGAGGTTGCGTCTTTTGAAGGTCGCGAATTGATGGAAGATACTTTGATCCGGTGGATACAAAGAGTATGCAACAGTCATAACCGATTCGATCTGCAGTTGAACAATTTCGGTTCGCATCCGAATCATCCACTCTACCTGCGCGTGATGAATCCCGAACCGGTGACGAAACTGATTAATAGCATGCAGGTGATTGAAAATTATATAGTGACTAACGGTTCCGGATACCTCAAATGGACAAAAAAGCCGGTTTGCTTTTTAACGAATGGAGAATCCCGTCGGGAATGGACTGACTTCATCCGCCAACAGTTGTCAGAAGATTTTTTTGATTCTTTTACTGTCTACAACCTGGTGTTGATAAAACTGACGGGAGCTGGTGATGCATCAGAAGAAATCGTAAATGTGTTTCCGTTGTATCCATAAACAAAGCCGCAGCAATAATGCTACGGCTCTGTCAGTCCTGGTTAGACTATTTTGAAAAACGTTCATTAACTTTTTTCCAGTTCACTACGTTCCAGAGGGCTGCCAGATAATCCGCACGTTTGTTCTGATATTTCAAATAGTAAGCATGCTCCCATACATCTGCGCCGAGAATCGGTGTTCCTTTTACTTCAGCAACATCCATCAGTGGGTTATCCTGGTTTGGTGTTGAAGTCACTTCAAGTTTTCCATCCTTTAAAATGAGCCATGCCCAACCACTTCCGAAACGGGTCATGCCTGCATTATTAAATTTTTCTTTAAAAGCATCGAAAGAACCAAAATCTTTCACGATTGCATCCACAACAGCACCCGAAGGAGCAGCACCTGTTGGCGCAGTGAGTGAATCCCAGAAAAATGTGTGGTTCCAGTGACCGCCACCGTTATTGCGTACTGCAGGAGAAATAGTACCCGCAACCGCAATCAGCTCTTCGAGTGATTTATTTTCATTTGGCGTTCCGGCGATGGCCTTGTTCAAATTGTCAACATAAGCCTGGTGGTGTTTATCATGATGGATCTTCATCGTCTCAGTGTCGATATGCGGTTCCAGCGCTTCATATGCATAAGGCAGTGGTGCTAATGTAAATGGCATAAAATAAAATTTATCAGTTGATGAATTACTAAATAACAGTCAGCAAAATTAATGTCAGAAATGATAAGATCGCCAATAAATAATGATTAAGTTCCATTGGTAAGCAATAACCTGGGAATCGGTTACGCTGCCATTGCCGGTGTTTGACTATCAAAATCGAACTGTGTAAATAAATCCGCAGGAAATAAGAACATCAGCGACGTGCTTTAAAAAATGCTTTCATCAGTTCACTGCACTCATCTGCCAGTACACCCTTCCTTACTGACGCTTTCGGATGAAAAGGGCTATTCATTCCCGTTACCCTTGCAAAACCATTTTTCTCATCATCTGCGCCCCATACTATACCCGAAATCTTACTCCAGTACATTGCGCCAGCGCACATCAGGCAGGGTTCAACAGTGATATATACTGTTGCTTCAGGTAGGTATTTTGCACCAAGGGAATTAAATGCCGAAGTAAGCGCAATCATTTCGGCATGAGCAGTGGTATCCTGCAGTTTTTCTACCATATTTGAGCCCCTGGCAATGATTTGTTCACCGATAACTACAATTGCGCCAATCGGCACCTCACCGGCTTCCATAGCCTTCATCGCTTCTTTAAGCGCTATTCGCATAAAATACTCGTCGTTCATAGCGGAAATATATACGAATATAGCTCTAACAGCAGGCAAAACATTTTCAATGCCGCCTTTTGATTTGGTACCTTAGTATGATATAAACGGGTTCAGATGTGTTTCTATAATGGGATAATTGTAAAACGTGCCGAGCATATCAGGCTGAATAAAATTGAAAAAGAAATTCTGCAGTATGATATTCAGCTGAAAATTCCAATGCAAAGCGGTTTTGCATTTGGTAACTGGCCAGTTATAAAATTGAAGGAAGGTGGTGGTGACTTTGAATTGGTGATGATGCACTGGGAGCTGATTCCGTTTTACCTTAAAACACAATCAGAGCTTGAACATTTTCGGAAAGGCGGGTTGAATCCAAAAACGGGAAAAATAGATCCGCCAAGAAACACATTGAATGCCATTGGTGAAGAAGTGCTTGACAAAGTCACCTACAAACAGGCTGTTCTGAAAAGAAGATGTCTTGTACTTTCTTCCGGATTTTATGAGTGGCGGCATTATAAAAGTCCGGGAGCAAAAAAAGAAAGTACTTATCCTTACCGCATTACGCTGAAGGATAAAGAGTATTTTTTTATGGCAGGAATCTGGCAGCCGTGGACGGACCAGGAATCAGGTGAGATGATCAATAGTTTTGCCATTCTGACTACGGCCGCGAATCCTTTGATGGAGCAGATCCATAACAAAAAGAAAAGGATGCCAGTTATCCTGCCGGATGAACTTGCATGGCAGTGGATACAGGAAGGCCTAACCGAAAATCAGATCAGGGAACTGGCCAGATATCAGCTTCCGGAATCAGCAATGGAAGCATATACGATAGCGAAAGATTTCAGAGAGAGTGAAGACCCGACAGCACCTTATTCATATCCGGAACTTTCCCAGCCGCAACAGAGCCTGTTTTGAATCTCACAATCATCATGGTAAACCCAACCTGTAAAATTCAGACCCTGATATAAATCTTTTTCCTATCCATCCACCATCCTGCTACCCAACAGGTAAGCATAACCGCAAGAGCGAAGAACAACGCACCCCAGGCTCCCGGTGCTATTTTCTGGAAGAAATTTTTGTTGACCAGCTGATACCATGATCTGCCATCCTTATTGGTAAATGTGTATAAAAGAATTGCAATCAGTTCGGAAAGGATATAGATCGCCAATGGGTTCTTACCAAACACTTCAAAAAATCCTGTCCATTTTTTTCTGTTCCTGATCTCGATAATATAAATCAAGGTCCCAAGTATCAGAAGATCAAGTCCGCAGGTATAAAATACAAAAGGGCTGGTCCAAAGCTTTTTATTGATGGGGAAAAGCAAGTGCCAGAAATAAGCAATCGCTACCATCGAGGCACCCGTGATCATCAGACGACTGACAGTAAAATCAGTGTTGCCATGTTTCCGGATAAACACACCCGCATAATAGCCGATGATCACGTTTACAACAGAAGGTATTGTGCTTAATATCCCTTCCGGATCAAATGCAATTCCCTCACCATGATACATATGTGCATCTCCGAGAATCAATTTGTCAAGTTTCAGCCCTGCATTTCCAGTAAGTGTGTAGTCACCCCAGGCAGCCATAATCACCCAATAGCCAAGCAGGAAAAGAATGCTCAATCCCCAAACCGCGCGGGTGGAAAGAAACCTGATCATCAACGAAGCAATCAAATAGCAGATACCAATTCTCTGTAATACACCCAAAATTCTTGTATGACTGATTGGTTTTACATGCCAGCCTTCTTTTGAATGAGCAACGAAAGGAAACCAATATATCAGGTAACCAAGAAGGAAAATTATACATGCCCTTTTGGTAAATTTCCAGATCGCCTGGCTATTACTCATCATTTCAGACTTGCCCATAGAAAATGCCATTGCATTTCCCACGACAAAAAGAAATGTAGGGAAAACGAGGTCTGTCGGCGTAAATCCATGCCAGGTCGCATGTTCCAGTGGACTGAAAGGCGCTGCCCCGGAACCCTGGGTATTTACGATAATCATGAAACAAACAGTAAGACCGCGCAGTACGTCGAGCGCGAGGAAACGTGGAGCAGAAGACTTTCTCATGCAATCAGGATTACTGCAATATAATTAAAGCTGGTATTCGCAGCAATCTTAAATGCAGATGATCCCGGTGAAACATCCAGACACCGGGACCATCCTGCATACTCCTGATCAGAAATGAATTCCTTCGATTTTGATCGAATGTACCAACCACTCTTCCGCATCATTTTGGGTAAAATCGACCTGCCAGCTACCTCTTGCGATAAAGCAATGATTGCCCGTGCAAAGACCGGTTTCGTGGTAACCTTTTACAGTACAGTGGTTTCCTGCGAGGTAAGTTTTTTTTACGTCCAGTTGAATACTGTTGATTGATCTGAATTTCCTTCTGAACCTGGCAATCTGGTCGAAGAAAATTTCCCGGCCTGTTTCCGGCTCCTCATTCAGACTGATAAATCTGTCGATAGGGATAGCCTGAAAATCATTTTTTTCTCCGATAATTCGAAGCAGGCATTCATTCAAAGCAATTTGTTCATTTTCATAGTGGGGATCAGGATGAAATTCGTCATACACCAGGCAAAACATGCCGGGACTGGGATGATCATACAACGTTAGTTGCGGCAACTCCTCAGTCATAAAACGATACAAATCTGCAGGAGTTACATTAGGACTCATCACAGAGAAATAAATCCCGTTCTCCATCAGGAGTTCCTGCAGGTTTTCTATCGCTTCGGGAATCTGAGCTTCATACAACTGGTGGAGTTTTGGAATATTTTCCGGGCAACCGATCTTCTCCCATATCGTTATCTCCCGGGCTGTTTTCCAGTTGTTTTCAAATTCCCTGATGTGTTGCAAAAACTGATGTTCTATTTCAGGATCCAGTTCGGGTGCACCAGCAGGAGTATAGAATTCGGCACCATACTCCAACATCATTTTCATCTTGAGGATATCATTCTCGGTACGGAGTTCGTCAGGTGAAAAATGGGAAGGCATAGAAATATGATTTCTATAAATATCACAACCTTCGAGGCTAAAACCCGGTGTAATCGGCGGTTGAAACGAGAGATTTTTCTTCCAACTAATGTTGAAAAAACGCAGTCAATCTTTTAGCTGAAGAATTTATTTCCCTAAAGCATTGGAAAGATCTTCAATCAGATCATCTGGATCTTCAATACCAACGCTTAACCTGATTAATGAATCTCTTAATCCATTCTTTATCCTTTCCTCACGCGGAATAGAAGCATGAGTCATTGTAGCGGGATGATTGATAAGGGATTCAACACCGCCGAGACTTTCCGCAAGAGAAAATAATTTTGTTGATGACAGTAATTTTTTTGTTTCAGCGATATCTTCAACTTTTAATTCAAAGCTGATCATTCCGCCAAAATCCCTCATCTGCTTTCTGGCAATTGTATAATTGGGATGATCACTGAATCCTGGCCAGTACACCTTTTTTACCTTGCTGTGATTACTCAGAAATTCTGCAATTCGTTTCCCGTTTTCACAATGCTGTTTCATGCGAACGCCAAGTGTTTTGATTCCTCGCAGAACAAGAAAACAATCCATCGGACCAGGTACAGCACCGCAGCTTTTCTGCAGAAAGTAAAGCTGCTCTCTTAACTTTTCGTCTTTCATCACCAATGCACCCTGGATCACATCACTATGTCCGCCTAAATATTTTGTAGAAGAATGCATCACCAGGTCAGCGCCGAAATCAAGTGGATTCTGCAAAAAAGGAGATGCAAAAGTATTATCCACG
Organism: Pollutibacter soli; assembly: GCA_029269725.1. GTDB lineage: Bacteria > Bacteroidota > Bacteroidia > Chitinophagales > Chitinophagaceae > Pollutibacter > Pollutibacter soli. The sequence goes on along the minus strand of JARJHS010000002.1, from coordinate 608,715 downwards.
CACAGCAATGCATTGTTGCTTTTGGCAATCGTCGCAACAGCAGCAATATCTGTAATATTCATCAACGGGTTTGTTGGTGTTTCAACCCAGATCAATTTCGTTTTAGCACTTACAAACTTATTTATGTTTTCCACATGCGTCATATCGACATAATGGAACTTAATTCCAAACTTTTCAAAGACTTTTGTAAACAATCTATAGCTACCACCATACAAGTCATTTGAAGCAATTACTTCATCTCCCGGGGATAATAATTTTATTACGGCATCGGTTGCAGCTACTCCACTTGAAAATGCAAGTCCGAATTTTCCATTTTCAATTATCGCAAGGGCTTCTTCCAGTGCGAATCTGGTAGGGTTCTGTGAACGCGCATATTCAAACCCCTTGTTTTTGCCTGGTGCCTCCTGCACAAAGGTGGATGTCTGGTATATCGGAGTCATAATCGCTCCTGTGGAAGGATCAGGGTGAGAACCGGCGTGAATATATTTTGTAGCTGCTTTCATTTTTTATAATTGAGTGCTCAAAGTTAGTTAACCACAACTATGCGGCAAGAGCTGTCCGGATCAATATTTATAGATAATACCTGCCATCCAATAACGCCAATCCTGGTTGTCCTGTTCGAAAGCCGACCTGGGAACGATTGGCTTTTTGAGAACTTTCGCTGAAAGTATTTTACGTTCGACCAGTATTTCGCGGGACGAGCTTATCATTTTTTGTACTTCAGGGTCTTGCATCCATTTTTTCTGTGGAGTTTCAAAACCGGTTTTACCTTTTCTCCAGGTAATATTTTCAGGTAGCCGATCACGATAGGTGTTCCGCAATATCCATTTTGTAAAGCCATTCCTCATTTTAAAAGCCGAAGGAAGAGAAAAAATGTATTGCACAAGATCATGATTGAGATACGGCAATCTTACTTCTCTTCCCCATGCCATTGAATTTCGGTCGGCATAATGCAGTAGTTCCTGCAACGGCCCCTGCATAGTATCGAAGTACAAAATGTCATTCAGTTTTCCAATAAATGGTTTTCCGATCAGGGTTCTTTCATAGTTAGCTTCCAGAAACCCGGGAGCAAAGTCCGTAGCGTACTTCTGTTTTTTTGCTACCCTGCGCTCCAGCATATAACTGGCAATTCCTGGCATTTTTGCTGCAACATAATTCCTGTATCCCCATTCAGGCAGAAATCCGTTTTCAGCTAAAGCAGCAGATTCTTTTTTTGCATTTGCAAACTGATTCTTTGCAATCAGTGCCTGGAGAAACCATTTTGAATACCGATCATATCCGGAGAAGACTTCATCCGCACCCTGGCCATCCAGCAGAACTGTTATGCCATTTTCCATTGCCAGCCGATAAACCATAAACTGTGCAAATGCGCTTGACGACCCTACAGGTTCTTCCTGGTGATACATCATTTTCTCTATTCCATTGACCAGATCAACGGATGTTGGAGTAACTGTTGCTGATCTGAGATGAAATTCTGATGCGACTTCTTTTATATATTCTCTTTCATCTTTTTCAAAACCGGGAAAGACAGCACTAAAACTGTTATGACTAAACCTTGTATCCTGCGAGTCTGCGCATAGTGCTGCAATGATGGAACTATCGAGCCCGCCGCTGAGACTTGTGCCTAATGAAACATCACTTCTCAGTCTGCGGTTAATGCTTGTCGTAAGTAAATGTTGCAACTGCTCAGCGGCTTGCTTAACACTTGTTTCGACTATCGTTTCTTTATCAAGATCCCAGTACTGCTCAAAAATGGGTATTATCGAATCAGCATTCAATTCAAAACAGCCGGCAGGAACAAGTTGAAAAATCTGTTTATAAAATGTTCGTTCCGGTTGCCACACAATTTTGGCAACTCCCGTAGTCAGATATTGCAGTAGTACCTGCTGATCCGGTTCCCGTTGAACACCTGCGGCCCACAATGCTTTCATTTCAGAAGCAAAAATCAATTCCTGGTGTTCCTGGTCAATGTGGTAATAGAAAGGCTTTTCACCAAACCTGTCTCTCGCACAGAAGAGCTTGTTTTCCAGATTATCCCAGATGGCAAATGCAAACATTCCATCAAAATGATCAACACAGTTTTTTCCAAAGTAGTGGTATGCTGCGGCAATAACTTCAGTGTCGCTATTGGTAAAAAAGTTCAGGCCTTTTGACTGGAGTGCGGATCGGACCTCTATGTAATTGTATATTTCGCCATTGTGAATAATAGTGTACCTGTCGAGATACTGCATTGGCTGTATGCCTGCACTACTTCGATCAATTATTGCCAGCCGACGATGAAGAAATCCAGTTTCAAAAGGACCAGACGAAAATCGCCTGGTGTACTCCCCATCTGGTCCACGATGCTGAAGAGCTTTGCCCATGGCTTGCAAACGATCATGTTGTACACGACCAGGTTTCAATGAAATGATACCTGCAATTCCGCACATGATTATTGATTTTCTTAGTTAAAAGTATGGCGGAATATGTTGAAGCCTTGTTTATTGATATTAAAATACAAAAGGAATGGCCACTTTATAATGATCCCAGTAAACATTTAAAAGTACAGATGTACTGTTAGATCCTTTTTCAAAATACATGGAAAAATCCTCTGCTGCCTGTGTTTGCACTTCAGCGCTAACATCGATTCTTGCAACATCTTTTGATGCATCATACTTGAACGCCCCCCAGGTATCGGTTTCTTTATTGACAATGATTGTCCATTTGCCTGTGCTGGGAATTGCATAAAGTGAATACCTGCCTTTTTTAATTTTAGCATTCCCCAGCTTACAGTCTTTGAACAGTTCCAGCTCGGTAGCTTCATTGGCACCAAGACGCCAGATCTCTCCAAAATCAATCAGATCACCAAATACTTCGCGGCCATTTTTCTGTGGTCGACTATATATTACCCTGGCCAGCAATGGTTCAACAGCCTTATCCTGGATTTTCAGGATCGGATAGTTGGGAGGATAATAAGACATATCCATCGGCGATTTATCAACCGGTGGTAGCTTTCCATTCTGGGCCTGGAGTGTCATGGTGGTCAGGCAAAAAATCGATGCAACAATCAGGATTTTCATTTGTATAAATTAACCTCGCAAAAATATACAATTGAGTCTGTCCTTTCAACTGCCGCATCTTTTACAGAAAGTTAAAGACGCGTTAGTTCGTTAAACTGCTGACGTGCAAAAAGTTCAAGTTCAGGATAAAAAAGCTGGTAGAAATTTTTCAATGCGCTGTAATGCTTCCTGAAAAGCCGGAAAGCAGTTTCGCTTTCATCCATATAAAGCGCGCGATGCACCAATCCCTGAAAACTTCTCTGAACGCCTGATTCTAACCGGTAATTGTAAAGCCAATCCTGTTTTTGCATATATGGAAACATCCCAGCAAAACGAAGGGGAAAAACAGGTTCAAAAGTTGAAAGTGTTTTATAGGTAACAGAGGAAAAGAATTTTAATTTGTCCTCGGGATACCTTTCTTCATCTGTTGCCAGGAAATGATCATAAAGTACATCCAGGAAAGCACCGCTATACAGGCGATAGTGTGGCTGAAAAATTTTTTTTGCCTCATGATTCACCGGATGCTGATCTGTAAAATTATCTATCGACCTATGAAGATTAATTCCTTTCCGAATTTCTTCGCTGTAAGAAAATTTATCCTTTCCCTTTACAAAATCACTGATCATATTCCCGACAAGAATTTCAGGATGATCAAAAGAGAGAGAGGCATGAGCGAGGTAATTCATACGGGAAGTTAGGTTTTAGCTGAGTTTCGGCAATGTTGAAAGTTTAAAGTTGAAAGTTGAAGGTGAAAAGGGAGTACATTTTAGGTCAGTTTATCTTAATATTAATGCTCGTCCCCAGTATCTGCCGGCTGCTGCCTATTACCTAACGCCTATTTTTATTTCCCTATTTTTGCCGACCATAAATATTGATTATGAACAAGGGACCGATATCAGCATTCATACAACACCACTATCGACATTTTAATGCCGCAGCCTTAGTTGATGCAGCAAAAGGTTATGAACAACATCTTCTCGAAGGAGGCAAAATGATGATCACTCTTGCAGGTGCGATGAGTACTGCTGAACTGGGAGTGTCGCTTGCGGAAATAATCCGCCAGGGAAAAGTGGATATCATTTCCTGTACCGGTGCAAATCTTGAAGAAGATATCATGAACCTTGTAGCGCACACGCATTACCAGCGGATTCCTAACTGGCGTGATCTGACTCCACAGGAAGAATGGGGTTTGCTTGAAAAAGGATTGAATCGTGTAACAGATACCTGCATACCTGAAGAAGAAGCATTCCGTAAAATCCAGCATCATATTCAGAAATTATGGAAAGATGCCGACGCAAAAGGCGAAAGATATCTTCCGCATGAGTTTATGTACAAGTTGTTGTTAAGCGAAGTAATGAAACCCGATTATGAGACCGATCCTAAAAACAGCTGGATGATCGCTGCGGCTGAAAGAAATCTGCCGATCGTTGTTGGAGGCTGGGAAGACAGTACGATGGGAAACATCTTTGCTTCCTACGTGATAAAAAATGAAGTGAAAGCCACTACAATGAAAAGTGGTATCGAGTATATGGTGATGCTGGCTGACTGGTATCGCAACAACAGCGGAGGAAAAGGAGTTGGGTTTTTCCAGATTGGTGGCGGTATTGCGGGCGACTTCCCGATTTGCGTAGTGCCGATGATGTACCAGGATCTCGAATGGCACGATGTTCCGTTCTGGAGTTATTTCTGCCAGATCAGTGACTCAACAACATCTTATGGATCTTATTCCGGTGCTGTACCTAACGAAAAAATAACCTGGGGTAAACTCGGAATCGATACTCCAAAGTATATCATCGAAAGCGATGCGACAATTGTTGCCCCGCTGATTTTCGCCTATTTGCTGGGATGGTAAATTTTTTCGCCAGGTATCCGATACTTGCAAGTATCGGATACCTGGGAACTTTCACGAAGTTCAAAACAGATCCTGAAAAAATCAAGTGTTTTTTCTGCTATCGCAACAGAAAATTCTTTTGAAAAAATAAAAAAAGCCGGAAAAATTTTCCGGCTTTTTTTATTATCAACTAATGACTAATGAGAATCGGGTAAAGTGAGATCGCGCTTCATCATACTGTCCCGGTTGGCCATATCCCATGCGGTGTAAAATACCAGCTGCGCTCTTTTTGCGTACAAAGGATAGTTGATCTTATCCGGAGTATCTGTTGGTTTATGGTAATCTGCTTTCAGCATTCCATCATAATAGAAAATGATGGGTACACCTTTGCGCGCAAAGTTGTAATGGTCGCTGCGATAGTAAATGCGTTCTTTATCGTTTGGATCATTGAATTTGTAATCCAACGTAAGCCTGGTGAATTTTTTATTTGCAGCCTCGCTTGCTGGTTTCAGTTCGGTACTCAGTTTATCATCTCCGACAACATAAATATAGTTGAGTGAATCAGCTGTTGTTCTTTCTGTATCGACTCTTCCGATCATGTCAATATTGAGATTCGCAGTAACTTTTTCAAGATTGAGTGTCGGATGTTCTGAATAATATTCTGACCCCCACAATCCTTTTTCTTCGCCGCTCACTGTCATAAACAGAATACTTCTGCGGGGACCTTTACCATCGGCTTTTGCTTTTGCAAATGCTTTTGCAATTTCAAGAATACCAACCGTGCCGGAACCATCATCATCAGCACCATAGTAAATCACATCGCCTCTTTTTCCAAGGTGATCGTAATGTGCAGACAACACAAGCCATTCATCTTTTTTATCTGATCCTTCGATATATCCGAGCACATTTGTGCTTTCAAGTTTAGAAACTGTTTTGCTGAACATCAGTTCTGCATCAGTTTTTAGAACTGTAGGCTCAACTTTTTCATTGGATTGTTTTTTCAGATCTCCCCATTGTGCACCAGCAATTGATTCAGCAATTTTTTCAGAGATAAAATATGAGTTTGCGTACTGTGCGGGTCTGTACAAACTGGTGTACATATTTGATGAACCTGGTGTTGCTTTGCGAGGGAAACCCTGACCGATCATCAGCACCGCCGCCGCGCCTTTGTTTCGTGCATTAATCAGTTTGCCGAAAGTTCCTGCAGGCGACATCATGCCTCCTGATTTCGGTTTAAACCCCGAAGGAACCCCATCCATAATAAGAACAGCTTTTCCTTTTACATCCACATTCCCATAATCATCCCAGCTGGAATCAACGATACCATGACCCACAAAAACAATTTCTGAAAAATATTGATCAGCAGAAATGTTGAGTTGGGTCACCGGTTGAAATTCTGCATTCAGTTCCGCGGCTTTTCCATTGATTACTACTTTAGTCCCGAGCAATGAATCTTTATACACAGGAAAACCGAGTTGATAGTTTCCATTATTTCCGGGAATCAATCCAAGCGCTTTGAACTGTCCCTCGATATAAGTTGCAGCTTTTCTCTGACCTTCCGTTGCTGTTTCTCTTCCTTCCATTTCAGCACCTGCAATGATGTACAGTTGTTTCTTCAGATCAGCCTCAGTAATCAACGCAGCGTAGGGCTTGGGATTGGCCGGCTTCGGTTTCTTTTGGGCATAAACATTTAATGTTCCGGCAAAGGCCAGAAATAAAAGCGTTTTTTTCATGTATGTTTTTGATTTATTCAAAAAAAGCAGGCAAACTTATGGGCAAAACATAAGTTGTCCAACTTAAATCCATCAGTGGTGGAATTTATCTAAACACAGGCAATTTTATCGACCCTTACGGAATGTCTTCCACCCTGGAAGTTTGTTTCAATGAATTTATCAATCATTTGTTTAGATAAATCGACCGATACATAACGGGCCGGTATACAAATCACGTTCGCATTATTATGTTCTCTTGCCAGCTGTGCAATAGGTACATTCCAGCAAATGGCAGCCCTGATCTCCTGGTGTTTGTTTGCAGTGATTGCAACACCATTTGCTGAACCGCAAAATAGTATGCCCATACTGCATTCACCAGTGGCAACTGCATTTGCTACCGCATGTGCAAAATCAGGATAGTCAACGGAGTCGCGCGATGCCGTTCCGAAATCCTTCACATGAAAACCTTCTGCCTGTAAATAATGCAACAACTCTTCTTTATAATCAAACCCTGCATGATCGGAACCTATCGCGATCGGCATAAAAAGATTGAATGAATTATGTACAGTATGCATAACAGATGATTTTTACAAAGCTAGAAAAAAGCTGTGTGGTGTCAGGATGACTTAACAGTATTTTATCCCCTTATTTTCCGTCCTGTTACAGTCTTAAAATCAGATTAACTCCATTCAGCATCTGCCTTATCGCGGTCTTTTTTGACCCTTGCAGAAATGAAGATGGACATTTCATATAGCAGCATAAGTGGAACCACGACAATCATTAAACTACCGATGTCTGAAGATGGTGTGATTACTGAGGCAACAATGAGCAAAATTACATATGCGTATTTACGATAGGTACGGAGAAATGACGGTGTAATGATTCCCATTTTCGACAACACCCAGGAAGCCATCGGCAATTCAAAAGCCAGACCCGCACCAAGAGTAATATCAATCAATGTGTCAAGATAATCAGCTAATGTAGGACGATAATCCAGCATTCCGATATCTCCAATCGTGTAGTTTGCAAGAAAATTAAAAGTAAAAGGGGCAAGTAAAAAATATCCGAATGCAGCGCCAATAAAAAAGAACAGGCTTACCCAGAAAATTACTCCCCGAGTGTATTTAAGTTCACTTGGTTTAAGTGCGGGTCTTACAAATTTCCAGATCTCATAACAGAGATAAGGAACAGCTATTACAATTGCCGAAACAAACGCAATACCCAGGCTGGACATAAAAGTTCCGCTGACGCTGGTAACCTGGAGACTCATTTTAATCGGGGGAAGACAAATCGAATCACCGAGATTCAGCCAATGACTAAGAGAGCAAAGTGCGCGATAAGAAATAAAGTCATTCCGTGTCGGGCCCATGATCACGTTTGCGAAAATGGGGTCAATGAAAATGAAAATGACAATGGCGGCTACGATAACAAAGATCAGGGACCGCACGATATGCCAACGAAGCGCCTCCAGATGATCAATAAAGCTCATTTCTGCTTCATCCTCAGCTGCTTTGCCACGAATCTTTTGGAAAAAAGACTTTCTATCGGAAACGTTCTCTGCCAGAAAGAAAAATTTTTAGAGTGCCAAAGTTAACACTTGTACCCTTACCAGACTGAACATCTTTGCCTTTGAAGGGTGATATCTTGTTAAAAATTCAGGTGATCAATGAAAAATAATGATCATTTAAGAATTTTCATTTTAACCGTTTCAATTCGGGTTTCACTCACGTTCAGCACTTCAAATTCGTATTTACCGATAAAAATCCTGTCCCGCTGGCGTGGAATAGTTTCGTGCTGATTAATGATATAACCCGAAAGTGTTTCAGATTCATGAACCGGGAAATCAAAATCGTATTTCTCATTCAGGTAATCCAGCTCAAGTCTTCCTGAAAAAATATACTCCCCCTCAGCAATCTGCTTCTCAACAAACTCTTCAACATCATATTCATCTTTGATTTCACCGAAAATTTCTTCGAGGAGATCTTCCATCGTGATGATACCTGAAGTGCCTCCGAATTCATCCACCACCCAGGCAATGCTTTTGCGTTCGCGGGTAAATTTATTGATCAGATCGGTTGCGCTCATGCTTTCCGGCACAGCCGGAATCGGCAGCAGGATCGATTGAATTTCGGCAGGGTTTCTGAACAAACCCAGCTGGTGTACATAGCCCGCGATGTTATCGATATTGCTATCATATACGATGAGCTTACTCAGTTTTGTATCGATGAATTTCTTTTTCAGATCGACGATACTGGTTTTAATATCAACGGCTTCCACCTCTTTTCTTGGTACCAGGCACTGTCTGATCCTGATATTAGGGAGTGATAGTGCAGCCTCAAGCAATTCCGTATTCAACTCAGCATTTTCTTCAGAATGTTCTTTTGACTGCTGTATAAATTGCTCGAGGTCAACGCGGTTAAACGCGTCCTTTTCATCGTGCAAACGGATATTAAAAAGATACTTCAGCACCCATTCAGAAATGGATACAAAAACGGCTGCGATCGGGTATAACATCCCATAAAAGAAATTGATCACGGGAGCAAAAAACATGAGCAGCGTGTCATTTTTTGCCCGGAAGACTGCCCTGAAGAAAAACAGCATGATCAATGTAAAAATCGTTGAAATTATCGTTTCAAAAGTGATGCGGAACAATGGGATGTAGCTGGCAAGGTCATCATTGATCCGTTTTTCCACACGCTCCCAGGCCGGCGTAAGTATATCACCAATGAGTAACCCGTAGATCACAAGACTGACAATCAACCCGACCATAGTGGTGCCAATGAACTTGGCGGGAGAGTCCATGAATTCCGAAAGAATTTTTCCGCTGCGAAGACCCTGTTTCTTTTTGAGTTCGATGGGCAATTTATTCGCTGAAACAAACGCCACTTCAATACCGGAAAAAAATCCGACGAGCACAAACGCGATGATAATTCCAATCAGGATGATAAGCTCCATAAGGGAACAAATATAAGTAAGAAGTGAGAAGTAGGAAGTAAGAAGGACCTTCGTAAAATGACGTGTATTTTAACCGTATTTCCTGCGATAAACGAGTTTTTTATTGCAAATCATTGCTTTATAAATGATGAAATGTGCTTTAGAGCTTCCCGGCAGGCTTTGGAGAGTTCGTCATTAAGAATGATCGCATCAAACTGATCCTTGAAACTTAGTTCATAAGAAGCTTTATTTACCCGGGCTTCCAGGGATTCAGTCGTTTCGGTTCCGCGGGATAATAATCTTTCTCGTAAAACAGCAACTGAAGGTGGTTCGATAAACAGACTGAGGCTGGTTTCGGGAAACTGCTGCTTCACATGGATTGCACCCTTCACATCGATATCCAGTAAAGGAATTTTGCCCTGGTCCCAGGTTTTTTGCAATTCAGATCGAAGCGTTCCGTAATATTTTCCTTCATACACCATTTCCCATTCCACAAACGCATTTTCCTGGATATTCTGCCTGAAAGATTCCGGGCTCAAAAAGAAATAATCGACGCCATTCTTTTCGTAGGCCCTGGCTGCCCTCGTGGTAGCTGAAACCGAAAACGCGAGTTTATCCGGAATCGTTTCCAGCAGATAGCGTGTAATCGAAGTTTTACCGGCGCCCGACGGTGCGGTTATGATGATAATTTTATTTTGAAAAGTGCTCATGGGAAATGAAAACTTCCAGGTTCACTAAGCATTGATGCGTGTTATTGATGCTCCGAGCTTTGTGAGTCGTTGATCAATATACTGGTAACCGCGATCGATCTGTTCGATGTTCTGAATTACACTCCGGCCCTCGGCGCTTAGTGCTGCAATCAGCAAAGCGACGCCGGCACGAATATCAGGACTGCTCATGGTTATACCTCGTAATTTCTGTTCACGCTCGAGACCAATAACTGCAGCCCTGTGTGGATCGCATAGAATTATTCTTGCGCCCATGTCGAGAAGCTTATCTACAAAGAATAAGCGACTTTCAAACATTTTCTGATGAATTAGAACACTTCCTTTTGCCTGCGTGGCAACGACCAGTACAATACTCAAAAGATCGGGTGTAAATCCTGGCCATGGATGATCGTAAATGGTAAGTACAGATCCATCCAGGAAAGTTTTTATCTCATATATATCCTGTTGAGGAATGTAGATATCATCTCCACGAAATTCCATATTGATGCCGAGCTGACTGAATTTCTCAGGTATTACACCGAGATGTTCTATGCCGGCATTTCTAATTGTAATCTCACCCTGTGTCATGGCTGCAAGCCCGATGAATGATCCTATCTCGATCATGTCTGGTAACATCTTGTGCGTTGTACCACCCAGTGCATCAACACCTTCAATCCTGATCAGGTTGGATTTTATGCCGCTGATTTTTGCGCCCATGCGGTTCAGCATGTTGCAGAGCTGTTGAATGTAGGGTTCACAAGCTGCATTGTAGATCGTGGTAACGCCTTCTGCCATCACCGCAGCCAGGATAATATTTGCTGTACCGGTCACTGATGGTTCATCCAGCAAAAGGTTGGCCCCTTTTAATTTTGATGCTTCCAGATGAAAGAATCCATCTTCAGTATCATAGGTAAAGTTGACGCCTAGTTTTTCAAATCCGATGATATGTGTATCTAATCGGCGACGACCAATTTTATCACCACCCGGCTTTGGAATAAATGCTTTTCTGAACCTTGCGAGCAACGGGCCTGCGATCATAACGGAGCCGCGCAGGCGCCCGCTTTTTTTCATGAAAGTTTCACTGCGGAGATAATCGATATTAATATCATCGGCTTTAAAAATACAGGTATGCCTGTCGGGCCTGGAAATTTTTACACCCAGGTCGCCGAGTAATTCTATCAACAGATTAACATCGAGGATATCAGGAATATTGCCGATCGTTACTTCTTCCGAGGTAAGCAATACTGCACTAATGATTTGTAAAGCTTCATTTTTGGCGCCCTGAGGTGTAATCTCACCTTTCAGTTTTTTGCCGCCGTAAACTTCAAATGACTGCATGATTGAACAGGTAAGAACGGAGAGCGGTTTTATTTAAATCTTTTCTTTCCGAATTTTTGTTGCGGTCTGTTTTTGTTTCCGCCATTGTTATTACGCATTCCACCACCGCCACTACGCTGCTGGAAATTGCCGCCTTTGGGTCTTTTTACAAACCTGTCGTCACGCTCGCGATAAGCCTTTACAAACGGAGTATTCGTAAACTCCAGCTGGCCCTGTGTTATGGAGTTGAGTTCACTGCGGATGGCATCATCATGTACCAGTTCTTTATGCCAGTTATTATAAGCAAGCTTCATATAATAGGCAATAGCATTGGCGAAGCCAGAACGTTTCTCAGGCTGCTCTTCTTTCAGCGCTTTATTTATTACCGTCTCCAGATTCTTACCGAGATGAGAGTATTTCGGGTAACGCTTGGGGTAAGGTAAACGCTTGGGCTTTACTTTGAGTGATTCCCTTGTAGGAATCGGGTAAGGACTATTCACGTCCAGTTTAAAATCAGAAATGAGGAACAGGTGGTCCCAGAGTTTATGACGAAAATCTTCAACATTCTTCAGGTGTGGATTCAGGAATCCCATCAATTCAATAACAGCCTGCGAATTACGCTGCCTTCTCTCAGGATCTTCAATCGTAAGCAGGTGATCGATCATTTTCTGAATATGGCGCCCGTATTCCCGCATCGCGAGGTGATTCCGCGTAGTATTATATTCCATTTAAAGTTATTGGGTAAAAAACAAAAGTAATGAAATTAGGCAAAAGGCAACAGTAAGAAGCCAAGAGGAACAGCAAGTCTCTCATTATGATAGATTTTACCTTAAAGCCGGTTTTGACCGTTGGCTGGCTCAATCCTCCGAATCCATAATTGATTGCCGGCCTAAGGCTATTGGGTGTTTCCTCCTGCCTACCACCTGCCGCCGCCCCTAAAAAAGAGGCCACCCTAAAAAGAGCGGCCGGTATCGGGGAAAAGAAAATAACAGGTTTATTGCAGGGAAAGACGCGTCACGGTCTGTTCACCAGTCTGACGGTTTCGTACCCTCAGCCAATACACCCCCTGCTTCTGTCTTTTTGTGAGAGAAAGCTTGAGCGTGGTAGCTTTTGCACTCTGCATGACATGCTGTTCCAACACCTGGCCTGCAGTATTGACCAGCTGAATGTCCAGGTGTCCGGTTTGTGGACTTGCAAAATTGATTGTCAGGTTCTGCATTGCGGGATTGGGAAACACAATCGTGTTCATCACCGCATTTTCTTTAAATGAAAGAGCCTTTACAACTGAATATTTTGATTTTCCTTTTGAGTCAACCTGTCTTATACGAAAGAAATGTTCACTACCGGAAGTTCCCGGCTGAAAACTGTAATTGTAATAATTGGCCGCAGTGCCCTTAGCCACTTGCTCATTGATTGCATGAAAGTTTTTCCCGTCACTGCTGTATTCAACCCTGTAAGTTCTGGCATCACCATCATTGGATGTGTACCATTGAAGGTTGATGGTATTTTCATTTCTGAGTACTGAGAATCTTTCAATAGAATTTGATAATACGATATTCGGGCACCAGTAATAAACAAGACGGGAAAGCACCTGGCTTCTTGCAGCAGCGATCAGTCGGAAATTATCATTTCCCTGTGTCATCAGATAGCTACCGTTGTTGTAGTAGTTCAATGTGATATTATCTGTTCCGATATAAGGCACCACATTGGAGGTTGTCTGCGCCAGAAAACGACTGCGAAAAATAGTATCCGGCCCAATTGCTACCGCTGTATCGGGATCATATGCAGCCTGGCCAAGATCGTAGGGACCATATACCCTGTTTTCTGAAGAACCGACTGAAATCCCGGGACCTGTGAAATTGGTTACCCTGGTGTAATTCATCTCATATATGATGCGTGATGTACTGTCTCTGTTCACCAGGTCCATATTTAAGATGGTGGTTACCGATCCTGAAAGTCTTACACAGGATAAGAGTCCGACTGCAGGATCAAATTTTGCAAACACCAACGGTGTATTGAAAGGAAGAATACCACTTCGGTTTGCTGTTTGCACTACGGAATCAATCGGATCGCCGTTAGGACAGGAACATTGCGCGTGAGAATGTAAAGGGACGCCGGCACTGCATAGAATTACAGCAGAAATAATTATTGTGTACCATTGTTTCATAGGACGTAGATTGTGTGTTCATTGGATTAGATACGGATAACAGAGTAAAAGTAATACCCACTTTTTCCAATGTCAAGCTTTTTGTTTCCTTTACATATTATTAAAGTGGAAATACTAAAAAAAACTTCCTAAGGACCTGAATATCCAAGACAAATGAATATAAAATATTTATATTTTATAGTAATTATATAAGCATCTGACTATCATGCATGTTATCATAGATGCAGTATCAAATAATAGATTTGATCAGCAGTTGAATCCTGGTTTTTTAAAAAATTTGTTGAGCAACTGGACAGTTATTTTTCCTGATGACAAGCTATCTGTTGTAACAAATAATGGTATCGAACCAGAAACTGAGCAGGTTAAAATTTACCCGGTCCCTGGTAAAAAGAGCAGGTTCGGAAAGAAAAACATTTTCGGTCAGTCGATACCGTCATTGTGCATTGAATTAAAAGCAGATATTTTATTTTCACCTTTTTTAAATACTTCGACAGAAGTTGATATCCCGCAGATTTTATTTATTTCTTCTGATCTTGTTTCTGCCATCGAAAATTTTTCTGTGCCGAAAAGATGGCTGGAATTGGCAGCCTTAAAAAAGCAGATTGCTAATGCTGACTATTTCATTTTTTCCTCACATTATCTGAAGAAAAGGATCAGTAGCTTTCTTCAGATTCGGGAAGAACGAAGCACTGTTATTCATGAAGCTGTTGCGCAAAATACGGTTGTCGAATTAACTGCTAATGAACGGATCAAAGAGAAATATACTGGTAGTCGTGAATATTTTTTATACTGTGGCAATAGATCAGATAATGAAGCAATCATAAATATGCTTCGTGGATTTTCCGCCTTTAAAAAACGCCAGCAGACAAATATGTTGCTTGTATTTGCTGATCACCAACCCGGAACTCCGAAGTTCACTGAGTTGATCAATACTTATAAATTCCGCGATTCTATTGTAATTACCAAAGAATTGGACGAAGACGAAATCCGGATGCTTAGATCCGCGGCGTATGCAGCAATATTTCCTTTACTGGACGATAGTTCAGAATCAGCACTTATAAGAACTGCAGGCGTGGGCATCCCTGTGCTTTGCGCAGATATTCCCGGATACCGGAACCTGGATATCTTTTCGCCACTTTATTTTAATCCTGATCAACCAGAAGATATCAATCAGCAAATGGGATTAATTTTCAAAAATGAGAATAAAAGGAAAGAAATGGTGCAGCAAGGCATAATGGCTGGTGCAGATTTCAACTGGCCCGGCCGGGTAACCAGATACCGGGAAATTTTCGGGAAGCACCTCCATCGGGCGGGCATTCCTTAACTTTGGCCTTTTTACAGAATAAGATTCAACAATGGATGTCTCTACGATTACTATAGATGTTGCGCTGGACCAGAAAAAAATTCCCGAACAGATCCTTTGGAACGCATCACAGTCAAACTCCTCTGATCAGCAGGATGCTAAAGCCATGATGCTGGCATTCTGGGACGGAAAAGAAAAAGCTGCTCTCCGGATCGATCTCTGGACGAAGGAAATGATGGTCGACGAAATGGCTGACTTTTATTACCAGAATCTGATGACTATGGCCGATACCTTTGAACGGGCGACCCACCAGAAAGAACTGGTGGATGATATGAAACGTTTTGCAAAGAACTTTTTTGCTAAGTTCAAAGAATTGCAGAATAAAGCTATCGAGGAAGGCAGGTAGGCCTAGCCGGAAGGTTGTGAAGAAAAGTTGTAATTACACAATACTTAACAGGATTTTATGTCACTGGAATTAACCGTTAATGATCAGATTAAAAAAGCTATGCTGGCCAAAGATGAAAAAGGCTTGCGTGCGCTGAGGGCAATTAAGGCCGCTATTTTGCTGGCTAAAACTTCCGAAGGTGCAAAAGATAGTTTGAGTACAGATGATGAAGTAAAATTATTACAGAAGCTGGTGAAGTCCCGTAAGGATTCGCTTGAAATTTATGAAAAGCAAAATCGTGAAGACCTGGCTGTGAAGGAAAGAGAGGAAATTGAAGTGATTGAGAAATATCTTCCTGCACAGATGTCGGAAGAAGAACTGATGGAGGCCGTTAAACAGATCATTGCAGAGACCGGAGCATCTTCTCCCGCAGACATGGGAAAAGTTATGGGTCTGGCAACAAAAAAACTTACCGGGAAAGCTGAAGGGAAAGCGATATCGATGGTTGTAAAAACACTACTTGCAAAATAGATGGGATGGCTGTAGATATCGTTTATGTAATCATACTCGCAATGGCCTTGTTCCGTGGATTTTCCAGGGGTTTGATTATGGCGGTATTTTCTTTCATCGGATTTTTTATCGGCCTGGCTGCAGCTTTGAAATTATCGGCAACCGTAGCCAACTATATGCGGGAAAGCACAGATAAAGTACCGTCACAATGGTGGCCGGTGATTGCCTTTATTCTCGTTTTTTTATTAGTTGCGGTAATAGTCAGAATGATTGGCAAACTGGTGGAGAAAACGGTTGAGCTGGCTACGCTGGGTTGGATAAACAAAATAGGTGGCTTTCTGGTGTACGCTGTTTTGTACACTTTAATTTATAGCGTAGTTCTTTTTTTTCTGAGAGAGATGAGATGGTTGAGTGAGGAAACTATCGCCAAATCGGTTGTCTATACTTATATTGAACCCTGGGGACCATGGGTTATCGCTGCAATTGGCAGACTCATTCCCGCGTTTAAAGATATATTCGCTGATTTGCAGGAATTCTTCGGCGAAGTGAATAATCAAATAAAAAAATAAACTGCTGATTAACAAAGCATAATGAATAAAATAAGGTATAGTGTCCGGTTTTTATTTTCTTTGCGGCTGGGCCTTAATTGAATAGAAAAAATTATTTTAGCATTTGACGATTTGTAACCGCCATTCAAACTGATGTTGTACGAGATAAAACAGGACGCTAAATTTAAATTTATTGAGGAGGGCGAAGGTGAACCGTTAATTCTGCTTCACGGGCTTTTTGGCGCATTAAGCAATTTTGAAGGAATAATCGAATTTTTCCGACATCAAAAGAAGGTTATTGTTCCTTTATTGCCCCTCTTTGATCTTGATTTACTGCATACGACGGTAGGCGGGCTGGAAAAGTATGTTCATAAATTCATTGAACATCGCGGTTACACTAATATTCATCTTCTTGGAAATTCGCTGGGCGGTCATGTGGCTTTGCTTCATGTGCTGAAACATCCGGAGCGGATTCGATCCATAATACTTACAGGAAGTTCAGGTCTTTTTGAAAACGGAATGGGTGATACCTATCCCAAACGTGGTGATTATGAATACATCAAAAAGAAAACTGAACTGACATTTTATGATCCCCGGTCGGCGACGAAAGAATTGGTGGATGAAGTGTACGGGATTGTGAATGAACGGTTGAAAACCATTAAGATCATTTCCCTGGCTAAAAGCGCAATTCGCAACAACCTTGGTGATGAACTCAGCCAGATTAAACAACCCACTTTACTGATCTGGGGAAATAATGATGCGATCACCCCGCCTTTTGTCGGGCATGAATTTCAAAAGCTCATTCCCAACAGTGAACTATACTTCATCGATAAATGCGGACACGCACCAATGATGGAAGTACCAGACGAATTTAACAGGATTTTACACCTCTTTTTACAGAAACTGAACGAGCCAGCAGCAGTTACGAAATAATTGTGGTCTACATTTGTTTCAGACACTGTCGGAACTACAATGTTTTGCGGACAACTTATATCATCAGAAGTGACCCCGAGGTCTTTAAGAGATTCGGTGGGCTATGTTTTAGCCCAGATGGATGAGCTTAAGCTCAGTCATTTACCCGTTATGGATGGAGAAAAATATCTTGGTCTTATCGCGGAAGATGACCTGCAGGATTCCGGGACCGAGACTTTACTCGAGGAACTCCAGGATTATTTTATCCATTCTTCTGTACAGGTAAACGACTATTTTCTGGTAGCAGTTAAGGTTGCTCACGTTATGCAGATTGATATCGTTCCGGTGATGAATGAGAAAAAAGAAATGGAAGGGGTGATCCGGCAGGATAGTCTGTTCCGGGAGCTGGCACATCTCACAGGAGCTGAAGAATATGGTTCTATGGTCGTCGTGGAGATGGATCAGAAAGATTATTCGGTTGGAGATATCAACCGTCTTGTGGAATCAAATGATGCAATCATTACACAACTTAATACCTGGTTCGATAAAGCATCCCATACCCTTACGGTGGTATTACGGATCAATAAAGAAGAAATTTCTGATATTGTGGCTTCTTTTCAGCGCCACGAATATACCGTAAGATATTATCTGGGAGAAGAGCTTTTCCGCAATGAACTGCAATCCAACCTGGACCACCTGATGAATTATCTTAATATCTGATTGACCTTTTCTAACCTTCAGCTGACTGAGCCAACAAACCCCTGCATCAATTCGTTTTGATACCGGGTCTGAAAATTGTTATTGCCCTAATTAAAAGAGATTCCCTATTTTAACATTTATGCCTGGACCGTGGAAATATGCCTTTGTTGTTGCGCTGGGGGTCCTGTTTTGCAATTGTATAAAAGCACAGGAAACGAAAGAAGAAGTTTTTGAGGATGACAAGATCTTAAAGAAGTCCTACCTCACCATCAGGGAGATTTTCATAAAAGGAAATAAGAAGACAAAAAGTTATATCGTCGAAAGAGAGGTAAAGCTGGTTCGTGGACAGGCTTATGCCATTTCTGACATCCTTGCCAATATTCGCACGAGCCGGCAAAACTTAATGAATACCTCACTTTTTGTGGATGCAACGGTTGATTTTACCAACTGGGTTAACGACTCTCTCGATATCGTTGTTGATGTGAAAGAACGTTGGTACTTTTTCCCCGTTCCTTATTTCAGACCGGTGGATCGTAACTGGAACGTCTGGATCAACCAGTATAAAGTAAGTTTTGATCGTGTCAATTATGGTATAAAATTCAACTGGAACAACGTTACCGGGCGTAATGATAAAATAAACATATTTCTGATCAACGGGTACACAAGGCAGATAGCGGCCAACTACTACAACCCGTACATCGATAAGAAACTCGTTCATGGTCTCGGTGCCGAAATATCTTACGGACAAACGAGGGAAATTAATTATACGACCCGGGCAAATCAGCAGGAATTCTTCAAGGATGAAAACAAATTCATCAGGGAACAAATGTATTTCGGCCTTTCCTACTCATACCGCAAAGGGTCCATCGCACGGCATTATGTAAAAATCGGTGTAGCAATGGATCGTGTAGCCGACACCGTTGTAAAACTGAATCCAAAATATTTTGAGTACCAGAGAAGCAGTATGATATTCCCGGAAATAAGATACCGCTATCAATATCTGAACGTTGATTATATTCCTTATCCCAGCAAGGGTTATACTTTCGAGTTTGATTTTCTCAAACGAGGTTTTGGAAAAGACAATATGGACCTCTGGCAATTCCGTGTAAGAGGATCTAAATATTTCCCGCTTCCATGGAAACTCAATTATGGGATTATGGCGGAAGCCAACCTGAAACTTCCTTTCGATCAGCCCTTCTATAATCAACCATTACTCGGATATTCAGACTCCTATCTGCGCGGCCTTGAATATTATGTTGTTGACGGCGTTGCAGGAGGATTTATACGTAACACCCTGAGAAAAGAACTCGCTTCATTTAAATGGAAAACAGGACTTAAATCAAGAACATACGGTTCGATTCCATTTAAAATTTATGCGAAATTTTATGGTGATGCAGGTTACGTATACAACAAAAACAACGTCACCGGTAATATGCTGACAAATAAGTTTATGTATACCGGAGGCTTCGGAATTGACATCCTTACTATTTATGATGTGGTTCTTCGTTTAGAGTATAGTTTTAACCAACTCAATGAAAGAGCTTTCTTCTTTCATAAAAATGATTTCTGATCCTGACCTGGTGTTTATCAATTTTCTTAACGGCCGATCCGTTCTGATTTAATTAAAGATGCTTACTTTCAATTCCTTTTTCTTCCCGCCTGCAGCCTGTTTCGTCCGCAGGTGCATAAAACGAAATTAAAGCCAGTAATTAATGAAGATTGCAATTTATAGCCGTGGTGGTGAGCATATACAGCTGGCGGATCTGCAGAATTTAACCGATGCACTCAATGCTGTCAAAGTGAATCCCGTTGTACACGAAGATATTTTTAACCAGTTCAGAAATGAGCTGACTAACGTAGAGGGATATACGACTTTCGCCGATTCTGAAGACCTTGATGATTCGTTCGATTGCCTGATCAGTCTGGGTGGTGACGGTACCATGCTTGATACAGTTACACTGGTGCGTGATAAAAACATTCCTGTTCTAGGTGTAAATTTTGGCAGGCTGGGTTTTCTTGCCAGCCTGGGTAAGGAAAACCTTGAAGCTGCAGTGCAGGCTTTGGTCACCCGGTCTTATGCCGTTGATAAAAGAACGCTTGTGCACCTGGACGCAAATATTCCGATGTTTGGTGAAACTCCCTATGCACTTAATGAATTTGCGATTCACAAACGGGAAACATCGCCGATGATAAAAATTCATACCTATCTCAATGGCGAATTTCTAAATACCTATTGGGCCGATGGCCTTATCGTTTCAACACCTACCGGCTCCACAGGTTATTCGTTGAGTTGTAACGGCCCCGTTGTTTTTCCTGAATCGCAGAGTTTTGTCATTACGCCTGTAGCACCGCATAACCTTAATGTGAGACCTATTATCGTACCTGATAACAATATCATTTCCTTTGAGGTAGAGGGCCGTACGGACCAGTTCATTTGCGCACTGGATTCACGGAGGGAAACAGTCGGTAAACAAGTGCAGCTCGCCGTTAAAAAAGAAAATTTTACCATTAGCCTCGTTCGACTGCATGAAAAGAATTTTCTTCAGACCCTCCGCGAAAAGCTCGCCTGGGGCTTTGACACGCGTAACTGATGAAGTTATAAGTTATAAGTAATAGGTTTTATGTAACAGCAATCGAATGTCTGACCATCCCTTACACTTAAAACACACTACTCCACCAGGTGGTAGATTGCTGGGTAAGGTACCAGGGAAGATACTGCGGCTGTTTACCTGTATCAATCCACTTAAAACGTACAACCTGGCATAGCCTGCTAACCTATAACATAATACTTAAAACACAACAACTTTGAATTTAGGCTTTCATTAAGGAAGAAATAAATAGTACTTTCGTTATTTTCACCATCATGAGATTCTTAAGCCTGATCTGTATTCTACTCTGCTGGCAAATGAAAACTCTTGCTCAGCCACAATCTTTTGTTAATGAAGGAGAGGTGGGTGTATCCATCGGTGCTGCTCATTACTTCGGGGATCTTAACAATCGGGCCGGGTTGAACAGACCTAAATTTGCAGCCGGCATCTTTTTCCGCAAACAGTTTGGAGACTATGTCGCTGCACGTCTTGCAGGCCATTATGCTCAGCTCGGTTACTCTGATATCTACAGCGATAACGAATTTCAACGCCGTCGTAATCTCAGTTTCAATACCAATCTCTGGGAACTGAGTCTCCAGGGTGATTTCAATTTTTTCCGTTTTGTTCCGGGCAATCCTGAATATATTTTCACTCCATATGTAACCATGGGTATCGGTCTTTTTAACTATGATCCCTATGCTTACCTGGATGGTACGAAATATTTCCTGAGACCATTGGGAACGGAAGGACAGAATACAAATCTCCCGGATCGTCCGAAAGCTTATAGTAATATGGGCATTTGTTTCCCTATTGGTATGGGTATTAAATACAATCTGACAAGTAATATTAATGTTGGTTTTGAAATCAGTTATCGGTTTACAAACACAGATTATATTGATGATGTAAGTACAACTTATGCCGGTGCAGATAAATTCACGCCAAACTCACCAGCTTTTCTGTTACAGGACAGATCATACGAAACCGGCACTCCTATCGGTACTGAAGCAGGCAGACAACGTGGTTTCAGCGGCCAGCGTGATCAGTATGTGATGGCTGAAGTAACCGTTGCTTTTTCGATAACTTCCTACCGTTGTCCTAAGCCTAAACTGTAAAATAATTTGTTCTCAGAATATTTTGATCCGCCGGGCATCCGGCGGTTTTTTTATTGATATGACAGGTGAAGACGTTTGTGAAAAAAATTGTTTAATCACGAAACGGATAACGATTTTTCCCTTCCTGTTAATTGCAATACCTGATGGCATAATCGATCTCATTTCCAAATCTGGAAAAATTATTCGTAGATTAATTGTCCTGTTTTACCCGATATAAATCAATGATCATGCTTTATCTTTTTTCCAGGAAGAGCATTTACACAGCAGTTTGTTTTTTACTGATGTGTTTTTTTGAAACTACAGCACAAACGGATACGGTGATATTTAAAAAGCATATTCTTTCAAATGATTTTATTTCTGAAGGTGTTGCTGTTGGTGATGTAAACAACGATGGAAAGATTGATGTACTCGCTGGAGATTTTTGGTTTGAAGCACCGAACTGGAAAAAACACACGATTGCCAATGGCAAGGTGTACAGCGTTAAAACAGCCTACGCAAATTCTTTTCTGAATTTTTCACTGGACGTAAATCTGGATGGCTGGGTCGATCATATTGTTTTGGATTTCCCTGGTGAATCCGCATTCTGGTATGAGAATCCGAAAGGCAAGGATCAGTACTGGAAACAGCATGTGATTTATAAAACCGTAGGCAATGAATCACCAGCTTTTGAAGATGTGGATGGAGATGGAAGAAAGGATCTCATTTTTGCAGATCCTGCACGAAAGCAAATGGCCTGGATGAGTGCACCAACGAAGAAAGGTGATACAGCATGGACATACTATCCTATCAGTGAAAAAAATGTTGCGCCAAGAAGATGTTACCAGCACGGACTGGGATGGGGTGATATGAACAATGATGGTCGCGCAGATCTGATTACGGTTGCAGGATGGTGGGCAGCACCTCTTGATCCTAAACAATCCGACTGGGAATATCATCCCGGATATATTGGAGAACCTGCTTCGCAGATGTTTGCAAAAGATGTTAATGGCGATGGTAAAACGGATGTGATCAGTGCATCAGCGCACAAGTTTGGTATTTGGTGGCATGAGCAAACAACTGATGACCTTGGTCAGCAGGATTGGGCATACCGTACCATAAGCTTTGTCACTTCACAAACGCATGCTGTTTCATTAGTTGATCTCGATGGCGATGGCAGTTCTGACTTTGTCACCGGCAAAAGATATTTCGCTCATCTTGAAAGAGCGAATAATCGCAGCACAATTGATCCAGGCACATATGATAGGCCTATACTGGTATGGTTCAAACATACTCCAGGGAAAGCACCTTTCTGGAAAGAGATCGTAATCGATGACGACAGCGGGGTTGGAATAAATATTGTAACACAGGATATTATAGGAAATAAGAAACCGGATATCATTATTGCGAATAAGAAGGGAGTGTTTGTTTTTGAGAGTAAGTAGTAAGTAAGTGAGTAGTAAGAAGAAGAAGGAGTTTATAGTTTATAGGAACAACCGGCTGTTCTGTTGTCTTTTGCCTCCTGCCTTTTGCCTTGTTGTTTGCTACGACCTTCGGCCTTTTTTCTCCTATCTTTGCGGAATCGCGTAAATTACAAAGACGCAAACATCAACTTACCAGAAATGTCGCTGAAAGAACAAATCGATATGTCAAGGCTACCCAGCCACATCGCAATAATTATGGATGGAAATGGCCGTTGGGCTCAGGAAAAAGGCCAGGACAGGTTGTATGGGCATTTTCATGGTGTTGAGAGCGTTCGTAACATCGTTGAAGGAAGTGCTGAATTGGGTATTGAGTATCTTACGCTATACGCTTTTTCTACTGAAAACTGGGACCGCCCGGTCACAGAAGTAACGGGCCTGATGGAACTGCTGGTGGAAACAATCAGGAAAGAAGTTCCTACGCTGAATAAAAATAATATTCGTTTACACGTGATCGGTGATATGTCAATGCTTCCTGAGTATGCAAAAAATGCATTGAATGAAGCACTTGAGATGACAGCGGTAAATACCGGCTTGAACCTGGTGATGGCATTGAGTTATAGTTCCCGCTGGGAACTCGTGCAGGCTGTTCGCCGGATAGGCGAAGATGTAAAAAAAGGCCTGGTTGATCCGGATACCATTAATCATGACACTTTACAAAAATACCTGACTACCAGTGCTTTCCCCGATCCACAGCTGATGATCCGGACAAGCGGTGAATTCAGAATCAGCAATTTCCTCCTTTATCAACTTGCATACGCTGAATTGTATTTTACATCTATCCGGTGGCCCGATTTTAGAAAAGAACATCTTTACGAGGCCATTATCGATTATCAGAAAAGGGAACGCCGTTTCGGAAAGACCAGCAGCCAACTGCAGGATGAAATGACTGCGGGCACAGAAACCCTAAATAATTAGGGCTTTCTTTAACAAACCTTTTCACAAAAAGCCTTTATTTTGCCCCCCGAAAATCAACTGATGAAGCGCATCTGTACGTTCTTTTTATTCCTGGTAGCCGTGATTGTTGCAGATGCCGGGGCTTATGCTCAACAAAATGATACCATTCCCGCAAAACTTCCTGCGGATACAATACCTCCGGTTACTGATACTGTTCCGGGAAATGCTTCCGTAGACCCGGCTTTATTGGGCCTCTTCGATGCGAAAAATCCGCGCAAATACGTAATTGCAGACATTAAAGTAATTGGTAATAAAATATTTGACCCAGCAATTGTAATTTCTGTTAGTGGCCTTGCAGTTGGTGATGAAGTTACCATACCAGGTGGGGACCAGTTCGCAAAAGCGATCATGAAACTCTGGTCGCAGAACATGTTCACCAATATCAATATCTATATAACCAAACTGGAAGACAGAAATATCTGGGTCGAGATTGATGCCGTAGAAAGGCCGATGCTTTCCGACTTCAAATTTAAAGGAGTAAAGAAAAGTGAGCAGGATGATCTCGCTGAAAAAGTTGGCCTGTTCAAGAGTCGTGTGGTAACGGATAATATGCGCATGACCGCAGTAGAGAACATCAAAAAATATTATCTGGAAAAAGGCTATACAGGCGCAGAAGTAGAAATTCAGGAAGTTTCAGACCCCAATGCACCTGGCAAAGTGATTCTGAATTTCTTAATTACAAAAGGTAATAAAGTAAGGATTGATGAGATCCATTTCTTTGGAAATGATAATGTTTCTGAACACAAACTCAAGAAACAGCTGAAGGGAACGAAAGAGAAAACGCACGTATCTCTTTTTGCCGATTCAGATTCTACTCCTTACGGAAATATCAAAAGAAAAACCTGGAAGGAATTTGTGCACGAGAAAGCATACCTGAAACCCTCGAAAGCAATTCAATACCTCGATCCATGGTTCAGGTTCAGGTTCTTTGCTTCAGCTAAATTCAACGAAAAGAAATACCTCGAGGATAAAGAAAAAGTACTCTCCTATTACAACTCGCTCGGTTTCCGTGATGCAATGATCGAGAAAGATACACAATACATGACCAAAAAAGGGAACATGGATATTGTGTTGAAAGTTAACGAGGGAAGAAGGTATTATTTTGGAAATATCACCTGGAGAGGAAATACAAAATATTCTGATTCTATTCTTACAGTTCTTCTTGGTATAAAACGAGGAGACATCTACAATATTGAAACACTGGAGAAAAAGCTTGGTAAACAACTTGCTCCTGAAGGCGGTGATATCAGTTCCCTTTACATGGATGATGGATATCTGTTTTTCCAGGTGGATCCGGTGGAAACTTCCGTTTACAATGATACCATCGATCACGAGATCCAGATTCGTGAAGGGCCCCAGGCGAATATCAAAGCCGTAAATATTACTGGCAATACCAAAACCAAGGAGCACGTAATCCGCAGGGAATTGCGTACTATTCCGGGCGAGAAATTCAGCCGCCAGGACCTGATCCGTTCACAGCGCGAGATCGTGAACCTGAACTATTTTGACCAGGAAAAAATTGGTCTGCAACCTGTTCCTAACCAGGATGATGGTACAGTGGATATCAATTATTCACTCGTTGAAAAATCATCTGATCAGCTTGAGCTGAGCGCAGGATGGGGTGGTGGAATTGGTTTGACAGGTACTATTGGTGTTACCTTTAACAACTTCTCCATCAAGAATATTTTCAATAAAAAAGCATGGGATCCATTGCCTGCAGGTGATGGTCAGAAACTGAGTCTGCGTTTTCAGTCGAACGGTCGCTATTTCCGAACGATCAACTTCTCATTCACTGAGCCGTGGCTGGGTGGTAAGAAAAGGAACAGTTTTACATTCAGTGTGTTCAACTCACGTTTCTCAAATGCATACAATCCGCAGACGGGTTTGTTTGATAAGAAATATTCTGATTCATCATACCTGAGCACAACGGGTGCATCAATAGCATTGGGTAAACAGTTGAAATGGCCGGATGACTTTTTCACTCTCGTTTATACACTGAGCTTTATCAATTATAAGGCAAGGAACTACCCGATCTTCCCTGGTTTCAGTACAGGAAACTCAACCAACGTCAACCTTAAAATTGCGCTGGCCCGTTCTTCTGTGGATCAGCCGATATTCCCCCGCAGTGGTTCTAACTTCCTTTTGAGTGGAGCATTTACACCACCATGGTCAGCCATCAGGGGTATTGATGAGGCGGATATATTCAAACTTGTCGAGTACCATAAATGGCGTTTGAATATGGAATGGTTTGTTCCCATCGGAAGGGGAACAGGGGCTGATAAATCACGCCAGTTTGTATTGCGCGTGGTTGCGAAATATGGCTTTATTGGTCGCTATACTAATAAACTTCCGGTATCTCCATTCGAACGTTTCCAGGTGGGTGATGCGGGCCTTACAAACAACTATGGAGTACTTGGCTACGACATCATCGCGCATCGCGGATATCCTGTGTACGAAAGTTCTGATCCTACAGTAAACCCTGACAAACAACAGGCGTCTCAGTTCTTTACGATATTCAACAAATACACCATTGAAATGCGCTATCCGTTCGTAACGAATCCGAGCAGTACCATATTTGGTCTTGCTTTCTTTGAAGCGGCAAATGGTTGGTATAGTTTCAAGGAATGGAATCCGTTCCGTTTACGGAGATCCGTTGGTTTGGGTGTACGTTTCTTCCTGCCAATGTTTGGCTTACTTGGATTTGATTATGGTATCGGTCTCGACAGGATTACACCAAATGGAAGATTACGTGATGCAAGCCGGTTCACATTCATGCTTGGATTTGAACCTGAATAGGACTTTTTTGAAATTCTCATAAATGTCTCGCATATGAAAAAAATCATTTTATCCGCCATAATTCTTTTCCTGGCATTCCAGGTAAATGCACAGAGATATGCGGTTATCGACACAAAATATATACTCGATAAAATCCCTGATTATAAAGAAGCGCAGAAAAAGCTGGATGAATTCAGTACACAGTGGCAGAGAGAAATTGATGGTAGACAAGGAGAATTGGACCAGATGTACAGAAATTTCGAGGCTGAGCAGGTGATGTTAAGCGATGAGCTTCGCAAAAAAAGAGAAGACGAATTATTTAACAAAGAGAAAGAGTTAAGAGATCTGCAGAAGAAAAGGTTTGGTTTTGAGGGAGATCTGTTTAGAAAGCGCCAGGAATTGGTGAAACCCATACAGGACAAGGTGTACAATGCGGTTCAAAAAATAGCCGTTGCGAGGCAATACGACTTTATTTTAGATAAAAGTGAAGGAATTACAGTTATCTTTGCCGACCCAAAACTGGACAAGAGTGATGATATACTGAGGGAATTGGGTGTTAAATAAACGCAAAACAGGTTAAGGCATACAACGCGATAGTCATCCCTAACAACTATAAAATTCAAAACAAAAAACAAATGAAAAGAGTAGCATTCCTGGCCGTGATGATGATGGGATTGTTTTCAGCCAGCCAACTTTCTGCACAAACAAAAACTGCATTCATCAGCGTAGACGAAGTTGTTCAGCTGATGCCGGAATATAAAAAAGCAATGGCTGACATGGCCCAGTTTGACAGCTCTTTGCAAATCAACTATGCTTCGACTGTACAGGAGCTCAATCGCCTGGATAGTACAATTAAAGCTGACTCACTGAAATGGTCACCTGCCGTTAAAAATGCGCAGAAAGACAAAATGAAAAAATTACTCGTAGACCTCCAGGGTTATGAGCAATCATATCAACAGCAGATGCAACAGAAACAGGAAGAATTGCTGACTCCTGTTGCACAGAAAGCCAATTCCCTGATCAGTGATGTAGCCAAGACCAACGGATTTACTTATGTTTTCCGTAAAGAAGCTTTGCTGGTATTTCCTGACGGCGATGATCTTCTTCCATTGGTGAAAAAGAAGCTTGGCGTGGCCACTACAGCTCCTAAACCAGCTGGTGTAAAATAGTTAGTTCAACCTCGATTATATTCAGTGAGCCGGCCTTGAGCCGGCTTTTTTATTAGGCAAGAGGCAGGTGATTGGAGGCAGGAGAATAAGTGCATTTCTTTTGTTAATACTGGTTGTCAGTTATCAGACCTGATGAAGGCTGTCCAGATATAGCGGTCGTTTTTTATTTTCATCCTGTTTTCAGTTCCTGTTTTCAATTTCGAATAAGCAGCGGGCAACAGGTACTAAGCAATTAATCAAAGAGGTGGCAAGCCCCTACAGCATTGTGGTGGCAACAGATACTATACAGTTAACCTGAAGTTTGTGTTACCGTTTTCTGTTACGATACTGAGGCAGCTGTCGGCAGATATTTCTTAGTGATTTTCTGTTTTCTGTTGATGATGTTGGTTGTCTGAAACAGCCAGTTTTCGGTTGTTATTTGTAAATCGCTGATTGTTCCGGTTTTCAGTTTTCGCCTCTTCCAGTATTCTGTATTCAGCAACCTGTATTGTTTCCTTAAGTTTCTCTTTCTGTTTTCTGTTGCTCCCCTGTGTTCTGTATTCCATATTCTGTATCCTGTATTCTCCTATTACATTTAATTTTACAAAAAAACTGAATGACTGAAACACGTTCTGGCGGCCCTATCGGAATTTTTGATTCTGGTTACGGCGGCCTGACAGTGATGAAAGAGATCGTAAGTGTATTACCAGAATATGACTATATATATCTTGGTGATAATGCCCGCGCGCCTTACGGGCCCAGATCTTTTGATACGGTTTATCATTACACTCTGGAATGCGTGCGTTGGTTTTTTGAGCAGGGTTGTCCACTGGTTATTCTTGCATGTAATACTGCATCTGCAAAAGCTCTCAGAACAATTCAACAGAATGATCTTCCCAACATTGCGCCCGACAAGAGAGTGCTTGGCGTAATCAGACCTACTGCTGAAATTATTGGGGAGTACACACATTCCAAAAAGATCGGAGTGCTGGGAACCCGGGGAACAGTGCAATCGGATTCTTACCTGATAGAAATTAATAAATTCTTCCCGCACGTAAATGTCTTTCAGCAGGCTTGCCCGATGTGGGTTCCCATCGTTGAAAATCAGGAATATGATCAGCCGGGAGCGGATTATTTTGTAAAGAAATCGATCGGTGAATTACTTCAAAAGTCAGATGAAATAGATACCATTTTACTTGCCTGTACACATTATCCTTTGCTGTTACCCAAGATTATCGAAAATGTTCCTGAGGGTATGCGGGTGATCCCGCAAGGTGAAATTGTTGCCAGGAGCCTGCAGGACTATCTACGGCGTCATCAGGAGATGAACAAGAGGTTGAATTTTACTACAATTGAAGGGAAACGCAGCTTTTTTACTACGGATTCGCCAGAAGATTTTGATCGCCAGGCCAGTGTGTTTTTCGGCGAAAAGGTCATTTCAAAACATGTGGAAGTGCAGCATTTCTGAGGGTTTCACTTGAAAAGATGGTTTTAAATCATTTGAAAAAAACCTTCCATGCTTAGCTATATTTCCTTACCTTTGCCGTCCTTTCACAAATTTACGGGTGTGGTGACCTGTAGATGATTGAAACCTGGACCGCTTCTCCCGGTTCGTATTTCAGAAAAAGTGAAAAAGAAAATATTATGAAACGTACATTTCAACCGCATCGTCGCCGCCGTAAAAGCGTTCATGGATTCCGTAAACGTATGGCTACAGCGAATGGCCGCAAGGTATTGGCGAGCAGGCGCAGGAAAGGCCGTAAAAAACTCACGGTTTCCAGCGAGAACAAGCAGAAATAATCCGGCGGTATCAGCATACTGCTGAAAGAAATAATTGAATAGCTCGGCCTTGCGGCAGGAGCTATTTTTGTTGATAGTAACCTTCCATCTTTGAACCGGAAATTCACTTTAGGAAAACATGAACGACTGAAAAGTCGCAAGGCGATTTCAGCTCTTTTCAGCAAAGGAAAAAAGCTGAACATTTCCCCATTGCTGGCTTACTATACACTTCATCGAATCGATAGCGACAGTAGCAAAACGGTGCCGGTATTAATGGGTGCCGGTGTTAGGAACAAGTATTTCAAAAGTGCGGTTGACAGGAACAGGATCAAACGTTGTATCCGCGAATCTTACCGGCTTCAATCTTTACAACTAAAAAGTCTGTTCCAGGAAAAAGGATGGCAGCTGCATGTTTTTTTCATTTTCACCGCAAAAGAGATCGGTCAATTAACAAATATCTCGGCTAAAATGAACCTAATTTTGCAACAGCTGGAATCAGTGATTACCGATCATGCCTGAGCAAACATCAAATTCATTTTTACAACAACTCTTGCGGATACTTGCATATCCCTTCATTCTGCTCATACGTTTGTATCAGCTGATCATCTCTCCTATCCTTGGTCCCAAGTGCAGGTTTGAGCCCAGCTGTTCTGCTTATGGAGTCGAAGCATTAAAAAAACATGGATTGATCAGGGGAACCTGGTTAACCGTAAGAAGAATTGCACGCTGCCATCCCTGGGGCGGTAGCGGATATGACCCTGTTCCCTGATGGTTTCAGCAACACAACGATACAAACGTAAAGACGAACAATCGCGCCTGGAAGAATTTCTTCATCGAAAAGCTGACGAGTACAATCGTCCTGAATTCATTTTAGCCGATCCGATATCAGTGCCTCACACTTTTTCCTTGCAGCAGGATATTGAAATCGCCGGGTTTTTTGCTGCCCTTTTTGCCTGGGGAAATCGCAAAACGATCATCGCAAAATCAAAAGAGTTAATGAAACTTATGGATGACAGTCCGTATGATTTTGTACTCAATCACCGTGATAGTGATTTAAAGGCGATGGGTTCGTTCAAACACAGGACTTTTAATTCCGAAGATCTTTATTACTTCATCGAATTTTTGCAGGGACATTATTCAGGAAGTCTCCGATATAATGCCAATATAGAACTTATAAAATTCAATCCGGAATTTCCAACATTGGAAACTGCTTTCACCATTGGGTTGAGGGCTGATCATTCATCAACAGAGGATGTGTTACGGAACTTCTTCAATTACTTTTTCTCCATCGCCGATTCTCCAAAACGTACCAGAAAACACATATCAACTCCGGCGAAAAATTCTGCATGCAAAAGGCTCAGCATGTTCCTGCGTTGGATGGTAAGGTATGATAAGAATAATGTTGATTTCGGAATATGGCACTCGCTTCAGCCTTCGCAGCTGGTTTGTCCGCTGGATGTACATGTTGCGAGAGTTGCCAAAAGATTTGGATTGATTAAACGAGAACAAACTGATTGGGCCGCAGCTATCGCACTAACGGAAACGCTGAAACGATTTGATCCTAAAGATCCGGTCAGGTTTGATTTTGCTCTGTTTGGACTTGGTGCGGAAGAGAAGTTCTGAATTCCCGCGTGAAATAGCCATCTACCCAAAGTTTTATTCTTCTTCCAGCTGAGGTTTTACACTTGTTTTCGAAAAAAATGCATCCGAAATTGCTGAAAGCCCCCAGGTATCCGATACTTGCAAGTATCGGATACCTGGCGCAAAAATTTTGAAAATGCATTATTTGAAAAACGAATTATATCACATTTACAATCGGGGAAATCAGAAACAGAAAATATTTTTCGAACTGGATAATTACGAATACTTCGTTCGGAAAATGAAGAAGCATCTTGTTCCATGTTGCGACATCCTGGCCTGGTGCCTGATGCCAAATCATTTTCATTTTTTGATACATGCCAATGAACTTTCTGTGGCTCCGGTAAACAAAAAAGGAATTCCATATCAAAACCTGTCAGACGGATTCAGAAAACTACTGAGCTCATACACGAAAGGCATTAACTCAAAATATAGAATGACGGGCAATCTGTTTCAACAACATACAAGAGCCAAATCTTTGGTGAATGATGCTGGCAATTACAGTTTAACAGCATTCAATTATATCCATCAAAATCCATGGAAAGGAAATCTTGTGCGTCAGGTGGAAGACTGGAAATATTCATCGCTGCGGGACTATATCGGTAAAAGAAACTCCGGAATATGTAATATGGAACTTGCAAAACAAATACTCGAACCAGGTTCAATTGAGAACATATTAAATTCTGCAAGGCAATTTGAACTGTCGGATATAGCTCAAATTTTTCAATCTGAACCTAAGATTTCCTCAAAATTAATCTTCGATAATTCGGAAAAAATACCTGATTTTGAAATAACAGAGATTTTACTCAATGGTTAAGTCTTTAAACTGCATCAGCGATTCAGGATTCTTCATCGTTCCTGGCACAGCAACTTTTTTAAAATCCTGCCCCATCAGTATTTTTTTTACAGGCATTTCCATCTTCTTGCCACTGAGGGTATAAGGAACCGTTTTTATTTCCAGTATTTCATCCGGCACATGCCTGGGACTGTATTGACTGCGAAGCTTTGAATTGATCTTTTGTTTCAGTTCCTTAGTTAGTTGAATGCCTTCTTTAAGTACAACAAATAATGGCATATAATATCTGCCACCGGGTTTTTCGACGCACACAACGAGGCTGTCGGTAATTTCCGGCAGACTTTCAACAGCACTGTAAATTTCGGCTGTACCTATACGTACACCATCGCGATTCAGCGTTGCGTCGGAACGACCATAGATTATGATGGTGTTTCTTGACGTGATGCAGATCCAATCACCATGCCGCCAGATACCGGGATAATTTTCAAAATAGCTGCTGAAATATCTCTGGTTTCCCGGATCATTCCAGAAGAATACAGGCATACTTGGCATGGGTTTCTTAATAATCATCTCACCCAACGTGTCACGTACAGGTTTGCCGGAATCATCGACAGAATCCAGATCACAGCCGAGTAATCTGCATTGTATTTCACCAGCGTATACCGGCGACAAAGGATTACCCCCAACAAAACAGCTGCATATATCAGTACCTCCACTCAGGGAAATCAGCCATACATCTTTTTTTATTCCGGAATAAATCCATTCAAATCCCTCTGGCGGAAGTGGCGAGCCTGTTGATCCGATAGTACGTAAGTCAGGAAAATGATCAGGCGCAAAGTGCAATCCCGATTTCATACAAGCGATATAATATGCAGCGCCGCCACCAAAATGATTCACTCCGACTTTCTCTGCATAGTCCCAGAGCTGATGCAAATCGGGATAACCCGCAGCACCTTCATAAATGACCAATGTAGTACCGCATAGCATGGAAGCCAATGCATAATTCCACATCATCCATCCGGTGGTCGAGTACCAGAAATATCTTTCTCCAGATTTTACATCCTGGTGAAGACTCAATGCTTTAAAATGCTCTATCAACGATCCTCCGACTGAATGTGTAATTGCTTTTGGCTTACCGGTGGTTCCAGAAGAAAACAAAACCCATAAAGGATCATTGAACGGAACACGAGCGAAGGAAATTTTTTGATGGTGAAAACTTACTACTTCATCCCAGCCGACTGTACCGGGCACACGGGAATCGGGCTTGAGGAAGGGAACAAGGACTGTAGTCTGCAATGAAGGAATTGCCGAAATTAATTCCGATACAACTGCAGTCTTGTCAAATATTTGTCCATTATAAGTATATCCATCTGAAATAAATAATAAAGAAGGCTGTATCTGTTCAAACCTGTCTATGATACTTGCATTGCCAAAGTCCGGAGAACAACTGCTCCACACGGCACCCACACTGTTAGCTGCAAGAAATGCAATAACTGCTTCAGGAATATTTGGCAAAACTGCACAAACACGATCACCTGCTTTTATTCCCTGTCCAGTCATCCACCACGCAAGCGAAGCCACTTTCTCCTCCAGATCATGCCATGATAATTCGCTTTCCTCCTTTAGTTCAGATTTATAAATTATTGCAGGCGCACTGCCATTTTTATTTCTGAAAATATGCTCAGCATAATTCAACTTCATTCCCGGAAACCATTTTGTGCCGATCATTCCATCTGCCGGCAACACAATGGCATCCGAATCGTTGCCATCATATGATATATCAAACCATTTGACGATTGTCTTCCAGAAAATACCAGGCTCATCAGTACTCCATTTCCACAAGCCATCATAATCTTCAAATGCCAGTCCATAATTTTCTCCCAACCATTGCATATATCGTTTCAGGTTGGAGTCCCGGATCAATGTTTCCGATGGGGACCACAATGGCATTTTTGTTTCCATAAATTATCGTGATTAAAAATAATGAAATTGATTTCATCCATTCATTTAAATTAGATGTGATGGAATCGGAAGAATCAATAATGCTGGAAAATCTTATACGTGCAGATTGGAAAATCGAGCTGAAAAAATCGGCAACGGAAGAAGATTTGTTGAATGCGCTTGCCTTTGAAATTAACAGAATGATTCAAACTGATTTTTCCCGGCTTATACAGCTTCTTTACCGCATCGATATTTCAGAAAAAAAACTCAAAGAGCTTCTGCATAAAAACAAACAGTCGGATGCAGGAAAAATAATTGCTCATATGATTATTGAACGTCAGAAAGAAAAAATACGATACAGAAACGAACATCCGCCTGGAAAGGAAGATTCTTCAGGCGAAGAACGTTGGTAATGAAGTCGAAACAAAATCATAACAATCAAGTCCTGCATCTTTTGCACCGACAATAAAGTGGGGACCTCTTGCCTTTTGCCTATCATTACCTATTTTTACGATCCACAAAAGCATTCCCGATGAAATTGGTTTCTTATCTGCTGGACGGTCATGATCAGCTCGCCATTTTAATCGATGGTCATTTGTACAACACAGATAAGCTGAACCCGGAGCTTCCTTCTTCCATGATGATGTTCCTGAATTATTGGGATGATTATCTGCCAATTGCACTGTCATGTGAAGAATCTATAAAACAAGGACGCATTTACAGCACCACCGGACTACCCATAGGTGCTGCAGAATTGCTGGCACCGATTCCTTATCCGCCAAGTTGCAGGGATGCTTACGCTTTTCGTCAGCATGTTGAATCGGCCAGGCGTAACCGTGGTGCGCAGATGATTTCTGAATTTGATCAATACCCGGTTTTTTATTTCACCAATCATCATGGCATACAGGGTCCGGGTGATGTTATCTGCATGCCGGATCATTTTGAGCAACTTGATTTTGAGCTGGAAGCTGCCATCGTTATCAGTAAACATGGTCGTAATATTCCGGCATCAATGGCGGACCAATACATCGCGGGATTGATGATCATGAATGATTTCAGCGCCCGTCGTTTACAGATGGAAGAAATGCTGCTGAACCTTGGTCCCGCAAAAGGAAAAGATTTTGCAACTGCTATTGGCCCCTGCCTCGTAACCCTTGATGAACTTGAACAATTTGAAGTCCCCTGCAAAGAGGGACATGAAGGCAAAACCTGGAGCCTCCCGATGACTTGTCGTGTAAATGGCGAAATGGTGAGTTCAGGCAATCTTCGTGATATGGACTGGACTTTTGCAGAGATCATCGAGCGTGCATCGTATGGCGTCAATTTACTTCCGGGTGATATTATCGGCAGTGGTACAGTCGGCACAGGGTGCTTTCTCGAACTCAATGGAACCGCAAAACTGAAAGACCCATCTTCAGTACCTGTATGGCTAAACGAAAACGACACTGTTGAACTCGAGATCGAAAACCTGGGTAAACTGACGAACAGGATCATCAGAGAAGAGTCAGATATGTCGCTCCTCGCGCGGAAGAAGCGGACTAATTTATAGGTATTAAGTTTTAAGTTATAGGTTAGCGGTTGCGGTATCAATGTTTTTCTTATTGTTCGGGATATTTTTCAATTACCATCCACCTAGGAATTTATCACTCGCATACGCTTACTTATAACTTCCTCCCTATAACCCACAACTTTAAGCGCTTTCAACGCCATGCATCCTGCGACGAATGAGCAGCTCAGCCGTTTTCAACCATTCTTCGTTTTCATTCAGGGCCGGAACCATCGCAAATTCTTCTCCACCGCTTTCCAAAAATAATTCCCGGCCCTCAACTTCAATTTCCTCCAGTGTTTCAAGGCAATCACTGACAAAGGCGGGGCAAATGATGACCAGTTTTTTAATGCCTTGTTTAGGAAAATTTGCCAGCTGAGTCACCGTGTAAGGCTTCAACCATGCATCTGTACCCAAACGACTCTGAAATGAAAAACTGAACTGGCCCTTTTTTAATCCCAGTTCTGCCGCAACTCCTTCTGTTGTTCTGATGATCTGGTGGCGATAGCAGAATGCATGCGCAGTCGAAGAAGTCGAGCAGCAATCATTCGTCATCAGGCAATGTGATTTTGTCGGATCTGTTTTTTTCACGTGACGTTCAGGAATTCCGTGATATGAGAAAAGAAAATGATCCGGGCGGGATTCCATATATGGCCTGATGGAAGTGGCAAGTGCCTTTATATAGTGCAGATCTGCAAAAAACGGTGGTACAATTTCCAATGAGGAACGATAGCCTGCAACAGTATACTGCTCCTGCACCTGTACGACAGCCGTTTCATAGCTGCTCATCGCATAATGCGGATACAATGGAAACAGAATGAGATGTTCCAATTGCGGATTTTCCTTATGTATTCTTTCCAGTACCGAAGCTGTATCCGGACTTCCATAACGCATACTGTAATACACCGGTTCGTCAAACCTTTCCTGGATCAGTTGCAATAATTTTTTGGTGTGTACGACCAATGGAGATCCTTCTTTCGTCCAGATGCTTTTATATTTTTCAGCGCTTTTAGAAGCCCTGAAAGGCACGATCAATCCTTTAACTACGATTGACCGAAGCAACCCGGGCATATCAATAACACGTTTATCCATCAGAAACTCTGTCAGATAGGGTTTCAGATCCTTACTTGTCGGTGAATCGGGCGATCCCAGGTTCATTAAAAGAATAGCGGTATTACTCATTCTGCAAAAATATTATCGTGAATCTTCAGGATTGCATTAAAAGATGTTTTGACGATAATATGACACTAAAAATATAATTAACGTGAACTTTGTGCGTCCCGTTTTCAGACCTAGTTTACGATGACAGAACAGCTTATTTCGAGGTTTTTTGTGGCAGGGATCAGTTACCGTACCGCTGACGCCGTACAAAGGGGTCAGTTTGCCATTTCTGAAAGTGCCTATGCACTAATGCTCGAAGAAGCGAAATCTATCCATGTCCGCAGCTTATTTGCTATTTCCACGTGTAACAGGTCCGAGATCTATGCATTTGCGCCTGATGAACAAATGGTTAAAGATCTTTTTCTGAAATATTCCGGTGGCTCAACAAAACTGTTTACCGAAGCAGGATTCATCAAAAAAGGTGCCGCGGCCTTTGAGCATTTATTTTATATGGCCGCTGGTATTGACTCCCAGATTTTGGGTGATTATGAGATCCTTGGTCAGTTAAAGAAAGCTGTTGCTTTCAGCAGAAATTATGGAATGATCGGACCCGTAATGGATCGGAGCATTAATATCGCTCAGCAGGCTTCAAAAACAGTAAAAACAAAAACTGCGTTCAGTTCAGGAACCGTGTCTGTTTCATACGCTGCCGTTGAATGGCTGAAAGAACATGAGAATATCAACAAAAAGAGTATTCTCCTTTTTGGTACCGGCAAATTCGGAAGAAATATTGCCAAAAATCTGAAGCATTATTTTACATCAGATGTAACGGTCATCAATCGTACTGATGAAGTTGCAAAACAATTTGCGGAAGATAACGGAATCGAATGGCAGCCTTTTGTTTCTCTGAAAGAAAATATCCGCAAGGCTGATATCATCATCGTTTGTACAAACGCAGGTCACTATACAATTCTCCCTGAATATTTCTCCGGTGACAAACACCAGTGCATTATGGATATTTCCGTTCCGGTGAACGTACATCCCGGAGTAAAAAATATAGAAGGGATATCTGTTGCAGGTATCGATGAAATTTCAAAAATTCTTCAGTCTACACAATTCAAAAGATTGTCGGAATTACCAAAAGCCAAAGCCATCATCGCTTCACACCTGGAAGAATTAAATGCCTGGCTTGAAATGCAGAGATATACTCCCATTATACGTGAATTAAAAGCGAAGCTGGAACACCTGGGTGATCATATTCATCAAAACGAATCACCATTGAGTTTCCGCGTAAATAAAACCATCAGTAAACTTGCAGTCAATCTTCGCCAGAAGAATGAAAAAGGATGTGTGTACATTCACGCATTCAAGGATTTTCTGCAACCCGGAATTATAGAATGAACAAACCTGTTCGCATAGCTACCAGGGAGAGCAGACTTGCTGTCTGGCAAGCACATTGTGTGCAGCAAAAACTAGAGGCGGCTGG
The DNA here is from genome assembly GCA_029269725.1 of Pollutibacter soli. Classification (GTDB taxonomy): domain Bacteria; phylum Bacteroidota; class Bacteroidia; order Chitinophagales; family Chitinophagaceae; genus Pollutibacter; species Pollutibacter soli. The sequence continues at coordinate 570,328 of JARJHS010000002.1, read as the reverse complement.
CATATCCACTGAAATTGTTTTTATTAAAAGTGATGGTGATATCAATCTTACTACACCTTTATACGAATTGGGCGTACAGGGAATATTTACACGTTCACTGGATCTCGCATTATTGAATGACCAGGCAGATATTGCTGTACATTCTTTTAAAGATGTTCCTACGCAGCCAGCGAAAGGATTACATGTTGCCGCTGTTTTAAAAAGAGGAAATCACCAGGATGCATTGGTTATAAGAAAAGAAAACGATACAGAAGATCCGGCTTCGATGAAAGTGATTGCGACAAGCAGTATCCGCCGGAAAGCGCAATGGTTATATCGCTATCCCGGTACTGTGATTGAAAATATCAGGGGAAATGTGAATACGAGATTGCAGAAGCTGAACAGTTCCCATTGGAATGCAGCCATTTTCGCTGCAGCAGGTTTGGAACGACTCGAATTATTTTCAGATGAGACAGGTCCGCAGGTATTGCTGGATTGGATGATCCCGGCACCGGCACAGGGCGCAATCGCTGTTGTTTGCCGATCAGGTGATGAAAAGATGCAAGAATTTTGCAGCATTCTGCATCATGAAGAAACATTTGTTTGTACTCAGGCTGAACGAGAATTTCTCCGCTTTTTACAGGGAGGATGTTCGACGCCCATCAGTGCATTCGCCTTTATTGATGGTGGGAAAATTCACTTTCGTGGAAATGTTACGGCAACAGATGGGTCTGACCGGATCGATATTTCTTTCGACGCAGATGCGGATGACAGAACTGTTTCGAAAAAAGCAGCGGATGAAATGATAGGTCAGGGATTCAAAAAACTGATTTCCCTATGAAACACGAACCAATAATTTTATCAACAAAAGTTTTACGGCCGGATGTGCAGCTGGCTGCTTCACAAAACGAAGTTGAACTGCTGATGGCGGATTTTATCATGATTGATTTTATAGATCCCGGTGAATCGGCAAAGGAAATTCTTTCTTCTCACCATCCGCTAATTCTCACCAGTCAGCAAGGAGTAAGGGCTTTGGAAAAAATTTCATACGATGGCAAAACCGGTTTCAAAAACCGGGATGTCTATTGCATAGCAGGTGAAACCCGGAAAGCAACCGAGCTGATACCATCCTTATATATCATTGGCACGGCAGTAAATGCGGTGTCACTTGCAGAGTTGATCATTGATCAAAACAGGTCGCAGACATATCATTACATATGTGGTACCAGCAGACGCGACGCTTTACCCGAATTATTAAAAGCTGCGGGCAAAGCAGTGAAAGAATACCCACTGTACCGTACAGTGCTTACCGGTTCCAAAATCACAACATTTTTTGATGCAGTTCTTTTTTTCAGCCCGAGTGGCGCCGACAGTTTCTTCCAGTCGAATCTTCTTTCTAACGATGTTCCGTGTTTTTGTATAGGAGAAACAACAGCGGCAGCAGTCGAGGGGCACGGTGGTCGCGTGGCTGGAATTGCAGCAGAGCCTGATCAGCGTAAAGTGCTGGAAACAGCCATTTCTTATTTTAAAAAATCCAGAAAAAAACAGCGTTTATGATAACAACAACCCATAACCGCGAAACTATATCAATGCAATCATTAAAAAATGATTTATTGCTGAAAGCGCTTCGTGGTGAAAAAGTTTCCAGGCCTCCCGTATGGATGATGCGCCAGGCAGGTCGCTACCTGCCCGAATACCAGGAGCTTCGAGCGAAATATGATTTCTTTACCAGGGTACAAACTCCTGAACTTGCCGCTGCGATAACTATTCAACCGGTCGATATTATCGATACTGATGCCGCGATTCTTTTCAGTGATATCCTTGTCGTTCCGCAGGCTATGGGCTTAACTGTTGAAATGATCGAAGGCCGTGGTCCGGTGCTGCCAAAAACAATCAAATCCTTTGAAGATGTAAATGCATTAGTGGTTGAAGAGGCGGCTTCGCAATTACAATATGTATACAACGCAATTAAAGTAACAAAACAACAATTGAATAATCGTGTTCCTTTGATTGGCTTTGCGGGAGCTCCATGGACGCTTTTCTGTTACATGGTTGAGGGAAAAGGAAGCAAGACATGGGACAAAGCAAAAACGCTTTGCTATACCCAGCCTGAACTTGCGCACGCTTTACTTCAAAAGATTACTGATGTTACCATTGCTTATCTAAAACAACAAATTGTTGCCGGTGCAGATTGTGTGCAGTTATTCGATAGCTGGGCTGGCGTATGGGACAAACAGGATTTCCTGACCTATGCACATCCCTACAACAAACAAATTGTTGAAGCTGTGAAAAACGATGCTCCCTTTACTTTGTTCGCAAAAGGAGTATGGCATAGTCTGGTTGAAATGCAGGATACCGGCGCAAATGCACTGGGCCTTGACTGGGCAAACACAGCAGCTTTTGCACGCGGGCTTACAGGCAATAATATTACCCTACAGGGAAATTACGATCCTGCAAAACTGATGCAGTCACCTGAAAAAATCACAAAAGATGTCCACCAGATGATTAATGATTTTGGTGTACAACGCTATATTGTAAATCTTGGTCACGGCATAACTCCGCAAATACCGGTTAGTCATGCCCGTGCTTTTATTGATGCTGTGAAGTCATGGAAGGAATAAAAGAAAGATTCACTGTTCATATTCATGATCTGCAGGACAGGATCTGTGCTGCTCTTGAAGAAGTTGATGGTAAATCAACCTTTGCCGAAGATCAATGGCAAAGGCCGGGTGGTGGCGGAGGAAGAACCCGTGTTATTGCAAACGGGAATGTTTTTGAAAAAGGAGGCGTGAATACCAGTGTGGTTGAAGGCGAAGTTACAGCGGCGATGAAGCAGCAATTGCAAATGAACGGCGACTACTTTTTTGCTTGTGGAATCTCCCTGGTCATTCATCCGTATAACCCGTTTGTTCCCACGGTGCATGCCAATTTCAGATTCTTTGAACTCTACGATGCACACAAAAAACCCATTGATCAATGGTTTGGTGGTGGTGCCGATCTGACACCATATTATTTGTTTGAAGAAGATGCAATTCATTTTCATCAGACGTTGAAAAATGCATGCGACGAATTTGATATAACCCTGTATCCAAAATATTTCAAACAATGCAATCAATACTTTGTCAATCATCATCGCAACAAAGAAGCACGTGGGATCGGTGGGATTTTCTTCGATTATCTGCGATCAGAAAGCGATATCACTCCGGAAGACAGATTTAATTTTGTAAAAGCGAGCAGTGAAAGCTTTCTACCGGCATATATTCCCATCGTTGAAAAAAGAAAATCAACTCCGTTCGGAGAGCATCATAAGTACTGGCAGGAAATAAGAAGGGGAAGATATGTAGAGTTTAACCTGATCCATGATCGCGGAACTCTGTTCGGTTTAAAAACCAATGGCAGAACAGAAAGTATTCTGATGAGTTTGCCGCCCACCGTGCGTTTCGACTACGATTATCATCCGGAGCCCGGTTCTCCGGAAGATCAGTTGTATCAAGTTTGTTTACATCCAAAAAACTGGTTATGCATTTAATTAAGCGCGGACGAATACTCAGAAAATCTGCAGCAGTGAGGCAGATGGTTTCGGAAACCACTCTTCAGCCGTCTGATTTTATCGCGCCCTTGTTCATCATTGAAGGAGAAAAAGTCCAGGAAGAGATCATTTCAATGCCGGGATATTTCCGGAGAAGTCTTGATCTCACCATTGACGAAGTAAAACATCTTCACAGCATCGGCATTCCCTCTGTTTTACTTTTCATCAAATGTCCTGATCATCTTAAAAACAAAAAAGGTTCAGAAGCAATAAATCCCGATGGCCTCATGCAGCGTGCTGTCAAAGAAATAAAAAATGCTGTTCCTGAAATGTGTGTGATGACGGACGTGGCGCTTGATCCATACAACAGTGATGGACATGATGGCCTTGTCGAAAATGGCGAGATCCTGAATGATGAAACGGTAGAGGTTCTGAGTGCGATGAGTTTAAGTCACGCGAAAGCAGGTGCCGATTTTGTTGCTCCCAGTGATATGATGGACGGACGAATTGCTGCCATCAGGAAAGCTTTTGAAGAAAATAATTTTAACAGAACCGGAATACTTAGCTACAGTGCGAAATATGCATCCTGTTTTTACGGTCCGTTCCGTGATGCATTGGACAGCGCTCCGGGATTTGGCGACAAAAAAACATACCAGATGGACTACGCCAATCGCATCGAGGCGGTAAAAGAAACGCTGATGGATATAGAAGAAGGTGCTGATATTGTGATGGTGAAACCGGCACTGAGTTATCTCGATATCATCAGGGAAGTTAAAAACCAGGTATCCGTTCCTGTTGCTGCATACCAGGTGAGTGGTGAGTATTCTATGATTAAGGCAGCCGCTGAGCGTGGTTGGCTTAATGAGGATAAAGCAATACTGGAAACGACCACTTCAATCAAAAGAGCGGGTGCAGATCTGATTGCAAGTTATTTTGCAAAAGACATTGTGGGACTGATCAGTTAGACCATCTTTAATCTCATCAATCAGTAAGAATGAAATATACTCAGAGTGAAACTTTGTTTGCGCGGGCAAATGAATCCATACCGGGAGGAGTTAACTCGCCGGTACGTGCATTCAGAAGTGTAGGAGGAACGCCTCTGTTTATCCAATCGGCTAAGGGCGCTTATTTAAAAGATGCTGACGGTAATGAGTATATCGATTATATTAACAGCTGGGGGCCGATGATCCTGGGTCATGCCTATGAGCCAGTACTGAAAGCAATACAGGACCAATTGCAATACTCATTGAGTTTTGGTGCACCAACGGAACTTGAAATTGAAATGGCCGAACTGATCAAACAGATGGTTCCGAATATTGATCTTGTTCGTATGGTCAATAGTGGAACGGAGGCCTGTATGAGTGCACTTCGCCTTGCACGCGGTTATACAGGAAAAAACAAACTCATCAAATTCGAAGGTTGCTATCATGGTCATGCTGATAGTTTTCTTGTAAGTGCCGGCAGCGGTGTAGCGACATTAGGTATTCAATCCGTACCTGGCGTAACATCTGAAATTGCAAACGATACTTTAACTGCATCCTATAACAACCTGGCTGAGGTTGAACAACTGGTTGAAAGAAATAAAAATCAGATCGCAGCGATTATTATCGAACCTGTCGCGGGCAATATGGGCTGTGTACCTCCGCAACATGCATTCCTTCAGGGGCTTCGTGACCTCTGCGACCAGGAAAATATTGTTTTGATTTTTGATGAAGTCATGACTGGTTTCCGCCTCGCACCTGGAGGTGCACAGGAGTTTTTCGGCATTGCGGCTGACCTCGTTACCTATGGAAAAATTATTGGAGGCGGACTTCCGGTAGGTGCATATGGTGGCAAAAAAGAAATCATGAACATGGTAGCACCGACCGGAAAAGTGTACCAGGCGGGGACATTGAGTGGGAATCCGCTTGCGATGCGTGCGGGATATACGATGCTGAAAACACTGAACGAACAACCGGAAATATATGATCAACTGGAAGCCACAACAGCAAAACTGGAAGCTGGCCTTCTCGAAATTTTCACCAGGAAAAAAGTGCCGGTGACGATCAACCGCGCAGCGAGTATGATCAGTGTACATTTCAGTGATCATGCAGTTGTGGATTTTACATCAGCCATCGCAGCTAATAATGATCTCTTCAAAAAATATTTTCACGCCTCCCTTGCCGAAGGTGTTTATCTGCCCCCCTCTCCTTTTGAAACCTGGTTTATCAGTACTGCGATCGGAGAAAAAGAATTGAATCATACCTTCCATGTGACCGAAAAATTCCTTTCGCATTTATAGATATGGAAGCCGGATATATTAAAGCCCTGCATATCATTTTTATCGTCACCTGGTTTGCAGGTCTTTTTTATTTGCCACGATTAATGGTATATGCAGCGGAAGCCAACCAGCTCCCCGACGAAAAAGCAAAAAGCATTTTGCAGTCGCAATATCAGCTTATGAAAAAAAGACTGTTGTTTGGCATTACATGGCCGTCAGCAATTATAACACTCCTGCTTGGTGCAAGACTTCTTATGATTTTTCCATTGACCGGCTGGCTGAAATTAAAACTGGTTTTTGTTGCTCTACTCTATCTCTATCATTTCAGCCTGCAGGCGATATATACTCAGCAAAAAAATAACGAGTTTAAATACAATGGACAACAACTACGGTTGTGGAATGAAGTACCCACTGTTATACTATTCGCAGTCGTGTTTCTCGTTGTGATGAAAAACACGCTTGACCTTTGGTATGGACTTGCTGGCCTGGCTGCACTAATTCTACTCTTGACTTTGGCTATTCGTATATACAAATCGATACGTAAAAAATAATCTGAAGGAAGTGGAATAAATTTTAACAGACTAACTTTTCACGAGTTATGTCCTTTTGCTTTTTGCCTCCTGCCTTTTGCCTATTTTTGATTTTATATTGATTGGCTATGTCTCTTCGTCAGTTTATTTCCGCGAGAAAATTTCTACGATCATTTTATTCAGTTACCGATTCCGTTGTGCTGCGCTGGAAGGAATTTGCTGCGCTGTTTGGTCTGCACGATGATGTATTCTTTGATTCACGTCATAAAAAGTTGACGACTCCCGTAACAGCGATCCTGATCGGCGCCGGTCATCGCGGAAATATTTATGCGTCTTATGCTGCGAAATTTCCATCGGAATTAAAAATTGTTGGTGTTGCAGATTCAAATCCGGAAAGGAGAAAACGGATCGCAGCAACCCATGGTATTCCCGAAAAATTCTCTTTCAATGATTGGAAGCAGGTGTTCAGATCGGGAAAAATTGCTGACGCGGTAATTATTGCTACGCCTGATCATTTACATACAGAACCCTGCCTTACTGCACTGGATGCGGGTTACAATGTTCTGCTTGAGAAACCGGCTGCACCGACTGAAAAAGAGTGCAGGGAAATTTTGAGCAAGGCAATGGAAACAAAGAAAATTGTCGGTGTCTGTCATGTACTTCGTTATTCACCTTATTTCCGTGAATTGAAAGAAGTTATCGATGCGGGACTGATCGGTGATATCATCAGTGTGCATCACATGGAGCCGATTGAACATATTCATATGAGCCATTCCTATGTACGCGGGAAATGGCGCAACAGTAAAATGGCGACACCGATCATTCTTGCCAAATCCTGTCATGATACCGACATCATTCGATGGCTGGTGAACAGTCCTGTGCATGATGTCCATTGCTTTGGTAACCTGCGTTGGTTTACCAATGCCAATGCTCCTGCCGGAAGTACTGAGCGGTGTACAGATGGATGCAAAGTAGAAAGCAGTTGTCCCTATTCGGCATTGCAGATCTACTATCGCGACAGAAAAAGACTGTATGTTTTTGATCTTCCGGAAGACAAAGACAAATGGGATGAACAGATCCTGCATGCATTGAAGACTACTGATTACGGTCGCTGCGTTTATCGTATGGATAACGATCAACCCGATCATCTTACAGTAAATATGCTTTTTGAAAATGGAGTTACAGCGGCATTCTCAATGGAAGCGCATGTTTCTTATGAAGGTCGCAGAACACGTATCATGGGTTCTAAAGGAGATATCGTTGGTGATATGGAAACCTTCACGTTAACGGAATTCAGGAATAGAAAACAAACTACCTGGAGCATGAAAACGGATGCTCATGGTGGCGGTGATTTTGGACTTGTTCGTGATTGGGTACAGGCTGTTGCACAGAATAATCCAACCCTTCTGAGTTCTTCAATAGATATTTCTGTTGAAAGTCACCTGGTGGCTTTTGCAGCTGAAAGAAGCCGACTGAACAGATCAATCGAAGATGTGCGACTGTTGCCACCGGAAATTGCTGCTACCTGATATTCTGATTAAATTACCGCCAGATGAAAAGTGATTTTACCGATCGCCTCAGATTGAAGGACGAGAAAGAAAATCCGGAAATAGTAAATAACAATATTCAATCTGGTATTGTATTTCGTGGCACCAATCTCTGGATTCTGGTTTTTGCGATTTTCGTCGCGTCACTTGGCCTTAATGTAAACTCTACTGCTGTCATCATTGGAGCAATGCTTATTTCTCCTTTGATGGGGCCGATCATGGGCATTGGATATTCTGTTGGTATCAACAACGCAACCATTCTCAAAAAATCAATTTACAATTATCTTGTTGCTACGTTTACGGCTCTTACCACTTCGACGATCTATTTTCTGATCACACCCCTTTACGACGCGCACTCAGAAATTCTTGCAAGAACAACGCCCACAGTGTATGATGTAGTCATTGCGTTGTTTGGCGGATTCGCTGGTATGCTGGCCACGGCCAGTAAAATCAAAGGCAATGTTATTCCGGGCGTTGCAATAGCTACAGCCCTTATGCCGCCTTTGTGCACTGCCGGATACGGCATCGCTACACTTCGCCTGAATTTTTTCCTTGGAGCCATCTACCTGTATATCATCAACAGTGTGTTTATTGCTGTTGCCGCTTTCCTGGTGGTCAAGTCCCTGAGATATCCCCGGATACATATGGCAACTTCCAATCTGGAGATTGTCGCTAAGCGTACAATTTACCTGGTCGTTTTAATTACACTCATCCCGAGCGTATATTTTGCTTACGACCTTGTCAAAAGGGATGAGTTTAATAAAAATGCAGAAAAATTTATTTCAATTGAAGCGAATTTCCCAAACGATTATCTGTTGAATAAAAAGATTGACAGCAAGGAACGCCATATAACTTTAATCTATGGCGGACGTGAGATATCCGAAGCAGAAATCAAGACATTGAAAGGAAAATTAAAAAATTATCATCTCCAGGATACTAAACTGAATATAAGACAGGGATTTGCGTATGACAATGCAAGAGATGAAAGCTCCGACAAAACCGGTGATCAAACTTTCCAGCTTCTTCAACAGGCCAGTTTTGAACTTAATGAATACAAGCGAAAAGATGACAGCCTGCGGAAACTAACCGAACTTGGCAAAGACATCCATTCGGAATTAAAAATCATTTATCCTTCACTGATTTCGTCAATATTACAGCCTGCTATAAAGTTCAATAAAGATTCCACACCTGCTTCAACTTTCCTGGCAGTCTTAAAATATAATGGAAAATTACAAAAGCCCGATCTTCTGAAAATTGAAACGCTCTTAAAAAAAAGGTTGAAAACAGATTCGGTACTATTGATATTGGAATGATGTATTGAAGCATCCTGCCCAGTTGAAGCATTTTTCTGCATGTTTTAAGATTGATGTTTGAAAATGAATTATTCTGCATAATTTCTTGTGCTGAAATATTGTCATCATAAGAAATGCAGAACGATAAATACGTCATCACAACCCAAACCATCCAGGAGCCACCCAAAGGCATTCTTAAGAGTCTGAAATTTTTAGGGCCCGGTTTTATTCTTTCCGCTTCCATTGTTGGATCGGGAGAACTGATCGCGACAACCGCACTCGGAGCGAAAGCAGGCTTCGCTGCATTTTGGGTTATCATCGTTAGTTGCCTTATTAAAGTAACGATCCAGCTTGAATTTGGGAAGCATACTATTCAGACTGGCGAGACCATCATGCAATCGTTCCGCAAACTTCCCGGCACTAAAAAGAGCGGCGGCAAATGGTCAGTCATCCTGGTATTTATCCTTACTCTGCTTAAGAATATTCAGCTTGGAGGTATACTGGGCGGATCGGCATTGGTGCTGAAGATGTTATTTCCTTCAGTCCCGCTGGAACTGCATGTCGTATTTTCCGCATTTATAGCAGCAGTATTTATTTACAAGGGGTGGTACTCTGTAGTGGAGAAACTTTCCCTGATTATGACGCTTGCCTTTACGATACTAACTCTGACCTGCCTTTGGTACGTTCGATATACGCCCTATGATTTTACTTTTAGTGAAGTGATCCGTGGAATGCGTTTCGATTTACACGGGCAGATGCTGGTAATCGCACTCGGAGCATTCGGAATAACGGGTGTTGCCAGTGATGAAATACTCGCTTACACGTATTGGTGCCTGGAAAAAGGATATGCTGCATATACCGGCCCGAGAGAAAATACACCGGAATGGATCAACCGGGCAAAAGGCTGGACCAAAGTAATGTATCTCGATGCCATCGTTGCCATGATCATTTATACTTTGGTAACTGCAGCATTTTACCTGCTGGGTGCATCAATCCTCCATAAGCAGGGACTCGTTCCCACAGATACTGCGATGGTAAAAACCCTCGCCAGCATATACACATCCGCGTTAGGGTCAAATGTTGAATATATTTTCCTGACAGGGGCATTCTTCGTTCTTTTTTCGAGTGTATTTGCCACCGTTGCCTACTGGAGTCGTTTATTTACTGATATCGCCGGTCAGTTCAGATGGATTGATTTTTATAATCCGGTACAAAGAGGAAAATCGATAAAATTCGTTACGATTGTTTTTCCGATCATTTGGATATTCACTTTCCTGTTTTTAAAAATGCCGGTGATGATGATCATATCAGGCGGCATTGTTGGCGCGGTTTTGCTGATCCTTGTAGCTCTCGCTGGTTTATATTTCAGGTACAAACGTCAGCAACTGATCCCATCTTCGGGATTTTATGATCTTGCACTCTGGATAAGCGTGATCTCTGTGATGTTGGTAGCGATGTATAGTTTAATTCAGGTGTTTAAATAGGCATTGCTGATTAAATGAAAACTGGCGGTGCACTTCGCTCATCGTTGTTCCTTGTTCGTTGAACTGCTCAACTTTGCAGAAACGCCGAATAAAGGGATAAGATTTTTAACCGAAAGCGGAAGTAAACCTGGTGCAGGGAATTTCACGCTTTGACTTTTACATCCGTGTAGGCGCTGACACCAGGCTTCCTTTCTAATTCAATATTGAATGTCATTTCTCCGGTCTCATCATCGGGAATAACAATACATCCTGTATTGATGACTGCCCGGTTAGCAGCATACAAATTCTGTCGATACCGAACCCAATACCCGAGGTTGGCGGCATTCCATATTCCAGTGCGCGTAAGAAATCGTAATCAATAAACATCGCTTCATCATCGCCTCTTTCCATCAGGGCTACCTGCTCTTCGAAACGTGCACGCTGATCGATCGGATCGTTTAATTCAGAATATGCATTTGCGATTTCTTTTCCATTCACCATCAGTTCAAATCTTTCAACAAGACCTGGTTTGCTGCGATGTTTTTTTGTCAGCGGACTCATCTCTACAGGATAGTCGATGATAAAAGTCGGCTGAATAAAATGATGTTCACATTTTTCGCTGAAAAGTTCGTCAATCAGTTTTCCTTTACCCATGCTCGGTTCAACATGAATATGCTGTTGCTTACATACTTCACGGATCTGATCTTCATTCATTCCGCTGATGTCAATACCAGTATATTGTTTTATTGCATCATACATCGTGATGCGCGCAAACGGCGCTTTGAAGCTGATCTGCTTTCCATCAACTTCACAGGTTGAATCTCCGTTAACATCGATCGCTGCTTTTTCGAGTAGCTGTTCTGTTGTTTCCATCATCCACAGATAATCCTTGTAGGCAGTATAAAATTCGAGTACAGTGAATTCCGGATTATGGGTACGATCCATTCCTTCATTACGGAAATTGCGACTGAATTCATATACCCAGTCAAAGCCCCCAACAATCAGTCTTTTCAGATAAAGTTCATTGGCAATGCGCAGGTACATCGGTATATCCAGCGCATTATGATGCGTTGTAAAGGGACGGGCTGCTGCACCGCCAGGAATGCTTTGCAGAACGGGAGTATCTACTTCAATAGCGCCGCGACTGTTCAGAAATTCGCGCATCGAGTTGATCAGTTTTGAGCGCTTAACAAAAGTTTCTTTCACCTGCGGATTCACGATCAGGTCTGCATACCGCTGACGATACCTGAATTCAGGATCGGTAACGGCATCAAAAGTTTCACCTTCTTTTTCCTTTACAACAGGGAGTGGTTTCAATGACTTAGTAAGAAAAACAAGTTCCCTGACGTGAATGGAAGTTTCACCCGTTTTTGTGGTGAATACGTATCCTTTTACGCCAATAATATCACCCATGTCAGTAAGGTGTTTCCAAACCTTATCATAAAGCGTCTTGTCTTCCCCGGGGCAGATCTCATCTCGTTTCACATACAGCTGAATCTTGCCCGTACTGTCCTGCAATACAGCAAAACTTGCTTTGCCCATATCACGGATGCTCATCACACGACCGGCTAAAACGACCTCAGCAAAATCAGCCTTATTTTCTTCTCCCTTGTAGTTGGCCTTGATATAGGCAGCATTGCTGTTCACCGGGAAAAGCGGTGCGGGGAAAGGATCTATTCCCAGCTGGGCAAACTCTTTCAATTTCTCTCTGCGGATAATCTCCTGCTCTGACAAATGCGCGATATTCATGTGTTTCTGCTAAAATTCCGGCAAAGGTAATGGAAGAAGGCCGAAGAGGGTTAAAAGTTAAACGTTGTACGTTGTACGTTAGCCTAAGCTGGTGCACGACGCCCTCCTCTTTGGACCAGAATCAGGTCGTTGCAAAATTGACAAACAGAAAGGCCAGCTAGTTTTACGCCTTATAAATGCCTCAATATCATAGTAATTTCCCCATATCTCCTCCTGTTTTCTTTGTTTAGTTTTCAGAAACCCGTTTCCCTCCTGCATCCTGTGTTTTGTATTCTCTGTTTTCTGTTTCCGTTCTCTGTTTCTGTACTAATTTGCCTTGTTTTCATGTGGCACTAAATATGCATGATAAATGAACAGCTATGGCCATCGATAAAAATCTGATCATTACTGACTCTGTTATCATCAATGCACCAGCCTACAAAGTTTGGCAGGGCCTCACCGATCCGGCACTGGTCAAACAATATTTTTACGGAACGGATGTACAAACAAGTTGGAGCAAAAACAGTCCCATAGTATTTCGTGGCGAATGGGAAGGCAAAACCTATGAAGAAAAAGGGGAAATTCTCGACATTGAAAACAATAAGCTCATCAGCTATAGTTACCTCACTACCGGACTCCAGGATATACCTGAAAATTATGCGATCATCACCTACCTGCTGAATGACAATCACGGACATACGACGATGCGGGTTAAGCAACAGGGGTTTCGTAATGAAGAAGCAATGGAACATTCGATCGCCGGATGGAAACAGATTCTATCCGGATTGAAATCGCTTGTTGAATCATTATAATCCGACGGCAGTTCTATTCTTTTTTCTCAGACCTTAATGTCGCAGGGCAACTCAGTCGGAGCAACCGCCATTGCCCGCGAAAATCAATAAAAGCGCAGACGATAAAACAATGAACCACGGAAGTACATATTTCCTTTATCGCTGACTACTGTTTCTGTGTCCTTCCCTCCAACCGATTCGCCACCCATGCGGAGCTTTCTGAATACAGAGTACCCGGCCTCAAGATTAAAAATCAGCTTTGGTGTAGGTAGAAATCTGCAAAAGCACCTGCCTGTATATCTGTAATGCGATAGTAATCGAGTGTGTTTTGAGGACCTGTCGGTTCAATGCGGTATGAGTTGGGAAAAGTCCTGAAAGAAGCTCCTAGTGAAACCCTTTTAGTGATCCTGTTCTCGTAAATCAGTGAGTTTGGTAAGTTCCCGAAAAGATTACTCCTTTGATTGATTTTCCACTCGATACCTATTATAGGAATGAAAAAGTTTCCGAAAAACTCCCTATTGTAATATAACCCTGCCCGCAGAACCAGTTCAGGATTGAACCTGCGGGAAATATAGAACAGGCCTCCCAATTGAAACCCTTTGGAAAAAAGCAACGACGACACACCGTTCCACCGCGGAATAATACCTAGAGTCAATGACCAGGTGGGGTTGAATTTCTTTGTGTAGGTCAGCACAGTAAAAAGACTTTGCACTTTTATTAAAGTCGATGACTCTTCTGCTCTTAGCGTTCGGATTTCAAAGGATGGACTGATAAGAAATACACTGCTGTCTTTTTTACTGACCAATGGGATATTTAATTGTGATCGGAAATGATTGAACCTGTTCAGTGAATTATTTTCATTGATGCCTTTTCCGGGACTGTAAGAATAATACACATTGACGAGATCGATATAAGGCTGTGCTTCGGCAAATGCTGCAATGATTATCACAACGTTGGTAATGAGGGTGTACTTGCGCATAGGTTTATTTTTAACAGCCGGGCTCCTGATTCAGGAATAGAATAACTATCTGGTAAATTAAGGATACCGGTGAATCAGAGAAAGGTGAAAATTCTTGCCGTGATGAGGATCTAATGCCGTTGTTTACAAGTGGGGCGGAATGAACAGCAACTACAAAGCCGGAGTGATAAACAAACCTATTATTTTTCCTACCCAATAGGAAAAATAAGTTGTTATAAAAATCACATATTGATTTATTCTGAAATGACTCAAAGGACTAACGGTTACTATCAGGTTTACCGGGAATCAGCATCTGTTGACAGTAGCCCGATCCATCTTTTAAAACAGCTGAGCGCCCCGGTTAACAGTAAATGATTCCGATGATAAAAATCTGTTATACCTGACTTTCAGATTTCGATAGATTCAGGTTAGCTTAAACCTGTCGTCATGTATAACAATGTATTAGTGACAACCGTACTCATTACCTTGCTTAGCGCATGTGCAAGAAAAGAGAATACGAAAATCAATTATGCAGGGGAGCTTCCACCTGGCGACACTGCGATAATCTTTGCGCCTGGATTGATCACTACAAACCAATATGAACATAGCGCCCCCGCATTTTCGCCTGACGGTAATCGTGTATTATGGACAGTAGTAGACAAAACTTATCGGGGTTCATTGTACGAAATGATTTTTGAAAACGGAAAATGGTCGGCGCCGCATCGCCCATCTTTTGCTGATAGTACTTCGGATGATTATTACCCGGGTTTCTCTCATGACGGCAAAAAACTTTATTTCAGTTCGCGCAGAAAAATGCCTGCGGGTTATGCTGACACAAAAGATATGCGCATATGGGAAGTTCAACGAACCCGGGATGGATGGTCCACTCCTCTCCCTATCGATACAACGATTTCCAGCGGCAAAGAATATGCGCATTCCGTTTCCGCTACCGGAAATATTTTCTTCTCTGTGCCGATCACTGGCGGAAACAATATGGACATTTTTACTTCTTCAATAACAACCGATCAGAAATTATCGCCTGTACAACTTCCCTATAATCTAAACAGTATTGGATATGAAGACGGACCTTTTATTGCACCTGATGAAAGGTTTATCATTTTTGAATCCAACAGACCTGAGGGTATCGATGGTAGCATCGATCTGTACATATCATTTAAAAATGAAAATGATTCATGGACGCTGCCTGTGAATATGGGACCAAAAATAAATTCACCTGCTGCTGAAAGATTTGCAAAACTCTCTCCGGACGGTAAATATCTCTTTGGTTCCAACCGGAATATGTCTGATTCGAATTGGGGATTTGATATTTACTGGATTGATGCAAAAGTGATTGATGAAGTAAAATCAGGGACTAAAAATACACCGCAGATTTCTGATACACTTGGAAACAGTATTCTGAACAACATGAATAGTCAGAATTCTGAAGCTCTGAGTACAGGCCTCAGAGACTGGTTATCAGAATATCCAAATAGTCTGGATGCCATCATCATGTACAGTTCAGCACTACGTACACAAAAAAAATATGCAGAAGCAGAGCAATTGCTGGGAAACGTTAGTTCCGGATTCAAAAACAATCCGGCAATTATTCTTGAAACTGGTTTAGTAAAAATAGGTCTGAATGACACATCTGCTGCAAATGCATTATTCATGCCGATAGTTGCCCCTGGCCCAAGACAGGTTGAAAGATTGGAGTACTTGTCGAAAGGATTTTTGGATATGGAACGGTTCGAAGAAAGCGAAAAATATTTTGATCAATCAATGCAATTGCAACCCAACCCATACCAATACCTGCGAAGAGCAAGAACATATGCCGCGTTGGGCAAAAACCAAAAGGCATTAGTATATGCAGGGAAAGCGGCCGATATGGGTATTAATTCCAGAATCGATTACGAAAATGATACGGACCTGCAATCGTTAAAAAAAGATCCGGGATGGAACATGCTTCTGAAAAAATTAAAATGAATTTCGTTTAAGGCGATTCAGAATGATTTAAATTGTTGTAACTACCATTTACAATTTCAATCGTTCTGAATGAGAAAAGCATATTCTATTTTTATTCTCTTATTGATATCTGCAATTTCAGTTCATTCGCAAAACACAATTATAAAAGCCGGGCATTTATTTGATGCGCGCACCGGCAAAATGCTGGACAATCAATTTATCCTTGTACAGAACGGAAAAATAAAAGAGGCTGGGGCCAATATCAAACATGGTAAAAATGATTCAGTAATTGATCTTTCAGATTCATGGGTCTTGCCGGGATTAATGGACTGCCATGTGCATATCACCAGTAATAATACCTACAGAAATCTTGTGGTGAACGAAACCTATACCAACGAAAGCAATGCGTTCCGCGCTTTGCGTGGTGCTATGGTAGCCAAGCAATTACTAGAAAACGGATTTACAACAATAAAAGAAATCGGCACGATGCCGAATATGCTTCTGCTGATGTGATCAAAGCCATCAAAAACGGGTGGGCTCCGGGACCAACGATCATTTATGCAGGGCAGATCATCGCTCCTTTTGGAGGTCAATCAAGAGGCGTCAATCCTGAGCACGAGCATTTCTGGAAATGGGAATATCTTGATGCCGATACTCCGGATGAAATTAAAAAGGCCATCAGGAGAAATGTATACTTCGGCGCTAATGTAATTAAAATGGTTACAGGCGATAATGGAATTTATAATACAGAAGATATCAAAGCCGCAGTTGATGAGGCAAACAAATTCGGAATCAAAGTCACTGTGCATGTTGCTTTTTCTGAGCCGGCCGCAGCCAACGTAATAAACGGAGGCGCTGCTGCCATTGAACATGGCTTCGGTCTTACCGATCCTCAGTTACAGGCAATGAAGGATAAAAACATTTTTCTCGTTGGCACCGATTTTTCTTTTGACAACTGGTTTGCTTATGGAATGGATTCAGCAACCGCAAAACAGTTGTCAGATATGGTGGTCGATCGCCTTAAACGTGCGTATAAAATCGGAACTAAAATGGCTTTTGGTACCGATATTATTATTGATCTTCCAAATCAGAATCGCATCCAAACCAATCTTCAGGTTTTAAAATCATGGAAAGCCGCTAATATTCCGCCTTCTTATATTCTTCAAACCATGACGATCAATGCAGCGGAGTTACTGGGCATCGACAATGAACGTGGTGTGCTTGAGCAGGGGTATGCTGCTGACATCATTGCTGTGAAAAGCAATCCAATGACAGATATCGATGCAGTAAAGCAAGTGAAGTTTGTTATGAAAGATGGAAAGATCATCAGGAGAAACTGAGTTTTCCTGCTTCGTAGGTCTGACTTAATGATGAAAGGAAGGATCGCCTAATCTCTTGATTTTTGTTTCATTGAAAAAATTACCTTTCCCTAAAATACCAGCCATGCGAGCCATCCAGCGATTGTTTTGCATTGTATTGTTCTGTTGTGTTTCTTCTATAAAATCACAGGGTCAGGCAGGATACGAATCTGAAATAAAACAGTCCGCAATTCAGCTTTACAATTCTTTCAGTAAGATGCAGGTTCACTCAGGTGAATTGCAATTTACTGATACTTCAAGAGTCATGTGGAATAACCTTCCGGTAGGCCTGCGAGCACGTTCAGGAACGAGTATTGGTAACATGACTGTTGAACAACGCAAACTTGTGCACCGGATTTTATCTGCAGCGCTTAGTTCACAAGGTTATCTGAAAGCAACCAGCATTATGCATCTCGACGATCTGCTCAATCGCTGGATGGATACTATGTTCTACAACAAAACCATAAATGAAAATTTGTACAACCGACTGATGGATCTGAAATGGTCGCATCGGAATTTTTATTTTGCTTTTTATGGAAAGCCCACGGACGATACCTGGGGCTTTAAATTAGAGGGACATCATTTGTCTGTCAACTTTACTTTCTCTGCAGGAAAAATCGCAGTTACCCCATTCTTCATCGGTACTGATCCTGCAGAATATCCTGAAACTGCCTATGCAGGCTGGCGTGTATTGGGGCAGGAGGAAGATCTGGGACTGAAACTGATCAGCGTTTTATCTACGGAGCAAAAGAAGAAAGCAACGCAGAGTACGGCAGTTCCCGGCGACATTATCACTGCTGCTGAAAGTGGGAAAAGGCTTATCGATTCCTGGGGAATTAAGGCATCCGAATTTAACCAGGAGCAGAAAGATCTGCTAATCTATATAGTCAGGGAATTTGTATTCAACCTCGAATATGATAAAGCAGTGATGGAGTACAACAAGATCCTGAAAGCCGGTGTTGATAATATTTATTTTGGATGGATTGGAGAATACGAAGAGAAGAAACCGCACTATTTCGTGATTAACGGGCCGGGGTTTTTAATTGAATTTGACAATAACGGCGGACCGAGAAATGAGGCCAATCATATACATGCCATCTGGCGCGAGAAGGGAAATGATTTTGGCGAAGATGTATTGAAAAATCATTACCAGGCAGTAAAGCACAAATAGCATATAACAGGAATATCTTGTTTTAGCCTTATGAAGCTGAGAGACGAAATTTTAAAGGAACACTCAAAAGCGCAGGCAACGAAAATTGTCTCTTATGTCGGAGAAGATCAGAATCGTTTTGATCAACTGGTCGATCTTTTTCTTCACGATGAATACCGGGTTGTACAAAGAGCAGGCTGGCCGCTGAGTACTATCACTATAGCTCACCCGAAACTGGTAAAGAAGCATCTCAAAAAAATTGTTTCTTACTGTACAAAAGAAGGTTTGCATGGTGCAGTAAAAAGAAATATAGTAAGACTGTTGCAGTTTGTAACCATTCCAAAAAGCATGCAGGGTGAAGTAATGGATACCTGTTTCAGATTTGTGGAGTCTCCCGATGAAGCTGTTGCAGTTAAGGCGTTTTCACTGACTGTTCTTTGTAACCTTGCAAAAGATCATCCGGAAATAATTCCGGAGATAAAAATGCTTATTGAAGATCAGTTGCCACATCAGACGGCAGCGTTTGCTAGTCGTGCGAGCAAAGTGTTGCGGGAAATGGAGGGCGACAAGGCTAAAGTTAGTAGGCAAAAGAAGTTGTGAGTTGTCGGTTGTCGGTTGTCACCCTGGTGGAGCTTTGCAGAATAGTTATATGCTTATTTTTTTATCCTGATTATCTTTCGCTGCTAAAATTTGCCTTTTGCCTTAATCAGAAACAGAAAATTGCATACAGAAAACAGGCCTGCCCATACAGAGGCCAGCTGATTCCTATTGACTTTTGCCTGCTGCCTTTTAAATGTATTCCGCATTCTGTCTTCTGCGCCCTCACTTCTCAGTACATCAACAACACCTGCCATGCCTCGGCTACTTTTCCCTCATCAAGTAATCTTCCTGCGTGACGGTGCATTTCAATTTCCATTTCATCAGGATTGTTTGAAAAATACTGAACGATTTCTTTTACATGAGGATCGTAAAACGCAAGTTCTGCTTCAGGGATGCCCGTCACATTTGCGAGTTGACCCAATTGATTTCCGGTGAGGATCTTACTTCTTCTAATTGAATCTGGTAACTGATCGAAACCAATGCCGAGGTGAACATTTGGTTTTTCTACCTGGAAAATACTTTGCTCATCTACCTTACTATACCAGTTTCCACCAAGCCTTGCCGCATGATGAAGTTTCCTGTGATCGATCATTGTTCCAGCTTCGTTCAAAATATCTTCGGAGACATGCATGATCAACACTTCGCAAAGTGCCAAATTTCCGGAACCGCCTTCATGACCCAATGGTATGATCTGTACAACGCGGCATTCCATCTGTACTTTGCTTTCGGCGACACGTGGCGGTCTTACGATTTCAGATTTTAATGGCGTGAATCCTGCTTTAACAAATTCATCAATATGCTTAGGATACTCGCAACTCGCCAAAGAAACCTGCTGCACCATAAGCACATCAACAATATTTATGGTTACCTCGGGTACTTCTTCCATATTGGTAAGTGTATGCTTTACCGAACCATCACGTAGTCGCCTCGAAGGTGAAAAAACCAGGATAGGCGGTTGCGTCGAAAATAAATTGAAAAATGAAAACGGACTTAAGTTGACAGCGCCTTCTTTGTTAACAGTCGATGCGAAGCAGATAGGACGTGGTGCAACGGCGTGTTGAAGCCAGCCTTGTTTTTCAGATGTGGGGATGGATGCGAACTCGATTCGTTTCATCAGGCAAAAGTAAGGAGGCGAAAGGCAAAAGGAGTTGGCTGTTGTCGTCACGCCTGCCCTGGCTACCGGACTGGCAGGTTGCCTGTTGTCAGGGAAAGCAGCAGGCAGCAGATTGGGCGCAGTGCATTTTTTTATGTGGAACAACGCTTCTCGTTGGTCTTTTACCTAGGCCAGCATCAGAAACTGTAACTGAAAAAGAAAAAGGTCCACCAACACAACGGCTGGCTCCTGCTTACAACTTACTGCCGATTACTTACTCTTCCGCCTTAATTAAACCTTTCCTTCCTTCATCAGTCCAACCGCTGACAATAAATTTTATTACCATGAAACGCAGGACGATTCGTACACTTTTAATTGCGGGCCTGTTGACAGGCAGCCAGTTAGCCATCCATGCACAGGACAGAAATCCTGGAATGCCAGGAGATCAATTCAATCTTTACGGTGCTTTGGAAGCTTTCAAGAAATCGAATTCCCCCGAAGCATTTGAAAGAATGTTGAACCAGGATGGAAACAGCATTAATAATCTTGATTTGAATGACGACGGAGAGATTGATTACATCAGAGTTATCAACAAAAGAGATAATGATGTACAGTTGTTCATTCTGCAGATTCCGGTAACCCAACGGGAGAATCAGGATATTGCTGTAATCGAACTTGAACGGACCGGTTATGAAGAAGCAGTAATTCAGATTGTCGGCGACAAGGATATTTTCGGCGAAGAAGTGATCATCGAACCAACTGATGCGGAAGAAAGAAATTATTTCGACGACAATGATCGCGAAAGACGTGGACCATCTGCGTATAATACGAATAACAATGGAATTTTTGTTAACGTGTGGGGCTGGCCAGGTGTGAGATTTGTATTTGCTCCGGGATATGTTCCCTGGGTTTCAACGTGGAGTAACTATCGTCCGCCATATTGGTATGCACCACGTAGAACAGTTGCATGGTCATCCTGGCATCCACAAAGGAATTATTACAGCAGGTACTATGCTCCATGCACGAGGCATCGCATTGCATATGCACCAAGATACTATCAGCCTTATCGCAATACTTCAGTGATCGTTTATAATCGTTATCGCCCGGCAATAACACATTATCCCACGTATCGAAAACCAGCTCCGGTGTATAGAAACCCTGGTCATTCAAATCCACGCGGACATGCATACGGACACGGCAGAAGAGTAATCGTAAGAGGAAGAAGGTAATAAGATTGTTTTTTTTATCCCTACCATGTGAGCCGGTCTGTTTTCAGGCCGGTTTTTCTTTACATAATTCTTTCAGCAACTGCAAAAGAATCATAAATAAAGACTCACATATGTCATTCGTGGTTCTATTAGTTTGTACAGAACTGAGATCAATTCCATCCCCCACCCAATGATCGGTAGAGATCAACTGCACTGAGGTAAATGTCTTTTTTTGAAATAGCGAGTTGCAACTCTGCTTCGAGAAGACTTTTCTGTGCAGTAATGATTTCAAGATAATTCGCGTAGCCGCTTAGGTAAAGATCACGCGCCGTTAGGGCTGCCGTTGACAGTTCCTGGAACTCCTGGTTTTTAAGTTGAAATATTCTGGAATTGTTCTGCATCCTGTTATACTGAGTAACCACTTCTGCATAACTATGATAAATTAATTTCTGATAGTTGTAAACCGCCTGGCTGTTTTCTGCATTTGCAACCTGGTAATCGGATCTGATTCGCCATCCGTTAAAAATGGGTGCGGTGATGCCTCCTATCAGGCCATAAACAATAGACGAAGGATTAAATATTACATTCCCCCGAAAAGCATTGAAACCAGCATAAGGCGCGATAGTGAGTGAGGGCAGGAATGCTTTTCTCGCAGCAAGCACATTGGCTTTTGCGGCTTCCAGCTCATACTCCGCCTGTTGTATATCCGGTCTTCTCAGCAAAAGATCTGAAGGCACACCGGTATGCATAACCGAAGGCAATGGTAACTCCATCAGGGAAGTGTCTCTTTTGATCTCTATCGGGAACCTGCCTGCCAGTGCATTGAGTTGTAATTCTATAGCCACCATTTCCTGCCGTGTACGAAACTCAAGAGCCTGGGTATTCAACAACTGAGCGGCAAATTGCCTTACTGCAAGCTCTGTTGCTCTTCCTCCTTCCTTTTGAACTTTGATGATCTCCAGTGCGCGCTCCTGTAACCCTACATTCTTCTTCACTATTTTCAATTCATAGTCTAGCGCCATGAGTTCGTAATACATCGACGCCACTGAAGCAACAAGGCCCGTTACCAGGTATTGCCGTCCCCTTTCAGTGGCGAGCCATCCTGCGATTGCCGCCTTTTGCTGTTGTTTAAGTTTTCCCCAGATATCAATTTCCCATGTGCTTCTGAATCCGATAAAAAAATCCGGCGTGAACCCTGTTGCCACTTTCTGTCCCTCAGAAATATTTGATGAAAGATTTGTATCAAAATTGCCAACACCCGTCATCGTGTATTTTCCATAGTGATCGCCGCTTGCCGTAACCAATCCATTCACTTGCGGTAACAATGCCCCTTTTCTTATCGCTACAGTAGCACGGGCAATTTCCACCTGTTGCAATGCAATACCCAGGTCGGGATTATTCTTCAGTACACTATCGATCAGTTGCAACAGGTATGGATCTGTAAAAAATTGCTTTAAGGGCAATGACGCTATTGTCCCACCGGACAATGAATCACCATATGAAGCAGGTACGACAGGAACCGGCGGCATTTGTACTTCGCGTGCAGCTTTGCATCCGCTAAATACGAACGCTGCGCAACAGAAAAAAATCAAACATATAATCAGGTTCCTCATCATATTCATTTTTCCATTTTCAGGTATATCGCTAAATAGTTAATCAGGCAGGGAGTTCTTTTAATTTTTCTGGCGGGCGATTCAATTGAGTTTTTATTCGTCTTTTGAACCGACCAGATTCAGCCATTTTCGCAAAAACAACATACAGCCCGGGTACTACAATTACTCCAATCACTGTTCCGAGGAGCATTCCTCCTGCGGAAGTCATACCGATCGTTCTGTTTCCGATGGCACCTGCACCTGAAGCAATACACAGCGGAATCAATCCTGCAACAAATGCAAACGATGTCATCAGGATCGGACGCAACCTTGCTTTTGCCCCCATCTTCGCTGCATGCACAATTGACAAACCACGCTTCCTGTCCTGTATCGCGAATTCAACAATAAGGATGGCATTTTTACCAAGAAGTCCTATCAGCATAACCATTGCTACCTGTGCATAAATATTATTTTCGAGTCCGCCCAGCCAAAGGAAAAACAGAGCACCAAAAATTCCGACAGGTAACGAAAGAATAACAGGTAGCGGTAAGAGAAAGCTTTCATACTGCGCTGCGAGCAACAGATACACAAACAAAAGGCAGAGCATGAAAATCCAGATGGCCTGGTTGCCGGAAAGGATCTGTTCACGCGTCATACCACTCCATTCATAATCATATCCCGCTGGCAACTTTTTTGTCGTTTCCTGGATCGCTGTAATAGCCTCGCTCGTACTGTTACCTGGTGAAGCATCACCATTGATCATCGCCGCATTGTACATATTGTACCTGGTGATCTGCTCAGGACCAAGTATTCTTTCCAGCCTTGTAAATGTTGAAAATGCAACCATCTCTCCGCGTTCGTTTTTCACATATAGTTTCAGCAGATCATCCGGTGTGCGCCGGTATTCCGGAAGTGCCTGCAACATTACTTTATACATTTGTCCGAAACGAATAAAGTTGGTCGCATAATAACTTCCCATCAGCGTCTGCAATGTGTTCATTGCATTTTCAACAGTCACTCCTTTTTTCGCTGCCATTTCCTGGTCGACGTGAATAATGTACTGTGGAAAGCTTGGATCAAAACCGGTGAAAGCACCACCGATTCGCTTGTCTTTATTTAATTCCTCCAGAAAGTTTTTTGTGACGACCGCCATCTCTTCGAGATTACCGCTTCGGTTTTTATTCAGTAAACGAAATTCAAATCCGCTCGCATTACCAAATCCCGGCACGGACGGTGGCGCGAAATATTCTATCGTCGCATCACTGATACCGGAAGTATTTTTTGCAAAATGGGCGATCAACTCTTCCACTGATTCTTTTCGTTCTTCCCATCCTTTCAGATTGATCATCGCCATTCCATAGGAGGCGCCAGTGATTTCACTCATCAGACTATAGCCCGCGAGGGTACTGATATTATCTACACCAGCCAGTTTTCCGAGTTTCGATTCAACTTCATCCAACACAAGCTCTGTTCTTTCAAGAGTCGACCCGGCGGGTGTTGTTACGTTTACATAGATGATACTCTGATCTTCTGTTGGAATAAACCCTGAGGGAAGTGCACGCAAAAGGAACCAGCTTCCGAGTACAAAAAGAAGAATAGCTCCGAGTGTGATGATTTTTTTCCGTGCAATCTTCGAAACAATTCCGGTATATGCATTTTCGGTTTTGTTATAAGCCTTATTAAATCCATGAAAGAATCTTGCCAGCAGGTTTCGTCTCGTATGCGCAGGCGAATGTGGTTTCAACATAAGGGCACACAGGGCGGGAGTAAGCGTTAATGCATTTATTCCCGATATAACAATTGAAATAGCAAGCGTGATGCTGAACTGCCGGTAAAAAACGCCAACAGGACCAGAAAGGAATGCAACAGGTATAAATACCGCTGACATTACCAATGTAATAGCAATGATCGCTGAAGTGATTTCCTTCATAGCAGCAATGGTAGCTTCCAATGGCGGCAGTTTATCCTTCTCCATCTTCACGTGCACAGCCTCTACAACTACAATTGCGTTATCCACCACAATTCCAATGGCCAGTACCAATGCAAAAAGGGTCAGCATATTTATGGAAAAATCCAGTGCAAGCATGAACGCCAGCGTTCCTACCAATGCAACCGGAACCGCCAGAGCCGGAATCAGTGTTGATCTGAAATCCTGCAGGAAAATAAATACAACAACAAATACCAGAACCATCGCTTCAATCAGCGTACGGATTACTTCATGAATACTGGCATCAAGAAAACGTGAAACGTCGTATGCAAAATTGTAATCCATCCCGGGCGGGAAAACCGTAGACTTCAATTCTCCCATTTTATCCTTGATGTTCTGAATGACTTCACGCGCATTGCTTCCCGGGCGCTGTTTGATCATTATCGATGCGGAAGGACGACCATCGGTTTTTGAAACCATATCGTAACTGAACGTACCGAATTCAATATCAGCAATATCTTTCAACCGAAGAACAGATCCATCAGCCTGAGCTTTCATTACAACATCACCATACTGTTCAGGCGTATTGAATTTACCTGTGTACTTCAATACATATTGCTTCACCTGCCTGTCCTTTCCTGAATTCTCTCCTGCCACGCCCGGTGCTGCATCTATATTCTGCGCCCTTAAAGACTTTATTACTTCATCCGTTGATATATTATATGCAAGCATCCTGTCCGGTTTTAACCAGACGCGAATGGAATAATCGCGTGCCCCCATGATATCAACAAATCCAACACCTTCGATTCGTTTCAATTCATGAAGAACATTGATATCGGTAAAGTTGTAAATGAATTCCTCATCGGCATCATCATTTGTACTCACGATGTTCAGGTAGAGCAGCATACTATTTACCTCCTTCTCCGCCTGCACACCAGCCCGGATAACTTCTTCAGGAAGTTCATCGAGCACGGTCGTTACCCTGTTTTGTACATTTACCGCGGCCTGGTCAGGATCAGTGCCTACTTTAAAAAAGATCTGGATAAGCGTCACACCATTGTTACTGCTTACCGTGTTCATATAAGTCATACCAGGCACACCATTCACTGCCCGTTCAATCGGGATGGCAACAGCGTTGGTACACACTTCTGCATTAGCTCCATTATAAGTAGCCGTAACAACAACTGAGGGCGGCACAATATCCGGGAACTGGGTGATCGGCAAACTGAATAGCGCCAGCACACCAAGTAAAGTGATGATGATAGAAATGACTAATGATAAAACAGGTCTGCGTATAAATGTCTCAACCATGATCTGTTTTTAAAAAGATAGATTCAAAGGACAATTTTGCAATCTCCTTTCAGGCATTTACACCTGCAGAATCAATCGATATTATTTTCCGGAATTCAATGCAGGCAATTGATCTGCATCCAAATATTGTGGCGTTATTCTGGTTCCTTCCTTTATGCTCTGTATTCCTTCATAAACAATAGTGTCGTGTTCTGTAAGGCCAGACTGAACGACAATAAATTCATCCATTCTCGTTTTCGGTGAAAAACTTTTCATCCTCACCGTGTTATCCTTATTCACGATGTACACAAAACTTTTATCCTGGATTTCCATGACTGCTTTCTGCGGAATGATCAATGCATCTTCCACTGCTGCGCTTAAAATTATTTTACCGCTGGCACCGTGTTTGAGAAATTTTTCGGGATTGGGAAATGTTGCACGAAAGGCGATAGAACCGGTATGACTATCAAATTCACTTTCCATAGCTTCCACTCTTCCATTATGCTGGTAAGCAGTACCGTCGGAAAGAATTAATTTGATATTATCATAGTCGGTGGTATTCTTTTCTTTTTTAGACCGACTAAAGCGGAGATATTCATTTTCTGAAACTGAGAAATAGGCGTAGATCGTTGCCAGATCTGAAATGGTAGTAAGTAAAGTTCCTTCATCCACGAGGCTTCCTCTCTTCATTGGAATCCTGTCGATTATTCCACTGAATGGAGAAAGGATCCGTGTATAGGAAAGCTGTATCTGGGCATTTGTATAACTTGATTTTGCTTCATCTACACGTGCTTCAGCAGATTTCAATCTTGATTGAGCAAGCTCATATTCCGAAGATGAAATGACATTTTTATCTACGAGTACTTTTATCCTCTTCATTTCAAGTTCAGCACCTTTCGCCTCGGCTGTTGCATTGTTCAATACAGCCTTTGCTTTTGATACATCTGCCTGAAGCTCTTCATCATTAAGAATGAATAACGGCTGACCCTTGGTCACTTCCTGTCCTTCATCAACAAGAATTTCTTTTATGAAGCCCTGTATGCGGGATCTGATTTCGACGTTTTTTGCAGCCTGGATATCTGCCACATATTCCTGCTCGATAACAGTGTCCCGGGCTTCTATTTTCAACACTGGAATATGTACTGCTTTGGAATGTTCATCCTCCGTTTTGCCACTGACATTACAAGCCAGTTGAAAGAAAAAAAATGAAGCTGTCAGACTTGCCAGAAATGGTCGCATGATCCCTTTTTTTTAGAGTTATTGAATTGGCTGGCAATCAGATTGAAAACCTGAAATTGATCAGGATGCAGGCAATCGGGGGACAGAGATTTGCTGGCAAGAGTTGAAGAAGGTGACTGAAGATAAACGAGACACCAATTTTATATTTTCAAAGGTGCAGGTCGGTTATTTCAAATATAATTCAAAAATGCCAGAAAACCTTGTCGCGATTAACAGCCAATAGGGTTTGCGGGCGAAAATAGACCATTTAGAAAGTGACCCTGTTTAACAAGACGTTAATATAAATTTTTCTAACTGTATTCTAACAGGCAGGAGTAAGGAGAAAGGAGGCAGAAGAAAACAGCCACACTTTAAGGAGAAAAATTAATCGCATTCTAATTGTCGTTTTGTATTCTTTGAGTTGTTAATTGCCCGTTGTCATAACAGAAGAATTCAACACAATGAATAGCATTCTTTCTCCCTTTTCGCAATTTTTAGTTTTTCTGCACCCGCCTTCCTGTTCTCTTTTTTTTTGCCCTGACTCTGTTTCCTGTTTCTCTCCTTACGGTGCTAATTTTTCTTCCTGGTTAAAGTATCCATTATAGCTTGCTTCCGACTCAAGCCAGTCGCCGATCATCTTCCATAAATTTTCCGGAAACTTTGCATTGAAAAAAGCATTCTCATCATTGGGTGTGTCGGATAAGAGTGTGTCAGGAAGATGCATCCAACGGATACGTGCAGCCGAATATCGAGCGAGTAATGCGCGTATAGCTTTTAGTGGAATGTCTGAATTTCCCTCGAAACTTATACTGAGTAATGGTATGCGCAAACGGCAATAATTATTATCGGGGAACTCGTCAAAAAGACCGTTCTCACTGTTACACCAGCCGACCCAATCACGCATTACGCCGCCCGGTATATTCGTGAGATACCTTATTCTTTTACCTGGAAAATAACCATAGAAAAATAATAACAACGTGATGAGTTTTTTCATCACCGAGAGGCGCATACGAACACGCCAGGGCCTGAGTTTAGCGCAGGTCAGGCCCGCACTGATCATGATCATCCTGTTGATGTATGTACTCGCCGGAGCAATACCGGCAATTTCTCCACTGATGCCATGTGCGAGAAAAATAATTTCCTTTTTAGGGAAATGTTGTTTTGCAAAAAGCAATGCAGTATTCAGATCCTGTAATGCCCAATGTTTCATTCCGGCATTCGCTTTTTCCGGGCCGAGCCAGTAACTTTCGTCAAGTCCCCGATAACTGAAAGTGATCACCGGATACCCGCTCTTTGACAGGAATTCTGCAAATACATTATAATCTGATTGATGCATCATTACTCCCTGCCCGATCACTATAACAGAGTTGTTCTCCTTCTGAGGATTAAAAATGCTGATCCCCATCTCCCTCCCATCCCTGGTTTTAACCATTTCCGTATGCGCCATAGTTCACCTTTCAGTAACGGAACAGACAGCTTCATTCCATCGAAGCTGATAACAATACAAAACTTGGAATTCTTTCGCTGGAATAAAAGTTCATTTGATCAATCACCTGTTCCTGTTGAGTAGTTCAGAGTAACTGACTCATCAGTTCGTCCTTTTTGCTTTTCGAAACAGGGATTTTCATTTTGTTTTTCATCACCAGGAAGCCTCCATCGCCACGGATAAACTCTTTTACTTCAGAAAGATTGATAAGGTGAGAATGATGTGGCCTGAAAAAATGGAAGGGTACGAGCATATCCTCAAACTCCTTTAATGTTTTGCTGATCACTTTCTTCCTTCCATCTGATAAATAGACTTCAGTATAGTTGCTGTTAGAAGTGCATACGATAATCTCTTCCGGATTTACAAATTCAATAATATCTCTCGACGCAAGCGCGATCTTTCCCGTTTTCCCTCTTTTCTCAGCATGTACATTTTCCATTAATACTTCCAATTGCCTGTTAGGTATGTTTGGCTGAGCCTTTCTGAGATGCTTTTCTATTGCTTCTTTTAATTCTTTATTCTGCACTGGTTTCAACAGGTAATCAAGCGCACTGAATTTTACAGCCTGTATTCCAAAATTATCATAAGCAGTGATAAAGATTACATCAAATGTTATCGACTGTCCTACTTCTTCCAGCACATCAAAACCATTCAACATAGGCATCTCGATATCCAGGAAAAGAATGTCGATTTCATTCTGCTTCAGAAATCTGACTCCCTCCGCAGGATCTGTAAAAGAGGCAATCACCGTCACATCCGGACAATAATTCTCCAGCTTCCATTTTAATGTTTCGATGCTGTGTGTCTCGTCGTCAATAATTACTGCCCTGGTCATTGTCTTTAGTTGTCGGTTGTCAGTTGTCGGCCTGCCCGGTAGGCAGGGCAGGCAGGTTATCAGATCTGGTGGAGTCAGCTGATAAATAGAATTCGTTTTCAATTCCTGCTTTCTTCACGGTTTTCAGTTTTCAGCCCGAAGGGAATCAGCTTCATGAACAGAGGTCATGATCACTTTCTTCCTGTTTCTGTTTCTCTTTCTGTCCGCTGTTTCAACTTTCCTCCCCGTTTTCTATGTTCCGTTTCTGCCTCTTCCTGTATTCCGTATTCCACACCCTGCATTCTCACCCTGGTATCGTCAGCTCCACTCTCGTTCCTTCGGCCGCTCCTGTATCATCCATCAGATCTTCAATAAACACTTTAGTATCGGTATTGTACAGTTTATTGATGATCTCAATTCTATCTTCTGTTATCCGCATTCCCATCGACTTACGGCTTCGTGTACCTGTTTTTGAACTGATTGCTGCTGCTTTCTCACGGCCTATTCCATTGTCCTCGATAATACATATAATTCCTGTTTCTGTTTTTTTGATATGTATCGATACCTTACTCTTTCCTTTGTTCGCTTCTTTGTGCATCAGTCCATGCCAGATAGCATTTTCAACATAAGGCTGAACCAGCATCGGCGGTATATTTACCATAGTAGTGTCTATATCTTCATCAACAAGAATCTCATATACAAAACGGTCTTTGAATCTCAGATTTTCCATCTGCAGATAAAGATCAAGTGTCTCCAGTTCTTCTTTCAGCGTGATGTAGTTACTTCTTGAATTATTGAGAATAAGGCGCATCAGTCGCGCAAAACTATTGAGGTACTCGGAAGCTTTCTTCGATTCATTACGGATGATATAGCTATCGATCGAATTAAGACTGTTGAATAAGAAGTGAGGATTCATTTGGGCCAGCAAGGCACTCATCTCCACATTGGCCAGTTTCTTTTCGAACTCAACTTTTATTCTTGTTTTCTCACGTACCTGTTTCAATCTCATCTGGTATAATTGCCATATGGCATATGCAATGGCTAAAACTGCAAGCGTCTGGAATATCCACATGTTCCACCAGGCAGTGGCAACATGAACGGGTAATGTACTTATCTCTTCGTTCCATACCCCTTCGTTATTAGCGGCCTGTACCTGGAAAGTATAATCACCTGCGGGAATATTTGTATAGTTTACAAAATTCCGATCAGTGGCTTCAATCCACTGATCTTCAAAACCAGAAAGGCGATATCGAAATCGAACAGCGTTTCCCAGCGTATATGCTTTTGCTGAAAAAGAAAATGAGAAAAAGTTCTGCCAGTATTTAAGATACAGCTGACTGGTATCGACGGTCACCATGGTGATGGTATTCGGCTTTTCCAAAACCTGGATCTGTGTTATATATGGTACAGGCTTTTCCGTGTTTCTTCTTAGCTGTTTTGTATTTGCGAAAACAACATCATTCCTTCCGCCAAACACAGCAATGTCATTGGAAATAATATTAAACGAATAAAAATCCGGTTCCCTTAATCCATAACTGAAATCAAACTGATCCGGTACTAAAGTCTTGGGGTCAATTCTGAACAGACTCTTTTTCGTATATCCCCAGATATTACCTTCATTATCTGAGCTGATCTTGGGGAAATCTGTCAGTCCGAATTTTGTATAATAATCCATCACAGAGGTGAGTCCCTTCTCCGGTTGATTTATCCATCCGAATCCGATTTTTCCATCTGCTCCATTCACCCACACACGTCCTTCGGCATCTTCTGCAAAACCTTTAATAATTGAAATTGTATTGGTGGAATCATGATCAGCGAGGAAATGCATGAACTTTTGCTTAGACTGATCAAAATACACATAGCCATTGTTTCTGCTGATCCAGATATTCTTACGACTGTCTTCAAACAATGAAACCAGCGTATTAAATGGTTGTTTTGTGTCAGGCAGATTAAGTTCATCCATATAGTGTTTAATAGTTCCGGTAGCAGGGTTCCAGACGAATAAGCCGTTGCCATAAGCCGAAAACCACAGTTTGCCTGAACTGTCCCAGATTAATTCTCCATATCGGTAATCATCTGCGTTTTGAAGCAGGTGCAATGGACGCATGTCTCCTGTTGCATCATTATAAGTAAAAAGCCCTTCATCCGTGGCTATAGTGTAAAGTCCACCCGTTGCTTTTGCGAAACCCCTGACCAGGAATCGTTCAAGTCTTCTGTTTTTTGGAATGGAAAGATTTTGTGTACGCCAGGTCTTTTCTGTCAGGTCGAAATGATGGATCTTTCCGCCGACTCTCGGAAGAATGACCAATTGATTTTTGATTTTGTCTTCAATGATATAAAAGTTAAATCCCCATTGATTATTTGCGGGATTTTCGCGGGCCCAGACATTAAATTGTTGCACCACGGGATCAAATACATATACGCCGTTGGTGGAACCTTCCCAAATCCTGTTGCTCTCATCAATGAAGTCAACCCCGTAAAAAAGTGAATTGTTAAAATCGTTTTTCTGCCTGTATGTAATCTTCTTTTTGTCGGTATCCCAAACGGCTACTCCCATTCCCGATGTAATCCAGATTTCATTTCGGGATTTACGAAGCAGTTTCCTTATACCGGTTTCAATAACCTCTTCTCCGGGGCCTCCCTGGTTTTGTAACGGGATCAGTTTACCGGTTAACGATTCAAAAATGTGCATGCCTGTGGACCAATTACCGGTATACAGGAGTCCGTCATCATGATAATATATTCTCCGGAATGCATTCAATGCGTTTTCATATTTCTTTTCCGGATGCTTAAAAAAATGTCTTTTGATGGAATGGGTATACCTGTTCATTTCCAGCAGACCAGCAACAGTACCTGCATAGATGATACTGTCATTGTCATTATTAACACATATGCTCAGGATATGATTATAAACAAAGTTCTCCGGTATACTATCTGGTCGCTTCCAATAAAAGCTATCAAACTTTCCTGTTTTCGGGCTGTACCGATGTACTCCCTGGTTACGAGTGCCGATCCATATGTCTCCACTTCTATCGGCGTAAATCAGGTTTGCACCAAACCCCTGCTGACGTAATATGGTTGGTAATGTCCCGTCTTCGTTGAACTGAATATTTGTAAAGCGATTGTTTCGGGTATTCAATATCGATAGGCCCAGGTCTGTCGCTGCCCAAATACTATCCCCTACAGCAAGTACACAATTGATACGGTTATCAGCAATCGAGTTGCTGTCAGAAGGATTATGCTGGTATACTTTAAACCGGTTACCATCAAAACGACAAATACCATCACCCGTACCTATCCATATAAAACCGTTCCGGCATTTATCAATTGATCGTACTGAGTTGGATGAAAGCCCCTGATCTGTCGTGAAAATGGTCGGTCTATGAAAAACAGTTTGTGCTTCAGCAGCGCTATACCCTAAGGTAAAAGCCGCCAGGATGGTCATTTGCTGAACAAAACCGAATACCCGCATAAAGTATCTGATAGGCTTTTAAAATATACGAATATTTCCTCAGGCAGAAATATGCAGAAAGCTCCTCATTTCCCCGAACATTAAAAATACTGACTGATTATTTAGCCTGTTCTGATGCGCAGTTGACTATTCCTGATGAGTAGAGGATTTTAAGTCATGCTAAGATGACTTTTACCCTGGTGAAAAAACGGTGCAGGAACATTCTTCTCAACAGGATTTAACAGGTACGCATTCAAACAATACAACCGATAATATGCTGATGGCCCCGCAAAACAATCAGTTTAGTTTTGTGTCGGAAATGGAAGAAGAGAAGTTTAGGAATTAAGAAAAGAGAATAATGATGATAAAGTTTATGATGGTATTTGTTTTCATGCTTATCGGTTATCTGGACAGTGCATCAGATCCATGTAAACAAAAACAGGAAGTTGAAATTGAAAAAAGGATTAAAGGCGCAGCAAAAGAACAAATGGAAAAGACATTGTTGCTGGCGGAAAACAGGTTCCCCTTCCGTTAATTCAAATTTGAAAACATAAGGCAAGATGAAAGCTGCGACCCGGTTGAATAATAACGAGACAAAAACTAACACGATGAAAAGGCTTTTATTTTTTGGGTATGGTTGTTTGGCTTATGGGATATTCTGCTTCAGCCTGATGTATTCCTTTCTCTTTATCGGCAATTTTATCAATAACGACACTGAATTGATCGGAACAGGAACGAATGACGCGAACGCACTTTTTATCAACCTGATTCTGCTGGGATTCATTTCCATGTTTTACCAGTTTTTCCTGCGTACAGAAGCGTGGAACAATTTTAAAAACAGTATCCCGCAGCCACTACGCCGCAGCACTTTTGTTTTACTCTGCAGTCTTTGTGCAATACTGTTCAACGTTTGTTGGATACCTATGGATCAAAAGCTTTGGATGATAAAACAAGGGTTATTGCACGATGTACTTATTATACTTTTCATTGGCGGATGGATGCTTGCGCTGCTCAGTACATTCCTGATCAATCATTTCGATTTTTTCGGAGTAAGGCAGACATGGCTATACTTTCAGAGACGCAACTACTTCGCTCCTAAATTCAAAACTGCGTTGATTCAGAAGATAGCCTACCATCCGATGTATCTCGGGCTGATGATAGGTTTCTGGGTAACGCCGGTAATGACCGTATCTCATTTTCTTACTTCACTACTCGTGAGTTTCCTGGTGCTCGCGGTAGCAAGTAATAATGAATTCAATTTGTTCAGCCAGGTTGGTAATCGTTACAAAAATTACATTAACAATATTCCGGTATCAATGATGAACAGCAGACGAAAAAGGGCGGCATAAAATAGAAAATGAGTGGATGATTTAACAAATACGGTTCTTTTTATTACGCATAATCCCGCTGCCGGTTCCCCGGCGGCGGCTTTTTATAAAGGCTGAATGAAAGTAAGTAGGAAGTAGTAAGTGAGTAAGTTTAAGTGTAAAGTTGAAGATTGAAGATTGAAGATTGAAAGTTAGTATACAGTTTATAAGAATTGTTGGATTTTTTGACAAAAAATATTTAAACTGTCACTCTCAATCGCGGGCTGTTCCCTACTTATTACTTACTACTTACTTCTTACTATTTTCGCATCATGAACATTAAAGTAATCGCCTTCGATGCCGATGATACGCTTTGGGTAAACGAACCTTATTTCCAGGAGACTGAACAGAAATTCTGTTCTCTGCTTGAAGATTATCTCCCTCATCATAGTGTTGGCCAGGAATTGTTTAAAACAGAAATGCAGAATTTGTCACTCTATGGGTATGGCGTGAAAGGATTTATGCTGTCCATGGTGGAAACGGCATTGCGTGTTTCGAACAATACCGCAAGCCTGGATGTTATTGAGAAAGCCATTGGCTTCGGAAAAGATTTACTGGGCAGGCCTATCGAGTTGCTGGAAGGTGTTGAAGAAGTTTTAAGAACCCTGCATGGTAAGTACAGACTTGTCGTGGCTACAAAAGGTGATCTGCTTGACCAGGAACGAAAACTGAAGAAGTCGGGGATCGAACATTATTTTCATCACATCGAGATCATGAGTGATAAACAGGAAGCCGATTATAAAAAGCTGATCAAACACCTGGACATTCCGGCGGATCAGTTTCTGATGTTGGGAAATTCATTAAAATCCGACGTACTGCCCGTACTGGCTATTGGCGGTCACGCATTTCACATTCCTTATCATACGACCTGGGCTCATGAAAAAATCGAACACCATGTGGATCATCCCAATTTCAGGCAACTGGAATCCATAACCGAAGTTATTTCCGCAATACCTGTGCAGGTTTGAATTGATACAGGATATGTTGAACGATACCCATAGATTCCCGCATTTCTTTTTCATTCATGGATGCAAAGCCCATGCGTAAACCATTGTAATTTGTTTTTTCAGAATTATAATAAAGGCCGTCACTCATCTGCAGGCCGGCGACTGCTGCCAGAGAAGAAATCTCCGGAAGAGGGAACTGTTTTGCAAACCTCACCCAGAAAGCAAGCCCTCCGGACGGGGTTTTGAAACTGATCCTGTCCCCCAGCATCGAAGTTAACAGGGCCGCAAAAACATCCCGTCGCTGGTGGTATAGTTTCACGGACTTCTTCAAATGCCGCTGCATATCTCCCTTTTCAAACAAATATGCAAGTGCTTCCTCGAGAACATGATCACCACGTATGTCAATCAGCCTACGGAATTTAGATGCATTCTGAATAAAACTTTCTGCACCGATCATGTATCCCACACGAAAACCCGGCGAAAGTGATTTTGTCAAAGAACCGATATAAATGACCAATCCATCATGATCGGAGCTGGCCAGTGGAAGAATTGGGCTGCTGCTGTAATGAAAATCAAAATCATAGTCGTCTTCGATCACTGGTATCTGATACTTTACAACGAGATTCAGAAGAGCCATTCTGCGGGCAGCCGTCAACGTTACCGTAGTGGGATGATGATGGTGAGGAATGATGTAGATCAGATCCGGGCGCTGCTTTGAACAATAATTACTGACCCAATCGATGTCCATTCCATTTTCGTCGACGGGTACACGAACGAGCCTGGCTCCTGATGTTTTAAAAGTAACGTCAGCCAAGTGATAATTCGGATCACCGGCAAGTACTACAGAGCCGGGTTTTACCAAAAGTTGCGAAGCAAGATAAATTGACATCTGCGCGCCACGCGTGATCATCACGTTTGCTGCTGACAAACGGAGGCCTCGCGTTTCTGAAACAAATCCCGCCAAAACTTCCCGCAGAGAATATATACCTGCAGGATCTGCAGCTCCGCTGAATTTTTTTCGCTTCGATTGAATAATCAGGCTTTTGTATTCGCGTAACAGTAATTCTGTCGGAGCAATTCTGTGATCAGGATAACCATCATTGATCGATAACCTGAATCGCTGGCCGGAAGGAACCGATGTAAGAATATCCGGGAAGGAAGATATTCCAGGCGACTTTTTTGAGCTATAACCAATCGCCTGTGAAGAAGTGTTGAAATTCCGCGGTTTGGTTAACGGTAGTTCGTTCGAAACAGTTATTCCACGGCGTGGATTGGTTTGTGCCCAATCCTGCGAAACCAGTTCATCATATGCTGCCACAACCGTTTTCCTATGGAGTTGAAGAATTTCCGCCATTTCCCTGCTGGCCGGAAGTTTTGATCCCGGCTGGATATTTCCCTTCCGGATCAATGTTATGAGCTGGTTGGCAACCTGCAGGTACACCGGCGTGCCAACCTTCCGATTGATGATGATCAAGCTGCTGAATGGAAGCATCTGGACTACTTATTATATTAAATCTGGACTACTAAGGTAGTCCAAATCAATTTTAATTTTGGTTGTCACTAAATAATGAACCTATTATGATTACGAATACGGCAGTCATCCGCGAAGCGAAAACAGATGATGAAATCATTTTTTGCTGGGAAGTGGTTGAAGCGTTAAGGCCTCATCTGGAAAAAGAAAACCTCATATCCCAGGTGAAAGAAATGATGAAGGAAGGATACCGGATGTTTTTTGTTGAAGCGGGTGGAAAGGCGGTGTGCTTCGCGGGATTTCGTGAAATGTATATGCTGTATTGCGGAAAAATTATTTATATCGATGACCTGAGTACACTGCCTGATCATCGCGGTAAAGGATACGCTGGAATGTTACTGAATCATATACATCAGCTGGCAAAAGATCTCGGGAAAGCAGCGGTCCATCTCGACAGTGGCCATCACCGACACACGGCACATCGCCTTTACCTGAATAAAGGATACGTTATTACCTCCCATCATTTCGCTAATACTTTTACCCGATAGACAGGCCAACGAATCTTATGGATCGGATGTAAAACAGAAGGCCTTTACCGGTGGGTAAAGGCTTTATTCTGTTCAATTACTTGTAAAGCTCAGACCAACGGAACTGATCTGGACATACCATACCTGTTCGGTAAAACCGTCATTTTTGTTTCCCAATCATTCTCCAGTTAACTAAACTACGCGTACGTGTTTGCCGGTCTGGAGGAAGTTTGCCACAATGTCTTTGTGATTTTCGTCGTTGGCGGAAACCATTACCAGGTCAATACTGGCGTCCGATATCAGATCTTCAATATTGCTGGCTACGGTAGCCTCCGGAAATTGGGTCTGAACCCAGTCTGGCATTGATTTTTTCTGAGGCAATATTTTTATCAGGCGATATCCGTTTTTACTATTGATTCCTGCGATTCTGAATGATTTTCCCGCTACACCTTTCTCAATTGCACCGATGTTATTAAACGTTTCCATGATTAATAATTTTACGTTCTCACTATACGTTTACACTGCAAATCTAGCTATTTTTGTTTAAACGATTAAACATTGCCAATTATTGTGCCGTAATCGGTTGTAATTGAGTCTTTTACCGGCACAGTCAACAATATATAGAGTTATCTGTTTGATAAACAACTATTTGCAAATTATAAACGAATTTTGTCCAGGATTGCTAAGTGAATATGAAAAAGAAGCCAGGATTGAAAGACATTGCCCAGGAAGCCGGCGTTTCTACCGCCCTGGTATCCTATGTGCTGAACAATAAAAAAGAGGGCAGAATCAATAAGGATCTGGCGCAGAAAATCAAACAGATTGCCCGCAGCCTGAACTATCGCACCAACCAGATTGCACGCAGCTTAAAGACCAACAGAACGCATACGATCGGATTGATCGTTGCTGATATCTCCAATAACTTTTCATCGAGCCTGGCAAGAATTATCGAAGATGAAGCTGATCATCATGGATACACTGTACTCTTCGGAAGCTCGGATGAAAACGATGCGAAATTCGAACGGATACTCGACACGCTCGTTACACGCCAGGTCGATGGTTTGATTATGGCGCCACCCGAGAATACCGAAAACCAGGTTAGAATTCTCCAGCAACAACAAGTTCCTTTCGTGTTGTTTGATCGCTATTATCCCGGATTTCAATGCAATTATGTAGCGTTGGATAATTTTGGTGCAGTTTACAAGGGCGTCACCCACCTGATCAATAAGAATAGAAAAAAGATCGGATTGATCACCTACAGAAGTTCCTTGTTTCATCTGCAGGAACGTGTGCGGGGCTATGTCGAAGCTTTAAACGACAACGGGATAGGATTTAACCCTGAGCGATTGAAAGAAGTGGACATCATTTACAGAAAAACCGAGATCGAAACTGCGATTGATGATCTCCTCTTTCATAAAGATCCGGTTGATGCGATAATATTTGGCTCGAATAGTATCGCACTGAACGGACTGAAACATATCCTGAAGCGGAATATCTCTGTACCCGATGCACTTGAAATCGTAAGCTTCGATGAAACGGATGCGCAGGATCTTTTTAATGCTTCAATGACTTTTTTGAGACAACCTATGTTAGAGATGGGGCAAACTGCTACCAGGATTTTATTGGATCAAATGAACAAATCAAAGACGCCACAGGAGATAATACTGCAGGCGGAAATGATTCACGTCGAACGTTAAACGTTAAACGTCGAACGTTGAACGTCGACCTCTGACGATGGAAAAGCCTGATTGTTTGATAAATTTTTTCAAAGAGTTTAAGAGGCAGAATTGACCTATTGCTAATTACAATTAGCCATTTTTCTGCAAACTAAATTTGAATTCTGAATACTTACTTTTCGGGATGCATCCTGCACCCGAAAGTGCTAACGTTGAACGTAAAACGTTCAACGCGAAACATAATGCTCGAGCGGCTGCCTGTTTTGCAGACTTCTGGCGAGCGTCATTTCATCTGCATATTCCAGTTCACCTCCAAAGGAAATTCCTCTGGCGATAGTGGTGATCTTGAGTTTGTCCTGTTGCAGTTTTTTCTGGATATAGTAGATTGTTGTGTCGCCCTGTATGGTCGGGCTCAAAGCAAAAATCAACTCTTCTGCCGGAATTGTTTTTACCCTGTTATGAAGAGATTCAATTTTCAATTGATCCGGACCGACACCGTCCAGAGGTGAAATCACTCCACCCAAAACATGGTATACGCCGTTGAATTGTTGTGTGCTTTCAATAGCAATGACATCGCGGATGGTTTCCACTACACAGATCATTTCCTTTTTGCGTGAAGGATTGCTGCAAATGGAACAGATTTCTGTATCGGAAATATTAAAGCACATGGAACAGAAACGGATATTTTTCCGCATTGAGGCAATTGTCTCACTGAATTGTTCTACCTGGGAATTTTCCTGTTTAAGCAAATGCAATACAAGACGCAGAGCTGTCTTCTTCCCTATCCCGGGCAGTTGTGCAAAAGCATTTACTGCCGACTCCAATAATTGCGATGAAAACTGCATCCTGCAAATGTACTGCTAGTTATTTACGTCGGAGAGATCGATGATAAATTCGTTATCCCAGTTTGGCCTCACATTTAATTTTTGTTTGCGGGCGACGACCCTTTCCGGCTGAATTTTTTTCCAGTAGTCACCTGTGTCCCAAACACCGTTATTATTGCGATCGTATAAAATTCTTATCTCGTACTCGCCCGGTCGGAAAAGTGGTATCTGAACCCGCTGATTATTTAATTTCAAAGACATTTCCTCATTATCTCCTTTAAAAAACATAAGTCTGGGGTGGTCGGTTGTATCCAGATTTTTAATGTCCAGCCTTACTGATCCATACTCGCTCGCTGCTTTTGCAGCAAATGGAATCGTATCTGTTTTCATTATCGAATGACCCAGTGAATCAGCTGCAAAATCTTTCACTAGGACCAGGTTATATTTTTTATCGGCTACCCATTGATGCGTGAGGATAAGTTTTTTCGGAATGGTATCCTGGCGCAGTGTATATGCTCCTGCCGGATTAAATGTTTCATCTGTAAGAAGCAGTTTCGAAGAATCCCACCTCGACAATGGATTTTCAAAATTCAATTCAAGGTTGCCGAGTATATCCAGTTTGCCACCCTGTAAATTGGTAGAATATTTCAGACG
Organism: Pollutibacter soli; assembly: GCA_029269725.1. Lineage (GTDB taxonomy): Bacteria > Bacteroidota > Bacteroidia > Chitinophagales > Chitinophagaceae > Pollutibacter > Pollutibacter soli. Next base: position 529,636 of record JARJHS010000002.1, on the reverse strand, counting down.
CTTATCGTCTTTGTCTTTGTCCTTCTGATCTTTGGGTTTTGCTGTTGTCGATTTTTTTTCAATCTCCTCTTCTTTGTATGGTTCCTCAAAAGCATATAATACAGGATTTGCAGCCTGCCCTGCCTGAACAGGTCCATCCAAAAAACCGATAAGTTCACTTGATTGATCAAATTTTCTGCCGCCGTCAACATCTCTTAAAGCATATATATGGTAACTACCGGCAGCCAGGTGAGTTAAACTGAAATTACCATCCCTATCAACCCTTGTGTAATAGCGGGGTGTTTGTTTTGCAACAGTCGAATCGTCCACAGGATCACGGTACAATGTAACAATCATCGTACTATCTGTTTTCCCGGTTTCAGCTATAAATACTCTACCATGAAGCGTAAGTGAATCGATATAAGATCCGGTGGAAAAAGTATAATGGAAGTTTCTGAGGATGTTATTTTCATTGATATCCTTGATCGCATTTCCGAAATCGATACTGTATGTGGTGTTGGGCTCGAGTGTATCCTTCAGCCTGATGATCACTGTTTTCAGTTTGCCCTCAACAGATGGCACCACTTTAGGGACAGGCGAATAAATGAGTTTCTCAAATGGGTTATCCAGCGCAACGTATTCATCAAATTCAAGCACGATCCTGTTTCCCTGGAAATTGATTGTATTCTCGCCAGGAGCAGCCTTTACAAGTACGGGAGGCAATGTATCCCGCGGGCCGCCGGTTGGAGGAAGTGGCTGACCACAGCCGTAAACCAAAAGGAAAAACATCAATAGTAAACATGCGGATCCACCAATGCGGGAGAACAATTTTAAACTCATGGTTTTCACGAAGCTGCAAACTTAGCTTGTTTTATCTGCCTGAAGGCACAGTCCTGATGCTGAAACCGGATTTTATCTAAACTTTTTCAAAATCACCAACAGCGACACTAATTTTCTTCGTCGTCCGCGTCCTGTTTTATTTCATGTAGCGCGACAGCCATATTGTTTGTTTTTACAAAATTGCACCAATGGCAATCTTCCTTTCCACAGCCGGTATAAAAGTCATGGGCCTGGATCTTGTTCCAGACAGTGCTGATCTGAGCAGCCACTGTTGTGGTATCCTCAGGCCTGATAGCTATTTTGCTTCTCCGATAATTCTTTTTCTTATCAGGTTCGATAAAATCAAACTCCGTACTCACCACCCGCCAGTCTTTTGATTTCTCATTATCCACCAACAATTTGTAAAATACGGCCTGCCGCCAGTAGTCGCCACCGTTAGGTTCTTTGTCTGATGGGCCTTTTAATTTTGGTTGAGCTTTATCAGGATCACCAGTTTTATAATCTACCACATTCACTTCCTTACCATCAAACTCAAGTTTATCAATTTTCCCTTTGATGGGAACGTCATTAATTACCACATTGTTAATGTTTCGCTCTATACTCACTATCGTGTTGAAACTGTCGATATACTTTTCGTAATAATTGGTAAGAACTTCCTGGCCATATTCCAATCGTCGGTCAAATTGCTCGCGTGTAAAACTTTCCCGATGACGGTGCATATACCAGTCGAAATCATTGATGAATTCCGGTAACGATGGAAATCGCCCGGTATCCGTTCTTTTTCTGAATAATTGTTCCAACGCATAATGAACGGAGGAACCAAATTCTGTTGCTTCATTTTTTGGCGACGGAATCCTGATCAGGTTTTTAAAATAGAATTCCAGTGGACAGCGCAGGTAATTATTTAAGGCTGTTACATTCATCTTAAATCCCGCCAGCATTCTGTCCACAAAAACCTTCTCCATTTTTTCAATCTCCGGAGCAGCTACTGTAAACTCCAGCATGGTAAACTGATCCATCACTTCGTTGTCCAAGGCAACAGTTATTGCTTTCAGGTGAGGGTTCGCATCCAGGATTTCCACAATAAATTTAGATGGCTCCTGTTCTTTACCATCATCCTTGAATTTCGCGTAAGAAATAAGTAAATGTAATTCCGCCCTCGTGAGTGCGACGTAAAACAACCGCCTCAACTCTTCTTCATTTTTTGATGCCGGCAGAGAATTGAAAATGGTATCCGGAAAACTGTATCCGCCTCCGGGTTTTCTTTTTTTCTCCCAGATTCCTGCATTGCATCCCGCAAAAAAAACATAGCTGAACTCCAGGCCTTTCGAGCCATGTGCAGTCAATAAATGAATACCATCTTCATTACCATTCACCTGCACCAAAGGAATTCTTATCCCCTCTTTTTCCATAAGATCAAAAAGAGAAACCAGCTCGTGCAGATTCATCGATGGTTTGCGCCTGGTTTCTTCTTTGATGAAATTGAAAAGCGAAGTGAGTATCTGGAACCCGGCATGCTTATCCGGACTTCGCATAATCACATTCAGTACTCCTGCTTTTCTGATCACCAATTCGAACAAACCCTGCAGTGTAAGATTAGGAACTGCCTGGATGAGTTCTTCTAAAATAGCAGATACATTTTTTATATTTTCAGGAAGCGCCGGAGTAAATAAATCTTTTGCCGGCTGTTGGCTTTTTTGGATCAACTGCTGCCGCAAACTGGTTTTAACTTTGTCAGATTTTTTCTCATAGGTTTCATAAGTAAGCTCCGCTATGGTTACCGGAGGAACATTGAACCAGTCAAAATGCAGAAGTTCGAAAAGTAATTCTTCGCCTCCGAATGGTTGATCGTGCTCTGCATCAAGATAGCGGAGAAGGGTCAGTATTTTTTTTGCAAGTGGAAGTTCAAGAATATTCAGGAATCGTTTAGTGTAGGCCGGTAGTCCCAGTTTACTGAAAACATCCATCAACGATTCTCCATACTTGTTTTCCTTATAAATGATTGCGATCCGGCCAGGCTTCACACCTTCAGAAATCAGTCGTTGTACTTCCAGCACAATTCCCGCCATTTCATCCCGCTGGGTGTTATATTCCCTGATGATTGGCTGATGATCGAGGTTATTGATTCTTGTATTTGATGATACGAGGTCTTTGCTTAATCCAGGCAATCGTTTTACCAGGCGTTCATCATTTCGGTTAATCAATGATCCTGAAATATTGAGAATCGGCTGTACAGAACGGTAGTTGCTGGTCAACACAACGCGGAGTAAATCATCACTGTACTGGTTGGCAAAATCCAGCATGTTTTCAACGTTGGCGCCCTGGAAACGAAATATGCTCTGATCGTCATCGCCCACTACAAAAATGTTTGGTCTGTCCCAATAATTGATCAGTAGCTGTACTAAGCGATTCTGTGTTCCGCTGGTATCCTGGAATTCATCCACCAGGATATAAAGAAATTGTTCCTGGTACCTGTTAAGTAAAACAGGGTCTTCAACAAATGCCTTTATGACCCAGTTGATCATATCATCAAAATCATAGCGGTTATTGGCCTTCATGATTTTTTCATACTCACGCGAAAGCTCAACCGCTGCACGGAGCTTTGCCATTTTCTCCTTTTCCGCTTCGATCTGGTCCTTTTTCAGATCCCCCGGGAGATTGTCTTTGTATTTTCTTTTATAGATGAATTCATCTCTATTTGGAAGATCATTGATATACGCATCGATCCTTTGATTGATCCATTCCGGTGTCCATCCTTCTTTTTTCATTACACTGAACAACGGTGCGAGATTGGTGATCTCATAGTAAACATCGCCACGGTAGCGTTTTAAAGGATGATTTTTGGGTAGATCATCGATCAGCTGTTTCAGAAACCCGATCTTTTCCAGTTCGGATACAGGATCCAAAGAGGTCTTTTCAAAATGAGAAAGGTTTTCCTGGATTACATCATTACAAAAAGCATGAAAAGTATAAATATTAACCTGGTATGCTTCCGGTCCGATGAACTGAAGTAGTCTTTTACGCATCGCAACAACACCGGCATCTGTATAGGTAAGGCAAAGAATATTTTCGGGTGAGGTATCCGTTTCCAACAGGATTTTTCCAATCCGACTCGCAAGAATCTGGGTCTTCCCGGTACCCGGACCTGCAATCACCATCACCGGCCCTTCGATCGTATCCACCGCCAGTTTTTGTTGTTCATTCAACCGCTGATATTCTTCCTGGAACTTAGATCGTAATTTTTCCTTTGACAATGCCATTATGATCGAACTTTTGTTTCCTGTGCCTGTTTATCGCCAATAGATTTGCCAACTTCAAATATCCGGAAATGTCAGTGCATTCATTTCAACGTGTACAAAACTTTACAGCTCCCCTGGAGGAAGTCTGGAATTTTTTTGCCAGCCCTTCAAACCTTGCAGTACTCACACCAGAATATCTTAATCTGAATTTCACAAACAAGATTTACGGCTCAGCTATGTATCCTGGCCAGATCATCACTTATAATGTGAGGCCCTTGTTTGGTATTCCTTTTTTCTGGATGACGGAAATTACGCAGGTCAGGCCAATGGAATACTTTATTGACCAGCAGGTGCGCGGTCCTTTTAGTTTGTGGCATCATCAGCATCATTTCCGTGAAACGGATTCAGGCGTTGAAATGACCGACCTGATACACTATAAAATTCCGTTAGGTATGCTGGGTTCAATAGCAGCACCAATCGTGCAAAAAAAACTCAGGGAGATTTTTGGTTACCGTTTTCGGAAAGGAGAAGAATTGTTCAATGTTAAACGTTCAACGTTGAACCTGCCTTAGCCGGCAGGCAGGCGCTTAACGTTAGCCCCTGATAATCAACGTCGCGGTGATTAATCAACGATCTTCACCGAGGCACTTCTCTCTTCTAATTCCCGCCTGAAAATTACCCTGTTTGGGGTATTGGTTGTGACATTTCATAATTTTAATTTGCATTCATTCTGACAAGGCAGCCTTGTTAACCAGCAAAATGTAAAGCATTGCAATGCATGATTTTCGGACTTCCCAAATTACCTAACCAGGGTCCGGAAATTAAAAAGCCCCAATACCACGGGGCTTTTTTATGTGTTAAGTTTTAAGTTGTAGGTTTTAAGTACGCTCTTGATTGATTCAGGCCCTTACTTAGAACTTACTACTTATCACCTATAACTTATCCAGGCATCCTGGAAATGTACTTCTCAATCTGTTTGATCTGATCAACGACTTGTTGTGCGGTAGGTTTTTGTGCTTTCGCTTTGCGGAAAAAATCTTTTGCAGCGCGGAACTCTCTTTTCTGGATCATGATCTGGCACATCTGCAGGTAGGCGAGCGCCAGACTTTCTTTATCCGGGATACCGGCTTTGATGGCCTGGCGGATCATGCTTTCCCCCTGGCGCATATCGCCTTTCTGAAGCGCCATCATTCCCAGCTGAAGTTTGTTCGATCCTTCGGCTTCTTTCATCGCAGAGCCCAGGGAAAGGCTTTTCTTCATATGTTTTTCAGCAGAATCAAAATCCTGTTTCATCATCGCCAGGTTCCCCTTAAGTGTGTAATACACCGAACGAACAGGTTTGTACAACAGGTTGGGGAACCAGATGGTTGACAGCACCTTTTCTGCACCCTCGAAATCACCGCTTTCCAGGTGATCCTGGATCAGGCGGAGCGGTCCGATGAAAAAATGTGTGAACAAAAGAATAACAGCGATAATATATAAAGCCAGTGAAGGCCAGAACCCGCTGGACAGATTAATAGCGATTGCACCAAGGAGACACACAATACCCAGCCAGAACCGATATTTCAAAAAGAGATTAAGCCATTTCATGGTCAAAAAATTGGATGGCAAAGATAGGCGCGAAGTACGAAGTACGAGCGCCGAAAGCTGAACTAAGACACTTTTTTGCCGGAATCCCTTATTTTTGCAACCCGTTTGAAGTAAAATAGGCAAAAGGTAATAGGCAAAAGGTAATAGGCAAAAGGTAATAGGTAATAGGCAATAGGCAATAGGGGAAAGTTGAAGGTTAAAGGTTTTCGATTCGCCTTCGCATTTCGGCCTTCGGCCTTTATAATGGTCCCGTAGTTCAATGGATAGAATAGGAGTTTCCTAAACTCTAGATACAAGTTCGATTCTTGTCGGGACTACTAAATTTTTTCTGTGTTTTTGCCTACGTACTAAAAATTCTCAATCAGGATTTTTATGCAAAGGGCATGGTCAGGATCTCCAAAAATGATTGGGTCAATACAATTCAGGCATGACCCGGTCTGTCAACCCTTATCTTCCTTTTACAATCGTGTATTGCGAACAATTTGCCACAGAACAGGAAGCTATTGCATGGGAAAAATAACAATAGCCTAAAACCTTTGCGGCATTGAATTTTCCAGGCTAAGCCTTCCCAATACTGCTGAAAAATAGATGATTCTCAGCATTCATCACCCGTCTGTCAATCATCAATCAAATGCTTGTTTTTAACACACCTGTAATAAATACCTTAACCTTATTCGGATTTTCTGAAAAAATCGGAATCGTTTTAAATGTTCAGCTGGTAAGCAGTTATGTGAAACGCCCGTTGCGGATGTTATCGCAACTGCTTGAAAAACATTTTATTTTAAAGCCGCCCGGGAACGCCAAACCTCAATTAAGCAAATCATCAAGTGGAATGGCATCCAGGTAAGGGTACAAAGGTTCCATATGAGTAAACGCCCGGAATTCTGTTATGGACTTGTTTTGCATGTTGCAATAGGATTCCACATAATAGTCGGGGAACTGAAATAAAAAGACTACGCAGTCTTCCCAGGTTCTTTTGCCAACAAGTACCCCTTCATGGAGCAGGTTACCTTTTTTTTGTTCCTCATCAAGCAAGATAAATTCAGAAAGCTTCATTGTTACCATTTTTACGTGTGAACGAATTGATGCTTACGAAAACCTTTTCCGAACTATGAACGATGTACTAAAAACGAAGGACAGTAAATCTGTAGCTGAAATGACCTGTAACTACTGTGGGGTCGCAAAAAATAAACATGAGACAAATAGAAAAATCTTTGCAGACCCGTGAGGCGGAGTAAAAATAGCAATTTTGTTTGAAAGTTATAGAAATTTAGTTTTCCAAGATAAGTACACAAAAAAGTATGGCTGTATTAATGGCAGGAAATCCTATCGTGCCTTCTGATAGAAAATTCCTCCAGCGGTCCATTCAACCAGCGTAAATTAAAATGGCGTTCTGTCTGAACGCCATTTTAATTTACGCTGACTATTTTTTACTGAATTCCCAGATTCATTTTCTTCTTCCAGAAGTAATAAGACAAAATCCCCGGCACAATCCAAATCAACATGAACATCATCATTGGGTCAACTTTTCCTGACAATGCAATTCCCGAATATACAACGGCAATCAGGTCGAAAAACAAACCGGCATAGGCCCACTCTTTTATAGTTTTTAGTCCTGGAATCAAAATGATGATCGATCCGATAATTTTCGCATAACCCGTAAATGGAATAAAATAAACCGGATACCCCAGCTGATCATGTATCAGTGTTTTTGCATCTTCATTAACAAGTATGCTTCCATAAGATGAAAATATCATCAATGCTGCAAATAAAATAGTAAATACCCAGTAAAGAATGTTGATGGTTTTCGGTTGCATGTTGCCTTTTTATATTTAAATGTTAATATAAAAAAAGTTTTGGAAAGCTGTTGTGATCTAACGTTGATAAAATCAGCCAGACGGCATTTTTAAAAATACTTCATTCGGTGTGCAGGGCCCCCACCAGATCTATTGTTCCCTGAAGGCAGTCTATCGGATGCAGTGTGTATGATTTGAAACTTTCTATCTGAATATTATAACCGCGAAGTATTAATGATCACTTCCAAAGAGGCACACCCTCTGTAAAACTCTTCATTATCAAAACCTGCTTCTTACTAATCAAGCGACGCCTTCGGAATACCAGTTATTTCGTTTATTATATACCGTTAGTCTTGTCGATAACTGCGATGAAAATTCTAAATATTTCATTTCATCAAAAGACTGTCCGATCGATAGCCGGACTATCTTAAAGTATTAAACTGCAAGATGAAGAGTAAAGAAAGCACCTGATAAGGTTAAAACGCGGGAGTTGGGGAGATAATACCGCACTTTTAACGTAGGTTATCGCGATTAAGTTGTTACATTACACTAATGAATTTTCAACCTTCCACTAGGCCGACCCATCTTTTGCTTGCTGATGACGATAATGATGACTACGAAATTTTCAAAGTTGTTGTAAATGATATTCCAGTTGCAACCATTCTGTCCCGTGTAGAAGATGGCGAGAAGTTGATGGAGTTTCTCAAAAATGAAGTCCCGGATATTTTGTTCCTCGATATAGGCATGCCGTGTAAAGATGGCAGAACCTGCATCAAACAACTAAGAGCAGATTCGCGCTATGATTTTCTTCCCATCATCGTATATACTTCCTTTGTACAGAAAAACGAAATAGAATATTTTTTCAGACAAGGAGCAAATCTGTATTTAGAAAAACCGATTTTCTACGAGGATTTGAAACAGCTTTTAGAAGAAATCCTCGCTACGAATTGGAAACACGAGATCTCCTATCCACCTATGGATTCGTTTTTTAAACCGTCCAGGTATAAAAAATAATTTCCTGTAAGCAGGTACACTAGTTATCACAACTCATCCTGATGATTGAACTAACTGTCAGCCTTGCTATTTTACATCTGAAAAAATCTGCTGAAAAGATCATGAGCGATGCGACTACTTCCTGGCCTCGCTGATCAGCGCACTCATCGAAGCTTTCATCGGTGCCGCACCAAATTTTTGGGAAAGTTCATTCTCAAGTTTAGCCTTTATCTCATCGATCGATTCGGGGTGTTGTTGCCTGATTTCTCTAAAAATTAATCCGCCATCAACCAGGCCACACGCTGCTTTCTTTGCGGTTTCACAAACCGAATACATTTCTGCTATTTCAATTGATATTCCTGAGAACCCTGTTTTTTTCAGAAGTTCTTTTATCTCCACTTCATCATGCATAGAAACCGGAAGATCGTATGTTGTGGAAATGGGTTCATGTAAATAATTTTCAGCCAGTTTCCTCGCCGTATGAGATGCTGTGTTTTTCTCAAGTTTATCCCAGGTCGTAAACAACAACTTACCGCCTGGTTTTAATACACGATAAGCTTCTGTGAACGCTTTACACTTGTCCTGAACAAACATATATCCGAAGCAACAAATAATCAGGTCGATACTCTCATCACTAAATGGGAGTTGTTGTGCATCGATAATCTGCCATTCAACTTTAAAATGTTTCAATTTTTTCTTTGCTTCAGCGAGCATTTCTTCGTCAATATCTGATGCTATAAACTTCGCTGAAGCCGGTATATTTTTCAGTATACAGAGTGTAACGATACCTGTACCCGCTGCGATCTCCAGCACAACAGAATCTCCGGCAACATCTATACGGTTTGCAACTTCTATCGCATAAGGCTCAAAATACAAGGGACCAAAAAACTGGTCATAATGAACAATTCGGTTCACGGGCTGTTCAGATGGTGCCGATTCAGTTGAGGGATCATTCATACAATCTTTGTTTGTGGAACCGTATTGCTAATCTCCAAGACAAGGACATCAAAACCGCCTCTTAATTCTCTGATGTCAATTACAATGCACTGATCCCGCAGATCAATCCTGTATTTAACACAAAAGTTTTCACTGCGCTTTTACCGGAACGACAAACCGTGTATCTGACCATTCAAAAACAACGTTAACACCACCGTCTGCTTCAATCATGGAAATGGTATACTGCTCTACAGGATGTTCACTATGCGTGACCGGAACTTTTGTATGCAAAACATCCAGGCTCTTATCAGGTTCAAACGCTCCCCATTTGCCCAATTCAGAATTTAAAACGATCTCAAATGCATCACTCCCCGGAATGGCATACATTCTATAGGTCCCCGCTTTTACAGGTTCACCATTGAACAATACATCTTTATTGACGGTGATTTCGGTGGATTCATTCGCGCCAAGCCGCCAGTACTTTCCATAAGGCTGGAGCGCTTTCTCTTTATCGGTGCCAAATATCAGCCGCCCGCGAACTGACGGTCGGCTATAATTTATCAAAACAGTCAGTCCGTTGACTGTCAACTCCGTTTTCCCCGGAGGACTTAAGGTCCGGCCACGGTAGTTCAGATAGGCAAACCCGATGGCCAGCAATACTACCAGGGAAAGAACACCGATAATAATTTTCTTTTTCATACCGAATATTTATTTCTTCTTTCTGACAATTACTTTAATTGTCTTTCGATTTGATTTTCTATGAAAGAGTACCTTATGGTTTTCGGGGAATATTGTAATCTATAAAAGAAAAACATCTGAAACAAATTGTCATCTGGAAACTAATTTAATCAGCATCTGCAGTTTATTGCCACTTTTCGATAACTCAGTACATTTATTATTACAGTCCGGATAGTCATGCTGAAGCCCATATCAGATTAAATGCCTGGCGACTTCTCAGGAATAAATCCGGAAAGGCTTAGCAGTACCGGGTCAAAGTTCATTTCTTTGGAGATCGGTTTTTAAGTGGATTGTTGATTTTGACTTTTGTCAATGTTTATCCCGGCAAAGAGAGATTTCTTTGACTCATTAAAAAATGTTTATGGAACATCAATCTCCTTTAAGCATGCTTTATCACTGGGAAAAAACAAACCCTGATAAGATCTACCTGAAACAACCTGTTGATAATGTATGGCAGACATGGACATGGAAACAGACAGGAGAAGAAGTACGAAAACTTGCATCAGCCATTAAAGCTCTTGAATTACCTGACGGCAGCAACATAGCATTGCTCTCCAAAAACTGCGCTCATTGGATCATCTGCGACCTGGCTATAATGATGGCTGGACATGTATCTGTCCCTTTGTATCCGAATTCGCAGGCAACAACTATACAGCAAATTCTCGGACATTCACAAGCAAAACTCTTGTTTGTTGGCAAGCTGGATAACTGGCATGTGATGAAAGAAGGAGTTGCGGATGATATTAAATGTATAGCCCTCCCATTTTGCGATCATGAAGAATGTGAAAGCTGGAAAAGTTTTACCAGTGCATCGGCTCCGGTGCAGAATGATGTAAAAAGAAATGGCGATGAACTCTGTACAATTATTTATACTTCGGGAACGACAGGTATGCCGAAAGGTGTAATGTTTACTTTTGATAGTTTTGATTTCGTTGCACAAAATGCAATTGATTATCTCAGTTTCAAATCCAGTGATCGGTTTTTCTCCTATCTGCCACTGTCACATATCGCTGAACGTGTTTTGGTAGAAATGATTAGTCTTTACACGGGCGCAGAAGTTTCGTTTGCAGAATCATTGCAGCAGTTTCCGCATAATCTGCGCGAAGCAAGGCCGACCGTTTTCCTGGGCGTACACAGGATCTGGAGTAAATTCCAGGAAGGTATTCTTACCAAAATTCCACAGAACAAATTAAACCTGATTTTAAAAACCCCAATCCTTTCGGCAATTGTAAAAAGAAAAATAAGGAAACAGCTTGGACTCATTGATGCCAGGCTTGTTATCACCGGCGCATCTCCTACACCTGTTTCACTTATCGAATGGTTCGCGAAGATTGGCATTGCTATCCAGGAAGCTTATGCTATGACAGAAAATTGTTGCTATTCTCATATCAATCCAAAGGATAACATCAAAAAAGGTTTTGTTGGGCAACCTTTTCCTCATTGCGAGGTAAAACTGAGTCATGAAAATGAAATCCTGGTAAAACACGATGCGTTGATGAAAGGATATTACAAAGAGCCTGCAAAAACAGCGGAGGTATTTACAAACGATGGCTTCTTAAAAACAGGTGATGAAGGATTTATTGACCAGGAAGGATTTTTAAAAATTACCGGAAGAGTAAAAGATCTTTTTAAAACAGCAAAAGGAAAATATGTGTCTCCCTCGCCGATTGAAATGAAATTACTTTCCAACACAGATATGGAACAGGTTTGTGTTGTTGGTTCCGGTTTACCTCAACCACTTGCTATTATTACTTTATCCGCAATAGGAAAGAAAAGACCTTCAGAAGAAATTGATTCCCGAATGAAAGAGACAATCAGAATTGTAAATTCCCATCTCGATGCACATGAAAAAGTATACAAAGTAGTAATTGTTCAGGATGAATGGACTGTTGAAAATGCATTACTCACGCCTTCATTCAAAATAAAGCGCAATCTTCTGGAAAGAAAATATGGTGCTCTATATTCCGAATGGGATAACTCCAAATCCATGCTCATCTGGCAATCATAAGGGGTTTTCGTTTCAATCTTTTAAAAATATAGCCTGGATGCCATTTGAGCCGGGGAACTATGTCTGTTTCAAAAATGAACGAATAATATTTTGCTTCTCCCCTTTAATGCAAAGAGCCAGAGTAATTCTCTGGCCCTGACGAGTGATCGTCAGTTTTTCACAGATAAAGTTCGATTGCAAAAACATGGGTGTATATTTTCCCGGTCCCCACTAATCGTAACCTGGAATTCTAAAACTAAAAAGCATCGGCGGTAGCCAACGCTTTTTGTGGTAGATAGGTAAGAAGATTATCGGAAAACTGTGCTGTTTATCCGATGCTTGCAAGAGTACACCCTTTCTCCGGAATTCCAAGAACCGCCGGCGGATTTAGAAAACAGTTATACGAACCTCATTTTACTACAACTCGTCTAATCAGATTCCGATTTTTTGAAAAATTAATATTGTCTCGGTTGCCGCCGGAACTATCAAATTATAATTAAATCCAGAATAGAAATTCCTCCCTGATGAACTAAAACCTACTCTCCAGGTTTTCGAAAGTCAGATGTTGATTCAGTACAGCCGGTAATCAGCTTGTCAACAAAGCATTAAGGAAAAGTCGAGCGAATATTACAAGCTTCTTTCCAATTGAAAAGATGTGTTTCCTTAATGAATGTTTGTGCATTTGAGCCCTGGCAGATCGTGTCGAATCTATTCTTCATCAAAACTTAACATTGGATCGAAAAAATATTCAGGTTATTTGCGGGCGTTTTGGTCGTGGAAACAATTAATCTCTACATCGAATTTTCACTCAGTGGCATCAAATATTCTGGCCTTGTTTTAAGAACCAGATTTTCTGAAGGTCAGATCATATATCGTCTGGAAAAACTTGATCCGGACAGACTTCCCCATGATAAGGTTTTTTACATTGTCAGATCCGAAAACTTCAGCGGATTCAGTTACAGCGAAACAAAATTGAATGATGCCATCGCCGATGCAATCAAGAAGTCATGCCTTGAACTGGAGATCAGCTGGTATAGGTAGGCAATAGGCAGCAGCAGCGGGCAGCAGAAACTACACCCTGTGGTTGCATTTCATTATAAAAAACACTGCCTCTCTGATCCGGAATTTCGTAGGCAAACTGTGTTCTATTGCCTTCTTACTATTGCCATGTATTCACTGTTTCTGTTTTTCCACCAGCCAGCAGATATTTCACTGCGTCATTTTTTTATGTAAAACACCCAGCTTGTTTCAATTTATACAGGTGTTGAAATTTCCTGGAATTTCTAACGTCGGCTGTTCCCTTTTGCCTTTTGCCTTCTTACTATTGCCTTGTATTCCCAAACTTGCAGAGATCAGTTGCAATAAGTACATTTAGAAAACAACTATTGCTTTTTAAATGAATACCACCAGAGCCGTGCTATCAGTAATATTTTCCATCGCAACTTTTATTTGCTTAATTCTGTTATACCGGTCATATCTTAACGGCATGAGCGCTTTCATGCTCAATGCTCTGATAGTTCTCGGATTGTTTCTTATGTTCATTCATCTTAGGTTTATACTCTATACCGGCAAAGTATCGCTCAGGTATTTAATGATTTTTATCTTTTTTATGTCGATTGCCGGCGCAGCCGCATATGTGAAATACGGACCATCTTCAGAGGTAAAAAATCCTGCCAGGACTTATATAGGTCATTAAGTTTCTCTTGTTTCAACAGTGCGGTCATGACCCCAAAATAATTTCAGACAAGCTTATCCGAATGATTTTTTGATATAATAAAATAAAACTATATTAGAGTTGCCGTAATTTACAGATCTCAAATCATCTGTAATTGCTGGCTTAAAGGCACAAATCAGTAGCCCAAATGCGCACTGCCAGGCACTAAAATCCCACCCTGCCCTGATTCACTTTTAGTAAAGTTTTCCTCCGATAAACGATACGTCGTTTAAAGTTGTGGTTTTGATTGAATTCCTGAACTCATAGAAAGATCGATGCAATTTTTCTATTCATTTATCTAAACAGGTTTTATGACAGATCATACCCGGGACAATCTTGAAGATGATGCGTTCAACAAAGTCAGCAGACGTTACCTCATACGCAATTCGTCGATTGCAGCTGCAGGCATGTTCATCATGCCCACATTTATACCGCGTTGCAGGAAATACGACTGGCCAACTGATGACGGAAGCGAACCTATTAACTTACCCGCTGCAGCTGCTAATCTGGCGAATTTGCGCGCCTACCTGGATGACCTATATACATCAACGATCGAGTATGAAAATGCAGTTTTCCTTGCATTAGAATCGACCAACAACAGCGACTGGTCTAACTTTGATAGTGATATTTTGATTGATCTTTTTTATGCGCTTCTCATTGCAGCAGCGCTCGCGACCGGTGGAGAAGCTGCGATACCCGCCATAGCTATTTTATCCGCATTTCTGCACGACTGGGCAAATGGCGATAAGCCAAAGCCACCAAATATTGATCAGGTTTTTGCGCAGTTTGAGTTTGGACACAACCAGATGCATGTTGCGATGAATGAACAACTGACATTACTGGAAAGTCCGGCCAATAATTATGCGAACCTCGTGGCAGCCTGGAATAATCCGATTCAGTTTAATGGTAATACCTATACCATCGGAGATCTTGCATCTTCAAATTTTCCGACGAGTACCACCGGCGGTGCTGCATACAACGCAATTTACCAGGCCGGGGTTACCTCTTTTCAACAAATGTTGTGGAATCTGGCGATCATGAAGTGCTGTACTTTCGGAGAACCTGACACTGAATCAATTTACACAGCCAGCGAACCCGGTGGAGTATTATTGACACATTTCCGGCAAACGGTGTACCCCAATAATAAAGGAGTGTATTATAGAGCGAAAATGACCGACTATGATCCGCCTTGGATTTATTGGGATATTACCAAGTATACACTCGGAATCAATGGCAACCCATTACCCGATGCCGCAGCTGCGGTGTTATTTATTGACGACACACCCGGGAATGTGATTAATTCCCAGGGCCTGTTCAACCGCAGTTATGTTTTCGAGCAATTCAGTTTTACTAAACCTGTATTTCCCTTCGGCGATGAACTGGGCACCGACGCAATCGGTAATACGAATCCCGCAGCTAATGACTGGAATTTTACAGGTGGGCAATTCCCAGGTCTTGTAGTTATCTGATCTTCACAGATAATCAGACTGACAGTATGCAATCAATGATGTCATTTAAGATGATACAACCGGTAATATTATAAATCCGGACGGCCTATTCATTCGCCGCTATGTGTTTCAGCAGATGAGTATTAAAAAGTCAGTGTTAGAATATGGCAGTAGTTAGGATCAGTTAATTCAGGAGAAGAAATCAATGAGACTTACGATTGGAATTTTACCGATGTTGAATTCCCATCATTCATTAAAGTATGATATACATTTTACATTGCATATCGTAATCGAAATTTGTAAAAACAAAATCAGTTTTCCATAGAGCAAGGCCACATTGAATATTTCAGTTGTGGCCATTTTATTTGAACGCATCCGTGTTATTGTAATTCGAAAGATGATTAATATCACATTAAGAAAATCTTCACTTTTCAACCAGCAATAACATGATATTTTTTTATGACCTGTAAATACATGTTCTTTTATGAAAAACAACAGGAAAACGGGTATTAATTATTTGCTTCACAATATCCTGAAAGTTATATCCGTTAACTGCCTGATTAAAAAATCTAATGCTATGAAAAAACTCGGTATGGCTTTAATCGCCATAGTTATGATTGGTGCATCAGTCACCAGCTGCAAAAAAGAAAAAACACTCGATTGTAACGCTGTAACAAAAAAAGTAAGTGATGCTGCTTCTGCTTACGTCCAGAGTCAATCGTCAACGAACTGCAAAAATTACAAGGCTGCTTTGCAGGAGTATTTCAACAGTGAATGCTATGGGGATCTGACAGCAGAAGAAAAAGAGCAGTACCAGACCATCGTGGACATGCTCTCATGCCCTGAGTAATTTATTCAGACAAAAAAAATTCAGCGCTTTTGTTTTTACAGAAGCGCTTTTTTTTTCGGTAGTCTTTAAAAGGCTATAATTGCGGATGACACTGCAAATTGGATTTGTTAATTCACGCGTTGCATCTCTTCCTCTGCTCCGCTGCTGCGTTTCACTGCTTTTAAAGGTTTACCAAAACGATAAGTAAATGCAAGCGTAAGTACCCGCGTATCACGTTTTATTTTGAAGTATTCATGCGCAGATTGAAAAGTTGTATTCCCAGCCATAATCTGTGTGTGAAACAAGTCACGCAGACTCAACTTCAGTGTTCCTTTTTTCTTCAGCACATTTCTTGCAACACCAATGTTCAACTGACCCGTAGGAAGCAATGATTCCTGTAAGTCGTTACGTGCCGGCCCGGTAAAAAAACCGGAAAGCTCTGCGGTGTAATTTTCACCGATCACAAACTGGTTGTTCGCGCTGATATTGAATTGCCAGACGGAAGATTGAAAATCATTCCAAACATATCCCTGGAAGTTTTTATAGTTGAGCAAGGCCTGTCCACTCAAACTCCACCAGGGGAATAATTTAAGACTGGTGCTAACTGACAATCCTGCAATATGTACTCTCCCGACATTCCCCTGTGAGTAATAAAGAATTCCGCTGCTATCCGTAAGGAATAGCTGCGAAAAATAATCTTTGATGACACTGTAAGACAAAGTTGTGGTGAGCGCATTTTTAAACTGATGTGTCAGTTCAAAATTCCAGCTGTATTGCGGTTTGAAATAAGGGTTTCCTGTTTCGTAGGTGTATTTGTTTATGATGAAAACAAACGGATTGAGTCGCTGAAATGCAGGACGGTCAATTCGGCGTCCTGCCGTGATTGTAAAACTATTTATGGAATCTGCCTGCCAGGTGATATTACCTGATGGGAACAATCCACCATACTGGCGCGAAAAAGAAGAATCTTTCCTGACCGGATTTCCTAACTGATCTGCATCATAGCTCGTGTTTTCATAACGCAGGCCTGCCTGGAAAGAAAATTTTTCCCAACGTTGATCCATACTCGCATATACGGCCTGGATATTTTCATTGTATAAAAACTGGTTTGTTTTACCATAATCCGGCTGCCATCCTGATCCGTCGTTGTATTCGTAAATAGCTTTATTATCGGTTTCAATATGTGATAGTTTGAAGCCAGCTTCAAACCGCGGTCCGCTGTTAAGCTGATGCGAATAGTCAGCTTTTGCTGTTGCTATTTTTAAAGTACTGGGAATATCTCCGGTGGATGCATCATTTTTCCCTCCAGGTGTGAGGAAAGTATTGATGAACATCTGGTTGTTGTGAATATCATAGGTCAATCCGTCGAGATCAATCGAAAATTCCTGTTTGGCCGAAAATGCATGTCGCAAACTTAAGGTAACCCCACCATTCTTCAACTTGTAATCAGTATGACTAATGGTTGTCAGACTTGAATCGACGGTATCGTCTTCACCTAACCAGGATGCCATTGCTTTATTATCGCTTTCACGCTTGGTCCAGGTCCCGATTCCGCTAACGCTTAAAGTCGTTTTTGTCGTTGCAAAAAAATCAACACCTGCTCGGATTGTATTGTTCAGAAAATGACCGCCGAAATAGGTTGGCTGATCAAGCTTTGCAATCGGTTTTCCAGCCTGGTCGTAGTAAGTCCTCAGCGCATAGAGATCATTGTAGTACTTGTTATAGTTGATATTATAGTTAAGCCAGGTATTGAATTTTCCATCGCGGTAATTGAGTGAAAAACTGTTGTTTGTTTTTGGATAACGCCCCTGTCCATAACTCAGATTAACATTACCATTGAAACCACGTTGTCGGTTTCTTTTTGTTTTTATATTGATGATACCTGCATTTCCGCTGGCATCAAATCGGGCAGGAGGATTTGTGATCAGCTCCACCTGGTCTACTTGTGAAGAGCTCATACTGCTGAGCAGGTTAGCAAGATCCGCTCCCGATAAATAAGTCAGCTTGCCATCAACCATGATCATCACGTTGGACTTTGCTTTCAGGCTGATATTACCATCCTGGTCAACAGTGACGCCAGGCATCTTTTCCAGCAGTTCCATAAGACTTGTTCCAGCATTACTTGGTGATGCATCCGGATTTACAACAATATTTCCTTTATCAAACTGAACGAATGGCTTTGTTGCGCGTACGACAACTTCCTTCAGGTTATCACTTTGCGGTGCCAGTTTAATGCTAAAACTTTTTAAAGGCTCATCAGCAATAGTGAAAATCGCTGTTGTATCCGAACGATGACCTATAAAACTGATTTCAAAAAAATATTGCCCTTCAATAATTCTTGTGAGAATGGCAAGTCCACTGTTATCTGTTAATTCGGTTTTGACAATTGAGCTATCCTTTGCACTATGCAACGTAACTACCGCTGATGGAAGTGGTTCATCACGCATATTCTTTACCGTTACTGAAATTGAAAATGTGTCTGGCCTTGATGACGCCAACGTGAGATTTGAAATAAAAATATATACCAGCAGCAATGCTGTCGTCCTCATGAAAAACATGGCGCCAAATTAATAACGACCGTCAACAGTAACGAATAAATTTGGCTTAACGGCAAAGGGAAGGGATAAAAGTTTTCACAAAACGCCAGTATCAGGAAAAACTGAATTCGTAGTTTTCACTTTTGTAAAAAACCCTAGCAGAAGTTTCAGGATTGTCTTTTATTCCACCGCCGGCCAGTAATTCCGTTTCATTTAATGGTAATGTTTTGCTCAAACCAAAAAGCCCGATACCCTGAAGAATATTCCTTCTCATCATATGTTGAAGTTTATCATAAATACTGAAATGACGAGTTCCTATATTCCCGGGGTAAAAATTATACCTGGGGACAAGTTAACGTTGAGCGTCAGTTAAATTAAAAATTTCAGGATACGGGAGAATGAAAATCCGGTATTCGTTTTTTTGCAGTTACTCAAAAATACCTGCTTAGCTCGAATGATGGTGGCAGCTCCTGGAATTGAACTTTAAAAAATACCGGACAATTATCAACCAACACGAATTGTTTGAAATTTATAATCATTGGTTTGAAACCTGATATCTTGAAAACGACGCCTGTTAATACATTTGCCCGGAATTCCTGAAACCATTGGTCAACCGAACTATTGCATTCATTTTTTCAGGGTTAACAAATTCCCTTTTTAAATGTTTCTATTTTTTAATAGGCTTTATCTGGCTTTAGTTCCATAACACAAAATAGTTACAATGAACACATACACAGTAAATGCATTTGGTACCGCTTCGCCCAAAGCCGATCTTAAACAAATAAATATTCAACGCAGGGAGCCGACAGCAAAGGACGTTGAAATAGATATTCTTTTTTGCGGGGTCTGCCATTCCGACCTGCATACAGCAAGAAATGATTGGGGCGGAACAATTTATCCGGCAGTTCCGGGGCACGAAATTGTTGGCCGCGTAACGCGGACAGGTGCTGAAGTCTCCAGATTTAAGAAGGGGGACCTTGTAGCAGTAGGCTGTCTCGTAGACAGCTGCCGTACCTGTGATAGCTGCAAGCAGGACTTCGAGCAGTATTGTTTAACTGGTTTTACCGGAACCTACAACGGGAAAGACAAACATCTGAATGGACATACGTTTGGAGGTTACTCGGAGAAAGTTGTTGTTGACGAACATTTTGTTTTAAAAGTTCCGGAAAACCTGGACCCGGCAGCAGTTGCTCCGGTTCTCTGCGCAGGTATAACTACCTGGTCACCTTTAAAACACTGGAATGCAGGTCCCGGTAAAAAAGTTGGAGTGATAGGCCTGGGTGGTCTTGGACATATGGCTATTAAACTTGCCAAAGGCCTGGGTGCTGAAGTCACCTTGTTCTCAAGAACGCCGGGCAAAACATCAGATGCAAAAGAACTTGGTGCACATGACGTGATCATTTCAACCGATGATCAACAAATGAAATCGGTACGCGGAAAATTCGATCTGATCATCGACACCGTTCCTAACATTCATGATGTCAATCCGTACATTGGGACACTCAATATCAGCGGCACAATTGTTCTGGTTGGATATTTAGGTCCGCTGGATCCGATGCTGAACACTGTCCCCATGATCATGGGAAGGAAATCAGTTGCCGGCTCACTGATCGGCGGTATCGCCGAAACACAGGAACTGTTGGACTTCTGTGGTGAAAAAAATATTGTCTCTGATATTGAAATGATCAACATACAGGACATCAATACAGCCTACGAACGCATGATTAAAAGTGATGTACGATATCGTTTTGTAATTGATATGAGTTCACTGAAAAATTAAATTTCCGGCGAAACTCGCCAGGTATCCGATCCGCCGCGGCGGATCGGATACCTGGGAGATTTCATGAAGCTGAAAAATCATTCCGGGAAAAACAAGTGTTTTTTCTCTTTCAGAAATGTATTTTTCTAATTGGCAATGAGAATTTTCTACCTGATAAAAAACCAAAATCCCCTCCGAAAAATCGGAGGGGATCAACACAAACTACTACTCATCAATAATATTCAAAAATGGTTCTGATCGTGTATACTTCCTGCTGACCATCATATTCCCTGTACTTCACGAACAGCTGTGTCGGGTACCCGTCAGCGTCGTAGGTATACCTCCAGTCCATGGGTACGAATATGGCGTTTGGAGTCGACCATGTTTTAGATTGTCTCGTCAGGTTATGTTTTGAAATTTGCGAGAGAAACATGTCCGGAATCGCCAGGTGTGCATATGGATTGATATTGAAATCATAGTCATATAATCCTTCTTCGAAATTTCCGTGACTGGTACTGACCGTCTCTTTCAGAACGATGCCGCCGTACATCAGTTTTGACAAATATGTTTTGTAGTAACGATCAGTATGTGAAAATTCAGCACCTATACTGTATAGTTTTCCGGTCCCTTCGTCGTCTTGTACAGGCAAATAAGTATAAGCACCCGTGGTTTTCTGACCTTGAAATGCCTGTTCAAATCCAGTTACCCGACCCTCGTTATCATAGCTAAAAGAAGAATTCATCGACAAAGCACCCGATTCATTATACCCCTGGATACCTGTGATCCTTGAATTTGTATACTGAAACAAATCTTTCCGGATAACATAATTCGACCCGTCTTCCTTTTTACCCAGCCAGGTTAACTCTTTCAAATCACCATTAGGCTGATAACGGTATTCAAAACGCTGGAATGCCTTCGACCTTCCATTTTCAATTCTCACATCGGTTACATTCTTAAGTAGTTTTGCACCCTTGTTACCACCTAATATATAAACTGAATTCTCCTGGATATCACCCTTTGTCAGCGTCATTTCATCATAGGTATTCCATTTGGAAACGGATAGCTGATATTTCACAGCACCGGCCGGCAGGACAACCGGCTGCATTCCGGCTAGAAGTGAAAGCGCTTTGTAACTCATATTATTCTGCTCATCCCAGCTCTTCAGTACCAATTGTACAGGGACGCTGTCGTACACAATGTCCCCCACCTTGATCATTGGCTTTACAAATATCCTGGTGTCTGTTGGCAATTCCGGATCCGTTGTTCGATCACCAAAACTTCCTGCGGGATAACCAAAGCTTTCGGGTGTATCAGTATCAGATACAGGTAATAATTCTACCTCGATTCTTTTCTCCTCCTTTGCATCCAGTGCCATCGTGATATTCAATGGTTTTGCCACTCCGTTCGCCCTGGCTGAACCTTCGATCGGAGCCGCGAACTTTACGTTGGAATTACCCTCTCTCACCAGCACACCTGTTAAACTGTAAATGCCCTTTTGCAATATCACTGTATCTGTAAAATATTGCTGATCATGCTGAACCGCGAGCTTTTTGGAACGCACCGCACCATTTCGGCTATCCTTAATTGTTACCAGGGTATTGTAATTGGCATTCACGGGTTGTGCGGGAAGATTTTTAAGCGTAAGGCGGATTACCCGTTCGAGTGAACCTTCGCCCGGTTTTGGCCCGGTGGGAGGATCCACCGGGTCCTTTTTACATGCAAATAATACCAGCATCAAAATAAAGCCTACCAAACGAAAGCTAATCTGTTTCATAAAAAATTGTTTAGAGTTTGATTATTGTTGTTTGTGCAAATCTCCTGCGTGTTTTCAAGATCGACCTTGATTGAAATCAAGAATCCCGGAGCCGGCTGAGGACTTTAGTTGTCATACGAAGAAAAGGCTGTATTCCTCATCAGCACTTTCCCGAATACAATCGTACTTCTCCATAACAAACGGCTTTGTCGTTCAGTAATCGTGAAATTCAGCAGGCCGATTTTCCGATCTATCGACTGAGTGACTATTGATTTCATTTTTTTCGTGTATCCCAGCAGGTTATGACGTTTTCTCCCGGGCATAGAAATGCTGTCCGGCATGTGGCCGGTCTTTAACCAACAAATTTTTTTAGTGGATAATCCTTACAGTTGTGAACGATCAAACGATCCGGTCTTTCAAAGCTTTTGCAACAGCTTCGCTTTTGGAATTCACCTGTAACTTTTCATAGATACTCCTGATATGCGTGCGTACAGTATCAATTGATATCTTTAGTGAAGCAGCCACCATCTTGTAACTGTTACCGTTAACCAATGACTGCAACACTTCTTTTTCTCTTTCTGAAAGATCATAGTCTTTACCTGCCGGCGACATCCCCGCAAACATTTTCAACACCTGTGTTGCAATAGAAGAATTCATCGGAGCACCGCCATTGTGAACATCATTAATCGCATCAATGATTGCCTGCGGTGAACTCTTCTTTAACACATATCCATTCGCACCAAAACGGATGGCATCGTACACGTTCTTGTTATCATCAAAAACCGTAAGCATAATAATTTTTACTGACTGATTACTTTCCCGGATCGATCTCACTCCTTCAATGCCTGTTTTACCGGGCATATCGATATCCATCAGCACGACATCCGGATGTAATGTATCAATATCCGTAGCGGCGGTTTCGCAGTTGTCAAATTCACCAACCACCTCAAAGCCTGGCGTTTTGCTTAGCAATAAAGCCATCGTTTGTCTCAGCTGGTTTGAATCGTCGTATAGTAAAATCCGTATCATAATCTTTTGATACAACAAATATAACTACAGCACGAGGGGTGCGACAACGCATATTCATGCGATGGGCATAGCAATCCTCAGGCGGGTACCTTTACCTGGCTCAGAATCTATTGAAATACTGCCATTTAAGTTCTCTGTCCGCTTTCTCATATTCTTTAATCCATTACCCCTTGTCGATGGTGTTCTGGCTTCCGCGTCGAAACCTTTCCCGTCATCTTTTATCGTCAATACAAAATCCCCTCCGTCTTTTTTCAAAGTAAACAGCACATTATTACATTGCGCGTACTTCACAATATTGTTCAGCGCTTCCTTGAAAATCAGAAATATTTCGCGCCGCGACTCCATGGAAAAATTTACTCCCATCACATCCTCATCAACCTGGAAACGATATTCCACATGAATTGGTTCAAGCACGGAACCTGCAACTTCCTTCATGCGCGCAAGTACTTTTGCCATGCTATCATTTACAGGGTTAATGCTCCAGACAATATCATCCATCGCTTCCATCATCTGACCAGTACTCGAGTTGATGGTACTCATATATTCCTTACTGGTTTTTTCATCCAGCGGAGTTTGCTGCAATGCGATATTGCTGAGGATATTTACAGTACTCAATGTTGAGCCCATATCGTCATGAAGATCTCTTGCAAGACGACTACGCACTTTTTCAATCTGCAGTAATCGCTCAAGCCGTAAGCGATGGAGATAAAATAACACAGATGCTATAATCGCTCCCATCAAAAGATAGAACCATGGTGTTCTCCAGAACGGGGGAACAATGCGTATGGCGATTGAAGTTGTTTGTTTCGAATACTGCCCTTCATCATTTTTTGCACGAACAAGAAAAGTATAATTGCCCGGGGGCAGAAAATTATACTTCACAGGAACAACTGTTTTCAGTGTTGTCCATCCTGCATCAACGCCTTCGAGTTTGTATTCGTAAGTGAGTTTACCCAGCAGTGAAAAACTGATCGAGGCAAATTCTATACTGAAAGAACTATTTGTATAAGGCAGCCTGATTCTATTTAATTGTTGTAATGAATCTGCTGGCAGATATCTGTTGTTCAACTGAAAGCCGGTGATGGTAACATCAGGTGGTGATTTCATTACCCGATAATCATCCGGATCAAAAACAAGCAGGTGCTGGTTTCCCGCAAAAACCAACCTGTTATCATCCATACGGAGACTTGTTTCGGGAATATAGCTATTGTTATGAACCGTGATCAATCCATCGTACTGTGAATATTTTGTAAGCGATCCTGTTTTCGGATTGTACTTGAAAAGACCGTTTGAACTTCCAATCCAGCAATTGCCATTCACATCTCTTTGCAGTGTTGAGGCATTGCCGATGGAGAGGTTATCAATAGTGCCGGAAAATTCTACAATGGAAGAATTCACGTTCAATACACCTACCTGTCCCGCTGCCAGCAGCCAGGTTGAATCGGTCAGTTGCAGGATGTCTTTAACCTCAGTGATCCATTGCGCATCCGAATTGCTTCCATCAAAAGACCTGAGAATTTTTCCGGCCTGTGTATCAAAAAGGAAAATTCCTTTTCCTTCAACGGCGACCCATAGTTGGCTTTCATTGATAAAATATAATTTGCTTATCCCCCCTTCAAAAGCCCATACTTTCTGAAAAGACGAGTCACTGGGAGTACCTGCCGGATTGGTGTTCTGCAATAATGTACCATCACTCAGCCCAATCCACATCGAACCATTCCTGTCTTCGACTATTTGTTTAAGATGTTTATCCTTGAATACAGTGAAATGATGAAGAGAAGCTTTGTCACTGTTAGTATCATAGATCATTAATCTTCCAAGCTCGCAACCGAACCATATGCGACCTGATGTTTTGTCCTCACAAATTGACCAGTTCAGTTTTGAGAGACTGTCGGAAAACTGGAGCTGTTGTGGTTTTGCTACCTGCGGATAGATTCCCGGGTTTGTTGTGATGGTAAAAATGCCTCTTCCCCAGGTACCGATCCATAATTTCTGCTTTGAATCTTCGATCACCGATTTTACAAAGCTCCTGAATTTTTCCATCTGGAATATCGCATGGATATTTCTACCGAGTGTGCCCAGCGTATTGTAAAGCCCATCATCTGTAGCAATCCAGACAATTCCCTCACGATCTTCGATAATGGCAGACACTACATTGAAATATATTCCATAAGGATTATGTCCCCGTGTATCGCGCAGCTCCTGGAAAGAGCCACCGTTGTTAATCCGGAGGCAATTCAAACCGTACACTGCAATAACAGAATCATGATACTGTGTAAATCCCTTCACTTCAAAATGACTTCCATTACCCGCATCAGCCAGACCGGTAGTGTCGCTCGTAAACTGATTTTTTACAGCATCATAGCAAAAGAAATTTTTAGTGGAATTGTTTTCTGATTCGATCCAATACCTGTTCGATGCGTCGATAAAAAAATTGACGATGGTTTTGGAAAGTAACTTACTTGCGAGCAACGGATCTTTTTGTAGATTGTTACCTGCCGAATAAAATGAAGTTGTTTTACTATCCCAGTAACCGAGGCCCTTTTGCGAAATGATCCAGTAACGCCGCCGCTTTTTGTCTTCAACTACATTTATTATGGAGATTGAGTCCGGAACTATGAACGGATTATTTTTTTGACTGAAAGATTTTTTGCTGTCATCGAAATACTGGCAACCTTTTTCATTGATGATGAAAACATTCCCGGACGCATCTTTTCGCAGATTTGGCGCTTCTTCATGCCCGCCAGTATTCCCCGGCTCGTAAATGACGTTCACAAGTGAAAAATTCGTTGGGTTGAAGATTCCCAGTTTTTTACCTGAACGAATCCAGATGCGATGAGAAGAATCGGAAATAATCTGATCAATCCGTTCATTGAGAATCACCCTGAAAAAATTTCCATCATATCGCTGCAATCCATTCTCTGTACCCAGCCATAAGTAACCGGAACTATCCTGTACCATGGACAATATGTTATTTGTCAGCAAACCATCCTTTGTAGAGAACCTGTTGAATATATAATCCTGGGAGCGAGCGGTTTCTATCGCAATAATCGAAATCACTAAGGAAAATAACAGTCTCAAAAACATGGGACTAAATTTAGCTGATCTTTTTTAACCGTATTATGCGTCTTCCTCTGCGAAACGACATCAAACTATTTTTTTACACCCGTCTTCCCTAACTCTTCCCATGTCCAGGGTCTGTTCCTTGTTTCATTTTTCTTCCTGATTTTCTCAACATCTTCCGGTTTTACAATCATCCAGTTCATAAAACCTTCTGACATTTTAGGAAAGCTCCGGAGACAAAGATCAAACCTGATAAAGCTGCATACGGAAGCTATCCATTCATTGTCATTGGCCTTCATCGGTGGCATGATATCGGGATAAGTTTTTCCATCAACTGGTCCACTGAGACCATGCAGCAATATTTTTATCAGTTCTTCTTTCTTCTCGACCAATTTAAATTTACTGACCAGCGGAGGTGCAACCTGTGTTGGAAGGCCTTGCCCCTCAGAGCCGTGACAACTGGCACATAGTGATGAAAAAATCGCTGCCCCGTTTAATACTCTTTTTCTGTCGGCTTCTTTGAGCACCACCAGTGTAGATCCATATTTTTTTGTTTCAATATTTTTTTCAAACATTTTATTAATTGCGGAAAACATCAACGTGTCTTTGCCAGCCGACATAATTTGTGCTGCAACCGAATGAAGATCTTCATGGTTGGATTTGTTCATTGTCAGAACCAGTTGTTCACGTACCAGGTAGCTTTCATCATCTGCCAGATCTTTCAATTTCGAAATCAGTTCCGTATTTCCGGTATTGAGCATGTGCTCACTGATCCAAACCGCTTGTTTTCTCAGTTCAGGTGATCGATCGTTCAACACAGAAATAAGCAACTCTTCATCAAGTGCATTCAATCCTTCCAATGTCCATAATGCGTGTATACGACCAAGTATTGAAACCGCTGATCCGGTGGAATTAGATTTTCCTGACACCATTTCTTTCAGATTCGTTACAACAGATTTATCGCCGCGGATAACTAATTCTTTCTGCGCATTGTCCCGCCACCAGCCATTGGGATGTGTAAGAAAAGCAACCAGTGAATCAGATGGGAGATGCAACATATTCGGCTTTGGCCCTCTTTTGAAATCATCATGTACAAGACGGTATATTCTACCCCGTGAAATATTCTTATCCAGGTTTTTTTGTTTGATCTGGTCAAACAAATAAGTTCCTGGCTGAGCCCAGGTAGATTCCTGGATAATGCCACGGTACATATCCACGATATAGAGGCACCCATCCGGACCTGTATAGGTATTCACCGGCCGGAAATTCATATCGGATGAAGCAATAAACTCGTCCTGTTCGTATACTTTTTTAAGGCTTACCCTGCCATGATTACTGATAATTTTAGCCCTGCGTATAATTCTACCTACTGGCTCAGCAGCAAAATAGTCTCCGCGCATATTCACAGGTAAACGGTCGCCGCGAAAAACCGATTGCCCGCATACAGATGTAAAACGCTCTAATGTACTGTCCGGCCGAAGCCCGGCAGGCCCACCATTGACATCAGCGTTATTGCCAATCGGCCAGATAACACGGAAAACAGAATCTTCATATTTATTTTCCTTCTCCAGCTGGCCGTATGACGGATTGATCTCAAACCCGGTTGCAGCCAGACCTGCTGCTGCGCGGCTGAAATACAACCTCCCGAAATCATCATGTGTCAGCCCCCATTGACCATTATTTCCATAGAAGAGCGTATCGGCTACCAGTCTCCCGTTTACATAACGGAAACGCACAGGGTCTGTTGTCAGGTAAATATAATTGTCCAGGTTCCAGTCGAATCCGCTTCGTTGATGTTCAATATTTCCGTAGGAATTTTTTCCCGGATTGTACACTGCACGTTTGATATCGGCCCGACCATCATGGTTTGTGTCACTGTATGCAAAAACGTCAAAACTGTTTGTTTCATTTACGAGTAATTCTTTGCCGACACAAAGTATCATGCGAGGAGCCATCAGTTGATCTATAAACACAGAACTCATATCCATCCGGCCATCATCATCTGTATCCTCCAAAAGCATTACCCGACTTCGTGCTGTGTATTGATCCTTTGCATCGATGGTTTGCATATAGGTTTCCATCTGGGCTACATACATTCTGCCATTTCCGTCCCAGGCAATTGCAGTAGGCTCTGATATCATCGGTTCGCTTGCTACCAGCTCCAGGTGATATCCCACCGGTATCCGGAATGTCCTCAAACTTTCTTCCGGCGATAAAGGAACTGTGTTGGATTGCTGATTTACTACCCGCGGAGAATTAAACCCAGGCTCATTCATCTCGGGTGTTTTTGTTCCTTTCTCAACATCATCATTCGCCGGAACACTGCATAAGGTTAAAGAAAGAATGATCAATAGCAACACTGAAAACACGATCTGCAACCTGTTCATGGAAAATCATTTAAGCCCTTTCAAAAATATTGAGCCTGTTCAATGATAATGAATAAATTATTTCCGGGCGAGTAATAATAATTATGTCTGTACCCGGACCCCGGGCAATGAAGACATAAGTTACCGGCCGTCATTTTTCATCAAAAATCTCTTGCAGGAATCAGTTTCATCTATTAACTTTGAATTGCAAAGTACTTTTTGAAAAGTCTTTGCGTTATTATAACCGGCAACTTAAACAACAGAAACAGCCACATGCCGAACCAAAAAACAACACTATATATGAAAGATGAAATTCTTTCCAATATGGGAAATCCCATACAGCTGGAAAAGCTTTACAGGTCGGATAAAACAGCATTTAAAAACGCTTTTAATGTACTTTATCCCGAACTGGTAAATAGCAGCGCCACCACCTTCTGGCATGCGCGGCTCAACTTTTCACGCGAAGAAATTTCCTGGGGTAACAGAAAGGAACTGATTTTTATTATCCTGGGTTGTATCCTGGCAGGTGTCATTGCAAGAATTCCTGACATCTTCCAGATTGACAAGGATTATTTTTATCCGCGTAATGTAGGCTTTATCGTTTTTCCTGTCCTGTCCGCGTTCTTTGCATGGAGGAATAAATTATCTGCAGGCAAATGCGCATTTATTGGAGCAGCCACATTAGCGGGTCTGATCTTCATTAACTTATTACCCAATAATGGCCACAGTGATACAGTAATTTTATCCTGCGTGCATTTGCTTTTATTTCTCTGGTCGATACTTGGCTTTTCATTCGTTGGTGGTAAACATAATGATGTTGAAAAACGCCTCGGTTTTCTGAGTTATAATGGTGATCTGATTGTAATGACCACATTGATTGTAATTGCAGGTGCGATTATGACGGGAGTAACGATTGGGTTGTTTTCTCTTATCGGTTTTCAGATTGAAGAGTTCTACTTTGAAAATATTGTTGTGTTTTTACTTCCTTCCGCTCCCATTCTCGGAACATTTCTTACACAAACCAATCCTCAGCTGGTAGGAAAAGTTTCACCAGTGATTGCAAAAATATTCAGTCCGCTGGTATTGATCATGCTCGTCATATATCTTGTCGCTATTCTTTACTCAGGAAAAGATCCATATAACGACAGAGAATTTCTCTTCCTGTTTAATGCCTTGCTGATCGGTGTTATGGCGATAATATTTTTCTCTGTGGCAGAAGCCTCACGGTCAGGTAAAAGTCAGATGGAACTCTGGGTTTTGTTTCTTCTTTCGGCTGTAACGATTATCGTAAATGGTATTGCCCTCTCCGCCATCATCTATCGCATTTCAACGCTGGGAATAACACCGAACCGCGCTGCTGTTTTTGGAGGAAATGTTTTAATCATGATTAATCTATTGCTGGTGACTTTTCAGCTATTAAGGGTATTGAGAAGAAAAACAGAAATTCCAACTGTCGGATCAGCGATCTCTGCTTATCTACCCGTATATGCAGCGTGGACAGTCGTCGTGACATTCATATTTCCTTTTCTTTTCGGTATGAAATGAATAAAGATGGAGGTCTGTGTTGTCAACGGATTTCTTTTTTGTTTTTACACTTTGTTTTTCAAAGTGCTTTGATTTGATAATAATAATAAATAACTATCGAATTCAATAAAAATCAGATGAAAAAGATGCTTCACGAACAACATGCAAACCCAGTTCATGATTGTACCGGGTTTCGCCGGGCAAGTAATTCCCGCAATCATTTGTTACTTCTGCTTCACCTGGCAGTTATAGTAGTTGCGTTGTTAGCCGCTGCCCGATCAACTGCTCAGGATAAAGCCGCTGAGGTGGACAAAATTTTCGACTGGACAAGTCCTACATCTCCTGGTTGCGTGTGCGCAGTTTCGCAAAATGGAACGGTTGTAATAAACAAGGCATATGGTTCTGCTGACCTGGAGCGTGATGTTGCGCTGACACCCAACGCTGTTCTCGATGCCGGCTCTTTGACAAAACAGTTTGTTGCTGCAGCCGCACTGATACTGGTTGAAGAGAAGCTCATTTCACTTTCTGATGATGTCCGGAAATACATTCCTGAACTTCATGATTATGGTCAGAAAATCACTATCGACAATTTGCTTACGCACACTTCCGGCATCCGCGACTGGACAGGAATAAAACCACTTTCCGCATCCAACGATGAGGTACTTAAAATCATACTTCGTCAGCGTAGTCTCAATTTCAACCCCGGAGAAGAATGGTCCTATTCAAACAGTGGGTTTGTCCTGATGAAAGAAATCATAGCGCGGGTGAGTGGAAATTCCTTCTCTGCATATACAACTAAAAAACTTTTTGAACCGCTGGGGATGAAGTCGACAAAATATGTCGAAGACATGCGTGACGTGATTCCCAACCGCGCCCTTGCTTATGATAAAGATGGAGGTCGATGGAAGATAGCGATGCTGATGGATAATGAACGCGGTGGCGGCGGAATACTGACTACAGCCTCAGATCTGTTGATCTGGAATGAAGCAATAGCCGGGAAAAAAATCAGTGCTTTTGTAAGTGAAAAAATCCAGGAACCAGCTCAGCTGAATAACGGCAGAAAACTTAGCTATGCACGTGGGTTGTTTCTGGATTCGACAGATCAGGGTACTGCATTCTGGTGGCACGGCGGAAGCGCGGATGGATATAAATCAGTATTGGTTCGTTTTCCTTCCGAAAAGATTTCTATAGCGATCATGTGTAATTCCGGGGATAACACCGACCGGATTGGATTCGCTCGAAAAATTTATACTCTCTATGCGCCAGCAAAGACAGCATCTGGCAAAAATAAGGTTGTTCCACCAGTCGTAATCAATGGTGCTGACACGACAATTATCAAAATCGACGATAAAGCAGGTCTGTTTTTTAATGATGTCACTGGTGAACCATTGCGGATCGGGGTTTCCAATAATAGTCTGCGCATAGCAGGAGGACCGCGCATGACCACCGTTACAAAAGATCATTTTAAATCGAATGGAACAAATATTGAATTTATGTCCAACGACGAATTCGATTTAAAATTTATTAGTTCGGATAAACTGGAATTAAAAACAAAAGAAGGGAAAATAAAATCCTATCACAGGTCAAAACCCTTGACTTTGTCGGAAACTGATTTGAAGACATTTGCCGGAAGATTCGTAAGCGATGAAATTGGTGCAGCATTCCGGATTGAAGTAAAAGGAAAAGCATTGTCTCTTCATCTCGAACACGGGCCCGGACGTACACTTGAGTTTACATCTGTCGATACCGATACATTCCAGGCCAATCGTATGTTTCTCCGCTTTCAAAGAGACAAATCAGGAAAAGTGATCTCGCTGGAATATACCAATCCGGTTTTGAGGAATGTAAAATTCGTCCGGTTGAACCAGCAGAACATGAACACTGGTTCAGTGGGTTTTAATTAGGGCCTGCTGATTAAGTGAACGCAGCCGGCGTTTTTCGATTGTTGTTGTTCGTTGAAAAGGTGTGATTTGCAGAAATGTCTAATACAGAATCCGGAGTATAAATCCGAAGTGAGTGCCAACCAGATGCAAAGGTTTCACGCTTTGACGTTTACATCCTTGCAGACACGGACAGCAAAATCCTTTTGTAATTCAATATCCGCCAGGATTTGAACAACAAATAGCTATCCCGAATTAGTAACAAAACACAAACGTGTAGTATTCAATCTTAATATAGAATAATGACTTACAAAACTGAGCTGACATTAAAATATAATACCTTAATCGGGAACTTTGTCAGCTGCACATTTGGAATGATCGCAGCCGCTATTGGTGTACTGAATATGTTCTGGGGCAATGATCCTTTTTTTGGAATTTTTATTTTTTTCCTTGCATTTCTATTCTTTCCCCCGCTAACACAACTGATTAAAAGGATTACAGGATTTTCGCTTTCTCCGCTGGCGAAAATGATTCTGGCGCTTTTTATTCTATGGATTTCACTTGGAGTGGGAGAGCTTTTGGGTAAAATTGATCTGATGTTAAAAGACTTTTAATAAATCGGAAATGAGTTTACTGGTGGAATTATGCCAGTTAAATTCTTTCACCGGATTTTTCCAGAACCAGGTCTTTGTTAAAAAAGTGGATAAAACTGATGCTAACAATTTCGTTTCAATAAAAAAAGGATAGTTTAATCCAATACTTTCAATAACTCATCGATCAGGCTGTGGTATCCTTCTGTATCTGAAGGTTTATCCATAACAAGTACTGCGCCTGAACTTAAACCCAGTTTTACCAGGCTTGAATCTATATATGTGGAATAAATCATCACGGGGATATGTGCATGGTACCCACTGCTTTTTAATATCTGCAGTGTTTGTAGTCCATTGCATTTAGGCATATTCTGATCAAGTATAATAGCATCAGGCAAATCGATGTTTCCTGAAGCCTGGCGGAGACGTTCCAGCAAAACTTCGCCATTTTCAACAGGCGGTAATAAATCAATATCTGTTCTATCTGAAAGGAATTCAAAGAATAATTCCTGGTCATCGGGATCATCCTCAGCCAGTAAAATTTTTTTACGCATGTCTTTATTCAATTCATTCCTGTTTTAACGGCAGGAGGAGAAGAAATTCTGCTCCCTGCCCCGGGTTACTTCTCGCTGCTACAAGGCCGTTATGTTTTTCAACTATTTTCTTTGTAATAGCAAGTCCGATGCCGGTTCCTTCATAAGCATCTTTAGAATGCAGACGCTCAAACAATTCAAAGATATGTTTACCATATTTCTTATCAAAGCCTATCCCTTCATCCCTGATACTGATGAGGCAATAAGGACCATCTTTCTTTTCCGGGCTTTCAAAGCTTTTGCTGGCAAGTCTGCGGGAATGAATATCAATAACCGGGGGCATTCCTTTTTTTGCAAATTTCAATGCGTTTGAAATTACATTCTGAAGTACCTGTCTGATCTGACCTCGGTTGGCATCCAGTACCGGTAAGTCTGCAATTCTAATTTCTGCCTTTTTTTCCTGGATGATAAGTTCGAAATCTTCAAGTAGTTCTCCGAGAACTTCCCGTATGTTCACCTGTTTTATTTCCTGTTCACGTGCAGAAAGTTTTGAATAATTCAGTACATCGACTACGAGCGATTTCATCCTGCCTGCCGATTCAATGATTTTACCGATGTACTTTTTCCCTTCCGCCGTAAGATCCTGGTTATATTTTTCAAGTAACAATTTCGAGAAAACCTGAATCTTTCTCAATGGTTCCTGCAAATCATGCGAAGCTACAGAAGCGAACTGCTGCAGATCTCTATTGCTTACTTCCAGATCACGGTTGATTTTACCGAGTTGAGTATTTGCATTCTCCAATTCCTTCTGCGCTTTTTTCTGGGCAGAAAGGTTATTAACGATTACACTAAGGGCGGTAGTTGTTTCAAGCCGAAGTGCAGCCAAAGATATCTGAACCGGCGTTTTATCATTGCCTGCCTTAAGCATGAGCTCAGTTTTCGCAGGCGCAGTCCAGCTTGTTTCAAGAATATTCCTGAAAACATCCAGGTCTTCAGGACTTATAAAATCAAACAAAGAACTTCCAATGATGTTATTCAAAGGAAACTGCACCATTTCCGCAAACTGCGAGTTACAATAAAGTATCAGCCCTTCATTATTGATTGTAAGTGCACCTTCAGTCATTTGCTCAATAAATACCCTATAAGCCAGATCGGCAGACTTCAAAGTATAAAGCGCATTACCTGTGTCACTTTCAACAACTATTGCGTCAATCATACCCAAACGAATTGCTTCAATGGTTTCCCTGGCTTCAAATAACTGATGGCGGAGTTCCTCCATCTCCTCTTTAAAACTGATCTTTTCACTTTTATGATTCTGCATATATGCCCAGCATTTGCAATACCTTTCTGGTATCTGATAAATCGCCTATGCATCTCCGTTCAGGCAGAGGTGCTTTTTTAATCAACAATGGAAGAGCCACGAGCTGTTCGTCTTTTGCAATGGTCGGTTGCTGATAAACATCTACTACCTGGTATTTATATCTTCCTTTCAGATATTTGTCACATATGTTTTTCAGGTTGATGATTGCCGTGGTTGAATGTGGTGATGCACCTGTTATAAAAAGTATAAACACAAAAATATCTGCTGTTAAAGATTTTTCTGAATCGGGGTGCAGTGGTTTTTTTTTCATTTTTATTTTTTAAGTGGCCTGAGATTAAGGCCAACCAATACTCTCTCCTCGTTTGAAAGATCCCCGATAATTTTCCGTATTGGAACGGGCACTTTGCGAACCAGGGTAGGAATCGCGAGTATCTGATCTCCTGCTGCCAACTGCGGTTGTATCAAAAGGTCAATAACTTCCAGTGAGTACAACCCCCGCAGATGTTCCTCACAATATCTTTTCAGATTCTCCAGGGCCGTCATCGACTTCGGCGTGTTCCCGGCAATGTATAGCCGAAGTTCCCACCGTTCCGCTGCTGGAGACGATTTTTTCACAGCCTTTTTTTTATTTGTTTTTACCATTATCTTTTCTTTTTTGTATTAACTTTTTACGGGCCTTTTCCAGCACATCCTTTTTAAGATCCTCTTCGATATAAACACGATTCAGGTCGTCCCTGACTGAGTCAAACTCTTCGTTTAGAGCAGCAATCTTTGATTCGAGCACTTTACGTTTTCGATCTATCGCCTTGTTATTTCTGCTCAATGCGTAACCTCGCAATTCGCTTCCAGTTTCATTTAACAATTCCTGCGACTCGCGTGCGCTTCCGGTGAGGACGCCTTCGGGACCGATAAAAACATCCACCAGTGTCAGGCCTTCATCGGTTATCACAAATTCACGTATGCGGTTGGAATGTTTCATACCGCGCGACTTCATTATGTACAAACCTTTATTACGTTCTCCATTAGTTTCTATATCCTTTACTGTTATCCAGGCATCCACAAGAGATGATACTCCTTCATCACTTTTCTCAGTAATAACAGAATTCAGATTCAATGCAGTGAACATACCGGTAATGCCTTTGGATTGCAGGTAATCGAGCAGGCGCATCAAAAATAATTTTACGTCGCCCAATATTCCGGTAGTGAGGAGATTACTGATCGGGTCTACAATCACCAGCTTTGGATTGTATTCCTGGATTTTCTTATGCATGTTGACAAGGTGCATCTCAAGACCATACACAGTAGGTCGCGTCGCACTGAAGACAAGTAAGCCGGCATCTACATGTTTTTGAAGATCCAGCCCAATAGACCTCATATTCCTGATGATCTGCTGCGGAGATTCTTCAAATGCAAAAAATAAACAGCGTTCATTTCTGTTACAGGCCGCGTTAACAGTAGTGGCAACAATACTTGTTTTCCCTGTGCCGGCTGTACCGGAAACAAGAATAGAACTTCCCTTGTAAAAACCTTTTCCTCCCAGCATTTCGTCAAGTTCGGGTATGCCTGATGAGACCCGCTGTGTGGATACTTTATTTTCAAGCCTGAGAGAAGTAACCGGTAAAACAGATATACCATTTTCATCTATCAGGAAGGGATATTCATTTGTTCCATGAATCGAGCCCCGGTATTTAACCACCCTTAACCTTCGTGTTGAAATCTGATTTTCTACACGATGATCCAGCAGGATCACACAATCTGAAACATATTCCTCGAGGCCCTGCCTTGTTAAAGTGCCATCACCTTTTTCAGCTGTAATAATTGTAGTGGCACCGATTTGTTTCAGCCAGTTAAACAATCGCCTCAGTTCCGCCCTTAGTATTCCGTCGTTCGTCAAACCGCCGAAAAGATTTTCAATCGTGTCGAGCATCACCCGTTTTGCACCGACAGTATCTATGGCATGTTGAAGTCGAATAAACAATCCGTCAAGGTCATATTCACCCGTTTCTTCAATTTCATTCCGTTGAACATGTACATGATCAATAAAGATCTTCTTCTCTTTCTGCAACTTTTTCAGATCAAAGCCCAACGATGCTACATTTGTTTCCAATTCCTCCGCTCTCTCTTCAAAACTGATAATTACACCAGGCTCGTTGTAGTCCATTGCTCCATGCACTATAAAGCCAACTCCAAACAAGGTTTTACCGGCACCTGCAGCGCCACAAACGAGCGTTGGTCGTCCTAAGGGAAGCCCTCCTTCGGTAATTTCATCCAGGCCTTGTATACCAGAAGGGGTTTTACGAAGAAGCTCTCCTGTAGTTTTGGTATTTTTTTTCAAATTCATATGCACCGGGTATTTGAGTAATACACAGCACATAAAATATATGCCGCAACAGCTAATACCAGGGCTGATATTTAAAAATTGGCCGAACTTTTACATCGAAATTGTGGAAACCGTGGCAAAATTTCCACCCGTAGATCAGATTCTACAACTGGTATGTTAATTTCCGGTATGCTGTAAAAAATTGTCAGAGTATTGCGTCGATGTTAGATCACGACAAGACCTAAAACTGGTATTTCACACCAAGCGTGGTATAAATTTTCATTGCATCCTTTTCAATCAAATTATAAAATACATTGGCCCTTGTTCCAACCGACCATCTTTTTTTAATATTCCACCAGAATTGCGGATCGCCAAAAAATGCAAATTTTTTACCCGATAACATCGGCATATCGCCTTTGTTTTTGTTTTCAGTCCAGAATACGAAACTTCCTGCCGTAAAAAATTTCCAGTCATATAATCCCCGGCCAAAATAAAAAGTGAATTGCGGATCATAACTGGGTTTGTCAAACGCATTGTACCTCACGGAAATATTTGCTGACATCCAGGCACCTTTCCATTCAAAAGGATATGACAATCCTATGCCGTAAGCATTGGCGATATTGAAACCAAAACCTGTTAGCGTAATCCCCAGTCCTCCACTGTAATTCAGGTACACATTTAATTTTGGTTTCCAGAAGCACAGCGTTTGTGAAAGCTGGGTGAAGATCTGCCCGATATTTCCATCTATTCTATTGAAATCGGCCTGCATCTTGAAAAGGAAAGCACCTGTACCATTGGTGTCAACGAGTTTGAAATATTCGAAACTGAGCGATGGGAAATTCTTTTTATTGAACTCCGTTGAACCCGCCTTCTGCATGAATCCCGTTGAGAAAATCATTCAAAGTTTGTTCTGTCTTCAGCTGTAGCTTTTTTCTGAGCCTGTACCTGCTGATCTCAACACCGCGAACAGAGATGTTCATCAACTGGGCAATTTCTTTGGAAGTAAGTTTCAATTGCAGATATGTACAAACTTTAAGATCTGTAGTGGTGAGATTTGGAAATTTTGATTTCAATGTTTTGATAAAATCATTGTTTATTTCATCGAAATGTGCGGCAAACTGTTCCCAGCTGGAATTGTTTTTTTCAATTTCATTCACCAGCTGGATCGCCCTCTTTACATCATGATCACCGCCTGTTTTTTTATGCAGACGTTGTAATTCATCTTTCACTTTCACAAGCGCATCACTTCTTTCCACCAGGTGCATACTGACGTCTGCGAGTTCTTTATTCTTATAGATCATTTCATTTACCAGTTTTTCATTCTGTAGTTGAATGATCTCTTTTTCATTTTTCTCTTTTTCCAACTGGTGTATATAAATAAGACGTGCCTGTTCTTCCTGAAATTTTAATTGTTGCTGCTGAAACTTTTTTGTTTGCCACTGATATAAAACATAGAATATTCCGAAAGCAATCAATAGATATCCAAGGTAGGCCCAAACTGTTTTATACCAAGACGGATTAATCATAAAGTGGTAACTTATCGTCTTGGATTCATTACCCAGGTTATCAAATGCCTTCACCATAAAAGTATAAGTCCCTTCCGGCAGATTGGTATACTCCTTTTCAGTTTTTGATGTGGGTGCTGACCAGCCGGGGTCGTATCCTTCTAACTGGTACCGGTACTCGATATTACTCTGTAACCCAAATGAAGGCGAACTGAATTCAAAATGAAAAGAATTATTGCTGATAGGAAAATCGGGTATATGATCAGGTTCTGCCTGTTCCGTACTGTCTTTACCAACGGCAAAGTATCCTCCAAAAATCAGGCTGTCAGTTTTTCCTGAACTCCTGACCTGTGTTATTAATATTTCTGGTTTTGTCTTCGCTCTTATATACTTACTGTAATTCAGGTGAATAATTCCTGTGTTGGAAGCGATGAAAACATTTTCATCATTATAAGGATAGATGTTTTCAAAACCCGACAATATTTTGCCCGTTAATTCCGGGAAATAAGTGAGTTGAGGTGTTTTTGTTTTTCCTGGAAAATTCAGAACACCAATTTTTTTTCCTGAACAAAACCAGATGTTACCGTTTGCATCTTCATTCAGGTATTGCAGAACAATTGTACCAAACCGATCAAACAGTAGCGGTGATTTTATAAATTTTTTTGTTGATGCATCAAACTCATACACCCCTTCTTCAGTAGCAAACACAACCCTGTTTTTTATCCGGAACACATTATTTCTGAAAGTGGAGGGCAGTCCATCTTTTTCTGTAAAAAGCTCATAACTGTAAGAATGCTGATCTTCAGAAAGTGTAATTCTGTAAACTCCTCGATATGGATGTGATGCCCAGATAATGCCATTGTTATCCATCGCCATAAACCTTAGCGATTCGTACATTCCCCTGATCTCACCGCGGTTGATGAATTGTTTATTATCACCAAACTCGATCATGGTGAGACCAGCATAGGTTCCGGCGAGAATGTTTTTAGCTGGCGAAATCCGGGTGATCGGCATAAAAAGCCAGGCACCGGCATTATCGGTTAGTCTTTCCGCAGTGTTGTCATGAACAAGATAACTTCCATTATGATGACCCAGCAAAAGTTGCTGATTGACTTCGTCCAATCGCCAGGCCTGTCCGCTGCTGTTCTTCAATTTTTGAAAATCGCCTTTGGAAAAACTCAGGTCTTTTGCAACTCCCGCCAGTGGCGCAAAATAAGCTCCATCAGAAGTTGCGATATACAGTTTGTTTTCAAAAACCCGCGACGAGTAACCGGCGAGCTCATCGGGTTTCGATGGTTTGATGTATTTAATAGATGAGTTATAAGCGATAAAGCTGATCCCATTATCAAGTCCCGCCCATAGATTGTTTTCCCTGTCCAGAAAAACAGAGAGGATATTGTTGTTCTGCAATCCTTCCGAACGTGAAATTTGTTGTACCAGCTGACCAGCTTCATTTATAATTATACAGCCCTGTGATGTTGTGCCCACTACAAATTCGCCCGCGTTGATCTGATCGAAACAATAGATATGTCCGTGGATAAAAAGATTATCCGCATCGGTTTTCTTCCGGATCAAAGTTCCCTTATAATACAGATACAGGCCATCGTTCGGAGAACTGATCAGTATACTATCATTACTTAAAGCGACAATCCCGGTGATCTCAAAAGGAATTGGAGTTGGGGTTCCATCAAGTGGCTGCCATTGGTTGGAAACAAATTCCATGAGACCGAGCGTTTTATCCTGGGCTATCAGTTTATTTCCGGTTTTCTTCATGATCTGCCATCCATTGGTCGCCGGATAATTCTGGATCACCCCATCTTTCAATTCAAAAATCCGGTCCCATGTTCTGAAAAAAGCAGAACGACCAAATACTTCGATATCCCAGACATCAGTAAAGGAGTTGTATTTCTCAGGAATGAGCTTTTTTAGTGATGTATACTTCAAAATACCCTGTACATCAGGTGAAAAATAACCTAACTCATCCTGTCCTCCCGCATAAATCCTGTTGCCGTCTATAGCCAGCGATCTGAGAATACTCCGGTTTGGTTGGGGATATAGCTTCCAGTAATTGCCATCATAAACAAGAAGACCTTCATTGTTTGCGAAATACATCCGGCCGGATGAGTCCTGCCGCACATCCCAGCTCTGTGTGCCTCCCTGGAAATGACTGTTATTAGTGAAGTTGAGGATCTGTGGTAAGCCGATAGTATTCTGGCCCCGGCCGGTTAGCGAAGCAAGCAAAATCAAACAAGCCGAAATCCAGGTTTTCATAAAAAGTAAAGGTAAACATTGCTATGATGTAGTAAAGATGTAGTTAAAAAACATTGTTAATCAAAAGTTTAAGTTTTTCTGATGTAGTAAAGATGTAGACTTTCATTTCAATGTACGAGGTATGTGCGGGTATTTTTGTACTTGCTTATTTATTTTTTGCCTCGCTTAATTTAAAACTACTTGCATATGAAAGGACTCTTAAGGAGGGTACTACTCCCCCTACTCCTCCTCTTTTCCACATTGTCGTGGGCTCAAAGTCAAAAAACCATTTCCGGAAGAGTACTTGACGAAAATTCTGCTGGCCTTCCAGGCGCATCAGTAATGGTCAAGAATTCTTCTGTTGGTACCACAACAAATGAAAAGGGCGAGTTTACTTTATCCGTGCCGGCATCGGCGCAAACCTTAGTTATCAGTTCTGCAGGTTATCAAACAACCGAGATCTCGGTTTCCGGTAACCTCTCATCGATTGCCTTGCAAAGAACCGCAGCTGCCCGGCTTGATGAGGTGGTGGTTGTAGGTTATGGAACACAGAAAAAAAGTCTGGTTACCGGTGCGATCTCCAGTGTTAAAGCAAAAGACCTGGAAAATGTCCCGAACGGACGTATCGAACAAGCTTTACAGGGTCGTGTTTCCGGTGTTACCATTCTCCAGAATTCCGGACAGCCTGGCTCAACTTCAACCATCCGTGTTCGTGGTATCACGACATTCGGTGCCGGTAACAACAACCCACTTTGGGTAGTTGACGGTGTGGTAGTTGATGCCGGTGGTATTGGCTTCCTTAATCAGTCGGATATCGAATCCATTGAGGTTTTGAAAGACGCTGCATCTTCGGCGATTTACGGTACACGTGCTGCTGCAGGTGTTATCCTGGTAACCACTAAAAAAGGTCGCGCTGGTAAAATCAACGTGAGCTTCAACGGATTTTATGGTCAGTCTGCTCCGGCCAAAAGAATGAATTTACTGAATGCTACCCAATATGCAACACTGATGAACGAAAGATCGGTTGCTTCCGGTGGCAATGTTCTTTATCCGGATGTCGCTTCCTTAGGAAAAGGAACCGATTGGCAGGATGCGATATTCAACAACAGCGCAATGCGTTACCTCGGCGAGGTGA
This sequence comes from Pollutibacter soli, assembly GCA_029269725.1. Taxonomy (GTDB): domain Bacteria; phylum Bacteroidota; class Bacteroidia; order Chitinophagales; family Chitinophagaceae; genus Pollutibacter; species Pollutibacter soli. The sequence continues at coordinate 487,982 of JARJHS010000002.1, read as the reverse complement.
GCATGAGTGGTGGTAATGAAAGATCAACTTTCTATCTCTCTGCAGGCTTGCAGGAGCAGGATGGTATCGTTGCTACAGAAATTTCCAATTACAAAAAGTTCAACGTTCGCTTGAACTCAACACATAAGATTTCTAAGATCTTCACATTCGGGCAGACTTTAGGTTATACTCACCAGAAAAGCACCGGACTTGGTAACACCAACAGTGAGTATGGCGGTCCGCTCAGCTCTGCTATCAACCTGGATCCGATCACCAAACTGGTGATCACTGATCCGATTGAAGCAAATTCTGCCCCCTATAGTGTAAACCCTGTTATCCGTGATCCATTTGGAAATCCTTATGGTATTTCATCTATCGTTGGCCAGGAAATGACAAACCCGCTGGCTTATATCCAGACACGTTTAGGCGGTTATAACTGGTCCGATGATTTCGTTGGAAATGCTTACCTGGAAGTAAACATTCTCCCAGAACTTAAATTCCGTTCGACAGTGGGTGCGAAAATGGCGTACTGGGGCGGACAAGGCTTTACGCCGGTGTTCTATCTGAATGCAACAAATGTTGTTAGTCAGAATAATTACGGTAAAAGCGAAAACAAAGGTTTCAACTGGAATATTGAGAATACACTCACCTACAGCAAATCAATCAAGGATCACAGCTTCACTATACTCTTAGGTCAGGGTGCATATGTTGAAAATATTGGTGGTGGTTCTGGTCTTACATTATTCAATCTTCCGATCACCAGGTGGCAGGATGCGTCATTTGGTTTCGACATTCCGCAGACCAGCCGCACATCAGGTGCTTATGATGCTGTAGAGCACAAACTTTCTTCTTTGTTTGCACGCGCAAACTATAGCTACCAGGATAAATATTTGTTTACAGGTATTGTTCGCCGTGATGGTTCTTCCCGTTTTGGCAGCAGCAATAAATTTGGTGTGTTCCCATCCATGTCATTGGGATGGAATATCAGTAAAGAAAATTTCTGGCCCGAAAATGATGTAGTGACTTCTCTGAAACTGAGAGGAAGCTATGGTGTTGTTGGTAGTGATAACCTTGCTGATTTCAGGTATCTCGCAACTGTTGGTGGTGGTTATAATTATGCTATCGGAAGCGGCGCTGATGTTACCACAGGTTACTCACCAAGAACACTTGATAACCCGAATCTTCGTTGGGAAGAAACAAGATCATCAGACATTGGTTTTGATGCGGTTCTTTACAGCAACCTGAATCTTACAGTGAATTTATTCAAGAAGAAAACATCGGGAATTCTGAGGACTGTAAATATTCCTGGTTATGTAGGTGTACCTGAATTGCCATGGGATAACATTGCTGACATGCAGAACATGGGTGTTGAAGTTGAACTTGGATACCGCAAACGTTTTGGTGATGTAAACTTTTCAGCAAATGGTAACGTAACCTACCTGAAAAATGAAGTGACTTATATTTCCTCTGATGCCGATTTCATTCCTGGAGAGGCAGGTTTTCAGTCCATGGGTAATGTTACACAGATCCGCACTGGTTGGTCTTACAATGCTTTCTATGGTTACAAAACCAATGGCATCTTTCAGAACGAGTCAGAAGTTAATGCTTACAAAAATCCAAGCGGACAATTGCTTCAGCCAAATGCACGTCCTGGTGATTTCCGTTGGACAGATATGAATAATGATGGTGTTATCAATGAAGATGATAAAACCAATCTCGGTACCAATCTTCCGAAATGGACCTATGGCCTTACATTGAATGCTGAATACAAAGGATTTGATCTGATGGTATTCACGCAGGGTGCTGCTGGTGCTAAAATTTTCCAGGGCCTCCGTCGTCTCGACATCCTCAATTCAAACTACACCGATAAAGCGATGAGTCGCTGGCATGGTGAAGGCACTTCAAATGATTATCCAAGACTGGTGTTGAACGATCCTAATGGAAACTTCAGCAATATGTCTGATTTCTATCTTGAAAAAGGTGATTACCTGAGAATAAAACTGGTTACCATCGGTTATACGTTGCCAAGACAACTGTTTGGAAATATCCCTGTATCGAGGCTTCGTTTCTATATTACCGGAGAGAACCTGCTGACTTTCACCAATTACTCCGGATATGATCCTGAAGTTGGTGGTGGTGTTTATGGTATTGACAAAGGTCAGTATCCACAGGCGCGTTCAATTCTTGGTGGTCTCCAAATTCAATTTTAATTCTTTCAACATTCTCATATGAAACATATAAGAAAATATTCACTGCCTGCTATAGCATTCTCACTGTTGCTGGCATCCTGCGGTAAGGATTTTGTTACCGTGGAACCGCGCGGGCAATTTCTTTCTGAAAACTATTATTCAACTGCCGGCCAGGCTTATGATGCTCTGGTGGGTGTTTATGATGTATTGCGCAAAAACGCTGGCGGATTTGAAAACATGATCACGATGATGAACGCAGGTTCTGATGATCATTTCGCTGGTGGTGGTGGTGCATCTGATGGTGCGGGTATCCAGGGTTTTTCAAACTATACCCTCAATTCCAACATCATGCCCGGTAGTTTCTGGAATGATCACTACCAGGGTATTTATCGTGCAAACATGTTACTGTCACGCATAGGCGCGATCAGTATGGACGCTGCAACAAAAGCAAGGTATGAAGCTGAAGCAAAAGCACTTCGTGCGATTTACTACTTCAACCTTGTACGCATGTTCAAAAACATTCCATTACTGCTGGAGCCCTTGACAACCGGCAACATGTATGATGTTGAACAAACCAGTCCTGAAGCAATTTATGCGCAGATCGAAAAAGATCTTACAGAAGCCATAGCTGTTTTACCAACAACTATTACCCTGGAAACTGAAGCTGGCCGATTGACAAAAGTTGCCGGCCAGGCCATGCTGGGTAAAGTGTATTTATATGAAAAGAAAAATGCTGAAGCAGCAGCCATACTTGCAGAGGTAAACGGAACTCCCGGACAAACTACTGCTGCAGGTAAACGCTTACTGACTAATTTTTCTGATCTCTGGGTTTTCACCAACAAGTTCAACAGCGAATCCATCCTCGAAGCAACGCACACAAACAAAGCAAACTCTGACTGGGGTTTCTGGGGTTCAGGTGCTGATGAAGGAAATACCGTTAACCAGATGGTGGGACCAAGAAGTTATTCAAGGCCTGCTGGTTCACCTGCACCTGATATACCATCAGGATGGAGCTTCAATGTAATCACACAGGAATTGTATGATCTGCTGAAAAGTGATCCGCGTTTTGCGTCAACCGTTCTCGATATGAAAGCACTTAAAGCTGCTGGTCAGGCGGATTATATTGAAGGGTACCAGAACACAGGTTACTTCCTGAACAAGTTCATTCCACGTCGTTCAGACATCACTTCTGGTGGGGGTTCAGTTGAATTGAACTATCAGCAGAACGATTATATCATTCGTCTTGCGGATACTTACCTGATGGAAGCAGAAGCATTGGGTGGAACAGGTGCAAGGGCGCAGGCGCTTCTCAATGCCGTACGGGCAAGAGTTGGATTGGGGTCAGTTCCTGTTTCACTGAGCGCGATTAAAACTGAACGCAGACTCGAACTCGCAGGTGAAGGACATCGTTTCTTTGACCTTGTTCGGTGGGGTGATGCACCGGCAGCATTGGGAAGCAGGGGATTTACCGCTGGCAAAAGCGAGATCTTCCCGATTCCTTTCCGTGAGTTGCAGGGTACCAAACTTGTTCAGAATCCTAACTACCAATAAACCCTTAGAACATGAAGAAAATAACAATCATATTCAGTTTAACGGCTTTGCTGGCAGGTGCGGGTTGTCAGAAAGAAGGTATTGATGACGACCTTTCATTTCTGAAGTCCGCTAAGACCAATAACAACAACAAAGTCTTTGATATAACAAATGACAATTCCGGAAGAGTAACCATTACTCCCACAGGTGAAGGCGCTACATCATATATCGTGAATTTCGGACATGGAACAGGGGCGGATGCATCTGCAACTGTTAGCCCGGGTAATAGTGCAACGCATGCTTATCCTGAAGGAAATTATACCGTAACGATAGTTTCAAAAAGTATGTCTGGAGAGGAATCTTCTGCAGATTATCCTTTGCAGGTGACTTACCGCGCACCAGAGAATATAAATGTCACTACAACAACAAACGTTCATAACATCAAAGTGAAAGCTGATGCGCTTTATGCAGCATCATACCTGGTCTACTTCGGTGATGTTGCAAACGAAGCAGGAACACCGCTAGCCGCGGGTGCTGAAGTTTCTCACGATTATGCAACCGCAGGAACCTACGACGTGAAAGTGGTAGCATTAAGCGGTGGTGCTGCGAAATCAGAAAAAACAACACCGGTAGTTATCTATGATGCATTTGGTTTGCCAATCAGTTTTGATGAAAGCACAATCAATTATTTCTTTGGCACGTTCGGCGGAGGCCAGCAATTTGCAACGGTTGATAATCCAAGTAAAACTGGAATTAACACAAGCGATAAAGTTGGAAAATTCACCCGCGGGTGGGAAAACTGGAGTGGTACCTACAGTCCGCTGAATACGCCCATTGACATGGCACAGGGCAAGGTAATAAAAGTGATGGTATACAACCCTGATCCCGCTTTGATCGGTAAGAAACTGAATGTTGAACTCGAGTGGGGACCTATTGACAATGGAATTGCTGTTAAGAAAACCGCAATCACAAAATCCGGTCAATGGGAAGAACTCACCTTTGATTTCAGTGATATCGCGGCAATTCCTGGTAATGCAAAATTCCCGCAGCTGGTACTCAGGTTCGCTGATGATGTAACCGGTGAGGGTGCAGGCGGTGTGAATTCTGTAATCTACCTGGACAATTTCAGACAAACCAATTAAACAATTTATTACCATGACACGATTCATAAAATATTGTTCAGCACTGTTGATGATCGCTTTGGTGATTTTCAGCTGCGACAAACAGGATTATAAAATGGGCGACCTCACTGCTCCTTCCAATGTGGCCATCAATACAACTATTGTCGGCCAGGATGCAACACATCCGGATGGTGATGGTTCCGGCGATGTAATTATTGAGCTCACTGGCAGCAATGTTCTTTCCTATAAAATCGACTACAATGCTGCGGATGGAATTGCGCTTGAATTTCTACCCACAGGTAAAACAACCCGTAAGTACACTTCAATTGGAGTGAACACTTATCGCATCACTGTTGTTGCCTACGGCCCGGGCGCTACGCCAACAACAGTAACAAAAGACATCCAGGTGAGAAGTGACTTTACACCTGATGCTTCTGTAGTCGATTACCTGACCGGTGGTTCTTCAAAGGTTTGGAGAGTAAATAAAGATATCCCTGCCCATTTTGGAGTTGGTCCGTGGAGTTCAACTTCGGTTACCCCTGAATGGTGGTCAGCAAACCCAAATGAAAAAGTAGGATGCTGCAATTGCTTTTACACAGCAACATTCACTTTCACCAAACAGGCAAACGGAACATTCTCTATGGAATCTAAAACACCGGATGGTGCATTTACAAAAACAGGTTCACTGGCAGGAGGTCTTCCGGGTATTCCTGCGTCAGGTGATGAGGCTTGTTACGCATATTCCGGTGGTACATCTTCATTTTCATTTGTGCCTTCCGGTTCAGGTATTGCGGCTTCAACCCCTTCAACGAAGACCGCAATCCTGTTGGGAGGTAACACAACATTTATCGGGTATGGCGCATTGTTGAAAGAATATGAGATTCTTTCCATCACCGAAGACGAGTTGTATCTCAGGGCTCAGGGAACAGAAACCGGCAACGCCTGGTACCTGAAATTAAAAGCTGACTAGGATTTATCCGAATATTCGTTTCGTTGCAAGCAGTAAGCAAAGGCGCGGGGCATTTTTGCCCTGTGCCTTATTTTCTCTCCTGATTTTTCTACGGTCAATAATTCCTGATTAATTTATCCTGAACAATAATCATCCCAGATGAAGAAAAAAAACCTTTACCTGTTTTTGTTCACCAGCGGATTTTGCTTTTTACTGTTGAACTGTAAGAAAGATGAAGATCTTCCGCCACCCGTAGTACCTGTAATTAAAGTGGAAGGATCGAGTGTTGAAAGAACTACATCACCAGGCATTTTGCGTTTTGTAGTTTCCCTCAATAAGACAACCACAGTTCCTGTTTCCGTAGATTATCAATTGGCCGAGGGAACAGCAAAAGCACCAGCTGATTTTACTATGGCAAATGGAACAATTACTATTCCGGCTAACCAGGTACAAAAGGAGATTGAAGTAAATATTGCAGGCGACCCGAATAATAACCGCGGCAAAAATCTTGAGTTCCAGGTACAGCTCAGTAATGCAAAAGCTGGTGCCATCGGCGTGAATTCTGCAACAGGGATAATTGTTACCGAAAATGGTACAAATCTTACCACGGATAATGCCGGCTATAGCACACCGTTAGACTACCCAGGTTATACCAGGGTCTGGAATGATGAATTTGCTGGCAATCTCCTTGACCAGAGCTTCTGGAATTATGAATCAGGAAATGGCAGCAATGGATGGGGAAATAACGAACTGGAATATTACACCAACAGCCACAAAAACAGTTTTCTTTCCAACGGCAATCTCATCATTGAAGCACGCAAAGAAACAGTAAGCGGTTTTGAGTTCACTTCTGCAAGGCTCACTACGCAGAATAAAAAACAATTCACTTTCGGTCGCATAGATATCCGCGCGAAGTTGCCTGTTGGTAAAGGAATCTGGCCTGCACTCTGGATGCTCGGCGCAAATATCAATACCGTTTCCTGGCCCGCCTGTGGAGAAATCGATATCATGGAACTGGTAGGCACTTACCCCGCAAGAACGCATGGTACTTTGCATTGGAAACCGGTGAATGGAACAAACACATCCAAAGGCAAAGAATACAACCTGAACTCCGGAGACTTTTCAAAAGAGTTCCATGTTTTCAGTATCATCTGGAAGGAAAATTCCATTGAATGGCTGGTGGATGATAATCTTTTTCTCGTGATCACAAAAGCCGATGTTGATCCCGCTAATTATCCATTCAATGCCCCGCAGTTTTTCATTTTCAATGTAGCTGTAGGTGGCAACTGGCCCGGGCCTCCTGATGCAAACACACCGTTCCCGCAAAGAATGTTTGTTGATTATGTACGCGTATTTCAGCAGTAATTAATGCTCTTTTGAAAACCGGTTTGATAAAACGATTGCTATGCGATTGATATTATTTTTATTAATGCCTGCTATGTTATTTGCAGGTTCAGACCCTTCCAAAAAAAATAAGAAAAAGAAAAAGTGGAAACTGACCTGGAGTGAAGAATTCAATTATAATGGTATGCCCGACAGCGGCAAATGGACCTATGATACAGGCGGTCATGGCTGGGGCAACAACGAACTGCAATACTATACCGAAGCATCTCCAAAAAATGTACAGGTAAGCAATGGTACATTGAAGATTAATGCGATTAAAGAAGAAAAGGACGGAAAACAATACACCTCCGCCCGGCTCATCACGAGAGGAAAAGCTGGTTTCACCTATGGTAAAATTGAGATCCGCGCAAAACTTCCACCAGGTCGTGGATTGTGGCCCGCCATCTGGATGCTGGGAAACAATATAAACACAGTAGACTGGCCGGAATGTGGAGAGATAGACATTATGGAACATGTTGGTTTTGAAAAAGATTCCATCTTTGGTACGGTTCATACCAAAAGTTATAACCATGTGATCGGGACTCAGAAAACAAAGAAGGCGTTCATCAAAGATCCATATGGAAGTTTTCACGTGTACTCAATAGAGTGGACACCTGAAAAAATGGACTTTTTACTGGATGGAAAAGTATTCAATCATTTTGCAAACGAGCATAAAACCATTTCGGAATGGCCTTTTGATTTTCCTTTTTACCTTGTTCTGAATATTGCAGTCGGTGGAAACCTGGGCGGTATGAAAGGTCTTGACGAAAATGTGTTCCCTGCGACGATGGAAGTGGATTATGTCCGTGTATATTCTAATCAATAGTGGAGAGTAGATATTGAACATCATTATGAAACTGAGAAAAAAAATATCAGCACCTGTGAAACGATTTTTCATTACCACCCTACTGACATTTACTTTACTGAGTTGCGGACAAAAATCTGATCCGCCACCACCGGGGCCACCAGATCCGCCGCTTACCAACGAAGTTGATTTCTGGCTAACGAAAGGTGATGAGACTGTTAAACTGAAAAAACAAACAGATATCCTCGCATTCAGAACAACGGTTAATCAATATCCAACGATTGAAGTAGATGAGAATTCAAAATTTCAAACCATCGATGGATTCGGATATACATTAACCGGTGGTAGCGCAGAGGTAATCAATTCTCTTACTGCAGACAAACGAATCGAATTACTCGAAGATCTTTTTGGATCAGCGGCAAATTCGATCGGTGTAAGTTACTTACGCATAAGCATAGGCGCATCCGATCTGAGTTCTGCTCCTTTTACTTATGATGATGTTCCTGCCGGCGAAACAGATATCAACCTGGATAAGTTCAGCCTGCAACCCGACAAAGAACATCTCCTCCCGATCCTTAAAAAGATTCTAGAGATTAATCCATCGATAAAAATTCTTGCAACTCCATGGACACCACCGGTATGGATGAAAGACAATGGAAGTTTTATCGGTGGCAGTTTAAAGACACAGTACCAGGGAGTATATGCTCAGTATTTTGTGAAGTACATCAACGCGATGAAAGCAGAAGGTATCACCATCGATGCGATTACCCCGCAGAACGAACCGTTGCACCCGGGAAACAATCCAAGCCTTTTGATGACAGCTGCACAACAGGCAGACTTCATAAAAAACAATCTGGGACCCGCATTTCAGGCAGCAAATATTTTCACCAAAATCATCATCTACGATCATAATTGCGACAAACCAGAATATCCGATCTCGATTTTAAACGATAATGCTGCGAAAGCTTTCATTAACGGATCGGCATTCCATTTGTACGCAGGCGATATCAGCGCACTCTCAGCTGTTCGTGCAGTACATCCTGACAAGGCAGTATATTTCACAGAGCAGTATACAGCATCGAATGGAAATTTTGGTGGCGATTTAAAGTGGCACCTGAAAAATGTAATCATTGGTTCTATGAGAAACTGGAGCCGTAATGCGCTCGAATGGAACCTCGCGAATAATGCGGCATTCGGTCCACACACACCAGGTGGTTGTACCGTTTGTAAAGGAGCTATCACCGTTGAATCCGGTTCAGCTTACACCAAAAACGTGGCTTACTATATCATTGCTCACGTTTCCAAATTTGTTCCACCCGGATCCATCCGCATATCCAGCACCGTTACCGGAAATCTTCAGAACGTTGCGTTTAAAACTCCTGATGGCAAAAAAGTTTTAGTGGTCGAAAACGATGGCTCAAATACTGAGCTCTTCAATGTCAAATACAACGGTAAATGGTTTGTGGCGTCTTTGCAGGCCGGTTCTGTGGCGACTTTTGTCTGGTAGACCTGGCAGGTCTTAAACCTGCCAGGTTGGGGGGTAGCCCATAAACCCAATTTTTGCTGGTCGTCGGGCTGTCTACAGGCTAAAAAATGCCAACCTGAGAGGTCTTAGACCTCCCAGGTTGGGGGTTCCAAAAAACTTTAAAATCAGCCGATTTCCATCTTCGCCGGTAATGTGAACCTGGCAGGTCTTAAACCTGCCAGGTTTTTTTAGCAAGGTAGCTGCACCCGGAAGGTAGTTCCCATACCCGGTTGACTTTCCGCAGTAATTGTACCTCCATGATTTTATACTACTTTTTTAGCGATCGATAAACCAATGCCTGTTCCGCTGAAGGCAGTTTTACTGTGCAGGCGGATAAACATCTGGAAAATCCAGGTATCCGGGAAATACCTGGACCTGACGAAGTGGTACTTTCAGATCATGGGAAGCAGCATACGCAAACTATTCGAGAATCCTGTTGTAACGTTCCGGTTACTCAAATTTTTCGTTTAAGCTCAGGTTGAAAATTTTTCGGCTTTATAAAATCATAAAAATGCAAACCCACTTGAATGAATGATTTTGTAAAAATTCTGACACCATCACGTAACCGGAATTAACTATTTGTATAACCTTTTGATAATTTTTCGCGGATCATTTTTTCTTTCTCTTTAACGGCCCTATCCTCGTCTTCAAATGTTTTAATTTGGGTCTGACCCCTGGTCCCGATTTTTCCAAAACGAACAACCAGTTTTTGTTGATCAACTGCAACTTCCCAGAATTTACTACTTCCCCCTTCTGTACTTATCAACCGTACATATTGTAGATGGTCATAAGCTCCGGCCGGTTTTAAAGTCGGGTCCGGTTTGTTTTCAACAAAAAGTTTAGCGCGATCTTCGGTCAGACTTTCTGTTCCGACAAATACAGGTTCTTCTTCCTGCATTCGTTTAATGATCTGCTCGATTACTCTTGAAGGATGATGCAACCAGTCTTTTGCAAACACAGTAATCGTTTTCCATCCAAACACCCTCAATATTTCAGGTCGCTGGTAATACTGTTCCATCAGATTCTCATTACTATAATGCAGGTCATCATCAATCAGTATACTTAAAGAATATTTATCTGGTTCGGTATCTGAAACAATGGCAAGTGAACATTTAAATCCTGATTGCCCGATATTTTCCATCACCTGGTATCCTCTTGCAACCAATACCTGCTTTATCTCTTTTGCAACAATTGAAGTTGAATTTGATTGAACTTTTTCCTTTTTCAGAATAAGACTATCCAGGATTGTCCTGGCCATTTTCATATTGCCTCTGCTCACTTCTTCTGCATAATGTAAAAATCTGCGGAAATAACTGGCACCTTCATTATACTCATTCGTTATTTGGTGGTGATGAATACTGCTCACAATCGCCATGTGCTTTTTAGCCCTGCTGAAAATTACATTCAATCTTTTCTCTCCGCCCTTCTTATTGATGGGCCCGAAATTCATGATCATCTTTTTCCGCGAATCGGGTCCATAACAAATGCTCATGATAATGATATCACGTTCATCACCCTGGATGTTTTCGAGATTCTTCACAATCAAACCGACATACTGATCATTCTCGGTTCGATTATATGCTTCTTCCAATAATTGTTCGAACTCTTTGTCAGTCGCGGCTAGGGTAGAAAGCGCATCTTCAATGGTCTGCTGCTGTTCCTGACTGAAAGCCACGATACCAATACTTTCATTAACTTTTCGTTTCAATAACTCGCAAACCAACCCGGCTATATATTCCGCTTCACCTGCATTTGAACGCTTTTCATAAACGCTGTTGGTTTGAAAATGAAATGAAATACTGCGATCAAAAATCGCATCTGTATTTTTTACTGCTTCCGCAGGTTGACTTACTTCAATATCCTGCTTATCCTTGTGATGAATTACCTGGTCGGGGATGGTCAGCAGATCAGCTTCATAAAAGGCGTGATTGCTATAGCTGATTAAAGTTTCATAGCGACTGCGATAATGCCATCCAAGCATAACACTTTTCATTTTTCGCGAGCCTTGCGAAAGCAGGCTATCAGTATCGTTATTCAGCAGGTCATCTATTCCAGTATCCGCTGTGTCGAGATCATCGGGGTCTTCAGCCTTCGCAGAGAAAAAATTTGTCGGTGGCATTTGTCTCTCATCTCCAACAATAATGGTTTGCGGCGCACGATACAAAGCAGGAACGCCTTCTTCGAGAGTTATCTGGCTGGCTTCATCAAAAATGACTACATCAAAATAGCTGGTATCAACAGGTAAACTATCACTCACACTTAAGGGACTCATTAACCAGATAGGTTTCAGATCTTTTAGTACCTGTCCGCTTTCCTTCGCAGCAAGATCCCTGATGCTCTTGAATCGCATGCTTTTCCCAAATTCGTTCTCCAGAATTTTTCTGCCCTCTGTATACTCCTTTTTAAAAACACGTTGCTCAGGATTCAATTGGCTCAGGGCCATATTACTCAGATCGAGGTGATTGAGAAAATTCGTTCTTGCACGCGCACGAATAATTGCGGCGTTCAATTTCAGCAGATCGTTGTAACAGTTTTTTAATTGTAATGCGGAGTGCTCAATTGTTTGTCCATCGCTGTTTTCAAAGTGTTTCTTATGCTGGTAAAAGTGCCTTAGGGTTTTGTTTGCCATTGCCGCTTCCATTTGTTTTGGAGCTAAAGGCAATGTTCTAAGCGACCGTTTCATCTGCTCCGGAAAACGTGCATATTTTTTCAAAGAAGGAAGCAGGTCTGGAAGATTATCCAGATTCGCCTCAATATTTTCCAGGTCGTCCTTAAGTTCAGTTATGGTTTTCTGATCATAGTGCAGCAATAATTCAGTAAGGCAAGCTTCCAGTTGCCAAATCGTTGAGTTGATGCCGTACAATGCCCTGATCAGTTTTTCAGAAGAATCTGAACCGATTAAAAAGTCAACTTCCGGATCACCTTTTTTTGACCGGATCCGCTCAATACCTACGTAGCTCATATCAAGATTCAGCAAACCAAATTTCTGTTCGAGTTTGTATTCCAAAGCCGAAACATCTTTTTGAAGAGCATATGCTCTGATTAACTGCGTGAGGATCTGAACATATTTCGGTCTAACCTGGTGTGAAGAGAAATTATAGGATTGATTGAGCGTCTTCTTCAGTTTTCTCCAATCACCATTAAAAAAACTGAAAAAAGATTTTTCATTTTGCTCCGCAATCTGCAATGCACGTTGAGCATCCGTTTCTGAAAGTTTGACATTCCAACCTTTATTCTCATCAGTGGACTGCACCAATTGTCTGCGCAAATCCTTCAACAACTTATAATCCTGTTCAAACTCTCTGGATTCAATACTGCCAAAATCAACCAATTTGATATTGCCCGTTTCGGCAAGTGGATACAACAAAACAGCATCTTCAACCAATGCTTTCATTGAACTGAACCTCAACATCTGTACAGATGTGATATCCGCGTTTTTATATACTACTGAAATCTCTTCAAGCAATCCTGAAGCATGTCTGACGAGTTTTGCAATCTGTCCCTGTGGATCCATATGCAGGAAAATGGCATCCCGAAGCATATTAAAGGGATGTTCAGCAAAACCAGGAGCAGCAGCAGATTCTTCAAGAAGCCGACTTAGCTCATCAATGGTTACACCACATTGTTGCCATTCGAGATAATGTGGCAATAATTCTTCATCGGCTTTTGAAAGATTCGTAAGATGTGGTTTCAATTCAATCAGCCGCTCGATTAATTTACGCAGCTCAATTCCGCCATGGTCAGCAAGATTCGAATTTGTAAGATGGTAATCGCGGATAATTGAAAGATGATGGACTAATTTTTCAATTACTGCAGCACGGGATTTTTCAATCTTCTGCAGATCCGCTTTCTGTTTTATAAAATCTTCGTAAGTAGATTTTAAGTTTTTCACGAACTCGCGCTTGTCACCCTGGCTGTCGTGAATATAACAGCAGAGTTCGTCCAGACCCTGTTGTTTCAAGCGATGAAACACCACATCAAGTGCGGCTCTTTTCTCGCAAACGAAAAGTACACTTTTGCCCTGGCCAGTGAAATCAGCAATCAGGTTGGTTATGGTCTGACTCTTTCCGGTGCCAGGAGGACCTTGTATTATATAACTCTCGGTTGTTCTTGCCTGCAGGATTGCTTTTGTTTGCGTAGGATCTGCTGCGATAACATGGTACCATGGTTCAGGGATGTTCAAGTCATAGCGATAATCGGCATAACGCTTTGGCTCCTCACTGAATAAATGTTCAAATACATGGTGCGGCACTCCTTCATCGATTACTTTATTGTAATCCCTGACCAGGCTCATCTTTTTATAATTGAAATTGCCCAGTACAATATTACACACATCAAAATCCCAACTGTACGGATTTTCTTCGCTTTCCACGATCTCGTATAGCTGCCGCTCTTTATCCCCGGTCAATTGATGTGAGCTGATTTTTATTTCATCATTGATCAGAAACTCCAGCATTGTTGCCTTGGGTTCAACATATTGCCTGAAAATCTCAAGACCTAATGGTTTATAACTATCATACTGGTAACTATAAGAAAGATTTTTATAACTCTCCGAAATCCCTTTGTTTCTCCGCAATCTTTTTTTGTAATTGCTCACCGTCTGGCGTGCAACACTATGTACAATTTTGATACGGGGCTTATCGATATAATGAATGACAATACCCTGGTTGGCATGATCAATCTGTTCTTTCAGTTTCTTAAAAAAAGATTCAAGCGTCGTATCATCGAGATCTATAAAGTCCGGAAGCTGTATTCCATATAACTCACGAAGCTGGTTGGACAACACAGGGTTTATTTCGGCCTCGTTGGCGAGGATTCGCATCACATAATGATCTTCCTTCAGCTTCTTATTTTTTTTGAGTTCAACCGGGATCAGCAGCAACGGACTTTGTATTCTCTCATTTTTATCGTCTTTCAGGTTATGCCAGTTCAGGAATGCAATAACAAGCTTTAACTGGCTGAATCCATATTCCTGGATATCATGCTGCGCTTCAGTACGAATTTTATCTAATGAAGAACCGAGGTATTGGTGATCTTCAAAACGCAGGTATTTATTCAATACAATCTCTTTCATATCTCTCACCCTGCCTGAAATTTCTGCGTTCCATGTAAATAAAAGTTCGGGCCGGATACTTTGATAATGCAATACCATCGGAACACTGCTCACTGTCAGATTCACAAAACGCATATTCGGTTTATAATAAAGCAAGCGATTGCGACGACTGGTATCAAAAAGACGATTGCGAAGTTTACTGAGAATATACTGACCTTTACTAATGATTTCTTTTGTCTTCCAGCCCGCAACCTTAGTTAAATCTACCTGACGTTCGCCATCAAAATCACGATAATTTTCGAGCCGGGAAATGACATCATATAAATCCTGCGACCTTCTGCTTCGGTTGAGTTCGGTCATTTCAGTGATGAGCGTACTGATCGTTGGATGGATCCTGTTGTTGTAATAAGCCGGATTTTTTCTGTAATTGACAAATAATTCGAAATCGCTTTCATCATATAAATCCAGCGAAAGCGACATAGAACCCAACACAAGACCCAGGCAAAAAATATCTGTCAGATCATCGTGATGACCAGCCAGCATTTCGAAACACTGATATCCCGGAATATATGCCGGGGTCCTCATAGGTTTTGTTGTATCAAGGTGAATCTGCAGATCTTCCACTGTTTTCGTTCCCTGATCCACATCAACATCTACACGAACATTACCGACGATATCGAAATTTTTCGATCGTCCCTGTTCAAATAAAGAAGTGACTGATGAAATTGATTTTACCGGAGCATGTGCAAAAGATTCATCAATATCAAGCACATGATCGTTTACAGATAATGTCTCTTTATTTTCAAATGGAGCCGTTAGTCCATCTTCATGAAATCCCAGTACTTCTTTGAAAAGCGGTAATACAAACGCGATAACATCATCAGTTGAATAATCACCCTGATCAAAAGCAGTTTCAATAAATTGACTAAAGGGAATTTTTGTTTCCATCGGATAATACATTAATCCTGGTAAATCTGTTCAGATGCAGATTCCTTCACTGCGTAATATGCTTCCAGTGATTTTTGTTTATGCTGCTGTAGTTTTTTCAGACTGTATTTAAACTCTCTAGTGACTATTTCATCGAATGTTTTTTTAAGACCAATTTCTTCTGCAAACTGAAATCCCCATCCGAAAGGAACAATTTCCAATGACTGATCCACCAATATAAAATCCAGCAGTAAATAGCACAGGTATTCTTTTATTGAATGATGAGATGCTTCGACCTGATCAAGAATCTCCGGTGCGAACAGCGCCTGTTCATCACCTGCAAAATCAGGAAAGAATTGCAGTGCCTGGTTCTTTACAACATTGGTACGAAACCATTTCGGTTTCAAAAACAGCTGGAGGAATTTCCGGGTCAGTTTACTTAATTCAATCTGCTTAAGTATGTCCAACTGGTCGAGATCAGCAACACCTTCAATCATCCGGGTGATTTCTTTCTCTGCAGTTTTTGGCCCGGTATGCCAGAGGTGTATTGCCCGTGCCCTTATAAAATTTTCAGGATGCGAAACCGTTGCTGCTTTTGTATTCTTTTCTGTTGTAAATATTTCTTCTGCCTGCCTCACATAACTTTCCGCATTCACCTTATCGAGGCTGGTCGCAATTTTGACAAGCGAAGTGATTACGGGTTCAGTCTTGCCAAGAACAATCAACGCGCCACGATCACAAAAAATTTCTGTATACAATTTGAATAACCTGGCGGTCTCGAAATAAGATCCCTCACTTTGAGGATTATTCGCAATTGCGGTGATGATCCTGTCGGTTATTTCAAGGTCGCCGCTGAGCAGATTGTACAATTGAATATGACTCAGTTCATGAGCAATCACCGAGAGCAACTCGTCGTCATTCAACATGCGGAGAATCG
Organism: Pollutibacter soli; assembly: GCA_029269725.1. Classification (GTDB taxonomy): domain Bacteria; phylum Bacteroidota; class Bacteroidia; order Chitinophagales; family Chitinophagaceae; genus Pollutibacter; species Pollutibacter soli. The sequence continues at coordinate 471,584 of JARJHS010000002.1, read as the reverse complement.
GACCGCTGAAAACGAGACAGGCTTCGTTTTCAAAATAAACCACCGAAGCATTCACTTCTTCTGTATTCTGGGACTGGTACACGGTTACCTGCAGCAGATCCAGGCGCAGAGCGGCCTTCACCCTCTCTACTTTTTCATATATTTCTTTCTCTGCAGAAGGATCAAACTTGTAGCAATTTTTAAGCAGGTCAATTTTGTATTCGTTGATCTGCTCCTTTTTTGTCTTTGCAGAAGCAAAAAACTCCCAGGTCTTTTTCTGTCCGAAGAAATAATCACGAATTTTCAGATGATATATAAGTGGTTCGTGCATATATTTTTTGCTGAGATATGAAAAGGAAATTTACCTAAAATAATTACACCCAGATGAACGGAATTATCGGGGTTCAATGATGCTGCAATTGATAAGTTTTTGCTAAAAATATTGAACGATGGGCAACAAAAAAACCAGTCGGGCCGAGCCCTCCTGGTTTTGTTAAACGCTGTGACCTAAACTATTTTATCCTGACGAGATTGCCATCGGCCAAACCGGTGGTAATCGCTTTCGCATTGGCAAAAAATGAGTTTCTGAAATTTACAGATGCCGTAAATTCTTTCAGCTCATTATTGATCTTCGTCTGAACCTTATCAAAGCTAAGTTTCGAGTATATAGTGTCTGCCAGGGGATAATACTTCATCCTTGGTTCGAAGTCAATATTAAATGCCCATTCAGAGTTATCTACGTCATACTCTTTTGAACCGATCAGGTATAATGAATAACCATTATCAATTTGGATCAATCCAAAATTATAAGCAATCACTTTCGGGTCGGGGCTTTCAGTTTCGCAGATCCGGTGGATCCATTCGCGGATAGTAAGTCGATCGGTTTCCTTAATGATGGAAGCCTGAAGCGAAAGACTGTCGGGGGAACTAATCACCGGTAGTTCATTTTCTGCGACATCGGTTTTGATACTGCAGGAAAATGAGCTTAACAAAACCGGTAGAATTAACAGGTAAAGGTTTCTCATAAAAATGATAAGGAATTTTGGAAAAGGGATGATCAGATAGCACGCGCAAGATTCAGCACCATATACAAAATACAAAATAGAATCTCCAAAGTCAAGAGGGGGTAAAAGCAATTTCGACTTCGCCTGATGGTCACTGTCGGTCATTTTGCAAAGGCTTCATTTTAAACTATATAAATTATGGTGAGCAGCATCTGCTTTAAAAGCTACGTGGTAAGAATACGGATATAGTCAGGAAAAGCTGAAGCTATCAGGTAAAGTTATTCGTTAAAACAAGTGCGGGAATAAGTTAACAATTGTCAATAAAAAAATCCAAAGCCCCTGCATACCAGCATAAAGCTTTGGATGAATTTTATGTAGCGTTTTCAAAAAGTGAAAGTGGGTGATGGAATTTTTTCATCCAGTACCCTGGGCAATTCTTTTTCGGGTGTTTTTGAAAACAATGGCTGTGTAGAAGGATTCGCCGGATATTTTGAACCATCATATTTTAAGAGATGCATCGTAGGTTTAGCAGCACCACTGGTTACAATAAGATCCAGCCAGCGATTGGTTGCTGTTGGTGCAATGATGATCGGATACTCGGTAACAGAAAACTTTGTTATTAATTTTCCTGAGGATGAAAGTAACAATGGGGAGCAACCACCCGAACCACAGAAATAAGGCCCTGATAATTTCACGAAAACCTCTTTTTGTCCATCACCATTGAGATCAAATTCGTGAAACGAAAACTTCCTGCTTTCTTTGCCGATGGATGCGAGGTCTGCTTTGAAAATATCATTAGCCAGTGCATTGCGTACAAGTTCTGCCGTTATTCTGGCGGATGTATTGAAGTTATAATCGTCACCTCCAATACTATCAGTCGGATCAGGGTCGTGCGTTACTGTTTTCGTAGTATCAACGGTACCAACAGAAGAACTCGTATCAAAGGAAACAGTTTCTTCTTCTTTTGATGAATCACCGGAATTACAAGCGATACTAAACATCAACAGAAATGTCGCGGACAGAAGTAAGAAAAATTTCATCGATGGTTTGTTTTAAATAAAAATCCCGGCAAAGAAAATGCGTTGCCGATGAATTGAGGGGGAAAGAGTTTCTTAACTCAATTCGGCTCCTACTTTTTCGACGAGTTTTTTTGTTGCCAGTACGCCTTCGGCATTGGGAAGATAAGATTCGTCTTTTCCCATCGATCTGTACAAACCGCCTTCGTACTCGATGCCAACATATCCTTTAAACCCGGATTTTTTTATGATGGTAAAAAGTCTCCTGAAATCAAGATCGGCGTCTTCACCATCTGCTTTAAACTTATGTGTTTTTGCACTGACACCTTTTGCATAGGGCATCAACTCTTCGACGCCTTTGTATACATCGTATTGTTCTTCGCATTTGGTAGAAAGCCACCCCGCAATATCGTTCGTCACAGGTTTGGAACGTTTAATACAAAAGTTTCCGAAATCAGGCAGTACACCCGCACGAGGATGATTGACTTTTTTCATAATACCCGCAAGCCAGGCTGCATTGCAGGAACGTCCCAGGTGATTTTCAACGATGATGTTGATTCCGGTTTTGTCGCCGTATTCCAGCAACCGGCTGTATCCGTCAACCGAAGCATTGAATTCATCGTCTGATGTTCCCGGCATATCCATCGCTCCGAGGTTAACGCGGATAGCCGAACAACCAAGTGTTTTTGCTGCATCCACCCACGGATAATGTGATTCCACAGCTTTGATTCTTTTCGCCTGGTCGAGATCAGAAATATTCGCACCATCCACCATGATCAGGTTATTTTTTATACCCTCATCAGCGGTTCTTTTTTTCAGATCATTCATGTAGGTGGCGTCAGTGTGTTTGCCGTTGAAGAACATCGAGACATACTCAACCACATTCACACCAAAATCCTTTTTCGCCCTGATCGGAAATTCGAGATTGGTCATTTTCCCACCAGTCAGGTCGCTGAAAAATGAAAACTCGGCAAGAGAAATCTCAAAAAATAAAGGAGGAGATTTAGTTATTCCGGTTTCTGCAAAAATCGAATTACCTGCCAACAGCCCTGCAGCAGAAAAACTCATTTGTTTCAGGAATTCGCGACGATCTCTTTTCATATAGCGCGGTTGATTTTATTGATGAGTTGATATCAGTGTCTAAATATAGAAAAATGAGTGAACGGAAAATCATTTGCATGCCTTTTGAACAAACTAATTCTTTCTACTGCTTTATTCAACCAGATTCTGTGCGCTGTTTCATTCAGTAAATTTATAAGACAATTGAATTTATGTCAGGAAATGAAAATGATGACTCCCCGGTGATGATGCACCTGGAACCTGTGCTGCCGGTACAGGATATCAATGCAACGATTGACTACTGGATGAATGTGCTGGGTTTCCCTTCCCGGTGGAAATGGGGTGATCCTCCCGTGCATGGCGGGGTTGCCGCAGATGGCATACAGGTACAATTTTCGCTCAATCCTCAAGCTGCCGAAAAACATAAAGAATATCTGTGGATACGCGTGAAAAACATCAAAATATTATACGGGTATCACCAGCGGAAAAACGTGGAGATCGTTGAAGAAATGAGTGTAAAACCCTGGGGAATGACGGAATATGTAGTTAAGGAAATTAACGGCCATTTTCTATGTTTTTCTGAAGCTGTAAAGGAACGCGATAAAAAATCGGAATCGCTTCCAGCCGAAGTCCGTATCGTTTCAAGAACACCTGATACAGAAGAATACCGGGCACTGATAAGGTCCGTCGGGTGGCTACCATCAGAAAATGATGAAGTTGTCAGGAAAACACTTTCTGCGCCACTGTATGCTGCGGTAGCGGAAGAGACAATAACAGGTCAGCCCATTGGATGTGCTGTTCTTCTCGGTGATGGCGCAAGTTTTTATTATGTAAAGGATGTTGTTGTAAGCCCCGAATGGCAGGCGAAACATGTAGGCAGTGCGTTGATGAAGGCTATTGACAAATGGCTTGAGCAAAATGGCGAGCCTCATGCGATGGTAGCTTTAATCACCTCGGAAGGATTAACCTCTTTTTATCGTCAGTTTGGATACGAGCCTTCATACAGTATGCAGAAAAAAGTAAAAAGAAAGGAGTAGTTGAAAGTTAAAAGTTTTAGGTGGCAGGTTAAAGTTTGACCTCCGCATGAGCCAAATCATCTTTAATTGCGATAAGAGGTAACGTCCCGGTTCCGGAAGAACATTTTGTTTGTAGCTGATTATAGTGTTTGGATGTATATAATAAAAATCTGATTATTGAAGGTAATAGGTGGTAGGTGATAAGTTAGCTTTTGCGATGGCCATATTCAGCTAAAATTGCGAAAAGATGTAACGTCATGCACCGGCAGGAGCATCCAGTTTCTAGTTGTCGGCAACGCGATGATGTAGAGGATACAATTTTTTGTTTGATAACGTTTTGCAGAGGCAGCGCATTCGTTGTCTCTATGAAAATATGCCGCAATAAATGCAACTGACACAAATGCATTTGATCAAGCAATTACCCCAATTGAGCAAGTATACCTTCCGGAAAGTGTAATCGACCTCGCGGCATTTGATCCTGTTACTAATTTTGTATCAGCATTGATGATTAAATTCTTCGAACATGAGCTTTTTATTCTTTTTACTTCTGAAGATATTCATCGTCGTTCCCGAAACAAGTCCCGATCTCTACGGATACTTTGCCGCATCTACTCCCTGTTCATCGGAATTAAAAACATTTCTGAAAATTCCCGCAGCTGAGAAATGCGACCAGATCAAATGGAAAATCTATTTGTACAATCGCCCTGGAACCCAAACACCTGAAAAATTCAGAATTGTCCGTGAGTTTATTTATTATGTGGATAACAGGACGGATAAAAATATGGGCACCGCTACAATTGAAGGTCACTGGAAAGTGGAGCAAGGGCAGGCCTCCGGTAAGGCTGCAACTATACTTCAATTAACAAGTACGGATGGTTCGGTTATCCGGTTCCGTAAGCTGGATGACAACCTCCTGCATTTACTCAATAATCAAAACTACCTGATGGTAGGCGATGCGGGCTACGGATACACTTTCAGTCGTATTAAAAATTGAGCCCATGACCGTTTTAATCACTTTGCTTGCGCTGATTATCAATTCCTCTCCGATCAAATCTATCTATTTTAAAGGAGCTGAGTACCAGGGAAGATTTCCATGCCACCAGGCCCTGATGCAGCTGCACAATAAAAAATCAGACTGCAACCGCATCAAAGCAGCGCTAAGGATTTTTGACAATCATAAGTTCGAGTTGGACATGGTTTATGTCGGCGATGACGATAACAAGTATAAAGCTTCTGGCAAATGGTCAGTGACAAAAGGAACAAAGACCGATGCTGTTGCAGATGTGTATGTTCTTGAATTTGAAAACCAGGAAGGTAAATTGTATTGGATGAAAGGCGACAACAACGTTTTGTTTCTTCTTGATGAAAACAAAAATCTTGTTGTGGGTGACGCGACGTTTGGATATACGTTCAACCGGGTAAAAAACTTATAAAATGGCTTGATCTTTGGCCGGAATGAAATTTTCCTAATTTTATCCGGTAAATCAATTTGCCATCTGTGTCTTCAAATACCCCTGGTATTAATGATGATTTCCTCTTGCTGCAGCAATTAAGCTCCGGTGATGCAGATGCTTTTTCGGCCATTTACAGGAAATATTACAAATCTGTTTTTAGCTGGACATACAACATTCTCCGGGATAGAAATCGCTGTGAGGATATTCTGCATGACATCTTCCTCAACATCTGGGACCGGAGACATACACTGGTTATTGAGAAATCTTTGAGATCATATCTTTTTTCCGCTGCCAGGTTCCAGGTTTTGAATCTAATCCGTGATGGCAAAGTCCGGGAGGCCGCATATGAAAATCTTGAGTTGCGTGTATGGGGATCTCAAACACCGGAAAACATCCTGTACCAGAAAGAGCTGCAATCGGGCATCATAGAAATAATTGATTCCCTGCCAGACAGAACACGGGAAGTCTATCTTCTGAGCAGGGAGGAGCAATTAACATACAGACAAATTGCTGAAAAGCTTTCAATATCCGTAAAAACCGTTGAATTTCACATGGGTGAAGCGTTGAAACGAATCAGGATTTCCTTCAGTAAAATTCTCGCCGTAGTACTTCATTTTATTCCCTGAAAAATATTTTCTGTTCCACCCGGGGTATCTGTTGAGTTATGTTACTTAACATGTATAAGCCACGAATATTGGAAAAACAAGATTTTATCGAACTCCTGAAGAAACATATCCAGGGGGAAACAAGCGAAGTTGAAGAAGCATTTCTGAAAAATTACCTGCAGAGTTTCCAGGATGAAAATGTTGCAGGTGAAATCAATCTGTCGGCATTACAGCACAGCGAAGACAAAGTTTTCGATCGGATCAGACAAGAAGCGAAAAATTTCAATTCGGAAGAAAAAACAAAGGTTCGGAAAATCTATCCCCGCGTTTTGGTGTGGGCTGCGGCTGTGGCGGCCATCTCCCTGGGCTTACTATGGTTTTTCGCGGACAAAAAGCAGGAAAGTCAACCGCAACCGGCGATAGCTGTCAATGAAAACAATCCATCGGACTATAACCGGGCAACGCTGACTCTCAGCACTGGTCAAAAGGTTGAACTTAATGCTGATAGTCTTCAGCAATTTTCGGACAACGGTATTGACATCAGTAACCAGCATGGAACTATCTATTACCCTGGTTCTGATGTGTCCGTATTAAATACCATGAGTACCCCGAGAGGTGCTCAATTTAAATTGATGCTTTCCGACAGCACACTGGTATGGCTGAACGCAGAATCCTCCATTACTTACCCCACTGCATTCAATGAAAGCGAACGTAAAGTGGTTGTTACGGGTGAAGCATATTTTGAAGTAAAAAAGAACCCCGCAAAACCATTCAAAGTTGAGGTTCAGGATATGGTCGTTGAGGTACTTGGCACGCATTTCAACGTGATGGCATATGCCAATGAGAAAAATATCCTGACTACACTACTGGAAGGAGAAGTGAAAGTACATCATGCCTTTGCATCTGTACAATTAAAACCAAGTCAGCAGGCAAGTCTCACGAGATCTGATCAGCAACTGAAGCTGATAAAAAATGTTGATACCGATGAAGCCACCGCCTGGCTTCGTGGCGAAATGAATTTTGATCATTCTGATATTCAATCGGTAATGACACAACTATCACGCTGGTATGACATCGATGTGAAGTATGAGCTGAATGCTGAAGACATTCTCATTTCTGGAAAAATCTTTAGAAAATATACACTGCCACAGGTATTGGAAATTCTTGAAGGTACACACACTGTAAAATTCAGCACCAATGGAAAGCAGGTAACCGTCAAATCATTTAATAATTAAAAACCAATTCATAAATCAAAACATACGCTTATGTAGTCCTTTCTAAAAACAAACCGGAAGTGCTGCTACACTCCCGGTAAAATTTGGGTCATAGTACTCAAGCCAGTCAAGACTTAAACTTTTTAACCCAATCAACACAAATCTATGAATTCGACGATGCTTCGCCAAACCATGGCCAGACTTCGCATGCCTACCCAAATTCGATTAATGATGAAGCTGACAGTCTTTCTTACAATTGTTCTCTCCTTGAATGTCTCATCGAAGTCATTCTCGCAGAATATTACACTGACAGGGAAAGATATGCCGCTGTTAAAAGTGTTCAGAACGGTGGAAAAACAATCGGGGTATTCTTTTGTCTACGAACCACGCATCCTGAAAAATGCTGTTCCCGTAACAGTTGATGTACGAAATGGTACGCTTGCTGAGGTATTGGAAATCTGTCTGAAAAACCAGAATCTCTCATGGGAAATAAAATACCAGACAATTATCGTACGGCAAATCGAAAAGCCGAAAATAGCGAAGGAAGAAACTCTTCTTCCACCGAAAGAGATCACCGGAAAAATTACCGATGAAAGTGGTAGTCCTCTCGGTGGTGTAACTATAACAATAAAGGGTACACGAAATGCGGTGATGTCCGACGATGCGGGGAATTATACAATCACTGTTCCGGACGAAAAATCGATCCTGATATTCACTTATGTCGGCTTCAATGCGGTGGAACATTCCGTAGCTGGAAAGTCGGCCATTGACATTCGTTTGGGAGAAAAAGAAAAAGATCTGAACCAGGTTGTTATTGTCGGTTATGGAACGCGTTCCAAAAGATCGCTAACCGGTTCTATAAGCTCAGTACGATCGGATGATCTTAAAGTAACGCCCATTGCCAATCTTGCCCAGGGCTTACAGGGTCGCGTGGCAGGTCTTGATATGCGTCAGAATTCCGGCCTCCCGGGAGGAAACATAAGTGTCCGCATCCGCGGAACCAATTCTATCAATGGAACTTCCGAGCCTCTGTATGTTATTGATGGTATACAGATATCTGCAACATCCGCAGTGAATGCAGCCAATCCATTATCACAATTAAACCCTTCGGATATAGAATCCGTTGAAATTTTAAAAGACGCGGCTGCGACAGCCATCTACGGAGCACGTGCGGCAAATGGTGTCGTTTTAATTACAACGAAAAGAGGAAAAGACGGAGTAGCACGTGTTACCTATGATGGATACTATGGATTCCAGGAGGTATCAAAACAACCGGATATCCTCAATGCAACTGAATTTGCAAAACTGGAAAACGACACCTACAGTCCGAATGTTATTTATGCAGATCCTGAAAGTCTCGGTGAAGGCACGAATTACCTGGACATGATTTTCAGAAGAGGTGCCATACAAAATCACCAGGTTTCAGTTACGGGCGGAAATGAAAAAACTCAGGTGGCATTGGGTTTAAACTATTTTGACCAGGAAGGCGTAATTAAAAACAGTGATTACACCAGGTATGCAGTTCGCCTGAATATTGATCAACGCATCAACGACCGGGTAAAGGTGGGCACCAGCCTGTATTATACCCACACCCAGGAGAATCGAGTGCGCGCAGGCGGTACCGGAGTGAATGTAACGAGCGCACGCGAAGGCATACTCGGTCGCGCGGTGGCGGCTCCTCCCAATTTACTTCCTTACCGGGCCAATGGCTTGCCATATCCTTTCGCCGACCAGATGAACGGTCGTTACCGTGAAACAATCAATCCCATGGCAGAACTGGCAAAGAAAGATTACACGACAACGAATCGTTTTCTTGCCAATGCATATCTTGATGTGCGCATCATTAACGGCCTTACCTATCGCGCGAGCTTTAATGCAGATGTTGCATCTTCATTAAATGAGCTTTATTCACCACGGTATATCGTGGATTCACTAACCCTGGCCAATCCTGCAGCAATCAATGGCAGTGCATCAAACAACAGTTTTTATAATACATCATTGTTGCATGAAAGCATACTGACTTACAAAAAGTCAATCGCAAAAAATCATTCTATCAATGCGACTGGTGTTTTTGCCATTCAGAGCGATCAGCTGCAGACCAATAATCAAACTGCGTCCGGTTTTGGAAACGATTTCACCGAAAACTGGTCGACAGGTACGGCAACCAACTATTCTGTGTCGAGCTCAAAAGCAAAAAGCGATCTCATATCATATTTACTGCGGCTGGGTTACGGTTTTAAGGATCGTTACTTCCTTGACGCATCTGCAAGGGTCGATGGATCCAGCAAATTCGGCGCAAACAACAAGTACGGATTTTTCCCTTCGGTATCCGCAGCATGGCGAATTATCGATGAACCTTTCATGAGTAAAGTGGATTTCCTTAGTGATTTAAAACTGCGTGGGAGCTGGGGAATTACAGGAAATGCCGGCGCAATCGGACCTTATGGATCACTGGCTACAGTAACAGCTACCGGGGGATACAATTACAATTTCAATAACGTTACACAGATAGGCACTTACCCAAGTGGCATTGCCAATCCCGATCTTCGCTGGGAACAGGCTACGCAGGTCGACGTGGGTCTTGATATGTCATTCTTCAGAAACAGGTTGAATGTTGTTGTAGACTATTATAACAAAAGAACAGATGATCTTCTGTTTTCCAAATCGCTTCCAATGTCATCCGGGTATACCAGTATCACCGGTAACTATGGTTCCATTGAGAACAAAGGTTGGGAGCTTTCATTAAGCGGAAAAATTCTTACCGGGGCATTGACATGGGAGGCATCCGGCAATATAACATGGAATAAAAATAAAGTACTGGGGCTCGATGGTGTTCGCGATGAGATTCAGCAATCGAGTTATTCTATCCTGAAAAAAGGATATCCACTGGGCGTTTACAGAGTATACATTATTGATGGTATTAATCAGACTGGAGAACCATTTTTACCTGGGTATGACGCACGCACCGGCGGTTTCAAACTCAAGGATCTGAATAAAGATGGTAAGATCAGCAATGAGGATCTTGCCCTGGTGGGCAATGCACAACCCAATTACTTTTTTGGATTTTCCACCATACTTCGTTATCGTCATTTTGATCTGAGTACATTGATCCAGGGTGTACAGGGCAGCAGACTGTTTAATGCTTTCCGGTTCACGTTTGAAACACCTTCCGGGCAGGTGAATCTCTTAAAGCAAATGGTTGACCGGTGGACGCCGACAAACCCCAGCAACGATTATGTAAAAGGTGCACAAGGAACCAATCTTCCTATTGGTGATCGGTGGGTAGAAGATAACTCTTATGTGAGGATCAAGAATATCACATTGGGTTATACGATACCCCCACAGAAATGGATGCGTTCATTGCGGGTATACGCCAGCGTTACCAATCCTTTTACTTTCACCAAGTACCAGGGCTGGGATCCGGAATCCAACAGTTACGGAAGTTCAAATTCATTGTTTTACGACAATGGAACCTATCCGGCTGCTGTCTCGTATGTGTTCGGCTTACAGGCCAGTTTTTAATTCAAATCTTTACTATCATGAAACGAAATAATCAATTTCAGATATTCATCATATTCCTCTTCGTGTGGTGCGGCAGTGCGTGTAATAAAATGGATGAAACCGTCTATTCGAATGTAATGGTAGATAACTATTATAAAAGTGCAGGTGACGCTGAAGCCGCACTGGTAGCCGCTTATGCCCCGCTCGCCGATCTTTATTCATTGTCTGCAAATCTTATCTCCGCGGACTTCCAGGACGACCAGACCTGGGCAAAACCTGTTGTTGGTCGTAATGTATATCCTCTCTTTACCTATGATCCTGACTATTCTGCGCAAAAGAGTTTTGGTCGCGAACTTGAAGGACCCTACGGCGTATGGAGATATTGCTACAAAGGAATTGAAAATGCAAACTGGGTTCTGGAAAAAGTACCAGCCATCGATATGGATCCCGTGAGGAAGGATGCAATTCTCGGAGAGGCACTTTTCCTGCGTGGCTATTATTACTTTACGCTGGGACGGGCATTTGGCGACGTTGTATTGCGCACAACAGTGAGCAGAAAAGAAACCGACACTTATGTACCTAAAAGTTCCCAGGCCGAAGTTTTCGGGCAGGTGATGGCTGACGTACAATCCGCTGCTTCGAAATTACCCAGCTATGGAGTGGCCACAGTGAAAGGCCGGCCAACAAAAGAAGCAGCCATTGCTCTTCATGCAAAAACTGCCCTCTATGCTGAAAACTGGCAGCTTGCGAAAGAAAAAGCACTCGAAGTAATCAATTCAGGAAAATATGCTCTTCTGCCGAATGTGGTTGACCTGTACGATGTAAACAAGGAAGATCTTGCACGCCTCGAAGTTATGTTTGCATTTGAAGGTGATAACGGAAACATCTCTGAGTACAGCAATATGATGGGCCTTTGCGGACCGGCAAACAGCGCGGGCAGGGATTATGGCAACTCAACCTTCGGGTCGATATTTGCTTACCAGGTTTTCTTCGATTCATTTAATCCATCAGATGAGCGCAGACTTATGCTGGACACTTTCTTCGTCAACCGCGCAGGTGTTGTTGTGCATCAGAAAGACATCATACCCTTTTCGCCAAATGCGGTACTCATCAAAAAGTACATGGATAAAAACTCCAATGGTGCCCGCTGCAGAAATAATGTTCCCATCCTTCGACTTGCAGATATGTACTTAATTGTAGCAGAAGCTGAAGCAAGGCTGAATGGTCCGACGTTACTCGCTTATCAAAACATCAACATTGTTCGCTCGCGGGCAAGCATACCCGATCTGGATCCCTTGTTGAACAAAGAACAGTTTATCGAAGCCGTTTTGCAGGAACGCGGATGGGAATTTTTTGCGGAAGGTGATCGCTGGTATGATCTTACAAGAACAAATACATTCATGACTAAAATTCCACTGGCAGTGGATGTGGTATACCCTGTAAGAACACCACAGCCCAAGCATCGATATTTTCCGATACCACTGGATGAAATCCGTGCCAACCCGGTACTGGAACAGAACCCCGCCTGGAATTAATATCGTTATACATCGTTAGGGAGTTGGTTTTTATACCTGCCTGTGTTTTGCAGGCAGGTTTTACTTCAAACATTTTTTATGAAAATCTATATAAAGCTGGTATTCATTTCATCCCTGGCTTTTATTTCTGCAGGAATAAACACACCGGGCCATGAAGAACCTTCGCCAGCCAGGCTGTTGAAAGCAGAAAAAAACATCGAGAAAGCGCATACGGAAATCTGGAAAAAATTTATTGATCAATATAATGTTCTGATAGACTTTACTGACGTCGATGGTAGTTATGACAGACCAACCAGGGAAGAGTTTCTTGAAAATAAACCAAATGCACTTGCATGGTGGACACCTGTCGAAAATGGCTCTATGTTCAACGGTCTTTACCTCGATGGAATTTGCGAACGCTGGATGCAGACGAAAAACAAATCTGATAAAGAAAAAGCAGCCCGCCTGGTGAAAGGCCTGCTTTTTTTAGCATCGGTGGGTGATACCCCTGGTTTTATTGCGCGAAGCGTGGCAACCGATGGAAAAACACCGCCGGCAATGGGTTCTAATGATCAATCATCGCCATGGTTTTATGGCTTATGGAGATACCTGCAAACCTCTATGCCGGATAAAAAAGAGCGGGAAAAAATAATTGCTAAGATGACAGAAGTTGCCAACGTTTATATCAGTACCGACTGGAAAATACCTGCCACAAGTTATTCGCCGTCTAAATTCCGTAATTCGTTTGCAAGTTTCAATTGGGAAGGAGCTCCCCGGATTCTCTTTATCTCGAAAGCATTGTATCAGCTCACTAGCGACGGGAAATGGAACTCTATTTACAAAAAAGCAATGCACGAAGCCGGAGGTGAAGAAAATAAAACACGTTTGCAGCTTTGCAGGGAAGGAATGCACTTCGAGAAAAATAAAGTAAACCGATGGACAGGCGTTTCCGGAGTTGTTGATCTGCACGCCTTGTGGGAAATGGAAACCGATCCTGAATTGAAAAGAATATATGAAGAGGGATTAAATGCGAGCGCAAAAAGCGCTGCTGAAGGATTGAAACTCTGGCATCAATTTGACAGTAACAATCAGCAGAAATTTGAAAAAAACTGGAGGCTGCTCAATCAATGGTGGAAACCGCAACGAAGCGAACAGGATGCTCTTGATGTTGCTGACACACAAGTAAAAGAACTTGTAAAGATGTCGCCAAGAAGAGTACAGGAACTTCACTATATGCGGGAACCAATATGGATGTCGTGGATCGTAACGATGGCCGCTGATAAAAATATTACTGCGCAGCACAAATCTGAAATAATCGATATGCTGGGCTATTTCGACTTCCCGCAGATGCGGTATTCACAATTCTTCCCTGTCGAAGTTGTTTGGTACCGACTCAAACTGTAGCGGGTTTTTCCGTTCGTCATTTAGACACATGCGGCAGAAAATTTTGATTAAATTGAGATCAAAGTTTTTTGCCGCTTGGACTTTCATGTATTGAATGGTGATGCTTTAACTGACCGTTTCCTGGCGCTCCGCCTGGAAGGAAAAGTGATTGTCACACGTGAAGCGTTTATCAGTGGCAGTCTTGAAGGCATCACACTTGGAGAATTGTATAAAACCCGTGCAAACTATCTGATTGGTCCATCAGCATCTGATCTTCAACAGTACTACGCCTTCACAGTTGCTGAATTTGATAAGATATGTACAGCGAAAGAAGGCGATCGCTTTTTTCTTTGGTTTGGATATGATCTGTTTTGCTTCATCAACATGCTGTTCATTATTTCAAGGATCAGTTCGTTAAATATACCGATCGAGATAAAGATTGTATATCCATCATTTCTATCTGAAGAAAAAGCCTGGGATGATTTCGGTAGGGCAGGCGTTGATAAACTGAGGTATAGTCTTGATCATTCGATCAAATTATCTGAGGAAGACCAGGTACTTGCCGGTAAATTATGGACGGCATTGCGTGAAACTAATTTTGAATTGATTGATGAACTTTCACGCCGTCAATCAACTGCATTCCCTTACCTCAGGGTAGTGTGCAAGGCACACCTTGACCGGTTCCCGGGTCACGGAAGATTGGGTAAACCTGAAAAAATAATTAATGAAATCATCAGGAACGGAAAGAAAGACTTTTCATCTTTATTCGTCGATTTCCAGAAGAGCGAAGGAGTTTATGGATTTGGCGATGTGCAGGTAAAAGAAATTTATGATCGCGTTATTGGCGATCATAAAAAGTGAAATCACCAATAACTCCATATGCGTTTTTTATTTTTCGTTATCGCTGTATTTTCTTTTTCATCCTGCTATTCTCAAACACTTAAAGACGAAATCAGTTCCATTCTCAGCAAATACAAAATACCCGGTATTTCTCTGGCATATATTCAGAATGGAAAGGTGAGCCAGGAACTTTCATTGGGTAAAGCAAATAAAGAGAAAGGCCAGAACGTAACAACCAATACGGTATTTTCCGCTGCATCGCTCAGCAAACCTGTTTTTGCGTATGCAGTGATGCAGATGGCAGACAAAGGCCAGATCCACCTCGATACACCGCTGTATAAATATTTTACCTGGCCTGATATAGCTTACGATCCAAGGAACAAACAGATCACAGCGCGAATGGTATTGAGTCATACCAGTGGGCTGCCTAACTGGCGCAAGCGAAACGACACACTTCGATTTCAGTATGAACCGGGAACAAGATTCAGGTATTCCGGGGAAGGATATGTTTACCTCTCCAAAGTGGTAGAAAAAATTACAGGTCAGCCGATCGAAGAATATATGCAGGCAACAATATTTCAACCATTGGGAATGACGCGTTCGGGATATATATGGCGCAAAAGTTTTGAACCGGATTTCGGCGTACCGCACAATGACGATGGTGACGCAGAAGAAAATTATTTTCCCGAATCAGCAAACCTGGCGGCAAGTCTGCAAACTACCGCCAGCGATTACGCGAAATTTTTAATTGCTTTAATGAACAGCCGGAATTTGTCAGCAAACGTGTACAAAGAAATGTTCACACCACAACCTCTTGCCCGTATGCAAAAAACCGGCGATGAACTGTTCTGGGCTCTCGGATTAGCAAGTCAGCATACAAAAGAAGGATTAGCGTTCTGGCAATGGGGAGATAACGGCAACTGGAAAGCATTTGTAATGATCTATCCGGACCGAAAAGAAGGGTTGGTATACTTCACCAACAGCACACGCGGAATGGATGCTGCATCGGAGATATTATCACTCTTTTTTAAAGGCAAACAGCCTTCATTGGAATGGCTGAGATCACTCTAAGTTTATTTTTTTCCCAATGTGATCAGGTCCCTGCCCTCAATGATATTTTTTTCAAATCCCTTACTGAGGTTGATCATCGCCAGCGCAAGTTCTTTCATAGTAACAAAACCTGCAGGATATAATTTCCTCCCGATAGGGAAAACCCAACCGAAATAATTGTACAGTTTATTTGTTTTTGTCAGACCGGGAACCGCTTTGATGAATCCGGGTCTTATCGCGTACACATGCGCAAAAGGAAGCTTCATCAAATCATTTTCCGTTTTGCCTTTTACTCTCGCCCATCGGCTTCTTCCCTTTTCCGTAGTATCGGTTCCCGCGCCGGAGATGTAGCAGAAATACATTTCCGGATTCAGTTTGGAAAGAATTTCCGCAAAGTATAAGGTCAGCGTGTAGGTGGTTTTAAAATAATCTTCTGCAGAAATTCCAATACTGGAAATGCCCAGGCAAAAAAAGCAGGCATTATATCCTTTCAAATCCTGAAGTATCGGGCCCAGGTCATAGAAATCCTTGTGAATAATTTCTGTCAGCTTTGGATGTGAGAGGCCGAGAGGTTTTCTGTTGATGATGAGGATCTTTCCAACATCGGGATGTTGCAGGGCATAATGCAGTACACCTTCGCCCACCATACCTGTAGTACCGGTGATGATCAGCCTAAGCGGAACGTTGTCCATAAATTGAAATGTTATTTAAAGTTAGTAATGAAGCAAATACCGGTTCCCTGTTTCGGCCACATTTTCTCATTGCAACCATTGTGCCCCGGTCTTGCGAACAGGGGATTTTCCGGGTACAGGTTCTGAAAAAATTAGGTACATTCACCTCTCTTTGTATGTGACCATCCGATCTGTGAGGCTTCCCGACTGCGGGATTTTTACTTGCTCTTCATTCTGATCAGTAGCTGCATTACTCTGTTAAACGCATAGCTATGCCAGCGCGAACACTCTACGCCACAATTATAGGAATAGACAACTATCCTCAGACGCCCCTCTATGGCTGCACACGGGATGCGTTGAACATCGACTTGTTTTTCCGTCAGTGGTGTGAACAGCAAAAAGAAAAACTCATCTACAACCCTGCGTATTTTCTTTCGCCGGGCAAAGTCGGAGAAGCAAGACTTGAGAAGTACAAAACAGAGCGTAACTATACCGTCGATTACCAGCAAGCCAGTTTTGAAAATATTACAACAAAGGCTTTTGCTCATTTAAAATCTGCAAAAGAAGGCGATTATTGCCTGTTATATTACAGTGGTCACGGCTCGCAAACCGATGCTCCGGAAGAATTTCAATACGCAAAATCAGATCGGAAGAATGAAACCCTTGTTTGCGTTGATAGTCGGGATATGCAAAAACCAGAGGCACGCGACCTTATTGATAAAGAAATTGCCTTTCTGTTATGGGATGCTTTGAAAGATAAAAAAGTTCATTGCCTGATCATCATGGACTCCTGCCATTCCGGAAATAACACAAGATCTTTTACCGAAGGCATACAGTATCGGCATATCGGTTCTTCAAGAAACAAGATACCTCTGGAAAAATACATCGGTTACGATACTGACAGGGATTTTTATAAAAAAGAAGGCGGACAGGTCAGCTTTCCGATTGCTAACTATGTACATCTTGCTGCTGCACTCGATTTCGAAAAAGCGCAGGAGAGCGAAGATGGTGGATTATTTACCTCTAAACTGGTAGAAGTTTTACGAAGCGGAGGCACTGCGAAATCTTATCGCGATCTGATGCAACAGGTCGTAATTGCTGTACACAATCGCAATGCTGCTCAGACGCCGGTAGCATTTTCAGCTGATGACAAAAATCTTGATCTTGGATTTTTGCAACAGGATCGGATTGCTTTCAAACCTGTTTATGAAGTTCGGTTTGATGTCAGCGCTGCAGTATGGAAATTGCATGCAGGCACAATGGATGGACTCACTTCCGATGGAACAACCGGACATACAACCATACGCATCGCTGGATCTGAAAAAGAAATAAAGGTTACAAAAGTATATGCAGATTTTTCTGTTCTCGATGAAGCACAGATGTCTGGTTTCGACAAAACAAAAGAAAATTACCAGGCTGTACTTGCATCGGCAGCTGCAAAAAAACTTAAAGTCGGTATTTCAAAAGCCCTGGCAAATGAGAACGATATTGTGAATGCTTTGAAAGAAGCAGCGAATAAAATCAAGCCGATCTTCATCGATATATTGTTCGAACAAAACGGAACACCTGACTATCTGGTCCAGTTAACTGATGAAAATTCCTATGTGCTGACAGCTGCCGATGGAGCTGTTCCTTTATTCAGAAGAGAAAAAGATGCATTTTCTTTTTTGAACAATACCGAATCGGTTGCCAAATGGATAAACACGAGTGATCTTTTTAATGAAAACAGCATTTATCGCAAAGAGGATTTCATATTTAAAATAGAAAAAATTGAAGGGCAGGTTTTAAAATTACAAACGCTCGATCTTTTAAAAGGAACGGAACAACTGGTAAATCCGGAAGAAGAAATTGTTCTCAGTTATCGTCAGGGAATACAGCCTGCATTCAGGTTCTCCATCAGTATTGCCCCGGATTCAAATGTTCAGAAATGCTTTATAGGTGCGTTGTACCTGGATAGTAAGTACGGAATCTCACACGAACTCATTTCAGCAGGAACAACACTTGTAAAAGGCGGAACCCCGGTTTATCTCAAGACAATTCTTAATAACTACGAAACGAAGACGCTGCCGTTGGTTATCGACAAAAATTATAAGAATTACAACATCAATGAGACTACAGCATTTCTGAAAATCTTTGTTTCAGACAGTTCATTGAATCTTGAACGATTCAACCAGGAATCACTTGAATTGGATGACGCAGTATCGAAAAATTTCCGAGGTACTGATCAGTTCCAGATTGATACTTCCCATGACAGTGTGGTCAAGGAAGCAGAATGGAATGTTTTTACAAACAGGATCAGGATTGTTGGACCAGCAAAAGAGAAAGAACTCGATGCAGCAAAAGAAGCCGACTTTACCGCTTTTCGGGTTTCTGTTCCGGAGGGTATCAGCGCAAGAGCCATCGCTGTAACGGGTGATGATCTGCAAAGAAAAATTCAATCTTCTTCCATGCGTAGTGTGGATGGTCAGGCAGATCAATTGAAATACCAGGTTATTCCGCCCGACTATATATGGGGGGACACTCTTGTAGACCAGATGCCTTTTACAAGTGGGCTTAATCCGTCTTCCAATAATGGTGTGGTAATGCTGGAAATTTTACCACCCGGAGATCAGCCATTAAAAATTCCAGAGGGCAAAGAAATCGAAGTGAAAATCACGCCTCCTGTTGCAAGGACGCGTTCTGCGGATAGCACTGATCTTGAGGAAACAATTGTGCCTTTCGGCTTTGATGATGAAGCCGGTATATGGTTTCCTCTTGGGTACTGTGATGATACCGGAACCATACATATCCAGGAGTTGCCGCCACCTACGCCAGGAAGAATTTCTGATACCACGTTACCGCTTAACCGAAGTCTTGGCGGTTCCATAAAAATGTTCTTTAAAAAGATATTCCGAAGGAATGAACGGTTGAATACATTAGTGCTTTACAGTTTTGCAACGGATGGGTCATGGAAGAAAGAATCTGAGGAGCCATCCAAAATGAATACGATACTGAAAGAAAGGACAGCTGCAAAAGCTGCATTATTGATTCATGGTCTCACAGGTGACACCAAACATATCGTGGCATCTTTAAAAGACATGAAAGACCTGAATTCGAAACTGGATTATGTTCTGACGTATGATTATGAAAACCTGTCGACCCCGGTTACTGATGTTGCAGCTTCACTCGGCAAAGATTTAGTAACTGCCGGATTTGGGAAAGACAGTTCGCCTTCGCTGATCATTATTGCTCACTCACAAGGAGGCATGGTCGCACGTTGGCTGGTAGAAAAAGAGAATGGAAACCAATATGTGAAAAGACTGATACTGGTAGGTGTGGCAAGCGCAGGTTCAGAACTCGCCAAACTCGGATCAGGTTTACTTGGATTAATTACCCATGCGCTTAATGGACCTCCGGTAGTGAAGCTGGTAATTACAGGATTGTCATTTGTTCTTAAAAAACTTAAACTGGATCCCGGCCGAACGCTGAAGGACACGGAACCAAATTCTGATTTCATAACCAAGCTCCGTACAAACTTCATGGCCGATGGTGTTGAATATTCACTCATCGGCGGCGACATCTCTCTTTTGAACGATTATACCGGCGATGATCCGTTTTTCCAACGCTTGAAAAAAATGTTGCTGAAAGAAATTGTTTTCCCCGGGATCATCGGACTGGTATATCATGGTAAAAAAACCGATATCGCCGTAACTCTTGAAAGCATGCAAGCCATCAATGGTTATGATAAAACGAAGCTCATAATTGTTCCGAGTAATCATCTTTCCTATTTCAGGGAAAAACTCATTCAAAATGAACTGAAAGAACTCCTCAGTTGACGTGGGGTTCAACTTACCAAAAGAATAAAACGCTTACATATGTCAAAAGGATTATCACTACATATTGGAGTCAATATTGTAGACAAAAAACATTATGGTGATATAGTTGAGTTGAAAGCGGCAGTGAATGACGCAAAATTCTGGGAGGGTTTTGCCAAAAAGATGGGTTACAAAACAAAAAGTCTTCACAACGGAAAAGCAACATCAACAGATGTTCTGAAACAACTCAAAGAATACAGTACCGTTGTAAAACCAGGGGATATATTGCTGCTCACCTATGCGGGTCATGGCGGTTCTATAAAAAATGACAGGCCATCCTCTGAAGATAATGAACAATATGACCAGACCTGGTGCCTCTATGATCGTCAGCTGCTTGATGATGAGTTGTATGAATCATTTTCAGCTTTTCCAAAAGGGGTAAGGATTACCGTGGTATCAGACAGTTGTCATTCCGGCACGGTAATAAAAGCTGCCGGAGTTGATCTTAGTGAACTACTCTCCGAAGGGATTGCCGATTCTGCCAAGATGAGAGGTATGCGATCAAGAAAACTCAGTAAGGAGGAAGAAGCGCTGATAGCGATGAATTTTAAGGATACTGTTTACAGGCCTTTGCAGGATAAATTTAAATTAAGTTCCAAAGGCAAGGGCGTTCAGGCTTCAGTGAAATTGCTGGCCGCCTGCCAGGATGACGAAGAAACGCTTGATGGTGATAAAAATGGAATTTTTACCGAAGCATTTATGGATCTGTTTAAAGATCCGGATTTCAAAACAGCGAACGGAGAACGATTAATTGCAGGTGTTCGTCAACGTTATTACTTCCCGGTTCCCGGATTTTTCGAGTATGGCGGAGTGATTCCATCCTACGACTACAGTTCCCCGTTTGCAATAAAAATTGCAAATGCAGATAAAGTTGATGGCTATCGGAAACCTGATCTTTCTTTTACAAAAGTGAGAACGATGCCACCGATGTTAGCTGAAACAGATCTGAGTATTATTGAAACACAAGAGCCCGCTGTCTTGCTCATTGAAACGACAAATGATATCGGAGATGATGTATTTGGGGGAAAGGACCTGGTGGTCATCAGCGATAAAAAATCCGGTGGCAGCAGGCAGATCACCGTTTCTCTACCCGAAATTTCTCACCAGTTTGCCTGGAGCGCTGCGCATGCGTTGCAAACTTCTCTGAAGAAACGCGGTATTGAGGCTTCTGTTGAACCACAACTTACAATCAACCCCGCGCAGAAACCCAGGATAAGTCGCGAAGGAGATGCGAACAATCCCGATTATATGAAAGAATGGCCGCCATCATTACAACAAGGCGCTATTGGTATCGGATGGCACCTGGATGAACAGCACTCGCAGCTGGCCGCAGCGGTGAAAAAAGTACAGACGGAGAAGCCGGATGCGCATGTTACAGTTGTACATGTAGATACTGGTTATAATCCTGACCACAAATCATTACCACCAAAATTGCGCGTAGATAAGGCACGAAGCTTCGTCGACAAAGACACTAATCCAAACCAGGCCTTAGATCTTGCAGGATCCGGTGGTCAGGAAGGTCATGGACTTGGTACGCTTGTGCTGTTCGCAGGAGGAATGGCGACAAAGGAGCAAACATTCAACGAATTCGAAGGAAATATTGGCGGTGTTCCCTTTGCGGATGTTGTGCCTGTTCGTGTGTCCGAATCCGTGGTCATATTCAACGATAAAAATTTTGCTGCTGCAATTGACTATGCAATCGAGCAGGGTTGCGAAGTTCTATCCATGTCTATGGCAGGAAAGCCTTCACGGCGAATGGCGAAAGCAGTTAATCGTGCTTATGAAGCGGGACTTGTACTTGTTACTGCGGCGAGCAATTGCTGGTATAAAGGTTTAGGAGCAGCATTACCAAAATGTGTTTTGTTTCCGGCAGCATATGAACGCGTGATTGCTGCAACGGGAGCTATGTTTGATCACCGCCCATACGATGTCAATTTCCTGCAGAAGAGCAGGTTCAACATCGGTACGAAATATATGCAGGGGTCATGGGGTCCGCCTTCCCGCATGAATCGTGCACTGGCAGGTTATACACCTAACACGCCTTGGGCATCTTCTCATTTTGCATTTTTACGCAGTGGTGGGGGAACTTCTTCTGCAACACCACAGGTGGCCGCAGGTGCAGCCATCTGGATTGCATACCACCGTGACGAACTTGAGGCGAAAGGTTATTACTCTCCGGGAAATCAATGGAAAAAAGTGGAAGCGGTTCGCAACGCACTGTACACATCCGCTGCAAAAGATAACGTGTTCGGTGAATGGAAAAAATATTACGGCAATGGAATCCTTCGTGCGTTGGATGCATTATCGGTACCTGTGGCAGAAGAAAGTCAATTGAAAAAAGCACCGGATGCCGAAGCAACCTGGAGCGGAATTACCGAGCTAATCGGTTCTTTTCTGGTTCGCGGACCATTCCGGAGTAATGCAGTTAAACCGGAAAAAGAAGCCCTCGCAACTGAATTGATTCATCTGCTTCAAACAGACCCGCAGTTTTATAGTTTGTTCTCCAACCTTGATCTTTTCGATGAAAAAGAAATGGAGAAGTTGTTGAAATCGAAAAAATTCCGTCAGCAGGTAATGAAATCACCTTATTCATCAAACTACCTGAAAGAAGCGATGATTGAGTAACCTGCATTTGTATTTTTATACCGGTAATTTAAAAGTAGTGATGTGGCTGTTTAACTTTCAACTTATTAATGATACCATCTTACTTTTTCAGATAAGGGAACGATCCTCGTGCCTGCTTTTTGAAAATCGGAATAGCCGAGACATATGATGCCAAGGATGTGATCGTCTTCGCCAAGTTGCAGGTATTCTTTCATGGCAGGATGATAGGTCATGCCGCCGCTGCCCCAGTAGGCGGCGATACCTGCAGCCTGTGCGCCGAGTAAAAAGTTTTGTACAGACGCGGCGACGGAAGCCATTTCTTCCTGCACCGGAATTTTTGGATTGGCACCTCGTTTCATTGCAGCAACAATCATATGCGATGCAAGATCTCCCTGCTGAAATAATTTTTCTTCAGATGCCAGCAGGTATTTTTCTTCCGGAGTAAACATGCGATACATGTTGGCATGATCAGCGCAGAACTGTTTCACCGCATCGCCGGAAAAAACAAAAAAACGCCAGGGTTCTGTATGTCCGTGGGTCGGTGCCCAGTCGGCGAGCTCAAGCAGTTTCTGCACATCTGCATCATCGATTTTTCTTCCATTCATTTGCTGGGGCTTTATTGTTCTTCGGTTGCTGATCACGGATGCGAGATATTCTGCACTCATTAGGGATGTTTTATTCGGCGCGAAGTTAGGACAGTAAGCAGTAAGTAGTGAATAGTAAGTAAGAGTTTAAAGTTAAAAGTTGAAAGTGGGCGCAGGTGTCGTATGCTTTTCACCAGTGCTATACCCCATACTATTCAGGGATCATCTCACCATACTCAACCGCCGGCTGTTTTCCTACTTACTACTCACTACTCACTATATTTGCCCCATGAAATACAGAACCCTCAAAGGAACCGATCTTCATCTTTCAGAAATCAGTTTTGGTGCCTGGGCTGCCGGTGGCTGGATGTGGGGTGGCAATGAAAAAACAGAAGCTATTGAAGCCATCAAAAAGGCATGGGAACTTGGCGTAAATAATATCGATACGGCAGCAGTATATGGCCAGGGCGATAGTGAAATCATCGTTGGTGAAGCCATAAAGGGAATTCCGCGCGATAAAATTTTCCTGCTGACGAAATTCGGAATGCGTTGGGATCTGAAAAAAGGTGATTTCGCCTTCAATAGTAAAATGAATACAGGCGAAGCGATTGAAGTATATCGCTATGCAGGGAAAGAAAGTGTTATCCTCGAGTGCGAAAACAGTCTGAAAAGATTAGGAACCGATTATATCGATCTTTACCAGATACATTGGCCCGATACAACAACACCGGTGCAGGAAACAATGGAAGCTGTATCAAAATTAATCGAGCAGGGAAAAATACGTTATGCAGGTGTATCGAATTACTCGGCAGCACTCGTAGCCGAAGCACGGAAATATGTAAACATCGTTTCTGACCAGGTGCCCTATAGTATGGTGAAAAGGGAGATTGAAAATGAACTCGTCCCTTACTGTATTCAAAACGATGTATCAATTCTCGCATATAGTCCTATGGAACGAGGTCTTTTAACCGGGAAAATAAAACCGGGTCATCATTTTGCCGATGGCGATCACCGCGTAAATCTTTTCTATTTTAAAGATGAAAACATCCGAAGGACAAATGCCTTCCTCGAACAGATAAAACCGCTTGCTGATGAGAAGGGTGTTTCACTTGGGCAACTTGCATTGAGATGGACACTTGATCAGCCAGGAATTACCATCGCACTTGCAGGCGCAAGGAATGCGCAACAGGCGGAACAAAATGCAAAAGCTTCTGATATCACACTATCTGCAGATGATATCACCTGGATCAATGAGCGGTTGAATAAACTGGAACTGGTCAAATAAAGATAGCAGGTGGTAAAGTGATAAGTGATAAATAAGATCCTGCTGTTTGTTGTGCAAATCCCGGTGGATATTGAATTTCAAAAGAATTTTGATGCCAGATCCTGTATGAATGCATCAGGCTTTGAATACATCCGGGTTTCGCCTGGTGGTCACTGTTAGTGTGGTGTTCCTGAGGGTTTGATCATAGGCGTCCTTGGTAAAGGTTTTCCGAAATCAGGTCTTCCATCCTGGGTCCAGGTGAACTGTTGAATATAAGGAGCTCTTTTATTTCCACAGCCATCCTTTTCATTTTTATTCGCATGAAAAATGATCCAATCTTGTCTCCCATCCGGTGAAATAAAAAATCCATTATGCCCGGGGGCGAAAACCGCGTTCTCCCGTGATTGTACAAAAACAGGTTCAGGATGTTTCTTCCAGCTTGTTGCCGATAAAAGATTACTTCCCGTATCCGCTTCAAGCAGACCCATACTGTAATCAAGCCAGCAGGCGTTTGCAGAGTAGGTTATGAAAACTTTGCCGTTGCGGACAATGAACTCAGGACCTTCATTCACCAGCACTTTTGGTACTTCACCATTTCTCTGCCAGTCTTCAGGAACATCCCCATGCAACTCCCAATCAAACTGAGGTTTTGCAATCTCCACGCGGTCTCCTTTCATAGTCCAGGGATCGCTGAGTTCGGCTATATATAACCGTTGCATGCCATTGACATATCCATCCCACCCGGACCACGCGGCATACAACCGCTCATTATGTTCGATTACAGTAAGGTCAATTGCCCAGTGATCGCCGGGATCAGCAAGCTTTCCTTTCATAACCCACTCTCCCGTCAACGGGTTTTGCGCTTCATTTTCGAGTACATAAATGCGATGATTTTTATTGTCTCCGTTATCTGCAGCATAATACAGGTACCATTTGCCGCGTACATGGTGCAGTTCAGGTGCCCAAAGTTGCCTGGAATACATACCGGTTGGAGGTGGCGTGTACACAACTTTCTTTTCAGCTGATGCCAGGCCGGTAATATCATGTGTTTTCCTGATTACAATGCTATTGCCTGTTGTACTGGTAAAAAAGTACAGTCCATTGCGCTGGATGACCCAGGGATCCGGACCGGACTCGAGTAATGGATTTGTAAAGGTCGATTGTGCACATAAAGGTTGTGAACTGCCGAAAAGAACAGTGATCACGATCAATCGGAAAATCAATGGAAATGTGTTTAACCTCATCAGCAAATAAACTGAATACGCAGGTGTCATCAAAATAGATCAGGACACAAAAGGAATCACAATATTTTTTGCATTAAACCCGGCTGTAGTTCCGCTGGTTACATCGAGAGTTACGCCTGTTATTTTATCTGCGAGTGCAGACGCAGCAAATACAGCTACATTCGCGATATCATCTTTCATAGGTAATGATTTGAGCATAGTATCCTGGACCAGTGCCTTCAAAAAAGTTGCCGTTCCTTTTTCGTCGCTCTTTAAAGCTTCCTGGAATGGTTTTGTATCCGGAGAACCTGCGGATCGAAGGTTCACTACGCGTACTCCAAAAGGCCCGATCTCTGTGGCCAGGTCACGCATAAACCCTTCCAGCGCGCAACATGCAGGACCGAAGCCGCCAACAAGCGGATATGCCAACACGGCAGGGGTTGCAGTGATGGAAAGAATAACACCACGACCTTGTTTTTTCATTACTCTTCCTGCAGCTGTAGCAGTGAGAAATGCCGTTTTCATTCCGATATGGATGGGTTGGTGGAAATCTTCCCAGGTCATATCAACAAGTGGAATATTCTGAACGTCTTTCGTATCGATACCATTGAACGTAATGTCCACACTACCGGCCGTTTCTACCACTTTATTCAGACATTCTTCTATAGCGTTTTTATCCAACGCATCTACGATTGCATAAGAAGCATGGCCACCTTCAGCAGTGATTTCATCAGCAGTCTTTTTGATGGAATCTTCACGATGCCCCGTTACAAAAACCCGTGCACCCTGTTTTGCGAATGCTTTTGCAATAGCTCCGCCCAGCGATCCGCCGCCACCGAATATTACCGCATTTTTATCTTTCAGTAACATGTAGTCTTAAATTTAATGTGAGGTCAAAGGTTGAACGTTGTACGTTTTACGTTCAACGTTTAACGTATAGCTAGCTGTTGGTAGTGACGCCCGGAGGCAAGGGATTGAGCGTTATATTTTGTCGTTGGTGCCAGTATGGATAAATCGGATCATTATAACTTGCCTTATTGAGCCTTTGCATGTGCTCATCACTCAACTGCCAACCTATAGAGCCAATATTTGCCTTAAGCTGTGCCTCGTCTCTCGCCCCGATAATTATACTGGAGACCGTTGGTCGTTGAACGATCCAATTAATTGCAATTTGTGCGACAGTTTTTTCTGTCTCCTTTGAGATTTCATCAAGCACATCCAGAATTTTAAACCAGATTTCTTCATTGATCACTTTATCCGGTACCGGACTACCGCCCTGGGCTACCCGACCTTCAGCAGGTTTCTTATTTGCGCGGCTATATTTGCCTCCCAATCTTCCGGCAGCTAACGGTGACCAAACAAGTGCACCAATATGCTGATCAATTGCCAATGGCATCAGCTCCCATTCGTATTCCCTGTTCGCCAGTGAATAATATACCTGGTGCGCAACATACCTGTTCCATCCATATCTTTCTGAAACAGACAATGATTTCATCAGCGCCCATCCTGAAAAATTGGAAGCGGCGATGTATTGAATTTTTCCGCTCGTGGTAAGATCGTCCAGCGCGCGCAAAGTTTCTTCAACAGGCGTGTTGCCATCAAAACCATGCATATGATAAATATCGATGTAATCCGTGCCCAGCCGCTTCAGGCTTTCTTCCACTTGTCGTACCAGATGAAATCTCGATGATCCCTGGTTGTTGGGCCCGTCGCCAAGCGTGAATGTTGCTTTTGTTGAAATCAGCAATCTGTTTCTTTTTCCCTTTATTGCCTTACCGAGAATTTCTTCTGATAAACCGTCGCTGTACACATTTGCCGTGTCAAATAAATTGACACCCGAATCAAGACAGATATCAATCAGCCTGGATGCACCTTCTGCCTGTGTGTTGCCCCAGGCTTTAAAAAATGAATTTCCTCCGCCAAATGTGGCCGTGCCAAAACTTAGCAAGGGGACTTTCAAACCTGAGCGGCCAAGAAATCTGTATTCCATAGTTCAATAAAGCTTGGTCATTTTTTAAATTGTTCTGAACCTCAAAGTTTCTCCTTTTTCATAATCCCTTTTTGCTCATTGAGACGACCCATGCATTGTCTCTACCCACTTTCCACCACCATCTGTAAACTACCTTTTACCTGATGCCACCCTTCGGGCGGGCTTTAATCAACATGTTTTTACGGGAACATGGTCGTTACATCTGATCGCAATCTTAGATGCATTGGCACTTGCAAAAGCTAACTTACAACCTATCACATACAACCTTCAACTTTCCGCCTCCCTACAATTTACAACAAAAAAAGTTGCCTGTTCAGCACAGGCAACACAACCAACTATCAATCTGTACCAAAACTATTTTGCTCTAACGCTTACGGACACACGTCGGTCTTTTGCACGCACTTCATCAGGTGCATCAGCAGCAGCTTTTGCAAACTGTGATCCATACCCTTCCGAGCCTTCCACCTGGCCGCCAACACCGGCAGTCTTAAGTTCGTTTTCCACAGCTTTTGCCCTGTCACCGGATAATTTGAGATTACTATTCTCATCGCCGACTTTATCGGTATATCCCCCTATTTTGATTTTTGCTTTGGGAAATGCTTTTAGTATTTCCACGATGTTTACAATTTCACCACGACTTTCCGGAACGATTTCAGCAGTACCGAACGTAAAATTCAGATCACTGAAATCAAACCAGATGTCTTTACCCGGAACAGCAGCTGGATCCTTGAGAAATGTTACGAGCTGATCTTCTATCCCACCTTTGTAAGCATCGATTTCTTTACCATTCGGTAAAACCACTTTTACAGACTCACGTGCAGTAGTCATCGCAGGTTCGGTTGCCGGTTGAACGACCTGGCTGTCTTCAACCACCGCAGCCGTTTCTTTGGGCGCATTACAGGTTTTCATTAACCACCACAACAGGAGAATTGCTGCGAGAGCGAGTAGCAAAGGAACCAGCCATTTGTTTCCTGATTTTACTGGTTCTGCCGTGGATCTGTTCGGAACAGCAGCTGTTCTTACAGCAGATCCTCCCAGCATATTGGAAAGATTAAGACCTGCAGGTATTGCCGACAACACAGAGTTCTTCATTCCTGATAAAAGCGAACCAATTGCACCAGGAGTAGAATTCGTATCGGTAGCATGCTTACCCAGGGCAGCGAGCGCTAACGGTACCACAGAACCGAAAAGTGATGAGGCGGTTGTACCTTTTGATCCTGTGAATGATGATATCATGTTGGCAATTGATCCGAATTTATCCCCGAACAAACTCGTGATTAATGACGGGCCGATTGCGGGTACACCACCTCCCGCGGAACTGAATGTATCTCCCAGCTTTGAAAGTATTCCACTTCCCAGTGCTTCCTTACCCATATTGATCAGGGATTCTATATTTCCATCTTCAGCTTTTTGAATAATGCCCGCCAGTGAAACCGGGATAACTGCATCAAGCCCTTTTTTTATCGTCCCTTCAGACTCACCAAGATATCCGGCAGCTTTGCTGACCATCTCATTGTTGAAAAATCCTTTTACTGTATCCAGAAGATTAAATGACATAATAATGGGATTTAATTGTCAAGGAAAATTGATTGACTAAATACCTGTTTTACCCAGGATCTGTGCTTCCTGGTAACGTTCTCTTGCGAGCCTTGAACGACAAACTGAATTTACAGGGTATCAATTACCGGGGTATAGGGGAAGATGAAAACACCGGTCGGCAAAATAACAATCGTCTTGGATTAAATCCTTTCTGTCAGAAAAAGAAAGGTACGGAGAAATAGGTGTGAAGAAAAAAGTTTCCGCAAACCTGCTGCGGAAACTTTTTTGTGAAATAGGGTAATTACTGAACTTTTACTTCAACCCTGCGATTGAGCGCGCGGCCTTTCGCAGTTTTATTATCACCTACCGGGTTGGCAGAACCGAAACCCTCAGACATTATCCTGTCATCAGCAATGCCTTTACTCATCAGGTATTTTTCTGCGGCTGCCGCACGGTTTAACGACAATGGGTTGTTTACTTTATCAGTACCTGTATTGTCCGTATAACCTTCCAGTTTAATTTTTACATCAGCATTTTTCTGCAGGAAATCAACTACTACATCCAATTCTTTTTTCCCTGATGCAGTAAGTACAGATTTGCCG
Organism: Pollutibacter soli; assembly: GCA_029269725.1. Classification (GTDB taxonomy): domain Bacteria; phylum Bacteroidota; class Bacteroidia; order Chitinophagales; family Chitinophagaceae; genus Pollutibacter; species Pollutibacter soli. Next base: position 441,618 of record JARJHS010000002.1, on the reverse strand, counting down.
GTTGCGAAAGTCACTTCATGTGCCTGGAAGGTTGCGATTTTCGGACAACCTTTCATTTCAGGAACACCTGCTACAGTAGGGCAACGGTCATCATCATCATTGATACCATCACCATCTGTATCGGGCACAGGGCAACCCTGATATTTTGCAACACCTGCCTGAGTCGGACATTTATCTTCTTCATCATTGATACCATCACCATCTGTATCCGGAATCGGACAGCCGTTGTATTTAGCAAGACCAGCCACCGTAGGACATTTATCCTGCTCATCATTTACACCATCTTTATCAGTATCCGGAACAGGGCAACCTTCATATTTTGGAAGACCAGCCACTGTAGGACATTTATCCTGCTCATCATTTACACCATCATTATCGGTGTCCGGAATAGGACAGCCCTGGTACCTTTCAAGACCGACCTGTTGCGGACATTTATCTTTTGGATCAGGAATGCCATCACCGTCAGAATCAGCAGGAATGAATCGACCAAAAAGTTTCAGCTTTAACCCCGCCTGTATTTGTTGGTTGTAAAGTGTAATTGATGTACCTGAATTCTCTGGTTTGTTGAAATCATTTAATCCATACAGATAACGCGCGAAAATGGCAAGGCGTCCATGGGGATTAAATTCCACACCGGCTGTTGCTGCTACACTTGTTTCATCAAAATCATCTTCAAATAAAAGATTGTTTTTGTCACTCACATTTTGTTTGATATCCAACTGTGGACCAACGGTGATAGCAAATTTTTCTGAAACATGTAATTTGAATAACAACGGAACAGAAATGTATCCGATGTATCCATTCATATTCTGATTTACATTTTGTTTAGGCTCGTACGAATATTGAGAATACAACAACTGTGGCTCAAGGGAAACGAAATTGGTCAGAGGAAAATTAACCCATGCGCCAGCTGACCATCCGAATTTCATGTTGAATTTCAGATCCTGCGGATTATTTCCACCAGTACGGAAATTACCGTAGTTAGCCGCTCCGAGAAGGCCGGCTGATGTTGTGTAACGACCTTTTGTAATGCTTTGGGCAAATAAGCCGTAAGAGATAAACAGAAGTAGCTGTAGTGCTATTACTTTCTTCATAAGAGATATATTATTGTCAATAAAAATAATCCGAGATTGAAGCATAATGTAATTGTCCAATGGAACCAGAAAATACCCAGAAACCAACGTGACTATCTAATTATTATGCCAGCTTAGGAATTAAACGCTGCGAACATGTCAGACTGTCCAGACAATTAAACTAAACATCTACAAATCAGGAAAGGCTTAACCAGGAAGGGAACTTGAAAACTGCATCAGCAGTAAATTATTTTTTTGCTGAATGCAGCGGCGAAGTTAGAAAACACCGTGAAATGAACAAAATTATTTATTGTACGCGGGATGTTTGTTCATCGTTTTTGAATTTATTATTTGGAGTATCCTTTCATGTTAGCCTCACTAACGTCGACGATCAGCCGAATTTGTTTTATTTATTTAAGGCTGATAAAATTCTGACTGTTTTTTGACCGTCTCTTTATTCAGATCAAAACTTCAGCATTATTTAACTACACATTGAACTTTAAAATGTTTGGAAAATCAGTCCGGGACCAACAAAAATTCGCCGATCCGGCGTTTGCACAATCGTTTAACCGGGTAGTCACCCCTTTTGGTGATAGAAATACCACAAATGGGGCATTATTCCAGTCACTGGTAATTCTACCTTTATAAAAACCTTTATTTATGCAAACGCATGATCTTAACGAAAATTCAAGACGTCAGTTTCTGGGTTCCCTGGCCACCGGAACTGCTGCTTTAACTATGGCGGGTTTATTTGCGCCGCTACAAAAAACCACAGCTGGAGAAACAATTCTTTCAGAGCATGCCATGGATGCTGAGCAATGGTTCAAAAAAGTAAAAGGCAAACATCGTATCGTTTTCGACATTACCAGGCCACATGAGATTCTTCCTTTTGCATGGCCCCGGGTATTTCTTCTCACCAATGAAGCAACAGGTACACCTTCGAGTGATTGTGGTGTAGTAATGGTGCTTCGTCATGATGCAATACCTTATGCAATGAAAGATGAATTATGGACAAAATACAAATTTGGTGAAGTGTTTAAAGCCGATGATCCGAAAACAAAAGCGCCTTCTACACGCAATCCGTTTGCTTCTCCCGCGAAAGGAGATTTTGTAGTGCCGGGTTTTGGAGAAGTGGCCATCGGCCTTAATCAGTTACAGGAAAGTGGCGTAATGGTTTGTGTTTGTGGCGCAGCTATGAGTGTTTATAGCAATGCCCTGGCTGCAGGAATGAACATGAAAGCAGAAGATATAAGAAAAGAATGGGTAGCCGGATTGTTACCTGGAGTTCAGGAAGTGCCTTCCGGCGTATGGGCAGTCGGACGCGCGCAGGAACACGGATGCGCATATTGTTTTGCAGGCTGATTCATTAAAAACTAAATAGTGTTTCCATTTTCAAAAGTCCGCTCAAAGCGAACAAGGATATTTATTTTGGTAATCCTTTCGGTCCTCTTACTGGGAACACTGTTGTTTTTTCAAAACCGGATAGAAAAAAAGCCTGTTGTTGTTGAATCACGGAAGGTTTCAACCCAATTTAATTGGATTGCGCCTGACTCTATTATGATGGATAATGAAAGTAATGCAGACCTGATAAGATATGGCCGCGCACTGATTGCAAAGACTGCTTTTTATTTCGGTCCGAAAGGATCTGTTTTGAAGATGAGCAACGGCATGAACTGCCAGAATTGTCATCTGGAGGCAGGAACTAAACCCTGGGGAAATAACTATAGCGCAGTATTTTCTACATATCCAAAGTTCCGGGCAAGAAGCGGATCGGTTGAAAACATCTACAAAAGAGTGAACGACTGTTTTCAAAGAAGTCTGAACGGATCAGCGCTGGATACCAACAGCCGCGAAATGCAGGCCATGGCCGCTTACATTAATTGGGTAGGCAAATCAGTTCCGCGTGAAATCAAGCCAGTGGAATCAGGGATTACCGACATACCGCTTTTGTCACGTGCAGCTGATCCTACACAGGGAAGCGTGATTTACCAACAGAAATGTGCGCTCTGTCATGGGCAGAACGGGCAGGGACAGGCAGACTCCGCAAACATTGCTTACGTATATCCGCCTTTATGGGGCACCAATAGCTATACGACAGCTGCAGGGCTGTACAGAATAAGTCGCCTTGCCGGATTTGTGAAAGACAATATGCCTTTTGGCGTAAGGCATGATAGTTCAGTGGTTACAAATGAACAGGCCTGGGACATTGCTGCTTTTGTAAACTCGCAACCGCGACCTGAAAAAGTTTTTGAACAGGATTGGCCGGACATTACAGGCAAACCTTTCGATCACCCCTACCCGCCCTTTGCTGATGGCTTTTCAGCCCAGCAACATAAATATGGCCCCTTCGGACCAATCAAAGAATGGATCAGCAGAAATCAAAGCAGTGCAAAAAAGTGATTTTTAAAACCTTTCTGATATGAGAGCGAAAGTTTCGGTCTTGGTTTGGTTACTGTTCTTTTGTATTTTTTTTACCAAAACACATGCACAAAAATACCAGGTCGTATTTGACATGACCAGCAACGACGCAGTCAATCAGCAGGCATTGATCCGCCAGTTGTCTGGCATCAGGGAATTAAATTCATTGGCAAAAATGGAAATAGTCATCTACGGGCAGGGACTATCGCTTGTAAAAAAAGACAGCCCTGATACGCAAGATGCAATAAAAAAGTTGATTGCAGAACCTAATATCACATTCAAAGTATGTGCCATTACGATGAAGAGAAATAACATCGACAAAAGCCAATTGCTTGATGGTGTACAGGTAGTACCTGACGGGATCTATGAGATTGTAAAACGACAACAGGAAGGTTGGGGCTATATCAAGGTTGCCCACTGATTGAACTGCAAACAAATTAAAAATGCCGTTTCATACGGCATTTTTTCATTTTCATACACAACAGGATTTCAGTTGCCGAAAACCAGGAGTACTATTACAGCAGGAATTACCGGCAATTGTTAAAGCCGGTGGTGAAAATCAGTTGTGAGATATGATTAAAGATCTGCCGGGGCAGATAAACCTGGTGTTTATACTGACCACCATTGTATGTTGTATTCTTTTTCTGAAAGCCGCCAGATACAATCCGATACTTGTATTGCTCATAGCCGGCATATTGCTATTTGAATGTGTCCTGGGATTAACAGGTTTCTACACCGATCCGGATTCCGGAAAGTACAGGCTTCCCTTTCTGATATTGCCATCGCTTTTAATGATCGGGATTGTATTTATGACCAAAAGCGGAAGAAGATTTACGGAGCGGCTTTCACTGAAATCACTTACATGGATACACGTAGTTCGTATACCTGTAGAATTTGTTTTGCATTGGTTGTTTTTAAACAGAATGGTTCCGGATGTGATGACATTTGAAGGCGCTAACTACGATATTCTTTCCGGGCTTTATACACCAGTGATCATCATGTTTGGTTTCAGAAAAAGATTTGGCAGAAGAAGATGGCTCATCATCTGGAACTGCCTGTGTCTTGCGCTTTTGTTGAATGTCATTATTCTTTCGATCCTTGCAGGGCCCGCAACTTTTGCGCATTTTGGATTTTCTCAGCCCAATAAGGCTGTGCTTTTCTTCCCCTTTGTGTGGCTTCCTTCGTGCATTGTGCCAATCGTTCTTTACGCTCACCTGGCTGCATTGTTCAAACTGGTAAGGTACCGGGGTGATTTTGTAAGCTAATCAGATTGTTTGTCGTAATCTGCTATTAAAAATGACGGATCTGCACCGTTCCGTTGATTTTCGGCATGAGTAAGTTTGCTGATGAACTTTACAACTTTTACACATATACAGGAAAATGATCTTCGACTACTATGCAAAAGAGTTCCTGAGTTTCCAGCAAACATTGACCAGGCATTTCTGGAAATGGAAAGAGTATTTGCAGATTACGTAAGAGATGGTTACTACGGCATTTCCTGGATGGAAGGAGAGAAGGTGATCTATCATGCGTGTGCACCCGTCCCTGAAAATATTCCTGACGGAAATTACGATCCATTTATTTTGAAAAAAGGTAATTATATCGCCGTTGAATTGAAAAACTGGATGCAACAGTTGCCAATGATTAAAGAAGCATTTATGTTTTTAATGAAAGACCCACGCTTTGATTATAATTATCCATGCGCAGAATGGTACAAATCAGATGATGAAATGCTGATCATGGTTAGAATGAAGGAAGAAGCAAACGGAAGCGGATACGTGTTGTAGATTGTGCATTGAATTTGGAAACAATGATCAATGCATACCTGAGTTTCAATGGAAATGCGATGGAAGCATTTCAGTTTTACAGGTCAGTTTTTGGTGGGGAATTTCAAACCCTGCAGTATTTCAAGGATCTGCCTGCTGAATACCTCGATGAAAAAGAAAGTCATCGCATATTGCATGTATCCCTTCCCGTTGGTAAACATAGTTTGCTTATGGGTTGTGATACTTCTGAACATTTCGGAAATAAAGTGAACATCGGAAATAACTTCACTCTCTCGTTCACTACGGAATCAACGGAAGATGCTGACCGGATATTTTTATCACTTTCCAGGGGTGGAAAAGTAAATCGTCCCATGCAAAATGAGTTCTGGGGTGCTTATTCAGGAATGTTAACAGATAAATTCGGTATCAACTGGATGATCAGCTTTGAACCAACTGCATAAGCGGTTTTTGTAACTTTAAATGGTCAATTTCTATTTATGATCGAAGTTTTTAAAACAGGAGTTTGTCAGCAGCGGGAGGCGGAAAGGCTTATCAATGAAATCACTGATTTATTTCCCGGATACAAAGCAAATTTTGATCTTGATGATTGTGATCATATCCTTCGTATTGAATCCATTTCACGAAAGATCGAAACAGAAAAAGTAATTTCTCTGCTGAATAAAACGGGCTATGAAGCGGAAATCCTTGACGATAAAATCATTCCTTTTTCACATCGCGAAGTTTGTCCGCACCACCATGCAGAAAATCCCGGCAATACCGAACGAATCGCAAATATCTGCGTCCATCTGCAAAGCATACACGAGAATTGATTTCTGATGGTCAATTTTAATATCTCAATACCTGATTACGAAGCATTTTTCCCGAAGCCAGCCCAAGCGACACCGGCAACCTCTTTTTGTCATTCTTCGTATTGATTCCAACAGATTTTACACTCCGGCAAAAGTTTAAGGAATTTTTTCAATATCCGCTAGACTGAATTGTTTGTGGTACAACAATTGAGTAATGATCCTAAATTTCATTTCATGCTGAAAATAGTCCGGCTCGTTATAGCCCTGGGTTTTGTTTCTCTTTTATCCTGTTCAAAAAATGATGATCCTGCAAATGGCAATAATGGCTCGATCAGCGGACAATGGGTGATCCATTATTACTGGGATGAAAAAAACGAAACCAGTGATTTTGCGGGCTATGTATTCGAATTTCTAGGTAACGGCCAGCTGAAAGCCAAAAAGGGATCAACTACGGTAACAGGAAGCTGGCAGGAAACATCAAGTAAGTTTATTATAAATTTCGGAAATGACCCTGTACTTGAAGAGATCAATGATGACTGGGAAAAAATCGAGCGTACCAGTACTTTGATTCACCTGGAAGATGATAATCCGGGGCAGGATGACGAGTTGCATTTTGTAAGACTGTAGACAGCAGATGGGAGACGGTAGAGGCGATGGGTAGGAGGTTGGAGGCAGTAGGCACAACAGCCGGAGTAAGGAGCTCAAAATCTTCAGAAGAACAGACATTAACCCAAAACAACCCTGCAAAAAGTACTTGCCACTATTCTCTGCCGGCTAAATCTCCTGCTATATGGCTTTTTTTGCCACGAAGACGGCAAGACTTTTAGGAGATTTACTTCGAGCAATCTTTGCGTCTTCCAGCTTTTGAGGCTGTCACTGGGATATTTTTGATAGGTTATTGCTAAAAAGACATTAGCGTTTTTGCCAATAGTGAAACTCCCTTCCTTACCGTTGCCGGATATCTGTAATAACCGTTAAAAAAATATGGTGCTATCAAACCCCAAAACAACCCTGCATAAAGTGCTTGTCACTATTCTCTGCCCTCTGAATCTCCTGCCTCCCCACCTGCCTGCCTGCCGGCAGGCTCCTGCCTCCCTACTATTTTGCCATCATCATTCAAGTCCCTAATTTTGCACTTCTCCGCGGGCGGATTTGTTTATTGTTCAACCCGCGGCAGGTAGTATGGCCACAGCCAAATGAACTAATAAACAGCAGGGCGTAACCCGGCATTCACTCCCCACTGGTTATTATCTTTTGTACTGTACCGACACTACCTATAGTTTTTCAACGTTTTAAGTGCGAATTTTTAAATGCTTACAATATGAGCAGTATAAACGAATTATTGAACAAACGTATCCTGATCATCGATGGTGCCATGGGTACTATGATCCAGCGATACAAACTGGCAGAGGAAGATTACAGGGGAACCCGTTTTGCAGATTACCCTACTGACCTGAAAGGCAACAATGACCTGTTGAGCATTACCCAGCCGCAAATCATCAAGGCTATTCATCTGGAGTATCTCGAGGCAGGAGCAGATATAATTGAAACCAACACTTTCAATGCGCAGGCCGTATCCATGGCAGACTACAATATGAGTAGCCTTTCACCCGAGCTGAACCTCGCTTCGGCAAAATGTGCGCGTGAGGCTGTCGATGAGTTTTTGGTGCGCCATCCGGAAAGACGAAACGAACCAGGGCCATTTGTCGCTGGCGCGATAGGGCCGATGAATAAGACCCTTTCACTATCTCCTGACGTAAACAACCCAGGCTTCAGGTCCATCAGTTTTGATGAAGTAGCAGAGGCTTATTACGAGCAGGTAAAGGGACTGGTAGAAGGCGGTGTTGATCTTTTACTGATTGAAACAATTTTTGATACATTGAATGCGAAAGCTGCCATCTTCGCCGTGAAAAAATATTTCCGCGATACAGGGAAACCTGAACTTCCCCTGATGATCAGCGGAACAATTACTGATGCATCAGGAAGAACACTCAGTGGCCAGACGCTTGAAGCATTTTACACCTCCGTTCAGCACGCGAACCCTTTGAGTATCGGTTTGAATTGCGCACTCGGTGCCGATCAGATGAGGCCGCATATTGAAGAGCTATCACAGATTGCCAGCTGTTATATATCTGCGTATCCGAATGCAGGTTTGCCAAATGCAATGGGTGAATACGATGAGCTTCCTTCACAAACCGCTCATTTCATAGAAGAATGGGCCGAAGAGGGATTTGTAAATATAGTTGGTGGCTGTTGCGGAACAACTCCGGATCATATCAGGCATATTGCTGATTATGTAAGAAAAATAAATCCAAGACCTATTCCTGTTATTGAAGAATCACTTACTGCCTGAGAAAAGGTATTCCATTCTGAATCATTATGAGAGAAGCAATTAATATCAAACCATATCTGAGATTGTCAGGACTTGAGCCGTTGGTGGTTCGGCCTGAAACCAATTTTGTTAATATCGGTGAGCGTACCAATGTCACAGGTTCGAAAAAATTTGCCCGTCTTGTCAGGGAAGGGCTTTATGAAGAAGCGCTTAGTGTAGCAAGACAACAGGTGGAAAATGGAGCCCAGGTGCTCGATGTCAATATGGATGATGCGTTGCTGGATGGTGAAGTGGCGATGGTTACTTTTCTGAATCAATTGCAGAGTGAACCCGATATCGCGAAGATTCCGGTGATGATCGATTCATCAAAATTTTCCATCATCGAAGCAGGATTGAAATGTGTACAGGGAAAATGTATAGTGAACTCCATTTCACTGAAGGAAGGTGAACAGAAATTTATAGAGCAGGCTGTTATCTGCAGAAGCTATGGAGCAGCAGTGATCGTAATGGCTTTTGATGAAAACGGACAGGCTGACAATTTTCAGAGACGTATTGACATTTGTAAACGCGCATATAAAATCCTCACTAAACAATTGGGTTTTCCGCCGCAGGATATCATTTTCGATCTGAACATATTCGCTATTGCGACTGGGCTGGAAGAGCATAATAACTACGCTGTTGACTTTATCCGTGCAACGAAAGAAATAAAGGCACTGATGCCTTTGGCTAAGATCAGCGGGGGCGTCAGCAATCTTTCATTTTCGTTCCGTGGCAATGAACACGTGCGGGAAGCCATGCACTCGGTTTTTCTGTACCATGCTATCAAGGCGGGAATGGATATGGGTATTGTAAACGCCGGTCAGCTGGTGGTGTATGATGAAATAGATCCTACACTGCGCCAGTTATGCGAAGACGTTATCATGAACCGGGGTAATGAAAACAATGAGGCGACGGAAAAACTGATTGCTTTTGCAGAAACGGTGAAAGCGAAAGGCAAGGTGGTCGAGCGCGACGAGTCGTGGCGCAATAATTCTGTGGAAGAAAGATTAAAACACGCGTTGGTCAATGGAATTACCGAGTACATCGACCAGGATACGGAAGAAGCAAGGTTGAAATATCCGAAACCTCTCGAGGTTATTGAAGGTCCTTTGATGGCCGGCATGGATGTAGTAGGCGATCTTTTCGGAAGTGGAAAAATGTTTCTGCCACAGGTAGTGAAGAGTGCGCGTGTAATGAAAAAAAGTGTTGCTGTACTTACGCCTTACATCGAACTGGAAAAATCAAAAGCCTCGTCAGCAGGAAAAATCCTGATGGCAACAGTAAAAGGTGACGTCCACGATATTGGCAAAAATATTGTTGGCGTTGTGCTGGGTTGTAATGGTTATGAAATCATTGACCTTGGTGTTATGGTACCCGCTGATAAAATTCTGGAAGAAGCGCAGAAGCATAACGTTGATATCATTGGCCTCAGCGGCTTGATCACGCCTTCACTTGATGAGATGGTGCATGTGGCTCATGAAATGAAAAGAAGGAAAATGCATCAGCCGTTATTGATTGGTGGTGCCACTACTTCACGGATGCATACAGCAGTAAAGATTGCCGGGCAGTATGACAATGGTGTCGTCCATGTGCTGGATGCTTCACGCAGTGTGACTGTTGCAGGTAGTCTTTTAAACCAGGAACAAAAACCAGGTTTTCTGAAACAAATCGACAGCGAATACCAGAAACTGCGAGAGGATTTTGCATCTAAAAAAACTTCCAAGCAGTATATTTCTTACGAAGCTGCAATTGAAAACAAATCTAAAATTGATTGGTCTTTATTTACTCCGGTTGCACCTAAACAAAAAGGAGCTTTAACATTCAGAAACTTTTCGTTGAAAGAACTGATTCCATTTATCGATTGGAGCCCGTTTTTCATTGCGTGGGAGCTGGCTGGAAAATTTCCTGCTATCCTTGAAGATAAAGTGGTAGGCAAAGAAGCAACAAAATTATTCAACGATGCGAATCAGTTGCTGAACCAGATCGTAGAAGAAAAATGGTTAGATGCCCACGGTGTTATCGGCTTCTGGCCGGCAAACAGCAATGGTCGTGATTCCGTTTCCGTGTTGAATGAAAATGGTGTTGAAGGAGAAGTTGTACATCTCCAGTTTTTACGTCAGCAGATTAAAAAAGCTGCCGGTCAGCCAAACCTTTCCCTGGCAGATTTTATTTGTCCTGAAGGAAATAACAAACAGGATTATATCGGTGCTTTTGCAGTATCCATTGCCGGTATTGAGCCTCATATCAAACGTTTTGAGTCTCAATTTGACGATTATAACAAGATCATGCTGCAGGCACTTGCTGATCGACTGGCAGAAGCTTTTGCTGAATGCCTGCATCAACGAGTGAGAAAAGAATACTGGGGTTATGTCCCACAGGAAAGCCTGGACAATACTGCGCTGATAAAAGAAGAGTACCAGGGAATTCGTCCGGCTCCTGGATATCCTGCTTGTCCGGACCATACAGAAAAGCATAAATTATTTCACCTGTTGAATGCCACAGAAAATACAGGCATCTCTCTCACAGAATCTTTAGCCATGTATCCTGCAGCTTCTGTCTGCGGTTGGTATTTTGCACACCCGGAATCAAAATATTTCGGTGTTGGTAAAATTGAAAAAGACCAGCTCGCAGATTATACACAGAGAAAAAATATGGATGCGGAAGTTGTAGAGCGCTGGCTGAGGCCCGTTCTGGAATAAGATTTAAACTTCTGTATAAATTGCTTTAATTGATGCGAGGAGTACAAAGCGTAGTTCCCTCACGTGAGTTAGTATTTCCCATATATATATTGTAGCTCACTTGAGAAAAGGTCTTTCATTTCCTTTATTAAGAGCTTTGGCAGTTTTGGAAAGTTGAAGAAAAAAATATTTAGCTTTCACTTACTTGCCAAAAATTGATAAAGTATGAAACCTTCTATCTTTTACAATATTGATCCGGCAATATTATGCGGGATATTATTTGCCGGATGTATTTTGATGGTTATTGCCGGGAAAGTCACACGTAATAAATTTCTCAAAAAGGATGAATCAGATTCACCGGGAGGTGCTGGCCCTTTGCTTGGCGCTTTATTTGGTCTTTGGGGATTTGTGCTGGCAATTACATTCGGAAATGCTTCAAGCCGGTTTGAAAATTTCCGGGCTGTAATGATTGATGAAGCGAACTCTATCCGCAACGCGATCCTGCGATCAGAAACGCTATCCGACAGTATGCAAACTTCTTTTAATGATGAATTAAAAAGATATCTCGAATTAAGAATTGAATACTACAACAAATCACAGGATCTTTCTGAGTCTGCAAAATTGCAGCAGGAAGGAGCTGAAGTGGGTGTACGCTTGTGGCGCATGGTAACAGATCTTTCCAAGCAACCTGGATACGGTCCGGCGGGTGCAGCACTTTTAGCAACATTGACAAATATGTTCGACATCGCAGCGAGAAGAGATGCGCTGCTGGTCACCGGTGTTCCACTTCCAATTTCAGTAATGTTATTTTCCCTGGCGCTCTTCGTCAGTTTCCTCGGAGGTTTTACTTCGCCAATGCTTAAAACCAAAGACTGGGTAGTGATCGCCGGCTTTATTTTACTGGCCTGCATCATCATCTATATTACTATTGATCTTGCGCGACCAACTGCCGGATTTATTGCGGTTGACAGCGGAGAAGATAAAATTGTTCAGCTGCTCACCCTGTTCGATAAATAAAATGTTTCACCAGGATGACCTGCGTGTACAAACAGAATCAATCGCCTTTTTCCATACTTTAGTCGTATGAGAATCATCAGTTATAACCTGAACGGAATTCGTGCTGCGCTAAATAAAGGATTTCTGGATTGGTTGAAGACCGATCCGGCAGACATTATTTGTATCCAGGAAACAAAGGCCCATAGAGATAATGTTCCTCATCAGCAGTTTACTGACCTGGGCTATCATGATTATTGGTACAGTGCGCAAAAGAAAGGTTATAGCGGAGTTGCCGTTCTTTCAAAATTGAAACCCGATAATGTGGTGTATGGATCAGGCCACCAGGTGAGCGATGAAGAAGGCCGCGTAATTCAACTTGATTTCGGACCTGTCAGGTTGATCAATGCATATTTTCCTTCGGGCACTTCAGGCGATATTCGCCAGACATATAAATATCAATGGCTCGAGGAATTTTTCGATTACCTCAGCAACCTTCGAAAAAAAAATCCGAAACTGGTTCTCTGTGGCGATTACAATATCGCCCATAAAGAAATTGATATCCACGATCCGAAAGGAAATAAAAATTCATCCGGATTTCTTCCTGAAGAAAGAAGCTGGATGGATAAATTTTATGCAAGCGGATGGATTGATAGTTTCAGAGCGATTCATCCGGAGCCGGATCGTTATTCGTGGTGGAGCCAACGTTTCCCTTCAGTTCGTTTACAGAATAAAGGATGGCGCATAGATTATATCAATGTCACAGAGCCATTAAAAAAAAGCATTCAAAACGCAGATATCTATCCTGATGTAAAACACAGTGATCACTGTCCCGTATTTCTCGATCTTAAATTGTAGTAGTTATTTGTTGTTATTAAAAATATTTTAGCATGTACATTTATAATGTTACTGCAAAAGTGGATTTGGCCGTACACGAATCCTGGCTGCGCTGGATGAAGGAAGTACATATCCCCGATGTTCTGTCGACAGGTTTATTTACTCATCACAGAATTCTTCATTTACTAGAACAGGATGAGAGTGACGGTGTGACTTATGCGATTCAATATTTCTGCAGTCATCTTGATCACTATCACACTTATATACATCAACATGCGCCTTTAATGAGACAACATGTAATTGATGCATGGGGAGAGCAGGTTTACTTATTCCGCACAATAATGGAGGTTATTAACTGACTGTGGAAAATATGATATATTAACTTTTCCCACTGAAAATTAATAGTATATTCTTTTAGAAGCCGCAGCAGTTCAGTATTTCAGGCCATCATGCTGAAAATCAACAGCCATAAGGGTTTCAGCCGTCGATGTAAAAATTACACAAAAATCAATTTTGATCGATAAGGCTGCAATGCAGGCAGGACGCGGCTTACAGCCCAATCTATTAATCAAAAAAAATTTTGTGATAAATGAAAAGCCTATAAATTTGTCGACGTTTAAAATTTTTTAAAAAATTCTACTATGAACAAAGCTGAATTGATTGCCAAAATTGCTGATGACGCTGGCATTACAAAAACACAGGCTAACGCTACCCTGGATTCTTTCATTGAAGCAGTTACTAAAACTTTGAAAGGAAATGGTAAAGTTACCCTGGTAGGTTTTGGCACTTTCTCTGTTTCAAAAAGAGCAGCACGCAATGGCCGTAACCCTCAAACCGGAGAAGTAATTAAAATCAAAGCTAAAAAGGTTGCCCGTTTCAAAGCTGGTAAAGAACTGACAGCTAAATTATAATCGCAACCCAACGCATTAAAAAAGCAAGTCTGCAGTATTTGTAGCTTGCTTTTTCTATTTTTGTACGAATTAAAAATCACATCATGGGAAGAGGAGATAAAAAATCAAAAAAAGGAAAAATCTTCAAAGGTTCTTTTGGAAAATCACGTCCTGCACGCCCGGCGAAAAAAGCAGCGCCAAAAAAATCGTCTGAGAAATAGTTGAAAGTTTAATGTGTAAGCTTGAAAATTAGACACTGCAATGGCAGGAGTCTAAATATAATAAACGAGAGTATTTTTAGTACAGATGAACGTTCAACGTATAACGTGATACGTTAAACGTTGAATGTTCATCTGCTTTTTCTATGCAACACATCCACCCACTGTAATCCGGCAGGGTCATTAATAATCAATATTTCCGGTTATCCGGGTCCCGTCTTTTCTGAATGCATCAACATATAATGCAATCCTTTTTTTTGCCTCCATCGGATCTGAATTATTCAGATTGATGTTCAGTAAATCTATAAACCACGGCAGTTTGGATTCACTGCTGATATATGTTTCCACTATCGAGCGGGCAATCGGTAAAGTGGTTTGTTTTGAATGCTGATATACATCTTTGTCATCCGCTTCAAGCAACTTCTGATATTCTTCATCAAGTAATTTTTCAAATAAAGCCATCGTAAAAACGTCTCCTGCGCGAGTCCCTGTCTGTTGATCGTGCACAGTGATTTCAGCTTTTTTATGTATCCATTCCCATAGTATACTCAAACGGATTTCACCCGTTGCCATATCTTCCATCAGGTACAGAATGTTGTCATCTTTGAAGAAATCCGCCGGTTTGATGGCTGCTGCCTGCATTCCCTGACCGAATGCATTTGCATATTGTAATGCGACACTGATAAGATTTCTGGCGCCCCTGATCGTACGCTCTGATGGTTCAATCACCGAAAGCTTTTCTGCATCTTCCGGTGTATATGTCAATGGCGCAAAATTGCGTCCTAACTGATTGTCATTTTTGATTTTTTCCCATACCGGCCTTACAATATGAACCATCTTCCAATGTGCCACCCATTTCCCGCTGGCCCCTTCTCTTTGTTCCCTTTCTGCTCCGGCAAGCGCTTTCTTCATACCCGCTGCAACACCCGCAGCAGAACCAACAGGGATATTAGGTTCCATCCCGCCCTGCCATAACGCATAGTTTCCGTTGACGTCCGGCGTGTTTACTGCTCTCCGTACCCGGTCCTCATAATACCTCATGTAACCATAAGTCATCGTAATAGATTCAATGTCAGGATTGATGAACGCCGGATCCCACGCCAATGCATCCGAAACACTGTTGATATAATCCCATCTTCCTGTGTTGTATCCAACAAAATGTTTTCCTAGTGCAGCACGGATTTCCATGAGTTGAAATGTCGCTTCAAGCTGCTCCACGAGAACATATACTTTTATCGTCCCCTTTGGTAATTCCAATTTCTTTTCAAGCGCATTAAGCAGTTTGTTCCATATTGCAGCCTCACCTGCTTTCTGAATTTTAGGCAGATACAATACAATAGATGAACCTGTTTTCATTAACTGCCTGTAGTTGTTTACCACATACATGGAGACATCAACAATGGATGCAGCCATCTGAATTCCCTGGGCGTCCCGGATATGCCGGTCATCAAGATGCAATCCACGCGCACGGAAAATTTTTGTCGTGAAATTCAACTGCTCTTTCCAATCAGTAATCATATCGTAGCCCAGAAAACTCCTGGACCAGTTATTCATTTCACCCGCCACCTGTTCTGCGACTTCAAGGAAAACCGGATCGTTGTGAATGGCCAGTTTCAGATTTCGTTGATTATCCAGGGACATCGTGGTAATCTGCCCCAGCGCATCTTCTCCATCAAACATCCAGCCATCGGCGCCTGACAGCAACGCATAGGCGACGTTACGGATGCTGCTTTTTAACTGCGCCTTGGGTTTTGCCGCAGGGCCCGTTCCCTGGATCCATTGACGCCGAAGGTCTGCAGGTATAACAGCTCCTTCAAATTTTCCCTCTCTGGCATCACTTACAAGGATATTTGTATTAGGAATATGGGAACCAGGATCAGAAAATGCGATCCGCTTCTTTTGCAGAAATCTTTCATTTCTCTGACGGATGCGTTCACTCATTGCATCTTTGATCACACCATTAAAACTGGACAGCTCTGACAGAACTTCAAGCACTTCAGGTGTCAATACATCACTATATAATTCTGCGAGATTGTTTCTTATAAAAACATTTGTCAATTCCATAAATGGTTGTTAGGTGTTATATTCTACGGATAAATTAACTGATTGGAATAATCCGACATGCTGTAGTCGTTACTGTTTCACACTTTTTACTTTTCCGTTCTGAGAAATAAGAATTGCTGACACTACCGAAAGTAAGACGACCATTCCTGCAAGTATCAAGTAACCTGTCCAGGCAGAACCGGGAGATACTGTCTGAACAGCTTCAGATGTTGAATAGTCCGGAACGATCCATTTAAAAACATAGGCCTGGAGCACGGTAAGCACGCAAATGACAAACAACATGATAAAGCTGTGTTTGACCGTAAATCTGAAAAGATTGGCTTCCTTGCCGATAAGGCCGACTGCAGCGGATCCGATAGCGATGGATTGCGGTGAAATCATTTTACCGGTCACTCCGCCCGATGCATTTGCGCTTACTGTTACCAAGGGGTCAACTCCGATTACTTCAGCTGAATTATACTGAAGTTTGCAGAACAACGCATTGGATGAAGTGTCCGATCCAGTAAGAAAAACACCGAGCCATCCGAGTATCGGTGAAAAGAAAGGAAACATAAATCCAGTGGCAGCTAAAGCCATGGCCATTGTAATTGACATACCGCTATTATTGGCGATAAATGCGAATGCTACAACCGATGAAATAGTTATCAGAGGAAATCTGAGTTGGCTGAGCGTTTCGAGATAGATACGCAGGCCACTTTTAAAGCTCAGGCCGAGCAATGGCAGAGAAATCAATCCGGCCAGCAACAAGCCGCTACCGGGGGTAGAGAGGAAGTTCAGTTCGAAAGGTTTAATGGGCAAAACCGATCCATTCGCTTGTATTATCGAATTCTCCATTCCGGGTAAATGAAATTTGACATGGCCAATTGAATTTAATGCATCTTTTACAGAAGGTAAGCCCCAGGCGATTACTATTATTGTCATTACAATAAATGGCGACCATGCTCTGAATATTTCAAGGTTAGTGTATTTGCGTGACATATCAATTGTTTGCGGCGGCTCTTCATTAAACCGCCAACAGGTTTGGGGTTTCCAGCATTTCAGTAAAAGCAGCATTGCAATGATGGATGCAAGCCCTGCCACCACATCCGGCAACATCGGGCCCAGGTAATTTGATGAGTACCATTGAAAAACTGCAAACGTGATTCCCGAAACCAGGATGGCTGGCATCACCTCAACCGAACGTTTAAAGCCGGTCATCAATACCACCAGGTATAGTGGAACCACGATCGACAGCACAGGTAATGTCCTTCCTACCAATTGCGATATCGCCATGGCAGGAATATCGCTCACTTTCGCAGCCGCGATAATTGGCGTTCCGATAGCACCAAATGCCACGGGTGCCGTATTTGCAATCAGGCAAATTCCAGCTGCGTATATCGGTTGAAATCCCAGGCCAACGAGCATAGCGGCACTGATAGCGATAGGAGCGCCGAAACCGGTAGCCCCTTCGAGGAAAGCGCCGAATGAAAATGCAATAAGTATGGCCTGCAACCGTCGGTCAGGCGTAACCGAAGCCATAAAAGACCTGATCACTTCAAACTGTCCGCTTCTTACCGTCATATTAAATAAAAAAACAGCGCCAATGATAATCCAGCAGATCGGGAAAAACCCATACATAGCCCCGTACAAAGCAGATAAAAGAGCTGTACCTATCGGCATGCCATATGCGAAAATTGAAACTGCAAGAGCAACTATGGCTGTCAGCAAACTGGCCTTGTACCCTTTCATCTTTTTTATGATCAATGCCCAGAAGATAAATATGATGGGCAACGATGCCACCAGTGCGGATAAAACAAGATTTCCAAACGGATCTGTAATCTGTGTATACTTCATACCAAACCTGGTTAAAAGATAGTCAGGGCTTCCTGATCAGGTGATAACAGCCGGCGTTTTTCGTCATCGTTGTTGTTCATTGAAGAGGTGGGACTTGTAGAAATGCAGAATAAAAAAAAAACAGCTTTCTGAAAAGAGACCACGACCATTTAGGACATGATAAATTAATGTCCGAATTTCAGACTACATTCCCAGGCCACTCACCTGAATATACAAACCCTAATTCATTTTTCTGCCGAGACCAAACTGATCTCCCGCTCGTATGGCTTTGCCGTCTTGTAAATGAATTTCAATCATCTTCTCACTGGCTACATTATTGAATTGCTCATCCTGCAGTTGAAGAAGGATCTTTCTTGTTCGAGTATCAATGACTTCTCCGCTTGATGGATACGCATATTTACCGTCGAGACTAAACATTATCCAGCCAGGCATATCCTGCAGCGGAATTGTAGTGAGTTGTTGCCATGGCTTTTCAGCTGAAAACACATGCATCCGCATATTATATCCATCGGCCAGCCAGATTTCCTTTTCATCAGGCGTTAGCGCGATTCCATGACTTGGATTACCATGTCTTCTTACAGGACCTTTATTCCAACCCTGGACTATGACCCGACCCAATACCTGGTTTTTGTCAAGATCTCCGACTTCAAATCCAAGCAGGCTGTCAACTGTTACAAATACCGTTGTCTCTTTTCCGTTGACAGTAAATGGCCGGATGAAATTGCTAAAGGGGCCGACGCGTTTTACAATTTCGTGTGTGGATGGATCTGCAACATGCAGCAGCGGAGAAGCGATATCTGCCATGTACACGGCTTTTCCGGACAGGCTGTAAACAGTATTGTGCGCTCGTTTTACAACAGTGATTTTTTTAATAATATCACCCGTTTTACAATCGACCACATTCCAGAAGTCTTTTTCCATCGAGGGCAGGTACATGGTCATACCATCGGGAGAAATCGCCAGGCGATCACAACCGCCTTCCACTTTTTTCTCCCAGACAATTTTGTCATTTGCCAGATCGATTCGCTGCAATCCCTCTATCGTGGTGATATACACACTATTTAACGCAAGGGAAACCGCGATGCCCTTCACATTCGATGGCGTCCCGTCCGGATGAAATCCCTGTGTAGCAATCCTGCGTACGAACCGGTGATGATTGTCCATATCAAAAACAAGTATCCCATGACCACCATAACCCAGGTAGTCGCGAATGCCCGGAGTAGCGACATACAGGTATCGCTTTGTTTTCTGACTTTGCGCATATGCGTCACCGCCAGTTGGTAGGTATATGAACATCAGCATCAGCAAAAAGGCAGTTCGGTGCGGCAAAAATATCCGGTGTAGCATAATCAGCAGTTTATGAATTGAAGGAAAACGTCAGCACTTCATCAGTTGGCGTTTTGTGATAAAGTCAGGATCGAAATCAATTCCAGGGACCGGGCCTTTTGGATACTTCGGCCACCCATCTTCATTTCCACCAAAATAGCAATTATCTGGTTGAACAATTTTGACGGCCTCAATAACTATCAGCAAAAGAAAACCACGTACAGTGATTTCCTGGTCAGATTTAAATTAGTAAAATTCTGCTTAGGAAAGTTTATCTATGGACTTAGTCTGTTGATATTCCAGGAAGCGTCAATATCAGCAGTATACAGAATCCGGTCATGCAGTCTGCCGGGCCGGCCTTGCCAGAATTCTATCTTATCGGGAACTACCCGGTAACCTCCCCAATGAGGTGGGCGGGGAATTTCAACTTCCTTAAATTTTTCTTTCGCCTGGTTGAATTGCATTTCAAGTTGCTCCCGACTTTCAATTATTTTACTCTGAGGTGAAGCCCATGCTCCGAGTTTACTTTCTTTCGGCCTTGATGCAAAATATTCATCACTTTCTTCAGTGCTTACCAACTTCACAGAACCTTCTATCCGAACCTGCCTTTCCAGTTCTTTCCAGAAAAAAAGCAATGCAACTACAGCGTTCCCGCTGATCTCAGTTCCTTTACGGCTAAAATAATTCGTGAAAAACACAAACCCTTGACCGGTATATTCTTTCAGTAAAACAATCCGTGCAGAAGGCCGGCCATCAGCAGCAACAGTAGCCAGCGTCATGGCATTTACTTCATCTATTTTTGCAGCAACAGCTTCTCTCCACCACTTGTCAAACTGAATTATCGGAGAAGGATCAACCTGGTCTTCCGACAAACTTGCCATTTTATATTCCTTGCGAATATCAGCGATGCTCATGAGAAAAAGTATTTGAATAAACCGGCGACTTATTTCACAAGCGTTCCCACTTTCTCGCCCATCACTACCCTTTTCAGGTTTTCGTTTTTATTCATATCAAAAACAATGATGGGAATATTGTTTTCCATACAAAGGGTGAAAGCGGTGAGATCCATAACGCGGAGATTTTTCTCCAGGCATTCTTTGTATGTTATGGTCTCGTATTTTGTGGCAGTAGGATCTTTTTCGGGATCCGCAGTATAAATGCCGTCAACACGTGTTCCCTTCAGAATCACATCCGCGTTGATTTCGACGGCACGCAGTGAACCTGCTGTGTCAGTGGTAAAATAGGGGTTGCCTGTTCCTGCGCCGAAGATCACAACACGATGTTTTTCCAGGTGCCTGATCGCACGTCTGCGAATATATGGCTCTGCCACCTGTTCCATTTTGATGGCGCTCTGCAAACGGGTATATACTCCCAGTTTTTCCAGCATCGCCTGCATGGCCATTCCATTGATTACGGTGGCAAGCATACCCATGTAATCACCATGAGCACGCTCTATTCCCGTTTCAGATTCGTTCATGCCCCTGTAAATATTTCCGCCACCGATTACAACGGCAACTTCCACACCAAGGTCAACGATTGTTTTAATTTCCTGGGCATACTTACTGATAACTGAAGGATCAAGTCCGAAACTATTTTGCCCCATTAATGACTCACCGGAAAGCTTCAGAAGAACACGTTTGAAAACTGGCATGGCGCGAAGATACAAAAGGAAGGATGAAGTACGAAGTGAAGGACGAAGTAGTTGAAAGTGGGAAGTGGAAGGTTGAAAGTGTTAGGTTACAGGTGAACTGTTCTGCGTGAATCTGCGTGTATCAGATCAGCGAGCATCTGCGGGAACAGAAAAATTTCAATCGCAATCGCCGGCTGTCCGAAACTGTACTGTCAACTACTCAACCGTGAGCTGTTCTGCGTGAATCTGCGTGTATCAGATCAGCGAGCATCTGCGGGAACAGAAAAATTCAATCGCTATCGCCGGCTGTCCGAAACTGTGAACTGTCAACCACTCAACCGTGAGCTGTTCTGCGTGAATCTGCGTGTATCAGATCAGCGAGCATCTGCGGGAACAAATAAATTCAATCGCAATCGCCGGCTGTCCGAAACTGTGAACTGTCAAACACTCAACCGTGAGCTGTTCTGCGTGAATCTGCGTGTATCAGATCAGCGAGCATCTGCGGGAACAGAAAAATTCAATCGCAATCGCCGGCTGTCCGAAACTGTGAACTGTCAACCACTCAGCCGTGAGCTGTTCTGCGTGAATCTGCGTGTATCAGATCAGCGAGCATCTGCGGGAACAGAAAAATTCAATCGCAATCGCCGGCTGTCCGAAACTGTGAACTGTCAACCACTAAACTGTGATCTAAAAAAGCTAAATTCAATTCATCTTAACCATCAAGAATTGCATATGCCGAATCGAATTGCTTCAATATTATTTTTCATTTTGCTTTCCCGATTTGTGTTTCTGCACACGCTCACCCTGAAGACACTTCGATCGTCACCCGAAAACAAGCAGAAAAAATTCACCTTTTCTCATTGGCAGATGTGCGTATTACCGGGGGGGCTTTTAAAAATATTATGGACCTCAATCACGAATACCTGCTTTCGCTTGATCAAGACAGGATTGCATCCTGGTTCCGAAGAGAAGCAGGCCTTATCCCGAAAGCGCAGCCATATCCTTTCTGGGAATCAGAAGATGTCTGGGGAAAAGGTCCGCTGGCCGGACACATCATGGGATTTTATTTATCATCAATGGCGATGATGTACCAGAGTACCGGCGATGAGAAAATTATCGAAAAACTAAACTATACATTATCAGAACTTGAAGAATGTCAGAAAGCTGGAAAAGACGGATACCTTCTCGCGACGATTAATGGCCGACATGTTTTCCAGGATGTGGTGGAAGGAAATTTTAAGACATCCAATCCACTGATTAATGACACATGGGAACCTGTGTACATTATGAATAAAATCATGCTGGGTTTAAACAGTGTTTATACCAGGTGTGGAATTCCAAAAGCAGGAGCTATTTTTTTAAAGATGGCCGATTGGTTTGGAGACAGTGTATTGAATAAACTTACGCATGATCAGATACAGGAACTTCTGGTATGCGAGCATGGCTCAATCAACGAATCCTACATCGATGCGTATAAATTATCCGGTGATAAAAAATATCTGCAATGGGCAAATATGCTGAATGATGAAGACATGTGGGTGCCGCTTTCACAAGGAAAGGACGTGCTTAATGGTTGGCATGCAAATACTCAGATTCCAAAGTTCACCGGATTTGAAAACATATATCAATATACCAGTGATCAGAAATATACAGACGCTGCAAGATTTTTCTGGAGCACCGTGGTTTCAAAACACACCTGGTCGATTGGCGGTAATAGTACTGGCGAACATTTTTTTACCACCAGTGAATTTACTGAAAGGCTTCCATTGATCGGTGGACCTGAATCATGCAATTCAGTGAACATGTTGAGACTTACGGAAGTGCTTTATAAAGATTATGCAGAGCCTGAAAAAATTGATTACTACGAGAAAGTGTTATTCAATCATATTCTCTCCAACTATGATCCGGATAGTGCGATGTGTGTGTACTATACTTCAATGCGACCAGGCCACTATAAAGTTTACGGTACAAAGTATCATTCGTTCTGGTGTTGTACCGGAACGGGAATGGAAAGCCCTTCGAAATTTGGCCAGATGATTTTTGCTTACGATGAATCTTCGTTGTATGTAAATCTCTTTCTGCCTTCGGAATTAAACTGGAAGGATAAAAAAGTCAGGATCACACAGAAAACTTCTTTTCCTGATATTGAATCATCTACCATCGTTATAACAACAGAGCAGCCAGTAAAATTCAACTTAAAAATCAGGCAGCCTAAATGGTTAAAATCAGCAATACCTGATATCAAGGTAAATGGCAAAAAAATAAGCATTAAAGCGTCACCGGATGGTTATGTTGCGATTGAGCGGGTTTGGAAAAATGGCGACGAAATCATAGTAGGTCTTCCTGGAAAAATCAGCATAGAAAGTATACCAGGGGGTAACGAATATATTTCTGTTTTATACGGCCCAATAGTACTTGCTGCGAAAATGGATAATCAAGGTTTAAATGCAAATGATTTCAGAAATGCACGTGATGTTGTTGCGAGAAAAATAATTCCCTTGTCTGATGCGCCAACATTTGCCGGCAACTACGACAACATCACTAAAGGCATCACCAGGAAACCCGGCAGCGTTGCTTTGTTTCAATCTGTTTCCGACAAGAATCTTGAATTGGTTCCTTTCAACACTATTCATTACAGCAGGTATGCAGTTTATTTCCGGCATTTTGAAAATGATGCTGCCTATAGCGGATATAAAAAGAATCTGGAAGATGAAAATACATTTATGAAAAGTATTTCTGCCATGACGGTTGATCGGGTAATTCCTGGTGATACCGAAAGCGAGAAGGCACATAAACTTGAATTCATTTCTTCATCAAAAACAGATAATGGAGTAAAAAAGTCGAGAAGTGCAAATGATGGTGGTTACTTCATGTACGAACTGCAACGCGTAAAAACGGGAGAGCAATTGATTTTTGTTGTTGATGCGGGCAAGGATGAGAAGGCTGTGTATGATATTTTTCTGAACGGTCGTCTAGCTGCAACTGTGGATCATGGAAGGTTTGATGGTAAGAAAGGAAGTGGTTTGATCATCCAATCCATTCCGTTTGCCAGAGGTGTGCTGGTTGACAAATCAATTACCGTAAAGTTTCAGGCAAGGAATAATTCCCGTGTTGCGGAAATTTATGATGTACGAATGATAAGCAATGATGGGAAAGAGGATCTTGCCAACAAAAGAATTCAACTCTTTTAGATAGCTGGTACGATTATTTGCTTTCCGGAAATTCATAAAAGACGGGCATCGCTCTTAATCAATATCACAAATTCTAAATTCAATTAGGCCTTCGCAATTCGAAATTCATCATTTAAAAAAAAGGTCCCGGAAAAATCCGGGACCCATATCTTAATTAGATTTTGAAATTAACCTAATGCTATACGTTTGAAGCCGATTACTTTAAGATCCTTGTCAACAGATTTGATATAATCTCCAACAGTCACACCGTTATCTTTCACATAAGCCTGTGCAAGCAATGTGCTTTCTTTGAAATATGCGTTCAGTTTACCTTCAGCGATCTTGTTGATCATCTCTTCAGGTTTGCCCGCCATTTTAGGATCAGCTTTGATCTGCTCAGTAACGATAGCTTTTTCACGTGATACAACATCAGCAGGAACAGCAGCAGGATCAACAGCTACAGGATTCATTGCAGCGATCTGCATAGCGATATCTTTTCCGGCTTCAGCTGCAGGTCTGTTCAACCCAACCAGCACGCCCATACGATTTGCGCCATGGATATAAGAAGCAACGTAATCAGCATCGATTCTTTCGAATTTTGAAACAGCGATTTTCTCACCGATACTCGCCAGTTTATCATTCACCAGGTCTGCAATTTTTGCACCGTTGATTGATGCACTATTCAATTCATCTACAGTCTTCACATTTGCACCAATCGCAGCATCAATGATGCTCTGGGCGAAAGCTACGAAGTCAGCGTTTTTGCTTACAAAATCCGTTTCGCAGCTCAGGCAAAGAGCAATACCCGTTTTGTTATCGGCAGTTGTTTTTGCCAATACCACACCTTCTTTTGCTTCACGATCATTGCGCAATGCGGCAACTTTCTGTCCTTTTTTACGCAGCCAGTCGATAGCAGCTTCAAAATCACCATTGGTTTCCGTAAGAGCTTTACGGCAATCCATCATGCCAGCGCCAGTCATCTGACGAAGCTTATTTATATCAGCAGCGGTAATTGTTACAGTACTCATATTTTTCTCCGGCCCTGCAAAAGCTAACCCTGCAGGGCGCTTTTTTTATTTGTTTAATCAATCAGGCAACAAGCCCGAAAACGAAATCAGAATTATCTTTTTTGTGCTGGCTTGCGACCACCGGCACCAGGACCAGGAACACGGCGTTTAGGCTGTGGTTTTCCTCTCCTGTTACCACCTTTATCTTCGTCTTCTTCAAGAGCGAAACGTGGTGATTTTTCTGATGTGTCTTCTTCAGTTTCTGACTCTTCAGATTTTTCAACCTGGCGCTCAGCCAATCCTTCAGCAATTGCTGCAGTGATATAGTTTGCGATGATAGCAATTGATTTTGTTGCATCATCATTGGCAGGTACAGGGAAGTCAACCTTGTTGGGATCACAGTTGGTATCCACCATACCGAAAGTTGCGATACCCAGGCGTTTTGCTTCAGCCAGGGCGATGTGCTCATGACCGATATCGATGATAAACAAAGCAGCAGGTACGCGTCCCAGTTGTGCGATACCACCCAGAACCTTTTCCATCTTCTCTTTATCACGGCTCAGCTGAAGGCGTTCTTTTTTAGTGATATTGTCGAAGCTGCCATCACCAAGCATTTTTTCGATGCTCTGCATTTTCTTCACACTTTTTCTTACTGTGTTGAAGTTGGTAAGCATACCACCTAACCAACGTTCAGTAACAAAAGGCATATTGATGCGCTGAGCACATTCAGTGATGATTTCTTTCGCCTGCTTTTTTGTTCCCACAAACATGATCTTCTTACCGCTTTTAGCGATGCTTTTCAGGGCTGCTGCAGTTTCCTGCAGGCATTCTACTGTTTTATTAAGATCGATGATGTGTATGCCTTTTTTCTCAGCATAGATGTAAGGCAGCATCTTGGGATTCCACTTCTTACGCAGGTGCCCGAAATGAACACCGGCTTCTAATAACTGCTGTTGTAATGAAGTGTTATTTTCCATTGTATGATTTGTATAAATATGGTTTTAAAAATTGCTTTTCCATCGCTGCAGTAATCCGCAGGAAGAAAATATTCCTTAACGTTTACTGAACTGGTAGCTTCTTCTGGCTTTCTTCTTACCAAATTTCTTTCTCTCCACAACTCTTGAATCGCGATGAAGCAAGCCTGCTGCTTTCAACGCCGGGCGCCATTCAGCATTCAGCGTGATCAAAGCACGGGCAATACCCAGTTTAGCAGCTTCTGCCTGGCCTTTTTTCCCACCACCAGCAGCATTGATCTGGATGTCGAATTTTCCATTGCCATCAATAGCAGCAAAAGGAAGTTCCAACTGGTTTTGCAGGTATACCTGAGGAAAATAAACTTTATAATCCAGGTCGTTCACGGTGATTTTACCATCGCCTTTACTCAGGAAAACCCTGGTAACAGCTTCTTTACGACGGCCAACCGCGTTTTTTTGTTTTTCCATTTATCTTTTTTTTGGAATAGTTTTTAATCAGAATTTCAGTTCAGCTGGTTTCTGCGCGCCATGCGGATGCTCGGCACCTGCATAAACAAACAGCTTTTTATACATCTGCCTGCCGAGGCGATTTTTCGGCAACATGCCTTTGATCGCACGTTCGATAATCAGCTCAGGACGACGTTTGATCAGGTCTTTTGCAATCTCGATCTTCTGACCGCCAGGATAACCAGTCACGTGTTGATATTCCTTCTCTTCCAGCTTGTTACCGGTAAATTTTACTTTATCGGCATTGAGAAAAATGATATAGTCTCCGCAATCCACATGAGGTGTGTAGTAGGCTTTGTTCTTGCCTTTCAGAATAGCCGCAATACGGCTACATACACGCCCCACAGTTTGATTGGTCCCGTCAACAACGTACCATTTACGCTGTACGGAAGCTGCATTCGCATGCTTTGTGGTAAAATGAAGTTTACTCATACTTTTTGTTTTACAGGCCTGCGCCCGTGTTTTTAAAATATTTCATCACCGCCATCCCGGCAATGAACCCAGATTTAATTAGGGAGCGCAAAGGTAGGAGAATACATGACTACAATCCAAAAAATGGGTACACTATTTTTGAGTGCACCTTTGTAATGAATTGATTTTCAATAATAATTTTGAACAAATATTTTCAAGCACTGCTCAAATTCAGTTCCGGCGGGCATTCCTGCTGGTTACCAGGCTAAAAATACGAGTGAATCGTTGTTCCGGGCGAAGATCAGGCCGTTTTTTCCACCTGCAAGACGGATCTGTTTTATGTCCCTTATTTCACCGCGGATCACCATCTGCTTTTCGATCGGTAGCTTTCGGGAAAAATTACCTGTTCCATCTCCCTCACAAAATGACGGCAATAATGCATCGTATCTGCCCTCGAATGGAAGCACCCCACCAAAATTGCCGGCGGCAATCAGATCCATTTTTCCATCACGGTTGAAATCACCGGGAAGTATCGCAAAAACCGGAGCGGTTTGCATCAGCAAAGGGAAAGAGATGGATGAAAAATTTCCTTTTGAATCATTTAGAAATGCTGTTGAAGAAAGCGATGTTACCCGAAGAATTTTTGCATTATCGAGATGATCCCCAAATATTTCGCGGATATTCTTCCCGGCAAAATCCCCATATTTTAAATACTTCTTCTTGATGGAAGGAATCTGGTGTTCAAGCTCATCCTTTCCAAGGAATGTATAATAGGTGTCACCCTTCCTGTATGCAATGAGCTGTTCAGTTACGCCATTGTTATCATAATCAATCATATACATCAGTAATGCACGATCCGGGTCAGCTGTGAGTTTCGAATTTCTGCCATAGTTCCCCGCGAGAATATCCGGGAATCCATCTCCATTAATGTCACTTACAGCAAGTGTCTGCCACCATCCCGGAACCTCGGGAATTTTTAGTTTATTATGATTTAATGAAAACCTTCCCTGGGTATTTTCAAATATTACCGGGGACATCCATTCGCCGGCAAGTAAAAGATCCGGGTCACCATCCTTGTCCATGTCAGCAAACAATGCTGTAGTAATGATACCCGGAGATTTAAGTTCCCGATTGTTTGCAGAATCCGAAACATAGAATTTTCCGTGACCATCATTGATCAGCAAAAACGAATTGCCCACGAGTCCATAACTTTTTTCATCAGCGCCAGCGCCAACAAAAAAATCGATATCACCATCCGCATCAATATCGGCAGCTGCAATACAGTTCTTATTTGTTCTGATGCCGGGAATGGCAGCCGATTTCACAAAATTTCCCTTACCATCGTTGAGGTATAACCGATCATTTAATTCGGAAGAACCTTTTCCATATTCGCCACCACCACTGACTACATAAAGATCGGGATCGCCATCGTTATCTACATCAGCAAAAACAGCATCAACATCTTCACAAGAAGCATCGCCAATGAATAATTGCTCATTGGAAGAAATGAATTTTCCTCCTTTTGTTTGCAGGAACAATTCACCTGGCTGGTTTTTTGCACCGCAAACATAAAAATCATCAAGCCCGTCCTTATTTACATCTGCAACAGCGAGTTTAGGCCCACGAAGCGATTGCATATGTGGGATAAGTGGCTGCCTCACAAAATCAATAAAATCATTTTCGCGATGACGGTAGTTCAGTTGTATCTCTGCGGTGATATCTGCAAACACTGATGTTGTCCTTGCAGCAAAATCATCACCGCCAACCGTTTTTTTCTTAAGTGCCGGAGTAATTTCAACTTTCCTTTTCCTGATTAATAATCTTTGATTGGCCTTTACCTGGAATAAACTATCCTTGGTTCCATCTGGCCAGATGACGAGGATGGTATCAATAAATTCATGTTTGTTCAAACCGAAATGCAGTACCGGTTCTGAAGAACTCATGAAACCTCTTGCAGGATACAGTTGTTGATACTGGATACTGTCTTTGATTTTCAGATATAGTTTTGTACCATCAGCAAAAGGAGCAGAGCTGTCAGATTGAAGGTGAATTGATAGGTAATTGTTCCCTGACTTTTCCCTTGACATGTTTTTATACAACAGCGCCTCACTGTTGATATTGTTTGTGACAATCTCCAGGTCACCATCATTATCGAGATCGGCAAACACCGATCCTGTTGAAATATTTTTTCCTTCAAAGCCCCAGGCGTCCGATTGATTGGTAAATAGCAGGCTGTCGCTTCCACTGAACATATAATTCTGCGCCTCTCCGGGGGGTAGCATATCTATTACGGATTTGTCGAGCTTCCTGGAATTCTTCAGGCTGTTTCCAAGATTAGCATCAGCATAAAAACGTATATAATCCAGATCTGTTAAACGTCGAAGAATGCCATTACTGAAAAACAAATCCTTGTGACCGTCATTGTTGTAATCCGCTGCGAGCGGAGCCCATGTCCAGTCAGTTGCCGCAATACCCGAGAGCAAACCAATATCACTAAAATATTCCCCACGAGCTACATTCAGTTGAAACGCATTTCTCGCATATTGATGATAGTAACCGTATTTGTATTTGAGAGTATAAATATCAAGTCCATCATCCCCATTAGAAGATTTCAGTTCTTTCTCTCCTTCTGGCAACATGTCCGTCGTAATCAGGTCGGGCCATCCGTCATTATTCATATCAGCAACATCATTACCCATGCTGAAGCGGCTCGTATGTCCAAAACTTCCACGAATGTTTTCCGAAAAAGTGCCGTTACCATTATTCAGATAGTAATAATCATTTTCATGAAAATCATTCGAAACATAGATATCATCCCATCCGTCATGATTAAAATCACAAACTGCAACACCAAGTCCATACCCGATAGAACTGCTGATGATTCCACTGCCTGATGTGACATCAAAAAAATGACCATTATCATTACGGAAAAGTTTATCGCCACTTTCCGCGCTGAGCTTGCTTCTAATGGAGCTGTCTCCATAATTTTCATTGGAGTGAACCGAGTGGTTCAGCAGAAACATATCCGGATCACCATCCTTATCATAATCAAAGAATACAACCTGTGTCGAATATCCTTCATAATCTAGACCATACTCAGCTGCCTTTTCTGAAAAGGTCATATCGCCATTATTGACGAACAATTGATTTTTTCCGCGGATTGTTTTTCCATTGGAAATCAGTTTTGCACCAACTGTTGAAAGATAAATATCCAGGTAGCCATCACCGTTTACATCAGTCATGTTCACACCCGTGTTCCATTCCCCGCTTCCCGCAACGCCTGCTTTCGCAGTGATATCTTCAAACTCGAGATTGCCTTTGTTGAGATAAAGTTTATTCGGTTCAAGATTACTGACAAAATACAGATCAACAAGACCATCGTTATTTATATCCCCGGCTGCTAAACCTGCTCCATTATAATAATAGAGATAGTCGAGAATATTCAGACTGTCTGTATCCGTTACATTGTTTCTGAAATAAATTCCTGAACTGGTGGAGGGTATCGATGTAAACAATGTATCGGCCGATGGTTTGTCGGTGCAGCTGATACCAATGAATATAGCGATCACTGCAGGAAAAAAATATTTCCGGCAAAGCAGAGAGATGCCAGGTATTTTGAATGAAGAGCGTGTCAGATATTTCCTTTTTTCAATTCACTGTACGCAAAATCTGCAGCTCTTGCTGTCAAAGCCATATAGGTGAGAGAAGGATTCTGACATGCACTTGACGTCATACAGGCTCCATCAGTAACGAATACATTTTTGCAATCCCAGACCTGGTTATGTGCATTGAGTACAGATGTTTTTTGATCTTTACCCATTCTTGCTGTTCCCATTTCGTGGATGCCTTGACCGAGCGCATAATTTTTATCCCAGGTGGTTATTTCCTTTACACCTGCTGACTCAAACATGGCGACCAGTTCCGCAACAATGTCTTTACGCATATTCAATTCGTTCTCTTTCAGTCCTGCATCCATTGCAAGTACCGGAAGTCCCCATTTATCTTTTACATTTTTATCCAGGCGAATTACGTTTTCGTGATAAGGTAACACTTCACCAAATCCTGTGGCACCAATTTGCCATGCACCTGGCTCGGTCAATGCTTCTTTAAACTCTGCGCCGATATTTAACTCCGCAATTTCCCTGCTCCATCCTTCACGACTTGCGCTTCCCTGGTAACCATAACCCCGAATAAAATTCCTTTGTTTATCTCCGGGCATATTTGCAAAACGAGGAATATAAAATCCATTGGCACGTCGGCCGTAGTAATACTTATCCTCAAACTCTTCAAATGTTCCCTGTGCACCAAGCATATAATGATGATCCATCACGTTATGACCCAATTCACCACTGCTGCTACCCAATCCATCGGGCCAAATGTCTGTCGCTGAATTCATCAATATCCATGCACTGTTCAGTGCAGATGCATTCAGAAAAACAACTTTCGCATTATATACATACGTTTTATTATTCTCTGCGTCGAGTACTTCAACTCCTGTAGCTTTCTTGCTGTTCTTATCAAAAATGATTTTAGTAACAATCGAATAAGGTCTTACCGTAAGATTTCCTGTTGCGGTTGCTGCAGGTAAGGTAGATGATTGTGTGCTGAAATATCCGCCGAAGGGACACCCCTCCCAGCAGCGATTACGGAACTGACATTGAGTTCTGCCCGGTATGGCAGCCGTAAGATTCGCTACTCTTCCAATGAACATATGCCGCTGTTCCTTATAAGCTTTCTTTATCCGGTCTGCAATTTCTTTTTCAACGCAGTTCAATTGCATAGGCGGAAGAAAATGACCATCAGGCAAATGCGAAAGTCCTTCGCGTGAGCCGCTGATACCTGCAAATTTTTCAACATAATCGTACCAGGGAGCCATCTCACGGTAACGTATAGGCCAGTCCACTGCAATCCCATCTTTTACATTCGCTTCAAAATCCATATCACTTAAACGATAAGACTGACGGCCCCATAAGATAGAACGGCCACCCATCTGGTAACTGCGCCACCAGGCAAAGGGTTGCACTTCGATATATGGACATTCTTTTTCATTTACCCAATAGTCTGCAATCGCTTCCTGCGCTGCTGTGCCATACATCGCCCAGTCACGCGAAATGTTCGGATTATCTTTTTTATACTGCGCAGTTGCTCTTCCTCTGTGCGTGAACTCCCAGGGATTTTTTGAAGCGGATTTATAATCTTTCAAATGCTCAAAAGGACGGCCACGTTCGAGCATAATGGTTTTAAGTCCCTTTTCTGTGAGCTCCTTCGCCGCCCATCCCCCACTGATACCTGAGCCGATAACAATAGCATCGTAGTTATTGTTCTGGTTGGTATTGATATTTA
Source organism: Pollutibacter soli (assembly GCA_029269725.1). GTDB lineage: Bacteria > Bacteroidota > Bacteroidia > Chitinophagales > Chitinophagaceae > Pollutibacter > Pollutibacter soli. The sequence continues at coordinate 409,300 of JARJHS010000002.1, read as the reverse complement.
CTTTTGCTGTGTCCTGTGGCATAAAATAATTTTTTCGGTTACCCGTCCTGCTTATAGCTGTGCAATCTCCACTTTCCTGTAAAAAATTTCGGCACCTTCAGATTGAATAATTATTCTCCCGCTGTTTATTGAAGGGTTGGTTCCTTCATTCACTTTTACTCCATTTACAATATAAATGATGTTACCGCGATTGGAGATAATCTCGACAGTATTCCATTCTCCGGTGGGCTTTTCTCCATCTTTCTTTTTCTGTGCGCGCTGATAGTCTTTCGGTATCGTACGCGCTCCATCAAATTCAATTGTTGCACTATCTATCATCCAGAAATCCCCCACATCTCCCTCCTGTATCTGGCATTCAATCGACTTCTGCCAGACTTCATCTTTTGCATCAACCGGAACATAAAACAGGATGCCATTATCCCTTCTGGTTGTATCTGCGTCGCGTGGCGGCCATTTTTTTGTACCCCATCTGAATTCCAGACGCATATAGAAGTTACTATAACTTTTTTCTGTTGCAATGTATCCAAACTCTTTTCCGGTAATATGTATCAATCCATCCTTTATATTGAATACAGAATCCGGATCAGCATTCTTTCCCTTTGTTGGAAGGTAACTGTACCAGCCCTTGAAATTTTTTCCATTGAACATCGGTTTAAACTTCAGCTTCTTCGGATCGATTTGCGATTGAGCAGAAATCTGAAGACTAAAACACGTACAAACAAAAAGAAAAATTAATCTCATGTTTCTTATTTTAGAAAATATGGCGCTGCATTATTCAATGCAAAAATGATCCTTCGATTTTTTCCTTTGTTCAGGACTTTTATATCTCTCACTGCCCCTCTGATACTGATGCCGCTGGTGTCTGCATCCACTGACCGGAAGTTTCCTTTACCGTCGCCCTTCAGCAACACACCATAGCTCCCATCATAGATCCCTGTCTCCGGTTTGCTCTCGTAAAAATTTCCTCCCATCAGGATGTCTTTCTTTCCATCTCCATCATAGTCCATCACCTCTATCCCGTACATCACACTCAGTTGTGCCTCCGCTGGTAAGGGCTGTTTACTGTATCCTCCCCTACCATCACTCAGCATCACACAACTTCTCATTTCATAGGCTGTCAGCTCCAACGCTTCCTTCAACTGATCCTCTGTAAATATATCCTTCACCTGCTGACGCTGGTACGCCTCGTACTTCAGGTATTTCTTCTTCAGGTAAGGCAGCACGTTCACCAGGTCATGTCTTAGGGCCATCGGGTAACTGGAATCTCCATTATAGCACGTTACCACCTGTTCCACACTGCCGTTCTTGTCAAAATCACTCACGTACATCTTCACCGGTTTGTTCTCTGAACATCTAAACCGGCTGTTCTCTCCATGATTGGCCAGCACCAGGTCCTCTCTCCCGTCACCGTTCACATCCGATACCTCCACACGATTCCACCAGCCGTTACTGTTCCTCAGGCCCGCTGCATCCGTCACTTCCTTCAACGTCTTGCCGCCCTCGTTGCGGAACACACGCACCGGCATGTATTCTCCCACCACCACCAGGTCCTTTCTGGTGTCTCCATCATAGTCGAACCACCTGGCATCCGTCACCATACCTGCTGTCAGCAGCGGGGCACACACTTTCTCCGTTACATCGGTGAACTTACCTCTGCCATCGTTGTTCAGTACATAACCTTTGCACGGATAACCGTAAGCAAAGGGTTTTAATCTCACACCCACAAACAGATCCTGGTCGCCATCACCGTCATAATCAGCTGCTGCTACACAACTCGCGCTCTCAAATAAGGTTGCAGAAGGAAGCAGTTGCGGGGATTTTTTCAGCTTCCCTTTTCCTTCATTGATGTACAAGCGGCTGATCAGCTGTGTCGAGTTCGGAGAAAACTCATTGCCACCGCTGCACACAAACAGATCCTGGTCGCCATCACCGTCGGCATCAAAAAACAACGCATCTGTGTCTTCACTCTCTTTATCTGCTTCCAGTATGGCTTCGTTAGTTCTTTTATAACTGCCGCCCGCCTGTTGCATATACAGTGCGCCTGCCTGGCCACGGGCTCCGCAGATGTACAGATCCTCTCTGCCATCACCATTGACATCACCTGTCGCCATTCTCGGACCTTCCGTACTCAGCATACGAAAAATCAGTTTATCACGGTTGAAGTCCACAAACTCATTCTCCTTATGTACAAAATCGATCCCGTTATTGTCAGCCGCGGCGGTGAACAGAGTCTTCACCGGTGCCGGGGGTACTGCTGAGGCGGCTGTTGCATCTTTCTCTTTTAACACCAGCAATGTATCCATCGCTACCGTCGTCAGCGTCTGCACTTTACCGCTATTCCACTCCACTTTTACTGAATCGATCTTCCCTGTCTTACCCAATCCAAAGTTCAGCCGCGCATCCACCGTACTCTGGAACCCGCGCATCGGCATCTGCTCCTGGTAAAACTGTTTTCCTTCCCCATACACCGTCACCTTACTGCCAATACCATAACGATTTTTCCCTTCGCCTTCAAAGGACACCTTCAGATAGTGCAGCTCCCTATGCAAATCACGGCTACGGTTACGGTACACAAAGCAAGGCATGTTCACATTGTTTACCACCAGGTCCAGGTCCCCGTCATTATCCAGGTCTCCATAAGCACTGCCATTACTAAAGCCCGGTGTTCCCAAACCCCAACCCGCTGCCTCATTGGTAAACGTAAGGTCACCATTGTTCCGAAACGCATAGTTCGATAACGCATTCGATGGCATAAGGTCGATCAGCTTCTTATAACTTTTCTTACCAGCGTCTTTCACAATCGATACCATCACTTCTTTGTTCGAGATATACTGAATGAAGTCTTCATTCGTGAGATCCTGGTAGATGCCATTAGACACGAAAATATCTTTTAGTCCGTCATTGTCAAGATCGGTAATCAATGCACCCCAGCTCCAGTCCGTTGCATGAACCCCAGCATAGCGCGCAATATCACTGAATGTTCCATTACGGTTATTCAGCTGCAACATATTTCTTGTAAACTGGTGATAATAACCAAAGCGAAGATTCAACTGATATTTATCCCAGTTTTCAAACGTGGTATTCATCTTGATCCTGCCCTCATCCTGCGGTAACATCTCTGTTACAAAAATTTCAGGATAACGATCATTGTTGATATCAGCCATATCTGCACCCATCGAAGCATTGCTGATGCTTTGCATTTCATCTTCCAGAACCTCTTTGAATGTTCCGTTTTTATTATTGATGTAGAGATAATCTCTCTCAAAAAAATCATTCGACACGTACATATCCTGCCAGCCATCATTGTTAACATCGCCAACAGTAATACCCAATCCAAATCCGATCACACTTCCATAAATACCGGCCTGTTCACTGATGTCGGTAAAATGATTGTTGTCGTTCCGGAAAAACTTATGGCCTCCAAGAGAATCACGCTTCTGGCGTTCATTCATTTTTAAATCAAAACTTCCGATGGCTTTAAATGAATTGTTGAGGAGAAACATATCCAGATCACCATCTTTATCAAAATCAAAAAATGCAGCGTGCGTAGAGAATCCTATTGAATTTAATCCAAACTCTTCCCCGCGTTCTGTAAATGTATTGTTGCCATTATTGATGAAAAGTTCATTCTCTTTATTATCGCCTTTTACATCACCACTGTTACAAACATATATATCGATAAATCCATCTCCATTAACATCAGCCATGCTTACCCCAGTGGACCACTTCCCTTTTTTTACAATGCCTGCCTTATCGGTGATATCTTCAAATTGAAAATTTCCTTTGTTTAAATAAAGCTTGTTGGGCAACATATTGGCAGTGAAAAAAACATCAGCAAGTCCGTCGTTGTTGATGTCCCCTATTGCAACCCCACCTCCGTTGTAATAATTACGATAAGTGAATATGTTGAACTGATCATCATAAGTAAGTTTGTTTTCAAATCTGATATTGGTTGAGTTGTTATCCAGCTTCTGGAAAAGGGTATTGGATGCGATTGGTGGCTCTTCTTCCTGTAATTTTGGATTTGAACATCCATACAGGAAGAAAAGAAGCACACCTGCAACTGCGCAAACTTTCATCAAACAATTAAAATCAAAAAATTCAGTTCGCTTCATTTTTCCTGCTGGCTTTTAAAATTTCATCTTCAACAGTCAAATCCGTGAAATCCGCCTTCACAATACGCTCATCATACCTTCCAATAACGATTCTCCTGTTACCATCCACTTTTACGTAGATCGTTCCTTTTACGCTGTCAGTTATTTCCAGGAAAGGATTTCCTCCCGGAAACCAGGTTTCAAAATAGTCAACAACATCCGGCAGTAAACTATCAGCATACATTTTCTTATTCCATGGAGCCCAGGCATCATAAGCAAACTCAGCACGCATTTTGAAGATTCTTTCCTGGTGAAACTCAGGAAAAAAATTCATCGATCCCGGTTCTTTTAACTGATTTTCCCGTAAACCATACACAATGAAAATATTATTCACTCCGTCCATTACTTTTTTCTTGCGGTTCAATTCCCAGCTATGTTCATAAAATTCTTTACGAGGCATTCCAAAATAATATCCAAAGAAAATAGAATCCACACGAATGTTTTTCGCACGTTCAGATCTGACCAGGTCTGAGTACTGTGCTTTTGGATCCTTTGGACTACAGCCAGACAGTACCAATAAAACGACAAGAGTTACGATCAATAATCTCATAATTAAAGTCTTCGGTTAATAGTTTTTTATCTCGAGCAGACCATTGTTCCTGGCCACTAATATTTTCTTTTTTGTTCCTGAATGCAAAGTTTTTATATCTCTCACTGCCCCTCTGATACTGATGCCGCTGGTGTCTGCATCCACTGACCGGAAGTTTCCTTTACCGTCGCCCTTCAGCAACACACCATAGCTCCCGTCATAGATCCCTGTCTCCGGTTTGCTCTCGTAAAAATTTCCTCCCATCAGGATGTCTTTCTTTCCATCTCCATCATAGTCCATCACCTCTATCCCGTACATCACACTCAGTTGTGCCTCCGCTGGTAAGGGCTGTTTACTGTATCCTCCCCTACCATCACTCAGCATCACACAACTTCTCATTTCATAGGCCGTCAGCTCCAACGCTTCCTTCAACTGATCCTCTGTAAATATATCCTTCACCTGCTGACGCTGGTACGCCTCGTACTTCAGGTATTTCTTCTTCAGGTAGGGCAACACGTTCACCAGGTCATGTCTTAGGGCCATCGGGTAACTGGAATCTCCATTATAGCACGTTACCACCTGTTCCACACTGCCGTTCTTGTCAAAATCACTCACGTACATCTTCACCGGTTTGTTCTCTGAACATCTAAACCGGCTGTTCTCTCCATGATTGGCCAGCACCAGGTCCTCTCTCCCGTCACCGTTCACATCCGATACCTCCACACGATTCCACCAGCCGTTACTGTTCCTCAGGCCCGCTGCATCCGTCACTTCCTTCAACGTCTTGCCGCCCTCGTTGCGGAACACACGCACCGGCATGTATTCTCCCACCACCACCAGGTCCTTTCTGGTGTCTCCATCATAGTCGAACCACCTGGCATCCGTCACCATACCTGCTGTCAGCAGCGGGGCACACACTTTCTCCGTTACATCGGTGAACTTACCTCTGCCATCGTTGTTCAGTACATAACCTTTGCACGGATAACCGTAAGCAAAGGGTTTTAATCTCACACCCACAAACAGATCCTGGTCGCCATCACCGTCATAATCAGCTGCTGCTACACAACTCGCGCTCTCAAATAAGGTTGCAGAAGGAAGCAGTTGCGGGGATTTTTTCAGCTTCCCTTTTCCTTCATTGATGTACAAGCGGCTGATCAGCTGTGTCGAGTTCGGAGAAAACTCATTGCCACCGCTGCACACAAACAGATCCTGGTCGCCATCACCGTCGGCATCAAAAAACAACGCATCTGTGTCTTCACTCTCTTTATCTGCTTCCAGTATGGCTTCGTTAGTTCTTTTATAACTGCCGCCCGCCTGTTGCATATACAGTGCGCCTGCCTGGCCACGGGCTCCGCAGATGTACAGATCCTCTCTGCCATCACCATTGACATCACCTGTCGCCATTCTCGGACCTTCCGTACTCAGCATACGAAAAATCAGTTTATCACGGTTGAAGTCTACAAAATCATTCTCCTTATGTACAAAATCGATCCCTTTGCTATCAGTTGTTGCCGTGAACAGTGTCTTCATTGGTGCCGGGGGTACTGCTGAGGCGGCTGTTGCATCTTTCTCCTTTAACACCAGCAATGTATCCATCGCTACCGTCGTCAGCGTCTGCACTTTGCCGCTATTCCACTCCACTTTTACTGAATCGATCTTCCCTGTCTTACCCAATCCAAAGTTCAGCCGCGCATCCACCGTACTCTGGAACCCGCGCATCGGCATCTGCTCCTGGTAAAACTGTTTTCCTTCCCCATACACCGTAACCTTACTGCCAATACCATAACGATTTTTCCCTTCGCCTTCAAAGGACACCTTCAGATAGTGCAGCTCCCTATGCAACTCACGGCTACGGTTACGGTACACAAAACAAGGCATGTTCACATTGTTTACCACCAGGTCCAGGTCCCCGTCATTATCCAGGTCTCCATAAGCACTGCCATTACTAAAGCCAGGTGTTCCCAAACCCCAACCCGCTGCCTCATTCGTAAACGTAAGGTCACCATTGTTCCGAAACGCATAGTTCGATAACGCATTCGATGGCATCAGGTCAATCAGCTTTTTGATGCCTTCTTTTTCAGACAACAATATTTTCCTGATCTCAGCAGGATTGGCCGTAAACTGCACATAATCCTGGTCTGTCAGATCTTTAAAAATTCCATTCGCTACAAACACATCTTTATAACCATCATTATCAAAATCTGAAATTAATGCTCCCCAACTCCAGTCTGTTGCGTACACATTTGCATAACGACTTATTTCACTAAAGTAAGGAATACTGCTGCGGCCTTCCGTCTGCTGATTCCCCCGGTTTAACTGTAAGGCATTCCGCACATATTGTTTGTAATAACCGTTGCGGATTCCCGATTGATATTTATCCCAGTCTTCAAAATTGGTTTTGGTTTTCACCCGACTCTCAATGCCAGGCAACATATCTGTAACATAAATATCAGGGCGCGCATCGTTGTTAATGTCTGCGATGTCGGCGCCCATGGAATTCATGCTGAGCTCATTGATGCCGGATTCAAGCGCTTCGGTAAATCGCCCGTTTTTTTGATTTATATACAGGTAGTCCTTTTCAAAAAAGTCGTTCGAAATATAAATGTCCTGCCAGCCATCGTTGTTGAGATCACTAACGGTAACGCCCAGGCCAAAACCAATTTTACTGGAATATATCCCGGCGGCTGCAGTGATATCTGTAAAGTGATTGTCATCGTTCCGGAAAAATTTGTTTCCTCCTATGCTGTCAGGAATGTTTCGCTGATCCTTTACCAGGTCAAAATTGCCAACAGATTTAAATGAGTTATTGAGAAGATAACAATCCAGATCGCCATCCCGATCGTAGTCGAAAAAAACAGCATGGGTTGAAAGCCCCAGGTTATTTAATCCGAATTCTTTTGCTTTCTCGGAAAATGTAAGATCACCGTTATTAATGTAAAGAGCGTTGCTCCGGTTCTTCTTTGTAAAGTCGCCTGATTTGCAAATGTAGATATCGAGCAGTCCATCGCCATTGATATCAGCAAGCGTCACTCCTGTTGACCAGATTCCTTCTGAATTTAGTCCGGCTTTATCAGTAATATCTTCAAACCGGAAATTGCCTTTATTGAGATAAAGTCTGTTTGTCTGCTGATTTCCGCAGAAAAAAATATCAGCGAGACCATCGTTATTCATATCTCCAATAGCTACGCCACCCCCATTATAAAAATTCCTGAAGGTATATACGTTGAGTTCTTCCGTATAAACAACATTATTTGCAAACTGAATTCCGGTAGTTGATGGAGACTCCTTAACAAACAACTGCTGTTCAGATACAGAGGCGTCTGAATTTAACCCGGCCTGATTGTTTTTTGATTCACAGGAAATAAATCCCGTTAGGAAAGATAATATGATCAGAGCCTTCTTAGCAAGACGATAAAATAAACAGGCACTCGTATAATTCAACATGACAGGATCTCTCGTACAGCGAATCGGTAAAGTTAAGGCGCAGTGCGGGTTTACAAGTTAATTTATGCCTAAAAAACAGAAAGGAATATAAAGAAAAAGCAAGTGAAAAATCACTTGCTTTTTCTTTATGGAGCTAAAATAATTCTTAGTATCCAGGATTCTGAACCAGGTTGGGGTTAGCATTGATCTGTGTTGCAGGAATCGGGAAAAGATTCCAGTGAGTATCACCATCTGCGGCATGCCAGTCAAATGCCCTGTTAAATGTTCCAAAACGGATCATATCGGTTCTTCTTACAGTTTCAGCGAACATCTCACGACCGCGTTCTGCAAGGAAAGATTCTGCAGTCAACGAACCCAGAGGATCAACACCACCATGTGTGGTTCTGATCTGGTTAACGATTGCCAGAGTAACCGGGTCATTCCAGTTGTTATTTTTTCGTGCAACAGCTTCTGCTTTCATCAGAAGAACATCAGCATAACGATAAATTGGGAAATCGTTATCAGCGTTCTGAAGAATACCAGTGTAGAACTGATATTTACCAATCCTTGCTCCCGATTGTCTCCATGCGTTAGGGAGCAATTCATTGATATATGGAGTAAATGTGAGCGGTGGTCCATCAGGATCAGTAAGATCAGCACCACCATCCAGCAATCTTGTAGTTCCGTTTGCAGCATATTGAGGACCTACCAGGAAGTTTGATAACCTCTTATCTACTGTACCAGTCACTTTTGTTCCAAGCGGGCTCAAACCTACAACTTCGCCCTGAGGACCAGGATTCAATGCAGGGTCGATGTAAGATTTATAAAATTCTGCTGTCGTAGCAAATCCGTTCCAGGGTTGCGCATTAATTTTGTACGTATCCTGGTTAAGATAACTCAACGTCATCATCACAATATTATTCCCGCCAGCTTTAACACCATCATAAGGAACCGCCCAGATAAACTCGCTTGATCCTTTGTTATCCCTTTTGAAGTTGTCAATATAATTAGACATCAACGCGAACTTACCAGAGTTGATGATGATATCAGCAGTAGCGATAGCTTTATCCCATTCAGGTGTCCCCTTATAAACTTGGGCATTAAGATATAAACGCAGTAATGCAGCCTGTGCAGTATAATAAGTGACGCGGCTGTAGAAAGGACCATCAGCATATCCTTCTTTAGGAAGAGCATCTGCATTTTCAAGCAGTTCTTTCTCGATGAATGCATATACTTCAGCTCGTGGTTTAGTAGCTGGAGGTGCAACATTAGTGAAGTCTGTGGTGATAGGTACGTTTCCAAACAGGTCTATAAGCCATAGATAGTATATGGCACGTAGCGCCTTTAATTCTGAAACATAAGCTGGAGCATTCGGTGAAGTACTTTCAGACACCGCAACCAGCAGTTTGTTACAGTTCGTTACGCCGGAAAATCCAAAGTTCCAGCTGTTGATGATCATTGGATCATCAATTTTATATGCGTGCTGCTTCAAACGAACCCAGTGACCACCATCACCCCAGTCAGCACCACGCTGTGGAACAACAATTTCATCTGACGGAACTTCCTGAACAGAAAAAATGTTTCCGTTTCCGAGTAAACCATATAGGTTATTGTAAGCTGCCCCTACAGCTGAAGCTAACTCTGCATCTGTTTTATAAAAATTAGCTGAGGTAACAGTATCATAAAGCAATTCCGTTTCATCCAGTTTAGTACAGGAAAGCGTGAAGCAAACGGAAGCTGCTACGGACGCTGTTATTAATTTATTCAGTTTCATATTTACTGAAATTTATTTAGTTGAGATTAGAGACCAATGTTAAGACCAAAAGTGAAAATCCTCGACATTACCCAGGTTTCCCTTCTGTCAATACCAGGAGCAAGAACGTTTGATCCATCCTGATATCTAACTTCAGGATCCACACCAGTATATTCAGTGATCATGAACAGGTTCTGACCAGTCACATACAATCTGAGATTACGAACATAGCTGGAGAAATTACTTCCCTGGCGAATCGGCAAATTGTAACCAATTGTTGCATTATCCAATTTGGCAAATGAACCCTTTTCTACGTGCAGACTGCTGTAAATCTGAGCATCAGTTATCGCAGGATTGAAGTACTTGGAATTAATAACATTATAGCTGGTTGCCACATTCGGGTTTTCATAAAACGCCCTGAACGTGTTAATCATTTCGTGGCCGATTGCACCACGGAAGAAGAAGCTAAGATCCCAATTTTTGTACTTGAAGCTGTTTGTCCAGCCAAACTCGAAATCAGGTAAACCATTTCCGATGAACTGGCGTACGGCACCGCTATCTGCTCTAACTGGCTTTCCGTTAGCATCAGCGAACAGGTATTTTCCGCGTGGATCCACTTCAATGAATTTATATCCCCAGAGATTACCAATCGGTTCACCTTCATAGTTTCGGTTCAACTCAGTAGCTTCCTGACCAGGAGTACCAAGGTTAGTAGAACCCACATAGGCACCTTTCAGTGATTCGTTTAACTCTTTAAGAAATACATTGTACGTAGTATATACCAGGCCGGTTGTCCAGGTGAAATCCTGACGTCTGAAAACGTCATAATTCAGTGACAACTCAATTCCATGGTTATCCAGTATTCCGATGTTCTGCCATGTATTGTTGAAGAGGTTTGGCGGAGAAGGTACTCCAACGTTGAAGATCAGATCTTTTGTTTGACGATTGTAGTAATCGAAGCTACCATTAAGGCGGTTGCTAAACAATGAGAAATCCAATCCGAAGTCAAGCTCTGTTTTTCTTTCCCAACCAAGGTTCGGATTTGGATTTACGAACCCTGCATAAGGGAAAAGATAGTTGTTGTTCCCGGCATAATAAGAACCGGTCTGTTGCAATCTATCCATTGAAAGGTATGGACTTGGAGGAAGCGCACCTGTTTGTCCATAGCTGGCTCTGAATTTCAACGAGTTGATGAAATCCAGATCAATTATGCGTTTCAGGTCGATACCTGCACTTACCGCTGGGAAATCACCCCATTGGTTTTCCTTACCAAACATGGTGGAACCTTCATGCCTTAAGCTCGCAGAAAGGAAGATGAAGTCATCCCAGTTCAGGTTAACACGACCAAAGAATGCGATAAGTCTGTTTGCATTTTTATAAGAACCGATTGATGCCAGACCATTACGTGTGTCAACCGCTGCACCAAAGTTGTAGCTTGATGCATCAGTGATGAAATCACCAGCACCTACGTTATGACCCTGGTAATCAAATTGCTGCCATGAATAACCGGCAACCGCATCGAGACCAAGCTTGCCGAATCTTTTGTTGTAAGAAAGAGTTGACTCAAACAACCTGTTGAAAGACTCGTTGAAGTTTCTATATGAATAACCGCGACGTGCATAACCGGTAACCCCGTTTGCAAAACCACGGGAAATGAATGCTGTTCTTGGAGAATACTGCTCGTTGATATTATTATTATCCTGTTGACCGTAACGTGCGAGCCATTTTAAACCTTTAATGATTTCCAACTCAGCAGATCCTTGCAGGAAATACCTGAGGTTTCTTGTTTTGTTGGTGTTCTGTTTCAACATAGCCACCGGATTTGAATAATCCACGAAGTTGGCTTCGTAGTATCCGCCACCAGTAATGTTGAACAGAGGGTCATTAGTATAAACGGGAGCAGTCGGGTTATAAATGGTAGCATATTTAAATGCATCAGCGTAACCATTTTTATTTTCCCTTTTTGTTCCGTTCATGTCCAGGGTTAAAACTAACCTGTTTTTGAGCGCTTTGTGCGTGATGTTGGCACGACCGTTGAACTGCTGGAAACCAGTTTCAATAGCAACGCCTTCCTGGTTACGGTAGTTGAATGAAACACTGTAAGTAGTCTGTGAGTTACCGCCAGTAAAACCAATATTATGTGTAGTAGCTACAGCTGTACGGGTAATTTCATCGTTCCAGTCTGTTGAAGCACCATAATCAGTTCCTTTGCCAAGAGCTCTGAATTCAGCAGCAGTCATATGCGGTGTGAACCTGAATGGATCTTCGATACTTACAGAACCTGAATAGTTCAATTGTGAAGTACCTGCGCGACCTTTTTTAGATGTTACAATGATAACACCTGCGGATCCACGTGTACCGTAGATAGCCGCGGCAGAACCATCTTTCAACACCTCGATGTTCGCGATGTCGTTTGGATCGATGGTGTTCAGATCAGCACCCACCTGGCCATCAACTACAACCAGTGGCTGTGAGTTTGGTCCGATGGTTGACAAACCGCGCAAACGAAGAGTATAACCTCCGTTGGGGTTGCTACCTGCTTTAGAAATGGAAAGACCTGCAACCTTACCTTGCAGCAACTGAGCAACATCAGCGATGTTACCTTTATTGAATCCTTCCGGACTAATTTTTGTAATTGCGCTGGTTACCTCCCTTCTGCGCTGCGTTCCATAACCAGTAACCACAACCTCATTCAGGTTAGAACCACCCTGCACAAGGGAAATTCCCATAGTGCCTGTAGTAATTGCTATCTCCTGGGTTACAAAGCCCACAGACGATATCACTAATGTTGTTGCTGTTGAAGGAACCGAGAGAGTAAAAGTTCCGTCTGCACCGGTGGAAGTACCCACATTGGTACCCTTTGCTGTCACAGAAGCACCAGCTACCGGAGTGTTGTCTTTACTATCGACAACCCTACCAGTTACGGTTTTATCCTGTGCTGAAGCAGTGAGAAATGAAAAAATGAGAAGACAAGGAAATACGATCGCTCGTAGCATAGTTTTGGCAGTCATAACAATCGTTTAGTTGGTTAAGATCGGGCTAAATTATGTAGTTTTTACATAAACCCAAAAAAATATTAACAGAAAATTAGTAAGACACAGCTGCAAAATCGTGTTATATCTAAGCTAAAACGTTTAATCCAAAATGAGGCATCAAATCCTTTCGTTCGAAAGAGACATTTTAAAATTTAAATCTGCTGCATAATTATATTTCGTCTTGACATTTTAATTCAGAAATCAATTCCTACAAAATGCTTTTTCTTCATTTCAGCATAATGGGCATGATTAAAGGAATACAGTTTACCTGGCCGGTGAGGAACATTGGCCTCCATTTCATCGAGATCGGTCAACAGGTTGGTAGTAAATAATTTCTTTCTGAAATTTCTCCTGTCCAATTCTACATTCAGAATCGTTTCATATAATAACTGCAATTCGCGCAATGAAAACTTATTTGCCAGCAGGTTAAAAATAATCGGCTCTTCCTGTATTTTTTTCTGCAGTGTAGCATAACAGGCATCCAGAATTTTCTTATGATCAAATGCCATCGTCGCAATGTCTTTCAACGGATGCCAGTGCAGGTCATTATTTAAAAGTTTGAGCTGATGATCGCGTATGTTCAATAAAGAATAATAGGCAGTGGTAATTACACGCCCGGCAGGATGACGTTTTACATCTCCGAAAGTGTGTACCTGTTCAAGAAATACATTTTCAAGACCTGTTCGCTCACGCAGAATGCGGTAAGAAGCTTTATCCAGATCTTCATCCGGAAGTACAAGATCTCCGAGTAAGGACCATCGGTCTTTAAATTCCGGCAGATCGCAATTGATTAACAACACCTTGAGCATGTTGTTCTCATATCCAAAAATCACGCAGTCTACAGACACTGCAAATTGAAATCTGGATTCCAGTTGAACCGGAGAGGTATTGATATTAGGTGCTGTTCCGCCGACTAATGTCATACGGCAATCGTTTAAGTTGGCTAAATCGTGCGCTGGTGTCGCTTCAAATGTAGAAAAAAAACCACGAGCCCCAATTTTAGTTTAGCCGTGACTGTCCGACTTTAATCAGTGGATGTGGTACTATCTTTATTCTGCCTTAATACATAATTCAAGCCATGTATACTATAGAACAAACAAAGAAATACCAGGCCGAAACCGTTGAATTACTTAAAACTGCAGGGAAAAAAATTTCAGCAAAAGAATTACAGCATCTGAAGGAAGTACTGCGCTTCCATGAGCACAGGTACTACATTCTCAGTGACCCTTTGATTTCAGATTTCGAATATGATCAGCTATTCAAAACGCTGGAACGAACCGAAGCCGAACATCCTGATTGGATAACAGCTGACTCTCCCACACAGCGCGTTGCTGCAGGTATTACAACCAATTTTGTAACTGTTGAACACCTGGTCCCGATGCTGTCTTTGGAGAACAGTTACAATGCAGATGATCTTTTAGATTGGGATCGCAAGGCACGTGAGCTTTCTAAATTAACTGAAGTCGAATATTGTGTCGAGCCGAAATTTGATGGAGCCAGTATTTCATTGATATACGAAAATGATTTATTTACCCGTGGAGCAACCCGCGGTGATGGTGTTCATGGTGAATTGATCACTACCAACCTGAAACAGATCAGGTCGATTCCTTTGTCAGCAGCTTTTTCACGCTATGGTATTCAACAGATTGAAATCAGGGGGGAGGTATTGATCAACAAAGACAATTTCAAAAAATTCAATGAAAAACTGGCTGAACAAAATTTGCCGCCGCTGGCCAACCCACGAAATGCAGCTTCGGGTACCCTTCGCATTAAGGATCCGAAAGAAGTCGGTAAAAGAAACCTGGAGGCCTTCCTTTATCACGTAAGCGATTACTCGCTGATTTCCGGCAAAAAGGCTGATACTGCACTTCAATCACATGCCGGTTGCCTGCAGATGCTTTGGGACCTTGGATTTCGCAGTCCGGTTAAAGAGAAAAAAGTCATTAAGGGAATCCAGGGTGTTATTGATTATTGTATCGATTATGAGGCTGAAAGAGACAAACTGCCATATGAAATTGATGGAATGGTGATTAAAGTGAATGACATCAACATTCAGGACCGGCTGGGAATGACCACTCATCACCCCCGCTGGGCAATTGCTTACAAGTTTAAAGCAAGACAGGCCACCAGTATTTTGAAGAATGTAGAATTTCAGGTAGGCCGAACCGGGAGTATCACTCCTGTTGCAAAAATTGAGCCCGTACCTATCGGTGGCGTAACAGTGGGATCGATTTCTCTCCATAACGAAGATTTTATCCGTGAAAAAGACATACGCATTGGCGATAGTGTTCTTGTGGAACGGGCTGGTGATGTTATCCCATATATCGTAAAATCCCTACCCGAATTGAGAAAGAATAATGTAAAACCTATCGTTTTTCCAACGAACTGTCCTGTTTGCGGAGATAAACTGTATAAGCCTGAAGGCGAAGCCGTGTGGCGTTGCCCGAATATGAACTGTAAGGCACAGGTCGTGGAAAGGATTATACATTTTACAAGTAAGGATGCGATGGATATCCGCGGACTGGGCGAAGCCAATATTAGAAATTTTTTCGAACTGGGATGGCTAACTGACGTTCCCTCCATCTATACTTTACCGTATGATCAGATGGCAAAGCTTGAAGGTATGGGAGCTAAATCGGTTAATAACCTGAAGGAAGCCATCGAAAAATCAAAGTCACAACCGGTACACAGACTGATCAACGCACTCGGAATCCGTTATGTTGGCGAAACAACTGCTAAAGTGCTTGCACGGACCGTGACACATTTATCCGACCTGCGCGACTATTCAATAGAAAATCTTTTACAAATCGAGGATGTTGGCGCTAAAGTTGCTGAAAGTATATATCAGTTCTTTCATAATCCGGACAACATAAAAATGATCGAAAGGCTTGAAGCACTTGGGCTCACGCTCAAAAGATCAGGAATTTCAGAAATAACCGGCAACCTGAGCAACCTTACTTTTCTTTTTACAGGTACGCTAACAAAACTGAAACGTACAGCTGCAGAAGAGCTTGTAGAAAAAAATGGTGGCAAGTTGCTTTCAGGCGTTAGTAGCAAACTGAATTACCTTGTGGTTGGGGATGATGCTGGTTCTAAATTGGAAAAAGCACGTAAAATTCCTTCAATCAATATTATCGACGAAGACGCTTTTATTAAAATGACCGGTTATGGCATACTGTGAGGTTGGAAACAATAAAACAGTTCATGCGTTTAAAAAAATATTGAGCTTTTGAAATTCAATTTTAGTAAATTAGAAATCTAAATTCTTTTCTTATGATTAAAAAATTAACCGGTGAAGTATGGAAATCGCTGCAGTTCCCGGGATGGAAGGAACTCAGAAAAAAATACGCCGTGTCTAATCAAGGCCGCGTTGCCAGTTACACCAACGATATAGTTGAAGATGGCAAACTCCTGAACGGATCACTCACCACCGGGTACAGGAGCCTGAACCTGCATCGTCCTAATAGTAAAGGCACCATTTATATTCACAGGGAAGTTGCCAAATTATTTCATAAGAAAGCATCTCCTAAATTCAAATACGTAGTTCACATCAATCATAATAAACTGGACAACCGCGCCGCAAATCTTAAATGGGCAAGCCAGGAAGAAGTTTCTGATCATCAGCAAAAATCTCCTGCAAAAATTGCTTATAAAAAAGTACAGGCATCCAGGACAACAGGTTTGAAATTGAATGCGAACCAGGTAAAAACGATAAAAAAACTGCTTGGTGATCCAAAAAGAAAACTGACCTATAAACAAATGGCAGAAAAATACGGAGTCAGTGAAATGACCCTTTACAGGATCAAAAGTGGTGAAAACTGGAGCCGTATCTAAAGTCTGAGCTATAGCTATTTTTTACTTATAAAGAAAGGCTGCTAACATCAAACTATAACCGAAAGAAACCCCGGTTGTTTGTGAGGGAATAGTATTAGCAGATCACAACTGTCTTGCCAAACTCCACAGATGCTTCAAACATCTTCCATTCGCTTTCTGAAAGAATTAAAAAAGAATAACAACAAATCCTGGTTTGATGCTCATCGTCCTGCATATGAAGCTGCAAGGAAAGATTTCGAATTGTTTATTCAACAATTAATTGATTTAACCGGCAAAAAAGATCCGGAATTAGCGGGAATCAAAGCAAAAGAATGCCTGTTTCGCATCAACAGGGATGTTCGATTTTCGAAAGATAAATCGCCCTACAAATCAAATTTTGGCGCATCTATCAACCGGGGTGGAAAGAAATCGATTTTCGGAGGGTACTATTTCCATTTTGAGCCGGGAAACTCTTTTATCGGTGGTGGACTGTGGGCACCCATGCCACAGGAATTGCAGAAAGTAAGACAGGAAATTGATTATTGCTTCGATGAGTTCAGCAAGCTTGTCAATGCAAAAAAGTTTAAGGATGTTTATAACGGGTTAGACTTTTCATCCGAATCATCCTTATCGCGTGTCCCTCGTGGTTATGAACCGGATAATCCCGCAGCAAAATATATCAAGCTGAAAAATTTTATTGCCATGAGGAAAGTTTCCGATAAAGAACTTCAATCACCTGAACTTTTAAAAGAATCAGCAAATACATTGCTCACGCTCACGCCGGTCATAAAGTTTATAAATCGCGCAATTGAACACTGACGTTGGTAAGTGTTAAGTTATAGGTTTTAAGGTAATTCATTGGGTGGCCAGAGTTCGATGGTTATCAAACGGACTGAAGTCAGGGTGCCGCACCAATTCGCGATTTTGAATAAAATTACAAATACAAAATGCCTGAATTTGCCAGGCATTTTGTTTATTATTCTACTACCACGATTTTTTACAAAAGGTTTTTTTCCTGCAGATATTCAGCGATCTGCACTGCATTTGTTGCGGCACCTTTGCGAAGATTATCAGACACAATCCACATGTTTAATGTATTCGGTTGTGTTTCGTCCCTTCTTAAACGACCAACAAAAACCTCATCACGTTCGTGTGCATCTTTCGGCATAGGATATTGCTGAGTCGCTGTGTCATCCACCAGTACTACACCTGCAGTGGCCGATAATATTTTTCTCACTTCAGCAAGATCGAAATCTTTTTCAAATTCCACGTTAACGCTTTCACTATGTCCACCCATCACAGGAATACGGACAGTAGTTGCGGTCACGCGGATACTATCATCACCCATGATCTTTCTGGTTTCATTCACCATCTTCATTTCTTCTTTGGTATATCCATTATCAAGAAATACATCGATTTGTGGAATGGCATTGAGATCAATCGGATATTTATAGGCCATCGGGTAATCTCCGGAGGATCCATTCATAGCCTTTCCGCGCTCGCCCATCAACTGATCAACTGCTTTCTTGCCAGTACCCGTTACACTCTGGTAAGTGGAAACCACGATTCTTTTGATCTTATATCTTTTATGAAGATCATTCAAAGCCACTACCATCTGAATAGTGGAGCAGTTTGGATTTGCGATGATTTTATCCTCAGCGGTAAGTACATGCGCATTGATTTCCGGTACAACCAGTTTCTTGGTTGGATCCATTCTCCATGCCGATGAATTATCGATTACTGTAATTCCTGCTTCCGCAAATTTAGGGGCCTGCTCGAGGGAAGTACTTCCACCCGCAGAAAATATCGCAACATCCGGTTTCAATGCAATGGCATCAATTGCAGTTACTACCTTATATGCCTTCCCTTTGAACTCCACTTCCTTACCTACTGATCTTTCAGAAGCCACCGGGATCAGTTCATCCACAGGGAAATTTCTTTCCGCGAGAACCTGTAACATTTTTGTGCCTACCAGGCCTGTAGCACCTACAACTGCAACTTTCATGATTTTTTTGTTTGTCTCCTTCCGGAGTTTTTGGTTTTTGGTTAATAAAAAAGCCTCCCGTTTCAGGAAGGCTTAAATATATTCTGTACATACAAATATTCTCAACCTTCCTCCGTCAGGAAAAGCTTGGTCTTCTTTGTATGTTTCTTATTGTTAAACATTGGAGAGCAAAAATAAAAGGGAAAGTTTTTTCTTCCAAATAATTGTTGTTTTTCCCCTTCTCAGCTATGTCAGTGAAGTTAATTTTATTCCATGAAGGCCTGGATACCGGTGATGTTTTGTCTTATTGGATGGAGTTCTGCGGATGCACAACCTGTAAAAATCTATGATATTGTTATTACCGAGCTCCTCGCCGATCCAAATCCTTCTGTTGGTCTTCCCGAGGCCGAATTCATAGAAATAAAAAACAATTCCAACGATACAATCATTCTCCTTGGATGGATTATCAGCGACGGGAATAGCCGCGGACGCATAACCGAAAATATCGGATTGCCGCCGGATAGTTTTCTTATTATATGTTCAAATGCTTATAAAACTGCTTTTGAAAAATTTGGTACTACCGCTGGCATCAGTGGATTTCCCTCGCTGGATAACCGCAAAGATCAGCTTATGCTTTTTGCGGCTGACGGAAGGCTCATACATGGAATCGAGTATAATATTGACAGTTTTCCTGACCCTGTGAAAGTAAACGGAGGCTGGTCGCTGGAAATGATGGATGAAAGTAAACCTTGCAGCGGCTGGAAGAACTGGCGATTCAGTGTCTCGCCGGTTGGCGGTACACCTGGCAAAAAGAATGCAATAACTTCTTCTTTCATTGATGAAGTCCCATTGTCAATTATTTCCAGCTTTGCAACAGACAGTCTTCACATTGTAGTGGTATTTAATAAATCTGTCGATAGCGCTATGATTACGCTGGAAAACGACGTATTTACTATTGATAACGGCATCGGGCAACCGCAGCAGATAACGGTTCAGCCTCCGCTTTTTAATACAGCAGTGCTTCTGTTGTCTGAACCGTTGATGCCGGATCATGTATTTACCCTATCAGCTTCGTCCATTCCCGATTGTTATGGATCACGCAACAATCTCACACTGGAGATAAAAACGGGATTTGCAGGTAAATCATATGAAGGACTTATTATAAACGAAATACTTTTTAATCCACGGCCATCAGGAATCGATTTTGTTGAAATCTATAATGCAGGAAATAGTATAATTGATTTAAACAACCTATTAGCGGCAGGACGTAACAATACAGGTGAAATCACCGGCATGGTGAGTTTGAGCAATCAGCATCAGTTGATTTTTCCGGGCGATTACTATTTGGTATCGGAAGATTTCATGATCGTCAGCAAGGAGTATGAGATCAGAAAAAATGTTGCATTTCTTAATGTTGATAACCTGCCTTCGTGGCCGGATGATAAAGGCTCAGTTATACTTTTAAATAATTCAGGTGATGTGATCGACGAATTCTCCTATTCAGAAAAAATGCACTATCCATTAGTGAATGATCCGGAAGGTGTATCGCTGGAAAGAATAGATCCGTTTGCAAAAACACAGGATGCATCTAACTGGATGTCTGCAGCAAGTGATGCAGGTTATGCTACTCCAGGCAGAAAAAACTCACAGTTCAAAAGACATATTCCATCAGAAGATGAATTCTCTACTGATCTGAAAATATTTTCTCCCGACAATGATGGGCATGATGATCAGTTAACTATCAGCTATAAGCTGGATAAACCAGGGTATAATTGCAGTATCAGTATATTTAACCAGGCTGGTTTCCTGGTGAACAACCTTGTAAAAAATCAGGTGTGCGGCACTGAAGGCTACTTTCGCTGGAACGGCCTCAACGACAGAAATCAGCTGTTACTTAGCGGAATTTATTACCTGGTCATCGATCTGTTCCACCTGGATGGGAAAAGAAAAATAATCCGTAAAGCTGCTGTATTAGTGTATCGGAACTGAGCTCAGGTTAAACCAGTTCGATATCAAAATTTACAAGCTCAACAAACTGTTGTATACGAATATCAACTTCTTCTTTGCTGATCTCACGAAGCCTGGTAGTTCCGAATTTTTCGACACAGAAAGATGCCATCGCAGAACCTACAATGATTGCAGTCTTCATGTTTTCAAAAGAAATATCCCGAGTGCGTGCGATATGCCCAATAAAACCCCCGGCAAATGTGTCGCCGGCTCCCGTTGGATCAAATACATCTTCGAGTGGCAGTGCCGGAGCATAAAAAACCTGGTCGCCATAAAACAGCAACGCGCCATGTTCACCTTTTTTTATCACCAGGTATTTCGGACCCATTTTCATGATCTCACGCGCTGCCTTCACCAATGAATATTGAGCACTGAGCTGGCGGGCTTCACTGTCATTAACAAGAAGTACATCGACATCTTTTATAACAGCTTCCAGTTCAGGCATCGCGATTTCCATCCAGAAATTCATCGTATCCATCACGATGAGTTTTGGCCTTTTCTTCAGTTGTTTGATAACACTATGCTGAACCGCCGGAGCCAGATTACCCAACATGAGGAACTCGCTGTCACCATATGATTCAGGCACTACCGGATTGAAATCAGCCAATACATTCAGTTCGGTCGTGAGTGTTTCCCTGGAATTCATATCCATATCGTACTTCCCGGCCCAGAAAAAAGATTTCTGGTCTTTTTTTATCTGCACCCCTTCCAGATCTACGCCCCTGTCAGCCAGTAATTTCAGCTCTGATTCGGGAAAATCACCACCGACAACGGAAATCTGTTGAACAGGTTTAACAAAATTTGAGGCACTCCAGGCTATATAAGTGGCCGCACCACCAACGATTTTGTTACTTTTTCCGAAGGGAGTTTCGATAGAATCAAAGGCCATTGAACCGACAACGATAAGCGACATGTGCGTTTTTTTTTAACTTTGCAAAGGTAGTCGGAAATTGTAATTTTCCGTAGAAATATTACCCTGATGAAACGTGTTTTGTGCATTTTATTTTTTTGTAGTTGTGCTCCATTTTTAAATGCGCAAACTGATTCTGTTACGCTTGCTTCCAACATCAGGACTGCTGCTGATTCAATGCTTCAATCATTCAGGGATCAAGATTTTATTGGGTTTGTCAAATACAACAATACCAATCTGGTTGCCATGATGGGTGGTGAAAATGAATTTGCATCTTATCTCCGCCAGGAAATGGATGCGTTGAAAGGTGTGGAATTCAGCCAGATGAAAGCAGGATCTGTAATAAGACTGATCACAAAAGCGAGTCCGATGCAATGTGTTGTTGAACAATTCAGCGAACTCAAAATCAATGGACAGCCAGTCAGTTCAGTTTCTCATCTTGTTGGGGTTTCCAGTGATGGCGGAAAGACCTGGCGCTTTGCTGATGCCAACACAGCTTCAGAAGAAGAAATAAAAAGCATCATACCCAATCTCAGTCCATTAATTGTCATCCCCAAAAAGCAACAGAAGTCCGGAGTGGATCTCACTACACTACTGAAATCTTATCGACCAGTTTATTGAGGCGTTATCCGTTTTTCGTTATTCGTTGTTCGTTGTTCGTATTTCGTTTTGTTCCGAAGGCTGTTTCGATGAACGAAGAACGATGAACGAACAACGTCACTAACAGCTGTTAGCTTTATTTTGTAGTTTCGCAGCAGGTATGGCAAGAATCAGGAGTAAAAAAAATAGTTCGAGGAAAGAGCTGATCACGTTGGCGGCAGCCAGGCTTTTTCGTGAGAAAGGATTTTCCGCTACCGGTATGCGTGATCTGGCGGGTGATGTAGGAGTTGAAGCTGCCAGTCTCTACAACCATATCAGCTCAAAGGCTGAATTGCTCCAGGAAATCTGTTTCAGAATTGCCAATACATTTACGACACAACTCAACGAACTGGAAGCAAACGACACGATGTCCAGCATTGAAAAAATAGAACAGGTGATCCGGTTTCATATCCGCATGTGGGTCGATCGCATTGATGAAGTGCTCGTCGCGAATAATGAAAGTAAATACCTCGACGAACCTTATCTCACGACTTTCTACAATGAAAGAAGAATTTATGTACGTCGCCTCGAAATGATTATTGAAGACGGCATTAAGAAAAAGCAGATCCGAAAAATTCAGCCTTATGCCGTTGTTCTGCTCCTGCTTAGTGCGGTGCGGGGGATTGAGTTCTGGCATCGTACAAAGAAAAATATCAGCGCCGCTGAACTGGAGGACAGTATGGTTGTGAATATCATCAATGGCCTTGCAGCACAATAAGATCCTTTACCTATGGCAGTTCATTTCCATCCGCTTACGATCAGGGATATCCGAAAAGAAACTCCGGATTGCATTTCTGTCGAGTTCGAAATTCCAGAACACCTCAAGGATCAGTTCGCATTTATTCATGGTCAGAACCTGACCCTCCGTAAAACAATTGATGGCACAGAACTTCGCCGGTCATATTCGATTTGTACGAGCCCGCATGAGAAAAGCCTGAGGATAGCAATTAAGAAAGCTGAATCAGGAAAATTTTCCGGATTTGCAAACGAGTTCTTCAGGGTCGGAGACCAGGTGGACGTAATGACGCCCACCGGAAGTTTTCATACGGTGCTAAATAAAGCTCAGAAAAAACATTATCTCGCTTTTGCATCTGGGAGTGGTATCACACCCATCATTTCCATTCTCAAGGCAATATTGTTTTTTGAACCGGAAAGTGAGTTCACTTTAGTATATGGTAACCGAAACCGCAATTCGATCATATTTCGGGAGGAGTTGGAAAACCTGAAAAATCAGTACATGACTCGTTTCAGGTTGATTCATATTCTAAGTCGGGAAGAAGCGGAACTTCCACTATTTTCAGGAAGGATCGATGCTGAAAAATGCATCCAGCTTTTTAAAAAATTGATCAATATCCGAACAATAGATGAATTTTTTATTTGCGGACCTGAGCAAATGATCCGTTCAGTGAATGGTTTTTTGTCTGAACAGGGTGTCGAAGAAAAAAAAGTTCATTTTGAATTGTTCACCACTCCGGGAGAGCAACAGCTTACTTCAAAAAAAGATAGTTCTTCTGTTTCAACTTCAGGTGAGCAGGCAAAAGTCACCATAATGCTGGATGGCAAAGCATCCTCATTCACACTCAATTATTATGGTGATTCCATCCTGAATGCTGCTCTTCACCAGGGAATGGATCTGCCTTATGCATGCAAGGGAGGAATATGCAGCAGTTGCAAAGCAAAACTCCTTATCGGCGAAGTAGAAATGGAAGCAAATTATGCATTAGGAAAAGATGAGTTGACTCAGGGTTTTATCCTAACCTGCCAGAGTCATCCACGAAGTCCGGACTTGTTTATCAATTTTGATGATCGTTGATATTGACCATCTCATTTTCCCCTGTTCAGATTTCTGAACTCTTCAACATTACTCGCATAAGGATCTCCAAAAAATTGTTCGAGTACACTGCCCACTCCAATTTGTATCAACCATGAAAGAATAATAATCAGCAAAGCGGAAACAAGCATGTAAATGATGCGCTTATCTGCAGGCGTTTTTTTAAGAACAGGCAGACCTTTATAAAACAGGTACACTCCATATAATCCCAGTAAACCTAAAAATCCCAGAAAAGGATAAAACAGCAATAAAGCAGTAATCCATGATGGGACTGATGAATATGCGATCAGTTGTGCTGACTTAATAAGGTTTCGCTCCGAATGGAATACCGGTGCCAGCATATCGATAGCATAGGTGCAGGCGAAGAATACAATAGTACCTGTAATTAAATATCTCAAACCAAACCATAACCCCCAGTTGATTCCCTTTATCTTAAGGATGAAGGTGTCCAGTCCCACAATTCCGTACCCAATAAAAATCGCGACCGATCCCAATAATAAAAAAGGCAGGACAAGCCGGAAGAAAATTGATGCTATAGCTCTGTTATCAGCCTCAATTTCCCTCCATGCGGCGACCGGCCTCGTGAGCAATCGTATGATTCTTGAAAATTCGTTCATAACAGTAACCTAAGTATAAGGTAATCATTCCCGGGACGGGTTGCAAGTAAACGGGTGCCTGAGTCACCCACCATTAAAACGAAGACAACAGTTTTGCTCTGGAAATCCTGTTAATCAGTAAGGTATAAGTTAAAAGATTCGTACCCCTGGATCAATTCCGACTAACAACTGTTAGTTTTTATCGGTTTTTTGTAGTTTTACATATTGTTCAAAATGCTTGAATATGGCACAGAACCCTGAGGAATTATTTCTGGAAAAAATTGAAGATGAAATAAAGATCGAGCCTCGCGACTGGATGCCGGAAGCTTACAGAAAAACGCTCATCCGGCAGATCAGTCAACACGCGCATAGTGAAATCATCGGCATGTTGCCGGAAGGGAACTGGATCACCCGCGCTCCGACTTTAAAGAGGAAAGCGATTCTTCTCGCTAAAGTGCAGGACGAAGCGGGTCACGGTTTGTATCTGTATGCAGCGACAGAAACATTAGGTGTGAGCAGAGAATCAACTGTTGCAGATCTGCTCTCGGGCAAGGCGAAGTACTCCTCGATATTTAATTACCCGACGCTGACATGGGCAGATATGGGTGCCATAGGCTGGCTGGTTGATGGAGCTGCCATTCTTAATCAGGTAATGCTTTGCCGAACATCTTATGGACCATATGCCCGCGCAAATATCAGGATATGTAAAGAAGAGAGTTTTCATCAACGGCAGGGATTTGAAATCCTGTTAACGTTGAGCAGGGGCACTGAAATCCAGAGAGCCATGTGCCAGGATGCCATCAATAGGTGGTGGTGGCCCTCGCTGATGATGTTCGGACCAAAAGACAGCGAATCAACACATTCAGATCAAAGCACAAAATGGAAAATTAAACGACAAAGCAATGATGAACTGCGCCAGCGTTTTGTTGATATGATCGCAGAGCAGGTTAAAGTTTTAAACATGCAGTTACCGGATCCCGACCTTAAATGGAATGAAGAACGCCGATCTTATGATTTCGGAGAAATCAATTGGGAGGAATTCTGGAACGTGGTAAAAGGGAATGGTCCATGCAATAAGGAAAGGCTTGAAGCAAGAAGAAAAGCACATACTGATGGTGCCTGGGTTCGGGATGCTGCACTTGCACATGCTGAAAAACAAAAAAATAAACAACGGGCTGCCTGAATTGAAATAAACAAATCACTATGTTAAATCATGTAAACATATTTTATTACGGAGATATTCCTGATGCAGGTGGTTCAGCTTCTGAAAACAATAAGAACAATTTTGCAGAAGTGAACTGGCCTTTGTGGGAAGTATTTATCAGGAGTAAGCAAGGTTTAGATCATAAGCATGTAGGAAGTCTGCATGCTGCCGATGCTGCTATGGCCATAGAGAATGCACGCGATGTTTACACGCGCAGGATGGAAGGAGTAAGTATCTGGGTGGTGAGAAGTGAAGATATCCATGCATCGAATCCTGATGAATCAGGAATGCTTTATGAGCCTGCAAATGATAAAGTGTATCGTCACCCCACATTTTATAACATTCCGGATTCCATTACTCACATGTAATTGTGCGTAGTATTTAATATTATGGATCATCTCCACAATTATCTTTTGCACCTGGCTGATAATGCTCTCATTCTTGGTCACAGAAACAGTGAATGGTGTGGCCACGGACCTGTTTTGGAACAGGATATCGCACTGACGAATATTTCACTTGATCTTCTGGGCCAGGCAAGATATTTCTACCAGTATGCTGCAAGCCGGGCAGGAGCGGGAGTAACCGAAGACAGCCTTGCATACCTGCGTGATACCCGTGAGTTTAAAAACTTCCTTGTTCTCGAGCTTCCGGATTCAGATTGGGGATTTACTGTTTTGCGTCAATACCTGTTCAGTCAGTATCAGTATTTGTTATATGAAAAACTGGTAGACGCTTCAGACCAGGAAATTGCGGCAATTGCTGAAAAATCGCTCAAGGAAGTGGCTTACCATGTAAGATGGAGCAAAGAATGGGTGATACGATTAGGGGATGGCACAACGGAAAGCCGGAAAAAAATGATCGCTTCATGGAATATACTTAAAGATTATGTTGGCGAATTTTTTATTGCTTCCGATGAAGAAAAAATGTTGACTGAATCCAACATGGCAGTCGATCCGGTTACGCTGAGAGAGAAGTGGATTTCGTTGGTAAATCCTGTATTTGAAGAAGCTACCCTTGAGTTCAGACTTCAGAAATGGACGCAACAAGGAGGCAGGCAGGGAATGCACACAGAACACCTGGGTTATTTACTTGCAGAAATGCAATATATGCAGCGAACCTATCCCGGTATGGAATGGTAGATCATGAAACTTCTTACTGAACATACAATTCTGGAATGGCTGGAATCAGTAAAAGACCCTGAAGTACCAGTGTTATCGATCCTTGACCTTGGAATAGTCCGAAAAGTGGAACTGATCAACGATCCAATAAATCCTTTCTGGGAAATAACGATCACTCCTACTTACTCCGGATGCCCTGCAATGGATGTTATTTCTACACAAATCAGGATGATCTTGTTTGCGAACGGCATTTCCAATTTCAGAATAAAACAGGTACTTTCACCCGCATGGACAACAGATTGGATGTCCGATGCCGGCCGTGAGAAGTTAAAGGCCTATGGTATAGCACCACCACAATATTCAGCTTCAGGAAAAGACAATTCAAAGGTTGTTTGTCCGAACTGCGGGTCTGCGGATACAACAGTGATCAGTGAATTCGGATCTACCGCATGCAAAGCTTTGTACCGGTGCGAAAATTGTCTTGAGCCTTTTGATTATTTTAAGTGTCATTAGTTATAGTGAATCCATTTCAATCCACGTTACTTTCACATGATATGTCTTCACTGCTTATAAATATAGAAGATGGTGTTGGCTTCATCCGTTTAAACCGACCGGCAAAATTAAACGCTTTCGATCGCGCAATGTCGATGGAATTGATTGATGCATTTCAAACATTTGAAAAAGATAATGCTGTTCGCTGTATTTATCTCACCGGGGAAGGAAAAGGATTTTCTGCCGGGCAGGACCTGGCTGAAGTAATCGATCCTGAAGGCCCGGGGATGCAGAAAATTTTACATGAGCATTATAATCCAATCATCAAAAAAATAAGATCGATAGAATTACCTGTCGTGGCGGCTGTAAATGGTGTTGCAGCTGGCGCCGGCGCCAATATCGCCCTGGCCTGCGATATCGTTGTTGCCACTTCTTATGCATCTTTTATACAGGCTTTTTCCAAATTAGGATTGGTCCCGGATAGTGGTGGCACTTATTTTTTACCTCGTCTTATCGGCTGGCAAAAAGCATCTGCTCTTACGATGCTGGGAGATAAAGTGTCCGCAGAAGAAGCGGAAAAAATGGGTATGATTTACCGCTGTATACCCGACGACCAATTTGTATCAGAATCCGTTTCCATCGCAAAAAAACTGGCAGCAATGCCTACCCGAAGTTTTGCATTGACGAAAAAAGCATTGAACCTATCATTTTCCAATACGCTGGAACAGCAATTAACATTGGAGGATCAGTTGCAACAGGCTGCTGCGAATACCGAAGATTTTAAAGAAGGGATAAACGCCTTCCTTGAAAAAAGAACACCATTATTTACCGGACGCTAAAAACATTTAATATGGCAGGTCAACAATTAGCAAGCGATGTAGTAGCGCATATGATGAAAAATGATTTTTTCAGTCAGTGGATGGGTGTTGAAGTAATAGACATTCGAGCTGGCTACAGTAAAATAAAAATGGTGATCCGCAAGGAAATGGTGAATGGCTTTGGAATCATCCATGGTGGAATCCCGTTTTCCCTTGCCGACAGTGCATTTGCGTTTGCCTGTAACAACCGGAATAATTTATCTGTGGCGCTGGATGTAACGATTACTTTCACAAAAGCTGTTCATGTGGGTGATGAGCTGATTGCTGAGGCAGAAGAAATCCATGATGGCAGAAGTACAGGCGTTTACCTGATACATGTACGTAATCAGTATAATGACCAGGTTGCACTATTTAAAGGAACCTGCTTCCGTACAGGTAAAGCATTGATTGGCGGAACATCTTCACTTTAATATTTCCGTTTGATTTAGCTATCTATAACTATCAGCATATGTTCTATGCATTCAGGGGTTTTACACCTGTGGCAGACCCGAGCTCCTTTGTTCACCCACAGGCATGCATAACCGGAAATGTAATTATTGGTAAAAATGTTTATATCGGTCCCGGAGCAGCCCTTCGTGGCGATTGGGGAGGAATCGTTATTAAAGATGGATGCAATATCCAGGAAAACTGTACTATTCATATGTTTCCGGGAGTTATCGTGGTGCTGGAGGAAGGAGCACATATCGGTCATGGAGCGATCATTCATGGCGCGCATATCGGAAAAAACTGCCTCATAGGAATGAATTCCGTGATCATGGATAATGTTGTATTGCGAGATGAATGCATCGTTGGAGCATTGAGTTTTGTAAAAGAGGGCGAGAAGATTGAAAGACGCAGCGTGATGGCAGGAAATCCCGCGAAGAAAGTGAAAGAGGTGAGCGATGAAATGATCGCCTGGAAGACTGCAGGCACACAACTTTATCAGCAGCTTCCTCAAGAAATGAAAAACTTCTGGCAACCCTGCGAACCTCTGCCTGAACAGGAAGCAAACAGACCAAAGCAGGAAGAACTTTATCATACACTGGGTCGAACGTTAAACGTTAAACGTTGAACGTTCAGCGTTTAACGTAATTTGCGGCCTGATGGAAAAATCAAACTTCGTAGACCAGATCAGGGTTTTCTGCAAAAGCGGGCATGGCGGCGCGGGAAGCAGGCATTTCATGCGCACAAAATTCAATCCCGAAGCCGGACCTGATGGAGGAGATGGGGGTCGCGGTGGCCATATCATTCTGAAAGGTAGTAAGCATCTCTGGACACTACTGCATCTGCGCTATTATAAGAATGTGTTAGCGGAAAACGGACAGGGTGGCAATAAGAATAACATGACTGGTCGCGATGGGAAAGACATTATTATTGAAGTACCGTTAGGAACCATTGCGCGTGACGAAGAAACGGGCGAAAAACAAGCTGAGATTTTGGAAGACGGTCAGGAAGTCATCTGGCTGAAAGGCGGACGTGGCGGACTTGGAAATAAAAATTTTGCAACAGCAACCAACCAGGCACCCGAATATGCCCAGCCCGGCGAACCAGGCGTTGAAGGCTGGAAAGTCCTCGAACTAAAAGTACTTGCTGATGTAGGTCTGGTTGGATTTCCAAATGCAGGAAAATCAACATTACTTTCTGCTATCACTGCGGCCAAACCGAAAATTGCTGATTACGCATTTACCACGTTGACACCTCAACTGGGCATGGTTGAATATCGCGAAGGAAAATCATTTTGTATTGCCGATTTGCCAGGGATCATTGAAGGCGCTTCAGAAGGAAAAGGATTGGGGCATCGGTTCCTTCGTCACATTGAAAGAAATCCTGTTTTACTTTTTATGATCCCTGCAGATAGTAAGGATCATAAAAAAGAACTGGAGATACTACTTCAGGAACTTGAAAAATACAATCCTGAACTGATGGATAAAAAATTCATCATCGCTATCAGCAAATCGGATATGCTTGACGACGAATTGAAAACAGCCATCAGCAAAGAGTTGCCGGCAAATATCCCTCATGTATTTATTTCGGGAGTATCAGGATCAGGATTGGTTCAATTAAAAGATCTGCTTTGGAAAAATCTGCAGGAACCTGTACATTAATGTTGAACGTTGAACGTAATCACCCCAGCTTAACGGCAGTACCACTGGCACTCACCATCAGCATACTTCCATTGGCTCCGATGGCCTGGTAGTCCAGGTCGATACCTACAACAGCATCAGCTCCTGCTGCATGAGCTTTTTGCGAAAGTTCAGTGATGGCATACTCTTTTGCTTCCTCAAGAACCCTTTCATAAGTGCTGCTGCGACCTCCGAAAGCATCACGCAGGCCACCGAGAATGTCTTTGAAAAAGTTTGCGCCGATAATGGTTTGGGAGGAAACGATACCCAGATAATCCCTGACGGAACGTCCTTCTACAGTAGGGGTAGTAGTTAAAATCATATGAGAAATTTTGTAGTAAAATTAAAACTTAGGACCGTTGATGGTCATGTTGAAATTGATTTTTAAACAGTAGGTTTGTCTTAATACATCGTTACACACATGAAAAAGTCATTGGTTGCTCTCATTTCATTTTTTATATCCCTATGCTGTATCGCTGAAGAAGGCATGTGGTTACCCATGCTTCTTGGTCAGGATGTTTATAATGATATGGTGAAAAAAGGCCTGCTATTAACTAAAGAACAACTTTACAGCATCAATAAACCTTCGATAAAAGACGGGATCATCATGTTTAACAGGGGCTGTTCTGGCGGAGTAGTGAGCAATGAGGGCCTCATCTTTACAAATCATCATTGTGGCTATGATGCGATTGCCGATGCAAGCTCAGTACAGAACAATTATCTGAAGGACGGGTTCTATGCAAAATCCAAGGCTGATGAGATCCCGGCAAAGCATGTGACAGTCGAGTTTCTTGTAAGTGTTGAAGATTTTACTTCTAAAATAGATAGCGCAACCAATGGCCTTAGTGTAACTGATAGGGCAAAAAAAATTCTTGAGCTTACTGAAGAAATCAATAGTCAATACAGCAAGCCCGATCAGTTTATTAAAGCGGAATTGAAATCAATTTTCAAAGGTAATCAGTACCTGCTTTTTGTGTACCAGGAATACAGGGATATCCGCCTTGTAGGAGCACCACCAGAATCCGTTGGAAATTATGGCGGCGATACGGATAACTGGGAATGGCCACGACACACAGGCGATTTTTCAATTTTTAGAATATACACAGGCAAAGATGGTAAACCTGCAGAATACGCTACTGACAATATCCCTTTCAAACCAAAATACTTTTTGCCGATCTCTGTCAAAGGAGTAAAAGATGGTGATTATGCAATGACTTATGGTTATCCGGGATCTACCAATCGTTATGAAACATCATACGGTGTAGCTCTGAAAACAACGGTAGAAAATCCGGCGCTGGTTGAATTACGTGATGTGCGACTGAAATTGATGTTAGCAGAAATGAAAAAAGATCCTGCCACCAGGCTTCAGCTGAGTTCTGCACATTCGACTATCAGTAACTACTGGAAATTTTTTGATGGTGAAACAAAACAATTAATCAAATACAATATACTTCAACGCAAACAGGCAGAAGAAGCTACATTCCAGCAATGGGCCAAAGGAAAACCTGTTTATGAAAATTTGTTTCCTGACTGGCAAAAAGCATATGATCAGTGGAAACCTTATGCAGCTCATCGTATGTACATCAGGGAAGGAATACTAGGTTCTCCATTGCTGGCATTTGCCAACTCACTTGCAAACCTGGAAGCCAGCCTCGTAAGAAAAGGACCGGATCATGCAGACACTAAAAAAGCTTTGGCGGCTGCTAGTGCACGCCGCGAGGAATTTATCAAAGATGAAAATATCGCTTCCGATAAAAAAATTCTTGCAGAAATGCTCAGCATGTTCTACCAGAACATCGATAAGAATCAGCATCCTATTGGCTTTTATGAAAATGTACGTAACACATATGGAGATCTGAAAGATCAGTCTACATGGGATAAATATGCAGCCAATGTTTTTGGTACAACATTTTTACTGGATGATTCGAAATGGAAGGCATTTGCTTCACGACCGGATGCGAACCAATTACAGAATGATGCAGCATATTCTATCGCAGATAAGTTTATCAAAAATTATGACAGCAAATACAACCCATATTTTACACGGTTTACTGCTTCGAACAATGAATACAGCAGGATCTATCTGAAAGGACTACGCGAAATGAGTCCCACAAAAAAAATGTATCCAGACGCCACCTTTACGATGCGTCTTAGTTATGGCAGTGTAAAAAACTATCAACCCAGGGATGCGGTAAAATATGACTATGTCTGCACAATGACGGGCGTACTTGAAAAATACCGGGCCGGTGATTTCGAATTTGAACTCCCGGCTAAACTAAGAGAGCTCGCTGCAAAAAAAGATTACGGGACATATATTGATAAATCGAGGAACGACCTTGTAGTAACATTCATTACTACAAATGATATCACCGGTGGCAATTCCGGCTCTCCTGTACTTAACGGAAAAGGTGAATTGATCGGTTTATCCTTTGATGGAAACTATGAAGCCATCAGTCACAAACTGGCATTTGATAAAAACCTCAACCGCACCATTTGCGTTGATGTACGTTATATTCTTTGGTGTATTGATAAACTCGGCGGGGCAGGATATCTTTTGAAAGAACTCTCTTTACGTTAAACGTAGAACGTTTAACGTAGAACGTTAGCGCTTGCGAAGGCAGTTACCCATCCTGTTTTGTTATACCCAGTCCAGAAACGGCTCTGCGTCATCAGGTTCCTACGTTCAACGTTCTACGTTAAACGTTCAGCGTATCCTTCCATCTCCACAGATACATACTCGCATAGGTCCTGTATGGTGACCATTTTTTTGCGATGCGATACATGGCTTCGGTCAGCTCTTTTTTATCCCCGGTTTTTATTTTGTAGATGCCGGCAATTGCCTGGCGGATACCGAGATCGTCCACAGGAAAAACATCTTCCCGTTGCAATGCAAACATCAATAACATTTCCACAGTCCATCTGCCGACGCCTTTGATTTCCGTCAGATAAGCAATCACTTCATCGTCAGTCATAGGATGTAGTTTGTCGTGGCTCATCCCTTTGACAATAGCAAACTCCGCAACATTTTTTACGTAGCTAACTTTCGCATTTGAAAGACCAATGGCCCGAAGTTTTTCGTGAGGCGTATCAATTATTCTTTGCGGTTCCGGCTCTTTTCCCCCGAACAACTCGATATAACGTCCATGAATAACAGAAGCCACTTTTGTTGAAAGCTGCTGACTCATGATCGATGCACATAAATAATTACAGAGATCCTTCTGCTTCCTGAGTTTTAGCGGGCCATGCGAATCCATAATCTTCTTAAGCCTGCGATCCTTTTCCAGGTGTGGTAAATAATGCATGAACCCAATTTACGCCATAGCGTTCAACAGAAATCACAGAACTGAATTCCTGTGATAACTTTTTCATCTTATTCCCTTCACATAAGCATAATCTACAGGCAACAATAGGTTAAGACAATATTTGGTTCTTTACAAAACCTCGCATTTGAAAACGCATTACAGGACGATCATTATTTCGGACATTCATCTGGGTATTAGGAATTCCCATGTAAGAGAAGCTGTACATTTTCTCCGGGAACATAGTTGCGAAACATTGATTCTGAATGGCGACATTATTGATGGATGGCAGCTGAGTAAATCAGGTAAATGGAAGAAAAAACATACTGCCTTTTTCAAACTTTTATTAAACAGACTTTCTTCCAGCGCTACAAAAATCATTTATCTCCGCGGCAATCATGATGATTTCCTTGACGAAATCCTTCCACTGGAAGTTGGAAATTTTTCTATCCTCAGAGATTATGTTCATGAATCGGAAGGCAGTAAATACTTTGTTGTTCATGGAGATATTTTTGATTCCGTTACAACCAACCTGAAATGGATCTCCAGGCTCGGAGATACAGGTTATACTTTTCTTCTTTGGGTTAACCGTCTTTACAATAACTATCGCAGAAAAAAAGGTTTGCCATATTATTCACTTTCGGCGACAGTCAAACAGCGTGTGAAATCCGCCGTGAGTTTTATTTCTGACTTTGAAAACGAATTATGTGCTGTAGCAGCAACTGAAAAATGCCAGGGAATTATCTGTGGCCATATACATCAGCCTGCTGACAAAATAATCAATGGGATTCATTACCTGAACAGCGGCGATTGGGTGGAAACATTAAGCGCTGTTGTCGAAACTGAAAACGGCGACTGGAAAATCATTTACTACAATGAATGGCTTAAAGAAACCGGCCAACATTCTGTCGATGGTAGTGCTCCTTCTGCTGATATCGATGAAGTACTTGAATCCATTATCAATTCCTGAAACCTCAACCAATTCTTCTAATGAAAAAAAAATCATTTTTATTTCTTGTACAAGGTGAGGGGCGTGGGCATTTAACTCAGGCCATTACCATCAGTGAAATGTTACAGCAACATAATCACGAAGTTTGTTGCGTTGTAGTTGGTATGTCCGGTAAAAAGACTCTTCCTGCTTTTTTCCCGGCCGCAATCAATTCACCAGTTGTTACCATACCCAGCCCGGGATTTGTTACGGACACCGAAAACAAATCTGTACTCGCAGGTAAAACAGTTTTCCATAATTTATTCAGGGTTAAAGATTATATCAGCAGCATCAGGAAGATCAATATGCTGATCCGTTTTCACAAGCCTGATGTCGTCATCAATTTTTACGAACCGCTGGCTGCAATATATAACCTCGTTTATCGTGAAAAAATCAGAACCTTTTCCATCGCGCACCAATTCGTATACCTGCATCCCGGGTTTCATTTCCCCGAAACCAGCCGGATCAGAAAAAATATCCTGAAATGGTACACACGTTTTGTCGCGTTACACTCTCATAAAATCCTGGCGATATCGATGTACCAACTTCCTTCCTCGATTTCGGAACAGATCATCGTTATCCCCCCTGTATTGCGCACCGCGATAAGAAAAATGAGTCCAGGGAAGGAGAATTTCATTCTTGTATATCTTGTCAACAGCGGATATAAAAATCAAATCATTGAATGGCACAAGCAACATCCGGAAATCAGCATCCATTGTTTCATGGATTGCAATCAATTGAAGAACGATCACAAAGGCGAATGGATTTATGATGAAACGCTTTCATTTCATTCTTTGAATGACAGGAAATTTATGGAGATGATGGCCAGTTGTAATGCGATGGCAACTACGGCAGGCTTTGAATCGGTTTGTGAAGCAATGTATCTTTCCAAACCTGTGATGATGGTGCCTGTAGAAGGACAGTTTGAGCAATGCTGCAATGCAGCAGATGCACAAAAAAATGGCGCAGGGATTCGTGCAGATCATTTTGATCTCAGTAAACTAATCCAGTACATCCCAAACCATAATCAACAATCACCGGAATATCATCGTTGGGTCGAGCAGGCGGAATCCATTATTATGCAGTCATTACAAGCCGGATGATTATCAGCAATTCCCTGGCGCACCTATAGAGCAATCGGGTTCTTGAAGCAATTATCCGGAACGTGCACGTTACACTCGTCATCGTATTAAATGAATCCGGATCTAGCAGCAGATCACTTACAACCTATCACTTTAAACCTTCAACTTTAATCTCCTTCTTACTTCTTCCTACTTAGTACTTACTATTTACTTCTCAATCGTCCAACTCACTCCGCCGCCCTTCTCATCCTTCATCTGGATACCCATTCCCAGCAACTGATTCCTGATCTTATCTGAAGTTGTAAAATCTTTTCGAAGTTTTGCTTCACTCCTGATGTCGGCAAGTAATTGCAATACCGCATCCAGCTTATTGCTTTCCTGCTGCAGTTCATCCTTCAATCCGAAAATTTCCACCAGGTATTTTTTGAATTGCGACTTCAGTTTTTCAAAAAGACTTATTGGTATCACTGTTACGGCTACCTGTTTGTCACGTATCGAATTGATCAGCGGAACAAGTTCGAATATATTTGCCAGCACCTTCGCTGTGTTAAAATCATCAGCCATAAACTCATCCATTTCATTAAGCAAACGGGTGGTATTGGCACTGAGTTCCTGATCGATCAGTTTCTCATCTTCAGTAGTGGTATACTCCAGTTTATTCAATTTCTGAAAAGCATCCCACACCCTTCTTAATCCTTTTTCCGCGGCAATTAATGCTTCATTACTGAAATCCAGGGTACTGCGGTAATGGGTTTGTAAAAGAAAGAATCTGATTGTCATCGGACTGAAGGCCTGCGATAACAGCGGATGAGAACCTGAAAAAAGTTCAGTGAGCTTAATCACGTTGTTATAACTCTTTCCCATCTTCTTTCCGTTAATGGTGATCATGTTATTATGCAACCAGTATCGTGCAGGGATTTCATGATTGCATACAGCGCTCTGCGCAATCTCGCATTCATGATGCGGAAACTGCAGATCCATTCCACCGCCATGTATATCAAACTGACCGCCCAGGTACTTGGTACTCATTGCAGAACATTCGATATGCCATCCCGGAAATCCTTCTCCCCAGGGGCTTTGCCAGCGCATAATATGTTCAGGAGCAGCATGTTTCCAGAGCGCGAAATCAGCCTTACTGTGTTTTTCATCCTGGCCATCCAGGTCTCTTGTTGTTTCCAGCTGGTCTTCGAGTATGCGTCCGCTTAATATTCCATACGGCATTCCTTTATCACCATAATCTGAATGGTATTTGTCGACATCAAAATATACCGAACCGTTGACTACATATGCGTATCCGGCAGCAATGATCTTTTCAATCATTACAATCTGTTCAACAATATGACCCGTTGCAGTTGGCTCGATGGTTGGATCAAGATTATTGAACTGGTGCATCGCCCAATGGAAAAGATTGGTATACTTCTGTACCAATTCCATTGGTTCCAGTTTTTCCAGGATTGCTTTCTTTGCGATTTTATCTTCTGCCTCCCTGCCCTCCTCTTCAAAATGTCCGGCGTCTGTAATGTTCCTCACATAACGCACCTTGTAACCAAGGCTCATGAAATAGCGATAGAAAATATCAAAAGTGATGAATGGCCGTGCATGACCGAGATGGCTTTCACCGCTTACCGTGGGTCCGCACACATACATCCCGATATGCCCCGGAGTTATACTTTCGAATGTTTCTTTAGCCCTGGTGAGTGAGTTATAAACTTTAAGCGATGCCATAAATTTTCAAAATGAAAAATCCAAAGATAATAAGGAGATGAAGCCGGAACGGGTGGTAATGGATCAACAACAACAGAAAAATACTGCTGAAAAGGGTGGAATCGACGTTGTAAAAAAATTACTTTTCATTATTCTCCATTTTTACCAGATCCACGATCAACGCGTTATGATCCGATAGTTTCCGCTGCATACGGGTGAACTGTCTGGTTTCCCATACAGGGTCTGCAAATATATAGTCAATCCTTAAAGTAGGCAAAATGTTCAACACCCGTGATGTGGTGCTGGTAAAAGTTTTGCCAAAACCCGTTCCGCGCTCGAGGAAACAATCGTTCATCCGGCTCCTGACAGTATGGTATGCATAAGAGTTAGGCACATCATTCAGATCACCACAGGCAATTACCGGGTGCGGACTTTTACTGATGTTTTCTTTAAGATAATCTGCCTGGAAAGCATGCAGATAAAATGTCTGCTTCATTTTCCGGAAAAGATTTTTTGACGCGACAAGATTGGTGTCCTGTTGAGCTTTTATTTTTCCGAAACTCGTATAATCACGCGGCCGGAATCCGAATGACTGTAAATGCAGGGTAAATATTCTCACAGTATCACTATGGACAACAATATCAGCTGCAATTACATTTTCCGCAGCGCGTGCCATAGAATCCGGATAGGTGAGAATCATCGAATCCACTATCGGGTACTTGGAAAAAATGGCAGTACCGCTAAGATGCCTGTATTGCTGGTGGTTGTCTTTGGCAAAAACAAACCATCGAAATCCCAGTTCCTGTTGTATCTGCCGGATATTGTTATTGACATCCGTAGTAGTAAAAAACTCCTGCAGGCACAGCACATCAGGATTGTATTTTTTGATTTCTGCAAAAATTGCTGGCTTATTCGCCAACTGATTGGGATTGAAATTTTTGGCGTCGAATGCTGTAAACCGCCTGATATTCCAGCTCATCACCCTGAGTGTACTATCCTTTTTTTCGACTGCAAAAGGAGCTGCAAAATTAAAAGGGAGAAAATTTTTGATTGCTGGAATCGCAGCGAGCAAACAAAAAATATTGAGAATAATTCTTTTGGGCGTAACAAAAAGCCAGAACACAATGAAGAAACAAACACCAGCAAGAAGATAAGGGAAAAGCAATCCAAGGAAACCAGAGAACCACCAGTTACGAGGATCAAAATGCGGGGTCAGGGAACTGGTAATAAACAGGAGTGCAGTCAGTACATTGATGAAAATCAGCAACCTCTTAAAAAAATTCCGAAAGAACTGCTGCATGAATTAAAGTTACAGATCTTCTTCGCTGGCTCTTTTCAGAAGGTCTTTTTCCTCTTCGGTCAGCCGGTCGTATCCTTTCTGGTTAATTTTGTCCAGGATCTCGTCAATTTTCTGCTGCGTAAGATTGGCTGTTTTTTTAAATGGCTTCTGGCCGCGCGTATTATAGAACACTTCCTGTTTTACAGGGTTTCTTTTGATGTTCTTCTTTTCCGGATTGAAAAGATTCATAAACCTGTCGTACAGATTTCCCATCCATGCTCCCCAATCAATTCCTCTTTGTAAAGCTTTTGCAAATGAAAAACCTACCGCTGCGCTGGCGATGTGCGGGAAGAAAAGTCCCGGCTGCCTGGATATCCATGCGAAGTCGACAACAACAAAAATGATAGAAATGATCCAGAGAGGGATACCTCCGCTGATCATTGGAAATAATCTGTAATTGGGAGAAATCACCGTTGTGGCAATGGCAATAGCAATAACCGAAGTGATTGCACCATTGTACACTTCTGTGTCTGCAAGACTTTTCAATTGCGGCAACGAATTAAACGAAAGAAGAAAAATGATACCGCCTGCAATACCACCATACAGGTAAAGCGGAACTATTTTCCTGTTACCTACCAGATCTTGTAATATGTAGCCGAATGTCCAGAGCCAGAATAAATTACTTAACAGGAGCATCGTCTTGAGCTCGGCAAACTGTGCGGTGAGTATTGTCCACGGACGTTGAAAAAATTTCTGGGGATCGGCAGGCATCGTAAACCAGGAATAAGTGTTTTTCATAAACGCTTCTTCCTTCATGAAAGACAATCCATAGATCGTTTTGATCATATGCAGTAAAACGAACACAATTACATTGAGGATAATGAGCATCATCAATGCATTATTATCACTCCAGATATTGCTTCGTTTCACTCTAGGATAGTCCCTTTGCCCCATACGTTCCGGAAAAAAATTGCAGATTTAAAATTAAAGCAAAATTCCTACTGATTACAGTTAATCTTTAGTAAAACGTCCTCCGGTTTCTTTTATTCCATATCATAACCAATATAATTCCCGCAGCTGCGCCTCCAAGGTGAGCGAAATGCGCTACAGACGGGTCTCTTCCGGTCAGGCCGTTAAAAAGATCAAAAGCCACCAGGCCCAGTATCGCCCATTTTACTTTTATCGGAAATGGTATCGGGAAGATGAACAATCGGTCATTCGGAAATGTGTATGCAAAAGCCGCCAATACTCCCATTACTCCACCCGACGCACCCATCATCGGAACATTCGCCACCTGTCGCAGATAAGGTTCCGGATTGAGCTGTTCTGCCATGGCTGCATGCTGAACCTGCACCATTTCCCAGGTGATGGCACCCATATGCGCAAGACCAGCCACAAAACCGCAGATAAGATAAAAAACCAGGAACCTGCCCGGCCCCCAAAGATTTTCAAGCGTACTACCAAACATCCACAAGCCGAACATATTAAACAGGAGGTGAAAAAAATCTGATGGGCTATGCAGAAACATATATGTAATGATCTGCCAGAAATGATAAAACTCGGATTTGGGATGATGAAGAGCGAAGAGATTTTCAAAGCTGAACAGCGACTTACCAACGCTTATCTGTGCCAGCCAAACCAGGCCGTTTATGATCAGCAAATTCTTAATAATTACTGGTAATATCTGGAAACTTCCCGGTCTGAAATCTGATGCCATTCTATAAAAATTAATCCTACAAATGTAGCTAAAGGCGCGTTATGCACCGGTTAAACATTTCGGTACTTCAGCTGCACAATGTTTTCAATATGATGGGTATGCGGGAACATATCTACCGGCTGAATGCGCTCGACAGAATACAATTCGTCCAGCAAGGCCAGGTCCCTGGCCTGTGTGGCAGGATTGCAACTTACATATACCACCTTGGGTGCTGCTATCTCTTTGATTTTATTTACCAGTTTTTCATGCATGCCAGCCCTCGGTGGATCTGTGATAATCACATCCGGTTTTCCTTCTCTATGAAAAAATTGTTCATCGCAAACATCAATCACGTCCCC
Source organism: Pollutibacter soli (assembly GCA_029269725.1). Lineage (GTDB taxonomy): Bacteria > Bacteroidota > Bacteroidia > Chitinophagales > Chitinophagaceae > Pollutibacter > Pollutibacter soli. The sequence continues at coordinate 368,425 of JARJHS010000002.1, read as the reverse complement.
TGCAAAAAAACGAGCGTGATTTATGCCGTTGATCTCCGCATTGATTTTTGCATCACGAATGGCTTCTGCTATTACTTCAACACCGATTATTTTCTTTGCCAGGTCGCTGACGAATAACCCAATACTTCCCGTACCACAATACAGGTCATAAACAGTTTCAGTACCCGTCAGTTCTGCAAACTGCTTCGTTACCTCGTAGAGTCTTTCTGCCTGACGTGTATTGGTTTGAAAAAATGATTTTGGTCCAATACGGAATTTGAGCTCACCCAGCATTTCCGTTGCGAACGGATTCCCCATGAAGCACACAGGTTCCAGGTCATGAATGCTGTCATTGAACTTTGTATTGATGGTATAGAAGAATGAGGTAATGGAGGGGAATTTAGCGAGTAGATGATCCATCATCATTTTCCTGTTCTCAGGCTCGTCAGCTCCTGTCACCAGGTTAACCATCACTTCCCCTGTCGTGCATACACGTACCATCAGATTCCTGAGCCATCCTGCATGATTTCTTATATCATAAAAACTGAAATCATTTGCCAAAGCGAATGAACGTGCCTCGTTGCGGATAGCATTGCTTGGATCATCTTGTAAAAAACATTGTTGTACATCCACAACTTTATCAAATATTCCAGGCACATGAAATCCCAGTGCAGGTTTTAACTGGTCGTCTGACAGCGACTCACCGGAGCGGGCAACCGAATAGGGAATGAATCTTTTACTGCTGAAAGTAAACTCAAGTTTATTCCGGTAATACCTGGTTTTTTCTGAACCCAGAATAGGTTGAATCGGCGGCAGTTTCACCTTTCCAATTCTTCTCAACTGCTGTTCGACCTCTTCCTGTTTGTATTTCAGCTGCAATTCATAAGGAAGCATCTGCCATTTACATCCGCCACAAACACCGAAATGTTCGCAAAACGGGTCAGTCCTTTGAGTAGAATACTCAATTATCTCCTGAACCTTACCTTCGGCCCAGTCTTTTTTTGATTTGGTAAGCCGAACATCCACGAGGTCACCGGGAACCGCGCCTTCAATAAAAATCACTTTACCATCCTGTTTCGCTAAAGCCTTTCCTTCGGCCGCATAACCCGTAACTCTGATTCCCCTGAGAACCTGAACCTTTTTCTTCCGCATCCGGCAAAAATAAAACCGCTGGGAAAATTTTTGTATGATTTCCCTGGTTTCGCAATAATTCGCTGGATTTCATGTTTTTATCTGCAGACACGGCTTTAACAGACCGTGAATGTCAATTTGAATAAATTTGACTCTTAATGTGGCTTATCCATGCGTAGAAACCTCTTTATCTTTTTTCTCTTTTCTGGATTGATGCAGGCCCGTTCGCAAGGGTATGAGATCAAGGTGACCCTGAAACCTTTTACCAAAGGTTACCTCTACCTGGCGCATCATTTCGGAGCCAAGCAATTCCTGATCGATTCGGCTGAGTTGAACAGCAACAGTGAAGCAACATTCCGCGGAAAGGAAAAGCTTTTTGGCGGCGTGTATATGATCGTATATCCGCAGAAAAATGGCTGGGTGGAATGCCTGGTGGACAAAGAACAAAAATTCTCCATGTCCACTGATACGGCCAACCTGATAGGTGCAACCAGATTTCAGGGATCGCCTGATAATGAGTTGTTTTCTGAATACCAGAAGAAAGCACAGACAGTTGGTATGCAGATCGGTGAGATCCGACAGAAAATGGCCGGAGCTTCACCTGCTGAGCAAAAGGAATTAAATGATAAAGCAGCTGCATTGGGGCGTGATATCCAGAAGTATAGGGAGGATTTCCTGAAGAACCATCCGGATCATTTATTATCAGCGATATTCAAAGTACTCAGAGAACCGGAGATTCCACCTGCTGCTCAACATCCCGGTGGAAAATACGATTCCAGTTATGCATACCAGTATTATAAAAAACATTACTGGGATGGAGTGTCATTTACTGATGAACGACTTCTTCGTACACCTGTTTTTCAACCCAAATTCGACAGGTATTTTGCTGAAGTGATTTCACCTGCGCCGGACTCACTGATTAAGGCGGCTGATTTTGTTCTCGATGCATCAAAGTCAAATGCCGAGATGTTCAAATTCTGTCTGTCAACACTTACCGATAAATACGTGAATCCAACTTATATGGGCCAGGATGCAGTATTTGTACACCTGTTTCAGAAATATTACCTGACTGGCATGGCGGACAGCTGGATGACTGACAAGTACAAAAAGTTTATTCATGATCGTGGTTATAGTCTGATGGGAAATATTATCGGGAACAAGGGAGCAGATTTTGAATTCCTTGACACATCCGGCAAGAAAAAAAACCTGTATTCAGTCACCGGAAAATATACCGTCATCTGTTTCTGGGATCCTACCTGCGGACATTGCAAGGAAGAAGTACCCAGACTCGATTCAATTTTTCAATCCACCTGGAAAAAACAGGGAATAACGTTGCTCGGTGTTATGACCGATGGAGGAAAGGAAGCATGGATCAAATTTATCAGGGAACATAATCTGAAAGATTGGGTTCATGTCTACCAGACAAAAGAAATGCGTGACGCAGATTACGCTAAAGGCAAACCAGGCATTCGCCAGTTATATGATGTTTACCAGACACCGATGCTATATCTGCTGGATAAAGACAAAAACATAATTGCAAAAAAACTAAGTTACCAGCAGTTGGGTGAGTTGCTCCAGGTTAAAGCCCAGACCGCAGCTGTAAACTAATATCCTTTTTACATCATGAAAAACCTCCTTGTCATATTAGGCTGTTTTTTTGTTGTTAACATTCATGCACAAACGCTTTTTACTTACGGAAAGAAAAGCGTAAGTAAAGATGAGTTCATACAGGCCTTTCTGAAGAACAAGCCGGAAAATGTGAATGAGAAAGAAGCGTTGAAAGAATACCTTGAGCTTTATACCCGCTTCAAATTAAAAGTACAGGCGGCATACGATCTCCGGATAGACACTCTTCCCAATCAGAAAGCAGATTTGGAAACTTTCAGGCACCAGGTAGAGAACAGTTTTCTTGTTGATTCCAGTGCTTTCCGCTCGCTTATTGATGAAGCATTTGAAAGAAGCAAAAAAGATATCCGGCTGTCATATATCCTGATCCCTTTCCCCGAACAGGGAAAGGATGATGCAGAAAGTACCGCACAGAAAAAAGCAACCGAGGCAATCAATAAAATTAAATCAGGTGCTGATTTTGCAGATATAGCTTCAAGCTATTCAGCGGATACTGCCGCAAAACGAAATGGTGGCGATCTTGGCTACATTACGCTTTTTACGCTGCCATATGCATTGGAAAATATTGCTTATCAATTAAAAACAGGAGAGGTTTCTTCGCCGGTAAAAACAAAAGCAGGATATATCATTCTCAAAAAAACGGATGAGAGACCTGCAGCGGGGAAAATCACGATTGCCCAGATCCTAATTGCTATTGATAAGACAGGTACTACCGATGAAAAACAAAGCCGGAAAAAACTCGCAGATTCATTGTACCAGGCAGTAATCAAAGGTTCGTCGTTTGATACACTGGCGATGCAATTCAGCAATGACCAGGCAAGTTTTGCCAATGGGGGACGTCTGGCAGAATTTGGTGTAGGTATTTACGATCCGGATTTTGAATCAAAAGCTTTTGCCTTAAAGAAAGATGGTGAGATTTCCACTCCGTTCGAAACGGGTTTTGGTTATCATATCCTGAAACGCATCAGTCTGACACCTGTTGAAACCAATCGCCAGGCTGCTGAAAATTTTCTCAAAGGCGTTATCTCGGAAGATGCGCGAAACAGGTCCGCGATGGATGTGCAGGAGAAAAAAATGCTTACACAGGTAACCATCAAAAATGAAGCTTATGACGAAAAGCAACTGTGGAGCATAACCGAAGAATATATAAAGACGGAGAGTTTTAAACCGACTGCAGCATTCGGTTTAAATAAGGTTCTTTTCCGCTTCCCAAAAAAAAATGTGGAAATTACGGACTGGTTGAGATATGCACGTACCTGGTCAGCTAATGAAAACGGTGCTGTTGATTTTCCTGGATTGATGAATAATTTCAGAAGATTTGCTTCAGCTAATTACTACAAAGCGCACCTTGAAGATTACAATCCTGCTTTCAAAAAACAGCTCAAAGAATTTGCAGATGGAAATGTGTTATTTGAAGTAATGGAAAGGGAAGTCTGGAATAAGGCTGCGGCAGATTCAAAAGGACTGCGCAGGTATTATGAAGAAAACAGGAAAAAATACACCTGGGAGAGCAGCGCATCAGCAATAATGTTTACGGCAGCGGATAAGGATATTGCTGAAAAAACAATTGCGCAGTTAAAAGCAAATCCAGCGCTCTGGCGTCAGCTCTCGGAGTCTTCTCAGGGAAAGCTTGTAGCTGACAGCGGTCGCTTCGAGATCAGCCAATTATCAACTGAAACTGATGTAAAAGAAAACAGTTTTACTCCTGTTCTCGGCAACGAGATAGACCAGACTGTGACATTCTCATATATCCTCAGATTACATCCCGCAGGAAGTATCCGCAGTTTTGATGAGGCGCGTGGAATGGTCATCAGTGATTATCAGCAGGTAGTAGAAGATCAATGGATGGCGCAGCTGAAAAAGAAATACCCGGTGGTGGTAAATCAGCAGGTATGGAAGGAGGTCATACGTTAAAAGTGTTAAGTTATAGGTTATAAGTTATATCATGCAATTTGGAGAACTCTTAGATCCTAATTTCATCTTCATTGACTTTTCAAAATCTGAAAAGTTAACCTATAACTTAAAACTTACAACTTAAAACACAGCTTTCACCGTATTATAAATCACCTTCGGTTTTCCCAGCGTATAGTAATGAAGAACGGGAGCCCCGGCGTTTTTCAATTCCCTGGATTGAGCGATTAGCCATTCCGTTCCAACGATTTCACAATCTTCATCTGTTTTACAACGTAGGATCTCGTTGCTGAGTTCCGGGGGAAAATCAACGTGGAAAATTCTTGAAATCACATTGAGCTGTTTTTTATTAGTAATGGGTTTAAGACCCGGAATGATTGGCACAGTAATCCCTGCATCCCGGCATTGCTGAACAAAACTGAAATATTTCGAATTGTCGAAAAACATCTGCGTGACGATATAATCAGCGCCGGCTTCCACTTTTAATTTCAGGTAATCCATATCCGATTGGAGATTGGGTGCTTCGAAATGTTTTTCAGGATAACCTGCTACTCCGATACAAAATTTTGTTTTGAATCCATCGCGGATATCTTCTTCAAGATAAATTCCATGGTTCAGGTCCTTAACCTGACGCAACAGGTCGATCGCATATTTATGTCCTTCAGGCTCCGGCTCAAACGAGCTTTCACTTTTTGTAGCATCGCCACGCAAAACGAGTACATTATCGATTCCAAGAAAATTTAAATCGATCAATGCATCTTCTGTTTCACGACGCGTAAACCCCCCGCAAATCAGGTGGGGCACCGCATCGATTTTATAGTGGTTCATGATGGCCGCACAAATACCAACTGTGCCCGGCCTTTTCCTGATCTCCACTTTTTCAAAAGTGCCATCCAGCTTTTTCTTGAAGATATGTTCACTCCTGTGGTAAGTCACATTAATGTATGCTGGTTTGAACTCCATCAGGGGGTCAATATTCTGGTACAGAGAGCTGATATTTTTCCCTTTCAGCGGAGGCAAAATTTCAAAAGATACCAATGTGTCATTCGCCTGGGTAATATGATCAATAACTTTCATTCTTTCCGGAATTTTAATACTCCGGCAAAATACGGCAGTATTTACTCACATAGCAAATCTGTTAAAGCAGTTATTGCATCCACTTTACGAGGAATAAGAACCTTATTTTTGCAGCTTAGGGTTCATCAGAATCATTTAACATACCTGCATGAGTTTAAGAATACACACGCATGATCTTGTCAAAAAATATCGCAGCCGTACTGTTGTAAACAAGGTTTCAGTGGATGTGAAACAAGGCGAAATTGTTGGTTTGCTCGGACCAAACGGTGCCGGTAAAACGACGTCATTCTATATGGTTGTTGGATTGATCAAACCAGATGAAGGTGAAGTATTTTTAAATGAGGAGAATATTACACGTCTCCCGATGTACAAACGTGCCCAGATGGGTATCGGTTATCTGCCGCAGGAAGCGTCTGTGTTCAGGAAACTCACTGTTGAAGCTAATATCTCCGCTGTATTGGAAATGACAAAACTTTCGAAAGCTGCACAAAAAGAGAAACTGGAAACTTTATTGTCGGAATTTGGTCTCGCTCATGTGCGGAAAAACAATGGCGACAGCCTTAGTGGTGGCGAAAGAAGAAGAACTGAAATTGCGCGTGCACTTGCTGTTGATCCGAAATTCATTTTGCTGGATGAACCCTTTGCGGGGGTCGACCCGATTGCTGTTGAAGACATTCAGACTGTAGTAGCAAGATTGAAGTATAAAAATATCGGTATATTAATTACAGATCACAACGTAAACGAAACGCTTTCCATTTGCGACCGGGCTTATCTTTTGATTGAAGGAAAGATATTTAAACATGGAACTGCAGAACAGCTGGCAGAAGATGAGCAGGTGAGAAGATTGTATCTTGGCAGGAACTTTGAGCTGAAAAGAAAAGATTATCTTCATGAGGAAGCGAGGATTGGAAGTCTTGCTGATGATACACCGTGATGTAATGACCGACGGGGAGGGAATTTCAGAGGGTACTAATTATTTTGCCATATATGAAATTACTGAGTCCTGCAATTTCGCGTTTAGCACGCATGCGCATGTGGCGCGTCGAATCCTGGATGAATCATCCGGTAGAAGCCCAGCGTGAAGTATTACAGGATCTCGTAACATCAGCCCAGTACACAGAATTCGGACGCAAGCATCGCTTCTCCCGTCTGTTCTCAGCAAAATCATTTAAAGAGGAAGTACCGATTCATGAGTATGAGGACCTCAAACCTTATATCGAAAGGATCATGAATGGTGAACAGAATATTCTCTGGAACACCCCGATGTACTGGTTTGCGAAAAGCAGTGGTACTACCTCTGATAAAAGCAAGTTCATACCTGTCAGCGACGAGAGCCTGGAAGACTGCCACTTTAAGGCCGCTAAGGATGTTCTCACCATGTACTATAATTATTTTCCCGAATCAGACCTTCTTACCGGCAAAGGATTGGTAATCGGCGGAAGTCATACGGTTCACTCCCTGAATGATGAAACGCGTTTCGGCGACCTGAGCGCGGTTCTTTTACAAAATTCTCCATTCTGGGGAAGCTGGATCCGAACTCCGGAATTAAGTATTGCCCTCATGGGCGAATGGGAGGAAAAGATTGAAAAACTGGCTCAAAGTACTTTGCATGAAAATGTGACATCAATTTCCGGTGTACCTACCTGGACGATCGTTTTATTTCAGCGGATCCTGGAAATAACCGGCAAGAAAAATATGCTGGAGGTATGGCCTAACCTCGAGCTCTACAACCATGGGGGCGTTTCGTTTGTACCTTACCGTGAACAGTTCCGCAAACTGATCGGGGGCGATATTTTCTATCTTGAAAAGTACAATGCGAGCGAAGGTTTTTTTGCGGCTCAATACCATCCGGACGAAGAAGGTATGATGCTTTTCGTGGACCATGGCATTTTCATGGAGTTCATGCCTGTAGAGGAATATGGCAGTCGCAATCCGCAAACCATCGGTTTACAGGATGTGGAGATCGGAAAGAATTATGCTCCCGTAATCAGTACCAATGGTGGATTGTGGCGTTACCTGCTGGGGGATACCATTCAGTTTCTAACGAGGTATCCATTCAGAATAAAAGTGACCGGCAGATTAAAACATTTTATCAATGCTTTTGGAGAAGAATTGATTGCTGATAATACCGACCGCGCAATCGCCATTGCGTGTGAGAATACGGGAGCAGTCGTGAAAGATTATACAGCGGCGCCGGTGTACTTCAGCGATTTCAGCAATGGGGCCCATGAATGGCTGGTAGAATTTGAAAAAAAGCCTGCCGATCTCCAACATTTTGTGTATGAACTGGATTCAGCTCTGAAGAATATTAACAGCGACTACGAAGCGAAAAGACATAAGGATATCGCTTTACGTATGCCGTTGATGAAAGCGCTGAGACCCGGAGTTTTTAATACCTGGCTCAAACAGAAAAACAAACTGGGCGGTCAGCACAAGGTTCCCCGCCTGAGTAATGACCGCATATTGATAGAGGAAATCCTTTCTTTAAACGTTTAACGTTAATCGTTGAACGTTACACGTATTACATTATATTGCGCCCTGTTGTGAGATAAATCCGGTATAATGAAATTACTTGAAAATAAAACTGCGATTGTAACCGGAGCCGCACGCGGCATCGGTGAAGGTATTGCCTGCAAGTTTGCTGAACACGGAGCTAATGTGGCTTTCACTTATATCAGTGACAGCAGTGCCGAAAAAGCACATGCGCTTCAGCTGAAACTCGAGGCCATGGGCGTAAAAGCAAAAAGCTGGCAGACTAACGCCGCCGATTACGCGCAATCTGAATCTTTCGTAAATGATGTGGTTAAAGAATTCGGAACGGTTGACATTTGCGTGAACAATGCCGGAATTTCGAAAGACAATTTATTGTTGAGACTTACACCCGACCAATGGGAAGAAGTAATCAGGGTGAACCTGAACAGCGTATACAATCTCACTAAGCAGGTGATCAGACCAATGCTTAAAGCACGCAGCGGTTCGATTGTAAACGTGAGCTCAATCATCGGAATTAAAGGGAACGCTGGCCAGGCAAGCTATGCAGCGAGCAAAGCTGGAATTATCGGCTTCACGAAATCCATTGCTCAGGAACTGGGTAGCCGTTCTATAAGATGTAATGCAATTGCCCCCGGCTTTATTGAAACCGACATGACACAATATCTCCAGGAAGGCGAAATTTCAAAATCGTTTCTTGATAAGATACCTCTCGGCAGATTTGGTACCTCGGAAGAAACAGCGAATGCAGCATTATTTTTAGCTTCAGATATGAGTTCCTATATCACCGGCCAGGTACTCAGTATCTGCGGCGGTATGAACACGTGATTTTTAACATTTATTGTTAAAAATCTTAACAACTCCTGATAGGAATAGCGACCCTCAAAAATTAGTTTTGCACACTGATGGCATTGAAAAAGACAATAGCAACGATTTTATTGTCTCTTTTTGCTTTCCAGCTTATGCCGGTAAAGCAGGTAGGGTCAGTATTATATGCCAACAGGTTACTTGAAGAAATTCCTCACAGTACTGATGCAGCAACAGCCAAATTCAGTGACGAAGTAAAACACCTGGAGTGCCTCGTGCATAATCACCAGGACATTACTCCGGCTTTCGTCTCCACTCATTCCATTCATTGCAGGAATATAACATTCGTCACCCGCAGCTCCGACGACATACCCACTCCGCCGCCCAACGCTTAGTTTGTTTTGGTTTTACCTCCGGTGAAACATATTCTCACATTTTTGGATATAACAGCATTAAGCATAAAGCATGAAAAACCTGTTTAAGACAGTCAGGCATGATGTTCCATCATCTATAGTAGTATTTCTCGTCGCGGTTCCGCTATGTCTTGGCATCGCGCTCGGATCAAAGGCTCCGTTATTTTCCGGTATTATCGCAGGTATTGTTGGTGGTATCGTCGTAGGCTTGTTGAGTAAATCGCCATTGAGCGTTAGTGGCCCCGCTGCAGGACTCACTGCTGTCGTTGTTGCAGCTTTGGGTAAACTTCCGGGATTTGAATCTTTTCTCCTTGCAGTAGTATTGGCTGGCGTATTTCAATTGATTCTTGGTTATCTGAAAGCAGGTGTCATCGGTGACTTCGTGCCCAATGCAGTGATCAAAGGCATGCTTGCTGCCATTGGAATCATCCTTATATTAAAACAGTTTCCTCACCTCGTTGGTTATGATGCAGACTTTGCAGGAGATGAAAGTTTTAACCAGGATAACAGGGAAAACACATTTTCGGGCCTGGCCCATGCATTGAGGGCTTTTACGCCAGCGGCCATGTTAATTGGAGGTATTTCCTTTGCGATTTTATTGCTATGGCAAACACCTGTTTTTAAGAAAAGCAGGGTACTTCAACTCATTCCAGCACCACTCGTGGTGGTTGTGCTGGCAGTGACATTAAACCAATGGTTCCTGTCAGGTTTTACAAATCTGGGCCTGGAATCAACGCACCTGGTGAATCTGCCAATTGCTGAAGACCTTTCCGCATTTCTTAGTTTTTTCACTTTCCCTGATTTTTCCTCTTTGAACAATTACAATGTATGGACAGTTGCATTAACGATCGCCATCGTAGCCAGTCTTGAATCTTTACTTTGTATTGAAGCGATTGACAAGCTTGATCCCTTTAAAAGAGTAACGCCTTCAAGTCGCGAACTTAAAGCGCAGGGCGTTGGCAACATCGTATCCGGCTTACTGGGAGGGATACCCATAACATCAGTAATTGTAAGAAGCTCTGTAAACCTTAATGCAGGAGCAAGAAGTAAAGCATCTGCTATTCTGCATGGCACTTTACTGCTGGTGTCAGTGATATTTATTCCTAAGATTCTCAATATGATACCGCTTGCTGCGCTTGCTGCAATTCTGATTCACACAGGTTTAAAACTGGCAAATATTAAAATGATTCGGAATTTTTACAAACAGGGATGGGACCAGTTTGTACCGTTTGTGACAACAGTTATCGCCATCCTGTTTACAGATTTGCTTATCGGTATCGTCATTGGTTTACTGGTGGGACTCTTCTTTATGATCCAAAGCAATTTCAAATCGGCAGTGCTGGTTGTGAATAATCAGAAGAATTACCTGTTCCGTTTCCGCAAAGACGTTTCCTTTTTGAACAAGCCGATTGTAAAAAGAAAATTGCAGGAAATTCCTGAAAATTCTCATGTACTTATCGATACGAGCAGGGCAGATTTTATTGATAAAGATGTGATCGAGGCCGTGAATGATTTTCTTTCACACGCGCATTTGAAAAACATCAGGGTGGAATTAAAAAACGGGAATCACAGACAGGTGAATGAATTATTCAAAATTCCCGGTGCAGAAATCAATTCACAATTCACAACCCAAACTCTTCAACACTAAAAAATCAGATGATGTTAGGACACGAAAGACTATTACTTGAAAATAAAGCATGGGCAACAGAAAAAGTTCAGGATGATCCCCAGTTTTTTGAACGACTGGCTGATGTACAAACGCCAGAGTATTTGTGGATAGGTTGCAGCGACAGCCGCGTGCCTGCGAATGAAATCACAGGTACGAATCCGGGTGAAATTTTTGTACACAGGAATATCGCGAATATGGTGGTACACACCGATTTAAATATGCTATCAGTGTTACAATATGCTGTACAGGTACTGAAAGTAAAACACGTTATTGTTTGCGGACACTACGGCTGTGGGGGAGTAAAGGCAGCAATGACACAGCACTCTTTTGGCATGATCAACAAATGGCTCCGCAATATTAAAGATGTGTATCGCTTTCATGAATCAGAGATTGAAGCACTCGCAACCGACGATAAAAAAGTAAACCGGTTGATTGAATTGAATGTGAAAGAGCAGGTAATGAACCTGGCTAAAACTTCAATTGTTCAGAAAGCCTGGAAGGAAAATCAATTTCCGCACCTGCATGGCTGGGTATATGGACTTGATAATGGCATCCTGCACCCCATTTTTGAAATGCAGGCAGGAAGCAAGCTGGAGAAGATTTATACGTTTGATAATCTATAAGGCAAGTTCATGGTTCATAGTTCATAGTTGATAGTTCATAGTTCATAGAACCTTATAGTTTTTAGTTTATAGTTTCAGTATAATTAACCTAAGTAATAGTAATTTTTAAAATCGCTTATTGCTTAGGTTTTTTAATTTTCACAAACTGACTGTTCCTGACAACTGACAACTTGAAAGAATACGTTGTTCAAACTATGAACAATGAACCATAAACTCCCTTTCAACTTTTAACTTTCGACTTAAACGAAGCAATCGCATTCTTCGTAAAACTGCTCAGCACCAATCTTCCACTGATCGCAGCTCTCTCCTCCAGCAATTGATCCCAGTGATCAGTGCCTGCCCAGAATATTTTTTTCATCTCAGCCATTGCATCGGGATTTGCGTGGCTCAGGAAATGAACATGTTTTGAAACCGATTCATCCATCCCTTCGATAGTATCATGAATTTCTGCAAAGAGGCCCTTTCTTTTTGCCCAGTCCGCATTACGCCAGAGATTAGCATCGATCGCGAGCTGAGCAAATGCTGCGGTTCCCATCTTCTTTTCAATGACCGGCCCTACAACAAAAGGACCAATACCGACTGCAAGCTCACTCAGTTTAACTTCTGCATGTACAGTTGCAATTGTGTAATCAGCAGCTGCAGCAATACCAACGCCACCACCAACACATTTTCCCTGTACACGGCACAGTACTAATTTTGGAGATTTCCTCATCGCATTGATGACATGCGCAAAACCAGAAAAAAATTTTTTTCCTTCCGCCTCTGTCGTAATCGAAGCAAGTTCATTGAACGAGGCACCGGCGCAAAAAGCTTTATCGCCCTCACTTTTGATAACGATTACCAGCACTTCGGGATCGTGTGCAAAACGGTTAATCGACCTCGTTAGTTCCTGCAATAATGCTCCAGGCAGGGAATTGCTTTGTGGATGAGAAAAACTGATGGTCCCTACACCTTTATGAATTTCAGCATGGACAAAACCATTATCGGTAGACATATGCATTGATTTAATTTGTTAATCAAACCATATCATTTCTTCTCACCATCGTAAGGATGGTGGCAAGAGCTACCAACTCCCCTGTTTCATCTTTAACTTCTACGAGCCATTTTACAATTCCCCGGGGAATATCATTTGGCTCGCGAGGATCCTGCGGAATTTTTTCTTTGCAGGTGAGTTGAACTCCTATAGTTGAACCAGCATACACAGGTTTCAAAAAACGACATTCTTCAAGTCCGTAATTCAATAACACCGGACCTTTCTTTGCATCAACAAATAAACCTGCTGCTGCGCTCAAAATAAAATATCCGTGAGCGACGGGTTTTTCAAACAGGGTGCCTTCCAACGACGTGTGATCGGTATGCGCATAAAAATGATCCCAGCTCAGATTCGCGAAATTGGAAACATCTGCTTCAGTAACTGTTCTTTTATGCGTAAGCAATGTATCACCGATCTGCAACTCATCATAGTATTTTCTGAAAGGATGTGTTTCATCCTGGAGAGTAGGAGCATGTTGCTGGTAAACCTGCGAAACATTCGTTATCGCTCCCGGAGAACCCTGCACCGCCACTCTCTGCATATAATGAAGAACACCTCTTACACCACCCATTTCCTCGCCACCGCCTGCGCGACCGGGACCACCATGCACCAACATGGGTAACGGAGACCCGTGACCGGTACTTTCCGCTGCACAACTGGTATTGAGAATAAGAATACGTCCATGATGCGTACCAGCATTTAAAACATAGTTCTTCATTGTATCAGCATCGTCAGTAACGATCGTACTGCAAAGAGAACCCTTTCCCATTTTTGCAAGTACAATTGCTTCATCGCTATTTTTATATGGCATTAGGGTACTTACTGGCCCGAACGCTTCAATGTCATGCACAGCCGTACTTTCAAAAGGATTGTCCTTTTTCAGCAACAAAGGGCTTATAAAAGCTCCTTTGCTATTATCAGCATCCAACAATTCAACCGTTTCCACTGAGCCATACACCAGTTCAGCATGCTCGAGTAATTTTTTAACCTGCGTCAGCACTTCTTTTTTTTGCGTTTCACCTGCCAGGGATCCCATACGCACTTTTTCATTTCTTGGATTTCCAATCAAGGTTCCGGACAACGCTTTACTGATTGATTTCCATACATCTTCCATTCTGTTTTCAGGAACAAAAATGCGCCGGATAGCTGTACATTTCTGACCAGCCTTGACGGTCATTTCCTTTCTCACTTCCTTTATGAAAAAATCCCAGTTAGCAGATCCGGGCAGTACATCTTCTCCCAAAACAATACAATTCAGTGAATCAGCTTCCATATTGAAAGGGACACTGTTCTGAAGTATTACAGGATGCGATTTTAATTTCAAACCGGTACTTGCAGAACCGGTAAATGTGACAACATCCTGCGATTGCACAAAGTCCAGCATATTACCAGCACTGCCACAGACCAGCTGTAACGCGCCATCAGGTAAAATTCCGGATGCAATAATTTCGCGAACTACAGCTTCGGTAAGAAACGATGTTACTGTAGCAGGCTTAACAATAGCCGGAACCCCCGCGAGCCAGTTCACTGCGCATTTTTCAAGCATCCCCCAGACAGGAAAATTAAACGCATTGATATGGATCGCAACGCCTTCTTTTGGGATCATGATATGTTGACCAATGAAATTTTTGCCCTTACTCAAATGCACCACCGATCCGTCCGTGCAGAATGGTTCATCCGGAAATTTCCTTCTGAGCGAGGCATATGAAAAGAGATTGCCAAATCCACCCTCAATATCAATCCAGGAATCGGCCCTGGTAGCACCCGTCTGGTAACTGATATCATAAAACTTTTCTTTTCTCTCTGAAAGATATATCGCCAGCGCTTTCAGCATTCTGCCTCTGTCGTGAAAACTGAGCTTACGAAGGTTGGGATTTCCGGTGATACGTGCATAGCGCAATGCGGCTTCGAAATCGATACCTTCAGTCGAAGCGGAAGCGATATATTCGCCATTTACTGCATTGAATAAGGCCTGACCCTCACCACTACCCGAAATCCATTGGCCCGAAATATAATTACCCAGCTTAATCATTGGCAGCATTTTATTGTAGTACTAAATTAAGCTAATACCTGCTGGCCTGACTGTCTGTGGTGCAATGTTAATCCGAATTATCTGCTATCCGGCGTATACCAATTCCAAATTGGAGAAGGTGATGTATACCGTGTTTGTAACGGAGTTGAATTGCTCATTGAAATTAAGATCTGAGGAAATTGGTATTGCCAATGATGGGCCGCCTTCGTAATTTTTAAAAAAAGCGATCAGACTGATCTGCAGCCCGTCTGTTGCAACCGCTGCGGTATTGTATGTTGAAGGTGGTGGTTTCTCCGGCAGTAGCGGCTTCTATATGTTCTCAGGAAAAGGTATTTCTGTCGTCAGCCAGACATGGGAGAAGCATTCCGGATTTTTCCGTAAGGTGATATTAAACGTATTGCCGAGATGATCGACCATGTGAAGAAAATTCATTTTGCCGCATTCGGCATGCGTGCAGGGTCTGCATTTTTCAACAGAGCAACCAATTCCTTTCCGAGAAAGCGAATTTTTCTGCTGGTGTCATCAGTAGATGTTTACGGAAGGATGACAATTACTCGTTTTCCATCTGTCTTTGCATTTCCATGCGCTTCTCGATCTCGGTAGAAAGTTTTCCAAAAATCTCTTCGATAGCTCCAACGCCTTTGAGTTCCACTACTTTATCCTGTTTACGATAATGTGTCGCAACGGGAACAGTATCGCGATGATAAACTTCAAGTCTTTTCCTTTGAATGTTTTCATCAGCGTCGTCACTACGACCCGATGTTTTTGCACGATTAACCAGGCGGGCAATCAGTTCTTCTTCGGGAACCTGCAGAGCCAGTACAACTCCAATACTGGTCCTGTTGAGGCTAAGCAATTTATCCAACGCCTCCGCCTGGGCGGTTGTACGCGGAAAGCCGTCAAACAGGAACCCATTTACTCCTTTGTGTTTATCAAGTGCTGAACTGATCATACCGATAACCACTTCATCCGGTACGAGCTGTCCCTTATCCATTATCTTTTTGGCTTCCATACCCAACGGAGTCTGATTTGCGATCTCCGAACGGAGTATATCACCTGTCGATAAATGCTTAAGTCCGTATTTTTCAATCAGTTTCTCTGACTGTGTGCCTTTACCACTACCTGGAGGACCGAACAAAATAATATTAAACATAAGCGAGTAACGATTTTAAACCGGGGTTTCAAATATAGGGGTAAAAAGAGAATGTTAAATCAAATAGAGACAAAAGCTTTGCGCTTCTGAAACCAAACTGACTGATCCCACACGACGTATATTTGTTATACTTATTCCAGATAATCATGCGGAATTTTATCATTTCTTCAGGATGCTTACTCATCCTCGCGATGCTTCAGATCAACTGCAGCTATTCACAAAACACAGTAAAGAAAGAATCTATGTCAAATAATGAAAAAAAGCCTTCGGTGTATTCAAAAACGGATACTTCGAAAGTGAACCTTTCGGAAGAAGAATGGAAAAAGGCACTTTCACCGGAAGTGTACCAGATAGCACGTCTTAAAGGTACCGAACGGCCATGGACGAGCAAGTTTGAAAAATTTGATGAGAAAGGCACTTATTATTGTGCGGCTTGCGGCAATGCACTTTTCATGAGTGATACAAAGTTCGAAAGCGGTTGCGGCTGGCCGAGTTTCTACGAACCGATTTCAAAAACAAGCATTATTTATACTCCGGATCACACCTATGGAATGACCCGTACGGAAGTACAATGTGGTCGTTGTAAGGCACATCTCGGCCATGTATTTGAAGATGGTCCGCCTCCGACCGGGTTACGGTATTGCATAAATGGAGTGATACTTGATTTTGAGAAAGCCAAGGAAGCAGAGAAGAAGTTTGGGAAAAACTAGATGACGTTATACGTTTAACGCCTGCCGGCCGGCAAAGGCAGGTTGAACGTTAAACGTATAACGTAAATTCTTACTGTGCAGCAGTTTGCGGCTTGGCCTGATCAAGTTCCAGATTGATCTGGATATCTACATTTTTTTCTACTACAAGACCACCTGCTTCTGTTGCGCGATCCCATTTAAGATTGTAGTCGAAGCGATTGATCGTTCCCTTTGCTTTAAAGCCGGCTTTTGCACCTCTTGAAGTGGTAAGTGTTCCACCATAAGTAACTGCAAAAGTGATGGGCTTTGTGATGTCACGAATGGTAAGATCGCCACTCAGTTCGTATTTATTATTTCCGAGTGGTTTGAAAGATTTGCTGACAAACTTCATTTGCGGGAATTTCTCTGCGTTAAAGAAATCATCGCTTTTCAGGTGCCCATCCCTGCGCTCGTTATCAGTGTTCACAGAAGCCACGTCAACGGTGAAGTTGATCTTAGCATCTGAAAAGTCGGGCTTGGTGTGTTCTACACTACCGTCGAATACCTTGAAATTTCCCTCAACTTCGGACACAGTCATATGTGTAACAGTGAATTTCACATTGGAATGGCCTTTATCCACCGTCCATTTAGTCTGTGCAGATGCACTCCAGGAACCCAAAATAAATGCTGCAAGAAATGCAGTTTTTACAATTTTTCTGTACATGATTTGAATTTGAATGTTTAAACACTAAATTAAAGGAAATTTTATATTACTCCACCATTTTAGGGGATTAAGCTTTGATGCTTGTTCGGATTTTTTCCTTCGCCTGATCAAAGGTTCTCCCACAAAAACAAGTGCATGGTGTTAAAAAGGTTCAGTCAACAGCCAAATTAATGCCGGATTTGTGTAGGACGGCCTGTATTTTTGCGGCATGGAAAGAATAGTGGGATCAACACAGGCTGATTCAGGCAGCATCGGCGACTCTCCTTTATTATCACATTTGTCCGGAACGCTGATCGGATCAGAGATTGTAAAGATGAACGGCGACATAAAAGAAAAGATCAGGGCCGGGGAGAAGATATTCAATTATACAATAGGCGATTTTGATCCATCGATATTTTCAATTCCTGCCGAGCTGGAAGAAGAAATCATTTATGCTTACCGAAAGCATTTTACCAATTACCCTCTTGGAGAGGGAGAGACAGATCTTCGCCAGGCGATTTGTAAATTCATCAGCGACAGGGAAAAGCTGAATTACAAGCCGGAAGAAGTACTTGTCGCGAGCGGCGGTCGCCCACTGATTTACACTGTTTACAGGACTATCGTTGACAAAGGCGAGAAAGTCATTTATGCGGTTCCTTCATGGAACAATAATCACTATGTACATTTTGTAGAGGGCGAACATTGTGCGATTGAAACCACGGCAGAAAATAATTTCATGCCTACTGCGGATGATATTCAGCCTCATCTGAAAGGAGCAGTTCTCCTTGCATTATGCTCGCCTTTGAATCCCACGGGCACAACATTTTCCCGCGAACAACTGGAAGAAATCTGCGCTATGGTTTTAAAAGAAAACCAGTCACGTGGTGCAAGTGAGAAAAAACTGTTCATATTGTTTGACCAGATGTACTGGTTAATGACTTACGGAACAACAGAACATTATAACCCTGTTTCACTATTCCCCGATTTGAAACCTTATACCATTTTCGTAGATGGGATCAGCAAATGTTTTGCAGCGACGGGAGTTCGCCTGGGATGGTCTATTGGGCCGGCATTCATAATCAATAAAATGAAGTCGATCCTGTCCCACCTTGGTGCCTGGAGTCCTTTGCCCGAACAAAAAGCAACGGCTAAATATCTATTGCAGAAAGGGGCAATCGATCAATATCTTAAAATTTTTAAAGCCGGTCTTTTCGAAAGACTTCAGAAAATCCATGCGGGATTTCAGCAGATGAAAAAGGACGGATTTACTGTTGATTCTATTGCACCTCAGGCAGCTATTTACCTTACAGTCAAAATCGAAGCAGTCGGTAAAAAAAACGGAGCGGGTGTTTTACTCGAAAAACAATCTGACGTAACCGCCTACCTGCTGAATCAGGCCGGGCTGGCGCTGGTACCTTTCTCGGCATTTGGAGCATCACATACGTCACCCTGGTACAGGCTCAGTGTGGGTACTGTAAGAATTGAAGACCTTCATGAGATGTTCGGGAAGCTCAGAGATTCATTAAAAAAACTGAATTGAATTCGGTTAGGCGGGACGGTCAGCCAATGTAAGACACACGGGTCTGAAAATTAAAAAACCTGCATCACTGCAGGTTTCAATATTCTATCCTGTAGGTCAGTTCATATTGCTCAGGAACACAAAGGGTTTCAATTCTTTTTCTTTCAGTGCCGAAAGAATCACTTTTCTGTCGTGGAAGATCCGGTACTTATTCAGGTCAATTATCTCATGTGCTACACAGATATTATCAAAAGACTCCACATTAAACAGCAATGCATTGAGGCGCTCTACTTCACGCTCAATAGCATGTTCACTCATGAATTCATCTTTTAATAGTACCAGCAGATCTCTGTTGGGACTTTTCATATTAATGGATTTAACTAGTAACCAACCATGCCTTTTTTATTGGGACAACCGCAATTACTTTTTTTCGAAGCATTACAGGACGTCGCTGCTATTGAAATCAGAATAACTGCAAAGATCATCAATAATTTCAGGCCTTTCATGGGATCGAAGTTGAAAATATTAAAACAGTAATCGGTAAAATAAACTATTTTCCAACAAAATGCCAACCTCGCACGGATTATTGGAAAAAAATTAATAAATCCCGTAAAAATACGGTTCTGAACACCCAAATTCCAAAGAAATTGTTAATTGCTCCCCTCGACTGGGGTCTCGGTCACACTACCCGCTGTATTCCTTTGATCTCTTACCTTTTGCAAAAAAACTGCCAGATTACAATAGCCGGCACAGAACAACAGTTCGCTATATTAAAACCGGAATTCCCTGATGCTGAATACATTTTGCTACCAGGGTACGGAATCGAATATCCGCTTAATTATAAACGATTTAAAAGGAAATTGTTGTACCAGATTCCGGGTTTGTTAAAAAGAATTTCCAACGAACGAAAGTGGCTCGGGCATCATTATAACAGCTATCGCTGGGATGCCCTGATCAGTGACAACCGGTTCGGGCTGGTTCACCCCCGGATCTATTCAGTATTTATAACCCATCAGCTGCATATTTTTTCCGGATTAGGAAGAGCAGCAGACAGTCTTCTTCAAAGAATGAATTACCACTACATCCGGAAATTCAATGAATGCTGGATTCCAGATCTTCAAAGAGAGCCTTCGATGGCAGGGTTACTATCGCATCCACAACTGCTCCCGGGAAATGAAAAATATTTGGGCCCTTTGTCCAGGTTTGACATAAAGGAGAGCAATGAAAAATCTGATTTGCTGGTTTTAATATCGGGCCCCGAACCACAAAGAACAGTTTTCGAAAACCTGGTTTTACAGCAATTGGCAAAATTCACCGGCAAGGTCTTCCTTGTCAGGGGTCGGCCATTGGATATCGCTGTTCCTGAAGTAAATACAAATGTTACAGTGCTGAATAATCCCGGTAGCCTGCAACTTGAAAAGTTCATGAATGGAGCAGCAACAATTCTTTGTCGCTCCGGTTACACAACGATCATGGATCTTATCAGGCTCCAAAAAAAAGCCATCCTTGTTCCGACACCCGGGCAGACAGAACAGGAATACCTTGCTACACATTTGCACGATGCGGGCCTTTTTTTTACTGTTGAGCAAGCGCAGCTTAATATTGAATCTGATTTTAAAGCAGTAAATAAATTTCAAAAGAATAACTTTCCTGCTTATAATTTCGGATTGTACAAAGAAGTGATTGATGACCTGCTATTCACCATTTCATCAAAGAATAAATAAACATTCTGTTGCGAACACCGGTAAAAGCGCATTTATCTGTATTTCTAGCCAACCTGATTTTTAGTGTCAATTTCAGCGTAGTAAAATTCATTACACCGGTTTTTATCAAACCTTTTGGATTGAATGTAATCCGCGTACTGGTAACATCTTCTTTATTGTGGATCGGATTTTTGATTTCTTCTCCCGAAAAGAAATTGGAAAAAAAGCATATGGGAAGACTTATCCTTTGCGCGATCACAGGCGTGACAATCAATCAGCTTTTATTCATTAAAGGACTTTCCATTACATACTCCACGCACGCCTCGCTGCTCATGTTGTGTACGCCAGTACTAATAACAGCAATAGCGTTTTTTATGCTGAGGGAAAGAATCAACTTTTTTCGAATACTGGGATTGATTCTAGGCATCACGGGAGCAACACTTTTGATTTTTACAGGAGAAAGAACCGGCAGTGGAAAAGATATTCTGTTTGGTGATACTCTGATCATGCTCAATGCCATCTCCTATTCCTTCTATTTCGTACTGGCAAAACCGTTATTGCAGGTCTACACTCCGGTGCAGATTCAACGCTGGGTATTCACTATTGGTGGAATTCTGATCCTTCCATTTGGATGGAATGAATTCATTGCGGTAGATTGGAATGCTTTGCAATTTAAACATTGGGGCGCGCTGGCTTTTGTGGTGCTGGGTGCAACCTATATCGCCTATTTACTGAATGCCTATGCACTTCAGCACCTGAAAGCATCTGCAACTGGTTCTTATATGTACACCCAACCTTTTTTCGCAGGGTTGGTTGCCTACTTCTTTCTCGATGAACCATTTCCACCAATCAAATTCGTAGCTGCATTACTGATCATGGCCGGTGTTTTCCTCGTGAATAAAAAGACAACAAAACCAATTGGAATAAGGATATAAAATATGTGACCATTAGACTTTGGTTAGCAAATGTGCAGATCAGTTTCGTATCTGATTTTCAATTAAATTGAATTTTTTTCTTACCGAAATAAACATAATCATGAGAAAACTCTTATTAGTAGCGTTGGTGCTCTGCATCAGCCTGACGCCCTTTGCCCAGCCTACGTTCCCTGTGAACGGGGTGGCGGATCCGCGCGATCCGGTATATGCATTTACACATGCGACGATACAAGGTGCGGCACAAACACAATTGAAGGATGCAACACTCCTGATCAGGAATGGTAAAATCATTGCAGTGGGTAACAACGTAGCCATTCCGAAAGAAGCATTGATAATTGATTGCAGTGGTAAATACATCTACCCATCATTCATCGATCTTTATTCTGATTACGGCATCCCTGTTCCACAACGTACCGGTGGGGGCGTTGGATTTTTTGGTCGCGCGCAACTGACTTCCGATCGCAAAGGCGCTTATGGATGGAACCAGGCCATCAGATCTGATGTACAAGGCTCGTCCATCTTTTCCATCGATAATAATAAAGCAAAACAATTACGCGACCAGGGTTTTGGAACCGTTCTGACCCATCAGAAAGATGGCATCGCCCGCGGAACCGGCGTACTCGTGACTTTAAATGAAACTAATGAGCATGAGGCAATACTGAAAGAAAAAGCAAGCTCTCATTATTCATTCAGCAAAGGAACTTCCACGCAGAGTTATCCTTCTTCGATGATGGGATCTATCGCGTTGCTGAGACAAAGTTTTATCGATGCTGCGTGGTACAAGGACAATGTTGCAAAAGAAGGCATCAATTTAACTCTCGATGGCTGGAATAACAACCTGGCCTACCCGAAAATTTTTGAGGCCAATGATAAGTGGAACGCACTACGTGCTGATCGTGTTGGGGATGAATTCGGTGTGCAGTTCATCATTAAGGGAGGAGGAAATGAATATCAGCGAATCACAGAAATGGCTGGTACCAAAGCAAGCTTCATTGTACCTCTGAATTTCCCGCAGGCAATGGATGTTGAAGATCCGAACGATGCAAGATTTGTTTCCATCACTGATCTGAAACATTGGGAGCTGGCACCGGGCAATCCGGCAGCATTCGAAAAAGCAGGAATCAATTTTACCCTGACAACAGCTGATCTTTCAGATGTAAAAACTTTCTGGACCAATCTTCGCAAAGCACTTGAATATGGCCTCAGCGAAGAGGCCGCACTTGCTGCACTCACAAAAAATCCAGCAACGATACTTGGTATCAATACCCTCGTGGGAACTATTGAGCAGGGTAAGCTGGCAAATTTTTTAATCACCAGTGGACCGATCTTCAATGAGAAAACTGTTATACTGCAAAACTGGGTGCAAGGAAAAAAATATGCAGTAAAAGAAGATGGCTGGAACAATTTCCGCGGCAGGTACAACCTGACTTTAAAGAAAGCCGGTGCTGCCACAAACTATGTACTCGACGTAAAATCTGCACAGTCCGCTTCGGTTATAGCAAAAGATACTGTTAATACAAAGTTCAGTTTTGATGGTAAAATCATTAAGCTGAGTTTCGGACCAGATAAAAAAGCGAAATCATCATTTTTCCTGAGTGGTGTAAATAATGGTGACGCATGGAATGGAACTGGTACTGATACATCCGGCTCTTCATTTACGTGGACCGCCACCCTGGATAAACTCACGAGGGACAGCGCAGACAGCATAAAGAAAAAACCTTTGCCAAAAACCGGAAAGTTAATGTTTCCCTTCCAGGCTTATGGATGGGACACAGCTCCTGTGCAGGAAACGATATTGATTAAAAATGCAACGGTCTGGACAAATGAATCAGCGGGGAAACTGGAAAATACTGACGTACTTGTGAAAGCAGGAAAGATTGTACAGATCGGCAAAAATCTGAGTGAAAGCGGGGCTCGTGTAATTGATGGTACCGGCAAACATCTTACAGCGGGGGTTATAGATGAACACTCACATATTGCAGCAGCATCTATCAATGAAGGTGGACAATCTGTTACATCTGAAGTAAGAATTGCTGATAATCTTGATCCTGACGATATCGATATTTACAGGCAATTGAGCGGTGGCGTAACGTCGTCACATATCCTTCACGGAAGCGCAAATACTATTGGTGGGCAAACACAATTGATCAAACTCCGTTGGGGTGCCAATGACGATCAGTTGAAATTCCAGGGCGCTCCAGGATTTATAAAATTTGCCCTGGGTGAAAACGTAAAACGTTCTTCAGCAACACAGGGAAATCCGAGATTTCCCGATACCCGAATGGGTGTTGAAGAAGTTCTTACAGATGCATTCACACGCGCAAAAGATTACCAGGCTGCACTTCAACGCGAAAGCTCAGCGCTGAAAGCTAAAAAAGGTGCCACAGATGATGCATATAAAACAGTTCGTCGTGACCTGGAGCTCGAAGCACTGGTGGAAATTCTGAATAAGAAAAGATTTATTACCTGTCACTCCTATGTTCAAAGTGAAATCACTGCCGCACTTAGGGTTGCTGATAAGCTTGGTTTCACTTTCAATACATTCACACATATTCTCGAAGGTTATAAGGTTGCGGATAAAATGAAAGCACAGGGGTCTAACGCTTCTACTTTTTCCGATTGGTGGGCTTACAAAATGGAGGTGCAGGACGCTATTCCATACAACGCTACAATAATGCAGCGTGTAGGCCTGAACGTTGCCATCAATTCTGATGATGCGGAAATGGCGAGACGCCTTAACCAGGAAGCTGCGAAAAGTGTGAAGTATGGAGGGATGAGTGAAGATGAAGCTTTGAAAATGGTAACGCTCAACCCAGCTAAAATGCTTCATGTTGATGATAAAGTAGGTAGTATAAAAGTGGGTAAAGACGCGGACCTCGTACTTTGGACCGCACATCCACTCAGCATTTATGCTATGTCCGACAAAACTATTGTTGACGGTATTGTTTATTTCGATCGTACGAAAGATCTCGAATTAAGGAAACAGGTTTCCGAAGAAAGAAATCGACTTATTCAGAAAATGATCGGAGAGAAAAAAGGTGGCGGTGCAACAGTTCCTGCCCGACCTTCTTTTGTAATTAAGAATGCCTGCAGCGAACACGATCACAATCACGGATTATTGGCCATCGACCAGGTAGAAGGTGAATAAGTCATTGTCATTTTGTACAAAGCGAAAAATAATAACATGAAAAAATTAACAATCATATTCATAATCATAGCTTTTTTCAGACAGGCATTAATAGCACAGGATGATGTGTACCCCACGCCGGATAATAACGGGCAGTTATTCATTAAAAATGCGGTCATCCATGTAGGCAATGGACAAGTTATCGAAGGTGGATCAATTGAAATCAACCAGGGCAAAATTGTAAAAGTTGGCGCCGGTGTTCCAGTACCTGCAAATGCCAGAGTGATTGATGCTGCGGGTAAGCATGTTTATCCCGGTTTGATACTCTCAAATTCAAATCTCGGACTCGTAGAAATCAATAGTGTTAGAGCAACACAGGATGCAAACGAAATTGGTGATATCAATACATCCATCCGTTCTATAGTCGCTTATAATTCGGATTCAAAAGTCATCAATACATTGAAATCAAATGGTATTCTCCTGGCCAATATTGTACCTGGTGGCGGCTCCATCAGCGGATCTTCAAGTATTGTACAACTCGATGCGTGGAACTGGGAAGATGCGGCTTATGCAATGGATAATGCCATCCACATGGAGATGCCCCGGCTGATTTATATTCCGGGTGCAAGAAGTTTTTTCCAGGGTAATCAACCACAGGGCGATCCGGTAAAAAGAAATCTTGAAAAAATTGATGAGCTGAAATCTTTTTTCCGGGAAGCAAAATCGTATGGATTGCAGCCGCAATCAAAGGAAACCAATCTGAAAATGGAAGCAGTACAAGGCTTGTTTTCAAAAAAACAGAAATTGTTTATTCACTGTGACATCGTCAAGGAAATCCTGGTAGCAGTTGATTTTGCAAAAGAATTCGGATTTGATGTTGTACTCGTTGGTGCAAGCGAAAGTTACCTTGTTGCAGATCTGTTGAAACAATACAATATCGCTGTTGTTCTCAATCAGATGCATAGTCTTCCAACGAGCAACGACGATGATGTTGATCAACCTTATAAAACTCCTGCACAACTGCAGAAGGCCGGAGTATTATTTGCAATAAATGATGCAGATGGTCAAACCCGCGGCCGCAATCTTCCTTTCAATGCAGGAACTGCTGCTGCCTACGGCCTTAGCAAAGAAGAAGCTTTGGCCGCCATCACATTGAATGCAGCAAAAATTCTTGGTGTTGGTGATTTAACCGGATCCATTGAAGCAGGAAAGGATGCAAATATTGTCATCAGCGAAGGAGACATTCTTGACATGCGAACCAGCATCATCACAACTGCACTTATCCGTGGCCGTCAGGTCAGCCTGGATGATAAACACAAACAATTAAATGAGAGATACAAGTATAAGTATGGATTGAAATAAGAGGGAGTAAACAGTACCAGAATACCGGCCGACTAAAACTCCGCCGGTTTTTTTATGCGTCGGTTTTTTTCGGGTATTCAAAAAACCAGAACTCTTTTGAGGCGTTACGAAATTCCTTCCACGTCTTACTCTGAACGCGTACGGCAAATACGCTGCAGGTAGGCATTTCGTCGATTTTTGCAACCTCCATTAAGTTGGCAAAACTGGTGATTCCAGGGTTGTGAGAAAAGATGGCGACGTTTTCCAGTTTGTCGTCAAGATTTTCAATCGTTTCAAAAAACTGTTCTGGTCCTGCTTCATACAGGTTTTCAACATAGATGATCTTCGCTGTATCTACACCATATTTTTCCGCAAATGCCTGGGCTGTTTTCTTAGCTCGTTTTGCGGGACTGGAAACAAAACCGTCTATACTGACTTTTCTGTCCAGCAACCTGCCTGCAATCATAGGGGCATCCCTTTTCCCCCGGTCGTTCAACGGCCGGTCAAAATCAGGGACGCTAAAATTTTCCCAGCTGCTTTTTGCATGACGTATGAGAAGTATAGATTTCATTCCCAAGGATTGAGTTCCCTAAAATAAAAAAGAAGAACAAAGAATTGTTCTTCCCTACCAATATTAATAAGTTTCGTCTCGATGTTTTTTCAGGGTATCGATTGTAATTCAATAACCAAACGGGTCAATTAGGAACGAGGATTTATAAAAACGGGTCCAACCTGCTGATTCATAAGCAAATATTGAGCCAAAAACCAACAGCCAGGCAATACGCAATAGTAGGGAGGCAATAGATATAAAAAAGAAGGTAAGGAGTAGACGGCGGACAGTAGATGTGATGAGAAAATAGTTTAGGAGTACCGGGCCATTGAAAAAGCTGATCGATTCAATATTCAGAGTTAGGGTAGACTTTTTTACTTCAGCCTTCACTCTTCCATCTTTCAAGGACTACCATTCGCCACTCATGGCTCAGCTTTGGCTTCTTAATAACCTCTCACGTCCTTGCCTTCCATGAAATTCATGAAAGCCTTGTTCACCACGCGGTTTCCGCCTGGCGTCGGGTAGTTTCCGGTAAAATACCAGTCGCCAGTATTTGTCGGACAGGAATCGTGCAGGTCTTCAATCGTCTGGTATATCACTTCAACAGGAATTTTCAGATCGGGAGGTGTAATGAGTTCTGCAATTTTTTTGGAAATTTCTTCCGGTGTGAAGGTCTTGTAAATATGCTTGACCAGGTTTTCAGAATGAAGGTTATTGTTGCGCTGCAACTCTTTGCATCGTGCATAAAGCTCATCGAGCAGGCTTTCTCTTCCGCTTTCTCTGAGCAATGTAATCGCGGCCCTGAAGGCGATGAAATCATACATCTTGCTCATATCGATTCCATAACAATCGGGGTATCTGATCTGAGGTGCAGAAGAAACGATGGTGATTTTTTTAGGTTGAAGCCTCGCCAGCATCCGAACGATACTTTCCTTAAGTGTCGTACCTCGCACAATGGAATCATCAATCACAACGATTGTGTCAACATTTTTCTCCACCGTTCCATACGTGATATCGTATACATGCTGTACCATTTCATTACGACTTGAATCTTCTGTAATGAATGTGCGCATTTTTACATCTTTGATGGCTATCTTCTCCACGCGGATTCTTCGGTTGACCATCTCCGCAAGCTTCTCTTCGTCAAAATTTTTATCCCATGCCATGATCTTCTGAATCTTGATCTTGTTCAGGTAATCTTCCATACCTTTTAGCAGGCCATAAAAAGCTACCTCAGCAGTATTAGGGATAAAAGAAAATATGGTATGCTTCAGATCATTGTTGATGGATTTCAAAACCGCACCGCTAAGATGATGGCCGAGCGCAATCCTTTCACGATAAATCTTTTCATCAGAACCTCTGGAGAAATAAATTCTTTCAAAGCTACATGCGCGCCGCGGCTGAGGATCGAGGATCTGTTCAACTTTATAAGAACCATCTGCTTTAATGATCAATGCATTGCCTGGCATCAGCTCCATTACTTCGTTCTCGCCGACATTAAAACAGGTACGTATAGCCGATCTTTCTGAAGCACCAACGATTACTTCATCATCGATATAATAATAAGAAGGACGAATGCCATGCGGATCGCGGATAAGGAATGAATCTCCGTTCCCAAGAATTCCACCAACATGATAACCTCCATCAAAAAGTTTGAAAGATTTTTTCAGCACAGCGGATAAACAAAGATTACCCGGATTCTCTTCATCACCTTTCACCTGGAAATGATGAACGACTTCCATCATTGCAGCGAGGTCACTTTGTTTCTGAAATTCGCCTGGCTCGATATTCGCTAAAGCAAACAGTTCGTCTTTATTTACCAGGTTGAAATTTCCCGCAAGTGCCAGATTTCTTGCCGGGATAGTATCACGTTTTATAAAAGGATGGCAGAATTCAACATTGTTTTTCCCCTGCGTACCATAGCGCAAATGACCCAAAAGAAGCTCGCCCATGAAAGGCAGATTTCCTTTCATCAGACCGGGGTGTTTTTTAATATCCGGCTGGTATTTTTCCAATTCCTGGATCTCCTTTCCAACGGTGGAAAAAATATCCGCAATAGATTGGTTTGCATTACTGCGTAGACGATGTAAAAAGGGATAGCCAGGTTCGGTATTCAGTTTGACTGCCGCAATTCCTGCGCCGTCCTGTCCACGGTTGTGTTGCTTTTCCATCAGGAGGTAGAGCTTGTTCAGCCCCCAGAGCGCAGTACCTCTTTTCTGCAAGTAATAGGAAAACGGCTTTAGTAGTCTGATGAATGCTAAACCGCATTCATGTTGGATTGCATCACTCATGGATTTGAAATGAGAAGTGCAAAGTTAACAGGAAATGCCTGAACTGCAGAGGTATAAATCAGGGCTGAAGAGGGAGATTTTACAGATTAACTTTTCCTTTGTCACCAAAAAGTCTACCACCTTAATTCGAAGCCAGCGAAGGGAACTGTTTGCGGATACCTTCACAACCACTGAATTCCTTATCTACCATAATGTAATAAGTAGGCATCTTGGTCTGGAACCATTTTTCCAATACTTCGTTTTTCTTTTCAGCAAGTGCCAACTGAGCGAGCTTGTTGTAGTCGTCTTTCATATTCTGCCGATGTGGTTCAGTACGACTTTGGAGATAAACGATGCGAACGCCGGTTTTGCCGCGTTCGTCTTTATATGTAATAGGGTGTGAGAATTCTCCGACTTTCAACTTATCCAATTGAGTAACCAACTCTTTATCCAGTTCATCAATAGTCACAAAATTTCCGCCTCTTCCCTGGATGATACCTGCAGTCATTTTACTGTACTCTTCGTCGCTGTACTTTGTTACTGCTTCACCGAAAGTGGTAGTGCCAGCAATCAGGTTGGAACGGACACTATCCAACTTCGCTACAGCAGCTGCCATATCTTCATCAAGTATCTGAGGTGTTTTCAGTATATGAGCTACAACGATATCATCACCGTTACGACTGATCATTTTGATGATATGATACCCGAATTTTGATTTTACCACTGGTGAAATCTGACCTTCTTTAAGACGGAACGCAGCATTCTTGAAATCAGGATCCCAATGTTTATCGGATTTATTCATTTCCATGCGACCGTTATTCTGAACCTTGGAAGGATCTTCAGAATACAAACGTACCATGTTTTCAAAAGATGATTTACCGGATTCAATCTGAGCTTTAATATCAGCTAATTCATCCAGTGTAAATTTCTCCAGCTCCCGGCCTGCTTTTGGAAATAGTACAATCTGACCCACAACAAGTTCTGATTCATAAAAAGGCAAGGAATCTTTCGGAATCTTCTCGTAGTAATTTTTTACTTCCGTAGGAGTAATCTTAACATTCGATACAATGCTATTTCGCATTGCCTGGGCAAGTCTTCCTTCTCGAATTGATTTGCGAAAATCTTCTTTTACCTGGTAAACAGTACGACCGGCAATCTGCTCAAAAGCTTCTTTACCACCGTACTGAGAAATAAAATAACGAATACGCTGATCAAGCTCTGCTTCCACTTCTTCATCAGAAATCGGTAAGGAATCTTTTTCAGCCTGCAGGATCAGTGCCTTATCGGCCATCATCTGTTCGAGAAGAAAGCATTCCGCATTTGGCGGTACCTCTCGTTCCTGGCGCTTCATATCATCGATATAATTAATGATGTCTGACCTGAGTACGATCTTATCACCAACAATACCAATGATTTTATCTGCGATTACCCTTGCCTGCTGAGCTTTCAGACCCATAAAGACAAAAAGGCCAAGGAACAGAAGTACTGACTTTTTCATATCCAAAATTGCTGATTTCAGGTACTGAAACCTTTAGCTCTAATCCTAAATTTATCCTAATTATAAAGTACGCTTGATTTCTTCCTCTTCAAAAGCCTCCACCACATCACCTACGCGGATGTCATTGAAATTTTTGATCGTAAGACCGCATTCAAGACCCGGGCCCACTTCCTTCACATCATCTTTGAAGCGTTTCAAGCTGCCCAGTTCACCCGCCTGGCCTTCACCTTTCGGAAATTCCACGATACCATCCCTGATAACTCGGATCTTATTGTTCCTGGAAATTTTTCCTTCGGTAACCTGGCATCCGGCGACAGTTGCTTTATCAAACTTGTATACTTCGCGAACTTCCACATTGGCAACGATCTTCTCCTGGATCTTCGGCTCCATCATCCCTTCCATCGCACTCTTTACCTCTTCGATAGCGTTGTAAATGATAGAGTACAACTTGATCTGAACTCCTTCAGTTTCAGCAAGTTTATTGGCCTGGCTGGAAGGACGAACGTTAAATCCGACGATGATTGCATCCGATGCAGTCGCAAGCAGTACATCACTCTCGGTAATCTGACCCACCGCTTTGTGAACCACATTAACCGCGATTTCTTCAGTAGAAAGTTTCTGCAAGGAATCACTTAATGCTTCAACAGATCCATCCACATCACCTTTAATGATGATATTCAGTTCCTTGAAGTTACCAAGGGCCAGACGACGGCCGATTTCATCCAGTGTGATATGTTTCTTAGTGCGGATACCCTGTTCGCGGAGGATCTGGGCACGACGATTGGCAATTTCTTTTGCTTCTGCTTCGTCTTCATATACCTTGAATTTCTCACCTGCCTGTGGAGCACCGTTCAATCCCAAAATCAATACCGGTGTAGTTGGCGGCGCTTCATCCTCTCGTTTATTGCGCTCGTTCACCATCGCTTTTACGCGGCCATAATACTGACCACTTACCACGAGGTCACCTGGTTGTAAGGTACCATTCAGTACCAGTACAGTCGCAACATAACCGCGACCCTTATCAAGTGAAGCTTCCACCACGGTACCACTTGCCTCCCGGTTCGGATTGGCTTTCAATTCCAGCAGTTCAGCTTCGAGCAATATTTTCTCAAGAAGTTTATCTACATTCTGCCCGGATTTCGCTGAAATTTCCTGGTTCTGGTATTTACCGCCCCATTCTTCAACGAGTAAATTCATCCCCGCCAGCTGTTCATAGATTTTCTGAGGGTTTGCACCTTCTTTATCCATTTTGTTGACAGCAAAAATCATCGGCACGCCGGCAGCCTGTGCGTGGCTGATAGCCTCTTTGGTTTGAGGCATCACTGCATCATCAGCTGCTACCACAATCACTGCGATATCTGTAACCTTAGCACCACGGGCACGCATCGCTGTGAACGCTTCGTGACCAGGAGTATCGAGGAACGTTATGGTTTTTCCATTACTTACTTCCACTTTATATGCTCCGATGTGCTGAGTGATACCTCCAGCTTCACCCGCAACCACATTTGCATTACGGATATAGTCAAGCAGTGATGTTTTACCATGGTCAACGTGACCCATGATCGTTACGATCGGCGAACGTGGTTCGAGTTCATCTTCTTCATCCTCCTCTTCGGTTTCCTCCATCTCCATTTGTTTTTCCATGTCGATGAATTCCACTTCAAAACCAAACTCACTGGCTACCAGTTCTATAACTTCGGCATCCAGGCGTTGATTGATGGAAACCATGATACCCAGGCTCATACATTTGCTGATAACATCAGCAAAGCTTACATCCATCAGGCTCGCGAGCTCGCTCACACTGATAAATTCTGTCAGCTGCAATTTGTTGTCTCCTTCGCCATCGCCCATCTGCTCTGCCATTTCATCGCGTTTAGCACGACGATATTTGGCTTTCAGGCTCTTACCACGGCCGCCTGTCCCGGCA
The DNA here is from genome assembly GCA_029269725.1 of Pollutibacter soli. Taxonomy (GTDB): domain Bacteria; phylum Bacteroidota; class Bacteroidia; order Chitinophagales; family Chitinophagaceae; genus Pollutibacter; species Pollutibacter soli. The sequence continues at coordinate 336,240 of JARJHS010000002.1, read as the reverse complement.
AGTTTGGCCTGTGTTTCCCTGATCTTATTCTGAATTTCTTTTGAGTCGATTTCTTTTACTTCACGACGCACAACCTTAGTAGCCTGGATACGCGGGCCCTGGCGCTGAGGAGCACCGCCATGTTGCGGAGGACGATTTCCATGACCACCCTGTCCACCAATGTTTTTCTGAATAACAGCTCTTGGCTTGTTAGCCTGCGGTTGTTCTTTCTTTTCGATAGGAATACGCTTTCTTTTGCGTTTCTCATCCATCGGCCTTGAACGGTTTTCCACTTCCACCGGCAATTCAATCTTGCCGATGATTTTGGGTCCCTCAAGTTCAGGTGCTTCTATCTTGATCTTTTCTACTTCAGGCTCTGCTATTTCCTGAACCACCGGCTCTTCTTCCACTAATTCCTCCACTACCGGTGCTGCTGCTTCTTCTTCTATTTCTTCAACAGGCAATTCCTCTTCTTTTTCTTCTACCGGCTTCTTGGTAATAGCCTTTTTAGGTCGGGTGGAGGAGTCAATTGCACTAAGGTCAATTTTATCCAACACTTTCGGACCCTCAAGTTCAGGTGCGTCCAATCTTACTACTTCCGCAGGAGCAACCGCAGCAACTTCTTCCGGAACTTCTTCTTTTACAACAACTGTCTCTTCAACAGGAGCAGTAACTTCCTTCTCTGTACTTTTCTTCTTTATCTCTTTCTTAAAAGTGATCTCTTCCTCATCACGTTTTTTCTTTGCTTCAATGATATTTCCTTTCGGAATTTCAATAGCATCACTTTTCGCCTTAGCCGCCTTGTCCTGAGCGAATTCCTGTACCAGAGAGCGGTACATATCTTCCGTCAGTTTAGAGGTCGGCTTCAGGTCGTCCCTGCTGAATCCTTTGGTTGCCAGGAAATCCACAAGGGTATCCTTACCGATGTTGAATTCCTTGGCCGCAGCCATTAATCTGATGTTTGTTTCTGACATTTATTCTCCTAAAGCTTTGTCGCTTAAGTTTAAAATATTTCGATAACAATAAATACCATTCCTCCCGGGATGTAACCCATCTTTCCTTGTTATCCTTTCTGAAATTCTGCTTCTAATACTTTTCTAAGTTCAATAATTGTTTCTTTTTCCAGGTCTGTCCTTCTTTCCAGTTCTTCCTGGGTGAGTACCAACACGCTTCTGGCAGTGTCGCAACCGATTTTCTTCAGTTCCTCGATTACCCATGGTTCGATCTCATCGCTGAATTCATCAAGATCGATATCGTAATCGTCTTCTTCTCCTTCGTTATCCCTGTATACATCAATATCGTACCCTGTCAGATCTTCTGCGAGTTTGATATTCACACCACGCTTTCCGATAGCCAGCGAAACCTGTTCGGGAGACACAAATACTTCTGCAGTTTTGTTCTCATTATCGAGGTTCATGCGGCTGATCTTGGCTGGGGTCAGCGATCGTTGAATCAATAACTGAATATTATTGGTCCAGTTGATTACGTCGATATTTTCATTTTTCAATTCTCTCACTATTCCGTGGATCCTGCTTCCTTTCATACCCACGCAGGCACCCACCGGGTCGATCCTGTCGTCATAGCTTTCTACTGCCACCTTAGCTCTTTCGCCCGGTTCACGAACGATTTTGCGGATCACAATCAGACCGTCAAAAATTTCAGGTACTTCAATCTCCAGCAATTTCGCCAGGAAAGAAGGATGTGTACGGGATAGAATGATTACCGGGCTGTTATTTTTCATCTCTACTTTCTTTACCACTGCACGGATATTCTCTCCTTTCTTGAAATAATCGGAAGGTATTTGTTCAGATTTCGGAAGAATCAATTCATTTCCATCTTCATCAAGTAATAACACTTCTTTCTTCCATACCTGGTATACTTCAGCGCTGATGATTTCACCGATGCGGTCACCATACTTCTTAACCAGGCTGTTCTTTTTCAGATCGCCGATACGGCTGGCGAGGGTTTGTTTGGCGGCGAGTATTGCCCTCCTTCCAAAGTCCTGAATTTCAACCTCTTCGTACAAATCCTCACCCACTTCATAGTCAGGCTCGATTTTAATTGCGTCGCTGTAGGCAATCTCAGCTAAGGGGTCCTGAACTTCGCCATCGTCAACGATCGTACGTCTGCGAACGATTTCAAGGTCACCTTTTTCTGTATTCACGATTACGTCGAAATTTTCATCCGAACCGTATTTTTTCCGCAGCAGCGTTTTAAAAACATCTTCCAGCACTTTCATCATTGTGGGGCGGTCGATGTTTTCTGCATCTTTAAAATCCTGGAAGGATTCGATAAGGTTTATACTTGCCATAACACTTTCATTTGACCTGGTCCGCCGCGGCGGACAGGGTTTTTAGAAAACGATCTGAATTTTAGTTGTTTTTATTTGATCAAATGGAATGATGTGTTCCACCACTTCCTTTTTTTTGTTTTTGCCCTTTTCTTCCACTACAAAAATCCTGCTGTCTTCCACCTGTTTCAGCAATCCTTCCACTCTTTTTCCATCATTCTGGATCACTTCTACGGTTCTTCCGGAGTTTTTCACGTATTGCCGATGCATCTTTAAAGGTTCATCAAGGCCAGGGGAAGAAACCTCGAGAGAAAAATCGTCACCTGGGAAAAGACCGCTTTCACTGATGGTTTTATACAGCGCTCTGTTGATACTGATGCATTTTTCAATAGTTATTCCCTGGTCACCATCAACATAAACACGGATATTATTTACCGGTTTAATCTTGATATCCACAAGAAAAAAAGCCGGGTCCGCTGCTAAAATCTGATTCACCCAATCCGCTAAAGTTGTTATTTGCTGGTCGTTGCTCATATCCGGGAAACAAAGAAGGGAACGGCTCCGTTCCCTTCTTGCTGATCATTTATCCAGTGCAAATGTAGAAGTTATTCAATTAAAAAAAAAATATTCGCCTAGAGCGACCTAAGGAAATATCATCTTCGATGCAGAATGCAACCGCATTGAATTTTTTCCACTCAACATCAAATGTCCGCCCTTATCTTTTTTAGTCCATTATTAAAATGCTTTAACATCTATCAATTCCCAAAGAAGTTAAATTTGTTTGACCATGATCATTCGATATATTTTTTACGCATTCCTTGTTTATCTCGGATACCGTTTTATTGTCGGCTTTGTAATTCCTGTTTTCAAAACCACCAGGCAGGTCAAGCGACAATTCCGCGACATACAGGAACGTATGCAGCAACAGCAACATGGTGGTGGATATCCTGAGGCAACTCCACAACAAAATACTTCACAGAAAAATTCTTCCGGCAATTCAAAAGTGGGAGACTATCTTGATTTCGAAGAGGTCAAATAAAGCAGGAAGTCCGGATGGTTGAACGTTGAACGTTTAACGTTATACGTTTTACCAACCGTATTAATAGCACTGTATTAGTTCAGACAACTGCCCATAAACAACTAACTATTCAAACTCACTTCAATAAATAATCAAACACCGATTCAATACTTTCCTCTGGCAATAAAAGATGTGTTTGTAATCCAACCGAAGTCGCTCCTTTAATGTTGTCCGCATTATCATCAACAAAAAGGGTCGTCACAGGATTGAGTTGCTGTTCCTCCAATATATACTGAAACCCTTCCGGATGTGGCTTGCGAAAACCGATATCGTGTGAATAGTATGCCTTTGTAAAAAAATCATCCAGGTCAGGATATGCAGATTCTTTTTTAAATGTCTGAGAGAAAGATTCATAATGTATCCGATTGGTATTAGAGAAAAGAAATACCGGCATTTTCTTTTTCAGCTCATGAATGAAATTCAGACTTTCAATTCTGAAATCCAGCAGCATTGCGTTCCATGCGCCAACAATTTCTGTGTTACTCAGGGTTGTTCCGGATTCTTTTCGCAGGCTGGTAATGAATTCTTCTATCTCCGTGTGACCTGTTTCCAGTTTATCAAATAGTGGTGTCGCTTTAAAGACGGTGAATAGCTGATCAAAATGAGGAATGCCCAGGTCGATAAATGCCTGGCGGGTACGATCGGGTGCGAGATTGATTAAAACACCGCCGAGATCGAAGATGACCGCATTAACCGGATGAATAGTTGAATTCATGCCCCGAAATTAAGCATTGACGCGACTTGAAGAATATGCCGGGTTAAGGAATGAACGGAAGCAAAAAACTGCTATTTTTGCTGCCTGAAAAAGAAAACGGTACTTCTGAATTCTTTTTCCGGACCTATAGCTCAGTTGGTTAGAGCACCTGACTCATAATCAGGGGGTCCCTGGTTCAAGCCCAGGTGGGTCCACAATTTCTACTTCAGGTGGGTTAGAATATTACCTGCTCACGGTCAACACTGTGGGCTTTTTTTTAACCTTAACCTTTCATTAACCGGTGGCAAAATACATTTGCCCCTCAACCAGAAATATGAAGCATTGCTTATTGGCTTTTCTTTTATTAGCTTTCTTCACCACTGCAAATGCACAGCAGCTTGATTCCTTACCCGCAGCTAAGCCAGCAAAAAAAGACTGGAGTAAAATCGATCTCAGTCAGCGCTCTGCTGATCACCTGATGATTCAGTTTGGTTATGCAGGCTGGGCGAAAGTTCCGGATACTATAAATATTGGCGGATTTTCCAGAACTTTTAATATCTATTTCTTTTTTGATTTCCCATTCAAGTTAAATCCGCGCTTTAGTGTTGGCCTGGGTGCCGGGTATGGATCCGATAATATCTTCTTCAAAAAGACGCTTGTAGATATTAAAAGCGGCAGTGCAGTAACTATCAGAAAGGATACCATTACTCAATACAAGAAACTGAAGTTACAGACAGGCTATCTGGAAATACCCCTTGAACTTCGTTATTCAACAAATCCTGAGAATATGAATAAAGGTTTTAAGATGGCATTGGGCGTTAAAGTAGGATTGTTGGTTGACGGTAAGGTAAAAGCGAAGATTGACCGTGATGCACAGGGCAATTCAGGTTATATCTATAAAGAAAAAGAAACAAAATATTTTCAGAATAGTCGTGTAGCGGCACATCTGCGCGTGGGATATGGCAACGTCACTGTTTTTGGTCAATATACCCTGACAAACTATTTCAAAGAAGGTACGGGGCCTGCCGTAAAGCCCTGGTCAATCGGCCTGACTTTAAGCGGACTTTAAACCTGGCAGGTGTATTAAACCTGGGAGGTCTAAGACCTCCCAGGTTGGTTATATGATTTGCAGTCAGAACAAGCGGTTCCTAGTACAGAAAGTATATTGTTTATTCTCAAGTCATCTTCGAGGAAGCAAAACCGGCAGCGTTCTGAAAGAAAATGAACCTGGCAGGTCTAAGACCTGGGAGGTTTTAGACCTGCCAGGTGTTATATTTGAAAAACTGAAACAGACGCATTGATTGAAAGAAAACAAATCCAGGATCAGGAAAAAGCGGTTCTTGTGGGTGTCATCCACAAGAATCAAACAGACAGGCAGGTAGAAGAATATCTTGATGAGCTGTCTTTTCTGGCAGAGACTGCCGGCGCTCAGACCTCCCGGAGATTCATTCAGAGACTTCAACATCCCGACAGCAAAACATATATCGGCAAAGGAAAGCTCGAAGAGATCAGGCAGTATGTCCAGGGTCGTGATATCCGCGTAATCATTTTTGATGACGAGCTTTCCGGAGCACAGATCACTAATATTGAAAAGGCGCTGGATATTAAAACGATCGACAGAAGCGATCTTATCCTGGACATTTTTGCCCGTCGTGCAAAAACAGCACAGGCAAAAGCGCAGGTTGAACTGGCTCAATATCAGTATATTCTGCCGCGACTCAGAGGTATGTGGAAACACCTGGAAAGGCTGGGAGGTGGAATCGGTACAAGGGGCCCGGGTGAAACAGAAATTGAAACTGACCGTCGAATCGTAAGAGAAAAAATTTCATTATTACGTCGACGGCTGGCCGAAATTGATAAACAGGCATTCACCCAGCGAAAAGATCGGGGTGAATTTATTCGTGTTGCTTTGGTTGGATATACCAACGTTGGCAAATCAACAATCATGAACCTGCTCACCAAAAGTGATGTACTGGCCGAAAACAAATTGTTTGCAACACTGGATACCACCACAAGAAAAGTTGTTTTCGAAAACACTCCTTTTTTACTGAGCGACACTGTTGGATTCATAAGAAAATTACCTCACCATCTTGTTGAAAGTTTTAAGAGCACGCTCGACGAGGTGAAGGAAAGCGATGTGTTGCTTCATGTGGTTGACGTTTCCCATCCGCAATATGAAGATCAGATCAATGTAGTGAATGCGACACTTGCTGATCTTAAGTGCCATGATAAGCCCATCGTTACTGTATTCAACAAAATGGATCAGTATGAAAAAATGAATATCGACGAGTGGCTGGATGCGGAGGTAAAAGCCACACTGATCAGCGAACTGAAAGAAAGATGGCAGCATGAAACAAATGGCAATGCAGTTTTTATTTCAGCAACGGAACGTGAAAATATAGACGACCTCAGGAAAATCATTCTTGAAAAAGTGAGGGAGTTGTACAGGATCCGTTACCCATACAAAACGGAGTTCCAGTTCTGATCATGGAAGGCAAAAAGTACAATTGGTTTCGCATTGCATCATCTGCGGAAGAATTACCCTTAACCGATTCCGGCGGCCTGTGTGAAATCCATGTAAACAGCAAATCGGTTTGCCTCGCTAAATACAACGATAAAATTTTTGCTTTCCCTGCAAAATGCCCGCATGCAGGTGGATATCTTTCCAATGGTTATATCGATGTACAGGGTAATATCGTTTGTCCGCTACACCGGTATAAATTCAATATGACTAATGGCAGAAACGTGAGTGGCGAAGGATACTATCTGAAAATCTATCCTGTTGAAATAAGAGCTGATGGCATATATATCGGGTTTGAAAAAGGCTGGTTCAACGTTTAGCGTTGAACGTTAAACGTTGTACGTCATGCAAATTTCAGATAAGAGTCTTTACCGGTTTTTACTGTTTCTGGCCATTGCGGTGAATTTCTCAGGTTTATTCCTGATCATTATCGGCCCCGATGGTTCTCTTTATGCTGCCATCTCAAAAAAGATAGCGATGAGTGGCAACTGGCTGGAGCTTTTTGGTAATGGCACTGACTGGCTTGATAAACCTCATTTTCCATTCTGGATAACAGCAGTTTCCTTTAAAATATTCGGTATTAGTTACTGGAGTTATAAGTTACCGGCAATTCTTTTTCTGTTGGGAGGCGCCTGGTACACTTATGCTTTTGCGAAAAAATTGTATAACACGACTGTCGCACTTTGGTCTGTTCTGATATTACTAACTGCACAACACATTATTCTTTCCAATACTGATGTTCGTGCAGAACCATATCTGACTGCACTCATCATGGCTGCTGTCTTTCATTTTTATCGTGTCATTGAAACCAAAATCTTTGTCCAACTTATCCTGGCTTCATTTTTTGCTGCATGTGCAGTGATGACCAAAGGGATGTTTGCGTTAATTCCGATAGCAGCTGCTATCGGAGGGCACCTGGTGATCAAAGGAGATTGGAAAAATGTATTCCACTGGCGCTGGCTGGTTGCAATCGTTTTGATTCTGATCATGATCATCCCGGAACTATATTCTCTCTACTATCAGTTTGACCTGCACCCGGAGAAAACTGTTTTCGGTCAGCAAAATGTATCGGGATTAAAATTCTTTTTCTGGGACAGCCAGTTCGGTCGTTTCTTCAATACGGGTCCGATTAAAGGGAAAGGTGATCCAACATTTTTTCTGCACACGACATTATGGGCATTTCTCCCATGGTCGATTTTGTTTTACGTTGCTATTTTCAGAAAGATTAAAGATGGTATTCAGAAAAAAGAAAACGGTGAATGGTATACAGTCTGCGGTTCCTTAGCTACTTTTTTACTTTTCAGTGCATCCAGCTTTCAGCTTCCACACTATATGAATATCGTTTTTCCTTTTTTTGCGATCATCACAGCAGATTATCTCTTCCGGCTTCATCATATAAAATCGCTCAGGATATTCAATAGAATTCAAACCGGTCTCGTGATACTGATGATCATCCTGGTAACCGGATTGTATCTTATTTATAAACCCGGGCACAGTTCATGGATTGCATTACTCGTCATCGTTATTTTGTTTTTTGCAGCATTTTATATCTCAGCAGGATGGAAAGAAAGGTGGAAGGAAAAAATGATTACGAAGAGTATTTGCGGTGTGGTTGCTGTTAATCTTTTTTTAAACTGGATTTTCTATCCTGATCTATTGCAATACCAGGGGGGAACGAAAGCGGCAGAATACCTCAATCAGCAATATCCCGGAGTTAAAGTAGTGCAGCTCTTTCCTCGTTTCAGCTATACGCTGGAATTTGATCTTGATGCTCCATTGATCACCATTCCGTCATTAGACGATACTTCCGGATTGCAAAAGCCGTATATCCTTTTCATACAAAAAGGAGACGATTCCACTATACTCAGTAAACCCGTTCATGAAGTGAAACAATTTCATGTCAGCAAGCTGAATGGAAAATTCATCTATCAAAAAACGCGGGAAGGACAGTTGTCTTCTTTTCGGTTATACTATGTAAACTGAAAACCCCGGTATTCCCATTGAATTTACTTTAAAAAAGGTGAACTTAGGCAGACATAAAGTTCATACCAATGGCAAAAGCATCTATCAGCAAAATCCTCAAAAAAAAATCAGGTTACAAAGTTGAAGGCAAACTCTGGATTGAATTTGAAGGAGAAAAATATTTCGGTCCCGGTCCTGTGGAGTTGCTTGAAAAAATCGAAAGCACTGGTTCACTGAATAAAGCTGCCAAAGAGATGAATATGTCTTATAAAAAAGCCTTAAAAATTGTAAATTCTTTAAACACGAAGAGTGCCAAACCTTTTGTAATCCTTCATGTTGGTGGAGAAGAAGGCGGCGGGTCAGAAATTACTCCTGAAGCAAAACAAATGATCGCTTATCATACTTCTATGCGAAAACGGTTTGCTGATTTCCTTAAAAAAGAAACCGATCAGATAAAAAAGCCCTGATCATCCTTCTCTGGATCATTCCTGTTTCTGAGCTATCGTTATATATCTGAAAATATAACGATCTTTATTTCCATAAACTCTGGCTTATAAATAGTTATACAATAAAGCTATTTTTTGAATTGTAGCGATATATCCATGGCGCGCTCATCAGTTGCAATAGGGGTAATCATTCTGCTTGTCATTTTGATGAGCCTGCTGAGTTATTTACCTGCACCTGGTTACGAAATAAAATACCCTTCTTATTTCGGCGACCGAATTTTTATTCCTGCAGACAATCCAACAACAGAGGCAGGCGTGAAATTGGGAAGAATGCTTTTTTATGAAACGTCACTATCAAAATCCAATACCATCTCCTGCGCCACCTGTCATCAACAGCAACTGTCTTTTACCGATGGGAAAAAATTCAGTACAGGTGTAGATGGTACAATGCAGAAAAGAAATACAATGTCGTTGGCCAATCTTCTTTGGGTACGAAATTTTTTCTGGGACGGGAGAGCTGCTGGTCTTGAAGAGCAGGCAAAAACACCTTTGACGGACCCGCATGAAATGGGTCAGTCGCTGCAGATTTCTGCTAAGAAGCTCCGCAAGAAACAAGCATACCCTTCCCTCTTCAAAAAAGCATTTAACTCGGATACGATCAAGGAAGCGATGATCGTAAAAGCACTGGCACAGTTTCAACGAACACTCGTATCAGCAGAATCACGTTATGACAAATACCTTCGCGGAGAGTATAAGCCTACAGTATCTGAACTCAATGGTATTGCATTATTTTATGCCGCACCCGACCCGATAAAAGGCATGAGAGGAGCAGATTGCGCTCACTGTCACGGCGGACCAAAAACATATACTGAACTTTTTCAGAATAATGGCCTCGATAGTATACCATCTGATCGTGGTCGTGAGCTGTTCACAGGAAATGATTTCGATCGTGGTCGGTTCAGGGTGGCTACATTGCGGAACATTGCACTGACTGCACCATATATGCATGATGGAAGATTCAACACACTGGAAGAAGTAGTAGATCATTACAATGAACACGTGAGCAATAATATCCTGACAAGTCCTTTTCTACGGAACAGATCAAATGAACTAAATGGCAAGCAACTCGGACTCACGAATAATGAAAAGAAAGATATTCTTGCATTTCTTCATATGCTTACGGACTCCTCATTCATTAGTAATAAAAATTTTTCAAATCCATTTTCAAAATAAAGTCTATGACTTTTAAATACATTGCAGGGATTTTTTTGATCATCGGTTTTTCAAATTTCCATTTACAGAGTCAGACGCCAGCAAAAGGAACACTGAAGATCAGCGGGCAGGTTGAAAAACAAATTGTTTTAACTGCAGAGCAAGTTTCTAAAATGAAACATGTGACTGCGGTACTCACAGATCGTGGTGGAAAAAATGTAAACTACAGGGGTGTTTCGCTACAGGATTTGCTTGGACTTGCGGGTGTAAGTACAGGATCGGCATTACGGGGTGAAAACCTGGCGAAATATCTGATCGTAAAATGCGCGGACAATTATGAAGTTTTATTTTCGCTTGCAGAAATCGATAGTAGTTTTACCGATAGAGTGATTATTCTTGCAGATACTACAGGAGGTAATCCTTTGCCCGTTGACAAGGGACCTTTCAGACTAATAGTGCCAGGCGAAAAGAAACCAGCGCGGAGTGCTTACCAGGTGAGGGAATTTGTTGTGAAGTTTGCGAAATAATGAGCCACTGTGGGATTACTGCAACAGACCATCTTTTATTTATTTCCGACTGAAAGGCAGGAACGAAAATTTACCTCCCTTGATGTGAAAGAGGGAGTACGAAATCAGAGAATTCCCTCCTGTGTGACTTTTCAGAACGCATCATTCCTTACCCGTATCAGTTTCCCATCCACTTCATCTGTCAAGATATACAACTTACCTGCAGGACTTTGTGCAATCTTTCTAATGCGCACGCGATCATCAGTAAAAAGCTCTTCAGCTCTTTTAATTCTTTCCCCTTCTATCACCATTCGCCATAAACTTCCTCTGGATAATCCTCCAACGATCAGATTGTTGTTCCATGCACCAAATTCAGTCCCCGAATAAAAATGCAAACCAGAGGGAGCAACTGTTTGCAGCCAGGACCATACAGGATCAGTGTAAACATTTCCAGGAATTAGGTTCGGCGCAAACTCTGCATAACGATATTTTCCCGTGGTTTTCATCGGCCAGCCATAATTCGCTTTTGGTTTCAGGATATTGATCTCGTCCCCCTGGTGAGTACCATGTTCCGTGAACCATATTTTTCCGTTACTGGTATCCAGCGCAAGACCTTGTGCAGCTCTTATACCAACTGCGTATAATCCCTTTGGGGCTCTTGAGCCAAAATCCGGATTATCATTTGGTATCGTACCATCGGGATTGATCCTGTAAATTTTTCCTCTTTTATCTTCCAGGTTTTGTGCAATTGGAATTTCAGGCTGATCTTTTTCTGTAAACAAACGTTCGCCGATAGTGAAATAAAGTTTACCATCTTTTCCGAAAACCATCCCGCCTCCGAAATGAAAATGTTCTCGGGTGTATGGCTCCGCAATGAACAGTGTTTTTACATGCAGTAAAGAATCATTTTGCAGGATCGCGCGTATAATTTTCGTGGTTCTTAATGTATCTTTTTTTGCAGCATAGGCTACGTATACAAATTTGTTCCTTTTAAAATCAGGATCGATTACCACATCAAACTTTCCTGTATTGTCGCCAAAACCCGTCTGTTCGCCCGCCATATCAGAGGGGAAATTTTTAATCTTTGTTTTTTCTTTATTGAAGAGATTAATCCTAACCAGGTCACCATCTTTTTCCGACACCAGGGCAGAATCATCAGATAAAAATGCAATGCTCCAGGGCCTGTTCAACCCCTGCATGATGATTTCCTTTGCAGGCTTTATTGTATTTATATCAATGACCCTGTGTGGCGTTGCTGTAGATATTTTATCGGCAATCATCCAACCCTCAGCCGTTTTCATCAGGTTGAAATAGTCTGTAAAAAGAATTCGTTCCATATTCAACTCTACTTTCGCGCTGCCCATGTTGTTGGTGATATCGAGCGAAACTATGCGTGTAGTGAGGTTTTTCGGACTCGGATGTGGTTTGAAAAGAGCCAGGTATTGACTCCTAGAGTACTCAACGAATTTGCCATCCCGGTAGTTTTTCAAACGACAAGAGTGATGCATTGCCTTGCCTACTTTGGTCGTATCGCCAGTCGCCCAGCCATCAAAATAAAGCTGGATGACCTCTTCAATTAATTGTCTTTCGCTGTTCGTATTCTGAGAAAACGCAGAGATAAAGCTTGCAAGCAGGACAACAATGATGGTTATTTTTTTCATTTTAAAATATTTGGAATGACCAGATCAGGAGGTTTCCCGATTGCTGTCAAAAATCCATAATAGTTTAAAAATGAAGGTCTTAGATACGTTAATTCGTAGTACGGATTTATAAATCTGTACTCATTGACTGCTGAAAGGCGCTGGGTGTAAGGCCGCGGATTTTTTTAAACGTGGCGAAAAATGTGGACTTCGAATTGAATCCGACTTCTTCACCAATTGCTTCAATGGTGAGGTTTGAATTTTCAGACAAGATCCTGCATGCTTCGTTAATACGGTACTCGTTCACGAAAACCGTAAAGCTTTTTTCGCAGTTGTCGTTGAGTAACTGAGATAACTGTGCACCGGAAATATTGATCTCTTTAGCGAGATCATTTACTTTCAAATTAGGGTTTTTGAAAAGTTCTTTTTCAATCATTGCTTTTTGCAGCCGACCAATCATTCTTTCTGCTTCCGTTTGGTCAAGTTTCTTATCAATATATTTCCTGGTGTTTTCAAAAAACAGGTCATTTGTTTTTTTGCGATAAAGCAATGCAAATACAACGAGATAGATCGCCAGCGAAAACCATATAGCTCCATTGATATAACTTCCTTTCGTGAGGTTGAAGAATGACCAGATATAACAGGCATAAATAATCGAAACCAATGCACAAATGGCCAGCACCCATTTCTCATGCGGTTTAACCGGTTCTTTTTTTGTGATCCTTTTCAGGACCGGAATTATTAATAACAATGAAGCAGCGACATATATTCCCCATTGCATGTAGATAGCAGGTATGATGTAATGCCCCCATACCGGAGCGGAGCTTTGATAAGGAAATATAGCGCCGACGGTTAAAATAGCGATCAGGCAAAACAGGATTTGTTGTATCCAGCTCCTCGGAATTTTGCGGATCTGCGCTGTTTCTGCCTTTGTAAAAAAATAAAGAAATGGACCGATGAAAAAGCAGGCGGTCAACCCGATCTGCAGATATGTTTTGGACAGGTTGTAGTCAAAAAAATATGCCACCGATTTCCAGATCCTGATGGTTAACATCAGTAACAAGGCGCCAAAAAGATATGCAGATAAGTGTTTTTTGGCGGTAAAGAAAAAAAAGTAAATACTTAAGATCAGTCCGTTGAAGACGCCCAGGTAACCGAAAAAATATAAGGCATTGCTGTTCATAAAAGAAGACTTGAATTTACCTTTTTACAAGCTTATTCAACATTTAATAATGATTATTTCTTTGTATATCCTTAAGATGATCTGACTTTTGACTATTTTATGAATTGTGCATCAGGGTTCGTCCCGTCTTATTGAATTCATTCGAATTGCTTTTAAGTAACTTTATTTGTCATCGATTGATTGTCAACTAAAATATATTTTATGATTGTTGTTCATGACATTTTTATTTGTAAGCCAGGCAATGCATCCAAAATTGCAAAACTTTTTAAAGAAAGGGCCGACGTTGCACCACAAAAAAATGTTACCGTAATGACTGATATGACAGGGCAGTATCACCGTGTCATTATTGCTTCCAGTTTTGAAAACCTTGCTTCATATGAGGAAGGTATGAAGTCAATGGGCGAGAGCGAAGAAGAGAAAAAGGTGATGGAGAAGTTTAAAGACATGAATGAAATGTATGTCTCAGGAAGCAGGGAGATTTTTAAGGTTTGGTAAAAATGGAGACTGAATCGAAATAAGCAATAAAGTCCAGGATTTTGAACCCAAGGTTTACAAAAGATCCTATATTTTTTTGTACGCCCGCTACTGTCCCTGACAGGAATCCGAACGATTTCTACCCATGATTCAGGCAAGTGGGCTTTAAACTCCGCTGGTAATTGGAGCGGAACTAAAACAACTCAAAAAAAATTTGGCAATTCAAAAATATATATCGTAATATTGCGATAGATATGGGAGCAACAAAAACGGAAGTATTTAACGCGAAGGAAAACAAACTGGCAAAGTATGGAAAGGCTTTAGGCCATCCGGCCAGAATAGCAATCCTTAATTACCTGGCTAAACAAAAGTCTTGTGTATGCGGGGACATCGTTGATGAATTACCTCTTTCGCAAAGTACCGTTTCACAGCATTTGAAAGAACTAAAGGAGGCTGGATTAATCACGGGAGAAATAGAAGGAGTGAAGGTGTGCTATTGCATTGACGAAAAGGAATGGAAACAGGCGCAAATCTGGATTAATCAATTGTTTGACAGCTACAAAGGATGTAAAGGTTGTTAAACCTTTTTTTTGCACGGATTCATCGTAATATTTCGATTAACATTTAAAATAACGAACAATGCAAACTCAGGAACAATTAAAGGATATGGTAAAGCAGAAATATTCAGAAATAGCACGCCAGGACAAAGAAACAAATCAAAGCTCCTGTTGCGGGTCCGGATGCTGCAGTGACGAGGTTTACAATATTATGTCAGATGATTATTCAACAATGGAAGGATACAACCCAGATGCAGACTTAGGGTTGGGATGCGGATTACCTACACAGTATGCCAGGATTAAAAAAGGAGACGTAGTAATTGACCTGGGAAGCGGAGCCGGTAATGATGCTTTTATTGCACGACATGAGACCGGAGAAACAGGAAAAGTTATTGGGATTGATTTTACACCTGCAATGATTGAAAGAGCACGTATAAACGCAGAAAAGAGAGGATTTCACAATGTAGAATTCAGGCAGGGAGATATTGAAAATATGCCAGTATCCGCTAATACCGCTGATGTGATTGTAAGTAATTGCGTCCTGAACTTGGTGCCAAACAAAGATGCAGTGATAAAAGACATTTTCCGGGTTCTGAAATCCGGGGGACATTTTTCAATTTCCGATATCGTCCTTGATGGTCCCTTGCCAGAAAAGATAAAAGAAGCTGCAGAAATGTACGCGGGTTGCGTATCGGGTGCAATTCAAAAGGAAGTGTATCTGGAATTGATTGAGGAAAATGGATTTAAAAATATCCTGGTTCAAAAAAATAAGGCTATACGTATCCCGGATGATATTCTTAGAAATTATTTGACAGAAACAGAAATTCAGGAATTCAGAAATAGCGGTACCGGTATAACCAGTATAACTGTTTATGCTGAAAAGACGCAAGACAAAAGTTGCTGCGAACCCGGTTGCTGCAATTAATCAGGATTACCTCATTCTCAAATACGTAAAAACTTAAATCATGAATAACAATTATCAAACAACTGCATCAGAGGCGCAATGTTGTG
Source organism: Pollutibacter soli (assembly GCA_029269725.1). GTDB lineage: Bacteria > Bacteroidota > Bacteroidia > Chitinophagales > Chitinophagaceae > Pollutibacter > Pollutibacter soli. Next base: position 320,687 of record JARJHS010000002.1, on the reverse strand, counting down.
TCGACTATTGCCAAACTTCTTTTTCCGTAGATGGCAAAGAAATGGTTAACAATTACAAATGTGGTCAGGAGTCTTTTACCAGTTCACAAATGTGGAGTCTAGAAAAAAACCGTCAGACGCCGGCAATTGAAATCAGTACTGCAAAGCAGATATAATCTTATGTCAGCAAATAATTGCGCCCCTGCTAACGGAAGGAAAAGACTTGGCTTTGTCGATAGATACTTAACAGTATGGATATTCATGGCGATGTTAATTGGAGTTGGCATTGGCTATTACATTCCAGATTCCGGAGATTTTATTAATTCCTTTTCGAGCGGATCAACCAATATTCCTTTAGCGATAGGATTAATCCTGATGATGTTTCCACCATTTGCAAAAGTGAAATTTGAAACGCTTAAGGAAGTATTTAAAGACGCAAAGATTTTAAGGATGTCTTTGTTGCTGAATTGGGTTATTGGACCGATCCTGATGTTTCTCCTGGCAATCACTTTTTTAAGCGGATACCCGGAATACATGATAGGACTGATTCTGATTGGTCTTGCTCGCTGCATTGCAATGGTAATTGTCTGGAATGAGCTTGCGGGCGGGAGCCGGGAATATGCAGCCGGCCTTGTAGCAATGAACAGCATTTTTCAGGTTCTGTTGTATAGTTTTTACGCATATATCTTCATTACCGTTTTACCTCCTTTATTCGGTTTACGGTCGACAACAATTAATATTTCGATCGGACAAATTGCTGAAAGTGTTGCCATATATTTAGGAATTCCATTTATATCGGGTTTTGTTGTCAGGTACACTTTAATCCGGTTAAAAGGACCTGATTGGTACAATGAGCATTTTATCCGCTTGATTTCGCCAGTAACCTTAATTGCATTACTATTTACTATAATAGTGATGTTTAGTTTGAAGGGTAAAGTAATTGTACAGCTCCCATTGGATGTAGTCCGGATTGCGGTCCCGCTGGCAATCTATTTTGCAATAATGTTTTTGATCAGCCTGTATATGGGTAAGAGGCTCGGAGCCGATTATTCAGTGAACACTTCGATTGCTTTTACTGCTGCGGGAAATAATTTTGAATTGGCTATCGCTGTTGCCATTGGAGTTTTTGGAATAAACAGCGGACAAGCATTTGCAGGTGTGATTGGCCCTTTGGTTGAAGTACCCGCGTTAATCTCCCTCGTTAACGTTGCCTATTGGTTTAAAAGAAAATATTATCCAATAAACAAATTACAGAACGCATAAAAATTATTCCAATGAAAATTGCATTGTTCAGCGATATACATGCAAACCTCCCTGCCTTGCAAGCTTTTTTTGCAGACCTGGAAACCAGAAATGCTGATGCGGTTTATTGTTTAGGAGACCTGGTAGGCTACAACGTTTGGCCAAATGAAGTGATTAATGAAATCCGGAAAAGGGGAATACCTACTATTGCCGGCAACTATGACCAGGGAATTGGGTTAATGAGCGATGAATGCGGGTGCGCATACAAAACAGAAACGGAAAAAGACATGGGTAAAATTTCCATTTCGTATACAAACTCATTAGTAAAACCTGACGAAAGAAGATATCTCAGAACGTTACCCTCACACATCCGTGTAGAATTTCAGTTGAATAACGACAAACTGAATTTGCTTTTAGTACACGGTAGTCCAAGAAAAATAAATGAATATCTGTTTGAGGACCGGGATGAAAAAAGTCTGTTAAGAATAATGGAGCAAGCGGATGCTGACATCATGTGTTTCGGACATACACATAAACCTTATCACAGAATTCTTCCTTCTGAGCCTGGAAACGATCAACATTTTCGGCATGCTATAAATATTGGTTCTGTGGGAAAGCCGAAAGACAAAAATCCAAATGGTTGTTATGTAATGCTGACGATAAACCCGGACAGCAGTATTTTGAACAAAGATGCTATTCAAGTTGAGTTTATCCGATTCGAATATGATGTGGAAAAGGCTGCAAAAGGGGTCGAGAAAAGTCCACTACCCAATGAATACGCGGACATGCTGAGGCTTGGCTATTAAATAAACGACTAAATTCTTCGCGTTCAACTGTAATTGTAAATGATTTAGAACTTAGTGGTATAATTGTAATAAACTGTCTGACGCCAGAAAAAAGGCAAGAAAAATTGTACTCTGCTGATCGTACTCTCCATAAACTGGATTTTAGTCATGCTATTAGTTGAAGGGCCTCATAAGAGTTCAATCACTTGCTGAGTAAGAAGCAATTTTCAACCATCTCCGGAAATGCCTTCAAATTTTCAATGTACTTTTTGCTCTTCATTTTTTTGATATGGAGCTCAACTGACTTTGCCTGCTTTTCCCCGTTGCCCCCGTTGCATATCATTGTCAAAAAAATTTCCCAGTCGTCAGCTTTAGTCGTAAATACTGTATTGCCGAAAAAATGATTTCTATGTTTTTCTATTCTTAAATCAAGGTCGGATGTACAACCCGTATAATATCGATCCAGCTTTGGAGAATAAAGTATATAAACCTGCCAGTTCATTCAAATACAAAACCCCACATTTCGTGCGGGGTTTGCTCCTCAGACTGGACTTGAACCACCCCGATAGCTATCGGGGCTCTGATTAACAGTCAGATCACATATCGGGTCAATAGTTTTTCAACCATCTCCGGAAATGCCTTCAAATTTTCAATGTACTTTTTGCTCTTCATTTTTTTGATATGGAGCTCTACTGACTTTGCCTGCTTTTCCCCGTTGCATATCATTGTCAAAAAAATTTCCCAGTCCTCAGCTTTAGTCGTAAATACTGTATTGCCGAAAAAATGATTTCTATGTTTTTCTATTCTTAAATCAAGGTCGGATGTACAACCCGTATAATATCGATCCAGCTTTGGAGAATAAAGTATATAAACCTGCCAGTTCATTCAAATACAAAACCCCACATTTCGTGCGGGGTTTGCTCCTCAGACTGGACTTGAACCAGTGACCCTCTGATTAACAGTCATATTCACCTATACAAACAAACAAATAATAACGATGTAATAAACGGCTACAACTCAAGGCAGGCATGGATTTCATGTGAATATTTCATTTTTTATTTCTTCGCTTTTTTCTCGATTCTTTCCTATTTTGTGTCGCGAATGTGTCGCAATCAAAGTACCCTATTATGGCAACAGCAACAGCGAAAGCATTTATTAATGAATATCATCCTCAGAAAGACGGTAAATGCTCCGTTACGATAAGAGTAACTTATCAACGAAAAAAGAAGTACTACCCAACGGGGATAAGTTTGCTGTCAGACGATTTCAGGCGTTTATTTAATGCAAAGAGAAGAAACGACTCTGAAAAAGCGATGTACAATCGAATTTTAGCTTTTGAGACGAAGGCCAATCAGTGTATTGATAGCATCGGCATTTTCACTTTTTCGAGGTTCGAAGAAAGTTTTTTGCAAAACCGGGAAGCGGCAGACAGTATAAAAGCGGGATTCGATCGATACATTGCCGAATTGAAGAATGAAGACAGAATCGGGACAGCAGTTTCTTATGAATGCGCAAGAAATAATTTCGAATCTTTCAAACCCGGGCTGAAATATGTCGATGTTACGAAAGCAATATTGTCGAAGTATGTAGAGTGGATGAGTAAAAATGGGAAGAGCCAGACAACAACAGGAATATATTTAAGAAGCTTGCGGGCCATTTTTAACCGAGCTAAGATTGATAAAAGTATTTACCCTTTCAAAGATTTTACCATTCCCTCTGGACGGAATATCAAAAAGGCTTTAACGATCGAAGAAATCGGAAGAATTTTTGAATATCCCGCGTCTACCAATACCAGCGAAGAAATGGCGAAGGACTATTGGATATTCAGTTATCTGTGTAATGGTTTAAACGTAAAAGACCTATGTTTATTAAAACGAAAAGATATCGCCGGGGATATACTAACTTTTGAGAGAGCTAAAACTAAAAGGAGCAAAAAAGCAGCTGAAAAAATTACTGTATCATTTAAGCCTGAAGCCAAGGCCATTGTGTTAAAACATGGCATACCATCTGTCGACCCCGGCAGCTTTATTTTCCCACATCTTAAAAAGGGTATGACTGCTGAGCAACAGCGTAACACAATTCAACTGGTCACGCGCCTGATTAATAAGTACATGAAACGGATTGCCGACAAGTTGGGAATTGAAAAAAATGTTACCACTTATTTTGCTCGTCACAGCTTCGCAACTATTTTGAAGCGTTCCGGTGCTCCTACGGAATTCATCAGCGACGCTTTAGGTCACAGCGATCTGAAGACAACAAAAAGCTACCTTGCTGGATTCGAAGAGAAGGCGATTCATGAGACTACGGACGCGCTTACTGCTTTTAAAAATTAGATATAATCCCACTTATTTTCTTCTTTGCACATACTGTGCATATTTTACTTTTTTGAACAATTTTAAACGTTTTACGGCTATATTTCACCGTTATTAAAAGTTCTCCGCGCTTTGTGGAAAATCCATGCTTTAACTATTTCATTTCTGCATTTAGCTTGCATGAAATTTATTTTTTTATGAAAGCATTTTTAATCCCTGCCCACGAAGCACAAGCATTCCCAACGAAATCAATGTCCCTTGACAGAAAAGGAGGTAGACTTCTATGCTAACCCTCGAACAAATGCCGCAAGCAATTGAGTGCCTACACTCGAAAATCGATTCGCTTGAAACTCTAATCAGGAATTACACAACCTCAAGCGCAGTTAAAAATGATTCCTTAATGACCATCGAAGAAACGGCTAAGTATTTGAAACTTTCGGTTGCTACGATTTACAAGTATGTTTCAAATGCTGCAATACCAGTTTGCAAAAAAGGCAAGAGACTTTATTTCTCTACGTCGGAGTTAGATAATTGGATAAAGTCGGCTAAAAAGCTAACCAATAAGGAAACAGCTAATGAGATTGACAACTTTTTAAGCAGGAGGGCAGCATGATTACAATTGAGAAAAGCAATGCCTCTACAGTGTTACCTCTTCCAATAGCCCACGAACAGATTTTGTCAAAGCTATTGGTTCAGCTGAAAAAAATTGAATTCCGACAACTAGCTGGCCTTGAGGGTCAAGACAAACTTCAACGAAAGCATTTCATTGTTTATGCTATCGAAGAAATATTAAAATCAGCAAAAGAGCAAGGCTGGCAGTTATGCCGAAATAATGGACAAACATATTTGTATAATGGCGAGTATTGGAAGATAATTGACCGTGAACTATTACAAGATTTTTTTGGTCGTGCAGCCGAAATGCTTGGAGTACCACAGGCCGACGCAAGATTTTATACATTCAGACTTGATCTTTTGAAACAATTTGAAGCTGTGTCTTATTTGCCGCCGCCAGAACGCGTGAATGGCAAAACATTGGTGAATTGTAAAAATGGTACGTTTGAAGTCGAGGGATACGAACAAAAACTTCGAGAACATAGAGCAGAAGATTTCCTTACTCATCAGTTACCTTTTGAATACAATTCAGCTGCAAATTCACCCCTATTCCATATTTTTTTGGACAAAGTTTTACCCGGCAGGGAAGAACAAATGATACTTCAGGAATACTTAGGCTATGTATTTGTTGATGCAAAGAAATTAAAGCTAGAGAAAGTATTGCTTCTTTATGGCGGTGGTGCAAATGGTAAAAGCGTTTTTATTGAGGTTTTAAGTGCGCTTTTAGGTCCTGACAATGTCTCCAGGTTTTCGCTGGAAAGTATAACCGACCCTAAAGGTTATTCTCGCGCCGAACTGAGCAATAAGCTTCTCAATTTGAGTACAGAGATTTCAGGTAGGCTTGATAAGGGCATTTTTAAACAGTTGGCGAGCGGAGAAAGTGTAGAAGCGCGATTTATTTATGGAAGCCCATTTACAATGGAAAATTATGCTCGTCTGCTTTTTAGCACAAATGAACTTCCTAAAGAAACAGAAAACTCAAACGGCTTTTTCAGACGCTGGCAAATTGTTCCTTTTGACGTCACTATTCCCGAACATGAACAAGACAAGGAGTTGTCCAAAAAGATCATAGATGCGGAATTAAGTGGTGTATTTAATTGGGTTTTAGACGGCTTAAATAGGCTACTAAAAAACAAGCGATTCACAGAAAGCAAAGCCGTTAAACAACAGGTCGAGTCCTTTCGTTTACAATCAGACAGCGTGTTAATGTTTTTGGATGATGAGGGATATCAGAAATCTCCCAATGATACAATCGAGTTTAAACGACTGTTCGAACTGTATAGGGTTTATTGTAATGAAAGCGGCTATTATGCCTGTTCAAAAAGAACGTTTAGCGAACGGCTAAGAAATGCCGGCTTTCATACCCATAAAATGAATTATGGGAATATAGTGTACGCAAAAAAATCAAGTTAGTTTTCGATCACTTAGATCACTTCGTGCACGCTTACAAAGAGTGCGCGAAGTGCATCAAGTGATTTAAAAAAAACATCTTAATTATTAAATCGAAAAAAAATGATTTTACAAAAAACAATCAATCTTCCAATATTGGCAATATGTCCTAAATGTGGTAAAACCTCTTATCAAAACTTCAAACCAATTATTAAAATGCTTTTTAGCGATAAAATTGGCAGGTGCATTTTACCTGAATGTAGTTATGAATTTTCAACTGAAGACTATAAAAGAACCCTTGAAAAGGGAATACCTTTTTCGATTATGGAAAAAGCAATGTTGATAAGTCCGAATCAGCCTTTGGAAAATCAAAACGGCTTTCTTGCCTATCTAGTTAAGAAGTATGGACAATTTGAAATGGAGAGGGTGCGTAAAATGTATTTCCTCGGACGCGCGAAGGAAAAAGCTGCCACAATTTTTTGGCAAATTGACAAGTTGATGAATGTTATTGGAGGTCTAATAATCAGTATTGACCCATTAACGGGCGAGGCAGATCAATCTAGTCAAAAAAAAGTATTCATGCAAGATCGGTTAAGTTATGAGCGGGACGAACACAACCATTTGTATGGGGAACATTTACTTAAGTCATACCCTGAAAAGAAATGTGTTATTGTTAATGATTGTAGGTCGGCTGTCATTTGCAGTATAGAGTACCCGGAATATTTATGGCTGGCAATTACCAATCATTCTCAAAAGAACATCGAAAGAGTAAAGGCATTTTTACCACAAGCAATATGGTATGCTGATAAATTTTAGGATATATGGAAGGGGTAATAAAGGCTTCGACAATTCGGCGAGAACTCAATATTGAATCAAGGGACGACAAAAAACGAATTTTTGTACTCATTAATTCGCTTCCCAGAGTTGAAATGATTTGCGAAAAAATTGGCGGTAATCCCGGAGGGGTTCGATGGTTTTTTATTTGTCCGATTACAAAGAAGAGGAAGCATAAGCTATATTTTTGCCAAGAAGAATTTATTATCCCGAAGTACGAAAGAAAACCTTGGATAACAGGTTCACCCTTAGACAAGTTATTGCGTAGGCTTGAAGTGAGGATGAAAGCAGAACGACAATTTGGTACAAAAAAGTTCAGAACGCACTATAGAGGTAAGCCAACAAAAAGGTTTTTGAAAATCCAAAATGGACTGGATATTTCAATGTGCGACTTAATTAATGGCAGATACGACTTTTTATTGAAGAGGAAACGGTGATTTTCCCAATTTCAGCGAGAAAAAAACGGCAAAACACCGGCGTTTTCAACGCTCTTTTCTATTCGGGTAATCTTATCTTTGGATTCAACAATTAATTGGTTTGATTCAAACGGGGCCGGCAGATGAATGCCGGCCTTTTATTGTATTTAAGGCGGATTTTGTACATTCAGCTGGTTTATTAAAGTTTAATGTAAATGGAAGACTTAATACTTCAGTTGAAAAAATTAGAAGAAAAGGACTTTCAAATTAGCAAACTAAAGAAACAACTGAAAATCCTACACAATTCTTTTCTGATTTGTTTTCTAATTAGTGGTATTTCTTCAGCAACGCTTACTTTCTTTCTGGTCGAAACCGATAGTAAAGCTTTATGGGCCTTCATAGCATTAGTATATGGTTCACTGATAGGAATTTATTTGGGAGAGCTTGTGGAAAAATTCTTGATAGGATATTATAAACTCAACCCGAAAACATGGCTCGAGATTCTCGACCATGAAAATGCGAAAAAAGCTATCCATCTTAAAATTAGTAATCTTAAGAACGGTTATGAATTCAGAAGCAATTTAGCCAGTGAAAGTTTTCCACAAATTGATTTTAAAGAGCAGGATTCTGATCGAGAAGAAATCACCTCTTTAAATGGAGTAGACAGCGAAGAAAAAAAACTACATTCCTTATCGACGACTGAAGTAGGAGAACCGCTTTGGCGAGGTATAAATAAAGCCAAGACAAAAGCTTTGTCCATCATTAAAAAATCAATTTTCAAAAAATTAGAAAGTAATTTTCAAAATGAAGTATACGATAAACCATCAGGCGAAAAAGGTAATGATCAAACTAAAATTAGTAATGAGGTTGAGAATATAATTATTGGAGAAAAAATCGATTTCGAGCAATTAAATAAAAATAGAACGGAAATAGGAGCGATTGGAGAATTGATTGTACTTAATTATGAAGTAAAGCGATTGGCTCGACTAGGTTTAAATGATTTAATTCGGAATGTTATCCACGTTTCGAAGGAATCCGATTCCTTCGGATACGATATACTTTCATATTGTGACAATAGAGAACGCAAGTATATTGAGGTTAAATCAACTACTCAAGGCTCGCAGGCCCCATTCTACCTAACAGAAACCGAAATTCGAATGATGAATACACTAAAAAACTATTTCATTTACAGAGTATATAATCTTAATTTGGAAACCCAAAAGGCAGAAATTTATTTTATCAATTGCGAAACTCAATTGAAGCCATTTTATAAATTTGAACCAACTTTATTTCGAGTAACTCCAATCAATAATTTGGGAGCGGTCGATACGGCACCTTTAGACTAAATTTCGCAATACGTCAACGTTAGGTACCCAACCAAAATATTTATTTTGTCGAGCATTAAATTCAAACAATGACAAGTTATTTTTTTTCGCAGATTTCGAGCGGAGGACTAGATGACACTTTATTAAAAGATCTCGAAATCTATTCAGAAACTAAAAAGCAATTAGTGTATGTTATCAGTGGGCCGTTAGATCAAAAATATAGCTACGACTACCAAGACGCTTTAATTTTATTGTCTCCTAGACATAAAATTTCGGTTGTCGACTTTGGACAAGGCAGGCATAAGTTTGAAAACTACGTTGAAGATTTTCTTGAGGATTTGACTTCCATATCTGATAAATATTTATACCGCTCTATTGTAGGGCGGCCTAGAAATTGGAAAGGTGTTCTGATTGAAGTGATTAAAGACCCATCAAAATTGGAAGACATTCCAAATTTTTTTACAAGTGTGAAGCTCAAGGATCCGGCTGAAATTAAAAAAGTAGACCTGCTAATCTCTCTCTTAATTGGAAGTATTAATGACGTTGATCGAGTAAAAGACGAAGTGCCTGAAACTGTACTTGATAAAGTCAAACAGAAAATTCAACTATTCGATGGCGACCAAACAAGATTTGTCTATCAGGTCCCACACTCAAAACGTGTAACAATTCAAGGGCTCTCCGGAACAGGGAAAACTGAACTTCTATTACATAAATTGAAGGACCTATACATCCAAAATCAAGAATCGAAAATATTCTTTACTTGCCATAATAAGGTGCTCTCGGACAATCTTAGACAAAGAATTCCTTCTTTCTTCAACTTCATGAAAGTTGAACAGCAGATTGATTGGGAAAAAAGATTTTGGTGTAGGAATGCATGGGGTTCAGGTAGCTATTATCATTCCGGCGTCTATTCTTATATCTGCCATTTTTATAGTATTCCGTTTTACAGATATTCTTCCGTCATGAGTTTCAGTAAGGCGTGTGAGTTGGCATTAAAAGACTTGCAAGAAAAGTACATAGATGATTCTCCAGAGTATGCCTTTAGTTATATAATAATAGACGAGAGTCAAGATTTTGATGAAAATTTTTTTAAGCTTTGCGAATTTGTAACTGAGAAGAATGTATACATAGCTGGCGACATCTTTCAAAGTATTTTTGATCAAGCTAAATTAGCACACACTATAAAACCAGACTATCTCCTAGGCAAATGTTATAGAACTGATCCGAAGACTCTAATGTTCGGCCATGCCTTGGGAATGGGATTATTTGAAAAAGAGAAATTACGCTGGTTGGATGAAAATGAGTGGATAGCCTGCGGTTATAATGTGTCAGTAGATGCTAGAAAAAAGCTTCACCTTAGTCGTGAACCATTGAGAAGATTTGAAGATATTGATGATGACTTTGATAGCATCGAAATAATCGAAGCAAAAAATAATCTCGATTCGCACATAATTGACATACTATCTCACATCGTGAAGGAAAACGAGACTGTATTACCTGAAGATATCGGAATAATTTTATTGGACGACTACAGGTATATCTATGATTTGGCAGATCAGTTGGAAGTTAGTATCCAAAGAAAATTTTCATGGCCTGTAAATAAGGCCTATGAAACAAAAACGAAACGGCCTAATCAAATTTTCCTTTCGAATAAAAACAATGTGAAAGGGCTAGAATTTCCATTTGTAATATGCGTGACAATTAAGATTCTAAAAACACCGAGCTATAGGAATTCTCTTTATACAATGATTACTCGATCATTTATAAAAACATATTTTTTGATAAAGGAAGACGAGAATTCAGGGTTAAGCAAAGAGATTAAAGATGGACTTGACCACATTTTAAGGAAGAATGAAATGGTTATAGATCAGCCCTCCGAGACAGAACAAAAAAAGATCATGACTCGGTTTATGAAAATGTATCGAGATAGATCATACCACGAAATAATGATGGATATTTTCAGAAAGAAAAAAATAGAAAAGAAATATCATAACCGACTCTTCTCAGTTGCTCAGCAACTTGGAATGATGGGGAGCGACGAAAAAACTTTAACCCAATTTGTAATAGATAATTTAAAATATTTGGAAGATCAAAATGGCTAAAGAAATTTCACGATTCTTATTGCCTTTTCAAGAAGGCCAGGTTTTTTCAGCAATGAGAGATAAAATTCATTATGCCAAAAGTATTCTTTATGTTTCAAGGTTTCTATTATTAAAGCCCAACGAGTCGACAGAAAGTTCAATGAAGCTGGTAGTGGGCAAAATGAGTAGAATATTCATTTTTAAGCAAAGCAAATTTTTAAGTTTCGCGTTCCCTTTATTTGTTGACATTGAAAAGGAAGAAGTTCTTGCAATTCGGTCAAGATGGGGTGTAAACATAGATTCGGAAATAATTTCTAAATGTTTCGAAATACTAAATGATGAAAATTTCTTACATAATCCTTCACTGACTGGTTTTTATTTTAGACAGCAATCTCCAAATGATGCTGTTTTCAATTTGCTCGAAGAAATAATAATGTTTGAGCCCTGTTATATAAGATACGATTTTGATAAGGAGCGCGCTAATGGCAGACGGCATCCATTGTATCATCTTGATGTTAATTATTCTGATTATGGCAATTTTAAAATGGGCCTTGATGAAGCATTGCTTAATGACAACTTTGAAGATATTTTGAATATCGAAACGGATTGTGCATATCTACAAGATGCGTTTAAGAAAACACTTAGGAAGCCTCTAATATTAGCAAAAAAATAAGCCAGTCGACAATTTTTGTTTCCATCAAAATATTGTAATTATCATGTTTGCAGTATCGCCCACTGATTTAAATTGGTTTAATTATCTAAAAGACAACGGTTTCAATTCCTTTGTAAATTTTTGGACACCTACACCTTGGAATGTTAGCAAATTGAGTATCGGAGACAAATTGTATTTTTTACTAAAATCTCCTTATCGTAAACTAGGTGGTTTCGGGGAGTTTGTACTTTATAAGAACATCTCAGCCACTGAGGCTTGGAATGAGTTCGGTCTACGAAATGGAAGAGCCTCACAAGAACTCATGTTTGAAAGCATTATTAATTATCTCCAAAGAAATAGTAAGGTTATCAATAATGATGACTTTTCAGTAAATACACATCGAATTGGATGCATTGTCCTCAAAAACTGTGAATACTGGGATGAGGAATATTTTATGTCTCCTAATGATCTTGGAATTTCTTTTCCCTCTCAGGTCGTTAAAATGAAGTATTTCCAGCAAGCAGAACCTCAGATTTTTGAAAATTTGAATGCAAATGAATTCGTGTTGATAGATGATGATTTACCGCGGCATCGTAGGCTAGCGACGGTTAGGGTGGGTCAAGGAATGTTTAAAGGCAGAATTCTGGGTGCTTATAATAATCAATGTTGTGTTTCTGGGCCATGTTTGCCAGAATTATTAGAAGCGGCCCATATTCAGCCGTATATCAACAAAAATTCTAATCATATAAGAAATGGAATTTTATTGAGAGTGGATATTCACAGGCTTTATGATAATGGGTTATTGTATATAGATGAGGAATATGTAATTAACGTAAGTCCTTTGGTTTTAGATCCTTACTACCAGTCATTTAATGGAACTAAAATAACATTACCGGCTCGCATAGCAAATCATCCTTCAAAACAGGCCCTTTGTTTACGAAAAGAGAGCTTTCGAGTTCATTAAGTACTTACTATCATTATTAGTTTTAATTACTCAATTGTGTCGTCAATGTGTCGTGGTAGGAGAAATAAAAAAGGGTTCCAGTTAATGAAACCCTTGACTAGCAACGCTCCTCAGACTGGACTTGAACCAGTGACCCTCTGATTAACAGTCAGATGCTCTAACCAGCTGAGCTACTGAGGAATCTGTTTTTGGGGTGGCAAAAATAAGGCTTTCCTGCTAATACTAATTCAAAAACAGGAAAAAAATCAGAATCAGATTATCAGAGAATTCAACAAAAGGCCTTCTGCCTGACAGCCAGAATGCAACCCGGACTATACTACCTGGGAGGTCTAAGACCTCCCAGGTTTAAGACCTCCCGGGTTTTATTATGGAGTTCTGGCCCTCAGCCTTCGCATCAAAATTGAACAGATCACAAAACCACCAAATGCCATCAGCGCTCCAACATACTCGGGAGAACGGTAGCCAAAACCAGCTGCAATCGGTAGCCCTCCGAGAAAAGCACCTAGCGTATTGCCAACATTGAAACTTGCCTGGATCATCGAAGAAGCCAGCATTTCGGCGCCTTTTGCTGTATTAATCATCAGCATCTGGATCGAAGGGGCTATGGCGAAGGCTACAGCACCGGTGACAAAAGTCAGCACAAGTGCAATAGGCTTGTAATGAGAAAACAGGGCTACAAGTATCAGCGTTATCGTCATCGTAACCAGTAAAGCAGCGACTGCTTTTGTTGGTGAAAAACGATCAGCCAGCATTCCACCCAGGAAATTTCCTACTGCCATTCCCACGCCTGCAATAATCATGATCATGGAAACTGAGTTGGCGTTAAAGCCGGCGACTTCCGTCATAAGAGGAGCGATATAGCTGATCCAGGCGAATAATCCGCCGGTACCGATAGCAGTAATTAGTAATATCAACCAGAAATTGGTTTTCTTAAAAACGGAAAAGCCGGCTTTAAACTGATCACGGCCCTGAGTATTGGTGTCGGGCATCCAGTAGCGGATACTCGCTGCTGCAAGAAAGGCAACCAGTGCGATCAGGAAAAATGAAAAGCGCCAGCTATAATTATGCCCCAGGTAAGTTCCCAGAGGCACACCAATAATATTGGCCAGTGTCAAACCTGAAAACATTACGGCAATGGAACGCGCTTCACGACCGGGTTCTGCCAGCTTACTCGCTACAACCGCGCCAATTCCAAAGAACGCACCGTGCGGCAACCCTGCAAAAAACCTCGCGATCAGCAGGGTTTCAAAGCCTGGAGCAAGTGCAAACAGGGTGTTGAACAAGGTGAACATCAGCATCAGCATCATCAGTACTTTTCTTGGCTGATATGCGGCGGATAAGAACGTCATCAATGGCGCCCCAACAACAACTCCGAGGGCATATATCGAAATGAGGTGTCCCGCTGTCGGAATACTTATATCCAACGTCTTAGAAATATCCGGTAACAAGCCCATCATCATAAACTCAGTCATCCCTATAGTCAACCCGCCAAGAGCCAGTGTGATTAACCCCGGTTTGATATTAGTCCTTAAATAGATCTTTCTGTAAAAACCAATAGCACTTTTCATAATAAGTTCATTTGCTTACCAATAAATGGTGCGGCAATCATCTGTGAGTCAATGAATTTGCAAATGGCGTGAGCTGATCGTCGGAGTACATCTGTTTTTAAACAGGTGGAAAAAGATTCCTTTGAAATACCTAAAACACTTTAATAAAGCAAAAGTAACCGATTTTGCTTAAACGATTAAACAGCTATTGTTATTGGCTCATTAAAGTTTAAATCCGAGGTCATTTTGTTCAGGGGCTTTTGAAAGTTCCTGTACCTGCAAAAATAGTTTGAGCAGGCCGAGCCATACCAATATCGGTCAAATCGTTTTTGAAATTCCCGAAGCAGCATTACCTCCTGTAATCAATAAACTTCCTCTTTCACGACCGGATTTACAATTAATGGCCGGCCGCCATATGCCATCTAGGTGATCCGAACCATTCTTTCCAGGAGAACCCGCTGGCAGGATTTTGGTGACACCATTAAAAAACTTCCATATGAATGATTATCATACCCATAAATCTTGTATTGAAGCTTGTCTCAATTGTGCCGCCATTTGTAATCATTGTGCTAGTTCATGCACACAGGAAGAACATATCCATATGATGGCCAAATGTATCCAGCTGGATATGGAATGTGCTGCGGTTTGCTATTCTGCTGCACAACTGATGAGTCTCGGTAGTTCCCAGGCGGCAAAAATTTGCTTGATCTGTGCGGATATTTGTGATGCATGTGGAGCAGAATGCGGACAACATGAGCATAAGCATTGCAGAGAGTGCGCCGAAGCATGTAAAAGATGCGCTGCGGAGTGCAGAAAAATGGCGGCATAAATCTGCTCTGCATATTGTTTGTCCTTTAGAAAAAAATAAAGACCCCGCCTTTCGACGGGGCCTTTGCTAACCAGCCTCTACCCTTTAAAATATTTACCATTCATTTTAAATGTGCGAAGGATTAAATTCATGACCAGGCGACAACGGAATGTAGGCTTCCGTCATCTGGTCTTCCACTGATTTCGTTTTCTTCTTTCTGTTCAGACGAACAACAATCTTGTCAAAGACCGAATACATTACCGGAACAACTACCAGGGTAAGAAACAACGAACTGATCAGACCACCGATAATTACCCACGCGAGCCCGTTTTTCCATTCGGCACCTGCGCCCTTCGCGATGGCGATCGGCAACATACCGATCACCATGGCTATGGTCGTCATAAGGATCGGACGCAAACGGGCGTGATTGGCATCGATCAATGCCTGGTACGTGCTGGCGCCTTCCGCTTTTCGCTGGTTAGTAAAATCAACCAGGATAATCGCATTTTTTGCAACCAGTCCAATCAGCATGATCAAACCCAGTATTGTGAATAAGTTCAGCGAGTTATTGGTCAATGCAAGTGCCAGGAATGCGCCGATAATCGCGAGCGGGATCGAAAACAATACCACGAACGGATAAACAAAACTGTTGTACAACGCTACCATGATCAGGTATACGAGCACGATAGCTGCGAGCAAGGCAATACCCATCGATCCGAAACCTTCACTCTGGTTTTCCATATCGCCACTCCATACATAGCTTACACCCTGTGGTTTTGGTAACAATTCAAACTTCTTCTGCCATTCTGCTGCAATTGTACCTGAAGGTCTACCTACAGACTGTGCCTGAATTGTTACTGAGGTACTTTTATCCCTGCGATCCAGCTGGCTGGGTCCGCTCGCTTCTTTGATAGAAGCAAACTGCGAAAGTTTTACCTGTTGTCCCTGGTCGTTAATGAACATCAGGTTACTTACATCATTGATGTTCTTCCGGTCAAATTTTTCATAACGGATGTTGATATCGTACTCGTATTCACCCTGGCGGAATTTACCATTGGTGTTACCACTGAATGCAGTCTGCATTGTGCTACCAACTGTCGCAAGTGATAGGCCAAGTGAAGCCATTTTATCTCTGTCCACCTGAACACTGATTTCCGGATTTCCGGATTCCACCGACAACCGCATTTCAGTAGCACCAGGAATTGTTCTTAATTCAGCCATTGCAGCGTTCGCAAATTTTGTAACACTGTCCAGTTCAGGACCTGTTACTACCAGCGCAAGAGGCGCCTGCTCAGCAATACCCAGGATACTTACCGGAACAGTTTTCACTTTAGCACCAACAAGTATCTGCTGCAATTCTCTTTTGGTTTTTACTGCGTAGATATTTGCTGCGTCAACACGTTCTGTTTTCGGAACAAGCTGCACATTTATTTCAGATTTATATGCCGTGCTTTGTGAAGCACCCATACCATCGCTGGTCTGCCCGACAGTAGCTATCACTTTTGTTACCTCAGGTTTAGTTCTCAGGTAATGTTCAGCTTTACGGGTCATCGCGTTTGTTTGCTCGATAGATGCATCTTTTGGCATTTCTATCTGCACGAGAAATTCACCACGATCTGATTTTGCAAAAAACTCAGCTCCGATAAATCCTGCACCCACCAAAGCAAAGGATCCGAAGAACAACATCAACATCACAACGAGTGTGGTTTTTTTATGTGCAAGACTCCATTTCAGAATTCCCGTAATCCAGTTCGTAAATCTGTCAAGCGCTTTTTCAAATCCAATAATTATTTTCCCAAAGAAAGATGTGCCCTTGATTTTCTCAAGCTTTCCAAAACGTGAAGAAAGCCAGGGTACAATAGTAAATGAACTCAGCAGCGATAGAAGTGTTGCAATAGAAACAGTAACACAAAACTGTTTAAGGATATCGGCTGCAAGACCTGTACTCAATGCGATCGGCAGAAACACCACAACGATAACAAGCGTGATCGATGTAACCGTGAAACCAATTTCTTTTGTACCATCAAATGCCGCACGCACCCTGTTTTTTCCCATCTCCATGTGCCGGTAAATATTCTCTAACACTACTATGGCATCATCAACAAGAATACCTACCACAAGAGACAACGCAAGTAAGGACATCAGGTTAAGCGAATACCCCAACAGCGACATCCCGATAAAAGTTGCAATCAAAGAAGCGGGAATCGCCACCATCACAATAACGGCGTTACGCAAACTGTGCAGGAAAGACAGCATTACGACAGCAACCAATACAATTGCCAGAATCAGGTCATGAATTACCGCATCAGCAGATTGTAGTGTATATACGGAACTGTCATTGGCAATTTCAACATTCAAACCAAAATTGGCATAGTCGCTTTGTAATTTTTTTACACTTGCTGTAATTTCTTTACTTACAGCAACGGCATTTGCATCCGACTGTTTAATTACCTGTAATGCGATGGAACTCTTTTCATTTACCCTCGCAAGTTTTTCAACATCTTTTTGTGTATCCTGCACATCGGCAACATCTTTCAACCTCACCTGTACACCTTGCTTATTCGAGATGACGAGATTTCTCAGCTCATCAATATTTTTGTATTTACCTGCGAGACGGATGAGTATATCCTGCTCACGCGTCTGTACACTACCCGTCGGGAAATCCAGGTTCGATGCAAGGATTGCATTCTGTACCTGGCCCAGGGATAGTCCAAAACCCTGGAGACGTGTAGCATCAATATTCACCTGTATCTCTCTTTCCTGTCCACCGATCAGGTTTACCTGCGCAACACCTTGTACACGCGAAAGCACCGGAGCAACACGTTTGTCGATGAGATCGTAAAACTCTCCTTCATCAACAGTTCCTGTTGCAGCTAGCGTCATGATCGGAAGGTCATCAATCGAGAATTTATTCAATGATGGCGGATCAGCATCTTCGGGTAAGTCGCCGAGTATCGCATTCACTTTGCGCTGGGCATCATTCAATGCATAGTCAACATCCGATCCACTTTTTAATGTTATGGTAACGATGGATATACTTTCAAAAGATCTTGTCTCCAGCTTTTTGATGTTCTCCATCGACGATACGGCGTCTTCAATTTTCTTGGAAACAGTATTTTCAACTTCACTTGGTGATGCACCAGGATAAATTGTAGTAACAGATACTACCGGAGAAGAAAATTTCGGCAGCAGTTCATAGTTCAGTGAGGTATAACTCAGGATACCTCCAAGAATCAACACGGTAAATAAAACGATGACTAGCGTCGGGCGTTTTATTGATATTTCTGCAAGTTTCATGAATTCGTTTTTACTTTCCTTATTTAACTACAGATACTTTCGTTCCCTCGGCCAGGTTAATCTGTCCACTGGTGATTATTTTCTCACCTTCTGCAATTCCATCCAGCACTTCCACCTGGTCACCAATTGTTCTACCCGCAACCACTTTACGTAAAGCGGCAGTACTGTCAGATTTAATTACAAAAACTTCATTGCTGTTGACACTTCCAATAAAGGAAGAGCGGGGAACAAGAATAACCGGTGTCTGCACAGGGAAGCCAAACACGGCAGTTCCATACATGCCCGCTTTAACGGAGTTATCAGGATTTGAAGCAAGCTCTATCTGGATAGGAAAGTTTAAGGCATTGTCGGCTTTCGGAGCGATAAAACTGATTTTTCCACTGAATGATTTATCCGGAAACACACTTACACGGATATTCACTTTATCTCCTTCTTTCAATTGTGCGACCTGTCCTTCGTTTACCGTTGTCTGCAATTTGAGTTGTGAAACATCCACCAGTTCAAACAGCTGCGTACCGGGAGCTACTACTGCACCTGGTTCAATATATCTTTTATTTACAACACCGTTGATTGATGATCGAACATATGTATCATTTATTCTGAGCTTTGCCTGAGCGAGTCTTGCTTCCGCATTACTCAATTGCAATTTTGCCTGGTCAAGCTGCTGCTGTGTGACACCTCCTGTTGCAAAAGCGTTTTCATAACGTTCCTTATCTCTCAGGGAAGTCTGGTATGCAGCCTGTGCACTTTCAAGGTCAACATTCAGCTGATCGGCTTTAATCACGGCGAGTGTCTGACCTTTACTTACGCGACTGCCTTCGTCAACCAGCACTTTCGTTACCCGACCGGAATTTTCAGCTGAAAAATTCATCTGATGCGCAGGAATGAAATTTCCATTGGCAGTAAAATCCTGCTCTATGGCCTGCTTTTTTGCCTCACTCATCCGCACCACAACAACACCATCAGCCTGTGCAACTATTGCTGTTTTCTCTGCATTTTTCTTTTTGTTGTTTGCAAGAACCCATCCGACGAGTACAACTGAAACGATCAGTATGAGGATGGTTACCAATGTGTTTATTATCGACTTCTTTCTCATAAATATTACCTGTTTAATAATGATTTTAAATTCCCTTTTGCTTTAATCAACTGTAACTCTGCGAGTTTGTAATTCAGCAAAGCAGCGGATTGATTATTATTGGCTTCAGTAAATGAGTTTTCTGCGTCCAGCAAATCGGTTAACGATGCAAGACCGTTGTTATAGTTGTTTCGTGTATTGTCGAAAACACGTTTGGAGAGTTTCACGTTTTCCTGCTGATTCTGCAATATCACAAGGTTGTTTTTCAACTGTGTTTTAGCATTTTCAAACTGGAGATTCAAAGAGAGATTTGTCTGAGAAATATCTTCACGCATCTTACGCAGCTCTACATCTGCCTGCCGGATACGTGAGCGGGTTCCAAAGCCATTGAAAATGGGAACCTTAAGACTTAAACCAACCGATGCATAGTCAAACCAGTTTACACCCTGTCCCTTTGAAATCGGGAAAGTATTACCCAGACCCTGATATCCGTAGTTTCCATTAAGAGAAAGCGTAGGATAATATTCTGCTTTATAAGATTCTTTCTGGTAAGCCAGCAATTGTTCCTGCTTCTTCAACAATTTCAATTCTGTTCTGCTGTTTACATCGAGTACATCCCCTTCCACCAATTCCTGTGGACGAATGCTTGCAGCCTCGACGGGTGCTAAAGCAAGTGTATCCTGTATCGGCATACCCATCGCATATTTGAGCTGGTATTCCAGCTGCACAACATTATTGACCAGTTGCTGGCGTTGAGACTGAAGATTTGAAATATTTACAGTAACACGATCAACATCGATTTGTTTTGCCAGCCCATTCTGGTATTGTCCCTCGATGATCTTATGAACTTTTTGGTTCTTTTCGATTGTGGTATCGAATACTGTGACCCGATGTTTTTGCACCATCACCTGGTAATAAAGACTTGCCACCTGCTCGATTAACTGTTCTTCGGTTAGCTCAGCATTGATCTGGTAGAACTCTCTTGTAGAACGTGCAGCTTTCAAACCAGTGAATAAGCCCTGGTCAAAAATATTTTGTGAAAGCGCAACTGTTGCTCCGGAATTCCATTTTTGCCCGAATGCAACAAGCATAGTTTCTCCGGGACGTCCGGCAAGTTCACCAGGAAGTGCTGTCAGCTGCAGAATAGGATTATAATTCAAAGAACCGGTCGCATTCAGCTGCGGTATCGTTCTTGCTTTTATTTCATCGATTTTACTTTCACCCTTTTCAACTTCAAGTCGTGCTTTGCGTGCAGTCTGACTCGCTTCCAGTGTGTAGCCAAGTACTTCCGGTAGCGTAAGTTTTTTTCCCTGAGCATAAACACCCGCGAAAGAAGCGAGTGAAAGCATAATCAGGAATAATTTTTTCATCATCTTTTGTTTTAATTTTTTCTCACTCATTTTTCTGTTCGTAAGGGTATACTTTCAGTAGCGGATAGTTTTTCTTTTCATTTAAATATTGTTGAGAATTCTCCTTTGTAAGGTTACTGCTGATTCGGCTATCCGTTCTCTCATATTAACACAGTCATTTAATTATGTTGTTTAACATATTTGTCAATTCCGGGTCAAAAAAAATCACCCTTTTCTGAGCAAAATTTTTAAAATCAATTCCCTTCTTTCCATCATCAACTGCCTGTATTGTTTATCACTATAGTTCAATATCTTTTTAAACAAGGACTGCATGATCATCGGGTAGGTTAATAATGACATCAGGTTGAAAAAAAACTGCACAGGCGGCATTGTTTCAATAGTTCCTTTCTTCATTTCATCTTCTATATCCTTGAGAAAATGTTTGAGCCTTTCTGTCTTCTTAAGATTGGAAATGATCTCATTCTGTTTGTCTACATCATCATTGATCCTCGACAACATATACAGATCCAGGTAGGGATAGTTGAAAGATTGCTCGAGGAAAAAATCAATAAACAATTCCAGTTTCTCCCGGAAAGATTTAGCGGTTTCCATTGATTTATTCATGCGGCTATCCACACTGTCACGTGCATCTTTTAATACCTGGTCAAAGAGCTGGTCGCGGGAGCGGAAGTAATAGTTTACCAGGGTACGGTTCACACCTGCAGCGTCTGCTATTTCCTGGGTAGTCGCTTTAAAACGACCTTCCCTGAAAAACAATTTTTTCGCTGCTTCCTTGATCTGCGCTTCCGTAACACTGTCTTTTACTGCCATTTGACAACTATGTTTGACAAATTTGTTTAACAAAGATAATAAAGAATTTCATTCAGCAAAGTCTGACGCATTGAAATTAACAAAATCCGCCCGCAGAAGTTAGTCTATTAGCCGCAGCAGGTGGGCATATGCCTGCTGTAAATCGGGAGTACTTTCAATATCAGCAGATGAACTGCGGATCAACATCATTACCTGTCAACGTATTATGGAACATTAAATAAAAGCTGCCACCAGCGGAGTCAGATTTCTCCAGGCTGGTGGCAGTTTATCAAAATCAATTTGATCAGTAACCCGGATTCTGTGTCAGGTACCCAGGTATATTGGACGATCCATCGACAGCCGTTTGGGGTATCGGGAAGATGCGTTTATTCTTATCGGTGTTGTTCTTCTCAGTCCAGGTGCCTTCATATTTCTCAAACCGGATCATGTCCGTCCTTCGAACCATTTCCCAGTACAATTCAAATCCGCGTTCACGGAAAAGAATATCCAGGTTCATATCTGTCAGGGCGGGAGCAGAAAAGCCATAGGCTGTGCGCGAAGCACGAACAATATTTACATCTGCAAGAGCGCCTGATGCATCGCCTTTACGCAATTTTGCTTCTGCGCGCATAAGGTAAACGTCTGCAAGGCGTACGATAGAAATATCAGCTTCACCAAAATTTCTTCCACTGGCAGACTTTCTGCTGAATTCATATTTTTCCACACGATAGCCTGTCGGATAGTTACTACCTGCAGTAGTAAAATCGATCTGTTCCGTGAAATCGACAGCAAGAGTCGGCCTTGACCTTGTATCATGGAAAAGTTTTCCAACTTTATATCTTCCATCTGCGCATTTTACGAATGCTCCATTCACACGAATAAGTCCGTATTGCTGACCACGAAGTATACCGCGATTGATATTGAAATCTGCTGCTGCAACACAAGTATCATTTGGATTGGAATACATTCCAACGTTTTGTTTGAAAAATCTTGGGTCGGCTGCAGCAGGATCAACAGGAGCATAGGTGTTTGCCCAGGAACGATAAAAATCAGGTGTTATTCCAGGGCCATCGGTTCCGTTAGCTGCAGGAAACTCAGGAAGTGGAAACTGGTCACCGGAAAGAGAAAAGTAAGCCATACGATTATGCCCGTTCAGATCCGCACGCTGGTCTACTGCAAACACCAGTTCTTTATTGTCATGATTATTATTCCCGAAAATGGAAAAATAATCTGCGGAAAGTGCGTAGAGGTTCGAGCCAATAATCCTGCTGGTGTAATCAATCACAGCATCAAGATCTTCATTGGTATGAGAAAAAGAGGCTGCGTAGCGGTCACGGTAAACTGCTGAATTGAGATGCAGCCTCGCCAGCAATCCCCAGGCTCCCGCTTTTGAAATTCTTCCCGGACCAACATTAGCATCCAGCACAGGTTCTGCTGCCAGCAATTCTGATTTTATATAATCAATGGCTTCCTGGCCACGAACGATTTTTGAAATTTCACCGGGAGATTCTTTAATAAAAGAAATTCCGAAAAGATCCAGGCTCAGCATATTGTAGTATGCGCGCATTGCTCTTGCTTCAGCGAGGTACAATTTTGCATTGGGGTCAGCATTCGTGGGAAGTGCGGTGATCGCTGTCAGCGCCCTTGAGATCCCCTGGGTAATCAGGTTCCATGTGTTTCGCACGTTCGGATCTGTACTCGTGGTTTCATGTTTATGAAGTGAAAGATAGATACCATTGTCACCCCAGTCTGTACCTCCGCGATAAGGCAGTATGGCTTCATCTGTTGAAATTTCCTGCAATGCGAAATAGTTGGTATGTAAAAATATATCCGGAAGTCGCGCATATACCGGCGCAATCAAACCATCTGCAACCTGTTTGTCAGTCTGGCCAGTGATGGATGATTCATCCAACACTTCTTCTTCCAGTTTTGTACATGAGGAAATGAAACCAATGAGAAATAATATAGTCAATATTTTGATTAAATCTTTTTGCATAACTCAGAATTTATCAGAATGAAACATTAACACCTAAAATGAACGATCTTGCTTTCGGATAACTCAGGTAGTCGATACCGTTAGAAGTAATTCCATTGATCGACCTGTCAGTATTTACTTCAGGATCATAGCCATCATATTTTGTAATTAGCCAAAGATTCTGACCGGTTACGGAAACCCTCAGCCCTTTCAACCATCCTTTTGATTTCCACGCCCCCGTGTTGAAATTATAACCTAAAGCAGCATTATTCAGACGGAAATATCCGCCCTCTTTCAGGTACCTTGAACTTACCGGGGCCGCATTGTTCACGTTCTCTTCCGGATATTGTACCGCTTCAGCTGTAGTATTAATCCCTTTGTACAGTCGCAGTTTATAAAAATTCGCGTTTGCGGTATTATCATAGATCATATTTCCGGTAACTCCGTTGAAATTGACCGCGAGATCAAATCCTTTATAACCGAGATTGAAAAAGAAGTTATACATCGTTTTGGGCAATGCAGATCCCATGGGGAAACGATCTTTATCGGAAATGATCCCGTCGTTGTCCTTGTCACGGAACTTATTCATGCCCGCTGTATCAAAGCCAATGAAATCTTTCAGATAGAAAGTTCCGATCGGCTCACCATTGATGTAACCGTTAATAGTAGCCGAAGTGAGACCCGAACCCGATGCAGATCCGGAAGGGATAACGGAGTAAGGAGAATTTTCAACTATATTTTTTATAAAAGTCATATTTCCACCAACGCCATACTGAAATCCACTGGCTGTCTGGTCACGGTATTCGAGGTCAAATTCAAGGCCCTGGTTGGTTATGGTCATATCTTTCACATTTGTCCAAACTGTACCTGCGGGTTGAATCGGATCAGCAGGAATTACCTCCAGAAGTATGTTGCTGGAAACTTTGCGGAAGTAATCGATCGTACCATTTAATCTTCCACCAAACAATCCGAAATCAAGACCAACATCCACCTGGTTTGAAACTTCCCACTGGATATCAGGATTAGCTAACCGCGAAAAAGTTGTTCCCGCAGGATAAGGTCCACTTGGTGAAAGAGGATAACTGGTACTCGCAGAAACAGTGGAAGTATATAAGGGTTGGGTAATTTTTGAAGGAATCTCCTGATTGCCGGTCAATCCCCAGCCGGCTCTCAGTTTAAGATTGCTGAAAATGGATCCTTCCATAAACGATTCTTCCGAAATACGCCATCCTGCACTGAAAGAAGGAAAAAAGCCATATTTATTGTTCTCTCCAAATTTCGAAGAACCATCGGCACGCATGTTGATCGTCAGTAAATATTTATTCTGATAGGAATAATTGATCCTTCCGAAGAATGATTGCAACTCATTTATCAGTGCGTAACCTCCGGGCTTATTGTTCGCCAGCGTTAATTCCTGGCCAAGTCCCGGATTGTAAATAGGCTCAACCGAACCAATCGGGAATTTGTTGATGCTGTAATTTCTTCCCTGCAAAAAAATCTTCTGATAGGAATAACCAGCCAGCACAGAGAATGCATGATCCTTAACATCGAAATTATAGGTGAGATAATTTTCGAAAAGGGTATTCCTGTTGTATGTGTAATAAGTCTCAAGACGACCATCCCTTTGTGGAATCGCGTTTGGAAGACTCTGAATATCACGGGTGCCGTTGGAAACGTCAACACCGAAATTCAATTTATAAATCAGCCCTTTGATGATCCTGAGAGAAGGAGAAATATTACCAATAATCCTGTTGATTTTGGTGAGATCTTTTTCAAGATTCATTGTAACCAAAGGATTATTCATATCCTGGTATTGCGCTGGTTTTCCGGAAGAGTCATATGCAGGATACGTGGGGTTTCCCGAGAGTGCTTCTCCTATCACGGCTCCTATATTTGGGCGCTGATTATAGGTATTGGTAGCATTCATGTTTGCTTCTACCACCAGGCGGTCATCCAGGAATCGTTGTGTTACATTAAACCTTCCGGTATACCTGTTGAGATTGTTGTTTTTCAGAATACCCTCCTGTCTTTGCATATTAAACGAAGCGTAATAAGTCAGTCCTCTTGAACCGCCGCTGAAACTGAGGTTTTGATTCTGCGTGAAAGCTGTTCGTGTGATCTCTTTCTGCCAATCGGTACTTGCTCCTTTATCAAGAAGGGTGCCGCCGATCTTATTCACTTCAGCACGATATCTAGCAGCATCGAAAACTTCAATAGGGTTTGCTATTGTTGAGAGTCCAACATTTGAGCTGAATACAAGGGAAGAAGTACCCGCTCGTCCTCGCTTGGTGGTAATCAATATAACACCATTTGCGCCGCGCGATCCGTAGATAGCAGTAGCTGATGCATCTTTTAAAACATCCATGGATTCGATATCCTGCGGATTCAAAAAGTTCAAAGGATTTCCTCCGCCGGTACTCGAATTATCCAGTGCCAGACCGTCAACTACAAACAATGGTGTACTTCCTGTACGCACACCACCAGGTCCGCGGATAGTGATGCCTGTGATAACGCCGGGTTCACCACTGGCAGATGTAACGTTTACACCTGAAACCTTACCCTGGAGGAGTTGTTCCGGCGACGTAATAATTCCTTTGTTGAACGATTCTGCTTTCACTGATTTAACAGCTCCGGTAACATCCCTTCTGTTCTGAGATCCATAGCCGACAACCACAACATTAGCGAGGTCAGAAGTAAGAACCTGCAGTGCGATATTAATAGTGGATTGGCCTGCCGTTGGTACTTCCTGTGTGGCATAACCGACAAAACTGACTACCAGAATAGCATTGTCACTGTTGATTGCAATGCTGAAATTTCCTTCAGCATCAGTTCGCGTTGTTGTTCTTGTGCCCTTTACTGAAATTGTTGCCCCCGTTAATGCTGAGTCGCCTGGCGCCGCAGTGACGCGGCCCGTAATCAACCTGGCATTCTGTTGTGTGTTCTGAAAAAAATCTTTGCGATCAAAAAGTCTTTTTTCCGGTGAGGCGAGTGTAGAGTTGCTGTAACAGCATAGTAGCATTACAGCAATGAGCTGAAGTAAATTAATCTTCGTCATAAGCAATTAATAGTTGGTGAAAGTAAAGAGTAAAGTATTCCACGTATGCCGGGAACCTTAATGTAATTCTAATATAACAAATAGATAAGATTTCGAAAACGAGGAATTTATATTAGCACCAGGAAAGAATTTATATGGCAGTAACCAATTCTAATAGATGGCATGCGGCCCAGGCATAAAGTTGCAAAAGCGTATGGCTTCATCTTGAGCAATTTTCGCCAGGTATCCGATACTTTAAAGTATCGGATACCTGGGAGCTTTTACGAAGTAAAATCCGATTATTGGATTTTCCCGGTGAATAATCTTTTTTTAAACAGGATTATTCTTTCGAAAAGCTGGTAAGTTGCACATGGTCAATAAAAAGGCCAGGATAGAAATCCCGGCCGTGGCAAACGATTTATAATCGATGCCGTATGAAACGAGCTTAAATACTGTAGAATAGATTCTGAAAGTTTGAAGGCAGCCGCCGTTGGATATGACAAGCCGGATTCCGTTTTGCTACAACCGAGGCGTAAAATTAGTATTCATGTGCTGGCGGAGGCAATCGGATGCAAACAAAATCGCTGCAAATTCAATCACTGATGGCGTAGAAATCATTAAATGCCAATGGGGTGACAGAATGTTTGCAAGCAAAAAATGATCCGCGAAGTTAGCAGACCTTTATCTCCCGATCGATGAGAATTGAATTAGAATCAATTTCGGGAACAAAGTTGTCGATTATTTCCATTAGTGCTCGTACAACCATTCAGGGCGACTATTCATCATAGACTTTTCCTTTTTGGGAAATTCTATCTAACAGGTAACCAGAATCAGCCTTCAAAAAAAGCTTTATGGGAAAATTTATCGTGTCTGTTTCACTTGCAATATTTGCTGTAATTGCATTACAACCGGGGGAAAAAGAAGATAAGATATCGTCGTTCCCTCCAACTCAAAATCAGCAATTATATTTAATCAGTGACACCACTGCTGACAAAGGAAAGAAGATTTACAATAACGCTTGTACCAGTTGCCATAAAGACACGCTCCAGGTGCTAGCGCCCGGCTTGAGTATACTTTCTCAAATGTCACCTAAATCGATTGTGGCCGCATTGGAAAGCGGGAAAATGAGAGCGCAGGGTTCGGCGTTGAGTGCTGAAGAAAAAAAAGCTGTAGCAGAATGGATCACTGGTGTAAAACTCAAAACATATGAATTGCCGAAGGAAATGTTTACCAGCTTTTCATTGCCGGCAACAGTAAATAATATTCGCTCAGGATGGGGAAACAATATTGAAGGCACAGGATTCACGGGCACCTCACAGGCCGGCATAACCGAAGAAAATATTGGCTCATTAAAGTTGAAATGGGCAATTCCATTTCCGGAAGCAACTATTATGCGGACCAGGCCTGCAATTGTTGACAACTGGTTGATAGTAGGATCGCAATATGGAGATGTTGCAGCTATTGATCGGAATACCGGCAAAATAGGCTGGATTTTCAGCACTGGAGCTGCAATTCGTGGCGCTATTACTGTGACTAAAAAAGGAACTGCAATCACTGCATATTTTGCCAATTTCACTACAACGGTTTATGCAGTTGACGTCAGGACGGGAAAACAGCTCTGGAGTGTAAGGACTGGAGTTGATGCAATGTCAAGCGTAACAGGATCAGTCACATTGTACAATGATATTTTGTATGTTCCGCTCAGCTCAACGGAAGTTGGATCTGCGGTACGAGGAGATTATGCCTGCTGTATATCTTCAGGTGGCCTTGCTGCAGTACAGGTATCCACCGGGAAATTAATGTGGCAGCATCGTGTTGTTCCTCCTGCGCAGGCGACAGGAAAAAGAAAAAATGGCGTCACCACCTATGGCCCTTCAGGCGCGCCTGTCTGGTGTAGTCCTACGATCGATAAAAAACGCAATCTCGTATACATTGGAACGGGCCAGAATTACAGTGCACCTGCATCTACCGGCAGCGACGCAATACAGGCGCTGGATTTAAAGACCGGCAAACTAAAATGGTCATTCCAGGCAACACAGAATGATATGTATAATGTTGCCTGTCCCTTTTTTGAAAATTGTCCTGACAAAAAAAGTCCTGACTTCGACTTTGGAATGGCGCCAATTGTAATGAAAAGGTCAAAAGGAAAGGACATTCTTGTGGTCGGTCAGAAGGCTGGTATCGTTTGGGGGATCGATCCCGATAACGGTAAACCGGTCTGGCAAACAAGAGTCGGCAAAGGCGGTAAACTCGGAGGTTTGCATTGGGGAATGGCAACTGATGGCAAATTAATTTACGCTGCAAATGCTGATAATGCTGTTGCACTGGAGTTGTCTGACACGTCATTAAAAGCTTCACCAGGCATCTATGCTTTAAAACCTGATGATGGCTCCATTGTTTGGAAGACAGCTACCCCCTGTGCAAATCCGAAAGTATGCATGGCATTCAATTCTGCAGCACCCGCGGTCATTCCCGGAATCGTGTTTGCAGGTTCTACTGACGGCAAAATGCGCGCTTATCAATCTTCAACCGGGGAAATCATCTGGGAATATGATAGTAATAAGTCTTATGGTGAGATCAATGGCTTCAAAGCGCGAGGCGGTTCAATTGATGGTCCCCCGCCGGTGATTGATAATGGTATGCTGTTCTTTAATTCCGGATACGGCATGTTTGGCCAGGCACCCGGAAATATGCTTCTGGCTTTTGAGGTGGAGAAGAAGTAAATGAACGTTTAACCATACACGAAACTGAAAGAATCAACGCTGAGTTTTTAGTACGCAACGTCTTACGTTAATGAGCCGGAGTTTTTTAATTGTGTCTGAAAAATTAGTTGTAAAAGGTGTTCAATCGCTCGATGCTTTTGCGCAAATACAATCATTAAAAAAAGACGATCCTCTGAAGTTTAATGAGCTACTGAAAAAGCTTTCACGAAGCAAAAAAGATTTCCTGGATTTTCCAAGGGAAAATTCTTTTCTGTCGATGTATTTTCTCTTCCCATTCTTGTAATTCAACCGGATTTATAAAAAACAAAACCGGATACTTTATGAGTATCCGGCTGTTGGTTTGTAGTTGGTCCGTTTTATTTTGCTACGACGATTCGCCCTGTTTTAATTTCACCTGCAGAAGATGAAATCCTGTAAATATAAATTCCGTTGGGCAGGTTGGATGCGTTCATCGTTTTTCTGTACACCATTCCCGGGTATACATTTTCCTCGGGGAAGCGATGAACAGTTTTGCCTTCAGCATTTATTACATCAAGTGTAAGTTTCGCCTCTTTCTCTGCTTTGAATCCAAATGTTACCTGTGTGGTTACCGGGTTCGGGTAAGCGTTAAGGGTTGACACTACAGGGGCGTCATTCATCTGTTTGAGGTTCTGATCAGCAGTTGCCAGAGGCGTTGTCACCTCGGCTATGCTAAGTGCCCGTGCTCCTGCTGTGGCTGAATTAATAACAGTGAATGTCACGGTCAGAGGATCGCCAGCAACACCTCCTGTTGTGTAAGGTGTCGCTTTTAGGGTATACGTACCTGTTGGAGGTGTCCAGGTGTTATAGTTACCACTGGCGTCACCATACAATGCAAAAGGTGCAGATGTTTCGGTCGGACTATAGTTGACCGGACCTGTCAGCGCAAATACAACCCGTCCTGCCAGCGTTGGCGAGGTATTCGCACGGATATTCAATGCGCTACCAACAGTTGCCAGGTTGATCTGTGCACCATTTGTAATAGTGCCTAAATCAATATCTGTATTTGCATTGATTAAAGTAAAACTGCTCAACTGTAACAATGAGGATGATTTAACCACCACATTCACCTGTGCGGATGCACTCGCGAGGTTCAGATTATCGGTTACGACCAGCGCAAACGTATAAGTGCCTGCGGTTGTTAAACCTGTCAATATTGGATTAGCGACAGTTTTGCTGCTGAATGTTGCGGTTGATGGTCCGTTCACCTGGCTCCAGCTGTATGTTTTTATTGAACCATCTGCATCTGAACCGCTACCGGCCAATGTGGCCTGTGATACAGGCAGGGTGATGGTTTGTGCAGGACCGGCGTTGGCTGTTGGTGCTTTATTTGTCACGTTTACTGTAAATACATCGTCCACAAACAATCCTTCAGCATCCGTTGCTCTTACCGTAATATCTGTCTGACCAGCCAGGATGCCAGCAAAATTCAATGTCAGGGTAGTGCCGCTTATTGTTGTTGAGCTGACAATCGATTTGTTTGTATTTCCCGGAACAGAATACGTCAGGTTATCGGCTCCTTTATCATCAGTAAATACTGAAGCAAGATTGATTGCTTTCGTTACAACCTCGACGCCAGCTGTTTGATTTGGTATTGCCGCAGTAACTGTTGGAGCTGTGTTGGCAGCACCACCGGATATTTCAATTGCAGAAACTTTTGCGTTATCCAGCACAGATGCAAAAATGATATTCAGTGTGCCGTCGGTTACATTAATACCATTAAATGTTTCAACGACCGCAGTTGAAGCCGCTCCGGCTTTCGCGAAAATATCATAGTTGCTTAATAAAGCCTGACCGCTTTCAATATTTACATTGAACTTCCTTTTGTTTGCCGATGTATGAAATACCTCGGCAAAGTGAAGCTTCACAGTATACTTACCCGCAGGAACCGGAATCGCATAACTCATGTTACCATACCTTTCAGTCTGGTAGATTGCATCATTTGTAGTACCAGCAACCGCTTTTGTGGATTTGTAAGTTGATCCTCCGGAATAATTTTTGTCGGCAGACCAAATCTGTGATCCAAACGTCACCGAAGATCCACCACTATTTATTAAGAGACTAAGTGCCGGAGTTTCTGGTTGTCCTTCCAGGGTAACAGTAAATGCATCTGAAACAGAAAGTCCGTCAGCATCAGTGGCGCGTACTGAAATATTTGATGCTCCCGTTGCGCCTGCAGGCATCGTAAGAACCAATGACGATCCTGATACAGCAACATTACTTACAACAGAAGTATTGCTGTTTCCTGCAATTGCATACGTTAATTCACTTACTCCCTTATCATCTGTGAATACATTTGAAATAGAAACGGTACGCGATGTTGTATTGTATGGTAATGAAATATCTGCTATAGGACTTGACACCTGCGGTGCTACTGCTGTATATGCAGCAACGTTTACGTTAAAAGCATCTTCAACTGAAAGTCCGTCATTATCTGTTGCCTTTACTTTAATTGCGGAACTACCGCTCTTGTCACCGGCTATACTCAATACCAGGTTAGATCCTGAAATAGTAGCGGATTTAACCAATGTTGTATTTGAATTTCCTGAGACCGAAAGCTGCAGATTTGAAACAGCGTCATCATCCGCAAATACACCAGACAATGTCACTGTTTGTGAAGTTGTACCGTAATCCAGGTTTTGATCGGGGATAGCTTTTGCAACCGTGGGAGCTACAGGTTTTGCTGTTGGTGGTGGTGCTGACTGATCGATCAGGAAATCCTGCAGAGTAGCAGCATCATTTCCGAATTTGTACTCATCATAATACACTTCTACAGGGTTATTACATGCCGGCGTGCCCCATCCCATTCCTCCAGGATCGGTCCATGGCCATTTGTACAATCCCATATGAACGTAGCCTTCCGGCGCTCTTCCGGATCCGGTAACCCAGTTGGGGCCCTGGTAACTATATACCAACTGCCCGTTTCGGTACAATTCCAGATATCCGGCAGAACTCATATCGAAATTGCGATGTAAAACCCAGTCAGTCCAAACACCTTTTACGACGGGTCCGAGATCTTTTTCAATCTCTCCATTGACTGTCCCGTTTGATTGAATGTTGGCCCTGATAGCGATGATCCTTCCACCCCTGACATCAAGCCTGAAAGGCGTATTGTAATTATCCGGGTCAGCTTTTACATCATACGCAATGCTCATTGGCGCCTGATCAATACAAAAATCATTGGGGAGGTAAATACTTACTGCCGCCCATCTCCATCCGATAGGTGTCTGTCCGGGAGTAGAGAAAGTCATCTCCGAACGATGCGTTCCTGCAAGCGCATCATAGTCAGGGTTCTTTGTAATTCTTGCGAGGTAAGAATAGTTTCCTTTCCTCGAAATTACGTTCGTCCTCGTCATGCTGGCGGTAGAAGAAGTACCGGGCAGCGTATGGTTTGCGCCTGTCCAGTAGGACCACTTTTTTGTGCGATCGCCACCCCATTGCCATGAAGGATCAACTTCGCAGTTATCATAAGCGAGAATCGGTGGATTACTCGTGTACTGGGCGGATGTAAAAACGGGTGATAATGCTAATAAAATCAGAGTTAACCAGGGTATAGTTTTCATGTTTTTCGGGAATTAGGCCATTCTTATCAATCACCATGCCTAAACCTGCCTGAATGAGCCAAAAAACTGGCATCCTGAAAATTTTGAATACTAAACTGACGGTTTCTGCGTTGCACAATCGTCTAAAACCCGCATCAGTGTTGATTTCCAGGGAAAAAGGCTTGTTAGAAAAATCTTAAAAATTGCCAATGTGGAATTTTTGCACATTGTAGACCGTCGTCATCCCGTTGTTTATTTTTATACTTACAGCCGGATTTCAGTACCTGGCCTCATTGTGCTCGGAAATCTGGTATTGGTACTGCGGGAGCAAGTGATTGCCGATGTAATGATGCGGCGAAATCACCGATGAAAATGAATGTTTTTGATTGACGCAGATGTAAAAAAATATTTATTTGGATAGATTTCAATTTATCGAAGGGTAACTATAAAAGTTAAAATATGGTCCGTATCAAATCGAAAACGTATGCAATAGTTTTTCAATAACTAATTTTGTCGCCCGTTGAAATTTTGTTCTGATGCTGATTATCACGATAGAATTTCTCAACCAGTTCTATGCTTTATGAGATCATTTTTAAAATTGATAAAATGCAATATTGGAAAATGAAGCTCGTTTCTAGAAAGTCATTCTTGTATAATTCCAATCCCATGAAAATTTCAATTCCCCGGCTATTCGCCCTGCTCCTTATTGTTTGTACTCCGCTGATCATGTTGGGAAAAAAAGTGAATGAAAACAGGAGGAATTTTGCTGAAACAATTTCAGCACCTGTTGCTGCCCCGACAGAACTCACGATCTCTGCAGATCAACTTTATAGCAAACTCGATCTTTCCGGTAAAGGAATTTCAAAGGAAGCTTTCGCTTATGCTTTGAAAGGTTTTGAAAAATTATCTGAGAATGGAAGATTAAATACTGACAGCATATTAACGATTATCGATTTCACAAAATCTTCCCGCCAAAAAAGATTGGTTGTAATCGATTTGAAAACAGATCAGGTGGTTTACAACTCTGTTGTCGCACATGGTCGCAACACAGGAAAAGAATATGCAAAGAGTTTTTCCAATCAGCCAAAATCGCATAAGAGTTCATTAGGCTTTTATATAACACAGGAAACCTATATGGGGGCTCATGGCCTTTCCCTTAAGCTGGATGGGTGCGAAGCGGGTATCAATGATAGAGCGAGAGAACGTGCGATTGTTATGCATCCTGCTGCGTATGCCGGTGAAAATGTTATCCGCGGCAAGGGATATCTCGGAAGAAGTTATGGATGCCCTGCCTTACCTCCACAGGATTCAAAAACGATTATTTCAAAAATTAAAAACGGCAATTGCCTGTTTGTATATTATCCCGATAAAAAATATCTCGAAAAGTCTACTTTGCTTAATGGTTAATTTGGGATAAGCATGGTTAGGTAAAGGCCCAGTCTGCTACGGAGATTGGGCTTTTTTTATATCCATGCGGAAATGAGCTGAAGTGCCAGCCCGGTAAAGAAGCCTGTGAATATTTCAAACCAGGTATGATCGGATGCTATCTTTCTTGAGCTACAGATCAATGCCGATAAAAGAAGGGTAATTATTATCGGCCATGCGGAATAAGCAGCAGCCTGGTAAATAATATTGATCATCATTCCCAGTCCGCCTCCCGCAGCAATAGCATGCATACTCACTTTGAAAAAATTATTCATGATGACGGCCATGCACGCTGCGAGAAACATTCCAAATGTGAGATCAACGGATATTTCCGGCATCCCGGGAAGATTCTTAAACACATAGAAAGTCCAGAAGAAAAAGACGGTGCATGCGATATAAGGAACAATTCTTTCTTTTTGTGTTCTGAGATAGATTGATTTTGAAAAGCCGAGTCCGCGCAAAAGCAGTACTACCAAAGATGGCAGAATAAAATTGTTATTGACAAAAGTGAGAAAGCGCAACAGCTTTGCTTTTGAATCGAAAGCAATAAAAAATGATGGATGCACAAAAACGAGATAGGCCATCAGGTAAACGCCTATCAGTAATGGATGAAAAATAAAAGAGATAATCCGAGCGAAAAAAACAGTAGATCCGGAATAAGGTGTTGCTTCAGTTCTGGCTTCCATGCATTATAATTCTTTCCGTAATCGTGCCACAGGAATATTCAGCTGTTCCCTGTATTTGGCTACAGTACGGCGTGCAATATTATAACCTTTTTCCTGAAGCATGTCGGTGAGCTTCTCGTCACTCAAAGGTTTTTTCTTGCTTTCATTTTCAACCAGGTCGCTTAGGATTTTCTTCACCTCGCGCGTACTTACTTCTTCGCCGCTGTCAGTGCTCAGCGATTCACTGAAAAAGAATTTTAATCTGTAAGTACCGAATTCAGTTTGTACAAATTTGCTGTTCGCAACCCGGCTCACCGTAGAAATATCGAGATTTGTTTTCTCGGCAATATCCTTCAGGATCATCGGACGCAAAGTGGTTTCATCACCGGTCATGAAAAAATTGTGTTGCTGTTCCATGATCGAATGCATGGTAACATACAAAGTGTTCTGACGCTGACGAATAGCATCGATAAACCATTTTGCCGCATCAATTTTTTGTTTGATGAACATCACAGCCTCTTTCTGACGCTTATCTTTTTTACTGCCCTTGTCATACTCTTTCAACATCTCACGATATCCTTCACTGATGCGGAGATCGGGAGCATTTTTAGAGTTCAGGGTAAGCTCAAGTTTTCCGTTATTGTTGTATATAAAAAAGTCAGGTATCACATAGCTTTCGCTCACATGATCTCCGCCTACATTTCCACCTGGTTTTGGATTCAGTCTCAACACCTGCTTTACCGCCTCCCGCAGATCCTCATCACTCAGGTTTAAGCCCTTTTGAATTTTATCGTAGTGCTTCTTGGTGAACTCGTCGAAATACTTTTCCAGGATCGCTGTCGCGTTCTTTATCGACGTTTCAGAAGAAAATGCCTGTTTTCTGTAAAGCTGAAGAAGCAGGCATTCCTGCAGATTGCGGGCAGCCACGCCAGGCGGATCAAATTGCTGGATCTGTTGAATCAGCTCTTCGATCTCCATCGGCGTTACAATAATGTTCTGGCGGAATGCGAGATCGTCAACAATCGCATTTGTTTCACGTCTCAGGTATCCGTCATCATCGATGCTACCGACGATCTGCTCCGCAATTTTGCGACGCTGCTCGTCCATAGTTAATAAACCCAACTGTTCCAGGAGATGGTCGTGAAATGTCGATTCAACACGATGGGGAATGGTCTTGCTGTCATCAAGCTCCGGGTAGTTCTCATCTTTCAGCTTATAATCCGCGATCTCATCTTCATCCTGCACATACTCACTGATATCAAGGTTTTCGTATTCATCCTCACTGCCATCCATTTCATATTCATCATCCTCCTTACCTTCATACTCCTCCTGGCGTTCCTCAGACATATTTTCGTCGTGGCCTTCTTCCGCCTGTTCGAGAGCCGGATTTTCCTCCATCTCCTCTTTAATCCTTTCTTCCAGGTTTGCAGTAGGAACCTGCAGCAGTTTCATGAGCTGAATCTGCTGAGGGGATAGCTTCTGTAATAGTCTTTGTTGTAAACTCTGATTAAGGGCCATAATTTTACACGGTAAAGACGCTGAAATTTCTTAAAAAATCCGCGCCATCCACAAAAATCAAGCCTAAATTTATATATAATTGTTCATTCAATGTACAGGCGCTTAGTAATATTATTTTATTTATTGATTATCTGCGAGTTATGTGTTAACGCGCAGTTAAAAAAAACTTTTTCAATGCCGGTTTCGAAAGCAGATTCTGTTGATAACCGCTTCTCGGACCTGCTGTTTCAAAACCGTCAATTCAATCTTAGTACGCCTGCTGCAAATACCGCCTACAGGTCGCAGGGCGTCATTTGTCGCGGCGAATGGAAACTCGAAAAACTTACCGGAATACCTTTCCGATTCCGGTTGGGAAGCCTTGATTATGTGAATAAGATGGAAGGAAAAAAGTAGTTGGGAGTTGACTGATCGTGGCGGGAGTTGTACGTTGTAAGTGAAACGTAAAACGTACTACTCCGTTTAAACAAACCAGCGTCTCCATCCAGCGCTTTCATCGGACACCTCAACTTCTTATTTTTCAGCCTGATTCCTGGTGTTCTCTGGTTGCATTACAATCAATAGTTACTGTAATGTCCCGGAAAACAAAACACTTGTTGAGGCCGGAAGCCAGAGGCGGGATCAAAAAGTTTTTAAAATACCAAAAGTTACAGCTCCATCCATCATTTCTCAGTGTACAACCAATTTGATTTGAGTTGGCGAAGAGCTTGCAATTTGCTGGCTGTTGGTGGTCCTCAACACCCCCGTTTTCAATAGTCTGTTTTCAGTATTGTCTTTAGAGTTTTTCACCACGACGTTCTGCCCACCGCCCGATTCTTCCATCGATTATCTCTTATTTCGTTTCTTCACTTTCCCTTTGGCTTTCTTTTCTTCCAAAACAGCAACTGCAGGAGTCTGCCGGGGTGAATACAAAGCAAGTGAAGGCGTCGATTCTTCATTGAGACGATTCAGAAATGTCACATAGAATTTCTGGTATTGACTGCTATCTGCATTAATCTCAATCAAACGAAGCTGAACAAATGGATAAACAGCAATCAGTTTTGAGCCTGATGTATCATTTGACTGCTCTGGAACAGAGTACACAGCTACAAGTCTTACATTCCCGGTATCTGCTGCTGCCGTCGACACACGGAAAGAAATTTTTGTGCTGCCCGATGTGATGTGTGAAACTTCAGGCACGGGTGGCAATGCGATCATCGGATTCCGGCGCGCGCCGATCAATGCCGGATAATGAAAATAATTGTTTCGTAAACTGTCGTTCCAACCCAGCG
Source organism: Pollutibacter soli (assembly GCA_029269725.1). Lineage (GTDB taxonomy): Bacteria > Bacteroidota > Bacteroidia > Chitinophagales > Chitinophagaceae > Pollutibacter > Pollutibacter soli. The sequence goes on along the minus strand of JARJHS010000002.1, from coordinate 283,042 downwards.
GATTGCCGTAAAATGAAGTACTGCTAAAGAAAATCATTCCATGGACATTCGGCATCGTTCTCAATTCCTTTATCTGCATTGGAATCACTGCAGGATCACGCCAGGCTTTCAGCTTATTCGCTTTATACACGCCCAATCCTATGTAACAATCTTTGCCGTAGCTGTGATCGTTCCACCATTTCAATAAAACTTCATAAGCTGCGGCAGAATGCCCGAATTCCCAGTAAAGTTGCGGAGCAACATAGTCTATCCAATCGTTGCGCAACCACAATAAAATATCTGCATAAAGGTCATCATAATTTGTCTGGCCAGCTCTTGTCGCACTACCTAAACTATCGCGATCAATATTTCTCCAAACACCGAACGGTGAAATTCCAAAACGGCAATAGGGTTTTACTTTTTTAATTGTCGCATTCAGTTTTCGTATTACAGAATCCACATTGCTTCTGCGCCAGTCTTCCAGCGACAAACCTTTTCCATATTTCGCAAAACTTTTCTGATCATTAAAATGCTTGCCTGGTATGCGATAAGGATAGAAATAATCGTCGAAATGAATGGCATCAATATCATATCGTTGAACAATATCTTCTACCACCTGGTTGACATAGAGCTGAACATCTTTATTTCCCGGATCAAAAAAACGCTGACCTCCGTAATTGATAAACCATTCCGGTTTTCGTTTAGTGATATGATTTGCCGTTAAGGATGATGTATTATTTGAGAATACAGCCCGATATGGATTACACCAGGCATGAAATTCCATTCCTCGTTTATGCACCTCGTCAATAATAAATTTCAAAGGATCATAATAAGGTGATGGCGCTTTGCCTTGTGTACCGGTTAACCATTCACTCCAGGGTTCAATTTTGGAAGGGAAGAAAGCATCCGCAGCGGGTCTGATCTGCATTATGATGGCGTTAATACCATTCGCCTCGTGAAGATCCAGCTGGCGAATAAATTCCTGCTGTTGCTGTGCAGAAGAAAGTCCTTTTTTCGAGGGCCAGTCAATATTATCGACGGTCGCGATCCAGACCGCACGGAATTCACGCTTAGGAGATGCCTGTGCTATTGCAAATGAACAACTGACAAACAAAAACAGAAACAGAAACAGTAGAGGTTTTCGGTACAGCATTAATCTTTTTCGCAAGTTAGAAATCATCCCCGGATTTTATCCAATAGAACGTTCAATTGGGTCATTTCATTTTCGTCAAGATGATTTATAACATTATCCATTTCAATATTTTTTTCATCAAGTCTTTGCAGAACAGCCTGTCCCTGCTCGGTAATCACCACATCCACCAATCTTTTATCCGCGGATGAGACGGTTTTTTTAACAAGATTTTTTAGAATGAGCCTGTCGACGATCCTGCTGGTGTCACTCATTTTATCCAGCATTCTGTCGCGTATCTGCAATGTTGAAAGGGGTGTGGGATAACTGCCCCGCAGGATGCGAAGCATATTGTACTGCTGAGGAGTAATATTTTCTTCTGCAACAAATTTTTTAATTCTTTCCATCACCCAGTTGTGGGTATAAAGCAAATTAATGATTGCTTTCTGTTGCTGATTTCTGAATTTGTACTGATTGATGTCTTTTTCCAGTCCCATCATCTGAATTTTTACTGGTGAGTATTGCCTGTCGGTACGTTTATTATTTCTACCTTAAGATGCGCGCCCTTCCTCCACAAATTCCTGCATGTACAGTTTGATGAGGATAAACAGGTAGCTAAGAATCAAAGGGCCAAATATAAAACCCATAAACCCGAAAAGCTGTAATCCCACCAGCACACCGAAAATGGTTATCAACGGATGAACATTGCCGATCTTTTTCATGAGCGTAATTCTCGCGAGGTAGTCAACATTTCCTGTTACAATCAAACTATAAATCAACAGTCCTGTGGCTTGCCAGTTATTGCCTTGGGTATATAAATGAATGACCAGTGGCACCCAAATTAATAATGTTCCAACCAGCGGAAAAAACGCAAAAACACCTGTGAGAAACCCCCACATCACCCAATCCTTCAATCCGAAAATCCAGTATCCGATCATGGCAGTTACCCCCTGGATCAAAGAAATTAATGGAATTCCTATAGCATTTGCGCGAACCATGGTCCGGGTTTCAACGGCAAGTTCGTCTACGCTATGTCTGCTCAAAGGCATGAATTTAGCGATGCCTCCCTCCATCATCCTTGCATTGGTAAACATAAAATAGGAAACAAAAAACATGACCAACAGATTAGAAAGAATATTAGCCGTGCTGTTGAGAAATGCGGGAATAAACCCGGTAATTGCTTTTTCAACTGCTTTTATGTTTTCGTCAGATAGCAATTTCTGACCAGTATATCCTTCGATTTTATCTGAAAAGGATTGAAGGCCGTTCATTAACTCCTGTGAATGTCCGAATACCTGTGTGACTTTTGGAGTAACTAACGATATGGCGTAATAAACAGGGAAGCCAATCAAAAGAAGAAATATCAACATAAAAATTACTGCAGTCAGCCCTTTCTTCCATTTTTTTTGTTCAGTGAGTTTCAGATAATATTCTCTTCCAAGGATATAAAAAGTAACTGCTCCGAGAAAGCCAGGGAGCAGTATAAAAAGTTCCCTGATGATCAGAAAAGAAAGTAGACATATCAGGAATATCATTACGATCTGCCTGATCCTGACATTGAATCTTTGTGCCGACATATGTGCAGTTGTTTTGGCAACTGAAAATAAGTGTTATTGAAAACTTATCCTCTTTTTACCAATTCAAGTATGGAAATAACTATCGAAAACCGACGGTTGTTATGTTGTATTAACCCCAAACTTTAACGCCTTCACTGCAATTGGAGCAGATATCAATGTTGCGGCGACCGCTCATTAATTCTTTACGAAACTGACGATAGTTCTCATTGTTCCAGATCTCACGGAAACTCTGCATTTTCATATTACCCAACTGATGCATAGCATCTTTATCGAAACAACAGGGAACAACAAGTCCATCCCAGGTGATGACATTGGCATGCCATAATTTCCAGCAATGATTGGATAATTTGTTTTTTGGAACGTATTGACCTTCACTATTTTTTTTGTATCGGCTGAAATGATTCAATTCAGGAATCAACTGGTTGGGGTCATTCTGGTAATCGTATACCTGAGCTGTTTTGTACCAAACATCATCAACACCAACTTCATCAGCAAGTTGCCTGATGTCATCCACCTGGTGTTCATTGGGTTTGACAACAAGAAACTGGAAAACGACCAGAGGTGTTTTACTTTTCAGTTCTTTCTTCCACTTTACAATGTTGGCAGCGCCCTCAACAACCTTTGATAATTTTCCACCAACACGATATTGTTCATATACATCCTGGGTTGTACCGTCGATACTGATGATCAGTCTGTCCAATCCGCTTTCCACCGTCTTCTTTGCATTTTTATCATTGAGGTAATGCGCGTTGGTGGAAGTTGCTGTGTAGATTTTTTTATCGGATGCGTACCTGACCATGTCCAGGAAACCAGGATTTAAATAGGGTTCACCCTGGAAATAAAAAATCAGGTAGAGCAGATCCTTATGTATTTCATCGATCGTTTTCTCGAAAAAAGATTGCTCAAGCATTCCTGTCGGGCGGGAAAAGGCCCTCAATCCGCTGGGGCACTCAGGACAACGAAGATTACAGGAAGTAGTAGGCTCAAACGAAACAGAGATCGGATATCCCCATTGGATAGGCTTACCAGTCATTCTGCTCAGGTAGAAACTACTATACACTTTAAGCGCATTCCAGCCCCGCCTTACACTGAGTTTGGAAAGTAGATTTCTGGTATCGTTAAACTGGAACCTGCGCATCAGAATGTAAAAATAAAGCAATCACGCTTGCGTTATGTGTTTTCCGGGAATGATGTTACCTTATATTGAAAAACAAGGTATTATGAAATTCCAGCACTAATTTCACAGGCTAAAAAACGAATCTCAAACTTGAATTTTTTCCGATATCCATACTTCAATGGCATTCACGCCGGGATTTTCTGCGTGATGGTGTCTGTCGTGATATCTATTGTTCCAACCAGATTACGGGCTCAATCAGTCACTGAATCAAGGTCGATAGCGGAAGCAGAAGCCAAAGCTGCAAGGAAACGAGTTGGTATTGATGATACATCTTTGAGAACCCAGGCATCACCTGAATTCAGAATTCAGTATCTCCGTTGCAAATGGACTGTTGATCCGGCTGTTCAATATATCAATGGTGAAGTGAAGGCCGCAATACAAATGATTGCAGCTGCAGATGTTCTTATTTTTGATCTTATCGATCAATTGAGGGTAGATAGTGTACTCTTTCACGATGCAAAGATCAATTTCTCACGACCAGGGAACAATACCCTTCGTATCCAGCTTCCTGCGCAATTAGCAGCCAACAGCAAAGATGCTGTCGAAATATTCTACCAGGGCGTTCCGGCAGCAGGAGGTTTCGGAAGTTTTGTGAGTACCACGCATGCAGGAACGCCTGTCTGCTGGACACTCAGCGAGCCTTATGGCTCACGCGATTGGTGGCCATGCAGAAATGGGCTTGACGACAAGGCAGATTCGCTTGATGTATTTATTACCACGCCTGAACAGTATACCGGCGTGTCGATCGGCATGTTAAAGCAGTCGATAATTGAAAACGGCCAGAAAACTACTCACTGGAAACATCGGTACCCGGTAGCGACTTACCTGATCGCGCTGGCTGCTACCAACTATACCGAAATGAATGATACGGTTCATGTTAATCAGAAGGTGCTGCCAATGGTACATTATGTTTATCCGGAATCAGCGCCGGTTTTCCGAAACGGACTTCGTTTTGTACGGCGTACGCTTCGCATTTTTAATGACACATTCGGACCTTATCCTTTTCTGAATGAGAAATATGGTCATACCCAATTTTCCTGGGGTGGTGGAATGGAAAATCAGACCAATTCTTTCATGACGAACTCTTCAGAGGCCCTCATTGTTCATGAAGCGGCGCACCAATGGTTTGGGGATCTGATCACCTGCGGAAGCTGGCGGGACATCTGGCTGAATGAAGGCTTCGCGCATTTCCTGACCAATTACACGACAGAAAAATTTTATTCAAAAACATTGTATCAAACCATCCTTAAGGAGCAGCTAACGGACCTGGTTAAACGACTTGATGGATCTGTTTACGTTACTGACACTACTGATATAGCGCGCATTTTTGACCCACGACTTACCTATGCCAAAGGGGGGTGGCTTTTACACATGCTCCGTTGGAAAATCGGTGATTCTGCATTTTTCAAAGGCATGCGGACTTATTACAGCGATCCGAAACTGGCTTATAATTTTGCATACTCAACCGATTTTATCGATCATATGCAAAAAGCATCCGGTCAGGATTTGTCAGAATTTTTCAACGACTGGCTTTATGGAGAAGGATATCCGAGGTATCAACTGACCTGGAATAATGCAGGTAATGGATGGATTTACACGAGCCTGAGTCAGACACCATCGTCTGGCGCAGTATTTTTTGACATGCCCGTACCGATTCGTTTTAAAAATGCAACGCGCGATACCATCATAGTGATTGATCATATAAAAAACAGTCAGCAATCTTTTTTACAACTCGGATTCGCAGCAGATTCTGCATTTATCGATCCTGAACTAAGATTGATTTCTGACGGAAATTCAGTGATGAAAATCCCGGATGATAACGATGAAACTGCATCTGTAGCTGCATTTCCGAATCCGGTAATTGCTGATCTTAACCTGACTATCAAACATTTTGAACCTGGTACATATAGGTTTGGTTTATACAGTAGTACAGGTCAGCAAGTTTGGTTGAATAAAGAAGTAAACATTTCCAGGTTTTATTCTTTGCAGATACCGATGGCTCAATTGCCTCAGGGTGTTTATTTTCTTCGGATCAATAGCAGCAATGGTTATAAATTGATAAAAAAGATCATCAGATAGTTCAGTATTAAAAGGAATGGCAACAGGAAAAATAGTTGAAAAAATCCCGCAACCGAGAAAGAGTAAAAAATCTTCCCGTATAAAGTGGAAGAAGATTGCTTTGACCATGGTCTACCTGGCGCTGCTTGGTGTTGCTACGCATTATACTATTCAATGGTGGAAGATCCGCGAAGCGGGGTTTGCACATTATCCTGGTTTTGGAATTCAGATGCCCATAGGATTTGAAATTCATGGTATCGATGTGTCCCATCACCAGGACCTGATTAAATGGGAATCGGTCAGAGAGATGGAAGACAATTCAGTAAAGCTGGGTTTTGTTTTTATCAAAGCTACGGAGGGGTATACACGAAAAGACAGACAGTTCAGCAGGAACTGGCGAAAAGCAAAAGACGTAGGATTGATCCGTGGTGCATATCATTTCTTTCTACCTAACAAAAACGGTTTGATACAGGCGCAGAATTTTATCAGGTCAGTTGACCTTGAGCCTGGTGATCTTCCGCCAGTAGTGGATATTGAAGAAACTTACGGTGTAAAAAAGACGGAGATCAAAAAAAGATTACAGGAATACCTGAATACTATAGAAAGACATTACGGTGTAACCCCCATAATATATACCGGTGCCGATTATTACGCCAATTATCTCGGAGAAGACTTTGATGAATACCCACTCTGGGTAGCGCATTATTTACAACGCAACAAACCGCGCATCAACAGGCCCTGGAATTTCTGGCAATTTGCTGAAACCGGACGCGTTGATGGAATCATTTCTAAAGTGGATTTTAATGTTTTCAGTGGGGATTCGACGGAGTTTCATGCGTTGCGAATACAGTAGAGTTGAAGGTTTAAAGTTAAAAGTTGAAAGTAAGCATATGACGTACGCAGCGTCGCTTCCCTTAAAATGCTTAAAATGCTTATACCGGTTTGAATCATTAATTAGCGAATAAATACCTGCTTACAAAACCTGAAAATTCTGAATTCCACAACAGTAGATTTTTAACCTTCAACCTTAAACTTTCAACCTCTGCTTACTCCTTACTCCTTACTTTTACATATGAGTTCAATGGAACCTGAAGTAAGAAAATTTCTGCAAAGAATCGGATGGACATTGACCGCAGGATTTCTGTGGATGTTTCTGAATGTAATATTCGGTTTTCAGTTAGGCTGGGCTTTCTGGAATGATAAACCCGGCATCGGTAATATTATTTTTTATCTATGGCTGATCGGCAGTTTCGTTTTATTGATATGGTTATTGATCAGGTGGTGGAAACCACACCTGAAATAGGTTAACTGCTATGATCCAGAATAATTTTCCATTGACCGTCAATTTTTTTCCAGAGCAGATTAAAATAACCGCTGAGATCACCGACTGATCTTTTCAGATAAAACCTTCCTACTAACAGATAATGATCCTGTCCGATAGGATTGAGTTTGATAATATCAAATTTCAGCTTTCCCATTTTTGCGGTGTCGCTGTATTTTGTTTTGTACCGCGCCAGCGTTTGTGCATATCCGTATGTAATACCAGACGACCCGATGTACATAAGTGAATCGTTTTCCCAATAGCCGATCATGAAATTATCGAGATTGCCACTATTCCATGATTTTTCCTGGTCGGCAAATATTTTCTTGATGATGGCTTCGTCGGATTGAGCGCAGAGCAAAGTTGAAATGAAGAGTGAAATTATAAGGGAGAAAATTCTGGGGTCCATTAAAAATGATTTCTCCTAAGTTAATCTCTTCATAATAGATTCATACCAAAACAAAAAACCAGGAAGTGATTCCTGGTTTTCCGATTATTTTAATGCCTCGTCAGATTTTCAGATTCTTCAGGTATTGCGCATCCACTTCTGCGCTCTTCAACGGCGTACTATTATCATAGCGCTCCTGCTCTACAATATAATATTCCATTCCCTGCGCTTTCGCCTCTTTCAGAATCGTTGCAAAGTCTATTGAACCTGTACCGAGATCGGTTGATGCATTGTCTTCTTTCGGACCCGCATTTTTCATGCGATCTTTTACGTGGCACAGTCTCCAGCGATTAGGATATTTTTTCAACCAGGTCAGTGGGTCCTGACCAGGATATACCACCCAATAAATATCCATTTCAAAATCCACCAATGCAGGATCTGTATTCTGCATCAGTACATCCTGCGGATATTGTCCATCGATTTGTTCGAAAGTATAGCCGTGATTGTGATAAGCGAATTTCAATCCGTTCTTTTTGCAGACTTCACCGAGTTTGTTGAATGTGTCCGCAAATTTTTTGTAATCATCCAATGTTTTCTGCGGACCGATATAAGGCGAGATCAGGTATTTCATCCCGATGGCTCCGGCCTCGGCGGCTTTCTTTTCGAAATTTTTATTGATGTCGCAATGGCTGGAAACAAAATCCATCCCGATCTCATCCATATACTTTTTAAACTCAGTATTGCTCATTCCCCAGAAGAGTCCTTTATTTCCTTCGAATCCTTCGGCTTGTTTATATCCAAAACCTGCAAGTTGTTTCAGAATGCCTTTCGGATCTTTTGGAAGATCATCACGTAAGGTATACAACTGGATACCAAAAAGCGGAAGTGCTGTTCCCTGTGGAGCTGCAGCTGCTGTCGATGCGGTATCTGCGGGAGCAGTTGCTGATGAATCTGCATTTTCTTTTTTAGCTTCGGAATTACAAGCGCTGGCACCCAGGGCGATACCTGATGCAAATAAACCAGTAGTTCTCAGAAATTTTCTTCTGTCGAAAGTCATGGCAATCAATATTGGGTTTAAAAAAAATCTGCCGGTCTTTCGGACGCGGCAGTGAATCTATTTACAATTTTACTAGGTGGCCCAGGCTTTTTCTCCTTTTGTATAAGGAATACATCCTTCATACTTTCCAGGAACAGCTATGTATCGCAGGGCTTGTGTGGCACCGACTTCGGAAGTGAAATAACCCAGGAGGGTTAATTGTTTCATCAAACCGAAATAATGATTTGGTTCGCCGTCTTTTTTATTTTTATTGTAGGCCTTTAATTCATTGTCTATCTCTGTAAGCAAAGCCTTCTTTTCTTCAGGGCTCGAAGACATAAATGATTTGCTGTTTTTCTTCTGACTTGCATCTTCAATTTTCTGCAGCCCTTCCACAAATACTTTCTGATCGCCTTCTGTATAACAATCAACAACCATTGTATTCATAAACTCACCCACTTTTGCAGCTTTCGCGCCAGGTGTGCTTGTTGTCGGAATAATGGTTTCTGCAACTTCATCAAGGAAAGAAATGTTTTCGGCAGAGAATGGAAGACCCACAGCCAGTTTATCACCGCCGGATTTACAGCCTTCTAAAAAAGCCGCGCCTCCAACTACGGTTCCTCCCAGTATCAGTGCGACCCTGTTTAACGCATCACGTCTGTTCATATAGCAATGTTTGAGAATTAAATGTACAAAAGAAGTTCTAAGTTTTAAGTGAAAAGTTGAAAGTTAAGATCCTGCGTTGAGCGTTTAACGTTGAACGTAAAACGTCATGGCATAAACTTTTTCCCTAATGCATCATCATATAACTTCTGATGAATGGCCTTCAGTTTTGCTTCATCCATTTTGATGACTTTACGATCATAGGTCATGAGCCCATTGGTTTCGATTTCAACATCAGTGGTTTGCGTGTACACAGCCGCCGAAAGACCTTTTTCGATCAGTGCCGGTATTCGTCCAATGAATTCGGAGTACCTGTTGTACAGCTCATCTTTATTTTTAAAACTCTGGTAACCCCAGTTGTTTTTATCCTGCCACGTATGATTTTCAACGGGTAGTCCCAATCCACCGAACTCACCCAATACAAGTATTTCCTTCGCACCAAACAATTCCGGTGTCGGCATTGCCGGTTCAGGATAATTGTGCAGGTCAAAAATATTTCCTGCGAACTCAAAGTTTCCGCCGCTGGCGCTGTTTACCAGGCGGGAAGGGTCCATCTGGGTTGTCCAGTCTGCTATCTGTTTTGTTTTGAACTGACCCCATGCTTCGTTGAAAGGTACCCAGACAACAATTGAGGGGAAATGGCCGAAATCGGTTACGATCTCCTTCCATTCCGTGCGATAAATCTTTTCAGATTCAGGCGTCCGGTCTTTATCAGTTTGCAGACCGGTAATTCCCGGCCGGCTCTCCCAACGGTTACCCATATCGCCACTCGGCATATCCTGCCATACCAGCATTCCCAACTGATCACAGTAGTAGTACCAAAGTGCTGGTTCTGTTTTCACATGTTTACGAATCATGTTAAAACCCATTTCCCTGGTTTTAACGATATCAAATTTTAGTGCCTCGTCCGATGGAGCTGTATAAAGTCCATCGGGCCACCACCCCTGATCCAACGGGCCGTACTGGAATAAAAACTGATCATTGAGAAGCATACGTTGAATACCATTTTTATCCGGCTTCATTGATATTTTCCGCATAGCGAAGTAAGAACTCACTTCATCAATCTTTTTACCTTTTCTGTAGATCCCAATTTTAAGATCATACAGATGAGGATTCGAAGGCGACCACAAAACCGCGTCTTTAATATTCAGCTTTCCGCTGCCATTTGCATCGAGTTTTTCTTCGGCGATGGTTTTTCCGCCCTGCAGAGCTGTCGCACGAATTTCATCACCTGCAATTAAGCCATTCGCCTGTATTTCCAGGTTAAGCTCCTGCTGATCAGTCTGCGGAACAGCTTTGATATTGCCGACATAAGTTGGAGGAACCGATTCCAGCCATACCGTCTGCCAGATACCAGTAACAGGTGTATACCAGATGCTTTTCGGAACCTTTACCTGCTTGCCGCGTGGCTGCGGACCATCGTCAGAAGGATCCCACACTTTTACAACCAATTGTTGTTTATTCCCTTTTTTCAGGAATGCTGTGATATCGAAACTAAATGGATCATACCCTCCTTCATGCATACCGGCAGGCTGTCCATTGACAAATACTTCGCATCTCCAATCCACAGCACCAAAATGCAGAAGTACCTTACCCTTACGCATAGCTGAAGAAATATCCAGCTCACGCTCATACCACAGAAGACTATCTTTTCCAACCCGGGCACCAACTCCGGAGAGCGCAGACTCAACTGCAAATGGAACCAGTATTTTACCAGCATATACCGTAGGGAGGCTTGCCGAACCAGCGGGAAGAATGGTGTAATTCCACAATCCATTCAGGTTCATCCAACTGCTTCTCACCATTTGCGGGCGTGGATACTCCTGGTGTACAGATGCAGGATTTACATTTGAAGCCCATGGCGTTGAAATTTTTGTTCCCGCAATTTTCCATTCCTGCGAAAATCCGGAAACCACAACGCTCAAAAGAATATAACAAATCGCAATCGTTTTTTTCATCGAGTGATTATTAGATAAAAAGAAAACGAATTTATGGATTGTGGTCAAGAACCAAAGCAATTCATTCATCGTTTGAAACCATGTTTTTTTTACTGGCCGTATCCCTCGATCTTTAATCGCAACTGAGAATGCTTTTCATTGTACCAATACTTAATTCCGAATTCATCCGTATTTTCCGAGTTATATATCATGCGGTTATCGATCATCATAGTGAGTTATAATGTCAGGCATTTTCTTGAGCAGTGCCTGCTTTCTGTGCAGAAAGCTATTCAACATATCGACGCGGAGGTGCTGGTAGCAGATAATGCTTCCACCGATGGTTCACGTGAATACCTCTCGGAAAGATTCAATAACATCCGATTTTCCTGGAATGAAGAGAATACTGGTTTTGCAAAAGCCAACAATCAACTTTTAAACATAGCAAGAGGCGAGTACATTCTTTTCCTTAACCCGGACACGATTGTACCGGAGGACTGTTTTAAAAAGTGCCTCGCATATTTTGATGCAAACAAGACCGTTGGTGCGTTGGGCGTTCAAATGATTGACGGCACGGGTCATTTTCTTCGCGAAAGCCGTCGCTCTTTTCCATCGCCGCTGATTTCTTTTTTTAAGTTGACCGGCCTCGCATCATTGTTTCCTAAATCACCTGTGTTTGCAAGGTATCATATGGGTCACATGAATCAGCAGGTAGTTCATGAAACGGATGTTCTGTCAGGTGCATTTATGATGATCCGAAAAAAGGTATTGGATATCACGGGCGGTTTCGATGAAATGTTTTTCATGTACGGAGAAGATATTGATCTCAGTTACCGGATACAAAAAGCGGGATTTAAAAATGTTTATTTTGCTGATACGACCATCATTCATTTCAAAGGAGAAAGTACAAAAAAAGGTTCGCTCAATTATGTCAGGTTGTTTTATAAAGCGATGTCGCTGTTTGTAAAAAAACACCTTAAAGGAGTGAAAGCTGGTTTTGTTCTTTTTTTTATACGGATATCTATCTGGATCCGGGCGATACTGACTGCAATTGGCAATTTTATTCGAAATGCAGGACTCCCACTGATCGATGCGGCCCTGATTCTCTTATCATTCTGGATCGCGAAATATTTGTGGAACCGTTTTGTGCGACCTGATATCAGTTATTCGAGGCATCTGTTAACGATTGCATTTCCTTTTTTTTCGATTCTGTTCATGATCGCCTCCTACTACACAGGTTTGTATGATAAGCCAGGCAAACCTGGTCAGTTAATAAAATCAACAGGTATTGCAGCAGTGATTATCATTTCCTGTTATTCACTCTGGCCGGAACAGTTCAGATTTTCAAGGGGAATTTTACTCTCAGGAATAGTTCTTTCTTTTCTATTGCTGCGCATATGCAGATCCATTTTCATTCAGTTTGGAATTCTTGATCCTCCGGAAAAAGGAAAAAAATTACAGACGATAGTTGCAGGAACGGAGCGTGAATATGAAAGAATTTTATACCTGCTGAAAAATTCCGGAAGAAATGAAAGGGTTTTTGGACGCGTACCTGTAATTGAAAATAGCAACAACCCATCTGTTGATAAGAAGCAGCTGGACATATTGATAAAAGAGTCTTCCATTCGTGAAATTATCTTTTGCGAAAATGGCCTGAGTTTTAAAGAGATCATTGGTTTAATATCGACATTAAAAGGCAATCTTCGTTTCAGAATCAGTGGAAGCGGTTCAATGAGCATTGTGGGTAGTGATTCCAAAGATGAAGCGGGTGAAATTCTATCAGAAGAATCAGGCTATGCACTTTCTTCTCCGGTAAATCAACGTTTAAAAAGACTGGTTGACATTGCTTCATCGATATTGCTGATCATCAGTTTTCCGATCGGTATTTTTTTTCTTAGGAAACCGTTAAAAACATTCGGCAATGCCTGGCAGGTGCTGATTGGAAAAAGAACCTGGGTTGGTTATTTCACCAACACGCCCGGGTTACCATTTTTACGAAAAAGCATAATCGCAGGAAATGGAATGCCTGTTGCCATACGTGGTTTGCAGGCTGTGAATGTTGAGCAGGTTGATAAGCTATATGCACGTGATTACAGTGTATATAACGATATCACGCTTATTCTGAAAAATTACCGTCAACTTTGCGGATAGTTTGCCTCGAATTTTATCTTGCTTAAAACACTATATTGCATAAGATGCCGATAATTGAATTTCATCTTCCTAAAACGATTGCAAAGGCTTTGAATCTCCGGGGTAATTCACCGAAGCATCAGCAATTGCGCGTTTTAAAAAAGTTGCTGAAGAAGGCAAGGCATACAGAGTTTGGTCAGAAGTTTTTTTTCGACCAGATCCTGATGGACAGGCATATCATCAAAAAATTCCAGGAGCAGGTTCCTACTTACGATTACAATACGCTCTATAAAGATTTCTGGCATCGGACATTACAGAATCTTCCTGATGTGTGCTGGCCCGGAAGGATTAAATATTTTGCATTAAGTTCAGGCACTTCCGAAAGTGCGAGCAAGTATATTCCTATCACCCAGGATCTCATGCGAGGTAACAGGCTCGTTATGATTAAACAACTCCTTTCTCTTCGCAACTACGATGGTATTCCATGGAAGTCGGTGGGTAAGGGTTGGATGATGCTGGGTGGAAGCACTGATCTTGAGAAAGGACCCGGATATTATGCCGGAGATCTTAGCGGTATCACAGCTAAAAAAGCACCGTTCTGGTTTTCTCCTTTTTATAAACCAGGTAAAAAAATTGCGCGTACACGGGACTGGAATGTCAAGCTGGAAGAAATTGTTCAGCAGGCTCCCAACTGGGATATCGGATTTGTTGTTGGTGTTCCTGCATGGATCCAGATGTGTATGGAAATGGTGATTGAAAGATATAATCTGAAAAACATCCATGAGATCTGGCCCAATCTTGCTTTTTATGTGCACGGTGGCGTTGCATTTGATCCTTATAAAAAGGGATTTGAAAAATTGTTGGGCAAGCCGCTCACTTATATTGAAACCTATCTCGCGTCCGAAGGGTTTATAGCTTACCAGGACCGGCAGGATCCGAAAGGCATGCGACTGGTCACCAATGGTCATATCTTTTGCGAATTTGTTCCTTTTGATGATAAGAATTTTGATTCTTCAGGAAACATGATCCGCAATCCGAATGCGCTCATGATTCACGAAGTGGAAGAAGGAAAAGATTATGCATTACTGATCAGTACTTCCGCCGGAGCATGGCGATACCTGATCGGTGACACTATCCGTTTCACCGACAAAGAAAGATGCGAGATCATTATCACCGGCAGAACCAAACATTTTTTAAGTCTTGTTGGCGAGCACCTGAGTGTCGACAACATGAACAAAGCATTAAAACTCGCCAGTGAAGAATTGAATGTGATCATTCCTGAGTTTACTGTTGCAGGTGTTCCGTACAAAAGTTTTTTTGCGCATCACTGGTATGTGGCTTCTGACGACAAGATCGACAAGGAAGTGTTATGTAAAAAAATCGATGAACGTCTCAAACAGCTCAATGATGATTATGCTGTTGAACGAAAAAGTGCGTTGAAAGAAGTGTTCCTTGATGTACTACCTGAAAGCAGGTTTCTCGATTTCATGAGATTAAAAGGTAAAGTCGGAGGGCAGCATAAATTTCCTCGGGTACTCAAAGGCCAGATCATGGAAGACTGGCAAAAATTTATTGCTACCGGTACTATATAATCTTCTCTTTAAACTGATTTAGCTTAATATTGTCAGCTAAAAAATCCACCTGCTGAAACGACTCTTTTCTCAGCAGAATGCATCATTGCAGCATCTTCATCGGGCATGACTGAATCAATTATTAAAGGACTCGGACTTGGGTTAATCCTTGTGTTATCGGTTGGGCCGGTAATATTTACTATTCTTAAACAGAGCCTGAATAATGGTCATCGTGGTGGTTTCAGTTTTATCGCCGGAGTCTGGATCAGTGATATTATTCTTGTTGTTGTCAGCAATATGTTTTCGGAACTGGTCCGCCAGATGCTGGAATACAAATCGACAATTGCTTTAGTTGGAAGTGGTTTCCTGGTTGCTATGGGTATTTATTATGTCTTTTTTAAGAAAGTAAAACTGACTAAAGCTGATCTTAGCAACACAACAAAGTTCAGTAAGAGTGATTTTGCCAGAATTATGCTTTCTGGATTTTTTATTAATACACTCAATCCCAGTGTGATGCTGTTCTGGCTGGTTAACGCAACTGCTTTTGCAGTGAATCATTCCATCTGGCAGCGTATCGTCATTTTTTCTGTCTGTCTTGCCCTGAATATGATTGCAGATGTATTAAAAGTTTTAATGGCGGGAAAGATTCGTGATAAACTTACTGTTCATAATATTTCATTGATCAATAAGATTTCCGGAACGATACTGGTTATTTTTGGTCTTGCATTGGCTTACGGAGTCGTTGCCCTGAAGAACAATCTCTGATGATCCTGATCAGAAAATATATCATCGGCATTATCTGTACAATTACTGCGTTGGGTTGCTCCGCAATTTTTTCAGCTTCCTATGCGCAGGGTTCCGACGTTTTGTTGCTTAAAAAAGGGAATGGGAAAACGCTGCAAACCATCACCGCAGGAACATATATCGTATTCAAATCTACCAGTGGTCGTTATGTAGAAGGAACGATCAATCATATCAAGGATGATACGTTGTACATTAATGATTTTGATGTTCGAAGAGCATATACCATCTGGGGAACATCGGTGCTTGATACTGTTAGCCAATTCATGCTGCGATTTCATTATAATGAAATTGCATCCATCGTTAAAGAACGAAAAGGGTTTGAATTTGTAAGAAATGGCACCCTATTTATCATAGGTGGCGCTACGTTCGTCGCATTAAATCTCATCAATTCAGCTGTTCAGAAATCAAGTGTCAACACTACTTCACTGATTATTTCCGGTGCTGTTCTCGCTACCGGTATTGTGATGAAAATCACCCGAAAGAACAGCTATTCTATCGGAGGGAAGTATTCGTTTAAATATCTGGATCTTACGAACTGAGGGTTGAACGTTTAACGTTGAACGTTAACCGTTCAACGTTAAACGTATGCTCATGCGAATGTGAATTGCTTTATTTATTTCAGGACTTACTGCGTTAATCGCGTAAGGTGCACATGCTTAGGCCAACGTTTTACGTTAAACCTTAAACCTTCAACTTTTTATCGTTTATTTTGCAGCATTGAAACATATCCTCTGAAAGTGAAAGAAAAACTCCTCAAGGCCTGGCGCATTCTTAAAAGAACATTCATCATCCTCTTTATCGCCCAATTTGTATATATCATTTTATTAAAATGGATGAATCCGCCGATTACTGTTACCCAACTGGGAAGCTGGTTACGGGGCGACGGATTAAAAAGGGATTATATTTCAAACGAGAATATTCCCCAGGTGGCTAAACTGGCCGTCATTGCATCAGAAGACCAGATGTTTCCTGATCACAATGGTTTTGATTTTAAAAGCATCAAGAAAGCGATGGCATATAATGAGAAAAAGCCAGGTCGGGTAAAAGGTGCGTCAACCATCAGCCAGCAGGTTGCAAAAAATGTTTTCTTATGGCAGGGCAGAACCTGGTTCAGAAAAGGACTTGAGGCTTATTTCACTTTTATGATCGAGCTTATCTGGGGTAAACAACGTATCCTGGAAATGTATCTGAATGTAGCTGAAATGGGGAAGGGTGTTTTTGGGATCGAAGCCTGCGCCAGGAAAAATTTCAAGACTTCAGCAAAAAAACTCAATCGTGTACAGGTGGCAATGATCGCTGCATCGTTACCTAATCCAAAAGCTTATACGATAAATCCCCGTTCACGATATGTTGCCGTGAGATACCCCTGGGTGCTCAAACAGATGAATAACCTGGTGAAGGATCCGGATGTGGTCAGAGTGATTAAATAGACAGGAGGCAGGAGGAACCAGGGATAGCCAGTTTTAGTTATTTCACTTCAGTAACAGTGAGATAATAAATTCAGAAAGAGGATTCGATTTTATTCCACGTCGACAGAATAACTGATGCTATTCAATGAAGGTAGCCCCGGAAGGCAGCTATTGATGGCCCATCTCGCGCGGTGGTGACCCGCAGGAACAGAAGCAGGCAAGACCATATCTATTTCAGTCTTTCCTGCAGCAATATCTCTTACAGTCAGGTTACTCTTCACAATCAAACCCGGATCGTTATCGTGATAATAGAGTACCAGCGAAACCGCGGCGCTGTCATAACCTAATTGTTTCGCTTGTTCCAGACTTCGGGGTACAATAAATTCCAGCGATGTTTTTAAGTGATGTGCAGGAGCCTTCATTTTTGAAGGGCCATATATGCGGATATGCGAAAAAGAAAACCAGTCATCGGCGATATAATACCAGTTTTTTCTTTTGGGGTTGACGATCAGTTTTGAAAAAAGATTACTTGATTCCCCGGATACTACCAATACTTTTCTATGCTGAAGGCGTTCCTCCAGCGGCCAGAAATTGTAGTTATTCCTCCTGTAAAAGATATTGTTCATTGCAAAAGAAGTATCGCCTGAATAAAACCAGTATTGTGATGCACGCTGATATGAATTGATGAATACTACCGGCAATCCATTGGCCTGTTCTTTGATTGCAGCTGCCCATGGGCGGTTTTTGTGAAACGCATCCTTTTTTATCCATTTCACAGGTGGTACATCCATTAACATATAAAATCTTGCAGCAAGTATCAATACCAATGAAGGTATCGCCAGCCTGAATATCCATTTACTGAGTGCCGGTTTGAATAGCAGGTACTGATGCGCGATTATTATCACGGATATCAATGCAGGTACCGTCCAGTTTGCTTCTGACCTTCCTTTGAATGTGCTCACAAAAAAGAGCAGGTACACGCCGGCGAATGTCCATTTCAATGCACTTTCCAATGCCGATTCCGGTTTGTGCTTTGCAGAGGACCACAACAACAACCAACCGATCAATGGCCCGACCAGCAGGATCTGACCGATAACATATTCTGTTGTAAAATTGAATTGGTAGACGGTTGCATTGCGTTCGAAAAGATGGTATTGAATAGAAATAAAGTCGTGCTGATATTGCCAGGCGAGGTGTGGAGCAAAAAGCAACAATGCAATGATGGCAGCCAACCATGTCTGTGGTTTCGCAAGAAGACGAAGATTGGATAGGAGCGTAAAAAATATTACCAGTACCGCGTGATATTTACTGTACAACATCAGGGCCATAATCATACCAAGTACTGTCGCTGAAAAATAATCCGGTTGACTACTGAAGCGCCTGTACGCAAGAAAAAATAATGCAATAAAAAAAAGCAATGGTACATCAGGCACCGCGATTATACTTCCGATCTGAAGAAGGCCCATGCTGAGCACGATTGCATAGAACAGGCGGTCATTTTTCTGGGAAATAAGACTGTCAATCGCTGCAACAGTAGCGGTGCTCATCGCGACGATCAGCAATCGAACACCAAATTCATTCTGAAAAAAATAGTACCCTGTTTTTATCAGGATGGCAATCATCGGCGGATGATCGAAATATCCCCAGTCAGGAAACCTCGAATACACCCAATAATATGCTTCATCATCAAAAAGGCCTGTGCCTGCAGCTTGTACTATACTCAGCAGCGCCCAGCACAAATAAAAAAGCTTCCGGTGATTTCTTTGTATGAATGACGACAGGGACATCAATTATTCTATTTAAGGGTAGCGTTTTTCACCAGCAATTCATCTACAGCTTTAACTGCAATCTGTAAACGCTGCTCATAATTTCCTTCAATCTTAACCCAGGGTGTGTGCTGATTGATCATCAGGTCATGATAGATATGGTAAAGTCGCGCGCGACTTTCCAGATCTGGATACTCCCTCAATTCATCTTTCTGCCACGGCAGATCAATATTGCACAAAAAATAAAGATCATATTTCCGTTGCACAATCTGGTCGAGTATCCAGAGATGGCAACGCTGGAAAACAAATTCACACCATACTTTCATTACATACATATCCGTATCGATAAATAGAAGCTTCTGATCATTAACGACCGCCTGGGAATTTCCCATCACCTGTTTCGTATATGCTTCTTCGTTATCGAGCTGTCCTTTAGCAATTGTCAGCAGGTCGTCGAATGAATAATCTGTTCCGTGTTTCAACAAATATTCACGGGCATATTCCGGACACCAGATCGTCTGGTAGTGATTGGCGAGTTCAGTGCACAGAGTACTCTTGCCCGTTGATTCGGGGCCGATTATCACCACCTTCAGCGGCCTTGTTGTTGTTTTGCTCTTTGTATCCATTCCAATAATCCGAAAATTGCCAGTATCAGGAGTATAAGATAATATACACTGGTCAATACCATATGTTTTACAAAATAGAGAGGGATTGAAGCGATATTGGTGGCTATCCACCAATACCAGCTTTCCACTTTCTTTTTGGTCATCAGCAACATACCGGTAAATGCGGCGGCCGAAGCAAAAGCGTCCGGAAGTGGAATGGCTTCCTTTGCGAAGGAATGTTTCAGAAACAGGAGCGAGTAATAAAGAACTACAAAACAACCAGCAAAAAACAACAGTTGCATTTTCCAGTCGCGACCGTTCGAAAAGCAAACATGGACGATATGCTCATGCGCCGCGTTCCGCCGGGCCCAGTTGAACCATCCGTAGACGCTCATCACGCTGTAAAAGATATTCACTGATGCTTCTCCGATAAGGTGATTCTGAAAACTTAAAACAACATAGATAATCGTGTTAACCAATCCTACCGGGTAAACAAGGATATGTTCCTTTTTTGAAAACCAAACGCTGGCAATACCTGTTATTACCGCGATCCATTCCCACATTCCGGAACCACGAAGGTCTTTTAAAAATTGCTCCAGTATAATTTCCATGACGGGCTCAAAAATGACCACTAATTTTAAACTGACCTAATCCATCTTTGCCTTTATTTTGCTGAATTTCAAAAACAAGCTATATGAAAATTGCCGTGTTAGGTGCCGGACTGGTAGGAAGTGTTATTGCGCGCGACCTCAGCGCCGAATATGATGTTACCGCATTCGATATCGATGCTATTGCATTAGGATCTTTGAATAAGAGATTTCCAAAGATCAATGTTGTTACTGCTGATCTCAAAGACTACAACAACTATAAGAAAATGCTGGATCCATTTGATCTTGTTGTAACAGCAGTACCAGGATTTATGGGATACGAAACCTTAAAAGCGGTTATTCGTTGTGGTAAGTCGGTCGCGGACATCAGTTTTTCACCTGAAGATGTACTCAATCTGGATGCAGAAGCAAAAGCAAATAATTGTACGGTGATCACAGATTGCGGTGTAGCTCCAGGTATAAGCAACTTTATCATTGGTCGGTATAATGAGTTCATGGAGATTGACGCTTTTGAAATCTATGTTGGCGGGCTTCCTGAAATCAGGAAAAAACCTTTTGAATATAAAGCACCGTTCTCACCGGTTGATGTTATTGAAGAATATACAAGGCCGGCGCGATTCCTTGAAAATGGTGTAATCGTTGTAAAAAAAGCGATGAGTGAAACTGAACTCATGGATTTTGATGGGATCGGAACGCTCGAAGCATTCAATACAGATGGTCTGCGTTCACTGCTGACCACGATGCCGCATATCAAAAATCAAAAAGAAAAAACACTTCGATATCCCGGTCATGCTGCATTGATCATTGCTTTGCAGCAAGGTGGTTTTTTTGATAAAGAAGAAATCCTGATCAGGGGCCAGAAAGTCAGTCCGCTGGAAGTCACTTCAAAAATTCTCTTTAAAGAGTGGAAGCTTGATCCGGAAGAGGCAGAATTGACTGTGTTAAAAATAATTCTGAAGGGAAAGATTAACGGCAAGCCGGAAACGGTCGTGTATAATTTACTAGATCGTTATCATGAGGAAAGTGGAGTTTCTTCAATGAGTCGTACTACGGGATATACCTGTACAGCGACAGCTAATATTATAGCCAGGGGAATTTTTAAAGAGAAAGGTGTATTCGCCCCGGAATCGGTCGGCAAGCACAAGGAAAGTTTTGATTACCTGATGCAGTACCTTGATAAGAGAGAAATTCATTGCAAAAAAGAAGCAGCGGGATAACCTGCTGCTTCAATATAAATTTTACTGACCAGGTTGATTATTCTGCTTCAGCCACTACTTCATTTACTTCAGGAATCATTCTTTTCATCATTCCTTCAATACCTGCTTTCAGGGTAATCATGGATGAAGGACATCCACTGCAGCTTCCCTGGAGCATAAGTGTAACAACTCCATCGTCGAATTTTTTAAACTGAATTGCACCACCGTCCATTTCAACAGCTGGCTTTACATAATTTTCGAGCAATTCTTTAATGCGCTTTACAACATCTCCATCTTCTGAAAGAACGATATCGTTGCTGCTTTTCTGAACCGCTGGAACTTCGTCTTCGTTGATTACCGGTTTGCCTTCTTCGAGATATTCTTTCAAAAAACTGCGAATGGCGGGTTTGACATCTTCCCAGTCTGTATCAGGTGTTTTAGTAAGCGTAACGAAATTGCTGGCAATGAACACGCTTTTTACAAAAGGAAAAGAGAATAATTCTATTGCGAGAGGTGAAGGTTTTGCGCTTTCAACATCCGGAAAATCAATGCTTTTGCCCGGGTACAACAATTTGTTGGCCACAAATTTCATTGTTTCCGGATTGGGGGTCATTTCAGTATAAATGCTGATGACCAGGTTTCCAGTTTTTATCATATCCACTTGTTACTTTAATGAAGTACAAAAATAACACAAACCGGGGTTTTTTTGTTGCTTTAGTTTGATGCCCAGCAAAACCATGACAATTAAGCCTTTAATTAATAACTTAGGCTCTACAAATTCCGGACATGATTTCAGCAAAAATTGAAAAAGCGCTCAATCAGCAGGTTTTATTAGAAGCGGAGTCCTCACAGGTTTACCTGACTATGGCGTCATGGGCCGAAGTAGCAGGCCTCAGTGGTGTTGCCGCATTCCTGTTCAGGCATTCTGACGAAGAACGGATGCATATGCTCAAACTGGTCAGATTCATCAACGAACGCGGCGGTCATGCGGTAATTCCCGCCCTGAAACAGCCGGCGCAGAAATACAAAAGCATTCGCGAGCTTTTTCAGGAAGTACTTACCCATGAAGTGTTTGTAAGTACAGAGATCAATAACCTGGTGGATATCTGCCTGAAAGAGAAGGACTATACCACCCATAATTTCTTACAATGGTATGTGAGCGAACAGATTGAGGAAGAAGCGCTTGCGCGCAAAATCATGGACAAACTCAAGCTTATAGGTGATGACAAAGGCGGACTGTATATTTTCGACAGGGACCTACCCGCTATGGCTACCGCTGACTAGTGACAGGGCAGAAGCCGGGCGTCAGGAGCCGAAAGTCAATACGATACAGCGACGCTATGCATCGCGGTCCTTTATCGTTGGAAGTATTTGTTTAAACAGACGGCATTTTTTAGCACCGGCAAGCGTTTGCTGCCAACTCCAAATTTCAAACTCCTGCTTACAACCTACTTCGTACTGCTCACTTGTCTTTGATTTCCCCTTTTTGTGCCTCCGCCTTCATGTTCTCATCGGCCGTAATTCCTATCTCCACCCGCCGGTTCTTTTCGCGGTTCGCTTCACTGTCGTTAGGGAACTTGGGCTGTTCCTCGCCATACCATTTTTCGGTTATTCTTGTACGTGGAACTCCATTCGCCTCCATATATGATCCAACAGCTTCTGCACGCTTTTTTGATAAGTCCATATTGAACGCTTCTGCTCCTGTATCATCGGTATGCCCCTCGAGCAGGATTTTTGTATCATCATATTTTTTCAATACCTGGCAGACATTGGCGATATCTTTTTTAGCGCTGTCGCTTAATTCAGCAGAATTAATTTTAAATAACAGCCCTGAATTGAAAGTCATATTAATCCCCTCCCCGACACGGTTGACTTCTGCGTTTGGAACAGCCTGTTTTAATTCCTGGGCCTGCTTATCCATGCTTTTCCCGATAAAGTAACCTGCAGTTCCACCGATGGCCGCACCAAGCAAAGCACCAACAACTGAATTTTTCGCTACCAGTCCGCCAATTACAGCACCACCTGCAGCCCCGATTGCTGCTCCTTTCTGACTCTTGTTTGCACTTTTACACCCGAAAAGAATAACGACAGCGGCAAGGAACAAAAGATATCTTTTCATGTCAGTAGTTTTTTATTTACAAATCATTGTTGAAAAAAGATCGAGCTGCATATTCCGCATGCCGAGTTCATTTGCTTTTTTCAATTCGGCACACACCATTGTTTTTTCTTCAGCAGTCATTTTCTGTGCCAAAGTGTTTGCATTGTCGGTACCATATTTCTGCTGCACCTGTTTTATTCGCGCATTAGTTCTTATCTGGTACATATCGAGATCTGTCTTTCCTTTAGCTACCGCCTTATCATAACTGACAAATGCATCTGCATAATTTCCCTCCTTTATGTACATATCTCCACGTTGTATATAAAATGATGGATTTGACGGATCCAGTTCGATGGCCTTTGTGAGGTTTGAAATGGCGGAGTCTTTCATTCCTTCCTGGAAATCGATATCCGCCATTGCTGCGAACATTGTTGCCCTTGCTTTTACATTCTGATTTTTTGTCGTGAGTTCAGTTACTCTTTGCAAATCTTTCCTTGCGTCATCAGGCCGGTTTATTTTCTGATAAGCATAGCTGCGCGTGTAATAGGCCATCACATTGCTGTTTTTTGATGCACTGATGGCTGTTGTTGCGCAGGTAATCGCTTCATCATATTTATGTAAACCATTCAATGCCCTCGCCTTTCCCAGGTTTCCTTCAAGCTTTGCATCTTTTGAATTGCATTTCGAAATGACCTCGTTAAAAATGGCAAGCGCCTCTTCATACTTTAAACTGTCCAGCTGTTTCCTGCCATTTTTAACTCGGTCGAAACATTTGTTGGACATGGTAAAAAGCTGTGCGTTAACAGTGGCACCCATAAACAGCATAGCGGAAAGGATCAGTAATTGTTTTCTCATAAAACAACGATTGAATTTTCTGTGGATGGAACCGAGCAAAATATCTGCCATCATTTATTTACATAGAAACGATGCTACGATCAGAAAGAGAACCGGAAGAAGTTTTCACACTTTCAAGAAGTAAAAAATCCAGCACCAGGGTAGCTGCATTAATTTGAAGGTAGCAATTTTCAAAATATTCAACCATGGTAAAGAAAAAGGCCGGCTCCTTTGGAGCCAGCCTTGTTTTTCTATACGGGGTTTTTCGGACGTTCGTTATTATCTGTTCAGGATAAACCTTGAATGGTGTCGTTTTCCGTTCTTCTCAATTTCAACGATGTAAGTACCATTTGCGATCGTCCTTGGCAGGTTGAGTTTCAACAGAATTCCTGCGCGGTCTGTCTGTGTCTGCTGATATAGAACTGCACCCTGGAGACTTAGTACGCGGATCTTCAGATTTTCCTGCATTCCCAGTTCTTTAGGGAATTCGAGGAATAGAACTCCGGTATTATTCGGGTTCGGATATACCAGGAAGCTGTGGTGATTTGTTGTAAGTGTCACTTGTTTAACAGGTGAGTAGCTTGCAGCCAAACCATCTTTCGCACCGCGTTTAATCCTGTAGTATGATACGCCGTTCAATGGTGTCATATCAGCATATCTTCTGACCAGGCTCTTCTTATCATTCTTCGACACAACTGTTGTCTGCAATGATTCGAACACTTTACCATCTGCTGATCTTTCAACTGTATATTCACCATCGGTACGATCACCTGAAGTCCAGTTCACTTCCACAATATCATTGCTTGGTTTGACATCGATAGTGCTGTTGAGCATCACTCTTGTGTTACCACCACCGGTTGCGTTAGAGATAACCTCGATACCTGAAATCTTCGCATTATCTGTTATGCCAGTCAGTGCTATTGTTACGTTTCCATCTGCCACGTTCACATTGGTGAATTGTTCAACTACCGCTGTTGCTCCGCCACCTGCTTTCGCAACGATGTCATAGTTATTGAGTGCGCCTTGTCCACCTTCCACATTCACATTGAATACCCTTTGACCAGTTGTGCTGAAGAATATCTCTGCGAAGTGCAGTTTAACTGTGTACAGACCATTTGGCACCGGTATGCTGTAGGTGGTATTACCCCAACGTTCGTTCTGATAAAGAAGATCATTTGTTGTGTTGGCAATTGCTGTTGTTTCACCATAAGCATTACCACCAGAGAAGTACTGATCTGCGCCCCAAACCTCAGAACCAAATGTATGACCTGCACCACCTGCTGCAATTCTGATGAGTGTTGTTGGTGTCGTTGAAACAACATCAACTTTAAAGTCATCTTCAACAAACAGGTTGTCATTGTCAAGCGCTTTCACTTTGATAATTGCCGAACCAGTAAGGTTTGCTGCGAATGTCAGTGTCAGGTTTGTTCCGCTGATTGTTGCACCTGTTACAAGAGCCGTATTCGTATTTCCTGTTACGCTCAGTGTGATGTTCGCTGCACCTTTTTCATCAGTGAAAGTATTTGCCAGGCTGATCACCTTGGTTGCTGTTCCCTGGTTCACTGACTGATCAGGTATCGGCGTACTCACGACAGGAGCAGAAAGCACACCTGCGATCGTGACTGTGAATTCGTCTTCTACTGAAAGACCTGCCAGATCCATTGCTTTCACTTTCACGTTTGCGACTCCTGATTGACCTGTAGCGAATGTCAGTGTCAGATTTGTTCCACTGATTGTTGCTCCGCTAACCATCGTGGTATTTGTATTGCCGCTGATGGAATAGGTCAGGTTGGCAACTCCGCCGTTATCTGCAAAGACATTTGCAATGCTGATCACTTTCGAAGTTGTTCCCGCTGTAATGGTCTGATCCGGAATCGGATTTGCAACTGTTGGCGGTCCGGCCAGCACCCTCACATAAAACGCATCTTCAATGAACTGGCCTTGTGCATCGGTTGCGCGAACCCTGAATGTTGAAGTACCGGTTACACCAGCTGCGAAGGTCATAGTCAGATTTGTTCCGCTGATGGTTGCCGCAGGTATCATAGCAGGATTTGTGTATGCCGGGATACTCAGCACCAGGTTGGCTTTGCCGCCATCATCATCAAACACATTGGACAGATTGATTGTGGCTGAAGTCTGCTGACCCACACCATAAACTACATCTGGATATGCATTCACCACCACTGGTTTCGCATTTGCTGCTACAGTCACTACAAACTCATCCTCTACAGAAAGCGCACCTGCATCAGTTGCTTTCACTTTAATTGTGGCAGTTCCTGTTTTAGCTGCTACAAATTTCAGTGTCAGATTCGTTCCGCTGATAGTTGCTGCAGAAATAAGAGCCGTATTTGTGTTTCCGGAAACTGACAACGTTATATTGGCAGCACCGCCATTATCTGTGAATGTATTCGCAAGGCTGATTACTTTACTCGCAACTCCAACCACAAGGTTCTCGTCAGCGATAGGCGTGCTCACCACCGGTGGTGTATTACCAGGAATTACAACGTCACTTATAGTCACCACGAACTCGTCTTCTACAGAAAGACCTGCAAGATCCGTCGCTTTCACTTTGATGTTAGAAGTTCCCGGTTGACCAGTTAAGGTGAGCGTAAGGTTCGTTCCGCTGATCGCTGAACCCGTAACCAGTGCCGGATTTGAATTACCACTTACTGTGTAGGTGAGATTGGCGACACCTCCGTTATCAGCAAACACGTTGGCAATGCTGATTACCTTGGATGTAGTACCCTGGCTAAGTAGTTGGTCAGACAATGGATTTGCCACAGTTGGAGGACCTGCGAGAACTCTTACATAAAATGCATCCTCAATAAATTGTCCCTGTGCATCAGTTGCACGAACCCTGAATGTTGATGTACCAGTGATACCTGCTGCAAAAGTCATCGTGAGATTTGTACCACTAATCGTTGCAGTAGGAATCATTGCCGGGTTTGTGTATGCAGGAATGCTGAGTACCAGGTTAGCCTTGCCGCCATCATCATCAAACACATTGGCCAGGCTGATGGTAGCAGATGTCTGCTGGTTTAATCCAAAAACAATATCAGGATATGCGCTTACTATCACTGGTTTGGCATTGGCTGCCACAGTTACGATGAAATCATCTTCTACAAACAATCCCTGCGCATCAGTTGCTCTTATTTTAATGGTAGCTGTACCTGTTTTACCTGCTCCTACGGTGAGTGTCAGGTTGGTGCCGCTGATGGTTGCTGCCGTGATCAGTGTTGTATTGGTATTTCCACTAACCGCCAGCGTTATATTAGCTGCACCTCCGTTATCCGTGAACACGTTTGCCAGGCTCACTACTTTACTTGTTGTACCTGTCACGATCTGCTGATCAGGAATCGGCGTTGTTACCACCGGAGCTGTGTTGGCCGCTGAAACCGTAACAATAAACTCATCTTCAACAAACAATCCACCTGCATCAGTTGCTTTCACTTTTATTGTTGAAGAACCGAGTACTCCTGCACCGAAAGTCAGATTCAGATCTGTGCCTGTAATGGCAGCACCTGTTACCAGCGCTGTATTTGTATTTCCACTGACTGTGAGTGTCAGGTTAGCTGCGCCACCATTATCAGTGAAAACACCTGACAGGTTCACCAGCTTAGAAACTGTTCCACCGGGTACTGTCTGATCAGCAATTGGTGTAGCAACCACAGGAGCCGTATTGGCGATCGTCACCACAAAATCATCCTCAACAAACAACCCACCGGCATCAGTAGCTTTTACTTTAATTGTAGATGTTCCTGTAACTCCTGTACCGAAGGTTAATGTCAGGTTGGTACCGCTGATGGTTGCTGCTGTAACCAGTGCCGTATTTGTGTTGCCACTAACGGTGAAGGTCATGTTAGCCGCACCAGCATTATCTGTGAACACATTGGCAATGCTGATCACTTTTGAAGCTGTTCCTACAGCAACTGTCTGATCAGGAATTGGTGTCGTTACAACAGGAGCTGAGTTTGCAACACCTGTACTGATCACTTCGATACCTGATACTTTCGCATTATCAGTTACACCTGTAAATGTAATTGATACGCTTCCGTCGGTTACATTAATATTCGTCAATGTTTCAATCACTGCCTTGGCTCCACCGCCAGCTTTCGCCACGATATCATAGTTAGTCAGTGTCTTCTGTCCATTCTCCACGTTTACATTGAAAATACGCTGGCCGGTAGCTGTATGGAAGATCTCAGCAAAATGCAACTTCACTGTATAGTTTCCGTTTGGAACAGGAATACTATAAGAATGGTTACCCCAACGTTCATTCTGATATAGCTGATCATTGGTGGTATTGGCAATTGCAATTGCGGAACCGTATGCGTTTCCTCCGTTGAAATTTTTATCAGCACTCCACACCTCTGTTCCGAAGGTATGGCCGGGACCTCCTGACGCAATCATGATATGCGTTTCTGGAATATCCATCACATCAACTTTAAACTCATCTTCGGCAAACAAGGCATCGCTGTCAGTTGACCTGATCTTGATATTCGCTGTACCTGTTACTCCAGGTGCAAAAGTTAATGTCAGGTTCGTTCCGCTTACAACAGCACTGGTGATTAAAGCAGTGTTTGTATTTCCTGTAACAGAGTAAGTCATGTTTGCATCACCTTCATCATCAGAGAATACATTCACCAAAGAAATCACCTTATTAACTGTTCCGAGATTTACGGTCTGATCGGGAACTGCATTGTTGATTACCGGAGCTACAGGAAGCGGACCCTCAGGATATACTGTTACATTGAATTCGTCTTCAACAAACAATCCCTGAGCATCTGTAGCTCTCACTTTGATTTTTGTTGTTCCGGATTGATTTGCACCAAACAACAGAACAAGGTTACTTCCATTCAACGTTGCGCTCGTAACCACAGCTGTATTTGTATTTCCTGTAACAGAAAAAGTCAGGTTCGCTACTCCATTATTATCATTAAATGTTGTAGCCAGGCTGATCTGTTTTGAAACTGTATTATAGGCAATCGCCTGGTCAGGGATATTATTGGCAACGGTAGGTGCTGCGTTTGCTGCAGAGTAGGGCAAAATCTCAATACCGCAGACTTTCGCGTTACCCACCACATTTATGAAATTGATATTTAATGTACCATCATTAATGAGGATGTTATTGAACGTTTCAATAATTGCTTTGTTCTGGCCACCGGCCTTCGCAAAGATGTCATAGTTGTTCAAACCGCCCTGGCCGTTCTCGATGTTTACATTGAACTTCCTGGAACCTGCCACATTATAATTGCTTTCAGAGAAATGCAGTTTTACAGAATACGTTCCATTGATTACCGGGATATTATAAGCATGATTATCCCAACGCTCACTCTGGTAAACCGGATCGATAGTTGAGTTCGAAATATCATTGGTGTTCGTATTTACATAACCACCAACAAAATACTGATCAGCAATCCATGTTTCAGATCCAAAGGTTTGATTCGTTGTACTGCCTGCATCAATCCTGATTGTTGTCGGCGGAGCAGACAACAGTACTTTCACTTCAAATTCATCTTCCACCCAAAGTCCCTGCGCATCAGTTGCCCTGAACTTCAGTACTGCTGTACCGGTCTGGTTCGGTTTCACCGATATTCTCAGGGTGTCACTGATTACTTCCGCCGATAAAAGATTACTGTTTGTATTGGATGAAATTTCACGATAAAGATCCGGGAAACCCTTGTCATCACTGAACATAGTATTGACAGGAATTTTTATAACCGCGGGATTTACCAGTACCTGCTGATCAGGTATCGGTATTAACAATTCAGGAGCCACGTTCTCTCCACCAGTGTAAGGTATGATCTCCACACCTGAAATTTTTGGATTGTCTATGATGGAATGTAACTGGAAGTCCAGGAAACCATCTGAAAGATCAACACTATCGATGGTTTCGATATACGCTTTTTTAATTCCACCAGCCTTCGCAACGATATCGAATGTGTTCCATACATACTTGCCTGACTCAACATCGAGTTTGAAAACACGTTGACCAGGTTGTGTCCAGTACAGATCTGCAAAATGCAGTTTTACTGTATACAATCCCGGGATTACAGGAATATGGTATTTGATATCACCGTCACGCTCATATTGGTACAGTCTTTTGTTGTCTGAATTAGTAACCACGGCGAATGTGTCAGAATACACCCAGCCGCCTTCGAAATACAGGTCATTGCTCCAGGTTTGTCCACGGAAAGAAAAGCCAGGACTACCCGTAGCCATCTTGAAGCTTGTTAAGGTCTGTTGAGCCTGAACATTCACCTGGAACTCATCTTCAACAAACAAACCCTGGGCATCTGTCGCCTTGATCCTCATTGCTGCAAGACCCGTTGAATTTGGCGCAATGGTCATCACCAGGTTTGTTCCTGTAATAGTTGCACCTGTTATAAGTGCTGCATTACTGTTTCCGGTTACTGTGAATGTTAATGTATTTGCGCCATTGTTATCTGTAAATACATTGGCCAGGCTGATCGTCTTTGAAGGTGTATTCTTATACACGTTCTGTGTCGGGATCG
The DNA here is from genome assembly GCA_029269725.1 of Pollutibacter soli. Lineage (GTDB taxonomy): Bacteria > Bacteroidota > Bacteroidia > Chitinophagales > Chitinophagaceae > Pollutibacter > Pollutibacter soli. The sequence goes on along the minus strand of JARJHS010000002.1, from coordinate 252,244 downwards.
GGTTAACCACTTCAGGTTCTGTATTCACACTTCCGGGTTGAGAGAAAATTTCAATACCTGAAACTTTCGCATTGTCCAGAACAGATGCAAAACTGATGTTCATTACCCCATCGTTTACATAAATGTTATGGAACTCCTCTACGACAGCTTTGTATGAACCTCCGGCCTGAGCATAAATATCATAGTTGGTTAATGCGCCCTGGTTGTTTTCTATGTTAACGTTGAGCAAGCGTTTATTTGGCTGCTCCCAGAACAATTCGGCTTCATGTATGCGAACGCCGTAGATACCGTTCGGCAACGGAATAGCGTAACTGAAATTCTCAGTGCGCTCGTCCTGGTGCATGGCATCATTCGTGGTATTGCCAATAGCATTGCCGTTGGAGTAAGTTGTACCTCCAATGAAGTATTTATCAGCAATCCAGGCCTTACCGTCATGCGTAAGCGCGCCACCTCCGCTATTGATCCGTATGGCAGTGGAAGGAGCTGGCATATTGTTCAGTACCTCTACTTTGAATTGTTGTTCAACAAACAAACCGCCGGCATCTGTCGCTTTAATTTTCAGATCCGCTGAACCGGTAGCGCCCGCTGCAAATTTGAGTTTGAGGAAGTTGTTGGTAATTGTGGCACCGGTCACCAATCCCGTATTTGAATTGCCGCTCACGCTCAACACCAGGTTGGATGGACCATTATTATCCGTAAACACTTTGGCAACACTCATCGTAATGCTGGGCGTGTTTACCTCCACCTGCTGATCCGGGATCGGGTTGGAAACCAATGGTGGAGTGTTTACACCACCTCCGGATACAGATATGATCTCAATACCGGAAAGCTTCGCATAGTCGACCAGTGAAACGAAACTGATGTTCAGGATACCATCTGCAACAGAGATATTATTCATTGTTTCAATCACAGCTTTGCTTCCGCCTCCGGCTTTCGCAACGATATCATAGTTGTTGAGTGTACCCTGTCCGTTTTCAACCACTACATTGAACTTGCGTTTGTTGATTTCAGAATAATAAAAATCAGCGAAATGCAGTTTTACTGTATATGTTCCGATAGGTACCGGTATCGCATAGCTGAAGTCGCCCCAACGCTCACTCTGGTAAACAGCATCCCTGGTTGTATTGTCAATGGCTGTTACCTTGGTATAATTTGACCCGCCTGTGTAATACTGATCCTCAATCCATGTTTCAGACCCGAAGGTTTCCAATGAGCCACCCGCATTGATCAAAATACTTGTTGTTGGAGGAGGCATCACCACACTTACTTTCACCTCATCCTCCGCAAAGAACCCATCACTGTCCGTAGCTCTTATTCTGATAAAGGATGTACCGGTATCTTCTGAAGCAAACATCAAGGTAAGTGCTGTACCATTGATTGTTGCAGATACCAATGAAGGCTTGGAATTACTTCCTATGCTTAGTGTAAGGTTATTGTTTCCTTTATCATCAGTGAATACATTTGAGAGGTCCAGTAACTGACTACCACCGTTTACAGTAGTTTGCAGGTCGGCCACCGGATTTGCAACAGCTGGTGCCGTTGTAAGAATATTCATATAATCCCACTTCGCAGAGAATGGTGTTGCTGAACCACTCGAAGCGATAAGACCAACCGCAATTGCATTTGGACCCTGCAATGTGGACAACAGCGTGCCCGTCAATGTGATCGGCGTTCCGAGCGTTACCGGCGTAGTGTTTACGTTGGTGCTGTATTTCACAGTCACCACGCCGGTTGCAGGATTCACCTCCATATGGAGATAGACGTTGTTTACACTCAGAATGTTTGGAACACTAAAGAACGTATTTTTTGTAACCGTTCCCGCATTCTCCATAACAATACGGATACCTTGAGCGGTGCCGCCGGTTTCGCCCGAAAGAGCAACCATCAGATAGTTGTCCTGGTCGCCATTTCCGATATAGATACCCTGGCGGTGATTCGCATTCAACTGACCCTGGTCAACTGCATTAAAGAATGGACCGATCAGGCTTGACTGTACTGTGAAAGAAGGAGATGAGCTGTTTACTTTATATCCAAACTGAAATCCATTTTTCTGTGTATTCGTAACAGCCGTTCCCTGGTCTGCGGGGAAGCTCACCAAACCTACGGCACCACCCATGATGAATCCATCATTCAACGGGTTGTAAAGCGCATCAGGACTTGTTCCGTTGGACATCAGGCCTGTAAGACCAAGTCCATACAATCCTGTTCCCGGGTTACCATTCAGGAACGGATATAAAATTGTACTTGCTGAACCCTGTCCGTTCTGCGCGTCCCTGTGGAAGAAATCATTTATATCGAGAATACCATCATTATCATCATCAGGATCGTTCAGGTTAGAGATACCGTCACCATCAAAATCAGAAGGGAAACTGGAAGCATTACATGGATTTGTACCATTGTCTGCTTCATCTTTATTACTGAAACCATCTTCATCATCATCCAGTGTTGTACTTGTATTATTGCCTGAACAGTTTACACTTCCCTGGGGAGTAAATACATAAATTTTACCCGCGGTGTAATCGCAGGTCCAGATCGTTCCTTCAAAAACTTCGCCGGTTCCCTGCGCAACCACATCCAGCGTGATTTCACCGAAACCGCTGGCGAAAATTTCTTTACTTACCACCGTTGTACCATCATCATTCATTTTCATCCTCCAGATGATACCTGAAAAGTCTGCGGCGAGAATATCACCAGCCATCTGACCTCCGAAATAGTTACTGGAAGTGTATTCTGTAATACCATTTGTAGAAGTTGCAAAAGTTGTCAGAGCTCCATCGCCGGCACCTGGAACCAGCAGGTCCTTTTCCCTGGGGTCCGCCATAGAGAGAGGGACCGGCGGCCAGTCGGAAGTGGGAGTTAAACTGAAATTTGCAATAGAACCGTCATTCCAGGAAAGACCGGCACCCGCAGGATTTGCCCTGATCGGATTTGGCTGACCACCATATATCGGAGCCATACCAGGCATTGATACCAGGTGCATATTATCCAGGTTGTTTACGACCGGCAATCCCGGCCCGGCAGCAGAAGTGGAACCGGGTTCACCAGCAACATATTCGTTGCTGATATTCGTTGTGTTTACGTTCTTCGGATAACCACCCCAACCGAAGTTGGCGCCATTATCAATGGTGTACATACGACCTTCTCTGCCTGGAAGCTTAGAAATTACAAGGTCATAAGGGTTACGGTAACCGGGCGAATAAACCTGCACCGGACCATTAGGAATCAGTTTTGCCTGGTTACGGCCGTCATTACCGCCGAATGGATCACCCTGATCGATTGTCTGCGGAGAACCAATTACCGCAGGATCATAATCAGGGTTAGCAATGTCCGGTCTTGTCGGATCATTCAGCGTTGGTATATCGTAAACATATTTATTATTACCGGCACCTTTTACAGTAAGGGTGCTGATATAGTTTAAATCAATTTTGAGTATCGCTCCTGATAATGCTGTTTCATTCAGGTATGCGAAATTGTTGGAGGGAGCACCACCATTTGTATTTCCCCCAACTGCAAGAAACATCTGACCTGTGTTTTTGTCGATGGTCATACCATTCACCGCATGGTTTTCTTCAGAACGCGGCAAACCTCTTACGAGGTCAACTTTTTCCCAGGTATTACCATTCCAGCTGAGTTTTGAAATCATGCCTGAGTTTGTATCCAGGTTTACATCACCTGCTGAACCGCCACCTCCTACACGGGGATCGCTCGAAGACACATATATAATTGGATTGGAAGAAGTTCCCGTCACAAATATTCCCGTAACCTGGCGCACATTAGAGGCACCGGTATAGAGCGAACCGTCGTCGTTATGGTTGGGAATCTGTGCCACCAGTGTAATCGTTTGTGTACTGGCGACCGTATAACTGGTGGGACCCGTCTGACTTACCGTGTAAACTAAAATTTTACCGGTTTCAGTACCGACATACAATTTCCCATCAGGACCGAATTGCATAGTAGTTGGTCCATCCAATCCACTTGTTCCTGCCAGTGTACTAAATGAAAAGTTGACCTGTGCGGCGGGCTGTAGAGCAAACCCGAAAATGAAAATAAGAATTGCAAGGATGACCCGGTGAAGGTTCCTTCCCTTTAGGTTGGTGGTAAACATCTGGTACAAAATTTTGTTTCCGTTTAATTTGTTTAGGGTATGCAGACCTGGTTCTGCGGACGCAACCCAGAAAAAATTAATTCACAGGAATTGACTCAATAAATGGATATCACAAGAAAAATGTGGATTGAAAATGGCTGTTCTTGGTGGGGATACCAGCCAGTTAGCTTTTATAGTAGGATAGGTTTAGAGATAAGAGTTTAAAGATATATTAGAGCCTTCTAATTTCGAAACAAATGGAAAAATAAATTTTATTTTTCCACAATCTGTTGCAACTCATTCCTTTTCTAATTTCTTTAAAACCCAGGCCAGTTACGGTTTCCATAAGATCCAGGAAGTTATATCTCCCTGAATCTTAATGTAGAAACCGACTGCACCGTTTTATCTTTTATGTTTTATCTGTTCAATATAAATCTCGAAGGATATTTTTTTCCGTTCTTCTCCACTTCAACAATATAAGTTCCATTACTTAAACCGGAAGGCAGGGACACTCTCAGCAATAATCCACTCCGTTGATGCTGTGATTGCTGATATACAACAGCCCCCTGCATATTGATCACCCTGATCTTCACATTCTCCTGTTCACCAGGCTGTTTTGCCAGCTCAATAAACAACGTACCTGTAGTCGGATTCGGATAAACCATAAAGCTTTGTACGGCTTTATTGAATACGACTTTTTTAGCATCACTGTAATTGATTTCTGATCCCGAGGCATTTACCGTTTTCAATCTGTACCATGAAGTGCCGCTGACAGGATACATATCAGCAATTCTTCCTTCTGTTGTTTTATTAGACTTTGCATGTACAATTATACTATGTATGGATTCGAAATGCTTACCATCGGCAGATCTTTCAATTTCAACTTTTCCTTCAGTGATAGAAGTATTCCAGTTGAGATCTACCTGGTAGTCCGTTGTGCGTGCGTCAAGTCCGCTATTTAATTTTCGTGTATTGTTCGAAGAGATAATTTCTATTCCTGAAATTTTTGCGTTGTCAGAAACTGAAGTAAGTGTGATGGTTACAAAACCGTCAGTAACATTTACACCATTGAACTGCTGAATAACCGCAGTTGCGCCGGCGCCTGCTACTGCAACGATGTCATAATTAGTGAGTGTTCCCTGTCCGTTTTCAACATTAATATTGAATATCCTGTTACCTGGGGTCGTCCAGTAAATTTCCGCGAAATGCAGTTTTACAGTATATGATCCAGCCGTTACTGGTACGTTGTACACCACATTGCCCCAACGTTCATTCTGATACAAAAGATCATTGGTGGTATTCGCAATTGCAATCGACTCGCTGTATGGATTTCCACCGGTAAAATACTGATCAGCACTCCACACCTCACCATTGAATGTATGACCTGCACCGCCACTAGCAATCCTGATATGTGTTGCCACCTGTTCTGCAACAGTCACCATAAACTCATCCTCGATAAATAATCCCTGTGCATCAGTTGCTTTTATTTTTATCAGTGCAGAACCCGTCATGTTCGATGCCAGCGAAAGGACTGCATTTGTACCTGAAATGTTTATTGCTGTTACTAATGCAGTATTTGAATTTGATGAAAGTGTATATGTCAGATCTGCAGCTCCGCCATCATCATTAAATACACCGGAAAGACTCACCGGAGCTGAAGTTGTTCCGAGTACATATTGCTTATCCGTTATCGGACTGACCACTATCGGTGCAGCGTTTCCACTTCCGCCGGTAGCGATTACCTCAATTCCGGATATTTTGGCATTGTCCTGTACATTAACCAGGCTGATATTCAGGAATCCATCAATTACATTGACATTACTAAATTCTTCAACGTGCGCAGTGAATCCATTTCCTGCATCAGCGGCAACGATATCATAATTATTCAGCACACCCTGGCCATTCTCCACGTTCACATTAAATATCCTCGATCCCGGAACGGTGTAGAATATTTCTGCAAAATGAAGTTTCACAGTATATCCCCCGGTCGGTACAGGGATCGTATAAGTTATATTTCCGAAACGCTCAGATTGATATAGCTGATCATTTGTTGTACCGGCAATTGGTGCGTTATCACTATAAGTTGAACCACCGGTGAAATACTGATCCGCGTTCCAGGTAGTTCCTTCAAACGTAAATGCCGGACCACCTGCATTTATGCGTATATGCAACGGAGGTGTGGTGCCACTGTACACATTCACCAGGAATTCGTCTTCTACAAACAATCCGGCTGCATCTGTTGCCCTGATTTTGATTTTTGATGAATCAATCATTCCTGATGCAAGTATCAAATGCAACTGTCCGTTGGTGATGGTTGCTGAAGTTACCAATGCAGGTTTTGTATTTCCGCTCACACTAAATACAAGGTTTGCTGCACCGCCATCATCGTTAAATACGTTATTCAGATTGATGTCTGCTGATGTTGTACCTGATGCTAACTGCTGATCAACAATCGGTGCAACTACCACCGGAGCTGTATTTGGCGGTGTTCCGGTACTGCTGATAATTTCAAAACCTGAAAGTTTTGCGTTGTCAAGAACCTTGGAAAAACTGATGTTCAATACTCCATCAGCCACAGCGACAACAAACTGTTTTACAACAGCAGTATTTGCTGCACCGGCATCTGCATAGATATCATAATTAGTCAATGCGCCTTGTCCGTTTTCAACATTCACATTGAACACGCGAGAACCTGGGGCCGTGTAAAATATTTCAGCAAAATGAAGCTTAACAGTGTAGTTGCCATTGGGTACCGGCACAGCATAACCAAAAGTTCCATATCGCTCATCCTGATGCAGCGCATCATTTGTAGTATTTGCAATCGGCGGATTATCTGAATATGTAGAACCACCAGTGAAGTACTGGTCCGCCAGCCATGTAGTTCCTTCGAAAGTGTATCCCGATCCTCCGCTATTGATATGCAGTGATACAGCCGGAGGAGGAGTATTTGTAATCACAACTTTAAATTGATCTTCTGCAAACAGACCCTGTGCATCGGTAGCCCTGATTGTGATCATTGCTGAATCAACAAGACCTGGTTGTAATGAAAGATTAAGTTGTGTACCGCTGACTACAGATGAAGTAACCAGTGCAGGGTTGCTGTTCTGCACGACACTATACACCAGGTTGGCCACGCCACCATCATCCGTGAATGCATTTGCAAGATTAATGCTTGCACTGGTTGTACCTGCAGTAAAGCCCTGATCAGAAACAGGATTTACAAGTACAGGCGCATGATTTGTTGCAGCACCCGTGCTGAAGATTTCTATGCCTGAAAGCTTAGCATTGTCAAGGACATTTGTAAAACTGATATTCAGGAAACCATCAGTTACATTGATGTTTGCAAGTTGTTTTACAGTAGCTGTAAATCCACCGCCCGCATCAGCCACGATGTCGAGATTATTCAGTATACCTTGCCCGTTTTCAACATTCACATTAAACACACGCGAACCTGGTGTAGTATAAAATATTTCGGCAAAATGAAGCCTCACAGTATAATTTCCACTGTTCACAGGAATCGCATAACTCATTTCTCCGAAACGTTCTGACTGATACAACTGATCATTTACAGTATTGGCGATTGGAGTAGCATCATCATATGTACTTCCACCAGTAGCATACTGATCAGCCATCCAGCTTTCACCGGCATAGGTAAACGCTGGTCCGCCTGCATTGATGCGTATGGCTGTGGGTACAACACCTTCCGGCACAATGTTCATGTAATCGTACTGTGCGGCGTATGTGTCAACATCACCGGATTGCGCGATCAACCCTACTGCTATTGCCTGCGCACCTGTGAATTTTGCAAGAAGAGCACCGCTTACTGAAATCGGTGAACCCAATGCAACAGGTGTTGTATTCTGATTCGTACTGTATTTAATTGTGATCGTTCCAGCGGCCGGATCAACCTGCATGTACAAATAGATGTTGCTGGAAGAAAGAATATTTGCAACAGGATACAGCGTATTAAAATCAACAGTGTTGTTTGTCTCTCTCATTATCCGAAGACCTGGAGTTTCACCACCATCAACACCACTGATACCCACCATCACATAATCGGATTGTGTACCCGTTCCTATGTAAATGCCCTGCCTGAAATTGCTATTTAAAACAGCGCTTGGAAGGCTGTTGAAATAAGGTCCGATCAGGCTTGATTCAATATTGAATTTGGTTGTAGCAGATGGAATTTTATATCCAAAATGAAATCCATTTTTCTGATTATTGCTGGCAGCACTTCCCTGGTTTGCCGGGAAACTTGCGAGTCCTACTGCGCCTCCCATGATGAGACCCGGATCCTGAGGATTGTAAGAAAGATCAGGATCAGTAACACCATTAGACATCAATCCCGTAAATCCTAATCCAAATAAACCAGTACCCGGATTTCCATTGAGGAAAGGATACAGTATTGTACTGCTCGTATTCATTCCGTTGGTGGCATCGCGATGAAACACATCGGTTATATCCGGAATACCATCATTATCATCATCAGGATCATTCTTATCTGAAATTTTATCACCGTCAAAATCAGGCGGGAAGCTTAACGCATTACACGGATTTGTTCCATTATCTGTTTCATCAGCGTTGCTGAACCCATCGTCATCATCATCCAAAGTGTAACTTGTATTTTGTCCGGTACATACGACATTTGATTCTCCGTTTGGCGTGAACACAAAAATCTGGTTGGATGTATAATCACAAACCCAGATTGTACCGTCAAATATTTCGCCGGCACCTTGTGTTGTAACATCCAGAGGTGATGGACTAAATCCTGTTGCAAATACTTCTTTAGTAACTACCTGTGTACCTTCTGCATTGAGCTTAAGGCGCCAGAGTGTACCAACGAAATCAACCGCAAACAAATCACCCACCAGTTCCCCGTTGAAGAAAGAGTTTGAGCTATACTCTGCAATACCATTTGTTGACGCCGTCCATGTTGTAAGTGCATTATCACCGGCACCTGGCATCAGGAAGTTTGCTTCCGCAGGATCAGCCATTGAAAGAGGAACCGGTGGCCAGTCACTCGTAGGATTCAAGCTGAAATTAGCGACACCTGTTGCATCATCTTTCCATGAAAGACCAGCACCGGCCGGATTCGCACGTATAGGGTTTGGATGACCTCCATAAACAGGAGACATTCCAGGTTTGGAAACGAGATGAAGGTTATCAAGGTTATTGACCATCGGGATTCCCTGGTAGGAAGATGTTGATCCGGGTTCACCGACCATATACTCGTTGTTAACGCTTGGAGTGTTTACATTTTTCGGATAACCACCCCAGCCCCCATTCGCTCCATTATCAATAGTGTACATCCTGCCTTCGCGGCCAGGCGTTTTTGTAATTACGATATCATAGGCATTCCGGTAACCCGCGGCATAGATCTGCACTGGTCCGCCCGGTACCAGCTTCGCCATATTCAAGCCATCGTGACCACCAAAGGGATCACCCTGGTCAATCATCTGCGGTGAACCAGGCAGTGAAGGATTATAATCCGGATTAACGATATCAGTACGTGAAGGATCGTTTAATGTTGGAAGATCATAAACATATTTATCAGGCGCCGATCCGCGAACAGGTAAACTGTTGATTACATTCAAATCGATTTTAAGGATAGCTGCAGATAAAGCATATTCATTGATAAAAGCAAAATTGGTGGAGGGTCCCCCGGCATTTGTGTGACCTCCGACAGCCAGGTAAAGTGTGTTGGTTGCGGGATCAAGTTGCAAACCATTTGTTGCATGGTTTTCTTCTGAACGCGGAAGACCTCGCACTAGATCAACTCTTTCCCATGAACTGCCGTTCCAGGTTAATCTTGAAACCATACCAGAATTTGTATCCAGGTTTACGTCTCCCGCTTCGCCACCGCCACCGACTCTCGGATCACTGGAAGAAACATAAATTACCGGATTAGCTGCCGTTCCTGTTACAATGAAGCCTGTAACCTGCCTGACGTTATAATAAGTGTAGGGAGTGAGATCATCGTTGTGATTCGGAATTTCCAAAACAGCGTTGATGATTTCAGTATTTGTTACCGTATAGGTATTCGTACCTGATTTACTGATTGTAAATACACGGAATTGACCTGCAGTATTACTCACATACAATCGTCCGTCAGGACCAAATTGCAATGAGGATGAAGATTCAAGGGAAGCGCCGGTCAGTGTACTCATAGAGAAATTCACCTGCGCATAATCAGCAACTGATATGATCAAACCAGTGAACAGCAATGCAATGCTGTACAGAATTTTTTTAGTGGTGGGTCGGAAAAAATTGCACATGGGTTCAGACTATTCTTTAAGTATTCAAAAAGGTATGACAACAGGAATTCCTTCCGGTCATCAGGATATTCAAACTACTATTGCTACTACGTGAAAAACTGTCCGACTGAAAGGCGACAGCAACTGGTTTTACAAGGTAATTGTAATGATTAAGGCCAGTTTTTAATAGAATCTGATTTCAGAGAAGAGTAAAATTAGTTAACAAATTCTGTTTATGCAATACAGGCAATTGGGCATCTTCCGGTTCTGATTGTAATCCAGTGTGCAATAGAATTTTAGCCGAGAAGAAATTTTTTCGTTTTTACAAATTGATACTTTTTAGGGACGTTTACACTTGATACTAATTGGTTTCTAATTTTTCGCGATGTAAAGTTCTTGTTCAAGACTTAACGAGATAGTTTTTTGTTGCGGTGATCAGTTGTGCGAAACAGAAATCTTAGTATTGTAATACCAGCAAGAAAAATCAGTGCATATAAAACATAATTGCTATTGATTTCTGTTTTGCGAAGTTCTGATTTGAAAATTCCGAAAAAAGCCCAAACCACAACAAGAGAAAACGCCCATTCCCGCTGGATCCAAACCATATATGCACCAATCAGACCCGCGGCTGTAATCATAATATATGTCCAGGCAGTTGGCTCAAGACCAAAGCCACTCCAGTTTTTTGATACGAGAAATGCTGTAATATTTGCGATCGTGGCGACGGAAATCCAGCCGAGATAAACAATAAAAGGATGATATACCCAGAGTTTGTCACTGGGTGACAATGCGTGACGATAGTTTTGCAGTCGCGCATATATTGAAATCAACGTGGCAAGGAAACAAATCATGATCATTACTGACAGGGTCACCTGTAGATAATGCCATGCAAAAATCCAGGATGCGTTTAAAATGCACGATAGCCAGAAAAGCGGTAACACGGATTGTATTGCATCCATCATCACTCCCCGCTTCTCTTTAATAACGGCATTGGTTGCGACAATCATAAAGCCGCAAAGCAAAAAATAGATCAATGACCAGATGCTGAAGGTAAAGCCAGCCGGTACAAAATAGTTTGGATACAAATCAGAAACGGCTTTCGTGCTCAGGTCATTTAAAGGCACTGCATTCGCAAGAATGTTTGCCGTGATCATCGAAAGAAAGCACAGCCAGGAAATTAAAATGATTGCGAATTTTTTCATAGCGAAATTTCAATGCTCCAGGCGCTGCAATAATCCAGCCATGGTATAAATTAATTAGTATGAATATCAAATGGCAATCCCCCGGAATCATCCGGCAAAAACAAAAATCAAGACTGCACGGATACCGAATTTCGGCTTACTGGCTTCTGGTCCGGCAAGCGGGATCCTGGGACCGATAGCCATCTGGATGGGTTGTTTGCCGATTTTTGTGATCCCTGAAATCGTAGGGTTGAAAAACAATGTTGTTGTACTTGCCTGCCAGTTCTGTGTGAGTTCAAAGTTTCCTCCCAGGCTGGCGCCACTGGCAAAACTCCTGGCGAAGAAAGGCTGAAGGAACATTTGGTTCACCGGCTGCCGGCTGCCATTACCAGCCACACTCCAGAGCTGATTAACAAGAAAACCAATGGTCATTCCCTTCCCCTGTTTTAACACCAATGCTGTAGGACCTGCACCGAATTTTTCTGTTCCGAGGTATTTATCGGTAGCTGTGGGCACCAGCAATGCCGGTCCAAATCCCCAGATCAATCCGTTCTTCGGTTGCGCAGGCGACGCCCATGCACTGACAGTCATATCACTCAGACCAAACTGGTGAGTATCATTACCCGTGATATCGCGCTGATCAACCACGGGTAAAATGTATCGTGTGATAAGATTAAGATTTGAACTGAGCTTTATTGGAATTACCGGCTGAATGTTCAGGGTGTTTTTTGAACCATTGTATGTACCTATCCCCCAATCGGTATTGTTTTGAAAAGGCACACTGATCATGCTGGCGACGGGGTTGGCTAATTTGTCGGCCAAAGCCTGTGCATCTGCAGACGGCTTTTCCTGGGCAAACAGGTTGGAATGAATGATCCCTGAAAACATAATCAGTAAAAATCTGATCTGAACTTTCATGTGACTGGTTTTTACAACGCCTGTTTTTAGAATATTTCCTCTCCTCAGTAGATCAAATAACGATATTAAAAATACATGCTAAGTCAACATGATGTACAAGGATGAAATTTTATCCCCTTTTTTTGATTTTTCTGAAAAATGGCATTTTTTTCAATAATTGTAAAAAATGATCATTCGATGCAGAGGCAAGTCTGGTTTCAATGCTAAGATGGAAATGGGTTTTCAGGAACCCGGACTTATAAAGTTTCAGGCGGGACGAATTACATCCAGAAGTTTTTTGTCAAGTTTATAACCATACCAATCCTGGTAATTAACATCAGTTCTTCCGGAATTCAGAATACCGAAATCACCGACAAAATTCCAGAGCGCATAACCGATTTTATTTGCCTTGAGTATATCAGTGAGGTCAGTAAACCAGGCTATGAAAACATCATGAGGGGTCATTCTCCACGCGCCACATTCTCCGCAGTGAACACCCACGCCGGATTTTGAAAGTTCAATCCACGGTGCGTAATATTTTTCCAGCATTTCTTTGCTGAGGTATTGGTTACCAACCTGGCCAGGCCATTTCGGAAGGGGTGCTTTATCAGGTTCTTTTGTCGTCCACGGAGCTTTATAGTGAGAAATACTTCCCGGAACATAACCGCGACAACTTTGAATGATATTGAGATCTTTGATTTCAGGTATTACCTGGTTGCCAACGCTGTTACCATCAGCAATCACGAGATGGTCTTTGTTATAACTACGAATAGTTTCAGCTGCTTTTTTCGCCACTTTCCTGTAAAGTTCTCCGGGAACAGGACCGGACTTACTGAACTGATCATTCATGTCCTCGCGCATGGCGGGTTCATTCAGCAGATCAAAACTTAGTTTTTTGTTTGATGTGGAACTGAACTGTTTTGCAAAAAGCGCCCAATGCCAGTAAAATGCTTCCTGAGCCGCATTGTCTTTCCAAAGATTGAAGGGCTCGTGAAACCCGGCGTTTATACAATATCCAGGTGCGCGATGAAGATTCAGACTTACGTGTAGCCCATGCTGTTGAGCGAGTTCGGTGAGTTTAAAAATTTCTTCCAGGCGTGCATGGTTAATCCTATACACGTCATCCGGTGTAATATTCTGCTTTCGGTCGATATCGAGATAATATGGATATGCAATGGGGATGCGGATAAAATCAAAACCCCAGTCGCGCATCCATTTCAGGTGTTCGGCTGTCGTTTTTCCCCTGCTGCTGCTGGAAGGTTCCGGTTGAAAAAAGTCAAGAAGGTTAAAGCCTTTCCATTCCGGAGCGGGATTGGTTGTTGGAAATGATGGCAGATCTGTTGACCCCATTGCCAAACCAGCAGCGAGCAGACCGGAGTTCCGGATAAAATCCCTTCTTTCCAAAAGCAGAATTAGTTATGTAAAAAAATTAATGTGCCGGCTCAAGTTTTAATGGCGGCTGTTTTTCGCGGATCTTTTCAATCGCACGAAGTGCACGCTTATGTGCCACGCGTTTTTTATACTCGAACCATTTTTTCTCATTGATCTTCCTCGCGATATTATCAGTAATCCTGAGCACCGATAAGCCCCAGATACCACGGGTGAGGCGCGGAAGTTTGTTCGCCACTGTCCTGATGGCAAGACCAAATCCGCCCGTGACATATTCGATATGATGCCAGTAACCGCTCGGCATAAAGATCGTATCGCCGTGTTCCAGTAAAGCACTCATGCCTTTCGCATAATTCAAGCCCGGAAACTCTTCATAATCCGGATGATCGATGTCAACTATGGAATGGACGTTAAACGGCAGACGATATAACAAATCTGACTGACTCGGAGGAAAAAGTACCACACGTTTCTGACCATGGAACTGTGTGAGGAAAACGTTGCTCATGTCAATATCCTGGTGCATACGCACAACAGATTTCGCCGGTCCGAAAAACATGAAAGGAATTTTGATATATGGACCTGCAATATTAGGATATCCGAAATCTTTTAAAAGTTCAGGCTTATGCTTGAATACCGGGAACAAAAACAGCCTTAGATCGGTAGGCTCTCTTTCGATCAGGTTAAGGTAATCATCGAAGCGCATTACCGCATTGGGAACCTGCAAAGTTTTGGCAATGTCCTCTTTACGGTTACCAAACAGGCCAACCTCAATACTCCCCATGGACTTTTTAAAATAGTCCATGGTCCACTTGGTGTACGCAGGATACTGTTTCCATAAACCACGGAGGACGACGGGTTTCTGAGGCCTGTAATAATCACGGTAAAACTCCTCTTTTGTGATTTTGGATCCGTCCACGATAGGTATCTGCGTACTAACATCAATTGCCATAGCTTCAGATTTGCGGGCCTAAATTACGAAATCTAAATTTTGTATGGCTGCTTTAACAAATGTTATCACTTTACCAGGACCAGTCTTTTGCTATCAGCAATCCTTCCGTCAACGGTTAATTTGTAAACATATGTTCCTGCGGGAAACTGGTGCGCTGAAAGACTAATTTCACCCTTTTGTTTTCCGGAAATATCTGCACTGTACAACTCCTGGCCGGTGAGGGAATATAATCTGATGAATGCCTTTCTCACATTTGATGGCACTTCATACCGGATGATAGTGGTCTGATTATAAGGATTTGGCGCGTTCTGCCAGAGTTTTGCATCAGCAGGAGACAAACTCAATCCGCCACTGTTTCCACCATTTCTGATCATCAATTCAAGCATCTCCATTTTTTTCTCCAGGTCGTCGATTTTAGTTTCCAGGGCATCTATCTGTTCCTGTTTTTCATCAATATTTTTCTGTTGTTCCTTCACTGAATTCACAAGGATATAAAGCAATGCTGTGGCATCGTAATCCAGGAATTGTTGCTTTTTTCCTGTCGTATCCTCGTAAATAAACTGACCGATCATATAAGGTGCAAACTCCTGTACCTCCTGTGCAATCACACCGATAAATTCTTTATCTGTGGCCAGGCCTGCCTGTCCGTTGTAATGAAACCGAACCGGTTTGAATTGTTTTAAAACCTCCAGACCGTCTTTAAATTCTCGGGTATCTTTTTTAAGATTTTTGTCTGATGCTACGATCCATGCCGAGCTTCCGGCCTTGGCTGCGCTGGCTGTTGATAACTGTAACTGGTACGCAGGCGCACTCGTACCGATGCCCACTTTTGCATCAATCAAACCTCCGTTTACTCCTTTGATCGATCCCAACACAAGGCAATTGGATGCTGAAACATAAGCAGCATTACCAATCGCAGTCGCATTTGTAAGAATGCCTGATGAGAAATTAGCGAAATACCCGAGTACGGTATTATTGCTTCCCGTTGTATTTGCACCACCGGATGCATAACCAATAAACGTATTGTTTTTCCCGGTGGTGTTGGCAAACCCGGAAGCATAACCGAAAATTGAATTATAAGATGCGGTCTTGGAATTGTATGCTGTATATCCTCCGACAACGGTGTTATAGCTTCCGGTGGTATTTATCAAACCGGCCTGGTCACCAAAAAAACTATTTCCGTTTCCGAGGCTATTGTCTGCACCCGCGTTGTATCCGAAAAATGAATTACCGGCACCTATCGAATTGTCTTCTCCGGTTGAAAAACCAAAAAAGCTGTTATTGGCACCGGTACTGGTATTATAACCGGAGCGGTACCCAAACATGGAATTACCGCTGCCAGTTGAATTGGTATACCCCGCCGCATAACCAAAAAGACTATTGTAGTTGCCCGTAGTGTTCTTTCCACCAGCAGCACTGCCGAAGAAACTATTGTTGCCGCCTGATGTATTAGCCAGCCCCACTTCGTATCCCATAAAAGTATTGTTGCCGGAAATTGTCGTGTTCGTGCCAGACCGGTGTCCAAAAAAGCTGTTATTATATCCGGTGGTATTGCTATACCCCGAGGCATATCCGAAAAAATTATTTGCGCTTCCGGTATTATTTACTCCTGCACTGGCTCCAATAATAACATTACTGCTACCGGCTGCATTAGCATAGCCGGCAAAGGAGCCGACAAACACATTGTTTACGCCGGTTGTCATACCATATCCGGCCGAAGCTCCGACAATGCTGTTATAACTTGACGTGGCACCACGGTAACCTGCGCTTTCTCCGATATAAGTATTGTAAGAGCCTTTATTTGAAATCCCGGCATCGTTACCAAAAAAGCTATTAAAGCCGCCGGTCGCGTTATACCTGCCTGAATTGTTACCAAAAAAACTATTTCTTGAACCGGTGGTGTTTGAGTTACCGCTTGCAAAGCCTGAAAACGTATTGTTGATGCCGGTAACATTCGCGTAGCCTGCTCCATACCCAACAAAGCTATTGGAGCTGCCTAAGGTATTTGAAAAGCCCGCGGCGTACCCGATAAAACTGTTTCCGGACGCAGTGGTATTTGCCTGTCCCGCATAAGCACCAATAAACGTGTTTGCTTCCGCCGTATTCCTGTAACCGGCCTGAAAACCAAAAAAGCTATTATAGTTCGCTGAACCATTGAAAAAGCCTGTATTAAACCCATAAAAACTATTATTGGAACCTGTCGTATTGTTTTGACCAGCTATGTGCCCGAAAAAACTATTGCCGGAACCGGACGTAGTATAATATCCGGTAAGAGCTCCAAAAAAAGAATTGAAATTACCAGAGGTATTTCGCTGGCCGGCACTCGATCCATAGAAACTATTTTTGCTGCCTGCAATATTATACCAACCGGCATACGAGCCAACAAATGAGTTGTTGTTCCCGGTATTCTGAATGCCAGCACCTGTCCCTGAGAAGTAGTTGTTTTGTGCTGTTGAATAAAACGATAGCAGGATCCCCACTACTGAAAATAGTATTCTTGATTTCATCACGCTAATTTTTAATTTGGAAGCAGGCGCAACTAACAGATCCTGATTTCAAAAGTGAGCCTGGCGGAAATTTTCACGAGGACCAGAGTCGTATAAGTTAATAAACTTCCGGAGATAAAACAATTATACTTCCACCAGGCAGCATGCATGGCAAGTGGATTAAGCTCCATTTTCTCTTTATACCGGTTTTGATGTATGGTCCATCGTTATGGAGAGTGAAATGTCATCAAAGGCAGGAGTAGGGAGCCAGCCTGCCGGCAGGCAGGGCAGGAGATCTGGCTAATAGGGAATAGCATCAGCACCATTTTTAAAGATACTGTCACATCGAAATAATTTCAAAAAGTTAGTGTCAGTCCGTTAATTAATTTCGCAAAAAGATGCAAAGCAGTATATCAGTTATCTGCCTGTTACTAAAGAGTTCCCACCAGGTGTGCTGCCTCTTTACTCCTTACTAAATTTCTCCTTTTTTCATCTGCTGTATCGCATAATCGGCGGCTCTCGCAGTGAAAGCCATATACGTCAATGAAGGATTTTGTGTTGATGTGGAAGTCATGCATGCACCATCAGTCACAAAAACATTCTTACATGCATGCATCTGGTTCCACTTATTGAGAACGGAAGTTTTTGGATCATTTCCCATACGTACGCCTCCCATTTCATGTATGTCAAGTCCGGGGGCCTGTTTTGAATCGCTGGTTTTGATATCAGTAAAGCCGGCCTTCGCAAACATCTCTGATAATTGTTCGAGATAATCCTTTACCATCTTTTCATCGTTATCATCATAATCGATATTGATCTTCAGCAGTGGCATTCCCCATTCATCTTTCTGCACAGGATCGAGAGTTAATGTGTTTGACTCTTTTGGTATTGTTTCACCCATCATATGTGAACCCACCCGCCATGGACCCAACGTCGGGTTATCAATTCCATTTTTTAAATCAACACCAAACTGCGCGTTGACACCTTCGTTAGATCTCCCTCCGCCAAATCCCGCAGCATATCCGCGGAGAAAATCAGTTTCCTGTTTCTTTACATTTCTGAACCGTGGAAGATACGCGCTGGTATGGGAACGACCATCTGTTTTCTTATCCAAAAATCCTTCATATACACCGGAAACACGGGCGCGATAATTATGAAATGCTACATATTTTCCAAGAACACCGCTGTCGTTTCCTAAACCATTTTCGAAACGTGATGATGTTGAATTCAACAATATAAGGTTAGTATTCAGCGCA
The DNA here is from genome assembly GCA_029269725.1 of Pollutibacter soli. Lineage (GTDB taxonomy): Bacteria > Bacteroidota > Bacteroidia > Chitinophagales > Chitinophagaceae > Pollutibacter > Pollutibacter soli. The sequence continues at coordinate 233,748 of JARJHS010000002.1, read as the reverse complement.
GCGGCATTTACAAAAATCACACGCGCATAAAATTCAATGGTCTCTTTTGTATTTGAATCAAATATTCTTACGCCCGTGACTTTCCCTTTTTTATCATCATAAATTACAGACTGTACAACTGCATTTGTACGCAAAGTCATGTTGCCTGTTTTTTCTGCCCAGGGAATCGTCGATGAGTTACTACTGAAATATCCACCAAATGGACAACCGCGCTGGCACAAGGTTCTTTTCTGGCATTGTGCTCTTCCCTGGTCAAGATGAATCTGTTGAGGCTGCGTTAAGTGAGCGCAACGACCATAGATCACATGCCTGCCCGGATAGTTTTTAGAAACAACATCTTTGAAATGGTTTTCAACACAATTCAGATCCAGCGCTGGTAAAAACTCACCATCAGGTAGTGTGTCGATACCATCCTTGTTTCCGGAAATGCCGGCAAATTTTTCTACATAACTATACCAGGGTGCGATATCCTTGTACCTGATCGGCCAGTCGGTTGCAAAACCATCCCTTGCAGGACCTTCAAAGTCATAGTCACTCCACCGTTGCGTCTGTCTTGCCCAAAGCAATGATTTTCCACCCACCTGGTATCCGCGGATCCAGTCGAATGGCTTATCCTGTACATAGGGATGCTCTTTGTCTTTCACGAAAAAATGCATTGCATCTTCACGAAAAGCATAGCAACGGCTTACCACCGGATTGTCTTTCTGAATTTCATACGGTGGCTGCCCGCGGTGTTCAAATTCCCATGGCAACATGTTCGTTGTCGGGTAGTCCTTACCGTGACGTACATCCCGTCCTCTTTCAAGTACAAGGGTCTTCAGCCCTTTTTCACAAAATTCTTTCGCTGCCCAGCCACCACTGATGCCGGAACCAATCACGATCACATCAAAATTCCTGTTATTGTCGCCCATATCTGATCTAATAAACGCTTAAAAATTATGCAGCCTTCACCGGAACGCAACCGTGATAACGGCCGGGAACGAGTTCATATACCTGAACTTTTGTAAGAAAATATTCGGATGAGGTATATGCCTGGACAGTATACCTCTTCACGGTGGAAAAAAATTCAGCGGCAGCGTTGCCTTTATCTTTTACTGCGGCAAGTGCTGCAAGCAAAGCTGCTCTTTGTTCAGTATTGCTTTCGCTAAATGATTTACCGTTTTTATCTTTTGATGCCTGTTCAAAAGCTTTGAGTCCATCAAGGAATTTTTCCTGGTCCTCTTTACTGCGACAATCGTCCATCATCTTCAATAAAAAAAGATGAGCAGAAATGTCTTTTGCTCCGGGTGTATTCGTTTTAGGAATGATGGTCTCGGAAATTTCGGCCAGCATGGCTTCTTCGGAACCCGTGATGCTAAAGTTTTTTAGCAGAATCGACGCCTTGCTTTTATTTTCCTGTACGCAGGAAGGTATCAGTACAATTCCTGCTGATGCATATAAAAACTGTTTAATAACAGTTCTGCGTGTTACTGGCATGCAAACGATTTAAGGCGTACAAAATACAAACTTTATCGGTAAAGTGAAAGCTAAATGGTTATAGTACAGCGATCGCAGGCGTTAACAATTCCGCATCGTTGCTTTTGGTAATTTACAGGTCAAACAGATCCACAATGATTGCCGATAAACATAAACCTCCGCTATTGGTAGCCATATTCCTCATGATCGTAATGGTGTTACTGACAAATTTTTCCGACAGGAAAGAATATGATCACCTGGACAAAACTGTCAGTTCAATTTATAACGACAGGCTTATTCCATCGGGTTACCTTTTCCGAATCGCGCATCATCTGTATGTGAAGAACAATGTACTTGAACAACTCAAAGACAACTCGTTTGCTGCGCAGAATACGCTGCGTGACAACAACTTCGAATTGAAAAAACTGATGGCCAGTTACGAGAAAACATATCTCACTCCGGATGAGAAAAAAACATGGAACAGTTTCAAATCTACCTTGGTCAGTTATAATCAAATGGAAAACAGTTTGGCCACTGATGCGTCTTTAGTTTCTTCAGCTGAGCTTACCAGTACCTTAAACAAACTGGAATTTCAACTTCAGGAGCTGAATGAAATACAGGCTCTGGAAGGCAAAAAACTTCGTTCCGATTCTGCGCGCATTATTGATGATACCCGTTTGAATGCTTTACTTGAAATGGCGTTGCTATTTGTAATTTGTATTGCGTTGCTGCGTCTTTCAGGGTTTAACGAAAGGCATCATGGTTTAGGCGGCGACAGAGCGTTATTAAATTAACAGGATACAGAAAACGGATTACAGTATACAGGAGAAGACGGATACTGAAAACAGAAAATCGAAAACTGTAAAAAGCCGCTGGTTTATCGTAGATACGCGATGCATCGCGTATCTACGATAAACGAACAGAAAACTAAATACTGGCTGTTCAAACGAAAAACGTATAACGATGTACCGGCTGTTCCTGATAACTGCCAACTGAAAACCGACAACCCCTGGATCATTTCATCCGGAAATTACCGCAGTTTATACATCTGATCGTTGCTGCTGACTTTATCATTGATGAAATTTACATCGTAAAAAACATCAACTGTGAAAGTGCAGACATCATATAGCAAAAGGCAGAAGGCTCTTCTTCTCCTGGTATTGACACTTTTACTGGGGTTGCTGAGTATCTCATTGTCCATAACCGGACGCCAATATTTTGAATAATGAAACTAATTGCGATCATAACAGCTATGCTGATAACCGGGGGATTATTTTTTTCTCCTGCAAGGAAGGATCTGAAGGGAACCTGGCTGATAGAATCTGCGCAGGCTGAATGCAGTTCAAAAGTGCTTCGATTCCAGACGCAACAGGGCATATTGAAAGGAACTATCGATTTTCCGGCATTGAAGAAATATGATCAGAAACTCATTTCAGTACATACGGAAGAGCAAAATGTCGAAATAAACCTTAACGACACAGATAAGATTGTTGGGAAGTGGGTCAATGACAGCCTGATTACTGCAACGTATACAACTGGCAGTAAGCATTCGATTGTTGAATTAAAAAAGCAGTAGCGAATTTTACTCGCCGATCCTGTCCAGGTTTTTTACTATAAAAATATAGGAAAGCGCACCTGCCAGTCCCAACGCGCCAACGAAAACAAGGGCCGGGCTGAAGTCACCTCCGCGTACAAGAAACCCGATGATTATGGGTACAATGACTGAAGCCAGGTTTCCCATAAAGTTGAATATGCCTCCGGTCAGGCCGATTAGATGTCTTGGTGAAATAAGCGAAACGAAGACCCAGGAAATCATTGCCATGCCCGCACCGAAAAAAGCAAGCGACATAAAAAAAATTACCAGTGAGGTATTGTCTGTATAATTTGCTCCTACAATAACTCCGGAAATTATCAAACCAATAATTATCGGGATCTTACGGGCAACCGCAACCGATTTTCCGCGCGTCACCAACCTGTCAGAAATGAAACCCGATAGTAATAATCCGGCACATGCGGATAAAAAAGGTATGGAAGCGAGAAACCCTGTCTTAATAAAACCAAGTCCGCGGTATTGTACTAAATATGTTGGAAACCAGGTCAGGAAAAACCAAAGCGAGGAATTAATACAAAACTGAGAAATAAAAATTCCCCAAAGTGTACGACTCCTGAAAATCAATGCCCAGTCTTGTTTACTCCAGCCACTTTTTTTGACAACAGATTTATCTTTTTGTCTGAAAATACCACCGCCTTTCTCAATATAATCCAACTCTTCTTTACTCACCTTAGCGTGTTGCAAGGGATCGCGGTAAAGCGTCCACCAAATGATCGCCCATAAAAGCCCCGCCAGACCGGTTACAAAAAATAAACCGCGCCAGCCTGCATAATGTTGCAATGCAACAAGTACAGGCGTTAAAAATGCAAGACCGATGAATTGACCCGCCACATACATGGCCGTTGCCGATGCACGTTCATGATCGGGAAACCAGCTGGTTACAATGCGGTTATTGACAGGATAAGACGGGGCCTCAAATGCACCCGTTGCCAGTCTGAATGCGAACAAACTGGCAAACCCCTTTGCAATTCCCTGTGCAACTGTTGCTAATGACCAGGTAACAAGACAAAGCGTATACAAAAGTCTCGGAGCAATCCGGTCTGCGAGCATACCACCCGGGATCTGTAATGCCGCATAACTCCACCCGAATGCAGAAAAAATCAATCCAAGTTCCACTGAGCTCAGATTCAATTCTTTACCAAGAGATGTTGCCGCTACAGAAAGATTACTCCTGTCCAGGTAATTGATCACGACGTTCATAAAAACAAGAGCAATCATGTAATAACGGATACGGCCAGACGATTTTACGTGCATGCAAAATATTTTAACTTGTTGAACGTGGTCGAACGTTTATCGTAGAACGTTAAACGTAGATCCCGCTATTGAAACAACATCATCTATAGCACCTGTATGCCATTTCAAAACAGGTTTGAAAACACATAGGCTAACGTTTTACGTTAAACGTTGAACGTATTACGTTTTACGTCACCTCGCGGTCCACCCTCCGTCCACCGTCACCATTGATCCTACCATATAAGCAGATGCATCACTTGCCAACAATATTGCGGCGCCCTGGATTTCTTTCAGTTCGCCCCAGCGACCCATCGCCGTTGCTCCCACGATAAACTTCTTTCCTTCTTCGGTTTCAGCAATGGATTTGTTCATATCGGTAAGGAACGGTCCGGGACAGATAGCATTAACGTTGATGTTAAACCCGGCCAGTTCAATTCCCAAAGCTCGTGTCATTTGTACAACGGCACCTTTACTTGAAGTGTAAGGTGTTCGGTTCGACAATCCCACCAGCCCTAGCGTACTTGCCATATTGACAATCTTTCCACTGTTGTTTTTTTTCATGTAAGGAACTACAGCTTTTGAACAAAGCCATGTTCCCGTCACGTTCACCTGCATCACGCTTGAAAAATCAGCAAGACTAAGTTCATCAATAGGCCCGCGGATATTAATACCTGCGCTGTTCACCAGGATATCGATCTTTCCAAAAACCTCCATCGCATGTGCAGCCATGGATTCCGTCTGTTGCTGATCGGTGATATCTGCAGGGAATGAAATAATCCGCGTCCCATATTGCGCGCTCAATACGCTTGCGGCCTCTTCCCCTTCATCCGCCTTCCTGTTTACGAGCATAATTTCAGCTCCGGCTGATGCTAATGCTGCAGCCATCGCAAAGCCAAGACCTTTTGATCCTCCTGTAATTATTGCTGACCGGCCATTTAAACTGAAAAGCCCTATACCAGGCAGTTGATTTAGTTCATCCATAACGTTTATCTATAATCGCTCACCGTCAGGCTGCAATCGTTTTATTGTATTTTAAACATTCGAGAATATTATTTTCTTCGAGGGCCAGCTTTTCTTCAGCACTCAGCTGGCTGGTTCGCGGTAAAGATTCCGGATATTTACGCGAGCGCACCATTCGTAAGGTATTTGCGAGGTCTTCGCCTGTTCTCGAGCTCAGCACGTTCCAGTATTCCTGTTTCAGGCAAGGAACCTGCAACGGATCGCGCGTGATCATTTCAAGATTGAATGTGATACCCGGATTATGTTTCAGGCAAACTGAATAAATACGTTGCAGATCAAGTATACCTTTGCCCATAGGCACTTCAGATAAAAGAAATCCATCAGCATATTCATCAACACCCATATCTTTTACATGAGTGCTAAATGCATAAGGAGCAAGTTTTTCCACCACATCCATGGGATCTTCAATCAATGAAATGCTGTTTCCAAAATCCAGCGTCACACCGATCCATTCGCTGTTTATTTTTTTTAATGCGTATACCAATTCATCAGCGAGCCAGTCTTTATGATTTTCTACTGCAAGCCTGACCTTATGTTTTGCTAAAACAGGCGTTGTTAACTGGAGAGATTGAATTGCTCTCAACTTAAAATCTTCCACTTCCGCACTGTTATGATAAGCTTCATACCTTCTGCCGGAAGAACTAACGGTTCTCAGTACCTGCGCGCCAGCTTCTTTCGCAGCAATCAACTCCTGCTCGAACCTTGGTACGTCACTGGTGCTTGCCGGAATAGCAATTGATCCTTCAAGGTATAATCCCAGGTTCTCTCTTGTGGCCCGCACTTTTTTTGCAAAATCCGAACTCCAGCCTTTAACCACTACCTGAACTCCGGCCGCGCCGATTTGCCTGCAGTGATTCATCATGTCAACGGCATCTGCAAAGCCGGGATATTTTGCAGACGGAAATTTGGATTGCCAGCGTATACCATAGGAATGCACCACAATTCCCATTGGAACATTGGCAGCACCTGGCGCGAAACTTTCACCACGGAATACGGCCAACCCAAGTGCAGCAGTTCCTGAAGTATGAATGAATGCCCTTCGGTCCATCTGATAAATTTATTTGATTTTAGAAGTATCTGTTTGTTTGATATATGTGTTTAATTCCGAAGCTGTCCATGGCATCACTCTTCCCTGGCTGAGGTGCCGCGTTTTACTTACCATCCCGCGACCCATTGCGCCTGCATTATTTCCCCATTCATTCCTGATATATGTGATCACAGATGCAATTGCTTCATCATCAAGAATGGAATGGGCCGGCATGACAGGCAAAATCGCCGGTACATCATATTTTTTTTCGTTGACCATAATCGGACCCTCAATTCCATGTAGCAGTATCATTACCAATCTCCTCTGATCACCCAAAACCCAATCTGATCCTCGTAATGGTGGTCCCAACCTGTTCATTCCATTTCCATCCATGCCATGACAGGCAACACAGGAACTAAGATAGAGCTGCCGGCCAGTAATAAATGATTGTTGATCAGCAGGTGAAAGTTGATTTCTTACTTTTGCATTTCCTGTGTCAACACGATGTCCGGGCCACTCGAAAAGTCTGAGCATGGCTTGTCTGAAACTACTATCCTTCTTCACTAATGCAGATTTCATCAAGGCAGGTTCCTGGTCAAGCTTTACAGGTCGCATACCGGTGTTTCTGCCCTGGACAGAAACAGCAGAAATAACTGCTGCAACTTTCCAATTCGTGGAGTTTTGTTCAGCCATCAGATTGAACAGCCTGTTAAGTTGATCAGGATTGCGTGTTTGCAGAATTGCGGCCGAAAGCATTTCAAAAAAAATTACGCGACCAGTCCCTGGATGTTCCGTTTTTACCGATCGCCAGAGTTGATGAAGTACATCCATTTCCCAGCCCTGCAAACTACTCATTAACGCATCGCGGAATAAAGCAGAACTATCATAAGTCTTAGCGATGATTTCTTCCAGTTGAATCGCTTCTTGTCTCTCGATTGATTCTGCAGAAAGAGCCATCTGCAATGCCATTAACGGCTTTGAGGTATTTGCGATTTCGATGATTTTCTTTGATACCTCCTTTCTCAGCGATGGATCGTTTTTTATCACAGGTTCCAGTAACCGAAGCGCTGCGCTGCTGATATAAGGGTCTTGTTCTTTCAGCAATTTCACCAATGTGTCGCTGCTCAATAATTGTAAACCTTCAAGCGTCCATAGGGCATGAAACCTCGCAAGCTGTCCTCCCGTCCGTAGAACCTGGTACAAAGCGTCAGCATTATTCTTATTATTTCTTTCCACAAGTTTTTTCTGGGCCTGGTCCCGCACCCATCCATCATCATTTGATAACAGGCTGATTAATACCTGATCATCCAGCTCCGAAAATTTTATTGTACGCTGTGTTTTTCTGTCTTTTGAAACAATCCTCCAGATCCGGCCCTTGTGAATGGGTTGATCCAGCTTCCTTTTAAGCGTTTGGTCGCGGAGATATGGCGTAACATAAGATCCATGTTGCACCTGTCCACGGTACATGTCAACAACATAAAGTGCGCCGTCGGGACCTCCGGTGATATACACGGGTCTGAACCTCTCATCGGTTGATGCGAGAAATTCTGTACCAGGCTTCGGGTCAACAGCAGAAAGAATTACCCCGTCGGTGCTGATCACATTGCGTTTTACCAGGTTTCCTGCGGGTTCGCAAACAAACACATTTCCATAGTATTCTTCACCCATTGAATGACTACGATAACAATAAGGCGCACTTGCTGCTGTAAATTCAAGCAAACGGCCGTTTTTATCAAGGGTACCGCTAACGTATCCACGATTTACCGCTGGATTTGACCTGATGGGATATACCCGGCGGTCAAGTGTGAGACCATGATCGATACCGGTTGTCGGACTGTGATTTTTATTTGCAGAAAGTTCATTCGGTGGTACAAGATCGCCGTGCAGCTGCGACCAATTATAATTGTACATCAGGTGGCCAAAATCATCATGCGTAATTCCCCATTGTCCCCTGAATTCTGTACTGTCGCGTTCCCATTTTCCGTCACGCAACCGATACCTGATTTTTGATCTTGCATTATAATACCAGTTATCGATGTTCCACATAAGTCCATTAGCTGAATGCTCGGGGCTTGGTCCATCAGCATAAACAGAATCCAGTACGATTTTTTCATCCGCTCTCAGATCACCATCGAGATCTTTCGTCAGCCAAAGTTTTCGCTCTTCTGCAATCAATGCGCCTTGCGGAACAATAGCAATCGCTCTTGGTAAAACCAAACTATCAAGCCATACAACAGCATAATCCATTTTTCCATCTGCATTTGTATCTGTAAGTATGGAGATTCGGCCAACCGGATTTTTTTCTCCTTTTCCGTTGATATCAGGCATAAAGCCTCTCATTTCGACGACCCAAAGCCTGCCTTCACCATCAAAGTGAGCAACTACCGGATCTTCAATCATTGGTTCCGATGCCACCAGTTCAATCTTCAATCGGGGCTCAAGCCTGAAAAGTTGCTGAGATTCTTCCGGACTATATGCAGGGGCGGTTTCGTCCAACTTACGTTCAGGCGCACCCGAACAGTGTGGGAAAAGAAATATAATACATACATATGCAGCGGGTATAAGCAGCCGTATCAGCAAAGCATCGTGATTAGTTGAGTAAGTTAAAATTTTTTTCGCTCCTGACACCGATCGAAAAAACTGTTACGCGGTCTTAATATGATAGTCCTCCTTTCCTTTAATCGAAACGATGCTGGCGATAATAGAAGGTGCGCCTATTAACTTACTTACCTGGCTACTACAGATCTGCAAAGCATCAAAAGATTCAAAGTCCCTAGCTATCTTTTCCAGATTTTCTGCAAAACTGTTATTTGCAAAAATCTGATTCGCTGCCCGCAATATATCATGTGCGGAAGGTCTTTCCGTGCGCAGATTGATGCCGGCACCAAAATAACCGACCCTGCTGCAGATCTCGTTTTTACCTTCATATATACCTGCCACAATCATCGGAACTCTATACTTTATACTCATCATCACTCCACCAAATCCGCCATTGCTGATGTACAGATCTGCAAGTGGCATTACCTGCGCAAATGGAATAAAATCGGTGATATAAAAATTGGTTTGCGGAAATCGCGCTTTCAGCCCGGCGGTTTTTGAGCACCCTGTTGTAGCAACCACCAGAATTCTACTGGTAGCAAAAGCTTTTAAAACAGGAACAAGAATTTTCTCCGGATCTTTTTCAATCGTTCCCTGTGTAACAAGTATCAGTTTATCGTAGGATGATTTCAATTTTTTCAGAACATCTATTGTCGGTGCCTTTTTGGAAATGGGATGGAGCTGCCCTGCAAAATGAAGCGTTGGTCGAAATTTTTTTCGATGATACTCAAATGCCAGACTTCCGCTTTGGAGCACCAGGTCCGGCTTGCTGTACAGCATATCTATCACAGAAGTCTTTGGTATTTCAATTCCATCCTCCTGGAACTGCGCTGTACAGATTTTATCCAGCTTTGAATAAATAATTTTTTTTGCAAAAAACTGAAGTACTCTATTCCGTAGTTTTTCAAAAATGTTCTTTGCAGGGGTCAGTCCAATTCCAGGCGGAGCCAGCTCCGGAGATGATTCCATGATCGGCATTATTCCCACTGCTATTACAGGTATCTGCATTTTATCTTTAACATATGGGATACCTGAAAACATGATGTCCGCGATCACCAGGTCGAAAGGGAAAGCAGTAAAGATCTCCCTGATATCATCGAAATAATTCCTGGCCGTATCCAGGTAAGCATGTTGAAAATCGAACCTTAATTTTGAAATAGCTCCTTTGATCTTTTTTCTCTCCGGGTAATAAAATTCAAAATTTTCCTGGTTGAATTTAGGAGGCCTGATAAACGGGAAATGTTTTACGCCCAGTGCAGTAATATTTTTCCTGTACATATCATGCGCATACCAGGCAACTTCATATCCTTCATTGACCAGGTGTTTCGCAAGAGCCGTCAAAGGATTGAAATGGCCGTCTGCGGGAACAGTTGCAAATAAAATTCTCTTTCTTTCAGTCGTGTACCTTATTTCAGGGGTTGAAACATTACTAAACGATTCCATGATATCCTGTCTTTTGAATTTTCAATACAAGAATAAAAATCAAGTCAGAAGCGTGCCAGCGCATTCAGCATCAAATGAAGATTTGTTGATATGAATTGTTAAGGAAGTTGCAGGTTATTAAGTTGTAAGTAGTAAGCAAATTCCTGTTAGGTAATGTGGTTTAAGAAGTGAGCAGGCAACAGTAAGGAGGCAGTCCCATTATCAGCACATCGCTAATGTTTGTTTAAAAAAATAGCCTGGATCATAGTGGAAAATAGCCTCTAAGACTCAAAGACGGGACGGTTGCTCGAAGCTGATCTTTTAGCAATCGTTGAGCCCTGGAGATTTTCCGGCAAAGAAAGTGATATAGAGATTTAAGTGGTTGCGAGTAGCAGCAGGCTGCTGTTATAGGCTGTAACGTTGTGTGTAATAGATTAATGTATAACTTAACAACCTATCACCTAAAACATTCAATTCTGTTTTATATTTGAAATATTATCCAGTCTTCACCTTGCGATATTTTATTCTTTTCTTTTTAGCAGCATTGATCAGTAGCGAAGCGACTTCACAATCCTTCCATCGTTATTCTTTTAACCGCATCAGCCGTGCAAATGGGCTTGTATCTGATGACGTAACTGCTGTCGCACAGGACAGCAGCGGTTTTATCTGGATCAGCACCAGCAACGGATTGCAACGATATGACGGGAAGCGATTCCGCACTTTTCAGCATAATCCTGACGATTCCTCAACTTTGCCGCCGGAAGGTATCGGCCAGATTATTTATGACCGCAAATTCAGGTTATGGGTTCTTACTTCCGCAAATAAGATTGGCATTTTTGATACAAAGCATTTTGTTTTCAGAAGAGTCAATATCAATATCGAACCCGAATTCAGAAATAACCAGATATTGACTTTCAAGGAAGAACCTGACGGACAGATATTTTTGCTTGTCCATAAATACGGACTGGTAAGTCTTGACGAAAAAAATCTGCAGTTTACCCGCGAAGCCAATCCCATCCCGATGCTCGGAAAAAATTTTCCGCAGTTCATATCAAGAGATAATACTACCGGAGACTATTTTGTTACTTCTGTTGAGGGTTTTGATGTTTTCAATAAAAAAAGCGATAGCCTCATTACCCGGGAAGGCAATTCATTTCTTTCAGAGATCAATAGTATACTTCGTAACGAAAATGCGTTTGGCCCGGTTAATATTACACAGGATCACAAGGGAAGGATATGGCTGAACATCTGGTCTAATAAAAGGAGCGGACCAGACCTTCTTTGTTACGACACCGCAGTAAAAAAATGGCACTCCTACGCCAACAGCGTGTCTGCCAGTGCAAAAGGATATCATGAATTCAGGGGGATACTCATTCAGAAAAACGGAGACATCTGGATTTATGGAACTAATCTTTTCGCGAAACTGAACAATGAAACCAATGCATTCGAAGATGTAAGAAATGAGGCTCTTCAGTCATTAAGTGTCCCCTTCGAAATGATTTACCACATGTACGAGGATAAGGATGAAAACATCTGGGCCAGTGCGAATAACGGCCTCTATATTTTTAATCCCGAAAAACAATTCATCTCCACTTTTAGTAACAAAAGAAAGGATGGCGTAGAACAGCATTTTCCCGTTGACTTTATTCTTGAAACAAAATCCGGCAATATTTTTACCAGCATCTGGGGGCTTGGTTTGTTTACTTATGACAATAAGTTTAAACCCATTGAAAGTCCCATTCTTCCTGACAAAGCAAATATTGCACTTTCGGTATGGGATATGGTTGAGCGAAAAAACGGGGATTTCTGGATGGGAATACAGGGTGGCAGTATTTATATTTTTGAAAAGAAAATTAATAAACTGCACCAGTTTAAACCCAGGGCAGTTGAAGATCATACCATTCGCCAGGTCTGTGAAGATTCATCCGGAAGCATGTGGTTCGGAACGCAAAGTGGATTACTGGTGAAATGTGTAAACTCCGACTGGCGGGATAGCACAAATTCATTCAAACTCATTATGCGCATGAATGCGCATGTCATTAAATTATATACGGACAGCAAGGGAAGGATATGGGTTGGTACGGATAGGGATGGTTTGTATGTTATCGATTCACAAACAGACAAAGTAATCGAACACTTTACAGATCTGGAGCCGGGAAATCTTCGTTTGCCCGGCATATATGTAAGTGATATACTCCAATACCAGGATAGTCTTTTTCTTATTGCATCAAGTGGATTATGTGTACTGAATCTTGAGAGAAGAAAGATGGATCGGATCTCTGTTGCAGACGGACTTCCATCCAATGATATCGTTTGTATTACAACAGACCACCTCGGAAATATATGGTTGGGTTCGCAGAGCGGTCCTTACCGTATGCGACTCGGAAGTAAAATGTATTACACTTTCGGGGCAGAAGATGGTATTGTTTTTGGCCGTCGCAAGATTGCCGAAGTAACCACACTAAAAGATGGAAGAATCGTGTTTGGTACAAGCAGTGATTTGCTGATTGTACATCCGGATAAAATAAAACTGCCTGACTTCGCTCCTGTTCCACAGCTTTCTGATTTCAAAGTTTTTGATAAACGCAGATCAGTTGATTCTATTTTAAATAACGAACGGATCGTACTTGCGTATAATGAAAACTCGCTGACGATCGATTTTACCACATATACCTATTCGAATAATCCGGTAGTGATGTATATGATGGAAGGAGTTGACAAGACATGGAAACAGGCGATTCAGAATGAAGTTTCTTACAGTTACCTCGCTCCGGGAAATTATCTTCTGAAAGCCAAATCGATCGTCGCCTCAGGCAAAGAGTCTGATAGATATTTTGAAATGTGGATTGAGATCGAACCTCCTTTCTGGCGTACCTGGTGGTTTTATTTTTTACTGATCCTGGTAGGCATCACTATTTTATATCTGCTGGACCTGGAGCGTATGAACAAACTCAGGAGCAATCAGCAGCTAAGGACAGATATCGCGCTTAATCTTCATGATGAGGTAAATAGTTCGTTGAACAATATCAACCTCCTGAGTGAAATGGCTTTGAGAAAAGCAGATACCCACACGGAAAGATCGAAAGAGTTAATTGTACAAATCAGGCAGCAGAGCAATGACCTGATTATTGCAATGGATGATATGCTTTGGAGCATCGACCCGGAGAACGATTCCATGGATAAAACGCTGTTGCGTATGAATGAATTTATTGATGCGCTGAAGGCAAGACACGATGCAAAGATCACTTTGAATATTGACCCCGATGTTGTCCAGTTAAAACCTGATATGAAGATCAGGCATGGCATATTCACCATCTTTAAAGATGGATTGAGATTGATTTGTCAGCTGGGAGGTGGGAGAGATAGTATTATCAATCTTAATCTTGATAAAAACAAGTTGATGATTGATATGGCGGACAAGGTTAAATTAAACCTCGCGGACCTTAACGTCACCAAATATCTCGAAAACATACGCGTCCATGCTGACCAGATTAAGGCTGACGTGGATATTCAGACTGACAAGGACTCTACCAGGATTGTTCTGAATGCACCCCTCAGTTGAGGCATAATGTTACATGTTAAACGGTGAGCCTAAGCGAGAGCTGGTGTTTATCCGGCGGGTGAGTAAACCTATTGATATATTTATCCCTCGCATCGACTTACATTCTACATTTAACGTTATACATTATTTGGATTTTCTGAAATTCCTGATGAGAAAAAAAATCGTTGGGATGCAAATGAGCAGGATGACAAAAGGAAGAAGCCATCCGCCAAGAACTTCCGCCTTTCCGGTTGCTACTTCAATTGTTTTCCAGGTAATGGTGAGAAATAAAATCGACATCGCCAGGCAAAGTGCCTGCATCATCAGCGATGCTTCTTTCGGATCACCGTTAACGGGCAACCGAAAATAGCTGATACCAGCTTTTAATCCGGCTATCCATCCGATAAATACCGTGCTGATTATGGGAAGAAGAAAAATAGTAGCGCGATTGCCGTAATTGTCGGGCGTCCCACTCCAATCAAAATGAATCGGAACCTGTTCAGGCAGGGAAGAATATTTGCTAATGGCCAGAACCCAGTTAGCGAAGACGATTATCCAGGTCAGCCTTTTCAGGATTTTTTCAGGTTGTGTGGGCGAATTTGTCTCGCGATTCATCAGCGTTTGAGGTGGAATGTAAAATGTATAACGTAAAACGTTGAACGTTGACCTGAGGATGCATAGTTTTACTTTTAATAGTGTTAGTAGCTAAATCCTAAAAAGTAAATATCAACCGCATCGACTTAGGTTTTAAGTTGCACGTTCTACGTTAAACCTATTTCCCTAGCCATCTTTTAAAATCAGTCACTTTTTCCCTGCTTACCAGGGCCTCTTTTTCCACCGGTGGCTTCAGATTCAGCATTAACCGGTTACCGAAATAATCGTGAATCTGTTCAACGCAACCGATCGATACATAGAATGATCGACTGATCCTGAAAAAACTATCGGGATTGAGCATCTCCTCCAGTTCATCCATGGTATAGTCAACAACAAATTTTTTGTTATCGTTTGTTTTGAAAAAATTAAGACGACCATCGCTATAAAAAAAAGCAATATCCTCTACTTCAACTGAAACCAGTTTCTGAGCGTTTTTTACAAGAAATCTTTTCCTGAACTCTTTCGGCTGAAGTTTCTGCTGGAGTTCCCGGATGAGATTATCCATATTCAGTACTGAAGCATCTGCCGGCTTCTGTACCATTTTTTTATATTTTTCAAGTGCATTTCTCAGGTCTTCCTTTTGTACAGGTTTCAACAGGTAGTCGATGCTGTTTACCTTGAATGCTTTCAATGCGTATTCATCATAAGAAGTTGTAAAAATCACCGGGCTCTTCACTTCGAACTGGTTGAAAATCTCGAAGCTCTGGCCATCAAGTAATTCAATGTCCATCAGTATCAGATCGGGAGAAGGATTATTTTCCAACCACTCCACTGAAGTTGCAATACTGTCCGCAGTTCCAATTACTTCTATATCCTTATCAATGGTGAGCAACGTTTTGTGCAGTTTCTTCACTGCCAGTTCTTCATCTTCAACAATAAAAATTTTCATTTTTCAGAACTCGGTTTAGTTTATAGTTTGTGCGTATTGTGGCAGCTTGGGATCTGCAGTATTCAACCAGATCAATGGCAAGACCACGGTAAAACTTTTTTCATCTTCAATCACCTGGAACCCGGGTTGTCGCAGCAATTCATATTTCGATCTGATATTTTTCAATCCCACTTTGCCTGACGGCGCCTTCAGGTTTCGCTGCCGGATATTGTTATTCACCAGCAATTTATTTCCTACTGTCGTAAATATTTCAATTGTCAACGGATAATTTTTTGAAAGCGAGTTGTGTTTTACCGCATTTTCCACCAGCAACTGCAGACTCAGTGACGGAAGAAGATAACTTTCATAGCGCTTATCTATATCCAGTTGTAATTCTATCGCATCGCCATGTCTTGTTTTCAGCAGGTTAAAATAGGAATGAATAAATTGAATCTCATTTTTAAGCGTACTCATTCCATCTTCGTTATTGCGCAACAGGTAACGGTATACTTTGCTGAGTTCATTCAGGAATACTTCCGCCTGTGCTTTGTCCTCCGTTATCAGCGAAGAAAGCGTATTGAAACAATTGAAAAGAAAATGCGGATTTACCTGGCTTTTCAGCCCTTCGAATTCTCCCTGCAAACTCAGGAACTCATACTTCTCTCTTTCGCGCAAACTCTCTTTCCACTGGCGGAAAAAATAATTTCCTTCCCAAAGAATAATTGCAATGTAGGTAAAGGTCAGACCTACTACCATACACATGACGAACTTCTCAACGGTTGGATGATATAATCCGGGATTCAGGTATCCTACGACAAAAAATATGACTATCACTGAGAGCAGAATGATGAAAAACTGCTTAATGAAAATAATGAGTATCCGTTTACCGGTATTATGTAGTCCGGATAGTTTTTCATGTATATATCTTGTACATAACACATCCAGGTACCATGGAAACAGTGCAACCGTGATTAATGGCAAAAATGCAGTGAGCCAGAGTTGTGGATATTTCCACCACGCCGTATCAAGTACTATATAGCACTTAACCGTTGCTATCGCAGGCATCAGCATAAAAAAGCTGGCCCATTCAACCGCATATGGTTTTGGCAGCCTCATGAAAGCTCCATTGTTTTATCCTGGATCAAAGGCAATTTCACTGTATAACTGTTTTCCGTTTTCGAAACATTGATTTGTTGATGCGTCAGTAAGCGAATTTTCTCCGCCAGGTTATCGATACCAGATTCATCCGCCGGGATCGTCGCAATTCTGCGTTGGATATTATGGGAAAGTTCCAGCCAGTGATCTTCTGAAACACTAATGGAAATATTCAACGGGCTGTCTTTATGCGTAGCATTCTGATTGAATGCGTTTTCGAAAAGTGTCAGAAGTGCAAGCGGCGGAATCATCAGTTGTCGCTGGTCATCATCAAAGTCGACAGACAAATTTACGGCGTCACCATAACGCGCTTTCAGCAGGTAGAAATAGGAATTGATGAATTTCAGTTCTGTTTCGAGACTCACCAGTTTATCGTCACTTCCCCGGAGCAGATATCGGTATACTTTGGTGAGTTCATTTAAAAAGGTCTCTGCTTTTTCTTCATCTTCAGAAATCAGGCTTGATAAAGAATTCAAACTATTGAAAAGAAAGTGCGGGTTCACCTGGCTTTTTAATCCCATCAACCTGCTTTGTGTGTATGCTTTTTTCAGTTGCTCGGTCTGAGTGAAAGTGGATTTCCATTTTTCAAAACTTTCAAACCCTTCATGAACAAGCGTGATCAGAATATTTAAGATGAAGGAAATGCTGAGCGTCCAGTAAAACCTTCTTTTGTTCAGTTCATATCCAAACAGATGCAGGTAATCGTATCCTTTAAAAAACAAAGCGATAACCAGCGCCTGAATAGTCCCGATTACGACGATTGTAATGATCAATCTTTTGATCAGGTCCTCATCCTTTGGTAAGCGGTTTCTTACAGTTACAGCAACCCAGGTGAAAAGAAACCACGCAAGCGTCATCACGCCTGCTACGACCAAACTGCTCAGTAACAAGAGTTTTGGTTCAGTAAAATATCGCCCGCCAAACAGAAGAGAGTTTATCAGCGCAACCACCAGTGGCATGGTCACTGATAGGATCAGCATATCTCTACGGGTATATTGTGGCAGTTTAACCATCATAAAATTTAGAGCCGTGAACCATCTGGCCGCACTCGATTCGGGCGACGAAGGGTTGTTGTACAAATTACATTCTTTTCAGGGTAACCTCACAGCGCTGGAGATAAATTGCCCGGCCATCCGGATGAGTTGAGTAAAACCGTGTATGAATTGCAGGAATTGACGCTAACCTGTAATTATTTATCATTTTTCATTGTCTTCACATCTGATCTCAGGATTCTGTAATTCATGCAGGCTTTTTTACATCCCGTACACAATACACTTTTATCAGAACAGTAAGCGGAGCAAATTTGTGACAACGAAAGGAAATTAATTGTTCAGGAAAGGAAATTATCAAAAAACTGTTTTATGAAAGAGATTATCAGTCAGTACCAGCCACTTTGGTTTTCGATAGCGAAAAAATACAGCGGAGATGTTCACACCAGCGAGGAATTGGTTCAGGATGCATTGGTAAGATACCTGCAGTCTGAAAACGCTGAAGTTAAAAACATAAAAGCCTATGTCGCGAAAACCATTTATCATCTCTACATCAACCAGATCAGGAAGGAAAAGATCAGGAACGAATATTCGAAACAGCAGGTACGGAACGCGTCCGCCCTTGCTGAACAGGATTCAACTCTCGAAAATGGAAATGAGGTAAAGCATCAGCTGAGCAAAATGTACAAGATGCTGACACCGGGAGAAAGAGCGGTATTTATTCTCAGGAGGGCTTTTGACTATGATTTCGAACAGATCTGTGAGTTGTTCCGGATTACCAATGAAAACTGCCGACAGTTAATGTGCAGGGCTAAAGCTAAAATGCAGGAGCCGGGTAAGCCATATTTCAGGCCCGGGAAAAATGAAGCTGCCTTTATTGATGCTTTTTTTAAAGCTTCACGTAATGGGAGCATGGATGAATTGATTAATATTCTCAGACAGGATTTAGGAAAGAAATATCTGAAAGTAAGCAAAGAACCGAAATCGAAAGCAGCAAAGGGTATGGTTATCGGATTGGGCAATGGCAGGATGGAGGGATTAAGAGCGTGACTCACCCCTCGCTGGTCTCTACGCTTCGCTTAGAGAGGGGAAAAGGCAACACGCAACAGATATTGCGCAATGAGGTTGTTGTTCCTGTTTCTGTCTAAACAATATTTCAGGATGGTTTTTATTGAATGCAGAGCCGATGGTTTCATCGGCTTTTGTTTTATAAGCAAGAGGCGGGAGAAAGTAGTCAGCAGATTTAGTCAGTAAAAAGCATAGCAACAAGCCTACTATTGTTGCTACCCTGTATCTTTCTGTATTTAGTATTCTGTTTCCTCCTTCGGGTGAGTAGAAAAATTTCCTTTTTTCGCTGAAATCACCTAATTTATGAAGCTTATTTCAGTTGCATACAACACCTGATTTCACTGGAAGGCGTGTCAGTAATTAAAAATCTTTCAGATGATCGATGTCGCATTACAAACGGTGGTGGATTCCCTGAACGATTATTTCGCTCAACGCATGGGTCTTGAACATCCTGATCCAACTCCATATGTGATACTTGACAACGTCGCAAAGTACAGGCAAGCCGCCCATAATAATGCCCATATTCATCATTCTGATAATGTTGTATTGACTGTCGTGAACCTGGAAAAATCGTCTTTGCATCATTCCAGTCCGCATCATCTGCTGAATTCCGGTGCAAATGCTTCCAACAGTAATTCCTACCGTATTCACCTGCATTGTCTTTTTTCCATAACGGTAGAACCTTATAACAGGGCACTTCAGTTTCTCGGGCTGATCACGGACTATTTTCATCTTCATCCTGTTTTTGAATTTGAGCAACGCGATGGTGAAAAAAATAAAATAGCCATGGAACAGGTGGTACTGAATTTCGAGGAAAACCAGCAATTATGGAGTATGCTCGGCGGTAATCTGCTACCCTCGGTAATGTTCCGGGCCGCATTACAAATGCACGCGGTTGAATCAAAACAGCTGGAAGCAAAAACATCCGGATTTCCCTACCTGCTCTGATGGTTTCCGACTCTTGATTTTACTTGGCTAAAACCTATTAAACGATGCGCGTACTAAAATTAGGATCGTCAGGTGCGGTGGTAAAAAAATGGCAACTGTTTTTAACGGGCCAGGGATTGTATCACGGACTTGTGAACGGCATTTTTGACGGACCAACAAAACTGGCTTCACAGGAATTCCAGAAGCGTCATTCACTTGAACCAGACGGAAAAGTCGGTGACAAAACAACCGGTGCAGCAATGATGCTTGGCTTCAGTATTCTTACAGATGATGAAGTTGGAAAGGATAGCGCAAACTGGCCAAAAAAACCAAGATTTCAACCGCTCATTACCAACGCTGATCGAGCCTCGGTCTTTGGGAAATTCAGTTTCAGATCAAAACCCGTTCCGGGCAATCCCGAAAATATAGAAGTGACGGATAACTGGGCAAGAGACAATATTGTTATTGCAAAAGTGCCTCAGCTCGTCGGCATAAAGGGTTCGGATAAAGTCGCGTTTCATAAAAAATCAAAAAGTCAGTTGGAGAAACTCTGGAAAGATTGGGAATCAGCGGGCTTGCTGTTTCTTGTACTAACCTGGGCGGGATCATATAATCCAAGGTATATCCGTGGAAGCAGAACCATATTAAGCAATCATGCCTTCGGTACCGCTTTTGATATTAATGTTGAATGGAACGGACTAGGCGCATTACCTGCCCTTGCAGGAAGAAAGGGAAGTGTACGTGAACTCGTGGAAATTGCCAACCTGAATGGATTTTTCTGGGGTGGACATTTTACGAGACTGGACGGGATGCATTTTGAAGTAGCGAAAGTGGTATAGCGTAGAAAGTTAAACGTGAATGTAGTACGTAGAACGCTGGCCTGGGACGAGGATAGCTGCATTTCCATCCACTCTTATATCATGTTCCATTTGTAAGGAATATTTCAATTGCAAGAGCTAACGTTATACGTTTTATGTTAAACGTTAAACGTAATACGTTCCATCTTTTACGTTTAACTTTGCAGATGCTTCGCAAAAAACCCGACGTTGATGTGATCCTGGATGTGCTGAATGAATTCCTGGCGATATACCCCGATTCGCCTTTTGTAAAAAGTTTATTGAGTCAGTACCGGGAAAGAGGAAGTCTGAGCAAACGTCAGTTAGAAGGGTTGTTTCTTAAGGCTGTCGACATACAAAAGATCACTCCTTCCAAACTTGCGACATTGGAAGCTGTAATCAAAAAGAAGGCATTCAAATCCAAAGCAGCTCCGCCACCGCCAAAACCTTTGTACGAAAAGGATACAGCAACAGGTGATAAAATCGATGCCATACTTGCCAAATATCCGGAACACAAAAGAGTAAAATTTTTTCAGGCTCAGTACCAGAATAATGTACAGTTATCGCCACTGGAACAGACAGAGTTGGAAAGGTTTTTTAAGCTGCTGGTGAAGTGAAGCATTAACAACTTGTTGTTTTACCAGCAAATCTGATTCATTTCCAGTCTTCATTTTTTCACCTGCCGGATATCGCTCTTCATCACCATACAACAGTTTGATTCAAATCCAATAATGAATCCGAAGGAGTCAAAAATGCAAGCTGCTACCTGGAATTAAAAACAGTAATTCGGACGTTAATGCCGTGGTCTTTGACCTGTATGTTATTTCGCTAAAGAGAGGTTGTAGCAAACTTCTATACGGCCCGCAGAAATATGATTTTAATGAAGATTTGAAGGCGTTTATGTCACCCGGCAAATACTGCGTGGTGAAGAAGGTGGTGTTCCGCCGAAACTGGAAGGCGAGGATATTCATTCATCCGGATTTTCTATGGAACACATCGCTGGGAAAAAATATTCGTATATACCAGTATTGATTATGCCGTAAATGAAGTATTGTTTCTTTCCGAAAAAGAAGAATAAATTGTCAATGGAACTATTCAGCATGAATATCATTCCAACATGAATAACTTCAGCAAACAAATCATTATTTCACACCTCGAAAATTTGCTGAGTTATGCAGAACCGTTTTACAATCGCCGGTTTATCACCCGGGAAAAATTCTTGACAGACTGGAAGAATTACCTTCCGATTATTTTCGAGAGGATGATCTGGCGGTTAAGGGTATTGCAGTACAATACATTTCCGATCATTCAAATATCTCACCGACCTATTTGCGTAGCCTGTTGAAATCGCTTACCGGGCAAAACACTCAGCAAACATATCCATACTATACTTATTGAGAAAGCGAAAGAAAAACTGTCCACAACAGATCTTTCCGTTAGTGAATTGCCTAAGAGTCAGGGTTTGAACACCTGCAATCGTTCAGTAAATCATTTAAAACGAAAACGATGTTTTCTCCAATGCAGTTTCGTTAGTCTTTTAATTGAGGTTACGATTACCAGAGGGCAAGGCCGGAGCATTGAGCATTAACTTCACCTGTGTTTCTATTCTTTACGATAACAGGGCAGGTTTTGAGCTACGAATTGATAGTCGTTGAATTTAAAAGAGCATAAAAGCAAACCACAGAGTAATATAAGTGGCAACAGCTGGGTAACAGGCGAGAAAAAAGAGTTATCTCTTCTGTAGTTGTTGCCTCGTGTAGCCTGTGTATGACTTTCGTAAAAGCGGAAAAATGAAATTTCAATCGAACAATTGCCTAAGAGTTTGTGCAAAATAAATTTTCCGAAAATATACCTATTGGTATATTTTTAATTACCTTCACTGAAGCAATGAGCAATTCTCTATCAAAAGCAGAAAGGACCAGACAATTCATCATTGAAAAAACCGCATCTGTTTTCAATGAAAAAGGGTATGCGGGTACTTCAATTAATGACCTTACTCAGGCAACTGGTCTTACGAAAGGAAGCATCTACGGAAATTTTGAGAATAAAGACGAAGTCGCGCTGGCTGTATTTGATTATAATCACAATAAGGTCACCGAATTTATAAAGGCAAAGTTACTGGCCACTGAAAATGCAGTTGAGCGCTTACTGGTTTACCCGGAAGTGTATCGCAATTATTTAAAAACGCCTTTTTTACAACCTGGCTGTCCTATTCTAAATACTGCTACAGAGGCCGACGACACTCACCCGCTTTTGAAAGAAAAAGCAGCCAATGCACTTGCTATCTGGAAAAAAGCAGTGGAAAATCAGGTAAAGAGAGGGATAAGCAGAAATGAAATAAAAGCGGATACCAACCCTGCAGAGATTGCTGTTATTCTCATTTCACTGATTGAAGGAGCATTTATGCAGGCCAAGGTAACTGGCAAAACAACTGAGCTTAAAATCGCCATGGATTACCTGGCAAAAATGATACGCGATCTGGAATGCTGATTTTTTTTAACCTGAAATATACCAATCGGTATATTATTTAATCGTGATTGTATGCATGAGTATAAAAAAGTTCTTGAAAGCAAAATGAAAATACGCTTTCACGATTGCGACCCCTTTAATCACCTGAACAACGCCAGGTATATCGATTATATCGTTACCGCCAGAGGCGACCAGCTGCTGGACAATTACGATCTTGACATTTACAGACTGGCAAGAGAGAAAGCTATAGGCTGGGTATCGGCCCAGACACAAATTTCCTACCTCGTGCCTGCCATGGTGATGGAAGAGGTAACCATCCAAACGCAATTGATTTCTTTTTCTGACAAAAGCCTGGTGTTTGAAGGCCTGATGTGGAACAACGATACAACTCAACTCAAAGCAGTAATGTGGACCAAACTCGTGCACTTCAGTCTCACGCATCAAAAAAGCCACAACCATTCAGCAGAGCTGATCCAACTCTTTCAACAGATTGTTAACCCCCTTGTCTCTCAAGTCGATTTCGAAACAAGAGTAAAAAACCTCAGGCCTGTAGATGAACCGATGACATTCCGAACTGCAAAAGACCATTCCTGAGTTAGACCAAATAACTCTATTTCAGATAATCTAAGCGCAGTTAACAAACAATACGATCATGACATGAAATCATTGCAGGACGCAACTCCATTTCTTAAACAACATATATACTAGATGAAAAAAATCGGACTGGTCGGTGGTACCAGTTGGACGTCCACCATTGACTACTATAGGTTTATCAATGAAGAAACCAACAAACAATTAGGTGCCTTGAATTTCGCCGAATGCATTATCTACTCTGTCAACTTTGAACATTTCAGAAAGTTCAATGCAGCACATGATTGGGACGCGAATTTCAAATTACTATCACAGGCAGCAATGAAGCTGAAGGATGCCGGAGCAGATCTCCTCATGCTAGGCGCAAATACTGCGCATATAGTAGCAGAACGAATTAGTGCAGCAATTGACATACCTCTCATTGACATCCGGATAGCCACTGCAAACGCGATCCATCAAAAACAACTGACGAAGGTCGGACTGCTTGGAACTGTTTTTACAATGGAGCTGGATTTCTATAAAGACAAGCTTTCAGCAACCGGCTTAACCATCATAACGCCGGAAACCAAAACTGAAATTGACTTTATTGAACAGACGCTCGTGCACGAATTAGGTAAAGGCATTATTCGCTCCGAAACCAAAAAGGAATATGCAGCCATTATCAACAGGCTGATCAAGCGCGGTGCAGAAGGTATTATCCTCGGTTGCACGGAAATTCCGCTGATCATCGGCCAGGGAGATATTCACGTGCCTGTGTTCAATACCACTTTGATTCATGCGCAGGCCGCTGTTGATTTTGCATTAAAGTAAAACCAAACCCACCCTAACATGAACCTGAAAAATTTACTCCGAAAGAAACCTCTGGAAGCATATCATGAGGACATTAAAACGAGTCAGTTAACAAGAACTCTTGGTAAATGGGAACTTACTGCCATTGGAGTTGGCGCGGTTATCGGGGGCGGTATTTTCGTACTGACCGGGGTGGCAGCTAATCAATATGCAGGACCTGCGTTGGCTTTATCCTTTGTGCTTGCAGGAGCGGGTTGTCTGTTTGCCGCATTTTGTTACGCGGAATTCGCCAGCATACTGCCCGTGTCAGGATCAGCGTACTCTTATTCTTATGGCACGATCGGTGAATTTTTTGCATGGTTCATAGGCTGGAACCTTATCCTCGAATACATGATGGGCGCCACAACGGTAGCCGTCAGCTGGTCAAAATATTTTATCAAACTATTGCATCTTTCAGGCATCCACAATACCCCGCCATGGTTAATAAATGATCCTGTGACAGCAAAGGAAGAAGCTTTGAGACTGGGAATCGATCCACCTGTATTTTCGATCAATCTCCCTGCTGCCTTGATTGTTTGGGTTGTCACATACATTCTTGTACGAGGTATAAAAGAATCTGCAAGAACCAATAATATCATCGTATCCATAAAAGTAGCTGCAGTGCTGTTTGTGATCATAGCAGGTGTTGCATATATTAATCCTGCCAACTGGCAACCATTTATTCCCGAAAGAATAGTCGATACCTCCGGCACAGGTCATTACGGAATTTACGGAGTTGTTACTGCTGCCGGACTTGTATTCTTTGCATTCATTGGTTTTGATGCCGTATCCACTCAATCGCAGGAGTCGTTGAATCCTGTAAAAGACATTCCATTCGCTATCATCGCTTCATTGGTTATCTGTACCATCTTATATATACTGGTTTCCTTAACACTAACGGGGATGGCAAGTTACACCGAACTTGACCCTGGAGCGCCGGTAGCATCTGCATTCAGTGCGGTCGGCCTCCATTGGGCCTCGCTATTAATCACAATCGCAGCAGTTATTGGTTTGATATCTGTAATGCTGGTGATGCTGCTTTCGCAAACCAGGATATTCCTGAACATGGCTAAAGACGGTCTTCTGCCACCAAAAATTTTCGCGACTATCCATCCCCGATATAGAACACCATGGAAGAGTACGATTTTACTGGGCTTCATTTCTTCTTTTATTGCTGCATTTACTCCCATTGAAAAAGCAACCAAAATGACAAGCATCGGAACCTTATTTGCCTTTTCGATGATCTGCATTGCTGTGCTGGTGCTCCGAAAAAATCAACCGACACTTCACAGACCATTTAAAGTAAAAAACCTGCCCCTTATAGCAGGCTTGGGCTTTGCATTCAATTTATTGCTGATGTTCAGTCTTGATTCCTCCACCTGGCTGAGGCTGATTGTATGGAGCGTCGCAGGCATCCTGATATACTTTCTCTATGGTGTAAAAAACAGCGGGTTAAACAAGATTGAATAATAATCTACATGAGTAATATGATAACAAAAGCTGTGCGGGATGATCTGCCGGTCATTTATCATCTTTTTGAGGAAGCAATACGTTTTCAACAATTGAATAATTATAAAGGATGGGTCAGCTATGACAAAGCATTTATAGAAACGGATATAGAACAGGGACATTTGTTTAAGATGATTACCGGGAATGATATTGTCTGCATCTTCAGTGTTTACTATAGCGATGCATTGATATGGCGCGAAAAAGAATCCGGTGATGCAGCATACTTGCATCGTATTGTCATCAACAGAAACTTTGCTGGTCAGCAATTGTTCAAAAAAGTACTTGACAACACCATTCAGCTGGCAAAAGAAAAAAATCTGAAATATATCCGCATGGACACCTGGGCGGAGAATGAGAAGATCATTTCCTATTATAAAAGTTTTGGTTTTTCATTTGTTGAGAACTACACGACTCCGGAAACGGAGAACCTGCCGGAACAGCACAGAAACCTTCATGTTGCATTGCTGGAAAAAACAATTCTGCAGATCGGGTAAATTTGAAGTTTCACAGCATTTGATTTCTTTAATGAACAAAACGACTATAGATGAAATGGGACGCAAACCTTTACGACAATAACCATTCTTTTGTTTCAAAATATGGAGAGGATCTTATCAATGTTTTAGGACCTGCACCAGGAGAAATCATTCTGGATATCGGCAGTGGTTCAGGCGACCTGGCGGATCTGATTGTTAAACGCAATGTCAAAGTCATTGGGATCGATAATTCCAGGGAAATGGTCGAGGCCGCAAGAAATAAGTATCCCCATATACAATTTGACATCGGTTCAGCGAGTAATTTTTCTTACGATATAAAGTTTGATGCAGTATTTTCCAATGCCACGCTGCATTGGGTACCCGATTATGAAAAGGCAATCACGTGCATAGGCAATGCTTTAAAGACGGGGGGAAGATTTGTTGCGGAATTCGGCGGAAAGGGCAACGTATCCAACATAACCGATGCACTGAAGTTTCAGTTAATTAGCAAAGGTTATACAGCAGTAGCTGAAAGTCCGCTTTGGTATTTTCCGTCGTTATCTGAATACACAACTTTATTGGAACAAAAGGGTTTCCGGGTAACATTTGCCGCCCACTTCGATAGGGAAACATTATTGAAAGGCGATGATGGCATGAAGAACTGGTTGATCATGTTTGGAAAATCATACTTAGAGAAACTGGAATTGAACGTTGCTGAGGAGATCATCAACAGAGTAGAGAACCAGCTCCGGGCAACAAATTTTAAAAACGGGAACTGGTATGCCGATTATGTACGATTGAGATTTGTTGCAATAAAAGTGTAATCTGAAAATAAAAATCATTATGCAGAAAACTAAACCCACGATTTACATCATTGGCGCTGGTGCAATCGGGAAGACGTTGGCTGTTTTTTTAAAACAGCAGGGTAAAGATATTGTTCTCCTTCGTGGTCATATTGATAATAAACCCGCCTGTGTTGAAAACATCGAAGTCCAGTTAAGCAAGGATGAAATCATCAGAGAAGAAATCACTTTGAGCTGTATCAGCAATTACCCAGCTTTTGATGGCATCGTTGTTCTTGCAAATAAGGCATACGGAAATCTGTCAATTGCAGAACGACTCAGAAATAAAGTCAGGAATTCACCTTTGGTCATTCTGCAAAACGGCCTGAATGTGGAGCTGCCTTTTACAGATCATAAATTTTCACACGTATACCGCGGTGTTCTGTTTACTACCTGTCAGTCATTGGCAGAAAACTCGGTAAAGTTCAGGCCTGTGACGGCGTCTCCCATTGGTATTATCTCAGGCAATGAAAAAACTTTACATGCTATCGTCGATCAATTAAACAATCCGAATTTGCAGTTTATTTCTACGTTAAATATTCATTCAGTCGCCTGGACAAAAACAATAATCAATTGCGTTTTTAATTCAATATGCCCTTTACTGGAAACCGACAATGGGATTTTTCACAGCAACAGAAATGCCTTAACCATAGCAAAGCGTATTATAGATGAATGTGTGATAATTGCCTCATTAAAAAATATTCATCTGAATAGCGAAGAGATATTGGAAAAACTTCTCCTCATCAGCAGATCTTCTGATGGACAACTTATTTCTACATACCAGGACATCATCAACAAGCGAAAAACCGAAATTGAATCGTTTAATTTCGCGATAACCGGTATTGCAGATCTGCTTCAAAAAAAAGAACTGGTAACGGAGACCCGTTTGCTGGGTGAGCTGATACAAATCAAATCTGAATTAACATCTGGCAGTGTGTAAGGAAACCTGTAAGGTCTTCACGACCTCACAGGTTTGACGAACCAAAAATTCCCTTCAACTGTTCCAATAATGCACCAGCCGGGCGGGGAACCTGCGCATCCTGTTGCTCTACCGTTGAGTTATCCCCGTAAGAGCGGAAGAGGAGTCGGACCTCTGACTTACAGAGTAATGATATAAACTATCGCTGCAAAAGCATACGGCCAGCTACTGCTTCCGCACGGTCATGAAATCACGCATAGACCTGGTCTGTATTCAATAGTCATATACCATCTTGCCGGTGGGCAGGCTTTTATACGACATGTCAGGTCCCGTAGCACTAACAGCGCTGTGCCAAATCAGAATGACGTTTGAAACCGATTATTTCAATCCTTTTTATTTCAAACTGCATATCATGTTGATTGGTTATTTCAGCAACAGTCATTGGCATTTTAATTACTGTTTCGAATCCAAGATGATCTGAGAGCCGCTGTGATTTTTCGACACTCAATTTTCCGAATTCATACCTGGCGATAAGCCGACCTTTTCGCATCAACGCATCGTCAATCAGGTTGAGATCACTATTGAAAGTGCAGATCACCTGTACGCTCACACAATCACTCAACAAACCATCACTCAGGTTCAGCAGGTTGGATACTGAAGAATCGCTGTTATATTTTCTGTTCATGAGGATATTTTCTGCATCCTCAATCACCAAAACTGAATTGGGATTTTCGATCAGCAGATCCACAAATTCAGGATTCATCAGGTTGCCTGCTACAGAAGGTGAAACAAAAAGTACTTTCTTTTTAAGTTCACCAACCAGGTGACGCAGGTAAGATGTTTTTCCTGTACCTGGTAGTCCATGAAGCAAAACAATCCCTTTATCGTTCTGCATATTCAACCGGCTTTTAATCAGTTTATCCACTTCAATAAAATCATCATTGTAAAACAAATGCAGATCGAGATTCGCAGGTTTTATATCCAGCCGTTTCAGATCAAGTCCCGAATTAGAGTATGTGATGATATTGATCTCGAAATCCTCCTGTTTCTCCAGCACTTTGAATTCACTAAAAGCAGCAAGCAATTCTGAGGCGTGTTGAAAAGCTTCAGACTGGTAAAGAATTCGTGCATACCTGTAAGCCAGTTCGATAATCACTTTATTCTTCATTACGAATAAGGTTTTGTCGAACTCCTGCTTACCTGCCTCAAAATTGTACTCGCAGGACTGATATATCCTTGAAACCATTCCGCTATGTATACCTGTTACATATTCGAAAACCTTTCCGACATCAACACCTTGAATGATGCTGATGTTCGGAATAGACCCGAACCTATACCTGTATAGTGATTTAGCATCGATATAGTGATTCTCGAAAACCGGTAACGATCTTTTACTGATAAGTGTCCTCAACAGACCTCTCAGTTCTGAGAAGAGTGAAGGGAAGATCACGATCAGAATCCGAATCATGATGATGATTAAAAAAATATATAACGACATAAGTTGATTTTTTAATTGTTCGTTGTTCGTTCATTGTTCATCGTTGTCCACTGTTCGCTGTTCGCAATAGCCGCCAGTACCTTTTGCCTCTTGCCTCATCATTGCACTACTTTGTTAGCGCAGCTTGAGCTGGCAAACGCCTGGGGTTTTGCCTTGAAATCAAATCCCATCCCGACGATATATCCCATCGCCTCTTTCAGTGCATCATTGCTTTTGAAACCGGGATTGGTATTGATGTCTGCATGTACTTCCATACTCACACTGAAGCGTGAAAAAATATTGCAAAGCGCAAAAGCCACATCGACGCTTTTTGCTGCTTCTACGAGCATCCGCTGTTTGATACTCATCTTCTGATGAGAAACTTCATTGCATATGTACATGAATCCTCCTTTACCTTTCCGGATGAAAACAATAACAGTGGCAAATTCAGTTACAGTTCCTTTCACCTGGCTGTCAGTACCGATACATACCTTCAATTCGTGACCGGATTCGCGCTCCTTTGCCAGTATGTTTACTACTTCATCTGCTATCGGAATGAGAATTTTCTCTCCATTTAATTTCCGCCATTGGAGTTTTAAATGTTCCATTGTATCAGTTTTCTGTTTCTGTATTCTGCTTTCTCTTCCAGTGGCGCCCGAGGGAATCGAACCTTCTTTGCCAGATTTTCAATCCGGTGCATAGACCAACTCTGCCAAAGCACCCTGTTTAATAAATGCGGATGAAAAAAGACTCGAACTTTCAACCGGCGGCTTAACAAACCGCTGCTCTGCCATTGAGCTATTCATCCTTGTTGGCCCGGTGAGATTCGAACTCACAACCTCCCGGTTAAAAGCCGGGAACATCTACCTGTTGAGCTACGAGCCAGTTGAGCTTCTTAATTTTTCATAGGTTTTCCAGGGACGTTTAAAAAAATCGGTTGGCATGACAGGATTCGAACCTGTATCTCTTCATTCGTAGTGAAGTATTCTCATCCTTTTAACTACAAGCCATTTTTTTCCTGTTTCTATTTTCTGTTTCTCAATAAAAAACCCGGTCGTTTACTGCGACCGGGTTTACATACACAATAGATTTCGCCTATATGTACACGTAATCAGGTCGCTGATGACTATTTAGATAGTGTTCAGCGCCGGGCATAGTTTTATTGCCAGCACATGAATCCCAATTCATTACTTCTATTTTAAATCGCATATTTCCTTTCGTTTTCTTTTATCATCAAATTCCGTTTCAAAATTATTTCATTTAATTACGATTCTTTGCCTGCTCAGGCTCCCGCGTTCTACGTTAAACGTTGTACGTTTAACATAAATAAAAAACCCCGCAATCTCTTGCGGGGCCTGCATTGTATCGAATTCGTTTTTTACTTATTCTGATAAATTAAATGCCCCGCAATTGCAATAGCCTGTGTTCAGACCAAAGCGATTTACCGGTTTAATATGTATCTGCGTGCGTTGCATTTTTTTATTTTGTGAGTGCAAAGATGTAAACAATTTTTTGATGCTGCCAATTTTTTAGAAAATATTTTCAGAAATATTTTTGAGTGCAGATTTTTGAATTGAAATTTTACAGTGGTTCCGTTATCGCCTTACAAAGGAATTTTTTCGGAAATTACTATCGCCAAAAACTAACGATGATCAGAGTATGTATTTTGCCGGATGGATTGTTTCAAATATGAATAATCCTCTTCCGCAAGCTCGGGTGTATCAAATACTTCTATAGCATCCTTTAACTGTACAGTGTTGCGCACACCAATAACCGAAGAAGCAACCGCGGGATGACGAAGTACAAACCTGATTGCCGTCTGCGCAGTTGAACGATGTGGACCTGATATGGAAGAAATTGCTTCAAAAGCAATTCGTATGCTTTCTGTACTATGATCCAGATACTCCTTCGCAGGCTTGCCTGCAAGAAGACCTTGTGCCAATGCTCCGCGAACCAACACTCCGATATTGTGCTGCAGGAGTGTATCGAGTACTTCCTCTTCGGGTCGACGATCTGCGAGACTGTATTGCAACATCACCGACTTTATATTTCTATTCTCCTGCATATATGCACGAATTACATTCGGTCGAATCGATGAAATACCGTAATACCTGATCTTCCCTTCCTTTCTCAACTGTTCAAAAGCATCAACAACTTCGTCCCGCGAATCAGTGATCATCCCGCCATGCAATTGGTAGAGGTCGATATAGTCAGTCTGCAATCTTTTCAAACTATCATCAACGCATTTCAGGATGTAGTCTTTCCGCGGGTTCCAGTCCCATCCGGAACCATCTGCACGCCACTGATTGCCGACCTTTGTAGCGATGATAACTTTATCACGAATATCTCTGAATGCTTTTCCAATGATTTCTTCATTCCGCCCATGTTCGTACATATCTGCGGTGTCAAAAAAATTAATACCCTGTTGGAATGCAGATTGCAACAAAGTAATTGCTTCATCGTGCTGTACCGATTTAAGTGACATCCCACCGAAACCAATTCGGGAAATGTTCAGATCAGAATTACCCAGGAGTTGATATTCCATAATTAAAGTTAAGCCGGGGAGTTCGTTATTCGTTGTTCGTTATTCGTTGTTCGTTATTCGTTGTTCGTTAAACAGCCGGCTAATAATCCAGTTGAAACTGTGGGCCGGGAAAAGGGAACATCAGGACTGTAGTATGCGCGATGAACGATGAACTAATAACGAACAATGAATAACGATAAACTATCAACAATCAACTAATTTCATTCAATGAAAACAGAAGTATGGCAACGCGGGCCAATCGAAGGAATTCCCGCTTTATTGCAACCTGTAGCTCACGCATTGCTGCAGGCGGCCGAAGAAGTAGAAGAACTGATGCAACATTTTCCGGCGGAGATGTTATGGAACAAACTATATCATTCAGCTTCGCCGGGTTTTCATCTTCTGCACATGAGTGGCGTTATTGACAGACTTTTTACTTATGCCAGGAATGAAAAATTAAATGAAACTCAAATGCTTTATCTGCAGCATGAAACACTTGCAAATAAAGATCTTGACACCAATCATCTGGTAGCTCAATTTTCTGATACCGTAAGAAAAGCAATCGAACAATTGCGGTCTACACCGGAAGACAAACTGACTGAATTTCGTGGCCTCGGCAGAAAACAGTTACCCACCACCGTTATCGGACTTTTATTTCATTCCGCGGAACATATCATGCGCCATATGGGGCAATTGCTGGTGACAATGAAAACAGCGAAAGAGATTTATGATAATAAAAAACCGCAGAACCTGGATTATTAAATTGCGTCGACTTTTACATGGAACAATAACTGAATTTACATCTGCTACGGGATAAGCCCAGGCAGCCAACAGTTCCCGTCATCATTTAGTTATAACGGGTTCGAGATTTATACAGGTTAAGGTCAGTTATTTGTTTTACCTGCACATCTTTCTTTGTCAAAGGCGTTTAATATCTGCTGGTAACCAGAACGAAGTATAGCAAGGTCAGATAAAACTGCAATACATGTAAATCCCATTTCGATGTGCTGGCTAAATTCATTTTTGTCTTTAGCCAGAATTCCGGCCGTAATATGATGTGATTTAGCGGTCTGGCATACTTTAGCTAAAGCTTCACGGTAGGTGATGTCGAAGTCGGTTGAAGAACTGATGGAGAGTTGAAGGTCTGCCGGGCCAACAAACAATACGTCAATACCGCTGACCGATGCGATCGCATCTATATTTTGAATTGCTTTCACATCTTCAATTTGTGCAAATAGTAACGGCTTTAATGAAGTAATGGCTTCTGTAGCTTTCATTCCATACTGATATTGACGGGCGGAACTGGAATATCCACGATTGCCAAAGGGCGGATATTGCATCGCTTTCAGGCATTCATTGATTTCTTCAGCGCCGGATACATGCGGAAGCATTATTCCGGCAGCTCCCCAATCCAACGCCCGGGAAATGATATAAGGATTCACACCTGGTACTCGTACGATTGATTGCACAGGGCCGGGCGCTACCGCTTGCAGGTTTGATTGTAAAGCTGCCTCAGTCAAATTACCATGCTCCAAATCAAACAACAGCCAATCAAAACCAATGAGGGAGGCCAATTCGGAGATAACCGGGGAACCGATCGACATCCAGGTTCCAAGCGACAAAGGAGCAGCAGATTCCGGTTGCCTTTTTTTCGAATTCATAATTCCTCAATTTTAATTTTACCATTCAAGCCATTATACGCCAGGTTAATTTTGTTGAGCGTCATTCTTCTCAGATCGTTTTTTTTATTCCCAGAATTTACAAGAAAAAAATCGCCGGATTCTTCAAAATATCCGGCTCCAACTCTGATAACCGCTTTGAAAATGATGTTTCGTAGCAAGTGCAACCAAAATCTTTCTTCGAAGTCTGAGGGCAGGTTTCTTACCTCCTGGTAGCCCTCGATTGCAGCGCACACATCCGGTCCTGAATGAAAACAGGCAAGCAGGGACAAATCATCTGTAGGATCACCAGCAATCGCATCATCCCAATCAATTATGGCTTTAATATCTGTGCTTGTTCCGAGAATGTTCCAGAGAGCAATATCCTTATGAACAAGGCAACTATCATTTATATTCATTACTGATTCGTGGTCTTTGACAATGGCATCAATTGCGCTGATCCTTTCTGAATTCATCAGACCGCTTTTGGCTAGAAAGTTGAGATGCTTATCCCAATTCAGGAAAAAATAATCTTTATACAATTGATGAAACCCCTGCAACTCTCCGGTTTTTTGCAGATGCCGGACATCAAACAATCCAAAATTTCGTGTGGGTATTTGTTGCCACCTGCCGATATACCTCCCGATTCTATTGGCAATTGTTCTGAGTTTTATATCACCGTTCTTATATAACTTATTTAGATCGGAATAGGGAAGATATTCCATTATCTGAATGGCAAACGGCAATTTCTCCCTGTTCGTGTTAAGATGAAACATTGCCGGAACAGGGATTTGTTTAGTTTGAAGCATCGTGGCAATCCTGCTCTCCACTTCCATATAATTATCCCTTTCCTGTCCATCTTCCAGCCGGATAAAAAATTGCTTTTCCTGACTGTCAACAATATAAGTGATATGGTTGCCCTGGCTTCCGGCTGGTGTCAAAGTAAATGGTGCTCCGGAAAAATAAGTATCCAGATACTCCTGCAGTAACGATTCGATGAATACTTTACGTTTCTGAATATCCGACACATGACGGATTTCAAAAGCAGAAGGCCTGTCACATTTCCAGTAATAAATTTCACGTCTGTCAAACATCAGAAGTGTTTTTGGTGTTCGCGGTAAGCAGGGTAGATTGCTGCAGGTTCTTTTCCTCAGGCTGCAGAATGGGTACTTCGGGATTTTCTAATGGTTCGCGTTTATGCCACCAGGAGGCAAGTACAGAACCAGTGATATTCATAAGCGATCCGAATATAGCAGGAGCCAGCCCGGTAGTTGCCAGTTTTCCCATTTCCTTTGCTATACCTGTAGCCAGCCCGGCATTCTGCATTCCCACCTCAATGGCCACTGTCCGGCAGTCGCGCTCCGACATCCTAAAAAAACGTGCAAACGAATAGCCCAGAAAATATCCAGCGAGATTATGAATGACCAGGAGGCCTAACAATAGTGGGCCGATCGTTAGTAAACTATCGCGACCGGCCGCTACTATTACAACGATTGAAAATGCAACTCCGGCCATGGATACAAGAGGCATAGCCTTATCCAGCCATCTGACTTTCCCCCTTAAAAAATGATTGAATAACAATCCTGCAGCAATGGGTAAAATCACCATTTTCGAAATGTCCCACATCATGTGCAACATATTGATCTCGATAAATGAATTCGCAAGCCATTTCATTAAGAGTGGTGTCAGGAAAGGTGCGAGCATGGTCGACACTGCGGTAATCGTTACAGAGAGTGCCAGGTTTGCTTTGGCCAGGTAGGAAATTACATTTGAAGCCATTCCGTTGGGTGAACATCCGAGAAGAATGATACCTGCAGCGATCTCCGCTTCAAGTCCGCTTGATTTGGCAAGCAGAAAACCCAGCAGGGGCATAATGATAAAATGACTCACCACTCCTACAAGCACTCCCTTTGGATTTTTTATGACGCCGCCAAAATCTCCGAGACTCATTGAAGTACCCATCCCGAACATGATGAGTTGAATCAATGGTGTAATCAGCAAAGCCACATTAAAATTTCCCCATCGTACAAATAATCCCGGGTAAAACATGGCTGCACTTACGGACGCAAAAATGGAAATAGTATAGATGTAACTCCGCAGCGAATCCCTGGTTGAAAAAAACAGAGCAAGACTGATAAAGAATCCAATTATCAATAGTCCTGAATCGGCAAATCTGCCAGACAGACCTGCTATAATCATTGATATCAGTAAAAATACTGTAACGGATAGGAACAACCGATTTTTAGACATACAGATTTTTTACTCCGGGACAGATCACATCATCTTTCCGGTTATTCATTTAGAAACAGTATTGACAATCTCCGGTCGTGATAACAATATCTTTGATCCTGAATCTTTCAGAAAAATCTTTCCTTTTCGTACTTCTTTTTCAGAAAATCTAGCCATCAGAATTTCTTTTTCACCTGTTCTTGACCTGTCGTATACCAATAATATTCTTCCTTTATCATCCTGAACCAGATCAGGGTAAGAAATTCCGGAACGTTCATCCAGCAGCAGAGAATACGGCCATGTTTTTCCGTCATCCTGCGACAAGGCAACGGTCATATTTTTCCGGTCTTTTCTTTCTTCATCGCGATTGTAGATCAGTATGAGTGCTCCCGACTTCAGTCTTCCGAAATATAATCTGGAAGAAGGAGAGGGGAAGTCTGCACGTTCCTTTAATTCAGTCCAGGTTTTGCCTTTGTCAGTGGAAAAACTTTCCTTGATACTTCGTTGCATCATCCAAACGGTACCATCTTTTTTCTCTGTGAGCATATGCTCATAAAAAGTAATGTTGTTATTGTAGGGTCCACCCTGTAAAGTCCATGTCCTACCCTGATCGCCGGAAATATACACTGTGCTCCGGCGGTCCACCCAGGTGTAGGATGGTAACAACCATTCCCCGGTGGACAGCACCACTGGTTTATTGCGCGTTAGTCCATCGCAGAGCCGCCTGGGCTTACTGAATTCCGGAACAGCCGCTTCGGGGTTATCACAAACAGATGCCCATGTTCCCCAGAGTCCATCAAATCCATTTATCCCGGTGTTCTGTGTCCACATCAACCAGAGTTTCCCGGACGGATCGGTCCACAATTGCGTGTCCATCACACGCACTTTCTCATTCGGGTGAGTGACGATCAATGCCGGATCGGTCAATGTTTTTCCCGGCTCACCAGAGTAACTGATCACTGCGTAGTTTCCTTTATCGGGTTCCTTTGTTCCACCGGTAAACCATCCAAACCAATACCGCTTACCTGTTTTTGCTATTGTGGGGCAACCTTGCCAGAGTCTGGTTTGTGGCAGATACTCTTTGCCTGGATTCCAGATTACTTTTGCCGGTTCATGTATGGAAGGGAGATGGTACCCGGAAAAGAAAAAAATAACCCAGCTGCCATAGGCTGCAGGTGGTTCTGCGAGATCTGCATCGGTCAGTGTTTTTTCCAATAGGACCAACTGGCCATCAAACTCTTTGAATAAACCATCAATACTTTCACTCCGTTTGCTGAAACCTTCCTGCTGCAATCTCGCTTCCTGCGAAAACGGACTGCCAGAAGCAGGAGTTATGGCATAAATTTTACCCGCTGCTGCTGCTTCAATTTTTGAGCCTTTATAGAAAGAACCGGCAATGAAATTGCTGCCGTTCAGAAATACCGGGATTGAATTAAAATAAAATCCGGTGTCACTGAAAACTTTCTCACCTGCGGTGGCGATAAACATACGTGCTCCGTCACGGGCGACAACCGATCCCGAGGTGTTTTCCTGAGCGAAAATGCGGGCATATAAAAACAGCAACCCTGAGATTATAAAAACAATACGAAATGCATTTTTAAATATTGCAGCTCTTGATCCGGCTTTCATCTTCATTTTCAATTTCAATAGTATTATAACGGTGATCAGTAACCGGGATTTTGCGTTAATTCAGCACTGAAATTTGCGTCGATTGCAGATTGCGGAATAGGCCAGAACTTATGAAAATCCTGTATGGTGGTTCGGGTATCTTCACGCATATTGTATTTCCGGACGCGCTCCACAAGTGTTCCTGTACGTACGAGTGTTACGTGGCGGATCTCCTCTGTAACCAGTTCCCGTGCACGTTCATCGAGAATATAATCAAGGTTAACATTTGAAGGATCAACAGGGCTCGCATTGGATCTTGCTCGAACAACATTTATATCAGCGGCAGCACTCGTGAGGTCACCCTTACGCATATACGCTTCTGCTCTGAGCAGATAAGTTTCGGCTAAGCGATAAACTATAAAATCACTTGAAGTATACCCCCTGTTTACCGCACTTGTTGCTCCTTTCCAGCTGATATTTCCAAGCACTTTCCTTAACCTCGGAAACAGCATCCGGAATGTATCAATTTTTGGTTTGTGCGATTCCAGTACCGGAGTGTTTACCCAGACAGAAGCAGGATTGTTATAATAGTGTGTACGTTGAATATTATATTCGGAGTTCCGGATATCATTATTAAAATCACCGTTCCAGATCGTATAAAGAAAATAATTGTTGGGCCTGATACCTCCAACACTACGACCAAGGCTATCCGCAACCAGCATATTAAATCCGGCAGGGTCTTTTACATTTACATAAAATGGTCCCCAGTAACGCAGAGAAGGATTGCCCGCTTCATTCTGACCACCCTGGCCACCGAGGGTCTGATCCTCAAATTGCCAGACATAAATGGTTTCGAGATTACCTGAACTTCTGTTCTGATTGCCCGGCCTGAACAAATCACCATACACATCTCCCGGCTTATCCTTATGTAAGCCAAACCGGCTCGTCATTAACTGGTACAAACCAGAATTGATCACATTGGATGAACTGGCGATTGCTTTATCATATTCTCCGAGACTGATATAGACTTCTGACAACAAATGATCAGCGGCTGCTTTTACAATCCTGCCTTCCTGCTGCCTAATTACTGTTGGCGGTAACCATTGGCTCGCAAACTCCAGATCGGCTGCAGCAAACTGGTAAACATCTTTTCTCGCACTCCTTACAAAATCGGTCTTGGGCCCACTGAAAATTGTATCAACGATGGGTACATCCCCGTAGAGATTTGCCAGAAAATTAAGTGTATAGGCCCGAAAGAAACGCGCTTCCGCAATGATGGCATTTTTTTCAGCATCATTTGCCCAGATACCTGCGAGTTCAGGCTTTGAAGCATATACAATTATGGTATTTGCACGCACCAGCATTTCACGATATGCCCAGTTCCAATAGTTTTCCACCACCGGTCTTGTCGGTGTAAGATAGGTGACCCAATTGCCGTAATTGATCAATGCCAGCTCACCATTGCAGGCGATGTCAGTACCTTGTAACAGGTTGATAAACCCATGATTGTAGTCAATCATGTTCAGTTGATTGCGCGCTGATGCATGCAGGGCAACAATATACTGTTCGAAGCCTTTTTTACTTGTCAGCACATTGTCTGAAGAAAGAAAACTCAGCGGTACTTCATTAAGGTCCTCTTTTTTAGTACAGGATGCCAGTGCAAAAATTGAAACCGCGATATGCAGCAGTAAAAAAATTCTCCGCTGTGTTTCGTTTAGAAATTGTTTAATCATAAACCAGGTTTATAATTGAAAGAATATTTTAGAATGAGAGATTAAATCCGAGGGAGTAAATTCTTCGTACCGGAATACCATCCTGCGTTGCGCCGCTTTCAGGATCCGCTCCGGGCCAGTCTGTAAACGTGAGCAGATTTTTACCGCTGAGAAATATTCTTGCGTTGGAAAGTTTTAAACTGCGCAACCAGTTATGAGGAAAATTAAATGAAAGCGAAAGATCCTGAAGCCGCACAAAATCGCGGGTTACATAATAACCATGTCCAAGCGGATTGGTATATATCAGGGAAGGCATACTATTCGAAACGTTTTGTTCCGTCCACCAGCCATAGTCGATTCGATTCACATTCCGGTCGTTCTGCAATCCGTTGCCCACCAGATCAATTTGTGATACCCATCCATGCATGCCGTTGATAAAGAAACTCAGACTGAGATTTTTGTATTCTAAAGTGTTTCCAAAACCCCATCGGATTTTTGGTTCAGCGTTTTGCCCGATAATGGTGCGGTCGGCAGCATTGATAATACCATCTCCATTTACATCTTTTACACGTACATCTCCAGCTTTATATCCTGTTGGGAAAGCATCGCCTTTCTGATAGATCCCGTCAATAACATAATCGTAGGCAACATTCACTGGCTGTCCGATAAACCATCGGTTGGATAAATCATTATCTTCATTTCCATCACCGTCAACATCAGAACCGTACAAACTCCGAATGGCATTTTTGTTTCTGGAAAAGACAAAATTGGAAGACCATTCAAATGCTGCGCTTTTGATGTTGATAGTATTCAGCGTGAGCTCGATACCCTTATTGGTGGTTGACCCGAGATTTGTCCATACCGAAGGATAGCCTGTCATTGCCGGAAGTGAACGTTGTACAAGGAGATTTTCTGTATTCATATGATACAATTCCACCGAACCGCCTACACGTCCTTTCAGGATTTCGAAATCAACACCAATATTTCCCGTATAAGTCGTTTCCCATTTCAGATCATCATTGGGCATCCGGTTTGGGAATACACCAAGCGAAGATGTACCTCCATCGCTGAATACGTATCGGGTTATTGACGATGCACTCAATGATTGATAAGGACTGATGGCCTGGTTACCTACTGCACCATAGGATAAACGAAGTTTAAGGTATTTGAGCACCGGGCTGTTTTCCAGGAACTTTTCTTCTGTCAATACCCAGGAGATGGCGCCTGAGGGAAACAGTGCATATTTATGGTTTGCAGAAAATACCGAACTGGCATCGCGCCGCATCGTAAAGGTGAAGAGATAGCGGTCTTTAAATCCATAGTTTAATCGGATCATGGAAGAAACACCGCGTTGCTCTGTTGCGTTAGATGTAAGATTAAATAAAGTTGCCAGACCCAGGTTATTCCAGCCCAGAATATCAGATCCGAATTGCGACGCACTGGCTGTTGTAGAAGATGAATTTCGTCCGTCCATACCATATAATGCCGTTGCATCGATCCTGTGATTGCGGCCGATCAGCTTGGAATAGCTGAGGATATTCTCCATCACCCAATCAAAATCCTCTCTGTGAAATTTACTCGCGCTGGTGGTATTGGTTGTAAGATGCTTATCCTGACGGAAAAAATTGTAGTTGTGATCCCAGCGATAGTTTGGAGAATAGTTAATCCTGTATTGAAGACCACTTACCCAGGGAATTTTTACGATTCCATAAAAATTTGCGAAGATGTTATTGATGATCGTTTCATTTTTCGTGAGCAGCGCACTATAAATCGGGTTATTCTGACTCACCTGGTCTTCCGGCAACATAAACTGCTGTGGTTCTCCATCATCATAGTACAATGTGGAATAAGGATGAATATTACTGCTTGGTGCCGGTAATACACCGGACTCATCTCGGGTAATAAAGGTGGCATTCATCCCTATAGTCAACCAGTCTGCGATCTGGTTTTCTATATTCGATCTTAATGTCAATCGCTTCATCTGGTCGTTTAACATCAAGCCTTTTTCATCTGTATAGGAGCCCGACAAATAATAGTTCGTCTTTTTTGACTTACCGGAAATACTTACATCCAGAGAATATAAAGGCGCATTCTGGGAAACCTTATCCCAATGATCATTCACTCTACCCGCTTCCTTATTGGCTATCTCGGAAGGATATAAAAAGTCAGACAACTCGGTTGCGGGCAAACCAGCCTGGATATTATAATCGCGCATCCTTTCGATATACCGTTCGGGAGTCAGCAATTTTACTTTGTGTGCCCGTTCTGCAAATCCACCAAAAAAGTTGACTTGCAATTGTGGTTTTTCAGATTTGCCTTTTTTCGAGGTAATAAGGATCACTCCGTTTGCAGCTCTGGATCCATAAATGGCGGAAGCACTCGCATCCTTCAGCACTTCCATACTTTCAATATCGTTGGGATTGATGTTCTGAATACCTGCATTAAAGAAAATACCATCGACAATGATAAGAGGAGCATTACTTCCGCTCAACGAACGTACACCACGGATCAGAATGTTCCCACTCTGGCCAGGCCGCCCGTTGTCTGTAAACTGAACTCCGGCTACCCGACCCCGTAAGGACTGAAACACATTGGTATTCGGGATATCCTGGGTCTCTTTCATTCTGACTTTTGCAATAGCACCTGTAACCCGTCGTGTAGTTTGTGTACCATAACCAACGACCACCACATCATCCAGTGCAATTGTGCGCGCAACCAGATCCACATTTATAGTATTATTTTCTTTCACCTGAATTTCGAGATCACTGTATTCCGTGCTGCTGAAAACAAGAAACTCTCCGGCCGTCGCTTGGATGATATAAAATCCGGTGGAATCAGTTACTGTCGCTTCGGCGCTGTTCTTTACTCTAACTGTTGCCCCTATCACCGGACCGGAAGCGCTGGAAACCGTACCCTGAATTGTTTTCTTGGTTTGAGAGAAACCGTCAGATGGCAACAATAATCCAAGTAGTAAAATCACAAGTAACACCATGTGCTCCATGAAGGCGCTGCAATTTTTTTTCATATGCAAGTTGAATTGGTAGTGCGTTGATCGATTGCCAGGCAATCATGATGTGAAATTATTCTGATGCCTCAGGAATCGCATCCTCTTTATTTTCTGAGTTGTATATGATCTTATCAATTTATAACCGGCATGTCCCGGTTTGTATACTTTCTTATCGGATTAATACATAAACTTATCATCACCCATTTTTGAAACAATGGACAACACTCTCAGTCATTAGCTATATCTATTTGAAATTCAGTAGTATACCATATCTTAAATAAAATCGGAAGAATGTGTGAGTGA
The DNA here is from genome assembly GCA_029269725.1 of Pollutibacter soli. GTDB lineage: Bacteria > Bacteroidota > Bacteroidia > Chitinophagales > Chitinophagaceae > Pollutibacter > Pollutibacter soli. The sequence goes on along the minus strand of JARJHS010000002.1, from coordinate 191,194 downwards.
AATCACATCAGATAATTAAATATACAAGGCTGAACTTTTTTACTAGATTAGAATAATGAAAGCGCATTTTCATCTGGTGCCCAGGGCCATCGAACAGAGTTATTTATCAAGACATCATATCCTTCCCAATTTTGGCACTGTATGGCATTATCACCCGGAAATCGAACTGCATTATATCATCCGGGGTGAGGGTGTCAGATTTGTTGGCGACAATATCAGCAATTTCGATTCCGGGGAAATGCTTCTTCTCGGAGAGAATCTCCCCCATATGTGGCGATGTGATGATCACTATTTTCAGAATGATCCAGAAATTTCAGCGGAAGCTATCGTCGTTCAATGGTTACCTGATTTTATAGGAAAGACATTTCTTGAAATGAAAGAAAACAACCCGATCATTACCCTTTATGAAAAAGCCAGAGCCGGTCTGATGATAACGGGTGAAACTAAAAAAAAACTGGTTGGATTGATGCATCGCTCATCTGAAGTTGAAGGTTTCAATCGCATTTTGACAATATTACTGATGCTGGAAATTCTAAGCGATAGTAAAGATCTGATTCCGATCACTATCGGACATAACGCCTATCGCTCCAATAAAGAAGAAACGGCCAGGCTCAATAAAGTTTATCAATTCACACTACAGAACTATTGCCGCGAATTAACCCTTGAAGAGATTGCAGGTGTTGCTAACCTGAGTGTGACCTCTTTCTGCCGATATTTTAAGATGATGACTAAGAAAACATTCCATGAATTTCTGATCGAACTCCGCATCAGTCATGCGAAAAGATTGTTGATGGAGGACAATTTTATAACAACAGAAGCTATTTGTTTTGAGAGCGGATTCAATAACCGTTCAAATTTTTTCCGTCATTTTAAGGAAATTGTCGGATCTACCCCACAGGAATTTAGAAATAAATGTATTCGGGAGGAGTTGATTTGAAATCAATTTTTAGCTTGGCCTTTCATCATCTTTTTCCTGCCCCCAGTATGCAACGAATAAACAGAAATCCTGCACAGGTGTTTCGACTTTTACCTGGAAAGTTTCACATCTTATTGCAGCTAAGCGGGCATCCGAAAACTGCATTTGTTTCCTAATCGGAGATTTTCCGAATCTGCAAATTCGACCATGTCCAAGTATTGGAATACCAGCTAAGTTCAAAACAAAAAAGCGCATCTTTTTAGGATGCGCTTTTTTATCTTCGGATCGCTATTCGGACGTTAAATTATCTGTCTTCTATTAAGCACATTTGTAAGTGTTCCCAAAAGTTTTTGATTTGTCGACGAAGTATTCCGGGAACACCAATATGTACTATGTTACGCTTTCAGCTTCATATTCTCCGCATCCCAATTGACAATCTTCCTCGAAAAATAACTTTCATTACATGCCAGCGATGGAGCCGCAGCGCGGAAACCAAATGCTGCATCTTCCACTACCAGCTTACCTGAGCGGATTCCATCGAAGAAATTGGTAAAATGATCCAGGTGATCGCTATAACCTTGCGGCACTTTGAAATCAATATCTGGTTTTGTCGGTCTTTTTCTGTCTTCCTCCGGCCATTTTTGATCATAAGAAGCTTTGAGTGACTCCTGCATGGATTTCGGATAAGTAAATACAGCGTCGTAACCTCCAAAACCGGGTGCTTTAGGAAGAATGCTGTGTTTTACAGTAAGACCGCCACCACGTATTTCCATTATACCCTCATCACCAACAAAACGGGTAACATCACTGCCGCCGGTTCCGCTGATGAAATTAACCTGGAGCGTAAGCTGGAACGGCGGATGACCATCTGTCTGTGGATACTCCATGATCCCCGTCATTACATCCGGTACATCGCGACCATCCTTCCAGTAGGACAACTGGCCTGAAGAAAAGATCCTTGAAGGTCCTTTAGATCCTGTAATTACATGTGTACCTGAAATCAGGTGCACAAAAAGATCCCCCGCTACTCCTGTTCCGAAATCCCGGTAATTACGCCACCAGAAAAACTTCTTAGGATCAAAAGGGATTTTATTCATTCCCTCCACGTACTTATTCCAGAGAGTTGTTTCGGGTGAAGCATCAGAAGGCATGGTGTATTCCCATGCACCGATCGCACTCTGGCGGTCGTTCACTGAATTCACCATATTGAGTTTGCCGATCTCCCCCGATTTGAGGAGTTCCTGCGCTTTCAATGAAACGATGCTACTCACGCGCTGGCTTCCCACCTGCACAATCTTTCCTGATGCTTTTGCTGCTTCAACTACGCCAAGGCCCTCACTGATTTTGTGAACCATCGGCTTTTCGCAATACACGTGCTTGCCTTTCTTCAAAGCATCCTTCGTGATACGTGCGTGCCAGTGATCACTGGTGGCAAGTATTATGGCATCTATATCTTTTCTGTCGAGAAGTTCGAGATAGTTCCTGGTGGTAAACAAATCCTTTCCGTACAGTTCTTTGGCATTTTCCAAACGGCCGGTGTACAGATCACAAACCCCGGCCAGTTCAACACCGGGAACTTTTAAAGCGGTGGCCAGATCCATATGACCCTGGATACCAAAACCAATCACACCAACGCGAACTTTATCGTTTGATGAAAATTTGCGGTCGTAACGAATAATGCGTTCTTCAGCTTTTTCCTCAGCCGCTAAAGCCAGTTTTCCGGATGCGAGAAAAACTCCCGTGGTGCTCAGCTGCTGTAAAAACTTCCTCCGGGATTTGTAGGAATCATTTGACATGCTATCGTATTTTTTAGATTGAGAGAAAAGATTACTTATCCGCTCAATTTACAGCATTGTTTCAAAAATGAAACATGGCTGTAAGGCAGTTTTACACTCTACCCTAAAAAATCCGAAAAAGCGAGTTATTTTGAAACTGCCTTACCGCCTTTTAATTCGGCCTGCAGTTCTTTTAACTCTTCCCATTTACCGGCAGCAGCCAGTTTTGACTGTTTTGGCCAACTTGCAGGATCAGCGAGTTTCAGATTTGTGCCGCTATTGTCCAGGATAGTTTTCAGTTTCTTCGGAGTAGCCTTAGCCAGGTCAGCAAAGCTTAAGATCTGCTGCTCTTTCAGAATACCAGCGATCTTTTTGCCAATCCCTTCTATTTTCGTGAAGTCGTCCTCTGTAGTTTTTTCAACTGCATTGGAACCATTGGTACCATTGGATCTGGCCTTGGTTTTAGCCAGTTTTGGAGCTTCCGCAGGAACAGAAATGACACAATTATCTACATATAGACCTGGGACGGGGCTGTAGTATTGCGCGTTACCATCATTTACCCAGCGACCATCATTCAGCAGGTATCGATATTCATAAGTGCGACCTTCTTCCAGATCAACGGTTGTCTGGAAAGAACCGTCTTTGCCTTTTTTCAGTGTAAAGCCATTCTCTTTATCCCAATTATTGAATTCTCCCAGTAACAAACACTCAGTAGCATTGGCAACAATTTCTGCCGCCAGAATAAATTTTACTTTCTTACTCATAACATTAATTTATATATTGATGAATAATAGATTCAGATATTTCCAACCTGCAAAGTTTCAGCCATTTATCTGTACGGGCAAATAAATCATTGGCTAGTTTTCCCGATATGAGTTCAGCGGGGTTAATAAATAGATTTGTTTGCAATATTTATTTTCCCATATACGTTTCCACTGTAGTTCTTACTGTCAACCAGCCAACTGTGGCTGAATAACTACGGAATTGGAAAAAAAATAAACAATTCCGGGGTTCTCATTCTCCACAAGATTGGTTATGGAGCGGGCATTACAATTGATCCATATTTACATGAAGATTTGTAAAACTGACTGAAGCAGGATTCAACACCCATTTTTCGGTTCATGGTTTAACAAATTTTTTCAGATCACAGGTGTCACTTTCGTATAGGAAATGATGTCTTAACAATAATAATGAACTGAAAATTTACACAAGATGGGAAACAGGCAGGCACAACAGGAAATCCTGCTGTTGAAAGGAAACAGTTTCACAGCAAGGCAGTATCACAACCGGAATGAAAACGGAAAACCAGACAATCTTTCACCCGAAGAACAACTGGAAGAAGCGTGCTGGAACGGATTGATACAGGAACTCATTCCAGAAGTATATGAACACCCGGACACCGACAAACCTCTATATCTCTGGCAGATCAGGGAATCCAACAGTTTTCTCGAACTTGATCTCAGCGAGGAGCTTCCGGAAGTAAAGGACAATTATTTCTCTATTGACCCTTATGCTTTCATGAAGGAAAAGCTGATGTCGTAGAAGAGTAAGCAGGCAGGAGTCAGGAGGCAGAATGCTTCAGTGCAAAATATCAATGTATAGCAATCATCGCTGATTGCTTTTTTATTTTAAGGTAGTTTCTGTGGTTGGCTTTTTAAAAATTAAGGAGAGCAATTGATTTGTAGATGGTTTTCAGCCTTCCTTCCGCGGTCTCCGCGTGTATTTCTCCTCCCCGTAAAGGTTGTTGACCAGGCCGAAGGACTTTTTATACCAAGTCCGAAGGACAAATGGCGAAATAAGAATTGCAAGAACTTCTATAACGAAGAGATTTATATTTTAGGCATGTTTTCACCAATGCCCTCCGCCCCAGTATCCCGTATTCTGTATTCTCCCTAAAGTGTCTTCATTACCCTAACGTAATCTGCAATCGCAATTTCCGGATCTGCAATCTCCGGGTGCCAAAGTTTCTCCCATTCAAAACTGTAGAACCCCTTATATCCGCCTTTTTTCAGCAATTCAATTGTTTCCTTAACAGGTGCTTCACCTTTGCCCAATAAAACATATGAGGGTTTATTTCCCTCGACAATATTTAAATCCTTGATATGGGCGTGGCGTATCCAGGACTTCAATTTCGGGTAAACCACACCGGGAGCCTCGCGGGTGATCCGCCACATGTTCACCATATCATAAACCAGGGCTACTTTTTTATGATTCGCTAACTGCATCACATTCACAATATCATCTGCATAAACAAGATCGCCATGGGTTTCCATCAAAACAGTGACTGACGTATTGTTAGCATAGTCACCCAACTCTTTTAAACCGCTCACCATCAGTTCGATGGTTTTCTCCCGATCCTGGTCCTTTGGAAAATGATCGGGAAATACGCGGATATAGGGACAGCTTAATTGTTCCGCAAGATCAGTGAGTCTTTTTGCTTCATCAAGATTTTTTGCACGTGTTGCGGGGGCGGCATGGTGCATTGCAGCAGAAGCACCGAGATTCACAAACACCAGTTTGTTGTCCCGCATCAATCTGAGTGTTTCCTTAAGCGCCTCCGGAGATTTGAATGGCGCAGCTTTAGAGAGGTCCATCTCCTTTTGAATACCCCGGATTTCGAGTCCGCTGTAGCCATGTTGAACTGCAAATTTTACAATCTGGTCGAAGCTCCATTCAGGACAACCAAGAGTAGAAAAAGAAAGTTTAAGTTTTTCTTTCGGCATTCTACCGAGCAGTGCCAGGGATGCCATTGATGATTGCTGAATAAATGTCCGGCGTTTCATATGTTCGGGTTTTCGCAATTCTTTATGGAACATGAATTTACTGAAAGTTCACAGTTTGTTGTTCATTGTTTGAACAGCCAGGCAACAGGCAGCAGATAATTTTAAAGACCAAAAGCACCTGAGAAATGCATTTAAAATATAATGTTCAAATTAATCCTGGTTGAAATAATAGTCGCTGACTGCTTTAATCTCTTGCCTGCTGCCTGTTGCCTAAAACATGATTGTCATTAGTGAATCCAAACAACCACCTCTACCCACGGGCTGTTTCCCACTTACCACTTACTTCTTCTCAATCATCTTCTCGCCTGCACTAACGGCAAAGGGCAACCTGTTTTGCCGGGGTGGAATGGGGCAGGTGGCAAAAGGAGTAAATACGCAGGGCGGATTGATCGCCTTATTAAAATCCAGTTCAATCATTCCATCAGCATCAGCCTTTGGGACATAGAGATATCTGCCGGAGGCATACGTTTCATTTCCGTTAGTATGATCTGCGAAGATGATAAACAGATCTTCCTTTCCACTTTCCAATGCATCCAACGAATATTCTTTGTCTCCTACTTTAAAATAAAGTTTGCCGGGCGAATGCTGGGCATGCGTCTGGCCAATCATGTTGGAGATCATCACGCTGTCATTATTACCAGCTACAAATTTTGCATCTAAACGCCAGGTCGTATCTGTTGGAAAGTAGGGTAGTTTATCAAATGCTTTCATGCCCGGATGATTCAGGTCTCTCAGTCTCACTCCCAACTTATCATCTCTCCTGATGATGTTCCAACGAAATGAACCCATATTCAATACCGGAACCGGTCGACCATTTTCAAAAATTATTGCTTTCTTTACTGGTTTGTCAAGCATCTTTACCTCAACACCGCCAGCACTATTCCAATACACCTTTCCCTTTTTTAAAGTAAAAAAGCCGGCAGTTACCGGCATATTTGGCAACTCGCATACAAAATCATTCTTCGGACTTTGTCCCATCGTGTTTTTTCCTGGCTCCAGCCAGTATAAACCTGCAAGATTCAGCCATCCATTCTCAGCCTTTAACTCAGCAAGCCGTTTAATTCGCCAGGCATCAATCGTTTCATCATAACGCGATCCTGCCTGTGCTGCAGACTTCATTGGTGAAACGAAACCTATACTAACGATAATCGTTAAAAAAACAGTGCTTCGGAAAATATTCATCATAACAATTCACTGAGTTGATATTAGATTTGACGCGTTCCTCGAATTGACAAATTGCAAATTTGAGACCTGCAAAGTTCAGGGAAAGCTGGAATTGAAATGGCTAAAAGGAGAAATTCTTTCCGATTCTATCATTTAAAACAATCTGTTATATTTGTTAGCGGTTCCCTACAACGATTTTTATTTTATTTCGCGCCGTTCGAAGCAACCAATGAATTTATTCTGAGATGCATAAAAGCCGGATTCGGATAGTTTTTTGGATGGTTTTATTTTGCCAGTTTGCCCTGGTAGGGAACGGAGTTTTTGCATCAATTCAAACGTCGGTATATCAGACTGAAGTTCACACCAAAAAAGAATTGGCACCCTCACATACCGGTACTTTTATTGATCAGTATTTTGAATCGGAAGAATCTTTGAGCGATAAAAATCTGCGAAAACCAGCACCTCAGCCATTCGATTCAGGTTTTTTTATTCACTATGCAGTTGGATCAATTGATGAACTTCAATCTCAGCAAATAAAGTCTTTTCATGTACCGGAAATTTCGTCATCGCTTTTCCTCCGGTATTGCAATTTCAGGATTTGATTACTCACCTGTTTCTTTCTCTTAAACAGTACAATGTAAAAGTTCTCACTCCATCACTTACTTGTTTTCGTATACCCCTAAGCGTGGGCGAGTTTTAATGGTTTAAATACCTCAACTGATTACTTGTCATGTTGCTGAACTGGAAGACAAAAAAACTCCCGATAAACAAATGCCTTTGAAAACAGTTTGAATCCGTTTAAAAATATCGATTCCGTTCTCTGTGGAGTTTTATTGAAGTACATGAAAATCGCTTGTTTTCCATGCGCCAAATTGCTTGTTTTAGAATGATCTGCAATGATGCTGCGACCACTTTGCCACATGAACAATGGTCAACCCGGATGATGCGCCCTGCCGGTCTCTTTCCTTTCCGGAAATTTTCCCGCGGGGCAGGCAGTCTTATGAATTGTTCTCATGCATATGCACTCTTGTTGTCTTTGGGTAAACCGTACCCGGAAATACGTAATCCTGTACCAGGAAAAGGAAGAATCCGGAAACATCGTTCTGCCAGATGATTTTTTTGGTTCTTCCTGAACGCGGTTTTTTGTTTTAAAGGTAGAGGAGAAATGCCCGCAACCATACCCTGCGGGCTTTCTCATTTTCAGGCAGGAGTGAGGAGCAGGAAAGGCGGGAGAGTCAGAAGATAAAGATTAGGGACAAGTATTATAGCCATATTTATACTGCTTTTTATAGTTTTAATAATAAAAAAAGTGGGCTAAGAATTTACCCACTTTTTTAAAGGATATAGAAACGTATTATTTCTGAAGTAGCTCTGTACAGGGATGCTTTTTACCAGACTTCTATTTACTAAATCTCCTGCCACCTTTCTCCTGCCTGACTACTTCATCTTCCCTATCTGTAAAGAATCTCTTGAAATCATAGACGAGTCCGCTTTACGCATCAATGGTCCGCCGCAATTCCACTCAGCCTGATCAATTGCATCAAAATAACTGAGCCAGTATTCTTTCACATCTGCATCAATGAGGTAACCGGCACTTCTGTTATAAAATGAACTTACACCGTACCTGTTCAGGTTTCCATATATCACGTCCCCGGGAAAAGGTGCGCTTCCACCCCAGGCACGCAAAACTGAATACCCGCTCCTGGTTTCAACAATAAAGTAAGGGCAGCTGAAATCCGACATCACAACAGTGCCGCGCTCCTGGCGCAACCAGTAACTCTCATCCTGCTGAGGTCTGCCCATATCCTGTTTGGTACAGGAAATCGCCAGCAAACTGATGGGTAAAAGGAGTAAAATTATTCTTCTCATTTTCTATGGCATTTAATGCAGCTAAGACGGAAATTGATGGAGATGGATCACTAAGGAGATGTTAATGTAGTGGGGGGTGAGCCGGGCTGAGTTTTTTATGACCTTGTAGGGGTCAGTTATTTTTTCGCCAGGCTGAATCCCTGACCATTGAAAATGAGCAATCGTTCAAAGTAACCTGCGCCGCCCAGATTTTTCTGCTGCCTGCTGCCTAAGGAAACAATACAATCGCCTGCATCCTGCGGATAAACGCATTATCCATATTCGATTTGGAATTGCAGGAAAAAATAATTGTCCCGGGGAACACCTCGGAAATCTTCAGAAGATCATCAGTAGCAGTTTCCTGGTCAGCATGTTTTTTACCAAACAATGCATCTGCTTCATCGAACAAAAGCAGGATATCAATTGAACTGACTGACTGCAGTAAGGATTGCAGATTCTTCTCTGTTTCGCCGATATATTTTGAAACCAGCGTATTCAGGTCAATCCTGAAAACATTTTTTGAAGCGTCCTTGCCGACAAGCGCTGCAGCAAGAATCTTCATGTGTTCATTCTTTCCTTCAAAAAGAAAGCGGAATGGAAGCTGTTTTCCTTTTACACGCGGGTTTGATTTTAACGGCAAAGAACCGGTAAATGTTCTTACCGTTTGAAGCGATGGCAAAGTCTCCGGGCTCCAGTTGATTGTATTCCAGGAATGAGCAGTTTGAACAGAATAGGCAGGCAGTTGATTCATGGTCGTGCTTAAAGAGAACAGAAATAATTACCCCTGGGTCCTGAAATCGTTTTCGGCAACGATCTTGTCATTTCGGTAAATACCCAGCTTTCCGAAAATGCTGTTTTGTACAAGCATGTTCTCCAGTTCGGTTAGCTCTACCGACAAATACGGCACCCACTCCTGCCTGTTTCTTACAAAAACTTCTGTGGCTGCTTTGTCGGGAAATAATTTATAATCGAATTTAGGGTTCCGTGAACAAACGTAGCCCGGATAATAGTAGTTCTTTTTTTGTTCAATGGCAAACTCCGCTTTCATCAGCATAAGGTACTTACCGAGACTGTATTTACTATAAGCCGGATGATAGAAATTCAGAATACCCGCTATACTGGTATTGCCTTCATCAAAATAACCTACAGCGATTAATCTTCCCTGATCCCGCACTTCGATCTGCAGCGAATCATACACATTCATCGCATCTGTACCCAAAAGATAATCCTTAACAGTATCGGTTAAGTGAAAATCAGTGCAGGTTTTATATGCATTGAACAACTCTTCTGTTTCTCTTGTAATCTCAAAGGACTTTATATTGACGGTAAAGTTGCTATTGATGCTGATGATTTTTCTCGATGATCTTCCGGGTTTGAATTTTTTCAGATCGAATCTTATCCAGAATACAGGTAACAAACTTTCATCTTCACCAATGATCAGATCAGTGGTAATCATTTTCTGCTGAATCCGGTACCATCCGAATTTTAAATAATGATCCAGCATTTCGCCGGTCATCTGATCCGGAGAATGTGTATGATAATAGATCATCGATTGCTGCTTTCAGAAATCAGGATCGTTTTAAATAACGATCACCTCATATTATGAATTTACATTGAATCACCGGTTTTTACAACAATCCTTTTACCTAAGAGTTCTGGTTAACCTATATTAGGACATTTTGATGACAGCCCTTACATAACCTGTTGATTCCGCCAGGCCAGGAACAGGATCCTGTTCATCTTTTTCGTATTCAATCGCAATAGTTTCCTTGTAGCCGATTTTCTTCAGCGTTTTTATAATCGCCGGAATATCAATTACTCCTCTTCCGATTTCAATAGGTTTTCCCTGCTCATTATTTTTATCTACATCCTTAAGGTGAATATCATATAACCTGCTGTGGTATTTTTCGAGTTTCTCCGCAGGATTTTGTCCTATCCTTTGTACATGCCCAACATCTATGCACAGTCCAATTCTTTTGTCGAGATCCTTTACTCTTGAATATACATCATCGGGACTGCGATACAGATCATCACCGGGACCGTGATTATGAATCGCCAGTCGTATGCCGGAACTTTTCACCTGCTCTTCAACAAATTTCAACAAGTCGTGATTAGGTACACCAATGATGGTGGGAATTCCTGCATTTTTTGCATAGGTGAACGCCTGCGCTACTTCATCCTGAGTCTTCATATAAATCACTCCTGCACCATACAGTTGAAGACCTGCAGCAGAAACTTTTGCTGCCATTGATTTCAACTCATCAGCTGAAGCATTTATTGGCATATGCATCGACTTGAGAGCAATCTTTTGCAAACCCAATCGCTTACTCACAGCAATAGTTTCATCCAGGTTGAATTTGCGAAGTGTATAGGAAGCCAGACCAACATTCAGCGTTTCTGCCGGAGTTGATTTTTCAGATGAAAAAAGAGAGGATGCCGGTACAAGTGCAGAACCTAACCCGAGTATTCCTGTTTTCAAAAATTCACTGCGTGAAAATTTCATATGGAAGTAGTGATTTGTAGCTCAATTTACAACAGAAGTGATCATTTCAGGCAGAAAGCAGTAGCCTGCCCGCCGGCAGGCAGGTAAGCAGGCAGGAGAAAAAAAGAAATCTGAATACTTCATACTGAAAACAGGTAAAGAAATCAGTTTGCGAAATATTACCCAAAAGTACAGCCGAAGAACCGGTTCGGAATTTGTAAGCCTGCACAAGGGAATTGTTTTTCTTTCTATATCCCGTTATCTGCCTCTTTTTTCTGTTTCTTATTCTTCTTGTATCCTGTATTCTGTATTTCCGTATTCTGTTTTCTCTTTATACTTGCATCTATGTCAGGCGAGTTAAAAATCATTTCTTCGGAAGAGATCGATAAAAAAAGGTGGAACGACTGCATTATCAAAAGCAGTAACGGGCTGATCTATGCAAGAGCTGAATATCTTGATCATATGTGCGAAAACTGGTCAGGTATTGTGCAGAATGAATACGAAGCTGTGATGCCCGTTCCCTGGAAAAAGAAATTAAACATCATTTATACCCCTTCCGTTCCATTTATCCAGCAGCTCGGCATCTTTTCGCAGTACGGGAAATATGATGAAGAAAAATTCCTGGATGCTTTGTCTCGGTTTTCTTCCTACGGTGATTATTTTTTTAATTACAAAAACCAGGTACAGGGCTCGGTGTCCCAGACCAATTTTGTTTTAAAGCTGGACAGAGATATCGAAACACTTCTTAATAGTTTTACCAATGATGCAGTTCAGAATATAAAAAAAGGAGCCGGCAGGGATCTGCAGTTTTCCAATGCAAAAATTCGTGATGCTATTGCTGCATTCAGGAACCTTTATGGAAAGAGGTTCACACACGTGAGCAAAGAACATTATCAAAAGTTTGAGGCGCTATGTTTAGTCCTTGAAAAAGAGAAGAAAGCGTTTGCAAGAAAAATTGAAACATCCGCAGGCGAGATGCAATCTATTGTGTTACTGCTAAAAGATGAACGACGCCTGTACAATATTATGAACTCGACTACTGATGAAGGTCGGCACAACGCAGCAAACCATTTTTTACTATATAATATCTGGGGAGAATTTCATCAAAGCAATTTACTCTTTGATTTTGAAGGTTCCGATGTTCCTGGAGTAAAATCTTTCTATGAAAAATTCAATCCTGTAAATGAACCATTCTATCATTTGCATTTTAACAACTTACCCGCTCCGATCCGCTGGTTGAAAAAATAAGATGTAAAATGATCGGATTGCTGAGCCCATTTTTCAGATTGCTTGCTAAAAAAGAAACGGCTCTTCCGCGCATGTCCATTTTTAAAACCCTTGTGAACCTCGCCATACTCAAGCGACGGAATCCCGAAACCTCCCCGGTAAAAGTTAAAATGGACAGGTTTATTTTGAATGGTCCGGATTACTCCCTGCTCAGTTTCCTGATCAAAGAAAAGTTTATTGACGAAGAATATCACTTCCAAACTTCGGTTACACGTCCTGTTATCTTTGATTGTGGTGCGAGCATCGGTATGGCAATGATTTACTTTAAATCTTTATACCCCAATGCTACCATTCAGTGCTTTGAGCCTAACCCCGGCGCAATGCATTTATTAAAATTGAATGTTGATGAAAATAATCTGAAAGATGTAACTCTTCATGAATCGGCATTGACAGCAAAAGAACGATCTGTGTTGCTGACTATTCCAGATCAAAAGAGTATGCTTAATGCTGGTGTACATTTTAATGCTGACGGGTCGACTTCAATCATCGTACAAGCTGAACAACTTTCGAATTACATTACTGCAGCAGGCAAAGTTGATCTCGTAAAGATTGATGTGGAAGGAAGCGAATATGAAATTGTAAAAGAACTTCAGCATTCAGGAGTACTCGCCGGCCGGGCTGTCAAACAATTCATCATCGAGTTCCACACGCTTCTATTAAAAGACAAAATCTCACTCGACGATTTCTGTTCCATCTTCGAAAACAACGGCTACGGAGTCAGCCAGCAGAAATTATTCTATCACAACCCCGACTCAGATTACATCATTCACGCAATTGCCATGGAGAGAAGTAAGCGGTAGTTTGAAGTAAAAAGTTGAAGTTTTAAGGTTATAGGTGTTAAGTCATAAGTTAGCCTTCGTGAGTCAAATTCATCTTGGATTGTGACAGCAGATCCGTTCATGCTCTAACTTATGTACCCATTTGTTGATCAACATTGGATTTTCAATAGACCCAGGCTTCAGCCAGGAGCCTTCGCAAGTGCCAAATTCATCTATGATTGTAACAGCAGGTTCGTTCATGCTCCGGAAGAAGCATCCTGTGTATGCCACCTGCAACAGGGCGTGTTGAAATATAAAAAGAGAGGTAAGGAGCAGGTTAAAGTCAAAAGGGTTCAGTATTTGTTGTTGCTGACTGCCATCTGCAACTCACACTTCCCTCTTATATCACTTTTTACTCCTTACCTTTCTCTTGATAGCCTGATTATTCTGTTCTCAGGCTTCTTACAGGATTCGCCAGTGCTGCTTTGATCGCCTGGGAACTTACCGTTACTGCTGCGATGAACACTGCCACTAATCCTGCTACAGAAAATACCCACCAATGGATTGCCGTACGATAGGCGAAATTCTGGAGCCAGCTATTCACTACCCACCATGCCAGCGGAAAGGAAATTGCACAGGAAATAATTACGAGCTGAATAAATTCTTTCGCCAGTAAAGTAGCAAGTTTTAGTGAAGATGCGCCTAATACTTTCCGGACTCCGATTTCGCGCGTACGTTTTTCTGCGGTATATGCAGCAAGACCAAACAGACCCAGGCAGGAAATCAGTATTGCAAGCGCAGCAAATATGCCGGCAAGTTTCCCGGTCAACGTTTCTGTTTTAAAAAGTGCATTAAAATCATCATCCACAAAGCGAAATTCCAAAGGCTGACCTGCATTGCTGGCTTTGATCACATTCATCGTTTTTCCCAGTGCATTCGAAAGATCGACACCATCTTTCAGTTTGATGGTCATGGAAGACGCGGCCATTGGCCCCCAATACAGAACAGCCGGCATCCCTGATCCATACATATCATTGTATACATAGTCATTGATTATACCAATAACCTGGAAGTCATTTTTACCCACCGATAATATCGCTCCGGCTTTCCCTTCCACGCCCATAATATCAGCGAGACTTTTATTGATAATTACACTGTTGCTATCTGCTTCCGAAGAACTATAAAAATCTCTTCCTTCTATAACTTTCATTCCCATTGTAGACAGGTATTCCGGGCTCACCGTGTTGGAGTGAACTTCCGTTTTGCTTTCAGGATCTTTTCCCTGCCAGCGAAAATTGGTGGAGCTGCTGTATAGATGTAGGGGCTCGTGAAGACTCATTGCAACATTATCAACCACGCCCGTTGAGATCAACTGTTGTTTTACGGCCGGGAAGTGTTCTTTGATTCCGGTCGGTGCAGCCATATGAATCAACCTCTCCTTTGTAAATCCGAGGTCGCGGGTTTTGATATGATTGATCTGCTGATAAATTATAAGAGTACAAATGATCAGTGCGATGGAAAAAGTAAATTGTGTTACGACCAATCCTTTCCTGATGAATACTGCACCACCTGCACTTTTTATATTCAATCCTTTCAGCACTTTTATCGGGTTAAATGCAGAAAGATAAAATGCCGGATAGCTTCCGGCAAGCAGACCTGTAATCAACACGATTCCTGTGAGTACCACTACATGCGGTGCTGTAAACAGTTTGACATTAAGGTCCTTTTCTACGAGTTGATTATAAGCCGGTAATACGAGATAAATAATACCCAACGCGATAAACAAGGCGATAAAGGTCATGGTCAGCGACTCTCCCAGGAACTGAAGTATCAGTTTTGATTTTCCCGACCCCATTACTTTTCTGATTCCTACTTCCTTTGCACGTTTTTCAGAACGTGCCGTAGCCAGGTTCATAAAATTGATACATGCAATCAGCATAATCACAAATGCAATTACAGAAAAAAGATAAACATATGTTGCTTTTCCGCCCTCAGTTTTTCCATTGACAAATACATTTCTCAAGTACCAATCATTCATCGAAAACAGGATCAGTTCTCCTTTCCATCCGGTTAATTTTTTGGAAAGAAATCCTGAAAGGTTTGCCTGTACTTCACTTCGTTTGGCTTCGGGAGATAACTCAACAATCGTTTCTGTGAGTGTATTCGTCCAGGGTTTTATCCAGTCATTCCGGTCCTCAAATCTTGTATAAGGTGAAACCCAATGAAACTGGTATGATGAGTTCCGGGGAACATCTTTAAAAACTCCGGTTACTTTAAAAAGTCCATCTACGCTGAATGATTCACCCGCATTCATCTTTATTGTTTTACCAATAGGATTTTCATTGTGGAATACCCTTCTTGCAAGCGATTCACTGATGATCACAGCATCCGGTTCAGTCAAAACACTTTTTGAATTTCCTTTAACGAAATCCAAGGTCATCATATCAGGAAAAGAAGTGTCTGCATATACACCGGTTTCACGAATCTTTGTTTCATTCCATTCCAGCAGTTGCGGCATAAACCAACTCAGCCGTGCTGTATTTGTGATACCCGGGATTTCTTCTTTTATAGCCTGTGCCAGCGGGCCTGGCGTACTTCCACCTGTTTTGATCTCGCCATTCACCTCTACATTTTCCATGATACGGTAGATATAATCCCGTTTTTTAAATGCTGAATTAAAATCGAGTTCAGCTTCCACCCACAGAAAAATAAGGGCTGAAAAAGCGATTCCTATTGCCAGACCAAAAAGATTTAAAAAACTATAAGTCCTGTTTTTCCAAAGACTGCGCAGTGTTGTTTTAATGTAGTTTTTGAACATCGCATTCGGTATTGTTATAAAGACAGAAAGGAATGGAAGATGTTTCATCCCAACACAATTGCCTTCTTGTGATGCGACCAGTAGTCAATCATTTACATCACATTTCTGGCAAATTCTCGTGTGAAACTGATACATCAAGTGAGCGGTTTCAGATAACCGGCAATCAGTATTTATCAACCGGATTTTCTAATCAGCGAAAATCAGCGTGCCTTTCAATCTGCGGATTGCGGGAGAATATCTTCCTTTGCAAACAATTATTTTCCCGCGGATTGACGGTGATTTACGCAGATAATAACAAATGTTTCCTATCTGCGCCAATCTGCAAAAATCTACGGGAGAAAATCTTCCTTTGCAAACAATTATTTTCCCGCGGATTGATGATGATTTACGCAGATAACAACAAATGTTTCCTATCTGCGCCCATCTGCGTATTATCTGCGGGAAATGAACTGATCTAAAAAAGATTTCTTCGATGGCAGAAATTTTCCCGCTGATTCGCGCTGATTACCTACTCGCAGATCAATGCAGAACCAGTTAAAGAATTTTTCAGATAACGATGGCCGGGATGCCGATCCTCAGAATCCAAAAAAGAATAGGTATCGCAGGGATAAAATCTTTTTTGTGCCAGAATTTCATCAGCATTTCGGGAATATGCAAAGATGTTACCTGCCGGAACCCGACCAGAATATTATTACCCGTAGATCAATACCCTTTTAGTGCAGATGACGCTATGAGTAAATCACTGCTTAGAGAACTATTGTTTCAATTTTTTCTGAAGATTGTACAGCTGTTTCTTCGAGGCATTCGAAAACCAGCCGATAAAATTCCGGGTGTGACTGCCAGGTTTGGCCGGTTACCAGGCGCCCGTCGCGGACTGCTTCTTCGCTGCGGATATATGTCGCGCCATAGGCTTCGGCTTCTGAATGTACATGTTCGTAGCAGGTGACCTTCTTTCCTTTTACCAGGCCAGCAACGGTTAAGATCTGAATGCCATGACAAATAGCAAACAACCACTTCTCTTGTTGATCAAATTCCTTTAATATGCGGAGCACCTGCATGTCATGTCGTAAAAATTCGGGAGCTCTTCCACCGATCAGCAACACCCCATCATAATCGGATACATTGACATCCTCAAAACTGATATCTGAAGGCACGCAGTAACCTGGGCGCTCACGATAGGTATCCCATCCCGGCTCCAGTTCATGGATCACGAGGTTTAGTCTTTTTACTTTGTTGGATGCGATGACAGGTTCGTAATAGGATTCACGAAAACGATGGATGGCAAACAGTGTTTCGTAGCTCTCTCCGGCATCGCCGGTAATGATGAGAATTTTCTTAGTCGACATGCTTTAAAGATAAGTAATTAAGAAGATTTTAGATGAGATCTCACTATTGGCAACACACCAATATTTTTTATATATACCTTATCCTGTGATCAACCCAATGGCGCCCTCGAAGACGCGAAGTTTGTTCGAAGTTTATCTTAGAGCATCCTTAGAGCCTTGGTGTCTTCCCGGCAAAGGAAGGCAGCATTTTCAGGGAATAGGAATGAGTATCAAGCATTAATTTTATACGATTGACTTCAATTCAAAACAAGAATACCCTGTTTTATCAACCGGAGTTAAAAACACTTATACGCCAGAAATCTGTATTTCATTGCAGGTTTTTACTTCCCAATACTCGTCACTAAATCTCTAACCCCTAATTCTCCTGCCGGCAGGCAGGCTCCTGCCTACTGCCTCTACTTCACCGTAAACCTCGTCACTGCCTCACCACTGACTCCCTGCCCGGAAAGTCCCTCAAGCACAACGATGTAATTTCCTTTAAGATCACCTGAGTAAAAAGAGAAATTGACCGGTGTGCCGTTTTTCAGTTTCACTTCAGGATTCCAGTACAATGTGGTTCTGAAATCGGGTATTGATTCTACAGTGCTGTCCAGTCCGTTATATACAGGTGAATAGAATTCTCTTTTTAACTGGAGGCCGTCATAATCTACAACAGTTGCGTTGCGATCCAGGGTGAGACCTTCAAGATCGCCGTTGAATGAAACAAAATTCAGTATGCCATCAAAGCTGGTATTTCCGAGTACATATTTTTTTGCGATCACATCCAGCTTCTGCATTTTTAGTGGATTCAGTTCGAGTACCTTGTTGATCCTGAACACAGGTACCCCATCCATCAGTACCAGCGGATCATCAGACATGATTACTTTTCTTTCCTCATCATATACTGTCAGATGAAAATTGTCCGCCTGTTTTTTTACGTTCACCCATTGTACATACTCACGGAGAACTTCTTCCATCGTGGTAAAGCGGGTATAGTCATCGAGGTAATACCGTTTATCAGGCCTGGTATAAAATGTTGTGGTATCAATGGAAAGTGTATCAAACCTGTTGAGTTCTTCTTCTTTGTAAACAGACTGCACCTGCGTACTGATCATCCGATCAAGAATACCCGAGGTGTCTGCGGCAGTAATAATCAACGGGGTAATCGAATCAGTTTCGGGCTTCTCAGCATATGGCTGTATGATATCTACCCTGTAAACACTATCACCGTTGAGCGAATTTGTCTGAAGTACGAGTTCAGAACTGCCGTAGAGATCAGGCATTTCCAGTTTCAGGTAGCCGCTGTCGTTACTGATACCGGATACAAAATTGGTTCGGCTTCCTGGTGCACCGATAAAACCCTGGATACGTGGAGCAGGCGCACCATTGCGTGAATCAATTATTCTTGCCGATACAATTACACCATTGTATTCGGGTTCGAAAGTAAATGCAGGAACCGTATTCGGTGATTTCCAGTCGAAACGCCGCCAGCCTTGTGTGAGCAGTAAATTTTCAAGGGCAGGTTTGCGATTGGGTTCTTTTTCATCAAAGTAAAATTCAGGATGTTCCACCCGGCCTTTCAACTCGGATCGCAACCACAGCCATTCAGAAATTCCTGAAAATTCTTTTGAAAAAGCTGAATCAACCTGGTACACTGCCAATGAAAAATTTCCCTGATTGGTATCAGAAGAGCTGACATCAAGGTTAATTTTTTTTCTGTTCTGATAATCTGCCTGGTCCGTTTTTACTGTAAGGTTTTTAATTTTTGACGGTTGTTTGAAATACAAGCGTTCGCAGACAGGTTCGCGGGATGCATTGAATACAGTAATTGTCGATACCCCTTCGCCAAGACCTTTCTCCCTGATCTTCACGATCCCCTGCCCGTTCACCAGTTTTACCATTTCCGCAATCTTTAAAGATAGTCGGGTATGAACGAGGACATACAGCTTAGAAGCATTACTGATGTTACTATTGAGTTTTACCTCTATATTTCCATCTTCATCATTAGACACTGACATCACATATCCTTCATTTTCTATTGCCTCGAATGCTGAGCTTTGCAAACTTCCATCTGGGAATTTAATTACTGCCTGGTAACTGTTTCCTGTCTCAGGAGTAAATCTGAAACTTCCCATACCAAACACGAGCGGCTGAAATCTTACAACGGTATCTTTTTTCTGATCAACTATGAATCCCATAAAGTCAGCACTTTTGCCGTATTGATCCGTAACCTTAACAGCAATTTTTGATTCAAGACCTTTTACTGCATGGCCTCCTTCTGGAAAAAACTCCGCATTGTATTCCGGTTGCGGCACTTTTGTTTCAGGTAAAATTCTTCGCCCATTCGTTACTGTTATATCCTGACGATAGAAAAAATTTTCGCTGAAATTTTTCATCCAGTGCGTGTACGAGCGAAGTCTGTAATTGCCTGTAGGAAGCGTCGATGGAATTACAACTGAAGCGGCACCAAAACCTGAATCCAGCGCCACTTTTGCAAGCATCACCTGCCGGTTCTGATTATCCAGCAATTCGATATAGGCCACTTTGCTCAGGTTCAGGGGTTTGTTTTGCCGGCTGTCAACGCAGTATACTTTCAACCACATGATGTCGCCTGACTGGTACAAATGTTTATCGGTATGTACAAAAATCTTTTCTTCCAGTACATTGTTGTTGTAAGTCTCCAGTCTTGTACGCAAAGGCGCCATTTCGTCCGTCGTCTGTGCGACAGCGTTAGCAGACAATACCGTTGTCAGCAGAACAATAAACTCCAGTTTCTTATTAAATGATCGAATCACAGAATGAAATATTATAAATTAAAAAAGTTATGGCCAGAAAGACGGCTTTTGATTTGATCCTCCCAATTTCCGGCAATCCACACATTTGTTGTAAGAATATGATACCGCAACAACGCGACCGAGAACTTCTTTTGGTTGCACAGGGATATAACTTCCGGATTCAAACCAGTATATCATTGTATCGCGTATATATGGCAGCTCGTCAATATAGCAGTCCTGGTATAGTGTATTAATATTCAACTGAGGCAACTCCTCGCGTTTAATAAAAATTCGTTTTTCTGTAATACTTGATGCAGAGATAAATCCTACAACTATTTCTGAACTGTCACTCACACAGGTAATATTCCCGCGCAGTTCGGAGGGCTGCGAATCAAAAACAGACCCGGTCAGCTCCGTATTCTTCTGCATTCGCTGAAGATATTCATAGCCTTCCTTAGGAAGTATAGATTGCTTTACAATAATGCTGTAGTGAGATACTAGCCGGTTGGAGTTAGAGGCAGAGACAAACCTGACTGGCTTTGCGTATATAATGTCCTCACTTAGGTTTACCGTACTTCCAATGACAATGGAACTGGATGGAACAGTCATCCAGCAGGTGTAGATTGGCGGGTCTGATGAAAGCCTGGGGACTATTGGTGGTAATATCGGATCCGTAATTGTCGCCGGATCAAATTTTATCGTAGAAAAATAGGGTGTTGAATATTGCCAGGTTTCTATATAGCTCCAGGAATAGTACTTGCTTGCATTTTGCGTATCATGCGTCATTAACCGGATTTCGATACCGTCGTCCTTAGGGACCCAGAATAAACTGTCAATTGCGGGTGAAATTTTTGCTTCAGTGAATCCGGATACATATTCCTTGTTGTTAGCGATTATCCGCAGCCTGTATTGTCTGCCCGTAGGTAAACTTAGTTCAGGAGAAATAAATTTTCCACTATCTGCATGAGAAAGTTCAATCCTGTCGTTTTGCTGATCTTCAATATACACACGGGCATTTTCTTCGAATTGAACGTCAGGATTATCAAGCGCTGTTGTTCTGGCCAACCGAATTTCTGTTCTTACTTTATCGCCGATATTGATAACGCCTTCGGCAATAAGGAAACCTGTCGCTGGAGAGGGTAAGTCCGCATAGAACTTTTCTTTACAGCCACAGGCCATAACCACCAAGCAGGATATGAGAAGAAGTTTTTGCATTTTTTTCTAAGGCCAGAAAGAAAGTTTCACATTTGTCCCGGTACTCTGCAATCCACACATTTATCCAATGCTGGCTGTATTCTCGATGATACGAAAGCTGTGCATTCAACACAGCTCCATTTATTCCGTTTTCTTTTTCACCAGAACGAAGGCCTGACATTCGAACCACCCTGCTCTCTGCAGTCAACGCAAAAACTTGCACTGCCGACCACACCATTTCTTATTCCGGCATCATTTGTCCAATAATCAATAGGGAGATTGGACCCGTAATAAAATGCTTCTCTTAAAGAATCCGGATGCAACTTCACCGTATCTAACATACATGCGGAAAAAGGATTCATATGATTGAATGCGGGCAATTCCACCCGTGATACAAAAATTCTCTTTTCGGTTATACTTGACGTTGAAATATACCCGACCACAATTTCAGAACTGTCCGTTTTACATTTTATGTTTCCCCTGAGCTGAGATGGCTGCGCATCGAATATGGATCCGGTCTGTTCGGTGTTCTTTTTCATTCTTTCAAAATACTCATATGCATCTTTAGAAAGAACGGATTGCCTTACGATGATACTGTACCTGTTTACAAGTTTCGAAGTGTTGGTGGCTGAAACAAAAGTAATGGGCTTTGCAAATACCAGGTCCTGGCTCAGTTTCGCAGTGGACGCGATCACTATACTTGATGATTCCAGTGTATGATAACACTTGAATATTTCAGGATCGCCAGCGCCGCGATAGTCGACTGTGTTCGAAGCCTGGATATATTTAAGAACGGCGAAGTAGGGCACATTATACTCCCATGTTTCCGTAAAATTCCAGTAATAATACCGGCTGTTTCCCAATGGATCGTCAGTGTCCAGTTGTATTTCAATACCGTCTGTCTTTGGCTCCCAGTAGAGGTTGTCTATTTCAGGAGCAATTTTGGTATCTGTAAATCCTGAGTAATACTCTTTTGCGTCTGCGATCACATGTAAACGATACCTGACATTTACAGGCAGATCGAGCGGTTGCGAATAGTACTGACCGCTGTCCGATAAAGCAAGTTCATACTGATGATTCTGTTCATCTTCAATAAATACCTGCGCATTGTTCTCAGGCGTAACCGCCCTGCTGTCCAGCGGAGTGGTGCGCGACAACTTTATCATCGTTACAGCTTCGTCTCCCACATTAATGATGCCCTCCACAATCAGATAACCCGTCGCCGGAGAGGGGAGATCGGCTTCAAATTTTTCCCTGCAGGCAGTTACAAGTACGACCATAACAAGAACAGCCAGCGCTTTTTTCAAGCGTATCGATATGGAATTAACTGATGTCATGTTCAGAATGAGGGTTTAACATTTGTTTCATGCCTGCTGTTAAAATTTCAGGTTTAAATTGATAAATGGAATAACGGCTCCGAATATGGACAGTTTATACCCGGTGACTACTCCGTTTTCTGAAATATAATAAACTGAATAAGGATTTTTCCTGCCAGTTAAATTGTATACCCCGAAAGTCCAGGAGAGATGTACTTTCTGCTTCACCCGGTGATTGCCATCAACGTTCATAGAAAAATCCATCCTGAAATAATCAGGAATACGATATGAATTTCTGTCTGCATACAGCGTACGAAGCGAACCGGCATAGTAGAAGAGTCCCACCGGAACAGTGATCGGTCTGCCTGTGCTATAGGTGCTGTTCAATGAAACGCTTACCCGGTGACTAAACCTGTAATTCGCAATTGCGGTCACATCGTGTGGCTTATCATAAGAAGATGGGTACCAGTTACCCTGGTTGATATTTTCCCCTGCAATCGGGTCATCCAGCTTCAGCAAAATCCTTGAGTATGTATAGCTGATCCATCCATTGAGTTTGCCCGTTGATTTTTTCACAAGCAATTCCACCCCGTAGGCTTTTCCTTTTGTATTCAGCACATCAGTTTCCACATGGGGATTCATGATCAGCACTGCGCCGCTTTTATAATCCATGAAATTCCGGATGTTCTTGTAATAAACCTCCACGGAAGTTTCAATGGTATTCGATTTGAAATTTTTATACAGACCCAATGAGTACTGTTCGCCGTATTGCGGTTTTATGTTGGGGTCACTGAGCTTCCAGATATCTGTCGGTGCCATTGCAGCTGTATTGGATAACATATGTATAAACTGGCGCTGCGAATTGAACCCCGCTTTTATAGAAAACGCATCACTGAAACTATAACGTGCCGATACCCTGAATTCAGCTCCGCCGTAATTCTGGATATTTTTATTTTTTCCGTAACTGATCGTGTCGGTGATATTATCAACGGTTCTCGGAACACCAGGCGCATATTGTCTTATATCCTGCGGACCAAGATAATTGTACAGCACATAGCGTATTCCGCCTTCGATGCTTAGGTTATCATTCACATTGAATTTGTCGCTCAGGTACAACGCTGATTCAAGCGCCTGTTCCTGGGAAACGGTTTCCGGAATGACAATAGATTGCTCGCCGACTGCTCTTAGCGCTCCTGGTTTCAATTTATAATAGAGTGTATTGAATCCGAAATCCAGCGCGTGTTTATTGTTGATGTAATAATTGAAGTTGGCTTTGAAATAATACTGCTGTATGGAAAAGTTAAGCTTATAAGCGTTGTAAGGGTTATTGTCTGACGAAATATCAT
Organism: Pollutibacter soli; assembly: GCA_029269725.1. GTDB lineage: Bacteria > Bacteroidota > Bacteroidia > Chitinophagales > Chitinophagaceae > Pollutibacter > Pollutibacter soli. The sequence goes on along the minus strand of JARJHS010000002.1, from coordinate 167,408 downwards.
AATTGTATTCATCATACCCCGTAGTAATCACTCCGGTAAGTTTGTTGCTGTAAATACTTTTCAGTTTCAATGATAGGTTCCTGTTGCTATATCCGTAGGTGGTATCGTTATTCAGATTGAATTTATCGCCACTCATATACCCGGTGATGAACAGGGTATTTTTTTTATTGAATTCGTGGGTGACGTTCAGGTTGGCGTCATAAAAACCTGCACGGCTGTTTTCATATTCATCGGGCAGAAATTTCATCATCCAGTTGGAATAAGTCGCGCGGACACCGGCCATGAAAGTGGTGCGGTCTTTGATCAATGGCCCTTCTATATTGAGCCTGCTGGTAACCAAACCAAGACCTGCAGAACCCGTGAATTTTTTCTTGTTTCCTTCGCGGCTTTTGATATCCAGTACCGACGAAAGGCGGCCGCCATAACGTGCAGGCATACTGCTTTTGTATAATTCGATGTCTTTCACCACTTCGGGATTGAATGCGGAAAACATTCCAAAGAAATGGGAAGGATTATAAATGGTAGCGTCGTTGAACAGGATCAGGTTCTGGTCCACGGAACCACCGCGAACATTGAGACCAGTACTTGATTCGCCGGTTGTCTTCACACCGGGAAGGGTCAGTACCGCACGCAGCAAATCCACTTCTCCAAGAACTGCCGGAATCTGTTTGATGGCTTTAATGTCCAATTTGGCGACGCCCATTTGTGTGCTGCGGATATTGTTCACCTTGGCTGCCGAGATAACTACTCTTTTCAGCGAAAGCACCTGTCCTTCCATATCAATGTTCATCTTGCCTTCACTGTACAGCTGTATCTGGCGGCGGGCATCACGCATACCGATACTTTGCACATTCAGAATATAGCGACCCCTGGGTAACTGAAATGAATAATAGCCATATTGATCGGTAGATGCGCCCACCCGTGGTTTATCTATATATACTGAAGCACCAATAACAGGCTCGCCGCTTTTTGCATCACGCACATATCCGGTAACCGTAATATTGCCGGAGGCAGGTTGATTCTTATCGCCAATAATATATAACCTGTTATCAACTACAGCTCTTGCGCGATTCGCATCCTGCTCTTCAGCATCCAGGTCGTCAATAGGGCGTTGTCCCGCTGCTGCAGTTACGCGACCCGGCGCAGGTAAAAATCCCTGAGGCAGGGTGGTTTTTACAGCCTGGCCCCTGGTGATGAAAATGTTTTTGTTGGCATCAATTGAAAAAACAAGCTCCGTTTCTGCAAATGCTTTTGTCAATACTTTTTCAATCGACTGATTATCAAATGAAATATTCTGAGCGAGCGTATCCAGTTTTTGCGGATCATAAAACAAACGATAGTCCGTTTGTTTCTGTATTTCTTTTAATAACTGGGGCAGCCTGATTTGTTTATAATCGCCCGATATTCCTTTAGTCTGGCCCTGTCCGCACAGATTGCAGCAGAGCAAAATGCAGCCGGTCAAAAATGTATTGATAATCCGTTTCATCCGTGCAATTATCCTGTTTGGCAGAATTTATATTACTGTTTTATAAGCTGATCGTAATAACCGGCAATCCTTGTGAGGGATTTCGCTATCTCACTTTTCCTGAAAGACAGATCTTCTTTACGGATCAATTGCTGTAATTCCGCCTTTTTATCTTTCAATATCTTCAGCACATCACGTTTGCCTGATATAGGATAGTATTTGTCGCCTTTCTTCAGGTAATATTGATTTCTCTCGTCGATATATCGCTGCTCAGAAGATTGTTCTATTACTGACCGGATGATTTTCCAGTTTTTCCACAATACCTGGACTGACCCATCGTACAACAATGCATAATAGCCTGCACGGATGGACGCGTTCTGATCACGTACGTGTATAAAATGATAATTGTGTATTGCAAATGATTTGATGAGATCATTGGTGATCAGGATGGCTTCCTGTTCGGGACTGAATACAATCAGCCTTTCGCGGACAATGTCAAAAAGGAACTTGACGTCATTATAAAGCACACCTCCTTTTTCTATACTTCCGACACCGGTTACAGCTGAAATAAAGTAGGGATGGCCTTCTTTAAATGGAAATGGGTACCCGGTATATTTAGCACCGTTGTATAACGTCGTACTGGGATAAATTGACTGATGATAAATTTCAATGCTTTTGGCATATGCAGACTGAAACGATGCACTGTCTTCCGACTTATTCTGTGATACAGCCGCCTGGCACAGGCAGATGCAACATAGGCCATGCAACAGCAATACTCTTTTCAAACAAAAATTTTAAGCAGTTAGAAATCTGTAATATACTTATTTAATCCCTGAAAATATCCCCTTAATTGTCTAGATAAGTTGCGCAACAGAACGGCAATTTCTGCAGCATGGTTGTTTCACTTATTTAAACTACGCAGGCAATGAACTTTAGATGCCGGTATCTCCGAAAATCTGGTGGCCACCTGGAAAACAAAAGTTCATGACAAATAAATCGGCTGCCTCGTTACAATTGATGGGATAATTTTTGCCGGTGGGAATTGCTGACGCTGAATATAGTCGTGAATAGTGTTATCTTATCCGGTTGAATCGCGGGAAACTTAAGCAGCCCTGGTTAAATATTTTTACGTGTTACAGGGTTAACATAAGTTTCATGGACAAGGGGAGATACCGATCTGATAAATTCTTCTCTTTACAATTATTCCTTCTGTTCTAAAAATTTCGCAAATGAAAATCTTCGTCTTCCTCTGTGTGATCTTTATGTCTTTTGCTGATGTCTCCGCATCACAGTCCTACAGTCCTTCAAATGCACATTCGCATAATGATTATGAACAGAAGTTTCCTTTTAAAGCAGCCTGGCAGCAGGGTTTTGGATCCATTGAAGCTGATGTGTTTCTTGATAAAGGAAAACTGATTGTAGCACACGATACGAAACAAATGAAATTACAAAGGGGTCTGGATTCGCTTTATCTTATCCCTCTCGCACAGGTGGTTACCGGAAATAACGGCTATGTATATGCGGACACGTCGAAGAAGCTCCAGTTGATGATCGATATAAAAACCGAAGCCATACCGACACTCACCCGGTTGGTCGAAATATTGAAGGGATACCCGGCTTTGACAACAACTTCAACACTTAAAATTGTTATTTCCGGTAACCGTCCTTCAGCATCTACTTATCATGAATATCCTGCATGGATTTTATTTGATGGTGATTTAAATGCCTCTTACAGCCCGGAAGAATTGAATAAGATTGAGATGATGAGCGGGAATTTTCAGCAATACTCCGTTTGGAAAGGAACGGGCTTGCTTCCGGAAAACGATAAGGCCAGGATATCCGCAGCGGTGCAAAAAGCTCATGAAGCAAATAAAAAAATCAGGTTCTGGGCTGCACCGGATAATATCAATAGCTGGAACACTTTTGTGTCCCTGGGGATCGATTACCTGAATACCGATCGGGTGGAAGCTTTGGCCACGTTTCTGAAACAGTATCCCGACCGAACATTTTCAGGCTCTTCTCCACACAAACTGTACACACCTAAATACCGGAACGATGGTCTGGAGAAACCTGTGAAATACGTAATCATCCTTATCGGAGATGGTACCGGGCTTGCGCAGTGGTACGCGGGATATACAGCAAACCATGCGGCGTTGAATGTATTCAGCATGCGTCAGATAGGTTTATCAAAAACCAGTTCCTACGATAGCTATATTACTGATTCAGCCCCCGGGGCGACGGCGTTGTCGACAGGTAAAAAAACAAATAACCGTTCAGTAGGTGTCGATCACACCGGAGCGAAACTCACTTTACTGCCGGATATTATTGCTACCAGGAAAATGAGAACCGCGATTGTAACAACCGGAGATTTCCGCGATGCAACACCAGCCTCGTTTTATGCCCATCGGAGTCAGCGCAGTGATTATAAAGGAATGATGGAAGATCTTGCAAAAGCAAGGGTCGATGTGATCATGGGTGCATGTAATATGCGCCAGTATGATTCAGCCGCTGCCGCACTCAGAAAAAAATTCTCGGTTACCCACTCTTTAACTTCGGTTTCATCTTCCAGTAAACTTCCATTGATCGTTGCAGATTCAGTAGCTGCCCTGTCAATGGAAAGGGGGAGAAAACAATGGGCGGAAACCGCATTTGACAAAACGATCTCCCTGTTGAGCAGAGATAAAAACGGCTTTCTGCTGATGCTGGAAGGCGCGCAGATCGATCATGGCGGACATGCAAACAAGCTGCCTTACGCGGTTTCTGAATTACTGGATTTTGACCAGGTGATTGGCAAAGCAATGCAGTTTGCTGACAGCAATGGCGAAACCCTGATCATTGTAACGGGAGATCATGAAACAGGAGGGTTAACCCTAACCGGAGGCGATTATGAAAGCGGTATGATTAACGGACAGTTTTCAACAGGCGGGCATACAGCAATTCCGGTACCAGTATTTGCATACGGCCCGCAATCACAATTGTTCCGGGGTGTTTATGAGAATACAGAAATATTCAGCAGGATTCTGAAAGCGCTGAAGGTTGCACGTTGAACGTTGTACGTTGAACGTTGTACGTTGAACGTAGAACGCCGGAACCTGCGTGTAACGAGTGCCTGACAATTGGCCGTCTTACCAATTATCGGCGCAATCGACATCCGGATAGGCTTACGTTCTACGTTTAACGTTCTACGTTTAACGTTTAACCCGTCTTTTTGCAATAGGATCAATCTTATTAATGGCATTCGTCCAACCTACCTGGTATTCATGGCTTGAATCAGGATGAAGATTTTTATGAACGAGTACCAGTTTGGATTGATCTCCCATATCAAGAAATTCAACTTCAACATTTGAAATTTTCCCGGGCTCACTAAGCCATTCCCAGGAGTAATGAAGTCGTTTTGCTTTTTCAACCAGTGTGAACTCTCCAAAAGCAGTGTGTTCGCTGCCATTGGAGTCAGCAAATTTTATTTTATAGACTTTGCCGACAGACAGATTCATTTCTGCTGAAATCACCGTTCCGTTCGGATCACCACCAAACCATTGCATAATGAATTCCGGCTCGGTCCAGATGCGCCACAACAATTCAACAGGCGCATCAAAAACTCTTTCGATCGTAACATGGTTGCGGGTTGTTTCAGCTGCTTTCATTTTTTGCTGTTTTTAAGTTTTTTAATCAAAGCATCGATATTGTCGAACCTTGTCTCCCATACCAGACGAAATGGTTCCAGCCAGTTGTCTATCTCTTTCAGTTTTTTTGGATTGAAATAGTAGTACACTTCACGGCCCTGCTGACGACTGGTCAGCAGCTCGCATTCACTAAGGATCCGGATATGTTTTGAAATGGTCTGCCTTGCGGAATCAAAGTTTTCAGCAATGGCGCCTGCTGTCAATGCCTGCGCAGCCAGCAAACTCAAAATGGCCCGCCTGGTCGGGTCTGCTATCGCCTGGAAAATATCCCTCCTTGTTTCCATTATGCAGCTATTTGACTGCGAATATATGCAGTTATATGACTGCGCAAAATTTTATCTTTCTCTTTTTTCAGAATAGCAAGTGGATGGTATTTTCTGTCAGCCGGAAATCCTGGAGCCATAGTAAAACTTAACCGTGTTTTTACGGTGAGCTGTTTTTCGATAATTCGGTAAATTCAATGTCCCGCAAAAACTGCAGCGATCTCTTGTGGTCATATGCACAATTCAACGAGCAAATCAGATCAATATGCCTAGAAAAATTTCCGTCGGTGATACGTTTAAAATTAGTGGTACAAAAATCGAAACGCCAGTACTATTCCCGGATAGTAAAATGGATGGCGGGTTTGAAGTACAGGAAGTATACAGTCTTTCCGTTACAAGAGGCGAAGGCGACGAAATAATAATCAACCTGCAGGAGAATCAGCTCGTGGAATTTATTTTTGAAGATAATACCACCTGGTTTGGCGATAAAACCATTATCGCCGATTTGTTAGATGAGGGTTCAGTCAAACGTTCTGCAACAGAAATTCCTTATCTCCCTGCTTTTATTACGAACGAGAATCAAACACGCGGTCTTTTTGATAAAATTAAAATTCTCTTCCTCAAGATTTTTGTTAAGAAAGCGGTTAAGGAAAGTGTTGCAACCATAGCTGCAAGGCTTGAAGAAAAATTCCTGGCTGGAAGAAGTGGATTGTATCGACTGACGAGAAATTTTGATTTCATGGAGCCCAGGTTTTTTCCCGGGAAACCTATTCTGGTGCTGATTCATGGCACGGCTGCATCTACGGAAGATTCATTTAAACATCTGAAAGATTCTGATCTGTGGTTCGAAATATTTGAAAAGTTTGCCTTTGAAATTTATTGTTTTGAACACAAAACACTGATCGACGGACCGCTGGACAATGCGCTTGAATTGATGCAATTGCTTCCTGAAAATTCAACTGTTTCTTTTCTTACCACATCACGCGGAGGTTATGTTGGAGAACTCATGGTTCGTTTCACTGAAAATGAAAATGGTTTTACTGATGATGAAGTAGCCATCTTTACCAAGGCGGGTTTGCATGAAGAGGTCACCAAAATTTTAACACTGAGAACCTTAGCCAAACAAAAGAGCATCAAAATTGACAGGTTCGTCAGAATAGCATGCGCGGCGCAGGGAACCTCTCTTCTTACAAAACGTCTGGATTTTTTCCTGAACACACTCATCAATTTAATTTCCCTTGCCTCCGCTGCATTAGGCCCTGTTATTACTACAATCGTTGGGCTCATTAAGTCAATGATTGCAGCTGTGCTGGAACAAAAAAGCAATGTCGATGTTTTGCCCGGTCTTGCAATTCAGAGTCCGGATTCCATCTTTATCAAAGTCCTCAATTCGCCACAAATCATTTCCGGAAAACCTGTTGGCTTTAACAATAAACTTATCGTAATTGCTGGAAGTGCAAAATTTAGTTTTAACCTCAGAGGGCTTGCTGTGCTGCTGTTAAAATTTGTTTATGGTGGTGCAAAAAATGATATGATGGTGAACACGGAATCGATGTACCAGGGTTCCATCAGGAATAGTAAGGTGTTGTATTTTTTCGACGAAGGCAATGATGTCAGTCATTTCAGCTATTTTAAAAACAAGACTACTAAGGAAGCAATTAAATGTGCCTTGACTGCAACAGGAGATTCTATTCCTGGTTTCCAGGAAAGAGAATTGAGATTAGGGGTTGAGGAAAAACGTGGCGTCGCTGGTATTCAGAGCGGCCGACTTTTTCCTCAAAAAATTTCAGGTAAAAAACCTGTCATCATTCTGCTGCCCGGGATTATGGGATCTGTACTTGAAACCAAAGAAGATTTCATCTGGTTAAATCCATGGCAGATTCTTTCCGGTGGACTTCAACACCTCGCCATAACAGAAAAAGACGTAAGCGCAACTGCTTTGATCAGATCGGCATATGCTGATTTGTTCGAGTACTTGTCTGTTAAATACGATGTATTGCTTTTTCCTTACGACTGGAGACTTTCCGTGACTGACGCTGCAGCGAAATTGAATGATGTTATCAACGAACTTTTTTCAACAAAGCAGCAAATCCAGATCATTGCACATTCAATGGGGGGTCTGGTGGTACGTGAGCTGATGATACATCATACCGCAACCTGGAAAATGCTATGCGGGATGACACTATTCAGATGCATACTGATGGGAACTCCGTGGATGGGCTCTTATCGCATACCACAACTTGCTGCAGGAAGAGACCAGGTCATCAGGATAATTGACGTCATTGATTCCAGTCAGCGGCGTGGCGATCTCATCAATATGTTTATACGTTACCCAGGCTTAATGAATCTTCTTCCGTTAAAAGGAGAAATCAATTATTCAGATACAGACGAGTGGGCGGATTTAAAAAAATATTCAGGTTACGACTGGGAAATTCCTGCAAATCACGAAATAGATCTTTTCGATAGATACAAAAAGTCGGCAATTGATGCGGATAGTGAATTTGATTATTCACGCATTGTGTACATCGCAGGTAAAGCCGATAAAACAGTCGCTGGATATGTAGTGATTAACGACGAACTCAAATTTGAGAATACATCAGAGGGAGATGAAAGTGTAACATGGGAGTTAGGTATTCCTGACAAAATCAAAAATGATGGTTCGCTGTATTATGTGAATGTGAGCCATGGAAAACTGGCAGGCAGGAGCCATTTGTTTCCGGGATTAACAGATATACTTGAAAAAGGGTTTACAGAAAAAGCGGAGTTCAGCAAAAATCCGATTGGCGAAACCGGTAAAAGATCGATTTCTGATATCAGCCTCATTGAGTACGACACGAGTCCTGATCAGATGGAAACTGCGATACTTGGGCTTGATGAAAATAAAGCGGATATACTTCCACCAAGTCCTATTCTGAAGGTAAGTGTAAGCTACGGGGATTTGATGTACAGCGCCTATCCGATACTGATTGGTCACTTTGCAAAAGACGGAATACTCAATGCAGAAAATGTTGCGAACAAATATCTTGGAAATGCGCTCGCAGAGAAACATGCACTCGGTATATATCCCGGGCTGATTGGCACGAGCGACTTTTTTGAAAGCGAAAGCAAGGATATTTTCAACGGTTGCATTGTTGTCGGTTTGGGCCAGATGGAGGAACTGAGTGCATATCAGCTGATGGTCACTATCGAAAAAGCCGTATCCAATTATTTACTCACTGATGGGATCAAAAAATTCAAAAAGAACAAGACAGATAAGAAACTGCGGTCGGCAAAAATCGGTTTGTCAAGTCTGATCATTGCGGGTTACTATGGGGGTTTATCCATGGAACATTCGACGAGAGCAATTCTGCAGGGTATAGTCAATGCGAATACAAAAGCAATGAAAACAACCGGTATTGCTGATCTGTATGTTGATCATCTTGAATTTATCGAACTGTTTGAAGATAAGGCCATTCAATGTTATGGAAGTCTGGACCGGCTTATCAAAGGAAACAGCGATAATCTGAATCTCGTATGGAATACCCCGCGCACAAAACAGTTACCCGGGGCACGTCGGAGGTTGATTGATGATGGTACTTCCAGCTGGTGGCAGCGACTGAGTGTACAACACAAAGGAGATAATGTGTTGAACTTCTACTCCGCCACGAACACATCGCGCGAAGAGAGCCAGGAAATCTATAATAATATTGCCTTGATCGAAGAAATGATCGAAAGTATATCTGTTAAGGATCGATGGAGCCATGATTCTGCAAAAGCGATTTTCAATCTTCTCATTCCAACAAACTTCAAGGAAAACATTAACCGCAACAGTAATGTACTTTGGGTATTGGATAATTACAGTGCAGCATTTCCCTGGGAACTACTTCAAACCGGTGGCGATTATGATAAACCCCTTTGTATAGGAGCCGGGATGATAAGACAGTTGTCGATTTCCGAATACAAACAGGTTACTGCTTCGACCCGCACTAAAAACGTATTGATTGTTGGGGATCCTGATCTGGCAGGCTTTACAAAAGCACGTCAATTGGATGGTGCAAAACGCGAAGCAGAAAAAGTCGCTTCCTGTCTTCAAAAATTTGCGGTCGATATGGAGCCGCCGCTGATCAGGAGTGATCACAATGAAATTATCAGATCGCTTTTCAGGAAAGATTACATGATTGTACATCTGTCCGGTCATGGCATTTTCGACCCAACGGACTGGAAGAGAACGGGCATGCTGATCGGAAAGAAAAAAGATGCAAATGAACCGATGATTCTGTCATCAGGTGAAATTGAAAAACTTCCAACGCCGCCTGAATTTGTTTTCGTCAATTGTTGTCACCTTGGGCGCGTTCATCCGTTCGCGGAAGAATTGTCGGCCGGCAGAAATAAGCTGGCAGCAAATATCGGAACTGAACTCATCAGGATCGGCGTGAAGGCTGTAATTGTAGCGGGGTGGGAAGTAGATGATCTGGCTGCAGAAGAATTTGCCACCAGGTTCTATGAATCCATGCTGGATGGCAATCAATCATTTGGCGATGCAGTACTGAATGCCAGGAAATACGTACACGAGAAATATAGGTATACGAATACCTGGGGTGCCTTTCAATGTTATGGCGATCCGCATTATAAATTTCCAATTGACATAAAAGGAGGGGCTTCTTTAAAATCGAAGTCGCCAAGATTGATTCAGCAACTGGAAAATGATCTTGACAGAATACTCAGCTGTTGCGATATTACTTATTACAAACACGATAATCTCCTTGATCAACTGGCAGAACTCGAAGAGGAAATGGAACAGCTCGGAGACGTAGCTGAAATTTTGCTGGAACGCCTTGGTAATGCATATATGGAGCTGGGGCATTATGATAAAGCATTGGAGAAGTTTGATCGGCTATTTAAAAAGGGAAATGCAAAATATGGTATTGGTGCAAGGGAGTTTTATTATGATCTTGAATCGAGAAAAATCCTCACAGACTTTCTTGCTGTTCAAAATAATAAAGGCATTGAAATAAAAAAACCTGCGAAGAAATCTGCAAAATCCTCCGCAGGAAAAAATGAAAAGTCAGACCCTATCACTGCACTTGAACAGCTCAATAGTTTTACACAATCCATCAGTGGAAGTCTGTACCTGGGTCATATGTACAGGCGATCAGCACTGATGCATAAAGATCAGCTTCGTTTAAAGCAATTGCAAAAGTCGATTGAGCAATATCTCAAAGCATGGGAATTGTCATCTTATAAAGACAATGAAGCTCTTTTAAATCTCGCAATCGTTAAGTTCATATCGGCCAGAATAATGGGCCGTAAATGGATTGGCTTCAGGCAAGGGAATACAATCGTTTCTGAAAAACAATTTCTGAAAACACTCACGGATATTTTTGAGCAATCGGATTTCGAATCATCTGATTTGCGCAATTTGACTGAAGAGCCTACATACAAACTTTTGCAACTGATTCACAAAAACGGAAAGGCAGATGAAACTGAAATCATCGACAAGTACTATCGCGCCTGGACAAAAGCTGGCTCCCGTAACAAACGAAAAGCCATACAGGAATTCGGGATAATTCTTGAACAGTTGGTGCCTGATGGAAAAAACACATCGTTATTAGCTACAAAGCTTAAAGCGATAAGGGAAGGTTTAGAGAGATATGAGGACCTGGTATAGTGAGCAGGAAATTTGAAGGTTTGTTACGGAATCAGATTTCCCGTTTCTTAGTTTCCGGACTTCTCCTATCCCGTCTTCTTCAAATTGGAATAAAGAACCTTCGTATCAACAAATGATAGACAGGAAGTCGGGAAAAAAAGGAAAGAAACGGAATGTCTTTTCCTATATTCTACTGTTCTAAACTTTCCGGATTCGATACAATTAAAATTTAAATCACAAATTATCTGTCGGAGAAAATCACGGATAATCAGGAGAAAAATCTCCTCTCTATCGGTAGAATTGATCTTAATTTAATCAAGTTAAGTTTCGAAATTTAGCTCATATATATTCTAACACCGGATGAAGAGGCAATCTCCAAACAAGTTGTGGATTCTGCCTGCCAGGTTCACAAATATGTGGGTCCTGGATTTTTAGAACAAGTTTATGAGACCTGCTTTTGTGAAGAGCTTTTCGCGGAAGGATTGAATTTTATAAGACAGTATCAAGTTCCTATAGTTTACAAAGGGAAAAAACTTTTTGAGACTTTAAGGCTTGACATACTTGTTGAGAATAAAATCGCATGCGAATTAAAGGCTTTAAAACAAGTTAATCCGCTCTGGGAGGCACAAGTCTTGAGTCATTTAAAAATGACTGGATTGCATGTCGGATTTCTAATCAATTTCAACTCAGTTTATATCAAGTCAGGAATTCGAAGATTTTGTATGAAATGAGTTGTATTATTCCCGTTTCCTGCTTCCCGCCCTTGGCCTTCCCGTCTACCTGATACTCAGATCAGCGACCTTCTTAGTTAATAAAAGTAGACGATAATACAGGAATAACGCCTGCCCGACATAGCGCAGCGACGGCCGGGAAAGAACGGAAAAAAACTCACAGCCTAAGAAAGAGGCAGGTTAATTGTAAAAGTGGATCCTTTACCCTGTTCACTTTCCACAGAAATATTTCCTTTCATCGCTTCAATAACATCTTTTGAAATCGATAACCCCAAACCATTGCCTGAACTTTTACTACCCGGCACACGGAAATATTTTGTAAAAATGTAATCGTGATACTGGGATTCAATACCAGGCCCCTGGTCTGCCACGGACACATTTAATGCACCATCAGCCTGCTGTGCTGAAATAGTCACCGTAGTTTTTTCCGGTGAAAATTTAATTGCATTAGTCAAAAGATTGTTGAGTACCCAAACCAGTTTCTGTTTATCTGCCTGGAAAACCGGAATATTTTCATCTACATCTACTTCGAGTGTTATTTGTTTTTCTTCTGCCGGTTTTTCTACCGTCTGAACTGCTTCAGCAATAGCATCCTGTACTTTTGTGGGTTCGATACGCATATCGATCCGCCCCGCTTCTACCTGTGATATATTCAGCATCTCGCTTAAAATACGAAGCATACGCTGGTTATCCTCTTTGAGATGTTTTACAATTTGCTGTTGCTCTCCTGTAAGTTGCCCTACGCGCGTATCTTCTAAAAGCTTCAAACCAAAATCAGATGATGCCAGCGGAGTTTTTAACTCATGCGAAATAGTAGCAATAAAATTCGTTTTCGCGACATCCAGTTCCTTAAATGAAGTAATGTTTTTTATAATGATCATCCTGTTTCCCTGCCCGTCTTTCTGTTGAATATCGATGATCTCTTTTGTAAAATAGTTCTCCCTGTTACTCACCACAATTTTGAAGGGAGACTGCTTTTTATCATCGATCAGGAACCTGAACAGATCATTCCTGCTTTTAAGCTCGTTTACAGAATGGCCTACGATATCTTCTGAAGCCAGGCCAAGTAAAGCCAAAGCCTGTTCATTGGCAAAAAGTATCTGTTCTTTTTTATCAATTCCGATACTCGCGTCTTTCAGACTATTGATCACAGCTTCTGCACGGCTTTTCTCAAACAGTATCCTGTTAAGATTGCTGTTTTCAAAATACTCAAGCCGCGCAGCCATTGAATTATACGCATCTGCCATTTTCCCGAATTCATCATGCTGATCAATATGCAAACGATGCCTGTAATTTTTTTGTTCGATCTGCTGAATGGCTTCCGTTAACTTCCTGATCGGGTTAGTGATAATGAAAGGAAAATTGTAAGCGAACGTAATGGCTATGATAAAGATGATCGTTGCAATAACCGTGAGATAAGTTAATGCTGTTTCTGCCGTAGCTTCTGCTTTTCTATTCTTTGTTTCAATGGCAGACATATTGAGCCTGATCAGATCGAGGAGCTGATGTCTTATTGATTTTCGCAGTGTTTCAGAACTATCCCCCTGAAAAAGGTTCTTCACAGCATTTTCCAGTCCCGCAGTTAATTCATCTTCTCCAGGCTCCGTTATGTTTCTCTTTTGCTTTTCAAGAATACTGATTATAACTGACTTTGTCTCCGCCTGTGAAACGACACTACTATCAAACGCCGCAAGTAGCTGCTGACAATAATCAATGGATTCATAGTTGTTGGCAAGAATAGCTTTCGCATCTTTCTTCAGCTTAACCAGGTAATAAATACCTACACCGCCTGATACCAGAAGTAGAAGAAACAGGAATATTGTACCAGCTCTTATTTTAGTTTTAACTGTTGTCATGCGTTCAGGAAAGAATTACAATGTCTACATCTTCCTCTGATAAATTTTTCAGCAAAGGATAAAATACACCCGTTTTCAGAATGTACTTCAAAAAATTAAACCTCGGCTTGCCCATGCAGATAGTCGTAATTTCTTTTTGCTTCACCACCTCCATAATGCCTTCTGCAATATTATCCATTTTGATCTGGATTACTTCTGCACCAAGTTGGGTAGCATTTTTAAAATTATTGATCAGGTGCCTTTGTGAAGCAAGAGATATACGACTGAAAGATTCTGATTGTCTTTGTACATACAGCACATACCAGGTACTGTTGTAATAGGATGCAAGCCTGGCGGTTTTCCTGATGATTCTTTGTGCAACTTCGTGATTTGACGATATACAGGCGAGCAGATGTTCGTGGCGGAAACTGAGTTTTTTTGTCGTGATCTCATAGTCCACTTTTCGCTCTACCTGGCCGGCAACTTCTTTTAAAGCCAATTCGCGTAGCTGGAGAATTTTTTCCGGTTGGAAAAAATTGGTCAGCGCCTGCTGAATTTTGGATTGATCATAAATCTTCCCCTCCTTCACTCTTTTAATCAATTCTTCAGCAGTAAGATCAATATTCACTACTTCGTTCGCCATCTGCAAGATCCGGTCCGGTACTCTTTCTTTCACTTCAACACCGGTAATCAGTTTTACATCTTCATTGATGCTTTCAATATGTTGAATATTTACTGCCGTGATCACATCGATACCAGCATGTAGAATATCCATTACATCCTGCCAGCGCTTTTCATTTTTGCTTCCGGGTATATTGCTGTGAGCGAGCTCATCAATAACCACAACGGCCGGTTGTAATAGTATCACGGCAGCAACATCCAGTTCTTCAAGCCTTTTGCCTTTGTAAAAAACTTCCCGACGCGGAACTACACGCAATCCTTCAATTAACGCCTCGGTCTCCTTCCTTCCGTGTGTCTCTATAAAACCTACCAGTATATTTACGCCCTCTTTACTCAATGCCTGTGCCTCCTGCAACATCCGGTATGACTTGCCAACACCGGCACTCATCCCGATATAAATTTTCAGTCTGCCTGTGGCCGTATTACTCATTCGGTCCTCGTCACCTTTTTCTATGTTGATATCCGAGATCATTAAAAAGATACTGCTGTTGAGAATAATAGAGCGGTGTTGTTATTAACCGGTTTGTTATCCCTGGTAAAAATGGGATCCTCTGCCTGGAGCCATCTTGCCTCTAATCGCATCGACATCCATACAAAAGGTAAATAATCTACATTCAATGAAAAGCCGGCAGTTGCAAATGCGCCCGTTGAACTAACCGGTACAATTACTCCTTTCACATCGTTATAATATTCCGCTCTTGCAGCTGTCGCCCAGTTTGCATTTGGTTTGTATCTCGCAATGATCACAGGAGCATACCATTGATTCCAGTTTTTATCAGGCATTGGGTTTCGCTCAATGCCATAATCAAAGCCAATCGTCAGCCCCCAGTATTCATTCAGATTGATTACTGAATACAGATTCTGAAATATCCTGTACTGTTTCGTACTATCGGGATGATTAGTTCCGAAGAATGTGCTATGGTTGATTAATACAGAAGAAGCGGGTTTATACATCACCTGGGTACCAAATGAAGGTCGATTAAATCCATCTGGCCGGGTGATTCTTTGCCAGCCATTCAGCACAAGCCCACTCAATACCCAACGATCATTCACTGATGAATAGGTAATCTTTGCGCCGGTTTCATAGTAAGGTGAATTTTCTGCGAGAATACTTCTGCTCAATGCCCAGCAATCTTTGCTGATCGCTGATTCAAAACCGATATGCGATGGCATAATGCCGATGTCAAACCAGATGTTGTTCTTTTTTGACAGCTTGAGTCCCGCGTTTGCTTCGAAAACATTTTTCAATACACCTGGTTCATTGCTATAATTGGCATTCACATAAGTACCGGCTGCAAAGGCAAGATTGGCCCTGTATCTTTCGTCACTCACACTTCCCTTAATATAGCCGAGGTTGATATTGAATTCATTACTTCGGTCATGACTGTACAAAAAATCTGGTCTTTTGTGATTTTCTGGTGTATTGAAATCATATAAGTAATACAATTCGGTATAGACATTCCATTTGAATACGGGTTTTTGATTTTCCTGAGCGATGATTTCAACATTAAAAGAACAAAACAGGATTAAAACCGGGATCTTTTTCATCGTTATTATTTCAGATCATCAAGAGCAATATTTAATTGCAACACATTTATTTTTTCTGGAGATAGTAACCCGTGTTCAGTATGCGCCTGGATCAGTTGTTTGAGTTTTTCTTCGGAGAGATTTCTTACTGAAGCTATTCTTGGGACTTGTACAAATGCTGATGACGGTGAGATATGCGGATCAAGCCCGCTCCCGCTGGCTGTAACCAGTTCTGCAGGAATATCTTTTCTTTCAATCGTTTTGTTGTGAACTATAAAACTGTCAATTCTTTCGGATACGGTTTTCAGATAGTCTGGATTTGATGGGCCCTTATTACTTCCTGCACTACCATCAGCATGATAATCCACCGCAGATGGACGACCCTGGAAATATTTATCATCAGTAAAACGCTGTCCGATTAATTCATATCCAACTACTTTACCGTTGACAATTACCTGTTTCCCGTTTCCTTTATTTGAAGTGAAATATCCTGCTGCAGCAATGATCAAAGGATATATAACTGCGAGCAATACAAGCATTACGAGCGTAAGCCTGAGTGATATGAAGAGATTTCTTTTCATGATTGTTTTTTTACATAATGACTGATAACAGCATGTCAATGAGCTTAATTCCGATGAACGGCACTATTACTCCGCCCATTCCAAAAAGAAGCAGGTTTCTTCTGAGCAGTGCACTTGCTCCTATAGGCTTGTATTGAACTCCTTTTAGTGCAAGCGGTATCAGCAGTGGAATGATGATAGCATTAAATATCACTGCTGAAAGAATTGCAGAAGCGGGACTTTCCAGCTTCATGATATTTAATGCCTGCAGTGCGGGAATAGATGAAATAAAGAGTGCAGGCACAATCGCGAAGTATTTTGCAACATCGTTGGCAATACTAAAGGTAGTGAGTGTTCCTCTTGTAATGAGTAGCTGCTTTCCGATTTCGACTATTTCAATCAGCTTGGTCGGGTCGTTATCCAGATCAACCATATTGCCAGCCTCTTTTGCTGCCTGTGTACCGCTGTTCATAGCAACGCCTACATCTGCCTGTGCAAGCGCAGGGGCGTCGTTGGTGCCATCACCCATCATCGCTACCAGCTTTCCTTCCGCCTGTTCCCGACGGATATAGTTCATTTTATCCTCTGGCTTTGCTTCTGCAATAAAGTCATCTACACCCGCTGCATTTGCAATGTACTTTGCCGTGAGTGGATTATCTCCAGTGACCATAACCGTTTTTACGCCCATCCTGTGCAGGCGTTGAAAGCGTTCGCGGATACCGGGTTTAATGATGTCCTGCATTTCAACTACACCTATGATCTTTTCATTTTCAGAAACAAGCAGGGGCGTTCCTCCGTTGGTAGCAATTTCTTCTACTTCTTTTTTTGTCTGATCCGGAACAGTATTACCTGCATGCTGTGCGAGTTTACAGATAGTATCGAATGCTCCTTTGCGGATACGTTTTCCATCGATATCTATGCCGCTTGTCCTGGTTTGTGCAGTAAAAGAAATGAAGACAGGATCTTTCAATTCGGTTGCAGAAAGACTAATCCCCGAAAGTTCAATGATTGATTTTCCTTCCGGTGTGTCATCAGCAACAGAACTCAATGCTGCTGCGTTTACCAGGGTACTTATACTTACGCCAGGAGCAGGATGAAACTTTGTTGCTTTCCTGTTACCTATGGTGATCGTGCCTGTTTTATCCAGCAGTAACACGTCCACATCACCGGCCGTTTCAACTGCTTTACCGCTTTTAGCGATAATGTTTGCCCGCAATGCACGATCCATTCCCGCAATACCTATGGCTGATAAAAGTCCGCCAATAGTTGTTGGTATAAGACATACAAAAAGTGAAATAAATGCCGCAATTGTAATTGGTGTTTGGGCATAGTCGGCGAAAGGCTTCAGCGTCACACAAACAATGAGGAACAATAGTGTAAATGCCGCAAGCAAAATGGTGAGCGCAATTTCATTAGGCGTTTTCTGGCGGTTCGCTCCTTCAACGAGTGCAATCATTTTATCCAGAAAAGTCTGACCAGGTTCCGTAGTAACCTGTACAACAATTCTATCGGATAGTACTTTCGTTCCGCCAGTGACCGAGGACTTGTCGCCACCTGATTCGCGGATCACAGGTGCAGATTCACCCGTGATGGCCGACTCATCGATGGTGGCAATCCCTTTGATAATTTCGCCGTCCATCGGGATGATATCTCCTGCCACACAAATAAAGCGGTCGCCTATTTGCAATAACGATGATGGCATTTCTTTTATCTCATCAGCATATATTTCGCCAATCGCAACTACTTTCTTAGCGGTTGTATCTTTTCTTGTTTTGCGCAACGTATCCGCCTGCGCTTTACCTCTTGCTTCGGCGATGGCCTCAGCAAAATTGGCAAAAAGAAGTGTGGCAAAAAGAATAAGAAAGACAGATAGATTATACCAGACAGACCCCTGGTCGTGGTGATCACTTAAAAACGTATACACCACAACAAAAAACATGATCAGCGTACCGATCTGCACAGTAAACATCACGGGGTTCCGCATCATCGTCGCGGGGTTCAGTTTTACCAGCGACTGTTTCATCGCCCATTTCAAGTGGGATTTATTAAAAATGCGTGTTTGATTTGATTTCATAGAAGATCATTTTAGATCGAGAGAGAAATACTCTGTGAGCGGACCCAGCGCCAGTGCAGGAAAAAATGACAGGGCGTTAATTATGAGGATAATGCCGAACGTCATTGCCCCGAATGTGACGGAATCAACTCTCAATGTACCTGGCGACTCAGGTATGTATTTCTTTTTCGCAAGCAATCCAGCTATGGCCACAGGCGCGATGATGGGCAGAAATCTTCCCAGCAACAACGAAATTCCGGTAGTAATGTTCCAGAAAAAATTGTTGTCGCCCAATCCTTCAAAACCACTTCCGTTGTTGGCGTTGGCTGAGGTGAATTCATATAGTATTTCAGTGAAGCCATGAGCACCGGGGTTGTTCAGCCATAGTGAGGGTGGCACTACCCATCCGTTATCCGGATCATGGGTGACAAGAAATGCCGCATATGCAGTAAATCCTTTAATGAGAATTGAGGAAAGCAGTGTGACAAGTGCAACAATTTTTATTTCACGTGCCTCGACCTTATGTCCCATAAATTCCGGAGTTCGTCCTACCATCAGGCCTGAAATAAAAACAGCGATGATGATGTAGATAAAATAGTTAAGAATACCAACACCGCAGCCTCCATAAAATGCATTCACCATCATGCCCAGTAGTTGCATCAGCCCCGAGAGCGGCATTGAACTATCGTGCATTGAGTTGACCGACCCGGTGGAAATGATAGTAGTTACGATACTCCAGTAAGCGGATAGTCCTGAGCCGAAACGGACTTCTTTTCCTTCCATCGCTCCTGAGGGCTGCGCAATTCCGAGTTTTTCAATGGCTGGATTTCCATTCAGTTCAGATACTATAGTGGGAATGAGTAGCAACAACAAGCCTGTCGTCATTACACCAAAGATGACCATTGAAAGTTTTCGTTTTCCGAGATAAAATCCCAAAGCAAAAATCATCGCGATCGGGATGATCATTTGAGCAATCAGTTCAATAGCCGCGGTGAAATAATTCGGATTCTCAAAAGGATGCGCAGAGTTGGTACCAAACCAGCCACCTCCGTTAGTTCCCAGGTGTTTAATCGCAACCATTGCAGCGACCGGACCGCGCGAAACAGAAACCGAATCGCCCTGCAAGGTGGTGATGGTATCCTTTCCTTCGAAGCCTGATGGCGTTCCGTTATATGCAAGCAGTATTGCTGTTATTATTGAAATGGGTAGCAGTATGCGAGTGATTGCCCGTGTAAACAAGACCCAGAAATTTCCGAGGGTGGATGTTGTTTTTTCCTTCAGGGCTTTAAATACAGCAACCAGAGCAGCAATGCCTGTTGCTGCACTGACAAACTGCAGAAAGCAGAGTACAAAAATCTGGGTAAGATAAGTGACGCCCGATTCTCCGGAGTAGTGCTGCAGATCGCAGTTGACCAGAAAACTGATGGCGGTATTGAAAGCGAGATCCGGTGACTGTCCTGCATTTCCATCGGGATTGAAGGGAAGATATCCCTGGAAAATCAGCATAAAAAATGCGTAAATAAACCAGAGCATATTGATGGTGAGCATGGCTTTCAGAAATGATTTCCAGTCCATTTCCTTTGCAGGATCGATACCTGAAATTTTATAGATCAATCCCTCCAGCGGAAGCATAATCGAAGAGATCCCCGTTCCGCTAAACACTCCGGCGAAATATTTACCCAGCGGATAAGCCAGAAGAATAGCTGATAAAAAGATCAGGATGATTCCGGTGATTTGTTCGTTCATGAGTTAAAATTTTTCCGGATGAATCAGGACGTATATCAGGTAGATGAATACCAGTATGCAGAGTATGAGAAGTACTGTCATCATAGCGATCAGATTTTTTCGAGATAGTCGATGGATTTGAAAAAAATGAAGAAGGCTGCGAGAGCAGTTAAGAGCAGCAGAACTATTTCCATAGTATTTTTTGATACGGAATTCCAAACGCCATGCCGGCAAGAACTGGAATGATGAAACCCGCTACTGTGGCGGTTTTGCAGAAAACAGGGCTGATCTGAAACTAAGAAAAGTCTTCCATTTTGGAAAAGAGATTTTCATTTTGAAAAGCCGGCAGAATCATAATAAAGCAAAATAGATTATTTTTTAGGTAGTATTGGCGATGGCACTACTACGCGAAAAACTTACTTTAGAAATGAAAACATCGATCCTGATTTTGTTGGTCTTATTTGCCCTGGCCTGCGGCAACAAAAAATCATTTGATGCCTCGAAACTTGCTATTGAGTGGGAACTTATTAAAAACGATTTCGACGACAAGGGAAATTTTCTCTCTGTACTTACATTCAAAAATAAATCTGAAGTAACCATGCCATCACAGGGATGGAAGATATATTTCAGTCTTCGCTATCACGGTACCAAACTTGCATCAGGGAAGGATGAGGTTGAAATCCATCATGTCAATGGCGAACTCTTTACTATCTCGCCAGCGGCAAATTTTCCTCCAGTGGGCCCCGGGCAATCATTTCGTTTAGAGTTTACAGGTGCACGTAAGGTTGCCAACTTCCAGGATGTACCTTCCGGATTCTTTTGGGTAAACAACGACAAGCCAGACCTTGCTATCGAACTCACTAAACCCTCGGTTAAACGAGATACTAACGGAGAAAAATTGATTACGACCCGGGATGGTAACAATTATGCAGCCAATGCTACAACAAAGGACATGACTGATGAAGAGTTGATAAAAATTCTTCCTACTCCAATCAAATATACCGTTGGAACAGGGGAGTTTATCATCAGTAAGGAAACAGGTCTGCAATACAGTGAAGACTTTAAAAATGAACACAATTACTTTATTGATGAAATTGAAAAAGTCACCGGTTATAAGCTCGACACAACAGGAAAAAAAATCAATTACATCTGTCTGCGGAAAAAAAACGGGCCTTCAGAAAGTTATACACTTTCCGTAACATCTGATACAATAACGATCACCGCTGCAGATGCTGCTGGTGCCTTCTATGCGATTCAATCATTGAAGCAGCTTTTCCCGATCGACTCCTGGAAAACTCATAATAGATCAATAGCTGTCAGGAATGTAGAGATAGTTGATCGGCCTCGCTTTCCCGTACGTGAGTTTATGCTCGACGTATCACGCAATTTCGAATCGAAGACCAATATTCTTCGTCTACTCGAAGTGATGTCATTATATAAGATGAATACATTTCATTTTCACTTCAATGATGACGAAGGATGGCGACTGGAGATACCAGGTTTGCCGGAACTTACAGAAGTAGGGGCAGTGCGCGGTTTCCCTTTTGAATCGAATAAAAGACTTCAGCCATCCTATGGATCGGGACCGGGGGAGGCCAACCATTTCGGTACAGGTTATTATTCAAGATCCGATTTTATTGAGATCCTCAAATATGCCACGCAGCGTCATATCGAAGTGATTCCTGAGATCGAATCGCCAGGTCACGCACGTGCCGCCATCAGATCCATGGAGGTTAGATATAATCGTTTCATGAAAGATGGTAAGAGGGCTGAAGCAGAACAGTATCTTCTTCACGACCTGAATGATGAATCGAAGTATACAAGCGCGCAATATTTCAATGACAATGCTATGAATGTTGCGTCTCCCGCAGTGTTTGCCTTTATCGACAAAGTGTTGGAAGAGCTTCAGAAGATGTATGCGGAAGCCGGAGCGCCGCTGACTGCCGTACATATGGGCGGTGATGAAGTAGCGGCCGGAGCGTGGGAGAAATCACCAGCGATTGATGTTTACAAAAAGAATAATCCTTCAATAAAAACACCAAAAGATCTTTATGCCGATTTTTTTGTGAAGACAACAGGTCTGCTCAAAAAACGAGGCCTCAAAATAACCGGATGGGAAGAAATGATTATCGAACATCCACAGGCCGAGGGATCAGACCGCAAGGTGATCGACAACAAAGTATATCGCGATGACAGTCTTCAGTTTGATGCCTGGTGGCCTGTCTTAGGCAATCAGGATATGATCTATCCTATCGCCAATTCGGGCTATGGTGTAGTGCTCGCGCCATTCGATTATTTTTATTTTGATCTTGCACAGTCGCCGTCATTCGACGAACCCGGGGATGCATGGATCGGCTATCTTGGATTACAAAAGACGTTTTCCTTTGATCCTTTTGATATTTACAACAGCTCTCCAATTGACTTTGCGCTGAAGCTGATAAATCTTGAAAGTTATAAGCACAAACAGCGATTGACCGAAGCTGGCAGGAAAAATATTCGCGGAATACAGGGCGCACTATGGGCAGAGAATATGACCTATGAGGGTTATATGGAATACCAGGTATTGCCACGATTGCTTGCTCTCGCGGAAAGAGCCTGGGCACCCGAACCCTCGTGGACGAAAGTGATTGGTGCCAGGCGGGAACTAGCGTTTAACATTGACTGGTCTTCATTTGCAAACCGCGTCGGAAAAAGAGAATTGCCGCGACTTGATCATTACAATGGAGGCTACATTTACAGACTACCAACGCCTTCATTCGATATCAGGGAGGAAACAATCTTTGTCAACAACGAGCTACCGGGCATAATCGTTCGATATTCAACAGATGGCACAACGCCTGTTGCCACAAGTCCTCGGGTGACAGGTTCAATACCGAAAAAAGGAAGGGTTCAGTTACGTGCATTTAGTACATCAGGGCGTGCGGGCGCCGTTGTGGTCGTCAATAAATGAGTTTATCCCTGATCTCTTTCCACGTAATCAGTTTAATTTTTTCGTCTGTGAGCAACTTTTTGCATTTCTCACTGGTAAATAAATCAACGTCGTCCTTACGCAAGTTAGCACCGTAATCGCTGTGGCCGAAAGTAATGGCCTTCATCTCTGCATCGTTGTAGGCAGCATGTAGAATATAACGGTGAGACCGGGGGTCATGGCTTTTATTTGCTCCGTATAAAAATTTTCCATTTCCAACCGGTAAGTCTCGTAGGTTGCCATGACGAATTTTTCAATGAAGATATCTTTTTCGTTAGTGTAATCTTCTAAGTTGATATTGAAGAGTTTCCCCACTTCCCTGGACAAAAGAATCGGCACCTTGAATTCGCGTCCAAGTTTGATGTATACTTTTAAAATCTCCGGTGTTGAAACTCCACTCGCCATATGTGAATCAAAGTGTGTGGGATTAATCCCAAACCTTATCACCCGCTCTATCTGCGCGCGTAACTCTTTTTCGACTTCCACTGCCTTACCGTTTTTCATTACATCACCTGTCTTGTTATAGAAATATCCATGGTCATCGATCAGACTGCGAACCTGATCTGATGATGCAACGGGACCCCACATGTAATTCTTCCATTCACTGGTGAGTGTGCGATGTAAACCAAGATCTGCTTCCGGATGTGACTTCGCATACTCAGCAGCTTCCGGAAACCCTGGACATGGAACCGTTATACTCGCAGAACTAACTACACCTCTTTCCATCGTATGGATAGTAGCCATGTTTTCTGAGTGCGAAACACCCATATCATCTGCATGTATAATCAACAACTTTGTTTCCTTCGGATAACCCAATCTTTCCTGTATACTTTTCTGTTGAGGGATTGATACATATGAGACGGTCAGTAAACAAATGCTTGTGATAGTGATTCTAAACTTAAACATATAGCTTTTTCTTATCCATGAAATATCCGATGATCCAAACGATCATCATAATTGAAAGTGAAAAAAGTATTGATGTATTTGCGGGATCTGTATATGACAGAAAAATTGACTTATATATCCAATCTCGCTCGTTCACCATCCACCTGAACATAGAATAGCAATTTAATGATCAGGTAGGAGAGTATATACAATACGAGTGGATTCCGACCAAACACTTCGAAGAATTTCAATCCCATTTCAGTTTTGCGATTTCGATGAGAAAGAAAAGAATCGCGAGCAAAGTACCCCGCTGCAACGTTTGCCAAGGCAGGTAGGGTGCTCAACAACACTTCAGGATCAAATGGAACTCCCCCCATGCCAGATATATTTAGCTCCCGGTATGAGCAGATCAAGTTTTGAAACAGCAGTACCAGTCAGACTATAAGGATCGGGGTGATCGCCAAAAAAATAAAGAATACCCCAATAGGCAAGTATTGCAATCATGTATGCTGTGACAGGCGCTGAATAATATATTATCAGCGACATCACACCATAACAAATCGCGATCCTTCCCAATACGCCAACGAAACGAATCGCCGTGAAATATAGCCACTCGTAATTTCCATTGACAAAATGAAAAAATGGATAAGCATTCAGAAATAGTCCGATAAGGTAAATGACCAAAGTGCGCTTAAAGAATTTAATAAGAAAAGATCGCTTGTCAACTTTGTAATACTATTTTATTGTAAAACTCATTGCGTTTCCAACGACAAACAGGAATTTTGGGAACACAAGGTCAGTTAAGGTAAACGCATACCATGATGCCTGTTTTAACTGCGCATAACACGCAGCATTACTTCCGGGCGAATTGACGACGATCATAAATGCGATATCAACACCTTCAATATGCCAAACATGGATAACGCATTGTAATATTTGGAATAATGGTCGATTGGCCAGTCATAACTCAGTCGATCAATGGATTCAATTCACTTGCTGTTATTCGCCAGCGGGAATGTACATTAATTTGTGATTTCGGTGATTCGATTATCTGTAAGTCGAAAGCTTG
The DNA here is from genome assembly GCA_029269725.1 of Pollutibacter soli. Taxonomy (GTDB): domain Bacteria; phylum Bacteroidota; class Bacteroidia; order Chitinophagales; family Chitinophagaceae; genus Pollutibacter; species Pollutibacter soli. The sequence continues at coordinate 142,337 of JARJHS010000002.1, read as the reverse complement.
CGGGTCACTTCGGTCTTCACTTTTTGCATGCTTCCACATTCTTTTTTGCCCGTCCTTTCACTTCAAATGATACTCCTCCATCTTCCGGTACAAAGTCGTAAGACCGATGTTCAACAGCCTGGCAGCCTCCGATTTATTACCCTGGGTATGCGCAAGTACTTTGGCAATATGAATTTTTTCAGCAGCCTGGAGTTCGAAGGAATATACATCCGCGAGATCGGTTTTAAATTCACCAGGTAGATCGTTTTTTGAAATAACTCCGTTTTCGGACAATATAACTGCACGCTCCATGAGATTTTTCAATTCACGGATATTTCCGCGCCATTTGTATTTCTGAAGCGCCTTTATAAATTCAGGATCTATCGATGAAACTTTTTTCCCGATCTTATTCGAAAACTGGTCGGCGAAAAAGTTTATGAGAAGTGATATATCGTCTATCCTTTCACGTAATGGTGGAATGTCAATCTGAAATACAGAAAGCCTGTAAAACAAATCTGCACGGAAGCGACCTGCATCAATTTCTTCCCGGAGATGTCGATGTGTTGCGGCAATTATTCTCACATCAACTTTCGTCGGACGCGTATCGCCAATCCTAAGAAATTCTCCGGTTTCCAGAACACGCAACAATTTGGATTGCAGATCAGCCTGCATTTCACCGATTTCATCGAGAAACAATGTTCCTTTAGTCGCTTCCTCAAATAATCCTTTCTGATCTTTTGCAGCACCGGTATAACTCCCGGCCTTATGACCAAACAGTTCATTTTCCAAAAGCTCTTTACTGAATGCAGCGCAATTCACAGCAACAAAATTTTGTTTGCTTCTTACACTGGCATTGTGAATCGCCTGGGCAAAAACTTCCTTACCCGTTCCCGTTTCTCCAAGTAACAATACGGTCGTATCAGTGGGTGCTACCTTCTTTGCAAGCTCTATCGCTCTCAATAGTTTTTCCGACTTACCAATAATGGCCTCGAATGAATATTTTAGTCCAACCTGTTTCTCCAGCTGGAGTACCCTATTGGCAAGTGCGCGTTTTTCAACAGCACGATGCAGGAGTGGAATGATGCGATTATTATCATCGCCTTTAAGTATATAATCAAACGCTCCGTTTTTAATGGCAGTAATTCCATCTGGCAGATTACCATACGCCGTCAGCAAAATCACTTCAGCAGAAGGATAGATCGATTTTATTTCGTTCACGAAATCAACTCCGCTCCCATCGGGCAAGCGTACATCACAGAGAACAATATCAGGTTCCCATAATTTCAATTGTTTTCGCGCATCCTGCAAACTATCTGCGTGTTTGACCTCAAAGCCTTCCAATCCGATCAGTCGGCCGAGCATGTTGCGGATCGGGGCTTCATCATCAATAAGGAGAATGGAAGTTGGCATGGAGCAAAGCTAGGAGAACAGGATGATTTGAATAAAAATGAAGCATTTTACCTAAGAGTATGTTTCTAAATTGGTTTGAAATTAGGTTTGTTTTCAACCGGTCAAATCAAATGATTCTTTTTTTATTCTTTAATGGTCATATGCTGCGCAACTGTCAACAATGGAAAAAGACTGACTACAATACGCCAACGTTTTTTTTGTTTCAAAGTGTTTGGTTTTATGAGAATCCTCTCAGAACAAATACAACTGAAGCTGCCCTTCAATTTGATTTTTGTGATTGAAAAAAAATGTAAAACAGTTATCATAAAGAGTTAGTACATATAGGGAAAATTTGATTTCGTCTTAATTTCTATTTTTTTAATTCGACCATACGATTAATTTAGCGTTATAGTTCTTCAAATTTTCACCGGATAAAATATCACTGATCTGAATTCGTTGTTATACATTAATTTTCAGCAAACCTTTCTGTAAACACCACAAACAATGATGACTCCTTACCTAAGAACGGCATCTGTTGCTGTTATTATTTTTCTTTCTCTGCATATTATCAGTTGTAGTAAACCATCAGATCCAAATCCAGAACCAGAGCCGCAACCAGAAGTACCTGATCCGAGATCATGGTACGCGTCTACCGTTGCAGGAGTTGGAATGCAGGGAAATTTGAACGGGCCGGCCCAATCTGCTGCGTTCGGAATAATGGAGGTTATAACGGCAGATGCCGCAGGAAATATTTATGTTGGCGATAATCAAAGCATCAGGAAAATCTCAAATGGCCAGGTTACAACATTTGCAGGTAAAGGCTCTGGTGGTAACCAGGCATTCGGCCTTATTGATGGCATAGTAGTGAATAAGCAGGGAATTATATATGATGTGGAAGGCCCTATGATACGAAAGATTAATTCAGATGCAAGCGATGTGTATTTCGCAGGCACAGGAACCTATGAATATAAGGATGGCATTGGAACTAACGCAGGTTTTCGTCAGATTTATCACATCGCACTGGATAAAGATGAAAATCTTATTCTACCTGATTATGATCTGAACCAGAATCAGATTTTGAGAAAGATTACACCATCCGGCGTGGTAACCACTTTGCCTTTAATTGATAACACGGGCTTTTCATCCGGCAGTACAGCCAGCCTGATTTACATTACCTGTATTGCGATTGATCCTTCGGGAAATATCTATTATTCGTCTGCGAAAAACCAGATGATAAAAAAGCGCGACCTGAATGGCAATGTGACTGCTTTTGCAGGAACCGACGCGTTCGGTACAGAAGACGGACAGGGTACAGCAGCGCGTTTTATGGGAATCACCGGAATGACCTGCGACGCATCGGGAAATATTTACGTAGCCATGTATAGTACACATAGCATCAGGAAGATTACTCCATCGGGTAAAGTAACTACAATAATCGGAGTTAACGGCCCGGGCGCTATCGATGGTCATACTGACTCAGCAAGGTTGAAAAGACCAATGGGTCTGGCTGTCGATAAAAATGGCGCAGTACTTATTGTGGACCAGGGTAATTTTAAAATCAGAAAGTTGGAGCTTAAATAGTTTATCTGATACTATATCGGATTGGTTCCAACGTTATTGAAAGTTATCTGAAGCATTAATTACTTCGACGGGCATTGAAATCAGTGCCCGTCTTTTTATACGTTTTAAAGATTGCAATCTTTTTAAACCCGATTCTTTCGCCCTGATAATTTGGAAGGGAGAATGGAGGAAATTCATTCCTGGGTTATGAATGCCGAAGTAAAAAGCCGTCAGAATGTAAAATTTATTAGCACTGCAGAGCACTTAATTTCACCCTGTCTCTGTTCACTTTTTCTGTATCACTTTTTTTCATAAAAAAGCCCGCATTTTCTGCGACCTTTTAATTTCTTCCTGCTTCTACTCCGGTATTCTGTTTCTTCTCCTGAGGTGTGCAGCAGTAAACCGCCGACACGTACTCTCGACGAACGAAGTACGAAATGCGAAGGCCGAGTGAAAAGCATTCGAGACTTAAAATTTATTAACTCTGCAGGTCACTGAGTGTTTTCCTGTTTCAGCTCACTCAATCTGCATACACATAAAAAAAGCCCGCAAAATGCGGGCTTTAATTTCTTCCTGTTTCTCCCTCTCTAGTCTGTCCCCCTCTTGTGGTGTGGGGCGGGATCGAACCGCCGACACAAGGATTTTCAGTCCTTTGCTCTACCGACTGAGCTACCGCACCATACGTTTACGTTAGACGTATTACGTTCTACGTTCGGGCGGCAAATATACATTACATCCTCTTTCGCAACAACTTTTATTCTCTTATTGATACTCAGCACGAAAATTGCTTTTTCGCAGATTATTTTTGCTAATTATTTGAGAAACATACCATTCCTTACCATTGGAAACGTTATTCTTTATTTTTAAGCATGAATGCAGAATCGCAAAGACTGGCCGTAAACGCAGGAAAGAAAGTACCGCTCGAACAATGGGGACCTTACCTGAGCGACAGACAATGGGGTACCGTAAGAGAAGATTATAGCCGACATGGCAATGCATGGGACTATTTTCCCTTCGAACAGACGCATTACCGCGCCTACAGATGGGGCGAAGACGGTATCGCCGGCATTTCGGATTTTTACCAGAACCTGTGCTTTTCCCTTTCCATGTGGAACGGAAAAGATAAAGTATTGAAAGAGAGACTTTTTGGTCTTGGAAACCACCAGGGTAACCATGGCGAAGATGTGAAGGAGCTTTATTATTATCTCGATAATATCCCTTCTCATTACTATATGGACTTTCTGTATAAATATCCCCAGAAAGCCTTTCCTTATGAGCAGTTAATCAATGAAAACCGGAAGCGTTCGAGGCTGGAACCGGAATACGAAATCCTGGATACTCCGATTTTTGATAATGATGAATACTTCGATATCGGTATTACTTATGCCAAGCAGAATTCGAAGGATATGTTCATCAAAATCAAGGTAACCAACCGCGGCCCTGCGAAAGCTAAAATTACTTTACTTCCGACTCTTTGGTTTTATAATCGCTGGCAATACGATACTGAACATAAAATTCCGGCAATCACATTACGAGATGTACATTCAGTTCGTGCGCAACATCATCGCCTGGGCTCTTATTATTTGTATTTCCAGCATGCGGATGATCTGCTTTTTACTGATAATGAGACCAATTGGTCAAAAGTAACCGGTGCACCCAACGATAATCTGTTTACAAAAGATGCATTCAATCGTGTGATCATCGACGGTGAGGATGCAAAACCGTTTCGGAAAAGAAAATCCGGAACCAAATTCGCACCGGTATATAACCTCGAACTGAAAGGCGGAACGTCTAAGACTATATATCTGAGACTCTCTAATAAAATAGTAGAGCATCCTTTTGCTCCTGGCTTCGATAACGTTTTTGAAATCAGAAAAGAAGAAGCCAACATTTTTTACGACAGCGTTTTATCGACTGAAAAAGATACAGAACTGAGATTGATTCAGCGCCAGGCAATGGCAGGGCTGCTCTGGACAAAACAATATTATCACTACGATGTTGAACGCTGGCTGAATACCAGCGATGGGATAACTCCTGTCAACACCGGCAAACAACATGGTCGTAATCACGATTGGAAACACCTGAAAAACCAGGACATTATTTCGATGCCTGACAAATGGGAGTTTCCATGGTATGCTGCCTGGGACCTTGCTTTTCAGTGTATCCCTATGGCAATCATCGATCCCTGTTTTGCAAAAAATCAGTTGCTGCTGATCATGCGGGAATGGTATATGAAACCCGATGGTCAGTTACCTGCTTACGAATGGAATTTTTCTGATGTAAATCCTCCGGTACAGGCCTGGGCCGCACTACAGGTATACACAATTGAAAAAGAAAGATCCGGAAAAGGTGATATCGTTTTTCTGAAAAAGATTTTCCAGAAACTACTCATCAACTTCACGTGGTGGATTAACCGAAAAGATCCGAATGGTAACAACATGTTTGAAGGAGGTTTCCTCGGCCTTGATAATATAGGTGTATTCAATCGCAGCTCACAATTGCAGGGCCAGGTATTCCTCGAACAGGCAGATGGCACTGCATGGATGGGGATGTATGCATTGAACATGCTGGACATCGCGTTGGAAATTGCGACAAAAGACGATGCATTTGAAGATACAGCCACCAAATTTTTTGAACAGTTCGTATTCATAGCTGAAGCGCTGAACGAACATGGCATGTGGAACGAAGAAGATAAATTCTATTACGACATGCTCGCGATTGATGGTAATTCTCCATTGCAGTTGAAGACGCAGTCAGTAGTGGGATTAACCAGTATGTTTGCGGTTTCTGTGATCCAGAAAAAAGTAATGGATAAACTCCACGACTTTAAAAAGCGCATCACCTGGTTTGAGAACTATCGATTAAAAAATAAACTTTTCTGGCCCAACGAAGAGCACGGTTCCCGCAATGAAGTGTTGCTTTCGCTGATTCCCAAAGAAAGACTTGCTCATTTGCTTACAAGATTACTGCACGAAACAGAATTTCTTTCGCCAACGGGTATCCGTGCTTTGTCGAAATTTCATGAAGCAAATCCCTACACGGTTCATATCAACGGAGTAGAGTATACCATTAATTATGATCCGGGTGATAGCACCAGTGATTTCTTCGGGGGCAACTCCAACTGGCGCGGACCAGTATGGATACCAATGAATTATCTCATAATTCGGAGCATTCGGAGATATGGTGAATTCTACGGCAACCAGATCCGCGTGGAGTGCCCTACCGGCAGCGGAATATTTATGACACTGCAGGAAGTAGCTGATGAACTCAGTCGAAGACTCATCAAACTTTTCGAAAAAGATAAGAAAGGTCATCGTCCTCTCTTCGGTGAATATGCATCATTCTACAACCGACCCGGCAACGAACACCTTCTTTTATTCTTCGAATATTTTCATGGCGACAGCGGCAAAGGTCTCGGCGCAAATCATCAAACCGGATGGACAGCTCTTGTTGCTGATTTGATAGATCGGTTGCAGGTGAAGGGAGATAAGGTGGTTTAGCGTTGAACGTAGAACGTGGAACGTTAGCTGTTGAGTAATAGATCAGCTTTAATATTCAGGGAAAATAGGCGCCTCATGAAGTACCTGGGTTAATCGTTCAACAGGGAACGTTAAACCCACTGCCATCAGGGTAACCAACCGCTTCAAGGGGAGCCAGCGTTAAACGTTCTACGTTTAACCTTCTTACATGCCGAACACACTCAAAAACTTTATCCTCATAATCTTGAGTTGTTCCCATTCCAGGTTGAGATCAGCGAGTTCTTCCTGGGCAACTTTAAGACTGGATGTTTCACAGCTTTTAAAATAATCAAGGATATCCTGTTGATCATCTTCATCGACGATCTGGTCGATGGCATAATCGAGATTGAGTTTTGTTCCGCTCGCAACAATGGTCTCCATTTCTTCGAGTAACTGATCCATGCGCATATCTTTATTTCTTGCGATGGTATCCAGAGGCATTTTTTTATCCACCTGCTGAATGATAAATACCTTGTTACCACTTTTATTTACAACTGACTTCATTACAAAATCATCCGGCCTTACAATTTCATTTTCTTCAACATAAGATTTGATCAGCTCTACAAACGGTTTGCCGTAACGCAATGCTTTACCTTTACTTACCCCACTTATTTTTTCCAGCTCCTGCATCGTAGTAGGGTACTGGGTGGCCATGTCTTCAAGCGAAGTCTCCAGGAATATCACAAACGGTGGGAGTTTCTTTTCTTTTGCCAGTTTCTTGCGGAGCTCTTTCAGCATTTCAAATAAGTGCTCATCCGTTGCGGCAGTTCCAACTGCTTCAGCATTTCCTTCGTCGTCATCTTCGTTTGCTTCCTCGTAAAGATTGCTTAAAACGATCATGAATGATGAAGGCTTCTTAAGGAAAGCATTTCCTTTTGAAGTAAGTTTCAGTATACCGTAATCTTCAATTTCTTTTTCGAGTATGCCTTCCAGTAAGAGTTGCCTGATCAACGATTTCCAGTAATGATCAGGTTGATCATTTCCACATGCAAATTGTGCAAGCGCATCGTGACGGTACATCTGGTTCTGTGGAGTAAGGCGACCAATAATGATGTTGACCACATAATCAGTAGCAAATCTTTCATCAAGTTGCTTGATTACCTTCAGCACTTTTACCGCTGCATCCTTTGCTTCAACTTTCTCGCGCGGGTTGATGCAGTTATCGCAACTTCCGCAATTCTCATCTTCATACCCTTCGCCGAAATAATTCATCAGTACTTTTCTTCTGCACACACCACTTTCAGCAAATGCTACGGTTTCTTCAATCAGCTGAGCCCCGACTTCACGTTCGCTCAAAGGTTTATCGCGCATCAGGTGTTCCAGCTTGGAAACATCTTTATGTGAAAAGTAGAGATAACATTTTCCTTCGAGACCGTCTCTTCCGGCGCGCCCGGTTTCCTGGTAATAATTCTCAATGCTCTTGGGAATATTGTAGTGAATTACAAAACGGATATCAGGTTTATCAATACCCATTCCAAATGCTATCGTTGCAACGATAACCTGTACATCTTCATTTAAAAACTGATCCTGCCTGTCTGCACGGAGTTTACCATCAAGGCCGGCATGATATGCCACAGCCTTGATGTTGTTTGCTTTTAAGATATCAGCAAGCTCTTCAGTTGTTTTTCTGTTCAGTGTATAAATGATCCCACTTTTCCCGCGACACTCATGAATAAAACGGACAATGCTTTTTATTGTTTGTTCTTTCTTGATTTTTGGTCTGATCTCGTAGTAAAGATTCGGCCTGTTAAATGAAGAGATGAAAATTTTTGGAGCCCGGAGTCCGAGGGTAGTTACGATATCACTCTGCACTTTTGGAGTAGCCGTAGCTGTTAGTGCAATAATGGGAACATCGGGATTGATCTGGTCCATCATTTCTTTCAGCCTGCGATATTCAGGCCTGAAATCATGACCCCATTCAGAAATACAGTGTGCTTCGTCTACCGCAAAAAAAGACAGTTTCAGATCACTGAAAAACTCCAGGTTTTCCTGTTTAGTCAGCGTTTCCGGTGCGACATACAACATTTTTGTTTTCCCCGATTTCAGATCATCATGTACTTCAGCGATTTGCTTTTTATTTAATGTAGAATTCAGGAAATGCGCGACGTCATCCTGGCTGCTGTAACTGCGAACGAGGTCGACCTGGTTTTTCATCAGGGCGATCAACGGAGAAACGATGATGGCACAACCTTCGCTCATCAGGGCAGGCAACTGGTAGCAAAGACTTTTTCCTCCGCCTGTAGGCTTGATTACAAAAGTGTCTTTCCCCGAAAGCAGATTGGTAATAATTGCCTCCTGGTTTCCCTTGAAGGAGTCGAATCCGAAATAGTCTTTCAGAACCTGGTGGATGGCCAGTTTGCCGTTGGTTTTCTTTTGCTTTGATGTTGGTTCAGCAGCCTTAACCTTTGCTCCCGAACCTGGTGTCCGGGATGATTTCTTCGCAGTTGCCATGAATTCTTTACTTACACACGATTATTATAAATGAAGTACGGGGCGGATGGATGAATTTTGTTCAGTTCCGTATGCCTTTGGGCAAGCGGACAAAGATACCGAAAAACAGCCCCTTTGACAGAACTTTAACAGATTGACTCACGGTTTATTTCGGCACAAAAAGACGTTCTACTCTTGTTTAATATAATACTTTTGCGGGGATTTTCATGGCAAATTCGGATATCAAGACTGTCGCTACCAGAACCATCCAGTTGGAAACAGAAGCCATTCAGGGCTTGCTGCAATTCATCGATCCCGAATTTGAAGAAGTGGTCAGGCATATCGCTGCATCCCCCGGCAGACTTGTGGTGAGTGGAATTGGGAAGAGTGCGATCATCGGTCAGAAAATCGTGGCAACACTCAACAGTACCGGAACTCCATCGATATTCATGCATGCCGCTGATGCCATACATGGGGACCTGGGTATGGTGCAGCCAGATGATAACGTGATGGTTATTTCGAAAAGCGGTGAAAGCCCGGAAATAAAAGTATTGGTGCCTTTGATCAGGCATATGGGAAACAAGCTGATCGGAATGATTGGCAATACCCAATCATTCCTCGCAAAGAATGCAGATTTCAAACTCAATACCACGGTGAGCCAGGAAGCCTGTCCCAATAATCTGGCTCCTACCTCCAGTACCACCGCTCAGATGGTAATGGGTGATGCGCTTGCCATTTCCCTGATGGAACTAAAGGGATTCAGTTCCAATGATTTTGCAAAATATCACCCGGGTGGGACGCTCGGCAAAAAATTATACCTGTTGGTAAGCGACCTAAGTCAGCAGAATGAAAAGCCGGCTGTTCAGTTGGATAGTTCATTAAAACAGGTAATTGTCGAAATTACGCAGAAGAGATTGGGAATCACTGCTGTAGTCGATGAAAATAACAAACTGAAAGGCGTCATTACTGACGGAGATCTTCGAAGAATGCTGGAGAAGCAGACCGGACTCGAAAATATACAAGCACAGGATATTATGACGGCGGGACCGAAAACAATCGCCGCCGGTGATCTCGCGGTGGAGGCACTCGATTTGATGCGAAAAAATAATATTACGCAGCTGCTCGTTACAGAACAGGAAAATTATGAAGGGGTTATACATCTGCATGACCTCATCAGGGAAGGTTTAATCTAACACCTTCAAATGATATCAGGAAAGAGAAAAGGAATTAATAATCAACTGATCAACCCAACATGAACAAAAATCATTACGTGGCTATTATGGCAGGAGGAATCGGAAGTCGCTTCTGGCCGATGAGCAGGAGCAGCTATCCTAAACAATTCCTTGATATCCTTGATACCGGAAAGACCCTGATCCAGGCAACTTTTGATCGATTTGCTCTTTTTATTCCCAAAGAAAACATCTTTGTTGTTACTTCAGAAGAATACGAGGAAATCGTTCAAAGACAGATCCCTTCAATCAAAAAAGAAAACATCCTTTCTGAACCTTCAAGGAAGAATACAGCTCCGTGTATCGCCTACATCAGCTTCAAACTCAACCAGGTAAATCCCGATGCAGCCTTGATTTGTGCTCCTGCTGATCACCTTATCCTTGACGAAACCGGTTTTAAAAAAGTGTGCCTCGAAGCACTGGATTTTGTGAGTAAACACAAAGCCCTGATCACGCTGGGGATTAAACCAACTTATCCGAATACTGGATATGGATACATCCAGTTCGAACAACAACCTGCCAGTGACAATGTGTACAAGGTGAAAACCTTCACGGAAAAACCGAATACAGAGTTGGCAAAGACTTTCCTTGCCAGTGGCGAGTTTCTTTGGAACGCAGGCATATTTGTCTGGCAGATAAAAAATATCGTGAGTGCTTTCCGGAATCATCTTCCGGAGATGGCGGAAGTTTTCGATGCCGAAAAAGACCAGTTCAATACACCCGCTGAAAAGGAAGCTATCGAAAGAATTTATCCGCAGTGTACGAATATATCCATTGACTATGGAATTATGGAAAAGGCAGATAATGTGTACATCATCCCTTCCAGTTTTGGGTGGAGCGACCTCGGCACATGGAATTCAGCATATGAAAATATGGACCGCGATTACCTCGGTAATGCCGTAGCAGGCGAACATGTGATGGTAATTGATGCTACAAAATGTATGGTTCACGCGTCAAATGACAAACTGCTTGTACTCCAGGGACTGGATGACTTTATCATTGTGGATACAAAAGATATTCTGTTGATCTGCAAGAAGGAGAAAGAGCAGGAGATTAAGGAATATGTAGCGGAGGTAAAAAGAAATAAGGGGGAAAAATACCTTTAATAAGTGTGATCGAGGAGTAAGATGTAAACACCCGAGATATAGTCGTTTAGACTACCCACAGAGTTCCAGGTTTTATACCAAAGCCTGAAAGTCTGTGGGATTTTTATTTTTTAAGCTAAAGTTGCTTCAAGTGAAATGTTGCAATTAAGGACTTTGCTGACCGGGCAGTTTTGTTTTGCATCAGCAGCACATTCCTGAAATTTTTCCTCGCTGATGCCCGGAACTTTTGCCGTTAACGTCAGATGAGATTCGGTGATGGCGCCATTTTCCAATGTAACTACGGATTTGGTCTGAATTTCTTCAGGAGTAAATCCAGCTGCACCAAGGACGAAACTGAGTTTCATGCTGAAACATCCGGCATGGGCTGCCGCAATCAGTTCTTCCGGATTCGTTCCTTCCCCTTCTTCAAACCTCGAGCTGTAAGAATAAGCTTTATCCTTAAAAACACCCGACTGTGTTGATAATTTTCCTGTTCCTTCTTTGCCTGAGCCGTTCCAAACGGCAGTTGCTGATCTTTTCATATGCGATATGTTTTATCCTGTTTTGCCGGAAAGATAAGTAAGAACTTCGAGCTGGATGATAACAACCAATTACTGATTTTCGTTCGCCGGGGATTAATGTTTTCGCTTTATTGATCCTGAAATTCTACGGCACCGCCTTCGACCGGACCCGCAGATCAGTAAAAATAAATAGCTTTAGAATCTGATCATTTCTTAAATAAATCACCGGAAATGGAAAGAATAAATTATTCATCAGGCGCTAAATGGGAGGACATTGTCGGGTATAGCAGGGCAGTGAAAATCGGCAATATTGTGGAAGTAACAGGTACTGTTTCTGTTGATGAGAATAATCAACTCGTAGGTGGAGACAGTGCCTACGAGCAGACAAAATACATATTATCAAAAATTGAAAAAATTCTGATTAAAGCAGGCGCGTCAATGAAGGATGTTATCCGTACACGTATGTTTGTGACAGATATTTCCAGGTGGGAGGAATATGGTCTTGCACACGGTGAATATTTCAAAGACATTAAACCCTGCGCAACAATGGTTGAGGTGAGCAGCCTGATCGATAAACTATTTCTTGTCGAAATCGAAGTCAGTGCAGTAATCTCAAAATAATCGAAATCAAACTTATGCTTGATACAATTAAAAAGCTGCGTTTTACAGGTCATAACAAAGTACTGTTGATCAGCGTGCCGAAAGAATGTGAAGCACTGGTAATTGAAATGAAAAAACAGGCTAAAGTTGATACCACTATCGACAAGAAAAGCAGTTATTCTGCAGCGATGCTTTTTGTACAAAGTAAAGCAGACCTGAAAAAACAGGGTCCGCTGATTACAAAACAATTAGGAGAAGATGCTGTTTTCTGGGTCGCTTACCCAAAAAAGACTTCAAAAAAATACAGCTCGGATGTTAACCGCGATATTAAGTGGAGTGAGGAGGGAGTCGGTGAATACGAAACAGTTTCTGCAATTGCTATTGATGATGACTGGAGTGCTTTGCGTTTTCGCAAACCTGAAAAAATAAAATCAATGATCAGGCGCCAGTCGATGGCCATGACTGATGAAGGAAAAAAGAAAACTGTCAACAAGAAAAACGAAGCCATCAGCAAACCAGCTTTAAAAAAATAAATTTTCAAAAATCTCAGGCTGTCAATGCAGTCTTCTTGAACTATCAGATGCTTCCGCTTTCTTTTTCTTCTAAGCTGCCGGATGCCGGTACCACTATTTTCACTGTGATGAGTGCACTGGCAATTGAGCATAATGCTGTAAATCTCGGTCAGGGTTTTCCGGATTTTCCGATGAACCAGGAACTGGCCTGCCTTGCTGCGAAGGCCATCACGGATGGCTATAATCAGTATGCACCCATGGCAGGCTGGATGCCGTTACGGGAATCTATAGCCGAAAAGGTGGATTTCCTTTATAGTCTTTCGGTAGATCCCGATTCAGAAATTACTATTGTTCCCGGCGGCACCTGTGCAATCTACTGCGCTCTCACTGCCATATTACAACCTGGTGATGAAGTAATCGTATTTGAGCCGGCTTATGATAGTTATATTCCCAACATTCTCGTTAATAAAGCAGTGCCCATAAAAATTCCTTTAAGCATTCCTGATTTCAGAATCGATTGGAACTCAGTAAAATCAGCAATCACGGAAAAGACCCGGGCAATCGTAATAAACACACCGCATAACCCGACGGGATCGATTCTTTCCGCATCTGATCTGCAGCAGCTTTCTGCATTGGTGAAAGGAACCGGGATTTATGTGGTGAGTGACGAAGTATATGAACACCTGGTGTTTGATGGAAAACAACACGAGAGTGTTTTACGATATCCTGAATTGTTTGCAAGAAGTTTTGTGTGCTACTCGTTTGGCAAAGTCTACAATTGTACGGGTTGGAAACTTGGTTATTGTATTTCTCCGGCAGAACTCACCACCGAATTCAGGAAGATCTATCAGTTCAACGCTTTTTCAGCTTTTACACCAACACAGGTGGCAATTGCTTCATTTTTAAAAAATCATGCAGTTTATCTTGAACTCTCGCAACAAATGCAGGAAAATCGCGACTACTTTATTAATCTTATGCGTGCAACTGATTTTAATCTTTTGCATTCTTCCGGAAGCTATTTCATATGCGGCACTTATGAGCGGATTTCGGATGAGCCAGATAAGGATCTCGCATTAAGGCTTACAAAAGAAGCGGGAGTAGTTACAATCCCGGTTTCCGCATTTTACCAGGACAGTACCGAAAAAAGAATTTTAAGATTCTGTTTTTCAAAGAAAAAAGAAACTTTAGAATTGGCTGTGGATCGATTGATAAAATATCTCGGCCATTAATATTCAATATGAAAAAATTAAACGCAATACTGATCGGAATTTTCACTTTGTGTGGGAACCTTGTTTTCGGCCAGCAACTGCCGGCTGAAAAATCTTTGCTATGGGAAATAACCGGTCCCGGATTATCAGCCCCATCATATCTGTATGGTACCATACATATGATTTGCCCTGCAGATTATAGTATGAGTGAAACTATTAAAAACAGCTTCGCAAAATCGAAGACTTTGTTTCTGGAGATTGATATGGACGATCCCTCAATGAATATGAAAACGCTTCAGTTGTCTATGATGAAAACCGGTTCGCTGAAAGACCTGATGACTGATAAAGAATATACGGAGCTGGAAAAATTTATGAAGGATTCTATCGGGATGCCATTAATGATGTTCAATAAAATGAAACCATTCACTTTGCTGAGCATCATGTACATGAAAGTGTTACCATGCACAGGCGTGGAGTCTTATGAACAGAATTTTGTGGAAATGGCAAAGGCACAGAAAAAGGAGGTGTATGGGCTCGAAAAGCTGGAGGATCAGTTTGCTGTGTTTGATAAAATCCCTGATTCCGCTGAGATTAAAATGATATTGGAAATGTCCCGGAATTTCTCGGAACAGAAAAAAGAATTTTCGAAAATGACCGAATCTTATAAAGCCAAAGATCTTGACGCTTTAGGTAACGCCATTTCTTCGTCACCCGATATTGCAGGGTTTGAAGATATTTTACTGGTTGATCGTAACCGCAACTGGATCTCCATCATGGAGAAAGCGATGAAAAAAGAACCCACGTTTTTTGCGGTAGGGGCGGGACATCTTCCCGGTAAAGAAGGTGTTATTGAATTACTTCGAAAAGAAGGTTACACAGTTAGAGCAATCGATAAATAAACGAATTAATCCTGTTAAAAAAACTGCTGGCGACGTCATTATACCATCTCCATCTCATTTTGATCCGCTAATTTTCCGGGTATGGAAGAAATGCAGGAAAACAGGTTATTTGAGCTGGCGGTGAGTTTCGTGCAACAATCTGACCGTCATATTTTCTTAACGGGTAAAGCAGGAACGGGCAAAACAACCTTTCTCAGGCATATTTCGCAGACTACAGCTAAAAAGATTGCCATTGTAGCACCTACTGGTGTTGCTGCGATCAATGCGGGAGGCGTTACCATTCATTCATTTTTTCAGCTTCCGCCTGGAATATTTATTTCAGGTATTCTCGCGGGTGCAGATTTTTCCGGTATAAAAATTCTGACACCTGAAACCATCGTTGGAAACCATCGATTCAGTTTGAAGAAAAAGGAACTGATCAGGGAATTGGACACCCTGATCATTGATGAAGTTTCTATGGTAAAAGCTGATCTTCTTGATGCAATGGACTTTGTACTTCGATGGATCAGGCAGGATATGAAAACACCTTTTGGCGGAGTACAGGTAATTTATATTGGTGACTTGTTTCAGCTTCCGCCCGTGGTCAATGACGAGGAATGGTCCATTCTTAAAAAATATTACCGTAGTTCTTTTTTCTTCGATGCAAATGTGATTCAGGAACAAACCCCCTTATATCTCGAACTCAAAACAATTTACCGGCAGAATAATCCTGCGTTTATTCAGCTATTAAATGCAATCAGGAACAACAGGGCAGGGGAGGAAGAGTTTTCCTTATTGCATAGCCGATATCATCCCGGATTTATTCCTGATGTTTCGGATCCTTATATCACCTTGACCACACATAATGCAAGAGTTGATATTATCAACCGAAGTGCTATCAATGCGATTGATAGCCCGGAAGTTTATTTCAAAGCTAAGATCAAAGGAGATTTTCCTGAAAAATCTTACCCCGTTGATCCTGACATGTTGCTGAAAGAAAGTGCGCAGATCATGTTCATCAAAAATGATAAGGGTGAGACGAGAAAATATTACAATGGAAAAATCGGAAGAATCAGCCGCATTGAAGATGGAAAAGTTTTTGTGAGATTTCCCGATACAGGTGTTGAGATTGAAGTAGAAAAGGAAGTTTGGCGGAACATCAGGTACCAACTGAACAAAGAGAAGAATATACTGGAAGAAGAGGAACTGGGCAGCTTTGAGCAATTCCCGATTCGGCTTGCGTGGGCGATCACTATACACAAAAGCCAGGGACTCACCTTTGAAAAAGCAATTGTCGACGCTGGGCATTCATTTTCAGCCGGCCAGGTTTATGTTGCATTAAGCAGGATGACCGGACTTGAAGGATTGATTTTAAAAACGAAAATTCCTGCATCTGCCATCCAGACAGACGAGCGTGTTATTGAATTCAGTTCCGGAAATTCAAACGAAATAGCTCTTAAAGAAATATTGCTTGAAGATCAAAAGCTTTTTATCAGGAGAACAATGATAAAGGTTTTTGAAGTTGAAAAGCTTCACGCTCTTGCCTCAGGCATTGTAGATGAACTTAAGGAACTTCTCATTCCGGAATCTGAGGAATTAACAGATATCGAAGTCATAGAAAAAAAGTTTGCCGAGCAAAAAAATACCGGCAATGCCTTTCAGCGGCAGCTTGCCAGGATTTTTCAAAAGCCTGCGTCGGAAGGTCATGAGGAGTTGCATCGAAGAGTCGTGGCCGGTGCCGGATGGTTTAATAATTTTTACAGTGAAATAGATACCGAACTTTCAGGGCAGATCCATCTCTCAAATTCCAAAAAAAGACTGGGCCTTGCATCAAGGGCTTTGAAAAATTTGCAACTCAGTGTCCGGTTAAAAATTCATCAACTCACGCAGGTTCAAAAGCTGGCGGAAGGTTTTCTAAAAGGAATTAGTCACGATGAACTGCTGGCTATTGTACAACAGTGTAGCATACCCGAAAAACCGATCGTTGCTGAATCGGTGTCAGCAAATGAAAGCTTCGTTAAATCAAAAACTTCAACTGCTGGTAAAGTAAGTTCTCCTGCAATCAGTCTTGCATTGTTTCGTGAAGGAAAATCCATAGACGAAATAGCTTTGGAAAGAAGTTTTACGATAGAGACGATTTACAAACACCTTCTTGAATACCTGCCCACCGGCGAAACTCAGATCACCGATTTTGTTTCGGAAGAGAAACACAAGCTGATTCGAGAGGTTTTTGAAAACACTACAGAGCCTGGGCTAAAAGTAATAAAGGAAAAGCTTGGCGACGAGTTTTCCTATCACGAGATACGCGCGGTAAGCATTCTCCTCAAACTTGAAAATCAATCATCCGGAGCATAACGCTAACGAATACACGAAATAATGAAGTGTACGATATCGTACACTTATGTCCGGTTATGATTATTTTCATAAGACCAGCGTTTAAACAGCAGTAACAATCACAATTTTGGTGAGGCATTTCAACACTTGAGTGATAGATTTCTTATTCATCGCGAAGCAATTTTGTGTTGGCAATTCATTGTTTTTGTAAAATCAGTTAACAACTGATTCCGCTTATCCGGCGAACTGACCACAGGTGTGAAACCGTTGCCGAAAAAGGTTTAAAAAGCAACCTCAGTGTAACATCTGTTTTTGTGTTACGTCTATATATGTACACGGAAAAAGGAAAAGAATTAAAAGAAAGGAAATGGAAAAGACAGGAATAATTAACCGGATTCACAAAGGTTTGAGGACCTGGTTATTCGAAACGGGGATTATCATTCAGGAAACCGATTTTTCTTCCACACAGGAAGGAATGAAATCTGTTACCCTGTTGAAGAAAGTATTAAATGTAACTGACAGGAAATCGACAATAGACGAAACGCATGTGTTACCTGTGCTGGTGCTGCACGCACCATACATGGTGAGCCTGATGGATGCTGAAATTCAGAGAGT
The DNA here is from genome assembly GCA_029269725.1 of Pollutibacter soli. Lineage (GTDB taxonomy): Bacteria > Bacteroidota > Bacteroidia > Chitinophagales > Chitinophagaceae > Pollutibacter > Pollutibacter soli. The sequence continues at coordinate 124,479 of JARJHS010000002.1, read as the reverse complement.
GAATGGAATCAGTGAGCGTTTATCTGGATATATCAGCAGTTATATGCAGCCGGGAACAGAAGCTTATCATGCTGCCACCGGTTTCAGCATCCAGCAGGTTTATTCTGAGTTCATGGGTTCAGTATTGATTTATATGAACAGGCTGGAAACGTTGATTAGCGAATTCTACCACGCGATTACAGCAGCTGACATGACGGAATTAATGGATGCTGCACAGATGATGCACATTGATGGCGCAAACAGGATGATTATCGAAGAATGGATTTATAAAGGAATGAGCAAGGCAGAAATCTCAGGGTGGTTATCAGATGAAAGGAAACTATCGGGCAATTGGATAAAGAAAGGATTGAACAGGTTATTTGCCGATGTTATTACAAGCCATGAACATGCAACCCCGGGTATGAAAATCGAAGCAGCTTAATTTCATTCTGCAAAAAATTCAACGGTGTCATTTATTTTAATGACACCGTTTTTTAGCCAACTATAAACCAGGCCATTTATCCACTTTATGAGAAATTGGTTTTACTGTTCTCAGGAAAGCATAAATGGCTTTCAGATCTGAGGTTTTCATTCCCGCATAGGCTTCCCAAGGCATGATGGTGTTTGATTTGCCGGGTTTGTTTTTGGAGACTGCAAGCGCAGCATTCTCACGGAACTTATCTAAAAACATGGACTCTGTCCATGATCCGATGCCCGTAGCCGAATCCGGTGTAATATTCGCAGAATGGACAGTAAATCCGGGCAATTTGAATTCGCGACCACCCGATACAAATTTCGTCATGTCAAATGCACCTTTCACCATCGGGGTATGGCAATCCGAACATGAGGCCATCGTCAACAGGTACTGGCCGTATTTTACAGGGTCTGTGGTGTCGACTGCAAGTCCGCCAGTGAATGGTGGAGGCAGTTGAGGCACAGCTGCTGCGATCGGAATAAACAATTGCCTGGCTTTGACGGTATCCGGTAATGGCTTGAAAGTTTTCACGTACGCGATAATATCAAGTAGATCCTGCTTCTGCATCTGGGAATAGGCGAAATATGGCATCACCGGAAATAGCGTATCGCCTTTTTTCGTTTTACCTGAAGTGATCGCCGTAATCAAATCGTGATCTGTCCAACCTGCAAGGCCCGTTGGGGTAATATTTTTCGAATAAATTATTCCTGGCAAACCCATTTCCGGGCCAAAACGTTCACCACCAACACCTTCTGTTCCCGGAGTTACTGGTCCTGCAAAGATTTCGAAGTCGCGGTAGCCATGGCAATCAGTACAAAGCATTACATGGGTAGCAAGGTATTTACCTCTATTCAATTGCGCTGCGGCCGAATCTTCTTTTAATTCAGTTTCCGTTTGACTTACCTCTTTTACTTCCTGGCCGCAGCTATTCAGGAAAATAAAGCAGCCAATCATACTTAGACCTTTAAGAGCATACCAAGCCTGTTTCATGAAATGAATTTTTATTTTTTGGGGATGAAAGATTTATTGGGGGAAGGGAACAGATCGGCTGATTTCCGACGAAATTGTCACATTAATGTAAACGAAAATCCGGTACAAAAAAATTAGAAATTTCAGCATCACATATAATGCTGAAAAACAATATATTATGGGGTTTTTTATCAAAAATATCGCGTGCTATCTACCCATATAAACCATCAGGATCTGCACATCGCTGGGATTGATGCCTGATATCCTTGAAGCCTGACCCAGGGTGCGTGGTTTTATTGTGAAGAGTTTTTCCCTTGCTTCATTGCTGATGGCCTGAACCTTTGAATAATCAAAACTGCCGGGAATTTCCAAATCTTCCAGACTACTCATCCGGGTGACGAGTTCTTTTTCTTTGTCTATATAAACCTGGTATTTGAGCTGAATTTCTGTCTGCTGAATTGCTTCGTTATCGACTCCATCCAGTTGGACTTTAATTGAGTCCACGTTCCTGAGGAGATCTTCAATTGAAATTTCCGGACGAAGAATTAACTGGGACAGCTTTTGTTTTTGTTGTAACGGTGCTGAGCCTTTCGAATCCAGGTAGTTATTGATTTCTTCAGGTTGGAGTGTTATTTCGTTGAACAGCAACTTAAGTCTTGCTACCGTCCCTTGTTTAGCTGATACTTTGGCCATCCTTTCATCAGAAGCGAGACCAAGTGAATGACTGACCGAAGTCAGGCGCAGATCCGCATTATCCTGCCTTAACAAGGTTCTGAATTCAGCCCTGGAAGTGAACATACGGTAAGGCTCCTGCGTCCCTTTACTGATCAGGTCGTCGATAAGTACTCCAATATATGCTTCGCTTCTCTTAAGAATCAACGGATCCCTTTCGGTCACGTATTGGTGTGCATTGATTCCTGCCATAAGTCCCTGGCACGCAGCTTCTTCGTATCCAGTCGTGCCATTGATCTGGCCAGCGAAAAACAAACCCGACAATTGTCTTGTTTCCAGCGAATATTTCAGCTGGGTTGGCGGGAAATAATCATACTCGATAGCATAACCCGGCCTGAACATGCGGCAATTCTCGAATCCCGGGACCTGGGTAAGGGCTTTATATTGAACATCTTCGGGTAAAGAGGTGGAAAAGCCGTTTACATAGATTTCGATGGTATTCCATCCCTCCGGTTCTATGAAAAGCTGGTGCCTTTCCCGCTCAGCAAACCGGTTAATTTTGTCTTCAATACTTGGACAATACCTGGGACCTATCCCATCAATCCTTCCGGCAAACATAGGACTCTTCTCAAATCCTGTTTTCAGTGTATCATGAACGCTCCGGTCAGTATATGTTATCCAGCAACTGCGCTGTTTTTTGCCCGCGAGTGCGGGTTTGCCTATGTAGGAAAAACCTGTAACTTCTTCATCGCCAGGCTGTTCCTCCATCTTTGAATAATCGAGGCTTCGCCCATCAATACGAGGAGGTGTGCCTGTTTTAAGACGATCACTTTCAAAACCCAGTGAAACCAGTTGTTCAGTAATGCCGGTTGCTGCTTTTTCTGCCATTCGTCCACCGCCGAAGTTCTTTTCGCCAATATGAATAATGCCGTTGAGAAAGGTTCCGTTAGTTAATACCACAGCTTTCGAAAGAATCTCATGACCCAAACCTGTTTTCACGCCGCGGCAACGTCCATCTTTCACGATAAGTTCCCGAACCATATCCTGGTAGAAGTCAACATTTGACGTTTGCTCCAGCATTTCCCTCCATTTCTGGGCAAACAACATACGGTCGCTTTGTGCTCTCGGGCTCCACATAGCTGGCCCTTTCGAGCGGTTAAGCATGCGGAACTGAATCATGGTTTCATCGGTGACAATGCCGGAATAGCCTCCCAAAGCATCTATTTCCCTCACAATCTGTCCTTTAGCAATACCCCCCATGGCCGGATTGCAGCTCATCTGGCCAATAGTTTGCAGGTTCATGGTAATCAGGAGAACTCTTGATCCCATATTGGCAGCGGCAGCTGCGGCTTCTGATCCGGCATGGCCGGCACCAACAACAATCACATCGTATTCAGGAAACATGGCGCAAAATTACAATTCCTTCCACTGAAGTTTGGAAATCAGTTTGAAGTGTTCCACGTGAAACATGTTATTTACAGGAAAAAAGCTGATCGAGGATGTATTGCCCATCTTTGCGAGGGTAAATTGAAACACCGATTAAATTAAAACCGGAATTGAGGAGAGCCTTTCTATGGCCGCGGTTGGCCACACCTTCATCTATCAACAATAAAATGATTGCTTTCAAGGCGTCACTTTTCCCAATGAGGATATTCTCCCCGGCACATGTAATTCCTTCTGCCGCCATTCTCTGTGCGAACGACTTACCGTCGCTGGAGGAATGTGAAATGCCGTTTGTGTTGATCGCAAGGTCTCTCGTGTGTTTACGACTGATATCACTCAAATCTTTTCTCGGTTCCATCAGAGGAAGAGACGGCTGATTCTTTAAGTCGGAAATTAGCGACCGTGATGCTCCGCCCCTGGCTTCTGGAAACTGCTCAAGAAATGGACGAACATATTTTTCGAGGAACAGCCCAGGATTTGCTCTAAGTACATTGACCCAATAGAACAATTCCTGTTCTTCCTTATCAAGGTTGTTAATAAAAACAAATTGATCAAGGTATTCGTCAATTTTCTCAACTCGTTTTTCATTCACCACAAATAGACGGTCCTCTAACTCCATTGTCCCTTGTCCACTTGCTATAGATACGAAAAGAATAAATACTATTAAACCAGTCAATTGTTTCACGTGGAACATTTACATTTTATAACGGGCAAGGTAAAAATCTTCTTTTACCCTCATGGTATCCTGGTCAGTTTTTAACTTATCCTTGTAGCCCAGCAGATGAAGTAATCCATGGAATATTACCCGGTGCAATTCCCTGGATCTGGACACTCCAAGAGCGGAAGCATTGTCTCGGGTCCGATCCACACTGATGTACAACTCAGCCTCGATGGGTTCGCCAGGTTTACTAAGGGGGAATGTGATAATATCAGTATAGTAATCATGCCCAAGAAACTCCTGATTCATCTTCAATAAGTAGTCGTCATTACAAAAGATAACCTGAAGGCTGATCAGCGAATACTTCTCGCTACTGGCCATCTTTTTCAGAAAAGATTTTAACTCCCTGCGATGAAGAAGTTCTGGAACCGGTATCAAATAATTAAACTGAATATTCGGCATGCGATGTAAATTTAACCCTCTCAAGTGAACGGCTATAAGCCGGAAATATAAAATCTATGCTGAAGAAATTATCAGAGCTGGAGATTGGTCAGGTAGCAGTAATCAACCATGTTGAAGAAGATGAGATATTCCTAAAACTTATGGAGATGGGCTTTATTCCAGGCGAACATGTAAGCATTAAGCAAATTGCTCCGCTGGGAGACCCTATCTCAATAACGGTAGCCGGCTACCAGGTTAGTTTAAGAATAAACGAAGCGAACAAAATAATTGTAGAGATTTAAAACATTATATAGTTGATTATCAACTTTTTATGAAAATCGGACTCTATTTTGGCTCATTTAATCCCATCCACCACGGCCATCTCATCATAGCCAATTTTATACAACAAAATTCTGACCTCGACCAGGTTTGGTTCGTCATTTCTCCACAGAATCCATTCAAACCAAACCATGGTTTGCTTAATGAATACCATCGGCTGTTTCTTGTAAACCTTGCCATTGAAGGCGAATCAAAATTAAAAACTTCGGATATCGAGTTTCGCTTACCGAAGCCTTCCTATACCATCGACACCCTCACCTACCTCGAAGAAAAATACTGGGATCACCACTTCGTAATTATTATGGGAAGTGATAGTTTTCAAAACCTTGATAAATGGAAAAACGCACAGCTGATTATGGAGAGGTATCCCATCTATGTTTACACCAGACCGGGCTTCCCTGTAAGAACTGATCTCCCTGTAAAATCAACAGTATTAAAAGCGCCGATGTTGCAGATATCGGCAACCGAAGTGAGAACCATGATACAAAGTGGCCAATCAATTCGATACCTGGTTCCTGATGTTGTAAAAGAAGAAATTGAGAGAAACAGCTATTATAAAACTCTAAAAAATCCAACCCAATAACAAACACAATCCAGCAATAAAGGGCGCTGGCAGTTTAGTAAACATTAAAAAAAGGAAGGTTCCGAAAATTACGCCAACATTCAGAAAACTTAGAGCACGCCCATCCACAATACCAGCCAGCGAAAGGTCCTTGGTAAGATAAAAAGTTGAAGCCGCCATAATTCCCACGATTGCTGCATTGATCCCCTTTAAAGATCGATAAACTGCTGTGTACCGATGCAGGTTATGCCAGACAGGATAAAAAAATAACACCAAAAGTGCGCTGGGTAAAAAAAGCGCAACAATTCCAATAACACAACCCAGCATCTGATAACCTATTCCCATGTTCCGCATCGCCAACCCTCCGGTGTAGGCGCCAATTGAAAAAACAGGACCTGGTATCGCTCTCACCATACCTGCACCGGTGAGAAAATCATCTCTGTTTATTCGAATTACATTGGGGTTTCTTAGTTGAACACGTTCGGTATTTGGACGAACCACATATTGCTCATACATCATTGGAATCAAAACATCGCCACCGCCGAAAACTATACTTCCAAACCTGTATAAATTCTCAAACAAGTTAAAGGGCGCACGTTTCGGCCACTCCTGCTTGCGGGAAATTTCAGAAAGCGTTCCGCTCAATAGAAATATAAAAAAGAAGATTACAATATTCGCCCACTTCACTTTCCTGACCGGAACTATTTCCTTTTGCCTGTCCCTTCTTTCAGTAAAATTAGAAGCTACACCTCCGACAACTATTACTATAGGAAAAATGACTGGATTATTAAAAAACATATACGTGATAATCATGCTGAACACCATGATCACCCGTGAAATTCTGTTTCTGACAACTATAGTAAATGCACGGAATGCCGCAAAGGCAAGAAACCCAACGGCCATGGGTTGAATAAATCTGAAAATATTATTTTCAATATTTCTGTTATCAAAATAGCGGATCAAAAACGATAAAGCGCCCATGATGATTGCAGCCGGCAATACCCAGATCACCAATGTAATTATAGCCAGTGGCAAGCCGCCTCTTTTATACCCGATCAATGTCAGTATCTGTGTAGAGGAAGCTCCGGGAAGTAGCTGGCAAAAAGCATTGAAATCAAGAAGCTCCTGTTGGGTAAGATCCTTTCTTTTTTCAACAAAAGTTTTCATCATCATACCGAGATGACCCTGCGGTCCGCCAAAGGCAGAAATACTGTGCAGAAATACTGCCTGCAGAAATGGGATATGACGAAGCAGAACCAACCTTGCAACAAATATTTATATAATAAAGCACACATAAATCTGCCGCACTTCTCGTCAGTAAAATTATTTTTTTAACCCGATCTCTCTCAGTCGCTCGTCCAGGTATTCTCCTGCTGTACAATCAGGATATGCCTTTGGATGATTTTCATCGATACAACTTTCGAGGCAAGCCAAAGACATTCCACTTTTCGGGTGAAGAAAAAAAGGAATTGAAAATCTGGAAGTATGCCACAAATCACGAGGAGGATTAACCACCCGGTGGGTAGTACTTCTTAATTTATTATTAGTTAATCTCTGTAACATATCTCCTACGTTCACTACAATTTGTCCGGGAAGTGCAGTCACCGGCACCCATTCATTTTGTTTTGTCAAAATCTGTAATCCTTCCGCGGACGCCCCGACAAGCAGTGTAATCAGGTTAATGTCTTCATGCTGCTCTGCCCGGATCGCTGAAGCGGGCTCAGCTGTGATTGGAGGATAATGTATTGCCCTCAATATCGAATTACCCTCTTCTATAGGTGCTGCAAAATAATCTTCATTCAGTCCCAGGTAAATAGAAATCGCCTGTAACAATGCACTCCCGGATTTTTCAAACGCCCGATAAGATTCAAAAAAAGACGCATTAAAATCTTCGACTTCGTTGACATCTACATTATCAGGATATTCTTCCGCAAACTCAGAATCGCCCGCAACCGTTTGTCCGTACTGGAAAAATTCCTTAAGATCCGGCGCCTGGCTACCCTTTGCATGTTCTCTTCCAAAAGATGTATATCCCCTTTGACCAGCAAGCCCTGGAATTTCATATTTTTTCTTCTTTTCTAATGGTAAGGAGAAAAAAATCTGCACATTCTCATACAATCGCCTGATAAGATCTTCTGAAATTCCATGATTCTTGACAGCCACAAAACCCACTTCTTCATACGCTTTTCCAAGCTCTTCAGAAAAAGCCTTCCGATTGTTAACAGTTCCTGAAAGAAATTGTGAGAGGTCAACCACTGGTATATTCATGGTATCTTTAATTATCGGGAAAAATTACAAAACATATTTTTGAGTATAAAGAAAACTTGCGTGTTGCCTGTAGCCCCATTTTTAAAATACATCACCCCCACTGTAATAACCTTTATTTTTTTATCCTGCTCCCAACAGGTAGCTACGCAATACACGCCATTGAAAACAATAAAACACGCAGGACCGGATTACTCCAACCTCAAATACTGGGCAGCCCACCCCTTAAAAGTGGATCCATCTGACAGCGTACCTATTCCGCTTCACTCCATTCCAGGGGATACTTCAGCTGATGTGTTTTTTATTCATCCCACAACATTTACAGGGAAAAATGAAATTCATCTTACAAATGCTCCTCTGGAAGATGAATTCATAAACAACAAAACAGACCGAAGCAGCATTCTTTACCAGGCAAGTATATTTAATGCAAGTTGCAAAGTATATGCACCGCGTTACCGCCAGGCGTACCTGCAGATGTATTACGAAAAAGATTCAACGACCAGGCAAAATGCATTTGATTTTGCATATAATGACGTTCGTGCTGCATTTCAATATTACCTCGATAGTTTAAATCATGGTAGACCCATCATAATAGCATCACATAGCCAGGGCACCACGCATGCAAAAAAATTGATCAAAGAATTTTTTGAAGACAAACCACTGCGATCACAACTCGTTTGTGCTTACCTCGTAGGAATGCCTGTAGAAAAAAATTTTTATACCTCGATACCACCGTGCCAGGATAGTCTTTCCACGGGATGTATTACTTCCTGGAGAACTTACCGTAACGGCTACCTGAAAAATGGTGTATCAAATGAAGACACCAGTCTTATCACTACCAATCCGGTAACATGGACGCCGGGGACCGAGGTCGCCACCAGAGATTTACATAAAGGAGCAATACTTTATAAATTTAACTCGATCGCAGAGCATCCCAACAGTACTGTAGTTGCAGGAAATGCGCTCTGGATCTCCAAACCGAAATTCAAGGGAGGTGTTTTTTACTTCCAGAAGAACTACCATATCGGAGATTTCAATCTGTTTTATCTCAATGTGCGTGAAGACGTAGCCCGACGGATCAGGATCTACCAGCAAAAACCAAATCACAACATTGAATAAATGTGAAATCTTGCGGGTTATGATTAACTTGTTCCTCCAACCTCGCAAGCAATGAAAAAGATTCTGGTTCCAACCGACTTTTCACCTGTTTCTATAAATGCCTTGCACTACGCAGCCGAACTTTCAAACCAACTGGGTGCACAGCTGGTATTATTTCACGCGTTTCAATTACCCGTATCGATGAGTGAGATCCCGATGATCACGATGCCCTATGAGGAGTTGAAAAAAATTAGTGAAGATCACCTGAAAGAATTAACCGCCGGACTTGAACGGGTTAATCCCGGAACACAGGAGATAACATCAGTTTGCGCACAGGGTATGGTAAATGAAGAATTGGAAGCCGCTGTATCAGATATACATCCTTTCGCTGTTGTAATGGGAACCCGCGGCTCCGGAGGATTAGAAAGAGTTTTCCTGGGAAGTAATACACTAAGCGCTATAAAAACATTGCGATGCCCTGTTATTGTTGTACCTCCCGGTGCGAAATACAGGAAGATAGAAAAAATTGGCCTGGCTGTTGACCTCAAATCTGTAAAAGAAACGCTGCCGGTAAATTATGTAAAAGAAATTTGTACCGTCTTTGGAGCAAAACTATTTGTATTAAATATTGATAAAGAGGAAAAGAATTTTAAACCAGAGACGCTCTCAGAGAATTTTCATCTCCACCAGGCACTTGATCAATTGAATCCTGAATATCATTTTATAGATAATGCCGATTTTGAAAAAGGCATCCATGATTTCGCGGAAAAAAACAACCTGGACCTGATAATTAATATTCCCAAAAAGCATTCTCTCCTGGAAACACTTTTTCAGAAAAGCCATACGGCAGACCTGGTGTTTCACTCACATATACCGATCTGTTCGATTCACGGTTAAATCAGAATTCTGCTTGTTTCGGTGCGCGGGGGAACGCAATTACATCGCGGATATTTGTCATGCCCGTAACAAATTGCACCATACGTTCGAAGCCCAGACCAAAACCAGCGTGCGGTACCGTACCAAATCTGCGCGTATCGAGATACCACCAAAGTTCATCGGCAGGAACGTGCATCTGTTCCATACGTTCCACCAGCTTATCCATACGCTCCTCACGTTGTGAACCACCAACGATCTCTCCGATACCGGGTGCAAGTATATCCATCGCAGCGACGGTTTTTCCGTCATCATTCTGGCGCATATAAAATGCCTTGATATCCTTCGGATAATTTGTAACTATTACTGGCTTCTTAAAATGTTTTTCAACGAGGTAACGTTCATGTTCACTCTGCAAGTCGATACCCCACTTTACTTCATACTGGAATTTTTTCTTTTTATACGCCGGAGAATTGAGGAGAATATCCACGGCTTCTGTATAAGTGATGCGCTCAAAAACATTATCATTTACAAATGCCAGTTTCTCAAGCAAGGTCATCTCGCTTCTTTTATCCTGCGGCAATTGTTTTTCTTCTTCAGTAAGACGCTGAGATAAAAATTCAAGATCCTGGGGATTATTCTTCATTACATAGCTGATCAGGTAATGAATAAATTCCTCTGCAAGATTCATGTTGTCTTCCAGATCAAAAAAAGCCATCTCGGGTTCAATCATCCAGAATTCAGCCAGGTGGCGGGAGGTGTTACTATTCTCTGCACGGAAAGTTGGTCCGAACGTATAAATTTCTCCCAGCGCCGTTGCGCCAAGCTCTCCCTCAAGCTGGCCACTCACCGTAAGGTTGGTGCTCTTGCCAAAAAAATCTTCGGTAAAATTTACTGTTCCGTCTTCATTGCGCGGGGGGTTGTCAAACGGAAGCGTAGTAACCCTGAACATTTCTCCTGCACCTTCGGCATCACTTGCTGTGATGATGGGCGTATGCAGGTACACAAACCCTTTATCATTAAAAAACTGGTGGACGGCAAAGGCAAGAGAATGACGAATGCGAAATACCGAACTGAATGTATTTGTCCTGAATCTGAGGTGAGCTATCTCTCGCAAAAATTCCAGGCTATGTTTTTTAGGTTGCAACGGATATGCTTCACCGTCAGAATCACCCAGCACTTCAATATGATCAGCCTTCAGCTCCATCACTTGTCCCTTACCCAGCGAAGCAACCAGGTGACCCTGTATTTTTAATGATGCACTGGTGGTAAAACGCTTCAATAACTGGTCATCAAATTTTCCTAATTCAGCAAACACCTGAAGGTTCTGATTGGTAGAACCATCATTCAACGCAATGAACTGGTTATTTCTGAATGAGCGAACCCAACCCATGACGGTAACTTCCTGGCCATCTGGCGTCCAGCTAAGTAAATCCTTAATCTTTGTGCGTTTGTTAAACATATCCCGATCTTAAAAAGACCGCAAATATAAACTATCAGGCAGAAATCAGCTGGTTAAACGGCTTTATACACTAATTTGACCATATGAAAATTGCATTCTTCTCCACGCAACCCTATGATCGGCAATATTTTGATAAATACAACCAGAATCATCAACTGGTCTATTTCGACGTATCACTTCAGCCCGATACCGCGGAACTAGCCTCAGGCTCAGACGCAATATGTGTATTTGTAAATGACCAGGTGAACGCCACTGTTGTGCACAAGCTGGAGCGGCTCGGTATAAAACTACTGCTGCTACGTTGTGCCGGATTTAATAACGTAGACATTGCAGCGGCAAATGCTGCAGGTATAAAAACGGCAAGAGTACCCGAGTATTCGCCGTATGCAGTTGCAGAACATACCGTCGCGCTGATCCTTACCTTAAACAGGAAAACGCACAAGGCTTATAACCGTGTCCGTGACGGGAACTTTTCCCTCGTGAATCTTCTCGGCTTCGATCTGCACGGCAAAACAGTCGGCGTTGTGGGTATGGGTAAAATCGGTCAATGTTTTGCAAAAAATATGTTGGGTTTCGGGTGCAGGATTCTTGCATTTGATCTGATAGCAAACCCTGAACTGGAAAATGCTGATCTGAAATTTGTGCCCCTGGATGAGCTGTTTTCTAATTCAGATATTATTTCCCTCCATTGTCCTCTTAACGAAAAAACAAAACACCTGGTCAACAAAGAAAGCATCAAAACAATGAAAACAGGTGTGATGATTGTAAACACCGGGCGCGGTGCGTTAATTGATACTTCCGCAGTTATAGAAGGTTTGAAGAGCGGGCATATTGGCAACCTGGCACTCGATGTTTACGAGCAGGAGGATAAACTTTTTTTCCGTGACCTGTCTGCAGACATCATTTCGGATGATCAGATCATGCGCCTGATGTCCTTTCCAAATGTATTAATCACAGCACACCAGGCCTTTTTTACAGACGAAGCCCTGACGAAAATTGCGCAGGTCACCTTTCAGAATATTGCAGACTATGAAGCAGGGCGCCTTGGTCCGACACTGGTGCAGTAAGGATTATCAGGGCGCAACGCCTCAAAATACAGGTTGGCTGCGGGTTTCAGGCAAAAAATTTTGCTTATTGAAAAAACAAGTATTAATATTGTGACGGAATTTAACTGATAGATCTAAACTCTATTTCCCCAGGCTCATCAGTAACACCCGATTCCAATCAATCTTTAATCAAATTCAAATTTCATTTTTCAAGGCCGTTTCCACTATTGTTGCCTTAACACTTAAGTGATTTTATGTACGACATCCTACAATTGAACGACATGCTCGTTCCCGAACTGCTGGATATTGCTGAACAGCTCAAAATTCCCCATGCTAAGAAATCTGACAAACAGGAGCTCATTTACAAAATCCTCGATAAGCAAGCCCTGATGAACAGCGAAACAGCAGCAGGTAAAAAAGACGAAAAAACCCCGAGAAAAAGGATAGTAAAAACTACTACTTCCAATTCTACAGAAGAAGCTATTGTTGAAGCCGAACCGTCAAGAGAAAAGAAGGGGGCAGTAAAAAAGAAAGCGGCAGTAGCTGAACCGGAGCCAGAAAAAAAACCAGAGCGTAAAATTATTCGCAAGGGCCGTGGAACCGACGAGTTCACTGCCCCTCCTCCGGTTATCGAAGAAAATTATAATGAACAGCCCGAACAGAATTTCAGTGATGAAACAATTGTTTCCGAACCTGCAGTAGCTGTATCCGTTCCACAGGAAATGGAATCAGAGGCAAGCCCCAGGCAATTTCAAAACAGGAAGGAACAATTTTTTAATATCGAATTTGATGGCGTTATCCTTAGCGAAGGCGTTCTGGAAATGATGCCTGACGGGTATGGATTTTTACGCAGCAGTGATTATAACTATCTTTCTTCTCCTGATGATGTTTATGTTTCTCCCTCACAGATAAAACTTTTTGGTTTAAAAACCGGTGACACAGTATACGGTGCAGTGAGGCCTCCCAAAGAAGGTGAAAAGTATTTTGCGCTACTTAAAGTGGAGACCATCAATAACAGGTCTCCGGAAGAAGTTCGTGATCGTGTTCCTTTCGACTACCTGACACCGTTATTTCCATTCGAGAAACTGAATCTTTTTACAAGATCGGACAACTACAGCACAAGGCTTATTGATTTATTTACGCCTATCGGCAAGGGTCAGCGTGGTCTTATCGTAGCGCAGCCTAAAGTTGGTAAGACAATGTTGCTGAAAGAAGTGGCTAATGCGATTGCGGAAAACCATCCTGATTGCTACCTGATGGTTGTACTCATCGATGAGCGTCCTGAAGAGGTTACCGATATGGAAAGAAGCGTTCGCGCAGAAGTAATCGCATCCACATTTGATGAGCCTGCAGAGAAACACGTAAAAGTTTCTTCCATTGCATTGCAGAAAGCAAAGCGCCTCGTAGAATGTGGTCACGATGTAATTATATTGCTTGATTCTATTACACGTCTTGCACGCGCGCATAATACAGTTGCCCCTTCTTCCGGTAAGGTGTTGTCAGGCGGTGTTGAAGCTAACGCGCTACTTAAACCAAAACAGTTCTTTGGTGCTGCCCGTAAAATTGAAAACGGAGGTTCACTGACCATCCTTGCCACGGCCCTTATTGAAACAGGAAGCAAAATGGATGAAGTAATCTTCGAAGAATTTAAAGGTACCGGTAACATGGAGCTTGTACTTGACAGGCGCCTGGCCAACAGACGTATTTTCCCTGCTATCGACCTTACGGGCTCGTCTACCCGCCGCGAAGACCTTTTACTTGAAAAAGAAGTATTGCAGCGTCTTTGGGTACTGCGAAACCATCTTGCTGATATGAACAGCGAAGAAGCACTCAACCTGATCCTGAAACAAATGAGAGGAACAAAAGACAATTATGAGTTCCTGACGAATATGAACAGATAGTAGTAAGTAGGGAGTAGTGAGTAGGAACAGCCCTAAAAGGTAAATCCTGTAAATAAAACCAAATCCCACATTAGCTGGTATAAACTTCTACTGTGGGATTTTTAATATCTGGAACGTTTTAAATCCGGAAATGGGAGAGTATAAAATATTCTGTGTAAATCGAATGAGTAACTGTATCAAAGTCTGCAGCGGTTTTCAAAGATAGTTACAAACTGATGGAGAATGAGACCCCAGTTTTGAGGGATCTGGCTCCATTTTTTTTCGATGTTGGTAATGGCCAGATATACTGCTTTTTGAGCTGCGATGTCATCGGTGAACTGTACTTTGGTTTTGATGTATTTTCTGATTCCGCGATTGAGGTTTTCGATGGTATTGGTAGTGTAAATTATCTTTCTGATCTCCAGGGGAAAATCAAAATAACTGGTGAGATTTTCCCAGTTGTTACGCCAGGATTGAATAGCATGTTTGTATTTTGATCCCCAAGTCAGTTCGAGTTGCTGGAGAGCATCTTCTGCTGTATGGCGATTAACAGCACCGTACATCATCTTCAGATCTGCGCAGAAAGCTTTTCTATCTTTCCATACGACGTATTTGCAGGAGTTGCGGATCTGGTGAACAATGCAAAGTTGTGTGATCGTATCAGGGAAAATGCCCTTAATGCCATCAGTAAATCCTTTGAGATTGTCTGTACATGCAATCAGGATATCTTCCACACCTCTGGCTTTAAGATCTGTGAGCACACTCATCCAGAAAGAAGCAGACTCTGACTCTGCGACCCACATGCCCAACACTTCTTTTAACCCATCATTTTTAAGGCCGATGACCAGATAAATGCATTTGTTGATGTACTTGCCATTCTGCTTTATTTTAAGCACAATGCCATCCATCCACACCGTCAGGTACACTGGTTCCAGCGGACGGTTTTGCCATTCTTTGATATGTTCTACAATCCGGTGGGTGACATTGGATATGGTGCCTTCACTGACTTCAGTCCCATAAATTTCTTTCACGTGATCACAGATATCCGCAGTCGTCATACCGCGACTATACATGCTGATGATGGCCTCTTCGAGCTTGTCGCTCATGCGTGAGCCTTTAGGGATCAGCTGCGGTTCAAAATCACTATTGCGGTCCCTGGGGATGTTTAATACCAGATCACCGAGTGATTCTGTCTTCACCTTTTTGGAATAAGATCCATTGCGGCTGTTGCCTGTGTTGTGCCCTTCTTTACTGTGCTTCTCATACCCCAGGTGTTCATCAAGCTCTGCCTTAAGCATCTCTTCGACACCCTGTTTGTAGAGTTCACTGAAAAATGATTGAAAGTCTTCCTTGCTTTTAAACTTCTTGAAAAAATCTTTCGGGAGATGTGATTGTTGTTCGTCCATAAAACTGTATTTAAAGTTAATAAAAACGGAGGGCAAAATTTGCCGCCGTACCCGTTCAGGTTCCGCTGCGTTCGGCTCCGCTACGCTCCGCCTCACTTCGCTCCACCTGAACGGGTGGATTAACTTCAATACAGTTACTAGTAAAACTATTTACACAAAGAATTAAATACTCCCGGAAATGGATTCCAAACAAATGATGACAGCTCCCCTAGTGGAATGCTGCAAACTAAAAACTTTAAACTCCTACTCACTACTCACTACTTACTAAAGCGTCAATTGCCGCCGCAAGCTTCCGATCCTTCTCCGTTACTACATCTCCCGCATCATGCGTGCTTAGCCAAAACTCCACGGTATTGTACACATTTGTCCACAAGGGATGATGATTCATTTTCTCCGCAATCAGAGCCACGCGGGTCATAAATCCAAAAGCTTCTGAAAAATTCCTGAACTCAAACTTTCTGTACAGTTTATTGTCTTGTTCTGTCCACATACATTCGGTTTTAAAATTTTAGAAAACCAGATGACCCTTATTGCGAATTTTATCGTTTGTCAACTCCATTACGAGTTGAACTGATGGTATGGTCCTGATCGACTGCTGCAACAGATTCAACTCTTCGTCGCCTACCCAATCCCCCTTTGCCAGCCATAGATAGTCCAGGTGTTTGAACTCCGGTAAAAGATATTCCCCGTCAAATTGATTATGGTACAGAAAATAAGTCAGGGCACTGTTCGGAACATTATAATCGTAGATAGAAAAAAAATATTTGCGGTTCTTCTTGTCGAGTTGGATCTCCAGGTCATGATTAATCCTGAAATCGACCTGTAAAATCTGGTTCAATTGCCAGCAGAACTGGTATCCTTTCACGGGAGCGACAATCCCCAGCAGACGCGTTCCTTCAAAAAACTCATCAAACATCAGGCTATTGTCTATCCGTAACTTCATATTTAAAATACAATATCAAATGTTAGTTCTTCCGCGCCTCTTTTCACTTTTACTGTTGTGCTGTCGCCTTTTTTAAATTTGCTCAGTCCCTGCATATAGGTTTCCATTGAATTGATCTTGTGCTCTCCCAGCTGAACTACAACATCTCCTGTTTTTAACCCTGCTTTTTGAGCAGCCCTTCCATCAGTAACCCCGTCCACACGTACACCAGAGCCGCTAAAAGTATAATCCGGCATAATTCCCATGGAAACACTAAACCTGGCCGCTGTCCCGGTTTGCTGTTCTCTCGTTTTTGTGAATGCAAGCTTGCCGAGAGACTTGCTGTTATCAACTACCGCGGTGATGTATTTTATAATCTGTAATTCACCGTTGTAGTTGATCTTATCGGCATCATCACCAGGTTTGTGATAATCAGTATGAAGCCCGGTAAAGAAGAATAACACCGGAATATCCTTTCTGTAGAACGAAGTATGGTCACTCGGCCCGGTACCACTTGAATCATATCTAACAGTGAATGGTAATTTCTTAATCCCGGATAAGATGTTGTTCCAGGCTGGAGATGTTCCATAACCTCCGATAGTCACTGTTTTTGTGCTGTCATTCAATCGACCCACCATATCCATATTGATCATATAATTTACATTGGTCAGATTGATCGTGGGATGTTCAACAAAATATTTAGAGCCAAAGAGTCCGAGTTCCTCTCCTGAAAATGCGATAAACAGGTAATTATTCTGTTTAGATTTTGATTTCTTCATCAGCTTAGCCAACTCCATCAGTGCCGCAGTTCCGCTGGCATTGTCATCAGCTCCATTATGAATTTCTTTCGAACCATTACGCAACATGGAATTTCCATCTTCTCCGTACCCCAGGTGATCAAAATGAGCTCCGAAAACTATCGTTGATGCGGCACCGTTATCGATATAGCCTATGACGTTTGACGCCGTCCTCTTTTTTTCAGCCAGGTCACTTTTCAATGTGATATCATAATCAGCAGAAAGATCTTTTAAATATTTTTCCCTTGCCGTTGACATAAGATAGAAGACAGGAATCGCCGCTGTTTCCATTTTGTCGCGGGGATCAAATTTCACATTATCGGCAAGGTTTGAACTATTGTAGAATATCAGCGCCTTTGCTCCTTTTGTAGCTGCATTTTTTATTATGCTCTGAATCTCGGAATTAATATCAAAGTGAGGATTATCCTTGTTGTTCATTAATACGTCACCCAGGTCTTTAAACCACGGCTGACCGCTTTCAGATAATGACAATGATACTACTGCTTCAATAGAACCAGAATTCGGACTAAACGCGAGTGGGAAGAATTCAGAACCTTTTTTCAACTCCTGTCCGTTTACAGAAAAAATGGCTGATGCCCCTATTTCTTTTCCGTCATTTATTTCGAAACTCTGCTGAAACCCCTCAGCGCCTTTTGGAGAAAGTCCTGCCTGCTGGAATTGACTGGTTATATATGTTATTGCCAGCTTTTCACCAGGGGTACCTGCTCTTCGTCCCTCCAACTTATCATCAGCCAGGTAGGATATGGATGTTTTGAGGTTGGCAACAATAGATTTATCTGCCTTACTAAGTTTCTGTGCGAAGCTGTTTGTGGTCAGAAATAACGAAATAAAAAATAAAAATCTCATAGTGAGGTCATTCATTGCGGACAAAGTTAACCGGTAGATATTGATTGCCCTATCGTTAATAAAACTTTTACAAATTCTGCAGAAATCACACCAGATTGCAATTTTTCTATTATCGTAAACTATACCGGCGGAATGAACCTATTTTTGCACACTTTTATTCTTGCAAAGGCCCCAACATATCGCCCTTCTTGGTAATCCGAACAGTGGAAAGAGTTCGCTTTTTAATGCATTAACAGGTCTTAATCAAAAAGTTGGCAATTTCCCAGGTGTTACCATTGAAAAAAAATCAGGCACCGCCGTACTGCCCGGTAACAAAAAAATTACCGTTTTCGATCTCCCGGGTTCCTATAGTTTATACCCACGTCGGGCAGATGAATGGGTAGCTTATCGTGCCCTCTTACATCCGGAGCAGGATAATATTGAGCTGCTGGTGGTGGTTGCTGATGCAAGCAGCCTTCGAAGAAACCTCCTGTATGTTTCTCAGCTGATGGACCTGGGCAAGCCGATTGTCCTCGCGCTTACAATGGTCGACATGGCAAAAAAGCGGGGAATTAAAGTTGATAATGCAGCCTTATCGAATGCACTTGGCATTCCGGTGATTTCAATTAATCCCCGTACCAATAAGGGAATTGATAAACTTAAAATATCCATTGCTGAAGAATTAGAGAAGACAGAACCCGTGTTGCACAAGCATTTTATATCCCTTCCTTCTTCCGCCGAAGCCGCAGTAAAAAATATCCGCGAACTTTTCCCAACCCTGTCCGAATATCACGCTGTGCATTACCTGATGAACCATGAAAGTTTTGGTTTTGATGATGCAATGCAGGAACAAATCGAAAACATAGAAAAAAATTATGGATTCAATCACACAAGAATCCAGGCGGAGGAAATTCAATCGAGATACTCCAGGATCCGCGAGATTATGCATGACTCAGTAAAAGAGGTTACAAATGAGGAAAGAAAGAGGAATACCGAAAAAATTGATGATATACTTATTCACCGGGTCTGGGGATATTTCATCATGTTCGCTGTTTTGTTTCTTTTATTTCAGAGCGTCTTCCTGCTCGCGGAATATCCTATGACCGGTATTGAATGGGTTTTTGCGGAACTGAGTACATGGTTAACGAATATCCTTCCGGCAAGCTGGTTTTCTGACCTGTTGGTGAACGGTGTGATTGCCGGTCTTGGTGGTATAATCGTTTTTGTTCCGCAGATCATGATTTTATTTGGGCTGATCACCCTTTTAGAAGATACGGGCTATATGGCACGCATCAGTTTCCTATCGGACAAGATCATGCGAAAAGCAGGATTGAATGGAAAAAGCGTGATGCCGATGATCAGCGCATTTGCATGTGCCGTTCCCGCCATCATGAGTGCAAGAAATATTGAAAACAGAAAAGAACGTCTGCTTACGATACTGGTTACCCCCTTCATGAGTTGCAGTGCCCGGCTTCCCGTATATACTATTCTGATTGCGCTGGTAATTCCAAAAAAGCTGATCTGGGGTATTATAAGTATGCAGGGTGTTGTGATGATGGGTTTATACTTACTCGGGATTCTGATGGCGCTTGCAGTTGCTTCTGTTCTGAAATGGATCATTAAAATAAAAGAGAAAAGTTTCTTCATACTGGAACTACCACTCTATCGTCCTCCGCGTTGGAAAAATATTGGAATTTCCATGGTGGAGAAAGCAAAGATTTTTGTTCTGGAAGCTGGAAAAGTAATCATGATCATTTCACTTATCCTTTGGTTACTGAGTTCATACGGACCTGGCGACAAACGTGAAGAGATCAAAAAAGAATACGCTGCAAAAATTAAATCAAATCCGGCCGAAGCTGAATCACTCGAATCAGAAATGAATGCCGGACTTCTGGAACATTCCTATGCAGGAATTCTTGGCCACGCGATAGAACCAGCTATTAAACCATTAGGATACGATTGGAAAATAGGCATTGCCCTCATCACTTCATTTGCAGCACGTGAAGTATTTGTGGGCACGATGGCCACACTTTATAGTGTTGGTGGTGATGCCGATGAAGAAAATCCAACGCTCAGAAAAAAAATGAATGCTGCCGTCAAAGAAGATGGATCGAAAGTTTACACGCTTGGAACAGGCGTTTCACTGATGATATTTTATCTTCTTGCGATGCAATGTATGAGTACCATGGCCATCGTTCGTCGCGAAACCGGCTCCTGGAAATGGCCGTTGATTCAATTCGCATTCATGACAGTGCTTGCTTATGTCTGCAGTCTTATTGCGTACCAGGTACTAAAATAGTGAAGCCTCCGCTAAAGGTTATAAGTTATAGGTATTAAGTTGTACGTAAGTGCGCACTGTTTATAAACGATTACATAACGATGCAGAAAATAAAAGAGCTCTTTAAAACCAGGTGAAATTATTGTACTTCTGAGTAGTTACATTCCTGTCTCTTTCCCGGTCGTTGCTGCACCTGTCGCCAGGCGTTTATAACCGATTACCGGCTACCTCATTTTATAGTCAAATCATTGTAAAAAACATCGCCATAAATACTTTAATGTCCGTTTATCTTACAATACATTTATCTTAACCAATTCGGCACGGAGATCTTCCGGATTTGTGAAATGTATTGCGTACATCCCCAGTTCCTTTGCAGGTACCAGATTTCTTTTATTGTCATCTATAAAAACCGCATACTTCGGATCGAAACTAAATTTATCAAATAGCTTTTGATAAAATTGATGTGTCGGTTTTCTCATTTTTTCTTCACCAGAAACCAATACACCATCAAACCATTGTAAAAATTCAAACTTCTCCAGTGCTATCGGAAATGTTTCGGCGCTCCAGTTGGTCAAAGCATAAAATTTGTACTTTCCTTTTGCCTTCAATTCTTTGAAAATATCAACAGTTCCGTGAATCGGACCATTCAGCATTTCAATCCAACGGCCATAATATGCGCGTATAGAATTTTCATGAGAAGGAAATTTCTGAACCAGTTCTTCTGTTGCTACAGCCAGAGGTCTTCCGGCATCCTGCTCTTCGTTCCAGTCTGATGTACAGATATTTTCTAAAAACCATTTTCTTTCTTTTTCGTCTTCAATAACATTTTTGTACAAATGCTCCGGATGCCAGTCAATCAAAACAGCACCAAGATCAAAAACAATTGTTTTTATATTCATTCCGGCAAATTAATTAAAACTAACTCCTGTCCTTATTCTGCTAAGTAAAAGATTATAAGATTCGCGTATTAAACGATCTGCAATTTCTGATCGTGATGGCGGCGGCATATAGGAATTGTTGATCATATTCCAGTCTGCCGGTGTTAATGCCCGCTGATCTCCACGATAAGTTGCCGTATTATTTGTCCAGTTGTACACACCCGGAAAACTATCGAACATGATATTATTTCCACCCGGCATATCATAGATCCTGCATTGAAGAACTGCGCGGCTTTCCATCACTCTCGTAGTTACAAACACCGTCGCATACACAGTTTTGTAAATAGGCTTTGGTGGATTTGCTTTGTCCGTTCCAACTTGTACCTGTGCAGATCTTTTTATCGTATTTGTATTGGAATAAATCTGACCGATCCGAATCGTTGTGTAATTCAAATCCACAATTCTGTCTCCCTGTATGTGCTGTGCCCGTGCATTCCAGTCTGTATAAAATTTCACATTGTTGAATGTGGATGAATTCAAATCATTGACCATCTGGTTCTGCAGAAAATCGTTCTGAAATCCCCAATAACCAAAACCATAGTTGTTATAGTTCACCGGGTTGACAATCACTTTTATAGTTGCCAGGTTTTGTGCTATTGACATTTGCCTCGTCACATCTTTAAAACCTGGCACCGCAGCATTTGCTTTTGAGAACATATCGTAAGCTTTTGCAGCATACGGTCGGTTATTATAAGCCAGGAACTGAACACCCTCATTGTAATATTCATCAGCTGCTTTTTCTTTTGCTCCTGCAATTGCTGCTGTCGGGTCCCAGGGATTGGGAACAACTTCGCTTGCCGCAGGAGTTTTCTTTATTTCCTCGTATAGTTTTGCCATTACAGCCAGCTGATCAGCAACATCCATATATCTGTCGCCGGGAGGCAAAGTGGTTTTAGCCTGCGTGGTGAGCTGCCGTCGTAAATCGGCAGCTTGCCTGTACATGCCCGGCAGAGTTTCAGCAGCCTCTTTGTCATTTGGATTTTTGCGAAGTCTTTCAATCAGAGCAAATACCTGCTTATCATCCCCTGTGTAATACTGACTTACCTTACTCGCTGTGGAACAGCCAATAATAAAGAGCATAAGAATGCCTGAGAAGGCCATTGACCTGCTGAACTTGTGAACCATACTTTTAGGTTTGCTGAGAGATCAAAGGCCGGCTTTCGCACTGATTTCCAGCATCCGGTCGATGGGGATCCTTGCTTTCAGCCTTAAATCCTCATCCATATGAATTTCTGGTAATTCGTGTTTCAAACAAATATAAAGTTTTTCCAGTGTGTTCAATTTCATGTGTGGACAATCATTGCATGCACAGGCATTATCAGGCGGAGCAGGGATGAAAGTCTTTTCCGGTGAGTCTTTTATCATCTGGTGCAAAATACCCGTCTCCGTGGCCACTATATAAGCTCTGGAGCTATCCTGTTGGGTATACTTCAGCAATTGGGTAGTAGAACCTATAAAATCAGCAATTTTCAGGATAGGATCTTCACATTCGGGGTGAGCGATCAATTTAGCGCCCGGATTTTCCTTTTTGAGGCGGGAAATCTTTTCCAGGCTGAAAATCTCATGGACCATACAGGCTCCATTCCATAGCAGCATATTTCGACCTGTGATTTTGTTGATGTAAGCGCCGAGGTTTTTATCCGGTGCAAAAATGATAGGCTGTTCGGGTGGAAAACTTTCGACGATAATTTTAGCGTTGCTGCTGGTACAAATCACATCGCTGAGAGCTTTTATTCCTGCGCTGCAGTTGATGTAAGAAACCACAACGTGGTCGGGATGTTCCTCGCGGAATTTTTTAAACAATGGTGGCGGACAACTATCGCTGAGAGAACAACCCGCTTTCAGATCCGGAATGATTACCTTTTTTCCGGGGTTCAGAATTTTAGCTGTTTCAGCCATAAAGTGAACACCCGCGAAAAGAATGATATCGGCTTTGGTTTTCTCTGCCTGTTGTGCAAGACCGAGGCTATCGCCAATATAGTCGGCAACATCCTGTATATCTGCTTCCTGGTAATAGTGAGCAAGCAACACCACATTCTTTTCTTTTTTCAACCGTCGGATCTCTTCAAACAAATCCAGCGCGGGATCCACCTGGAGATCGAGAAAGCCGGCTTTGTTCAAATTTTTCTCGGCTGTTGCAATGTGTATATCAGGCATAGTATTTATAGTATTATATTATTTTTAAAATAAACTACTACTATTAGGGCTGTGGATTAGTGGATAGTTTTTATTTTAATTATTTTGAAATTAAAGATACTTCAGTTTATACACCATAATCAACAGTTTATTAAGATGGCTGTTTGCAGGACTGATCAGTATTTAAGTTGATTGTTCACAACTGTGTATAAGAGATCATGATGCAAAAAAATTTCTTATATCATTAATTTAATGTTGTGAGTTAGGTTCTGAAAAAGACTGAATTTTCCTTTCATTCCGGATCAGCTTCTTCCAACAGAATATTTTCCCGCAAAAAATCAACGAAAACCAGACCTGGATTCCGGGGTTTTCCACACAAAACCAGCTTCGTTAACACCGGTATGTTGATATTGTTTTATGACGATTTTTTATGATGGGTTTACGCCATTTTGCCGTAGAGGTTTTTAAAAATAAAATACCTGTGAAAGGCAATATCTGTGCTGATTTTAACTGTTTTCCACAGTTTGTTAATAAGCATTTTTAGTCTATTTTTGCCGTCCATTTTAAAAACATACGATTCTTACTATGTCAATTATTCAGCAAATCCGTGATAAGGCGGCGATTCTGCTAACCGGTGCGATTGCCTTAAGTTTGATTGGGTTCCTGGTGCAGGATGCTTTTGTAGGAAAAAGCAGCGGACTTTTCAATAGTCAGGCCGGCATTGTGGGTTCGGTAAACGGTAATGAAATTGATATTAAAGATTTTAATGCCAAAGTGAATATAGCTGAACAGGGATATCGTCAGCAGGGCATGCAGAGCAGCGAAATGATGACCCAGAATATTATTGATAATATCTGGAACAGCTATATACAGGAAGAGGTGGTAAAATCAGCTGCTGAAAAGCTTGGCCTTTCACTTACTTCGAAAGAACTGGGAAGCGTCCTGTTCAGTGAAGATGCTCCACAGGAATTCAAACAACTTTTTACTGATCAGACTACTGGTCAATATAATATAGATGCTGCTAAGACCTGGTTTAATAACCTGAAGAAAAGTAAAAAATCAGAAGATCTTAAAATGGTTGATCAACAGCTGATCAGCCCGATGCATATCCGCAGCCTGATGGATAAGTACAATGCCATTTTTACCAATGGTGTGTATGTACCCAATTGGCTCATCGAAAAGATGAACAGCGACAACAGTAGTTTTGCTTCTGTTTCTTTTGCCGCTATTCCTTACGCTACCATCAGCGACAGCCTCGCATCATTGAAAGTGTCAGACCAGGAGATCACTGAATATGTAAACAAACACAAAGAAGAGTTCAAACAGGAAAAAACAAGAAGTGTTGCCTACGTTGTATTCGATGCGAATCCTACAGCGGCTGATACCAATGCGTTGATTAATCAGCTGAACGGTCTGAAATCTGAATTTGAAACTACAACAGATGCCAAAGCATTTGTTACAAGAAATAATTCGACCATCCAGTTTTATGACTGGTATACCATCAAATCAAAACTCCAGATGGCAAATAAGGATGCTATCGGAGCAATGCCTTTGAATTCGGTAATCGGTCCATACCTGGATGCAGGTGCTTATGCACTTGCAAAGAAAATTGAAATCAGAAGTATTCCAGATTCTGTAAAATGTCGCCACATACTTATAGGTGTAATTGATCCTCAGACTGGCCAGGAAATTATGCCGGATAGCTCAGCGAAAAAACTGGCTGACAGCTTATTTAATGCTATTAAAGGTGGTGGAAATTTCGGCGCATTGGCTGCACAGTTCAGTACTGATAAAGGAAGTAATATGAATGGCGGTGAATATACTTTTTCATCCACCACCAACCTGGATCCTGCTTTCAGGGATTTTATTTTCCTGAAGAAACCAGGTGACAGGGAAGTGGTCAAATCTAGTTTTGGTTATCATATTATTGAAGTCCTCAGCCAGAAAAACTTTGAAGAGGCATTTAAAATGGCTTATCTCGCAAAACGCATCGTGGCAAGCGAAGAAACTGATAATGCAGCCGAAGCCGCAGCTATTCAGTTTTCCGGAAATGCGCGAAATCAGAAAGCATTTGACGAAGCAATAAAAAAACAAAACCTGATGCGTCGGATGGCTGATAATATCCGTGAAATGGATTTCAGTGTTTCAGGTATGCCAAACCGCGCTCTTGTAAAATGGATCTATGAGAACAAACCAGGTACAGTTTCAGATGTGTTCGATATGGGAGATCAGTATCTGGTTGCGATGGTTACCGGTGAAAATAAAGAAGGAACTCAGAATGCTTTAACGGCAAGGATCATGGTTGAACCCATCCTGAGAAATCAGAAGAAAGCAAAAGAAATAATTAAGAAAGTTGGTACAGCCAATACACTGGAGAATATTGCAACTGCGGGTGGTGGCCAGGTTAACCAGGTAGACACACTTCGTTTCAGCGATCCCTTTGTGCCGGGGCTTGGCAGTGA
The DNA here is from genome assembly GCA_029269725.1 of Pollutibacter soli. Taxonomy (GTDB): domain Bacteria; phylum Bacteroidota; class Bacteroidia; order Chitinophagales; family Chitinophagaceae; genus Pollutibacter; species Pollutibacter soli. The sequence goes on along the minus strand of JARJHS010000002.1, from coordinate 98,532 downwards.
GCCAAAAGTAATTGGTGCAGCATTTAACAAGGCCAATCTGTCTAAAGTTTCAGCTCCTATTGATGGACAGACCGGAGTATATTACATCAGGGTTAATTCGACCGGCGCTTTGTCAGGGCTGGGCTTTGACGTTAAACAGCAGAAAATGGCTATGGAAGGTCAGTTGAAGCAATTTGCAGCATACAGTACATTCGAAGCATTGCGTAAGTCGGCTAAGATTAAAGATGAAAGAAGACAAGCTGGCTACTAGGAAATAATAACACTCATGAGAAAACTGGCTAAGCCTTCTGCCTTCAACGGCAGGAGGCTTATGTTTTTAGGGCACTTATAAATTGAGTAATTTTACAAACTGAAATCGAAGCGCATGAGTGAAGAACTGATCGTAAATAAAGTTGCAGAAAGCGGACTAATCACGTTGGACCTGGCAGACTACTTGCCGGCGAAAGAGATAAAATCTTTTGACCTGAAGGATTTTCTTTTCATGGGCCTGATCCTGAAAGAAAAAGATTTCCGCCAGGCATTGACAACGCATGACTGGTCGCAGTACCAGGATACGCCTGTTGCGGTATTTTGTTCGGCAGATGCTATCGTTCCGAACTGGGCATATATGCTGGTTGCCAGTTATCTCGATGGTGTTGCCTCTTTTGTATATGCCGGCACAAAAGAAGAAACAGAAAAAGCAGCGATCATTCATAATATTCATTCTATTCCTTCTCCAGAATATGAAGGGAAAAGGCTGGTGATTAAAGGTTGCGGAGATAAATCAATCGAAGCATTTGCATACCTGGAGATAACGGGCCACCTCAAACCGGTCGCAAAATCGATCATGTACGGCGAACCCTGCAGTACGGTGCCCGTGTATAAAAGTAAAAAGGGCTGAACGTGTAAGGTTAAACGTAAAACAGCTGGCCTTCGATAAGCTCAGGCCCTAGGCTATTTAGAAAAAAGATCAAGCTGAATTTCATTCCAGGGTACTCGTCTGCAAGGATTTTTACAGATTTTTTTTGGTTCCTTGCATGTAAATATTCCGTAATTCTTTTGTAATTCAGTATAGATATGAATTATCAAAATTATCACCAGGCCCTATTTAGCGATCAGAAACCCCAGGGACTAACGTAGAACGTTAAACGTATAACGTTTAACCCTTTACTCCACTTCTGCAACCAGCTCGATCTCCACTGCAATATTATTCGGTAGCGCATTGGCGCCAACAGAAGTACGGGCGTGTTTTCCTTTTTCCCCAAATACGGCGACAAGCAGATCCGAACAGCCATTCATTACTTTCGGCTGATCATAATAGTTAGCCGTGCAGTTTACCAGCCCGAATACTTTTACAATTCGTTTTACCTTTTTCAGATCACCGCCCACAGCTGATTTCAATGTTGCGATAAGATCGATAGTACAAGCATTTGCTGCTGCGTATCCCTGTTCTGTGGTAAGGTTATCTCCCAGTTTTCCGGTGATGTTTTCGCCTTTCTCATTCCGGGGACCATGACCCGCAAGAAAAAGCAGGTTGCCTGTGCGAACAAACTTCACATAATTAAAGGCGGGATTAGTAGCAGGTGGAAGTGTGATGTTCAACTGTTTTAATTGCTGCTCCGGATCCTGGCCATACAGAGAAACAGAGACGGAAACAGAAAACAAAAACAATGATAAGAAGAGGGATAGTTTTCTCATTGGCGAACTTTCAATAAAGATAAAAATCAATTGACTAAAACCATCCGCGCTTTTTAAAAATCCATAACATCCATAGTGGGATAAAAAACATTGCACCTACAGCAAAATAAAATCCCCATTTATGGTGTGCATAAGGAATAACATCGAAGTTCATTCCAAAAATTCCACCGATAACAGTTGCCGGGGCAAGTACGCAGGTCACGATCGCCATCACTTTCATCACCTCATTCATTTTGAGGTTTACGTTGTTAATATACAGATCCTGCATGCTCATGATCACATCGCGATAGTTTTCGCAAAGATCATATGCCTGAACGATGTGATCATACACATCCTTGAAATATTTTGTCGTTCTCTCTTCAAGAAGATCGCTCTCGCTCCTGATGATTGCATTCACCAGATCACGTACAGGTGTAATATTTCTTTTGAGGATGATCAGTTCTTTCCTGAGCTGATTGATACGCGCAAGACTTCGCGTATTGCTTCTGCGAATAACTTCTTCTTCAAGAATTTCAATCTGCTCACTCACTTTTTCCATCACCACGAAGTAATTATCGACGATCACATCAAGCATGGCGTAGAGGAGATAATCTGCGCTGCGCTGGCGGACAATACTCTTCGGTAGTTTTAATTTGGTACGTACAGGATCAAAAACATCCCGACGCGAATCTTCCTGGAAAGAAATAACAAAATCGTTACCAAGAACAATACTCACCTGTTCGGCTTCAACTGTTTTTTTGAGATCGTTAAAATAAAGCATGTTGAGCAGGCAGAAGAGAACGCCTTCTACTTCGTCCATTTTCGGGCGCTGATTAATACTCAGGATATCTTCCATCAACAGCGGGTGAATGCCGTAATGATTACTTACTTTTTCAACATCAGACTTCCGAAGTCCATCAATATTTATCCAGCTGATGTGGTTCGATGTTTTGAAATCAAGGCAATCTTCAACCGAACCTGAATGGTGCTCGGTGAGAGACTCGCCATTATAGTCGTAAATAAAAACGGAAACCTCATTTGCTTCCTCACGGAAAGGAATAATCGTTGGATTCACATGCAGGATCTCTTTTGTCCTGTGTGAACCAAAAAGCAATGGAAGCCCCAGCATGCGCAGATATTTGCCGCTTTTCATGTCAGCGTCATTTACGATCGGAAAAATTACGGAATAAAAATAATAAACGCTGCCAATGCAAATCCATAACCATGCCGCGATATATAAAACGACCGGGCTGTTGTGCAGACTCAGGCCACAAGAGCGGCTGCGCCGAATACACCAGCGCTATCGCCAAGAACCGGCCTCACCAAAGCGGTATCAACCCTGTTGTTGAATACCCAGTGCTTTAATGCCTCGTAGCCATCTTTATAGAGACTATCAATATTTCCCACCCCACCACCGATAATAATTACATCGGGATCAAGCAGGTTGATCACGGAGGAAACGGCCTTTCCAAAAAACTGATTCATACGCTCGAGCGTAGCTACTGCAGCTTCATCATTATTTTCTGCAGCGCAGACGATGTCTTTTAATGTCACCTCTTTATTCGTCAGAGATTTATAATAGCGCTGCAGCGATGGACCGGAAAGAATGGTTTCGACACAACCGGTTTTTCCGCAATAGCAACTACCTCCTGAATCATCAAGGAAGTTGTGTCCCCACTCTCCCGCAATACCTTGTTTTCCCGCCCACACTTTTCCATCGTGAATTATTCCACCACCGACACCGGTGCCCATGATAATTCCAAAAACCATTGCTGCGTCCGGATAAGATTTTTTAACGACGCCCCAATGTGTTTCCGCGAGAGCAAAACAATTGGCATCGTTTGCTAAGATCACCGGGATGCCAAGCAACGTTTCGAGATCTTTTTGAAGCGGCATTCCATTGAGTGCCGTTGTATTGCTGTTTTTCATTGTCAGCAAAATTGGATCCAGAACACCTGGTGTACCAATGCCCATCTGATCAGGATGTTTTCCTGTTTCTTTTTCTATATGCTGAATCAGCTTTTTAATCTGGTGCAGGATATGATCATAGCCATGCTCTTTTTCTGTGCTCACACGGGAGCGATGCACCGGTGCAGGATCATTGAGTGAGGGCAGGACAATACCTTCTATTTTGGTACCGCCAAGGTCGATACCCCAAAGGAGCTGGCTCATAATCGTTGATTTAAATCGTTTAAGCAAAGTAAAAAACTTTTTCGATCTCCAAATTTTTTCTTGTAGCTGATTTGATAATTGGTTCCGCTTATGGTAACTTCCTTTTTTAAGCCATTAAATTGCTTGCTATGGGCTATGCCGTTCGAATTGCATTGATTGCCGCGTTGGGCGGCTTTTTATTTGGCTTTGAAACAGCAGTGATCTCCGGCGCGGAACAGACGATTCAAAAACTCTGGGAGCTTTCCGCGAGTCAGCTCGGCCTTACCGTAGCTTCCAGTCTCTTCGGTACAGTACTCGGTTCTATTCTTGCTGGTACACCGGCACAGAAATATGGACGTAAGCCCGTTCTCTTTTTCATCGCATTCCTGTACCTGTTTTCAGCGATCGGATGCGCAAGTTCACAGGGCCTTTTGATGTTTGTCTTTTTCAGGTTTATCGGAGGTGTTGCAGTAGGAGCATCTTCTGTGGTCGGCCCAATGTATATCTCGGAAATTGCGCCGGCAAAGTTGCGTGGCCGGCTCGCAGCGTCATTCCAACTGAATATCGTCCTCGGCATTTTTGTGGCGTATGTATCCAACTATTTGCTGGCAGGTGGCGGAGAAGAATCCTGGCGATGGATGTTAGGCATCATGGTGGTACCTGCGGTGCTTTTTACCATCCTTATCCGTTTCATACCAGAGTCTCCACGCTGGCTGATCCTGAACGGAAAAACAGAAGAGGCGATTCCCATACTGAAACGAATAGGCGAAATGGATGTGAATAAAGAGATCGCAGAAATACAGTCGTCTATCAGCGATCATAAAGAATCTTTGTTTCAAAAGAAATACAGAAAGCCTCTCCTCTATGCCATCATTCTTGCAATGTTCAACCAGCTGTCAGGAATCAACGCAATCATCTATTATGCTAAAAGGATTTTCGCAATGGCAGGCTTTGACGACTCGAGTGCATATCTGCAATCCATTTATATCGGAACCGCCAATCTTGTGTTTACATTAATTGCAATGGCCGTAATCGACAGATTTGGCAGAAAAAAATTGCTGCTGATCGGTTCTGCCGGCATGGTTATATTTTTAACTCTCACTGCGCTTGCTTTCAGAGATACATCCGTTGCCAATCCGAATGTGGTATGGTACCTCATCGGCTTTATCGGCTTCTTTGGATTTTCACAAGGTGCCGTTATCTGGGTTTTTATCTCTGAAATATTTCCAAACTCCGTCAGGTCACAGGGCGGATCAGCGGGAAGTTTTACACACTGGATTATGGCAGCAATTATATCCTATGCCTTTCCCGTTATAGTAAATATGTCACCTCAGGGAGGTTTTTATTCTTTTGTTTTCTACAGCGTAATGATGGCGCTGCAATTTCTTTTTGTCTGGAAATTCCTGCCGGAAACAAAAGGTAAAAGTCTGGAGAAAATTCAAGAGGAATTGGGTATACCGTCCTAATTCGGTGTAGTTCAAAGTCGAAAGTCAAAAGACCAGAAAGCGTAAGACCATAGAGTAATTCTGGAAACAATGAGGCTGAGTTAATCCGGCCTATTTTCGAGCGAAAGCAAGTTTCAGGAGTGAATTATTTATACATCGAAACAGCAGGGCCCGACGACCGGTACACCTCTTCTGATTTCTCTGAATTCCCGGTACTAGCCCGTTGCGGCTGTGCTGTTGGCTTCTGGCCCTGAATTACCGAGTAACGACTTTTGCGTTTTCACCCCGGTCTTCCCGCCCTGGACTTCCGGCTGCGCCAGGTCATTTTTTTCCAGCAGACTGAGAAAAGGTTTTTTCATCAGGTACCCAAAATCTTCATCCCTCTCTTCAGGATAATAGCGATCCAGTCCATATCGGATATCTTCTTTTTTCATCGTTCTGAAAGTACCGAACATACGGTCCCAGATTGAAAAAACTGCGCCATAATTACTGTCTGTAAATGGTTGTTTCCAGTGATGATGAACCTTATGCATGTTGGGTGAAACCATCAGGAAACTCAGGGATTTATCCAGCCAAAGAGGAAGACTGATATTGGCATGTGTAAAAGCAACAAATACGGTAAGGATAGTTTGATAGATCATCACGGCGTAAATCGGAGAGCCACTAACCAAAATACCCATCAGGAAAAACAATCCGCGCCAAACGCTCTCCAATGGATGATGCCTCAAACCAGTGGTGACATCAACATTGGTATCCGAATGATGGATGATATGCATCCGCCAGAACAGCGGAATTTTATGTTCAGTAATATGGGAAAACCAGCCGCCGAAAAAATCCAGCACCAATGCTGAAACGATGATCGTTCCAACGAGAGATAAGTGCAGCCAGTGCACTATACCCCATTTTTCGGTTTTTGTCCAATCAGAAAGCAGTACAATCAGAACGCCGAATCCCGTATGAATGATAAGATGGATAACGGTGAAAGCAAGATTTACCGAAGCGTGCCGGACTTTGCTTTTCCTATATCGAAGCGGCATGAGCGGGATTGCGCCTTCAATCATCCACAGAATTAGCAAACCGCCGACAATAATTGCCAGACGTTCGACTGGTCGTTGTTCCAGCGTGTTAAAATGATCCAGGATGGACTGCCACATACTAGCTGTTGAAATATATAAGTTACGAACTAAAATCCATGAAGCGAAGACTTGCCCGGATTGCGCTATCCAAAAAACCGAAACAGGCCTGCTGATCAAATCAACGGGCCTGTTTACTCTATCTGTATGGATTAGTAACTATTTCCTTAATTATTCAGCATTAGCGGCATTACCAGCATCAGCTGATCTTCTGATTCGTCCTGCTCCAACGGCTTGATAATGCCAGCCTTGGTCGGTGTAGACAATTCCATTTTTACTTCTTCACTCGCAGTACCGTTGAGCATCTCGATAAGAAACTTTGCATTGAATGCGATCTGCATATCTTCCCCGGTGTATTGGCAATTCATGCGCTCGGTACCTTCAAAACTGAAGTCGACATCTTGTGCGGCCAGCTGGAGCTGGTTGCCGCTGATATTCAGCGCCACCTGGTTGGTGCTTTTATTACTGAAGATACTTACACGACGCAGGGCTGATTGGAAATCAGACCTGGAAACTGTCAGGTTGTAAGGATTATCCACGGGGATCACCACTTTATAGTCTGGAAAACGCGCATCAATCAAACGACATACCAGTTGCGTTCCACCATGGTCCACAAACAGATGATTGTTGTTGTAAGAAATTGTCAGCTCGTCCTCGTTATCCGGCAAAGCATTGCGCAAAAGCGTCAATGGTTTTTTAGGCACGATAAAATGATCGGCTTTCGGGCAGCTCACGTCCTTTCTTTTGTATTTCACCAAACGATGTGCATCGGTCGCCACAGCCGTCAGGCTGTTTTTATCAAGCTCAAAAAAAACACCAGTCATGGCAGGACGGAGATCATCGTTGCTTACAGCAAAAATTGTTTTGTTGATAGCAGTTAACAATGCGGAGCTGGTCATCGTAAATGAAACAGCATCATCATTTACCGGTTCTTTGGGGAAATTGTCAGGATTTTCTCCCATCACTTTGTACTTACCATTATCACTGGTGATTTCAATTCCGAAATTCTTATCGATATTGAAAGTCAGTGGCTGATCAGGCAGGTTTTTGAGAGAATCCATAAGGATTTTCGCGGGGATACAAACTTTACCGCTGTCTTTTGCCTCGATTTCCATATGAATCTTCATCACAGACTCCAGGTCAGTGGCAACAACAGTCAATTTATTTTTTTCAATTTCAAAAAGATAATCTTCCAGGATGGGAAGAACGGTATTGGCATTCACAACACCGCTGATCTGTTGTAACTGTTTTAATAGAGCCGAAGAGGAAACAATGAATTTCATGATCTGTGCCGTTGGGATTTCAGCAAATATATGTTTATGCACCCGTTGGAAAAGCGCAATTTCTCAACAGTAAATGTGCATAAGCTCAGTTGCGATGGGGAGATACTGCCATAAGTTGTAGGTAGTTAAGTTGCAGGTAATATGTAAGGGATTTTAATCTGGGATCATCGCGAAGCAATAGAAGTTGTTTTGGGAAGTTTCCGAGGAAAACAACCTCGAAAATCAGAAAATCAACAGGGATTTTCATTCTTTCCATTGTAGTTTGCATAAGTATTGATGTATAAGAAAACACATACGCCACAGACGGCCCTTCCGAAGATCATGCAGTTCTGCGCATACCAGGAACGATCGCATGCTGAAGTGAAAGAAAAATTATACGGTTTCGGTCTTTATAAAAAAGACGTCGAAGAAATCATTTCAAAACTCATTGAGGAGAATTATCTGAATGAATCCCGTTTTGCTGCTGCCTTTGTCCGCGGAAAATTCCGGATGAAGCAATGGGGACGTGTTAAAATTTCATATGAACTAAAGCAAAAGCAGGTGAGCGCTTATAACCTTAAAAAAGCGCTCGAAGAGATTGACGAAGAGCACTACCAGCAAACCATTTTTAAGCTGGCAGACAAAAAGTGGAAGCTGGTCGCCAGGAATACGGCAAGCCAGATGATGATCCGGGCAAAGGTCAGCAGCTGGCTGATCAGCCGGGGTTTTGAATCACCGATTGTTCGTCGCGCTGTGCTTGCATACGAAGAGGAAATAAAGAAGCCGTAATTTTAAAGCATGTCATCACTCACTGTTTCATTGGTACAAACAAATTTATCCTGGGGCGATAAAGCTGCCAACCTGCAGATGCTTGAAGAAAAGATACGCGGTATTGCAGAACGAACTGAACTGGTGGTGTTGCCGGAAATGTTCAGTACAGGCTTTAACATGGATGCAGAAGGCCTTGCGGAAACAATGGATGGATACTCCGTCGAATGGATGAAAAAGCTGTCGATTGAAAAGCGTGTAATCCTTACCGGAAGTCTGATCATACGCGAAGGAGAAGATTATTTTAATCGGCTGATCTGGATGTTGCCCAACGGAGAAAGTGGACATTATGATAAACGACATTGTTTCAGCTTCGCCGGCGAGGATGAACATTACACTCCGGGAGAACGAAGATTTATTGCTTCTGTTAAAGGATGGAGAATCAATTGTTGTATCTGTTATGATCTGCGATTTCCTGTCTGGTCACGACAAAATTTTTCCCCGCAGATGGTAAGTCCTGCCGCCGAATATGATATACTGTTGTACGTGGCCAACTGGCCGGAAAGAAGAAGTCTTGCATGGAAAACATTGTTAAGAGCGCGGGCAATCGAAAACCAATGTTATGTGATTGGAGTTAATCGTGTGGGTGAAGATGGCAATGGAATTTATCACAGCGGCGACAGTATGGTTATAGATCCATTGGGTGAGATATTATATGAAAAAGCACACGCAGAAGAGATTCATACTATTCAACTGGATAAGGAAAATTTATTGCAAGCGAGGGATAAGTTCAGATTCTGGGAGGATGCGGACCGGTTTGTAATTGTTTAGGCGGTTATCAGGACACGGAGATCCCGGCAGTGAAGTAAACCCCAATCCCAAGGCACCGAACAGGCCTTACACATTCAGTTGATACCTGTTGGCTGTTAGAAGTTTCCTTCTGGTATACTATAACGGAATTTCACGAATACCACATCTAAAAAATCCTATTACCTTTTGCAGGAAATCATCTTCTGATCTGGTCATCTTCAGTAGTTAAAAGAGTTTTTTTTAAAGCGGATGTCCTTCTCAATTATCCGATATTCTACTGTTCAAAATCCATGTCAATGAATGATATAGTTGTTTCGCTTGTCAGCAAGGCAAGAAAAATATATCCAGCTTTATCCGGGTATAATGCAGATCCGGACAGCGGATTTATCAAGGTCGCAAAACCAACAGCAAGCAGATCAGCTTATTCAACAATTTGGCCGAGAATAATTTCCCAAATCCGGATTGAGTTTCCAGAGACCCATATTGAGGACAGAAAGATTCACGATATATGATCCGGAGCTAAGAATGCATTTCTATGACAAGGATGATCGCATGAAAATGGTATTTATCAAAAGCCTTCTTGCCCATGTTAACGGTGTATATGTGATTGGCCTCAAGGCACGTCCGTCCTTCAATTCAATTATGTCTGACCATACACTTATACAAATACTAAAAAACACCCTGAACCGCAAATCTATTATAATCGCATATCAGTGTTTTTTCTATCCGGGGCAGGTTCGGTTGCCGTTGATGACATTGTTGCACCGCTTTCAGGTTTTGGCGGCGTCGGCAAGCCGGTAAAACTTTTTTATGTATTTCTCGGCAATAACATATGGCAGTTACCACTATTCAAAGAATTGTACCTTATAATCCTTTCCCGATTTTATAAACTGCAAACAATACAAACAAGGCTAGCACAATTCCAAATATTAAAAAAACAACAGATGCCCATGCACCTTTCACCGTGCTACGCGAAGGATTTTCAGGGAGAAAAAATACCTGGAGTGTTTCGCCATTCTTGTACAGTCCGTGTTTCCCGGTAAGATGACCCGAATATTGTTTGCCTGTTCTTGAATCAACATAGGTGTAGTATACAATTTCAATCGACGATTTGTTTGTCTTAACGACTTTATAAACCCTTGCCACTGTTTCCGTTCCGGTATTCAGTATTCTCTTAACCATATACCTTTTGTACAGGATAATTCCCAGCGGAAGAAAACCTGATATAGCCAGTACCAGAAGCAATACATTTATGCCCGACATTCAAAAATGTTTTGTGTAAAATAGCAATTTCATCATTGTAACAAATTCGTTTTTACCGGTACTAATTGATAATATCTGATAACAATGAAAATAATTTCCCGCAGAAAATTTATTTCCTATAGTGGAATCGGTGCGGCCGCCACTGCACTTCAGGTACAGAACAGCCGCCCGATTATGGATCAAACAAAAAAAATAAATATTGCCTTGGTTGGTTTGGGCCGTTATGCCACTTACCTGGCGGAAGGAATTGACACAGCAAAATATTGTCGTGTAGCTGGTATTGTGACCGGAACACCTTCGAAGGCGGAGACCTGGAAGAAAAAATATAATATCCCGGGTAAGAATATTTACAACTATCAGAATTTTGACAACATTGCTTCCAATAAAGATATTGATCTCATTTATGTCGTTCTTCCCAACGCCATGCACAAGGAATACGTTATCCGCGCGGCCAAAGCGGGCAAACATGTAATTGTGGAGAAGCCCATGGCCATTACGGCTACTGATTGCCGTGAGATGATTGAAGCCTGCAAAAAAGCAGGCGTGCAACTTGCCATGGGATATCGCCTGCATTATGAGCCGTATCACATGGAATTGATGCGGCTCGGTCAGCAAAAGGTTTTCGGAAATGTAAAAGTGATGGAGGCTTCACTTGGCTATAAATCAGAAGATCCGAAACAATGGCGGCATAATAAAACGCTGGCCGGCGGCGGACCGCTGATGAATCTCGGTGTCTATTGTGTGCAGGTGGCTCGGTATGTAACAGGTGAAGAACCTCTTACTGTCACTGCGCAGTTCGGGCCAGTAACAAGGCCAGACCTTTTTGCAGAAGTGGAGGAATCTATTACGTGGCAACTGCAGTTTCCAGGAGGAGCCATGTGCAATTCAATCACAACCTACAATTCTCAGATCGATCGATTTTACGCAGGTGCGGAAAAAGGAAGTTTTGAGTTGAGTCCTGCCATCAGTTACGGGCCTTTCATCGGTAAAACCAGTGATGGTCCATTGAATTTTCCGGCAACAAATCAGCAACAGGTCCAGTGCGATGAAATCTGCAAAAAAATTCTTGCAAAAGAGTCATTGCCATCACACATTACCGGTGAAGAAGGTTGGAAGGATATGAAAGTGCTTGAAGCAATTTATGCATCCGCACTAAGTGGGGGAACGAAGACGCAGATCAATTAGGCTTCGGGTTGAACGTAAAAACGTGGAACGTCGGCCTACGCCGGTGCAACAATTCAATTCAACTTGTAAAACGGAATTTTTTGGATTATTCTATTTACCGTTTCTTCATTACCGCCCTTCTCGTCTTTCCATCAACCTCATATTAAAATCTATGAAATTCCTAACAATAGAAAGTAGACGGTAAGACGGGAAAAACGGAAAGGAACGGGAAAGCACATAAAATATATACATGAATTGGCTCTGAGTTCAACGCATAATACTTAGCACAGCTCATTCATGGCAGTGCTCCTCAAAGCGAGCACCAGCGAAAGGCAATTTTTAAGAAAACATCTGCCTTCCACAACAGCTTACGTTCCACATTATACGTTTAACGTTCAACCTACTTTACGGGTATCCATACCTGGTAGGCCTGCGTCCCGCGGTTACCGATGGCATAAAATGGAATCGCAGTAAATGTCACCGTTTTCGCATTAGCGTCTTTTGCTTCACCTGAAATAATATTTACGCCATTCAGTAGACCAGGTTTGTATTGCATCTTCAGATCAGCAGACTTTGAAAAACTGTAGTTGGTGAGACCAGGATTATCAACAGATTCAAAAGCATACACGATCGGGCCTGCGCTGATAACAGCTTTGCCAGAAATATTTTTGATGTCTGCAGATGGATAAACAACACGAGGCTCAACAGGAAGTACAAGTTCAACCTTATCCCCATTATTCCATTTGCGATTAACTACTGCATAACCATCTTCCATCTGCATATTCACGGCTTTTCCGTTTACCTTCAATTCCGGTTTAGATTTAACCGTTGAGCTGTAAAGATCAAATGGGTTCTCTTTACCAGCTGCCCAACCTGGAATGCGGATATGCAATGGAAATTCCGATGCTGAAGGATTATTTACGGTCAACACAACTTTTCCTTTCCATGGGTATTCCGTTTTCTGCTGAATGGAAACATCTTTATCTTTCAATTGAAATTTTGCATTGCTGCTGATAAACAGATTCACAAATACAGCATCGTTATTTGTCCCATAAATATATCGTGGTAATGCACCTACCATTTTCAAAAACATTGGAGGGCAACACGGACAATCATGCCATACCCAACGCGGATGTGAATTGGTGCTCAGCGGATTTTCATAATGATATTGATCGCCGTTTAATGAAATGCTCGAAAGAAGATTATTATAAAGCACTCTTTCCAATTCATCAACATACTTTCCATCTGCCTCTAATTCATTCATCTGCTGACTGAAAAACCCTGCACCAATAGAAGCACAGGTCTCCAGGTAGGCATTTTCTGGCAGAAAATAATCCGGTCCGAATTTTTCGCCATCAGGAATAGCACCTTGCCCCCCGGTGATAAACAATCGTTGACCAATCATATTGTTCCAGTAATTATTGGCAGTCTGGATATAACCGGCATCATTATCTTCCATTGCCATCGCGGTAACTCCGGTTGCCAGCAAGGTAGCTCTTACAGCATGGCCTTCAATTGTCTTTTGCTCCGTTACCGGAATACTGTCCTGGTTATAAGGTCCCCAGTTGGTACGACTATAGGTACCATCAGGTCTTCCATGATTGCCACGTGTATCGATCCAGAATTTTGCCAGGTCGTAATATTGTTTTTCATTAACCGGCGTTTTCATTTTTGACTTTACTTCCGGATATGCCTGGAAAAACTTGTACAGCCTGAACATGGTTTCTTCCGGACCGCCATGGCCAGGAACGATATTTTGTTTTGGTTCGGGCCCCATAACCCGGTACATGTAGTTTGCCATTTTGGTAGCCACATCCAGCAGTTGTGTTTTGCCGGTGGCATTATAATAGTGAACAGCAGCTTCTGCAAGCATTCCGGCATTGTAAATGTCGTGCTGCCAGTTTTCGTTTCCACCATTCGTGCCAAAACGCTGATGCGATCTCATCAGAGTAGTATATGTGTTGATAAATCCATCGGGATCTGCGTTTTGCGCTGCAGCTATGCGAACGATATAAGCATCAATCTTCTTCTCCAGATTTGGATCCGGATATTCAATCATCAGATCAGCGGCGCCACGGAATGTTTCATACACCAGTCCATCATACCATGGCGGACCATCATGCATATTCAGATCTTTCTTGCCTTGTGCAACAAGGTCAAAATTGTAAAAAGCATTCCTGGTTCTGCCAATTTTTTTTAATTCGTCGGCGATATCTTTTCGATCAGGAACATATTTGCCTTCCAGTTTGTCCAGTACATCATAAACAGTTTTTGTATCCCAGACTTTCAGTTTCGGTGACCAGAACGCATCCTGTATGGTAACTGCTTCCAGGGGCAGGGCAGTTAATTTTGAAGCGGGGGACTGAGCGGAAAGGGTAGACCAGGCAAAAATCAAATACAGTAAAATTCCCTGTGGAAGTATGGCCGACATAAGCAATTGTTTATTATTCCGGAATATGCTGTCAAGGTAAAATTTAATTCCGAAGATTGCTGTCGGCTGTTGAAAACGGTGCTCATAAGTCAGGTTTCGGGGGATCAGGTCTGTTCTGATTTTTGTAGAAAATCAACATTCAAAAGTTCTTTGAGTTTAATTTTATCCGGACCGGAAGAAGTAAAGGAATCTTCCAGCCCGACCTGAATATTGAAGAGCGAAATCAATATGAAACCCTTAAAGGCAGTCATCACAAAAACATACCAGAGTGGATTATCGAATCCGGTTTTATGCAGCAGCGATGCGGGATAGAAAACCGTAAAAATATAAATCGCTAAAAGAACAATCAACCGCACACCATAAGGCGTATGGTGTTTTTTAACAGAGACGAGGAACAGAATGGATTCATCAATTTTCTGAACGTACGATAGCAGCCGGGAATAGATCTTTTCTTTCATCAGGTCTTTATTTCCACTAAAAACCCGGAGAAATGTTTCGGGTAATTTTTCAACTTCCAGGGACGAGCTGTTTTTCGAGGTGAGGTAATCTTCAGTTTTTGCTACGGAATTTCGTAGTGTTTCTGTAAACTGAATAGTTGCCGATGAAGGCAGCTGAAGATTTTCAACAAAAAAGAAACATGCTTTCAAGGTCGCCTTCAGCTCAGTGAGTTCCTTAATGGCCTGCTCCCTTCTTTTGAATGCCAACTTAATCGTAAGGTTCAGAGGAAAAGCGATAATTAAACCAAGGATCAGAAAATCCACATACAAATTCAGCTGCAGCGTCAGTGAAATATAGGCGCTGAGCAATGATACCGCAAGCACGATCCAGGTTTGAGCAGTGAACAGAAACGCTATCTTTTTCATTCCTTTTGTGAATTTATATCACTCCGGATTTCTATTTCTTTGTTTTTTTTGACGGCGGTGTATAACTCGCTTTGTACACAGAATCATAGTGGCCGTGATGGTCGTATACATTATTCTGGATTACATAATTTTCCCAGCCTTTAATTAGCTCGCGGCATATTGCCGGTTCGTTCGCGGATAGATCGGTAGTCTCGCCAGGATCGTTCTCAAGGTCGAATAACTGCCATTTGCCTGTGCTGAACGGAATTGGCTGGCGTAGAATTTTCCATTTGCCTTTTATATATGCTTTCATTTCAAAGAGTTCGTATCCTCTTCCTTCGTCTTTGTAAGCAGCATCCGCTTTGCCCGTTAAGACAGGGAGAATTGATTTTCCGATCATGGGATGGATCTGATTACCCCTGAATTCTGTGGGATACGCTGTCCCGGTAATTTCGAGGATGGTTGGCATTATGTCGGTAACATGTACAAAAGACCTGTTCCATTTGCCATTAACAGTACTTTCTTTCGGCATTTTTATTATCAGCGGCGCTCTTATTCCACCTTCGGAAGCGAAAGTTTTGAATAGATTAAAAGGACCGGTAACCGCCTGCGCCCAGCCGGGCCCCATTTCGACATATGAATTTTTTAATCCGCGATTTTCAAATGCATTATCAAAAGAACCGAGGTATTTTCCATTTTCATTTCCGGGGTAAGTACTTGCCACTGCACCATTGGCGCCGTTATCAGACATAAAAAGGATCAGTGTATTGTCATACATCCCCTGTTTTTTCAGGTACTCAATCACGCGGCCGATACTCATATCCATGTAATCCAGCATTGCAGCGTACACTTCCATATCTCTCGCGAATTCTTTTTGCTTCTCTTTGGGAAGTGTGTTCCACTTTGGAATGGCTGATATCGAAAGCATTTTCATATTTTCCGGTACGATGCCGAGAGCTTTGAGATTATTTGTTCTCAGTACACGAAGAGAATCCCATCCCATGTCAAATTTTCCCTTGTATTTTTTTATGTATTCTTCAGGCGCCTGCAAAGGATCATGTACAGCGGTATAAGAGAGGTATCCAAAGAAAGGTTTTTTATCATCCTTGTTTTTATCAATGAAACTGATCATCGAATCCGTGTAATTCCGCGAAGAATAAAAATCTGCCGGCGGTTCGATTTCCTTTCCATTGTGCGTATAACTCATGTGCTGCAAAGGAGACAAGGCTTTTCTGTCGTTAAAATGACTTCCGCCACCGGTCCCGAGAATAAAACTTTCTTCAAAACCCCTGTCATGCGGATCAAGGCCTGCACCTTCGCCAAGATGCCACTTACCGGTCATGTAGGTATGATAACCAGTTCCTCTCAACAGTTCCGGCAAGGTGACAACCTGGTTACTCAGGTGGCCTGAATAGCCGGGAAGATGAAGATTGTTTAATGCCGGATAATCCATTTCACTCATTATCCCAAGCCCGGCGACATGGTTATCATTTCCGGTAAGCAAACTGGAACGGGTAGGCGAACAGGTAGGCTGAACATGATAGTTGGAAAAAAGCATACTTTCTTTTGAAACCGACTCTATAACGGGAGTAGAAATATTTCCACCGAAAGGTGATATATCAGTAAAACCCATGTCGTCGGCGAGTATGAAAAGTATATTGGGTTTTACTGTAGCTGTATCGGTTGACGTTGTCACTTCATTGTTTTTGGCTGCGTCTGTACCGCATGACAAAAGATATTGACTAGTGACTAGCAACAGGAATAGTCCTTTTTTCATCGAGTTGTATTTGAATATGTTGAGCTTTTACTTTGATCTGTATTGCGGTTGAATAATATCGGAGAATGGATTTTGGGATTCTCTTTAATCAGCCCTGATCAAAAATTTCAAGGCTTCATTTTCAAGTTCTTTGCATAGGTTGATGTACTCCGTTTCCTGCTGTAAATCGTACTCCACATGCTCCCTGATTTTAAGCATCGCCGATCTGCACTGCCAGTAATCAAAACAAAGCGATTTGAAATCTTCATTTCTGCTGAAAAGCTCAAGGATCCGGCCCCTGAATTCAGGAAAATGATCAAGCAGGTTTTGTAATTCTTTTTGCATGGTGGTTAGCCGCCATCGAAACATTTTTTAAAAACGGCGTTTGTGTTTTTGAATACATTTGCAATTTTATATACTGCTATTGATCCGGTAAAGCCCATTACAGTAACATTACGGTAAAACAAGAACACCATTGACCAAAAACGAACTTGTAACTTCAAGGGTTACAGAGGCTTTGAATCAAATACTGGGCAGCGAAATATTCCAAAACTCAAAGGCGCTTTCGCAGTTTCTGAAATTTGTGGTGGAGGAAACGCTCGCTGGGAGGGGCCGGGAATTAAAGGAGTATATTATCGGATTGAAAGTACTTTTTAAGAAGGCAGACTTCAATCCACAGACGGACCCTGTCGTACGCATACATGCGGGAAGGCTTCGCAGGGCCCTGAATGAGTACTACAGCAACCAGGGAAAAAATGACCAAATAGTCATTACGATTCCAAAAGGAACCTATGTTCCGGAGTTTTCGGAAAAAGCTCCATCTGAAAAAAATATTCCGGCATCTTCCCAGCCTGAATCTCTGTTCAGCAACCGGACTACTGTCGCTGTTTTTCCATTCAGAAATATCAGTACCGATCCGGCTGCTGCTTTTTTCCAGGATGGCCTGGCAGATCAGCTGAGTTCAGAACTTGCAGGTTACTCTGAGCTTTCAGTGGTATCCTACTACTCCAGCAGAAGTATTTCGGAGCGAACAACAGATATCAAAGAAGCCGGCCGGTTACTCGACGCTAAATATATGCTGACAGGTACGGTCCAGGGAAATGCTGAAACCATCCGCGTACGCGTTCAATTGATACTCAGCGAAACCAGGGAACAGTTGTGGGCCGAGTCATTTGAAAAGAAAAGTACCATCACCGATCTTTTTGAAATACAGGATGATATCGTAAGGCATGTGGTGAGTCGTATTGCAGGCCACTTCGGCGCGATAGTCAGAAATACCAGCAAGATACCGCCGGCGAAGAATATTGAAGACCTCAAGATTTATGACGCCATATTCTGGTATTACCATTTTGTAAATGATGTGAGCGAAGAGATATTTCGAAAGTCGTTGGCTGCAATGCAACATTCGGTTCGCATCGCTCCGGAATATGCATTGGGATGGGCCGTGCTGGGTGAAATACACATCGGCGGCTACTTCATGGGCTATCGCATTGAAGGAACTCCTGACATGATTGAAGAAGCATATCGCTGCGGAAAAAGGTCAATCAAAATTGATCCCTTTTGTCAACATGCTTATCAAACGCTTGCGTTGGCAAGCCTGTTTAAGAAAAATCGTGCAGAGACTTTAAAAACGATCAATGATTGGAAAAAAATCCCTCACCAATCAGCTGGTATCATGGGCGGCATTGGTTTCTGCCTGATCTGCTGTGGCGAATATGACGAAGGAATGAAATTGATTGACGATTCTGTTCATCTCAATCCCTACTATCAATGGTGGATCAATGGCGGCGCAGCTTTTTATTTTTTCAAAAAAGAGCAATATGATGATGCGATCTATTGGGCGGAGAAAATGAACATGCCGAATGTGCCGTGGGAGTTGATCATCAAAACTACGGCTCTTGCAGAAATGAATTTGCCGGCCGAAGCTTCATATACCAAAGAAAAATTGTTCAACAGGTTTCCGGAGTTAGAGCGATATCTTGAACCTTACATTAATGCTTTTATCCAGGATACTGATCTTACAAGGAAGATCTATCGCCAATTGGTTGAGGTGGGAGCACACTGAGCTACTGATTTTTTTGCTGGATCAGCTCTTTTACAGCCTCCATTTTTCTGTCAACACCTGCACGTATAGCCGAAGCGGTTGGTTCAACCAGTACATCAGGTTTAACGCCCCTTCCATCTTTTTCCCCCGGATTGTGTTGCACTATCCTGAATAGCGGTAAACTCACGCGCATTTTTGTATTGGGCAATGTTACATAAGGAATCATCATCCCGTTGTTACCATAGTCTCCACCGCCGGTTTCTTCACCAACAAGCGTTACATTTTGCTGGTGTTGTACCGTATGACAAAACAGCGTGGATGCTGAAAATGTGGGTCCGCTGATTACGACGTACACGTTCCCGTTATAATGTTTCTTTTTGTAAGGTTTGAATATGTGTTTTTCCCAATAGCGATAGTGTAACTTACCCTCATTATCTTTTTTAGTGAAGGCTTTCATCGTCGTACTGTAGATAAGATTTCGCTGAATATACTTTCCGTATTTGCCAAATCCACGCGCAGCACAAATTGCTGTATCAGCAACTTTGAATGGCTCGTCTTTTATGTACCGCGCAAGGCGTATGAAATTGTTTACTCTTCCGCCACCATTGTTCCGAAGATCAATAGCCAGGTGGGGATATTTTTTACTCCGGATTTCTTTAAAAGAACGGCGGAGAAATTTTTTCAAGCCATAACCATCATCAAAACTGCTGATGGAAATAATTGCGAGTTGATTTGCGGTATCAATGTCAAGTGATCGATAAAACTTAAGACGTTCCTTTCTGGGTGGTCGTTTTTCTTTTTCTTTTTTGACGGTATTTGGCTGTTCGTTTTTCTTAGTGGTGTCTCCTCTTGGATTGAAAACCGGGATCAATAATGTTCTCTCCTGTTGCAGACTATCGAGGTAAGTGACCTGGTAATTCCGACTAAGTCCGAAAATATTTCTGTGATAATATGGGAATGAATTGCTGAGACGTATATAATTCACATTTTGCGCATAGCCATCAGTGGCCATGTATTCGAACATGATGTTGGTGAGCTGCCTTGCCTGCAATCCATTAACGGATTTCACCTGCATGCCACGCTTAATGAGCGAATCTTTACGGTTGAGATTATTCAGTACGATCATCGTATCTCCCCAGATCTTCAGATGCAATGGAAAAGAAGGCGCCGGAACACCGCGGAAGAAGGATGACCAGGATTTTGAGAAATTAAAACTCGTATGACCGCAGCGGATCTTTGTTGTTAACGGAGCGAGAATTCCAAACCCGAATTGTTGCTGCGTCATCGAATCTTTTATTGCAGAGCGATAGAGAGCAAAAAACAGATCCATGCTGTCTTTTGGTGTGTACCAGTAAAGCGAAGGATGATATTTCTCCAGGACATTACGAAGAATATCATAATCCGCTTTCAGATCTTCAACGGGATATTTTTTCAAAACTGAACGACTGTGTTTTGCTGAAGAACAGGAAAACAAAACAAATGAGCAGCCAACGAGAAATATGAGTAAAAATCCTTTTGTGTTTCTTTGGGGTAACATATTAAAAACGGGCTGTCGCACAGTTGTAAACGGCCGGGCTTAAATTTTATTTTTGAATGCATTCCAACCCTGTGCGGTTATATTATGCGAGTTTCCGCCCTTAGTAATAATTGTTTTTCCTTTCTCTGGTTCGGTGATATAACCGATAACACTTATTTTTTCATTTAGTGTTACTTTGTCATAATCTTCCTGGCGTAAAGTAAACAGCAATTCATAATCTTCACCACCGCTTAAAGCGCAGGCAGTAGGATCGATTTCAAATTTAAATGCTGCTTTTCTCGCTTCTTCTGCAACAGGAATTTTTTCTTCATATATCACACATCCACATTCACTCGCTTTTGCAATATGCAATAATTCCGAACTTAAGCCGTCGCTGATATCCATCATCGAAGTGGGAATAATGTTCTGTTCTTCAAAAAACTCTATGATGTCTTTTCGTGCTTCAGGCTTTAATAGTTTCCCAATCACATAAGATTCTCCTTCAAGATCCGGCTGAACGCCAGGACTTTCTAAATAAATCTTCTTTTCTCTTTCAAGAAAAAGTAATCCAATATACGCCCCGCCAAGATCACCGGAACAACAAATCAGATCGCCCTTTTTGGCAGTGCTACGGCGAACAATTTTTTCCGGATTAACTTCTCCCAACGCAGTCACAGAAATAATAAAACCCTTCTGAGATGCCGCAGTATCTCCTCCGACCAGGTCCACGCCATATTTTTCACAGGCTGAATACACTCCTTCGTAAAATTCATCGAGTGCTTCCACACTGAAACGATTGCTGGCTGCAATACTCATGGTTATCTGTGTGGGCGTTGCATTCATTGCATACACATCACTCAGGTTGACAACAACACTTTTATAACCGAGATGTTTTAACGGCGTATACATCAGGTCGAAGTGAACTCCTTCCACAAGCAAATCAGTGGTCACTACTGTTTGTTTTCCAAAATGATCGATCACAGCCGCGTCATCACCTATGCCAATCACTGATGACACATTCTGCAATTCCACATTTTTTGTAAGATGTTCGATCAGGCCAAATTCTCCGAATTCTGAAATTTCAGTGCGACTCATGGGGCAAATGTAAGTAAAAATACAGGCAGGAGTAAGGAGTAGGGAGGCAGGAGCACCAGGGTTTAGTCACTAGCGCCACGCCTATGTTTGTAAAATTCCACTGTTAAATTTTAGGAAAAATTAAATTTAAAAACAATTTCGCTTCGTATTCATTTGAAGAATCCAAAATGCAAACTTAGCCTTTCTCAGAATTCATTTTTTGAGAGAATCATCACCTGATGCTTGTTACTAAACACCAGCTACTACATCTCCTGCCTCCTCACTCCTGCCTCCCAACTATCTCTAAGACCTGCTCAATCCAATCCCGATCGGAGCTCAGCCTGATCTCCGGTTCAACACCAACATCTTCGTACTTAAATAAACCACCAGTGTCACGCATGTCCGTGAGATATACAGCAATACTGCCATTGCCGAGGCGTTCCGTTTTTCCAAAGTTGCTGCCGTATGCAATAGTACCTCGTGTTGTCTGACCCAGGGTCTTTACATTTTTCAGTTCTTTCAACTGAAGCATAAAAATTTCTCCCTGGCTCATCGTTCCATTATTCACCAGCACATACACTTTTTTGTCGTTAGCGAATTGACGGATAAGCGTAAAAAATTTATAAGAAATCCTGTTGGCACCGCCTTCATTGTCCCGCAGATCTACAATCAGGGTTTTTGCAATTAATGAATCTTTTATTTTCTGAAAGAAGGCCGTTGAAATTTTTTCCGACTCTTCCATTGCATCAAAACTTCCGAGCCTCAGTCGCTGTACATCGGACCTCACTCTTTCTAATTCAAAAAGTGGTGCTGTGTTCGGTATCCTGGAATAATCAACTGCTGCTGTATCTTTTTTATAATACAGATCACCGATTACCGAATAGAAATGTGAATTGATCAGTGAGTGGTTGATAAACTTTTCGTTGTTGTAAAGCAATTGATTTTTAAAAAGAGGATGTCCATAAATTGCCCTGAAACGACCCGGGGCCTTTTCGGTTAGTCGCGCCGCAATATCACCTTTATCCCATTGGGGAATGGACGAAGAAAGAATGATTCCCAGCAACTCATTCGGATTGCCTGTTCGCATCACTCCGATTTCTAACATGCAGTCAAAAAAGTAAATTCCTTCGACAGAATCCTTTGATTTATTGTTCAAAACCTGTCGTAGGGAATCCGTATTGATGGAAAGTTTCGGATAGGTTTTTACAGGCCAGAGTTGTTTGTAGACTTTTATTATCGAGTCGTTGGAATAATATTTTTCTTCAAGTACCGCAGATGGAAATTGATAAAAGCCCAGGTGGTTATCGCGAATAGGATACAATAGCCTTGCGAGCCTGAAATAGTAATCATAACCGTCTTTGAAATTTGTTGAGTCATTTCTAACGGCGGTATAAAGACTATCGTAAGCTATCCTTTTTTCTCCTGTAATCTGATCCTGAAAAGAGGGTGTTTGTTTGAGTACACGATAAAGAGCATCAACATCTGCGGTATACGGAGATGTCTGTGAATATCCTGCAAAGGAGAAAAAAAATAACAGCTGAGATAATGCAAATTTTTTCATGAATCAGCAAGGAAATAGCAACCGGATACTATTCGTTGGTGCCGTTCACCCAGGTGAGCAATTCATCATGTATCAGCGAATTAGACGCAACTATATGCGGCTGATATGGAGAATAGTAGTCGCCTTTGAAATCAGTAACCCGACCACCGGCTTCTTCCACGAGTAGAAAACCTGCTGCACTATCCCAGGCATTTAATTTATGTTCGTAGAAACCATCGAAGCGACCTGCTGCAACCCAGGCGAGATCCATGGCTGCAGAACCCAGGCGACGCACGGGTATTCCTTTGCGAATCAATCTTCCAAAAACTTCCAATGGTCCGTTGGGCTCGTCGAGGTAGGTATAAGGAAACCCGGTTACCAGACAGGATTTTATTACTTCGGATTTGTTACTTACGCGAATGGTTTTATCATTCAGGGTTGAACCTTTTCCTTTTTCTGCGAAATAAAATTCATCTATAAAAGGATTATAAATAGAACCAAGAAGCATACTGCCACGATATTCAACACCAATACTAACGCAGCAGATAGGAATTCCGTTGGCAAAATTTACGGTGCCGTCGATAGGGTCGATGATCCATTTGTATTCCGAATCCATCACGATTTCACCTACTTCTTCACTAAGGATAAAATGATCAGGGAAAGATTCCCTGATAATACTCATGATGAGCTTTTCCGAAGCATGATCTACTTCGGTAACGAGGTTATTAATTCCTTCTTTATTATGAACTTTAAATTCCGAATTGATACCTGCTTTCATCAGCAAACCGGCTTCTGTGGCTGCTCTTTTCAATGTATTGATCAACATCCCGCGAAGATAAGTGCTTATATATTGTTTTTCTTCATTTCCCTCACGGCATAATCGACAGCCCTGGCGGTAAGTGCCATAAACGTGAGTGATGGATTCACACTCGCAATCGATGGCATACAGGACCCATCTGTAATGAAAACATTTTTCACCGCATGCATCTGGTTCCATTTATTTAATACCGAAGTTTTCGGATCCTTTCCCATGCGCGCTGTTCCCATTTCATGATTGGCATTGCCGGGGAAAGACATCTCCCCTTCCACACGGATATCTTTCAAGCCGATGCTGTCCATTATTTCCTGCATGGTCGTAATCGCATCTTCACGCATCTTCTTCTCGTTTTCCTTGAAGCTGCAATCCATGGTGAGTGTATTGCGACCATACTTATCTTTGACATCAGTATTCAGTGTAATCCTGTTGTCAGCATAAGGAAGGCATTCGCCAAATGCACCCAATCCAAATCTCCAGCTACCCGCTTCCGTTATACTCTCTTTGAATTCAGCCCCAATTCCACCAACTCCCGAAGAGCGGCCGCGATTCGCACCACCCTGGCAGTTATAACCGCGTAAAAAGTTCGGACTGACTGTTTTTACGTTTCTGAATTTCGGAATGAATATACCCGTGGGTCTTCGGCCATAATAATATTTGTCTTCGAAACCTTCGATTTTTCCTGAAACGTTCCCGCTCTTGTGATGATCCATCATGTAACGGCCAACAATGTCATTATCATTACCCAGCCCGTTGGGGAACCTGTTACTTCTTGAATTCAATAAAATGAAAGTCGTGGCGACAGTGGCAGCATTGAGAAAAATCACTTTCGCAAAATATTCAGTTGTGTTTCCGCTCTCCGTGTCAATAACTTCAACGCCTACTGCTTTCCCTTTCTGCTCATCATAAATCACTTTGTTAACAAGCGAATTTGTTTTTACGGTAAGATTTCCTGTATTCATCGCTGCAGGCAAAGTAGAAGAAAGCGTGCTGAAATATGCACCGAATGGACAACCGCGGTGACAGAGATTTCTGTATTGACAAGCATCGCGACCAGGGAGTTTCTGCGTGAGGTTTGCCACACGCCCTTCGATCATTTTGATGTCGGGATATTTAGACTCGATTTGTTTTTTGACCCAGTCCTCTGCACAATTCATCGGCATTGGCGCCTGGAACAAGCTATCAGGTAAATGAGGAAGCCCTTCTGCTTTACCACTGATACCGACAAATTTTTCGACATACTCATACCAGGGCTGGATCTCACGGTAACGTATAGGCCAGTCAACACCATGACCGTCTTTTGCATTTGCCTCAAAATCAAGATCGCTCCAACGCAAACTCATACGGGCCCATAATAAGGAGCGACCACCGAGAACATCAGCCCTTACCCAGTCGTAGCGTTGCTTTTCTGTGTATGGATTTTCCAGATCGTTGACGTAAAAATGTTTATTGTCTTCATGGATGGAATAATGCCTCACCTGTATATGATGCTTTTTCTTTTCCTCAGGAGTAAGCGATCCTCTATGTGGAAATTCCCATGGATCAAGATTGGCAGTAGTATAATCTTTGCGATGTTCAAGGGGACGGCCACGTTCGATCAATACAGTTTTTAATCCTTTTTCACATAATTCTTTTGCAGCCCAGCCTCCGCTGATTCCGGATCCTACCACGATTGCATCGAATTGATTTGTATCAGGCATGTTAGCGTTTAAAGTTTAAGATTGAAAGTTTAAGATAGTTCATAGTTAATAGTTCAGGAGGCAATAGGCAGCGGGCAGCAGATACATTTGGCCAACGGTAAAAAATGTAATCAGATTTCAATATGGTGTTTGTAAGTTTTAGCATTGACAAATAGCATTTGGTGTCTAAAATTATTTGTTGACTGCCCACTGAAACAAGTTCTTACCGAAAAGCCAACACATCAACATCCGCAACCGCGGGCTGTTTCCTGCTTACTATTTACTTTTTACTACTTACTTGCCTTTCGTCCATCACCTTCTCCAGAAGATCTAACGGCAAAGCTCCATATTTCAATACCTGTCCATGAAACTCTGCGACAGAAAATTTGTCTCCTAATTGCTTCTCATATTTATTTCTCAACTCACGAATCTTCAACGCGCCGATTTTGTATCCCAAAGCCTGTGCCGGCATTGCCATGTACCTTTCAATTTCTGCCGTCGCTCCCTGTTCACTGATGGCTTCATTATCCATCATATATGCGATCGCCTCTTCCCTTGTCATGTTTTTAGAATGAAGGCCAACATCAACCACCAACCGGATCGCCCTGTGAATTTCATCCCCCAACGCACCCATATATTGATACGGGTCTTTATACAAACCAAGTTCTTTTCCTAAGGATTCACAGTACAAAGCCCAGCCTTCCACATAAGCATTGTTGCCGCCATATCTTCTGAACTTCGGTAACAACGTATCCTCCATCTGTAATGAAAGCTGGTAATGATGACCGGGAATCGCTTCGTGAAGAAAAAGGCTTTCCATCCCGGAGCTTGTATTGAATTGAGTAGCATCAATAATGGGCACATAAAATATCCCCGGCCTTGATCCATCGATGGTTCCTGAATTATATTCTGCACTAGCGGATGCAGCTCTGAATGCTTCGGTTTGCCTGATCTCAAATCTCGATTTCGGCACAACGGTAAACATCGTTTTCAACTCAGGTTTCATCCGCTGATGTATATCTTCGAATGCGTCCAGAACCTCTTTCGGAGTTTTGTAAGGAGTGAACTTTTTAGCAGTACGCAGATATTCAAAGAAAGCCTTGCGATCGCCTTCAAAACCAACAGCATCTTTAACACTGTCCATCTGCGCCAATATCCTCTTTACTTCAGCAAGACCGATATTATAGATTTCGTCTGGTGTTCCGGAGGTTGTAGTTTGAACTTTGACAAGAAATTTATAGTAGGCGTCCCCGTTAGGTATTGCATTTATGCCCGAGGTGGTTCTTGCTGCGGGTAGGTATTCATCTTTCATGAATACTGCTAACTTCCGGTATGAAGGAGTAATTTTTTCTGCGATGGCTTTTTCGTACAGTCTCTTGTATTTTGCTGCATCTTCTTTTGAAAAAGAAGCAGGAATATTGGTTACCGGACCATAAAACAAACTTTTTGCCGGATCGCTTACTACCATGGCCTCCAGCTGCGGAATCACTTTAACAACAAGGCTTTTGGGCAGAACCACCTTTTCGGCTATCCCTTTGCGTAAATAGATAATTGCACTGTCAGTCCAGGTAACAAAACCATCCGCCCGTTTCAGCCAGTTATCATAATCTTTTATTGTATTGAAAGGTTGAAATCCGGTTCCGCTTCCGGCCTGGCCAAAATATTGTGGGAGGGAGAAGAACTGGTTGACCGGAAGGTAGTTGCCATTATAAGTCAGGTCTTCCATCTCCAGATCGATCTCATCCTTTAAAAGGTCATAGCTGATTCTGTCGTTAAAGTTGAGTTTGTTCCTGTCAAAAGTTTTCAAAGAATCAAGGTACGCCTGGAAAAATTTATAGCTTTTTTCCCTGTAACTGTCGGTAAAATCTGCCTCAAGTAAATCATTGAAATCGCTGTTGCCGTTTAATGAAGCCATCATCGGAAACAACCTGGATTTACCGTTATAGTAATTTTCCAGGAACCGGTTAAAAACAGAGTCGGTTTTGGCCTCAGAAATTTCTGTGGTTTCTTTTTGTTTGCATGAGTTTAAAAAAATCATCGCTGCAAACAACGCCAGAGCTGCGAATGAAATTGATTTTCTCAGCATCTTTTTAAATATAATTGAAAATGCCTGTCGCATGAACAGGCATTTTTTATCTGAACATCAATGCTGATCAGAGATTTTTCTTTTTCAATTCACTTACAGCGTGGTCAGCAGCACGTGCCGTCATAGCCATGTAAGTGAGAGACGGGTTTACACAGGATGCTGACGTCATGAATGCGCCATCAGTAACAAACACATTTGGTGCATCCCATACCTGGTTCCACTTATTGAGTACTGAATTTTTCGGACTCGTTCCCATACGGGCTGTTCCCATTTCATGAATGCCACGTCCCGGAGTTCCATCTCCGTCGCGACCAGTTACATTTTTTACGCCTGCAGCAGTAAGAATTTCCTTTCCGTCTTCAAGCATATCCTTACGCATTTTCAATTCATTTTCTTTCAGCTCGCAGTCAATAGAAAGGATATTCAGTCCCCAGGCATCTTTTTTGGTTTTATCCAGTGTGACTTTATTATCGTGATATGGAAGAATTTCGCCGAAGCCACCCATTCCTACTGTCCAGTTTCCGGGTTCGGTTAATGCATCTTTTAATTCGGCACCGATGTTCAGTTCAGCCACGTTACGGCTCCAGCCCTGCCGACTTCCGCTACCCTGGTAGCCAAACCCGCGCAGGTAATCTCTTTTATCCGAACCGACATTTCTGAAACGTGGAATATAAAAGCCGTTAGCACGACGACCATAATAGTATTTGTCTTCGTAACCTTCCACAGTACCGTTTGCATATACACCAAGATGATGATCCATCAGGTTATGTCCGAGTTCTCCACTGCTGCTACCCAAACCATCGGGCCATACGTCAGTTGCTGAGTTCAATAAAACCCATGCACTATTGAGTGCAGAAGCATTCAGGAAAATAATTTTTGCTTTGTATTCGTAAGTTTTTTTGTCTTCCGCATCCAGTATCTCTACACCAGTCGCTCTTTTTGTGTCCTTATCATACAGAATCCGGGTAACGATAGAAAACGGACGAAGAGTGAGATTTCCAGTTTTTTGTGCAGCCGGGAGTGTTGAGGATTGCGTGCTGAAATAAGCACCAAACGGACATCCCAGCGAACATTTATTCCGGAACTGGCATTGCGTACGTTGTGGACTGTTTGGATTAGGTGCCGTCATATTTGCCGTACGGCCAATAATCATATTTCTTGATCCCTTGTAATGCTCTTTAATTCTCGCTGCCACATCTTTTTCCACGCAGGTCATATCCATCGGCGGCATAAATTGCCCGTCGGGCAAAACAGCAAGACCATCCCTGGATCCGCTGATACCTGCAAATTTTTCTGCATAGTCATACCAGGGAGCAATATCCTTATAACGTATCGGCCAGTCGGTGCCGATGCCTTCTTTGGCATTCGCTTCAAAATCCAGGTCACTGAAACGATAGCTCTGGCGCCCCCACATCAATGAACGGCCACCGACATGATATCCCCTGAACCAGTCAAATCTTTTTACTTCTGTATAGGGACATTCCCAGTCCTTGACCCAGTAATCGAGATTGGTTTCACTTAGTGGATAATCTCTTTTCAGTACAGGATATTTTGAAATCATTTCCTGTGTGCGACCACCGCGATGCGGAAATTCCCATGGATTTTTATTGGCATTGATATAATCCTTTCCATGCTCGATGTTCCTGCCGCGCTCAAGAACAATTGTTTTTAATCCTTTCTCGCAAAGCTCTTTTGCAGCCCATCCTCCGCTGATTCCGGAGCCGATGACGATTGCGTCATATGTGTTCGTTTCTGGCATAGTATACAGTTAATAGATTCTGAGTTGAAATGAATGATTAAACTAAACGTCGCAAATGGTTACACCTTCTTTCAGTGCAGCTATTTTATCCGGCCAGGTCGGAATAAATTCCTGGGCTACAAAACCTTTGTACCCTGTTTCCAGGATCGCCTTCATGATGGCAGGATAATATAACTCCTGCGTATCGTTAATTTCGTGACGGCCAGGGTTACCACCCGTATGGTAATGTCCGTAATACTGGTGGTTGGTTTTGATATTCCTGATGATGTCGCCTTCATCAATCTGCATATGGTAAATATCATACAGCAGTTTAAAATTGGGTGAGCCTACTCTCTTCACAAGTTCAATACCCCAGGCGGACTTATCACACATATAATCCTTATGATCCACACGGCTGTTGAGCAGTTCCATCTGGATCATCACCTTATTTTTTTCAGCGAGGCTCATTATTTTTTTCAGCCCTTCAACACAATTTTTCATCCCGGTCTCATCATCCATACCGTTACGGTTACCCGAAAAACAAATCAGGTTAGTCCAGCCGGCCTTGGCCACCAACGGAATCATGTCAGAATAGTTCTGGATAAGTTTACTATGAAACTGAGTATTATTCCATCCATCGGGGATACCCAGTTCAGCACCATTACACATGGAGGAAACAAGACCATTTTTCTTCAGTGTATCCCATCCTTTCGGACCGATAAGATCGACAGCCGGCATACCCAGCTGTTTGACGGAAACACAGAATTCTTCCAGCGGAATAGAACCGTAGCACCAATGACAAACAGAATGATTGATATTGCCTTTGAGCTGAAGTGGTTTCATCGCTGAACTTTCATTTTCGGATCTGAACGAACTGAGGGTATTGACTGCAATTGATCCGAGAACAAGACTTTTTATCGCTTTTCGACGCGAAGCATGATTTGGCATAAGCAAATGTTGACGTGTAAATTACACAATCCAAAAAAACTTCCCAACAAAAAATGATTGTTGACGATATTCCTGCCAAGCAGTTCGATTTTAAGATTTTTAAACAAATGTGGAGTCTTAACGCGATACCCGGTCTGAAAGCTTCTGACTTTAACTGCTATTAGCATTCCGGTACTGGTGCCATCGATAAATTAATAAAATGAAGTCCCCGGACTGCTTACGTTGCCTTCCTGTTTATAATCACAAAGTAATCTCTTGTAAATACAAGCTGACGGTTATCCCTGTACGCGGAACCGATCCGGGGTTAGACAAATCCATTCAAAAATAATTTTTCAAACCGGTTCATTTATTTTTAAATCGGTTTAGTTTTACAACCCTACAAAATAAAAGTCAATGAATAGAAAACTCAGAATGGGAATGGTTGGTGGAGGCAAAGATGCTTTCATCGGCGCGATCCACAGACTTGCTGCTAATATGGACGGATTAATTGAACTGAGCTGCGGAGCGCTTAGTATCAATCCCGAAATCGCAAAAGATTCAGCGAAATCATTATTTCTCCCGGAGAGCAGAACTTATCTCACTTATGATGAGATGATTACAAAAGAAAGTAAGCTCCCTGCTGATCAACGAATGGATTTTGTAACAATCGTGACGCCCAATTTCGCCCATTTTGCTCCGGCAATGATGGCGCTGGAAAATGGTTTTCACGTGGTGGTAGAGAAGCCCATCACTTTCACTCTTGACGAAGCCAGGCAGCTGAAAAAGAAAGCCGAAGAAACCGGTCTTATTCTTTGTCTAACACATACCTATTCCGGCTACCCGATGGTGAAACAGGCTAAAGCCATGGTTAAAGCGGGTGAACTTGGAAAGATCCGTAAAGTGTGGGTAGAATACCCGCAGGGTTGGTTGAGTAAACTTTCCGAAAGAGAAGGCAACGCACAGGCGGCCTGGAGAACTGATCCGAAAAAATCAGGAAAAGCAGGGTGTATCGGTGATATCGGTACCCACGCTGCTCATCTTGCAGAATATATTACCGGTTTGAAAATCACTAAGCTTTGTGCAGACCTGAACATATTCGTAGACGGTCGTGCGCTGGATGATGATGGTAATGTATTGCTTGGTTTTGAAAACGGCGCTTCAGGTGTATTGATGGCTTCGCAGGTGGCCGCAGGTGAAGAAAATGCATTGAAGATCCGGGTATATGGTGAAAAAGGTGGTGTAGAATGGGCGCAGCACGAACCCAATACCCTCCTCGTAAAATGGCTGGATCAGCCTGCCCAGATTCTGCGTGCAGGTGCGGGGTATAAACATCTTTCTTCTTTTGCAACTTCAAATTGCCGCACTCCGGGCGGACATCCTGAGGGATATCTGGAAGCTTTTGGAAACATCTATAAAAACTTTGCGCTTACGCTTTCTGCAAGAATCGATGGTACTACTCCTACACCTGAAATGCTCGACTTCCCCGGTGTTGAAGACGGTATCCGTGGAATGGCATTCATCGATAATGTAGTTGCCAGTGGAAGTTCAAAAGAAAAGTGGACCGATCATGTAGTCGGCTGATTGTATTGCAAATGAAAAAACTCAAAAACTGATGACAACTATAAAAGGTCCCGGTATTTTTCTCGCCCAGTTCATGGGCGATACAGCTCCTTTCAACAGTTTAAAATCGATTTGTTTATGGGCAGAATCCCTTGGATTTGTAGGCGTACAGATTCCTACCTGGGATAGCCGATGTATTGATCTTCAGAAAGCTGCTGAAAGCAAAACTTATGCGGATGAGATCAGGGGTACGGTAGAAGATTGCGGCTTGAAGATCACAGAACTATCAACTCACCTCCAGGGTCAGTTGGTGGCTGTGCACCCAGCCTATGATGAATTGTTCGATGGTTTTGCTCCTGCATCTGTTCATGGCAACAGCAAAGCCCGCACAGAATGGGCGGTTCAGCAACTGAAATGGGCGGCAAAAGCATCTGCAAATCTTGGTCTTAATGCACATGCTACTTTCAGTGGTTCCTTGTTATGGCATACGGTGTATCCATGGCCGCAACGCCCCGCAGGGTTGGTTGAAACCGGATTTAAAGAACTGGCTGATCGCTGGCTTCCTATCCTCAATGTGTTTGACGAAAACGGAGTTGACCTTTGTTATGAAATTCATCCCGGAGAGGACCTGCATGATGGAATCACTTATGAAATGTTCCTCGAAAAAGTAAACAATCATGCAAGGGCATGTTTGTTATACGATCCAAGCCATTTCGTACTGCAATGCCTGGACTACCTGAGCTATATTGACCACTATCATGAAAGGATTCGCATGTTCCATGTAAAGGATGCTGAATTTAATCCGAGTGGAAAACAAGGCGTTTATGGTGGTTATCAGAACTGGGTACAACGCGCCGGAAGGTTTCGTTCCCTCGGTGATGGCCAGGTTGATTTTAAAAGCGTTTTCAGCAAACTGACCGGCTATGACTATAAAGGATGGGCCGTAATGGAATGGGAATGTGCGTTGAAACATCCGGAAGATGGTGCAAGAGAGGGTGCCGTTTTCATCCGCAACAATATTATCAGGGTAACTGAAAAAGCTTTTGATGACTTTGCGGGTACGGGAAGCGATGAAGCCTTTAATAAAAAAATACTGGGACTGAGCTAAAAAAATCCCTGTTGCACACCTTAATGCGTAATTTAGTCCGCTCAAATCTTAACCAAACAAAATATGAAAAAAGTATTCTTCGCGTTGGCAATTGCAAGTGCCTGTTATGCTTGCGGTGGTGGTGATACTAAGGAAACCACTCCTGTCAGTACAAATGACTCCAACGCAAATTCTCAGATCGGTGGATCAGATACCGGTTCGGCTTCTACATCAGCTACTCCGGCGGCACCGGCTGTAACGTCTACGCCTTCTGGTTCCGGCCCTGATGGTAAAGCTTTGATTGCTGCTTCTGACTGTCTCACCTGTCATAAAGAAGATGCCAAAGTAATCGGACCTTCTTACCAGGATGTTGCCAAAAAATATGAGAACAATGCAGAGAATGTGAAATTGCTTTCTGAGAAAGTAATGAAAGGCGGACAGGGTGTTTGGGGACAGATTCCAATGTCACCGCATCCAAATCTCAGCCAGACTGATGCTGAAGCAATGGTGAAATACATTCTTTCATTGAAAAAATAAGCGCATGAAGTTCTGGGCCGCAAGCTGCCTTATTCTGATTATTTCATTACAGCAATTTCATTCTGATTCTGCCAGCAAATCCACCCCTGGGGAAGTTCAGAATACTACGGACAAGAATGCCAGACAGGATTGGAAACCATTATTTGATGGCAAGTCAAAAAACGGCTGGCATGTTTGGTTAAATAAAACCGATGGTTCATCCTGGAAAGTGGCTGATGGTCTTTTGTACCTGGACACTACCGGCAGGGCTGCGGGAAAAATGGCTGGTGGCGATTTGCTTACTGACCAGGATTACGAAAATTATCACCTGAGCCTCGAATGGAAAATCTCCAAAAACGGGAACAGCGGGATCATTTTCGGAATTAAAGAAGATGCCAAATATCCCTGGAGCTTTGTTACCGGGTTAGAGATGCAGATCCTTGACAACGATGGGCATTCAGACGGTAAGATCCATAAACATCGCGCAGGTAATTTATATGACCTGGTTGCAATAGACACTGAGCCTGTAAAACCTGTTGGTGAATGGAACACGGCCGAAGTTATCTGGGTGAAAAATAAACTGGAATTGAAACTGAATGGAATTACTGTTGTTTCCACTACAACCAATGATGATAACTGGAAGAAGATGGTGGCGAACAGTAAGTTTAAGAATATGCCGGATTTCGGCAGGTTCACCAAAGGAAAAATCGGGTTACAGGATCATGGAGATCTGGTTTGGTACCGGAATATCAAAATCAAACAGTTGTAATGGTAGTAGGGACATGGTATGCCTTGTCCCTGTATTTTATATGATCACTAAAATCCATTCCGATCTGATCGGAATGGATTTTCAACTTTAAATATCAACCACGCGTCGTATGAAATGTTTTCGGTTATCCCTCGCAGTAGTAGCAATGCTGACTCTCCTGGCCTCCTGTGGCGGACGTTCAGGTAAAGCAAGAGTCCTGGTATTTTCAAAGACGGCCGGCTTCCGGCACGGCTCAATCGGAGCAGGAAAAGCTGCTCTTCTTCAACTCGGCAGTGAAAATAATTTTGTAGTAGACACCACAGAGAATGCAGATTATTTCACGGAAGACTCGCTCAAAAATTACAGCGCTGTGATTTTTCTCAATACCACCGGCGATGTATTGAATCAATACCAGCAGGCAGATTTTGAAAGATATATACAGGCTGGTGGCGGATTTGTTGGCGTTCATGCGGCAACAGATTGTGAGTACAGCTGGCCATGGTATGGTAAACTGGTGGGCGCCTACTTTAAAAGTCACCCAAAAATTCAGCCAGCAAAAATCCTTGTTACGGATAAATCAAATCCGGCGACGGAACACCTCCCGGACGTGTGGGAACGCACAGACGAATGGTACAATTTTCGGGTAGCCCCATCCGATAGCAATGTAAAAATCCTTGCAAGCATCGATGAAAAAAGCTATGAAGGTGGAGAGAACGGTGATAAGCATCCCATGGTATGGTGTCATGAATATGATGGCGGAAGGGCATTCTATACTGAATTTGGACATACCGACGAATCTTATGCTGATCCGATGTACCTGAAACATTTGCTTGGAGCTGTACAATATGCCATAGGTGGTAACAAAGCGCTCGATTACTCCAAAGCCAGTTCCCAACGTCCACCGGAAGAAGACAGGTTCACAAAAAATGTGCTGGCTTCAGGGTTTGATGAACCAACAGAAATGGCAATTCTCCCTGACCTCAGCATTGTTGTCGTACAGCGCAAAGGAGAAATTCTTTATTATGACAACAAATCAAAACAACTATCACCTGCCGGAAAACTTGATGTGTATTTCAAGACAACGGTAAAAGGGGTAAATGCAGAAGAAGGGTTGCTGGGTATCGCTGCAGATCCGGATTATAAAACCAATAATTATATCTACCTGTTTTATTCACCCACGGACACGTCGGTGAACAGACTTTCACGTTTTGTGTTTAAAGATGGCAAACTGGATGTTGCTTCCGAAAAAAGAATTCTTCAGTTCTATTCCCAGCGGGATATCTGCTGCCATACCGGAGGTTCTATTGCATTTGGTCCCGACCGGTTGTTGTATTTATCTACCGGTGATAACTCTACTCCGTTCAATCAGCCCAACACAAAAAATGTTACTAACGGCTTCGGGCCGATGGACGAACGCCCGGGCAATGAACAATATGATGCAAGAAGAAGTTCTGCAAATGCAAATGATCTGCGAGGAAAGATCCTGAGAATAAAACTTGGAGCAGACGGAACTTACAGCATTCCGAACGGCAATCTTTTCCCCCAGGGAACTGAAGGAACAAAACCTGAGATATACGTGATGGGTACCCGAAATCCCTATCGTATTTCAGTTGACCAGAAGACCGGATTTCTTTACTGGGGTGAAGTCGGCCCAGATGCGCGGGAAGACAGTATGGCCACCCGTGGTCCCCGTGGCTATGATGAACTTAACCAGGCACGCAAGGCCGGATTTTTTGGCTGGCCCTTATTTGTGGGTAATAATTATCCGTATCGCGACTACGACTATGCAACCGGCCAAAGCGGTCCTGCATTTGATCCTCAGCATCCGGTTAATGATTCCAGGAACAATACAGGTATAAAAGATCTGCCGGCAGTCAGCAGTGCATTTATATATTATCCATATGCTGCTTCACCTGAATTCCCTGAACTGGGTACAGGAGGAAGAAATGCAATGGCAGGACCTGTTTACTATGCCGATGCATATCCGAAAGACACAAGACTTCCGGATTATTATAATGGCAAATTGCTTTTCTATGAATGGATCCGTGGTTGGATGAAATGGGTTACAATGGATGCCCAGGGAAATTTCGTGAAAACAGAGCCTTTCATGGAACACACGAAAAACAATGCAGCCATCGATATTGAAATGGGGCCTGATGGAAGGTTATATGTGCTGGAATATGGTAGTGGCTGGTTTACAAAAAACCCCGATGCTGCACTTTCAAGAATTGATTACAATGCCGGGAACAGGGCTCCGAAAACAAAACTTGCGATCAGTAAATCAACCGGCTCTTTACCGTTTACGGTTAAAGCAAATGCGGAAGGTTCTGTTGATCCCGATAATGATAAGCTGACTTATGTCTGGCATTTCGGATCGGAGACAAAAGAAACTACGACTCCTGAATCTGAATTCACTTTCACAAAAGCGGGAAGTAATGATGTGTATGTGGAAGTGAAAGATGATAAAGGCGCTACTACAAAAAGCGAAGTGAAGCAGATTTATGCCGGGAACGAAACGCCGGAATTGACTATCACTCTTGATGGAAATCCCCAATACTATATCCCCGGTGTTCCGGTTAAATATCGTGTAGCCGTTACCGATAAGGAAGATGGAAGCTCAGCTTCGGGTGGAATTGATCCAGCGGGTCTTTTTGTAAAAGTCGATTATGTGAGTGGCACTGATAAAGCGCAGGTGGTTGGTCACCAGATGGTGAGCCAGGCATTGGAAGGGAAAAGCATTGCCATGTCACTGGATTGTAAGACATGTCATAAAGAAGCGGAGAAATCCATTGGTCCTTCATTCCAGCAGGTTGCTGCTAAATATGGTAAACAGGCAGATGCACGCAGTTACCTGGTGAAGAAAATTATCAATGGCGGCGGTGGTGTATGGGGCGAAACAGCCATGTCAGCACATCCTGATCTTAAAGAAGGCGACGCAGGAAAAATTGTGGACTGGATACTTTCCATGTCGTCAACAGGAGTGCAGAAGTCGCTACCTGCGGAAGGATCAATAGTGGCTTCATCAAAAGATGCTGAAGGAAATAAATTCATGCAGATCACAGCAACTTACACTGACAAAGGAGGCGCAGGGATCAGTCCATTAACCGGCGCAGCTGTTGTCCTTTTGAAGAGCCCTGTATTGAGTATGGGTGATAATAAAGGACTCGAGAAAACCACGTTGGTTGACTATGGCGGAATGAAACTCGCGATGTTGAGTGGAAGTGGTGAATGGCTCATGTTTGATTCAGTAAACCTGGTCCCTGTAAAACAGATTGAACTGGGGTATGGAATGCAGGATCCTCTGAAAAAGGGTTATGTGGTTGAGCTTGTTGCGGACGACATTAACGGGCCGGTTGTGGCCACTGGCAATATCCCCGCTGGTGGTAAAGCTGGTTTTAATTCCACCATGATGAAAGTTACTAATGCGGGTACTGGTCCCCGTAAGTTGTACCTGAGAGTAAGAAAAGCAGATCCAGGCGAAACCAATGCAGTTGCGTTGGCGACAATGAAGTTGATTTCCGGAAAATAATAAACCGTATGTACTTTTAATGCAAATGCCCCGATGGAGACATCGGGGCATTGCATTTTGTTCTTATCAAAGAGAAAAAAACATTTTTGCGGCAGAATAATCTGTTTCCAAAAAAGATTATTCACTTGTTTTTGCCAACAATCGATTCGAAATTGCCGAAACCTCCCAGGTATCTGATCCGCCGCGGCAGATCGGATACCTGGCGATTTTTTTTATTTACGATTTCTCGAATAAATCCAGTTGATCAGCATCGCAATCGTCAGAATCAATAGACCCCCGAATTCCCGGGTCTCTTCAATCCAGGGCTTGCTTGCTTTCATTGTAGTCACAAGACTTTCAGCATGGTGCTCTTCTGCCCAGGACAACACACCATTTTTATCGAAAAACAAATAAGCGGCATAGGCGAGATAAACCACAATGCCGAGGAGATATGCTTTCGGATGATACTTGCCACGTACAGCAAGCCAACACAAAACAGCAGCATATAAGTAGATCGGAATCCAGATATAAGGATCGGGATCATTGTATTGAAGTCCTGCAGAAATCACAAAGATGATGACAAAGAAGACGTTCAGGATTTTCATGAGTTAAAATTTGGGCTTCATAGTAAAGCAGGTATAACGTATGGATTGTGCCTGCTTTACTATGATAATTTTATGACAGCAGCGGAACAAGGGTTGATTTTATATAACCTATGCTTTTGGTAATGCTATCCAATGGTGGTCCCAGACATACATCCTGCTCAACAAAGAAGTGCTCCATGCCGGATTTCTTTGCATTGCTGAAAATCTTTTTAAAGTCGATCGTACCGTTGCCCACTTCTGTAAAAAATTTCTTGTCGGTATTATCCATATCCTTCACATGCCAGAGCACAACTCTCCCCGGATATTTATTGAAAAGATCCAATGGCTGATAACCTGCTTTTACGGCCCAGTACAAATCTAGTTCGGTCTTCACAAGATTTTTATCTGTTTGCATCAGCAGGTCAAATGGAAGCTGTCCGTCTATAGGCTGAAATTCAAAATCGTGGTTATGATAACAGAGTTGTATACCCGCTTTTTTACAGGTTTCGCCAGCTTTGTTCAGACTTTCGGCGACCTTCTTATAATCATCAATTGTTTTTCTTTCGTTAGGTAGCAGAAATGCAATCACCATATATTTCTGACCGATGGCAGCGGCATCATCAACGGCTTGTTGCCAGTTGGGCATGGCCCCCATCATATAATGTCCACTCACAGCAGAAAGGCCGAGTTTATCTAAATTTTCACGATATACTTTGGGCTCCATTCCAAAAAACTTTCCATTGCCATATCCGAAGTTTTCAACTTCACCATATCCCAATGCAGCTACCTTCTGCAGCGTTTCCAACGGGGTTTTGCCCATATCATTTCGCAGGGTATACAATTGCAATCCTACCTTTTTAGAAGGTGCGATATCTCCGGCAAAGCTATCCTTAACAAGCATCGAGCCGGCAGAAAAAACTGCCAGTTGCTTCAACAGTGTACGACGGGTAATCATATAAAATATTTAAAAGGGGTTCAATTATGCGGTCTGAAATTAAAACTATGTTTTGATTCAGGGGCTTGAAAAATTTCAGACCTAACAGGTTTATAAAACCTGTTAGGTCCGGAATATGGTTAATTGGCTGATAGTGGTTATTTTAATTGTTCAGGACAAAATTTACTTTCATGAAAGTTCTTCTCAGTTTTTTCTTTACGGCATTTTTGTTTTGCACCGCCGCTGACGCTCAATCATTGGATAGTTTACTTCCTGTCCGTGGATTTTGTATTGCTGCTCCTAAACCAGCGCAGCTGGAGAGGTTTATCGGGTTTATTAAAACGGAACTGGCGCCGAGAAATTTAAATACTCTGGTATTACGCGTGGATTGGAATTATCAGTATAAAACGCATCCCGAGCTGAGCGATAAAGATGCTTTATCAGAAAATGATGTTGCGAAACTGGTTAAGGCAGCAAAAGAATCCGGGATACGAGTAATCCCACAGGTAAATCTTTTGGGGCACCAGTCCTGGGCGTCCACTATACATAACTTATTGCGAGAGTATCCTCAGTTTGATGAAACTCCGGCAGTTAAAATGCCAGAAAAATACGCGTGGCCAAATGCTGACAGCCTTTACTGTAAAAGTTATTGTCCCCTGCATCCTGATCTTCATCAGATAGTTTTTGCCATCATGGATGAAATATGCGATGCATTTGAATCCGATGCTTTTCACGCAGGCATGGATGAAGTATTTTATATCGGCGATAAAAACTGCCCGCGTTGCAGCGGCAGGAACAAAGCATTACTTTTTGCAGGTGAGGTGAATAAAATACAGGAACATCTTTCTTTAAAAAACAGAAGCCTCTGGATATGGGGCGACAGACTAATCGATGGTCGTACTACAGGCATCGGCATGTGGGAAGGAAGTTTCAATAATACTTATCCTGCTATTGATCTTATCTCAAAAAAGGTGGTGATCAATGATTGGCATTATGAGCGTCCGGATCCGACAGCGGCTTTGTTCGCATTGAAAGGATTCCAGGTGATCACTTGCCCCTGGCGCAATGCTCCGAATGCTGTACAGCAAACACGCGATATGATTCAGTTTCGGAAATCTGCTACAGACAGCACAAGAAAAAATTACCTGGGGATGATGCAAACTGTTTGGTCAGGTGCAGAACAATTCCTCAACGAATTTTATAGCAATCCGGATAATCCTCAGGCGCC
The DNA here is from genome assembly GCA_029269725.1 of Pollutibacter soli. Taxonomy (GTDB): domain Bacteria; phylum Bacteroidota; class Bacteroidia; order Chitinophagales; family Chitinophagaceae; genus Pollutibacter; species Pollutibacter soli. Next base: position 58,268 of record JARJHS010000002.1, on the reverse strand, counting down.
TGGTTTAACCGCTTCCAATTGTTTCAGGACGATGTACGATGAGATCAATGGAAAAAATAAAATAGCACAAAAATAATTTCTGATACATGCCGGTTACTGCTCAGCGTATTCATGCCATTGATGTGTTTCGTGCGATCACGATGCTGTTCATGATTTTTGTAAATGATTTATGGACCCTGAAAGACATTCCGGGTTGGCTTGGGCACACGGCTGCGGATGAAGATGGTATGGGTCTCGCAGATGTTGTCTTTCCATGCTTTCTTTTTATAGCTGGAATGTCAATTCCTCATGCCATTGCAGGTCGTCTTGTAAAAGGTGAAAGTCGCTGGCGGATTTTTCTGCATATTATTTTCAGGACGATTGGTTTGCTGGTGATGGGCGTGTTTATCGTCAACCTTGATAATTTAAATGAAGCCGCTTCGGGTGTAAGCCGATCCTGGTACCAGATACTGATGTTTGCTGGATTTATACTGATCTGGAATGTTTACCCCCGTGACTATAATATAAAACGATATTTATACGCAGCGCTTCGTTTGGTGGGGATCGGGCTTCTTGTTTTTTTGTTTTTAAGATATCGCGGCGACAGCGAAGCTGGTTTAATTTCTATGCGGCCCCAATGGTGGGGGATACTGGGTTTAATTGGCTGGGCCTATTTTGGGAATGCCGTCATCTGTCTTTTCTTTCATCGAAACACAATTGTACTTATTGGTGCATGGATTTTCTTTTTATTTTATAACATCATTTGTTCCGCTGGCTGGTTTATTCCCGGTTTTGCTCCGGTCAGTAATGGTTTATTGATTGGCTATGGAGCTTTTCATGCTTTTGTTGCGGCGGGCGTTGTAGCTTCGCAAATGCTGGAACAAACGGCAATGAATAAACGATTTAGCCGAGTCGCCTTACAATTTGTTTCCATTGGTGTTTTGTTGATCGGGATAGGTATTTTTCTTCGAGGCTTCTTCATCATTTCAAAAATAAAAGCTACCCCACCCTGGATCTTTATTTGCAGCGGAATCGGTTTTCTGCTGTTCGTGCTGATTTATTTTCTGACGGATATAAAGCAAAAATCATCATGGTTTTCATTTATAAAAGCTGCAGGAACAGCAACATTAACCTGCTATCTTTTACCTTATTTGTTTTATGCTGTGGATGGTTTGACAGGCATTTCATTACCTGAATTTGTAAAGACAAGTTGGATCGGTTTGTTGAAATCAATACTTTTTTCCTGGTTGATTATTTATATCACCAGCGGGTTGATCAGGATTGGGATCAGGGTCAGATTGTGATGAAGGAGTTGCTTAAATGTTTTAGCCACCATTTCATATTTTTTGTGTTATAAGCAGCGAAAACTGGTACAAACGGGTCTCAACAAAAAGGCCCCGGATTTGAACGATTTGGTAATTTTTACACATTCAGCGATTAGTTATCAAATTTTTGCAGTGGAATTAATTGTTTCAAAAGTTTTTTTCAAAAAAATTAATCAAAAATTAAAACGTTAAATTTATTCACCTATTTTTAACATCTTAAAAACCAGAAAATAGTTCCCCTTTAACTATTAACCAACTCTTAACTGTGTTGTCGTATGAAACAAAAACTCCTCCATGGGGTTGGGAAGGCATTCCCAATACTCCTATTGGCCCTGCTATTCTCTGCAGGAGCTTATGCGCAGAAAACGGTTACAGGTAAAGTCACAGGTGGTGCAGCAGCAACTCCTGTTGTCGGTGCGACTGTATCGGTAAAAGGCACCCAGGTAGCAACTACCACAGACAATGATGGAAATTTTTCGATCAACGTACCGGCAGGACGAAGTATCCTGGCTATTTCCTTTGTTGGTTTTACCACACAGGAAGTAAATGTTGCTAACCTTACAACTGTCACCGTAGGGCTGGTAGAAGCAGCCGGCAGTCTTGGTGAAGTTGTGGTGACAGGTTATACCAGTCAAAAGAAAAAGGACATCGTTGGTGCCGTAGCTGTCGTAAATGTGGCAGATATGAAAACAACGCCGTCTGCTAACATTGGCGCACAGCTTCAGGGTCGTGCAACCGGTGTTACTGTGAGTGGAAACGGTGCTCCGGGTTCTCCGGCCATCGTAAGGATTCGCGGTTTCCAATCTGGTGGTAACAATGAACCCCTCTACGTAATTGACGGGGTTCCGACTCAGGATGCATCCAACATCAATCCTGACGATGTATCTTCTCTTCAGGTACTGAAAGACGGTACAGCCTCTGCGATTTATGGAACACGTGCTGCAAATGGTGTAGTAATCATTACTACCAAACAGGGTAAAGCTGGTCGCGCCGAAGTAACCTATAATGGTTATGTCGGTTGGCAGAAAGTGACCGACAATATGATTCCTGATATGCTCGACAACCAGGAATACATCCAATACCTGAACAGGAGCGGAGCCGGCAGCCATCCGGTTTTTGGAGCTCCCGGCAGTTTTAAGGTGCCAGATTATATTATCAACAGTGGCGCCTTTAAGGGCGGCGTTGCCGCAGGCGATCCAAGAGCTAATCCGGATTTATATTCGCTCAGTCCATTATACCAGATTATGCAGGCTTCTCCCCAGGGAACTGACTGGTTTAAGTCAATCCTGCAGACCGGATTTATGCAGAATCACCAGCTCACAGCGTCAGGCGGGACTGATAAGGCGACCTATGCTATGGGCTTGAACTATTTCGATCAGGATGGTACAGTCATCAAGACGAATTACAAACGTTTTCTCGCCCGCTTTAACTCTTCATTCAAACCTACTAACTGGTTAAGAATAGGGGAAAATATGCAGGCGAGCCAGACCAATACATTGGGTGGTCAGCAAAGAGGTGAAGGCGGTGCCTGGTCATGGGCTTACCGTATGGTACCATATATTCCTGTATATGATATTGCAGGTGGTTTTGGTGGTAACGGTGTCGGACAATCCGGTAACGGTTCCAACCCTGTTGCGAACCTGACCCGCGATTCAGACGATAAGAACCTTACCACGCGAATTTTCGGAAACGTGTTTGCTGAAATTTTACCTGTAAAATGGGCAACTCTCCGCACTTCGTTTGGTGTGGATCTTTCTGACAACTTTGTAAAAGATATCTCCCGCAAAACTTATGAGCGTTCTGAAAACCAGGGTACAACTCAGTTGACTGAATGGACCAACAGGGCTCTTGACTGGACCTGGACCAATACGCTGACTATGCAGCAGACTTTTGCCCGGGACCATGATGTAAAATTGTTGCTGGGTACAGAAGCCATCAGACGTTACTTTAAACAGACCAATGCTTTTGGTCAGAATTTTGACCTCGACAATGCAGATTTTATTTCGTTGAGTAATGCCGGTACTGCATCCGGTGACCGAAATGTATCTTCACCAGTCGAAAGCATCATCACTATCTTCTCATTATTTGGTCGTGTAGATTACGCTTTCAAAAACAAATACCTGCTTAACGCCACATTGCGTCGTGACGAGGCATCTGTTTTCGGTCCAGCAAATCGCGTAGGTTATTTCCCTTCCTTTGGTTTGGGATGGAGGATATCTGAGGAGAACTTCATGAAAAATATCAGCTGGATCAACGACCTGAAACTTAGAGGTGGTTATGGAGAAGTGGGTAGTATTTCCAACAACGGGGCGTTTAACCCATACTCCACATTCAGGACCGGTCCTGGCTTCGGTAACTATGATCTGAGCGGTTCAAATACATCAGCAATGCTTGGCTATCGCCAGGGTACTTTGGGTAACGATTCAACCAAATGGGAAACAACAGCTTCCATGAACCTCGGATTTGATCTTACCATCTTCAGTGGTAAATGGACATTCGATTTCAACGTTTATCAGAACGATACCCGTGACTTGTTGATTCCGCGCAACAGGATCAATACAGAGCCTACCGTTAACCAGCCAAACGAGAATATCGGTACCATGAGAAACAAGGGTATCGAGTTGGGAATAACCAACAGGGGTACCATTACCCGTGACCTCACATACGAGGTTACTGTTAACTTCTCACATTATAAAAATGAGATGGTCAAACTGAACGCAGCAGGAAACGCTGTGTATTATGGACTTGATCGTTTCTCCAATGCGATTAAAATCGATCAGGGTTTACCACTTTCAACCTATTGGGGTTATCAGGTTACCGGATTTTATAATAATGCTGATGACGTAAATAAAGGCGCCAAACTTTCCGGTCAGCCAGGAGTAATTGGTTCATGGACATATCTGGACAGAAATAATGATGGTAACATCAATTCGCTGGACGCAGGTGTAATTGGAAGTCCCCATCCTGATTTCCAGATGGGTTTCAATATCAGCTTAAACTGGAAACAGTTTGATTTCATGACCTTCCTGTTCTGGAACCAGGGTAATGACATCTATAACTATACCAAATGGTATACTGATATGAGAGGTTTCGTGGGTGGTGTAAGTGACCGCGTATTATATGATTCATGGACTCCGGACAATAACAATGCAAAACTTCCGCTGCTGCAGGCCGGATTTAATGTTCCTGGTCAGTTTGTAACCGGCGAATCCAACTCTTATTATGTAGAAGATGGTTCCTACTTCCGTTGTAAAACAATTCAGTTAGGTTATTCACTTCCCAGCAGTCTGATGAGCAAAGTCAAAATGACCAATGCCCGGTTTTATGTTCAGGCGCAGAACCTGTTTACGTTCACAAAGTATACTGGAGCAGATCCTGACCTGAACGTTCAGCGTGCTCAACGTAACGCCGGTACAGCGGGTGATTATATCCTGGGTATCGATCAAAGTGGATTCCCCAACCCCAAAGTATTCCTGTTTGGATTAAACCTAACCTTCTGATTTTTAAATAACGAAAACTATGAAGTTTCAAAAAATAATCAGCATATCTGCCATTGTATTGATGGTGGTTGCTCTCGCAGCATGTAAAAAATTCCTTGATCCCCCGCTGAAAGGTGTTTATGACCTCAATCAGCTAAAAAACAAGAAAGGGATCAGTGGCCTGCTAGTAACGGCCTATTCTACCCTAGATGGTCGCGAAGGCTCTATTTCAGAAGGAGCCAGTAACTGGGAATGGGGAAGCATGGCCGGTGGTGATGCTTATAAAGGCACGGAGTTTACTGATCGTGTTGACGACAACCCGATCATGCGTTTTGAACTGACTCCGGCCAATCCGCTGGTCAACGCTAAATGGGACGCTACTTTTGACGGCATAGGCCAGGCAAACAATGTTCTGAAGCTCCTTCCGGACGTAACTGATATGACGGAAACGGAAAAGAAAGTGGCAGAAGCCCAGGCTCGCCTGATTCGATCACATCATCATTTCGAAGGTGTGAAGATGTGGGGTAAAATTCCCTTCATCGATGAGACAACTACTGACTATAAAGGCGGTACCAACTCAGCACCTATCTGGCCAAACATCGAAGCGGATTTCCAGTTTGCTTACGATAATCTACCTGAAATTACTCAATACAAAGGTCAGGCAAATAAATGGGCCGCTGCCGCTTATCTGGCAAAAGCTTATATGTTCCAGAAGAAATTCGCTGAAGCTAAAGCGCTATTAACGACCATTATAGCAAACGGTAAAAACTCACAGGGAGTTAAGTATGCATTGACAGACAATTACCAGGACAACTTTATTGTAACCAAGGAAAACAATTCCGAAACTGTTTTCGCCATTCAGTTTTCTTACGGTGATGGTTCCACTTCAAATGGGAATTCTGACAACCTGTTGAATTTCCCGCACGGTGGTGGAAGCAAACCCGGTGGTTGCTGTGGATTCTTCCAGCCCTCACAGGCATTGGTTAATGCTTACAAAACAGAGGGTGGGTTACCGTTGCTGGATACCTGGAATGATGTTAGTGTCCCTTCTGACGAAGCGGTTTTGTCTAACCAGCCATTTACTCCTTATGCAGGACCTCTGGATCCCAGACTTGACTGGACAATAGGAAGACGTGCCGTCCCTTACCATGACTGGGGTACACACCCGGGTCGTGACTGGATTCGCGATGTTACCTATGGTGGTCCATACAGTCCAAAAAAGAATACCTATTTCAAAGGAGATTTAGGTGCCACTGCGGGTGTGGTAGGCTGGGGTTTCGGCTCAACTGCACTGAATTATACCATCATTCGCTATGCGGACATATTACTTTTAGCCGCTGAAGCTGAAGTGGAAGTTGGCAGTCTTGCTACTGCAACTGAATATGTAAATCTGGTTAGAGCGCGTGCAGCAAAATATGCTCCGTCTAATACAGCACCATATTATCAGCCTGCTTCTGCAGCAACTTATGCCAATTACAATGTTGGCCTGTATCCAACATTCGCCAGCCAGGATTTCGGACGTAAAGCGGTTCGTTTTGAGAGGAAAATCGAGTTGGGCATGGAAGGGCATCGTTTCTTTGACCTCGTACGTTGGGGAATCGCTGCTGCTGACATGAATGCATACCTGGCTAAGGAAGGGGTGAGAAGACCAACCACCCTTCAAGGTACCAACTTCACTGCCGGTAAACACGAGGTATATCCTATTCCACAGTCTGTAGTAACCAATATTCCTGGCATTGTCCAGAATCCTGGCTACTAAGCTGCTCGGAACAAGTGATACTGTTATTGATAAAATGCAAAGAACCATCACCAGATGGTTCTTTGCATTTTAATCAAGTCGTTATATTTGAAATTGCCGATTTCAATGGGACATGAAAATGAAATTTATTATACTGATTGCATTCGTTGGTTTGCTAACCTCCTGCAGCGACAATACACTTTTTAAGAAAATCGATTCGTCTCACTCCGGAATCGACTTTACCAATACGGTGCTTGACAATGACACGCTGAATATCCTGGATGTAGAAAATATATATAATGGGGCAGGAGTAGGTGTCGGCGATTTCAATGGCGACGGATGGCAGGATTTGTTTTTCGCCGCCAATACGACTCCGTGTAAGATGTATCTGAATAAAAGAGATTTCAAATTTGAAGATATCACCGGCGTCGCAAAAGTGGATGGTCAGGGTAAATGGATCAGGGGAGTTACAGTCGTTGACATAAATGCTGATGGTCGCCAGGATATTTACCTCTGCGCAACCATTTGGGATGAAGCATTAAGAAGAAAAAATATTCTCTACATCAATAAAGGAAACAATGAATCGGGTATCCCGGTTTTTGAGGACCAGGCCGAGGCCTATGGTCTCGCAGATGATAGTCATTCAACGATGGCCGCTTTTTTTGACTATGACAGGGATGGTGACCTGGACATGTACCTGGTGGTTAATGAAATTCTGAAGAACCGTTATCCAAATACCTTCCGCGCTGAGATCAACGACGGAACACACCCTGCCACCGATCGGCTGTACCAGGCTGACTGGAATGACAGTCTTGGTCATCCCGTATACGTCAATGTGTCCACGGAGGCAGGTATTCTCCATGAAGGCTACGGCCATGGAGTGAACATTACGGATATCAACCAGGATGGCTGGCCTGATGTATTTGTAACGAACGATTTCCTTTCTAACAATTCGCTTTATATCAATCAGCAAAATGGAAAGTTTAGTAATGAAATCAGGTCTTATTTCAAGCACACGGCTGAGAATGCCATGGGCCAGGACGTGACGGATATCAATAATGACGGGCTGGATGATGTTATAGAACTGGACATGAATCCAGAAGACAATTTCAGGAAAAAAATGATGCTCAACCCACTGACCTATGCGCGTTACATCAACAACGACCAATATCAATACCAGTACCAGTATGTCCGCAATATGCTGCACCTGAATCAGGGTATGCGTATCCGTGAGGATTCGACAGTAGTTCCGGTTTTCAGTGAAATTGGCTTTTTGTCCGGAATTGCGGAAACCGACTGGAGCTGGGCGCCGGTGGTAACCGATTTTGACCATGACGGGTATCGTGACCTGGTGGTAACAAACGGGTTCCCCAAAGATGTTACGGATCATGATTTTATCGCATACAGGCAAAAAGCGAGCGGGCTGATGTCTAAAAGAGATTTGCTTGACATCATGCCTGTTGTAAAAATTTCCAATTACGGCTACAGGAACAATGGTGACCTCACATTCACAAATAAAACCAGCGAATGGGGACTTGATCAGCCGACCTTTTCATCTGGTGCCGCTTATGCGGACCTGGACAATGACGGCGATATGGACCTGGTGATCAGCAATATCAATGACCCTGCTCTGCTGTATCAAAACAAACTTTCTGCAGATAAGAATGCATCACACTATCTGAACATTCATCTGGAAGGAGATGCTAAAAATCCTGCGGCCCTCGGTGCGGAAATACGGCTATACTATTCCGGTAGTACGCAGCATTATACAAATTCACCCTACAGGGGCTATTTATCAACATACCAATCCATCGCTCATTTCGGTTTGGGACCTGTTGCGCAGGTTGATTCAGTGACTATAACCTGGCCGGATGGAACATTGCAGGTTTTGAAGAATGTTGGTGCTGACCAGTTGCTTTCAATAAAAAAAGCAGTCGATAAAAAAGATCTGTTCAGCCACGCAAATGTATATAATGAGCAAAGTATTTTTCGTGATATAACTTCTTCTTCAGGTATTCGATACCGTCATCGGGAGCTGGACTTTGTTGACTTTAATATTCAGCGTTTATTGCCGCATAAACTTTCAGAATATGGTCCGGCTCTTGCAGCGGGAGATATCAATGGTGACGGCCTGGACGACCTGGTAACAGGCGGAGCATTTTCCTATATGGCGCAGGTGTTCCTGCAGCAAAAAGACGGACGCTTTATTCAGCAATCGCTGGTAGGAAAAACGGACAGCGTAGCAGAAAAGAAAACAGAGGATCATGGTTTACTGCTTTTCGACTCGGATGGCGACGGTGACCTTGATCTGTACATTGCAAGCGGCGGATTTGAGGGCAAGTCAGGTACAAGTGATTACCAGGATAAACTTTATCTTAATGATGGAATTGGAAAATTCAGCCTGGATACCGCCGCACTTCCATACCTTCCTGTGAGCAAATCATGCGTAAGGTCTGCCGACATTGATCGGGATGGGGATCTCGATTTATTTGTTTCAGGACGGGTTGATCCATGGAAATATCCCAACCCGGTACAGAGTTTTATTCTTAGAAATGACCTGGTTAATGGTAAGCCGAAATTCACTGACATCACGAAAGCTGCCGTTCAGGACTGGGTACCTGCTGGAATGATTTGTGATGCCTTATTTACTGACTTTAACAACGATGGCTGGCCCGACCTGGTGTTAGCCGGGGAATGGATGCCGCTGATATTTCTGGAAAACAAGCAGGCGAAATTCAGCCGCCTTAAATTAAGTACCGAACTGGAAACAGCTACCGGTTGGTGGAACTCCATTGCCCCCGGTGATTTTGATAATGATGGTGACATTGACTTTATTGCCGGAAATCTCGGACTGAACAGTTTTTACAGGGCGTCCCAAAAATATCCTGTGTACATCACCGGAAAGGATTTTGATAAGAATGGTCGCTATGAAACCATCCCCTCTGTTTTTCTGCCAGTGTCTGCAGAGGATACTACAAGAAAAGAATTTCCCGCTCACCTGAGAGACGAGATGGTGGAGGGACTACCCGGCACACGTAAGAGATTTCCTGACTACAAATCTTTTGCACTGTCTACATTCCAGGATTTGCTGCCGGAAGAACAACATAAGGATGCGATACGACTCAATGCAAAGTATATGCAGTCAGCATTTATTCAAAATGAAGGGAACGGACAGTTTTCCCTGCATCCATTACCCATCCAGGCGCAGATCTCTGTAGTTTATGGAATGGTTGTGGAAGATTTTGATAACGACGGCCGCCTGGATGTATTGATTAATGGAAATGACTTCGGTACTGATGTGGCTAATGGACGTTACGATGCAATGAATGGTTTGCTTTTGAATGGAAGGGGCGATGGAAGTTTTAAACCGATGAATATCGCCACCTCCGGCATTTATATTCCGGGAAATGGTAAGGCATTGGCAATGTTTAAAGCCCCTGACGGACAGTTACGAATTGCAGCAACAGAGAACAGGGGGCCGCTACGGATATTTCAACTGGGAAACACCAATCGTACATTAATACCCGGACCTGATGAAACTGAAGCAATGGTCACTTTTAAGAATGGCAGAAAACAAAAAAGAGAATTCTACCTGGGAAGTTCCTTTTTTTCACAATCATCACAGGTTATGCTCATGTCGGATTCCCTGGCACAGGTTGAATTTAAAAACAATAAAGGGCAGATCAGATTGATAAAACCTTAAACATCACCGGCAATATTCAACACCAGGTGTCAGGCAGTTACTACTCTTATTTGTAAAAAAAGCTATATCGCCACAAGTCGATCCCGAATGCTAATTACTGGCCATTGACCCTGACTATTTCCAACAATGGTGGCAGGTAGTCTTCAGTCAACTACAGTATATAAATACAAGCACCAATTATTCCACATGTTCACGAGAAAGGATTTCTTTAAAGAATAGAACTATTGTCAGAGAAATCGACTTTTGAATTTATCATCAAATCTATGGTAGTGGTTTGTCGATGATTTTTCTTTTGAAATTCTGGGCCATTGAAACAGTGAAAATCAAAATTTACTTTGCTGTAAAGCACGGCTCTATTTGCTCATTTACATTATATTTAAGCCAGGAATACCTGTTTTTATTCATCGCATTTTTTTGTGCCGATGCATATGAAAAATTCAGGTTCATCGCAATAAGTTCTGCCGCGCATATTCGTATACTATTTTTAATCCCACATACTCATCACGCACAAAACGGAAACATGAAAAAATTAACGATTAGCTGCTTTATGATGTTCGCCATTTGTTGCTCGGCTTTAGCCCAGCTGCAAACAGGTGCGGACGTTGCTGTTACTAATACCGACGCAGGTAAAGTAAGAGGTTATATTCACAATGGCATTTATACCTATAAAGGAATCCCATATGCTACAGCCAAACGATTTGAGGCGCCTCAAAAGCCAAAACCATGGTCGGGGATACGCAGCTCTTTAACTTACGGACCAGTGGCGCCGTTGGAAACGCCAACCACCTCTGTGCAGGACGAAAGTGAGTTTGTGTTCCATCACGACTGGGGGTACACCAGCGAAGATTGTATGCGTATCAATGTCTGGACCCCGGGTATAAACGACGGCAAAAAAAGACCAGTACTCTTCTGGATACATGGTGGAGGTTTTACAGCAGGCTCTTCGCAGGAATTACCTTCCTACGATGGAGAGAATCTCGCAAAAAAGGGGGATATAGTAGTTGTTTCCATCAATCATCGCTTAAACATACTTGGCTACCTTGATCTTTCAGCTTATGGCGATAAATATAAAAACTCCGCCAATCTCAGCATTCTTGATATGCGGATAGCTCTTGAATGGGTAAGAGACAACATTGCCAGCTTCGGCGGCGACCCCGGAAATGTTACGATTGCCGGACAATCCGGCGGTGGCGCAAAGGTGAATACATTAATGAGTATGCCATCAGCGAAAGGTCTTTTCCATAAAGCGATCAATCAGAGTGGTGCTTTCCGAACAAACATGCTTGAGAAATCAACTACACAGGCTATTGGCGCTGAAGTATTGAAAGCGCTCAATATTGATGCTGCAGACGTAGATAAATTGCAAACCGTTCCTTATGCAGAACTGGTTAGCGCAGGAAGAAAAGCAATAAGAATCATTGCAGATAAATTGAAAGCCGAAGGTAAACCTGTAACCGGTTTTGGTTTGGGATGGGGGCCAAGTGTTGATGGAGATCTGCTTCCTTACCAGTTATCTTCAAATGAAGCGTATGACCTCTCGAAAAATGTGCCGCTGATGATCGGTACGGTCAAGAATGAATTTATGGCTTCATTATTTACGAACAATTCAAATGCTTCTCTCGATACAGTAATGGCAATCATCAAAAGACAAAGAGGTGATAAAGCAGACGCTTACATAGCCGCTGTAAAAAAAGCGTATCCAAACGATACCAAACCTACTGACCTTATAGATGTGGACGCGATGTTCCGCCCGGGTGCGGTTGCACAGGCAAATCAAAAATCTGCCATCAGTGGCGGAGCCCCTGTCTATATGTATCTTTTTACTTATCAGTCTCCGGTGCTGGATGGGAAGTACAAAGCAATTCATTGTATAGAAATTCCCTTCGCATTCAACAATATCGCACGCTGCGAAGAAATGACCGGAGGAACAAAAGAAGCTTATGCATTGGCCGAAAAAGTAAGCGGCGCCTGGATCAATTTTGTGCGCAATGGCAACCCCAACCATAAAGGTTTACCGAATTGGGATGCTTACACTGCTGCCAATACTGCTACTATGCATTTTGATAATAAATGTGAATTAAAGCCTCAGTTGGATAAGGAATTGTTTGAAATTGTTGCTGCTACGGCCAGGTAGGTGCTGATCAGTCATGTTCGATAATTAAGGGCAAAGAAATTTGTATAAATAGGCTGTTTCAGTAAGAGCAGCCTATTTTGCTTGAGTTCATGAGTCGTAACTTACATTTGAACTTCAATGTTTCGGAGCAGAGATTCAGCATATGAAAATTGTTACCGTCTTTACCTTCCTTTTTCTTTTGTACAGTTGTTCGGAGAAGAAACTGTTGGAGAAAATCAGTATAGAGCATTCAGGTGTAATATTCAGTAACGACATTATCGATAACGATTCACTCAATGTTCTGGATGAAGAGAACATTTACAACGGCGGTGGCGTTGGCATTGGTGATTTCAATAATGACGGTTTGCAGGATCTGTACTTTACAGGAAGTATGGTCAGCAATAAATTGTACCTGAACAAGGGCAATTTCAAATTCGAAGACGTCACAAAGGCTGCAGGCGTCGATGGTGGGGGCAGGTGGTCCAGGGGTGTTTCAGTGGTGGATATAAACAATGATGGACTTGATGACATTTACATAAGCACAACCATTTTACGTCCTGGCAATCTTCGCCAGAACCTGTTTTATATCAATCAAGGTAACAATGAACATGGAGTTCCGGTATTCAGGGATATGGCTGCTGAATATGGATTAAATGATACCTCTCATTCAACAATGGCAGCTTTTTTTGATTACGACAACGATGGCGATCTTGACATGTATATGCTCATCAATGAAATCATTAAAAAAGATTATCCCAATAAATTCCGTCCCATATTATCTAATGGCGAGCATCCGAATACAGATAAGCTTTTTCGCAATGATTTCAATTCTTCGCTCGGGCACCCGGTTTTTACTGACGTTTCCAAAGAAGCAGGAATTACTATTGAAGGGTATGGTCATGGAGTAAATATTGTCGATATTAATCAGGATGGATGGAAGGATATCTATGCAACAAATGATTTTATTCCTGATAATCACCTCTACATCAATAATGGCAACGGCAGTTTCACAGATAAAGCGAAAAGCTATTTCAAGCATACAGCTGCCAATGCTATGGGAACGGACATCGCCGATGTAAATAATGACGGATTGCCGGATATAGTGGAAGCGGATATGAATCCAGAGGATAATTTCCGTAAGAAGATGATGATGAATGCTAACAGTTATCAAAGCCTTCAGAATATTGATTATTTCGGTTACCAGTACCAGTATGTAAGAAATACTTTGCAACTGAATCTCGGTCCACGCCCGGGAATGAATGATTCCATCGGTGACCCCGTTTTTGCAGAAGTCGCATACTACGCCGGCATTTCAGAGACAGATTGGAGCTGGACGACTTTACTTGCTGATATTGATAATGATGGTCACCGTGATCTTTTTATCACCAACGGTTTTCCAAAAGATGTAACAGATCATGATTTTATCGCCTACCGCAATAAGGCGGTGAACATCACAGGGAAAAAAGATCTGCTGGATGAAATACCAGTGGTAAAGATTCCCAATTATGTATATCGTAATACTGGCGATTTAAGATTTCAGGATAAGTCCGCTGACTGGGGGCTGGAAACACCATCATTCTCAAATGGGGCGGTTTATGCAGATCTCGATAATGATGGCGACCTGGATTGGGTTATCAACAATATTAATGATCCTGCTTCTATCCTGAAAAATAATTCCCGGGATTTGAAAGAGAATGCCAGTCATTTTGTCCAGGTGAAACTCAAAGGCGATTCATTGAATAAAAAGGGCATCGGAGCATTGGTAGAATTGTACCTGAGCGGAAATAAAAAACAGGTTTATGAATTTACGCCATACCGCGGGTATCTTTCTTCTGTTCAGGCTTTGGCACATTTCGGGTTGGGCACAGACGCAAAAATTGATTCTATCCGGATCATCTGGCCGGATAAAAAACTGCAGGTATTGAAAGACGTTAGTGCCGATAAACTTATAATTGCTGATAAAAAAGATGCCGGGAATGTGTATGACTTTCAATCGCGTAAATCATTGTCACCGGCTTTGTTTGCAGATATTACCTCAGCAAAGGGAAATATCTATACTCATTCCGAACGTGATTATATCGACTTCAATGTACAACGTTTGTTACCTCACAAACTTTCCGAGTACGGACCTGCACTTGCTGTTGGTGACGTAGATGGAAACGGGACCGATGATATTATTACCGCGGGTGCGTTCCAATACGATGCACAAGTGCTTCTCCAGGGTGTGGATGGAAAATTCCAGCGAAGGAATTTGTCAGCTGCGGAAGAGTATCAGAAGACAAAAACATGGGAGGACATGGGCGTTCTTCTTTTCGATGCGGATAATGATGGTGATCCAGATGTATATATTTCCAGTGGAGGTAATGAAAATAAACCGGGAAATGAAAGCTACCAGGATCATTTTTATATTAATGATGGCAAAGGAAATTTCCTGGCAGATACATCAGCAATTCCGAAAAACCTGGTAAGTAAATCCTGTGTGCGCGCAGCAGATATTGATCGCGATGGTGATCTTGATTTGTTTATTGCGGGCAGAAATGAGCCCGAGTATTATCCCCGCAAAGTGAGTTCTATCCTTCTTCGGAATGACTCAAAACCAGGAACGGTAAAATTCACCGATATAACAAAAGAATCCGCTCCCGGACTGATTGATGTTGGGCTAACCTGCGATATGCTTTTCACAGACTATAACAATGATGGATGGCCGGATATGATACTTGCGGGCGAATGGTCGCCTGTCGTTTTCCTTAAAAACATCAATGGAAAATTTACAAACGAAACAACACAATCGGGAATAAGTAATAAGACAGGCTGGTGGAACAGTATCGCACCCGGAGATTTTGATGAAGACGGAGACATTGATTATATCGTGGGAAATACCGGTAAGAATACTTTTTATCGTGCAACAACGGAAATGCCGGTAGGAGTTCTTGCGAAAGATTTTGACGATAACGGAAGTTATGATGCAATTCCGTTTCTGTATTTGCCAGAGTCGGCGTCAAATAAAACACGAAAGCCTTTTCCTGCGCACACACGTGATGACCTTATCAAACAGATCGTCAGTATGCGTATGAAATTTCCGAATTATAAAACATATGCCGCTGCAACCATCGATCAGCTGTTCACACCTGAACAAATGAAAGGCGCCCAGGAACTTTTTGCCAATACAAACGCATCCGTTTTGATCACAAACAACGGAAACGGAAATTTCACGATGACGGAACTTCCAATGTTTGCACAATTCTCTATGATCAACGGAATGGTAACAGATGATTTTAATGGCGATGGACATGTCGATGTTTTTATCAATACAAACGATTACGGAACGGAAACTTCTGTAGGACGATATGATGCTCTCAATGGACTTGTTTTATTGGGTAATGGAAAAGGAACTTTTACAGTGGCGGGTATGCAAGAAAGTGGTGTGTTTATTCCAGGCAATGGTAAGGCATCAGTAAAATTCAGAGATCCTGCAGGTGCCTATTGCATAGCTGCCAGCCAGAACCGCGGACAGTTGAAAATGTACAACCTGCATAGTCAACTAAGGTCGGTCCCTCTAAACAGGAATGATGTTGCCGTGCAAATTGTGTATAGCAATGGAAAACAAAGAAGAGAAGAATGCTATTTCGGAAATTCCTTTCTGTCTCAATCAGGCAGATTTATTTCTGTGGGAACGGGTGTTAAAGAAATAGACGTTATTTCTTCAGATGGTACAAGGCGAAAAATCAACTTATAAATCTTGATATAAAACAGGCGGTAGCCAATTGATAACTGTGACGAATAAACGATTTCCTGTTGAAATGCTTCTGGTAGTATTCCTAGTGGTTGCTGGCTGTAACAATAACTCATCGGGGCCCGAAACTCCCCGAACACCAGCTGATGCAAAGGGCAAAGAGGTTGTTGCTGCTTATTGTCAATCATGTCATCTGCTTCCGGACCCGGCAATGATTGATAAACAACATTGGCAAACAGGGGTACTTCCGCAAATGGGTCCAAGACTCGGACTATTCAGTTTCCAGGATCACGAGTATCCTTCCTATAACGGCGATCTTTACCTCGAAGATCCAATATATCCAGACAGAGCATTAATTGATTCGACCGGCTGGCAAAAAATACTCGATTATTTTCAGGAAGTTGCTCCAGACAGCCTTAGTCCGCAAAAAAAAGATCAGCTGATTGGCAGGCAACTTGCCAATTTCAGTGTGGCCGTTCCAGAAAGTAATAATTATTCACCGGCTACAATTTGCATCAAGCTTGATACTTCCGAAAACAGATCAAGGGTTTTCCGGTCGGATGCCTTGCAACGTATACTTTACATGTTTGATGAAAAACTTCGTGTAATTGATTCCTTACCATTGCCTGCAGGGATTACCGATATAAGTATCACAGGCAGGAACGAAATTGTCGCCTGTTTTGTCGGACAACTTATGCCCAACATTGGTCGCTCCGGTTTTGTAAAAAAAATATTCATTGATTCTACGACAGGAAAAATGCGACTCGACACCACTGTAATGTTTGAAAGGCTCGCAAGACCTGTCAGGATTGTTGCAACAGATTTGAACAACGATCAGTTGAATGATTACCTGGTTTGCGAATTTGGACACCTGTTCGGATCACTGAGTCTTTTCACTGCAAATCAAAAGGGTGGTTTTGATAAACAGGTGTTACAAAATTCACCAGGTGTAATCGATGTGCGATTGGATGATTTTAATAAAGATGGATTGTTGGATATATGGGCGTTGTTTACCCAAGGGGATGAAAGGATTATACTCTTTACAAACAAGGGTAATGCAAACTTTCAACAGACTACAGTTCTTCGCTTTCAGCCAGCCACTGGATCTTCGGGCTTTGAACTTACAGATATTAACCAGGATGGTTTGAAAGATATCATCCATACTTCCGGAGATAATGGTGATTTTTCACAGGTACTGAAACCATATCATGGTATATATATCTATGTGAATAAAGGGGACAACAAATTTGAGCAGCAGTTCTTCTATCCGATAAATGGTTGTTTTAAATCTGTCACTAGAGACTTTGACCATGACGGAGATATGGATATAGCGTCTATTGCCTATTTTGCGGATTATGCAAAAGCGCCAGAGGAAGGATTTGTTTTTTTTGAAAACCTCGGCCATCTGAAATTCAAAATAAACTCAATTCCAGCTGCAGAGAAAGGTCGATGGCTTTGTATGGATGCAGGTGATCTGGATCGTGATGGAAAGGAAGATCTTCTGTTGGGGAATATGTCGTTGGGGCCGACGGTGGTTCCTTCTGCAACTGATTGGCGCATAGGACCTTCCTTTATGGTGTTGATGAACAAACATTTGAAAACCAAATAGATTTTCATTCCGTTGTATGAATCCGGATGAAAAGACCAAACCAACTGGTAATGAATACGCTTATGAAGTTCCTGGCAATGTTCATCATGTCAGGATTTATTTTTTCCTGCAGCAATGAGTTAACTAAAAAACCTGTTGCTGCGGACCCGCTTGATCCTGAATATCTTCATCGCGCTACCAGGCGTCTGAACGATGTTGTTATTTATGAAATATTTTCACCTCCTGTTTCGAGCAGGATTTATAGTTATGCATCCCTGGCAGCGTATGAATCGATCCGATGGACGGATACTTCCTACCCATCCATCACGGCAAAACTGAATGGATTCCCCTCAATGCCTGTGCCGGAAAAGGGAAAACAATACCAGTTTACAGTTGCAGCAGTAAAGGCTTTATTTGATATCACATTACGTCTCACTTTCACAAAGGATTCGTCCAGGATTACCCAGGACGAAATTCTCGCGGATCTTAAGTCAAGCGGGATAGATAATGAAACTTTTGAAAATTCACTTGTTTTTGGTGAAGCAGTAGCAAATGCGATCTGGAAACGTGCCGCTGCGGATCATTACAAAGAAACCAGGGGAATGCCGCGTTATACACTCAGTGCGGATTCCGGAAAATGGAAAAATACTACACCCGATTATCTCGATGCTGTAGAACCATTCTGGACAAAAATGATTCCATTGGCAATGGATTCGTCTTCTCAGTTTAAACCGGTGCCACCACCGCCTTACGATATGCATAAGGGCAGTCAGTTTCTGACAGAAGTAATGGAGGTTTATGATACCACCAGTCATCTCACTGAAGAGCAGATAAACATCGCACGTTTCTGGGACGATAACGCAGCTGCGGTTGTGCATGTGGGTCATATGATGTACGCAAATAAAAAACCAAGCCCTGGCGGTCACTGGATGAACATTACCGCCATTGCAAATAAAAAAACCAATGCATCAATAGTAGCTTCAGCGCAGTCATATGCCTTGACCGCAATCGCGATGTATGATGGATTTATATCCTGCTGGGATGAAAAATTCAGAAGTGAATATGTACGGCCAGTGACCATCATTAATGATAGAATTGATAAAGCCTGGCAACCACTGTTGCAAACACCTCCGTTCCCGGAATATACCAGCGGGCATAGTGTGGTTTCTTCCGCAATCGCGTCGGTATTAACCGCGCAGTTTGGCGATGGCTTTGCTTTTACTGATGATTACGAACTCCCATATATCGGCATAAAGAGAAGTTTTCCTTCGTTTTACAAAGCTTCAGAAGAGGCATGCATCAGTAGAATGTACGGAGGAATACATTTCAGGTCGTCCATATTTAACGGGAAAAAACAGGGACGTGAAATAGGCGCATTCATTAACCAAAAACTAACGCCGAAGTCAATCAAAGCAAAATCCTGACAAATCAGAAATAAGCCTGCTAAGGTTTTGGCTTTCTGCAAAGCCTGTAATTATACCAGTGCGCTGTGATGATCAATATAACTGCGGGAATTAATAGTGCAAGTTCTCCTGTAATGAATATCTGTTTGCTCATCAGGAGCAGAATCCCTGCCATAAAGATAAGAGATGGCCATGGCTGACGGTGGTGCTTACGGTAGCCATGCCAGAGTGAGATCATTCCCACTACGGCGGCCAGTCCGATCATAAGATATTCAAACCCGGTATGGTCCATAAACTTCGCTCCAAAAACCGGAAGGACCGTAACCATCAGTGGTAAAATGGCGCAATGTATAGCACAGGCTATGCTTATCCCGATTCCCAGCGCGTCGAAATTTATTCTCGTCATGTATCAGTTAATGGGGCAACGAAATTATGGGAAATGCAACAAAGTTGCAAATATTTTCTGCTTTTTGGGATTAGAACGAAAGCGTTTGTAATTTTGTGCCTTAAGCCTGTTATGAAGCGTAAACCGGTATTCTATCTTGTTTTTTTTGCTGTTTTGCTGGCGGGATTTTACCTGGCACTGATGGCAACATCTGATTTCGGGAAAGTTAAACTGCCGGTGCTCAGTACGGTGCATCCCTTCAGTTTTCTGCGCCAGGACAGTATGGTTATCAATGAACATTCAGTAGAAGGGAAAGTGTACCTCGCTGAATATTTTTTCACGACCTGCAAAGGCATCTGTCCCAAAATGAACAGGAATATGGAGGCGATTCACAAGGAGTTCAGCAAGGAGAAAGATTTCCTGATCCTTTCGCATACTGTTGATCCGGAAACAGATTCGCTGGCTGTATTGAGGAAGTATGCGGATAGTATCGGAGCAGATCCATCGGGATGGTGGTTCCTTACAGGTTCAAAAGAAGATCTTTACCGCGCCGCGCGCGAAAGTTATTTGCTGGATGATCCTGAGAATAATACCAAGAACATTAAAGAGCAGTTTTTGCATACGCAATTTTTTGCATTGGTTGACAGGAAGGGAAGAGTGAGAGGAGTGTATGATGGCCTTAAGAAAGACGAGCTGGTGCAATTAAATGCAGATATCGGAAAATTATTAAAGGAGCAATAAAGTGGCAGAAGAACGTGTAACATCGATACTAAAGAAAAGTCAACTGAGCGTGACTGACAGCCGTCGGGTGATACTTGATATATTTCTGCAATCGGGTAATGCACTTGCACATCATGATATTGAAGCACGCACCGGTGAAAAATATGATCGTGTTACTGTCTATCGCACGCTCCAGTCTTTCATGGAAAAAGGCATCATTCACACGATCCCCACCACTGACAACTCAGTAAAGTATGCGCTCTGCCGTGATGAGTGTGAAGAAGGCCATCATCATGATAATCATATTCATTTTATCTGTGAAAGCTGCGGCACCACTACATGTATGGAAGAAATCATCGTGCCATTGATCCAGCTTCCAAAAGGGTACAGGGCATCCCAGATTAATATGGTAGTAAACGGAATGTGCAACAAGTGCAAGTAAGGCTTGAATCCGGCATGTGATACCACCCCATGCGAATAAAAACAAACGCATTGCAAACCGCGGGCAGCAGTTGTGTACTGTTAAATTTACTTCCTCTTAGCGGATAAATACTTCTTAAGGAAATCTGACGGCTTTGTTTCTCAGTGTTAAATCAGGACAAACCGGGATCAGTATATTAGTCACATAATATTTGCGACATGAAAAAGTTCTGGTATTTATTCTCGATGGGTATAATCATCTGTTCTAGTGCAGCAGGTCAGCAAATCCCTGGAGGTGTTCGTATCCAGCCGAGAATTCGCGTGATATCCGACAATGATTTCAGTGGTGACCCCGATGGTTTATTCCAGCTTGCACATCTGCTGCTTTCCCCTTCTGTAGATATCCGTGGTATCATAGGCACACACCTGAGAAAGGGAGACCCATTTGATCCGTCAGAAACCCAGGCAACCAATGCTGCAAAAAAAGCAAAGGAATTAATGGATGTAATGGGGATGCAACAGAACATCCCTGTACTCACAGGATCTAATGTGGCGATGCCAAACGATAGTACACCGGCCAGAAGTGACGGCATCGATTTTATTATACGCGAAGCAAGGCGCACCGACACCAAACAGCCGTTATATGTACTCTGTGGGGCAGGTCTTACAGAAATTGCGTCGGCGCTTCTGAAGGCGCCGGATATTGCGGGAAGGCTGACATTGATTTGGATTGGCGGACAGGAGTATACCGATCTTGCACCGCCTCCACCGAATTATTCAAGTCCGGAATACAATCTGAACATAGACATCGCAGCTGCCCAGGCCGTCTTCAACCGGACACAGGTACCGATATGGCAGGTCCCGCGCAACATGTACAGGCAGGCGATCCTGCCCTACTCACAACTTGTACTGAATGTAAAACCTCATGGTAAAACGGGCGAATATCTTACTAACGTCTTCGAACAACTGATGACACGTATTCAGGGGATTCTGAATATTGGTGAAACCTATATTATGGGGGATAGTCCGTTGGTATTACTCACGGCTTTACAATCGTCATTTGAAGCCGATCCTTCGTCAAGCTTTTATATAGTGCGGCAATCCCCGGCTATAAACGATCGGGGAGACTATATTTACAACCATCGCGGGCGACCGATTCGCGTTTATACAGATCTTGACATCCATTTGATGTTCAATGATTTTTTTGCGAAGCTGGCTTTGCATTACCGCTAGCTGATGATCATCGGTACAATCTTGTTAATATGTATCTGCAAGCGGTCAGTATATGATCCGTACATCACTGATCTGCAGAGTAAATCTTTTTCTGAATCTTGCATTCCCGGAGTTTAATGATTACAATTGTGAGGAAGCGAATAATATCTGAACAACACAATGCCGTGGAAGTTTTTTCGGATAGAGACAAATAAATGTAAAACACCAAAAAATGGATTCTGCTCACAATTTGCAAAACATCATTTTTCCCATAACCGGAAACAAAGTTTCATCCCTGTTTATAGACGAAAACTCAATGAAATTTTCAAGCCAGAAATTTGATGATACATTGACATTCCATGATGCATGGAAAAAGAAACTATCATTGGCAACCAAACTGGAAATTAAATATGATGATATAAGATCAGTCAGAAAGAATGATAATGAAAGCGACATTGTAATCTGGTACAAATCATGGAGCGGCTTAAATATCAGTTGCGTTTTTTCTTTCCTGGATGTGAATGACTACGAAATTTTTTTCACTTATCTGGAAAAGAAACTGTACTACAAAAAAGACCAGATTACACTGACACCGCTGAAAGCTGTTTCCAGTTATCTCATCGGTTTAGTGATGACGATTGCGTTCACTTTATTTGCTTACTACGAGGCGCTGGAAATTGCCAATGGTACAGCTGAGGAGCCGCGCAATGGCAAAGAAATTTTTTTCAATTATGTGATAGGTTTGCTTGGTGATAAAGGTGTGATTGCCGTTGGATTAGTTATTTCCGCGATTATCGTTTATAAAATGCGTCCTCTTTTTTTAAAGCCTCCACAGCAACAGAAATATCAGCCACCTCATGTATAAGGACAGGTTCATTATGACCGATCTGGTATAGCCGATTCCGCCAAACTCGTTTATATTCACCTTTGGAGAATATTAAAAAGTTCTTACAGGAGAGGAGGAGATAATTTTATTTTCTTCGTTCTCCGCCCCGGAGTTCGTTTGTGACTGCCGACCTTGTTACTATTTGCGACAAGTGCCTTAAATTCAGCGACGAGTCAGGTGAACGGGGCCATCGAGATTTTTTAATTTACGATATCTTGTCCTTTCAAAATCTAAAACGACTGCCATGATGAAAAAAATCGGTTTGTATCTAATCGCATTAATAACCTGTAACCTGATGATGGCTCAGGAGATCGGCCAGCAGCGCGGTCCCCAGTTCAGCTCTCCAGAAGTTGCAGCCGATAATAAAGTAACGTTTAAGGTTCATTCACCCAATGCACAGTCAGTAACTATCAATGGAAGCTGGATGGGCTTTGGACAATCTGTTCCATTAAACAAAGGTGCTGATAATGTATGGACAGTTACTATTGACTCACTCCGGCCCAGTATGTATCACTATAATTTTTTCATAGATGGCGTAAGTGCCATCGATCCAAAGAATGCGCTTGCGCTCCGTGATGGTGTGCGCTATGCGAGCATGCTTATCGTGCCAGGAGAAGGTTCAAAACTATTCGAGGTAAATGATGTTGCACATGGTTCCTTGTCGCTTGTCTGGTACAATTCACCGACGCTCAAACTCAACCGCCGGATGTATGTTTACACGCCACCGGGATATGATAACAGTAAAGATAAATACCCTGTACTTTACCTGTTACATGGCGGCGGAGGTGATGAAGACGCCTGGACTTCACTCGGACGGGCAAACTATATACTGGATAACCTTATTGCTCAGGGAAAAGCAAAGCCCATGATAGTAGTGATGACTAATGGAAATTTATTCCAGACATCCTCTTTGCGTACAGCTCCCAACTCACCTGAAATTAACCGCGAAAATTTTATGAAGTACGCCGGCATGTTTGAGAGCAGCCTGGTAAAAGATGTGATTCCCTATATTGAAAAAAACTACCGGGTAAAAGCCGGTAAAGAAAGTCGCGCTATCGCGGGTTTATCCATGGGCGGTATGCAGACAATCAACGCATCAAACGCATATCCGGATGTGTTTGGTTATATAGGTGTATTCAGCAGCGGTATATTTCAACCGGCGCCGGATGATGAAGCAAAATTTATGGCACTGAAAAAAGCAGGTGTTACAAAATACTGGGTTGCCTGCGGCAAAGACGATTTTGTTATGCAATCCAACAAGCGCCTTTTGGAGCTTCTGAACAAAACGGGAATAAAACACGAATATTTTGAAAATGCCGGAGGCCATACGTGGGCGAACTGGCGCACCTACCTCAGCATGTTCGCGCCTATGTTGTTCTGATGATCACTTGTAATAAGGTTTGAGATCAGCATACAAAAGGTCTTACTTTTTGAAATGCGGTTGGTCTTTACCGTTATAATACAAAAGCGATGAAAAAATTCCTTCTGGTTTTATTTCTTGTTGCAGATCTCGGTTTGTATGCTCAGCAATCAGGCAAAGTAGTCAGCTTTATAATCAATGCAAAAACGCTGCAGAATAGTGGTGGAGAAAATCCAAACCGTAAAGTATCAGTGTATTTGCCACCGGGTTACGATCAACCCGGAAAACGTTTCCCGGTAATTTATTACCTGCACGGGTTTATGGGTACCGACAGTATATATCCTCAGATGAAATCCGTTCTGGATCTTGCCATCAACCGGAAAAAGATCCGATCATTCATACTGGTACAACCAAACCAGTACACAGAATTCGAAGGTAGTTTTTACAGCAACTCATCTCTTACTGGCAACTGGGCGGATTTTACAGCAAAGGAACTGGTGGAGTACATAGACAAAAATTTCAGAACAATTGCAAACCGGGATAGTCGTGGAATCAGTGGTCATTCCATGGGCGGTTATGGGGCTATCAAAATCGGGATGCTTTTTCCCGATGTGTTCAGCAGTGTATATGCACTAAGTCCTGGGCTATTGGCATTCGTAAAGGAATTTGGTCCGAATAGCGAATCATTTAAGGAGGTCAGTAAGGTTAAAACAGTTGAAGATCTGAAGAAGACATACTATCCGAAAGTATTGGTTGCGGTTGCGCGCGCATGGTCTCCGAATCCAAATAAACCCCCGTTTTATTGCGATATGCCCTTTAAGTACATCGGTGATAGTATGGTTGTTGATAATGCTGTTCTTCAGAAATGGAATGACAATATGCCGGTATACATGGTGGATAAATATGCAGACAACCTGCGTAGGCTCAAAGCATTGAAAATGGATTGGGGAAGAAATGATTCACAACGGTTTCCTGTGCAAATCGGCATGTTAAGTCAGCGCTTGGAAAACCTCGGTATTGAGCATTATACGGAAGAGTACATCGGTACTCACGGTAATAAAATCTGGACTACCGATGGCCGCGTGCTGAATGATTTGTTGCCTTTTTTCAACGACTATCTGACATTCGATTCCAACTGATCAACAATGCTGGCCCTGCTTGGTTTTGCAACTATCGCGATTTTCCTTACGCTAATCATCACAAAACGGTTATCCGTTCTAACCGCGCTGGTGCTGGTGCCAATTGTTTTTGGGTTGTTAGCAGGCATATCAGTGAAAGACCTTGCCGATATGATGCTGGCAGGGATTAAGCAAGTGGCCCCGACCGGTATACTGCTGATGTTTGCAGTTCTCTATTTCGCCGTAATGCTGGATGCAGGTCTGTTTGATCCCGTAATAGTATTTATTGTGAAACAGGTAAAGGGTGATCCGCTAAAAGTGGTGATCGGTACCGCTTTTCTTACGATGATCGTTCACCTGGATGGAGATGGAACAGCTACATTCATGATTGTGATTTCAGCGTTTCTACCCATCTACAAAATTTTAAAAATGAACCGCCTTGTGCTGGCAGGAATTGTTGCACTGGGCGTTGGTCCATTACACCTGGTACCCTGGTCTGGTACGTCTGCACGAGCGATATCAACGTTGGGCAGTTCAGCGGAACAAATGTTTAATCCGAATGTGCCAGCCATCCTGGGTGGTGTAGTTTGGGTGCTGATTGTTGCGTATATATTCGGAAAAAGAGAGAGAAAAAGACTTGGCATTACGCAATTAAATTATGTGCACCATGATTCGCTGACGGCTGATCAGAAATCATTGCGCAGGCCCCGGCTGATAGTGTTGAATGCTATACTCACGATCAGCCTTATTATTATTCTGACGAATGGATGGATACCCGCAGCTGTATTGTTTGTGATTGCCAGTGCAGTCGCCCTGTTAATTAATTATCCAAAGCTGACCGATCAGCAAAAGATATTGAAAAGTCACGGTGCCAATATCTTTATGGTATCGAGTATGATTTTCGCGGCGGGAATTTTTTCCGGTATACTGCTGGGATCAAAAATGATAGACGCAATGGCTGTTTCGCTGATCAGTTTCATTCCTGAAAATCATGCAGGATTACTACCGGTGCTCACTGCTGTTACAAGTATGCCATCCAGTTTATTATTTACGCCGGATGCCTATTATTTTGGTGTGGTGCCGGTGCTCGCAGAAACAGCACAGCATTTTGGAATTGATAAACTTGAGATCGGACGCGCTGCGTTACTGGGTCAAATGACTGTCGGTTTCCCGCTGAGTCCGTTAACTGCATCGACTTTTCTCCTGGTTGGATTATGCGACGTTGATCTTGGCGATCACCAGAAATTTATTTTTAAGTGGGCGATGGGAACAACATTGGTGATGACTATAATTGCATTGATAACTGGGTCTATTCATCTATGAAAGAAACAATAAGGATCGGATGCGGAGCTGGATTTTCGGGTGACCGGATTGAACCTGCCTTGGTTTTAGTCGAAAAAGGATCTATTGATTTCCTGGTTCTGGAATGCCTGGCTGAGCGAACGATAGCCCTTGCACAAAAACGCAAACTTCAGGATCCCGCAACAGGTTATGATCCTTTGCTGGAACGTCGTATCGAATTACTGATCGAACCCTTAAAAAAGAACAAGGTAAGACTGATCACCAACATG
Organism: Pollutibacter soli; assembly: GCA_029269725.1. Taxonomy (GTDB): domain Bacteria; phylum Bacteroidota; class Bacteroidia; order Chitinophagales; family Chitinophagaceae; genus Pollutibacter; species Pollutibacter soli. The sequence continues at coordinate 31,535 of JARJHS010000002.1, read as the reverse complement.
GGTGCTGCGAACCCGCTGATGGCTATGGAAAAAATTCTTGCAATAGCGAAGCGTAAAAATATCTCTATAAAAGTTGCAGCCGTTACAGGAGATGATGTACTGGACAGAATAAATCAGGATGATAACAGCTTGGAGACTGGTGAGGCTATACGCAAAGCAGGCATTGTCGTTTCTGCCAACGCCTACCTGGGCATAGAAGGAATACTGGAAGCATTGAGTTCAGATGCTGACGTTATCATTACTGGTCGTGTGGCAGATCCCTCACTGTTTCTTGCGCCGATGATTGATTCTTTTCAATGGCCAACCGATAATTATGATCTTCTTGGCAAAGCTACCGTGTTGGGTCACCTGATGGAATGTGCAGGACAGGTCACTGGTGGTTATTATGCGGATCCCGGTAAGAAAGAGGTCAGGAATATGGCAAACTTAGGTCATCCGATTCTTGAAGTATCCAGCGATGGAAGCGGGATTATTACTAAGGTTGATGGAACCGGTGGCGAAGTAACTTTAGGTACTGCGAAAGAGCAGCTGTTGTATGAGGTGGTTAATCCATTTGAGTATTACACACCGGATGTAATTGCAGATTTCACTACCGTTTTTTTGACTAAGGCTGGCGACAACAAAGTGCTGGTTACCGGTGGTGGTGGCAAGGAAAAGCCAGGAACGTTAAAAGTCAGTATTGGCTACCAGGCTGGTTATTTAGGCGAAGGCGAAATTACTTATGCTGGCAGCAATGCTGTAGAGCGTGCAAAACTGGCTGGTGAGATTGTTTATGAACGACTCAGGGATAGATTTGAGGAACTGCGTGTCGATCTGATCGGTCTTAACTCCGTTCATGGCTCCGCATTTCACCACACCGATCCTTATGAAGTACGGTTGCGCATTGCTGGAAAAGCTGCTGATTATTCACTGGCCGCCCAGGTAGGTGAAGAAATTGAAGCTCTTTATACTAATGGTCCGGGCGGTGGAGGCGGCGCCCGTAAATATGTACACGAGATGATTGGAATTGTTTCAACACTTATAGATAGAAAAAGAGTTAAGCCACTGGTAACTGTGAAATCAATATGAAACTCTACGAAATTGCTCATAGCCGGGCGGGTGACAAGGGTAATACACTTACACTGTCATTGATTCCTTATAATGAAGAGGCTTACCAACGGTTATGTGAAAAAGTTTCTGCCGAGAAGGTTAAAAAGCATTTGTCTGAATTTGTAAAAGGCGATGTTATAAGATATGAGCTTCCAAATATTTCATCCTTACTTTTTGTTTGTGAACAGGCTTTAAGTACAGGCGTTACAACTTCGTGGGTGATGGATGCCCATGGAAAAACACTTAGTTATGCGCTTCTGGAGTTGGAGATCTGAACACAGGTACATAAACAAACTTCGCAGCCTTCTATTCTGCATTTGTACAAACACATCGGTTCAACGAACAACGCTGCCAGCTCTCACTTAATCAGCAGACCCTAACTAGTTTTTCAATCGCTCCACTTTCGAGACAGAATAAAACGCATTTAAAAAGGTATTTTTCACCTTGACATTTTCATTAAGAAGCTGAAGTTTGAGAAAATAATCTCATGCAGAATTTAAAGCTTCGCACAAAAAATTTTGCACTTGCAGTAATTAAGTTGATGCAAAAAATTCCTGATAACCTAATCACAAAAATTATAAATCGACAACTGTCGCGGTCTGCAACATCTGTGGGAAGCAATTACAGATCTGCTTTGCGAGGTAGAAGCCGAGCCGACTTTATTTCCAAACTGAGTATAGCTTTGGAAGAAGCAGATGAAACTTGTTATTGGCTTGAACTACTACTGTCCGTTTATTCAAACGCCAGGGAAGAAATACAAATTCTACTTTTAGAAGCTAATGAACTTACTGCGATTTTAACTACCAGTTTAAAGCATGCGAAAGAAAATAAAGAGATAAAATAATACAACCGATTGCGAAGAAAACTTTTTAAATTTTTATCAGAACTTCTCACTTCTCACCTCTTCCCATTTACTTAAAAAGAAAGCCCCGATGTGGAAACATCGGGACTTTGGTTAAGGCTCTGATTAGTAGCTATTTTATATCGGAGATATTATTTTTGATTTGATAGAGCAAATATATTGGGATCATTTTATTCCTTCAAGAATTTGATATACCCTAATCGTGGTATTTTCAATATTTGTTTAATTCATTTCTTACAAATGTGATTAAATCATTAATTCTTTCCGGTGAGAAATCAAAAGACAGGCCAGCAGCTGCATACAACTCAGGTAACGTTTTAGTACCACCGAGGTTTAATGCGTGCGTATAATTACTTAGGGCTTTAGCTTTATCTTCTCTGAACTGCTTCCACATTCCAATTGCACCCAATTGCGCGATGCCATATTCGATATAATAAAAAGGAACTTCAAATAAATGCAATTGTCTTTGCCAGCTGATCTGCCTGAACTTGTCGAGCCCTGTAAAATCAACCATTTCAGAGGAAAATTCATTTTGTATTCTTACCCAGTTCGCTGTTCTTTCTTCAATAGTATGTCCGGGATTTTCATACAACCAATGTTGAAATTTATCTACGATTGCTATCCACGGAAATATGGTAATTACTCTTTCCAGCTGATGACGTTTTGCACGACGAAGCTCTTCTTCATTATCAAAAAACACGTCCCAGTAGTCCATGCTGAATAATTCCATTGCCATACTTGCCACTTCTGCCATCTCGGTCGGATATTCTTTGAAAGAAGTTAACTCCAGGTGATGCGCAAGAAAGGAATGAACAGCATGACCACCCTCATGAACCATTGTTGTAACATCGGACATTTGTCCGGATGCATTCATGAAAATAAATGGTGCGCCGCTTTCTGATAACGGCATATTATAACCGCCCGGTGCTTTTCCTTTCCTGCTCGTGAGATCCAGGTGTTTTAACTGGTTCATTTTTTTCAGACATCCGGCAAAAAAAGGATCAAGCTTCTCAAAACATGCAATTGTTTTTTCAAGCAACTCTTCACCGGAAACAAAAGGCTTCAACGGCTGAATTCCTTCCGGTTCCGCATCAAGATCCCATGGTCGCAAATCATCAATTGATAATTTCTTTTTCTTGTATGCATAGATCTCATTCACCAATGGCAATACTTCCTTTCTTACCGATTCATGAAACAGGTAACAATCTGCAGGTGTATAGTCAAAGCGCCCCATCTCCACAAATTTGTAATCACGGTAATTTGAAAAACCAGCGTTTACCGCTACCTGTTGACGCAGTGACAGCAGCCTGGTGAACAAATCGTTTAACTGATCTTTATCCTGCAACCTGCGTTCTGCAATTTTATAGTATACTTTTTCTCTGACCGATCTGTCGGGTTGCTCCAGGAAACGTGTTGCCTGTTGCATCGTGTATTCACGACCATCAATTTCCACAGTCATTTTTCCGGAAATAGCGCCATACTGTTGCTGCAGTACGCTTAATTCAGATTGCAGCGGAATATTAGCGTCCCTGAATAATTCAATATTCTTTTTCACTGAACGCAGGTATGTAAAATATTTTTTCTGATCGAGCTGGCCGGTAAAAGGAGAGTCGATCAGTTTTCGATTCAGCAAATCTGCAAACGGCTGAATCTTTGGTTGTATCTGCGTATAGAAGAAATTGAAAGCGGATTCGAACTCTTTATTCTCTGTATCGCAGGTCATTCTTATCTGCCTCCAGCAGGCATCCTCACTGATCACCGCTTCCACTTCACTTATATCTTTCAACCATTGTTCCAGGTCTGCTTTCGAATTGATCTTCCGATCAGACAGATCTTTAAAGTAAGGTTCAAGTGTTTCCCAATCGGTGACAGCAAAGTTCTCGGGAAGAAAATGGCGCTTGATCTTTTTTATGTCGGCTGAATATTTCATGGCAGGTATTTAATGTAAAACCGATCAGCCGCAGGAAAATGCACACTGACCGGTTTCAAATATGAGAAAAGATTAATCTTCTTTTTTCTTTTTCGCAGTGGCAGCTTTTGTTTTTTTCGGAGCTGCTTCTTCTTTAGGTTCCGCTTTCTTTGAAGCTGATTTTTTTGCAGGCGCCTCCTCTTTTTCCTTTTCCTCTTTATCAGCGGGCGCTGCCTTTTTTGACGCCTTCGGTTTCGCGGCAGCTTTGGGCTCCTCAGCTACTTCCTCGACAACTACTACTTCTTCTTCTTCAACTTCTTCTTGTTCCACCGGAACTTTTATTTCTACACCACTTGCATCAAGCAGACTATACCAACGAATCATTTTCTTCATGTCGTTGTTATATACTCTTGAAAAATCTATCGTGGGAAAAATTTTTTCAAAATATTTTTTTACTGCGTTCGCGTCCTTTTCATCAGGCAGTTTATCACCTGAATTTTTCATTGCTTCAAAAACCTCTGCCAGGTTTACATTATCACCGGTCGTATATACCTCAATACTTTCCAGGTGAGAGAAATTGTGTATCCTGCTGGATACAAATTTTGTGCTCTTATCGTCAAGTGAACGAACGATTGCTCCATCGTTTTTGCTGCTTATCAGCTCATACAAACCCGGCAAACCGGTTACAGAAATGATCTTATTGTATTCCATGGTTAAATTTAAACAGGCTGCAATTTAGGCAATTTTTGTTAGTAAGGAGGCAGGAGTGGGCAGGCAGGAGATTTAGTGAAAAGTTTACAGGATCAGGCATTTATTGGATGGGAGCCTGAATTTTTAGAAAATCACCAGTACTTGAATTCATTCATTATAAAGCCTCCATCATTTTCGGGGGCTTGTTACTATCATCTATATTCTAAGCCTCCTGCCGGCTCACTCCTCACTCCTGCCTCATCTATCCATCCACTCCTTGAACGCCATTACATTTTCCTGGCTGATGATAATTTCTTCTTCAATCGGAGGATCGATTTCCAGCAGTAATTTACTTTTCGGATATGTTCTTATTCTTTTGATAGCATTCATATTTACAAGATACTTTCGGTTGACCCGGTAGAACAATGCTGGATCCACTTGCTTTTCAATTTCGGATAGGGATTGATCGAGTATGAATTTTCTTCCTTCCTTATCAACCAGGCAAATCAGTTTATGGGTGGCGTAGAAATAGGCGATGTCGGAAATTATTACGCTGACATAATCGGAGCCTTTTTTTACCAGCATTCTTTTTTTTAATACGGGCTCTTGTGTATCGCCCCGATATTTCATCAACTGCTGGAAATTGTCGTTGAAATGTCTTTTCAGCTTATCATACTTCTGTAGCGCCGCTTCGAGCTTTTCCTGCTTTAATGGTTTCAACAGGTAGTCGATACTGTTATATTCAAATGCCGTCTGCCAGTAATCATCATATGCTGTAATAAAGATGATCGGACAGGTGATATTTACTTTTTCGAATATTGAAAATGAGTGCCCGTCAGTGAGTTCAATATCCATGAAGATCAGGTCGGGAGCCGGATTTTCAGAGAACCATTGAACTGCCGCATGTACGCTTTGGAGTATGGCAATAACTTCAGGTGCTTTATCAGTTTTCTGAATTGCTTTTTGAAGCTTGTCAGCTGCCGGTGTTTCGTCTTCAATGATCACCACTTTCATTCCGGAAAATTAGGGCTGTTCAGGCGATTTTCAGTATGGGCAGATTGACAGTAAAATTTCTTTCTGCTTCCAGTACAGTAATCGATTTGCTTGTCGTCAGTTTATATCGTTCGTCAAGATTTTGTAATCCGATACGTGATGAAGTTTTTCGCAATAATTTTTTGCTCATATTATTGTTTACAATAAGTTCATTATTCTCCAACCGGACTTCCAGGTGAAGTGGTTGTTTCTCATTGAAGTCGTTGTGTTTGATGGCATTTTCTGCCAGTATCTGCAACGAGATCGGTGGTATCAGGAACTGGTCCATTTCCGATTCAGGAACGAGGAGTGAAAGATGCACTGCGTTTTCAAACCTGATCTGCAACAATGAAAAATAATCGCGAAGAAAGCCAATCTCTTCACTTACCAATACAAGGTCCCTTGTTTTATTATGCAGGATATAACGATAAACATCAGCCAGGTGGTCATTGAACTTACGGGCTTTTGCAGGATCATCTTCAATCAGATGTGAAAGGGTATTGAGTGAATTGAAAATAAAGTGGGGGTCAATCTGTGTTTTTAATGCCGCCAGTTCTGCTTCCGCTTTTGCTTTTTCCGTTCTCGCGCGCAAAACCTTTTCTGATTCAGCTTCTTTTACAAGGAATACGGTTTCATACACATGAACAATAAACAATACTGCAATCATAATGATGAGCGTAGTTGTCCAGACCTGATTCCAGTCGGTATTTCCTTTTTTAAACAGCGCATACCAACCCACCAGCATCAGCACACTGATCGGAATGGTATAGAAGTGTACAGCAATGAGCAGCGCACAGATTTTACGGATAGGCTTATTAAACCAGTCGAAATAACTTCGAAGGGTGAAAAGAAGAAACCGGTTTCCATGCCAAACAACAAATGCAATACCGATCGTGTACAGATAACTCAGTTTAATCTGCCACAAAGTGAAAGATTCGTGATTGACAAGCTTTGTGATTAGCGGAATGATGATTCCGAAAAAAGGGATGAGGATCACACGAAACCCGATGTCATTTAATTTGACTGAACCGTTATTCCATCCTGTCGGATCGGATGTTTGTTTCGTCGCCCCTAATTTCAACTTGATCCGGGTTTGTTTTGACATCCAAAAATTACCAAATAGATTCGGTTTTACATCATTTTTAACCCTCAAACTTAGTGTATGGAAATGGGCTCTATCAATTGGCTGGCCGTTCTCGTAGCCGGTATTTCAGCTTTTGTCGTTGGTGGCGTATGGTATTCGCCTGCTCTTTTTGGCAAAGCCTGGATGAAGGAAAACAACCTCACCGTGGAAGATGTCAAAAAAGGAAACGCTGCGAAAATCTACGGCTGGGCGTTTATTCTCACGCTGATCGCTGCAGCGAATCTCGCCATGTTCCTGGTGGATTCACCGGAAAAGAAAACGGATGTCTCCTGGGGCGCCATTGCCGGATTCCTGGCCTCTGTCTGGGTCTTTTGTTTTGTCGCAGTACACGGATTATTCGAACATAAAACCTGGCGCCTGATCTTTATTAACGGCGGATACAGTATCGTTGCTCTTACGCTCATGGGCGCCATCATTGGGCTATGGAGATGATAGACAGAGGATGTACTTTTCAGAGGAATTGTTTACCTTATTTATAATATTTAAATCAAAAGAACATGGCACCTGACAATGCAATCAGCTGGTTTGAAATACCTACAAAAGACTTAGCCCGGGCTCAGAAATTTTATGAAACGATATTCGGATTTGAACTCCAGGCAATGGATTTTCCAAATATGAAGATGCGCTCATTTCCTATCAGGAATATGATGACAGGAATTGGAGGTGCATTGGTTTATACAGATGGTTTTCATGTGCCATCTGCAACGGACGGACCGTTGATCTATCTGAATGGAAATCCTGATGTTGCTGCAATTCTTGATAAAGTAGAGGGCGCTGGCGGAAAAGTAACTGTCCCCAAAACGCAGATATCACCTGAGATCGGATATATGGGAGTGTTTATTGATACCGAAGGAAATCGAATCGGTCTGCACAGTATTCCACAGTAGGAATTAGGTAGTAAGTATTAAGTTGTAAGAAGGGAACAGCCATATTTTGTTCTGGTTCAGAACCAGTGGCTGTCAACGAACAACGATGAACGAAGAACGATGAACGAAGAACGATGAACGAACAACGCCGAACTCATTTAACTTACAATTATGAATATCGATTGGAGCCAATTCAAAATCCGCATCGACATTAATAAAGATCCGGAAACATTATACAATGCCTGGGCAACCCGTAACGGTATTGAGTATTGGTTCTTAAGAAAATCTGAATACAAGGATCCTTCAGGCCGGATAAGAGGCGGTGACGAGCAGGTATCCGTTGGTGATAGTTACACCTGGTTGTGGCATGGATGGCCGGATGAAACCGTAGAGCACGGTGAAATTCTTGAGGCTAATGGTCGTGACAAATTTTCTTTCCGGTTTGGAAATGCGGGCAGCTGTCATGTCAATATCTATAAAGAAAATGGACTACAGATAGTACAACTAATCCAGGATAATATTCCTTTAACAGAAGAGGGGAAGTTTAATTTTCATGTTGGTTGTAAAGAGGGATGGACATTTCATCTGACGAATATGAAATCGATTTATGAGAATGGGGTTGATCTGAAGAACAAGGACTTAAGTTTTAAAGGTTTAGTAAATCGATAAATATCATTTCTTCTATAAATTATTAGAACAACGGTATTAAAATTCTCTAATCTTATCCAACAATATACCTCTGCCGTGCTGATTGGATCAGAATTCCCACAAAGAATCGGTACTTTCGCGCGATGCGCAAATTCATAGTAGTTTCCTGTTTAGCCATGCTGGTCGCGTTTTCAGTGACCGCAGAAGCCGCGCCGGTACTGCATTTCAGCGCATCGGAAAAATTCGTTCAATCACAGTCTGTTTCCATCGGCTCGGTTTCCATTCGAAACACCGATCAGGGCGATCAACAGGTTGCGTTTCAGTTGAATGGTATTACCGGTAAAGTAAATGCACACCGGCATTTTAATCCGATTGTAAACGCTTCTTCTTCTGCTGAAGTTAAAGCTGGTCACTATCTTAAGAAGATGACTTTGCAACATAGCCAGGCGTGCTATGAATTTATCCAGCAGATTCTTTTCCCGAATCATCATTTCTGGTAGACAGAATTTCATCAGTGTATCTATACAATGCACCCAGTGCGATGAAATTTTATTGTCTAATCAAACCAGAAAGTAATGCAATTTTCATTTGTCATTTTACTCATGGTCGTTGCAGTGATTGTAGTGGCCATATTTATGATCCGTTCACAACGAAACAAGAACAAACAGGCTCTTCGTCAGCATGAAGCTGCCATTCAGCATATTTTACAGGAGAATAACGTATCAGGAGAAACAAGAAATCAACTGATATACCAGAACGTGTTTATCGATCAAAGCTCAGGACAGTTGCTGGTAGTTGACCATCGCCAGGCCAGGTACCATTTTAGCTTGATCAAACTGGACGAAATAAATTCCTGCAAGCTCAAACAAATTGCGGATACTGTATCTGTGGAAGGCGCGAAAGGCAGGACAGAAACGATTACCAGGCAGATCGGTGTCGAAGTCGTTCCGCGGCAGAAACATATCGACTTGCCGGTGCTGGTGTTTTATGATGTGAACCGCCATAACATTTATGTGAAAACAGATATGGAAAACCAGGCCCGTGAGTTTATTTCAAATATCATGTCGCTGAAGAAAACAGCCCTTTCAACTTAAAACAGGTACACAGTGGCACATCTACCGGATCTTATTCGCGACCTGGCGCTGATACTGGCGGCAGCTGCAATCATAACATTATTGTTCAGGAAACTGAAGCAGCCGCTGGTATTGGGCTATATCATTGCAGGGTTTCTGGTCGGTCCATATTTCAAATGGTTACCGACTATTCGCGAGGTTGAAAATATCAGGATATGGGCAGAAATCGGTGTTATATTCCTCCTGTTCAGCCTTGGTCTTGAATTCAGCTTCAAGAAATTACTGCGGGTAGGAGGTTCTGCATCAATCACGGCCATCATCGAAGTAATTGTGATGGTTGCTGTAGGGTATGGAGTTGGACAGATCCTGGACTGGTCCGCGATGGACAGTCTTTTTCTTGGAGGTATTCTTTCTATTTCGTCGACAACTATTATCATTCGTGCATTTGATGAACTCGGTCTGAAAACAAAACATTTCGCATCGCTTGTTTTCGGCGTGTTGATCATTGAAGACCTGGTAGCTATCGTGCTGATGGTATTGCTTTCCACCGTTGCCGTGAGTCGACAATTCGAGGGGGTGGCGATGATATTGTCGATTCTGAAACTGGTTTTCTTTATAGTGATATGGTTTTTGCTCGGCATTTTTTTCATTCCGACTTTTTTGAAAAAAATAAAACAATTGGTGAGCAACGAAATGTTGCTCATCATTTCCATTGCGCTTTGTATGCTGATGGTGTTGTTTGCTGATGCGGTTGGATTTTCCCCGGCATTAGGTGCGTTTGTAATGGGTTCTATCCTTGCGGAAACAACGAAGGCTGAAAAGATCGAACATATACTCACTCCGGTAAAAGATCTCTTTGGCGCGATCTTCTTTGTTTCTGTGGGTATGCTTATCGATCCGGCGATACTTGCACATTACGCGTGGCCGATAGTGATTCTTTGTTTGGCAACGATTTTTGGCAAGATTTTCAGTACATCACTAGGTGCATTGGTATCCGGTCAGACCCTGCAGAATTCTGTTCAGGCAGGTTTTAGTCTTGCACAGATCGGTGAATTTTCATTTATCATCGCTACTCTGGGTCTTACGTTAAAAGTGACCAGTGATTTTCTGTATCCCATTGCCGTTGCTGTTTCGGCAGTTACTACACTGACCACGCCATACCTGATCAGTTCTTCTGGATCCTTCTCACACTGGCTTTCCAGAGTATTGCCGAAAGGATTCACAAAGCGGATTGAGCGGTATAGTTCGGATGCAAAAAAAGCATCCAAAACAGTTCAATGGAAACAGTTTGTTCGTTCAACGGCATTAAATATTTTGTTGTTTTCTGTTCTCGTGGTTGCAATCATCGTTCTTTCATCAGTATATGTTTTACCATGGGTAACATCCAACGGTAATTCAGTCGGACTAAGAATACTGGCAGCTTTGCTCACGCTTGTAGTGTTGTCTCCATTTCTATGGGCATTGTCTTTACGTACGCCAGGAGGTGTGTACGTAAGCATGCGGGCAGGCAATCAATACAGGGGATTAATTTTTCTGACTCGTGTGATCAGATTATCACTAACAGCGCTTTTTGTAGGGATGTTGTTGCATCGTTTTTTTAATCCGTATGCCGGTACCGCATTTTCTGCGCTGACCATTATTCTTCTGTTGTTATTCTCAAAAATAATTCAAATTTTTTACAGCGGGCTTGAAGACAGGTTTTTGAAAAATCTCCACCAGAGAGAAATTGAACAGGATAAAACGAATCGCTCGGAGCTGGCACCATGGAATGCACATATCGCACCAATCGCTGTTCCCGGTGACTCAGTTGCGGTAGGAAAGAAACTGATTGATCTGAAATTGAGAGAGTCTACGGGAGTAAATATCGTCATGATTAAAAGAGGCGACATACATATTCCTGCGCCGGATAAGGACCAGATGATTTTTCCTCATGATGAATTGCTGGTACTGGGTACTGATATTCAGATTCAGAAACTAAAGGTAATTATACGTCCAGCGGCCTCGGAGCATTCTGAAGAAATGGATGATGTTGAGTTGTACGAGTATACTATTCCATCTGAGTCGATCCTGATCGGAGAGAATATCAGAAATAGCGGTATTCGTCAGCAGGCCAATGGATTGGTTGTTGGTATCGAGCGAAACAATGAGCGATTGCTAAATCCGGAATCGGATCTGATTTTATTACCTGAAGATCGGTTGTTTATTGTGGGAAACAGGAAAAAACTGATCAGAATGCTGAGATCTGCGGAACGTGCGAAGCAGGTAAGCACATAAAAGGAATACAAATGATTATTCGAACCCTGATGCAAAACGAGTTTGTCTTTGGGTAAAAGAAAAGCACCGGTTACGGTGCTTTTTCTGTTTTCTGAATGACATTGCATATGGGGAATGAGTCGTTATGCATATATCGGATTTAATGGATATGTCGCCGGTTTCTACGTTTATTAAGATGAATGTAATTATTGGAATACAAATAATTATTGAACTAAAAAGACGTTTATTATTTTTGAAAGATCCTGGAAATTATTATCTGTGCGACCTTACCTGTAAGGTTATTTTTTTGACTAACCGATGAACCACAAACTGCTTCTGTTATTTTTATCCGTGTTTTATGTACTGGTTGTTAAAGCCCAGGTCAATCCCGGTTTTACTGCTGACAGACTGGACGGCTGTGCTCCACTCATTGTCAATTTAAAAAATACCACCACAGGAATATCCGGGCCGGTCGAATTTGAATGGGATTTTGGTAACCTCAACAGATCTTCCCTCTCTGATGCAGCAGCCGTTTATACTGAACCTGGAAATTATCTAATAACACTCCATGTTAAAACAGGAAACAAACAATATCAGACCACACAAACAATAACGGTTTATAAGAAACCTGAAGTAAATTTTGCGGCTTCGAAAATCAAAGGATGTTCGCCGCTGGAGGTAAATTTTATCAGCAGCTCAAAACCCGGCGATGGAGATATTGTTTCGCTTCTGTGGGGTTTTGGTGACGGAAGTGTTGAGACAGGCTATGACAACCAGATGACCCATATTTATACACTGGCTTCGAAGATGGGTGTAAGTCTTACCGTTAGTAATTCATTCGGATGTCAGTCAACCTTGCTTCAAAAAAATATGGTTGAAGTGTTACCAACCCTGATTACCGATTTCCAGGTTAAAGACAGCTTCCTCTGCAGCATAAATGATGCGGCAGAATTTACAAACCTTACAAAAGGCCCGGGTACTCTTTCTTATGAATGGGATTTTGGAGACGGCGAAAGGTCAACCGATTTTTCACCAAAACATTTTTATAAGAAAGCAGGCAGTTATATCGCAACACTAAAAGCAAGCAGTACTGATGGATGTATCCTGAATACCATTAAACAGGTAACAATTAACGTCCAGAATTTTAAAACTGATTTTTCCTATAGTGATACACTTTGTGCCAATGATTACATTTATTTCCGCAATGCATCATTCCCGATACCAACCGCAAGTCGCTGGGAATTTGACAACAGTTATGCAGGTGAAGATATTGAAGGGATTTCCAATTATTATTCCAGTCCTCAGCAAATAAAACTGAAGCTGATCAACCAGTTTGGCGGATGCCAGCAATCAATTACAAAAACAATAGCGATCAAAGGAATTCCGGAAGTCAAATTAGCAGAACCCATTGTTGAGAATATATGCGGAGCTCCGACAATCGTTCGTTTCAGTGATACCACACCTGGTGCTATGGGTTGGCTATGGTCTTTGAGCAATGGGAATAATGATACCTCGACATTGAGAAACCCTGTGTATACATATCACCAGAACCAGACCTACGGTATTGCAATAACGGTTTTTGACAGATACGGTTGTAAAACATACGGTTCGAAGTTTTTCAAGGTTGAAGCACCTGTGGTAACAATTCATTCCGAGATTCCGGTTGTATCGTCTACCATAAGACTTTGTAATAATACTCCTGCGGGATTTTATGCAGAGAGCAAAATAAAAATAACTTCCTACCTGTGGGATTTTGGTGATGGTACTACTTCGACGCAGCCAAACCCCAAACATATTTACAAGCCCGGAACATATAATGTGAGCCTTAAATATAAACTGGAAAATGGCTGCGAAGGTGAATCGGAGCTATGGGGTAACATCGTTGCGGCAATTAACGCCAGGCCTGATTTTAAGGCGGATTCCGTAAATGTTTGCGGCAATACACCCGTAACTTTCACCAATCTTACTCCCAATGATACGTGGACAGCATATGAATGGCATTATGGCGACGGTGAGGTAGACTATCTTGTTTATAATAATTGGCAAAGGCAACATAAATATGAGAAAGATGGCGCATTTGATGTGATGTTAATCGCCTACACTGACGCATGTATTGATACGATAATAAAGAAAGCGTATATAAAAGTTTCTCCTCCCTTTCCTAAAATTGACGGACCGGCTTATACCTGCGAAGGGACGAGAGGAGAAGTGAAAATTTCGCAGAGTTCACGGCAGGCCCAAAGCTGGCATTGGGATTTTGGTGACAGTACAAGTGTATTGCTTACAAAAGATCAGCCTTCGGTTACTCACACTTATCTGTACAGCGGAAGCAAAAAAATTGTGCTGACAACTACCAATGGCGCATGCAGCGTGGCCGACTCCATGGACATACCGGTGCTTATTAAAAAGAAGCCGTTTTTATCCGTAACTGACAGTATCATTTGTACTTCTTCCCTTCCAGGGTCTTTTGAAATTCAAGTCACGGGGCTGGATCGCAATCCACAGTATTATAGAAACGAATACGAAACCATAGAGGCGATATATAAAAAGAATGGAATTCCGTATTCATTAAATTTTAATATAGGGCTGGCGGCTGAGAACGATTATACCTCACCTATCTGGTTCATGCCTGAAGAATTTGCAGGCGCAGACGGATTTCAATTGGTAACGAAGTCCGATTACTTCCATTGCCTGGATACCACCAACTATGTACCTCTTCAATTTGTCGGACCTGTACCGGGATATACAATTCTGCCGAATCCCGATTGTACAAAAGACAAACTGGTTATTTTCAAAGACACGTCAAAATCATACTTCAATGCAAAAATAAAAGAATGGATGTGGGATTTCGGCGAAGGAAGAGAAGAGATTTTTTATACTAACGATCCGGTTTATTATACTTATAAGAACGAAGGAACATATCATCCGAGAGTCACCGTAACTGATCAATATGGTTGCCAGTATGTTTCTCAACAAGAAGTAGTTGTGAAAAACGGAGAAATCAAGGTGGCATTTTCCAATTCATCTACTGCCATTTCACCTGGTACAACTATTCAATTTACAAATCAATCGTCCACCAGTAACCCTGCTCGCACGGAATATATATGGAATTTCGGCGACGGAAAAGCATACAATGGTTTAAACGCATCACATATATATTCGGAGCCCGGAGTTTATAAAGTAACATTGATAGGAAAGAATCTGGATAAAAACTGTTTCGATACGGCAGTAGTGCAAATTGTTGTCAAATTTGTAAATGCTGCTTTTTCGTACACGGAAACTTATGTCGGTGCCGGTACCTGTCCACCCGTCATGGTAAGATTTTCGAACAGCTCGCAAAACATCACCCGCGCTTCGTGGAATTTTGGTGACGGTACCATTCTGGATGGCGTGTTGAATCCGACGCATATTTTTACCCAGCCGGGGAAATATTACATCATATTATCAACCTGGAGCGATAATGGTACGGTTTACACGACCAAAGATTCTATTGTTATCAGGGGATCAAGCGCAACATTCAAAACAGACAAACTGCACAGCTGTACCTCGCAAGAAATTACTCTGACTGCCGGTGTTGAGAATGTGAGTCAGTTCTATTGGGATTTCGGTGATGGCATTGTGGTAAATGCAAGAGATACATTTGCACATCATCAATACACAACTCCGGGAGTATACCATCCGCAACTGGTATATGCTGACCTGGAAGGATGTTTGTCGTCAGTTAAAACACAGGACAAGATCGTCATTGACTCGCTTTATGTCAGCCTCGAAACTTTGCCTGCCGGAGTGTGCAGTCCGAAGGAACTCCTACTTCAACCCAATATACAAAGTATCGCAGGAGATTTGACCCCACAGAATCTTATGTATCACTGGACTTTTGGTACGACAAATCCGGCAGATACTTCCAATACCCGGAACCCGGTATACACATTGGATAAAGCCGGTGAGTTTCAGGTTAAGCTTGTCGTAAAATCAGCCTATGGCTGTGTACAGACGAAATTCAAAACCATTACAGTCCGTGAAGGACTTGGAGGATACATTACGGGACCAACTGACCTGTGTGCAGGATCGAGCGCATCTTTTACGGCTGGAACTTTATTGCCAGGTGACGCAAAATGGAAATGGATTTTACCTGACGGCAGTACTTCTAATCAGCAAAGCCTCTCCGCACTGTCCTTTAATATGGCCGGGAATTTTAACATCAGACTAATAGTTGAAAATAGCGGATGTGCAGATACTGTGCAACATGGGATAGTCGTTCATGCGGTTCCGTTAGTAACGCTGCCACAAAAAAATGAAATTGTATGTAAAGGGTCGACTTTAACATTAACTGCTACAGGTGCATTAACTTATAGCTGGGTCGCTCCCGTATCAAATCAAATCTTCACCGGAGAACAGATCCGGATTATACCAGAGAACGACGGATATTATGTTGTGACTGGAAAAAATCATGCGGGATGCACAGCCAAAGATTCCGTGAAAGTGAGTATTGTACATCCAATGACAGTGCAACTGGATGGAGAAGCAGAAGTCTGTGAAATGAAAACAATCCAGCTGAACGCCGCAGGTGCACACAGCTATCAATGGATCAATGAAGTTTCCACATTAAGCAGTACGAACTCGGCAAGCCCGTTTGCAACACCTGCACGTTCAACAGTATATACCGTTGTGGGAACAGATCAATACAAATGCTTCACCGATACAGCTCATATTACCGTTAATGTAGCACCATTACCTACTGTGAATGCCGGGAGGGACACAATTGTTCTTGTAGGGAACTCTATTCCATTACAACCCATTTATGGAAACAACGTACAAACTTATCAATGGGCGCCCGCGCAATACCTGAATTGCAGCAATTGCGTCAATCCGATAGCCTCCCCTGACGAACCAATCACATACACCATTTCGGTTACGTCAGACAAGGGTTGTGTCGCTTCAGACAATGTATTTATTGATATCCTTTGCGGCGAAAGTAAAATCCATATCCCCAATATGTTTACTCCCAATAATGATGGCACAAACGACGTGTTTGCGATCAGGGGTCAGGGAATAAAAGAGATCAGGTATCTGCGTATTTATAATCGCTTTGGTCAAATCATTTTTGAACAAAAGAGTTTTACAATTAATGATCCCAAAGGCTCCTGGGATGGAATGTTTAAAGGTAAAAGGGTTGACCCGGGCACCTATATTTATATGGCCGAAATGAGCTGTAACGACAAATCTTTTGTAAGGAAAGGAACGGTTACATTAACATATTAAACTAAAGAATGGGAACAGTCATCATTTGGAAGATGAAATGATCCCATTTTGAAACACTTCAATTTTTTGATAAAACATTAATCAGGAAAGCCTGTTTTATCGATGTTGGGAATAATCCTGAGCGCATTTTTATAGTACACTTTTTTCAGAATTTCATCGGAAAGACCCATGCCGTACATACGCCAGAATGCGTGGTATTTTTTGTGATAAGGAAAGTATTCATCGCTTGTCTCCAGCACGCGGAAATAAGTAGCGTATTCTTCAGGTACCCAGGAATCTTTTCCAAACAGAATCCGATCCTGGTATTTTGTAAAAAATGCATTGGCCATTTTGGGCTGACGTCCGAGTTCTGCAATCACAGCACCAAATTCAACAACTACATTCGGCATGGCATCCAGCAGTTCACTAAGTTTTGCCAGGTTGTTGGGATACCATCCAAAATGGGCAGCGATAAAAGTGGTGTTCTTGTGTTTTGTAAAAAGCCGGTGTTGTTCTTCGATTAATTTTTCCCATGGTTCAGGGTTATCATCACCGCGTTTACGATTGGGATGAGTTGCGAGCTCCAGCCAGCGTTCGTTATGTTCATCCATCGGATCCCAGAATGATTTCGGATCAGCCGTGTGGATGATAACAGGAATTTTTAGTTCACCTGCTTTTTTCCAGATAGGATCGAGACGCGGGTCATCGACCGCTACTAATTTTCCATCGATGTCTTTTACAGAGAAACCAAGGCTCTTATAAATCTTCAATCCATTTGCACCATTCTTCACATCCTCTTCCAGTTTTTTTGCAGCTGCTTCTCCCCATCCACTTTCACCGACACCCTTGAAATCAATATTTGCAAAAACAATAAAACGTCCCGGATAATTTTTCCTGATATTGGATATGCTTGATTTGATTTTTTCACCGCTTTCGCCACTGAGGTTCACCATTACCTTCATATTTAGTTTATCCATTTCCCTGATGAGTACTCCCAGGTCCATCGTCGGCATGTTGAACTGATGATTGTGCACATCAATAAATGGATAACGGGATCGGGTGATCGGATTCTCAGGGACTACAAGCGTCGATACAGGTTCATATTTTTCAAAATCCATACTGGCTTTTTGCTGCTGAGCGATTGAGCTCAGCTGGAAAAGAAGTCCGGACAAAATCAGAATGCAATTTTTTCTCATGCAATGTATTTAAGCTGCTAAAGTATAAGTGTATGAATGTACCGGATTACCGGCCATCTTATCTTAACATTTTTTTCAGGAACTTACGTCCGCTTCTCTTTCCTTTAAAACTTTGTCGATAGTAGTTTTCAGACTTTCGTATTCGGTAAAGCCGCGTGACAAAAGATAGAATTTTGTTTCACTTACCTGCATAAATACTGCCGGAAAACCAGTTACCTGCAGCTGTTTCACCATGGAAAATTCCATATAGGCTGCATGCTTGCTTTCTTCGCTGTGTAACTTCCTGTAAAAATCCGCTGCCGGAATATTGTATTTTGCCAGCAGGTGCCGGTAGGCTTCATCGTCTGTAAGGTCGCGGCCTTCAACATGTAGAGCCGTTTGCAGATCCTTTGCAAACTCAACAGATTTTTCAGGATAGTATTCCTTGAATACAACCATGGCAATTGCTGGCTTTTCAGAACTGGGAACCCAGTCGCTCAGATCCGGATTGCGGATATGCCAGAGATAATCCTCGCCGAACCTTATGCCGGTTCTTTCTTCCACGACCTTGTAAGCCTGGTTAATGTATCCGGCCATTTTTCCGATGGGCTGCGCGTATTCGTTCGGAATCATATTTCCTGAAAGCGTTTCAAAAAACAGCCTGTCTTTGTATTCTTCATATATACGAAAGATGACCGTACTAAAGCCAAAACACCATCCGCAGTAAGCATCGTAACAGTAATAGATTGTGGGAGTCATGTTGTGAAACGTGATACGTTGAACGTTCAACGTAAGCCTATGAAGGTAAAGAAAGTACCATATTTAACAAGCCTTGATTCGTTTACGTTCAACGTTACACGTTCAACGTCTTTTGACTTCCTCAAACTTCTGATCATAATCTTTCCTGATCGTTCCCATCAGACGGTCCCAGAATAAAAAGTACAAACCATAGTTACCTTTGAAATGCTGATGGTGCTGGTTATGATTTACAGAAGTGTTGATCCATTTACCGATAAAGCTTTTGCTGAAGCCTTTTGGGTAGAGCTCCCAGCCAAGATGGCCATACACATTGTATATAATGGAAAGGAAAAAGAAAATATAAAAATGAGAAGTATGCATGGGAATCGTAAACAGGAAAATAATGAATATACCTGCTTCAACTACAGCTTCCAACGGATGAAATGCATACGCCGCCCAGGGAGACGGATTGGTTGACTGATGATGCACCAAATGGAAATAAGGAAATATATTCTTATGATGCATGAGTCGGTGAACCCAATAAAAATAAGTGTCGTGCATAACAAACATCAATGGATAGGCGAAGATGTAGTATACCATTCCATAATCAGCAATATTGCGATACATCGTTGTATGCGGAGAAATCACCGGGTTGATCACAAAAATTACCGGTATCAATGAAAAAATACTGATGGTCATTACGGAGTAACCGATTTCTCTTGCGTAATCTTTTATCGCCGGGTATTTGTGCTGAATTTTTTTATTGCGCGCAATTACCCGGAGCAAAATATAAAAAACGATAAATGCGATCCCAGCAACCATAAAATAGCGGCCACCTATATTTTCCCAGTACCTCAGGTATGCGTTCCAGTATTTCATTTTTTCGCAGAAAACGCCCAGATGTCCGACACTTGCAAGTGTCGGACATCTGGCGGCTTTCACAAAGTTTGAAGTTAAAAGGAGAAAAAACAAGTGTTTCTTCCCCTTTTACGAAGTATTTTTCTGTTAAAATTCAGTCAATGCGGATCGCTTCCGGGTTGAAGAGTGCAGGGTGTTTGGCCGTAATATCCTTATAAAATTCGTATATGATTTTCATGTCCTTATCCTTATCTCCGCTGAGATGTATTGGAGGACCAAATCCCGCTAGTTTATTCTTATAGTCGAGAAAGCCAGGCATAACCGGTACGCCTGCCTTAAGTGCTGCGTAATAAAATCCGCTTTTCCAATTGGTTACTGCTTTTCGTGTACCCTCGGCCGGTATCATCATGTACAACTGTTCGGATTCGTTGATGCGTTCCGCCATCTGGTCCACCAGCTTCTGACTGCGATCTCTTTTAACGGGAATGCCGCCGGTGGATTCTAAAATCCATTTGATAGGAAAACGAAAGAGTTCCTGCTTTGCCAGGTAACTGACTTTCAGACCCAGTATCTTAAAAGCTGCAAGCGAATAAACAAAGTCCCATTGGGAAGTATGAGGTGCAGCGATCACTACAGCTTTTCGTATTTCACCCGGAATGGTGCCGTGTACTTTCCAGCCTTTGAGTTTAAACCACCAGACAAATAAAGAAGTAATCATCCGAAAAACCGTGAATAAGTAATTAATGTGCTTCCAGCCAGTTGTGTCCGGTACCAGCTTCTGCAATCACAGGCACTCCATTGGGCAATGGCATAGCAGTTTGCATATTCTCAATTACGAGAGATTTTATTTCATTGATTTCATTTTTGTGTACATCGAATACAAGCTCATCATGTACCTGCAGGATCATCCTGCTTTTGAACCTTTGTTTTTTCATTTCCTGCTGCACTTTTACCATCGCCATCTTGATCATATCCGCAGCAGTGCCCTGTATGGGAGAATTGATCGCATTTCGTTCTGCAAAACCACGCACCGTGAAATTCGATGAATTGATATCCCGTAGCCAGCGTTTTCTGCCCATCAGAGTTTGTACATATCCTCTTTCCCTGGCAAAATTGATAGTATCTTCCATATACGAAGTGATTCCAGCAAACTCTTTCTTGTAATTGTCAATGATCGCTTTTGCTTCCGTACGGCTGATCCCGAGGTTGTCTGCAAGGCCAAATGCGCCCTGGCCATAGATGATGCCGAAATTGACGCTCTTCGCTTTATATCTCATCTCTTTGGTCACTTCATTTTCCGGAACACCATAAACGCGTGCAGCAGTGGCAGTATGAATATCTTTTCCGGAACGGAAAGCTTCACACATGTTCGGATCTGCACTGATGGCAGCAACAATCCTTAATTCTATCTGTGAATAGTCTGCAGAGAGAAGAACATGATCATTGTCTCTGGCAATAAACGCTTTTCGGATCTCCTTCCCTCTGTCTGTTCTTACTGGAATATTCTGAAGATTTGGATTATTACTGGCCAATCTGCCGGTAACAGCTACTGCCTGACCGTAAGTGGTATGTACTCGTCCTGTCTTAGGATTGATCAGTAGGGGAAGTGAGTCAACATAAGTGGACTTAAGTTTTGTCAGCTCGCGATAAGCCAGTATATCTTCAACTATCGGATTCTGATGCGCCAGTTTCTGCAATACATCTTCACCAGTTGCATATTGTCCCGTCTTTGTTTTTTTTGCTTTGGGATCCAGCTGAAGCTTTTCAAAAAGAACCTCACCTAATTGCCTGGGTGAAGAAAGATTGAAACGTACTCCTGCAAGCTGGTACACTTTTTCTTCGGAGTTTTTTGCTTCTCTTTCCAGTTCCTTTGAATAATCTTTCAGAAAGCCTTCATCAATGCGGATACCTTCAAACTCCATATCCGTCAGCACTTTCACCAATGGATTTTCTACCTCATAAAATACTTTCTCCACATCTTTCTCTTTCAACATTGGCAGCAGCACCTTTTGCAGTTGCAAAGTGATGTCTGCATCTTCTACCGCATACTCTTTTATTTTCTCCAGCTCAACATCGCGCATGGTACCCTGGCCCTTTCCCTTCTTGCCAATTAACTCTTCAATATGAATAGGTTCATAACGGAGGAGCTGTTCGCTTAACTGGTCCATCGATCTTTTTCCTTCCGGATCAACTACATAATGTGCGAGCATGGTATCGAAAACTTTTCCCGCCAGGAAACGATCATACCATCGCAGGATCAGCATATCGTATTTGATGTTGTGACCGATCCAGGTTTTTGATGCGTCATTGAAAAGAGGATCAAAAATGGTAAGTATGTTATTGGTTTCTGCTTTATTGGCCGGACAAGGAATATACCATCCTTCTCCGGGCGTCACTGAAAAACTCAATCCAACCAGTTCTGCATTGTTTGCATCGATGCCGGTGGTTTCCGTATCAAAACAGATTTCGGTATGTGATTGCAGGTTTTTCACCAGCGCAGCCATTTCATTCTGATCTGTAACGCTGATATAGTTGTGCGGCGTATTGTTGATATTCCTGTCCGAGGTAAAAGATGCGACTGCGACTTCCAGAACCTCAACGGACACCTCTGCGGCAGGCACAACGTTACCAAAAAGATCCTGCTGAACACCTTGCGGGATGACGGGAGAAGTTGTTTCGACAGGAGCAATATCTTCTCCAAGAATTCTTTTTCCGATTGTTTTGAATTCAAGATCGGCAAACACTTCTCTCAGCAATGGTTTGTTCATCTCTTTCACACAATAATCATCTTCATGAAACTGTACAGGAGCATTGGTAATAATGGTTGCAAGTTTTTTACTCAGCACCGCCATCTCTTTCCCTTTGCGCACCTTTTCACCCAGTGCACCTTTGATATTGTCGGCGTTATGTAGAATGTTTTCGAGCGTTTCATATTCTGCAAGCAATTTTGCAGCGGTCTTTTCACCAACACCGGCAATCCCGGGGATGTTATCAACAGCATCGCCCATCAGACCCAGTACATCAATCACCTGGCTCACTGATCTGATGTTCCATTTTTCACAAACTTCTTTCGGTCCCATGATCTCCACATCGCCGCCCTGGTACGCGGGCTTATAAATTTTTATATGCTCAGTTACAAGCTGACCATAATCTTTATCGGGCGTCACCATATACACCGTGTATCCTTCTTTCTCCGCCTGTTTGGCAAGTGTTCCTATCACATCATCCGCTTCATATCCATCGCTTTCAATTACCGGAACATTAAAACCCTGGATAATTTTTTTGATATCAGGAACAGCAGCAGAAAGGTCTTCAGGTGTTTCCTGCCGGTTCGCTTTGTACTGATCAAAATCTGTGTGACGTTCTGTGGGTGCTGCGGTGTCAAAACAAACGGCCATATGTGTGGGCTTCTGTTTTGTCAGCAACTCGATCAACGTATTTGTGAATCCAAACTGAGCATTCGTATTCCTTCCTTTACTGGTGATGCGCGGCGCACGTATCAGGGCATAATACGCACGAAAGATGAGCGCGTAGGCATCCAGCAGAAACAGCTTTTTTTCCATCGTTCGAAGTTAACGTAAAACGTATAACGTATAACGTTTAACGTCGGAACCCGTTCTTTGGAAATCTTGTTGAATTGGAACCAAATTCATATGCGAGGTTTTACGTTTTACGTTCAACCTCCACTACACATCCTTTGATCTTTCTTCAAAACCTATGTTCCAGAAAGTATGGCAACATGGCTCTCCAGGTATTCCAGTCGTGCGGCCATTCATCGCCCCAGATAGAAAGTTCGTGCGGAATGCTTTTGCTGTGCAGTACGCCAGAAAATCTTCTGTTCGCTTCCGGATCTTCATGAGCACCACTTCCGGTAGTGATGATGATTTTTCCACGACGAATCTCTTCGAGTATATCGTGATTGGATAGATTGGGGATATAATGTATCGGGGAATTGAAATACACCTGGTCGTCCCAGAAACCTTTGGTGTACTCCGTAAGATCGTACACGCCGCTCATTGATAGGGCACCGTTGATGATATCAGGACGTTTCATGTATAAATTCATCGAATGCAACGCACCAAAACTTGCTCCGCAGGTGATGATAGGTGTGTCCCGGGATGATGTATTCCTGATGTGCGGGACAACCTCGTTAAAAACATATTCATTGAACTGGTTTTGCCGGATAGCTTTGTGTTCACCCAGCATATCATTATGCATCCAGCTTTCTGTATTGATACTATTGATAGAATACACTTTTACTTTTCCGCTGTCAATAAATGGAGCGAGATGATCGATCAGTTGAAATCTTTCATATTCCAGATAATCAGCTGCAGCAGTTGGTATCATCAGCAAAGCAAAACCATAATGACCATAAGTTACTATCGGCATTTCTCTTCCAAGAGCCGGACTGTACCAGCCAAATAATTCGCGATGCATATCAAGATGTTTTATGTAAGATAAGAAGAAAGGTTTAACGTAAACCGCAAAACGTTTAACGTTTAACGTTGTACGTTTTGCATCACAGTCCTTCGCGGATTTCATCCCAGAGATCACTGTAGCATCTGGCAGCATAACTGTTTGGCGCAAACGCTTCCACCGGCGAGAGATGAACGCCCATTTTTTCTACGTCAGAAAGGTAGGGAATGTAATTGCTGAAAAATCTCTTGTCTTTAAACAACTGATCCATGATTTCGTGATGCATATTTTTCCGGAGATCGACCATCGTAAAAAAGCACATCAGCTTAGAGAGGTCAAGATCCCTATCCTTAAAAAAATCTTTTACCATCTGGTATGTTCTCAATGATAAGGTTGTAGGTATCATCGGCATCAACACAATATCTGATGCAAAAAAGATATTTTCTGCAAGCGCAGAAAGTCCGGGAGGACAGTCGATAATGACAATCTGGTACTTCTTACTGAAACGGCTAAGCGCATTTTTCAAACGCTTTTTTCCGGTTTGCATTTCTTCCAGCAGCAGGTCCAGTCCTTTTGCCGATTGATCCGCTGTAATGATATCCAGGTTTTCAAAATCGGTTGCTGTAATCAGGTCTTCAGGGTCAGTATCAGGAGAAAGAATTTTTTTGATACCGCCTTTCACTTTGTGTTTTACCTGGAAATAAAATGATGATGATCCCTGCGGGTCGATATCCCATAACAAAGTTTTCATTCCTTCCTTAGCGGAGAGATATGCCATGTTCACGCTGGAAGCGGTTTTTCCAACACCACCTTTGAGATTGTACAGGGCAATGGTTGTCATTGGGGTTTTTTTTGAAGATAGGAAAAATAGTGAGCAGGCAGGAGAGGGGAGGCAGGAGATTTAGGGTGTAGAAGACAGAAGCAGGCTTGATTAAATTCGAAAATGCCCGGGTTTCCGGTAGCAAATAACGACCATAAAAACGTTGTCTTTTGGGAAATGAGAAATAAAAAAACCTCCTGAATGGAGGTTTTTTCAAAAAAACTATTTGAGTTTAATTTATGAGTCTGTTTTGACTACTTTCTGTGATTTACGTTTTTGCCATTTACTATTGCTTATCCCTATGACCTGTCTACTACCTCTCCTGCCTCCCCTCTCCTGCGTCCCTACTTCACTATAATCACTCCTCTCATCACCGACGCATGCCCGGGATAGCTGCAGATAAACGGATAAGTTCCCGGTTTATCAGGTGCTATGAAATAGATCGACTCCGTACTGTTTGGCTGCAATAAAGCGGTATGGAACAGCACTTTGGAAATCTGGGGAACATAGTTCAATTCTGATCCTTTCAGTCCGAGTTTCAACGCGGCATTTCCAACATCATCAGCAGCACCTGGTGCGGTGATCACAACGTTGTGTTGCATGTCGTCATTGTTATTGAATACCAGCCTGATTTTCGAACCTGGTTTTACTTCAAACTGAGCGCGATCAAATTTCAATCCGGGTCTTGTTCCTAGCCGCAGCACCTGGTCGGGCTGGCCCCAGTCAGCAGGCATACGTGTTACGCGTTTTGCTGTATTGGCTTTTGGCTTCGCTGCTGTTGCAGCGCCTGCAGCCATCGCATGCGTATGTTTGGTCACTACCTCATCTGATTTCAATACTGCTTTATCGCCAGCAGGTATGTTGTTCATGGTGTAGTATGCAAAATTGTGAAGCAGATTTCTGCCGTCTGAAGCTTTGATCCCACCTAATTTGATTTCGTGAATATATCCTTCTTTCAGACTGTCCAAAACGATCCTTACCTTCTTACCATTTTCAGAAACGATGATTCCTTTGAGAATTCTTGCAGCAGTATTGATGATCGGACTGCCATAAAAGTGATGGTATTTGTAAGTGAAACTGTTCAGCTCGTAATTCATCGCGTCCTTCAAAGATTTTACATCCGCAGGTACAGTAAACTCGATCTCAAAACCATCAGGACGGGCGCTGATGTTTTTCATTTCGAATGGGGTTTTTCCTGACCATACCAAGCGTTGTAAACCAAAATCACCGCGACCTGTACTTGCCCAGCCGCGACTGGTCATGCCCACAAACATGGAATTATCGACGCCCCAGCGCATCCTCAGGATGCCGGAAGAAAAGCCTTCGCGGAAAGGATAACATGCACCCTGGTATTTGCCATTGACTTTTTCCAATGTCATGCGCATGACTTTGGAGTGACCCTGGTCACCAACAAAGTATTGCCCGGTGAATGGTCCGAATGCTCCGCCGGTCTGATCTTCTATAATATCAGAAGTAGAGATGCCCATCAGCGTGTGCGGGAACCATACCATCGGGAGTTTCATTTCTTTTATCACTTTTGCCGCTTCGTGCATGGGTCTGCCATCATCTACTTTTGCCACATCGGCTTTGGTGAGGGTGATGGGAGAACCTGGTTCTTTACTCCAGTTAAGACCAGCGGCATTACCTGCGAAATCTCCTCTTTCAAGATGTGTTACGCGACCGCTTCCCACCCAGTCGCCTTGATTTTCGCCATAAAATATATCATCATTACTGTTGACCATTATCCCTGCAGGTGAACGCAAACCAGTAGCTACCGGCTCCATGGAACCATCGGGTTTTACTTTCATCAGCCAGCCATGCCATTTGGAAAGACTTTCTCCATAATCAATCCAGGCTACGTTCAAAGTCACAAACATTTCGCCTTTCGAATTGAAGATCGGACCGTATGCATATTCATGGTAGTTGCCGCTGAGTTCAAAAATTGTGAGTGGTTCATAACGATCAGCCAGGCCATCACCATCGGTATCTGATACTTTAGTGAGTTCACCGCGCTGTGCACAGATGAAAGCGCCATCGCGATAAGCAAGACCCAACACCTCATGCATTCCTGAAGCAAAGCGCGTGTAGATAGGAGAAGAATTGTTTTCGCCATAGGCATTTTCAATCATCCAGATCTCTCCGTGACGTGTTGCCACTGCCACTCTTCCGTCAGGAATTACAGCAATACCTCCTACTTCAAGCGGGATATTTTCCGGAACGATGACTGTTTTCAGGATATAATAGTCACTCTCCACCTGCGGACCGGCACCCTGTGCTAACGTATCAGTATAAACGAAGAACTGCACGACAGCAAATAAAACAGCCGTAATGATAGTACTGCTTTTAATCCTCACCTTTTCTATATTAATTTGAAACTTTTTCATAATTGAAGGAAAGTAAAATTGAATAAAATCTTACCAGATAATGGCGTATTTCAAAGCATTGTTTGCAGCAGGTATGGTCATTACCTGTTTCCCATTGCTGTTCAGCATCGTTGGCTGGGTTGATGGTGCTGAAATCAGTTTTACATAATAACTCTGATCGTCAGCGGCATATAATCCGTTACCGAGCGAAACTAGATTTTTTCCTTCGGCAATTCTGAAACTGAGTTTAGGGGCTGATGCTGTATTTGTAATACTGATGCTGCGTTCGATTCCTCTGTTGTTTTCAAAAGGTTGAATCGCATCTTCGATTTTAAGAGCATCTTTCTCATACATATACACCGGATACCCCTGCGTGTTGATCTTATAGCCTTTGTATGACAGGCCTGCGATTGAATCTACCAATGTTGCAGGATCGGTCAGAACAGGGTTGATTCCTGAAAGCACCACAGGCGCACCCATCGGCATGGAGATCTGCGGTTCACCGCGCTGATACCACATCTCGGTTACATTCAGAAAATCACCTTTCCAAACCTGGAGCAATCCGCCCTGCAAAAGATTGTAGGAATAGTTTACTTCAGAAGGACTACCAACTGACATTACATGCGTGAGTTTTTTATCACCACGGAACTGAAACGAACGGACCATCTCCGGACCTTTCAATGACTCCACTGCAATCAAGGGGGAGTTACGTCTTTCCGGCATCGATGATGTAGTATGCAATGCAACTGCTTTGGAGTTGGGCTTCTGAATAAACAGACTCAATCCAGGGGGTTGCCAGTTCACCTGCTTATTGTACCATAATTTCAGATTATGAGTGCCAGCACTCAGTTCAGCGCTTCCGGTGAGTGGTTCTGCAAAAATCCAGGTAGATTTTTTATTGATAACAGGTTTGCCATCGATTTCGAGTGTGCCTTCGCCGCTGTACAGCAGGGTGAAGAAGTAGTTGTCGTTCTCAGGCACTTCGAGTTTTCCATCGAAGGCGAGCGCATATCCATTGCGTGCATCAGCCAGGCGTGAATCGAGAAGATCTGTTTTGCCTTCGCGCGTAGGTTTTGTAGCGAACGCTTTTTGATCGTTTTCAAAAGTGCCTTCGTAATATTTATAGTTGACATCTTTCAGTGCCACTTTCAATTCATTCTGCGGCGCATACTTTACATTTCTGATGGCCACCTGCCCATGATCGCCCTGGATCATAATCGGACCAGTAGCTGCTTCATCTTTAAACATCGCTGCTCGCGTCGGTCCATGCACGATAATATTTTCATGGATCGTAATGCCATTCAGTTTTACAAAAAGAAAACGGGCATCACTGATCTTTTTTCCTGCTGCGTCAAACCTCGGTGCCTGGAAAAATGCTTCGAGATGCTGCCAGAGGCCGGGAGCAAAGGATGCATTCACCAATGCAGGATGTCCTTCATATCCTTTTTGACCCTCGGGCTTGCTTTCATCCCACCTTTCATAGATGCTTCCATTATCGTATACTTTTGGTCGCTGCACGCCCCAGCTGTCATAGATCTGAATTTCATACCTGCCCTGGAAATAAATTCCGGAATTGGAGCCTTTCGGCACGTTGTAATCCAGCTCAATGTACATGTCACCATGAGTGAGTTTCGTTACCAGGTTTTTGCCGGTATGATCTCCTGGCTTAACATTGTTCACTAAAACTCCTTTGCCCTGGGTGATGGAAAAAACGGTGTCGGTGTAAGCGGCTTTGATTCCGCTTCCGATCGTCCAGTTGGCTCCGGGCGATGAAAACTGAGAGAGGTCATCCAGCGCCAGACTGGTGAGGCGGTAACTTTTTTCCTGGGCAAAAAGTGATAGACTGGCGATGGAGAAAACGAGCAGAGAAGAAAGGGTTCTTTTCATTTTACACATGGATCCTGATATCGTTTCAAATACTGTTAATACCGGCATCACAGCCGGAAAAATTGTTTCGCAAACTAAGCGATTTTTAGAAAGTTTAAAGTGAAAAGTTGAAGGTGGAAAGCGGAACAGCCCACCTGCTGAGACCGGCTGTGTATGTGCAACTTCGTTTAACTTTCAACTTTCAACATTAAACTAAGCACCGATTAAGCGAGCTCAGTTCTGCATTCCTTCGAGTTGTTTCTGAAGCCTGAACATTTCATCGCGAAGACGGGCAGCTTCCATAAAATCCAGGTCACGGGCAGCCTTTTCCATCGTCTTTTTGGTTTGCTTGATGGCCTTTTCCACCTGGGGAATGGTCTGGTAAACAGCCTGATCCTCGGCAACAGCTGGTACCAGTTCGGCATCCGGCCCCAATGCATTTGGATCTCTGAGATCATACCCCTTGATGTCGAGCACTGATGTCTGGGCGAACACCTGCTCCTTACTTTTTCTGACCGTTTGCGGTTCGATATTATGTTCGAGGTTAAACGCAATTTGTTTATCCCGGCGACGATTGGTTTCGTCAATCGTCTTTTGCATACTGCCGGTCATGATATCAGCATAAAAAATAACACGTCCCTCAGCATTTCGCGCGGCACGACCAGCGGTCTGTGTTAAAGATTTTTCATTCCTGAGATATCCTTCTTTATCTGCATCAAGAATAGCCACGAGTGAAACTTCCGGGAGATCAAGACCTTCACGCAACAGGTTCACACCCACGAGTACATCGATCTCGCCTAACCGAAGCTGACGAAGAATTTCAACACGATCGAGGGTGTGTACTTCGCTGTGAATGTATTTTGATTTTATATTAATGCGGTGAAGATATTTATCCATCTCTTCAGCCATCCTTTTAGTTAGGGTAGTTACCAGAACACGATCACCTTTTTTGATGGTCTTGTCAATTTCATCCAGAAGATCATCAATCTGATTTACACTGGGCCTGATTTCGATCGGCGGATCCAGAAGTCCTGTGGGTCGCACAACCTGTTCCACAACAACGCCGCCGGTTTTCTCCAGTTCATATTCACCTGGCGTTGCAGAAACATAAATGGTTTGATTAACGAGGGATTCGAATTCGTGAAAATTGAGAGGACGGTTATCCAGCGCAGAAGGCAAACGGAAACCATAATCAACCAAAATCATTTTTCTGCTTCTGTCACCGCCATACATGCCACTTACCTGCGGGATGGTCTGGTGACTCTCATCCACCACGCAGAGAAAATCATTTGGGAAATAATCGAGCAGGCAGAAAGGTCTTGTACCTGGAGGTCGGCGGTCGAAGAAACGCGAGTAGTTTTCGACGCCATTGCAATAGCCGAGTTCGCGAATCATTTCAACGTCGAAGTTTACGCGTTCGCTCAAACGCTGTGCTTCAATATATTTCCCGGATGCTTTAAAATATTCCACCTGTTTTGCCATCTCATCCTGGATCTCGGCAAGTATCTGTTGCAGCTGATCTTTTGGAGCGAGATATAGATTGGCGGGGAAGATGGCAGCATTCTCCATCACACCTATTCTCTTGCCGCTGTTTATTTCAATGCTTTCAATCTCTTCGATTTCATCTCCAAAGAATGTAATGCGGTAACCATAATCAACATAAGGAAGATTGATATCCACCGTATCTCCTTTTACACGAAATGTCGCGCGGTTGAATTCGAGTTGTGAGCGATTGTATAATGAATTCACCAGTGAATGCAAAAATCCCTGGCGACTGATCACCTGTCCCTTTTGTATCCTGATAATACCGTTTTCAAATTCCGTCGGATTACCGATACCATATATACAACTCACGGAAGCAACAACGATGATATCTCTTCTTCCGGACAATAACTGTGCAGTTGCCTGCAGCCTGAGTTTGTCGAGTTCTTCATTGATCGAAAGATCTTTTTCAATGTACACATCGCTTACAGGCAGGTAGGCTTCCGGCTGGAAGTAATCATAGTAGGAAACAAAATAACCAACTGCATTATCAGGAAAAAACTGTTTGAATTCGCCATACAATTGCGCCACCAGAGTTTTGTTGTGTGTGAGCACCAGCGTAGGCTTTTGTACCTGCTGTATCACGTTCGCAATAGTGAATGTTTTTCCTGAACCTGTAACACCTAATAATGTCTGGTATTGCTCTCCGGATTGGATTCCCTGCACCAGTTGCTTTATCGCTTCAGGCTGATCACCTGCAGGGGCATATGTTGATTGTAGCTGAAAAGGCACTTTTTTAAGTTAAAGGTTTGAAGTAAGAAGTTATAGGTACGATCTGCGAAGTTAAGTTATGAGTACAAAGTGGAAAGTATAAAGTTAGTGTTGAGGCAGGAGAGAGGAGCCTGCCTGCCGGCAGCTAAGCCTTACCCAAATTTATTGAGTCATTATTTCATAAACACTTGCTGCATGGGTTAACTGTTGATAACCTTGCCAAACAGTTTTTAATCCTG
>JARJHS010000019.1 GCA_029269725.1 Pollutibacter soli | reverse complement strand
AGTAAGTTTTAATGTAAAAAGGCATGGTGCTGCAAGAGTCTTGCATGAAGCAGACTCAATTATTACGATAACCTTTTTAAAGGTTTCGTCAATTTTGATAATTAAAGCAGTCAACCATGCCTCTAACAAACAAAATTAATGGTTTCGAAGGTCAATGCTTTTATGTAGGCATTGATGTTCATCGATCAAACTGGTCAGTTACGATTCGTTCACTTGGACTGGAATTAAAACGATTTACACAGCCTGCGAATGCTCAGCATTTGGCAGACTATTTAAAACGCCATTATCCTGGAGGGACCTATTATAGTGCATACGAGGCGGGGTTTTGCGGAACTTCTGCTCACCATTGTTTGAAGATCTTGGGCATTGCAAACATTGTTTTCCATGCTGCAGATCTTCCGATGACTGACAAGCAAAAGAAAAACAAAACAGATACTCATGACAGTCGTGCCATTGCCAGTTACCTCGAACGACATCTATTGAAAGGGATTTATATTATGCCTGCTGAGATGCAGGAGTTTCGTTCATCATTCCGGCAAAGAGAAACAAAGGTCAAAGATGTGGTTCGTTACAACAATCGAATCAAGAGCTTTCTATATTATTTTGGCGTCATCATACCTGAAGAATTTGAGAGAAAAAATTCCATTTCGCTAAACATGGTGAAGTGGTTGAATACGGTTAAACTTACGTCTGCTCAAGGCTTATTGACCCTTCAGCAGTATGTTAAGGATTATAAGTATCTGCGCGAACAATTACTGGCCATCACTAAACGCGTGAAAAAAGCAATGATTGAGGGATATCCGGACACCTATAAATCCCTTTTATCAGTACCTGGATTTGGTCCTGTAACAGCGGCAGCCTTTCAGGCGGAGATCGGAGACTGGAGCCGGTTTGATGACCGGGACGAATATATTTCTTTTTTAGGAATAACGCCACGCGAACACAGCAGCGGAGATGCGGTGCATGTCACAGGAATGCAACCCCGGTGTAATAAGCATCTGCGACCCTTATTGATTGAAGCGGCGTGGCAGGCTATCAGAAGAAGCCCGGAACTATTAAAATACTATCGCCAGCATTTGAACAAAAACAACAAGAAGGCGATCGTTAAAGTGGCTCGAAAGCTTGCATTAATTGCACGCTCTGTAGTAATAAACCATAGTACTTATGAGGAAAAATATTTCGAATTAAAAAATCAAAAAAATGCAAATACCCAGGATAAGTTTTTAGTTTTATAGGGTACGGAAGAAAAGTCAAAAAGAAGTAATCTCGTTTTTCAACAGGAGGATAGCGCATCCTAACTACGGTTCCATAGAGAACATTAAAGTAAGTTGGCGTACCTCCTTTACAACTTTAATTAAAACTGGCAGCTTCTTAACAGAATGACTGCAAATAGCAGGTGGAGAAAATTTCTGAATTGACTTGTAGAAACTTTTAACAATGCTGAGCTTTCGCTTCGGCACCACAGCCTTTTACATAGCAGTAGTAAGT
>JARJHS010000018.1 GCA_029269725.1 Pollutibacter soli | reverse complement strand
GAGGCTGTCTCAAAAGTAAAATGAGGCAGCTTTTTTTATT
Source organism: Pollutibacter soli (assembly GCA_029269725.1). Lineage (GTDB taxonomy): Bacteria > Bacteroidota > Bacteroidia > Chitinophagales > Chitinophagaceae > Pollutibacter > Pollutibacter soli. Next base: position 1,748 of record JARJHS010000018.1, on the reverse strand, counting down.
TTCAGTTTTGGATATAGGTTTATACACAATTGAGCTGTATAAAAAGGAGGTTAGGAAAATGAGAGTAGTACTGTTTTTGTGGGATGTTTTCTATGCCAAAAGGAAAAACATTAGCGGTCATTTTCAAGCAATCACATCAACATCAGGGTATGCTGCTTCCTCCTGAGTTAGGAGAGTTGGTAGCTGCGAATCATCCGGTACGCGTCGTTAATGCGGTATTGGATAAGATTGACATAACACCTGTTGTTAAGTTATACAAAGCCGGCGGAACCAGCAGTTATCATCCGCGGATGCTGCTCAAAATACTGGTTTACGCTTACATCAATAACATTTACAGTAGCCGCAGGATAGAAGAAGCTGTAAGCAACAATATCCATTTTATGTGGCTGGCGGGTATGCAAAAACCTGATCATAATACGATCAACCGCTTCAGGGGGCAGCGTTTACAATCGACACTAAAACCTATTTTTCATCAGGTGGTGCTGTTATTGTGTGAAGAAGGATTATTGAACATTAAGGAACTGTATACGGATGGAACAAAAATAGAAGCCAATGCTAACCGCTATACGTTTGTGTGGGGCAAAGCGATTAAAACCAGCCGGGAACGGATCAAAGATCAACTCAATGAGCTATGGAAGTATGCGCAAAGCATAGCAGCCAGCGAACTGGATGATACCGATCCTTCAGGTTTTGATAAAATCGATAGCGACAAAGTAGAGCAGACAATCAATGCTATCAATGAAGCCATCAAAGACAAAAAGGTGAAGGCTGACATTAAACAGAAATTGAATTATGCCAGAAAGAACTGGCCGGAGAAGCTGAAAAAGTATGAAGAGCAGGAAAGGATCATTGGTGAAAACAGAAGCAGCTACAGTAAAACAGATAAGGATGCGACCTTCATGCGGATGAAGGAAGATCATATGCGTAACGGCCAACTAAAGCCAGCCTATAATGTTCAGATCAGTACCAATAATCAGTTCATCGCCTCTTATTCCCTCCATCAGCAATCGACAGACACCAATACGCTCATATCCCATCTGCAGGATCATATTAAAGCCTATAAAAAAAAGCCCTCCAACCTCACAGCTGACGCCGGTTATGGTAGTGAACAAAATTATCAATGGCTGGAGGATAAGCGCATTACTGCCTATGTAAAACACAACCAGTTTGACCGCAATCAACATGAAAACACCAGAAATAAAAATCCCTATGCTGCCGATAAATTAGTTTACAATGAGGCAAAAGATCAGTTTATCTGTCCGTCCGGTAAACCTATGAAGTACATCGGGCAGCATATTAAAAAAACGAAGGCTGGTTATGAACAGGTTATTGACAACTACAAAGCAAAAAAATGTGCAGGCTGTCCACTGAGAAATCAATGTCACGATCAAAAAGGGAACCGGATTATCCAGGTAAATCATAACCTGAACCGGCTTAAAACAAAGGCGGACAAAAGACTAAAATCCAAACGAGGCATTCAAAAGCGCAAACAAAGATGCTTCGACACAGAACCTGTGTTTGCCAACATCAAAAACAATCATCACTTCAAAAGATTTTATCTCCGAGGCCTCAATAAGGTGAATGTTGAAATAGGACTGATCGCTATAGCGCACAATCTAAGGAAAAAAGTAGCCTGACAAACATTAAAAACATACACTTCATCGAAATCCTTGATGGGTAATTGAAAAAACTTATACGCCAACCTAAAAAAATAAAAAGAGGCCGACTCATTGTTTTGAGACGGCCTC
>JARJHS010000017.1 GCA_029269725.1 Pollutibacter soli | reverse complement strand
AGCTGCACTCGGTGGGCAAGGCCACGCAGCAGATGATGCAGGAGCCGCTGACCAAGGAGCGCCTGATCAGCGACTGGAACAGCAATGTCAGCGTGGCGGTGGCTCGCACCACGGCCATCGCCAAGAGCAGCGACGCAAGTCTGGTGCAGTTTCTGGCGGCGGATGCGGCTGCCACTGCTAAGAGCACGGCCAATGTGCTAAAGCAGATCGAGCCCCTGATCACCCAGCCTGCGGAACGCGAGATCCTGGACAAGATCATGCAGGTGCGCAAAACCTATATTGCCAGCCGCGACAAGGTCAGTCAGCTCAAGGCCGACGGCATGGCCGAAGAGGCTGAGTCCACGCTGATCAACAGCTATGTGCCGGCCGCCCAGGGCTATCTGAAGCTGCTCGGCGAGCTGCTGAACCTGCAGCGCGCCAGCCTTGACGCCAAGGCGGCAGAGGTGGAGCAGATCGAGAGCAGCAGCAGGACGTAGAAGCTTGCGGCCGCACTCGAGCACCACCACCACCACCACTGAGATCCGGCTGCTAACAAAGCCCGAAAGGAAGCTGAGTTGGCTGCTGCCACCGCTGAGCAATAACTAGCATAACCCCTTGGGGCCTCTAAACGGGTCTTGAGGGGTTTTTTGCTGAAAGGAGGAACTATATCCGGATTGGCGAATGGGACGCGCCCTGTAGCGGCGCATTAAGCGCGGCGGGTGTGGTGGTTACGCGCAGCGTGACCGCTACACTTGCCAGCGCCCTAGCGCCCGCTCCTTTCGCTTTCTTCCCTTCCTTTCTCGCCACGTTCGCCGGCTTTCCCCGTCAAGCTCTAAATCGGGGGCTCCCTTTAGGGTTCCGATTTAGTGCTTTACGGCACCTCGACCCCAAAAAACTTGATTAGGGTGATGGTTCACGTAGTGGGCCATCGCCCTGATAGACGGTTTTTCGCCCTTTGACGTTGGAGTCCACGTTCTTTAATAGTGGACTCTTGTTCCAAACTGGAACAACACTCAACCCTATCTCGGTCTATTCTTTTGATTTATAAGGGATTTTGCCGATTTCGGCCTATTGGTTAAAAAATGAGCTGATTTAACAAAAATTTAACGCGAATTTTAACAAAATATTAACGCTTACAATTTAGGTGGCACTTTTCGGGGAAATGTGCGCGGAACCCCTATTTGTTTATTTTTCTAAATACATTCAAATATGTATCCGCTCATGAATTAATTCTTAGAAAAACTCATCGAGCATCAAATGAAACTGCAATTTATTCATATCAGGATTATCAATACCATATTTTTGAAAAAGCCGTTTCTGTAATGAAGGAGAAAACTCACCGAGGCAGTTCCATAGGATGGCAAGATCCTGGTATCGGTCTGCGATTCCGACTCGTCCAACATCAATACAACCTATTAATTTCCCCTCGTCAAAAATAAGGTTATCAAGTGAGAAATCACCATGAGTGACGACTGAATCCGGTGAGAATGGCAAAAGTTTATGCATTTCTTTCCAGACTTGTTCAACAGGCCAGCCATTACGCTCGTCATCAAAATCACTCGCATCAACCAAACCGTTATTCATTCGTGATTGCGCCTGAGCGAGACGAAATACGCGATCGCTGTTAAAAGGACAATTACAAACAGGAATCGAATGCAACCGGCGCAGGAACACTGCCAGCGCATCAACAATATTTTCACCTGAATCAGGATATTCTTCTAATACCTGGAATGCTGTTTTCCCGGGGATCGCAGTGGTGAGTAACCATGCATCATCAGGAGTACGGATAAAATGCTTGATGGTCGGAAGAGGCATAAATTCCGTCAGCCAGTTTAGTCTGACCATCTCATCTGTAACATCATTGGCAACGCTACCTTTGCCATGTTTCAGAAACAACTCTGGCGCATCGGGCTTCCCATACAATCGATAGATTGTCGCACCTGATTGCCCGACATTATCGCGAGCCCATTTATACCCATATAAATCAGCATCCATGTTGGAATTTAATCGCGGCCTAGAGCAAGACGTTTCCCGTTGAATATGGCTCATAACACCCCTTGTATTACTGTTTATGTAAGCAGACAGTTTTATTGTTCATGACCAAAATCCCTTAACGTGAGTTTTCGTTCCACTGAGCGTCAGACCCCGTAGAAAAGATCAAAGGATCTTCTTGAGATCCTTTTTTTCTGCGCGTAATCTGCTGCTTGCAAACAAAAAAACCACCGCTACCAGCGGTGGTTTGTTTGCCGGATCAAGAGCTACCAACTCTTTTTCCGAAGGTAACTGGCTTCAGCAGAGCGCAGATACCAAATACTGTCCTTCTAGTGTAGCCGTAGTTAGGCCACCACTTCAAGAACTCTGTAGCACCGCCTACATACCTCGCTCTGCTAATCCTGTTACCAGTGGCTGCTGCCAGTGGCGATAAGTCGTGTCTTACCGGGTTGGACTCAAGACGATAGTTACCGGATAAGGCGCAGCGGTCGGGCTGAACGGGGGGTTCGTGCACACAGCCCAGCTTGGAGCGAACGACCTACACCGAACTGAGATACCTACAGCGTGAGCTATGAGAAAGCGCCACGCTTCCCGAAGGGAGAAAGGCGGACAGGTATCCGGTAAGCGGCAGGGTCGGAACAGGAGAGCGCACGAGGGAGCTTCCAGGGGGAAACGCCTGGTATCTTTATAGTCCTGTCGGGTTTCGCCACCTCTGACTTGAGCGTCGATTTTTGTGATGCTCGTCAGGGGGGCGGAGCCTATGGAAAAACGCCAGCAACGCGGCCTTTTTACGGTTCCTGGCCTTTTGCTGGCCTTTTGCTCACATGTTCTTTCCTGCGTTATCCCCTGATTCTGTGGATAACCGTATTACCGCCTTTGAGTGAGCTGATACCGCTCGCCGCAGCCGAACGACCGAGCGCAGCGAGTCAGTGAGCGAGGAAGCGGAAGAGCGCCTGATGCGGTATTTTCTCCTTACGCATCTGTGCGGTATTTCACACCGCAATGGTGCACTCTCAGTACAATCTGCTCTGATGCCGCATAGTTAAGCCAGTATACACTCCGCTATCGCTACGTGACTGGGTCATGGCTGCGCCCCGACACCCGCCAACACCCGCTGACGCGCCCTGACGGGCTTGTCTGCTCCCGGCATCCGCTTACAGACAAGCTGTGACCGTCTCCGGGAGCTGCATGTGTCAGAGGTTTTCACCGTCATCACCGAAACGCGCGAGGCAGCTGCGGTAAAGCTCATCAGCGTGGTCGTGAAGCGATTCACAGATGTCTGCCTGTTCATCCGCGTCCAGCTCGTTGAGTTTCTCCAGAAGCGTTAATGTCTGGCTTCTGATAAAGCGGGCCATGTTAAGGGCGGTTTTTTCCTGTTTGGTCACTGATGCCTCCGTGTAAGGGGGATTTCTGTTCATGGGGGTAATGATACCGATGAAACGAGAGAGGATGCTCACGATACGGGTTACTGATGATGAACATGCCCGGTTACTGGAACGTTGTGAGGGTAAACAACTGGCGGTATGGATGCGGCGGGACCAGAGAAAAATCACTCAGGGTCAATGCCAGCGCTTCGTTAATACAGATGTAGGTGTTCCACAGGGTAGCCAGCAGCATCCTGCGATGCAGATCCGGAACATAATGGTGCAGGGCGCTGACTTCCGCGTTTCCAGACTTTACGAAACACGGAAACCGAAGACCATTCATGTTGTTGCTCAGGTCGCAGACGTTTTGCAGCAGCAGTCGCTTCACGTTCGCTCGCGTATCGGTGATTCATTCTGCTAACCAGTAAGGCAACCCCGCCAGCCTAGCCGGGTCCTCAACGACAGGAGCACGATCATGCGCACCCGTGGGGCCGCCATGCCGGCGATAATGGCCTGCTTCTCGCCGAAACGTTTGGTGGCGGGACCAGTGACGAAGGCTTGAGCGAGGGCGTGCAAGATTCCGAATACCGCAAGCGACAGGCCGATCATCGTCGCGCTCCAGCGAAAGCGGTCCTCGCCGAAAATGACCCAGAGCGCTGCCGGCACCTGTCCTACGAGTTGCATGATAAAGAAGACAGTCATAAGTGCGGCGACGATAGTCATGCCCCGCGCCCACCGGAAGGAGCTGACTGGGTTGAAGGCTCTCAAGGGCATCGGTCGAGATCCCGGTGCCTAATGAGTGAGCTAACTTACATTAATTGCGTTGCGCTCACTGCCCGCTTTCCAGTCGGGAAACCTGTCGTGCCAGCTGCATTAATGAATCGGCCAACGCGCGGGGAGAGGCGGTTTGCGTATTGGGCGCCAGGGTGGTTTTTCTTTTCACCAGTGAGACGGGCAACAGCTGATTGCCCTTCACCGCCTGGCCCTGAGAGAGTTGCAGCAAGCGGTCCACGCTGGTTTGCCCCAGCAGGCGAAAATCCTGTTTGATGGTGGTTAACGGCGGGATATAACATGAGCTGTCTTCGGTATCGTCGTATCCCACTACCGAGATATCCGCACCAACGCGCAGCCCGGACTCGGTAATGGCGCGCATTGCGCCCAGCGCCATCTGATCGTTGGCAACCAGCATCGCAGTGGGAACGATGCCCTCATTCAGCATTTGCATGGTTTGTTGAAAACCGGACATGGCACTCCAGTCGCCTTCCCGTTCCGCTATCGGCTGAATTTGATTGCGAGTGAGATATTTATGCCAGCCAGCCAGACGCAGACGCGCCGAGACAGAACTTAATGGGCCCGCTAACAGCGCGATTTGCTGGTGACCCAATGCGACCAGATGCTCCACGCCCAGTCGCGTACCGTCTTCATGGGAGAAAATAATACTGTTGATGGGTGTCTGGTCAGAGACATCAAGAAATAACGCCGGAACATTAGTGCAGGCAGCTTCCACAGCAATGGCATCCTGGTCATCCAGCGGATAGTTAATGATCAGCCCACTGACGCGTTGCGCGAGAAGATTGTGCACCGCCGCTTTACAGGCTTCGACGCCGCTTCGTTCTACCATCGACACCACCACGCTGGCACCCAGTTGATCGGCGCGAGATTTAATCGCCGCGACAATTTGCGACGGCGCGTGCAGGGCCAGACTGGAGGTGGCAACGCCAATCAGCAACGACTGTTTGCCCGCCAGTTGTTGTGCCACGCGGTTGGGAATGTAATTCAGCTCCGCCATCGCCGCTTCCACTTTTTCCCGCGTTTTCGCAGAAACGTGGCTGGCCTGGTTCACCACGCGGGAAACGGTCTGATAAGAGACACCGGCATACTCTGCGACATCGTATAACGTTACTGGTTTCACATTCACCACCCTGAATTGACTCTCTTCCGGGCGCTATCATGCCATACCGCGAAAGGTTTTGCGCCATTCGATGGTGTCCGGGATCTCGACGCTCTCCCTTATGCGACTCCTGCATTAGGAAGCAGCCCAGTAGTAGGTTGAGGCCGTTGAGCACCGCCGCCGCAAGGAATGGTGCATGCAAGGAGATGGCGCCCAACAGTCCCCCGGCCACGGGGCCTGCCACCATACCCACGCCGAAACAAGCGCTCATGAGCCCGAAGTGGCGAGCCCGATCTTCCCCATCGGTGATGTCGGCGATATAGGCGCCAGCAACCGCACCTGTGGCGCCGGTGATGCCGGCCACGATGCGTCCGGCGTAGAGGATCGAGATCTCGATCCCGCGAAATTAATACGACTCACTATAGGGGAATTGTGAGCGGATAACAATTCCCCTCTAGAAATAATTTTGTTTAACTTTAAGAAGGAGATATACCATGGGCAGCAGCCATCATCATCATCATCACAGCAGCGGCCTGGTGCCGCGCGGCAGCCATATGGCTAGCATGACTGGTGGACAGCAAATGGGTCGCGGATCCTCGAACCATGACAAGCAGTACATCGGCCATGCCGGCGAACTGCGCGTCCTGTCGCAGCGGATCGCGAAGAACGCCACCGAAGCGGCGGCGGGCAAGGGCGAGGCGTTCAAGCTCCTGAAGGATGCGCGCAACGACTTCGAGAAACGCTGGAACATCTTGGTCAACGGCGACGAGAGCACATCCCTGCCGCCCAGCCCCGAAGCGGTGAAGCCGCAGATGGACGTGGTGCAGCAGGACTGGGACGGTCTGCGCAAGAACGCCGACTCCATCCTCGCCAGCGAACAGACCGTACTGTCCCTGCACCAGGTGGCCTCGACCCTCGCCGAAACCATCCCGCAGCTGCAGGTGGAATACGAAGAGGTGGTCGACATCCTGCTGGAGAACGGTGCCCCGGCCGACCAGGTCGCGGTCGCCCAGCGCCAGTCGCTGCTCGCCGAACGTATCCTCGGCTCGGTGAACAAGGTGCTGGCCGGCGACGAGAACTCGGTGCAGGCCGCCGACAGCTTCGGCCGCGACGCCAGCCTGTTCGGCCGCGTACTGAAGGGCATGCAGGAAGGCAACGCGGCGATGAGCATCTCCAAGGTGACCAACGCCGAGGCGGTGGATCGCCTGAACGAGATCGCCGAACTCTTCGAGTTCGTCTCCGGCTCGGTGGACGAGATCCTCGAGACCTCGCCCGACCTGTTCCAGGTCCGGGAAGCGGCGAACAACATCTTCAGCGTTTCGCAAACCCTGCTGGACAAGGCCTCGCAACTGGCCGACGGCTTCGAGAACCTGGCCGGCGGGCGTTGAGTCGACAAGCTTGCGGCCGCACTCGAGCACCACCACCACCACCACTGAGATCCGGCTGCTAACAAAGCCCGAAAGGAAGCTGAGTTGGCTGCTGCCACCGCTG
>JARJHS010000016.1 GCA_029269725.1 Pollutibacter soli | reverse complement strand
ATCTTATGCACTGCAAGTATTTATGTCAAAGAACATCTATTATTTTTACCCATTCAAATTTGGGTAAGGGATAGCTGCCGTCAGGCAGGTTGTCAGACTGATGCAATGAACTTAATTAATGGGTGGAGATTTTCTTCTCGCGTTTTTGTTGTCAGACCGATAGCAACGAACATAATTAAAGGTGAGGAGATTTTATGCTCGCCGTCATAGTTGTCAGCATCAGTCTCTCACCTGTTCTGTGGCAACCGACAACCGACAACTAACCATAACCAACTCTGCTGTAACTTTACTTTTCAGCATCGGTTCCTCACCTGTCCTGACAACTGATAACCGACAACTGACAACCGACAATTGACAGCCAATGACCAAACTCTCCGTCAACATCAACAAAATCGCCACATTACGCAACAGTCGTGGCGGAAACAATCCCGATGTAATTAAAGCAGCCATAGATGTTCAGAAATTTGGCGCTGATGGCGTGACTGTTCATCCCCGACCTGATGAAAGGCATATCCGTTATTCAGATGTACGGGAGATAAAAAAGATCATCACGACAGAATTCAATATCGAAGGGAATTGTCGTGAACAAAAATTTGTTGACCTGGTGCTCGAAGTACAACCCGACCAGGTCACACTTGTCCCTGACGAATTGGGGCAGATTACTTCTGATCATGGCTGGGATACGGTTAAACACAAAGATTATCTGATCGAAATGATCAGTGTTTTCAAAAAAGCCGGTATACGTACTTCCATTTTTTGTGATCCCGTGGAAGCCATGATCATCGGCGCAGCAAAAACAGGAACCGACCGGATCGAATTATACACTGAAGGATATGCCCGGGAGTTCAGCACAAACAGGGAGAAAGCAGTTCGTCCTTATGCCACGGCAGCAGCAACAGCCCATTCATTAGGGCTCGGTATCAATGCAGGGCACGATCTTGATATGCATAACCTGGGATGGTTCAGCAAGCATATACCGGAATTAAAAGAGGTGAGTATCGGTCATGCATTGATCTGCGATGCACTCTACCTTGGCCTGGAAAACGCGATCCAGTTGTACAAGCGCCAACTCCTCCATTGATTCCATCATATTTAAATAAAACCTTAACGTTATAAGTCATACTTTCACTCTTCCAAAAAAATTGACACAATGAAAAGGTTATTATCACTCTTAATGGTAACTGCATTTTTGTACATCGGGCTCAGTGCCTGTGGCCAGGATAATAAAGACGCACGTCCCAGTCCTCCTGCTAAGGTAACCGGAACAGCTGGTGGTGCTAATATAACAATAGATTATAGTCAGCCTTCAGTAAAGGGACGTAAGATCTTTGGAAGTCTTGAACCCTGGGGCAAAGTATGGCGCGCTGGTGCGAACGAAGCCACCACTATTGAGTTTGACAAAGACGTAAAGATTAACGGACAGCCTCTTCCAAAAGGCAAGTATGCATTTTTTGCAATTCCTAACGAGAGCGAGTGGACGCTGATTTTTAATAAAACCGCCAATCAGTGGGGTGCTTTCCGTTACAAACAGGAAGATGATGCACTTCGCGTAAAAGTGGCTCCTGCAAAAACGCCATCATTGGTTGAAAAACTGAACTATACTATTGCGGGCAACAAAGTAACACTGGCATGGGAGAATACTGCGGTGAGCTTTAATGTTCAGTAGACGTTCAACGTAGAACGTTTAACGTAGAACGTTAGAACCTGCGGTTTCGGAGTGTATCCGGAATCGCATTTTTTTTAGTGAGTAGTGAGTGGTAAGTAGTAAGTAGAAACAGTCGCTAAAGTTCAGCATTTGGCAAGTAAAATCGTAGTGACGCGATGCATCGCGTCTCTTCATCCAGTTATGATCACTGCGTCCGCAACGTTTCACGTTTTACGTTCCACGTTCAACCCAATAGCCCATCGAAGGAATGCCGGAAAAGCCCGCCCCCAGGTTTCGATATCATGATGCCCATCGTGTAGTTCAAGATAGAAAATATCATCTGAAGTATAACCCTTGGCTTTCAACTCGTCAATCAATGCGCGGGTATCGTCAATGGAATCAATGATGCCATTGTTGTTTCTATCGGCTGTTTCATCAAATGCACCGGTTTCGAAAAAGAATCTGAGCCAGGGAGCAAATGTTCCTTCTCTTACCTGGCGATGCATGATGCGGTCGGTGTCTTCATTATAACCTTCATCCAGACCCACACTTCTCCACCAGAATGAACCGCTGAATACACCAACACTTTTAAACTCCTGAGGATAGTTCCATACGATATCCATCGCCATCAGGCCACCAAGAGAAAAGCCGGAGAAAAATTTGTTCCTGAAATTCTGAATACCTGAAACGGCGCGTATATTTGGAATGAGTTCTTCAAAGATGAATTTCGTGTAAGCTTCTGCTTTACTGCCGCGATTCAGATAATCCGGTTCTTTTGCAGTACCATATTCAAGCTTACGATCTTTACCTGCATATATACCCACAGCCAGTACCGGATAGATTTCATGCTGAGCATACATGCGGTCAAGGATACCCGCAAAATCCATTTTCACCAGGTCCTGACCATCATTGATCAGCAACAGTTCCCAGGGATAATCTGCTGGCACATTCAAAGGAAAATAAAAATCTATCTGTACCTCCCGTTCCAGGAGTTCAGACTGAAAAGACTTCTCTATTAACTGTACCGTATCATACATCAGGTTCAATGTCTTTACCATCTTCGAAAACTTTCAAATATACTTTAAAACAGAAAAAGGAGCTGCATGGTATACAGATGATTAATTTTCTTGATTTTTGGTATTCTCCGGCTTAAAAAATATATTTGATTACACCCGGTCATGCATACGCAGTTCCCGCATTCAGGCCTCTCCCCGGCTGCTCTGCTGTATCCGGTGACTGCAATATCCTTCAGCAAACCTGGCCTGTAGAACCATTAAATCATTGATATGAAAAAGATCGGAATTCTATTCGGAAAAGAAAGATCATTTCCGAATGCATTTGTTGAGCGCATCAATAGTAAAAATGTGGAAGGTATTATCGCGGAACCGGTGATGATTGATAAAGTAGCACAGGGTGCGGACTCGGGTTATGCGGTGATTGTTGACCGTATTTCACAGGACGTTCCATTTTACCGGGCTTTCCTGAAAAACGCAGCCCTCAGCGGAACTGCTGTTATCAATAATCCATTCTGGTGGAGTGCTGATGAGAAATTTTTCAATAATGCATTGGCAACAAAGATCAATGTTCCTGTCCCCAAAACAGTGATTCTTCCTTCGCACGCATTGCCTGATGATACCAGCAACGAATCATTCAGCAATCTTATTTATCCGCTGGATTGGGAGGGGATATTCAAATACGTAGGATTTCCCGCATACATGAAACCATTTGCAGGAGGTGGCTGGAAAAATGTTTATCGCCTGGATTCCATGGATGATTTTTTTGAAAAACACCAGGAGACCGGACAGCTTGTAATGCTGTTGCAGGAAGAAATTATTTTCGAAGAATACTATCGTTGTTATTGCATTGGCAGGAAACATGTGCGCATCATGCCATACGAGCCGCGCAATCCGCATCATCTCCGTTATGTAGCAAGCTTTACCCCTTCGCATGAAAGACTTCAGCAGATGCAGGAAATTGTACTTCGCATTAATCAGTACCTGGGTTACGATTTCAATACAGTTGAATTGGCTGTACGTGATGGAATTCCATATGCAATTGATTTCTGTAATCCCGCACCTGATGCTGAAATCAAAAGTGTCGGAGAAGAAAATTTTGCATGGGTGGTAGAAACGATGGCCAACTACGCGATTGAAAGAGCCCTGGCACAGGAACCAGGCAAAGACAACCTCAGCTGGGGTGAATATATCAAACGAAGCAGCTCCGGAAAATCTATTTAATTATGAATACGTTCAACGTTGAACGTATAAAGTTTAACGTTGAACCAAACTTCAATATGGCAAGTATAAATTATAAACATTTCACCATTGGTGTTGAGGAAGAATACATGGTGATTGATCCCACCACCCGTGAACTCAAAAGTCATGAGCAAAAAATTGTGACGGAAGGTCAGAAGATCATTAAGGATAAGGTTAAGGCCGAAATGCACCAGGCAGTCGTTGAAGTGGGTACAGATATCTGTCAGAATATTGAAGAGGCATATAAAGATGTTGCAACACTTCGTCAGACGATTTCGAAAGTTGCGGGTGATCTTGGATTGTGGATGGGGGCCGCCGGTACTCATCCTTTCAGCCATTGGGAAAGCCAGCTGATCACCGATCACGCTCGTTATGCTGAGATTGTAAATGAAATGCAGGAGGCAGCAAGAAGCAACCTCATCTTCGGGCTTCATGTACATGTGGGTATGCCGTCAAAAGAAATGGCAGTGCATATTGCCAATTCTGCAAGATATTTTTTGCCCCACGTGTTCGCTTTGTCAACCAATTCCCCATTCTGGGAAGGCCGACTCACCGGATTTAAATCATTCCGCACAAAAGTATTTGACAAATTCCCACGTACAGGCATACCCGATTATTTTGAGAGCTATGGCGCTTACGAAAGTTATGTGAACCTGCTGATCAAAACGAATTGTATCGACAATGCAAAAAAGATCTGGTGGGACCTGCGTGTACATCCGTTCTTTGGTACTGTTGAGTTCCGCATTTGCGATGTACCGATGACGGTAGATGAAACAATCGCGATTACTGCATTATTTCAATGCATCTGCGCAAAATTATTTAAGCTGAAATCGCAAAACCTGAATTTTATTATTTACCCTCGCGCACTCGTCAACGAAAACAAATGGCGCGCATCAAGGTATGGTATCGACGGAAGGCTGATCGATTTTGGTAAGGAAGAAGAAGCGAACACACGTGTGCTGATCTATGAACTTCTCGATTTTGTTGATGATGTGGCAGATGAACTGGGCTGTCGCGGAGCATTGAGTCTTGTTCAGAAAATTCTTGACAATGGCACAGGTGCGGACCGCCAGCTGAAAGTTTTTGAGAATACCAGGAATTTAATCAGCGTAGCCGATTTTATTCATGATAGTTTTTTGAGAAATCTTTGAGGAAGTTCTTAGTTCTTAGTTCTTAGTTCTTAGTTCTTAGTTCTTAGTTCATAGTTTTTAGAGGCTGCTCATTTTTGTGAGTTACCGAAGGTTTACATGTTTTGAGCCGGCTGCTTACAATTTGAATATCGTATTTTCTAACACCATCTTTATTTTATCAAGGCATTCTTTGTCAATATTAAATCAGCTTGCACCCATCTGCTGTCAATTGCCTGCGGCCCTGTGCATTTTTTCCAGATAAAAGATTCTATCATCCAGATTAGCCGGCGGTTCCCTGCTTACCACATTGTTCTTAGAGGTTGCTCATTATTGGGAGTTACCGAAGGTTTACATGTTTTGAGCCGGCTGTTTACAATTTGAATATCGTATTTTCTAACACCATCTTATTTTATAAGGGCATTCTTTGTCAATATTAAATCAGCTTGCACCCATCTGCTGTCAATTGCCTGCGGCCCTGTGCATTTTTTTCCAGATAAAAGATTCTATCATCCACATTAGCCGGCGGTTCCCTGCTTACTACTTACTAGCTACTACTCACTTCTACTGTCTTTCTCCTGCCTCCGTTCTCCCGCCTCCCCCCTATTTTCCTGCATCAACTTTTTTAATAAACGAAACCACTCCATTCATAAAAACTTCCTGGTCATCCCACATCGACAGATGCGAACCATTCGGACAATAGAGATACTCCCCTTTTTTAAATTGCGTGCTCATCCATTTCATATGCTCCGGATCCATCGTATCGTATTTTGCTCCTACGGTGAGAACGGGTATTTTAATCTTTGGCAAATCCTTTTCGCGTTCCCAGTTTCCCAATCTTCCGGAAATACCGAATTCAGAAGGACCCTGCATAATCGTGTACACGGTAGTGTTAGCATGTTTGAAAGAACGATTCACCGGGTCCGGCCACTCCGGCAGGCGGATGATGTGCTGGTTATAATAATTCGGAATCAATAAACGCATATAGGCCGGATCCTGTGTGTTACCGGAACTTTCAAGCCTCCGCAATGTATCCAGGACTTTTGGATCCATCTGCTTTGCAAGAACTTCGTCAGCATAACGGTCATACGCACCCGCACTTGCCATCATATTACAGATGATCAATGCCTTCATGTTATCCTGGTATTTAAACGCGTATTCCATACCAAGAATTCCTCCCCACGAATTTCCAAGCAGATAGAAATTGTCTTTATTCAGTCCTAAAGCCTTCCTGACCTGTTCAACTTCTTCAACAAATCTTTCCGTGGTCCACAAACTGCTGTCCGTCGGTTGATCAGAATAGTACGATCCAAGCTGATCATATTCATAAAATTCAATTCCTTCCGAGGGAAAAAAGCTTTCAAAACACTCCATATACTCATGTGTCATGGACGGCCCGCCATGGAGCAACAGGACTTTAATGCGTGGATTATTGCCAAACCTTTTCGTCCACACGCGGAATTTTCCAACAGGAGTTTCTACCGGTATCATTTTTATTCCTGCTACCTGGACGCCGCTGTCAACGCGGGCGAAATATGTGACTTTTATATCTGTCACCTGTTTTTTTTGAGAGCAGTAAGCGAACGACAAGCAGGACAGCATCAGACAACAAACATGTGCAGTTTTTCTCATGTTTTACCGGTTGCTGTCAAGTTAAAGCAAATTAGCATCATATCGAGGTCCGGTCAGCGTTTTAGCAAAGGAATACTGGCGTCTTCAGACGCTAAAATTTGTAAATTTGCCGATTATACTATGGACGCTGATAAATCAGAAATAAAAGTAGCTATCCTCGATCTATATGCCGGTGCACCCAACCAGGGTATGCGCTGTATTCGTGACCTACTGAAAAGTTATGCCCAGGAAAGCCAGTTGAATCTCACCTGGGATGAGTTTGATGTTAGGATAAAACATGAGGTGCCAAATCTTGATTATGATATTTACATTTCCAGCGGCGGGCCCGGAAGCCCTTTGGAAAGTGAAGGATCAGCATGGGAACGTCATTACTTTCATTGGCTGTCCCAGGTAGAAAAATGGAATGCAAATCCTGCGCGCCGGGTAAAAAAATTTGTGTTTTTTATCTGCCATTCATTTCAGCTCGTTTGCAGGCATCATAAAATTGCTCATGTGACGAAAAGAAAATCCACAGCCTTCGGCGTTTTTCCTGTTCATATTCTCCCGGATGGGGAGAATGATCCCGTATTTGCAGGATTGCATGATCCGTTTTATGCAGTAGACAGCCGCGATTACCAGGTGCTGCAGCCTTTTCACAATAAAATAAAACAGATCGGCGCTAAATTGCTCTGCATCGAGAAAGAAAGACCACATGTGCCTCTCGAAAGAGCCGTTATGGGGATCAGGTTTTCAGAATATATCGTGGGCATGCAATTTCATCCTGAAGCTGACGCGCACGGCATGAGCATCCATCTGCAAACGGAAGAAAAGAAGAAAGTAGTTGTGGAAACCCATGGTTATGAAAAGTGGGAATCGATGATCACACAATTGAACGACCCCGATAAGATATTGTGGACCTACGCGCATATTATTCCCAACTTCCTCAGGGATGCTGTTGGTCATCTGCAAGGGGCGGTTGTAAATATTTAACGAAGTATCGAAGCATTTCCTGCTAGCAGGCTCCAGTATAGGCTCATTATTCCTATCGATGTAATTCCGCATTCTTTTACCGGATGCGAAAGGGGCTGATGGCCGGTGGCATAAGCGTGAATATTATCGCGTGCAGGCAGCTATATATCACAGGCCAGTTACCTGTCGCCGTAGAGGCAAGGTTTGTACCGTATCAGATGCGGTGAGATTTGGTGAAGTCGAAGAAGGTATAGAATGAAAGATGTGCTTTGATGAAGGATCTGTTGCTGTTTGCGGGACGGGCTACTCGAAACATCAGCATTCAATGCATGCGGATGCAGTGCGAGTTTGGTTCGGGCTAGAACCTGGATATGAATATGGCGGCCTGAAAGGCAAAACTTCAGAAGGAGAAATGGATTTTCACCCGGTAAATCAACAAGCTGCACAAATGGATGATTTTGCCCAGTGTGTAAGATATGATCGGGAAAAGCTAGTGCCTGCAGAAATGGGGCTAAGGGAAATGCGCATTATACAGGCAATGTATAAATCCGCCAGAACAGGATGAAGGTAGCGTTTCACCTGGAAGAGTTTGAAAAGATGACAGAATACTGATTTTTCAATTCTCCGTTGTTGGTTGCCAGTTGACAGGTTTGACGCACACTGGATTATTAATGTGCTGGGTAATCACGGCGAGCAAAACTTTTCACCGGTAATAAGCGGTCAACGCAACTTAAATAAAATTCCCCGGCCTTTAATAGGATCCGGGGAATTCAATTTTCTAAAACAACTTTTATTTCAGTTTGATCAGTTGAATGGTTTTTCTCCTTTCGCCCTGAATTATTTCTGCTATATATGTTCCGTTCACCCAGTTGTCACCGAGGTTGATACGGCTCACACCCGGCAACAACACCTTCTCCTGTACCAGTCGGCCCGAGATATCAGTTATGCGTACACGTGTGGATGATCGGCCATTCCCATCAAACGTAATCTGGAATAAACTGCTACTTGGATTTGGCGCAACACGTATCTGTAACTCCTTGTCGCCGGCAGCAGATTCAATATAGTCAGCGATCGATCTTGTATTTGCCGGCTGGACGACATTATAAATCGAAATAATTGCTCTGTCATCGGCGCCGGTGGCTGGAGGCAAGCCGGCATTAACAGACGAGCGCAATATCAGCAAGAACCTTTCTGTGCCTTCTTTCACCTGGTCGTACTTGATTTCGACCGGGATTAATTTTGTTATCTCTCCCGGCAGGAAAGTCAACAACTTATTTTGCTGGGAGGTATAATCAGCAAGTGCGGTGGCCGTACTGTCCCGTGAATCGTAATATACCTGCACGGTTTTCCCGCTGGCTGCTGAAAGGCTCACACGTACCGATCCCGTTCCAGCGTTTTCCTGCACAGTCAGATCATAAATCTTCAAAACAGGCTCAGCATCGTCATCGATGATCGTACCATAAACTTCCGCGGTAGCCAACGTTGCGTTTGCAGGCGCACTAAGTTTGAAAACGAACTTCTCATCTTCTTCATCCAGCTTGTCTGGCTTGATGGCAACCGGTACGGTCATAGTCAAGGTATTTGCGGGGAATACAATTGTTCCCGATTTGGTCACGAAATCTGTTCCGGCAATTGCTGATGCAGATTCCGTAGTATAAGTAACGCCCACCGGAACACCGGACGCAACACTGAGTTTTATCTCAAAGACTGCATTGATTGCTCCCGCATTTCCTTCAATGACGTTTACAGCGGATGCGGTAATTGCAGGATTTGTGCTGCCGGCACAATTTTCATCGACGAGTCCATCACAATCGTCATCGATTTTATTTCCGCAGATCTCAATTGCCTTTGGATTGATCTTCACATCGGCATCATTGCAATCTTTGTTATTGGCAACATATCCTGCAGGTGCTGTACATGCCGATATACCACCGGTGAGCGTTCCATAACCGTCGCCATCTTTATCAGGATAAAAAGTTTTTTTAACGTCCTCATCAATCAACCCATCACAATCATTGTCTATTCCGTCACAGATTTCCTTGATGGGAACGCAGGTTTTTAATTCAACCAGGCTGACAAACTGGGGGTTGGCACCATTGGTTGTTGTAAAATTCTGCAGTTTTCTAAATGCATTATTTACCGGATTTACAGAGAACAGTACGCCGACGCCCCCGGTGCCTCCTATTGAGGTCAGCCCATAAATCAGCCCGTCAGAACCAAGGGCTAAACTTCCTAAAGGGTAGGCACCATTAACCAGGGTGAGGTTGTACATTATCGTATGCTTTTTTGCCAGCGGATCGAAAGAAAAAACAGTACCATAAAAACCAGTACCTCCGCTATTTGTTACACCATACAATTTACTGCCCGAGACCAGCAAGCCTCCACGCGGTGAGGCACCATTCGTTCCATTGAATGTGTGCAGAAAGTTGATTTGCTTTGTCAGGGGATTGAAAGAATATATACTACCCCTGTTATCAGGAATAAAAAAAGTCTGATCTGTGTACCCATATAAAAGACCGTCAGTCCCAATGGTAAGATTGCCTACAGGTTGACCACTCTGCGCAGTACTGAAATCATAGAGCTTGGTATACTTTTTTGTGGCTGGATCAAAAGAAAAAATAGTACCCTGCGCATTTGCACCCCCAGCGGTGGTTGTACCATACAACAAACCATTATCTATTCGTCTGGCAAGTTTTCCTGTAGGATAAATTCCAAGTGTTGAACTAAATGAGTATAACACAGCGAATTTATTTGTAACCGGATCTAATGAAAACAGCGTTCCTCCTGCATTGGAACCACCGATCGTTGCCAATCCATACAATTTTCCATCAGCGCCTAATGTAAGTTCGTTTACTATTCGTGAACCATCTTTTTCAGTGAAAGAATAAATTTTCGTAAATGTGCCGGTTGCGGTATCGATTGAAAAAATAGCTCCTGTAGTGCCAGGCGTTCCCGATGCCGTCAGCGTACCATATAATTTTCCGTTTGGCGCCTGTTCGAGACCTGTATAGGGTGCAGCTCCGTCGGCTGATGTAAATGATGCAAGTGATTTGTATATGCCCGTCTGCCGGGAAAAAGAAAACACTCCGCCCAATCCCGCTCCGTCTCCACTTGCCAATGCATACATCTGCCCATCAACGGTAGCTTCGATGAATCCTCCTTTAGGATATCCCTCGTCTGTTGCGCGAAACTCGTACAACACACGGTAGGTGTTGTTATTTCCAAAAGAAAACACAACGCCTCTCCCATTTTTACCACCTGATGCAGTACCGTAAAAAAGTCCGTCCCTGGCAAGAAACAAATTCCCGGCTGGTGAACTGCCGGTAGGATCGCTGAAATTGTACAGCGGAGTATACTTGCGTATCACGGGATCAAAAGAATAAATGGTTCCACCCAAACTTCCTCCGAAATTCATTCCGCCAAGAGACGTTGTTCCGTATAACTTCTGATCGGTGCCAACAATCAGACCGTTGGGTATGCAACCAAGGTCAATATTGTATTCATAAATCTTTTCAACCTTATTAGTTACAGGATTAAATTCAAACATCGCACCTTTACCGTCAGAGCCCACAAAAGTTGAAATACCATACATCAAGCCATTGCTGAGCTGCACCATTGCACTCTTTGGCAAAACGATTCCTGTTCCTTCAAGATCAGCCAGCTTTACAACCGCTTTAGTCACCGGATCAAAAGAAAATATCGAACCACCACCCAAACCAAGGTTCCTGCTGTGCGCGGTGGTGCCATACAATTTCCCGTTGGAGGCAAGCATCAGTCCTGCAAATGGATGCGAAATGTTTGCCGCCAGAAAATTATATACTCGGGTCACCTTATTAGTCGCAGGATCGACACTGAAAATTGTTCCATCGCCGGTTCCTCCCATTTGTGTAACACCATATAATTTTCCATCATTCGCTCTTACCAGTGATCCAAGGGGATTGGATCCATCAGTTTTTGAAAAATGGTGAATCGCTGTGTGTTGATTGGTAACCGGATCGTATACAAACACGGTTCCATAACCTTTACTTCCGCCATATCTTGTAACACCATACAATTTTTTATTAGCAGCTTCTACAAGGTCTGATTGGCTATCAGGATTGCGGCCATTGTCTGCCCATGCAAATACGGTATTTAGTTTGTTGCCCGCAACAGCATATTTAAAAATATTTCCACCGCCGCCGCCTTTTGAAGTAGTTCCCCAGAAAACAGGCTGGCTTATTGAAACAGAAAAGAACAGGAATACAATACTTGTAACAAGGGTGCATTTTTTCATATATCAACGGTATTTACATCAATGGAAATTATTAGCTGTACGGCAACATTTTGGGCAGGACAAAAGATTACTTACATCAATCGGGTTGAGGCATGTACAACCTTACCCAAATCATGCAGCGAGAGAATCTTTTATTGATTTCAGGAGAGAATGCTTCGAAGAATTAATGTAATATAAAAAAAAATCAATTTGAATTTTGGGTGTTTTAACGGAAAAATTTTTCACCCAGTCTTTTATTTTAGAACCCGGACTTTTATCATCATCACCGATAAGATAACCGAAAGGCTTGAACACTTCCACACCGTCGCAAACAATTTTGACAATATTAAGCAGTGGAATAAACAGCGCCATTCCTGCAATCCCCCAGGGAATCCTCCCGCGAAGATGGAAAGGATAGTACTCAATGCAGTCAGCCTTACCTCGCCCCCGACAACATTTGGCTCAACGAAATAATTATCGATGCGCTGGACGATCGTCAGTGCAATGAGTACCCATAATGCTGATGTAAAGAAATCCTCTTTTGTTCATCAAATACAGTGTCGGTTGACATTATTGATTGCAACAACTATGCACAGCGTTTTCATAATATCTGAACTGAATGGGTATTACCGGCTATTTGCTGCAAAGCTCTCAAATTGTCGCTGACTTAATTATATCCGATAACTTTTAAACTAAGTTAAAAATTAATAAAAATGCGTCCATCCTATTTCCAGGCCTTTATAGTAGCAGATGTTCCTGCAGAATCCAGGACATGAAGTTCAAGCGTGTCAGTGAACTCTTGTATTTTAAGGAAAATACTGTGACTTGCACAACTGTCGTAACGCGAAAATTCTTCTTCAGGTATAAATATGAAAAGTCTTTTATCATCAGGATTACGGAAAGTGATCTGGTACGGAAAATTTTCACGATGGGAGGTGTCGGTCACTTTGGAAGTATGTTTGCCATAATAAAATCCTTTCTCCATATATACTTCCAAATTGTTCATTTTGATATCCCCTTCCACACTGTACCGAAGTTGAGTTAAAAATACATTTCGTTCTTTCGACTCCAGTATAGATGCACTTCTTTTACGATGTTGCCATTTTTTATATCCATACCATCCGATATAGCTGCTCGCATAACCAATTGTTAGGTAAGAACAAATTATAATCATAGGTAATAAAGCCAGTAACCCCTTTGGCGATAATGTCATTCTCATCTTTAGCATCTCCCCAACAAATTTCAGGATCGATGCTTTGATAAAATTTGACCATTGTCAAAAAATGAAATACCCAAGACAATGTTATGTTGTTCCTGAATCTTCCGTAATTTCCTTACTTCAATCCAGCACACATGGTACCTGAACTAAGGAAAAAATTCAATGAATCATTTTCAGCAGCATTGTACAAAACCTTTCTGACTGATCTGCACAGCAAGTATCCGGGTGCTATTGAATTCAGGGTCGCCGAAACACCCGTTTTTGTTCCTGCAGATTTCAGAAATAAGATGATTGATACCTGTGAATCCATTATTGATTTTATACTTGATCCGCAATTCGCTGAACTTACAGAAAGAGCCATTCCCGAATCAGAATATGTACCGAATGAAAACCGTCAATCGCATTTTATCGCTTTTGATTTTGGTATTTGTGAAAATGAATCGGGTGAGTATGAACCGCAACTGATCGAAATGCAGGGGTTTCCCACGTTATTTGGTTTCCAGGCTTACTATCCGGAAGTATTGGAGAAATACTGGAAGATTCCGGATAATTATAGTCACTACTTCAATGGTCTCGATAAAGAATCTTATATCAAACAATTAAAAGAACTCATTATCGGTGATGCAAATCCGGAAGAAGTTGTTCTCCTGGAAATAAAACCGCATGAGCAAAAAACAAGGATTGATTTTTATTGCACCGAAGAATATCTTGGGATTTCTATTGTTTGTCTTACGGACCTGATTCGCGAAGGGAGGGAGCTGTTCTACATGAACCATGATAAAAAAGTGAAGATCAAAAGGATTTATAACCGTGTGATATTTGATGATCTGTATGCAAAAAAAGAAGAGCTGGGTGATATACCTGACATTACAGCTGATCTTGATGTTCAATGGATACCGCATCCCAACTGGTTTTACAGGATCAGTAAGTTCACATTACCTTTCCTGAATCACCGATATATACCCAAAACATATTTCTTAAGTGAAATCAAACAACTGCCGACTGACCTGGAGAATTATGTATTGAAACCTTTGTTTTCATTTGCAGGACAGGGAGTAGTGATTGATGTAAAACCGGAGGATATCGACAAAATCGAAGACCCGCAAAACTGGATCCTTCAACGGAAAGTAAAATATGCTGATGTGATTCAGACGCCAGATATCCCGGCGAAAGCAGAGATCCGGCTGATGTATATCTGGAAAGACGGAGATGCAAGACCCACACTGCTGACAAATCTGGCAAGACTCAGTAAGGGAAAAATGATTGGCGTTCGCTACAATAAGGATAAGGAATGGGTGGGAGGAAGTGTGTGCTACGTTCAACGTTGAACGTTAAACGTTGAACGTTGAACGTTCTACGTTAAACCAAAATATTAAACCAAACTTATGATTGATATTAAAGATGTTCCGGTGAAGCACCTGATGTCAGGTATTGATGGCCGTTATGTACATGGGGAATCGGTAACATTTGGAGAAGTAATTATTTCAGACGGAACAGTAATGCCTGTTCATCAGCACCCGCACGAGCAGGTCACATTTATACTGGAGGGAACACTTGAAATGGAAATCGGAAATGAGATTTTTTTACTCAGGCCAGGAATGGTTCATGTGATTCCATCAAATACACCACATGGCGCTTTTGCTCATGGAAATTGCAGAGTAATCGATGTGTTTGTGCCGGTGAGGGAGGAGTATAAAACGCAGTAGGGAGGCAAATGTAATAAGGCAAAAGGAGACACTATTAAGCAACTCCTCACCATACAGGGAGGGGCAATAGGAAGTTTGCAGTTTACAATTGTTAGTCAGATCGATAAATGTTAAGCTATAACGGGTGTTATTCAGTGGTGCTTATCTCTATCTGCTATAAACTAAATCTCCTGCCTTCATACTCCTGCCTCCTGCCTGATCCAGCCTCACTGAATCACCATCCTCACTCCAAAAAACCCTCTCCTCCCCTGGTTCGGTCCGTAAACATATGTGGGATCAAAACTGAGGGCATAAGGATTATCAGGCGTCTGCATGATCTGACCGTTAGCATCGTATTGCACATGCTTATCAAAAGGATCATTGGCGCGGGCGATGATGAACGGATTTCCCTTTACCGGCGTCCAGTCAAGCAGATTTTTTATGCCTCCGTAGATTTCAATCTTCTTTCCGAGCTTTTTTGTAAGCTGAATGTTCTGAATACTCCATACAGGCGAGTAAGGTTTCCGCGGATCCAATGGACCGGCAAGCGGTAATCTCATCGGTCCATATAGGTTGCCTGTATAATCGACGGTCAGACCAGCATTTACAAACACATAAGTCATGTTCCAGACTGCACTCCATTTTTCTGTAAGTACCGGCTGGACAGACACCATTTTACCAGTCGCATCACGGTCATGTCTGCGGATGTCCTGGATCGTTCCGCCTACCATCGCACGAATGCGGTTGGTGAAACTGAATTCAGTATTCAAACTGAAACCTGTAGATGTTGCATAACCATCGAGATTCTGATAAATGATCTTGTTCGGATCTGTATCATAATCAGGAATAATCTGGTTCGAAAAATAAGTATACCATGCACTGGCATCAAATTTTACAAATCCTTTCCTGACAGGCAGATGATAATTGTAATTCAGATTAATATTGTAGCTGGTTTCCGGATCCAGTTCCTCGTTAATCACTACCTCACGGGCACCGGTAAGCGCTGCATGTTCCTCTGTAAAAAGATTCACAACCCGGAAACCGGTTCCTGCATTCAGTCTTAAAATACCTGCATTTTCTGTTTTCCATTTCCACGCGATCCTTGGTGTGAAAATATTTCCATGTACCGGGTGATGATCATATCTCAACCCCGCCAGTAACAAATGTTTGGAAGAAAATTTTATTTCATCCTGCACAAATATTCCCGGCAGAAAAACTTTTGATGGGTTGTTGGTCTGAGTCAACGGATCAGCGGTGGCAATGCTATTATCATCATAAAAATTGTAACGCAATGCAAGGCCCGTCAACAGTTCATTATTTCGGACCTTTTTGTTCCAGGTGAACTGACCAAAACCAATATGTTGTTTTCCGAGATAAGGGATATCTCCATAGCGCGAATCCTGGTTATGGTAATTATAAGACCAGGAAAAAAGAATCGGCTCGCGTACCGGTAACTGATAATTTCCAATCAGTTCAAAACGGTTGGTATAAATGCTTTCACCATATACAGAATCCGTCCCCCTGAACTTTCCCGACCAGTCCATTTCTCCACCCCACCGGTCCTCGTAGAAATAACGGACAGCAATATTGGCCTGCCTGTTTTCTTTTCTCTGCCAGCTCCATTTATTAAAAACAGAAATCCTGTGCTGCAAAGCCATATCCGTAAAGCCATCCTGGTTATCATCTTTGGGATCCTGGTAATTGAAGTAATTCACGCCGAGTATCGCAGAAACTTTTTTCCCGGCATGCCATTTTACTCCAACATCAGCGAGGTATTCATTCCAGGTGGTCGACATCAGATCCACGTTCAATACCGGTGCCGTCGATGGATTTTTTGTGATGATGTTGATCAGACCTCCCACAGCTTCTGAACCGTACAATCCTGAAGCCGGACCCTTCACTACTTCAATTCTTTCAATTAATTGATTGGGTATTCCAAACAAACCATATACGGAAGAAAGGCTACTGACAATGGGCATTCCATCAATCGTCACCATCGTATAAGGCCCTTCAAGGCCGTTGATATGAATATCGCCTGTGTTACAAATATTACAATTCAACTGTGGCCTTACACCGTTTACCAGTTGCAATGCTTCAAACACACTGGGCGATGGATTCATTTTCAGAAATTTTGGTGAATACACTTCCACTGCCACCGGGCTTTCTAATCTGTGTACGGCTCTCAAAGTTCCCGATACAACGATTTCATTCATCGCTGCATTAAAAGCGGAGTCTTCCTTTTTGGGAGGTAAACTGTCTTTCGTCTGGGCAATTGACCCCAGCCAAGCTACAGTTAAACACAAAAAAAGAATTACAAAGCGTTCCATTTTTTAGGCTTGTCTAAAATTTATTTAAGACAAATATAAAAAAAGATTTAGAAAAAGCAAATAAGTTGAGAGTGCAAAGTTGAAAGTTGAAAGTTATAGGTGATAACAGGTGATAGGTTATAAGTCAGCCTCTGCGGAAGCCAGATTCATCTATAACTGCGACCAGATGATGCGCCCATGCTCCGGTAGGAGCATCCTGTTTGTAGCCACCTGAAGGGCGGAAGATGAAGGTTATATGTGTCAAGTTATAAGTTAGCCCACGCGAAAGCCAAATTCATCTCTTATTACGACCAGAAGCGATGCTCATGCTCCGGCAGGAGCATCCTGTTTGTACCCACACGAAGGGCGGAAATAATGATTGGAAAAAGTTGAAAGTTGAAGGCCTGCCTGCCGGCAGAGGCAGGTTTGAGATGATGTGTTCTAAGCTAACCTCTGTGGGTGTCAAATTCATCAATAGTTGTGATAGGGGCCGTTCACGTTGAATCGCCTGAAACGTGTTCATTCATGGGCCAATTTTTCCATAGATCCGACCTGACGTACGTTGATTTTTCAAAATCATGCTATTTGTACGGTTTTGCTTTGACAAAGAATTAAAAAAAACGACGGGCAGCCGGCCCGTCGTTACCTCTATCACCAGGTACTTTAGTTTTTTAAAAGGGCATTGATTTTTCTGTAGAGTTCTTTTCCGGTCAGGTTTATGCCCTGGATCACTCCATTTTTATCTAATAAAAATGATGCAGGAATACCTTCCAGTCCGTAATCGTATGTCGATTGTGCATACCAACCCTTTTGGTCCACCACCTGCAACCACCCCAACTGATCTTTATTGATGGCTTCTTTCCAATCATTTTTTTTCTGATCGATGGAAACACCATAGATCTCAAACCCCTTGTCACGAAACTCTGAATATACTTTTACGAGTTCGGGATTATTTTTCCTGCATGGCAAGCACCAGCTCGCCCAGAAATCCACGAGAACAACTTTCCCTTTTAAGCTGGCCAGGGAAATGGTTGTATCCACGAGTCCGGGAAGATTGATCTCCGGCGCAGGCATTCCGGTTTTGATTGTTGCTACAGTTTGCGACTGAACAGCATTGTTCAGCAGGATAAACGAAATCAGTATTAGAAATGGCCTCATTTACAACATTGTTTTTTTATGAATAATCCTCCTATAAAACCCAGAATTCGACTGAGCATTACTGTGAGTTTCATGATCGTTTTTTTAAGAGATTCAGAAATACGGTTTCAAGGCTCACCATGTAGCTTTGTTTAGCCATGCGATGCATATTACCATCCAGCTGGAACCGGTATCCGAAATTCAGTTTTATAGTACTGTTGAAAATAAACTGCATTGCAGGTGCCAGGTCCACGTAGTATAATTTTTTATCTAAAGCCTGGCTTCCCAGCAATTCAAGATACAGATTGAAATTGGTCTGTTTAAAACTCGTGTATTTAAAAGGGAAAATAAGATAGCCGGCAGAAAGACTATAGTTGAACGACTGATAACTATATGGATCCGGTGTTGTCTTATCCCATCGCTGCTCATTCAATACCTGGCTTACACTTAGAGTCGTCGACAGCGCCAGCTTATGCAAAAGCTGCGTTGCGATTACGCCTGTGCGTATACCGCTCTGATCACCGTCAAAAGAAATTTCATCGTAAAACATATCATTCCTGCTATAAGATCCTTCCATAAATACAGCAGCGCGGAAATGTTTATGTATTTCATCCTTGGACAGAAACCGATATTTCAGATATGCATTAACAGACTCCCATTGAAATTCCGGATACGAGTACATATCAGAAAATGTGCTTCCGACATGAAACATCAGTTTATTGCTCAAACCAAATTCCGCATCGATGGAATGACGTTGTTCAAGCTTTTGGGAATGATATCCTTCGAGAAATTTACCCTTGTATTTTAACGATGCAGATTTAGCAGGCATATTGGAAGCTGGTTCTGTAAATACATACAGCTCCTGAGCCTGCAATTGTCCGGAGAAAAATCCAAGCATTACAAAAACGGCGAGGCCTCTGCCTGCTGCCATCCAATTTCGTGGACGACAGTTTCCATTCAGCGTCATCATATCACAACATGATAAATGCGCGTACCCTGGGCAATGCCTTCTTTCTCACAGCATTTGCCTGCATACCCGGTTTTGAAACATTCCATCGATGTTGTCTTGCTGTATTTCTTAAAATCTTTTTCGGATACAAAAGATTTGTCTACCAGCCTCATTGAAGCATCACCTTCGATTTTTTTATCCCCCGCAGTCAGCATATGGAACGTCTGCCCGCCATAATTAAAATGCCCATCATTTCCCACCGCTAAACCATCAAACCTGCCTTTCAATGTAAGTCCTGCAATGGCAAAACCAGCATCTTCCACTTTCTTGCGTATAAGGTCGGGATCAACATCAGCAGATGGCTTTACAACCAGTACAAATGTTGAGGTATTGAGATCAGTTTCGATTTTGTCAACAAAAGACAATGTCTCAAGATTTTTAAAGATTGATTTCGCGCACATCGCGCAGGTAAGGCCACTGGCCTGAACGTGCACTTCTGAAAATTGCGCTTTTGCAACAATGCCGGATATCAGCATTAATGCTATTACAATTAATTTTTTCATGGAAATATGTTGAAGTGATCCCGACGACAAAGTCGTCGGGAAAAAAAGATTCAGAGCTGATTAGCTTTTAGCACAACCTTTTGCTTTGCAGGCAGCTTCGTCCTTGCAGCATTCTTTGTCTTTAGTGCATTTGCCATCTTTGCAACAATCGCTGCAATCCATCGACGTTGCTGATTTCAGTTGCGCGTTATCTGTAGCAACAGTATCTGCTTTGCGATCATACTGGCAGCATGAATGCAATTTGTTGTAAGCATCATCAGGAGCAGTAAAATCCTGTGTGTCGTAACCCGCAGCTGCTACAGCTTTCTGAATGTCCTGGTTTTTAGATTTTTTGCTTTTGTACGAAACAGTGAGCATATGTGTTTCTGTGCTCCAGTTTGCTGAATCCGCGCCTGCAGATTTTGCTGCTGTTTCGATGGTTTTCTTGCACATGCCACAGTTACCCCAAACCTTAATGCTGTCGGTAGTCACTTTCTTTTGTGCTATTGCAGAGAGAGAAAAAAATAAAACTATAGTAAGACTGAAAAATTTAAACTGCGATTTCATTGTAAAAAAGTTTAAAAATGATGGATAAATAAAACAGAACATCTGCGGTAAAAAATACCGGTTAACTAATGCTGATTATTTATCAAATCCTGAAAACGCAGTTGCGCACATGGAGGGGAACATTCGATCCTTCAGGTGGACCATGAATACCGTAAACAGTACCCGAAGAAGCAATGACTGTTTCGGTATTGCCAGTAGCGATGAGGTCCGGGAGAATAACGGGTGCTTTTACAAAGTCAATGGTTTGCTGAACAAAGGAATGACTGTCGGCGAGTTTAACCACTTTTACTTCGTCCCTGCAGCAACCCTCTTTTGCTTTCATTCCGCAGGTATCACAATCATTCCCTGATTCGTCATGCCCGAAAACAACTTCGGCGATCTTTCCCATGCAATAATGGGTGTTGACGATCACACCGCTGCTGATAGCGAGGTAGACTGTAGCCAGGAATATGACAAGGACTTTTTTCATGCCGATTCAGCAAAAATAATCGAAATTTTTAAAAGAGTTTAGTGTTTATAGTTAAAACAGGCAGAAGTAAGGAGCAAGCAGACAGAAGAAACTGCCGGCTTCGTCCGGTGATAAAACGTTAGAATTGAATAAAGATTGACCCAAATTTCAGTTGTTTTCTTCTCTCCCCGCAATTTACCTTTAGAGTTCTGGTTACATGCCTGGGACTGCCGACTGCTCACTTCTTCTCCCGCCTGCTCACCTGCCTGCCGGCAAGCAGGCTCCCGCCTCCTGCCTAATTAACAAAATCCCAAAAGAATCCCAACCTGAAAACCAACCCTGGATAAGAATACAGATCCGCCGCAAGGTTACTGTCCTTGAAACCAAAGCCATACTTAAAGCTTAGTGTATTTAAGTTCTCCAGTCTGGCGAACGTAGCGAGCTTCATGATCTTGAAATTGACATACAGCGCGATATCCGGCCTGACCGAAATCGATTGCTGATCCTGGAAGAAAAACTGGCCGAGTACAGGTGAATAATTATCGGCCTTATATGGAGTGTTGTAACGAAGATCAACTCCGGTGGAAAGATTCAGGTTCTTAAATAATTTTCCTTCGTACGCAAAACGCTGACGGGTGAAAATGAGCGGCAGATTAACCGGCGCATTACCTGCTTTTGTTTGTACATAGATATCTGCATACCATCGCCATGACCTTCCGATCCGAAACACCTTATTTGCGCCGATCCTCAAAAAATTGAATATCGATGAAGCCTGTTTTACATCGTTGAAGTTTTCCAAATAAGTATAGTTGCTGACGAGATAGTAATATCCGGTCAACTGCATCTGCAACCGTGGTACTTCCAGGATACCTGAAAACTTCGTGATATTTTCCCTGTTCAGTCCGGGCGCTAATTGTACAGGAAAACCGGTTTGGCGCTCGTATAAATAAGATGGCGTTCTGTTTACATTATTAAACCCCAGTTCGATGTAACCGATCTTCGGGCTGATCATTCGCTTAAGCCTGGCGGCAACTTCAAAATCACCGGTATATCTTCCGCCTGCAAAAAAACTTCCGTTGAGCAGCATATCCCATTTTCGGTTACGCGTTCGGTTACGGTACTCTCCATGCAGTTGCATAGTGGAAAATTTATCAGAACTGCCATCAGCGAAATTTCCCCTGATATTCTGAAGGGTCACCCCCACCTTGATGAATTGCAATGGATTTCTTGAATCCGGAAACTGGATCACCGAAAAATCATTGGTCATCTCCTTCCAGTTGTCCGTGAAATTTATGGTATCCGGAATCGGCGTAAAATAATTGTCGTAATTCTTTTGAAAGAACTGACTGTCAAGACTGCCCTGCACATCCAGGAACTTATACTGGTACTTATTGAAGCCAAAATTATACTCCAGTCGAAGTTTAGGCAGGAAGAACCGATGAACCGTCGAATCAGTAACAATGGAGTCTTTTATTCCAAAATCATAATGCTGACGCAGGAAAATTTTTGTGTCCGAATATTTATTTCCTGTACGCAGTGCGACATTAAAAAAGTTTCTCGTAGTGAAAACGCTGTCGGCAATATTGGTCGGAATATTAAAGCGATCATTATAAGCCGGGTTCTGGTTAACAAGGAAAGTATCACTCGTGATTCCACCATTTTCTGAAGACTGAAGGCTGTTATTCAGAATTATTAAATAAACGGAATAACGCTGGTCGTTGGTCTGATAATCCGTATTGAATCTGAAACTCCGGTGATTGGTATTCTGCGAATTAAAACTTCCCGGTGAATTCACGAGCCTGAACTGCCCGACAAAATTCCAGTTGGGCATAATGTTCTGCGTATGCAGAATACCGATCTGTTGTTCTGCCTTGGATCCGATCAGATAATTCAGTTCTGTGTAAGGCCGCGTCGTATTCATAAAGCGGGTATCCGCAATCGTATACGCGAATGGATCAAATGCATGAAACCCCGCATCCCAACCGGGTTTCATAATGGGTGAGAAGAGAAAATTCCGGATGGCATTACCATTGTTACCCAGGTAAATATATTCCGGCTTCAAAGGGATACGCCTGTAAAAATCGCTGATTGATGAATCAAGCAAATAATATCTCGCCGTATCCAGATACCTGTATTGCACAGTGATCGTATCTGCTTTGAAATCGCGTTTTTCAAACTGAAGAGAATCGCCTCCACCGCCACTACGACCACCACCAAAACGCGGCATACCCCGGATCGGCACCTGTGCAAGCGCGTAATTACTGCTTAACAGCATTAAAATGAAAACAATTTTTAATGGCAGAAATTTTATCATGCAGTTATTACGCGGATACGGTTGGATGTTAATTTTATCTGATCTGTACGAAATTCCTCTATTGTTTATGTAATTCTTTTCATTAACCCTCCAGACAATCAAAATTAGCCACCTCACAAAACCAATCACTTAAATAATTCATAAATCAGCAAACGGCGATCAGCCTGGTCAGGATGGAAGAAAGTAACGGTTCAGCAGCAACTGCCGCCTCCAGCACTTCCTGGTGAGTGATGGTGTTGTCCTCCTCTCGTATACCCAGGTCCGTTATGACACTTATCGCAAACACTTTTAAACCCATGTGACAGGCAGCAATCACTTCCTGCACAGTACTCATCCCCACCGCATCCGCACCGAGTATTTTTATCATTTTATATTCAGCCCTGGTTTCAAAGGTCGGACCGGTAACGCCAAAGTATACGCCATATTTGATTCTGATTTTTTGTTCCTCCGCAATGGCCGCAGCTTTTTGAATAAGGTCGCGGGAATATGGCTGACTCATGTCCGGGAAACGCGGTCCCAGTTCTTCAATATTCCTGCCCAGTAACGGATTTACAATCGCCATACTGATATGATCCGTGATGATCATCAGCTCCCCCACTTTGAATTCCGGATTAACACCACCTGCTGCATTTGACACCAACAAAGTTTCAATCCCCAGGGCTTTCATTACCCTGATCGGAAAAACCACTTCCGTTGGCGTATATCCTTCATAATAATGAAAGCGACCCGCCATCGCCACCACCCTTTTTCCGCCGACAGATCCAAAAATCAGTTTTCCCTGGTGCCCAACTACGGTAGCTACCGGAAAATGCGGAATTTCCTCGTATGGGATGGAGATATCAACAAATAGCTCTTTGCTGAAATTTCCCAGTCCGCTGCCAAGCACAATGCCGACATCGGGCTGGTGTGCGTACCTGGTTTTTATAAAATCCACTGCTGCGCCGATCTGCTCAGGGATGGTCATGGTATTAATTGAGGCGCAAATATAGGCAGGAGGCAGGAGAATGGAGGCAGGGAACGTTTTACGTTCAACGTTTTACGTTCTAACGTACCGTCTACCCTCTTACAAGCCTGTAGTCTGTATCCTGTATCCTTGAATTCGGCCTTCGCAGTTCGCACTTCGTCCTTCTTCCGTTATCTTCGCAAAAATTTTTTCAATCATGAATCTTCACGAATACCAGGCTAAGGAATTACTAAAAAAATACAATGTACCGGTTCAGGAAGGATTTGCATGCAGTACCATCCATGAAGCGGAAGAAGCTTACCGCCAGATTAAAAACCAGTTCGGTAGCAGTTTCGCGGTGGTGAAAGCCCAGATTCATGCAGGTGGTCGCGGAAAAGGTACCATAAAAGAAACCGGTATCAACGGCGTGAAAGTGGCCAAAAACCTGGAAGAAGTGATTGATTTTTCAAAGAAGATACTTGGTGGAACGCTAGTAACCATCCAGACCGGGCCTGCTGGGAAAGTCGTTAATAAAGTTCTGATCACACAGGACATGTACTATGATGGACCTTCACCAAGAAAAGAATTTTATCTGTCTATCCTGCTGGATCGAAGTAAAGGACAGAATGTGATTATGTACAGCACCGAAGGTGGAATGAATATTGAAGATGTTGCACACGATACACCTGAAAAAATATTCAAAGAGTGGGTTAGCCCTTCAGGCGGATTGCTTCCTTTCCAGGCAAGAAAAATTGCATTCAACCTTGGTCTTAGCGGCGAAGCATTTAAGAACCTGGTGAAATTTGTTACCAATCTTTACAATGCATATGTCGGACTGGATTGTGCGATGCTTGAAATCAACCCGCTGTTCAAGGCCGCTGATGATAAAATCATTGCAGTTGACTGTAAGATGAATCTTGATGATAATGCGCTTACACGTCATGCTGATCTTTCTTCATTGCGTGATATCAGCGAAGAAGATCCTACCGAAGTTGAAGCAGGGAAATATAATCTGAATTTTGTGAAGCTGGATGGTAATGTGGGTTGTATGGTTAATGGTGCTGGTCTGGCGATGGCAACGATGGATATGATCAAACTCAGTGGTGGTGAACCGGCTAACTTCCTGGATGTGGGCGGTACTGCAAATGCACAGACAGTAGAAGCAGGATTCAAGATCATTATGAAAGATCCGAATGTAAAAGCTATCCTGATCAACATCTTTGGTGGTATTGTACGTTGCGATCGCGTAGCCGCGGGCGTTATTGAAGCATATAAAAATCTTGGAAACATAAATATCCCCATCATCGTTCGTTTGCAGGGAACAAATGCTGCCGAAGCGAAAAAACTGATCGATGAAAGCGGATTGAAAGTACAGAGCGCGATTTTGCTGAGCGAAGCTGCGGACCTGGTGAAGAAAGCAGTCGCATAACAGGTTAGAAGTGAGAAATGAGAGGTAAGAAGTGCTGCGATTGGAATGAGGTGGATTATATGATCATTCTTACCCTAATAAATTGTAGAGCCAAGGTATGTCTTGGCTCTTTTTGTAAATACGAAGGACGAATTGCGAATGCCGAAGTGCTGCGATTGCAATGAGGTGGATTAAATGATCATGCTTACACCCGGATAAATTTGTAGAGACAAGGCATGCCTTGTCTCGGGCACAATGAGATAAGAAATTAAAAGACCTGTCAGATTCAACCCTGACAGGTCTTTTTGTTATATTGAATTCAGAAAGCATCCATATGAAAAAGATCTTTATCGGGATTACGGTGTTTCTAATATTTCTTCTTGGTTCGATCCTATCTGTTGCACAGCAGAAAAGCAAAACACCGCTTCGGCTGGGCGTTGCAGGTATATCCCACGGTCACTCGGGATGGATTTTTGATTGGAAAGGAAGAGAACAGCCCTTGAATGTTGTAGGTGTTTATGAACCTGATACTGCTCTCGCAGGAAAATTTATCCGAAGGTACAAACTTGATCCCCAACTCTTTTTTACCAACCTCAATGATATGCTGGAAAAAACAAAGCCCGAAGCGGTCGTGGCTTTTGGATCGATACATGCGCATCTTGCAGCAGTGGAAGCCTGTGCTCCGCGTGGCATACACGTGATGGTGGAGAAACCGCTCGCAGTGAGTAATGAACATGCAGAAAAAATGCAGGCGCTCGCGAAAAAACACAAAGTCTATTTATTGACGAATTATGAAACTTCCTGGTATCCTTCAACAGAAAAAACCTACCAGCTGATATACGATAGTAATTATATCGGAAAGATCAGGAAGATGGTGGTGAATGACGGACATAACGGACCAAAGGAAATCGGTGTGGGCAAAGAATTTTTTGACTGGCTGACCGATCCGGTACTTAACGGTGGCGGCGCTGTTGTAGATTTCGGTTGTTATGGTGCCAACCTGATGACCTGGCTGATGAAAGGTGAAACACCTTCCGCCGTAACGGCAATCACCAGCACTTTTAAACCACAGACCTATCCAAAAGTGGATGACGATGCCGTGATCCTCGTGCATTACTCCACGGCAAATGGCGTGATCCAGGGATCCTGGAACTGGCCTTTTGGAAGAAAGGATATGGAAGTGTATGGTGAAACAGGTTTGGTATATGCAGACAACAATACGGATATGCGCATACGAAAAGTTGGTATGCAGCAAACCCAACCATTAAAAGTGTCTGCATCAGCATTGGGTGTGTACACAGATCCTTTTGCTTATTTCACTGATGTCGTGAGGGGAGAAATAAAAGTTCCGGATTTCGGATTATACTCACTCGAGAATAATGTGCTTGTGGTGAAAATCCTTGCAGCAGCAAGGGAATCAGCTAAATCAGGAAAAACAATCAGCATCCGGTAGTTTTTCATTACCGTATTGACAAATATTTCGATCCTTGCATACCAATTAAACTGCGATGCAAACGCTGTCAACACTCAAATTTTCAAACCAGCTTCTTCCTTCAGATATAGCTGGAGTGTCTGAGCTTCATCGTAAGATTTATACAACGGAATATGGATATGGTGAATCGTTTATGGAATATGTCGACACAACGCTTGATGAATTCTATTCCCGATACGATCCATTAAAAGATAAAGTCTGGCTTTGCAAAAGCGAGGAAGAATTGCTGGGTTTTCTTTTACTCCTGCATCACGATGATCAACTGGTTCAGCTCAGGTATTTTGTTTTATCTCCTCAATTGCGTGGCCGCGGTATCGGAAATAAATGGATGAATGAATTTCTGGATTGTATGCGTGAAAGAAATTATACCCGTGCATTTTTGTACACTTCATCAGAATTACCCGCGGCAGCACACCTTTATAAAAAAGCCGGCTTTGTACTTACAGAATCTATCCCATCGGAAAGATTTGGGAAACCTGTTGTGGAGCAGAGGTATGAATTGGTAAGTGAGTTGAGTTTAAAGTTGTAAGTGGTAAGTTATAAGTTATCGTTCGCGAATGAAGGATTTATAGGTTTCCGCGATATCAAATGAATTTATGATTGCTTTAATTTCAGAGACAAGGCATGCCTTGCCTCTGCAATTAAATCTGTTACACCAGACAATTACTAAATTCACCCGCAAAAGCCGGCAGTTCCTTTTGCCTGCTGCCCGGCTGTTCCTGTTGCCTATTGCCTGCTCACTATTGCCTAAAAATCCCTACTTTGCCTTCCCTAAAATTTCTCTCATGAGCAGCTCAATATTCACCGACGTTGATCAATATATACATGAACTTTTTATTCCTGAAGATGAGGCGCTGAATAAAACGATGAATTCGATCAGTGAAACAGGAATTCCTTCCATCAGTGTTTCCTATACGCAGGGAAAGATGTTGTTTCTGCTGGCGAAAATGTCGAAGCCAAAAAGAATTCTGGAGATCGGAACACTCGCAGGCTTCAGTACGATCTGGCTCGCAAGAGCTCTGCCATCAGATGGCGTGTTGGTCACACTGGAGTTGGAACAGCAACATGCAGATATCGCATTAAAAAATATTGAGAACGCAGGACTTTCGGACAAAGTACAGATCCTGGTTGGTCCAGCCGGAGAGTCGCTCGATCAGATGATCAAAGGCAAAACAGAACCCTTCGACTTTATTTTTATTGATGCCGACAAACCCCCATACGCAGAGTATTTCAAACAGTCATTGAAGCTGTCAAAACCAGGTACCGTGATTGTTGCAGATAATGTCGTGCGTGAAGGTCGCATTCTTGATAAAGCAACTACTGATGAAGATGCAGCAGGCATTGCACGATTCAATAAATTGATTTCAGAAACACCTGAAGTAGATGCTAGTATTCTGCAAACCGTTGGAGAAAAAATGCACGACGGAATTGCTATTGCCATTGTGAAATAGTATGAACCGTATCGACAGACTTTTTGGTATCCTGGTTTTACTTCAGTCGAAAAAATTTGTTCCGGCAGAAAAGATCTCGGAAAAATTTAAGATCAGTATACGTACAGTGTATCGTGATGTGAAAGCATTGTGCGAATCCGGCATTCCCATCAGTTTTGAACAGTATAGGGGTTACTTCATTGTACAGGGATATTTTCTGCCACCGGTTTCATTTACCATGGAAGAAGCCAGCGCTTTTCTATTGATGGAGAAGATGGTTCCTGGTTTCGCTGATAAATCCATTCAGAAAAACTACGCATCCGCATTAAACAAAGTAAAAGCGGTTATGCGTTCACAGGAGAAGGACCAACTGGAAAGCCTGACCGATAAAATCAAAATGCAGGTACCAGACAGACTGCATTACGAAGTGGAATACATGACCGCATTACAATCTGCCATCTCTGGCAAATGCGTCGTCGAAATACAATACACGAACAATAAAGAAGAAGTCAGCATTCGCCGCCTCGAACCGTTAGGATTGATTTTCTATGCATTCAGCTGGCATCTGATCGGCTGGTGCCATCTCCGCAAAGACTACCGTGATTTTAAGATCTCTAATATCCGAAGTCTACGCAATACCAGTTCCCCATTCACCAAGGATGACCATATTGATATGGATGAGTATATGAAGATGCTACCGGTGAAGTGGTAGCAGATGCAAGTAATATGTTGTAAGTTTTAGGTTATAAGTAAGCACTTTACTGTGATGAAAGCTGCATAAAAGACTTCAATCCGGATCGGGCCTGTTAATTGCCAACATACTTCACCGGATTTATTTATTGAAATTTTACAGAACTCAGTGCTGCAGGTATTATATTCTAAATGATTCTCATCTACATTTTTTTACGCTTCCGAAGTACTCTTTAAAACTTCATCCTCTTACTTATAACTTAAAACCTAAAACTTAAAACTTTTAAAAACTGACTGCCATAGGGCTGTCACCCGGCTATATTTATTTTGACTTAACAATCAAAATTTACAGCTATGTCACTCATCTCAATGTTCCTCGAAGAATTGAATCGCGAATCAGAGACCACCAGGAAAATGCTCAGCAGAATCCCAGACGACAGTTACGACTGGAAACCGCATCCTAAGAGCATGACCATCAGGCAACTCTCGACGCATATTGCTGAACTTCCAACCTGGATTACCCTGGCATTGACCACGGACGAACTGGATTTCGCAGCCAGCCCGTACGATCCGCCGATTGCAGATACCACGGCGGAGGTAATGGACCTGTTTGAAAAATCTTTGATCAACGGACGTTCCCAACTGGTGGAATCAAACGAAGCTCTATTGTCAAAAACCTGGACGATGCGGAATGGTGAAGAGATCTATGTGGAAGAACCGAAAAGTTATATGATCAGGATGTCGCTCAGCCAGATCATTCATCACCGGGCGCAACTGGGTGTATTCCTGCGTTTGCTGGATGTACCCATACCAGGCAGCTATGGCCCCAGCGCAGATGAGATGAGTATTGCTGCGGCTTAATAAGAACGGGCAGGTCTTCTGATCTGCCCGGATTTTATTTTCGGATTATTCGAGGAATTGCCAGATAAAAGCAACGGCCGTTGATTTCTCTTTGTCAATACCTCGAATTGTTCTAAAATTGGCGCTTTATGAATAGGATTTCCATTGCAGCCTTGCTGGCTTTTTTCACACTGATGATTTCCTGTTCCAAGGATCAGGGTACCGGCTCCGAACAAGCCTCGAAAAATGGGCAGGTTACCATTCATATGCTGTCCAAAACAGTGTATACTCCTGGAATGTGCCAGGTAGATCAATCAAAATCCGACGTGGATCACGCACCAATTGTCAGGAATGAAGATATCCTCGGCTATTCCGAGAGTGAGCACCAGTTTTACCTGACACTGACCTCTTTTAAAAAAATTGAGAATTACGCCGGTAACACAGGTTTTGTTGTAGCGGTGAACAGCAAGGCGGTGTACTATGGAATTTTAAAACATATGACATCCAGCTCATCCTGCGATCAATCGATTACCATGAGCCCATTAAAAGTAAATAATGAAAATATTCTCTTCGTCAACCTCGGATATCCCGGTCAGCTTCCCGGTTCTTCCATTACTGACGATCGTAACAAAACAGAATTAATCGAGGCCCTGCGCGCCCAGGGCAAACTCAGGTAATTCATCCTGAAGAAAATTCTCCCCATTCCGTGCCCGAATTCCTTCTTTTCGCTGTTTATCAGGGTAATTTATGCTGGAATTAATTTTGAACTTTGGTAAGCAACCAAATATTCACCTATGCGCAATTCCGGCAACGACCTGGCTATAAAAATTAACGGTATTGATATCAGCTATGATGACCTGGGAAAAGGTCCTTTGACTTTAATTTTCATTCACGCATTTCCGTTGAACAAATCATCGTGGAAAGTGCAGTTAGAAAAACTGTCGGAAAATTACCGTGTAATCGTTTACGATATCCGTGGCTTTGGCAATAGCAGCGACAGCGAAGAAAAAACCACGATCACCTTGATGGCAAATGATCTGTTGCTATTGCTGGAAGCGTTAGAAGTAGAAAAACCCGTTCTGTGTGGTCTTTCGATGGGAGGATATATAGCGTTGAATATGATCACACGATTCCCTGATAAATTCAAAGGGCTCATTTTGAGCGATACGCAATGTGTTGCAGATTCAGAAGAAGGAAAAAAGAAACGTTATGACAATATTGAGCTGATAAAGAATGGCGATCTTAAAAAATTTGCAGAGGCATTTGTAAAAAATGCATTCGGCAAAACTACTCATGAGAAAAATAAGGAACTGGTTGATCGCACGCTGGATCAAATTCTCAACACTAATACAACAACCATTACCAATTCCCTGGAAGCACTTGCCGAAAGAAGTGAAACCTGCACCTTTCTAAAAACCATCGTAAAGCCTACGCTGGTCATTTGCGGGGAAGAAGATGTCGTCACTCCCCCGGAGAAGTCGAAGTTTATGAATGAAAAAATTTCGGGATCAACTTTGAAAATAATTCCTGGCGCCGGTCATTTTCCCAATCTTGAGAATCCTGAAGCGTTTAATAACACACTGGCGGAGTTTTTGGATACGATCGATTAGGCAATGGCTTAGGCAATAGTAAGTAGGCAATAGGCAATAGGAGTTTATAGTATCTGGTTTGTAGTGATGAAATTCAAATTCCATTAACAAATTGCAGAAATTAAACTTGCATTAGAATTTCTGATCCATCAGGAACTTTTTCATTTATATACAGGCTATAACATTTTCCCTTCGTCAAAGCCACTGAAAAAACAAGTTGATTACTATTGATAAATCCGATGGCTCCGATCTGTTGCCTGCGCCTGTTGCCTTAGCAGTCTTTGACATTGCCAACAGCCGGCTGTTCCTATTGCCTATTGCCTACTTACTATTGCCTATTTTCGTACATTTAATGCTATTTTTAAGAATTAGCATTAACCCGATTTTAAGCTGTCGATTTGAAAAAGTTACCCTTTCTACTCCTTCTGTGCCTGGGATTTGGAACGCTGTCTGCACAAACGAAAATTGAAACAGCCTTACAAACACTGGGTGAAAAATATCCGCAGGAAAAAATTTATTTACAGTATTCAAAAGCAAGCTATGTAGCAGGCGACCAGCTTTGGTTCAAAGCCTATGTGTTTGATGGATATAACCGGAGTGCCATTTCCACGAGTCTTCATCTCGTTCTGTATAACGATAAAAAACAGGTTATCTCCCGGAAATTCATACCGCTTTTTGAAGGTGAGGGAAACGGAAATTTTGTTCTGCAGGATTCCCTTCCTGAAGGCATTTACTATATCCGCGCATATACGCAGTGGATGCTGAACTTCGACGAATCTTTCCAGTATGTACATCCCATCGAAGTTTACAATCCCGCGTCAGCGAAAAAACTTGTTGCCGATACTCTCTCTGCATGGACCGCAAAAGCATATACAGAAGGAGGAACTTTTGTAGCTGGAAACAATTCAAAAGTTGCTGTTCGTTTAACGAGTGATGGAGTGCTGCCTGCGAAATGGACGGGTTATGTCATCGATGCTGAAAAACCAACAGAAAAAATAATCAGCTTCCAATCGCTGGATAAAAATATCGGTACATTTTATATCATCCCTGAAAAAGATAAAAAATACCAGGTCGTTGTAGAGGACGACAAAAAACGAAAATCAACCATCTCACTCCCGCCAGTAACCGAAACGGGATTGACCATGCAAATCAATTCCGCAAAAGGTCTTGTACATTATGCGATAAGAAATAAGACGGCCAGCCAGGGCTTTGCGACTTGTACCATCGTTGGCACCATCAACAATATCATGGTCTACAAAGCACAGGCCCGTATCGACCAGGCCGGTGTTGCAGCTAACATCCCGACAGAAAGGTTAGTAAATGGAATTCTGCAACTGGCAGTGATAGACAGCGCGGGCCAGGTTCTTGCGAAAAGAATAAGTTTTATCGAACCAACCGAGCTGAAATTGAATGAACCTTCATTTGCACGCATCTACCTTAATCACAACGCAAGAGATTTAAATACGTTTGAGTTACTTCCCGATACCAACAGCATACATTACGAAATCCTGGTAGTTGACGGAAGCACACCAAATTTTCTTGCAGAGAATAATATTCTCACGAGCCTCTGGCTAACGGAAGATCTTAAAGAAAAAATTCATAACCCGGCAAGATATCTCGGTTATGATGGAGATGTCGCCGCTCTCGATGCTTTACTCATCACTGAACAATGGACCAGATTTAGCTGGGAAGATTTTCTTGCCGGAAAATATCCCGAAATAAAATACAAGCCCACCTCCTATCTGGGTTTCAAAGGCACGGCTTTCGGTCGTGGTAATGTCGCTGCCAATGCAGAACTCAATCTTATTCTGAAATTTTCTGATTCTTCAACACAGTTTCAACAGGTCAAAACAGACAGCAGAGGCAACTTCGAATTGACAGGTCTCGGCTTCGAGGATGCTGTCAAAATATTTTATCAACTGAACGACAAGAATGCAGGTACAAGGGACCTTAAAATAACTTTTGAACCATTAAATAACACGGCCGATTACAAATCAGCACTTCCTCCTTCCGGATTTGTGCTTGTAGCAAGAAATCCGAAGGATGTGTTGAAGCCTGATATTGCCAGAGCGGTGCAGGCAAGGGATAATTTCAAGATGAATGAGATGAAGATCAAGGAACTGGAAGAAGTAAAGATCACAGCGAAAAAGAAAAATCCGACGCAGGAGCTGAATAATAAACTGAGTACGGCCATGTTCCGGACCATGAATGAAACCGTAATTGATTTTGTGAATGAAAATCAAAGTGCCTTCGCGTACTCGAGTGTTATCCAGTACCTGCAGGGTCGCGTCGCGGGTCTGACTGTTGAAAACCGGAACGGCACTTTTGTACCTATGATCCGCGGACAACAGGCGGCAATTTATCTGAATGAAATGCTTATCGATCCGAGTGGCGCAGGGTCTATTGCAGTGTCGGATATCGCCATGGTGAAAGTGATAAAAAGTGGTTTCGTCGGTAGTTCGGCCGGTGGCGGCGGTGGAGCAGCAGTTGCGATCTACACCCGTCGCGGAGATACCCAACCGGCGAATACTGCCCCCGGTCTTACAACGACGCTTAACAATTCTATTCTTGCCGGGTACGATAAAACGGTTGTCTTCAGCACTCCTGATTATAAGGATCCGGCTATGCGCCCGATTCAGAAGGACACCAGGGATCTCCTCTATTGGGAACCTAACCAGGAGGTAGACGGTCAGAAAAACATACCCATCCGGTTTTTCAACAACGATGATGCAAAATCAATCAGGGTGATTATTATCGGATTTTCAAAAAACGACGATACACCCTTATTTTACAATGAGATTATACGGTGATTTCACCTGTTCTGTTTCCCTTTTTTATCCTTACGATTGCTAACAGATAAGCCTACCTGAGTTTTAACAATTCGGTAAAGACTTTTGGATTTGAAATAAGTAAATTTCGATAACCAGAATTTTCTCAATTCCATTCTTATGCGCTCCTTTTACAAACACCTACTACTGCTCGTACCTGTTTTATTATTGGGTATCAAAGGCATTTCCCAGAATAAAGTTGAACAGGGTTTACAAAAACTTGACAGTAGTTTTTCGCAGGAAAAAATCTACATCGAGTATAATAAAGATTTTTACGTTTCCGGGGAAACCATCTGGTTCAAAGCCATTGTGTTTGAAGGATACCAGAAAAGTTTCATCTCAACATCGTTACATGTTGAACTTTTAGATGCACAAAAACAAACAGTCGCAAAATTATTTCTGCCAGTACTCGATGGTGAAACGAACGGAAACATCGAACTGAAGGATTCACTTCCTGAATCAACTTATTATATCCGGGCATATACTGAATGGATGCTCAATTTCAACGAAGCGTTTCAATATATCCAACCTCTTCGCATTTACAATCCATCTTCAACAACTCAACTCATTCCGAATAAAACTTCTGTATGGAAAGCGGCTGCTTTTCCCGAAGCCGGTAATTTTATCCAGGGAGTAAATACA
Organism: Pollutibacter soli; assembly: GCA_029269725.1. GTDB lineage: Bacteria > Bacteroidota > Bacteroidia > Chitinophagales > Chitinophagaceae > Pollutibacter > Pollutibacter soli. Next base: position 28,737 of record JARJHS010000016.1, on the reverse strand, counting down.
AAAGTTGCGGTTCGACTTTTTTCAGATGGAAAATTGCCGGATACCTGGACAGGTTATGTCATTGAGAAATCAAAGCCAGCGGAAAAAATAACCACTTTTGAATCACTTGATCCCAATGTTGGATTTTTCTTTTTGGCACCCGAACTGAATCAGCAATACCAGGTGGTGGTTGAGGATGGCGCTGGAAAAAGCAGTTATGTTGATCTTCCCGCTGCTGCACCATCAGGGGTGAGCATTCAACTGAACACAGGCAAAGGAATAATACATTATGCTTTACGGAGTGTAAATCCCACCGTCGCATCTGTACCATGTTTTATTGTAGGTACAGTTAACAATACTGTTGTTTATAAAGCCAATGGCGCCATTACAGCATCTGGTATCGTGGCAACCATTCCTACGAAAGATATGGAGAATGGCGTTTTTCAACTTACGGTATTCGACGCATCGAATAAAGTTTTGATTAAGCGACTTTGTTTTATTGATGCTGCAAATCTGAAAATGAAATTTCCTGCTGTAGCTTCACCTGACTTCACAGATAAAGCAAGAGCCTCTAACAGCATCAGCATTTTCCCGGACACGAGTTTCGATCATTATAGTGTGTTGATTTCAGAAGCTGGTGCAGATCCGATCACCATTGATCAAACCTACTATGGGCAGCTATGGCTGAATTCGGATTTTCCCAAGAATAAAATTTATAAACCTGAATCATTTTTTGCTTCCGGTAAAAGTCCTGCCGCGCTGGACGCATTTCTGATGACGGAAGAATGGCAGCGTTTTGAATGGGAAGATGTTGTTAATGAAAAATTCCCTTCGATTAATTTCAAACCGCTACCCTACCTCAGTTACCAGGGTACTGCCACATTGTCCAATCAACCGGCAGGTAATATGGAACTCAACCTGATTTTTAAATATGCTGATTCATCATCACAGATGCAGCTGGTACAAACTGATGACAAGGGTCAGTTTAATCTGTATGGGATGTTGTTTGAAAACTCTGTGCAGGTATATTATCAGCTGAATGATAAAAAGATCAACAAGAAGAACCTGAAAGTAAGTTTTGTTCAGCTAAACAAAACAGCACCATACAATTTACCACTGCCGGGCAGTGGTTACCAGGCATTGGCGCGGGATCGTTCAATTCCAACAGATCCTGAAGTTGCCAGGGCCATTCTCGCGCACGACAACTACAAAGTTGTTGATGAAAAAATCAAAAGTCTTGAAACCGTTCTGGTTAAGGGCAAAAAGAAAACGCCCACGGAACTTTTGAACGAGCAGTTATCAACGCCCATGTACAGGCGAAATAACGAGATTGTTTTTGATATGGTAAATGACAACAAAACAGCGGTCAACTATCAGAATATTCTGCAATATCTGCAAGGCCGCGTACCGGGTTTACAGGTAATGCGCGATGGTGCCGATTGGGTTCCGATTATACGAGGGGGAAGAGCATCGGTATATGTAGATGAAAATTTAGTCGATGTTGACATGGTAAGCGCCATACCAGTGAGTAATATTGCGATGGTAAAAGTAACCAGAGGTGTTTTTTCCGGAGCATCGGGAGCAGATGCATCTACGACAGCATCTGTGGTCCTGATTTATACACATAGAAATGGCACCAAAAGCTCCTGGATGCCAACAGCTGACGGCATGACCAATTCCACATTACCAGGATTTAATAAAATCAATGAGTTCCCCCTGGCCAACTATTCAAATCCTGCGCAACAACCCGAAGGTAAAGACACGCGGTCTGTTTTATACTGGAACCCTTTCTGGAGAAGTGAATCTGCAACGCCCGAGCCCATCAGCTTTTACAACAATGATGAGCTGAAAAAAATCCAGGTGACCATTATTGGTTTTTTGAAATCAGAGTCGGCACCAGTGTATTTTAGTCAGGTGATCCCGGATAGTAAGCAGTGAACAGCCGTTGAAAGTGTAAAGTTTAAAGTGGAAGGTTTTAAGTGGTAATTTTCAAGTTAGCCTCCGCGAGTGTTAAATGCATATAACATTGCGATCAGAGGCAAGGTTATGTTCCGGTAGGACCATTTTGTTTCCAGCCGCCCGAAGGGCGGAAATGAGGTCAAAGGTATGAGGTAAGTAATAGTTTCAATTATTGGCTGAGCGTTAGCCCGCACACATGTTAAATGCAGCTTTAACTGCGACAAGATTTATTGTATCCCTGATAAAAATGTATTTTCAATTGCCCCTGGATTCAGCCTGGGGATTATAAATTAATATTGAATTTTGGGCTTTAGCCCATATAGAAATGGCCTCCATAAAATTTTTCACACAACTGGCGATGGAACTTCCGGAAGCGGAAGAACATCCTCATTTTGAAAAAAAATCTTACCGGACGAGGAAGAAAATTTTTGCGACCCTGGATGAAATAAAACAGCGGGTAGTCGTAAAACTAAAACCTGAAGATCAATTTATTTATTGCAGGATCGATCCGACTGTAATATATCCTGTTGAAGGAAACTGGGGCATTAAAGGATGGACCATGATTGAATTGAAAAAAATAAAACAACCGCTGCTTAAAGAAATTGTTGCCCTTGCTTATAAAACAGTAAGGAGTTAGTGCCCGGTCATCAATCAAATACCGGCTTTGCAAATAGCCTGTTCCCATTACCGCCCATCAGCACTACATCCCATGGGCTGACTTTTTCATTGTTGAGTGCGCAGCCGCGGCCTGTTTCCGCGCTCCCTCCGCATTGAGGCTGTTGAATAAAGCTGGCTTTACTTAGCACCCGTATTTCCTGTAAATTAGAAGAACCATCTGCTCCAACAACCTTTCCAGATTCAAATATGAAAAGAAGAAATTTTATCCTGAACAGTATTCTCACCGGCACTGCTATTGGTTTTTTGCCTGAAGGTTTCAGTAAAAACTTTAATAAAACAAAATCCCCTGTCAGGTCAGATTTTATCCTTGAAGAAATCACCATTGATGAATTGCAAAGCAAAATGACTTCAGGAGAACTGACCTCAAGAAAGATCACTGAGTTATATCTGCAACGCATATCCGAAATCGACAAGGCCGGATACCAGCTGAATGCTGTTATTGAATTGAATCCGGATGCGTTGGCCATTGCAGATGAACTTGACCAGGAGAGAAAAGCGGGTAAGACCAGGAGCAAAATGCATGGAATTCCGGTGTTGATCAAAGACAATATCGATACTGCTGACCAAATGCAGACTACTGCCGGTTCTGTTGCACTTGCAGGTCATAAAGCGCAAAAAGATGCAGGGCTGGTTTCCCGTCTTCGGGCATCCGGTGCCGTTATATTGGGCAAAACCAATCTCAGCGAATGGGCCAACTTCCGTTCTTCCAGGTCGTCGAGTGGCTGGAGCAGCAGAGGCGGACAAACACTCAATCCTTATGTTCTCGATCGTTCCCCCTGTGGGTCGAGTTCGGGATCTGGTACGGCTGTAGCCGCAAACCTTTGTGCCGTTGCCATTGGTACGGAAACCGACGGATCTATCTCCTGCCCTTCAAGTATCAACGGAATTGTCGGCATAAAACCAACCGTAGGACTGGTAAGCCGATCCGGAATTATCCCGATTTCGAAATCGCAGGATACGGCGGGCCCCATGGCACGCACGGTAACTGATGCAGCGATACTATTGACTGCTATTGCCGGTGATGATCCCAGGGACCCGACAACATCCATCCTGAAATCAAAAAAAATTCCGGATTACACTCAATTCCTGGATGCAGACTTTCTGAAGGGAAAAAGGATCGGTTATGATCCTTCAGTAAAAAGACATGAGTTGGTTGATAAAGCGTTCAATACTGCCATCGGTCAACTGAAAACTGCAGGAGCCAAACTGGTACCTGTTGCATTTGACAAACAAAATGACAAACTCGGTGACGCAGAATACCTGGTACTTCAATATGAATTCAAAGACGGTTTAAACCATTATTTAAAAACCGCGGATGCGTCAGTTAAATCGTTGGCAGATGTTATAAAGTTTAATAATGACCATGAAGAATCTGCGATGCCCTGGTTCAGGCAGGAAATTCTGATAGCCTGCGAAGCAAAGGGCAATCTGAAATCGAAAGAATATACAGATGCCATCACGAAAATGGCAACCGGCAAAAAATTCCTGACCGATCTGATGAATAAAAATAATCTCGATGCGCTTTGTATAACCGCAAATGGCGCCAGCTGGAATATCGATCTTGTCAATGGTGATGCATTCACCGGTTATGGTGGATATTCTTTCGCGGCAAAAACCGGCTATCCTTCAGTCACAGTACCCCTGGGAATGGTAAACGGTCTCCCGGTGGGTATTTGTTTTTTCGGGAGATCACTTGATGAGGGCCGGTTGATCGGATTGGCATATGCTTATGAGCAGATTTCGAAAAACCGGAAGAAGCCGGAATTTGTGAAGACGATCAGGTATAGTTCATAGTTTTTCGTTCAACTTTTTTCGTTCATCATTTTTCGTTTGGTTTTTTTGTAGAGTCAAAGCATCCTTGTCTCTGCAAAATAACCGACTTTGCATAGAGCAATTTCTTCCCTGCACAATCTCAAACAGCTGGCAAATGATCGGCTCTCCTGGAATTATTGACTGCTGTTCACATTATATATTATGATAAAAAAAACGGAAAGCCAGCTCTACGATCTCGGCAGTTTTCGTAAACAGTACTCTATTCGAGTATATCTGTTACCGGATGCCTGCTGCCTTAAACCAAACTGATTGCGTTCAATTAAACGCTCTGCACCGATCTGCTTCCCGCGGCCTTATAAACGATCAACAGGCTGTTCCTGACAACCGACAACCGACAACTTTTCTGAACCGAACTTTTTTGACTTTAATCAATTCCCTCCCAATAATTCTTTCTTATTTTAGAATCACAACTCAACCCGATGCCTGGGACTAAACTCAGTAGAAACCTTATCCATATAATTTCCCGTTTCAGCAACTGGACGCCGGTTGAGATCAACAACGCGTTCAGGGATAATGAAATTCGCGCAACAGCATCCAGCTGGAGAAAATTTCTCGAATACTTTTTATCGGCGTTGGGAATAGGATTATTTACTGCAGGCGTATTTTTCTTTTTTGCCTACAACTGGCAGGATATGAAGCCCTTCCAGAAATTCGGCATCCTGATCTTATTAATCATTGCGGGTATCATCCCGGTATTTCTTAAACGCACCACGCCATTGGTTAAACGAATCTGCCTGACGGCAACAGCATTGCTTGTCGGGACACTATGGGCCGTATTTGGACAGGTTTACCAGACCGGTGCAGATACTTATGATTATTTTCTTGTCTGGTTGATATGTATTGCTGTATGGACCCTCGCATCGTCCTTCCCTCCGCTCTGGCTCGTCGGAGTTTTCCTGATTAATCTCACAGTTTATTTTTATTTCATACAGGACAGCCGCATATGGAAAGATGGAGCGCAGCTAAATATTCTTTTCATCGTTAACATATACATCTGCATTCTAACGGAGTGGCTCAGTCGCAGGAAAATAATAGCACTAAAGCCCCCATGGTTTATACACCTGGTATTATCCGGTGCCTTGTACTTTCTGACCGTAGCTATCATATCAGGGATTTATAGTACACCAGGGATGCATGCTGTAATTTCTCTTGTGTTTGGACTTGTTTTTTTTCCATTGATTTTCGCGTGGAGCATATTTGAAAAATCGATATTTCCACTTGCAATTATGGGATTTGCCCTGATCTGCATTTTGTCAGCGTGGATATTTAAATCATTTAACGGATCTGCTGCTGTTTTTTTGTTTGTGAGCTTGTTTTTTGTCGCCGGCATAACAGCTCTCATCATCAAACTAGTTCAGTTACATAAAAAATGGAACATTGAAACCTGATCAGTTAACAGCATATTTATCGAATCTTCGGGCAACAGAAAGACAGGATCTTTTTGTCAATGAAACCGAAATTGTTGCAGCCAATAACCAGATTCAATCTGCATACTCACAGATCATCATTAAAGTGCTGTCTATTCTCGGCGGAATTCTTGGCTCTTCGTTTCTATTCGGGTTCCTGGCCATGATTAATATTTTCGAATCCGATGCTGCATGTGTTGTGATCGGCCTGGTTTCGGTAGCAGCAAGCCTCGTCATTGGCAGATTGGTAGATAACCTTGTGCTGGATACAGCGATCATCTGTTTCTTCATCTTTGGTACTTTTTTGCTTGGCCTGGGCCTTTACCAGATGCTGGATAAAGAGATCATCTGGATATATTGCATTTTCTTTTGTGGTCTTTCAGCAATTATTTTTTCTGATCGCTTCGTTCCGGTTTTCCTGGGAACATTATTCAGTCTCGGAGCTTTCATTGGCTACTTCGCAGTCAATAACTGGAATGACCTTCTTGAGTTCCCGTTGATACTCATTGAAGCAGGTCTGGTATGGCTTACTGTAAACGAGCCAGACATACTTGCCTCAGGAAAAAAACTGAATTCGATGCTCAAGCCATTACAGGCGGGCTTTTTTATCACATTTGTCGGCTGTCTTTATTTCCTGCACCAGTATCCATACTATAACACAAGGGTTGGAACAGGCACGCAATGGATTGCATCTGTCGCCATCTGGTTGGCCATCGGCTTTACTGCGTACAATTTAATGTTTGAGATTGGAGTAAAGTTTCGCAACATAATGATCGTAATGGCTTTTCTTGCGCTCATCGCCGTACCGCTGTTTTTTGCAAGCTATGTTTCCGGAGCGTTGTTACTCATACTTCTTTGTTTTCATTATGGTTTGATCACTGAACTGGTCATCAGCCTGGTGTTCCTGTTGTATGGACTATCTCGTTATTATTACGATCTCCGTTTAACTCTGCTTGTCAAATCTGGTATTCTATGTTTGTCAGGAATTGTCATAAGCCTGTTATGGCTGTTTATCCGTTCACAAAAAATAACCGATGAAAAAGCGTAACCTCTTTTTGATCGCGATCAACCTGGTACTGGTTCTTGCCTTTTTTGCATGGAGTGTATATCAGAAAGAGCAAACTTTAAAAAACGGTAAAATTGTTTTACTTGAGCTCGCACCTGTTGATCCCAGGTCTCTTTTCCAGGGCGACTATATGCGCCTGGATTATGCAATCAGCAGGTCACAAAATCACGATTCTATTCCTGTTAAGGGCTATTTTGTAATAGTACCTGATTCAAATGGTGTTGCAAAAAAGATCAGGGTTCAGGAAAAACCGGAACCGTTGGCAGAAGGAGAACTTCCCTTACGCTATACCGTTGTTAAAGACATGTTCGTAAAGGTTGGAGCCGACAGCTATTTTTTCCAGGAAGGACTAGCGGACTACGACAGCGCAAGGTATGGAGGCTTAAAAGTCGATAAAAATGGAGAGGGCATACTCATTGGCTTGTATGACAATAAATTCTCATTGATCAGGCCCGCCCGTTGATTGTCAATCAAATCCTTTACAGTCAAAATCACAGAAAGTTCTTTGCCGGTTCAATTGCAGTTTTCTATAAGCTGTCATTAGTGTTACGAAACTGCCGAAAAGGGCAAACTTTTCTGCATCGGAATCGCTGTGAATTGCATTTTAAATCACCTATATTTACAAACGCTGTATCAGCATCGCGTTCTGTCTATCCGTTGCCGGTGAAAGCCTCCCGATTTACTTCCACCATTCTTTTCTAAAGACTAAATTTTCCATGCCGGCAACAAGCATTAGTTTTTTCATTCGCAGAGCGAAGTTTATCAGGTATTTTATTGTAATTGGTTGTCTTTTTTCGAGGCTGAACACTTTCGGGCAATCTCAAAATGAACGAGGTGTGCCTGAAATCGATGATTACACTGTCAACGGACTCACCAATTCCCAGATGTGGGCTGTCACCCAGGATAAACAGGGCTTTCTTTACTTCGGGGGAACACTGGATATTTTCCAATATGACGGATCAAGGTGGCGGGCTCTTAACTTACCGGGAGAAGTAGTTTCCAGCGTTTATCGTGCACTGGAAGCAGATAGCAACGGCGTATTGTATTATGGCACCAGTGGTGATTTTGGATATCTCATTAAAGACAGCATTGGAAACAATAAAAAGTCTTCATTACTGAATTTAGTTCCTGAACAATACCGGAAATTCCAGGATGTACGCTCAATACAAATTACACCCCAGGGTACTTATTTCCAGGTTCGGTCCCATCTGTTTCGGGTGTCTCCTGACAAAAGGGTAAAAGTGTGGACCCCAACCACTTCTTTTATGTATAGTTTTTTCGTGAACGGTGAATATTTTGTTCATGAGCAAAACAAAGGATTGTATAAGCTGATCAATGACAGCCTTACGTTGATCCCGGGAAGTGAATTTATAGGCAAAGACCGGATGCAGGTAATGCTACCGTTTGATGATGGTAAGGGTAATAAAAAATTTCTGATTGCTTTATTCAATGCAGGACTTTACCTGTTCGACGGAAAAACCTTTGAAAGATTCAGCTCCGAAGCGAATGAAATTATTACGCAATATTCAGTATACAAGGCCATGCTTTTACCCGATAAAACATATGCGTTGGGAACCATCGGGGCTGGTATTATCATAATTGATCAATCAGGAAAAATTGTTCAAAGAATCAACAAAACAAGTGGTCTGGCCGATGACCTTGTTTATTCCATGTTAATCGACCGGGATAAAAATCTTTGGGTTGGCCACGACGTAGGTATTTCAAAGGTCAAGCTCAGCAGTCCTTTTACTTATTTCAGATCTCTCCAGGGAATTACTTCATCTCCATTGTCGCTGACGAGATTCGAAGGTTCTTTATATACCGGTGTGGCATCGGGGTTATTAAAACTAAATCCAGAAAAGCAGGCATTTGAAAGGGTTACTGCTATCCCTCAAAGCCAGATTTTTGATCTGCACGTTGACCGGGATCAATTGTTGGTTTCCAATGATGGGTTCTACTCTTTAAAAAACGGGAAAGTCAAAACAATCAGGGAATCAGTAAGCGGCGATTTTTCAACGTTGGTTATTTTTAGACCGAAGGCTAACCGGAACCTGCTTTTTGTGGGGTCAAATGAGAGCTTTTTTATTTTTTACAGGGACAGTACTATCAGAAGTGCTGAATGGGAATTACTCGGATCAGCACCTGGTATAAATGAAAGTGTATGGACATTTTCTGAAGACATTGATCATCCGGGAGAATGCTGGGCCGGAACGCAAAACAGTGCGGTGTACCGGGTTCAATTTCCGTTGACTGGAAAGCCAAAAAAAACCGATCTGAAAGTAAAAAAATACGATGCTTCAAACGGTTTCGGCAAGTTGCCTGGTATTACAACCAGCCTGCTAGGCCATCCGATATTTACAGGTGATTCCGGATTTTATCGTTTTAACTACAAAACGGAGAACTTTTACCAGGACACCCTACTGGGAATATATCCCAGGGGAGGTGGGATAAATGAATCTCTTATTGGTACTGACAAAGCAGGCCGTATCTGGTTGAGAATCGGCCATCGGACAAATATACTCACGCCTAACGGAAATGGCTACTCTATCGACAGCACCAGTATGGAACCGCTGGCGAAATATTCGATCGCCCAGATTTATCATGACCAGGATGGCATCTCCTGGCTGGCCGCAACTGATGCTATGATCCGGTATGATTCTAAACTTGCAGCGGAAGAGAACAATAGTTTCCCCGCGATTCTTCGCTTTGTCAGAAACGGTAAAACCACTTATAATCCGGAACTGCATCAAACATCCGGGTCGTTATTACACTTCCCTTTCAAAAACAATTCACTCAGGTTCGATTTTACCGCTCCGTATTACGATAATGAAACAAGAACTGAATACCAGACCATGCTTGATGGATATGATGACGACTGGAGCAGTTTCAGCAATAGCAACTATAAAGAATACACCAACCTGCCTTCGGGAAAATATACCTTCCGCGTTCGTGCACAGAATGTGTATGGCACCATCAGTAAAGAAGCCAGTTATACTTTTATCATAACTACACCCTGGTATTTCACCTGGTGGGCATGGACTATTTATGCAATAGCGGCAATCGCACTGATTTCTTTACTCGTTCGCTGGCGCACAAAACACCTGCATGAACAGCATCGTGAGCTTGAAAAAATAGTAAACGACCGCACCAAACAGCTGTCACAACGTGTAGAAGAGCTTGCGGTAATCAACAAAGTGCAGGAAAGCCTGGTAAGCGAACAGGACATTAATTCCATTTACCGGATGATCGGTGAAAAAATCCGCGAAATATTTCATGCGCAGGTGATCGATATCGTTAGTTACGACGAAAATTCCCGGGTTATAGAGGACAAGTACTCATACGAAAAAGGCGATACTACATTACTGGGACCACGGCCATTGCAGGGTTTCAGAAAATCGGTAGCTGAAACCGGCGAAGTTGTATTGCTAAATAAAGATGTAGCCAGGATTTCAAAGGAAAAAAATGTCATTGCCGTTATCGGAGAAATTCCGAAATCTGTTGTAATCGTTCCAATGATCTCCAACAAGAAACTGACGGGAATGATCAGTCTGCAGGACCTCGACAAAGAAAATGCTTTTTCTGAGAGTGACGTCAACCTGCTCAAAACCCTTTCCAATAGCATGAGCGTTGCGTTGGAAAGTGCAAAACGATTTGATGAGACTAAGAGATTATTGAAAGAAACAGAACAGCGAAATGCCGAATTAGGCGTTATCAACAGTGTGCAGGAAGGATTGGTAAGCGAACTGAGTATGCAGGGAATATTTGACCTGGTGGGTGAAAAGATCAGGGGAATTTTCCATGCTGATGTTATGGATATCGTGATGTACGACAGAGAAAACAACACCATTGAAGACAGGTATGCTTTTGAAAAAGGTGATCTCACGAAGCTCGGCCCCCGCCCCCTGCAGGGATTCAGAAAAGAAGTCGCAGAAAGCGGTGAAGTAATGGTCATCAATTCCAACCTTGACGAAATTGCCAGACAAAAAAATATCGGCGCTCTGATTGGTGAGGTTCCAAAATCGATTGTGATTGTTCCTATGATGGTAAATAACCAGGTTAGCGGAATGATCAGCCTGCAGGATATGGAACGCGAAAATGCGTATACGGAATCAGATATCAGTCTGCTGAAGACACTTGCCAACAGTATGACTGTTGCATTGGAAAGCGCGCGTCGTTTCGATGAAACAAAACGACTATTGAAGGAAACTGAGCAACGCAATGCCGAACTGGATGTAATTAACAGAGTGCAGGATGGTCTTGTACGCGAAATGAATATCCAGGGCATATTTGATCTCGTGGGTGAAAAAATCCGCGAGATCTTCAATGCGCAGGTGATCGACATTGTGATGTATGATTCCAAGCTGAACCAGATTGAAGACAGGTATTCTTTTGAGAAAGGTGATCGCACACTGGTTGGCGCACGCAAACCCGAAGGTTTCCGGAAACTGGTGATTGAAAACAGGCAACCCATTTTTGTAACTGATAATTTTGAAGCCGCTGCAAGAGCAGCAAATAATTCCGTACACGTCGGAGATCTTCCGAAATCAGCTGCTTTTTTCCCTTTGATCGCCGGGAATGAAGTTAAGGGGGTGATCAGTCTGCAAAACCTGGACCGTGAAAATGCTTTTTCAGATGCAGATCATAACCTTCTCAATACACTTTCCAATAGTATGAGTGTTGCATTAGAGAGTGCAAGGTTGTTTGATGAGACGGCAAGATTGCTGAAAGAAACGGAACAACGCAATGCGGAACTCGCTGTAATCAATAGTGTACAGGATGGATTGGTGAGGGAAATGAATATGCAGGGAATTTTTGATCTCGTGGGAGAAAAGATCAGGGAGATATTCAATGCACAGGTGATCGATATTGTTATGTACGATAAAGATTCCAACACCATCGAGGACCGCTATGCATATGAAAAAGGTGACCGTTCTCTGATAGGTCCCAGAACACCCAGTGGATTCCGCAAGCATATCATACAAACCTTGCAGCCGATATTTATTGATGCCAACTATTCATCCGCTGCCGCGAAATATGATAATGCAATCATTTTTGGTGAGACACCAAAATCCGCCGCCCTTGTTCCACTTATTGCGGGCAATGAAGTGAAAGGAATTATCAGTCTGCAGAACCTTGATAAGGAATATGCTTTCAGTGAATCCGACCATAGCCTGCTCACCACCCTGTCCAACAGTATGAGTGTTGCGCTGGAAAGCGCACGCCTGTTTGATGAAACCACAAGGCTTCTCAAAGAAACAGAACAACGCAATGCCGAGCTTGCCGTGATCAACAGTGTACAGGAAGGGCTGGTTGCGCATATGGATATCCAGGAGATTTATGATTTAGTGGGAGAAAAGATCAGGGAAATCTTCAATGCTCAAGTAATAGATATCGTTACCTACGATTCAAAATCAAACCTTATTGAAGATCGCTACGCATATGAGAATGGCGATCGTACCACCCTGCCCGCTCGTATTCCATCTGGTTTCAGAAAACATGTAATCGAAACCAGGCAGGTACTCTTACACAATGAAAACGTAGCAGAGGAATCGAAGAAATTCGGAAATGAAGTAATGTATGGAGTACAACCCAAATCGCAGGTATTCGTTCCGATGATTGCAGGCGGAGAAATAAAAGGTATTATCAGCCTCCAGAACCTCGATAAAGAATTTGCCTTCAAAGAATCGGATGTTCGCCTGCTCACGACACTCTCCAATAGTATGAGTGTCGCATTGGAAAGTGCAAGGTTGTTTGATGAAACCAAACGATTGCTTCTTGAAACTGAACAGCGGACAGCCGAACTTGGTGTGATTAATGTGGTACAGGAAGGTTTGGTGAGAGAAATAGACGAACAGGCGATATATAACCTTGTCGGCGAAAAAATGCGTGAGATCTTCAACGCACAGGTGATCGACATCGTTACTTATGATAAAAACAAAAACATCATTTCTGACAAATATGCTTTTGAGAAAGGCGACCGCACATTGCTTGCGCCAAGGCAACCGAACGGATATCGCAAATACGTGATTGAAAGTAAACAAATGTTGCTGTTGAATTCAGACATGGAAAGACATGCGGCGTTCTATGGTAATGAAGTGATCGTTGGTGAGATGACGAAGTCAGCAGTTTTTGTTCCGTTGATAGAAGCAAATGAAGTCACAGGAATTGTCAGTCTTCAGAATATCGACCAGGAAAATGCATTCAGTGAATCAGATCTGCGATTGCTTGTTACCCTTTCGAACAGTCTTAGCATTGCCCTTCAGAACGCAAGACTGTTCGATGAAACGAAACGCCTGCTGAAAGAAACAGAACAACGAACAGCAGAGCTTGCTACGATCAACAAAGTTCAGGAAGGTTTGGTTCGTGAGATGAATGCAGAATCGATCTATGAAATGGTGGGCGAAAAAATGCGTGAAGTATTCAACGCGCAGGTAGTCGACATCGTTACTTATGACCGCAAGGCGAATATTATCGAAGATCGTTATGCATACGAAAAAGGCGATAGAAGTAAGGTGGCTGCACGTGAACCATACGGCATACGCAAACACATCATTGAAACAAAACAAATGCTGCTGATCAACAGCGGCATGCGGGATTATGAAGAGAAGTTTGTAAACCCGATTTTTGTTGGCCAGGGTGCAAAGTCCGCAGTATTTGTACCGATGTTTGAGGGTAATGAAGTAACAGGGATCGTCAGCCTGCAGAACCTCGATGAAGAAAACGCATTCACTGATTCAGATGTAAAAATGCTTGTAACACTGTCGAACAGTTTAAGTATTGCCCTGCAGAATGCAAGACTTTTTGAAGAAACCAACCGCCTGCTCAACCAGGCAAAACAACGCAGTGCAGAATTGCAGACAGTTAATAATGTGAGCAAGACTCTGGCATCTCAACTCAACGCCGACGAGCTGATCGCACGTGTCGGGAACCAGATGAAAGAGCTGTTCAATGCAAATATTGTTTACCTGGCATTGCTGAATGAAAAAACAAGAACCATCTTTTTCCCTTATCAATATGGAGAAGTAATGAATCCGCGCAAAATCGGAGAGGGCCTTACTTCACAGGTACTGATCACAGGAGAGCCGCTTTTACTGAATAGTGAAATTGAAAGTTCAACAACTGCCCTGGGTTTTCAACGTGTTGGCTTACCTGCAGCTTCCTATCTCGGTGTTCCCATTCCTGACGGTGATAAAATTATCGGCGTACTCAGTGTTCAATCAACTGAACAGGAAAACCGGTTTACTGAAAATGATCAACGCGTGTTATCTACTATTGCCGCGTCTGTAGGAGTTGCCCTTCGAAATGCAAGACTGTTCGAAGAAGTTCAACTGGCAAAACTTGAAGCGGAAACAGCATCGAAGATTGCGGAGAAAGCCAATGAAGCAAAGAGTGCATTTCTGTCTACAGTAAGTCATGAATTGCGTACACCATTAACTTCTGTTCTTGGTTTTGCAAAAATCATCAGGAAAAGACTCGAAGAAAAAATATTTCCGCTCACGAATCAATCAGATCCAAAAACAGAAAAAGTAATACAGCAGGTATCAGAAAACCTGAATGTTGTTGTAGCTGAAGGTGAAAGGCTCACGCACCTGATCAATGATGTACTCGATCTGGCAAAAATCGAAGCGGGTAAAATGGAGTGGAGTGAAGAATGGGTATCGATCCCGGAAATTGTGGAGCGTGCATCTTCGGCAACATCTGCGTTGTTTGATCAGAAAGGTCTGGCAATTGAAAAAATATATGGATCAGATCTTCCTGAAATTCGCGGCGATCGCGACAAACTTATACAGGTGGTTGTTAACCTCTTGTCCAATGCCGTAAAATTCACCGACCAGGGCATAGTAACATGTAAGGTCAGCCGCACTGATTCAGATATCATTGTCGACGTCACTGATACCGGAATCGGAATTGCCGCAATTGATCATAATGCTGTGTTCGAACAGTTCCGGCAGGTGGGAGACACACTAACGGATAAGCCTAAGGGAACCGGCCTCGGTCTGCCGATCTGTAAGGAAATCATCGAACATCATGGAGGAAGGATCTGGCTGGAAAGCGAGATCGGCAAAGGCAGTACATTCTCGTTTTCTATTCCTATTGAAGTAAATGAAGAGCTGAAACCTGTTCCATTAAACGATCTCGTTGCTCAGCTGAAAGAACAGATGGCACAATCACGGCTGAACAACAAAACCCAAACGTCCACTATATTGATTGTTGATGACGATGATTCGATACGCTCTTTACTGTACCAGGAACTCAGTGATGCGGGGTACCTGATTGAAGAGGCGACAAATGGAAAGGAAGCATTGGCAAGCATCCGTGCCAACCGCCCCGACCTCGTGATACTGGATGTCATGATGCCGGAAATGAACGGATTTGATGTTGCGGCAGTATTGAAAAATGATCCGCAGACACTTGATATCCCGATCATCGTATTGTCAATTGTTCAGGATAAAGCACGCGGTTTTCGAATCGGGGTAGACCGGTATCTCACCAAGCCAATCGATACCGGAATTCTTTTCAATGAAGTAGATTCATTACTACAGCAAGGCAAATCAAGGAAAAAAGTATTGGTTGTTGATGAAGATCAGACGACAGTACGTACGCTTGTTGATGTATTGAAAAGTAAAGGATACCAGGTGGTGGAATCTGACGGAAAAGAACTCGTTACAAAAGCTATGGATACGCAACCGGATATCATCATTCTGAATTCCCTGATTTCAGAAAAGCATGATCTGACGCAGAGTTTGCGTTTGGAAAAAGGAATGGAAAATGTGTTGTTTTTAGTATACCAATAAAAGAGAGGGGACAGAATACAGGCAATAGTAAACAGGCAACAGGAACAAACGGCGATTGGGAGATCAGGCGTATTTGGGAAAAACAAAAAACTGAAATGAGAAAAGAAATAAAACAGTCAGGAAAAGGCAAAATAAGAAACAAAAGCAAAAGGAATAATCAGGATAAAGCGATTGAGGTTTTCAAGTTCAAATGATATGAATATGTCAGGTGAGTTTGAATGTATCTGCTGCCTGCGCACTGCTGCCTGACTTACAACCAACAACTGACAACTAAAAAGAAACACGAATACATGAGTAAAAAAATTCTGATCGTAGATGATGAACAACATATCCGGATGCTGATTGAACAGACGCTCGAGGAATTGGAAGATGATGGTGTTGAATTCCTCACAGCTGATAATGGAGAAAAAGCCCTCGACCTGATTCGGAGGGAAACGCCGGATTTGGTTTTCCTTGATGTAATGATGCCCCGGATGAATGGAATGGAGGTTTGCAGAAAAGTGAAAAAAGAACTGGGCATGAACCAGGTATTTATCGTATTGCTCACAGCAAAAGGCCAGGAACTTGACAGGCAAAAAGGATCAGAAGTAGGTGCTGATGTATATATGACAAAACCTTTCGATCCGGAAAGCCTGCTGATAAAAGCGAGGGAAGTTTTACAGCTGAACGGTTGAAATAGCCAGATATATTGAAACATGGGAAAACTAAGTCTTAAAAACATCATTCAGTCGAATAAAGAACTCGGCAGGCTGCTGGATCACTTCCAGGGTTTGCCCGGTGCTTCACTATATATAGAAGATGCGAAGGGAATAGCTCTGTTCGGTCTGCCGGATTCGACCGATGCTGAAAAAATTCCGATAGAATCAGACAGCAGCTTACTGGGATGGGTAACCTGCAATGAACAGGCATTGCTGGTAGCAGACATGCTTCGGATGATCGTGAACAAGGAACAGGAAAAAAAGAAACTAGGTGCAGAAGTACTGAATATGTACCAGGAAGTTAACCTGATGTTCAATTTTGCGGGGAAATTGGCGCAGGCTATTGAACCTGCCGCAATTGCACAGATTACCCTTGAAGAAGCAGGTCATGTTATTCGTTTCGCAGCAGGATGGATAATTATCTGGGACGAAAAAACAAAGCAGCTGAATATTCTTGCATCGGAAGGTCTGCCGCTGGTGAATAAAAGACTTGTGTTAGAGTATCACCAGATGCTGCAGAATATTTTACTGGATGGTCAGTCCGAAATCATGAGCGATCTTAGTGAACTCAAAGAAACCGGCATAATTGCGGAAGAAGTCAATTCATTGATTTTTTCTTCGCTTAAGGTTAACCGTAGGGTGATGGGTGCGATTGTATTGGCGCACACAGAAGCTGACCTGTATCATGCGAATGACCTGAAACTTCTGACAACACTTGCCCAACAATCTTCTACCACAATAGAAAGTGCAATGCTGTATGAAAAGAATATCCAGGAATCGCGGGAGAAGGAAGAAGCCATGCGAAAAATTTATGCCGCCGCCGGAAAGTTTGTGCCGTTTGAATTTCTACGTTCGCTTGGCCGGGAGGTAATAACTGATGTTCGGTTAGGCGACCAGGTTGAAAAAATCGTGACCGTACTTTTTACTGATATCCGCGGATATACAACAATCGCGGAAAAGATGACGCCGGCAGAGAATTTCAATTTTGTGTGTGACTTTAATCTCATGATGGGTCCGGTAATAAGGAGCCATTCCGGTTTTATCAATCAATACTTAGGTGATGCGATCATGGCCATTTTTCCGGGCAGCCCGGGAGATGCCCTGGCTGCCGCAGTGGAAATTGAAGTCCAGGTCAGGAATTTTAATGAGCGATGGACAATGAGCGGGCGGGACCCGATCAGGATCGGGATCGGAATGCATACGGGCCCGTTGATTATGGGAATCACCGGCGACCAGGACAGGATGGACGCTGCCACTATTTCGGATACGGTTAATACCGCTTCCCGGATTGAAAGCCTGACCAAGTATTATAAATCCAGCATTATATTAAGTGAAGCGACCCTTCAGCACATCGCTGACAACAGTCATTTTCATTTCAGACCCCTGGGTCGCGTAAGGCTGAAAGGTAAACACGAGGCGATCAATATTCATGAGTGCTTCAGCGGCAACGAAGCCGATGAAAAGAATGATAAACTCATTACCCTGCCCTACTTCACGGAAGGGATGCATCTTTACCTGAACCGTTCATTTGAATCCGCTATCAGTTCCTTCCGGGCAGGGATGGAATATTTCCCCACGGATCATGCGGCTAAATTATTTATTTCCAACGCGCTGAATTTTCTCAATCATGGCGTTCCGGACGACTGGAGTGGAGTGGAACATATTCAGGTGAAGTAAAGTTGTAAGTTTTAGGTTCTATGTTTTAAGTAAGCCTAAGAGCAAACGGTCGGGCTTTTTAAATGGTTTAGTCTGGAATTTTGCTTACAAATTTGTTACCTGATTAAAGAAGTTTTTCCGCAAACCGAAACGGTTTAATACAATGGAGATAAGGCCCAATCACAGGGCCTAACTTATAACCTCCAACTTAAAACCTTCCACGTAAAATCACTGGCATGATTTTTTCTCTCACAGCGTTGAATTTCTAAAAATTATCACATTAATAAACACCATTTTACGTGCGTATTATAACGTTGCCAATGAAAAAGGCGTTAAAATTAGGAAAATCACAATTTTCTTCTGCCAGCTTCGTTCAGTTTACGTACTCACTAACTAAATTTTAATATCCGGCTTTATGAAACACGCAGATCGTCCTTTTATCCTCATCATCGTTGCAGCGATTTCGCTTTTGTATACGGTGATGGCCTGGATTTGCTGAGGAAAAAAACTACACTGATGTTCAATGAATTTGCATTTCTTTACCGAAAGCATTCATCTATTTTATAATCTGATACCATGAAGAAATTCAATCTAAAAACCCGGGCTCTGATTCCCGCACTCGTTCTTATCGTCACTTTAGGTTCCTGCAGCAAGGATAAAAACCCTGACCAGGATAAACCAAAAACAAAAAAAGACCTGATTGTCCGCGCGTGGATCCAAACAGACCTGATCGCCAGCGTGGGTGGACTTTCCCAAAGCGTTTTTGACGACGAAATCGAAGCGTGTGCCCAGGATAACATATTCACCCTTAATTCCGACGGTACTTTCGTTCTCACAGAAAACACTGTAAAATGCAGTGCAAACGATATTGTGACTACCGGAACCTGGCAACTGGTGGAAAATGATACTAAAGTGATCATTGATCCCGCGGATGAAGATCCACAAACACTTACCATCGAAGAATTAACCGAAACCAGTTTCAAAGGATCTCTTGTTGATAACTCAACAGGAATGGAGATCAAACTGGTGGGCGTCTATCAGCCGAAATAATTTCTATAATCAACCGTCAGAAAAGACCGCTGCCTTTTGGGAGCGGTTTTTTACGTTTTACGTTGAACGTTTTACGTTTTACGTTGAACGTTTTACGTTCTACCTCCAGTATCTTCGTCACATGAAGATCAAGCCCGTTTCAGGATTTAGTATCAGACCAATTGAAGCGCGTGACAATGCTGCCATCGCTGCGATCATTCGAAATTCTCTCGCTGAGTTCGGTGCCAATAAACCAGGAACAGTGTATTATGATGAAACCACGGATCATTTATACGAACTCTTCCAGGCGAAGAAATCCGCTTACCTGATCGCTGAAAAGAACCAAGTCATACAGGGCGGCGCAGGAATATTTCCTACAGACGGATTACCGGAAGATACCTGCGAACTGGTGAAAATGTATCTTATTCCTGAAGCCCGCGGCTTCGGTCTGGGTGCAGCTTTGATGGAAGAATGCCTTGCTCTCGCACGCCAGCATGGTTTCAAAAAGATCTACCTCGAAACGATGCCCGAACTGAGAAAAGCCATTTCCAATTACCAGAAATTCGGCTTCATCGCTCTCGATAAACCACTTGGAAATTCCGGGCATCATGGGTGTGATGTGTGGATGATACGGGAAGTTTAACGTTATACGTTAAACCTCATTTACCATTAATCGTCGACCTTGCCGCTTCTGCCTGTCTCCGATTGATATATACCTGGAAGCCGAGACTCAAACCAACTCCGCCAGCACCACTCTGATTTTTCAGATCAGTATATCGGTAGCCAATTTTTGATTCGAAAGCAAGACTTTCATTGATAAAAAATGCAGCACCGCCGGCAATATAAAAGCTGAAAGCATTTTCAGTGGTTGTGATCGTATTGTTCTTGATCTTATTGGTTTGAAAATCGACATCACCATGAAGAAACGGTCTTACATTTTTTGTTGGGATATAATAACGGATGAAAGGCCCGGCTCCGTAAGTATTGATCCTGTTATCGCCAAGACTTAAATAACTATAAGAAAACTGTGCGCCGAGTGCAAAATCTTTAGCGATGAACCATGCGATATTGGGATTGAAAACAAAGACAGTTTTGTTTTTTGAAGTGTTCAGTTCCAATCCTCCCCCTACCATCCAGTCGCCACGTTCGGTCTGTGCGTTGACAATATTGAAAGAAAAAATCAATGCTATCGCAATCAGGATCTTACTCATAATTCGGGTTGGTTTTGGTAATGATATAACGGGGTAAATATAGGTAAATTGGCAGTGGGCAGCGGAATGAAAAGACAGCAGAGGCAATAGGCAATAGTACAAAGGCAACAGGAACAGCCGGCGTATGCGTGTGAATTTAGAATATGTTTGGTTCAAAAGTCTAAATGCAGATACAAGGCATGCCTTTTATCTACATTTAAACAATCATTGCAGGCATGGCATTTTGCAGGAAAAGTTGAATTTGTCACTCGCGAAGGATGACATATAACTTACCATTGATAACCTGTGCCGGCAGGGGGCCTTGAACCTTCAACTTTTAACTTTCAACCTTAAACTTGCTCCACTTCATACACCGGACTAAACTGTATTCATCGAGTGACTAAATTAATTTCGAACCCTGAACAAAAGATCATTGTAGTCTTGTGACAATTATAAAGATTAAATCGTAGAGACGCTATGCAGGGCGTCTCTACGATTTAATCATCAAATAATTTTCAACCTTAAACTTTCAACTTTCAACTTCAAACCTTTTCCACTTCATACACCGGACTAAACAAATAAACCCTCCCTGTTTTCACTTCCGTACATTGAATTCTTTTCCTGATCTTCTCTCCTTTCCTGAATATTCTATTACCTTTTATCCTGAATAAACTCGCCGGCGGCAGGTCTTCTACAAATAAAAGCTGATCGCCATCTTTATCATAACGCCTAAGCACACGCGTAAGGTCATCATCAGCGCATGAGCTTGCAGCAGGATTATTCAAAGAATTCCTTACAGCATTTTCAATATCGGGGGGAAATGTGTGTGATTGCAGAAAATAGCGGAGCAATTGCGAAAAATCTTTTTTCCATTCCTTGCCGTGCGATTGAACCCGGTTGCCATATTGTTGAAAGGTGAGCAAGTGCGCAATCTCATGAAGAAGCGTTAACAGAAACGCGTAACTATTCAGGTTGCCATTCACAGAGATGCGATGATTTTTACCGTTTACAGCATGCCGGTAGTCGCCAAGTATTGAACTTCGTTCACGCGTAATAGTGAGGTGAATTTTGTGCTGATGCAGAAACTGCTCTACCATCGGGTAGGTTCCTTCCGGCAGGTATCTGGCAAGTGTGTCTAACGGCTTTTCCTCTTTAGGCATCCGGATTTTGCTTCGAAAGTTTTAATAGTCCGCGGATCTCAATAAAAGTATACACCAGGTAGAGGAACATGCAGCTAAATATGGCCGGCTTATTAAAATTCTCTTTATTCAGCATCAGGTATCCGAATACCAATGCTGCCACTAGAAAAAGCTTGATCATAAATGATCCATAGACCGATCGAAGAAAACCCGCAGTCGAAGTTGCTCTCAGTCCTTTCTGCAACATCACCGCTGAAAATAAAGTGATCAGCCAGAGGACAAGGTTGCCAATCAACAGCACATCGACATTAAACCCTTTCTTTTCCAGGAAACTCCTGAAAACGATAAAGAGCATATTCAGTAAAACAAAAAGAATGATTAAGGGGGAAAGGGATTTCCGGGCTGCCATACTTACTCTTTTGATGTATCTCGCACTACCTTATAAATAGTGATTGCAATAACAATCAAAGGTAATAACCAAACAAATACCGGGAACCTGATAGATAACCAACGATCAGCCTTATAACCGATAAAAACAGCTATGCCGGTGGACACCAGGAACTGAGTGGCCAAACCGGCATAGCGAAAGAGTAACTTATTACGATTGCCTGAGTTGTCTTTTTGATTATTTGGCGATGGCATGTTTTGCTTCCTCAGCTTTTGGCAATTCCACCACACTGGCTTCCTTACCCATATGGCATTGACCATTAAAGGTAACTGTTGGTTCGATCTGTAACTTGCCGGCGTGAATATTTCCACGGATATGAGCCTGGCCGCGAAGATTAAGTAATTCCTTAATTACGAGTTTACCTGTCACTTTCCCGAGGATGTCGGCAGTCTGGCCTTCGATATCACCTTCTACCAGCCCGTCCTGGCCGATCAGAATTTTTGCAGAACCGGTGATGTTTCCTTTCAGAATACCATCTATACGCACGTCACCATTGCTTACAATATCGCCTTTGATGGTGGTACCTACGCCGATAAGGCTGTTACCCGCCGGTGATGATGAAGAGGAGGATGAAGAACTTGAAGAGAATGATGTAACTGACCCTGAGTCGGATTTGGATTTTGAGTTAAACATGGCTTCAGATTTTAATGTATCAATTTTGGATTTAATCGACGCTCTTTTCTGCTTCAGGTACATTGATCTGGGTAGTATCCAGATTGACAGGCACCTGTCCCGATAAAACATTTTTCACATTATTCCAGTAAGCCTCTTTGTATTTTACCTGTGTCTCCAGCGAATCAGCCCTGATTTTCAGCTGAATCATCTCTCTCCGCTCCGCCTGGCTGCCATAACCCGGTATATAATACTTCAATGGGGTAAAAACAATCAGGGACACCGTAAGACCTACCAACACCACAAAAATTGTGCACAAAGCGATATAAACGCTTAATCGGTTCAACTTAAACGTAACAACTTCCTCGTAAGTATCATCATTCATCACAACAAGGCGATAATGATTCTTTAAACGCTTTAATGTGGATAACTCCTCCTGGGATTTGGCCATTTTTCCTACTAATTGATAATTTTTCCCTGACCTTTCAAATGAAAAATCGAATTAACAACAAAAAACCGGTTACGCGGCCGCAACTGGCATAAAATTTTCACTTGCCCAATGCGCTGTTAAATATGCTTTCAGATTGGAATTCATAAAGTTACAGCGAAATATTTGCGATATTTTTAAAATAATTTTGCGGAAAATCAGTTTACTCTACGTGCGGATCAATGTTAACGTATTGATACAGAGATCATATCTCCGGATATTTTCAATATGGCTATTAATTCATTGCGGCGGCTATTCGTCTGCTCAACCCGGTGCGTCCGTATCCGACCTGGAAAAACCGAAAAAATTTGAGAACCGTAAACTGGCATCTGAAAAAGATACCGACAAAAAAATCGGCGGACTCAGGCGTTTTACCCAGAATGTTACCTCCCATTATAATTACCAGTTCAACGCCTATAACGAGCTGAACGATGTGGTGACCAGCGCCAAGCAGTCGTACAAGGACGATTTCAGCAAACTCCTATCGTTTTATAATTATTCCCTGCAGGACACCAAAGGCCAGAAAGCTGAGCTTGATTCAGTAATTCACAAAACCAACAATGGCATACTGCTCCATGATCTGCGAAGCGATTGGGTCGATGATATGTATATGCTCATGGGTCTCTCCTATTTTTACCAGGACAACCTAGATTCAGCCGCCATCGTTTTTCAGTACATCAATTTTGCTTTCCAGCCGCGTACCAAAGATGAACTTGGATATGATAAGAAGATCGGCAGTAATATGAACGCTACCGGAAACGTGTATACGATTTCAACAAAAGAAAAAAACAACGTCTTTGCCAATACCTTCAAAAACAAGCCTAAAAGAAATGATGCGTTGCTCTGGTATGTACGCACTATGATCGAAAAAGGAAATTATAATGAATCCTGGGGTCTGCTTGAAACACTTCGACGCGATGTTCAGTTTCCTTCAAGATTAAAACCTGATCTGGAAGAACTGGAAGCATTATGGTTTTATAAACAGGAGATTTATGACAGCGCAGCGTTTCATCTTGAAGAGGCTTTGGATAATGCAGAAAGCAATACTGAAAAGTCCCGTTGGGAATACCTCATTGCACAGATGTATGAACGGTCCGGTAAAAAAGACATGGCTGAAGACTGGTATGCCAGGTCAATGAAACATACTACGGACCCGATCATGGAGGCCTGGGCAAGAATCAGCCAGATCAGGCTGGTCACCGGTGAAAATGAAGAGCTACGCATAAAAGAAAATCTTGCCGCACTCAACAGTATGGCAAAAAAAAGCCGGTATGAAGAATACCGCTATATGATTTTCTATGCCGCTGCGCAAATGGAAATGCTGAGACATCAACCTGATGCTGCCGTTGCATATTTAAGGAAAAGCATAAATGAAAACCTCGTCGATGACGCGCACAAACAGAGGTCTTTTCTTCTCATGGCTGAATTGAATTACAGCATGAAGAAATGGGGACCGGCTTATGCAGCATATGACAGTGTAAATCTTGATCAACCTGATATTCCGGATGGAGCGATGCTGGCACATCGTAAATCCATTCTAGGAGAAGTTGTTAAACTCCAGGAAAATATTCGCGTAGAAGACAGCCTTCAGCATATCGCACGGATGCCGGAAGAAGAAAGAAAAAAGTATGTCAAAGTACTTGCAAAAAAGCTAAGAAAAGAAAGGGGTCTTAAAGAAGAAGAGGCAGCACCTGTTACCGGCACAGCAGCTGTGCCCAGTGCATTTGATGCAAATGTTCCCGCAGATATTTTTGCTGAAAATGCTGGTCGCGGTGGCGAATGGTATTTTAGTAACAGTTCTCTCAGGTCACAGGGTTATCGCATGTTTAAGGGGAAATGGGGAAACCGCCCTAATGTGGACAACTGGCGAAGAATAACAGCCATCAATACGCAGGCCATCGCCATAAATACGCGCGAGGATGGTGATGCAAAACCAAATGCAAAAACAGTTCCCGATGATATCACATCTGAAGGACTGATGGAAAATATTCCGTTGACGCCTGAAGCGCTTAAAGTGTCAAACGATACTTTGGAAAGCAGCTATTATCAATTAGGAAAGATTTTTAAAGACAGGCTGGATGATTGCGACGAAACCATCATCAATTATGAGAACCTGCTTAATAAGTTCCCGGAAACAAATAAGCAGGAAGAAGCTTTGTTTGGTTTGTACAGCTGCTACGCGAAAGCGGGAAATACCGCAAAGGCAAATTTCTACAAGGGATTTCTTGAAAAAAACTTCAGTTCGGGTAAGTATCTCCGTTATATTAACAGTCCCGTACAGGCGAAAAAAGATGAAAATGCTTTCAATACCGCCGCGACAAAAAGCTATGAAGACGTCTATAATTCCTTCATCGAAGGAAAATTCGACCAGGCGCTGGAAGCAAAAAAGAAAGCGGACAGTACCTATGGCGAAAACTACTGGACGCCACAACTTTTGTACATCGAATCTGTCTACTATATAAAAAATCGCCAGGACAGTCTCGCCATGTCGACACTCAATAACCTGATCCGTCTTTATCCTCAGTCCAACCTGATCATGAAGGCGGGAAATCTTTTAAATGTACTCAGCAGGCGTGGCGAAATAGAGGATTATCTAACCAATCTCCAGGTAACCAGGATGAAAGAAGATAGCATTTACCAGGTGGAGGATTTGTACATACCTAAAGAAAAACAACAGATCACGCAGGCTCCAAAACCACAGGCTGAAGTAGCGGCTCCTCCAAAGACGATTGTCAAACAGGTGGATACTACACAGTTTAAAGCGCCTGAGATTACGAAAAAGGCGGCAGGATATAGTTTCAATGCAGCGGAACCGCAAAAAGTGGCGCTGGTGCTGGACAAAGTTGACATCGTTTATGTAAATGAAGCGCGGCAGGCATTGAACAGATACAACAGGGAAAAATATTATAGCACACCTTTAGAAATTTCCATAAAGCCGCTGAATGATGATGTTAAACTGGTGATCATCGACTCCTTCCCTGACGCAGGTGCGGCGGTAAATTATCTCGAAAACACAAGGAAAGTGGCGCAAGCCGAGATATTCCCCTGGTTACCAGCAGGTAAATGGAAGTTTATCCTGCTGTCGGGCACTAATCTTGATGTACTTCAGGAAAAGAAAAATGTCGATGAGTATATTAAATTTCTACAGCAGGCAATTCCTGGTAAATTTTAGCTAATCTTATTAAACCGGGAAAGGGATTTTTTTTAGTTTTATACGCTGCGAAAGCATCAGGAAAATCTAGATCTTATGACAAAATGGGTTAGTATATTCTGGAAAGTATTCTTCATCTGCTGGGCCGCTTTTATTGTATTGATCCTTTCGATTAACCTCGGCCTTTTCGGCAAACTGCCTTCGTTGGTAGAACTGGAAAATCCATCCGTACTTTCCTCCTCAGAAATTTACGCCTCCGATGGTTCTCTCATGGGTAAATATTATACAAAGGACAGGATCAATGTACAGTACCAGGATATTTCGCAGAATGTGATCAAGGCCTTGATCGCCACTGAAGACGAACGTTTTTATGATCACTCCGGCATCGATCCGAAAAGCTCTGCACGCGCTGTATTCTACCTGGGGCGTGAAGGTGGTGCAAGTACGATCACACAGCAGCTTGCAAAAAACCTGCTCTTCGGGGAAGGAAGTAAGAACATGTTTATGCGCATGATCCAGAAGTTCAAAGAATGGATCGTAGCAATCAAACTCGAAAGGAATTTTACTAAAGAAGAAATCATTGCACTTTATCTCAATATGGTTACTTACGGAGATGAGATTTATGGGATCCGGAATGCAGCCCGTACTTATTTTCAGAAGGAACCTGGCAGACTTGAAGTGCAGGAAGCGGCAGTGTTGGTTGGATTGCTGAAAGGAACTACAAAATACAATCCTCGCAGAAATCCTAAAGCTGCTCTGGACCGAAGGAACACTGTACTTGATCAGATGGTGCGTAATAATTTTCTGCCGGCACCTGAAGCAGATAAACTCAAAAAAGATTTCATCAAACTGAAATACAGGAGGCTTGACGAGAATGCAGGTATAGCACCTTATTTCCGTGAGGTGTTGAGAGATGATATAAAAAAATGGTGCAAGGAACACAAGAATCCGAAGACAGGAAATCCCTATGATATCTATAAGGATGGTCTGCGCATTTTTACAACGATCAATCCACGCATGCAGGAGTATGCAGAGATAGCTGTTTACCGGCATATGCAGAATCTGCAAAAGGTTTTCAGCAATCAGAAAAACATTAAAGATGGCAGTATCTGGAAATCAAAGGATGGTCGTGTGATCATTGAATCAGCAATGAAGCAAAGTGATCGCTGGAGGAATGCAAAGGAAGATGAAATGAGTGAGGCGGATATCCGTAAGACTTTTGATGTAAAAGTTCCGATGAAGGTTTTTGCATGGAATGAGAAACGTGAGAAGGATACAATCATGACCCCACTGGATTCTATAAAATATCACAAACAGATCATGCAGATCGGATTTTTGTCGATGGATCCGCTGACGGGCGAAGTTCGGGCATGGGTTGGTGGTAGCAGCTTCAAAAATTTCAAATTTGACCACGTAAACATAAGTACCAAAAGACAGGTGGGATCCACTTTCAAACCGCTGCTTTATACTGTTGGCGTACTGAATGGATATCAGCCCGATACAGAATTTCCGCCTGGGCCGATCAATATGGGAAATAAAGTGATCACCGGAAGTGGCGGCCCGATGGCTATCTGTCTCGCCTACTCGAAAAACCCGGGAGCTGTTTTCCTCATTAACCAGTTAGGCGTTCAGCGTACTATTGACTTCGCGAAAGAATGCGGCATTGAAAGTAAAATTCCTGCCGTGCCCTCAATTGCATTGGGCTCAGCAGATATTTCTCTTTATGAAATGGTGCGTTCATATACGATGTTCCCTGGTCGTGGATTCAATGTTAAGCCTTATTATATTAATCGTATTGAAGATCGCAACGGAAACGTGCTCGAATCTTTCCACAGCGAAAGCAAAGAAGTGATCAGCGAAGCTGATTCATATGTGATGACAAAGATGATGGAAGGCGTTGTCAATTTTGGTACTGGCCGTGCATTACGCGGAGCATATGCAGTGCCTGGTGAGATTGCTGGTAAGACCGGTACCACAAATGATAATGCTGACGGCTGGTTTATCGGTTTCAATGCACAGTTACTCACCGGTGTATGGGTAGGTTGTGATGATCCGTTACTAAGGTTACTGAATACTACAGGTGGCGCGCAGATGGCGATGCCGGCATGGGCATATTATTACCAGCAGGTGTTTAAAGATAAATCGCTGGGTATCGATCAGGAAGCGAAATTTATGGTTCCTGAAAAACTGCATAACGAAGCAATTTATGATTACCAGGAACTCGCACGTGGCGAAACCGCTCCTCCTGCTGAAGGGGAGAATGCAGGTAGTGGAAGTGCATCAGATTTTATCGATATTCCTGTAAGTGATGGTCGGGAGAAAGTGGTTACAGAGTCTCAGAAGGTAATCGATGAAGATGAAAAAGAAGTGTTGAAAGAAGCAAGAAAGGGAGCGAAAGATGATGATAACGGAAGGGACAAAAAAGAAGCAACCGATACTACAAAAAAGAAAGTACCGTTTTTCAAACGAATCTTCAAGAAAAAGAAAGATTAACGAGGTATACAATATCATTGGGAGGCTGTCTCAAAAGTAAAATGAGGCAGCTTTTTTTATTTTCAGTTTTGGATATAGGTTTATACACAATTGAGCTGTATAAAAAGGAGGTTAGGAA
>JARJHS010000015.1 GCA_029269725.1 Pollutibacter soli | reverse complement strand
CTGTTTGGCAAGGTTATCAACAGTTAACCCATGCAGCAAGTGTTTATGAAATAATGACTCAATAAATTTGGGTAAGGCTTAGCTGCCGGCAGGCAGGTTCCAAAGCCGATCCGTGTTTCTGTCGCCCGAACTACAGATCATTCGTGTTAATGTCGACCAGGATATATTCGTCAGCCCGTATTGCGGCGATGTTGGGCGCGAGCGTGTCAATCATAGTGAAACCTGCATTGGATTATGTAACACTTTTGGTCTACACCTTTCTTACCTTCCACTTTATAAACGAGCCTATGCTCTCCGGTTATCCGTCTTGACCAAAATCCTTTTAAATCATGCCTAAGTGGCTCAGGTTTTCCAGTACCTTGAAAGGGAGTTCTTTTAATCTCGTTCAATAAATCCTTAATCTTTTCTACAGTTGAACTGTCTGTGTCAATCCAATATTGAAAATCTTCCCAACCATTTTCCGTAAACTCAAAATTCATATTGTAGTTTATACTTTGAATTTACGAGTCTTCTTGTTTTTTAATTGATCTATTGATTCATGAAGTCGCTGTCTGTTCTTCGACGTGGAAAGTAAATGTCCGGTCTCATTAAGGGAATTATATTCTTTCATCGACAGTATAACAACCGCCTCTTCGTCAGCAGCTCTGGAGACAACAATAACATCCGAGGACTTTGAAACGTCGTCCAAATATTTTTTAATATTACTCCTCAATTGAGTAATAGAGACTGCTTGCATAAATATAAATTTAACGTACTAACAAATGTACGTAAATACGTACATTTTTCCAAACTTAATTTTCCCCTCATCAGCTACTTGCGCCCAACGTGGACGGCCTTGCAGTACGGGAATTTCATGTTCCGTCTGCCAGGACTGTCAGCTGAGTAAAGTTGGTTACGCAAATTGAATTGGCTGAGATGGTCGGCGTGTCTCGCCAAACCATTTTCTCTATTGAAGTCAATAAGTATGTCCCATCAGTTGTTCTCTCTCTGAAATTAGCGAAAGCTCTTGGAAAGAAAGTTGAAGATATTTTCAAACTAGGTGTTTCAGACTGGTAAGTAATGACTCTTCTTGTTTCTCCGAACTTCAACAGACATTGAAAACAACTTGCGGCCAAAGCTCCCCGTGCTGAGGAAGTACGGGGATTGGTATTCTCTATTCGGAAGATTTTTTGTAACTACACGATCCAACAAAACTAAAATTGTAAGAACTTAAACGGAGCATTGCCAATACACCGGATATGCGAAAATGTATGCCGCTTTTTTGCGCTATTCGGTTTCCACAAGCGCGAAAAGCCGGTCTGCAAAAGATAACCGCTTCACATGAAAATTACGTTGTGGGAAACGTATGATGGCAAAGGACTTTTTGGTGTAAGGCAAATTGCTTTGTCGGTTTATGACATGCCGTTGATAAGGCAGTGCTACTACATAACATGATCTCAAATCAAGATTATTTCAATATGAATTCTTTAAGGTGCGGGATTTTTTTATAAGCCGGGGTTCTCAACCAACATCTTATTTACTACGCTCAACAGTTGCGAAAACTCCGGCGGGTAGAAGGAGGAAAATTGTTTGTGGGGTGGATTGCACTCATGGAGGTTTCAAAATACGCTGTAAAGATGTACATCGCGATGATGCAAAGGGAAAGACGGGAAGATTTTTATTTTCGCCTTTGTGAACTAGAAATAAACAGGCAAAGTATTTTTCCTCGCCTGTTTATTACCAGGATTCACCTGCTTAAAAATATCTTACCGGCCGTGCTCTGTATTCATATATTGAACGATCGTTGTAGGTTACAACCTGGCCGGGAGCTGTACCACTATCATAGTAACACAAATAAGCCCGGCTAGCATCTCCGTCCCATGAATGTTCTGTAGAACTCCAATAGCTGATTCGGAACGGACCATTTGCATCAGGAAATCCACCGATGGACATCCTGTTCTGCAGGATTTTTTGCAACTCATCCCTGCTTGGTAAAAACCAGTCATTGTAACCGTTGAATTCCTTCCTGCAGGCTACCGCTGCGTACCGATCTAATTTCAAATCAAGCCAGGGAAATGTTGTATTTATCGTGTTAACTACATCGGGGAGGTATTGAACGATTGCATTTGTATTGGACAGGCCCGTACCAATAGCAGTTCCCCGCGCTGCCTCACCTACGCCAAAAAATCCGCCAATCCCATTCACGTCAGGAGCCCAAGTAAAGAAAGGCTGAGGGTCAGGGTCTAAATAATAGGGATTTAGAAGGTCTTCGGCCGCAGCAATCAGACCATGAGGCAGTTTTGCATCGTAGCCCGGGTCACCGGCCTGCAGTATATACCCGATCTTTCCGCCTTTATATTCCTGGCCTACTTTCCAGATATCTCCGTGAGCCTGGTGATCGGGCCAGGCATTGGCATTGATGGTCATTTGCTTCCATGTGTTGGTGGTGGCATCAACATGCCAGATGGCGATCTTTTCGGCACCTTTAGCCGCTGCTGAGGAGGCGATTTCCGCCTGCCGCAGTGACAGATCAGAAACCATTTCTTTTTTACAGGCCGTCATTACGAGTGCGGCAAGTACGGGCAATAACATCTTTCTCATGGGCTTTTTTATTTTTGTTTACGTTAAGTGCACCAGGCAGGCAGCCAACCGGCTTATACCGGTTTCATTATAAATGCTGCTGCTTACAACGGGTGCTGTTTTCTTTTCCAGTTTTTTTATTCTTCTGTCAAACAGCAATATCACCAGGCGATCAACAAGAGGGTTAGCAGGGTGATCAGTATCAACGACAATTTTTTTCCAGCTGATAGTATACATGGACATCTGACAGCGGAATGAAAATACAATGGCAGGGGCTTGAAAACCTAAAAATTGTCAGGACAAAAGGCAGACAAGCCCCGGACAAAAACCGGACAAGCCGATATTCTTATGGAATTCCTGTCCGGGCAATCAACTTATCAATTCAATATCTTCTGCAACCTCGCTAAAAACGCTTACCTTCTGCCGGAACGTCCCCGACATTGCTCATGGGCCGGTGGGAGATGTAGCTGGACATAATGGTGATGGATATAGCCTGTCTGTGCATAGCTCTCCCTAAAAATATCGGATTGCCCTGACTTTGTTCACACTGTATTTGACTGCGGAAAACTGACTTCCTGATTCAAAAAATTGGGCCCATGCACTATTTTCTGCCAGCTGACTGGGATCTAACTGGGAAGAAGACCAATAAGGTTCATTGGTAAACCCGCCAATAGATTCCCGGTTGATATATAGCTTGTTCAACTCATCTTTGCTCGGTAAATACCAGTCATCAAATCCATTTATAGTAAGATCTGCACATAATCTGGCTGCAATTGATGATTCTGTACAAGCAGTAACAATGTACTCCGTGTTTGTCTTGCCTGTACCCAAAGCCGTTTGTTCCGCTTCCTGCAAGTCAGCTTGATAACATCCCCAATTATATATTGAGGCTAAATCGGAAGCAGCTGCAATAATCCCGTGTACTTCCCCTTCAATATAACCCGGATCACCGGGCTGGTACACATAAGCCAGTTTTCCACCCTGGTAATCGGCGCCAATCGCCGGTACATCATCCACCATTCCATTGCAGTTCTCATCAGCACCATTCCCTTTTATTTCGGTAGTGCCAGGATTAATAGCTGCATTGTTATCATTACAATCTCCCATTTGCCCGATGCCGCAGCTATTGGTGGGTACATAGCCATCACCATCCGCATCATCCAGTCTTATATCACCATGGCTTGCATGATCAGGCCATTGGCTTAGATTGATTGTTTTCACTGACCAGCTGTTCTTTCGGGAATCAAAATGGCAGATATCGATTTTTGTAGGTGCTCCTTTAGCAGCAGCAGCTAAATCCACTTGCTGATTTACTTGTTCAGCAACCATCTCTTTTTTACAGCCCGTTATTGCCAATCCGGCAATTAATGATAATAGAATCTTTCTCATGGCTATTTATTTGGTTTATGTTAATTGAACAAGATACCCAGCCAACCGTTTGCTTCCGGTGTCATCATAGATGCTGCCGCTTACCTCAGGTGTTGTTTTCTTTTCCAGATTTTTTATTCTTCTGTCAAACAGCCATATCACCAGGGCGATCAACAACAGGGTTACCAGGATGATCAGTATCAACGATAATTTTTTCCGTGGGATAGTGTGCATAGACAACTGACAGCCGGATGAAAGTACAATCGGCGAGGGGTAAAAACCTAAATACCGGCAGGACAAAAGGCAGACAAATGCGGGACAAAAACCGGACAAGCAGGTAGGAAGGCAAATAATTTTTTACATCTCCCGGAGCCAGGCTTCCAGATTTACTTCACTGGCAAGTTGCAGGCGCTGGCGCAGGCGACGCTTACCTTTGGCTACGCTTTCAGCAGATATGCCAAGCATGGACGCGATTTGTTTATTATCAAACATCAGGCGGGTGAGTGCCGCCATGCGTTGTTCCGCCTGGGTTACATCGTTTGCCTTTAATTTCAGATTTGCAAAAAAGCCGGGATATGTTTTTTCAAAAAGGGTCTTAAATTTTAACCAGTCGTCTTCTGTCAGGATGGTTTGCCGGGTTAGCTCTTCTGACAGGTTTTGCTGATCAATTTGATGTGCATTGGCTTTTAACTGCTGTTCTAACTTTTCCACCAGGATGGTTTTATCCACCAGGTGTTGGGTAAATAAATGCAGTTGCGCTGTTGCCGCATTTTTCTCTGCATCAGCAATTTCCTTTTGCTGCAGGGCCAGGTGTTCCTTGTAAATTGCCTTTTGACGTTGCCGGTTCAATATCAGAATTGCTATCGCCGACAGCATAATCAGTAGGGCAATAATAAAATTGCGGGTGAGTGCTTCAGTTTCTTTTTCTTTTTTTATTTGCTGAAGTGTCTGAAAATTTTTATCGCTATTGATACGCAACCGGGAAATATTAACACTGCTTAGTGCCATCTCTTTTTGCAGGGAATCGTGCAGAGCGGTATACCATTGCGAATAAAGATAAAAGCTATCGGCATTGCCATTGGCCCGGTACACATCGGCAGCTGTTTGGTAGGCATATTGCAGGTAAGTCATTTTTTGAACCGGGCTACCTGATGAACCATTTAGCAATTCCAATGATTGTTGAATATGCAGGAGAGCAGTCTTTTTATCCGCATTTTCAAGGTCTATCTTTGCAAGCAACTGTAACCCATAGGCACAAACCTTGGGTTCATCCGAATATTTTATCGTATGTATGTATTGAAGAAATGTTTTGGCCTGGCGGTAATCTTTTTTCAGCAACCACACCTCGCCCATAAATACGGCATTGATCATTATCCAGATTGGCTCATTTAATTTTTGTGCCCGTTGCATGGATTGCTGGTACCAGGCCATGGCAGAATCCAGTTGCCCTAGCTGTTTGTAAGCCTGCCCAATAGTATTCTCAAAGCGGATACGATAATAGCGTGTCTCCTCTGTATCGAATTTGTAATTAATTAAGCCCTTTCTTATATAAAAGATACATTTTTCATATTCGCCGGTTCGAAACAGGTTTTCTCCTACCGTAAAGGGATAGTACGACAGGTAACCTCGCTTTTCCTTAAGGCCGTCCCATATTTCATCAACTTTCAGATAGTAGTAATTACTCAGGGATAACTCTCCCTTTCCTTCCATAGTTAAACCATAGATATAGCACAGGTAGGCAATCAGGTTATTGTCTCCTGTTTCAAAAGCTTTGTATAAACTTTTTTCATAATGATCTACCAGGCTGGCAATATCGCCATTGCCATTAGTTAAAAACAATGATTTCAAAAAAGACAGTCTTGCTAAAAAATAAGGTCCGGTTTTCCCTGTTCTTTCCAGCTGCTGCAGCCATGCATTTGCACCTGCTTCGTCAAATTTTTCCGTCAGCGCCGTAGAAATTTCATGCAGTGTGTTGTTGTCAAAATCGTCTTTGGCGTTCAGCTTTTCTGCCCACTCTTCCACCGGCAAGGCAGTTGTGTCAGTTTGTGCAATCAAATTCGTTTGAAATACAAAAAGAAATAGCAGGAGGCAGCTGGTTTTAATACAGCAGGTGACCGTCAATGTTTGCCTGTTCATCGGGGGGGGGCAGTAGCTCGTTGAAAATTGAATCTATACAACGCATAAAAGATAGAATAATTTTTTCTAAAAAGGGAAACCAAAGGTTGTCGGGGTGGAAAGGTCATTTTACCGTTCACTTGATCTGACAAAATTTTGGATTTTACAACGGAGAAATAAACAACACTGTCGATGACATATTCTGTCGCCCGTATTGCGCACAGGCCGATGTTGTGCGAACGCCTAGTCTGTCAATAGATGAGTAATTGCAATTTTTAGTTCCGGTAGATAGTCATTTACAATTGACCAGAGAATCTCATCGGAAACTGTATCGTAACCATGAATTATTCTGTTTCTTGTTGCAATGATTTGTCTGATATTCGGCAGATCAAAATTGTTGTCTAATTTATAAATTCTGTTTGTTGCCTCTCCTATTATTTCAAGATTTCGTTCTATCGCGCGTTTGGTCTTAATGTCACTTACGAAATGAATAAATTCACGAATAGTGCCGTCGAAGAATGAGTCGATTTCATTGATAGCCCGCAAAATGTCAAATAAGTAGGTTTTGATTTCAGGCTGCATATATTAATGTCTTATGCCTTTCAATGGAGTCTATCAAATATGGGTTTCTTAATGACCTCTTCTCAAGCAAATCGACCGGCCGACCCAGTAAGTCTTCCAATTGAAATTTTAACTTGAAATATTTATTTGAATATTCCAGAGGTGTCTTTGTCTTGAAGTCAACCAAAAGGTCAATGTCACTAGCAGATGAAAACTTATCTGTCAAAGCGGAACCGAATAAATACAATTCCTGAACGTCTGTTTCGACGCACAATGATTTTATTCTGTCAATATATGGAACCAGCTCTAACATCAGGTAAAGATATGAATTTTGTAAGTCTAGGCGTTTCGCACAACGCCCACGGCTTTGCGCAGTACGGGTCATCCGTGTTAATGTCGCTTGGCCGGCCGTGTACAATAATACTGATTTGAATTTGAAAAAGCAAAGGCCGGAATTCTGTCGCTCAATAGAGTTACTAAAGCCGATGACATATTCTGTCGCCCGTATTGCGCAGAAGCAACTATGTAAAAGCGATAATTTAAGCTGCTTGATTTTTGATATAGTACAACAAAGAGAATTTATTGTCTATTAAAACTTTCAATCATGATGCAGTCTCAAATTACCGCCGAACCAAAGTTATTTATTGGTATGGACATTCACAAGAAATCATGGTCCGTACACATGCGGACTGACCTGTGCGATCACAAAGGTTTTTCGATGCCCGCCGATGCAGGGAAACTTGTTGACTACGTGAATAATCATTTTAGTACACACCAGGTATCTCTGACCTACGAGGCAGGCTGTTGTGGCTTTTCCGCTGCCAGGTATTTTCTTAATCTTGGATGGCAGGTCAAAGTTGTTAATGCAAGCGATGTACCCCGAAGCGATAAACAGAATTACCAGAAAACTGATAAACTCGACAGCCGTAATCTTTGTAAACAATTACAGCAGGATCAGCTCACAGGAATTTTTATCCCAACTGAACATCAGGAACAACTCAGAAGTTTGCTACGACAACGTAACCAGGTGGTAAAACAATTGCGTGTCGTAAAATCCCAGATAAAAGGACTTTTACTTTTCCATGGAATAAAAGTTCCGGATGAGTTTGACAATCCCAACTGGAGTAAATATTTTCTGCAATGGCTTGCAGATATACAGTGGTCCTATATCACCGGTGCAGCTTGTCTGAAAAGTAAAATGCGTATCCTTGATGTGCTCAACGCCGAATATCTGCAAACCAGTAATGAACTACGTGCTTACTGCAGAAAACATCACAACAAAGATTACTATCTGCTCAAAAGTATTCCCGGAATTGGTGGATTGCTTGCATCAGCCATCATTGCTGAACTGGGTGACATCAGGAGATTCAATAAGGAATCAGAATTTGCCAATTACATTGGTCTCGTACCAGCGATTCATCAGAGTAGTGAAACCGACAACAAGAGAGGACTTACGCCTCGTTGCAAAGCATTACTACGCAGCTATCTTATCGAAGCAGCATGGGTTGCCATCCGGATGGATCCCGAGGTCCAGGCTTATTACCGCAA
Source organism: Pollutibacter soli (assembly GCA_029269725.1). Classification (GTDB taxonomy): domain Bacteria; phylum Bacteroidota; class Bacteroidia; order Chitinophagales; family Chitinophagaceae; genus Pollutibacter; species Pollutibacter soli. Next base: position 87,722 of record JARJHS010000015.1, on the reverse strand, counting down.
ACATGTCATACGGGACACTAAAAGTGCAATCGTGAAAGTGGCTCACAAAATGTGCAGAAGAATTTTATCCGTAATCAAAACAGAAACACCATACCAGATCAGCTATTCATTAAATAAAAAATAAAAATTATTCTTTCTTTAAAACTCATCAATGTTTATGACACGACTATAAAACATCGGCAGTAGTCCGCCGAAAGAGGAACTACATCGCAAAGCAGATAGCGTGTCATTACTTCTTTAACACCATACAGTTGCTGGTAGAGTGACGAAAATTCACTACTACAAATAGGAGCCTGAGTTTAAAGAAAATTTAAAATACAGTTCATTACATCTTTGAATGATTTAACAGCGGCGGAATAATAATACCGACAAGCAGAATACAAAATCATTCAAATCTGTAATGCAAATATGTTTTATGTAGTAACTTTAAAACGATATCAAAACATTTCGCAGGCGGCCGGACCGCTTTACATAGGAGGCCGATGTTGGCAGCAGTTTTGTCGAAAAGGTTAAGCTATTTTTTTGTGCCTATTAATACAGTACTAATCATCGTACTTTCATTTGATAGTACAATTTTATCAGTCTTTGTAAAATTGACCGAAACGTAGAGTGCTCCAACATAAACATCTACTTTGAATTTTTTTGTCGGGTAATCAAAATCATGAATATCTCTATACGAAATTTCCAAAAACAATTCTTCCCAAAGCATTTCACTCCATCCATTTTTAAACGAACCCAATGACGCAAGATACATAATTGGAAGTGGGATGTCAATATGGTTATTTGCAGGCACAAAAGAATATTGTCGTTCGGTTTCTCGATTGGCATAAACTTGGGCTAGACCGTTAGTAATTAGAGGCATGAGAACATCTTTTTTAAACCACCATTTTACAGTGATTTCTTTTGCAGCTCCCAATCCAATATTGTGTAATGAAATCAGGCCAATTAGCACCTCAATTTTATTATCTCTGGTTAATTTAGGAAAGTCAGTTTGCTGATCGAAGTCAAAAAATTGATTTCCGGGATATAAATCAGGCTTGCTGGAAGCTTTCCTATCTTCAATCTGTTCTTTTATTTGCTTATACAAAAGATAAACAGTTACAGCTGTTAATAAAGACCCTATCGCTGTAAAAAAGGAAGAAACCTTTTCTGCATTGATTTTCTTCGATATTGAAAAGTCAGGAATTTCCTGCCACAGGAAAAGAACTATTATAAAAACCGAACAAGAAATAAGAGTTCCGACAAGCGATTTCATTTCAAACTTTCTATTTAACTACTAAGTCAAATTTAAGGTTAAAGAAAAGCATGGTCCAACAAAATTGCTGCCAACGCCCACGGCCTTGCGCAGTACGGGAATCCGTGTTAATGTCGCCCGGCCGGCCGTGCACAATAATACTGATTTGAATTTGGATTCACAAAGGCCGCGATTCTGTCGTCGATTAGAATTACTGTCGATGAGGAATTGTTCGTCAGCCCGTATTGCGCAGAGGCCGATGTTGTGCGTAATATTATTCGCCGAGTGCTGTAATTATCGAATAAAATGATTGTTTGCCAGGAAAATAAAATTGCAAATATCGCGCTCCCAAATATCCGCTCTCTCTTCTTGCTACAAGTTTTTTCGTCAAAATTTTGTTTTCTGTTTTTGAATAAATCATGAATCTACCTTTTAACATTAAAGCTGCTCCGACAACGTAAAATTCTTCATTCAATTGTTTTAACAATAAACTCTCTGGATTCACTTTGAAAATACTATCACGAAATGATTGACCGTGAGAGAAGTACATATCAACCACTCTGATCTTCCGATGTTTTTGTTCTAAATTTTCTCGTAATGATTTATATCCGTAATGGTAAAATCCAGGTTCATACTCGGGATTTTCAATGAAGTTTTTAACCTCATCTTGCCTAAAATAAATTGTCGCATTTCTAACTTCGAAAACAAAAATATTCTCCGAGATTGTGTCAATGAATAATGGTACAAGCTTTTGCTTTCGAATGCTACCAAAATCAACTTGAGAATTAGCTTGATTTGGCAGAAAAAATACTAAAGCTATTAGATATTGTAGGGTCATAATATTACGCACAACGCCCACGGCCTTGCGCAGTACGGGAATTCATGTTCCGTCTGCCCGGTACGTCGGCCGAGTAAAGATATACAGCTGAAGTTACATTCCAAAGTCGATCCGTGTTCCTGTCGCCCGAACTGTAGCTCATCTGTGTTAATGTCGATCAGGATTTATTCGTCAGCCCGTATTGCGCAGAGGCCGATGTTGTGCGTAATACCTTAAATTAAACAAGCTTTTAATTCGAATCTAACAATCGGAGGTACGCAGTATCAAGTACAAACCCGACATATGGTGTTCGCTTGATATCATAAGCAATTCCAATTTTATTTGAAATCACGGAATCAATACATTTAAGAGCATGAACGTCTAAACTGTCAAATTGTATTGTTGGGTTACTTTCAACCGCTCGATAAGCATTTTTTATAACTCTTACATTATTGCTAGTGTAATCAAAAACGGTTTTCCTTGCCAAATTATCGATGTATAGAATTTCTGATTGTAGACGTCCATCTTCATAATTGTTAGCGTAAATAAATGTGCATCCACAATGTGAGAGAGTCTCGACCTTGACTACAAAATAGTCAGATTTGGATTTTGAACTTCGGTAAACTGTCCTCGTTGAATTACAAGCACAATTCAATAAGATCGTCGAAAGCAGAAAAACATATACATTCTTTCTCAGCACAAAAAAAAATTTCAAAATTATTGCTCCGGTATTACGCACAACGGTCCACGGCCTTGCGCAGTACGGGTCTCCGTGTTAATGTCGCCCGGTCGGCCGTGTACAATAGTACTAACTTAAATCTGAAAAGACAAGGCCGATGATTCTGTCGCTCATTAGAACTCATTCTGCTGAAGACACATTCTGTCGCCCGTATTGCGCCAGGCCGATGTTATGCGCGGCAAATTTGTCCGACCTAAGCGCCCTTTTCATTTCCGAAATTATACAAAACATCTTCTATACGGTCAGTCTGTACCGTAATTCCATCGGTCTTTCCAGTCGGTAGGCAGCAGCGAATTGTTTGGGTGTTCAATTTCATGGCAGCGAAAGACAAATCTAGGAGCTGAAGCCGAAAGCGGCTCGCATATTTTGTTATCAATAATAGTACTTCAGTTGACATACTGAGGCTTTTGTTCTCGGTCATTATATGACATCATTCTATTGAGTCATTCTCCTTTTGTCAATTTGCCAGCGATGAAAGTTTCTATTTGTCGCTCAATAAAACATCCGGACAATGTATGTGAAACTCCTGGCTTGTCAAATCAGCCATTGTCTCCCGATCAATGATTGTCATGAGCAAAATCAATTGTGCATTTACGTGAGTACAAAGTAAGTCTGTCAATTCCTGTGCTGGTTGGAATTTCACACTGTTTATTTTGGAGGGGATTTGCCGCGCATAACGCCCACGGCCTTGCGCAGTACGGGAATTCCGTGTTAATGTCGCCCGGCCGGCCGTACGACAAAGTACTAACTTAAATTTGAAAAGGCAAGGCCGGTGATTCTGTCGATGATTAGAATTACTACTGTCGATGACATATTCTGTCGCCCGTATTGCGCACAGGCCGATGTTGTATGGGGCAAAACAGAGTTTGTCATTCAGTAAACCGTCTTTATCAACCAATGCATTTCAGCATTTGCTTCTCTTACTTTAGATTGAAACGTCGATATCCAAAAGTCTGGCTTCCGCTCTTTACAGTTTAATGCAGTTTTCTACCAGGAAACCTGTCTGCCGGAATTCAGACGTTGAAGTTTGTCGTGCGTTTGTAAAACGAGTGGCGGAGAAGGGACTTTCTGCAGCCAGGTTCCGCTATATATTCTCGGAAGAACTTTTTGATATAGAAGCAATATTGTATTGATGGTACTGACTGCACTGTAAGGGAATAGTTGTATCGACTGCAACACTGCATTTTCGGAGAGACTGCTTCACTGAAATACTAACAGCTTTTACTCCACAATTTTGCGGAGACCACATAAGGTAGGCAGACCGGCATCTGTTTGGTATTTGATTTTAGTGAGGAACTTTGTCGAACAGAAAATGATTGAAAGTTATCAGGATCTTTCAAATCTCTTCTTACTTGAATTAGTTGGTTGTATACTTGCCCCATACAACGCCCACGGCCTTGCGCAGTACGGGTCTCCGTGTTAATGTCGCCCGGTCGGCCGTGTACAATAGTACTAACTTAATTCTGAAAAGACAAGGCCGATGATTCTGTCGCCGATTAGAATTAATACTGTCGATGGCATATTCTGTCGCCCGTATTGCGCACAGGCCGATGTTGTACGGGGCAAATAGGTTCTGTCATTTAGGAAAGTCTCTGTCAACCAATTATTTCAAAATAATGTCCCGTTAAATAAAGATAATTGTCGATGCACAAAGCATTTTGTCAGGCGTTCTGAAGATTATAGAAATTAACCAACTCGAAACCACGTCGCGAAACTTTGATTGTGAAGCACGTCGTATTGTCGAGATGCAACTTGCGGAGAGTGAAATATTTGCTCCAATGTTCTTTCTGCACTTACTCGGGAACTTTATGAAATTGAAAAGCGTTGTATAGTCGAAGTGCTTTTGAGGAAAGGAAAATATTTGCACCAATGTCCTTTTTGAATTTTCTCGGGAACTTTTTCAATCGCAATTGTGCTACCTTTTCGAAAGACTAACTGCACCGAAGGGAAACTTAGATTCTGTGTACGCTTAGCAATTGTAACGTTTTTCTGAACTCTCGCCTTCACATACAAGCTTGTCGATTTTTCAAAGGAAACTATAAAGTGAGACAAAAATTTCAACCGCGAAGACTTTCAATTTTCGATACAGCTTTTCAACTTTCTTTCCGTCGTAAAATGATTGTTGATAAATTGCCCCGTACAACGCCCACGGCCTTGCGCAGTACGGGTCTCCGTGTTAATGTCGCCCGGCCGGCCGGTTACAATTTTACTGATTTTATTCTGAAGCTGCAAGGCCGGTGATTCTGTCGCTGATTAGAACTACTGCTGTCGATGACATATTCTGTCGCCCGTATTGCGCACAGGCCGATGTTGTGCGCTACAGAAGTGTTTGCAATTGTGGAGCCTTTTTACAATCTCGAAGGATAAAAGAGAAGTCGTTCCGGATGTCTTTCTATGATGTCGCTCTTTCGGTCGCTCTTGAGGTTGTGCTGTTGTCGCTCTATGCTGTCGATCTTGCTGACAATCCAGAGGTCGATATATGAAGTCGTTCTAGTTGTTGTGCTGCTGTTGATCTATGATGTCAATCTCCAGGTCGATCTTGATGTCGCTCTTGCTTGTAGTAAACGTCGCGGGGAAAGTATTCAGAAATCTGAAATGAAAATTTGAACAAAAACTGATTTGAATTTGATGCGACTACTGTAGCGCACAACGCCCACGGCCTTGCGCAGTACGGGTCTCCGTGTTAATGTCGCCCGGCCGGCCGTGCGACAAAGTACTAACTTAAATTTGAAAAGCCAAGGCCGATGATTCTGTCGCTGATTAGAATTACTACTGTCGATGATATATTCTGTCGCCCGTATTGCGCACAGGCCGATGTTGCGCGCTACAGAAGGTCTTTGCTATTGAGCAACCTTTTCAAAATCTCAGAGGATAAAACAGAAGTTGTTCTTGAAGTCAATCTATGACGTCGCTCTTTCGGTCGCTCCTGATGTTGTGTTGTTGTCGCTCTATGCCGTCGATCTTTCTGGCAATCCAGAGGCCGATATAGGAAGTCGTTCTTGATGTTGTGCTGCTGTCGATCTATTACGTCAATCTCCAGGTCGATCTTGCTGTCGCTCTAGCTTGTAGAAAACGTCGCGGGGAAAGTATTCAGAAATCTGAAACGAAAAGTTGAAAGAAAACTGATTTGAATTTGATGCAGCCTCTGTAGCGCGCAACGCCCACGGCCTTGCGCAGTACGGGAATTCCGTGTTAATGTCGTCCGGCCGGCCGTGTACAATGATACGAACTTGAATTTGAATTCGCAAAGGCCGCGATTCTGTCGATCAATAGAATTACTGTCGCCGATGACATATTCTGTCGCCCGTATTGTGCACAGGCCGATGTTGTGCGCTACAGAAGTGTTTGCAATCGCGCAACCTTTTCAAAAACTGAGTGGATAAAACAGAAGTCGCTCTGGAAGTCATTCGAAGATGTCGCTCTTTCGGTCGCTCTTGAGGTTGTGCTGTTGTCGATCTATGCCGTCGATCTTTCTGGCAATCCAGATGTCGATATGTGAAGGCATTCTAGTTGTTGTGTTGCTGTCGATCTATGACGTCAATCTTCAGGCCGATCTTGCTGTCGCTCTAGCTTGTAGTAAACGTCGCGGAGAAAGTACTCAGAAATCTGAAACGAAAAGTTGAAAAAAACTGATTTGAACTTGATGCAACCTCTGTAGCGCACAACGCCCACGGCCTTGTGCAGTACGGGTCTCCGTGTTAATGTCGCCCGGTCGGCCGTGTACAATAGTACTAACTTAATTCTGAAAAGACAAGGCCGATGATTCTGTCGCCGATTAGAATTAATACTGTCGATGGCATATTCTGTCGCCCGTATTGCGCACAGGCCGATGTTGTACGGGGCAAATAGGTTCTGTCATTTAGGAAAGTCTCTGTCAACCAATTATTTCAAAATAATGTCCCGTTAAATAAAGATAATTGTCGATGCACAAAGCATTTTGTCAGGCGTTCTGAAGATTATAGAAATTAACCAACTCGAAACCACGTCGCGAAACTTTGATTGTGAAGCACGTCGTATTGTCGAGATGCAACTTGCGGAGAGTGAAATATTTGCTCCAATGTTCTTTCTGCACTTACTCGGGAACTTTATGAAATTGAAAAGCGTTGTATAGTCGAAGTGCTTTTGAGGAAAGGAAAATATTTGCACCAATGTCCTTTTTGAATTTTCTCGGGAACTTTTTCAATCGCAATTGTGCTACCTTTTCGAAAGACTAACTGCACCGAAGGGAAACTTAGATTCTGTGTACGCTTAGCAATTGTAACGTTTTTCTGAACTCTCGCCTTCACATACAAGCTTGTCGATTTTTCAAAGGAAACTATAAAGTGAGACAAAAATTTCAACCGCGAAGACTTTCAATTTTCGATACAGCTTTTCAACTTTCTTTCCGTCGTAAAATGATTGTTGATAAATTGCCCCGTACAACGCCCACGGCCTTGCGCAGTACGGGCCTCTGTGTTAATGTCGCTCGCCCGGCCGTGTACAATGATACGAACTTGAATTTGAAATCACAAGGCCGGTCATTTTGTAGATGATTAGAATTACTGTCGTTGAAGACTTATTCTGTCGCCCGTATTGCGCACAGGCCGATGTTGTGCGCTACAGAAGGTCTTGCAATTGCGCAACCTTTTCAAATTCTGAGAGCATAAAACAGAAGTCGTTCTGGAAGTCAATCTATGCCATCGCTCTTTCGGTCGCTCTTGATGTTGTGCTGTTGTCGCTCTATTCTGTCGATCTTTCTGCTAGTCCAGATGTCGATATATCAAGTCGCTCTAGTGGTTGTGCTGCTGTCGATCTATGAGGTCAATCTCCAGGTCGATCTTGATGTCGCTCTGTCTGGTAGTAAACGTCGCGGAGAAAGTATTCAAAAATCTGAAATGAAAAATTGAAAAAAATGGTTTGAATTTGATGCAACCTCTGTAGCGCACAACGCCCACGGCCTTGCGCAGTACGGGTCTCCGTGTTAATGTCGCTTGGTCGGCCGTGTACAATAATACTGATTTGAATTTGAAAAAGCAAAGGCCGTCATTCTGTCGCCGATTAGAGTTACTGCTGTCGATGGCTTATTCTGTCGCCCGTATTGCGCACAGGCCGATGTTGTGTGCTGTGCGGGTTATTTAGGATAGAATCTTTGTCTGATGCTGTTCTGATCTACTACCGTAAATGCATTATCCATTTCAATTTTCTCATCAGTCAACAAATCATATAACAGCTTTCCGACAAATTGTGGATCAGTTCCTTTATATCGGAAGTAAATTACTGAGGGCGGACTTTCCACTGCATAACGAAAAATGAGTTCGCCATAATCCCTGTCAAATGTCAGGATAATTAAATTGTCCTTTTTTGCAATTCCGATGACTTCTTCATCTGATGCACCCTGATTTGTTTCTTGAATACTCTTGACTGAATAACCTTTGTCTCGTAGAAAAAAAATACTCGGTCGCGGAAAATTTTCGTTGGCCAGAAACATCTATGCAGATATTGGGAAATATAATTCTTGTTGTAAACAATCTTTCAAATACGCAAATACAGCTCGCATTGAGTTTTCTGAAAGTGAAGGATAAGCTTCTAAGATCTGTTTTTCATTCCATCCAGATTCCAACAATTCTAATATCAATTCCACAGAAAGCCGTGTACCCTTAATTGTCGGTTTACCAAGGAGAATTTGCTTGTCCGATACTATGTAATCCTGCCATTTCATTCAGCAAATATAGTCATTTTGGAGCCTCTCGCAGCACAGCACACAACGCCCACGGCCTTGCGCAGTACGGGAATTTCATGTTCCGTCTGCTGGGACGTCAGCTGAGTAAAGATATATTGTCGATGTTATATTCCAAAGCCGATCCGTGTTCCTGTCGCCGGAACTGCAGCTCATCCGTGTTAATGTCGATCAGGATATGTTCGTCTGCCCGTATTGCGCATAGGCCGATGTTGTGTGCCGTTTTACTGTTTGAATCGAATGAACTCTGCATTCCAGTCACGCAACTTTGACTTTAAAATTGAATTGTCCAGTTGTAACCAATACTTTGTACGTTCAACGGAACTCATAAATAACATTCGGAAAATCCCAGTACGATATTTTACATTGTCTGGAATATTAAGTTTTTCTGCAACGAAAATGTATACTTCATCAACTTCCGAAATAAATTTCGGTGTAAAATGGTATGACGAACCGGGCACTTTAATTTTGTTGTCTGGATATCTTAATAACTCATACGCCTCTGTTAATTTTTGTGCCATACTAAAGAACCTCTGGCAATCAACATTCGCAACCGATCCAAAATGAATAATCAACTGTTCAATATTGTGAATGCCAAACTGCTTTTTACTTCTAACATTTATATTTTTATCGATAAGTAGGATTGCGGATTTTAAAACTTTTTCTATCGCTTGCTCTCCAAGAATATATCCCTGTCCGATTAGTCCATTTAAAAAACAACACCTGGAAGCTACATAATCGTCGGCTGAAGTTGAGTTTAATAAAAGTGCATTTCTATTTTCTCTTCCAAATTCTACGTCTATTGTCATTTTGCTTGCAGGTGGGAAATTAAAGGTAAAATGGCACACAACGCCCACGGCCTTGCGCAGTACGGGTCTCCGTGTTAATGTCGCCTGGTCGGCCGGCTACAATGATACGAACTTGAATTTGAAAAAGCAAAGGCCGCAATTCTGTCGCTCAATAGAATTACTGTCGCCGATGACATATTCTATCGCCCGTATTGCGCACAGGCCGATGTTGCGCGCTACAGAAGGTCTTTGCAATTGTGCAACCTTTCTAAAATCTGAGAGAATAAAACAGTAGTCGTTCTTGAAGTCATTCTTTGATGTCGCTCTTTCTGTCGCTCTTGAGGTTGTGCTGTTGTCGTTCTTTGCTGTCGATCTTTCTGCAATCCAGATGTCGATATAGGATGTCGTTCTCGTTGTTGTGTTGCTGTCGATCTATTAAGTCAATCTCCAGGTCGATCTTGCTGTCGCTCTAGCTTGTAGTAAACGTCGACGAGAAAGTATTCAGAAATCTGAAATGAAAAGCTGAAAAAAAATGGTTTGAATTTGATGCAGCCTCTGTAGCGCGCAACGCCCACGGCCTTGCGCAGTACGGGAATTTCATGTTCCGTCTGCCGGGACCGTCAGCCGAGTAAAGATATATTGTCGATATTATATTCCAAAGTCGATCAAAGTTCCTGTCGCCCGGAACTGAAGCTCATCTGTGTTAATGTCGATCAGGATATATTCGTCTGCCCGTATTGCGCCAGGCCGATGTTGTGCGCAAATAGTAGGGCTACCCGGGCAAAACTTAATATCATAAATAATTGCTCAAATTCGCTGTGTCTTTAATTATCAATTAGTTTCTCTATACCACTCGGAAGTGAATCTGACACCTTAAATTTCAGCTCCTCGCGTTCAAAAGTAAATGATGTAATCTTTTTTAGGCCTAGAGGGTGCAAAAACCTAAATCGAAAAAAGGGACTTTTTAAAGATGCTGTATCATAACATGTCTTGTCTAGATAAATCAGGAAAGTATCTTCAACTGAACCATCTGGCAAAGTCGTCGTTTTCGCAGTGGAATTATCGATTTCTTTGAGAATCTGTTGATAACAAGTAGAAATGACGGAACTCATTTGAGTTAGATCGTATTCTCCGAATGTCGCAGGCATGTCAGCCTGAAAGTGCACAATTGCTTTTAAGGCTTTAATATCATTTGACTTTATATTATCGATCGCCAATTTCATCAATTTTTTCTCACGATTAGGTTCGCAACCGGTTATTAATATAGATGTCAAAACCAATACAAGAATAGATCTGAAATTTATTTTGATCATCATTCTGCTCTGTGATGGAAGACTCTAGTTAAATTTGCGCACAACGCCCACGGCCTTGCGCAGTACGGGAATTCATGTTCCGTCTGCCTGGACTGTCAGCTGAGTAAAGTTATGTTGTCGATGTTATATTCCAAAGCCGATCCGTGTTCCTGTCGCCTGGAACTGAAGCTCATCCGTGTTCATGTCGATGAGGATATATTCGTCAGCCCGTATTGCGCCAGGCCGATGTTGTGTGCCATTTTTAGAAAACTGTCCGACGCAACCACTTAACTATTTCGTCAAACTTTGCCACACCAGATGCGACATTGATGATAAGTTCATACTTATTATCTTCGGAATCATGAATGTCTTTGCCATTTATTAGAAGAAACACTCTAAGTACAACGTATGCTGTCCTTTTGTTACCGTCTACAAATGGATGGTTAATTAATATGCTCTCAAGCAAAGATGCACCTTTCGTAATTACATCCGGATACAAATCAATTCCATCGAAAGTTTGAAATGGTCTCGAAAGCGCTGACTCCAATGCTTGTCTGTCTCTGATGCCTTGGGACCCGCCGAATTTTGAAATTAATACTTGATGGATTTGTTCAACGTCCTGGACAGAAATCATTTGGCAAGTTTTGCGAGTAATGATTTGTCTTCAGAAAGGATCTTGTTTAAAATGCCAACGTTCAGAAATTCGTTGTTTTTACTATCAATGTCTTTTAGGTAAGACAAAAGCTCTGCGAGAGTCTTGTCGGATAAGTTATCCAACACACGATTAATCTCCGCTTTAATTTCTTCTTTCGACATAAAAAGCTTTGAAATAAAATTAAGCAAAAAAGCTGAGAGGAAAAAAAATGGCACACAACGCCCACGGCCTTGCGCAGTACGGGTCTCCGTGTTAATGTCGCCTGGTCGGCCGGCTACAATGATACGAACTTGAATTTGAAAAAGCAAAGGCCGCAATTCTGTCGCTCAATAGAATTACTGTCGCCGATGACATATTCTATCGCCCGTATTGCGCACAGGCCGATGTTGCGCGCTACAGAAGGTCTTTGCAATTGTGCAACCTTTCTAAAATCTGAGAGAATAAAACAGTAGTCGTTCTTGAAGTCATTCTTTGATGTCGCTCTTTCTGTCGCTCTTGAGGTTGTGCTGTTGTCGTTCTTTGCTGTCGATCTTTCTGCAATCCAGATGTCGATATAGGATGTCGTTCTCGTTGTTGTGTTGCTGTCGATCTATTAAGTCAATCTCCAGGTCGATCTTGCTGTCGCTCTAGCTTGTAGTAAACGTCGACGAGAAAGTATTCAGAAATCTGAAATGAAAAGCTGAAAAAAAATGGTTTGAATTTGATGCAGCCTCTGTAGCGCGCAACGCCCACGGCCTTGCGCAGTACGGGAATTTCATGTTCCGTCTGCCCGGACGTCAGCCGAGTAAAGATATATAGCTGAAGTTACATTCCAAAGCCGATCCGTGTTCCTGTCGCCCGAACTGCAGCTCATCCGTGTTAATGTGGATCAGGATTTATTCGTCAGCCTGTATTGCGCACAGGCCGATGTTGTACGCATTCAGTAAGCATCTAATGTCAAAGAATAAACCTAAAAATCAAATAGTTCATCCCGACTAATATCACGCTCAAAAAAACAAACAGATCAAAACGAAATGTATTTTCAAAATCTCTGTTCCATATCTTCTTCGACCAAATAGAAATGATATTCGGAAACAACAACCAATAAAGCGATTTTCGGAAATTTTTAAGGTTTTTAAAGCAGAGTACTCCTGAAGTTACTACGAGTATTAAACTTATTACAATAAACCAATTTTGCTTAGTCATACTGATCACCAATTACAATTTGGAAACCACAAGCCTTGCCAGATAGCTACTCCCATATTTGGAATGACATGATCCTGGTCAAGAATTCGTGTGTCGACATTTTCAATAATTTCAGCTTTGTCAATTTCTGTGTCAAATGATGGCCAACCTAATTTGAAAAGTTGTTGCTTAGTTAATTCTCGCGCGTGCTTTTCAGAAAAAGCTGTGACACCAAAATTCTTTGGGCCATATCGATTCTCAGGGAAAACAACTATCCAATATCTTTTTAACATTACAGGTTGATTGCAGAATGCGTACAACGCCCACGGCCTTGCGCAGTTCGGGAATTTCATGTTCCGTCTGCCCGGCCGGCCGTGTACAATAGTACTTACTTAAATTTGAAAAGCAAAGGCCGGTGATTCTGTCGCTCAATAGAATTACTATCGATGAGGATTTATTCTTCAGCCCGTATTGCGCACAGGCCGATGTTATGCGGCGTTAATCTTCATAGGCACTATAGATTCAAGTGCCTTACGTTTCGAAGTCATCTCTTCTTCAATGTCAAAGTCGTCCTGAAGACCTAGCCAGAATTTCGCTGAGTTCCCAAAATACTTGCTCAGTCGTAGTGCAGTGTCTGCGGTAATTCTTCTGCGACCTTTCAAGATTTCGGAAAGTCTCGTCTGAGGAATATCGATTTCCTTGGCAAGTCTGTAAGCAGTAATCTCCAATGGAAGCAAAAACTCTTCCATCAGTACTTCACCAGGATGTATATTTTTTAACGGTCGCATTTGAGTCGCTTTAATGATAGTCTACAATTTCTACCTCGTTAGCATTGTTTGAAGTCCATTTAAAAATGATCCGCCACTGGTCATTAATTCTGATACTATAAAAACCTTTCAAATCTCCCGAAAGTTTTTCCAGTCTGTTAGATGGCGGGACTTTCAGGTCGATCAGATTTGTCGAGTTATTCAGCATTCTCTGTTTCCGTCGGCCGACTTCTTGAATTTCATTTGGAATTCGTTTAACTCTTTGTCCTAACCAAATTTTCTCTGTGTCCGAATTACCAAACGAAATGATCATTTTGTCAAAAGTTCAACAATACTAACGTTAAAAGTAAGTATTTTAAATTAAACAGCAAACTTGCTATCAGGAAGGATTAATGCCGCATAACGCTCCACGGCCTTGCGCAGTACGGGTCTCCGTGTTAATGTCGCCCGGTCGGCCGTGTACAATAATACAGATTTGAATTTGAAAAGACAAGGCCGGTGATTCTGTCGTCGATTAGAATTACTGTCGATCAGGATATATTCGTCAGCCCGTATTGCGCATAGGCCGATGTTAGCTGCAATACTTTATGATCCTTTTACCGAATTATTTTCGGCAAACTCAATGTCATTCTGATTTCTACTCTTAAGCTTATCAATCCAATAAACAAGACCAATGGCAATTAGGTTAATATGAACATAGGTTTTCTCATTCTTATCATCTATTCTCAAACTAAACTTTGAGTACCCAAATCCCAAGTCCAACTCCGTTGAATTAGTGATATCAAAGTTTATCGATAGATACACTCCCGCTATGTATGAAAAGGATAGGCTTAATATCGAAAAGCTAAGAATCTGAAAATACTGATTCAGACTTGAAAATTTTAAAGCGTCGGATCGGCCATTAATGCATGCAAAACCTGCAAATACAGAAAAAATAAAAAAACTCAACATTATCACATAGAATATTATTTCCAATCCATTAAAGCTGAAGTTTACGAAAAATGCAAACAGGATCTTCACTATCCCAATTAAACCACCCGCAATCTGATATATACCTAAGCTAAAAATATCTGATTTTACTTTTTCTTTATAGTATCCAGCCATTTGTAATGAAGGTTTCAAAGTATTGCAGCTAACGCCCACGGCCTTGCGCAGTACGGGAATTTCATGTTCCTTCTGCATGGACCGTCAGCTGAGTAAAGTTATGTCGTCGATGTTATATTCCAAAGCCGATCTGTGTTCCTGTCGCCCGAACCACAGCTCATCAGTGTTAATGTCGATCAGGATTTATTCGTCAGCCCGTATTGCGCAAGGACGATGTTGTGTGCGGCCCTGCATGCTCCACGACATTGTTTTGAGCTAATATTCTACTCGCATAACGCAAAGTCTCAGAATTTGTTAATCAAAATCTACTACCTAAGAGCGTGATCCATTTTCTGGAAAACTCAATATAGAGCTAGTAAAAACTTCATATAAACGTCACTGGATATATCTTGTTAAGGTCTTTCAATAACACTGTGAGCAATCATAATTACAAGCATAATGATATTACTCAAATGAATATAGTTGCAAAGACGTTTTAACTTAGTGTATTCCGGATCTACATGTTTTTTATAAAACCAAAAAAGCTGAAATGATGACGCTTGACCTGAATACACCAAAGGATTATTATTTCTATTTGCAATATAAATGTGGAGTTGCATTTTCGCAATGAATCCGATAGCCCACAATATTTTTACTACAATTATCAAACTCTACTGGTTTTGAAAATCTATATATCTAATTAAGTTTTTACTATAGAAAATGTTCTTCTTCTGTTCGAAAAACAGGAATGTTCCCATTGGCCGCACACAACGCCCACGGCCTTGCGCAGTACGGGTCTCCGTGTTAATGTCGCCCGGCCGGCCGTGCGACAAAGTACTAACTTAAATCTGAAAAGACAAGGCCGGTGATTGTGTCGCCGATTAGAATTACTGCTGTCGATGATATATTCTGTCGCCCGTATTGCGCACAGGCCGATGTTAGCGGCGTTAGGGAAAAGTAGGCAAGAAGCATGATTTCCGATTAATTTTTGTACCGAAAAATCGCCAAGCTGCGGTTCTTGAATAAGTGATACTTGACATTGTCACATCATCATATCTACCAATAATTTTCCACTTAACAATAATCGTACATAGAATTCTCAATGCCTCGTATTCTTGCACTTCTAAAATGTCGTCGATGCTAAATGATTTAGAAATGTTACCCTTTGATATAAATATTTGATTGGAAGAAATAGTTACGACGGTATCTCTTTCATATTTAAGATGATTAAAGTATAGATAGGTATGAGGGATAAAGACTACACCCCAAAACAGAAACAACAAATAGTTACCAAAATCTATAGGTCCTGATGTCAAGCCAAAAACCAATAAGAAAAACAATGCTGTTCCATGAAGTATCCATACACTAAGAATTCTTTCTGACCCAAATCTAAATTCTTCATTTTCCATTTTAATGAAATTATCAGACGCCGCTAACGCCCACGGCCTTGCGCAGTACGGGTCTCCGTGTTAATGTCGCCCGGTCGGCCGTGTACAATAGTACTAACTTAAATCTGAAAAGACAAGGCCGATGATTCTGTCGCTGATTAGAATTACTACTGTCGATGACTTATTCTGTCGCCCGTATTGCGCACAGGCCGATGTTGTGCGCTGCTGTTGAGGCCTGGCAAATTGTAAAACAGTTTCTTTCCGAATTAAAATAATGTCGGTCTTCAATATAGGCAACATACAGATGTCGTTCTAAAAAGTAATTCTAGTCGGTAGGCTATGAGGTCATTCTATGCTACAGTCTATATTGCAGGAAACTTTTTAGTTTCGTACGCTTTTTCAATTCATATCATCGGAAATTGAATCAGCGAACCAGAGTCGCGCGCCGCGGTGCATATTCTGTCGATCAATGGTGTCTCTGCCAATCGCATACGGAAGTCATTCTAGAAGTCAGTCCAGAAGTCATTCTATAATGCAGTCTACACTGTGAGAAACGTCGGAGCAGGAAAAGTTTCGAGTGATTAAATGTCTGTCTAAAAATGATTTCTGTCGCGATTTTGATAGCCGCGCACAACGCCCACGGCCTTGCGCAGTACGGGGCTCCAAGTTAATGTCGTCCGGCCGGCCGTGTACAATTTTACTGATTTTATTCTGAAGCTGCAAGGCCGGTGATTCTGTCGCCGATTAGAATTACTGTCGATCAGGATTTATTCTGTCGCCCGTATTGCGCTAGGCCGATGTTGCCTGCAGTTTTGTGTCAAGAGCTTGAGGTATGTTTTTCAACATACTGTTCTGGATCCTTCGTATCAACAACAATTGTCTTCGCCCACATGTCTCCAATCCTTTGATGTTTGTCTGAATTTTTAATTGCAATTATAGCAGGAATTCCGTAAAATAATATTTCTATTGGGTCTAGCAAACGCCGCTTTAACGCTTGAACTAACTCAATATCTCTCCTGTCAACAGTCATCACTTTTAAAAATAACCCTTGATGAGCAAGTGTCGCACCAAACCAGGATTCAACAACAACGAAATAAAGAAACCATGTAAGTGGAATTGGTAAAACCATAAGTCCGCTCACTGTTTTCCCACCTTCACTATTGTCTTGCCCAAAAAACATGATATACGCATATACAGGAATCAAATAAATGGCATAGTCTACCAAAGTTGCGAAAATGCGCTTTTTCAAGTTTGTCTTGTATTTTAATGTCATAGTTGAAGCTGAAGTAGCTGTCATACAAAATTGCAGGCAACGTGGACGGCTTCACGCAGTACGGATATTTCATGTTCCGTCTGCCCGGCGGCCGTGTACAAAGTACTAACTTAAAATTAAAAAGCCAAGGCCGGGATTCTGTCGCTGGGTCAGAACTATTGTCGCCGATGGCATATTCTGTCGCCCGTATTGCGTGAAGCTGATGTTGTGTGCGATACAATTAGTTTGAAGGCTTCAATACAGTACCCATACTCAAGCCATTTTCTGCCCCATTTATACCCTCTCCTGGAGAGACTATCAGCTCATCATCGGTCAGTGAGGGAATGTGCAAGACTGTTTTTTTAAGTTTCAGCAAAACAATTTTTTGGTCAGGCTTAAACACCCATGTTCCTTTCTCTGATTTACCATTTGAGGTAACGCGCTTGAAGGTTCCATCATTTTGAAATTCGTAAATCACAGTTTCATTCATATTAGACAATCGTTGTCCACCCATTATAATTGCCTTAAACTCCCATTTTCTACAGAGTGCATTGTTGACGCTGTCACTAGACATTGAAATCTGTGCAGTCAAGGAAGTGGTCAAAAAACAAACGAGCGCAAATACCGATACTTTCTTAATATGCATTTTCGATT
Source organism: Pollutibacter soli (assembly GCA_029269725.1). Taxonomy (GTDB): domain Bacteria; phylum Bacteroidota; class Bacteroidia; order Chitinophagales; family Chitinophagaceae; genus Pollutibacter; species Pollutibacter soli. Next base: position 70,173 of record JARJHS010000015.1, on the reverse strand, counting down.
TTTTTGGAGTGGCCTGTATTGCACACAACGCATAAATATACGCAACCGCAACCATACCGTCAACTGTACAACTTCAACAGTTTCACCCGGTTTCAGGCCTTCTCTATTTTTGTAGAAACTGAGTCTATCTACTGATTCTACTTTTATAGCGCGGAGGTAAGTATGTACGCAGCCACTTGCAGTACCCGGCAAACCTTTACACATGAATGTAAACCGAAAGTGTTGAATTTTTAAACTGGCAGTATCTCTGATTATGAAATGCATCGCTCTTCCTTAGCTTTCAGGAAACTCAAGGTCATCGAGAGGACTACGAATGTTGCCCATCTTTTTTATACTCACATGTGTATACCGAACGGTAGTCTTTATATTGTTGTGCCCGAGCAATTCCTGGATAAAGCGAATATCGGTCCCCGACTCCAGCAGATGCGTAGCATAACTATGTCGCAATGTGTGTATACCACCCTTCATATCAATTCCTGCCTGCTTTTTGGCCTGCTGAAAAATCTCCTGAATACTACGAATGCTGTACTGCTCCCCCGCCTTGCTTTCAAACAAATATTTCACCGGCTTATATTCAAGAAAATACTCACGCAATAATTTGAGCAGTACCGGAGACAACATAACTACCCGATCTTTTTTCCCTTTTGCCCTTTCAATAAAAACAGTCATGCGTTTAGAGTCAATGTCCGATATTTTCAACTTTACTATTTCACTTACCCGTAAACCACAGGCATAAGAAGTGGTAAGAATCGTACGATATTTCAGATTATCGATTTTACCCAGCATCTTTCCGATATTTTCCTTTGCATGAACCCTTGGAAGTTGCAAAGGCTTTACTGGCCTCGGAATAAAATAAACCACACGGGGCTGATGAATCACTTTTTCAAAATAAAACTTGATCGCATTGACCGCCATATGCACCCTTGCTTCACCGTATTTTTTTTGCTCCACCAGCCAAAGCAAATACGCCCTTATCTGATCCTCCTTCAATTCTCCCACCGGCATCATCTTCAACAAACCCAACAAAAAAGCAAATTCAATCCGGTAATTGCGAACGGTGTTCACACTATACCCTCTTAACTGAAGCTCGTTTAAAAATTTTTCAAATTCAGAAAGATTCAGAATCGAAACATTCTGGCATAACCGAAAAATCGATAATGAATGCAGGCCCATTCTTTTTAACCGCAACTGCATTTTCAGAAACTCCATATCGAATTTCCATATCCCCTGCGTTTTCTCAAGCAGTATAAATATTGCGCTTTTTTCAAAGGGTAAATGCCAGTTCCCTGTAGCGGTATCCCAGCGCGCATCTTCAATTCTTTTTATGATTGAAATTAACTTCGGTTCAATTGTCAGAACCAGGATCCGGTGGGTATTCCCGATCCAATGCAACCTGAGTTGAATGTTATCGCTTTCTGAGTTCACCTCCATGTTACCGCTGACGTTCCTCCCATAATTTCAATCCAGCAGGGTCATTCACCATCTTTATTTCCATCCAGCCACCATCAAAGCCATCGGGCGTTTTCTTTTCTGTATTTTGGATGGCACCGTTTTGCGTTGTTATCTTACGAATCGCATCATCATTGATATGATAATGCTTTTCCATGCGGCTTAGGAATTGTTTATACAACTGCCGATCCCAGGAAATCAACCAACACTTCCATGTTTTTGACCACACCGCCTTCTGTAACCGAATCAGGTGGTTAAATAATTTTTCATCAGGCCCATACACTCCTACCCATACCAACTGGCGATGCTCGATCCTTTTCACTACGATTTCTTTCATCCTTTAAATTACGAATGTACAGGCCCGTATACAAGTGATGCCGACGGTAAACCAAGTGAATATGCTGCCAGAAAAAGGGAAAAATACACGCCGGGTTAAACATAATATGGATAATGCCTGTTTTAGAATCTCTGTTAAATCAAACTATCCTATATAACCCTCCCCCTGGCACAACAAGGTCTGATAATGCGAAGAGATCTGCCACTAACTCCTCGCCAGGTTAAACTCAATCAAGATTCGAAATAGTCAACATGATTTTTTAAACGCTCACCCGGGCAAAAAAGCATTCCCTGAAAATAAACTTTGCGAAACCGAAATGTTGCGCATATATTTGCAACCAATCGGTTTCGTTATTAAGAATTGTAGGGAACGTAGTAAACGTGATCATTCAGATGCAATAATGATAAATAATGTAAGGTGAACAGTGATTTATTATTCAATTTTAAAGTCGACAAAACAACCAACACCGTATTTGTTGATAAGGAATTTGATGCTGAACTTTCACTGGTGTGGGATGCTTTTACAAGAAAAGAAATCTTAGATCAATGGTGGGCCCCAAAGCCGTTGATCTCGAAAACAAAATACATGGACTTCAGCGTCGGAGGGCGAAGATTTTATGCAACGGTAAATCCGGAAGGAGTAGAAATCGGATGGCAGATATTTACATATACGTCCATCACACCCAAATCAAATTTTAAATGCCTGGGTTTCTTCACAGATGAAAACGAAAGGCCAATTTTGCCAGGCACCACCTGGGACCACATTTTTACTGAACAAAATTTCAATGGGAATGCGGTTACAAGAAAAATTACCAAAGTCAGTATCTCCATATACTTTGAATCTCTTAACGACCTTGATAAGATGATAGAAATGGGTTTCAAAGAAGGGTTCACAGTAACATTGAATGAACTGGGATTATTATTGAAACAATCAGATAATAGAAAATGAAAAAGAATACAATTAACCTGTGTAATGCAACAATGATTGCGTTATTGATATTGACAACATCCTGTTCAAACAATAAAAATTCCAATACAATGGCTGATACAAATCAAAAAATTACTCCCAGTTTATGGGTAGAGAAAGATGCTAAAGCTGTAGCAGATTACTATTTATCTATTTTTAAAGATGGCAAACTGAAAGATTATCGAAAGTTTGTAAATCCACCGAATGAATTCAGCAGCGATACCACCAGTTTTGAAACAGCAGTTATCGAAATAGCAGGTATGGAGTTTAGTATTCTTGCAGCAGGCCCGTTGTTCAAATTCAATGAAGCAGTGTCATTTGTAGTGAATTGCAAGGACCAGGCAGAAGTGGATTATTATTGGGATGCACTTACTGCCAATGGTGGCGAGGAAGGTTCCTGCGGCTGGTGCAAAGACAAATACGGCTTATCCTGGCAGGTTGTACCCACTGAATACTTTGACCTGATTCATAGTACAGACCCTGCTGTAAGAGAAAAAGCGATGATCAATACCTTTAAGCAAAAGAAGTTAATCATAGAAGATTTGAAAAAATAGAGCATCAGAAGTAAAGCAGTAAGGGATGAAATAGTGATCGTAAATAAATAACACTTTCCATTACAAGTTTAGTAGAAGCAGTATTGAGGTAATAATTCTGTTCCGAAAACATTCGGAATATTAACATCCGTATTTGTCCCGATTCCCTTCCCCCCGGCAACACCAGGACTGTTCATGCCGATTTCAATTAATTTAACTGGCTGGTTGATGGAACAAATGATAATTTGAAAAAGAATGCCCCCTTTTTTACCAATCACACGATCAATTTACTACCACACGGATTGTCAGAGCCAGCGCTCTTGAGTTATTAGGAGAGACCATGTTTCAAATTGACAGTAATACAGGCAGTAACTTCTCCCATGATTATCGCCAGGCCAACGAATAAGTAACGGTTGATTTTTCTGGTTTCAAACATTTAGGCTACTTTTCAAATTGTGTTCGCAAGGCATATCCGCACAATGGCAATGTGCGGGCGCGGTACTTCACCTCATATGAAGCGCATCAACTAATGCATTTCACCAATCAAAAGCTAACAAAATATGAGAACAATTGTATCAATTTCGGTAATGTTATTTATTATTACTTCCTGTAGTTATGCATCTCCTGTTTATTTTTCATTCCAGGGATTTAAGGGAAAGTATTACATCGATAAATACCAGCCGGTTTATAATGCGCCATCGAGTGGCTCAGATACATTATTTGATCTTCCGGCTGGCACCCATACATTCGGAGTTGATGACCCTTTTGCTAAAGTGGACTTCACCATCGATGCCGGTGGAAAAATCAGCAAGGTTTCAAATAATATTGCTGCAACTGCTATCGATACGGTCGTCAACGGTGTTCAATGTAGTAAACTCATATTTCATACATCAAAAATATTCATCGACGCTTCTTCAGCTTCATTTATCTTAAGTGCACACAATAATCCGTACCCTACATACCAGAATGGAAATAAATATTATTATCTGATTAAAGGGTTTAGTTATTATATCGCCAGTGATTTGTCAGCATTAACTATACCTGGCCTGAATTATCCCGGAAACACTATACCTACATTATTTTGGTTTTCAGTAGATGAAAAAGGTAATGTTCAACCAAAGGATAGCACGATAGTAAATCTGCTTGCCGCCAGATATAAAAAAAATAAACTGATATTTAATACCATACCAGTAAAAATAAATTTGAAAGATTATCGTGCAAATGAAATCACAATCAAAGGGCACCCTCCAATAAAAAAGGATTCGAAATTATATTTCATCAGGGGGTTGGGAACATTGCTCGAGTACAAGGTGGATAACGTTGATTTTGATTTTTATTTGATCCCCATGTAAAATAATCAGAAAAGGAATGTTATGTTGCCGGGAATTAACTTAGATGAATTTATTGCTTAAGTGCCAGCTGAGTGACTGGAAGCAGAACATGAGCGTTTCTAATCGAACAATGACAATAAATGGCTCCAATATGGCAAAACTCTTTATTCTTATTGTGATTTTTTGTTTTGTCACATCCTGCAATCAGCAACCGAAGTCAACTACCGGAAAAGAACAAACAACATCCGATGTTACATTGAATCATTCGAATCCTGTGAAAACGGACAGTGCCAGGTTAAATATCGATGGATTTAAAATCTCTCCTGATAATTTCAAACTCCTTTTAGAAAACGAACATGTAAGAGTATTAGAATATACACTGAAACCCGGAGCAAAAGATGAACCTCATACCCATCCTGCAAAATCATCTTATGTAGTTTCGGGTGGTAAAATAAAAGTTTACCTGGAAAACGGAGAGACAATGATCTTTGATGAGAAAGCAGGTACTGCTAATTGGAGCGACTATGTAGGCAAACATCATGTAGAAAATATAGGAAATTCGACCGTGAGAATTATAATAACAGAGATTAAGGCCCTTCAATAAAGAATGCAAACCAGCAGTTTTATTTATCGAAATGGACAAAACAGCACTACAGCCGCTTCGGAAATAGGATTATGTTCTAAGTTGTTGTTTGTTTAGCCAACTTCACTGGCCGGTTTGATCAAACAGTAACGCAGAAGCCAGCAGTCCTATATTCATCACTCCTTTAACAATACATCCTGAAATACTGGCTACTTTAGAAGATCCTGGGGTATGTACATATTATGGGAATGGTCAGTGCGTTTCCGATCTGGCAATATTCGCTTGCATAAATAAAGCAACATAGAAAATTCGTGGATGTCAGCTTGCCGCCATTTTAGCCTGCAACAGACGGCATGGATGAGTAATTTACCGGAAAGTTGAAACCTGATATTTACCGATCGCTTATTCAGGTAATTGTCGCCAACTTATAACGCTTGTCCCCTCTCCTTTTGACTGGTTTTGAAATATCAGGCACCGCATTTACCCAGTATTTACATTGTTTACATTTTTATTTACAGGATGGATACCTATGTTTAAACCACATCGAAGTTATTTTGATGAATCAAATCAGATGTTATGCTTTTCTCTAAATTTAAAAAAATGAAAAAGTTACTGGTGTTTGTCCCCGCAATCCTCCTCGTATTATTTCTATTAAATTCTTTTATGCAAAAAGAAAAGGATGCCACGAAAGTGGTTAGAAATAATTCAGGACTCGAAAATACCGTTTTCAAATCCACAGATGGCGGAAAAACATGGCAGGACATCAGCAAAGGGTTGCCGGAAAATTTACAGAAAGACAGTATCCGGGGAAACAGCTTCTTTGCAAATGATAAAGGTCTGTTTTTCAAGTTTGAAAACGGACTTTATCACAATGCTCCAAATGCCAAAGCTCCTTTCTGGACCAAAGAAACCCTTACTGAAAACGGCAACATTGCACCATCTGTGTCCGGAAAATTTTACTGGGGTATCAATCTGAAAAAAACAGACGGAACGAGTGTATGGTCGCCGGTATTCGAAAATTATCACGAGCCACGGATACGCACTGTTTTTGAAACTGCGGGAGGTGCCATTTTCATCGGCATCGACAGAGGTCTTTATAAATCCACTGACAACGGAAAAACCTGGAAACATGTGCATAATGGCGGCTTGTTCGGGCATCTGGCAGAGTCGAATGGCGTGCTGGTAGCGACTACTATGAGAAAAATCATCAGATCGACCGATAATGGTGAAACCTGGTCCGTAGCTGTAAGTGAGGACAGTGTGAACTGGGATGTAAAACCAATCAAAGGTGGATTCGTTGCTATCTCTTCTGGTTCAGAGTCGGGACCGAGGAGGTTAAGTGCATCCTACGATGCGGGTAAAACCTGGACTGCCATTGAGTCCAAAATGGAGAACAAAGTTTTTGTTGATTCAATGATGCGGACCTGGAATGACCGACCTCGGGTGCAAGCCTTCGCGACTTCCATTTACCAGGTGGGTGAAAACTTCTTTTGTACACATCCTGAGGGCATTTTCAAATCATCAGACAAAGGAGTAACATGGACATTATTACTTCCTTCTGTACAGGGTAAGGGCTTTAATTTTCTTATGTCAGGCAACACGATCTATGCTGTCGTACCCGGCAAGGGTGGATGCTGAAAACTCAAATTAATTATTGCTCCCTTGTTCTTCGCTTGCTGTATCTACCATTTAACAAAATCAGCAAGTAACATAGCGGGAACCCGAAGAGTTGATGTATACTAACCGAACCAAATATGAGAAAACTGTATATCGTTTCCCTACTTGCAATTTTGTTTTTTATACAGGCTGTAAATGCCCAACCCATTGGCACCTTCACCGACCTGCGGGATGGCCAAACGTATAAAACGATCAGCTTCAAAAATACTTTGACCGGCGCCACGGTTACCTGGATGGCCCAAAACCTGAGCTACCAGGAGCAATGGAGCTACGCTTATGATGACCAAGAGAGCAATCGAAAAGAGCTGGGCCTGCTTTACACCGGGGAAGCAGCGAAAAAAGCCTGTCCCGAAGGTTGGCATCTGGCAACGGATGGCGAATGGTCTGCGCTGGTGAAAACATTCGGTGGAATGGACAAGGCCGGCGAAACCCTGAAAAGCGTCAAAGGTTGGGTCGAAGACGGTAACGGTACTAACATCAGCGGATTTAACGCTCTTCCTGGAGGTATTCGCAGAAATAATCTTTATGAGGTGATTGGTGTTATGGGTTTCTGGTGGACGTCCACATCCACGGGTCATGAGGGTAAAGCCTGGGGATGGAACTTCAGTTATGGTGGCCCCGGACAGAAACCACTTCAAACAAAAGCTTTCCGTTTCAATGGCCCTGTTTCTCACGCAAAATCTGTTCGTTGCGTACAGGATTGATTGATTTGACTGCGTGATTTACCCGGGGAATGCAGCGACTTATATCCGGAGTATAAAGTAAAAACTTTTGAGGACTTTAAAAGTGCATCGGGTAAGAAATAATATATCACCGACAATCGGACAAATCTCAACCATTAGCGATAAACCAAAAACAATATTCTCACAATCTGATTTTCAAAATATCAATAATGAAAAAAACGGTCATTCTTTTAACATTACTGCTACTCATAGTTGTTATATCCACTGAAACTGTAGCGCAACTAACGACTCAAAAAATTGATTCAATTGTAGAATATGCACTGACAAAGTTTAAAGTTGCCGGCGCAGGTATAGCCATTGTTAAAGATGGGAAAGTTATTCATCAAAAAGGGTATGGACTGAGTTCAGTTGTTACAAAAGAAAAGGTAAATGAATACACCAATTTTCAGATTGCATCGAATACCAAAGCATTTACAACGGCTGCACTGTCCATTTTAGTGGATGAAGAAAAATTGAAATGGACTGATAAAGTAAAGGACCACCTGCCGGAATTCAAAATGTATAATGACTATGTAACAGAGAACTTCAATATACAGGATCTCTTAACACATCGCAGCGGCCTCGGATTGGGTGCTGGCGATCTGATGTTTTTTCCTGACGGTTCCGATTTTACCATGAAGGATGTGTTGACCAGCTTTCAATACTTTAAACCCGCATCTGCTTTTCGTACAAAGTATGATTATGACAATTTACTCTATATCGTAGCCGGAGAAGTTATTGCCAGGGTCAGTGGTATGAGTTATGAAGAATTTGTGCAGAAGCGAATCATCAAGCCACTACAAATGAAAAATACATTTGTTGGCACCCTTCTGAAAAACAAAAGTAACCTGGCAACGCCGCATTCAGCAGCATCCGGATCTATAAAAACAATTGAAGCGCAAAGTCCGGGAATCGGAAGCGCTGCAGGTGGAATATTCTCGAATGTGGCGGATATGTCAAAATGGATGCTTCTTCAATTAAACAGGGGAAAGTACGGTACTGATTTAAAAACCTCATTATATTCTTCGAACAACCACAATGAAATGTGGCGCTTACATACTGTTTTGGAAACCAATCGGGACCCGAGGTACAATTCCCATTTCAGCGGTTATGGTTTAGGGTGGTTTTTGACCGATGTAAAAGGGAATTTAAAAGTTTCGCATACCGGCGGTTTACCTGGAATGGTATCCGAAGTGACTATGTATCCCGATTTAAATCTTGGAATCGTCATACTAACGAATTCCGATGAGGGTGGTGCATTTTTTTCGGCTGTATCAGGTACTATTGCTGACAGTTATTTGGGCCTGGACGATTTTGGCTGGACAGATAAAATTGCAGGATGGATGCAGTATCAACAGAACATGAGTGATGTAGTAACAAAAAAGGTTTGGGAAAAAGTTGAGTCAGCAAAAAATGTAAAAGTAAAAAACGAAGATTTTACCGGAAAGTATGAAGACCCCTGGTTTGGAAAAATTGAGGTGTTTGAAAAAGAAAATAAATTATGGTTCAGATCCTATCGCTCTCCGAAATTGAATGGGCCGATGGCTTTTTATAATGCCAATACATTTGCCATAAAATGGGAATACCAGGCGATGAATGCCGATGCACTGGCCATCTTTTCATTGGATGAAAAAGGCAAAGCTCAATCCATTAAAATGAAAGGCATTTCACCAAATATCGATTTCAGTTTCGACTTCCAGGATCTGGACCTGAAAAGGAATGATGATTTCAAAGCTTACGAAGGATTTTATAAGTTTCAATTTGAACCAGGAAAAGACGTTTATCTGAAGATCATCACCCGGGATGGCCATCTGGTTGTGTTTGAAACATGGAACGGATCGGAAATAACTTTCGAGCAGCAATCCGAACTGGAATTTTTTAATGAAAGAAGAAATTACCCGCTCAGATTTACTAAATCCAAAGAAGGTGCCATTACCCAGGTTCTTGTACGCAATAAGGATTTATGGAAGAAGGCCGATGATTATAAGCCATAAACGTTCAACATCGAACGTTGAACGTTGAGCGTTTAAAGTTATCTTTAGTCAACAACGGGAAGAAGTTTCAGTTGAAGCCTTTCAGGTTTTCTGAATAGATGATAATCTGAACCTATGGCATCGTTCATCGCCAGAAAAACGGACTGATAACTATAACCATGAAAAAAATAATTGCAGCCATCAATATGACACTCGACGGGTATTGTGACCATACCTCAGGAGTGCCAGATGAAGAATTACATCAACATTACGCTGACTTGTTAAGAAATGCTGGAACTGTTTTATATGGCAGGATAACCTACCAGCTGATGGAATATTGGCGAACGGTGCTGGAAAACCCTACCGGCAATATAGCAATGGACGACTTTGCTGTGGCAATAGATAATACACCAAAGCTTGTATTCTCTCACACACTGGAAAAAGTAGATTGGAAATCCGCGAAACTGGCAAGCCGGGATCTTGAAGAAGAAGTACTGGAGCTCAAAAACCAATCCGGTAAAGATGTTTATGTATGCAGCCCAGGTTTGATCGTTGAATTGACTAAACTAAATTTAATAGACGAGTATCAGCTTTGTATTCATCCTTTAATTGCAGGAAGTGGTTTGCCCTTATTTAAAAACATCCATGAACATATATTACTTAAACACGTAAAGACCAAAATCTTTGGCGGTGGGGCGATCATTCTTTATTATGAGCCGGCAAAAGAATGAACAGCCCATCTGAATGAAAAAATGTATAACAAAAAAGAACATAATTGCATTAGCAGAGATAGACTTCTTACTAAGACCAAAGAAAACATTACTAAGTACGGACTTCAGGTAATAATGGTCAGCGGATCCGACTATTCACCTGCTTTTGCATATAGTATAGGACTTTTTGAAACTTATAACCATCCCGAAATAATTTGCTTTGGATTACCAGAAAAACTGGGACACGTAATAATCAACGATGTTGCTGATTTAATAAAGAACGGCGAAGTCATAAAGACATATGTCAACTATGACAACATTTTCAAGAGCAGCAGATCAGAATTTTTGCCAGTGGATGCACGAAATATTGGCGATTATTTTGGAGCAGCACTGAACTATTACGGAGAAAGGAAATTTCCCGCGGTACAACTTATCTGGACTGACAGGAATGATATCTTTCCATGGGAAAAAAATTTCGAAGAAAAATTTCGTTACGATCAACCGTTACTTGACAGAAACACGGATTTTAAATTCAGAGAAGAAAAAAATCTGGGAGTTTTTACGACCAGGCAATGGCTTGATCTTCATAAGCCAATTTTGCGGGTTGTTCACAACACCGACGGAGACTGGCAATTTCTGACCGGTGACGAGATGCAGAAAGATATCAGGCTTGTCGCTTTAGAGGAAATGGTTATCAGAGACAAAACGCTAAATGAAGCTTTCGATCTAGACTATGGCTATTCGATGGAAAGAGAATATATCGGTGGTGAGTGGACTAAAATAAAAGATGAATAGAATTACTACCAATGCCGATCACTGGCCCGACAATTTTACATTTCGCACCTGAAATGTATTAAATGACTGTACTATTCGAAGGTTGGCTTCTCTTATATTCCTACCATCTGCAAGAAATTATGCTATCCGTCAACCATAACATAATACAATATTGATGCAGTATCTTTTATAAATGACCAGTAGAAATTTTACATGCTTTCCGGTTTTGATAACTGAACGATTAACGCTCCGCCAATTATCTATTGATGATCACCAGGATATTTTTGCTTTGCGGTCAGACAATGAAATCAATAAATACCTGGACAGGCGCGTCGCCAGGACACCGGAAGATGCTATTGACTTTATCAATAAGATCAATGATAACTTAAGGGAAAACGTCTCCGTTTATTGGGCAATAACCTTGACAGAGACAAGAACTTTTGCCGGTACAATTTGCCTGTATGATTTTTCAACCGGACATAATAGTTGCGAAATCGGGTATGAACTATTGCCGGATTTTCAAGGCAGGGGAATCATGAAAGAGGCAGCAGAAAAAGTTATTGAATATGCGTTTCAGACATTAAGGTTTCAGAAAATCATTGCAATTACTCATAGGGACAATCAACGTTCTGCCAGGCTACTGAGGAAATTGATTTTCATAAGTTCAAAAGAAACATTCGAGGGAAACCCTGACTTTTATATTTTCACGCTGACAGAGTCAACTCAATAGACTTTGAAGCAGGGAATCTGTATTACATAACAACGTACAATGAATTCACCATTGCTAATCTGTTGAAATGAGAAAATTAAATTTTGCTTTCCTGTTCATAGTCTTTTCCTGCGCGTGTACACAGAGTCAGACACAATACTTGCCCGAGTCCACTGTCTTGAAAATAATGGAAGCTAAGTATGACACATTACGAACTCTTTTAAAAGACAGCCTTGCACAAGGCATTAAAAACATAAACGATTATAGCAACGCATTTTCGGCGGAAGAAAAATTTCGACTGGATTCGTTGATAGAAGATTTTAAAAAGCAGAAAGGTTTGCGGATTGTTGTTTTCAGCTTCGATAGTTTAATGACATCGATGGATAGCGTTTATGAAGTAACTCAAATAGCAGGTACAAAAAACAGGATCAATACTACCATTGGCTTCTCTTTAACGTATAGAGCTATATATATCTGGAATGATTCACTCATTAACAATTCAGTACTTAACCAGCACGAGACAAAAACTATAATAGACGAAAAGTTTATACCTCCTTTCAGAAAAGGGGATTATTTCAAGGGCACCTTTGAAGGTATTGCAGCAATCATACAACGTATAAGTATCAATAGCCGGAATTAGATCTCAGAAAAGTGACTGCTATGAGGATTGTACAAAATAAGCGACAAGTTGAGTTGTTACTATTGTACTGTAATTCGGCGCAATAATCATTGGGTGTGCATTTTTAATTTCAACTTGCTGAAACCCCTACGAAGCCTGTCCGCCCTCGTTTTAAAACAGAAATTTCAAATGGATAATTATCCCTACCTTACCACTCCAATTCACTCCCTACAATAGTAACTCCACATCCGTTGTCGAACGAGGCCTCATTCGACGTAAAATCTGCAATCAGGCAACAGGGAAGCCGAAAACTGCATAGAGTAAGCATCAATTTCAAAATTCACAAAAATGCCAACAGTTATCATTCGCCACAAAGTAGGAAACATCGATACCTGGTTAAAAGGGCATAAGGATCGGAGTGAATTGTTTTCGAAATTTGCATCTGGATTCCAGACATTTCAGGATACAGACGATCCGACTTCGGTTGTGCTTGTCGTGGATGTTTTTGATATGGATGGAATGCAGGCTGTTATGGGCAATCCGGAAATAATGGAAAAAGTGGCAAAAGAAAAACACACCGTCCTCGAACCTATCACTGTTTCTATGCCGGCAACTGTGTGACAATGCGGTTGTTTAAACGGTTCTCGGATAGTTAAATTAACTGGATTACAGATTTCATTTTTGAAGTTGATATCCAGGATAACAGTTTACGTTCCGGAACATACGCAGAATGCCGTCCGCAGTCGGATGTAGAATATATCCAGGATGACGGATATTTTATTCTGAACAACCTAAGTTGCAAGCCCGGATTCATGCTATTAAGTATCGCCCGGGCTCCAATGCTTACCCGTGGTAGATGATACAAAATCGCTCAGGCTAATAATCTAAAAAGCCTGTTTTTTTCATCGTTACAACTATATTAAAGGACAATTGAAAGATCCCGGATAAAATCCATTTGCTTCGGATGATTTCAAAAGAGACATGCAATACGATGTGGAACAATTATTAATTTCTTTGCAACTTTTAGTAACCCCAAAACAACGAAAATGAAAGTCCTTATTTTGGGTGCAACCGGTGGAACCGGGCAACAACTGGTAACCCAGGCTCTTCAGCAAAATCATGAGGTAACGGCATTAGCCCGTCATCCATCCCGGCTGAAACATCATCATGAGGGACTTACGATAGTTCATGGAGACGTACTCGATAAAGATATTCTGGCAAAATCACTCGAGGGAAAGGATGCAGTACTCAGTGCACTCGGCGTGGGAAAATCTTTAAAATCCGGAAATTTAATTTCTGATGCAGTCAGCATATTAATTCCTGCAATGAATGAAAAGCATGTCAGGCGCTTAATCTTTCTTTCTGCTTTTGGGGTAGGAGAAACATTTAAGCAAGCTGATTTTATTCAAAGGATTATCTACAAATTGTTCTTAAAAAATATATATGCAGACAAATCAAAAGGAGATGACCTCATCCGACATAGCCCACTTGATTGGATTTTGGTTTACCCCGTTCTGATGACTGATGCTCCCGGAACCGGGAAATATAAAGCAGGTGAAAAAATGGAAATGAAAGGTATTCCAAAAGTTCCCCGGGCTGACGTTGCTGAATTTATGGTTCAGCAATTGAATGAAAACACTTACCTGAGAAAATCAGCTATAGTGATGAGTTGACTCATCGAATTTAGGTTTTAAACTTTTTCAATTACGATAACAATTTTCAATCATCAGGGATTGCCCGTTACTGTCCTTGTTTCATCGCATTGATCTAAAGTGCAGGACCATACATTACCGAAACAGGTATCCGAAAACGATAAAAGTACTCCCCGGAAATGTGCCCCCTTCTTAAACGTCAATTGATTCTTAGTTCAGCTTCCTATTTCGTGTCTACTGACTTTTACCGGCAAATCCAATCCTGATCTATTCAGAACCAGCTTTTTGGCCGCGCCTCGCTGATGATCGTTATCTTAGCGATGATCAAATCCCTGTAAATACTCAACATTGCAAAAAAAATTATTCCTTCTTATTCTGGTTCTTAGACTGACCAATGTTTACGGACAAGTACCCGTACACGAAGAACCCCGGCACCACCTTGTTTTTCAAAATAAAGACATTCGCATTCTGAATGTACTTCTGCCTCCCGGCGACACGTCTCTTTATCATATTCACAACACACTATCTCTTTTTATCAGGCTTTCGGATACAAAAACCGGCTCACAGAATAAAGGAAGACAAGCGTCAGGTGGCTCCTCGACTTCAGGAACTGTTCTTTTCGAAAATTTATCACCACCCAATACCCGTACTCATCGTGTGTGGAACGCAGATATTGATACTTTCCATGTGATGGATGTAGAGCTTCTGTATAAGGACAGTGGGTTTATTCATAAGCCACTGACCCTGCCAGACCTTACCATTGAAATCGATACTCCGTGGATCAGAGCATATCGTATTCAATTGCCGAAGGGAAAAGATTTTAAACTGATCGATAATAAGCAATCATTCGTTTTAGTATCTCTACATGCTTCTTTCGTAAGCGCGAAAGTAGATGGTAAGGAAAACGATAAAAAACTATCGCCAGGGAGCTTCTTTGTCATTGAGGGACGACAAAATTTTTCAATCATAAACAATAGTGACGAATCAGCGGCATTTATCCTGCTCGAATTACCTCTGCACTGATTCGAACTTGCTTATTGAATCAGGCTAAAAACAAATCCTTTGAATTTTCTGTAATCTGTTTACTGCAAAAAAGTTCAATATCCATAATTTAGGTGCTGCGTATGCCTGGATCACAGTGGCAAATAAAACAATTCAACACATGACAAAAAGCGAAGTAATACAGATGCACAATGTCGGTATCGTTGTGGAATCCCTGGACAATGCCATTTCGTTTTTCGAAGAACTGGGATTGATACTGGAAGGGCGTGCTATGGTTGAAGGTGAATGGGCGGGAAAGGTAACAGGGTTGGGAGACCAATCGGTGGAAATTGCAATGATGGCAACACCTGATGGGCACAGCCGGCTCGAAATTTCCAGATTTCTCAGACCTGTTACTGTAGCTGATCACCGCGCCGCGCCGGTGAATTCGCTTGGCTACCTGCGCCTGATGTTTAACGTTAGTAATATTGATGAATTGGTTCCCAGGCTTCAAAAGAAAGGCGCAGAACTCGTGGGTGAGATAGTTAACTATGAAAACATTTACCGGCTATGTTATATCCGGGGAACGGAAGGAATTCTGATCGGCCTGGCAGAACTACTGGGTAATTTAACAGCAAAAGATATCCTCGAAAACTCCTGAGGGTTGAGTCTTTGAAAAAGATGGTTGTCGATCCGGAATCTTTTGAATCCTTCCATCAGCACCGCAATTTTATGCTGAAAAGAATCTTAAAATAAAGTCTTTAATAACGGGAATAAAAGTAATTTATACCCATTTTCGACAACGATAAAACACATTATGAGAAAAATAATTTCATTCATGCACATATCACTCGACGGTTTTGTGGCCGGGCCTAATGGAGAAATGGACTGGATTAAAGTAGATGAAGAGCTCTTTGATCATATCGGGAAACGGATAGGTAAAGGTGACACTGCGTTGTATGGCCGGAAAACCTATGAAATGATGGAAGGTTACTGGCCAAATGCAGGCAAGGAACCAGATGCCAGCAAACATGATATCGAGCATTCAAAATGGTATAACAAGATTCACAAACTTGTTTTGTCAAAATCATTGAAAGATGCAGCGCCTGCTAATACAACAGTTATCAGCGATAGCCTATCTGAAAAAATTAACGAAATAAAAGAACAGGATGGTGAAGACATCCTTTTGTTCGGGAGCCCGACAGCAACACATATACTCATCCAGCAACAACTCATCGATGGATACTGGCTTTTTGTAAACCCCATCGTTCTTGGACAAGGCATTCCATTGTTTACTGGGATGAAAGAGAAAATAAATCTGAAGCTATTATCCACCCACCAGTTTAGTTCGGGCGTAACAGAATTGAATTATATCGTCGACGACAATAATTTACCTGGTTAACACAATTTGAAACTGTGGAATGTATTGCTCACTTAATCGATATATCTGAAAACAATACCTGATCATAGACGAAGGCATAGTTTTTTCATCTGTTCATAAAAATTAAATCACTTAAAATAATATTTATGGTACAGAAAAAAGGCCTTGGACTATTACTTGCGGCAGCAGCGGCTTATGGATATTATCGCTATAGCAAAATGACTCCCGAAGAAAGAAGTTCTCTGATTGAAAAAGGCAAAAAATTATTTACAGATAATATGGGTCCGCTTGGCGACATGTTTAAACCAAGAAACGGTAACACAGTTAACAATCCGTCAGGGACAACGATGTAAGAAGAAGGGGCACTCCGCCCCTTTTGTTTTTTCCTTTGTTACCCACACATAGGTCAATCCGGCTGACCTGTTCACATTCTCTCTCGATCAGTCCGGCGACCAGGTTAATCCACCTGAATCATCATCGCCCTCTTATTATCGATTTCATTTTCCATATATCCACTACCGTCCATCCGCAGGGAAAGTGGAATTGCCTGGTAGACTTCCTTATTTCCATCAATAATATTGAATTGATATTCTATCCTGGAAAGTGGAATTCTGTTCGCTCTTAACGGGCATGACTGCAATGAAAAGTCCAAAGGCATCTCCAGGCTGTAAATTCCCTTTTGCTTGAGCACTACGCCGATTTTGAAATTATAGGCATTGTTATCACAGCCAATCATTGTTGACAGCGAAGTACGATAATCATACAGGTAGCGTCCGTTGTTTACACCTCCTGCAGTTACAAAATCACAAAAACCATCAGGTGGTCCGACCGGCGTATTGTATTGTGCATTAAGCTTTAGCTCGAAACTGATTAAAGCGGAATCGATACCTAAATCCAGGCGCTTGAATCTATCAAAAAACCTGTTGTCGGGATTTGAATACTGAAGCCAGATGGTGTCGCCAACATTGTAACTTTTTCTTTCAGGGGAAAGTTCCACCTTCTCCAGGAAATGATGTTGATACTCTTCTTTGTCACATTGCATTCCACCGCAAATTGTTGATATAAATAATGCTGATAAAATGATTCGGTGAGGATTGATCATAAGTTATATTTCAACGGTGAAGAATTTACTAAGTGAAGACGTTCACTATAGTCTATTTAAATTCCACGCGTCAATAATACTACTCTGACGCTAAAAATGCAAAGTTTCTGAAATCAACCCGGTGACGGCCTCGAAGACGCGAAGGTTGTCCGAAGTTTTTATCTTAGAGCGTCCTTAGCGCCCTTGCGTATTCCCGGCAAAGAGAAGTTGTTTAGTATATAATGATCGAAGATATTACAGCTAATAGCGTGAATAAATTTCTGTAAGCGCCTATGGTAAAACTGACAAACAAATCCCCCCCTATTCACAAAATCTGATCTTATGAATTTTAAGTTGGTTGCAGAACTGTGATGACGACACCTATTCTTCTCTTATAAAGGTTCCATCAGCATCAAACTCAGCATCGATCTGTTTACCATCCATTTTAAATTCCGCTTCGTAAATCTGTTTATCGTTTTCTTTCTCGATCTGCCATTTTACATCAGAGGCTCCGGGATATTTCTGGTTGAAGGCGGATACGACAGCTGATGGTACATCAGATGCAGAAATCTTTTTTTCATCGCATGACAGGAGCATTAGGCAGATGGCAGCGGCTGATACTAACTTTTTCATCTTTTTTAATTTAAAATGGTTGAATGAAAATCCCGGTTTGAACTCCTGGGTTCAATTACGTAGTGATAAAATTCCATACCAAATCTCAAGAAATTCTGAAACATGATTTCATAAAAACCACTCCCAACCTGTTGAATCATACAACGTTGAGACGTTGGGGCCGGCCGGCATCCTGCCTACAGAAATAATTTCTCATTTGATTTTAATCTCCGGCTGAATGCATTAATATTGCTGGCTTCATGTAAAGTTGCACCCATGAGCAAACCGCCGGCATTTACTCCCTACCAGGTCCTTGCAATTGTTTTACTCGCTCTGACGCAGTTCTCCGTGATCCTGGATTTTATGGTGATGTCTCCCCTGGGGGATTTTCTGATAAAATCGATGGACCTGCAGCCGGATCAATTCGGCCTCGCTGTTTCTGTATATGCGTTCAGCGCAGGGATTTCCGGCCTGTTGACAGCCGGCTTTGCTGACCGTTACGACCGGAAAAAGCTCCTGTTGTTTTTTTATACCGGTTTTATTGCAGGAACGGTGTTCTGCGGACTGGCAAATACCTATCCCCTGCTGCTGGCTGCACGGCTTATTACTGGATTGTTTGGTGGCGTGATCGGTTCCATTTCAATGGCCATCGTAACAGATCTTTTTTCGCTCGAACAAAGAGGACGCGTGATGGGCATTATGCAGATCGGTGTGAGCGCGAGCCAGGTGCTGGGAATACCCATCGGTCTTCACCTGGCCAATTTGTGGGGATGGCAGTCGGCTTTTATTATGATAGCCATACTCGCGATCATCATCTGCATTATCATTATTCTGAAATTGCAGCCTGTCACGGCACATCTCAAAATGCAGCATGATCATTCCGTGCTCACGCATTTTTACAGGACAATTTCAAAAAGGAATTATCGTATCGGTTTTGCAGCTACCGCATTCCTTTCTATCGGTGGATTTATGATGATGCCTTTCGGCAGCGCTTTTGCTGTTAATAATCTGCACGTCACCGCAACGCAGCTTCCATTGCTTTTTATGGTAGCAGGCGTCGCATCTTTGATCGTTATGCCACTGGTTGGCCGACTCAGTGACCGGATGGATAAATTTAATCTGTTTGTGATTGCTTCTTTGGCAATGATGGTACTGGTGGGCATATACACGAACCTTACTCCGAAGCCGTTGTGGATCATCATGGTATTTAACGTGATCATGATGGCAACCATTTTCAGTCGCATGATACCTGCGATGGCGCTAACGACTTCCATTCCTGAAATGCAGGACCGCGGCGCTTTCATGAGTATCAATTCTTCCTTACAACAAATCGCCGGAGGTATCGGCGCAGCTGTTGCCGGCAGTATCGTGGTACAAAAAACCACGCATAGTCCGCTCGAACATTATAATACCCTTGGCTATATCGTAATGATCATCGGCCTGGCCGCTGTGTTTCTGTTGTACCGGGTTAAAATGATTATCAAAATAAAAAAGGCTGCAATGGCTCCTGTTGCTGTCGGATCAACAGCGAATTAATCAGGGATTGCTGATTATTGGTTCATCGTTGTTCGTTCATCGTTGTTCGTTGTTCGTTTTTCGTTGTTCGTTGAACTGTTGCATTTTGTAGAAATGCTGAATATAAGGAGGCGAATTTGAAAACGAAAATTAACGTCGGCCAGGTGCAAGGCATTTCGCGCTTTCGCGCTTACATCCGCCCCAACGCTGACATCAAAATTCCTTTGCAATTCATTATCGAAAAGGATTCGCACACTATACAACCGACCTTGATTATACGCAGTTCTATTTGATGCCGGGGACGTTCTGTCTCGCTGAATTTGGCTGCCCCCTGTACCGTGATTAACCTTATCTTTGACATCCGGCATCAGAGAATTTTACCGGTTCCTGATTCACCTTTGATGCTGGTATTCCGCGATGAGATTCTGACAGCATGTGTCTATGAAAAGAAACCTTCTGATAGTGAGTTTGCTCTTTATATACTTCCTTACCTCATCGATGGAATGCACCAACTGTACCACAAAGCCAATGTTGTTAGGAAAAGAAAAAAGCTGGTTGCCTGCAGTTGGCAACAGGGAATTGATGTTTACGGACAATGGCAACAATACACATGTGTTCCGAATTAATGCCATAGACAAAACAGAGCTGGTGGTCAACGAGTGCGATGAGAATTACCAGATCCAATATATAAAAACAACTCTCTACCTGAACGATGCGAGAACAGACTCCATTCATCTCGCTCTCAGGTCTTCAAATTGGCTGTGCCTGAATGCTTACAGTAAGGGGGAACCGAATATTGTGATGTGCGATATTTTTGCAAAGTCCGGACAGGGAAAATCTGCAAAGCGATTATCCAACGTAAATATTGGAAATCACCAGTACCCGGATGTAATTTTGCTGCTCCATAACGAAGGATATTCAAATGGAATTGACTCTTTATTTATTGCTGATCGTTCAGGGATTGTGGGTTTCCAGTATGATGGTGTAAATTATGTTCTGGAGTAGAATCTTGCACTTTTGATGATCAGATTTATTGGTTTCTTCTCAATTTCTAATTACCGCTCGTTCCCCCACCTTCGCTTTTTTGCTAATTCGCTTAACTTCCTCACTGCTGCGAATTGCCAGCGTACTGTTCCACAGCTTTCAACAGCCAACATCAAAACGCAAAGGAAACAACAAAGGTTTTCGCAAAGGAACAGCCAAGGGAAGTACGGGTGCTGATCTGCGATTGACGAATTGGAATGTTCAGTTTAACAATCTTCTGTAACAATCAGGAGATAACCTAAATCATACAACTTAAAACATACAACTTCTTTGTATTTTCTTTGCGGGCTGTATACCTGGCTGCTGGCTTTGCGGTTTGACTTTCATCCGACATTAATACAGCATCTGCCAAAGATCTACCGAAGAAAAATTCAAGTTTATCCCAGAAAACAGAAATTATTTTCCCACCTTAATCAGCTGCTCCGCAGCTTTCAAGCCATTGGCAATTGCTTTTAAAGTGACCGGCCCACTACCTCCGACTGGTTGCACAATCACCAGGCATCGTCCATTGAAAGTCCTGCGATGTGGTTGCTGAAAACTTGCGAGCTCAACAGGATTTGCATTAGCGACACCTGCTATCTTTCCGGGCCCGTTGATAGAAAACCGGATATCGATCTCTGTTTCCGGAACCACGGCTCCATTCTCATCAACAACTTCTACCATCACATAACACAAATCATTTCTATCATTCCGTATAGTTGGCCGGTCGGGCACGAGACGTAATCGTGTAGGCGCACCCGTTGTTTTAAGTTCAACAGCACCGGTCTGTCTTCCATTTTCTATACTAACAGCTTTGAGTACACCCGGCTGATAAGGCACTTCGAATGTTGCGGTGATACTGTCTTTTGCAATCGTTTTCTCCTCCATCACTTTATCATTCAACAGCAATCTTACAATCGGCGCACGCGAAAACACACGCACCTGCAACCGCCTTCCTTCCTGGCCGGGCCATGTCCAGCTTTGCAGTTCATCGGGCCATCCCCAGGCACTTACATTTTCAACCATTCCCTGCGGAACAGGCCGGTGTACAGCCATTTCAATCTTACTGTTATGCCAGACAATATCACGATAATATGACTGAGGTTTTTTGTTGCCGATAAGATCGAGATCACCACACCATCCATTGAACCAGGGCCAGCCGAGCAGTACCTGTCTCTTTTTTATACTGTCGTATGTAGTATGCCCGATAGAAGCTTCTCCCATATAATCAAAAGCTGTCCAGACAAAATCACCGATCACATACGGATGCTTTTCTACCAAGTTCCAGTTTTCCAATGCTGTTAGGGCATGAGATTCTGTACCGAGAATAATACGATCGGGGAATTTTTTGTGATCAGACTCGTACTCGGACATCATGTAGTTGTATCCGCCAATATCCAGGAGTGCAAAAGCAGCTGCAGTCGTATCCCATTTGTAACCCGGGTGCTGCCAGAATTCGCAGTGAGCAACGGTTACGGGTCGGGTTGGATCCACACGACGGGTTTCTTCCGTAAGTTGTCTTGCTATTCTTATACCCGGACTATCAGCCCGTTCATACACTTCGTTTCCTACGCTCCAGATGATTACAGAAGGATGATTGCGATCGCGAAGAATTATTGCATCCAGATCCTTCTTCCACCATTCCTTAAACCAGAGATGATAATCTTCCGGATTCTTTGGATGCTCCCACATATCGAATGCTTCGTTTATAACCAGCATCCCTAACCGATCACAGGCCTCAAGAAATTGTGCAGAGGGAGGATTGTGACTCGTACGGACCGCATTGAAACCGTTCTTTTTCAGGAGTTGTATTTTTCTTTCTTCTGCGCGATAAATAACTGCGGCACCCAGCGGACCATTGTCGTGATGCACGCAACCGCCTTTTAACAACAGCTTCTTCCCATTCAGAAGAAAACCTTTCTCTGCAGAAAATGAAATACTCCGGATTCCAAAATTCGTTTCCACCCTGTCGATTACTTTGTTATTTTCTTTTACTTCAGAGACTGCTTTGTATAAAACAGGTGTTTCCACCGACCATAAAGCTGGCCTCGTGATCACAATGCTATGTGCGCTGGTATCTTCTCCTTTTCGCCCGGCAGCAATGTCGGATTGAACTTTGCCAACCTGCCTGCCTGCATCAGAAAAAATGGTAGTAACAAGAATTAGTTTTTGCTGGTTATTCCGCGGACGGTATGTACTTGTTCTGATATGTACTGTTGCTTTTTCGGCAGATACCTGAGGTGTTGTTATATACACGCCCCATGGTTCTATGTGCAGGGGATCAGTGATGAATAATTTCACATTGCGGTAAATACCGGAACCACTGTACCAGCGTGAATTCTTCCCCTTATTTTTAACTCTTACTGCAATTACGTTTTCCTGACCTGGTACATGCAGATAAGGAGTCAGATCATAGTAGAAAGGCGTATATCCATAAGGGTGATTGCCCAGGTGGTGACCGTTCACCCACACATCAGCATTCATATATACACCGTCAAAATAAATGGTGAAATTTTTATGCAGATCTGCAGTTTTTACTACAAATTTTTTCCTGTACCAGCCGGTTCCGCCGACGGTAAAGCCTGTTGATCCGGCACCGACGCTTTTTTTATCGAATGGTCCGTAAATGGTGTCTTCGGAATTTCGTGGCAGGTCCTCAATACTCCAGTCGTGCGGCAGGTCCAGTTTTCTCCACCGGGAGTCATCAAAATTTTCTTGTTCAGCATTCACCAGACTGTCCTTTAAAAAACGCCAGTTAAGATCAAATGAAACATTCCGCCTTGCATCAGAAAAAGAAACGTTTTTTTGCGCCGGGACTGAAACAGAAATCATCAGGAGAAAACTCAGTAAATAACCTCTCATGATTCAATATAAATAAAACTGTTTCATCCGGAAAACACCGGGGCATTCATGCGAACAAGGCAAATGAACAGGATAATATTGTATAAGGAGAGACAGTGAACAGAGACAGTGAACAGAAACAGTGAAGAAAGGCAATAGTCAGCAGGCAATAAGAACAGGTCAGTGTTTTTCTGCAATAACCCAATGCATTCAAAATTCTTCGTCGAATCTATTTTTTCTATTGACGGAACAGATATCGAAAAAAGCAGCCTCACAGCGTTGTATCTGTTGCCTGTTGCCTCTTACGTTCGCTGAAGTAAATCTCCTGCCGCCATTATCCTTCCTGCTACCTCACCTCAATACATTCTTCAAAAAACTCATCACCTTACTCCTGATCTCATCCACATCAAACATCGGCCCGTAGTGTGGTGCATCTTTTACAATGATCAATTCATTCGGAACACCCACCATTCGTAACCAGGAACTCAATAAATGTGATTGCCGTGGTGGCACCTGATCATCTTTTTCTCCATGGATGATCAGAAAAGGTGGATCATTTTTATCGACATAGGTGACCGGACTTGCTTTTTTGGAAAGATCAGGCCTGTCAAATGGAGCAGCACCAATCAACAATGCTTCGGGAGATTTAGGGTCTTCGCTGCCGGGAAATAACAACAGATCTGAAGGACCATAAAAATCAACGACCGCTTTGATCTGGAAAAACCTGCTCGTACGGGGCACAAAAAACCCTTCAACATTATTGTTTCTTGAAAGACCGACCATGGAAGCGAGATGTCCGCCCGCAGAAAATCCCATGACTGCAAATTTCGCTCTGTCGAAACCGTACTTACCGGCGTTGTCGTATAAAAATGAAATGGCCTGGTTACAATCCTGTATCTGCGCAGGAAATACCGCCTGTGAACTGAACCGATAATCGATAGATGCAAGCGCATAACCGCTGGATACAATCTCTGCCACGGTTTTTTTCATATATCCCATGTCAGCGTATTTATCATTGTGCATCCAGCCACCACCATGAATGAAAATCACCAGGGGTATTTTCCCTTTTGCATTTGCCGGAAGATAGATATCGAGCAAATGTTTTGCGATGGTATCCTTGCTGTAGTGAACATTGCTATGCAGGATGGTTCCCTGCGGAAAAAATTCCATGACACGATTGGTCTGACCAGAGAGATTTAATGCACGTAAAAGAATCACTGCATAAAAAATGATTACGAAACCGGATCTGATCTGTTTCTTCATATCCACCTGATTAGTCGGGTATGAATGTAAGACAAATAATACAGTGCTTCCCGGCCATACCATACCGGATTTCCTTCACTGTAATTTGATAATCACCTGGTCAAACTCCCTGCGTAATCAGTGAAGCCGGAACGGATGGACTGTAAAAAGCCAGCAATATAAATTTTGAATAATGTTACGATTATATTCCATTTTTACTATTTTTGTCACATTCTATAATATTTGCTGATGGAGATTACAGAAACAAGGATCGTTGAAGCAGCTTCAGTTCTCTTCTGGAAATTTGGATTGAGAAAGGTCTCCGTGGAAGATATATGTAAGAAAGCAGACATTTCCAGGATGACTTTCTACCGTTACTACACCAATAAAACGGAACTGGCCAAACACGTCTTTGATACTTCCGTGAATGCAGCGAATGAGAAATTCCGAATCATATTATCTGCATCTTCGACTGCAGAAGAATTCCTGAAAAACATGATCGACCTTAAATCAGAAGGGACCAGGGGAATCAGCGAAGAATTCATCCAGGATTTTTATGGTAATCCCGGGCCGGAACTGAGAGCGTATGTTAACCAGAGAACACAGGAAGAATGGAAGCTGATAAAATCTGAATTTAAAAAAGCAAAAAACAGAAAACTGATCAGAGACGATGTTAATATCGATTTTCTGATTCAATTGATTTTATCCTATGGTTCGTTGGTGAGCAACGAAGCATTTACGAAGATATTCAGAAAGCCCGGCGACCTGATAAAAGAGTTTACGAAGATGATTGCGTATGGCATTTCTCCTGCCAGGTAATCTTTCGACAAAAATTGTAATTGCTGCATAAATGAAAATAGCATTGCTTACACTAGGCACCCGTGGCGATATACAGCCTTTTGCAATTCTCGGCAAAGCGCTGAAGAGCCGCGGGCATGAGGTTGTAATAGCAACTGCGAAAAACTTTTCTTCGCTTATCGAATCCTATAATATTGACTTTGTACCTGTCGAAGCTGATTTCCAGGCCATTTTAAATTCGGAAGAAGGCAAAAAAATGATGAGCAATCCGCTCAGCGCCCGCAAACATTTACACCGGCTTATTTATCCGATGATGATCAGTGCACTGGAAACATTTTATTCAATCTCCAGAGAAAGCGATTGCGTACTGTTTCACGTAAAAGCAATGGCCGAATACTTCATGGACAATTGCAATGCAAAATTTATAAAAACGAATGTTGTTCCGGCTATCGAACCCACCAGTGAATTTGGTAATCCTGTTTTCAGTTCCTGGCACCTTCCGCGGTTTTTAAACAGGTCGAGCTATAAACTTACAGATCTCGGATTAAAAATGATGAATAAACCCATCAATGAATTCCGGAAAAAAATCGGCATCACTACAAAATTCAAAAAGCCACCATTGCCTTCGATCTATGGAATAAGTCCGCATTTTCTTACTCAACCGAACGACTACCCGAACTCCAGTTACTTCAGTGGTTTCTGGTTCGACGAAGAAGAACAGGAACCTGATCAGAAGACATTGGATTTTATCCATGGAGGTACAGTGCCGCTTGCTTTTACGCTCGGCAGCATGCCGTTTGAAACGAAAATAAATGTATATGATGCACTAAATAGTCTTTCCAGTAAATACCGGCTCATCATTATCAAGGGCTGGGGACTACAAAAGGCGGAAAGTTTCAACAAAAATAAAAATATTCATCTCGTGGAGTCAGCTCCTTACCAGAAACTTTTCCCGCTCGTGAAAGGTGTAATTCATCATGGAGGAATAGGCACCATCGCCGCATGCTTACGCGCCGGTACACCCTTTTTCACCTGTCCGGTATTGTACCCTTTAGGCGATCAGCATTTCTGGGGAACTATCGCATATCAAAAGAATCTCGCATGTAAACCCGTCCCTGCAAAGAAGCTAACGTTGACTGATCTGCTTTCAGCCGCAGACCGACTTGTAAATGACAGTTCGCTGCAAGCTCATGCACAATTAATGCAGACAAAACTGAACACGGAGAACGGTGTTCAGAATGCAATTCATATTATTGAAAAGCTTGGTTCGGGTCAGGCAGTAAGTCGATAAATAAAAACCAGTGATACAATATATACGCCGAAAATTATAGCCGAATCAAGTGCAAGCACAAATTTTTTGGTGGACGATCTGTAACTCAATCCTATGATTGCAACTGCCGACATCATTATGGTTGCCAGCACTGATATAAGATGAAATTCAGAAGCGTCTTTCAGGAGAAATCCTTTGGTATAAAAGATATCATCAATTGCAAGAATGAAAATATTGAAAATATTACTTCCCAGCAGATTGCCCACTGCCAGGTCGATCGATCCAGCCCTGATGGCAGCAAGTGATACAGCTATTTCCGGTAAGGAAGTAGAAGCAGCCAGGAAGAGCGTACCTACAAATGATTTACCTAACCCTGTGGATTCTGCTATCTGTTCGGCAAAATAAGGCAATGCGAGCGCTGCGAGAACAATTACAATGGCAAAAAGACTGTAGAAGAGAATGATTTTTTTTAACGGAAGTCTTTTCCCCTCCTCATCATGTTGTTGCGCTACGGGACTCAATGCCGCCAGTTTTTTTTCATTCCTGTATATTATGGCAACAGATAAAAAGTATACGATAATAAAAACAATACTTGATAAGGCAATCCATGGCATAATCGGGTAATCATATGGCAGAAACAAAGCCAGTCCGACCAGGCTCACGGAAACTACTCCAAGGCCTGCATTAATCAGGTGACTCTGGGAAGCGATCCCGAATAAAGGCTTACGTCCAGGGCTAAACGCATCCATCACTGCAAGTATTCCCAGGTTAAATGCGCAACTTCCCAGGATATCCCCGACAGCCAGGTCGGCAGATTTGATAATAGCTGAAGAACTTATACCGACCATTAATTCCGGTAATGAGGTAACGGAAGCCATCAGTATCAAACCAATCCAACCCTTACTCAGCCCGGTTTTTTCTGCCAGAAGATCCCCATAAAATGAAAGTTTTCTACCTGCATAGAAAATCGCCGTTGCACAAGCAAGAAATCCCAGGTACTGCATTTTTTTTCAGCGAATATAATGATTGAAATTCCCTGCATAAGAAATTTAATGCCATTGCCATCAGGTCAAATCAGCCAATTGATCTGATCCGACCATTGGCATTGTTTACCATCAAAGACTACGTTTAAAATCAGCATCGGGAATGAGCTTGTACCGTTCCAGAGTTTACGATGATTTTCAGTTTCGTGTTAATGATTCAGCACTATTCTCCTGTAGCTCGTCAGCGAAGGATTGCGGTATCTTCCGCCGCGAGAATAACATGCAGTTCCCGGATGGCGCCAGGTGTTGACATCGTAAATGCAATTTTGTTTGAGCGAAACAAGTTGATGTCAGCGATAGAATGAAATTGAGAACAAGTGCAGGCGTCAACTTCATATTCACATTCGCTGTTTTGCACAACTGACCCTGGCCCGGAGATCAGATCACTGCCATCGCAACGCCTGAGGCGAGTCTGGCTGCGTCAAATAATGTTGTCAACAATTACCCAGGAGCTGGCAGAGAATCGTTCGCCGCCGACTCTCCGGTACACACACGGTTTCCGGCGAGTCCGGTGTGGTCTGATCGATCAAATCATTTCCAATTACTAAAATTGGAAAACACACTTCACTTAACACCAGGAAATTTCATCTTAAATTGTATACACCTCAGGCATTCGTCATTTCCCAAAAATCCAGATGCATTTCCACTAATGTCTGCACGAATGAAAAAAGCCAGGTATACACCCGGCCCATTTAAAATCCATAGCCCTTCACAGATATAGAGAGATTACCAAAATATCCGGACATTGGTCCGGCAGGTGCTAACCATTAAGTTTTGACAGAAAAAGCATCAGCCCATGGCTAATGCTTTTTGTGGTTTGAGGTTCAGTCTCGTTCTCTTGAGGTCGGATTAAAAAAAATGCTTTCAAAAAAAAGCCAAGATAGACATCCCAGCCGCGTGTGTAAGTTCCAATTCCTATGAAAAACCGAAAGTAAATGTTTAAATCCCGTGCCATGCAACCGGGTATTTTACGAAAAAGTATGAAC
This sequence comes from Pollutibacter soli, assembly GCA_029269725.1. Taxonomy (GTDB): domain Bacteria; phylum Bacteroidota; class Bacteroidia; order Chitinophagales; family Chitinophagaceae; genus Pollutibacter; species Pollutibacter soli. The sequence goes on along the minus strand of JARJHS010000015.1, from coordinate 41,365 downwards.
CGGCTTTTCAATTATTTGTTAGTGGCAGTTCTTTTCGCCTGCATTCAGAAATTGGTGGACTCTCAAACCCTTGCCCCATCTGGCAAAAGCAGAAAATGCACAGCGTTTTATTTTCAATCTGAAACTGACAGGATTGAATTTTAATAGAAGTGAATCGCCGTTACATCGTTTGTAAAAATTTTCATTCAGGCTTTTTGTGTAACTATCTTTCGTTTATTACGCCCCTTTTATTACACAGTTCTCACTCATATATGGGATTTTATTCATAGCATCGCCGGATACTCAATTCCCCACCTGCAATCATTTCATATGAAACTCTAAACTGAAATGGAAAACCGGATAGCCATCTGATGTAACTGCACTTCTTGAATACCGGCAAGACCAACTCATCTGGCATTGGTTTTTAACTGGCTACATTTAAACAGACAGCATGCCTGAAGGCCCGTCAATTGTTATTCTGAAAGAGCTGGTAAAACCTTTTGAAAACAAAAAAGTAATTGCAGTTACGGGTAACAGCAAGGAAGATATTCAGCGAATCGCAGATCAAAAAATTATCGGATTCAAAAGTTGGGGCAAACATTTCCTTATTTGTTTTCATGGATTTTCGGTCAGAATTCACTTTCTTTTATTTGGATCCTACAGAATAAATGAAGAAAAAGATGCATCGCCACGACTTCGTTTGACTTTCAGAAAAGGATTTATTAGTTTTTATGCATGCTCACTAAAAATCATTGATACTCCGTTGGACGAAATCTATGACTGGGATGCAGATATTATGGCTGATGAATGGAACGCGAAAGCTGCGCGAAAAAAATTGATGGCTTCACCGGAAATGCTGGCTTGTGACGCGCTATTGAACCAGAATATCTTCTCTGGTTCAGGGAATATCATCAAGAACGAAGTATTGTACAGAACGAAAATTCATCCACTGAGTATCATCAAATGCATTCCATCGCGCAAACTTTCCGAACTGATCAGGGAGGTGCGTAATTACAGCTTTGATTTTCTGCATTGGAAGAAAGAGTACACATTGAAAAAACACTGGCTGGCACATACAAAGAAAAAATGTTTACGATGCAATCTTCCTATCATTAAAGAACACCTGGGTAAAACCAGGCGGAGAACATTTTATTGCCAAAATTGTCAACAGTTATATGACAAATGTTGAGTAATGTACCGGCCATGCTTCAACAGTCAATTAAATAAAGGTATTTTTACCCCGGGCATTTTGGTCATGCCGGAATTTTCATTACAAATCGGGTTGGAGCGGTATTTGATATTTCATTTCCCGGAAACGGATTAATGTCAAAAAAAAAATGAAAGATGGCCGCATTTGAAAATCTTTTTAAATGGGATGAAGGTGAAGCAAAAGTCTTTTTCGATATTGATACAACACAACATCACCCGGAGCCAATAAACATCCGGATTGAAAAATCCTCATCAGATATTGAGTTGCCCGAATTTCCAATGATTGTTGAAAACGCCGATGGCAAAAAGATTTTCAGAGCTGACCGGCTGAATAAAGAACAGGGGCACAGCTTTGAGTATTTCGACAATAAATATTCACGAGAGATTATAGCATTCATTAAGAAGATGCTTGGAACGCACCGTCCCTGATCGACAACAATCAGACACTATTTTATGTAGTCCAGGTTTTCTTTTTTACCGAATAAAGGTTTTTTCGGCAAAGCAGAAATTCTTTCCTTCAAACCCTGGTTCTCCAATAGTGTGCCACCTAATTTCTGAAAGATCTCATCTCCAGTGTCAGAAAGCGAAACGACCAGGTAATGATTAAAATCCGGATCGCGGACGGGCAGGATGGTAATGGTGTCTTTTAAATTCTGATCTCCCTTGTCCATAATCTCCTGTACTATGGATTTCCAGTGCAGAGTTTGCATGTAAAATATAGATGGTTCGCGCATATTTTTATTCAATAGCTTATGACGTTCCGCAAAGATGCAAAGTAAAAATAAAATAGACTAAACAGCCTGGTGTTTAATACCCGGTAAAGAGAAAATTCTGCATTCATTCAGAATATTGTATGCTCTTCGATTTCGAAGCAGGAAAGATTCCTCTCAATGCAGGCCTTTTCAATGGCGTGGGCAATCGCCAGCTTCAGCGGGCTGTACCCACCGGTGAATTCAAAACGTTTTTCGTATTTGTCAATAGAGAAAACATTCGACTCCATCCTTCGGAAAGGACGGAGCTCCTGTACCATATAGTAAACTTCATTAAAATGATTACTATATCGTATCGCTTCGGCTGTATAGTTGGTACCTCTGTAAAGAAACCTGATCTGAAACGTTATGGTGTTCATGTTTCAAGGGGCTATGGTTGGAAAATATGAAAAACCTCACTACCGATCTTTTGATCTGCCTTGAGGCATGGGCTGAAATAAATGTTATTTAGTGGGCTTTGACTTTGACTTGGAAGAAGAGCCTGTGATTTTTTTTGCTTCCGATTTTTGGTATGCCTGCTCTTCAGGTTGTTGACTTACCCGCCTGCCATCTTCATTCTTCTTACTGGAATTTTCTCCCATAGTAGTAATTTTTTATACATGGATAAAAAATTGTGCCGGATGAAAATGCGGAATTAATCATTACGCTTAGTGTTGCTTCATACAAAGTCTCAGTTTTTCGAATACTGATGAAACATACAAAGCCTGTATAATGTCTGGCTTTTCTTCCGCGGCTGATATCTTTCCTTTTGAAACGATCCTGTTTTTATAACTGATAGAATAAAATGCAAAGAGCTTAAACCCGCCTTGCGGTACAGGCGTCGCATAACCTGTGATGCCTATCCCCCACTGACTGGAAAACATTTCACAAACTGACAAGGACATCTGTTCAGCAATTTGTTGCGAAACACAATTCACTGTGGCGGCGTGGATAGGATCGATTTTCAGGTGACGATATTTTTGCCCGATATTATACGCAGTCATTCCTCCCTGGAAAAATTCCGAGGCATTTTCTGCCGACGCTAACTTCAGCTGCATCAGGCCAGCGGTAACACTTTCCGCCACAGAAATTGACTCTTTTTTTTCTATTAAGAAATCAGCGATGAATTGAACGTGTGGTTCAATCAATATTTTCTTCACATCTGCTTTTGTCTTCATTTGCTTATTCATGCCGGGTAAAATTGAAATGCCTTTCAATGCTTTTACCATGTATTGATTCCTATGCGAATAACAGACCAGCGGGCATAGGATTTGACACAAACAGATTATTAACACACCCAAAAAATCAACCATGGCAAACGCTAAAGGAGCTAAGAAAACAGCAAACAAAAGCAACAATAAAACAGCGGGAAAGGATTCGAAAAGACCTTCACTGAAACGCGAGCCTGTAGAAGGTAATTCTCAACTGGATAAATTTTTTCACGACAGTCTGAAAGATATTTACTGGGCGGAAAAGCAACTTACGAAGGCACTACCAAAAATGCAGGATGCAGCAACCACTGAAGAGCTGCAGAATGCAATCGAGGAGCATATTACACAAACAGAAGAACATGTTTCAAGGCTTGAACAGGTTTTTGAACTGATGGGTAAAAAGCCGCAGGCCAAGAAATGTGATGCAATGGAGGGCCTGATCAAAGAAGGAGAATCGATTGTTGAAGAAACGGAGGACGGTTCTATGACCCGTGATGTAGGTATCATCATGGCGGCTCAAAAAGTAGAGCATTATGAAATCGCAACTTATGGCGGACTCGTTTCACTTGCACGCACCATGGGTCGTGATGATGTTGCAGAACTCCTGGCTGCAACTCTCGAAGAAGAAAAACAAACAGATGCTGGTCTGACTGAAATTGCAGAAAACGATATCAACTGGGAAGCTGAACAGGAAGGCGGGGAGGAAAGCGAAGAGGAAGAAGAATAATTATTTGTGTTTGGCCTGATAGCAATGCAGTCAGCATTTTTGATTGCATTGCTTTTTCCACTAAACCGAATGCCTTAAGTTACGATCAGACTTTAGAAGATGACTGATCGAAATACACATCGAGGTGGGCCTGACAAGAAATGCTGAATTAACTACCCAATCTCCCACTGATTTTTGCTGATATCATCGTCTGAAATTATATGGGCAAAATTTCCGGAATAATTTCCGTGCTCCCGTGAAGGCATAGGACAAAATAACTTTAGTGGTTCATCTGTATTGTTCGGTTTTTATTTGAAGCACTGTGTACTCCATAATGAACCATCTTAAATGGAAGTTATGATTTGAATCCATCCGGCGCGAAAAGCATAAAGCTCCGTGCAAATCTTCGAAAAAATACAGCAGTTAATTCTATGAATCTCCCTATTCGTGCGGGAGCGAAGGTTAGTCGAAACTTCTCCCATTCTCATAAAACTATGCAATTTCCGCATCCTAACTATCCGGCTCCGGGGATACTTCAGAGATCGTCTTAGGCATTCAAATTCAAAGTTCGGTTAGCCGGCATGTTTCTTCGCTATCTTGTGTTAGGATGCCGGCATTCGCTCCAGTATCTAAGAATCATATGGATTGAATTCTTAACCTCGAGAAAAGAACTTTTCTTTTGGAAAAAGCCCTGTACACTCAATTCGATGTAGGCTTTATCTACCGTATCCTGAGACACTGAGGTTGAATAAAAAATGAATGGAATACTTTTTCGTCGAAGCTGGGGGTCCGAATCGATCTGGCGCTTAAACTCGATACCGGTTATTTTCTGCAAATTGACATCACTGAATATTATGAATGGCTGCTCGGAGGTAGTTTTCAAATAATGAAAAGCTTCAGCGCAGTTGTTAAACCAAATAAGTTTATTGGTCACGATTAATTCAGCCAGGCAGGTTTGAAAAATCTCTTTATCATCTTCATCGTCTTCAATAAGAATAATCGGACCAGACTTCATTCTATTTTTTTTGAAATGTAGCGAAAATCAGAGACATCGGCCCTAATATTACATTTAGTCCGGATGAAAGTCATACGCTTTTTTGATGGCACAAAATTTTAACCAGATGCAGTCGCAGAAAGATTTAGTTCTTCTGAAACACCCCGATGCTTTTGTCTTACCACTTAAGCTCGGGGCTATTTATTTTTATTGATGGTGTTAAACTTGCAGCAGGTGAACATTTCCGGTAACACTACATGGTGGCTGTAAACCTGCAGCCGTTCTAAAAGGCTACGCCTCCACCGATCGAAAGAAAATAATTGTGTGGTCGGTAATGAATACTGGAACCTGCAGCCACGTGAAGTTCCACCGATTTTGTAACGAGTAACTGCACGCCGAAATCTACATTGTGCTGCGGCTGGTGAGAGTCACATTGCGCAAAATATTCACCGAAAACATTCAGATGTTCACCTGCTTCGTATTTTAAATCTCCACTGAACTGCACAGACCATTCATTGGAAAATGCAGCCTGTTTCGGGCCTACATTCACATCAATCATCAGATGATCAATCTTCTTTTCTGCAATCAGAAATAGGGCTGGTGACCAGTAATAGCCCTTGCTGTTGTGGTTAGTAAAAGGCAGCTGAAGATATCCTACAAGCGATATTGCGGGCGTGTACTTTTTTTCCTGTAATAATTCTGATTTGAATCCGATGGTCAATGGATAAAATCCTTGTACGGTTTCGCTGATATACAGATCGCGGTTCTTTCCTTGCTCAGCTGTTGCGCGCAACTCGAAGCCTTTGAATAAACCATACCGCAAAAGCGTAGATGAAATATATGATCCTGCTGAGTCCTTAATTCTCGCATATATGATGCTGGACTCTAACTGAAATTTCCCATTTGAAATGACCGATGCGCCATCAGATTGATCGGGTCGGTCAGTCTGAATTTTTTCCTGGGCACTGATATGAGAAACTAAAAATGAAAAAGCTAAACAAAGTAAAATTTTATGCGAATAGAATATCTGTCTCATCGTGAGTGAATAATTCGCTCACGAGAATCAATTTATATGCCGCCGTCCGCAAGAATATACGTAAAGAACATCACCGCACCAGGAAACTATCTGTTAAATTGCCAGCGTTTTTATTGGGGTTTTATTATTTTCCTAACCCGGCCAATCATTATTCATTCTACAGAATTTGAAGAGTCCTTGTGAATAGCCTGAAGCTCAGAAACCCGGTCCGGCACATTCTTAGACAATACAAATTTTCCTGGTATCGGGCGGGCATTGTGAAAATTCTGCCGCTGAAAAAAGATGACTTTTCGAATGAAAGCAACTGAAGGGTTTTGGGAGATTGTGCCTCGCAATGCAACTTTACTTTATATCCCAAATAAACGGCAACTGATTAGCTACGTGTAATCCGGGAGTTAATAAACATGAAAGTTTCTTTCTTAGAATAATGAAAATAGAATTCTTCAATGTAGCTCTGCATCGGATCGCTGATACATCAAATCAGCTTTTTAATCTAAAATCAGAACGCACAAGATCTTTTTCTATCGAACGGATGCGGCTAAGAATATTTTTCAGATAAGAAAACTCAAAATCATCTCTGAGCGCGTTTCGAAAATTTCTTTTTTCAAATGCAAGTTTAATTTTCAGAAGTTGAATATCAGCTCGCGCATTTTCAGAAACCATAACAATTGTTTAAAGTGAAATAAGCAAAAATTAGCATTATCACTTTCAAAGGGTGTGATGCCTGATGTATGTTTTCCTGGGACGGTTGGAATTATCCTGGTTAAATCGATAACCATGCCAATCCCTGCGCACTTTCTAGATACCTCTACTTTACGCCTGTAAATCAAAACATTAGCTTACATTAAATCTATTTCAGGGCGCCTTTAAACGTCCAGATACTGCAATAACCCGCAGCAACATGGAACTCGCCAACGCCTTCGTTATTCAATGTTACATCGTCAAACTTTCGTTCCACATCTCCCATTGTCTTTCCTGCATGCTCTTTTCCCAAACTCATTTTTTTTGATGACTCCTCTTTATTGGTAATTAACACAGCTAGTCCGGAGTTCGCTTTTTCTTCAACACCACTCCTAACCCATCCGATAACATTAGGGTCGTCAAAATAATCTGTTTGTTTTCCATAAGCCAGCTGCGCTCTCACTTTCATCATAATGTCCAGTATGTCAATTTTCGGAATAGTAAATTCCTTTTCCTTTCCTTTTTCATCTTTTTCTTTATAGGTTGCAGAATAAAGTGCCGGATGAAAAATACAGGGAATACCCCCTTCTCTTAATAAAATCAGTGCATACGCATGTGGCTTAAACCATGGTTCTACCAATGATTCCAAAGACTGACCAGGTTGCGTATCATGATTGTCGACAAACGTAATAGTCAGCTGTGGTACTTTGGTCACTAATGTGTTGTCAAGGATCTGACGAAGATCATAATTGCGTCCTTCTTTTGATGCCCCGTACAAATTGAAATGAAACGGAACATCAAAGAGCTGGATTCGCCCATCGGTCAGCTGAATAAATTTTTCGAGCATCGCCAGGTCATTTTTCCAGAATTCACCTATGGTAAAAAAATCCCTGTTGAAATGTTTCTTTATCCGATCCAGCCACTCCGGAAAAAATGATTGCGGAATATGTTTTAAGCCATCCAGCCGAAAACCTTTTACTCCGGTTGTTTCAATATACCATATGCCCCACTTCACCAACTCCTCACGAACATTCGGGTTCCGGAACTCTACATCACATCCCATCAGATAATCATAATTCCCCTGCTCTTCATCCAGGTTTTCATCCCATCCGTCTTTAGTCCATTCGTTATGAATTATGGCGGGTATTCCATCCTCACATACGCCGGTAAAACTTTGTGCATCCCATATGTAGTCTGAGTATTTTCCCTGGCGGCCCGGGAATGTAAATCTGGTATGCGCCTCAATCTCCATTTCACCTGACTGAGGTTCAAGCCGATTTTCATCTTTGAACTTCGTCACCCGGATTTTTTCTTTTTCATCTGCTCCCATCCGGTGATTTAACACGATATCGGCAAGAACATCGATATTTTTTTCAGCGAGTCGTTTTATACAGTTGATGTACTCGTCCTTGGTTCCATGCCTGGTACGAACAGAATTTTTCTGATCAAATTCACCTAAATCGAAAAGATCATATACTGCATAACCGGGTTCATCGGCTCCGATCGCCGATTTATATGCTGGCGGCAACCAGATATCAGTAACACCAAGGCGGGAGAGATATTCAGATTGATCTGCACAATTGTTCCAGAGATTATCTTCTTTCCGAAAATACCAATGAAAAAACTGAAAAATTGTTTTGTTCATCATCGTCAAAAATTTTAACTACCGGAAAAGAACAGCCGCATCTCTGATAAATTCTTCCTGGTTGGTATTTACATTGTGTAGTACAATTCTCGCGGCACCGGTTGATTTCATTTTATCAATCTCATGGGATATCTGTTCCATATCATCAAAAACCCGGATAGTTTCGATTACACTTTCTACAGAGTTTTTTTCTCCTTCTTTTTCAAACTCTTCTACCGTTGAAAACCGGGCAAATTTCTCCGAGTCGATCACATTCGAACGCCATTGATCATATGCGCCATTTTTAGCTTCTTCGATCGAATGCGCATAAGAAAATGCAAACTGGAGAAACACGGGCTTGCCTTCTCCGCCCGCTTTATAAAATGATTTCATCTTTTCGAGTATATCTTTTTCTTCTCCTCCTGTGGTGAGCAAACCATCCGCCCAGGTACCCGCCCATGCTGAAGTTTCATTGGTAAGCGCAGCACAAAATAATTCGGGTACAAATTCGGGTAGTGTATACAGCTTCGCATGTTTCACTGTAACCAATCCGTTGAAATCAACAATATTTCCCTGCAATAATAACCGGATCACTTTTGCACATTCCAGAAGTCTTTGATCCCTTGATTTTTTATCGGGCCAAGGATCACCGGTGATAGCTTCATTCAGTGCTTCACCACTGCCCAGTTCAATACTGAATCGTTTAGGAAACATCTCTCCCAGCGTTGCTATCGCCTGCGCTACAATCGCAGGATGGTATCGCTGCCCGGGCGCACATACCATACTGAATGGAATCTGTGTCGCCTGCATTGCAGCAGCGATCCAACTGAATGTAAATCCACTTTGTCCCTGCTTTGAACTCCAGGGATGAAAGTGATCGGAAGAATGTATCCCCTGGAACCCGGTCTTCTCTGCAAGCACAGAAAGACGGAGCAGTTCAGAAGGTGGAAATTGTTCATGCGATGCATGATAGCAGATCAGGCTCATAGATTATTTTATTTTTTTTTGGTTGTCAGCTGTCATGCCAGGTGCATTCTGCCTGGATTAGTCGTAGAGACGCGATGCATCGCGTCTCTACGACTAATCTCCTATCTGTTCTCAGTTTTCTGTTTTCTATTTCTGTGTCAGTTTCTGCTTCTGTTTTCAGTTCCCGTCGCCGTTTTTTTGTTTATACCTGACAGAAAAAATAAAAATCAGCACATTCACTACAATTGAAAATGCGTTTGTCACTATTATTGGCCAGTCTTTTTTCAACCATCCATACAGTACCCAAGCGGATAGACCGAGTAACAGAATTATGACCATAAAAAGGGAAACACTTTCTGCTTTTTTCGTTCTGACTATTTTGATCAGCTGCGGCAACATTGATATTGCGGTGAAGATACCGGCAGCGATACCTACGTATTGGGTGTAATTGTTCATTGGATATTTTTTGGAGCAGACGGTGTCAGTGGTCGGTTGCCATAGCAGACGCTTTTCTGCATGACAATCGGCACTTCTGTATTATCAAGTTTGGGATTTCTTTTTCCAGTTTTATGTTTGCGTGATGTGTGTAGATCTTTTTTGAACCACATAGAACACAGAAGGCACATAAGAAGCCTGTCACTCAAAGAAATCTATCCTTCTTATGTGCCTGTGTTTTCTATGTGACTATGTGGTTTAAAAAATTAAGCACATAGAAACAAATCAATCATTGAATCGGAAACGCGGAAAAATAAAACCTATAAACTCCTGCCGTCTGCCGTCTCCTTCTTACGCCGGGTTCTTATGAAACGCTTCCCGTTCCCAGAACCGATGTTGCTTAATCGCCTCAATAAAACTTGTCGCCAGTGACTTCACATCGCCACCGACGATAATACCATCATCGATGTCATCTTTTTCACCAATATTCGTTTTTGCAAGAATCTCTTTGGCTGATTCATCAAAAGCAACCGGTTTGCAATGTTTATATGCCTGGTTTATAAAATAAATCGCTTCCGGTGTTTTCATCAATGTACCGATGCTGTTTATTCCTCCCGGTACATATACTGCATCGAACATTACTGACGAAGCAGTGAGAAAACTATGCTTCACTGGAACGATCGTATCCTTTTCAGCACTCAGCGTTCCGAGTTTTGGTGCAACTATCTCGGCTACTGCTCCGGCTTCTGTTAAGGCATCCTGCATTTCGATGAGGCTGTTTTCATCAACACCTTGAGCAACAAGAATGGCAATCTTTCTGGATTCAATGGAATCCTTCACTGTATTTACCATTGACAGCGGTGCTGATTTTTCCACGCTGCTCTTCATGATGACTGGCTCGTAATCATCCGGGTTACCATCAGCAGGAATATTTTTATTGATGGGTGTTTCCGGTTTCTGAACTTTCAAACCCAGGTTCAGCGCCACTTTCGCCGCCAGTCCATCATCAATCATAGAAAGTATCGATACCATTCTTTCCCTGATCTCTTTTGTTTCAACTTTTCCTAATTCAAATGAAAGGGCATCGATGAGATGTTGTTTCTCTGGTTCAGATTGGCTGTTGAAAAACAATGTCGCCTGGCTGAAATGATCGCGGAAACTTTTACTGCGCATGCGTATTTTCTGCGCATCAATCTTTTCCGTAAAAGATGTAAATCCACCCTGCATTTTACCTGCGAGAAAAGGACATCCGCTGCCCAGCGAATTGGGATGATAACTTACGCGTCCTTTGTTGATCTGCTGACGCATAAAACCATCACGCTGATGATTATGTACAGGAACGATTGATCGGTTGATTGGAATTTCATGAAAGTTGGGACCACCAAGACGGATCAGTTGCGTGTCCGTATATGAAAATAAACGACCCTGCATCAATGGGTCATTGGTGAAGTCAATACCCGGCACCACGTTGCCTACATGAAATGCCACCTGTTCAGTTTCTGCAAAAAAATTATCAGGGTTCCTGTTCAATGTCATCTTACCGATGCGCTGCACAGGTACTAATTCCTCCGGAATTATTTTCGTTGGATCAAGAAGATCGAATTCGAATTTATGTTCATCCGCTTCGGGAATTACCTGTATACCTAATTCCCACTCAGGAAAAATTCCTTTATCGATCGCTTCCCAGAGATCCCTGCGATGAAAGTCAGGGTCTTTTCCTGATATCACCTGTGCTTCGTCCCACGCTACAGAATGAACACCCAGCAAAGGTTTCCAATGAAACTTCACAAAATGCGATTCATCTTTATCATTAACCAGTCGGAATGTATGGACACCAAATCCTTCCATCATTCTTAAACTCCGTGGTATTGCCCGATCGCTCATGAGCCACATGATCATGTGAGCGGATTCCGGCATCAGGGAAATAAAATCCCAGAAAGTATCATGCGCTGAAGCCGCCTGCGGAATTTCGTTGTGCGGTTCCGGTTTAACGGCATGTACGAGGTCGGGAAATTTGATTGCATCCTGGATAAAAAAGACGGGCATATTATTTCCCACCAGATCAAAATTTCCTTCGTCAGTATAAAATTTAACTGCAAAGCCACGAACATCACGAGCAAGATCTGTTGATCCGCGCGAACCGGCAACCGTAGAAAACCGCACGAACACCGGCGTTTCCTGTCCTGCCTTATTCAAAAATCCTGCTTTTGTTAATTGCGGTAAAGGAGTATACAGTTGAAATACTCCATGGGCTGCGGAGCCACGCGCATGCACGATGCGCTCAGGTATGCGCTCGTGATCAAAATGCGTCATCTTCTCCCGGAAGATAAAATCCTCCATCAAAGTCGGACCGCGATCACCGGCTTTTAACGAATCGGAATCATTATTAATTCTTACGCCCTGGTCCGTCGTCATAAATTCTCCGGTGGCGATTTCCATATCCGGTTCCAGGTTTTCGGTCTTTCTGTTCACGGGAACATTATCGGGAAGTTTACTTTCCTGTGTAGGCATCGTTGTGGTTTTAGAGTTTGAATAATCTGTTTAGTATTCTGAATTCACGCAATAGAGCAGCAAATGCATTTTTTTGCAAACGGATACTTTCCTTATTATGAAATCCTTTTTTTAAAAATCTTTTTTCAGACCTTTATGATTGGCCTGTATCTCACGTTGACCATCAACCGCTATTTTGTCCAGCCCCTCATGTGCCGGACCATTCAGCACCTTTCCGTCCGTATTGTAGCGCGCACCATGACATGGGCAATCCCAGGATTGTTCTGCAATATTCCATTGTACTTCGCAACCCAGATGTGTACATTTCGGACTTACTGCATGAAACCTGTTCCAGGCATCTTTTGAAAGTGCGATGGAATGATCTCCGAACCGCACGAGTCTCCCTTCGCCTGCCGCCAGTTCTGACAAGGTGCTGATCTTCTCAAATGGTATAAGCTTTTTAAAATATTCTTTGATGACTCCGGTATTGTGTTGTACAAAACTGGAGAAACCAGCAACCGGTTTCAATCGGTTCGGATCATACAAATTTTCGTAAGGCGAATCAAGGCCTGTAAGCATATCTCTCAGCACGATCGCAGCAACACTGCTGTAGATCATTCCGTTTCCGCCAAAACCGGTTGCAACAAAAATTCTTTCAGGTGTGCCGGGCAGGTGCCCGATGTAAGGAAGCCCATCCGCAGATTCGTAATACTGGGAGGACCATTCATTTACCATATGTTTTATATCGAAATATTTCCGGACATGCGCTTCCAGAAGTTGAAAAGGCCTTTCCGTATTTTCTTCATGCCCCGTTTTATGATCCTTTCCTCCCGCGATCAAAAACTTTTCTCCGTTGATTGTCTGTGTTCGATAATAATGATACGGATCCTCCATATCATAAATCAGATCATCAGGATAGTTATCGTCTGCCAATGTTGCTGCCAGCGCATAACTTCGCCACGGAACACAACGAAGATGCAGGAGGTTTACTCCCGGAGGAATATGTGTTGCGTAAATCAGCTGATCAGCGATCCAGGTATCTGTTTCTGTATTTACATTCAATTTGTCGCCCTCTTCCTTCACCTCCATCACGCGCGACTGCGTCAGCATTCTTCCGCCGAGTTTTTCAAATTCTGCAGCCAGAGACATCACATAAGGAATGGGATTGAATTTTCCCTGGCCAGTTATATAAGCCGCTTTTAAAAATTCCTGCGATATCGGTATCTGGTCAATAAATTCCATATGGAGGCCCGCTTCTACAGTTGCCTCAACAATTTTCTCCAGATCTTTTACCTGCTTATCATCGGTAGCAAAAAGATATGCATCAGCGTCTTCATACTCACACCGGATGTCCAGATCTCTGATATTGGCCTTTATCAATTTCAACGCATCCTGAACAGAATCAGCAACAAGTCTGGCTTTCTCTTCATTAAATTTTTTTTCTATCGTCGAATAGGGAGTATCCAATAAGGTATTGAGGTGAGCAGTAGTGCCGCCTGTTGTACCAAAACACAAATTATATGCTTCAATTATGAGGCATTTTTTCCCTGCTTTTTGCAGTTGATATGCTGTACTCACCCCGGTGATTCCCCCTCCAACAATGATGACATCAAAAATAGTTTTAGGGTCAGGTTTGTTCACAGGTAGGTATGGCTCATGATTATCCTGCCACAAGCTATGTGTGTAGCCGTCTCTTTTGAGCATAACAAATCGTATTAGTTAACCTGCAGGTTTCAAAGTGTATGCCACGAGGGAGTTCAAAGTGGATAGTTCACGGTTCAGGGCGGGAACACCCTGTATATTGTTTACAGTTCGTTGTTGATAGTTTAAACAAGTTCGTTGTTCGTTGTTCGTTGTTCGTTGTTCGTTGTTCGCTAAGCAGCCTCTCAAGGTTTGGGTGACCCTTTTCGGTTTTCAGTTCCGGTGCATGCCGGAACCATTTGTATATCACATCAGATCAATAGCAGAGCAATATCTTTGTATTTAAGAAATAATTCTACCTGCAAATGATAGCAAAAATTATTTTATCTACTTTGGCAGCGACAGCCGTGATGACACTGTTCACGAACATGGCAGCGATGCTGCTGAAGAAAAATCTTTTTGTGATCAGGATCCTGACCCGCCTTCTCGAAAGAAAATCAGAACGCGTAAATCAGAAGAATTTTTTTCCTTATTGGGCTCTAGCAACTATCATTCACTACCTGATCGGGATATTCTTTGCGTTTGTGTGCCTCTATTGGGCACCAAAACTTTTACAGACGACACCCGTGTTCGGTGATTGGCTTACGTGCGGATTGATTCTCGGCGTGGTTGCTGTCGTGAGTTGGATCACTTTGAAAAAGATCCGAGACGGCAGCAGACTGGATGCGCCATGGAAATTATTTTATGTAGTAATTTTCTTAGGGCACATTGTGTTTTCGTTTACATTGTACTACGCATATTTTAAATTCAACTGAAAGGGAAAAGACAGAATTCGGGATACAGGAATACAGGAAGGAATAAAAAAACCAAAAGCGGTGAAGCAGAAAAAACAAATGAAATATAAATGCAACACGGTATGCTGGTTATTCCAACTGCAGATGTTGACCGGAGATGATTATCCAGCTTTTATGTTGAAAAACTCCACAACATTTATCAAACAATAGTGTAAACCCATGTTTCAGGAATCAGACTCAAGAGTTCATCACTCAAAGAAAATCGTGTTTCTTCGGTTTGAAAATCCTCTCCTGTGACTTCGGAAGTTTGTGAGACTTAACTTCCTTTTCTTTTTTCGGTTCAGGATCTTTTTTAAAAAGCTTTTCAATTTTAGAATCTGGTTGGATTTTTAAAAGCTCTTCCAAAACCCTGGTCTTCGCTTTAATCTTTTCTGTTCGCATAGCCTGGTAATTTTGAAAAGGTAAAAATACGCCAAGGGCACAGCGTTTAATAAATTCAAAAGATATTGGGAATTGGGGGTGGATGGCCTGGTATTATAACAAGTCAAACCCTATGCCGCATTCGTTTTCAAAGTTCGGAAATAATTTTTCATCCAGTTTCAAACAGTCGCAATAAAATTTTATGACAGCGTCTGGTAATTTGCACATACTAACTGTCAATCCTTAAAAATCATTTTGCGAACAAATCCTTCGTAAGCATGATAAAAACAGCCAGGATAGACATCCCGGCTGTTATACGTATTAGCCATCGAATTAAATTTTTTAGATACGCTCAATTATTTTTTGCCCGTTTTTTTGTTCACGGGCTCCTGTTTATCCGACATATTATTTGCAACAAACTCATCAGGCAAAATATTGCTCATCGCCACGTTGATCTTATTCCTAAATCCTGAAACAACCATATCATCTCCTCTCATCAGCGCATGATAACCATCCCGGGCTACTTTTGCAGGGTCATCAAGTTTTCCTTCCTGGACAATCTTCGAATCCAGCATATCCGCTTTGTTGAAGAAGTCAGTATCTGTTGCGCCCGGCAGCAATGCGGTTACCACTATTCCCCTGTCTTTCACTTCGTTCCTTAAGGCTTCTGTAAACGATTGAACAAAAGCTTTCGTTCCATGATAGACCGATTGATAAGGCCCAGGCGCTTTACTCGCAATAGAAGATGTATTGAGAATTTTGCCCGAACCTCTTTCGAGCATTTCAAAAAGAAATTGTTTTGTAAGAATAACAAGGGCGGAAATATTCAATTGAATGATAGAGAGTTCGCGCCAGATGTCCGTGTCTTTGAATTCACCGTACTGTCCCTGGCCGGCATTATTCACTAGAATATCTATGGTGATGTTTCTTGCCTTAACCTCTTCATATACTTCAAAGGCCTGGTCGTTGTCAAAAAGATCTTTTGCAATGGTTTCTACCTCCACCCCATATCCCGATAATGTTTCCCTTGTTTGTTGCAAATCGATCTCATCACGGGCGACGATCACGAGGTTATAACCATTCTGCGCGAATATGCGCGCAAGTTCGAGTCCGATACCGGAAGTGCCCCCGGTAATCAGTACGTATTGTTTTAGTCTTTCCATGATTCTGATATTTTGTTGAAGAATTAATGACTAAGGATTTAACCTTTTAGAGTCATTCCACTTTTCCACCGCCATGGGATTCATAAACACTACCTGTTGCAAAACTTGCATCTTCCACTGCGAGTTGAACAAAAATGGAAGCAAGCTCAGCGGGTTGTCCGGGTCTGCCCAGGGCCGTATTCCCGCCAAACTTCATAAGCTTCTCCTGTGTCGCTCCGCCGCTTACCTGTAAAGGTGTCCATACCGGACCAGGGGCGACCGCATTCACACGGATGCCTTTCGGACCGAGTTGTTTGGCCAGCGACTTCACATAGTTCGAAGTCGCCGCTTTCGTTTGTGCGTAGTCGTAAAGTTCCGCAGATGGATTCTCCGCCTGTTCCGAGGAAGTTCCGATGATTGCTGATCCGGGTTTGAGATGCGGTAGTGCAGCCTTGATCGTCCAGAAGGGCGCATAGATATTCGTCTTCATCGTTGCATCAAAATCTTCGGATGACACATCGAGTATCGAAGCTCTTGTCTGCTGACGTGCTGCATTGTTGACGAGAATGTCCAATCCGCCCAATGCCTGTACCGCATCGGCCACCATTTTTTTACAAAACGCTTCATCGCGCAGATCGCCGGGAATAGCGACAGCCTTCACTCCTGCATCTTTCATCAATGCAATCACCTCCTGTGCGTCGTTTTCTTCAGAAGGAAAATAATTGATGGCAACATCTGCACCTTCACGTGCGTATGCAATAGCAGCTGCTCTTCCAATTCCGGAATCACCACCAGTAATCAAGGCTTTTCTTCCTTTCAGGCGACCGGATCCCTTGTATGATTTTTCGCCGTGATCAGGTTTTGGATCCATTTTGTTTGCAAGACCGGGCCAGGGCTGGGATTGAGACCTGAAAGGGGGCTTTGGATATTTACTGGTTGGGTCGATGATTTCCTGCATTGTTGCAGGTGAATTTTTTTCATTCGCAAACGCTGGCACCGCTATCGCAGTCGTGAGCCCGGCTGATAATCCTGCGATCGCTTTTCGCCTGCTAATTAAAGATTCGGTTAACATGATTTGATTTTTGTGGGTTCAGTTTTAGTCTAAATAGTTCATTGCCGAATGTTACTCACATTCATTACAATCATTTCATTTACACAAAAAGTGTGGGGTTCAGCGGAATTCTGAACATCTCAGTAAGGAAAGCACAATATTTATTGCCAGGGATTCAATACCACTTTCACGCAATTGTCTTTTTTCTCATAAAACATTTCATATCCATCTGAAATTTTTGAAAGATGGAGACGATGCGTGATGACATCATCAAGTTTTACTTTGCCTTCTTCTACATATTTCAAAAGAAGGTCAATGTATTTCTGTGCAGGAGCCTGTCCTCCTTTCAATGTTATTCCTTTATCAAAAAACTGACCAATCGGAAAATTATCATAAGGCGTCGGATATACGCCAAGTACTGACACAAAACCTCCACGTCTCACCGCACTCATACACGCTTCAAGTACTTTTGGTGAACCTTTCTCCACATTAATCAATGCTTTTGCTTTATCGAAGAAAGTTCTTTCGGGTTCAAATCCTACAGCTTCAATACACACATCAGCACCGCGACCCTGCGTCATTGCACGGATACCTTCAATTACATTTTTACCATTATCTTCCCACAGTAAAGTTTCAGCATTCGCTGCGAGCCTGGCTTTATCAAGCCTATACTGAAGTGTGTCGACAACAATTACCCTTCCTGCATTTTTCAGCCATGCACTTTTTGCAGCCATTATTCCCACAGGGCCTGCACCGAAAATGGCTACAGTTTCTCCACCCTGAAGATTTGCCCAGTCGACACCCGTATAACCTGTAGGGAAAATATCTGTAAGGAAGAGAACCTGCTCATCTGTTAAGTTATCCGGAACTTTTCGCGGACCATAATCAGCATACGGTACGCGCACATACTCAGCCTGCCCTCCATTGTATCCGCCATACAAATCAGTGTAGCCAAACAATGCACCACCCTTTTCGGTCATTACTCCTCCTTCAGGTCCATAGTTCATAGGATTGCTGTTTTCGCAATGACCAGGTAAATGATGTTCACAGAAGAAACAATGACCGCATGCAATTGGAAATGGAACTACCACTCGATCGCCTCGTTTCAGATTGGTGACTGCAGCTCCTGTTTCTTCGACAATACCCATAAATTCATGACCCAATACCATAGGCCTGGGTTGCGGAATACCACCGGAATAAATATGCAGATCTGATCCACAGATAGCTGTTGCTGTCACTTTTAAAATAATGTCTCTGTCTTTTTCGATTCTCGGGTCGTCAACGGTATCGTAACTGATCTTGCTCGCACCATGTATCACGGCTGCTTTCATGTCTTAAGATTTTATGTGTCAGAGGTAAGAGAGTAGAGTAAAGAGAAAATCTATAATACATCCATAAATGGAAACGCTCAGGCCATTTCTCATTGAGAATTCCTCCGTAGTCTACACGTTTAAATTGTTTCCGAAAAGGCAAACTGTCCGATTATGACCGTCTGAAATGACTAATTGAAATTCTTCGTAAGTCCGAAAAGAATTTTTTTTCGGACCGGGGTAATTTTTTCGGTTTGTATATCGCACTCTACAGCCTTCCATCTGAAATATCGATGATTGGGGGAATTTGTTGCACTCTTTGTGGTTGCCATCTGGATTATTTAATGTTGATTAATCAGCCGGACATGGTGATATGGTCAAAACTTATGCCTGCTGGTACAGAATTAGTAATCCGATACGATAGTCATGAAAAAGTACATACGCAACAACGGATTGTCAATCGTATTTATCGCATTATTTATTTTATCGCTCGGCGGTCAAATCCTTACGGGGTTTAATCACAACAACGATGAGCTGGAAGAAGAAAACAAAGCTCCTCTATCGATGGGAGCATATCTTCAATCAGGTCATTTCATCCAGGCGACCTTTGAGAATTGGGAGAGTGAATTTTTGCAGATGGGATTGTTTGTATTGCTGACGATTTCGTTACGACAGAAAGGTTCATCAGAATCGAAAAGCTGTGATGAACCTGAGGAAGTTGATCGTGAACCAGATCCTAAGAAAAAGGACGCGCCGTGGCCGGTGAAGAGAGGAGGATTGATTTTAAAGCTCTACAAGAACTCCCTGAGCATTGCCTTCTTTTTTTTATTCATTCTATCGTTCGCATTGCATTTATATGGAAGTCTGAAAGATGAAAATGAAAAACGCGCCGCGAAGGAACTGGCTGCTGTTACTTTTCATCAGTATTTAGGCAAGAGCAGATTTTGGTTTGAATCATTTCAGAACTGGCAGAGTGAATTTCTTTCTGTTTTTGCAATTGTAATATTTTCTATTTTCTTACGACAGAAAGGATCCCCTCAATCCAAGCCTGTTGATGCACCGGATGATGAGACGGGGGAATAGTTCGCTGATTACAGCTTTGAGCAGCCCGTTTTTCAGTTTTCAGTTCTTTTTAACCACAGAAGGCACATAGTGGATAACACTCATTTAGTAGAAAACATCCTGTTTTCAGCTCCTTTCTAATTTTCTTAACCACTTGAAAACTTTCTATTGTGCCTATGTTACCTATATGAACTACGTGGTTCAAAAAACAAAGGAACTTTTTTGAACCACGTAGGTCACAGAAGGCACATAGCAGAATAAGCGAACTGAGTAGTTAGCAATACGATTTCTTACTGTTACTGCTTTCTGTTTTTCTTTTTTGCTTATTGCCTTCTTCCCAGTTTTCAGTTTTCACTTTCTTCCTGTTCCTGTATTCTGCATTCCGTATCCTGTTTTATTTATCTCATACCACAACTCCACCATTCCATTCCTGAATCCTGTCACATTTTTCAGGTGCAATGATTGTTCAATGCCGATGTGATCAAACAACAGAAGACCATCACCGAGCATGATCGGTAAAATTGAAATCCTTAACTCATCTGCAAGATGCAGTCTGATAAATTCCTTTGCTAATTGTGCGCCACCAACGAGCCAGACATTTTTATATTTTGATTTTAGACAATCGATGAGTTCCATCAGACTGCCGTTGTAGAGTTCAACATTTTTTCTGTTGACCGGAAGTGATCGTTGAGAAACAATAATTGTCGGCGTTTCTCCATAGGCCCATCCATAATTTCCGGACAATTCAAGCGCATGTTCATAAGTACGTGATCCCATGATGTAGCAGTCCACCGTTTTGTTGAATTCTTCTTCATCAGGGATATCTACGCCTTTTTCAAAATGATCAGACGTATCAAACCAGGAAACACTATTGTCTTTTCTGGCAATAAAGCCATCGAGGCTTGATACCATATGAATTGTAATCGCGAATTTTTCAGGCGACATTTTTAAAATAGGCTTTACGAAGTCAGGAGATAAAAATGTTTTGGGTAAATTTAAAAGGTGACATCAATATTAATAATTTAATGCGTTCTCCTGCATTTTTTAAAGGCTGGCTGATTCAAGGCTGCAGCGCTGTGACCATAGACGAAATCTGAAGAATTTTGTCGTTACGGAAATTGTCCGACTGCTTGCCGGTCGGCAGGTTAACAGAACTAATGCCGTCTGTACAGTGAATTGCTAACTTCTATGTAAACTTTATCTCTTTTCTGTTTTCCGTACTGAGCATTATGAATTCAGATTCAAACAGGACGCTCCCCGGAGCGAAATGCATCCGCTTGCCTGTTTTCAGACTACCTGATGTCAGGTGGTATTTTCAGTTTATTGTTTTCAGTTTTCTTCCCTGTATCCCGTATTCTGTATTCTATATTCTCCTCAAAGTGTCCTTATCCAGATATTCCTGAAACTCACGGGTTCACTGGGGTCGCCATGCGACTGAAGACGAATCGGAGAAGCGCCGTGTGCTTTGTACTCTGGTGCGCCGATCCATGGAGTGTCTCCTTTCAGTTCATAATGATCCTGTACCAGAACTCCATTATGGATCACCGTTACTGTTGCTGCTTTCTGCAAACTGCCATCAGCATTGAAACGCGGAGCGTGCCATACGATATCGTACGTCTGCCATTCACCGGGTTTTTTACATGCGTTTGCCAGAGGAATCGATTGCTTATAAATCGATCCGGCCTGGCCGTTTACATATGTTTCGTTGGTGAAATTATCAAGTACCTGCACTTCATACCCGACTTCGAAATAAGTATTCTCGATGCCCAGGTAAGCAAGAAAAATCCCGCTGTTCCCGCGGGCCTGGCTTTTACCTGTGATGTTTGAAGGAATTCTCCATTCAATATGCATCTGGTAATCCATGAACCTTTGTTTGGTCATGATACCGCCGGATTTTTTATTAACAGTCATAATGCCATCAGCAATCGTCCAGCCCGGTGCTTTTGTACTATCGTTACCATACCAGGCATCGAGGTTTTTACCATTGAAAAGAACGATGGCATCTGAAGGAGCATCAGCAGGTGTTGCACCTGGAGTGACTTTAGGAGGAACAGGACTATATACTTCTGTTTTTGCAGATTCTTTTCCGAGGCTATCCCAGTTGGTTCTTTGTGCGTAAACAAAAGAAGATGCTAAAGACGCGGTGAAAAGCAGGGCAAATTTTCTTGTCATATCTCATTTATTAATAAATACACGCAGGTACTGATTTTCGACCAGCAACCAGCTATAAAAATATACATGTTCCCGGCAATAGCAATGATCACAGGGAACTTCTGCTCCAGATCTCGGTTCTGCCCAACAGACTGACGCCAATATATCCACGGACCTTCAACGTGTTTTTGTCTTTTAATGAAATATAGCAGCTATAAGTTTTTCCGTTTTCCGGATCGTAGATCGTTCCAGCTTCCCATTCCTTTTTGCCGTCGAATGTAAAACTTCGGAGAATCTGTAGTCCGACTATGGGTTGGCTCCGTTTGTTTTTATCTGGATTGTTTTTGTCTGTACGAACGACACCTGCTTCGGTGGGGTTTTTCATCCATACAATCTTTCCATAAAATTTATTTTCGGTTTTATAGATCTGGATCTTGGCTGGTTCTTTTCCTGCAGTGAGCCAGATGCCGAGTATCTCGTCGGCTGTTGTTTGAGCAGAGAGACTTGTTGAGAACGAGAGCAGAGCGACGAAGAATGTTATTCTCATGGTTTGTGATTAGTGAGATATGAAAATAGGATTTCCGGAGTAAAAAAGCCAGCGGTGTTGAGAAGTGCAATGCGATCTGCAGCCTTATGAGAGATTAAAAAGCCTTCGGCCAGGTGAACAGCCGTAATGCTGAAGGCGGGGAAAAATATACGCCGAAGACGCGAAGAAATGTTGAATTGAATAAATCATGTAGTTGGAATTCGCCACCCACACATTGGACTTGATTTAATCCCAGGCCTGGCGAAAAAGAGTAATGCAGACGGCGCATCGGAAAATCACTAACTAAATGATGCTGAAATCCCCTTTATTTTTAAAAGCATTCAATTCCGCAACCGGGTTTTTATCAATGTACCTGGCAAAGCTCAAGGATATTACCATCCGGATCATAAAAAACAAAAGAACTAACAAATTCATCTGTGTTAATCTCTCCTGCTTTAACGTCACGTTTTATCAATTCAAGACGCGAGCCTTCTGCATTGGGCGTTTTAAATATTGGATAAGAAGAACTATTCGGATTAACGGA
Source organism: Pollutibacter soli (assembly GCA_029269725.1). Taxonomy (GTDB): domain Bacteria; phylum Bacteroidota; class Bacteroidia; order Chitinophagales; family Chitinophagaceae; genus Pollutibacter; species Pollutibacter soli. Next base: position 18,644 of record JARJHS010000015.1, on the reverse strand, counting down.
AATCTTCTCCGGTGTTTCCCAGATGGTTAAACTTGTCGGGCCAAAAGTATCCAAAACGACGAGCCTGGTATTTTCTTCTTCAAACATCACAGACATGCCAAGCTTTTCAGTGTACCATGTTTTTGATTGTTCTATATCAGAAACCCTGATAATGATCGTGTCAATGCCCTGCAGAAAATGTTTGCCCATTTTTATTAGTTCTGTCTTTTCAGAAAAGATCGATTCAAAGACAAGATAAAAGTTCAATTCAGAATTCTGACATTAGAATTCTGAATTGAACCAGATGATATTAAACCACGCTAACACTGAACAGTCACCTTTAGATATGCTGCAGTGATTTCGGTTTTGTCAGTTGAAGCAGAAGTATTATGTTTATTGAACAAATCTTCCAGTTCCTTCTGCAACTCATCAGATTTGTCGTTTTTAGCAGCCGCATCAAATGCATTCATTGTCGGGCCGTAGAAATTCTTAAACACACTTACATATTCTTTTGGTGAATAAGGTGCTCTGAAAATGAAAAGTGCTCTTTCGAACGAAATCTTCTCTTCAGGGATACCTGCAGCACCAAAGCGCTCAATTACATTTTTCTCAACGCCCCAGGTCATAGGACTAATAAATCCTTCGGGCGGCGGCGGTGTATATGCAGAACTGATTTTTAATATCTGGGCAACCAATGTAGGATCATTTGGTATCCAGTTTCCCATAATGATTTTTCCTCCTTTCTTTGTAACACGTACCATCTCATTTGCAACTTTAAACGGATTTGATGCGAACATAGCACCGAAGATGCTGAAGGTCAGGTCGAACTCTCCATCTTTCTGACCATTCAGATCAGCAGCATCGCCTTCAAAAAACCGGATATTGCCAAGACCTTCCTTTCTTGCTCTTTCATTACCTGCATCCACCAGGTTTTGCGCGATATCGACTCCAATGATATCGGCACCGGTTCTTGCAAACGGAATGGCAGTGTTGCCATCGCCGCAACCAAGGTCAAGAACTTTCATGCCTTTTTTCACGCCAAGACTGGCCACAAGCTCTTCGCCACTGTCACGCATAGTCGAAGCAATTTTTGTGAAATCACCTTTTTCCCATAAAACTTTGTTCGGGTTCATATTTGTTTTTTATTATTAGACATTAAATTAGTCCACTACTAAGGTACGGTGGGAATGTGGGTTCTTTCTATCATAATGCATGATAGCTAACGCAACATAAACATCGGAAATAATTCAGCATCACACTACCACCAAATGTGGGGATATTAAGATAGGCTGTCACTGATCTTAAACGTCAGCTCATTTCGGGAAAAACAAAAAAGAGAAAGTATAACCAGGTAGGCGGCAAGGTCAGTCATTTCCATTAGAATGTGTTTTCCATTAGTTCCCAATTCGGAAAGCAGAACAATATACTACCGGGCAATTAACATCAAAGTTCTGTTGGCTTTCGTTTTTTATCATATGAGTATACCTCTCCTGAAAGTTGATCCGGCAAAACCCGCCAGGTATCCGATACTTGCAAGTATCGGATACCTGGGAGCTTTCAGCAAATTCGAACGGATTTTTTGAAAAAACAAGTGAAAAAAACGCTATTTCGACAGAATATTCTCCTTTGTTTTTGAGCAATGCACTTTGGTGGAAAGCGGAAGGATCTTATAGCATCATCTTTCTCTCGTTCTTCCAAAATATAACACATATCCATCTGCGTCTTTTATTTCAAAACCTCGTAAGCCATCTTCCTGATCATAATCGTCGTTGAGGGGCAGAAAAAATTCAACACCGCGGGAGGTGAATTCCGCAGCCAGTGCATCCGGATCGGGAAATGCATGTAGGCATCCCAACGCGCGCAATGCCCTGTTTGTTATCACGTGTATAATTTGGAACAGGATCCACACCAATCGATTTCAGAAATATCATCGAAGCGCCACGTTGCACAATGCCGAAAAAGATATCGTTTTCGGATGGTCCCCGGAAGGTGTCTTCAAAGCCAAGACGATCACGGTAAAACGCCAATGCAACCGAATATCTTTAACGATGAAAAAAGGTGCGATGCCGGTAATTGCAGCTTTTGACATAACTGATCGGATTCACTTTCACAATCAAACCGATCTCATAAAATTATGAACTGCGCCGATAGCAAATGAAAATTTGTGAGTGGTCGCAATAATGCAATATAGTTTGTCAGTTATTTCCTTTCAATATCGATGATCTCACCTTTACCGAGCATGTCTTGCAACTCAGACTTTGCAAAACCAAACACATCTTCCGAAAATTCTTTCTTTTTAAGGTCAGTCAGACCTGAGATTTTATTTGTTTCGTAACTGCTCATTCGGATAAACACGGAATCACCTTCCACCTGGTCAACTTTAAAAAGCGTGTATTGTCGTGTATCAGTTCTAACTTCAAAAAAATCTCCTGCCTGTGGAGTTAAAATCCATTGTGCATTTCGTTCGTCTTTCTTTTTATCGCTGATGAAACCAACCGTAATAATAATTGCTATCAGCGCCAAACCGGAAAATGTCCAGATGGGGGTTTTGACACGACTTTTAATCTCTTCGAAATTTGATTTTAAAGTCGATGACATCTCCTTACTCCTGACCACCTGTTTACAATGCGAACATTCACTCACACCGATTTTACTCATTGGGAAAAGTGGTATCCAGAAAACATGTGCATATTTTTGAAATACATAAACATCAACACTGTTGTGTGTTCCGCAATTGGGGCATTTATCAACCAAATGTTCTTTTGAAAGTTCCTTGCTCCTGGTTCCGTAAACAATCATATGTTTTTCTTTTAGTTAGTTTTCAATGCGTAAACCCGGCGGGGCTAAATCAAAAAACGCGGGGATATCCAATAGATTGCATTATCCAGAAAGTAACGCTGTCGCACAATCGCTTTTTCGACCAATGGTTGTTTTCATTCGACAACCTGTTTTTTCGACTGCGAGAACGTCTTTGTTAACCGGGCATTGAATTTTTTCGTCATCGTCATTAATAATACAGGCGGGCTGTTTTTATATAACATGTTGTTTGCTTAACGCCCGGCTTTAAAAAGTCCACTTTTGCCGCAGCGGAAGGCTGGCGCCATTGAAATCACTCCGGGACAATGTATTTCTTTCATCGCCTGGGAAATTCTACAGAATTCAAATCATCACTTAAATGCAATTTCAATTACCTTGACTTCAGATCTTATTGAATACTCTCTATTGCTTTTCAACTGAATTTTTCACCTGGTCTTCTACTCCATTTTCTCTTTATTCAACCAAACAACTTTTTGTTCCGACTTGTGTGCGACTCCGATAATGTCTCTGTATAAATCAGGTCTCCTTGCATTTAGATATCGATAACCACCGGATTGTTTTAATTTTTCCGGTGTGATCGTTGCCGTTACGAAACCATCCCCCAGCATACGACATTCGGCAAGAATATCACCGAAAGGATCAAGGATCATCGAACAGCCGTTCTTTAATTGATCATCATCCATCCCGATCGGGTTGGAAAATACGACGTATATCCCATTGTCATATGCACGTGCGGGTAACCATTTCATTAACCAGGCACGTCCCTTCAATCCGTCGAATTCCATTCGCAATGATGTAGGATCGATCTCACGATTTTCCCATAGTTTAGGATCGACAAAACCAGCACCTGGTCGCAATGATGGTGTACACATCGTTACATGCGGCATGAAAATGATGTCTGCACCGAGTAGTTTTGTCGCGCGCACATTTTCGATAATGTTGTTATCATAACAAATGAGTATTCCGCATTTCCATCCGTTCAGTTCAAAAACACAATAACTATCTCCTGGGGTCAGGTACGGATTGATAAAAGGATGCAGCTTCCTGAATTTTGCAAGCAACCCGTTTTTATCCACACAGATATAGGCTTTAAACAGTTGGTCATTTTTATCTTTCTCGAACAATCCGGCCAGAATTGCAATGTTATTTCTTCCTGCAATTTCTATCAGCTGCTGCACACTTTCACCATCGGGTATGGCTTCTGCCAGTTCAAGCATTTCTTCTTCTGACAAACGCATCGCAAAAGTATAACCAGTGACGGAGCATTCATGAAAGGCAATCACATCCGATCCTTCTTCCGCGGCCTGTCTTGAAAGTTTGTCGATGACTGAAAGATTGTACGCCTTGTCGCCACTTTTATTTTCGAACTGGGCAGACGATATTTTTAATTTGTCCATTGTCGATTTTTCTTTCGGACAAATATAGATCGATGATTGCAAGTAAATTGTATAAAAACGTCCTGGGTGATACCGCCCGGGTAAGATCGAAAAAATCAGCTTCCAGCCCAATCGTATCATTCAGACATCTGCCGGGCTTATCACAAGGACGGATGAATGCCGATACATATCTAATCTCTTTTCGTTTCATAATAATGCGTTACTGCACCGCAGCCAAATGTTTTACACTTTATCCACCTGAGATTGATTCTCTCCTGGATATTTTTAAAGAGCGGCAAACCCTTTCCAATGATCGTCGGCTGCACGCTGATCTGGTATTCATCAACAAGGCCGAGATTCGTCGTCGATACAATTAAGCCAGGGCTTCCCACCAGGATATTTCCACCAGGCTGTTTCCTGATTTCAGCAATTTCCTCTTCGATATCGTGTTTTGCCAATCTTGCCGTTTTCCAGCTGACGTTTTTTAATGAATGAGAAAAAACTACTTTTGAAATCCTGTCGATCGCCACAGCAAAATCATCCATCGCTTTCACGCCCATCGGTTTTCTGATCAGTATTGGCCAGAAATCTTCCATCAGCTGGTAGGTAGTTCTTCCATACAAACAGGTGTCGGCACTATTCAACAGATCAGTATAATGCTGATGCATTTCATCGTCTGCAATCATTTCGGTATGATCGCAATATCCGTCGAGAGACATATTCATTACAGCAATTACTTTTCTCATATTCCTTGTTTGTCTACGAAGCCGAAATCAATTGAAAATAAAAATGCATAGTTCATTTCCGCACACTACTATTGTGTGTTTTCAGAAACTCTCTTACTGCAATGAGTTCAGGTCGATGTGATCCGGAACCGACTACAGATACCAGTTGTTCGTAGTAGTTGATAGCTTTTCCCTTATCACCCAATTTCTCAGCAGCAACGCCCGCACCATACAAACTATTAAAACGGTTCGGACTTTTCTGCAATGCCATTTCATACTCCTGCAATGCCAGGTCATATTGTTTTAACTGAAATAGCATGTCAGCATACAGTTCACGAGCGGGTAAAACCTCTCCCGGCGTAACGGGATGCTTTGATGCGCTGTCTTCCATATCAGCAGCAGCTTTCATTAAAGTCAATGCTTTCGTTTGTTTATTTTCCATCGAGGCAATCCAGGCCTCTCCGGTTTTAACCTGGATCTGCACCTGGTTTGATTTGTACTTATCATTTTGCTGAATCAACGTATCTCTTAATACACTCAGCGTTGCGAGCTCCGTTTTTGCTGCAGACATTTCGCCTGTATGTACGGCACCTAACAGTCGCGCAAAATGTACAATAGATTCCTGCCAGGGAAATTTCTGCCACGGGAAATCTGAAGGATGCAATTGCAGTTCCGAAGCACCCTGCCAGTTTCTATTCTCAAGCATAACCCTTGCAGGCGAAGCTGCAAAAGTGTATGCAACTTTGAAATTAACCGGATGGACTTCCTTGATTGTTTCTATGTATTGCACCTGTTTTCTGGCAGCCTCTTCATCTCCTTTTTGCAGATATGCGTACACGATATAGTCGAGTCCATGCAGCTCTTCATCCCAATGCCCCATTATTCCTGCGGAATGCGCGTAACATTTGGCAGCTTCAACAGAACGCAGGTTGATTTCAGCGCAATCATCCCACATCCCGAGACGTGTGTATATATGTGAAGGCATGTGCAAAGCATGCGCTGATGAAGGCGCCACCTGCGCATATCTTTTTGCAGCAGGCAAACCCAGGCTGGCAATCACCGGATAATCGTATGTATGAATGATATAGTGAACAATTCCGGGGTGATTGGGTTGAACTTTATAAAGCGAATCGAGAATCGCACCTGCTTTTTTCTGGTTTATATATGAGCCATCAGATGGATCTGCAGAGGCATTCAATGACAGTGCGTAAAATATTGACACTTCACTATTAGCAGGGAATTTGTTATGAACATCCTCCATAGCTTTTTCAAATTGGATACTTCTTGCGCGTGGGTTGGATTTCTCCCAGTGCTTATAATACGCAGCGAGAGCATCAATCAAACCGGCTTCCAATTCGGATTTATTGTAGATCGATTTTGCAATGGAAACAGCTTTGGATCCCTTTATAAGATCAGCTTCAGACGGAGGCTCCCATAAAGCATGATAAACACTCATAGCAACACCCCAATATGCGATCGCACAGCCAGGTGATTTATCTATAATCTTAGCGAACATTTTTTCTGACTCATCATATTCGAAGGAATGAAGCAGCGCTAAGGCGGTATTAAAGTCAGCTTTCACTTTTTCATCACAGGATGTTTCAAAACTCACAGTACCAAACTCCTTATCAGGAGGTCCGCAGGAAATAATTTCTCCTGTTTTTAAGTGAAGATCATGTATAAATGCCTTCTCCGGTGCGGAGGAATTCAGATTACAGGCACTAATGTATACAACGAGCAGGAAGAATACCAAAAGAGACTTTTCGGATTTCATGACAGGAATGTTTAATTCCTACAGAAGTTAAATTGCATTGTAAAAGTACAAAAGTCAGGGAATTCGGTGCCACTCTGATTTTCATTCAACTCCCTCATCACAAACGCAGGTAAGTAATATCATGGTGTTTATCATCCTGATGTAGTGAGGATCTTAATACCAATTTACGTTTAGTCAGTTCAATGATAATATAGTTTACAGGTATTTTATCCCCGCCGGGATTCAACCATAAGGTCAACGCATTTTTACCTCTTAAATCCCATTTCCCATGATATTCCTGACCGACATACCAGCCAGGCAGGCTGGAGCTAGTAACAGTGTCTCCCGCAATATGAAAAGTCGAATCAATCCTGATTTCAAGATCGCCTCTGTTGAGCTTCTTATTGCTGGTGTTCTGTAATTTCTGATCAGGGTCAACGCGACGCCACCTGCCAATCAGGGAATATTGACTATAGCCCTGTGCTACAGCAACCATGCAAAAAAATAAAAAAGGAATTTTCAGGTACATTGATAAGAGGGATTTAATAAATATAGAAAATTATCTCGGTTACACTTCCTTGCAAACCGGATATGCATAAATAATTCGCCAACGTTTGTGGTGTGACTGCGATGTAATGTATATATGAATCATTTGGTGAAATATTAGTGCCCTTGTTGATCAGGCCCGATTTATAATATATTTTCAAAACCTGAATCAGCCTTTCCAGATTCAACCATTCATCCGAAGTAAATAAAAATGAAACTTCTTCTTACGTCCGCAGGTATAAGCAATGCAAGTATCCATTATGCATTGGTGGAACTCCTTGGTAAACCTGTATCAGAAGCGAATGCTCTGTTTGTACCTACCGCGATTTACGGTATACCTGATGGCGGTGAGATCGTACGCAAAGTGATCTGCGGAACATTGGGTGACCCCTTCTGCGATCTTGGGTGGAATACACTGGGCTTGCTTGAACTCACCGCTTTACCCAGCATCAAAAAGGAACTTTGGATTCCGTTACTTGAGCAGACGGACGTTTTATTGGTCGGCGGCGGCGATTGTCAATACCTAACCTATTGGATGCAACAATCAGGACTAGCCGAAATACTACCATCATTCAGCAACCTGGTATACATTGGGCTTAGTGCCGGAAGTATGATCATGACCCGTTATGGTACCACATATGGAAATCATACGCTTCCTGCCAGCTCCGATAAATGTCTTGGTTTAGTTGATATTGCAATACATCCTCACCTGGACCATGAATGGTTTCCCGGGAATTCGCTCGCTAATCTCGAAAAGCTTGCAGAGACTATCGACATCCCATCTTACCTGATCGACGACCAGACTGCCATTAAAGTAGTTGATGGAAACATTGAAGTTATTTCTGAAGGAAACTGGAAATTGGTTAATTCCGGAATGGCTAGCGGGAAGTACTGAACGATGTAAAATTATTCTTCTTTTCGTTTTTCACGAATCGCTTTAGCAGGGCGAATATCTACTTCAAGGTTTGTATTCTTCAATAAAATTACTGTCCTGGTTAGCGTCATAAAATGCATACTTTTTTTTTGAATTTCCAATTTAGTGAAGTCATCTACAATCCCATATTCCGAAACATTTTCCACATGCCATTTTCCTGCTTCCAGATGACGCAATATTTTCCCTTGTATTTGGTCGCGCCGTTGCTGTCCTGGAATTCATAAATGCCCAGTTCCACCAGATATTCAAGGTCTGTCGACAGACAGGTCATTGTAAACACCAGGTTTCGCGAGTCCATCGCAATGGAATTTCTTATATGCTTTCCCCAGGACTGCAGGATTTCAGCACCTTTCAGGTCTTCAAATTTCGCATCTCTTGCATACATGGAATATATCGCTGCTGAGTCGCCGTTGAGAAAATGTTTTGCAAACTCCTTATCGAGGCTGTCGATAATTTTCCCCTCTTTTTCAATATCGAATTTTATGGATATTGTATCCTGTCCGGCTGCTGACGCGAACGACAATGCCAGGAAAAAGCAGACTGACGTCAATTTGAACCACCATAATGACTTATTCATCCTACTATTTTGAATAGTGAAGTATTTAAATAAGGTGGTTTCTTAAAGTAACAATCAACGGAAAAATAACGACGTGATGAAAATCTTATGATCTGCGGTCTAAGTGAAAAGACTAAGCAAATACTATTCCTTGAAGTTAGGCAGAATTTCAGACCTGGCAGGTATTAAGACCTCGCAGGTCTCTCAAACCTGGCAGGTTTATAAGACCTGCCAGGTCTAGAAACCTGGCAGGTTTTAGACCTTGAAGGTCTTATAAACCTGGGAGGTGTGACACCCTTTTTTCGCCGGAAAATGCGTTGAAAACAACAGGCATTTTCGTGATTTAAACGTGAAGATTTCGATGATTATCATAGTCCATTGAATCTCATCGCATGCCGTCATTGCCGGGGGATAATTCGGGATAAAATATTTTTTGAACTATATTCAGGCTCAACAAACGATTATGCCGTATGAAAGGTCTGATGATGGACTATCAGCTTACTATTCCTACTATTATGCGAAGGGCAGAATCCCTTTTTTCTCACAAGGAAATCGTTACGCGATTACCGGATAAAAGAATTCACAGATACACCTACAAAGATTTTTCATTGCGGGTGAAAAGGCTGGCTACCGCATTGACAGAACTGGGCGTCGAAAAAGGCGACCGCATCGCAACGCTGAGCTGGAATCATCATCAACATCTGGAGGCCTATTTCGCAGTGCCATCCATTGGTGCGGTTGTACATCCTCTCAATATCCGCTTAAATCACGATGACCTGAGCTATATCGTTAATCATGCAGAAGATAAAGTACTGGTTGTGGACCAGGTGTTGCTGCCACTGTTTGAAAAATTCAGGTCTTCAGTAAATTCATCAAGGGTGATTGTCATTCCACAAACAAACGAAGCAATACCCGATGGATATTTGAACTACGAACAGGTTGTGGACAGCGGTGATGCATCAAAATTCAAACCCTTTGAAGAAGATGAATACGCCGCAGCATTTATGTGCTATACTTCCGGAACGACAGGTAAACCGAAAGGCGTTTTGTATTCACATCGATCTGTTGTATTGCACGCAATGGCATTCATGTTCAGTTGCGGAGATGTAGGAGTTAACGAAAGAGATGTTTTGTTACCGGTAGTGCCGATGTTTCACGCATGTGCGTGGGGCTTACCTTATACCTGCACATTTACCGGCGCAACACAGGTTTTCCCCGGACCCTATCTGGATGCAGACAACCTGATCAGCTTGTTCGAAAAAGAAAGAGTAACGATTACGGCCGGCGTACCGACAGTAATGCTGGGCCTGCTCAACAGACTTGATGCAGATCCGGTAAACCATGATCTGGCGTTGCACACAATGATTCTGGGTGGTTCTGCTATGCCGCGACATCTTGTAAAGGCATTCGATGAACGTTATGGTATTCGCGTTCTCCACTCCTGGGGTATGACGGAAATGTCGCCTTTAGGAGCAACTTCAGTCACCACCAGCAAACTATCAAATGAGGATAAGGAGACTCAATATGATTACGCTATTAAGCAGGGCCTGCCTGTTCCCTTCGTTGAAACGAGGGGCAGAGATGATTCCGGTGAACTGATTCCCCGAAATGGAATTGCCATGGGGGAACTCGAAGTGCGCGGACCATGGATCATATCATCATATTACAAGGATCAATCAAGAGAAAAATTTACCGATGATGGCTGGTTTAAAACAGGCGACATCGTTACAATCGACCATGATGGATTTATCGAAATCAAGGACCGCAGTAAAGATGTAATCAAATCCGGCGGCGAATGGATCAGTTCTCTCGCCTTGGAAAACGCCTTGATGGGTCATCCTGCAGTTCTGGAAGCAGCAGTCATAGCAATTCCAGATGAAAAATGGATCGAACGGCCATTTGCCTACGTCGTCTTGAGAGAAGGACAATCGGTGACATCCAGGGAATTGATTGAATTTCTTTCTGGAATGTTCGCGAAATTCTGGTTGCCGGATGAATGTGAATTTATAGATGCGATACCCAGAACTTCTGTAGGTAAATTCCTGAAATCTGCATTAAGGGAACGCCATGCCAAAAGATAATGGTTATCTGTATTCTTCGTTTGCATTATGAATAATTCAAGCCGCAACTCTTATCGCTACTTCGTACTGACCATGCTTACGCTGGTATATATATTTAATTTTATCGATCGTCAGTTGCTCGTCATTCTGCAGGAATCAATAAAGAAAGAACTGAAACTTTCAGATACGCAGCTAGGTATGTTGTCAGGATTTACTTTCGCCATTTTCTATGTGACTTTGGGTTTGCCGATTGCGAGACTGGCAGATAAAACAAGTCGCCGGAACATTGTCGCTGCTTCTCTTGGACTTTGGAGTCTGATGACAGCATTATCCGGCCGCGCACAGAATTTTTTACAACTATTACTGGCACGTATAGGCGTAGGTGTTGGTGAAGCGGGTGGAAGTCCGCCGGCGCATGCAATGATATCCGACTATTTTCCTCCGGAGAAAAGATCAACAGCATTATCGGTATATTCTTCCGGCATCTACTTTGGTATCATGATCGGATTTCTGATGGGCGGATACCTCAATCAAACACTTGGGTGGAGAACTGCGTTTTTTGCACTTGGCATTCCCGGCGTTTTGTTTTCGCTTTTATTTTACTTTACCGTGAAAGAACCTCTTCGAGGATCAACTGATGTAAATGCACAAAAAGCCGATGAATCCGGTTCGGTTTTGAGTGTATTCAGAAAATTATTTTCCACGAACTCGTTTCCTTATTTGTCATTTGCTACCGCGCTGAATGTTTTTTGTATTTACGGATTGAGTAACTGGTCGCCGTCTTTTCTATCGAGACTGCACCATATGAAAAGTACGGAAATCGGAATTGTGCTCGGATTGTTTTTCGGGATCGGAGGAGCGTTTGGTACATTCTTCAGCGGCTATCTGACGGATCGCTATGGAAAAAATGACAAACGTTTGTACCTGCGCATTCCTGCTGTATCTGTTGTATTGGCCAGTCTCTTTGCTTTAGGGGGTTTATTCATTCAACAAACGGTTGTATCCATTGTCTGCCTGGGCATCTGTGCATCGTTGCAAGGTATGTATCTGGGTCCATCGATTGCTGTGGCGCATAGCCTGGTGCCTGCGTCCATGCGCGCTATGACCTCGGCTATTTTATTTTTCATCCTCAATCTCATTGGACTGGGGCTGGGTCCTTTGGTGATCGGATTTATCAGCGACAAGCTTGCACCTTCGTTGCAGAATGAATCATTGCGATGGGCGATGTCTATCATTGTTGTGATCGAATTATTTTCGGCTGTGTTATTTTTTATCGCTGCAAAGAAATTACCATTGGATTTGAAAGCTTAACTATAATCTGCTGTCCAACTGATTTAATGACAGACACATTAAAACGTTTTAAAAAGAAATGGAAAGCTATTTGAAATCTTAATTTCTTATGCACGGTTTTATATCATGTTCGAATTTGCCGATTGATGCTGATATAATTTCTCATTTTCTACCCCAAAAAGCGACTCCACAGCCAGCCCTGCGGGCCCTCCCTCCCCCACCTCCACCTCCAGTTTTTAAACAAATGGATATAGCGGATGTGCCCGGGTACCCAGCACTACATCCACACATCCATTCGTCTTCGCGAAGTGTTAGCTAACAATTTTCACCATCGGCAGCCGCTGATGGATTTGATCGATACCGGCATCAATCTTTACAAATTTACTAAATCGCGGTAGGCGTTTCCAAGGATGAAACACCATTTACAACAGAGAAAATTACAGCAGCAGAAGGTGAAAACACATGCAGGTGCCTACAGTATTACTAAACGAGACAGAATTTAGAAATTCTTCAGCAAGGCCATAACAATCTAAAAAATTAGATTCGTAATTCTTCAGGTACCGGTGATGAACTTTAGTGCCAATCATTCCCACAGAATCTACATTGCTTTGCGAAAAACGTTCTGGCAGGTTGTTGACATTTTTTTGTATTTATTCAGGAATACTTTTTCTGAACGTTCTTCAATAATAGGCCTTGCCACATTTATTTCAAACTCTTTATAACCATGTTTTAATAGGTCCTGCAGATCATTCGTGGTCTGATCTGAATACAAATGATGATCATAGGGATTTTCCTGGTTGTTAGTCGTGAACTGGCTGAAATAAATTCGATCTATTTGACAGTTTCTCTGGTCACATGCTGATTTTTACAGCTGTTACCAATATCATTCTATGCACCTCAGCTACCACTTTCAACTGTAAACCTTCAAGTTCAATGCCAGAGTGTAACTAATCATTGATCGCCTGGTATACCAGCGGCTTAAAAGCCCTATCCGTATCCGTTACATGTGGCCCCCACATTTGTCTGTAAATAATTGCGAACATATTCTCTTTCGGATCGACCCAATAGGAAGTGGAAAACACACCGCCCCATGCATATGTACCCGCCTGGCTCGGACCCAGTCTGCTGCCGTTGTCTGTGATGATAGAAAAACCAAAACCGAATTTATTTTCTGAACCATTGACGAACAAATCACCGATCTGGTTCATCGTCATCATGCGGACAGTATTGTGTGAGAGAATACGAGTGTTTCCATAGGCTCCCTGATTAAGCAACATCTGCAGAAATACAGCATAATCATAAATCGTGGAACTCAATCCTCCTCCGCCAGAAAAATATTTCTTCTGCTGAGTAGGATACGAAAGATCGAGTGTGCCACCCCAGACTTTGTCTTCTTTCTTTGTAACGCCTGTTGAATCCTGCTGAAAAAAATTAACGACCCGTGACGCTTTCGAAGCCGGTACATTGAAATATGTATCCTCCATACCCAGAGGTTGGAAAATGCGCTTTGCAAAATATTCCTCCAACGTCATTCCTGACCAGACTTCAATGAGATATCCCAGCAGATCTGTACTGAGTCCATACATCCATTTTGTTCCGGGCTGAAATAATAAAGGCGTACCACCTAATACATCCATTGCCTGCGCCAACGAACGCTCTTCCTTAGTTCCCGTACCTCCGGTAATCTGCTTTTTCGCATACATCGCATTTGCTTCAGCAGTACCAATACCCGGATACCCCAGACCCGAAGTATGCGTAAGTAAATCCCGGATAGTCACAGGACGATTAGCAGGAACGGTGGTGTATGTTGTATCCTTTAAATGGAATGTATTCAGCACAGTCTGATTAGCAAAAGCAGGAATAAATTTTGAAACTGGATCATCCAGCGAAAATTTTCCTTCTTCCCATAGTATCATTGCTGCAACTGTCGTGATTGCTTTGGTTTGTGAAGCAATCCTGAATATTCCGGTTTTGTTTAAGGCTTCTTTTGTATCAGGATTGTTATAACCATAGGATTTATAAAACACAATTTTCCCTTTTCGAGCAATCAATGCCACCGACCCATTCACCCAGTTTTTCTGCACCCAGCTGCTCATACCTGAATCCAGCAGCGAAAGTCGTTTTCCGGAAAAACCACCCGCCTCCGGAGCAGCTTCGGTTAGTGTTCCGGGTTGTGCAACTAACGTTTGCGAGAATGACACAAAGATGATCAAAATAACAAGCAGTATCCGATTCATATTTCTTAAGGCAGTTTGACAAACAATATAAAAAAAGTTTTCCTGCAATAAATATTTTAATTCATTGATTACATTGCATAAAAACAGTAATCCATGAGACTGAAAGACAAAGTAGCCTTAATCACCGGCGGTGCGAATGGAATTGGCCTGGCAACTACACAACGTTTCGCCCGCGAGGGAGCAAAGGTCATCATGTGGGACCTGACCGATCAGGGAAATGAAGTCGTGGAAGCTTTGAAAAAAGAAGGCTGTGATGCTATTTTTCAAAAAGTGTCAGTGACGGACGAAGAAGCTGTGCTGAATGCTGTTGAAGAGGCCCATAAACATTTTGGCCGGATTGATATTCTGATCAACAACGCAGGTATCACCAAAGACAGAACATTGCTGAAAATGTCCAGGCAGGAATGGGATGATGTCCTGGCGGTAAATCTTACCGGTGTATTCAATTGTACACAAGCTGTTGCACCGATCATGAAAGAGCAGAATTACGGACGCATCATTTCAGCTTCATCCAATGTGGCTATCCGCGGCAATTTCGGACAAACCAATTATGTTGCTACAAAAACAGCCATCATTGGTATGACAAAAGTGTGGGCCATGGAACTTGGAAAATTCAATATCACCGTCAATTGCATTGCACCTGGATTTATTTATACCGCGATGACAGACAAAATGCCTGAAGAAGTAAAAAAGCAAAGCATTGCACAGATCCCGCTGGGAAAATGGGGTTATCCGGATGACGTTGCTAACGGTTACCTGTACCTGGCATCCGATGAAGCATCATTTGTGAGTGGCGTATGTTTGACTATTGATGGTGGCGCGGCGAGGTAAATTCTACCTTGCCATGTCTATTCAGAAGTAAACCAGTGATACTAACAGGCAATAACTGAACGATCACCATCGGTTGATTTCTTTGTATCTGACGATTCTGGATTTTCTTGTACGAACCTTTATTTTAAGCCATACATCATCCCCGGAATTTGATCCGGTATTTGCAGAACCATTAATCTGTACCAAATTGTAAGTAACAACCCTTTCTGACAGCGAAGTTGCTATGTATTTCCCACCGGACCCTACAAGCATTAATTCGTGAAATTCTGTCAGAAAATTCAGTAATGAAGCCTGATCAGAAAATTTCTTCCCTACAATTTTTTTTATAATCGACTTGTTTGTACCTCCATACCAAACTGGCTCAATCAATTCAACTTTTGAAGACACTCTATCATATAAAATGAGGCAGCTTCCCTGGTAAATTTCAAATCCAAATGAATTCGTCAGTATTACGTCGTAAAAATCGATGTTTGGAAAAACTGCTTTTACCAGTTGTTTTTCGATCTTTTTTATACTAGCAATGTCTGAATTATAAACCCAGTTTCCATCAACGGATGATTTATGCGGGAACCGGAGCGCGAGAATTTTTTCAAATCCAGGTTCAGCCTGACCGAATGTGCATAAAGAGATTACAAGGTATAAGGCACAGATTAATATTTTGCTATGTGTACATTGATTATTGATTGCCCGGAATTTTTAAGACCGATTTTTTATTTCTTATACACCTTTCCATCTTTCATCACAAAAACCACTCCTTCCAATACGCTGATATCAGTCAAAGGATTTCCTTTTACTGCAATGATATCCGCAAACCGACCCACCTCAAGCGAGCCGATGGAATTATTCCCGATCAATTCGGCAGGATTAATTGTCGCAGCACGAAGAATTTCAATACTGGTCATTCCTGATGCGAGGTAGGTCTTGTACATGCCCACGCTCACCTGCCCGCGTGTCATTCCGGAAAATTCGTAGTAAATATCCGAGCCTATCGCAATTCGTACTCCGGCTTTCAGCGCCCTTTTTATTCTTTCCTGGTATTTAGCAACGCCGGCTGCATCGGTAGGTACAAGAAAAATATTCTTCTTTGCCATCAGGGCAAGTACGGTTTCTGAAATCGTGTAGGCATGCTCGATAGAACTCACACCCGCTTCCGCCGCGATCATAGATGGACCATCCCCGTCTGTTGCATGCGCAGCAACGGGAAGATTTGCGCGTTTTGCTTCTTCAACAATCACCTTTATCTCCTCCACAGATAATCTGCGCGAACCTGAATTGACAATCACCTTTATACAATCAGCACCGTCGTAAATGGCCTGTCGCACAGCTCTTCTTGCCTCTTCTGTTCCGCTGATCTGAACATATTCCTGGTTCAATAAATGCTGGGCTTCCGGTGTAACCGACTGAAATTGTCCACCCACTGGAGAAAGCGCTCTTGTCGATACAAACATCCTCGGACCTGCAACATCATTACTATTGATCGCGTCTCTCAAAGCGATATCTGCATTGACACTGGAATTCCCCAGGTCACGCACCGAAGTAAAACCAGCGTCCAGCATTTCACGCGCCAAACGAACACCCAGCATAGCCCGTTTTGCAGGACCAAGCTGGGTCATTTCAAGAATTCTGTTGGAATTGTCGTCGCCATATTTTGAATAATACTGATGAAGAAGATGCGTGTGTGCATCAATGAGCCCGGGAAGAAGCGTTACATCGCCAAGAGCAATTATTTGTGCACTATCCGGGATTCTGAGATTGGAGCCAACACCGGTTATCCTGTTCTTTTCAACTAAAATGACAGCATCTGTAATTTCCTTACCCGTCCGGACATCAATCATTCGTTTTGCTGTGACAGCAATTCTGTCTGGGGATTTATCCTGGGCGCGCACAATTGCAAATGACAAACAAAAAGCAAGAATGAGCTTAGCAGTAATGGTCGTAATCTTCATTGGATTAAGAGTCAGATTTTGCTAACGCCCAAAGAAAGGAAGTATTTGATCAATAAATGTATTTAACAAGACTATTTCTAAAGATTGGTTAAAACCTTTGCGAGTTTGCGTTGGAGCTATGTTACGAAACAAAACATCAGTCCCAGTGCGTTTGTTACGATCGATACAATGTAAATAAAGGTTCTCTCCTACTCTTTCATTATTACCAGGTTTGCATAGCTTCCATCAGAACCGTTTTCCACCCAGAGCCCCAGTTTCCCCTCTTTCCAGTTACTCAGTTGTATTACCGCCAGCGATGGTGTGGTAGAATTATTTACAAAGACAGTTACCTGTTTGTTTTTTACAACAATCTTACAGTGAAACCAGTCATTCCCATCCGGTACCGGATTCACTTTATTCTCATACTTCCCGGGAAACTGTTCCCTGAGTTTGCTCCAGTCGTATTCAGGATTTGATATGTACTGTACAGCTCTCCATCGGCGAAGGGTGTCTGGATTTGAAAAATTGAAAGGCCGGAAGTAAATTGCGTCATATGTGCTGTCGTTCTGAATATGAAATGCAAAACCGACAAAACTTTGTCCCATCTTATCGCGGCCTCTCAGATCCAACTCTATCGTACCATTGCTGAAAACAATATTGTTCAGGACTAAAAGGTTTCCACCTTCACCGGCTTCAATCCTGATCCCCTTTTTACCATTCTCATCTATGTTGCTGACACTCCGTTTGGTTAAGGATGTCTGCTTTTTATCCTGCAAATCCGGCCTGTAAGTCTGAGCAATTGAAGCACGGGAAAGCAGCAATATGAAAATGATAACCGGTATCCGCATGGCTGTATGTTTTGTAAATTTGTTTGTTATCACATCATGCTTCATCGCATAATCAGAATGCCACCTCCTGCACCACGTCTGCCAGGTTCGGATTTTCTAAGCATCAGGGATTTCAGGCTCAACAAGTTTTGTCAATTTTTCCAACGATTCCTGCCAACCCAGGTAGCACATTTCCACAGGTATCATCGGTGGAATATTTTCCTGTATAATTTTGATCTCAGTTCCGCAAATGACTTTTTGTAACCAGACCGTGGTAATCATTTCCCCGGGAAGATTCGGATCGTCAAACGTGTCCGTATATTTTAGAAATTCATTGGGTTTTACATCGACATATTTCCCGCCGAAAGAATGACCATTACCGGTCGAAAAATTATGAAACGACATTCTGAATTTTCCACCGATTGTTACATCCATTTCATGCACAGTACAAAGAAAACCATAGGGAGGCAACCATGATGCCATAGCATTTGCATCTGTAAATGCACGAAAGACTTTTTCGGGCGATGCTTTTAGTACTCTGTGTAATGATACGCTATTGTTTGCCATAAAAATGAATTTAGTTTATTCGAAATGTCTATTTAAGAAATTAAATCATATTTTCCTACAGTTCACTGCTGCCAATGGGCGGATGCGCTCTTCACTTTTTGTTAGGCAGGAGCCATGACACTGGAGCCTGCCTGCCGTCAGCTAAGCCTTACCCAAATTTATTGAGTCATTATTTCATAAACACTTGCTGCATGGGTTAACTGTTGATAACCTTGCCAAAC
>JARJHS010000014.1 GCA_029269725.1 Pollutibacter soli | reverse complement strand
ACTTCATCGAAATCCTTGATGGGTAATTGAAAAAACTTATACGCCAACCTAAAAAAATAAAAAGAGGCCGACTCATTGTTTTGAGACGGCCTCTTTTATGTCTTATTGGTTTTTACTACTTCAACTTTTATCCTGTCCGGATCCTCGAAATATACAGCATAGGTATCCTTGCCTCCGGCATAGGGATGCTTCTCCGGGTATAAAACAGGAATGACTTTTTCTTTTAGTTCTTCTGTCAGATCGTCAATAAAAATTTCAGAATCACAGTGAAAGGCGAGGTGATTTAATCCGGTATTTTTTCTATTATATCCTGAAGAAATATACAATGGTTCTGTTTGTACAAATACGATATACGACTCGTTCAATTTGAAACTGATTCCCTTATCCCACTGTTGAAATATTTTGTAGCTGAATTTTTCAGTCAATAGCCACGACCAGAATCGTGCTGATTTCTTGAGATCAGAAACATAGATCTCGATGTGATGAACTGCGCCCTGCATGATGTGAAAATAATCATTACAATCATCAGGGAGATCAGGCGTGGAAATAAGTCCTATGTGATCATTTTTAAGATGGCTGACTATAGCGGGATGCCTGGAAAAAAAAATCCGGCAATTCTTGTTGCCGGATCTTTCTTATAATGAGCAATTATTTACATAATCATCAGTTCCAATTTGAATTTTCCGGAAATAGTCACATTGCCGCCAGATGGATTTTTCACAGTTCCGCTAAAAGTACCTTCAATTATTTTATTTGTCCTGTCAAGTTTTGAAATTACGATTGTAAGATTGCCTTTTCCAAGTGAAGCTGTATAATCTATCACCTGTGTAGCAGGAGTGCTGAAGGAAAAGGAATTCATATTCGGCACAGCAGAATTTGTAGAATAACTACCAGTACCGATGGCGCTGCCGCTTTTAATAATGTTAATCAATAAAACCTGATCGCCCGCATCTGAGGTGCCGCCAATTCCCAGCGTTTCCACTCCGAAAGCGGTACCCAGCGTAGCCATACCCGTCCCGGTGATGGTGTTGGATCCCTGGGTTAACTCCCAACTATATTCTGATGGAGCTGAGCCTTGTTCAACTGTCAGGTCAACATTACAGGAAGCAGTGCCGCCGGTGATGGGTACACTGATATCACCAGCATTGGTTGGGGTACCTGTACCATTCAATGTAATTGTCTGCGTACCGGCAGCAGAAAAATTACCAGATCCCGCGAATGTCATTCCATTCACATTGCTGAAAATAGAATAAGCTCCGGCGGCTGTGGCATTCACTTCCAGCTGAATTGTGTTTGTGGCATTTAAAGCAACTCCCTGGGTATAGTCTCCATTCACTATTGCCGACGCACAATTGATAGTATATGCTGCGGGGCCTGTTATCGTAACCGGGAAACTGCAACTGCTTGTACCAACGGTAACAGGGATATCAACTGTTGCTGCTGTGCCAGGCGTTCCCGAGGCAGTCAACGTAATAACAGCCGGTCCGGTAGTGGTTAAAGAACCTGAACCGGAGAAAACGATCCCGTTTGTTGCGGGAGTCGTGATATTGTAGGTACCGATCGTTTTTACATTTACTTTCAGTTCAACTTTATTTGCAGGAGAGTTTAATAAAATACCTGACGCATAGGCACCGGATAACACAAATGAGTAGCATACATTCGGCGCACCTGTGAGTTCAATATCAGCGGGAGTTCCACCGCCCTGAGGCAGTATATCAACAAACACATCGCAGGTGGTGCCCCCATAACTGACAACGAAAGTTTTTTCTCCCGCTTCTGTTGGTGTACCGGTTCCGGTTAACCGAACAGTAGTTACTCCAGTGGCAGAAAAGCTACCGGACGCAGCAAAAGAAATTCCAGCAACAGTATTTGTACTTACCTGGTAGGTACCAGCTGTCGTTACATTTACCTGTACTTCAATAAAATTATCAGCGCTCACCAATGCAGTGCCGACTTCGTAAACGCCCGCTACATTTTTGGGGAGACAATCACCATTTGCATCTTTTTGAAGAGAACCTGCCGAAGCGCCAGTACCGCCGCCGCCGGGGTTTTCGTAGCTCAGTTCTTTTTGGCAGGAAAAAATCGATACAAAACTGGCTATAAGGGTAATCAACAGAGGTAACCGTTTCATAAATGGTATTGATAGGGGTCAAAAGTAAGTTAAAAACCGCAGCCACTGGCCTGGCACTTGTTATCAGATCAATCTTAACGAATCCTAAACTGCTCAACGTCGGCGTATTGACGATGGGGAAAAGGAGATTTACTGCACGACTGTACCTATCCGTAACACTGTAATGCATCAAAATCGAACAGGCTGTTTTTATAGGTAGCGTGCATAATATTGAAAATCAGCAATTTGTATTTTGGCATTGGATTCAATATATGAATGCCAGATGCAGCACTGTAAAATGAAGAACAGCATGGATCAGAATAAGATACTTTGGAACCTGATGGCAAAGAAACTGGCAGGGGAATCAACAGAAACGGAATTAAGCGAACTCAACAGGATTTTACAGTCAAACCCGGATGCGGAGTATTATCTGCGGGTTCTTGAAAAATGGTGGCTCATGACGGAAACGCAGGGCCCCGCATCCGGGAAGGCATTTGAACAGTTTATGGAAAAAATGGAATCAGTACGCAATCAGCATAAACCCGCCCCCAAGGGGTTATTACCTGGCAGGAATTTATATAAAGGAAAAATGGCAGACTCATTGAAAGGATTTAGAATAGCCGGCGGGTTTATTTTGCTGATGCTCGTCCTTGCAATAGTTGGTTTTCTGACATTAAAGTCAGAGGCCGGAGAATTTACAAGATCAAAAGACGCTCAGAAAGAAATGATCGACAATAAACCCGCAGCCAGGTTGATGCCCGTTACAGCAGCAGGTATTTTATTCCCTCTGTAATTAATAAAAGGTTGTTGATTTCAACCTCAATGATGTTTGAAATATTGAATTTCTTTTTCGTGTTTTTTAGCAGCCTCCAATGATGAAAAAGTTCCGAGGTTTTTTCTCTTTTTCGTTTTCGGATCAGGTTTGCGGGAATAGATCCGGTATTCGCCGGATTTCAATTTTCTGATCATAACATAGTTTTGAAACCAGGCTGCAATAGTTATGCCTTCGGATATTCATTCAGCCTGTAATATAGAGGGGCGATGTAGCTTTTTTCAGTTTTTCTTTTTCCGGTATTTTTTTCTGGCGGGAGGACAGGTAGAAATGCCAGAGCATCATGGTGGCAATGGTACGGTATGGTTTCCATGGTTCAGCTAAATTCAGCAGATCATTTCGTGTGGTGTCCGAAGGTAGCCGTTTAATTTGCTTGAATGCATTCACGGCGGCAAGATCGCCGACAGGGAAAATATCAGTTCTTCGAAGTACAAACATCAGGTACACATCTGCCGTCCAGTTACCAACGCCCTTAAGTTTAACCAGTTCCTGCTTTACATGTTCATCAGGAAGTTGTTCAAATGAAACAAGGTCGATTTTTTTCTCGAGGACCGCATTCGCTAATGCGCGCGTATACACAATTTTCTGGCGACTAACATAACAGGCTTTCATTTCTTCATCAGAAAGGGTCAGCAGGTTTTGCGGAGTGATTTCGACAAATCTCTCTTTGAGTTTATTCAACGCGGCAAGTGCGGATGCAAGCGACACCTGTTGCTCAAGAATAAAATGAACCAATGTCTCAAAACTGTTTGATCTTGTCCACAGGGGCGGATAGCCATATTCTTCGAGGATTTTTTTCAGATCAGGGTCCACGCCAGCCAGACGGTCGCAATACTGATTAAAATTTTTTGATGAAAACTGGGTGAGCATTGCGCAAATGTAGTACACCGCATCAACCTTTATTCAACCGTTCATAAGCTTAATACTCAACAAATCGAAGTTTTACGTAAATTCAGAAAAGGAGATTTAGAGCTGTGAAAACTTTGATTGTTTTGCTGTTCACACTTGCTACCGTTGCGCTTCATGCGCAACAAGTAAAATGCAACTTCAACAAGCCTTTTATCACGATTCATTTTGGGAAAGGGGATAATGTACAGGATCTGAACGGAACCAATTACAATTATACCCGTGTACAGAATTATTGTCCCCAGGATGGGCATTACAGTTATCTCTCTAGAACAAGTGATTGTTTCGGCGGCGATTGGTTGACCATTCCGGAAGATCATACGCCTGGTGATGTTGATGGAAATATGATGGTAATTAATGCTTCTTATCGTTCAGGAAAATTTTTCAATACTCCGATCAAAGGGTTGAAACCA
This sequence comes from Pollutibacter soli, assembly GCA_029269725.1. Classification (GTDB taxonomy): domain Bacteria; phylum Bacteroidota; class Bacteroidia; order Chitinophagales; family Chitinophagaceae; genus Pollutibacter; species Pollutibacter soli. The sequence goes on along the minus strand of JARJHS010000014.1, from coordinate 111,168 downwards.
AATACTATTTATGAATTCGGAGTCTGGATGATGAACGTATGTTTGCCCAGCGACAAATGTCCCTATCCATTGCTTCCTGATCTTACGCTTCGTTTACAGGATGCAGAAGGGAAGATTGTAATGCAAATCGGCACTGGCGAAATTAAACGGTATGAATCGCCATCATGGAAACAGTATCGCGGAATTTTTACAACTCCTGAAACGGGCCAGGAGATTATGCTCACCATGCTGAATGCCAATCCGGGTGGGTGCGGAAATGATTTTGCTATCGATGATATCACTTTTCGTGAATGCATTAAAGTAAATACCGTTGCTGCAAAACCAAAAGCGAACCCTCCTGCAACTAAACCGGCAACGACCACCACAACTACAGTAAAACCTCCTGTACCCAAACCGACTACAACGCAAAAAAGTACAGCAGCAACAAAGCCTGCAGCTAAGAAACCTGCACCAGCAGTAACTCAAAAGCAGGCGGAATCAAAACCAATCGCTAAAACGGAAACGCCTGCACGAAATACAGAATCAGTAACCGCAAAAAAACAAATCACAGTCCTTCCACCAGCTCCAAAAATTCTTACCACAAGATCAAATCCGCTGGTGAAACAATTTGAAATGGATGCGGGTGAAATCCAGGTAGACTTGTATGATAATGGGCAGATTGATGGAGATACCGTCAGCATCTATCATAACAACACGCTGATTGTCTCAAAGGCACGATTATCTCAACAGCCTATATCTTTTAAAATAAATGTTGATGCTGATAAACCGCATCATGAAATTGTGATGGTAGCGGAGAACCTGGGCTCCATCCCTCCAAATACTTCTGTAATGATTGTGAGGGCAGGTGATAAGAAGTATGAGGTGTTTATTTCTTCTTCAGAAGAAAAAAATGCGAAGGTGGTTTTCAATCTGAGACAGTAGACGGTGGACGGTAGGGTGAGTAGTAAGAATAAATAGCCTGCCGGCAGGCTGGTACGTAGGAAACACCCGGCGATTGCTTGTTTAGTTTGCTGATTAATTGCCCCGGGAAAAACACGTTGAAATATTTCGATAGTTACAGATACTAAAAATCTTTCTATTTTTTATTTAACCATAAGGTTCAGGATAATATAATTTGATTTAGCAACTTCCCTCATTCGCAAGTGTTGTATTATAACCTGCAACTTATAACCTTTACTATGCGCAAGAGCTTACGTTTTACGTTCAACTTTAAACGTTAAACTTTCACTGAGCAGGCGCAGAAGTATATTTCAATTTGCTATTGGCCCATGTTATAAAGAATTTCATATTGGGTGCGTCGGTATGACCACCATCATGTTGACGCCACGCGAGTTCTCCATCAAGCAGGCCCGTTAGTACAGGTGGCATTTTCTCTTTTTGATAATCATTGGAAACACCGAGATCTTTTGCACCAAGAAATTTATAAACACTTCCTGCGGCGACGGTAGCCATATAGCTTCCCTGCTGATCCAGCCATTTCGCATCGCCTTTTTCGGGAATTCCATAACTGATGAATGTGGGCCTCGGTGCGCAAAGTGCAATCAGGCTATGTGAATCAACAGGGATATCGCCTCCGTTTTTTGAACCGAAGCTCGCTTCTGCTGCTCCATATTTCATGTAGTTTCCGGCCATCCAGTAATAGCCTCCGCCGCTAAGGCTTTCTACCGCTTCACCAAAGAATCTGCGATGCAGAGTGGCGCCACCTTTTCCTGATGAGCCAATTAATGCAATTGAAAATCTTTGTTCAAAAGCAAGTGTAACAAGCGCTGCTTTTCCAAAACGCGAAACACCTTCGATGCCGACTTTTTTGGCATCAACAGCCGGGTCAGTTTCAAGGTAATCAAGTACGCGCGCGGCTCCCCATGACCATGCACGCAAAGCGCCCCAATCATCAGGTTTGCGCGGTTGACCTTTGTTAACAAGTCCGATTATTCCCCTCGTAAGTCCGGCACCATTATCGGCCTGTATACTGGTAGTTTCGAGATTGACATAACCCCATCCTGCAGCGAGTAGCTGTTCTGTCGGCGGTAAATCACCAGCCGGTGGTGGTGCGAAAAAGTTAGGACCAGGAAGTCTTGTAACCGGAGTATAGGCAGGGTATTTTTCAAAAATGTCTTTGATCTCTGGATTACTTTTGATCATCATTTCCTTGAACGCACGGTTGAGCTTTTCCATGTCGTCTGGTGAGGGTTGTGTCGGTGCCGGAAATGCAGGCTTGCCATACCCAAACATGATCAGCACCGGAACAGGGCCTTTCACATTTGTCGGCAACACAACAATCATATTGATGTCGACATTGATCAATGGGTATTCACTATTATCAACGTGACCGATTACTTGTTTCGCGATAACAGGCGTTCGTCCCACAAATTCGCGATCAGTAATTTTTACGGTCCAGGTCACTTTCGGAATATTCCTGGGCAATCGACCATACACTTCGCGTTCCATGTCTTCCATAATTTCCGGTCTGCGTTGATTCCACCACATGTCCGCGTTCGTGACTTTTTTCCCATTTTTTGAAGTGAGGAGTTCAGGGAGGATAGGGTATGGGTTCGCAATCGATTCATCATAATTGGCATGATTGGAAGCATTTTCATTCCCACTCGGCCCAGGCCGGAGTTTTTTAATTCCCAGTTGTTGCATCATTTGTTGCTGATCCTCCTGCTGGGTGAAGGTCACGGGTTTCGGGTACCTGCTACTGTCGATAATCTGTGTTTGACCGGTACCGGAATTGACTGACAGGAGCAGAACAATGACGAACAATTTTTGCATGTTGAAAAAAAATAATCCGGGTGAAAGCATTAAGTTATGAAAATGGCGCGAGACCCAACCTGGGAGGTCTAAGACCTGCGAGGTTTAACACCTGCCAGGTCTTGGAGACCTCCCAGGTTTATAAAACCTGCGGGGCTTAACACCTGCCAGGTCTAAAAAGACCTGGCAGGTTTGGTGGGTAGAGTCGATTTACTGGTACCAATTCCGAAAGCAAAACCACCGCGGTTTAACAACCCGGTGGTACAACCTGGGAGGTTTCAGACCTCCTAGGTTTATAAGACCTGCCAGGTTTAGTGGGTAGAGTCGATTTAGGTACCAATTCCGAAAGCAAAACCACCGCGGTTTAACAACCCGGTGGTACAACCTGGGAGGTTTCAGACCTCCCAGGTTTATAAGACCTGCGAGGTTTTAAACCTGCCAGGTTTAATCAGTTCTGAACGGACTTGCAGGCAGACCTTCCTTATTGTACAGGTTCGCTCCTTCGGGATTGTCCGCCCAGGCATAACGAACAAATTTCGGGTCCTTGATTTCTTCGCTCCAGACAATCACTTTGTTTCCATCAATTATCGCATTGGCCCAAACAAATTTTCCATCTGCACCGGCTATCGCAAACTGCCTGAGATCTTCATCATCATTTGCAATCAGCCCGCTGCCGGTATGTTTAAAATCAAGAACAATCCTATTCCCTTCTATTAACCATGACTGAAAGATCGGCCCGGAATAAACTACAGCGGTATCGCCATAAGCAATTCTTTTTGCTGCAAGAGCCATTCGTACACCTACATCTTTTTTATTGTCCGGATGTATATCGTTCCATTCACCAAGATCTATAGTGATGGCCATTGCAGTGTTGGGAACCTGCAACGATTGCAATTGCGCTTCACGCAATGCCGCCCACTGACTTTCCGATGGTAGATAAGTCCTGTCCATAAATCCCGGCAATTGCGCCCAGATGAATGGCGCATTTTTTTCATCCCACAAACTCCGCCAGTTATTTACCAGAGCGGGTAGTAATTGCGCATACTCACGCGCGCGACCAGTATTCGCTTCGCCCTGGTACCATAAAAATCCTTTTACTTTAAATGGAACGGCGGGAGCGACCATAGCATTATACAAGGCAGCCGGTGAATTCTGAGCCGCGATCGCTCTTGGCCTGCCAGCAGTATTGATATTTAAGGGTTGATACACCTCTCCCACCTTGAATTGCCATTCACCTTTAAGATCGATCGTATCCGATCCCACAATAATTGTATAAGGTTTGTCAGGAACAAATCCACCTTTATTCTGCTGATTAGTAACCCGGATCACCATCAGATTTTTTCCGGCTTTCAGCAAACCAGGGGGTATGGCGTACCTTCTTTGCGGGTATTGGTAACTGGTAGTTCCAACCTGTTGCCCATTCAGATACACAATATCAGCATCCACAATTCTGCCCATTTGAATTTTGCCAGGCTTACCAGCCATCGCTAGCGGAACTTCAATTTCCTTTCTGTACCAAACAACACCATTGAGGTCCCTTACACCCTGGTCTTCCCAATAGCCAGGAATATTAATGGAATGCCAACCTTTAGGCATATACGAAGTTTCATACCATTTCACCGGAGATGTCAAACCCTTGTCGACAATTTTTGTATTCGCAGCCACAAAAGCAGCGCGATTGGTTGAATTTACATATGCAGTGTCTTTTAATTTTTCAATCGTCGCCAATTCATTGGGGAAAGATCTGAACCCGCTTTCGCTGATCCAGGCTTCGATTGGTGTTCCGCCAACACTTGCGTTGATCAACCCGATCGGAATTTTGTATTTCTCGTAAATGTTATTTGCAAAAAAATAGGCGACAGCAGAAAACTCGAGAACATCGTTTGGATTGGCCGATTTCCAGAATCCAGTTGGAAAATCTGTGCGCGGCCCTGTGAGATCAGTCATCGTCGGAATAAAAAAATGTCGTATCTGCGGATTGTTTGCTTCCGCAATTTCTTTTGCATAGCGTTCGCTGTGCAGTCTCATCTGGTGCACCATATTTGATTGTCCTGAACAAAACCAGACATCGCCAATAAGTATATTTTTTAACACAATACTGTTTTTGCCTGTAATCTTCATCGTATGCGGCCCTCCGGCTTTTTGTGCAGGAATCGTACGCGACCACTTTCCCTTGCCATCTGCCGTTACGCTGTATTTTTTTCCATTGAATTGAATTGAAATTTTTTCCCCGGGTGAAGACCAGCCCCAGATATTTAATGCAGTTTCTCTTTGCAGAATCATACTGTCGCGGATCAGCCTGGGTAATCTGACCTGCCCATTTGTCTGCAAACTGATGAAGAAGAATAAAAAATTAAACAGGTATTTTATTCGCATAAGCTTGTGGTAATTGGGTATAAATATACAAGCGTTATCAAACCGGAGTATTCAGCTAATCTATTAATCATCATTCTTTTCAGGTAAATTTTGGTTATTTCAATGCAGGTATTGAATTCTCACGAAAACACATCAGATTGTACCATAAAAAGCAATATTCTGCTGGCATACCAATTGAATACTGGAAAAAAGATATGCCGGAAAGGGAGACTATAAAAAAAGCTATTAAAGATAAAAGAGAAGGCAACTCTGCGTCAACCCAGGCAGGTGAGTTTGTACATAAAGGAATAAAAAATATCAGGAAAGGTGAGCATGGAGCCCGTTCGGAGAAACAGGCAATTGCAATTGGATTGTCAGAAGCGCGAGGGGCAGGTGTTGATCTTAAGCCGCCGGCAAAAGGAAAAACGTCTGAAAAAACCAGGCATAGTGCTACACCTGCATACAGAAAAGGTCAGCGGCATGAATCAATTTCACCAACACGTTCACGAGCCGGAAGGCGTTACAGGATGAGAGTACTACTTCGGTTTAACATACTCCACCGTCCCGCCAGGCAAAGAGCGCTGCAAAAAGCAGAACGAAAGCAGAACGATCATCCGCAGCAAAAAAACCAGCTCGTACCAAAAGACCTTCCGTCAGATCAAAAGCAGCAGAAAAAGCTGCAAGAACAAAAACCCCAACAAATCAGGAAAGTGTGTTCGACAAACATGGAATTGGAGGCTTTATCAGATGGAACGTATTTACTGAAATCACAAAATTACTTGAGGAATGCATGACGATAAACCGTCCATAAGGATTGCTCTGCTCGGTGGTGGGCCCGCCGCGCTATATATGTTTAAGAGAATTGTAGAATCTGGCAGAACGGATGTAAGAATTCACATTTATGAGCGGAAGTCAATGCTAGGTGCGGGTATGCCTTATAGTGAGGAAGGAGCCAATACCGAACATCTTACGAATATTTCAGATGTGGAAATCCCGAAATTGGAGACAACGATGGAAGAGTGGCTACCAAAACTTCCGGAAGGTTCAACTAAGAGATTTGGATTTAACCAGGATGAATTTCATGATTTAAAAGTCATTCCAAGATTGTTATTCGGAAAATATCTTGCGGATCAATTCCAAATCTTGTTAGAAAAGGCAAAAAATAAGGACATTCCTGTGTCGGTCCATTTGAATGTTGAAGTACAGGATGTGAAAGATGATCCCGAAGCAAATAAAGTAAAAGTGATCACAGGCGAAGGAGCAACTTCTTTTGATCATGTGGTTTTATGCACGGGTCATCAGTGGCCGAAGAAATATGAGGGAAAAGTCGATGGTTATTATGATTCTCCATACCCTCCTTCGAAAATATCAAAAAAAATAAATTATCCGGTGGCGATTAAAGGGTCCTCGCTTACTGCGTTTGATGCTATCCGGACCTTATCAAGGTGTAATGGCAGATTTACAAAGGATGAAAAAGACGTATTGGGGTATCAACTTGACAAAGAAAGTAATGGATTTAAAATGGTGATGCATTCCATTGATGGTTTGCTTCCCACGATACGAATGCATGTTGATGAAAAGGAGGTTTCTAAAAAAAATCATTTGTCAAAAGAGGAAATGCTAAGTATCCGTGAGAAAAATGGAGGCTTTATTCCACTCGATTGGTTATATGAAGAAAAATTCAAAGAATCATTTAAGAAAAAGGATCCTGAATTTTATAAGCACATCAAAAATTTAGATCTGGAAACTTTTGTAGAAAGTATCATGAGTTTTCGGGAAAAACTTGACCCATTTTCTCTTTTTCGTGCAGAATACGATGAAGCAGAAAAATCCATTCGTAAACATAATGCTATAGCCTGGAAAGAATTAATCGCTGATCTGAATTATACGATCAACTATCCGGCTAAGTATTTTTCCGCGGAAGATATGTTACGCCTGAAGAAAGTTTTGATGCCATTGATCTCAATAATCATAGCATTTGTACCACAGAACTCAGCACAGGAATTAATTGCTCTCCATGAGGCTGGCGTGTTGTCCGTTGTTGCGGTTGATCGTGACAGTAAGATTGAACCGGACAGTGCGGAAGGAATTACTTATCACTATACTGATGAAAACGGTAAAAAAGAAAGTAAAAAATTCAGAATGTTTATTGACTGTGTTGGCCAGCCATTATTGGAGATGGATGACCTGACTTTCGGAAGCCTTGTTGAATATGGAACCGTAAGTCCCGCACGAATTAGATTTCGGTCAATTGAAGATGCAGAAAAATTAAAGCGCGAAGGAAATAAGGATGTTGTCATAACAGAAAAAATCGCATACCTGAAATTACCAGGCATTATGATCAACGATGATTTCCAGGTAGTCGATAATATGGGCGTGAAAAATAACAGAGTCTATGTGATGGCTGTGCCTCTGATCGGAGGATTGAACCCGGACTATTCCGGGCTAGATTTTTGCGATTTTGCATCAACCGCAATAGTGAAATCTATTCTGAAAATGGAAGAAAATAAAATCTGAATTGCAACTGTCTTCAATGCGGGTTTATATCATTCGGCCGCCCACTGATTTACTTTATCAATCCGGAAATATCCCAGGTGGATTTCATCCTCATATAAGTTGATTGGAGCTGGTTGTACGGAAATAAAATACTGCCCTTTCATATGCGGATCCAGGATGTCGCTGACGGCATATACATCGTCAACATCAATTCCATATTTATCATCTATATGGGAGGGTGCTCCCTTGAAACCCGTGTGTTTGTAGAATGCAGTTTGTTTCGCTATTCTGATTGCTTCTGATTTATCTTTCGCTGCTACAATCATTTTGTAATGAAATTCTTCGAATTCATCTGGTTTGTACCCTCCCAGGTTTAGAAAAAATAACTGGTATGTGTTCTGTGGCTGTGATCCGGTGATAACAGTAACTTCAAATTCATTGACCTTATGTACTTTGCGCCAGGCATCAAAATGTATTTTGCCGCCGCCAGGCCAGAAATCTACAGCATAAGGAATGACATCTCTTAGGTTTTCTCCGATCCCAAAATACACATCATGTTGTTCAATATTTCTTCCCGGAGGTGAGCAACCAATCAGTAGCATATAAAGATTCGGCATTTTTTGGGTTTTTATTTTTGTGATAAATAAATATGCCATCACAAAGCAAGCGAAAAAAATCTCGCTATTCAGTAATAAGACTCAAATTGATTTTACAGCTGGAGGCGCATTCTTAAAGTGCTTGTACTTACCAAGAAGTTTTCCGAAAATACACATCAATGGAAGAATTGCTTTTTTTACAAATACGGGAATTTCCGTTAAATCAAATTCTGAAGAATATTTTGTGAGCAGAAAGGCAGCATCGAATGGCTCTGGCTCTTTGGACCTCGCTTTATTTTGCGCTTCAAATATTGAAGTCAGAAAAAATTCAATAGAATGTGCAGGCTTGATATACCCACGACAATACAAGGTTTCCTTACCTGCGTTCCAGAAGCGATGTGGTGTTCCTTTGCTGAACAAAATGGTCTCACCTTCTTTTGCGAATCTTTCTGACTGTCCTTTTACCTGGTAACCAATGGTTCCTTTCACTACTGTCAGACTTTCATCCTGTAACCAGTGTGTATGCATTACAGGTCCAACGCCAGGTGCAGTATAGCTTTCAACGATGAGCCTGTCGCCGTGGGTTTCTTTTTTTCTTTCAAGAATTGTAATCTTTTCTCCAAGGAAATTTTCGATCTTATGGGGATAAGTGTAATTCATCTTACTGCTGATTTGAATTCAACTTACCATCAGGGAATCATTTCAACAAAATCTATCCGACTGGTTGTGATTTTTCTTTAATGAAATGTAGATTTTAGCAGTTGAAAATTCTGGTTCGTAGAGACATAAAAAGTAAAAGCTTCCATTTCGGAAGCTTTTACCATTATCAATTCAAAGGTGTTGGTGTTCTAAGTCGCTCGACAAAAATGATTTTATTCAACCATGCTTTCAATAAACAATGTTCTGATATTAGGGTCAATGATGAATTCCGTCCTGCGATTAGTTGCACGGCCTTCCCTGGTTTCATTTGTTGCAACAGGGCTGTATTTGCTACGGCCTGCGGCAAGCAACCTTACAGGATCGATCTGGTATTTGTCACGTAAAACCCTGACGATACTGTTAGCTCTTTCCGTACTCAATGACCAGTTGTCTTTAAAGCTGGCATTGCTTATTGATTTTGAATCGGTGTGACCGACAACATAGATGCTTGCACGGGGATAGTTATTCATTACTGCTGCAAATGATGAAAGGGCCTTTGGAGCATTTTTACCGAGACTCGCGCTGCCCTCTTTAAATAAAATTGATTCGGGTAAAGTTACATGAATGAAACCTTCCATTATGTAAACTGTAATTCCTGAATCTGTGAGTTCCGTAAATCCTTCATGTAGTTTCTCCCTGATTTCTTCAAGCGACGTTCCTTGTTCAGCAAGTCCGCTTTCCAGGCGTTCCATATCTTTCTGATGGTCTTTCTTCAACTTTCTGTATGCCTCTGCTTCTCTTGCCAATGCATGATTTTCTTCTGTGAGATTGTTCACCTGCGCATTGAGTGTGTTCACTTTCCCGTTCATAGTTTCAAGACTGGAATTTGCAGCGCTTAAGTTTGTATTGCAGGAACTAAGATCCGTCTGTAATTGTTGATTCTGCGATTCAACCTTTTTAAATTTACTGCTGGATACGCATGACGAGCTCAGAACAACACTGCCTGCAAAAAGGGAAAATAGTAGCTTTTTCATACATCGAAATTTAAGTTTTCAACAACCGAATATTCTTTATTGCTAACCAATTACATTTTATTTGATAAATATAGATCGTTTATAGCCCTTGCTGCCAGTACTGTTCACATACAGCCGTTTTAACGGTAAAGCGAAGTCGAAATGCTGTAGACGGATACCAGGCAGATTCATTTTGCGAATGCAGGTTTGCCGCTATTCCAATCCGATAATGTCGGTGAATTGACGGCTACATGAGAGATTTCAGTCGATTCACCCTAATACAGGATGGTACAAGGCGTTCCTGGAGGATTTATTTGACAACTGTCGTATATTTTACGGTTAAATGTGAGAGTATGAATGAATGTGCATCAGAAAGCATTTCCTTGGGTAAAACCTAACATTGCTTCATGTGAGATCAGCATTAAGCAACTACTCTATGATCCACCATGAATAACTTTCCGGCAGCAGCGATACATTTAATTTCACTTCTCCTTTCTCGTTGACTTTATAGTTTCCAGCGGCACCTTCCTTCTCGCGGATCATGGCAGTTGTTTTGATTCCGGAATAGTAAAGTGGAAGGGTAATTGTTCGTCGGAAATATTCCTTTGTGGGATTGTACAACATGAGCAATCCCTTTGTTTTCAGTGCAGGATTTACATGTAAAATCCCATCCCAATCGCGGCCATCAGCGCGGCGAAGATGAATAATGTCCGAGTTCAGAATGTCGCGGTATCTTTTGTACCAGTGAATTACTTTTTCCACTGTTTCCTTCGTCTGCTCAGTATCATACAATCTCGGCCCGCGATAACAGGCTTGCACACCCGAACCATAATACTGCATCATCAATTGTTCATAGTCGTTTAGGTGTTCACTCAGTGGTTCAAGTATGGCTTCTGGTCCGCCACCCTGGTATTTTGTCAGGGGAACAAAACCCCATCCCATGGAAGGTGTTTTTTCCCAGGTGCCATCATAAATGTTTTGTCTGTTAAGTATTTTTTGGTTTTCTCTCGGTAATGAAAAATTCACTTCGCGATAACCGATGGCAATCTTATGGGTTCCATCAAGAAAATACCAATCGGGTGCGTTGATGTAAACGCCTTTTTCATTCAGCCAGCGATAGAGTTCTTTTTGAATTTCCATTTGTCTCCACTGAGAATCATCGAGTCCTTTATGACCGGGATGAACGGTCGATGCACAAACATCTCCGGGATATGGTCCATCATTTTCCCAGATATCAAAACCGGTTTCAGTGAAAAAGTATTTTATCTTATCGCGATAGGCGAGACCCCAAGCACTTCCGAAACAAGGCGCATTTCCAAAGAATGCTCCACCAGGTTTACCTGTGGCGGGATGGATGACATCATCTTCGTCACTTATTCTTCTTGAGCTAAACAGTGAATATCCGCCGATTTTAATTCCTCTATTGTGGGCATAGGCTGCCAAGGATTTCCACCTTTCAATATTTCTTTTTGAAGAATCCTCCATGTTCAGATCACTGCCAAAACTCAGTATGAGCGCTTCGTATCCGGTAGCTGCACATTGATCGATTGCCGTCTTTACTTCACGATCATTTTTACTGACGAGGTGCATAAAGATCGGATTGGCTGTGGTCCATGGTGCGATCATAGCATACATGCGCCTTATAGCTAAACCGCGACGTTCACGGTCATAACTATCCATCAGCAATTCAAAGCTTTTTACCGAAGTATAGTTTTCATTTGTTTCCAGTTCGATTCCCGGGGCCTTGTCCGGATAGACTTCAACAATGCAAGGTGTGTTATAGTTGTAGTTGACTTGTGAGGTGTAGCTTGAATCGATTGTCCAATGCAATGTCTGATCGCTGAGATCATATCGCATGGCATTATTGAATGCATAATTGGTTTCTATATAGATGCCCTGCTGTTTTTTCATTCTTTCCGCTGAACCTACGACGGCACTTTCTTCTTCGACGAGTGCGAGCATTTCATTTTTAACACGATTAAGTTTGATGGTGTGACTACTTTTATTTTCAACTGTCAGCCATTTAGTAATCAATGGAAGTCCATCATAAATTGAGTAATGGACTTTCACAATGATATTTTTTAATTGTTCATTTTTATTTTGAAAAACAAAACTGATTTCTTTTCCCGTCGGATGTTTTTTGTTTGAAGCCCACCATTTTTCTGAGTTCCATTTAATGTCAGGTTGAAGCGGTCCTGTTTCGAAACCTGTGTATTGAAAATCCTGGTCGCTGGTTGAAAAGCTGTCGATCCATTCCGGCAGGAAGTATGCTTTTTCCTTTTGACCGTATAATCCACCAACATTGTATCGCTTGCCATCGATGGTAATTTCCGCTTCGGGCATTATGGCGCGCAGGAGTTGCTGTCCATTGATCATGTTTTTGTATCCTGTACAAACCAGGTTGGGCTGGGTGCGAAAAGTTCGTTTCACCAGGCCGTTGTAAAGAATGATTTCGCGGCCATCCCTCTGATAAATTCCGGCTTTTATCTTTTGATTGGTAAGCAGCCAATCTCCAGGAAACTGAGTGTCATTGTCTTCTTTCCATGTGGAAAGCTGTGATAGATTTTGTGCGTTGACAAATAGTGTCAGGAATAAAATAGGCAGGATAAAAATACTCTTCATGTGTCGAAAATAAATAAACCTTGCATTTGTGCAGAGCCAGATTATTCCTGAGTTTTAAACCTCTGAATCACTTGTAATCTGGTTAAAAGGAAGTTGATCCGTTCCTCTAAGATACTTTGAACGGGAGAAATTCAGGCTGTAGCAGAGAAAGTGCAAACTTTAACATTGAAGGGTGAAACAAAATCCGCTGCTCTTACAAATAAGACTACCTTGTGTGATATTAAAGATTTTACTCTTACTACACATAGCGTATTAAACGATGTAACATTCTTTGTCCCTTCCTTTTGTTGTTACATTTCTCCGGATTAAACTACACTATACTGTAACTGAGTCATATTGGAATTATCATTTACAAAAAACTTCCGCAACAGTATGGTAGAAGTCAGGAAAGAAGGCGTGTTATTAGAAAAGACGGATATTGAATTTGAGTCCGAAGCTGTGTTGAATCCTGCAGTTATTCAGAATGGTGAAGGTATTCATGTGTTCTATCGTGCAGTGGCACCTGGAAATTATTCAACCATTGGTTACTGTCGGTTAAAAAATCCTTTGGAAGTTGAATACCGGATGACAGTGCCTTTGATCTCCCGCGAGTTTGGCTATGAATCCCATGGTGTTGAAGATCCGCGAATCGTTAAGATCGACGGTTTGTATTACCTGACCTATACAGCATATGATGGCGTTAACGCAATGGGCGCACTGGCGGTTTCCAAAGACCTTAAGCATTTTGATAAACTGGGACTGATCGTTCCTGAAATGGATTTCGACATGTTCAGCCGGCTTACGTCATCACACGAAGCAATTAATGATAAATATCTCCGCTATAATATTCACGGCGGAATTCACAAGGAAGAAGGAAAAAAAGTTTTGGTATGGGATAAAAATCTGATTTTTTTTCCCAGGAGAATCAATGGAAATCTGTTTTTCCTGCATCGCATACGACCCGACATTCAGATCGTGGAGGTAAATGAATTGGAGGATCTCACACAAAAATTCTGGGAAGAATATTTTTTAAACCTCGCAGGGAATATACTGATTAGCCCGAAATACGAACATGAGGTGAGTTACCTGGGTGGTGGTTGTCCCCCGATTGAAACTGCGTCTGGATGGCTGGTGATCTATCACGGCGTTCATGACACGATACGTGGCTATGTGTATAGCGCTTGTGCCTCTTTGCTGGATTTGAAAAATCCACGTAAGGAAATTGCCAGGTTGCCATATCCACTGTTTACTCCGGAATATGATTGGGAACTGGAAGGGGAGGTGAATAATGTATGTTTCCCCACAGGTGCGGTTGTGTCAGAGGATACGTTGTATATCTATTATGGCGCCGCAGATGAACAAATAGCTTGCGCATCACTCAGTATTTCGGATTTGATTCATGAGTTAAAACAAAATTTAAAAGATGATTAACAGCGAAAGCATTTTGCAAAACAGGTTGCCGGAGATTTTGATGATATCTTCCTATCCACCCCGGGAATGCGGTATCGCCACATATTCTCATGATTTGAAAAAAGCGCTGGATAATAAATTCAGTACCTCTTTTCGTGTTCGTATATGCGCACTTGAATCAGAGTTTGAAAATCATGTATACGACGAACCCGTTTTTCATTTGAATGTCGATCAGCCTGCAGGATTTACACGGCTGGCAACAAAGATTAATAATAGCCCTGAAATCAGCCTTGTGCTTGTGCAGCATGAGTTTGGATTTTTTGCATCAAGGAAAAATGATTTTATCGGGCTGATTAAAAGTATTAGGAAACCAGTGGTAATATGTTTTCATACCGTGCTTCCGGAACCCAATGATTTATTAAAAGAGGAGGTGCAGACCATTTCTGATGTTGCTGAAGCAATCATAGTGATGACGAAGACTTCAGCAACAATCCTTAATCGTGATTATGGTGTTCAGCCAAAGAAAATAATTGTCATCCCTCATGGCACACACCTTGTGCCACACCTGGACATTCAATCGCTCAAAGCGAAGTATCAACTGGAAGACCGAAAAATACTTTCCACATTCGGATTGCTTGGCTCAGGAAAAAGCATCGAAACAACATTGGACGCGTTGCCAGCTGTTATTAAAAAAAATCCGGACGTGACGTTCCTGGTGATTGGTAAGACACATCCTTCTGTGATTAAGAAAGAGGGCGAGCAATACAGGGAAAAACTGGAAGCAAGGGTAAAGGAGTTAAAAATTCAGGAACATGTGAAATTTATCAATCAGTTTCTGCCTCTTGCAGACCTTCTGGAGTATCTCCAGCTGTCAGATATTTATCTTTTTTCTTCGAAGGATCGGAACCAGGCAGTAAGTGGCACCTTTTCTTATGCCGTTAGTTCAGGATGCCCGATCATCTCAACTCCAATTCCACATGCACTTGAAATATTAGAAGGCAATGCGGGTGTTATTTTCGATTTTGAAAATTCGGTACAATTAAGTGATGCAATCAACAGCCTGTTGGAAAATGAGGAACTCAGAAGAACTATTTCTTCAAACGGTCTTCACCGTATGGCATCAACGGCCTGGGAAAATGCAGCAATCGCACATGCTGTGTTGTTTGAAAAAATCGGGGATAACGAAATGCATTTACACTACAATGTGCCTGATATAAATCTTAACCATTTCCGGAGCATGACTACAAGCCGGGGTATGATTCAGTTCGCAAAAATTAATCACCCCGATCCTGAATCCGGTTATACCTTGGATGATAATGCAAGAGCATTGATCGCGATGTGCCGGCATTTTGAATTAACAAAGGACGAGTCTGATGCGAGGTATATTGCCATTTATTTTGACTTTATAAAATTCTGTCAACAGCCGGGTGGAAATTTTCTGAATTATGTCAATCAGGAGAATCAGTTTACTGAACAAAACTACCAGACAAATCTCGAAGATTCCAATGGACGTGCAATCTGGGCATTAGGTTACCTCATTTCCCTGAAACATATATTCCCTGCAAGACTAATCTCGGAGGCGGAATTAATTTTTCAGCACTCGCTTCAATGCGCACAATCCATTCATTCCACAAGGGCAATGTCCTTTGTGATTAAAGGACTGTACTATCGCAATTCAGTTTCATGTAGTGATGAAGACCTTACATTGATTCGGGAACTCGCGGACAGGCTCGTGGGATTGTACATGAACGAGAAGAATAACGAATGGTGTTGGTTTGAACACAACCTTACCTATGCCAACAGTGTGATCCCGGAAGCTATGATTTGCGCATGGCTTATCAGCGGCAATATGATTTATAAAGAAATTGCCAAATTTTCTTTTGATTTTCTCCTTGGTAAAATCTTTATCGGAAACAGGATAAAAGTTATTCCTAATAACAAATGGTTATACAAAAAAGATCCACTGGAACCCTTACCTCAGGGTGGTGAACAAGCTATCGATGTAGCATATACGATTCTTGCGCTGGAGAGATTTTATGAAGTTTTTAAGGATGAGGAATATGCTGAATTTATGGATGTGGCTTTCAACTGGTTTTTAGGGAATAATCATCTTCACCAGATTATATATAATCCATGCACCGGCGGCTCTTATGATGGACTGGAACGAAATTATGTAAACCTTAATCAGGGAGCTGAGTCTACTGTAAGTTATTTACTGGCGCGTTTATCTGATAGAATTAACAGCAGGGGTAAAAACAAATTTACGGCAGTAACAAAGCCTTCGAAGATTCCATTTATTAAACCAATGAAGACGGGGAAAGTAAAATCGAGGATTATGTAACTAATATCAATGAAAACAGACGCCATGAGTGCTATAAGAACTTTAATCATTGCAACATCACACGACATCCTTGGTGACACAAAAGTAAAAACGGGTGCCTGGCTTGAAGAAATTTCTATTCCATATTATGCCTTCAGGGATGCAGGTGCCGACATTGTAATATCTTCTCCCAGGGGAGGCCGTGTTCCTCTTGATCCTAAAAGTCAATCGGTAATACTTTCCAATTATGGCACCAAAAAATTTATGAAAGATGATGAGGCCATGAGTTTGATGTCTGCATCCAGGAAGCTGGAAGAGATCAATGCAAACGATTTTGATCTTGTTCTCGTTACAGGAGGTCATGGTGCCATGTGGGATCTCGCAGACAATGCCATTTTAAATCTGTTGCTGGAATCATTTTATAGCCAGGGTAAAGTAATCGGAGCCCTATGCCATGGTGTTGCGGGGCTGATGTCCTTAAAAAATGTCAAAGGTGAGGCGTTGATTAAAGGTAAAAAACTCACCTGTTTCAGCAATAGTGAAGAAGGGTCGGTAGGATTATGTGCGACGGTACCTTTCCTGCTGGAAAGCAGGTTACATTCACTCGGTGGGATTTACAGTAAACAGGAAAATTATACCAGTCATGTCGTTGCAGATGGAAACATTATCACCGGACAGAATTCAGCTTCGTCAATCGTTGTTGTTGAAAAAATGCTGACGCGATTCAAAAGCAACAGGATAACTCAGGGAATTGGCCACATTATTCAGGAATGAAATGATATTTTGAACTACCCATCGAGAAAAAATGAGTGCAAAGAAATATTTTATTGAGGAAGGTGAGGTGTTTGATCCGGTAAATTTTCCGTATGTGTTAAGCGAAATAAAAAAGATTAAGGAAAGAACAGACCGGTTGCCTCCGGTATTTAAGTCTGAAATTCTGATCTCTTATCTCAAGGAACATACACTCCAGGGCAATTGGATAAAAATGAACAAGGTGTTAACCGACCTTGTGATATCGGAAATGTTGTTTGAGGGTACGATCGAATCTTTATTTGATTCTTCACGTAATCATCCTGGTTTCAGAGAAGGACTGGAAAACTATTTAAAACTAAGATTTGCGAGTTCTCAATCATGAATTAAGCTGCATAGAATTTATTCTCGCCAGAATTAAGGAGTATCTGCAGATCACCCTTTCAATTCCCGGATGGAGCTTTGCGTTGATCTCGAAAAGAAGATTACCGTTCAACTCTTCCTATACTCCTATAGTGGCCCGTTGGCCAACCTTGAAGAATTAAGACCTCGCAGGTCTAAGACCTCCCAGGTCGGACGGATCAAAATTTCTACATAAGGTTCTGACAAGGTTCATGCATAATGCATACGGTTGATTTTCACAATTGTGTACATAAATTTCAACGAAAAATGCACTATCCCCGGCACTTTTACCTCCCAGGTTTAAGACCTGGCAGGTTTTGAAGACCTCGCAGGTCTTAGACCTGCGAGGTTTGACAATTCGCTAAATTTGTCCTCCCCAACGCCTGACATATGAAATGGTTTGTACCTCTGTTGATTGTTAGTTTATCTCTCGTTATTTCCTGCAGCCAGGAAAAAAAATCGCCGTTACCGAAAGAGTTCGTCAGGGTTGTGGTGGATACAAATCCACCAGTGACGCCACTTTCACCAGAAGAAAGTATTCAGAAAATTCAACTACCGCCCGGCTACCGCGTAGAAGTGGTGGCCAGTGAACCAATGGTCCAGGAGCCAGTTGCAATAGCCTGGGATGGAAACGGACGCATGTATGTTGCGGAAATGAATACCTACATGATCGATGCGGAAGCGACCGGTGAGTTTGAACGGACAAGCAGGATCAAACTGCTCGAGGACACGGATGGCGATGGCAAAATGGACAAATACACGGTGTTCGTTGATAGCCTGCTTTTGCCTCGCGCCATTCTTTGTGTAGGAGATCAATTGTATGTGCAGCAAACCAATGTGCAGGATATCCGCAGTTATCGCGACACCAATGGTGATGGCAAGGCCGATGACGAAAAAATCGTTTTTAAAAATGATGTGCTCGATGTCAGGAACCTCGAACATCAGAATGGTGCGCTGTACTGGAATATCGATAACTGGATCTATCCGTCGAGGGACAATCTCAGGTATAAATATCGTAATGGAATGTTATCTGCAGATACCATGGTCGATAATATGATCGGGCAATGGGGGCTGACCAGTGATAATTACGGCCGGCTGTATTATTCTGAAGCCGGACCTGGTTTACCGGCGGTGCAGATTCAGCAAATGCCTGCATATGGTTCGCTCAATTTCCAGGATCAGTATGATGAAGCTTTCACTGTTCCATGGCCGGTCATCGGTACACTCGATGCGCAAGGCGGCCGGCAAGCTTTAAGACCCGAAGATAACACGTTAAAAAAATTTACTTCCGGTTGCGGACAAACGATTTTTCGTGGAGATCGTTTACCTGCTGATATGATCGGTGATTATTTTATTCCTGAACCGGTGGGCAGAATTATCAAGCGGGGGAAAGTGATCAATGACAGTGGAAAGATTTATATACGTGATGCTTATAAAGAAAAGGATTGGCTCGCTTCCGCAGATTTCAATTTCCGCCCGGTGAACACGTACACTGGTCCGGACGGATGTTTTTATATTGTTGATATGTATCATGGAATTATCCAGGAGAGTGAATGGACGGATTCGGCATCTTATCTCGGGAAAATTATCGCGCAAAAGGAAATATATAAAAATCGAGGCATGGGACGGATACTTCGGGTGGTACATGATGATTTCAAACCTGATGCGCAGCGGCCCAAAATGCTAAATGAATCTGCTGCTCAACTGGTACAATATCTTGATCATCCCAACGGATGGTGGCGCGATAATGCACAACAAATCATCATCGTAAAAAATGATCAATCGATTGTCCCGGATCTCAAAAAGATTGCTTTGGGTGAGCAGGCGGTGCTGAAAAATAAAGCCAGCGCGCTTGCACGCATTCACGCATTATGGACGCTTGAAGGTTTGAATGCGATTGATCAGGCGACACTTCAGAAAGCGATGACTGATACTGACCCGCAGGTAAGGAAAGCTGCAGTATGGATCAGTGAAAGTTTTTTAAAGAAGAATGATGAGGGTATCATTAACTCTCTTGCGTTACTAAAAGAAGATACCAGTGCCGATGTACGCGTTCAGCTATCTTTATCACTTCGTGGTAGCAATAACGCGAAGGCGCAAATGATTTTACAGGAATTACTGGCAGAAAATAAGGATAACCAGATGATCCGGTTTTCAAATTCGATTTATGCTGAAGCTAAAAAGACGGCTGAAGAAGAAGCCAGGCGTACACGAAATCTAAGTCCTGCCGACCGGAAACTCGTGACCGATGGTGCTGTTATTTACAAACAACTCTGTTCATCCTGTCATGGTACGGATGGAAAAGGAATAACGATCGGTGGTGGTCCGATGCCGGCTCCGCCATTGGTTGGTTCGCCGCGAGTGAGAGGGGATAAAATTATGTTGACGCAATTGCTATTGCTCGGATTGCAGGGGCCGGTTGATGGGAAAACTTATCCGAATACGATGCCTGCAATGAAAGCACAGGATGATAAATGGATCGCATCTGTGTTGAGCTATATTCGTAACAGCAGTGAACTGGGAAATAAATCTTCGGTGGTGACAGAAGCGGAGGTAAAAAAGATACGTGCAGAATCACCGAAAGATATGGGTAGTGGATTTACAATACAGTTGCTGGAGATATTTAAGCTGGGTAGGGCGGAGAGAACGAATTGGGACAAGAAGTAGTGTGTGGTAAGTAGTAAGTAGTAAGCAGGAGTTTGTAGTAATTAGTTGACAGGAAAAAACCACACATATATCAGCATGTCTGGATTTGATTTATTGAAATAAATCGTACATATAATATACATGAAATTATTCATCAGCATATTTTCATTCATTCTTCTGATTTCCTGCGGAACTAAAGCACAGCCTCCAGAATTCAGGAATCACATCGGCATTCAATTCATTCTGATACAGCCCGGATCGGTGGTGGTTGGAAAATTTCAACCCAGCGTTGGTAAAGTCGATTTTGATGGAAAGCCATTACCAGAAAAAATGATAAAAGCTTCTGAAGAAATGGCAAAGAATGATATTATGCAAGGTTTCGAAGTAAAGATTGAGAAGCCATTCTATATCGGTAAATATGAAATTACGCAAGGACAGTGGCAAAAAGTATTGGGAGCAAATCCTTCGATTTTTAAAAATGATAGCAGTGCGAATCAACCAGTGGAAAATATCTCATGGACAGATGCGCAACAGTTCTTAAAAAAATTAAACTCCCTTGATAAGAAGCATCATTACCGTTTACCAACCGAATTTGAGTGGGAATATGCTGCACGTGCTGGAGCAACGGATGATATTCCCTGGAAAGAGATCAATGCTGCTGCAGTTCTTGGTGGCACGATGCCTGCGAAGGTTGGTACAAAAAAGCCAAATGCGTGGGGGATCTACGACATGCTGGGAAATGTTTGGGAGTGGACGGCTGATTTTTACAATGAAAAGATATTCGCCGACCCGTCGCCTATGCGTTCGGGTAAGGAGCATGTATTGAAAGGAGCATCATTCACCGGAGATGTAAAAAATGCGACTTACATGACACATGCCGGCGGCCCGGGGAATGGATATGATATTGGGTTGAGGATAGTGATGGAAACGAAGTAGGGTTGAACGTAGAAAGTGGAACGTTAAAACGGCCAGTTCATAGTTCATAGTTCATAGTTCATAGTTCTTAGTTCTTAGTTGAAACAGCCAATTCGATTTTGGAAAACTGAACACAAAATTTATGTGTGGATTGATCTCAATTTTTAGTGAGCATTTTATTTCAAAGAAGAAAATAAAATTGTGTTTTCTGTTATCTGCATCTCTGTTTTTTTGCCAGACTTCTTTTGCGCAGGTACCTGCGGGATTCATACCCATTTTCAACGGGAAAAACCTGGAAGGCTGGCATATCAGCAGAACAAGTCACCAGGGAACGACGCCGGATGTGAGCGTGGAAAATGGAATGATGATCCTGAGACAAAAACCTTATGGACAAGGTGGAGTGATTCTTTCCGATAAAAAGTATAAAAATTTTGAACTCTATCTTGAAGTGAAAATTGATTCTTTTACCAATGGCGGAATTTTTCTTCGTTCTTCAGAAAGTGGAATTGCTTACCAGGTGGAGCTCGATGAAAATTCAAAAGGAACCGGTGCCTTATTGGGCGAACGTATGCCGGTGAGTAAAGGAGCAAAGGCTTCGGAGATTTCAAAAGTATGGAAAGCGAATGACTGGAATTCATTCAGAATAAGAATGGTAGGAGATACGCCTCGGATCACACTCTGGATAAATGATGTACAGATGTGGGATGTGGTTCAACCTAAAAATGATTTTATCGCCGGTGTTACTGAAGGAATGATCGGATTACAGTCGCACTGGACTGCTCTATATTCGCCGAAAGCAAATGAATGGAATGGCTTACGGTTATGGGCGCCAGGGGCCGAACATAGGTTCCGGAATATTGGAATAAAGGTGTTGTGACACGTTTTCGGTTTTTTGACGGCCTGCGCCGGTGAACACCAAAAATGCCTGCGGCATGAAGAACAGCCGTAACGCGGAGGGAGAAATATACGCGGAGAGGAGAAGTTTATAGATGCGTCTGCGGACGAGAGAGCCAATTAGGATTTTGATAATCCGGTGAAATGTATCCACCTCAACAGCCGGCTGGTCCCTACTTACTACTTACCGATTCGTCCTTCCAGCTTTTTTTTGAAAATCTTTCGAAGGAACTTCTCTCAAGCTTTTCCCTATGATCAGGATGCGCGATGCTCACCAGCATTCTCGCACGTTGTTCCATGGTTTTTCCATAAAGATTGACAACACCATATTCGGTAACGACATAATGCACATGTCCTCTCGTTGTTACAACGCCTGCACCCGGATTCAACATCGGTACAATTCTGCTGAGTCCTTTTTTTGTGATCGAAGGAATCGCAATGATCGGTTTTCCTCCGGGTGACAACGCAGCCCCACGCATAAAATCCATCTGTCCGCCAATACCGGAATACTGATAAGTTCCGATAGAATCGGCGCACACCTGACCAGTAATATCAATTTCGATGGCGCTATTGACCGCAATCATTTTCGGATTGCGCCTGATGATTGCTGTGTCATTCACCCAACTGATATCCTTAAGACTCACAAAGGGGTTGTTATCAACAAAATCATATAATTTTCTCGTACCCAGCAAAAAGCTGCTTACAATCTTACCAGGCTTGATTACTTTATGTCGATTGGTTACAACGCCACGATGTACAAGATCAACAACACCATCAGAAAACATTTCTGTATGGACGCCAAGATCTTTATGGGTTGTCAATTGTTTGAGTACTGCATCAGGAATGGCACCAATACCGAGCTGAAGAGTGGATCCGTCATCGATTAATTCTGCCACATGTTTTCCGATCTGCTCAGAAACCGGATCAATTTTAATACTGTAATCAACTTCCGGAAGTTCGGTTTCCGCATACACCAGCGAATGGAATCGCGAGATATGAATTACGCCATCTCCAAAAACTCTCGGCATACGCGGATTCACCTGTGCGATGACGTTAGTTGCATTATGTACTGCGCTCAGTGCTGCATCAACAGATGTTCCCAGTGAACAATAGCCATGATTGTCAGGTGGTGAAACCTGTATCAATGCCACCTGAAGAGGAAGTATTTTCCGATCAAACAATTGCGGGATCTCGCTCAGAAAAATCGGAGTATAGCTTCCCCTGCTGCTGTTTACCCACTCACGGACATTAGCGGAAACAAACAATGAATTCATATAGAAACTATCGGTTACACCGGGCTGTTTCCATTGGATGTCGCCATATGTACTAACCGATACCAGTTCAACATGATTAATTTCTCCTGCTCTTTTCAGTAATGTATTGAGCAGAATCAACGGTGTTGCTGCGCTGCCATGTACAAACACCCTGTCTCCACTTTTTACAATCTGTACTGCTTCTTCAGGAGAAATGTATTTTACATCCATCACATTTATTTTTTAAAATTCCCGGCTGAGTTAAACTTTTGCAGTCGCAAAATGAAAAATCGTACGCAAGGTATTGTTGTGTCTGATCATTTTTACTGACAAAAATCAGTCGATGTATTTTGTTGTTACCTCAAGCCGGTTCCCTTCAGGATCAAGTGTTTCGAATTCGTAATAGCCATCACCTGTTTTTCTTGGGCCCCGCAATATCTTGTACCCCTCATTTTTCATTTGAACAGCTTTCTCGTCTACCTGGGCCATAGTATCAACGCCAAATGCGAGATGAATGATCCCTTTATGCTGCAATGACTGCGTATCATTAAGATTATCAGGAATTCCCGGTTTCATCATCAACTCTAATCGCGCGCCCGACCTGAATGTGAGAAAGTAGCTTTCAAATCCATTGCTTTGGTTGGTGTATTTCCCGTTCGGTATACCTCCAAAATATTTGATATAAAAATCCTTTAGTGTTTCCAGATTATCTGTCCAGATGGCAACATGTTCCAGTGTCATAAAAAATCTGATTTGGAAATTCAACGAACTATTATTCAAATGTTCAATATCCTGCGCATAAAAAAAAAGTCCGCTGGTTAAACAGCGGACTTCAACTTATAACTTAACACGTATAACCTAAAACTTAATGTGCGCCTGCAGGAACAGCGCCAGACACTCTCGGGTTGGCTTTTTTCTGCCAGAAGAAGAAGATCAGGAACAGTACAATCAGTATCGCAGGAAAAGCAACCATTTTAGTAAGGGTTGCCTGGCCTGCAGCAAGTTCCAGCTCGTTTCCTGAAAGGCCTTCGGCAGCTTTTGCAGCTTTGGCTGAATCAATCCAGCTTCCGATGAAAGGCTGGAATATAGCGGTGGAAAACATTCCAACCCCTCCAACAATTGACATGCCGAGTGCGCCACTTAATGGTACACGCTGTGCCACGGCACCGACCATGGTGGGCCAGAAAAAGCAAACACCAATGGCAAAAAAGATCGCTGCAACATAAGCCAGCGGACCTGTAACAGTACTGAAAAGATATATACCGATTGCCGCAAAGATTGATCCTCCCAATAAAACACCGGTCTGACCAAGTGCATGTGTTACCGGGCCACCAAACCATCTGCCCACGGCCATCAGACCTGTCACCAGCGCCAGGATCAGCATTGGGCTCGCGCCACTTTTAGACATGATCAATCCTACCCATTGCTGCGGACCGAACTCTGTGATCGCAGTCAGTGCCATACAAACGAAAATGAAGATGTATGTCCATGTTCCCATCGCTTTCAGGTTCTGACTAATATGGGCAGCACCTTCGAATTTTGGTTTGGGAAATGTTTTGCCAAAGAACAGCACAGCATAGATGATCGTAGGAATCATCGTAACCCACATCTGCGCCTGCCAGCTCATGTTCGCATCAGTCATGAATTTTGAAATCAGGCTACCGACTACGATGCCACCCGGAAACCACATATGGAACCTGTTCAGCATCTTACTCATTTTGTCGCCTGAATACATGTCTGCGATCATTGGATTACAAGCCGCTTCCGTACAACCGTTACCGATACCGATAAACAGCGTTGACACCAGCAAAGTGGTGTAACTGCCAGCATAAATTGTGGTGAGAATTCCGATAGTGTGACAAACGAATGCCACGAGCATGATGTTTTTCGGACCAAAGGAATGATACACCAGGCCTCCGATGATCATGGAGATCGGAAATCCCAGGAACCACATGGAATTAATAAAACCCAGTTGTTCGGCTGTAAGACCGAATGATTCTCCCAACTGGGGAAGGATACCCGCACGGATAGAAAACGTGAAGGCCGTCGTAATTAGGGCAAAGCAGCTACCGTTGAAGAGCGCGCTTTTATTAATGTTCTCGCTCATTAATGAAAGGTTTTGACTTTTAGATAAAATTTGAATAACGTTGAAACTTACTATGAAGCAATATAAAAATAAATAGTTGATCCTGCGACTTCGATAAAAATAATGTTCCCTTTTTAGAAAATGAAATTCTGTATATATTAAAATATAAAATGTCTTTACAAGTCTGCCTGTTCCAGGCTTAAATACTGTGTGAACAACTCAATCTCACCAGAAAACGGGAGGTTTTCTATCGAAGATGATATTAGAAATATTCTGAAGCAGAATGATTTCTGTCAGGATAATGCTTAATTCAGATAAAAAAATTATGCAGCAGATCTCCCGGGATACCTTCTGTAATAGCCTTCCTGCAAATCTGCCCGGAAATTTTTATCTGACATTCACATCCACAGAGGTATTTACATACTGACATTGAACCCGGGTACCAGGGTTTATCCCCGGTTGCTGAATCTATCCTAACTTAACAGTGTAATTTAATTCTTCGCGGCTGTTATTTCTTCGCCGGTACCATCGCGTACCTGTTAGTAGCATTTCTCAGGATCTTTTGTAAATCACTCTTTAAAACCACGGATCATGTCAAATGAATACAAAACTCCCGGAGTATATGTGCAGGAGGTAAATCCCTTACCCATGTCAGTTGTCGCTGTCGAAACAGCTTTGCCTGTTTTTGTCGGGTATACTGAAAAATGGAAGAAAAATGACATTAGTCTTATTGGCGAACCCATCCGGATTTCTTCATTCATTGAATTCGAAGAAATTTTTGGAGGTGCCTGTCAGCATCGGTTTACTATTGATTTGCCGGTGACAGATTCTGCCGTTCCGCTGGTATTTGATCCATCCATGATATCAGGACCTGACGAAAGGTTTTATCTTTTTCATTGTATGCTGCTCTTCTTTCAGAATGGTGGAGGCGATTGCTTCATTCTTTCGTTGGGGGGATACGATGGCGATGACTCTGTACAAAGAATAAACGCTGACGATTTTAAAAAGCTTGGTGTTTTTGAGAAGCTCACATCGACACCCGGCCCCTCATTGATCCTGGCTCCTGATTTTGTTTCTCATCGTGATAGTTGTTATCTGCTTTACCAGGATATGCTGAAATTCTGTGCCGACACCAAATCCTGTTTCGCAATACTCGATGTAATACCTGATGATACTGATGTAGATTCTGCTGCCACGATTCAGCATTTCAGAGATGCCATTGGTGAATCAAACAGGAGTTATGGCGCGGCATATTATCCATGGTTGAATACATCTGTTGTGGGTCAAACACAAGTAAGCCTGGCGAACCTGGATATTTATCCGACCGATCTCAAAAAAATATTACCGGAACAAGCGGCACTCAAAGCCCTTGATGAATACAATGCAGTTCCCGGGTGTGATACCGCGACAGAACAAGCGATTAAATTATCGGAATTACACAATACACTTGTTCAATCGAGTATAGTTTACAAACAAATAATGGAAACCATCAGTAGCAGATTGAACCTGCTTCCGCCTGGTGCGGCAATTGCAGGGATATATACAACGGTTGATCTGACCCTCGGACCATGGAAAGCGCCTGCGAATGTGTCTATTGCTTCCGTGCAGTCTGCATCGGTAAAAATAACAGGCCGTCATCAGGAAAATATGAATGTGGATCCTGTTGCGGGGAAATCTGTAAATGCGATACGTGAGTTTGAAGGTCGTGGTATCATCGTATGGGGTGCAAGAACGCTGGATGGAAACAGCAATGACTGGCGTTATATCAGTGTAAGAAGAACTTTGATGATGATTGAACAATCACTCATCCTTGCGTGTAAAGCCTGGGTATTTGAACCCAATGATGCAGGTACATGGGTGAAGATGAAAGGCATGATGCAGAATTTTCTCACCGGTTTGTGGAGGCAGGGAGCATTGCAGGGAAGTAAACCGGAAGAGGCCTTTCACGTCAAGCTCGGCTTAGGGGAGTCTATGACTGCAGCTGATATGCAGAATGGATTGCTGAAGGCTATTGTGATGATTGCAATGCTGAGGCCCGGTGAATTTATTTCTTTTGAATTGGTTCAACATCAGCAGATGCAGTAATCATTCACTCAAACAAATTTTCAACATATAAAATGATAGATCATGGGAGAACGTATAAAAGAAGGTACTGTGCCGGAAGCGCGGAAACCACAATTTAATTTCATTGCCAGGATTGATGATCAGGATTTTTATTTCACAGAAATTTCAGGGTTAGGAAGTGAACATCAGCTAATTGATTTTCGCGGAAATGAACCGCGGTTTTCGGGCGATTTAAACTCAATTCCCGGACGGAAAGATGGAACAGTAACGCTTAAAAGGGGTGTATTTAAAGGGAAAAAAGATGATTGGATAAAGATGGCATCGCGAGGTTTGAATGTAAGGAAAGAGGATGTTGTTATTTCATTACTCAACGAAGAGGGTAATATTGTAAGGAAGTGGAAAATCTACAATGCTTTCCCTGTGAAAGTTCAGTCTTCCGATCTGAAAGCCGATGGTAACGAAGTGGCCGTTGAAACTTTGGAATTGTCTCATGAGGGAATTTCTGTTGAAGAATAATCGCTTTACTAATTAATGTGGAAATGTCCTATATGGCAAATGCAAAAGGGCAGGTGATCTCTACCTGCCCCAAACGAAAAATCGGCTTCAAATGGTAAACCTTTGCGGGTTATTGATTGAATTGGTTTAGTAAGTATGCTTGTTCGAGAAAGGATTTTAAACCTGTTTTTCTGAAATCAATTCGTAGCAGTTAGCTTATCAGCCCAAAGCCTGTCGCCAGAGATAAAACAACTACGGTGATATCGATCAGGATGCTGAAAAAGAAAACGGGAATGGTATATTTTGTTGGAAGTGCAGCGAGATTGGCGATCAGGGAAATACCCATGGCCACGATGGCTGCTACCCAGAACACGATATTGTTTCCACCGAATACAACGGCCAGTAAGGTCAGCGGTGTAATGATACATCCATGTGCTGCGAGAATTCCACCTACCCAGCCAAACCTGTACTTTTCCTGGCTCTCGGCCCAGTGAATGAAGTGACTGAGTAATGATTCTTTTTTTGCTGCTATCGGGAAATCAAGATTGTACGCGTGTTGAAGAGTTTCCATTTTGATTTGTTTTACAGGTGTAAAAATGCAACGGGACGGGAAGAGCAAAGATGACCATAGTTAAGAGGGAGCATGATTTTAATCAATTGGTTCCATGTTTTACGTTCTACGGTTAACGTTGAACGTAAAATGCTGGCCTAAGCTGGAGATAATTTCGATATAAAAGGAAATCAGGATTGTTGCTTCGTTAGCAGGGCGGTCGCTGGTGCCCGCCAGGTAGTTTTAATGGATGCAGTATTGGTATTAAACAGGAGCAGATGGTTGGAAAAAATAAATTGCCATGCCTGATGACTAAAAAATCATCGGGCCTACGGCTCTGTTAAATCGTCGAGCTACGGCTCTTATTTGTTTAATTGATCCTTTACCACGGAATGAATTCCGTGGCTATAAGAAAACCGAGCCTACGGCTCTATAAGATTGTCGAACGCATGGTTCCATAAAAATCAGGCAGCATTAATCCCGATGACCTACCGGCAATAAAAAATCGCCAATCCCCAATGAACATCATCTGCTAGTTAACGTATATGTAAAAAAGAGATGGTTGCCTCGATGACCATAGCTTACTAAAGGAACGTCAACGCCGAGTGAAGACTATCAATTCATTATGGTGTTTGCAAAAAAAAAGAGGCGCAAGCCTCGATGATCTTATAGCGGCGGATTTCAATCCGCCGCAAAGAATTTATTAATGATTCAAGAGCCGTAGGCTCGACCTGTTTTTAAGAAGATAATTGTGTTTATTACACGATTTGCTTTGCGCGGCATCCATCATCGGCAAGAACAAACGTTTAACGTTACACGTTATACGTTTACCTGAATTACGGAAGCATCTATCACCAGCAAGAGCCGACGTTCTACGTTCTACGTTCTACGTTCTACGTTCTACGTTAAACGTTCAACGTCCCTTCATCCACGCGTCTTTCAACGCCTTTTTTGACTCATCTGTAAACTTATATCCCTGCTGGTCCTTGTAATTGAGTTTTACATTTGCCTTCAGCTCCATCGGACTTCCGTTTCTTTCGATTTTCATCGTTACCGTTTCATTCTCATCCAGACCATTTCCCGCCATCAAGACTTTCATGATTTCGGTCGCGTCCAGCGATTGACCATTCATTTCCAGAAGTACATCGCGATTTTTGATGCCCATAGAATTCATGAATTCATTTTTTGTATCAGGTACCAATGCAATGATCTGCTTTTTTGCATTCGGCATGATATAGGGCATTTCACCAATGATAAAAACTGTAGGTTCAGGAACTTTTATATTTATCGGCGTTGCACCCATTTTTGCGAAATACATTTCGTAATCAACCGGTTTTCCGCCGATTATATGTTCCTGGAGAAATGCTCCAACCTCCGGATAAGAAAGTTTTGTAAACTCAGCAAAAATAGCGTTGTCATCGAATGGTTTTTCCTGTCCATAGATATTGGACAATTCACCCATCACATCGAGAATTCCTTTTTTGCCACCTGATTTTTCCCTGATGATGATATCGATGCACATAGCGAGCAGCGCTCCTTTCTGGTACACATTCGCATATTGCTTCTTCATTTCGGGCTCCACCACATTCTTACTCATACGGGTAAACGAAACCGTATCAGCATAGTAGCCTGACTCTGCAATCTTACCAGCCATTGTTTTGAGGAATTCATCTTCAGTAATCAAACCCTGGTTGACCTGGAAAAGATGAGCAAAGTATTCGGTGACACCTTCATACATCCAAAGATTCTGACTCATCACCGGTTCACTGAAATTGAAATCCTGTATTTCGCGGGAATGCACTTTCAAAGGTGTTAGTGTGTGAAAGAATTCATGCGAAATAACATCGATCAGGCTTTTTGCCTTCATTGATTGGCTGAAAACTGCAGTCGTTGACGTGTTGTGTTCAAGGGCGCCCTGGCCTCTTGCGTCGGTTTTGTCGTTTTCAGTGATGTACAACAGGATGGCGTATTTTTTTGTGTTGTTGATCTTGCCGAGGAAAGCTTTCTGTGCAACCATCATCTTCTGCATATCAGCTTTAAATGCCCGTGCACTGATGGCTTTGTTTTTGGGAGAATAAACAGCCAGCAGTACTTCCATTCCGTCAACCGTAAATGTTGCGGTATCCGGTGCAGCATACATCACCGGGTGATCAATCAATTCTGCATATCGTGGTTGCAGGAACACATCTTTGTCTTTTGCGGCTTCCGTATCCATCATGGAAGTGGCGCCATATAAATCACCTGGATGTGCAATTTCCAGTTTGTAGGGAATATTCTCCATGCCTGAAAAATAACCTGCAAAACCTGCCATATTCAACACGAAATTTTTTCCCGCGAGAATATTTGTTCCGGCAGGAGAGAATATCGTAGAACTTTCATCCATAAACACATCACCGATCTCAGAATCGTAAGTATCATTTACAACGTAAGTGAGTTTTGCGAGTTGCTCAGCGCCACTGATTTCAAAAGTGTTTGAATCCTTGCGAACCACCGGCAACTGTCTTCCTGCTTTATCGTATGCAAAAAAGCTGTCGACATACCGACCATAATCGGCTATGGCATAAGTTCCGGGAATGATTCGTGGAAATTTGAATTCTGTTGTAGCCCCCGTGATAGCAGGCGCATTCACAGTCACTTTTACCTGGTCATTGTTTACATTTTTCAGATCGATGTTGATTCCGACTTCCTTTTGCGGAACACTGCGGGAAGCAGTGCCGGTTGTAGTTCGTGTACTCTTGCAGGATATCAACAGCAAGGCAAAAGCGATGGCAGGAACAATGTTATACTTCATCTAGTAATTTCAATTAAGGTAATTAAGGATTGTGCGACGCTATTATGATAAAACAGGAATTTGCTCATGGTATTGTTGCAAATTCCTGGCACATTATTATTTGTTCAGCACTGACGTTTCTTCATCAGAATACATACTGCTTCTTCACGATCTCGGCAAGGGACCTGATCTTTTTCAGCAAGCCCGAACTCACCGGAACCACCGGCAGACGAACATGTGCTTCACAAAGTCCCAGCTCCTGCATATAAGCTTTCACACCTGCGGGGCTGCCTTCTGAGAAAAGAGTAGGTATGATATCTGTTAACTGGTAATGCAATTTTTGCGCCGTGGTATAGTCACCGGCAAGGCATAACCGAACCATATCAGAGAAAATCCGCGGATATGCATTGGCCACAACAGATATAACACCGATGGCACCACAGGACATCATCGGTAGCGTAATTCCATCGTCACCGCTGATCACTTCAAAACCGGCAGGCTTGTACTTGATGATCTGCATGATCTGATCGAAATTTCCGGAAGCTTCTTTTGTTGCGAAAATATTCCGGCATTCTTCAGCTATTCTTAGAGTTGTTTCCGCTGAAACATTCATTCCGGTCCGTCCGGGAACATTATATAACATCATCGGCAGGGGAGACGCTTCACTGATCGCGCGATAATGCTGAAACAATCCTTCCTGGCTGGGTTTGTTATAATATGGCGAAACAGATAAAATCGCACTGTATCCGTCGAGATCATAAGATTTAAAATCACTGATCACACTTCTTGTATCATTTCCTCCAATGCCGGCAACCAATGGAAGTTTTCCATTGTTAGCACCGGCAACAAATGAAAATATCTTCTGCTTTTCGTTATGATCAAGGGTGGCAGTTTCGCCAGTGGTACCTAGTACTACGAGGTATTCAATTCCTCCCTCTGTAAGGAAATGTACCAGTTTCTCCAATGCATTGAAATCAATTTCGCCCTGCGCATCAAAAGGTGTGATCATGGCTACACCTGTGCCCCGAAAATTATATCGCATATCAGAAAAAAGTAAAACGGAAAATTAATGAATAGTTGGCAGTTGTCAGTTGTCGGTTATCAGCCGGCCTGCCGGCGGGTTAGCGGAACGAGTGCCTGCAGTTGAACTGAATGGAATTCCTGTGACTGTAATACACTGACTTCCGGCTGTTTTCTCCTGCGTGCTAAATCCTCCTGCTTACTGATTCACAGCATTTTCTTCCCAGAATCCCATGCGGCTGAATTTTTCAATTCTTTCTTCCACCCGCTTTCGTGGGTCGATCTTCTTTAGCTGCTGTACAACCGGTATCAGGTGTTTTTTGAGAATGGCGGCTGCTTCATTATAATCCCAGTGAGCGCCACCCAATGGCTCGGGAATAACTCCGTCTACGAGGCGGAATTTCAGCATATGATCGGGGGTAAGTTTGAGTTCGTCGGCGGCCTTTTCTTTCATATCCCAGCTCCTCCATAAGATCGAGCTGCAGCTTTCGGGGGAAATCACTGTGTACCAGGTGTTTTCCATCATAAATACGCGGTCTCCGACACCGATACCCAATGCTCCGCCGCTGGCGCCTTCGCCTATAATTACGCAGATGATCGGCACTTTCAGTTGCATCATCTCATAAATATTACGGGCGATGGCTTCGCCCTGGCCGCGTTCTTCTGCTTCGATACCGGGGAATGCACCCGGAGTATCTACCAATGTGATCACGGGTTTATTGAACTTCTCAGCCAGTTTCATCAGACGGAGCGCCTTACGGTAGCCTTCAGGGTTGGCCATTCCGAAATTGCGCAACTGGCGCATCTTTGTATTAATTCCTTTTTGCTGGCCCATAATCATCACGGTTTCTCCATCCAGCTGGGCAAACCCGCCAACAATAGCTTTATCATCTTTGAAATTTCTGTCGCCATGCAGCTCCACAAAATTGGTGCACATGCGATTGATATAGGCCAATGTATATGGGCGGTCAGGATGACGGCTCAATTGAACTTTCTGCCAGGCAGAAAGATGCTCAGTGATATCACGTTTTTTAGCAACGATGCGATCTTCGAGCTCTTTTATAGAGTCGGACAGGTCCAGTTTATTCTTCTCAGAAGTTGCTTTCAATTGTTCGATCTGGTCATACAGTTCCTTAACGGGTTTTTCAAACTCCAGAAACTGTCTGTTCGCAAGCTCGGGCATAGGCAGAATTTAATACCGTTCTTAGACGGGCGGGTGTAAAGGTAAGGGTTGAACGGAAAAATAATGCATAGACCTGACAGGTTTCTAAAAGCTGTTTGGTCTCAGACTCGCTATTTATTTGGATATTGTTGTTGATCTTTTTGATTCAAACTAATTATATATGAGATTGATCCAGTTTCTCGACGTTAATAACCGGTCTTCTGTTGGCATTTGTGAAGGGAACGATGTCCGAATCCTGGAAAATACCGATTCAACATATGCCTTGTTCATGTTTGCTGAGAACAAGGGAATTAAACTGGAAGAAGCGGCACATACTTTTCTTTCCGGGGAACATGTTGATTTCAGAAAGCTGGTTGAAGAAAAAAGATTGAAGGTTCCGCTCAGCCATCCGGATCCCTATCACACCTGGGTGACGGGTACAGGATTAACTCACCTGGGCAGCGCGTCATCTCGAAATGCCATGCACCAAAAATCTTCAGAAGATCCGAACCCGACGGATTCCATTAAGATGTTTCGCATGGGAATTGAAAACGGGAAAATGATTGAAGGAAAGCCCGGTGTTCAACCAGAATGGTTTTATAAGGGAAACGGGTTGTCCGTTGTTGCTTCGGGTGAAGCAATACCATCTCCATCATTTGCACTTGATGGGGGAGAGGAGCCTGAAATCGCAGCGGTGTATATCATCAATAAAAAGGGAGAGCCGAAAAGAGTCGGTTATGCTTTAGGGAATGAATTTTCTGATCATAAGATGGAGAAAATAAATTATCTCTATCTCGCGCATTCGAAGCTGCGAACCTGTTCATTTGGCCCCGAATTGTTAACCGGAGAACTTCCGGAACATATCACCGGCAAAACAAGAATCAAAAGAGATGGAAAAATTATATGGGAAAAAGATTTTCTTACAGGAGAGGCAAATATGAGTCACAATATCAGTAACCTGGAGTACCATCATTTTAAGTATGAATTATTCAGACAGCCGGGTGATGTACATATTCATTTTATGGGGACGTCGGTATTGAGTTTTGCAGATGGCGTCGAAGTTGCTGAAGGTGATTCTTTTGAAATAGAAGCAGATGCGTTTCAGCATCCGTTGATTAATACATTTCAGGTGAGAAAGGGTTGAAGAATTGAGTCTGCGGCCGGCTGTTCTACGTTTAACGTTATACGTACAACGTTAAACCCGCATGTTCTTACTTAAAAAGCAGCTCGTAATTAATTATGCTCATTATCTTTTTTTTCGAAAAGTTTAATGACCCTATTCACCGGACCACGAAGTAATAAATAAGGAACTACTGCCAGTATAAATGCAACGATCAGAGATTCGAGTGGGTAAAAATAATTTTCAGTTTTTTTACTAAAAATCACAACGAGCTGATAAATTATATCCAGTATCGTTCCTACAATAAATATTTTTCCAACATCTTTCCATACTTCTTTCGCGATGTCTCGCTTATCGCTGCGCTTTGAAAGGATAAATCGTTCCAGGTAAGGCATTGTCCCAGCCTTCGAATCTCTGACTGCAGCAAGAATTGCAAATATGACCGATACCGTAGGTTGTATAAAAAACCTGAGATTGAGCGGACCTTCTGTTCTTGAAAGAAGATTCTCCCAAACGCGTTGAAATATTTCAATCATGATATGTAGTATTAAAAGTGATGAGTCAAATACTAAAATCCCGTCTTCGTAGAAAAATTGAATTTGAAAGACACCTGTAACTTACTGGCAACCGAATGAAATCCGTCACTGAAATTTTCTCTCTTTCCAAACTGGTATTCCAGTCCGGCCATGATGTTCGTCCATGGCATAAATCTAACATTGACCATGGCATACCTTCCTTTTCGGAATGCATTTTGCGGTTGAAGGTCTCCGTTAGTAACATTTTCCTGCGAATATCCAATCGTGCTTTGGCACCAGTCATTCCACCTCATTTCTGCAAAACTGAAAAAGCCCCAGGCAGGTTGTGCGATTCCTTTGATAGGTTTTGCAGGATCGACAAGATTCGTTTCCGGCACGACATCTGCAGGCGCATCAGCAATATGACTCTCTATACCATGACCCTGTATTGTCTGCACTTTGACTGTACATCTTTTTCCCAGGTTAAGCGCTGTGCTGATTGTCCAGCCCCAGCCAATGGCACTTCCGCTCAGGTCTTGCGTGGTGGATCCTGAAACATCTTTCCATTGCATCATTTTTGCAATCGCAGCTACCTGCACATGTCCCCACGATCCCCTTCTTTTGTAATGTGCAGTAAAGTTTGGCATTTTGAAAACAGGTTTCACATTCGCGAGTTGAATACTGGTTGCATCATCGCCGCCATCCGCTGTTGCGCCTGGTCTTTCAATAGCAATAGCAAGACGGTGTTTGTCGTTGCTGATGGGCGTATACCTGACCTGGATATTAAAATTGAAGATCCTCGTCATCGGTCCCCAATAATCAAGTGTGACGGGAAAAACATCCTGGTCCATAAAAACAGAAGCTGTTTGTCCGATAAGAAATTTTCCAAGCTCACCATAGGCGTTGATCAGATGAAATGTAGTCTGACCTATATTTTTCCCAAACCCCATCAAATCAAATAGAAAGTCTGTTTTTAATTCACCAAGAGAAGTATTGGTAGTGGATTTTATTCCAAACCTTGTCTGGCGAACACTGAAGAAAAAATTTCCATCAGTCCCAAACTCATTTTTGAAAGATGGAAGTTTAGTCGGACGCATTACGTCAAACCAATGAGGATCGATGCTATTGAAGTTGTAGCCCATGTCCGTCATTATGAATCCATATACTTCAAGATTGGTTTTCTTTTCCTGCGCATTCGCCCCGCATAAAAAACAAATCATCATACAAAAGGCGTTCATTTTTTTGAAATGCCTTTTGTATTTGAAGATGGATACGATCATTGACAGGCTTTGGAAATTATTTAAGTGTCGCAATATTTTTCCAGAACCGGTCAAGACTGTCATCG
Source organism: Pollutibacter soli (assembly GCA_029269725.1). Taxonomy (GTDB): domain Bacteria; phylum Bacteroidota; class Bacteroidia; order Chitinophagales; family Chitinophagaceae; genus Pollutibacter; species Pollutibacter soli. Next base: position 75,000 of record JARJHS010000014.1, on the reverse strand, counting down.
CTTCCAAACAGGGTAGTGAAAATGGTAGAATCCGCGAGGAGGATATGACCTGCTCTTTCCTCATTCGGTGGCATCCAGAGAAACATATTGAACTCCGTATTGCCTGCTTCAATAAAAGGATGCGGATTGGTCATATCGATCGGCTGACGTGCCAGCACTGATATTAAAGAACTGTCATTGGTAGTAACTTCATAATGTGGCAGGTGCATATGAAAATTAAAAGTCGAAACTCCGTTCAGCATTCCGAGTTTGTCGAAGTCTTTGTTGATGGACAAAGGAACAAGTTGATTAGTGCCACCGAGGGTTGCTGGTCTGAGGCCGTATTTGTTTTCAACAGGCACACCTAATCCTTTCATTAATGATCGGGTGTACTTTCCGAAACGTTGCTGACGTGGTACCAGCGGATCGCCATGATGTTTGTACTCCATCTGGCGTTGTTTAAGATCTTCTGAAGCACCTACATCATGGTGCGGGCTCAGAACCAGACAGGTTCCTTCGCGTTTTAAGAATTCTTTTATAGCACTTATCTCTTCAGGTGCTGCCTCCTGTTCGGTGACAAGATGATCCAATCCGAAAACCATCAATGTATCTGTGTCAGCCAGTATCCTTTCGTCAATGGGTAGCCGGTGCCCTGCCTGGTCTATACGTTGATAAATCGCTACCGGTTGGTGTGTGAAATCCTCAGCCAGTTGTTGAAAACGTATGGTACCCAAATGAAAAAGCTCCAATGTCCCTGCAATCCCCTGGAGAAACATTTTTTCAGAATATTCAATGGATTCAAAATTGGGCCAGCCGGTTCGGCGTACTTCCGCCATGGTAGAAAACCTGTTGTCCAGGTTATTGATATCCTGATTTGCTTCCCATGGATAACTCCATGTCCAGTATATGCTTATTCGACGCTGGCCTGGAACATATTTCCTGGGTGTAAGCATCTGGTTGTATAATCTCGGACGGGAAGCGCTGGATAAGCTCATTGTGAAAGTTTTTCGTTGTTCGTTGTTCGCTTTTCGTTGTTCGTTTTTCGTCGGACGTTTAACGTTTTACGTTCAACGTAGCCAGATATTTCAATCCACTGATGCCGGGCAGAAAAAAATATGCACCGCCACGAACATTAGTGAATGCAGGAATATTTTTAAGCCGGCGTTTGATGGGTCTTTTTGGAATAACCATATCTAATGTGCCATCCTGCAAACCACAAAAAGGATCGCGCTCATTCAGTTCTTCAAACCCGGTGTCATTTGCCCAGACAGAAATCAGGAATTCAAACTGTCGTGAGATGTCAGCACAGCCCGCAAACACAGCAATACCGCGATTCGCACCATCTTCAGGTGCATCATCCGGGAGATGTGGACCGTAAGTACCACCTCGCCTGATAATGAGTCTCCGATGCATGATCTGTGAAACAGAATTATCTCTTACATTCATCCTCCGTATATGAGCACCTACCGGGCAGGCATAACCGTGAGGATCCATCTTTTCATAATCGAACATGTTGTTCCGGCTATCATCAAATCCCAGTTCATGATCATCTTTATCCGGAGACAATACAAGCGGTGCGCCGCTTTTGCGCCAGCGTCCCATCATTTTTGCAGCAATCAGTTCCTGTTCTTCAACAGTTTTGCCATTCGCTTTCAGGTAATCGCGAAATGCTCCTACATGCTCCTGCATTTTTCTGTAAGCGATATAGCTTCCGTTTTTTGTTAAAGCTTCGGGTTTGGGCAAGGGGACTATTGCGCCTGATTCATCAGGATAACCCAGGAAAAACTCTCCAGGTTTGCTGGGAGGATGCGAACCTGGTGATGGCTCAATACCCAGGCCTTCAATTACTGGAGTTGTAATCCTGTCGCGATAACCGAAATGCTCATGAACATAATCGTAAGGCGGAATCGCTTCAAGATGCAATGTTGATAATACCTGGACGCCGGGATTCTGATGCAGATATTCCTGGTGCTTTGCTATGCATCTTTCTTTTTCAGCTTTATCGCGTGCAAAAAGAATGACTACAGCATGCAGATCCGGGCTCGCCATATGATCTTCCCAGTGATCGGGATGATTCGCTCCCGTATCACCCAGCATTGCAGCGCGTGCGGCCATGCCCTGGCGAAAAGGTTCAGGAAATGTTGAAAGGGATTCTTCATCAAGTCCTAGTGCTTTAAGACCATTGAACGTAAATGCCATCGATACCCAACGCATGTCGGTGTCGCTGGCTGCCATTACTGTTTTTGCGTTCCCAACGGTATCGAGTAATGAAGCAATCCAGTTTCTTCCGCTTTCTGCATTTTTAAAAGTGACAAATACGTATTCGGCAATAGTCGCGTGAGGGCGCGTCAGCAGGTAGTGTTGAATGTCGTCCAGTTCAAGCATCAGCAAGTGTTATAATTCGGAAAGAATTTATTGCATCTGATCCAGCATTTCAGAGAACGCGGCTTTTAATTTCAGCGCTTTTTTAATTTCATCTGCAGATACAAATGGGTATTCCCCATACTCGAGGAAACTATTGCATTGGTGTTCGCGTACAAATTTGATAAATGCAGGCGCATTCGTTTTCCAGTCGGTTGGAAATCCTACAAGATTCTCGAATACAGTATCAACACCTGCAAGTCCGAATAACTGAATTGCATCTTCCGTGTATTTGTCAAAATCCGTATCAAAAATTCCCTGGTACATAAACCTGGTATCATTGTCAAACAACACCCATCGGAGGTAATGTAATTTGAGTGGTGCAAGAATTTCCGGAGAGCCTTTCAATGCTTCTTCCAGTTTCACACCATAATTGCGGATTGTTTCGGCTCTTCCGGGGATAACATCAGCAATAATCGTAAAGCCATAGCAAGCAGGAGTTTTTGGCCATACCGGTCCATATCTTCCCTGTTCCCATTCGCTGCTTTCTTTAGGTATGGCCTTAGCTTTCGGAGTCATCCATTCGTGATTTGACATCAATAAAGATTTTAGATTTTTAATTTGTTTTACAGGTTAGTTACGGCTGGTGTAAGAGCGCAACATACAATTGTTTGAGAACCTGCCTGTGGAAATATACCACTTTACGGTAAAACGAAAAAGAGTATGCAGCGAAGTTGCTGGTTTATGTTTTTTACATCCAGTTTCTGACAATCATTACCCAGATGGCTGCAAGTACAGGACCCAGGATACCTATCAGTAAGCCTCCCAAACGAAAGTCTTTAATCGATAATAAGCCGGTGCTGTAAACTATTGCATTTGGTGGAGTTGATACAGGCAGAAAAATAGCCGCGGAACTGGCTAGTGCTACGGCAATGGCAGATTCTTTTTCGAAACCTGGTAATAATGCGAATGCCATTGGAAGTAAGATCGCACTGGTGGCTGCATTGCTCATAACGTTGGATATAAGCATGGAAGCAATCGCGAAGATCAGTATCAAAGCAAACGGATTTATTGTTAACGATTGCATCTGCAATGCATAATGCGCGAGAATTCCTGTTGATTCCAATGCAAGCCCGAGCGACATTCCACCGGCAATCAGCAGGAGCACATCCCATGGCATTGACTTTACATCATCAGCAGTAATAATTCCTGTGAGGGTAAATGCTACAATAGGTACAGCTGAAACTGCAGAGACAGAAATATGATGCACCGAGCTTGTGAGCCAGAGTACGAGTGTACTGATTAAAACAACCAGTACTACAACCCTGTCTTTTTTTGATGCTGAAAATGCTGAAGATTCTGCATTGCTTTCAAAGACAGTATTTATTGGGGTTTTATTTTTAACGTATAGACGAAGTAATACAAAACAGCAGATACCGGAAAGTAAAAGTGTTACAGGAACACCATATTTCATCCATTCCAGGAAATCAACGTGGATGTTATTCAGTTCCAGGATACCTGCAGTAAGCACATTGGAAGGTGTTCCGATAATTGTTCCCATTCCGCCCGTTGCAGTTCCGATGGAGATACTGAGCAGCAAAGCTTTGCTGAGACCTGAATTATTTTTGTTGTTCAGCAAGGGCGAAAGAGAAGCAACAAGCATTGCAGCTGCTGCCGTGTTGGACATGATCATTGATGAAAATGTAGTTACGGTCATCACGGCGATAAGAATATTTGCCGGTTTGTTACCAGACAACTTTAATGTCATACGTAATAATCTTTCGTCGAATCTTGTCTTTGTCATGGCCCTCGCAAGAAAAAATCCTCCAAGCATCAGCCATATGGTACTGCTTGAGAAAGTATTCACATACTGGTCAATTTTTACAGGGGCATCATTAAAAAATGGATTACCTAGTGTAAAAACAAGGTAAGCTAAGATGAAAAGTGCTACGGCAAAAGGTGGGATGGCTTCGGTGATCCAAAGGCAAACGGAAAAAAACAGCAGAAACAAAACATAAGTCTGCGAGCGCGTGAATTCCGGTACGTACAATAGCCAACAGAGCAAGGCAGAGATTGCCAATGACGCGATAAAAAAAATGAGCGTGCGTGATTTTTTTGGCTGAGCAGCATTGGTCGTAATTTGTTCCGTCATTCAATGCATGTTTTTGCAATCATTAAGCTGAAACAAATTTGTTCAGCCGATTCACCGGGTAATTAATGATGTATGCCGGATTAACAACTTTGCTCATTTCAATAGCAAATCGCCGTTCATTTCAGCGGATGTTGTGTAAATCTAATAAACGGGTCCATGCGACGAATTTGTAACTGTAAAATGATTACAATCGGTCAGGATATTTGGCAATAGGTTGTAGTTAACCATGTAATATGATGGTAACAAGCCGGCAAATCAATCTTCAGATTCTTTTGCATTTCATCCCTGAAGATTGACAATTCATTCCGTTTTATGAATTGTCCGGATGGGTATTGATTCAGTTTTACGGTACAAATTGAAAGAAAATGAAACCGTTAGTCTGGATTTTTGGAATTGTATTGATGATCAGTTGCCGGAAGAATGATGATCTATGGATCAATCCACCAATGAAATACAGGGATCTGAATAACCAGGTGGTTGGTGAAAATGGAAGGCTGGTATTGGATTTAAATGAAGATGGAAAAAATGATTTCCGCTTTTCAGAATGGGAATATGCAAGTAATGCCGAGAACGCGATGGTCCAGGAATTTTATGTGTTTACTTATGAAGACTCCTACACATTAACGAGTTGGAACGAGTTCAGCCAGGCGCTTAATAGAGATCAGGTCATTGCCGTCCAGGCGCCCGTCAATTTCGAGTGGGCGAATGTATCGCAGACCAATTTTGCAAAACAGATCCGGCCCACAGGCGGTCCGAATACGTGGCTGGGTCCCTGGAAAGATGTGCAGCATAAATTTCTGCCGGTGCAGATCACGATTGCAGGGGAGCGGCATAACGGCTGGATCGAGATCAGTATGGACACCGGCCGTAAAGAGCTGACTTTGCACCGCGCGGCATGGAGCGAGAAATCCGATGAAGCAGTTTTAGCGGGGAGATAGCTCAGTTTTTGTCGCAAAGCGCCCGCAGCGGGATACAACCTGGGAGGTCTAAGACCTCCCAGGTTTAAAAGACCTCCCAGGTTTATAACACCTGCCAGGTCTTAAGACCTGCCAGGTTTGCCCGTGAAACTTCAATCCAGGTGAATTGCGTTGACTTTCTGGGAAAGCCCGATTCCGTTGTCTTTTTATCAGGGGGTTGATTTCACCATCAGGTATTGAAACCATACTTAGTTCGATTGCACCGTTCCTGTTATCCGGAAAAGCATACCTGATAGCATTGGTGACGGCTTCGTTGATGATCAGGCAGACAGGAATCGCTTTTGAAATATCCAGTTGAAACGTGGCACTTTCAACTTCAAAACCCACTTATTACTTACTACTCACTTCTTCCAATTAATCTTCCCGCTCTTTACTTCACTGGAATTCGTTCCGATATGAATTATAAAATCCCCGCTTTCCCAATCCCATTTCAGGTTACTGTTGAAGAACTTCAATTGTTCGGTAGTAATTTTAAAACTGACTTCTTTGCTTTCGCCGGGCTGTAAAAGGATCTTCTGAAATCCTTTGAGGTCCTTCACTGAACGCGTTACGCTCGCTACAACATCGGCGACATACATTTGCACAACTTCTTCTCCGGCAACTTTGCCACTATTCGTGAGCGTTACCAAGGCGGTTAATGTTTCATTTCCCTTCAGATCTGTTTTGCTCAGCTTTACATCGCCATAAGTGAATGTTGTATAACTTAATCCAAATCCAAAGGGATATAAAGGATCATTGCTTACGTCAAGGTAATTTGATTTGAACTTGGCCCATTCTTCATTGTTGAAAGGACGACCAGTATGCTTGTGATTATAGATGATCGGAATCTGTCCGACATTTCTTGGAAAAGTGGATGTCAGTTTCCCGGACGGATTGTAATTGCCGAATAGAACATCTGCTATGGCATTACCTGCTTCAGTTCCGCCAAACCACACATCGAGAATCGAATTCATGTTTTTTGATTCCCAGTTCAATGTCATCGCGCGGCCGTTGAAAAGCACCATTACCATCGGCTTACCGGTTTTTGCGAGCGCTTTCAAAAGTTCCAACTGAGACTCAGGCAAGCCGATATCTGAACGACTACTTGCCTCGCCCGTCATATCAGCAGCTTCGCCGACAACGGCCACTATCACATCTGCATTTTTTGCTGCTGCGACAGCCTCGGCAATCATTTCTGCTGGCGAACGCTTGTCAATTTCAATCTCATCCGGAGGGAAAACATTGGTCCGTTTGATCAGCATCGAATCATCTGAAATATTCGCTCCTTTTGCATAAGTGATTTTTGCGCCAGGCGCCACATTTTTTATTCCTTCGATCACTGTAATTGCTTTTGTAAAATCACCTGCTACACTCCAGGTACCGAGCATATTTCTTTTACTGTCAGCCAGCGGACCCACCAACGCTATCGATGCATCTTTTTTCAACGGAAGCAGTTGTGCATCATTCTTTAGTAATACAAAAGAACGAGCTGCAATTTCTCTTGCCGCTTTACGGGTCTCAGGCGTAAGAATTTCTTTTGCAGGTCGGGATTCATCCATATACCTGTACGGATCTGTAAAAAGACCGAGTTTATATTTTGCCTCAAGAATTCTGCGACAGGCATCATCAATCTGTTTTTGTGTAACCTTACCCTCTTTCAATGATTTTTTCAATGTCGTCAGAAAACCTTCGCCCACCATATCCATGTCAAGACCAGCATGTAAGGCCAGAGCAGAAACTGTCTGCAGATCACCCAGGCTGTGATTCACCATTTCGTTTACAGAAGTATAATCGCTCACCACCAATCCTTTAAATCCCCATTGCCTGCGAAGGAGATCAGTGAGTAACCATTTATTACCAGTCGCCGGCACTGCATCAATATCATTGAATGAACTCATCACGCTGCCAACACCTGCATCTACTGCTGCTTTGTATGGCGGCAGATAGTATTCATACATTTTGATCTTACTCATGTCGACACTATTATAATCGCGACCAGCTTCCGCAGCACCATACAACGCGAAATGTTTCACACAGGCCATCAATGTATTTGTGGAAGAATAATCTTTTCCCTGGTAACCACGAACCATTGCTTTTGCGATTTCACTACCGAGATATGGGTCTTCACCCGAACCCTCTGAAACCCTTCCCCAGCGCGGATCACGCGCGATGTCCACCATCGGACTGAATGCCCAGCACAAACCATCTGCGGTTGCTTCGGTAGCTGCAATTCTTGCACTCCGTTCGATCAATGCCATATCCCAGCTGCATGAAAGTCCGAGTGGTATCGGGAACAATGTTTTATGGCCATGGATCACATCCAACCCAAAAAATAAAGGAATTTTCAACCGCGAATTTTTTACTGCGATGTCCTGCGCCTGGCGAACCTTTTCGGGCCCGGTGATTCCAAACAGTCCACCTACAAATCCTTTCCTCAGATTTTCATCCACGCCTTTGCTTACTACCGATCCAGTGACAGCTCCACCGGGTGTAACCAGGTTTAGCTGACCGATCTTTTCTTCCAATGTCATTTTGCTCATCAGGTTTGTAACAAATGCATTCATTTTTGCATCTGACTGCGCAAATAACTGCACAGCAAATAAAACCGGAAGGATTGCAAACAACTTTTTCACGAGATAAAATTTTATCACTGAATGTAGGCCGATTTGAGGTAATCAGAAGCTAATTTTTCTGAACTGAATCGTAACACAAAAGAATATCCTGTCCGGCCCCTGGTTGGATTGTTTTGAGGAATTGATCAATAAAGATGAGCGATTAATCAGATTTCGGTCATATGCATTTGTTGTATACGGGGCAGCCTTATAGTGAATTCAGCTCCTTTTCCTTCGATCCCGGATGCATGAATTTCTCCGTGGTGCAGTTCAACAATACGGGAGCAGATGGAAAGCCCTATGCCTACACCATCGTATTCGTTATTGTGCAACCGCCGGAATGGTTGAAACAATTGCTTTGCCCAATTATTATTAAAACCAATGCCATTGTCCTGCAGTTTGATTATGACTTCCTCGTCCAGGTCTTCTGCCGTGATTCTGACCAGCGGTTTTACATTTTTACGTGCATATTTTATCGAATTGGAGATGAGGTTCAGGAAGAGCTGGTACATTTTATCCGGAACTGCGTCGATAACCGGCAAGGATCCGACTTCTACCACGACCTCTTTTTCTGCGAGTGCAAATTCAAGATCATTGCAGACTTCATCCACGACCTGTTTGAGATCAACCAGATTAAAAGAATGTTCGACATGAGAAACCCTGGAGAGCTGTGATATGCCATCAATCAGCAAAATCATTCGTGACGCCAGCGAATGAATTTTTTGGATTTTTTCCGTATCGGCCGAAGGCCTCCCATCGTGACTTAACAGGAGATCACTGAATATTAAAATCTTGCGGACTGGTTCTTTCAGATCGTGAGAGGCCAGGGAGGCATATTGGGCATTTTCTTCATTCTTCCGTTCGAGAAGCGCTTTCTGTCCTTCAATTTCAACCATTAATTTTTTCTGCGCAGTGATATCGCGTAAAGACAACAGAGATGCTTTTTTCCCATTCCATTCGATTGGTGATGCCAGCATTTGTACTGTCAATGGAGTTTCATCTTTTATAACATTAATTTCCTGCACTTCATACTGCGCAACCGGAAACCCAAAAGGATGATCAATCAACTCAGTGGCATTTTTCTGAAATAATTCAAATGCTGAGCGGTTGGCATAAATAATAATACCAGCAGTATCTACGACCAGTACGGCATCCAGAAGACTATCCAGGATGGTATCTGTGGCGACGGCGGTATGAGCAGAAAGTGTTTGCATTCGCATCATGTTCACTTTTCATTTTAATAAACGAATAGACTCATTTATTCCTTTTCTTCTTCATTTCTATCTGAAACAAATGGCAATCCGCCAAGGATGCCACTCATGCGATCAAATTGCTTATGACCAATATGCATGCCATTGGCGTCAATATCAAATTCAAATATATTTTTTGTATGGAGTGACCCCCGCATTTTTAAGACCGTGATTACGCGGTGAATATTTCCATATAGTTCGGCATAACGCAACAAAATAATGCTGTCAGTAATGGTTGAGATATGGCTGTCTGTAACCGATGTGCCGCCAACTATATTACTGGAAGTTGATGTGAAGATGGCCAATACTTCTTTCTTCTTCAGAAAAGAAGTAAGTGCAATCAGGAATTCGCGGAAATTTTTTTTGGAACTTCCTCTTTCAATTGCTGTAAGACTGTCCAATGCGAATCGGGTGGGCTTCCATTCTTCCACCATCAACTGAATCCGTAACAAATGTTCTTCAAGGCTTGCCGATTCTGGATAGACCGCTTTTATAAGGAGCTTTCCTGCTTTTTCCATTTTAGGAAAATCAACACCCCAGCCTTTTGCGTTGCGGATCAATTGCTCGCGACTCTCTTCATAAGCAACGAATAGGACTTTCTCGCCATTTTCAAATCCGCCCTTAATGAATTCGGTAACCATTAAAGTTTTTCCGGTGCCGGTGGCTCCTGAAACAAGTATGATTGAGTCTTTGAAAAATCCACCACCACACATTTTATCCAACGGTGGATTACCGGAAGACACGCGCTTTTCAGATGAATTTTGTGTCAGCTGCAAACGGGTAAGGGGAATAATTTCTATCCCTTTCTGCGGATCGATTACGAAGGATTGTTCACCCATACTATGCAGTGAGCCACGGTATTTTAAAATTTCAATTGTTCTCCGTCGTTTTTCATTTTCGAGCACATTTCGCAGGATCAAAACGTTATCTGCAATGTATTCCTCAACTCCAAACCGTGACACAACGCCGTACTCTTCCAATCTTTCACTGGTTATGAGTATGACTAGTTTTTTTCTCTTAAGAGTAGAGAGGACTTTAAATAATTCCCGGCGGATGATAGACGGATCCTGGAAATAATGAAACAAGGATCCGATGGAATCGAGCACAACTCTTTTTGCTTTTACTTTCGATATCGCCGATTCAATTCGTATAAGTAACGCCTTGAGATCATAATCACCCATGACCTTCGTTTCGTTGTTGAACGAAACTGACGCATCCACAAAAAGCCATTTATTATTTTTCTCAAATTTATCAATGTCCCATCCGAAGGATTTGACATTATTTTTCAGATCTTCTACACTTTCTTCGAATGTGATAAATACACCAGGTTCATCGAACTGCAAGATCCCTGCTGCCAGAAACTGGCAGGAAAAAATGGTTTTGCCACTCCCGGAACTTCCGGAAATTAATGTGGTGCGGCCCCTGGGTAATCCCCCATAACTGATTTCCTCGAACCCTTTGATTCCCGTTTTTACTTTAGGTATCATCAGCGATGTTGGATTATCCAACGTTAATAGCGCCTTTGTTTTTGCCATTTTATATTAAATTAAAAGATCTTCCGTTAAAAATTTGATGGCTGTTACTGCCTGTTCATTATTGAGCTTTCCAATAATCCGTTTTTCAGGCCCGGGGTCAGTCCGGCTGATCGTTGGCGTTGCAAGTACCTTGTGTTTTTCTGCCAGTTGAGGCTTTTTCAAAATATCAATGATTTCGATCCGGTATCCGCCTTCTTTCAGACATACCTTGCAAGCCTCGTCATATAGTTTCAGCAATTGTTTGCCGTTACCAGATGCACCAGCAACATAGACATGAAAAATGATTATGTTCATTATTGTATAACGGATCCTTTTAAAATGAAAAGCGGCAGAAGTGCAGGTTAGACAGGTAAATGTAATGTTTTAAAGACATCGCTAATCCACATGTGGATTTACATCTACAATTCTTATTGATGGTCACAGTTGTCAAGGACGGAAAATCGGATGAGAATTGATTCTCTACGTGGATGTCTAGCCGAAGATCAGCAGATCAAAATGGGAAAAAGACTTGATTTTACATTTTTAGTTTCTGAAGATGTTGATACAAACAGGGTTAAAAAATGTCTTTCCCGGGGATAAAAAAAATACGCAATAAGCAATCGCTGAATTGTGACCTGTGAATTTCTGCAGAGCGTCGAAGTCGGACGGATCTTTACTGTTGGATAACCACATCACCCTCGGGAACGAAATTCAATCTCTGGACGGGCGAATTGACATCGAAGGCTGAAGGAAAATTTGTTTCTGATGCGGCACCAATACGGCAGCCTGCAGTATTTTATAAATCAAAATCTTCAGTGGGTACGACACTGATCGAAAAACTAAAACTGGAAGGGTTGATAGATTGAAGGAAATAATTTTGCAGAGGAGTGATAATTTCAATGTAAAGTCTCCGACAACATTTTGTTTAATTTTGTCAATGTAAGATTATCTTCCTTGCCAGGTGTTACTGAATCATAAATAACCTTCAAGTCTTTATTGATTAGGCAAATTCTCGGTGTGCCCATTGCTCCGTATATATAATATAGATCGTCGTTGTTATGAATATGCGACCAATCCATTTCGTACTTTTTTATTATACGGAAAAAGTCACTGTCTTTAGAACTAACAGTGATGGAAATTATTTCAAGTTGATCAGGTCGATACTGTTCTCTGATTTTTTTTAAAGCAGGCAATTCTTCAATACAAGGCGAACACCAGGTACCCCAGAAGTGCAGTAACACCATTTTTTTATTTCTGTAATCAGCCAGTCTGATATTTTTCCCATGTATATCCCTGGCCGAAAATTCAATCGGTGTTTCATTTCCCGTAAAAGTTGATCTACCAACGATGAACTGAAGGCAAAGATTTCCTTCATCACTGAGCCTGTATTTTTCCGGAAATTTATTGAACACCATCATTAATGAATCTCCAGGTAGCCTTGAGGAAACACTTATATCATTTTTGAAAAAATAAAATGAATAATAGGAATTTAGGTGGGCATTGATATATTCAATATCCTTCCTGCCCAAAGCTTTCAGCAAATCGTTATGTTTATTTGTGATTGCCATATCAGTACCATAGATAATGGAAGCTAAATAAACTGCCTCAAAATCAATTGCATCTTTTAGTTCTTTTGATGAGTGTTTTTTTCGACTTTGTTTTTCTTCCTTGAAATCTTCTACGTTCTCAAGCGAGTAATTGTTTAGTGAAAGATCGGATGGATCTTTTTTAGAGAAAGTTATAATACCGGTTTTTTCCTGGACAAAAAAAGTATTTACGAAAGATTCTGCTGATCCTACCTGGGGTCGTTGAATATTGATAGCCGCGTATAATCCGAAATATTCACCCGTTGCGGTTAATTGATTCCCTGAAGCTGAAACCGATTTCATCTTAAAATTAGATTTCCCATCTTCCAGATAGAATTCAATATTACTCTTATCAATTTCAGCGGGAAGATTAACTATAAGTTTGAATTGTTTCTGCGCAGATACGGCTCCGTTGGTGATCAATAATAAAAGGCAGATCAGCAACTGCTGAAAAGACGTTGTTATTTTCATAAGCGTTAGTTACATTTCGATAAGGAACGTGTTGCCTGAGTTTTCCTATCGAATTTTTTAAAATTGAAATTCGATTTGAATAGCAACGGTGGACGATTGATGGTGTGCAATCTATTGCAGTACATTCAAAAACTGATTTTCAAATTACTGCTGCAGCCAAATTTTTGATTTTTTTAAGATATGAAATCAGAATTCAATACGTAGCCGGGTTTGGTTTGACTTTGTAGTTTTCAAAACATGCAAATGGCGGAGTGAAAATCATCACATCAATTTCAAATCCGACACCTTTATTGCCATTAAATCCTGACCGTACGTAATAGCAGCCGCAACTAATTGGTTGGGTTCCCAGCGTACACCAATCTTGTATTAAACTGAATCTAACTTTTCAATTGTGCATTAAGTTCTTTAATGTAATTGATCATTAGTTCGGAGTAATATTTTGTCTCGTTTGTTTGATAGTGTTTTCCGGTTTTATTGTCCATCAGGATATACTTTATTACTTTCTTAGATTCTGTACCAGCAAACTCATAGTTGTATACTCCGGTAAACACAAACCGATGATCGCCGCCCTGAAAAGACAGGTATTCTTTCCGGGAAATGATTTTGTATGGTCCTGAGTAATGTTCTTCGAAATTTTTCCTGAGGTATTTGGAGTAACCGATAAGCAATTTTTCGTCCACCACCAGTAAGGTATCTTTATATTCTTTAAAATCAGCGGGCACCATACTGGAGTCAATTCTTAAGGCTTTTTTCTGGGCGGTGCTACTAATAGGCGACAGAAATCCGAAGATGATAACAATGGCAAAGAACAGATTTTTCATAGGGTGATTTTTTGTTGAGATAATTGGAAAAACGGACTGGCCCTGATGAAAATTATAGGGGGATCACATTTAAGTTAATTTGATATCCACGAAAAGCGCGTGGACATGAGCTGATTGTCAGTTCGAATGGTCATTTTTAGCATCACAGACACTCTCCCGCAAAACTGGTTTTTTTAAAAATTTTATTGGTTAAGAAGCTAAAACGCCTATCTTTGCCGTCCTGAAAAATCGCTAACAGCGTTTTTGGTAAGGATCGGTAGTTCAGTTGGTTAGAATGCCGCCCTGTCACGGCGGAGGTCGCGGGTTCGAGTCCCGTCCGGTCCGCGAAAAAAAGCCCTCTCCCAGAGGGCTTTTTGCATTGCGCGACCGTACTAAATATTTTTTGAGATAGAGTCTTTATTGATTGTACTGAATTGAAAGCCAGGCTAAATTGGTGTTTGAGAATGAGGTGCACCTAGAGGCCACCTTTTTCCGAATAATTTTAACAATTAACCTGTGGGTTTAAATAATCAAAAGCGGCAGACATAACTTATGAGACAGCCGACCGATTCCTGTTTGCTTTGTCAAATCAACAAATCGACCAAGACGAATTCCCATATCCTTCCAAGATTTATAACTACGAAATTTCTCGGCCCCAAAGGGTGTCCAAAACGGGGTTATTAGCATTGTTTATAACAAAACTTAGAACTCTTCTGCAAAACTTGCTATTACATTTTTTTATCTCTGTTCAAATTAGATTGTTTAGGCGATATTGAATTGAAGTTCCAGAAGTAGTACCCGCTATGGCGGATATTTTTTTAACTCGTTTAAGTGATCACTAATTGTCGATTGAAATAACCCAATCTCTGTTGTCATTTGCCCAACCGTAGCGTGTCCCCTCTCTTTTTCAGAAGAAAAATTGTAATACGACAAGGATGCTCAAGTACGTCCAATAATCTGGATAGCAGGTTGATATTTTCACTATAATTCCGATTTTGTAATTCCCATCATCTTTTACATAAATATTCGGTAAAAGGATTAAAAGCGATATGTCGACGGATAATAAAGCGAATTAAATAATTAAAATTTAAAAAAATTTCCTCCAGGCTTTGATACCTTATTGGTAGGGGGTAGTAGGGGGACACTCTGGGGGGCAGTGTCTATTTTCTTAAAGCTCAGCGTATGCTGCAGAAAACCTGCTCGCCATCATTTTCAAATCAATCCTAAAGCTTTTATGCGTACAAAGTTGAATTTGAGCCTGGCAATTTCAAATCGTAAAGTTGGCGGATAAAAAAACGAAGAGCGTTTTTGGGGCTATTGTGAATTTACTCTGGAGTTTAGTTAGATTAAAAACCTCATTTTTTATATATTCAGTCAATTGCGCAGCTAACCGGATAAATGCCTATTCCATACTCTCTTTATGGATACCCAGTTTCTTCATTTTAGACTTCAACGTAGTCGGTGGAACATTCAATACTTCGGCAGCACCGCCAGCACCCCATATTCTGCCAGCGCATTTTTTCAAAATAGTAATAATATAATCCCGTTCATTCTCCAGAATTGTTTTAATATGAGGATCCTGCATAACCATTGAAATTTCCTTTTTTTGACTTATGGGAATTGATATGTCTTCAATAATTGTTCCTTTAGCAAGCAGTACACCCCTTTCAATTAAATTTTCCAATTCACGAATATTTCCTGGCCAGCTATAGGCAGTCATGTTCTTCAGGACCTTATCCGAAAGCCCGGCAATTTTTTTTCCTGCTTTGCGGTTATAGTAGTTTATAAAATGGTTAGCCAGGGCTGGTATATCTTCTGTTCTTTCACGCAATGACGGTAGTTCAATCGGGAATACATTAAGCCTGTAATATAAATCAAGACGGAATCGTCCCTCTGCAACTTCTTTCTCTAAATTTCTGTTGGTGGCAGCGATAACACGAACATTGATTTTAATAGTTGACTTTCCACCAATTGGTTCTATTTCTTTTTCTTGCAGTACCCGCAGAAGTTTTACCTGCAGATCAACAGGCATCTCGCCAATTTCATCTAAAAATATCGTTCCCCCATTAGCCTGGCTAAACTTTCCTATTCTTTTATCGGTGGCCCCGGTAAATGATCCTTTCTCGTGTCCGAATAATTCAGATTCAATCAAAGTGGTCGGCAGGGCGGCACAATTTACTTTCACAAAAGCTTTTCCTTTTCGTGTGGAAAGGTTATGAATGCAATCAGCAATCCGTTCCTTGCCGGTGCCGCTTTCACCTAATATAAGTACAGAAGTATCCGAATAGGCTACATGGGTAACAAGATCAAATACATTCAATAGCAGGGGGCTCTTTCCAATAATACTTTCAAAGCCGGGCATCTCATGAGTATTTCTGTCAACAGGAGGCGCTTCAGTACTATTTATTTCGCCTGTACTATTTTTATGTGTTAAACTCAACATACTTTCAATTGCATTAACCATCGTTTTTTGCAAACGGTTCATTAAACCAATATGCCCGGTCTTGTAGGTATCGGGCCGCTTGCAATAAAAGCAGAATATAAAATTATCACCGTTTGACAGATGTAACGGAAAATAGATAAATGACCTAATTTGAAATATTTCTGAAAATAATTTGGTTAATGATGGCTCACTGCATTTTTGTTCAAATAGTTTATCTGCCACGATTGCAGGCATATTATCGTAGGTCGTATTTCTCACCAGCGGGAAAAGCTCATTTATTTTTAATCCGGATATTTTTAGCAGTTCAGGTGTTCCTATTTTCTGATATTCTTCATACCCGATCCTTAAAAAGCTTATTGCCCTGTTGGAAGTATCGTGGATCGTGTTGAATCCTGCAGTTATATAATCAAAAGAGATATGAAGTTTAAGCGTTGTGCAAAGTGTCAACATTTTATTTTCCCAACTGCCGGCGCTGTTTGCAATGGTCAATAATTTATCTTTTAAAATAGTTTCCTTTCTGGTATTGGCCTCTTCGCTATGTTCATGCCGGTAATCTGCAATCCCCATGGTTATCAAGAGGTCTTTTTCCCTGAATGGTTTCACCAGGAACCCATACGGTTGTGTAGTTTTTGCCGCATGCAGTACTTCTTCATTTGAGTTGGCAGATAGATATACGAAAGGAATAGTCTCCTCGCTTAATTGTTTGCCTAAATCAATGCCGGTTAGTTTTCCTTTCAAAAAAATATCAAGCAACACAATATCCGGCTTCTTTTTTTTTATCATTTCCTGCGCAATGGGAACCGATCGTGCGATGCCACAAACATTATAACCGGCTTTACGCAGCATAAGCTGAAGATCGTTGGCTTCTACAAACTGGTCTTCGACGATGAGTACTTTTTTATTCATCTTCTTTATCTTAGTTACTGTTAACAAATGAAGTTATTAGCGGACTCGTTCGTTTAACACCCATATCATGCACGAATATTATCCTTATCGCAGTGCCATTACTATTTTCTATCGAAAAACTACCATCCAGGTCTTCGCTTAGCCCTGCCATCAAACTTATACCCAGTGAACCATCTTTTTTATTTTCAAGATGCGAAGGAATGCCAATTCCATTATCTGAGATCTCCAATAAATATTGGTTACCGTATGTATTTGAAAGGGATATTTTTATTACCCCTTCCCTGTCATTGGGAAATGCATATTTTATCGAATTGGTAATGGCTTCATTCAATATCAGCCCAAGAGGGACAGCCTGGCTTACATCCAGCTGGAGTGTGTCTACCCTTAATTCAAAAAGTATGCGTTGACCCATATTAAAACTGTCACTTAAATAAGATACCAGTTCACGGATATAAAGTGACATGTCAATGAAAGAAAGATTTTCTGAATTGTACAGCTTTTGATGAATAAGTGACATAGCATGTACCCGATGCTGGCTGTCGTGAATGGCACTGAGTGCCGGGGCATTATTAATATAGGCAGATTGTGAGTTTAGCAAACTCATTACGATTTGCAGATTATTTTTTACACGATGATGTATTTCTTTCAACAACCATTCTTTTTCCGTCAGGAGATGCTGTAGTAGTTCGTTTTTATGCGTGATATCGGTATTGTTCTTTTTTCTCAGGCGGTTTTGGCGGTAAAGTAAGGAAGTGATAATCAGCACCGAAACGATACCTCCGATGGTCAGATTTTTTACAAGAGTAGCTTGTTTCAGGTTGGCTTGCTCGAACAACGCCTGTTGATTTAACAGTGCTATCTCCTTTTCCTTTTCTTCGATTTCATAAAGCACTTTAAGTTCGTCTGCTTGTCGAACGGTGAATGCCTGAAATGCTGAATCCTGATGCTTCATGTACTTTTTGTAGTGTGCCATTCCTGCTTTCAGATCACCTTGAACGGAATCTAAAAAAATCAAAGATTGATAAGCCAGATTATCTTCTCCAAATCCGTTCTTAATATTTGGATTCAGGAAATATTTTTCGAACAATATTCTGGCTGCAGAAAATTCACCTTTGATAATATGAAGTGAAGCGAAGCGTAAATCGAGCCTTGACCTGTTTAACGGCCCCCTTAAAGTTTGCAATATTGATTCGATAGAATCAGCTTTTCCTAAGTGCTGTTCGGCTAAATGATATTCCCTGAGTCCTATATAGCAACCTGAAATTGCTTCATGGTATAGAACCAGATCGGTAAGTTTAATTGCTGGAATCTTTTTAGATACATTCTCGATAAGTTTCAATGCTGTCAAGTAGTGATCTTTTGCTTCCCAAGGACTCCAATTTGGTGGAAGAAGCGTATACACCAATGGATTTCGATCGAATAAGAAACGATTAATAGCTTTGGATTTCCATTTCGATGTTTCAGTATTCCTGTTAGTAAAACTATACATATAGCCGAGACGTGCATAAAAACTTCCCCATCCTATGCTATCTCTTGTTGCCTCCGCTATTTGTACAGTTTGAATAGCGTATTTTAATGGTTCACCAAACCTCCGCATATTTATTGTGGTAAAGGCTAGGATATCGGTGTTATATTGAACATAGGGGTACTTAATAGAATCCTGCAGCTTAATGGCTTTTATCAAAACATCATAGGCGGGTTGTAGTTGATTCATAATTACAAGCAAATACCCAACGTCAGTAAGGGCATTGATCTCCCCTTCTAGGTCGTTCGTCTCGTGATACAGTTCTGCTGCCCTTTGCATATCCGCCAATTTTCCCTGGAACATTGCAGGTAAAAATGGTTCGTATATGCCCCGATATGCAAAAGCCCTTGCTTCCGATTCTTTGTCACCATCTATCTGGCATTCTTTAATCAGCGGTATGAAAATGGAGTCACCCTTGTCAACCTCGTTTGCCTGGAAATACATTTTCGTCAGCAAACATCTGGCTTGTCGCCCCAGTTCTACTTCATTTGAGGATTTAGCTTCTTTAATTGCATGACTGAGAAAATATTCAACACTGTCTTTATATAGGCGATAATTGTTTGGTTGAAAAGCATAATAGGCTCCAAGCAGGATTAGCAATTCAACATGTTGCTTTCCCTTTGTCAGCGATAACAGGCGAATACCCTCAGCAGGATTTTGCTGATCGATCCATCGTGCTTGTCGCGTTAATTCCGCATCATCGATCCCTTCTGCCAGAATCGGAAGGCGGCTTAACCCTAATGAATGGCTTGCCTTGAGCAGACAAAAGTCCTGATCGGCCTGACCTTCATTTACAACCAGCAAGTAGGTAGAACTCAGCCACAAATTCAATCGTTGCCAGGTTTCTTTGTCTTCAGACGGATGATGATAAACGTAATTCGAAATGGCCGGTGGTGTTGAAGATTGCGATAGTCCATTATTGCATATTGCTATGCAAAAAATAATGCCGACTTGAAGTTTGCACATACTCATTTATTTTATGAATACACCATAAAATGGCCAGATTGATTAGAGGGCATTAGTTCGAATGAAATATATCAATAAACAGTGCGGATGAGTTCTGAATATCAATTGCAAAAACCAGGAAATAATTGCTGTCGCTGAACCAGGGATACTTTCCTGTTTGGTGGGTTGATGCTAAAGCTACTACTTTATTTCGTCGAAAAATTATTTTCTCCACGATATTACGTGGTGGTGATGGTATTTACAATTAATCAATCTATTGATTGATAGCGATTTAATCTTGTGGCCTTTGGTTTGACTTCATATAGTCACAAGTACAAAAATGGAAAAGGCATTACCAAGATCAATTGTTTTCATTACAGGAACATTTATTGGTAATAATTGCTGGGACGAATGGCAGCTATATTTTGAAAGCAAAGGATACCGGTGCATAGCGCCAGCATGGCCATATAAAGATTCGACACCGGAAGAATTGCGCAACAGGGATTCCATTGATGAAATCGCATTAAATTCTATTTCGTCATTATCCGATCATTATACTGCTATTATAAATTCATTGCCCGAGAAGCCTATACTCATAGGTCATTCTTTAGGGGGGCTTTTGGTACAGTTATTATTACAACGGGAGCTTGCTGTTGCAGGTATCGCGATCCATTCATTTCCGCCACAAGGTGTACCAAGATTTGGTTTTTCATTTTTAAAAGTGGTATGGGAAACAATGATGTTGTTTTCTTCCAGCCAGCAGACGTATACCATGCCATTCCTTAAATGGAAATACACTATTGTCAATGGAATGGAATATGAGCTTCAAAAGCAATTGTATTATAAATATGCCATACCCGAATCAAAAAAAATTATCAGGGATGTGTTCCGATGCCGGACAAAAATAGATTTTAAAAAACCTCATACTCCCTTACTCTTTATTGCAGGTTCAGAAGATAAAATGATCAAAGCATCTATGAATTATATCAACTATAAAAAATATGAGTCTGAAGATTCGATTACCGGTTATCGAAAATTCAAAGGCCGCAATCATTTATTGTTTGAACACCCCCAATGGAAAGAAGAAGCAGATTTTATTCTTTACTGGCTGTTACAAATTCATTAATGGATTGATCACTATTCATCACATCTATAACATGCAACAATAAAAACTTTAAACAATTTAAAATTCAAAAAATGACAAAGACAAAACACATCCTGGCCAGTACGGTAATCGGAGGAGCAATGGTACTACAGGGAACAATGACAGAAGCTCAAGGTACATCACATGCGGATTTAAGATCAGCTGAATCGATCCGCCCTTTTAAAATTAATATCCCAAAGGCAGATATTGAGTATCTCCGGAAACGGGTAATGGAAACAAGATGGCCTGATAAAGAAACTGTTTCTGATCAGTCGCAAGGCGCCCACCTCTCTAAATTAAAAGGATTAGCAGAGTACTGGAATAAAAATTATGATTGGAGAAAAGTGGAAGCAAAGCTGAATTCATATCCGCAGTTTATTACTAGCATTGACGGTATTGACATCCATTTCATTCATGTTCGCTCCAAGGAACCCAATGCAATGCCGATCATCATAAGTCATGGCTGGCCCGGTTCTGTAATTGAATTGCTGAAAATTGTTGACCCTTTAACCAATCCTACCGCTTATGGTGGTAAAGCTGAAGATGCTTTTGATGTTGTTATTCCATCATTACCTGGTTTTGGTTTTTCTGCAAAGCCAACCGAAGCGGGATGGGGACTCGACCGAATCGCAAAAGCATGGGCAGTGCTGATGAATCGCATCGGGTACAAACGCTATGTTGCTCAAGGAGGTGATTGGGGTGCTGGTGTTGTTAATTCGATGGCGTTGCAGGCGCCCGCAGGATTATTGGGTATCCACAGCAATCTACCGGCAACACTGCCAAACGAAGCCGGTATGGCATTGGGAACCGGTATTGCTCCAGAGGGATTCACAGAACAGGAACGGGCTGCCTTTAATCATCTCAGTAAATCTATCCGGGAAGGAGGATTTACCTATAAAACGACAATGACATCACGTCCGCAGGGTGTGGGTTATAGCCTTGGGGATTCTCCCGTTGGCCTCGCCGCCTGGTTTTTTTTACACCCCGGTTTTTTGAATTGGTCCTATGGTGCCGATCCGAAACAGTCTCCAACAATAAATGATGTATTGGATAATATTTCTTTGTACTGGTTTACAAATTCGGCCACATCTGCAGCCCGTATTTACTGGGAGAACAGAAGCACTGAAATTGTTAGTGCCGGTGCACAAAAATCCAATATGATAAAATTGCCAGTAGCCATTACGGTATTTCCTGAAGACGTTTTTATTTCCCCTGAATCATGGGCCCGGCGTGCCTATCCTAACCTCATTTATTTCCATGAAGTAGATAAAGGCGGACATTTTGCAGCATGGGAACAACCTCAATTATTTACGGAAGAAATGCGGGCAGCCTTTAAATCTTTGCGCTAGTCTGGTAAAAGGGGCAGCGCATCCGTTGCGCTCCCTTTTGTTGTTTCTGCAGTTCAGTGTAAACGGCTAGTTGAATTTGAAAAGCAAAACAATTTCAAGTGAGAGACGCTATTCCGGAAATATTTATCAAATACTGTATACATCTTGTTATGAAAACAGAATTTAAAAAACTGATTGTATTTGGAATAATCATAGCCTTTTTCACATCAGCTTATGCCGCTTTTTTAAATACTATTATGACACAGGGTTTTTTCACCGATCATTTCTTTTACAATTGGCTAATCCTCGTTCCCCGAACATACTTACTACTGCTGCCCTTTGTGTTGATCATGGGACCGGTCATTAGGGCTCTGGTTGATAGAATGTTCAGGAATGGGACAGAAAGAAATAAAAATTAGAGAATTAATCTCGCAAACCAAAACAATGAAACAGTTAACAATCTATAGTATGCTTTTATTGCTGGCATCAACAGGTTTAACCTCCGGTTGTCAATCTTCACCAGCCGCATCGCAACAGGAGAAAATCAAACGCATCGAGCTTCAGCGGCACGATCTCAGTACGCCGGGACAGGAAACGGTGCAGGCAAGAATCGAATTTGAACCGGGCGCAGCATTTGGTAAGCATTCACATCCGGGAGAAGAAGTCATTTACGTTCTGGAGGGATTGTTTGAGTATGAGGTGGAAGGCAAACCCGCTGTGAAGCTTGAGGCAGGTGATGTCTTGTTTATACCGGCAGGAACGATACATGCGGCAAAGAATGTCGGTTCAACTACTGCAGCAGAGCTTGCTACCTATATCGTTGAAAAGGGAAAACAACTGGTTGTGTTAGTCAAATAGTTCCTGGTAAACTAAATCAAAACAGGTTTATTGATCAATAAATAATTAGAGTATTTCCAAAGCCATCCGGAATAATGTAAATGTTGAGTTCAAACCGGTTTGAGTTTTCATATACAGTTATTATTTCTTACACGATATGAAAAATAAAAAATATAAAAAAATAAATTCATGAAAAAGATAAATAAAATACAAAGAGCCATAACATTTATTTGCGCCTTTATGCTTTTCGCAGTTGTTGCATCTGCTCAATATTCATCACGCTCAGCTTCCAACCCTTATCCTGATAAGCCATTAATTGCACCTATCGGCGAACGAATCGGTAAATACATCACAGTAAATGAATCTGCTAAGGGCCCATCGATTGATGCCGGTAAAGGTTATCGTTTGCAGGAGCTTGGTAAAGGGTTATATATGATTACGGATAACATTTACCAATCCATGTTTATGGTTTATGAAAACGGGGTTGTTGTTGTAGATGCACCTCCAATCTATGCTACACGAATCACAAAAGCAATTGCGGAGATTACAAAAAAGCCTATCACCCACATAATTTATAGTCATGCCCATATTGATCATATAGGTGGCGCAAAAACGCTGAACCCCAATAAGGGTACTATCATTATTGCCCAGGAAGAAACAAAACGATTACTTGAAAGGGCCAATGATATGAACAGACCAATACCAACACTTACGTTTAAGGATAATTATATACTCAAAGTTGGAAGTAACATCCTTGAACTGTCCTATCATGGAAATGCACATGAACCCGGAAATATCTTCATATATGCGCCAAAGCAAAAAACGCTAATGGTAGCCGATATTATTTTCCCGGGTTGGATGCCCTGGAGAAGATTTGCCCTGGCACAAGACATACCTGCGTATTTTATTCAAGTAGAAGAAATCAATAAACTGAAATGGGACATTCTTGTATCTGGCCATGTAGAAAGAACAGGCACACATGCTGACGTTGCCCTTCAACTTGAATTCATGAACGATTTGAAAAACATAGCACGACAGGCATTGGCGAATACAAAACCTGGTCAAGGTCTTGATCCGGCTGACACAAAAAACCCATGGGCAATCTTTGACAATTATATTGACCGAGTCGTCATTCAATGTGTGAATGCATTAACTCCGAGGTGGTCCTCTAAACTTGCAGGCTTTGATGTTTACATATGGGATCAATGCTATGCAATGGAACAAAGTCTCCGGATTGACGAACAATAACCGACGATAATCAAATGACCAGATCATCATACGTTACATCCTTCATTGGAAAACAGCATAAAAGTAGGGCAATGATAAAGAGAATTAAATACGTACAACATTCCTTTTTGAGTACAATATTGATAATCATTGTTGCAACCGGATTATTGGGAGCTGGCTTTTCAAAAACGCAGCACAAACGATCAAAATCATTAAATATGCAATTATCAAATGGCGAATTGTCTTCACTTAAAAGGGCAAATGCATGGATTAACTCGAAACCAATTACTTCTTCAGACCTGAAGGGAAAAGTTGTTCTGATCGAATTTGGAACATACACTTGTATCAATTGGATACGCACATTGCCTTATATACGTGGATGGTATGAAAAATATAGGGATAAAGGATTGGTGGTTATTACTGTGCATACACCCGAATTCCCGTTTGAAAAAAGCGTTGACAATGTTCGAAAAGCGATAAAGGACATGAAGATTGATTTCCCCGTAGCCATAGATAACCAGCAAGACATCTGGAACGCTTTCAATAACCGGTATTGGCCTGCCTGTTATTTGATAGATACTAAGGGACGTATCCGGCATCATCAATTCGGTGAAGGAGGATATGAAGAATCTGAACATATAATCCAGCAATTACTGGTTGAAGCAGGAGCTACGGGTCTGAGCAATGGTGTGACGGTCACTGCAGATGGTTGTGAACTAGCTGCAGACTGGAACAGTTTGAAATCAGCGGAAAACTACCTCGGTTATGAACGAACAGAAAATTTTACTGCCGATGGATTAAAGTATGACAAGCCTCATGTTTATGGTGCGCCATCGATTTTGCTTCTTAATCACTGGGCTCTTTCCGGTAATTGGACGGTGCAGAAACAATCCATAAAGCTGAATAATACAAAGGGTAAAATAGTATATCGTTTTCATGCCCGTGACTTTCATTTGGTGATGGGGCCGGCAGTACCAGGAACTTCAATTCGGTTTCGTGTGCTTATCGACGGCAAATTGCCGGGAACTGCACATGGAATTGACGTTGATGAACAAGGAAATGGTGAGCTTACCGATCAGCGATTGTACCAATTAATACGGCAGCCAAATTCTGTTTCTGATTGCCAGATTGAAATCGAGTTTTTTGATAATGGTGTAGAAGCTTTTGCAGTCACTTTTGGATAGTCTAAAATTTACAGGATGTGATAAAATTCTAAATGAGAAAAGATGTCAACAGAAAAAATCTTCAATCGCAGGAGGTTTCTGGAAAACGCCTTGCTGAATATTGGAGGAGCAGAACTCGCAATGTTGGGATTAGAAAGTCATCAATTCCCAAGTGACCCCCCTAAAATCTGTGCAACACTTAAGGGAACTATGCATAGACCATTTGACCAATTGAAACAAATCGATGCAGGGGCTTTGAGTGTTGGCTATCTTGATGATGGCCCTGTTGATGGCGCTGTAGTTATCCTCTTGCATGGTTGGCCTTACGATATACACAGCTTTGCCGATGCCAGTCATGTACTCACAGCCTTTGGCTATCGAGTAATTATTCCATACCTGCGTGGTTTTGGTACTACAAAATTTTTATCGGAGGAAACATTTCGCAATGGACAGCAATCGGCGATAGCGGTTGATATTATAGCCCTAATGGATACCTTAGAAATAAAAAAGGCAATCGTTGCTGGTTTTGATTGGGGTGCACGTACTTCCAACATCATTGCTGCCCTCTGGCCGGAGCGGTGCAAGGCGATGGTTTCTGTAAGTGGTTACCTGATTGGAAATCCTGAAAATAATAAAATGCCTTTGCTACCCAGGGCCGAGTTTGAGTGGTGGTATCAATTTTATTTTGCAACTGAACGTGGCAGGGTTGGCTATGAAAAATACAGGTATGAGTTTGCAAAACTCATTTGGAAAATCGCTTCACCAAAATGGGACTTCGATGATTTTACTTTTGATCAAACTGCAGAATCTCTTAACAATGAGGATCATGTTAATATCGTGATTCATAATTATCGCTGGCGTCTTGGCATAGCTGATGGCGAAACACAATATAATATTATTGAAAAAAGACTTGCAGAAGCCCCTGTTATCAGTGTGCCCTCTATTACTCTTGAAGGTGATGCGAATGGAGCACCACATCCCGACAGCCGGTTGTATGCAAAAAAATTCACCGGCAAGTATTCTCATCGTTTACTAAAAGGTATTGGACATAATCTGCCCCAGGAGGCCCCAAAGGATTTTGCCGATGCTATCATTGAGGCTGATAGCTTATCAAATGACTAATAAATAAATCAACTGACGACATGTAGAATAGAAAGACAGTTATGCCAGTCAACCAGCGAAGGATAGTGATATTAGTTTAGGAGTACTATTTTGGCCGCGATTTTGTATTAAACCTTTGCGTCACCTGCTCAGGCAATATTTATAATAGTTAAGCTTGGTTATTTATAATCCATACCATCATGCTTAAAAATAAATCTGCCTGGCAAATTAATTATCCTTCTTTTCATTTTATAGTCATTTTAGCAAAATAAAATTTCTTACGTGCGGTATTGTAAAACTGAAAAATTAAATAGTGACATATTTGTCTTTACCATCAATACTTTTTGATTTTTAGACTTATTGCTTAATTATGACACTGCGATTTTATTACAAGCATGTTAATGAGATTGTCAATAACTAAAATTTTGCTTTTTATTAAGTATGACGCCGACGCATGCGATAAAACACTGCGCGTTTGACTTTTAATTCAATTTCGCCATTGCCGCTAAAAAAGAATTACCAGCGATTAGGAATTTGGGATAGCACAGGTTTTGCAAGAACGTATCAACCAATAGTTTTTTACCAGCTTATCGCCCATATAAACACTGACACAATACGAAAGGGTTTTCCTGTGACTATTTATTAATCATTGCAGGCAAATATTAATGCCTGCAGCGACTGTTTTGTATACTCCTTTAAAGTGTTTAACTCAACTCTTTTACAGAAATCAGCTAATCATTCCTAGCCTCTGACTGCTGTAACCAAATTTTCCACCTGACTGTTGCTTTGCATACGAATTCAGATTTACCTGGCAACGGCTCCACCATCTATTACCAGATCGGTACCAGTGACAAAAGATGATTCATCACTTGCGAGGTAAAGTACGCCCCATGCTATCTCCTGGGCACTCGCCATTCTGCCCTGTGGCGATCCGTTTTTAATAATATCCTCAGTGATCGTTTTGCTGACCAGTTCTGCTGTCATAGGTGTTAATACCGCGCCCGGGCAAATGGTGTTCACCCTGATTTTATCTTTTGCAAGTGTAACCGCAAGGTCTTTAGACAATAATCTAAGCCCCCCTTTTGATGCGGAGTAAGCAACACCGTTTCCTCCAACCAGTCCCGCGATTGAAGCAATATTGATAATTGCGCCTCCGCCGTTGATCCGCATATGTGGAATACATGCCTGGCATCCGAGAAAAGGTCCTGTCAGATTGGTGGCTATTACATTGTTCCATACACCTAACGAAGTTTCCTCGCAATTCACAAATCCAGGAAATATTCCTGCATTATTTACAAGTATGTTTATATGATTAAATTTTTTCAATGCCGTATTAATTACTTTTTCCCATTGAGATACATCTGCCACGTCATGTTCCAGAGCTTCGATCGCTGCACCTGTTTTTTTAAGGGGATTCACCCAATCTTCCAGGATTGAAATATGCCGGTCAGTTGCCAATACATTCGCTCCTTCTTCAACAAATAATTTTGCGGTCGCTGCTCCGATTCCACCCGCTGCTCCTGTTACAATTGCGGTTTTGTTCGTGAGTCTTTTCATTACCATAAATTTTTAAACAGTGCGCCGGTTGAAATCTAAGCCTGCAATGACATGACGGGCACATGACTTTGAAGTACCATTTTCCTGGTATGGCTTCGGGTAACCAATTGTTTAATTACGCTGTGGTGCCCGGGGATGATAATCAGCAGGTCAATTTCATTTTGTTCTGCAAATTCAAGAATCGCATTATCCCCCGATTTATTTACTATAAAGTGAAAGGTGGGGTTTTCAGCTTCCAGCAGTTCTCTTAATATGATCGATTGATCCAGTTCCTCAGGATAGAATTCGGCCATTTTCCCGGAATTGATGACGTGTAGTTCGGCATTGAAACTTTTTACCAGTAATTTGATTTCATCTATTGGAATCGATTCAACAACATCATTGAGATCACAGGCAAGCCCTATCTTTTTTATAACCCTGAAATGCCCTTCTTTCGGAACAGCGATCACCGGCCACTTCAATTGCCTCATAATACGCACCGCATGACTTCCCAGAAAAAACCTTGCTGCAGCACTCTTGCCCTGGGCACCTATCACCACAAAATCGGGGGATATTCTTTTACAGACCTGCTGAAGTTCCTCTATTACATCTCCCATTCTCACCTCTGTCGAAATATAAAGCCTTCCTTTCGTCAGCTTTTCAAAATATTCTTTCAATTCCTCCATTTCTTTTTCCGCCGCGGACACCATGCTCCCGGAGTCCACATGGAGTGCAAGTTCTACATAACTTAAGGTTGGTTGATGTACATGCAGGATATGCAGATGAGCATCTGTTGCGAGCGCCATATCAGCGGCATAGCGGATCGCAACAGCCCCATTCAATGATAAATCAGTACCAACAATAATTGTTTTCATGACCAATAACTTGAATTTGTTTCTAATACAGCGTTTCCCGGCCATCGGTGTCGTCTTACAATGGCAACAAGAAACTATTCATCCATGACGGGTAAAAAGTACCTGTATGATCAAATCTAGCTTGTGCCGGATTTTTAAAAAGTGTTCTCTGTCATATGGAAATCTGACAATGGTCAGGTTGCCAGGTGTTGGATAACCCTACCGGATCTCCATTGGCGGAATATCCGATAAACTCACCCGATACCAGTAAAAGATTTTGCGGGAACGCGTGCACCGTATTACGGTTTTACATGCCTCGTGCACGGCTGATTGAAGTTCTCTGACAAGTAATGTGCAAGGCAAAGATGATCCAACAACAGCTGATTTTTAACAGTAAAGTTTGATCACCGGTTTGACATTCAATTTCGGAGCCCGGGAAGCCTGGAACTCAAAACTAAACTGTCGACAATAAATTATTTAACCTGTTTGATATGGGACTTGCGGCAACGCCGTTCCATGCATCTGAAGGTATTCAACGCGTTCTGATATTACATCATTGAATTCGCTGAATCATTGACAATAATCACAACATGTAGTGAGATGTTTCATTTGTTATGATTGTTCTGTGTGATAATTTAGTAACATAAGGCTCATGGTGCCAGAACCCGAAATCTCCAACCGAATGGAAAGATCTGAATTGCATAGTATCGCTGGCGAGCATTACGGAATGATGAAAGAGTATGCAAGGGATTCCTTCAATGGCTTTGATCATTACAGCATACACCAGTTCCGCGTAGAGTATAAAAAATTGAGGGCTTTTCTTCGGATGATATCAGAAGATAATAATCACTATCATTTAATTCAAATGTCGAAGGACCTGAAGCACACATACAAAATCACCGGTACTATAAGGGACCTTCAATTGTTAAGTACAGATGTCCTGCAATTACTCAATGGACATAAAGCAAGGACCAATTCCTGTTTAAAAGCGATACGAAGAAAAATCCAAAGGCAACAGCGTAAATTGAAAGATATGCTGGCCGGAAAACCCATAAAAAAAAGCAGGAAAAAAACGGACCGTATTCTTCCGGATACGTTTTCGTTTCAAAATTACATCCGTTACATTGCGGGCTGCCAGAACAGTACAAAATCAATTCTCATTCGCAGCGATTTTAACGACGAAGACCTTCACGCATTGAGAAAAATATTAAAAGATCTGTTTAATAATTCCGGTCTGTTCACTAATGAAAAAAACGAACAGACACAAAATAATGGGAATGATGCGGTAATGACTAATCCCATGTTGGAAAAGTTACTGGTTGAATTGGGGATCATTCAGGATCAATGTACCTCATTGGCGTTGCTGGGAAAACCCTTTCTGCACAAATGGAGTAAGAAAAATAGAAAACAGGCCGCTGAAATGAAGCACGTAATAGTACAGAGAAAGAAAAGAGTCAGGCAGACTGTTTTAGAAAAACTCAGCAGTTTTAATGAACCTTTTTCCGTCCGTTTGCTTAACGAAAACGATCAGTTGCATGACTCACCAGTTGTCCGTGAATTGCCGCATGATCGATTTTCGGATGTAAATATTTAACCGATATTTTCCCTGAGTTTTAAGGGGTCGGAGACCTGAGAAAATCACGCGTCTGCTTGCACTCTTTCTCATCGATGAATGCAGTATTGATGTCATCATCTCATAATGGAGAAAAGGAATATCATTTGGGATTCAATAAGTATAGGGAAAGCAGTTTTCTGGTTTGGAGCTGATTTCAATACATGCAGATTTTCCTGACTGGACTGCATAGGATTTTCCTGCATATGGCAAAAAGGTCATCCCGCTTTCCTAAGCTCTTTTAATTTATCAAGATAGAACATCACTTCGTCATCACTTACCTGTCGGAAATCTTCATAGAAACTACCAACGCCATAAAACTCTTCGGGTATCAAAACAGTTACTACATCATCTACTTCTTCCGACAATAACTTTACAGCATTTTCAGATGCCACCGGAACTCCGATAATAATTTTGCCGGGATTGCTTTTTTTCAGGACGTGTACCGTGCCCAGTACAGTATTACCTGTAGCCATACCGTCATCAATCACGATCACCGTTTTTCCTGTCAGATTCTCCGGCTCCCGGTCTCCCATAAATCGTCTGTACATCACTCTCAGCCTGGTACGTATCTCTTTCAGTTGCTGCTGTATGTATTCTTCGGAAACATATTCGTGCGGTACTATGAAATAGTCGGTAAGACTTGCTGCACCAATGGCATATTCCTTATTCATCGGATGCCCGATTTTCTTGGTAAGTACAATTTCAATCGGCAAGCCCAACTCCCTTGCAACAGCGTAAGCTACGGGCACTCCTCCTCTCGGCACTGCCAGGACTACTCCGGGGTCGTTTTTATATTTCTTTAATTTCGCGGCCAGCAGCAATCCCGCTTCTATTCGATCTCTGAACATCTGAAATTGATTTATAAACTGCGTGTAACATGAACCGGGTTCAGGTATTTTTCGAACCATGCTGTTGCCAGCAGGGCCACCTCATCCAGCTTTCCCTCTTCTTCAAACAGGTGCGATGCGCCATGCACTATCGCCAGTTCTTTAGAACATAGCATTTCTTCAAAAGCCCTCCTGTTTAATTGCAATACTTCTGTGTCAAGACTTCCCACAATCAGAAGAACTGGTGCTTTCACGCTTTTTAAGGCTTGTGATGAAGCAAGATCTGGCCGGCCACCACGCGATACAATTGCGCCAATATTTTTTATTTTCGCCGCTGCCTGTATCGCAGAAGCCGCACCTGTACTTGCACCAAAGTAACCTATAGCGCAATTTTTCGAAATGGATTGTTTTTTCAGCCATTCAGTCGCACCGGCTAACCTTGCAGTAAGTAATGTAATGTCAAAGCGGTTATGGTATTGACTGTCCTCTCCCGGTGTTAGAAGGTCAAGTAATAAGGTTCCAAAATTTCTTTTACGCAGATATAAAGCTACCTGCTGATTGCGTTTGCTGAACCGGCTGCTGCCACTGCCATGTGAAAACACTATGATGGCCTGTGCAGCGGCAGGAATGAACAGGTCGCCACTCAGGGCGACATTCTCAACCGGTATTCTCACGTCTTCATGATAGTCATTATTCATACAACTGATTTTTACTCCGGGATTACAATTGTCGTATGCGCTTTTTTATTTATCTCGAATCCCGCCAATTGAGATAAACGATCATCTATATGTTTTTCATTGATCTCCATTTCATGAAAAACGGCTGCGGCCTGTTCCAGATTCAACTCCTTAGCAAAAGCTGTTGCAGTACCGTACATACTGATTTTAAAATGATTGATCAGCTGTACACTGGCAAGCAGGCTGGCATCCCTGACTTCGGCATCGGTACACAATTTATTTTTCTGGTTTGCTTCATCCACAAATGCTTTCATCACCTGGTCAGTCGTAGCAATAGAATTGAGATTTTCTTCTTCCGTAAATTCTGCGAGCTTTTGCACATGTTGGTCAACAAACCCGGAATATTTCTGCAATACCATTTTCAATTGCACTGAGCCCGCCCCGGTGATCCACTCTGCCATGCTATGCTTCAGCTGGATTTCAGCGGCCATGCACTTACTGGCATTGTATTTAAAAAGATGAAATAATGTGGATATGGTTTCTGATTGCTCTTCCATAACATTTTTTTATTCTCCTAAATGTAGGAGCTGTCGAAGGGCCGTAACAATGAGGTTAGTCAAAATTATTACTGACAACGATCATTGTATTTCGATAACGAATGAAGTTGCTTTGAAAATCATCTTCAAATACGACAAGTTCTATGCGCAGATATTTTACAAAACAGGCGTCAGTGAATATGAAGGAGGTAATTGAGGCCATAAAACAAGGGAGCTACCCGTTGGAGTCAAAGGCCGATCTGGATCCTCTTTTTGATCGCATCGCAGATGCGCGTATTGTGATGTTAGGAGAATCCTCACATGGCACACATGAATATTATCAGTGGCGGACAAATATCACCCGAAAACTGGTGGAGGAAAAAGGTTTCAATTTTATTGCGGTGGAAGGTGATTGGCCGGATTGTTACAGACTTAACCGTTATGTGAAAGGATATGATACAGATAATAAAGGCATCTTTGATGTATTACACTCTTTTGACCGATGGCCCACATGGATGTGGGCAAATCGGGAAATAATGGCACTTGCCGGCTGGATGCAACAGCACAATAAAAAGTTGTCTGCAAATAATAAAGTTGGGTTTTACGGTTTGGATGTTTACAGCCTTTGGGAAAGTATGAGCAGTATTATGCAATACCTGAAAAAAACCGATCCTGCGGCTCTGAAAGTAGCGGAAGAAGCTTTTCACTGCTTTGAACCTTACAAAAAAGATGAAGGACATTCCTATGCCCGGGCTACACTTCTTGTTCCCGAAGCATGTCAACAGGAAGTAGTTCAACTGCTCAAAGAGATACAAACTAAACTGCCCCAATACAACACTGATCACGAAAATGTTTTCAGCACGGAACAAAATGCATTGGTTACAGTGAATGCCGAAAAATATTATCGCGCGATGATTATGGGTGGACCACATAGCTGGAATGTTCGTGACAGGCATATGGCCGATACACTCGAACGTCTCCTGAAGTTTCATGGAAATAACTCAAAAGCTGTTGTTTGGGCGCATAACACGCATATAGGAGACGCCAGGGCTACTGATATGGCAGATGAAGGCATGATCAATATCGGTGAACTGGCCCGTACACAGCATCACGAAAAAGGAGTTGTGTTGGTTGGCTTTGGCTCTTACAAAGGTACAGTTACTGCCGGGCGGAATTGGGGTGCACCCATGCAAACGATGACCATGCCTGAAGCAATGGATGGAAGCTGGGAATATTTTCTGCATAAAGCATCAGCGAAAAACAAACTGCTGCTGATGGATGATTTTATACGTAATGATTCCATGATGGAGAATCATATAGGCCACCGAGCAATCGGGGTAGTATATCATCCGCAATATGAAAAGTACGGTAACTATGTTCCCACCATCCTTCCTCTCCGGTATGATGCGTTTATCTATCTCGAAGAAACAAGTGCGCTGTTCCCCGTTCATATGAAACCTGATGGAAATCTAACCCCTGAGACTTATCCTTTCGGCGTATAACAAAATAAAACGATACTATATGGCAAGGGCAAAAAAGAAGGATAAAAACGTTGAAATATCGGCGAATGACAGTCTTACGCAAAACAGATTGCCGGTGGATGAAACAGGTGAGCAGGTAGTCTGGACCGATGATCCCGAAAGCATTCCACCA
The DNA here is from genome assembly GCA_029269725.1 of Pollutibacter soli. Taxonomy (GTDB): domain Bacteria; phylum Bacteroidota; class Bacteroidia; order Chitinophagales; family Chitinophagaceae; genus Pollutibacter; species Pollutibacter soli. The sequence continues at coordinate 41,002 of JARJHS010000014.1, read as the reverse complement.
CCCGAAGAAGAATTGGAGACTACGCCTCCATATGAACCTCCGCCTGCGGCAGAAGGACCTTGACTCAGAGGGGAGAGAAGTATAATTTTATGATGCAATGTCTATCATATATCTGCCAGGGTAATCACCGCAATAAGGAAAAGAAAATGTTTTTTAGAGAAAGTTAAAAAACTCATTCAATTGTCACCGGCACCTGATTCACGTAACACCAGCTCTTAACTATCCGAACCTCACTGATTTTAATCAAAAACCTGGTTGACGTTCATCATTTTCAGGTATTCATTAAAGCAGCACTTTTATTTAACGCAAGCTCAATCATCCGTCATAAAGATGAACAAACGGCTTACCGGCACTCCTGACATTTATTTCAGAACTTAAAACTTTTAAGGCATATGAAAAAGAACCTTGGTACAACTGACAGGTTGGTTCGTATAATAGTTTCTGCATTGCTGTTCAGCTATTATTTTTTAGAAGTTCCTGAAGGAATAGTGAAGTGGGTAATACTGGTATTGGCCGGTATACTGGGCATTACGGCTTTGGTGGGCACATGCCCGCTGTATTCATTATTCGGTTTAAGCTCACTTAAAAAGAATAATATTAACCGGATACTATGACGAAAGTCATTTGCCGATACACCAGTATCACCACACTCGTTATAATTGCTGCAGGTGCATTTTATGGAAGTATTCCCCTATTGAAAGATCCAAGCGGTCAAAGTATTCACTTTGAACCGGGATGGCTTAACAGAAAGATATTTCCGGACTATACTTTTCCTGCCCTGGTGCTGTTTGTCTTGTTTGGTTTGAGGGGATTATACATTGCCACGTCCGGAATTCTGAAGTCAAGACATTATCCGAGAATGGTGGTCGTACAGGGAGTATTGCTTGTAATGTGGATCCTGATTCAAATACTGACCTTTAAAATCTTTTCGGTTTTACAGATACTTGTTTCTCTTATGGCAATCGTCTTAATCATCTGTGGCAGGATATTATTGCACAAGCAAGCCGTTATTCTTTCACAGCCGCAAGGTTAATTTTCCGGCTGGGTGAATTCATCGTGATAGGCACGTACCTGTTTCCTGATCATTGTACCAGATAAAAAAATTTATGACACAATATTACAAAAATGAAAAAGATTCAACAGGCAGCCGCCTTTGTGTTTTGTATGATGATTGCCTGCCATTCCATGACAGGCTTTTCGCAATCACAGGACAGCACTAAGCAAAGGCAATTTAAAAATGTAATCAGATATAATTTATCCGGTGCGTTATTATTCGGTGTTGACCGTTATGTTGTTTTTGGTTATGAACGGATATTAAGTAAGAGACAAAGCATGTCAATGAACATCGGAAGGGCCTCTTTGCCGAAACTGGTTACAATATCAACAGATAGTTTTCAATTGCAAAAGGATCTTAAGAACAACGGATTTAATTTTTCACTGGATTATCGGTTTTATCTTCAGAAAGAAAATAAATACAATGCACCACATGGACTATACATAGGCCCTTATTATTCATTCAACAATTTTGAAAGAGAAAATCAGTACACCTTCCTGAAGTCCGGAGGTACCACACAGGTAGCCTCTTCCGATACAAAATTTTCCATACACACCATCGGCGGAGAACTGGGGTATCAGTTTGTATTATGGAAAAGATTTTCTATTGATCTGGTGATGATCGGTCCTGGAATATCTGCGTATAAGATTGAAGCGAAGTTTGGTAGTGATCTGACGGAAGAACAACGTGCGCAGCTGAGAGATGCTGTGCAGGATATGCTCACACAGAAATTTCCAGGAATGAACTATGTACTAAGTGACAAAGAATTAAATGCGAACGGTGTAATGAAAACCACCAGCATCGGTTTCAGGTATATCGTACATATTGGGTTTGTTTTTTAGTGAGGCCGAATTTTTATTTTATGTAAGACAATCCCTGAGCATTGCTCACTTTCCGCATTGCTGTTAAAAAATCATTCAGCACTAATATTTACGGCGATTTGTGGAGATACAGAAATTTCCGTATGATGGACCGGGGTCTGGCCAGTGTGTTTCAGAAACCATTTTTTTAACATTTCTCCGCTGATGACATACGCCAATAAAATAAGCGCTACAATAGTAAGATTCAGATTCCCGGGGTACACAAATCCCATCAGATAATTTGCCGCAGGAATAAGGACAGATAAGATAAGTAAACATAAAGCAGCCAGGCTCGTAATAATCAGGAGTGTTCCCGGTTTGCTGCTGAGCAAAGGTCCTTTGGTTCTGATTATGAACAACAACAATATTTCTGAAATGACCGATTCGAGAAACCAAGTCGTTTGAAACAATGGTTCATTCAACCTGAATAAGAAATAAAAAATAAAAAACGTAGCCATGTCAAACAGGGAGCTGTGGATCCCAAACACAATCATAAACTTCCTGACTGTTTTAAGATCCCAGATGGCTGGATTTGAAACTGATTCCCTGTCTACATGATCCGATGCAATCGCCAGGAAAGGCATATCGGTAATGAAATTTGTCAGGAGTATTTGTTTGGGAAGCATGGGGAGGAACCGGAGGAAAAAAGAAGTAATCGACAGACTAAACATATTTCCAAAGGTTGCACCCGTTGTAATTAAAATGTACTTTATAGAATTTGCAAAACACTTTCGCCCCTCATAAATTCCATCTGCTAATACCGATAAGTCTTTTTCGAGCAGAATGAAATCAGCCGCATCCTTTGCGACATCAACGGCGTTGTCGGTGGAAATTCCTACATCGGCTGCGTTGATGGCTGACACGTCATTGATTCCATCTCCGATATAAGCCACGGTTGCACCTGATTTCTGAAGCGCTTTGACTATCTGCTCTTTCTGCATCGGTTCCACTTCTGCAAATACATCAATATAGTTAAGGGATAAAAGCCCATGATTTCTGAGATCATCACCGGAAATGATCACCGGATTTTCGATGCCTAACTGTTTTGCTGTATGACCAGCTGCAAAACGATTATCGCCTGAAATAATTTTAATACTTATGTTCAGGGATTTCAGGTTTTTTATTGACTCCTGGATATTTTTTTTCAATGGATCTTCCATCAGAATAAATCCCAGGAAAGTCATTTCCTTTTCGTCCGCCCGGCTAATGGACAGAGATGACATCTTCTTTGTTGCCAGCCCAAGAATACGATATCCTTCCCCGCTCCACGATGTGAATTGTTTTTGTAGTGTGCCCCTGAATTCCTCAGTTAAAGATTTGCACACGCCAGGCGATATCTGAACATCACTGCAGATTTCCAGCACCTCTTTGAAAGCCCCTTTCGTGACAAAAAAATGTTCGTCCAGATGTTGAACAGCAATACTGATTCTTTTCCTGTTGAAATCAAATGGTATTTCATCCGTTTTGCGGTAACCTGAAATATCCAGGCTAAGCGAAGTAATTGCAAGATCAATAGGATTGGTGTACCCCTGTTGAAATACCGAATTCAATGACGCATACACGCCGATCGATTCATCGGGATTACCTGCTGCGTCGACAAATGATTTTACGTTCATTTTTCCTTCAGTAATTGTTCCTGTTTTATCAGTACAAAGAATTGTAGCTTCACCCAGGTTGAAGACAGATGTCAGTTTTTTAACGATTACTTTTTTCTTCATCAGGTTTTTTGCACCTACGGACATTGACAGACTGATAATTGCGGGAAGTAATTCCGGTGCCATGCCGACAGCCAGGGCGAGTGAAAACAAAAGCGATTCTACAATCGATTTTTGAAATAACAGGTTAACAATCAAAATTATTGCAGATAATACAACAGAGACTTTCAATAAAAAAACACCATACCTGCTGATGTCTTTTTCAAACGCAGTTGCAGAAGATTGATCTATGGTTTTAATTATTCTGCCAAGCATGGTATCGGAACCTGTATATACCACCAAAGCTTTTGCAGTTCCGCTTATAACATTAGTTCCTTTCCATAAGCAGTTAGTGTTCTTATGTTTCAGATCGGTTCCTGTGTAATGACCGGCTATTTTTGCGACAGGCAATGGTTCTCCTGTCAGTGCAGTTTCATTGACATGCAGTTCATCAGACTCAATTATCCTGCAATCGCCCGGAATCATGTCGCCGGCATCCAGGATGATCATATCACCCGGTACAATTTTGTCTGAAATGACTTGAACAAACCGTTTATCGCGCAAAACGGTGTGTTTCATCTTCACCATGTTTCTTAATCTGTCTGCGGCATTACCTGCTTTTACTTCCTGCCAGAATCCTAACATGCCTGATGCAAGAAGGATCAACAAAATAATCAGGCTGTCTGAGTATTCATTCAGCAACGAGGAAATGACAACGGCAACCACAAGGAGCAGCGTTAACGGGCTGGTGAACTGGCGTACGAGAAGATGCAGGTTTTTATAAAATTTGTTAGAGTGCCCGGGAACAGGATTTTTTTTCAATCTATTGGTTGCCTCTTCAGACGTTAGCCCGTCGGTTGACGTATTCAGTTGTATAAAAAGGGATTCCAATGGCATTCCGGAAAGAGTCTGGTACTCCATGGCCGATGATCCATTAATATTAATAATTGAATAATTCCGACTGAATGGATAAGCATAAATTCAGGAAGTTGTGCTGTCGTTTATGTGCTTTTTACTTTCCAGCGCAGAAGACCCGGGAGCATATCAGTAGTCTGTGAAATCAGCTCTTTAGACAGATGTTGTTTCTTCATTTCAGATGTAGCAATACCGATCATTCGCTGCAGGGTCATATCCGGATCAGTGAATTCGCCATTCTGATAGCAATATTTACAATACAGGTTGCTCTTCGAGCCATCTTTCTCCGTACCGCGGTCCTCGATATTATCAATCGGGTAGGTACAACTCTGGCAAAGTTTTTCTGCTGTCATTTTTTTTAACATTAAAGTGTATCAGGAAATTGATAATAATTGGAATCATTCGACTAAATGACCAATTATCAGTTGATAAAAACAGAATAGACAGGTTGAAGTTCTTTTAAGGAGTTCAGGTAGATAATGAGATCAATCAGCGATACTGTTGACTGCTGTCATTGCATTCAGGTAATACAGGTTTATAGATTCGATCGTTTAAAGCATACCGGAATTAAAAATTATTTACCTAAAAATCATCAATCATGAAAAGTGATATTCAGATTCAAAAAGACGTTATGGATGAATTAAAATGGGATCCATTGCTGAATTCCGCCGAAATCGGTGTAGCTGTTAAAAGAGGGATTGTTACTCTCTCCGGCCAGGTGGATAGCTATGCAAAGAAAATCGCAGCGGAAAAAGATGCGTTGAAAATTGCCGGAGTAAAGGCATTAGCCGACGACATGACTTTTGGTGTATCTCCTTTCCTGGCCAAAACAGACGCTGAAGTAGCGGAAGCCGCGGTAGCTGCATTAAAATGGCATTCCAGTGTACCTGACGAAAAAGTAACGATCAAAGTTGAGAATGGGAATGTATATCTCGACGGTGAAGTTGACTGGGAATACCAAAGAGCAAGTGCGAAAATTGCCATTGAAAACCTGGTAGGTGTAAAAGCTGTAATTAACTACATCAAAATTAAACCTCATGTGGTTGCCAGGGATGTTCATGAAAAAATTGTAGCTGCCTTAAAAAGAACTGCGTCCATTGATGCGGACAAAATCAAAGTGGAAACCGTTGGGGACAAGGTTGTATTGAAAGGTCGCGTGCGATCTTCTTCAGAGCGGGAAGATGCCGAACATGCGGCATGGAGCGCACCTGGCGTAACGGGGGTTGACGACAGGCTTGAAATTGAGGAGCCGGAATTTTCCTACGAAGATTAGGTCGTGACTACATTCGCAAAGCTGCCTTGTAAAAGGTGGCTTTTTTATTGGCAGAAAAGACTCAATTAAATGTGAAAAAAATTATTTTCAGTCTGTTTATTTTTCCCACCATGATCAGTGCGGTCGCACAAAAAAAAGCGATCGGGTTACGCTCCGGAATTACAATATCAGGAATTTCAGGTGACAGCAGGGATAGCCCTGGCTATAACTCGATCGCGTCATTTTATGGGACTGCCTTTTACGTGCAGCAGGTTGGAAATGTACTGTATATTCAACCGGAAATTTCCTGGTTAACACAAGGTGGGCAACGGGACGGGATACTCGAAATATCTGCATTCCGGCCGGATATTCCGGTTTCGGGCAACCAGAAGTTGTTTGCTGATGTTCATAGTACTCTCAGACTGAATTACATAAATCTAAGTGCATTGGCAAAACTCGAACTGGGTACCCGCCTAAAATATTTTTTTTGTTTTGGTCCATTTCTTTCAACACTGGTGCGTGCTAAAACAGATCTTAACGGCAGCAGTCTGATTTATGGAGATGCAGATGGGAAGACACAGGCCTTCTCAACTGGTCCTTATAGTGGAACTTTGAAATTTGATGAATCGGTGAACATACATGAGAAAATCAGTCAATTCAACTTTGGTATTGAAGGAGGTGCCGGCATTACGTTCACCGCAGGAAAAGGCCGGGTCGTTCTAGACGGGCGAACCACCATTGGGCTGACCAATATATGGAAGGATTCGGAAACGAATGGGAATGACAAGACAGGATCCTTTACGCTGTCCGTCGGTTATCAATTTATTATAAACCAGGGAGCAAACTAACGGTTATGCGCAATGAAAACAGGCAACCGCTGCTCCTTCAGCATTTCAATGCTGAAGCTTTTATGAAAAAGACGACTGAATGCCCTTCCGCCATAAGCACCGCAAACAACTATTGAGGCATTGTGTTCCAGAAGCCAGGTGCCGAAATATTTTTTCGGATCAGCTGGAAGTTTAAACAACGTCAGATTGTCGAAATGTCTCGCCGCAAGCTCATGAATATTCAGTGCATCGGGTATCGGCTCATTAAAATCACGATCTGCATAAACAATCGTTGTGGGATTTGTTGCCAGCTCCGGAAAAAGATAGGCGAACATCTTGATTGAATAAACTGATGATGCGGTCCCGTCGTATGCAAGTATATTTGCTGTGGGGAAACTGTACTCTTCAGGAAGGACTATCACAGGGCACTCCACTTCCCGCAATGCTTCAGTAAGGAAGACATTTGGATCGTCTCCCATATGCGCATAGAATGTGCCACTGCATATCATCACCAGGTCTGCAAATCTTGACTCCTTCTTCAATTCCTGGATGGTAAAATCAAAAAAATCGCGGTGGACCCGATATTCAATATTGTGATCAGTACAAAAGTTTTCAAAATGCCTGACGTTGGTTCGTATAATATCACCAACATCTTCCGCAACATAGGGGATAAAGTCAGGGCCATTTGCACTTCCACCCGTTTCAATCCACAAGGTGGATAAAGTTGTCTGAGGCATAAATGCTCCTACTGCCAGTATCGGATTTTTATTATTTAATTCAACTAAAAACTGAAGAGCAGTTTCGGGATAATTTGCCCCATCAAAAGCGACGATTATTTTTTTCATAACCAGTAATTAAGTCCCGAATCTAGATTACACTTCACCTGTAATTACTGATGGTCTTCAGCGAAAAATATGATTGTGGTCATTTTTGTGTATCGCTTCCGGTTTCACGCCTTCAGTATTTAAAATGATCATTTTTTGCCCCCTGTTAACAGATCGGGATACTTTTTGTACCCTCGTAACTGAGCACTATCAAACCAGCCGGTGACGAAAATCAGGGTTTTAAAGTAACGGTGGTAGATAGATTTGTTTAAAACTTATCAGATGCATACAGCAAAGCTTCCAGGAATGCCCGAATTGTTTTCTAATCCTTTTCACCATCCGGCTATTTCGATTTTTTCTGATTTCGAACCTGCAACAACAAAAAAAGAAGATATTTTAAAATCATTGTCTGATGTAAAAAAGCAGGTGGAAGAGGAGCTTGCTCAGCAATATTCTCCTGTAGTTGTGCAGCTGATGAGTGAAAAACTGAACTCTGTTTTTGCCGGTTTGAACTTTAGCACAAGTAAAAAAAGCATCGTGGTGCATGTTTCGCCTGCATACGAAAAGGTTATTTATCTGGACATTCCGATAGAAAAGAAAGTTTTTGTTGGTGACACTTTTAAAGTTCGTGATATCATTTACAATAAGAAAAGAACACAGCAATTTCTTCTGTTGCTCTTTGGAGGAAATGAGGCCAGAGTTCTACTTGGCGATAAATATTCTCTCACAAAACTATCATCCGTCAATATTGACTCATTTGCCGAACAAATTGCCGACACACCAGAGCGGGTTGCAAATTTTTCAGATCCTCACGCACATCACGATATCGTTTTGGAAAAATTTCTTCATGCTATTGATCATACCCTGGGTATGTTGCTTAACACATATCGGCTTCCTCTGTTTATTGTTGCTCCCCGAAGGATCTATGGCCATTTTAAATCGCTATCAAAGCATTCCGAAGAAATCATCGATTATATACATGGAAATTATGAAGAAGCTACACTTCCTGAAATCACCAAATTAATACAGCCGATGATTGCAGAATGGGAAATGGCAATGCAAAGGAATTTGTTGAATCAGTTGAACGAAGCGGCAAACAGAAAACAACTGGTATCGGGAATGACTGATGTGTGGAAGAGTGCCGCTGGTCATAAAGGAAAGCTATTGGTTGTCGAGGCAAATTATTTCGAAAGCAATAACGTGAAGATGATGGATAATATAGAGGAAAGGCATTCAAAAAAATATCCCGCCATTGAAAACCGGGTCGATGAGATCATACAATTTGTTTTTGAGAGTGGTGGCGATGTAGAGTTTGTTGAAGATGGCCTGTTGAAGGATTTTGATCATATAGCACTCATAAAATATTATTAATAGCAATTATTTTATATGAAAACGATTATTGCCACGACAGAGTTTTCTCAACTTTCGATAGACACCGTGAACTATGCGGCAGACATGGCACGGGCGATAGGTGCCAGGCTCATTCTCATACATACATATGCAATTCCAATTCCGGTTAATGAGGTACCGGTCGCTATTTATGATATTGAACAGCTAACCAATGAGGCCGGGCAACGAATGGAGAAACTGAAGGAAAGGTTACTCCGTCGCACAGACGAAACCATCATTATACAAACCGAAATCCTCCCGGGTGATATAGTAAGTGTTCTGTCCGAATATGCTGAAAAAATAAAACCTTTCGCCATAGTTATGGGAGCGGAAGGCATGGGCGCTGTTCAGCGTTTCTTATTTGGGGGAAAAACAGTTGCTGCATTAAAAAGAATTCACTGGCCATTAATCATTGTGCCCCGCGATGCACATTTCAAAAAATTCAAAAAGATTGGCCTGGCCTGCGATTTTGAGCATGTGGAAGATGCTGTGCATGTCAGTGACGTTATCTCCCTGGTTCAGGAGTTTGAAGCAGAACTGCATGTACTATATATCGTACGCGATCATTTGCACAAGGGCGTTGTTAGCGAAGCGGATGTTCTTCAGAACATGCTTGGTGAAGTGAATCCCAAATTTCATTTCATTACCGAGCCTGATTTAGTAAAAGGTATCACCACATTCGCTGAATATAATGACCTCGATCTCCTGATTGTTGTTCCTAAATGGCACGATATCCTTGACCAGATCTTTCATACGCGCAAATCAAAAAAATTGGTCCTTCATTCCAGAATACCTGTATTGTCCATTCACGAATAAGTAATATGGTGTCTATGAACCAATACATCAGGAAATTTTCCGAAATCAATAAAGCTGACCTTAGTGCAGTGGGAGGCAAAAACTCGTCCCTCGGGGAAATGTTTTCTAACCTTTCTTCCAAGGGTATTAAGGTACCCGACGGTTTTGCCACCACTGCTTTTGCATTTGAAGAGTTTCTTACGTATAACAGATTACACTCTCCATTGCATGAGCTGACATCCCGGCTGGATAGAACCAGTTTCAGCAATCTTACAGAAATCGGGGCGGCTGCGCGAAAGCTATTGTCAGAAGCAGTAATACCTGGAAATATTGAGAAGCAGATTGCAGAAGCATATAGAGAATTATGCGGTAGCAGACAGCTTGATGTAGCAGTGAGGAGCAGTGCTACTGCAGAAGATTTACCTGAGGCCAGTTTCGCTGGTCAGCATGAATCCTTCCTGAACATAAAAGGAGTACCATCTTTATTGAAGGCAATCAAAAAATGCTATGTCTCTTTATATACTGACAGGGCGATAAAATACCGGGAAGATAATCACTTTGCTCATGACGGAGTTTCGTTGTCAGTTGGTGTACAGCTTATGGTCAGGTCGGACCAGGCTTGTTCCGGTGTAATTTTTACCCTGGAGCCTGAAACGGGCTTTCGGGATATTATCCATATCAGTGGTGTGTGGGGTCTGGGCGAAAATATTGTTCAGGGAACCGTAATTCCCGATGAGTTTTTTGTATTCAAGCCGACGTTGAAGCTGAACAAATTCCCCATCATACAAAAAAAGCTGGGTGAAAAAGCTAAAACAATGATTTACGGAACGACTGAAGATATGCCGGTCGTCAACACGACTACGGAGAAGGAAATGCGGGAGAGATTTGTTTTGACAGATTCTGAAATTGTAAAACTGGCTCAATGGGCCCTGATCATTGAGGAACATTATGGGAAGTCAATGGATATCGAATGGGCGAAAGACGGTATCAGCGGCAAACTTTTTATCATACAGGCAAGACCCGAAACGGTTCATTCCCGGAAGAATCCTTTGCGCGTCCGGGAATATCATTTGCTTGAACGTGGTAAAATGCTGGCAAAGGGAGAAGCGGTGGGTGCGCAGATAAAATCCGGTAAAGCCAGGATTTTACATTCGCCATCCGACGCCGATAAACTTGCGCCGGGTGAAATCCTCATAACCGAACTCACGAGTCCGGATTGGGATCCGATACTGAAGAATGCCGGGGCAATCATTACTGATAAGGGTGGGAGAACCAGTCATGCATCTATTGTTGCGCGTGAACTGGGTGTTCCTGCAATTGTTGGATGTGGCGACGCAACAGAAAGTATTGTTGATGGCCAAATCATTACCGTTTCCTGCGGAGAAGGTAAAACGGGTTATGTGTATGAGGGAGAATTAAAGTTCAGAGAAGAAACCGTGGATCTCAGCCTTATCAGAAAGTCGGAAAAAACAAAGGCCATGTTCATTATCGCTGATCCTGACCAGGCTTTCCGCCTTTCCTTTTATCCGAATGATGGAGTCGGGCTGCTCCGTATGGAATTTATCATTACACATGCTGTGAAAATTCATCCGATGGCGCTTGTAAAGTTTGACCAGATAAAAGATCTGAACGTGGTTAATGAGATAAACAACATTACATCGGGGCATGTAAATAAATCCATGTATTTCATAGAGAAATTATCAGAGGGTATAGCGACCATCGGCGCTGCATTTTATCCAAAGGATGTAATTGTCAGAATGAGTGATTTCAAAACAAATGAGTACGCGATGCTGATTGGTGGAAGAGATTTTGAACCCAAAGAAGAAAATCCCATGCTCGGTTTTCGCGGCGCCTCCCGGTATTATAATGATCTTTATCGCGAAGGGTTCAGGCTGGAATGCGAAGCTATCAAAAGGGTGAGGGACGAAATGGGATTGAGCAATGTAAAAGTGATGATACCATTCTGCAGGACTGTAGAAGAAGGAAAAAAAGTAATTGCAGTAATGAAAAATTCCGGATTGGAGCGCGGGCGGAATAACCTTGAGGTGTACGTGATGGCGGAAATTCCAAGTAATGCCATCCTTGCTGAAAAATTTGCCGAAGTTTTTGATGGCTTTTCCATCGGCTCGAATGATCTTACACAGTTAATACTGGGTGTTGATCGTGATTCTTCCATAATCAATGACTTGTTCAGCGAAGAAAATGAAGCTGTGAAAGAAATGATTTCCTCAGTAATTTCCAAGGCGAAAGCAGCCGGTTCAAAGATCGGATTATGCGGCCAGGCGCCCAGTGATCTGCCTGAATTCGCATCCTTTCTTGTCAGTCAGGGGATTGACAGTATTTCTTTTACCCCTGACTCTTTGTTGAAAGGAATTGCCAATATAAATAAAGCGGCTGGAAATGAATTTGCAAATGTTGAACAAATCTCTAAGATTTCTTACACAAATGAATTGGCGCCTACTTAATATATTTTTTTTATAGGATGTCTTACCCTCAATCATAAAAGACATCCTTCTGGTCGAAGCTAATGACTTAAATATTACAGTAAAATAGGAAGAAATTAATGCTTGAATCGTAGATTAAGCGCACTATACCTGTAAGACAGGCATGCGCGATAAGCTACACGATATAAGCATCCCGGGAAGCGATTTACTGGTTGCGCTTTCCAATGGAATCAAAGAGGGCGCCGCAATTATTGAGAAAAGCAGCGGAGAAGTTATTTTTTGTAATGCGTCGTTGTGCAGTATGTTCGGCATCGACAGCCGGTCGAAGCTTTCAATTACTGATTTTGCGCTTCGTCGTAAACCGCCGCTAGGCAATAATGAGTTACTTTTCCGCGTAGGCGAAGCAGAAGGTCATGGAGTTTACAGAGAACAGACCGAATTCATTTCGTTAACAGGAAAAAGTTTCTGGGTTGACCTGACAATTCGGGCTTTTGTAAGTAAGCGGAAGACTTTTTTACTTTTTATTTTAGATCCGATCGATAGTATAAAAGAAACGGAATTAAAAATTTCGCAGGACAGAAAAAGGTATCGGGCTATTTTGGAACATGCGAGTATGGGAATAATTGAAGCAAATGATCAGGGGAAAATTGTAGCAGTAAATAAGTTTGCCGAATCTCTTTTTAAGTATAAAAAAAATGAGCTTGTCGGTGCAAATATCGAATTGCTTATTCCATCCAGATTTCATTCGAATCATGTCATCCATCGTACTCAGTATGCGCGCAATCCGAAGAGCCGTCCGATGGGCGTAGGAATAGATCTGTATGCTATTAAAAAAAATGGAACTGAATTTCCGGTTGAGGTTAGTCTGAGCAGTTATAAACGGAATGGAAACCATAACATTATTGCTTTTGTCAGCGACATTTCTATAAGAAAAAAATCCGAGTTGGAAATCAAAAAGCTAAACGATGATCTTGAAGAAACTGTTGACCAAAGAACCGCACAGTTGAAAACTGCTATTACTCAACTTGAAAAATCAAAAGATGAATTGTCGAGGTTACTTGAAAAAGAAAAAGAACTGGGAGAGCTGAAGTCACGATTTGTTTCCATGGCGTCGCATGAATTCCGCACTCCATTAAGTACCATTTTGTCCTCTGCTTATCTGCTCGAACAATATAACACTGGTGAACAGCGCTTCAAAAGAGAAAAACACCTGAAGCGTATTATATCATCGGTAAATATGCTTACTGATATTCTCAATGATTTTCTCTGTGTCGGGAAAATCGAAGAAGGAAAAATTGTTGTAAAGAATTCAGCATTCGATATCCATCAGTTTGCGCTAACTACTATTGAAGAGATCAGAAACAACCTCAAACAACAGCAGACGATCAACCTGGTACATGCCGGAGCACCAATGGTAGAAATGGATGCTTCATTGCTGAAACATATCATTTTGAATTTAATTTCAAATGCAAGCAAATTTTCGCCGGATGATGGTGTGATCAATATCAATATAGAGACAAATACATCGGCAGTAACCATATCAGTTAAAGATAACGGCATCGGTATTTCAAAAAATGATCAGCAACATTTAACTGAGCGGTTTTTTCGTGGAACAAATGTTGCAAATATCCAGGGTACCGGGCTTGGACTGCACCTCGTTGCCAAATATGCTGAATTAATGAACGGCACCGTTAAATGCAGAAGTGAACTTGATTATGGGACTGAATTCACCATTACATTTAATAAAGAGCATCTGGTATGAAAAAGATCCTTGTCATAGAAGACAATGAAGACATCAGGAGTAACACTGCAGAAATTCTTGAGCTTTCAAATTATAAGGTTGCGGTGGCCGAGAATGGTAAAATCGGCGTAGTGAAGGCTTTGGAAATTATTCCGGATTTGATCATCTGCGATATCATGATGCCTGAACTGGACGGATATGGCGTTCTGCATGCCTTGCAGCGTAATGAGTCCACAAAAAATATTCCTTTTATTTTCGTGACAGCAAGAACGGAAAGATCGGACTTCAGAAAAGGTATGGACCTGGGAGCTGATGACTATCTGGCAAAACCATTCGATGGTACAGAATTACTGAACGCTGTTGATCGTCGCCTGAAGAAGTTAGACGCATTAAAAACAGAATTAACCCAGGGCCTGGAAGGAATGCAAACTTTATTGAATACAAATTCGGGCAAGAAAAAACTGGAAGATTTGGTCGAAGGCAGAAATTTGAATCGGTACAAAAGAAAACAGATCATCTATACTGAAGGTAATCACCCAAACAGACTTTACTATCTTGTAAAAGGTAAAGTCAGGACTTACAAGACAAACGATGATGGGAAAGAACTGGTAGTTGACTTATATAATGCGGGCGATTTTGTTGGGCATCTGGCACTTCTCGAAAATTCTTTATACAAGGAGACTGCGGAAGCCCTTGACGAATGTGAACTTGCCATTATTCCAAAAGAAGATTTTGATGAATTGATAGACAAGAATCCGGACGTGGCAAGAAAATTTATCCAATTACTGGCACGAAATATCTCTGAAAAAGAGGAACATCTTTTAAAACTGGCTTATAACTCGTTGCGAAGAAAGGTGGCAGACGCCCTGTTGATGATACAGTCAAAATACCAGGACAGAAAAGATGAAATTTTTGATATAGATATTAGTCGTGAAAGTCTGGCTACAGTTGCAGGAACCGCTACCGAATCACTTATCCGAACACTTTCAGATTTCAAGAATGAAAAACTGATTGATTCTGAAAACGGAATCATACGCATAATCAATAAAAAGAAATTGGAAAACCTGGCTAACTAAGACCTGGTTATTATATAAGCGTTTCCTGCTTCGCGATATTTCCCCCACGAGAATTTTTGGTAGACATCTTCAAAAAAAATTAATCTTCCTTTTGCATCAATTCCGACGGGATTATACCAAACGACAACTGCCATCTCATCATCAGCTGGTATGATTATCGGGGCTTGATTTCTGACACATCCTTTCTGATCCAGTGAATCAATGGCCTCCACATGATTTTTCAATATAAGCCGTCCCAGTTCTTTCGGCATTTCCATTCTCATACAACCATGACTGAAAAATCTTCTACGCAGCATGAATGCCGATTTCAAAGGAGTATCATGTAAATACACACCGAAAGGATTATAAAATTCAAGCTTCAGCAATCCAAGTGCGTTTTCGCAACCTGTGCTTTGTCGGACTATATATGGGAAATGATCTGCATTAACCTTACTCCAGTTTATACCTGACGGGTTAATGATATTACCTGATAAATCAAGTATTTGAAAATTGCCCGCTTCTACAGCAGCAGGATTGCTTTTGAATGATGGTAAAAGTTCATTGACAACTATTTTGCGTGGAACATGCCAGTACGGATAAAGAACAACATTTTTTATCCTTGAAGTTAAAGTTGGTGTAGGTGTAGATTTTTTACCAACGACCATTCGCATTTCCATTATAAGCGAATCTTCGTTATATACTTTCATATTGCATGCTGGAATGTTGACTAAAATCACAGATTGACTTCTGATGATCTGGTAAAGCCAGCGATAATAATTTACAGATAGTTTCAGCTGTTGCAGCCTGATATGGATTGGAATATTAAATTCCTTTAACGTTATTGATGTTAAGATGCCGTCCGCCGGAATATTGAACTTATGTTGGGCTGTTTTTATCGGTTGTGCTAAACTTCCTGACAAAACAGAATCGTGCATTATGTTAACAACACCCAATTGATAGAGTTTTTGAATCAACGCAGTATTGCTTGTATCTGGTCGGCTGGAAATTATCTTTACTTCATGAAAAAAAGGTGATGAAATGATTGCATTCAGTTTTTGAATCTGCTCCTCAATTATCAAAATCTCAGCAACCGGAGGCGTTAGCAGTGCCTTTAGTTTATACAATACCTTTGCCGACAGGCAATGAGACAATGTTGCGGCAGGAAAAAATATGTCTGCCTGATATTTCAGGGAATTGAATCGAAATTCCGGAGCACAATTACCAAATGCGAGATCACAGCAGAATTGTAAAATAATTTGTGTCAAACGTATTTCTGCCGAAACAGAATCATATCTCGAGAGCAGGGTGTTTCTTTTCTGAATTAAATTTTCAAGAAAGCCGGGTTGATAGTCAGCGGGATCAAGTCCGGCTTCATCACATCGCTTAATTAGCCGGAAGATAGTATCAAGAGAGGAACGACTGCTATCACCATTTATCCATGCGAACCGGAAATCAAGTAAAGAGTAGAACTTTTCAATGCCGGAGATCTCTAAAAGTTCAGCATTTGATTGTCTTTCCTGAAAGTAATGGCGTATCTCATCTGGTTTGATTTGTGGATGAAGGTCCAATGACTTGAAAAGGAAAAAAAGATATAACAACAAATGCCTGGCATCATTTTGCATAGCCCGATAAATAATTTTTAAATTTGTACTTCAGCTGCCAGCAATCAAACTGAAGGATCCTGATTCTTTGTTTTATTTGCTCAAGTCTTTCAATATTTTCAATGATGTTTCCTGGATTCGACTGTGTATTCCGTGTTAATGTCGTAATATCAGTTTTTAAGTCTTTGATCAGTTCATCATTACTGATGAAATTATTTTGAAATTCCTCTGCAATGTTCAGGTTATTTTTATTCATATTTTTTGATAGCAGAGCCGAAAGCAGGAGCTTGTTATTTATATTTTCCTCGGTCATCGCCTGAACTTCACTTTCGCAGGCAATGATCCCGGAAATTATCTGCTCATAGCTGATTTTCATTTTACGATTTTCAAGGGATGTTCTTTAGGATGTTCTTTAACTCATTTACCTTGTATTCACCTTATGGCTCTTCAGGTTTGTTTAGAAACAATAAATATTCTTCCATTAAAAAGCCCCGGCAACATAGTACCGGGGCTGAACCACCCGGATTTTTAGATCAGGTAATCCCTGCGAATTGGGTTGGACTCCGTGTCGACAGACCAGTAGTTCTATTTCACTGAAATTTGCTTACTGGCTGCTTTTTTTGGTTCATCTTTTCGGGGAAGTGATATATTGAGAATCCCGTTCTCGTATCTGGCTTCAATTTTCTCACGAATGATTTCTTCCGGAACTGTGAAACTTCTGCTGAAGGAAGAGTAATTGTATTCTTTGCGGGTAAATTTTTTCTCTTTTTCTTCTTTAGTCTCTTCTTTTTCTGAGCTGATGGTGAGAATATTCCCATCCATATCGATTTTGAAATCTTCTTTTTTCATTCCTGGTGCCGCCAGGGCAACGAGGTATTCGTGCTTATGTTCTGTAATGTTTACAGCGGGAATTTTTGACAGTGGTCCGAAAAAGGAATCATTGTCATACAATTCATTCCATGGCTTAAAAAAATCGTTGAATAACGATGGCATCCTGTCGGACAACCTTGCAAGTGTGCTTGATGACATAGTATATTATTTTTTGGTTGAATAAATGTTACTACTAAAATAAAACCGGACTACTGTTGGAAGCAAGCACTTTCGTCAGCCGATCAGCTGATTGAAATCAGAGCAGGAGAGATATTTAAAGGACAAGGTTATCCAGCATCGGATGGGAAAGGGATTGAATTTGATATCTAAACCTGAACGGGTACATACATCAGTTGATAATACGCATCAGCCATGCGGTGTGAATCAAATCTGACAGAAACATCCTTCATGCTTTTTTTCATTACTGATATCCATTGATCAGGCGCATTGTAATACATGGGGATGAGCGTATTTTCCAGGGCGTCATAAAGTGAGTCAGCATCTGTTTCATCCAGTTGATGAGCAGGGAGTTTCGGATCAGTATCCGGCAAAACAAATCCGTTGATGCCGTGTAATACAAATTCCGGGTACCATCCATCATTCGTTGAAAGATTAATGGCGCCATTCATGGCTGCCGTCATTCCACTGGTGCCTGAAGCTTCATGGGTTAATCTCGGAACATTCAGCCAGATATCAGCACCTTGTTTCAGAAGTCTGGACAATTTCAGTTCATAACCCACAAGAGTCGAACAGTTTGAATAGGTTTTACAAACATTAACGATCCGATCAAACAATGCAATTGCATCATAATCCATCGGATAAGGTTTGCCGGCCCAGATGATTTGTACTGGTTGGTTCGGGTTCGTCACCAACTTCCGGAACCTTTCCGGATTCTGTAAAAGCAACCCCGGTCGTTTATAATTGCCGAATCTTTTCGCGAATACAATTGTAAGAATGTCTTCACTGTAAATCTCTCCATTCTGATCAGCAACTTCTTCAAAAAGATTTTTTTTTGCTTTTTTCTTTAGGTCGGACAATGCTTTGTCATCATCATTTTCCATTGCAGTATACATTTCCTTATCTGCCCAATAGGAAAAACTTTGAGCATTCGTTATAGAAATAATTTCGCAAATCTGTTTTGCATCTTTCCACATCTCCCGGAGTGTCTGCAAATGCATATTAGAAACTGCATTTGCTTTTCCTGACATCTGCAATGCGAGTAAAGTATGATTAAGTGTATCGGAACTTATCGAAGTGATCGCAAAAATATCACTCAACGGGATTCCACAGAAAAACCCCATTCTTTCCAATAGAAAAATGTTTGTTTGTGGGTTTCCACCAGCTTCCGGTGTATGATTTGTAAAGCGTAGCTTTTGTTTTACGTCATTTATATTTTTAGTTTTTTTCAGCAGGTGAAGCGCAAGTGGCAAACCATGCGATTCATTAAGATGATAGATGTCCGGATACCACCGGAGTTTTTCCAAAAGTGTTGCACCCCCATCGCCCAATAGAATATCCGCTGCGATACGCGTTTCGGGATTTGAATCATACAGCTTATGACAAATCGTTTGTGCGAGGTAATCATTTTCCGGAAGATCAGTACTTAAAAAAAAGATGGGTGCCGTGTGGAAAATTTCCGGGGGCAGATAATAGGCTGTCACTACTACATTTTTTCCGGAAACCTGGATAGCAAATCGCAAATCTGTTTTTTCGAGAAAGCCATATATCTTTTCCTGAAACAAAACATTCATTCTGCCGTCCGCATTCCGGATCTGGTCATAATAACCATATTTCCATAAAATTCCGACACCGACAATATTTTGCTTAAGCTCATAGGCACTTCTCATGTGAGAACCGGCAAGAAATCCAAGACCACCTGCATACACCTTCAGGCATTGATGCACGGCGAATTCCATGCTGAAGTAAGCTACACGCCGGCTATACTGACCATCGATATTGTAAGGGAATTTAAATTCAAAAGGCATTTTCGGAAAATATGACTCTGGATTGTAAAATTGATTTTCAAAAGCCGGTAAAACTCCGGGATATCATGAGGCTGCAGTTATCCGATTTCCAGAACTGCAGCGCCTCTTATTCCCCCCGACCGCAATTGTTCAAGCGCACTATTTGCCATCTCCAGCGGGAAGATTTTTGTTTCCGTTTGTACAGGAATCGAATCTATTGTTTCAAAAAATCCGATACCATCTTTTCTGGTCAGATTCGCGACAGACCTGAGCGTCTTTTCACCCCATAGGAGCCGATAAGGAAACGAAGGAATATCAGACATATGTATTCCTCCACAAACCACTGTTCCTCCTTTCCTGATATCCGTTAATGCCTTTGGCACAAGATTTCCGGCAGGTGCAAAAATCAAAGCGGCATCCAGTTTTTCTGGTGCCTGGGTTTCAGATCCATGGCACCATACGGCTCCCGATTCAAGTGCAAATGACTGCGCATTTCTATCACCTTCCCTGGTAAACGCAAAAACTTTTTTCTTTTGTGCAACGGCAATCTGCACGAGAATATGAGCGGCAGCCCCGAAGCCATAAAAACCAATAGTCTCTGAAAATGAAGATATCATTTGATAACTTCTATATCCAATCAGGCCTGCACACATCAAAGGAGCACCCGCTGCATTTGCATAACCTGTGGGGATCGGATAACAATAACCTTCGTTTGCCAAAATGTATTCAGCAAAACCTCCATCCAGCGTGTAGCCGGTAAACAGGGCTTTATCGCAAAGATTCTCCGATCCGTGTAAACAGAATTCGCAGGAATTGCATGTATATCCAAGCCATGCAACACCCACGACGTCGCCTTCTGAAAAGATTGCACAGCCTGGCCCGAGGGTAACTACTTGTCCGATAACTTCATGCCCTGGCACCAATGGCAGTTTCGGATCGGGTAGCTCACCATCAACGATATGTAAGTCTGTACGGCAAACGCCGCAAACTTTCACCTTTATCAGAATTTGTCCGGTACCAGGAGATGGAACGGGGATTTGTTTCAGCGTTAATGAATGGCTTTTTTTTTCGAGAACCATTGCACGCATCATTAAAGGTATACTCATGTGCCGGAATTTCTCAACGCTCGAAACGCCCTGTCATTTTTTCGATTTTTATCCTGTACATGACATATTTCGCTCCTGAACTAACATCGACAACGGTTGTTACTTCATGTTCGTGAGGATGTATTGTTGTACTCGCCATGAGGGGATAAACCCGGTCAAAAAGCAAGTCTCTGGCTTCGGATGCGTAAACACCCTTCAGCTCTTCAAATGTTCCATACACAATCACACTTTCCCAGTTTCGCATGTTTAACATCAGATCAACTTCGAAACATACATGCGGATTTTTTCTCAGCACTGATAATTTTTTCCCTTCGTTTGTCTGACCGTAAATATATTTTCCATCAAACATATATGTCACCGGAATGATGTAGGGTTTTCCTCCATCTACGCAGCCAAGCCTTCCCAGCACCTGGCTTGCGAGAATCGTTTTCATGCGATCCTGTGTCATTGTACCTAACATAGCTGTATGTTTTGTGCTATTCCAGACAGGGTTCTGTCCATTGTTGTTCCTGCAATTAAATCTATCCGTGTATAGCTGGGAATGACGGGAATCAGGCTTCAGACTGATTTCGCGCACTATCGGATCCCGGATATGATATTTTTCGTACGATGGCCGGTGCTGCAGTTGCTGAAGCCACCAAACAGCAGTTACTTTATGAAGGATGCTACATAAATATTCTTTTCGCTTTGGAGAACCATTTGATACAAACCAGCTGGCAATGACGATTTAAGAATAATTTCCTGCGCGGATATACCCGGCAAAACTTCGAGTTCTTTATGATATACGCCGTCCCCTTTAGTACCATAAATAACTAATTTATATTTCCCGGGAACAACATTTTGCAGAGTAAACTTTACGGTATTCGATCTTATCGGATTAGGATAAATGTTGATGTTACGTTTACCATTGACCTGGAATACATCAATCGTCGAAACGGAACTTAAAACAGCATCACCGTTTTTCAAAACAGCTTTGACACGATAACTATTGGTTCCTGGTAAAGGAGCTGAATCTGTAAATTGATATACTGTTGTATCTGAAGGAATGATCTGAGCGAGAGAGATGTAATTCTGGTTACCCGGCGATCGTTCGATAATATATTTTGAAGCAGCTTCATCATTCACCACTTCAAAATCCACAAGCACAATACTTCCTCCATCAATACTGACCTTAACTGACTTAAAACCGAAAGGGGTTGAATGGGCTTCTGCCATCCCGGTAAAGTCCGATAAAGAAGTCAGCGAATCTTTTTTAAGAAGATTATCGTTAGGCTTAACCGAATTATTATAAACAGTCCAAAGCGATATACTATCCCATCTGGCAAGCCTGATATCATTTTCATTTCCCGTAACGTCCGCATCGGTATAGCAGAAGGACGCATTTACTAAAAAATCAGCCAGTCCTTCCTGATGTAGTATCCAGTATCTTTTCAGATAAGAAGTCTGATTGGTATTCTGAGGATGTTTTCTCCCCCGAAGACTCACTCCGATCGATCCATTGCCGGCTGTCAGCTTCACAAAACCCAATGTTACCGGAGAATATTCGGGAGGTTGCTCACTTCCAACAGGAAACAAACAGGATGAACACATTTTTGTGTAACTAAATCCTCTACGCAATTCACCGGTACTATCGGCAATGATCATTGCAGATGATCCGAAATTTTTTCCGTGGTATGCGAGTATATCGGCGCTGTCCGCAAGTGTAAGATGATGGTTGCCCAGTTTTAAAACCGAACCGATTACCAAACTATCCGACACATGGCACTCTGTCAATAAGAGCACCTGGGCAGCATTTTTGTTTACAGTGAGACGGTTGAAAACTGCTGAATCTGATCCACTGATGCTACCAGGGCTATCGCCATCAAAGATTACGGCTGGCATAGTCACTGCTGAAGTTTTTGTGTTACCGGTCCAGTTTCTTTTTACAAAAATTGTTTTTTGTTTTCCATCCAGGCCGCCTTTTACCAGTTTCAAAGTATCAAGAACAATAATGCTGTCGTTTGTTAACGTAAGTGAGTTACCATTGTCAATGCCGGCTGTTAAAACGGAGGCACCTTTAAAGCCATCGCCGGTTTTCTGATTGGTGTTTCCATTAAAAATATAATTGGCATCCTTCGCAAAACTTCTGATACCCGACGTATGAATCGCGCCGGTTAGTGCAGCATTACTGATGCCTTCAGGATGCCTGATACCAAGTGTCGCTCCGGGTTCCACTATAAATTTTCCAGATCCTCCCGTTTCGTGCGCAGACGAATCAAACTGCAGGATGGAACCCTTCCTAACGATTACATCTACAGAGTCCAGGTATTGCTGCTTAAACGATTTCAGCATCTGCGGATTTGTTCCTTCAAATTCTAAAATGCCTCTGCTGCTCCCTGGTCCTTCCTCTTTCAATAATCCCGAACCCAGATAAACATTTCCTTTCACCTTTATAACACCCACGGCATTTGACGCAGCCGAGAAAACAATCGGCTTGTCTGCAAACAGATTTCCTGAAACAGATACCATAGCTGAATCTTCCGGTACAGTAACAACGGTTAATGCACCAGCCACATAATTTCCTCCAATAAAAAGATTTGCTTTTCCCGGCCCTGCTTTAAGCACCAGATCACCGCTGTAGTCATGTAGCACATTTATCCGGAGATCGCCCGGCCCTCTCACACCCACCGCGGATTCGGGTCCTGAAATAAGAAGATTGCCCGTATTGATGGTGATTAATGAAGTGGTATCGGAAAAAATAATGGGTGTTCCTACGCGGAAGTTGTGTCTTACATTGATATTCGAGTTCATACGACCGGTGTCATCAGGCATATCCTGGTGAAAATACAATCCAAAATCCCAGAAATCCTGATCGAGGTTGCGGATATTATCATTAATCGCAGTAATGCTGCAAATACTTCCTGAATCCCAGGTGGCTAAAGGAACGGCCAGTCCCACGAAACCACTGTAACTCGCTCCTTCAAGAAAACGCAGTTCTTCTTTTGTTGAAATAAACGATTGATAGTTACCGTCACCTGCGTAAGTGTCTACATCATCAGAAATTGATCCCCTGATAGTGGTAATTGAATTCCGGGCATTGTATCGACAAAAGCTACTGTATCTTCTTGTCAAACGACAAAATCCATCAATCGAAGATTTTACATGAGGGTTTTTAAAAGAAATGCTCTTGCCTGTAAAATCCAGGTAGGAGGTCCGATCGAGATAAAATGCTGTTGAATCGCTTTCCTTTCCCAGCAGGAAATCAGCGCCGAATACAAATAGAACCGAGCTGCTGTTGGTGAAAGAAAGACTGTTGATCCTGACGGTATCTCCCGGTATCTCTGAAATATCAAGCGCTACTGATGCATTGTCAAATACAACATCATGAGCTTCTTCAGGTACCTTGCCCAAAGACCAGTTACCCGGTGAATCCCAGAAACGATTGTCGACAGCTCCGGTCCATCTGTTTACCTGGGCTGGTAAACAGGTGTGTAAAACCGCGAGACACAAACTTATAAACAGCGCTTTCATTTATTTAAGTTGCACTTTATAATACTATAAGCTTTGTCGCTTAAATCTTCAACATGCATAAGTACGTCGAAATTCAGCTTTCATACTAAAGAACTATCAGATATTCATATGACGTTGGTCATTCTTCGCATTAACCACATTTTGTAAATCCCAATTCATGGGAATTCTTTACGAGCCGGGAAAACTGAGACTAACCATGCGAGGTTAAAGAACATATCCCCGGATTGCATTTTTAAAAGGATAACATGCGATGGGTATTATTAAAAGAGAGCAAAACCAATGATTAGCATTCATAGCCGTTGGATATGAAAAGCGGTTGGTCAAAAACTAAATCACTGGGGGTCCGGGGAAATAGGTAACTTCAGAATACCAATTATCGCCTTTCAACGAGCAATTGTATCGAAGAAATGTGGTCCTTGTGTTAGTATTCACAGTCACTTTCTAAATTGCCGGGGTACGAATAGAACTTTTACTGATTTATAAAATTTCGACCTGAAAAAGATCGTCTCGTTCAGAAAAGTCTTTTAAGAAGAGTTTTCATTTCAGTTTTGGAGACCAATATTTCTGCGCATTATTTATTTAGGGATTGCTGATAAAGTGTGAGCCGTTGGCGGGCATTGGTGATCGTTATTCGCCTGCCGGCAAAGGCAGGTTCATCGTTATTCGGTGTTCGTTGAATCAGGTGTTTTCCAAATCGCTTTACCGGGAAATCAGTATATGTTCACAATCAGCCATATCATCTTTTTATAGCTGGTAAAAAAGCTGAAGTGAGGATTTGAATTTCCTGTTGTGTTAAAATATTAAACCGAACAGTATTAATGTGGCAATATGCCGGATGATAAAGTTGTTGAACTAAACAAAGAATTGGCGGACTTACGACAGCTCCTGAGTGATGTAATTCGCGACGGCACGCGTTTTTTACAAACAAAGGATATCTGCCTGAAAATTGAATCAGTATTATCGGAACTTGAAATGCTGACCGGACAAAGACCGGAAAAATACAGGCAACATAAAGTTTAGAATTACTAAATTTCCAAAGCCTTTCCTGCAACTGCAGTCAGACTTATACTGGTTCAACTTTCTGTCTGCACCTTGCTATTGATATCAACTTTATTTTTATCCGTATGTTTTTTTACTATTACAGCTACCTGTTTTGAAGTCGGGGTATTGCTTTTATAAGCAACACTGGAAACAGGTACCAGTACATTTGCTTCGGGAAAATAAGTGGCTGCGCAACCACGAGGAATCGGATATGCAACTGCTATAAATTTATGTGCCTCCCTTGCTATCCCGTCATAATTATTAAACAGGTCTACAACGTCACCATCTTTTATACCGCGGCTGTTCATGTCGTGCTGATTCATAAATACCACCCGTCGTTCATTAAAAATACCACGGTAGCGATCGTTTAGTCCATAGATGGTTGTATTGAACTGATCGTGGCTCCTGATGGTCATCATCATCAGCTCGTCTTCTTTCATTGGAAACGCTGCAAATGTTGCTATATTAAAGTGTGCTTTTGTGAAAGCTGTGTCGAAATTTCCATCGCGGTTACCATTGGGCAGATAAAAACCTCCGGCAACTCTGATACGTTTATTGTAGTTTTCAAAACCTGCAATGGTGCGTTCGATGTCATCTCTTATTGCATCGTAGTGTTGTTCATATTTATCCCAGTTCAACTTACTGCGGTTACCTAAAGTTGCTTTAGCCAGTCTGCACACGATCACAGGTTCGCTAAGCAACTGGCTGGATACTGGCTTCAGAACTCCTTTGGACGATTGCACCACACTCATTGAGTTTTCGCAGGAAACAAATTGTTCCACTCCATTGATAATGTCTTTATCACTGCGGCTAAGACAGGGTAAAATCAATGCTTCTTCGCCATGGATCAAATGGCTTCGATTCAGTTTGGTGGAAACATGAACAGTCAGTTTGCATTTTCGCAATGCTTCGGCTGTATAATTGGTGTCAGGTGTCGCAGAAAGAAAATTGCCACCTAGTGCAAAGAATATTTTCGCTTTCCCTTCATGCATAGCGTTGATGCTTTTCACCACATCATAACCTTCGTGCTGAGGTGGAGTAAAATGGAACTGATCTTCTATTGATTTCAAAAAAGTTTTTGATGGCCGTTCATTGATTCCCATGGTACGATCTCCCTGTACATTACTATGCCCCCGGACCGGGCATGTGCCGGCACCTGGTTTACCAATGCTCCCTTTCAATAATAACAGGTTCACTATTTCCTTTATCGTGTCAACAGCATTTCTATGCTGGGTAAGGCCCATCGCCCAGCAGGCAATAATTTTCTTTTTATCTTTTAATATTTCCGCCGTTTCTTTTAATTGCGCCAGGTCAATACCCGAAGATCTCACCAGATCATCCATGTTCAACTGCTGCAAATGCTTTTTAAAATCATCAAAGCCATCTGTTTTTTGCTCAATAAAATCGCGGTCAAAGACTGAGCCCGGATTTTTTTCCTCTTCTTCCAGTAATAGTTTTTCTATCGCCTGCAACAAAGGCATGTCGCCATTTATTTTTGCCTGTAAAAAAACATCTGTCAATGGCGAACTGATACCTAATAATCCTTTAACCTGCTTAGGGTTACTGAAGCCCATTAAACCAGTTTCAGGAAGGGGATTGATGGAGATGATCGTAGCGCCATTCGCTTTTGCTTTTTGCAATGCAATCAGCATTCGGGGATGATTGGTGCCCGGATTTTGTCCTATGATTATAATTACTTCTGCTTCATTAAAGTCGTCCAGCTTTACTGATCCTTTACCAACACCTAAGGATTCTGTTAATGCAACGCCACTGCTCTCGTGGCACATATTGCTGCAGTCGGGTAAATTATTCGTTCCAAACTCCCTTACAAAAAGCTGGTATAAAAAAGCTGCTTCGTTGCTCGTACGTCCCGATGTATAAAAAATAGCTTCATCCGGTGATGACAAATTATTTAACGCAACGCCGATTTTCTTAAAGGCATCTTTCCAGGAAATAGCTTTATAGTGAGTGCTATCTTTTGACAAATACATTGGTTGTGCTATGCGACCCTTTTTGCCGATCTCATAATCGCTGAGCAGGGCTAAATCTTTTACTGCATTTTCCGCAAAAAATGATGCAGTTAATTTTTTTGTAGTCGTTTCTTCAGCTACAGCCTTTGCGCCATTTTCACAATACTCCGCTATTGCTGATCGCTCATCGTCAGGGTCGGGCCATGCACAGCCCGGACAGATATACCCGCTCTTTTTATTTAAATGAAACAACGCTTTCAGTCCACGAAAAAAGCCCGCTTCTTTGAAAATCATTTTACCGGCGTACATAACGGCACCCACACCGGCAGCTGCTTTCCTGATTTTACTTCGTTTCAACCCGGTAAATAATTCAGGATTTTCTGCACCAGGCTGTTTTGATCCATCGTTCATGATCAGCAGGTTTTATTCGGGTTTTCATAGTTGTTCGACTGGTCTTCAGTTGCTTCATCAAGGCATTTAAAATCTTTTTCTACTAAAATGAATATAGATTCTGTATCACTAACATGCATTGCTGCATTAAACCCCACCACATCATTTACCGCCCAGTCTTTAATAAAGATTTCAGGGATGAACACAGTGATTTTGCTGCCATCAAAATCAGCAGAAATTTCAGCAGCATCTGTAGTCTGTAAAGCGTAACGAAAACTATTGTTGCCAAATGGGGTACGCTCTTCGAGATAGTTGGCCACCGCGAGCTTTTCAACCTCTGGTTTTGACAATCGAAGACGTATTGAATTTCCTTTGATGCGTAGTTTCATAAAGTGGTCATTTATGCTATCGATTTATTTCGAACCAGCTATAACCTGATCCTTTGTTCGCCCGAGTAAATGTTGAATCGCTGATTGCGTAAAAAACCGATCAACGTTATACCTGTCTCTTCTGCCAGCTGAACTGCTAAGCTGGATGGTGCCCCGATGGCAGCAATTATTTTTATTCCTGCCATTGTTGCTTTTTGCACCAATTCAAAACTTGCTCTTCCACTCAATAATAAAATTGAATTGTTCAACGGCAACTGGTCATTTAAAAAAGCAGTGCCGATTACTTTATCCAATGCATTGTGTCGGCCAACATCTTCCCGAAGCATTGTGAAATTTCCATGCAAATCAAATAACGCAGAAGCATGTAAGCCACCGGTACTTTCAAACACGGCCTGTTTTTTTCTTAATACATCGTTTAAATGGTAAAATAAATCGGCCGGTAAGCAAATTTCATCTGTATCATTTTTATAGACAGATGTAGTTCTGATGGCATCTATGCCCGTCTTTCCGCAAACCCCGCAACTGGAAGTAGTATAGAAATTGCGTTCAGCATTCTGAAGCAATGGTTGTTTATTTTTGTTCAAAGTGATGAGCACTTTATTGCCTGCCACCGGAGCGCTGCTTACGTCAGCAACATCTTCTCTTTTTTGAATGATGCCCTCAGTGAATAAGAAACCAACACCTAATTCTTCATCATTACCGGGTGTTCGCATCGTAATGGAAACACATTTTTGTACCGGAATTCCTTTGTTTTCAAATCGTACATTAATCTCCAGTGGCTCTTCTATTGCCAGTTCATCATCAGCATCAAGCACTTCGTTAATACTGACTTTTTTCATTTTTATATAAGCAACCGAATCGTTTTGCATCTGTTAAATTTACTACCCTTATTAAAATGTCCCGGTATAATACAATTTAAAAGTTATTTGCAAGAAATTGATTTCAGGATAAATACCGGATTGGGTTCGGGTCCTGTCTCACAGTGCTGTGAAAACGTGTACCAGCATGCAGAAAGCGTTTCAGCAGGTGAGGCATTTTTGTTTTTGACGACAAAATCAAAGTCGATGACGGAGCAGTGTACAAAATGATTGCATCCGGAGATATTACCCCTGTGTCAATGGCATCGGGAACGCATGCTCTCTAAACAAGCGGTCAATTTCCATGATCAGGTCACTACGCACGGATTCCCATTCCAATACCTTTGCCACCCAAAAATAAACGCGGATACTGACAGTGTCTTTTTTAAATTCCACCAATTCCACCGCGGGTGCAGGTTGTTTTAAGATACGCGCATCGGATGCTAGAAGCTCAAGTAAAATGGTTTTAATTTTTGTCAGGTCAGTACCAAACATCATCTGAACATCCACATCGACCCTTCTTTTCTCATTACTCATAGTCCAGTTAATGAGATTAGAGCTCAGTAATGTGGCATTTGGTATAATGACATTAGCGCCATCCTCGCTGGTGATCACGCTGCTTCTGAATCCGATTGATTTCATGATGCCTGACTGTGCATCGACTTCTACAAAATCCCCTACGTTTACGGGCTTTTCAAATGCGATGATAATACCGCTGATGAGGCTGCTCGTAAGCTCCTGGAGGCCAAAGCCGATGCCCACACCCAGTGCGCCTAACAAAAGTGTGATCCGATCCATTGGAATGCCGGCTGCAGCTGCTGCTAAAAATAATCCACCACTGATAATGGCAATCCTGACTAGTAATATCCAGCTACCCATTTTTGATTTGGTACTGTTTTTGTCAGGGATTGTTCCAGGTTTGGGAGCGGTAAAAAATGAAATAACCTGGGCGAGTAAAGTTGAAATCGCGATAATGACTATAAATACCAGAACATTGGAGAGCGTGAAGCTATAATTTGCAATGGTATGTTCTTCCACCAACATTCGTTCAAGCGGGGTCGTTAGTAACCGGAAAGCGTAAAAATTACGCGCGAATAAAATGAACCAACCAGTAAGCACCACTACATAATATACCGGGGGTAAACCGGATCGGCGTCTTTCAATATCTATGAGAGATACTTTTTTTTCTGACTCGCCATAATACTTTGAGGCCACGAATATCATTTCATGTACTAACCTGGCAGTCCGGAGGAATTCAATACCGATAATTACGTTTATAAAACCACTGGTGAGTAGCGTTTTTGATAAATTATACCGTCCGATAACATTGAAAAAAACGGCAAACAATTCCAGCAATATCACAAAACCCGTAAAATAAATAATTCCTTTTTCCCTGAGTTGGCTTCTCTTCCCTTTTAACAGGGAATAAATTCCGACAATTATTCCAACGATCGCCAGCAACAACATCCACCATCTTTCCTGACGCGACGCCTGGAGGATAAGATTGGTCGCGCATGAGAGCAAAAACAGAGAAGTCATGGTAAGCCAGAACACTGTCCACAGTCTTGTGATATATCCCCGGAAAACTATAGTAAGGCAAAAAGCAGAGATGATCCAGAAAATCATGGCAAATACAAACGGTGGATCCTTAAAAAGGAATTGAAGGAGATTAAGCCCGATGAAAATAGCTGAATGTACAGGATGTCTGAAAACCAGTTGGCCGGTAAAATCTTTCTTTAGTTCATTTTCTTCTTTGAGTTTTCGCTTCAGACTTCTAAGAAAAATACTCAGCGAAAAAATCATCAGTACGGTGAATATAATTTTACCCTTGTTACGCTCCGCATAATAATTTAAAGCAAGCTGATTTTTTTGTTTCGAGAAATATATGATTTCCGGCAATGGTCGTAAATAGGGGATAGGTGTCCAGATATTTACATATTCGCGTTGAGAAATGTTGGAAGAAAGGGCTGCACGGGCGGCATCGATTTGTTCCAACGCCTTGCTAAATCTATTCACCTGCAATGTTAACTGTATCTGCAGGCCATGCACATTTTCAATAGATTTCATTATGGCACTGTCTGCAGGAGCAACATCCGCTACCGCGAGAAAAAGTGTGTTGAGGTATTCGGCAAAGGTGGCGGAGTCTGCAGGGAATTGATACAGAGTGGAATCAGCACTTAGTGAATCAAGCCTGTATTTGTAATCTGCGAGTTGTTTCCTGTAATTATCAACCTGCTCCTTTCGTTGTATTGATTTAGCCAGCAATACGCTGATGATCTTATAAGAAATCGTGAGATTCCTATGTGTCTGTATTTCCTCAGTGTTCGTGAAAATGCCTTCTCCTGCCAATTGAAATAGTGAATCTGTATTATAATAATCTTTCCATATGGCAGCGGTATCGATACTGGTCTTTACAAAGTCACTTGCCTGAAGGGTTATCCGTTTTATCTGATCAATAATATCTGACTGGCGTATGGCATTTCTGGTTTCTGCAAATTTTTGGATATTTCTTCCTTTTGCCCTTTCACCGAGATCCTCCATCACTTTCCGCATCTTTTTGGGCTTTATCAAGGTGGTGTCTGCACCTATTTCCGTTAATGTTGCTCCTGTATCGACCTGGCCCTCAGCAGGCAGAATGCATAAGCATATAGCCACAGTCACGCAAATGAAAACCCTTAAAAAAAGATCCATCATACCCATCCTTTGCGTATGGCAAGGTATTGACGAAACCCTTTTATCCGGTTTGAACATAAAATGTGTTTGCGAATGTAGAAGCAGGAATGGTAGTCCTAAAAGTACTGTTTATCATCATAACTACTACATTACAACGCCGCAGTAAGAAATCCTGAGCATCCTGTACAGTTCCGACAGACCCCGACAGGATGATTATCCCGCGATATGACCCGGGGGAACAACACCGCCGCCTCGTGCAGGAACCGGCTCAATTAAGCATTCTATTATTGAATAATAAAGAGAATTTGCCTTCAATAACGCATACTGATAATGTTGTCCTTCACATAATACTGCCAGGCGAATCCAACTTGAAAGATTGGGGTTCAGGTACAAAAAGAAATGCTCTTTGCATCACGAAGTGCCTGACAATGCGGGAATGAATGCTGCGATCAATTGAACATTTATCACGGAATCAAAACATTCCCTATTTTAATGTACAGGATGATCACCATTTGACAACCATTGTAGATGTTGATCAAAAACGTAGTGTATCAATGATATCGATTTGCCTATCTCAAAAACTATTTTATGAAACTTCTATCCAGTCTGTTCCTGCTATTCTGTATCCAGTATTCTCTCTCCGCTCAGGATCCCTGGAAGATAAAAGCTTCCAGCATTGATCCGAACGACTACTACGGCATCACCGTTGCCAATGGTATGATTGGCATTGTTTCTTCGCCGGAGCCATTCAAAGTAAAGGAAGTTGTACTCGCGGGCGCATATGATCTGTACGGCAGGGGAAGGGTGAGCAATTTTCTGAAAAGCTTCAACCTGCTCAATATGTACCTTGAAATAGATGGTAAACGAATCGACAATAAGTCGGCCACGAACATGCAACAGGAACTGGACATGCAGAAAGCCAGTTTCACCACACAGTTTGATTATGCTGATAAATCAACAGTAACTTCTACCTATTATTCTTTGCGTCATTTACCTTACACGGTCTTGATGGATATCAGTATTACGGCAAAAAAAGATATCACTATCACCGGTGCAAGTGCTATGGAAGCTCCGGATGCGTTGAAGGATGTACAGAACTATTACAATGAAATTGACAGACCTCATGTCGTGATCAGTTTATTGACCTCCTCCGCAAAAAGTCCTACGGGGAAATTACTGATGTGCGCGAGCAACACTTTTTTATTCAGTGAAGAGCATGGTCATGAACCAAGAGTGATCCACGAAATGTGGGACAACAATATGCACCTGATGAAGTTCAGCCGGAAGATCAAAGCCGGCGAAACTTATCGCTTTACGATAGCAGGTTCATCAATTACATCCGCACACCATGACGATCCGCTCAACGAAGCAGAAAGAGCCACCATTTTTGCAAAACTGGAGGGTAGGGACCGCCTGATCAATTTTCATACTAAGGCATGGAATGATTTATGGAAAAGCGATATTCAGATAGAGGGTGATCCGCAAAGTCAGCAGGACGTACACAGCATGATGTATCACCTGTATTCATTCACAAGAGAGGGGACCGCCTTATCACCATCACCGATGGGATTAAGCGGACTCGGTTACAACGGGCATGTCTTCTGGGATACGGAATTATGGATGTATCCGGCTGTGCTGGTATTGCATCCTGAAATAGCAAAAAGCATGATTGAGTACCGATTTCAAAGATTGGAAGCAGCGAAACGAAATGCATTCAGCAAAGGATATAAAGGAGCTATGTACCCCTGGGAAAGTGCTGAAACAGGTGTAGAGGAAACTCCGGTATGGGCTTTGAGCGGACCTTTCGAACATCATATCACAGCGTGTGTAGCCATCGCCGCATGGAATTACTATTGTGTAACGCAGGATAAAAACTGGCTGCGTGAAAAAGGCTGGCCCATACTTTCTGCAACTGCCGATTTCTGGGCAAGTCGTGTGGAGAGAAATGGTCCTGGAAAATATGATATTAAAAATGTTGTCGCCGCGGATGAGTGGGCCGAGAACGTCGATAATAATGCATTCACCAATGCCGCTGCCAGGGCTAATCTTCAATTCGCAACGGAAGCTGCGAAACTGTTGAATGTTACAGCGAATCCGGATTGGATGAATGTTGCGAATAATATCCCGGTACTGAAAATGGAAAATGGTGTTACGAGAGAGCATGCTTCGTACAAAGGCGAGGGCATCAAGCAGGCAGATGTAAACCTGCTGGCTTATCCATTGAAAGAAGTAAACGATCCCGCACAGGCCAAAAAAGATCTTGAATATTATGAAACCCGTGTGCCCGATGAAGGAACTCCTGCAATGACCCAGGCGATTTTCACGTTGTTGCATGCAAGATTGGGCAACAAAGAGAAAGCTTTGCATTGGTTTAAAGATGCATACCTGCCTAACATAAAACCGCCGTTCAGGGTAATTGCAGAAACAAAGGGAGGAACAAACCCTTATTTCGCTACAGGCGCAGGCGGCATCTTACAAAGTGTGATGATGGGCTTCGGCGGTTTGGAAATAACACCAAAAGGGATAGTACAAATTAAATCAACCCTGCCTCCCAACTGGAAAAGTATTACCATCACCGGAGTAGGGCCGGACGGAAAAACGTTTACGGCGAAATAATTCTGAAAGACAATGAAAGGCGACTCGGTATAGAATTGGAATGAGGTAAGAGTTCTTCTACTCTGTTACGCATACAGAAAATCAGTCGTCAGAAATTAAAAAGTATTTTCAGTGTAGTCAATAAGACTAGTTTGAAGATATTCTTGACGTTTGTAAAAAATCTATCGGTAAGAATTACTAAGAAATGCTTCCTAGTACCAGGAAAGGGTATTTTAAAAGCCTACCCCTTACCAAAGACTATAAGCTTCTTAGCAATTAGTTGTAATCATCTTTCCTTTTCATTCTTGCTCCCAAACGTCTTTTTATTTTGACCCCTGGCAAGGGAGAAATATTTCGTCTTTACCGGTCGTATCAGCAAGCCTCATTCTTTAAAAAGTTTTCATCAACATTCAAGGATAATAAACATCACTATGTGATTTTATTTGCAGTAATTGATACAATTCCATAAATTAACTTATTAAAAAGTTGAATATGAAATGGCGCGAAACGAGGCGAGAATACGAAATAGTGAACAATGAAGAGATTTTAAAAAAGATCACTCGTGAACATGTTTCTCCTTTATTTTCTCCAAAAGAAGTTGCTGACTATGTTGTGAAGTTTTTAGGATTATTTTCTTTAGTGGCACCTTTCTATTTATTTTATCGGCAACAAGCTGAGGAAAATATAAGGCAACGGTCCCTTTTCGAACTTGAAATACTAACTGAAGCCAGCAGCCAAATATACAAATTGACAGATCTTCAGTATAGTGATCCAACTCATATACAAGCTGCAAATCAATTTTTTTATGTCACCAAACCTAAGGTAAACTTGTTAAAAAAAGAAAATTTGAATTCACTTTTGGACTCCATTCAAACAGCTCATGGTTTAGCTGGTATTTTTCATCGGTTAAGTGATACGCTTGGCCACATCAATGAAACTTTAGATATGTTGATGGAGGATTTTAGTAGCTTCAATTATAGGTTTAGATCCTTTTCCGCAGAGGATGTGTCACAGATTATTAAGAACATTCAAACTAGAAAAAATAGAGTGAACAATGAACTTGATCGAAATGATTTATTACAATCTGTGCGGCAATCAAATCATGATTCGTCACTAAGTGAAATTGAAATTCTAGTTAATCAATTTTCAGCAACTTGCTTTAATGTGATTGATTCTTACAACAAAGCACTTAATTACTATTACCAAAAAAATAGGAGCCGAACTGCAAAAGATAAAATCTTGGACAATTCCCAATACCCGAATATTGTGAATGACCGTTATGTTCGCGCAGTAAGAGACGAACAAACAAAAAATA
The DNA here is from genome assembly GCA_029269725.1 of Pollutibacter soli. Taxonomy (GTDB): domain Bacteria; phylum Bacteroidota; class Bacteroidia; order Chitinophagales; family Chitinophagaceae; genus Pollutibacter; species Pollutibacter soli. Next base: position 5,871 of record JARJHS010000014.1, on the reverse strand, counting down.
TTCTTAAAAAACTGGATGATTATATCAAAAGTCAGGTAAATAAATTTAATAACTCAGCAATTGAAAGTAGTAGGTATCTAAATTTAAGTAGCTAGTCAATAAAAATAAAAGTAAATAAATTTAATTCAAGCTCTTAAATATTTAAATAATTTTTGGTTTTAAGAATGGATTTATTCTGGAAGCAGTAAAGGAAATGTAGTTAATTTTCTTTTATGAGTAAAACTTTCAATCTTGTCGTTTCGGAAATAAGAAACTATTTTTTTGTGATGACATTATTTTTTCGATTTGACAAGAATGCTTTGTGCGATTTGATTTTCAGCAAAGAGAAAAATACTCATACAATTAAACCGACTCATCATCCATATCGTTTTTTAGCCATAACATTGTTCATTTTTTATTTTATTGTCAAAACCCTTCCTCAGGTCGATTTCAATGAACAAGAAGTTTTAATTCAAAAAGAAAGTAGAAAATACTACGCTATATCAGATTTCGAATTGGAGATTTTAATTTTCACCATTACATGTACATCCTTATTTTTTGTTCATTTTTTGAGCCAGTTTTTTTCAAAAAATCAGAGTCAAAGAAAATTATTCTCAAATTTTAGTTTTTTTACTTTTACGTCGCAAATTTCTACAACTTTTTTGATATTAGGCTGGTCATGGATATGCTTTCTCATTGGAGCGCTTGATGACCATACAAATTTCATTCAGGATAGTCTTTCGTTTGGCGGAATGTTTTTGATTTTTACTTATACTCTATTAATTATTTTTTTTCTCCCAGTGTCAATTATAAGGCGTGCGATCTTCAATAATGATATTGATCGAAAGACCGGGGTAAGGCTAATTTTATTTGCTTTTATTCCGTTTATAATTACTATTATATCTCTGATCATTGTCAACAAAATAGATCATGCTAAAATTGAAAGTAACAACCATATATATATAGGAGAATTAACGTCCCATGTTTTGGAAAAAATTTGACTTATATTCAAGACTGGTCTGGATCCTTTTAGTTTGTGGCGGGAGTGCTATTAATTTGAGATCTCCGACTATCCATTCTCCAATCATAAGGAGGCCATTTTTTATTTGCGACTAGAGCAAAACGATTTGGTCCTAATTGTTCCGGTTATGGTTTAAAGTTTAATATCTGCATAAATAACATTTTTTGAGAAAGATTTTGGGTTTCAAAATAAGTGTAATTGCAGTTTGTGTATGCTGGGTGATTGCTTAGGGACAATAGCGTCTTGTTTTTGATATTGCGATTGCAATAGTTTAATAATGCCCTGACGCAGGATGCGCAACGAGTTCATTGCCTTAACCGAAAGAAGAAATAGCTCCCGTCGCTTCAGGAAATGCATTGTCTGGATTCTTGGCATTGTTGCTGGCATTCACTTTCGAAGGTTTCGACAAATTTTGTTATCAGGATACAAAATATTATCGATGAGGATATTCTTGTCAATACCACCTTACTCAACTGCGATCTTTACCCGGATAAAATAAAGCAGCCAATAACGCCGGTTCTGAAACAGAACTTCGATGCAAGGATCAGAGAATTAAAGTATTGCATGCCTAATCCTGATTGATCAATATCATCTTTACCGCTAATCGTCGTCATATCATCTGCTTTTTCTTCGTTTTAAGTTTGATTACGATAGCGTAATAATACTGATGTACTTCGCTATCTGTTGTGAATATTGCAAACTGTTAAATTCCCCTCGCCATGAAAGGGTTTGAAAATCTCGCCTACATGATGGCATACATTGTGTCAAATCTTGCTGCAATCGTGTTGCTTCTCACAGCATGGAAGACACCGCGGATATCAAGATTTCTATTCTTTTTACTTTTTGCCTGGGCAGGATGGGTGAATTGGCGAACTGCACATAATGATCCCAACGTCTATCTGGAGTATGCCGAAATGAGTTTCTTAAAATTATACAGCGATTTTATACTTGGCTGGTTCAGCAGGCATATCACCGCTGTGATCAGTACAATCGCCATCTCTCAGTTGATGATCTCGATCAGCATGTTATTAAAAGGAAGAATTCTGAAACTCGGATGCATTGCTGCAATCGTTTTTCTTTTAGCAATTGCGCCGTTGGGGATTGGATCAGCTTTCCCTTTTTCATTGATAGCTTCAGCCGCATTACTATTCATACTTCGGAATAAAACCAACAATTATCTGTGGGTAAATCATAAGTTGGGTTATGCACGACATTGATAGCGGAAATAAATTTTCTGTTATGTCGTGATCATTAGCAGGCATCCATGGACAGGCATCACCGCAACCCATAATTACCACAGCAATAGGGGGAGCAAAGGTTTTTACCTCGTGGAGAGTTTCAGACAATTGTTTTGTAAGATCGAAACTAAGCTCAGCCATCGAAGCAATCGCTTTTGGATTGACATTTACACCTGACCCGGACCCCTCGCAAAAGCTTCTGCCACGTGGCTGCGGTTGGAGTTCTCTATACCATAAAAAGGATCTTCTTTGCTCTCATAGTCTTGTAAGACGATTTATGTTCTTATCAGCGAACTATATAATCGATTTCACCATTAGCGCTGCACTTGAAGGACACGCATGACTGAACTCTGATGATTTTTGTAAAGATGCAGGTGCGTCTTTTCTTTCTATTCGGACATATCCTTTTTTTGAAAAATAATTCTCTGCTGTTTCTGTTAGCAGGTAGAGTTTCTCGAGACGAAGATTTTTACTCAGGATTTCCAGCTCATTAATCAATGAACCAGCAACGTTGTAATTTCTGTATCCTTGTTTCACCATTAAGGACCTGAGCAGTCCATTGTTGTCATAAAGTTCCAGGCCGATCGTTCCGACTACCCGGTCATCCTCCATCGCAACAAAAAAATGGGTCAGCTCGTCCGCAAGATCATTTGTTGGCAATTTTTCTGATCGCAACAGGCTGATTATTTCTTCCCGCTGCTTCGAAATAAAAGGTTGGATGATGATTCCTTTTTGCATTTTTTGCATGTAATATCAGCAACGTGAATATAGCTGGTTTGGTTATTGCAAATATATCGCAATATTGCGATTTATAAAGTCGGTTTGCCTACGTTTTCTTTAGAAAAGGGCAAAAAAATCCGGAGACATCATGGATATCTCCGGATAAAAATTCAAAAATAGCTATTTGGAATAACTGGTTTTGGAATTTTTCTTTTCCTTCTTATTGTGTGTAGTGTCATCTCCTTTGAATAACTGTTCTTCACCCTCGCGACTATCGAGATCGTCTTTATTTTCCGGACGATGCTTATTCATATTAAACTGAGGATTTGATTCTTTTCTTTTCGGTTGTACATTTTTCATAACCTTAATTTTAAAAAATCGTCAGAATAGATTTGCCATAGTATAACCTCAAAATCCGGACCACTGGCGAGGGACGGCGATTATTGTTTGGGTTGCCGGCAGCATAATTAAAGTGTGGCGAAACCTTACCAGTTGTGCTTAGAGAACTTTTCTATTCATGCCCCCTTTAAAACCGGTTGAACAGGAATGTATCAAAACTCCCGGGAAAATGAGGTGAAAACACGGGTGGTTTCAATTTCTCACTCATCTAATTTAGTTGTCATTCACGGATCATTCTACTCATTCTGATGTGTTGCCAAAGTAAAATTTTACTACGGATTTTATTGATCATTACTGTAACCATTCATGTAAGTAAGCTGGGTGCACAGGAGAAGAACTGGCAGTATAGAGGTCAGTTTAATTTTGGCTGTCAGATTTTTTTATACAGTTTTTTCAAGTCAAATAATTTTCCAGGCTTCAGAGTGTATGTAGGATTTAATGCTTCTGCGATAAAGGGTGATGTGATAGCGAACTACGGCGGATCGGTCTCGGTTTATCACAAAACCGTTGGTGCCAGCCTGAACCCTTTGGTAAGAGATTTTCAAATTGATTTTACAAATAGTATCAGTGCAGGATTTCTATGGGGAAGTGAATTGCCTTATATGAAGTTGATGCGGACTGTGCAAAACGGAGACTTTTATAATTTATCCATCAACAGGCGAGGTGCTTTCCTGCTTGGTACAAACCTGATTCTGAACAATCACAACCGACATCAGATGGTTGCATCTGTCAATTTGAATGTCGACAAATTCTCTTTAAACTACTATAATGATGGAGGCCCGCCATGGGATTGGATTCCGCTGGCTGACAAATTTGACAGGTACTGGACCGGCGGAATTTGTTTGTTTTTCCATACTGAGGAAAACTATAATGCCGTTGAATTCGGTTTCGATCAGTTTACCGGATATAAACCTTTGCTATATGAATTATCCAATCTTGTCGGCATAAAGGTCCCATTGTATGATGGTGAGATAAAACCTGATAGCACGAGGCAACGTCCGCCGAATTATAATACAGCCAGTTATCATCTTCGCGTGAATTTCGACAGGAACATAGGTTTAAACATTGGTATTACCGGCGCAATGGTGGATGATAATGGAAAGTTCTGGGGATTACAGGACATCATTCATACCCGAATAAAAAACTCTTTGCACCCGAATAATGACCCGACCAGACTGTATTTAGGAGGAACCTATAATAATATCAGAGATGTCAGATTTTAAACCTTTAACATCATTAATATTCCTGATTTTACTTTCAGGCTGCAGTAGTGTTCATATGAACTTCAGCCCCGAAAAAAATCTGTCATCTGACTTATGGAAAAATGATGAATGGCTTAGCAAACTGGATGGAGGTAGTACGGCTGTTCAGGGGATCAGTGAGGTGTATGTGTTTGAAGCATCATTTTCTGAAATCCCGGTAGAGCAAAATGGTGTATCAAATTACCTGATGGTAAACGATCTTTCGGAAAAGACGACTAGAACATCTTTAGAGGGCACGGGATACACGCAAAGACTTTTTTTACTTGTTTTTTCACTTACACAGAATAATAAGGCTCCGATTGGAATTTATTTTTCTACGAGCTATAACAAGTTTAATCAGTGCATAGGTATCGATCCGCTTTATATCGGAGAAATCCAGGGAAAGGTACAGGCAAATGATTTGTTTCATGCAGAAAAAATTATTTGTATCGAAAAGCAGGACTCTGTCTATAGGTTCATTCCTAAAAAAAATAAGTCAAAAACAGACATCAGATTTTATACTGATAAAAATCTTCTTACATGTGACATTGGAGATTCAATCAATATTATTGAAATAATCCATGGAATGGGAAACATGATTTCCGGGACAAACGACTTTTTATTTCTTCATCCGCAAAATATTATGAACGACAAAAGTGCGCTTGAATTTAAACTGATAAAAATCATCAAACCTGAATCAAGTAAACATTGATGGAAAAAAGAAATGTTATTGCAACAAGAAATGTAGTTAGAAGACTTATCGAAGCAGGAAGTGTTCGTCAGGAAGTTGTAGAAATTCGAACAAGAGGCTTGCGCCCCATGGATGAATCTACGGATGCCATTGCTCAGTCTTTTCCTTCTTCAGACTCATTTTACATGATACAAAGGGGCGAACGGTTTTTATGCATGAAGCGATTAGGATCGAGAGATATTGTACACGCCAGTTTTTTCAGTGAGTCCATTTGTCGCGGTCATATGTTTGACCGACATCAAATCTCCTGACTTCACCTGCACAAAATTATTGTTTGTTGTGAATCACTATCAACTAACTGGCTGTTACTAACAACTAACAACTAACAACGAACAACGAACAACGAACAACGAACAACGAACAACGAACAACGAACAACGAACAACGAACAACTAACAACTAACAACTAACAACTAACAACGAACCATTAGCGTTGCGTTATTGAAGATAATAGTTCTTTGAAATTGTTGCCTGTATTGGATTTGAAGAGAATGTGGTGTGGAAACGATTTGAAAATGATGT
>JARJHS010000013.1 GCA_029269725.1 Pollutibacter soli | reverse complement strand
AGCAGGTGGAGAAAATTTCTGAATTGACTTGTAGAAACTTTTAACAATGCTGAGCTTTCGCTTCGGCACCACAGCCTTTTACATAGCAGTAGTAAGTGGTAAGTAGCAAACAGCCGGCGGTTGATGGTGATAAAGTTAGAGTTTCTGATAATTTTTAGAGCCTGATTTTTTCATGTGGCGTCAATATGACAATACTTAAGCATAACGACGATTAAGGACTTTTAAATTCAGTTCGCCACTTTGTTAAATCCATTTCCCACAATTCATTGCTTCGTACAATATTAAAAAAGCCTGTGTTATTCATCTGAATTACACAGGCTTTATCCACAAATAATGAAAACTAAATTCTATATTTTAATTGAATGCGGCATGCTCAACATCTCGCAATCAGGCGTCCGGAAATGGTACTTCGTATTTTCCTTCCCTTACCGGCCATTCGATTTAAGGACAACCATATCTTTTTTAACCTGGTCGTCGTGTGTTTTTTTCACGATGTAATACCATTGTCTTTCCGGGGCTTCAACGAAAAAAACGTCCCCTGTTTTTGCTTTTGCAACTGCGTCCTGGAATTCTTTCGGCATCATCATCTCGCCAAAAAACCAACCGGTGTCGCCATGGGTTTCGTTACCATCCATGGTGTATTGATCCGAAAGTGCCTGGAAGGAAGTGCCACTATTGGCTTTCTGAACGATGATATTTTTCAGCGAATCAATTTCACGTTTTGAAAGAGATCCGCCATCAAGAAAAACATAGCTGGCGCGATACTGAACTTCTTCTTTGGAATCAAGGACTTTATAGGTGGTATATCCCACATGAAACACATCGCCTTTTTTCTGGCCAAGCAAACGCTTTGCAATCACTGTTGTATCCTTTCCCCAGGAAATGTTCATGATCACTGGTTTCAGACCGGGATTGGCTTCTATATACTTTTGAGCTTGCTCCATGGTATTGATTTTCTGGAATTGTTCGTTTACGGTGAGCTGAGCAAACATCGGAACGGAAACAAAAAAGAATAAAACGGACAATAGACTTTTCATACGTTAATGTTAATATCAATACAGAACTCCACCTGATTGTTATGTACGGAAATATCCGTCGTGGAGGATGGAGGCAAGGTACATTTTTTTGAAGATTATTGAGGTGAGCGGGTCAACGATGATATCAAGGAAAATGTTAATTATTAGGCAGCAGGCAACATACACTAAGCAATGTACTTGTGAAACAACTTCAGGTTTTCAGCCTGCCTGTCTTGCCTGGCGGACAGGCAGGCAGGTTTTCGGTTTTCAGTTTTCTGAACTTATCCTGTATTTGGTATCCTCTATACTCCCTCACGCTTTCCGTGACTATAGCCGGGCCGGGATGAAAACCTTCATCGTGTAATTTTGCAATGCATTTCCGGCAGATAAATAGTAGAAACAGATGAGTAAAAAAATTCCTTATTCGGTATTGGACCTGGCGACTGTGCGTGAAGGTTATTCGATTACTGACACTTATGAAAACAGTTTGCTGCTGGCGCAAACCTGCGAGCGGTTAGGTTATAAAAGATACTGGCTGGCCGAGCATCACAATATGGAAAGCATCGCCAGTGCCGCAACTTCAGTGTTAATCGGCTATATCGCCAACGGAACAAAAACGATTCGTGTCGGATCCGGCGGGATTATGTTACCCAATCACGCGCCGTTGATGGTAGCTGAACAATTTGGTACGCTTGGATATTTGTTCCCGGACAGGATTGATCTTGGTCTTGGTCGCGCACCAGGTACCGACCAGGTAACGTCTATGGCTTTGCGCAGAGATCGCTTTGCAGGTTATGATTTCCCGGAACAGGTGCAGGAATTGCTGGGATACTTTTCTGCAGATAATAAAAATGCAAAAGTGCGGGCAATTCCCGGCGAGGGTGTTGATATTCCCGTTTGGATATTGGGTTCCAGTACAGACAGTGCGTATCTCGCAGCAGCATTGGGATTGCCTTATGCGTTTGCCAGTCATTTTGCACCGACATACCTGATGGATGCATTACAGATTTACAGGAGCCGATTCAAACCATCGCAATACCTCAGGTCTCCATATGCCATGGCAGCAGTAAATGTGATTGCAGCTGACACCACCGGGGAAGCGGAGTTGATGTCCACATCACTCAAGCGTATGTTCGCGGGTGTGATCAGAGGCAATCCAAAAGCATTGCAGGCTCCGGAAGAGTTACCGGGAGATTTTTTTACCAGCGGGGAAGAAGCAGCCTTGCATTCAATGATGACTTTCAGTTTTCGTGGTAATCAGACAACGGTGAAGCAGAAGCTGGATTCATTTGTATCGATGACTAAGGTGGATGAATTAATGATCGTTACGCATTTGTATGATCAGGAGGCGAGGAGGAGGAGTTACGAGTTAATTAGTAAATAGTTGTTACGAGGCAGCATAGAGCAGATGGATGCAGTCAGGTTGAATACACAATACAGGTGGTATTGAGGAATATCCGTAGACTCCGACATTGTTTCTTCCCAGTTAAAACCAGATCACAGAGCAAACAACAGCGTATTTACGAAGCAGCCGAAAAGAGCAAAATCACACTGTATTTTCCCTGTGGGCTTGTAACCAGCCTGTCTCTCCTGTGTTTGACTTTTGCCAGGTAGTAAAAAGCAGGTTTCCAAAAATCCGGGTGATATAAAAAATATGACATACGGTAAATGCCTATGACGCGCTGCAAGCATCGGTAGAAATTTCCTAAGTTGTTACAACTGCATTTTTTTTTGTTCTGCGTTGTACGTTTCACCTTCCCCGTTTTTCTTTAAACATACAACCTTCCACTTTCAACTCTATGATGTCCCCAATTTTCCCCAACAAGGCAAGCATAAACTTTTGTAAATTGTATATCACCTTCAATTCTTTTGTATGAAACCGCTGAAAAAACTTGTTCTCCCCGCGATGATCGTTATATCATTTGCGTTTGTTCCATTCCACCATGGCTGGGCGGATTATGATCAACAGAAAGGTTTTGAATTTACAGGTGTCGTAACGGAATTTGTTTTTGAAAATCCACATGCACGTATCAGACTAAAAAATGACAAGGCCGAATGGTTAGTGATACTTGCTCCTACTTCACGAATGATTGATCGGAACGTTCCCACAGATAAGCTCAGGGAAGGAAATACTGTAAAGGTGTACGGCTACCCCCACAAAAAGGTCAAGAATGAAATGCGGGCGGAAAGAATTTTTGTAGGAGATGCAAAATTTGAACTGCGTAAATGATGATCATTTCGCTTGCTGAGTGGCTTCGGTCGGTAGAAGCAAGTGCCCTCGCTACCACGATCCGGCAATCATTGTGGTTATATCCTTTCCTGGAAATCATACATATCCTCGGTATCGTAATGGTTGCCGGTGCTGCAATATTATTTGATCTTCGATTGCTGAATATCACTTTTAAAATCCCTGTTTCACAAATGGCAAAATATCTTCTGCCATGGTCGCGACGGGGATTGTTTTTAGTCATTCCATCCGGCATTCTGATGTTTATTACCAATGCGGAAGCACTTGCTGAAAGCGGCACATTTCAACTGAAAATGATTTTGCTCGTAGCGGCAGCGCTGAATGCGTTCATCTTTGATGTTTTGGTTTTCAAACCTCATTTGAAAAAAAGCGAAGCAGAACCCGTCAGATCACTCTCAAAACTCAATGCTGTTTTTTCTATCATGGTGTGGATAGGGATTATTTCCTGTGGAAGATTAATTGCGTATTTATAGAAGTCTTCAAAAAAAAATCATCGATCCAACGGATCTTATGAGTAGGCTTCACTGTGGGCTTTTTTATCCGCGGATTAAAATCCGCGGTTATAAGAAAATCGATCCTACGGATCTAAAAGGTGATGCGATCCTACGAATCTTTTTACCTGATGGAACCAAAAAAAAATCATGATAGAAATAATGTCTGCACCGAAACTGACTCTGAACTTTTGAAAATCCATCCTGTAAACTTATACAGAGCCGTCAGGCTCGACAAATCTTATAAAGGCGGATTTCAATCCGCCGCAACGGATCGATAGCGAAAACAAGAGCCGTGAGGCTCGACCAATTTAAATGGTCACAAAAAATCATCGATCCTACGGATCTTATGAGTTGAGTTCACTGCTGGCTTTTTTATCCGCGAATTAAAATCCGCGGTTATAAGAAAATCGATCCTACGGATCTATAAGGTGATGCGATCCTACGGATCTTATTACCTGATGGTTCCAAAAGAATCCTTGGTAGAAATAACGTCTGCAGCGAAACTGACTCTGAACTTTTGTAAAAATCCATCCTGTAAACTTATACAGAGCCGTCAGGCTCGACCAATCTTATAACGGCGGATTTCAATCCGCCGCGCCGGATCGATAGCGAAAACAAGAGCCGTGAGGCTCGACCAATTTAAATGGTCACAAAATATCATCGATCCTACGGATCTTATGAGTTGGGTTCACTGTTGGCTTTTTTATCCGCGGATTAAAATCCGCGGTTATAAGAAAATCGATCCTACGGATCTATATGGTGATACGATCCTACGAATCTTTTTACCTGATGGTTCCAAAAGAATCCTTGATAGAAATAAAGTCTGCAGCGAAACTGAATCTGAACTTTTGAAAAATCCTCCTGTAAATTTATACAGAGCCGTCAGGCTCGACCAATCTTATAACGGCGGATTTCAATCCGCCGCAACGGATCGATAGCGAAAACAAGAGCCGTGAGGCTCGACCCATTTTTGGGAACTCTCAGAATCAAAAATTTATCTAACTAAAGAGAAAAACTCAAGTTACTACTTAATTTTCTTCCCTGGCATTTCTCTGCCACCCTGGACCAATACAAGACTTTCAACCACATTCGCCGTATTTCTTTTGAATTCAATCTGTGCATCAACTACTTTCAGGAAAAAGAAATCCGTTTTCTCCGCAAACAATTCATGTTCTTGCTGACCGGTTGGATGCACCGTGAGTTTTCCGGACTTCACAGCAATATCAAGTTTAAAACCCGGCGCCAGTTCATATTCTCCTTCATATTGTTTGAGAACATCTTCGCTCAGGGACACCGCAACACGTTCTTTTGGAAGTTCGTAAGGCTTGTTATAAAGAATAGCATATATGCTTTCAGTAATTGTACTCAGGAAGGAATTTGATGCGTTGTTCAGCAAAACAATACAGATTCCATCAGCCTGTACTATGGATATATTTGTTGTGAAGCCATGAATACCACCACCATGAGCAATGCGAAGTTTTCCATCAACCGAGTCAATCCCCAGGCCAAAACCGTATTTGTTTAGCACTGGCGTAGAAGCCATTTGTTTCGAAGCAGCAGAAATGATTTTATTATTTTTCAAACTGAGATACCACTTATAAAGATCGCTGGTCGTTGAATACATCGCACCTGCAGAAAAAGAAACGGATGAATCAACAATGGGCGCTTTTACCTGAACCTGTTCGTTGATTCGCATATATCCAACCGCCTTTTCCCTGACAGAAAGATTCGTAAAATCAAAACCGGTATGCGTCATCCCCAGCGGTTGAAAAATCATTTTTCTTGCTGCCTGGTAATATGTCATTTTTGTAACATCTTCAATGATAAACCCCAACAATATATAAGCAGAATTGGAATATTCCCATTTTGTACCCGGTGAAAATTCCAATGGTTTGTTTTCAAACAACGCCATCACCTGTTTGCGGTTTAAGGGTTTGGTGATTTCGTTGTTCATGAATGTCGCATCATTCGTATAGCTGTAAATTCCTGAAGTATGAGTGAGTAAATGTTTGATCGTGATGCTATCGCCTTTTGGATAAGACGGAAAATATTTACTCAGTTTATCATTTATATTCAGTTTTTTCTGTTCCTGTAGTTTCAGGATCATAATGGCTGTGAATTGTTTTGTAATGGATCCCAGCTGAAATACAGTAGCTGAATCATTATTGATTTTATCCGCGGCATCCTGTATACCGTACCCTTTGTTCAATAAAATCTGATCGCCTTTTGACACCAGTACAGCACCATTGAATTTGTACTGCTTTGCATAAGCAGACATCAATTCATCCAGTTTCGACTGCGCGCTTTGTGCGTTTGCAGAAATGCAAATAAGAAATAGTCCGACGCTTAAGAAAAATCCTTTCATACGAATCAATTTAACTGCAAGTTTAGTGAATGTAGTTCTCCCGAACGGGATTAGTTTGACGTTGGTTTTCGGTTAGAGGTTACACGAACAGCCGAGGCAGCAGATATCCACAACCTGCATTTGAAAAAGCAGTATTGATTTAATTCCGAGGTTTAGACTTCCGGTTCCCGGCTGCTTTTAATCCCAGTTCCTGATCAGATTATGTACAAATCGAAGATGTATGCCGAGTCCAAAACTACCGTCATCTGCGGCGGCGACGAGGATGCCGATGGGGGTCTGTTTTTCAAAATCATCTTTGCGATAAACAATTCCCCCCGATGAACCAGCGAGATCGATTTCCGTTTTCTCGAAATCGAATTTGAAAATCGCAGGATTCTCCCTGTCGTTTCTCGGATTCATGGCATAGTAATTACACTGCCTGGTTTTATAAGGAGATGAACCGATAACCTGCAGATACTGATCCGGACAAAGCTCTGTACTGGTGTCGATATCAGTGATCTCGATTGCTTTGGAAAACATGAAATGCATAGCAGAATCGCTTTCATCCAGTTTGATGATGGCGATATCAAGTAGCTTATCAGAAAGAGAAAATGTGCGGTAATTGGCCTCGCCTGTCATCGAATCGACAAGGTTGATAAAGAATGAAGACTTTATTTTCGGGTATTCGGAACCGAAATGCAGGTATTTATAAGAATGATCGATCGTCGATTTCGGCCAGTATTTTTCAAACTTTTTTGGAGTTTTAGCAACAACATGCAATGCTGTGACGAGGTAATAGTCAGAATTGTTACGGAGAACAATTCCTGTCCCGATATTCAACCAGTGATGATCATTGGTAGGAAGAAGGGTAACCACTTTTTGATGCGTCAATTCCTGCCCCAGCGAACAAAGGGGCAAAAACAGGCACAGCAACAGCCGGTCAGTTGATAACATTTCTGGTAGATGCAGTGGGTTTAATTTTCCATAAAATAGGGAAAAAAAGGCAATAGGCAATACAAGGCAACAGGCAGCGGGCAACAGATCGGTTTCAATTTTTTATATTGATTGGAAATCAGGTTGATTATAATAAGCATCTAATCCAAGAAAGCATTATTGGGGATTATATTACATACGACGCTATCAAATGCCGCTGTTTCCATTTGCCTCTTTCCCGTCGCCCGGCTAAAGTCGAAATACAGAGCAGCAGGCAAGTTAACTGCACAGAGAAAATACAGAGACTTTTTATTATTGCCTGACCTAAGTCAAAACGCAAAGCAACAGCCAAGCTAACAGCCCGCAAAGAAAATACAAAGAATCGCTCAATTCATTTAATCATAAAACAATTATACGCTCGGGTTCCGGTTGTTCCCTATCGCTATATAGCTTGAAAACTTGCAGTTGAAAATTAACGATCTAAATTTTCAAGTTATTTTGGATAAAAACATAGCGTCGCGCTAATAGTGAGACTGCCTTCTTACTAGTGCCTATCTAAAATTCCTCGCCTCCGGGAACACCTTCTCCTGCGCTTCTTCCCTGATCTGCGATCGTTTATTCTGACCTGGTGGAACTGTTTTTTCATCGGCTCTTGACAAAGTCAGTATCGGAAGATCTTCATTATTATTTGAAGTCAGCTTCCGAAGCAGTTTTGAAAAATCATGACAACGTTTTACGATGACATGAATTACTTCTCCTTCACGTTGTAGTTTTCCTTCAACCATGATCAACCTGGATTGCAGAATTTCTTTTCTGAATTTTTCAAAAAGATTTTCAAAAATGACCAGGTTGGCAAATCCGAATTCGTCTTCAATCGTCATGAAGCAAATACCACCTGCAGTGCCAGGTCTTTGCCTGACCAATACAAGCCCGGCAACACTTACATTTTCACCATCCGGTTTTATATTCATTTCTTTTGTTGACAATACCCTTAACATATTCAGCTTCTCTCGTATAAAACTTACCGGATGTGCTTTTAATGAAAGGGATACTGCACTATAATCATGTACTACATGCTCAGATACACTCATCGCAGGTAATGTTACCTTTTCTTCTTTTGATTCATCCGTGGGCTGATTTTTAAATAAAGCAAACGGACGATCGTGCCTGTTCGTTATATCCCACAAAGCCTGTCTTCTGTCCAGACCAATCGAACGAAATGCATCAGCATCAGCAAGACGCTCAAGTGTTGCCTCAGTTATTCCTCCTTCACGCAACGAATTGATATCCGGGTAACCACCATTTCTTTTTTCTATCAACACTTTCATATCTTCTTCACGTAAACCTTTCACCTGCCGGAATCCAAGTCGAAGAGCAAAATACTCTCCGCATTTTTCTTCAAGTGTATTATCCCAGAATGAATGATTGATATCAACAGGTCTTACCATCACATTATGTTTCTGTGCATCCTGAACAATCTGAGCAGGTTGATAAAAACCCATCGGCATACTATTAAGTAATGCACAGGCAAAAACATCCGGATAAAAACATTTGATCCAGCTGGAAACGTATACGAGCAAAGCAAAACTCGCGGCATGACTTTCAGGAAAACCATAACTGCCAAAACCTTCCAGTTGTTTGAATACCCTTGCTGCATATTCCTCCGGATATCCTTTTTTAGTCATGCCTTCAATCAATTTCTGTTCGAATTTTGTAACTTCCCCTCGTGCTTTAAACGTTGCCATGCTGCGACGAAGTTCATCCGCTTCATATGGAAGAAATCCTGCAGCAACAATTGCAATTTTCATCGCCTGCTCCTGGAAAAGTGGAACGCCCAGTGTACGACTCAGAATATCTTCCAGTTCCTTTGATGGATATTCTACCTTTTCTTCACCATTTCTTCTTCTCAGGTAAGGATGCACCATGTCTCCCTGTATTGGTCCCGGTCGAACAATCGCTACTTCGATTACAAGATCATAAAAACACCTAGGCTTCAGTCGTGGGAGCATCGTTTGCTGAGCTCGGCTTTCAATCTGAAAAACGCCAATGGTATCTGCACGACAGATCATGTCATACACTTCAGGATCATCCTGTGGAATATTGGCTAAAGTAAAATCACGGTTATAATGTTTTTTTGCAAGATCAAAAGCTTTCCTGATGCAGGTTAACATTCCAAGTGCAAGCACATCAATTTTCATAAAGCCAAGTACATCGATATCATCTTTGTTCCATTCGATGCAGGTACGGTCCTCCATTCTTGCATTCAATACCGGGCATAAATGAGATAATTTTCCCTGCGTAATTACAAAGCCTCCGGTATGTTGCCCCAATTGTCTCGGAAAACCCATATACTGTTCTGTAAGCTGAAGAACTTTCAAAAGGTGTTTATCGTTCGGATCAAAACCCTGTTCATTAATTCGTTTTCCTTCGAACCATTCTGTTGTAAATTCCCAGATAGAAGATGAAAGTTTATTAATAGTATCTACTGATAAACCCATGGCTTTTCCAACATCTCTTATGGCTCCTTTCTGATGTTGTTGAGTAACTGTGGCAACGATTGCTGCGCGATCTCTTCCGTATTTGCGATAGATATACTGAATCACTTCTTCTCTGCGCTCATGTTCAAAATCAACATCAATATCAGGCGGTTCATTTCTTGCTGACGAAATAAATCTTTCAAAAAGAAGATCAAATTTTGTTGGATCAACAGATGTAATTCCTAAACAATAACAAACGGTTGAATTAGCTGCCGAGCCTCTTCCCTGGCATAGAATATCATTTTCCCTGGCATATCTTACAATATCATATACGGTTAGAAAATAGGATGCGTAATTCATTTCTTCAATGAACCTGAGTTCATATTCAATGGCAGCTTTTGTTTTTTCATCCAGCTTTTCTCCAAAAGCACGTTCAGCACCATTCCAGGCAAGAAGAGTTAACTCTTCCTGTGGCGTTCTTCCTTCTGTTGTTATTTCTTCAGGATATTCATATTTCAATTCATCGAGCGAGAATGTACAGGCCTCAACAATTTCCTGCGTTCTCCTGATTGCATCAGGATATTGCCTGAATAAACGATTCATTTCCGTTTCATCTTTCAGGTAGCGTTCGGCGTTAGGATGCAATCTGAATCCAGCATTCTGAATCGTACATTTTTCGCGTACACAGGTAAGGATATCCTGTAATTGTCTTCGTTCTGCAACATGATAATGCACATCATTTGTTGCAATCATGGGTACTCCGGATCGTATCGATACCTCATTCAACTGGTATAAATATTTTGCATCATTGCCCTGGTATTTCCTTGTTGCAGCCAGGTACAGATTTTTATTTAATACATCGCGGTATTCATTCAGCTGAGTGATAAAAGATGAGTCGAATTCAAAATTTGCATTCAACTTATCGGGAGGAATAACTATGCATTTGAAGTCTTTGATATATTCGTATACGTCTTGTTTGTATAAATGACATTCTCCTTTTTCTGCCCTTAAATTTCCTTTGCTCAGCAACTCACACAATTGCGAATAAGCCTTGATATTAGCAGGATAAACCAGCAGACTCAATCCATCCAGTAAATCCAGCCGGCATCCCGTAATAAGTCTGATGCCCGATGATTTTGCTGTTGCGTGCGCACGTACAATACCAGCAAGTGTGTTTCTGTCAGTTACTGCCAGTTCCTTGTACCCCAGTCCCCAGGCCTGTTCCGCCAGTTCATGGGGATGTGATGCCCCACGCAGGAAACTGAAATTGGAAGTGATCTGGAGTTCAGTGTATTTCATAGTGAGCAGGAGTGGGGAGGCAGGAGATTGGAGGCAGGAGAATTAGGTGTTAGGGAAAAAGTTACAGGCATCAGTTTCAACTTTTGATTACCTGTAACATTAATCCTGTAATGTATTCTGTGAAGAAAGTGTTTGGCTTTATACAAGAGTAATCGAACAATTTTACCTAAGAATAGTCGATTGTACATCTGAAAATCATTTTCCTTTAAACTTGTCACTAATTACTGTTTACTAAATCTCTGCCTCCAATCTCCTGCCTCCAACTAAGCAAAGTATCCATGCAAAAACCATTGATAATTCTTTTCTTCATTATAATGTCCAAGCCGGAATAGCCAGAAGCGATGTCCTGTTTCATTTTCAACATAATAATAATCCCGATGCTGTCCGTCCTGCAACCACCATTCCTGTTCAATCCTTTCAGGTCCGTCCGCCTTAACTATTTTATGCAATACACTCTTGTGCCGGAATAACATAGGTGGATAATCCGGAATAGGTGCTGTTACTTCGATCAGTTCCGGAGGCGATAGTAATTGAATTGGTCGCGGTTTATGTGTAGGCCATTCGGATGCTGGTTTTTCATCAAGACTAACAACAGCTTTACAGGAACGCTCCGGCCAATAATGTTCGTCAGGTACAAACCTTCGAATCACGCTATTGCAAAGCTTTCCTGATATACGATCGAGCAGTTCTGGAATCGCTACATCATTCAGGCCAGGAGATGTAAGCCATAAATTTTCCTGCAGTATTGAAATATCTTCCACAACCGGTGCTTCAAGAATAAAAAGTTCGATGCCCAATGCTGGTTCAATTTCTGTCAGCTTGTTCTCAAAAAGTTTAAAAAGATGTTTTGTATTTGATGAAGGTCTGTTGGTACCGATTTCAATCTCTTCGATTTTATTATCGATACGAAAGGCTTTGAATTTTGCTTTGCGCAGCCCTTTTTCCTCTTTGATCAATCGGCTGCAAATATTTTCGATTAATTTTTTTAATGCAATCTCAATTCCTGTAGCGGTTGATATTGGTTCCAGGCAGGGTAATCTTTCCTGGTAGGTAACCACAGGAATTTCAGGAATGATCATTTCAATTTCATATCCCAGCGCCTGGTTGATTTTCTTTATGAACTGCTTTCCGAACCTTCTACGCAATGTATTCGAAGGAATATGCATGAAATCTTTTACCCTTCGTAGTCCAAGTTTGTTCAGTTTTTCCACTGCATCTTCTTCCAGGCGCAATGCGATTGCGGGCAACGGGAGTAACATTGTTTGTTGCTGAGCTGGCGCGGCAATGGGTGATTCCAGTCCATATCTTGCTAATGCCCATGCAGCACCAATTGTATCGGCCATGCCTACACGAACCTGGTATCCCCTTTCCTTCAGTTTGCTGACGATATCTTTAAGGTATTCTTCTTCACCTCCCCATAAATGAGCGCAACCTTTTGCGTCAAGAATAATTCCATCCGGAAGATCTACAGCCACTGAAGGTGAATAACGGATACACCACTGTGCAAGTTTTTTTAATAATTTTTCTGCACTCGAAGGATTATCATTTATGACTTCAATTGAGGGATAAACAGCCCGCGCATCTGCAAGTACCATCCCCTGAACAATACCTTTTTCATTGGCCAATGCATTCGCTGTACTGATCACCATACGCCCATGATCGGGTAATACAAATACAAGTAATTTGTCTTTTTGTAAAGGATTACGGATGGTGAAACAATCCGTTTTCAGATAACGGAACCATATCGACACAAATCTCCCTGCCATACTAACCCGTTTTCTTTTGAAGAGGTATTGATTGTTCCGGAGTTGAAGTCAGATACCTGAATCGACCCCATGCCCAGGCGATTTGCCAAACGCCGGGTTTCCCGTTCCTGACTTTCTGCAGATTTACATTCCAGCAGGGAAAACCAACGCCTGGCATATCACCCGCTATCAGGCCTGGCAATGAACTTATCTTCCAGCGGGTTACACAGGCAGTTGTATTCAGGTTGCGGGGATTCTTACGAATGATAAAACCTGTAACCTTACTTTCTTCAACAGCCAATTGCAATCTTCTTGATGCAGTAAAATTGATTTCCGGAATCTCTCCGATCACGGTAGCAATACTATTGCATTTCAAACTTTCTTCTATCGCCCATAAAATTTCTTTGTCTTTTTTCAGATCGATAAAAATGATTCTGTCAGGATCGATATTATAAAACTTCAGTGCTGGCGGAAATAAAGTGCGGCGCTGACCAATCCAGATTGCGATATTATTTTTATTCATGAGGTGTGAAACAATCACAGAAATAAATGCAGTAGTACAGGCATGATCTCCTGTCGAATCGCAAATAAATTCATGCACGGCACCTAAGGGAAAGTGATCCTCCGGAAAAGCATATTTCATTTCACCCAAAGCCATATTCAGAGGAATATTTTTTTGAGCATGTCTGATACCCTGCAAGGGTAAGATCTCTTTCTGCAATTTTGAAATGATATGTGCTTTGTCTGCTGGCATAAGGCCCTGATAAAAATCAGTGCTTAATTATTTAGTAAATATACTAAAATATTTAGTAAATAAAATATTTTCGAAATAAATTCTGTTAGAGTGGAGAGCAGGAGTATGGAGGCAGGAGAGCTAGGTATTAGAGGAAAGCGTCAGGCAATCGAGAATGCGTTTTCTGATTATTTGAGTTGAATTTATATACCCAGCTATACCCTAAATGATTTGAGATCTTATTTATAATTCTAAGGTGCGGTAGGCTAAATGCTTCTCACTATTTCTCCTGCCTCCCATCTCCTTACTCCCCACTAAAAAAAAGCACCTGAAAAATCAGGTGCTTTGGGCGAAGCCCTATACGGAGTTACTTAAAGAAGTTTCCGCTATATAGAAGGGTGTGGATTTTTCTTAAAGTGTACAGATCTTTGGATTTGCTTTCTTCTAAATCAGATATATTTAAATTTTACAGTTAAATACCGATCTGTTCTGAATACAGATCTGATTAACTGTTCTGTTCAGCTTCTATAAATCAAATGCCATGCCCTATAGAAATAAGGGGGATGGGATGAGTAAATCCAGTCTGTTTGTGTAATTGTATGGACAGTTTCAATGGTTTAAGCGTATTGTTTTCTGACTTTATCAATAGCTGAATTGTATTTTTTTATTCAACATTCATTTAAATCACTGAATTTCGGGCATCAAAATTTACCAGGATGATTTCTGCTTTTGTAAGATTGACTAGAAAAAATGATTTAATAAAGTATCCATTATTGATTGTAGTGATGATCGTGATGTTCACTGCATGTAAGCCAGGTATTAAAACCACGGGTGTTTGGGTAAATAAAGAAAAGAAAATAGAGCAACCATATAAAAATGTATTCATAGTGGTTTTACTGAATAATATGGAAATGAAACAGGCATTGGAAAGTGATTTATTGGATGCAGCAAGAGCGAAAGGTCTTACAGCCCATACCAGTATTGCTACTTTCGGACCATTGCCGGGGTTTACCAATATCCCAGATAAAGCTTATTTTCTTCAAAAAATGAAAAACCTGGGTTGTGACGCAATTCTGACCGTTGCATTAGTTGATCAGAAATCTGAAACACGGTATATCCCTGCAAGCGGCGGAATTTACTCTCCCTATGCTGTTTATCCTTCCTATGTTCACTACGGGACATTTGGTTCTTACTGGGGATATGCATCAACTTATTATTCCCCCGGTTATTATGAAACGGAGAAGACCTATTTCGTTGAGAGCAATTTATACGATGCCAATACAGAAGAAATTCTGATGTCGATCCAGTCCAAATCTGATGAGCCCAAGAGTATCCAGAAATCGAGCAAGCTGTATACAAAAATGCTGATGGAGGAAGTTGAGGATGCGAAAAAGACCAGGCTCAAGGCGATGAAATGATTTTAAACCTGGCAGGTTTCTAACTTTTATGAGAACGCTTCACAGGCTTAAACAGCCGGCAAATTTTACCTGTTGTGGTTGTCCTTTCCTAAGCAAATTACTACCGCTTGGTTTTCAAAACCTGGCAGGTTTCAGAAACCTGGCAGCTCTTCTAAACCTGGCAGGTTTTATAGACCTGGGAGGTCTTAGACCTCCCAGGTTGGCATTTTCGAAGCGATTTAGTTATTACCACTATGGTTTTTGCACTCCCGGTCTTAATCCGCGGATGAAATACTATGTCAGTTGTCGCTTTCAAAAGGAATTTTGCCCCCCGGGGCTGGACTTTTTAGCATGTAAGACCTGGCAGCTCTTCTAAACCTGGCAGCTCTTCTAAACCAGCCAGGTTTTATAGACCTGGCAGGTCTAAGACCTCCCAGGTTTGTTAGAAACTGATTCAGTTTAATAGGCAAAAATGCACGCTGACTACTTCTTGCTTCCCGGAATCATTATCCCCAATCCTCCGTCAATCCTGAATGCCTGACCGGTAATAAATTTTGCGTGATCGGAGGATAGCCAGGCAACGAATTCTGCAATTTCATCCGGATCGGCCAATCTTTTTGCAAGATGCATTTCCTCGCTTTCTCTTAGGCTGGATGCAGGATCAGCTGATTGAGCTATCAGACTTTGAAATAATGGAGTATTTACTGAACCGGGACAAATGGCTACCGATCGGATCTCCGGCGCATAGTCTATCGCAATACATCTTGTTAAACCTAACTGCGCCTCTTTTGATGATGCATAAGCCGCCACCTGTGATTGAGATACTATCGCCTGTACACTTGACATGTTAATCACAACACCAGCGCCGCGGTTCTGCATGTACGGTATCGCATATTTCGCGCAGAGAAATCCGCCCCGAACATTGACAGCAAATGTTTTATCCCACTGCTCAACGGTACACTCTGTCACCCTTGCATAATACTGGATCGCTGCGTTATTCACCAGCACATCAATACCGCCAAATATTTTTGCAGCATAGTCAATGGCATTTTTTACTTCTGCTTCAACAGTAATATCAGTCTTCAAAAACAACACATGGTCGTCAGCTGCCGATGCCAGTTCAGCACCCTGTTCATCGATATCCAGGATGACAACATTTGCATTTTTTCGACGAAAGTTTTTTACGCAGGCAGCACCAATGCCTTTAGCACCACCGGTGATGATCACCGTTTTATTTTCGAAATTCATTATTTATCTTTTGTGATGTGAAACAAGAGGTAAACCCTTTACACCGATATCGATTTTTGTAATATGCCAACGGCCAAGATTAGCCGTAAATAACTGATCCAGCTCCTTTCCTCCAAATGCGATATTCGTTGGGTTTGAAAGCGTATGTGATTCCCAGTCTTCGACGATTGCTGTTGTAAATCTATCAGGCGTGACTTTATAAATCACATTTGGCGTATAACAGGTAACATAAAGATTTCCATCAACATCAAATGCGATACCGTCAGGCACCGTTTTTGGAAGTGTGCAAAAAAGTTCTTTCATACCTGCTGATCCATCAGCATTAATCCTGATCCTTTCAACACCAGGCAACCAGGAACTGACAACATACAACCATTCCTGTTTCTGATCAAGTGCCATTCCATTTGTAAAACTGAAAGGCCCGTTATGCCAAATTTCAGAATCACCATTCGAATGAATTTTAAAAATTCTTCCGTTGACTTCGTTGAAGTTTCCACTGTCGGATACATAAAGATTCCCTGTACTGTCAAATACGGGGTAGTTGGGAAGCATAAACCCTGAACCTGCAATTCCTTCAGTATATTTCTCCAGTTCCATGGAACGCATGTCCAGTTTCCATACACATTTCTTTCCATTGTCGCAAAGCGCCAGCCACTCACTGCCAGGGCTAAACGCAAGTCCCAGTACAAATCCGCCGGTATCGGCCATGATATTTACTTTGGCTTCAGGCGAAATTCGATATACCTGACCTGCTTCACCGCCTGCCCATACTGATCCGTCCGGATGAGCAGCGATGCCTTCAGGATGATCGAGACCTTCAGCAAAAACTTTTGTCTTTTTGAATAGATCACTCATGTTGAATTCATTATAATTCATCATGAAAATAGCGGAATTTTTTAATAAAGCCATTAACATGTATATACAAGCAGGATGGTTAAATGGGGATTGCAGATGAAGTGAGAACTCGCGGCGTTCATCGTTGATCGTTCTTCGTTGTTCGAAAGGCAGCCCGAACCAGATCTTTGCGCAACCTATGAGTTGTAGAGACCCACGGCAAACAAGCAGGGATAACAGTTGAAGGAGGTTTAATGGCGGGACTTTAGTAATTCCCGGTATCAGAAAATCGATTACGACAGCTGATCCCGTTTTATGTAACCATAAGACATGGTTTCAGGACAGAACAATCCTGTTACCTGGGTTTTGCAGTACAACTATATCATTCATCCTGGATTAAAAGAAAATTTGAATTAACTTTAGAGAGCCTCTCATTTTTAAAAAACAGGTGTATGGGCAAGTCTGTTTTGTTAAGGTATAATATCTTCTTATTACTGCTCCCATCGTTCATGGTCATTTCATGCAACAGCGAAACAACAAAAGCAATTTCAACAGTTGAATACTCCTGTGGCAATGGTTCGAAACTGACAGTAAGTTATTATAAAGATTCTGCCGTGGTGAAAGGATCGATAAATGGTATTGATGTGAATTGGTCATTGCCACAGGTGGAGGCCGCATCAGGCATCAGGTATTCCGATGGAAAACTCCAGGTTTGGTCAAAGGGTAAATCAGCACAGATTGATCCCGGAGATGGTCAGGGTTTTGAATGTAGTGAGTAATCACGATCTCCCTTAACATTTGCATATGGAAATCTTTCAACAGAAGGGCGTAAAAAATGTATTCATTATACTGGCAATCATCATTGCATTGTACTGGGTAGTTGCTTTTTTTACCAATGTGTACAGTCTGAAAATTCTGGACGCCATTTATGAAATTCTCTGGCTGCCAACATTATTACTCACATTTATCATTCCGGTATTTTCTTTCATCATCTGGGCTGGTGAAAAATTCAAACTGAAATCAGCTTATCTCTTCTCGTTACTCCTTTCCGTTATTACCATTCTCCTGATCAGCTTTGTGAGGCCATAATAGTTATTTGATTTGTGGTCACAAAGTTTGAAACACCTCATAATGTGATAATTACCTGGTAATTTTTTTAATTGTGGTTTGTGCTATTTACATTGTCAGATCAAATCAATGTTTGTATTCTGTGAAAAAGACGGAATTAAGCGGGGGGGCCTTGGTAATGAGCTGCAATCGCTCATTATTAAGTTTCGAAATGGAAAAAGGTTGATAATTGATTATAATTTCTGATTCCGCATTTTCAAACTTCCAATTGAAGGTGTGATGTGTTGCAGGATCGCACAGGTGAATGCCCTCTGCAATTGTACCTGTTCCATTTTTCAGAAAATGGTAACGGTTGTCCTGCTGACAAAAATCCAGGATATTTTCATTTTGATCAATAACGCCGTTTTGATTGTAGTCGTATCCTGCGGCAAAAAGTATCCAGGCTTCCTGGGTAAGTAGTTTTTCAGGATTGGTTTCTTGTGCCTCTTTATCACAGCTGAGGACAATTATTGTGGCGGCAGTTGCTATTACAATTTTGAGTATCATTATTCTTGCTTTTATGGTGCAATTTCGACCGCACTGTTTGTTCAATCAGTCACCAAAAAGCAAACTGGAGTGCCCGATACAGGTGAGTATCAAATTGTATATGCAGGTAAATGCTCAGATGCCGGAGCAATTTTATTTAGCGGTGTGTTAAGTTTGAAAAGAATAGTTATCCTGGTTCCATTGAACGAGCTGATACCGAAAATTCCTCCAAGGTCTTCCGTCAATCCTTTCATTAGTTTGAAACCAAGGCCACTGCTGCGGTTATAATCAAAACCGGCGGGCAGTCCCAGGCCGTTGTCTTCAATAGTGATTTGAATATCGCTTTCAGCATTGCATGTAAGTGACACTAAAACAGCCTTACCAGCGCTGTTATCACCAAAGGCATACTTCATAGCATTGGTGATCGCTTCGTTTAACACCAGACCTACAGGCACAGCCTGCGATACATCCATGTCCACCTTATCAATGTTGAGATCAAAAAGTATCTTTCTATTTGGATCGAGCATATCCCGCAAATGCCCGATCAATTCAGGAAGGTACTCAGCCATTTTAATAGAAGAAGTATTTTCTGTCTGATATAATTTCTGATGGATAAGTGACATGGCGAATATCCTGTTCTGACTTTCCTGGATCGCAAATAGTGCATCATCTTTCAGGTAAGCGGACTGTGACTCTAAGAGACTCACTACCGTTTGTAAATTATTTTTCACCCGGTGATGAACCTCTTTCAGTAACCATTCCTTCTCTTCCACCAGCCGGCGCAGTTCAATATTTTTGCTGTTGATCTCTTTATTTGATTTTTGTTTCTGGCGGTACTGGTTGTACAACATACCAAGTACGATCAATAAAATGGCGGATCCGTACAGAATGGCATTACGGGTTAATTTAGTTTGTCTGATCTCCTGTTGTTGCGCCACATTTCGTGTGTTGAGCAGTTCAATTGATTGCTCATGAAGCCTGATGTCCTGGTCTTTTTTTTCAGTCTCAAATTCGGTTTGCAAAGCTGCAATCTGGTTCGTCTTCCTGTTATTATACAATGAATCGTTATGGATTTTATACTGCTTGAATTTTTCCAGTGCCTCTTTAAAATTTCCTTTCTTTTCACTGATTTTAGTGGAAAGCTGAAAGTACCTGGCATAAAAAACAAGTTTTCCCGATGGCATTCTGTCAGCGAAAGTTTTAAATGTCTTTAACCAGTTTTCAGCTTCGTTGAACTGGCCCGCATCTGTGTAATAGGTAATCAGGCTTGAGATGGAAATAGGATGTTCTTTTGATGTGGGTCTTTTCAAAATGGAATTTAGTAAGATGTCGGTCTTGTTTCTGTTCCTGGTTTTATTGTACACTTGCAAAAGCACTGCTTCGTAATCTGCACGCAGGAAGTCAGGCACTGTTTCCGTCTGATCGACTTCCAGCAGGTACTTCATTGTTAAATCGAAATTATTACTGTATTCGAAATTCGAAGCAGAATTGATACCCACGATGTACATATTGCCGGTCTCATGGTATTTTTTAAAGAGCTGGTATGCCTTACCGTAATATTCGTCTGCCTTTTTATAGTCGGAAAGGTAGGAGTAGACCTGACCAAGTCTGCTGTAGATAGTGCCTCGCTGGGACGTGGTATCATTTAACTCTTCAGCGCGTGAAGCGGCCATTAGTGCGTATTTAAGACCGGTCTGGTGATCGTTAAAATAAGCCGCGTAGCAAAAACCCATCAAATCATAGAGGCCGTGAATTTCTTTGTAGCCAATAGACTCATACATCAGCTGCGCCTGTTTAAGGTATTTCAGGGCTTCGTGCGGCTGACCAATGACCTGGTAGCAATCTCCAAGATTCTGAAGAGCATATCCACGCTGTTGTTTGTTCCCGGATTTCTGGTAGGCAGAATCCGCCATCTTAATGATCCTGATGCGTTCCGTCATTTCCCCGGGTACCCATGGAGAGTAATAATGCATCAATTGCAAATAAGCCTCACCCAGCCAGTCGTATTCTTTCTGTTCCGAACAATATTGGATTGCCCGCACTGCAAGTGTCTTCCCTTTGTCTGTGTTACCTTTTTCCCGTGTAGCCATCCCTGATAGTATCATGGCGTGCGCAATTCCTGCAGCGTATGATGTTTGTCTGCTGGATGCTTCTGCCTGGTTGGCAAGAAATATTGCGCTGTCAAGATCTTTATGATCTTCACCAGGCTTTAATATAAATGACCTTGACTTTTGCAATACTGCATTAATGACTGCGGTATCGGTTGGTGTGATAATAGATTTTCCTTTCGTGACTGAATGCTCATTACCGGCGAGTTTCTGAGCTTTTGCTGTTGTACTTAATGATAGAGAAAGTGTTACCACCCAGATGAAAGAGATGCGCATAAAGATTTATATCATGTTGAAACAAAAAATCCGGTTTTCAAGTGGTAGATAAAATAGTTGAAAACTCAGAATTTCCTGATGATGATTACTCCGGCAATAATGAGCATCACACCAAAAAAACGCCAGATATTCATGCTGTGTTGTTGAGCAACCAGCACATTGAAATGATCAAGTAATATGGCAATCAGCATCTGCCCCGCAACTACGAGCCCAAACGTCAATGCGGCGCCGATTCGCGGAAAGGCCATGATGATTGCCGTAACATAAAAGGCCCCCAGGATCCCTGGTGTCCAGGCGTACCAGGGTGCAGATCTTATGCCTGCCCAGGAAATCTGATTTTTCGAAATAATATTATAAATCAGCAATCCGGCCAGGCCGATCGCAAACGAAATGATGGAAGCGTGTACCGGGCTTTCCAGCGATTTCCCCATTCTTGCGTTCAGGCCTGCCTGGATCGGAAGAATGGCACCGGATATTAACGCGATAAAAATCCATAACTCTTTCATACGAATGTTTTGCTGTTTTCTTCACCTGGTAAACAGGAATCAACCCTGCAAATAAACTGAATTCGCAATCACAAATGGAAATTTTGTCTTTCGCGCGAGACGGGCAGACTTGTAAAAGCCGGATATTTTTGAATTATGACGCAATCATTTCGGCGAGTTGCTGTCGTTTGTAATCGGTGAAATTCATTCCGCAATTGATTTTAAAAAACTTACTGAAGTGAGCGATATTATCAAACCCGAGATTATAGGCTATTTCTTTCATACTTACAGCGACTGACCTCGCCTGTTTTTTTGCTTCGGAAATGATATGTCTTTGTATATGTTGACTTGCCGTGAGGCCTGTCGTTCTTTTTACTGTCCGGTTGAGATAATTTGGCGTAACACAAAGTATAGATGCATAGTCGCTTACCATTTTTGTACTTGTGAAATTTTTCCTCAGCAACTGCAGGAATTTTCTGACGAGTTCCGTTTCCCTGTTATATCCAGCAGCATTTGACGACGACGATTGGTTTCTTGAAAAATATAAAAGAAACACATTGAGTAATGCTCTGAGCAATTCTGTTTTCCTGTTATAATCGTTTGTAAATTCCCTGAGCATACGTTGCGCAATCGTATCCAGCCCCGCATGCATTTCAGGTTCTGTGTTTACAGAGATGACCCCCGCTAAATCGTTGAGATCATCATTAAAAGAATTGACTGTAATTCCTGCTGAGTATATCCGTATAAATTCAGGGGAAAAGGAAATATAAAAGCCTTCCAGACCCGGTTCAGGATAATACAGCCTGCAATGGCCAGGCGATATGCAATAGATATGGTTTTTGCTGAGCGGATGCTCACCACCATCAAGAATCAGTGTTGCATTCCCGTGTTTAATCCAGTAAAGTTCAAATACCGCCAGTTTGCTATTTCGGTTGCTGGTTTCAGTTAGTGCAGGATGCTCCCGCGTATCCAGGCCGGAGATATTAAACTGGGAACAAAATCCTGAACTTATCGCATTTCCTGGGTTGTAAAACGATGACAGATGTTCTGGCTGGTTACCCGTGTAGGCTTTCATAACAGAAAGATTGGTGATGACCTTAATAAGCCAATTCGGATGCCATATTTACAATATATTGAAAATTATACACTTAGCTGAAAGTCAGGGATAGAAAATTTGCGTTATTTCGCTAATTAGCGAAGCAGGCAGCGACTTTTCAATAACCCTAATCACTATTTTTATAGGGATATAATTCCGCAAATGGCATCTTCCGAAAAAGACTTGAGA
Source organism: Pollutibacter soli (assembly GCA_029269725.1). Lineage (GTDB taxonomy): Bacteria > Bacteroidota > Bacteroidia > Chitinophagales > Chitinophagaceae > Pollutibacter > Pollutibacter soli. The sequence goes on along the minus strand of JARJHS010000013.1, from coordinate 103,128 downwards.
GAAAGTTTGAAAACACTGCAAAACTCATTGGAGGAAAATGAGGTTTTGCTTTCGCTTTCCCAGGATTTTGCGCAGTTCCGTCATCGCGGTGGATCGCTTGATGAAGCCAGGCCCAAATTGAAAAGATTGTTCGGATCCGAAAATGTGTTTATTTGCACACTCAATGAAAGCCTTCGATGTATTTCGCCACTGTTACGCATAGGCGATATGGACAGAAGTAAAAATGATGGCTGGAAGCAACTTATTCAAACTGATATTCCAATAGATGATGGCGTGCTGAGTCAGATTCTTTTTTCCACCGGTCATGGTATCATTGAACTGGAGAAAATCTCGAAGAGGAAATCGGTCCCCGCTTACGTTCCTTGTCTTCTTGCTGCGGGAATCAAGGAAGGGATGAGCCGGTCAATCATAATCAATAGCAAACCGGTAGGCCAGGTTACGATCTGGAGAGATAAGGTTGGTTTATTTACCGAACATCATGAACATTTATTACAGCGGGTTGCTGACCAGGTTTCACTGATGATTATGAATCTTGCCGATTTCGAATTGGTTCGAAAGCGTGAAGAGGAAAATTTGCGTGTAAGTAAAAAAATTACAAAACAACTGGAGGAGATCAGCAGGTACAAGGAACAACTTGAAGAAGAGAAATCTTATTTACAGGAGGAAGTCAGCAGCGGGTATAGCTATGCTGATATCATCGGAGCCAGTAAGTCCATGAACAATGTTTTCCTCCAGCTTTCAAAAGTCGCGTTTGCAAACAGTACAGTTTTGTTGCTTGGAGAGACGGGTACGGGGAAAGAGCTTGTAGCCAGAGCGATTCACAATCAATCGCCAAGAAAAGACAAGCTTATGGTCAAGATCAACTGCGCGGCGATGCCGGCCAACCTGATCGAAAGTGAATTGTTTGGTCATGAGAAAGGAAGTTTTACCGGTGCAACTGAAAGAAGAATTGGCAAATTTGAATTGGCACAGGATGGAACATTGTTCCTGGATGAGATCGGGGAAATGCCCATCGAGCTCCAGGTTAAACTGCTACGCGCAATACAGGAAAGAGAAATAGAAAGAATTGGTGGTAAGGCAACAATAAAAGTGAATGTGAGAATAATTGCCGCAACCAATCGTAATCTTCTGAAGGAAGTAGAAGAGGGGCGTTTTCGTTCTGATCTTTTTTATCGACTTAATGTATTTCCGATTACCATGCCTCCTTTGCGGGAAAGAAAAGAAGATATTCCCCGTCTGGTCAATTCATTTATCATCAAATATGCAAAATCAACTGGCAGAAGGGTGGACAGCATCTCGGCGAAAGCGTTAAAGGAACTGATGAGTTACAGCTGGCCGGGCAATGTCCGCGAACTTGAATACCTCGTGGAGCGAAGTGTACTCACAGCAACGGGTACCCGTATAAATGATATTGAACTCCCCGTTCATAATAAACTGGTGCTGAAGAAAGTACTTGAGGATGAATACCTGAAAACTCATGAGGAGAATGAAAGGGACCATATTCTCAGGGTATTGTCTATTTGTAAAGGAAAGATATATGGACCTGGTGGTGCCGCAGAGATCCTGGGGTTACGGGTTTCAACGCTGAATTCGAAAATGAAAAAACTGGGAATACAAAAAAAGCATCAGTTTGGAGTTTCACAAAGCCAGGGTTCTGCAAGATAGAATGAAATGTATAAATTTTGTTCCGATTTGTATGAAGATAAGTTCACACGCTTGTCTACATTTCCACGTTGCCCGCTGCAATAGGCAACAGAAAAATGATCGGAGTCCTGACCAGGACAAAAAATGAAGAAAAAAATTTTAATTGTAGAAGATCAGTTTATTGAAGCCAATAATCTGCAAATGATTTTGGAGAGGGCAGGATATACCGTAACAGGAATTGCCAGGTCGGTCCCGTTGGCGCTGGAAATTATAGAAAATGAAATTCCTGATCTTGTGTTGCTGGATATATTTCTGCAGGGAAATCTTACCGGTATTGATCTTGCGAGAAGGCTGAATGAAAGGAGCATCGGCTTTGTTTATCTGTCTGCCAACTCCAATAAAAAAACGCTGGATGAAGCTAAAGTGACCAGGCCCTATGGATTCCTGGTGAAACCATTCAGGGAGAAAGATGTACTTGTAACTCTGGACATCGCATGGTACCTGCATGAGCAACATATTGAATCCAACAGATCGAGAATCATCAGTGAAGTGTTAACCACCAGGATCCCGGAGTTTAAAAATATTATTGGTGAAAGCGCATCATGGAAAAAAGTGCTTGAACAGGTTCTCACAGTTGCCCGCACGGAAACTTCAGTGTTGCTTCTTGGAGAAAGTGGCACTGGAAAGGAAAAAATTGCAGAAGCCATACATCATATTTCACCGAGGGCACAAAAGCCTTTTATAAAAACGAATTGTGCTGCCCTTCCTTTTACGTTAATCGAATCTGAACTTTTCGGTCATGAACGTGGCGCATTTACAGGCGCTGCTGATAGACGGATAGGACGATTTGAATCAGCAGATGGCGGTACGATTTTCCTCGATGAGATAGGCGAGATCCCTCTGGAAACGCAAGCAAAATTGCTCCGTGTATTGCAGGAAAAGGAGATTGAGCGTCTGGGCGGTGGAACACCTATAAAAGTGAATATCCGGATCATCGCAGCCACCAACAGGAACCTGGAGAAAGAAGTTGCGGAAAACAGGTTCCGTTTGGATTTGTATTATCGATTGAATGTTTTTCCGTTGGTACTGCCATCATTACGGGAAAGGAAGGATGATATCCCCCTGCTTGTAAATTATTTTATGAAGCAGTTTGCGAAACGAGTCGGTAGGGAAATTCAATCGGTGACGGCTCATGCAATGAATCAATTGGTGAATTATTCATGGCCAGGAAATATCCGTGAGCTGGAAAATATCATGGAACGCACAATCCTCCTGGCTAGGGGAGCCGTTATTGAAGAAGTTATTTTACCTGAAAATAAAGTTATCGGCATACCTGGTACATCTCCCCCGGTAATTAAAACGATCGAGGAAAATGAACGTGATCATATCGTGGAAATATTAAAGCAATGCAACGGAAAGATTTCTGGTGAAGGCGGCGCGGCGGAGTTGCTGAATATCAATGTATCGACGCTCAATTCAAAAATCAAAAAACTAGGTATTCTCAAAGAACACTATTACGTGATCACCAGGCATAATTCCTGATGTCGAAGAACTACCGTCATATTTATTTATTGAGAAGACCCGCGCTGTTGTATTTGTTTCTCACACTGGGAACTGTAGTTCTCCCGAATAATGTAAAGTCACAATCTGATGTAAAAAAATGGCTGACTCAATTAAGAAAGGAAATTTCCAGGACGAACGAGTACGACCGGGAAAAATTAACAAGGATTCAGAACATACGGCAGCAAGCAGGCACAGGAAAAATGTCTGCATTTGATCAGGGGAAGTTGTTGTACACGGAGTTTGCTTCCAACAGTTTTGATTCTGCATATTACTACGCAAAGGAGATGTCAGAAAACGCTGTTACAGCCAGTGAGAAAGCAGTTGCGTCAATCAAAACCGCTATGATCCTGCTTTCAACAGGCATGTATAAAGAAGTCTTTGACATCCTGGACAGCCTGGATGTGTCTGAACTCGAAAATAATTGCCGAAAAGATTATTTCATTCTGAAAGCCCGCAATTATTTTGACCTGGCTGATTTCGCAAAGGAAAAGTACTATACAAATGAATATAACCTGATTGCTTCCCGGGTACTGGATTCGGCATTGTATTACTCCGATAGCGATACCTTTTCATTTTTGTATTACAACGGATTGAAAAGTATCCGATCAAATAATATTAAATCTGCAACCGCTTATTTTAATCAATTGATTAATTCAGAAAAATTGACTTTGCGTGAGCAGGCAATACTCAATTCCACTTACGGCGATATTCATATCAGGAAAGGGAAAAACGATTCTGCAATTATCCTGCTCGCAAAGGCTGCAATTGCTGACATACAATCTTCAACCAAAGAAACATCGGCCATTTTCAATCTGGCCACACTGCTTTTTAAGTCGGGGGATCTGCAGAATGCGTCCATATTCATTCAAAAAGCGTCCGATGATGCGAGAATTTATGGAGCAAAACAAAGAATGATTCAACTCAGTACCATTCTGCCGATGATTGAAGCCGAACGGCTTTCGGTAATGGAACGTGAGAAGATCAATATCACACGTTATGCTCTAATCATTACGGTTCTTTTTCTTTTCCTCAGCGGGTTGATTTTTATTGTGGTGCGTCAGGTTAAAAAACTGAAGGCACAGCAGGAATTAATCAATAACAAAAATTTTTCCCTGCACCATCTGATAAAAGAGAAGGAATGGCTGCTGAAAGAAGCGCATCATCGCGTCAAAAATAACCTGCATACCATAAACAGTTTGCTGGAATCACAGGCCGCTTTTTTGAATGGGGACGCGTTGCTGGCCATCAGGCAGAGCCAGCACCGGGTGTACGCCATGTCGCTCATTCATCAGAAACTGTACAATCCGGAAACGAATGGAGAAGGAATAGACATGCAGATGTATATTACCGAACTGGTGAAGCATCTGAAAGATAGTTTTGAAGATGCTGTAATTCCCGAATTTGAATTGTTTATCGATCCGGTGATTCTTGATATTGCTTTGGCGGTTCCTCTGGGGTTGATATGTAATGAGGCGATAACCAACGCGGTTCGTCACGCCTTCCGTGGACGAACGCCAGGCATCACCCGGATATTACTGCGAAAGATCGGAAATAACGCATTGGAGATGATAGTGTCTGACAATGGCAATGGTTTGTCAGCAAAGAATAATGAAATTTTTTCGCGAACACTTGGAATTCGATTGATGAAAGGACTTAGTGACGATATCGCAGCTACGATTGATATTACTGGCAATAATGGGGTCAGCATCAAACTTGAATTGGATATCGGGAAGAGCATGGGTTATTTAAATGCAATGCCGGTTGTTTAGTCCCCTTACTTGATCGGCAACAAAAAAAAATAACAGTTATGTTACGTAAAACTTTGTGTGTTCTTATTCATGGATATCCTTAACAGTGATCCATTCATGTAGAACAAAATTGATTGAGACAGAACCTGGTATGGTTAGCGATACCGGCAGAGTAGTAATCATTGTCGATGCAGAAGCAGGCAACAAAGGTTTATCAGATTTTAATGGACCCGTATTTGTTCATACGGGGTTGATAACGGACAGTTCGGAATATCCGAATGAATGGCGTTATGTGAAATTCAAATGGGGATCAATGGAAGAAAGGGCAGGAGCTATTGAAATCGGCAAAAACAAATGGGCATATACCATTCCTGATATCAGGTCATTTTTCGGTGTCAGTAAGGACGAGAAGATTTTAAAGCTGGCGTTTCTTTTTCGAGAGAGAAATTGTATTGATACTTTTTGCAGCGTATTATGGAACGTTGATAAGAGTGATTTATCTATTGATATTGCAGGTCGGCAGATGTTATAAACTACGTGCCCTTTGTGCCTTTGCGGTACAGATTTGTCGGTATTTTTTTGCACCACAAAGACACATAGGAAACATAGAAATACAAAAAGAGGCTAAGATATACAAAATCAACACTCGGAATAATCAGATGCAAAAGTTCCATTAACCGCGTAGATATCTTTCAAAGCGATCTCCAGGTCATTATCAAGCCTGATCACCTGGTTCCCATCTTTTTCATACAGTTCCTTTATAAATCCATTCGCCCTCGTAACGCCACTGTCTTCAAACAAAAGAGCAGCTTTCTGACGCGAGGTAAAAAGTTCCTGAACTATTGGTAAAAAGGTTGCATTTACCCCGATCGTTTGCCGCACATCATTTTCCATAGTCTAAGTGTTATTTCGATTCAGAACAATAGGCAATTTATGAAATCTATTGCAGTGCTTTTTTAATGACGGCGGAAGCATACAGTAATGCGGATTGAACTGCCGGTATTGTTGCGAGCGGATTAAGCAATCCATAATCATGAATCAACCCCTGGTACCTGACCAGGGTAACATCAACACCTGCGTTATTCATTTTTCTTGCATAAGCTTCACCCTCATCACGAAGTACATCGTTTTCTGCAGTCTGAACCAGGGCCGGCGGTAGTCCTTTAAGTTCTTCAATACCGGCCTGCAAAGGTGATGCGTAAATATCGTCACGCTGTGCAGGATCAGAAGTGTAATTGTCCCAGAACCACTTCATCATATTCCTGGTCAGGAAACGATCCTTAGCAAAACTATGGTAAGACGTAGTGTCAAAATTCGCATTCGTGACCGGCCAGAAGAGTACCTGGAGTCTTAGTACCGGTCCTTTATTGGCTTTTGCCTTCAATGCAACAGCTGCGGCAAGATTGCCTCCGGCACTATTGCCAACGACAGCAAGCAGAGATCCGTCTATTCCGATTTCATGTCCATGCTGCGCAACCCATTTCGTTGCTGCATAACCCTCGATAAGTGCTGTTGGAAATTTTGCTTCTGGTGAGCGGGTGTAGTCAACATACACTGCAGCCGCACCGGAATTAACAACGAGATCGCGAATAAAACGCTTATGAGTTGGAAAATCGCCGATCACCCAACCCCCACCATGAAAAAACATAAATGCTGGTAAAGTATCTGAGTTATTCTCCGGTTTCATGATGATAAGCTTTACGGTAATTCCGTCTTCGGTGATCGTTTTTTCTGTAACATCAACACCCGACTCATCAACAGTAACGGAAGCCTGCGCACCTTCCAGCACTTTTCTTGCTTCTGCGGGTTGCATGGTTTCCATAGGTTTCCCGCCACTGGTGTTTAATGCTTTGAGAAAAGCTTTTGTCTCCACTTCGATCGATGGGTCATCGAAATAGTCTGTTATGATATTCTCCTGTTTCATCGTTTGATCTTTAGAAAATTTATTTGAATATTCAAATGATTCCGTGTCTGCATTTTTTATGATGCACAGTATTTTTATTTTGAAAAGACTTTTGATTAACTGTTGAGTGTGAATTCTGAGCTGATGGCAGCATTCAACACTTTGCTGACCGGGCAATTTTTCTCAGCATCTTTTACACATGCAGAAAATATTTCTTCAGAAATTCCGGGCACTTTCGCCTGGATGATAAGATGTGATGCTGTGATTGTTGTTCCGTTTTCGAAATTGATAACTGACGACGTCTCCAGTTGTTCAGGAACGAAACCGGCCTCCCCCAATACGAAGCTGAGTTTCATAGTAAAGCAACCGGCATGTGCAGCGGCCAGCAATTCTTCCGGATTCGTCCCCGTTCCCTCTGCAAAGCGACTCCTGAAAGAGTATGGTGTATTGTTTAAAGTCAGACTCTGTGTTGTTAGAAATCCGTTACCGTCTTTTCCATCACCGTTCCACACGGCAATTGCTTTTCTTTTCATCTTTTTAAGTTTTTTTCTGTTGTCTCTATTTCGCAGTTTTGGCGGCAGTTTCAATAACGTCGCACACCGGAGCTGGTTTCGACATGAAAACAAGATGACTTGCTTTGATTTCCGTTACTTTCATATTGGCTCGTTTTGCCATGAATCTTTCTGCATCGGGAGGAATAGTCTGATCTTCCTGCGCAACAATATACCAGCTGGGTTTTGCCTTCCAGGCCGGTGACGTAATAGCGTAACCGAAAACCGACGCGGAAACAGGTATCTGCGAAGCGGCGAGAAAGTCGGCCTGCGCTTTGGGCAGGTCAGCACAAAAACCGGAATGATATTTCTTCATATCATACCATACAAATCCTGCTTCGTCGGGAGGAAGAATACCCGAATGTGGTGCGGGTGGTCCTGATTGTAAAAGCTGAAGCAATGTCTCATTTGCATCGGGTGCAAATGCTGCGATATACACCAGGCCCGCGACTTTTGGATCGTTGCCTGCTTCGGTAATGATAGCGCCACCGTACGAGTGGCCCACTAAAAGGACGGGCCCATCCTGTCGTGCAATTACCCGTTTTGTAGCAGCCACATCTTCCGCCATTCCGGTATTGGGATTACCGACAACACTGACATTGTAGCCTTTCTTTTTTAAAATCTGGTAAACAGGTTCCCAGCCGGAACCGTCAGCAAATGCGCCATGTACCAATACAATGTTTTTAATCTGTGCATTTGTTTTCTGAAATGATACTCCAAGAAACGTAATCGCGAGAAACATGTATGCAATTCTTCGCATCATGTTTTTGTTTTGTTCTTTCATTGTTTGTATTTTTTAAATTTAATGAGAAGTGAAATTAGATTTGCGCGAGCATGAAGTCAATTGCTATATGGGGAGTAGTGTTGTATAATCAGACAGTAGACGGTGGACGGGAGACAGTGCGAGCAGGCATTGAGTAGTAGGAAGTTCCAGGCCAGAATAGTTTGTTGCTAAAAAAAATCGGCCATTTGCTAATAGTGATATTGCCTGTTACCTGAACAGGATTCAGAATATGGAATGCAGAATTCAGTAACAAAACCGAAATAGAACTGAAAAACGGGATGTGGTTTTTTTTCGTAGAGACGCGATGCATCGCGGCTCTACGAAAAACGAAAAACGAAAAACGAAAAACGGATTTCTTGCGTACTATCTGCTGCCTTCTTACTTCTGCTTTTTAAGTGCCACCCGCTCCCCCGATACAAGAAATACTGTTTTTCTCCTGATCTCCGGATGTTCATTAACTACCTTCTGCAGGTGAGATTCTTTTTCTTTGAAATGCGACCAGCCTTTATGATGAATCGGAATGATCGTTCCAGGTTGAATGACCTGTACTGATTTCAGGAGATCGCTACTATTCATGGTATATTGTCCAAAACCGGTGAGGTACCTGAACTGAACACTGCCTACATGGAATATGCCTATATCAACCGTAAAGCGTTTGGCTACTTCTTCAATGCCTTTGAAATAAACGGTGTCACCAGAGATATAAATACATTGTTTGTAATCATCTTCAAATTCAATTAAGAAACCAATTACTTTTCCTGTAACGAATTCAGGGATCCACCAGGGATGGTGTTGTGCAGGCGTTGCAGTGATTTTCAGGCCAGGCAATTTGCTTGAATGGATCGAAAGGGATTCCCAATTATCAAGTCCGGTGATCCCGGGAATTAGTTTTGCTGCGGCTTTTGTGGAGATTACTTTAGAAACATTTTTTGTGAACGCCTTCCCTTTGTGATCAAAATTGTCTTTATGCTGATGATGACTGAGCAATATGAGATCGATATCTTTTAATTCCGAAACAGGTACAGCAGGACTTGTTGTTTTTTTACTGAAGGATCCTGAACCATGATAATACCACCCACCGGCGTCATCGAGCGTAGGATCAGTGAGTATGCGAAAATTATTTATTTCCAGGAGAACACAGGCGGTATCGATATGGGTGATGTGGATGGACATTTTTCAGACGATAGACGGTAAACGAAGCGGGTAGGAGGTTATAGTTAGTTTATATTTCCCTTAGTACGGTGTGCGAATTATCTTAATACTGATTATTTATTTTCAAAGCTATTTATCAACCTGGATTTATTCAATGATTAAAACGTGCTTTTTGTTGCCTATTTGGAGTATGCTAAATAGAATTAGATAGATTACCGATACATCGCTTTGCATACGGATTTACGTAATTCATCAGGCAACATATTTACTGTTTCTTCATTCCCCACCGTCGCATCGCTAATCGGGCGGGTGCTTTACCGCCTTACTGTCCATGTGTTTTTAATAGCAACAGCGATCATATTAGACTAAAACCCGGAATAACGCCTGCGAGAATAGTTCAGCGACGACGGGGGAAGAAAAGTGGACGATATACAAGCAGATTGTGAGCTATAAAAATAATCCGACTCCAGCCCAAATCGAGAGTAAATTATTGCATACACTATTTAATCTAATATGCTATATAAAAGACGGGACTTGTGATCGTATAAATCAAGAGTGGAAATCATATATAATCTGCACACTAAAAAAAGAACATAGTTGTTATTCCTATCACTGAGTCAGAACAAGACGACCACTATTTGCATCTTGGTACAGATTTTCTGAATGGTGTGCCAACCGTGCAATAAGCATATTTTTGATGCACAGAATAAGCAGTTGTATTTATTGAGAAATGGAAAAAACTGAGACCCATCAAGCCATAATCATAGCCCGTTTTTAAAAATATATCGAAGGATATTGAAGAAGGAAAAAAAGGATTTTGATGCAATAGTAGTGGGCTCCGGTCCGAATGGACTTGCGGCTGCGATCACCATTCAGCAGCAGGGGCTTTCTGTTTTGCTGATCGAAGGAAAAGACCAGATCGGTGGAGGAATGCGTACCGCTGAACTCACGTTGCCAGGGTTCAAGCATGATGTTTGTTCTGCAATTCACCCGATGGCTGCGGGTTCTCCATTTTTCAAAACATTGCCATTGCATGAATTTGGTCTGGAGTGGATCTATCCTCCGGTAGCAGCTGCTCATCCTTTGGATAATGGCGAGGCGGCAATCTTAACACATCATATTTTCGACACCGCGGAACAACTGGGAAGCGATGCAGCGGCTTACAAAAATCTGATCGGCCCGATTTTAAAAAACTGGCCGGCTTTTGTCAAGGATTTGCTGGCGCCGCTGCATTTTCCCGGGAAGCCCTTTGCTATGGCTGGATTTGGGTTAAAAGGATTGCAATCGGCAAAACTACTTTCACGAACATTCAAAACAGAAAAAGCAAAGGCGCTGTTTGCTGGCATGGCTGCTCATTCCATTTTGCCACTGGATAAGATGGCGAGTGCTGCGATAGGTCTTGTACTAATGACTGCCGCCCATGCTGACGGATGGCCGATTCCGGGAGGCGGTTCACAATCTTTAGCGAATGCGTTGGCAGATTACTTTGTATCGATTGGGGGACAGATTGAAACAGGTAACATGATCAGTTCGCTTTACCAATTGCCTTCATCGCGGGCAGTGCTGTTAGATGTTACGCCCAGACAGTTGTTAAAAATTGCCGGTCAGAAATTTTCAACCATATATCGATCTCAGCTTAGTCGTTACCGTTATGGTATGGGTGTTTTCAAAATTGATTGGGCACTTGATAGTCCGATTCCATTTACAGCAAAGGATTGCAGCAAGGCGGGAACTGTGCATATTGGTGGCACCTGGAATGAGATCGCACATTCGGAACAGCAGAGCTGGAAGGGTATTCATTCCCGGAAACCTTTTGTATTACTTGCACAGCAAAGTGTGTTTGACAAAACAAGAGCACCTTCCGGAAAGCACACGGCCTGGGCTTATTGTCATGTTCCATCCGGGTCTGATAAAAATATGACGGACATCATCGAACAACAGGTGGAAAGATTTGCGCCTGGTTTCAGAGATCTGATCTCGGGAAGGCATACCATGAATAGTAAAGAGCTCGAGCAGTACAATCCGAATTATATTGGTGGAGATATCAATGGAGGTGCTGCGATAATAAGTCAGTTGTTCACAAGACCAGCACTTCGTTATTCACCCTACAGAACTTCCGCAAAAGGTATTTATGTTTGCTCATCGTCTACACCACCTGGGGGAGGTGTGCACGGGATGAACGGATGGCATGCAGCAAAACGGGCATTGAAGGATATTTTTAAAATCAATTTACCACCGGTTTAAAAAAACAGTATGTCGACTAAGGAAAATAAGGTTTTGATTCATGAAGATTGGGCAGTTGTTGTCGCAGGTTTCTTAATTATTATTGCTGCGCTGGCGGGTTTGCAATCGCCGGTAGCACAATTCGGATGGAGCAATAGTGCTGATCTTTCTTCGAAAGTTTTCACTCAGCAGAATGCGATAAAAATTTTAGGTCAGTTCCTGTTCACATTGGTAGCGGCAATCATTGTTGCTTTCTTAACCGGTAAGTCTGTAAAGAAGATCGTTACCCTATTTCCGGTGATTTTCATTCTTACACTGATAGCGTTATTGCTGGCAGGAAACAGCACTATAAAAGGATTAAATCTTGAAGCAGTGATCTTTAGTTTAGGTATCGGTCTGCTGATAGGGAATACTGTTAAACTTCCGGCTTCATTTCGTTCTGCATTGAATGGTGAGTTGTTTGTAAAGATTGGTTTAGTATTACTGGGAACAACAGTAATTTTTGCTGATGTACTGAAAGCAGGCTCGCTTGGATTGATACAGGCATTGGTAGTAGTAATTTCTGTATGGTACTTCGCTTACTGGATCTGTAAAAAACTGAAGATCGATAATGAACTAACAATGATGCTGTCGAGTGCAGTATCGATCTGTGGTGTGTCTGCAGCAATTGCTACTGCAGGTGCGATCAAGGGCGATTCAAAAAAACTATCATATGTTATCTCGCTTGTATTGATTACAGCGATTCCTATGATGATACTCATGCCTGTTGTTGCAAAATGGTTGGGATTATCGGAAGAAGTAACAGGCGCATGGCTGGGAGGTACGATTGATACCACCGGTGCCGTGGTAGCTTCAGGTTCTCTTGTCGGAGAGACAGCGTTAAAGATCAGTACGATCGTAAAATTTTCGCAGAATGTGTTGTTAGGACTGGCAGCTTTCGCTATTTCGATATACTGGACATACACAAATAAAAAACCCGGCGAAGCCGATCAGAAACCTACAGGAAAAGTGATCTGGGATCGCTTTCCAAAATTCGTTCTTGGATTTGTTGCCGCTTCTGTATTATTTTCATTTTTTCTTTCTACCGAAAAAGTTGCAGAAGTAAAAGATGGATTGAAAGCCATTCAGGGGCTATGGTTTGCTCTTGCTTTCACCAGCATCGGACTTGAAACAAATTTCCGTGATCTGATAAGTTCGGGTAGTCGCAAACCGATGATCGCATTTCTGACGGCGCAAGGATTCAATATATTGATCACGTTGCTGATTGCTTATTTGCTTTTTAAATAGTCGTTGAACTGGGTTTGTTGACTGTAGTTGTTGTAAAAATGTAGCGACGCCATGCATGGTGTTCCTGCATGTTTGACGATGATTAATTCCGGTACAAATTGCCGGCGAAACATTTATAAAATTGTAGAGACATCACGCACGACGCCTCTGCAATCTTTTAGTTGCTGTGTCCTGTATTCTGTATACGGTATTCTCTGTTTTCTATCCTTCAATTTTTGTAAATTTCAAACTAACATCCGGCGGTAATCCGATCTTCATAGAAAGGCCGCGGAATTTGTAGTTGGCAAGATTCATCTGTTTCTGCAATTCATCTGCTTTTTCCAGGGACTTTACGATCACCTGTAATAAATTCTTGTCTTCATTTTCCGCCAGCATCTGATCGATAGTGGCTTTGTCAACATCCCTGACTTTGGAGAAAGAAAGTGTTATGCCGGGTGGAATGCCAACATCGACGCTGATATCTGCCAGGCTGAAACCAGTCACTTCAATCAGGGGTGTTAACCCAAGAATGTCAGTCACCAGGGAATTTAATTTGTCTACGCCGGCGTCTTTCAGATCTCCCAGGTAGGAAATGGAATCTTTTAGTTTATCTGCTCCGGCATTGAGCATATCGGAAACGCCGATTTTTAAATCAGTGAGGTCCATAAAAATAGCAGTTTGGATGTGAATAGGTTGTCTGGTAAGGTACTGATTATGTTCGATCCGAACGCCACCTTTCCTGGGAAGCCCAGGACCTGGTTCGTACCCTTGCCCCATAATGTTAACGGGCCACATAAACAACGTGTTTTCCCCGTGAATCCCCGGAATAATACATGCATAACCCTGAATTTGACAACGCACGAGGGAATGTATCTTACGATCTTTGTGAAGGAAAAGAGAGAATACGGAATACAGGATACAGAATACAGAAAGAGAATTGGAACTGAAAACAGAAACCGGGATCTGGTTGTTCGTAGAGACGCGATGTATCGCGTCTCTACGAACAACGAACAACGAACAACGAACAACGAACAACGAACAACGAACAACGAACAACGAACAACGGTAACAGACTAAACAAAAGATATATGGAAGAAAGAATTTTGGGTTTACATCATATCACGGCAATTGCAGGTGACACCCAGAAAAACTATGATTTTTATACGAAAGTACTCGGCTTAAGACTGGTGAAGAAAACCGTGAATTTTGATGATCCGGGTACTTACCATTTGTACTATGGAGATGATAAAGGAAGTCCGGGAACAATACTTACCTTTTTCCCATGGACAAACGTAAGGCCCGGTGTTGAAGGTACTGGAATGGCCACTGCGATCGGGTATTCGATACCGGTAGGTAGTCTTAATTTCTGGACTAAAAGATTCCAGGAAAACAATGTGATTTTTGGCAAACCCGGTAATCGTTTTGGAGAAGTATATCTTCCTTTCAAAGATCCCGACGGTCTTAGCCTCGAACTGATCATGCCTGACGGTCCGGATGCAAGAAAAGGGTGGCATACGAATGATATTCCTGATAATGCGGCTATCCAGGGTTTTCACAGTGTTACATTGACATTAAATGATGTCAAGCCAACCGGTGCGATATTGACGGATATCTTCGGATACAAATTGTACAAACAGGAAGGTCGTTTTTACCAGTACAAAACAGATGCGGTAAAGGAGGCGGCACTGGTCAACATCATAGAAATTCCTGATGGGAAAAGGGGACAGGTGGCAGGTGGTACAAATCACCACGTGGCTTTCCGGGTTCCTGATGAAAACACCCTGATGCATTTCCGTGATAAGGTGGTGAAAAAAGGATTTAATATTACACCAAAAATTGATCGCAACTATTTTTATTCTTTGTATTTCCGCGAGCCGGGAGGAGTTCTTTTTGAAATCGCTACCGATAATCCGGGCTTTGCTATCGATGAATCTCCTGAGGAATTGGGATTAAATCTGAAATTGCCTGAGCAATATGAGGATCAGCGGTCTGCAATCGAACAGGTATTACCGCCACTCGTACAATAATATAAGCATTATGCATACAAAAAATTGGAAACAGGCGGGTGTAAAACCCGGACCCGGAATAAAAGTTCTTGTGATGATTCATGGTCGCGGTGCGGGTGCGGATGATATTCTTTCAATCGCTGAACATCTCAATGTAAATGATTTCAGTCTGATTGCGCCGGAAGCGACGAACAATACGTGGTACCCTTATTCATTTCTTGCGCCACCAAAACAGAATGAGCCATTCCTTAGTTCTGCGTTGGCAAACCTAAAAGAATTGACGGACGAGCTCAATAAGAAAGGCATTAGAGATGAAGACATCTACTTCCTGGGATTTTCACAAGGCGCTTGTTTAACATTGGAATATACTACACGCAATGCTAAGCGCTATGGAGGGATTGTTGCTTTTACCGGGGGATTGATAGGCGATCAGATTTATTATGAAAACTATTCCGGTGATTTTGGCGGCACCCCGGTTTTTATCGGGACCAGCGATCCTGACCCGCATGTGCCTGTAGCAAGAGCAGCAGCAAGTGCGGAATTAGTGAAATCGATGGGTGCGGATGTCATTTTTAAAATATACCCGGGGATGGGACATACGATTTCTGGTGATGAAATCCGGATTGCAAATGAAAAGATATTTGGTGCCAGGTAAAAACTATGCAAAGCTGTATAAATTTTATGCAGCTTTGTTTTTCGAAGGCATCTGTTAAATGTTTTCTTTTTCACTATATCAGTTCATATAGGTATAAATTATCAGGCAACATGGAACACAGTTTTCCCGTAACAAGAATTTACAGCGATATCAATGGTGATACACATTTTGAGGAACTGGGTATTGAACTGAATGACGCAGGAAAAATCGGCGCATTATCAGATCCGCTCGTTGCAAAATCCATAATCTTTCGTGAAGTTGTGGAAGATTACGATTATGAATTTCATAATGCACCGCAACGACAGTTTATCATGTTACTCGATGGCGAAATTGAGATTGAGACTTCGTTGGGAGTGAAAAGAATTTTTTCACCAGGGCAGGTACTGCTTGTTGAAGACGTAACGGGTAAAGGGCATCGGAGTAGGAACCTGACAAAAGCAAAACGCAAATCAGTATTCATCACTATATAATCTGTTCGGGCAATGGAATCCCATATTGTCAAAATTCTCGAGACAAAAAATGTTACACACGATGTGAAATGTTTCAGGATAGAAAAGCCTGAAGGGTATACATTCATACCCGGGCAGGCAACAGATGTTTCTATTCACCAGGCTGGCCTTGAAACAGAACTGCGCCCGTTTACATTCACTGCTTTGAATGAAAAGCCCTATCTCGAGTTTACAATCAAACGTTATCCAGAGCATAAAGGAATCACTGATCATCTGCATAATCTGAGGGTAGGAGAGGAGATCATAATTCACGATGTTTGGGGAGCCATCAATTATAAGGGACCCGGCTATTTTATTGCGGGCGGTGCCGGTATTACACCATTTATTTCCATACTGAGAGATCTTTATCACAGCGGAAAAATAGATGGAAATGAATTGTATTTCTCAAACAAAACTTCAGAAGATATTATTTATGAATCTGAGCTGAAAGAAATGCTTGGAAACAATGCTCATTTTATTCTCACCCGCGATGAGAAGCCAGGATATACTCATAGTCGTCTCAATAAGGAATTTTTACGCAGGAATATCAAAGATTTCAAAAAGCATTTTTACATCTGCGGCCCCGATGCCATGGTAAAGGAGATCAGTGATTTGTTGCGTGAAGAAGGAGCGAGCGAGGAAGGTTTGGTGTTTGAGAAGTAGTTTTAAACGGCCAGTTCACTGTTTCAGTTCACTGTTTCAGCTTTCTCACTTTTCTTCATGATAATCATCCTCCGTATTCACCTCCCAGATATTTTTTTTGTCAGCCCGCCTGCTGATAATATTTTCCACCGCGGTCATTGCTGTGAGCATACTGTGATCACTATTATTATACCGATGCATCCCGTTTCTTCCGATGAGAAATAAATTAGGAATCGAATCAGTGAAAGTCTGAATCTCATTAAAGCGACTATAAGATCCATAGTACGAAGGATATGCTTTTTTTATCCTTGCCACCATCAAGTCTTTTACCTGGTTGCCCTGTAATATTCCGATGGATTCCATTTCGCGTATGGCCATCGCCGTTATTTCGCTGTCGGACTGGTTCCATAACGCGTCTTTTTCACTGCAGAAATACTCCACTCCCAGCCAGATATCTCCTGCATGCTGGACCATATGCGGACTCCAGTTGTTAAACACCTGAATCCTTCCTGCCTGGATACCGCGATCCTGGATATAGATCCAGTTGTCTGTTATCAACTCATTACCAGCTTCGTTATCTTTTACTTTAAGGCTTTCTGCAAGTACGCCGACAATGATAAAGTCCCTGTACTCAAGAGCTGCAGATACCTGTTTTACATTTTCAGGAACTTCGAAATTAAGCTGACTGATCAACTGTTTAACAGGCATAGTAGAGAAAAAGTAGTCTGCCTCGATTTTAAAATGATTGTTTGTTTTCAGATCGATTGCTTCCAGCGACTGCAATCCATCAGTATTACCGTTGATTTTTTTTGAAACCGTGTTTAGTAAAATAGTTCCGCCACGACTGGTTATTTCATTGGCGACTTTTTCCCATAATTGCCCGGGTCCGTACCTGGGATAAAGAAATTGTTCGATCAGGCTGGTGCTGGTATCTTTTTGCTGTATCGATTTTGGCGAAGAAAAAAATGATTTCAATGCATGCTTCATCAACTTTGAAATATCCAGGTCTTTTACTCTTTGTTTGCCCCATGAAGCAGGAATCTGCTCACAACTCACTCCCCACACTTTTTGAGTATAATCCCTGAAAAATGTTTTGTACAATTCGCTACCAAATCGATTGCGATAAAACTGCGCTAAGTTTTCTTCTTTCGATTCGGGAGCGAGCCTCGCTTTAAGGTAGGTCGCAGCAATCTTTGTCATTTTTACTGCACCCAGTTTTTTCACTGTAGGAAAATTAAGCCGGAGCGGATAATCAAAAAACTTATGTTCAAAATATATCCGCGATTTCCGGGCTCGAAGTAACATCACATCATCTTCGGAGTTTCCAATCTTATGGGCAATTGCAAAAGTTTTATTCTGGTTCTGGTAACGGATATTGATTCCATTCTGCACATCCGATTCCAGCGGAAGAAAATTCAACCACCATTGCAAAACACGATCTGATTTTGAAAAAAAGCGATGCCCGCCGATATCGATTTTGTTTCCTTTATAGTCGATGGTTTTTGACAGTCCGCCCACCTGTGATTCAGCTTCCAGAATAATAGGAACGATATCGGTGTGCAGAAGCAATTCATATGCTGCAGTCAATCCTGCCGGACCAGCTCCTACGATGATTGCTTTTTTCATTTACTAATGAGTGGTTTTGATCTGAATGTTATCATTAGTAATGAAAATAGAATCAGGTATTCACCAAGTGTATGTTCCATTTTCATCCAGGAAAGATTTACAATATTTAGCAGCAGCCCTGCAAACACAACCAAAAACCAGGTTCGGATATTCCGGTTATACAATGCTGCAACAATCGATATGGGGCTTAACCATTGGACTATGTAATATTGATGCCTGTACACCGGCGAAAGTAAATCGACAATCATATACAAACAGCAGCCTGCCAGAAACATCTGTTCAGGTGATATGGATTTCTCTTTTTTATGGCGGATCAGTATAATCAACACAAAACCAATCGCAGCGAAGATCATCATTGCTGCCAGTAAATTATTCCCAGGTCTTTTTCCGGTTAATTTTTCCGCGATAACAAAAAAATTACCATTCTCTGAATACCTGTTTATTATATTCTCTCTCGGGTCATTTCGCACTGTTATACTATCCCATCCATCCGCAGCTGCGTATCTGTGAATGCTATCCAGTTTTACAAATGGCAACTCCGGATGGCTATGGTATCGCAATTGCTTTTTCATCCCTTCGCTATAATTGTTCCATAACGATTTCTCGTATTGATTCGATAAAATAAAGAGGAACATTACAACAGAAGGCACAAGTGCTGAAATGATATATCTCAATCCAAATTGCTTGAAAAGGAAAATAAACGGGAGAAAAAAGAATATTGTGTTCGGCCGGATAAAAACAAGCATCATCACTAAAGCTCCCGCTGCTAATGCGTTTAAATTTGTCTTTCTTCTGTTTATAACAAAAAGGAACACACTGAACAATGCTGGAATGATAATGTAATACTGACCGGCTGCAATATGGTATTTCCATCCTACAGTCAGCAGGAATACCACTGCACATGTAAATATTGCGAATCGTTGTACAAATGTCCGACTGAAATAAAATGCAATACCTATGCAGATCATCAATGACAGATATTCAATGATAAGCCAAATGAATGAAGCCTTGCGATGTGATATATCAGCCAATGGATAAATAAGGTGATGAAAGAAGGGCGTGGCAGTAATATTGGAATAATTGGTGTTGGTATAATAGTCATAGTACCGTGAGGTATCGCCCTGTTTCCAAATATAGAAATAGGGGAGACCATTATCCTTCTGAATACGCGCCCCTACCTGCCTGTTTTTGAAGTCGTAAGTATACACACTTTCCAGCCATAGATCTCTTTTCAGAAAATAGATAATGGCCACAACCGCTGAGACTGCTGCAATAATTTTTATTAATCCCGATCTCATCAGACCGGAAAGATAAGAAAGGTGAAAACAGAAACAGATACCAGGAAACAGAAACAGGAAGGAGAAAACAGAATACATGATACAGGAAAACGAAACCATCCTGCATTTGATCATCAGCATTGCCGGAGACTGACAAATGACAAATGACAAATGACAACTAACAACTACAAACTAAATCTCCTGCCTCCCATCTCCTGTCTCCTTTCTTCCACAACTATCTACCAGATAAACGCCGTGACTGCTAAACCAAAAGTAAAATGATTGAACCTCACTTTTTCGGATGACACCCGTTTGTAAGTGTAGTTGCCTTCATTGTCAACATCATCGATTTCATCAATGTCAAAATCATGGTCTGAATCGAAATAGCTGGAATATGCTTTTATGGCAATATTCCTCGATACTCTTTTTTGAATTCCGGCACCAACAGACCAGGCAAAGGCATGTTCAGGCTGATAGTACATCAGTGTTAGTTCTGGATTATCATTGAATTCATCAACATATTCCGGTTTAAGATTTAACACAACGGAACCGCGTGCGCCTGCAGAAACTCCCGCATTGGCTTTCGCTGTAACAAACCATCCATTGGTCATGGGGAAGCTGAAATAGGGTCCGACGTTCAGGTATCTCACACCCATCGGTTCGGTATAAATGTCTTCACCAATTTCCTGGTACAGGGGGTCATTGAAATACAGTCGTGAACTGTTGATCGGAAAAGTGCTGAATGCAAATTCGCCTCCAATACCCACATGTTTGCTAAAAAACCATGCTCCTTCCAAACCAATATTGTAGCCATGGCGCGCCTCGAGATCCGTAGCTCGCAACAAATCCTTTGTTGTGGTAACTGCAAAGCCCAATCTTGCTTCCAGAAAGTTTGGTTTAGCATTTACTGGGTATGGCGATGGTTTAAGCGGATCATTTATTCCATGTTCCTTAAAAATTTTATCGGTGATCAGGTAACCCAGTTGTGCAGATAAAATACCAATTCCAGCGCCGGCAAGTACATCCGAAATCCAGTGCCTGTTGTTCAATCCGCGACCTACTGCGGTACTTGTTGAAAGCGTGTAACCCAGAACACTGTATAAAGGATGACGGTATTGTCCGTATTCTTTGTGCAGGATGGTCGCATTCATAAAAGAATTTGCAGAGTGACCGGAAGGAAATGAATTGTTTTCAGACCCATCGGGCCTTTCCACTTTTGCAGTGTATTTGATACCGTTTACCAGTGCAGCCATAATTGCGGCGGAGAATGCATAGGAAACAAGTGCCCTGCCAGGTTTGTGTTTTCCTTTAACACCTGCCGCATTAAGACCTACAACCAATGCAAGCGGTACGTACTGCAGGTAGTCGTCATAGTGATTTTCAAACGCAGGCACGTACCTGTTTCTGAATTCACGGATTGCTTCACGTTCACCCCAGGTAAGTGCAGAAGCTGCAAACAGTGCCGTGGGTGCGATCCATATTTCATTGATCTCTTTTTTCGTCATTTTATGATGCTTCGGAACTACGGCGGTTACGCTGTCGGCTACCTGCGCAAGCAAACTGGTGACAGGCATCAGCAGGAATAATAAAAATGAGGAAACAGGAAGAATGAAATATCTACGCATAAGACAGATTATAAATAAATATAACATTTAATCTGAGGTGAAAAAGTAATTTTAGATCTGATTATCGTGAATTTTTAAGGATGCAATTGAAATGATTTTGATAAAGCCGAACATTGTAATAATGCGAAGGGTTTGAAGTTGAAAACAAACGTATATGTTCAATTGTAATGTTGAATAAATATGATCGCCTGCGGCGATCGGAACAGCCATAACGCGGAGGGCGCCGAGCAAACAGCCCGCGGAGTGCGCGGAGAAATTTTGAAGACAAGTTTGTGGTGAAAGAAAATAATTTCCAGCAGATGACGCAGATGAGAGAAGTCTTCACTTGATCATTCGCAACCCTTACTTCAAATATCCTCCGCGTCCTCTGCGTGTATTCCTTCGCGTCCTCTGCGTTATGGCTGTTGAATAAAGCCGAAGGCTTTTAACTTTCAAAATTTCACCTTTAATATTAAACTATTCACAACTCCTTCAAACTCTCCACCGGATTCGCCGTCGCTGCCTTGATCGTCTGCGATGCAATAGTCAAAAAAGAAAGTACAATCGCAATGGCTGCTGCCGCCGCAAATATTCCCCAGCCAATGTCCGTCCGGTATGCAAAATTATCCAGCCATTTCTGCATCACCATCCACGCTAACGGCGCTGCAATAATTACAGAAAGCGAGACGAGTTGGAGAAAATCTTTCGAAATCAATCCTACAATTCCGCCGACGCGCGCACCAAGAATTTTCCGGATTCCTATTTCACGTATGCGTCGCTGCGTGGATTGATGCGAAAGACCGAACAATCCCATACAACAGATCAGGATGGAAACAACCGCAGCTGTTAATGTAACTTTCTGCCAGCGCAATTCCTGGAAATACGCTCGCGCATTGAGTTCATCGAGATATTGATACTTAAAGACAGCCGTAGGCATCACCTTTTTGAATGCTGCGGTCACCGCAGCAATAGCTTCACGCTGATGCGATTTTTCAATTTTAATCCAGATACCACCGCTGTTCCAGTCGGAGGGAAAAAGTACCATCGGTTGAATCACTTTATGTAATGATTTGTCATGAAAATCTTCCACTACACCAATGATTGTTTTCTCCTCTTTGTCATAATAATCGCTGGTCCTCACGCGCACACCAATGGGTGAGCTAAGTCTGGCTGCTCTTACAAATGCTTCATTTACCAATACAGAATGATGTTTGTCAGCAGGAAATGCATTTCTGTCAATATTGCGGCCGAGTTTAAGTTTGATATCAAGTGCAGGTAACCGGTATTCATCGATGGTGAGATGATCAGCCATAATTAACTTGTCTTCAACTTTCACCTCGTATTCACTTCCGTCAGCTCCAAAGGATAAAAATTTTATCGAAGGAATATCACTGAGTTCTGCCCGCAGTTTCGATTGAATTTCTTCAACGGGCCTGTCGCCGAAAATATTTGTTCTGATAACATAGTCAGGATTATAACCCAGTTTTTTTGTGCTGATATAATTCATCTGGTTATAATAGATCAGTGTTGAAATAATAAAGAAGACTGCCATCGCAAACTGGAAAACAATTAGTCCGCGACCAAACCAATTCTTCCCGCTTAATCTTTGTTTGTTGTACAACACTTCCCGCGGCTTGAAACCGGAAAGTATGTAGGCGGGATAGAAACCGGTGAACAGGATAATGACTATAAGGACCAGGAAAAAGATTCCGATAGTAGCCGGATCGATATTATCAGACAAATGAAGATTTTTTACAGTAAGCTGATTGAATACAGGAAGTAAAAAATGGGTGATCATTAATCCAAGACCGATTGCAATTGAACACACGATGGTTGATTCCAGAAGGAACTGAACAATGATTTGCAGTTTACTTCCACCACTGATCTTTCTCACACCAACCTCTTTTGCCCGTTTCAGAGAACCTGCTATGCTGATATTAACGAAGTTAATTCCTGCCATGAGTAAGATAAACACAGAGATCCCGAGGAAGAGAATCCAATAGATCGGGTTGCTTTCATTTACTATGCCGCCTTCCCTGAAATCGCCCGTCAGCATTGGATGCATATGCATCTCTGAAACAGGTTGCAGACCATAACTGATTTTTGGATCGAAGTGATAGAGCTTCATGCTTTCATCAACCTGTTGTTTTGCATGTGCTGCTGCAACGCGATCAAATTTTTCGGAAACTGTTTTTAGATCCGCTCCGGGTTTAAGTCTGATAAACGTACCCAGGTATTGATTCAGCCAGTTTTGGTCTGTAAATGACAACTGCATATAGCTTAGTGGCAATAGAATTTCAAAACGTATAGAAGAATTATCAGGAAGATCCTTTACAACACCACCTATTACCAATGGTTTTTTTAGCCTTTCTGCAGAAGGATCCGCATCCTGTTCAAGTAGTTTTCCAACGACATCAGTAGTATTAAAGAATTTTCGTGCTACTGTTTCGGTTATTACGACAGAATTGATTGTTTTTAGTGCTGTTGCAGTATCTCCCGCGATCAAAGGGAAATTGAACAGTCTGAAGAAGCTACTGTCAGTAAAAAGCATTTGCAGTTCGAGGGGCTTTCCGTTGCTCAGCACAGTGCCGTATATATCGCCTCCCATTAAACGGGTGTACTCTTCAATCTCCGGTATCGCCGCCTGGAATGCGGGACCTTGTGGCTGACCAGTTCCTGCCACTGTTGCACGCATTCCTTTGCTATCCGAACGCGTTGTAATTATGCGATAAAATCTGTCCTGGTGCTGATGAAAATTGTCGTAACTGTTTTCATGCCGCACATAAAGTATGGCGAGGAATAAACAGGTGGCTGCCAAAGCAAGCCCGGAAATATTGATTACAAAATACAGCCGGTTATGGTTGAAGTGTCTGAAAGCAGTTTTAAAAATGTTCAGGTTCATACTATATTTTGAACTGTCTGCAGCAACTATAGATTGATTTGCAGTGAAGCCGTTTTGGTGGTAAGGGTGCGGGAAGGTAATATGGAGTGCATTCGTATCTTCCTGAATCAAAGTTGCACCCTTGCCCTCGTGCTCACGCCCGCTTGATCATCTTACCTTTGTCCGATAACGATCACCCGCAAACGCTAACTTCCAGCCTATAACTTATCGCTTAAAACTTCCAACAACTTCCCACCTTTCATTTCTTTCCTCGAACCTTAAAAAACTCATCCCTACTGTTCCCAAAAGCTGTAAACCCGACTACCTTGCCTTTGTTATTTTTGTTGAAGACAATTTCCTGCGTACTGTTTGGATCCCAGAAGAAACGATTTTCGGCTGATGCTTTTACCTCGAAAGATTCATTTGGAGGCAGAACAAATATTTTGCCCTCTTTGTATTGGATGCGGACCGTATCTTTTTTTGCATTGATATAATCACCTGTGTAGGATTGCAGCAAGGATGGGTTCAGCGTCTTTTCTGCAAACCTGTAACGCTTCTGTGCCAGCAGCCATATGTAAAGACTATCATTATTATAAGTGGTATCCCAGCTGTTGTGATTCGCATCCGGATACAAAGTGAATTTCACATTGCTGCTGTACCTGCGTAATGCATCAACCATTTCCTGTGATGCACGAGGTAATACGTCGTTATCTTTTGCACCATGGAAACACCAGACAGGAGTGTAGCGAAGTTTCCAGACCTGCGAGCTATCGCCGCCACCGCAGATTGGAGCTATCGCTGCGAAATCATCGGGATATTTTTCAGCCAGGTTCCAGGTTCCGAATCCACCCATGCTGAGACCGGTTAAATAGATCCTGTCAGGATCTGCGCGAAGTCTTTTCTTTAACGATTCAAGCATCGGCTTCAAAACTTCTGTTTGCCAACCAGTCGCCGGAGGCGCTTGTGGTGACACAAGGATAAACGGATATTTCTTCCCGGATTCTACCAGTTTCGGCAGGCCATTCTTTTTCACTTTATTAAGATCATCTCCTGCTTCACCGGCACCATGCAGGAAAATTACCATTGGCCATTTCCTTGAAGTATCGCTATCATAACCATCAGGCAAGTACAAAAGATATTTTGTTTCAAGCAGAAATTTTTCCGCTGTCTGTTGTGCACCTGCCGTGAGGCCAACTATAAGGAAAAATAATACAACACATTTTCTTGAGAACATCTCCTGTTCATTTTAATTTTCTATGTCAATGAAAGGTAGGTCAGAATTGCTCTTCTGTATACCAGCAAGGCGTAAAGAAACTGTAAATGTTCCTTTACGCCTTGTAAAAAATTTGTCATCTTTTCCTTTCCGCCCTTCGGCGGCTACAAACAAAATGTTGCTTCCGGATAATGAAGGTGACCTCTGGTCGCAAACAAAATTGAATCTGATCCCGGAAGAGCTAATATTTCAACCCCACTCTGACTGAAGCCAGAGGCTATTAAAAAAACAGCCATGCTCAATCATCTTTCTCGTCGAAATAATAGCTACATCTGTCATTCGTAAGAGCTAATGTATAATATAATCTAACACCTGTAACGATCAACTTTTAACCTTCAACGTCCAACTTATTCCGTCCTCAGGCTCTTCACCGGATTTCTTATCGCCGCTCTTATCGCCTGGAAGCTCACTGTAAACAACGCAATGCAAATCACCATGATAGCTGCTATAGCAAACAACTGCCATTGTAATTGTACACGGTAAGGATAGTTTTCAAGCCATTTATTGGAAACTGTCCATGCAATGGGTATAGCAACGAGTAAAGAAATCATCACCAGTTTCAGGAAATCAGTAGAAAGAATCGTAATAACACTACCAACAGAAGCTCCTAAAACTTTGCGTATGCCGATTTCTTTTGTCCTTTTTTCTGCAGCCAGCACAGATAATCCGAATAAGCCGATACAGGAAATAAAGATGGTGAGTATCGCACTGAAGAGCATGATCTGTTTCCATCTTTGCTCGGCTTCATAGGCCCTTCTGTTTTCTTCATCTTTAAATGTGTAACTGAAGGGGCTCATTCGAAACATCTGTTTGAAAGTCTTTTCAATATGTTTAAGCGCCGCTGTTTCAGAACCTGGTTTTACTTTGATAAATGCAACACCAAAATCATTTGCCGGTTTCATGGTAAACAATTGAGGTCCGATTTTTTTGGACAATGATTCAAAATGATAGTCCTTTACTACACCGATCACTGTATATTTTTCATTATCCCGATACCAGAAATTTACTTCCTGTCCAATGGGATTTTTCCATCCTGCCTTTTCAACGAAACTTTCATTGACGAGTACAGAGTGAGTTGAATCAGAAGGAAATTCAGTAGAGAAATTTCTTCCTTCTTTCAGTTTTAACTTAAACTGCGGAATATAGTTTTCGTCCACAGTTTCATAGGCGAACTGTATCATCGTATCAATATTGACCTTCGCCGCTGTTCCCCAGAAACCTCCGTTCTTTCCTGTAACCCCAACGATGGAAGGATCCTTCATTAACTCCTGTTTGAACGTGCTAAGTTCTGCTCTTGTAAGATTGTATTTGCCAACCTGAACAAGTTGACTGTCATCATATCCCAGTTCGACATTGGTCAGGTATTTAAACTGCGAGTAGATGGTCAACGTGCCAATGATTAGAAAAGATGCCAGCGCGAATTGCAACACAACAAGCGATTTCTGCAGATAATTTTTTCCTCTGAGGTTAAAACGACTGTACAATGTTTCCACAGGGTTGTACCCTGATAAAACCAGTGCAGGATAAAAGCCAGCAAGTAAACCTGTACACAAAAACAATAGAATATAACCTCCTACCAGGTTGGCATCCATCAGGTAGGAAATAGCCAGAACCTTGTTCGAAAGTGTATTAAAAATCGGAAGAACCAGTTGAACGAGAACGATTGCACCGAGAAAAGCAAAAAAGCAAAGCAGAAATGATTCACCGAGGAACTGAAAGATCAGTTGTCTGCGATCACTACCAATCACTTTTCTGATACCGATTTCCCGGGCTCTGCGAACGGAGCGTGCGATAGTCAGATTTACAAAGTTGATACACGCAATAAGCAAAATGAATATAGCAATGCCGGTCAATATATAGGAGTACATCGGGTTGCTTGCATCAGAAAGCCCGTTCTGGGCCGGAAGTTCTTTGCTCAGATGCATGTCAGTAAAAGGTTGCAGATGGTATGTGCTTGACCATCCCATATTGCCGAACTGCTCAGTAAGTTTCTTTAATGCATCCTTTGAGTCTTCGGTATAAAATTTCTGGATTTTTGATTCCGTTGTCGCGACGTTCGAGCCAGGTTTCAGCACCACAAATGTGTTCAGAAACATATTGAACCAGTTTTCACCATTCTGATATTCTTCAGGACGCACGATCATTGGCATCAATACGTTAAACTTGATGGAAGAGTTCTGCGGACTCTTCTTTGCAACGCCGGTTACTTTATATGGCTTAAACACACCATCCTTTTTCACCATCAGGATTTTATCTATAGCATTCGTTGTCCCGAATTGTTTCTTTGCTTCTTCATCTGATAATACTACGGACTCAGGCGCGATCAGGCAGGTTTTCGGATTCCCGTAAATAAGGGGAAATGTAAACATGTCAAAAAAGCTGCTGTCTACATACAGTACATCGTGTGATGTAACATCCGTTCCTTTCTGAAAATCCTCTGTACCGCTTTGAATACGCACATATGAAGCAATGTCCGGCACATTAGCGTGAAATTTAGGACCCTGGAAATAACCGGTATTGCCGTCCTTGCGAGTGACTTTATCCTTGTCAGTATTCTCCGTAGTGATCCTGTAAATCTGGTTCACGTCACCGTGGAAACGGTCATAGCTAACTTCATCCTTAACATAAAGAATGATCAGCATCGAACATGCCAGGCCAATTCCGAGGCCGGCTACATTGATAAAAGTGTAAATCTTATTCCTGCCTAAGTTTCTGAAAGCAATCTTCAGGTAATTTTTAAACATAATTGTCAAATTATCAGATCTGAATTGAACATGTTGCCGGACAATATCTTCTAAAAAAATGCCGTATTGCTACTTGACTGTTAATCAAATATTTAAATCATGTAAAAAGACTTTCTGTGTCCGGTTCTGATACATGCATTGTTCACTTACAGCGAAAGTGTACCGGGTGTTTTTGATTCAATGAAATAATTAAATTTTCAATGGCTGCTGCATTCAAAACATCGTAACGATTTGTGGAATTCGGTGGAGAACTTCCAACTGATTTGACATTTATTAAATAATCCGCAAATGAATATTCACTAAATTTGCCCCTTCCATAAAAATTCCTTCCTACGAAAATCACCGGGTTATCCGAAAGTATGATTTTGCATGCGACTGGAAGGAACCGGATACCCCAACCAACTCCCTGATCCGGGCTCTTGCCCATGCCTTGTTATAGATTGCTTGCTTTTTATCGGACACTGACGAAGTTATTATTTGATCTATGCTTATCGTGTATAAAAAGGCGGTAAAACCGCTATCTATATTTCTACTTTTTGCCGGGTTTTGTATTGCTGCTGTTGAATTAAAAGCACAGGAAACACCCAAAGACAGCTTGCTGAATGAAGCAACGATTGAAAATGTTGTCGCTTACGCATTGCGCCATCAGCCGTTGATCCGGCAATCGCTGGCAGATGAAGAGATCACCCGGATGCAGGTGAAGGCTAAATTGTCCGAATGGCTTCCGCAGGTCAATTTCAATTATTTGTACCAGCACAATTTCCAGCTGCAGGCCAGTATCATAGGTGGAAACCTGGTGACCTTTGGCGTAAAAAATTCATCGTCACTCCAGTTTACGGCATCACAAACCTTATTTAACCGGGATGTAATCTTTGCATCAAAAACGAGAAAGGATTATGAACTTCAGGCGAAACAACAAACATCATATAATAAGATTGATGTTGCGATAAATGTGTCAAAAGCATTTTATGATATCCTCGCCACGCGTAAACAAATCGACGTTGCGCAGGAAAATATTACACGTCTTGAACGTAGCCTGAACGATGCGCGTGCGCAATACGAAGCAGGAGTGGTTGATAAAACAGATTACAAACGGGCACAGATCTCGCTCAATTCAACGCGCGCTCAGAAAAAAGCAAACGAAGAGCAACTGGTAGCAAAAATGGATAACCTCCGTGCGCTGATGAATTATCCGAAGAACGGATATCTCAACCTTTTGTATGACAGTGCCACCCTGATGAAAGAAATCGAGCTGGATACTTTGCAGATGATCGATTACACAGACAGGATTGAGTTTCAGCAGCTGGAGACGCAGCGTCGACTCCTTGAATCAAACTTGAAATATAATAAGTGGAGTTATCTGCCATCGCTGACAGCAAATGGATCTTATCTGATGAACTTTTTCGACAACCAGTTTGACAAACTTTATAACCGATCTGTTCCCAATTCATTTGCAGGATTAACACTAAGCTTCCCATTATTCCAGGGCGGCAAAAGAAAATTCAATGTAAAAGAAGCAGAATGGGAGTTGCGCAAAACGGAATATGGCATTACGAGCCTGAAAAACAATATGAATGCCGAGTACAGTTCAGCACTCGCACAATATAAGAACAGCCTCACCTATTTCCTCGCCCTGAAGGAGAATGTGGATCTCGCAAAAGAGGTATATGAAGTTGTGGATCTGCAATACAGATCGGGTATCAAGGCTTATATCGAAGTAACGGTTGCTGAATCGGATCTGCGTACGGCACAGATCAGTCTGTTTGATGCGCTGTATGTTGTGCTGAGCAGCAAACTGGATGTATTACGAAGCTTGGGTCAATTGAAATATTAAAAGTAGAAACATCAGGAAAGATGAAATGCATATTGAGTAACAGAAGTTTTTTTCGGGCATTCGTTGCCGTAATTGTAGTTGCCGTGGCTGCGGTGTCCTGCGGCGATAAAAAATCTGCAGCTCCGCAACAGTTTGGCGCCGGTGGACCTGTGAATGTGACAACCGACACAGTAGAGCAACTCGCTGTAGTATATTATGATGAATATCCTGCAACAGTAGTGGCATTGAACCAGGTAGAGCTGAGAGCGCAGGTAACGGGATATATCACCGGGATCTATTTTAAAGATGGCGATAAGGTGCGCAAAGGCCAACGCTTATATTCTATTGACCAGGAGGTATACTCCGCAAATGCACAACAGGCAGAAGCGAATGTACAGGTACAGGAAACCAACCTGGTCAAGGCACAGAAAGATGCCGATCGTTATCATGAACTGGAAAAAAAAGATGCGATAGCCCGCCAGCAGGTGGATTACGCAGATGCTGCGCTCGAAGCTGCAAAAAAGCAGGTAGATGCCGCGAGAGCGCAATTGCGCGCCGTGCGTTCAAATGTTGGATTTGCAAACATCATCGCACCATTTAACGGTACTATTGGAATATCGCAGGTGAGGATGGGCACATCCGTTGTTGCTGGTCAAACAGTATTGAATACGGTTTCTACGGATAATCCTGTGGCCGTTGATTTTGTAATCGGACAGGATGATGTTTACCGCTATTCACAGCTGCTGCAGTCCGGTTCCAAACTTCCTGATTCAACATTTACACTTGCATTTTCAGGAGTGAAATATCCAAAGAACGGAAAATTGTTGTTGCTGGATCGCGCTGTAGATCCGCAGACCGGCACCATCAAAGCGAGATTGTCTTTTCCTAACGATGAACATTTATTGAAATCCGGGATGACTGCCACTGTGCGTGTATTGAATAATGCCGGTATTCCTACTGTTGTAATCCCATACAAAGCAGTATCAGAAATGCTTGGTGAATATTTTGTTTATGTCGTCGGCGACAGCAGCAAGGTATCACAGCGTAAGGTTCAGCTGGGTCGCCAGCTGGGTGCGAATGTCATCGTGAAAAATGGTTTGGAGAAAGACGAAGAGATTGTTGTGCAGGGGATTCAGAACCTGCGCGAAGGCGCTATGATCACCAAAGGAACTCCTGGCGGAGCGCCTGGTGCACAACAACCGCAGCAGAAAAAATAAGTTCAGACAGGTGTTACTTGAAATTCGGGATTAGCTATGATTTCAGAAGTATTTATCAGAAGACCGGTCACCGCGATAGTTATATCGGTTGTACTTGTGCTTGTCGGTATAATTTCATTGTTGAATTTGCCGGTAGCTCAGTATCCTGATATTACACCGCCTACGGTGAACGTATCCGGAAACTTTATTGGTGCCGATGCTCAGACAGTCGAGCAGACTACTACGACAGCGATGGAGACCCAGATCAATGGTACTCCGGGCATGACTTACTTAACTTCCAACAGTACCAGCAGCGGACAGAGTAACGTTACTGTGAACTTTGATGTAGGTACTGACATCAATATTGCCATGCTTGACGTGCAGAACCGCGTAAGTGTGGCTGAGCCGACATTACCGGATGCTGTAAAACGATTAGGGTTAACCGTTAGGAAGCGTAATCCGAGTATCATGATGGCGCTTTCGTTTTATTCACCGAACGGAACGCACGATATCAATTTTATAGGCAACTATGTGAACCTGTATGTGAAGGATGCATTATTGAGGGTGAAAGGCGTAGGCGACATTTTCGCTGTTGCGGATAACTTCAGTATGCGTATCTGGTTAAACCCGGAGAAGCTGGCTGCCCTGAATATGACGGCGGCGGAAGTAACAGCTTCTTTGCAGGAACAAAACTTACAGATTGCTGCTGGTAATATCGGGGGTTCTCCACAGGCGGGTGTTCAGGCATTTGAATACAGTATCATTACAAACAGTCGACTGAATACTGTCAGTCAGTTTGAAAATATTATCGTCAGAACGAGACCCAATGACGGTAGTATAGTTTACCTGCGGGATGTTGCTCGTGTTGAACTCGGGAAGTTCGATTATTCGTCAAATGCGTTCGTTAACGGAAAGCCGGCAACTTTTGTGTTGGTGTACCAGGCTCCGGGTGCAAACACGCTCGCCACATACGAAGGCATCAACCAGGCGCTCGCGCAAATGAAAAAAAATTTTCCAAAGGATGTTGACTATCTCGTTCCATTGGAGACTGCAACTGTCGTTGATGTATCAATTACCGAAGTTTTACATACCTTATTGGAAGCGTTAGCGCTGGTAGTGTTGGTGGTATTCCTATTCCTGCAGAGCTGGAGAGCCACACTGATTCCGGTACTCGCAATCCCGGTTTCATTGATCGCAACGTTTGTATTATTCAGTACATTGGGTTTCACGATCAATACGCTCACTCTTTTCGCATTCGTACTTGCGATTGGTATTGTGGTGGATGATGCGATCGTTGTGGTGGAAGCAGTACAACATAATATTGATCACGATAAGTTATCGCCGATAGAAGCCACGCGTAAGGCAATGAAAGAAATTTCCGCACCGGTCATCGCGATTGCATTGATTCTTGCAGCGGTATTCGTTCCGGTGGGTTTCATACCCGGACTTGTAGGTCGTTTGTACCAGCAGTTTGCTATTACGATTGCAGTATCTGTTGTTATCTCCGCATTCGTTGCGCTGTCGCTTACTCCGGCACTCTGTTCGATCATGCTTCGTCCGGCAAAAGATCCCAATGCGAGAAAGAACCTGCTGGAGAAATTTTTTTCCGGCTTTAATAACAAGTTCAATGCACTAACAGGAAGCTATACCCGGGGAGTGGGTGGCTGGATACGAAAGACACCTTATGTGCTGGTGATGATGGCCTGCCTTTTTGTTGGACTGTTCTTTCTATTTAAAAATAAGCCAACCGGGTTTATACCTGTGGAAGATGAAGGTCGCTTTTTTGTTACCTACGAACTACCGGAAGCAGCATCCACGTCACGAAGTGTTGCAATGATGAAAGAAGTGATGGGTCGCATTATGAAAATGCCCGAAGTGAAAGTGGCGGGGGGTATCGCCGGATTGAATATTGTGAGCTTCTCAAATAAAGCAAACGTTGGTACCATCTTCGTCAATCTGAAACCATGGGATCAGCGAAAAGGAAAAGATCATACGGTTCAGGCGTTGATCGGAAGAATAAGACAAATAACCGGAGATATAAAGGAAGCGAGAATTCTCGCGATCGCTCCACCTGCAATCCCGGGCCTGGGCGCAACTTCAGGTTTTACATTTGAATTGCAGCAAACCGGCAGCCAGGATGATATCCAGAAATTTGAAGCCGTAACACGGCAGTTCCTTGGCAAACTGATGCAACGCCCGGAAATCGGAACGGCATTCACTTTCTTCAATTCTCATACACCGGGTTACCAGGTAGATGTTGATCGCGAAAAAGCAAAAAAACTGGGAGTACAGGTTTCAGATGTATATTCAACGTTATCGACTTTACTCGGCAGCAGTTACGTAAACGACTTTAATATTTATGGAAGAAATTTCCGCGTAGTTGCCCAGGCCGATACATCCTTCCGCGGTAAGCTGGCAGATCTGAATAAATATTATGTTCGAAATTCCCAGGGCACAATGATTCCGCTGAATACTTTGATTCAATCAAAAGTGATAGAAGCTCCTTCGGTGATTACCCATTATAATATCTACAGGAATATTGAAATCAACGGTACACCAAAAGAAGGTTACAGTAGCGGACAGGCTATCCAGGCATTGCGCGAAGTTGCTGATGCGGAATTGCCTGACGGATACAGTTATGCTTTTTCCGGTATGAGCCGCGAGGAAATTCTTGCGGGTGATCAGCAGACCAAAATCTTTGCGATCTCGTTGGTATTCGTATTTCTTTTCCTTGCCGCATTGTACGAAAGCTGGTCGGTGCCATTTTCAGTTTTGTTCGCAGTACCGATCGGGGCATTTGGTTCGATTCTTACGTTGACATTTATTCCTGAACTGAACAACAATGTATATGCGCAGATCGGTTTGATCACTTTGATTGGGCTTGCAGCAAAAAATGCGATCCTGATTGTAGAGTTTGCAAAAGAGCGTGTGGACAGGGGTATTGATATCGTTGCAGCAACCATCCAGGCGGTTCGACTGCGTTTGCGCCCGATCGTGATGACATCACTCGCATTCATTCTTGGTGTACTTCCGCTGGCATTTGCAACAGGGGCAGCATCGGTAAGTCGCCGTACCATTGGTTGGACAGTCTTTGGTGGAATGCTTGCTGCAACCACGCTGGCGATCTTTGTGGTACCGGTATTGTTTGTACTGATCACCAAGATCAGTTATGGTTCTAAACTGAAGCAAATACGGGAAGCTGCCGGAGGTGATACGAAGATGGCGGGCGAGTAAAAAAATTGGCTGATTTTCAATAGTTTAATTAATATATGTCAGGCTTTAACCTGACATTTTTTTATCCAAATCAGGTTATAACCTGACAAATTTTAGCTAAAAGTAAGGTTATAGCCTGACAAATTATTACTTTTGTAAGGTTATAGCCTTACTTTCCTGACTAAAAATGGCTATAACCAGGCATGATGAAAAAGAAACATCTTCAGGTGCAGCAACTGGATAATAAGTTCAGGTTGTTGGGCGGGCTCACTAAAATCACCGTTCCTCCTTCCGGCTGGTTAAAAGCCATTAGGGAGGCTTTAGGAATTTCACTGGATCAGCTCGGCCGTAAATTGTCAATAACAAAACAGAGCGTAACCGAGATTGAAGAACGGGAAAGGAACGGCACAATAACTTTGAAATCTCTCCGCGAAGCTGCAGATGCACTGGATATGCAACTTTTTTATGCACTTATTCCAAAAGATGGATCATTGAATGATTTAATAGAGCGAAAAGCGAAGGAATTGGCGAAGCAAATTGTTATGCGCACTTCCAATACGATGAAGCTTGAGGATCAGGAGAACTCACAGCAAAGAATTGAGAAAGCCATAGAGGAAAGAACGACCGCAATAAAAAATGAAATGCCCAGAACTTTATGGGATTAGAGATTGAATTCAGCGAAGGACAGACTCCGTTGGATGACGACGAAAAGGAAGGGTTATTGATATCAACTATTTCGACACGAGGTGAACTTGACGAATTTGAACAACTGAATATCGAAGAGGCCATTTTGTGGACGATCGGGAGGTCGTTAAAAGCGGAAAGTATATTAACTGAAAAATTTATCCGCAACCTCCACAAACGCATGTATGGAAAAGTCTGGAAATGGTCCGGCGAATTCAGGAGAACCGACAAAAATATAGGGGTAAATAAATGGAATATTCCAACAGACCTGCGCAATCTGTTAGATGACGTGAAATTCTGGACTGCCAACAAAACATACCAACCCGATGAAACTGCGCTACGGTTCAAACATCGGCTGGTAAGTATTCATTGTTTTCCAAACGGTAACGGAAGACACAGCAGATTAATGGCGGATATCATTATTGAAAAGATATTTAAACAGCCAGTATTTAGCTGGGGAGCTGCAAACCTGGTAAAAAAGGGAGACATAAGGAATATTTATTTGTCTGCTTTAAGAAACGCAGATAAAGGAATATTTGAATCGTTGATTCAATTTGCGAGATCATAGCCTTTCACATTTATCCTGGCGAATGTTTAAGTGAAAAATCATTGTAGAAGTTTATCGGTATTCCCGACTGGATTTTATGGAGTTGTTGACAATAATATTATTTTTAGTGCTGGCATTAGATGCGCCTGGCAATTCTAACAACCCTTATGCAGAATACTGATCCATTTTCTCATCCGCAATTCCGTGAATACCTGGGGAACAGTCCGGCATTTCAGCAGATGCTGCTTGAAAATGGTCAACCCGATCCGCATTGGTCAACTTTTTTTACTTCCTATTTCAGGCTGGGTGAAGATGAGATTGTCAGCAGGAATAATGATATCCTGCGGCTTCTTCGTGAGAACGGAGTAACATACAACATACACGGCGATCCTTCTGGTCTGAACAGACCATGGAAAATTGATATCATTCCGTTTCTTATCAACAGAAATGAATGGAATAAAATTGAAGCTGGTTTGCGCCAACGGACGGAGCTGATGAATTTTATTCTGACAGATATCTATGGCGAGCAGAGCCTCATAAAAAATGGCATTGTTCCGATGGAGCTGGTATACAATCATCCGGGATTTCTGCGGGAATGTGCCGGGATAAAACTCAACAGCAAAAAAAGTCTGGTACTATATTCGGCGGATCTTGCCCGCAGTACAGATGGAAGTCTTTGGGTGGTTAATGACAGAACGCAGGCTCCTTCAGGCTCCGGATATGCATTAGAGAACCGAACTACAATGACGCGAGTGATACCGGAACTTTTTGACGGACTGAAGGTGCGTCATCTTTCCCCATATTTCAATGCTCTGCGTGAGGGATTAGCATCTACCGCGCCTTCGCAGGCGAGAAACCCACGTATTGTTATTCTTACTCCCGGTGCAAGCAACGAAACTTATTTTGAACACAGTTTTCTTTCCTCGTATCTCGGATTTACGCTCGTGCATGGAAATGACCTGATTGTAAAAGAAAATTATGTCTGGCTGAAGACATTAGGTGGACTGGAAAAAGTAGACGTGATATTGCGTCGCGTGGATGATGTTTTTTGTGATCCGGTAGAGCTTCGTGAAGACTCACAGTTAGGGATACCCGGTTTATTGCAGGTGGTCAGGAAAGGAAATGTGGGAATTGCAAATCCATTAGGCAGCGGCATCCTTGAAAACCCGGGTCTGATGCCCTTTCTTCAGCAGATAGCACGATTTCATTTTTCTGAAGATCTCATCCTGCCTACCATCGCATCCTGGTGGTGCGGTCAGCCAGATGAAATGAACTATGTGCTGAATCATCTGTCGACGCTGGTTGTAAAACGGATCAACCGAAGTTCTGCAGGCAGTTCCGCAATAGATGGCGCTGCGTTGAGTGCTGATCAACTGAAAGGGTTACAACAACAAATCAGGGCAAATCCAACATTATATGTAGGGCAGGAGAAAGTTGAAATTTCTTACACTCCTTCACTCATCAATGGAAAGATTGAACCCCGCAAAGTTCTTTTCAGAAATTTTCTCGTCAGTAACGGGGACAGCTATACAGCGATGGCTGGCGGCCTTTGCCGGACTTCTTCTGAAGCCGGAAATTTCCTGATCTCCAATCAACTGGGTGGGTTTAGTAAAGATGCCTGGGTGATTTCTCCTGAACCGGGAAGGGTGATTCATTCATTGAAGGAAGTGTCGGATACAACTACGACCACATTCAACAGTATGCTGCCAAGTCATGCAGCTGAAAACTTATTCTGGGTCGGCAGGTATACAGAAAGAGTGTTGGGTAATTGTCGTTTTCTGCGGACGGTGATGCAGTTTCTTGCAGAAGGAAACAAACTCAAGACATACAACAATGAACAAACGGAACGCAATCTCCTGGAAGCGTTTACGCGTTACAGTTATACGTTCCCTGGATTTACCGGTAAAGAAAAAGAAGAAAAATTTGCAGAGCCATGGAAAGAAATCCGTGATATTCTTTTCAATGAAAAAAGAATTGGTGGGATCAGTAATACCTTTAAATCTTTCCACCGCGCTATTTATGAAGTAAGGGATCATTGGTCCACGGATACCTGGCGTGTGATCAGGGCTGTGGAAGAGGAACTGCATCCCGAGCCGGGAACGCAGCAAACTCATTTACAAATGCTGCACACGCTTGACGACCTGATTACTTCGATGGTAGCATTCATCGGCCTAAACCGCGAAAGCATTTCGCGAGAGCAGGGATGGATTATGCTCGACCTGGGGAGAAAGATTGAACAAAGTCTTTTGCTCATTAACATGCTGAAGGCTACGATGACAGGATATTCCAGCGAACAGCTGGAGTATAACCTTATGCAGGCTGTGTTGATGAGTAATGAAAACCTTATTAACTACAGGTATAAATACAGGTTGCCGGTGCAGAACACGCTGGTGCTGGATCTGATGTTATTTGATCCTAACAATCCACGATCACTGACATACCAGATTGAAAGGCTAAGGGCGCATTTACAGAATCTCCCCAAAAATATTCCGGGCCATGCGCTCACCGACTATGAAAGACTGATTCTCGAAGCAGACACGTTGATGAAGCTGGTGCAGAAGAAAGAACTTACTGAACCGGATAATCAAACCCGCACTTACAAAAAACTCAATGAGTTTCTTGAGAAGCTATACGACCTGCTCTCCGCAATTCCAGGCATGGTTTCCAAAACATATTTCAAACACGAAGTAACCACGCAACCGATGGTAATGCTTCGTTAAATAGGGAATGAATTACTCAATAC
Organism: Pollutibacter soli; assembly: GCA_029269725.1. GTDB lineage: Bacteria > Bacteroidota > Bacteroidia > Chitinophagales > Chitinophagaceae > Pollutibacter > Pollutibacter soli. The sequence continues at coordinate 64,902 of JARJHS010000013.1, read as the reverse complement.
GCCATACAACGTCTTATACATACCACGAACCCGTTGGTATCTGTCACAATATTGCCCGTTTGATCCCCCGCAATACCGCGCATCAGAACTGCACCAAAAGGGAGATCAGCATAAGTCCTGAACCTTCGATGATGAATGAGTTCATCGATTTTTTCGGAAATCATGTGATATATTTTTCTGTCGATAAGGAGCATAGCAAGCTCGTAGTGACTGTAAATACTGAGGTAGAGAAAACCAGGACGTTGGATCCGACACCAGAATCTGTTTCGCATGTAAGTGTTGAGGAAACAATTGAAGAGATGCAGCAGCCAGGTCTGGAAACGGCAACCATCAGGCAGTTTGCATTTGCGACACCTATGACCCAATGGAATGATGAAATTGCTGCCTATGCCGCTGAATCGTTTCCCGACGGTCGCACAGTCCTTGAAGGAAGTTTTGATTTGATGAATCGCATACATCTGGATTTCACTTTCTCCTCGGGAATTACAACCATTGCTACTCCCGTTTCGGAAGTAATGAAACAGCGTAAGGGCGTCTGCCAGGATTTTGCCCACCTGGGTATTTCATGTTTACGTTCAGTGGGTCTTGCTGTACGATATATAAGCGGCTATATTGAAACCATCTCGCCAAAAGGTCGTGAAAAGCTCGTAGGTGCAGATGCATCGCATGCATGGTTCAGTGTTTATATTCCAGGAATGGGATGGGTTGATTTCGACCCAACCAATAACCAGATTCCTGGAGACCAGCACATCACCATCGGCTGGGGCCGCGACTATGCCGATATCGCTCCATTTCGCGGAATTATTTTGAGTAGCGGAACGCATGATCTGGCAGTGGCGGTGGACGTTGAACGTACAACGTAAAACGTAAACCGTAGCTGCGTCCACATTTTAAGGAAATTTCCACCCGCAAGAGCCAACGTTCAACCTTAAACGTACAACCTTAAACCCCATGGTATGGTTCTTGCTCAGCGCAGCATAATCAATTATGAAACTCTATACCTGCAGCAACTGCAATAACCTTCTGTATTTCGAAAATTCGGTTTGCCTGAATTGTAATCATGCCATTGGTTTTGACGCAGAAAGTTTATCGATGATCGCCCTGGTGCCATCAGGAGATAATTTGTTTTCAGAAACAGGCAATGCAAGCCGCAGGTTCAGGTATTGTTCAAATTTTGCCTTTGGCACGTGCAACTGGATAATTCCGGAAAATGCAGACGCAGAATTCTGTAAAGCCTGCGAACTCAATCATACAATTCCCGATTTGAGTATTGAACAGAACCAGGTCCGCTGGAAGAAGATTGAAATCGCAAAACATCGCCTGGTTTTTTCATTGTTGCGATTACAACTTCCCATGGATGTAAAGGTTGAAAAAGAGGATCGCGGCATCTGGTTTGATTTTCTTGCCGATGAGCCGGAAGGAGAACGTGTTACAACAGGTCATGACTCCGGGATAATCACATTAAACATTGAAGAAGCGGATGACGATGTACGAATGCGCAACCTGATGAATCTCGGAGAACGCTACAGAACATTGCTGGGGCATTTCCGCCATGAGATTGGGCACTATTACTGGGAGTTGCTCATCAACAACCAGTCTCCGCTGGAAAAATTCCGCGAATTGTTTGGCGATGAGAGAGCAGATTACGGGAAGGCGCTGGAAAAATATTATCAGCAGGGCTTATCATTTAATTGGATGAATGAATATATCAGTCCCTACGCAACAGCGCACCCCTGGGAAGACTGGGCAGAAACGTGGTCACATTACCTGCACATGATGGACACGTTGGAAACCGCCTATTATTTCAGCATCCGCGTACGTCCGCGGCCTGCTTCCGGGGAGGAATTATCGAAAGCATCTGTAAAGGAAGATCCTTATGAGATCAGCGATTTCAACCAGATCATGCAATTGTGGTTGCCACTTAGTTTTGCAGTGAATAGTCTCAATCGCAGTATGGGTCACCAGGATTTTTATCCCTTTGTTATTTCACCAAAGGTGGTGGAGAAGCTCGCGTTTATTCATGAGGTAGTGAGGAGTAAGGAGATGGCAATCAGGAGAAGAAGTATAAGTCCGGGGTCTGTAGCAGCAATTGAAAGCCTGAATCCAAATTCAAAAATCAGCCAATAAGATTCAATTGAACTTCGGAGTTATAAACAGTTTCATTTGCAGAGACAACGCATGCATTGTCTCTGCAGTTAACGATGCCGACAAAAATTTTAAAATTTGAGGATGATCTCTCAGCCTGCCTTCATTTAATTCAGGTTGTTTTCCATTCACCGGGTCTGAATTTCAGAACGAAAAACGATCAACGAACAACGAACAACGAAAAACGTACTTCAAAAATTCATCCTCTTCTTCGACTTCCTCAAATCCAATGTATAAGGATATTCCTTATTGATCTCTATCGGAGGCGGATCAAAAAATGCCGATGGATTGCTGGCTTCGATATAATGTGAAATATCTGCCATATACGGTGCCGGGCGCAACACCTCCTGTGTATGCGATGTATTTCCAAACCTGCTGATACGGCGGGATTCTGCTTCGTAACTGTTAATAGGGAAAGTTTCATAACTGCGTCCTCCGGGATGTGAAACGTAGTAAGTACATCCGCCAATCGATCTGTTATTCCATGTGTCGATAACATCAAAAACCAGTGGCGTGTCAACACCAATTGTTGGATGAAGTGCAGAGGGTGGCTGCCACGCACGATAACGGATACCACAAACATATTCCTCTTTTGTTCCGGTAAAATTCAGTGGCACCCTGCTGCCATTGCAAAGCAAAACAAACCTGTTGTTGTTCCATCCTTTCAGTTTTACCTGAATTCTTTCCAGGGATGAATCAACAAATCTTGCTGTTCCCGAACTGGACATTTCTTCACCAAGTACGTGCCAGGGTTCAATGCCCATCCTGATTTCAATCTCAATTCCCTGCACCATAACGGTGCCGTATAAGGGAAAACGAAATTCAAAGAACGCATCAAACCAACTCATCCGGAAAGGATATCCAGCAGCGTTGAGATCTTTTACCACCTGTTCCAGATCACCATATACATAATGCGGAAGCATGAACTTATCATGCAATTCAGTTCCCCAGCGTACAAGGTCATGCTTATAAGGTTTACGCCAGAAAGCAGCGATAAGTCCGCGGATGAGTAACATCTGTACAAGACTCATCTGTTTATGTGGCGGCATATCAAAGGCGCGGAACTCAAGAATACCAAGTCTTCCCGATGAACTATCCGGTGAATATAATTTGTCAATACAAAATTCGGATCTGTGCGTGTTTCCGGTGATATCCGTTAACAGATGTCTGAACAGCCGATCCACCAACCAGAATGGAACATTGCCATGTTCGGGAACCTGGCTGAATGCAATTTCCAACTCATATAATTTTTCATCGCGACCTTCATCTACTCTTGGTGCCTGGCTCGTTGGCCCGATGAACGCACTGGAGAATAAGTACGAAAGACCAGGATGATGTTGCCAGTAAGTAATAAGGCTCCGGAGAAGATCAGGTCTTCGAAGGAGGGGACTATCTGCTGGCTTCTCACCTCCGATCGTAATATGATTTCCTCCACCGGTACCGGTATGCTTTCCATCAAGCATGAACTTTTCCGTTCCGAGTCTTGCATAAAAAGCCTGCTCATACAAGGCATCGATATTGTCTACCAGCTCCGGCCAGCTTTTCGACGGATGAATGTTTACTTCGATAACACCTGGATCAGGAGAAACAACAAGTCTCTCCATCCGGTAATCCCTTGGTGGCTCGTATCCTTCGATACGCACAGGCATCTGTAACTTCGCGGCCGTTGCCTCTACCGAAGCAACGAGATCCAGGTAGTGTTCAAGGTAATCGACAGGAGGGAGGAAAATATACAGTATCCCTTCCCGTGACTCAATACAAATGGCTGTTTTAATTACTTCAGTTTCATAAAGCAATTTTTGACTCAGTAATTCTTCTTCGTCCTTTGGCTTTTTCTTTTCTTTATCGTCTTTTCCTGTTTGCTGCAGTTTTACTTTTGGAACGGGCGGCGGATGTAATGTGATCTCTCCATATCGTGCAGAAATATTTTCATGATAAGGTTCAAGCTCCGGCAACTCATCAAATAAGCCCGCTTCCACTTTTTGCAGTTCGTTATCTTTCTTAATGGCCGGAATCGAATCCAGTGGCAAACGCAGGCCCATAGGCGAATTTCCGGGAATGAGAAAAATCAATTTCCTTTTCATCTCCCATCGCAGACTTTTCCAACGTGAGTTATCATAGTTCCACCGCAATGGGAGAACATAACCCGCCGGATTATTCAATCCGCGGTCAAGCAATTCTGCAAGCGTTCTTCTTTCTGCAGGATCTTTTAAATTGACAGAAAGCGGATCTATATTATCCGGAATTTTTCCTTCTGTCCATAAAAAGTAGAATACATCTTCATATGCCTCTGATACATTTGTTTCACTTACGGCAAGAAATTTCGCAAGTTCTTTTGCGAATATCTCTGCATCGGACCACGAATATTTCTTTTCCTGGTTTTCTTTAGCAATCAGGCTGGCGTCTTTCCAGACTGGGTATAGATCTTTTCTCCAGTACAGGCCATACTGCCAGCGCGGAATTGCTTCGCCGGGATACCATTTGCCCTGGCCATAATGGATCATTCCATCAGGTCCGAATTTTTCCCTCAGCCTGTAAATAAGATCGTGTGCGCGTAACCGTTTTTCCGGTCCATCGGCAGCCGTGTTCCATTGTGCCGATTCCATATCGTCTATGGAAACAAAAGTAGGTTCTCCACCCATAGTCATCCTTACATCACCATTCCGGAGATCATCATCGATCAACATACCGGTGGCATGTATAGCCGTTACTTCTTCATCAGAATAGGGCTTGGTTACACGGGGAATTTCATGCACACGCGTAACAGTATTGGCAAACGAAAATGTGGTTTCGCAAACATCGGTTGCACCAACAACCGGAGCAGCGCTTACATAGTGCGGTGTACATGCCAGCGGTATATGACCTTCACCCGCAAACAATCCCGATGTAGGATCAAGACCAACCCATCCTGCGCCGGGTATGTATACTTCGGTCCATGCATGCAGATCTGTAAAATCGGATTCAGGCCCTGACGGTCCGTCGAGTGATTTTATATCCGGGGTCAATTGTACAAGATAACCGGAAACAAAACGCGCTGCCAGCCCGAGATGACGGAGAACCTGTACGAGTAACCATGCACTGTCTCTGCAGGAACCTAAGGTTTTAACAAGCGTTTCTTCACACGATTGTACGCCCGCTTCCATGCGGATGCTGTATCGAATGTCCTTATTGAGTTTCTGATTGATGTACACCAGGAAATCAATTATTCCCTGCTCATTCTTATTGATTCCTACCAGCCATTGCATTAATGATGGCCCGTTCTCTTTAATCTCGAGGTAAGGTGTCAGTTCTGATGCAAGTTGCTCACGATATTTAAACGGAAATTTCTCCGCATATTCCTCTACAAAAAAATCGAAGGGATTGATAACGGTAAGGTTGGCAATTACTTCCACATCGATCACCAGCTCTTTTGCAGGCTCCGGGAATACAACCCTGGCCTGGTAATTACCAAACGGGTCCTGTTGCCAGTTAATAAAATGATTGGCCGGTTTTATTTTAAAGGAATAGGCTTCAATCGGCGTCCTCGAATGAACAGCAGGCCTCAATCTGAAAATATGCGGCGAAAGTGAAACCGTCCGGTCGTAATGATAAGAAGTGTGATGGTTGATTGCTACCCTTATAGCCATAATGAAACTTCATTTTGAATAGCAAACAATCGTTTGAAAAATATCAAACTGAAGATAAGGAAAAATACCTTGTTTCACAGGTCGGCAATTGTATCATTAACAGGGCTGTTTCCGTGGAATCATTAATTTTAAGATTCTGCCTCCGGTACTTAACCGACACGTCAGATTATTTTGCGATCATAGGTGACCGTAACTGAAAACTGAATATTACATCAACCGATACCGGCATAGAAAAGAATGGAACTAAACAGGGACACGCTTGCGGAAGTACAGCGATTGAAAGCAAATGCACAGAAGTCAGTACCACTGGAATTATGGGGTCCGTACCTGAGTGAACGGCAATGGGGGACTGTGAGAGAAGATTACAGCGCCAACGGCGACGCATGGAATTATGTACCGTTTGATCATGCACACAGTCGGGTGTACCGATGGGGCGAAGATGGTATCGCCGGATTAAGTGACGTGCACCAGAATCTTTGTTTTGCACCCGCATTCTGGAATCACAAAGATCCTATCGTTAAAGAAAGATTATTTGGTCTGACCAATGGACAAGGAAATCATGGAGAAGATGTAAAGGAATTGTATTACTACCTGGACAATCTCCCGACGCATTATTACATGCAGTACCTGTACAAGTATCCGATCAATACTTTCCCTTATTCACAATTACTGCAAACAAATCAGCAGCGAAACCGTTTGCAGCCTGAATATGAAATTCTGGATACAGGCGTTTTTAACGACAATAATTATTTTGATATCCTCGTCACTTACGCCAAGGCTGACAGCTTTGACATCTGCATATCCCTGGAGATAACCAACCGGAGTAAAGCCGATGCTGACCTGACCGTTGCCGCAATGTTCTGGTTCCGTAACCGCTGGCTGAACCATGAAACCATGCAGAAGCCACAGATCATACGCAACCCTGACGGCAATGGTTTTTCGTCCGTAAACGCTTCCCACGACCGGCTGGAAACATACCAGTTATGCTATTCCGGTGCGGATGCCGCTTTTATGACGGAGAATGAAAACAATATGCAGAAGTTGTACGGCATTGCCAACAGCACCCCGTTTGTAAAAGATGCGATTTGCGATGCAATTACGGGGAATGATGCTGGCCTTGTTCAGCAGCTCCGGGAAAAACAAGCGGGGACGCGGTTTTCGCCTGTATACCGGTTACGGATACCTGCAGGGAAATCACAAATAATAAAACTCCGTTTGTCTGCTTCGGTACAGAACGATCCTTTTGGAAGTGTATGGGATGAAACTTTCAAAAAACGAAAAGCAGAGACAGATGAATTCTTCAAAGCATTTACTCCGCAAAGCTGTTCGGCAGATGAGGCATTGATACAGCGACAGGCACTTACCGGTTTACTTTGGAACAAACAATTTTATCATTTCGATATTGAGCAATGGCTGGAGGGCGATGCGCTGAACAGGAATCCGCCGGAGGAACGATTAAACGGGCGCAATGCTCAATGGAAACACCTGAAAGTGGCCGATGTACTGATGATGCCGGATAAATGGGAATACCCCTGGTTTGCTGCATGGGATCTTTGTTTTCAGTGCATTCCAATGGCCATGATTGATCCCGTTTTTGCAAAAAATCAGTTGATCCTGCTGTGCCGCGAATGGTACATGAGTCCGGCAGCTCATATCCCTGCATACGAATGGAATTTTGGTGATGTGAATCCCCCGATCCAGGCCTGGGCTGCTTTGCAGGTTTACCGGATTGAAAAAGAAGTTCACGGAATCAGTGACATAGACTTCCTGAAACGCATTTTCCAGAAACTCATGCTCAATTTCACCTGGTGGGCAAACAGGGAAGACGAAAATGAAAGAAATGTTTTTACCGGCGGCTTCCTGGGAATGGATAATATCGGCGTCATCGATCGTAATAAGCTGCCCTATGGAACTTACCTCGAACAGGCAGATGCTACAGCCTGGATGGGCATGTATGCATTGAATATGATGGATATGGCGATGGAGATAGCGCTGGTGGACAGGAATTTTGAAGATGTAGTGACGAAATTTTATGAGCATTTTTCACTGATCGCTGCATCGTTGAATGATCTCCTGTGGGATGATGAGGAAAAGTTTTTTTATGATCTCCTCCACACTGCAGAAGGTGACCGCATAAGGCTCAAAGTTCGTTCGCTGGTTGGTCTTAGTGTATTGTTCAACGTGGGCATTATTCCACGCGAGGCGATGGATCAGCTTACAGATTTTAAAAAGCGGATGGATTTCTTCAAGCACTACCGGACATCACGTAATAAGTTTGTGCCTTTTGAGCAGGTAGATGCGAATGGGAATATTCTTATTTCACTTGTTCAGAAAGATAGAATGATGCGTTTGATAGACATCGTTCTCGATGAAAATGAATTCCTCGCGCCTACTGGTATACGTTCTCTTTCAAAATTTCATGCCGCGCACCCGTACTCATTACATTACGATCATGTCAGCTACACCATTTCCTATTGCCCCGGCGACAGTGATGATGCCGTTTTTGGAGGTAACAGTAACTGGCGTGGACCCGTATGGATGCCTCTGAATTACTTAATCATTCAGACAATCTATCAACTGCACGGATTTTTTGGTGAAGAAACGAAGGTGGATTTTCCTGCGCATTCCGGCAATAAACACACACTTCATGAAGTGTCGGTGGCACTGACTGAGCGGATAGTAAGCGCATTTTTAATGAAACCGGACTTCACCCGCACAGTTCAGGGTCGTTCGTCCTGGTTTTATCAGCTACCCGAAAACCGGAATCTCGTTCTGTTTAATGAATTTTTTCATGGTGAGACAGGTGAAGGCCTCGGCGCTTCGCATCAGACTGGTTGGACAAGTCTTATTGCAGTAATGATGAAATACCTTGCATTGTATAAAAAATGAAGTTTTGTGTTTACAGATTTCACGCGAGGTAATCCGCTGACATGCCCGATGGAATTTTTTATATAGCTTAGAACAACCGAAAAACAGAGATCGAATATGATAGTGGGAATTGCCGCAGATCATGGTGGCTTCGAACTTAAACAGATCATCAAAGATTATCTGGGAGAATTGAATCATGAAGTAGTTGATTTTGGTGCATTTGAACTCGACAAACTGGATGATTACCCGGATTTTATTATTCCACTCAGCGAGGCAGTTGCAAAAGGGACTGCAGAACGTGGCATTGCCATTTGCGGAAGTGGCGTAGGTGCTGCCATCGTTTCCAATAAAATCGCCGGTGTTCGTTCTTCATTGATCACCGATCATTTTTCCGCCCACCAGGGTGTTGAAGATGATAATATGAACCTGATTTGTCTGGGTGGGAGAATCACAGGATTTGCGGTTGCCAAAGAGTTGGTGAAAGCTTTTTTAGAAGCGAAATATTCGGGAGGGGAGAAATATCAGCGGAGGTTGGATAAGATTGAGGCGCTGGAGAAGAGGTAATAGGGAGTAAGTAGTAAGAAGTAAGTCGTATGTAGGAGTTGAAAATTAAAGGTGATAGGTTATAAGTTAGATTCATTTATTATGGATTACAACAATAGAGATAAAAGCTGGTTGCCAGATCGCCAAATGTTCATAGTTCAACACCCGGCTGTTTCGAACAACGAACAACGAACAACGAACAACAACAAACGAACCGTAAAATAAAACAATGGACAAATACAGAATCGGAATAGTTGGCATGGGAACGATGGGCAGGAATCTGCTGTTGAATATTGCTTCTCATGGTTTTTCAGGAGCAGGATTTGATAAAGATGCAACAAAAGTCCGGTTGCTGGAACAGGAAGGTGCGGGAATGCAGGTGAAAGGATTTGTTGATGTTACTGCATTCATTGATAGTCTTGAAAAACCAGCAGTCATCATCCTGCTTGTACCTGCCGGAAAAATTGTTGATGATGTAATTGTGGAATTGCAACCGCTTCTTGCAAAAGGAGATATTATCATTGACGGTGGAAATTCGCATTTCACAGATACAACTAAAAGAGTTGATCAGCTCGAGGCCGTCGGACTGCACTTCTTTGGCATGGGCGTTTCCGGTGGTGAAGAAGGTGCAAGATATGGTCCGAGTATGATGCCGGGCGGAGATAAAGAAGCTTACCAGTATGTACAACCTGTTCTCGAAGCGATCGCTGCCCAGGTGGATGGTGAACCTTGCGTTACCTATATCGGTCCGGGTGCTTCAGGTCATTTCGTAAAAATGGTACATAACGGTATCGAATATGCGATCATGCAATTGATTGCAGATACCTATGAGATTATGCGCGTTGCACAAAACTGGGGTGAAGATAAAATACAGGAGACATTTGCAGAATGGAACAAAGACGATCTGAAATCTTACCTGCTGGAAATCACAGCAGATATATTCGCTTATAAGGATACTGATGGCACCCTGCTGGTCGATAAAATTAAAGACGAAGCCAAATCAAAGGGAACAGGTAAATGGACAACGCAGATATCGACAGATCTTGAGTTACCGATTCCGACAATCGACCTTGCAGTGGCACTGCGTGATCTTTCAAAATATAAAACACTACGTGAAAAACTCAGTACTGTATTTGAAAGACAGAAAAATGATAAGCCAGTTTTCAAAGACGCAGCTTTCAAGGATTTATTAAAGCAGTCTTATACTTTCGGACTGGTGACAATATACTCGCAGGGAATTCATCTTTTGTCGAGAGCTTCTGAAGTATATAATTATCAGCTTAAGCTAAATGAGATTGCAAGGATATGGCGCGGAGGATGTATCATCAGGTCTTCTTTTCTTGAACTGATTCGCAAAGGTTTTGAACGGGAGGCTGGTCTTGCTCATCTTTTCCTGGATCCTGAGGTAAGTTCAATTCTGAAATATACTGAACAATCTGTTCGCACGCTTGTTGCACAATGCATCACCAGCGGAGTATCTGTACCAGCATACGCAAATACCATAGGTTATTATGATGCCATCAGGAGCGCGGAACTTCCATCAAATCTTATACAGGCTCAGCGGGATTATTTTGGTGCGCATACCTATGAACTGATTGGAAAATCCGGTGTTTTTCATACGGATTGGGCACACCCCTCTGGTAACATACCGGTATAGCCGAAAACATTTTTGTAAAATCAATTTAAACAGACAGGTTTGAAATCAATAAAATCACAACCCACCATTTTCATCATATACGGTGCAACGGGCGATCTCTGCTGGAGAAAACTGGCACCCGCGCTGTTCAATCTTTTTCTTGATGGATGGATGCCGGAAAAATTTACCATTATCGGAACAGGTCGGACACCTTTATCTGATGATGATTTCAGAAATAAAATGCTCGAGGGGATCAACAACTTTTCAAGATCAGGCAAAGCCGCAGAGCCACAATGGCAATTGTTCGCCGGGCATGTGAGGTACACCGCAGGTGATGTCAACAAACCGGAAGGTTACAGTAATATCTGCGAGATCGTTGAAAGCAATTCAAAAGAATGGAACGCGAAGCCTTATGTAATCCATTATCTGGCCGTTGCACCCACACTTTTTCCGGTCATCGCAAAAAATATTGCGGCTAATAAACTCAATGATGAAGGCTTGTGCAGGATCGTTATCGAAAAACCATTCGGTCATGATCTTGAATCAGCGCGCGCATTGAATCAGTTGCTCAATGAAAATTATCGCGAAGAACAGATCTATCGCATAGATCATTATCTCGGCAAAGAGACGGTACAAAACATCATGGCCTTCCGTTTTGCAAATTCGATTCTTGAACCATTGTGGAACCGGAACTATATCCAGCATATTCAGATTTCTGTAACTGAACAACTCGGCGTGGAAGGCAGGGGCGGATATTATGAAGGTTCGGGTGCATTGCGGGATATGGTGCAGAATCATATTCTTCAGTTGCTTTGTCTTATTGCAATGGAGCCACCGGTAAGTTTCCGTGCAGCAGAAGTGCATAACCGGAAACTGGATGTCCTCACGGCCATGCGGAGGTTCAGTCCTGAAGCATTGCGCTCGACCGTGGTCCGCGGTCAGTATGGTGGCGGTTGGCTGAAAGGAAAAGAGGTTCCGGGATATCGGGAAGAGCCGGATGTGAACCCGAGTTCCAATACGGAGACTTTCACCGCTATCAAATTTTTTATAGATAACTGGCGATGGCAGGGTGTGCCTTTTTATATCAGGACGGGAAAAAGGCTGGCCGAATCTTCATCGCTGATCAGCATCCAGTTCCGCGATCTTCCGCATTTTGTATTTCCTCCGGAGGCTATCGACAGCTGGCAACAGAACCGCCTGATCATCAGCATTCAGCCTGAGATGAGTATTCGCTTACAGTTACAGGGTAAAAGACCTGGTCTCGATATGTTGCTGAATACGGTTGACATGGTTTTTGATTATAAAACCTCTTATTCAAGCTATACACCTGAGGCCTATGAGACTTTGTTGCTCGATACAATGACTGGTGACCAGACCTTGTTCATGCGTGGCGACCAGGTGGAAGCAGCGTGGGATCTGCTGATGCCGGTAATTAATATGTGGACGAACAAGCCGTCAGTTAATTTCCCTAATTACAGCGCAGGATCCTGGGGCCCGGAACTTGCAGAAGCGATGATTGCCGGCGATGGATATCATTGGTTTTCATTACCGGTTAACGGAAAACATTAAACATGGAACTACACATTTTCAGGAATGTTGATGAAGCGATTACAAGTCTTGCAGATTATTTTGTTCAGCATCTGCATTCGCAGATTACCGATAATGGCAGTTGTACAGTTGTTCTGTCAGGCGGAAAATCACCGAAGAATTTCTATAACCTGTTGAATTCATCAGCATACTGCGATCAGCTCGACTGGTCAAAAATGTATTTTTTTATAGGCGATGAACGATACGTCCCTTTTGAAGATGAAGCCAGTAATGGCGGAATGATCAAAAAGTTTTTTGCTGATCCACTGAACGTTCCGGAAGCTAATATGTTCTATTTCAATACCAGCGTTTCTCCGGAGGAGTCCGCCCGTGAATATGATCAGCGCATTAGAGAATTTTTTGGAGAGAAGCCGGTAGCTTTTGATCTCATATTACTCGGCCTGGGAGATAACGCTCATACGGCTTCGCTTTTCCCTCATACGGCTGTGTTAAAAGAGAAAGAAAAAACCGTAAAGGCCGTATTTTTGGAAGATCAGGATCAATGGCGTTTGACTATGACCGCTCCGATGATCAATGATGCTGAGGCAATTGCGTTCCTGGTATATGGCCAGACAAAAGCTGAAGCTGTTCATCATGTGTTGAATGGATCAGGAGATCCGGACAATTATCCGGCTCAGCTGATCAGGCCTGAAAATGCAGTTGTTCATTGGTTTTTGGACGAAGCAGCATCTACACTTTTGAAGAACGACTGACCCTTCTACTGCTTATGGGTACTAAATTCCGCGGCTAAAACATAAGCGGCGGTTCGCGGGTATATTTGGCTTTTAAATATCAAATCCGCGAAGTATCTTACTTGTCACATTAACGGCGAGGTCTAACAAATCGTGGCTATGAACAAAGTTTCAATCACAAAAATCTGCATGCTGTCAGCAGCATTAGTTCTTTTTTCTTCCCTTTTTGCAGGCGATGGTGCGAGTACCAATCCGCGTTACGACAAAATCCTGCATGAAGTTGCAAAAGTTTTAACCCAGGCACATTTCAGTCCGCAGTCTTTAAACGATCAGTTTTCTGCAAAGGTTTTTGCAGATTATATCGACAGGCTTGATCCGGAAAAAAATATTTTTCTAAAAGAAGATATACAGTATCTCAAAAAATTTGAAGACAGAATCGATGATGAACTTCGTGGAAAGCCCGTCGGCTTCTTTTTCGAAGTGAATGATCTGTACAAAAAGAGATTAAAAGAGGTTAATACTGTTGCGCTTGATGCATTGGCAAAGCCTTACAATTTCAATATAGAGGATAGCATCATTGCCAATAATTCAGAATGGCCCGCAAATGTTGCCGATCAGAAAAAAGCATGGTACAAAAAATTAAAGTACATGTCGCTCGAGCGATATGCTGATTTGCTGGATGATAAAAAGAAAGGAACGGATGAAGCTATGGCAAAAAAAACCGACGCTGAGCTGGAAGCGGAATCAAGGAGACTTACAACAAATGTGGTTAAAAAATATTTCGACCGCCAGATTGGAAGAACCACAGACGATGATCGTTTCAGTCTTTTTATCAATGCCGTCACCAATATGATGGACCCGCATACAGATTTCTTTATGCCTGTTGAAAAGAGGTCATGGGATGAGGATCTGAGCGGGAAATTTTATGGTATTGGTGCTACGATTACTGAAGAGAACGGCTATCCGAAAATTTACAGTGTAGCTCCCGGCGGACCAGCGTGGAAAACAGGCGAAGTAAATGATGGTGACCTGATCACAAAAATTGCCCAGGGCAATGGTGATGCAGTTGATGTTGCCGGATACGATGTGCCTGATGCAATCAAACTGATCAGAGGTGCGAAAGGTTCTGTAGTAAAGCTGACACTAAAAAAAGCAGATGGTACCAGTAAAACCGTGGCCATCGAACGTGAGGAAATGAAGCTTGATGAAGTATTTGCAAAGAGCACTGTGATCAATGACAATGGCCATAAAACCGGTTATATCTATCTCCCTAAGTTTTATACATCACTTGGTGAAGAAACCGGAAGAAACTGCTCCGAAGACATTGCGCGCGAGTTGATAAAACTGAAAAAAGAAAATGTTGAATCTGTAATTATCGATATCCGTGATAATGGCGGCGGAAGTTTGTATGAAGTGATCCGCATGGTTGGGTTGTTTATTCCAAAAGGTCCGGTGGTTCAGGTGAAAAATGGTGATGGAAGATTTTCAACTCATGGGGATAATGATGGCCGCGTGCTGTATGACGGTCCGCTCGTTGTGATGGTGAATGAATTCAGCGCGTCAGCATCCGAAATTTTCGCTGCTGCCATCCAGGATTATCATCGCGGAGTGGTGATAGGAAGTTCATCCACTTATGGCAAAGGAACAGTACAGAGACCTATCCCATTAAGTGATCATCCTGAAACAGAAGATCTCGGAACGATTCATCTTACGATTCAGAAATATTATCGCATCAATGGTTCTTCTACACAATTGAAGGGGGTTGAGCCGGATATCGTGTTGCCTGGATATTACGAGTATTTTAAGATGAAGGAAAAAGACAATCCTTCTGCGCTTGAATGGGATGAGCTGAAAAAACTCAACTATACCACCTGGGATCAGCAACCATTTATGGATTCCTTAACCAACGGTGTCACCAAAAGACACAGTCTTAATCTTAACAAAATCAAGAATAACGTTGCCTGGCTCGCCGGTCAGAGCAAGGGCACACGCTACCTTTCACTGAATGCTTATGAGAAAAAGGAGCAGGAAATCCGGCAGAAGGTAGAAGAAACGCGGAAACTGATGCAACTGAATGATTCGCTTGATATCAAACCGGTAGACACAAGTATCGCCGACGGTCGCAGCGCCGAACGCAATGATCGCTGGTTGAAATCTTTGAAAAAGGATGCCTATCTGGCGGAAGCGGTTCATATTTCAGGAGATCTCATCAGAAATCATAACTCCAGCATCGTAAAACGTTAAGTTTTAGGTTGTAGGTTATAGGTTATAGGTTGTAAGTCTGCCTAAGCGAATTTTGCAGCACATAAAAAAACTGCAAGGACTTGCTTTTGTAAGACCGATCATAATGTCCGCAACTAACTTCCTACTTCAAACATATTACTTATAACTTCCAGTTGCCGTTCCTCTACCTTCAGGCAGGATTATTGCACTTGTCCGTTTACTTTTATAAATCGGCGCCGGATATGGCTGCCGGTGATGTTTTTTTGTCTCTAAAAATAATTTGATGTTTATGTACAAACCCCGAATGGTTGTTCTGGTTACCTCGCTTTTTATTTCTTTGATGTCGTTTGCCCAATCGAAACCTGCGTATAAATACAAGGTTGACTTGAAGAATACAGCAAATGACAAAGTGAAGGTTGAACTCGTGCCTCCCGCAATACAAAAAGATGAGATCATTTTTTATCTTCCGAAAACGGTGCCCGGCACATATTCAGTAGATGATTATGGAAGATATCTCGAAAATTTTAAGGCTTTCGATAAACAGGGAAAGCCACTCAAAACAGAAAAAGCGGATTTGAATGGATGGAAAATTTTCAAGGCCAAAACACTGGGCAAAATCACTTACAGCATCAACGATACCTTTGATGATACCCTGCCTGGTAAAAAAGTATTTGAGCCTACCGGAAGCAATATTGAAACAGATAAAAATTACCTGATCAATAACCATTGTTTTCTTGGATACTTCGACGGAATGAAAGAATTTCCATATGAACTAACGGTATTGCATAAGCCGGGTATGTATGGCAGCAGTCCGCTGACAGATACTGATAAAAGTGCAGAGTCGGATAAGTTCATTGCAGATACCTACAACCGTATTGTTGATAACCCGATTATGTACTCTGTACCGGATACTTCGACATTACATGTGGGCAATTCAGAAGTATTGATCTCGGTGTATTCGCCGAATAAAAAAGTGACTTCGTCTTATCTCGCAGAAAACCTCGATAAATTATTGCAGGCGCAGGGGAAATATCTCGGTGGAAAATTACCGGTGCAGAAATATGCATTTTTAATTTATCTCACCGATGGTGCAGGCGTTTCCGGAGGTATGGGTGCGCTTGAACATTCTTACTCTTCAGTATATTTTCTTCCGGAAACAGATCCCGGACAGCTGACACAATTTTTTATGGATGTAGCTGCGCATGAATTTTTTCATATTCTCACGCCATTGAGTATCCATTCTGAAGAGATACAGTATTTCGATTTTAATGATCCCAAAATGTCAAAACATTTGTGGCTGTATGAGGGATCGACAGAATACCATGCGCATCTTGTACAGGTCCGTTACGGACTGACAACCCAGGAAACTTTTTTGAAAAAGATGCAGGAGAAAATCACCAACTCCCGAGATCGTTATAATGATACCATGCCGTTTACTGTGATGAGTGCAAATGTTCTTGACAAAGCGTATAAAGAACAATATGGAAACGTGTATGAGAAAGGCGCATTGATTTCAATGGTAATGGATCTTCGGTTGAGAAATTTATCGGGCGGCAAGTATGGTATTATTGATCTTGTAAATGATCTATCGCAGAAATACGGAAAGGATAAACCATTTAAAGATGCAGAACTTTTTGATGAAATTGAAAAGCTGACCTACCCGCAGATAAGATCATTCCTGGATTCATTTGTAGCTGGAAATCACCCCCTTCCCTTAATTGAGTCCTTCGCTATGGCAGGAGTCGATTACGTTCCTGTACAGGAAAGTAAGGACAGTGTTTTCACACTTGGAGGAGTAAGTTTGATGCCAAATGAAAGTGATGGAAAGCTAACGGTAACCAATATTGGCAAAATGAACGAGTTTGGTAAAAAAATCGGATATCAGAAAGGTGATATTATTCAAACCCTAAATGGCAAACCAATAACCGCGCAGAATTTCAGTGCGTCTGTGGGTGAACTTTATAAGACCGCTAAAGTTGGTGATCCGATAGAAATTGTGATTGAAAGAAAAGACGATGGAGGTGTTGCAAAAACCGTTTCGCTCGCCAGCCAGATGCAAAAAATTCCCATCAGGAGATTCAATGTACTTGCGTTTAAACCGGACGCTACCGATGAGCAGAAAAAGCTCAGGGAGTATTGGTTAAAAGCAACTGAATAAAAGAGTGTTCAGACCTGATAATCCAGTTGAGGATTTTCATTCATCGTATAAAACCTGAACTGGCGCCAGCGTTTTGATTTTGGATTGATCAGCGCCTGGATCTGACTCTCCTTTTCATTTTCTTTGAAGCTGATCGTAAAACGGATTCTTCTTTCCCCTTCAGTCCATGTTGCTGCCACAATGCGCGTAACATCTCTGAGGGGGATTTTCTTTTTTATCCTGAAACAAGTGAAATAGAGCAGATTCGTGTCAAAACTGAGAAAAGCAGTGATATAGAATTGATAAGCAATAAATACCAGCAGAAAAACCATCAGCAAAAGTTGAACAAATGGATCTCCCGCATACCCGAATATTGCTGCAATGAGCAATAGTGAAATAATGGAAATCAGTCCGATTTTTTTAATCCTTTCTACAGGTGGTGTTATGAATTTTCTCATTGCCAGTTTATTATGTCGCAGAAACTGGAGACGACCGGAGGAATAAAACGGTTGCAGCCAAAAAACTGCTATCGCAGGGTTCGATGTTTGCATAGAAAATAGGATAGAGGTTCAGGAATGATTAATTTTACAAATCATCTTGTTCCCACTCAATTAAAAAAACCATTATGAAGGTTGTAATTGTAGGTGGCGGGTTTGCAGGAATGAACCTTGCAAAATCTCTTGCAAAAAAATCGCCTTTTGAAGTCGTAATAGTTGATCAGCATAACTATCATTTTTTCCCGCCACTTTTGTACCAGGTTGCCACATCATTTATCGAAGCATCAAATATTTGTTATCCGTTTCGAAAGATGTTCCAGCATCAGCATAATATCCGTTTTTTCCAGGGAAAATTGCTGAATGTTGTCACGAGCGGAAATTATATTGAAACGACAAACGGAAACGTCAGCTATGATTATCTCGTGCTTGCACTGGGTACCGAGACGAATTATTTCGGAATGACGAATGTTATGGAAAATGCTTTACCGATGAAAACCATCGATGATGCATTAAACCTGAGAAATCGTTTGTTGCTGAATATTGAAGAAGCGACCAGAGAAGAAGACAAAAGCAAACAGGAATTGTTGACGACCATTGTTGTTGCCGGCGGCGGACCTACCGGCGTGGAAGTTGCCGGGATGCTCGCAGAAATGAGTCGAAGAATCAAGAATAAGGATTACCCGGAACTTAAATATGTCAGGGGTGCGATTATTCTAGTTGATGCGGCACCGAAAGTTCTTGCTGCGATGAGTGAAAAATCCCAGGCAGAGGCATATAAGTCATTGCAGAAACTCGGAGTAAAAATTATCCTGAATACCGCGGTTAAAGATTATCAGGGAAATAAGGTATATCTCTCTTCGGGTGAAGTAATCAATGCCGGAACACTTATCTGGACTTCCGGTGTCGTTGCGCGCCAGGTGCCGGGTTTACCTGCAGAAAGCGTCGGCCGCGGTAGAAGATTGCTGGTGGATGAGCATAATCTTGTTAAGGGCACTGGGAATGTGTATGCGCTGGGCGATCTCTGCTTACAGACATCGGATAAGTATTATCCTGACGGTCATCCGCAGTTGGCGCAGGTGGCTATGCAACAGGCGAAATTGCTGTCAAGAAATCTCCAGGCAAAACTTTCAGGTAAACCTCTGGCTCCATTCAAATACTGGAATAAGGGTTCAATGGCGATTATATCGAAGTATAAGGCAGTCGTTGACTTACCTAAGGCATTTTACAAAGGATTTCTTGCCTGGTTAACCTGGTTGTTCATTCACATCATTCCTCTGGCTGGTTTCAGAAATAAGGCAAAGATTTTATACAACTGGTTCTGGGCATTTGTTACCAATGATCCGACTTTGAGACTGATCATCAGGCCGGATGCTGACAGGGAAGAAGCGTCGAAGTCGGAAATAAAACCTGCTATCAAAGCAACGCCTGTGGAAAAATCTGTTGTTTGATCTGAACAAACCTTAACTAACGCTCATGTACACGCCATGGCTCATCGTGCTGTTGTTGTTCGTTCTACCGGATAAGAGTTATTCTCAAACGAACGCAGATCACTTTAAGCAGTTGCAAAAGCTGTCAGGGTTATGGTCAATGGAAACAAAGAAAGGCTTGCTTTATGAGACCTGGAAACCAGTTAGTGCGACGGAGATGATCAGCAGCAGCTATCGATTGAGTGGAAATGACACGGTGTTTCTCGAAAAAGTAAGACTGGTTGATAGCGGCTCAGCTGTTTATTATATTCCGGTTGTTAGCGGTCAGAACCAGGGTAAACCGGTTTATTTCCAGTTGCAACCTGTTGTGAACGGTTCGTTCGTTTTTGAAAATAGAGAACACGATTATCCTCAACGGGTGATTTATAAATTGACAGATGCAGATCATCTGGATGCCAGAATAGAAGGCACGCGCGATGGGAAATGGGTGGGGAGTGATTTTCCTTATAAAAAAGTAAGATGAGATTGAACGCAGAACGGGAAACGCAGAATGTAAAACGCTGGCCTAGTCGTATACAGTCATTCCATATTCACTGGAAAATTCCGGACGAAGAAAAAAATATAATTTCCGCAGCGACCTGCGTTTAACGAGTTACGTTTAACGTTTTACGTTAGAGCGGAAGACGGGACTCGAACCCGCTACCTATAGCTTGGGAAGCTATCGCTCTACCAGGTGAGCTACTTCCGCGAAAACCGCCAGATGTCTTCCGGCAAATTTGAAAATATTTTTGAAGTTTCCAAGTGAATTTTCACTTTCCTGAAAGTTTTTCGCGAAATTATTCGATCCAGATGATGGAATTTCCCGAATTAAATTCGTTATCCTCCACCAGTTCATTGGATGGATCAGTAATCCATTTGCCATCGACAATGAATTTGTATTTGTGCTTTCCACGACCGAGAAAAACTTCTGCCGACCAACCACCCTCGATTTTTTTCATTGGAAGTACCTCGGGATTCCAGTCGTTAAAATCACCTGCAAGAAAAACATTTTTTGCTTTTGAGAAACCCGGTAGTGTAAACCGGTGATTGGGTTGAACGACGAGGAATGAATTCTGAGGGCTTTTTCCTTTGTTATCATTGACTGATCCTGTGGCTTTCGGATCGGCAATCCATTTGCCATCGACAATAAAATTGTACAGGTAGTTTCCAGGGCCAAGTACGTAAGCTAATTCCCAACCTTCGGCAGTAGGTTTCATCCATAACTGGTCAGGGTTCCAGTCATTGAAATTTCCGGTTAGTATAACAGATTTTGCGTTCTTGAAACCATTCAGTTTAAAGATATGCGGAGCGCCGATTTCTGCAGTTTCTCTTGGTGGCTTTTCAAATTCAAGTGCCTTGCCGTTGATGATATATTGATAACGGTGAGTACCTGGTTCCAGAAATAAATCCAGCTCCCAGCCATCTTTCCTTCGCCTCATCGGTAGTTGATCCTTCACCCAATTATTAAAAGTCCCAGAAATAAAAACTTCATCGGCATTGGTATATCCTTTAAGCTTTATCGATTTGTTCGTGACATAGAAAACAGAATTGATATTTCCCCGACCATCACTTTCTTCCAGGTTATTTTCCGGATCAGTTATCCAGTCACTTTCATTCAGGATATATTTATAATACCAGGCACCAGGTTTAAGGCTGACACGAACAACCCAGTCGTCGCCATCACGCTCCATCGGAAATGCACCATGCTGCCAGTTTGAAAAATTTCCAGCCAGTCGGACCCTCTGCGCGCGTGAAAATCCTTTCAGTCTGAATTCTACAAAGTCCTGGTGCCTCACAGGTCCACCGTCTTTCTTAAGATCATTCATTCCATAAACCACCCGGTTACCTCCCTGGACACGCCAGTTGTCAGGAGTAGGGATGGCATAGAAAATCATTTTGTCTGATGGATTGATAAATTTTCCACCACTGGTCAGTTTTTTTGAGACCGTGTATTTTGAGTCCGACTGAATAGTTTCCCAGCCACTTTGTTTCAGTGAATCATTCTTACCACGATTGATTAACTGGTATAAACCAATATCTTTTAAATTATACCGATGAGTGAATGCAATAAGTTCTTCCGGGGAAGTCGATTTTGAAAGACTTAATAAAATAATATTATTCCTCACCTGTATGACCGGGGTATCTTTTCCCTGTTGGGCATAAAGGGAACCTTCCAGTAATCCCGGAGCAATCAAGGCAGCCATCAAAAGGCCTTTTTTACAGATATGCTTCAAACTCGTCAATACAGTATATAAAGTTTTCTCGTCACAAAATTAAACACTAATGTATACCCCGAAAGGAAATCATGTCCTAATACACCGTTAATACAATTTAATGTTCCAAAACAGGTATTTTCCAGGTTGGTAATGATCACCGGTAATTTTTTAAACTGCATCGGACCGATGGTGATTGCAGAAAGATCTCCCGTTGCCGCTTCAATTTTTTTTGAACCAGTGCCAGTCAGCAGCACTCTACCGGTAACGCGCACACTGTCCAGGACTTTTTCCGGCAAACGGCTGTCAATTACATTGGATTCAGCCGCATAGTCGATTACAAACTGCAATTCCTTGTTTCCGATTTTTGTGTCCACCAATATCCGGTTCTCGCGCAATTCAAAAGGCATGACACTTACCCTCGGATGCGTAGCCAGCAATGGATGAATATAGGTTTCTTTTTCCTTTTTTGAAATGCGGTAAAGGTGGATCTGCCTGTTTTCAAAATCAATCATCAGTTCGCAATCCTTGAAGAGAGAAATACCCAGCAGACCCAGTATTTTCAGTCCCCGCGCATCTTCCAGGTGACCGAGACTTAACACATCCGCATATGTTTTAGAGTAGGAGAGCGTGCCCAGTTGAAATTGTTTTACCGTAATTCTTTTTGATTGTTCGCCGATGCCGGTGATAGATGCTTCCTGTTCCGTATTGGAAGTACTTACAATATAGTTCCTGAAATAGGTATTGTTTAAAACGAGGTCAGGTGCGCCTGTATCAAGAATAAAATTTCCCTGTACGGTATCAGCGCGGCCCTGAACTACAATTAATTTACCCGCAAGCGTGAAGGGGATTATACAGGAGTTTGCATTCGATGCAGCGCCCTTAATTTTAAGAGCGTCAATGGTGATTGACAGATTGGTATTGTATACAGTTAATCGCTCTCCCGGTTCCTCAATTGCTCCAGCTTGCTTATATACAAATACAAAAAATCCAACAATCATTACCCGCCTGATCAGGTGTAACAATCCCATTTCCAGTTTTATTCGCAGACCCTGCCCGATAATAAATCCAATTCAAACTAAGCCTATTCAAAAGATTCTGCAAGCCAGAACTTATTGAATGGCGATGCAAAGTTTTGAACGGAAAATCGAAAGACGATTTTTAAAAAGACCTGAGGTCGGGGGAAATGTTGCGTGAGGCCGCATACAGAATACTGGGAAAATGCAGAATACAGAATACGAAATGCTGAATAGAGGGCTGTTTTCTAATGCCCTGCTTAGCGGCAGACAAGCTATTGCCTTCTTACTATTGCCTCAGTATTTCTTCCAGTTTTCGATTTTTCTTCCTGTTTCTGTCGCTGTATTTTCTTCCTGTATCCAGTATTTTGTATTCTCACACCTGCTTCAGTCTGATATTAACAATCTTACTGATCAATGCCACTGTGGGAACATTCGCAGAAGTGAAGTGAATAGTTGTGCCGGATTTTTTGAAATCTTTCAGATCTTCTTTGAGGATTTTTGTTACGTCATGATTCATGGTAACAATACTGCAATGCTGTTTAAAACCTGCAAAACACAATAGTGCTTTGCCATCAATTTTATAAGTGGGAATATTGTACCAGATGACTTCTTCTGCTTTCGGAATCACTTTCCTAATTCGTTTTCTTACTTCCGTAAGTGCTTTAAATGAATCCGGTGGTTGAGCGAGTATATAGTCTTCAACAGTTATCCCTTTGGGTTTTACCGGTTGTGCTTTAGGCAATGAAGATTTCTTAATTGTGGTTTTTTTTGTTGCCGGCTTTTTTGAAGCAGATTTCTTTTCCGCAACATTTTTTGCAGGCGTTTTTGTTTTGGTGGAGGTTGCCATAGTTAACTAAAATATTTATAAGATGAATTCAGGATAGTTCAACGTCTTCAGCCGGAGCGGTTGGTTTTTCAATAGTTGTTTGCTGATGGAAGACCATTTTCCATCCTTCCGGGTTACGGTTGTAAACACTACTTGCCAGCGCATGATGCCATTGCAATTCATTTTTCCATTTTGCCGCAGCACGATAGGTGATAACGACAACATCATCCGTTATCCAGGTATGTTGAACATCATCCAGTGCAACCTCTTCCCAGACGCGGTTTTCGGCTTTTTCTTTACGAATCGCATCGACCGCAAAATCACGTCCGATTACACCAGTCTCCCTAAACACCAGAATCGCGTCTTCACGCAATGCCATGTGATAAAATTCCGGATCGTTGGTCCACAATTTTTTTTCTATATCCAATAATTGTATAATCTGCTCCGGATTTCTCATGCTAACGCGATATTTGTTTGCGCTTTACGAGAAGGTACAACAGTTTTTGCATGCACTCCATAAGCGCGGTGATAGAAAATGTACGACAAGCCCAGAATTGCAAGTACGATTAAAGGGAAAAACGATAAAGGATTAAATCCGTTCACTGCTGCGTGTGAAATAAATGCAAAAAGAAAATCAAAAGTGAAGCCCGCGTATGCCCATTCTTTTATTCTTCCTTTAAAAACCGGTAGAATGAGTATGAGTCCGCCTGCAACTTTGAATATGGTAAGCCAAACCCGGAAATAATCAGGGTATCCCAGTGACCGGATGCCGTCAATTGCGATTTGCGTATTTGAAGTGAAAGCCGGCATAGCAGATTCCCAGAGGAAAATAATTGATGTTGTAATCCAGAAGATGATACGATCTCGTTTCATAATGTTCAATTTTTAAGGTTATTATCTTTTTTGAAGACTAAGCATCCATTGCATTCCGAATTTGTCTTTCAGTTCACCGTACGTAGATCCCCAGAAAGTCTGGTGGAGATCCAGGATAATTTTTCCACCAGCGCCGAGTTTGGCGAAGTACTCGAAAAGCTCAGCATCGGAACTGCAGTTTAAGCAGAGCGTTATAGAATTACCAGGTTCAAGCCTGGTTCCCATCATATCAGAAGCCATCAGCGTATAAGCCCCATTAAAGAGATGACTGTGCAGGATGCGATCTGCGGAAGCAGACGACATCTGCGCCGCCATCGGCGATTCTCCCAGTTTATGGAGGTACAATTCCCCGCCCAGGCAATCCCTGTAAAACTCCATTGCTTCGCGACACTTTCCGTTGAAATTGAGGTAGGGGTTGACCTGTACCATAACAGTTCCATTTTCTGATACAAAACTATCCGCGCAAAATGAAATTTAAGTTGTGCAATTACGTCAATAGCGAGGGTTGTTTACGACAGTAAACCTTTTTACCTTTATTCATCAAAAAATAGCATCGCAGTATGAAACAGATTGCCATTCTCGTTCCCGAAACAGCAGTAGTGGAAGCGGTTGCTGATCCCCGTTATCTCTTTTCGGCAGTGAATGAATTTTTAAAAAGCGACGGAAGGCAACCCATGTTCAATATACAAATGGTGGGATTGAGATCCGAAGTGAAAGTTGCTGAAGGAATATTCTCCATACATACAGACGCAACAATTGCCAACGCACGGAAACCTGATCTGATCATCATTCCAGCCATCAGCGGCAATATGGAAAATGCTATTAGGTTGAATAAAGATTTTGTTCCCTGGATTATCCAGAATTATAAGCAGGGATGTGAAGTTGCGAGCTTGTGTCTTGGTGCTTTCATTTTTGCTTCATCCGGATTACTCGATGGAAAAACATGTTCAACACATTGGCTCTTTGCAAATGAGTTCAGGAGATTATTTCCTGAGGTGCAACTGATCGATGATAAGATTGTTACGGAAAATAAGGGTTTGTACACCAGCGGCGGAGCCAACAGTTACTGGAATTTATTATTGCATCTGGTGGAAAAATACACCAGTCGTGAAATGGCGATACTTGCGTCAAAGTTTTTTGTACTTGATATCGGAAGAGTCAGTCAGTCGCCATTTACAATTTTCAAAGGACAAAAAATTCATAACGATCCTGAAATTGTACAAGTGCAGGAATTCATAGAAGCTAATT
This sequence comes from Pollutibacter soli, assembly GCA_029269725.1. GTDB lineage: Bacteria > Bacteroidota > Bacteroidia > Chitinophagales > Chitinophagaceae > Pollutibacter > Pollutibacter soli. The sequence continues at coordinate 39,303 of JARJHS010000013.1, read as the reverse complement.
ACCAGGAGAAAATTACCGTCGATGAACTGTGTTCAAAATTCGGAATCGGCAGAAGGACATTTGAAAGACGTTTCAAAAAAGCAACACATAATACCGTTCTCGAATATCTGCAAAGAGTAAAAATTGAGGCTGCAAAAAAGGAGCTTGAAACAGGAAGAAAAACGGTGAATGAAGTCATGTACGAAGTTGGTTATACTGATACGAAAGCTTTTCGTGAAGTATTTAAGAAAGTAACATCGATGTCGCCGATTGATTACAGGAACAGGTATAATAAGGAAGTGGCTTGAGTGGCAGGCGGGCTCCCAACTCCTGCCTCCCAACTAAAAAAAAAGGCAAACGGGAGCTACCCATTTGCCCTTGATATATACCACCACCTGTTAACTCTTAGGATCGAATTTTTTAAAGAGTGATTTTACACCGGCCTGGATTTCTTTACTGGTAGGATTCTGGTTTTTCAGTTCATCAGTAACCCAGCCCTGCCAGATTACCTTATCGGTTTTTGCATCAATCATCGTGATCGTCAATGTTCCTTCTTTCACATCATACTGTCGTGAATCATAACCCATGAACTCAGACGGAAAATATATAGACCCGAATCGCCTCGTGTATGGATTATAGTATCGACGGATGTAAGGCTGTGAATACAACGGATCACTTGTTTGTTTCACTTTCTTTTCCACGAGGAGATCATGTTTGATAATGACGTCCGGTTTTCGGTTATCCTTTTTCCAGTTGATGTCGTTCAGTTCAGCTTCAACCGCCGCACGCAGGTTCTGTTTGGTCAGATCCTTCAGATACTTGTCGCCTTCTTCCTGGGTGTCAAGCCAGGTGAAGGAATTGTATCTGCCCATATCTACTGATGGGTCTTTTTCTATATGTGCAACGCTTGAACAGCTGTTCAGAAAAATCAAACCCACAACCAGGGATAAGATTGCTGTTAACTGTTTCATTGTTGTTTGTTTTATACTTACTTAGACGGATAAACGATACAAAAATTGGTTAAGGAAAAGCGAAAAGGCAAAAGGTTTAACGTTAAAAGTTTAACGTAAGCCTCCGATAATGGTAATTCAAAATGAACAGTTAAAGCTTTTATTGGATTTTATTGTTCATTGTTAATTACACTACTTGCGCCTGTGTTTACCTTCAATGTTTGACGTTTGCATCTGTGATGGACATTCAACAAAATGAATAGTTAAAGCGTTTCGTAGGATTTAACAATTCATCAGCATATCACACCATCTCACGTTCAACGTTCAACGTTTTACGTCCTGGCCCTGGTTTTAGGTTCTACTTTAAACGTTAAACTGTATTAAGGCTTCTCCTCCCAGCTCAATCTGATCTCCATTGTGCAACTCATGCCCAACATTGGCGATTGATAACCACTTGATATTGTCGCCGGAATGAATTTTGACTTTATTGCCATTCTCAGGCAAGCCGCCGTTGTCAGGATAAAGCATGTATTTATTCGATTGCGGATTGAAGCGGATATATGCGTGATTGCGACTGATGTGCTGATTGTATCTGCCCTGTTCATTCTCGGCGGCTATCTCTGATTTCTCTAGAAATGCAATGTCGTTATGCTGAATCTTTCCTGACGGCAACTTTGGATTTTTTGATCTTCCAATATTAAATCTCAGTTGCTCTGCGGGGTTAAGCTGGTACACTTTTTTCTCTGCCAGTCCGCGCAAGATGGTAAGCTTTGCGGTTAGATAAGGACCTGTTCCAACTTGTCCACGATGCAATACTTCCAGTCCAAAATCATTTTCGATAAAGATATTTTCAGGAAAGTCGTCTTTTACTGCTGCATATTCATACAACCAAACATGATCAAGTGGTATGAAATGATTCTGTAATTTTCTTTCAAGATATTCCTGTTGAAATACTACTGGTTCATCAAGATGCAGCGCCACTTTCCTGATCTGCATTTCCAAAGCATCTGATATTTTGTAGTATACCCTGAGACCAGCAATGGGCCTTGTTTTCTCATCGACATAAGGCAACAAACCTTTCAGGATAAACCTGATCAGCTCCTCGCGTTTTGCATATGCAGCTGGCCTGGAGAAAGTAGAAACAGAAGGAGAAGCGGAAACAGTGTGTGAAACGGGGATGGATGAAGCACCAGGTTCCTTCACAGATGCGGAAGCACGATTTGTTGACGGAGCAGATGTTTTTTCTGCAGCAGGAGTATCAATGGGAGTTGACCCCGGAGGCGTTCCATACTTTATGATATCCGGTACTCCATCATCCCTCTTTTTTTCAACTGTCACTTTTTCCGGCGCTGGTGGCACATTCACTTGTTCTTCTTCTGAAGTGAAGCCAAAACTTTTTTTTAGTCCGTCCAATATATTTTTCATGATCCAGGATTTATTTTAATTGGTTATTCCATGTATTTTCTTTTCGCAAGAATGTCTGCTACAGTATTTGCAACCAACACAGCATTGGCAGAACTTAAACCTTCTTCGATTCGGATACATACTACTGTATTTGATTTTTTCTCTGGTGTTGGCGCGAAGAAAACATACCAGCCATCCGACATTCGTTCACCACGAATGATCCTTTCAGGTGTGCCTGTTTTACCCGCTACTTTAACACTCTTAATTTTTTGTTTACCTGCGTTCGATTGTTCGTACATGAATTTTTTGATGATGCCTGCATACGATGAATCAGCCGCTACCATCACACCTTTTGCAGGAACATTGGTCTGACCCGCTTCGACAAGTGTATATCTTGACGGCATCAGCATTCCTTCGTTGGCAATTGCTCCCGCCATACGCGCCATCGATGCAGGGGTTGAGGTGAGAACACTTTGTCCCCAGGCAAGACCGGAAAAATCACTGCGGTATCTTTTCGTTTTTCCTTTGTATTCTGGATTAAGGTATGCGCGACGATCTTTCTTCAATGCACCGTTTCTCCATATCGCATAGGATGCTTCTTCCTGCTGATGATCTTCCGTTGGACGATAATTGTAACCTCCTGTTTGATGCAGATTCATGCCTGTGGCTTTGTACAACGCCGCCATATGGTCCTCGAGATCGTAATCGTTGGCGAGACGGATGAAAAAGATATTACTCGAATGCACGATGGCTTCGTGCATGTCCACAAATTTTACTTTCGGCACAAATGGTTCCTGCTCGGTTGGATTGTCGCGAAAAATTTCATTGCGACTGATATCATTGTATTTCACCGCGGCAGCATCTGTTCCCAGTTTGTTGAGGCCTGCAAGCGCTGTAAGAATTTTTACAGTCGATCCTGGTGCAGTGGCATATGTCATTCCCGGATCACGATCGGAAATCGGAGTGGGGAGTAATAATTTTTCACGTTCAGGAAGATCCATCAGCTCCGGTGATTGCAGATTGGGTAAGGGATTCATGGCTGAACTCAGAAGATCACCAGTAGATGCATCGAGTACAACAACTGACATCCTTTTGTTGTTGAACCTGCTTTGCTGTAGAGAGTCCTGTATTTCTTTTTGGAGTGAGGCATCGACGGCAAGCTGAATATTCCTGTCTTTGGATCTGATTTCAATCACATCAGGATTTGTACTATCGATAGGATGTTTCAATCCATTGACCAGCGATGCGAAATCATATCTCAGCAACTGATTTCCCTGCAAAAATGGTTTTGTAAATCTGTCGGGTTGATAATTTACATGGACTGAATCAATTTTAATTCTGCTCACGCCATAACCACGCAACGCAGTGAGATGTCGGGCTTCGGCGAAATAGCCATTATTCTGTCCCCAGAAAATTTTGCTATTATAGTCCCCCGTCCAATAAAAAAGATCTTCTTCAAACGGATAATATCTTTTTACTCGGGAATGGCTGAGTTCTTCCAATTGTTTTTCAGGGATACCTGCTTTATGTAGAGCATCCAGCGACCTGATCAGATCCTGTTTTTCACTGGTTGCTACCAGTACTCCATTCCTGTCATAGATATTTCCGGCAGCGACCAGGTTCATCAGTTTGTTAATCCTCGGATTGTAGCTGTAAATCGGCAATCCATTTTTCATGATGACACGCGACGGCTTTGCAAGAAATTCATCCCGTGATGAAATCTGTATTCTAAATAACTGTACTGACAATATCAATATCCCAATCAGGAAGAAACTGATTCCTGTGATCAAAACCGGATCATGATGTTTGCTGATGAATTCCTGCTGTTTTTGTTTACCCGGTCTTGCAGAAATTCCTGCAACTATACCCAGCGCAGCAAGATTGATGATCAGCGATATTTTGCCGTAGCTAAGGAATGGTGCGGTGATACCTGTGAGCGGAAGAAGCCCTATAGAACCACCTGCGATTAAAAGAAGCTGTAGCCCTAATGCGATACCGATCCCTGCGGAGAGATAAAATGAAAATGGATGTCCCGATTTTCTTGCAAAAAGAAATATGCGATGAATAAGAATGCCAAATAAAAGGAATATGGCAACCAGCCCGGTCCAGCCCAGTTCTTCGCCAATAGAAGGAAGGATCATATCGGTATGCGCTGCCGGCATGGTGTTCGGGTAGCCACGACCGATACCTGTTCCCGAAGGGCCACCGGAAGCCATCGTCCAGTAACTATGAGCTACGTGATCTCCACCATACACATCATTGTCCCAGGGACTTTGCCAGATCGCCTTACGATCGGCTAGCCTGCTGCCGATACCGGGAACCTGTTCGCCAAAAACGAATGCTGCAATTACCAGCATGATGATTACTGGTGCATCAGCAATTACCGCAGCGAAACCGTACCAGCGCATGGATTTCATATGCCCAAGCAGAAACGATATAACAATCACCCAGGCGAAGCAGGCAGCTGTTGCTACAAGTGGTGGCATTAACCATAATAAAACACCATATACGAGTCCCGTGAGCAACGTGAACAGAAGATTCCCCCGCGCTATACAATAGAAAAACAGGAACGTAAAGCACACGACGAGCGCCGGACCCATATCACCCATCAACAGGTAAATAAAAAGAATCGCAGCGATGGATATCAATACTGTCCAGCTGGTTAAAAAACGCCAACGGATATCCGAAAAATTACGGAGCTTTTCAAAGTTTGATGCAAAAAATGCCGCGAGAAAAATCAGCAGCAGATATTTGGTGATCTCTCCTGGTTGAAACAACAGTGGTCCAAGACGGAGATTTACTTTAACACCACTTCCTTCGGGTCCGGTTCCAAAAAATAATGTCACCAGAGAAAGTAAGACAGCAAGCGCGAGCCAGGTCCAGCCACGCAAGGCATAGGTCTGCTTTTGTTTGAAGTTAAACAGAAAATCAAACCACCATTTGCTGTGCATACGGCTGATGTTGACAGCAGAAAAAATGCTGTAAGCAAACAGTCCAACAATCACGCCTTGCAGAACCTGTGATGCATAAAGCGTATCAGCCAGGGGATCCTGGATACTGAACATCAGCAAAATGGAAATACCGCATAACAGAAGGAGTACGGGTAATAAAAACGGGTCAGGTTGCTGTTTTCTAAAAACAGCAACAAGCTGTGCGATAAAAAAAGAAAAGATCAGGGAGCCCGCAATCAGCCAATAGATGGTGCGGAAACTTTCCGGTGTTCTTACCATGAATACGCCATCCTCCCTGATTTGCCCATAAGCAGCAGTTCCCAAAAGCGGGATTGTATGTGGTTTTCCATTGAAGTCGTAACTGGCATTTTTCTTTAACCAGGCACTGCCTTTCCTGGCACCGAATTCAAAGCCAGGTTTTAGCGGAAGTACGCTATAGCCCGAATCGGTATGAAGACCGGTAAACTCATATTCACCATTTGCTCCGGTTCTTGCAAACCAGTTGCGCAATCGTGATGAATCCAGCGCCGGATCGCCAAAATGTTCTTTCAATTGAACCAATACACCATTCAGACTTTTATTTCCCGCGCTGATGTTTCCACGGATCGATTTATCACCATCCGCGATTTTTACTGATGAAGGATGAGTTATCGGTCTATATAATTCTGATTCAAAAAGGGCGGAATCAAATCCAAGCCTGATCCTGGATGCAAGTAATCTTTCACGAAGAGAAGACCCTGTTTTTGATGAGTCTGTCACTGCTGGTACACGGACCTGAAATTGTGATTTATTAAGCGCGCCAAGGTTTGGCAGTTCAAGTCCTGATTTCAATTTTGCAGCAAGTGAATCGGAAACCAGCCGCATATCATTTTCATCACGGAAATAGTTTCCTTTTTTTAAAGCGAGATAGATGGTTTCCGGCTGTACGTTTTCATCCAGCAGAACTGCATTGTTTTTCTGCATTTCAGACTCCGTACGTTCAAGCGATGGTATGATCGTGAGATAGAGTCTGTAGAATAAGAGCATTAGTATGACAGCGGAACCTGTGAGCATCAGGAATGCTTCACGGCCGTTGTGAATCCTGTTATTTCTTTCCCTTACCGACATGATAAAATCTTTAGGGTTATAAACTTCCTTTTACAAGCAATTGATCAAATGCAACAGTTTGGTTTCCATCCACACGAAATCCGAAATAATTTCCGAATGCACCATGGAAAGGGATGATTTTCTCGGGTTGATCATTGATCAGAAAAATGATATTGTTGTCGTGTTTTTCGATGCCGAGCGTATTCATTTCGCGTCCCGGCCTTATAAAATTTGATTTGGTCCAGTCGACCATTACGTTCCAGTGATCTTTTTCCCACGATCGGATGGAGAAATATCCATTGGAGGAAATATAAAAAACATGGTAGCTGTCCTGGTCTGTATCACCGCAGAAATTCAGGCCATATCCATACGATGTTTCTCCTTCTATGCGGGTTGCCGTGGCAGTTATGCTGAAATCTTTTTTTGTATCCAGGTTTATTTTCACTGAAGAATGATAAGTGAATGTATCCGCAGTTCCTTTGATAATATACTTACCATTTTCAAGGCGGAATTCTGATTCAGCTTCTTCACTTTTCCAGATAGTATCGTCTGAATCTGCGAAGTCATTATAATAAATGTCATTGTTCATCTGAATGCCGCTGTCATCGGGCTGTTGAGAAGAAGCTCCGAATGGCAGATGGTTTGCGGACCTGGTGTTGTAAAGATTTGATGCGTCGTTTTCATGCCCATTGTTTTCACCCTGTGTTAATGATGCCAGACTTTTATTTACATCTGCCAGTACATCTTTTTTTTGCGAAGCAGGTAAGGTGATGTCGCTGTTTTGTTTTCTGCCATTATCAATTTCAAAACCGAGTATGGTCTGCCCTGCTTTTAATATCCAGAAAACCACCATTCCTGCGAAAAGGATCAATGATGTCTTCAGAATTTTTGAACCATTCGATTTCGGGACTTTGTTTTCCGTCTGATATTTTATTGTTTTTGCTGACAGTTGGGTGAATGGAATTGTTTTATTTACAGATGATGATGTGGATACCGGCAACACTTCCTGTTCATTTTCGATCGAAGCCTGGTAAAGCAGATTCTTGATGAGTGCTACATCAGCAATTCTTTCACGGGTACTTTTTTCGAGCAAGCCATGAAGCAATTGTCTTAACGCATTGGGTATTCCGCGACCACCAGGTTTAAAAGGAATGGGTACGGGAGAACTCAGCACCCTGTGAATATAGGGCAGGAGCTCTTCTTCATGATAGTCGAAGGGTACAGAACCGGTTATGCATTCATACAGTACCACGCCCAGTGAATAGAAATCCGCCGGGGTAGATACTTTTTTTGCATGGTTGAATTGCTCAGGGGATGCGTATTCATAAGTCAGCATGGAAGCTCCTGTAACGGTAATCCTGTCGCTCTGTTCACGCACTTTAGCGATTCCGAAATCGGTGAGCAGAAAAAGCAGTTCGCCGTTTTCCGTTCTCCGGTACATGATATTTTCCGGTTTGATATCCCGGTGTATGATGTTATTAGAGTGAATCAATTCCAGCGCGTCTGTCATATGTCGCGCGAGCAATACCACTTCTTCCGTTTTGAGTGAACCGTAAGTTTTTAAAAGACTTCTGAGATCACCACCTTCAATCAGTTCCATAACGATAAAGGGAAGATCTGCATTCAGCTGAACATCGATGATTTTTACAACATTGGGATGTTGCAGGGATTTCATAATAGCAGACTCCTGCTGAAAACGACGCAGCAATTCTTCATCAGAGTTGAAGCTGAAATGTTTTATAGCGACCAGTTTTCCTGTTTCGGTGTGCCTGGCTTTGAGAACCCGCGCGTTACCACGGCCCAGTTCTCCAAGAATCTCATACCCCCTGAAATAATCTCTGAACACTGACGTAGCCATTGGATTTAAGGATTCGAAAGGGTGAGTAATAATTGTTTATTCTTAGTTCCGGGTCGGTTATTTTTTATAGGATTGGCTATATTATCGAAGAGAACGTTTTCCAGTTGGATGGTAACGGGTACGGAAAGCTGGATGGCAGTTTCGAAATCATGGAAATGAATATTCTTCACGGTTACAACTGATCCGGAGTCAGCTTCGTTTGCCGATACAGATGCAGCCGGAAATTTTGGTTTTGCTTTTGCCGGCACAACCACCAACAACACATTTGAACTATCAGCCTGCTTTTGCAGATCGACCAGGTGTTTTGTTTCTGAGATCCGTATCGTATCACTCCGCATGGAATCAACAGGTCCGGGCAAAGCCGGATGACTGCTACGTATTGTGTACAGCATATTTTCTCTTACACTGTCGCGAACCTTGATTTCCTGGTGTGGTAGCGTGATTACTGCTTGCTCAGGTTCTTCTTCAAATGCAAAAAAATACCAGCTGGTTCCCGCGAAAAAAATCAACAATAAAGCTGAGCGAAGCAGGATCCTTTTCATTGAAAATTTACTCAGTACTGATTTGTTTTCATTTTCAGTAATCTCAGTGAACTTTTCTTTTTTGTTTGCTTCATCGGCTGGCGGCTTAGGCATTTGTTTTTTTTCTGTCTTCCGGTTATGACGGATCATCACCACTGTGATATTGTCAAAGCCGCCCATTTCGTTGGCTTTCTGAATAAGTTCATTCACTTTTTCTCCAACGGGGCGATGAGTGTTGAGAACCTCCGTTATCTGGCTTGCGGGTAACATATCTGTAAGGCCGTCACTGCATAGTAACAGCTGATCACCATAGATAAAATCTCCACTTCCATAGTCTAGAAAATCTTCATCATCCATCCGATGAATGGTAGAGCCTGCTTCGCGAAGGATCTCGTTGCGTTGCGGATGTTTCATTGCCTCCGCTTCAGTCAGTTCTCCTGCATCTTCACGAATACCCACAAATGAATGATCCCTGGTTATTTTTTGAAGAGACCCATTCCTGAAGCGATAAAGCCTAGTGTCACCTACGTGTACGTAATGAAAACAGCCGGCATGCATGTCAGTCACCACAGCTGTCAGCACACAACACATCTCAAAAAACTCAGGATTAATTTTTCTCTCTTCAAAAATGCGGTTGTTCGCGTGTAAAACTGCTTCGCGAAGCATAGTCAGCAAATCTCCTTTCGGAGAAATCATATATTCTTCTATCGATTCTCTGGCAATTTCTGCTGCCCTTTCACCACCTGCGTAGCCACCGACTCCATCTACCACGATCAGTAAAACCTTGTCCCGGTCCCACAACAGTTTGCAGCCATAGGCGTCCTGGTTTTCTTTTCTTCTTTTTCCCGGATGGGTATTTCCGTTGAAATGCATATGCCGAATTTTTACCTGGGTAAATTTTTAAAATGGCGTATCAGGAGTACAGCAGCAAATGAGAACAGGGCAATGGAAAGAAGGATATCCGTCATTTTGTTAAGACTTTTTAAAATCGAGCGTGATCATTCCGTTGAGCAGTATCTGGCATTTGTCTTTCAGATCGATCCATTGCGGCGATCCTGCTTCACTGCGTTCGATAACGGTTTCGTCTACACGGGTTTCCTGTCCGCTGAAAGAAGCGATCTGGAACTGTCCCGATCGGTCGTTGAATCTTATGCGTGCATGAGGATTGGAAACAAAACCGGAATCGATAAGTAAATAATTATTGTATCCCGTGTTACTGTCTTCTTTTCGCGCGATCACAATTTCTTTGTCACGCATAATATAGGTATCAGATCGATTGCTTCCTGCATTGAAAATTTCAATTTTCGCAAGGTCCTGCAACATTGTTCTTGCAATAGCAGGAGCAGTTGTAGAAGGGATACTGAAATCTGGCTGGTACCTGACAGTGAAATGTCCGTTTTCAATAAAATGAATGTGACGGAGCAGGTCTATATTGATATCCATTTTGTCAAAGACGTTGGTGGCCTTCACTTTCATGGTTACGCGCGCGGTAGACTGACGCTCTGAAATTGATGCCCCGCCTGGCTTTGCGCCGGTGAGCATACCGATCACGCGTATGTCGGACGGATTTATTTTGTCCTGAAAAAATTCTGCTCCTGGACCAAAACGAAAATGCCATTGCGAGGAGACCGGTGAAATATCACTGTACTTTTTCTGCAGTTGCTGGATACGGCTGTAGAAAACTTTCACCGTCTCCTTCACAATGACGGGCATAGAAGCAAGTCGTTGTTCATAGATATCAGGATGGAGGATGATCACATAATGCATGTTGAACATCAGACAGCTTCCAACGGGTTCGGTATGGCATGAATGATCAAAACACGCCACCAGTTCTTCGAGGATATCTTTATTTGTAACGGGCGCTGACTGGATTCGGTTTTCAGGAATGATAAAGGACCTGAGGCTTTCAAAAAAATTTGCCGGTTTTCGTTTCATAAAAAATCTTTCTTTTCTTAATCAGATTAACGAATCTTCCGGGCCGGAGAAACAGTTGGTTTTTCTTAGAAAGATGGTATAGGATCGGCTGTTGGGTTTTCCTTAACGAATCAGAGTTTCAATTTTCACAGGATACTTTTTTTGCAGCCTCTGCTTTCTATAAATTCCAAAACGAATGTTTTATTGTAACACATTTTTCTAATAACAAAACTTTAAAGAATTCATCTCCTGCACGTAAACGATATGCTTGTTTGCTATCGGACTGATGGCAATTGTTAATGTGCTTTATGAGAGTGAGAAGAATTTGTTAATGTGGTTGTGGGGCCTGCGGCCTTTGTAAACAGCCATAGCGCGGAGATCGCGGAGGAGCAGCCCGCAGAGGGCGCGGAGAATGTTTTAAAGATGAAGTGTGAATGAGAAAAATTTATTGATTAAAATAAATAACTGGGTATTTGCTAATCAATTGACAATGTTGACGATCGCCTACGGCGAGATTTGAAATGCAGGACACGGAGGACGCGGAGAAACAGCCCGCGGAGAGTTTCGGAGAATATTTCCAAAACAAAATGTGAATGAAGGAAATTCTTTGGTGCAAATAGCTAATAGATCTCTGCTATTGAATTTACAAAGTGATGATCGCCTGCGGCGAGATTTGAAATGCAGGACGGAGGACGCGGAGAAACAGCCCGCGGAGTGCTTCGGAGAATATTTCCAAAACAAAATGTGAATGAAGGAAATTCTTTGGTGCAAATAGCTAATAGATCTCTGCTATTGAATTTACAAAGTGATGATCGCCTGCGGCGAGATTTGAAATGCAGGACGCGGAGGACGCGGAGAAACAGCCCGCGGAGAGTTTCGGAGAATATTTCCAAAACAAAATGTGAATGAAGGAAATTCTTTGGTGCAAATAGCTAATAAATCTCTGCTATTGAATTTACAAAGTGATGATCGCCTGCGGCGAGATTTGAAATGCAGGACACGGAGGACTCGGAGAACAGCCCACGGAGTTTCGCGGTGAAGAATAAAGTGGCAATCAAAAAAAAAACATTTATTGAAAATGCCTTTGGTTTCCTGCTCTTAATTGTATTCAAGCTCCAATCAAAAAGGTGATTTTCCTCTGCATCCTCTGCTTGTATTCCTCCACGCACTCTGCGTTACAGCTGTTAATCGAAGCCGAAGGCTTATTTCTCCCTAAATATTTTAAACACTAACTTCAAATGAAATCTAAAACATGACTAACCTCACCCGTCGGCAGATGATAAATCTTTCCGTGAATGCAACGGCAGGAATAATTGCAATACCAGCGATTGCAAAAGATGATCAACTGCGTTCCAACAGTAAATCATTTACTGTTGGTGACATCATGAATATCATTTATAAAGAAATTCCCGGTGCGCCGTTTAGTCAGACGGTAGATACATTGAAAAGCGGGAATGCAGATCAACAGGTAACCGGAATTGTTACAACAATGTTCGCTACTGTCGATATTATAAGGCAATCGATCGCGTTGAAATCAAATTTCATCATTGCGCACGAACCTACATTTTATAATCATGCAGATGAGCTGGATTGGGCGGGAAATAATGATGTTGCGCAGAAGAAGCTCGCGTTATTGAATGAAAATAAAATTGCCGTCTGGCGTTTGCATGATTACCTGCACTCGTTCAAGCCGGATAGTGTAAGGTATGGCGTTGTGAAAAAAATGGGATGGGAAAAATATGATCCGCAAAGCAATGGGCTGATCAATATTCCTTCGACAAATCTTGCGCAACTGGTGGCCGATTTCAAATCGAAATTAAAAATCAAACATCTCCGGGTAATTGGTGATCAGAAACAATCCTGTTCAAAAATTGCGGTATTACCAGGAGCTCCGGGTGGTCAGCGGCAAATGAGCGCTGCAGAGTCTTTACAACCGGATGTCATTGTTTGTGGTGAATTGCGTGAATGGGAAACTGCAGAATATATCCGCGATGCCGAAGCGCTGGGAAAAAAAATGTCATTGATTTTATTGGGGCACGCGGTGAGTGAAGAACCGGGAATGGAATGGCTCGCTGGATGGTTGCCGGGCAAAGCACCGGGAGTTCCGGTGAAACATATTCCTACGCCGGATCCGTTTCAGTGGTTGTAGAAGAATGGCATAAGGTGGGAGTGGGGGAGCCCGCCTGCAGGCCGGCAGGGCAGGAGAAATAGTTTGCAGGATTTAGTAGCAAGTATTCGAAGGTGGAAACATTCCTGGTAGATGTTTTTAGTAGAGACAACGCAGGCGTTGTCTCTACTAAAACCGGGCATTAATATCATTCGAAACAAAAAGGCGTTCAATCTTCATTTCTGTTGGTGTTCCAAGTATCAATGATCATCATAATCTGACTCTGACTGGAACACTAACAAAGATCTCTGATTTTTCACACAAGCGCCGGCTGTCTGTCACGTCCTAAAAAAAGTTGTCCCTACTTACTACTTACCACTCTCTACTTACTGCTGAGAATGCAACGCCATCCTGTTTCCTTCCGTATCTAAAAAATAAGCCATATAGCCAATCTCAGGAGTGATCAGCGTTTTATCCATGATGATTTCACCATGTTCATTTTTGATTCTTTCAATAATATCATCCATGGCAGGATTGGCATTCAGATACACCAGGGTTCCATCAAGTGAAGGATGTTGATAATCGCTTTTCACCAATGCGCCTGACACTTTCCCGCTACCATTATTATATGGAAACATTGCCATTAACATTCCGCCCATTTCCATTTCCTCCATATGGATGCCAAAGATGGTCTGATAAAAATGTTTTGCTCTGGCCATGTCTTTCACTGGAATTTCAAACCAGTTGATACTGTTGGTATTGCTGTCCATAAATGATAATTTTAAGGAAAGGTAAAAATATCCGGTTGCTGTCACGTCAATGCCGTATGAAATCATGATGAAATCGGAAATTAGCCGGTTGAACCACATAAAACGGGGATGATGGAAGAATCGGGACTGAATTTTAAGGCCATTATAATGATTGGTGTAGTAATGATTGCATTTATTATTGGATTGATTTGGTTTCTTCGTGCTAACCGGAAGGATAAGAAAATCCTGGAAGAGAATCTCAACAAAAGCGAATCACCACAACGTGTTCGCAGAAGATCGGACTCGACAGAAGATCCCGGTCAGGAAAGACTTTAATTACCAAAAACAACATTGATATGTTTTGCCTCCCTTTGATTTTCTGGCTTGGTTCATTGATGAATGCGCAGCCACGACCAACATTTAAAGCACAGACAATTGATTCCAGTATCAGCATCGGTTATGGTCTGGCATTAGCGGATGTGGACGGTGATGGCAGAACCGATATTTTGTTAGCCGATAAAAAACAGATTGTCTGGTATCGCAATCCGGACTGGAAGAAAACGGTGATGGCGGAAAATCTCACAAAATATGATAATGTCTGCATTGCTGCTGCCGATATTGATGGCGATGGAAAAGCAGAAGTTGCTGTAGGTGCACAATGGAATCCCGGAGAGACTTCGAATGCCGAGGAGTCTGGTGCTGTTTTTTATCTGCAACGTCCGGCTGATCTTACGAAGAGCTGGACGCCTATCAGGCTGGCGCATGAGCCAACTGTGCATCGTATGCGGTGGGTAAAGGCAAATGATGGAAAGTATTTTCTGCTTGTACTTCCCTTGCATGGGCGCGGTAATGTGTCAGGCAAGGGTGCGGGTGTAAAATTTCTTGCCTATAGTGTGCCTGTTCAAAAAGACAGCGACTGGCCTTTGTATCTTCTCGATTCATCGCATCATATGACGCACAACTTTCATCCATACATATCTGCAAAGAACAAACAGGCAACGGGAATTTATATTGCTTCAGCAGAAGGGGTGCGGTTTATAGGCGATACGATACCGAGAAGAAAGTGGTATGACGCAAAAATGTTTTCAGGAATAGATCATGGTGCAGGAGAAATTAAAGTAGGAGAGGCAGGTGGAAATGCAAATTTTGTAGCAACAGTAGAGCCAATGCATGGTAACAATATCGTTGTGTATCACCCGGGAAACAAAATGGAAAGATTAGTGCTGGACACGAATATCAAAGAAGGTCATGCGCTGGGTGTTGCAGATTTTCTTGGTACCGGATCAGAGCAGATCGTTGCCGGCTGGCGTGGCCCGAATGGAACCAACGAGACAGGTATCAGGATGTATTACCTCACAGGAAAGGATACCCGAAACTGGATAACCGCCTGGGTCGATCAGAATGGAATTGCCTGTGAAGATATCCAGGTAGCTGATCTTAATGCAGATGGCAAACCGGATATCGTTGCTTCCGGAAGAGCGACAAAGAATGTGAAGGTGTATTGGAATAAATCAAGTAAGTAGTACGTAGTAAGTAGTAAGTAGTAAGTAGGACAACCGGCGTTTGCGGGTGTGGGATATCGAATGAATGTAGTGCTCGCGAAATTTTTTTGAAAAGCTTAAATGAATTTAAAAGCAATTTTATGGTCTGTTGCGCCATCAGGGCTGAGCAAATTTTCGACATTGTTGGTCTCCAAATTCTCACTCTTATACGAGTTTCCAACATCAGGGTTTGAAATTTCTTTTTCGTATGGAGCACGCAAAATATCGGTATTAGTTTTTACTTTCACTTGATACCATTAACTACTTACTGCTAATTCTGCTGTTTAACCACTACCGTTTAAACAATCCTCTGGTGTATCGCCTTCGCTACCACTTCCGTCAGCGAGGCCACATGTAATTTCTCATAAATTTTCTTCACGTGCGAGCGCACGGTTTCGTAACTGATATTGAGTTCTGCAACAATCATCTTGTAACTTAATCCGTTCACCAGGCAACTCAATACTTCTTTTTCACGAGGCGTCAATTGATAATCGGTGGCTTCCTGTGGGCGAATCACGTTTGCTGCTGATTGCATCTTGTTCAACACTTTTCTTGCAATAGACGGACTCATGGGCGAGCCACCATATTGCAATTCACTAATTGCTTCTACAAGACGAGTGTTTAAATAGTTTTTCAGAATATATCCTGATGCCCCGGCGCAGATGGAATCAAACACACGATCATCATCTTCAAAAACCGTCTGCATCAGTACCTGTATGTGCGGAAATTCTTTTTTGATCTGCGCCACGGCATCAATTCCCGACATTCCCGGCATTTCGATATCCATGAGCACAATGTCAGGCTTGCATGCCTTTACATCATCTATGCAATCAAGTACATGACTAAATGATCCCACCACATCAAACTGGGGTTCGGTTGCCAACAGCATGCTTATACTCTCCCTTATATTCTTATTATCGTCGAAAATGGCAATCCGAAGTCCCATAATGTTTGATTGTCTGGTAAAGGTCAGTAATTCCGGGATCGTATACAATCCCCAAATCAGGGGATGGAGAAACGTAGTTTTATTGTCATCCCTTGGCCGGGACCGGAGTCAATCATACACACACCTTTCATTTCAGCAGCGCGACGGTACATATTCTGTAACCCATTGCCCGACATGGGATTTGCCTGCGTAGGTCTGTTCAGGTCCATGCCTTTGCCATCATCCTTCACGGTCAGTTCAAGATCGCGATCATGTCTCACTTCCACCCACACGTTTTGTGCTTCGGAGTATTTAAGAATGTTATTGATTGCTTCCTTAAATATAAGATAGAAATTTTTGCGTTTGGTCATCTCCAGGTTGAGATGCTTTACATCGGGATCAAAATCAAAATGAAAAAAGATATCCTTTGTTACCAATAGTGGCCGGGCGAAAGAATCCATCCTTTGGAGGATGGTTTCCATATTGTCGTTGCGCGGATTAATTGCCCACACAATATCATTCATCTCCGAGATCATTTCACTGGAAGTTGAAGAAATCTTTTCAAGCGTATCCTGTAACTGATCTTGTTTTTGTTGCTGCTTATAAATTTTTGCTACCTGGCTGTACACGGAAATCGAACTCAAAGTTGATCCGACATTATCGTGAAGGTCCTGCGCAATTTTATTCCGGATATCCTGGCGACGAATAATTTCATTGATCCTGTACAGATAGATTCCATAGATAGCGAATGAAACAAAAGCAGCACAGATGGCATAAAACCAGAATGTTTTCCAATAGGGTGGATTGATCCTGATGGGAATTATAGTGGTTTCTGTACTCCATATACCAGGCTTGACGGAAGCTTTCACCATAAACCGGTAATGCCCTCCATCAAGATTGGTATAGTTCACCGTATTCCTTGTGCCATCCTCCACCCAATCTTCGTCTACCCCTTCCAGCTTGTGCGCATAGTGAACCGGTTTTCCGGCCTGGAACGAAGGCGCTGAAAATGCAAGCGTGAAAAAATTCTGATTATAATTCAGCTCAATTTCTTTTTCGTACAGACGCTGGTTATTCGATTCATTGAATATGCTGAAGTCAGTCAGAAACACTTTTGGTTGAACATTTGCTTCCCGGATCGAATCAGGATGAAATGCAATAATATAATTCGTGCCTGCCACAATCATCTTTCCATTTTTTCCCGCAAAGATTTGTCCTTGTACACCACCTGATTTTTCAATATCAGGTAAGTGAAAGCTCGTATATGTTTTTTGAACCGGATCGTATTTGTGCAGGTTGCCATTCGCAATCACCCAAACATTTCCTGAAAGATCAATTCTTAAACCTTCAGTAAGATTGTCGGAGTTCCGGATATGTTGAAATGATCTGGTGCGGAGATCGAAATAATGAAGCCCGCCACCATAGGTACTGATCCACAGGTTTCCGTATCTGTCCTCTGCTATATCATAGACATTATTATTGCTGATGCTTTTTTCGTCGCCGGGATTGTTGATGTAGTAATGAAATTTCGGATCAACACCCCGCTGCCATTCTCCCAGACCCATTTTTGATGTTGCTACCCAGATCTTCCCGTCACTTGTTTTGTAAAGTTTTCTTAAGAGGTTATCGCGGATATTGTACCGACTGATGATTCTCCGGATACTATCCTGTCGGTTTACCCACTGTTTTAAGGTGAAGTCATAATAAGTTAAATAATGTCCATAGGGAAGCGTAATGAGCACCGGATGATTGTCCAGCGTATCCATCATCATCGATACTACGCGCGACTCGATGATCCTGTTCATCACCACATCTTTCTCCGTATTGGGTAATCTTTGCAGTTTTCCGTTTTCTTTTGAAAACAGAAATAGTGAAACCTGGCTGCCGAGGAATAAAGTATTTTCATCAGGCTGAAGAAAATTTGTGATGTGCAGTGCTTCACCATTGAATTGCATGGGAATGTTACGGAATTGTCCATCACGATTCATTTCATAAATTCCCATACTTGTGCCCAGCCAAAGCGATTCGGAGTTATTATTCATCACATCATACACAGCGATATTTTCATCTTTTTCTGCAGGAAGAAATTGCTGTGTGAACTGTTGATCTGAGGGATCATGAATGCTTAATCCTTTATTCGTCCCCAACCAGATCATTCCCGATCTGTCGATATATACTTTGTACACGATGTTCCCTGCAATAGTCCCTTCTGCGGCGGGATCATGTTTGTAATGCTTGAATGTACCAGTGTTGTAATTGTATACATGCAAACCATTTCGCTTGCCTCCGATCCACAACTGCTGACGGCTGTCTTCCGCAAACGAAAGTGGATCATCACCATCATAACTGCCGGGTTGATTTTCCGGGGTGATCACTGTTTCTGTTTTGTTTACAGGGTTGAGCTGATAGATTACTTTATCCCAGGATCCGAGCCACAACATATTCCGACTATCACGAAATATGGTCGCCACCGCCATATGCGGAAGTTTCGCGTATACGTTTCCGTAACGGGCGTCTTCTTCAGTCTTAAAATTGTGTGGATCAATGGTAATCATTCCACCTCCCTGACGTCCGGCCCATATTCTGCCGAGATGATCAAGCTCAAGATCGAGTACTGTTCTTGATCTGCTGCGGACGGGCTCGTCAAAAATTTCCTTGGATTTATTGAAACGTATAATGCCCTGGCCACTGGTTGCAAGCCAGAGATAGCCCAGTTTATCTTCCAGTATGCTATTGACAATATTACCGGGGATAGAGCTGCTATCACTGCTTTTGTGTTTGAACTGGCGAAATTTTTCGGCAGGTGATTTTCTGTAATCGAATCTGGTAAGGCCTCCATCGGCGGTTGCAATCCAAATTACGCCATCTTTATCTTCCAGAAGATCTGTTATGATATTGCCGGAAATGGTTGAAGGAACGGCAGCATCATGTCTGTATACTTCAAAACGAAAACCATCATAGCGGTTAAGACCATCATCCGTTCCGATCCACATAAATCCGCGCCGATCCTGTAGAATGCAATTGACTTTATTATTTGAAAGTCCATTATCAGTATTCAGGTTGCGGAAATACAATGCCTGCGACTGCGCAAATGCAAATGAAACATTGAGCAGACAAAACAGTGTAAGCAGCTTCCGCATAGCAACTAAAGGTAAGTTAAAGGTTTAAGGTGGAACGTTGAAGGTAAAACGTACGCTTCTGATATCAATATCTGTGTCCCGATTGAGCAAAAAGTATATTTGAATAACTGACTCTACTCATTAAACTCAGTTCTGTGCTTTGAAAATTGATTCTTTAAGTTCTGAATGCTCTCTTTGAAAAACCATAACTTTCGAAACACTATTGCTATAGCTTAGGCATACGTTCTACGTTCTACGTTCAACGTTCAACTTTCACAGGTTCACTGTAAATGAAATCATCCATCACTGCCAGGTCTGATGGCCCGCCTGCGCTGATATCCTTATTCCCATCATCAAGTTTCCCATCATGAGAAACTCGTATCCTGGAAATTCTTGGAGCGTTGAAATGAATACCCAGGAATGAAAAACTGCTTCCGGCGTCATGTGGAATTACGAAGAATTTTCCAAGACTGGTATTTCCGTCAAAAAACTCCAGTGATGTACTCGTGGCGATGTCAACATCGGAAAAAACTACTCCGAAGCCATTCACTTTCGCAGGTTGTGTTTGACCTGCAACACGAAATTCAACATCCCATACTTTACTGCTGATGTTGGCAAAAACTTTGTTTCCGCTAAACGAGTGAAACTCGCCTGCAGCTTCTTCATTTACTTCGAAAAATCCCGTCTTACTCGCCTGGAATTGGCCTGCAGAGGTGTACACAAGTCCGCGCTGGTTTTGTACGGGAGCGCCTGGTCCTGTCGGGTTAAAAAAGTCATCAGGAATTTTTGCATTCAACAGGTTGTCAGGTATGCCATCCCAATTTATCTCGCGACGGCCTGAGGTGGCACCTGGCGTGGTGTTCAGCTGATCACCCACAAGCGAACGAAACTCGGCAATTGTATTCGTCAGATCGCCGCTTTTGGAGAATAACCGATACGAATTCTGATCCTGAGGGTCTTCATTGTCTTTGCTGCACGAGGAAGTAAAAAGCGTAAATGAAAAACTGAATACAGCCACGATCAACAGATTGCTCATTTTCATACCAGATGTTTTTAGAGGTTTTAAAATCAACGGCGAATGTCTGTTGATGAGCCATATTTGTCTATCACCAGAAATATAAAAGCTGTCCCCGATTTCGGGGATAGAAAAAACCCCGGCAGAAGCCAGGGCTGAATTCAACGATTAAAAAACCAAACTGAAAATTTTATCTCCCGCAGAGGGCGCGGATTTGCGCAGCCTGACATTGAGGGGTTTAGCAAGGCTTTCATTGTTATTAATTACTCTGTTTCGGCTCATCGTAAAACAGATCATCAAACGCTACAAGATCTTTATTACCTCCATCACTGATATCTTTCACACCTGCTGCCAGAACACCATTGCCTGCCACTATTTTGATATGTGTTATTTTTTCCTCGTCAAATTTCACTCCAAGAAAAGAGAAAGCGCCCGTTGATGCTTTAAACTGACCGAGGCTTTTTGTACCGTTGAAAAATTGCACATAAGTTGAGTTGGCATCATCAACATCGAGAAACACTATTCCAAATCCTTTTATGAATGCTGCGGTGTTTGTGCCTGCGAGTTTAAACTGCAGTTCAGTAATATTCGATGTTGCAGATATAATTGCTTTCTTTTTACTGAAGGGTATGAATTCGTCTGCATAACTGGGATCTATTTCTGCGAATGAGCTGCTATCCAAACGAAGTGGTGATCCGGTATTGAGATAAACCAAACCTCTCTTTCTGCCGTTTGCGCCAGCAGGATCAGTCAGATTAAAAAAATCAACCGGGAAATTGTTGTTATTCGTGAGGCTTGCAGGAACGCCATCCCAGTTGATTTCTCTGCGTCCTTCCGTAACGCCGGGTGCAGAATTGACGGGGTCTCCAAGTAACAAACGAAACTGATCAATTTTCGCGGCGAGTGCGGATTCATTACCGGCAGCCTTCAGAACTTCGGATTCAATCAGCGGCTCTTCATTTACAGGCGGGTTGTAATCGTCATCATTTTTTGAGCAACCAAATATCAGGGTTAGTAAAAACAGGCTTGAATAGAATAATAACTTTTTCATGAAACAATTTTTATTGGTGATAATTTTTTCAGCAATTATAAAGCGACTCATATCTCAGTATCTATGCTGATCGTCTAACAACACAAAGATGCTCTTCCGCGAAAGTGTTTTCCATCGCCGATAGTGTGTGGTACCTCACTGATTCCGGGGATTCAGGGAATCAAAAGCCAAAAACGAAAAGCCAGAGGTCAAAACTGAACAAGGAATGGTGAGAAATAGTAAAATCTACTGAAGAGTAAAATAATACGATGTTAATAAGATAGTTCAACCTGAATTTTGTAATCGGAGGTCCGCATCGTATTTGTTCAATGCAATGCAGGAGTAAATACTTAAGGTGTATTTACAAACCAGGCGCTTGTTATAGACGAAGCATTATACCGTTTTAATTGTAGAGACGCAAGGCATTGCGTCTCTACAATTAAAACCTGAAATATATTGCTATCGTTTGAGGTATACAATACTGCTATTGCAAAGAAAACAATCAAGTATAGACACGGCTGTTCAACTAACAACTAACAACTAACAACTAACAACGATCAACGAACAACGAACAACGATCAACGATCAACGAACAACTAAACAAAAAACTTCCTCATCGCATCCGTCAACGCCTCGTACTTGTCAAAAGAAGCTGAATAAATTTTATGTCGCTCTGCATCCGGGGTTAACATCTCGAAAAATTTTTCTGAAGATGGCATTGGCGTTCCTGTTGCGAGCATACCGGTGAGTACGGCCCCCCATGCGGAACTTTCTTCGGAGCTGCTCAGTATAACCGGCAAGTTAAAAACATCTGAAAGCATTTGTACCCAATCACGATTGCGTGCAAAACCTCCGGTTGCGTAAATGGTACGAACCTTTTTTCTTTCCAGGAGAATTTTGCCGATACTGTAGGTGGCAAAGATCACTGCTTCCAGTGCTGCCCGAATAAGATGGGCCCGGGTATGTGTTACAGTAAGGCCTATAAAAGATGCATGCGCGTGCGCATTCCAGACCGGTGCGCGTTCACCAAGAATAAAGGGAAGAAAAATCAACCCGTCTGATCCTGGCGGAACCTCGCTGGCCTGATCGAGAAAACGTGCCATCTCGGAACCAGACTGAATAAGGTCATTTTTCAACCAGTTCAATACCACTGCGCCATTGTTGGATGCACCGCCATTGATGTAGTATTCATCTCTTGCGTGATAACTGAATGTGCGCATCTGGTCGTCTATAATCGACTCATTGCTCAACAACCTTACCGCCGAGCTTGTACCAATCGTTACCACGAGTACATCCTCATCAAATACACCGATACTCAGGTTAGCTGCTGCGCCATCACTGGCGCCCATAACCAGCGCCGTATTTTCAGGAATCTGCAGAAGGCTTCCGGCGTCCGTTTTACTGAGATGCACAACCGCTTTTACATCGAGCAGTTGCGGAAGTTTTTCTTCGCTCAGCCCGATATGGTCCAGTATATGTTTATCCCATTGAAGTTCTGCCAGGTTAAGATAGCCTGTTGCCGAAGCGATCGCAGTATCACAAACGAATTTCCCGGTGAGTCTGTATAAAACATACTCTTTAATACCAATGAATTTGAAAGTTGCCTCGAACACATCCGGTTGCTTTTCTTTCAGCCAGACAATTTTACAGAGGGGCGTCATCGGGTGAATCGGAACGCCTGAACGTTTATAGAAATCCTTTCCTATGCCGGATTGTTTAAAGCGCTCGGCAACTGCATCAGCGCGGTTATCGGCCCAGATCATACATTGCGTCAGCGGCGTGCCTTTTTCATCAACAGCAATCAGGCTATGCATCGCTGCACTGAAACTAATAGCTACAGGTTCTGCGGGTGATAATTGTTGATAAACTGCATTTATATTGCTGACAACCGCAAAAAATATTTCCTCCGGATTCTGCTCGCTCCATCCGGGTTCGGGATGCTGCATTTCGTAACTGCCGGAGTGAATGGCCAGAACGTTTCCTTCGAAATCAAAGCCGACAACTTTTACTGCTGTTGTTCCGATATCTACGCCGATGTGGTATGACATGGATCAAATGTAGGAAAGAGTTTACAGTTCACAGGAGTTGGTGGTTGTCAAAGACTGCTGGTTCATAGTTGTTAGTTCATTGTTCATAGTTCATAGTTAGAACAGCCATTTTTCAGATTTCCGTTTTCGGTTTCCATTTTCACAGCCGGTTCGTCGTTTCTCGTTCATCGTTTTTTGTTGATCGTAGAGACGCGATGCATCGCTTCTCTACGATCAACCCCGACCGGACTTACAGATTTGACTTTTTTCACTTTCAGTTTTCGATTTCCTGTATCCTGTATTCCATATCCTCTCTACACAACCTGATAGTGAAATTTAAAAAAATGCTTATTATAGTATATAAACTGCTCATATGATCAACAGGCTTGCTTCAGTTCTTGTCTTATTCCTGACATGTATTCTGCAGGTGAAGGCGCAGGAAAAAACATCATTCAGTGCCGGCGCAGGAAGATATTCATGGATGCTCAATGCACTGGAGCAGCGAATGACTTCAGAAAAAGGAATTAAAATCGTAAAGTTTGGAGGACGGGAAAGGACAGAATTTGTTCAATGGATCAGGGACCATGTACATGTGATGAAAGCGATGAAATACATCCATCCCGATATGACCAGTTTCCTTGAATTTTATATGGAGCGGCAAACACCAGAGGGAATTTATTACGACTATTATTATCCGCTGAATATTCGTGGCATATCAAAACGAAAAAATCTTTTCGACCAGAAGTATTGGAAGGAATATCCTGAAGATAGTATTGAGATGCACAGGCTTCCTGTGGAGGCGGATCTTGAGTACCTGATCGTTGAAGGTGTTTTCGCAGTTTACCAGTCGACCGGGGATACAGCATTTGTGAGAAAGTGGTTACCGTCATTGGAGCGTGGAATCAATTACATGATGACGGACAGTTTACGCTGGTCAGTAAAATATGGCCTTGTAAAAAGAGGGTACACATTAGATACCTGGGATTTTATGCAGCTGCCACTTCCAAGAAAGGAATATGTTGAGGAGGGCGGAGATGTACAAAAAGGGATTTTCAATATCGATGCATCGACACCGATGGGAATTATGCACGGTGATAACAGCGGATTATATGCAGCGACCAGGCAGTTGAGTTATTTAAATGAATTGGTTGGCAATAAAGCAAAGGCCGTTCAGTGGAATCAAACCGCAACGGATATACGCAAACGTGCCAATGATAAGTTATGGAATGGAGCATACTACAAACATTTTCTTCCGGATGATCCACAACCTGCTTACCTCCTGATGGACCAGGCTCATGTCATCAGTCTCTCCAATCCTTACGATGTGAATCGTGGCTTACCGACAGATGCCATGGCGCAATCGATTGTCGGCGCGTATCAATATTTGAAAACATCTACCGCCGATAGTTCATTCGCGGAATGGTACGGAATTTATCCCGCTGTGGTTCCGCATTTTGCTGATTACCTGCCTGGTTCATATATGAACGGAGGTGTAAACACCATTGTTGCCGGTGAGCTTGCAAAAGCGGCTTTGCAACATGGCTATGAACAATATGGAGTTGATATTTTGCATCGGATTGATTCGCTGATGCAGAAGTACAATGGAGATCTGCCGGTGTCTTTTACGCCTGAAGGAAAAGTTGATGAAGGGATCCCTGACAACTGGGGACAGGCGGCAGTATACAGTGCTTTAATTGAAGGTCTGGCTGGCGTTGTTGACAAGGGAAGGTTGTTTAATAAGATAGAATTGAGTCCGCGATGGATTGCTGCCGGTGTTGACAGTGTGAACGTAAATTTAAAATATCCGGCTGGCGGTGGATCGTTTCAGTATTCATTCCGCCATGAAGAAGCACAGAAACATATCACGTTGAATATTCGTGGGAATGTTGCAGAGTGTCTGCTGGATCTTTTGATACCATATGGCGCAGAGCCCGTGAAGTTGGAAGTTAATGGTAAGCGTGTAAAATTCCAGAAAAGAAAAGTGCGGGAAAGTGTTTATGCACGATACAAAATGATCAATGCAGGGGGTGCGGAAATTGGTTTGAGTTACAAATAATATTTCAGATGAATGCTTTGCAATCGTTATTGTTGAATTAAAAGACGCCCCATGCATGGCGTCCCTACGATTAATGATAAAATTTATCGTTGAATCAAAATTATCTGCACGTCTGATTTCTTTGGGCTGATGGATGTCGCCCTGATGGATGTCGCCCTGATGGATGTCGCCCTTTCAGGGCTGGTAAACATCACGGAGGATGCTCACAATGTATTAATTGATCAAAGCATGGTCTTGCTACCTGCTACCGACTGGTTTCCGGCTTCTTCATCCTGAGCGTTTATTTCCCCATTTTCGGTGACTGCAACCTGCTCTTTGGTTAGATTTTTCCAGCAGTCATCTCTCCAACTTTGCTCTGTCACAAGAAAAAATAAATCTATGAAATCGAAAATTTTTATCTCGCTGGTGTTGTTGATGCAAACAGGTTGGATATATGCGCAATCCCGTTACTCTGCTCTGCCGGATGTGAAGAAATCAAACAAATGGATCAATGCCGGAAATGTCCGGTTGAATTATTACGAGCAGGGGAGCAGCCTGGGAATTCCCGTGATATTTATCCATGGATATACAGATTCGAAAGTATCCTTTGAAATGTTGATGCGAGAACTGCCACCTACCGTGCACGCCTATGCGATAAGCATGCGTGGTTTTGGTGATTCCTTTAAGCCGGATAAAGGGTATGCTATGGAAAATTTTTCAGAAGACCTTTTTTCATTTATGACGCAATTGAACATTCCTTCAGCAGTTATCGTAGGCCATTCGATGGGGACAATCATTGCTCAGAGGTTTGCATTGGATCATCCTGAGAAAATAAGGGCGCTGGTCCTGATGAACGGCTTCGTTAGTTTTTCTCGAAGTCCTGCTTCTGAGGAGCTGCCTGATTATATCGCTGGAATGAAAACGGTGACACGTGAGTTTGCAGAAGAATTTCAAAGGAGTAGCATCTATAGAAAAGTGGATTCAGTTTATTTCGAAAAGTTTGTTGATGAAAGTATGAAGGTACCATTGCATGTATGGCAGCAAACTATGAAATCGATTGCTGCGACTGATTTTACCAACCTGATTGAATTTATTCATCAGCCGGTGCTGATCATCCGCGGCGAGCAGGACCAGGTTAGTACAAAGGAGGAAGCGGAACTGATGAGATCTTCGCTGAGTAATGCCGAGTTGATAATCTACAAAGGTGTTGGTCACACACCACACTGGGAAGATCCCAAGCAGACGGCAAAAGATATACTCCGTTTTCTTTTGGAACTGTAATAAATAGTTGTTGGTGTTCCCGTTATGATCAGAGGTTTCAGATGAAGAGATGCCCGGGGAACACCAACAACCTTGTTGATACGAAGATTTGTGGGTGTTCACCAACGTGTATGAAGTTTATGGAGCGTTTAAAGGCAGGGCGAAACACCATCAAAAGAAACATCGTGACGGGGATATGTTATCGCTAGCCGTAAATTGAGGAGGCAGAATACGGAATACAGGAAGAATCTTTTGGGATTATTGTATCCCGTCATTTCTTCCCCTCTTTGGCGAAGCGGGAGAGAGGCCGGGATTAGTCAGCGTTGAACGGCTTTCAGTTTTTCAATCTGCCTGGCATATTCATATTGCAGGTCTTCGTGAAGCGCTTTGGATGTTTTTTCTGCTTTTTTGAGCTGATTGCTATAGAGATTAAAGAGCGCATTATTTTTTTTCAGCGGAAGGCCTGAATCAAAAAGTAATTCACAGAAATATAAAAGCAACTCAACTTCCACCTGTTTGGAACCAGTGAAACGAATATGCCGGTTGGCAATCCGCAACACTTTCCTGATGGTTTTTTTGGCAAAATAAAGATTGGAGCTATTCATGTCGTCAAATCCATCAGCCATTGATTTCTGCACAGCTTTCGTATAGCCTTCAAGATCATGCGCTTCAAAGAGTAGAAAAGTGAGCAGCTCTTTATTTTCTTTTTTAAATCTTGACAGACGGAGACAAAGTTCGATCAGCTTTGGCGCAGGAATAGTTTGCAATTCTTCCTTTATCTCATGCACTGTGGCAATGCGCACGGATGTATCCATAATCGTTATTCAAAAAATTCTTCCAGTGACATAAAATAGGATTGATTCCATCCTTCTACCAGATCGTCAAATTCTTCATCAGGAATATTGGTTTGCCTTAATTCCACTGAAGTTCCCTGCGCATGCGGATGCAATTTGATAGTCACAATGGATTCCTCTTCCTGGTCGCCAAAATACCATTGCTGCACAATCTTTTTCCCTTCTTCAAAAGAAATGTTCTTTCCTTCAATGCTTCCACTCCAGAGCGAAAATTCTGAACCCGGTTCAGTCGACATCACCGCCGGCTCGCCTGTCCAGAGTTGAATTGCCAATGGATTAGTGAGTGCATTGTACACTTCTTCAGGTGTACCCGGTATGATGAAATATTTTTTATATTCTTTAGGCATGATCTATTTTAAATATGGTGCAATTGTTTTTTTCCAGATCGCATAGCCTTTTGGGTTCATATGCAATCCATCTTCAATAAAAATATCCTGGAACACAACCCCGTTTTTATCGATCATCGGTGTCCACAGATCAACATAAAAAACATTTTTCCGATTTGCTGCAAAAGCTTTCAAAGCAGAATTGTATTCAACATATTTTTCTTTCAGATTCCAGCGGCTGATACTGGGCTTTGCTGAAATAAAATACAGCGGAGTTTTTGGAAATTTCTGACGAATTGATTTTACGAGACTGTCTGCAGAACTGAGTATCCGGGCTGTTGTTTTGGAAGAAGCGATGTCATTATCTCCTTCGTATATGAATATTTTCTTTGGTTTATATTGAAGGATCAGCTCATCATCGAAAAAAAGCAGGTCTGTCATCTGAGAACCACCAAAGCCGTGATTGATTACCGGATATTCGCGAAAATCTTCATGGAGGGTTTTCCACATCCTGATGGTCGAACTTCCGGTGAAAATAATTACTTCGCGGTTTTTATAGCTGCTATCTGCTGCAGTTATAGCAGCGACTTCCTTCTGAAATCTATTCGATTCCTGTGCCTGACCGGCATATAAACCATGTAGCAGTAAAAAAAGGAGAACAAGCCTTATTTTCATATGTGTTGAATTGACAGCAAATTAAACCAAATCATCGAATCAGTTGTATACGCATCCGAAGCATCGACATTTGCGTACCTTTTAATTTCAACCGATAATATGAATAGACGATCCTGTTTTTTACTGATCCATTTCTTACTTCCCTTGTGCATGTTTGCTCAATCCGGTGGTGCCAGGTACAGGGACAAGGTTTTCGCTAAAGTAGATCTGAAAAAAAATGTATCCTACGGAACAAAGGACATGCCACAGGGTAAGGATCGGGATTACCTCATGGATATTTATCAGCCCGAAGATGATTATGAAAAAAAGCGCCCGGTAATTATCTGGCTGCATGGTGGTGGTTTCAAACTTGGTAAGAAAACCAGTCGCGGAATTCCTTTGTGGTGTAATGATTTTGCCAAACGCGGATATGTGTCGATTGCCATGAACTATCGCAAAGGAAAGGGTTTGCCAAAAAATGATTTTCGGACCCTCGCTGAAGGATGTTTTGTAACGATGGAAGATATAAACCAGGTGATCAGTTACTGCAAGATAAATGCTGCGGAACTTGGCATTGATACGTCAAAAATTATGCTCGGTGGAAACTCAGCCGGAAGCATGGCTGCTATGCAGTTTGTATACTCCGACGAAAACAGGTTGGCAGCCATGGGCGGCCGCAGTGATTCTGCATCAGCTAAAAAACCGTACAATGCATATCATGTCAGCGCGTTGATTAATTTCTGGGGAGCCATATTTGATTCCACCTGGCTGAAGAATGCAAAAATTCCGATAGTTAGTGTACAGGGCGAAAAAGATAAAATTGTTCCGTTCAATTTCCAGGGACCGATCAATGGTGCGGCGGTTATTCATCGCGAAGCAGACAAACTGGGCATTCCAAATGCACTTAAATCATATCCATCGTTAAAACATGAACTTCAGAATCCGTTTCATCCATTTCTTTTTGGAGCGAAAGCAAAACGTCGCTGGCATGAAGCAGGTGATTTTGCTGCTTCTTTTTTGTGGAACGAGAAAATAGTACAGTAATTTTTTTATCGTCTTTGATCGTAAGATAAAACGATACAGCCTATACGTTTCAGTAAGAAAAACATTATGGAAGTTTTTCATCCGGCAATCCGTCTTCCGCTTATAAAACTGAATTTTTTTGGTTTGATCAATCCACTACCTTAGGCGCCACCCATTGATTCTTTAAGGAGTTCCTGAAATTATTTTAAACTGAAAATCCCGGATTATGACAGTCGTAAATGTTTATCTGACGTTTAATGGTAATTGCGAAGAAGCTTTTAATTTTTACAAATCCGTTTTTGGCGGCGAATTTCCCTATATCGGTCGCTACAAGGACATGCCCTCTGAAGGCGGAAAAGAGATTTCCACGGCAGACGGAGAAAAAATAATGCATGTTTCCCTTCCGATAAGCAAAGAAACCATGTTGATGGGTAGCGATACCGGTGGGGAATGGGCAAAAAACTTTTCGCAGGGAAATAATTTCTCTATCTCCGTTGGTACCGATTCAAAAGAAGAAGCCGACAGAATCTTTAACGGCCTTGCCGCTGGTGGCAGAGTAACCATGCCATTAAACAATACTTTCTGGGGTGATTATTTTGGAATGCTTACAGATAAGTTCGGGATTAACTGGATGATGAGCTACCAAGAAAGTAAGAAGTAAGAGGGAAGAGGTGGGAGGTGAAACAGCCGGCAGTTGCGAACGCTTGATGCTTTCAAAATTATGAAATTCATTTTTGTCTTTTGTAGGGAAAACGCATGCGTTTTCCCTACAAAAGACATTTGGCGCTCGTTTCGCAAAAAATAACTGTTAGAAAAATATATTTTAAGAAAGATTTTTACAGCCTATTTTTTTAAAATGTTGACTGCCATTCGTCAAACATCCTAAACCTCCAGCACTTCTTACCTCTTACCTCTCACTTCTTACTTAATATTATTTCTCCTCCTTTCATCACAAAACTCACAGTCTCGAGTACCTGTATATTGTCCAGCGGGTTTGATGGAACGGCTATAATATCTGCATATTTTCCTTTGCTGATGGATCCTACTTTTGCAGTCCAGCCCAGCAAATCTGCAGCCTGTACAGTTGCGGCCTGAATGGCCTGAATTGGTGTAAGACCATATTGCACCATGTATTTGAATTGTTTTGCGTTCCAGCCGTGCGGGTATACGCCAGCGTCAGTACCGAACGCGATTTTTACTCCGGCTTTGACAGCCTTTGCAAAGCTTTCTCTCTGCGTTTTACCGACCAGTCTTTCTTTTTCAAGAATTTTATCCGGATAGCCAAGTCTTTTGTATTCACTCATGATATAGTCGTCGTTGTAAATATCAGCGACCAGGTAGGTACCTTTTTCCCGCATCATCCTGATGGCTTCATCATCAAGAAAAGATCCATGTTCTACAGAAGCGACACCGGCTTTTACGGCCATTTTTATCGATTCGGTTCCATGAGCATGTGCACATGTTTTCCGTCCCCACATCGCAGCTTCTTCAACAATAGCATTCATTTCTTCCTGTGTGTATTGCGGAGCTCCGACACTTTCTTCTTCACTCAGCACGCCTGCTCCAGCTCCGAACTTGATCAGATCAGCGCCATACTTAACATTATACCGAACCTGTTTGCGAACACCTTCAACACCGTTCGCTACACCGCTCATGTTCTCCGGCATCTGCCAGTGCAAATAAGGCGAAAACCCACTGATATCACCATGACTTCCGGTAGAACCAATAAAAATGGTAGCAGCAAGAATTCTTGGGCCCGGAATTTTCTTCTCGTTGATCGCATTTCTCAGTGCGACATCGACGAATGCTGCGGCGCCAACATCCCTGCATGTGGTGAAGCCGGCCTCCAAAGTGCGTTTCGCAAAAGTTGGTGCGAGTACGGCATAATCAACCGGCGTCTTTCTGAAAAGATCTGCATAATAGTCACCACTGGGTTCGCTGGTCAGATGGGTATGACAATCAATCAGACCAGGCAACACGGTTGATTTGCTGAGGTCAATAATTTCTGCATCAGACGGAATTTTAACGGATGGACCGATGTCCACGATGGTATCACTTTCTATAAGGATAATCTGGTTAGTGAGTACGGTTCCACTGACCACATCGATCAGTTTACCAGCTTTGATTGCTTTGTATCTGGGTTGTGCGAAAGAATTCAAAAATTGAAAAATAAAAACGGCTAAGAAGAAAATTTTTATGCGCATATGTTGAAGTGAGTTTTGAAGAATTCTAAGATAGTTCATAGTCTGCAGTTCACAGAGGTTGCCAGTGTCGGTTTTCGTTGTTCAGGAACAGCCGGTTTATAATTCTTGTGTGTTAGACTAAGTTAAATAACATGCATGTCCTGTTCTGGTCGTTGACAATCGCAGAGAGGCGATGCATCGCGTCTCTACGATTGTCAAAGAAAGGGGAACGGGCAATAGATCAAGGCTATCAAAACTTTAAAGTGGAAACCGCAGCAACAAAGATTATTTTGTTTTTATAA
Organism: Pollutibacter soli; assembly: GCA_029269725.1. GTDB lineage: Bacteria > Bacteroidota > Bacteroidia > Chitinophagales > Chitinophagaceae > Pollutibacter > Pollutibacter soli. Next base: position 7,490 of record JARJHS010000013.1, on the reverse strand, counting down.
TATTGCGGAAAGTGATCGTTGATTAAAATTATCTGTTGCGTGCTGTTTTGAAGAAAAGCTGTTTTTAAATAAAAACCGTTACCCACCGCTTGCGCTGGCTGTTCCCTACTTACTACTTACCTGCCGGCCGGCAGGCGGGCTACTTACTACTTACTGCCATCTGCAATTTCATCCAGCCCCAAACGTTATACACTATCCAATCCGAATCAAATGAAAACCAACGTCACATCTAAATTCGTCGCTTACCTGTATAGCAATTTTATCGGTAATTTTCTCGGATTCATCATCGGTATGGCTTCGACAAAACTGGTAGGCAATTTTTTTACTACACGCAGCATTAAAAATCTTTGGGGTCTGACAGCAAAAAAAACAGTCGTCGATAAGCAGACATTCCATGCCTTTGAATGGATGATTGCGATCATCATTGGTTTTGTCGTTTTTGAGATCATTTCCAAATGGATTAAAATGAAAGTGGATGGGCTTCTTCCAAAATACAAAGCAACGAAGTGGATCGTGGCAGCAGCAAATGAAAATGTCGATGATGCACAGAAACGTGTACACTGAGCTAATCAGGAATAATTATTTTCGCTACTATGATTGCCGAAACTATAGATAGACTCATTTACTTATGTGAATTCATCCCACCATTGCTTTTGAAAATCGATCGCGTTCAATTTTCTGAAAAACCGTCTGCAAAAAAATGGAGCAGGAAAGAAATTCTTGGCCACCTGATCGATAGTGCTACAAACAATCACCAGCGTTTTGTCAGGGTCCAGTTTGAAAACGAGCCTTCTATCTGGTACAAACAGGATCAGTGGGTTGAATTCAGTTATCATCAGCAGATAGATACAAATCAGTTGATCTCCTTCTGGGAAACATATAACAGGTACCTTGCGGTGTTGTTAAGAACCATTCCTTTGGAAATGCTTCAAAGAAGATGCGTGATGAAAGATGGCTCAGTCGTAACTCTTGAATTTCTGGTCAATGATTATGTTACTCATCTTGAACATCATCTCCGGCAAATCGTCGAATATTAGCTGCTATTTGTTTCAACGCTGTTGATCATTTTCTGAAAGATTAGCTTTGCAACACGACTGAAATGTTTCAATATGAAAATTGTTTGTGCTGCACTATTTGTTTGTTCGATTCTGTTTACTTCCTCATTTGCCCAGAGTTCTTCACTGTATCCGTTGATTCCATATCCGCAGGAGTTGATACCGCGAAAGGGCCATTTTAATATTACATCAAATACGGTGTTGGTTGCTGATCAAAAAGTGTTCTCAAATGAAATTCAGCAGTTAAAAGAAATTCTTTTGCTTAATTTGAAAATGCAATCGCCTGGTGCGGCTCACCCAGAATCAAATTATATCTCATTCGAATCGGATCCGACGATTGCAAATGAAGAAGGGTACTCGCTGGATATCAGTACCGGTCGGATTATTATAAAGGTATCTTCGCCCACAGGTCTTTTTCGTGCGCTGCAATCTTTGAGACAGCTTACACCCGTTTTCCTGGAGGAAAGGAAATCGACTGCATCAATATCGATTCCCTGTGCATATATAAAAGATTATCCTGTATACGCGTATCGCGGAATGCATCTTGACGTGTCACGTCATTTTTTCTCTATGGATTACCTCAGAATATTTGTTGATCGTCTTGCGCTCTACAAATTCAACAAGTTTCATCTTCACCTTACCGACGACCAGGGCTGGCGAATCGAAATAAAGAGATACCCGTTGCTGACAGAAAAAGCTGCATGGCGAAAATTCAACAACCAGGATACGATCTGCATGAACATGGCTAAGGACCAGGATAATCCCGACATGAACATCGATCCAAGGTTCATTAAAATCATTGATGGCCAAATGCGCTACGGCGGATTCTATACACAGGAAGAAATGCGCTCTTTGGTTCAATATGCAGCAGCAAGACATATTGATATTATTCCCGAAATCGATATGCCCGGGCATATGGATGCAGCCATTCAACTATATCCGTTTTTATCCTGTACGGATGGTGGATGGAAAGGTGGGCCGTTCACTGTTCCGATTTGTCCATGTAAGGAAACGACTTATGAATTTGCAGAAAATGTGTACAAGGAAATTTTCGACATCTTTCCCTATGAATATGTACACCTCGGTGCTGACGAAGTGAATAAAACGAGTTGGAAAGATTATGCAGGCTGCGCAGATTTTATGAAGAAGGAAAATATTGGAAGTGTTGAAGAGCTGCAAAGTTATTTTGTAAAGCGCATGGGAAAATTTTTCAACGCCCATGGAAAAAAACTGATCGGTTGGGACGAGATACTTGAAGGAGGAGTTAGTTCTACGGCCTATGTTATGTACTGGCGCAGCTGGGTACCAAAAGCGCCGGTGGAAGCAGCGAAGAATGGAAATAAGGTGATCATGACACCCGGTAATCCCCTTTATTTTGATGCGGTACCTGATCAGAATTCGATGCGGAATGTATACCAGTTTAATCCTGTACCTGCTGGTTTGAATGAACAGCAGGCTGCAAATATCATCGGGGCGCAGGCCAATATATGGACGGAATGGATCCCCACCGAAGCCAGGCTGGAATACATGACGATGCCAAGAATGCTCGCTCTGCCGGAGGTGTTATGGACAAACAGACATAACGACTATGAAGGTTTTCAGAGGAGAGTAATGATGCAATACAAAAGACTTGATGCACTAAAGACAAAATACAGGTTACCGGATATTGAAGGTCTTGTCCAGGAAAATGTTTTCGTGAAGTCTGCGACATTTTCTCCGAAGCCTCCCGCGCCTGGCCTGGTGTTGCGATATACTACTGATGGGAAATCGCCTAATGCTTCATCTCCGGTGCTGGACAAGCCATTCACGATTACCAGAAACACAAATATCAAAATCGCGGCTTTCAATGGGAAGGTTCGTGGTGATGTGAATTCACTTGAATTCAAACAACAGGATCTGACTCCAGCGGTTATGGTTAAGCGAAGTCATACGGGTCTTGATGTTTTTTATTTTACTGGCAGTACCAGGACAGCTGCGGAGTTGAAGATTGAACATGCAAAAAAACAATGGATCCAGAAATCCTGGGAAGTGAATGCAGACAGTATTGATTCTGATGTATTCGGATTGGTGTACACAGGGGTGATCAGGGTTCCGAAGGATGGCGTATATAGTTTCTATCTCACTGCTGATGACGGTGCCGTGTTAAAAATAGCCAACCAGGTGGTAGTGGATAATGATGGATTGCATTCGGCGAAAGAGAAAAGTGGGCAGATCGCATTGCAAAAAGGCATGCATTTTTTTGAATTGAAATTTATTGAAGGTGGCGGTGGATATACGCTTAACCTGGAGGTTCAGGAGCCGGGCGCAAAGACACGCAAAAAAGTTCCGGATTCGTGGTTTGAGTGAAATAACAAAGTGTTTTTAACCGGGATTACCGCAGAAAAATACATTTTACCGGAAGATTATTCACTTGGAGAATCCGATTAAGGTGCGAATTTTTGCAAAACCTCCCAGGTATCGGATACTTGCAAGTATCCGATACCTGGCGGTTTTTTTCACAACCAGCCAATCAGGGCCTTCACCTGCTCTTTTGTGTTAAAACTGTGTATGCTTATTCTTAACCTCTCTTTTCCTTTTGGCACGCTGGGATAAAGTATGGGACGTACATCGAGACTGTTTTCCTGCAACCTGGTTGCCAGTTTTTTTACTTCTGAATTTCCCGGAACGATAACGCCCTGTACTGGGGTAGTACTTTTTAATTTTTCAAATCCCATATCGGCTGACTGAAACAGACAGATCATTTCGCTCAGATGTTTACGCTCTGTTTTCAAGACGGGAAAAATCGAGTAGGCCTCGCTGATAGCCTTTACAGCAGATTCGGGAAGGGCTGTGGTGTATACAAAGGATCGCGAAAAATTAATAAGATATGACTTCAATTTTGTGCTACCCGCTATTGCGGCACCATGGCAGCCAGGCGCCTTTCCGTAGGTGTACACCCGGGCGAAAACCTCATTTTCCCTGCCCAGGGATTGAACAACACCTTCTCCATTATCTCCGATTACCCCGATAGCATGCGCTTCATCGACTATCAAATGAGCCCCGTATTTCATGCATACCGAAATCAATTCGCTAATCGGCGCGATATCCCCATCCATTGAGAAAACTGATTCGGTAACTACAAAAATCTGCCCGGAAAAAGCATTACGTGATCTCAGTTTTTCTTCCAGGTCGTTAACATCGTTATGCCTGAAAGAAAAAGATTCTGCAAATGAAAGCCGTACCCCATCACGAATCGAAGCATGTGAAAGCGCATCATAATAAATCACATCACCTCTTTGCGCCACCGCTGAAAGCAGGCCCGTATTTGCATTATAACCAGAATTAAAGATCAATGCCGCTTCTGCCCTATGGAACTGAGCTATTCCTGCTTCGGTAAATTCGATAAGCGTGTAATTACCAGCAAGGGTCCGCGCTCCCTTCGAACCATGTGCTTCCCTGCCTGTAAAAGAATTATTGATCAGGTGGTTTGTTGCAATGCCTAAATAATCATTCGAACAAAAATCAATAAGTCCCGAAGATAGCGTCAGGCGGCGAAGAAAATTTCCTTCAATCCGTTCATTCAGCTTTTTATCCAGAAATCCATCATCATATCCCATACGCGAAAATATATTTCCGAAGGCAATATGTTAATAATTTGATTTCAAAACCACAATTGCTCATTCGATTTTGTAACGAAAATCGTATATTACTTTCCTGTTTTTTTAAATATCCGGATGCACGGTTAAATTTTTTGTATGGGACCAGCATCAATGATTGTACTTATAATTGCCGCCGTAGTTTTTTCACTGATCGCGATTTTTGCGTCGAAGTTTGTATTAAAAGCGACGCGGAATAAGCAGAAAGGGGAGCCTTATGAATGTGGTGTTCCCACGCAGGGAAAAACCTGGGTCCGCTTCAATGTAGGATATTACCTCTTTGCATTGATCTTCCTGATTTTTGACGTTGAGTTGATCTTTCTCTATCCATGGGCGGTGGCCGTGAAACAGGTAGGCTGGATTGCATTGGTTGAAATCATTATTTTCTTTTTCATATTATTTATTGGTCTGTTATATGCGCACAAAAAAGGTGCGCTTAAATGGACCTAGTCAGTGTATCCCAAAACGTTATGTAATCATGACGGCAACAGAAAACAAACCATTTCCCGGTGATGTACATCCGACTCCAGGCGGCGGTGTGCTGGTGACGGCTTTGGATGACGTGATCAACTGGGCGAGGAGTAACTCGCTCTGGCCGTTGGTTTTTGGTACCAGTTGTTGTGCAATTGAAATGATGTCCACTGCCGCACCAAAATACGATTGGTCGAGATTTGGATTTGAAGTGGCAAGGGCTACGCCGCGGCAGGCCGATGTGATCATCATTGCAGGAACGATCGTAAATAAAATGGCGCCCGTGTTAAAAAGATTGTACGATCAGATGGCCGATCCAAAATATGTTGTGGCGATGGGGGCTTGTGCTACCAGTGGTGGTCCGTTTTTTTACAACACTTATTCTGTTGTAAAAGGTGCTGATCATATTATTCCGGTGGACGTATACATTGCGGGATGCCCTCCAAGACCCGAAGCATTATTGCACGCACTTATTACTCTGCAACAGAAAATAAAATCGGGCGCTGTAAGAGAAAAAATTTCCATTGACGAGAAAAACAAAACTGTGCTGCCCTGATTGCAGCATTTTTTATTTATAACATGACCAGGGAAGAACTGAAATCAGAATTATTATTGATCTATCCGACGCTCACCGAAGAGGAGGGCGGAGAATGGCTGAATCTATTCGTTGACAGTAAGGACTGGCACGCATTGGCATTCGAATTAAAACGGAATGCTCTTTTCAGGTTTGATTATCTTTTTTGCCTGACCTGTATTGATTGGAAAACTCATCTTACAATGGTGTATCATCTCAGTTCAACTGAATTCAGACATACCATGGTGATCAAATCAAAACTGGATAGAAATGTTCCCGTAATAGATAGTGTTGTTGATATCTGGAAAACAGCAGATTTTCACGAGCGTGAAGTGTTTGAATTGTTTGGTGTTCATTTTACAGATCATCCCGATCTGAGAAAACTGATATTACCCGACGACTGGGTCGGGTTTCCGTTGAGAAAAGATTATGAAGATCCAGTAAACATGATCAAATTATAAATTGCAAGCTGCGACGTTTAACGTTTAACGTTGAACGTCCTGCGTTAAATGTATGTTTGAAGAAGTCGGTACAACAGATACAGGCGATCTGATCATCAATGTGGGTCCGCAGCATCCCGCTACCCATGGGGTGTTGCACCTGATCATCACATTGAATGGAGAGGTCATTAAAAAAGTTGAGCCGCATCTTGGGTATATACATCGTTCGATCGAGAAAATGTGTGAGAGCCTTTCCTACAGGCAGTTTATCTATGTGACTTCAAGGATGGATTATCTTTCATCACATATCAATAATCATGGTTGTGCGATGGTGGTAGAGAAAGCCATGCAGATAGAAATTCCTCCACGTGCCCAGGTGATACGTGTACTTATGGATGAACTTACCCGCATTGCATCACATGTATTGTGGTGGGGCGCGCTGGCGATGGATGTTGGTGCATTGACGCCATTCTTTCATGCTTTTCGTGAAAGAGAACTCATCAACAGCATCATGGAAGAAACCTGCGGTGCGAGGCTTACGATGAATTATATGGTGCCGGGCGGTGTTATGTTTGATCTGCATCCCCATTTTCAACATCGTGTAAAAGAATTCATCAGCGAATTCAGATCAAAAATTGATGAGTATGATGAGATGGTTACCGACAATGCGATTTTCAAGGCAAGAACAGTAGGCGTCGGAATATTGTCAAAAGAAGACGCCATTTCCTTCGGATGCAGCGGACCAACGGCCAGGGGTAGCGGCGTTTCATGTGATATCAGGAAATTGTATCCTTACGAAGTTTATAATCAGCTGGAATTTGAAGAGCCGCTGGAAACGGCCGGCGACACATATGCACGCTACCTGGTACGCATGCGCGAACTGAGACAATCTTTATCAATAGTAGAACAACTGGTTGATAATATTCCGGAAGGTGAGTTCCAGGCGAAAACAAAAGCTGTATTGAAGTTACCCAAGGGTGAGTTTTATTCAAGAATAGAGACAGCCAGAGGCGAATTCGGAGTATTTATAGTGAGTGATGGAGGCAGTACGCCCTATCGTATAAAATTCCGTTCACCCGGATTCTCTAACCTGAATACCCTCGACCAGATTTCAAGGGGACATAAAATCGGAGACCTTGTGGCAATCATGGGGAGTTTGGATTTGGTGATACCGGATATAGATAGGTAAGGCCGTTGAACAGCCAGTAAGTAGTAAGAAGTAAGTTTTAATGTAAAAAGGCATGGTGCTGCAAGAGTCTTGCATGAAGCAGACTCAATTATTACGATAACCTTTTTAAAGGTTTCGTCAATTTTG
>JARJHS010000012.1:15663-168241 GCA_029269725.1 Pollutibacter soli | reverse complement strand
TCATGGTTATCTTATGCACTGCAAGTATTTATGTCAAAGAACATCTATTATTTTTACCCATTCAAATTTGGGTAAGGGATAGCTGCCGTCAGGCAGGGCAGGAGATTTAGTGGTTAGCTGATAGTAGCAAGCTTTAGTAAAAAGTGTTATTTCTGTTCCCTGTTTCTGTTTCTTCCGGTTTTCTGATCCGGCATCTTGTTCCCTCCTGAAAGCCGAACCACAGAGCAACGGCCGGGTTAACTGCCCACAGAGGAATACAAGAGAATTCTATTCCAGTTTCCGTATTCTGATTTCGGAATTTTGAAGATAAAAGGCATACGTTGTCTCTACAAAATTCACCACTCCCCGGCTGTTTCCTGTTGCCTGTTTACTATAACCCATCTCCCGGTTTTCAGTTTCCAGCTCCTGTATCTACCTGTATTTTCTAAACTGTCAAATCTCCCGTCTTCACTTTCCCCGCACGTTTATAATATGCGATTATCACTCCGCTCGGTGTGATGACATTTTCAACAAGTTTGAACGCTGCGGGAATTGTACCGATGTCGAAAAGTTTTTTTCCTTTGCCTAAAGTGAGCGGATGAATTTTGAGGCGCAGTTCATCGACAAGATCATTCTTCAGCAACAGTTGCACAAGTTTGCTGCTTCCCCAGACGAGAATATCAGAACCTTTGCCACTCTTTATTTTTTTGATATCCCCAACCGTCCGTATGACAACTGAATTCTTCCAGCCTTTTACTTTCGGATCTGTTTTCTTCAGCTTTTTTGACAACACATATTTTGTACGTTCATTGATACCTGGCCAGAACTCACCATGCTCAGGCCAGTAATCCACCCAGATATCAAATGTTTTTCTTCCAAGAAGATAGTCTGCAGGCTGGAGCTCTTTCTGAACAACCTTATTGTATTCATCATCGCCATATGGCGCAACCCAGCCGCCATATTTGAAACCTTCCGATTTGTCTTCTTCCGGTCCGCCGGGAGCCTGCATAACTCCATCCAAAGTGATCATCGACAAGACAATAATTTTTCTCATCCTGTATTTTGTTTAAAAGTGATTACTGGTTGAAAAACCAAATCACCTGCACAAATCTCACTAATAAAAAGGACGTCGTTGCAGTGTGAATACGACAATCATGGGGTTAAATGCGGAGATCAGGTGAGCATGACCAGACAATAGCGCCTGTTTAGGCAGCAAATGGTGACGCAATATCGGCATTCGCATCCTAACCCCGTCGAGGTTTTTGTTTGAAAGGAAAAATGCATGTTACAAAGACAGACAGAGCAATTTCAAGGAAATAGTTTATTCTATCAGTAACATGATGGGTTAAGAATAAGAGAATGCTTCACTAATTAAATACCAAATCAGAATTGCAGAGGGACGGACTTCACCTCTGTAAGGCCGGCGTGTACGCGGGAATTGTTAGCCTCCTTCAGCAAGAGTATAGCAGATAAAGTAGAGATCCATATGAGAAACAAGCCGATGTCGATGCGCTCCCAGATACCGATAAGTGGTGTAGGTCCATTCCTTCCGATACCAGGAGAATCTCTGAAGGTAAGAATGCCGAAAATTAGTACTAGAAAAAATACTGTGACAGAGAATATCTTAAATTTTTTCCCGAGCGCATTTCCTGCAAATGCCAATGCCAGCAGGTAAATGATATTGGTTACAGCGCCAAGCGCAATGTGCAATGTATCGGAAATGGTACCACCACCATCGACGAGCGTCTCACGCATATGCATAGGTGCAAATGGCCATAGAATTCCTAATAATCCATATATCAAAAATAATTTCCCGGTGATCCTAAGGCCACCGTTTTCACCGGCTACTTTAAGCACGCCCCAAGCAAATCCGATAATGAGTAAAGTGTAAGGAGCGACCAGGATGTTCCATAATGTCCGCGTAGGAGCACCAATCGCAGAAAGTTCGCTCGGCACATTTGATACAAGGCTGTACCCTTCCCATTGGGACGGAACGATAATATTAATAACGAAATAGAGTAGTGATGAAAGCAGTCCACAGGATAACATTGCATACATTCTGTACATGGCAGGAACAAATCGAAAAGCAGCGATGAACCCCACTACTACCGGTAACCCCCACATCGCATGCAACCAATGAAGTTCAAGAAGAATAGCTATCTCAATCCAAAACCAGGTAAGAAGTCCTCCCATAGCCATTACAGACAGAACCCAATCAAAACGTGACCTCCGATATACCGCAAAAAACGCAACTGTATTAAGTATTCCTAATACAACTAAAATAATTCCGGGAATCAGAAAGTCGGGAAAACTGCCGTGCATGATTTCAACAGGCATCTTCATCCATCTTCCATCTGGCGCAGCGACAAGCAGGAAACCACCGGCAAGAGCTCCTGCTCCTTCGTAACCTAGAATAATCAGTAGCAACAACCTCCACCATCGGCTCTGACTTTGCTTTATTTCCGATGCAGATTCATGACCACCTTGTATGTTGGCCGGACTTAACATTTGTATTTGTACTTTTCTGGAAGCACTATCAAAGTTCAACCTGCAGAAAGAATTTCCGAATGATGATGATCAACTGAAAAGATAATCACAGTCACCAATCGGATCATGTGAAGTCCACGGAAAGATCATATATCCGGGAGGACAAGTGAGGCAGCGGCATTTATTTTACTATGTAATGTTTTTCTTTGAGGTATGCCGTGTTATTAATATCGAATCAAAGAACAAATAGCCTGAACGCTGCCTGGTCTGGTCCATAATAAAGGGCTTATCCGAGGAAGATTAAGTTCCAAGATGAGGTCGTAAGCAGTCAAGAAAAAATAGCGATGATCACCAGCAGAGCGGCAATCGCGGCTACTCTGAGCATATTATATGAAAGCGCCTCGCGCGACAAAGCAAACAGCAATACGCTGATGGCGATGATATGAAAACCATCCTGTCGCCAGATACGATTTGAATATCCAGTTAATGCATTTACGCCTGTTTCGGTCTGGAATAAATTCTGTCGGAGCTGGATAAAAAGCAGTGATCAGCCCGAAAACGAGCCAGACAGCGGTGATGGCAGTGAAAAACAACTTAGCAGGGTTTGACTTTACGTCATTCACCTGTAGTTAGTTTTTGGCTGGCGCTGAAGTTAAACATCCTTAATAAGTCATGAAATAAATTGGAATAAGCGCTAACGTCAGGAATAACCTCACTACAACTAGCCTGGGCTGTTAGGAACCAGTATTGATAACCTACCAGCGGAGTAGTAAATTCGACTAGTAGGTGATACCATCTGTTGGTGGTCGATCCACCAACTGGTTAATTTTGGGCTGCAGTATCCAGATTCCAATAGGATAAAACCACACCATAAAAAATTCTCCCACGAATTCTGAAAAGGTAGTCTGGCGTTGCAATTCCGCAGTCTTAAAACTTTTCGCTACAAAATATAAAGTGTACAGAATGCAGAACATGGAAAATAAATGTACTGGAAGAATAAATACCATCAGCGACGAAATTTTATCCGCGTTTACAACCTTATCGGCCCGCGTTGGTCCGCCGATTTCATCCATAAAAAACCCCAGACCTGTAAAGAAAAAAATAATATAAATGAGTGGAATGAAAAAGAACACTTTGAATTTCCTGACTTTCATTTTTACGTTTTCTGGAATTATTCTTTGCAGGCCTGTCGCAATTGACCAGAGCCAGCCGTAGTAGGTCACTGCACAGATGAGCAGAACAGCAATAAATGGGTACATGAAATAGTTGAATGATGATGAATCCACAGAACCATCACTATCGACGTCTGACATCATCAACACCATAAAAATGATCTGAAAAAGGATAGGTAAGCCGAAAGTCAGAATAAATAATTGCCAGTGTTTTGCTCTTAAAAATCGTTGTGTAAGGGTCATAGGTTAGCTAAGTTAAAATTTACGTAGAAGTTGAACTTTTGTGATCTGAACCTTAGAGCGCTTTTCATAGTTAAGATCCCAGTTAACACAAAATACAACATGAGTTTGCTATCGACGTCAAATAAATCATTACAGATCGCACTAAAGGCTCACTCGTGTGTTAGTAAAAAAGGAAATATGCAATCTCAGAACAAAACAACCTGTACATCATCTAATGCTTTCATCACGGAATCGCAAAGCATATATATCCACCCTTGAAATTATTTTCCTTTTCACCATTCACTGACAATACCACGTACTGTTTGTTCCCAACAGCATAGGTGGATGGAATTGAACTTCCCATTCCCGGCAACCTGAATTCCCAAACAACCTCTCCTGTCTTCTGATCAAACGCGCGGAACATATTATCTCCTGTGGCAGCGATAAAGATCAGACCTCCTGCAGTTGCAATTCCCCCGCCGCGGTTAAACATTCCGGAATTGGCAATGCCCATCTTCTTAAATTTCGGATCCTCGCCGAGCGGAACCTGCCAGACAATGTTACCCGTATTCAGATCGATAGCAGTCATGGTACCAAACGGAGGTGCAATAGCCGGGTCACCATTCGGATCAAGATAAAAACTGTAACCATTGAAACCATAAGGTTCATTGTTCTGTGGAATTTCCGGCGTTTCAAAAGATTGTTGTGCAACGGTATCTTTTACGTAAGCAACTATGGCTGCAATCTGTTGCGAATTCAGAAATTTGAATGACGGCATCGGCGGCGCACCTTTCATAAGAATACTTGCAATCTGTTCATTGTTATAATTTTTTGCACGACCAGTCAGATCAGGCCCCACCCCTGTCCCTTTCTTATCGGCACCATGACAATTGCTGCAATAGGTTCTGAATAATATCTCAGGATTGAGTTGGTTGGCCGCGCGGATTTTTTTGAGGTCGGTAATTTTCAGAATCATCGGGATGTCCGTTGAATTAACAAACAATGTATTCGTCTCCGGATTAACCGATGCGCCGCCCCAGTTGGCACCTCCATGCGCAGTAGGAAGCATGAGTATACCTTCCATGGATGGTGGCTGATAGATGCCTGTCTTATATTTATTTTTTTCTATCTCTGATTTAATCCATTCTGATGATCGGCCAAAAAATTTCTCCTGGTATCCTTGTCTCACGAATGCGGGATTCGTCGGAATGGGTTGCGTGGGCCACGGCTTCTCACCAGGCATAGTGCTGAGGGTATCTACAGGTACTTCGTTAATGGTAAATAAAGACTCGCCTGTCTCCCGGTTGAACAAAAACAAATATCCCATCTTGGTAACGAGTGCAACAGCATCAACATCTTTGCCCTTATGCTTTACCGTTACCAGGTTGGGTGGAGAACCGTTATCCCGATCCCACAGATCATGATGTGTAGTTTGAAAGTGCCAGATCCGTTTTCCGGTTTTCGCATCCAATGCCAATAAACAGTTGGCGAAAAGATTCTGACCCGGTCGATCTGCACCATAAAAATCAAAAGCTGGTGAAGCCGTTGGAACGAATACGATGCCGCGCCTTTCATCAAGCGCCATACCTGCCCAGCAATTAGCGCCACCATTGCGTTGCCTGGCATCAGCGCTCCAGGTTTCTGCACCAAATTCACCTGGTTTCGGAATTACATGAAAGGTCCATTCGAGTTTGCCGCTATTGATATTGAACGCACGGATATCGCCTGAAATGGAAGGCAGTTCATCTGGTACTTTGCATCCGACAATAAATAAATCATTATAGATAACTCCAGGCGCGTTACTTGAGACAGCTACATTTTTTCGCATCGAATCAGGCACTTCCAGTCCTTCGTAAAAATCAACGCGTCCATTATTTCCAAAATCGCTTATCACCTTACCATCTTCGGCGTTGATAGAATAAAGCGTTCCACCGGAAATAAGAAAGATCCGGTCAGGCTTTCCGGGATGATATGTAAGTCCCCGTGACCAGTTGGAAATGACTGATGTGTCAGGTACAAATTCCCATAGCAATTTTCCGGTAGCTGCATCAAGTGCGACGAGCCTGTTGGACGGCATCAACCCGATTACCCTGTTATTCACCATCACCGGGTTAAAATATACTCCACCACCTTCCGTGGTATCTTCAAACTGCCAGACTTTTTCCAGCTTAGAAACATTGGACCTGTCTATGTATTTGAGCGAAGAGAATTTGTTGTTGGATACATCGTGCCCGAAAGTTGGCCAGGATGCAGCATTATCTTGTTTTTCGGATGAACAGGATAGAAATAAAATTAATGCCAGACAGCTGATTGGAAATTTGAAATTGAATGCAGTCATTTGAAAATGCTTAATCAGAAATTTGCATAAAGCAACACAATTGCATCTTCTCCTGCAAGAAATAATTTCCACGCATTTACTCTGCTTAGTAGATTTTTATTTTAATGTTCCTGAATGAAACGAGCATATCCTGTCCGCCGTGAAGCTGAAGCGCTATATGTCCCTCTGTTCTTCCTGGATCATTCTGAAGTTCCGCTGTTTTATAACCGTTGACATGAACTACTATTGATCGGCCTTTTGCGGAAACCGTCATAGTGTTCCATTCGCCTGGCTTGTACCATTTTTTTACCTCATTGGAATCAGGTTTTACTACCCAATCCCTTCCGCTTGTCTCATATAATCCGCCTGCATCATGGAAAGGATCAATTTCGGCCTGGAAACCTTTGACGCCGTAGGCCCCTCCTACTTCTTCTGCCCTGAAGTACAGTCCGCTGTTTCCTTTAACGGCGAGATATTGTACACTTAATTCGAAATCTTTATAGATTTTATCACTCACCAATAAACCATGCCGCTCATCTGACCTTTCACTCGTACCCACGATTACGCCATTTTCTACTTTCCAGTTTCCACCAGGCAGTATATGCCAGCCTTTGAGTGTTTTTCCATCGAACAGAGGTTGCCACTTTTGTTTAAATGATGAATCAAATGACAGACTTGTAATAAATGTGAAGAATAAGAATAAGTTCTGAAAATACTTTTTCATATGGGATGTATTTGCAAATCGAAAAGAACAGACATAGTATTCTGGTGTGTGGATGTATTTTTTGTTGATGTCACATTATTCTATTTCCTCAGAATTTTTTCCATCTTCTTTCCTTTTGCTAATTCATCCACCAGTTTATCCAGATATCTCGCCTGCTTTGTTAATGGAGTCTGAATATCTTCAATACGGTAACCGCAAATTACTCCTGTGATCAGTTCTGCCTTGGGATTCAGTTTGGCTTTTTTGAAGAAAGTTTCAAAAGTCACTTTCTCATCAATCAGTTGCTGCAGTTTCTGTTCATCAAAACCCGTTAACCATTCAATTACCTCCAGTAATTCAGCTTTTGTTCTGCCTTTGCTTTCCACCTTAGTGATATAGTGTGGATACACTGATGAAAATGTTAACCTGGCAATCTTCGCGTCATGTTCGGGAGTTGTTGTCATAAGAATGATCTGATATTGACTATGAAATCTAAATTTACGGATATCCCGATAAATTGAATTTCAAATTAAAATTCCTGAGATTTTATCCGGAAGCAAAAATGATTTCAATGTTTAGAAATAAATTTTTCGTCAATGGCCTTCAAAAAAATTGGCCGAGCCTACGGCTCTTGTTTTCTTAATCCCATCCTTGCGGCGGATTGAAATCCGCCGCTATAGAATAGACCGAGCCTACGGCTCTGAGGGACGCCGATGAAACAAAACTGCAGCCCAAATAAAATGTTCAATCGTTTCGTGTACAAATCAGGATTGCCAGGATAGACGATTCATAGAACAATACAGCAAGACAAACAGAACTTCGTAAACGTAATTTATAAAGCTGCAGAAAAATTACCGGTGCCGAATGCGCGATGATATAATGGAGCCGTAAGCTCGATGATCTCATCCCCCGGATTTCAATCCTCTGGGGATAACAATGATCAGAAAACAGAGATCCGAAGGATCGACCAATCCTTTCGTTTGAATTACGATTACGACGAACATTCAGAGCCGTAGGCTCGATCATCTTATAACCCCGGATTTCAATCCGGGGCATAACGGTGATCAGAAAACAGAGATCCGTAGGATCGACCGATCCTTTCGTATGAATTACAATCACGACGAACATCCAGAGCCGTAGAGTCGATGATCTTATAACCCCGGATTTCAATCCGGGCATGACACTGATCAGAAAACAGAGATCCGTAGGATCGACCAATTCTTTTGTATGAATTACGGTTACAACAAACACCCAGAGCCGGAGGCCCGATGATCTTATAACCCCGGATTTCAATCCGGGGCATAACAGTGATCGAAAACAGAGATCCGTAGGATCGACCGATCCTTTCGTATGAATTACGGTTACAACAAACACCCAGAGCTGGAGGCCCGATGATCTTATAACCCCGGATTTCAATCCGGGGGATGAGCGTGAAAACATCTACTTAGATCCCTAGGATCGACCAATTCTTTTGTATGAATAACGATTACAACAAACACATAGAGCCGTAGGCTCGATGATCTTATAACCCCGGATTTCAATCCGGGGAATATCCGCGAACAGATCAACTGAGATCCGTAGGATCGACCAATCCTTTGTTCAAAAAAGACTGGCTATCGAATCTCTTGTTCACCTGAGAGTGATTCTCATCCGCATAATGAAAAATAATGCAAGCAGGACAATGCCGGAGTAAACAATAATTTTATCCAGGATTTTATCTTCGATAAACCTATTCAGCAAATTGTATAAAATCAAGCCCAAAAGTCCACCCGCCGTATTTGTAATCAGATCTGTGATGTCAGTCGCGCCGATGGCAAAAACGTATTGAATCATTTCCACTACAAAACTAAATGCGACCATCAAAAGCAGCTTTGGCAAAAACCGGATACGTTTGAAATTTACACTAAGGAGCATACCGAAAGGAATGAAGAAAAGAAAATTCCATACAGCTTCTCCATAACTGACTTCACCATTAATAATAGTTGGTGCAGCAAAAGGAACAAAATTCAGACTTCGTCTGTGTTCATCAAGTGTGGAAGAAATATTGAACCTGAGTTTGAAAAACAGTACCCATATCAGTATAAAAAAATACAAAAACAATAATGTACGGGAGAGTATTTTCATCATGGCTTTATAAGTCTGCGTTGATATTTAAATATAAAAATATTGTTAGTGATATTTAATTCAAATATTAATATTTCAAACCGACTCTATTTCCTGATTCTATGTGTACTTACCACCAATACCCAATCACTCTCCCCCTTACTATTTTTCCCGGGCGGGATAAAAGACTTTGCCCCTTTATTTGAAACTGCCGATTTCTCAATGGTTATATATCGACCATCTGTAGGATCAAACCAGTACGCATAACCGGGTTTGATCAATACTGTCAGATCAACTTTCACTTCACCTTTAAATGCAGGTGGTATATAAGCGACAAGCAATGATCCTTCTTTCGCCGCAGCAGCGGAAATATAAGACACACTCGTGTCTTTGTTATTTGGATTATCAATAATATTCTTCATTCCATTTAAACCCGATGGCACCAGTTTCCACCAATCCACCGATTGTATAAACTTATTCAATATTATCATATCCTTTGCACCATCCGTTTCAAGGTGTTGCTGCCAGGTCGGATCAATAAAAGGCCAGACATATCCATTGCCGGCAATATATCCGCCAATCGTGCTCAACCATCCCCACCACTGAAACCGACGAACAGGCTGCGTTGCATTCGGGTTGAATTTATTACCATCCGGTCCTTCTTCGTCATAGGGTTCTTCCAGCAAAAAAGCTGGCATCACAGGTTCGTGAGCGAAGGCATTGCGGGCCAGAAAAGGAACCGGAATAGCTAACTCCCAGGTATAGACGCCATTCAACGTCATCTCATCACCGAAATGCGGATTGTCTGCAGCGTTCTCGCCACTATGTGATTCGGCCGTATACAGCACGGACTGCTGATCCTTGACACTCTTGAGTCCATCAATCAGCGCCTGTTCAACGAGCCGTTGTTCTTCATTGAATCTCCCCATATCACCCAGCAGCATCCAGACAATGTTCTTCTGATTCTTATAGCGATTAGCGATCCATGCTCCGTAGGACATGGATTTTTCTTTTCCATTCGCGACAAGTTCTTTCATCCAACCCTGTTCCTGCCCTTCATATCCGACATAAGCGGAGAACATAAAAACAAGCAATCCTCTCTCCTGGCAATAAGCAAGAAATTTATCCGCATAGCGCCAGTACTTTTCATTCGGCGTTGTTAAATCAGGAGATTCTTTATCAATGTTATTGTATTTGAGTTTCCCGGTCCAATCAGATCCGTCAAGAGTTTTGAGAAACGGCTTCTCTCCTTCGCCGTTGAACGGCGCATGATTTCCTGTTGGCCAATGTGTGATTACCGCGAATTCAATCGCATTATGGCCATGTAAAATAGTGTTGTCGATAAATTTTTTATACCCTTCTTCCGGCTGTGAAATGATAAACCAGGCAGTCCGGCCGAGTATCGGGAAAGGCTTGTTGTTCTTATCGACGAGATATCTTTTATCATCGCTGACACGAAGCGGGAATGTGACCTGGGAAAAAGATTCTTGGTAGAATATCAAAAATAAAAAACAAAAAAGCAAGGACCTGGACATAGATCAAAAGTGTTAGTCAATCTATATTAAAAAGAAATCACCGGACCTGGTCTCAAACAACCAACCGGCTATCGTGTACTAATATTCCAATTGTACTTACTAACACTCCCTGGTAAATTTGCGTGTCATGATCCCGGCGTTATTGCCGCCATCGTCATCGACATATAGTAATTCGTCCAGTGGATCGAAAGCATTAAAAGTAATTTGTTTTCCACGACAGTCTCAAAAACATCGGATGATGTGATCCTGTACTCGAAGTTCATTTTATTCCATTTCAGCAACGGTTTCAAAACCAAAAGCTCTACCCCATCCTTGTCTATCAGAATAAACGACTCTTTTAATATACCCCGATGCCTGAAAACGTACCCCTGCTCCACATTATTAAAATAGCTCTGTACAACGATGTCGCCGCTCCAGTTCATGGAGAATTTCAGCAATGCCCTGTTTCCGTCCTTAACCTCAACAATAGTCCCCCAGAAACCTTTAGGCTCCACCTGGTAGCTCCTGCCGTCAGCAAAGTCGATTGCGGCATTAAACTTAAACCAGCTTTTGTAGGTGAGCGATCCTATGTTTTGACTATCCTTTACGAGCTGAAAAATAAGAGAGCCGTCAGATTTTGCAACGTATTCGGTCATGGTAATGCTGTATTGATAAGTTATGTTACAGTCCTGAATAAAAATCATTTTTTATATTTCATATTTCTACTCCTTTTCAAAGCACTGGGGGCCGATTGCTCCTCCTCCATATTCGAGCACGATATTATCCCTGTAGTAAATATGTGCACAACCGTCTGAATACGCTTCCGTCTGTTCACGAGTCAGGTTTTCATCAAATATCTTATAAGAATACTTTCCCATCCCACTTCTTGCAAATCCAACTGAAGTGACATCCTGGTTTTCAATGGATATGCAGTTTGCAGCCGTCAGCAGCTTTTTAATTTCCGCGAGGGTTTGAGTGGTCCAATGAAGCGATTGTAATATTTTATCCAGCTCGGGTGAACCAGGAAGCAAATTCCAGTTTTGTGAAACAACTATCAAGTCATCGGGTCGTCGAACAACATTATCACTGCCATAATCTTTTTTGCCTTCGTTGTTTCGTTTCCTATAAACCTTGATAGTGATCTGTTCCGGTATGGTAAGAATCTTACTCTCCGGTTCAAATTCGATATAAACGATATGATCTGCAGGCACATATTTCCGATATTCAGCTTTCAACTTTAAAATCTCAGGTTTCTTATTTTCATAGTTATCTATCAGCTCTTTTTTGCTGCTGGAAGGCAAAGACAGCATAAACAGCATCCACTCCTTCTCCTCCTTACCGGCGACCTTATACTCCTTAATAATCTCTTTACGCCTATGTTCAGGAAATCTTTTAATTGATACTTCCAGTAAAGAATCCTTGTCGATATTCTCGCGAAATTTTATTTCCTGTGCATTAAGAATTAAAATGAAAAAAACAAACGAGAAAGTGATGGTGATATTCTTCATAAGCCGTCTGGTAAAAGTCAACCGATTTGTCGATAGTAAGAGGCGATTTTAATTTCTACCGGGCAAAGTACGAAAGACCAGTGTAAACAGTTACACCATTTTCAATTGATTTTAGTTTTGCATGATGAAGCTTTTATTCAAAAATCTCTTTAATCAGCTCGTCCGTGAGTATCCGGTTAGTGTCCCACGACCATTTGTCATTTGCAGGTGGAAATGCATTCCTGCAGTATCCGGCATGTCTGGAAAAATCAATAATGGCATGGAAATAACTATTAATTAAAAGAGAAGCAATATTACCTGCATCATTCCACCATATCTGTACTTTGCCTGGTTTCTGTCCGTCGACAACATCCTCAACATTGTAGATATGGAGTGCATCGAGAATATGCAAGCCATTTATCAGATCCACGGCATAGAAATATCCGGTTTCGGTATTGTCTTCGAAAACAACTGCAAAATGGTGTACAGGTGAACCGCTTTTAAAAAAAGATTCAGTTCCGATAATCAATGTCTCTTCCAGTGCCAACAGCAAAATATCAATGAGTTTAATTCCATTTCCAATACACATTCGCGACAGAAGGATGCACTTCCCGATTCAGCATTTCAGCAAATTCCTGGTCTGTCATTTCTTCCTGGTGAATTTTTAATGCATTCCACAGTTTTACCATCACGTCTTTGCCACCGGCATTATAAATCTCCTTTGCTGCCGAATGAAATTTACATTGGTACCATCCATAGTTTTTGGCTCCCATTCCCAATGTAGAATACAAACGTTCAAAATCCTGTAGACTGTTAAACCTGTAATCTGCAGTACCTGCCCCTACCACCATCGCAGGAAAAACTTCCAGAGCAGGCAATAATCCCGGTTGCTTCTCGGCAATATAAGTATGCAACATGATGTTTACAAACAATTCACCCATCCAATAGCGGTGCATTTTTAGTCCTGCCTGCAAGGTGTACGAATGCCCCATCTCGTGAAGCGCCAGTAAATCAAAAAAGGGCATCATACTGTATGAACCGTCATCTTTTCCATAAGCTTTCTTTACCTGCACTGCAATCGCTGGCGGGATACTATCAATCGGTGGCAGAAAACTTTTCCAGAAATCATTGTCCTCCGCGGCAATAGCCAGGCGGGTTCTGTCAATATTATGCGGAAACCCATAAACATTCTTTAACGGTGCTGCGGCGAATGTCTTCCAGTCCTGAGGAGCAAGAATGTATAGTGTTACGCGGGGGTTGAATGCTACCTGCTGAAGAAAATATTGGCCGGCATTTTCCATAAACTTCGCGATACCCCTCGTCCTGTCCTCCTGTCCGGAACTGTAGTAAAAAGTCTGGGAGAATCCTTTCAGTTCCTCCAGCGGAAAATGACGTATTGCCACATTGGAAGTATCCTGTGAAAAAGAAAAACGGATGGCAAAAAGTCCAAGAACTGAAAGAAATATTTTCAACCTGATGAAGATGCAGGATTGACATCGGAGAATTTTGCCTGCCATAATTTTTTTCAGTAAAAATAGATGGAGCAAATGCTGTCCGCATAGTAAAAAATCGACATCTTAATGACGCAGATCCTTCTGCATTCTTAATGGAGTAAGTTGAAGTTGATGTTCTATTACAGAGGGATTCACACCTGCGAATACCTTAAAATCCCTGATCATGTGCATTTGATCGAAATATCCGGCTTCGTGAGCTATTTCTGTCCAGCTGAGTCGGGGAGAAAATTCATGCAACCTGTACGCCCTCGAAAATTTTAATATGCGGGCGTACATTTTTGGATTCATACCTATTCTTTCTTTGCACTTTCTTTCAAATTGCTTTAGACTGAGACAGGAATGCGAAGCTATTTTCTCAATGGAAATGCTGCCAGAACCGTTCAACATCACCTGCATTGCTGAATCAAAAGGCAAAACCTGTTTCAGTGATTTTACTTTCGACAAAAGAAATCTTTCGACAATATTTTTACCCTCTTCCATGCTCGACGTGTTGCGAAGCTGATCATTAATACTTTTCATTTCTGCTCCAAAAAAATCCAGAGCGTCAAAACCACCATCAAACAATTCATGCATGGGAGTGCCCAGCATCCTGTATAAACCACCCGGAACAAAATCAACTCTTATTGCTGTCAGCTGACGATGAACTCTTATATTCACCCGGGAATACTGCGGACCAATAACAACTGTTGAAGGTTGTAATAAAAAATCCGGAGTATCAGTCCTGCTCATCGCGATCGGATGGTTGCAGTAAAATATCAGCGACTGAAATGGTGTGGGCGGATACGGCGTGATCACATTTTCGGTTCCGAATGGCAACATAGCATGCACTGAGGAAATGCATATTACAAATTCCTGTAAAGCCGGATGCGGTGTATATATTTTTACCTGCAATAATTTTGGGATAGTTGTTAAATAATGGCTAGTTCGCTAATCCTTCACTTATTGAGTATCGACTGTCAATCAAAATACAAATTTAATTCTGAAAGCGAAAGTGTGATGTATGCTGGTTTACCTTTTCAATGGTAACCTTCAAAAGATAATATCGATTTTCGCTGCAAGGAAGGTTAATGAAGATAACAACTGCCTTTTTTAGTAAGATTGGAAATGACTTAAGCATTAAACACTACAATCTGAACTCGAAATATCGACGATCGTCAGAAACCATTCTCCACTGAGATAACTCAGATAGAATACCAGCTCTCTTTTACCGCTGTCCACCAGGACAATTCTTCTGCTTTTGTTCTCCAGATCGTAGAAATAATTAATAGTTTTTCCGGAATGGGTTTCCGATACGCTTTTATTCTGCTGACCACAAATCTTCGAAACAATATGATCGGTCTTTGTTGTATCAACAAATAATCCTGTTTTGCTCCAGCTTTCACCTTCGCAACTCCAGGACGGAAGTTTCGCATATTTTATTGTTGAAAACTGTACAGATTTTGAATACCGGAACAATACGTTCGGATAATTAGAATCAGAAAAACCAATGGTAGAGTAGTGGCTGTAGGTGTCCGTGACACCAATTCTATGTAGCAGAAAAACGCCGGTTTTTGGGTCGATAAATTTTACCAGTGCCGAACTATCCTGGCGGGAAAATGCATCGACGACCTGTTTAACTGTTGCTATAAATGCCTGCTCTTTGGTCATTTGCTCAGAGCAAACCGGGCTCAGAAACAAAGAACAACCGATGATAAGGATCGCATACATAGTGTTAGCGTAACAAGCACGAACATAGAGAAAAAAACAAACAGCATAGCAAAAAATGAATCGAATAAAAAAACTGACACCTGATGAAATTTTCATTCCCGGGTTGCCGGGATGCAGATAATTTTTGTTACAGCGATAGCTCTTTACACCCGCAACGCTCTGAGGCGAGTCTGGCTGCAAGCACGCATTCTACTTTCGCATGGATCTTCCGCAGCGGACCCGCCGCGAAAATCAGCAGCCGATGCGCAGTGGCACCCGTCCTTTCACTCCTTCATCGACAGGACATACAACACCATCATTCTCGCATCTTCCATGGAAAGATTTGGATGCGCTACCATGATAGGTGAGCCCCAGATTCCGCTTCCGCCGGAGATTACTTTCTGCGCAAGCATATCAACATAAGCTTTATTTACCGGATATCGTTTTGCAATATCCTGAAATGCCGGACCAATCGATTTCTGATCATTCTTATGACAGGTATAACAATCTGAATACGCAATCAGCACTTCGCCCCTCTGGGCCATTGTAACCGGGATTGTATCACTCTTACCTGGTATGGGCCTTATATAATCAACTTTTTTCTTCGGGATTTTCGGTTGCTCCGGTTTGGTGTTGCATCCGAACATGAAGATTATCGCGACTATCATTGACTTGATAAAATACAGGGATATTATATTACATCTTATTTCCAAAGCAGTTCGTTTCCGGCATTTATCAGTTTGAAATCAGATCGAAATTACTGAACAGTAAACATTTGAAATTTTTGTACAGGGAAACACCTGATTCCATTGAAGAAATTCTTCAGAACGCATGCCTGCTCATGAAATCAGAATAATGTTTGAGTACTTCACCCGGAAATTCAATTTGTGGATAATGGCCACAATTTTCAATTTCGACAACCGATGATTGCGGCACCAGTTCTCTGTAACGGGAAACCATATGCTTTCCGGAAACCGGATCTGAAATTCCATCGATCAGCAACAAAGGGCAGGAAGCATTTTGTAAAGCCGACACCCACCGTTCCCTGTTGTTCTTTCTTTCTGTAATATATTTTATGAGAAGATGAGTGATCTTATTACCACCATTGTAAAGAATCAGATCATACAAAGCCTTCATTTCTGACTCAGATGGTCTTGAGGTTTCAGGAAACAAAACGGAAAAAGAAGAACGGAATTTTTTATATGAGCCCATTTTTGAAAACAGAAAACCCAGCGGGCCCAGGAGCAATTTCTGTGTTGTTGTCGGGCGGTGAGTTTCCGGAAATAAACCACCGTTTAACAGGCAACAACTTACAATCCTATGCTGATGTGTTTCCTGTTGAAGTGCGAATAACTCCTGGGCTACTGAATCGCCCACATCGTGTGTCAGCAAATGATACTGATCGATTTTCAGATTTTTAAGTAATGTCTGCACGATTGCCGCATTGTCTTTTATCGTGTAGTTATAGTTGACGGGTTTATCAGAAAATCCATAACCCATAAAATCAAGTGCAACCAGCTGATACCTTTGTGTTAGCGTGTTCCAGATTTTACTCCAGTCGAAAGATGATGTCGGGAAACCGTGCAGCAACACAATTGGAGTACCCGCTCCTTCTGTACAGTAAAAAATCCGGTGCTTACCATAATTAAAAAAGCTTCCTTTCCTGAACCATTGTGCTGCGGAATACTCCATTTTACCACCGATTCTATTTATAAACTGAGCGAATATAAGTTTGATAACTATCTCCGGTAAAATTTACACCGTGCAATGGCACTCCCGGATATTGGCTCAGGTCGATGGCCTCCATTATTCTCCGGACTTTATTTCCAATTGCGGTATCTGAGGCGGGATTTTCCCAATGCGTGATGGTAAACTTTACTTTCGCCGAACTTGGCTGCTCCCATGTTTTATGTGCACATAAGCATCTCTGAAATCATCAAATCCATTTACTGACAATTCTCCTTCCTGGTTAAGATAATATAACACGAATCGCCCATTGTAAAACAAAGACAGCTTTAAATAATCATTTTTTTTACCATGTATCGTTACAGAGGGATTGGTAAGGTCAATGGTGATGCCTTTGCGCTGTTTTTCCCAGGGAAATTTTTCTATAACATCCTTAACTTCATCAAAAGTTCTTTCTTTTTCTTCAGAAAATTCGCCGGTTTCATAGTTGCTGTATTGAATTTTGGAAATCAGTCGGATCATCCTTTCTTAACTAACTGAACTAAAAAAATCTGAAATGAGATTTTAAATTATCCGACACATCAGGAAACAATCCTCACTATTTTGAATCTGGCATGATTGCAAAAACTTATCACACCTTCACGCCAAACAGGTAGCCTACCAAAGCAGACAAAACCATTGCAATGGTACCCCAGATTACAATCCGGACAATTGCTTTTACAACACTTGAACCACCCGCCTTTGCCGCTACAGCTCCGAGGATTACGAGGAATACTATTGTAAATCCGTAGAGAGAATACTCCATTGTTTTAACGGGGGCAAAGATCGTAACCATCAGCGGTAATAATCCTCCGGCGGTAAAGGAAGCTCCTGACGCCAAAGCGGCCTGTATAGGTTTCGCCTGGCTTATTTCATTTATGCCCAACTCATCTCGTATATGCGTACCAAGCGCATCGAAAGCAGTAAGCTCTTTTGCAACCTGTGCCGCAGTTTCTTTCTTCAAACCACGCTTTTCATACAATTCAGCTAATATATTCAGCTCAATCTCCGGCATCTCTACCAATTCATTTTTCTCTCTTTCGATATCTGCTTTCTCTATATCCGTTTGTGAACTAACGGAAACATACTCCCCTGCAGCCATCGACAATGCGCCAGCCACCAGGCCTGCAACGGTCGCTAATAATATCGGATCCCGAGTGGTGCTGGCAGCAGCTATCCCGATGGCGAGACTGGAAACAGAAATGATTCCGTCATTGGCACCCAATACCGCTGCTCTTAACCAATTACTCCGATGGATATAATGACTTTCCAGATAATTGTCAATTGTAATTTTTTTGCCCATTTCAAATACCTGAAGGATGATAAACACTAAAGTTCGACAGTTTCAGGAATAAATCGCTGAAAACATACTGCATCCGGGTTGGAAATTTTTTCTATCCAAGAACATAGCTGCTTACCTGGTGCTCAAAACCCTTTAATGAGAGCATCCTGTTTTCGGAACCAGGAAAATCATTACTTACACTTCTGAATACTTCGGAGGTCAAAAGAATCTCGCCTGGTCCTGCAGCTGACTGTAAACGGGAAGCCAGGTTAACTACTGATCCGATTGCTGTAAAATCCTTGTACGCCGTTCCCACTTCACCAATATAACATTCCCCGGTGTGAATGCCTATTCCAACGCCAAAAGATTTATTTTCACCGAGCCCGATACTGTCTTTGAGATCATGACAATTTTTTTGAAGGTCGATCGCTGCCTCCACAGCATTTCTGACATGATCTTTTCTATTGAGAGGGAAATTAAATATGGCAAGTACAGCGTCACCGATGAACTTGTTTACAATTCCATCTTTTTCCCAAACCGCAAGTGAACATTGATCGTAAAAAGTATGCAGCAGTTCATTCAGTTTTGATGTTTCCGCACTTTGAGACAAATCAGTATAACCGCGGATATCAGCAAACAAAATGGTAACTGGAGTAGCTATCTGTTTATGCTTCTTGACCTTGGTAAACATACTTTCACAAACCGTACAAAGGTTGGGGTGCATACGACTCTTCCTGATCCCGATAGCCTTGTAAAGGATGGAAAAAGGCCCCCTGATAGCAATCGGTACATGCATCTGTTCCCAGCATCCCTGACAAATCGTAGTCGTTTTCATCTTGCTTAGCGATCTTTTCCTGGCTAATAAGATATGATATTACAAATATTTAATGGATTTGGCTGACAGTTGGAACCTTAGATTACCCGCAGATGATTTGCGGAGTATTTTTTACCGAACCAATCACTTCAATTTGATTTTACGCTGAGGATCGCTTCAAAATCAGGTCTAAGAATATAGAGGCATTTGACAAGCTCAGATTGTCTCATCAATCTGTAAAATCATATATATACATCCTTAAAGTAAACGTAGGGCGTATCGTTATCATTCCTTCTTTTTTATAAATATTGGAAATGACGGTATACAGTTCTACCCCATAATTACCTTCCTTTTTCCAGATGCTTTTCCTTTTAAAAATTTCTGTATCGATTCTTTCGATGGCTGACTTTTGTTCCTCCGAATCGCTTTTGCCATATATCGCCGTCAGTTTTTTATACAGCTGATCATATCTTCCATTCAACAGCTCTGCTTCCGATCTTGTTTTCTTTACTATTTCATTTTCCCCGCGAAAATTTCTATCCAGCCATTCATACTGGATATAAGAAATTGAAGAATCTTTCTCCCGGTAAAAATAATAAACAAGCAGGTCAGGAATTCCGGTTTCCTTCCGGCGGTATTCTATGGGCTGAGCAATGCCACTTTCTACCGCATGAAAATTTTTATTTTTTATTCTTTCACTCCCCAGGTTCTCCTCGATTTTAATAAAATCCGACAGCTTATTGCCTTTAATTTCTAAAATAACGGTTTGTGTAAACACTTGCTGTGCCGAAAAAATCAGGAAACACAGGGACAGAGACTTCTTCATAATGTGGCTAAAGATACGCGCTTCAACGAACATGTATTTGTGTCATTGGAAGTTACCTCGTTGGCATTCAGCATTTCTATAAAAAATCCTTTGACTTTAAGTACAACCGGAGTGTGAATATTATACAAATCATTTCGGAGAAAATCCATTCTCCCATTCACCGTTGAGAAACTCCAGGGTTCTCCTGGTAAAATCAGCGCCATTCAGCGGACCGGTATGTGGCAAATGCCAGCCATTGGGCACAATATACAGGTAAGCATTGGGGATAGTCTGAAACATATCCCAGGCCTGCGACACCGGAACAAAATCGTTATCGCCATGAATGACCAATGTTCTGGCTTTGATCAGAGCCAGCTGGACCGGAGTAATCGCAGGATCACCTTTGAGTTGATGAAAATGATAAAACTGCCGCGCGATGAACATTCCTTTGACTTTTCCATGCAGCTTCTCTCCATCATTAAACCTGAAATAGTCTTCCGGTTTTGCATTTTTTTCTATGAATTCACGTGTCTGCGTGCTGAAATAAGTTTGCGCACTGATGGGTACAATCGCATCAAAGCGATCGGGCTGCATTGAGGCAGCATATAGCGCAATGATACCACCACTGCTGTGGCCCACGACTTTTACTTTTTTCAATTTCAGATTATCCATTAAAGTCAATAAGTCCTGTGCAGCCCTGGCATGACTAAATATTATAGAAGTATCAGGATTAGCCGAACGCCCATGACCGCGCATGTCCCAGGCAACCACCCGATATTCTTTTGAAAATTCTGAAATGAAAGGTTGCCAGTCTGAAGCCGTTCTTCCAAAGCCATGCAACAGAAGTAAAGGCTCTCCCTGTCCTGATTCTTCGTAATAGATTTTCGCGTTATTGACATTGGAAAATTTACCATTCGGCGAAACAGGCTCCTGTGCAACAAGTGGTGTATACAGGATTTGAAATGTGATGTATATTGAAATAGCGATGCGGTTATTTCTCATTGTGAAGGTTGAAAATCTGGCACTTCATTTAATTTATCTTACTGCAAAAATGTACAGATTTCGTTAGCTAATTTAGATTATGTAAGCTACTAATTTCTACTTTTTGAAACGAGAAAACCAACGTTGTATATGTATGGAAAAGCACTTCTGAAAATCTCCGCCATTTCTCTATAGGCCGTTTCTCCGATGCTGGCTCTGTGTTTTGACTTTTTTCAAGAGCTCTCCACCGCAAGAGTAATAAAAATGCTGGTGAAAGTATACCATTAGATACACTTCCATCAGCACATATTCAAAATTTTGTACAACCGGAGCTTAGGAGCTCAAAGCATTTCCACAATCTGTATATTATTCCCACAGGTATCATTAAAGACCGCAACCTTCACAGTACCCATGGCCGTTGGCTGAACGCTGAACTCAACTCCCTTCGCGGTAAGCCGATCATATTCCTGCTGAACATTGTCGACATTAAACTGTGTGTATGGAATCCCCGCATCGAATAAGGCATTCTGGTAAACTTTTGCAGGTTCGAAATGCAAAGGAGAGGGCTCCAGTAAAAGTTCTGCGCCATCCTGGTCTTCCTTACTCACTACCGTTAACCAGCGATTGCCTTCTCCAAGAGGAATATCCACTTTTTTCAGAAAACCCAGTACTTCAGTATAAAAACGCAGTGCCTTTTCCTGGTCCTGCACAGGAATGCTAATGATTTTTGCTTTCATCTTAATTGCATTTAGATTTCGACTTCAAAAATCAACAAACACGTTTCAACTCACCTTGCGAAAATTGCTCTTTTTGAAATTGCAGAGGAGATTGCCCTACCCTGCTTCTGAATAAAGTACTGAATGATTCAGGTGATTCAAAGCCGACTGAAAAACAGGTTTCAGTTACGCTCATGCCATTTTTTAAATGCTCCTTTGATTTTTCGATTCGCCTTTCAGTGAGGTATTTCTGCGGAGTCTGGCCGTAATATCTTTTGAACAGACGGAGCAGGTGAAATTTTGAAGCAAAACCAATATTGGAAAGTAAAACGAGGTTTACTTCCTTATCAATATTACTGTTGATATAATTTCTGGTTTTGATTACTGCATCTAAATGTCTTTCGTTGGAATAACAAAGTTCTTTGATGCGGTTGATTTCCTGCTGGTAAAAAGTCATTGAACTGGTTATAAATATTAACTCCCACAATTTACAAGATGCATTTCAAATCGTGGCACTCAAAAATTGTACCGGTATCTTAACACATTTACCCTGGCTGCTAAATTCAATTCCTTTTTTGACCACGCGGGCAGCTTCGAAAATTTTTCCGCCAGGTATCCGATACTTGCAAGTATCGGATACCTGGGACCTTTCAGCAATTTCGAAATCGTTTCTGAAAAAAACAAGTGATTTTTCTTTTAGAATGACAGAAAATCCTGTTACTGTAACGGAAAAATCACAACACCCAGCCGTTCAATTTCTTCTTAGTACACAGACAACTACAAAACTGGTTGAGGCTTAAAACTCCAATATCGTTGCTCGTATGATTACCGTATCTTGAAACAAAATTCACCAGAATGAAGGCAAAAAAAATATGGGCAAATCTTAGTGTAAAAGATGCTGCGCGCAGTAACCAGTTTTATACGGCACTTGGATTTGCAACCAACAATACGAACAACTACCCGAAGTTGGCAAGTTTTCGTTTTGGGGATGGTGATTTTGTGATACATTTTTTTGAACAGGGATCA
Source organism: Pollutibacter soli (assembly GCA_029269725.1). Classification (GTDB taxonomy): domain Bacteria; phylum Bacteroidota; class Bacteroidia; order Chitinophagales; family Chitinophagaceae; genus Pollutibacter; species Pollutibacter soli. Next base: position 145,708 of record JARJHS010000012.1, on the reverse strand, counting down.
GCGATCGATGAATATTTATCTCCGGCGGCTGACAGCGCGAGTGAAATTATGTTCACACTATCCGCCGAAACCGAGGAAGAAGTGAAAGAATGGGCAGAGAAAGTAAAAAAAGCAGGTGGTAAATTATTCCATGAACCGCGAAGAGATGAACATAATTTTTATGGATTTGCTTTTGCCGATCCTGATGGTCACAAATTCAATATTCTATTGATGGAAGCAGGGATGTGATGAAATGATAATCACATAGACAAAAGAAAGTAATTTCCATTTTTCGTAAACCCTAATCATAACTTAATAACATCCCGCATAGCTTCCAATTATCAATTGTACCCGGGTTGCAAATCATTCAAAAATGCTGAATAGTTGATGGTAATATTCAAAACTCCTTTTGCATTAATAAATTCTGCAATAATTTTTGACGCAGTTTCCTGTACCGGACAAACGAGGCCGGGTTCAGAAATGATCATATGAGACAGTGTAGTTAGGATTAAGATTAATACCAGAACGAATAATAAGTACCTGAATGACACTACAAATGTTTCTGAAAGGCAGAATATCGAAGATCTATGCAATATTTTATCTAACGGAACAACTGTTATTCGTCCAAGATTAATAACAAACTGGTACACGTTGAAATCGAAATGTACAATAAAGCAGGTGAGCGTTTGTCAGTTCTGGTACTTTATACTATCTCGCTCGTGCATACTTCAACGTAACTCGTAATCTTTTTCATTACCAGAAAAGACAGACTGATCTGCATTGCGCTATTAATCACCCCAACCGCACAGAAGTCATCGTAAGCGAACCACCAACTGCTTTGTCATTGAAGAATGAAACATCATCTTTTGTACCCTTCACACCCAACGTGTACATCAATGGCAAATAATGCTCAGGCGTAGGAATAGCCAACATCGCATCTTTGCCTAAACTACTGTAATTGATCAGTGGCTGGTGATCGCCATCGAGGATCAAAGATTTGAACTTATCGTTGATATTCTTCGCCCAGTCATAGCCGTATTCTTCTTCATTCAGCTTATCCCAGGCAACCATCCTGAGATTATGCACCATATTGCCACTCCCTATGATCAACACGCCTTTCTTTCTTAAAGCATAAAGTTCTTTCGCTAATTCGAAATGGTACTGCGGCCCCTTTGTATAGTCGATGCTCAGCTGCAACACGGGAATATTTGCATCCGGATACATATGCCGAACGATGGTCCATGTTCCATGATCTAAGCCCCAATCGTGATCCAACTCCACATGTGCTGAATGAAGTAATTCCGCTGTTTCTTTTGCCAGAACAGGATTTCCCGGTGCTGGATATTGTACATCGAACAACTCCTGCGGAAAGCCGCCAAAATCATGGATGGTTTTCGGGAAATCCATGGCGGTGATCTTTGTTCCCCTGGTGAACCAATGTGCAGATACAACCAGTACTGCTGTTGGTATTGGAATTTCCCTTGCCATCTGTGTCCACCGGCGACTGAATTCTGTGTCCTCAATTCCATTCATCGGTGAACCATGACCAACGAACAGGACGGGCATAAGCCGATCCTGCTCTGGCAAGTCATTGGTAAAAGATCTGAATGCTGATAATGTTGACATGACTGTTACTCCTGTTGCAATCGTTTTTATAAATTGATCTCTCTTCATTCAGCAAAATAATTTACTGGTAGATTGCTAATGTCGGATCTTCTGATTTTACGCGCTTAAAATTATTGGCAGGATATTTTTTCTGCAGTAAATAGTCGACTGAATATTTACCACTGCCCGCCAATAACAACACCACATATACTACAAGATAATGCAGGGCGGACTCTTTCACTGAAAACGGATCTGCAGCATGAATGAGAAAAACGGCAGTCAGCATGGTGATGGCCAGCGGGATAACTGCTACTCTTGTAGCAAACCCTGCCAAGATGAAAATTGAACAAATGACTTCAGCAAATACTGTGAGGATCAGAGAAAGTTCTGCACTCATTCCCAATACGGGCGGAAACTGTACAGGTGCTCCCGAAAAAAGCATCACCAACTTTGGTATCCCGTGCGTTAACATCAATGCTGCAATAGCTATTCTCGCTGTTAACAATGCTATATCTGTTGTTTTATTGGCTTTGTTTACTTTTATGATTTTTTTCATTTCAATTGATTTATTTGATTTCGCTCTGAACAAATTCACCATCGGCTTTTATCTGCACTTCATCACTGATCATCTGAGCCGGAAAACCAGGACCAACATTGAAATCAGAACGTTTGATCGTTCCCGTGATCTGGAAACCAGCAGTCTGTTTTTTGCTCATCGGGTTTTCCACAGTATTCTTATACAACAGATCCATAGTTACTGGTTTGGTAATACCATGGATGGTTAAATCGCCTGTTAGCTTGTATTTGTTTTTACCTGCTGATTTGATTTCAGTACTCCTGAAATTCAGCGATGGAAATTTTGTGGCATCAAAAAAGTCAGGGCTTTTCAGGTGATTGTTTCTTGCTTCGACCCTGGTATCAATTGATGCAATCTTTGCAGTCAGCTCAAATGATGCGTCGCTGAAATCAGGCTTTGCTGATTTTACTATCACATCAAAATCGTTGAATGTGCCGCTTACATCTGATATGCCCAGGTGAGTAACGGTGAAGCCCAGCTGTGAGTGAGGATCATCATTCTGCCAGGTTACAACTCCGGTAGTAAATGCTGTCAGTACAAAAAATGCCGAAAAAATAACCGCGATTTTTTTCATTTTATTTTTATTTTTATTTTTTAGATGATGGTTTAGTTGCTTAAGATTTTCCAGCCCGCCAGCCAGTTGTAGTTGTATTTCATACCCAACCGGATCAGCAACAGCTGCATATTTTCCAGTGTTCTGCTTACGGATAATTTGCCTGCAGCTATCGGATTAAAGCCTGCTGTTTTTACTAATTCAGAAACAATGTCAACACCTTCATCGTCATTACCGGCAACAAAGGCATCTACTCTTTTTCCATCAATGACTGGTGTTGCAAAATCAGCGGCAAATGTGGTATTGAAAGCCTTAATGACTTTTGAGTTCGGAAGAAGTTTCTGCAATTCTTCGGCTGCACTGGTATCCGGAGCAGTCACCAGTCCATCGTATGTTTCATTCAGCGGATTGGCAATCGAGATCACAATTTTCTGATTGGCCACTTCCCTGATTTTTTCTGCTATCTCTTTTTCGGCTTCATATGGAACCGCGAGAATAATGATATCTGCTTCCCAGCTTGCATTGGCGGCACATTCGAGGGCTTCCACGTCTGCAGCAGCATTTGCCGACCGGATGTCATTTACTATTGCGTCAACACCCTCTTTTTCGCTGCCAAAAAGCAAGAGTCTGTTGTTACCTTTTGAAAGACTTTTCGAAATTGCAGCACCCATACTTCCCGAAGCCCCAATGACTGCTATAGTTTGTTTTGTGCTCATTTTATTTAATTTGATAACACAAAGCTACTATGGTAAGAGCCCACGTTCCATTACGTTTGCGCAAGAAATAGCATTGACTTTTGTCAATGGAAATGGAATATGAAGCCTATTTACCCAGGTTCATTTTCTTTCTGACACGGCTTAAGGTTTCCGGCGTCAGTCCCATGTAAGAAGCGATCATGTGCTGGGGCACGCGCTGGGCAATGTTGGGATATAGTGCGATAAAGTTTTTGTAACGTTCTTCCAGCGGCAGGCTAATAACGGAAGTGATGCGTTTTTGTAAGGCGATATAGGCACCGGTAATTTGCAGTCGTATATAAGTTTCGTATTTCGGCAGTTTCTCCAGTAATGTTTCATGGGATGCTTTACTGATCAGCACCAGCTCTGAATCCTCCAGCGCATCAATATTATAGGTGGCAGGTTCTGCAGTAAGAAAACTATAGAGATCGGAAATGGTCCAGCCTTCCAGCGCAAACTGGATGATGCTCTCTGTTCCGTTCGCATCAACGCTGTACGATTTCAATGCGCCTTTCTCTACAAAACAAATGTATTTGCACACATCCCCTTCCTGGAGAATGAACTGCTTTTTGCGAAGCTTTTTTGGTGTGAGAAATTGCTTTACAAATTCCTCTTCTTCCTTTGTAAGGGAGACTCTCTCATTGAAACTACGGAAGAAGACTTCGTACATAAAAGGATTTGTACGGCAAAGATGCGAAAAACTGATAAATGCATTTCCCGCAAAAAATGGAACCGTGTCCTTCCATTTTTTTGCGACCCATCTCCCATTAGACTATTTCAAAAATACATTTTCAGACCATCTCCACACCATATTCAGAAAGAGATTTCACGAAATGGCTGACCAATTCCGGTGAAGGTGGCTCTTTCATTAATGGCAAGGGTTTCATATCGGGAGATGGAACACTATTGTCCCAAAACCATTTGCCCAGATCCGCCGGCGCAATCCACATCAACTCCTTTACACATTCGGATTGCAATTCAAATTTATGCGGGATATTTTTTGGCAGATGAATGAAATCCCCGGCTTTGGCGAGATATTCGGTGTCACCTATCCAGAACTTTATTTCTCCCTCCAGGATATAATAGCTCTCATCTTCATTCTTATGCGTATGTGCCGGTGGTTCGTTTCCTTTATGTACTTCAATATAAATGAGAGAAAACTGGTTAGCTGTTTGTTCCCCGGTTGCGAGAAAATGAAATAATGCGCCGGGAATAGCTCTTGAATTTTCCGGGATGGCGTTGCTTAAAAACGATTTCTGTTCCATAAAATGCTTATCTTTATTTAGTCAGTTCAACTTACTACAAAAGTAAGATAAACTGACTATATTTGCCAAATAAATCTGCTTATTTTTATGAGTGACTATATCAACACGGGAGTTTATCTCCGGAAATTATGGGATGATCTTCGGTATAATCTTGAAATACAGTTAAAAGAAAATGGGTTTGATAATATTTCTCCTTCTCACGGGTGGGTATTCTATCATACCGATGCAAACGGTAGTCGCATCACGGATCTTGCTGCAAAGGCCAAGATCACTAAACAAAGTATGAGTGTATTGGTGGCCCAGTTGGAAAATGATGGTTATGTTAAAAAAACACCCGACCCGAATGATAAACGCGCCTGGTTGCTTTTATTGACTGCGAAGGGGAAGAAGGTAAAAAGCGTTGGTCAGCAAATCAACTTTGAATTTGAAGAAGAATGGAAAAAAAAGCTGGGCGAAAAGGATTATGATCAGTTGCGGCAATTGCTGAAAAGGTTGTGTGAATGATAAGAACAAAAGAACTCTTCATCCGGCACAAACTTTCAGCACTAAACAGCTTTGCATGAAAAGTCCGAAAGCACTATTCAATCCCTAAATAAATTGTGTTTTATCCGCTATCGATCGGATTATCCAGTTTTCTGAAATTCCAGTTTAGTTTGAGCTGCTTTCCTTTTGAAAATTCCTCAATCCAGTACCTATTAAGATTTGAATAATTAAGCGTATCGGGTAGATATGTCAAAATATGCCGACCACCCGGGAGATAGAACTGGATAAATCCGTTGGTTTTTTAACATGATCAATTCCAATCACTTCTAATAAGTCTCTGATATTTGAAAGCTGTGTCAATATATCGAACGGATTTTGATCAGGAAAGATAGTTTTCACAGAAAGCTTATCGAAAAGCAGAATATTAACACCATGATCATTAGAGCCTGCTATGTTTATGGAAGTGTCATTAATCCTTTTAATCATTATCTGATAATAGGCAGAATCAATCGCTAAGTCGCTTTTGAAAAAGCTTAAAAATCTCCCTGTCTGGTAAGTTTTTAGTACGGGAGTATCACCATCTGAAAAAATGAACAGGTAAAAATCAAACTATCACCTGATAACCTACGCCAAAAACCCGCCTTTCCGCGTTGTGTAAATTTCCAATCGGCAAGAAAATTCAGCATTGAAGAATCGACTCTTTCTACAATTTTATTTGCCTGTTCTTCACGAAATCTGTCGATACGTTCATGGTCGATACAGGAGAAATGCGCACCTGCAATAGCAAAAACTATTATGGTATTGATTAATCTTCTTTTGCTTCGGATACTTTGCTGAACAGTGGTTATTGTTTTCATCAACTTTAATTTTTAATAAATTTTTCGTCCAGAATCAGCATTGCCGGTACGGCAGAGCTCTAACATCTGAACAAAACTATATCCGGTCAACTGCACAATTTCGCCAATCCAATTTTTTTTCAGATTTCACTTTGAATTTCAAAGTAATTCATTTACTTTGCTTTTCAAAGTACTTTTTATAAATCAAAATCAGAACCATGAACAATAAAATACTGATTACCTCAATACTTGTGGTGGCGCTATTAAGTGTGACTTCAGCGCAACCCGTTGACAAGGCCAAACTCGATCAGCTTTTCGATCGCCTTGCAGAAAAAAATAAGGGAATGGGAAGTTTCGTCTTTATGAAAGAGGGCAAGCCAGTTTATTCGCGCGCATTTGGTTATAGCCAGATCAGCGGCACAGAAAAAAAGCCAATGACTTCCGAAAACAGGTTCCGGATCGGTTCAATTACAAAAACGTTTACTGCCACTTTGATCATGAAACTTGTTGAGGAAGGGAAACTGAAACTTTCTGATCCGCTGAGTAAATTCCTGCCGCAGGTACCGAATGCTGATAAAATTACAATTGAGCAGATCCTCTCCCATCGTAGCGGCATACCCAATATAAAACGGCAACAAAATGCAGACCGGAATGTAAATACGCTCCCATTGACGAAGAATGAACACCTCGCGCTTATCGTCAACACCCCACCCGATTTCGAACCCGGAACGAAAGCCATGTACAGCAATTCCGGCTACTTCATCCTTGGACTTGTGATTGAGAAAGTAACCGGTAAATCCTACGAGCAAGTTCTCGAAGAAAAAATCACAAAGAAAATCGGACTTACCGACACTTATCTGGCCACAGGTAATATTGATGTAAACAAAAAAGAAAGTCTAACTTATTTTATCCCTCCAGGCGGCGAATGGCAGCAGGTTCCTGAAACGCACCCCAGCATTCTTTTCAGCGCAGGAGCAATCGTTTCAACACCAACTGATCTTTGCAAATTCATCTCAGCACTATTCGAAGGGAAGATCGTGTCAAAGGCAAGTCTTGATCAGATGAAATCGATGAAAGATGGTGAAGGTTTTGGATTGGTGACATTCGAATTTGATGGAAAGACTTTCTACGGTCATACCGGCGGTGCAGATAATTATGGTGCATGGGTATCCTATCAGCCCGAAGAAAAACTGGCTGTCGCTTATACTACTAACGCGAAGGTATACCCGGTGAAAGACATCATGGCGGGAGCTGTGGATATCTATTACAACAAACCTTTCCAGGTTCCCACTTTTGAATCTTTAGCCGTCAGCACAGAACTACTCGATAAATATGTCGGTGAATACTCGAGGCCGGGTGCTCCTGCGAAATTTATTATTACACGTAAAGAGAATACGCTCTACGGACAACCGCCTGGAGGGCAAAACCCGTTCCCACTCGAAGCAACAGCTGAGAACAAATTCAAGGTAGATAACGGTACACCTACGGGCATTGTAGTAGAATTTGATCTTGAAAAAAATCAGATGACGATCAAACGCAATGGTGAAGAACGGGTTTTCACGAAGGAGAAGTAGAAATCTTCTGTAATTGGTGTTTCCCGGGACTTATCAAGAGTTTATGAATTAAGGCAGCCAGGAACACCAACAACTTTTTTAGTTAGGATATTTTCTGTTCCAATGCTTTGTTGGTGTTCGTCTGCTATATTGAAATTGATAAAGCATTCCTCTGCCCGCCGAAACACCAACAAAGGAAACGTTCTTCAGTTGTTGGTGTTTCCCGGACATAATATAAGTCTGTGAATTGAATAGAACCCAGGGAACACCAACAACTTTTTTAGTTAGGATACTTTTTCTGTTCCGATGCTTTGTTGGTGTTTCCCAAGACGTAAAGGTATAAATTGAGATAGCCAGGGAACACCAACAACTTTTGTAGTTAGGTTATTCCCTGTTCCGATGTTTTGTTGGTGTTCGTCTGCTATATTGAAATTGATAAAGCATTCCTCTGACCGCCGAAACACCAAAAAAGGAAACGTTCTTCAGTTGTTGGTGTTTCCCAAGACGTAACAGGAAGGTATAAATTGAGATAGCCAGGGAACACCAACAAAGGAAACGTCCTTCCGTTGTTGGTGTTTCCCAAGACGTAACAGGAAGGCATAAATTGAGATAGCCAGGGAACACCAATAACTTTTGTAGTCAGGTTATTCCCTGTTCCGATGTTTTGTTGGTGTTCGTCTGCTCAATTGAAAATGATAAAGTTATTTCCCACCCGCCGAAACATCAACAAATGAAACGAATCATAGAGAATTGCTGGTATCTTTTTACCGATGATAACATGCCATTTTCATCTTTTCAATTTCTTTTCAATCCATGCCCGCGTATCATTCACCAATATCGGAATGATTTCCTGCTTCCCCGCTTTGAACGCATGATTTGCTCCTTCAATTTTTTTGAGGGTTGCCAGTTTAAGTGATTTGCATACTTTCTCTATGAGTTCCCAGGATGCGAGCTCATCTCGCGTACCTTGCAGAAAAAGCATCGGCACCTTTACGCTTTTGAGATGTTCCGCTCTTTCTATTGAAGGCTTTCCAGACTGATGTAAAGGGAATCCGAAAAAGACCAGGCCTTTAACATCCACCGCCGGTTGGGTAGCCATGTATTGCGAACTCATCCTTCCGCCGAATGATTTACCTGATGCAAATACAGGAAGTGAAGGAAAAAGATCCTGCGCCTTTTTGATGGCAGCTTCTATCGTTTTATGCGCGACCGCAGGTGAATCAGGTCTTTTCTTTTTATTTTCCATAAATGGAAAATTAAAACGGAGTGTTGCAATATCTTTTTCTGCAAGCTCTTTGGCAGCTCTCACCATGAATTCATGGTTCATTCCCGCTCCTGCTCCGTGTGCAAATGTCATTACACAAATGGGCTTTTCGGGCACAATCAACTCCGCTGACACTTTTCCTATCTCAGGGGAAACTGTGAATAATAACGAACGGGTCTTCATAATAAAAATTGAAGAGTGTTCTGTAAGTTAAAAATAATTTACGCTTCCCGCGCTATTGTTCACCTGATGAAATCGGGTACCTGCAGTGCCATCGCTGCAACCCGACACACGGATTGAGATGTAAGAATAGTTTTACTGTAAAAGAGTGTCGACGGAAAATGGCATCTGATTTATGTATGACGTTTCGCTGCAGACATCCTGAGAAGTCCGGCATACACAGAGTTATAAAACATTGTTTAAAATTATAGTTAATGCCGGTCGAATCAAAAAGACTAATGCCATTCGAGCGCTCTGTTTCTGCCGAACTTAATGCACGCGTATCTAATCCCGTCAATTAATTTTTCCCATTACCTGTCGGAGTAAAATCCACCATCCATTGTACACCATATTTATCTGCAAACATCCCAAAATAGGAACCCAGCGGACCATCACTGATCGGCATTTCCACCTGGCCACCAGCTGAGAGACCGTGGAACAATTTATCAGCCTCCGCCCGACTTTCTGCACTGATGGAAATCGTATTACGGTTGTCGTTTTCCGTTACCTTTCCCATTACTTCCATAACGTCACTGCCCATTAACATGGTGCCCTTGCCAATAGGTAGTGTGATATGCATGAGCCTGTTTGCATCAATTTCCGGAATCGGATATTGAGGACTGGAAATCTCTTTGTAACGCTTAACTGTCGCAAATTCGCCACCAAATACGGACTTGTAAAATGTGAACGCATCTTCGGCGTTTCCGTTGAAATGAATGTAAGGATTGATGAGTGCCATGATTTTTAATTTTAAGTTTGATGAAATGATTTAGTTGAGCTTTTATTCCAGTTCCTCGCAGTGGAATTTGTGAACCATCAGCAGTTCTGTTATTCTCAAAACACCACTATCGTCGCTGTCTATCCTTAAAATCCTGTCACAATCGTCCAGATCAAAATTCCATTTGCTGTTTGGAAGGATTCTGTTGATATGGGGTTTTAAGGTCTTAACCTGCCGTTTTGTTTTAACCGATGTTTTGAAAATGCGAATCATCTTTTAAAATATTGCCAATCATTATTCCGTATGGTGGATTGTTGATCTTAAGAGGGTTCACTTCCTGTGCTTTATCATAGTATGTAATACCTTTTCCCGTTGTTTGAACCTGTACTCCCAAATCCTTTTGTTTGGCTTCTGCCATCTTGTTATTTCTCTCATGTATTTAGCTTTAAGGCTATACAAATCCAGACCCTTCCCATCTTCCAATGCTTCCTTTATGAAACCTTTCGGTTGCAAATATATGCGCAGCCTTTCGGTTTCGCAAAATTATTTTTGATTTACCTTTCCCCTACACCTGGGTTGAAAAATTGGGTTGAATGCGATATTCATGAAGTTGGCACTGATTCACCTCCCGGAATTCCGTATATGAAAAGGCCGACCTGTAGATTTTATTTAATCTCCTGTAATAGTGAATCAGATTTATTCAGAAAACTGTACACATCGTTTCCGGTCAATAGTGGAATAAAGTTAACTGTCGCATCTGCCCCTCTATTTGTCGCAGTGCCAGCCCCCATACACATTTTATTAAACCTACTTTGCAATACCGACAAAATGGTTTTTTCGAAGTAAATTTAAATTTATGAATGCAGCGGAAGTAATTAAAGCTTACAGGAATACAGGAGAAGACCTGATCAATTCCATTCTGGAGACACCAGAAGATCAGTTTAATACAGTACCCTTTACCGATAGCTGGACGGTAGGCGAAGTAGCAGATCACCTGCGGAAATCCCTGGAGACCTGGTTGCTTTTCAAGGGGAAAAATTCGACCACCGATCGCAGTCCCGATGAATATTGCAAATCGCTCAGTGACCTGTTCCTGAATTTTGAATTGAAATTTCCCACAGCAGAATTTATTGCACCATCAGCAGGGCCGCATGATAAAAATGAAATGGCTGCCGCAATTAAAACCATCTTCGACGAAGCATCTGACTATGCAGACAAAAATGATCTGGATTTGTTATGCATGGAATTTGAATTTCCCGGCATCGGCAACCTTACACGCCTGGAGTGGCTGCACTTTTATACAGTGCATACGCAAAGACATATCAGGCAAATTAAAAACATTCTTAAGGTAGTTTCTGAACCGGTTTAATTCTTTAAAAACTGTTTCAAATAACATGTATCACCGGAGAATTGCATATTGATAACAGGTTTACATCCTTTGATGCCTGCAACAAGTTGTTAAAAGAATTTACCGTTTCTTTCCGGGCTTCCCGAATGCCCGTCTGCCACCTATTTAACTCAGCGACCATACTACTTACCAAAGTAGACGGAAAGCCAGTGAAAGCGGAAAGCAACGATAAAGAAGACGTTTGTCCTTATAATAACGGCTGCCTCGAATTGATCTGTTTACTGAAAGGCTGTTCATAATATCTTTTCCCGGTCGCTCTGTACAATGCATTGGCCACTGCTGCAAAGGTTGGTGGGAACAAAGGCTCACCCAAACCAGTCGGATCCTCGTCATTCGGAACAAAATGAACTTCAATCGCTTTTGGTGCTTCCTTCTGACGGATCATTCTGTACTGATGAAAATTATTCTTCGCCGGTATCCCATTGTCAAAAGTCATTTCACCAAATAACGCATTACCGATACCATCCACAATTCCACCTTCACCCATATTCGCAGCAGAATCCGGATTGACAACGATACCGCAATCAACTGCCGCAGTTACTTTTTCTACAACCGGTGTGCCATCTTTCATTTTCATATCCAGCACCTGCGCGACATAGGTGTTATGACAGAAATAAGCCGCAACGCCGCGACTTACATTTTCCTGCGGTTTCGTCCAGCCGGATTTTTCACGCACAAGTTCCAATACACCTGCGTACCTGCCTGGATCGTAAGCATTATTTTTCCCCACAGGATTGTTTTTATTTCTGCGCAAAAGCTCCAGACGAAACTCGATAGGGTCTTTGCCTGCTAGTTCTGCAAGTTCATCGAGGAAAGACTGTTCTGCACCCGCAATAAAATTCGAACGCGGTGCCCTGAATGCACCAATCGTAATATTCGACTTTATTTCCCATCCTTCCGCGAGATAATTATCTACAGCGCCCGCAGGAAATCGGTTAGGCTCTACCGGATGTTCAGGAATTCCTCCGCCACGAACATGAAATGCAATCAGATTGTTATCCTTATCCAATCCAGCACGGTAAGTTGCTGTATAAGTAGGTCGATAAATTCCATATGTCATATCATCCTCCCGCGTGTATACGAGTTTTACAGGCGCATTCAGCTTTTGTGAAATCACAGCGGCTTCCACAAAGTGATGACCATAAGCACGCAATCCGAATCCGCCGCCCATACGCGCAAGACTGATATGGATTTTTTCCTTCGGAAGGCCAAGACGCGCAACCAATGTTTTCATGATAAATTCAGGAGCTTGTATCGGGCCATACAGCTCTGCTTTATCTGCAGTGACATGCGCAAAACAATTTACCGGCTCCATCGTATTGTGAGCGAGATAAGGCGCGGTATATGTACGCTCGATTACTTTTGCAGCATTTTTAAAGGCCTTCTCAGGATCACCATCTCTTCTCAATTCTTTTCCTGGTTTTCCTGACATCGCCATCATTTTCTTACGTTGCGTTTCTGTGCTCTCGCGACCTGCAGGAATCACCACGTCTTCCTTGTTTCCGCCCCATCCCAATACCGTCACCTTCTTTTCCTGGGCTTCTTCCCACTCTACCTTTAATTGTTTCTTTGCCTGCATCACTTCCCATGTGCTGTTACCAACCACCACAGGCAATTCATAAAAACTGGTAGTATCAAATGCATTATGTTCATATCCGTCTTCAAGCGTTTTGATCACGAAAACATCTTTGATACCAGGCATTGATTTTACTAATGCTTCATCAAGCGATTTCACTTTGAGTCCGAAAGCCGGCGGATGCACGATCATCGCTATCAGCATGCCTTCCTGTTTATGATCGATAGAGAAGAGTGGTTTTCCTGTAACAATATTTTTGCCTTCTACATTTTTGCGTGAAGTACGGATGATCTTAAAATCCTTCACATTTTTAAACGGTACATTGTCCGGCACAGGAAGCGTTGCAGCAAATGAAGCCATTTCGCCATAGCCTGCTTTCTTTCCGCTGGCACTATGGATCAGCATGCCCGCTGAGGTAGCGATTTCTTCTGCTGGAATGTTCCATTTTTTTGAAGCAGCATTTACCAGCATTTTTCTGGCAGTAGAACCTGCTGTACGCAAAATTTTCCAGCCCATTCTTACGGACTGACTTCCACCCGTGAATTGCCTTTCAAATCGTTCCGGGTAAAAATCGGCCTGTTCGACAATTACATTTTTCCAATCCACATCCAGTTCATCTGCAAGAATCATCGGCAGCGATGTCTTCAGGTTGGTACCGAACTCGGGGTTGGGTGCCATCAGCGTTACGATTCCATTTTCACCAATCTTTATATAACTGTTGAGAGAAAACCATTCTTTAGGCATCGCCAGTACTTCATCCGGCGTAGGGTTACAACCCGCGAGCCAGTTAAAACTCAGCATCATGCCTCCGCCTGCTAGAGCAGTTACTTTCAGAAATTTTCTCCGGTTGATATTTGGTTGAGCAGTCATAATTTGAATATTTGAAATCATGAATTCGCTGCAGTCATAACGGCAGCGCGTATACGCAGATAAGTACCACAGCGACAGATATTCCCATGCATAGCAGCAGCAATTTCTTCTTCGCCTGGTTTTGGGCTTTTCCTGAGTAAGCCGACGGCGCTCATGATCTGGCCGGCCTGGCAATATCCGCATTGCGCGACATCGTGTTCCAGCCAGGCTTTCTGCACAGGATGATCACCCTCCGCAGACAAACCTTCAATGGTGGTGATTTGTTTATCCTGCACATTGGATACAGGCAGCACGCATGAACGAACTGCATCATCCCCTAATAAAACTGTGCATGCTCCACACTGTGCCATGCCACAACCGAATTTGGTGCCCACCAGGTCAAGATGGTCGCGCAGCACCCAGAGCACAGGTGTATCCGGATCTATGTCAACCTCGTATTTTTTGCCGTTGACATTCAGATTGATTTTAGCCATGTCAGAACAGATTTTCTACCAAGCTACCAACTTTATCCCATTGGCGTGCGTTAAAAATCAAACCGAAAATTGCAGAATTCAAACATGAGGAGGCTGTCAGGCACATCTGGCGGCAGATACGACTAAGAAAGTTTGTATTCTCTCTTTTTCCATATCCTGTATTATGTATTCTGTATTCTGTTTCTTTTTCAGGCGTAAGCTATTACGGATTGAGGTCCTTTTCTTCCTGTTTCTGTATTCTGTTGCAGTTTCTGTGTCAGGGCAGTAGCAACAAGCATTACCCATAAACACAAATATTTGAAATAAATAGTTCTTTGTTTGAATGTCGTCATAACCTGGTATCGAAGGTGGTGTAGTTTTGTATTCAAAAATTTTTAGCAAGCAGAAACTGATTGTGCAGAAACAATGCTTCCTGCCCTCTGCTAAGTCCCGGATAGCAAAGGCAGAGAAAAGAAAAAGAGGATTTATTGAAATTCAAATTATACACAATGAGAAAAACAATACTTGGCAACAACGGACCTGAAGTATCGGCAATCGGATTGGGTTGCATGGGCTTGAGTTTTGGCTATGGGCCTGCGGCTGATAAGAAAAATGCAATCGAACTGATCCGGGGATCATATGAAATGGGCGTCAACTTTTTTGATACCGCAGAAGCCTATGGTCCTTTCACTAACGAAGAATTACTTGGCGAAGCCCTGGCTCCGTTTCGTGATAACGTTGTCATTGCGACCAAGTTCGGGTTCCAGGATGGCGTTGCTTCCAAAGGAGTGGATAGTCGACCGGAAAGAATAAAACGGGTAGCAGAAGAATCCCTAAGACGTCTTAGAACTGATCGCATCGATCTTTTTTATCAGCATCGTGTCGATCCGAAAATTCCGATCGAAGAGGTTGCCGGTGCAGTTAAAGACCTGATCGCTCAAGGCAAAGTGAAACATTTTGGATTGTCTGAAGCAGGGGCGCAAACGATTCGTCGCGCGCACAAAGTTCAGCCTGTTACTGCACTCCAGAGTGAATATTCACTATGGTGGCGTGAACCTGAAAAAGAAATCATCCCGATACTGGAAGAATTGGGAATCGGACTTGTGGCTTTTAGTCCGCTGGGAAAAGGATTTCTTACCGGTGCCATCGATGCGGATACACAATTCGATAAATCGGATTTCAGAAATATCGTTCCGCGTTTTCAAAAAGAGAACAGGGAAGCCAATAAAACCTTAATTGATACTGTCCGGGCATTTGCTGAAAAGAAAAACGCAACGCCTGCACAGATTGCTCTTGCCTGGGTTATCGCACAAAAACCATGGATCGTACCTATTCCCGGAACTACAAAATTGCACAGGCTAAAAGAAAATGTCGGGGCAGCAGAAATGGAGCTGAGCACTGCAGATCTGAATGAGATCAATGATGCGTTTGACAGAATTGAAGTGATCGGAGATCGATACCCGGAAGCACTATCGCATATGCGCTTGGTTTTCCCGAACTCACCAATTTCAACAGTTTCTTCAAAAAACATACAACACTGAGTCCACTAAAATTCAGAAATCAGAATTAATCTGCATAAAACCTTCTGATTCCCTGTTTAATAAGTGGTACATGAAAATTAATGAGAAAGCCAACATGTTTCCCTGCGAGCTTCATGTTGCTGATGGTCTGCGCTGTCCAGTATTCATTTAAATGCATCATTGCTTTTAATTCGCAAACGACAAGGTCATCCACCAGCACATCCAATCGCAATCCTTCATCAAAAGTCAGATCATCATAATAAATTGGCAAATCCACCTGGCGTCGAAAAGAAATTCCTTTTTTTCTTAGTTCATGACAGAAACAAACTTCATAAATCTTTTCCACTACTCCAGGCCCAAGCTTCGAATGAACAATAAAAGCAGCATCTACAATTTCTTTGCATAAAAATTCTTCATGCGATGATAGTTTGTACATTTTTATTTGAAGATAACAAGCGTAAAAGCTAGAAGCAACGTTTCGTAAACGACAAATGGAGATATTTTTCCTTTAGATTTTTGTGGATTTTCCCTTTCTTTTTCGATATAGTTTAGATAAGAAAATTTTTTACAAGAAGACAGGAAGGCATTTTCTTCTTCCTGTCTTAATGCCTTCTTGTTTAAAAAACCCGATATCCAAACAAGGTTTAACAAGAAGACAGGAAGGCATTTTCTTCTTTCTATCTTAATGCCCTCTTGTTCAAAAAACCCGATACCCAAACAAGGTTTTAACAAGAAGACAGGAAGGCATTTTCTTCTTCCTGTCTTAATGCCTTCTTGTTCAAAAAAACCGATACCCAAACAAGGTTAAACAAGAAGACAGGAAGGCATTTTCTTCTTTCTGTCTCAATGCCTTCTTGTTCAAAAAACCCGATACCGAAACAAGGTTTAACAAGAAGACAGGAAGGCATTTTCTTCTTCCTGTCTTAATGCCTTCTTGTAAAAAAAACCCGATACCAGGTTTAACAAGAAGACAGGAAGGCATTTTCTTCTTTCTGTCTTAATGCCTTCTTGTAAAAAAAACCCGATACCAGGTTTAACAAGAAGGCAGGAAGGCATTTTCTTCTTTCTGTCTTAATGCCTTCTTGTAAAAAAAGCCGGGAAACTATTTTGGCCCCCGGCTTAATTTTAAAAATGTCCGATGATGGATTTTCCCGGTAATTAATACCTCAAGTGTCCCCTGTATGGATAATTACCGGCTTCGATATCATCTTTCATGTCGACCCTCCCGGAAACACCACTAAAGACACCTGTTCCGCTTCCAGCAACAACCGGGTGTTGACAGCGCCCGAAAATTTCCAGACCGAGATAGGAACCACCCGGATCGCAGCCTTCATATTTCGATTCAAACTTATAGGCCGTTGTGAAAGTTCCCGAGCCTCCATTATAAGTACCGATAAATAATTCTGTTCCCGTTTCCCGATAAGTACCGCTGGGAGAACAATCAAATGCGTCAACAAAAACAAAAAGACAACCCGTGAGATCGCCGGTCATCCTTACCGCAAAAGTTGCGTTTTGCGCAACTGAACTGCACTCACTTTCCGACGCTAAAAAGCCAGTTCCCGAAATCTGGATAGCTCCAGTCGACCTCAGATTCTTTTTGTTGGAAACATCCTTGTCGCCAGCCTTTACTTTTGCATCGCCGGAGACCGGAAACTCTTTTTCGCAGCCTGTGAACATGATGATGAGACAACAGATCACAGGAAAAAGTCTGATTTTCATGACTAACCTCCGTTTTTATGGTGAAAGAATAAAAGACATTTTCAAACCAAAAATGGAGTTCGCAGAAGGGGGAAATAATTGCCACAAATCCTGAATAATCGAAGGGTAGAACGATGGAGGATAAATCCTGATAAGAGGTTATATAAGTTATCATTTTTGGAACACTATAACAAATATTTTATTGGTTTGACGTTACAGCAAAGTGCAAATCATTTATCTTTTCTCTCAAATTGTTGCTCCAGCGTCATTCTGAATCATATTGTTAACATATGCAAAAGAAAATTTGCCTTCTACTGCCTCTGCTTCTTCCGGTATATACTTTTTCCTTTTCTCAAACAGTTCCTGGCAAGTACGTAACATGGTCGTTTCAATCAAAGAAAATCTCTGCCAACACCTGGGAAATTGCAATGACGGCAAACATCAATGGCAATTATCATTTGTATTCCCAGAAGGCTGGTGTGGAAGCCGCTCCTGCTACTGTCATTTCCATTTCACCTAACCCATTGATCGTGGTTGATGGCAATGCAAAAGAAAAAGATGAGCTGATAAAAAAATATGAAAGCGCCTGGCCCGGCACTGTCCACTACTACGAGAAATCGGTTGAATTTTTGCAGGTGATCAAAGTCAAGGCAAAAGCAAAAACTACTTTCAGGGGCAATATTGAATATGTGCTTTGCAATGACGCGCGATGTCTGCCTACGGCTTCCGTGCCATTTAGTATCGAAGTCGGTGGGTAGGTTTTAGGTTGTAAGTTTTAAGTTGCAGGTGTTAAGTTAATTCTTGCCGGGGATGGAACTCGTTTGGCCTGCGGTTTATCGTTGTAAGCGATTTTCCTGATGGACCAAAGGCCAAAATCCGAAGAAGTAACTCGTCCTCCACCTGGAGCTGAGGGATTTGACCACATTTTCTGAAAACGCAAATTCTAATTTTCCGTTTAGCCGGTATAATTATAATCTGATCACTGCTTCATCAGCATCTAACTTTTAACCTAAACTCATGACTCAAATCCCCTCCCTGCTTCATCAACCGCTTATAACCTATCACTTACAACCCAAAACTTAAACGACTTCCAAAAATATTCAGAATTCCTTCCGAATTTGCAGCATGAAAATTCTCATCGTTGAGGATGAAAAAGATTTTGCAGACAGTATCTCGCAGTACCTGTCGGATGAAAATTACCGCTGCGAAACAGCTAACGACTTCAGGACAGCCCTCGACAAAATAATGATGTATCAGTACGATTGCATCCTGCTGGATATCATGCTGCCGGGAGGTGATGGCCTGAAACTCCTGCAGGAAATCCAGCGCCTCAAGAAAGAAGACGGCGTTATCATTATTTCAGCAAAAGACTCTCTCCAGGATAAAATCAAAGGACTCCAGAATGGCGCCGACGACTATCTCGCAAAACCGTTCCACCTCCCGGAACTCGCCGCAAGGATCTATTCAGTTATCCGGCGAAAACAATTTGCCAACAACGATCTGATCCATCAGAATGAAATTACTATCGGTCTGCAGGGAAAAACAGTTAAAGTAAACGGAAAGGAAATTGCGTTAACAAAGAAAGAATTCGATCTGTTGCTGTATTTTGTCAGTAATAAAAATAAAGTGATTTCAAAAAACGCATTGGCCGAGCACCTGAGTGGTGATTTCGCTGAGATGATGAACAGCTACGATTTTGTGTACGCTCATATCAAAAATCTCAAAAAGAAACTTACAGACGCCGGGTATGGTAATTACCTTAAGACAATGTACGGGACCGGATATAAATGGGATATATGACCAGGTTACTGAACCATTCCATGTCCAAAATGCTGATTTACGCAGGAATTGTTCTTGCTGTAAGCATCCCGGTTTATTATTTCGCGATCAGCTTTCTCTGGCATTATGAACTGAATGAACACAGGATCATCCTTACTGATGCTGCAAATCGCGAAGACCGTTTATTCATTATCGTTACCGTTACCTCGCTGACGGTGTTGTTCTTTGCATTGATGCTTACCGGATTTATCATTTTGAATAAAAAGGTTTCGGAAAGAATCTGGCAGCCTTTTTATCAGTCACTCGAAAAAATAAAAAAATTTAAACTTACAGATAACGAGCCCGTTCTGTTTGACAATTCCGGTATTTCGGAATTCAACGAACTAAATCAAAGTCTTCAGAAACTGATAGCAGGAAACATTACCTCTTTCAAACAGCAGAAGGAATTTGCAGAAAATGCGTCGCATGAATTACAAACACCTCTCGCAATTGTGCAAAGCAAACTTGATCTGATCCTTCAGACACATTCTCTCACGCCAGAGCAATACGATATTGTGGAAGATGCGCTCACAGCATTGAGTCGCGTTACCCGGATCAATAAAAATCTGTTAATTCTTACAAAGATTGAGAACAATCAATATACTGAAACTGAACAGGTAAACCTATCAGATCTTCTGGAGGATACGCTTTCTGATTTTGCTCCTTTTATTTCTGAGCGTCAGCTAACAGCTGAGAAAAAGATAGATCCTGATATTCACATTGAAGCCAGCAGGACGCTGTTAGAGATCCTGATCAATAATCTTATATCGAACGCGATCAGGCACAGCAAACCTGATTGCCAGATCTTTATACACCTGGCTGGAAAGCATTTCAGCATTGCCAACACAGGGGACAATTCGCTCGATACTGAACAGTTGTTCCGCCGCTTTGCATCTGCATCCAAACATACACCAGGTACAGGCCTGGGACTTTCTATTGTTGATCAGATCTGTAAACATTCTGCCTGGGTAGTGAAGTACAATTATCATCACAACCTCCACATTTTCTCTGTTGATTTCTGATTCAGAATTTCTTCCAATTCGCTTGCTAACTATGCAGGATAAAACGATACATGAAATTCCGGTGCCTGGTCCTGTTTTCCATCGTAATTATTCAGCAACAAGCGCTGAATGGCCAATCCATTGACAGTTTAGAAATTAATTACAGGCTGAAATTCTCGAATGAACAGTTAGCCATTCCCGTTGGATTAATTGCCAGCGGCTTAATCACGAATAGAAATAAAAGTGAATCACTGAAAAATGAAATTGTTGAAGAACGCAATAAGCACCTGGCGAAATTTCATACACCAGTCGATAACTATTTACAGTTCGCACCTTATGCAATTGCATATGGTCTCGACTTTGCCGGCATCAAATCGAAAACAGATATCAGTAACCGTACTGCAATCATGATTAAAAGTGAATTACTGATGATGGGAACCGTTTCCTTATTAAAATATTCGACCGCACAATTGCGACCCGATGGTACGGCTCATAATTCTTTCCCATCAGGACATACGGCGCAGGCATTTGCGGCCGCAACATTTCTCAGTGAAGAATACAAACATCGCTTTAAATGGATGCCTTATGTTTCCTACGGAATAGCAAGCGGTGTCGGGCTTTTGCGCATGGCCAACAACAGGCATTATATCAGTGATGTATTACTGGGTGCGGGAATTGGTATACTAACAACAAAAGTCACTTATTGGACACATCAGTATAAATGGGGAAGAAAAAACGCTGAGCCACCGAAATTTTAGAACAATTGTGAAGAACCTGATTTTAACTATTGTCATTTTAGTCGCGATTGCAACCCCGCTTGCTGCGCAGGTGGACAAGGCATCACTATCTGCGAATGTCAAAGATGCTGAAACCAAGGCTCCGCTTCCATTTGCGAGTATTACCCTACTAAAAAAAGACAGCAGTTTTGTCGCAGGAACTATTACAGACGACAACGGAATTTTTGCAATTAACGAAGTTAAAAGCCAAATGGATTATATTTTACTGATCACACTAACAGGTTATCAGAAACATTATAGTTCTGTAGTGGTTGGTCAGCTAACCAATATACTTCACCTGGGAAATATCTTTTTGTCTCAGGATACAAAGCTGCTTAAGGAGGTAAAAATTGTTTCGAATACGGAAACAGTTTCTCCTGCAATGGATAAGAAAACGTATTCGGTTGCGGATAACATAAGTGCGGCCGGCGGCTCTATTCTTGATATGATGAAATCGCTCCCGGGTGTAACTACACAGGATGGCAAAGTACAGCTTCGTGGCAGCGAAAGGGTAATGGTGCTGATTGATGGCAAACAAACTGCGTTAACCGGTTTTGGCAATCAGTCAAGCCTTGAAAATATTCCCGCTTCTGCAATTGAAAGAATTGAGATCATCAATAATCCGTCATCAAAATATGATGCAAATGGCAATGCGGGCATCATTAACATCATCTATAAAAAAGAGAGAAAAGATGGGTTTAACGGAAGAGCGGGACTGACAGCGGGTGTTGGCGCACTTTGGGTAAAGAAAGAAAATTATCCAACAATCGATGAGCAATACCAGGCAACGCCAAAAATTAATCCATCCATTTCGCTGAACTACAGAAAAAAGAAAACCAATTTTTTCCTGCAGGCCGACGATCTGTATACAAAAACCCTGAACAAAAATGAATTTGTTGAACGGTTTTATGGTAACGGAGATACTGTTTACCAGCAGACAAGAAGAAATCGTACAACCAATATCGTAACCGCAAAAACCGGCGTGGATTGGCAGATCAACAAATCCAATACCCTTAATATTTCAACTTTATTCAGCAGTGAGAAAATACTTGATCGTGGTGAGGAACCTTTTTTCGGTCCGGCATTAAAAGAACGATTGAGACTATGGCAATTCCTGGAAGATGAATTAAAGACGACGGTTACAGCAAATGCTTCATGGCTACATAAATTTAAAGAACCAGGCAGGATTCTCAGTGCCAGCTTCAGTTATACTTTCCACAGGGAAAATGAAAAATATTTTTTCACGGATATAATGCCGACATATACAGGACTTGACTCATTTAAGCTGATTTCAGACGAGCATGTCGCGGATGTCAGCATCGACTATTTACAACCCCTGAAATCCGGGAAATTTGAGACTGGCGTCAAATTCCGGAGGAGATATATACCGACTGATATGCAGTTTAAACCGGGGTTGAATTCTCCATTAGACACCACCGCCGACGGCTGGGCGAACTATGGAGAAACAATCCCGGCGGTATATGGCAACTATCTTTTCGAGAACAGACTTTTCGAGGTCGAAGCAGGATTGAGATTTGAATATGTAAATGTAGAATATGATGTAAACCCTGGTCATCCGGTGTATAAAAGCAGTCGGTATAATTACATTCAGCCCTTTCCTAACCTGAGAATCGCCTATAAACTTAATGAAAACAACAGGCTAACAGCCTTCTATAACCGTAGAGTCGACCGTCCGAATGAAGTAGACATCCGCATTTTTCCAAAATATGATGATGTAGAAATTATCAAAGTGGGCAACCCCGAATTGAGACCACAGTTTACTGATAATGTTGAGTTAGGATACAAGACAAACTGGAAGACGGGTTTTCTGTCATCTGCAGTTTTCTTTAAAGCGATGAATGCAACGATCACAAGGATTGCCACTATCGTGCCACCGGAAAATCTTATATACAATGTCTTTCAGAATGCAGGCAGGAGCAGGAATTTTGGAATGGAGGTAATTCTTTCGCAGAGCATAGGGAAATGGTCGACCTGGAACCTTGGATTGACGGGATACAAAAGTGTGATCGATTCCTTTACGATCGTGAATAAGTATCCGGTAGAAAGTGTTTACAGCGCTCCCCGACAGGAGTTGATTTCAGGAAATATAAAACTGAATGGATTATTCAAACTCAAAGAAGATTTCGACGCGCAAATTGCCTTCACCTACCTCGCCCCGGACCTGATCCCCCAGGGAAAAGTCTATTCACGTTTCTCTATTGACCTTGGGTTCAGGAAAAAAATCCAGAAAGGCAACGGCGAGATCTTCCTGAATGCTACCGATATTGCCAATACATTCCGGCTCAGGAAGTCGATCAAAGGCAACGGGTTTACATTTGTGAGTACAGATTATTACGAAACGCAGGTCTTCCGGCTGGGATACAATTACAGATTCTAAAAATTAGTCTCATGTGGTGGATCTATGCATTGCTCTCAGCATTATTTGCTGCACTCACAGCTATATTCTCAAAAGTCGGAGTAACAGGTGTCAATTCAAATCTGGCCACAGCCATCAGGACTGTGGTGATTCTTATTATTGCCTGGGGAATCGTTTTCTTCCGCGGTGAAGGGAAACACCTTGGCCATCTTTCAAAACACAACCTTTTGTTCCTGGTTATCTCCGGGGTGGCTACAGGTTTATCCTGGATATTTTATTTTAAAGCGTTACAAATGGGAAAGGTATCACAAGTAGCGCCTGTAGATAAATTAAGCGTAGCCCTTACCGTTATCTTGTCGGTTATCTTTCTTGGGGAAGCTTTGACCATCAAAACCGCTGTTGCTACGCTGTTAATTATTGCAGGCGTTGTGTTGATGATCGTTTAACCCTGGTGATTTTAGTAAGCTTGTTTTGTAAAT
Organism: Pollutibacter soli; assembly: GCA_029269725.1. GTDB lineage: Bacteria > Bacteroidota > Bacteroidia > Chitinophagales > Chitinophagaceae > Pollutibacter > Pollutibacter soli. The sequence continues at coordinate 121,947 of JARJHS010000012.1, read as the reverse complement.
GATGTTGTAACTGGATCGCAGGGATAGGTAGTTTAGGCAATAATTCAATCTGGGTTTGGGCTGGAGTCAGATGGCTTTCGTAGCTCAATAGATAAATGTATGTTCTTCCGTATTCTTACCCCGCACACAACTTGTTCAATTTTAGACTAAAGGGCTTCCCGGCTACTTCTGAATAAGATCATTGCTGTTGCTATTTAAAAGACGCAGACGCCAGGGCTGCAAGAGCGCCTGTCCGAATAACCAGGCGACGGCAGGGAACGAAAAATGGTAAATATTTTCCGGGACTGAATTACGTAAATCCAGAAGCAAAAGAGACTAATCAGTGAATCTACCTAACCCTCTGTGGATCGATTAACCAGATCAATATTATGGAGTCATTGGGCGATGGGGTGATGTTGTTGACAGCCTATCGACTTTGATTGTAAATGGATCGAAAGTGTAGTCCAAATGGCATTCCGGGTGGTGATATAGAGTGATAATACGATTCCCCAAAAAGTGGTTCATCAAAAAATAATAGTTTGTCGGCCTGATTTACGATATTTTTTCAGAGATATTTTCGGTTTTTCCGGAAATCTAAATACTTCTGAATTTAAAAATCACATTCCGGGATCATCGTTGAAAAATTTCTTATATCAAAAACACTTCAACGCAACAAAAAAACTTTGGGCCCTCCCTGCCCCTCCCCCGCCTCCACCACCTTTTAGAGAGATGGATATGCCGGACGCTCCCGGGCGCGCCCAGGCATCATCCAACATATCCATTCGCCGCGACGAATGTTAGCTAACATCTTCACCAGTAGCTGCTGATGATCAGAAATCATACATGTATAATACCATACGAAAATAGGTTTCCAGGCTGCCGATTCCAAGGGTAAAACATCGGGACATGGAGAGAAAATCACATCCTTCCATTTGTGAAATCACGAAAACATGAAAATAGTAACACAGGTTGGATAATTGTTCTGACTCAGTGCCCCTGATTACCAGCTGTCGAAACTATAATGTAAATCAACAGTTAAATTCTGTTTGGAAGAGTTAACAGGACACGAATATTCTTTCAACCATTTTTTAAACAGGAAATAAGCGATTTGAAAATCAAACGCAGAATTGGAAACTGTTCCGACTCAGCAGCCCTGATTGAAAGCTGTAGAAACTCATAATGTAATCCAGCAGTAAAATCCTATTTGGAAGCGTCAACAGGACATGAATATTCGTTCAACCATTTTTTATACAGGAAATAAGCGATTTGAAAATCAGACGCAGAATTGGCAACTGTACTGACTCAGCAGCCCTGATTGAAAGCTGTAGAAACTCATAATGTAATCCAGCAGTTAAATCCTGTTTAGAAGAGTTAACAGGACACGAATATTCTTTCAAGCATTTTTTAAACAGGAAATAAGCGATTTGAAAATCAGACGCAGAATTGGCAACTGTACTGACTCAGTAGCCCTGATTGAAAGCTGTAGAAACTCATAATGCAATCCAGCAGTAAAATCCTATTTGGAAGCGTCAACAGTACATGAATATTCTTTCAACCATTTTTTAAACAGGAAATAAGCGATTTGAAAATCAAACGCAGAATTGGAAACTGTTCCGACTCAGCAGCCCTGATTGAAAGCTGTAGAAACTTTATAATGTAATCCAGCAGTTACATCCTGTTTGGAAGCGTCAACAGGACATGAATATTCGTTCAACCATTTTTTAAACAGGAAATAAGCTGTTTGAAAATCAGACTCAGATTTTGGCAACTGTTCTGACGCAATACCGCTAATTACCAGCTTTCGAAACTTTATACTGTAAACCTGTAGTTCCGGCCTGTCTGGCCGTGTCCGCAAGCGATGGATGCTCCTTCAATCCACCATTTTTAAACAGATAATAAGCTGTCTGATAATTAGCCACCGCCTCCATGACCACTGGATTGTCAGACGGGAGATGAATTGGTTTTTGCTCATTTGAAGCAAAAGAATATTTAAATGACTCCACCTTCTGTTGCGGACTTAGAATAACAACGCTGTCGTGTTGCAGGTACGCCAGTTTCTGATAGGTTCCCAGGAATGCCCGGGGAACATATTCTGGCGACAAAACATCCTGCCCATAAAGATTGCTTTGGTAATTCCAGTTGAACATACTGAATAGCGTCGGATACAGATCGATTTGTGAACATAACTGATCAATGGCAGTAGGTGGCATGGGCATATTAACCACCATTGCAGGTATATGATATTTGGAAACATCGATCTCATTTTTTCCCGCACTGCTTGCGCAATGGTCAGCAACCAGAATGATTATCGTGTTTTTATACCACGGCTTACTTCTAATTTTTTCAAAAAATCTGCCGATCGCATAGTCGGTATACTTTACAGCACCGGACCTGCCAGTACCAGAAGGTATATCAATTCTTCCTGCAGGATAGGTGTAAGGCCGGTGATTCGAAGTGGTCATCACAAAGTCATAGAATGCCTTTCCCTGGGCCATCTGTGCATCGGCATCACGGATTACAGCATCATAAAGATCTTCATCGCAAATACCCCAGGCGTTTTCGAAATTCACAAGGCTATCAGGGATGGGATGTCTTTCAGCTGCGAATTGTTCAGCTATAATTCCTGATCTTTTACGATCAGTTACTGTATAGCCGTTATTGCCGAAATATTGATTCATATTATCAAAATAACCGTCCCCTCCGTAAAAGAAACCCGTGTTATATCTTTTATCCCTGAAAATACTTCCGATCGTGGTGAGTTGCTCGTTGTGTTGCCTCCTTACAATACTATTTCCGGGTGTTGGTGGAATAGCTACAGAAAGCGCTTCCATTCCTCTCACTGTGCGCGTACCTGTTGCGTACATGTTTGTAAACAGGATACTTTTCTCAGCAAGCGAATCCAATACCGGTGTCAATCCCTCCCTGTTTCCAAAACGAGTCATGAAATCAGCACTGAAGCTTTCTATCGTGATCATGATTACATTGGGATTGATCGATTGTCCCGAATCAGCAATTTTTCTGCCGATAGAAAAAGAGTCACTTTCAAAATAAGATGAAGGATTTTTCAATTGCCGGCGTACAACTTCAAATGCGGATTTATTGTCGAGCCTTTTATAGAAGGCATCGTAATTGAGTTCGTTATTTCTGAATGCAGAGAAGAATGAATAAATACCTGCTTTTGCTAATTCATTCTGATACCTGTTGGTACTTTTTTCAGCGAAACTATTATTAATGCCAAGGGCGAAAATCAGGATAACTGAGCTGAACACAGAGCTAAGGACAACTCTGTCTTTTAATACGGTATTACCACGAAAACTTTTTTGAAAATATCTTCTTTTCTCGAATAGAAATTGAATAATCGTGACAATGATCAGTATTGAACCAATAAGGATCGGAAGAGGATATGACTGGTTGATATTGCTGACGACTTCATAGGTATATACCAGGTAGTCTACTGCAATAAAATTGAATCTGCTTTCAAACTCCTGCCAGAACACGATTTCTGCAAAAAAAGAAAAAATGACGATTGTAAGCGTGAGGAAAAAAAATACCCGCGTGGCAATCCTGTTGAATAAAGAGCTATTCCATTTCAGTGGAAATACCAGTAAATACAACAAATACGGAACCGTGATAAAAACTACGGTACCAAAGTCAAAAAGCAAACCCGTAAAAAAAATTCTGAAAAAACTTATCAGGCTCAAATCGACAGCAGATCCGGAAATGCTGAACAGAATTATCCGGACCACCATTGATATCGCGCAAAAAAATAATACGAAATAAGCCCAAAGGGTGTAGCTACTAAAGCGGGTTTTTAACATCGGAAGTAAGAATAGTATTCAGCCTGTAAGGTCAGATCAGAATCTGAAAACATTCTGAACTGAAACTGAATAAACAATTCAGATTTTCCTCAGGACCGAAAAGTCAGTTCGTTTTTTATAGCCTGCCCGCCACCTGCCTGTCCGGTAAGCAGCGCAGGCAGGTTCATTGTTTACTGTACTGAAATCAAATAAGGCTGATTTATAGTGGTATTATATATTAAATCAAACTGGCAGTTTTTATCATACAGCTTGATTGATCGAAATTGTTAAGGTTGTCAAAAAATCTGCAGGTGTTAACTAAAAATCGCCGAGGTCTCATGTATGACTTTTCCACGTTTTTTCAAGTGAAGACCCGGCAATATGGCTTTGACACATTGGAGGACTTTCAACCGACTACCTCTGCAAGCAACCGGCTGGCATTTCCTGGCTGATCATGCAGATCCAATTGCCGTTAGTTCGTTTATAGGTTTGAGTTACCCAATGTTCGGCGTTGAATTCAACATTATTATATTGTCCGTGATTGATTCCTTTGGAAATGACAATAGCAATATCATTTTCTACGATCACTTTCTGCACGGTCTTTTTCATCGATATATGTACCAGGTTTCCTGATCTTATTAGCGACAAAAATTTATCGCCGGGAGTTATCCCGAATTGCGGATCCAGCAGAAACCAATCTTCTGAAATCAAGGGTGTTATTTTTGAGACATCGTTTGATTCGAAGGCTGCGTTCAGGTTGTTGTCGATATTTTGAAATTCGTTTAGAGATGACGCATTCATTATTACAACGTTAATAGCATTCGGAGATATTTTAAATCCAAAACGCGGAGTGGCCGGAGAAAGATACACCAACTCGCAAGGAATACAGAATTATCGCCATCTGAAATTATAATTCCGGTTAAAATCCAGGACATTCTGTGGTTCCGGCAGTTCCTATTGCCTTTTGCCTGTTGCCTCCAATGATGAGAACCTGCTGCCCGGCTGTGTCCACTCGTCCCCGCAACCCGGCCTTCGCTTTACCTCATCCCCAGCAGTATCTTCTCACCAGGGCCTTCGATCCATCTTCATTTTCCTTCTCTACAGTTTCGACCAATGCACCATTCATCCTTTCATAAAATGCAATCGCCTTATAATTATTCTCAAATACCCACAGATACATTCTCTTAACTTTTGCTGCAGACAGCGTTTTCATCCCACATTCATTCAGCAATATTCTGCCAACACCTTTTTTGCGAAAGTCTGCACAGACATGAAGATTATCTACCAGTGAACCATAATTCGGATCATCATCAAGGTATATGCAACTAAAACCAGCCAGCTCTCTTTCATTTTCAGCAATAAAAATGAACTGGTTAGTACTGGGTTGATGAAAACGTTCATACCATACTTCTATCCTGTTGTCTTCTACTTCATTATCAAGAAAGAAATCGCTGTAAATACCACGATAATTTTCCTGCCAACTCTTTGTATGCAATCTTGCAACCGGCAAATAATCGTCAATGTTTGCCAATCTTACGTTGACCATATTAATTTTTTTTACCCATGTTCAGGATCATGATTTAAATACACTCTTCATCCATTCAACAAACTCAACTTCATCAACAATATTCCAGGAATGTGGATGCCGGGTTCCGTTGGAGCGATATCCTTTTCTGCCACTCACAAATTCAGCTTTTTTATTTTTTAATACCATCAATCGCAAGATCATTTCGGAAGCATTTAGAAGATTGGCATCATACCCACTCTGCAGTCGTTCTTTTAATCTCCAGTTGATATCAACGTCGTGGTATAACCGCACAGGGGTATCCTTGAGAAATTTCTCATTCCCCAATCCTTCCATTTTTTCGTAAAAAGGAGTTAGCTGTAAATACGTTGAACGATTAGAATCAGGAACTCCATGTTCCTGTTTCATGAGCTGACTCACAAATATTGCTTCCTGCACAGCAGGATCAGAATAATTCTTTCTGATCTGTTCTTCGAAAAAATGATAAATCGAAAAAATATCCACCGGCGAATCAACTGCAAATACAGCTTTTGGATATACGGTTGTTTTCTCCGGCATTTCCTTTGCCAATTCCGCATACCTTAATGCTATTGTGCCGCCTGCAGAAAATCCACCAATCAGAAACTGATCAGCATTTACTTTAAATCGTTTCTTCACATCGTCCATCAACAGGTTTAATTTGCTTACAACCGTACTGTCTGCATACATCTTTGGCCCCATCGCAGCCACAATTGTCAGATAGCCATTTGCAGCAGCCGTAACCGGTAGTTTGGTTTCCTGTAAAACACTTTCCGGATTTCCATTGAAGCCATCCAGCAGAACAAGGACGCCTTTTATCTTATCTGTAGCGGGTTTTATGACGAGGTAATAACCTGAAGCAGGATCATTATGATTTACAGAAATTTTTTTTGGTGATTGAGCAGGGGAACTATGGCAACCTGTCAAAATTAAAAACAGCACCACCAATCTCGTCATAATTACATTTTAAGTTTATCATGATAAATTTAATACAGTTATAGTAAACAGAAGTTACCGAAATAGAATTACAATACCATTGACATACGTTACTATGCTACGCTATTAGAAAATTTGACTTCAAATAAAAAAACGTGCGCACCGGAAATCCGATGCGCACGACCATCAGTGTGCCTGGTTAAGTATATCGATATTGAATTTACACGTAGTTTATTTTTTCTTCCGGGATTGATTTACCGAATGGCATTTGCCCCGACATAAAACTGATCAGATCGCGATTGAGTTGTTTACGATGTGTGTAAAACAGTCCATGCGGGGCTCCCTGGTATACGATATATGTTGCGTGCGGAATTATTTTCGCGGTTCGCTCTGCACTGGCTTCAATGGGTACTGTTTTGTCTGCATCACCATGAATGATAAGAGTAGGTACCTGCACCCTTCTCAGATCATCCCGGAAATCAGTTTGTGAAAATGCTTCAACACACTTGAGTGTCGAATTTGCAGATGCAAAAGAGCATAACATCCTGTAATAATCCAGCAACTGATTACTCACCGGATGCGAAAGAAGATTTACTCCGAAAAATTTCTTTCCGAAATCATCGAGAAATGCAATACGATCTTCCCTGATTTTTTCCATCATCTCATCAAATACTGCCGGGTCAACACCTTCTGGATTATCCAGGGTTTTCAACATGAATGGAGTAACCGATGCAATCAATGCTATACGCCTGACCCTGTTCCTTCCAAACCGGCTGAGATACCTGACCACTTCACCACCACCCATTGAAAAACCAACCAGCGTGGTATCCTGCAAATCGAGGTCTTCCATGAGCACATTCAGATCATCAGCGAGTGAATCATAATCATATCCATCCCACGGTTTTGAGGATTTACCAAAACCGAGTCGATCATATTTTATTACCCTGTGCCCAGCGTTCACAAGGTCTTCCAGCTGATATTCCCACATCTCGCGACTCAGCGGCCAGCCATGTATCAGAACAACAGGTGATCCCTGCCCGTAATCCGAATATGCAATTTTATGTTCTTCACCACTGCGTGTTGTAGTAATAAATTTCATTTTAAGTAGATTTTAATGATAAATGAACTCACATCCGCGTAAAATGCCGGATATCATATCTGCAAAAAATGTCATGCCTTGTGTCTGATAACAGGGAAAGAAGAAAACTACCTGCTTTTGTGTTTAGAAAAAGCCACAGTTCTACAGTCAGGCAGGAGGCAGGAGTAAGGAGGCAGGAGAATTAGTTTTCGAGGTACACCGTATTTTGCAAATGGTAAAGACAACGCCTGCGTTGCCTCTACCACTCGCATTGCCAGCTATCTACCATTTCAAGATTTCACTGGTTCTGCATTTTTTCAGTTTCAGCCAGCCTGTAGTCTCTGCAATAACAGCCAGGCTGTTCCTATTGCCTCTGTTTCTGTCTTCTGTTTCTGTATCTGTTTCTTTTCTATTGACTGTATGTTATTTTTTAACAAACTCCGAAATCGGATCGCCGAACAGACTTATTGAAAACCGATCAATTTTACCATTGGCGCCTGTAAGGAATGAGAGACGAAAATCAGGTTCACCATTGGTTTCATTTTTTGTAACAAACTGATCATAGTGAAAATGATACAGTAAGTATTGCAGTCCGCGGTAATTGATGTGCAGTTGATTATTGTTGAATTCAATAACGAAATCATCATAGATTGGATTTGAATAATTACCTGCATAATCTTTCAACTGATGCGATGGAGTAGTTCCTTCAATGCGGGTTTTGCTGACAGAGTCTTTGAATTTCTTTTCATCCTTCAGAGCGGTAAGATAATCTTCCCTGTAACGTTTACTCCATGGCGTTGGCGTCAATGATAAAAGCCGGTCGATTATTGGAAGAGCCATCATGGATCGTATACTTCCACCCGGCATCCCGTTGTGTACAACAAATAATGCGATCTTTTCCGAAGGTACAAAGGTGAGATTTGAATAAAACCCATCAATAGAACCTGTATGCATTGCAATCTTGTAGCCTTTATACGTCTGAATATTTCTACCTAATCCATAAAGACTGTTGGACAATTCCGGCCAGCGACCCTCACGATCAACAATGCTGTTGGGCACCAGAGTCATCCTGATCGCTTCAGCAGGAATCACTTGCTGTCCATTGTATTTTCCTTCATTCAATTGTGCGATCATCCATTTACTCATATCCGTCAGGTTGGACTTCAACGTACCCGCGGGGCCAAGGGCAATGCTCTGACCGCTGAATTCCATCAATGAAAGTTTTCCTGTACTGTCAGCTTGGAAATATGAACTGGCGAAATTGCCTTCTGCTTTCATGTCTTCATTGGTAAAACATGTCGACTGCATGCCCAGCGGCAGCAATATTTTTGAGCGGATAAGGTTCTCCCATGTCTGGTCGGTAACTTTTTCCATCACAGCACCTGCTGCTGCAAACATCATATTGTTATAGATATAACCTTGCCTGAATCCCAAAGACGGTTGCATATATGCCACCTTCGAGACAGTTTCACTGCGACTCATCTGCGAAGCCACCCAGATGGCATCATATCTCGGCAAACCAGTACGGTGGGAAAGCATATCCCTGAGGGTAACTTCTGAATTCAATTGAGGTGTACTGAAATTTAACGACGGCATGTAAGTTTTAACCGGAACATCAACGTTTAACCTCCCCTCTACCTGCAACATCGCTGCTATAGTCGCTGTAAACAGTTTTGTGTTCGATGCAATGGGAAAGATGGTATTGGCATCCACAGGTAATTTCTTTTCCAGGTCACGGTGACCAAACCCCTTTGCAAAGATCAACTGATCTTTATACACAATCCCTACAGCCATACCGGGAATATTCCATTCTTTCATCAGCGTATCGATGTATTTTTCAATCGATGAAAACTTATTCTGGAACGGTGTGGACTGTGCTAACGCTGTGGCCTGAACGAAAATGAAGACCAGGAGGAAAAATATATTCCGCATATGAGGGGATGGTTTGTTCTGAAGATAAGAAAATAAGGCCGAAGGCCGGACAGGCAAGAGACAATGGGTGTGTATCGTTATGATTTTATAGAAGAGGTTGCGGAGTAACTAGCTCTGTTTCTTCTGTGGGCTGTTCGCTCGCTGCTTCTCTGTGTTATTGCTTTGGATGTAGCCCCCCCAGCAACAAGCCGCAAAGGGAACAGCGAAGGATTCGCAAAGAAACAGCCGAGCACCCTTTGGCTGTTCAACTGACAACCGTCAACAGACAACTGACAACTTCTGTGAACTATGAACAAACAACTATGAACTATTCTTCACTCTCAGCCTCCATCTGCTATGGATCTTCGGCATTTCTGCAAACTTTTTGATATCCTCCGGAGTTGTTCTTTTGATCAGCTGCGGCAACACACTCAACTTTGAATAATCACCATCAAATTTTTTGTCGACGATAAAACCCATGCTGTCAAAAAATTCCGCTGCCTGTTCAAATGATTTAAAATAATTCTCTTCGATTTTTTGTACTTCGAAAAATTTTTTCATTTCCGGGCCCACATTCAATTCGAGTCCGCGTGGTTTTAACGCGATATAGATATCTGCGGTGATCCAGCAGCCTCCCCTTTCCAATAATATTTTATGTATGTTCCTGCAGAGTTTTTCTTTCTCTGTTGTGTTCAGATACATCAGCAAACCTTCATTGACAATGGTCAATTCGCCAGGTAAGAAATGAGATACGAGTTCATCAAAACTTTTTTCATCCAATGCATTTAATGTTGCGAGCTCGTATGTACCTTTCGGTGCGGGTAGTTCCTTTTTCAGAGTGTTAACCAGTTTCTGTTTTTGCGCGACCATATCCGGCAGATCAGTATCAATATAATGTACATCGCTGTGTTGTGCGAGATCAAGTCCGCGGAAAGAAAAACCGGACGAAAGTTCAAGAATATTTTTTGCATCGATTCCTTCCATGAGGTGATTGATACTTTTGTAACGATTTTCAAAATGCATCGTTCTTACCCAGAAACTCAGATCGGGATTTTCGAAATCAGGTTCAAACTTCTCGGGAGCGGAAACCAGTTCCATGGCTCTTTTCGAAAAAGGAATGGTGGTATGTGCTTTCATAATCAGGATCCATTTGGCAGAAGGGCTGATGGAATCGAAGTCACGTGGAGGTAATTGTTGTTCCGGCATAAGGGTAAAGTTAGTTATATCCTTGGAAGGCAGGAGGCAGGAGATTTAGTTTTTAGTTTGAAGCATCGAGCATGCTATGGTTGTCTGTTTTTTATTATTCACGAGACGGTAGGCAGCAGACGGTAAAAGTAAATAGTGAAAAGTAAATAGTTCCCTTTTGCATATTTTCTTTCAGCATTCAGCATTTCTGATTTTTATTTCTGTTGCTGCATTCTGACTCTGTATTCTGTTTCTGTTTCTAACAGCATAGGCTAACTTAAAACCTATAACTTATAACCAATAGGGAAAGGAATGTTATTCGAAACTACTTGCTCCCAAAACAGCGTACGTTCAACGTTCTACGTTCCACGTTCAACGCACGGGAATCTTCAGCACAAAACCAGCGCCGCTCTTTCCTGACCTGTACTCCAGCCGCGCATGGAGTTCCTTTAATTTTTCGGTGAGTTCGACTCTTTGCCGAAGGTTGGTATGGCGCTCGATTTCCATTTCAGCAGTATCGTAATCGAGTGTGTAGACTATTTCCGGCTTATCGTAGGTAATGTGAATTCTGCAATTGGTGCCGCCGGTTTTTACGACATTGGTAATGCCACTTTTGAATAATGAGAAAGCTCCGTTTCTTGTTTTCATTTTCAGCTGCAGCTGTTCGGCTTTGTGATCAATGAGTACATCGATCTGAACATTATATTGAATTTTTAATGCATCGATGTATTCACGGAAACGAAGCATGAAATTTTTCATACTGTCGTTTTGTGGATCGATACTCCATAAAATATCGTCCATCGCCAGCGCCATGTTCTGACTCTTCGTATTGATCTGCTCGATAAACTCCTTTGATTTTTCAGGTTCGCGATCAGCCTTCTTCTTAGCCATTTCACTCAGGATGGTGATATTGCCAAGTGCGGTATTGATATCTTTATACAGATCATCTGCAATATTGCTTCGCATCTGCAGCATTGCTGTTTTTCTTTTGATCCGTTCATGATCCAGCCAGAATAAAATGGAACCCAACACGAGTGCCAGCAACAAATAAAACCACCATGTTCGCCAGAACGGCGGAATCACTTCAATTGTAAGCGAGCTCTCCGTTACACTCTCAAGCCCCATGCTGTTTCTCGTTTTCAGTTTCAAAGTATAATCACCCGGCGGCAGATACGGGTAAACAATTTCATCATTCGTGACCTGCTTCCAGTCTTTGTCGAGACCATCCAGTTTGAAGTATATAAAATAATGATCAGGGAACTGAAGGGTACTTAGTGAAAATTGAAGCTGGTGATCATTATAACTCAACTGCAGTTTTCCTTCTTCCAACACCGAATCAACCAATATTCCCCGGTCGCCGATGGATATGCCCGTGATAAACGCGCCGGGAACTGAATCCGCGCCCAGCAATTTCGCGGGGTCAAAAACGATAAAATTCTTTGATGTTCCCATCGCCAGGCGTCCATCACGTAAACGCACAGCCGCGTCTACCTGGAATATATCGTTGGTGATACCATCTTCTCCATTAAAACTGACAAACAATTCTTTTTCAGGATTCAATCGGTATAAACCACCATCGAGTCCGACCCAGAGATAATGCTGATCATCCAGTTCTAAAGTTGTTACATGTTCCGCAGGCAATCCATTCGCTGCGCTCAGGTAGCGGAACTTACCTGTTTTTATATTCAGTATGCACAATGCATCGCTTGCCATAATATAGGTGCTGTCGTTGTAGTGCAGGATATCAGTTGCTCCTTCGTTCAGCAAGCCCGTACCGTCCTCTGCACCTATTTTATATTCATGCAACAATTTGCCGGAACCGGCTTCAAGATGTAATACACCACTGTTGGCTGTGCCAACCCAGAGATTTCCGGCTTTATCAGTATACAATTTCATGATATCCGAAAGATCATTCCGGAACATTTCAATAACAGGCGTTGCATCACTTGCATTTGTTGATTTCGCGATCACACCATTTCCTGTACCGATCCACACAACACCCTTGCCATCTTCCCTGATTTGTGTGATGCGCTCTCCTTTTAAAGATTCAGGCGCAAGCTGATGAAAACTGTTGTCGGAGGGTTTGTACACCACTATTTCGCCCATATGATTCCCCATCCAGACATCTCCGTTTCTCAGTTGAATCATCCCGCCCACATGCAAAGTATTTCCTTTTTTGTCTAAGGCTTTTACCGGATTACTGATCGGTCTGAACAGACTATCATAAGAAAAAATTCCCGAACCCCAGGTACTCACCCAGATTTCATGTTTATCAGTTTCCAGAATTGCCGAAACAGGTTTCAGCATCGAAATTGTATCGCCGGGTCTTTGGTTATTGATGGTACGTATCGCCTGCGCATCTGCATTAAACCGATACAATCCTTTGTTGGAACATACCCATACATTATTGTATCTATCCTCATACATGTTAACGACAAAATCATACTCGATACCACTTTGTCTTAAAGGATCGCTGGCAATATTCACGAACTGGTTACGCGTAGTATCGTAATAAGCAAACAGACCCATGCCATAGATCCACATCGTTCCGTTCTGCTGTTGAAACAGGCTCCATATTTCGTAATAGCTATCGCTTTTGTATGGTCGAAAATTCTCAAACAGTTTCACTGTCCGGAGAGCCGGATCGAACTGATACAATTTTGGTGCTGTTCCTGAAAAGGGAAGCCAGCTCACCAGCCAATATTTTCCATCCGTGGAAATGAAAGGATGTCGGCTATTCTTTACCGACAGGAAACTATCTGCAACCGCAGCTTTCAGCCCGGCGAAATCCGCAGGCAATCTTGAAGACGTAAAGGATTGAGCAATAAACGACCCATTCTTGCCCGCAAAAAAATACTGACCCGAAACTGTGTCAACAGCAATATCGCTCGCGATGAAACCCTTAGGTAAGGCACCCATTGCAAGCGAATCAAAGCGTTTTGTTTGTTCATTAAACACAAACTGGCGATTATCAGCGATCATCATCACGCGACCATCACCCAGTTCAGTAATCTTCCTGATCATGTTCAATGGGCGACTGATCGGGATTGATGTATAGTGAAAATTGCTGGTATTGAAAATGCCGGCCTGTTTATCGAACAACAGCCAGAGTCTTTGCTTCCGATCAAAATAAATATGATTGATTGTATTTCTCGGAATAGTTGTGCTGTCACCGGGCAGGTGCCGGAAACTCAGAAACCGGAAACCATCGTAGCGTTGAAGTCCGTTTTGCGAAGCGATCCACAGATACCCTTGCTGATCTCTCAGCGTTTGAAGTACAGAATTAGTAGCAAGTCCATCCTGTTTTGTAATTCTGCTGAAAACCAATGGTGATGCAGACTGCGACGATGCAGACAGTCCGCAGAACAGTAAAAAAAAGATGGTGGAGAAAGTGGATTTCAACATAGGCGATTAGCCAGACCAAATGTAAGGATTGTAGAACGTACAACGTACAATGTAGACTGTGAAACGCAGATCGGTTTTATAACGGGTGCGCTATTTTTAACATTGCCTGATATGGATCTCCGCTTAAACCCAGCAGTTTTGCGAATGCGGGCTCTGTTTTCCATCCGGCTAGTTTCAGATCAATGATTTTCCTGCGAAAATCTTCTCCATACTTAATAAGTAAACCATACTCATTTATCAAATGCAGATAGCCTGCCTGTTGCACTACAGGAGTTTCCTGGCCGAATATTTCCACAGGAAAATGGTTCGTTTTAAAGCTTGCAATCACAGTTTCAATGCCATCCATCCAGAGTTTCCGTACACGGAATTTTTCCTGCTTTGCAAAAAACAACTTCAAATCAATTTCAAATTTTATCGCCGAACTAAAACAACATAAAATATCCAGATCGCTGCCTTCGATATCGATACCAATCGGAATTGTTCCTGCGAGCACTGGATCATATTCATTAAGCAAATCAAATATGCGCAACTCTGCCAGGGTTTTGTGCGCGAGTACCTGCTTTGCTGTTCCTTTCAGCAGGTATTGAGGATCTTCAAAATTGATTACCGGCATCGGTTCGCAAGAAAAACAAAATTTCGTAATCCGGACAAATTAAAGAGACACAGAATACAGAAACAGAATACAGGAAGAATTTGAAACAGAATATTTGTTGCTACCACCTGTCAGCTAATGCTCCTGCCTCCCTGCTCCTTCGTGAAAAAATAGAAACAGAATACAGGAGGAATGTGAAAACAGCATGCTTGTTGTTACCACCTGTCAGCTAATGCTCCTGCCTCCCTAATGTTGAAAGTCCTTCGGCTGCGTCACACTGAACCAATTCCCACATCCATCATACATCACCGCTTCTATGCCGTAAAATTGTTCTTTCGGTTCATTTCTGAAATGCACTCCCTTAGCTTTTAACTCTTCATAGGTGGCACGACAATCACTGGTATAGAGCACTCCCGAGCCCATAATTCCTTTGTTAAGCAACACCCGAAAAGCATCAGCGCTCTCCTGGTCAATTCCGTCACCGTGTTCCTCAGTTTTAATCATTCCCGGGTGAAGAATATCCATAAGAACTACTTCGATATCGGGTTGATCGGGTGGGTTTAATGTTAACCAACGATATCCATTACCCATAAGTGCATCGGTATTCACTTTGAAACCAAGTTTGTTTACATAGAAATCAAAGGCTTTTTCCTGGTCGTTTACATACAAACTGATATGCGAAAATTTTGTGATCATACCATCTAATTTTGTATGAACCAAGATAGAAGTGCCGTCCGGAAATGGTTTCTTGATTCTTGCTTTTCTTAAAACATTATTCAGCCTTTAAGTCACCTTCCACTTTGAATTGTTCGATAAAACAATGTGGAACAAAGCGCCTGGGTTGTTCCTTCACGAGTCTTTTTTTCAACCAGGCAATATTGCGGTAGTATTGTGGAGAATATCCGCTTTGTTTACTGAAAAGCGTACTGAAGGATCCAAGACTCCCGAAGCCGATGAGGTTGCACACTTCCGTTATGCTGAGACCTTCTTTCGCCAGTAATTCTTTTGCAGCATCGAGTCTCACTTTGGTAAGATATTGCTTTGGTGTTTTTTTATAGACCTGTGTGAAGATGCGATGAAAATGAAACCTCGATAAAAAGGCCTTCCTGGAAATCTGTTCAAGATCGATGGGTTCATCATAATTTTCATCGATGAACTGCTTCGCCGCCGCGATGCGCTGATATAGTTGTGTGGTGAGTTGCAGGAATACAAGATAGTGAATTACAGAAAACAGAATACAGAAAACAGAAACAGTGAATACAGGCAATAGTAATAAGGCAATAGGGCACAGCCAGCCTGTAATCGTAGGGACAAGGCATGCCTTGTCCCTACGATTACAGAAACAGAAAACAGGAAACAGAAAACTGAAAACCGGAAACAGGAAGAAAGACAAAATACAGAATCTGGAAAACATGATGCTTGATACTTGCATCTGACATACAAATCTCCTGCCTTCGTTCTCCCGCCTCACGGAGAAACAAAATACAGGAAAAAATCAACGCCACTACATTGTATGTGCTGCCTGCTGCCCTAAAAACTTTCAATCCCGCAGGCACTTACCTACCACCTACCACTTACAACTTATACCTTAAATTCCTTATCATTGCTAAAACATCGTTCCCAATGAAACGACTGACACTTATACTTTGCGGGATCATCTTTTTCTTCATCTCCTGTCAGAAGGAATTTACAGGCCCCGATAATGCTACTGATCCACCGGTGACTCCTCCGGTAACGCCGCGCACTACCAGTTACTATATCCGGTTCAAACTGGATGGTGCAGCAAAAGAATATCTCATAGACGATACGGCAGCAATATCCGTTTCTCCCCTGGGAAACAGGCTGGATATCCAGGGATACAAATCGCCCAGTGATGATGACTACGAGGGCATCGGATTCGCGGTTTATTTTGAAGGAACCACACCGCCTGCGCGGACCTATACCAGCGATGCTGACCTGATATTTTTTGCTTATAGTCCCAATGACCCCGATCTGATCTACTCTGCAGGCTTCAAAACTCCGCCCACAGCCGACACCGTTGTGATCACAAAAATTGGCAATGGCGAAGTTTCGGGGACATTCAAAGCCACTGTTTACATTACCCAAACCGATGGCAACGGAAGTGTTACTGGCGTGGGCGACGAATACAAAAAAATCACCAACGGAGAGTTTAAAGTGCCCATGGCGAAGTAGAAACAAGGCATGCCTTGCTTCAGGTAACAGAATACAGAAACAGGATTCAGGAAGAAACGGCAGGGAACAGCAAACGGAAAACCGGGTGGATAAAGTAAATCAGAATATAACCAGGAGATACAATTGCAGGAAGCGTTTGCAATGTGGTCTCACGCCATTGGCGGCAACCTTATGCTTGTTATTCCTTATGCCTGATACAAACTTTTGAATTTTCTACCTGTTCCTGTATTCAGCACCCTATACTCTATTTATTGCTTCCTGCTGCCTGTTTTCCAACCAATGTGATAATATCCCTCAGCAACTGATTCGAGGCTTCGATCTCTTCCTTTTTGATCGAGATACTTTCAATATTAAATCCGATGGGAATTCCCTTTACTGCAGCATACTCCATAATCTCTGAAGCAATATTCTTGCAGGTGGCAACCGAGTTGCTGAGAATGTCTCTCGAATGCCGGAGATCGTTGTGCAGCCATTTGGGTACATCAATTCCAAGCCATTCCATAAACTCCAGCGTTTTTAAGGAGCCACAAGGTGCGAGCGTAAAAATGATAGGAGAAAATTCGCGGTTGTTATCAACAACTGAATAGTAATAATCTGATAAAAGATCTTTTGTATTACCCGGACTATAGACACACTGCGACACAAAGAAACTGCAACCTTTTTCTATCTTACTTCTTAGCCGAAGATGTTCATCACCTTTCTTAGCATGACGTTCTGGAATAGTAACACCTCCAAGCGTCAGAGACGATCTGTACCTGGATCTGATATCATAGGCATTACTTAAAGAAAAGCCGCTCGCTTCTATCTGTTTTTGCGATGAAGCACCAACAAAAACAGCATACTCAATGCTCTCCGTTGAATTAATCCAATCAATAAAAGATTGATCATTCTGGTTGGCTATACTTTTATAGATAATTTTTGGTACAGCCATCTTGCACAAATAATTATCGCAGTAGAATTCCGGGGTAAGCGTCGGAACAAACTGGAATGATCTCTCCATATCGGTCCTCTCCTGCTCATCCTGGATATCGTATAAAATCAGTCCGTCAATGTCAGCGCCTTTCAGCCTGTCCATCTGCTTTAGAGCGATCTCATTTATTCTTTCCTGTGTATTGTTGTGTTTCGGTGGAGTAAGACTGTAAAAAACCAGCCCCGATTGTTTATTTTCTATTTTCTCTCTGAGTGTCAACGCTTTAGTATGAAATTGGTTTACAGGATGCAATTAAGGGTGCAAATTTAGGGTGATTAATCAAACCTTACCCGAAAAACCCTTTAAAAACCAACGAATCCGGATGGATCACTTTTCCGTTTACTTTATTGCGACAGTCATCACCCAGTTGCCCGTCCAGGGATCACCAGCCATCAGGTTCTGTCCAAGGATGATCGTATAGTTTCCCTTTTGAGAAACGGGATAATCAATCGACATTCCAAAAGGCCCGTCAGGTTTTCCATCAGGCATTTTGATCTGGTTGATCCTAACATTTCCATTCCTGTCAGTCGCCTGCAATTTCAATGAAAGAGTTACAGCGCTGTCGACATATACTGAAATAGCAGGCTTGTCGCCCGGACTGATTGCGCCTTTGATTACAGCAGAATTATTCGTCAGCCTGATTTGTGTTTCCGGACTTTGATATACTGTTGTATCTGAAGGTTGTGCCGGAGCGGTTGTATTAACTGAACCATCTTTTCGCTCCGCTGTGTCAACAGAACCACTACATGAAAGCAACATCACTAACACGGAAGCATAAGTGAAAAGGGAAAAACTCATTGTTTGCAGGAATTTAAAGAAACTGAAAACAGGAAGAAATTCAGGCAATAGTAAGAAAGCAACATGCCGCGATACTTATGAGGGGGAAACAGCCGGCAAACAACAGAATACCGAATACAGAATCAGGAGAAAAAATCAATCAGGTTAACGGTATAATATATGTTGCCCCCACAATGCTGTGGGGGCCTGTTGCCTATTCAACATACCAATTCCTCAACCTCACATCAATACCCTTATTCCCCTCATTTACCAGTTTTTTGAAAGCTTCCGTATCACTGAATCCCTGGGCACCGCGGTAATGATAGGGATATACCATCTTCGGTCTGAATTCAAGAACTGCATTCGCCGCCTGTTCGATGGTCATGGTATATGGCTGATTCATACAAACAAAAGCGACGTCAATATTTTTCAACGCACGCATCTCTGGAATATCTTCCGTATCTCCGGAAATGTAAATATTTTTTCCACCGTAACTGATCACATAACCGTTGCCGCGACCCTTGGTATGTCTTGAAGTTGAATCGTCGGGAATATTGTACATCGGTAGCGCTGTAACGGTAATGAGCGCATCGTTCCATTTCTGTCCGTTGGGAAGTACTGTTGATTTTGCTTTGAGGGCAGGCGGTAATTTATCGGCCACGGCCTGTGGTACAATCAGTTTTGCTTTTGAAAGATCCAGCGCATGCAAGGTTCCGGTATCCATATGATCACCGTGTATATCGGTTATCAAAACGAAATCCGGCAGTGCCTGGTCCTTGTATGCTTTTCCGCCGTGATAAGGATCAACATATACCGTTTTATCACCGAGCCTGATCACGATGGAACCGTGGAAAACCGGCTGAATGATAATATCGGACTTATTGGTTTTGATTATATCGGCAGCTGGCAATTGCGCCATTGCAGACGTAGTAATTGAAAAGATGAAGACAATAAAAATGATCAGGATAGAATGTATATTTTTCATTTAATATGGTTTAAAAACAAACTAAAATTGACGAGAGTGATAAATATAAATCTGAATCAACAGCTTTTCAGAATCAAAAATTATTCCCGGTTATTACGGGCACGTTGCTTTCCCGCCTTTTCGAGGATTCAAACAGCATTATCAACTTAATTTTTCTTCCGAACTATACCGAACACCTTTGATCAATAACCAGAGCACCATAGCTAATTCAGCAATTGCCGAAAAAATAGCCACCATCACAGAAGTATATTTCTGAAAAGGCGGAAAAAGTATAAACGCAGTAGCATCGAGCAGATAGGAAATTCCACCAGCCACCAGGAGTACACCCAGAATTTTTGGAATAAAACCTGATCTGAAGGAAAGCATTCCGAATGGTATCAGCCAAAGTCCCCAGAATATACCAATGATGGTGTTTCCATTTTCATACATTTTCAGACTCGCCATTATCATCGACTGCCGGTAACCCGCATCGATATTCGTCATAAAGTTTTCCTTCAAAAGTACCAGGGCATAAAACTGGTTAAAAATGATAAAGTATGCAATTGGTACAGAAACAATCACGAGCGCGAGTAAGGTTGATGCAAGAGATTTACTTACTGTTTTAAAAAGCCTGAACAGTGTCAGCGCCAGGAAAATAAAAACAGTCTGGCAAACCAGTCCGCAGAATATACCCAAGCGAAACAAAAATTCCTTGCTGGTAATATTCATCACAGTAGCTTCGGTATTGCCGGGTACAAACAGCTTTTGTGGAACCATCATAATGCCAATCGCCCCGGTGATTCCCATCACAAGGTATAAAAGGCCAGCAATCCTTGCTGTCCTTTTCAATTGACTGGTCTCGCCTGCGCTTTGCATTGAAGTAAAGTTTGCCGATAGTTAAAGTAATGAATCTCTGAGATAAAACGGTCGCTGAAATGCAGAGGCGGCAGTAAGAAGACAATAGGACAGCCCAAAAAAACTGAAAACTGGACCAAATTCAAAACTATGAACTATGAACAGTGAACTATGAACCAGGAATTGTCAGAATATCTGCGGCCTGTTTACTACCGCCTGTCTTAAACTCTCCAAAATGCCACAACACCCCCGAAGGATCATGCAAAAAACATTCATTTCCCCAGTCGTTCCGACGCACCGGAACTAGTCGCACTCCCTTATACTTCAGATCCAGATTGAGTTTTAGAAGGTCATTCCAGAACCTGTCAACATCATCTACTTCCATAAACACCATCGTATTATCGATCCAGTCTTTCACGTAAGCATCCTGGAGATAAAATGCAAGATTCCCTGATGTAAAAACTGACATATTGGGAAATAATACGGTTTCTTTAAAACCAAGGTCACGGTAAAAGCTACGCGAAGTTTCAAAATTCCCTGCACCGATGAAGGGACGGATGGATTTTCCTCTGTGCTCCATATGCTGTATTTAGGTTGTGAACAACAAAGCAAATTACTGAAGCGGAATCAATCAAAAAAGAAGGTCACCCATTTAACGAATCGGCAGCATGGGAAACATAATCGGGAGCATTCCCTGTGTCCTGCCGCAGCATCATATTCATCTGCGCTGTATGATGCTGAACATGTCTTAAATTATACAGCAGGATTTCCATTACCGGATACGAAAGGGCATCTCTGCCGGACAGGTTGAGATCCATTTTACCTTCACCTGCTATCCAGTTTCTTTTCAGATCATCTTCGGTTAACGAGGCAATAACGGACTTGCATTTGTCCCTGCTGTGTCGAAGATATTTTATCAGTTCAGCCTTCGAGTACAGCCTGTCCGGCACCACATCATCGATGGCATCCGCAGGAATTTCCCCCGGTGATTTTAAAGTGTATGGTAGTGGCGATGAAAAATCCTTTGGCGGAATACTCAGGTAATAATCCAGGAAAACGATGGTGTGATAAGCAGCGTAAAAAAACTTCTTTTTTGAATGCAGATAATCGTCCGGGCATTGCAGAAGCGCATTATTCAACATATCTATAGATGCACCAAATTGCCGCCAGAGAGATTCCTTAAAAAAATTAATCATGCAGAGTTGACAGTTAAATGTTCAAAGTTTAAAGTAACAACAAACCGCATTAGAACAGCAAAGAAAACTTCTCCGTATTTTCTCTCCGTGTGCAGTTCCCGGGATATCGTCTGTAATCTGACTTTATTGATGAGGTAAAGACCAACCAAAGATGGAATACAGAGCACTGGGTATTCCTCTGACGTGACAACTAAAAAACATTTTTATTCGTAATGATTTCAATTCATCATTTCCTGAACTCACCAAAATGCCAGAGAATACCGGAAGGATCATGCAGGTAACACTCCCTTCCCCAGTCGAAATTTTTTATCGGGGTTAGTTTCACTCCGTTATATTTCCCGGGCAAATTGATGTGCACAAAGCTCTTGTAAAATTGATCGAGACGGTCTACCTCAAGAAACACCATAGTATTATCAACCCAATCTTTAACATACGCATCCTGCAGATAAAAAGCGATATGTTCAAGGGTAAACAACGACATATTTTTCGAAAGTTCCTTTTGCGTAAAACCGCAATCGCGATAGAACGCTGCAGATAGCTGATAATCTTTTGCGCCAATAAAAGGGCGTATCGAAACGATTCTTTGTTCCATAATTTTTAATAACGGGAGCAAACCTACGTCGGTGAAAACGGACAGCCAATTGATTCAGATCAAGAAATGACTCAGCCACGGGAGAGCGTCTCTCTGACCCGACTCAGCGTTTCAGGAGTAATCTTAAGAAAGGAAGCGATCATTTTCAGCGGGAAGAGTTGGAGCAGTTCTGGTTTATTATCCAAGATCCACTGATACTTCTGTGCAGGACTAAATCTATTGTCAAAAAACACAAGCCTGGATGCACTTCGTTCAAATATTTTTCCGAGTTGAAGAAAAGCCGGTGATCTGCCGATCAGGTAATGAAGTGATTGGATATCCAATTCCAGAACAGTACTCGCGGTAAATGATTTTATAAAGCTTTCTGACGGATTTTGCGAGGTAAAACTATTGATGTTGAGAAACCAATCCTCCGGGATAAAGAGATCAAGAATATTTACATCATCATTATTATTCTGGTACTGATATACAGCGCCTTTTACCAGGAATGAAATGGATCTGCAAATCTCACCGGGCTGTAATAAACTCTCTCCTGCTCCCGGTTCGCGAACTTTTGTATAGCGTTCAAAAAGTTCTGCATCAACAGTATTGTACACGCCATTCGTTTTTAAAATATCAGCAAACATAGCGGGGATAAAGTTAAGCGAATGGGCGAAATACAATTGCTTGCAGGAATTGGTCCTGAATCTGCTACTATAATTTATTCCCCTGGATAAGTATCGAAGCTGTGATTGACTTCTCCTTCAGGTGAAGAAATTTATTTCTTTCTTCGTCCTTTGAAAATGCCTGAAAATCGGATGCTGATTCAAACTGCACCAGATGAATTTCATAAGGTTTTTCCATACCCAATTCAATCACCGATCCTTCGTTTGGCCGGATCCGTAATAATAGTTTTCCATTGTATTTTGAGATTAAAGGAATGGCCACTTCTTCGAATTCATGAAAAACGGCTTCCTGCCCTTCCCGGATATAAATCAGTTGCGTGAAATAGATCATAGCAGGAAAGTTATTTCAAAAATCAATTCATGTGATATAGTCACAATTACTTTCCCACCGCTGCCTGGCTGGTTCTGCAGACGTGGTCACCGCCTTTTCGTCTGACTCAGGGTAAATTAAACATCGATGTATAAACCAGCGATAGTCGGAAAGCCGGGAAGATCGGAAAGCTTACGGTGAAGAATAATCACAGACATTGATTTTTTGCTGTTCAGGTGAAATCATTATTAACCATTTCACCTTTGCCCCGCAGTCACTTGTTTTTCGGACGGACATGGTCACGGCCTTGTCGTCTGCCACATATTAAATCAACGGCGATACTTTGCCAACATTACACACAAATAATATCATTCTACTATTGTAAAACTTCGTTTGGCCGGAAAGACGCCAGGATTTTAAGGATGCGCCAAGACAAACTCCGGGCATCCTTTCCGTCTTCGAGTCTTTGAGGCTATCACAGGGAAATTTTCATAATAATCAGTGCAATTAAAAAGGTTGGCGTTTTGCCAATAGTAAAACTGTTTAGTAAAGGCAACATGCATTAATGTTACTCCCTCGGCATCAGCAGTACGTCAATAAAAAAACTGTTCCGAAATTATTTTACCATCTTTCACTTCGTAAAGCATAATCTCATTGATAACCACTCTCTCATTTCCTTTGAGCGTCAGATCCATTTCTCTGCCAACAGCGAAATGATTTCCTGCTACCACAGGTTCTGTTGTAGAAACCCTGTTTACATTTTCGATCTTTCCAACAAACCCCTCTCCTTTTCTTCGCACCGCATCCTTTCCCTCTGCATTTTTCATATAGGGTGACCCTGCAGGCTCGATGCTTTTGACATCATCCGAAAACAACTGATCATGGATCTCAAACCATTTTTCTTCTTTGGCAAGCGCATTGAACCTGGCGGCTACTTCATGGGTTGTATATGCCGTTTCCTTCGAATTTGGTTTACCCTTTCCAGTTCTGATCAGTTCCGGCAAACTGTGGGTGATATACTGCGTCCACCCATTTACACAAGCGTTATAACATTCATAATCGGGAACGAGTCCATCGTGTACAAACCTCAATTCTGTTTGCTTCCCCCTGGGAACAATGTCAAAAATTATTTTGTCCCCTACCCACTCTTGTTTGTCCTCGGTAAAACTGAAATAATTATCAAGTATTTCCCAGACGACCTTTTTATCCGGAACAACCTCAGTCAGTTTCACTTTGCAACGATGTACATCCTGGTAACTATAGTCAAATTCGTCGTTGAATTTGGCAGTGCCGCCCTTGATTTCCTCTGACCACCACCCACGTACATTGGTGATTGCATCAAAAACTTTTTCCGGCGATTCTTCTACAGCAAATGAAAGCGTTAAACTGTTATTTTTCATAGCAAGACATTTTACAATAATTCATTTTTTTTAACTGAACGAAGCTTTTTATTTGGATTTGCCCTGCCTCCATTTAATATGGGTGCAAGACTTTGCTGGAGATAGTAATTCCAGCCATTCGAACAATTCTGATAACATTCAATCCCGGGAACAAGTCCTTCGTGGGTAAATGTGATTTTTGTTCGCTTATCCTCAGAAACATTATTCAGTTCGGTAATTTCAAAAATGTTTTTTGTACCGATCCATTCTTTTGGATTTTTCAAAAAGCTCAGATGACTGTCGGTAACCAGCCAGACTACTTTTTCCCCGGGGATCATTTCCACCACCCTATGCCTTGAAAAATGTATGTCTTCAAAAAACACTTCAAACTCATCACCTAATTTTTCTGAGCTGCCATTGAAATCTTCCGACCACCAGCCTCTCACCTTATTGATCGCACTGTATACTTCAGCTGCAGACTTATCTGATACGAATTCTATCCTGTAATTGTGATTTTTCATAATTCATTTTTAACCCTGGAAGGAGCTCCGTTATAGAGAAGATTAGTTTGACTATACAAAGCTATCGTCTCAATCACAGTAATAAAGGTGGCGATATGGACAATGTAGCGGGCAGATTTGGACAGCTTTAAATTTTATATTTGTGATAACGGATCAAGAAGCAAAGAGCCTGCTATCCTTTCGATGTTAAATATTAAACGATGAAACACATTACCATTTTGGTTCCCGACGGCGACAATACATTAAGTACTGTAGCTTGTATTGTTGGCACCTATGAAATATTTGCGCGGGCGAATGCATTTTGGGTGTCCCAGGGAAGAAAAGATCTGTACACCATTGAGTTAGCAGGGCTTTCCAAAAAAACAGAATTTGAGAATGGCATGTTTGCGGTGAAACCGGAAATAAATATTACATCTATCGAAAAAACAGGCCTGATCGTGATTCCATCCATGAACCGGGACTACAAAAAAGCAACCAGTAAGAACCAGCCGCTGATCGACTGGATCTCGAAACAATACATCAACGGTGCAGAAATCGCAAGCATGTGTACAGGCGCTTTCATTCTTGCTTCTTCAGGATTGCTGGATGGAAGAAATTGCTCGACACATTGGTCGGCGGCAGATACATTCAGGAACATGTTTCCGAAAGTATTGCTAAAGGCTGACCAGGTGATCACCGACGAACACGGCATCTATACTAACGGCGGTGCTTACTCTTTTTTGAACCTGGTGATCTACCTGGTAGAGAAATATTTCGACAGACCGACAGCGATCTACTGTTCAAAAATTTTCCAGATTGAAATGGACCGACAGAGCCAGTCGCCATTTTCCATTTTTACCGGTCAGAAATTGCACGGCGATGAAATGGTACAGAAAGCCCAGGCATATATTGAAAGTAAGCTTCATGAAAAAATCTCCGTCGAAGACCTTTCGACAAGATTTGCTGTCGGAAGAAGAAATTTCGACAGAAGATTTATCAAGGCCACCGGCAACACACCTATCGAATATTCTCAACGTGTGAAGATTGAATCTGCAAAAAAATCACTGGAGAGCACGCGGAAAACCGTCAACGAAGTCATGTATGAAGTTGGCTATTCGGATGTAAAAGCTTTCCGGGAAGTATTTAAAAAAGTCACCGGGATGTCGCCAGTCGAATATCGCGGGAAATACAATAAGGATGCGGCTTTGAAGATAATGTAATAGTTGTTAGTTGTTGGTTGTTAGTTGTTAGTTGTTAGTTGTTAGTTGTCAGCCTGTCAAGCACTTTAACTTATTTTGGTTTTTGAATTCACTTATCTGTTATCAGTTTTGCAAATTCCGGATTCATCTGTTTGTCCGATAAGACATGCATTTTAATGATTGTTTTAATTGCGGCGACAGGGCATGCGTTGTCGCTGCAATTAAAACTGTAACACCATACTATTTAAATTTAACCGCAAACTCGGGCTGTTCCTTTTGCCTTTTGCCTGCTTCCTATTGCCTTTTGCATTTCGATTCCAGTTGCTGATGTAACAGTTAAATAACCATCCTATAACTCATTTTGAAATTCTATTTGGTTTGTTTCATAATATTTTTTATAACTTTATTGTCATACTTGAAGACCGGACCACAAACTATACTCCAAAAAAACGTAAGCAGGGAAATTTTCTTCAGCAGGTACCCTTGGCTCCAATTGTTATCAAAAGTTACTTCAGTTTTTTGCAGACATCAATTTCGTAAAGGCACGAGATAGTATCGTTAAGGTGTGTGAAAATGAAAAAAAATAATTGTGATTGAGTCGGGATCGTGATAATGTGAATCGCTTCCTGGTTTAGTAAACAGATATCTTTTATTTATTCACCATTAAATTCAACAAAAAATGGCAACAGTCAGAAGAAAAGTAGCCAGAAAAGCCGTGGCAAAAAAAGCAGTGAAAAGAGCTGCTGTTAAGAAAGCTGTAAAAAGAGCAGCAGTTAAAAAAGCTGTTAAGAAAAGAGTAGTTAAAAAAGCAGTAAAAAGAGCAGCAGTTAAAAGGGCTGTTAAGAAAAGAGTGGTTAAAAAAGCAGTGAAAAGAGCAGTAGTTAAAAAAGCTGTGAAAAGAGCGGTAGCTAAAAAAGCTATAAGAAGAAGAGTCGCGAAAAAAGCAATTGCAAGAAGAGTTGTAAAACGAGCCATCCTGAAAAAGGTGGTTGAAAATGCTATGGCCAACCAATAGATTTGTTCCTGGAAAAAAAGTCCTGCAACTGCAGGACTTTTTTCATTTAAGACATCGTTGTCCGGTATTATTTAGGGCTTGCTGCTAATTTTGATAACTCTTACTGAAGGCCGGCTGTTTTACGTTTAACGTTATACGTACAACGTTAAACCTGCATATTCTCACTTAAACAGCAGCCTCTATTTACTTCATCAACCTATCAAGTTTCTCCCGGGTGGCTCCAACTTCTTTGATAGAAAGGGATTTGGTATAGTTTTCAATAGCCCCCTGCTTGTCTCCTATCGCTTCAAAATAATCACCATAAGAATCATATGCATTCGCACTTTGCGGATAGTTGATGACATTCATTTTAAAAAACCTCTCTGCTTTGCTGTATTTCTTCTGCGCCAGGAACTGGTAACCGAAACCGTTGATCTGATCCTCTGGAGCATTTACCTTATAGCCCATCATTTGTGATATCTTCTGGTAGTGACGCTCGATCTTGTCGGCCAGTATCGATGACTCATCATTATAATCGCTGAACGATAATTTAAAGCGGTAGGAATCGAAAATAAATCGCAATCCGTCATACTCCGCAATCAGGGGCACAGACCCATGATCATCATTACTGTAATACTTTCCTGAATACCGCAACCCATTCTGGGTTTGAGCCTTTAAGTATTTGTCAAGAGAGAGAATGGAACGGATATGCCTTGTTCCAGCGGACGTGTCATGGATCACTTTGTTAACATCCATGCCATCATCCATTGTATTTGCAATGCCAATATATAGCGCAGTACCAGCATATTTTTTCTCTGCCAGTTTTTGTTTTGCCAGCTTCAGGTACTGATCCTTATCCCACCACATACTGGGATCGATACTGATATACGCATTGAAAAGGCGGGTATGATTAATAAGTATATTGATAGCCGTTAGTCCACCAAAAGAATGACCGATCAGAATTTTGTATGGCTCAACCGGGTATTTCGATTCGATATAAGGTATCAGCTCTTTCTCCAGGAAAGCAGCAAATTTTTCTCCGCCACCGGAACTTTTTGAAAAACCAGAATCCATGAAAGGTTGATCTGCATCTACGTGTGTAGGCGTAAGATCCCTTGTTCTGTCCGTATTAGGAATACCCACCACAATCATTTCCGGACAAATTGTATTGCCATTGATCTCACTAAGTTGGTGTATCATGCCCACGACAGAATAAAAATGAGCATCGCCATCCAGCAGGTAAATCACCGGATACTTCTGTTTGGAATACACTTCGCCCTGCCCTTCCCGTGGAACATGAACCCAGATCTGCCGTTTTTCGTTGAGGATCGTAGACTGAATGGAATCAATATTCCCCAGCGTAATTTTATTGTCAGATTGCGCCAGTGAAAAATCGGTTATCAATAAAACAAAGCTGACCAGTAATAAATTTTTCATTGAAGTATTTTTGATGGAACCCGTAACAACGCCAAATGCAATTTCTGCATTCGAAAGATACTAATCAGCACGCTTCCATGAATTCAATATTTCCTTCTGTAAACGGTCAGGATTTTTTATCAGTGAAATACCAAATTTCTTTCCCCGCCGGCTGCCCAACTGAATGTCAGCCGACCCTTCTGTGTCGCCCCTTTTTGTTTTGCATTTCAATACCTCACCAGGTTTTTTGGTTAGAAGGATATCATTGATCACTTCAATATTGGGCTCACGGTCATCCAGGCTTAAAATGATATCTCCGACGCGCAAACCCGCGTTCCATGCAGGCCCGTTTTCTTCGACGCTATTCAGTGTCATCCATCCGCGCATCTGTATGCCCGTAGTAAAACCTGTATAAGCTTCATTGCTGACGGCCGTATCAACTTCCATTCCCGCATAAGCAAAATATTTCGGATAGTTTACCGGGGCGGTCGAGTTAACATAGCTGAAAACCTCATCCATCCTTCCTCCGGCAAATGACTCACACGCTGCCTGCAATTCTGCGTCGGTAAAACCACGTTTCAGTTCCTGGTAATATTTTTTATACAGAAAACGCATAACATCATCAAGACTGTATTTATTTTTTGTTCTGTGACGGATGTCGAAATCGATTATCATTCCAACGATACAACCTTTTTCATAATAAGAAATAGAACGATCTGCCTGCGTTTTGGTTTTTGAAAAAGGTGAATTGTCCCATGTAGCGAGACTGGATTCTGTAAGCGATTGAAATTTGTGACCGGGTTTATTCTCGTAGTTGCGGATGATATATTGAAAACTGCGGTTAATCTCAGCAAGATTCACAAGTCCACCCCGCAGCAACATCAGGTGAGCATAATAGTCAGTAACACCTTCGGAAAACCAGAGCAGCTTCGTATAGTTGGGACCGGAATAATCGAATGGACCTAGTTCTACCGGGCGAATTCTTTTTACATTATAATGATGGAAGTACTCGTGTGCAAGCAGTTTATAGTTGCGAAAACGGGCCTCCTTTGTAGAGAGAAAATCTTTTGTTCTGAAACCCACAACAGTAGAATTCACATGTTCGATTCCACCGCCACCGTAGCCAATAGAGAGAAAAGTATAATGTTGATACGGAATATCACCTATGACTTTGATCCCTGCGGCAGTCATCTTTTTCAGATCATTTACAAACATCGGACGATCGAGTTTCCCGATTTCATACCCGGTAAAATAATGCGGGATCTTATCGATAAAAAATGTTGAAAGTGTTTCAAGTTTACCCATAAGCATCGGGCAATCAAAAAGAACGTCAAAATTTTCAGCGCGATAAGTGTCAGTTTTGCCGGGAACCAGGTCAAGACCCGTTGCCACTGGTTCAGACCAGCTGGGATTATTCTCAACAGTAACTGTTACCGGTTTGTATGTTTCTTTATCTGCATAGAGATAGGTTCCGGTCGGTCCGATCAGGCCCCAGTTTTCGTCTACATATGGGAGTTCGATTGCCGGCCTCGTCGCATTGATCCGATAGCGAACAATGATTTTGCTTTCGCCATTTGTTGGAATGATCCAGTTATTTTTTACTGGTCGTGTCCAATTGAGCGATTTTCCAGATACGCCAGTTACTGAGAAACTATCAAGATTTGCGGCAAAGTCGATCAAAAAATATCCACCTGGATTCCATGCACACATTTTCAACAGCGCGGTATCACCCGGATTATTATAGGTTAATTCTACCAGGTAATAGTGTTTTGCGGGCTCAGGAATCCAAACGCGGTAGTGCATGCCGGATTCGCCTGGCTGTGCTCTGGCATTTCCTAATGAAAAAAGCAATAATGATACAACAAAGCGAGCCTTTTTACTTTTATAAAAATTCATTGTCCAAAGATATGGACAGAGCGGATTCATCGCCGGTGCTATTCACTTTGAATACAGTCAAATTTTCCCGCAGATTTCCGCTGATTGAATACACGCTGATTCGCGCAGAAGATTCAGTTGATTTTTCTATCCGCGAAAATCTGCGTGCCTTTTGATCTGCGAGATCTGCGGGAATAAGCTATTGTGTCCAAATCGAATTCTCAAAAAAAGAGAACCTATTGCACTACAGTCAAATTTTCCCGCAGATTTCCGCTGATTGAATACACGCTGATTCGCGCAGAAGCCTCAGTTGATTTTTCTATCCGCGAA
Organism: Pollutibacter soli; assembly: GCA_029269725.1. Classification (GTDB taxonomy): domain Bacteria; phylum Bacteroidota; class Bacteroidia; order Chitinophagales; family Chitinophagaceae; genus Pollutibacter; species Pollutibacter soli. Next base: position 91,306 of record JARJHS010000012.1, on the reverse strand, counting down.
TATCTGCGTGCCTTTTGATCTGCGGGATCTGCGGGAAAAAGCTATTGTCTCCAAATCGAATGCTCGAAAACGAGAACCTATTGCACTACAGTCAAATTTTCCCGCAGATTTCCGCTGATTGAATACACGCAGATTCGCGCAGAAGATTCAGTTGATTTTTCTATCTGCGAAAATCTGCGTGCCTTTTGATCTGCGAGATCTGCGGGAAAAAGCTATTGTCTTCAAATTGAATGCTCGAAAACGAGAACCTATTACGCTACAGTCAAATTTTCCCGCAGATTTCCGCTGATTGAATACACGCAGATTCGCGCAGAAGCTTCAGTTGATTTTTTTTATCCGCGAAAATCTGCGTGCCTTTTGATCTGCGGGATCTGCGGGAGAAAGCTATTGTCTCCAAATCGAATGCTCGAAAACGAGAACCTATTGCACTACAGTCAAATTTTCCCGCAGATTTCCGCTGATTGAATGCACGCTGATTCGCGCAGAAGCTTCAGTTGAATTTTTTATAAGCGAAAGTCTGCGTGCCTTTTGATCTGCGAGATCTGCGGGAAAAAGCTATTGTCTCCAAATCGAATGCTCGAAAATGAGAACCTATTGCACTACAGTCAAATTTTCCCGCAGATTTCCGCTGATTGAATACACGCAGATTCGCGCAGAAGCTTCAGTTGATTTTTCTATCCGCGAATATCTGCGTGCCTTTTGATCTGCGAGATCTGCGGGAAAAACCCAATCGCTACCAGAAAACATACAAAGTATAGCTTAGGATGAGTGCCTTTAGTTAAACATGCTCCCTCGAAACTTTCCTGAAAAAGTTTACCTTAATAGTCTTCATTCAACTCTCACTAAAAAAAAGGAGCGTATACCATGGCTAACAATGCATTCCTTAGTTTCTTCGACAAAGCAGATGGAGAGTCGATCGTAAAAGGAAAAGAAAAATGGGTTGAGGTCCAGGGATGGGATTGGGAAGTAGAGGCCGAATCCAGCTGGACAAAGGGCGGCGGCGCAAGCGTCGGAAAACCCAATCCCGGCAAATTGAATTTCGAACATCGATTTGACTCATCCTCTACTGTAATCCTGGGTTTCATCTGTTCCGGCAAATCTTTCCCGAAAGCCGAATTACAGATCGCAAAGCAAGGTGGAAGAGCTGTGCCGGAGACTTTTTTTACTATGACAATGGAAAGCGTATTTATCACAAAAGCATCCAATTTTGGAACTGCCGATGGTACGATCATCCAGAAAGTAGAATTAGTATTTAAGACAGTGAAGATTGAGTACAAAGTTCAGGACAACAGGACTGGCGCATTTGGGTCGCCCAAAAACTTTGCCTGGGATATCAGTTCTGGAATAGTATCGCCGTGAAATGTTTTAAGTTTTAAGTTTCAGGTGGTAAGTTTCAGGTACGTTCATACGAACGGTAAATGTATCTTGTACTGCGGCAGGTGACAAGTCTGTTTGCATCAATCAAATTGTTTAAGAGAGAGGGAGGAGATAAACAGTATGCTGTAGTTTACAGTTTACAGAATAGTGTTTGTAGACAGTGCTTGCGTTATCATCCTGATATTTATCACTATGAACGGGGATTGAGGGCGACCGTGGTGTCTTCGCATTGTTTTTAAAACTGCTATGAAAATGCGGATCAATTGAAAATCTCAAGCTCGTTGGTACAAACGCAGTTGTACAGTGCCGCCACTTTACATGAAAATATCATTCTGAGCACAGCGATATTTCCATTTTCATTCTTTTTGGATTGATCTTTTTAAAATAATAAATCCAAAAAATATTTTAAACCGAGGGGTGAGTTATGGTCGCTCAATCGTCATTAGCATTATGACGATTGTGTGAACCTATGCTACATTTTCATCTTTCAGGGAAAATATGACGGTCAGCAGGTGCACCAAATAACATCATCCTGATAGAACCAATGGTTAAGCCAATGGTGATCGCAGGTCCGGTTGCAAATCAATTTGAAGCATTGCTGTTCCGAAAAACAAACCAAATCTGAATAATTTCCAAGAGGAATTGCGATGAAAAAAAAGCAAAAATAAAAGAGACAATAGAAATCAAAAGTCCATAGAATTGGACTGTATAAGTGAGATTGATTAAATAACAATTGTGCCGAGCCTGCAACGATGAAAACGCATATCACTATCGGGAAGACAATTTCCTTTCGTTGAGTTTCCAATGAAGAAACATTTTCTGAATACAGTTCTGACATTTCAGAAATGTATCGGATAAAAGTGGTGATTGAAAGGTAAACCTTGCCAATATTGTAAAGATGTGCAATTATTTAAATTCCGGTTTCTTACCTTTTTACCGCATTCGTATCAACCCGGTTTTATATTCAACATCGCAGATCATAAACCTGAATCAGACGGTAAGACGGCAATGAAAGAAAGGAACGATAAATGGCTCATTTGGTATATATGGATACAATAGAAGAGGTGCTACCGATCGATCTTCATACATTAACAATTTCAAATATTCTATCTTAGAAAGAACGACTCAACAAGCTTTGCGTATGACTACTATTATCCGCTGTTTGCTATTGTGCTGCATATTCACTGCGTGCTCAACAAAAGATCCCAAATCTACATCTGCTGAAAACAAAACCGGTCCACAGGTACCTGACGGTTTTATCATTGAAATGGCTGCGGATTCAACTTTGGTCGATTTTCCTATGTTCAGCACACTCGATGAATATGGCCGACTCTTTGTGTTTGAATCAACAGGAGATAAATACAAAGAATCGCAGGACGCTATCGACAGTCCGCAATTCAGAATTAATCTTCTCGAGGATACAAATGCTGATGGCAAATATGATAAGAGTACGATATATGCCGATAAAGTTGGATTTCCACAGGGAGGTGTATTTTATAAAGGATCACTTTATGCTTCTTCTGCACCCGATCTTATAAAATTTACAGATACCAATAATGATGGGGTGGCAGATACCCGCGAAGTAATCTTATCAGGCTGGACCTTAAATGTAAACGCCAACAGTCTTGTAGGCCCGTCGTTATCGCCAGATGGTTGGTTTTATATGAACAATGCCATTATGGGATTTGATGTTACGACAAAAGAAGGACAGCATCTGAAAGGCGCAACGGCAAGAACCTGGCGCTTACGACCTGATGGCAGTGGTCTCGAATGGATATCTGCAGGAGGGATGAATAATCCGGTTGAGCTGGCTTACACTGAAGCAGCAGAACCCATCGGTACGGAAACTTATTTCCAGGAACCCGCTGCAGGTGAACGCGATGCACTGGTATACTGGATTGAAGGTGGTGTATATCCAAAACCAAATAACAATATCAAGCGGGACAAACTTCCGCTGACCGGTGATCTTATGCCGGTGGTTACGAAATATTCACGCGTTGCACCATCAGGTATCGGGCGATATCGTTCAGCAGCATTTGGAGACGACTTTAAGGATAATATGTTCAGCGCTCAATTCAATACGCATCGTGTGCTCCGGCATAAAGTGTTCAGACAAGGCGCATCATTCAGAACCGAAGACGAGATCTTTTTCTGGAACAACAGCAATGAAGATTTTCATCCTACCGATGTGCATGAAGATGCAGATGGAAGTCTGCTTGTTGTGGAAACAGGGGGATGGTTCATCAAAGGCTGCCCTTTATCACAGGTATCGAAGCCGCAATTGAAAGGAGCCATATATCGTGTTCGTAAAAAAGATGCAAAACGTGCAGAAGATCCATACGGAAATAAAATCGAATGGACGAAGCTTTCGGCTGATGAACTAGTAAAATACCTGGAAGATCCTAATGCTTTTCTTGCTGATCGTGCGCAACAGGCATTGGTTGATGGCGGTGACGCATCTGCTGCGGCACTCAAACGAATGCTGGCGACATCAAAAGATGTTAATGCTAGAACAAAAGCGGTATTTGCACTCTATCGTATCGGAACTACAAACGCAATGGAAGGCGTTCGTTCCGCATTGAAAGATGCAGATGTACAGGTAAGTGTTGCTGCTGCCAGATCGATTGGTATGGCTAAAGATAAACAGGCAATGCCCGATCTTTTGAAAATGATTGCGACAGGACCCGATGCGTTGAAACGCCAGGCAGCAACCGCGCTCGGACAAATTGCTGATAAATCATGCACGTCCGCATTGATCGATGCATCAGCAAAGACCGATGATCGTTTTATCAGGCATGCGATCATTCACTCGCTGATGACCATCAACGATGTGAATGCAGTACGTGCACGTCTCTCAGATACATCAGCCCGAGTGCAGGAAGCTGTAATCATTACGCTGGACCAGATGCCAAATTCACCAATTACCGTAAAAGAACTCACGCCATTTCTTACAAATAAAAATAAGAAACTACAACAGATTGCCCTCTGGGCAGCATCACATCATCCGGAATGGAGCACAGATATGATTGCATTTATAGACAAACAATTGAAGGGAAATGAATCCTTAGCTGAAAATAAATTGTTGTCGGATATGCTGATTTCATTCGGCAATGAACCCACCATGCAAAAGTTCATTGCTGAAAAGCTTGTTTCTGCTTCACGGGATCGTCAGCTCTTTTTGCTTGACGGTATTATGCGTATGAAGATGAAAGAATTTCCGGCTGTATGGATAACAAGCATCGCTTCAATCCTGGATGGAAAGGCAGATGCTTTGGTAAAATCGAAAGCTATTGAACTTGTACAGTTACGTAGCATAAAAACACTCGGCAACCATCTTGCCTCTGTCGCAAATGATAAACAAAATCCTGCGCCGCTTCGCATGCAGGCTATTGAAGCGGTAAGTGCTGAAACAAAAAAACCTAATGATGAGAATTTCAATTTCCTGGTGGAACAGCTTTTACAAAAAGGAGAAATTGCAAATGCACAGCAGGCCGCTGCAATTCTTGAAAAATCTGAACTGACAGATAGTGAGTTGAAAATTCTTGCTGACAAATATCTTCCGCAGGCCGATCCTTTTATTCTTCCAAAATTGATAACTGCATTCCAGGGCGAACATTCTGCTGAAATTGGAAAATCGCTGGCAACAACTCTTGCGAATTCATCAACGCTGGATGGATATTCCGAAGAACGGTTGCGAAAAGTTTTTGAAAAATATCCTGCAGATGTCAAACCAGAAGTTGACAAGCTGATAGGGAAACTGAATACTGTTCATGCTGATCGAATCAAATACCTTAAAGAAATTGAAGCTGGTCTTGGCGAAGGTGTTCTCGACAATGGACGTGCTTTATTCTTCGGAAAAGCAACCTGCTACACCTGCCATAAGATTGGTCCCGAAGGCGGACAATTCGGACCAGACCTCACCTCTATTCAACGCGACCGCTCGACACACGATTTACTCGAAGCCATTGTTTACCCGAGTGCTTCTTTCGTGAGAGAATTTGAAACCTATAAAATAAAAACGCCGGGTGGTGAGCATACAGGAATCATCAAAAGCAAAACGCCTGACGAAGTCATTCTCGCGACATCACTTCAAAGCTCGATCCGTATTCCAAATTCTGATATCAGGGGCACTGTACAAACAGATGTTTCGATGATGCCGCAGGGTCTGGATAAATTATTAACGAAAAAAGAGATGGCTGACCTGATGGCTTTCCTGCAAGGCCAGGACCAGGATCCGGAAACAGATCAGAGAATTCTCAGACACACAGTAGATAAATAACATGCAAAGAAGAAAATTTATAGAACAATCGCTTTTCGGTGGTGCTGCACTGTTGGGTACTCCCGAATTGAAAAATGTTGAATATGCCAGGGCTTTCAACATGAAGTTCTCGCCCGAATTTGGAATTTTTAAAGCCGCGTCGGGTGACAGCCTTGCTGACCAGATCAGGTGGGGATACGACCAGGGATTTCGTGCATGGGAGAACACCGGTTTGAAGTCACGTCCTGTAAGCGAACAGGAAACGATCAGTAAAACTGTTCAGCAGCTGGGTATGGAGTTCGGTCAGTTTGTAGGTACAATGACTTTTGAACACGTGACTTTCGCAGGAAAAGATGCATCTGCACGTGAGGCGGTACTCAATGATATCAGGCAGTCCGTGGAGATTGCCAAACGCATGAATACAAAGTTTGTACACAATGTACTCGGCATGAGTGACAAGAAACTTCCCTATGATTTCCAGATGGCAAATGCAATTGAGTTACTCAAACGCATTGCAGAAATTTATGAACCGCATGGTATCATCATGGTGATGGAATCCATGAATCACAAGACCGATCATCCGGGAATGTTTCTTCACACTATCCCCCAGGCATATGCGCTGGCGAAAGCAGCAGGCAGTCCCAGTATTAAAGTGTTGTTTGATTTTTATCATGTACAGATTGAAGAAGGAAATCTGCTGAAGACCCTGGATTATGCTTATGATGAAATTGCCTATTATCAGCTTGCAGACAATCCGGGTAGAACAGAACCCACGACAGGCGAGATCAATTATGTAAATGTTCTGCAACACCTATACAACAAAGGTTACAGGGGATTTATGGGTTTGGAACATCGCACAAAAAAGCCTGGCAGGGAAGGCGCTTTGGCGGCGCTGGAAGCTTACCGGGCAATCGATCCCAAACCGCTCTAGGAAACAGTCAGCAGATATTACTCAGTGTTCGCGACGTCCCCAGCATTCTGTATCCTGTATTCGTATTATTCTGCTCCTATTCTCTTCAGCCCCTCCGGCTGTTCCTTATTGCCATATTTGTTGGTGTTCCACGAATCAATATTTCTCAAATGAAATCGGCTGGAACACCAACAAATATAAAAAATTGCATTTTTGTCTCTTTTTATTTCAAAACGAATTTTGCATCAATGGAAGCAGTGATTCTTATTTTTTCAAAATCAACCTGCGCCAGCTCTTTTTTGTCAGCCCCCATTGTTCCGTAACCCCTGATCACCACTTCAGCTGAACGATCCCGGTATTGATTATGTAAAGGTTCCGTATTTACATCAGTAATATGAATGGCAGCACCGGCAGATTGTCCTAAGGGTTGAGTCAGTGCGATGGCTCTTTTCTTTGCATCAGCCATGGCTTTGCTTCGCATCTGGTTACGGATTTCATTATATGCTGTATGATCGACTCTATCGATTGAAGCGTTGGAAACATCCATTTCTTCCAGCATGATAAATACACGGGTAACCGTAACCGCATCTTTTACCTTCAAAGTATAGACCTTGGTTTTAATGACATCTTTATTTTTGAGCAGGTAGTATTTGAAGTTGCTGGATATATCGGATGCTGACAGATCTTTTTCGGTATCGATACCAAGACCTTTCAATCCGGTAACCATTTTCTTTTCGAGATCTTCTATCGAAACTTTGTCGCGCGTGTCTTTTTCAGAAAGAGGAATGCGAATGTATATTTCATCGGGAATTACCAGTGTATCAGCATAGCCGTTAACTTCTATATATGGCTGATCGATAAAATTCTTTGATTGAGAAAATCCAAAACTAAAAGCAAACATCATCAGGCTTAGAGCAAATAATCTTTTCATTTGATTCTTTTCGCAAATGATGCGGGGATTTTGCAGATTACATAAGAGCTCTGTAAGGCTTTTTACCTCCGAAGGTGTTTTAACAATTCGTAAATAATCATGGATGTCTTAGAAACTGCAGCATATTTATTCTGACTATGCTGCTTATGCGATGGTCATAGCCCATTCTGTTTCCAGAAAATTGGCCGAGCCTACGGCTCTTGTTTTTTTCATGCCATTCTTACGGCGGATTGAAATCCGCCGCTATAAGATAGACCGAGCCTACGGCTCTATTATATCATCGTGCCTTCGGCACTTGCATGTTAATGATTGAGATTTCGTGAAGTATTTGTCTTTCAAATAATCCATCAGAGCCGTAGTATCGACAATTTTATAACCCCGGATTTTAATCCATCGAGCCTACGGTTCTAAGGTAAGCCTATGAAACAATGCTTTAGCGCAAACAGAATTTCGAAAACTGATTTTTGCACCTGCCGAAAAATTGCAAGTGTCGAAGGCACGACGACTTCACAGTGCTGAAAGCACGATATCTAAAAGAGCCGTAGGCTCGATGATCTTATAGCCCCGGATTTTAATCCGGGGCACGGCGCAAACAAAAGAAAAGATCCGTAGGATCGACCAATCTTTTTTACAAACGTAATGCTGCTAAACCTGTTCGAAAGGAATACCAGAGCATTGAAAATGTCTGATTGAAGGGATTATCTGATTGGATATCATCAGTTAACAATTTTACATTATAAATTCTACCCTATGCTATCAGAATCCGATGTAACATGGGTTGTGCTTTCGGATCTGAGGTACGCTGTTGAAAAAATGTAGCCCAAACCGTTTTCGAAAACTGATTTTTGCACCTGCCGAAAAATTGCAAGTGTCGAAGGCACGACGACTTCACAGTGCTGAAAGCACGATATCTAAAAGAGCCGTAGGCTCGATGGTCTTATAACTCCGGATTTTAATCCGGGGCACGGCGCAAACAAAAGAAAAGATCCGTAGGATCGACCAATCTTTTGGAAACGTAATGCTGCTAAACCTGTTCGAAAGGAATACCAGAGCATTGAAAATGTCTGATTGAAGGGATTATCAGATTGGATATCATCAGTTAACAATTTCCATTATAAATTCTACCCTATACTATCAGAATCCGATGTAACATGGGTTGTGCTTTCGGCTCTGAGGTACGCTGTTGAAAAAATGTAGCCCAAACCGTTTTCGAAAACCTGATTTTTGCACCTGCCGAAAAATTGCAAGTGTCGAAGGCACGACGACTTCACGGTGCTGAAAGCACGATATCTAAAAGAGCCGTAGGCTCGATAATCTTATAACCCCGGATTTTAATCCGGGGCACGGCGCAACAAAACAAAAGATCCGTAGGATCGACCAATCTTTTTTAGAAACGTAGCGCTTGATGAAGGTTCCAAAACCCTACTCCGAAAATTAAAAATGTTTCGAATAAAAAAGATTATAAGCGACCTGAATGTCCGATAGCCAAATAACTTACATCAGAAACACTACCCTCTTCTATCTGAAATTTCAGCACTTATTATTCCATACAAGATAAAACCGAGACAAAAGACCAGCAAACCTAAAATCATTTTCAGAAAAACGGATTTATAATTGATTTGTCTGAATCTTGCAGGAGAAAAAAGCAAAACGATTGCGTACCAGAATAAAATATTCAGCAGGTAACTCAATATAGTAGAAAATATTCCCGGAAGAATCAATGAAGAGCCACTGAATAAATATCCAAAAGGGAACAATGCAATCGCTTCCGCGATTCGGTTAGGTTTATCCTGGTCGGTCAGCGCATCCAATATCGAATATAGCCATGCCAATGTTAGTGGCAATGTGATGCATAGCAACAGCCAGGGTTTTATCAACGAAGATTTTGATTTCAAGAATCTTTGGTCATCTGCCTGCAAGTCCGTTCCAATTGTTTCCTGCAAGAATGTTTTTATATCCGGCGATTTTTACCCAATAAATAATCCCGCAAATCATTGCAGCAATTACCGCAGGAATAGTGATACCAGGAATAAAAGCCATACAATTAAGAATGCTCATGGCGTGCCGATATTAAAGCCTGGTCGTGATTCATCGAGTTGCAGACTCCTGCTTTTAGCTTCGGCTTTGATCGAATCTGAGATGTTCAGTACTACTAGAAAATGCCAGACAGCCCCAAAAAATGGTATAAGTGTAAGCCAGACTTTTTCAGGAGACATTTTCCTGTTTTCAGGTGAAACCGATTTTAGCGCCGTTTGAAGTGTGAGAAGATAAAATACACTGCTAACAATTACCAGCACAAAAGGAATTACAATAAATAGCCACTACATTCCGCATGGCATATTTAAAAGTAAAGTCATGTTTGATGTTTACAGGTTATGAGTAAAGTACCAGGTTACACAACACCATGGCGCAACTGCCATGGAAGTTTAAATTTGCTTCTTCCAAAATACAGAATTTATTTTGCAGCGGGAGGAAATGTACCTGGTTTTATAAAAACCCATTGTTACGACGACGTAATTGCCGGCACAGGACGGGTCGTGTTCACTACTCCACGCGACGCTGATGAAACTATGCTGTCGCGCAATCAGAATTCCGAAACCTGATTTATGAACTTGCCGAAGAGTTACAAGTGCTGCTGGCACGACGACATCCAAGTGCCGAAGGCACGAGAATATATAGATCCCTGGGATCAACAAATATTCCGGAATACAATTTATTCATTCTTTTCGCAATCCAAAATCATAACGCTCGTGGATTACACGTTTCAGTAATCCGATCTGCCCACAGTGATACATCGTGTGTTTGATGTTCCAGTCCAACGCTTCCCGTTTTATTTTTGCTATCGGATGAGGTATTGGAGTTGGCTCGAGTGCATGATCAAGATCATCTGGTGATAAATTTTCAAGAATATGGATCGACTTTTCCTGCACAATTTTTAAGTACTCCAGCAGCTCTTCCGGTTTTGTTTTTCCAACGCAAACCATTGGAGAACCGTCGGTGAAAAATGCATTGTACTCTTTCAACGGAACCATTTTTAGTACATCCATCTGATGACCTGCCACAACCATAATAGAATGATAATAATTACTCATGATCAGGTGACCCGCCTGCCAGGTGACATTTGTTTCCAAAATCCCGGGTGTTATATCCCATTTTTCAAATGGAATCGAATTCAAAAATGTATTCGTCCATTGATACGTATCCAGGGTTTGTGTGATCAGGATATCTTTCTCCGTCATTTAAAGTTTGTTTTCATTTGAATTTACTGAAGTGTTAGTTGTTTTGGTTTGCTGGGTTTTAAGTAACCCGGATCAGAACCGGCATTTCTTCCCGGATTGTGCACTGGTGTAAATATTTTGGCAAATGCGAACACCGCTTCAAAAAAAATCTTAAATTCCATATGCTCCATTAAATTCTTTTTTCAGCAACGCTGAATTTCCAGGCTCTCTTCCTAGCTCCGCCACCTAAAACCTGCCCTGAATTTCCTGAACAAATTAAACCGTAAATTTTTATGAAACAACATTTGCAATCCCTGATGGCAAAAGCAATTTTTTCTATCATTGCCTTACTGTTTCACTACCATCTTTCCGCACAGAATGTATTTCCCGCTACCGGGAATGTCGGTATCGGAACTGCTGCTCCGTCATCATCGGCTTTACTTGAAGTTAAATCGACCAATAGTGGAATCCTGATTCCTCGTATGACACAGGCGCAACGCGACCTCATTCCTACTTCAACAGCTGTGAATGGTTTACTCATTTACCAGACAAACAATCTGCCGGGATTTTATTACTACAACAACGGATGGGTTGCCATCGGGGCCAACACTTCACTTTCCAATCTGAGCGCCACTACACTCATCAATGCAAGCTTATCACCCGGTGTTACCAATACATTAACGCTTGGAACAACATTGAAAAGATGGAGTAATATCCATACATACGGAGTTACTTTCGCTGATGGTTCCGTTCAATCTTCCGCCGCATCTCCTGCCTGGAAATCATCAGGACCGAACGTTTATTTTACCACAGGCAACGCGGGCATCGGAACAAATGTGCCTGCGGAATCAGCAATACTTGATATAAAATCGACTACCAAAGGCTTACTCATTCCGCGTATGACACAAGCGCAACGCGACGCCATTCTGGTTTCCGCGGCAATAAATGGTTTGCTGATTTATCAGACCAACAATGCACCTGGCTTTTATTATTACAGTAATGGCTGGATACCGCTGGGGGTAAATTCAGCCTTATCAAATCTGAGCCCGAATACACTGATCAACTCAGGCCTTACACCCGGGATAACAAACAACCTTACATTAGGCACTGCAGCAAAGCGCTGGAAAAATCTTTATACCCATGCGATAACCTTTCCTGATGGAACTGTTCAGTCCACTGCAGCTTCTGCTTCCAGCCAATGGAAATCCGGAACTGGTACGATCTATTTTAATACAGGCAAAGTTGGTATGGGAACCAATGCACCATTGACAACTTTACATGTCGTGGGCGATCAAACTATGGGTGGCAATTTCAGATTTACTTCGGATACCCAGTCGATTCAATTCGCGAATCCCGTACTCAGGCCTGCACCAATGATGTACTTTTTCGAGTCGGGCATACAAAATCCCGATCGAATGGTATTTGCACACTCTCCCACATTTCCAAACTGGGGACTACAGTATGTGGATGTAAATGATCGTTTTGAATTTCTAGGTGCTGGTATTTCAAGGTTGTCAATCAATCTCGGTACAGGAAATATCGGCATTGGCACTTCCGAACCAGTATCCAAATTTCATATAGTGGGTTCGCAGACCCTGGCGGGTAACCTGACTTTCACCGAAGGAACCCAATCCATACAATTTGCAAATCCTGGTGCTACACCTAATCCGATGATGTTCATGTTTGCATCAGGAACAGTAAATACAGAACGAATGGTGATCGCTCACTCACCGGCATATCCAACGTGGGGACTTCGTTATACTGATGCCAGTGATAAATTTGATTTTATCGGTGCCGGTACGTCAAGAATGACAATAAGTCTCGGTAGTGGTAATGTAGGCATTGGTGTTACCTCCCCGGCGTATAAACTGGAAGTCTGCGGAACAATTCGTGCTAAAGAAGTGCGGGTGGAAACGGGATGGTGTGACTATGTTTTTGAAAAAGATTATAAACTCAGAACACTTGAAGAACTTGAAAGCTATATCAATGCAAATAAACATCTGCCCGGAATTGCTCCGGCCGCTGAAGTAGAAAAAGAAGGTTTGAAAGTAGCTGAAATGAATAAAGCCATGATGGAAAAAATTGAAGAACTCACCCTTTATGTAATTCAACTAAGCAAGGAGAACAAAAAATTACAGGAAGAAATTAATGCGCTGAAGAAATAATCTCCATCATTCAAATAAATCATCATGAAAAAATATACCGAATTCGCTCACATTAATCACCTTTCGCCCTTGCTGATCGTTATAATGCTCATACCGGTTTGCCTGCATGCGCAGAAAAAAAACATTACCTCATTGAATTCCGTTGCTGCAACATATAAAAAAGTGTGCGGCGATTTTTCCAGTGCGGAAAATTCGATATACAGTAATTCTGTATTGGCCGCCGGAGAAGATTGCAATACGATCATCAGGGAAAGCAGCTCGACAATCTATTTTACGGCGCGCGAAAAAATCATTTTATATCCGGGATTTACTGCAGTTGCAGGCTCAAATTTTGTTGCACGCATTGATTCAACAATGGCAACAGAAAGTAAAATTGCAGAGTCACCTTTATTTAACGACAAATTAAATTCTACGAATTTTTCTGTTTCTCCGAACCCTTTCAATGAGGGATTAATGGCGATTGTCAATTCCGCAAAATCAGGTAAAGCGCAAATTTCCATTTACAATGCGCAGGGATCGAAACTAAAAACGACGAACAGTATAAACCTCATCAAGGGTGCGAATAAGATACCGTTAAACTATCCGGATCTCGCTCCAGGCGTGTACATGCTTGAAGTAAATTATGGCGACTTAAAAATGGTGAAGAAAATTATTAAAGAATAAACGGTAAATGATCGACAGAAGACAATAGAAAACAAGTAGGTTCACGATTGACACATCAGGTGATCAGTAAGTGAAAAGATAAAATAATTTGTTATCCGGTTTCCGGGACTTCATTCCGGAACGTACCGCCTGTCGTTACAGCAATCATGTGTACAATCTCATCATATTCCCAGGAAACGATATCCCTGCCAAACAGGATCAATTCGCCATCATAATCGATTGCCAATCGATGATCACCGTGCATTTCGTTGATCACTTTCTATTCCGTTTCAAATCCGTGGTAATCAAGGTTTTTTCCTTTGAGCGGATGCCCGGTTAATTGCGGCTTTGAAAGAAAACGAAAAAGATCGGATTTTCGAAACCTCAAGGCGATGTACATTCCTGGTGAAAATACCCGATTGAATGATCTGGAATTCACTTTTACGGATAAGTAACGCTTCATACGTCCCGGCGGAATTGAGAAACCTGGTGACCGCCAGAAAACAAATGACCGCGCCGGCAGCAAAAAGAAAAATATTGATTCCTGATGACTCTTCATTAAGAAGTTGATAAATTAAGAATACGCCGGGTACCAGATACATAAAAGCCTTTATAAGAAACTAGTGTTTTGATCTGTCACCAAACCCTTTTTTCAGCGTAATCAGTTTGCCATCCGACACCTCTTTTACAGGTAATGAAAAATCCAAAAGATTCTTTTTTTTAAAGAAACAGATGCTTCTCAGCAATGTACAAAAAGTCAATTTTTTGAAAAATTGAAACCACATCAAACCCTTATCGAACCGCGAAATCCTCTTGCCGCATAATAAGATTCTGCACCGTTATGGTAAAGAAACACCTGGTTGTACCGACGATCACAAAACAAGGCACCGCCCAGTTTTCGTACAGATGGCGTGGTTTCAATCCAGCTGGAAGTTTTTGTATCAAAATTTCCCAACGCCTGTAAGCTCCGGTACTCCTCTTCATTTAAAATCTTTATTCCCATGTCAGCGGCCATATTGATAGCGCTGTTTTCAGGTTTGTGCTCTTTTCTGGACTCGAGTGCTTCATGATCATAGCATACACTTCTGCGGCCTTTCGGACTTTCGGCTGCACAATCGACGAAAATAAATTCTCCGGTCTTTTTATCTGCTCCAACTACATCGGGTTCGCCACCAGTTATCTCCATTTGATTGATTGATGCTAGTTTTCCAGGATTTGATCTCAGCTTTACTTCTACTTCTGCCCATTCGACTCCCTTATGCCGGTTCATGTTTTTTTCAAACCGGACTTTTAAAATGTTGATGAGTTCCTGCTGCTGACCTGCTGATAATTTCATGGCAAGCGATTTAGATATTATTAGATTATTTTCTACAGTAATAAAGGAAGACATTGATCTATTCATCATTCAGCCCCTTCCCGTCGAGAATATGCTGCTCATATTTTTCAATCCTCGATTCGCGCGTATTCGACTGTTTGGCCTGTGCGAAATACAAAAGATATCCTCTCTGCCGCCCCGGGGTCAATGCATAAAATGCTTTTTTTAGCGCAGCACTTTTATTTAATCGTTTCTCAAATTCTTCAGGCATTTCGAATTCTTTTGTTTTTTTCAGTTTCACACTCATTCCTGCTTTCTCCACTTCGATTGCCTGGTAGACATAAGCCTTCAGATCAGCTTTTAATTTGGTAATTTCCTTCGCATCCTTAAAACGGATCTGTCGGGCGGCCTGTACATTTTTTGTTTGCTGAATAAGAATTTCTTTCGGATCATTCAGTAACGCGCCTTTGAAGAAAAGCATCGCACAATAATCTTTAAAATCATGAATCAATACGATGTTCGCGTTCTGATAAGTATAGCAGGGCACACCCCATTTCAATGCTTCTTCTAATCCGCAATCGAGAATGATTTTTCTAAGCAATCCGACCTCCTTCTGCCACTGGCCTTTATTGAAATAGAAATCTACGCGTGGATTGGTGTTCATTGGAGTAGAAGGTTTAATATTTAAAGTTGAAGGTTTAAAGTCAGAAGTTAAAAGTTCTAAGTATTAAATTATATGTTAGCTTATTCAAGTGTCAAATTCATCTGGTTCTGCGACGAGATCCAACCTTTATGCTACCGAAGGAGCATCTTTTTTGTAGCCGCATGAAAGGCGGGATGGAGATAAAAATTACGACATTGACGCTATCCCTTTTCTGCTGGCAGGCCGGAAATACCAGGAGACAATTGTAAGCACAATCAGCAGTATCGGTCCGAAATATTCCTTCGCGACGTCATTCATTGCAAAATGTGAAAACACTGCGCCTGTCATCGTGAAAAAGAAACCCGCATAGGCCCATTCTTTCAATAATGGATATTTCGGTATCAAAACTGCGACGATCCCTAACAGTTTCCAAATACCGATGATCGTCATAAAATAGATCGGGTATCCAAGATCCGTAAACAAAGTGACCTCATCTTTATGGTTCATCACCTGCATTATTCCACTCGTTGCCATTCCCAGGGAAAGCCAGATCGTAGCAATCCAGTAAATGAGCTTGTTTCTCTTTGACATCATTACTTATTTTAGTTTGCCTGCAATTTCCTGTAATCGGTTATGCGCCATGTTCAGGCCCTGTTTAAAAGGAAGTTTCAACATCTGGTCGCGGAACTCCACTGTCCGGTACACGATCTGCATAGTCAGTTTACTCGTTTCTTCCGTCAGACTCTCAAATTCAAGAAACTCAAGTTGCACTGCAAACGGCGAGTTCTCCATTTCAAAAGTCCGTGTGATTTTTTCATTGGCAACAAATTCATGTATTACACCGTTGGCACTGAATACCACATTTCCATTCGGGTCACTGGTTTCAAATCGCCAGCCGCCATATTTTTTATTCTCAAGCATTATCACTTTTGTATTCATCCATTGTTCAACAAGCCCGGCCTCTTCATAAGCTTTAAATAATAAGTCCAGCGGTAAATCAAATTCCCTCGTGATTACGAGATCCTGTTTGCCCTCTTCGGAAGCAATCTTTGTTTTAAGTTCCATGCCAATTATTTTTTTGATTTATATTTTTTCATAACATCCTGCAGTTTGTTAAAACGATCATCCCAGAGTTTACGAAAGGGTTCGATAAAGTCAGATACTTCCTTCATTTTTTTTGCATTGATATAGTAGTAGATCTCCCTGCCCTTCTGCTCCTGCCCGAGTAATTCGCATTCGGTCAGTATCTGCAGGTGCTTTGACACTGTCGGCCTTGCTGTATCAAAATTGGATGCTATGGCTCCGGCCGTCATCGAATGCGTTGCCACCAAAAGAAGAATTGCCCTTCTTGACGGATCAGCGATCGCCTGGAAAACATCTCTTCTCCGATTCATTATGTAGCTATTTGACTACAAATATATGTGTAGCCATTTAACTACGCAAATTTTTTTTAATTTTCAGGCGCAGTCTATTATGTCCTGGCAGTTCTTACCTTATCACTGGTTGTAGAATACCTGGACCAATTTTCCATCACGGGAAAATTCATAGTAATCACCCCCGGTATACCTGGTGATTACTGTACGCCAGAAAAGTTGCGCAGGCAGATTGGTGTTCCATTGATAAACTTCCCAATTCCCTTTATGGAGATCAAAAGCCAGTTGTGCAACAATACTTCCCCATCCTTTTCGTCTGTGACTTCGCAGAATGAAAAACTCCGCGATGGAGAAATAGTTTTTTTCTTCGGAGATAATTTGCCTGACCAGTACGAAACCTACAATGGTATCGGCTGATTTTACCAGGTAAGGAAATCTTATTCCAGGTTGCTCCCAATAGCTGTCCAACGCAGGATAAGGAGCAAACTTTCCATCGGCCTTCAGATCTGTAGGTATGAACTCCGAAAAATCATAGATGTACAATTGCATGAGGTTTTCAAAAACAGGCTTTAAGTCCTCTTTTGCCAGCTCGAGACTTAGATTCACAAACAAATATTTTATTAAGAAGTAAACGCATCAGGCATTCATTTCACCTTCGAGAATGATGACTGCATCACCATAAATCAATACTTTATCATCACGATATTCAGTTGTCATATATCCTGTTCTCTCAGATGATTGAAAACAGTTTAATCTTGTTTTGCCCAGTTTTTCTGCCCAGTACTTTGTAAGAAATGTTTGCACGCCTCCGGTAACCGGATCTTCATTTGTTCCCGCCCATGGCCAGAAATACCTGTAATGAAAATCATATACATTGTCTGTGGAAACTGATGTGACCAACACACCATTGATACCAGTATAGGACGTAAGCAACGCCATGTAATCCGGCCGCAATGAGGCAAGTTTTTCTGCATTATCGATCTCAATAAGAATGATCTTATTTCTTTCACTAAGCCTGCTGTTCTCCATCTCCGTTATTCCTAGCGCATTCAACAATGTCCGGGGAACAGATATTTCTTCTGTGTCATACACAGGGAACTGCATCACAATTTTATCGTCTGCCTTCCCGATATGAAGCTCGGTATCCTCGCAATTAATAAAACGGATTTCCTGCCTATCGCTTTGATCAAACATAATTTTTGATGCCGCTAAAGTCGCATGACCGCACAAAGGAATTTCCTTTTTTGGAGTGAAAAATCTGATCCGGTATTTATCACCGTTTCCCTTGCTTACGAAGGCAGTCTCAGAAAAGCCAATCTCTATCGCAATATCCTGCATCGTTGAATCCGGAAGTTCATCCTCTAAAAAACAAACTGCGGCAGGATTGCCTTTAAATTTTTCCCGTGTAAAAGAATCGACAAAATAAATTTTCATATACGTGAGAGATCAGTTTGGTAACCGGGCATTTTAGGGAACCTATAAAAAATATGGATCAATCTTATTCAGAAAACGTTCGTCGTTCATACCAGTCCGGTTGAACATGATCACGCTTCCGCGCTGCAGGTCCGGGTACAGTCGGATTTCACAATAATAACCTCCGCCGCCACCGGCATGCGAAAAATACTGATGTCCTTTGATATTTCCGGTAAACCAGGACATACACATCCCCGATGGCTTACTATCACTTGTAAGGTTCTCTGAAAGCATTTTCTTTTTCCAATCTGTTGAAATCAACGGACAATTTGCATCAAGCAGTGATTGCAGATAAACTACAAATGCGCCTGCAGTACCAATCAATCCTCCATAGGAAGTCCCGTTGATATAATAAGTTTTGAAAGGCTTCCAGGCTCCTTCAGCCGGCGACATATATTTCGACTTATCGATAAAAAAACCCAGTACCAGATTTAAAAAGCTGTTTTTTTTGATATAGCCTTTGGCATGCTTTGAAATATCGGAGATAGTAAATCCAAGCGATTCAGTTTTCAAATTCAGCAAATCGAGAATATTTCTTTGTATGTATTCCTCATACCTTAGACCAGATATATTTTCGATGATCCGGCCCAATAAAAAATACCCGAGATTGGTGTAGACAAACTTTTGCCCGGGCAATGATTTCAATTTTTTATTTGTAGCCATTACCTCTTCAAAGAAACGGTCACGGCTGAAAGAAGCGTCGTCTTCAGCAAGATGTATCCAACGAAGTGGAACGGGATTGGGGATTCCTGCAGTATGTGTCAGTAAATTCCTGATTGTTATCTCAGCACCGTATGGAAATTCCGGTAAGTAGCTTTTTGCAGATTGATCGATATCCAGTCTCCCGTGTTCCTGCAATTGCAGGATAGCGAGCGCAGTAAATGTTTTTGTGACAGAAAAGGCGTTAAATGTAGTAGCGCCCGTAACTGCCATACCAGACTTAATATCCGCAGATCCGCCGCGAAAACTATAGATTAACTTCTCCTTGTTAAAGAAGTGATAAGTCACTCCGGGACTTTGATCTTTCCTGATTAAAGTCTGAAAAAAATCATCTGCTTTTTTCATATCACCCTATAGATTTGAAATCATGTCACTTCAAAGGCCATCTTTCAGCAATCAGTCAATATATTCAGCCCTTTGTATTTTCTTTCAGTTGAAGCTTCATCATAAGGTCAGTTTGCTCATCATTCCCCAACCTGAAAATATGCTTGTCGAATTCAACGAAATCATTTTTTTTATAAAACCGGATGGCCCGGTGATTCTCTTCCCACACACCCAACCAGATATAGTCAGCATTCTTATCGCGCCCCCGTTCCATTGCCTTATTGTACAGGAACTGCGCTATTCCTTTCCCGTGATACTCAGAAACAACGTATATTCTTTCTATTTCAAGTGCGTTTTCCATCTTCATTTCCGTCTGCGATTTGCCGTAATTCAGTTTAAGATAGCCAACCGGCACTCCATCAAGCCTGGCGAAATAGAACTCCGCATTTTCATCATTCAGTTCTTCCGTCAATTTTTTAAATGAAAAATTTTCATCGATATATTTTTTCATATTCTCACGGGTGTTGGCGGCTGAAAAGGTGTCGGAAAATGTTTTAATGCTGATATTTTGCAGTTCACCAATATCGCTCAATCTTACTTTTTCTATTTCAATCTCATTCATGTTCGTTGTTCGTTGTTCGTTGCTCGTTGTTAGTTGTTAGTTGTTAGTTGTTAGTTTAAAAAGATATAGCGCGAAATTATGAGTTATGTTCTGTATAGCGCTTTTGTTGATTGTTCCCAGGTTGGCAGCGGGCATGCAGATTCTCCGCTTCAGTTTGGGCTTTCTCCTCCTGCATATTCTTCAAGGATTGCGTATCCTGTATCCTGTTTTTAATAGAGACAAGGCATGCCTTTCCCCTGCTAAAAAGCCATTATCCCTCTGTCTCTATTCTCTGCTTCCGTCGGAATTTTGCATAAGATATAATCAATCCCGTAATAAAGGGGAGGTTCAATATAGTCAGGTATACAACTCCGAAATTGGAATCATGATACTTCATGTTATAAGAGATCGCCCGTATAATAAAAGCAATCATTAATGATACAGGAAGCAGAAACCAGCAGATCGTAGTAAGTATTTTATTTCGACCAATCGTCTTGAATCCCGTAAGCAGAATGGGCAGGCAAATAAAACTCATTGCTAAACAATAGATCAATGAAGCAATCAGCGATAAATGAATGATGGCTTCCGGCGTCAACCATTCGCTGATATAATTTCTGCTATCCAGCCAGGAATATACAAATGTCAGTGCAATGACTATCAATGAAGGAATGGCAAGAGAATTTCTGTAAGAATGAATTGCGCTCATATAAAATCGGCGAATAAACTTGAATTAGAAGTCCATGAACCTGCCATTAAGATCAAAATATCGGTCGCCATCCTTTTACATCGACTTTTCTCATACAATCCATCTTACATGCACAGGTTAATGATCACGCTTTTTTGCGACGCCAACTATATTAACATCGACCAGTTCCAATGACTTCACCATATCTTTCACAACATCCTTGTATTTTTTGAAATGAGGTGTCGTGATATGCAGGTTATATGCGCTGGTATCGGCATAAATTTCCAATATAGTAATGCTGGAAGGGTCTTTTTTATCCGACACGGCATAGTAAGTCAGTACACCCGGCTCAACTTTAATTGCCGTAGTCATTTGTTCCTTCAGTGCAGCGTTGTATTTATCAAGTTGTGCAGGATCAACTTTGATTTTTGCAAGTCTGACCATTTGCGTTTTTGATTGAGACATCACTGTTGCATTCATTGCTATAAGGAAAACAAAAAGTAAAATAACCAGGGACCACCTTTTATTGATTAATATTTTCATCTTTCAAAAGTGAGGATTTTTTGTTAATCGCTTGTTGCGGGGCAGGTAGAAAATTATCGCCGGCGACGGGTGGAACAGCCTACCGCAGTGATAACAGAAAAATTCAAGCGGCGGGCGGGGACGAAATTGAAGATTTTAGTCTTTCTGCTAAACTCATTCGACAGCAAATTCGTGAAATCTTCTTACCTGACAAACCCGACGTTGTCCTTGCTTTTGGAACATCCTCAGCAACAATAAAGTCATGCAATTTTTTATAAGCCGGTTTAATGGTATTTTCAATCGCCTTTGAGTAGTAGGGCCCGCCCTGGCACTAATATGATTTCTTTTGAATACTGTAACAAATAGCAACTCCTTGTATGTATTAGTTTCTGATACGCAAAAGGAAATTGGACAAAGATTTTTTTTACTAAAGATTATTGCACTCCACCCATTTTCAAATAGGATAAATAGGATCATTGGAAAAAGAAAATGTGCAAAAAAAAATCCGAGGATTCCGATACACTCATGCTGCTGTGTCAAATAAATTAGCGCGAACAACGTTTGAAATGAACTATGAAAACTTTTTTAAAGCAGCTGGTGGTTTTTAAAAGCTTATTAAAAACCTTTGTATTACCATTAATAATTATTGGTGTTTTATTTTCCTGCACGAAAAACTATCATACAAGTAAAAATGTTCCTCCCGGTCAGGCAAAAAAGGCAACGGGTGCTAAATCTGCAAAGCAGTATGCGCCAGGGCAAAGAAAGAAGCATTAGTAACAGAATCCTGTTATGAAATGTGCAACCGGGGACTCAGGTCTGATTGAATTATTCATTCTTTACATTACCTGATGAATAAAAGCTGTTTTGGAAGGATTGAAATCCTTTCGTGCTTCATTATTTCTATTCCGGATTTTCAAGCTTAAAAGAATGATCTGCGTTTAGCTAGCCTTTGTTGATAAGAACAATGTCTACTTATCAATTTTAACCAGAAAATCGTCAGTCGAACTCGCGGGTCAAAATATTGTTGAAGTATACGTTGATACTTCGTTGAAATCCCGAGCTGGTCAATTGCTTCCAACTGCTCATCGATTGTTCTCTTTAATGCAACTGCAGCATTGTACAATTCAATTTCCTGATCCGATAAAATATTAAGGGAAATATCCATACCCAGGTTCTAATAAGATTAACGCTTACATGAACGGCTGAGTGCGGTCGGGTTTCCGTATTAATGGTGTCCGGCCGGCCGGTTAACATTTTACCGGATTTTATTCTGAAGTTGAAAAGCCGCGATTCTATTGATGACCAGAATTATGTCGATCAGGATTTATTAGCCGGCCCTTTTTTGGGCTCAGCCCAATGTTATTCGCGACACGTTACTATTTAAAGTTCCATTCAAAATGTCATTTCCTGAATTGGTTATATACATTGTTCGACTACCTGGAGAAAAGAACATTCTTGTCAGCAATCCTGGTAATTGACTGTATAACTTCGGTGTAATTCATAGTTCATGTCATAAATCGGGATCGTATCGCTTGTGATACCTTCGATTATTCCACTCCAGCACGATCGCATTGGCTCATGACTGTATTTAAAATGTACCTGAATAGATTCGGCAAATTTTTTCACCGTTTAAGGTAATTGGAGATGGCGGGACATTCAAAATGTATGCACATTTCGAAATGCTATGGATTAACGACTGGAGAGAATACAATTTTCGCCCCGCCATCGCCAATACGATTCTTATGCCAGGATTATGAATTTATAAATTCCAATATATCCTTGTTAATAGTAGCATGCTCTGTCGTGGGCATTCCATGCGGGAACCCGGGATAAGTAATTAGTTTCCCTTTTTTCAGAAGCTTCGCTGCCTTAATTGCAGAATTTGCAATGGGCACGATCTGGTCATCGTCGCCATGAAGTAATAAAACCGGGATGTCTGCGGCTTTCAAATCTTCGCTCAGGTCCGTTTCGGAAAAAGCTTTGATGCCATCATAGTGTGCAACAATTCCTCCCATCATTCCCTGGCGCCACCAGTTTCGCTGTACACCATCCTTCACCGTTGCTCCTTCCCTGTTGTAGCCATAAAAAGGAAATGTCAGATCATAATAAAACTGACTTCTGTTATTTAACGTCTGCTCCCTGATACCATCAAAAACAGCTATTGGCACACCATCCGGGTTGCCTGCACTTTGTACCATCACTGGTGGTATGGCACTTATTAAAACTGCTTTCTTTGCCCTGCCATTGGCATATTTGCTGACATAGCGAATCACCTCGCCACCACCTGTAGAATGGCCGATGTGAACAACGTCTTTCAGGTTTAAAAAGGAAACCAGTTCTGCTGCATCGGAGGCATACTGATCAATGGTATGGTTGTAAATATTCTGACTTGACCGCCCATGCCCTCTCCTATCGTGGGCGACTACCCGAAAGCCTTTCTGCAAAAAGAAAATCACCTGGGCATCCCAATCATCCGAAGACAATGGCCAACCGTGATGAAACATTAATACTGGTCCTTCTCCCTGATCTTTGTAATAAATTTCTGTTCCGTCTTTTAATTGTAAAGTACTCATGATTATTAAATTGAATTAACAAAGATTTGAATGACTTGCATCGTTTGTTATTACTGGCGTCTGTCCTATCCGGGTAGTTAGCGGTTGAACCTGGCAGCAGGCAGGTAAAGGTAGGGTGTAGAGCCTATATTTCAATTATGCGGATCTGGGTCCGATGTAGCTCATCTGGCGCTGCAGGTCATCTGCTTCAGCGTGGACCAGAATTTCGGAAGTAAGGCCTGCCGGTTATGCCAAATTTTTACCATCGTCAGCTGTGCGGTATCTGACCTTAAAGATTGTTTCAAATGGCTTTTGACCCTCCATTTTTTACACGTCAATGGTGTATATGTCTACCTGCAAAAACTGAAAATAAAAAGGTGGTCTTATTTTACTTTTGATGCAGCTTCTCTTTTGTCTTTATCTGACATGTTGCTGACTGTTTGCTACTGATTCCCCAGCCTATCTTCACATTATCAACTTTATAAAAATGGTGATGAAAACAGTAGCTTATATTATTCCGCGGACTGTTGCATTTAAACGCCGGGGCAATTGTAAAGAATACCGAGTAAACAAGGTTGATTGCACCCAGGTGTAGTTAAATCAATTTTAATTCTTCAATTATAAATTTTCAATTTTCAAATACAAAAAAAATGAAAGCAGCAGTTTATACCAGGTATGGCTCACCGGAAGTTCTCCGGATTAAGCAAGTAACCAAGCCGGTGCCAAAGGACAATGAAATTCTTTTACGGATTAAAGCCAGTGCCGTTAATTCAGGTGATGTACGTTTGCGAAAAGCCGACCCATTTGCCGTGAGGTTTATTTTTGGTTTGCTAAAGCCGAAGGTTAACATTCTTGGAAGTGTTTTTTCAGGTGAAGTGGAAAGTGCAGGTAAAGGTGTCAGGCAATTCAAAGCAGGTGATTCAGTGTTTGGTCATACCGATATGCGTTTTGGAGCATATGCGGAATATATTTGTCTGCCTGAAGACGGATCAGTGACTTTTAAACCTGCTAATATTTCGCACAATGAAGCAGCAGCTATTCCTTTTGGCGGAGTTACAGCATTGCATTTTATAAAAAAGGCAATGATAACGCCCAATCAAAAAGTTCTCATCGTAGGTGCTTCCGGTGCTGTGGGTAGTGCGGCGGTTCAACTGGCAAAATCGTATGGAGCAATTGTAACGGCGGTGTGCAGCACTTCAAATATTGATTTAGTAAAATCCATTGGCGCTGATAAAGTGATTGATTATACAAAAGAATATTTTAATGAAACCGGAGAAAAGTATGATGTAATATTTGACACAGTGAATACCATATCTGTTTCACGTTCATTAAAATCACTTGCAAAAAATGGCAAAATGATTTTAAGCGCCGCAGGAATGCTGGAAATGATGCAGGGTTTATGGATTTCCATCACCGGCAGGTGGAAAGTGATCACAGGTGTAATCAGTCATGCAGCAGCCGACATTGTTTTTCTAAAGAATCTTATTGAAGCCGGTAAATTCAAAGCAGTAATTGACAGAACCTACCCGGTAGAGCAGATTGCAGAAGCACATGGGTATGCTGAAAAGGGGCACAAAAAAGGAAACATTGTTATTACCATGTAAATATTAAATTGCGATGGGTGATAAGGTGAGAACTGGTGGGGGTGTTAGTTCTTAGTTGTTAGTTCTTAGTTCTTAGTTCTTAGTTCTTAGTTGTTAGTTGTTAGTTGTTAGTTGAGCTGCTGCGTTTTGCAGAAAAAAAAATGAAGTGGAAGAAGTGTAAAAGGAAACGGAAGTCAACCATGTGCAAGGGGCGCGCGTTTAACGGTATGACTTTTAAATCCGCCCAGACGCTGACACCACCATTCCTCTTAATTCAATATCGAATCGGATCCCTTATAAAGAGAAAATACTACCCGCCCTCCGGTGAGATTGCATTCGGGGTTATATTCAGGGGAGAGGAAGGCGAAAGTATTGGCATGGGAAACCCGGAAGAATATGCGAGGAAAGGCCTGACGCTCTTTAACCTACTTATACAATATTCCGGAGTTATTGATCTTGCTCATCGTTCCTGCTGACCAATATCATATCCGATCAGATACTGAACATTTAATTTGAATTAATGAAATGGTTTTTTTCAGCAGCCATGCTGGTTCTTTGCGCCTGCAACCGGAAAAGTAAAGAACTGATCCGGCCGGTTGTTCAAAACATTACAGAATCAGCTTATGCTTCCGGCATTGTTAAGAGTAGAAATCAATATGAAGTGTTTTCCAAGGTTAACGGCCTTATTGAAAAAACATCAGTGACGGAAGGCGACACCGTACATGCCGGAGACATCATTATGACCCTGGCAGATGAAGTTTCGAAACTGAGCTCCGAAAATGCAAGAATCGCTGCCAGCTATTCTTCGACCTCCGCCAATGCCGACAGGTTAAGCCAATTGAAAATAAATATCGCCGTTGCGCTTGCAAAAAAGCAAAACGATTCTGCTTTACTCTCTCGCCAGCAAAATTTATGGAAAGAAGGAATAGGCTCACGTAACGAACTCGAACAAAGAGAGCTTGCATGGAAGAATTCTTCAGAAGCTTACGAGGCTGCGCTGCTGCAATACAATAACCTGAAAAAAGAAATTGATTTTGCGGCACAGCAGTCGGTAAAAAATCTGCAGATTTCAAATGCATTAAGTAATGATTATACCATCAAGTCCCGGCAGAACGGCAAAGTGTATAAGATATTAAAAGAACCAGGTGAAATGGTAAACCCGCAAACACCACTGGCCATCATTGGCGACGTCAACGAATTCGTGATCAAATTGCAGGTGGATGAATACGACATCGGTAATATTAAGCCTGGGCAGAAGGTGTTCCTGAGCATGGATAGCTACCGGGGGCAGGTATTTGAAGCGGCAGTATCCGGTATTCAGCCAATAATGAATGACCGCTCCAGGTCATTTGAGGTGGAAGCAATCTTTACTTCCAGGCCGGCAACGCTCTTTCCCAATTTAACCGTTGAAGCCAACATCCTTATTACCACAAAAGAAAATGCAATGACAATTCCCCGTGCTTACCTGATGGATGGTGATTACGTACTACTCAAAAACGGAGAGAAAAGAAAAGTAGTCACGGGGTTGAAAGATTACCAGCGCGTGGAAATAGTCAATGGCTTAAGCAAGGATGACGAAATACAAAAGCCACTCTGATGAAGTATAAGTTGAATACAGAGATTGCGATATCCCTCCTGCTGGCGAGGTGGAGGCAAACGTTAATAGCAGCGATTGGCGTTACATTCAGCATTACTATGTTCATTGCGCTGCTGGGATTTATGACGGGTTTAAACACATTGCTCGACGGACTGATTCTAAACCGGACTCCTCACATCCGCCTATACAATGAAATAGAACAGAATCCTTTTCAACCCATCGCCAATGCCCGGGGGTATGACAAAGCTTATCACTTTATTTCGTCAGTAAAAGCCGCCAATATCCGCGAAGAAATTTATAACAGCGAAGCCATTATCAAAACTATTGTTGAAGACAAAAGGGTGCGGGGCACTTCACCAAAACTTCATTCACCCGCATTTTTCAACCAGGGCAATGTGCGTATTGCCGGTGTTATTGATGGTATCAATCCACAGGTAGAAAATAAATTGTTCAACTTCTACGAATACGTTAGTGGCGGGTCAGGCAGCGACTTAAACATCATTCCGAATAGTATTATTCTTGGCAGGCCACTGGCCGAACAGCTACTGGTGGATATCGGCGACATTGTTTATGTCACTACTACGGCAGCTGAGATATTTCCACTGAAACTGATTGGTTTTTATCAATCCGGTATAAGAGATCTTGATAAAGTTCAGGCATACACTTCTATCGCAACCGCACAAAAAATATCGGGCAGGCCAGCCAATTATGTTACTGACATACAAGTGAAACTACATGATATCAATGATGCACCTGCTGTGGCAAAGGAGTATAAACGTTTGTTTGGTTTACAGGCCATTGACATACAAACTGCAAACAGTGAGTTTGAAACCGGCAGTTCCATAAGAACATTGATATCTTTTGTCGTGGGAATCACTTTACTCATTGTAGCCGGGTTTGGCATTTATAACATTTTAAATATGCTGATTTATGAAAAAATGGATTCTATTGCTATTCTGAAAGCCACGGGATTTTCGGGCACGGATGTAAAGAGAATATTTTTAATGATTGCTTTGAGCATCGGCATTTTTGGCGGCACAATCGGGTTGATCTTTGGTTACCTGTTGTCGCTTATCATCGATACCATACCATTTAATTTCCCATCACTTCCGTCCATTACCACCTACCCTGTCAATTATAATCCCATGTATTATCTTATCGGCATTTTGTTTTCGCTGGTCACTACCTATATGTCGGGATTATTCCCTGCCGTAAAAGCCAGCAAAGTGGATCCTGTGATCATTATAAGAGGCAAATAATATGAGCGACATCGTTCTTGAAGCCAGGCATATCAGTAAAACATTCCATGAACAACTAAATGTTCCGGTATTGAATGATATCAGTTTTACCGTTAACAGAGGCGAGTTTGTTGCATTGATGGGCAAATCGGGCTGCGGTAAATCCACATTGTTATATGTCCTGTCCACCATGGATACAGATTATGAAGGAACCCTGCTGGTGGAAGGAGAAGTGATGACCGGCAAACCGGGTTCAAGGCTTGCTGAAGTGCGAAATGAAAAGGTAGGTTTTGTATTTCAGTTTCATTACCTGCTGAACGAATTCAGTGTTTTAAAGAATGTTATGCTGCCCGGGCTGAAATTAAACCGACATACGAATAAAGAAATTGAAACTGATGCATTGAAATGGCTGAATGTGCTCGGTATAGAAAACCTGAGTAACAAAAAACCGAACCTCCTTTCAGGAGGAGAAAAACAGCGAGTAGCCATCGCAAGAGCTTTGATCAATAATCCTTTGATCATTATGGGAGACGAGCCCACAGGCAACCTCGATAAAAAAAACAGTAAGCTTGTCTTTGACATCTTTAAAGATTTATCGGTTAAGTTTCATCAAACCTTGTTCATAGTCACCCACGACCCCGAATTTGCAGCCCGAACCAGCAGAATGATAGAAATGGAAGATGGAAAGATCATTCGTCAATGAGTAACCTCATTTCCATCAACAGGCACTGAAGCATTCAACCTTCGATACAGCCTCCTCAATTCCTACAACATACTTTAAGTAATACGATCAGGGAGCAGGACTCGCTGCAGAATGGCGGAAATCATGCGCAGGCTATAGCCGCTGCTGATTAAAAACCGAAACTCGAAATGGCCACAACAAAAAGACAAATAAAATGAAGCCGACAAGACCTGCTGACAGCGATCTAATAATACTGAGGGTCCTTCTCATAATATTTCCTGGCTTTGAAACCTTATCAAATTTACTCCGGTGATTTTTATGCGGTAACTGCACAACCGTGAGATGCTTTTTTCAGCATATTCGCTATGTTTTCCCCATCAATTAAGGCCCAGTGTTCAATAATTCTTTCATCCTTGATTTTAAAATGCCTGTACCCTGAGGTGCTTAATTCGATTCCTGTGGGTTCAATGCCACGCCAATTGCCGATGTGCCTTAATTTCATTTTTATCCTCAACATTACCTGGTCACGTTCAGACACATGGTCTTCGATCGTCGTTGTGTGCTCAAAGGAAATACCTGTTGCAGTAATCCATTTTATCAGTCCTTCTTTGTCCGGAGATAGAATGGGTGACAAGGAATGATCTTTAAACGCCGGATGTAATAAGTTATCGAGTAATTGAAACGACTTTTTATTCCAGATCTGTTCGATGAAGGTTTGTACTAAAACTGAATTTTTCATTTGTGTTGTTTTTTAAATTGTACACAAAGTTGGAAATCCGGAACATCACAAACCTGCGTCAAAAATCACAAAATTCACTTTTTTTTAGCCCGAAAACGACTTAATGTCTCACGACTGATTCCCAGATAGGATGCTGTTTGAGTCAGTGAAACTCTTTGCAGAAAGTCAGGGTGCTGGGAAACTAATGCATTAAATCTTTCCATAGGGGTTAGCAGTTTGAAACTGCCGGAATGTTCTTCCTGTTTCGCCACAATCAGTTCTAATACCATTCTCCCAAATGTTTCAATTTGATGGGACTGTTTGTAAGCATCTAATAATTTAAACTTGTCAATGACAACCGCCCTGGTTTTTTCGTGCGCCTTAATAATGTATTCTGACCTTGTTGATGCTCTCAGGCTCTTGATATTTGTCGTAAACTCATTTTCAAAATAAAAAGCAGTATTGATTTCTTTCCCATCCTGGTTGTAAAATGATCTGCAAACTCCTGAACTGACAAAATATATTGAGTTGCAGATTTCCCCTTCCTTCAATAAAATTTCGTTTTTTTTAAATAGCCTTTCAGTCAGACAATAAGATAAAACCTCCCAGCCTTGTTCCGATAAATCTGTTAACGATTCGATATATCTTTTTAAATTATTCACCTGAATTTATGAGTCCTGGATATCAGATTTGATTTTACAAAATTTCTGTTGTGCGTTTTGCATTTAATTGTAAATAATCATTGGTATGACCTCACAACCAATAAGTCGGACGAATAAGCTTTGAGCCCTGCCAAGTTCGCTAAACTACCGAAATCAGAAAGATATTCTGCTGCTATTATTTTATCTTCATGATTGCCTTTTACAGCAATTGTTTTCAATATTTGAACAGCCTTGTCTATACGCTTATCAAAATGCCTATCAACTAAAATTACATTTTCCAAATCAGGAATTCCTATTTTTATCTTAAACCATTCTGTTCTATAAAAGCCAGATAGAACAGCGAGCGATTAATTACGGGATTAAATTCGTCAGCCCGCGTTGCAGCAAGCCGAATGTTAATGGTCAGCTGCCAATTCCTTTTGTACCACCGGTTTCATTGGTTTAAAGTCTTCATACCTGGTAAAATACTCAAGACCTAAAACCAGCAGCATCGAGCAAATAATATATACTTTCTGCAGGATTACTGCCGGACCCAGCATACCAAAACCATAGAGGAAAAAGAAACAGTAATAAGTCAATAAGCAGACAATACAACAGAATTTAAGTAAAAGGAGTTTTGTCTTCAGGATAAATACGGTAATTACAAATAAGCCTGTCAATGTTAAGACGATTGAAATTGTTCCCAGGTCATGCAAGGGTGTTGCAATTAAGAAAATAAATATGATGTTTGCAGCGCCGATAATTTTTAAAATGCCGGCCCATCGTACTGAAGGAATTTTTTTCGACATATGGATAAAAAAAATTCCATAACCAACCGAGTGAAATGCCATTCCAATAAGAGCCCAGATCCAGCCACGGTTTTCTGAACCGTTGATCGCCTGCATGGAAAACAGGTTGCTCAGGAAATTTTCAGACCAGGCAAAACCTGAAGAGTTTTTGTCGACTATTGAGCCGCCGGGATAGTTGAATGTTGCTATTATCAGTAATACCGCTGAAGCCAACAGGCATATCAATACGGCGTATTTCTTAATCATCTGTTTGATATTCTGATCCTGAATTATTAACGTCGTTTAGGTAAAATAATTTGAAATTGCCGCTGATCAATACATCGTTTATGGAATATTGGAATCTTAGTTAACCGGGGATGCTGTCTGTTGAGCAAATCCTGGTCAATATTGAAGTACAAAATAATTTTGATGCAGTGGCTGTATGGATGTAAATGTCGAAGCGTGAAAACAGTTGCATTTTGGTTGACCTCGTTGAACGTTCAACGCTCAACGCCCTCACTCAATCATGAAGACTTCATCAGTCCTTTATTATTTTCATTTGGCTCAATCAGGTCCCACAAATTGCCATATAAGTCTTCGAAAACAGCGACATTTCCGTATTCAAAAGTGGCTGGCGTGCTCACAAAATTTATCTGCCTGCCCATCATTTTATGATAATCTCTCCAAAAATCATCCGTAAAGAGAAAAAATCCAACCCGCCCTCCGGTTTGATTTCCAATACTGCCGGTCTGTCTTTCGTTAGCAGCTTTTGCAAGTACCAGGCAACATTCTTTCGCCCCTTTGGGTGCAACCATTACCCACCTTTTATCCTCGCTTAGTTTAGTATCTTCCAGTACCTCGAAGTCGAGTTTTTGGGTATAGAACTCAATAGCTTCATCATAGTCTTTAACCACTAAAGCAATATGTGCAAT
This sequence comes from Pollutibacter soli, assembly GCA_029269725.1. Classification (GTDB taxonomy): domain Bacteria; phylum Bacteroidota; class Bacteroidia; order Chitinophagales; family Chitinophagaceae; genus Pollutibacter; species Pollutibacter soli. The sequence continues at coordinate 59,418 of JARJHS010000012.1, read as the reverse complement.
TCGTTGATACATTTTCCTGCAGCGGCCCGGTGAGCCGTGTGCAATGATACTGATTGGAATTTGAAATAGCAAAGACCGACATTCTTTTATACTGCAGAAAGTCGCTGGACCGCATTTCGAAAAATGATTACCTCATTGCTGACTAGTTGCCTTCAAGATTTTCTGAAATGAATAATTCCTTTGTAATGATGCGGCAATTTTCAGCCAATTGATCCAGGGTACAGGCAATAAAATCAAGATTTACAGGCAGCCCTTTTTCCGTCTCCATAAATTCAAAATACAGAACATTTTTTTCACTGACATTGGGTGAGCCTTTAAGCTGCCTGAAAATATTCAAAGCAAGATCACGATGGTTTCCTATGAAAAATTTTGCAAAGGTTTCAAGACCTTTATGCGTCTTTAATGTTATCGTGATATAAAATTGCGTCTCCATAATATAATAACATCTGTGAGATTGAAATTATTAATGCTGGCATCGATCAAAAAAGCTTCTGCTGCATTACGCTATACTAATTTCGTATATTAAACCACTACCTGCTGTATTTTTTGTAACCGAGGCGCAATTACCTGGCATTTTTCAGATGACTTCAATTTTTTTCAAAAACAAAAGTTGCCTTTCATCAAGGCAACTTTTGAGGCGAAGAAGCATTTAATTAAGAAATCTGAATCAGCCTTGGCGGCTTTTGTTTGGCTTCTTCTTTTTTAGGGATGAGCAGGAGCAATAATCCATTTTCATACTTTGCTTCAATCTTATCAATATCTACCACCTCTTTTTGCAAGGTGAATGTTCTCTGGAAAGATTGGTAACTGAATTCCCTGCGGGCATAACGCTCACCTTCCTTGTCCTCTTGCTGATGGGTTTTTTCGGAACTGATGGTCAGCGTATTTCCGTCCAGTTCCACCTTGAAATCTTTTTTTGTCATGCCGGGTGCTGCCACTTCCACTTCATAATTCTCAGCAGTTTCTTTGATATTAACCGCCGGAATCGTGGTGTTGGTGTCGGAGAAATTGGAGGTTCCCCAATTGAAATAATCCCGATTAAAGAAATCATCAAAGAGCATTGGCAATGGACTCACCAGGGTTCCATTTCTTTTTACCAGTGTCATAATTACCTTCTTTTTAATGGTTAATAAATTGATTTTAAAATCCGGAAATCAACCCCTGTGCCATTGGAATTTGTTGCCTGAAAAAATGAAAATTTGTCGGAGTGGCAGGAAAAAAATGTCAGCAAAAAAAGTCAAATTTTCGGTCTTCGTTTTGGGAGAATTATTGCCGAAGAGCATTTATCATTACCCGTTTCGGACGATAGCGATCTGGTACACCATTACCGGGTGATTGCTCAATCCTTGGGCGTTTTATTCGTCTTCTCTTTCATTAAGCTGTTGCTGAATACTGCTCCACCTATCAAAACAGCAATAAAAAAGATCACCGCCGGGAATACATACCAAAACAAAAACGTTCCGGCATACTGAAGCGTAATCCTTTCCTTCAAAAGTATATAAAGTACAAGGTAAAGCAACAACAAAAGAACCAACGAAACAATGCTGCTTATTAATATTGATTTGCTGAGATGTACATCCGGATTGAGCCACAACAATACTCTTCTCAATATTACTCCTGCCACCGCACCAGCCATTGATGAAACCATCGCCATAAGGAAAGAAAACACGCCCACCGAGTAAGCAACCGAAAAACCACTGGCCCATAAGATTTTGCTGCGTTCCGGGGATGGCATAATGCTGCAGATACTTACAGAAGTACGGATGATTGTATACAACATCACTGCAAACGAATAGGCAAATACACCTGCCACCGCAATCAAAGCGCCGTTGTATGCTGCTGTTTTGTTTGAAATAACTGTGTTCTTCATCCCGTTTTTATTTTGCTTCCGCCCTCTGTTTAATCCCCATCATCATTCCCGATTCCATAATGAAGTGCAGTGGCTCAAACAAACCGTAGTAGTAAGCCCTCATCAAAACACTTTGTTTTACTTCCATAGACGGATAGCGGACAATTAATCTTGTATGATCAGTATCCAGGGAATCAAGATAGAATGTCCATCCGCCTAACGCATAGTATTCATTTCGTTTTACAAACGATATCATTTCATAACCCTCTCCTTCTCCATAATAAATAGTATCACCGGGAACCGGGTTCTGCCACTGCGGTACGATGGAATCTGCATTGTGCATGCTGGCGGCAAATAAATTTTCCAGCCAGTAATAACTGTTAAAGCCGCCACGGTTCTGCCCGGTTTGTGCGATCCATGGCCATATTTTTTCTGCAGAGGAATGAATAGCAATGGCTCGCGTGGTAACAATTCTGTCGGGGGAAATAAATTCGTCGGCCGGGAATTTCATCTGTTGTTCTGCAGCGGTGGCACCCCAGCTCATATGCACAGGGCGGATGAATATCCAATACACCAATGCAATGATTGCATAAAAAATAAGAGAGTATTTAATAAATTTCCTTATCCTTCTCATTATTTAATTATCTGCTTACGCCTGTCTGCTGAAAGGGTTAATCATAACAGAATGGTATCACCAGCTTTCCTGGTTTCAATTCTTAAATTCGTTTCCGTTGTACTCAATATCTTTCAGTAAAAATTTCCCATATACAAACTCCCCTTCAGGGTAATGCCATACCGCATCTCCTTTATACAACAGGTTATGGTTTTCAAATTTTTTATACTCATGCACCAGGGTGGAAAATGGTATCCATAGTTTTTCGTTTACATCATACCGGTCATCGGAAGTAAAATTGATCAACTGTCCCTTCTCATTGAAATACAGGATTGCGGTGATGCTGATATTTCCGTTGGTGAAAATGGCTTTTGATTTTGTATCATCAATGGCTTCCCATCTGATGCGTTTATCAATCAAAGTTGCAGGAGCCATCAGGCACATATCATTAAAAAAGGTTACTGTTTCTGTTTTATTCATTTCCTCTCCATCCATTTTTACAATTCCAAACAAACCAAATAATCGTATATCCATCACTGCCTTTTGTTGTAAGTAGTGATGATACCCGGGTACGGTAACACCAAACATTTTTCCTTTTATAAAAAACAACCTTGCGGGTTCATCTAAGAAATTGTATTGAACAGAACGGAACTTAAACCAATCCTTTCCCCTGCTCCGCATTTGTCCTTCAAACACGATCCTTACGTTTTTTACTTTTGGTTTATTTACCACCCCGGTATAATGTAAATATCTTTGCACCGGCGCTGGCAATGGCTGCAAATCCGCTTCGGTAAGTAAACTGGCTGGTAAACTGTTGTTGGAAAGAAATTGCTGTTGAACATCTGCCCGGAAAGTGTTTTCAAACCGTACTGCTGTAAATGAAAAGAAAGCTGCTGCTAAAATCAGCACGTTGGGGATAGTTCCAAACCTGGCATCTTTCCAGCTCATTATAATTACCACCTCCGAGATCACAACAGCAACTGCAGCCACCATCCCCCAGTTGTCTTTTTTCATAAAAAACAACATGGCGGTGATGACAAACAGAAAGCCCGTAAGCAGCCACAATGCACCAATGGTTCTGGAAACAGGGATCATCAGCTGGTTGATCTCTCCATAGTTAAACGCTTTGGCAAAACCCATAAAGTGAATGAGGCCATGAATGAATATAACAGCTGCAAAAATGAACTTCATAATCATGTATCAGTTAGTCGCAACCAAGGTTGCAGATCGCGCCAACCGAAGAGGCTCCAGGTAATGTTCCAGATACCTTCTGTAACCGATTTGCTGTCAGATTATCTTTACCTGCAATCATGAACCCACCAGCGGATGGCGATACTTACAAACATATCCTGTTCATTGAGCGATGCAGATGATATGTGTCAGAAATAATTATGATACTGGTCAATAGCTGGCTTTACATTGAACTAGTTGTGGCTGGCATTTAGCTGACATTCGAATCTGCTCCATAATTTACCTCGCTTTCCCGTAAAAAAACGACAAACCCCTTTCCTTCTCGTCGTAGGTAACTACATCCTTGTCTTTGTGAAAAGAAAAAAAACTCAATAAACCGAAATCTCCGGAGCACATCGCTGTATGCATCAGCAAAACTCCTGTAACAGTAATTTTCCATGGGGCGTTTACGAATAAACAGATTAAAATCAGCAGAGTCGTAATGAATGCAAACGGTGCCAGGGCAACAATGGTAAATTCCCTGCGGTCAGCTACAAACCTATCCGCAATCGCCATCACATAGAATTTTTTCAGGTTGACATCATAGGAAGTATTTTTTGCCCCCAGCGCTTTGTAGGCCAATACGTGAATGTATTCATGCAGCGGAAGTAAGGCCAATGCTAACGCTATACCATAGGCGAGATGAGCAAACCGGGTACCGAAATCATAATCCGGTATGTGGACATCTTTAAGTAACATATAACCTGCTACGGCAAAGAGAAGGAAGTTAGCAGCATAATAGAAAACAGAATAGGCCGTCCGTTTTTTCAAATATTTCTGAATGAATGGAACGAGTTCTTTGTGATTCAACGTTTCCAGTTCTTCGTATCCATGAGCAGTTAATTCTTCGGTCCCTATTTTCATACATTATAGGTGAGTGGGGATTTAATTTTTGGCTATATCCGGAAGGAACAAACCAAAGGCTTTTTTGTTTAAAGCGGGCCTCCTGGATAAGATCCAACATTAATTTTCGCTCCATCGGAGCGTCCTGAAACCTGCATAAGTAGAAGTCTCAAAAATCCATTTTTGTACATCATGCCTCCTTTGAAAATTATTTGCTCGTTTCATTTTACAGGACGCTCCTACGGAGCGACAAATCAGATGCTACAAACATTGTTTTCTACAAACAGGATGCTCCTACCGAGTAAAAGGCAGCAACCAGATCAGATGACAGGGCGGATCGAACACGGGATGTTTACTTCGCAAGTGCAATGGTTTTTATCGATTCTGCTTAGAACACCAGTTGTCAGGGCCTGCTGACCAAGAATATTCAACAATAATTTTTCGCTCCATCGGAGCGCCCTGTTTGTAGCAAACGCCAATCAATTTGAAAAGATTACTCGCCTGTGTAAGGATCTTTTATTTTTCTGGACTCATACACAATATCAGAAAACGTCACACGGCAGCTATTGCCTGTCGGCGATTGAGCTAAGAACCCGACTTTCAACGGTTTTGTATTGTTGAACTGGAAATGCCTGGTTAAAAACCACTTTTTATTGTCCAGGGAATAATAAAGAGTAATTACGTTATCGGCTTTCGCCAGTTTGTAATATACTTTATCGCTTTTGATTTCAGCAGAATTACAATCATCCGAAATATCCCTGGTGACTACACTCACCACTCTCCTTGCGCCGGTATAATCTTTTTCAAAGCAGAATTTAATCCAGTTTACACTGTCTTCGACGAGTACAATCGCTCCGCCATCCCATTTGTTTGCGAAAGAATGCTGTATCGAGACTTTCAGGATAAAATCATTGTCCGGTGGAAACAGCAGCTTAGGCGCGTTGTCTGTATTATAGGTGACATTGGGATCACGAAACATATCCGTTTTCGCTCCTGCGACAATAATTAAGGATCCGTTTTTAATTGAATAGCTCTCCGGAATGTTATTCCAAACCAGTGGGTATGGAATTGATTCGATCATTAGTGAGTTGTTTTCCTGGGTAAAGCAGGGACTGATACTTAACACTAATAACTTCAATGTAAGGATCGAAGCAAATATTATTCTTTTCATTTTTAACCATTAATGTTATTTCCCCGATTTACTATTCCAAACTTATCATTTTAATTCTTTGGAAAACCATTTCCGACAGAAGTTGCTTTGTATCTGGATTTTCTTGATGCAGTTGGGGTAATTGTTTATCATTTCTCATTCCCCGCCGTTGCTCGGCTAGTCGGGCATGCGCTCTTGACTTCCCTTCTGCGTCTTTTAATATCAACAGCGATGATATTGCTCAGCAGTAGACAGGAAGCCGGAAATGTCGGAAAGGATACGGGAAAAATATACACACAGAAAGAAGTAACACCCGGAAAAAAGGTGCAGGTGCCATGATAATTTAATACATCTTTTAGAAAAACCCGAACGATGATTTATCGTTCTCTGGAAGTTACAATGTCTCTCGTGGTTTCGTTCATGTCGTTGTCGTAAACAACAACCTGCAGACAACCTTTTGCAATAGGCCGACTAAAATTCTTTGAACCACATAGGACATGGAGACACATAAGATTTCCTATGTGCCTATGTTTTTCTATGTTCACTATGTGGTTCAACACCCGGAGGCCGTAGGCCGACTAAACTTCTTTGAACCACATAGGACATGGAGTCACATAAGATTTCCTATATGCCTATGTTTTCTATGTTCACTATGTGGTTCAACATCCGAAGGCCGTAGGCCAACTAAAATTCTTTGAACCACATAGGACATGGAGACACATAAGATTACCTATGTGCCTATGTTTTCTATGTTCACTATGTGGTTCAACACCCGAAGGCCGCAGGCCAACTAACATTCTTTGAACCACATAGAACATGGAGACACATAAGATTTCCTATGTGCCTATGTTTTTCTATGTTCACTATGTGGTTCAACACCCGGAGGCCAACTAACATTCTTTGAACCACATAGGACATGGAGACACATAAGATTTCCTATGTGCCTATGTTTTCTATGTTCATTATGTGGTTCAATACCCGTAGGCCGTAGGCCGACTAACATTCTTTGAACCACATAGGACATGGAGGCACATAAGATTTCCTATGTGCCTATGTTTTTCTATGTTCACTATGTGGTTCAACACCCGGAGGCCGCAGGCCGACTAACATTCTTTGAACCACATAGGACATGGAGACACATAAGATTTCTTATGTGCCTATGTTTTTCTATGTTCACTATGTGGTTCAACACCCGAAGGCCGTAGGCCGACTCAAATTCTTTGAACCACATTGTTCATGGAGACACATAAGATTTCCTATGTGCCTATGTTTTTCTATGTTCACTATGTGGTTCAACACCCGGAGGCCGCAGGCCAACTTAGAATCTACGTTGTTCAAAAAAAAAGTGAAGACCTGGTTGCGACAATCACTCCGCCCTGAGATTCTCCACCGGATTTGTATTCGCCGCCTTCCAGGTTTGCGAGAAGATGGTGGTTAGTCCGAGGATCAACACGACCGCGAGGCTGAGGATGATTTCAAAGACTCCGATCGGCGCATGGTAATACTGTCCCTCCTGCAGCATCAGTTCCATCAGCACATACACACAGGGAATCGCGATAAGGCCCGCGATGGCCAGCAGCGTTATAAAGTCCCTCGATAGCATGAACACCAGTTGTCCGGAAGAGGCGCCCATCACCTTCCGGATGCTCACTTCCTTGATCCGGTTTTTAATGGTGAACACGACTGTGCCCAATAATCCCAGGCAGGCTATGGTGATGGCCAATACTCCAAGGAATCCCCACATCTTCATAGTGCTGTTGTAAAACGAATAGGCATCGCGTATCTGGTCGGCGAGAAATTCACCTTTAAATGGATTGCGGTTCCCGACAGCTTTCCACACGGCGCCCATGTCCAGGAAAGCTTGGGGCTTGTTGGTGGTTTGCAGGTGAAAATTCGCATAGCTGAATTTCTCCGGTGCATATTCGAAGAAGAAGTTTCCAATAGGCGCTTGCAGGCTTGCGTAGTGAAAATCTTTCACCATACCCGCTACCCGCACTTCTCTTTTACCTTGCCTGCCGGCAGGCAGGTCGGGCACAATGATCACCTGATTGATAGCTCCTGAAGCATTCTCCGGACTCAGCTTTTTTGCAAATGTTTCATTGACGATGATCAATCGCTGGTTTTCATTAGCATCGTTGCTGAAATTTCTTCCCAGCACAAGTTTCAGACCCATGTTGGTGATAAAATTTTCATCGATCGATATCGCGTTTGCTTTTATGGAATCTGCACTGGCCAGACGTTTCACATAGAACCCTGGCACCTTTCCGACGCCCGGCGCGTGCGACGACATCGAGATTTGCGAAACGAAGGAAAGTTTTTGAAATTCATTTTTAACCAGCTGCGGATTGGCCTGTTGCAGATCAACGTTGAATATGTTCTGCTGGTCGAATCCCAGGTCATAATTTCTCGAGTACCGATGCTGTTGTACCGTAACCGCCACCGCAAAAACAAAACCAAGTGATAGCATGAATTGCAGGGTGATCACCAGCTTTCGTAAGGAAAACCGGCCGCTCCTTTTTGTGTGCAGCTCCTTCCCTTTCAGTGCAAGGATGGCACCCAGCTTTGAAAAATGGAGTGCAGGAACAATGCCCGACACCAGGCCAACAAGTATCGCGAAGACGATGAAACCAACAAAGGTTCCCGGGCCGGGACTCAGATCGACATCAGTTTCGGCGACAAGCGAGATGGTTTTACTGCGAATGATCTGAAAGAAACAATACGACAGTATTACGGCCACCAGCATGATGATCGTACTTTCCAACACAAACTGTGTAAAGATCTGTCGCTTCTGTGCGCCCATCACCTTACGAACACCAACCTCTTTCATACGCTTCAGCGACTGGGATATGGCGAGGCTGACGTAGTTGCTGCAGGCCGCTAATAGTATAATCATCGGCAGAACTCCCATGAGCAATATTTCCTGGTAACTCCATTCGTTGCCCATGTCATTGTCCAGCTCGGGCCCGGGAACGATTTTGTCGAACCGTTGCAATTCGAACGATGCTTTATACTCCGGTTTCGTATATTTTTCTTTTGCCACCCGGTTGAGAAAAACTTCGATGGCAGCGGGACGTGCGTTGTCAGCGAGCTGCAGGTATACGTATGAGTTGTGAAAATTACTCCAGTTCTTTTCATCGTTGGTAAAAGACGCACCAAGATGAGAAGTGAGTGTAGCGAATGAGACCAAAACCTCCGCCTTCAGGTGCGTGTTCTTCGGCATGTCTTTCAGGATACCGGTGATCATCACATCACCATAGGGCTTGATGGCTACGATTTCGCCCATCGGGTCCCTGTCACCAAAGATCCGGGCCGCTGCGGCCTCGGTAATCACCATCGTATTGGGCCGCGCCAGCGAAGTGGCCGGGTTGCCACGCAGCAGTGGGAAGTTAAACATGGAGAGATACGCTGCATCCGCAAAATATCCTTTTACCTGGAAATCAAATTCCGCATAACGAACAGTTTTGGGAAGGGATTGATTTATCCGAACCACTTTTTCAACTCCGCTGAAATTGCCTTTCAGCAACTCAGCAGTACTGACTGGCGTTGATGCAAACGACGGATTCTCATCCCGGTCGCGTACATGGGTAATGATCCGAAAAATCTGCTTTTTATTGGGATGGAAGTTGTCAAACTGGTATACGAATACCACCATGGCCACCCACAGCAGGTTGAGCGACATGCCCAGTGCCAGGCCAAAGACATTCAGGGTTGTGAAAAATTTGTTTTTCGAAAGGTTGCGGGTGGCGGTTTTGAGGTAGTTTTTGAGGATGGCGGGGTGAGGGAGTGTTCTGAAGAGATCCTGGATGTGGCGGGTCAGATTTGTGGAAGGAGTTAGTTTTTTGGCCATGCCCTTTTTCCATATGACTATTAAACTATTTGGAAGGTTACAGGCGATAAGGATCTTTCAGCTCCAGGAATGGCAATTGTAGTATTTCTCTTAATGGCAGAAAAGCAAAGAATATACAAGGCTTTAATTATGAACGATTATCCAGGCGCACCATATGCGGATTGGATAAAGAACGGAGAAAAAACGATAGAGACCAGGTTCAGAACTTTTAAATATCGTGGTGATATAGTTATCTGCTGCGGTAAAACAAACTCCGTTGGGAAAAATGCCGGCAAAGCCTTATGCATTGTTGAATTATGGAAAATAAGACCCATGAAAAAAGGAGATGAAGAAGCTGCGGGAGTAAAATTTAACCCGAAACTCAATTGTTTCTTACTCAAAAACTGGAGACATTTTAGCCGTGACTTTGATTTCTCACCACAACGAATTTCCGGAGCATGGCAAAGTCTTTTTGATATATCTATACCTAACGATGTTGAGATTATTTCAAAACCCAACATAAGAGCCTTTCCAGAAAAAGAGCAGTGACCTGCGATATCATAAATATCATATCCCATTATATGTAAAGACAGGTCATTTACAAGACACCACACTTAGCGCTCGCAGCGCTGCCAAGTAGGAGAAGTCATATTCAATCGACCCGGCATTTCATCTGAGTAATGAAAAATTGTCGATCTCATATTCACAAGCCAAGCCCCTTTCCTGTTGTCTGTATTATAGCTCAAAGACAAGCAGATAATTTTATCAGCCCATACTTCAGAAAAATGATGTTGTATGCATATCCAAATGGCAAACAATTTCAAGTAAAAGGTGCTCAATTAAATATTGTCTTAATAATGTATACAATCAACATTTTTTGAGGTACAAGTTGGATCTTGGATTATTGTATTGTTTAAGGAAATTCAAGTGATACTTTTAATTTTCCATTGTCATACTCAATTCCAAAAGATTTAAAACTAATTGCAAATGAATTTCCATTTGAGCTAATCTTAAATGAAAAGCCGTTTGAACATTCCATTTCACCACTTACTGACCTCTCTTTTTCATTAGAACACATTTCTTTGATGTGACATCCTTCATTTTCAGCTTCTTCCATTTTTTTATTTAACTCTTCAAGAGTTACTTCCTTTAACTCGCCGTTTCGTTCTTTAAGAAAAATCTTAGATGGCGACGGAAGCGCTTTGCCGAACCTGATCTTTAGATACGTATCTAAATACATTTTTTTTCTCACCCGATAGCTTAAGTCCGTACCCCAACATATTCTCCTTTCATTGGTAAAACAATCCTCGTTTAAAAATTCATCAATCAAATTTTTTGTACTGGCGTTAATTTCACTAGTTACATTAGTATTATAACCTAATAATTTCAAAATACCCTTCATATCCGAAATCTCTTTTGCATCCATCGCATCGAGTGCTTTTATTATGGGTTCAGAACCCAAAGTCATTCCATGAAAAATAAAATTGCAAGTCACTTTTGACGACAACTCGGAAGGATTCCAATCCTTAGCTTGAATCGCTCGTTTATTTTCTATTGATAGCATCGTATTTGTCTTAATCAATTCACTCTTAAAGGTCAATTGTTTTTCGGGCGATAATTTTTTAAACTCAGAATCAAAAAAAGCATTTTCGCTTTTTAAGTAAGCATCCGAATAAAGATTTCTTTCACAGCTTATAAGAAATGTTGTATAAAGCTTAAGGAGGATAGACTGTTGTGCAATAGTTAGATTAGATATTATTGACAGAACAATCGATAAAATAACAACTCTTCTGACTTGAATATTTATTCTCATAAAAATATCGTTTACACTTTCGACGTTTTAACCACACAATTTATAACTGCATGTTTTGGGCAGAGATTTTCATCGTTTTCAACTCCTGTTTGAAAGGATTTTTTATATACTTATGGGCTTGAGATAACTCCTAAGAACAATAAATTCCCGCAAGCTGATAGCCAAATCTATTTTGTTACTCTTAGATCCAATAGTATCAACATTAAATCTCAACAATTCAAACCTGCATCGCAATAGATTCACGATAAAAGCTTTTCCATTAAATTAAATTTTATTGGTTCAAAAAACAACGGTGTTTACACCCTTTTTTCACAGGCATTTGAAAAAGGCTGCTTGCAGCCGGTGACGAGCAGGAGTGAACATTTGACGGCAAACGGGGATAGTATAAACCGGACATCAAGAAGACAGATTGAAATGGGATATGATTAATGATTATTAAACGCGCTTTATAAAAAGCCGATTTTGACTGTCATCTAGGAATAGAATGTCTTAAATGCTAATGACGTTTTCGTCGCCAAACCATTGTTTTGCTTTGTCGATAACTTGGACGCTCGGATTGTGAAAGAAAACGCACAGATTTTCCATTGCACGTGTGCAACAAACGTAAAATATCTTTTGTGTTCTTGCTAAAACAGATGGAGTACCTGAGTTCAAAAATAAATTGGCGAAGTTGTAATGATTCCATCCACCATTATCTAGTATAACTAAAATAGTATGGAATTCTGTTCCTTTCGTTTTATGCTGCGTTGAAAATGGTGTGTGCCCTTCAAGATAATCGTATAATTTTTGAAACTCTTTATACTTCACCTCCTTTACTCGATCATAAACATACTTTTTGTCTCGCATAAATCTTTCAAGAGGTTCATCAATCAGGCAAATACCAAGCTCATGAGCTTCATTGATTACTTCTTCAATAGTTTTGTCACCAACATTCATAAGTGTTTCAATATTCCGCTTTAATTTCCTCTTGTCTTCAATACTTGTGATCTGTGTTCGAAAATCCGTAGCCCTTAAAAACTCGTTATATTGCTTATTGGTGTATAGATCTATATTGGTTTGAATTTTAAAAAGATGTTTTATCAGGTTATCTCTTTTGGATCCCTTTCGGCTTTCCTCCTCTTGCGATTGTTTTTTATCATCAATGAGTTGATCCTTATCGACATAAATTTTTAGAAACGCTGCATAGTTGTAAGCCAACGCAATATTAAATAGAGCAGTGTGCCCATTAATAAACGTCTGCATTCCTGCTGTTGGATTTATTGGAGTAAGTGCAGCTCCTGACTTTCCCTGCTTTAGAATGTCTATGACTTCGCCAAAAGTATTCGCGGAAAAATCGTCGGTAATGCCTTTGTCTTTTATGTATTTTTTTATCCGGTTTCTGTAGCTCAAAATTTGATCTCTGTCGTAAATATCCATTAGTGTCCGAAACTCCGCCTTATCTGCAATTAAATTATGTGTTAAATTGAGTTCCTTTGTTTTGGCGGGGTCATCAATCGGCCAGGATAAAGTATTTTTGAGGTAATCCTTAACCCGCTTGAAATCATCATTTGCTGAATGAATAAATTTTATATTTCCTTGTTTGACGACGCCAGCAATCATATTCGGAGCTGCGGGATCAGCTGAAGGAATCTGCGTAATTCCATCTGTCCTTAACAAGTTGGCGAGAGAAATAACTTTTTCGGGGTTTCTGCGATTTTGTGTTTTCTTTATTTCGGCTACCTGATCATCGTTATCGCCTTTGTAAAAATCAAGATTTCCGATACCATCATCGTAGATCGATTGCATTGCATCTCCAAAGAAGCCGATTACATTTTTTTTGTCGCTTTTTTTGAAGTGTTCTAAAAATATCTGAATAACTAAACTGTTAGTGTCTTGATATTCGTCTATGAAAATATATTTGAACTTATCCTTTAATATTTTGCTGATTTTAGGATATTTTTCGAAGAGTTTATTTGCCAGGATTAAAAGCTCATCGTGTGAAATGATACCCTCTTTCAGCCTCAAAAATTCCTTATATTGAATTCCATCTGGTTGGGCATTGAAATAATCTTCAGGAATATGATCCCCGTCGTCAATTTGTATTCTTTTCTCATCGGGATCGTTTGCCAATCCTATAAGACATGATTTTAACTCTTTTTGAAAATGCTGGATGTTATCCCAAAGGAAATCATGGATTGTTGAAACTGTAAGGTTTTTATGATCTACCCGTTGTTCTATTTCCCTTACGGCTGCATTAGTATACGTCATGCAGGCGACTTTAACCTCTGGGTGCTCAGTTAAAACCTGTTTGATAACCTGCACAAGCGAATAAGTTTTCCCGCTGCCGGCTCCGCCACTTAATAGGAAGTTGCGTCCGGCGTCTATCTTTTCAAGAACGCTCTGGACTTCCGTTTCGAGAGTTAATCTTTTTTGAGCCATAGTAAGCCTTCTTTTATGTAAGACGGAATTCTCCAATTGCTAAAAATCCGGTCACTATGATAGATGATGTCCAACGCAAAGTGGGTTTTCTTCTTTATACAATTTGCTGCAAGAGCATAAGATTGTATTGTAGGATCATCAAAATCATCCCTGTTTTGTAAGGCTTTAAAATCGTTTTTCAGAGGCCTTATGAAATCCCGATTAATTTGGATAAAGCCATCTTCAAAGCTTCTGGCATTATATCCATCCTCTAAGGTCTGATATGCAACACATACCTTTCCATCACTGTTTGTGGTCCATGTTCCAGCAGCTTTATCGAAACACTTGTTTGTAAGTGTGTAGCCTTTCAGATCATCAAGGCTTACGGCACCATAAAAAAATGAAATGGCCTCGTTCGAATATGACACCCCGGCTGAAACTTCACATTTTTTTCCCTCACCATCAACAGCATCTAGATCTGTTATGATTAACGTCTTTATTCCTAGGAAATCTATAAAACGTTCAAATATGTGACAATAAGCCCCAACTTCAACAATAGAAATATTTTGAGATAGTAAAGGCAAATTCGGGTCTGTTTCACCCGCATCTTTTATTCTTTTTTGTTCCTCAATGTCGATCTTACGCATTATCGTAGGAATAAGAATTCTTTCAGTGTCCCCTTCAATCAGAATAGCCTTGTCTGCAAAAAATATTTCAGCTCTACTAATTGTCAGGTACTGTTTCAAAAATTGATACTGGGTAGTCTCTTCGTCGTACTCTTTTCTTAAGTCTTTAAGATTTCTTGCAGTAACTCCGTCGTTATTTTCCCGTTTTAAATATTTAATATCGGCGAAATCACTATCAGCGACTATATGTGATGAGTGCGTCGTGATGATATATTGTAAGTTCCGACTTTGCCCATCACTTCTTACCACTCCTTCTTTCAACAAATGTTTGATGTTTTTGATGAAAACGTACTGCATTTGAGGATGGGTATGCGCTTCCGGCTCTTCAATGAAAAGTAAATTTATGTCTGCCGGGATCCGTTCCTTTTCACGTTTGAACTCATGTACCAGTATCTCTATCTCGAAAATCATACTGATCAGGTTCATATAGCCTAACCCGTTGTAGTTTTCTGGAAGTTGATTATCTGTATCGTGCCTGTAAACAACCGTGGTATTACCTTCCAATAATTCTCGGTGTTGAAGAGTTGAAATGATTTCGATGTCAGAGTCATTCTTTTTAATTCCGCCGAAGCTTTTTACTTTATCGATAATCTCTCTGAAGAGACTTGAATAGATGGTGCTTAAAGTAACATCAGTATTTGTCAGGGTATCTTTAAACTTCTCAACAGCTTGGGACCGGTCCTCATTCTCTTCAGTTTTCTTATAAATCTTTGAAGTCTGGCCAGATAAAGTTTTATCATATTCTTTATTCGTTACATCGCGTCTCGCGCTTATGAATTTAAAATTTATAATGTCCTTAATGCTGATTTCTTCTTTAAGGAGATCAATGAAACTTGCCTCATTGATCAACCTAGTCGACTTGTCAAACTCGTACGATTTTCGGCTGTGTCGAAAATACTTGTGGTGGTTGCTTTTTAAAAAGTCGAAAACATCTAGCGGCTTATAATTAGCGTCTTCGGCAACTTTAGCGGCTTCCCTTGCTTTAAATGTGCGATAATCTTCTTTAAGATTCTTGTAAGACACAAAATCAAGTAAATACTCAAAGCCAAGAACAATTACGTTATTCTCAGGATCGAGGTCCATCATAACCCGGCTAACGTTGGCCAGATTATCTGCTTCTGTATATTCTATGAAAAGCTTTAGTGACATATGGGTAACCTCATAATCGGCCTCGCTTAAATCATCGGCTTGATTGATGAGAGCTTTCAATGAATTTTTGAAAACTATATTAAAGTCATCAAAGGTGAATTTATTTTTTTCGGATTGATTTAGAAACTTTTCTAGAGAAGATAATATTGATGTTTTGCCGGTATTATTCTTCCCGATAACAAGGGACAATTCGTCCTCCAAATCGACCGAGAAGTTTCTCAGAAGACGGTAGTTGGTGATTTCAATTTTGAAAATTTTCATGTTGGCTCGCTTAACGGTTAAGAGTTGTTAATCATCAAAATTAATCTTGGTAAGACAGATAATCAATTTCTAATTTCCATTATCTATAAGGGTTCCAATTTTAAAAAAGACAGACTAAAGCTCTAAAGCCTTGGTATTGTGATCTTCACTTTTCTAATTGCGGCATCAAGGGCATCATCTGCATCTTTGTGTATATAAGGTTTGCCTGATATCCTACTGTTGTCTTGAGGTCTGAATGCTTATACTTACTAAAAAATAGAAGTCAACGACCTCGGCCTTGCGCAGTTGAGTAATTTCATGTTCCGTCTGCCTGGAACGTTAACAGAGTAAAGTTATGCTGTCGTGTTATATTCCAAAGTCGATCCATGTTCCTATCGCCTGAACCACAGCTCATCTGTGTAACCATCGATCAGTACATATTCCCGTGATTTTGGGAGGCCGATGTTGTGTGCCGTTAAATATTATGAATTTTCAGTTCCTTTGCATCAATATCATATTCCCAAATTTCAACATTCTCTGGAATAAGATGACGGTAAGTTCTGAAATAGTAGTCTGCTAATGTTTCCCTCCTATTGTCACAAATACTTTTTTTAACGAAAAGAATATTTGTATAATCTTTTGGTGTTAACATGAAATAAAGCATTGCTTCATTCCAAATAGTCATTTTTGCACTTGGCGAATTTCCTACAGATGTCCAAGCATGATGTTTACATTCCACTAAAATCTTCTCATCGATATTGCCAAGATCAAACTTGTGTTTCTTCTTATTTTTAGATACACCAACTTCGACAACAACATCCTTTAATAGCTTTAAGCCTTTCTGAGAAGAAATTACAGTCTTCGCTATCTCTTCAAAATTCAACCCTTGGTGCTTTGTCGAACTCATAATTTAAAAAAGTTCTAACCTTGTGTATACTCAACATTTATTTCTGTACTTGCCCAATTATCTAACAAAACTTTAAGCGCTAACCCACAGTTAAAATCATCTCTCTCAAATATAAATATCATTCGACTCGACCTAATATAGTTCCTTTCGGCCTCAAAAGAATCTGAAATATGTCTTTTCATTATCGCCTTATCACCAAAATCATTTTGTTTATTAAAGGTTGAAAGTGGTATTACTATCAAATTCGGCATCGGGTATAATGTTCCCATTTCATTTGCTACACTAACTTTTTCAGCCGAATTTCCAGCCTGATCATTCGGCATATTTCGCAATATATGCGCAAAAACATTAAAAATTGAGGCCACAATTGCGAAATACGGTTATGGTTGAGTGGGTGGAGTGAGACTCATAATTCACCTCATTGTATTTCGTCATACTTTACAATTTTGGAAAAATGTAAAAGATTTTAGAGTATTGCAAAGTTATTACGAGGATAAAGTTAACCTACTTATCAAACACCAAACCAATGCCAAGACGCCCAAAAAAACCGAAAATAAAAAAATCAACAACCGAAATTTTGCCATCTCAGGTATCTAACTCAAACCCAGATTATAACAACTTAAGCGCGGATAATTTTGAGAATTTACTGGCTGAGTTTTGTAAGCAAGATCTCCCTGAAGGTTTTAATATAGAAGTAAAAAGAGAAGTTTTAGGTAATGAAAGTGGAGTATTACGAGAAATTGATGTAGAATTAACCGGGCGCGTTGGTATGCTTTCACTTTTCATTTGTGGTGAAGCTAAGAATTGGAGCGATCCTGTTGACATACAAGTTATTGACGCGGCTCTAGGAAAATATAAAATGGGCGAAGTTCGTGCAGATAAAGTATTTCTTTTCTCAAAAAACGGCTATTCTGCCGCAGCAAAAGAGAGAGCTTTATTAAATAAATTTGAGCTTTTGCAACCAGAAACTCTTGGAAAGCCAATTGTACTTCTGGCACATATGCTGGGGTACGCCGAAATTAAATATAGGGACTTCAAAGTTTTCAGCCGAACCAAACAGGATATTAAAATCTCGGTCGAACCCAAAGACTATACTATAATAGTTGAAGGAAATCGCTATTCCTGTTTCGACTTTTTTTTCAAAAAGATATTAGAGTCATATCGCCGTGATATACATAAGGTAGCTACGGCTTTTCCGGATATATTGACTATCGAACAAGCAAATGTTCAATATGAAATAGCTCAGGCTCCTGGGGAAAGATATATTGCAAATTTTGAAGTTTCATTCGAAACTGGGTGGACTATTCTGTATTCAACATTACCAACAGGAAGAATACTACATATCAATAAAAATGAAGTTCGAAATGTTCACTTGAACGGATTAAAACATAGTGAAATTGCAGATAGTATTCGTAATTCACCTACAGTAGTTCAGTTTTTAAGCGAAGCCCAGATCGAAGAAAAACTAAAGGCTACGGGAGGTTTTTGTTTTTTTCTCAGATATCTTGCGAAACATAATGACAATGGAGACACAGTCCTCTATTTCCTCGAATAGCCATCGCAAAAACCTCCGTCGTTTGTGACTGATAAAATAAAAAGTCCATCAGACGAATCCGCTAAAAAAGGATCGATATAACCAAAAAAAACAGTTTCAGTGCTTTGGGTTGTAAAACACCCTTTAATTAAAAGTTTGAAAGAAATTTTGAATACGCCTCTGCATCACAAAAACTTCTTAGCATCGGCATAATTCTACCTCGCCAACGGATCCGGCCTCATCTGAAACTTGAAAACCTTACTCGGCGTCCCCTTTCCACCTTCCATATGAAAAGGTGCCCTTGTACTTATAGTCGCCCATAATCCCCGGCCTTTCCATCCGGCATTGGGATCGTCAATCCGCCCGTCCATCCACTTGGTATAAAATCCCAACGGGTAGGGTACACGAAGTACCACCCACTTCCCATCCTTCAACGCTAAGAGAGCTTCAGATTCATTGCCCGTGTTGATAGGTGTATTTTCTCCCAGTCCAGATGTGTTGAACTGGTCCACCCAGGTATAGTAGCTGGACTCCGCACTGCCTGGAATATTCAGACCTTTGAATTGTGGAAGCGGCTCTGTGTAAAAGGTCCAGCCTTCGGCACAATGCTGACCTGTAGCTGTTGGCCCGTTCCGTGTTTTGCATTTTCTGGGATCAAAGCTGGCCAGGTGTCCACTGGCGAGTGCCACCCAGGCCACTCCATTACGGTCTACATCCATGCCCCGCGGAGAAAATCCCTCAATGGGTTCACCCTTTTCATTCAATGGAAGTTCAAAATATTCTGCAAGCGCCGTTTCCGTAGGATTGCTTCCCGGATTTAACCGGACTAACGCACCCGGATAACCGAGACTCGATCCCCATACAGAACCATCAGGGGCAGGTGAACACGCATATAAACCTTTGGTGATTCTTTTGTCTTTCTTTGGATCATCCGGTGCATCAGGCTCCGTGTATGCATCACGTTTACCATTGCCATTGAAATCAAGAATAATCGGGGTCCAGCCCTGCGCTTCTTTTTCATCTCCTGTCTCCAGGTATTTTTTCGTGTCAAACCAACCGATCACCTGTCCCCCACCGCTGGTCCAGAGCGTGTTGTTTGCATCTTCAGCAAACATGAGGTGATGCGTACTGAAACAGGTATTTATGGGAGTGTATTTCTTTGTCTTTGGGTCATAGACACCGAGTTGCCTGTATGATTTATCAACAGGAAAAGCTTTTGCGGAAGGATGATCAGAACCTTCCCTGCAGAAATCAGGATTGTCTGTTGGCCGGACGGTTGTCGTGATCCAGACACGCCCTTCCTTATCAAACATGGGATTGTGCACATTCGTCTTGCTGTTCCAGATCGCCGTGTCGCCCCAGTAGGCCGACCGTTGCACTACATCGCCTGATGCCGATGGCGTATTGGGGTCAAGAACAGAAAGCGGCACCTGGCTGATTTGATTGGACATTGGATCAAGCACAGGAAGGTAGTCGGTACTCAACTCCGTAGCACCGTATACGGGACCGTTAGCATTTATTGTCGGGTCTCTTCGGTCGGTTGATACCACATCGTGCAAATAAGCTTTTGGATCGGCCCAGTCCCACTGTGAGATCACCACATTGCGTTCGACTCCCTGCGGCCGTTGTGGTTTTGATGGAAGTTCGCCCTGTGCAATGCGATCTGTCCAGTCGGCGAACATGCCTAACATCTGTTCACGACCAAAAGTCATCATGCTGCTGGTCATTTGTCCGCCCGCCTGGCCTGATTGTAATCTTCTCTCCCATGCCATCATCGAACTGGTAAATTTTCCAAGTGAAGACGGCAACTCACGCGTTCCTTTAGTGCCCAGCGCGTGGCATGCAAGGCAGGTACCCGACTTGATACTCCGGAGAAAATCAGCCTGCACTTTGATGTTTGGAGAGATCCCGTTACCATCAGGTCCGGTACCTGGAAATTTGCTTTTATCGGGAACATTCAGCAGCGAGAACCAATACCCTGCAGGATAATATTGTGCAGCTTCTTTTTCCGAAGGAGCAATGACGGCAGTAAGATCGATATTACTCCCGGGTTTTGCATCTTTCTTTTCTGAATCAATTAGTCCATAACCACGGACCCAGATCTTATAATTGGCTGCCGGAAGTTCTGGGATCAAATACTGCCCGGAGTCGTTGGTCACTACAATTTTCGCAAAGCGTGTAGGCAGGTCGTAGGTTTCGGCAATTACCCACACGCCGGCTTCGGGTCCATTGGGTCCTGTAACGGTTCCGCCGATGTCGTTGGTTCCTGTGCTGACTTCTTTGGTTTCCGTTTTGCACGTCGCTATTAGTACTGAAGAAATCAGGACGAACATAACAGGAAAAAGATAGGATGTAGCTTTTTTTACAAATGGCAGGCTTTGATTTTTTTTCATACCGTTGACGGTTTACAATCGTTGCGTGTAATTGTAGTTCAACTAATATACAAAAGTTGAGGCGAATTAGGTTTGATCAGCTCATTGATTTGCGCTGACACATCAGCGGTCATCTGCGGAAAATGATGGTTATATCTTAAATGCTTCTACTGATTATAAACCGGATAGCAAACAACCTTTTATTTCACTGGAGTTTTCCCGCTGATTTTCGCAGATTGAATACACGCTGATCACGCAGAAGAATCTGCGATCATCTGCGGGAAATGATGGTTGTATTTTAAATGCTTCTACTGATTATAAACCGGATAGCAAACAACCTTTTATTTCACTGGAGTTTTCCCGCTGATTTTCGCAGATGGAATACACGCTGATCGCGCAGAAAAATCTGCGATCATCTGCGTGCCTTTCAATCTGCGCCATCTGCGGGAAATGATGGTTATATCTTAAATGTTTCTACTGATTATAAACCGGATAGCAAACAACCTTTTATTTCACCGGAGTTTTCCCGCTGATTTTCGCAGATGGAATACACGCTGATCGCGCAGAAGAATCTGCGATCATCTTCGGGAAATGATGGTTGTATTTTAAATGCTTCTACTGATTATAAACCGGATAGCAAACAACCTTTAATTTCACTGGAGTTTTCCCGCTGATTTTCGCAGATGGAATACGCGCTGATCACGCAGAAGAATCTGCGATCATCTGCGGGAAATGATGATTGTATTTAAATGCTTTTACTGATTATAAACCGGATAGCAAACAAACTTTTATTTCACTGGAGTTTTCCCGCTGATTTTCGCAGATGGAATACACGCTGATCACGCAGAACATCAGCGGCCATCTGCGTGCCTTTTAATCTGCGGTCATCTGCGGGAAATTCGTTTTGTAATAAACGCTTTTACTGACTATAAAGCAGAAAACTTAACTATGCGAAAAACAAAGTAAAAAGCAATTGCTTCCTGCTGATCACAACCCCACTGGCGTGAATGCAATTTTAATACGAAATTGGCTCTCAAAACAACGTGTTGCACTTACACCTGGTACATCAACTGAAGCTATATTACAGAAAGCTCACACGTATTTAAAAAACTATGAAGCATAACAGCATTACAACGCCACCAGCTAATGAAAAAGCTTACCAACTCCTTCAGCAATTGCAAACGCCCGTGTCTGTTGGTTGTCGATTTGCAGCAAACAGAACAACGCTGTTTTTTTGTCTTTTACTTTTTTCCACCCATCTTTCCGCGCAATTCAATGTTATCATACATCTGCGCTCCACTCCCGAAAAACATAAGAACGATACAGTATATATGGCAGGTTCCTTCAACGGATGGAAACCAGATGATGATGACTACAAAATCCCTGGTAATTCGGTTGTACTAAAATTAAATCCAGGCAGTTACCAGTTCAAGTTTACGCGAGGCAGCTGGTCCAAAGTGGAATCTAATGCAGACGGGACTGACACACGCAATCGTTCGATACAAATCAACAGTGATACGGCTCTTGATTTTTCGATTGCCGCATGGAAGGATGATTTCGTTGTTGCTGAAAGAAAACATACCGCTTCCCGTAATGTGCAGTTGATTGCAGAAAAATTTGACATGCCATCGCTGCACAAACAAAAAAGCATCTGGGTTTATCTGCCACCCGGTTATGAAAAAAGTAAACAACGATACCCTGTCATGTATATGCAGGATGGTCAGAATGTATTTGATGAATACACTGCATTTTCCGGAGAATGGGGCGTGGATGAATGCCTGGATTCTTTGATAGAAAATGGAAAACCCGGATGCATTGTAGTCGCCATAGAAAACGGGCAAAATGAAAGAATGAGCGAATACAATCCTTTTGCATTCACCTACAAAAGCGAAAAAGATTCCATCACGTTTCCACCAAAAGCAAATGAATATTTAAGTGACATTGTCAACACACTGAAGCCATTTATTGATAAACAATTCCGCACGCTGACTTCAAAAGAGAATACCATCATCGCCGGTTCATCCATGGGAGGATTGATCTCCTGGTACGCGGCAATCAAATATCCCGATGTGTTTGGCAAGGCCGGAGTTTTCTCCCCTGCATTCTGGACAGCCAGCGGTATTGATTCACTGACTGATGCAAACATGGATAAGCTCAGGGGAAAATATTTTTTCTATATCGGTGGAAAGGAAGGAGAACCCCATATGGAAAACATGAAACGTATTTATGAAAAGGTTGGAAAAAATTCTTCTGTACAGAGCTATTCACTCATTGACCCTGAAGCTGCGCATAACGAAAAGTACTGGCGTAAATGGTTTGGTGAATTTTATCAGTGGATAATGACTGATGGATACAGGGTAGTTCAGGCCCGCTGATAAAGATTATTCAACGTTAATTCTTCGCTACATCGTCGCGCCCTGTTTGTAGCAAACGCAAATGAACCTGAAAAGAACGTATCGCTCCGTAGGAGCGTCCTGAAACCTGTATCAGGTTGAATCTTAGATTCATTTCTCTACAATCAATCGATTCCTCAAAAACTATTTCATTCGTTCCATCTTACAGGACGCTCCTAACGGAGCGACAATTCGAACTCCACGCGCCATCCTTGCTACAAACAGGACGCTCCTATGGAGCGAAAGGCAACAACCGGATCAACTTTCATGACGTTCATTACGCGTCGAAAACGGGAAATTTATTTAGAACAGTGCAAAGATTTTCGGCCATTGCGCATAAAAGGTTTACATGTGAAACCAGATTGCTTCGTAGAATCAGTATCCCATATGAATTGAATTCGAAGCATAAGGCTTTATTATAATGGTCTGCTCATGAACACGATTGAGCGTTATTTTTCCGCTCCATCGGAGCGCCCGGTTTGTAGCAAACGCCAATGAACCTGAAAAGAACGTATCGCTCCGTAGGAGCGTCCTGAAACCTGTATCAGGTTGAATCTTAGATTCATTTATGTACAATCAATCGATTCCTCAAAAACTATTTCATTCGTTTCATCTTACAGGACGCTCCTAACAGAGCGACAAATCAAACTCTACGAGCCATGCTTGCTACAAACAGGATGCTTCTACGGAGCAAAAGGCGACAGCCAGGGCAGGCGGCGTTGTTCGTTTTTCGTTATTCGTTGTTCGGTGATGATACGGGATTTGCAGCAATGGAGAATAAAATTTCGATGCTGCATAAAGATAAAAAAGATGACGAGACGCAAATGACTAAATAGATAAGGTTAGGTTGGATATGCAGATGCCCGATGAACGAAAAGTTGAAACACGGCTACGTCAGCCTGCATTTTGGAAATACTTTTGTTAGCCGCACACTTGGTTTTTGTAATCACAAGGTTAGTACATGAGAGAATAATGTGCCTTACCCTGTAACTGCCGTAAAACTTCCGGATGTCATTTGCAGTTTCTTTTGGTATTTCCCATTTGGAAAAATATCCGTCGGTACACTGTAAAAGCACCCAGTCCATGCTTTTAGTGCAGCGATAGTAATTCCCCTTTCCAGGGCTTACTGATAGCTACCAAACGTCTGTGAATTTGATATGAACATCGCTTTCGGTACGTTCGGGCTGGCGTCCAGCCCGGACTGCAGATCATATCCGAACGGGACGATCATGATATATGCTTCAGCCAACCTGGCAGAAAACCCTGTGTTAGCAGTTGGTGCTTCTTTTTAAAATTTTATTTACCGGGGCCATAAGTTAGTCTTCTGTCCTTTATTGCAATTATTATTATGCCTGCTATTCCTGCAATGAGCAGACCGGTATCTTCACGAATTCCAAGTTGCAGTGCGGCAAAAAAACCGATGATTGACCAGATAAAAGGAATAACCAGAATTCCTATCGGTGTTTTCTTGTCAAGCCACATGAGTATTCCAAACGTGAAAATAGTTGTCGGACATGGTAAGCCAAATGTTGGTGAGCCTGGATAAATGTGTCCAAATGCGTGACCTAAGAAAGGGTAAATAAGTAAAGCGAATGTTACCAATAAAAGCCCAGCCCAGCCAAATTTGTCAAAACGAAATGTATAACACAATTTATTTTTTAAAACTCCCTGATAAAAAAACAGTAATCCTTGCAGAATAAAAGCTCCTCCGAAGACATAAGCAGCTTTATTTATTCGGGCAAAATAAAGTAAATGATAAACAATACCCATCCATAGCCAAAAAAAAGAAAGAATAACATTTATTACCTTATCTGCATTTGCTGACTTCTGTATTGAAATAAAAATTACAGTCAAGCCAAGAATATTAAAGACAATCTGCATTGGGAAGACATATTGATTATAGTTTTTAAATACGTCTATAAATTGTTCAACTGTAAAGGGCAGTTTCATTTTCTGAGTGTCATTAATATTAAAAAGGTAATGTTAATGCAACATTTAGAAAGATTAACTGATGCATAGCAAAATAAGAAATGACATTGATCAGTTCCAGCCTATATATTTAAGTGTATTACTGAATAGCATGACCGTTAACGCCAACGCCATGCGCAGTACGAGTTAACTCAGCCGTCCAGGATCCTTGAGTATTTTTTAAAATCACTATTTGGTTTTCGAAAGCCATACTGTGCCCTAGCCAAATTCTGATCTGCACTGAATCGAATCCATTCTTTATTAAATCGAGCCCTAACTCATTGGAGAACTTATTATACACATTGTACATATAATCTGCCTGACCTTTAGTCGCGCCGGATTGCTCAATTGGAATCTCTCTAATGAATTTTGAATTATAGTCACTAGCCGCGTCATACTCGTTGGTATTGCAGCCATAAAAAACTAATAGTAAAAATTGAAAAATATAAAATTGAAGTCTCTGCATAGTGCACAACGTTAAAGCATTGGCGATGTGGCGGAATTCTTTGTCCCGTCGGTCCGGTGCCGCTGCTGATTAAAAATACAAAAGCCCATTGTTTATTCTGCAGCCCGGCGTTATTCGTCGCACTGGAGCCGAAGCTGATTAAGGATTAATAGCTAATTGCTCTTCCGTCGTCCGCCCTAGCGCCAATGCGGTGTTAGCGGCAACTTCAATCCTTATAAATCATCCCCCACCTTTTGGCAATTGCCCTTCTTTCTTCCATGGTTTTTGGGATAAAAGGTTGGTCGAAAGGTGATCCTACTTCTCTAAAATAACCTTCAAATCCTGATGGTGAGTAGCCGAAACGTACTTCTGTATTTCCATTACTGATATTTTGCCAGCCATGCCAAACTCCCTTTGGTATTAGGATCACTGCTCCTTCACTAACTTCGTATTGTTTTTCACCAAGAGTAACTATGCCAGACCCTTTATGAAAAAAAAGGAATTCATCTTCATTCATGTGTTTATGAACAGGTGCCCCATCGCCAGGTCTGACCGATTCAGATAAAAAACAAATAGATTGTGATCCCTGTGCTTTTGCTATTTTAATCCTTACAATGGCTGTGCCATCCCTTATCCTTATTTTTTCACCTTCTGCATCATTTACTACCAATCCGCCAAAGTCAGATGTAGCGTTTGAAAGTGCATGTACTGGAAAGGTGAATAAAGATAGAAGCCCCATACTACTTTGTCCAATGAATTTTCTTCGTGATTTCATTGCCGCTTAATTTAATATTTTAATATAAGAAAGTGAGTTCTAAATTGCCTTGCTTAGTACGGGAATTCCATGTTCTGTCTGCCCGGGACCCCGATAGTTATCGGGGCTGAGTAAAGATATATTGTCGATGTTATACTTGCCTGCCGGCAGGCAGGTTCCAAAAGCCGATCTGTGTTCATGTTCGCTGTAACTACAGTTCATCTGTGTTTATGTCGATCAGGGTAAATTCTTCAGCCCGTATTGCGTCACAAGCAACTATGTTAGCGCCAGTTTTACAGCTCCCTAATGACAAGTAGAAGCTTTTGTAAATCGCCATCATCACTTTCTGATTTAGAGTAAATAATCTTTCCCGTTTTATCAACCAAATACACCTGTGGAATACCATTTGGATCTCCATAGGCTTTTTCAACTCGAGGATCATTTATGATATTCGTCCAATTCATTTGCTGCTTCTGTATAACCTGTTTACATTTTTCAAAATTACGATCTAGAGAAATAGAAATTATCTCTACTCCTTTACCTGAATACATCCTGAATATTGAATCAATCACAGGCATTTCTGCCATACATGGCTCGCACCAGGTAGCCCAAAAATTTAAAATGACATATTTTTCTCCTATAAATTTTGAAAGATCAATTTTTCTGCCGTTGTAGTCATGTGATATGAACAATGGTGCCTGTTTTCCAACAAAAGTGCTTTGTCTTTCATTTAATGCACTTATAATTTGTTTTGCTTCGGGAGTTTTAGAAAATCTACTTGCAAAATGCGAAGCATAAACATTTAATAAAGTATCCTTGTCATAATTAGTATCATAAATAAAATCATCTTTGAACATCCATAAAGAGTAAAATGACTGATCAGATTTAACAAAATCCCACTTCCTTTTCTTAAGATTTGAGAGAAGATCATAGTATTTGTTGTAAATCGCAACACTATCATTCAAATATGCGCCATTCCATAATAAGTAGTTTTTAATACTATCCAATTCTGTTTTTGCATACTCGTTAAATCTACTTTCCCCAAAATCTAACATGCTTACTGCATTAAGTAATTTATCCTCGGAGAAATCAGATCTGTTGGCAAATGTAATTTTGGCGTTTTTCTTAAGTATTACATAATTCTTAAAAACTTTATCGCTATTACCTTCGGAACCAGAAGTAATTAAAATAATAGGATATGACAAATTTGAATTCCCGTTAACCCTAACAGTGTGATTTAAAGTATCCACAAAAACATCTCGGTACTTAAGTCCATCGTGATAACTAACGGTAACGGTTTTCAAATCAATAGAAAATGGAAATTCGATTTGTACATTGAATTTTGTTTGAGAAGCTGATGTATACCCCAAAAACAGTATTGCAAATAGAATCGCAGTTCTAAACTTCAAAATAGAAAAATAATTGGTTAAACAATATTGCTGATTCAAAAACTGGCGCTAACGTCCACAGCCTTGCGTTCGGCAGGGCATTTGGAAAACGTCCAGCCCGGAACTGAAGCCGGTTAAAGGTACAAAAGTTGAAAATATATTCTGTTGCTCATCCGTGGTTGGTCAGCCAGATATGAAGCTGATAGTAGCACTAAAATGAGGATATATTAGTCGCCCCCTGCTGACGCAAAACTGCATGTTAGCGCCAGTGCAATTAATCGTTAGTGTCCCACTTTCCATTTAAGAACTCAATCGAGATCTTTAGAAATTCAGATTGAATACGAGCGTCCAAATGTGGTAAATGCCCGCCGTTAGGAATAATCCAAAGTCGACTTTTCGGTATGTATTGATGCATTTCTATAGCCTGCTGTAAGGGAACAGTGGCGTCATTGTCTCCTTGTACAACCAACCACTTAGCATCGATTGTATTAAGCATGTCCGGAGTAAATGAAGGGTCTCCGTAAAGTTTGTGCATTTGCGAAAACTGTCTAGCTAGGGTCATCTGTTTTTCCGGGCCGTGAGACCTGGCCCATTCCAAGAATTTATTCATTCCAGTTTTTGTTGCCCAATCTCTTACATGTTTACTAAAATAAATTTGTGCTCCAATTGTAATAACAGAATTAAACCTCTCCGGCTGCATCGTATTGAGATAAAGTAATGTCATACCTCCGCTACTTGCCCCAATTGCATTCACATTATTTAATTTCAAAGAGTCCAACAATGCAAGAACAATTTTTGCATAGTCTGCGTGCCTAAAAGTGCTATCCTCTTTTCTATAAATATCCGACCGACCATGCCCCATCATGTCAATGGCAATTGTTCTAAATTGTTTTGAATAAGCTTCCACATAAAATTTCCAATGTTCAACAGTTCCAAAGAAACTATGGAGTAACAAAAGAGGTTCTCCTTTACCGGTATCTTCATAATAAATTTTGATGCCGTTGTAGTCAAAGAACTTTCCGTTCGGATTAACTTTTACTTGGCCATAGCTAGAGAAGCAACAAGTAAAAACCAAAATCAAATTTGTCAGTTGCCTCATGTCTTGGGTTGTTTGGAGATTGTGACTGCATTGGCGCTAACGCCCACGGCCTTGCGCAGTACGGGAATTTCATGTTCCGTCTGCCGGGACTGTCGCTGAGTAAAGTTATGTCGTCGATGTTATATTCCAAAGCCGATCCGTGTTCCTGTCGCCCGAACCACAGCTCATCCGTGTTCCTGTTGATGAGGATTTGTTCGTCAGCCCGTATTGCGCAGAGGCCGATGTTGTGTGCCGTTATTCGTCACTCGAAATCAATTTTTGCTTTGGGAACCATAGCTTGAATTCGTTTCTTTTCAGCATTATCAAATGAATTGAATGTTAGCCAAAATGTGTCAATCTGTTGAAGTCTTTCAAAACCCAAAGGCATATTTGGAAGTTTCATCGTGTACATTCCAACCCTTTTTAAATTCGATAGTTTTTCCATAATTGTAAATGCCTTTGTCCAGTCTAGAGTATGCAAGTCGCCCAAACCTAACTGCTGAAGTGTCTTGATTTGCTCAAGTTCAATTGGTAATTCCTTTAAAGGGTTGTCGCTAACAGTAAATCGTTTTAACTGCTTAAGATTTGCAACCTTATTTGATATAACTGCAATATTATTTCCTTGCAAGTCGAGTTCTTTTAAATTGTAAAGGTTATAAACGACTTTGACGCTTTTATCGGAAAGCTTGTTATCTCTTAAACTTAACTTTTGAAGAGTTTTAAGTCGTCCGAATTGTTTGGGTAATGAAGTGAGATTATTGCTTTCAAGATTTATTTCTTCGATTTTCTTAAATAGCTTAATGCTTGCTGGAATTTTATTAATTGTGTTGTGCCAAATAATAACTCGTTTCAGACTGAGAAGAGCTGACAACTGAACAGGAAACGTTTCAAATTCGTTATAACAAAGGTCAATGTATATTAAGTTTGGTAATTCCTGTTTTTTGAAACTTAGCATTTTGATTTTATTGCCAAATAGTCTCAAGTATTTTAAACTCTTTAATTGCTTAACTGGTTCTGGAAATGTAGCTAGCTCGTTATCGTCCAGCCAAAGCTCTTCAAGATTTTTAAGTTCAGAAATGTTATTAGGGATTGTTTTTATTCGTCCGTCTGTCAGCCAAAGGATCTTTAAACTTCCTATTTGTTTTAAAATGTCAAATGCTTGCACTAAGTCCAGGTCTGGGTTTGAACCTATGTCAATCTTTTCGAGTTTTGTGAGCTTTATAACGTCGTTTGGAAGTTGTGAAAGCTTTTGGTCAGAAATGTCAAGCGACTTTACAGTTAACGGGTTAACCAAGGCTTCTTTGATAGAGTTGAAAACCACTTCTTTGTCTTCCTGTCCGAATGACTTTAAAGAGAGTATGAGGAAAATAAATAGAAATCGTTTCATTGTCACTTTAAGTTAGTAGGGTGGTATCTTAAAGGCACACAACACATAAATATACGCACCGCCATACACAATCCAAACACTCCCCACCCATCTAAAATCAATTAAAATCATTTGCAAACGCCCATTAGCCGGGGATTGTCGAAAAAAACGTTTCACAATACCTGAAACCAATTATATCTGACTAAAACGACTGTAAGTTTGAATAACCGACTGTAAGTATGTAAACTCGAATGACGGTTTTGCAATAAATGTTTGATTGAAAGAACATAAGAACTTCTTTTCAACTACTGCATATTTACCAGCAATAACTCACCTCAATACGTCAACGTCAACCCAGCTCCCAGCCCCATGTCACTATCATAATGCGTCGAAACGCTCAGGTATTTGGTCAGTATATATCTTAATCCCGCCATATACTCTTTGTCCGTATTCACCATCATGTTCAACCGCAACCTGGTGGTCACGGGGATATCCTCCCTGCTCAGCTGAAACCGCAGCTTTCCATCAGTATCGACCCTGAAATCGGCAATGAACATCATCGGCAACGTATAGGCGATACCGGCCACCGCAGCACTACGGTTGAGTTTATTGCTCGTCTGACCAAACATATTCTTATCCTCGTCACCAAAAATATTTTTCGGACCGCCCTCCATTTTATAATGATAGTCGTACCCGACATAGGGAAACCACCACTGCATCCTGCCCAGGTACCTTCCGAACATAGTCTCGCTTTCATACCCATGCATATCGTTATACCCCAGGTGCCATAACGTGGATGCACGCCAGCGTGTGTTCATGTACATGACCTGACCATCACTTCCGTTGCTTTCAACAGCAATATTGGCCATCAGGTGAAACATCCTGTCATCTGCAAATAATTTTCTTTGCGCATATGCCGGATCCCTTATCAACGGATTCGGTGGAGAATTTTCATACCTGAATACACGACCCATCCCGCTCATCATGTGGTAAAGAATATGACAATGAAAAAACCAGTCTCCACCCTCTTCGCTGGCAGCAAACTCAAGCGTATCTCTCTCCATCGGCATAATATCCAATACATTCTTCAACGGAGCATATTCACCCTGGGGATTAACAATCCTGAAATCATGACCATGCAAATGCATCGGGTGACGCATCATGCTGTTGTTGTACAAAATGATTCTCAGGTTCTCTCCTTTTTTTATCAGTATCCTGTCTGCTTCTGACAACACTTTATTATCCAGGCTCCAGACATAACGGTTCATATTTCCCGTAAGATCAAACTTCAGTTCACGCCACGGTCCATCCGGCAATACCGTTCTTTCTGTTGAACGAAGCATATCATAATTCAGCGTCACCATGCTCCCGCTGCTGTGAGCAGCATGATCCATTTCCATTTTCATGGTGTCCGTCTGCATTGATGGCGCCGGCTTCTTACTTTTCTCCGGCCCGCTGATCTCCGGGTACATCACCACATTCATATCCATCGACTGGTTCTGCATGCGCATCCCTTCCATTTCAATGAGATTGCCCTTCATATCCATCATTTCATTCATCATCTTCATTCCCGCGAAATATTTTGGCCGCTGCCATTTCAGAGCAGGCACTTTTTCACCATTGCCCAGCCAGAGCGAGGCATATTTTGTACGGTCTTCCGGTGTTACGAGAAACTCATAACTTTTATTTTCCGGGACAGCTACAACTACGTCATAAGTTTCAGACACCGCGATCAGCAACCTGTCCACCTCCACCGGTTCCACATCATTTCCATCACTCGCAATCACGGTTATTTTTCCACCGGCATACGAGAGCCAGAAATTATCTGACGCACCTGCATTTGCTATCCTTAACCTCACCTGATCACCAGCCTTCAATTGCAGATATTCATTCTGATTCTTTCCGTTGATCAGGAAATTTTCATAATACACATCCGTCAGGTCCATCGCATTCATCCGCTTCCATTCATTCGTGACCTTTGTTTTGAACCACCCCTTTTGTATCGCTTCAGCATAACTCTGTGTGCTGTTCTTTTTTATCGAAAACCAATCCGTTGCGGCATGCAGACTTCTCTCTACCTCATGTGGCTTCATATCCGTCCACTCGCTGATTACTATCGGAATAGCCGGCATATCCGGTTCTTTCTTTTTGTGCATGATGAATGCACCATACATGCCGATCTGTTCCTGCAGACGGCTATGACTGTGATACCAGTGCGTACCGCTTTGCCCGATCGGGAACCTGTACACATACGTTGCGCCCGGATCTATAGGCATCTGCGTCAGGTAAGGAACGCCATCCTCCTTATTCGGTAAAAACAGTCCGTGCCAATGCAATGAAGTATTTTCTTTCATCCTGTTGTGTACAACGATCTCCGCTGTGTCCCCTTCGGTAAATTCCAAAGTCGGCATCGGGATCTGGCCGTTTACAGCGATCGCGCGCTTTTTCTTTTTCCCGAAATTGACCATCGTATCGGCAACATACAACTCATACCTCACGACACGCGGTGGATGATTATTATCGATATATTTTGCCGATGCACGACTGAATTTCTTCGCTTGTCCGTGACCGGTATGACCGATACGATTGCTGTCACCAGTCATTTTTCCGGGAATAGTATCCATCTGATGTTGTCCGTGATGCTTATGAACAGAATCCTTCTTTTCTACCTGAGCAAGCGAAGGATTCACACCAATTGACAGAAGCGTAAAAATTATTGCTATCATTGTTTTATTCATAATTAACTACGGATTTTAAGAAGCGTTGCATTAACTGCAACAATGATTGTGCTTAAACTCATCAGTACCGCACCCATAGCCGGACTCAATACAAAAGACGGGTACAGAATACCCGCAGCAAGCGGAATCGCTATCACATTATAACCCAAAGCCCAGGCCAGGTTCTGGATCATTTTACTATAGGTACGTTTACCAAATGAAATCATCTTCACCACATCTCCGGGATCACTATTGACAAGAATGATATCAGCAGTTTCCGCAGCAACATCAGTACCCGATCCCACAGCAATTCCTACATCGGCCTGTGCGAGCGCGGGTGCATCGTTTACTCCATCGCCCGTCATTGCCACAATTTCTCCGCGATCCTGGTATTCTTTTACTTTCTCCTGTTTCTGATGCGGTAGTACATTCGCCAGCCATCCATCCATTTTTAATTCACTTGCAACAGAGCTGGCAATGGTCTCATTATCCCCGGTAAGCAAGAAAGATTTTATACCAATTTTACTGAGATCACTGATTGCTTTTTTCGAACCAGGCCTGATCCTGTCCGCAAGTGTAATGATTCCCACCGGTTGGTTATCGATCATAACATAACTGATCGTTTCCGAAACAATATCAATACCCCCAGGTGTTGGAGGAATCGCAATCTTCTTCTCCTTCAAATAGTTTGGTCCGGCTGACACAATTTCCTTCCCATCCACTTTTCCACTCACGCCCATTCCGGGTATGTAATGAAAATCTGTCGAGCTTAACAACGGAATCTTCTTCTCTTTCAACGCACTCATTATCCCATGTGCAATATGATGTTCGGATTTCTGCTGAACAGCGGCTGCATATTGAAGGATCTTATCAGAACTGAAACCAGGAGAAAGTGTAATAACTTTTTGTACTTTATGCGATCCTTCCGTAAGTGTTCCCGTCTTATCGAAAATAATCGTGGTAAGCTTCCTCGTATTTTCAAATGCAGTCCGGTTACGGATAAGTAATCCGCTGGTAGCAGATTTGGCTGTCGAGATCGCCACGACCAGCGGGATCGCAACACCCAACGCGTGCGGACAGGCAGTAACCATCACCGTTACCATGCGTTCGAGTGCAAAAGCCAGGTTGTTCTCTGCATAGAACCAATAAGCAAACGTGCCGACGCCAAAAACAATGGCAATAATGGTCAGCCATTTTGCCACTTTATCTGCGAGATTCTGTGTGTTGGATTTTGCCGCCTGTGCATCCTGCACGAGACTGATCACTTTACTCAGGTAATTATCCTTTCCCACGGCAGTGGCCTGCATCTTCATGGCACCTTCTCCATTAATCGAACCCGCGATCAGTTTCGCATCCTTATCTTTTTTCACGGGCTTACTTTCACCCGTAAGCATACTTTCGTTTACATAGGACGTCCCGTCAATAACTATCCCATCAGCAGGAATTTTTTCTCCCGGCCGGATGATGACGATATCATCTTTTTTCAATTGCTCCAGCCGGATTTTTGATTCGACACCCCTGACTTCGATATTCACGTCAGCAGGAAGCAATTCAACAAGCGTCTGCAAAGCTTTTGATGCAGCCATCTGCGATTTCATTTCCAGCCAGTGACCCAATAACATGATATCGATCAGTGTCGCCAGTTCCCAGAAAAAATCCATCCCTTCCAGGCCAAATACCACTGCGACACTATAAACAAATGCAATGGTTATCGCGATCGCCACCAGGGTCATCATTCCCATTGCTTTTGCTCTCAGTTCGCTGATCATCCCCTTCAGAAAAGGCATTCCTCCATAGAAATAAATAATAGTGCTCAGTGCGAGCAACAGGTACTGACTTCCATTAAACCGGATACTTATGCCCAGCCATTGCTGGACCATATGCGAGAGCAGCAGTACCGGTACTGTCAGGGCCAGGCTGATCCAGAAACGCTTGAGAAAATCAGAAGTGTGATGCCCTGCATGCTTATCGAATGACGTTGGTCCGTCACCGTTATGAGAGCTATGTTCGTGGTGATCATGCATTCCATGATGGGCAAGAGCTTCAGGACCTTTATGCTGATGAGCATGATGTGTGTTATGACCTCCATGGGATGTAGGTGAATGTTTATCCTGGCTTCCAGGATTCTCCATTTCCACAAGTTTCATTCCGCAAAGCGGACAGTTTCCCGGCTGATCCATGATGATCTCGGGATGCATTGGACAGGTATATTTTTTCATAACGCAGTAATAACAAGCAGCTGCCGGATTTCACCGGCAACTACATCAGCAATAAATAATCAGAATGTTGATTTAACAGATCCGCAGGTAAGCATCGCATTGCCGTAGTAAGGGTTTTTTATTTCCTTTTCACTACTAAGCCAGGATGCCTTCTGCATGGGGCAATACTGCTCGTATACTGGCTGTGGAGAAAGTTTTACCGTCTTTGCCAGCTCGACCATGTTTTCAGACAAAGAGGCAAATGTCTTTCGTTGTTTTTCCAGATCGCCTGACTTTGCAATGGCCTGGGCATCTTTCTGAAGTTTCGATTTCAGGTTTGCGTTGATGCCTTTGAGATTCTCAATTGAGAGTGTTTGAATAAAGGCTTTCGCAGCAGTTGCAGACAATTTTGCATCGCTGTTGACCAATGCATCTTTCAGTTGAAAATAGGAAGCCAGAAGTTTCGAATGGCTTTCAGTTTGTTCCTGGGCAATGCCGAAATGAGATAGTGTGATAACGAAAACGGTAAAGAGAATATTTTTGATTTTCATTTTGATCTGATTGAGGATTATTAATAGAAGACATGCAGTGAGTTAATGGTTTCACCGGCGAACAATCTGCAATCAAATCTGAAAACTCTGAATCGCGATACGTATATCGGGTATGGGAGGATGATGCCCGGGAATAAGGTAGCTTGATAAACCCTTTGTATTATCAGGGTGTGGAGAACTGAGTTTAAAGAAATGAACAACTGAAAATAAAGTGGTGTAAACAGGATTGATCTTTTCTACTGACTTCGGCACTGATTTGTCAGCAAGCGAAATCGTCAGCACATTTCCTGCGCAGCAGTCGTTATTTTTTTCTTTTTCGGTCGCAGGCTTTTCGCGATCGTTATCATCTGAGTGATGATGTGAGGCCTTTTCTGGTGAATGATGTTCAGCTGTTTTTTCGTGCTGATGATGACCCGCATTAAAACCGAGGTTCCACCCCGCACTGCAGGCAAAGCCCAGCAAGCTGTTCATGGAGAATACCAGCAACAAAAAACTGGTCGTGACGTACCTGGTAAATGCTTTGTTCATTGAATCGAATACTACAAAGCTAAAACACTATGCCAGAAATCAGTTATAGAATTTTGAGGGAAAGTTGTAATATTTACTTTTTGGGGTAAAGTCGATTTTTTCACCAGGTATCCGATACTTGCAAGTATCGGATACCTGGGAGCTTTCAGCAATTTCGAATGCATTTTTGAGAATTCCAAGGGAAAAAAACGTTACATCGACAGAATATTCTCATCCGTTAGCGGTGTTTTCCGTGGGAAATTTGAGTGGTTTGATAACCAGCGGGACTCTATGTACTACCAACTACTTTGTCGATGTTATCCGCAATCTCCTGATCCCGTATTTCGTGCTGCGACAGATTTACCGGGGCTGAGTCGCACCCAACCCTCAGTACCATTTACAACAATGCGCTGACCATCTTTTATAATTTCCGTAGCATTCTCAACAGCAACAACTGCAGGTAAACCATATTCCCGCGCGATGACTGCACCATGCGTCATCAATCCACCGACCTCTGTTACAAGCCCCCTGACCGAAACAAAAAGCGGCGTCCAGCTGGGATCAGTAAATGCGGTGACCAGTATATCCCCTTCTTCCAGTTCTGCATTTTCCATATTGAGAATAACACGTGCACGACCTTCAACAACACCGGATGAAACGGGAAGACCCGGTATCGCATCTGCCGGTAAGTTTTCCCGGTTATACTTCCCGGTAATGATCTCACCATCCGATGTGATCACGCGGGGCGGTTGAAGCTTTTCAAAAAACCGGAACTCTTCTTTTCGTTTTTGAATCAGCTCAGTTAATGAATCTAAACTACTGTTTCGGGCTATTACTCGCCTGAGTTCTTCGAAACTCAGATAATAGATGTCCTCTTCTTCCCGGATCAATCCATCCCGCACAAGCGACTCCGCTTCTTTTAACAAAGCCTGCTTGTAAATAAAATAATGACAAACATTATTATATTTCGGGTACTCACGATAACCACTGAGATTCCGTAACAGCCCGATCATTCGTTTTGTTTCTTTTGCTTTCTGTTCACCATCAGGTAACTGCTTCAATCTATCAAGTAGTTGCTGCTCCTTTTTTATTGCTTCTTCTTTTCCCTGTTCAAATTTTCTTTGGCCGGCACCCGCAGTAAATATTCTCACATTATTAAGAATCGCGGGAATAATCATGAGAGGGTCTTCGCTCCAGCGTGTTTTTGTAATATCGATTTCTCCGGCACAACGCATCCCGTATTTTTCTAAGAAAGCCTGTATTACTTCGTAAGCGCGTTTGCCTTCCTGAAACTGCAACAGGTTTTCCGGAAATTTTTTATTGTTCTCGTTCTGTAAACAACCGACGAGATTCGGGTAAGGACGAATTTCATCCGCTACATCCATCAATGCCAGTCCCATTTCGGAGGTCACATTGTTGGGAAGAGATTGCGACAAAACATCTGCTGCATTATTTTCATTTAACCATTCTTTCGTTTTTTCATTGATCCAGGATGCAGCATTCATGCCAGTCATAATTACGCCAAAACTTTGCGGGTTCCAGAGATTGCTGGTTAATCTTTTAAAATCATCTTCAATAAATTTCATCAGCTCAACACCAGATTTAGAACTGATTTCCTGTTTCAATTTCGCTATCGCTTCTTCACCGCGTCGGATCAATTCCGGAACCACCTGCGGATCATAGTCGGCCAACTCCTGGAAATCACGTGCCGACGCAGCTTTGTTCCCAAGCTGACTACCACCCTGTTCCGGGATAATAGTAATAAAATCGTCACGCTGCATCAATGTGATTAGTGCATCCTTCGTCAATAAATCATTTTTTCCCAGCACATTTACCAAAACATTTCTCTTCGCCACCGACTCCAGTTCAGAAGTGATATCAACAAACAATCTTCCGGCTGCATCAAACATCGACCTGCTGGATGTCATGTTCCAGATAGAAAGTCCAAGCGGCCTCATTGCATCGGTCATCATTTGCTGATGACCTACAGAAACAAAGGCCCTGTTTTGCCGATCGTCATCTTTTAAGCCAAGATACTGCTTTATTCCCCCGGGAATGGGAAACAAGGTGGTGATCGGTCGGCTCTGAACAGTGAAAAACTGATCCCCCGCCAGGCACCATTCTATATCCTGCGGATAATCGAAATGCTCTTCTATTCTCCTCGCTATCCGTTCCAGATAAAGAATCTGTTCATCTGTAAGCACCTGCTTATTCACGAAGTCAGATCGGAGCGCAGATTCCTTCGTACCTCCATGCGCATCAGCATATACGGCCAGTGTCTTCGAAGTAATCTTTTTATCAATAATAGTTCCTTTTCGAATTTTATAATTATCAGCATTCACAAGGCCGGAAACGAGTGCCTCACCAAGTCCAAAGCTTGCATCTATTGCTACCACCTGCCTGTTCGAAGTGACAGGATCAGCAGTAAATAAAATTCCTGATACATCAGAGAATATCATTTTCTGTACAATTACTGCGAGATAAACTTTCCGATGATCGAAATCATTCTGAATACGATAGCTGATCGCTCGTTCGGTAAATAATGAAGCCCAGCATTTGCTGATATGTTTTAATATTTCATTTTCGCCGATGATGTTTAAATAAGTATCCTGCTGACCGGCAAATGATGCAGTCGGCAGATCCTCAGCGGTGGCACTGGACCTGATAGCAAATGCATTTTTTTCTCCTGTTTCCATCAGGCGACCTGCGATTTCTTTTTTGATCTCATCAGGAATGAAAATATTTTCAATGATGGACCGGATCTGTGCACTGATTTCGGTAATTTTTTTTCTTTCATCTGCTTTCAACTCTCCGAGAAGATTAAACAGTGCATTCAGTTCCTTATTTTCTGAAACGATTCTCCTGAAAGCATTGGTTGTAATGCAAAATCCACCCGGAACCTGAATGCCATCAATTTTCGCCAGTTCGCCAAGGTTTGATGCCTTACCACCGACAATCCCAATATCATTTTTGCTGATCCTATGAAGACTTAAAGTATACAAACTCATTTCAATTCTTGAGGCGATGAAAAAATTTTTCATTGAAACGAACTCATCAGTGACTGTCTTTTCTGATGAGGGTAATGTTTCAATTTTCAAATATTAGTAGAATTGATACAATTTAATATGATCAGCAGGTATATTTTGGAAGAAAGAAATAAGACTGAATTTCCTGCAACTTTTTTTTCAATGTGGTGTTGTTAATGCAAATTATTTTGGTCCGCGCATTGAATCAACTTAATCAAATATTTCCCTCAGATGGGCGCTGATTGAAGACGCAGATTTTCGCAGAAGTTCTTCAGCGAAAATCTGCGTGGATTTGATCTGCGCCCATCTGCGGGAAAGAATGATGCCTCCGCAAATGCAAAGCTGCGCTGCATTTTTTCAAGTGCGTTGCGGAGCTGCGCCAGGGATTGAAGCAAGTACCCCGCAAGCCGGTACAGGCAGGAGCTTTTTATTGGAGTCATTTATTTGTACCGGCTGAGGAGTACTGCGGAAAGCCCGTCCGGCGCCCAAGAAAAAGGCAGAAGAAATTCATAGTTCATAATTGATAGTTCAGAAGTTTGAAATATATAGTCGATCTTGACAACCCGTGATTTATGGGGCCATTAAAGCCATTTCCTGACATTTTATGATACTGTAAACAGTTCAACATATCTCGATCCGCTATTCAATTGAATATGATTTCAGACCTATATTCTTCACCCGGAACGAATGAATTTTAACAGTTTTCATGGTCTGCCGACTTAATTCCATCCTGTTCTTTAACATTTGAAACTCCGGGTCATTAGCGGCCTGCCTTTTGCTTTTGGTTTTAGCAGACTTTGGGGCAAGGGATTGACTGGCGGTTTCCCACTAATTTTCCCCCGGGTTTTACTATAAAAAAATTAGTTTTTAATTTTGTAGAAACCATGATATTTGAAGATGGCTAAACATTCTGTCAATCCGCAGTATGATGTTGAAGAAGAAGTAGATACGCTGGAGGACATCGACCAGTCGTGCAGCCTGATTGTGTGGAACGATGAGGTGAATACTTTCGAATGGGTTATTGAGACCCTGGTGGAGGTTTGCGGTCATAGTGAAGAGCAGGCCGAACAGTGTGCGATGATTATTCATACACAAGGCAAGTATGCTGTGAAGCACGGTGATTACGATACGCTGAAACCGATGTGTGACCAGATCACCGACAGAGGTATCGGTGCCACGATCGAAGTGATGTCGGAATCGTAATTCTTCAACAGATATCGTTGCGTTCAAGGACGCAAAACTGATCACCGGCGATGAGCCGGATTTTTTTTATCCCGATGCCGATTTATATTCTCGACAAAAAAATGTATTTCCCGCCGGTTACAGAATCGATGCCGGATGGTATGCTCGCCATTGGTGGTGATCTTTCTGTTGATCGATTATTGCTCGCTTACCGCAGCGGGATATTCCCCTGGTTCGATGGCGACCTGCCCATGTGGTGGAGTCCTGATCCACGCTTTGTACTTTTTCCGGATGAACTTGTTGTTAGTCATAGTATGAAACCACTGCTTCGGAAAGAAGCATTTCGATTCAGTACAAATACTGCATTCGATGAAGTGATTGAAAACTGCAGCGCCATTCCGCGTTTCGGTCAGGGTGGTACATGGATAACACCGGAAATGATCAAGGCATATAAACATCTCCACGCACGCGGATTTGCGAAGAGCGCAGAAGCCTGGAACGGTGATCGTCTTGTCGGCGGACTCTACGGCATCCGCATGGGAAAATTGTTTTTTGGTGAGAGTATGTTCAGTCTGGAATCCAATGCAAGCAAGTACGCGTTCATCCGATTTGTTCAGCAACTGCAATCCGAAGGCGTTGTGCTGATCGATTGCCAGGTGTATACGCCGCACCTGGAGAGTTTAGGTGCGAGGATGATTGCGAGGAAAGAATTCCTGCGTTATCTGGATCTGGCTGAACGTTAAACGTTCAACGTTAAACGTAGAACGTTTAACGTTTGAATTTCTTCTTCAACTCACTCAACGCATCACTCATTGCCATACCCGACAAATCTTTTTCCTGTTTGCGCGGTTGAATACCTTGTTTGAAATTTCTTGAGCCGACAGGGCGCTCCGCACCACCGGGTTCGGCTTGCTTGATGGATAATGAAATGCGCTTACGTGGAATATCCACTTCCAGCACTTTCACCTGTACCTGCTGATTGAGTTTCAGTTTTTCAGAAGGATCGGCAATGTAGGTATGTGAAATTTCAGACACGTGCACCAACCCATCCTGCTTAACTCCAATGTCGACAAATGCACCAAAGCGGGTAATATTAGTTACCACTCCAGGTACTACGATACCTGGAGATACATCTTCAATTTTGAATATCGCAGCGAATTCAAAACTCTGTGCCTCGCTTCGCGGATCAAGACCCGGCTTGCGCAACTCCTGCAGGATATCTTTGATCGTGTGCTCACCGAAATTTTCACCGATGTATTTTTTATAATCGATCTTTTTGATCAGCTCTTCATTACCTATCAATGAACGAAGTTCTACACCGAGATCTTTTGCCATCGTTTCCACGATGCCATAGGCTTCCGGATGTACAGCACTTGCATCCAGTGGATGCTCGCTCTCCTTCAATCTCAAAAATCCTGCACACTGCTCAAATGCTTTATCGCCTAAACGTGTCACCTCACGCAACTGGCGACGATTGGTGAACCTGCCAATACTGCTGCGATGCTTCACAATATTTTCTGCAATACCGGAATTGATACCGCTCACATAAGAAAGCAAATGTTTGCTCGCCGTATTGAGATTCACTCCAACATTATTCACACAGCTGATCACGGTTTGGTCGAGACGTTCTTTCAGCCTGAACTGGTTCACATCGTGCTGGTACTGACCAACACCAATACTCTTGGGATCGATCTTTACCAATTCCGCCAGCGGATCCATCAACCGGCGACCGATACTAACGGCGCCGCGTACGGTAATATCTTCATTCGGAAATTCTTCGCGTGCAGTTTCACTGGCGCTGTACACGGATGCACCATCTTCATTCACCAGGAAAACAGGAAGGCCGAGGCCGAGTGATTTAATGAATTGTTCTGTCTCGCGACCAGCAGTTCCATCACCGATAGCAATAGCCTGCGGTTTATATTTCTCGTTCAACGATCTTATGTTGTGCTCTGCATCGTGGAGTTTTCCGGGTTCATGGATAAAGATCAGACCTGTTTTCAGCAGATCACCTTTTTCATCAAGACAAACAATTTTGCAACCGGTACGATAGCCGGGATCGATAGCGAGTAATCGTTTTCCTCCCAGCGGACTTGCCAGCAAAAGCTGACGCAGGTTTTCAGCGAATACATTGATCGCTTCTTCATCCGCCTGTTGCTTTAATGATGTACGCCATTCCGTTTCAAGCGCTGGTTGCAATAGTCTTTTATAGCTGTCTTTGACTGCTTTTTTTACCTGTTCTGAAGAGGCGTTGTTTCCTTTTACTTTCAATTCTTCAAGCAAAAGAATAGCAGACTCCTCTTCAGGTGCAATTGTAATTCTGAGAAATCCTTCCAGAAAACCACGCAGAATTGCAAGGGTCCGATGCGATGGAATTTTATTGACTGGCTCAGAAAAATCAAAATAGTCTTTGTACTTGGCAGCCTCTGTTTCCTTGTCTTTCACAAGTACGCTTTGCATCGTTGCTTTCTGCTCAAAAAGCTTACGCATTGCATTACGGACCTCTGCATCTTCATTGATCTGCTCGGCAATAATATCCCGGGCACCCTGAAGTGCATCATCTGCTGTGAGTACTTTATCATTTATAAAAGCTGCTGCTTCAGTTGCAGGGTCAACATTTCCTTTTTGTTCGAGTATCAGAACCGACAATGGTTCCAGTCCGTTTTCCCGTGCAACAGAAGCTTTTGTTTTTCTTTTTGGTTTGTAAGGAAGGTAAATATCTTCCAGCTGCGCGATGGTGAGCGCTTCGTCGAGCTTTGCCTGCAGGGCATCGGTCATTTTGCCCTGTTCAGAAATACTTTTGACAATGGCCGCTTTGCGGTCGTGGAACTCTTTCAGGCGGTTTGCTTCATCCTGGATCTTTCCGATCTGTACCTCATCGAGCGCACCGGTTTTATCTTTCCGGTAACGGGCAATGAAAGGTATCGTAGCGCCCTCTCCCAGCAACTGCAATACGGTTTCCACCTGGTTGATCCTGAGATTCTGCGACTGCGCTATCGGTATAATGAATTCCTGCATTAGTGATACGGTTTTTTTAAAGGAATGCGAAACTAAGTGCTTCGATGAAAAGAAAAAATTTCGATTTTTCGTTGTTGATAAGTTTTAGGCAGCGGGCACTATTAAAAGACTCAATCAAGCAAATAAAATGAGAAAATGAACGATACGGGCATTAGTATTCAAAATGTTAACCTGATAGCATACAATTCCAATGTCAACAAAGCTTGTCCGGCTGATTTCGCAGATCGAATACACGCGGATTTGCGCAGAAAAATCTGCGATCATCTGCGTGCCTTTTCATCTGCGCCGTCAGCGGGAAAAGGTAGTAGCGTCATAATTGCTGTTGCCAATTGTAAACCGAATTGCGACTAACCTGAATTTCAACATAGGTTTCCCGCTGATTTACGCAGATCGAATACACGCGGATTTGCGCAGAAAAATCTGCGATCATCTGCGTGCCTTTTCATCTGCGCCATCTGCGGGAAAAGGTAGTAGCGTCATAATTGCTGTTGCCAATTGTAAACCGAATTGCGACTAACCTGAATTTCAACATAGGTTTCCCGCTGATTTACGCAG
>JARJHS010000012.1:0-15565 GCA_029269725.1 Pollutibacter soli | reverse complement strand
AGATCAAATACACGCGGATTTGCGCCGAAAAATCTGCGATCATCTGTGTGCCTTTTCATCTGCGCCATCTGCGGGAAAAGGTAGTAGCGTCATAATTGCTGTTGCCAATTGTAGACCGAATTGCGACTAACCTGAATTTCAACATAGGTTTCCCGCTGATTTACGCAGATCGAATACACGCGGATTTGCGCAGAACGATCAATCTATTTATACAACCAACTGAGTTTCATCAATCCTGAACTCCTTCACCATTTTCTCGGGATGTTCAGCAACATACCTCAACATCATATTCCGGATCAACTCGTTATTCGGAAATGGAGTTATCAACGATTTCAATTGCTCCAGTTTTTCTATTTTCTGGTTTTCTGAGAGATATCCCATTCCATAAAATTTACCATCGTCCAGCAACAGATAACATTGTTCACCAGGTCGCCGACCTTTTTCTACGATAGCAAAACTCGGCAGGTTTTCACGAAGATGCTGCAGTGCCTCACGAACTCTTTCATTGTACTCTTCAATTGATTCGCGATGCTCGCATATACCCCGGCAATACCCGTCAGCTACACCACTACAGTCGCCGGCTTTCTGCAAAAAACTATACTTGGGACAAAGTGAAAAATCACGGATCAGTTTTCGTAACACCTGGTGCCCATCCATGAGTAAATGAAAACTGAATACCGGGGCTGAATTCTTTCTTTTTCTTTCGATACCCAATCGGATAATCCCTCGCTGATCTTCATAACTGTACAAACCAAAACTGTGTTCCCATTTTTTCTGACTAAAATTATATTTTGGCCAGAGGCGTTTGATCTCGATACTTTCAAACACAGCAGCGGTGAACTCCGATCCGCATTCTTCAAAACCGATACGTGATACATTACGGGCTAGTTCCTGCTTCCGCCGCGATGGAGAATTATTTGAAAAATGACTGGTCACTCTTTTACGCAGACTCAATGCCTTCCCAACATAGATTACTTTTCCTTTTGAATCGTAGAAATAATAAACTCCAGGTGAATAGGGAAGCCGGTCAATGTCATCGGCCTGCAACTGCATGGGCAGATAACCCTCACGGCTACCCTGTTTTAGCATTTT
The DNA here is from genome assembly GCA_029269725.1 of Pollutibacter soli. Taxonomy (GTDB): domain Bacteria; phylum Bacteroidota; class Bacteroidia; order Chitinophagales; family Chitinophagaceae; genus Pollutibacter; species Pollutibacter soli. Next base: position 14,473 of record JARJHS010000012.1, on the reverse strand, counting down.
CTGCAGATGGCCATCTATATCCGCAGCTATCAACTTTTCCAGCAGCATCGATGTGGCCCTGGCATCACCTCCTGCACGGTGACGGTTTTCAATTTCAATACCCAGCGCCCGGCAAAGATTACCCAGACTATAACTCGGCATGCCTTTAAATACTTTCCGGCCCAACCTTACCGTACATAATTTTTTTACATCGATAGCATACCCCGCGGCAGACAGGTGATGCCGGATAAATGAATAATCGAAGTTGACATTATGGGCCACAAAAATCCGATCTTTCAGCAGGTTGAAAATATTCTTTGCCACTTCAGGAAATAATGGTGCAGATGCTACCATGGCATCGTTGATACCAGTAAGTGAAGTAATGTAACGCGGTATCGGCATGAGTGGATTAATCAGTGTCTGATACTGGCCCTCCACTTTTTGACCATCATGAAGAATGATAGCAATTTCGGTAATGCCGTGAGCCGAAGCGTGACCTCCGGTGGTTTCAATGTCCACGATGGCGTACATCGGTCAAAGATAGGGATTGCTAATTATTTTGGCAATTTTCATAAAGAAGGGAGGCTGGCGATTGGAGGCAGGAGAGTCAGAGGATAGTTGGTAGTATCAAGCCTGATACGATAAGTATTTCCATTTTCTGGTTCAATTTCTCACTTAAGGTTGGTGTAAGTCTGTGGGATCTTCAATTTTACAAGGCGAAACAAAATAAACCAGTTCAATTATCCACCTTTTAAGTCTCAAAATCTGAACGCTATTCATCCAATAAATTCACAATCGATACCAATACTGAAAGCTTGTGGCTGTTTGCTAACTGCTAATTCTCCTGCCTCCTGCCTTAACGAATTAGCATCCGTAAGTTTACTACATCTAAACAAAACCCGCACCACTACTGATTCCTAAGGAAATCCACGCAGCAGAATTCCAGGATATTTTTCTTGCTGACCTCAATTAAATTCTTTAACTTCCGGAAGTTCTAAAGAACATTCCCCAACCCCTACCCCCTGGATAATTTTTCCCACCCCCTTCACCTTTGAAAGATACTCTGTGTGCGAATTTTATTATTCACTTATAAATCCAATGCTATGCGTTTATTTCACTCCACACACATTGGCGAAGGCACCAAACTCGTTCTTATCGTAATTGCTTTCTACCTGGCAATTACTGTTGTGACTTACCTCGCCTGGTAAATCTACCGGCAAAGACTAAATGAATTTCATGCTTCCTGTCAGGAGGGAAGCATTTTTTTGCCTGAAACCAATTTTTCGCCTATCGGTCGGAGTTAGTCTGACCAGGATTGCCGTCTGTATTAGTTTCGCCATCATCGTCATCTCCGTCGTCTGCCTCGTCGGCATCCCTGATACTTGCAAATTTCCCCATCGCTTTTGCATCCATGCTTCGTATGTGCAGATCAGTCTGGGGAAAGGGTATTTCAATTCCGTTCGTTGAAAATTGCTCATATATCGATGCCATCACACTGCTCTTTAATGCGGCAGCCTCTCCGATTTCAGTGGCCCAGAAAAATACACGAAGGTTTACTGAGCTCTGTGCAAATTCATGTACAAGAATAACAGGTGCAGGATTTTTCATCAACCCCGGCTTGTCCTGCAAGGAGTCACTGATCAGTTTTATCGCCTTTGTAAGATCTGTACCATACGCCACGCCAATGATCAATTCATTGCGCTTATGCTGGTCGTCATGCGTCCAGTTCACAAGATGTTGGGACAACAGATCGCCATTTGGCACTATCACATCGGATCCATCAAACATAGAGATCTTGCTGGAACGGATACCAATTTCCTTAACTGTTCCTGTTCTGGTTCCCAGATCAATGATATCACCAACCTGTATGGGCCGCTCGAAGGCGAGTATAATTCCGGAAATCAGGTTATTGGTTATCGTTTGCAGACCAAAACCAATACCTACACTCAACGCACCAAGAACAATAGTAAGTTTATCCAGCGGAATGCCCGCGGCACCAATCGCGATCAGAAATCCGACGGTATAAATAACCAGGCGAATAATCAGCAACCATGACCCCTGCTTTTTTGCAGTGGTACTGCCGCCAGCCCTGGTATTGCTGAATAAAATGGTGATCAGCCTCCCCAGCATCAGCGAAACCCAGATCAGGAAAAGAAAGATCAGGATGCTGATGAAAGTGAATTTCATTTCCCCCAGCGCTCTTTCTTTACTAAGAAATTCCTTTGTTCTTTCAATGACGATATCATTGAAATTCATACTCCATGCAAATGCCAGTATCCAGATGATGAACGTAGCAAGATTCAGTACCCCCTTGAAGCTTTCTTTGACACGATCGACAGCAAAATAACTGTAGAACCTTGATTTCTTATTCGCTTCTGCTATGAGGTAAATGAATTCAAATAAGATATCCTTGATGACCTGCAAAGCAAGCAGCAAGGCTACACTTAACGCTGAAGAATTGGATAATACTTTTGATAACGCAAATCTTCCGGACACATTCATGACCAAAGCAAGAAAGTTGCTGATCATAAAAAGGAGTATCGATTCATCCATCAGGATGTGATAACGTTTCCGGTCTTTTCGCACTTCAAGATACATTATAACAGAAAGTGCGATAGCAAGAATATTCAATACCAAAAGCAATATCCTTTCGGTAAAAGAAAATGACAATAGAAAATTGTCGAAAGCATAAACGATAAAAAACAGGATTATGCCGATCCAGTATTTTCTGAAAGTGTCATTCCAGTCATTCCAGCGGAGATAAGTGGCCGTGAGTAACATCAGGAGCCATGCGAACTGAACGATTCCGGCGGGAGGATTTTGAAGCACATAAGGTGTGAATGTAAACAGCACCAGAAGCACTGAGCCAAGAATAGATCTGTTGACAAAGGGCATGGGCAGATTCCAACCCATCGCTCCGGTCGCTTTAAGTCTGCGATAATTGTACCGTGCAAAAAAGTAGAACAGCAGCGTCAATGAGAGCAGCACAAAAATCGAGACCAGGTTAAGCGAATAATAGAAATCGATTACTCTTCTGTTCCTGGAAAATTCCTCTTTAATCATTTCCTTGAGGGATGACTCCTCCGGCATTGGCCTGGCATTCCAGATATAAGGTTGATCGCGGATGACAAACTGTGATTGCAGATTCCTTATCCTGCCATTCACAGCATCGAGTAATTCTGTACCCTGCAGGAATGCTGCTGTTGCACGATTCTGCAAAACTCCGATCTTTCTTTGCGCCTGTCGTTGCATACTATCGACCAATGCCTTCTTAGCCATGAGGGGCTTTACCTGTTGCAGCAGTCCTTCCAACATAATTGAGTCATCAGAAGATATGTTGAACTGATCCGCATCCTTTATATTGCGGATATCAGTCCGGATATCATTGAGCTGTTTGGAGAAATTGAGTAATTTCTGCTGATGGCCTTCCGCCTGTTTATCGATCTGTTGTAATGCAACCTGGTAGGAAAACAGGTTCCTCAGGTTCATTCTTTCACTTTTGCTGTCAATATTTCTTTTAAGCGTAACGAGCACATCCTCCATTACAGGTAATTCGCGTGCTATTTCGCTGGTATCAAAGCCACGTCGCAGCAATGACATGTCACGGTTTAATGAAGTTGTATAATTCTCCAGCGTATTGGTGATACTGAAACCCAGGGAATCAGAATTAGTATTGATAGGTTGCGGTTCTGTCGGCTTCACCGAATCCTTTTTCTTTTCATTTTTAATAATGGAAGGAATCAACTGGGCATCGGCACTCAGGGATGTGAAAAGGATAATAGTGAAAAAAAGAAAAAAATACCTCCGGGCAGTTAGAGATGGCATGAAACGTATTTGATTTGAAGGTAATTTTTTTTAATAATATGTGGCTGAGACCCACTTCGCCCTTAGCTTCGGAATGCTTAACTTTGCCCTCCCAAAACCGGATTCTATCGCATGGAGATCAGTAAGAATTTTGATTTCAGAACCGCCGAAGCCAGGTGGTATCAACATTGGAACGAGCAGGGATTTTTCAATAGTGTACCTGATGATCGTGAACCATATACCATTGTAATTCCTCCGCCGAATGTGACGGGCATTCTGCACATGGGGCATTGCCTTAATAATACCATCCAGGATATCCTCATCCGTCGTGCGCGTATGCACGGTAAAAATGCCTGCTGGGTCGGAGGTACAGATCATGCTTCAATCGCGACAGAGGCGAAAGTGGTTCACATGCTGCGCGAAAAAGGAATCGCTAAATCTTCCCTTACCCGCGAAGAATTTATCGCCTATGCATGGGAGTGGAAAGAAAAATATGGCGGTATCATCCTTTCCCAGCTGAAAAAACTCGGATGCAGTATCGACTGGAACAGAACCGCATTCACGATGGATCCGGACTATTCCCGTTCTGTGATCCAGGTGTTTAATGACCTGTATGAAAAAGGATATATCTATCGCGGCAAGAGGATGATCAACTGGGATCCAAGAGCCAAAACTGCTTTGAGTGATGAAGAAGTCATATATAAAGAGGTGCAGTCCAAATTGTACTTTATCCGGTACAGGGTCGAAGATAAAAATGGCAACCTGCTTCCGGAAGACCAGGGTATTACTATAGCAACTGTTCGTCCGGAAACTATTCTGGGAGACACGGCTATTGCGGTTAATCCTTCCGATGAACGTTACACACATTTGCATGGGGCCTTTGCATTTGTTCCCCTGATCAATAGAAAAATTCCGATCATCACAGACGATTACGTCACTACTGATTTTGGTACCGGTGCATTGAAAGTAACTCCTGCGCATGACATGAACGATTACGCGCTGGGAGAAAAACACAAACTGGAAGTAGTTGATATTCTTGAAGAAGATGGCAGGCTGAATGCTGATGCAAAACTTTATGTTGGCACTGATCGTTTCGAAGCCAGGAAACTTATAGTAAAAGATCTCGAAGCTGCAGGCCAGCTGATGAAGATCCAGGATTATACAAACCAGATCGGTTTCTCAGAAAGAACTGATGTGGTGGTGGAACCTAGGTTAAGTCTTCAATGGTGGGTAGCCATGAAAAAGATCAATGGACCCGCGCTGGAAGCAGTACTGCAGGACGATATTAAATTCTACCCTTCAAAATTCAAAAATCTCTATCGTCACTGGATGGAGAATATCCACGACTGGTGTATCAGTCGCCAGCTTTGGTGGGGACATCGTATTCCTGCATGGTTTGATGCGGAAGGAAGATTCGTTGTGGCGATGGATGAAAAGGAAGCATACGAAAAATACACAGCGAAGTTCGGTGTGTCGTCACCGTCACTTACACAGGATGAGGCCTGCCTGGATACCTGGTTTTCTTCCTGGCTTTGGCCTTTTGAAGTGTTTCATGGTTTGTCTGATCCCGGCAACAAAGATGTTAAGTACTACTACCCAACCAATACATTAGTAACTGCTCCGGAAATTATTTTTTTCTGGGTGGCGAGAATGATCATGGCAGGTTTCGAATACATGGGAGAAAAGCCTTTCAGTGAAGTGTATTTTACAGGGATTGTGAGGGACAACCAGGGACGAAAAATGAGTAAGCAGCTCGGGAACTCACCTGACCTGTTGCAGATGATTGATGATATCGGCGCCGACGCTGTACGTTTTGGAATTCTGATTGCATCACCAGCCGGGAATGACCTGTTATGGGATCCGGCAAGCAATGAACAGGGCCGTCATTTCATCAACAAGATCTGGAATGCATTAAAGCTGATCAAAATCTGGCAGGAAAAAGCAGCTACCTCTCAACAGGTCAGTACCGAAGAAAATTCATGGCCGCAGGACTGGTTCCGCGCAAGGCTCAATCAGGTTCGTGCCGAGGTAGATCAGTTAATGGCTCAGTTCAAACTCAGTGAAGCTTTAAAAACCATTTATTCGCTGGTATGGGACGACTATTGCAGCTGGTATCTCGAATGGATAAAACCTGCACCGGATACTGCGATGCTGCCAAAAACAATTGACCGGGCCATCGGATATTTTGAAGAACTGCTGGAAATTCTGCATCCCTTCCTTCCTTTCGTTACTGAAGAAATTTACCAGCTGCTGCGGGAACGAAGTTCTTCTGATTCGCTGTGTGTACGCCAGGTGAAGCCTGTTACCGAAAGCGGATCTGAATTGAATGGCCTGAGCCAGGATCAATGGCTGCGGGAAGGTGATCTGCTAAAAGCGTCAATTTCTGCAATCCGTGATGCACGTAATAAGGCACAGTTAAAGCCCAAAGACACTATTGAATTATATTACCAGGGTGAGGAGCAGGACACGATCAACCGGTTTTCAGGTATCCTTTCCCGTCAGGTAAACGCAGTTGCGCAACCACAGACTGTGAAGGAAGCTGTTGAGGGCAGTGTACATGTAGTTGCAGGGAAAGACAGATTTTTCATGGTTTGTGAATCTCCGGTCGACAGCAGTGCACAACAGAAGGAATTGCATAAGGAACTGGAATACCTTCGTGGGTTTCTTGAGTCAGTGAACAAAAAACTGGGCAACGGGAAATTCACTGCCAATGCCAAACCAGAGGTCGTGGAGCTGGAACGCCGTAAGAAAGAAGACGCAGAGGAAAAGATTAAAATCCTTGAACAAAGCCTCAAAGGTATTGCGGGCAAAGCTTAACAGGAATTTTAGTTAAGAAACCTGGCGGGTCTTTTTCATAATACCTGAGCGTATAATTTCGTTACCGACTGGAATAGTTTTGGATGTATTCAATCGATGCAATAAATCTTAATATCAGATGAAAAATATATTTCTCTCTGTTTTCATGTTGTGTTCTGTTGCCGTCATGGCACAACAGCCGAAACCGGCAACGACGGCCGCTCCGAAACTCTTCACCAAACTGGGGAACCAGCCTGGAGGTAATGCTGGTACTGATATTATCAAACGGATTGTAGACAGCTCCGTAAACGTTATTGATGCAAAAGGCGTGCGCTATCCGGTGGTTGGATTCACCATCGTGTATTATTTCATGACCGACTATATGGATGAGGAAACCCAGCAGAAAAAACGTTCGAAGGATATACGCTCCTCTACTTTTGATTCTGATAAATTATCCGAAGACTGGATCAACAGTATAAAGGAGAATACGAAAGTCAGCGATACACTGCTGATCAACAATGTGTTTATTAGGATGAAGGATGGAAAGAAGAGGTTTGCACCGAATGTGAAGTATGTGGTGGCATATTAGTTGTTAGTTCATAGTTCATAGTTCATAGTTAACAGCCTGTTATCTTCTGGTGTTAAAACAAAATATAATTCACAGACCTAAAAATCAGTCCGCTATTAACTTCGAAATCATCTTATAAATTTCCGTCATTACGGTGTCGACTTTCTCAATGTCAGACGTTTTAATAAAATTCAATGCCAATGCCATTTCGAGTTGAGAATCAAGTTCAATCAGGGAAGATCTTGCAATTGTGTAAAATCGTTGCTGGTCATTCTTAGTCTTTCTTGCAGAGCCTTCGGCAATATTTGAACTTATTGAAATTACAGCCCTTCGCATCTGAGACTTAAGAACATACTCCTCCGACTTCGGAAACAAATTTGTTAGTTCGTACAATTTTCCAGTGAGATCAATTGACTTCTGCCAAACAATTAATTTTTTATACATGAAACCAGTCATAGTAATTTTTAATGCAATCTCAAAAATCCGGGATTCACTTCCAGGTTGATTTCACTCCCTAAAAGGTGTATTTTTCTCCAAAAATCTGTGAAAAATACCTTCATGCACTCCGTCATTACAAAATAATTGCATCTGCTATATGCTATTTGATTAGCGGATGGCTGTTAACTATGAACTATGAACCAACAACTAACAACTAATAACTCAGCAAATTCACCGGCAAAATAAACTCCCACTGATTCGCCCCTGGCGGTCGCAAAAACTTATCATTATCAAGTAACCGGCTATACCTGAAGCCAAATGTCACCGGCTGCTGATTCCACCAGCGTGTGTCGAAAAATATTTCCGTACCCACAGAACGCAACATTTCGCTGTTTCCTGTACGTAAAGTCTTCACCCAGGAAACATCATAAAAAACATTTGCTCTTACACGAAGAAAATAAACAATCTGTGCAATGCCGATATCAGGCAGTATCAATGGCAGATGATAGTTCCCTCCTGCTTTATACATCCTGTCGAAATCCAATGACGGATATCCACGACTCAAAGGGAAACTGTTGCTGAACCGATACCTGTTCAAAGTATCTCGCTGCTGATAAGCACCATTTATGACAAGGTTATGGGTTTTTAATATTCCTGGTAAATACAGTGAGCCTGATAACAATAGCTGCCGCGCTGCATTGTGATCAACAGAAAACTTCTGCTGCGCGAAAAATGAAAATGCATAGCGTGGATAAATGTGCTGCCTCGCCTGCTGACTCTCGATTGCAAATGATAAAGAACTCAGAATGTAGTTTACTGCATCGTTTTCCAGCTTTGGCCTGGAATTCTCTTTAAAGTAAAGTTGTGAAGAATTAAAAGAAGAAGCAAGCGTCAGGTATTTATAAAATCTGCCACCACTAAAGTTAAAGGGTAAACGAAAACCGGCATTGGCATTGAATTCATTCCAACGTATCGAACGAACAGTATCATCATATTTCCTGTCAAAGGTATAACTGATACCACCGGTTAACCAGGGATAAAGTGCAGCAAAGTTGCCATTGATACCAATTTTATTGAAACGTTCATTTTCGTTGTACTGGTAATAAATGTCTGTCCTGAAATTGTTCAGGATATTCTGACTGTAAAAAGTCAGGCTCCAGTCAGGGCGCTCATAGTAAGGCCTCCAGCTATGAAAATTAAAGATGTGTTTTCCGCCTTTATATTTCGTGACGGTAAAACTGTCGTTTTCATTGGCGATCAATGCTGGCAGTCGTTCACTGGAAACCACCTGGCTGGAAAATACGGAGGTACTTTCCCCGGCCCAGGTTTTGGGACTTATTGAGTTCACATCTTTTGATTTCTCCCTGTACAACAACATACCTTCCGCAGTAAATCCGGAATAGACAATAGATCGATCATGTTCATCCATATCAGCCTGGTAACTGCCGGTAACATGACTTGCCAGCAGGCGCATTTGCTGGTCGCCGAAGTGGTATGACCATACCTCATCTTTTCGGTTATGCGACGCAGTAAATAGCAACTCGGATCCTTTTACACGCAGAAATGAAATCACATGATAACTGTAAGGAATAAGGATCGTGCTGTTTCCCGAAGCCGCATCAATCTCCACGACAGCCATCTCTCCTTGCACATTGCGAACGGCTGAGAAAATCTTTCTGTCATCGCCACTGAAAACAGGATAAGTAAATACCAGGTTTTCAGGATTTGGCAACGAACGAACAAGGTCGCCTGTGCCTGAATTGAGTAAGTGAACTGAAGAAGGTTTTCCCGGAACAATTTCTACAGCAGCGATTGTACTTCCATCGTTTGACAGGTCCGGCGCGAAATATTTTGATCTTGTCGTTAGCTTGATTCTTGTTTTGCTACGAATATTCAACAGGAAAATATTCGAGAAATCCATCCAGCTCCATCGTGCATCGGTTTTGTAGGTGGTATACACTACCCAGCCATTTTTGTATGAATAAAAAAGATCGTTGGCAATATCCCTGGTGGCAATTTTCTTCAGCTTATTTCCGGTAATGATGTACCATGCGGGAATATCGCGGTAAGTGGATCTAAGCACAAGCAATGAATCCGGGCCAATGATTACCGGATACTGGTAGTTTTTTACATAACGGCTATCCGCAGGCGTTAGGAGATTGCGATGCTGACTGCTGGTATCATCGGGGTGAGCTTCGTGGAAATAGTTAATTGCATCCGCAACAAAAGATGAAAAGCTTGTATCAGCATGTCCTTTGAAAGCGCCTTGCAGCGGATAGAACAGTGGTTTATACCGCACTGCATCGGAGGTAACTTTCTTCCAGAAGTCATCTCCGTATTTCTCGCGCCCGCGATTCACTAAAAGATATCCCAGTTGGTAATGATCGGGAACATAATCCTTCAGAGAACCGTTGCGAAGCTTCATGTATCTGTATTTTTTACCCGCAATATCCAGCGATCTGTAACCATTGAAAAATTCGGGTAAACGTCCACGTCCCTGTTCACTAACTAAGGTTTCCTGGAACACCGCATCACCTTCAAAAAACCAATCCGGAACTGCCGCACTGTTGGCCAGTGCCTGCCCCTCCTGCCCTGCAATGATGTAAGCGAATTTGCTTAGCCCTTTTCTGAAATTCATGAACTGCTGAACATGCCGGGTTTCATGGATCGCAAGATTCTTTGCCCAGGGCAAACTTCCCAGCTCAAGGCTGTTCTGCATCGGCGTCATATAATACTCACTTCGCCAGGGTGCAAGACCAACATATGCATTTGACACCACCGTATTTCGTTGTAAAACGATGTTTATTTTTTTGACCTCAGTGCCAATTGTTTTTAATGTCTCCCGGTTGAGTACATGAGAAATTCCAGCAATCGTTTGCGCGTCTTTTTCTAATCCACCGGGAAAAATAACCCGGACGGTATCCGTGTCGATCTGTTTCCATTTTAACGACGGAGGATTTCCACCAAATCGCTGTGCATTCGCCCCCCAGGTTAAAGTGATAAAATACAAACTCAATACAATTCGCAGCGAATGCCAACTTCGTTTGATGATCATAATCAAGAATGATGAATAAAAATAACAAGGATTTACCAGCAATTCACAGACACATCATTCAGCGTAATCACAAGTCAAAAAAAACAACACAGCCAAAACACAGCTCTCCCAACAATCGAACCTACTTACTACTTACTACTTACTACTTACTGTTTACCGACTGCACGCGATGATTTACCGGCATGACAAGCATAACCGGAAACATGATGCTTTTTCTTTATTAAATTGCTGAAAAAGTTGTTGATGGTTTTATTTGCACTGGCGGTGGCTCCCGGAATTGCGATTTGTTTTTATATCTTTTTCCGCGACCAGTACAATCCTGAACCCAGAAAACATTTATTAATGAGTTTCTTTCTGGGTGTGGTAAGTGCATTGCCTGCACTGTTGATTCAATACCTGCTGCTTCCTGTGGAAGATATTCTTCTCCCGGTGAACATTTTCTCTATACTGATTAAAGCATTTGTCATCGTAGCATTCAGTGAAGAATTATGTAAATACGTTATGCTGAGATATTATGCATACCGGCAGCCGGAATTTGATGAACCATTCGACGGTATTGTATATGGCGTGATGGTAAGTATGGGATTCGCGACGATCGAAAACATTGCTTATGTTATGCAATCCGGTTACGCAACAGCCATTGTGCGCATGTTTATTTCTGTTCCTGCTCACGCTTGTTTTGGCATATTGATGGGTTATAATGTCGGCAAAGCACGGTTCCATCCCGGTCATCCATTTCCTTATCTCATGAAAGGATTACTCCTGGCAATATTTTTCCACGGCAGTTTTGATTTCTTTCTATTCCTGAAAGACAGCAGCTTTATAAAGGAACATGTTTCTGATATTTTCCTGCTTGCCTGTTCGATTGTGTTGCTGATCTTTGGTATTAGGCTGTCAGCAAAAGCAATCAGATCCCATATGCTGATATCGAAAGAAATGCATGGAAAAAATTCAGACGCATGATCTCAGTTGAAAAAGCCGCACCTTCAGAATTGGCTGTTGTTCAGAAACTGGCCACCACCATCTGGAACATTGTTTATCCTCCTATTATCAGCAGGGAGCAGATCGATTATATGCTGGAGATGATGTACAGCGATAGCGCCCTGGAAAAACAAACCAGCCAGCAACACCAGTTCCTGCTGGTAAAAGAGAATGAAGAGCCCCTGGGTTTCGCCTCGTATTCCCCCAAAGAACCCGGTAATGGTTCTGTTTTCAGGCTGCACAAGTTATATGTGCTTCCCGATCAGCATGGGAAAGGGCTTGGGAAAAAGCTCCTGGCTTACATAAAAAACGAGATCACCCCACTCGGAGCGAAGGCGCTGGAACTGAATGTCAATAAGAAAAATCCCGCTGTTGGCTTCTACCAGAAAATGGGCTTTGCCGTCGACAGGGAAATGATTCTAGATATCGGCAATGGATATGTTATGGACGATTACGTCATGACCCTTCATTATCAATAAGTTATAGCGAAAAAGACATCGAAGGTCTTAGAAACCTGCCAGGTCTTAAACCTAGGAGGTCTTAGACCTGCAAGGTCTTAGAAACTTGGGAGGTTCTAAACCTAGCAGGTCTTAAACCTGTCAGGTCTTAAAAAAATTTATGATTTGACCTCCTTAGAGTAATTTTGCCAAAAATTTAAAACCAATATGTCAACGCTAACAAATTCCCAGATCGACTTCAGTCTGCCTTACAAAGTGAAAGATATGAGTCTCGCAGAATGGGGTCGCAAGGAAATTCGTCTGGCTGAAGCTGAAATGCCCGGTTTAATGGCGATTCGTGCTGAGTTCGGACCACAACAACCGCTTAAAGGTGCAAGAGTTGCAGGCTGTCTGCATATGACCATCCAGACTGCTGTTTTGATTGAAACCCTGGTGGCACTGGGTGCAGAAGTAAAATGGAGTTCATGTAATATATTTTCTACCCAGGATCACGCTGCTGCTGCTATTGCTGCTGCAGGTATCGGAGTCTACGCATGGAAAGGCCAGTCACAGGAAGAAGCTGACTGGTGTATCGAGCAGACGCTGTTCTTTGGTGGAGCGGATCGTCCTTTGAACATGATTCTTGATGACGGTGGCGACCTCACCAACATGGTGCTGGATAAATATCCTGAGCTGGTTCAGCATGTAAAAGGTATTTCTGAAGAAACCACCACAGGCGTTCATCGTTTATACGAGCGCGTTGCCAAAGGAACGCTTCCTATGCCAGCGATCAATGTAAACGATTCTGTAACTAAATCAAAATTCGATAACAAATACGGTTGTAAAGAATCACTGGTGGATTCCATCCGCCGCGCTACCGACGTAATGCTTGCAGGTAAAGTGGCAGTAGTTGGTGGTTATGGTGATGTAGGTAAAGGCTCTGCTGCTTCCCTCTCTGGTGCAGGCTGTCGTGTAATCGTAACCGAAATTGATCCGATCTGTGCATTGCAGGCGGCGATGGACGGCTATGAAGTGAAAAAAATGATCGATGCAGTGAAAGAAGCTGATATCATTGTAACAGCATCTGGTTGCCGCGACCTCATCACCGAAAAACATTTCCGTGCTATGAAGGACAAAGCGATCGTTTGTAACATCGGGCACTTCGATATTGAAATTGATGTTGCCTGGTTGAATAATAACTATGGTAATACAAAAGATACCATCAAACCACAGGTTGATCTTTATAGTATCGATGGAAAAGAAATCATCCTCCTCGCTGAAGGAAGGCTTGTTAACCTTGGTTGCGCTACCGGTCACCCAAGTTTTGTAATGAGTAACTCATTCTCTAACCAGACACTTGCCCAGATCGAACTCTGGAAAAACCACAGCAAATACGAGAATAAAGTATATGTGCTTCCAAAACACCTCGATGAGAAAGTAGCTCGTTTGCACCTTTCTAAAATCGGTGTTGTTCTCGATGAGCTGACGGATGCACAGTCCGAATATCTCGGGATTGCTAAGGAAGGTCCGTTCAAACCGGAGCTTTATCGCTATTAGTTGTCAGCTGACAGACCGATGGCAAGGAACATCATTAAAGGTGAGGAGATTTGTTCTTCTCACCTTTTTAGTTGTCAGAACGATAGCATAGGAATTAAATGAAGATGAGCGTTTTGTCAGACCGTTGATAGTAATTTCATTTGACCTCATATGGTAGTTGAAACAAAAAATAATAGACCTGTTTTTTTACGCAGACTAGCATCAAACGACTTTGATAATTTATTTGACTATTTGCAAAATTTGAGTGCTGAAACGAAAAAACGTTTTGGCCCCCACATGTTTGACCCGCAATCTATTGTTGAATTCTATAAATATCCCGACATTCATCGCGGCTATGTAGCCCATGACATTGAAACAAAGAAAATTATCGCTTATTCAATTATTCGAATCGGGTATCTTGAACACGACAAGGCTCGCCTACAATCTTACGGGTTAACACTTGACAATAAAACCGATTGCACATTTGCACCATCTGTCGCAGATTTATGGCAGAGTTGTGGAGTTGGAAACAAGATGTTCCATTTTATACTTTCTGACTTGAAGACCAACAGGATTAACAGGATTATTTTATGGGGTGGCGTCCAGGTGGACAACGATAAGGCTGTAAATTATTATAAAAAAAATGACTTCAGAATATTAGGACAATTTACTTACAACGGCGAGAATTATGACATGATTTTGGATATTTCCGGAATACACTCCCGGTGACAGGACTTTTGCCAACAAGGGTTTGTTACCAGGCATTAGTCTGCCTGCCGTCAGGCAGCTAAGCCTTACCCAAATTTATTGAGTCATTATTTCATAAACACTTGCTGCATGGGTTAACTGTTGATAACCTTGCCAAACAGTTTTTAATCC
>JARJHS010000011.1 GCA_029269725.1 Pollutibacter soli | reverse complement strand
ACATCATTTTCAAATCGTTTCCACACCACATTCTCTTCAAATCCAATACAGGCAACAATTTCAAAGAACTATTATCTTCAATAACGCAACGCTAATGATCACTTACAACCTTCAACTCTACAGGTACCTCAAAAAAAACTCATAGGTCCTCAACATCTGGTCAATACGCTGCCGGTTATTTCCACTGCGTGTAATCTCATGTGTTGCTCCCGGATGACGCACATATTCCACTGGTCTGGCCAGCGTTTTCAGACTTTTATACAGCATCTCACTCTGGATAACCCCGGTGCGCAAATCATTTTCACCATGGAAAATAATCAGCGGCGTTGTGATGTTGTTCACATAAGTCAGTGGCGATTCTCTATCCAGTAATACCTTTACATCTTTCTGCCATGGATAACCGCCGAAATATCCTGGCACCAGGCGTGATGCATTTCCTTCTCCGAAAAATGTTCCCAGTTCATAAACACCTCTTTGTGAACAGGCAGCTTTGAAACGTTTATCATGACCCAGGATCCATGTAACAAGATAACCTGCATAAGAGCCACCCGTAACGAACAATTTCGATGTATCTGCCCAATTTTCTGCAACCGTTTTATCCAAAGCTGTCAGTACATCAGATGCCGGTCCTGCACCCCAATCGCTCAGATTGCCACGAAGAAATTGTTCACCATATCCTGATGATCCCCGGGGGTTGCTGTATACCACACCAAAACCTTTTGAACAGAAATACTGGTACTCATGCCACATGGAACTTTCTCCTGGTCCCCACATCGCCGTTGGACCTCCGTGAATTTCCAGTAGTAAAGGATATTTATTTCCGGGTTTAAAATCAATTGGCTTCATCACCCAATACTCCACACTCATTCCTTTCTCATTTACAAAACTGTGCTTTTCCGGAAAACTCAGTTTCCTGTTTTTGAGCCAGTTGCTGTTTAATGAAGTAATCTGTTTACTGTTTTTTACAAGCGCATCAGCAATAAAAATTTCTGAAGGGTTTGCAACGGATGTTTTCGCAAATAAAATTGAGTTTCCATTGATGTCAAAGCTGGTGATGCCACTGATATCATCAGTAAGCTTTTCGGATTTACCTGTATTCACATTAAAACGACTCAATTGTACTGCTCCATTAGTCTGTAATGTGTAATAGATGAAATTCTCATCAGCATTCCATTTGATACCTGAAATATTTCTGTCTGTATTTATGTCGATAGCCTTATTTGACTTTCCATCGATGGAAACAACTTTAACCACTGGAATGCGAATTTCCTTAGTGCCGTCAATAGCGTAAGCAAGCCATTTACCCGATGGTGAAACGCCCATGATCCTGTATGCAAAACTATCTTTACCGAATAATTTTTTCTCAACTCCCGTTTTCGGATTTATACTGAACAGTGCCATCTCTTCCTGGCGGTCTGGATGCAATTGAGGATTTGGAACAGTATTGAAAAACATCAGTGTGTCGTTTACAAAAACCGGATTTGTGAAAGATCTGAATCCATTACATACGGTTTTTGGATTGCCACCACTCGCAGGGATTATAAAAACCTGGTTGAAATTTATTCCGGATGAGGTAGTTGATTCTTCCTGGAACTTTACCCGGTCGATCACCTTTGCCTTATTATCTTTTTCGTTTATTGCGAGGTAATTCCGGATAGCGTCTATGGTGCCATCAGGATCAGCAGCCACCTGGCCGGTCCGAAAATTACTGTTCGGGTTAAATCCTGGTTTTTCATAATCCCATTTCGGTGTTTCTTTCGATGGATTGAGCAGTGAATCAGATAATATATCAGTGAGCGTCGCGGTGGATGAAAAAATAATCTGTTCTCCGTTTGTTGTCCACTGGGGATTTGATGCTCCATATTTAATTTTGGTCAGCTGAATTGCTTCGCCGCCATTCATATTCAGTATAAAAATTTGTGGCTTAGCGTTTATAGTTCTTACAAAAGCGAGTCTTTTACCATCAGGACTAAGGCTTGGCTGCGATGCACCTTCTTTAGCCGATGTCAGTTGACGTGGATTATTACCGGCAGGATCGGTAGCCCATATCTGAGTTACATATTTGTATTCCCATTTGTCTGCATCCGGTTCAATGTTCTGTACAGTGAATACTGCGATTGTACCATTTTTCGCGATGTCAATATTGCCTGCAGTTTTAATTAACGTTAAATCAGTGACGCTGATACCGCGGATTGACTCCTGTGTATAAGCATAAGCGGAAACAACCGATATTAAAAAAATAACAAGTAATAACCTTATCATATTTAAATTTTGAGTTCAATCTGAAATCTAAACATAATATAGATACCTGACGTAAAGAGCTGACAGGTTTCCAAAACCTGTCAGCTCTGCCTTAACTGGCGGGTTTCGATTTTGGAATGATTTTCGGCTTTGCAGATTTTGGGATCACCAGGTTGGTGCTGATCTCAGGAAGTTTGGTACGAAGGTCATTTTCCCTGAACAACGAAGTGTCGATAAAATACCAGTTTTTGCCTCCATCTTTTGACAAAGCAAGGAGCGTGGTTTCATATTCGATATCTGCAAATACTGTTGCCAGGTAAATGGTTTGCGATAAGGTTGTTTGTAATTGTTTTTCGTTCGTGATGATATCTGCAGGATTTCCGAATATTATTTTATTGACGGTACCACCCATACTCTTAAACATTAACAGGGCTGAGTCAGCAAGCAGGCTAAGTTTTTTTTCACCTCCTTCCATCTGCACCAGTTTCGGATACATGAACTTTTTGAAGGCAGTCATATCATTATTCACGAGTGCCTTTCCCATTTCAATAGCCTGGGTTTTTATTACTGTCGAAAGTGGTTGTGCAACCGCAGAATTTCCAATGCAAATCAAAATTAAAAGCAGCAACCTCATAAATCTCTCCTTTTATTGATGGTATAGCAAACGAGCCACACGATTGCAGTCACGATCAGTGTAAGTATCACGTGCATCCCTATCGCATCAACCGCTTTCTGGTATCCTTTCTCATCAAATTTTCCCAGGAATGCGACGATAGGAATCATTCGGTCGGATATCTCCAGCGGAAAAAAACGGCCAATATCATTTGCTTTAAAACGAAGGATTTTTTCGGCGATATTTTCCAGGATCAAAAAATAAAAAACGAAAACACTCAATGCAATGAATGATCTGCGGATAATAAATCCGATAAGGAATGCAATAGATAGCTGTGAGAAAGTTTGCAGCCCAAATAAACCCACATACTTTACCTGTGAAAATTTATCAGTTACATCAGCAGGCGTATTATTCAGGCCGATGGCCATTGCAACAATAAAAAATATTACGCTTATCAGAACTGTAATGAAGGCGACATCAAAAAGTTTTCCGGTAAGAAACTGCTTTCTGCTCCATCCGTCGATTATATTCTGCCGGTGAGTTTTAAAATTATATTCATTGGTGATCAGCATGATTACTACAATACCGGGAATGAAAACAAAAAAAGAGCTGAAATAAGCAGCAGTATGAAATACTTCCGGAAATGCAAAAGGGTTGCCGATCAATGCTTTAGCCAGTTGCCCTTTAGCGTCTTTGTTCTTTGTTAATTCAAGATAGCCAGTGTAGAAAATATAATTGATGCCCGGGTAAGAAAGTGCCGTTATTCCGATCACCCACCAGAACGCACGATAACTCTTGATTTTAAGCCACTCTGTTTTTATGATATTGTTCATGCTGTAATTGCGCTGTTGATGTTCTGTTGTTAAAGTGGATTTTCGTGTACGTCGGCAGTGAGCTCAAAAAACCTGGTTTCCAGTTTTTGTTTTTTAAGCAACAGGTGATTCAGTATAATTCCATTATTGAAACAAAAGCGGTTTACTTCTTCGAGATTGACTCCACCTTTCTGGAACGTCGCGTATACAAATGCGTTTTCTTTACTCAGATTTTTAATCCCGGCAAATTCCCTGAGCAATTCAAACAATCGCGAATTGTCTGCAGCAGAGAGTTCGACCGCATCTTCATCGATCAATACTTCATCGACATTTCCGGTAGTGACAAGCACTCCTTTTTTAAGTATGGCGACATGTGTACAGATCTTTTCTACTTCGTCCAGCAAATGGCTCGCAATGATGATCGTATGACCCTGGTTACGCAATGCCGTGATCAGCTGCCGGATCTCGATGATGCCTACGGGATCAAGTCCGTTGGTGGGTTCGTCAAGTACAAGAACCTTCGGACCTCCGAGCAATGCTGCTGCGATGGCCAGTCTTTGTTTCATTCCGAGACTGTATGTACTGAATTTTGTATTTCTTCTTTCAAAGAGCTTAACCTGTTTTAATACAGAATCAATTGCAGGTCCTGCATCACCGCGGCCACTGATCTCATGAGTTATCTTAAGATTGTTCACCGCGGAGAGGTAGTGATAAAAATTTGGCGTCTCCAGTAATGAACCAATCTTCTTACGGATATCCGGAGAACTCCCTTCTCCAAACCAATTATAACTGCCGCTATCGGCAGCCAGTACATCAAGAATAATACTGAGTAATGTCGTTTTACCGCTACCGTTAGGTCCTAAAATGCCGAATACCGAACCTTCCGGAACCTCGATGCTGACTTTATTCAAAGCCTGGATGCGGCCATAGGATTTCGATACCTCCCTGATCTGCAATATTGCCATGAGATGATTTTCTTTTATAAAAAATGGATCGGCTGAAAACTCCGGACAGAACTTCAGGAAAGCTATTACAATAATCCTGAAAACTGTTAACAGATTTAATCACGGAAGATGCTTTTTTCTGTTGACATATTGCTGCAGAGTTTCACTGCCGGCAATAGGTGCAATCGTGTCGTGCATCATCACCTCTGTAAAGAAGGCGATTTTATCGAAACTATTCCGGTCAAATATTTTTATCAACGGCAGCATTGATCTTACGAGGCCCATAGGAACCGTTCGTATTTTTTTTGCAGGATTGATATTTTCCTGGATGATTTCGTTGATCCTTTTTCGCGTAAGCACTTCCGGCCCACCGGCAGCGAGGACATAGTTTTTCTCAGCCAGTGAATCAACGACTATCCTTGCCAGGTCTCTTTCTGAGATTGGATTTGTTTTCATTTCACCTTTTCCCATATTGACCAGTTGCCCTTTTGCAGCCATTTTCATCAGGTCGATGAATGCGCTGAAGAGTGCTGGTGGTTTCACAATGGTGTAATCAATCCCCGATAGTGCGACCAGGTTTGCCATTTCCTGGTGTACAGCGAAATACTCCAAATCCGGATATTTTTCTGCATCCAACGCTGACACATACACGAATTTTTTCACTTTGTTTTGGAGCGCATCTTCGAGAATTTTTTTATTGATTTCCAGGTCTACCTGGCGAAAACTTCGTTTTGACCGATCAAAAGGAGATACTGATTTTCCAAGGGCTGAAATAACCAGATCATACCCCGCACAAATGCCTTTAAAATCATCCGATGAGGATAAAGGGCTTATTCTGAAATCATCAACATCATTTTCAGGAAAAGAATTATCAGGTCTGCTTCTGACTACCGCTGTCGTGAAAAAATTCTTCGATTTCAATGCCGCCACCATTTCGCTGCCCAGGTGGCCGGTTGCCCCAAAAACCAGCGCTTTTATCATTTCTCCTCTTTTATGCCAGGACGTTTAGATGCCCATTTTATTACAAAATATCCTGCGAAACTGGCCACAAGGGATGCTGCGAGTATTCCCAGTTTAGCCTGGCTTATAAGGAATTCATCATCAAATGCGAGATCTGTTACAAAGAGCGACATTGTAAAACCGATCCCTGCGAGTAATCCGACGCCAACGAGATGCCTGCCTGTCATTCCTTTAGGCAGCTGTGCGACTCTTAGTGAGATAAGTATCTGAATAATACCTGCTACTCCAATCAGTTTACCGAGCAACAGCCCAAAGAATATGCCCATCACTACCGGGCTCAGGAGCATATCTCCCAGGCCGGCGTCCAGTTTCATTCCGGCATTACTCAATGCAAACACGGGCAGCACCAGGTAAGCCACAAATGGATGCATCGCATGTTCGAGCCTTTGAAGAGGTGTCAGCGCCAGTTTTGACACATCGCGAATATTCGCGAGGACATGCAACTGCTCGTGTGTCACCGTTGGCTTATTATTTGTTTTAGCTTTCTTAAAATCTTCCACAAGTCCCTCTACCTGCAAAACAAAACCCTCCCCGGAAATTTTAGTATTTGCAGGAATTGTAAATGCAGCAAGAACAGCAGCAATCGTGGCATGCACACCAGACATCAGAAAGAAAAGCCAAACACCACCGATGCCAATAATCGCATAATACAAAGTACTGCGAACACCCATCCGGTTGCTGATAACAAGTAACAGTAGCAACGCTCCTGCACTGAGCAGACTGTCTACATCTATCTCAGAAGTATAGAAGAAGGCGATCACAAGTACTGCTCCGAGATCATCTGCGATCGCCAATGCTGTCAGAAAAATTTTTAACGATACGGGCACTCTGTCGCCCAGCAGGTAAAGTATACCGAGTGCAAAAGCAATATCAGTAGCCATTGGTATACCCCATCCACCAGCAGCTTCACCTTTCAGGTTGAACATTGCATAAATCAAAGCAGGAATCACCATGCCGCCAATGGCTCCGGCAAGAGGCAGTATCGCTTTCCGTGGCTCATTTAGTTCCCCGGCTATAATCTCTCTTTTCAATTCAAGTCCAACGACGAAAAAGAAAACAGCCATCAACCCATCATTGATCCAATGATGCAGACTCTTCTTAATCATGTACTGATTATAGCCAACATAAAATTCGTGTTCCCATATATGCTGAAACTGTGTTCCCCAGGGAGAGTTGGTTAATATAATTGCAAGGAGAGCAGACGAGAAAAGCAAAATTCCGCTCGTGCTGCTGTTGCTGATAAATTTTCTGACGGGCTTCAGAATCCATTTGTCAACGGGTTCCTGTCTGATCCCCGATCTTTCCATATCATTCATGTTGTTGAGCTGACTATGAGATCAGAAAATACAACATTATCAATTAAACCAGCATTAGATTACAATGATTTGTCCCGCAATTTTCCCATGCGCATAAAAACGGGAAAACGAATTTGTTTTTCCTGATCCGCGGGCCAGCTGCGTAGAAGCTGTGCTTCAAGATCAACAATCGGATCCTTCTTATTGATTCTGATGTAATTTTTTACAGCGGACCAGGTAGATAGATAACCCAACAGATCTGCACGGGTCCATTTTTTATCGATGCTGAATTCAGGTGTTTCCAATTCCAAAAAAGGAAAAGGGATGTTTTGGTAATGACCATCGACATATTTTCTTTCAGAATCCCAGTAGGGTCCGGTTACATCATGATAAAAAGCTTGTGTTTCCCGGTCCGTTTTTTCATCGTCCATTACATTAAACATTCCATAACCGATAGCTGCAAATACTCCACCGGGCTTAAGTGTGCGGGCAACTTCATGGTAAAATGCGTCAAAATTAAACCAGTGTATTGCCTGCGAAACCGTGATCATATCAAAATAATCTCCCGGGAAATCAACCTTTTCTGCAGGCTGAATGGAGTAGAAAATATTGGGAGCCTGAACGGCATTTGAAATCTGGCTCGAAGAAATGTCGGTTGCGTAAACCTCTGCGAAAACTAATGACATCGGTCCGGCAACCTGTCCGTTTCCGGTGGCGCAATCCCATAATCTTCCAACCGCATTTGCTTTTGATGCGAGGAAATGAAACAAGGCCTCCGGGTAAGTAGGTCGGAATTTTGCGTACAGATCAGAGCGGGTGGAAAAAAGGTCTTTCATCCAGGTAACATTATCGCTTCAAAGATATTTAAAAATGCCCTTATGCTTCTAACACCAAAGCTTTCAAAGGATTTTGTAATTAAATTCAATATGTATAGATTCACCGACGTAACCTTAAAATAAGCTTAAAGCTAACCATGTTCAAGAGCGTTCTTAATTACTTCCAGAAATCATTTGAGCGTAAAAAAGCTCGTCGGGTAGTACAGGAATACGAACCCAGGATTGATCGTTTCCGTTTAAAAGATGGAGAAATAGAGTTTGCTAATTGGAAAAATCCGCTGGTTGAACAAATCGTGATTACCCAGGGGATGGTGGATTTTTTCGGAAAGTTTATACAACCAGGTGATCTGGTGGTGGATATCGGGGCAAATATCGGAGACACCACCGTTCCAATGGCGCTCGCCGCCGGAAAATCGGGAACTACATTGGGGTTCGATCCGAATCCATTTGTATTTAAGATCCTGAAAATTAATGCAAAGCTGAACGAAACAAAGCACAATATTGTTCCCCTGCCATATGCTATTTCTGTAAACGAAGAAGAGTTTTATTATGTTTCTGAAGAAGCCTCATTTGGTAATGGTGCTATTTCACCTACCAAAGAAGCCGGCAGGTTTAAATTTACCTACCCCGAAAAAATCAAGGGCATCAATCTGAAAAAATTTCTTGAGGAAAATTATCCTGCCCAGATCGACAAACTTTCATTTATTAAAATTGATACAGAAGGTTACGATAAGGAGATCATCAAATCGATCCCGGATCTGATTGAAAAATACAAACCTGTTATTGTTGCAGAAAGTTATGGTAAAAGTTCTGCTGAGGATAAAACAGATCTATTCAATTGCATTAGCAAATTAGGATATGATCTTTTTTACTTTAAAGATTTTGATGTCAATACATCATCGGCTGAGATTCGCGACAGCACAGATTTGATCAGCTATAAAAAGACGATCAATTTTTGCGCGATGCCCAAAGGCAGGAAGTTTTAGGGCTCCAACGTTTAAAGTTAAATGCAAAACGCGGGCCTAGGAGTCTTGGGCCCGCGCATACAATTAGCAATTTTCAGCTTTCGGAGTTATCAGATTTCGGCGTTTGACGTTCAACTTTAAACTAGTTCCTGATAGGTTTCCCTGTCTTTAACACGCCCTGTATTCTTTCCAGTGTTTTTCTTTCACCACAGAGACTAAGAAAAGCCTCTCTTTCCAGGTCGAGCAGATATTGCTCGCTGACAGTAGTTGGTTCGCTGAGATCTCCCCCGCACATAACGTATGCGAGTTTGCGTGCAACGAGTGCGTCATGATCTGTTGCATAGCCTGCGCGCCACATACCATTGATTCCTGCAAGCAAAGCTCCGAGGCCTGATCGGCCCAATACTTTAATATCACTCCTCTGTACCGGTGTCGTATAACCGCTATGGAATAGTTCAAGTACGGATTGTTTTGCTTCACTGATTCTGCGCGCAGGGTTCAGAATGATTTCGTCATGGCCTTTTCTGAGAAAACCAAGATCAAAACCTTCCTGTGCAGAAGTTGCCACCTTTGCAGTTGCAATCGTCAGAAATCTGTTTTTAAGCGTGATCGTTTCTGGTTCATCCTCATGCATTTCGTCAGATGCACGCAACACAAATTCTTTAGTACCCCCGCCGCCTGGAATAAGACCAACACCCAGCTCTACCAGACCGATATAAGTTTCGGTAGCCGGACAAACTTTATCTGCATGCAAACTTAATTCGCATGCTCCTCCCAATGAAAGCGCGTGAGGCGCAACTACCACGGGAACAGAAGAATATCTGGCCCGCATCATAGTATTCTGGAACATTCTGATACCCATGTCCAGCTCGTCATATTCTTCCTCAACGGCAAGCATGAATATCATTCCCACATTAGCACCTGCAGAAAAATTAGCGCCTTCATTCGCAATTACAAGTCCTTTATATTTTTCTTCTGCCAGAGAAATACTTTTTTGAATTCCTTCAAGTACTTCTCCGCCGATGCTTCCCATTTTTGTATACCATTCCAGGCCGATAACATCATCACCCAAATGATAAGCGCGACACGCACTGTTCTTCCAAACGGTTTCATTTTCAAATTGCTTCATCACGATGAATGCAGACTCCTGGCCAGGTGCAACAGTACTGATGTATTCTTTTGTTACCGGTGAGTAACAGAGTTTTTTGCCGTCGGCAACTTTGTAAAACTGGTGATGGCCTTTTGAAATCATATCGTCCACCCACGCAGCAACTGGATAGCCGTTTTTCTTCATGTTCTCAACAGTCTTAACAACACCCAGCGTATCCCAGCTTTCAAAGGCACCGATTTCCCAGCCGAAACCAGCCATCATCGCATCATCAACGCGATAGGGTTCATCAGTTATCTCGGGAATACGATTGGAAACATACGAGAACAATCCATAGTGAAACTGCCGGTAAAAATCTCCGGCTTTATCCATGCCTGTACACAAAGCTTTCAATCTTTGTTTCAGATCTTCGATTGGTTTGGCAGCATCTACAGACGGAAACTTTGGCTTTTTTCTCGGGCCATACTCCATCGTTTTCAGATCAAGTGTAAGTATTTCCTTTTCACCTGAAGCTCCTTTCGTCTTTTTGAAAAATCCCTGGCCCGTTTTGTCGCCCAGCCAATTATTATCGACCATTTTCTGCAGCCATTCCGGGATCTGGAAATTGTCACGCGTTTCATCTGCAGGACAATTTTCGTAGACACCCCTGGCCACTTTCACCAGTGTGTCGATGCCTACAACATCTGCAGTTCTGAAGGTGGCGGATTTTGGCCTTCCAATGATGGGACCTGTGAGCGATTCGATCTCATCGATATTCAATCCCATCTTATCCATCAGTTTAAAAATGGACATGATGCCAAATACCCCGATCCTGTTTGCGATAAACGCCGGTGTATCCTTACAAAGCACCGTTGTTTTTCCAAGATAGAGATCGCCATAATGCATCAGAAATTCAACAATGCCAGGATCGGTATTCGGAGTGGGGATAATTTCAAGTAATCTTAAATATCTCGGTGGATTGAAGAAGTGTGTTCCGCAGAAATGTTTTTTAAAATCATCGCTTCTGCCTTCAGCCATCAGGCGGATAGGGATACCCGAAGTATTCGAAGTAATCAGTGTTCCCGGCTTTCGATGTTTTTCAACCTGCTCAAAAATCTGTTGTTTGATATCCAATCGCTCAACTACAACTTCAATCACCCAGTCGCAATTGGAAATTTTAGACATGTCGTCAGTAAAATTTCCAGTGCTTATTTTTTTGGGAACATCTTTGTTATAAACTGGTGATGGATTGCTTTTGAGTGCTGCAGCAAGTGCATCATCAACAAGTTTATTACGCAGTTTTTTATCTGATGAATCAACTGCTTCTTTGGGAACCATGTCCAGCAACAACACCTGCAAACCCACGCCTGCGAAATGGCAGGCAATCCTGGATCCCATTACACCGCTTCCCAATACAGCAACCTTTTTTATTGTTCTTTTCATATAACAAGATTTTCAGCTCAGTGGTAAACACAAAATAGTTAGCTAAACAACTATCTCAACCGAAGATAATAAATTACAGACAATGGTAAAAACCTGAAGTTTTGCGTTTAACGTTTTACGTTGAACGTTTTACGTTGAACGTTTTACGTTGAACGTTTTACGTTGAACGTTAACAGCACATAATGAAATGGTTATCTTAGTGATATGCGTAAACGGGCCCGTGAAATTTATGAAGCTGCTATTGCAGCCGTTCAGCCAGACAGATTGATTCGAAAAAATCTTCGGATGGAAGGCGATGAATTGTTTGCCGGTGATTTTAAATATAAGCTTGAGCCCGGCACTCAAATTTTTTTGCTTTGCGTGGGTAAAGCCGCCGCTGCCATGGCAATTGCTGCTGAGGAAATTTTGGGAGAGAAAATCGGGGATGGCCTCGTACTCACGAAATATGATCATAGCCTGCCGTTAAAAAAACTCCGGATAATAGAAGCTGGTCACCCCGTTCCTGATGAGAACAGCAGACGCGGAGCAGAAGCAATCTTATCCATTTCAAAACAAGCACGGCCGGCCGATATTGTAGTATTGTTACTCAGCGGCGGTGCATCTGCATTGATGAGTGATCTTTCTGCGGGTATAGATGTGACGGAATTCGATTTGCTCACGAAGCAACTTTTAAACAGCGGCGCAGATATCAAAGAATTGAATACAGTACGCAAGCATTTATCCTTTTTAAAAGGAGGTCAACTTGCAAGGCTTGTATCACCGGCAAAATTGGTTTGTCTTGCGCTCAGCGATGTTCCTGGTGACGCACCTGATATTATTGGAAGTGGTCCGACGGTTGCTGATCTTTCAACCTTTGCAGATGCTGTTGAAGTTCTAAAAAAATATGAGTTGTGGAATGGTGCCGGGCAATCAATAAAAAAAAGATTGCAGGAGGGCGTGGAAGGAAGAAT
Source organism: Pollutibacter soli (assembly GCA_029269725.1). Taxonomy (GTDB): domain Bacteria; phylum Bacteroidota; class Bacteroidia; order Chitinophagales; family Chitinophagaceae; genus Pollutibacter; species Pollutibacter soli. Next base: position 190,653 of record JARJHS010000011.1, on the reverse strand, counting down.
TGAAGAAACTCCGAAGCCTGGAGACAAAGATTTGGTAAACTCGGATTATAGGATCATTGGGAACAACCGGGTTGCTGTGGAAGCTGCTGCTGAAAAAGCAAAATCTTTAGGCTATCAGACTGTCATATCGTATAAGGAATTATCTGGGGAAGCTGCAGAACAGTCGATTGCTTTCCTGGAGGATAGCCTTTCCCGGGAAGGATCTCTTCCTCTTTGTGTTATAGCGGGAGGAGAAACAACAGTAACGGTGAAGGGCAGTGGAAAAGGTGGTCGTAATCAACAGATGGCATTGTCGTCAATTGCATATGCGATGAAAAATCAGGCAGCTCTTCAAAAGAACTGGTTGCTGCTTGCCGGATCAACAGATGGTACAGACGGCCCAACCGACGCAGGTGGCGCTTTCGCTGATACTGAATTGATCAATGCATTGAAAAAATATGAAGTTGATCCTCAGCCCTGGCTCGACAATAATGATGCGTATAATTTTTTTAAGAAATATGGAGGACTGCTGATGACAGGTCCAACGCAGACAAATGTGATGGATATTTTAATTGTGTTACGAGAGTCATAGTCACTGCAGGTATGAGTCTGGCATGTTAACCAACTCCAGACTCCCGGCTGTTTTTCCTCCCGCCTCCTTACTCCTGCCTCCCAGCTATTTCAGAAATTCATTTTCTTTACTTCCCGGTGATTTTTCCTGTCTTGTTTATTGACGCCTTCGATACCAACACTATTCAATGCTCCGCTGATTACGATTTTCATCCAGTAATTGAAGATGCTTTTATCGCGAATGCGATCCCAATAAACGGTTCCCGTTTTTCTCATATTTTTTCCGCGAAGCAAAATATTATTTGCAGCAAAGTTGATCAAACGCGTAATTACAGTTTTCCTTGAGTTGTCTTTTTTGTTCAGATAACTGACATGAAGGTTTCGATAGTACATCTGCATCTTACCACGGGCAACTTCATCGTCTCCGACAACGACCATTTGAAGTGTATCTAATGAGCCGCGGTCAACTCTTGCTGAAGCCAATGGTTCAAGTATGGTATTTAATGCTGGTAATCCAAATGGACCGATCTGAAGATTGATTTTAAAACCATGTACCGGATCATAATAAGATTCTTTGTACTTCAAATGAAGTCTGACAGTATCAAGAAAATTTGAGCTGGCAGTGAAAGTCAAACTATCGTTTTCCTGTTCTCTTTCAAGATTGTGAAAATTGTAAAATGACGCATTGGTGTTGGCAAATCTTACTATGCCTGTCCTATGCGTCTTGTCATTAATTTCTTCATAGGTAACAAGTCCGTTGTACAACCGGACGCTATCGGCACTAACAGGGAAGGGTATCTGTTTTATCATGCCGGTGGCGAGAGGTTTGATAAAACCCGCTTCAAATGGAAGATGCATGTCTTTGTAGATGTACAGCGTTGGATTGTGCATCTGCATAAAACCACCATGAATAATACTATCCTTGCCCCTGGTTTGAAAATCAAATTTTTCGATCTGGACTTTTCCGGAAGAGAAACTGATATAATTTCTTCTCACCGTTTGCATCTGCATAAAGGAATCAGCGCTGATCACTGGTCGCCACGATATGCTGTCTGTTTCGAAATAATCCGTTGTACTATTGAATAAAATTCCTCGTGCTGTAATCCGGTCTTCTCCATCAGTGTAATCAAGGTTGGAAGCATAGAAATTAAGATCCGGGTTCTGAATTAGAATTTTAGGCAATGTCATCCGGCGGTTGTTTCCGATCGACAGGTTTCGGACAGCCAGGTCAGTTGCAACAATATTTTTATTTTTTCCGGTATCTGTTTTAATAAGAAAATTTATTCCAGGCAGTACAGCTTCGTTGATGATGGCTGACCATGCAGCAGGAGTTTTTCCATCGGCTCTTTGATAGCTGACATCTTTCAGGTTAAAAAGTTGTTGCTTACCAGCGAGAGAATTTATCTCTGCATGTTCATTGCTGAATTGTAATCCCGGCGAGTTCGCCATTATTTTTTTTGCTGAAATTGTCTTGCCATCTGATTTAACCTCATTCATTTTTAACGAAGAAATTTTCATATCCCGATAAACAGAAGTGGATGGCAGAATAATTTTTGGATCGATCAGTTCCAGTTGATCAATATCTGCAAAAGGGATTTTTCCATTGGAGGAAGCACTATCCGACACAGTTGTCGTATCACGAATTTGAATGGTTGGTTGAAATACCATTAACTGCTCAATTTTGTTCTTCTTATCGAGTATGCTCGCGAGGTCTGAAACCACCTGTATTTTTGGAAAGTATCCTGAAATATTCTGACGGCTTCCTTTGATATCCAGTTGCACTTTTTCGAGTATGGATACCTGCTTGTCATTGAGAAAATAAGTACCTGCATTAACAGCAATCGACTCATTGTTGAACCGGAGTTGATCACCTTTTACGGAAAGGCCCCTTATCTCGGGCATCCCTTCATCAGTTATTTTCACATTTCCCGTTGTGACAACAGAAAGGAATGTCTTCATCGTCAGTGCATCTCCCTTGATGTCTACAGAAGTATTCTTTCCGTTGGTATAAGCCCATTCTGCAACGAAAGATTCAAGAGCAGATGGAACATCTTCTTCTTTTTTTCTGTAGTTCAGGATAATGCCAGCTTTCTGCCAGGATACTGAATCAGCAGTAAATTGGAATGGAGATTTGCGTTCGATATTTTTCAGGTTAATATGTTCAGCGGTAATCGCATTTCCTGGTTCATTCCCGGTGTAGGTAGCGGCTTTTAAAAAAATCGACTGATCTTTTCCGTTATATATACCTTCCGACAGGCGAAACTCCCTGCCCTTGTTCCGCAGAAAACCGTTTTCAAAAGAAAAGCGATCAATACTGTTGATCAGTTCACCCGCATCGTCAGCATTTAAAAGAGAATTAGCTTTGATACCGGTATTGAAATGATCCATCTCCAGGACAGTACCATCTCCGGATTGAATAATCACTTTTGCATCGCTCAGGATCAGTTGGTTGATTTCAAAATTGTCTTTGAATCCATCAAGGACCCTGTACAAACTTCCTCTTTGTTTTTTCTTTCGCGTCTGGCTGTGGATTTCAACCTCGGGTCTTACCAGGATAGCACGTTCAGCAAAAACTTTGTTGTTGTAAATCAATTCTGCCCAGGTAATATCTTCCAGTTGGAAAGCCCTCGTTTTTACTTCACGCCAATCGGCATTATGATTACTGCTATTGGGTGCAATGGCAAAGTTGCTGAGTGATAACCTGTTTTTTAGTAATTGTATACTATCGAAGCGAATCATATATGCGCTGTCCCGGGAAAATCCTTTATAGTCGCGGATGGCAAAATCAAATCTTTCGACCTGGATAGGTACTTCGGGATCCTTCAGGATCAATAAACCCATCAGGTTGAAATTGCTTTTTTTGGAAGTGTATGTCGTTACTCCTTCTCCGCGTTTTACCTTGATATCAATTCCGGCATTTAATACGTTTATCGCCCTCAGATCGAGATTGGCAAAGAGGTTTTTAAAAGCAGCTTCGAGACTATCTTTTTCTCTTTTCTTTGATGAAAAAACAGAACCTGCTGCGGTATTTTGTACTTCCAGATTGAAACGAATCTCAGGATTAAGACAAACGGTACTGTCTACACGAATAATATCTGCTCTCGACAGTGCATTCAGATCCGTGTTGATCAGTCGTAGAGTATCAACGAATACTCCGAAATCAGCAGTGGAATTTTTTGTTTTGTTTCCATAGATATAACAACTGTCAATTTCGATATGACGGGTTTCGCTGTTCAATCTGAACCTGCTGAAGCGGAGACCATGAAATCCATCAGGGAAAATAATATCCTGGTTATGTGATTCGAGCAGGATTTTGTCGGTAAACAGAACGCGCTTTCCGGCATCATATCCAGAAGATTCGCCGAAATTAGTGATGGTAAGATCGATGTTGGAAATATGTATCGGCGGCGATTCAGGATCGTATTGTCTTATCAGCGAAAAGCTACCATTTCTGATGGCGAAATGGCGGATCTCCATTTTGCTGATCACTTCTTCGATCGACTTATAAATTTTTGAAATCTCTTCCGGCAACGAGATCTTTTTATTTTCTGATGGTTTTGTTTTTATTACTTCCACAACTGGCTGTGTACAATCCAGTGAATCGATGGTAAATGTTTTGCGGAAGATGATGGATTGAAGCGAACCGGTATTCAAAACCATCTTTTTCAATTGTATTACATAGGAAGTGCTCTGATCAGCTGAAGGAGCAGAACTTATCCTGGGATTGAGCACTTCGAACTGTTGCTTGCGGAACGAATACCTTACTTTCTGACTCGCGATTTCTATTTTTCCTTTTGACTCGGAACGTACGAATTCACGTAAAAGATATTGGGCATTGTAAATCACCCAGATGTATGCACCCAGGAATAGCAAAAGAAGGATGCCAATGATAATTCCGGAAATTTTTAAGATACGCTTCATCAGGCGGTAATCACAAATATCGGATTGATAACGAATAGATTAGTGATTTAGGTATTTGGTTTACAGATTTAACTTTTGGGAGAGGTAAGGCAGCAGGCAGCAGAAAAATTCACGGAATCCTGCGAGGAAAAAGCATGCAAACTGGTTTAAGGAACCTTGGTGCCGCTTTTTTCTTATAGTAAAGTCATATCAATAAAATAAAGGGAATGCAGGATTGGGGATACAGGAAACTTTTCGTTTGGCATAGATCGATGGAATTAGCAAAGCAGCTTTATTTCCCAAGCGAAAAGTGGCCTGCTCAGAAAACTTCTCATTAAAAGCGCAAATAAGGAGGGCAGCGATTTCAATCAGTTCTAATATCGCAGAAGGTTCAGCACGAAGCAGCGCCGCCGAAAGAAAAAGATTTTATACAATTGCCCGTTCATCACTTGTCGAAACAAATTCACAATTGGAATTGTCGGTAATGCTTAACTAGACTGGTACATCAGATTTTGAACCTGTTAATGTTAACATGGTGGAAGTCTTCAAAATGTTGTCCAAGATGATTCAATAACAGGAGAAGTGAAATCAAGATCGATATGACTTCACGATCCTGATTTCGAAATCTGATTTTATTTTCAAAGCATGTCAGCACCGGTCTGCTGCCCGCTGCCTACTGCCTGGCTAACTCACTTTCGCTCCCGCTGCGATCTCCTGCGCCGGCTGTACAAAATACAATTTCCCCGCACTATCCTCAGCCATCAGAATCATTCCATTACTCTCTATGCCTTTCATTTTTCGCGGAGCAAGATTGGCTACAACCACTACCTGCTGACCGATGATCGAGTCAGGTTCAAAATGTTCCGCAATACCCGATAGAATGGTTCTTTTTTCAAAACCAAGATCCACTTCCAGCTGAAGAAGTTTATCGGCTTTCTTCACTTTGGTTGCAGAAAGAATTTTGCCGGTAAAAAGTGAAATCTTCGCAAAATCATCGTAGACAATTTCCGCTTTCATTTCAGGTTTTATTTCTTCCACAGGAACTTCCGCAACTGCAGTCGATGGCTTTGCATTTGACTTTAATTTTTCAACCTGGTATTTAATCTCATCATCTTCCACCTTGCGGAACAGCAATGAAGGTTCTCTCAGGCTATAGCCCGGACTTAACAATTTCTGTTTTCCTGCATTTTCCCAAAACAGAATTTTCTCCACCACTTTAAACATGTGCAGCATCTTTTTAGATGTAGACGGCAGCCATGGATTAATAAAAATCGCAAGGTTAGCCGAAAGCTGCAGACATACATGCAGGCAGTTGTCGATTATTTTCTGATTCTCAGGATTTGTTTCCAGATTTCTGGCAAGGATCCAGGGTTCTTTTTCCTGCATGTACCTGTTTCCTTTTCTTGACAATTCAATCACCTCGAACAGCCCTTCACGAAAACGGAAATGCTCAATGCAGTCTTCAACAACTTCCTTTGTTTTCATGAATCCGGCCAGCATGTTGCGGTCTTTATCATCCATCACATCTTCATGCAGCTTTGGTACTTTTCCGCTGGTGAGTTTGTGCATGAGCACCATCGTGCGGTTGACAAAATTGGCAAAAACGGAAACGAGTTCATTGTTTACTGCATCCTGGAAACCTTTCCAGGTAAACTCGCTATCCTTTGACTCCGGTGCAATCTGAGTAAGATAGTACCTGAGCATATCCACCGTTTGTTCGCCACCGTTATCCTTGTTTACAAAATCATCGATATAATCCTGCATATCGATCTTCCAGTTGCGACTTGTACTCATCTTATCTCCTTCGAGATTCATGAATTCATTTCCGGCAACAAACGAAGGAAGGATATTTCCATGCAGGTTAAGCATCACCGGGAATATGATGCTGTGAAATACGATATTGTCTTTCCCGATAAAATGAACCAAGCTGGTATCCTTATCATACCAGTAGGGTTTCCAGTCTTTACCGGCATTTATTGCCCATTGTTTTGTTGCACTGATATAACCTATAGGGGCATCAAACCATACATACAACACTTTGCCTTCTGCATCTGTCAGCGGCACTTTTATTCCCCAATCAAGATCGCGGGTTACTGCCCGGGGTAATAAACCTCCATCGATCCAGCTTTTGCACTGGCCAACCACATTGGCTTTCCAATCGTTTCCGTGTTCTTCCAGGATCCATTTCCTGAGAAACCCTTCATGCTTATCCAGCGGTAGGTACCAATGTTTGGTGGGTCTTTTGACCGGTGTCATTCCACTGAGTGTACTTACTGGATTGATGAGCTCATCAGGGCTTAGGGTTTTACCACATTTTTCACATTGATCCCCATAAGCCTGGTTGAATCCGCAGTTGGGGCAGGTGCCTTTGATGTATCTGTCGGCCAGGAATGTTCTGGCTTCTTCGTCATAATACTGTTCACTTTCAAAAACCTGGAACTCATTTCTGTCGTTCAGGTAAGTGAAAAATTCCTGTGATGTTTCATGATGCAGCGGCTCGGAAGTACGATGATAGATATCGAAAGATATTCCCAGGTCCTCAAAATTCTTTTTACAGATTTCGTGGTATTTATCGATGATCGCTCTTGGAGTCGTGTTTTCTTTCGCAGCCTGGATGGGTATGGCGGTTCCATGTTCGTCGCTGCCGCAGACAAAAACCACATCGCGCTGTTGGGCACGCAGGTACCGCACATAAGTATCCGCAGGTAGGTAGGCACCCGCGAGGTGTCCGATATGTTTATAGCCATTGGCATAGGGAAGGGCGGAAGTAATCAGATATCTTTTCGGTTGCTGCATAAATCAGCCCGGTTAAACGGTTTTGCCTGCCGGGGGCTGCAAAAATACCGCAAAATCGCCGACTGGTGACAGTCGACCTGGGCGGTCTAATAAACCTGGCAGGTCTTTCAAACCTGGGAGGTGTTTCAAACCTGGGAGGTGTTTTAGACCTGGCAGGTCTTTTAAACCTGGGAGGTGTTTTAGACCTTGCAGGTCTTTCAAACCTGGGAGGTGTTTTAGACCTTGCAGGTCTTATAAACCTGGGAGGTGTTTCAAACCTGGCAGGTCTTTTAAACCTGGGAGGTCTTAGACCTCCCAGGTTGTGGTTTTGGAAACCTGTCTTCTCTGAACTATTTTTAGACTTTGTTCCTAATGTCCTGAAACAACCTGTGCATGAATAGAAAAAATTTTATTCGTTCCGTATCCATGTCAGCTGCTGTAATCGGCAGCGTTTCTTCAGCGTCAGCAGCATCAGAATCATCTGATGCCCAGGCAATCATACCTCCTTATCTCAAACCTGGAGATACGATTGGGATCAGCGCACCAGCCGGATATATCCTGGATAAAGAAATACAGCCGGCAAAACTTAAACTGGAAGAATGGGGATTTAAAGTCCGAATTGGCTATACCGTAGGTAAACGTGATTTTAGTTTCGGAGGAACGGACGACCAGCGGGCAAATGATCTCCAGATCATGATCGATGATCCGAACGTAAAAGCAATTTTATGTGCACGCGGAGGCTACGGAGTAACGAGGATTATGGATAAGCTCAGTTTCACCCGTTTCAGGGAAAAACCAAAATGGATCATTGGTTTCAGCGATATCACCGCGCTTTTAATCCACGTCAACAGGAATTTTAATACTGCTTCGATCCATTCCAAAATGTGCAACAGCTTCCCGGAGAATTGGGCGTCAGCAGAACCACAGATACAGGAATCCATTTTATCAATCAAGCAGGCACTGACAGGAACGAAGATGAAATATACCATCCCCGTTTCCCCGATGAACCGAAAAGGCATTGGAACGGGGCAACTGATCGGTGGAAATCTTTCCATTATCCAAAACCTGATGGGTACCAACTCTGAAATAAAAACTGATGGAAAAATTCTTTTCCTTGAAGAAGTTGCTGAGTACCTGTACAGTCTTGACCGGATGATGATGAACCTCCAACGTTCTAAAAAACTTGACAAATTATCCGGTATCGTCGTGGGAGGATTCAACCGGCTTAAACCTGATGATCCTGGTGAAGAATTTGGTCGCACGGTGGAAGAAATTATTCTCAGTAAAGTAAGCGCCTATTCGTTCCCGGTATGTTTCAATTTCCCGGTCGGACATCAGAAGTACAATATGGCGCTGAAATGCGGAGTGAAGCATACACTCACCGTCAGGGAAGATACTGTTGAACTCACAGAAATTTAAGTTTCATGGCGGTTAGTAAAATAGTATTTCCCCCATGTCTGAATAAGGGCGCCGTAATCGGCATCACTTGTCCTGCCGGTTATATGCCGATTGAAAAAACGGAAGATTGTGTTCGTACTTTAAAGGAATGGGGATACCATGTTGTCATTGGAAAAACAATTGGACAGCAGTACAATTATTTTTCGGGTACTGATGAACAGCGATTGGATGAGCTTCAGCAAATGCTGAATGATCCTGCAATTGACGCAATCCTCTTTGGTCGCGGTGGCTATGGAATAAGCAGAATTATTGATAAGATAGATTTTCGTGCATTCAGAAAAAATCCCAAATGGCTGATTGGTTTCAGTGATGTGACTTTGTTGCATACGCATATCCATCGCCAATTTCATATAGCAACTATGCATGCTCCGATGGCGGGTGCTTTCCGCGATGGAGGCTATAAAAATCAATACATCGGTTCTCTTCATAAAGCGCTGACAGGAAAAAAGGCGAGCTACAACAGTTCGGTGCACGAACTAAACAGAAAAGGTAAAGGCGAAGGACAGCTGATCGGTGGAAATCTCACAATGCTGGCACATGCATGCGGCACATCATCAGGTATTCAGACTGACGGAAAAATTCTTTTTATTGAAGACACAGGGGAGTACCTGTACAATATCGACAGGATGCTGATTCAGTTAAAGCGTAATAGCGCTTTGAACAAACTTGCAGGGTTTGTGGTTGGCGGATTCGATTCCATGAAAGACACAACTGTTCCGTTCGGTAAAACGCTTGAAGAAATAATTCTTGATGCAATAAATGAATTTGATTACCCTGTCTGTTTTGGATTTCCGGTGAGCCATGAAACAGCAAATGTTGCTTTGAAAATTGGTGCAACTTACAGGCTGATTGTCTCGGGTAAAAATGTTTCGCTTAAAGAAAAGTAAACGCAGAATCTGAATATAGAATTAATTTTCTTTCCTCAAAATACATTTTCCTCTACTACAATCGGGATCGACGCCTTCCCGGTATGGTAGATATCAAAACCTGGCGAAATAAAAAGCCTTGTATTCCGGATAGATTAAAAAACAAAAAAGTTCCGTAACCAGTAACGGAACTTTTTAGGAATAGTTGTTCAGAGATATGTGTCAAACAGGAACACCATTCTGCTTTCACGATGAATGATAATCATCGCTACTGCGACAGTCAACCAATAAAATCTCTTGTGTCAGCCTTTTGCTGTGCAGAATCAGGTCGTGGAAATTCAGAAGTAAATACAAATTTGAACCATTTAAAATTATAATTATCATCAATTAACTAAATAATCTGATAGGCAAAATCTATCAGGGCGTAACTTTGCAGCATGACACTGACACAACTCGAGTATGTTGTTGCTGTAGACAATTGCCGCCATTTTGCTACTGCGGCTTCGCGCTGTTTTGTTACTCAGCCTACGCTGAGTATGCAGATTCAGAAGCTCGAAGAGGAGTTGGGCATCAAAATTTTTGATCGCAGCAAACAGCCTGTAATACCTACTGAGGGCGGACGGGAAATAATTGAACAGGCAAAAAAAGTACTCGCGGAAAAAAGTAAGATAACTGAACTGGTTCAGATCCGGAAAGGTATTCTCGCAGGAGAGCTAAGGATCGGAATCATTCCAACTCTCGCGCCATATTTACTTCCGTTGTTTCTGAAAAGTTTTAACGCTAAGTTTCCTGAGGTAAAGCTCATCGTAAATGAGATGATGACGGAGTTTATTGTACAGCGTCTTCGCGAAGGGAGGATCGATGTAGGTTTGCTGGTTACGCCTTTACAGGAAAAAGGAATTCGCGAACAGCCTTTGTTTTATGAAGAACTTGTGGCCTACGTATCGAGGAAAAATGCAGCTTATGAAAAAACATATGTGCTGGCACAGGACATCGATCCGGAAAAATTATGGCTGATGGAGGAAGGACATTGCTTTCGCTCACAGATCGTAAACCTTTGTGAATTGAGAAAAGCTTCTGAAAGTGGCAGCCATTTTGAATATGAAGCCGGTAGTATTGAAACTTTAAGAAGGATGGTTGATCTGAATGATGGGATCACGATTTTACCTGAACTCACTACCCTGGATATGGGTTCTAAACAGCAGAAGCAGATCAGGCATTTTAAATCGCCTGCCCCGATGCGCGAAGTGAGTATGGTTACGCATCGCGACTTTATGAAAAAGCAACTGATAAAAGCTTTGCAGGAAGAAATTATTGCAGCAGTTCCCGATTCTGTAAAGGATAACAAGAGCAAGAATGTAATTCCATTGTAAAGATGCAACGGATTACACCTTTACCGATCAGCAGCAGCCATAAAGAAACTATTTCGCAAAATATTTTTCGGATTTCAATGGATGTCCCAGGTATATTAGTACTAAGGGAATCAGTAAAAAAGGAATTTCCATGAATGCAGTTTTGTAATTGCCGGCTCTGAGCGCGAAAGACATCACAATGAGTATCCCGAATGCATTGAGAATATTCCCGACAAAAAATGTTTTCGGTACCAGTGTGAGTATTGCGGATACAATCGCAAGTATTGAAACTCCGGTGAGCACTGGTTTGCTGATTCCAAGATCTGTCATCATTTTTATTTCCTCCGCACTCATTTTACCGGACAAACCAGCCCATCCATGTTTAATATTCAGGTAAGCGGTGATGAGTATTAAAATGCCGCTGATGATTTTGGCTATCATAATTCATTAAAAGATTAAATTGAAAATTGGAATACTGCTGTCAGGAAGTTACGAAAACGATGAAGCGAAATAACCAGTTCATCTGTTCAATTGCTGGAGATTTACAAGTAAAAAATCGCTCCGATCATTCCAAGGTTAAATCCTGCATGACAAATAACTGTTCCCCAGATGGAAGTTGCTTTTTCTTTAAAATAGAAGAAAATTCTGCTGACTAAATACATCGCTCCAACCCATATCAGTGCAGGTACAAAAAGAAAGTGCCAGCGCTCATTTATAAAGACAATTCCAAAATGCGCAAGATGGGTGAATGCAAAAAGGAGACTGTCGATAACAGACGCTTTCTTTTCATTCATCGATTTTGCAAAACCTGTATGTACAATCGCGCGAAAGAAAAATTCTTCGCCGACAGGACTAAAACTCATTCCTGTAATCGCAAATATGGCGAACATCACCAGCTTATCCGTATCATTTGTATTTTCCGGTAAACGATAAGACCTGCCGATATAATTGTACCAGTTGCTTTCTGTATTTCCATACAATAGCATTCCCGAAAAATGAAGAATGACTGCAAAGCCGAGACCAGCGGCAAACGCGGATAATAATACCGACCATCTTTTTGTACTCACGATACCCGCTTCCCTTCGGCCATTACGCGTAAGAAACAGGAAAGGCGTAAGCGCAGATAGCACCATGATAATTCCAATTGCGTTGTAGTTGCCAATTTCATTGGCCTGCAACACGAGGAAAAACCGCGGAATACAAATAAGTAGTGCCAATCCGAGGCTGAATTTCCAGTTAAAAGAAAAAAGCCTGTTCCAGAAAGGATAAAGTAAAGAATCGCTCCCGTTACTGATCATTTTATTACCCGGTGCCAAATGCAAACACCGTCACTAATTTATAAAAATGTGATTTTACAAAATTGGTTTCCTGAGCAGGATGTAGTTTTTTTGATTGGCTGGACATAAACAGTGATATCAGAACTCCTGTATTACGCCTCTCCGTTTTCCAGTTCTTTCAGAATCCTGTTTACATCTTCTTCCGTCGAACTGAGTTTTGTTTTGCATATATTGATAAGGAATGCTGCACGCTTTACTTTTTCCGAAAGTGCATCAACAGAAATTTCTCCTTCCTCGATCTCGGTTACAATTTGCTGTAATTCTTCAAACGCTTCTGTATAACTGATCTTCTCACTCATCTTTTTTTAATTTTTCTATTGATTCTGCAATACTTGTCACATTACCGGAGTAAAGAGTTGTACTCAAGTGATCTCCCGGATTTACATCTTCCGCATTCCGGACCAGTTTTCCCTTTGATCGAGTAATGCTGTATCCACGGCGAAGGACATTCTCCGGACTCAAATTTCTAACATTCTTCTCAATGGAATCAATCCTCAGCAGGGAATAACTAATCTGTTGACTCACCTGCTGCCGGAGTTGATCGGCGAATTGTTCAACTTCCTGCTTCTTTGCTTTTATTGACATGACACTATCTTTCTGTAATATTCTACCGGAATTTTTTAGATTCATTCTTCCTGCACCGATGGCCTCTGCTGAACTTCTTGTCAAAGAAAATTTAAGATTATTCAGACGGGCTCGTTCATGATGAAAGCGAAAACTGATTTGTTTCTGCACAGCAGTTCCGATCTGATCAGCGAAGTTTTTGTTTCGTAGTAAGATATTTTCAGTAACCGATCTGAATAATTTTACTGTTGACAGGAGCGCGTATTTGTTTTCAGCAATAATACTCTCCGCAAATTCAATAATCCTCGCTTCCGCTTCCTGTACCGGAACTGAAAAATCATGAAACTGCTGAATCAGGTATTCGGCCAGTTTCGTGGGGGTGATGGCATTCTGAAATGAAACCAACTCGGCGACAGTCTCATTTGTGGAATGACCTATGCCCGTAATCACCGGTGCCGGAAATGTGCATATGGTTTGGGCAAGCGTATAATTGTTGTAGCAGGACAGCCCGATATCTCCACCGCCTCCCCGGATGATGGCTACAACATCAAAATGCGCAATAACTTTCCGGATTCGGTTAAGCTGAGCTGTTATCTCCGCTGCAGCTTTGTCGCCCTGAAGTACCGCCGGAAACAACATATGGAAGAATCGATATTTCCATGGATTTTTACTAATCACATCGATGAAATCCGCATATCCTTTGCTGCTTTCCACGGAGATAATTGCAATCCTTTGCGGAAGCAGTGCCAGAGGAATAAATTTGTTCAAACTAAAAACACCTTCCTGCTTCAACCTGTCAATAGATTCCTGTTTTTCTTTTTCAAGATCTCCAAGTGTAAATGCGGGATCAATTTCAAGAATCTGTAATGCTAATCCATGAACCGGGTTAAAACTGATTTTCGCGAGGAACAGAATTTTTATTCCGTCTTTCAAAGGCTCTTTCAGTGTTGCGCGGAATTTCTGATCTGCTCTCAGATAATCATCCTTCCACAAATTTGCTTTCATCTGCGCCGTAATCTTTCCTCCTGATTTCTCCACCAGTTCCGGGTAGCAATGGCCTGAATGAGGATAGTAATTGAGTTTATTCATTTCTGCTTTCACCCAGAATGCAGAACCATACCTGCCCGCCAGCGTTTGCTGAATACTTTTGCTTACGTCCAGCAACGTAAATATTTTCCTCTCCTGTGACTGATCAGCCATGTGCGGAAGATAGCTGAAAATTTCTTTTTAAATGTTTAGTGTTAATCTGATACAGAGATCAGCTTATCGCGATTTTTTTTTAATTTCCTGAATATGATTTTTCTCCTGGTCAGCTGGTGGTATATACTTGGCGGCTACCTGCTCGTTCTCGCGGTTGCTTATTTTATCCAGGAGAAACTGATCTTTAAGCCCGAAAAACTTGCCCAGGATTTCCAGTTTAAATACGATGCTCCTTTCAGCGAATTGTTTTTTGATATTGAACCAGGTGTGAAAATAAACGGATTACATTTCCACAGGGAAAATCCTGCCGGACTCGTTTTATATTTTCATGGAAACACCCGCAGTATAAAAGGCTGGGCCAAGTATTCCGGAGATTTCTATCGATACAATTATGATGTGGTTCTTGTGGATTATCGTGGTTTTGGAAAAAGTACAGGAAAGCGATCGGAGGAAGGCATGCTGAATGACATGCAGTTTATCTACAATGATCTTAAATCGAAGTATCCGGAGAAACACCTGATACTTTATGGCAGAAGTATCGGAAGTGGATTTGCAGCAAAACTGGCTTCAGATAATCATCCGCGATATTTAATACTTGATGCGCCTTACTACAGTTTCTCAAAAGTCGTTGAACGGTTTTTACCGATTCTGCCGGTGAGATTTGTGCTGAGATATCATCTTCGCACAGACAAATGGATCCAATCAGTCACCTGTCCGATATACATTATACATGGTACAAAAGACCGATTGATTCCGTTAAAAAATAGTATTCGTTTGCAGCAGCTCAATCCTGGAAAAATTACGCTGATACGTATCCATGGTGGCGGACATAATAACCTTCCGTCCTTCCCTGAATATCATAATTTTATACGCGATATTTTGCAATACTAGGCAGCAGGCCGGCCTGAGAAGGCAGGACTGAGAAGACAGCAGATCGGTGTAAGATCGTTTAGAATCCCTGCAGATACTATGCTGTTACCCCGGCTGTATTTTCTGTGTTTTGACTTTAGCTGGGTAGAAATCAGTAGTAAAAGGGCAGAAGGGTAAATGGGAAAATTTGAAGATGAATGCCGTTCAGGATAGTAGTAAATAAATGGAATAAATGAATCGGAAAAGAATCAAAAGAATTATTCAATGGGTTGTAATTATTTATTGCCTTCTGGGAACTGCTTTATACTACCTGCAGGAAAAAATGATTTTTCATCCGACTCCGATTGCATTTACTGATACGTTCAAGATCGACAGGCCCTTCAAGGAAGTTAATATCCCATATGATCCACATACAAATCTTAGTATCATCAAATTTGAAGTGCCTCGCGAAAAGAAAAAAGGTGCCGTACTCTATTTTCATGGCAATATGAAGAATGTTGAATACTATGCACCTTTGACTGAAGAATTTCAGAATCGGGGTTACGATGTATGGATGCTGGATTATCCGGGTTATGGAAAATCAACGGGAAAGATTTCAGAAAAGCTTATGTATGAATTTTCTGAGCAGATGTATAAAATGGCGAACAGTGAAATTAATGCCGATTCAATAGTGCTATACGGTAAATCTCTCGGCACTGGTCTTGCGTCTTATATCGCTGCAAAAAAAACAGCAGCATACCTCATCCTTGAAACACCATATTATAGTATGCATTCCGTTGCATTCAGCCGTTTCCCAATTTATCCTGTAGCGATGATGATGCATTTTGAATTTCCTACTTACTCCTATCTCTATGAATGTAAAACTCCCGTTTTTATTTTTCATGGAACAGATGATCGTACAATTTCATTGTCCAGTGCTCAGAAGCTAAAAAAATATCTCAAGCCAGGCGATGAGTTTTTGGTTGTTGAGGGAGGCAAACACAATGGTCTTCAAAAAAATCTGCTGGTTCAGAAAAAACTGGATTCTATACTCGGAAAAGTTTTTTGATTTTCTAAGCTGCCCTAAAAATATCACCAATAAACTCTTAATTACTACTTACAGATTACTACTAACCACTTCTGCTGTCTGCTGTCTTCTGTTTAATCGATCATTTTCTTCCAAAAATCGTCTAATTACATTCAATCATCGAATTGATTTTCAAACGCAAAAACTGCGATGCATATTTGTATTGTCAAGATTGATGAGTCAACCCTAAGCCCTTTAGAAAGATAAAAAACACCCTTCGTCCCGAACAAAAATTAAACGGTCCGTTTTTCCCGTACCCTTAAAAAGGCGGACCCAAACCTGAACCCGGAAAGAAACAAACATGTTGGATTTAATGCTAACCTTGCGAAACCTGGAAGCAAAGCGGAAAGAAAATGAAACCACAAAGCCGCTATGCGAATTTCAACAATCTCTGAATGACTAGATTAAAAAGTTCCCGCCGAAAGCGGGAACTTTTTTTTGAAAGACCGGGAGAAATATTTTACAGAATTTTCCTTTCAGAATTATCCGTTTGATATCACCCCTCGCTTCCAATTCCGTCTATGGTGGACACCATCCGGAAAACCACCAGATTTACACTAAGGGTTTAAAATTATCTGTAACAGGAAATCTGACCAACGTGAAATAACGTTTTCCAGACGTTTTTTTCTCCTCGCATAAGCGGATTTTTGATTTTTTAGCACAAAAAAATGTGCATTAAATCAATAATTCCACAGTTTTTTTATGAAAGCAGTTATAAAGTGGGGTGGCCATAGATTTTGCCGGAAGGAATGTCAATAGCAAATATGGTCAGGATGAAGCTATTAGCTTTCAGCGCGTGTAATTGCTGACAGACTTGCGGTAAAAAAAGAGAAGGCGTACAGTAGTTTTACTTTGCTGGCATAATTTTTTTGGAACAACTTTAAAGGCGGTTAAGATATCCTAACCGCCCTTGTTTTAAATCCACTTGGTATGAAAAAAATCTATGCAACCAATTTCGGAATTTGCCTGGCGATGATCCTTGTGTTTTATGTGATGATGGTTTTCTTTACAAAAGTATTTTAAGTGCTGAATGTTGATTCACGTCGGCTGGCGTCATCAGTAATACCAGATCTGTGTTTTATGTTGATGGCTCGTTTATGTGAATGAACATTATTTGTTCACGGCACGCACCGTCGTTGTACCACCACCGTTGAGCGTAAGATCATGTGGAGTATTTGTCTTCCATTTCCCACGTGTGAAATCTGGTACATCAACTGTGCGTGATCTTTTTGCAATGGAAGCTTCACTTAACGGAGCAATAGAACTCCACAGCGCCGCATCATATACATCCTGGTCGAGTGGCAGGCCATTGCGGAGACAATCAATCAGTCTCCAGTCCATGATGAAATCCATACCTCCATGTCCCCCGACATTTTTAGCGATATCACCGATATGTTTTACAATCGGAGGAGTATACTTTTCTTCGAGCGCTTTAAACTCTTCTGCTTTCACCCATTCGTGACCAAAAGCGATTTTAGCTGGTGACGGCCATTTCTGCGCCATACCCTTTGTTCCACTGATAAGATGAATCCGACTATACGGCCTCGGAGAAGTAACATCATGTTGTACCATGATTGTTTTTCCTTTCTCTGTTCTGATCAAAGTGGTATTCATATTACCACGGAATTTTTTATCTGCAAAAGGTTTATAGAAATCATCTGTTGCAGCTTTTTCTTTCGCCATGGCACCCATCTGAAAATCATTTGTGGACATTGACACCAGATGATCCATTCTGTCACCACGATTGATATTCAGGCATTGCGCAATCGGACCAAGTCCATGTGTTGGATAAAGATCTCCGTTCCTCGTGGCATTTTCTTTTAATCGCCACATATCAACGTAACCATCTTTTGCAAAATTAAGCGAACGCAGGTCGTGGATGTATGCGCCTTCTGCATGAACAAGTTCGCCAAACATTCCGTTGCGAGCCATGTTCAAAGTCAGCAATTCAAAAAAATCATAGCAGCAGTTTTCAAGCATCATGCAATGCTTTTTTGTTTTTTCTGATGTTTCCACCAGCTGCCAGCATTCGTCGAGCGTTCTTGCTGCAGGTACCTCTGTCGCTGCATTTTTTCCTGCTTTCATCGCCGCAACTGCCATCGGTGTATGTAAGGACCAGGGTGTGCATATGTACACAAGATCGAGGTCTTCGTTTTCGAGCATGGCTTTCCATCCGTCATTTCCATCATAGCCTTTTGCTGCAGGAAGCCCGGATTTTACAAGTGCCTGGTTTGATTTTTCAACACGATCTTTAAGCTTATCACAGATGGCTTTAATTTCGATGCCTTCAATAAAACTTACACGTTGAACGGCGTCGCTACCGCGCATACCCAGACCGATAAACCCGATCCTGACCTTGTCCATTTTTGGTACGGCAAAGCCGGACATGTTTACAGCATCCGGCAAAGAAGGATAGTTTAGAGCGTACGCATCCTGGCTGTGCAATCCTGCAGCAACAGCACTGCCACCTATGGTGATATTCCTCAGGAACTGTCGCCTGTCCGTTTTACTCATATGGGTAATTTTTGGGGTTGAAGATAATGATAAGAAGTGAGGAGGCAGGAGACAGGAGGCAGGAGATTTAACAGAAAGTTTTTCGTAACAAGCATTCAGTGGAAGATATTTTACACTCAGTAGGCAGGAGAACGAAGGCAGAAGTTTTAGCTGACAGTTGATAGGTGCCTGTCGAGGAGATAAACCGTTTCGATTTGCAGGAATTAATTTTAAATAGGAACAACGCTGCCTTGTTTCTATATAATACCCTGGTCAATAAAACTCGGAATTAAAAAAATTGTCTATTTGAAAAAGCTTCAAATCCCAATGAAATTTTTCCGGGTGGCAAAAAATACCGGCTCGGGATGAGTTTTGCAAAGGATGCTTGTTACTATTAACTACTAACTGATTCTCCTGCCTCCCAACTCCTTACTTCTGCCTTAAAGATTCAGCCAATAATTCATCTTAAAAACAACTGCTCTGTTCTTGTTCTTAAACAACGGATCAGTAAAGTAGTTATCGGTATATACAAGAAAAATATCACTCATCGGTTTATAGCGCCATTGCAGGCGACTATTGAAATTGATATTGTTCCGCTGGCTGTTGTATTGAATAAAAGTTGTCCAGAAAAGATTGTTGGTGAAATTGATTTCAATCCTTGGAGCAATCAACAGAAGTTTGTCATCGCCGGTTGGTTCAGCAAAATGCAAAGATGAGTACACCAGGTCAAGACTGAAATTTCCCCAGGGCTGCGCACGGAAAGTTCCTGATACTGCCAGCTGGTACATTTCACCACTATAAAATCCACCTGCTACACCTTCCACACCAAAATAGATTTTTTTACGGTAGTCACTCTGAAACTCGAGACCAACCCTGTTGTACAAATATTTTCCCGGCATCAACGGAGCATTGTCAGTAACATTTGTAGGAAACAGGAGATTGGTCTGCGTGTTGTTGAATACAAAACGCAAGCCCATCGTGTTTTTGAACTCTACGAGGTAGGACATTTCTGTGGTGCGTTCATTCAATGTGTTATCCCTGTTCCACACAATATAGTTTTCCATTCCAAACCGGTGATTATTTACAAAGCCTGAAGACGGAAAAATCCGGTAGGTGGTTTCATTAAATAAATGCCGGAAGCCGACACGATAAATGGTATCCTTGAGTGCATCATAATTTTCAATGCGCTCAATATAGCCCATATCGGTGTAGTAATTATTCGTCAGGTCAGTGTAATCAAAAACAGAATTGAATTTTTTTCCAAGGTATCCGAAACCAAGATCTATAAAATGCTCATGCGTTTTTATATCAGGTTTGAATGATCGGTGATAACCTGTCCATGCATTCCATTTTCCGGTGATGTCGATAAAATTATACTCAAGACCGAAGTTCCTTCCGAATTCATCCAGCGGATTACTCTTGATATATTCGTCGTGACTGATCTGCTGACGATTCAGAAAATATCCTTTTACGACGGATCTTTTCTGTACCTGTTGATTGAAACTAACTGCTGTATAGTTCTGCGCCTGGAAATTTCCTTTTTTCAGACTCTGCATATTCATAACACCGAGCCTGAATTTTTTTGTAACGTTTCCGCTTAACCGAACACCGCCTGCAATGGGTATGGTGTTTCCTTCATTATCCAAACCGATCCTCCTGGAGTAAAACGGTTTTATCGGATCTATTCCGTAACCTGAAAAAAGATCATCATTCTCAAGAAAAAAAGTCCGTCGTTCCGGGAAGAAAATATTGAATCGTGTAAGATTTGTCACCTGCCGGTCCACTTCCACCTGGGAAAAATCCGGATTAACAGTCAGGTCAAGGTTCATTGAAGGGGTGATAGCGATTTTTGCATCGACACCTAAGCCAAGTTTGCTATTGGTTAATTCATTGTCTGCAAAAGCTGCTGAACCGGATATATAAGGTATCAGCGAAATATTCCTGCCAGGGGAAGGAGGAGGCTCATCCCAAATCAATGCGCCGGTATATCCAAAATCAAAAAATGGAAAGTTCACTGGCATATCCGTCCAGCTGCTGTATTGGTTGTTCTGCAGATCTGAACGAAGAAAATTGATTCCCCAGATTGCTTTGTCAGCTGAAAATCTCAAAGTACTGAAAGGGATAGCGATTTCTGCGGTCCATCTGTCTTCATATCGTTTTGTAGCTGAATACCACTTGTTATCCCAGCTGAAATTAAGGTTCCCTTCACCAGTGTTGATAGAGATCAGATCTTCTGTCTGAACATTATAGGGATTGATGGAAAAAAGAAATCCATTTGTTTTCTGATTGAAAGGATCAAGAGAAATACTCACCGCATCGCTGTCATAAATTCCATTATCCCGTTTCAGGGTTTGCACTATGATGGATTTGTTCTGCCACGCAACGATGGAAAAGTACAGGTTGCGCTGGTCATAAGTCATACGGATTTCGGTGAGTTGTTTTGCTGAATCCACATCATTGGGCCATTTTTCAAAGAAACGCTGGGTTGCTGTGGCCTGCTGCCATGAATCTTCGTCAAAAATACCGTCCAGCTTAATCAGTCCGGTCGCTTTTCTGATGTGCATACGAAAGCGTTCCTGCATGCTCACCACTGGCTGAGCATCGACATCGGCAAAAGCAAAGAGGAACCCCAGCAGCAATAGTCTTCGTTTTCTCATATACAGGATCGCGAATTTCGATCGATTTTACTGCGTGGCAAAAACCAATGGGAAAAATCCCGAATGTATCTGATGAATGGAAAATCATTCATGCCAGTGGCTGTTAAAAAGCATTTCCGGGTTTCAGTTGATTTCCTATCTTGGGTTTATGTTGTATTTCCTGGCCAAGGCGATCATGTGGCCGGCAACACAGGTTTTTTTCCGCAGGATGGTTATTTCCGGAGCGGAACATATTCCCAAAAACAAGCCGGTAATACTGATCGCCAATCACTCTGCTTCATTTCTGGACGCCATCGTAGTAGGTCTTCTCATCAGGAGGCCAATGTATTTTCTTGCACGCAGTGACGTATTTAAACCCCGCGCAAAAAAGTATATGAAAGGCGTACACATGATCCCTATATACAATGCGGAACACAGCAAAGAAGATCTCAGCAGGAATATGGAGACATTTGCTGAAGGTGAAGAGGTATTAAGGCAGAAAAAAATCCTGATGATTTTTCCTGAGGGCATCAGCCGCCGCGAAAGGATATTACTCCCGCTGAAAAAAGGAACTGCAAGGATTGCCTTCCATACGGTTTCAACACATGGCTTTGATATCGGCCTCGAAGTAATTCCTGTGGGGATCAATTACAGCTTTCATCGTTTTCGTGCAAGCGTGGTGGTTTCCGTTGGCGACAGCACAGCGATAGCTGATTATAAAACCATGTATGAAGAAAATCCTGCAAAAGCCATCAATGTACTTACACGCGAGCTGCAGGAAAAATTCAGTAATACAGTTTTATATGTCGACCAGGCTGAACGTACGGACCTCATCAATCAACTCCTTGAATATTTCAGGAACGATGCTATTCATCGGTCGGATTACCGGAAAAAAGACCTCGTGATCAGGGAAGAAAAAAGCATAGCCGATGACGTTAGTGAAATGGATGATGATACTGCCAGCGACGTTACTGAAAGTGTTTTCAGATACACACATAAACTGAGTAACCTGCGGTTGAATGACAGATCAATTATCCATCGCTATCATTCTATTTTCTTCCATTTTTTTGGATTGATCCTGGGGTTACCCGTAACACTTTGCGGTGCAGCAACAGGAATAGTTCCGGTGTTACTTGCGAAATACATTGCAGATAAAAAAGTAAAAAGAATCGATTGGTATACCAGCGTAAGCTGTGTTTTGGGTGGAATGCTGTTTGATATCTGGTTTATTCTTTTATTGATCGTTTCTGCATTTGTACAGCAATGGTGGTTTTTTATCGCCGTATTGTTATCACCGCTGACGATCTACCTTGCCATCCAATGGTGGGAAGCGTTCAAAATTTTTACCGCACATGCCCGATATCTTTTCCTTCGTAATGCAAAACCGCAGGTGATAAAGGACCTCGAAGATCTGAGAAATGAATTTAGTTTCTGGAGAACCAATAAAAATCTTCGCCGAAGATTGTTCAGATAGGATTATTCATCTTTAATAATATCGGGACGCCGTTCCTGCGTTCTCTTTACAGCTTCTTCATAGCGCCATTCATTTATTTTTTTGTGATCGCCACTCAGCAATATTTCCGGCACTTTCCAGTCGCGATATACTTCCGGGCGCGTATATACGGGCGGAGCCAAAAGATTATCCTGGAAGGAATCGAACAAAGCAGATGTTTCATCATTCAGAACACCTGGTAACAATCTGCCGATGGCATCAACCAATACGGCCGCAGCGAGTTCTCCTCCACTTAATACATAGTCCCCTATAGAAATTTCACGTGTTACAAAATGATCCCGTACCCGCTGATCGATGCCTTTGTAGTGACCACAGATCATCAGTATATTTTCCCTCAGTGAAAGTTGATTTGCGATTGGCTGTGAGAGTCTTTCTCCATCAGGCGTTAAGAAAATAATCTCATCAAATATTTTATCGGCAGATAATTCCTCAATCGCTTTTACTAATGGCTCACACATAATGACCATACCTGCGCCGCCGCCAAACTGGTAGTCATCCACCTGGCCATATTCATTTACTGCCCAGCGGCGGAGATGATGCACCGAAATTTCCAGCAGGCCTTTGTCCTTCGCACGTTTGAGAATGGAATGGTTAAACGGACTTTCCAGTAATTCGGGCAAAACGGTAAGAATGTGAATGTGCATGGATCAAAGATAAGCGCATTGGAAAAAATGCGATCTATTCCATGAATTCGTCAAGGTCGCGACGTTCTTTTTTGGTAGGCCGTCCGATTTTTGTTTTTCTTTTACCAGAATAAAAGACAGCAGCCTGGTATTCGAGACGTTGTTTTTCTTCTTCAGGAGTTTTGTCGGTATAAAATTTCACTGCCTCGGTGTATTGTACACGGTGGTCCAGCAACCCGCTGACCTGGATTACCCACCTGCGTGCTTCTGTTTTTACTTCATATTCATCACCAATATGCACAGTCCTGGATGCTTTAACACTATCACCGTTGAGCTTCACTTTTCCTTTATCACAGGCTTCGGCAGCCGCAGTTCTCGTTTTAAATAAACGAATGGCCCAGAGGTATTTGTCTATTCGGAGTTTTTCGTTTCCGGCTTCACTTTTCATAGTTAAAGTTAAAAGTTATATGTTGAAAGTTGAAGGTTTGAAGTCTGCAAAACTGTTTCAGCATTTGACAAGACAGGATAGCCGGTTCACCACCGGAAATAGCTGTTCGAACGAACAACCATGAACGAACAACGAAAAACGAATTCAGCCAACTTCTTTTAACTTTAAACATTCTACCCGCCTGCTGTCGGGCAGGCATTAAACTTTAAAAATGAAGTTCAACAAAATCCTCCTCCTCGTTTTTGTAATCACAGTTCCTTTTTTTGCTGTTGCCCAGAAGTCAAACGCATTGCGCTGGTCAAAGGATGGCGAAGCGATGATCCGTTTTGAGGGCGGGCAACTGAAGAAAACTTTTGTGGCAGATGGCCGGTCTGAAGTATTGTTTACCGCGGATCAACTCAAGGTAAATGGCACAATGATTCAACCCGCAGCTTATGAGTTTAGTGATGATCAATCAAAACTGCTGGTGTTTACCAATGCTGCCAGAGTATGGAGATACAACACGCGTGGAGACTACTGGCTTTTTGATAAAGCCACCGGCAAATGGCGACAGGTAGGAAAGGGCAGGCCTGCACAGTCGCTTATGTTTGCAAAATTCTCTCCCGACTTTTCAAAAATTGCTTATGTAAGTGCGCAGAATATTTATGTAGAAGATGTGAAAACCGGTGCAGAAACACAGCTTACTACAGGGGGTAACCGAAAGCTGATCAATGGTACTTTCGATTGGGTATATGAAGAAGAGTTTTATTGTCGTGACGGATTCCGCTGGAGCCCGGATAGCAGGTCGATCGCTTACTGGCAGGTAAATGCTGCTGATACAAGGGACTTTTTCCTTATCAATAATACCGATTCGATCTATTCAAAAGTAATTCCGGTCGAATATCCGAAAGTGGGGCAGCCGCCTTCGGCAGTTAGGATTGGTGTTGTTGGATTGACTGGCAAAATCACGAAATGGATGAATGTTCCCGGCGATGCAAAACAGAATTATATTCCGCGTATCGATTGGTATGGAAATGAGGTGATCATTCAGCAACTCACAAGAAAACAAAACGAAACTGTTCTCTGGCGATGCAATGCAGCAAGCGGCGAGGCGAAGAAAATAATCACTGAGAAAGATGCTGCCTGGATTGAGATGATGCAGAACTGGGATTCCGATTACGCTGATCGCGGTTTTGACTGGCTGAACAATGGCAAATCATTTCTATGGGCAAGTGAGAAAGATGGCTGGCGTCACCTTTATCTTATCGACGCTGCCACTGGCAAAGAAACACTTGTTACCAAGGGGGACTTTGATGTAATGAGCATCAATTGTGTCGATGAGAAAGGAGGCTTCGTATATTTTATCGCTTCTCCGGAAAATGCCACGCAGTCTTACCTTTTCAGATGTTCCCTCAATGGAGGATCTGCCCCCGAAAGACTGACTCCTGCAGAGCAGCAGGGTTCCAACAGTTATACTATTTCTCCCGGTGCGAAGTATGCATCACATCGGTTCACCAATCATAAAGTGCAGACCATTGCTGAATGGATCAGTCTTCCGGATCATAAAACGTTAAACAATGATTCACGACTCAAAACCGCATTGCAGAAAGCAGCATCGCAAACTTCTGCTACGGAATATATAAAGATAAAAACAGCAGACAATATTGAAATGGATGCGTTGGTGATCAGGCCAGACAATTTCGATCCTTCAAAAAAATACCCCGTGGTTTTTTACGTGTATACGGAACCGGCAGGTCAGCTGGTGCAGGACGAGTTTGGTGCCGGGTATAATTTTTTATACGATGGTGATATCAGTGCAGACGGATATTTCCAGATTGCGATTGATAATCGTGGAACACCGGTGCCGAAAGGACGTGAGTGGCGCAAATCGATTTACAGGAAAGTAGGGATTATCAATATTGATGACCAGGCTGCAGCAGCAAGGGAAATCCTGAAATGGAAATATATCGATCCGGAACGTGTGGCAGTATGGGGTTGGAGTGGCGGTGGCTCTGCCACATTGAACCTGATGTTCCGTTATCCGGAAATTTATAAAACCGGGATCGCGATCGCTGCTGTAGCTAATCAGCTTACCTACGATAATATTTACCAGGAAAGATATATGGGGCTTCCTTCGGAGAACATGGATGATTTTATAAAAGGTTCGCCGATCACCTATGCAAAAAACCTACAGGGAAATTTATTATACATCCACGGCACAGGTGATGATAACGTTCATTATCAGAATGCAGAATTGCTGTTGAACGAAATGATCAGACACAACAAACAGTTCCGTTTTTTCCCGTATCCTAATCGTACGCACGGCATCAGTGAAGGGGAGGGAACTTTTGATCATCTCAAAACATTGTACACACAGTACCTGAGAGAGAAATGTCCTCCGGGAGCGAAGTAGCGCGCAGGGGCGAATGTAGTTTGAAGGTGTGAAGGAGATTAAAGCGGGAAGATCTGAATACAAGACTGTACGCACTTAGAAAGAAGTCAATGTGAAAAATCATTTAATAAAAAAGGTATAGACGCCATGGACGGCGTCTATACCTTTTTTATAAGGCCAATAGCTCTCAATAATCAAAGACATATTAGTGGCCATATGAACAACGATACAGTATTAATTGCATCAGTTTTTGAAAAATAAAAAAACTTAATTGTGTTGGAAAAGGAATGGAGAAAGACTTCAAAAAAGAAGTGGGGCTAAAATTGTACTGGATTGGAGATGGCCGACATTTTAAAAAATCACTGCTTCAAGGCGCTTTTTACTTCCTGCCTCACTTCTTCCCTAAATTGGCTCAGCCTTTGGGGAAGCCTTCTACTCAAGGGTTAGTCGGTTCCGCAAAGGCTGATAATGGTTTGCAATCGGACACAAATATATAAACATGAATGATAACCAAAAATTTATGTCACTTATTTTCAGGAAACAATAACACTTTATAACAATTGATGATACATTAATTGCGTTCTCTTTTTTTATTTTAAGCGATTACTCTTTTAAAACTAATCTCAGAGTAACCCACACATAAATTAAAACGGCGTTATTACTGCTTTTGATTTCATTGGACGTGTTTAATGAATTTCTTATACATTCGTCCCTAAATATTTTTTTCATGGAGGCATGGAAGCGCTACCAGGATGAGCATAAAGAACGTTTTTTGAAAGAACTGATCGACTTGTTGAAAATTCCTTCAGTCAGCGCGAAGAGTGAACACAAACAGGATATGACGATCTGTGCTGAGGAAGTAAAGCAGCGATTGCTGGAAGCCGGCGCGGATAAAGCGATTGTGTTTGCGACAGAAGGTCACCCGATTGTTTATGGTGAAAAGATTGTAAATCCTTCATTACCGACAGTATTAGTATACGGCCATTATGATGTTCAGCCTGCTGAGCCGCTGGAGCTATGGAAAAGCGGGCCCTTTGAACCCGAAATCCGCGATGGTAAATTATATGCCCGCGGTTCCTGCGATGATAAAGGCCAGTTTTATATGCACGTGAAAGCATTGGAGATACTGGTGAAAACCAAAACGCTCAATACCAATATCAAATTCTGTATCGAAGGCGAAGAAGAAATTGGTTCTCCCAACCTTGCAAAGTTTGTTCAGACCAATCGTGACTTATTAAAAGCAGATGTCGTACTGGTAAGTGACACTGCAATGATCAGTCTCGAAACACCATCGATCGATGTGGGCGTTCGTGGCTTAAGTTATATTGAAGTGGAAGTGACTGGTCCGTCCCGTGATCTGCACAGCGGTGTTTATGGAGGAGCAGTTGCTAACCCAATCACCATGCTGGCAAAAATGATTGCTTCATGTCACGATGAAAATAATCATATCACCATTCCTGGTTTTTATGATGATGTGGTAGAAGCAACTCCCGAAGAACGTGAGATGCTGGCCAGGGCACCCTACAACGAAGAAACTTATAAAAAAGACCTGAACATTCCGGAGACCTGGGGTGAAAAAGGATTTACCGTTGCTGAAAGAACGGGCATTCGTCCCACACTTGAACTGAATGGAATCTGGGGCGGATATATCGGTGAGGGAGCTAAAACCGTATTGCCGTCAAAAGCATATGCAAAGATCTCCTGCCGCCTGGTACCGAATCAGAGTTCTGATAAAATAACCGCCATGTTACTGGACTATTTCAACAGGATTGCACCACCCGGTGTAACTGTAAAAGCAGAAGAACATCATGGCGGCGAACCCTACAGAACGCCTCTTGATTCATTAGCGTATAAAGCTGCAGAAGCCGCCATTACAGAGAGCTTCGGAAAAGCGCCTATCCCTGTACGTGGTGGCGGAAGTATTCCCATCTGCTCTCTGTTCGAAAAAGAACTAGGGCTGAAAATTGCATTTATGGGATTCGGATTGGACAGCGACAATCTTCATTCTCCAAACGAAAAATTCGAATTAAACAATTTTTATAAGGGGATAGAAACCATTCCTTATTTCCATAAGTATTTTACTGAAATGTCAAAGGGGTAGGCAGAGGTCCTGCTGCGAAAATTAAAGATCGGATTCAAGTTCAGGATCTCGCGTAGTCGTCACCATACATCAGTTTACGGACAATGACGACTATCCCGAATGGTATCACATACAAAAGAGCGAGTCCGAGCAGGATGAATTTAGTTATAGCAAAAAAAGCAGTGAGCAATACCGTCAGGTCATTGTAGTGATCTTCGAGAGATAACAGCATCAGTATATTTTCAAATACATCAAAGAGTCCTGCAATTACAGCACCAAAGGCGAGAACCACGCCCATCTTTGCAACGATTCTTCGAGTTCTTACGGATATACTTCCGCAAAGCGTGTAAAAAAGCAGGCTGTATAATGGAATAAACAGGAAGTCCAGCAGGATATTATTCTTCGCCGTGCCGATCATTGCTTCTGTTTCCCAGGTTTGGAGAATATTTTTTACTTCTGTTGTTGTACCCGCAAGTTCAAGAGATACAATCCCCAGGGGCGTTTCTTTTGTTTCCAGCCGGCCCTGGATCCTGAGCAAAAGAAACACTCCAAGAGTGGCTATAAAAAAGAAAAGAATAATCCGAATGTTAATCATGGTTGCAGAGCCGGTATTGAAAATAAGTTATACCAGTGCGTCATAACGTTTTTGTACAAAATCCCAGTTGATAATATTGAACCAGCTGGTTACATAATCTGCTCTTTTGTTCTGGTATTTCAGATAATAAGCGTGTTCCCACACATCGATCCCAAGCAAAGGAACACCTTTGATAGTGGAAACATCCATCAATGGATTATCCTGGTTTGGTGTTGATCCGATCTGTAATTTTTTGTCACCATCAACATATAACCAGGCCCAGCCTGAACCGAACCTTGTCATTGCAGCTTCTGAAAGTTTTGATTTAAACTGATCCATCGATCCAAAACTTCCTTCAACTGCATTGCGTAATTTGCCTGCTGCTAACTGTGATGTTCCCGGACCCATCACTTTCCAGAACAATTCATGATTGTAATGTCCACCACCATTGTTGCGCATCTTCGGTGTGAAGCCTGATACTTTTGCCAATATGGCTTCCAACGTAAGACCTTTGGCAGCTGATTCCGCTTCCACAGCTTCTTTCACGGCCTTCGAATAAGCCGCTGCATGTTTAGTATAATGGATCTCCATTGTTTTTGCATCAATGGAAGGCTCGAGAGCGGCATATCCGTATGGAAGAGGTGTCTGATCCAATGGCGTAGGAGGCAATGGATAACCTGCCGGTTGCTCATTAGTTCTGAATGATTGTAAAGCAGGTACTGCTGAAATAGCTCCGGCGATCACGCCTCCCGTTAAAGTGGTCTGCAGGAATTTTCTGCGGGATGAACGAATTGACATGGCTAATTTTTTATGAAGTTAAAATGAATTGACTTAACTGTTCTTTTTAAATAAACTATGCCAACCGGTTCTCACTGTCCTGAATGTTCTGAAGTAAAATTCAGAATTGAATAACTGGGAATCATTCATTGCTTTATAAATGAGGAAAAAGCTCACCGGCATCAATGCGTATACACATAACCACATTCCTCCAAAAGCAGTGGTGATATCCTGCCGTACGAATTTTTCACCAAACATATATAACAGGTGAAATATGAGGAAAAATATCACGGCAAAAACAAGCGGCATTCCTAACCCACCCTTACGTATAATCGAACCGAGTGGTGCACCAATCATAAACAATACAAAACATGCGAATGATAACACAAATTTCCTGTGCCATTCGATGAGGTAAAAGCGTATGTCTTTTCGCCTTTGCTGGTATTCGAGATTGACAATATCCAGTGACGAACGCATCATATTCATTTTATCAGCTGCTCTTGATGACACAAGACTTTTCGCACTGTCGGGAATGATCTGGATATATTGTTTGACAGTATCTGCAATGACCGGTTTCTTTGACTTCCATCCGCTGTCCATTTGTTTTCTGAATAGAAAATATCCTCCCACTTCACGTGAAATTCTCTGGGCCAGCGGTCCTTTGATCGCTTCCTGGAGACTGTCAATCGCCCTGTCAAGTTGCGCTACATCCAGCATCGCATAATTATTTTTGAATGCACTGTCGGGTGTTTTTAAAACATCAAAACTGCTCAGGTCAAATGATTTTTTATATTCTTTGAAACCCAGCCTGTAAAACTCCGTTTCAGCAGTATTGAATTGTCCCTTCTCCTGGTATCTCCACCCGTTACGAAGATTGAATTCAAGAAATTTTTTATCGGCACTAACAGTCATAATACCACTTTCCGCAACTATTATATTATCCTGTAGTGCAAACTGATTTTCATATATAATCACATCATGGATGGTGTTACCATCCTTTTCCTTACTTCCTACCTTTATGGCAAATCCGGGAATTTTGTCATAAAAGATACCCTCCTTGATGTCGAATGCAGGTTTTGCTACACGGATGTCAAAAAGCATGGTGGTAAACTTCAATTGCGCCACCGGAATGATGTAGTTGGCAAACAGAAATGCGAGTACACACAACAACAAACTCACTACCAGCAACGGGCGCATAAAACGAAGCAATGGAATGCCTGCTGACTTAATCGCCACGAGTTCAAAGCTTTCGCCCAGGTTCCCAAAAGTCATTATTGATGATAGTAATACAGCCAGTGGAAGTGCGAGTGGCACTGTATTTATGGCAACGTATCCTGTAAGTTTTAAAATACTTATAATGTCGAGACCTTTACCAACAAGATCATCGATATATTTCCAGAAGAACTGCATCACCAGAACGAACATGGTGACGAAGAAGGTGGCAATAAATGGCCCTATAAAAGCTTTTAATATAAGAGTGTCTAATTTTTTGATCACGGTAAGAAGAGAAAAAATAACAAGGGATGACAGATTTTACAAAAATAAGGCTTTCAGCAGAGGAACTCCGGCTGGTAACGGATGCGGATTTCATTTTAACAAAGAATGGGATTATTGAAAAGGTGTATGGTATGTACGGAGGTCTTTCGGAATGGATGCAGAATGCAGTGATTCCTTTCCAGCAGGAACTCAACGAAGTTTTGGATATTTCTCCCAAAATTTCGCGTGGTGAAAATTACCTCGGTCTTCCTTTTGTGATCCTGGATTATCCCCGTTACTTCAGGACGCATGATATTTTCGCAATCAGAACGATGTTCTGGTGGGGAAAGTTTATGAGTGTCACTCTGCATCTGAAAGGGAATTACAGGGAACACTATCATCAACGCATAATCGAAGAATTCCATACCATTTCACAACTGGGATTTTATGCAGGTGTGGGTCCTGATGAATGGGAACATCATTTCGGGGAGGATAATTATCTTCCTGCAGCAGTGATTGAGCCTGATGAATGGCTGGAACTGTACCAGGCCCGGGACTTTACCAAACTGGCAATTAAGTTTCCGCTGGATCAATGGGAAGAACTTCCGTTGCGTATAACAACGGTTTATTCAACCATCCTTAAAATATTAGGTGGTAATTAGCCATCAGCTGGCGTCCATTGCCGGAATACCAGGTATCAGTTTCCTAAACGATAGAAAAGATCATTCACCTGGAAATCCCAGAGACGTTTCTGGTCAGGGATTTCTTTTTTCTCTGAAAAATCTTTGATCACCAGGATGGTCTGGCTGGTGACTTCTGATTTTTCTATGGCGAACTCGAAGTATTCATTCTTAGGGCCATTCAGCCAGTGAAAACGAACAAATTTATCTTCCTCCGCTTCGATCATCTGCGCCTTATCGGTATTTCCATTCCAGGTGAAAGAGAAGACACTGTCCCGTTCATCTACTTTGTCAGCAAACCATTCCTGTAAACCGGCAGGCGTTGATAAAAATTCATATAAAATCGTGGGCGAACATCTCACAGGGTATTCCAGGGTGTACAATTGCTTACTCATCTTTTGATTCAATTAGTCTAGCTCACAGTCATTCTGACTGTATCCGTGCAAGTATAGAAAATAATCTGTTGCCGCAAAATATTTTTTGGCATTTGTTCACCCCGCATGGTGGGAAAAAAACGTCATTAGATTTTTGAAATAAGTAACTGACTATCTTTCAATTATTTATGAAAAAAATGTGGATTGTGATTGGCCTTTACGGGTATGCGCCTTTAACAATATCTTAAAAGAGTATCCGTTTAAGCTGTGTTAATCCGTACAGCCAAAAAGGCAAAACCAAAAAAGTGCCCTCCTATGAGTATGCGTCAGCTCAAAATCACGAAATCTATTACAAATCGTGAGTCGCAAAGTCTTGAAAAGTATCTCCAGGAAATCGGTAAGGTGGAAATGGTGAGTGCTGAAGAAGAAGTACAACTGGCGATGCTCATCAAACAAGGCGATCAACGTGCCCTTGACCGCCTGACAAAGGCAAACCTTCGATTTGTTGTTTCTGTTGCGAAACAGTATCAGAATCAAGGTCTTTCACTTCCAGATTTAATCAACGAAGGTAATCTCGGCCTGATCAAAGCAGCACAGCGCTTTGATGAAACAAGAGGTTTCAAATTCATTTCTTACGCAGTATGGTGGATCCGTCAAAGCATCCTGCAATCACTGGCTGAACAGTCGAGGATTGTACGATTACCATTGAATAAAGTCGGTCTCGCCAACAGGATTAACAAGGCTTATCAGCAGCTGGAACAGGAGTTCGAGCGCGAACCCTCGGTAGAAGAACTGGCTGATATTCTTGATCTCGAAATCGAAGAGATCTCAGCAACACTCAGTATGGGCAGCAGGCATGTGAGTATGGATTCCCCTCTTTCCGACGGAGAAGAGAGTACATTGGTTGATGTTATGGAAAATCCGAATTCGGAAGCTGCCGATGAAGAGCTTGACCATAATCAATCGATGAAACAGGAGATCGAAAGATCGCTGAACACATTGACCGAGCGCCAGCAGGAAGTACTTCGCTTTTTCTTCGGAATCGGTGTGGATCATCCGATGAGCCTGGAAGATATCGGCGAAAGATTCAGCCTCACCCGCGAACGCGTCAGGCAGATCAAAGACAAAGCCATTACACGTTTACGAAATACTTCAAGAAGCAAACACCTGAGAAGCTATTTGGGGTAGAAACGTTAAACGTAGAACGTTCAACGTTCCGCGTAAAACGTATATTTGCATCTCATTTTAAGTGAACATCAATGATGTTCACTTTTTTATTGGTTAGAAAAACACGGTTATGTTTGAAAATCTCAGTGATAAACTTGAATCGGCGTTTAAGCAACTCAAGGGTGAAGGAAGGATCAACGATCTGAATATTGCCACCACAGTAAAGGAAATCCGAAGGGCTTTGATTGATGCGGATGTAAACTTTAAGATTGCTAAAGAATTTACGGATAAGGTCAAGGATAAGGCAGCTGGTGAGAAGGTAATCAATGCCGTTAGTCCGGGACAGCTCATGGTTAAGATCGTAAAGGATGAGCTTACCGAATTGATGGGCGGTGTTGAAAGTGATTTCAATATCACGGGCAATCCTGCAATTATCCTGATTGCTGGTTTGCAGGGTTCGGGTAAAACTACATTCAGCGGTAAGCTGGCCAGTTACCTGAAAACAAGAAAGGGGAAATCTCCCTTGCTTGTAGCGGCTGATATCTATCGTCCCGCGGCGATTGATCAGTTGAAAGTATTGGGGGAGCAGATTAAAGTTGATGTGTACAGTGATCCGGAAAACAAGGATGCTGTTGCCATTGCGAAACAGGCAATTGTTGAAGCACGGGCAAAAAACAAGAATGTTGTTATCATAGATACTGCCGGTCGCCTTGCCATTGACGAAGTGATGATGAACGAGGTAGCAGGAATAAAAGAGGCGGTAAAACCACAGGAGATCTTGTTCGTAGTTGACTCCATGACCGGCCAGGACGCAGTGAATACTGCCAAGGCTTTCAATGATCGTCTTGATTTTAATGGCGTTGTACTTACGAAACTTGATGGTGATACGCGCGGTGGTGCGGCATTATCGATCAGGTATACTGTTAACAAGCCGATCAAGTTCATCAGCAGCGGAGAAAAGTTGGATACCCTGGACGTATTCTATCCGGAGCGTATGGCTCAGCGTATCCTGGGGATGGGTGATATCACTTCACTTGTTGAAAAAGCACAGGCGCAGTACGACGAAGCGGAAGCAAAAAAACTGGAGAAAAAGATCAGGAAAAACCAGTTTGATTTCCAGGATTTTCTTGATCAGCTGCAGCAGATTAAGAAAATGGGAAGCCTGAAAGATCTGATGGGCATGATACCCGGAATGGGCAAGGCGATCAAAGATGTTGATATCAGTGATGATGCGTTTAAGGGTGTGGAAGCGATCATCAATTCCATGACACCATTCGAGCGTGCCAACCCGAATGTGATCGATATGAGCCGGAAAAAGCGCATCGCTGCCGGTTCGGCGAAGGATATCTCCGATGTAAATCAGTTCATGAAGCAGTTTGAGCAAATGAGGGAAATGATGAAAATGATGAACAAGATGCCAATGGGCGGTAGAATGGGTTTTGGGCGCAGGTAGTGGATAATTTTTTAAGAAATGCTTTGTAATTTTGTTTTGTGAAATAGGCCGTTAGCCTTATCTTCGCAAACTTATTAGTTGAAACCTTTTTAATAAACAACCCGCAAAAAATTTCTATTTTTTATGGCTGTAAAGATTAGATTACAGCGTCACGGGAGCAAAAAACGACCCTTCTACTTTATCGTTGTTGCCGATGCCCGTGCGCCCAGGGATGGTAAATTCATCCAGAAGATCGGCACTTACAATCCTTTAACTGTTCCTGCTACTGTGCAGATTGATCGTCAGAAAGCATTGGAATGGCTTCACAAAGGAGCTCAACCCACAGACACTGTAAGAAGAATTCTTTCTTACAAAGGAGTACTCTACCTGAAACACTTGTTGCGTGGTGTTACGCTCAACCTTTTTGATGAAGCCACTGCAATGACGAAGTTTGCTAAATGGCACGAAGAGCATGAGGCAAAAATCAGGCAGCGTCAGGAAGAATCTGCGCGTGCGCGTAGAGGTAATCGCAGACAGGGTCCTCCAAACCGTCGCATGGAAAGAAGGCCAGGCGAAGCAAAACCGGAATAGTACCTGCTGGTAAGATATCACAGAAAGCCCCCTGATCCGGGGCTTTT
The DNA here is from genome assembly GCA_029269725.1 of Pollutibacter soli. Taxonomy (GTDB): domain Bacteria; phylum Bacteroidota; class Bacteroidia; order Chitinophagales; family Chitinophagaceae; genus Pollutibacter; species Pollutibacter soli. Next base: position 155,434 of record JARJHS010000011.1, on the reverse strand, counting down.
TGTATTTTTCAGACGATAAGAACAGCTAATGGATGAACAGTATATCCGTGTAGGTTCAATCGTAGGAACCTACGGAACAGAAGGTGAAATTGTATTGAAACACAACCTCGGAAAAAAATCTTTATTCCCGGGAGTGGAAAGCTTTTTTGTTGAAGTATCCCGTGGGAGTTATATCCCCTATTTCCCACTGCAGATCCGCGGGAAGAATAATGAAGAAGTAATCATCCGGCTGGATTCGGTGGCATCAAAAGAAGCGGCGCAGCTGCTGTTGAAAAAGCAGGTATGGCTACCCGAAAGCCAGGTCAGTAAACTTGCTGCTAAAAATGCACCGGTTTCCCTCCTTGGATACACAGTTCTGAACAATAAAGAACCCTTAGGCCTTGTGGAAGAGGTGATTGAACAACCACAACAGATTCTGCTCCGGATCGAGATCAGTAAGAAAGAAGTGCTGATCCCGTTAAATGAATCGACGCTCGAAAAAATAAATCACTCAAAAAAACAGATACTGGTGAATTTGCCTGAAGGTCTACTGGAAATTTATCTTTAAGGTTTATCGTAAAACGTCGAATGTAAAACGTAAGCTGTTGCTCGAAAGATATTTTTTAGAAATGCAAGTAGATATTTTAATATATTTTTTGCGGCTGCATTGATTACAAAGCAAATATGATCGCAAATTGCAGTGCTGGTCGCTTCGCAGGTTCTGACGTTCAACGTTTAACGTTCTACCTTCCACTTTCAGCGTTTTACTTCGTAAATGAACTCCGCCATCAGCTTCATCCTGAAGTAAAGATTACTGAGTTTGAGTGTGACTTTCGGGCTGATTTTTTCTACTGATCCGTTGTTTAATTTTTTCAGATTTTTGAGTGACTGAATTTTTTCATCGATCTTATCCATCAGTTTTTCGGTTGTCCATCCCAGGTATCTGAGGTTGCGTTCATCCCTGATATGGATTTTCTGAATTTTACCTGCCTTTATCTTTTTAAAAGGAAAATTTTCTTTAATGGCAGTTCTGTATGCCTCATTACTGAGCAAATCGATGAGATTATCATAGGTACCGGTATTTTCATAAGCCTCCTTATATAGATTAAGATTATCTCTCAGTTCCATCAATACCTGTTTTCCTGTAACATCACTTGATTTAGATTCTTTGTGCAGAAATCCGATCAGTTGTTGCAAAGGAGCAACGGTTGAACTAAGCCAGGTCCATGTCATAGCCATTCTTTTGTAATCGGTGAATTTACATCATATTAGCCGGTACAGAAATCTGTAAATTTGATCCCTTGGAGAAGCAACGATATATCGCTCATTTCGACCTCGATGCATTTTTTGTGGAAGTGGAGATCCTAAAAGATCCATCGCTTCGCGGAAAACCGTTGATTGTGGGAGGCAGCCGCGATCGTGGTGTTGTAACGACCTGCAGTTATGAGGCAAGGAAATTTGGAGTTGCATCAGCCATGCCCATGAAAAAGGCCATGCAGCTTTGTCCGCAAGCCATATTGTTGCAGGGCTCGCGTGACAGGTATAGTCATTATTCAAGAATGGTGACAGAAATTATTGCTGCAAAAGCACCACTATTTGAAAAGGCTTCTATCGATGAGTTTTATGTTGATATAACGGGAATGGATAGGTTTTTTCAGCCTTTGAAATGGACAATAGAATTACGTGAAGAGATCATGGAGAAAACCAAACTTCCTATATCATTTGGCCTTGCGTCGAATAAAATGATCGCAAAAATGGCTACAAATGAAGCGAAGCCAAATGGTTATTTGCAGGTGTTGCCGGGAAGAGAAAAGGAATTTCTTGCACCGTTACCACTCAGTCGTTTTATGGGCGTTGGTGAGCACACGCTGAAAAATCTGCATGCGCTTGGTTTTTCAACCATTGGTGACCTCGCCTCTTATCCGCTGGAAGTTTTAGAAAAAACAGTGGGAAATTATGCCGTCGATTTATGGCATCGCGCACAGGGTCAACACCACAGTGAAGTGCATGCCTATCATGAATCTAAATCAATTTCCAACGAAAACACTTTCGAAGAAAATACCAATGACATGGAATTCCTGATGAGCCAGCTGGTAAAGATGACAGAAAAAGTCGCCTTCAATCTTCGCAATGATGATAAGATGGCTGGCTGTCTGGCAGTAAAAATCAGGTATCCGGATTTTGAAACGACGTCAAAACAATCCTCGATCCCCTATACTTTTTTTGATGACGAACTTATTCCTGTAGCAAAGACTTTGTTTCACCAGCTTTATCGTAAAGGTGAAAAAATTCGACTTTTAGGCGTCCGGGTCAGTGAACTCACCCGCGAGGCTCTGCAAACCAATCTTTTCAGCGATCCCGCACGCAAGGCCGGACTGTATAAAGCTATTGATGATGTTAAGGACCGGTTTGGCAGGGATGCCGTAGGAAGCGGCGGAAGTTTCTAGCCTGTAACTTTTTATCGGGACCGCAGCCAAAAGCCGGAATGCGGGAGCAGCATTTGTAAAGTGTTGATTGTGCGTTCATAAAATCGTAACCATGGCAGCTCCGATTGTTTAATAATCTTATGCAGTTCACCCTGTAAATAAATGAACGCTGCATTTTTTAAACGAGAATCCCGGAGATCTGATGCCTGGCGCCCCCTGCGTGCTTCCTTGGCTGTTCAACTATGGACTATGGACTATGAACCGGCTGTTAAATAAGTCTATAAATTTTGTCGGCTTCTCAAATTCTCCTAAATTCGTCGCTCATTCAAAAATTTACCAATTATGGGATTACGTTTAGGAGACATAGCTCCCAACTTCCAGGCAACGACTACTGAAGGTGAAATTGATTTTTATGAATATCTCGGCAATAGCTGGGGCATTCTGTTTTCACACCCGGCCGATTATACTCCTGTATGCACTACCGAACTCGGTAAGACCGCAGCTTTGAAAGAAGAATTCAGAAAGCGTAATGTAAAGGTGCTCGCGGTAAGTGTTGACCCGATTGATAAGCATCGTGGTTGGGTGAAAGACATTAACGAAACTCAGAAAGTGAATGTTGAATTTCCGATCATCGCGGATCCGGATCGTAAAGTGGCTGACTTATATGACATGATTCACCCGAATTCTTCTGAGAATTTCACAGTGAGATCATTGTTTGTGATTGGTCCTGATAAAAAAATCAAACTTACTATTACTTATCCTGCTTCCACTGGAAGAAACTTTGTTGAAGTACTGAGAGTGATCGACTCATTACAGCTTACAGCTAATTACAGTGTAGCAACTCCTGCTGACTGGAAAAACGGTGAAGATGTAATTGTTGTTCCTGCAGTTTCCACAGAAGATGCAGTGAAGAAATTCCCGAAAGGTTTGAATGTGGTTAAACCTTACCTGAGGTATACTCCACAACCTAATGTTGACTAATTAATTCTTTTCGATGACGCTTGAATCCTTACAGGAGGAACTGAGTCAGAAAGATATCAAAGCACAGTTACTCCACCTGGCAAATTTGTTTCCAGGTGGAGTTTGCTTTTCCACTTCACTTGGCCAGGAAGACCAGGTGATAACAGATATTATTGCCCGGAATAAAATTCCGATCCGCATTTTCACATTGGATACTGGCCGATTGTTTTATGAAACTTATGAATTGGTCGATCGTACACGCGCCAGGTACAAGATCGATATTGATGTGTTTTTCCCAAGACACGAAACCGTAGAAGAACTGGTAACAAAAAAAGGCTTCACGAGTTTTTATGACTCCGTCGAAAACAGGAAAGAATGCTGCTTTATCAGGAAAGTTGAACCACTGGGACGCGCACTTGCGGGTGCTAAAGTCTGGATCACCGGATTGCGTGCTGATCAGTCGGCGAACCGTCATGATATGCCGCTGGTCGAGAGGGATGAACAACGCCAGTTAATTAAATTTAACCCGCTGATTCATTGGAGTTTTCAACAGGTACTCGATTACCTTAAGGAATTCAACGTTCCCTACAATCCCCTTCACGATAAAGGATTTGTCAGCATCGGATGTGCGCCATGTACCCGTGCTATCGAACCCGGCGAAGATCCCCGTGCCGGAAGATGGTGGTGGGAAGAATCCAAAAAGGAATGCGGTCTTCACGTAGCTTCCTGATTTCTCCTCATCTAATTTCACCTGTCAGATTTCTGTTTGAGAATTCGAAAAATTTTTTAAGTTCGCATTGCACTTGTCTATTCAAGATGCTGACACCCACCTCATTTATATATCCACCCCCAATTGGTAGTATTATTTTTCTGATCCCTGGTTAACTGTTACCCCCATTCTATAACCCGGATATTTTTCGTTTATGAGGATTCAGCAGCCTGGAGCTGAAAGGACCATTCTTTTAATCACGGCAATCACTGCATGGTTTGCCCTGGGGCTACAATTTTATTTGTCAATTTATACATCAGGTAAAGACCTGACGGAAGCGATCACACGTTACTTTAGCTATTTCACCATCTGGATCAATCTTGTTATCGCTGTTTGTTGCGCAATCTCTTTAATGCCCGGCAGCAATCGAATGAAATCATTTTTTAAAAAACCCGCCGCTGTTACTGCAATTGCGGTTTATATTACTGCCGGTGCAATTGTGTACCATACAGTCTTGAGAAAAATCTGGAACCCGGAAGGCATCAACCGCGTGGCAGATGAACTTCTTCACCTGGTTGTGCCGGTACTGTTTCTGATGTACTGGTTGTTTTTTACCACGAAATCGACACTGAAATGGAAGCATATTTTTTTATGGTTGATATTTCCGTTTGCGTACCTGCTGTTTGCTTTGACTTGTGGCGCGATCGATCATTTTTATCCCTATCCCTTTCTTGATGTAACGATCAACGGATTAAATACAGTACTACTGAATTGTGTGCTGATGATTGTAAGCCTGGTCATTTCAGCTTTGGTGTTTATCACTTATGGGAAAATGGAAGGAAGTAGTACGCAAAAACTGTAAGCAGAAAAGATTGATCAGGCTTTTGGTTTGTTTACCCCTGTCCATTTTTCCAGCTGCTTCAGGGTAGCCTGCATATCCTTAAACAGTGGAGCTTCAATCAATGATTTTTGCCCTTGTTGATTCTGAAATTCAAGACTGTATGCATGTAGTGCCAGTCTGTTCATCAAGGGCTGCTCTTCTTCAGCGTCTTTCGAGAGTTTAAACTTTTTCTTTTTTATTGTAGAGAGAAGGAGTGGTGTATTTGTTCCATACAACGGATCACACACAACAGGATGCCCGGCGTCCTGCAGATGAACGCGGATCTGGTGTGTTCTTCCTGTTTCAATGTTTAGTTGCAACCAGCTATACGACTGAAAAGTTTCCACTACGTTAAAATGAGTAATTGCCGTTTTGCCCTTACGGCTAACAGCCATTTTCCCCTTTACCTGAAAGTGTTCACCAATGGGCTGATCAAAAGTTCCGGATGAACTGCTCATACGTCCATGTACAAGAGCGTAATATTTTTTTTCAACAGAACGCGATTCAAATAACTGTGAATAGTACTTATGTGCAGTAGCATTTTTTGCAAATAAAATCAAACCGCTGGTATCTCTGTCGATTCTGTGTATGATGAACAAATCATCATACTGTTCACGTAGGATAGTTTTCAATGATGGTAATGTGGGATCAAAACGATCGGGAATGGTCAACAGGCCGGAAGGCTTATTTAAAGCAATCAGATCATCATCTTCAAAAAGAACCTGTATTTGTGCCATTCTTTATTTCAATCGACTGTCTATTGAAAATCGTCGTCTGCCTGCGATTTATTCTTGCGGATAAAGGAGCTATTCATAAATTTCAGTAACCTCACTTCTTTTTCTTTCAGGAAACGCCATTTGCCACGTTCAACATCTTTTTTGGTAAGGTTACCAAACATTACCCGATCGAGATTTTTTACATCATAACCGAGTGATTCAAACATTCTTCTTACGATGCGGTTTTTCCCACTGTGTAATTCAATACCAATGATCGACTTGTCTTTGGCATCTGCATAAGCTAAAGCATCCGCACGAACCGGGCCATCTTCCAGTACGATACCATTCAATATTTTTTCGAAGTGAGCTTTTGTGAGGATTTTGTCCAGCTTTACTTCGTACATCTTTCGAACTTCATATGACGGATGTGAAAGTTTCTGCGTCAGTTCGCCATCATTCGTCAACAACAAAACGCCAGTTGTATTTCTATCCAGTCTGCCGATAGGATATACCCTTTCATTTGTTGCTCCCTTGATCAACTCCAGCACAGTTTTTCTTCCTTGCGGATCTTCTGAAGTTGTGATATAGTCTTTGGGTTTGTTTAAAAGAATATATACCAGATTTTCTGCAGGATATAATTTCTTTCCACCGTACACCACCTCGTCACTCGTTTTTACTTTGAAACCAGGCTCGGAAACCACATTGCCATTCACTTTTACTTTTCCTTCCCGAACAAGTGTAGCGGCATCTCTGCGGGAACATATTCCTGCATGAGCAATATATTTATTCAGCGGCATCTCATTATTCTGTTTCCTTATAATAACAGGTGCCTTATGATCGCTTGCAGTGGCTTTATTGGGTGCATGCGGCTGCGATTGAAAAGCGGCTCTTTTTTCCTGCTTCTTTTTTTCAATTGCATCTGACCTTTCCTTTTTGAATTTCTTTTTCTGCTGACGGATCTCTTCCTTGATTACACTGTTTTTTTTCTTTGGCAGAAATTTTTCAAAATTGCCTGCTGGTTTTTTAGTCATGAAGTGTAACTGAAGTATTTAAGAATATATTTTGGAGAAGATCTTTAAGTCTTAAGCTGTTTTTACATCACCTGCTTTATTGGCTAGCTGGCCGCATGCTGCATCAATATCCTTTCCACGGCTGCGTCTCAATCTTGCATTGACCCTGTTTTTTCCAAGGTATTGCATGAAAAACTCAATTCTTTCCTCAGATGGTTTTGTGAAGCGTGCGAAATCAATAGGGTTGTATTCGATCAGGTTGACCAGGTCGGCAGGTATCTGGCGATACGCTTTAATCAATTCTTCAGCATCTTCCTGGCTATCGTTAAACTGGTTGAAAAGAATATACTCCAGTGTTATTTCATTTCCGGTTTTCTTATAAAAATAATTGAGTGCATCAATCAACGACCTGAGATCATTGGTTTCGTTGATCGGCATGATCTCGTTTCTCTTCCTATCGTTTGCCGCATGCAGCGATAATGCCAGTTTGAATTTGACATTATCATCCCCCAGCTGTTTGATCATTTTCGCAACACCGGCTGTAGACACCGTGATCCTTTTCGGGCTCATCGCCAGCCCGTCAGCAGCGGTAATTCTTTCAATGGCCTGAAGGACATTTTTATAATTCAACAGGGGTTCGCCCATTCCCATAAAAACAATATTGGTCAGTTTTTTACCATTGACCTTCATGTTTTGCTGATTGATATGAACTACCTGGTCGTAGATCTCATCAAAATTCAGGTTGCGCTTGCGCTCCATATACCCCGTCGCACAAAACTTGCAGCTCAGGCTGCAACCGATCTGGGAAGAAACACAGGCTGTGAATCTTTGGTCCGAAGGTATCAGAACACCTTCGACCAGGTGACCATCAAAAGTTTTAAATCTTGATTTTATCGTTCCATCTGAGCTTTGCTGGACCGCATCAATTTTTAAACTGGGAAAGCTGAAATTTTCGTTCAGTTTTGCCCGGAGGTCCTTGGAAAGATTGGTCATGTCCTCGAAACTGAACGCATGTTTTTGCCATAACCACTCCCACACCTGTTGTGCACGGAATGATTTCTCACCCATTTCCTGGAATACTGTTTTCAGTTCATCAGGGTTTAACTGCCTGATATTCCGTATCGACGCCACTTTCATCCGGCAAAGATACGGCATCGTCTGTTGCTGGCCCGGGCGACTTATATTTGAAAGATGAAACCTGTCTTCGTTGTTGATGCGCTTCGTTCCCCCATTGGCCGGTATGGCGGTTCGTTGAGTTCTAAAAGGCCGGATGATCTGCTCGCCGATATGATCGTTGCCATCCTTCGGCGCAATCCAAAAATGGATGTCCATCTGATTGAAGATGTGATTGCAGGGGCGGCAAATCAATCAGGTGAGGATAACCGGAATGTTGCCCGGATGGCGGCCTTACTTGCAGGTTTGCCGCTGGAGGTTGCCGGTACTACAGTCAACAGACTTTGCGCTTCGGGATTACAGGCTGTCATGGACGGTGCGAGGGCCATTGCTGCGGGTGATGGTGAAGCGATCATCAGTTGCGGAGTGGAAAGCATGTCCCGCGCGCCTTTTGTAATGGGAAAACAGGAAGAGGGATTTGGACGAAAAACAGATCTGTTTGATACCACGCTCGGCTGGAGGTTTATTAACCCTGCTCTCAGGGCAAAATATTACCCTTTTACGATGGGTGAAACAGCAGAAAATATAGCGAAACACTGGAAGATTTCCAGAGAGGCGCAGGATCAGTTTGCATTTTCATCCCAGGAAAAATATGCAGCTGCCGCAGCAGCAGGGAAGTGGAAAGATGAACTTGTTCCGGTAAAAATATCGGGAAAAAAAGACGAAGTAATGGTTGATACTGACGAACATCCTCGTCAGACTTCCCTGGAAAAATTAGCGGTTTTAAAACCGGCTTTTGCAAAAGAAGGGAGTGTTACCGCGGGAAACTCATCGGGAATTAATGATGGCGCGGCCGCAGCAATATTGGCAAGTGAAGATCTTATAACAAAAAATAATCTTGCACCGCTGGGAAGGATTGTCTCGATGGCCGTTGCAGGTGTTGATCCATCAATAATGGGCATCGGCCCGGTACCGGCTACACGAAAAGCATTGAAAAGGGCCGGGCTGGAGATTAACGATATCGGTCTTGTTGAGCTCAATGAAGCATTTGCGTCTCAGTCTCTCGCATGTATACAGGAACTTGGTATTGATCCCTCAATTGTCAATGTCAACGGCGGGGCGATAGCCATTGGACATCCGTTGGGTTGCTCAGGTGTGAGAATTAGTACAACCTTACTTCACGAAATGAAAAAACGAAAAATCCGCTACGGCCTGGCCACCATGTGTATTGGGGTAGGACAGGGAGCCGCAGTGATTTTTGAAAATGCCATGTAATTTTCACCTTGTAAATGCTGTCTTATTTGCTTTCGAAAAATGCTGCTAACTCATTAGCCGGAATGGACTGTTGTTCACCTGTGGCGAGATTTTTTACCATCACGGTATTAGATTCCATTTCCTTTGATCCAATGATGGCAACAAAAGGAATGTTTTTCTTTTCAGCATATTTGAACTGCTTATCAAACTTTGCCGTTTCATGAAAAATTTCAGCTGCAACATTTTTAGAACGAAGCTCCTGTGCCAGTGAAAATGCAAATTTTGTTTCCTTTTCTCCAAGGTTAAAAAACAACAGTCTTGCCCCGCTTTTTAATGACTCAGGAAAAAGACCAAGTTCTTCCATCACATCATAGATACGGTCAACCCCAAACGAAATTCCGACACCAGGAATGTTGGGTACACCAAAAGTTGCAGTGAGTTCATCGTACCGTCCACCGCCACCGATGCTTCCCATCTTTACACCCTTTGCTTTCACTTCGAAAATGATACCGGTGTAATAATTAAGTCCACGGGCTAATGTAAAATCGACGAATAAAGATTCCGGTGACGATAACTTATCGGCATAATCAAGAATGAACCTGATCTCTGCGATTGCTGCTTCGCAAAGCGGCTCTGATCCCAAAAGTGCCGCGGCTTTTTCCAGCTGCTCAGCAGGCGAACCGCTGATATGCAAATATTTTTCGATAATTGAATACTGCTCTTCAGTCAGGCCTTTGCGTAAAATTTCTTCTTTCACCTTTTCAATTCCGATCTTATCCAGTTTGTCGATGGCTACAGTGATATCCGTCAGGTATTCCTGTCCTCCACATGCATTTGCCAGTGCTGACAGCATTTTGCGACTGTTTATTTTTATCTCCACAGGCACTTTAAGCAGAGCAAAAGCTTCCATATAAATAGAAGTGAGTTCCACTTCATTCAACAGCGATTTACTGCCCACCACGTCAGCATCACATTGATAAAATTCGCGATAGCGACCTTTCTGCGGACTATCAGCACGCCAAACCGGTTGAATCTGGTATCTTCTGAAAGGGAAACTCAGCTGCCCGTGGTTCATCGCGACATAGCGGGCAAAAGGAATGGTAAGATCATATTTCAACGCCCTTTCGGAAATCCCGGGAACATTTTTTCCTTCCAGCACTTTTTCGAAATCAACGCGGGCCTGTTCCTGTTTTTTCGGGTGATCCAGTCCGTTATTTAGTATCCTGAAGATGAGCCGGTCGCCTTCTTCGCCATATTTTCCCATCAGTGTTTCCAGGTTTTCCATCGCAGGTGTTTCCAGCGGATGGTAACCGTATCGTTCGAAAACAGTGCTGATCGTTTTAAAAATAAACTGGCGCTTCCTTACAACTTCTGCAGAAAAATCTCGTGTGCCCTGGGGAATGGATGGCTTCATCTTATTTAGAAACTTGGGTTATCGGGGTCTTTTTTCTATGATCGACTTCTCTCTCTGAATGAGTCTTTCGCAAGCCTGCTCAATCAGCTTATACACTTCATGATATCCTGACTCACCGCCATACCATGGATCAGGTACATCGAGGTTTTTTCCGGGATGGGTCAGGTTCATCAAAAGATCAACTTTGCTTCCGTCGTAATGACTGCCGGCGATCCATTTCATTTCATCAACAACATCCCCGGCCATGGCATATATCCGGTCGTATTTTTTAAAATCCTGGGGAATAATGCGGCGGGAACGCTGGTCACAGATGCTGATCCCATTCATTCCTGCAACTTTTTGTGAAAGACGATGCGGCGACTCTCCATCGTGAAGACCATTAGTACCGGCGCTATCCACCTGCCAGTCCAGACCCTCCTGCTCAATTTTTTGCCTGAGAATGCCTTCAGCCAGTGGGCTGCGACAAATATTTCCCAGACAAACCATGAGTATTTTCATCATTGCTGGTTTTAAGGCCGCAAAGATAGTCGCTGGCAGGAATAAAAGTCGCCAGGCAGGATCAGGGAGACAGGAGAAAACAGCCCCCCGGTGTTGTGGCAAAAATCCAGCAACAGAAAGCAGCGAATAGAAACAACAGGCCATACCGCACCGATCTGCTGCCCTCTGCACGCGATCTTCTACTTATTAACTGCCACTGTCTGCTGTCTACCGTCTCGTTATGAAATCTTCCAAATTCTGCATCTAATACCTGGCTGCATTTCTACTGGCAACTGTGGAAATGATTACCCGTAATAACTAATGGTTTGGTATCCGATCGAATGACATTTGTTAAAAAGGGGAAAGGCAACCCCTATCTGACGGTCACCCTCGAAGAAGAGAATTCGGCATGCGGGATTTGATTAGAAGTTGATTAGTCCTGCAGCATTTACCGGGCATTAGAAAAGCTTTTACGGATATCATTCTTTTCACCAAAACCGGATTTTGATTTTACAGTAGAATGATAATACATCGCTCATAAACAGCCATATTAAATTAAGGTTTTAAAACAGGTTTTCACTACCTTGGCAACTCTGCGAAAAATAACAATGGACAGAAACGAATTCGAAGAAAAACAGGTTCGGCACCAGGGGCGGCTTCGCTCATTTTACGATTTTGGCATGGGAATTTTATGGAGTTTAGCCGGGGTGTTTTTCCTGGGATACCGGAAGTTTGGCTTTGATTTTAATTTTGATCCATTGGTGACATCGATTTTTGGCGGCGCCTGCATTTTGTATGGCATCTTCCGCATCTGGAGAGGATATAAAACAAAACAACAGGCAGGATAAATGAAAAGAAATTTTGCACTCCGGAAATTCATTCCGGCCCAACTATTGTTTTTAACAGGAATTGTTTTTATACTTACAGGGTGCGCCGGAAATGGTAAAAAACCGCATGTTATCGGCGGTGACGATACCCTGACCAGTGGCACCATACACATCAGCGCAGACGAATCTTTTAAGCCGGTAATAGACTCACAGATAAAGGTATTTCTCTCCCAGTATCCTAAGGCAAATATCATAGCTCACTACAAGCCCGAAGCAGACTGTATTAAGGATCTGTTGAACGATAGCATAAGGATGGTGATCATCACCCGTGGCCTCAGTGAAGATGAAGTTAAATTCTATAAAGACACCCTTGAATTTGCACCGATATTCGGGATTATGGCGTCTGACGCGATAGCAGTGGTTGTAAATAATGCAGCAAAGGATTCGCTGTTTACGGTAGGAGATATCAGATCTATCCTCAATGGAACTTCCGGTTATGCTTATAAACCTGTGATGGATGGATTGACAGCGACAAGCACGGTAAGATTTATGCTGGACTCTGTTTTGAAAGGACAACCATTTTCCCAGAAAGTACAGGCTGCTACCAGTAGTGAAGGTGTGTTGGATTATGTAGCGTCAGATCCCGCATCGATCGGCTTTGTCGGAGTGAGCTGGATTGGCAATAAAGAAGATTCAACACAGCTGAGTTTTCTGAAAAAAGTTAAAATTGCTTCAATGCAATGCAGCAATTGTGACAGCGGAGATGTTTATGTTAAACCTTACCAGGCTAATATCGCTCTAAAGAGATATCCTTTCAGACGTGGTTTATATTTTGTACTGAAAGAAAATTATTCGGGACTCGGTCGCGGATTTTCAAATTTCCTAACCCATGAAAAAGGCCAGCTGATATTCAGAAGAGCTTATCTGGTACCCGACAGAATGCAGTTGGGTGTAAGAAGAGTAAACCTGAATATGGAGTAGTAACCAATTTTGATTTCAATATTTTTTCTTAACAAAATCAACTATCACAAATGACAAAAATCAAAACAGGCCTTGTTGCTGTGGTGATGCTGATGAGCAACCTGGTTTTTGCTCAGTCTGTACAGGAAGGAAAAAAATTCCTTTATTACGAGCGATACCAGAGTGCCATTGATGCTCTTGAAAAAGCACTGGCGTCCAAACCTGGTGACCCCGAGGCCATATATTGGTTAGCACAGGCATACCGTGAAAACGGTGATGTTCCTAAGGCAACAGAAACGTTGCGCAAAGGAATGGAGGGTGCCAACGGAAGCAATCCGTTACTGCTTGCCGGCATGGGACAGATGGAACTGGCAGAAGGTAAAACAAACGATGCCCGTCAACGTTTTGAAACAGCCATAAGCCTTACAAAAGGTAAAGATATTAATGTGCTGAACGCGATCGGAAAAGCGAATCTTGAGAAATCCGGAGACGCTGCTTATGCCATCGAAAAACTAAACCAGGCTACTTTAATCAAAGGATTTAAAGAGCCGGATGTGTACATTAATCTCGGTGACGCTTACCGCAAAAATTCAGATGGTGGTGGCGCTGTTTCCTCTTATCAGAAAGCGGTTGCACTCGATCCGAAATACGCAGAAGGCGAATACAAAGTAGGTAAGGTTTATCTCACACAAGGTTCTGATCAGAAAGATATTTTTCTTCAGCATTTTAACAAAGCGGTAGAAATCGACCCAAGCTATGCGCCCGCATATTATGATCTGTACACCTACTATTTCTCGAGAGATGTATACAAATCAAAAAGCTTTTTTGAAAAATACAGGGCTGTGGCAGATAAAGGTCCGGCACTCGATTATGAAGAAGCGACGTTACAGTTTGCATCGGGAGATTTCCAGACTGCGATCACCAAAGCAGATGAACTGCTGGCTAAACAGGGTGAAACTGCAGATCCTCGTCTGTACAGGTTAAAGGGATATAGCTATGACAAACTGAATGACTCAGTGAACGCAATAAAAAATCTGGAAATATTCTTTTCAAAAGCTAAAGAAGGTCAGATCATTCCTGAGAACTATGTAACAATGGCTATGCTTTCTGCGAAGTTCCCTGACAAACAAGCGCAGGTTGACGAGTTTTTCAATAAAGCAATCACCAGCGATACTGCACAGGCAAATAAAATTGACTACGTAAGAAAAGCTTCTGATTTCTTTAAGAAAGTAGGTAATCAGCCAAAAGCTGCTGAGTGGATGTCAAAAGTATTGGTGGTGAATCCTAATCCGGGCAAAGTAGATATCTACAATGCTGGTTTCGAAAACTTCAAGGCGCAGAATTACGCAACCGCTGACAGCATTTTCAAGATGTATTCAGACAAATATCCGAACGAAGTTTATGGATATTACTGGAAGATGCGTTCGCTGATGCTGATTGATTCTACTATGGAAAAAGGGCTTGCTGTTCCGGATGCAGAGAAATTTATAAGCATTGCAGAAACTGATAAAGTGAAAAACAAAAGCACTTTGATCACAGCGTATGGCTATCTCGCAGGATATAACGCGAACATCAAAAAGGACTTTCCCAAAGCGATAGAATATCTTGATAAAATCATCGAGATCGATCCTACAAATCCTGACGCGCCAAAGAATAAAGAGATCCTGCAGAAAGCAAATAAAGGCGCAGCTCAAAGCGGTAGCGCTCCAAAAACTTCGCCGGGTCAGAGTCAACCGAAGTCGGGAAGTGTAAACCAATAACTGATTTTAATTGAAATTTAATAGCCCCTGGTATTGCCGGGGGCTTTTTATTTTAAACCGGTGAAACCGGGATGTACACGTTTTCAGGCGGTTATTATTGTGCGTTCTATTTTCCGGCTATTATTGTTTTTAATATCCCCTGCCTTATTTTTGTCCCCGCAGAAGAAATTTCGCTGATGTATCAATCTTATTTCCTTCAAACTCCTGCCGCTCAGGCCATCTCTGATCTTAATAGTTCTGCCAATTATTTCCCGATTGGAATGCAGCTCCTGTTTGCAATTCTTTTCGTTGGAGGAATGATTACCCTGAGTTATTTCCTTGGTCCGAAACGCAATACTGCCGATAAATTACAGACCTTTGAAAGTGGTATCGAACAACAGGGAAATGCACGTCAGCCAATGGCGATCAAATATTTTCTTGTTGCAATACTCTTTGTTCTTTTTGATGTTGAAGTCATCTTTTTTTACCCATACGCGGTGAATTTCAGGGAACTGGGCTGGAACGGATTTCTGGCCGTCGTGCTTTTTGTAGGATTCTTTCTGTGCGGCTTCATCTATATTATCAAAAAAGGTGCGTTGCACTGGGAAGATTGATCAGGATTAACAGCTTGTTTGCCAAAGAAATTGAACTAAGAAGAGACCGTTTTGTTGTTACTGCGGAATCTTCTTACACAGTTATTTAAAAATTTGTGATATGGCTCGTCCCGTACGATTCAATATAAAACAAAAATCAGTCAGCGACTGGGGAATCAACCAGGTGGATGCACCCGATGGAGTTACCGGTGAAGGCTTTTTTGCGACCTCTTTTGATAAAGTTGTAGGTCTGGCAAGAAAGAATTCCATGTGGCCCTTACCATTCGCTACATCCTGCTGTGGTATCGAATTCATGGCAACCATGGGTTCCCATTATGATTTTGCACGATTTGGTTCTGAGCGGGTAGGGTTCTCTCCCCGTCAGTGTGATTTGCTGATGGTAATGGGGACAATTGCGAAAAAAATGGGACCCGTAGTAAAGCAGGTGTATCTCCAGATGGCCGAACCTCGCTGGGTGATGGCTGTTGGCGCATGCGCTTCCAGCGGTGGAATTTTTGATACTTATTCTGTGTTACAAGGTATTGACCAGGTTGTTCCTGTGGATGTTTATGTGCCAGGCTGTCCGCCAAGACCCGAGGCTATCATAGATGGTTTCATGAAGATCCAGGAACTGGTGCATAATGAGTCCTTACGCCGCAGAAACGGACCGAAGTACAAGGCGTTGCTGGAGAGTTATGGAATACAGTAGGTAAGAAGTAAGTAGGAGTTTAAAGTAGAAAGTTGAAAGCGGAAGGTTTTATATGTTAAGTTATAAGTTAGTTTTCGCGAAAGCCAGATGCATCTGAAATTACGACAAAGGGTAACATTCATGTTCCGGTAGGAACATCCTGTTTGTAGCCGCCCGAAGGGCGGGAATGAAGTCAGAGATAAGAGGTAGGAAGTAGTTTCAAGTTTATAATTGAAAATTTCTAGAGACAACCCATGCATTGTCTCAGAAAAAAAGAAATTAAATAAAAAGCCCTGAAAGGGCGTAATCCAATAGCCCTGAAAGGGCGACATCAAATAACCATGGCAATAGCCAACGATAAAATAAAATCATTATTAACGGAGCAGTTTGGTGAGTCGCTCACCCACTGGGAAGAACCTTATGGCATGCTCACGTTCACGGCTCCACGTGATATGAATCTGAAAGTGCTGAACTTTCTTTACGATACGCCTGAACTTGCTTTTCGATTCATGACTGACCTCACCGGGATTCACTATCCTGATAAAAAAGGCGAAGAATTCTGTGTTGTTTATCACCTGCACAACCTGGTAGAGAATGTCAGAATCAGGATGAAGATTTATACAGCAGCTGAGCGTCCCGATGTATACACAGCAACAGGATTATTTTCCGCTGCCAACTGGATGGAGCGTGAAACCTATGATTTCTATGGAATCAATTTTGTCGGGCACCCGGACCTGAAGCGTGTGTTGAATGTAGACGAGATGGATTATTTCCCGATGCGTAAGGAGTATCCGCTGGAGGACCAGACCCGCGTAGATAAAGACGATGAAATGTTTGGCCGCTGATTTACTTTCGCGGCTCTTGAATAAATAAATATGTCTGAGCATTTTAATATAAAACTTCCTGAAGGTTCGATTGAAAAGCAGACGACGACCCTGAACCTCGGCCCCACCCACCCTGCGACACATGGCGTGTTTCAGAATATCCTGGAGCTGGATGGCGAACGCATTATTAAATCAGAAGCAACCGTTGGATATATCCACCGCGCTTTTGAAAAAATTGCTGAACGTCGTCCGCTGTACCAGATCACCACGCTCACTGACAGGTTGAATTACTGTTCTTCTCCTATAAATAATATGGGCTGGCATCTCACCTGCGAAAAATTGCTGGGTGTGAAAACGCCAAAACGCGTTGACTATCTCCGTATCATCATCATGGAGCTTGCACGGATTTCTGATCACCTGATCTGTAATTCCATCGTTGGTGTTGATACCGGTGCTTTCACTGGCTTTTTATACGTGATGCAATACCGCGAACTGATCTATGAAATATATGAAGAGGTTTGCGGATCGAGGCTGACAACCAATATGGGCCGCATCGGTGGATTCGAAAGAAATTTTTCGGATACGGCTTTCCGTAAGATCGAAAAATTTCTCGCGGAATATCCTGGTGTACAGGCTGAGTTTGAAAAAATGTTCAACCGCAACCGCATCTTTTACGAAAGAACAAAAAACACAGGCGGCATTTCTGCTGACAGAGCATTGAACTATGGTTTTACCGGACCCAACCTCAGGGCTGCAGGCGTAGATTATGATGTTCGTGTTCACACACCTTACTCATCATACGAAGATTTTGATTTCAAAATACCCGTAGGCACCAGCGGCGATAACTATGATCGTTTTATGGTTCGTAATGGGGAGATATGGGAATCGCTTTCACTGATTCGCCAGGCGTATGAAAAAGTACAATCATTCAAAGGAACTGAAGCGGAAGTATTTCATGCCGACGCTCCTGAATATTATCTCCCTCCCAAAACTGATGTATACACAAAAATGGAAGCGCTGATCTGGCACTTCAAGATAGTGATGGGGGAAACAGAAATTCCTGTTGGTGAAGTGTACCAGGCTGTGGAAGGTGGCAATGGCGAGCTTGGCTTTTACCTGATCAGTGATGGTGGCCGTTCACCATATCGTTTACATTTCCGCAGACCGTGCTTCATATACTACCAGGCATATGCAGAAATTGTGAAGGGCGCGATGCTGAGCGATGCCGTTGTAACGATGAGTAGTCTGAATCTGATTGCCGGGGAAATGGACGCGTAGGAAGGCCGAAGAGAGTAAGTAGTAAGAAGTAAGTAGTAAGTAGGAGTTCTTAGTTTATAGTAAATAGTTATCTGTTGAAAACGCCAATGTATCTAGCATTGCGACCAGAGGTAACGATCATGTTCCGGTAGGAACATCATGTTTGTAGCCGCCCGGAGGGCGGACGTGAAGTACGAGGTTTGAGGTAAGAATAAGTTTTTTGTTGATAGTTATTAGAGACAACGCATGCGTTGTCTCGGGAATAGATAAACCAGGAACAACCACGCGTTGTTTCAAGACTAACATAATGATGGTTCTGCGTTTAACGTTCTGCGTTAAACGTATAACGTTGAACGTTAAACGAATATGATGAATCCATTTTCTGAAGCGAAAATGAAGCAGGTTGATAAGATCATTGCACGTTATCCGGAAGGAAAACAGAAAGCGGCGTTGATTCCTTTGCTCAACCTGGCCCAGGAAGAATCCGGTGGCTGGCTGAGTGAACCAACGATGGACTATGTGGCAGGTCTGCTTAAAATTGAACCTATCGAAGTATACGAGGTGGCAACATTTTACAGTATGTTCAATCTTCAGCCCGTTGGCAAATATGTATTTGAAGTTTGCCAGACAGGTCCATGCATGATTAGAGGAAGTGAGGATATTGTAAAACACATTAAAAAGCGCTTAGGCATTGATGTTGGTGAAACCAGCGCTGATGGATTATTCACTTTAAAAGTAGTTGAGTGTTTAGGCGCGTGTGGATACGCACCGATGATGCAGCTGGGAAAATATTTCAGGGAACATCTTACTCCTGAGAAAGTTGATAAGATCATCGACGAGTGTACTCAAAAAGCAGCTCAACAGAATTAAAAAGAAGATGAGCAAACAGTTAGACATATTTGTGGTGTTATTGATTACGGCGACAGTGATATATGCCTGTCAGAGTAATGGTCATTCTGCTGATGGGGGTCATGAATCGCATGGCGACAGTGCAGCGGCTCATGACAGCAGTCATGGCAATATGATATCTGGTGCTGCAGCTCAGGCCGATTCTGTCATAACCTATTCTGGTGTTATTCCTTGCGCGGATTGTGAGGGAATTGAATCAATCGTTAGTCTGAGAAAGGATTTCACTTTCACCGGCAGGCTTTTGTACATGGGGCGTAAATCGACAGGTGCCGGATCAAATGAATTGAATCAATCCGGCAGCTGGATGAGGCATGGCAACACCATACACCTCGTGGAAAAATCGGGAGGTGCCACATATTATCTGCAGACCGATTCGAGTCTTATACAGGTTGATGATAAGGGAGAAAGAATAGGTGGATCACTTGCGGATAAATTTGTTTTAAGAAAACAATAAACAGCCGGTTTCATCCGGCAAATCATAACCCAACGAAATGGGCAGAAAATTACTTTTAGAGAAAGCACATGTTGAAGGTATCCGTCATTTTGATGTATACCGGAGGGAAGGCGGATATAAGGCAGCTGAAAAAGCGCTGACCACCATGGCTCCTGATGCGGTGACAGAGGAAGTGAAGAAGAGCGGCTTGCGTGGTCGGGGTGGCGCGGGTTTTCCTGCGGGTATGAAATGGAGTTTCCTTGCCAAACCAGAGGGTATTCCGCGTTACCTGGTTTGCAATGCTGATGAATCTGAACCGGGTACTTTCAAAGACAGATACCTGATGGAATTCATTCCGCATCTGCTGATCGAAGGATTGGTGATTTCATCGTTTGCATTGGGAAGCAACAGAACTTATATATACATCCGAGGTGAATATGCCTGGATCGTTGATATTCTTGAAGAAGCGATCGAAGAAGCAAGGGCCAATAATTTTGTTGGAAATAATATCCTGGGTACGGGTTTCAATTGTGAGATTTATGTTCAGCGCGGTGCCGGCGCTTATATCTGTGGAGAAGAAACAGCTTTGCTCGAATCTCTTGAAGGCAAACGTGGTAACCCAAGAATAAAACCTCCTTTCCCCGCAGTAAAAGGACTATGGGATTCTCCAACGGTGGTAAACAATGTAGAAACACTCGCAGCGGTTGTTCCTATCATTAATATCGGTGGCGAAGAATATGCAAAGATTGGTGTTGGTAAATCAACAGGTACAAAACTGATTTCCGCCTGCGGTAATATCAATAAACCGGGTGTGTATGAAATCGATATGACGATTTCTGTTGAAGAGTTCATCTACAGCGATGAATATTGTGGTGGAATAGCCAACGGAAAAAGGTTGAAAGCCTGTATTCCTGGTGGATCTTCGGTACCTATCCTTCCTGCGAATCTTTTGTTGAAAACCGCGAAAGGTGAACCAAGAATCATGAACTATGAAAGTTTATCTGATGGTGGGTTTGCAACAGGAACAATGATGGGTTCCGGTGGTTTCATCGTGTTGGATGAAGATCAGTGTATCGTAAAAAATACCTTGACGCTTGCCCGCTTTTATCGACATGAAAGTTGTGGACAATGTTCCCCTTGCCGCGAAGGCACAGGTTGGATGGAAAAGATCCTGAAGAATATCGAATACGGAAAAGGAAAAAAATCGGATATAGATCTGCTTTGGGATATCCAGAGAAAGATAGAAGGGAATACGATCTGTCCGCTGGGTGATGCAGCAGCCTGGCCGGTAGCAGCAGCGATACGTCATTTCCGCGATGAATTTGAATGGCATGTGGACCACCCGGTGGAATGCCTGCAAAGGAATTATGGACTTGCCGGCTATGCAGAACCGTTAGCAGTAGCCACAGCTTAATAAAAATAACAGACGACATAAACGAACTCAAGCATGTCTGAAGCGCCGAAATTAGTTAGTGTAGTTATAGATAATATTACCGTGCAGGTACCACCCGGCACTTCTATTCTCCAGGCCGCCAGGACGATCGGTGGTGAAGTTGCCCCGCCGGCAATGTGTTATTATACCAAACTGAAGGGCAGCGGTGGTAAATGCCGTACCTGCCTGGTGGAAGTGAGCAAAGGAAGTAACGCTGATCCACGCCCGATGCCGAAACTGGTAGCGAGTTGTCGTACGAATGTGATGGATGGAATGGAAGTGAAAAACATTACAAGTGCACGCGTGACAGACGCGCGAAATGGTGTGGTGGAATTTCTCCTGCTGAATCATCCGCTCGATTGCCCGATCTGCGACCAGGCAGGAGAGTGTCACCTGCAGGATCTCAGCTACGAACATGGAAAAGAAGGTACCCGCTACGAATTTCATCGCCGCACTTTCGATAAACATGATCTCGGTCCTTATATCCAGCTTCACATGACGCGTTGCATTCTGTGCTATCGATGTGTATTTGTGGCTGATCAGATAACCAATAAGCGTGTGCACGGAGTACTCAGTCGCGGTGATCACTCGGAAATCGCCACTTATATTGAGAAGTCACTTGATAATGACTTTATTGGTAATGTGATTGATGTTTGCCCGGTTGGTGCACTTACTGACAGAACATTCCGCTTTAAAAATCGGGTGTGGTTTACAAAACCGGTAGATGCCCATCGCGATTGCCCTAAGTGCAGTGGTAAAGTAACACTCTGGGAACGCGGTAAGGAGGTATTGCGTGTTACTGCACGTAAAGACCAATGGGGTGAAGTGGAGGAATGGATCTGTAATGATTGTCGTTTCGAGAAAAAACACATTGACGACTGGGTGATTGAAGGACCCACCAAGATCAACAGGCATTCTGTGATTTCGCAGGGACATTATGTTGGTGTGGTTAAGCCAAAAGAAACTTTTTCAGCAGTGCATGATGGATCAAAACCAAAATTGCTGATGAATATTCATAGTGTCAGTGAAGTGAACCGTCCGGAAATTGATTTGAGTGCCATTCCCGGACCGGCAACGTCCGATGTGTTCAACGAAACACCAAAAAAATCCTGAGCATGGACCTATTACTAGTTGATTGGGCGCTTGTATTTGAAAAATTAATTCTGATCGTAATTGTGGTGCTGGCCTCACTGGGCATTGCTTTGTATACAACGTTTGCAGAACGTAAAGTGGCTGCTGTGATCCAGGACAGGCGTGGTCCTAACCGTGCTGGTCCCTTTGGTTTACTTCAGCCTTTTGCAGATGGATTGAAACTTATTTTCAAGGAAGATATCATTCCTCTCACTTCCAATAAAGCATTGTTCGTACTTGGTCCGGGATTGGCGATGGTAACTGCACTTCTGACAAGCGCGGTGATTCCCTGGGGAAGTGCGCTTGATCTGGATGGACGCACTGTTCCATTGCAAATAGCGGACATAAATATTGGTGTTCTTTACATTTTCGGTGTGGTGAGTATGGGTGTTTATGGGGTGATGATTGGTGGGTGGGCATCTAATAACAAGTTCTCGCTGCTTGCTGCCATCCGCGGAGCATCACAGATCATTTCTTATGAACTGGCCATGGGCATTTCACTGATTGCATTGCTGATGCTGACAGGTTCTTTGAGTCTGAAAACAATCGTCGAGCAACAGATGGGTGGCGGCTGGGGTGGATTGCTGGGATGGAATATTATTTATCAGCCGCTGGGGTTTCTGATTTTCCTCATATGCGCATTTGCGGAATGCAACCGAACACCATTCGATCTTTCGGAAGCAGAGAGCGAGCTGAACTTCGGATATCACCAGGAGTATTCATCAATGAAACTCGGCTTCTTCCTTTTTGCTGAGTACATCAATATGTTTATTTCCAGCGCGCTGATGGCAACATTGTTTTTCGGAGGATATGATATTCCTTTTGTGAATGAAGCGAACCTCGCACAATCATGGGGGCCCAATATTGTGGCATTCCTGGGCGTGATCGCACTACTTGTAAAAACCGTACTGTTTATATTTTTCTTTATGTGGGTAAGATGGACAGTTCCGCGTTTCAGGTACGATCAGCTGATGGACCTGGGATGGAAAAAACTGATACCACTGGCATTGGCAAATATGCTGATTACTGGTGCGGTTGTATTGTGGTTAAACAAATAGTATCGACCGAGATAAAATTGGGAGATCGGGTAAACAAAAATATTTTTGCGAACCTTTACAGACTCCTGTAAAAGTATAATGATATGCAAGCACTAACAAACAGGGCAAAACAAGTTGATGCGGAGCCTTTAAGCTTCTGGGAGCGGTTGTACCTGCCCGGTATTGCCAAAGGCATGCTGATAACGCTGAAGCATATATTTAAAAAGAAAGCGACTATAAATTATCCTGAACAGAAAAGACCATTCAGTTCCGTGTTTCGCGGATTGCATGTGCTAAACCGTGATGAGGAAGGTCGTGAAAGATGCACTGCCTGTGGCCTTTGTGCAGTGGCATGCCCAGCTGAGGCAATTACTATGGAGGGAGCTGAACGGAAAAAAGATGAGTTACACCTGTACAGGGAAGAAAAGTATGCCGCACGCTACGAAATCAATATGCTTCGCTGCATATTCTGCGGATTGTGTGAAGAGGCCTGTCCGAAAGACGCCATCTATCTCACTGAAACTTTTGCGCCTGCAAATTATACACGCAGCAGTTTTATCTATGGTAAGCCTGATCTGCTGATTCCTGACCCGGTTGCTCAACCAGAAGATTTTGAAAGAGCAAAAGGAAAACTGGAAGAACATAAAGCCAATCAGCGCGCAAAAAAAACCGACTAACTGACCAATGAATATTACAGAAATTCTTTTCTGGTTCCTGACTGCACTGGCTATCCTGAGCGCTTTGATGGTCGTTTTCAGTCGTAACCCGGTGCACAGCGTACTCTGGCTGATCCTTGTATTCTTTGCTATTTCCGGTCACTATATCATGCTGAATGCACAGTTCCTCGCCATTGTGAACCTCATCGTATATGCAGGTGCAATCATGGTGTTGTTCCTTTTTGTAATCATGCTCATGAACATGAATTCTGATTCAGAACCTCAGAAGAATAAATGGCTGAAAATGGCCGGAACTGTAGCTGGTGGAAGTTTGCTTCTGATACTGGTTGCTGCATTAAAAAATTCAGAAGTTCAGTACCAGAAAGTGGAAGGTGCCCAGGGAACCATCGGGTTGATTCATAACCTCGGCAAAACATTGTTTACAGATTATGTTGTTCCTTTTGAGATAAGCAGCGTGTTGTTTTTAAGTGCGATGGTGGGAGCTGTTGTCATCGGAAAAAAAGATTGAGATACAATCAGTATAAATTATGCCGATTAATTATTACATATTTCTCGCAATCACATTGTTCTGTATCGGAATTGTTGGGGTATTAACCCGCCGCAACGCGATCATCATTTTCATGTGTATTGAACTTATGCTGAATGCGGTGAATATTTTGCTGGTGGCATTTTCAAAAATGCATTACCTCGCTGCTGCAACAGCAAATCCTGCAACCAATGTGGGTTCCGAAGCACAACTCTTTGTATTCTTTATTATGGTGGTGGCCGCGGCTGAAGTGACTGTGGGCCTGGCTATCATCGTGATGATGTACAGAAATATACATTCCGTAGATATCAATTTTTTAAACAGGCTGAAACACTGATGATGTATACTGTTCCGATTAAAAAATCGGAATCAGCATTAAAGCTATACTGACTGTCATGAGTAAACTCATATACCTGGTTCCTCTTTTTCCGCTGCTGGGCTTTTTAATAAATGGCCTCGGCAGAAAATATCTTTCCAAATCACTTGTTTCCATCATTGGTTCGGGAACCATCCTGGCTTCATTCATTGTGAGCCTGATGATCTTTTTTGAAGTGAAAGCTCCAGGCTTTGCTCCACAGGTCGTGACGCTGTTTGATTTTATAGACGTTGCAAAACTGAAAATATCTTTTGCCTTCCAGGTGGATCAGCTTTCTGCATTATTCCTGCTGATCATCACCGGCGTTGGTTTCCTGATTCATTTGTATTCTTCAGCATATATGCATGAAGAAACACCACCGCATTTCGCACGCTATTTCGCTTATCTCAACCTCTTTGTTTTTTCGATGTTGCTGCTGGTACTGGGTGCCAACTTCGTGATCATGTTTATGGGCTGGGAAGGTGTTGGCCTTTGTTCTTATTTACTGATCGGATACTGGTTCAAGAATGATGACTACAACAAGGCTGCAAAAAAAGCCTTTGTGATGAACCGTATCGGTGACCTTGGTTTTCTCCTAGGTATTTTCTGGATGATCAGCCAGTTCGGTTCCACTGATTTCAGTGTTGTATTTGCCGGTGCCGATGGAACCCCGGTGAAAATACTTACCGGAATTACTTTGCTGCTTTTTGTTGGAGCAATGGGTAAATCTGCACAGATTCCTTTGTACACCTGGTTGCCTGATGCGATGGCGGGTCCTACGCCTGTATCTGCCCTGATACACGCTGCAACGATGGTGACTGCGGGTATCTACATGATCGCACGTAGCAACATCATGTACACGCTCTCTCCTGTTACGCAGGCAGTTGTTGCTATCACAGGATTAGCTACTGCATTATTCGCAGCATCGATCGCGCTGAAGCAAAACGATATTAAAAAAGTACTGGCTTATTCTACTGTCAGCCAGTTGGGATATATGTTCCTTGGCCTTGGTGTTGGTGCATACACCGGCGCTGTATTCCACGTAATGACACACGCCTTTT
The DNA here is from genome assembly GCA_029269725.1 of Pollutibacter soli. Classification (GTDB taxonomy): domain Bacteria; phylum Bacteroidota; class Bacteroidia; order Chitinophagales; family Chitinophagaceae; genus Pollutibacter; species Pollutibacter soli. Next base: position 130,047 of record JARJHS010000011.1, on the reverse strand, counting down.
TCAAAGCCCTTCTCTTCCTCGGTGCTGGTAGTGTTATTCATGCTATGCATCACGAACAGGATATCAGAAATATGGGTGGTCTGAAAAAACATTTACCCATTACGCATATTACTTTTTTGCTGGGATGTCTTGCTATTGCCGGTATTCCACCGTTATCGGGTTTCTTTTCAAAAGATGAAATTCTGACTGCTGCATTTTTGAAAAGTCCGGTGTTTTGGGTACTGGGTGTTCTGGGTGCATTGATGACAGCTTTTTATATGTTCAGATTGTACGCGATGACTTTCCTTGGCAAATTCAGAGGTACACATGATCAGGAACATCACCTGCATGAAAGTCCGGCGGCTATGACTATTCCTTTGGTTGTGCTGGCTTTACTTTCTGTATTTGGCGGATTTATCGGAGTGCCGGAAGTGCTGATGAAAAACGGTCACCAACTCGAAAATTATCTTGCGCCTGTCTTCGCACAATCCACAGCAAAAATGCATGAAGAACATCATCTCAGTCATGTGATGGAGTATATGATGATGTTTGGTGTTGCAGCCATCATCCTCGTGATTATTATCATTGCCTGGAATAAATTCAGTCGCTACCAGAAAACCACAGCAGAAGCTACCGGACTGGGACGCGTACTCGAAAACAAGTGGTATGTAGATGAAATCTATGACACAGTGATCAGCAGACCGCTGCTCGGCTTTTCATCATTCCTGAGCAAGTTTGATAAAATATTTATTGATGGAATTGTAAATGGAGTAGGGAGACTGGTTCAATACAGCAGCAGACAACTGCGCTGGATCCAGAGCGGACAGGTAGGGTCTTATATTTTAATCATGGTTACAGCAACCATCTTATTATTCATCATCCAGTTTTTCTGGAAATCCTGAAGCCCGTAATAGCATATGATAGCTGCATTTGATAATTTTCCCGCATTGCTTTTATGGCTGCCGCTGATCGGTGGCATTCTTTGTTTTTTTATAAAGAATGAAAGGAATGTAAAAACCTGGAGTTTATTTTCTTCTATTATCACTCTAGCATTGGTAGCAGTAAGTCTTACCTATACTGATCAGAAACACTACATGCTCAATGAGGTAAAATATTTCTGGTTAACTGATATCGGAGCAAGTTTTGGATTTGTGCTGGATGGAATTTCAAGAACACTGGTGTTGTTGAATGCTATAGCCTTCCCTTTGATTTTTGCAGCTACCTGGAATACAAAATACAGTAACAGCAATAGTTTTCATGGATTGATGCTGCTGGCACAATGCGGTATGATGGGTGTGTTCATGGCTACTGATGCGATGGCGTTTTATTTCTTCTGGGAACTCGCGCTGATACCCACTTATTTTCTTGCATCACAGTGGGGAGGAGAAAGAAGGATACAAGCCGCATTCAAATTCTTTATTTACACATTTGCAGGTTCTTTGCTGCTGCTGATCGGTATTCTCTATGTATATCTGAAAACACCTGATCAGTCATTCGCTATGCTTTCTTTTTATAAAGTGAAACTGAGTGGGGACGAACAAAACTGGTTGTTCTGGTTATTCTTTATTGCCTTCGCGATCAAGATGCCGATTTTTCCTTTCCATACCTGGCAACCGGATGTGTACGAACAATCACCACCGGCTGTCACGATGGTGTTAAGTGCAGTGATGGTAAAAATGGGCGTATTTGCCGTGATTCGCTGGTTGCTGCCGGTGTTCCCTTCTGCTGTAAAACATTTTGATTCCATTGTCATCGGGCTTTCGGTGACGGGAATAATATATGCGTCCTGCGTCGCGATTGTGCAGGATGATATAAAGCGGTTGATCGCATGGTCGTCGATTGCGCATATTGGTTTGATGTGTGCTGCTCTTTTCACTCTGAACCATGCTGCTGTAAGTGGAGTGATTATTCAGATGTTCAATCACGGAGTAAATATCCTTGGATTGTGGATTGTTGCCGGCCTGCTGGAACAACAACTGGGAATCAGGAAAATTTCCCAACTGGGTGGGATCGCGCAGAAAGCCCCGGTACTTACCATATTACTGGTGATTGTCGCGCTGGCGAATATTGCGCTTCCATTGACCAATGCATTTGTTGGAGAGTTTCTCATGTTTAACGGCCTGTTTGGATACAGTAAATATGTTGCTGCATTTGCGGGACTGAGTATTATCCTTGCAGCGATCTATACGCTGAACATGATCAAAAATGTGTTTTACGGCAGTATGAACCCGATTTCGGAACGTGTGCAGGAGATTACCCTGAATCAGCGGTTGGTCCTGGCCGTTATCGTCGTTTTGATTTTTATCGTAGGTGTTTATCCGGCACCTATGTTTGATCTTATCAGGAGTAGTACAGATACATTATTATCCCGTATTGCGGCCAAATAAACATTGAACGGAATTTATGAATGTGATCATTTTATCGGCGATCCTCGGAGTTATTATGATGTATACCGGGGTAATGTCAAAAAACAAATCAACTGCACGTTATGTGGCCACAGCCGGCATACTGGCGTTGATTGGCGCCAACTGGCTGGAATTTGCGGGAGTTAATTTCTTCAATATTGATACGAGAGGAATGCTGGAGTTTACCAGCTTCGGCCTTGTATTCAACCTGATCATACTGGTTTGTACATTGGTGTATTTTCTGCTTTCAGGCAAAGATCTTGAGGAAGTAGGAGCAAATGCAGCTGATTATTTTGCACTGATATTTTTTATTCTCACAGGCATAGCTATAGTTTCTGCATTCAAAACAATGCTGATGCTTTTTATCGGCATCGAGATCATTTCAATTCCATTGTATATTCTTGCAGGCAGTGATAAAAAGAACCTCAGGAGTAATGAAGCAGCATTGAAATATTTCCTGATGGGCTCTTTCTCAACGGGATTGATGCTGATGGGGATTGCATTGCTGTACGGAGCAACCGGTACTTTTTATACTGATGGAATGTATCTCGGTCTCGGAAATATCACCGTAATGAAAATGGCAGGACTTGTTCTGCTGATGATTTCACTTGGGTTTAAAGTTTCTGCTGTACCGTTCCATTTCTGGACCCCGGATGTGTATGATGGTTCTCCAACCGTATTTACTTCCTTTATGGCAACCATTGTAAAAGCAGCTTTCTTCATTGCTTTTCTTTTGTTGTTCGAAAACGCTTTTGGAAGGATGCATTCAGAGTGGCAGTTTGCCATGGCGCTGATAACTGCTGCAACATTGATCATCGGGAATATTACTGCAGTATTTCAGCAAAGCGTAAAAAGAATGCTCGCTTATTCCAGTATAGCCCAGGCTGGGTTTATGTTGCTGGCGATATTTGCTTTGAATAATATCGGGAAACAAGGGCTGATACTTTATACAGCAGCTTATAGTCTGCCAACGATCGGCATTTTCGCTGTTCTTATGCGGATGAAGGATTATACTTACGAAGGTTTTAATGGATTCGCCAAACATCAGCCGTTACTTGCAGCTCTTCTGGCTGTATTTTTATTTTCTCTTGCAGGCATTCCGCTCACCGGTGGCTTTTTTGCCAAATACTATATGCTGGTTGCGGCCATGAAAAACGGTGCTATGTTCTGGCTGGTTATTATTGGTGTTTGCTGTGCAGCCATCAGTGTCTATTATTATTTCCGGATCATCCAGGCCATGTATTTCCGCGAAGGTGCCGATCCGGGGATCCAGGTGTCAGAAGGTTTCAAAACAGTACTGGTACTGACAGCGGTACTGGTAATTATCCTGGGAGTACATCCGGATTGGTTATTGCATCTGCTGGATAACTAGGCAGCAGGCAGGAGATCTTCGCGACGTCGATTCAATAGGCAATAGGTATGAGGCAATAGTCCGCCTGCCGCGAGGCAGGGCAATAGGAACTGCCAGCCTATGTAATGCCAAACAGTTTCTGCTTGTTCTTTTCTGTTTTTGGCAATAGTAATAGATCTCCGCTATTATCTCAGTTAATTCAAATTCTTATCGGGTTTATAAACTTAATTCGTCTATTTGAGAAAATTGGAAGCAGCAAAGTTTGTAACCCTTAAAGGCATTTGGACATATCAATTAATCAACCCGGTTTGACAATATCTGGTGCCTGTTGCCTGGCTGTTCCTGACTACTGAGAACCGACGCCTGCCGGCCGGCAGACTGACAACTCCCGAAAACACCGCTATTCGCCAGCCAAAATCAAATTTCAACCCTTCTTACTTCTCACTTCTTACTTCTTACTTGTTTATTTACCTTTAGCGAATGAAAATCCGGGATATATTTTCACTGGCCTATCGGACTGTCCGTGGCAATAAACTGCGCACAGGAATCACCGTGGCGATTATCGCTTTTGGTATCATGGCATTGGTAGGAATCATTACTGCCATTGAAGCGATGAATAACAGTCTTCGCGAAAGCTTTGCCACGATGGGTGCCAATGCCTTCAGTATCCGGTTTAAGGAACGCCGTATCCGTTTTGGTAATGGCGATGAAGTGAAGAAAACCGATAAGCGCAAGAAAGAAAAAAAATCCCGTTCCGGTCAGATCATTACTTATCAGCAGGCAAGACTTTTTAAAAGGGAATTTGATTATCCGGCAAAAGTCAGTGTGGGTTTAAATGGTGGTCGCAACTATACTGTGTTTTTCGAAAATGCGAAAACCAATCCCACAGTGGCAATGAATGGGGGTGATGAAAATTATCTGGCGCTCAATGGTTATGAAATTGAATACGGCAGGAATTTTAATAAGCTGGATGTGGAGAGTGGCCGGAATGTTTGCATCATCGGAAGCGATGTTGCCAAGAAATTTTTCAGCAACAGAAAGGAGCGTGCGATTGATAAAGTGATTCGTGTCGGCACCAATAAATATAGGATCATCGGTGTTGCAAAAGAAAAAGGATCGAGTGCGATGATGCGCGCAGATAACGTCGTTTTCACTACTTATACGAATGTTCGTCGGTTGTATTCTAGCAATAACCAGAGCTTCAATATTGCGATTATGGTAGACGATATTAAGCAGATGGATGATGCGATCGGGGAGGCTGAAGCGGCGTTCAGACCCATCCGTGGGCTGGGGGTAAAAGACGACAGCAATTTTTATATCGACAAGAGTGATAGTATCGCAGAGACTTTCATCAAACTGCTGAGTACTATCACTATTGCAGCAAGTGTTATCGGGTTTATAACACTGATTGGTGCTGCTATCGGATTGATGAATATCATGCTGGTAGCGGTTTCCGAACGAACGAAGGAAGTGGGCCTGGTGAAAGCACTGGGAGGTAAAAAGAATGCCATCAGGATACAGTTCCTTTTCGAATCCATTATCATCAGTCTGATGGGTGCATTGATCGGAATATTCCTAGGTGTACTTGTCGGTAATCTTGTCGGACAATTAATGGATACTCCATTCTTTATACCATGGAAAGTGATATTTCTAGGTATCACGATCTGTTCTTTTGTAGGATTACTGGCAGGGATTTATCCTGCGCTAAAGGCTTCGAGACTGGATCCGATTGTGGCGTTGAGGTATGAGTAGGCAGGAGTAGGGAGGCAGGAGGCAGAAGAAAACAGCCGGTTCATAGTTAATCGGTTTTCGTTGTTCGTTATTCGTTGTTCATTATTCACGACAGCGGTTGGTGAAGTGGCAGTTAAGATATCTGGATTTTGGCCGACATTGTCATAGGGAATAATTTATGCACGCGGACGAAATTTATCTTACATATAAAAACCGAATAAAAAAAGACCACCATCACTGGCGGTCTTTTAACATTGGTAGAAGCTTTTTTTTGCATTTGGCTTTAGACTTCGGCTAACGCCATGGCTGGCTGTTTTCTCCTGCCTCCCATCTCCTGCCTCCACATTAATTCCCCGGATTTAACGCCCTCTTAATCCTCTCCGCCAGATCCTGTAAATGATAACGCGTCATCGGATCCGTCATCGCTGGAGCAGCTGCAAGAAATTCGCTACGCAAGGTTGAAAGATGAGCACGTGTCAGGGAACTGATATCTGTTTTCAGCACGTCAGGACCAAAACGAATGGTAAACGCGCCTGATTGAATGGGTGGAGGAGGATTGATCAGCGTGATCATTCTTTCCACATAACTTTTCTGCAGGTTTCTGCGATATACATCGATTTTTCTCCTTGCAGGAACTTCACTCCAGATGCCTTTTTTCAGGTCACTGTAGAACTCCTCGATCGTGTAAGTATTATCGAAACGGTTTGCTCCTGTGAGCAATCTTTCAAGTCTGGAAGGATTCAGTAATGAGCCCATCATATTGTCCTGGAGCATGCTGAGCTGATCTGAAACCGGACTTGAAATTCTGTTGAGCACATTTTTATCGTATAACCATGATGGTGTTTCGAAGAGCTGTTTCTGAAGAAACGACACCGCTTCTTTCTGTGTGGCTTTTGGTGTCACTTCGTATACAAGGCCGTTTTGTTCAACTGATTTCTGTGTTTCATAATATCCGCCCACATTGCGAACAACATGACCAAGATAGCGCTGGAACTGGATCAGCACCTGGCTGTACATTTCAGAAAGATTTTTGTACTGATCAGCTTCTTCTTTTGTCCATTCAGGAAGATTGGCAATTATTCTTTTCAGGTTTCTGATCCCGTAATCACTTGCCTTCATGGCATTGTCTCCCAGATCTTCGCTTTGTGTGCGTGGGTCAGCAAAATTCCCGTATTCATAAGTACCGAACCAGATGCGTGGATTTTTTGCGAGACGCTCATTGTACAATTTGCTCAATTCTTTTTTCTCTTCTTCTTCATCTTTCGCATTCACATATTTATATCCCCATTCAACAGCCCAGTGATCATATTCGCCGATGCGGGGAAACAGGCCCATGCGACCAATATTGTCTTCGGGTTGTGCCACATAGTTGAAACGCGCATAGTCCATAATTGACGCTGTGTGACCATTGGCTTCAACAAATGCTTTGTCACGCAGTTTTTCAACAGGTGTTTTGCTGCTGGATCCCATATTGTGACGCAGACCGAGGGTGTGTCCGACTTCATGTGAAGAAACAAAACGGATCAGCATGCCCATCAGGTCATCATCATATTTCATCTTACGCGCGTCGGGATATACGGCTGCAGTCTGTACAAAGAACCAGTCGTGCAACAATTTCATCACGTTATGATACCAGCCGATATGGCTTTCGATAATTTCACCGCTGCGTGGGTCATGAATATTGGGGCCATAAGCGTTTTCGATATCAGAAGCGAAATAACGGATCACAGAATAGCGTGCATCTTCAAGACTCATGGTGGTGTCGTTCTCCGGCCACTCTTTTGCCATGATCGCATTTTTGAAACCAGCTTTTTCAAAGGCAGCCTGCCAGTCATTTACACCCTGGATCAGGTATGGGCGCCATTTCTTTGGTGTTGCCGGATCAATGTAATAAACGATTGGTTTCTTTGGTTCAACGAGTTCGCCATTTTTCCATTTATCCCATTCGCCGTCTTTGGGCTCGAGGCGCCAGCGAACTGCAAACTCACTCTGCTCAACTTTCTGCTGGTTGTCATCATATACTGTGAAATCATCAGTGAAATAACCTACACGGATATCTGCAGGTCGTTTGCGCATAGGCGTGGCCGGTAGTATGATAAATGAAGTGTTCATTTCTACGGTAATCGATCCTGATGCTGAAGCAGCAGGAACCGATGGCGTAGGAACAGGGGAGCCGAGTGAAGGTCCGCCGGAAGTTGATGAAAAAGTTTTTACAGTTTTAACTTCTGTATTGATTGGATAGCTGCGAATGCTCTCGATATATGACTTATCCGGCTGAAGACCGCTTAAAGTAAGCCTGCGTTTTACGCCTGGTGTCATTGAAACCACCTGGTTATCTCCTTTGAAGTAATCAGTAACATCGATGACAACCCCGCTTGAATCTTTACCCAAAGATTTAATATCAAATGCAGCAGCGATAGGATCCAGGTTGGAATTGCTTACTGCTTTATAGATGGGCTGTGATGAATCTCCTGCCACATTGATCACAATCACCACCCGCATGAAAATTTTATTATCAGGGCCTTTTTCAAAACGGATCACCTGCTGGTTGGCCAGCTCACCACCATACATCCCTGTACCACCGGCTACTTTGGAAAGCCTGGAAACAGCCATGATCTTGCGGTTAAATATCGAATCAGGAAGTTCGAAATAATATTTGTCCTCTACTTTGTGAACCGTGAACAAACCCTTTGAGGTTACTGCTTTTGACGTAATTACTTCTTTATAGGGTTTTGGACCAGTACTCCGGGCGGGAGGCACCATTGGAGGCACTGTGCCTGATGGAGTAGTGGTTGGGGTTGTGGGTGCGGATGGTCTTCTGTTTTGAGCCATAACACTGCTTGCGCCAATGACTAAGCAGGCTCCAAACAAAAGCGCATTCTTCGCTGTTGAAGCTAATCTCATGTATTTTGTTTTTTAAGTGAGCGAAAATAGACGAAAGATGGATACCCGAACAGGTTTAATCGAAATATGGTGTATCTATGATATGAGTGGCATAGATGTAATCCGGGGCATTTTCTATACGAAATATTCTATTTTGTAGGAATTAATTTGATGCCCTGAATTGATATCAGAAATTTATTATCTTGCTTTTCCAGGCTCAAAAAAAAATCCACACCTATCGGGGAATCCAAAACTATTTTCAGTAGAATTGTAACTCTTTTTTTTTTACCCAAACAGCAAATTCAAAAATTCTAAAAATTTAAGTCATGGCGGAAACAAAACCAACTGCGGCTGGTAAGGCTACTACATCAGTTCAACCTAAGAAAAGCAGCAATGCGATTTCTTATCTTGCTCCCATCATATGTATTATTGCTGGGTATTTGTTCTGGAGATTCGTTTTAGGTGCCGACAGTGGATTTACCAGACCTGACCCCGAGGGTGGTTTCTGGCCCGATCACAAAGGACCTAAAGGTGCATGGTATCGTATGTATGAAGGTGGTATTATCGTACCGTTGCTGATCGGATGTTTCCTGATGGTGGTTACATTTTCTATCGAGCGTTTTCTCACCATTTCCAAAGCAACCGGCAGCGGTTCTATTTCCGAATTCATTCGTAAAGTACAGTATCATCTTGCCAACAAGAATGTTGATGCTGCGCTGGCTGAGTGCGACAAACAGAAAGGTAGCGTAGGCAACGTAATGAAAGCTGGTCTTCGCAAATACAAGGAAATGATCACCAACAGCGAGTACAACACGGAACAGAAAGTACTGGCTATTCAGAAAGAAGTAGAAGAAGCCACAGCACTTGAGCTTCCAATGCTTCAGAAGAACCTGGTGTTCCTTTCAACGTTAACATCTCTCGGTACCCTGATCGCGCTTTTGGGTACGGTAATGGGTATGATTAAAGCGTTCTCTTCTCTTGGTGAAGAAGGTGGTTCCGGTGCTGCAGCTGAACTTGCTGTGGGTATCTCTGAAGCACTTTATAATACAGCACTGGGTATCGGTACTTCATCCGTGGCCCTGATGATGTATAACATTTTCACAACAAAAATTGACTCTATTACCTATGGTATTGATGAGTCAGGTTTCACACTGACACAGAGCTTTGCTTCTTTGTACAAATAATTTATTCGCCGGTTATGGAAACCGGTGGGTTGAGCATCTAAACATTAAAAGTATAAGTAATGCCCAGTGTAAAAATAAAAAAGCATGCGCCGGAGAACGATATGACGCCCTTTGTGGATGTGGCATTTCTGATCCTGTCGTTTTTCATGCTGGCTACTAAATTCAAACCTGAGGATCCGGTGGAAATTAAAACACCGAACTCAGTTTCTTCTGCACAGGTTCCGGAAAAAGATAATTTCCAGGTACAGATTGATAAAGATGGCAAAGCCTATTTCTCAATGGATAATCCTGAGTACAGCAAAAAAGTGATTGAAAACGTGAATACGACCAGGAATCTTGGTTTGACTCCCGCTGAAATCAAAGCTTTTGTGAACGCACCAAGTATTGGTGTTCCGTTCACACAGCTGAAATCTTATCTGAGCCTGAGCCAGGATGACCAGAAAAAATTTAAAGCTCCTGGTGTTCCTGCAGAAGATTCTACCGGTGGCGAAATGTATTTCTGGATCAGGGATGTATTATCAGCTTATTCGGGAAGAAAACTAAACATCCTGGTGAAAGCGGATAATTCAACAAAATATCCCGCATTCAAAAACATCCTCGCGGCATTCAAGAAGAATGATCAGAACAAATTTTTGCTGATCACCAGTCCTGAAGATGCACCTCCGGGCACTGCTTTGTACGAAACACGTGCCAAGCAGATGAATGCAACGAAAAAGGAGTAAGCAGAATACGGAATACAGAATTCACGGAACGAGACAAAGTATTTATTAATTATTCAAATTTAAAAATATGGCCAGTATAGAAGGTGGTGGTGATAGTGGCGGGCATAAAAAAGGCCCGGGCGTCAAAAAAGCCAAGAAACTGTCGACCAGGGTGGATATGACACCGATGGTGGATCTCGGTTTTCTGCTGATCACTTTCTTCATCTTTACCACAACCATGTCGCAGCCGACAGCGATGACGCTGTTCCTGCCAAAGGATGTGGAAAAGCCCGAGGATCAGAATAAAGTAAAAGAAACAGGTGCATTTACCATCCTGCTGGGGGGTAAGGACCACATTTTCTTCTACGAGGGTCTGGACCCTACAAAACTGCAGTCGTCCAGCTTTAAAAAGATCCGTGAAGAGATTATCCGGAAAAAACAGAGCACTAACCCCGAAGATCTTGTTATGATCATTAAGCCATCAGAAGAAGCTACCTATAAGAATACAGTAGATATTCTGGATGAAATGACGATCAATGAGATCAAGAGGTATGCGATGGTAGATATTTCACCGCAGGAATACGAGCTGGTGAAAATCACAGAGGCTGCCAGTCCCGGACAATAATCACCCTGCGCAATTATGGAATTAATAAGCCAATTGCATCTTAAGTTTTAAACCTGTTCATCATGGATGTAAATAAAATATTAAGTACACCACTCCTTGACCTGATTTTTGAGGGTCGCAACAAGGATTATGGTGCATATGAACTGAGGAAACAGTATAACCGGCGCCTCACATTCGCGTTGATTATCACTGCTTCTATCGCCCTGATTATTCTGTTGGGGTCGTTCATTGCATCCCTTGGTCCGAAGGATACCAAGAAGGCAGTGGAGATAAAAGAAGTACAGCTGGCAAAAGTGGAAGAGGTAAAGAATGAACCTCCTCCCCCGCCACCGCCACCAAAGCCACCAGATCCACCGAAAGTAGAAATGACCAAATTCACACCTCCTAAAGTTGTAAAAGATGAAGAGGTGAAGGAAGAGGAAAAACCACCGGAAGTAGAGAAACTGGAGGATACTAAAATCAGTACCGTGACCCAGGAAGGTATCAAGGATGAAGGTATTGTTGCACCTCCGGTGGATGCCGGTGGTGTTGTTGAAGCTCCGAAAGTGGACGATGAAGATAAAGTGTTCCAGAAAGTGGAGATCGACGCTGAGTTCCCTGGCGGAAATGCCGGATGGACCAAATACGTAACCCGCGAGATCGAACGAAATATTGATGAGCTGCAGGAAGATGGTCGTTCCGGTACAGTGGTGGTTCTTTTCATCGTGGATAAAGAAGGTGCGGTGAGTGAGGTGAAAGCGTTAGCCTGCGGCGAAGCAGGAGTTGCGAATTGCCTTGGCGCCGGTACCAAACTTGCGGAGATTGCGGTTAATGCTATCCGTAAGGGTCCAAAATGGAAAGCGGCTATTCAGAACGGTCGCCCGGTAAAAGCGTATCGCCGTCAACCGGTAACCTTCCAGCTTGCTGAAGAATAAGTGTACTTCTCAGAAATAGCTTTAAAGCCATTCGCGCAAGCGGGTGGCTTTTTTAGTTAGCAGGAAATAAGAAGGAGATTGAAGTTGAGAGTTGATAGCATCCCGTTGCCGGTGTTAAACTGGCTTGTAAATGTAATGGGCGTAAAAATTGCGACTGAGTTGACCCAGCTTGGTGGTTCCACTTTTTATTTGGGCAACGGCATATTAATCAGGCCTTGCTGATTAAGTGAGGGCACGCGGCGTTTTTCGTTCATCGCTGTTCATTGAAAAGGTGTGATTTGCAGAAATGTAGAATAAAGAATTCAAAGTATAAATCTAATGTGAAGGCCAACCGGATACAAAGGTCTTCATGTTTTGATTTTTACATCCATGCCGTCACTGGCATCAAAATTCTTTTGTAATTCAATATTCACCAGGACTTGTACAACAAACAGCAGACCCTGTTTAACATACCAATTCCTTCAGTGCTCCGGCAAGTAAGTAAGCGGTTTTCAAATACCCATGCAAAGCCGAAATCACCACGTTCATTTTTTCAGGTTCGGTCAAAAGAACGTCAAAACACTCAGTTTTAAATCTTTAAATTTCGTTTATTCGTTTCAGTTATATATATCTTTTTTGTCTGTTGAAAATCTATTTTTTAGATTGTTTGTGAAAATGTAAGGCAATTGCATCTAATACATAACCTACCTGATGCGATACTTTGCATCTGCAATAAACATACTTCAAGAATTTATCCTGAATAAAGTTTCGGGATATATTCGTTTGTTCCACACCGTTATATTCTTTTCGATAGAAATAAAATACAACTAAATCTTTGTGGATTTTTTTCAATACAGCTTCTCAATTAAAAACACTGTTATGGAAAAAAATCAAATCACCACAGCACCGCTGCTGGACATCATTTTTGATGGACGCAATAAAGAGTATGGTGCGTACGAGTTAAGAAAGAAGTACAATGATCGTTTGACAAAAGCGCTTGTTATTACTGCTGGCTTGGCTGCAATCATTTTATTGAGTTCGTATGCGTTGTCATCGAATGAGGGGAAAGTAAAATTTTTACCAGTTGTCCCTGTTGTTGATCTCAAAGAAGTTGACATTCCGAAGGATGAACCGGTGATTATTCCACCGAAACCGGTAGAACCTCCGAGGGTGGCAACCATACGCGATGTTACATTCAGGGTCGTAAAGGATGAAGAAGTAAAAAAAGAAGAGATGCCTCCTGAAGTGGATGATAAAGAGGATGCGAAGATCAGCACGGTAACTCAGGATGGTGGCAAATTCGAAGGTGTGATTGCGCCACCCGTTGACAATGTCAGTTCTGTCATGGATGCCCCGAAAGGTAAACCCGCAGATACTGTTTTTCTTAAGGTAGAGAAGGAAGCGGAGTTTCCTGGTGGTGCCGCAGCATGGACCAGGTATGTTAGCAGAGAAGTGAATCGCAATATTGATGAACTTCAGGATGACGGACGTTCAGGGTCAGTTATGATAAATTTTATAGTAGACACAGAGGGAAACGTAAGCGATGTAAGAGTGCTTAATTGTGGTCAGACAGGAATAAATAATTGTTTAGGCAGTGGATCTAAACTCGCTGAGATTGCATTAAATGCAATACGCAAGGGTCCAAAATGGATTCCCGCTTTGCAAAATGGGAAACATGTGAAAGCCTATCGCAATCAAGCGGTAACGTTTCAGTTGCAGGAGGAGTAGCTCACCCCCGGGCCCTCTCACGCTTCGCGCGAGAGGGGTGGAATGGTCAGAGTCCTAGAAATAGTTTTATTTTTTCAAGGGCTTCACGATAATTTTTTAAGATGAGATCATTGCTTATTCGGAGAACACGAATTCCTTGTACTTCCATTTCCTTATCACGAATCTGATCATATTCTTTTCTGTGCAAATGATAATCCCCATCGAGTTCAAGTACGAACTTATACTGTGGACAATAAAAATCAGCGATGTAAAAAATCTGGCACTGTCCATTTGACGAGATATGAATCGGGTATTGCCTCCTGAATTTTAAACCCAGAAATTTTCTGTTTCGTAAAAGATACCATGCTAGTTCCTCTGCGGGTGTTTGCTTTTGCCTTAATTCACGAGCATATACTATAGAAACCATTTTTGACATTGTACAAAACTCTATTCCAGGCTCATGAAAAACAAGTTGAAATGCACAAAGTCCAGTGTGAAAATTCTATAGATTATCGAGGTTTTACTGCCTTTTCTCCCCTCTCGCGCGAAGCGTGAGAGGGGCCGGGGGTGAGGTCGCCCACTGCGCCCGCAGCCTCCTGCCAATAATTTGGTTTTCTAATTCTTGATTTATAAAAAAATAGTTTATGCAAATCACCGAAAATATCTCCAGCAAAAAAGGCTTCAGAAAAATCCACTCGCTTCGTATCGATATGACACCGATGGTGGATCTGGGCTTTTTACTGATCACATTTTTTATATTCACATCACAAATGATAAAACCACAGGCGCTGGATCTCAAAATGCCAAAGGATGAAGGCGATCCGACACCTACTAAATGCAGTACATCATTTACCATTCTTGCAAGCGACTCCCAGGTTGCATGGTATGAATGTGCAGATGGAGATCCTGCAGGTTTTCAGAAATCGACACTTCCCGGGATGCACTCCTTACGTAATGCAATCATTAAACGCAGAGACCAGGTTGCTGCCGCAGGTAAAGCGACAGATATGGTGGTGATGATTAAGCCACTGGAATCCTGCGAGTACAGTACGCTGATCAATCTCCTGGATGAAATGCTGATCAATAACATTACGCGTTATGCAATCGTAGAACCAGATAGAGACGATCTGCGTCGACTGGAATAATAAAGGTCACAATCGGTACATTTGCTCTCTATCTTTTTATATGAAGGGAGCATGGACCGATACAATTGCTGCAGTGGCCACAGCGCCGGGTATTGCCGCGATCGCTGTTATACGGCTGAGTGGCGCCCGCAGTTTTGATATCATCAATGATCTGTTTCCATCGAAAGATCTGAAGAACGCGGCCTCACATACATTGCATGTTGGCATATTGAAGTCTGGTAATGTTGCTATCGATGAAGTGGTGGTGAGCCTGTACCGCGGACCAAAGTCGTATACCGGTGAAGATGTTGTTGAAATTTCCTGTCATGGTTCGCCATACGTGCAGGAGCAGGTATTACAGGCATGCATAGCCGCCGGCGCCCGACACGCGAAGCCAGGCGAGTTTACACAACGTGCTTACCTGAATGGAAAGATGGACCTCACGCAGGCAGAAGCAGTTGCTGATCTGATCGCCAGTAATACGGAAGCTTCCAGGAAAGCTGCGCTGAATAATATCAGGGGAGGTTTTTCCGGAAAGCTGAAAGAATTGCGTGATCGGTTGATTTCCTTTTCGGCATTGATAGAACTTGAACTTGATTTTTCCCAGGAAGATGTGGAATTCGCCGACAGAAAGCAACTCTATCAACTCCTCGATGAAACAAAGCGAACTACAGAGGCATTACTTGAATCATATAAACTTGGTAACGTTATAAAGAACGGTGTACAGGTGGCAATCATTGGCAAACCCAATGCAGGCAAATCAACATTGCTGAATGCGCTTCTGAATGATAATCGTGCCATCGTAAGCGAGATTGCAGGAACAACGAGGGACACCATTGAAGAAGTATTGAATATTGATGGAATTCTCTTCAGACTTATTGATACAGCCGGAATCCGCGAGCACACTTCTGATGTTATCGAAAGTATCGGTGTACAGAGAAGCATCGAAAAAATGAACCAGGCCGACCTGGTAATTTATCTGTTTGATGTAAATGAAATGACTGAGGAGGAATTAAGGGGGATAACCGAAGATTTTAAGTCGCGTGATATTCGCTATGTACTTGCCGGTAACAAAGCTGATATTATTGGAGAGGATAATGCTTTAGAAAAATTCGGGTCAATACCGGGCATCATTTTTCTTTCTGCAAAAAACAACGATCACATCGATAAATTAAAAAAAGGTCTGACCGAATCTGTTCTTTCCGGCGAGGTGAATACAGAAGATGTAATTATTACAAATTCGCGTCATTATTCAGCACTGCTGCAAGTGCGTCAATCCGTGATCGATATCAGTGCTGGTCTTGATGCAAAAATTCCGGGAGATCTGATTGCACTGGATATACGTCGTTGTTTACATTTTCTCGGAGAGATTACCGGTGAAGTAACGAATGATGATGTGCTGGATTATGTGTTTAGTAAGTTCTGTATCGGAAAGTAACCCGGCAAACGTATTTGATATTATGCAAGGTGTTTCAATCAACTTCTTTGTGAAAACAGGTAAGAAAAAACCTAATGAATTAGGTGAAGTATTTCATTTCGATTTATTCGGTGAAAGAGAAATGAAGTATGATTTTCTTTCTCGAAAGGACTTAAAATCTGTTGATTTTCAAGAGATAAGTCCAGAAAAACCATTTATATTTTTTTCGCTGCAGACAACCAAGGACAAGAAAAGTATAAGAGTGGGTTTAGAGTAGACGCTTTGTTTCCAAAAAATGTAACTGGTATTGTTACGATGGGAGACAGTTTTATCATTGAAGAAAATTTGACGGTTTTAAAAGAACGATTAAACTCCTTTTTGGGAAACGAAATGAATGAAGAGTTTCTTAATCGAGTATTTGGGTTAGGTAAGAATTATGCTGATTGGATTATAAGTAATAGATAATCAATTCAAATAGAAGCTTCAAAATTCGCTATAATCGCATACAGATTATTTGATGACAGATATACTTATTTTGTCAATAAATTACTTTTGCGATGGAGAGTTGACGTAATGCAACACTTTTTGAAAGGTGGTAATGTTGGAATTTACTTATGTCGCCAGATCTTTTCAGATGGCTATTCTCATATTTTCCTTATTAATAAAATTGTGGATGACTCTTTCGTTTCCAATAAATCAATAGAAAGGGTTATGTATTTCCACTGTACTTATATGTGGAAAACAACGGGCAAAATATTTGGTCACCAATTGGAAAGAATTCCAAACTTAAACGTAGACTTTGTGAGCCAAATTGAGGACGAATTGGGTTTAACTTTTACCTCGGAAAAGGAGGCAACAAAAGATTCTTTTGCCCGAAATGACATTTTGGATTAAGTCAACGCGATTTTACATTCACCAACCTAGAGAGAGAAATTCAAAAAGTTTTTAAAAATTGATTTTCCACGTGTACCGTATCCAGATAGTAAAGTAAGTTTTTGGAGATTAGTTGCGTTGAGTAGTGAGTTACGAAAAATTCAACTTTTTGAAATTGAATCATTGGAGTCATATATTACGGAATACCCATTAGACGGCGATAATAAAGTTACTCTGATTCATTTCGTAGAAAACTATGAAAAAGTGAACGGGAATGATATTATCTATCTTGATCAAGTTTATCAAATGGGGAGAGTTTACATAAATGACACCCAGTTTTTTCAAGGGGCCCCGCTTATAGCGTGGCATTTCTTGATAGGTGGGTATCAACCGGCACAGAAATGGCTTAAGGATCGTAAAGGCCGGGAATTGACGCTTAAAGATATCTTATATTACCAGAAAATTATTGTAGCGTTATTCGAAACGAATCGGATTATGAATGAAATAGACATGATTAACATTGAATAATTAAAAATGCAACAGAATAAACGGCGAATTATTTACGGCGCTCTAGTCTTAAGTTTAATAGCTGTTATAGAATTGTATCTTTTAATTTATCAATTAGAGTATTCATTAGATGAAATCGATGCGGATAGATTTCAGGGAGTTAGATAAACAAGTTCAACGATCAATTGAGACCGTTGATTTTAATGCAAATAACCCAGATAGAATTCCTTTGTCACATTCCTTCAACTATGTGGAATCTAAAGCAAACTGGGACAATCCATGGGACGTTCATAAAAGGACGTCTACTGAAGGTGTAACATTTAAAAATACATGGGTAACTATTCGAAGTCCATATAGTGGAACGAAATATGATGTTTTTTTTGATCTTGAGAATTTTATGTATCAGGCGATGATTGTGAATTATCAGGATAAGCGTAATATTAAGAAATTTATAACCAGTTAATAATTGATCAGGGTTTTTTACTTAAAAGGACCAATAGGAAATCAGGGTCCGATATAATTATAAAGGATAATGGAGATGAATTTATTATAGGGGATATTTTCGGTTTCATAGACGAATCCTGAAGGCATTTCAATTGCCAGGTATAGTAATAAACGCTTCTATAGTTTATTGCAAAAAATTAAGGTTCAGTAAGCTACTATAAAATTTAGGATTTTAAGTTAAGTACTTTATTTGTACCTAGAGAATATTAAAACCAGTTTTAACAGCTCATATTAATTTCTTGGTACTAACTTAACTTTCATACATAATACCAGCAAGTAATCGGAAATATCATGAAACGGACTTTAACTATTCGGGTAGCTTTCATTCTAATTATCATATTATTTGCATGCAATCAAACTTCTCAGAATACAGAGAACGCCGGGGACGAGAAAAAACTGGCACTGACTCCGGACCAAGTGAGAACTATTATCAAGGAAGCATATATTTACGGATTTCCAATTGTCGATAATTGTCGCGTGCAATACTCATATTTTGTTAATAAGGAAGATCCTGATTATAAAGCTCCGTGGAATGTATTGAAAAATATTCCACGCGTATTTACGCCTGAGGACAAGGCGATTCAAACCCCGAATTCGGATACTCCATACTCCTGGATTGGTTTGGATTTACGCACAGAACCAATAATCTTTATTATCCCTGCGATTGAGAAAAACAGGTATTGGAGTTTGCAGCTTATTGATCTGTACACTCACAATTTCGACTACCTTGGCACTCGTACCACGGGAAATAACGGCGGAACCTACATGATTACAGGCCCCAGATGGAACGGGACTGTACCAAAGGGAATTACAAAAGTTATCCGATGCGAAACGGAAATCGCATCTGCCCAATTCAGGACACAATTATACAACCCTTCGGATCTTGAAAATGTAAGAAGGATTCAAAATAAATACATAGTTAAAACCTTATCGTCTTATCTGGGCCAGCCTGCACCCGCTCCAGCGTCACCGATAAATTTTTTAAAACCACTCACTCCGCAATCAGAAAGAACTTCGTTGCAGTTTTTTACTAACCTCAATTTTTACCTCCAGTTTTGTCCGACCCATCCATCTGAAAAGGAGCTGATGGAAAAGTTTACAAAGGTCGGAATAGGCGCAGGCAAATTCTTCGATACCACAAACCTCACACCAGACATAAAAGCGGCTATGCATGAGGGCATCGCAGATGCATGGACAGAATTTGAAACAATTCAAAAACGCCTCGCAATGGGGGAGCTAATTTATCCTTTTGGGACCCGTGATTCATTAAAAAACAATTATCTCTACCGGATGGCGGGTGCAGTATTAGGTATCTATGGAAATACAAAAGAAGAAGCCATATATCCTCCATACTATACGGATGATAAAGGGCAGAAGTTAAACGGGTCCAACAGATACGTGATTCATTTTGCACCTGGACAATTACCACCCGTAAATTCATTCTGGTCCATAACCATGTATACTCAACCTGCAAGTTTATTGGTGGCGAATCCTATTAATCGCTACCTGCTCAACTCGCCTATGCTGCCACAATTCAAAAAGGATGCGGATGGCGGTATAACGATATACATTCAAAATACAACACCCGGTAAAACCAAAGAATCTAACTGGTTGCCTGCACCCGATGGGCCCTTTTCCGTAATTATGAGATTATACCTACCGAAGGAGGAGGCTATTATTGGCAAATGGCACGCACCTCCGATGACATTGGTTAATTGATCAGAAAAATTATATTTTTATATTATATTTAAAATATGTATCTAAAACACGTGCTATTACCCGCGCTGCTAATTTTATTATCCATTCAATGTACAAATTCAGTTAAAGAAACATCTCAGATAGCAACGGGAAGTGAAGGTCAGGACTCAGCAAAAAATATTGTAACTCCGGAAAATTTTATACGAGCGGAAACAGATCGCATGTTTTATAGTTTTACTCTCATTGCTGGGGGAGTCAACAAATTCCATCATGTCAGAAATGTCACACCATTGAATGAACAAAGTGTAGTCCGAATGAATAAAGATGTTTTGTATTCCGGTGCTGTCGTGGATGTAGAAAAGGGAGCCAGCGTAATTTTCCCGAAAATGCCAGATAAACGATATGCATCCATTCTGGTGATTGATAATGATCATTACGCACCTGCTGTTTTTTACAAGCCAGGAAAGTATGAATTACCAAATGACACTAAGTATATTGTTCTTGCAGTTCGAATCCAGATTTTCAATCCAAAGGATACTTCTGAAATTAATATGGTAAACAGATTGAAGGAGCAATTTATCATCGAATCAAATAGTGCTGATCCATTCGCCAAACCAAAGTGGGATTCCAAATCACTGGATTCTCTCAGAAGAATATACGAACATGAAATTTCCAAATATGATCGTTATCATGATGACTGGATGGGGTTGAGAGGTTCTCTAGATGAACAAACACGCAAATACGCAGTAGCTGGTGCCTGGGGATTATTTCCAAATAAAGATGCTACATACATCAATTACAACGGTGGAAATCTTTCCGGTGACAGCTGTTATGTTGCGACATACAAGGTACCGGATGTTGGCGGATTCTGGTCTATCACCGTATACGGTAAAGATGGTTATATGAAAAGTGAAAATGCAATCATCAATGGGTCTAATGTGAAATTTAACAAGGACGGGACATTTACAATTTACTATGGCGCTGTCGGAACATGTCCGACAAATGCAAAAAACAGGCTCGATATTTCTGATGGTTGGAATATATTGATGCGCTGCTATTTACCAGGCAAGGAAATCAAAGATGGCACATATAAGTTACCCGCAATACAGGTTGTGAAGTAGGTGTCAAAATGTAATCAATTACCGGCCCGGACGATGCTTTCACAAATTCGAAATCTGGATGGACTAGTAATGGCTCGTAGTGATTGATCCATTGCACAACGATTTATGCTGGTTAAATGAAGTCGGAAATACTAAAAGTGCGAAATCGTAACAGAGAGAAATATGCATGATGAGCTTCAACCATTCAGACAGCCATTAGTTACTGCTACCGGAATATTACTCGCCTTTCTTTTAAATCTCGCGGGAGGTTGGGCAGGAAAAGCATTTTCAACTAACCGGCTGGCTGAATACTTTATTGCAATCTGCGTTTGTATTTCAATACCACTGTATATTATTGTTCTCTACCGTATATTACAGTTGGATTATCCCAAGGAATCTTTTAAACTTTATTATAGAAAAACTCTTTTCATTTTCATAAGTGCAATATTGATATCGTTTGTTGCTATGATTATCGTGATAATCGAAAGTGCAATTTCAAAAGTTTGATCTTCTTAAGGAATCAGAAGTATAACAATCCGGAGCATGGATTTGTACATCATTTGTACCTCAACTTAGTGAAACTTAGCCCAGATAAGTATTCTTACTTTCTGTATCGGAAAGTAACCATTAACGTCAGTAAAAAGATTTAAGGAAGGCATCTTCAATGCATTGCCGATGTTTTACCCGTATTATCCAAAGCTTGTCGCAGACCTTTAGCCAGTGTTTGTGCATTTCCGGTGCCCCAATAGTGCAAGAAAAATGTTCTGGGTTCTTCATGAACCATGTGATTATGAACAGCCACTACTTCAATGCCATTTTGTACCAATGCCCTGATTACCGGTTCAACTTCATTTTCAAGCATTGTAAAATCACCACAAACAGCAGCTTTTTCTGGTGAACCCTGCCACGCTGCCCATGTATTGAACCCCATGAATGAACTCACTGGTTTTCCATGTTCCTTCAACTGAACATCTGGTCTGCCAATAGTGTATTTGTATACACCTTTAGATAATTCACCCCTGGAACCAACTATGGAATCAAGCATCTTTATATTTAATGAATTCGCAACACTGTCAGCAGGTGTTGCTTTCGGGTCTCCACCGCGCACTTCTTTCACTTTGTCAAATATTGCCTTTACACCTTTTGACAACGTTTGTACATCTGCAGACTTGTCAATATGCATATACATTACATTAGGTCGGTTGCGGACAAAATGATTGTGAATTGCTGTAACTGCAAATCCCTGCCTGATTACTTCCTGTTGTACAGGTTTTAAATCTGTTTCAGTAACGATAATATCTCCCATAACCATGGCACTGTCACCACAAGGTGTAAATGCTGCCCAACTACCCAGCCCCATCGCTGGAATAATTTTGAATCCATCCACCACAATAGTCAAATCATTCTGCGGAACTGTTATCTTATATTCGCCATTTTTTTCAACACCCTTCATGCCTGTTATCTGTTCAATGGCAGCAATATTCAATTTGCTGTCCGAAGGACAGGCTATTGCAAGATTACTTTTACTCTCTATCGATCGATTTTGTTTATTGGCACTTATCTGGTTGCATGCAACCGCAACTATTATAAAAAGTATAAAGACGAATCCTGCTTTCATAAATGATTGATTTACGAATGAAAAAACGAACCTGTAAGTAATGTAACGGTTATTCTTCTTTCAGGAAAGTTCCATCAACAGTTGTGATAACAGATAACGGAACGTGTGAAGCTAATCCTTTTGTCATGACATACCATCGGCCTGAATACAGTGCTGTTGATATTTGCTTTGTATACTTTATTGTTTGTAAAAATCAATTATAAATTAACTTCCTTTCAAAAAGTTACAGTAAATCTAATTTACCAATCTGAAGAAATTTCGATTTTGAACCATTTCAGTTGAACGTTTTAGTAATAGATGTACCGATAGTAACAATGCTCCAATTTTCGCGTGATTTGATATTATGCCGTAAAAGAAAATCCTGAAAAGAAATGTAAACGGGCGTTTTACTGGCTTCCATAAAGCACCGGATAAAACTTCACAGTAGGTGAGCAGTTAAACTTTTGAAAGTTAGTTGTGATTTTCCATCAGGACCTAAGCTACCATAAGTCCGGGCAAGTGAGGAAAGCGTGAGATTCGGGGATTTGCTGATGCAACATATTCCATCCATTAGAATTTTGATCAACCTTTAGTACCAGGATACTAACCAACCTTTTGAACGGTGTCATAGAAGAAAAGTTTTTCAGGTTTCTCATCCAATCGATTTTACTATTCAAAACTGCAATAATATTACCTTGCAAAACAGGATCGCTGAATTGTAAGGTAATTAACAGGTTTAATCTATTCACCTGAAGCAGCACATCACAGAGTAGCAAAAAAATTTGTTTCCTTTTCAAACCTCCTTCATGAACAAACTTTCTGCATTTCTCACAGCAATGGTGTTTTTTCTTTCTTCAGATGCTCAAACCCATTCATCAGCAAAGGACAGCCTGTACAATGGCTTTGTTTCGCCTGGAAATGCTGCGAAGCCCCGGGT
Source organism: Pollutibacter soli (assembly GCA_029269725.1). Taxonomy (GTDB): domain Bacteria; phylum Bacteroidota; class Bacteroidia; order Chitinophagales; family Chitinophagaceae; genus Pollutibacter; species Pollutibacter soli. The sequence continues at coordinate 106,831 of JARJHS010000011.1, read as the reverse complement.
GTGGTGGCATTGGATGAATGGCAATATCACTAAAGAAGGAATACAGAAGGATCTTGACTGGATGAAGCGGATCGGCATCGGGGGTTTCCAGAATTTTGATGCCAATCTTTTTACTCCGGTTGTAGTTTCCAAAAAACTCGTTTTTATGACACCTGAGTGGAAAGAGGCTTTCCGTTTCGCGACAGAACTGGCAGATAAAAACGGACTAGAAATGGCTATTGCGGGATCACCGGGATGGAGTGTGACAGGAGGACCCTGGGTAACACCTCAGGACGGTATGAAGAAATACGTGTGGACGGAAACCCGCGTCAGTGGCGGACAGGTATTCAGGGGGAATCTTTCTCAGCCAAAAACAACAACAGGAAAGTTTCAGAATGCAGGTGCATCTGAAAATAGTTTGATGGGAGGAACCACAGGAAAGTTGCCAACTTATTATGCTGACGCTGCTGTAATTGCTTATCGTCTGCTGCCTGCAGACAAAACCTTATCTGAATTGAAACCGAAGATCAGCTCGAGTGGAGGAAATTTCAATTTAAAAGATCTTACTGATGGCGATCTGAGTGCGACTAATTTCCTGCCACCCCGTGCAGTAGGCGACGACATGTGGATTCAATTTGAATTTGATACTCCGCAGACTTTCAAAGCTTTTTCTGTTTCCGGCGCAAGTCATACTGCGATGGAGGATTTCCAGGGCGGGCCTTTGAACCGTGCATTAAAAGTGAGTGATGATGGCGTGAACTTCCGGGAGGTGGCAAAAATTTCAGGAAGTATAGTTCCACAGAATACCGTGAGTATCCCGCCAACGACCGCAAAATATTTCAGATTTACTTTTAAGACATTACCGGGGGAAAGAAATCTTTTCGCTGCAATGGCCGGAGGTCCGCAGGAAGAACCCAAACCTAAAGGAATTGACATTGCCGAAATTGTTTTACATACCACAGATCGCGTTGATCAGTTCGAAGATAAAGCCGGCTTCTCTCCATGGAAGGAAGACACAAAAACTTTTGTGCCCTCCAATGCTGATGCAATAGCAGATGAGGTGATCGACTTAACGGATAAAATGAAAGCGGATGGAAGTCTGGAATGGAACGTGCCGCAAGGCAACTGGATGATTCTGCGCTTCGGTTACTCGCTCACTGGTCGTCAGAATCATCCGGCATCACCAGAAGCGACTGGTCTGGAAGTGGATAAACTCGATAAGGAAGCCGTGAGGAAATATATCAATACTTATCTCGACATGTATAAGGATGCAACCGGGGGACTGATGGGGGCCAGGGGAATTCAATACATGATTCTAGACAGCTATGAAGCCGGACATATGACATGGACCAAATCATTTCCCGAAGAATTTCTAAAGCGCAGGGGCTATGAAATTAAAAAATGGATTCCTGTGCTGACCGGACGAATTGTAACATCCGCGGAAGCGAGTGAAAAATTTCTCTGGGATTTTAGAAAAACGATTGGCGAGCTCATTGTAGAAAATCATTATGATGTAATCGGAGAAGAGTTGCATAAACGCGGCATGAAGCGATATACAGAATCCCAGGAAGATAAGCGCATTTACCTGGCAGACGGCATGGATGTAAAACGGTATTCTGATATACCCATGTCTGCTATGTGGATTCCGGGCAGTCTGGCCAGTGGACCCGATGAGGAAATCCGCAGCGAAGCGGATATCAGGGAGTCGGCTTCGGTAGCGCATATTTATGGGAAAGAAATTGTTGCAGCAGAGTCCTTGACTTCCATTCAGAATGCTTTCAGTTTTCATCCTGAAAAATTAAAACGCACTGCTGATCTTGAGCTGGCATCCGGCTTAAATCGTTTTGTGATTCATACATCGGTACATCAGCCGCTCGATGATAAAAAGCCAGGCTTTTCACTGGGGCCCTTTGGTCAGTACTTTACCCGTCATGAAACATGGGCCGAACAGGCGAAGCCATGGATAGACTACCTGGCCAGGAGTAGTTATCTTTTACAGAAAGGACGTTTTGTTGCGGACGTATTATATCTGTATGGCGAAAACACTAACCTGACATGGCAATTCAAAGATGGGCTCCCGTCAATTCCGGGATATGAATATGATTTTTGTAATTCATCGGCATTGATAAATGTGATGCAGGCGAAAAACAGAAAGATTATAACGCCCAGTGGTATGTCCTATAGTTTACTGATAATCGATTCAAGTGCACGATTCATGACTTTGCCTGTGTTGAAAAAAATCAGGGACTTGGTGGAGGCCGGTGTAAAGGTGGCGGGTGTCAGGCCTGAAAAATCACCTAGCCTTAGCGACGATAATTCAGAATTCCAATCAATCGTTCAGTCTGTTTGGGGAGGGGGCAATACTGCGGCAACTGTTACTCAGAATTATCATGAAGTGCTTCGCGATGCAAACATCGTGGAAGATGTCATTATCCGCAATGCAAAATCAAAAATCTTTTATGTTCATCGCCAAACAAAGGACCAGGATATTTATTGGTTGAACAACCGGAGCGTGGAAACAAATGAAGCGCAGATCAGTTTTCGTGTTTCCGGGAAAGTACCTGAATTGTGGAATCCCCAGACTGGGAAAAAGGAAAGAGTATCTTATCAGATCAAAGACGGCAGAACCATTGTGCCGCTGCGGTTTGAATCATGGGACGCATACTTTATCATATTTTCAGATAAGGCGTCTGCAAATTCGTATACAAGGCCGAATGCTACGGAAGCAGTAGCAGCTGAAATTACAAATCCCTGGAAAGTAGATTTTAATGGTAAAAAAACCACCTTTGAAAATTTAACCTCTTGGTCAGACAATAGCGATACCGAAATAAAATATTTTTCCGGGACAGCTGTGTATGAAAACAGCTTTAAACTAAACACGAAGAACAAAGGCAGTTATTTAATAGATTTAGGCGACGTAAAAAATATAGCAGAAGTTTTTGTAAACGGCAGGAATATGGGAACGATCTGGAAACAACCATTCCTACTGGACATTACAAACGCGTTGAAGTCGGGTAATAATACGATCCAGGTGAAAGTAACAAATCTATGGGTCAACCGCTTAATTGGCGATAGTCAGCCTGATGTAAAAATAAAAACCACGTTTACTACGATGCCTTTTTACCGGGCTGATGCAAAGCTTTTACCATCAGGCTTGTTAGGTCCTGTGAAGATAAAATCAGTAGTTCAGTAGTAAGAACTCAATTTTTATGATGCATTGGTTTAACATGTAACGTTTAACGTTGAACGTTATACATTGCAGGTGCCAGATTGTATTTTATTTCAATAACGAAAGAAAATCCTGCAAGAAACAGCAGGCTCATTTTCCTGTCGAATCAACCATTTTTACTAGCTGAATCAGCTGAGTGCTCTGGCAACAGAATGGAAAACACCGCTCCTTTCCCTTCCTCACTTTCAGCCCATACAAATCCGTTGTGACTTTCAACCACTTTCTTTACAATCGACAATCCGATACCGGAACCTCGGTATTGCTCATCTGAATGAAGACGGGTAAACACTTTGAAAATTTTGTCCGCATATTTTTGTTCGAAGCCAATTCCATTATCGCTGACTTTTATAAGATGGAAAAGGTTTTCCTGCTTATCCTGCGGAAGATGATTACCGGCATCAACACCTTTCAACATTACGGATGAAACTTTAATTTCTATTGCTTGATTCTGATTTGAATATTTCAATGCATTCCCGATCAGATTCTGAAATAACTGGTGGATTTGTCTTTTGTTGCCAGAAATTTTTGGAAGCTTATCTATTGTAATTGTTGCCGCTCTTTTTTGAATTTCAAGTTCCAGGTCCTCAAGTACACTTGTCAATGCTTCGTTTAGATCAATTTCATTTTTATCAGCTGATCCCTTAGCGGCTTGTGAATATTCTAAAAGATCTTCAATCAATTTTTGCATCCGGCTCTGGGAACTTTCAAGTCTGTTAAACAGAAAATCCTGTTCAACAGTTAGTTTGCCTTTAAGATCTTCTTTCAACTTGTTTGCAAAGAACAAAGACTTTCTGATGGGTTCCTTCAGGTCATGCGATGCTGCATAAGCAAACTCTTCCAGGTTTGCATTTGAATACCGAAGTTCATCCAGTGTTCTTTCAAGTTTTATTTCCGCTTCACGAATAGTAGTTACATCAGTGAAATTATGGATCAGGTGTTTTTCATCCATCCTTGACACAGTCAATTCCAGCCAGCGATTAGAAAAATCAAGGAAATATCGCATAATAAAAGGCTCACCCGTTTGCAATGTTTTAATACAGGCCTGACCATAGGGTGATGAAATAATGCCGGGATCAAAGTATGTTGCTGGTTTTGTCAGGTAATCTTCTTTAGGAAGACCTATGAATTGTACCGCAGCATCATTTGCAAGTATAGTTCTAGCATCAATAACATGTCCGGCATCGTCAAAAATCAATTCAGATACCGAAATTCCATTGGTAGAATTTTGCAGAATACTATCCAGAAGATTTGTTTTTTCCAGGATTTCCTTTGTCCGACCCTGTATATTTTCCTCCAGTTTTCGTTCGATATTTTTCTGTCCGGAAATATCTGTACCTGTGCCATGCCAGCTGATCAACACATCATTCTCTATAACGGGAATTCCCCTGGCCAGTACCCATAGATAAGTTCCATCTTTTTGTCTGTATCGCACTTCGATCTCGACTAAGCTCCGGTTGGCTAAAGCATAACTCCATTCTTCAAGACACCGTTTCAAATCATCCGGATGCATCGCACTAGCCCAGCCATAGCCCAGTGATTGTTCCGGGGTCAGGCCTGTAATTTCATACCATCGTGCGTTCAGAAAATCAATACTTCCTTTTTCATCAGCGGTCCAGACAAAAACAGGTAAAGAATCAGCAAGCTGTTTCCATTTTCTATCACCCCGTTCAACAGTTTTTTTTGCATTTACTTTTTCGGTCACTTCATGCCCGACGGCAATTACCCCGGTGATTTTGTCGCCTTCGTAAAACGGCTGATAGATAAAATCAAAATAGTAAGTGTCTTTGATCTCACCGCGATCAAAAACGATAGGAAGTTCATATGCAGTGAAGGGATTTCCTGTTGCGCAAACGTTGTCCAGTAATTGTCTGAAGCCCTGCGCCTCGAGTTCGGGAAAAACAGCAAAAATGGATTTGCCATAAATGGAATTGTCCACCTTCCAGATTTTCAGCAATTCTTCATTGGCAAACTCAACGACGTAGTTTTCTCCACGAACAAACCCAATGATCACCGGTGCCTGGTTAAAAAATTTATAGGCGTTTTCAAACCCGGGGTCTTTGTACTCTTTTGAACTCTTGTCAAAGAAAGTCATCTGAAGTTACTTGATAATGTTTTTTAATTTTATACAGAGTACTTCAAAAGTCTCAGGTTTTTGCAGATAGTCTGTCACTTCATACTCACTGGTTTCTTTCCGGTCAATGTCGGTGATCGATGTGCTATAGATGATAACAGGAATTCCACTTCCGGATGTAGTGTCACGCAATCGTCTTAATATCTCTTTTCCGGAAAGCATTGGCATGTTCAGATCGAGAAAAATGAAATCAGGCAGTGTGTTACTCCTGGAAATGTATTGCAAAGCTTCCTGTCCGTTATTGAACGAAGTGAATTCATAATCTTTACCAATAGTTTCCAAAGCTTCGCTGAATAGCTCTGCTTCATCCATATCATCGTCTATCAGTAAAAGCTTTTTCACTGTAATAATTTTTGAATTACCGGAAGATAAACAGAAAAAGTTGCGCCTTCATTTACTTCACTTCTTGCCTTAATAAATCCATTGTGCCTCTCTGCAACCTTTTTACAAAGCGCTAAGCCCAGTCCTGTCCCTTCAAACTTATCTTTTGGGTTTAACCGTATGAACGACTCGAAAATCCGTTCCGCATACGCCGGTTCAAAACCAATTCCATTATCGCTGATATCTATGCGATAATACATCGAAAATTCCTCACCATCAGCACCTGTCTTATCCGTGATTTCAATCAGCGGCGATTCTTTTTCCCTGATAAACTTCAATGAATTGTTCAGGATATTATAAAACAACTGGTAGAGCAGTATATGCGAACCTACAACTTTCGGCAGAGGCCCGATATCCACCCGAGCATTATGTTCGGTGATTGGAATTTCAAGGTCTTCGGTTATACCGATCAGCAGGTCATTCAGATTGATTTTCTCAAAGGATTGTTTTACTGCATCAACCGATGAGTATTGCAAAATTCCGTCGATCATGGACGACATCCGGTTCGCTGCGTGATCGATCTTATCAAGATACATCAATCCTTTCTGTGGTAAGGTATCTTTATAGGTAGTACGCACCAGATTTTCGTACAATCTGATCTTTCGTATGGGTTCTTTCAGATCGTGGCTTGTAACATGGGCAAACTGCTGCAAATCTTTATTAGATCTCAGCAGTTCTCGATTTGATTTTGTCAGCTCATCAGCCAGAGTACGCAACTCTAACGTTCTTTCTGCTACCAATCCTTCAAGCTGTTCGTTTGCGCTTTTCTGGCTGTGTATGTCAGTAGCAGATCCGATCCACTTTACGACAGTTCCATTCTCATCCCGCAAAGGCAAAGTATGCCCGGAGAACCATCGGTATTCACCAGTTGCATTTTTTAAACGAAATTCTAAATCCCATGGTCGATCCGATTCTGTCGATTCATGCAATGCACGTGTTACTTTTTCACGATCTGCTTCATGAATAAAATCCAGATAATTTCCGAGACCGTCAGCAGCAGGAGTTCCTGTAAATTTTTCCCATTGATCAGACAGGTAATCCATTTTTCCATTCACGTCAGTAGTCCAAACTATTTGGGGGATGCTTGTGGCGAGCAGTCGGAAGCGCTCTTCACTTTCCCGCACTTTGGCATTGCTTAAAGCTTGCTGTGTTACATCAAACGTGAACTGCAGAACACCCTGGATTTTACCATCAACATTGCGCCATGGCAGATAGGTAATATTGAAATAATATTCATCAACAGTTCCATCCGGGCGGGTGAAAAGTGCCTTTGATTCCGGTAGAAAGTACGATTGACCCTGATGATAAACCTGGTCCAGCATTTCAAAAAAGCCCTGGCCTTCCAGTTCCGGAAGTGCCTCTTTTATTTTCATTCCCGTGATATCCCGGCCACCAACAAAAGGTATACCCAGCGGGTGAAAAAACTCAAGAACATGATCCGGCCCCCTCATTACATGTATGTGAGCAGGTGACTGGAGGAACAAATTGTAAAATTGTTTTTCTGTTTCCCTTCGCACGCGACTGATCAATATATGATTCTGGACGCGCGCAAGAAGTTCTTTTGCAGAAAATGGTTTTACAAGGTAATCATCAGCGCCCGCGCTGATTCCTTCCACTCTTGCCTCCTCACCTGCACGTGCTGATAAAAAAACCACAGGAATATTCCGCGTCGTTATGTTTGATTTCAATTTTTTCAGTAATCCAAAACCATCCAGCTTCGGCATCATCACATCACTCAATATTAATTCGGGTAACCAATCACGGGCCACTGCAAATGCCTCTTCGCCATTGGCAACGTTGCGCACATCAAAATGTTGAGATAGCAGGCGATGAACGTAATCACGCATATCTGCATTATCATCGGCTAGTAAAACTTTTGGCCTTGTCTCACTTGTCTGATGATTAATTATTTCTAAGGAATCATTATTGTTCCATTTTGAAGCTTCTTCAACATAGGCAAGGTTAGCCTTACTTACTTCACCGGTTCCGTTGTTTTCATTGCTAATCGCTGCTTCGGGATGATCATGGTACGGAATCGTTACCGTAAAAACTGATCCTTCATCCGGTACACTGTCAACTTTTATCTCTCCCTGGTGAAGCGCAATCAATTCTTTAACCATCGAAAGACCAATACCGGTTCCCTCCTGGCTGCGTCCATCTGAATTATTCACTCGATAAAAGCGTTCAAATATTTTTTCACGGTCAGCTGGCGAAATTCCTATGCCGGTATCGCTTACTTCAAGAACAATTTTTGAATCCGACCCGCTGATCCTGACGGATATTTTGCCCTTCCTGGTATATTTAAATGCATTTGATATCAGGTTCAGAACAATTTTTTCCCACATATCAACATCTACTGCAACCTTTGAACGGATATTTTCAGCCTGTACATCATAAGTGATTCCTGCATTTTCAATGGCAGAACGAAAAGAACTCGCAAGTTCTTTTGTAAGCTTTCCGATATCAACATGTTCAAATTTCGCATGCATTTTACCGGCTTCAATTCTTGAGAAATCAAGAAGGGTGTTAACGAGTTTCTGCAGGCGTAGTGTATTTCGCAGAGATATCTCCAGGTTACTGCGTTGCTGCTCTTCGAGGTTAGTCGCGGATGTAAGTACAGATTCAAGCGGACTTAACATCAGCGTTAAAGGCGTACGGAACTCGTGGCTGATATTGCTGAAGAAAATGGTCTTGGCCTTATCAATTTGTGCGAGTGCCTCCGCACGTTTGGTTTGCTCTTCAAGAGCCTTGATCGTATTCAATTCACCCGCTACTACGGCTGACAATGACTCGAAAAATGATTTGTAATCTTTATCATATTTCCTCCTGGCACTTAACCCTCCTGCTATATATCCAAAAACAGTTCCATCTGCAGCCTTCAATGGCGATACCGTTGCTTCAGTAGGGGGCTCAGGCCAATATGTTGGTGGAATAGATATTCCCAGCGAAGCCAGATCTTCAATATGAGTTATCGATGCCGGGGTATGATTGAATGGCCATGAATTGCCAGTGAAGTTTTTTGAAGCGGTGGTAAGCCTTAATGAATTGTTTTCATCAAAAAGATAAATACAAAAAAAGGAAAGATCTGTAGTTGCAGAATCCAGAATCTCCGTCGTCTTGAGAAATACTTCTTGTGCAGATGTCACCGCATTTATCACGTCGGTCAGTTTCTGTAAGAGAAACGCCCTTCTCTCATTGATTACCCGGTAAGTTGTTTCGATTACTGCATTAAAAATTCCATCGACTTTACCCGATTCCCCATAAATAGGAGTAAATGTGAAATCAAAGTAACACTCTTCCGTATAACCGTGACGCTGCATAGGTAAAAGTGCATCTTTAGATCCTCCCGGAACTCCTGAAAAGGCTTTCCGGAACTGAGGTTCTATATCGTTCCAGATGTCCGGCCACACGTCCTTTGCTGGTTTTCCAAGTGCCCAGGGGTGTTTGTTGCCCGGAATCGGGCTCCAGGCATCATTGTAAAGAAGCGTCAGGTCCTGCCCCCAGTAAATGGCAATAGGGAAGTTTGAATTCAGACAGATGCCCAGGGCAGATTGAAGACTTTGCGGCCAATTTTCTGAATTGCCAAGGGATGTTTGTGACCAATCATAATTCCTGATCAGCTCACCCGTTAACCCTCCTCCCTGCATAGCCTGAACGGGACTGATCCCCGCAGTAATAGGAAATGCTGATTTTTTGTTATTTGATGCGTCGTTCAATATTGGGTTGAATTTTATTAGGATGGCCTCACAGTTAGCTTCTCCTTAGCATTTGATTTATTTCAGTACAAAGTTTGTACCCGGTGAAATTTGACACCGTTTATACGCATCGGATTTTCACAATAGAAATTTTCATGTTAAATATAACACGGTCAACACATAACCTATGTGAAGTATCTTGTTTATTTGAACCAGAAAACAGATAAACAGGCTGGCATGAATTTTTATTGGCGCCCGGATTCCCTTTTATTATCCCATGAGACTGATTCTCGTGTATGCAACAGAGAATCAGAAGGAAACCGGAATGTCCGCTGGATATAGTGCCTGCCGGCAAAATTTCTGAAACACAATCCGATATTTTCATGACTTTCATGAAGTTTATTATTAAAGCGATTAAATTTCACATCAGCCTGATTTTCGTTCATGCAAAACATACTGCCTTTTTTTCTCGCCATGATCGCAGCCATCGTCTTACTTAAGATGCTGGCAGACAAACTTAAGATAGCCTATCCCTTGCTGATTGTTACTGCAGGATTGGTGTTGAGTTTTATACCGGGTCTTCCTGTTATTCATGTAGATCCTAACCTGATTTTTTTCATTTTTCTGCCACCTTTATTGTTTGAAGCTACCTGGGCAATTTCATTTAAGGAAATGAAGAAGTGGTGGCGCATCATCGGGAGCTTTGCATTTCTCGTAGTATTATTCACAGCATTTTCTGTAGCCGTCGTAACCACTTACCTGATACCGGGTTTTACGCTGGCATTGGGATTTCTTTTGGGCGGGATCGTTTCGCCTCCTGACGCAGTAAGCACTGGAGCAATTACCAAATTTGTAAAGATTCCGAAGTCCACTTCAACTATTCTGGAAGGAGAAAGTTTATTGAACGACGCATCCTCACTGATTATATTCCGCTTTGCATTGGCTGCAGTCGGCACCGGACAATTTATATGGCAGGATGCGACACTTGAGTTTTTATGGATGGTGATCGGTGGGGTCGGAATTGGTATATTGATCGGATGGTTTTTTGTTCAGGCGCATAAATGGTTACCCGCAGATGCGCCTTCTGATATCGCGCTGACACTTATTGAGCCTTATTTTATGTACTGGCTGGCAGAACACGTGGATAGTTCCGGCGTACTCGCTGTTGTGAGTGGCGGCCTTTATATGTCAAACAGAAGATTGCTGTTTTTAAACAGCACCAGCCGTGTCCGGGGTTACAGTGTTTGGGAAAGTTTTGTATTTATTCTGAACGGTATTGTGTTTTTTCTGATCGGACTTGAACTTCCGGAAATTGTAGAGGGATTGCGATCGAAAGGGATTGAGTTAAAGACAGCGATCGGTTATGGCGTTCTGGTGACAGTAGTACTCATTATCGCAAGGATCATCAGTTCTTATGTTGCTTTACTGGCAACTTATATTTTCCGACGATCGGTACTGCCTCACCGCGGTTCCAGCCGACGCAGGTTCCTGATTCCTTTGCTGCTGGGCTGGACGGGTATGCGGGGAGTTGTATCCCTCGCAGCAGCCCTGGCCATCCCGGTATATCTCGATGATGGCAGCGCCTTCCCATTCAGGAACCTGATACTTTTCATCACCTTTATCGCAATACTGCTTACCCTTTTGATCCAGGGCCTTACTTTACCTTATTTCATAAAGAGAACAAAGTTATTTGACGCATTCACAGAAGAGCCCGAAGCAGTTGCCAGGCAAAAACTAAGAGAAGGCTTAATGACACATACACGCCAATTCCTGCAGGGCAAACTCAATGATGGATTACCCAATAGCGGGCTGATCGAAAAGTTATTGCGTCATTGGGAAGAGAAAACAAAAGCCTCCGGCGACGAATGGCTGAATGAAAAAACAAAACCCATTTTTTTTGAAATGCTCGAAAGTCAACGAAAGTACCTGTCTGATCTGAACAGGGATCCGGAGATAAATGAAGAAGTAGTACGTTGGCAATTGTACCTGATAGATCTGGAAGAGGAACGACTGAAGAATCAGTTTTAAACACAGAAAAAGATCGAAATGCCCCTGCAAACACTTGACAGCAAAACAATCGACACACTCAGGAATATTCCCGACCTGATACCTGTGTTTCGTGAATACTTTGAAAATTGGAGCATCCGGGTGTTTGATAGAAAAGAACACGAATGCAGGAATTATATCTCTCCCAACAGGCGTGACTTTTATAAGATTCTTTTGGTGACGGAAGGCACTGGCGTTTTCACGATCGGACTCAATACTTATTACATTGAAAAGCCGGCAATATTATTCATACATCCAAACGATATTATTTCGTGGAAGAATTTTTCCCAATCAAACAAAGGGTTCTATTGCCTGTTCCGGAAATCATTTCTTATAAAACATCCACAGTTAAAAACTGCTATTGACAGGTATGATGTATTTAGTGATAAATCAAAAAGCATAATCGCTTTAACTCAACCGCAGGCTTCTGAACTCGAAATGATATTTATAAGGCTTTATGAAGAAGATCTTTCGGGGAATAAATTCAGTGAGGATTCTATGCAGGCGTACTTGCAATTGCTGTTGATTGAAAGTTTAAAGATTGGCAATTTTCCCAAACCGGATGTTGTTTCTGACGAGTTCAGGTATATCCATCAGTTTTTTCAATTACTGGAAGAAGAAACCACAAACATCAATTATACTTCACCTATCCGAATCAGGACCGCAAAGGAATTTGCTTCACAACTATCAGTACATCCGAATCATTTGAATGCGTTACTGAAAAAACATACTGGTCAAAATATCAGTACGCATATACGGAATCGTTTGCTGGAAGAAGTAAAAATATTACTGCTACAGACCGATTGGAGTTTGCAGGATATTGGTTACAGCATTGGCTTTGCTGATCAGCCCAATTTCAATTCGTTCTTCAAAAAAAATACGGGGACTACGCCATCAGAATTCCGAAAGGCTTATCGTCTTTGAAATTCATAAGTTCTGCTTTGGTTTCAATAGCAATGAGGCGTCTGCCTGCTTTCATCTTTGTATCCTAAATCAAACTAAAATGAAAACAGTAGTCAACACACCCGCCCTCAACAGCAGCAGCAAGTTTGCAGATATGAAAGGAAGTCATGTTGCGGTGAGGGTTCCGGATTTTGAGATCAGCAAAAAATGGTATACTGAAAAACTCGATTTTCGCATCGTGCATGAATGGCCTTTTGGGGATCTGAAGCTCGCGTACCTGGCACCTGCAACAGATGATAATTTCTGGATTGAATTGCTTGCTGGGGGCACACCTGCCAATCAACCCGATTATAGCGATCTGAATGAAAGTTTACACCAGGCAGGGTATCATCATTTCTGTATAAATGTGAACAGCGTTGACGAAACGCTTGCAGAATTGCGCAGAAGAGATGTAACAATTATTGGTGAACCTTTTAACCTGGAAGTGATTGGTCGTCGTCTGGCTTTTTTTTCTGATCCCTGGGGGAACCTGATTGAACTTGCGGAGGTATTGAAATTAAACCAGCAATAGGAGAACGGAGATGTCCGGGGTTTTATTAATCCTTAGAACATTTAACTTTAGTGAATGAAAATTGAGGGTTTGGAATCTTCTGTTGATCTTTTGCTTTCCCATTTTGTGAGTTTGATTTCTCTTGATCAGGCCGAAAAAGATATTGTTGTTGCCAGTTTCCATCCGAGACTATTCCGGAAAAAACAATACCTCCTGCAGGAAGGAGATATCTGTACACACCTGTATTTTGTGGTTAGAGGTTGTTTAAGAATGTACAAAATAGATGACAAAGGATTAGTACATATTCTTCAGTTTGCTGCGGAGAATTCCTGGATTTCAGATCTTGGAAGTTTTTATGCTGAATCTCCTTCGGAACTTACTATAGATACCCTGGAAGACTCCGTGGTATTACAAATCAGTCGTACTGATTTAATAAATCTCTACACAAGCGCCCCGAAATTCCATCGGATTTTCAGGGTGCTTGTAGAGAATAGTTTTGTAAGTCTGCAGAAACGCTTATTACAAACGATCAGTTCGACTGCCGAAGATCGGTATCAATATTTTGTATCCACATATCCCAACCTCACTAACAGGCTTCCGCAGACGCAGATTGCATCTTATCTTGGTATTACTCCTGAATTTTTGAGCCGTTTGCGTAATAGGCAAACCAAAAAATCTTAAACCAGTTTAAGACTATTTCTTAAACTATGTCATTTGCTGCCGGGCGACCGTGATTGAATTTTGTCATGGCAACTATTTAAAACAATTAAATCAGGTAACATGACAAAGAAATTAAACGTAGCCATCATCGGGCTGGGAAATATCGGAACTACCATAGCAGGAAATCTTGTTAAAGGGAATCGTCAGGTCATTATGGCAGATAGGAAATTGGAGAAAGCAGAATCGTTTGCGAAAACGCTCGGTTCACTTGCAAAATCAGCAGACATATCAACTGCAATTGAAGCAGCAGATATCATTGTTTTCGCCGTTTGGTTTAATGTGATAGATGAACTGATGAAAAAATATGAAGCTGAACTGGAAGGAAAAATAATCATCGATCCTTCAAATCCGATTGCTCCGGATAACAATAGCGGCTTTAAAAAAATTATCGGTAGTGATGAATCAGCGGGAAAAATCAATTCTACGAAACTGCCTCTCGGTGCTAAACTCGTTAAGGCTTTCGGTACGCTTGGGGTTGAGTCGCTGAAGAAAAAAGCTTTTCAACAGGAGCCATCAGTTTTATTTTATGCTTCTGACGATGAAAGCATTAACGGGGATATCAATCAGCTCATTCGTGACTCAGGATTCGAACCATTGCGTATTGGTGGTATTGACGAATCTATCAGGATTGAAGTATTTGGCGATCTGCATGAATACGGCGCACTCGGAAAAACGGTTACGCTGTCAGAAGCAAAGGAAAAACTGCACTCATTCGCCGGATAAAACACGAACAAGTCATCCAAAGAAAAATACTATCATGAGAATTATAAAGTCTGCATTCCTGATTTGCTTTGTTTCTGTGGCAGCAAATTGTACACAGGCGCAAATAATCCAATTTGAAGGCAAAAGCTTTGAGGCGAAAAATGTGATTGCATCTGTTTCAAAGCTTGATGGAAAACAAGTCCTTAAACTAGAAAGAGATCTGAACGCAATTCCTTTTGATGTAAATCGACTGGAATCTACAGTTGATGAACCAACCTATGTAAAGCTGAAGGATCTCGATTTTGAAAATGGTACTATCGAAGTCAAAATGCTTAGCCGGATACAGGATCCGTCGCCCTTTCAGTTTGCGCAGGGTTTTATAGGAATTGCATTTCGTATTGCTGAAAATGATACTGCATTTGAATCCATTTACCTGCGACCCAGGGTCGGCAGATCGGCGAATCAGTTGGCCAGGAATCGAACCGTGCAGTATTATTCATATCCCCGTTTCAAGTTCGACACATTGCGCAAAACCGAACCAGGTATGTATGAAACTTCTGCGCCTGTTAATATCGATGAGTGGATTGTTTTCAGGCTGGAAGTAAAGGGTGAAAAAGCAGAACTTTTTATCAATGATGCAAAGTATTCGACGATGATTGTAAGTAAAATGAAAGGATCAACTCAGCATGGATCGATAGGTTTATGGGTGGATATCGGGACGACTGGTTATTTTAAAGACCTCAGAATAGTGAAAAAGTAATGGGTATCGGACTTCTGTATGTTTATCGCGTATTCTTTCGTTTGCCCTCGTCTCGTTAGCTGATACTTGCGGTGGCGTCATTTTTTTCCCGCAGATTTCGCAGATGAAAAGGCACGCAGATTTCCGCTGAAGAGGAAATTTGCTGAAAGATCTGCGACATCTGCGTGTATTCCATCAGCGCCGATCTGCGGGAAAATTTGTACTCACCTGTTTCTGGTTCACGATAAATAAACAGCGGCCCGATTGACTGCACTTACTCATTTCAGCCATATCCTTGTAGGATGAATCAGTGCTGTTTTCCATTGCCTGTTTTCACTTGCCGTGGCGTCATTTTTTTCCCGCAGATTTCCGCAGATTACAAGGCACGCAGATTTTCGCTGATTGAGAGATTTGCTGAAAGATCTGCGATGATCTGCGTGTATTCCATCTGCGCCGATCTGCGGGAAAAAGAAATTTGCCAAAAAGGCGAATCCGACGGAAATATTTGTGGCTATATGATACCGATTTAACGTATACATTTAGCTTTAAAACCTAATCACTATCATGAAATGGATCACGCGGGAAAAACCTAAAATTGACCGCATCGCCTGTCCCTGGCTGATCAAAAGATTTGTTGATGATACCGCCGAATTTATTTTTTGCGCACCTGGCGAGGTAATCACACAATCAATAAAATTAAAGGCGATACCTTTTGATGTGCCGGGTGTTGAATACACGCACTACAACGACAAATGCACTTTTGATTTTATCATTTCAAAACACAAAATAGCAGATCCTGCGTTGAAAATTCTTGCACCCATTGTGAGGGGTGCTGATACTGACAAACACAACCTGGCAAGTCAGTCATCAGGTTTATGGGCCATTTCAGCAGGGCTTGCATATAACATTAAAGATGACTATGAATTATTGAAACAGGGGATGATTGTATATGACGGACTTTACAGCTGGGC
The DNA here is from genome assembly GCA_029269725.1 of Pollutibacter soli. Taxonomy (GTDB): domain Bacteria; phylum Bacteroidota; class Bacteroidia; order Chitinophagales; family Chitinophagaceae; genus Pollutibacter; species Pollutibacter soli. The sequence continues at coordinate 90,785 of JARJHS010000011.1, read as the reverse complement.
AAAATATCTGATTAAAGAAAAACATACACAAAACCCGGTCGATTCTATCTTCCTTGATGTATATAAAACTTATATCAGTAAAAAACAAAAAGGAAAGAAGACACCCGAATGGGTAGGGGAGCTGAAAGCTATCATCCAGGATCAGATCGATACGAATCTTTCGCTTACCGGAATTTCAAAAGAACTGGAATTAAATCCATCCTATCTCTCCCGTGAATTTTCCAGGTATTTTGATGATCTTTCTTTTGGTGAGTACATCCGGAAATTAAGAATTGATAAAGCGAAGGAGCTTATTCAAAAGGATAAATATTCTCTTACTGAAATTGCGTACCTGACCGGCTTTTCGGACCAGAGTCATTTCACACGCGTGTTTAAACAGGTGACTGGCAAAAATCCATCACAGTTTAAAAAACAATGGATGATGGGTTTGTCGGTTTAGGAGCATGTGTCTGTAAGGGAATTGACATCATCTATTGGGTACGTCAGGTGACTTAATTGTCCCTGGCTCCAGCCAGAGAGATAAAAGATAAAAGAAAGTAAAATTCTTACAAATCGTATATTCTGTTCTATTCCTGATGTACTGTTTATTGAATGTTTGTAACTGATCTTTTCGAATTAAAGACAGGGTTACAATACTTGTTATGCAGGAAGCTCCAACATACACACTTTCACAGATTATCAACTATTTTTTCAGACTGGGTTATTCCGGATTTGGCGGGCCGGTTGCACTGGTGAACTATATGCACCGCGACCTGGTAGAAAAAAACAAATGGATCTCTGAAGAAGACTACCGCGACGGGCTTGCGTTGGCACAACTTGCGCCTGGTCCGCTGGCGGCTCAGCTCAGTATTTATATCGGCTTTATTCATTACCGGATATTAGGAGCAACACTTTGCGGATTGGCATTTGTCCTGCCATCTTTTGTGATGGTGGTGATCATAGGAATTGCATACAAAATGTATGGCGGGCTATCATGGATGCAGGCAATTTTCTATGGAGTTGGATCCGCTGTCGTGGGGATAATTATTATGAGCTGTTACAGGCTGATTGAAAAGTCAATCGGAAAAATAAATCCCGCAGCTATTCAGAAAAGCTGGATGCTATGGATATTTTTCATCTTGTCGGCGACAATCACTGTGTACACGCAAAAAGAGAATATCCTGATCTGTGTGGTGTGTGGTATCGCATATGCGCTTTACAAAAGCAGTAAAGAAAAAGTTGGAGTTGTACGTAACGGGCTTTTTATTTTGAATACAGGATTCTGGCAATTCGATCCGAAAGATTTAGAAAAGATTGCATTGTTCTTTGGAAAAGCAGGTGCATTTGTGTTTGGCAGCGGTTTGGCAATTATTCCCTTTCTCCACAGCGAAGTTGTAAATGAAATGCATTGGCTGAGCGAAGCGGAATTTCTTGATGCAGTAGCAGTGGCGATGATCACGCCCGGACCTGTAGTGATTACCGTCAGTTTTATTGGCTATCTCGTGGCAGGATTTCCCGGCGCGACTGTAGCAGCGCTGGCTACTTTTCTTCCCTGTTATTTATTTACCGTTATCCCTGCACCTTATTTCAAAAAATATGGACGCAGACCTGTTATCAAAAATTTTGTTGATGGCATTACGGCTTCTGTGATAGGAATGCTTGCGGGTGCAGTAGCTGTCATTTCGTTGCGCGCAATTACTGATATTCCTGCATTAATCATTGCTGTGATCACCATACTGCTGCTCATCAGGTACAAGAAACTAAAGGAGCCGGTCATTATTCTTTTGGCTGCAATTGTTGGATTGATTCTGAAATCGATCTGATCATCTTCTGCATTAGTTTATAGTAAAGCTGTTAGCAATTACCCGTTTCCGTTATTTCCCCGCTATCATATCCGTTCCCGGACTTCCAGTTCCCTGCTTTCGATGTGAGTTTTGTCTAAGTAGCTGATGATACAATCCTGAATTAGCCGAGAAATCCGGGAAGGTCGGCAATGAAGAAACGGGAATTTTATGTGAGATCACGGATGGATATGGATAATCAACTGTGCAGAATTCCCCGACTTCATTCAATTTTCTTATTTTCAACCCAATGGAGAATCTGCGAAAACATATTGAAGAGATAGTAACATTGACGGAAGATGAATTCAGGCAGTTGAAAACTTTTTTCACGGTAAAAAAAGTCCGCAAAAATCAGTACCTCGTTCATGAAGGTGATGATGTGAAATTTGAGTACCTGGTAGTGAAAGGGATATTCAAAGTATTTTATGTTGACATGGACGGGAAAGAACATATTCTTCAATTTGCCCGGGAGAACTGGTGGATGACGGACTATATTGCTTATTTCAAACAGGTACCCGCAACAATGTTCGTAGAATGTATTGAAGAGGGAGAGGTTCTGTGCCTCACTCTCCACGGACGCGAAAAACTTTCTGCGGATCTGCATAAGATGGAACATTTTTTCCGTGTGAAACTTACCAACGGCTATGTTGCGCTTCAGCAAAGAATTGCGATGCTGCTGTCAAGTACACCTCAGCAACGATATGAGCAATTTTCAAAACTCTCTCCTGATTTATTGCAACGAATCCCCAAAAAACTCATAGCTGAATATCTCGGCGTGAGCCGCGAAACACTGAGTCGTTTATACGCTAACAAATAATCGATCCCGTACGTTGAACGTAGAACGTTGAACGTTGAACGTAGAACGTCCAACCTAATGTGATCCAAATCACCTTTTAAAAGTGATCCATCTCCTTCCTCATCGGCTGCAATGCAGAATAATTTTGACTTATCAACAAAAATTCATCAGAACAAAAAATTGCAGTCATGAAAAAGAAAATCCTCATCATCGTTTCAAACGCAAATTCGATCGGTCCTAATAACAGAAGAACCGGAACATTTTTGCCCGAAGTGGCGCATCCTTATGCAGAATTTGTAAAGGCTGACTACCAGGTGGATTTTGCAAGCCTTTCCGGTGACACACCTTATCTTGATGCATTGAACCTTGCCGGAGATCCTGACAATCTTGAATTTTTAACCGGTAAGGGTTGGGCAACCATGCAGAAAGCGGTAAAGCTGGAAAATGTAGATGTGAAAGCATATGATGCCATTTTTGTACCAGGCGGACTTGCACCAATGGTGGATATGCCGGAGAATGCATTGCTGAAAAAAGTGATCGCAGAAACGTATGAAAGAAATGGAGTCGTTGGCGCTGTGTGTCATGGTCCTGTTGCTTTGCTGAATGTGAAACTCAGTGATGGCACATTTCTTGTCAGCAGAAAAAACATTGCTTCATTTACAACAAAAGAAGAGGACAATTATGCAAGGCCAGATGTGCCATTCGATCTGCAAACAGCCTTAACAAAACAGGGGGCGATTTTCCACGCTGCTGAACCCTGGTCTGCCAATAGCATTACAGATGGACGATTGGTAACAGGTCAGAATCCTGCATCAGCGAAAGGAGTAGGGGAGAAGATGGTTGCTTTGCTGAGTCGTTAAACGTTGAACGTAGAACGTAATACCTAGAACGTAAAACCTGCCTTTGACGGCAGACAGGCGTAGAACGTTGAACGTCGATGTAAACTTTTTAAATTTGAAATATGAATACCAATGCTGTTTATGTTTTTGCCACATGGCAGGTGAAAGATGGTCAGACGGAAAATGTATTGTCCCTGCTCAAAGAAGTCGCAGAAGCAAGCCGTAACGAAAAAGGAAATCTTTTTTATAAAATTCATCAGAGCATTGCTGACAGGAATACAATTGTGTTATCTGAAGGTTATGCTGACCAGACTGCCGTGAATGAACATCGGGATTCACCGCATTTTAAAGAAATCGTCATCGGGAAAATTGTTCCATTACTGGAGAAACGGGAAGTCGTAGCGACGAATGAAATTGCAGAGTAGCGAATTATTAAATTCAAATACAGAAATTGCATCGTTTAATGATTTTTTTAAGTTGAAAATTTTGAATTTAACAGGTTATGTCAAAACTATTCAGTCCATTAACTATAAAAGGCATCACACTAAAAAACCGTATCGTGGTGTCGCCGATGTGCCAGTATTCATCAATAGATGGTTTCGCTAACGACTGGCATTTTGTACATCTCGGCAGCAGGGCAGTGGGTGGTGCTGGTTTGATCATCATTGAAGCAACAGGCGTTTCGCCTGAGGCACGTATTTCGCCTGAAGATATGGGCATCTGGAAAGATGAGCATATCGGGAAATTATCACAGATCACTGCTTTCATGAAACAACAAGGGGCAGTGGCAGGAATCCAGCTCGCGCATGCGGGGAGAAAAGCGAGTACGAATGTGCCATGGCTTGGTCGCGGTGCTGTGAGTGTTGCTGATGGTGGATGGCAGCCGGTGGCTCCAGCGGCAACCGCTTATGCTGACAACTATCCGAAACCGTTAGCACTTGATGATGCAGGCATACAGAAGGTGATTGGTGATTTCAGGGCCGCAGCTGAAAGAGCGATCAAAGCCGGATTTGAAGTTATCGAGATTCACGCTTCACACGGATACCTGTTGCACCAGTTTCTTTCTCCGTTAACGAATCATAGGAAGGATGCTTACGGCGGTAGTTTTGAAAACAGGTCCCGTTTGTTATTGCAGGTGTTTGAGGAGGTGAAAAGAGTTTTACCGCATGATATTCCATTGTTTGTCAGGATACCTGGTTATGACTGGGCAGAAGGTGGATGGAACCCTGAGGATGCTGTGGCTCTGGCGCGTGTGTTGAGAGATCATGGTGCTGATGTATTGGATGTGTCATCGGGAGGTTTGGTGGAGCATCAGAAAATTGTGGCAGGACCTGCGTATCAGTTACCATTTGCATCAAAAGTGAAAAGAGAAGCGGGCATCATGGTGTCTACAGTAGGACTCATCACAAATGCTGCACAGGCAGAATCCATTCTTGTGAACGGCGATGCTGATCTCATTATGATGGCGCGTGAGTTTTTGAGAGATCCGTATTTCCCATTGCGTGCGGCGCATGAGCTGAAGGAGAATATTGCGTGGCCGAAGCAATATGAACGCGGAAAGTTTTAACGTATAAAGTTGAACGTAGAACGTACGTTCTTGCAGGTGTTAGGTTATTTGTTATAGGTGATAAGTAAGTGTATGATTGTGTTTAGGTGATTTTGTAACGCGGTGTTCGCAGGAAATTCAAACCGCAATGGAAACAGCCAGGATAACAGCCCGCAAAGGAAATACAAAGGAGTGATAGGTTGTAAGTTTTAAGTTAAAGCGTGAGTAAGCATCATTAGTATTAGACTATGGCGCTCGTATGAAAGTCATATCACAGAGATACAGCCGAAGAAACAACTCACAGAGAAAATACAGAAGTTTTTTTGTAGAGGCGCCATGCATGGGTCTCTACAAAAAACGCGTATCGGCTGTTCCTCTGTGAAACACTCGGCTGTATCTCCGTGTTATGCTGTTCAGCACTAAAATAATTAACAGACAACGCAGGACTTTTATGACCGCAACCTCTAACGTTCTACATTTAACCTCAAACGTTATACGTTCAACGTTGCAGGCTTTATCAGCAGCTCATTCACAACTTTACCCTTCCCATCAGGCGTCGTATAGAAAGGTCTTTTTTCAATCTCGTAATTTGTTTCGGGATCTATGCCCAGTGTATGGTACATCGTCTGGTGAACCTGGTCGATCTTAATGGGATTTTCTATCGTCTTGCATGGGCGCTCATCAGCAGTTTTGCCATATACAAATCCCTTCTTTATTCCGCCACCAAACATCAGCATGGATCCACCATCAGTAAAATGACGATGCATACCATAAAACTTCATGTCATGGATCACTTCCGGCTGTGTTACCTGCTCCTGTACTTTCGCATCAGGACGACCTTCTACCATCATATCCCTGCTGAATTCACTGGCTATAATTATTAATGTCCTGTCGAGATGACCGGATTTTTCAAGATCCTTTACGAGTTGTGATATCGGGCCATCAATCATTTTTTTCATTCCGATCATACGCGTGTGCCCGTTCTCGTGAGTATCAAATCCGAAGAAGGGTTCATACTCCGTCGTCACGCTGATAAATCTTGCTCCCTGTTCTGTAAGTCTCCTCGCAAGCAGACATCCAATCCAAACCGCCCGGTATTATAGATATCATAAGATTCTTTTGGTTCAAGACTCAGATCAAATGCTTTTGCTTCGGGAGAATTCAACAGCATATATGCCTGCTCCATCGAACGCTTCAGTGATTCTTTCTGGTAATCACTTCCCACTTCTCCCATCACCGTTTTATTGATCAGTTCATTGTACAACTGATTGCGTCTTTCAAATCTTGTGGAATCCATACCCACAGGCGGACGTACTGCTTCGAGTCCCTGTGTCGGATCAGGGATCTGGAAAGGGCCGTACTCGCTACCCAGAAATCCGGCAGAATGAAAAGCTTTCAGTTCTTCAGCTTCGCCTACGGTCATCCGTTGGCCAATATCAATAAATGCGGGAATGACTTTATTCTTTGGTCCGAGTTCTTTCGCGATCCATGCACCCATATGTGGTACAGCAACAGTTTGCGGAGGCTCATAGCAGGTGTGCCAGTTGAATTGATGTCGCGTGTGCAATATGAAACCCATATCCGCAGCGACATAGGAACGTATCAATGTTCCGCGATCCATCACATTCCCAATCGATTCCAGTCCTTCTGAAAAACTTATTCCATCAAGTTTTGTCGGCACGGCTTTGAACGTACTCAGTACACGATTCGCTTCTAGTCCTTTTTCAAACGGTGTATATTTTTTCGGATCAAAAGTTTCTGTATGTGCCATTCCGCCCGCAAGCCATAGAAGAATTACTGTGTCAGCAGAATTTTCAGGAAGGACGATCTTCTTTTCCGGTTGTTCATTTTTACATCCGGAAAGAAAATGTGCAACAGGTGCACCCGCTGCCATCGCGGCCAGCGTTGCAGCACCATACGATTTTAAAAAATCCCTCCTGTTACGAAATGAACTCATTCTCTGCAATTTACCTGTTGATTGTGGCAGCGTTTGATTGGTTTAAAGTTAAACGTAAAAAGTTAAACCTGCGTTTGCCGGCAGGCAGGCGTAAAACAGCCAGTTTACAGGAGTTATCGGTTGTCAGAACAGGTGCAGTTATCAGGATGAATTGCAGACAGTACTCTATTTCCGGTTTTCTGTTTGAAGCGGATGCTTTTTCTTCCTGTATGTTGTATTCTGTGTTTCTCCCAGAGGCAAAGCATGCCATGTCTCTACAAAAGCCCCAACGGTTGGAAATGACTACCGCCTGTTACTGTTTTTACTCACTGTTTCTGTTTCTGTTTCTCCATTCCTTCCTGTATTCCGTATTCTGCACCCTCTTCAAGCGTGCTGTTCCCTACTTACTACTCCCTACTTACAACTTACTAAATATAAATCTGTATATTAGCACCCGCTATCACCAGAACCCTGGTTTACAGGGGAAAAGTGATACAGATCAATCACCAACGATTCAATCCCGATTGCTATAATTGCCTGTTTGACGTACAATTTGCGTCATTTAACTATATTTTGCCGGATCGGAAGGTGTTTTTTCTACATTTGCAACTCATTAGTTTCGCTGAACAGGAATGCATACCAATTTTAAGTTGAAAAGAAGAAGCAGGTTCTGTAACAGAAAAACCCTGAACTTCTGTTTTGTTGCTTTTCTGACTGTTGTTTTTTCATTACAACAGTTCTCAGCCCTTGCCCATACCTTCCACTCAGGAAATCAGGCAAGAGCAAAAGGCGAAAAAATTCAGATCTCTCACGCTGGCGCAGGCACACAGATAGCAGCGGATTTTCCATATGAAGAAGATTCGCGCGAAAAAGAAGCTGAGCTCAATGAAGAAGAAGTTTCTAAATTGAAGATCGGTAAACACCTGCATCATTTCATTGAAAAATATTTTACTGGCGAACCATCAGACAATTCATTTTTACAAAGCCAGTTCTTACAAATCAATTCTTCCATTCAGAACCGCAGTTCGGTTCCTTTCTTTATTCTGCATCGTTCCTGGAAGAGTTTTCTTTCTTAGTCTCCCGGTCAAAGATCATTTTTATTTATGGTGCAAACCATGCTGACCAAATACTATTGATGCATTCATTGGTTCATCAGTGAATGATTATTTCCAACATTCATCAACCTAAATTGATATTTTAATGAAGAGGATATATATTCTCGCCAGCCTGGTTACCATCATCTTATTGTCCGCTTGTCAGGCTAAGAAAATCGAGAAGGAGGAGGAGGCCAAATTCCTGGTTACCAGCCCTGTTGAAAAAGATACGCTGATTTATAAAGAATATGTAAGTCAGATACACGCTGCGAATCATATTGAAATGAGAAGCCAGGAGCGCGGCTATCTGCAGAAAATTTATGTGGATGAAGGTCATTTTGTGAGAAAAGGACAACCGATGTTTCAGATCATGCCCTTGCTCTACCAGGCAGAACTGGAAAAAGCAAAAGCAGAAATGAATTTTGTGGAGATCGAATACAAAAACACCAAGAGTCTGGCCGACAGCAATATCGTATCCCAGAATGAATTAGCACTTGCAAAAGCAAAGCTCGACAAAGCAAAAGCTGAACTCTCCTTTGCACAGGCACATCTTGATTTTACAGAAATACGTGCTCCCTTCGATGGTATTATGGATCGCTTCCAGAAACGTCTTGGAAGTTTGATCGATGAAGGAGAATTGCTCACAACACTTTCAGATAACAGTAAAATGTGGGTGTACTTCAACGTACCTGAAGCTGAATACCTGGATTATGCTTCCAAAACGAAAAAAGACAGTATGCAGAAAGTGCATCTGCAGATGGCAAACAAACAAATGTTTGATCATATTGGAGTGATTGAAACCATCGAAGCTGATTTCAATAACGAAACTGGAAACATCGCTTTCAGGGCAACCTTCCCGAATCCAAAAGGTATACTCAGGCATGGTGAAACAGGAAATATCCTGATCCCGATTTCACTCAAGCACGCTTTGATCATTCCGCAGAAAGCCACCTTTGAAATTCTTGATAAAAAATTCGTTTTTGTCATTGACGACAAAAATGTTGTACATACAAGACAGATAACTGTCGGCCAGGAATTGCCACACCTCTACGTCGTGACAGAAGGACTTACTGCAAAAGACAAAATTTTACTGGATGGTTTACGGAAGGTGAAGAACGAAGATAAAATCCAGTATGATTTTGAAGATCCCAACAAAGTAATGTCTGAATTAAATGAATTACATGCTGAATAAAGTCGGCATTAAATAATCAACAATCATGTTCAGCAAATTTATACAACGACCCGTTCTGGCGATCGTGTTATCGGTTGCTATTATTTTCCTGGGGATGATGGCCATTTATACCAGGCCGATTTCGCAGTTCCCGGAAATTGCTCCGCCAAGGGTTATGGTTTTTATTGCGTACCCTGGTTCCAGTGCTGATGTACTTGTAAAATCAACCTTGATTCCTCTCGAAAGAGCGATCAATGGTGTACAGGGCATGCAGTATATTATTTCTGATGCTACCTCCGCAGGTGAAGCCACCATTCAGATAGTTTTTGATCCAAGTACAGATCCCAATGCAGCTGTGGTAAACGTAAAAACCAGGGTGGACCAGGTTATGAATAACCTTCCGCCACTGGTACAGAGAGAAGGTGTGGTGATCACGCCCATACAGCCGAGTATGTTGATGTATGTGAACCTGTACAGCAAGGATAAAGATGCAGATGAAAAATTCCTGTACAACTATGCGAACGTGCATGTGTTGCCTGAATTGCAGAGGATAAAAGGTATGGGTCGCGCGCAGATCCTCGGTAGTCGCCAGTATGCCATGCGCATCTGGCTCAAGCCCGACAGAATGCGGGCTTATAACATTTCCACCGAGGAAGTGATGGATGCGATGAAAGAGCAGAGTGTGATCGGAAGGCCGGGACGTCTTGGACAGGCATCCGGTAAAACTGCTCAGTCGCTGGAGTATGTACTTATATACAAAGGTCGTTTCAATCTTCCGGAAGAATATGAGGACATCATCATCAAGGCAAATCCTGACGGTGAAATTCTGAAACTGAAAGATGTTGCGGAAGTAGAACTGGGTAGTGAGTTTTTCGATATCTATTCCAATAAAGATGGATTTCCCGCTGCATCTATCGTGTTGAAACAAAACTTCGGTAGTAATGCAAGTAAAGTAATTGATCAGGTGAAAGAGAAACTGGAGGAGTTGAAGAAAGACTTTCCGCCAGGGATGAGTTACGAGATCAACTACGACGTATCAAAGTTTGTGGATGCATCGATTGATAAAGTGCTTCACACTTTGCTTGAAGCATTTATACTCGTGGCATTGGTGGTATTTATATTTCTCGGAGACTGGCGATCGACGCTTATTCCTATTCTAGCAGTTCCTGTGTCGTTGATCGGTGCATTTTTGTTCATGCAGATTTTTGGTCTCACGATCAACATGGTGACCTTGTTTGCATTGGTGCTGGCGATTGGTATTGTGGTGGATAATGCGATAGTGGTGGTAGAAGCGGTGCATGCCAAAATGCATGATGAACATCTGAATCCATACCAGGCGGTGAGAAAAGTGTTGGGTGAGATCAGCGGTGCGATCATAGCTATTACACTGGTGATGACGGCGGTGTTTATTCCGGTGGCGTTCATGTCCGGTCCGGTGGGTATTTTCTATCGCAACTTCTCCATCACGATGGCAACGTCGATTGTACTCTCTGGTGTGGTGGCCCTTACGCTTACTCCTGTATTGTGCGCAATGATCCTGAAGAATCCGCATGGCAGAAAAAGAAGGAAGACGCCGATCAATATGTTTATCGACTGGTTCAATAACAAGTTCGATAAGGTAACGGGAAGGTACACACGCCTATTAAAAGCGATTGCAGGTCGCAGGGTCGTTACCTACGGATCATTGATTCTTTTCTGCGTCGGCATTGTTGCTGTTGATAAAACATTGCCTGCAGGTTTTATCCCGAATGAGGACCAGGGTATGATCTACGCGATCATCCAGACCCCTCCCGGTGCAACGTTGGAAAGAACGAATGATGTAGCGAGAAAGCTGCAGAAAATTGCAGAAGAGGTTGACGGTATTCAATCTGTTTCTTCCCTCGCCGGTTATGAGATTTTGACTGAGGGACGCGGTTCAAATGCGGGCACCTGTCTGATCAACCTTAAAGATTGGTCGCATCGTCATCACTCCGTAAAAGAGATTGTTGAAGAACTCGAGGAAAAAACAAAAGACATCGGAGCTGTAATTGAGTACTTCGAACCACCTGCCGTTCCGGGTTATGGTTCTTCTGATGGTTTCTCTCTTCGTTTGCTGGATAAGAATACAACCGTCGATTACCAGGAATTCGATAAGATCAATAAAGAGTTCATGACCGCTTTGCAGAAACGCAAGGAGCTTACAGGGCTCTTTACATTTTTTGCGGCGAATTATCCTCAGTATGAACTTGTAATAGATAACAAACTAGCGATGCAGAAAGGTGTATCCATCGGAAAAGCGATGGAGAACCTGGACATTTTATTTGGTAGTTCATATGAACAGGGTTTTGTGCGGTTCAATACCTTCTTCAAAGTATATACCCAGGCCGCACCTGAGTTCAGAAAACTGCCAAGCGATATCCTGAATCTTTTCATCAAGAATGATCATGGCGAAATGGTTCCATATTCTTCATTCATGTCGATGAAGAAAACGCAGGGACCGAATGAAATCACACGTTTCAATTTGTATACTTCGTCATCAATAAAAGGTATGCCTGCGAAAGGATATACCAGTGCGGATGCCATTGCTGCGATCAGGGCAGTTGCAAAAGATCTGCCGCAGGGATATGATATCGCGTGGGAGGGACTTTCCTTTGATGAAGCACAAAGAGGAAATGAAGCGTTGTACATTTTCCTTGTTGTGCTCGTATTTGTTTATCTCGTACTCGCTGCGCAATATGAAAGCTTCATCATTCCGTTGGCGGTATTGCTTTCGCTACCGGTGGGTGTGTTCGGGTCATTCCTCCTGTTGAAGTTTATGGGTCTTGCAAATGACGTATATGCGCAGATGGGTCTGATCATGCTCGTGGGTCTGCTTGGTAAGAATGCGATCCTGATTGTTGAGTTTGCGATTCAGAAACACAACCAGGGCGCGACGGTTCTCGAAGCCGCGATCGAGGGCGCCAAAGTGCGTTTCCGCCCGATCCTCATGACGTCATTCGCATTCGTTGCGGGTCTGATACCATTGGTGGTTGCAACAGGTCCTGGTGCAGTAGGTAACAGAACAATCGGTTCGTCCGCATTGGGTGGTATGTTGTTCGGAACCATTTTCGGAGTTATTGTAATACCTGGTCTGTACTACATTTTTGGTAAGATAGCGGAAGGCAGAAAACTGATCCGGGACGAAGATGAGAATCCGTTGAGTGAGGACTTTGTTGAAAGTCATTCCGAACAGGCATTGCTAAAAAAATTAAGAAAGTTAATCTCACGAATCAGAAATAAAAATGGTAAAGAAAATATCGCCTAAACACTTAGTCCTGTTTTTTCTGATGGGTATGTTCTGGGCATGTAAAACACCAGAGCTTACCAGTAGACCGGAAAATAAAAACACACCTGCGGGCTATATCAGCGCCCAGGACAGTACCAATTCTGCAAAAATTCAATGGAGAGAATATTTTACTGATCCTTATCTCTCAGCGTTGATTGATACAGCGCTGAGAAATAACCAGGAGTTGAATATCGTGTTGCAGGAAATCAACATCAGTAAAAATGAGATCAGGGCAAGACAAGGGGAATATCTTCCTTTTGTAAATGTGGGTGCCGGAATCGGTATTGATAAATCAGGTGAGTACACACGCAATGGTGCCGTAGAAGAAAACCTGGAAATCAAACCAGGGAAAGAGTTCCCAAAACCGCTGCCTGATTTTATGGTGGGTGTATATGCATCATGGGAACTGGACGTCTGGAAGAAATTGAGAAATGCAAAGAAGGCCGCTGTGTTGAGATATGCAGCTTCGGCAGAAGGCAGAAATTTCCTGCAGACGAACCTGGTAGCAGAGATTACAAATTCCTATTACGAACTCATGGCGCTCGACAATATGTTGAGTATCGTGCGACAGAATATGGATCTGCAGAGTAACGCGCTCAGTGTAATCAAGCTGGAAAAAGAAGCGGCGAAGGTTACACAACTTGCGGTAAACCGTTTTGAGGCGCAGCTGCTCAATACACAGAATCTCCAGTATGAAATCCTGCAGAAAATTGTTGAAGCCGAAAACAGGATCAATTTTCTTGCGGGCAGATTTCCGCAGCCGATAGAGAGAAATTCTGCTTCGTTCAATAATATGGCATTTGGTGTGGTGAATGCTGGTATTCCATCCCAGCTGCTGGTGAACCGTCCGGACATCCGCCAGGCAGAACTCGAGCTTGCAGCTGCACGACTGGATATCAAAGTAGCGAAGGCAAATTTTTACCCGCAGTTTCGGTTAACCGCCGGCGTGGGACTTCAATCTTTCAACCCGGTGTACCTGCTTGATGTAAAATCGATCCTGTACAACCTGGCTGGTGATATGATCGCTCCGCTGGTCAACAGGAACGCGATCAAGGCCAATTATCTCAATGCAAATGCAAAACAGATACAGGCCATCTATAACTACGAACAGACGATCCTGAATGCACATATTGAAGTGATCAATCAGCTCAACAGGATAGATAATTTCACAAAAAGTTTTGAAACCAAATCAAAAGAGGTAGACATTCTCACGCAGTCGATTAATATTTCAAATAGTCTCTTCCGTTCTGCCCGAGCAGATTATGTTGAAGTGTTGCTGACACAGCGTGAAGCTCTGGAATCGAGGATCGACCTGGTCGAGATTAAGTTGAAGCAGATGCAGTCCAAGGTAAATATTTATAAGGCGCTCGGGGGAGGATGGAACTGACTCACCCCCTCCCCCTCTCTCGCTTCGCGAAAGAGGGGGAGGAACAGCCCGCGGTTTAAGTTAGACACCAACAACGGAGAAGTTTCTATGTGTCTTTGTTGCCTTATGTGATCTATGTGGCTCAAAAAAGGCTGCGAGATGTAATTGAACCACATAGCCAACATAGCTTACATAGGCACAAAGGGAATTTAATCACTCTTATGTGTCTTTGTTGCCTTATGTGATCTATGTGGTTCAAAAAAGGCTGCAAGATGTAATTGAACCACATAGGCAACATAGCTTACATAGGCACAAAGGGAATTTAATCACTCTTATGTGTCTTTGTTGCCTTATGTGAACTATGTGGCTCAAAAAAGGCTGCGAGATGTAATTGAACCACATAGCCAGCATAGACGACATAGGCACATAGGGAATTTAATCACTCTTATGTGCCTTTGTTGCCTTATGTGAACTATGTGGTTCAAAAAAAGGCTGCAAGTTGTAATTGAACCACATAGCCAACATAGCTTACATAGGCACATAGGAAGTTTAATTACTCTTATGTGCCTTTGTTGCCTTATGTGAACTATGTGGTTCAAAACAAATCCTAAAATACCAATTGAAACTCCGGATGCAAAGTCATCGCCCAAAGAAAATCCTGTACAGTTGCCTCATTAGGTGAGTCGCCTAGTAATTTCCCAGCAAGCTCCTGTTCGCTTTCTGTAGGACCTCTGCCGAGTGTATTCCTGTACACTGCAACAATCATTTCATTCTTATCTGGATACCGCTCCTTCCATTTTACCGCTGCAGTCTTTAATGCATTATTGAAACGGTCACCATTGGTTAGTTCAAGCGCCTGCAACAAACTCGCCTGCGACACGCGACTCGTCGACACTGTTTCGCGGTTCGGTCGGCCCAAGGCAGTCAGATAAGGATCATTTTTTACCAGTACCGCACGTGGAAATGCCAACTGTCCTTTAAGATCTTTTGGAAGTAGATTATATACAATTACACTGTCGCCATACAAAGGTTCTAATGATTTACCCACCGCATCCGTAAACTGCTCTGCGGTTAGCCTTCTTCGTAACATGCCCGTAAAAACATATTCAGAGGAAACAATCGATTCATAATCTTTCATACCCACCGATGGCAGCTGATAAGTTTTTGAAGTAACAATTTTGTAGATCAGCTTTTTAATATCATATCCGTTCGCTACAAAATCAGAAGCCAGCCAGTCCAGCAGGTCCTGGCTCCAGGGTTCTTTATCCATTTCATCCACCGGCTCCACAATACCTCTGCCCATCAGTTGGGCCCAGATCCTGTTCACCAGTGTGCGGTACAATCTTCCATCTTTAGGCTGCGTAAGATATTCAGCCAGCTGCTTCATCTTTTCGGCAGTAACCACATTGGTATCGATTTGTCCGAGTTCTTTAAACAGAATTCGCGTACCTGCTTTTTTCCCTGTCGGTTTATCGCAACGGTTAATCTCGAGTGCACTGTCAGAAAAAATATTGGCGAATGCGTATGAGTCTTCCAGTTTCCAGTCGCTGATGAAACTGTCGTGGCATGATGCACATTTTAAATTCAACCCTAAAAAAACCTGCGATACATTCTGTGCCGCCTGCATAGAGGTGGTCTGACTGGAATTGATCGTTCCTCTCCAGGTAATGCCTTTGATAAAACCTTTTGATTCTTTATCCGGACTGATCAGCTCTTTCACAAAAACATTATAGGGTTTGTTATCGCGGAGCGAATTGTATAACCATTTCGTAATATCGAAACGACCACCAGTAATATATCCGGGACCGGTATAATCATTACGCAGTGCATCATTCCAGAAAGTCAGCCAATGTTGAGCGTAGTCGTTGTTGCGGTTGAGTAAATTGTTTACAAGAACTTCTCTTTTTCCGGGATTCGGATTCCTGATAAACACTTCTACTGAATCAGGCGTTGGAATCAATCCAATAATATCAAGATATACTCTTCGTATAAAAATATGATCTTCAACCCTGCGGTGCCAGTTGATGTTATGTTTGCCGAAATACTGATCGACATAAAGATCAATCGGCGATTCAAGTCCTTGAACTGCAGCAGGCATTTCAGGATTGCGGGGAGCCATTTCTGCAACCCGGTAAATACTTTTCAGATCGCCATCCGGCCATGGTGCGCCTTTCTTTATCCAGTATTCGATGATCTCTATTTCTTCTTTGGTCAGGCCCTTTCCTTTTCCCGGCATCGCTTCCTTATGACCTCGCGGGAGTTTTATTCGTCGAAGCATTTCACTGTTCTGGGGATCGCCGGGAACAATGATTTTACCATTCTCTCCACCTGTAAAAACCGCTTCTTTTGAATTGAGTCGCAGATCGCCTTTTGATTTTGCTTCACCATGGCAACTTGTACAATTGTGGGCAATGATGGTACGCACCTGCAGATTAAGCTCAAGTTTATCTGCTTCACTTAAGTCACCGGAATTTTTTGTGAGAATGAAAGCTGATTTTCCTTCAGGTTGTTCCGGAGTTTGACCGGGTAATGCTTCCGTAAGAAAATTTTCACCGTGCGTCATCGACGCACCAAAATGGCCAACGAGTATAACCGCAATTACGGTTATGCCTGACAGCAATTTCTGCATCGGCACAGAAAATTTCGAGTAGGCAAACCAGGAAAGCAACGCAAGTATTGTAGTGGCGATGCCGGACCATTGGTGATAAGTCAGCAGGTCGCCGCTGTAATCACCGGAATTGGCGAGCATAAATCCGAATGCCACAGATATCAGTGATGACAATGCACCAGCTGCAACAAGAATTTTTATTGAAGGGAGATATTTTGTTGTTTTCTTTTTGGAAGCGATCAGTTCAAGTACAAAAGCGATGATCAGTAATCCGATCGGGAAATGTACGATCATCGGGTGAAGACGTCCGAGGAATGTCCAGAGCCAGAAACCATTACCACCTTCAGTTTGCGCGGCTAACGGATTGAAAAGAGACGAAGCAATGATGAATAACAAGCAAACGACGAAACGACCCATTTACCTCAATAGTTTTAATCAGAATCTAAATGTAGAAAAAGTATCGGAGGAACTGTGATGTGCTGGTGGGGTTAAGTAGATAATTAAATGATAAGTCGATGCCATGTAAAGACCTTGAACAACAAACCGCAGAGAGAACAGCCAAGTAGCCGCAGAGGAACAGCCAAGGGAGATAATACTTACAACCTAAAACTCATAACCTATAACTACCTTGTATTTCCTCTGTGGGCTGTATGCTCGGCTGTTCCTCTGTGGTTTGACTTTAAAAAGGCTGTGTGTCGAAGGACGAATTGTAGGTGATTTCTAATTCAAATCATTAGAACAGCAAACCACAGAGAAAACAGCCGGGGACTACAGCCAAGGAACAGCCGAGGAAAATTTACTTAATACATGAAACTTATAACCTATAACTACTTTGTATTTCCTCTGTGGGCTGTATGCTCGGCTGTTCCTTTGCGGTTTGACTTTAAAAGGCCGAAGGCCGAGTAACGAGTGGCGAATTATAAGTGTCTTTAAATTCAAACCAGCCGAACAGCAAACCGCAAAGGAAACAGCCAAGGAGCCGCAGAGAAACAGCCGAGGGAGTTTTTACTTACCACCTAAAACTTATAACCTATCACTTTCTTTGCATTTCCTTTGCGGGCTGTTTTACTTGGCTGTTGGCTTTGCGTTTTGGTTTTTGCCTGTCTATAGAATGAATCTTTTATCAGGAAAATCAGCTGCAGAATATATTTCTTCTATGTGTCTATGTTATTCTATGTTTTCTATGTGGTTCAAATTTTTCGGCCCGAAGGCCATTTTCATAGATGAAATGCAATCAGCGCTTAGTGATTCATTTTTTTTGAACCACATAGATACATAGAGAACATAGATTGTATAAATTACTTCGTCCTTCGCACTCGTAATTCGTACGTAAAAAAAAGACCCTCATCATCAGACGAGGGTCAACTATTAAAGATTGTAAACTCAAAACTTGATAACTACAGGGCTGTTCCTCCTGCCTCCCAACTCCTGCCTCAAAACTTAATCGTATCCGGCAAATATTTCGCCACCAGGTCCTCATAATACGGTTTCAACGCTTTCCAATCCGGAGGAACAGGCGTCTTTGAATACAGATCATAAGGATTAAACAACTTCACCCATTTCAGCATCTCACGATCATGATCATCCAGCAGGTAATCAAACTCACCTTCACGATGCCATGCATAGAAAGAGTGGAAACGAAGCATATACAATCCTTCTTCCGGAAGATGATCTTTCATCATCTGGTACACATATTCATCATGTCCCCACGACATATGTACATTCCTCAATCCGCAACCTTTTTCGTATACACCCAGCTGCGTATTGAAACGCGGATCATTATAATCAGGATTGTCTTTAAAATATTCAGGATACACCACTTTGTCAGAATATCCGCAACCTACCGGGAACGTATCACCGACAACGGCCCATTGCGGTTCACCGAAAAGACAAAGCACCTTTCCCATATCGTGCATCAGTCCGGTCAGTACCATCCAGTCGGGGTGACCATCCTGGCGGATCGTTTCTGATGTCTGCAGCAGGTGCTGAAACTGATCAAGATCGGTATCGGGATCAGAATCATCCACCAGCTGGTTCAGGAAATCAAAAGCCTGCCATACGGGCATTTCTTTTTTATTGAAACGCAGGTAATCGGCCTTTTTCTCCTGTACGAAATCATAGGTCTGGTAGGTGTGATTCAGCCGGTAAAACTCGCGTACGGTATCACGCGCCGGATCGGAGTAGTTGCGGTATTCTTCCTTTGATTTTGCAGTAACATCCGGCTCCGGGTATCTTTCCACCACGGCTTCTTCCCATTCGTCGAGACTGTTCAACGGATTGATTTCCTGCTCGGTGAATTGTTTGTTGGACATAACAATCGTTTGGTTTGTTGATGACTGTCTGTGAAGTTCTGCATTTTTTGGGAGAAAAGGAAATCGGGGCAAGGGGCAGGGGAAGTGGGCCCCGATAGCTATCGGGGGTAAAAGGCAAAAGGTTGAGTAGTTGTGAGAGTATGATGGTGCCATCAGAGATAAATTCAAACCGCAAAGGGCGCAAAGTAAAACAGCCCGCAAAGGAAATGCAAAGAGAGTGATAGGTTGTAAGTTTTAGGTTCTAGGTAAGAGCTTCCTCGGTTGTTGCTCTGTGGAACCTCGGCTGTTTCCTCTGTGGTTTGTTGTTCAATGGTTTGAATTTAAACGCTCTCTCAATTCGCCTTCTGCCACTCGTCCTTCGGCCTATTAAAGTCAAACCACAGAGGAACAGCCGAGCAAACAGCCCACAGAGAAAATACAGAGAAAAACGATTCCAGACCTAACAGGTTTTCGAAAACCTGTTAGGTCTTATCCCGGCTGTTCCTCTGCGGCTTCCTGGCTGTTTCTTTGCGGTTTGTTGTTCAAATGATTTGAAATTAAACGCTATATCAATTCGTCGTTTGAACTTTCTGCCCACTCCCCACTGCCCTCTGCCCCTCTTATAAAAACCCTTATATTGTGAATCGCCATTTCAACTCAACGATCCACATGAACCTGACTACTGCCGACTACTTAATCATCGTATTCTATTTCATTTTTGTTATTGGTGTAGGTATCCTCATCAAAAAGAAAATCAAGTCCAGTTCGGATTTTCTTTCCAGTGCCAAAGGCATTCCGCTCTGGATCACCAGTCTTGCTTTTATTTCCGCCAACCTGGGTGCACAGGAAGTGATCGGCATGGTCGCCAGCGGCGCGAAGTACGGGATCATGACGGTGCACTTCTATTGGGTCGGTGCGATATTCGCGATGCTGTTCCTCGGCGTTTACATGATGCCGTTTTATTATGGCAGCAAGGCGAGATCGGTACCCGAATACCTCAAGCTGCGTTTCGATGAAAAGACGAGAGGATTGAATGCTATCTCTTTTGCAGTGATGACGGTTTTCTCTTCCGGCATTTCTTTATATGCACTCGCGAAAATGCTCGAGATCATTCTGCACTGGGATTTCGATATATCGATCTGGGTGGCCGCGGGTATCGTGATGGTATATACGTTTTTAGGTGGATTGACGAGTGCGGTCTACAACGAAGTACTGCAGTTTTTTTTAATTGTGATGGGTTTATCACCACTGGTGATTGTGGCTTTGCAGGATGCCGGCGGATGGGCAAATATCAAAGCACAGCTCTCGCCTGAGATGACCCATGCCTGGAAGTACATGGGCAATGCAAACGATAACCCGATGGGTCTGCATTTCATGTCACTGATTTTCGGATTGGGATTCGTGATGAGTTTCGGTTATTGGTGCACGGATTTTCTGGTCGTGCAGCGTGCGATGATTGCCCGCAACATGCGCGATGCACAGCTCACGCCGATCGTCGCTTCGATACCAAAAATGCTGATGCCGCTGATCGTGGTGCTGCCGGGTGTCATTGCTATTGCACTGATGAAACAGGGCAGCGCCTATTCGATACCGGTAGAAGCCGACGGACAGCTGAATTATACCATGACCCTGCCTTCGCTGATCGCGCATTATTATCCGAGTGGTTTGCTCGGAGTTGGTATAACCGCGCTGATGGCTTCGTTTATGAGTGGCATGGCAGGGAATGTTACGGCTTTTAATGCCGTGTTCACTTATGATATCTATCAGCCTTATCTCGTCAAAAAACAAAGCGATGAACACTATCTTCGGGTAGGCAAGATAGTAACGGTGGCGGGAATTCTGATCTCGATTGCGACGGCCTATATCGCGAAAGGCTTTAATAATATCAATGATTTCCTGCAGCTGGTTTTTGGTTTCGTGAACGGCCCTCTGTTCGCCACATTTTTACTGGGCATGTTCTGGAAAAGAACCACGGGTCACGGTGCTTTCTGGGGACTGGTGGCTGGTACGCTGGCGGCAGCGCTCACGCACGGCCTCACACTCGCGGAAGGCAAGGGCGCCTGGATCGCGAATATATATGAAATCAAAAGCGGAATGGGACAGGCCTTTATCGTTGCCGGCGTTTCCTGGATCGTGAATTTTTTCACCACGATCATCGTGAGCCTGATGACCAAACCCAAACCCGAAGCCGAACTCCGTGGGCTGGTCTATTCGCTGACCGACAAACCGAAATACGCCGAAGGCAAATGGTATCTGCGCATCGGTCCGCTCGCAATAATTCTTTTGCTTGCCACCATCATTTTAAACATCATCTTTTTTTAAATTGAGGATATGTACAAAAAACTCAATCAGCTCAGTTTTGTGATCGGATTGTTTTTCACGATTGTAGCCGTGATCTTATTGCTTAACAACTGGCTGACCGTTGGAGGTGGTAAGATCAGTTTGTATACGGCGGTGGTGTTTGCGGTATTTGGGGTGGGGATGATGGGGGTGAGGGGGAGGGAGTAAAGATTGAGAGTGAGGGATCGGGTAAAATTTATTTTTAACGCGTAAAAAGACCTTCCATTCGGAATTTTTAAAACTTCTTTATGCAGCTTAATCATATAAAATACACCGACTTAAATAGTAGGCAACGAGAAAGATATAATTTTCAAAAAATTGCAGGTATTTTGGCCGATTACGGATTTTCCTCGATAAAGTTGGACGACGATTGGCAGGGTGCTGATTTTCTAGCTCAACATATTGACGGATCTACCTTTATAAAAGTCCAATTAAAAGGAAGGCTTTCGTTCGACAGAAAATATTTGAATAAAAAACATTTTTATTGCATTCCCTTATAAAGACATCTGGTATTTATTTAACCACGATGAATTGCTAAAAGTTTTTCTTGAGAACTTTTCAAGCCAGATGGCAACGAGCATTTCTTGGGCTGATAGAGGCAGTTATTCTTGGAATAGCTTGAGCAAACAAATTTTACTCCTTATTGAGCCATTTAAACTCTTGCCATTGGGAAATAGCATTTCGCAGGATTAAATATGAGGACAACCCTTATTCCAATCAATCTCTTTTATTTTTGACAGAAAAACTTCTTTGTGAATGTTCTGCGCCCAACATCGGGCTTGTACAATACGGCTTTCGAAAATATCCTAGTCGACATTTGCATGGAAGCGCTGCTTGTCCGAGCAACTGAAAAATGCATCGACTTTTGGAATATAACATCTGCGACATAACTTTACTCAGCTGAAATCCCCGGCAGACGGAACATGAATTCCCGTATTGCGTAAGGCCGTGGGCGTTGTGCTTCACTTTTAATGACATTCACCAAGACTAAAACAAAAAACAATCTAAATACATGAATGAGATAGTATGTCCAAATTGCAATAAGGCTTTTAAAGTTGATGAAGCTGGTTTTGCCGATATTCTAAAACAAGTCAGAGATAGTGAATTTGAACAAGAAATAAAAGGTCGGTTAGACCTCGCAGAGAAAGATAAACTTGAGGCAATAAAACTCGCTGAGGCTACCTTGAAAAATAGCCAGCAAATTGAGCTTGCAATCAAAGAAAAGGAAATTTTACAGCTGAAAGCCACTAATGAAAAATTATTGGCAGAACAATTAGGCGAAAAGGACAAGGCTATAGCTGAATTAGCGGCTAAAATTGATAAAGCAGAAGCTGAAAAAAGGCTTGCAGTTTCAGAAGCAATTCAAACCGCGGAACGAGAAAAAGAATTAAAAGACAGGCAGATAATTCAACTAAAAGCAGAAAGCGAAATCGCCTTGTCAACTCAACTTGCAGAAAAGAATAAAGAATTAATAGAAGTACAATCAAAGCTCGATAAACTAGAAATGGAAAAGAAGTTGGCTATAGCTGAAGCAACAAAACCGTTGGAGAAAGAGCGAGATGAATTAGCAAATGAGGTAAAAACCAAGGAACTGGAAAAGCAGAATTTGGAAAATTTCCTAAAGCAACAGTATACGGCAGAGTTACAAAACAAAGATGTGATTATAAGATACAAGGATGATGAAATTGCAAGAGTAAAGGAAATGAAGCAAAAACTTTCGACAAAAATGTTAGGAGAAACCCTTGAACAACATTGCGAAATTGAGTTTGGTAAACTTCGTCCAACCGCATTTCAAAAATCATACTTTGAAAAGGATAATGACGCAAGTTCAGGCACTAAAGGCGATTATATCTTCAAGGAGATAGATGAGAATGACACGGAAATTATTTCAATAATGTTTGAAATGAAAAACGAAGGAGATGAAACTGCAAGCAAAAAAAAGAATGAGGACTTTTTTGATAAACTTGACAAAGACCGTATAAAAAAGGGTTGTGAATATGCAGTTCTTGTTTCACTTTTGGAAAGCGACAACGAGCTTTATAATTCGGGAATAGTCGATGTGTCACATAAGTATTCAAAAATGTATGTTATTAGACCACAATTTTTCATTCCAGTCATCACATTTCTTCGCAATGCAGCTATGAATTCATTAAAGTATAAAACTGAACTTGCTAAGGTAAGAAATCAGAATTTGGACATAACAGAATTTGAAGAAAAATTGAACAAGTTTCGAGATGGGTTTTCAAAGAACTATCTATCTGCACAAAGTCATTTTCAAGAAGCAATAAAAAAAATAGACGCTTCAATAGCTGCAATGCAAAAAGTAAAGGAGGAATTGACAACAAGTGAAAATCAATTAAGACTGGCAAATGACAAAGCCGATGATTTGACAATAAAAAAATTAACTCATGGCAATGCAACAATGAAAGCCAAGTTTGATGAATTAAAAAATATTAAGCAATAAAAGTGAACGAACAAGATCGGTCTCCCGCAATATCGGCTGAAGTATATATTCTAATTAACATAAATACAGACCAGCTGTGGTTCTGGCGACATGAACGCGAATCGACTTTTGGACTATAACATCGACGACATAACTTTGCTCGGCTGACGTCCCGAGCAGACGGAACCTGAATTTCCGCACTGCGCAATGTCGTCGGCGTAAGCAGTAGGCCTTACACATACCATCACTGACATGACACATATTCTATCGGAAATTTCGATTCGGAACTTTAAATCGCTTATAAGTGAGACGTTAGAACTTTCTGCATTCACACCTCTTGTTGGCTATAACAATGCTGGAAAATCAAACATCCTTGAGGCTATAAAGTGGATACTACGAGGTGGCCCGTTACCAGAAACTGCATTTCATGACAAGGTGATTGCAGTTGAAATGGAAGGTAAAATAAGTGGAATCTCTGCTACTATTTTAGGACAACTACCAGGCAATCAACAGACAGCCATTCAACCATATTTATTTACAGACTCATTGCATATAAAACGTACTCAAGCACAGCCAAATACAGGTACAAAAGGAGTTTTACTGCTTGTTAGAGACCCAGCAAATATTGGTAATGTAAATGAATGGCGAAGTCCTCCCACAGGTTTACCACAAGCATTAGAAGTTCTTTTCCCTGAACCAATTCATATTGGTGCCATGGAAAATGCAGAAGAAGATGTCAGTAAGAGTAAAAACACTACAACAATTGGAAAGCTGCTGGGGGAAATCATTGGTCCGATTCAAACCAGTTATAGTACACAGGTTCAAACTGCTTTAAATGGAATTAAAGACCTCTTGGATGCAGATGGTGTTTCAAGAGTGGCAGAATTAAATGCTTTTGATATAGCCGTTAATGGAAAAGTTGAGTGTTTCTTTCCTGGAGTAAATATAAAAGTACATATTCCCACACCGGAGTTAAAAGAAATATTTTCTAAAGGAACAATCAAAGTGTTTGAAAACCTTAACCCTGCAGGGAAAGATGTTTCCGCACTTGGTCATGGAGCTCAACGCTCAATTCAAATGGCATTAGTTAGACATTTAGCAGACATTAAGAGGAATTCAGGTCAACAAACATCGAATACGATTCTGTTGATAGACGAACCAGAATTGTATTTGCATCCACAAGCAATTGAGGTTTTAAGAGATGCACTTAAAACATTGTCTACACAAGGTTATCAGGTTATATTTTCCACGCACTCGCCTTTTATGATAACATCAAATGACGTTGAAAATACCTTGCTTATCAGAAAAAATGATACTCTTGGAACTCACAAAAGAAATTCATTAAGAACTGCTATAGCCACTGTTGCTGCAGCACATCCAAGTCAACTTGGAATTATTTTTTCATTAAGTAACTCCTCGAATATCCTATTTGCTGAAAGAGTAATATTAGCAGAAGGTAAAACTGAAAATAAACTTCTTCCGAAAATCATTCAAAAGGTGTCAGGGCTAACCTTGGGACTTCATAAAACGGCATTAGTTCCAATCGACGGTTCAGGAAGTACTAGAAAAACAATTGAAGTATTAACTGCAATGGCTATGCCAACAAAAGCTATTGTTGACCTTGATTATGCATTGAAGGAGGGAGAAAACCAAGGCTTCTTAACTGCGAACGACCCAGATGTAAATGCAATAAAAACACATCTTGCTTCAATTGCTCCGACACATTCAATTAGGCTAAATAATGGCTGGCCGACAAAAGCAGGCAGTGCCATAACTGCTTCAGAAGCTTTTGCTCTATTAGCACAAGAAGCTGCAATTCAGACCAATCTAGCATCTTTAAAAATTAAGATGCAGGCGTCAGGAATTTACATTTGGACTAAAGGGGCAATAGAAAATCATCTCGGCGGAATACCTAAAAATGAAATGGGTTGGGCAAATTTCAATGCGAGGCTTGACACAGATGACCTAAATGTGGTTCTTCCAATAGACCATGTAGAGATAACGAATTTGGTAACTTGGCTTCTGGCATAAGGCCTACACCTAACATCGGCGCACACGGCCTGACGAATATATCCTCATCGACATTCACACAGATGAGCTTTGGGTTATTAATTCAAAACCTTATGATTTTAAAGAAGTTAAAATGAATGTGTATTATATAATTCCAATCAAAGTATGACACATGGAATGAGCGACTTACCGATGGGAAAATCTTTCCAGCCTTAAATTAAAAATTCTGCTGCTGACATCGGCTCCTGCGCAATGCGGGACACAAATGTCTCCGTTCCGACCTGAACACAGATCAGATGTTATCCCTAATATCTGGAACACGGATGGATATTGAAAAATGACCTTTGCCATTTTTCGTATTTTAGTGCCAGTGCGTTTTTATTCGGAAAATCCCCATTACGTCTATATTTCATCGGAGTTGAAAATAACCAACTATTAAAATAGTGAAACAAAAACTGACTAAAAATATATCTACTCAAAATGGGGCAACTGAATTCCAGGTTCGCTTGATTAAAAATAATGGAGTAGGACTTCTGACAACTAAAGATGAGCAAAACTACCTGATCCTGGACAGTATAGACCATTGGTATGACCTGATACAAGAAGGGTATCCTAAAAAGAAGAAGTGTGCATGCAAAAATGAATACTTTTTTGTTCATTTTGTTTATACTCAAAGAGAAAGTACTGATGATATCGGGGAAATTCTCGTGGAAACGACCTGCACGAACTGTAGAAAGATATCAGAGGAGATGTCTGTTGGCATTGATTATTCGCCTACAAAAGAACTGGTTGAAAATCCGATCAGGTTTTGTAAGAAACCGAGAATCAGGTACAGATTTAAGGAACTGACAAGTTATTGGTCAGTTAATAATTTGAAAGACTTTCTGCAATTCATTTTTTTCGGGTTGAAATTAAATGTTTACTGCTGGTTTTGGAAGCATCCTGAAAATACAAGAAGATTTGAAAAAGTTTCTTTCGAGAAGACGATTCAAATAATTACTGTTAATCATAAATACCTGAATTTTTATTTTTCTACAGGTGAGTTTGAAGCGGCACATCTTATAGACATTGCTGGCGAAAATGGAGTATATCTGAAGGATGGTATTTGGCGAAAAAATGAGATCATACAACTGTCAGCTCCTACAGTAATGCTGGGATATGGCCTGTTGTACTATATAAATTATTGCACCCAGTATCTCGACAAAGGAAATCCAAAGGACAAGTCTGATCAGTTCGAAAAAATTACAAACCAGTTACATGTCTGGCTTAGGGAAAATTTCATAACAGAACGCGGCGCCAACTGTTTCGATGGAAAAGAAGCTTATGAGAAATTTATGGCGAAGCGAAATTCAGTTAAGTAGAATTAACCGGGACGGCAAAGACATATTTACGAAAACGGAGTTAGAGTAAACTTGATCGATTCTAAATTTGGTCTGGTTTGACCAGTTATAAATGAGTCTTGCTTTGAAATTAAAAACACAATGGAAAAATTTTATTTAGCTTTTTTACTGATTTATGGAACACTCTCTTTGGTGTTAGGAATTCTGAATAAGGGAAACGCTCTTTGGATGTCTCTTTATGATGATTCAAAAAAATTGTGGGGAAAACATCATAGCCGTGTTATAAATATTACTATGGGATTGATTAGTATTTGGGCTGGTATAATGATGTATCTAAAACATTACAACAAATAGAAGTATTATTGCATATTACCATATTTTATTCAGTGAGATTGTATAATTTTTGATGCCTTTCGGCATTTTCAAAATAATGGCAGGTTATCTTCAATATTGATAAATACATATCCTGAACATTACCGGAAATAGAATCAACACGTAAAAAAATTAACCTATTCTTCTCACCATCGTCCCAAAAATCGCACACCTCTGTCCTGAAAACGTACATCTTTACCCGAAATCAATGACGTATTCAATTGATTATTAACAATAAAAGAAGCCGGCAAACTAATAGCTCCTTACAGTACTTAAAACAGCCCCCCATGTTCCGCAACTATCTCAAAACCACTCTCCGAACCCTCGCCCGTAACCGCGTGTACTCTTTCATCAATATTGCCGGACTGACCATCGGCCTGGCATGCGCGATGCTGATCATGCTCTATGTGAAAGATGAAGTGAGTTTTGACAGGTTCCATAACAACGTGAACAATATCTACCGCATCGCGAAAAAGGCAAAAGGAGGTGATCAGGTGGGTGCCACCGGTGTTTTGCAGGGACCCAGGTTTTCGGAGAATGTGCCGGGGATCAAATCTTTTGTGCGGGTGCAGGGTAGTACGGAAGACATCAGAACAGGAAATGAAGTACAGGAACAGAACGGTGTGCTGCATGTGGATCCCAATTTCTTTTCTGTGTTTACATTTCCATTATTATCAGGTAACAGACAAATCTGTCTGAGCGAACCGAATTCCATTGTGCTGAGCGAAGACGCTGCAAAAAAATATTTTGGTTCTACTGATGTTTCAGGCAAAACGTTGATGGTTAAAGAGGATACCAGTTTTGTTCCTTACAAAGTAACGGCGGTGGCCAGGCGAAGTCCGCAGAATTCCTCCATACGGTTTGAAACGCTGATGCCTTTCAAAGTTTCTGAAGCAGATGCGAAAGACACCCACAACTGGTTCAATTCTTTCCTGACCACCTTTGTTGTACTGGATGAAAAGGCCAGCCGGCAGACAGTAGAGAAGCAGATGCAGAACTTTTACATCTCCGATGCAAGGTCGACTTTTTTTGAAATGCTGAGAAACGACGGCGGTGATGCGGATCTGTTTTCCATGGGTACTTATTTTCTGCAACCGGTCAGGGAAATGCACCTGAACACCATGGATACGTTTGGAGACAAAACATTGTCAGCCTCCAGCAACCCGGTGTATTCCTATATTCTTTCCGGCATTGCGCTGTTTATACTGCTGATAGCCTGCATCAATTTTGTGAACCTCACAGTGGCCCGATCCGTTAAGCGGGCGAAAGAAATCGGCATCCGTAAAGTGATGGGCAGCGACAGAAAACAATTGATCTTCCAGTTCCTCGGCGAGTCGTTTTTTCTCTGCACGATTGCTTTTCTGCTGGCTATTGCTTTGGTACAATCTTTATTGCCATTGTTTAATCAGCTGGCCAATAAACAACTCGCGATTTCCTATTTCTTCGACGGAAAATTAATTGCAGGTTATTTTGTTTTGTACACTATTACAAGTTTGCTCGCAGGTTTTTATCCGGCATTGGTTTTATCTGGTTATCATCCCGTACAAACCCTGTACAGCCGTTTCCAGGTCGCAGGGAAAAATTACCTGCAGAAATCATTGGTGGTGTTGCAGTTTACCCTGGCGTCTTTTTTAATCATTGCCACTGCTGTCATCTATGCACAGTTTGATTTACTGACCCGGACAAAACTGGGTTATGATGATTCAGATCTTGTCATGGTCAACAAACAGGATCTGAAAGCTGCTGATGTTGCGGTGTTCGAAAGTGAACTGAAGAAGAATTCAGGTATCGCAAATGTTACTGCAAAGAATTCAGGCAGCTGGGGAACGCTCGGAAAAAATTCGGCGGGTGCCAATATCTTTTTCCAGAATGAAATCATCGATGGAAATTTTTTTGATGTATTGAAGATTCCACTGGTTGCAGGACGAAATTTCTCACCCCAATTTCCTTCCGATACAACGAAGTCAGTACTCGTGAATGAAAGTTTTGTAAAAGCTGCGAAATGGAACAATCCCATCGGCGAGTTCATCACTTCCAATCACAGTACCTACCAGGTGATTGGAGTAGTGAAAGATTATCATTTCGCATCTCTAAACAAAAAAATAACACCGCAGTTGTTCACCATGAACGGAACCTACGGAACCTGTTATATCAGGATAAAACCCAACACCGCAGCGGCGAGTCTGAAATGGATACAGAAAACCTACCAACAGCTCTACCCGATGAATCCATACAGTTATGTTTTCAAGAACGATGAAAACAGGACACAATATGCAGATGTTGAAAAATGGAAACAGATCATCTTATCCGGCGCGATACTGACGATTTTCATTTCCTGCATCGGGTTATTCGGATTATCCGTTATGTCAGCAGAAAAAAGAACAAGGGAAATCGGCATCAGGAAAGTACTCGGCGCATCGGTGCAGCAGATCGTTACCACACTGTCGACTGATTTTGTAAAGCTGATCATTATTGCATTGATCATTGCGTCTCCACTTGCATATATGGCCGCAAACAAATGGCTGCAGCATTATCCTTATCGCATTAAGATCAGCGGATGGATGTTTGCTTCATCGGGTGTGCTGGTGATATTGATCGCATTGATCACGATCAGTTTCCAGAGTATCAAAGCAGCGGTTTCTAATCCGGTGAAGAGTTTAAGAATGGAATGAGGGGAGGCAATAGGCAATAGGCAATAGGCAATAGGGAACAGCCGACTACCTTTGTGGCTTTTATGCCTATTTGCTGCAAAAACAATTCGTTACAAACTCACTTCGTGAGTTGCCAACAAATCTCACCACATAGGTCATAGAGGCACATCAGGCACAAAGGATTATTCTATATGCCTGTGTTTTCTATGTTGACTATGTGGTGCAAGATTTTTTACCCACACGGGTCATAAACTATTCGTTTTAAACTCACTTCGTGAGTTGCCAAAAAATCTCACCACATAGGTCATAGAGGCACATCAGGCACAAAGGATTATTCTATATGCCTGTGTTTTCTTTGTTGACTATGTGGTATAAGATTTTTTACCCGCACGGGTCATAAACTATTCGTTACAAGCTCACTTCGTGAGTTGCCAACAAATCTCACAACATAGGTCATAGAGGCACATCACGCACAAAGGATTATTCTATATGCCTGTGTTTTCTATGTTGACTATGTGGTACAAGATTTTTTACCCACACGGGTCATAAACTATTCGTTATAAACTCACTTCGTGAGTTGCCAACAAATCTCACCACATAGGTCATAGAGGCACATCAGGCACAAACGATTATTCTATATGCCTATGTTTTCTATGTTGACTATGTGGTACAGGATTTTTACCCACACGGGTCATAAACTATTCGTTACAAACTCACTTCGTGAGTTGCCAACAAATCTCACCACATAGGTCATAGAGGCACATCAGGCACAAAGGATTTTTCTGTATGCCTATGTTTTCTATGTTGACTATGTGGTACAAGATTTTTTACCCACACGGGTCATATAGACACAATAGGATCATAGTGTTGTTCTATGTGCCTATGTTTCTATGTCAACTATGTGGTACAAAGGTTTGCTTTGGAATTCCAGATTTGCTGATTTATCCAGACATTCTTTACTTTGGTATCGCTGTCACCTGCTGTCAAAACTGTTTTAAGCCGATATGAAAAATGCAGTCATCCCTATAATGATCATCATTGGATTCCTGGCGGGTTTTGTAATTAAATCTCTGATGCCAGGAAAAAAGGCTGAAGCTATGGCGGAGAATAAACATACCGATAGAAAACCCGATGAAGAGTTAATCAGGAAAACAGAAGCCTCTTATGACGCTGCCTGGCAGCAGGGAAATATCGAAAATTTAATGGCTTGTTTCATGGATGATGCAGTACTGATCAGTCCACGTGGAGATCAGGCGTTTGGCAAAGCTGAGATTCGCAAATTGCTCAGTAACTTTTTAACAAAGGAGGCCAGTGGCTCAAAACATACGAGCCGGATTATACGAATAACTTTTGTCAACGATGATGTCGCAGTGGTGGACGGTGAAGCATTTATAGAATCAGCCGAAAAATTGTCTGCTGAAGTCCGGCATCATCGGTTCATCGATATTCTTGTACGAAAGGAAAATAGCTGGCTGATTTCTCAGATCCGTGCCTTTGCTGTGAATGAATGAAGTAGAACTGATAATTAGAATTCACGCAAGAATAATTATGGCATTATAACTCCATCTATCAGTAATGCGGAATACATCCTTACCGATTCACCATTCCCCCGCCTGGGTTGGGTTTCGCGTCCGGCAGGCCATGTTTTCTTTTCCTGGCATCCGTTTGTGAATGCCTCGCATCATCCTTACACTGGTCACAGTCGGTGTTCAATCGATCAAAGCAGCGATGGTGAACCCGGTGAAGAGGCTGAGAACGGAATGACAATATCCAAAGAACATATATTAGCTGAAGCTATAGGTAGGTAAATTACCAGGTCTTTATTGCGTTGATAAACCTGAAATGTCTCCGTTTCACTCGATGAGGTGATCATACAAAAAATACCACTAAGTGGCTATTTGGGAAAAGTTCAAATAGGTCTACCTTCTGCAGCGATAACCTATTTGAAACACTTATAAACTCACTCAGATGAGCCTTCGCTGGAGTAACTTTAGCTTCCCTGTTCCCGGCAAACATGTTTTTGACCGGGAGAAGCAACAGGTCGCGTCGGTATCCCGCGCACCAGGCAACCTCGATCTTTTTGTTATCGGTTTTGACAATCATGTCTGGACAACATTCTGGAACGCCCAGGCCGGATGGAATGCGGAATGGTTTCATGTTCCCGGGCAGGCAGTCTTCGACCGCGATAAACAACAGATCGCCGCAGTATCGCGCGCCCCTGGCAATCTTGACTTGTTTGTGATCGGTTTCGATAATCGTGCATGGACAACCTACTGGAACGATCGCGATGGATGGAGTGCCGATTGGTTTCCACTTCCTGGTCGTGCCGTGTTTGATCGTGAGAAACAACATATCGCTGCCGTTTCGCGCGCGCCTGGCAACCTGGATCTTTTTGTCATTGGATTCGACAATCGTGCATGGACAACTTACTGGAACGATCGCGATGGATGGAGTGCCGATTGGTTTCCGCTTCCTGGTCGTGCCGTGTTTGATCGTGAGAAACAACATATCGCTGCTGTATCACGCGCAGCAGGTAATCTTGATTTGTTTGTAATTGGCTTCGACAATCATGTATGGACAACTTACTGGAACAATCAGGCAGGCTGGAGTGCCGATTGGTTTCCTGTTCCTGGGCGTGCAGTATTTGATCGGGAAAGACAACAGATTGCTGCGGTGTCACGTGCACCAGGCAACCTGGATTTGTTTGTGATCGGCTTCGACAATCATGTCTGGACAACGTACTGGAATGATCGTGACGGATGGAGCGCCGACTTTTTTCCAGTACCCGGCCAGGCAGTCTTTGATCGTGACAAACAACAGATCGCTGCCGTATCACGCGCACCAGGAAACCTTGATCTTTTTGTCATCGGTTTCGATAATCGTATCTGGACAACTTACTGGAATAACCAGGTTGGCTGGAGTCGTGATTGGTTCCAGGTTCCCTGCCGTGCCGTTTTCGACCACGAAAAACAACATCTTGCTGCAGTGTCCCGTGCGCAGGAAAATCTCGATCTGTTTGTAATAGGTTTCGACAATCATATCTGGACAACATTCTGGCAGCAACATCCGAATGATAAGCCGTGGTCGGTTATCCTTTGCCGTTTTAAGGGCGACCCGCCGGATGCTGGTCGTGAAAGTTTCGCTGAACGTTTTTTCCATGAAGCATTTACTCCAGGCACAGGAGGACTTATCGAGTTTTGGCACGATGTATCGCACGGAGCAGTTGATGTTACCGGAACACGCGTTTTTGGCTGGGTAGAAACCGATATGCTCAGGAGCAACGCCGGAGGAATCAGCAGGAGTGTTCTTATAGATGCAGGTATCCGCGCTGCACAGGCAAAGGGCTTCGATCCGATCAATGGATTTCATAGTCAGATCGTTGTCTACACGCGCAACTGGTCAAAAGATGGTGCGCCTCCGGGCGCCGACTGGCGCAACCCGCAGTGGGCTCCCTTCTGGATTGATGGAAGTGCAGATGGACGTGGCAAAGTATGTTTGACGCCACCCTTTGATGGTAACATCACTGCCCATGAAATGGGGCATGGCTTCGGTATGCACCACGACGTGGGCCCTGATCTCACAACGGCATCTGATTATTCAGACCCTGCATGCATCATGAGCCAGAATGGTGCTTTTATACAGCAACCGTGGAATGTAGCGTTCGGTCCGGCACTTTGTCTGAATCACCTTGTGCAAAAAAACTGGCTCCCGCGTGGAAGGCTCTATGTTGATGACGGTAACTGGATGCGGGCAGGGATTACACTACCGCTGGCACCGGTCTCACGGCCAGGCGCACGCGCAAACCTGGGAATCAAACTTAAAAATATCCGCGCAAATCCCGCCTGGGATTATTACCTGGAATACTGTCTTCCTGATGGATGGAATCGCGGAGTTCCCGGAAGTCCTTACCTGCTGATCCGACGTATGGTAACCGTTGCAAATGGTGATGAACGGCCTGCCTATTTAATGGCCATTCATTTTGATCAGATTGTAGGTCATGGTGCAACAGGTGTGGAACCTTCCGGCAATGTGCGATTCACCGCTGAAGTGACAAACCTTCCCGGGCCGGTGCTTCGTGTAACGGCAGAAGCACTCTGATTGCATGCCGTGCACGGCGTGTACAACGCGGATCCTACAGAACCATTTTCAGTCGGCAGAAAAAAGATCCTGCATAAAAACAGACATCAACATTTTCCGGGAAAAAGAATTTTCGACGAGATTTATTGTAATACTTCGTGCTGCATCACCATGCAAACTGTTGTTATAATCACTTACCGTAAATATTTCACTCAAAAAATATGCTCTCATAAAATGTGATTGTATTTTCTGCTGATATTGATAAAAAATATTGTTCCGCTCATTGTGACGCATTGACCTCCGGGATCACAAAGAATACATCGTTTCCAATTGTTGCATTAACCGGACTATCCTACTTATCAGTAACGACAATGGCTTCCACGTTCCACGTTTAACGTTCAACGTTGAACGGATCAGTTCTCCAACACGAAATCATCGCGCAATGCTACCTTTGTCAACAAAAAACAGTTATGACTCTTGATGTAATGAAAAGCGTCGAAATAATTGAAGTGATGGAAAATTACATTGCCCGAAAACGACCTCCCATAGAAATCAGAGATAAACTGGACATCAATTACAGGCTGGATAATCAGTCGATCATCCTTTTTCAGATAAGACCGATATGGAATGACCAATCAAATTACCAGACGATCGATTATGCCAAAGCGACCTTTGATAAAAAGAATGCTTTGTGGAAATTGTATTGGATGAGAGCAAATCAGAAGTGGAATATATATAAGCCGCAACCTACGGTCAGATTTGTACAGCAATTTCTGGAAATTGTCGACACCGATACCTATGGATGCTTCAACGGTTAACCAATAGCCATATAGAAAATTTAATCTTCAGGAAATTCATGCTTAAGGTTTTATTGGTATTACTCGCCTGTCATGCATTTACATTTTGCAATGCACAATCCATACAAAGCAAGAGAACCATTCTTTTTGCAGGCGCGCATCCGGATGATGAAACAGCGATCAGCGAAGTATTGCATAAATACGCCAGGCTAGGAAACAGGGTTTTTGTAATTATTGCAACAGATGGCAAGGATGGTACAAGGGTTACAAAGATTCCTGCGGGAGATTCACTGGGCGCGTTGAGAAGGGCAGAGTCGGCGTGCGGTTGTAAAACGCTGGGCATCGAACCTCCTATATTTTTCGGAATAGAAAGACTGGATACTAAAATTGGCACCGGAAATTATTTCAGGGAGCATCAGCGGTTCATGGACTCATTAAAAGTAAGGATACCGCTAATCAACCCGGATATCATTATAACCGCCGGACCTGATGGAGATACCCATCATTCGGAACATATCGTTGTGGGCGCGACGGTAACAGAATTGCTGCTCGCTGAAGGCTGGGTAGACAAGTATCCGCTGTATCATTTCGCCTGGAAAAAAGGCGTGGTTTCGGTTGATCCCGGGGGTTATGTTGATGAACAGTATTTCAATGTGCAGATCAATTTTACTGATGAAGATGAAACAAAAGCAATAGAAGCTTTGAATTGTTATGTAACGCAGTATACGCCGCAAGAAATGAAGGGCGAAGCTGTGAATAAAATAAAGGATACATCCAATACCATTTATTTCAGAAAATTTGTAGTGAAGAGAGGCTTGAGCAACGATTTCGAATGAGACAAAATAACCTTATCAAATACTGCGGGTAATATCAGAGATTCATCACGGTGTTACCGTATATCGATTCTATTGTCCATAGATATTTTTCGTAACGCACATTCATTCCACTCGACCCAATGGCTCGTTCAGAAAAGCTTACTTCCTGCCAGGCTACAGGTGTTTTATTTCGTTATAACGCATATATTTAGAAACAATAAATTGCCGTATTACATGATCAGTAAGTTTAAACTCATTGCTACGCTGACGCTCTCAGCTGTATTGCTTGCATTTTCATCTTCATTGACAGCCCAGGATGGCACCATTTACCCCTTACAGGCTCCTGCTGAACCTAATGCCATTCCGTTGAATACCGGTGGTGTGGAGAATCAACCGGCGACGGAATCCTGGTTTAAACAATGGGGCGACCCGATGGCGCGCAATATCACGAAAGCAACACTCACGCCTTTCTTTCCAAAACCGGGAAAGGCAAACGGTGCAGTGGTGATTGTGGCACCGGGTGGCGGTTTCCGTTGGCTTTCCCTGGGTAATGAAGGTTGGGAAGTGGCAACAGCACTTGCTGAAAAAGGCATCACCGCTTTCGTGCTTAAATACCGCCTGTTTCCAACGCCTGCGTCTCTCCAGGAATTCAGCGATTGGATGAATCGTCCACGCCCGGCTGCTCCTCCTGCACCAGATACTTCAAAAGGTGCAGCTCCTCCTCGTCCACCACAAATGGATCTGTCAAATCAACTGGCCGATGCAGAAGCAGCATATGCAATGATCGTCAGTCGCGCAAAAGAATGGGGTGTAGATACGGCCAGGATTGGAATGATCGGTTTCTCTGCAGGCGCAGGTTTGACGATGCATTCAACACTTCACTCAAAAACGATGAAGCTCGCTTTCATAGGTCCTATATACGGCGGCATGGGTCCGGTCGAAGTTCCTAAGAATGCGCCGCCGATGTTCAACGTAATCGCCAGCGACGATTTTCTTTTCCGCGGACAGTTTGGTGTAATCGATTCCTGGTACAAAGCCGGAATACCTGTTGAATTTCATCTTTACCAGAATGGCGGTCATGGTTTTGGTCTTGGAAATCCCAACAGAACAAGCAACAAATGGTTTGACGCTTTTATTCACTGGCTGGACGTGAACCAGTTTCTTCAACCTAAGTCCGCAAAAAAATAAATTTAATTAAAGCTGAACTGAAGCAGTTGCAGTTTACTAAAATGTTTGAAGTTATCGCCTATACATAAACGGTATAGGAATACAAGGACACTGTAAGATGCAATTCGGTGAGAGTATTATTACCAGGAGCTAGACGGAAAGACGTTAAGAACGCCTGCCCCGATACGCGCAGCGAAGGCGGGGAAAGTAGCAGTAATTGGCTTCCCGCGGTAATGTAATTTCCCGTTTCTTCATTCCCGGCCTTACCATCTACTTCATTGTATGTTCAGCGAGCATACTATTTACTAAATATTAGACGGAAGGACGGGGAGGATCGGAAAGCAGCGGTGATAATCCGGTGAAAACTTTGAGGCCAGAGTAAGCGGGAATGCTTACAATAAGTGAACTTTCTATAGTATGAGTCTTTTTTGAACCACATAGGTCATGGAGGCATATAGAGACACATAAGGTTTTTCTATGTGCCTTTATTTTCTATGTTCCCTATGTGGTTCAGAAAAACTGAAAAGCCCATGGCTTTGTCGTACTTGCAAAGACGTCGTGCATGACGTCTCTGCAAGTACGACCACGGCAACAGACAATCATGCCGGTAATAAATTTAGTCCTCAATCTAAAAATCTTCCTTCAATTATTCGAGGTATCAAATATTCTGTAAAAACTCAGGCACGAAAATTAAATTTGCCTTTTGAGTGGCAGGAGCGTTTTTACGAGCATGTAATTGGAAATAAGCGTGAAGCCAGCACTCATCTCGGCTCAATCGTAATTCCTTTACGTTTTGCATAATCTTCCCAGAAATCCCAGCCCATGCCAACAACAGCATTTTTGTCAAGTACAATGGGCGTCTGCTGTTCTTTGGTAATTTCGCCTTCCGACTTTTTTGTATTGGTATAAATCCAGATGATTTCTATTGTATTACCAGCAGTATCCGTTTTAAATTCCCTGTTCAAAGGATTGTTGATGATGATGTCTTCTTTCTTTGTCACAAAACTGCTTTGGGTATAAGTTTGGATTTTCTGAATACCTCCCATTACTTCCAGCAACTTTGTTTTTGTAATTCCAAGATCTATTTTTAACAGATTGGCCTGGTTATAAGACCCAACATCAATGCGTGTTGGTTTTTTAGGTAGTGGCTGAGCAAAAACGTTACTTGTTGCAGTAATGCACACAAACAGTAGTATAGCCGAAGATTTCATAGCAATGTGTTTGATTGGAACTTTTTTCTTATATGTCAAACGTACTGATATTAAACTATACGGCAAAAAGCAGGTATTCGTCTGAGCGTTGTTCCTTGTAGTGTTCTGGGTTTGGACTTCAGATAGCCGTCAACTTTATTCAATAAAACATCAAAACACAGAGTGAAAGCAGGGTGTTCACAGAGGAACAGCAAAGAAGCTCCGGTATCCACAACCGGCTTACCTTTGCCGGTATGTCAACAACAAATACTTCATTCGATAGCATTTTATCAAAACTAAAAATCAAGTCGCTCAATGAAATGCAGCTGGCTGCGATAGAAGCTATTGATGCAAATAGCCAGGTACAGCTCCTGTCGGCTACAGGCTCGGGCAAAACGCTTGCGTTCCTGCTGCCGTTGGTAAAAATGCTGGACCCTGCAAACACAAGCACACAGGCGATCATCATTGTACCATCGCGTGAACTGGCACTGCAGATTGAATCGGTGTTTAAAAGCATGGGCACGGATCTTAAGGTAACCTGTTGTTATGGCGGACACAAAAGAGAAATAGAAGAAAACAACCTGATTCAACCACCGGCCCTGCTGATTGGAACTCCTGGCCGCCTGGCTGATCATATCCGGAGAGGAAATATCACAGTCGATACTATTGAAACATTGGTGCTGGATGAATTCGACAAATCGCTGGAACTCGGCTTCCAGGAGGAAATGTCATTTATCATCGGGTCCTTAAAATCTCTGAAGAAAAAAATATTGATCTCCGCTACAAAAGGACTGGAGATTCCTGGTTTTGTCGGTATCGATGATCTGCACTCGCTGGATTTTCTGAATGAAAAAGATCAGGATACCGGACTTGCAGTTAAAGTATTGCATAGCGATGGTAAAGACAAACTGGAGACGCTGTTCCGATTGATCTGCATGGTGGGCAACCGGCCGGCAATTGTTTTTTGCAATCATCGCGAGTCAGTGGAACGGACAAGTGCGTTACTGAAAGAGAAAGATATTGTCAATGTATATTATCATGGCGCGATGGAACAGCAGGAGAGAGATGCTGCATTGTGTAAATTCAGAAATGGAACTTCCAACATCCTGGTGACTACTGACCTTGCGTCGAGGGGGCTTGATATTGCTCATATCCGAAACATCATTCACTACCAGTTACCACTAACCGAGGAAGTATATACGCATCGTAACGGAAGAACTGCGCGGATGGATGCCAGTGGTACTGCGATTCTTATTTTGTCTCCTGAAGAAAAATTGCCGGATTTTGTTACTGGTGAGGTAGAAAAAATAGAGCTGCCTGCCACTACAACACTACCGGAAAAACCGCAATGGTCAACATTGTTTGTCGACGCCGGGAAAAAAGATAAAGTGAATAAGGTGGATATTGTCGGATTTCTGTCTAACAAAGGGCAGTTGAAAAAAGAAGATATCGGCTTGATAGAAACAAAAGATTTCTTTTCATTTGTTGGAGTAAGGAAGTCAAAGGTTAATCACATGCTTCATTTGATCAAAGATCAGAAACTGAAGAATAAGAAGATAAAGATTGCGGTAGCAAAGTAATGTAAAATATTTCCCATTATGTACACGCTATGTCGGACAGTTTTTCATATTGCAAGTATTTTTGAAAGAATTTGTTGAGACCTTCGAAATAAGGGCTGTTTTCAATGGCCCTTAGAAAAAGGCTAAAAATGAAGCCGGGAAGCTTCATTTTTAGCCTTTTTTCGTCAGCCCCGCCTGCCAGGGCTTGTCGGGCAGGCTTGATTTTTTGCTACTTTTTTATCAAGAAAAAAGCAGAAATGAAGTGTATTAAAAACTAATGCGGAAAAGGAAAGAGCAACCACTTTTTAAGGATCGGTTTTAATTACAACAGTTTATTTTGACGGCAGCTTCCGCGGATTATTTAAATAGTCTTTGACAACCTCATCCATATCTATATTCATCAGGTTGGCTAATGTCAGCAACCACATCAACACATCTCCGAGTTCCTCCTTTGCATTCGGGATATCACCGCTGGCAATGGCTGCAGAGAGTTCGCCTACTTCTTCGTGAAACCAAAGAGCAGTGTGATAGATACCTCTGTCATTATCTGTTTTAAAATACCTGTCTCTGACGATTTGCTGCAGTGCTGAAATTTCCATGGTGTATGAAGAATGGTTTAATAGAAAGAGCAAAACTAAATGGTGGATTTATTTAGTGGTGATTTTTTTTGAACCACATAGGACATGGAGGCACATAAGGTCAGCCTCTATATGACAAGGTAAAGAGCAAAACTAAATGGTGGATTTATTTAGTGGTGAGTTTTTTTTGAACCACATAGGACATGGAGGCACATAAGGTCAGCCTCTATATGACAAGGTGAAGAGCAAAACTAAATGGTGGATTTATTTAATGGTGATTTTTCTGAACCACATAGGATATGGAGGCACATAAGGTCAGCCTCAATATGACAAGGTAAAGAGCAAAGCAAAAGGGCTGGATTAATTTAGTGGTGATTTTTTTTGAACCACATAGGTCATGGAGGCACATAAGGTCAGCCTCTATATGACAAGGTAAAGAGCAAAGCAAAAGGGCTGGATTAGTTTAGTGGTGATTTTTTTTGAACCACATAGGACATGGAGGCACATAAGGTCAGCCTCTATATGACAAGGTAAAGAGCAAAACTAAATGGTGGATTTATTTAATGGTGATTTTTTTTGAACCACATAGGTCATGGAGGCACATAAGGTCAGCCTCTATATGACAAGGTAAAGAGCAAAACTAAATGGTGGATTTATTTAATGGTGATTTTTTTTGAACCACATAGGTCATGGAGGCACATAAGGTCAGCCTCTATATGACAAGGTAAAGAGCAAAGCAAAAGGGCTGGATTAGTTTAGTGGTGATTTTTTTTGAACCACATAGGACATGGAGGCACATAAGGACAGCCTCTATATGACAAGGTAAAGAGCAAAACTAAATGGTGGATTTATTTAATGGTGATTTTTTTTGAACCACATAGGTCATGGAGGCACATAAGGTCAGCCTCTATATGACAAGGTAAAGAGCAAAGCAAAAGGGCTGGATTAGTTTAGTGGTGATTTTTTTCTGAACCACATAGGACATGGAGGCACATCAGATTTTCTATGTGCCTATGTACCCTATGTTAATCTATGTGGTTCAAATATTGTTGCAGCAGGAAAATGCATCGGGTTGCAGGGCTATCGCTCTTTATTCGCCGAACGACTTCCGCTGTACAACTCGTACTCCAGTAAACGACAATCAATCACGCTGGTGTAAAATTCTATCCTGCGTTTGGCTTTCAGTCCGATTTTTTTTGCAAGATCGATATTGCCTGTAAACACATAGCCCCAATATCCACCGCATTTGTTTTTCATAAAATCACCAATGCGTTTATAGGTTTCTTCCAGCTGAACAACCTCGCCAAGGCGTTCTCCATATTCCGGGTTAACGTAAAATATCCCAGGCACATGTTGCGGCACTTCGGTTTCTGCAAAATCACAAACATCAAAATCGATAAGCGGCGCAACACCCGCAGCAATGGCATTCTTCTTCGCATTTTCAATCGCTTTTGCACTGTAGTCTGTGGCAATGATGCGGAGACCAGGCACATCAATGATTTGATTTTCGAGTAACGCATCTTCCTGCAGATAGACGGATTCATCATAACCCTGCAGGTGCATAAAAGCATAGTTCGTTCTGAATAATCCTGGTCGCCTGTTGGTCGCGATCATTGCTGCTTCGATAGCAACAGTACCTGAACCGCACATAGGATTTACGAAAGGTGATTTCCGATCCCATTGCGTAGCGTAAATGGTTGCAGCAGCAAGGGCTTCCAGCATCGGCGCCTGTCCCGGAATTTTTCTGTAACCGTGTCGACCCAAAGAATTTCCGGATGTATCAATAAATATTTCCGCATTTTCATTTTTCCAGAAGAGATGAATCACGGCGCCGGTAAGCGCTGAGCCTGTTTCAGGTCTTACACCTCTTTTTTCGCGCAGCCTGTCCACGATAGCATCCTTAACCCGAAGATTGGCAAACATACTGTTGTTGATCGTAGGATTATTTACATTGCTGGTGATGGAAAAATAACCGGGCTCGGGTAAAATATTTTCCCAGGGGTAGTTTGCCAGATTTTTATAAATATCATCAGGGCTTTCTGCTTCAAATTTCTGCAGGCTGTACAACACCTGGCTGGCACAGCGAAGATTCAGATTTAGCTTAATACATTCATTGATGGAGCCGTGAATACGTACTCCTGTAATAAACGTTTCTTCCGGCTGAAATCCAAGTTCAATGACTTCTTTCTCCAGGTAAGGTGCAAGCCGTTTGGGACAGGTAATAATCACCGCTCCTTTTTCAGTAAATAAATTCATGCGGGATTAAAGATCGTCAATGAAATCAGAAGGGACAAGAATTTTGGTTGGTAACGTTGACCGGAAACTTTAGAAGAGTTTCGCTGCGTAGAACGTAGAACGTAAAATGTTAGAACCCGGTAATGTAAGTTTACTGGTGCGAAAGAAAGTAGAGGGAACAGACATGTATAGATTTTCAGGAAATTTTACAT
Organism: Pollutibacter soli; assembly: GCA_029269725.1. GTDB lineage: Bacteria > Bacteroidota > Bacteroidia > Chitinophagales > Chitinophagaceae > Pollutibacter > Pollutibacter soli. Next base: position 48,228 of record JARJHS010000011.1, on the reverse strand, counting down.
TTACAGATTCATAAATGATAGACATTAACATCCGGCAGGACAATCGCCATGACAATTAAACAACAAATCAAAGAATACATCGCCAGTCAACCTGAGGCAAAGCGGAATGATATGCAGGTGTTGCACAAAAACATCCTGGAAATAATGCCGGACACAAAACTCTGGTTCCTGAATGGCAAAGACAGCAGTGGTAAGATTGTTTCCAATCCTAATATTGGCTATGGTCTTTACACCATAAAATACGCTGATGGAACATCCAAAGATTTTTATCAGATTGGAATGAGCGCCAACACTTCCGGGATATCTGTGTATGTTCTTGGCCTCAAGGATAAAAAATACTTGTCCGAAACTTTTGGAAAAAAAATCGGCAAGGCAAGCGTGACAGGGTATTGTATAAAGTTTAAAGCATTGCAGGATATCAATATGGATGTGCTTGAAGAAGCAATACGGTATGGAGTGAAAAATTCGATACAGAGTTAGTCAATAATGATAGTCGATGAAGCTTGAAAACAACTGGCAAACTAAAACCTTAGAAAACCTGGAAAAAGATTACTGGGGTGAGCCCGGTTACGATAGTAATTTGGTGATAACTTGTCATAAGCTGAGAAAAAAGCCGCTCGACGAATTTTCAATCGGTGATCTGAGAATTATGATCGGTCAGAATATTGGTCTGAAGTTTCTGATTCCAATCGCCATCGATGAGCTTAGGAAGAATATTCTGGCAGAAGGAGATTTTTATCCAGGGGATCTTTTGCAGGCTGTCTTACATTCAGAAGCTGATTTTTGGAAGGATAATAGAGATTATTTTATTGAAATGCGTAAACTGGTTGAGCTCAACATCGATGAAATTATGTCGAACAATATAAAGCTTACCCGTTTTGAGAAAATAGATCCGGTAAAATGAAGCGTGGATTTAATTATTTTGAACTAAGAGGTAGAGTCTTTATAATGCTAAATGCAATAAGGATATCCTGGCTATCCTGGCACAAAACATTTTGAATTAACACGTCAACCTTTCCTATCTGCAAATACATTATTCTCATATTCTGCATGCTCATCCCGCTGAAAAATTTGTCAGGACACCTAAAAATTAAGTTATGATTAAGAATTTTTTGTAGATATTGACTGTGCCATTTCAATATTCTGAATCTATGAGAAACTTCCTGTTTGTTACCTGTATTTTACTTATCCTGTCATCGTGTAAGAATCAGGATCAGATTTTACTTCCACAGGTGCATTTTAACTCTCGAGTCGCAGAACTGGAAACTGACACAACAATTTCCTCTATCGCGTACTTTAACGAGAACATTATCTGTTTACAGGACAATAAACAAATGATTGTCCTCGACACAAGTTTGAACAGAGTTTATTCGCTTGAAGAACGATTTAATAATTACAAGACAAGCTACTTATTTACATTCGAAGACACCGTGTTTTTGGCGACGGACGATGAAACATTTTTTATTGACAAAGATTTTAATCTAAGGAAATATGAAAAGGTTAGAAGAATATACGGAAACTTTTTGTACGATGATTCTTCGTACTACGTTTATGCCTGCTGCGCTGGAGAGTTTGGGGGTTCTGTTTTTTTTCGTGACAAAGCCACAAACAAAACTTACTCTTATTTTGCAACCTGTGCAAGGCAGGTTGTAAGGTTTAAAGGTCAGTATGTGGTTTGTAACAATCTTGCACATCTGGGACGAAGTATGAGTTTCCTGTTTGTACCCAATCCTCAACATTTATACGAGTTAAAGGAAGAGAAAATGAAAAACCATTGCAACTGGTATGTCGATGTTGACAGCTTGAAAAACAGAGGGGAAATAAATCCGACCGGAGGAGTTAAGAGTAACTATTCTTATGATCTGATGTCGCTGGTTTCCTTTGGGGTTGGCGACAGTCTTTACTCCGTAGTTTGTAGCGACACCTCGACATTTATAGCAGTGCACAAAAACGACACGGTTTTTGAGCGACAAAGATTATTCAATAGAACAATAGATTTTCACGATAGCCGGTTTATTCAGGCTGGTCGAAAACTGGTTTGCCTATTTAATTTATCAGAGGGTTCTCCTTTTGCTGCCTATTTAACCAGGGGTAGAAAGTCGGGCATGGTAGTTATTGATGGTAATAACATCGATTTTTTAGACGTGAGACAAAGTCGACGATAATAAATACTGGTCTGTATTTTCATTGAAAATAAAAACAAAACCAGCCTGTAACATTTTCCACTATTCACCCGTCCAGCTTTCTAGCCTAATTTCACCAAAATGAGTTCCATTAAGTCCTGCCGGAGAAAGTCCTTTCTGCCTTGTCTCACTTTGCTTTTAATATTTAGTTCCGCCAGCGCTCAAACGAAGTTCGCCACGGATCCGACCAAGGCCATCATTCACACAGAAGATATTCCCGTATTTTGGAATATTTTTGACGAAACAAAGCCAGCGTTGGACGGCGATCGTTTCCAGAAAAATTACCTGGATCGCGGCTCTGCAGGATTGAAAGGATTTATTCCCATGCGGATAGAGAGCGGGGAAAATCTGGTGCGGGTTATCCTTCAGGATACAGGTTACTATCAAAAAATCCGCGGGAGTTCACTATCGATTTCTTCAAAAAAAGATACACTTTATCAATATTTTGCCGGCTTCAAAAAGATTTATCCTGCGGCGGTATTTCCCGACATCTATTTCGTAATTGGTGCGAGAAATTCCGGTGGTACCACTTTCGACGGTGGCCTGATCATTGGCGCGGAAATGTTTGGCAAAGAAGTGGAAGGTTTTAAACCGAGACTTGACATCAATGTCGTCAACCAGGTGGTAGTTCATGAGCTGATTCATTTTCAGCAGAATTATGCGAATGACAATTCTCTGCTCGCGCAAAGTATTCGCGAAGGGTCAGCGGATTTTTTGTGCGAACTGGTTACCGGTGGTCATTCCAATAAACCATTCTATGTATATGGGGATGCACATGAAAAAGATCTCTGGGACGAGTTTCAGAAAACCATGTTTACTGATGACTGGGGAACCTGGTTGTATACCACAAAAGATAAATCAAGGCCTGCCGACCTTGGTTACTGGATGGGATATAAAGTTGTAAAAGCTTATTATGATAAAGCAGCGAATAAAAGCCAGGCAGTAGTGGATATTCTGAATATAAAAGATTTCAGGAAGTTTTATGCTGCCAGCGGTTATGGTAAACTGTGACCCATCCGCCCCCTCTCCCGCTTCGCGAAAGAGGAGAGGAGTCATTTCCATTGGTGTTTCGCTGGTTTTTTTGCACCACATAGAAAACACAGGCACATTGAAGGCAATCTATTGTGCCTTATTTGTCCTATGTGGTTCAAAAAAATGAATTTGAAGTGCGTTCTATTCATAAAAAAACTGGCACACTGAAGGCAATCTATTGTGCCTTATATGTCCTATGTGGTTCAAAAAATGAATCTGAAGTGCGTTCTATTCATAGAAAACACAGGCACATTGAAAGGCAATCTATTGTGCCTTACGTGTCCTATGTGGTTCAAAAAATGAATTTGAAGTGCCTTCTATTCATAGAAGACACAGGCACATAGAAAGGCAATCTATTGTGCCTTACGTGTCCTATGTGGTTCAAAAAAATGAATTTAAAGTGCATTCTTTTCATAGAAAACACAGTCACACTGAAGACAATCTATTGTGCCTTACGTGTCCTATGTGGTTCAAAAAATGTCAACCTCATTAATATTAGTCTTAAACGAACAGACTCTTCCTTGCGCCGCCTCCTAAAAAACAATGTAAAACTCTCCATACCAACTATTAACTTCAATAGCATAAAGTTGGTCACCCGGCTCATTTCAACGCTATATGAAAAAATTATTCAAAAGAGTTCTATACATGCTACTTTTCCTGGTAGTAGCCCTGATCATTACAGTAGTGGTACTTGCTTATTTACCGACGGAATGGAAAATAAAAAACAAGGGCATCTCGCCGGAACGCGCAACAGCAATGCGCGAGAGTTTTAATGGTCCGCATGAACTGTTCAAAGCAAGTGATGGCGAAACGCTTTTTCTTCGTCGCTGGATGCCCGACACGATCGCACAGGTGAAAAAGGATGTTGCTGTACTCATATTTCATGGCTTCACTGCATACAGCGGCCCTTACAGTATGGGCGGAGATCCGATATCAAAAGGTGGTTATAACGTCTTCGGACTGGATTACAGAGGTCATGGTCTTTCCGGCGGTAATCGCGGCGATAGTCCGGGAAAAGACCGCTGGATCGGCGATCTTACAGATGCTGTAAAATATGTGAAGAGTCTTGGCTTTTCAAAAGTGGTTGTACTCGGGCATAGCCTTGGTGTGGCGGCAGCCATGTGCGCAGCTGATAGTGTGCCGGATGAAATTGCCGGACTCGTTTTACTTTCCGGTGCATACGAAGGAAGGAAAGGGCTAAATAAACCGATCTCATTTTTTCAGAAAAGCAAACTCATATCCAGCGCTATTCTGCGTCCATCGTATCGCGCAGTGGAATATTACAGGGAAGGTATGACCGTCACCGAAGACACGCTTTTTAATTTCAGGTACACGCCGAGATTTGTTACGATGCTGGATGTAAAAAAGTTAAGGCTGCCATCAACTCTGCATATTCCCGTTCTCGTAGGTGCAGGTGAAAAGGATGAACTGTTTGAAGTTGAAAAAGTAAGAGAATTCTATGACCTGGTTCCGGGAGATAAAAAGGAATTCCGGATCATGAAGAATGCAACACATGCTAAAATTCCGGTGGAATGCTGGGAGGAGATTGTGCAATGGCTGAACAGGAATTATTCGTCATGACAGGTAAATCAGACCCTGGAAAATCAATTTAAAATCTCCTGAGTAACAATTAACTTCAGTACCATAAAGTTAAAAGCAAATTTATTTCTGGCGCAGTTGCCAGTTACTCACCTGCTTCCATCAATTTTAAATATTCCCTGGTCGGTAGTTGACGGAGGAAAAATGAATTCTTTGAAATTGAAAAGTTAAAAGAAATGCATGATATGGTTCCTGGTGATCAAAAGGCATTCCCGGTGATGAAGTATGCCACGTATGCTATGATTTCCCCCTGGTGGCTGGAAGAAAATGCAAATATTTCGACCGTACTTTTGTCCTGTCGCAGACTCTTCGCCACTCGCGGGGATATGAACCTGAACTTTTTGCGTATGGTATAAAATTATCCTCTCAACGATCAATGCTGCAGGATATGAATCATGTGGATTCAAAAAAAATTAATGACAATACTGCGCGTGTCTCTATACATGATGGCAGGGCAACCAATCATTTACTCCGTGATCTGGCAAGGCCTTACACTAAATGGCTCATCGTGTTATTCCTTGCGATGATCATCGAGACGGCGATGAGTCTTGCAGCTCCCTGGCCCTTAAAAATTGTACTGGACAGCGTTGTCGGCAAGTATCCGATGCCGGGTTGGCTGTCCTCATTCATGGACGGGTTGAATCTTACAGGAGATAAAATGGCGCTTGCATTGGCATGTGCGATTCTGGTCGTTTTGATTGCAGCTGTTTCAGCTTTCGCCAGCTACCTGGAAAATTATTACACGGAATATGTTTCTCAAAACGTAGCCAATGATCTCAGGCAAAGAATATATCATCACCTGCAGCGGTTATCGTTGCCATACTATGAGTCGCACCAGGTGGGTAAATTAATGAGCACGATCACAACTGATGTCACAACGATACAGGATTTCATTTCTTCCTCACTGCTAGGCATACTGATAAATGCACTTACAATTTTCGGAATGATCGGGATCATGTTCGTTCTTAACTGGGATTTTACTCTGATCGCGGTTTCCGTTACGCCTTTCCTGGTAATGTTTTTAAAAAGATTCAGGAAGGCAGTTAAAAAAGCGACGCATGACATGAGAGACAAGCAGAGTTCGATGGTTTCTGTTTTACAGCAGGGCCTGGATTCTATAAGATCCGTAATAGCCTTCGGCCGGCAGGATCTGGAGGAGTCGCGATTGCAGGAAGCGAGTCACCAGACCGTAGCCGCTGCACTTCACGCGCGAAAGATCAAGTCATTGGTGTCCCCGACGGTCGGAATAATTATAGCGCTCTGTACTGCGGTTGTCCTTTGGCGTGGGGCTCACTTAATTGTCGCTGGCGCAATGACGATTGGATCATTGATGGTTTTTCTGAATTACCTCGGTAAATTTTTCAAACCTGTTCAGGATCTGGCAAAAATGACCAATACCATTGCTCAGACGTCAGTGGGGCTGGAGCGGGTAATGGATATACTGAATGCCGACGCAGTGATTCCGCAGAAGCCAGGGGCCGTAATGCCCGAAAAGATCAGGGGAGAAATAAGTTTCGAACATGTTTCATTTGCCTATGACGGCAGGCACCCCGTACTGAGGGATATTCATTTCTCTGTAAAACCAGGTGAAAAAATCGGTATATGTGGACCAACCGGCAGCGGGAAGTCAACAGTGGTCAGTATGATTCCCCGTTTTTATGATCCGGATTCCGGCCGTGTACTGATAGACGGAACTGATGTTACTGAGTTTGACTTGCAAGGATTGCGTAACCAGATTGCGTTTGTATTGCAGGATACGGTTTTGTTCTATGGTTCAGTAAGGGAAAACATCGCCTATGGAAAACCGAATGCAACAAATGATGAGATCGAGACTGCAGCCAGGCTCGCAAATTGTGAGGAATTTATTCTGAAAATGCCGGAGCGATACGATACACTGGTAAGTGAACGCGGACTATCTCTTTCCGGAGGTCAGCGTCAGCGAATAGGTATTGCGCGTGCAATTATCCGAAATTCTCCTATACTGATTCTGGATGAGCCGACAGCGGCGCTGGATAGTTTGTCCGAGCACCTCGTTCTGGATGCGCTTGAAAAACTGATGAAAGATAAAACGGTGATGATTATAACACACAGACTCAGTGCCATCCGTTATGCTGACAGGATCTTGGTTTTGAATGACGGTTGTATCACGGAAGAGGGGAAACATGATGAACTGCTGGCTTTAAATAAAGAATACGCCAGCCTGTACAGGATACAGGAAGGTACGAAACCGGATACGGTCTGAAGGCTGATACATATGCTTAATAACTAACTTAGTTGATATGGCGAGGAGAACATTGATTGTGTTGCCTGATGATACAGGAAAATCGATCCTGGAGGCTATACATACCGCAAAAAAGTCGATACGGATAAAAATGTTCGTCTTTAACGACCCGGGCCTGATCAATGCCGTAATTACTGCAAAAGGGAGAGGCGTTGAGGTTAAGGTAATGCTGAATCCCGGGCGCCGGTCAGGTGAATTAAATAATGCCGGCACTTTTAAGCTGCTGTCAGCAGCGGGTATTGATGTTAAAGACAGCAATAGTGCATTCGGACTCACACACGAAAAGTCAATGGTGATTGATGAGAAAATTGCTTTTGTAAATTCCCTGAATTTTGAAACAGAAAACCTGACAACAACACGCGATTACGCCATCATAACCGATCACAGATCCGAGGTCATGGAAGTTATGTCCTGTTTTGATGCAGACTGGAACCGCAGCGTTTTCGATTCCGGTGAGAACGCAAAACTTATCTGGTGCACCGGGAACGGGAGGGAGCGGATCGCCACTTTCATCGACCATGCCAGGCATTCGCTTTTTGTGCAGAATGAAAGGTTTCAGGACTCAATAATTATCGAAAGACTGGTACGGGCTTCCATACGTGGCGTAAAAGTTCATGTGATGGCCAGAAGCCCACATACATTATCAAGAGATAAATTGATTGAAGGCGTCGGTGGATTACGGATTATGGACGATGTTGGAATAAAAGTCCATAAACTTAAACATCTCAAACTGCATGGTAAGATGCTGATTGCTGATGGAAGCCGTGCAATTGTCGGGTCCATAAACCTGGCACCAGGAAGTTTTGACAAACGTCGTGAGCTTGCCATTGAGATCAATGATGAAGAAATTGTTGACAGACTGCACAAGATAGCTAAGCACGATTGGAAAAATTCCCACGCGATTGATCTGACTGACGAAGGATTGCTGCGGGATCTGCAGGACAGAATTGAAAACAGTAAAGAAATTCTGGCGTTGAAGGGGAAGGGGAAGAAATAAAATTTTGAATTAAAGTTGCTATGGCTTCAAATTTCCTGACAGCAGAATGGAGAAAACTGGCAATTGCCAACTACAGCGTTGATCCGAAAATATTGTTGCCTTTTCTGCCCTATAAAACAGAGTTTGATACCTGGAATGGAGACTGTTATGTAAGTCTTGTTGGATTCAGGTTTATCAATACCAGGTTGAAAGGATTTTCAATTCCATTTCATAAACATTTCGAAGAAGTCAATCTTCGATTTTATGTGCGATATAAAGATACCACGGGGTGGAGAAGAGGCGTGACTTTCATTAAGGAAATTGTACCGAAACCTGCATTGACATTTGTTGCAAATGCGATCTATAAAGAAAAGTATGTTACACTTCCGATGAAACATCAATGGAATGTTTCAGATACCGAACTTTCTGTTTCCTATTCCTGGAGGCACAGGAAATTCTGGAATAATTTTAAAGTAATAGCTGATCCTCAACCGCAGGAAATTGTACCTGATTCTGAAGAAGAATTTATTACTGAACATTACTGGGGATATGCGCCGGTAAATCAGAACTGTTCTTCGCAGTACCAGGTGGAACATCCGCGATGGAAAGTTTATCCGGTGAAAGAGTATTCGGTTAATGTGCAGTTTGATCAGATGTATGGTAATGAGTTTTCGATGTTGAATACAAGGCAACCAGATTCAGTAATGCTCGCTGAAGGATCTGAGATTGCAGTTCTGTCGATGACGAAGCTTAAAGATTGAATTCTATTTTGTTTTTGATTGGTGACATTTAATCGGATAAAAATTTCCCGTATTCTTCCCGGGTTTACCTGCTTACCGTCTACTGGCTGCTGCAATCGATGTCGTGGATTTTTATTTCAGGTATCCGGAAAGTCGGTAAGTATCGGAAAGGAACGGTAAATGTATATCAGGAAGTTGGCAGATTAAGAAACGGTTGCAAGTGAAAATCTGTACGCCTTTCGATCTGCGATGACCTGAGGGAGATTCACTTTCTTAAAAGCAGCACTACATGTTATGGGGAGATTTCCCCGCAGATGGACGCTGATTGAATATAAGGAGATCGTTTGGCATCTCTAACCAGGATTTTTTAGAGTAAATGAAAACAAGATTTATAAACGGGAAACCAGGATAAAAGCTAGTAATAACAATCTGCTCATTCTATATTTGTAAAACTTTGCAATTCTGAAAATCTAAAAATAAAAATGAAATCCATTATAAGTACCCTTCTCTTAGTAATCTTCTCCTTTACTTTTTTAACCAGTAACGCTCAAAAATCAAAGTCATTCAAACCCAGGGAAATTTACAAATCGAAAGCCCTGGTGATAATCCAGGTTGCTGAGAACTCTTTTGTTCATGTTTCATTTCTGCAAACCAATGATTTTGGGAATGTACCCTGTAACGGTCTTATTGTGAAAGATAAAAATGAAGTGATCGTATTTGACACTCCAACCAACGACAAGAGTTCCGAAGAATTAATCAAATGGATAAAAAATAATCTTCATTGCGAAATCAATGCGGTCATTCCTACTCATTTTCACGACGATTGTTTAGGTGGACTGAAAGCATTTCACGATAATAATATTCCTTCCTATGCATCGTTAAAAACCATAGAACTTGCGAAAGAGAGAAAATTTGCCGTACCTCAGAATAGCTTCACGGATTCCCTTAAGTTGAAAGTGGGAGATAACAATATCAGTGCAAAGTTTTTCGGAGAAGGGCATACAAAAGATAATGTCGTTGGCTATTTCCCTACGGATAACATCATTTTTGGCGGTTGTTTAATAAAAGAAGTAGGTGCCAGCAAAGGATTTCTGGGGGATGCAAATCTTGCAACCTGGTCTGGTACTGTAGAGAATGTTAAGCGGGAATATCCGGAAGTAAAGATTGTCGTTCCCGGGCACGGAAAGTCTGGAAATAAAGAGTTGCTGGACTATACAATCCAACTTTTTAAGGTTCAGTAGTTGCGGTTAAACTGAAAGGCTCAACCCGGGAAAAAATAAATCTCACCATCGACATCAATTAAAACATCTGCTGTACTCGGCCATGCCGGTTTAACGGTTTTTTCTTTCTCCCACAGCTGGAGTTCTTTCATGAGCTCCGTTACCTTCCCCGGATTTGCTACTGATTGATCGTGCTTCTCTTCCTCATCATGAGCCATATCAAAAAGAAACATTTTATCGTTTTTATTGTTGATGTACAATTTCCAATCGCCTTTCCTGACGGCTTTTGAATAGCCGTTTCGCCAGTAAAAGATTTCATGTGGTACACGGCTGCTGTCCTTCAGAAAAGGCATCAGGTCTACACCATCATACGGACGATCAGCAGGCAATGGAGTACGCGAGATCCCAGCAATGGTTGAAAAAACATCCAGCGATGATATCGGATGATTGTACACCTGTCCGCCAGGAACAGTACCAGGATATTTTATAAAAAAGGGAACTCTTAGTCCTCCATCGAAGTGCGTGCACTTACCACCACGCAATGGTGCGTTATCCGTAGCTCTCGTGTAGGTAGCGCCTCCGTTATCACTCAGGAATAAAATAACTGTGTTTTCTTCAATACCTGCTGATTTTATTTTCTGCACTACTGTTCCAATTGCGTCATCCAGCGCTTCTATCATCGCAAAATAAATCCGCTTCACACTATCCTGTTCGTTTGTTATCCGGTCAAAATAATCTTTCGGCACCTGGAAGGGATCATGTGGGGCATTAAAGGAAAGTGTCAGGAAAAACGGATGATTTTTGTTTGCCTCAATAAACTCGGTTCCTTTTCTTGCGAATGAAAAAGTGAGATAGCCTGTATCAATTACCGTTTCCTTACCCTCATGTATTGCAGAAGATCCGGATCTTGGTGCCCATGCCGGCAAATCGGAAAAGGACCAGGGAAGTCGCACATGCACATACCGGTTGTTGTCTACAGGATCAACTACATAACGTGTCAGCGCACCTGAAAAAAAATAACTGTAATCAAAACCTTTATCAGAAGGATGACTGCCGGGCACATCACCGAGGTTCCATTTTCCAACAAGGCCAGTGGCGTAACCATTCTTTTTCAGAACCTCTCCAAGTGTAATTTCATCTTCGCCCACCCCACTCCTGAATTTCTTCCGGTTAAGCGTCAGCGAAGGTTTCATCGACTTCATTCCTTCCGTTTTCCGATGAAATGGAAGAAAATGGCTGCGCATATCTTTTAGGAATTCCGGATCAAAATTATCGTAAGGCATGTATTCACTTCCGAAACGATTCTGGTAGCGGCCTGTCATGATGCCCATGCGTGAAGGCGAACAGATCGGCGAAGTCACATACGCATGTGTAAAGCGAACACCTTCTTTTCCGAGAGCGTCCATATGAGGCGTGTGAATTCGCGTGTTGCCATAGGAAGCGAGATCACTGTAACCAAGATCATCAACAATGATAAGGATGATATTGGGAGGGCGAAACGCTTCCCGTTCCGGTTGGTGAAAAGACATCACGATACAAAGGGATGCAACTGAAAATAGTAAGACCGGACTTAATATGCAAAGTTTCTTCAACAGGTGATTGTTAAGGAGGTTGAGGTATATATCTGCAAGGTAATGAAGGTGATATAGGTGATTTCAATTTTTTTAAAAAGACTGAGAAAGATAAACACATCAGGGAAATACATCATCCGGAGAATCGTTGAAAATTTTGCCGGTGTTTTACATCCGGATGCTTAATTTGTATGTTTCGGTTGAATGGTTTTGCAAAAAAGATTGACCAGAGCAGTTATTCATAAGTAAGGTATATATCATCTGCCAAAATTTAGTAATGAATTTTTTTAAGAAGTTATTTGGTAAATGGGTTAAAGAAGCACCCAAAGAATTTTCAGAACAGGAATACCTGGAGGACTATGAGCAGAAAAAGAATGGCCTCGAAGACATCCTTGGAAAAATGCACGACCTCGTGGGGCATGCTATAGTTCCGTTTTCTGTAGGAGGTGCAGTTGACATGTACTATTTCCCCGATCATATTAAAGGAACCGGTTTTGCAACCATGGAGCTTTTAGAGCCGGATGGATCAGGGCCGCTCCCCAACCGATTGGGAACTTATGAGCTTGTTGCATTTACAAAGTATGAATACAAAAAAGATGACAATCACCCGAATGCCTTTAATGTAATCGAAAGACAAGTCTGTGGGATCTTTACAACAATCGGATTTTTTTCGCGACAGGCCGTAATTAATCCAAATGAAACCTGCGAAATTCCTGGCGGAGAAAATGAAGAAAATGCCTGTTTAGTTTTTGATTTATATGAACCAGATAATAAAAAATTTAAAATAGGCATCAGGAAACATCATTTGCTCCTTTGTATGCAGGTTTTCAGAAGTGAGATGGATTTTGCCAGGGCAAACGGAAGCGAAAAGCTCATTGATAAACTCAAAAATGCAGGTTATTACCCGTATAGTGACCTCGACCGGCAGCCCGTGGTATAAAATGTTTTGTCAGAAAAATGTTCCCGCAGATTCCTGACCCATTACCATGTAAAGAATTCAAAAAAAAAATTTACCGAAACCGAATAGTTGCGCGTATATTTGCAACCAAACGGTTTCTAAAATAAAATTCAAATCTTTTGAGACGAGACATTTTCCAGGCAATAGCCGACCCGACGAGAAGAGCAATTATCACCCTGATTGCAGTGCAGGCAATGACACCCAATGCCATTGCAGAAAATTTTCATACCACGAGGCAATCGGTTTCCAAACATCTGCGCATTCTCACCGAATGTGAGCTGGTAAAACAGGAGCAACAAGGGCGTGAAATCTATTATTCCCTTCAGATTCAGAAAATGAAAGAGATTGATAAATGGCTCGAGCAATTCAGAAAAATCTGGGAAACCCGGTTTAACCAACTTGACAAGGTATTGGCCACAATGAAAAAACAAAGAAAATGATCAACAATTTGTTATTTGATTTTACGGTAGATAAAGAAGCAAAGACTGTTTATGTAACGAGAGAATTTGATGCTGACCTTCCGCTGGTATGGGATGCGTTTACCAAAAAGGAAATCCTTGATCAGTGGTGGGCGCCTGAACCATTCCTGTCGAGGACAAAATATATGAATTTTGAGGTTGGTGGAAAAAGATTTTACGCGATGGTCACTCCGGAAGGGCAGGAACGGTGGGCGATGCATACCTATACGTCGATCAGTCCGAAGACCAATTTCAAAATGTTCAATGCTTTTGCAGATGCAGATGAGAACCCGGTTTTACCAGGTTCGGACTGGGATTTCAACTTTGGTGAAAAAAATGGTATAACCAAAGTAAGCATTTCAATATACAATGATTCCCTGGAGCGCATGGAGAAGATGATTGAAATGGGATTTACAGAAGGGTTCAAAGCGACATTGGCTCAGCTGGATCATCTGCTGGCGAATTTGTCCAAAAGAAAATAGGGAATTATTGCTGATGGAAATTAAATATCGTGGTTAGCATTTCAACATCAGTGATTACAACAAAGACTTTCTGCATGCCGACAACAGTTTACCGGGTATATGTGATTGAACTACCTAAGAGAGTATTTACTGAAGACTATCGGTTTCGAAATGCAAACCCGCAATTCAATGGCGTGCTGGAATGTCTTTATGTAGGCATGACGAGTAAAACACCTGCCGAGAGGCTTAAGCAGCACAGGACTGGTTACAGAAATAAAAAGGGGCATAAACTTTCCGCGCATATCGTCGAGAAATACGGAGGCTATTTGCGGCCAGGTCTTTATAATCATATCAATCTTACACCAATGACCAGGGAGGAGGCGTTATTCCAGGAGAAGAAACTGGCGTTGGATTTAAGGCGAAAGGGTTATGCGGTTTGGTTTAATTAGAATTTTGTTTCCGGTTTCACGTAGCACTTTTTTTATTCTCACTTACTGCGTCGCTGCCTGTTTCATTTTATTTCCAGAGTTCTGGGATTGCCACGTATGTTACATATTTGTTGGCGTTCCAGGCTATAGCGGGCATCCAACTGGAGTCCTGCGGGAACACCAACAAGGAGTGCAATCTGCGGGAAAATTGAAGCCCCCGCAAGATCTACAAATATTTTCCGCAGATCGACCCAGATCAAATACATGCAGAATACGCGGAAAACATCTCCGACCGTCGGTATGCCTGTCTAAGCTTATCTGTGATCAACAGCCACTGCATTTTGATATCGTTGACTAATTCTAAATTATAATAATTGCTTTTTTTCCTCCTCTTTCCGACCTCACCTGCTTACCGTCTACCTCTTTGTACACTCAGCGACGATTATTTCAGCAGGATATTTATTTTCAAATTTGTTCATTAATTTCAACAAGTCAGATTTCCCACGCTGCCATATAAAAAGATTGAGAAACTCCATACCCGCTACGCAGCACCCTACAATCACTCAATGAACAACACAAACCAGAAAATCATTTCTACAGATGGCTACTAAAAACAAAACTGCAGAAACCGAAGTCAGCGTCACAGATTTCATCAATTCATATGTTGACAAAGAAGAAAAGAAAAAAGACAGCTTTCGTCTTATCGAACTGATGCAGGAGTGGACGGGAACTGAGCCTAAAATGTGGGGGCCGACAATAGTTGGTTTTGGGAAATATCATTATAAATATGCGAGTGGTCATGAAGGAGATTGTCCATTGCTTGGATTTTCGCCGCGTAAGGCTGAGTTCTCACTTTATGTGACATGTGCCGACAATGACAATAAAAAGTATCTCGATAAACTGGGAAAATACACTATGGGAAAATCCTGTATTTATTTCAAGAAACTCACTGATCTGAATCTTGATACGTTGGAAAAACTGAGCAAGTCGACGATTAAATATGTGAAGGAAAAGTACCCATAGCCTCAGCAATATTCAGGTAAAAAAATGAAACACTTTCCTTACTTTAAACTTTCATCGATGGACGTGCGCACTTGTTTAGAATATGTACTTCCCTGGAATCATCTGTCTTGTTGAAAATACTCAACGTTGATTCAGGTTTTATGAACGAAACATTCTCCGGCAACAAAAACCAGAACAATATGCAAGCAAACAATCAACCCAGGACAAATACATTTCTTACCAAAAATGACTGCAAAGTCTTTTACCGCCACTGGAGATCTGCCGGTGCTCCAAAAGCTGTTGTTGTTCTGGCACATGGATTCAATTCCCACAGCGGATATTTTCAATGGACGGCTGAGCAATTGAATGCTAACAATTTCGAAGTATATGGGATCGATTTCCCCGGAAGGGGTCAGTCGGATGGTGAACGGTATTATATTGCTGATTACAATGCGTTCGTAGAGGACCTCGACAAGTTGGTGGAGATAGCAAAAGCGGCTCATCCAGGACTGCCGGTATTTCTATTAGGGCATAGTGCAGGCGGCGTATTATCTGCTATCTACAGTTTGAGCTATCAGCAGAAACTGAAAGGGTTCATCTGTGAAAGTTTTGCATTTGAAGTACCTGCACCAGATTTTGCAGTAGCAGTCCTAAGAGGGCTGAGTCATTTGTTTCCGCATGCGCATGTTCTTAGATTAAAAAATGAAGATTTTTCCCGAAATCAGTCGGCGGTTGATTTCATGAACAATGATCCGCTGATTGCAAATGAAGTACAGCCGACGAAAACGGTGCAGCAATTATCGCTTGCTGACATCAGGTTAAAGGAGGAGATGTCATCTATTAAACTTCCGTTATTGATTCTCCACGGTACTTCTGACAAAGCCACCAAACCCAGCGGCAGTCAGCATTTTTATGATAGTGCTTCGTCTGAAGATAAAACGCTGAAATTTTATGAGGGACATTATCATGACCTGCTGAATGATATTGACAGGGAAGTGGTGATGAAGGATATACTGGAATGGCTGAGTAAAAGAGTGGGGTAGAAAACGAATATCCAATAGATCAAACTTTCATCTGCTTGATTAAAATGCATGATCACATTTGGTAGAGCAAAAATCACAGACTCCATTCGCATTTCAGTTTTACTGAAAACGGTATACATCCAAACCTATGCGGCGGAAGGAGTAACTTTTGAATTTGCCAACTTCATCACGAAAAGATTTTCTGTTGAACATATTGAGTCGACTATTGCAGCTGACCCCGATCAATTGATGATTGCTTATTTTAATGACAATCCGATCGGTGTTGCTGAAATCATTTTCGGAAGGACATGTCCGATTAAAAATATCAATGCGCCCGAACTCAGTAAGCTTTATGTACTGGAACGTTTTTATGGAAAGGGAGTTGGACATGGATTGATAAAAGAAGTGGAAGACATGTTGAGGAAAAGTGGACATGAACATCTCTGGCTGGAGGTCTATACAAAAAATGGAAGGGCTGTTGCTTTTTATGAGAAACATGGATTTATTTCTATTGGCGAAGTAGATTTTCCTATGGAGACAAATACCTATCGGAATTATGTGATGATGAGAAGTATAACCTGAAATAATTTTCCTTTTCACCGTCAGTAATGAATATCAGTGTATTTGTGCTGTGTGTCATTGTGTGCAGATTTTTTGCACCACGATGAGACAAAGTTCACAAAAGGGATACATAGAAATTCAAGCTTTAAATGATAGGAAGAGATATGGATTTCAAATTGACTGGAACGGCTCTGTTGTGCAACAGATTGACATAAAAAGTATCGATTGGAAAAAAGTCCCCGATGACCAGGAATGTGGAACGGAAAGAGTTATCGCCCCGCGTCGGCATTCAAAAAAGGAGATTAAAAAACCGTTCTGGAAGTTTTGGTGGGAATGTTGTGATGATTCGCCACTTCAATTATCCCGGGATAAAGATGAAATTAATTGATTTTTACTCCCGATAACTCTTTTCCAGAATTCACCTGGCTGAGCATCAATATGCATTTTGTCCTGTAACCTTATCGTATCTTCTCTCGTCATATCCCGTTCACAGCTGAAAACTTATGAGCCGGATTGCCGCATTCATCATTGTTTCGTGTACGTTTTTTTCTTCCCCAGGTAAAGGCCAGGCCATTACGCCCGCAAAGGATAAGATTAAATCCATTGACGGCAAAGGTTATCGGTCAAAAACTGAAATAGATAAGTTTCTTCACTCGCAAATGGATTCTATTGGAATTGTGGGACTGTCGATTGTTTTGATTGAAGATTCGAAAGTCGTCTATACGCAAACCCTGGGTATGCAGGATAAGGAAAAGAATGTTAAAGCAGATGAGCAAACCCTTTTTGAAGCGGCTTCCATGACAAAACCGGTGTTCGCCTATGCCGTACTGAAACTGGCTGGCAAAGGTGTTCTGAATCTGGATACTCCACTTTATAAGTACTATCCCTACAAAGATATTTCGCATGACAAACGTTATGAGCTTATTACTGCAAGGATGGTACTCAATCATTCCAGTGGTTTGCCTAACTGGAGGCATGAAAAATTCCGTGAACTTACTATCGATGCCGATCCGGGAACGAAGTTCGAATATTCGGGTGAGGCTTATGGTTACCTGGGTCTTGTGGTTGAACAAATCACAGGCAAAAATCTGCAGGAAGTTTTAAAGGAAGAGGTATTCATTCCCCTGGGAATGCAGCACTCATTCATGATCTGGAATGATGAATTGGAAAAGCATAAAGCCATGGGCTATGAAAAAAATGAACCGACGCAGGTTTTTAAACCACTTCGTGCGCATCCGGCCGGCACCTTGCATACAAACGCTCAGGACTATGCGAAATTTTTAATTGCATTGATGAACGAAGATAAAGGTGATAAAAGCATATTCCGGCAAATGTCAGCTCCGCAGATCGAAGGTAAGGCCCCTACACCCGGGGATCCGAATTCGGGTATCTGGGTTGGCTCCGGAATTTTTATTGAGAAAACGCCTTATGGAATAAAATATCACCACGGTGGAAATAACGGAGATTTCATGGGTAATTTTCTTTTCTTCAAAGATCAGCGAACAGCCTATGTATTCTTTATGAACTGTGATAAGATGCCACAATTCATGCCGAAACTGGATCGATTTCTTACAGCTGCAGAAGATGCTCAATCTAAAAGTAAATAACTACAGATGGATATTATTTTTCCGGGATCATCAAATTTCCAATTCAGGCTGTTTCTTACAGACTACAGTACTCAGGGTTGACTTTTCAATTTTATATCTGTTATTTTATAGTCAATTCAAATTTTTGTGAAAGGAAAAATGTTTAGGAAAGCAGTCTCGGTTCTTGTCTTGCTGCTGATTGCATTTTTATCCCTTATCTTTTATTGCGACAAAAGCGTTGCTGATAATGCTGCCGGTAAGACTTTTTCGGATGTAAATGCTGTTCCTTCCAATAAAGTAGGTTTGCTCTTGGGAACAGCGAAGTTTCTTTCGAATGGATATGAGAATTATTACTACCGTTACCGTATTCAGGCAGCCACAGAGTTATTTCGTGCAGGTAAGATAGAGTATCTCATTGTCAGTGGCGACAACAGCAGGGTCGAATATGATGAGCCAACGACAATGAAATCGGACCTTATTGCGATGGGAATTGACTCTACAAAGATATATCTTGACTATGCTGGTTTCCGGACTTTTGATTCGATGATAAGAGCAAAGGAAATTTTTGGCCAGGATTCACTTACCGTTATTTCGCAGGCTTTCCATAACGAGCGGGCTATATTTATTTCAGAAAAACAAAAGATGACAGTTGTGGGATATAATGCAAAAGACGTGAGTAAATCTGTCGGGCTCAAAGTTGCCATGAGAGAAAAGCTTGCAAGAGTAAAAGTGTTCCTCGATAATATATTTGATAAACAACCAAAGTTCCTTGGGCCGAGAGTGGAGATACGTGGTTAGTCAGGTTCTGCAAGCGATGATTTTATTGGAACCTTCAAGGAAAGTAACGAGTGTATAGTTCAAATCAAAATTGTCTGCTATGGGAATGGATTCTGTTGAACTTGTAATGGAAGTTGAGAAAGCATTCAATATAAGTATACCCGATCGCGAATGTGAAAAAGTTTACACTGAAGGTGACTTTCATCATGTTGTATGGAAACATGTCGAAGGGAGAAGGGTCGGCAATTGTAAATCGCAATCTTTGTTTTACAAATTGCGGAATGGATTTCAACGGGAGTTCAATATTTCCAGGAATGAAGTGACAACTGATAGCAATGTGTCCGATATTTTTCCCGAACAAAACCGAAGACAGATATATTATGCATTCGCTGAAAGGCATGTATTGCATCTGCCCGATCTTGAACTCACGAGACCATGGTATTTGTTTCTGAATAGTTTTGGTATCATTACCATTATTGGAGGTCTGGCGTTGTCATTTGTATTGGTTAATTTTTTTGACTATAGCCGCTGGCTTTTTCTTCTTCCCCTCGCTGGAATCATTTACACTGTATTAATTTCAGATGCATTAGATCATAAAAGAATTGTAATTGCAAATACACAAATGCGTGGTTTTATCAAATGCGTGCTGGCAAAGAATTTGTCAGCTTTGGCACATGGAGCAGGAATGAACAGAAAGGAAATGGAGCAGGTAATAAATATTCTTATTTCTGAAAAAAGTGGTGTAAGTCTGGAAGAAATAACTCCTGGAAAAAAGTTTGGCGACGATCTTGGAATGGATTGAAAAAATTAGTTGTTAAACATTTATGGAGTATTTCGAAAAAATACTCTTTGTGCATTGGTGAAGTAATTGAAGTCGATGATTTCTTTCTAAAAACAATTCCGGAATATGCCATTACTAAGAATAATTTGCCCACTGTTTCTGTTCCCTGTTTCTGTTTCAGTCTCTGCTCAATCATTCGCTCCTCCTCCCGAAAGCCCTGGAGGTTATTTCAACAAGTTCCAGAACTTTGTTTACAATGAGCCCAACAGCGATTCGGCTTATTACTATGCCCATAGACTCGCTTCCAATCCAAAATATCTTTCTTATCTCGATGACCTGATCCATAAAAATTTTGCACAATCATTTATAGAATATCCTGTACAGGAAAGTAAAAATCCTGATTCGGTCAGGCGGCGTAGTGAGTTTTATAAAACAATATTGAAACATCTTCGAACGGATACATCAGCGATGATGCAGCAGACGATCAGGCCTATGTCGTTATGGATAGCAGCTCAGGATAACAGAAAAAATACACCTGAACTCAGAAAAATTGTGAAGGATTTCGCAGAGAGCCAGCTTATCGGTGATTTATATGCCAATAGTGCAGGACGCTACGGATTGTTGATCTCTTCTATTCTTTCTGAAAATCCTGAAATGAAACCGGAGAATGAAAAGTTGTTTTCAGAAATCTATTCAAAACTGGAAAAGGGCCAGGTTGTACTTTCTGATACTGCGCAAAGTGCAGATTTGGAAAGAAGGGCATGGTATCGGTTTCTCTTTGCTTACGTAAATAATTTAAAAGCCAACCAGGCAATAATTCCAGCAGAGAAAGAGAAATACCTTAAAGAAGCTTTTAATTACAGTCCGGATCTTGTCGACAGGAGAGTGTACTCCGCCTATTTCTATGACATGATGTTTCTATATAAAGGTGAAGAAATATCCGGCTTTAAAACAGAGTATGTCGATTACCTGTTGAGTTCATCTTCAGATCATCAGAAAACACTTGATTTGTTCCTCGAAGCCAGCCTGATAGAGCCTGCCTATAAGGAAAAATTACGCGATTACTATACTAAGATAAATATGTCATCTACCGGTTTCAATCAATATTGGCAGAATGCAATTGATGCAAAGGCAAATGCACCGGTCAACGTTTCGATCAGGCAATTGGATAAAACTGTTTTCTCGACGATGCAGCAACATGGAAAATGGGTGCTGATTGATTTCTGGGGAACCTGGTGCCTGCCTTGTCGGGCAGAGCATCCACAGTTGCAGAAATTTTACGATTCGCTGGTGCTACTCAACCCCAGTAAAATATCATTACTCACCGTCGCCTGCAAGGATACCGAAGCGAAAGTAAGTTCCTATATGAAAGAAAAAAGGTATTCGTTTACGGTCGCGATGTCTGATGGGAAAATTGAATACACGTATCCTGTCGAAGGTTATCCCACAAAAATTTTAATCACGCCGGCAGGAAAATTTCTTACGATTCCTTACGGCATTGATTGGGTAAGTTTTATTAAACAGTACGCAAACCTTTAGGAGAAAACGGAACACTGAAAACAGAAACAGAAAACCGGAAGAAGGTGAACAGGTTCATTGTGAAATATCTGCTTGCTGTTTAAGAATACAGAATACGGAATACAGGAAGAATGTCCACCAGCATGCTTGATACTACTTCCCGGTAACAGGGGTGTTTTAAAGGAAGTGACAGTCTCGGCAGGGCTTTCGCAAATGAATGGCATGTGGAGAACCATCACTGTAGACGATGTTGATCAAGATGGAGATCCTGATATTATAGCAGGAAATCTTGGATTGAATTGTGTTTATAAAGTGAGTGCTGCTGAGCCAATGCGTGTATATAGTACCGATATCGATGGCAATGGAATTGTTGATCCGGTGATGTTTTATTATCTCAAAGGTGCTGATGGAGTAAGAAAATCTTTTCCAGCCATCAGCAGGTCTTTGTTTGCGGAACAGGTTCCGTCGATCAAGAAAAAATTTCTTTTGTATAAGGATTATGCAGTTGCGGGATACGATGAGATTTTTAAAGGTAAGCCGAAGGACGCAATAAAAGAATTGTATTGCGATGAAACACGCAGCTGCTTTTTTGAAAATACCGGTAACGGAAAATTTGTAAAACATCCATTGCCAACGGAAGCTCAGTTCGCGCCCGTGAATGCAATTATCTGTGACGATATTGACAAGGATGGTTTTAAGGATCTTGTACTTGCCGGAAATGAATACCAGGCAGATGTGATCACCGGAAGGTATGATGCTTGTTATGGTTTGTTTTTAAAGGGTACTAAGGACAAGACATTCATACCTGTTCCTCCTGTTAAATCAGGTTTTATTATCGATGGAGATGTAAGGGATATGTCCCTCATCAATTTAATAAATGGCAAACGTTTATTGCTTGCGGCAGTAAATAATGATTCGTTGAGGGTTTTCAGGATTGATAAGTGACGTTTTCTCCGGAATGCTCATGGTTTCCGCAGATTTCGCTGATCAAGACATTGTAATTGTATGTCAGCGCTCATCTGCGTGTATTCAATCAGCGCGATCTGCGGGAGAATTAGGTCGTTTCAATTCAAAGGGTTTCCCGCAGATAATCGCAGATCGAAAGGCGCGCAGATGTTCGCTGATGAGAAAAACGCTATTTAAAATCTGCGCTCATCTGCGTGTATTCAATCAGCGCGATCTGCGGGAAATTTGGGTCTCAATTCAGGAGTCTTCCGCAGCATTAAAGGTTGTTAACTTTCCTTATAATAGAGTTACCAATATTATCTGTATTGAAATTTACAAGCAACCCCAATTTAAGCTCGGACAGTCTCAGATAAGTGATAATTTGTTTGTGATGAGTATTTGCTAAAGCTTCCACAGATTTTACTTCGATAATAACTTTATTTTCCACTACAAAATCGATACGGTATCCGATATCCAACTTGTCACCATCATAGTACATAGGTAATCCTACTTGTCGCTTGAATTTTAGCCCTCTTTTATTTAATTCACGTATGATTGCAAATTCATAAGCAGATTCCAGCAATCCCGGACCAAGTGTATTGTAGATTTTGAAAATCATTCCCCCTCAACTCATATGAGATCTCGTTTTCAGTCATTTTCAAGTTTGTTTAAAACTGAAAATAGCATCGAAGCTGGCGGGGAAAAAGGGAAATTCAACATTAAGAATGGAGAATATTCTCTGTTAAAACAGATGGTTTCCCGCAGATTTTCGCAGATCATAAATTAAGTGGAAATATCAGGTGAATCTGCGGGAAAAGAGAACTGCCAAAGCACCCTTATTGTTCTGAAAATCTGATTTCCCGGCAAGGAATCTCACGCAGATTATCGCAGATCAAAAGGCGCGCAGATTTTCGCAGATCAGAAATACAGTTGAAATATCAGCGTGAATCTGCGTGTATTCTATCAGCGCGAATCTGCGGGAAAATTCAGGTCGCTGCAATTCTAAGAGTATCCATTTAAGACAAAGCCTGTGGCGGCGGTCCGCCCGCGGGTTTGGTTTTGTCTTCCGGCAATGGCACAAATTCATGATTGTCGTTTGGCGGCAGAATAATTCTTCCTTCTTTCCAGTCAGACTTGGCCTGCTCAATTCTTTCTTTTCTTGACGAAACAAAATTCCACCAGATATATCTGTCCCCCAAAGGTTCTCCACCGAGCAACATCAATGTGCTATTTTCCTTTGCCAGAAACACATCATCATTGTCTTTAGTAAACACAAGCATTTGGCCCGCTGTATATGTTTGTCCCGCAACTTCAATGCTTCCTTTGGCAATATAGATCGCCCTTTCTGTATGTTCCTTCGGCAATGCAAATCGTTTGCCTTTTTCAAGAATCACATGCAGGTAGAACAAAGGTGAATGCGTTTTTACATCGTTTCTCAATCCGTACGCATCGCCTGCGATCAGTCGCATCCAGATTCCTGTTTCTGTAAATATGGGTAATCGTTCAGGTTTGTAATTGTCAAAAGTTGGAGATGATTCTTCATCTTTCTCCGGTAGTGCGACCCAGGTCTGGATCATTTCCAGTTCACCACCGGCAAGCGCTGCAGGATCTTCAAATCTTTCGGAATGAGAAATGCCTTTTCCTGCTGTCATCCAGTTCACTTCACCCGGACGAATGATTTGTTCTACACCCAGACTGTCTCTGTGCGTCACTTGTCCTCCAAAAAGATAACTTACTGTCGATAGCCCGATATGCGGATGAGGCAACACATCCATCTTTGCGACAGCCTGTGGTTGTATATCTACCGGACCTGCGTGATCCATAAATATAAACGGCCCCACCATTCGTCGAAGTCTGAAAGGAAGAATACGCCGTACGTTCATCCCCTCTGCGATAGAAGCCATCCGCGCTTCAATAACCATCTCAAGCATATGCGATATTTTGTTCAGTAATATTTAAATAGAAAACCATGCTTATGACAGATCCGCAATCAGGTATCTATCATCGACAGGTCAGTATTCTTTTTGCATTTGTAAATCTAGAATATTCTGATGGCAGCTGGCAATTTTACATTGATTTTACAAGTTGAGACATTCATTTTACAATTTCTTTTCTATATTAAAAACCGAAGAGGTTAAGTTTGAGGTGATATCATTTTCTTCAGCATGAAAAATAACATCCGGCTCTTGTTAATCTCCTTCCTATTCTCAGTTGAATCAAGAGCACAGATACCAGCCCAGGTAAACGATCCTTCAAAAGTCGCGCTTCGGAATATCGTTGAATTTAAAAATGGCGATCACTACATCGATCCTTCATTTTCCTATGCGGGCACAGGTTTCATCATCGATATGGGCAGCTATAAACTCGCCGCTACAGCAAAACATATTTTGTGGATAGCTAAAAACAAAAGAAGTCCGTTTGTACAGATCAATGATCAACTGAAGTCATGGAAGATGATCGCCAAAAGCAATGACAGCGTTTTCGCGACAATCGATCAGATGATCAATGAAGATTCAACAGAAATACTCGAAGGACCTGGATCAACAATCATGGAAAGAGATGCGATCTTTTTCACCGTGAAAAATATTTCCCCTTCGATCAGATCATTGAAACCGAGATTCAGTCCCGTGAAAGCAGGTGAAAAAGTTTTCTTCATCAGTGCCGACTATACGGATTCAGCAGCTAAAGTATATGAAGGTCGGATACTGAGAAAACCGGGAACTGATATACTTATTGAAAGAGATATGACGACCTACCGGCCTGGTGCCAGTGGATCACCTGTTGTCGATCCCAATGGCATGCTTATCGGCATTTCGTCTTCCGGTTCATCGGATGGCAGAACGGGAAAGGGCGTTGTTGTTGCAGTATCGATGGAATACCTCCAGGATGTGCTGGCAAAAAAACAACCTTTGAACAAGCCTAAAGAAGATTATGGTGCAATAGTTTTTAAGATAGGAAAAGATCAGGGATCAAAAAAAGCAATTCAGTTTTATGAAAAGCTGACCTCGGACCCTCAAAACTATTATCGTTACAATTTAAGAGATGCAGGACGCAATGGCCTTCGGGAAGCAGGGGAAATGCTGATGGAGATAAAAAAATATTCGGATGCTATTGAGCTGCTACAGTTCAACATCAAAGAGTATGGCTCATACTATGTGAATTATAATCTATTGGCGAAGGCATACCTGCTGAAAGGAGATACAACATCTGCAATAAAAACTTATGGGGCATCAACAGAAAAATTCAGTGATGCCAACGAAAATGAAGCATTTGCTGAGCTGAAGCGACTTGAAACAGCAGGCAAAAAATAAACGATCGATCTTTTATCAGGTGTGCTGGTTAGTTGTAAGCCTGCCTTCTATGGATGCAGTATTTCCCGCAGATCGACGCAGATTAAATACACGCAGATATCGCAGAGAAGTATCTGCGAAAATCTGCGTCTTCCATCCGCGCAATCTGCGGGAAAAAAATGATGGTCACCGCAAGTGTCAGCTGTTCAAAAAAGGGGACTTGTCAGGAAATCTTATTCTTTGGTGAATTCCAGCATATGATGGAATTGATCATGCACACGTTCACCCACAAAATGAAATCCGGTTTGCGTGAGCCAGGTGATCGCATCTTCTAAATTGGCAGGAAAATCATAGTTGCTTACATGTTCCTGTACCAGGTGCATTTCCTCCGCATCTAAAGCGAGCCAGTGATCTTTTGCGTAACTGAAATATTCTTTCAGATATTGTTCCCTGGACCAACCAAAACGCCTGAATACATCTATATAAATAAAAGTACCGCCTTTGTACAAACGATGATAACAATCCAGGTACAGCTGTTTTTTCATCTCATCTGAAAGGTGATGAATTGCAAAACTGCTACAGATAAAATCAAACCGGTTTGATTCCGATTTAATCAATTCTTCCATCGCTCCGTTTTTTAAAACGGCATGGATCCCGTCGCTGTGAAGATTGCTGGAAGCGATTGCCAGTGCAGTTTCCGACAGATCATAACCCGTATATTTTGCAGACGAAAACTTTTTCAGCAGCGGAGCGAGTACAAATGCATCTCCGCATCCCAGATCAAGAATATCGATTTTTCTATCGTAGAATGGAATAAATATTTCATCAATCGCTGCAATGAATTCCTTACTGAGCATATAGTTATGCTCAAGCATTTTCCGGTAAATGCGCCAGTGTTGATTAAAAATGGAAACAGCTTCTGAATTCACTACTGAAAGGTAAGCATCATCTGATTAAGATGTTTTCGGTTTCCATTTCACCACCTGGTTTTTTACAGGCTTCAGCGTTTTCAGATATGCATAGATCGCTTTCAGTTCTGCACTGTCCTTATATGCATACATGGTCCAGGGCATTACAGTTTGCATTTGACCTGGTTTCAACGGAGTGGGATGATAATTGCTGTCTGCGTACTGTTTAAATTTAGTAAGAAAAGTTTCTTCGTTCCAGCTACCGATTCCGGTTTCTGTATCAGGTGTAATATTCGGCGAAATCACTGCAGAGCCATCCGGAAATCCAAATTCAAAACCACCGGCAAATGGTTCTCCCACCATCTGACCTTTTTCATGTCTGGTATGACAAACATTGCAGCCCGATGCCATCGTATAATATTTTCCGTAAGCAATAACATCAGATGGATCAGGTCGTTTTCCACCTTCGCCTTTTTTGGGAATGGTGTTCAGTATAAAGTTCATCGGGAATGCAGGCTCTGATTTCGGCGGATCGTTTGGTTGTGATGGTATTGAGCGTATGTATGCGATGATGTCCTTAATATCTTCAGGATCCATCCCGCCATAATTTTGCCAGGGCATTATACTGAAAATCGGCTTGTTGTCTTTGTTCACGCCGCTGGTAATGGCGCGAAATATCTCCCCGTCGGTCCAGTCTTTTAAATGACTGGGAGAAATATTGCGTGCGTAAAAATTTCCGGGAAATCCCTGGGCGGGTGTGAATGCTTCCCCGCCTTCACCTAAAGTGCCTGGTACGAGAGGGCCGCTAAATAAACTAAAATCTCTTCTGCTATGGCAATCCATGCAGAGCGTGACATGATGAGCCAGGTATTCACCTCTTTTTATTCTTTCCGGAGTTAACTCAACTTTGAGATCAGGCGGTGGACCAACATTTGGCAATGCTGTCTTTACATAAGTGGCCAAACCGGCAACTGCAAGGATAATGACGCCCAGCAATATCGCCAGGAACTTTAAGAACTTTTTCATGTTCTGGTTTAGTTTTGGTTAGACAGGGCAGGGTAAGATAGGGAATTTTCCTCGAGCAGGCAATAGTAAGCAGGCAGGGCAGGAGATTTAGTTGATAGGTGCTGGCATCAAGCTTGCTGTTGCATATTCCTGCTATGTTCAATTTGCTCCAACAGGCAGCGGGCTAAGTAGGTACCGGAACAGCCGGCCTATGCGGAAGCGGGTATTGCTAAGTGTTAGTCAGAACTTTATATTGACATCCTTTTATAAAAGACAAACCACGGAGTAACAGCCGAGATAACAGCCCACAGAGGAAATGCAGAGATTGGGCCCGGCTGTTCCTCTGTGGAAACTCCGTTGTTCCCTCTGTGTTTTGTCTTTACATGCAAGGTTATTATAAACTCAGGGCCCGGCTGTTCCCTATTGCCTCCTGCCTTCCATCATTCCGTTCGCAAACTCTTCACCGGATTCGTATTTGCCGCGTGAAAGGCCCTGACACTAACAGACACAAAAGCGATCAAAAGTGCCAGTCCCCCTGCAGCAATGAAAATATTTGCGGTCAGGCTTATCCGGTAGGCGAAACCCTGCAGCCATTTATTCATTAACCATCCGGCAATAGGAGTTGCAATCAATATTGCAATGGAAACCAGGATTAAAAATTCTGTTGAGAGCAACCTGCTGATCTGGAGTACACTTGCTCCCAATACTTTCCTGATACCAATTTCTTTTGTACGTCTTTCTGCCGTGAATGTTGCAAGTCCGAATAAACCAAGCGCCGAAATAATGATTGCGAGTACTGAGAAAATGAAAATCAGTTTTGATGTTTTGAGATCCGATTGATATAAAGTATTGAAGCTGTCGTCCAGGAAATGATAATTGAAAGGTTGATCTGTAATAAATTTTGACCAAACAGTATTGGCTGCGGCAATAGCGGCCGGAATATTTCCAGCACTGGTTCGGAGGAAGATGTAAGAATCGCTTCCTTTATTATTGCTCAGCAATATCGGTCCGATCTTTTCATGAAGGTTTTTGTAATGAAAATCTTTTACCACGGCAATGACTTTCCCGGTGTCACCACCCCAGGTAAATCTTGCGCCGATAACAGGCTCTTGAAAATTAAATTCACGTGCCGCTGTTTCATTCAGAATAAAATTATGTTCATCGGTTTTTTCGCCCGTGAACCATTTTCCCTGCACAAGTTCCAGTTTAAAAAGCTTTTGAAATCCGGTATCAACACTCAGGTGTGCTATTGTTGGGTTGAATGCAGAGTCGCGACCATCCCAATCTGCGTTACCTGAACTGGCAGATGTCACATTGACGATCTCGCTGCCACCAATACTTACTTCCGAAATACTACTCTGCACTTCAAGCTCACGTTTCATCGAAGTGATCAGATGCTTTCTCTCCTCACTCCTGAATGAAAATTTTCCTTTCCATGGAATCTGCATCCCCAATACCTGTGAAACATTATATCCGGGATTGGTTTTCTGAATGTAATTGAGTTGTTTTGAAATCACTATTGTACCGGTGATCAACAAGATCGATAACGAAAACTGGAACACGACCAGACCGCGGCGCACAAATCCATCTTTTACTTTCAGGACAGAAATGCCTCTGAATACATTTAATGGATGGAAAGAAGATAAAAGCAAAGCCGGGTACACTCCATTCATGAGAGTTGTAAAAAGTAAAGCGATGCCCATCACTTTCCATACCGAAACAGATGTGATGGGAGAGCTAAAGTTTTGGCCAGTGAGATCATTGAACCATGGAAGTGTTACGTGCATGAGCATAAGTGCCACCAGCAATGAAAAAAAACAGATGGTCAGTGACTCCATTATAAATTGGAAAAAAAGTTGGGCTTTTCCTGCACCGGTGATTTTTCTTACTCCAATCTCTTTCGCCCTCATGCTTGCTTTTGCTGTAGTAAGATTGATATAATTAATACAGGCAGTCGAAAGCAGTAGTATTCCAAGGATCGCAAAAATATAGGTGGTTGTCTTGTTGCCACGAGGCATAGAGGACGACTGCAGTTCGGACTGAAAATAGATATCCTTTAAAGGAGTGATCGACGCAGTTGAAGAATTGTTTTCGCGTTTCGATTTGTAAATATCATTTAATTTCTTTGTTACCGCTACCTGTGATGCATGGGGCTTCAGCTGGATAAATGTAATGTATCCGAAATTATTCCAGTTTTTATCATTTTTATAAACGTTGGGATCGGAGAGACGACTTTCCACCGGCATCATAATATCAAACCGGAAACTTGAATTTGACGGATTGTCTTCTACTATCGCGCGAACGGTATAATTTACTGTGTCCAGTTGTATGATTTTGCCAACCGCATTTTCACTCCCGAAATATTTTTTTGCTTTCGATCGTGTAAGTACGATTCCAAAACGATCTTGGGAAAATGCACCTGCGCTGCCCTGTACAAAATCATAGTGAAAAATATCAAACCAGTTTTTGTCGACATAGGCTGACGTTTTTTCAGAGAATAATCTGTTGTCGATATTCATTACCGGTCCGCCCCATTCGTTAATCACAATGCGACTTGCTTTTTCAATCTCCGGAATTTCTTTGGTAGCCGTTTCCGCCATCAGCAATGGCGAGTTCTCCCAGATCCATGATTCATCCGGTCCGATGGCGATAGCATTCGTAATACGGAAGATGTCTTCTTTCCGGTTATGATAATTGTTTTGAGAAAGCTCATTCTGAACCCAAATGAAAATAAATATCGCCGCCGCCATCCCGACTGACAAACCGGCCAGGTTAATCAGGCTGGTAGTTTTGTTTTTGAAGCCCTGGCGAAGTGCTGTTTTGACATATGTTTTTATCATAAGAGCTGAAAGTAGATTGTGTAACGTGGAACGTAAAACGCTGGCCTACGCTGGTGAATCAATCCGGCAACTGAAAATTCATGCAGATTTAAATTCATGTCCAAAAATCTGCCAGGAAAATACATGAAATTTCAATAGCGCTCAGCTGTTACTCAAGCGCACACCGTTGTTTTCCCGATGTTCCCGCTCTTCAATATCTCAAACATAACCCTATCAGCTTCGGCTGTTCTCAATTGCCTTCTTACTTTAGCCTGTCCTCATTCCGTTCTCAAACTCTTCACCGGGTTCATCAACGCTGCCTTCACTGCTTTAAAACTAATCGTAAACAATGCGATTCCAAAAGTAATCATAGCCGCTATCGCAAAGATCCACCAGCTTAACGGTGTCTTATAGGCGAAATTTTCCAGCCAGCGACTCATCGCCAGGTAACCAAGGGGTATCGCAATCAATGTTGCTATCATTACCGGTTTCAGCAGATCCTTCGATAACAGCATCACGATATTTTCTGTTGATGATCCCAATACTTTACGTACGCCGATTTCTTTGAAACGTTTTGCTGCTGTAAAAGAAGCCAGTCCGAAAAGACCAAGACATGCGATGAAAATAGCCAGTCCTGAAAAAATGCTCAGCAGTTTCTGCTGACGAAGATCGGCCCTGTACATCTCATCAAATTTCTGATCAAGGAAACTATATTCAAAGGGATAATCAGGGGCAATTTTTTTATAGGCGTCTTTGATCGTATTCATGGATGCCTGGATATTATTCGATTTTATTTTTACCAGCGCTACACGACGATCTTCATTAGGTGCAATGATCAATGCATCCATATTTTCCTTCAGAGAAAGAAAATTGAAATCTTCCACAACTCCGATCACTTTTCTCCTGGCAGTATCGCGAACAGTATTCTTAATCCATTTACCAACCGCCTGGTCTGGTGTGAACCCAAGTTGGGTGGCTGCGGTTTTGTTGATCAGTACCGCATCAGTCGTATCAGTTGGGAATGATCCGGAAAAATCACGACCTGCGATGATTTTTAATCCCAGTGTTTTTACAAATTCAAAATCAGCAAACTCGGTTCTGGATTTGAATACATCACGCTGACCTTCGACTTCAAATGTGTGCTGATCAAAGAATCCTCCAGGTTCACCTGACATTGCTGACACAAAAGAAATGTCATTGCGACTCTGCAATTCATTCTTGAATGTGTTCCTGTGTTCATAGAACGGATTGTTATCGATTTTGATAACAACAGTCTGTTCTTTGTCATAACCTAATTCTTTATTACGTACGAACCGCATTTGATTCATGATAATGATGGTGCCAATGATGAGAATCACAGTGATACTGAACTGTACTACCACCAGCGACTGACGGAAAAAGAATCCACCTTTACCCAGTTTCAGTTTTCCTTTTAACGATTCAATAGGCTTGAATGCAGAGAGAAAAAATGCGGGATAACTTCCTGCGAGGATCCCAACAACCAGGATTGTCCCCAGAAGAAAAAAGTAGATCACCGGCGTGTTCCAGGAAACAACAAGCGATTGATCGAGCATGTTATTGTACAACGGGAGGATAATCTGCAATATTCCCAATGCAAGCAAACTTGAAATTGTGGTGAGTAAAATGGATTCACCGATAAACTGACCGATCAGCTGTTTGCGGACAGCACCTAACACTTTTCTCAAACCCACTTCCCGTGAACGCTCCACGGCGCGAATCGTAGAGAGATTCATGAAATTGATACAGGCAATCAATAAAATCAGAACAGCAATAGAAAGGAATATATAAACTACATTTTTATCTCCATGTTTTACCGGGTCAAATGTAGATCCCACACCGAGATACACGTCTTTCATCGGAGTTAATGCAAGCGTAAATTTCGCGCCAAGTTTTTCCATATCCTTCCCCATATATTTCTCCATGAACTGTGGGAAGTTTTTCTCAAGTCTCGCTTTATCCGAATGCTCGCCAAGCATCACGTAAGTAAAGTTGTTATTGTTGATCCAAACCGGGAACCAGGCTTGGTTATAATAAAATGAAAGAGGAGTTACGAGATCAAATGTAAGATGGGAATTAGCAGGTACATCTTTCGTCACACCGTTTACCTTCAGCAGCCTGCTTTTATTAAACTCTACTGTTTTGCCCATCGCATTTTCGACGCTGCCGAAGTATTTCTTTGCAGTAGTCTCGGTAAGAACGATACTGTTGGGATTATTCAATGCGGTGTTCGGATCTCCCTGGATAAAGGGAAAAGAAAACATCCGGAAGAATGTCGAGTCAGCGATATATACTTTTTTCTCGTTGAATGAAACATCACCTATGGTGATCAGGTCGTTCGACGGCAACACACGTACGGCCATTTTAATGTCTTCAGGAAAGTCGTTTAATAGCGCAGTCGCATATGGGCCGGAAAGCCAGGGTGCCGCTTCTTTGTTCTTATCAAATCCTCGCATCACCCGGTAAATCCTGTCTCCCTTTGCATGAAATTTGTCAAAACTGAATTCATTCATCACAAAAAGAAATATCATCATGCACACGGTGATCCCAATGGTCAGACCAAGAATATTGATCAGGGAAAACACGCGACTTTTTTTGAGATTTCTCCAGGCCGATTTCAGGTAGTTCTTAAACATAGTGGTTAAAAATTGTAATGAAGTTTGTGAGCTGCGAGGCATTCTTAAAAAGCATTACCGGTGATGCCGGTAATGCTTTCTTATCGACGCTTCATTTTTTCAATTGCTGCGTTGGATGTTCCCCGATCGTTTGAAAATCTTAATGCCAGTCTGTTATTCTATAATCCTTTTATACGTGCTGAAAAACGGCCAAAAAAATGCCATAAGCCTAAGGGGTTGTAAACCAATGGGATAAACTGAAAAATAATTGAACTGTGTCCGGTTATGTTACAATAGGTGTACGGGGACGTAGAAGTAAGTAGGCAAAAAGGCAAAAGGGTACAGCGGGAACCTGAGAACGCAGTGGTCTCAATTATAAAAGTAAAAAACACAGAGAAAAACGACTGAGTCAACAGCCCACAGAACAAATACAGAGATACTCCCGGGTGTTTTTCTGTGAACACGCTGGTATTCCCTCTGTGTTTTGACCTTCGTTTTTGAAAACTCCGGATCATAGAGTTCCTGCTGTTCCTGCTGCCTCCTGCCTATACTTAATTTTGTCCATTTTCGTTTTATATTTACCCGGAACACCACTGATAACCAAGACTATCCTTATGCGAGCTCTGATTTGTTTCCTAGTCCTCTTTTCTATTTTCTTCGAGTGCAGTGCCCAGGCAGTAAAAATTACAAGTGCCCCTTCCTGGCTCGTGAAATCTTCCTTTATTGACGACAAAAAAACTGCTGCCGATGAGGTAAGCAATGGATACACACTTGCTTTGTACGAAAGACAGGTAAACCTGGCAGATCAGTCGGTATTCATGCATATCAAAAGAAGGATATATAATGAAACCGGCGTTCAGAATGCTTCTGAAGTTTCAGTAAGTTTTGCGCCGCAATATGAACATGTTAATATTCACTATATAAAAATCATTCGCAACGGCGGGGTTGTTTATAATCTTCATCAGAAGGATATCAAGGTTGTTGAGGAAGAGGCAGAGAGCGATGAATTTTTGTATAATGAACGTAAACGTGCATTTGTGATTTTAAAGGGAGTTGAGAAGAATGATGAAATTGATTTCGCATATACAATTGCAGGTTTCAACCCCGTTTTTGGAAAACACTACAGCGATAAAATTTACTTCGCTTCCGGTTTACAGATCGAAAATTATTTTCAAACGCTCATTGTGCCGGCATCAACCAATATCAGTTTCAAAACATACAATGATGCGCCTCATCCTAAAGAAACGAGGACTGGTGATAACAAGATCTATGAGTGGTTAAATCCGCCCATCGGGGAATGGAAATGGAAATCGGGTAGCCCTTCCTGGTATGAAGCGGAAACAATGATCAGCTTCACTACTTTTCAAAACTGGAAGGAGGTAATCGATTGGGGAGCACGTTTGTTTAAAGATTACAAATATCCTTTGCCAGCAAAACTGCATGCGCTAATTGAGGAATGGCGGAAAAAATCCGGTGGCAACAAAGATAAGTTTGCCACCATGGCCACCGAATTTGTACAGGAGAAGGTTCGTTATCTCGGTCTTGAAATCGGAACAAATTCACACGAACCTCATCCGCCTGCGGAAATATTTGACCAGCGATTTGGTGATTGCAAAGACAAGTCACTTTTGTTGAGCATGATTCTGCGACAGGAAAATATTGAATCTTATGTCGCACTTGTAGATACGGAAGAAAAGAAAATGATCGGAGAAGCGTTGCCTTCTGCGATTACTTTTGATCACGCCATCGTTGCTGTAAGAAATGAAGATGGCAACGGTTATCGTTTTGTCGACCCCACAATTACAGGTCAGCGAGGGCCATTCTCAAATCTCTATGTGCCTGAATACGGTTTTGCTTTGGTGTTGAATCCATCTGAAACAGGCTTGCAGGTAGCGAGAGGATCATCAGTAAACAGAATTGAAGTTGCCGAGACTTTTCGGTTAAGCTATAATGATAGTAGTAAGCTCAAAGTCACTACAAAATATTATGGCAAGTCTGCAGATCGTACCAGGGACGAGCTTCGCGGTACAAGCATCAAAGAACTTGGTAAAAGTTACCAGGATTTTTATGCAAAGTTGTATGAAAGCATCAATCTCAGTCGACCTGTTGCTGTAACTGATGATAGTGCTATAAATGAACTGAAGATTGATGAGAGCTATGCAGTCGCTTCTGCCTGGGTGAAGGACAAAGGAAGGAAGAAGGCTTTCAATTTTATCGCACAGGTGTTGTTTGATAAATTACCAAATCCTTCAGATCATCCGGATGATGCACCGATGTGGTTAGAATATCCTTTGAATTATGTTTATACGGTTCAGATGTATATGCCGGAAGAGTGGCCTCAATACTTTGTTCCGGAGCATATAAAAAATGATTACTATCAGTTTGATTTCACACCAAGAGTGGATGGAAAGATTATTTACCTCGAGTATTATTTCGCCACCTTCAAAGATCATATTCCCGCCTCGATGGTGAAAACCTATAAAGCGGATTATGAAAAAATAAACAATGAAATGAGTTTTGCATTGACATCAACTCCTGAGTCTCCTAAAACGAGAGATACGCCGCGGGATCCTGTCAGCATCACTACACTCGCCTTGTTTGTCTTGTTCCTTGGTATACTTGTGCTGCTGGTTGTTTATCTGAATGAAAGATCAGTTCCTGTTCAATACGATGAAAACGCTGCATGGTCGATCCAGGGTTGGCTGATCGTTTTAGGAATTTCACTGGGTGTAAAGATTATCTATCAAAGTTACCTGTTATTCAGCTCAGGCTATTTCATGCAAGCCACTTGGGATGCGCTCAGGGAATTGGGTGGCGTTGGGTTGCAGGGAGTAGCGGTATTTGAAATGATGGCGCAGGAATTTTCACTGGTATTTGGGGTAGTATTGCTGATCTGGTTCCTTAGAAGAAGAGATATATTCCCGGTCATGTTTACCTGGTTTGTCGGGATTTTGCTGGTTTCCCAGTTTTTACTGATGGGTATGTACATGTATTATAAGCACGCATTTCCTGGCCAGGATCTTGTTCAAACCCAGATGACAAATGTGATTCAGATTTTGATATATGGTGCAATCTGGGTGACTTATATCCAACGTTCAGACCGCTCGAAGTACACTTTTCTTATTTCGTTTTCACGCGAGCGTTCCGTTACCGGGAGGCATATATAGTTGTTCGCGCTGATGTGCGCAGATAAGAAATTTCGAAAAAGTAATAAAAATCTGCGTGAATCTCCGGAAATCTGCGGTTGGCAATCAATATCCGCCTTTCCTGAATTTATACAGATAGGGAGCCTTATGTGCCTTGCCGCTGTATTTTTTTTCCAGTCTTTCCAGTCTACCGGTGGCTAACAATTTTCGCTGGAAATTGGTGCGCACAAATTTTTTCTGAAATACAGCTTCATATAATTTCTGCAATTCAGCCATGGTAAATGGCTCCGGCAACAACGTTGATTCCTGCAATTTGTGATCAAGATCAGCCTGCAGTCTTTTCAACGCTTTTTTGATGATTTCATGATGATCAAAAAGCAACGGCGGCAGTTTTTTTACATCAAACCATTTGATTTCAGAAAATATGGTTTCAGTTTTTATTTGCGCTGCTTCGAAATCTACCAGTGCATAATAGCAAACGGATATAAATCGCTGCGAAAACCAATTGTTTGCAGGAAGTGTAAGATTCAGATTTTTAAACACCTCAGAAAAGATTTGTTTCGGGATCCTGTCTGATTTTCCCGAGACATAAAACTGTTCCAGGAAAATTTTTGACAATCCGGTTCTTTCATGAAGTATCCGTATTGCAGCGTCATCAATATCTTCTTTCTTTTCAATATAACCCGCGGGCAGACTATAAGTATCTGCGTCGCCAAATCGCAGCAGCAGGATCTTTAATTTTCCTCTATGAGAGCCGAAGATTATGGTGTCAATTGAAATGCCGGGAAGATAAATATCCGCAGCAGTGGATGCAAAATTCTGTAAAGCCTGCCTGAGTTCCATGTCTCCATTCGATACCATAAAAGCTGAATTATTAAAAAGCAAAAGTATCCCCGGATCTCTGTTATTTTTTGCCCGGATATAAAAATAAGTTATTATTGTATCAACCTGATACAATAACTGCATTTTATTAATTTACCCCAAAACAGAAGTATGAAACAAAAACTGATCGTTCTCCTCTCATTCTTTATGATCTGCTTTTCACTAGGCAGCAATGCGCAATCACGGGACACTACCAGCTATTTCGCCGGTAAATGGAATGTAATGATCAAAGGACTTCCAAACGGTGATACAAAGATGATCGTGAACCTGGAGAAAAAAGACAATTCCTATTCAGGCGCCATACTGGATTCAACGAATACTGAAATTTCTAAATTCAGTAAAGTAGAAAGAACAGGATACAGCATCACCGTTTATTTTACTGCACAGGGTTATGATGTAAGTCTCACACTGGATAAAAAAGATGAGGACCATGTGGTGGGCAACATGATGAGTATGTTCGAGGCTGAAGGAGAACGCGCGAAGGAAAAGTAACCGGTTATTTCTTTATTATTTATCCAGGGCTTAATTTCAGCAGCAGATCGAATCATCAAACAAAGACGCCAATGAGATTGCCGGGCTGCCTGTTTCTGTTAGTAGCATTTGTGTTTCCTGCAGCTGCGCAGGAAACCAGAATCAACATCTACAATGGCCCGGCTCCAGGTTCTGAAACCTGGAACTGGCCTGAGAAAACATATAATTTTGCTGCACTTAAATTGACGATGGTATATAATGTCACCAATCCATCTTTAGCAGTATTCAGACCTGACCCTTCAAATGCTAACGGAACCGCCATCATCGTTTGCCCTGGTGGCGGTTTTTATTTTTTATCTATCGACAACGAAGGGAATGAAGTGGCCCGCTGGTTACAAAAACAGGGTTATACTGTTTTTGTTCTGCGATATCGAACCGAATTTGTGCGTGGCGAAAATCCATTCAATGAAATGATGGCTTCAATGACGGACACAGCAAAACAGGCGAAACTCAGGTTAGTGATTCCGATGTCTGTTGCTGATGGAAAAGCTTCTATCGCATGGGTTAGGTCACATGCATCAGAATATAAAGTCAACCCGGACAGGATTGGTATTATTGGTTTTTCTGCAGGCGGCACTGTTGCAGGTTCTGCAGCATTTGATTATACTCCGGAAAACAAACCTGATTTTGTGGCTCCTATTTATGCATTTCTTCCCGACTCATTGCAGGGAAAAATGATGACAGATGCGCCGCCGATGTTTTTGGTCTGCGCCAGCGATGACCAGCTCAATCTGGCCACCCACAGTATTAGTTTGTACAACAAATGGCTTGCAGCAAAGAAGCCCGTAGAAATACATTTGTACACGAGAGGAGGTCATGGTTTCGGAATGAAAATACAGCATCTTCCCACTGATAGTTGGATCGAACGTTTTGCTGAATGGCTGGTTTTATTGAAATTGAATAAACCGGCAAAATAAATTATCGTTATGCGATTGTCTGCCATAGTCTTGGTTTTTTCTGTTTACCTGCTTTATGGATTCAACAGTCCTCCGGTTTCGGAAAAGCGGCGTGTTTTAGTATTGTCAGATATTGAAGCTGATCCGGATGATGCACAATCACTGATCCGGTTTCTTCTGTATTCCAATCAATGGGATGTCGAGGGATTGATCGCAACGACATCCATCCATCAGAAAACCTTTGTAGCACCTGAAAGTATTATTGGCATTCTTGATGCATATAAAAAAGTGCATCCCAATTTGCTGAAGCATGAAAAAGGATATCCCAGTTATGAAGTGCTGCGTCCTAAAGTAAAGAAAGGTCTTGCTATCTATGGAATGGAAGGCGTGGGTGAAGGCAAAGATTCAGAAGGTTCTGAATGGATCATCAAAGTTTTAGAAAAACCAGATCCACGTCCTTTGTGGGTGCCGGTATGGGGTGGACCTAACACCCTCGCACAGGCGCTTTGGAAAATCAAGAAAACAAAATCCGAAGCCGAAGCAGAGAAGATGATCAGGAAGCTTCGCGTGTATACAATCTCGGACCAGGATGATTCAGGTCCATGGATCAGAAAAAATTTTCCTGATTTATTTTATGTAGTTACACCTGGATACAATTATACAAAAGCAACATGGCTGGGCATCGCATTCGGATTGCCGGGTTCGAATACCGAGGTTGTTTCCAACGACTGGCTCGCGAAAAATATTCAGCAGGGTCATGGTCCGTTGGGCGCTGCTTATCCTGATGTTGCCTACGGAATGGAAGGAGATACGCCGTCATTTTTAAGTTTGATAGATAATGGACTAAGCGATCCTGAGCATCCGGATTATGGCGGATGGGGTGGAAGATATGAATATTATCTTCCGGATTTTGAAGATTCGAATACAGGAATGTTCAAAAGGGAAAACTGGCCAAAAGACGAGCCGGAGACAAGAAAGATATGGACAAATGCAAAAGACTCTGTTCAGTCTCCGCTTGATAAAAAGTATTATGTCGGTAACAGAGAAACGATCTGGCGGTGGCGCGTCGATTTTCAGAATGATTTTGCTGCGCGTATGGCATGGACGACAAAAGAATTCAACCAGGCCAATCATCCACCACAACCAAAACTGAAACACAGTGAACGGCTGACGATGAAATCAGGTGAATCTATCCGGTTAAGCGCTGCCGGTACTACGGATCCGGATGGAGACTCGATGAGTTATTTGTGGTTCCAGTATCCGGAAGCTGGTACTTATCCAGGCATTATCAGCTTCAGACCATATTCGCCGAATTTGTACGAGATACCTTTTACTGCACCCGTTGTTCAATCACAACAATCGATTCATATCATTTTAAAAGTAACTGATAAAGGTTCGCCCGCGCTAAGCAGGTATAAGAGAATTATTGTTACGGTAGTGCCTTAAATAATTCTGTTTTTGGAACACATAGATCATATGGGCAACAAAGGCACATATAAAATCGATGTTTTTCTACGGGTTTCAAATTTCCGACCTGAAGCGATGGTTATTAACAATGCTCCTGACATTCATTTTTTGAGCCACACAGGTCACATAGGCATTTAAGGTATTTTTTATGTGCCTATATTTTCTATGTTTTCTATGTGGTTCAAATTTCCCGGGCCGTAGGCCCATCTCGATAAAAGAAAATATCAACACGACTTCATTGTACCACAGAAGTTTTGTAGTTTGGATACTTTGTAGCAAACAATTACAATCGATTGCATGAATACCCTCCATGGTAAAGACTATCTTGTATTCCTTATTTATTTTATTGTTGTCGCAGGTTATGGCTACTGGATCTATCGCAGAAAAAAGAAAGCGACGGTAACCGCATCTCATGATTATTTCCTGGCAGAGGGTTCTCTGACGTGGTGGGCCATCGGTGCTTCACTGATTGCATCAAATATTTCGGCTGAACAGTTTATCGGAATGAGTGGCAATGGCTTCACGATGGGTCTCGCCATTTCAACCTACGAATGGATGGCAGCCGCAACATTGCTTGTCGTTGCTATCTTTTTTATTCCGGTATACCTGAAGAACAAGATATACACCATGCCGCAATTTTTGCAGCAGCGATACAATGGTACAGTCGCGATGATTATGGCGGTGTTCTGGTTGCTCTTATACGTAATCGTCAATCTTACATCAATTCTTTTTCTGGGAGCGCTCGCGATCAGCAGTATCTCCGGAATCAGCCTGACGGTCTGTATGATATTTCTTGCGGTGTTTGCCGTATTCATTACACTCGGTGGAATGAAAGTGATAGGGTATACCGATGTGATCCAGGTATTCTTTCTGATACTCGGTGGATTAGTAACTACCTACCTCGCGCTTGATCTCGTTGCGCAGCATTACGGAACTAAAGGAGCAGTCGAAGGATTTAAAGCATTGACCACAAATGCAGACGAGCATTTTCATATGATCTTTAAAAAGGACAATCCGAATTATATAAGTCTGCCGGGTTTGACTGTACTCATCGGCGGAATGTGGATCGTGAATCTTAATTACTGGGGTTGTAATCAATACATCACGCAACGTGCATTGGGAGCGGATCTCGCAACTGCAAGAAAAGGAATTTTGTTCGCCGCATTTCTGAAATTATTGA
This sequence comes from Pollutibacter soli, assembly GCA_029269725.1. GTDB lineage: Bacteria > Bacteroidota > Bacteroidia > Chitinophagales > Chitinophagaceae > Pollutibacter > Pollutibacter soli. Next base: position 7,372 of record JARJHS010000011.1, on the reverse strand, counting down.
TGCCGGTGATCGTTGTGTTGCCTGGTATCGCAGCATTTGTGTTGCATAAAGAAGGAGTGGTGATTGGTGATGTGAATATCAGGAATGCTGTAGGTGTAGGCAATGAACTCGTACAGGATAAAGCTTATCCGGTTCTTTTAAATCTTTTGCCGACTGGTTTAAAGGGCCTTGCCTTTGCAGCACTCACCGCAGCAGTTGTTGCTTCTCTCGCTGGCAAAGCAAACAGTATCGCAACCATCTTCACACTGGATATTTATAAAAAGAAAATTGCCCCTGAAGCCGATGAAAAGAGAATGGTTTGGATGGGTAGGGTTTCTGTGATTGTTGCTATGCTTGTCGCAGTACTTATCGCGCCGTTTCTGGGAATCGACAAGAAGGGTGGTTTCGAATTCATCCAGGAATATACAGGCTTTGTATCTCCAGGTATTTTCGCCATGTTCATCCTTGGATTTTTCTGGAAGAAAACTACTTCCAATGCTGCGCTCTTTGGTTCCATCGGCGGATTTATCCTATCAGTTATTTTTAAAATTCTTCCAAAATGGACAAATCTCGAATGGTTGAGTCCATATGGATTTTCAAAACTGGTCGATCAGAAAGATGGAACTCAGTTGTATGAAATTCCATTCCTGGATAGGATGGGATTTGTATTTGTCATTTGCGTGTTGTCAATGATCGTGATTAGTTTGTATGAAAATAAACGTGGCATAAAACCAAATGGACTGATAATCGATAAGAAGATGTTTCGCATGGAGCCAGCATTTGCTGCCGGGACACTTATCGTTTGCGGGATATTGACTGCGCTGTACTATTTCTATTGGTAGAAGTTTGTTACGTGCAAAAATTATGCAAATCTGAAAAGGAATGAAAAAGGCCAGGTGGCCCTGAACAAAAAATAGGCTTTTTTCGCCAGGTATCCGATACTTGCAAGTATCGGATACCTGGGAGCTTTTGCGAAGTTCAAATGGATTTTTGAAAATTCCATGTGATTTTTCTGTTTATACAGCAGAAAATTCTCCGGCTGAATAAGAATAATACCGGACAACAACTGAATAATTTCCCATAAACTATTGACCCGGTTGCACAAATGAGGAAGTGATAAAATTCAATACCACTATCGACACAATAGTTTTAGAGAATGTGTATCTTCTGCTTTGGAAATTTTTGACGCAAAACATTTTTCATTGGAAAAACTTCTTAATCATCTCAGAACTTACAACACCTTGAGTTCAGAAGCTGAAATTGCACTTGGCGAGTGTTTTCAGGAGTTGGTATTTGCTAAAAATGATTTCCTGATCACAGAAGGAAAAACCTGTCGCCATTTATATTTCCTGGAGAAGGGAGCGCTTCGCGGTTATTATCTCGATGATGGAAAAGAGATCACGCATTGGTTTGCTTTTGAAGATAATTTCCTTACCTCCTTTCACAGTTTTATTACCCAGCAACCAACAGTTGAAACTTTGCAACTGATTGAAGGAAGCGTGTTGTGGGCCATTACAAAATCTGATCTGAATCGACTATTAAATCAATACCAGGAACTCGAGAAGTTATTGCGGATCGCTTATGAGAAGTATTATATCCGGCTCGAAGAAAAATTTATCAACTCGCATTTCACTTCCGCTGCAGAAAGATATGAGCGGCTTCTTGATCAGCAACCACATATTCTTGAACGCGTCGCGCTGGGGCAGATAGCGTCCTATCTTGGTATCAGCCAGGAAACATTAAGTCGTATAAGGAGTAAGGTGTGAGTAGTTCATCGTTGTTCGTTTTTCGTTCATCGAACACACAATTAATAGGTCGTTGATCGTTCATCGTCTTTGTTACGTTCGGCTGTTCAAACGAACAACGAACAACGAACAACGAATAACGAACAACGAATAACGAACAACGAACAACGAAGATTACTAAAAGACTTCACGCATTGTTCTCGCAATCTCTATGCTTTCTGAAAAACTCATTGGCTTGGAGAGATAATCAATCGCTCCCAGTTCAAAACATTTTGTTTTTTCAATGGCATTTACCGAGGTAGAGTAGATGATTACCGGAATATTTTTAAAACGGTCATCGCCTTTAATTCTTTGTAATGTCTGCGTACCCGTTAGCCTGGGCATATTCATATCAAGGATGATCAGCGAGGGAAGGTTGTGATCTGAGTGATGCTTGTTCAACATAGTAACAAGTTCCTCACCGTTCTGCGCAAAAACCAGCTCTACATCAGGATCAACTTCATTCATAGCTTCACCGATAACCAGCCAATCGTCCTGGTCATCATCTGCCATGAATATTTTGTTTGATGCCTTCATGCAATCTGTTCATTTCTTTTTGGAAGTTCAATAAAAAACCTGGTACCACTTCCCTCTACCGAACTTGCCCAGATATTACCATTGTGTGCCTCGACGATCTTTTTGCAGATGGCCAAACCGATCCCGGTTCCTGCATAAGATTGTTTATCATGAAGTCTTTGAAAAAGAGTAAAAATTTTACTCAGGTATTGTTCGTCAAATCCGACTCCGTTGTCTTCTACAACAATTTTCCAGACGTTATCGCTTTCTTCCGCGAATACTGAAACAACGGGAGGCCTTTCTGGTTTTGAAAATTTCAACGCGTTGCTCAGCAGGTTGTCAAACAGCTGGCGGAACATGCGCTCGTCACCATAAATATCGGGTAGTGCGCCGATGGTTACGGATGCAGTTTTTTCACTGATCAGAATATCAAACTCACGAATGGAACTCTTCACTATCTCATTTAAATCCACCTCTGAAAATCTGATATTATTTTTTTCAACCTGGGAATAGGAAAGCAGATCCCTGATGAGTCCTCGCATTCTTAATGAGGAACTGTGCACGATATTTAAATAGTTGAGATCTTTTTCTGACAGTCGATTCCTGCCGTGTTGAATGAGATAATCGCTGTAATAAATGATCTTTCTTACCGGTTCCTGCAGATCATGCGAAGCTACAAATGCAAATTGCTGAAGCTCTTCATTGCTTCGGTTCAGCTCTTCGATATTTTGTTCCAGTTCCCGTTGGTAGTGTTCAAGTTTATCCTGTGTGACCTTTAGCTCCACATTATCTTTCAGCGTTTGTTCATATTCTTTCTGCGAATGGATATCTGCTATATATCCCGTCCAGCTCAGGACATTTCCGCGATCGTCTTTTGAAGGTGATATCACCAGTTGGTGCCAGTAGTATTCATTATCATCTACATTTCGTATCCTGGCCTGAATTGTAAGTGTACTGATGGCGCGCGTTATATCTTTCTGGAGGATCACAGAAAAACCTGAATAATCGTCCGGATGAATTACATTCTTCCATTGACTCCTGTTTAAAGAGGTAAGGTTTTCTCCGGTGAAACTCGTGAGCCAGCGATTGGCATATACAATTTCTCCTTCGGCACTGATCGTAAAAATGAAAAGCGGCAATGTATTGGTTAACGATCTGTATTGTGCTTCACTTTTTTGAATTTTATCAGAAAGATCCTGGAGCTGATCATTTTTTCTTTTCAGCTCTTCATAGGGAGAAACCGGCGGTTCGTTCCTGAAAAGCGAACGCCATTCATCGAGCTTCAGGGTGTCAATCTTGAAATTTGGTTGTATATAATAAAAAAGCTCAACAACGGTATCTTTTTCTCTTTTGGAGATGTTATATTTCGCCACCAGCTTTTTTGCGTACTCCAGCCCCATGCTGCCTTCATTTGCTGAAGTCTGGTGAAGGTTAAGAGATGCCACTATGAATTTATCCCTTTTTTGCAATTCAATATTCAATGTGAGAAAACTACTCTTTTTACTTTCGATTGAAGTACGGGCTACCTCTGAAACTGCTGTCGCAAACGTCGTTTGCGCAGAAAGGGAAAGTCCGCTGATTTCAGCAAGTTTCATAGAACGCTTATGGGCCAGGATGAGGTCCATTTCATTATCCAGATTTACCCTGGTCAGTTCATGCATGCTCATAAGATAATTTTGCTCACGGCCACAGAAGCATCGTCATTGTTTCTCGTAAAGTCTCTGTAAATCGCGCTGGCAATGATCGCCGGATCGTTTCTGAGAATACCTGGCAGGCGAAGCAAATCCCAACGTGACTTGATACCGTCACTGCACATAATCAAATGCTGATCCGGTGAATAGTCTACTTCCAGTGAATTTAACGTGTTAGGAACATTCATCCCGATAATTCCATTATAAGAAATGTGTGTCTTGGGATTATCCGGCGATAAAAGTTTTGTCGATATATTTCCCACACCACAAATTTTCCATTTTCTTTCAACAATATCAAGAACTGCAACGGTACCCACGAGTCCCCGGGTTTTTTTTGCATGCTGGTTGATCTTGCGAATCAACTCCACCGGGTCGTTCTCCGGAGCAGCCATAAATACTTCCCCGGCTTTTTCTACTGCAACAGATGCATCAATACCATGACCCAAACCATCACCCAGGAAAAAATTTATAAAATTTCCCGTTTGTCTCCGGTAAAACCTGTCGCCTGAATAAAATTCTCCCGGTTTGGGAACAACAACATCCCTCGATTGTATTCTCGCTGTTTTTAAAAAGAGCGGTGGTGAGGTTTCATAAATACGTGATAACATAATGGTACCCCATCCTTTGATGGAATATGCCTGGAAGAAATCTGAAAGCCGTTTTATTGCTCCGAGCCCGTGTCCCAAAGTATTTTTAGTAGAGAAACCATCAACCACGTTTCTATTGATATCATGAATGCCCGGCCCCTTATCTATGCTGATGATTTCAACTCCGCGCAAGTCATTATCCCGGATAGCCTTTGCCAGAACAATACCTTCCTGGGCATGTTTGATAAGGTTGCTCGTCAGCTCCGCAACAATTATATCAACTTCTCCGGTGCGAGATTCAGAAAATCCGTTTTTCAGTGAAAGAGAATGGATTTCTTTTTTGAGAATGGATAGATAGCTTCTGTCATAGGCAGGATACAGCTGGTGAAAATTATTATCCATTCTTCCATTTTATAATCGATACTGTCGTTCCTTCTTCAGCAGAACTTTTGATATCAAATTCATTGACCAGTCGTTTCGTACCCGGAAGCCCCAGGCCAAGACTTTTCCCGGTGGTATACCCGTCTTTCATCGCCAGCTGGATGTCTTTTATTCCCGGACCCTGATCTCGAAAAATCAATCGTATGCCATTTTCTCTCCCCTGGGAAATGACTTCGATATGAACTATTCCGCCGTTGGCGTATTTCAGCATATTTCTAACCAGTTCACTCGCCGCAGTGATCAGTTTTGTCTGATTCAGCAAACCCATGTTGATCTTTGTGGCATACTCTTTCACCCTGTTTCTAAAGGGCACTACATCCTGTTCACGCTCAATTTTCATTGAGTCTTTATTCAGAACTATCTTCATCCTGGGGTGACTCATCCGAAGGAGAGCCTATTTTTTCTTTTAATAATTCCATTCCTTTTTCCACATTCAATGCGGTGTGAACACCTTTCAACTCCAATCCAAGTTCAATCAGGGTAATGGCGACGGCGGGTTGGATACCTACCACTACCGTTTCAGCATCCATGATTTTCGACATGCTGCCGATGTTGCCAAGGATACGTCCCATAAATGAATCGACAATGCTGAGCCCGGAGATATCAATCAGAACTCCCCTTGCGCCGGTTTTATTTACCATCTGTACCAGGTCACTTTCCAGGTTGGTAGCTAATTTATCATACAGGTCAATCTGAATGGTCACCAGGAGGAAATCCCCCATTCGTAATATTGGAATGCGATCCATACCGATCAATAAGTTTTGGGCTTTTGAGCACTTGATTTAACCTCCAGCTTCAGCATTGAAAAAGCAGTTTTCAATGCACTGGCAAGGCTTGCTTTTGTAATTATGTTGCTGAGATCGATGCCGAGATGCACGACAGTCTGTGCAATCTCCGGACGGATCCCGCTGATTATACATTCGGCCCCCATCAGTCTTGTTGCGGAAACCGTTTTTATCAGGTGCTGGGCTACAAGGGAATCAACCGCGGGAACACCTGATATATCAAGGATAGCAATAGAGCTTCCGGTTTCTACAATTTGTATCAACAGGTTTTCCATCACCACCTGGGTTCTTGAACTATCCAGTGTTCCGATGATTGGTAATGCAAGAATTCCGTCCCATACACGGATTACCGGCGTAGAGATTTCCGCTATTTCATCCGTCTGGCGCAAAATCACTTCTTCTCTTCCTTTGATAAAAGTTTCAAATGTGGTGATGCCAAAACTATCCATCAGTTTATTCACCTGGAAAGTAGCATTGACAAGTGTTTCGGGCTCTTTTGCCAATTCATTTTTCAGCGCTATTAAAAGGGCCTCCTTCAGACTGAAAATATATATGCCTGTTTCGCGAGGGCTGAATCCCTGGCGGGCGCGGGAGATTGAAATTCCGGCAAGGATTTCACTTACGGGTTCAAAATCCTGCGACTCAGGTTCGCCAAGATTTGTGTCATTAATATTGTTCAGCAGAACATCCAGGAGCTCCGTCGATTGTTCACGCAACTCGTCGTTGGACATCAGATCTTCGCGAAGACTGGCGTCTTTCAACTGATTTGTCATCCAGTTCTGAAGAATTTCTGATTTTTTCGATTTTAATAACTTACTTACTGAAGTAGCCATTCGTATTGGTTAATTTAAAGAGCAATGAACCAAATTACAATTTTGCATTTGGTTTGGATAAATTATTATAACTGATAGAAAAAAATTCTTGACGCCCGGCCGGGCAATAACCGTGGAATTTTTCAATTGAAAAAAAGATGATTGTGTTAGCGCCTTAACTTATCGTTTTTAGATTTTGACGAATGTCAAAAGCAAAAATCAAGCCACGGGGTAGGTTTTTTTCAATCTAAAGTTATATGGAACAGAAACAATCTCTTCAACCTACCGCTGCATTTATCGGGGCTTCCTGGCTAGCCTTACTGACAGGTGTAACCGCATTTATTATCGGACTGTCGAATGCCGGAATGCAACTCAACGAAAAAGGATATTATTTTACTGTACTGATGTTTGGTCTTTTTGCCGCAGTGTCCGTTCAGAAATCCGTACGTGATCAGCTGGAAGGAATTCCAGTCACCAATCTCTATTACGGGATTTCATGGTTCTCCACATTATTGACGATTGTGTTACTGGTTGTTGGGCTCTGGAATGCAGAACTTACCCGTAGCGAGAAAGGTTTTTATGCGATGTCTTTTGTACTGAGCATTTTTGCTGCGATCGCTGTGCAGAAGAATACGAGAGACATGAGGCAGGGACGAAAGCCGGATAACGAAGTTGTGAGTAGTAAGTTTTAATGTAAAAAGGCATGGTGCTGCAAGAGTCTTGCATGAAGCAGACTCAATTATTACGATAACCTTTTTAAAGGTTTCGTCAATTTTG
>JARJHS010000010.1 GCA_029269725.1 Pollutibacter soli | reverse complement strand
CACTTCATCGAAATCCTTGATGGGTAATTGAAAAAACTTATACGCCAACCTAAAAAAATAAAAAGAGGCCGACTCATTGTTTTGAGACGGCCTCTTTTTTTATTCAGATATTTATCGTACCTAAAAAATATAATTGCTGTATAAAAACTGCCTGGGTTTTTGGATTGACGACCCTGATCTTTATATTCCATGCAGCGTTGTTATTCCTGATAACCTTTCTGGTTGATCCCGGCATTGTTCCATACGAGCACTTTATTTTGAAACAGTCAATTCATTAAAATCTCCACTGATAGGATTTGCCTCAGCTTATCATGATATTTTATTTTTTATTCTCTGACGGCCAGCTTTCGATATATATTATTTAGTCGGTGTTACGATGGTGCAAAAGTTTGGGGCTTCGTGCAACAACGCTTTGTATATTGCTGTCAAACTTAAAAAACAATATGAAAAAGCCGCTGGTATTGTTTGTTACAACGCTTTTCCTGTTTGCAGTTTCCTGCAGGAAAGAATCAGGTCTTGACCAGAGTTGCGGTGATGGTGAACCTGTGTTTCGGGAAATTAATGGTGCTGTTGCAATGATACATGCAGTTGACGGCGGCTCCTTCCAGATTATAGAAGAAAACACTTACGACACCAGGCTTCTTCCCTGCAATCTCCCGGAAGAATTTAAAATGAATAAGCTGAAAGTAATTATTACCGGCAAAACCCTTGCGACTGCGCAGACCGGAATTTGTTGTGTGGAAAAATTGGTGTTGAAGGATATCAGGAGGCAATGAAACAATGTAACAGGGTTGACAAATTCGCGTTATTTTTTATTGAGTGCTTTTAGCGAAAAATTCCGACCGGAAAATTCTATTCTTTAAATGCCGGTGGCCAGCTATCTTCCTCGATTTCTTTTCTGTGTCTGAAAAACGAGAGAGATTTTTAATCAATTCACTTTCCAACCAGGTCATTTGTTAGGATATTGACAAAATTCATTTAGTCCTGAATTTCCATATCTGCGATAAAAGGGTTTTCTTTTTTTAAAACATTCGGTTCTGATGCCAATAGGAATTCCGGGACGGGTTTTTGCACCAGGTAATTCTTCCCCGCAATTTCATGAAATGCGCTGTTAATAAAAGAATCATTGTGAACCTGTCAATAAAATAACCTGGTTCACGACATTCAAAATAGTGTCGATAAAGAATCTTTGGTTTCGCGTACAGTTCAGTAAATCAACAAAACCCATTTTTGATTACCCGATATCAATTACCCTACTATCTAAGAATTTAGCAGCGGCTTATGTTAATGTTGAAGGATTGATGCAAATTCATCCTCCAATTATTTTATAAAATGTGATTGACTGATGTAATGATCGCAGGGCAACGCTTAAAACCAACATGTCAATACCAGTAATCACGAAATATGCTGCAATACAAATGACTAATATAAACATCAAAATTTTTTGAGTCATTCTGTTTCAAATTTCAAGGAAGTTCGATTTATTTCTTCTGGATTAAGAGTGCTTCAGTTGCGAAAAATTACCAAAGAAATGATTTTCAAATTCTCTTCCCATGTGGCGACTAAGAATCAACCATTATTATTAATTGATTCAACCAAAGTTTTAACCTGCCCAAAATGTCTGTCAATGTGAAATCTCAAAAACTCCAGCCGCTGATGAAAGTCCATTGGACCTGATATCGGATGTGGATGTGCCAATAATCGCAGTTCATCATCTTTAAGATCGGACGCAAAAACCTCAAGGAGTTTCTGTAATCCTTCGAATGATAAAATCCAGAAATTGAGTGGACCACCGAAACGTGGTGCTGCAACAGGTGGCACTTTTTCTTTTGGCTGCCATGTTAACGCAATAATCTCTTCGACGGGAAGATTTTTGTGAACGGATTCATACTCTCGTTCACGCTCACCCGAACGAATAGCATGCAGTGTCTTCCACATTCCCGCAATTGCGCCATGCTCAGCCCAAAACAAGTGTTCGGTATTATCAACTACTGACCAGGTTTCTGCATCTGGTTTCCACTGGGCTTTTTCCTGCGGAATATTTCTGATCTGTTGAATAAATGCATAACGGGCATTGGCGATATCGGAGACAAGTTGGGCGATGTTGCTCATGGTTGAATTGATTGTATTGATGTTTACTTTCTGAAATGCTTGATAGCGATTCAGAATGAAATGATATCCGGATAAAGATCGAATATATTAGTATAATGATGACATCATTAAATTGATCGTATATGCAAAGAAATCACGGACCCGGCGGGCAGGGAGCCCAGGGTAACCTGGGAGGTCTAAGACCTCCCAGGTCTATAACACCTTGCAGGTGTGAGACCTGCGAGGTTTATAATACCTGCCAGGTTTATGTGCCTGGGAAGTGATTATCTCATGCAACATTCCAATAAATTGTAATGTCAGATACAAAAACCTGTTGATGCACCGGAAATATTATGTTGTTTTTGGCTTTATAGTAGCTGCAGGGCTGATTTCCTGTAAAAAAGAATTGCACCAGCAATCAAAAAAATGCTCTACCGACGCGACAATTTCAAGGACGCTCTCTGATAAAAAAGCAACTGTCGAAGAGTCAGGTGGTATTTATTTTTTAGTGGAAGAAAATACAATCGACACTAAACTCAGGGCATGCAATTTACCGGAGGAGTTTATGATTGATATGCTCGCAGTGACATTCTCCGGATTAACCAGGGTGTCAAATGAAAATATGGTGTGTTGTGTCGAAGATCTGGAGATCCTGAAAATCACGAAATAGACTTCTGTTATTTGTACTGCTTGTCCCCCCCGAAAACACCCAGGCCGGATTCGTCCGGCTTTTTAAACCTGGGAGGTCTAAGACCTCCCAGGTTTAAAAAGCCTGTCAGGTATGAAAGACCTGCGAGGTTTAAAACCTGCCAGGTGTTGAGAAAAATCTCTCGGTAAAATGAGGGATTTCCATTGTTTTAGTATACGTGAGATTGTTACTTAGTGATTCAAAAATTCAAATATCATGACTTACGAGGAATCACTGATGTCGATGGAACGCGGCAAGTATTATCATGTTTATAATCGGGGCAATAACAGAGAAACAATTTTCAAAGAATCATTAAACTACCAGTATTTTTTAGAACTGTGGGCAAAGTACATCGATCCGATTGCTGAAACAATTTGTTATAACCTTCTACCAAATCATTTTCATTTTTTCATTCGTTTGTTTACAAAGGAAGAGCTTGAAGAGAAAATTTCGAAAATTGAAAATCCCACTCAACAACAATTAAAGAAATTTCGACGTGTATTTTTAGATCCAGAGCAGCATTTTTCCAATCTCTTCAATGCATATGCGAAAGCATTGAACAAGCGACATTTGCGTGTCGGAAGTTTGTTTCAGAAAAGATTTAAAAGAAAAGAAATCGACAGCACTATCTATTTCACTGTGCTAGTTGCATATATATTAACCAACGCTGTTAAACATGGTATAAGCGATAACCTCGACGAATACCCATGGTCTTCTTATCAAGACCTTGTGCAAGCCACCGACAAAAATCCGGTGATAAAAAGATTTGGAGACAAAGCTGAATTTTTAAAATACCTGGACATTTATCGTCAGCATCTGAATTTCATCAGACTAACATCAGAAATGAATAAATAACTGCGACAAAACAGTTCGCTGGTCTAAAAAACGCCCGTCCTTAAAAATCAACCTGGGAGGTCTAAGACCTCCTAGGTCTAAAAGACCTGCCAGGTCTTAAACCTGCGAAGTCTGACAAACCTGGCAGGTCTTATTAGCGAATTACGACACTTTCAATAACTCTCTACACGACCACAGGAGAGTAAATTTTAAAATTCTAGTTGAATTAATTGAAAATTCGATGGTGTTAAAAAATGAACCTGGGAGGTTTAAGACCTCCCAGGTCTAAAAGATCTGCCAGGTGTTACTCGGCATGCAATCAACATTTCGCCTGCGTCCTGCGCTATAAACTGTAATTAAATTATCAAAACCTGGCAATTCGATTGAAATACAGTGTTTTTTAAAAAAACAAACCTGGGAGGTCTAAGACCTCCCAGGTTTAATAGACCTGCCAGGTCTTACTGACTCACCCTAAACACCACCCGCCGGTTCTGCGCGCGGCCCCTGGCAGTTTTGTTATCTTCAATCGGATGCTCCTCACCGACACCCGTAGTTGTCAGCCTGGATGCATCGATACCTTTTGAAATCAAATATTTTTTTACACTCTCTGCCCGGCGCAAACTGAGCTTCTGATTGAATTCATTAGTGCCGGTATTGTCCGTATGCCCTTCGATGTTGATGTTAACATTCGGATATTCTTCTTTTACAATCTTTATCCCTTTGTCCAGTTCTCTTTTACCTGCTGAAGTCAATGTCGCACTTCCTGTTGCGAAAATTACCTTGCTGCCATCGAAACGTGATTTTTCAATTACAGGGCATCCGCCGTTTTCCGCAACGCCTGGAATATCCGGACAACGATCTTCTTCGTCATTGATACCATCTTTGTCACGATCCGGGATAGGACAACCTTTGTACCTCGCCAGCCCGGCCACAGTGGGGCACTCATCCTCTTCGTCGTTTATGCCATCATTATCGCTATCCGGAACCGGACAACCATTGTATTTTGCAGTACCCGGCACCGTTGGGCACTTATCTTCATTATCCGGAATATTGTCCTTATCTGTGTCCGGGCAACCTTTGTATTGGGCAAGTCCTGGTACTGTCGGACAGGCATCTTCAGCATCGATGATACCATCCCCATCGGTATCTTTTGGTGCTATGGTTGGAATGGCCGGAGGCGGAGGCGGTGGAACTTCTTTTTTCTGTAAAATTGTTCCCGCAAAACCGATACTGTAAAACAAATGATTACTTGTATTGGATGTCAAAGACAAGCGGTACTGTGCCTGGATGAATGCAAATGTTTCATTCCACATGTTCACCTGCAAACCCGCACCCATAGGCGAATATGCTCCCCAGTAGCCACTCCACTGTGATGCTCCAACACCTGCACTCAGAAATGGTGATACCCAATATTTATCAGACGTAAGCTTAAAGTTTAAACTGACATCAGCTTCCGTAAGTGCCTTAGAACCAGTTTTTACTGTTGGCTTATTAGAAAGTGGATATGCGACAAAACCAAGACCAAATCTCGCCATATAATCGAGATTGTCGGTTAGCCCTTTTGTAAATGAAACGGCAAGTCCAGGACCCATATCCCCTACTTTCTTGTACTGCCCATCAATCAGCAATTCACTTAATCCTTCATTCTTCAGAATAGTGCCTGATTTGAAATCGTGCAATGTAAAATGCACACCCAGGGCACCTGTTTTTTTATAAGGATGCTGTGTCTGTGATTGGGAAATTAAAGGCAAAAGGAGGACGAATAAAATATTCAGACGGAACCGTTTTCTCATATACAGTTTTTTGGGTCCGACAAAAATAGCAGGCAGGATGTAAACCGGGAAATAATTATTTGGAAGCCATCAGCGCAAGCAATTCCGGGTCATTTTTGGAGAGCACTTCAACTTTCACTTTAGTTAGCCCATGCCCAGTATAACCGAGCTTTTTAGCTGCGGTCTTCGAGAGATCAACGAGCCTTGGATTTTTTGGATGCAAACGATCATTCACACGAACGATCACGGATTTCTTATTCCGGAGATTAGTAACTTTTATCCATGTTCCCAGCGGTAAAGTATTATGTGCGCAGGTCATCTTTTCCTGGCTGAAAATTTCACCGTTAGCGGTCTTGCGTCCAACAAACTTATCAGCATAATAACTTGCCGTACCATACTGCACTTTTTCGGGCCTGGCTAACCGATAGTTCACTTGCTGCTGGGAATAACTCTGCAGAAATGCCAGGATGATGATCGTTAAAAATGTAAGTTTTTTTAGCATGGACCGATTTTCATAAGTGCGGATCAATCGGGTTGAAACTCGCACGCTCAATCCAAGCAAAAACCCTGCGAGAAATCGGATTCTAAACCAAAAATTCAGGCTCTTTTAGCGAAATACCTGTTTCTCAGCAGTTTATCATCTTCATAAATATCTTCAAAAAGTACGATTTTGCCTTCTTTTGCGACTGCAGTAAAATACCTCAGGTAAACAGGAATCTTCATCTTTACGGGCACCACGTGTTTTTCCGCCCGGGCGATCCAGGCAGCCAGCGTATCCGGAGGATACCTCACCGTATCCTGGCTTACCATGAAATCAGCCAATACCCGCCATTCCTGCACACGTACACAACCATGGCTCATCGCCCTGTTGGACCTGGCAAACAGGCTTCTTGCATTTGTATCATGCAGATACACATCATACTTATTCCGGAAATTGAATTTGATCAGACCGAGTGAATTGTCATCACCCTCACGTTGACGAATAAGGTATGGAAAGTTCTTTTTGTTCAACACACTCCAGTCGATGGTTGCCGGATCAATAACACTATCATATTTATCCACTACCATGAGATTCTCTTTTGCGAGATAATTGATGTTCTTCTGAATTCTTGGAAGCATCTCCTTAAAAATAATACTAAAGGGAACCGTCCATTGCGGATAAGTGATGAAATTGGTAATCTCACTTGTAAGTACCGGTGTACGGGTTTTTGGCTGACCAACGATGACTTTGGATTCGATAATTGCAAAGCCGGAATCAAATACTTCCATTTTGAATGCAGGTAAGTTGACCCAAACATAACGTTCAGGCATAGTCTCCGGCAATTGTTTATAACGATCCATATTGATGGCGATGCGCACGAATCGCTCGCGACCTGTATTATTTAAAGCTTTCACCAGTTGTGGTCCGGCTTTCCCGTCCTGTTTCAACCCAAGACTTTCCTGCGCTTTCAATATCGCTGCTTTCATTTCAGTAGTGTCGGCCGGCCTTGTATTGAAAACGATATAGCTGCTCTCAAACAGTCTTTTCTGTAATTGTTTCAGAAATAAAAGCGAATCTGTTTTCGGGAAATCGATATACGTATATGCGGCACGATCCATCGAATCGAGAAATGCAGGTAGTGCATTTTTCAGATTCACATATCCTTCGTGCCTGGGTTCGAGAAATTCAAAAATTTCTCTTGGCGACCTTCCTGCTTTTGCCTGGAGGATAAGACTGTTCACAAATGATGCATCAAATAAAGTATCTGTTCGCAGCGTCACGCTGTCCCTTTCGAGACGACCGAGTTTCAGGTGACGACAAATATGCACAAAAGCATCTGTCATTAACAGATCTGCTCTTGCCCACAATGCGGCATCGTTCATCCCGACAGAATCTTTCAAAGCCATCCTGATATTATTCAGATTCCGAAGATGATAGTCGTTGGGAAAAAGTCCGTAACGCTCTGCGTTTACAATAAAATAAAAAATACTATCTCCGGAACTGTACCATTCCTTTTCATTACTCCAGAACCGGGCAGCATTTGTTTTGGAATAGCTATCGGCAACAAACTCTCCTTCATCTAAAAAAAGGCTGTCGTCAATACGATTGCCGTTCACAGCGGCATATTCCAGCGCTTCCCTGATGATCTCTTCTGTTTTCGGATTGAGTAATTCAGGTTGTTTGACAATTTCTTTTGGTTTTGGCTTAACTGGTTCTTTACAGGAGAATAAAAAGCAGGCCAAAACAAACCAGGTTTGAATTAATGCGGGAATTCTGAGGTTGAACTGAAGCATAGATAATGTTTACTTTGCACATTTCATTCCAGCCACGGACTGTAAACGTAAATACTTTTAAACAGGTATTTCTGAAGGGTTAATAATACAAAGAAAAACCCGAATCGCAGTGGCAAACCAGGCCACAGGCAGCAGGCAACAGACCGGCGTGGCCGGCATTTCATATTACAGAATTGTACATTAGAGTAAATCAATCAGATATTTGTGGAAGCCCGTCACCGATGGTACCTGTTTGTATTTAAAAGGCATGATCTTTCTATCTGCAGACACAGCTGACTGTGACCTGCCTGCAGCCAGTCTTTCCCTACTGACTTCATTTACCTATCTTCATCTCCAGGATTTATTTCAACGATGGGACAAACAAATCTTGCAGGAAAAGCGATTGTTATTATCGGCGGGACATCCGGTATAGGGCTTTCGGCCGCGAAAGCATGTAAGGAGGCCGGTGCACAAATTGTCGTAACAGGATTGGATAGTGGTCAAAAAGAAGAGCTGATGAAAATTCTCGGTACTGATTCCCCGGTTTTATATAATGATGCGACTTCTGAATCCGCAGCAGTTGATGCAATAGAATTATGTATCAATCGATTTGGTAGTTTCGACGGGCTATATCATGTTGCCGGTGGCAGCGGAAGAAAATATGGCGATGGTCCACTCGACCAGATAACACTCGAAGGCTGGAACAAAACACTTGAACTGAACCTGACTTCGATAATGCTTTCCAACAGGGCTGCAGTAAAACAATTTATGAAATCGGGTAATGCAGGCGCAATACTGAATCTGGGATCTGTACTGGGCTATTCCCCATCTGCAACTTTTTTTCATACACATGCATATGCTGCAGCAAAGTCAGCAATCATTGGTTTCAGTAAATCGATAGCTGCCTATTACGCGGGAAGGAATATCCGCGCCAACGTGATCGCTCCTGCATTGGTGGACACGCCGATGTCGCAGCGGGCAATGAATGATGTTGCAATAAGTTCCTTTGTAAAATCGAAGCAGCCTTTAGATGGCGGACGCTCAGGGATACCCGAAGATCTGGACGGATTGGCTATATTTCTTCTTTCTGATCAGTCAAAATTTATTACCGGCCAGGTGATTGCTGTCGATGGAGGATGGTCGCTCACCGATGGTCAGATACCAAATCCGTTATGAAGATGAAAACTGCAATTGGTATTGACCTGGGAGGCACCCGAATAAAGGCCGTCGCCGTGGATGAAAGTGGCAGAATATTGAAAGAAATGTATACTCCTACTGCCGATGATGATACTCGCGGCTGGCGGGTAGCGGTTAAGAATGCTCATACTTCCATACTGGCTTCGCTGAATAATCCGGAAAGCATCACCGGAATTTCGGCTCCGGGTTTACCCAATGCCACCAACAGTTGTATATCGGTTATGCCAGGCCGTTTGCAGGGGCTGGAAAACTTTGAATGGGCCAGCTATCTGTCAACAAGAGCCTGGGTACTAAATGATGCTAACTCGGCACTTGCGGCTGAATTAAAATTCGGAGTAGCTGCAGGAAAAAAAAATGTAATCCTTCTTACGTTAGGTACAGGTGTTGGAGGTTCCATCGCAATTGATGGCCGCATATACCAGGGTGCATTTCAGAAAGCCGGCCACCTCGGGCATATGAGCGTTGATGCAGACGGACTACCGGATATCTGCGGAATGCCGGGAAGTCTTGAAGACGCCATCGGCAACTGCACTATCGGTCTCCGTACACGCGGTCGTTATCATTCCACACAGCAACTGCTGGATGGCTATCGACTCGGAGAACCGCTCGCGGCAGAAGTTTGGCTGAGGTCAATAAAAAAACTCGCCGTTGGAATTGCATCACTGACGAATATTCTATCTCCTGAAATGGTAATACTCGGCGGTGGAATTACTTCGGCAGGTGATGCACTTTTCAAGCCACTGGCCGATTATATGGATGCCTATGAATGGCGTACAAATGGAAACAGAACTTCCGTGGTGAAAGCACATTTTGGCGACCTTGCGGGCGCAGTCGGTGCAGCCGGATTTGCTTTATTGAAAGCAGAAGAACAAATGAAATAACAGTTAATATCTTTTTATGTCGTTGATCAGTTCATACCTTGATAAATGTGAAAATATCATCCAGGTTATCCGACAGCAGGAGCTGGAAATACAGACAGCTGCCGGTTGGTTTGCAGACAGCATTCTTGCCGGGAGAATGGTACATGTATTCGGCTCCGGTCATAGCCGGATCATGGTGGAAGAAATGTGGCCACGCTATGGCTCATTTCCCGGGTTCAATCCATTGGTGGAACTGTCACTCACATTTCACAACCTGGTCGTAGGCGCTAACGGTCAGCGCCAGGCGATGTTCCTGGAAAACGTCAGCGGGCTTGCGGAGCGAATTCTCCGGAATTTTGATTTGTCGCAAAAAGACAGCGCGCTGATCATTTCTTCTTCGGGGACGAATGTTGTACCCGTCGAAATGGCCGAACTTTTTCAACAGAAAAAAATCCGCGTAGTAGCGATCATTACCAAATTGCATTCGGAATCCAGCGAAAGCAAGAGAGCCGATGGTTTGAAGCTCCATGATTTTGCGGATCTGGTATTGGATACCGGCGCACCAAAAGGAGATTCAATGATGAATATCCCCGGCCTTGATACACCGGTTGCTCCTGGATCAACAGTTGGAGGAGCGATGATCATCAATGCAATAAAAACAGCAGTCGCCGAACAATTAACAATTGCCGGGCAACCACCAAAAGTATTGACCGCAGCAAGTATTGCAGGAAAACAAAAAGCTGTTGAATTATTCGAAGCGGCTTACGATGAGCATGCCCGCAGGCTTGCCAGGCTTTATCTGAACATCGGTTTAAAATAATTTAGTAGTTGAAACCTTTTGGAATTCCCAATCAACATATCCATTGGGCGCTTTTCAATTTCGGCGCATATACTTTTTGAAACACTGGCATTTTTTATTGCCTACCGGTATTATTTGCACCTGCGTTCAAAAACAAATGATCAGATCTCAGATGAAGGAAGAATATGGATTCTTATTGGCGCCGCTGCCGGCGCTTTTCTTTTTTCGAGACTGACAGGAGTGATGGAAAATCCATATGCTTTTATTTCTTCACCCCACAAACTCCTTTATTTTTTTTCTGCGAAAACAATAGTTGGTGGCCTGCTTGGTGGTTTGACCGGAGTAGAACTGATGAAGAAAATCATCGGTGTAAAAAGCTCTTCCGGTGATTTGTTTACCTTTCCGCTTCTCCTCGGAATGATTATTGGAAGAATCGGATGTTTCACCAGCGGAGTTGGAGAAGATACTTATGGAATTAAAACCAGCCTTTTCTCAGGAATGAATCTGGGTGATAATATTTTACGTCATCCGGTTACTCTTTATGAAATTGTTTTTCTGATCCTGCTTTGGATTGTATTAGTCCATGTGAAAAAGAAACGGATACTTCCGGAGGGCTGGATATTCAGATATTTTATGATTGGCTATCTTGGTTTCCGGTTTTTCCTCGATTTTATTAAGCCGACGATTCCCATAATTTTAAATCTGAGTTTTATTCAGTTAATGTGTGTTGCTGGTCTGATCTACTACGTCAGAACGATAATAAGTCTTATTTTCAATCCGCCCCAAACACGTATGCATGCCTGAACAAAAAGACTATATCTATTACGATCACACGATCAGCCTTTGTGTCGTTTGCCATCGTCGTATCAGCGCGAAAATTGTGTTCGCCGATGGGAAAGTATGGCTGCACAAATTTTGCAGGGAACATGGAAGACAGGAAGTGGTCATTGCCACAGATATTGAATATTATCGCCAGATCAGGAATTTCAATAAGAAATCTGAATACCCAATCAGGCCGCATACGGAAACATTGTACGGTTGTCCCTATGACTGCGGTATCTGTCCGGATCATGAACAGCATTCCTGTCTTACCCTGGTAGAAATCACAGAACGCTGCAATCTTACCTGCCCCACCTGCTATGCTGAGTCTTCGCCTGTCCATGGCCGTCATCGATCGCTTAAAGAGGTGGAAAACATGCTCGATGCGATTGTGGAAAGTGAGGGAGAGCCCGATGTTGTACAGCTCAGTGGCGGTGAACCGACCATACATCCGCATTTTTTTGAGATTCTGGATCTCGCTAAAGCCCGCCCCATTAAACACCTGATGGTAAATACCAACGGCATCCGCATAGCGCAGGACAAAGGATTTGCGGAGAAGCTGGCAACGTATATGCCCGGCTTTGAAATATATCTTCAGTTTGATTCTTTCAGACCTTCTGTTCTTCAGAAATTACGCGGTCGCGATCTGAGCGAAATCAGAAATAAAGCCCTGGAAATTTTGAATGAGCTTAACCTGTCAACTACCCTGGTGGTTACGGTAGAAAAAGGCTTGAATGAGGATGAAATTGGGGACATAATAAAGTTTGCATTGAAACAGAAATGTGTACGTGGCGTAACATTTCAACCCACATCGGTTAGCGGAAGACTTGACAATTTTGATCCGCAGACTGCCAAAATCACCAATACCGAAATAAGGAAAAACATCATTGATCAATCGGAGATTTTCAGTTCGGCCGATCTCATTCCCGTTCCCTGTAATCCGGATGCATTGATTATGGCCTATGCTTTAAAAATGAAGGATGAAGTAGTTCCGCTCACCAGGTTGATTGATCCTGAAATGCTGCTGAATAATTCGAAAAATACAATTGTCTATGAGCAGGATAAAATGCTTCATCAATATGTATTAAAGCTTTTCAGCACCGGCAACTCGCCTGAAAATGCCGCAGGCACAATGAAACATCTGCTTTGTTGTCTTCCTGAAATTGTGTCTCCGGATATCGGCTATGATCAGCTGTTCAGGATCATTGTAATGAATTTTATGGACGCATGGGATTTCGATGTTCGTGCAATAAAAAAATCCTGCGTACATATCGTTCATGATGACGGCAGGATCATTCCCTTTGAAACGATGAATCTTTTTTACAGAAATGGATACCAGGCAAAACTTAATTCACTTCGAAATATTCCGATATGATGTCATTTAAAAAGGTCGCAGGTATTAACCTCGCCATATTGCTGATCTACACTTTGCTGACTAATATTGCATCGAGTGGCCCTGAACGCGGATTGAGCGTAGTGATCATACTTGCCTTTCTGATATCGATTCATACGTTTATCAATTTTGTACTTTGCCTGGCATATTTTTCCAGGAGAAACAAAATTGCAGGGCGAAATTTTTTACTCAGTGCGCTGGTGGTGTTGGTTATTGGGTTTTCAACATGCCTTGGCACTGCAAGCTTTTATTAATAATTATATTACCAATTAATTTCAACGATAGTTATGAAAACATTACCTATTCGCACAACCGTAGTTGGCTCCTACCCTTTCCCCGGATGGCTGGAATTCTGCACGCAGAACCTCGACAAATTCGGACCGGCAGATATTGATGAAATGGTGAATGATGCTGTAATCGCTGCTGTCCACGACCAGGTGAATGCCGGACTCGATGTGATTACTGATGGCGAGCAGACACGTCTCGATTTCAATTTATCATTCTATGGATACCTGAAAGGCATCGAACCTAATCATTCCGAAACAAGAAAATTCGGACCACCTGCGCATGATCAGCGCGGCAAACACAGTATCGTTGCGGAATTAACAGCACCAAAGGGTTTAGGAGCAGTTGCCGAATATAAAAGATTAAAGGCGCTTGCTCCGGCAGGTCCGGTATTAAAAAGCAGCATACCGGGACCGTATACCCTAAGTGGCAGGATGCTGGCAAATGATCGGTACAAAGACAGGTACGCAATCACCGAAGCGTTGATCCCTATCGTAAAAAAAGAGCTCGAAGATCTTGTTGCAGCAGGATGTACAGAGATTACGGTTGATGAACCTTCGATGAGTTGTTATGCTTATAAAGAAGACACGAAACGGTTCAGGGATATTTTCAATAAAACGGTAGAATCAGTTTATGGAAAATGCAGGTTGTCGACACATTTATGTTTTGGCAATTTCAAAGGACGTCCAGTTGGATATCGTAGCCTTAAGCCAATGATCCCTGATTTTTTGGATCTTAAAGTAGATGAAGTACATATTGAAATGGCCAATCGTGAATTTGCTGAAATTGAACTGCTGGCGGATTTTGCAGAAAGAATGGATGTGGCCGTTGGTATCATCGATGTAAAGAACTATTATATCGAATCAGAAAAAGATGTGGTTGAACGTATAAAAAGATGCCTTAAATACGTTCCTGCGGAAAAACTTTCTGTAGCTCCGGATTGTGGTCTTAGTCAGACAGCGCGGTGGGCGGCAAAACAGAAACTCGTGAATATGGTGAAAGGCGCAAAAATCGTGCGTGGCGAATTATAGCATACCAGGATAAAAAATGAGAGCTTATTACCGGCACATTTTAGTTTTGATGGTAATCTTCGGCGGTTGCAAACAGCAACCGCAAGGCTTGACCGGATCGTGGAAATTTGTTGCAGATCAACAATTGGATGAATCAGGACATGTGGTTGCTGAAGACAGGAATGTTGATGGACTTTTGGTGTACACGGCAACCGGTCAGATGTCTGTGCAACTGGTATGGTTCGGTACCAGACAACCTTTAATTACTGATACGGTAATGAATGCAGACGGCGTAACTCCGGGAATAGGATTAGGTACAAATAAATGGAGTGACAAGGAAAACCGGGCATGGATTGATTCCTATGATGCTTATTTCGGAGAATATCAAATTGATGAGAAAAACAAAGTCGTTACTCATAGAATAAACGGGAATCTGCGGCCAGAGAAGAAATTTAAAGAGTACAAAAGAAGTTATCAATTAACAGGAGACACTTTATATCTGAAAAGTACAGACCCTGCGATGGAATGGCGCACCATCTGGGTCAGAAAATAAGTGGAATCTGGCTTAATTCTTGAAAACAGAATTGATACCACAAAAATGAATCTGATCAGGGCTATTAGAAAAGACCAGGCTTTGCTGGACGATATCAACGAGGAAGCAAAATTTCCCGATGAATTTGCCTGCTGGTGGCTGGGCCAGAGTGGATACCTGTTACAATATAAAAATCAGAAATTACTGATCGATCCATACCTTTCGGATTCGCTCACCCGAAAATATGCCCATACGGAAAAACCGCATATACGCATGAGTGAACGGGTGATTGATCCTTCGCTGCTTACAGGAATTACAGCCGTTACATCCAGTCATAACCATACGGATCACCTCGATCCCGAAACGCTGCAGCCCGTTATGGCTGCTAATCCTGACATAGTTTTGATTTGCCCGGAAGCGAATCGGAAACTGGTAGCAGAACGCGCTGGAACGAATATTGATTTCCCGTTGGGCCTGAATGAAAAGCAATCAGCGGTGGTTGGCGAATTTACATTTCATGGTATAGCAGCAGCGCATAATAGTCTTGATCGGGATGAACAAGGGAATTGCTTGTATATGGGTTTTGTAGTTCAGTTCGGAGAATGGACGATTTATCATAGCGGCGATTGTTTATTGTATGATGGACTGATCGAAACCATCTCCCCTTTCCAACCGGATATTGTTTTTCTGCCGATCAATGGAAATGATCCGTCTCGTGGTGTAGCAGGAAATATGAATATTGATGAATCGATTCATCTTGCAAAATCTGTGAATGCCCGATGGCTGGTACCTTGTCATTACGATATGTTCACCTTCAATACTGCAAATGCTGAAGACTTTGCAAAAGCCAGTATCAAAGCGCGGCAGCCTTATTGCATTCTTGATCCGGGAGGAAAGATTTGCGGCAAGGAATTGTAACTGATCAGTCAAACCACAATTTCGGGTTTGCTCATTTTTCCTGATTGTTTCTTATCGTTTCTTTTTATCGATGATAATCTCTTCAAATCCGGTGTTCTACACTTGGAAAGACAATTGCGGTTGTTGTATGTTTGTCTTGATTGATGCCGGTATTAATCAAAACATCAGCGGCTGCTGATGGTTGTGTTAGCTAACATTCGCCGCGGCGATGGACGAGGTGGAGTAAGTCCCGGGTACCCGGGATGAATCTACCTTGGCCATCCTTTAAAAACGGAGGTGGAGGCGGGGGAGGGCGAGGGAGGGCCCACAATATGGCGAGACAGGATCATCAGAATTACTTCAGCGAAAATTACTGGAATTTCAGAAAACAGTTTTGCCTCAAATATTGTAAAATAATTTTTATCCCAGACCAGACAGGAATACTGTTGTCTTTCTCAATGAATACCATTCAATTCCGGCAAAGCCTTTCATTAAGAATTAATACCCGCGCATGAATCACCCATTGAATTTCTCCATTAGATTGATCAAAACTACCCAATGCCAAAAGTGTTCGAATTTGTAATCAATGAGAGGAGATATTCTATTATCTTACGATAGTTTTTCTACTTCCACAACCGAATCCACATTGATAGGACCGTAAATATGCGGGAATGTATCCTGAACTGATGGCGACCAGTCGTATACCAGCTGGCTTTTCAGTTTTTCAGTATCGATTGTCAGTTTTACAAGGTCAGGTTTTCCAGCAAAATAACGCTGCAGTACTCCTTCCACCTGGGCTTCTGTGCAACAATGATTAAATCCTTCCAATGCGAGCGATGCAGAAGCGTAAGCACCTGTTGGTTTTGCTTTTTCCCACTCTGCAGCGGTGGTGATGTGATAGATATGGCTCATGGGCAATGTTGATTTACGTTCAACGTAGTACGTTTTACGTTTAACGTTATTGGTTGATTCTTTTTAACTTCTGCGATATTAATAAAAGATCTGCAAGTACGATGGCTGTTATGGCTTCCAGCACCGGCGGCACACGTAGAGCTATACAAAGATCGTGACGCCCACGGACAGCAAATGGCTCAACTTTTCCTGTCGTCCAGTTTAGTGTCTGCTGTTCCAATGGTGTTGACGATGTAGGTTTTATTGCCACTCTGAACACCAGTTCATTTCCATTGGTGATACCGCCAACAATTCCACCAGCATGGTTGGTTCTTGTTTTTCCTTCTATGTTTTCGATAGCATCGTTATGAACCGAGCCAAACATACTTGCAGCCTCAAAGCCGGTGCCAAATTCCACTCCGCGAACAGCCGGAATGGCAAAGGCAGCATGGCTGATCAATGACTCCGCCGAATTAAAAAAAGGCTCGCCCAAACCTACAGGAATACCCGAAGCGCGGCATTCCACTATTCCACCAACACTATCTTTTGCTTCGATCGCCTTCTGTAATCCAGCTTCAATATTCTTCTCGCCACCGACTTCTGTTATAACAGCTTTTACTTCGATCGGAGCAATTGCTTTTTTGGCGACAACACCTGCAGCTACAAGACAAACAGTCAATCTACCGCTAAAATGTCCGCCGCCACGAAAATCTTCAAAGCCGCCGAATTTCTGATGCGCTACCCAATCGGCGTGACCGGGGCGGGGAACATCTCGTTGTTTTTCATAGTCGCCTGACCTTGTATTTTTATTTTCAAACAACATCATCAGCGGTGCGCCCGTGGTTTTCCCGTTAAACAGACCGCTTTTGAAAATCGGAAGGTCATCCTCCTGACGTGGCGTGGTGCCTTTCTGCGTCCCTCCTTTCCTTCGCTCCATATCCACATGAAAATCATCCATCGTCAAAGGAATTCCAGCAGGCACACCATCTACAACAATACCTACACCTTCTCCATGTGATTCGCCAAAAATGCTGACAGAAAATATATCTCCAAATCTGTTCATCAGAATTTCATCTTTTATTTAATCAAATTCGACTCAACTGCTTCTACTACCTTCACTCCTGCTGAAACCAGGTGCCGGTAAAACTCCGGATAAGATTTTTTTACTGCCTGCGCATCTTCGATTACAACAGGGCCATCAGCAATCAATCCTGCTACAGCCACGGCCATGGCTATACGATGATCGTGATGCGAATGTGTAATTGCAGCATGCACCTGCGTTCCACCATGCACGTGCATCAGATCGCCATCGAGTTCTACCAGAATGCCCAGTTTTCCAAACTCCTCCTTCAATACGGTCGCGCGATCGCTTTCTTTATGTGTGAGTCTTTTTGCTCCGGTAATGGTAGTCTGACCATCACATGCTGCGGCCAGCGCAACCAACGGAGGAAAAAGATCCGGACACTCGGTTGCATCAAAATCAAATGCTTTCAGAACACCAGGAATAACATCGATTTCATTTTCAGTTATATTCAACTTCACACCCGCATTATCCAATGCATCCAGAATTGCTTTATCTGCCTGTGTAGAATCCGCCTGCAGCCCTTTTACTTTCAGACCTCCCGCAATGGCACCTGCGACTAATAGAAAAGCTCCCCCACTCCAATCGCCTTCAACTGTATATGCGATATTTTCGGCTGACGCTTTATTTGCCGCGGAGGGAAAATAAAAGGTTTCAAAATTTTTCACTTCGGGAATTTTCATTCCGAATTTCTTCATCACATCGAGTGTAAGATCGATATAAGGTTTGCTGGTAAGGTTATTTACTGTGATGGTAACATCTGAAGCTTCCGCAGCTGAGTATGCCATCAGTAAGCCAGTAAGAAATTGTGAACTCAATGAACCATCGACAGTAATATTCGCCGGCTTTAATGGCCCTTTGATATCCAGTGGAAGTTTTCCATTCAATGTCTGAATAGAAATTCCGAGCTGCGGAAATATCTCATCGAAAAAATGCATGGGTCTTGTTACCAGGCTTCCTGATCCGGAAATACGCAATGGCTGATCACTCAGCGATGCGATAGGTGTGAACATCCGGATACCCAATCCGCTTTCCCCGCAATGAATTTCCGAGGAAACTGGATTTATACCGATACTTCTTATTAAGATCTTTTCGCTGGTATTACTCAGGATCTCCGCCCCCAGTTTGACAATCGTATCGAGCGCTGCAAGATCATCGTTACTGAAGCCTGGCTCATAAATCTCGGTTATGCCACGATGTAACAATGCTGCCGCGCATGCGCGCTGCATCGAACTTTTCGATTTTGGTGCGTGGAGCACGCCCTTCACTTTCGAGGGAAAAACTGTTATCTGCATTATCTGTTTGTTAGCGATTGCTATAACGATTTCACCATTTTCTCCAGCTGTTTCAGCGGGATGGGAACAATTACAGCTTCGCCGATTTTCTTTAGTAAAATAAAATTCATTGTGTTGCCCGAACGCTTCTTATCCATCTTCAGGACCTGTAACACCTTTTCCGCATCAAATTCGGCCCAGGTTGGCAATTTATACTTTTCAAGAAGGTTAGTGATTCTTTCTGTCTGATTAAATCCCAGCAACAATTCCGAAAAGCGACTTGCACAGGTCATCCCTATCGCCACCGCTTCACCATGCATCAGTTCGTACTGCGTTTCAACAGCATGACCAATGGTATGCCCGAAATTCAACAATTTACGTTCACCTTTTTCAAATTCATCTTTCTGAACTATACCCGACTTTAAACGTGCATTTCTTTCGATCAATGAACTCAGTGCCTTCTTGTCTTTTTTTAAACCATCTATATCTGTTTTCTCAAGTAAACGGAATGCAGCCGCATCACGTATACAGGCATGCTTGATAACTTCTGCAAAACCATTTGACCATTCCTTTTCGGGTAGCGTTTGCAGTAAGCTGGTATCAAAAAGCAAAAATTCCGGTTGACGAATTATCCCCACCATGTTCTTGTACTCACCTACATCGATCCCATTCTTGCCACCAATCGCGGCATCGACCATCGACAACAACGTGCTGGGCACAAACCCAAATCGTATCCCACGCATATAAATCGATGCGGTATACCCCGTAAGATCTGAAATCACTCCACCGCCAATGCCGATAAGTGTTGTATTCCTGTCCGCTTCGAAAACGATCAGCTGTTCAATGATCGAATCAACTGTCGCCTGTACTTTGTATTCTTCGCCGGGCTTGAGTACTATAGAGTTCCAGCCTTTGAATTTTGATTCGTGAAGACGATAAATATTCTCATCAGTAATCAGGACAGTTGTTTTTCTGGAAACCAATTTGCCCAGCTCAGAAAACTTACTATTGAAATAATAGTTAACTGTCGCAGTCGAAAACTTATATTTAACCACTCCGGCTTTTAATTGAGTCATTATCAAATCTGTTTCCCTGGTGAAATTCTACTTTTCGACATTCACATCGAAAACTTCCAGTTCCGCATCCAGGGTTTTGGTTTTGTGGTATTCTTCCTGGCGTTCGAGATATTGTATCACCTGTTTTAATGCACCGGGACTTACTGAATAAGCCATATAGTCTTCGGCCCAGTGGAATTCTTCCGGTAATAACTGGGTCGCATTTAACCAGTCTGAAGTCTCTGCCCGCAACTGCCGGATTACCTGTGAAAGATTTTGTGCCGGATGTAAACTCACCAATACATGTACATGATCTTCACCACCATTTACTTCCAGCACACGAATACCTTTTTCATCCGCATTCTTCTTCAGATGGGCAAACAAAACAGAGCGTATAGGCTTGGACAATACAGCAGCCTTTTCAGCCACTGCCCAGATTGCATGCACGTACAGGAATGTTTTATTCATACTGAAGAATCACCGGAATGAATCAGTCATTCATTATTTTATTCTGATGATTGATACTTTCCATGTGTACTGCATCGAGGTATTTGGTGATAAACTCATTGCTCAAACCCAGCGGTGAACCTTTCTGAAAAGCTCTTTCGAGGATCTGGTTCCAGCGATTGGTCTGCAGAATGGTGACGTTGTTATTCTTTTTATACTCACCGATTTTGTCAGCAATCTTCATGCGCTGACCCAGCAATTGCATCAATTCATCATCGATATGGTTGATCTGCTCACGGAGTTTATCCAAAGCGGCATGAAATAATTCTGAAGACACATCTTCTTTCCTCCATACGATTTCTGACAGGATTTCAGCAAGTCTTTCCGGAGTAACCTGTTGTTTTGCATCGCTCCATGCTTTATCCGGATCGATATGACTTTCAATCATCAGACCATCGAAATCAAGATCGATTGCTTTCTGTGCAACATCGAGCAGTATATCTCTGCGACCGGAAATATGTGATGGATCATTGATGATCATCATTCCCGGATTTTTTCTTTTCATTTCAATCGCCAGGTGCCACATCGGTGCATTGCGGTATTCCGTATTTCCGTAAGATGAAAATCCGCGATGTATCAATCCGATCTGTTTAACACCAGCACGTGCTACTCTTTCAACGGCACCGTTCCAGAGTTCGAGATCAGGATTAATAGGATTTTTTATCAATACCGGAATATCAACACCGCGCAAAGCATCAGCCACTTCCTGTACGCTGAACGGATTCACCGTAGTACGCGCTCCGATCCACAAAACATCAACATCAAATGTGAGTGCATCCTGCACCTGTTTGCCCGTTGCAACTTCAACAGTTGTTGGCAGACCGGTCATTTTTTTTGCCTGAAGCAGCCAGGGTAATCCTTTTGCACCAACACCTTCGAACATTCCGGGCTTGGTTCTTGGTTTCCAGATACCGGCGCGAAGCATATCCACTTTACCGGTATCGGCTAAATGCTTTGCTGTTTCAAGCAGTTGCTCTTCTGTTTCTGCACTGCATGGTCCTGAGATGATCAACGGACGCTTTGCCCATTTCTCCTGAGCGATTGATTTCATATCTGATTCGATTGTTTGCATTGTATAAAGTTAAAAGTTTTACGTTAAACGTTGAACGTTAAACGTTGAACGCCGGCCGTTCAACGAATAATCTTTTTTATTTTGTTGGCCCCGCTGATAAGTTCCGAGAGATAGTCCCAGTTCTCTTTTTCCAGGCAGCTTTTAAATTTTCGCAGCTGTGAAATATGTTCATTTAAAACATCCAACACATTTTCTTTATTCTGCATCAGTATCGGCACCCACATCGCCGGGTTACTTTTTGCTAAACGAACCGTACTTTCAAAACCCGCACTTGCCATCTCGAAAATCGCGTCGTCTTCTTTTTCTTTTTCAAGTACAGTGTTAGCCAGCGCAAATGAAGTGATATGCGAAATATGACTTACGTATGCAGCATGCAGATCATGTGATTCTGCTTCCATCGATAACAGATGCATTCCGATTCCTTTGTACATATCCCTCGTCCAGGCTAGCGCATCCGCATCACTATCCGACTCATTACAAAAGATCACGGCTTTATTTTCAAATGCGCCTTTTACCGCCGCCGCAGGACCGCTGTATTCAGTACCCCACATGGGATGTGTCGCTACATATCTCTTTCTCCTTGGATGATCTGCCACCGCTTTTAACAACAGATCTTTTGTTGAACCCATATCGATAACAATCTGCTTCTCCACTTTGTCCAGTATTGATGGTAACAGGCCCACCATCTTATCTACGGGGATGGCGAGAAAAATGACATCCGCTCCAGCAATCGCTTCATCAAGAGGCAATACTTCATCCACCAACCCTAATTCCAATGCTTTCTTTGCATGCTCTTCGCTCGCTTCAACACCAATTATTTTTGAAGCGAATCCTTTTTCATTCAATTGCAATGCGAGTGATCCGCCGATAAGTCCAATTCCGATAATGGCTATTCGTTTGCGTTCCATATTCCTGTCTTATACTTCCGCAGTCTGTTTTTTATCTTTCAATGCCTGAACTTTTTTTATCGCTTCTTCCAGTTTTGCTTCAGTGGCGCAAAGACTTACACGTATATAGTTTTTTCCGGCATCGCCAAAAATTCCCCCAGGTGTAATGAATACCCTTGTTTTATACAGTAATTCGTCACTCAATTCGTATCCATCCTGGTAACGATCCGGGATAGGCGCCCATACAAACATTCCAGCCTGATCCTTGCTGTAAGTGCAACCGATCAGGTCAAGCAGATGAAATACCAATTCTCTTCTTCTGCGGTACACAGCATTCACTTCCTCGTACCAGCTTTTATCCAAGGCCAGCGCAGTTGCAGCAGCCAGCTGAACGGGGAGAAACATACCGCTATCCATGTTGCTTTTGAAACGTAGTACTTCGTCTATCCTTTCCTGTTTGGCAGAAAGAACACCAAGACGCCAGCCAGCCATATTATGGCTTTTGCTGAGTGAATTCAATTCAAGTACAACATCCATAGCACCGGGAACAGCAAGTAGGCTTTCCGGTTTTTCATTCAGAATAAAACTGTAAGGATTATCATGAACAATCAGCAGATCCTGTTGCTTTGCAAACTCCACCAGCGCCTTCATTTTTTCCACATCAGGCAACTGACCTGTAGGCATATGGGGATAGTTAACGAATAACAATTTCACTTTCCCTTCACTGCGCTGTTCCGCTTCTCTTATTGATGCTGCCAGTTGCCCGAGATCGGGAAACCAATGCTTTTCTTCACTTAACGCATACTCAATAATTTCTCCGCCAGCAAGTTTCACTGCACTTCTGTAAGTTGGATATCCCGGGTTGGGAATCAAAGCGAAATCTCCCTTATCCAGGTAAGTCATGCAGATGTGCATAATACCCTCCTTACTTCCTATCAGCGGGAGAATTTCTGTATCCGGATTCAATGTCACGTGGTACCATTTGTTGTACCACTCGCTGATGGCTTTGCGCAACACAGGAGATCCCTTATATGACTGGTAGGCATGCACGTTAGGTTTACCGGCTTCTTCCCTCAACACTTTTATTACATCCGGATGTGGAGGCAGATCAGGACTACCTATGCCAAGGTTAATCACAGGCTCACCGGATTTATTCATGTTATCGATTTCTCTCAGTTTTGTCGAGAAATAATACTCACCGATTCCTTCAAGTCTTTTAGCAGTACTGATCATCAATGTTGGTTTAATTGTCCACGTTTGTAAACACCGAGTACGCGAATTTCTCCGGTGAGGTTTTTTAATTTATTTATGACAGTCTGGAACTGATTCAATTCATCAAATTCCATATCAGCATGAAAACTGTATTTGAAATCAGTTCCTGGTATGGGGAAACTCTGGAGTTTACTCAGGTTAATGCCTTCGTCAGCAATTGTTGTGAGCACGCGGGCAAGACTTCCCCTGGAATGATCTGTATGAAAATTAACAGAGGCTTTGTCGGCTTCAGGAAGATAGTCCTGTTTCTGTTTATTATCGAGTATGAGAAAACGGGTGTAGTTGTTTTTCATCGTGTGGATATTCGGGGCAATCACTTTCAGATCAAACAATTCTGCCGCCAATGTGCTTGCGATTGCTGCAATATGTTTACTATGATGCTGATGTACATGTTTTGCACTCAACGCTGTATCCTCGGTTTCGATCAGCTTCCAGTTGTATTTATCAAGATATTCCATGCACTGGAGAAGCGCCATCGGGTGAGTATGAACTTCGCGGATATCTTCCAGTTTTACATCGGGGTTGACAAGCAGGTTCTGGTTAATCTGCAGGTATACTTCACCGGTAATATGCAGCTGAGATTGCTGAAGAAGATTGTAGTTCGGAAGAATGCTTCCTGCAATTGAATTCTCAATTGCCATTACGCCACCTGTTTCCGGGCCATCGGCAGACGCTCTCTTTACTACTTCCCGGAATGTTGCACAGGGTATTACTTCTACGGACTTCCCAAAAAAAGTCCAGGCCGCTACCTGGTGAAAACTTCCTTCATAGCCCTGGATGGCAACACGCACAGGGCCGTCGCCAGTAGATTTGCCGGATTCTGACTTCGATTTTTCAGCAATCTTTTTACTCTGCTGCGCGGTCATTTCTTGTATTTCTATTGTTTGATCTATCATAAAAAAAAATCCCGGCTTTTGGCCGGGATACTATGTTGTGTTTTCACTTTCGTTTTATTCAACAAAGTATTCCCGGCTTGCCGGTAAAATAAAAGTAAAAATAAAACCCTGTGAATACTTTATTGCTTGTCATACCCTACAAATATAGTGAACTGACCGAAACAAAAAAATTATTGTCTGGATTTTCTTGGACCACCGGAATCCGCATCGTTCATCCTGATCATTCTCCCTTTGAATTTTTTACCATCCAGGGCCTTGATCATTTTATTGGCTGCTGAAGAATCAATCTCAATCCAGCTGTTCATTTCCTTCATATCGATCCTTCCCAACACTTCTTTTTTCAGATCACTCATATCAAGAATAAACTGAAGGAAACTTGCTTTGTAAAATCCGTCCTTCGTCCCAAGGTTGACAAATAGTCTTTTATTGGAACCACCACCTCCGCTACGCGATGATGATTCCCGACCGAAAGAGCGGCCTTTGGTATCCCGGGAAGTACTGGCGCCGCGTTCAACTCTTCTTTCCTCGCGCACATTCAGATCAGCGGCATTTTCATAATACTGCAGGAAACGGGTGAATTCCAATGCGGCGACGCGCTGCAGAATTTCTTCTTTCGCAACATCTTCAAATTTCTCTTTCAGCAGCGGCAGGTATGCCTCGTATTCGCCATGACTGATATCCGCCAGCAACAGCTTATCAATAAAATAAAAGAATTGCTTACGGCAAACATCTTTACCAGTGGGGATATCCATTTTATGGAAACGGCTGTTCACCATTCTTTCAATCTGCTTCAGCTTATAACTTTCTCGTGGAGTAACCAAAGAAATACAAATACCGCTTTTTCCTGCGCGACCCGTTCTACCGCTGCGGTGGGTATATACTTCCGGGTCATCAGGTAATTCATAATTGATTACATGAGTGATACCCTGAACATCAATACCTCGCGCAGCAACATCTGTGGCTATCAGCAATTGCAGACTTTTCTCGCGGAAGCGCGCCATCACTTTATCGCGCTGCGCCTGGGTAAGATCGCCATGTAATGCCTCAATCTCATACCCTTCACGAATCAATGATTCTGTTATCGTTTGTGCATCGGCTTTAGTACGGGTGAAAATGATACCGTAGATTCCGGGATTGAAATCGATGATGCGTTTCAATGCCTGGTAACGGTTGATATTGTTCACCAGGTAGTACTGGTGATCGATATTTACATTTCCCGCGTTTACTTTCCCGATGGTGATTTCAAAAGGTGAAGTCATGAACTTTTTGCTCACCTGTCTTACTTCCGGTGGCATGGTTGCACTGAACAACCATGCGCTCTGGCGGTTAGGAGTATTCTTCAGGATAAATTCGATATCCTCCCTGAAACCCATGTTGAGCATTTCATCCGCCTCGTCGAGGACAACGTAGTGGATATGTTCCAACTCCACTGCCTTTCTTTCTATCAGATCAATCAATCTTCCGGGTGTTGCGACAACGATTTGCGGTCCCTTACGGAGATCGCGGATCTGTTCACTGATTGAAGTACCACCATAAACGGCAACTACACTCAATCCGGAATAATGCTTTTTAAATGAAGTCAGATCTTTTGCAATCTGAACACACAGTTCACGTGTAGGGCAGATGATCAAACCCTGCGGATGTTTTTGTGTTTTGTCTACCAATTGAAGTAACGGCAATCCAAATGCTGCTGTCTTTCCTGTGCCTGTCTGGGCCAAACCTACAAAATCCTTTGTGCCGCTAAGCAGAACCGGTATTGCCTGTTCCTGGATAGGTGTAGGTGTTGTAAAACCTAAAGCCTGGATTGATTTCAGAAGACCTTCTTCAATCCCTAATGCTTCGAAACTCATTAATTAAAATTTGTGCAAAAGTAGGGTTTTTCCCAAGGCAGAAGGCCAGGTAGTGAGGGAGGAATGGAAAAAAAGCAAATTGAATAGGCAGAAGGCAGGAGTATGAAGGCA
The DNA here is from genome assembly GCA_029269725.1 of Pollutibacter soli. GTDB lineage: Bacteria > Bacteroidota > Bacteroidia > Chitinophagales > Chitinophagaceae > Pollutibacter > Pollutibacter soli. The sequence goes on along the minus strand of JARJHS010000010.1, from coordinate 178,746 downwards.
GAAGGTTTCGTTAATAGAAAACAGCTAAAAGCCTTCTGTGACAATTACACTGGAATCAATGGTGGTTCATGTAAACCCGGTAGAATTTGCGTTTAAAAAGTTCATTAAACGCACCGGATTTCAGTACTTCGAAGTTCGCAAACAGTACTCCCAAAAAAGAATGGCAAGCAACTGTTTCGACCCACTTTCTTTCAAAGTAATCCGCAGTTTTATCTGCGTCGTCTGAGTTTGGGCAATTCTTACCACTTACTTCAAACTTACTACTTCGAAAAAAAGCCCTTCCGTAGAAACGGAACGGCCTCAACGATTGCTTGCCATATGAAAAAAAGATCAAATTACTTTTTCAGGCTATCGAGCTTAGCTTTAGCTGAATCAACAACTGCAGTAGTTGCTGAATCGATAGTAGCTTTAGCTGAATCAGCAACTGCAGTAGCAGCAGAATCAACTGTTGCAGCAGCTTCTTCAGTTTTAGTTTCTGTAGATTCGCTAGAACCGCATGCAACTGCGAATACGCTAAGAGCCATGATAACAAATAACTTTTTCATTCGAATGATTTTTACGTTTTAATATTGACTTATTGAAGATTAATACAGGATCGTGAAAAAGGTAACCCGGTTTTTTTTAAATTTTTTTTTTGTTGTTTTGGGTTACAAAATCATCCAAAACGTATTAATATACGCCAGTGAGTACCTCAGCAAAGGAGCAGGATTTACTTAAAGGATTGGCTAACAACGATAAAACGGCAATTGAGACTATCTACGCTGATAATTATAGTCTTATACAGCATTTTATTGTTAATAATAATGGCAATGAGGACGATGCGAGGGATATTTTTCAGGAATCTCTGATCGTTTTATACGAGAATGCCCGTTCGCCCGAATTCAGTCTGAACTGCCAGATCCGGACTTATATATATTCAGTTGCCAGGCGATTATGGCTAAAAAAGCTCCAGTATGCGCGGCGATTTGAGGCACAGGTGGAAAACCTGGAGGAAACCGTACCTGTAGAGGAAGATCTCGGGATTCATGAGAAAATGAGCCGCCAGTATGGGATTATGCGGGGAGCGATGGGGAAGATCGGTGAACCATGTAAAAGTTTACTTGAAGCGTTTTATGTGCATCATAAAAACATGAACGAAATCGCTTCTTTTTTTGGATATACAAACGCAGACAATGCCAAGAACCAGAAGTATAAATGTCTTATGCGTTTGAAGAAACTGTTCTTTGCTCAATATAAAAACGGGAATTGATGGACCAGCTTTTACTTTTGGAATCTGTAGAACGTTATCTCCGCAATGAGATGAACGCAGAGGAGAAAAAGAACTTTGAAGAATTGCGCAAGAGTAATCCTGAACTTGATCAGCTCGTAGTAGAGCATCATTTTTTCCTTGAAGAAATGGATCGCTACGGTGAGATCAAGCGCTTCAAAGCAAATCTCTACGATACACACCATACCCTGAAGGAAAAAGGTGATATAAAAGATATTGATCCTGCCAGCCAGGGTAAACTGGTGAGGCTTTGGACCAAATACCGCCGCGTTGTTGCTGTGGCTGCTTCCATTGCAGGTATTACTGCTTTGGTGATCAGCGGAATAGTTACCGCGGTTACACCAAAAGCTTCTATCCAGGATATTGAAAAACTACGTCGCATTGTGAGCAGCCTGGAGCAGAAAACCAACCACCAGGGTAAGGAGTTGAATGATGTAAAAAAGAAGATTGAACCTGGAACCTCTATTAAATTTGGCGGCAGCAGCTTCCTCGTTGATGGAAAAGGTTACCTCATCACCAGTGCACACGTTGTACAGAATGCAGCCCAGGTATTTGTTCAGAATGTCAAGGGACAGGATTTCAGAGCTGAAATCGTTTATACGGATGCGCTAAGAGATCTTGCCGTTCTGCAGATAAAAGATGCTGATTTCAAAGCAGTGCAGACCCTGCCTTACGGTATCCGTAAATCTTCCACAGAATTGGCAGAGCCTATTTTTACATTAGGTTATCCTAAAGATGAAATTGTATACGGTGAAGGTTACCTGAGCGCAAAATCAGGGCTGCAGGGTGATACCATGGCTTGCCAGATTTCAATTACCGCCAACCCTGGAAACAGTGGTGGTCCCGTATTGAATAAAAACGGAGAAGTCATCGGTATTCTTAACGCACGCCAGACAACAGCAGAGGGATTTGTTTTCGCAATCAAATCACAGAATATTCTTCGGGTTGTTGACGAACTGAAGAAAAAAGATACGGCTCACCATATCAGGCTGCATACTTCTTCTTCGATAAAAAATCTGGAGCGAGTGCAGCAGGTGAAGTCGATTGAGAATTGTATTTATATGGTGAAGGTGGTGGAGAATAAGTAAGTAGGGAGTAGTAAGAAGGAGTTGTTAGTTCATAGTTCTTAGTTCTTAGTTTATCGGAATTGCCGACCATCTAATGTCATAAATTATCAGTTTCAGAGAGGCCGCAAGTAATGTTGCGGCTTTTTTTATTTTTCGTTTTTCGTTTTTCGCCGAATAGCTGTTTCACCGGAAACTATAAACTGGCTGTTTGGGCTTTTTCTGACAACTGACAACTTACATAAACATCATCTTCCTGTTTCATAGCCACTGCCGCTTCAACGGCAACAAAGCATTTCAATTGCCCGGGGATTTGTCCCGGAGAAAAAATTTGTTAAAGGAATCGCTGGGCTTGATCAGAAAGATGTTCCTGCTGCAAACTACTTCACCGCTGTTCCATTCTTCAACACCAACCTCACATTCCGAATCTGCTTAATATTCACAGAAGGATCACCTTCCACAACTAATATATCTGCGGGCAGTCCTGTACGAATCCTGCCGGCTTTCTGATCGATGCCAAATACATCGGCATTCACGCTGGTAGTGGCTTTGAGTACATCCAGTGGTTTCATTCCATACTCGACCATCAGTTCCATTTCACGGGCGTTGTCGCCATGGGCATAGACACCAACATCGCCGCCCATGCAGATCTTTACACCAATATCCACCGCGAGCTTAAAACTGACTTTCTTTTCGGTTACGCTTGCGGGTTCGGGATCGCGACCCTTTACCCATCCGGCATATTCAGCATAGGCTTCTGCTGCCGCAAGCGTTGCGCAATAACCGACTCCTTTCGCTTTCATCAACTCAAAAACTTCACGCGTTCCCTGGTCACCATGCTCCAATGTTTTTACACCAGCTTCAACAGCACGACGCATGCCTTCCGCGGTAACTGCATGCGCAGCAACGTAGCGACCGGAGGAATTTACCGCATCGACAAGCGCTTTCAGTTCTGCTTCGGTAAATGAAGGCGATGCTCTTTTTCCAGGTGCCCAGGGAACATCTGCATATACTTTTATAAAATCAGCCCCCTTCCCTATCTGTGTGCGTGCCTCATGAACGAGGCCCGCGACGCCATCAGCTTCGGCTGCGCCTTGCGGTAAGGTCACATCCGGGGATGGAGATACGGGTGCATAACTTCCAGTCGCTACAATAGCACGTGTGGAGGTAATGAGATCCGGACCAGGAATAATTCCTTTCATCAACGCGATCTTCATTCCCACATCATCATACATCAACCCTTCAGTACCCAGGTCACGAGTAGTTGTGAAACCCGCTTTCAAAGTAGCGCGAAGATGATTTACAGCGCGTGCATTGCGTTCAGCACGGGATTCTTTTAATACCTGATCTTCCCATTTTGTTTCATTGTAAGGATGCAGGAAAATATGCGAATGGCCCTCAATCAGTCCGGGTAATAAAGTCTGCCCTTTCAATACAATCGTCGAACAGTTTTTCGGTACAGCGAACGAACCTGCTGCGCCAACAGCAGTGATCTTTCCTGAATCAACAAGAACCCAATAATTTGTAAACACCTGTTCACCGTCAAATACGCGATCCGGTTTTAGTAAAATGGAAACCGTGCTTTGAGCTATCGCGTGAAAACTTAAAAAAAGAATTGGTGCAAGGAGAATAGTACGTCGCATTTTATCGGTTTTCCTTTTCAGGAAGATATTAAAATCCGATGGAAGTCACCTGAAAATTGGCCGAGCCTAACGGCTCTTTTTTATCCAGGTCAGCTCTTACGGCGGATTGAAATCCGCCGTTATAAGATCATCGAGCCTAACGGCTCTACTGTATCGTCGAACTTGCGATTCTTTAAAAAATCGTCGAGACCAACAGCTCTGTTATTTCATTGAACCTATGGTTATTTAAAATCATCGGGACTAACGGCTCTACTGTATCGTCGAACCTGCGATTCTTTAAAAAATCGTCGAGACCAACAGCTCTGCTATTTCTTGAACCTGTGATTCTTTAAAATTATCGGGACTAACGGCTCTACTATATCGTCGAACTGCGAATACTTAAAAAATCGTTGAGACCAACAGCTCTGCTATTTTAGTGAACCTGTGGTTCTTTAAAAACATCAGGACTAACGGCTCTACTATATCGTCGAACCCGCGATTCTATTAAAAATCGTCGAGACCAAGTGCACGGCTATTTCATTGAACCTATGGTCCTTTAAAATCATCGGGACTAACGGCTCTGCTATTTCTTGACCTGTGGTTCCTTAAAATTATCAGGACTAACGGCTCTACTATATCGTCGAACTGCGATTACTTAAAAATCGTCGAGACTAAGCGCTCTGCAGATCAGCGAACCAACGGATATTCAAAATTATAGAGTCAGGGAATTTCTTTTGACGAAGTCTTTTCTTAGATGAGATTGATGCCAGCTGTAAGAACTCAGCGAGCCTGGCGGCTCGATAAGATCCTAATACCTACCGCCCATCTAAATAGGGTCTGCTGTTTAATGTGCAACCACATTCAATTTTGAATTAGAAAGGAAATATCGCGTCAGGGCTTACACGGAATACAGTCAAAGCGTGAATTTCCTCGCTGCGGAGTTACCTCAGCTTTCGGTTAATATTCTTATCCCTTAATTCTGCGTTTCGGCAAAATGCAACAGTTCAACGAACAACGATGAACGAAGAACGCTGCCAGTTGCCCTTTAATCAGCAGGCCCCAAATACCTGAGATAAGACTTGTCTGAAATGAATTGGCATAATGTAAAAGGAATAAAAGTCCATTCTCACTTTAGTGGCACTGTTGCCAATTAGATGGGATGGTAGAATTGAAATGCGGTACAAACCACGTCGAAAACTGCGATCAATTACTTCGCGCCGGAAATTATTTCATCGATTTACTTCAAACAAAAAAGCCATCTCGCTAAAGACAGCTTCAGTATGAAATAATTTCCGGAATTTTTTATGCAGGTGTCTTCACATTCGAAGGCCACAATTTCGGTGGATATACTCCCTGCTCTACCAGCGTATTGATGCTGTTTCTCACAGCTGGCGCATCATCTTTATATGTAACACCAAACCACAATGCTGAAGTAGGTATTACTTTGATTACACCCTGTCCTTCCTGGATATAACGGTCAGCCACAATCGGAATAAAAAATTCTGATTTTGGTTGATTGCCTTTTTCCGCTAAAAATTCATGGAACAGTCTTCTTGAATAATCAAATACAGTAGGTGAAAAACACCAGAAGTTCATTGACACATAACTGTTGATAGGCAATTCAGCTGGTTGCTGCTGATCATCACAGAGTATATGTCCGTTCTGCATACTGATATTCAAACGTTCAGCAATTGAGCTCAGGTTGCCATTGCCATCAACTTCACAGACTCCCCTGTTTACAGTACCGTATTCAGATAACGTTTTCAACAGTTCATAACCAATGATCGAGAAGGTTTTGTCGTCGCACTCTTTCGTTAAAAACTGGTAAGCTTTCTGAAAAGCATCATAGCCGTAGAAATCATCTGCATTAATTACAGCGAAAGGTTCATTGATAGCATCAGCTGCACACAATACAGCGTGTGCTGTTCCCCAGGGTTTTGTTCTGTCTGCAGGCACCTGGAAATTGCCCAGTTCGCTGCGGAGATCCTGGAAAACATAAGCTGTTTCAACTTTCCCTTCCAGCTTGGGTTCGAAAATCGCTTTAAAATCATCAGCGAATTCCTTTCTGATAATAAATACAATTTTTCCAAAGCCAGCGCGGATAGCATCATAAATAGAATAGTCCATGATGGTCTCTCCGCCAGGTCCAAATGCTTCAATCTGCTTCATTCCCCCATACCGGGAAGCCATACCAGCCGCTAAAATCATCAAAGTTGGTTTCATCAGGTTCGATTTTTTGATCTTTGGGTTTAAAATTAAGGTGTAATTATGTTACAGCGCCGTTTTAAACTATTATGAATAACGGAATTAATCTACAAAATTGTACAATTCAATCGGTTATTAAAGAAAATTCAGATGCCGGCCTGAGATGGGACGTTTTGCGCCTTGATCAGGTCCACCCAGTGATCTCCGGAAATAAATATTTCAAGCTTAAATTCTATATAGAAAACGCAAAAAAACTGGGTAAGAAAGGTCTGCTGACCTTTGGAGGCGCCTGGTCGAATCATATTCTTGCCACCGCAGCTGCAGCTGCCGGAGAAGGACTGAAAAGTATTGGGATCATCAGGGGAGAAATGCCGGAAGAGCCTTCTTCAACGTTAATGGATGCGGCGTCGTTGGGAATGGACCTTCGCTTTGTCGATCGGTCAGCGTACAGGGAAAATTCAAAAACAGAACATTTTGGTCTGCCCATCTATGAGACAGGTTACCTTACAGTACCAGAAGGAGGTCACGGAGCAGCGGGGGTTTCCGGTGCAGCCGAAATCATGAATTTCAAGGGGATCAGTCATTATAACCTGATCTTTTGTGCCTGTGGTACCGGCACCACACTCGCTGGACTTATCAGCAGAGCTTCACCAGGTCAACAATGCATTGGTATTCCGGTACTTAAGAATGCGTATAGTCTTAAAAATGAAATCCAGGCAATCCTTCCGGATCATGCTATCGGAAAAAGATGGGAACTCATTGAAGATTATCATTTCGGGGGCTATGCCCGGAGAAATGAAATGCTGATCAGTTTTATGAATGAATTTTACGAGCACCATGGAATCCCTACTGATTTCGTATATACCGGCAAATTAATGTATGCTATAAATGACCTGGTAATCAATAATTTTTTTCCGGAAGGATCAAAAATCCTGGCCCTGCACTCGGGCGGGTTGCAGGGAAACAGATCGCTAAAAAGAGGTCTTCTATCGTTTTGACGAAATCAGCTTATTATATTTGCCAGATACCTTTGTAAACATTTTCACGTTTCCTCTCCACCATGATAAGATTCTGCAGACTGGGCATTTTTTTGATTCTGATCGTATCTGCCTTATCCGTTGAGGCCCAGGACACATTGCCCAATTTTTCTATCGTCAACAGGGGCGGGAAAGTTATTCTCAGTTGGGTTAACCCTTTTGACAGCCTGGTACAAATCAGTATTCAACGTTCAACCGACAGTCTTCGTGGATTCAAAACGATTATGACGATCCCGGACGCGACTTCGATCACAAATGGATATCTCGACAGCCGGGCTCCAAACGCCAATCATTACTATCGTATTTATGTGCAGATGGCACGTGGGCAATATTTTTTTACCGGCATTAAAAGGCCGGTTCTGGATAATGGCACAATAGCTAATTACACACCGGTCGGGAATGATTATAATGGCAGGCCAACACCTGGAGTTAAAGATTCATCAAAAATAAAATCTCTCGATACGCGTAATTTATTTACGCCCTCGGTATTCATCTTCACCAACAATGACGGCAATGTGGTAATTGCTTTACCCGAATCGAAAAGCAAGCAATACAATATCAAATTCCTCAGGGAAAACGGCACGCAGCTTTTTGAAATGGAAAAGATCGCCGAACCCGTATTAACGCTCGACAAATCCAATTTCCATCATGCAGGATGGTTCAAATTTGAACTGTATGAGAATGGAACTTTGAAGGAGAAGAATAAGTTTTATATACCAAAAGACCGGTAAGGTTGTACGTTTAACGTTCTACATTTAACGTACAACGATTTCACAATCAAATACTTTCTCAAAGTTTTTCCTGAGTTTTCCTGAAACTTCGGCTAGTGGAACACGGTAGCTAAGTTCAACATCAAGTGACGCTACTTTTTTATCCTGGATTCCGCAGGGAATGATGTAATTAAAATAGTTCAGATCGGTGTTTACGTTGAGCGCAAATCCGTGCATTGTTACCCAGCGACTGCAACGAACACCCATAGCACAGATTTTCCGGGCTTTGGATGGATCATTTGTATCTAGCCATACGCCTGTTTCACCGGCACTTCTTTCGCCTTTGAGACCATATTCGGCGAGTGTGAGAATGACCATTTCTTCAAGTCCTCTCAGATATTTGCCGATATCGGTGAAAAATCGTTCGAGGTCGAGGATTGGATAGCCGACGATCTGTCCGGGGCCGTGAAAAGTGATATCTCCTCCGCGATTGGTATTGTAAAAAGCGATACCGCGTTCCTCTCGTTCTTTATCGTTGATCAATATATGCGAAGCTTTTCCGCTTTTGCCGAGGGTATATACAGGGGGATGTTCACAAAAAAGAAGGTGATGATGAATGAAATCGCCTTCATCTGATTCTGATTCGCCTTCAGCAGTGATCAGTGCGGACTTCCGCTGCACTTTCTCTTTCAGCATTTTTTCCTGCATATCCCAGGCAGCGCCATATTCAATCACCCCCAGATCAGAAAACAGAACCTGTTCTTTCATCAGGCAAAGGTAAAATCTTTCATTGATCTTAACTTTGCGGAAACTTTTCAGATGAATATCAGCGAAGAAAATGCCTCCCCCGTAGAAAATGAAGAATCCGGTGAGGAATGGTACGAGCGTTTGTCGCTGAAAGTCGACAAAGGGCAGGAGCCTTTGCGTATCGACAAATTTCTGATCGCGCGGATCGGGGAAGCCGGGAGTCGCAATAAGATCCAGCATGCGATTGAGCGCGGAATGGTGCAGGTTAATTCTAAGAATATCAAATCGAACTATAAAATCAAGCCGGGGGATCAGATCATTTATTTTTCTGAAACGACACCTGAGGAATTCGTGATTGTTGCGGAGAAAATGGATCTGCCTATTATCTATGAAGATGATGACATCATCGTTGTGAACAAAACAGCCGGGATGGTAGTGCATCCGGGCAATGGCAATTACAGCGGTACTTTACTGAACGGCATCGCATGGCACCTGAAGCAGCAACAGCCAGGGGTAAACGAAGAAACACTTCCGCGCTTTGGAATGGTGCACCGCATCGACAAAAATACCAGTGGCTTGCTCTTATTGGCAAAAACGGATAAAGCATCCCGTGATCTTGCGAACCAGTTTTTCGAACATACGGTGATCCGCAGGTACCATGCATTGGTTTGGGGAGATTTTGAAGAAGAAGAAGGAACCATCACCGGACATGTCGGCCGTCATCAGCGTTTCAGAAAAATCATGGATGTATTTCCTGATGGCGATTATGGAAAGGAAGCTACCACTCATTATACAGTACTCGAGAGATTCAGGTATGTGACACTGGTTGAATGCCGCCTTGAAACGGGAAGAACTCACCAGATCCGCGTACATATGCAGCATATCGGTCATCCGCTTTTTAATGATGAAACCTATGGCGGTGATAAAATCGTAAAGGGAACAATTTTCAGTAAGTACAAACAGTTTGTCGATAATTGTTTTACCATTTGTCCGCGCCAGGCCCTACATGCAAAGACGCTTGGTTTTATTCATCCACGCACGAGAAAGGAGATGTTTTTTGAAAGCGATTTACCGGCGGATATGGCTGGAGTAATTGAGAAGTGGAGGGGGTACGTTAAAACGTTGAACGTTGAACGTTGAACGTAAGCCTATGCGGTTGAAATAAACTTTACAATTTCAATTTTTAAAATATTGGAACCTATAACTCTTATCGCTGGTTCGGTATTTAATTAAATGAACAAAATCCTGCTTTTTTGAAAAACAGCAATCTCTTTGTCACAGCCCAGGCCGGCGTTAAACGTTCAACGTTTAACGTTCTACGTCAAAAATCGTTGCCGTAAACACTCCTCTTTCCTTTCCTTTGAACATAACGCCCCAGTGGCCGTTGTATCGGATCAATGCAGGATAAACAAGACCTGTGGCGCGGGCCATTTCTACCTCCATATTGACATCGAAATTATAAACACCGGCTTTGTAGCTCATATGATAGGTACGGGCAAGTACCTCGAATGTTTTGTAATCAAACCAGGTGATCATTTCATCTATGACCACTTTATCTTTTTTCATTCCCGATAGTTCATCGCGGATCTTTATTGAAAACACATAGCACTGACTTCCTGCCCTGTCTGCAATATCGACATTGAAATCATAAAGTTTCGCGTGTTCTTCATCAAAAATCCGGACTTTATCTCCCATCAGTGGAATGCCTGGTACATCTTCGCCGGGATTGAAGAAAAGCATCTTCAATTGCTCTTTATGTTTTTCAATTCCCGATTTTCCTTTGATACTGAGTGTGGCATCTTTCACAATATTGGTTTCACCGCACACAGTATCAAATGCGAAGAAGAGACCATCATACATTTCAGCAGTATAGTAATTGTAGTTGTGTTTTTTATCGAAAAAATCACCAGTGGAATTCTCCTCCAGGACTTCTGTAATACGACAACCGTTGAATATTTTCTGTTTTGTTTTGCTGAAATAAGTAGCTTCAATTCCGCCCTTTTTGTTCATCATCTGCACATTGTTCATTGCAGAATAATTGATGATTCTGAGGTTTCGGAAGGATTTGTGAAAAGTAGTATCCTTTCTTACACGCTCAATAAACCCTTTTACATCCGTATTGCTGCGAACGAAAACTTCAGTGAGTGTAACCGTGCGACCATCTACAATAACTGTAGAATCTTTTTGTTGCGCTGAAACAGACAGCGAAAGAATCAATAGAGAAACTATTACTAATCCACCGGTAGCGAAAATAGAAATGATTTTACGCGGAGAGATATTATTTTGGATGCTGGTCAAGTAGAAGAAGGCTATTTCTGAAAAGCCATTTTGTAATCCACTTTCACTTTGCCTTTGGAAATATCATCCAGTTTTTTCTTAATAAGCTTTTTCTTAAGCAAAGAGATATGATCGATAAAAAGCTTGCCTTCGAGATGATCATATTCGTGCAATATAATCCTGGCAGTGATGCCGATGAAACTGTGTTCATGTTCGGTGAAAGTTTCATCCTGGTATTTCAGTCTTACTTCGGCATTACGGTAAATATCTTCCCTGATTTTAGGAATGCTGAGACAGCCTTCATTATATGACCATTTTTCGCCATTCAGTCCGACCACCTGCGGATTGATAAAAACTCCTTTCATACCAGGTTCGTCGGGGTACATTCCCTTTTCATCTTCATCCTGGTTGGCGAAAATCTGGGAGCTATCGATCACGAAAAGCCTTATGGAACGGTTGATCTGCGGAGCGGCGAGACCCACACCATTTGAAGCATACATGGTTTCCCACATATCTTCAATCAACTTCGGAAGATCGGAATAATCTGGCCCAATCTCCTGAGCCACAGCCCTTAATACAGGGCTACCATAGGCAACAATGGGTAAAATCATAACGGCGAAGATAAGGAAAAGTGGGGAGGCAGGAGTATGGAGGCAGGAGAATTAGCGTAAAGAATATAGTTACAAGCCGGAAATATTCTAAAGGATAATATATCATTTCCGGCGATTTTAAGGGTTTTGTTATCTGTAGAGATAAGGCATGCCTTTTCTCTACAAACCAAGTCTCCTGCCTCCTTTCGCCTGCCGCCCTACTTCTCCAAATACTCCTGCAACATCAAAGTCGCGGCAATCTCGTCCACCAATGCCTTGTTACGTCGATCTTTCTTCTTCATCCCCATATCCAGCATCGCCCGGGTGGCCATTTTTGAAGTGTATCTTTCGTCAACAGTAGTCACGGGTATCTTTGGAAATTCCTTATTCAATCTTTTGATAAAAGCCTGTACATCGGCAGTGATATGCGTTTCCGAATCATCGAGGTTGCGGGGATCGCCAATGATGATTTTTTCAACTGGCTCTTTGCTGATATAATCTTTCAGGAATTTCATCAGCAGCTGTGTGTCAACAGTAGTAAGACCTGTTGCAATGATCTGCATCGGGTCCGTAACAGCAAGACCTGTTCTTTTTTTTCCGTAATCGATTGAAATTATCCGTGCCATAGTTCTGGTACCTAACGGCAATGGTCACCGTAAAAAAAGATCGGTGATGGTGAAGATGGCAAATACAACGCTCGCGATACCATTGGCGGTCATGAAGGCCAGGTTAACACGGCTGAGATCAGTAGGTTTGACTAATGAATGCTGATAGATCAGCATCACTACAAAAACCAATACTCCTGCCCAATACCACCATCCGAAACCGCCGTTGAATCCTGCGTATATAACAAAACTTGCGGAGACCAGGTGAAGCAATTCAGAAACGCGCAACGCATTTTTCTTTCCCAGCCAGGCCGGTATGGAGTAGAGTTTATTTTTCTGATCAAATTCTTCATCCTGCAATGCATAAATAATATCGAAACCGCTTACCCAGCAAACTACCGCCAGAGAAAACAGGATCGGCAGTAAAGCAAATTCTCCTGTAACTGCGAGGTATGCACCAATCGGGGCAAGAGATAAACCAACGCCCAGGATCAGGTGACAAAGCGGAGTAAATCTTTTTGTATAGCTGTAGCCAAGCACCACCGCAAGAGCCACGGGTGACAGGAAAAAACAGAGCGGATTGATCAGCCATGTGGCAGCTATAAAAAGAACGCAATTGATTATTGTAAACAACAACGCTTTTCCAGGTGGAATGACTCCGGCAGGAATTTCCCGACCGGCCGTCCGCGGGTTTTTTGAATCGAAATGACGATCCAGGTAACGATTAAACGCCATCGCCGCGCTACGGGCGAAGATCATGCAAAGGATCACCAAAACCAACAATCGTATCACCAGGTAGGTGAAAATGCTATCCTCCTGTGTGAGTACCTGGCCTTGTGGAGTCTGCAAGTTCCGGGTAACACCGATAAATTCGCCATGCTGAATCTGAAATTGCTGAATCACGCCTATAAAAAAGCCAATCATCGCAAAAGGCATTGCGAAGATGGTATGCGAAAATTTGATCAGGGAGAGGTAGTTTTTTAGGGAGCTCATTGAGGCAAATGTACAAGGTTTAAGGTTGAACTTGAAACGTTGAACGTAAGCCTATGCGAGAGGTAGCTTTTCGCAGTTTTTGAGACAAGCCTTTTTAACCAGGTCGTACTGATAAACAGTATGTTTTATGAATTTTACATAATTGCTCCAGCCGTAGTGCTTTTTGAACCGCAAGGACCAGCGTTCAACGTTTAACGTTGATCGTTGAACGTAAGAATTCCCAGCAAACAATTCCGGCGGCTACAGAAATATTGAGTGAGTGCTTCATTCCGGCTTGTGGAATTTCGATGGAGCCTTTGCAACGTGAAAGAATTGAGTCTTCTACTCCAGAAACTTCATTTCCAAAAATGAGCGCGATTTTTTCATCGCCGGGCCAGTCGATTTCATTCAGCATCAGGCTGTCATGGGTTTGTTCCACTGCCCAGATTTCAAAACCCTGGTATTGAAGATCATCAATCGCTTCCGCAGTAGTGGCAAAATATTTCCATGCCACTGTTTCGGTTGCGCCTAGTGCTGTTTTATTGATTTCGCGGTGAGGAGGAACAGGTGTATAGCCGCAGAGATATATCGAAGAAATAAGGAAAGCGTCTGCGATGCGAAATACACTGCCGACGTTATGCATGCTGCGGACATTATCCAGCACAATCACGATCGGCACTTTTTCTGCATTCTGAAATTCAGCAACGGTTTTGCGTTGCAGTTCGTCCATGGATTTTTTGCGCATGAGAAAGTTTAAAGTTCAATGTGAAAATTCAAAAGTAAATCAAGGCGATTAGTTTCAATTTTTCCGTCTGCCTTTGCCGGCAGGCAGGTATTTCACATTCAGCTCCTAATAAGATTTCATCATCTTCAACGTCTGTTTCTCTCCCATATCATTGAAGACATGAATAAGATATATTCCCGCAGGCCAGCTTTGTGCATCGAGAGAAACCCATTGACTTCCTGGATTGAGTTGTAGTTTTTTTGCCGAAAGTTTACGACCTGTCATATCAATTACCTGCATATGCGCGGCTTGTTCAATTTTTGATTTGATCCTGATATCTGCATTGCCAATGAAAGGATTCGCAAGCGTCCAGAGTCCGAAACTCCCAACCGGGTCGGGGGTATTGTCGCCGCAGCGACCTTTATCGGGAAGATTTTTATCGATCCAAAGCAATCGCAATTTCAACCAATCTTTTAATGCCGTAATCTCGCCTGCATAGCTCGAAGGAATCGGCTGCGGATTTGGCCAGACATACTGCCCTAATACCGGCCATGCCGTGAAATGGCGTTGCTGAGCCTCGCCGAGCAATTGAGTCACTGAGTCGATCATGTGATTTATACCTGCATCGCTCAGCATCCCTGATCTTAATTCTGTCCAGCGACACCGAAGATTTCCCACCCAGGCAGTGTCTTCCATCAATCGGTTCCACCAGAATGGAATCAATCCTGCACCATCACCCGGACAGATCTTATTGAATTCATACGCCCATCCACTAGTGAGCGACCCGTTACAGTAATCTGCGTTGCGGAATGCCAGGTCATAGTCCCAGACCGGACCTGCATAAATCCTGCGATCTGTACTGTTCCTGTTTTTGTAGAAATAAGAACTCAGCCGGTAGCCGTCAACGTTACGACTTACTTCATTTACGATAAAATAATCGATGAATGAATTGAGCTCAGCAAATTTCCTAACGCCATTCACCGGATCCTGAAAATTATTTCCGTGAAGGGCGTTTTCAAAACTGTCGACAAAACTTCTGATATACGTTTTCTGCGCGTTATTGATATCACCGGGTTTGGGATAAACATATGAAAACTGCGGCCGTTGATTCGCTGCTGCATGGGGAGGAAGGTATTGTGAAAACCAGCCGTTCGGTTCCTTATCAAGACTGAAAATATATCCACCTGTCACCGCATCACCGGTTTCATCAGTCTTTTCCATTTTAGGTACATTCACTCTTCCTTTATTCCTCTTGATCCTTTCCATGAATACGTAAACACCAACGTATTTCCCATTCAACACAACTTCAACAAAACGACAATTGGCAGCCCAGTGTCCCAGATTCCTCGACAAGGTATAAGCGATAAAATTCCGCATCAGGGTTTTGTCAGTATATGGCGCATATAAAACCCAGTCGCTTTCTTTTGGTAATCCCAAAAGTGATCTATCAACGCCCTCACCCGATTCATCCCAGAGTTCGATACTATAGGATTTCATCGGAAACATCTGGGAAGACTGGCCACGGATTTCAATACCTATTTTTCCATTGTAATGATTAAAAGCATCGGTAATCTGATTTCGATTTCCTTCGCCATTATAGATTATTCCCATATCCGCCATGATCTTTGGATCGTCCGGAATGGGCTGATCATTGGTATTGATAACTATAATGGGAAGATTGGAGGAAGTTAAGTTGACGGACTGTTGAGCCTGGGCTACTGAAAACACCGTCACAAGGGTAAGGAACAGGCAAAGCAAAGAACGCATCATCAGGGGTTAAGCCTATAAAAATAGCAGTTCCGTGCTGGAATCAAAACTATTTATGCACGATAATCTGCAAATTCTTCACAACCTGGTAATTACCGGATAGAACAGGGACGCTTTGTTATTTTTGCAGCACTTCAACAACGAGGAGCTATGGCGAAAAACGGTGCCGATACCCCATTAATGCAGCAGCATAACGCAATCAAGCAACGATATCCGGATGCCATACTGCTTTTCAGGGTGGGTGATTTTTACGAGACTTTCGGAGAAGATGCCATCAGGGCTTCGCAGGTTCTGGGTATTACGCTAACCAAAAGAAACAATGGTTCTGCTTCCAGTTCAGAACTGGCCGGTTTCCCCCATCATTCGCTTGACACCTATCTCCACAAACTGGTAAAAGCTGGTTATCGTGTCGCCATTTGTGATCAACTGGAAGATCCTAAGCAGGCTAAGGGAATAGTGAAACGAGGTGTGACGGAACTGGTGACACCGGGGGTGGCAACACACGACAAACTGCTTGAGCATAACAGCAATAATTTTCTTGCAGCTATACATATTACCGAAGAAAAAAACGGTATCGCATTTGCGGACATTTCCACCGGTGAATTTTTTATTGCAGAAGGCAATGCTGAATACATTGATAATCTTCTGCAAACACTGCAACCGGCGGAAGTCATTTTCCAGAGAAGTTATCAAAAGACTTTCAGAGAAACGTACGGGAAGAAATTTTATACCTACAGTCTGGAGAGCTGGATTTTCGATGAAGATTTTTCCAGAGAGACTTTACTCAAACATTTCGGCACGCATTCATTAAAGGGTTTTGGTATTGAAGAAATGTCGTTCGGAATTATTGCAGCAGGAGCAGTACTGCATTACCTGAAAGATACAGAGCATCCGAATCTGGGACATATCAGTTCCGTACAGCGTATCAACCGGGACGATTATGTCTGGATGGATAGGTTTACTATCCGTAATCTGGAACTGATCAGCAGTTCTTCCGAGCAAGGGCATAACCTGCTGAAAACGATGGATCATACGGTTTCGCCTATGGGTGCACGTTTACTCAGGCGATGGATGCTCATGCCCCTGCTCGATCCGGCAAAGATCAATGAGAGACTTAATCTTGTCACAGATCTGATCAAAAATACTCAGTATCGTACTCAACTCATCACACATATTCGCCAGTGCGGAGATGTCGAAAGGCTTGCTGCAAAAATTCCATCGAAGAAAATCAATCCGCGCGAACTGCTGCAGGTAGCGAAAGGACTTCAGCAGATCGATCAGATAAAAACGGAGGCGGCGCAACAACAGAACGAATACCTGCTAAGGCTGTCCGAAAATCTGAATCCATGCAAAACGATAAGAGAAAAAATATTAAACGGATTGGTGGAAAATCCGCCGGCACTGTTATCAAAAGGCTCTGTATTTGCGAGTGGCATTCACAGCGGCCTCGATGAAATAAGAGAAATTGCGAGTGGCGGAAGACAGTATCTCGCGACACTGCAACAATCGGAAGCGGAAAGAACCGGAATCAATTCATTGAAGATCGGCTTCAACAATGTTTTCGGTTACTATCTCGAAGTAAGCAATGGTCAGAAAAGTAAAGTGCCGGCAGAATGGACACGCAAACAAACGCTGGCGAACGGTGAAAGATATATTACGGCTGAGCTTCGTGAGTATGAAGAAAAGATCACTGGAGCAGATGAAAAAATTGCACAGATAGAAGCGGAGCTGTATGATCAGCTGCTTACTGAATTGCAGGATTATATTGCGGCCCTGCAGGTTAATGCCAATGTGATTGCGACGTTAGATTGCCTCGCAGGCTTTGCGACACTCGCGCTTCAGAGAAATTACCATCGCCCAACTATACATACAGGCGATCGTCTGCAATTGAAGGCATCACGGCATCCGGTAATTGAAGCGAGGCTGCCTCCGGGTGAAGAATATATTTCCAATGATATCATGCTGGATCGCGAACAACAACAGATCATTGTGTTGACCGGTCCAAACATGAGTGGTAAAAGTGCATTGCTGCGACAAACGGCCGTAATTACACTAATGGCGCATATGGGGAGTTATGTTTCTGCAGATGCTGCAGAAGTGCCCATCACAGATAAAATTTTTACCCGCGTTGGCGCTTCGGATAATTTAAGTGGAGGTGAATCCACTTTCATGGTGGAGATGAATGAAACCGCGAGTATCGTTAATAATATGTCGGCCAGAAGTCTGATTTTGCTGGATGAGATTGGTCGAGGCACATCGACTTATGATGGTATCTCTATCGCCTGGAGTATTGTGGAATATTTACACGCGGCTGAGCAAAAACCCAAAACACTTTTCGCGACGCATTATCACGAGTTGAATGAGTTGGAGAATAAGCTGCCGCGAGTGAAGAATTTTTACATCACCAATAAAGAAATCGGCAACCGGATAATTTTCCTGAGAAAGCTGGCCCCGGGAGGAAGTACACACAGTTTTGGAATTCATGTGGCGAGGATGGCAGGAATGCCGCCTGCACTAATCAAACGCGCGAATGAAATTCTGTCACAATTAGAGACAAAGCATGTGGAAGAAAATAAAGGGGGCGCGATAGAGAAGATTGCTGCGCCGCAGGTACAACTCTCAATATTCGATTCCCATTCGGAAACATTTACGCATATCCGTAAGCTCCTTGAAGATATCGATATCAACAGGCTGACGCCAGTGGAGGCGTTGATGAAGCTGAATGAGGTTAAGGAGATGATTAAGTAGTGAGTAGTAAGAGGTAAGTAGTCAGTAGGACAAGTTGTTAGTTGTTAGTTGTTAGTTGTTGTCACTGGAGGTAGCGGTGTGTAATATCGAATGGAAAATGACACTGTTTTACATCATACCTATTTTCCATAAGAAAATGAATATATAAATTCTCCACAGGGAGCAAAGATCTTTGTTGAATAAAATTTTCCTATACCGTTTTCTGCAAATGCTGATTGGCTCCATCTGGCTGATTAATGGACTGTTTTGCAAAGTATTCAATCTTGTTCCGAGACACGAACAAATCGTTGCAACCATACTCGGAAAACAATCCAGTCGTGAACATACGATTGCCATCGGTCTTGCAGAAACGGCCATGGCTATATGGATTTTCAGCGGTAAACTTTCCCGCTTGAATTCGATACTACAGATGATAGTGATTGGGACGATGAATATTCTCGAATTCATTCTTCTACCTGAACTATTATTATGGGGAAAGTGGAACTTCTTTTTTGCATTGATGCTCATTCTGGTCATTTTTGTAAACGAGTTTTATCTGAAAAAAAAATCCCAACAAGCCCGATGTTTTCCGGTTTAAAGAATCACCCTTTTGCAGTTGAAGCGTGGTTTGATTTTTCACTGGTACTCACATTTGCAGTTCCAAAGAAAGCAATCGCTCACCTGGTTCCGGAACACCTGACAGCAGATTGCCTTCATGATCAGTGGGCCTTTATGGCCGTTGCTTTGGTACAGACAAAAGATCTTCGACCAAAGGGATTTCCCAGATTTTCAGGCCAGGATTTTTTCCTGATCGGGTACCGGATTTTTGTACGGTATACAAATCAGCAGGGTCGCAGATTACGGGGTTTGTATATCCTGAAATCAGAAACCGATAAAAAACAAATGGAATGGTTGGGTAATGCTTTTACACATTATGGTTATACGACAATTGATATCCACGTCCGCGATTCGAAGGAGAAAATCAGTGTCGAATCAAAATTGTCAGGGCTTTCCATCACGGTAAACTGTGCTGATGCAGATATATCACTACCGACAGGCTCGCCTTTTATCGATTGGAAGGAAGCCAGGAAATTTGCGGGTCCACTCCCCTTTACTTTCACCTACAATAAATCGCAATCTGAAATGTTGATTGTGGAAGGAGTTCGTGAACATTGGACACCGTCACCCGTAAAAGTGCTGGATTTTAATATTCCTTTTTTACAACAACCAGAATTTAAAGATGCACGCCAGGCAAATGCATTTATCGTGAGAAACATTCCATACTCCTGGAAGAAAGGAAGAAAAGAAAAATGGAAAATCTAAGAAAGCCATTCCAGGGAACAGTAAATATCATCAGGTTTAACTGGCATTTTTATGCCTTTGCAGTCACATGCTTAATTGCTACACTCATACTGACATTCGTATTAACGCCAGACTGGAAATACTATATGATTTTAATGTCAATTGTAGTCATTTTACCGGTAGCGATCTCACTGCTCATTTCCTGGTATATCTATGATTTTTCACCCTTGTATAAATTTCAATTCGTCAAACCTGGGAAACCAGGTTCACAGGTTTGTATAAACATTCATTCCGGTTTTGATGAAACGAGTCGTATGCTAAAGGAAAAAAACAATTGCGCACAATTCCTGGTTTTTGATTTTTATGATCCTGTTAAACACACAGAAATATCTATCAGGCGTGCAAGAAAAGCTTACCCATCATTTCCGGGAACTCGATCCATAAGCACTGATTTTATCCCCTGTGAAAATCATTCCGCAGACAGGATCTATCTGATTTTTGCAGCACATGAAATAAGAAACGATGAAGAGCGGAATACTTTCTTCAAAGAGCTAAGCAGAATTTTGAAGGCTGATGGAGATATTGTTATAGTAGAACATATGCGTGACAAGTTGAATTTCATCGCATACAATATTGGTTTTTTCCATTTTCTTCCCAGGAAATTATGGTTGAACCAGTTTAATAAGTCCGGTTTTTTTATTGCAGATGAAGGCAAACCAAATCCTTTTATTACTTATTTCAGATTAAAAAAGAATGGTTCTCCATATTAAGATTGCAGGGATATTAATGATTTTGCTGACGTTTATGCATGTCTGGTTTCCCAAATATTTTCGTTGGAAAGAAGAGTTGAAACGTCTCAGCCTGGTCAATCGCCAGATGATGGCTGTACACACATTTTTTATAGCCATCGTGTTATTAATGATGGCGCTTTTATGTTTAACATCTCCTGATGAATTAGTTCAAACCAGCCTTGGCAAAACAATCTCATTGGGGTTTGGGATCTTTTGGGCGATTCGTTTATTTATTCAGTTTTTCGGTTACTCAGAAAAGCTATGGAAAGGAAAGCGTTTTGAAACTTTTGTACATGTCGCATTTTCGATAATCTGGCTTTATTTCAGTGTGGTATTTTTTGCAAATTATGTGAAAGGAAGTTGATAGTTCATGGTTCATAGAATAGTTGTGGATTGTAAGCCCGGCGGCAGGCAGGTTGTTACCTGACAGTGAAACAGCCGTTGATAACAGAGGTACTGCCTTGTCCAAAAATCATAGAGATGCCAGGCATGTACGTCGCAACGATTTTGGAAAACCTTGATACAAGAAACAATAGTTTCCTACTGCTTCGAATACTATTTAACCTTCGATCTTCTTTCCATGAGTTCACGCATGGTAGTCAGAATGATGCCTTCTTTTTTAATATATGCTTTAACCTCATCACTCATCATGGCCAGGTAGTCGCCTTCGCGAATCGGACCTGAATTCGAGATAGCGTCAAACTGCGGAGATACCTTTGTACAATGCATGATGAAATAAGTGATGCCCGGCCTGAGGTTTTTCAGCGCATTGATATAAAATTCAGTTTTATACCTTTTCAGATTTTCAGTACTAACGGCAACGCCTGCGGGTAAATGTGGTGCATAACTTTCGTTTTGCAGATCATCAATTACAGGTAAGCCCGCATTCCATAACTGTTCACCAAAGGCAGTAGTTTGTTTAAGATCGACGCCCATGGCTTTCAATTGCTGAATGATCAGTGTATTGTGCCCGCCAGGAAACATAATAGGTGTTTTATAATCAATACCGAGCCTGATGTATTTTTCAAGAAATGCGGGCGTTGCGAAAAGTGTTCCCATGTGAGAATCAAAATGAGTCGGCTTAAAACCAAATGCCAGGCATTTTTCCACCTGCGCCCTGATCTCTTTATCTACTTCATCGGGACTCGCATGTTGTGCCACCTGTTGTACCGAAGGCCAAAGTGCGCCTTCACTATCAACCAAACCAGGCACCTGGCTTTTTCCGCTAACGGGTCCCCACCGATAATCCTTCCATTCTGATGTAAGCGTCAGGTGAAGCCCGGCATCGGTATCCGGGTGTTCTTTGAGAAAATGAAAATAACCAGGCACCCAGGAGCAGGGCATCATGATGCTACAGGAAGTGGAAGAGCCTTTCGTCATCGTTTCGATAGCGCCCTGGTTGGATTCGAGACTCATGCCTACGTCGTCGACATGCATGATAACGACGCGGGTACCTTTCGGGTAGCCGAGTTTCTCGGCGTATGTGATGGATGGCTGGGAGAATGCCGGGGAGAGAAAGAGTAAGGCGACAAGAGCGTAGAAGAGTTTCATACAGAAGTTTTGGTGTGGAAGATTGTGGGTGAAATTTAGGGAAAAGGCTTGAGATGGCAGGGGTCCGACTATCCATTTAGGCCTCCTGCCGGGAAAAAACGCAAGGAAAAGGATGAAATCTACATGGCCAGTTTTTATCTCTTTGGGAGTTTTGCTGTTTCAACCTGTTTATTATGTTTCGTGGGATGGCATTGAAAGAGTTTAATAACAAGTTCGCTTCAGATGACGATTGCCGGCAATACCTATTTGATATTAAATGGAAGGATGGGTTTATATGCCGCCGTTGCGGATACAATAAATTCTATCCAGGGGAAACGAAATTCCATTGCCGATGCCAAGCCTGTGAATACGATGAATCAGTGACTGCACAGACGGTGTTTCATAAAATAAAATTCCCATTGATAAAAGCATTCGGCATCGCATTTATAATATCCGTGAGAAAAAAAGGGATGTCGACACTTGAGTTGTCCACAACATTTACAATCAATCAAAAAACAGCATGGTTATTTAAAAGAAAAATTCAGGAAGCGGTTAAATCGTCTTTTACCAGGGCAAATAATGATATTTCGGAAACTTTCCACATTAATTTCGGTGGACCTGAATTGGAAACGAATAGCCGTTTTGCGGGTGAGTCGCAAACGGCCGAAATCGTTCTGTCAAATGATAAAGATTATATGCGCGGCTTCGGAACAATTATTAGTTCACAACAGCCTAACCCCGAAGACACAGTTACGGGTAACCGAAAAAAATCCGTTACAAAAATATTAGAAAAGCAAAATGAAAATGGAAGCCAGCCTGCAAAAGTGAGACAGGAAAATGAAAAACGAAAATCAGTTGTAATATTAAATCTCAAAGGCTGGATCAGGGGAATTCATCATCATTGCTCAGGCAGGTTCGCACAGGGATATCTGGATGAATTTTTCTACCGATTTAATATGCGAAATAGTTTGAAACTGATTTGCGATGATCTGATCAGAAGGCTTATGGGTGGATAACCTTACTTCTACAAGCCGGCGAGGCCTAAATGGATAATCGGGAGCCCAGCAACCTCTACCCACCAGTCCCCTTAAACTGATGATGCGCCTCCTTAAACAATACATTAAATGTCGTCAGACTCCCATAAACGCCGGTAACATACTGTTGCAACTCCACCTTATCCTCCGAACTCAAAATCTTATTCGAATTGATCTTCTGTTCAATCAACCTCAGCTTATCCCTTACCATCACGATCTTATGAAAAAACGTATCAATAGGAATTTCTTTTGTTTGCAATCCGGCATCACCAGGCTTTAATATTAACACACCATTTTTCCACTTGCCACCCATCGGCACCATTTCAATTTCATGTAAACGCTGATCTAAAACATTTTCCAAAGCACGCTCAATATCCGCCAAAGTAATTGACGGCCCCGAATCGCCTCCCTCTGCACGCTCTACCACTTTTAAGCCGTCATAATCCCTGCCAATTGATCTCGTTCCGTTCTGCGATTTAAACCATATGACATATGATTCAGATGCAAGATCCACCACCACTCCCCTTCCAAAACTGGCATGGTCAACCCTTGACCCAATCCCTAACAAATTGCTACTATCCATACTATTAAATCCTATACTGTAATTAAATATTAACTTGCCACCGCATATACTTTTTCAAATATATGGAGTCTGAATCTATTTATTATAAGGATTACCTCGGCTTGAACAATATCCTGAGCAGCCAGCACCCACGGAGTTTTGAAGATGGAAATAGTCCCGCGCATGACGAAATGCTTTTCATTGTCATACACCAGGCGTTTGAACTCTGGTTCAAACAAATTCTTTTTGAATTGCAGTATGTACAGTCTGTTTTCGGCCAGCAAAAAATAAATGACAATACAGAGGAAATGAACCTCGTGCTCCACCGCTTGCAGAGGATTTCAAAAATTATGGACCTGCTTAACCAACAGGTAGGCATACTCGATACGATGACGCCCCTCGATTTTCTCGAATTCCGAAATCTGCTGACGCCTGCATCAGGATTTCAAAGTGTACAGTTCCGCTTGATTGAAGCACGACTGGGTTTGGATTTGGATCATCGGCATCAATCTTCCTATTATAAAAGAACAAACGCCGGAGGTTTTAATCCCGGCGATTTTGAAACCATTCAACAGGCAGAGAAAGATCTTTCGCTATTGAAACTGATCAACCAGTGGCTGGAGCGACTTCCATTTTTTGAAGACGAATACTGGGCCTCGTATCAACCTACATATCCAAAAGAAAAATCCCAGCCTTTCTGGAGCGATTATTCGCAGATCTATCGTGAAGGACTAAACGAATATGAAAAATCAAAGTTAGCAGATTTCAATTTTCTGTTCTTTGATGAAGTCGTCCCCGGTATTTCAGCCGATGATCTGAATAAACTTCAGCAACTTCGCGGTTCACTAAGTCCAGGTGCACTCAGAGCAGCTTTGTTTATTATGCTCTATCGTGACTTTCCGTTCTTCCAGAATTCGTTCCGGATCCTCGACACACTCGTTGAAATAGACAATCGACTCGCAGGCTGGCGTCATGCGCATTACCGCATGGTGCGCCGGATGATCGGTATGCGCGTAGGCACAGGAAACACCTCCGGCGCAGGTTATCTCGAAGGTGCCGCAGCAAAAAATTATATTTTCCGCGATATCGCTGGACTTTCAACCTTTCTCATCGAAAGAAAAAAATTACCAAAGCTTCCCGTGGAACTGATACGGAAACTTAGTTTTGCGGAGTAATTAAAGTAGTTATCTATCGGAGCAGTGGGCAGGAGCAGCAGCCGTTCTGCAGGTGAATGGTTGACATTGCAGTTTCAACTTGAATTACTCTCACAAAATCGAACTGCCTTAAATTTCCTGGAGTAACCATTTCCTCCAGGAGACGAGGAACAGCAAGGCTGTGAATTTTCCCTTCCCAAAGCTGAACTATGAACTATGAACGCTTGAATCACACCAACTCCTGCAACTTCGCCACCACCAGATCCACTTCTTCTTTGGTATTATATTTTGAGAAAGAAAAACGAACTGTCACCTTATTCGGATCATTATTAATCGCACGGATAACATGCGAACCCTGGTCGGTGCCGCTGGTACATGCACTTCCACCTGAAGCACAGATGTTGTTGATGTCAAGATTGAAAAGCATCATCTCCGATTTCTCAGTTTTGGGAAAACTGATACTAAGTACTGTATACAAACTATTTCCTTCAGGATCGCCATTGAAAGAGGTACCCTTCACATTTTTGCGAACCTGTTCCATCATATAATTTCTGATAGAACGGATATGCTCAGCATCTTTTTCCTGGTTAGCAGTTGACAGCTCGAGTGCTTTGGCAAAGCCGACAATACCATACAGGTTTTCTGTACCTGCACGCATATTTCTTTCCTGTCCGCCGCCATGAATAAACGGGTGGATTTTTACATTCTCATTGATGTACAAAAGCCCAACACCCTTCGGACCGTGAAATTTATGCGCAGCACCCGTGATAAAATGAACCGGAGTATCTCTCAAATTGATCGGGAAATGACCTACTGTCTGAACAGTATCAGAATGAAAAATGGCATTGTACTTTTTACAAAGCAAACCAACCGCATTGATATCTGTGATGATACCAATTTCATTGTTCGCATGCATAAGCGTTACCAAAGTCTTTCCCGGCAGAGTTGAAAGCAATCGTTCAAGATCGTTCAGATCAACCTGACCTGACGGAAGTAATTTCACAAAATGAAGACCCGCCTCTCCACGCTTCTGAAAATATTCAACAGTATGAAGAGTTGCGTGATGTTCAATTGCAGAAGTGATAATATTCACACACCCCAGATCTCTTACTGCAGAAGATATCGCCGTATTGGTGCTCTCTGTTCCGCCACTGGTAAAGAAAATTTCCGCAGGATGTGCATTCAGAATTTTTGCAACTGACTTACGGGCCATCTCGATGGCAAGCCGCGTTTCACGGCCGTAAGAGTAGATAGATGAAGGGTTACCGAATTTTTCCGTCATGTACGGCAACATCGCCTCAAGTACAGCCGGATCAAGAGCTGTAGTCGCTGCATTGTCAAAATAAATTCTTGCTGTCATGTGGTTTTCATTTCAGGAATACACCGCTATCGCGAAATATTTCTATCACAGAAATTCACGGATATCATGAATTAAACGCGTGGCGATATTCTTAGCAGTGGTCTCAAAATTGCTCTCAGCGATGATCCTGATGATCGGCTCGGTATTGCTTGATCTCAGGTGAACCCAGTCATTATCGAATTCAATACGCAGACCATCTTCGGTGTTCAGAGGTTGGCTCTTATACTTTGTTTTAAGCTGATCAAAAATGATATTCAGATCGACACCATTCTCGAGTTCAATTTTATTTTTGCTGATAAAATAATCAGGATAAGTTCCCCGGACCTGCTTTACAGTCTTGTTTGTCTCTGCAAGGAAACTGAGGAAAAGAGCAATACCAATCAACGCATCCCTTCCATAATGCAACTCGGGAACGATTATTCCACCATTTCCTTCGCCGCCGATAACAGCATTGACTTCTTTCATTTTGGTAACCACATTCACCTCGCCAACAGAGCTTGGAAAATACTCGCCACCATGCCTTACCGTTATATCCTTTAATGCTTTTGAAGAAGAGAGATTACTTACCGTGTTGCCTTTGCGTTTGCTGAGAACATAATCCGCAACAGCAACCAACGTGTACTCTTCTCCGAACATACTTCCGTCTTCGCAAACAATCACCAGCCTGTCTACATCGGGATCCACTGCGATACCCATATGGGCACCACGTTTATTTACCTCATTGGAAAGTTGTGAGAGATTCTGAGGTAATGGCTCAGGATTATGTGCAAACTTGCCTGTTACTTCGCCATTCAACAAAATAATATCGGATTCCTTTACTCCCAGAGCTTTCAGTAATGCAGGAACGAAAATGGCACCTGTACTGTTAACTGCATCAACAACAACCTTAAATTTCTTCTTTTTGATATTGTCGACATTGACAAGATCATGCGCAAGAATTGCAGCTATATGTTTATCACCATAACTATTATCCGCTGTATAAGTTCCTAATTTATCTACAGCGGCAAAATTAAAATCTTCTTTCTCTGCTTTTGCGAGCACTTCTTTTCCATCTTCTCCACTGATAAATTCACCTTTGGAATTCAACAGTTTTAAAGCATTCCACTCTTTCGGATTATGACTTGCCGTAATGATGATACCACCAGCTGCTTTTTCAAAAACAACCGCCATTTCAACAGTAGGTGTCGTGCTGAGACCCAGATCAATTACATCAATGCCGAGTGCATTAAGTGTATTACAAACCAGCTGATTCACCATGGCTCCGCTGATGCGACCATCGCGACCAACAACGATCTTCCTGATGCCTGTTTTATTCAGCGTCCATGATCCAAAGGCAGCCGTAAATTTCACTACATCCAGCGGAGTCAGGTTATCACCAGGCTTTCCACCGATGGTGCCCCTTATACCCGATATGCTTTTTATCAATGCCACAAGTCTTGGGTTTAGCGGCTGCAAACATACGTAAAATTACGGGAGCCTTCGCTTCTGTAGTGGCTTCTTTTTCAAAACACCTGAATCGGTGTGGAAGTAGTCAGTTATATCAAAATACAAGATTTCATTCGGTTGTATTTGCTCATTATTTAAAGTTGATTAAACAATCCGCAGACATAAACGACTAATTTCCATTATTTTAACCTGGGGATACCCAAGGTTGACGCCCGAGCCCTATTTTTGCATGCATGATTTGGCTTCAGAATCGCTTTACACTGACTTTTCCGGATAAACTGATCAGGGCCGATCAATGGTTGATGTTGAAAATAAATCGGGACTGGTCGCATCCCTTTCTTGATAACTTTTCCCTGTTCATGCGCGAGCCATTGGTTCACGTACCGCTCTATCTTTTCCTCGCGCTCTTTCTGATCATCAACTTTGGAAAATCAGGATTCTGGTGGCTGATCACAGCATTAGCCATGGCTGGTGTGAATGATATTTTAAGTAGTCAGTTGATTAAAGAATTTTTCGACCGGCCGCGACCATGCAGGGATGAAACCCTTGCACATCAGATAAGATTCATTGCAAAGTATTGCGGAATGAATGGAAGTTTTATTTCATCTCATGCAAGCAGTCATTTTGCCGTGGCCACGTTTATTTTTTTCACGCTTCGATCGATAACCAAATGGTTTGGGCTTGCCTTTCTTTGGGCGGCATGCGTTTGTTATGCACAGGTCTACGTCGGAGTCCACTACCCTTTTGATGTTTTTTGCGGCGCAATATTCGGTTTAGGTATCGGATTTGCAGCTGCCAGTTTATACAACAAAAAAATTTCCTTAGTTAACACAGCCAGATGACAGAAATATTTATCCTGATCGGATTGATCCTCCTTAATGGTCTGTTTTCGATGGCTGAAATTGCTTTGGTATCTGCCCGCAAAGCAAGACTGGAAGCTCAGGCCAACAAGGGCGATGCACGCGCAAAAGCTGCACTCGATCTGGCCAACAAACCTGAAACATTTTTATCCACCGTACAGATCGGTATTACTCTCATCGGCATATTGACAGGTATCTATTCCGGTGAAAAAATCGTGGACGATGTGGTTGTTCAGCTGGAAAAACTTCCAATGCTGAAAAACTATGCGAACGGGATTGCAACCGCTATCGTTGTAATTCTCGTTACTTTTCTTTCATTGATCCTTGGTGAACTGGTACCGAAAAGATTGGGACTGATAGCGCCGGAAGCGATAGCCAAACTGGTTGCCGGTCCGATGAAACTGATCAACATTATTACCTGGCCCTTCGTATGGTTACTGAATATAACCACCAACCTCCTGGTAAAGCTTTTCAATATAAAGAGTACCGACAACCAGGTTACTGAAGAGGAAATCAAAGCTATTATCAGTGAAGGAACAGAAACCGGGGCGATCGAAGCAACAGAACAGGAAATCATTGAACGCGTATTTCACCTCGGAGATCGCAACATTACATCTCTGATGACACATCGCAGTGACATCATCTGGTTCGAAGAAAATGATAGCGAGATCACCATCAAGGAAAAAATTCTGCAGGAACCACATTCAGTATATCCCATCTGTAAAGGAAGTATCGACAATATCAAAGGCATTGTATCCATAAAAGACATGTACGTCACGCCTGATAACACACCTTTCAAAAATGTGATGAAGCCTGCCTTGTTTGTTCCTGAAAACAATTCTCCTTACCAGTTGCTGGAACACTTCAAGGTTTCAAAAATTCATACCTGTTTTATAGTTGATGAGTACGGGACCTTACTTGGACTGATCACAATAAATGATATTCTTGAAGCCATCGTTGGTGAATTACCGCAGCAGGATGTCGAAGATTATGAAGTAAAAGAAAGAGAGGATGGAAGCTTTCTGGTTGACGGACAAATTCCATTCTATGATTTTCTTTCAAAATTTGAGAAGACAGAATGGATGAATGAAGGTGAACAGGAATTCGATACACTTGCCGGATTTATCCTGCATCGTCTTCAGCGAATTCCAAATACCGGAGACAGTATGGAATGGAGTGGATTTCACTTCGAGATACTGGACATGGACGGTCATCGCATTGACAAAGTACTGGTGAAGATTTCAGAATCCCTGAAGCAGGATCTGGAAGACGTTTAACGCCTGC
Organism: Pollutibacter soli; assembly: GCA_029269725.1. Classification (GTDB taxonomy): domain Bacteria; phylum Bacteroidota; class Bacteroidia; order Chitinophagales; family Chitinophagaceae; genus Pollutibacter; species Pollutibacter soli. Next base: position 149,109 of record JARJHS010000010.1, on the reverse strand, counting down.
ATGCCGGCTTAGGCAGATGCAATGTTAAACGTAAAACGTAAAGCGTTACTGTAATGAATCTTTCCCTTAATAATAAAACTGCCCTGATCTGTGGAAGCAGCCAGGGAATCGGCTTGGCAGTTGCGCAGGAGTTGGCAGGTCTGGGAGCAAATTGCGTTTTGCTGGCAAGAAATGAAGAGGTTCTTCGGACAGCGGTTCAGTCTTTATCCAAAAAAGAAAACCAGGAGCATCAATACCTCATTGCAGATTTTGCAGATCCCGAAAAAGTCAGGTCGGTAGTTTATGAATTTCTGAACAACAGAAAAATTGATATACTGATTAACAATTCAGGTGGACCAAAACCCGGATTAATTTCCACGGCCGCAACAACAGAATTTGAAAACGCCTTCCGTCAACACGTCGTGAATAATCAAAATCTCGCACTCGCGGTAATACCCGGCATGAAGGAATCAGGATATGGCAGAATCATCAATATCATTTCCACATCAGTCCGGGTACCATTAAAAAACCTGGGTGTATCGAACACCATCCGTGCGGCGGTTGCGTCATGGGCAAAAACGCTGAGCAATGAGATCGGGCAGTTTGGGATAACCGTGAATAGTGTATTGCCAGGATTTACAAAAACCGAAAGACTGAATTCGATGATTGAAAACAATGCGAAACAAGCCAATCGGGATGTAGAACAATTAAGATCTGAAATGGAAGCTGATGTTCCGCTTCGCAGATTTGGAGAACCTTCTGAAATTGCAACGATGGTTGCATTCCTCGCAACACCTGCCGCATCCTATGTCAATGGCATTTCTATTCCGGTTGATGGCGGCCGGACAGGTACCATTTAATTTTGACTATGCACGAAGCGTCGCTCGGATATGTACATAAACTGGACATGCAGGATGATCTGAAAGAGTTCAGAAGCAAATTCAGATTTCCGGAACACAATGGGAAAAAGCAGATTTACTTTCTTGGCAATTCTCTCGGACTTCAGCCAGTAACAACAGCTGGCTATATCAATAAAGTACTCGATCAGTGGCAGGCGGAAGGAGTTGAATCATTTTTCCGCGGTAATGATCCCTGGATGGACTATCACGATCATCTCACCCGGCCACTTGCCGGAATATTGGGTGCATTACCTGAAGAGATTACGGTAATGAATCAGCTGACAGTTAATCTTCATTTAATGCTGATCAGTTTTTACAGGCCACAAGGCAAAAGAACAAAAATCATTTGTGAAGCAAAGGCTTTCCCAAGTGATCAATATATGCTGGAGACTCATGTAAAACACTACGGTTTCGATCCTGGCAGCACTATCATTGAAGTACAACCGAAATCAGGACAATATTTAATTGAGGAAGAAGATATCCTTGCTGCAATTGACAAACACCGTGATGAACTTGCCCTGGTATTATGGGGTGGTGTGAATTATTACACGGGACAGGTTTTTAATATTAAAGCCATCGCAAAAGCTGCACACGACGCCGGGGCAAAAGCCGGATTTGATCTCGCACATGCAGCAGGAAATATTTCTTTGAATCTGCACGATTGGAATGTAGACTTTGCCTGCTGGTGCAATTACAAATATTTAAACGGAGGGCCGGGCACTGTTGGTGGCGCGTTTATTCATCAGCGTTATCATAATGATTCTTCGATATCGCGCTTCGCAGGTTGGTGGGGTTATGAAAAATCGACACGTTTCCTCATGGAAAAAGAATTCGTACCTGTTAAATCAGCTGAAGGTTGGCAGCTGAGTACCCCTTCTCCTATCCTGCATGCCTGTCTTCGCGCGTCTCTGGATATTTTTGATGAAGCAGGTTGGCATAAAATCCAGGAGAAAAAAAAGTTACTGAATGATTGGTGCTGGTTTCTTCTTGAACACTTAATAGAAGAATCTCCGGGCGACAACATCGAATTCCTTACTACTCCACGCGGCGAAGGATCACAGGTATCCATATTAGTCAAACGGAATGGAAAATCAATTTTCGAATCACTGGGCGCACACGGTATCATGAGCGACTGGCGCGAACCCGATGTCATACGTATCGCACCCGTACCGTTGTATAATTCATTTGAAGATGTCTGGCATTTTTATGAGGTTTTCAGATCGATGATGAAGTAAGATCAGAATACAGAATATGGAATACAGGAAGAAACAGAAAAACTGATACTGAAGCCTGAATACAGATAACTGCATTAGAAAACTGGACGAAACTTGTTTTATAAGGTTTGAATCTAATATCTTCCTACTAAATCTCCTGCCTCCCCACCTGCCTCCTCACTGGAAGAGAAAACTGGCTGTCCCAAACCTGCCTGCCGCCTGCCTGTCCGGTAGGCAGGGCAGGCAGGCTATGAACAATGAACTATGAACTTCGCTACCTTTGCCTCCGCTATGGACAGGAAAAAACTCGTCTCAGAAATCTTCAGGAAAAAATCATATCTCATCACTGGTCTCGATACCGACCTTTCAAAAATTCCTGCCCATTTACTTGCTGAGCCAGATCCTGTTTTTAGTTTCAATAAGGCGATCATCGATGCAACCGCAGATCATTGCGTAGGTTATAAAATCAACACCGCATTTTACGAGGCCAATGGAGTAAAAGGTTGGGAATCGATGGCGAAAACTGTCGAGTATATCGGTTCAGATCATTTTAAAATTGCTGATGCCAAACGCGGAGATATTGGCAATACCGCAGATCAGTATGCAAAAGCATTTTTCGAAACACTTCCATTCGATTCGATTACGGTGGCGCCGTATATGGGCTCAGATAGTATTAAACCATTCCTTGCCTATGCAGGTAAATGGGCGATCGTTCTTGGCCTGACATCAAATACCGGTGCTGCTGATTTTGAACTTCAGCAGCTCGCCGATGGAAAGAAATTATATGAAGAAGTGTTATCGAAGGTTTCACAGTGGGGCACAACCGAAAACCTGATGTTTGTCGTTGGAGCAACACAACCGGACGAATTCATAAGCATCCGTAAAATACTTCCCGGCCATTTCTTTCTTGTACCTGGTGTTGGAGCCCAGGGTGGAAGTCTTGATGAGATATCTTCAAAAGCGATGAATAACGAATGCGGAATACTGGTTAATCTTAGTCGCGCAGTGATTTATGCTTCGAGCGGAAGAGACTTTGCAGAAAAAGCCACAGAAGTTGCAAAAAGTTATCAGCACCAGATGTCGCAGTTTATCGACAAAAAGCTGGTCGACTTTCATCAACCTTTCTGACGCTGTAGTAACACTGGCATTATTTCCTGCGATAATTTAATTGCCCATTCGGTATAAGCAATGGCGCTTGGATGCAAGCCATCGGAAGCGAGGAGAAAAATATTTGAAGAGGCGTTGCGGGTTTCCGGCGTTATATCGATATATCTCACTTTGTAATTTTCAGCTATCGATCTATTGATCGCATTGTAAGCATCTATTTCTGCCGAAATTTTATTTTTATCGCGACCAGCAGCATAAGGTGTAACGCCCCAATCCGGAATACTCAAAACAAATACACACGAATGCTGACCTCCTGCAAATAAGATCGCAGTCTTCAGCAAGGATTCAAATTCCTGTTTGTATTTATCGATCGGATAGGCGCGGTACTGATTGTTAACTCCAATTAATAATGAAACCACATCAAACCGAGACGGAGTATTCGCAGAAGTAATCGCATTCATTAGTTCATCCGTGGTCCAACCTGTTTGTGCAATAATCGTCGGATCATCAATACTAAAACCGGATCTTCTGAGCAAAGCTGTCGTCTGCGATGGAAAATTAAGATCATAATCAACTGACTCACCAATCGTGTATGAGTCACCAAGAGCCAGGTATTTCAGGTGATTCAAAGCTTCGAAATATTTTGAAGAGTAAATAATGTAAACAGCCAACCATGTCTTATAGCCCAGGCATCAACGAAAATAAAAAAACGGCACATTATAATGCCGTTCTTATTAGTTGAATTAATTTTTATAATCGATTAATCCTTAGCTTTAGCGGGTACTCCTGGTAAAATGCCTGATAAAGGCTGAAAACATATTCTGAATTGATTCCAACCCACCCTAGCCCTTTTCGAACAAGCCACTTTGTAAAAAGTGGCTTTTTTGTTTTGAAGAACCAGTTGTTCGTTCTTCGTTGTTCGTTATTCGTTGTTCGTTCTTCGTTCTTCGTTGAGTCAGACAATCTGCAGTCACACCCTGTCGAAAGCCGGTTGTTTATACTCGCTACTTACTATTCACTGGCTGTTTATATTGCTTCTTGCTTCCTGCCTGGTGCCTCGCTGTCACCTCCCGACTACCGACTGCCTTGCATTGCATTCCTTCCTCCACCAGCGCCACGTGCAGCACCTTGTCCAGACTTATATAACTGAAAACGCGTAGGCATTTCTTTCACCGGCCACATTCCATTTTCAGGATTGATGTCAGCAGTTTCGCGATAAGGATCGAGTTTAATAGCCGCTACTTCTTTATCGAATGCAAACACCTTTACAAACTTGTTTTCATTGAAACGCCATGCAGTAACGGGAACACGACTAACTTCTTTTGAACCATCTTTGAAAGTAAACTCAACAATTACCGGCATCAGCATTCCGCCCCGGTTAGAGAAAGTGAGTTCATACAAATTTTTACTTGAAATTGCGGCTGTACCTTCTTTATCAATCCTTGGTTCTGTTGCTTTCTGTTTCAACCCTTCCACCATCTGCGCATCAGCATTTCTGTTGTGATAGTAGAAATCGCGAAGAGTGGTATCCGTGTCTGTATAAAATTGAATGGTCTTATCTTCTTTGTTGCGCTTCATTCCCAGCGTTTCGAAATCTTCTGTTTTGCCAGCGTTGACATCTGCTGATGGCTTGAACCATTTCACACTATCAAGAGCGATATCAACAGCATCAGTTCCGAAATACCATCCGCGCCAATACCAGTCAAGGTCAACTGCACTCGCATCTTCCATGGTTCGGAAAAGATCAGCCGGCGTCGGATGCTTGAAAGCCCAGCGACGCGCGTATTCCCTGAATGAAAAATCAAACAGCTCACGACCCATTACAGTCTCGCGGAGGATATTCAACCCAGTTGCTGCTTTTGCATATGCATTTGAACCAACCTGAGCAACATTATCACCTTTGGTCATGATTGGCTCCAGTTGTTCTTTCGGAAGTTTCATATAATCCGTAATCAGGTGTGCCGGCCCGCGACGTGATGGGTATTTGTTATCAAATTCCTGTTCCGCAAGAAACTGGCAGAACGTATTCAGCCCTTCATCCATCCACCACCACTGGCGCTCATCACTATTTACGATCATCGGGAAAAAGTTATGACCAACTTCGTGAATGATCACACCAATTGCGCCATATTTGATCGCTTCACTGTAAGTTCCATCAGCTTCCGCACGTCCATAGTTCATCGCAATCATCGGATACTCCATCCCGTTGGCGGCTTCCACTGATTGTGCCACCGGATAAGGATATGGGATCGTGTGTTTGGAATAAACCTTCAGCGTATGTGCTGTAGCCTTTGTTGAATATTTCTTATAGATAGGATACGCTTCTTTTCCATAATAGCTCATACACATCACTTTCTTTCCTTCAATGTATACAGGCATCGCATCCCACACAAATCGTCGGCTGCTATTGAAAGCGAAATCACGAACATTCTCTGCTTCAAAAATCCAGGTTTCTCTTGTTTTTGATTTTTGTTTTGATGCTTCAATTGCCTCATCAAGCGTTACAACTTCCAGCGGCTCTTTGGCATTCTGTGCTTGCTGCCAGCGTTGAAACTGCGCAGGAGTAAGTAATGATTTGTAATTCTGGCAAACTCCGGTCGCTGCAACAATATGATCGGAAGGAACATCGATCGCTACTTTATAATTTCCGAAAGTGAGTGCAAACTCTGATCCTCCGGTGAACTGCAAGTTCTGCCATCCTGTAAAATCGCTATATACCGCCATGCGTGGAAACCACTGTGCGATGGAGTACAGGTTGTTATCGTCTTCCGGGAAATTTTCATATCCACCTCTTCCGGGAACAACAGATTTTTCATTGATCTTATAATCCCAGTTGGCTTTGAAAACAAATTTCTGCCCTGGTTTCAACGGTACAGGCAGATCAATACGCATCATGGTCTGGTTGATGGTATAGGTCAGATTTTTTCCGGCAGCATCTGTGAGTAAACGAATATTGACGCCGTAACCTTCGAGGTATTTATCGATATCCATTTGTTTCAGCTGGCGATCAGTCATTTCCGCTGGCATTTTTCCCGGACGATCCCAATTGCTGTTCGCTTTTGCGCTGTGAAAATTTTCATCCAGCTGTATCCATAGATAGGTAAGGATATCCGGAGAGTTGTTGTAGTAAGTCACCGTCTCAGAACCGGTGAGAATATTTTTTTCTTCGTCGATGCTCACTTTGATATCATAGTCAGCACGCTGCTGCCAGTACTTTGGGCCTGGGGCACCGCTGGCTGTTCTATACTCATTAGGGCCGGGAAGCAAAAAATCCAATTGTTCAAAACGATTGCCATGATTGGAGCCAGGATTGTGATCCATTTGCGCATGTGATGCCGCACCAATAATGCTAAGCAAGGCAAGAAGAAAAATCTGTTTTCTCATGTTTTAAAATTCTATTCTGAATGTGGGAATCTCGTAATTGCCATTTCCAGTGCAAGTGCGAAGATTGCCGAAGATAGAAAAATCACCCAGTCTCTTCGCTTAATGGCAAACCAATTGGTTAATACATAAGTCAGCAACAGGATCAGTAAAACTACAACAATCTGCCCAATTTCAAGACCCAGGTTGAAACTGAAAAGAGGCCATCCGATCTGCTGCTGATCAGCCAGCATAAAGCGGATTGCATTGGCATAACCCATACCATGTATTAATCCAAAACCTAATGCGAGAATATAATTGAGTCGGATGGAACCGCTTTGCTGACCCGATCGGATCAGGTTAAAAACTGATGTAGCTACAATGGTACATGGTATAGCAAACTCAACCCATCCCGATTCGAACCGGATGATATTAAACACCGATAAGACCAGCGTGATCGCATGACCGATCGTAAAAGCCGTTACCAGCCAAAGTACCTGTTTCCATTGGTTCAGGACGTATACAACACTCAAAGCAGCAATAAAAAGAATATGATCGAGCGCATCAAAACTGATGATATGATCCCAGCCCAGCTTAAAAAACAGGGAAAAATCCTTCATGCCTTAACAATAAGGTTGAAAAATAAAACAGAGTTTTGTCTTGTCAAAAAATACTGTTGCGATGGTTATGATTTTGTGCAGGGTTATGCTTTTATTAATGCACCCTTTTTATGTAAGTGTTACTGAAATAGAATATAAATCGAACTCAACCGAACTCGGGGTATCTACAAAATTCTTCACTGATGACCTGGAAGAAACATTGAAAAAATTTTCAAATTCAAAGGTTGATCTGAAGAATGGCGATGTAAATACCAATAAAAAATGGATTGAATCCTACCTCAAAAAACATCTGCAGATCAAAATAAATAATAATACAATCGATTTTCAATTCCTCGGCTATGAGATCGACCAGGAAGCTACCTGGTGTTATTACGCTGCTGAAAAAATACCTGAAGTAAAAATCGTTGATGTAACCGCAGATCTTTTATATGAAGTCAAAAAAGAACAGATCAATCTTTTTCATGTGATTGTGAACGGGAACAGAAAGAGTAACAGGTTGACGGCGCCGGATAACAGTTTCAGGGAATCATTTTAGGAAAAGACAGTAGAATGAGTAGTAACAAGCCTGATTAAATGTATAGTAGTTATCGAACGCTCTGTCTTTCCTCTCTGTGTGAAGTTCCTCGGTGAACTCTGTGTTTTGAATGTTATTGAAAACTGCTTTACAGGACATTTTTAATTAAATTTTACTGACTTTATTTCCTCTGCCCACAGCCTATAATGTATTTCCCGCCACCGACCTCTTCTTCATCTCTTCCGCAACAACAGCGGCTTCTCCGCCTTGATCTTCCAGTTTATTGATAATATTATGATATGATTTCTCATCCCTGTTCTGGCTCAGCTTGAATATATTTTCAATAGATTCCACTTCAATTTCAAATGCCTCTATCGCTTTACTTAGTCTCTCAACATATTCCTTCGGAAGTTGATCAAATCCTGCAGGCGAATGCGGATTATTTTCAAAATGATCCGTCGTCTTCTTCAGCATCGTTAATAAAAAATCATGATCACGGAAATAAAGTTTTCCGCGCACATGAACAGAGATATAGTTCCAGGTGGATGCCTGCTGTGGATTAGTATACCAGCTGGCACTCACATAGGTATGTGCACCCGTGAACACCACTAATGCTTGAGGATTTTTGAGTAAAACTTTATGATGATCCGTCTGCTTCATGATATGTCCTGAGAGCCACAGCTTACCATCTTTTTCTTCAATGAACAATGGCACCTGTGTAGCTGCAGGAACATTATTCTCGCCAACACCAATCAGCATCGCAAAAGGGTTCGCCCGCATAAAAGCAAGTACCTTTTCTGCATCCTGCTCTTTGAAATAAGGAAGTGAATACATACGATGAGAAGATTTTCAGAAAGACCTGTCAGGTCGGTCCAGTTAATTATTACACTACAATCTCAACAACTTTTGTAGGATCTACATGCGCGTTGCGCATGGCTATACTTCGAACTGTATTGTCTGCAAAATGGATAAATGCATCGCGTGTAATTTCATCCTGGCTCCGCATAATCGGAACGCCGGTATCACCGCCTTCACGAATCGACTGAACCAGCGGTACCTGACCAAGCAATGGAATATCCAGCTGATCTGCAAGTTTTTTTCCACCATCTTTCCCGAAGATATAATACCGGTTGCCGGGTAATTCTGCAGGCGTAAACCACGACATATTTTCCACCAATCCGATGATAGGCACGCGGATCTGTGTCTGGCTGAACATTGCAATAGCTTTCCGGGCATCAGCAAGTGCAACATCCTGCGGAGTAGTCACTATAACTGCACCGGTTACCGGTACCGTCTGCACCAGTGTCAGGTGGATATCACCTGTGCCCGGCGGCATATCAATAATAAGATAATCGAGTTCCCCCCAATAAACATCACTCACAAACTGTCGGATTGCACTGCTGACCATCGGCCCGCGCCATACCACAGCACTCTTTTCATCCACCAATAGCCCGATACTGATCAGTTTAATACCATACTGTTCCAGCGGAACTATTTTATCTTTTCCTTCCACCTGCATCATGAGTGGCCGCTCTCCACGAACACCAAACATAATAGGTACACTTGGGCCATAAATATCAGCATCCATCAGACCCACCTTCGCGCCATTTTCAGCGAGTGCCAAGGCGAGATTAGCAGCTACTGTGGACTTGCCAACACCACCTTTACCACTGACCACAGCAATAATATTTTTTACACCGGGAAGCAGTTGTTTGCCATCCAGCCTGCTGCTTGTCGTATTGGCAGTAAATTTTATATCAACGATTGCAGTTTTGTCCACGAGATCATGGATCGCTTTTTCACAATCCCTTCGCATCATTTCTTTTAAAGGACAGGCTGGTGTGGTTAATACAATTGTGAAGTTGACGCGGTTCCCAGTGATCATCACATCCTTAATCATGTTCAGTGTCACCAGGTCTTTACCCAGATCCGGTTCCTGTACTGTTCCTAATGCTTTTATTATTTCCTGCTGCTGCATGTTCATGTATTGTTAAAAAAAGGGCCAAAGTGCAAATTTAACTATTAAGACCCTTACTTTGTTTTTTCCGCAGATGGAGTTAATTTGTGGTCATTATCAAAACCTTGATGAAGAAATCTTTACGATACCTGCTTGTACTATTTTCTTTTCTGCCGTTTGCAGCAAAAGCACAATTTGAGACGTTCAAGGATTCTGTTGTACAGCTGTATGGAGTAGTAATGACTGCCGACAGTTTACGTGGATTGCCATTTGTGAGCGTGGTAGTGAAAGGTACTGGTCGCGGAACCGTAACCAATCCTGAAGGCGTGTTCTCCATAGTCGTTCTGAAAGGTGATGAAATAGAATTTTCTTCCATCGGTTTTAAAACGAAACTTTATTCCATTCCGCGCGAAATCCAGGGCAATCAGTATAGCCTGATTCAACTGATGGTTACCGATACCGTGTTCATGCCTGCGACGATCATCAAAGCACGACCGACGCGGGAACAGTTTGAAAGAGATTTTGTGCGAACGGATGTACCCACTGACGATATCGAAGTTGCGCGACAAAATACCGATCCGGAAAAACTCCGGGCGATCGGTTCTACCATGCCTCGCGACGGACGAGAAGCTTCCAATTTTGCCCTGGTACAAAATGCGCAGAAATATTACTACGCAGGTCAGACCCCGCCAATGAATATCTTCAACCCCGTGGCCTGGTCGGAGTTTATCAAGGCCTGGAAACGGGGAGATTTTAAAAAGAAAAATTAAGGCAGTCTCACTATTAGCGCGACGCTGATGTTACTTTAAAAAATAACATAGATCGTCTGGGTTATAGCCTCTAAGACTCAAAGACTGTAAGGCAGTTCAAAGCAAATCTTTGAGCAACCTTCGAGTCATGGAGACTTCCCGGCAAAAGGTAGTTATATAGCAGAAGTAAGGAGGCAGAAGAATTAGTGAATAGTTGTTAGTATCAGACATACTATTGTACCTCTCCTTGATACCAGTTGAGCTGCCCGTTGTCTGTTGCCAGTTTTAAGACTTAAGAGATGCGTTGATTTATCAGCTCGGCGTTCGCCGGATGCTGGATTGAATGGTCATTTTTTCTTTTCGACGTCACCTGTTTCAATTCCATTTTTCAGATTGGTTTTTGCTTTCTTTAAATTTCTTTGATCGCGAAACAACTGTCCGGCTGTCTCTGGTTTTATTTCCTCTTTTCAAATTTCCGGATTTCCGTTGTCCCTTTTTAGTTGCCGGATTTTCTTGCCGGACAACGCATGCGCTGCCTCTGCAATACCTCTGTTTTTTGTAATTTTATATCCTGTATTTTCCGGTTTTCAGTTTTCTTCCTGTATCCAGTATTCTGTATTCTGTTTCTCTCTTTGGCGTGATTCTGGTATTTATTTACGCATGCGTTTGGACCAGGTGCAGAGAGAAATCTTTTAATGTATATTTAATCTGTTGATGAATAAAGGAATTACAATTTTTTACGTCGATGATGACCAGGATGACCTGGATTATCTTTCCATTGTTATCAATGATATCAATAAGGGTGTGGAATTATTTACACACAACTCCGCAAACGATCTGATGCATGCGTTGCATAATCCGCCTCCGAAACCGCATGTGGTTTTCGTGGATTTGAATATGCCGGGGACCAACGGTTTTGAACTGGTGGAAGACCTGCGAAAATCAGAACAACACAAGGATCTTCCTATTGTTGTTTTTTCTACTGCGACTGACCCTGAAAGCATAAGAAAAAGCAAAAACCTGGGAGCAAATTTTTACCTGCCAAAATCCGGCGATTATTCTGCGCTTCGGAAATCCATCGAATACGTTTTGGATATTGATTGGCAGAACTTTATTCCCGGTAACGAAAACTTTATTTACAGGTACAACTGATATGGACGCTCACATTGATGAAAGCCGTTCCGATATATTGCGGAAGCTTTTTCATGAACGGCTGAAAGAAACTACTGCAGATGCTCACCAGGCACTGGAAGATACTTCGATCTCCAAAGCGCTGGTTGCGTCTGATCTCAATCTTTCCACCTATAAGACCTACCTGAAGTTAATGCTGGATGTGAATTGGGATGTGGAAGAAAATATTTTCCCATTGGTGTCCGATATTATTCCGGATCTGGATAAAAGAGTAAAATCAAAAACCATTATCACTGATCTTGAAATGCTTGGTGAATCTGATATTGTACCTTCTGTAAGACCTTTTACTTCTGATGGAAAGATCATCACGAAACCGCTCGCGCTCGGTATATTGTATGTAACTGAGGGCTCCACGTTAGGCGGAAGATACATTCTGAAAAATATTCAGAACGCACTTCGGTTAAATAAAGATTACACCGCATATTTCTGCGGATACGGTGAACAGACTGGCCCACAATGGAAAAAATTCATGGAACAACTTTCAGCCTATGCTGTTGATCAGAACTGTGAAGACGAAATTATTTCGGGTGCAGTGTTTGCATTCAACAAAACCCAGGAACATTTTTCAAACCCTGGCAATTACTCCTGAAGATGCAGATAAAAGATATAGTTAATCGTAGCATTGTTAACCTTACCAACTGCGAACAGGAACCCATACATATCCCTGGTACCATCCAGGAGCATGGATTCCTGTTAGCTTTGAAAACCGATGAACAGATTGTAGAATTTTGCAGCGGCAATCTCGAAAAATTTACAGGTATCACTTACTCCCAGGCATTGGGTAAAAGATTCTCTGAATTATTTGGAGAGCCATCGTCTGTTTCATTGTCTGATTTTCTTACAAAACATTTGAAATCGGCTGAACTATGGGAACTCTATTATAATGAACAGTTTTTCAGTTGCAATATTCATCAATTTAACGGATATATATTTCTTGAGGCGCAACCCGTCAATGAACCATCAAAGCAGTTTTCGGACGTATATTCACAAACACGCCTCTTCCTGTCGTATATGGAAGCGTCCAATACTTTGCAGGAACTCTGCGCAAAAGTGGCAGCCAATATCAGGAACATCACTGGCTATGACAGAGTGATGATCTATCGCTTTGATGCTGAATATAACGGGGAAGTATACGCTGAAAGCCGTCGCGATGATCTCGAACCCTTCCTTGGATTGCATTATCCGCATACGGATATACCGGCTCAGGCCAGGGAGTTGTATCTTAAAAACCTGGTTCGCATCATCACGGATATGAATTATTCACCGGTACCGATCTATACGATTGACGATTCACCTGACAAAAATCTCGATCTCAGTTACTCTATACTTCGTAGTGTATCTCCTATCCATGTGCAATACCTGCAAAATATGGGTGTCGGCGCTACGCTTACCATTTCGCTGGTACACAACCAAAAACTTTGGGGATTGATTGCATGCCATCATTATTCACCGAAAAATATCAGTTTTGAAGTAAAGATCGCAGCACAGTTGCAGGGGCATTTTATCACTTCGCAAATTGACACACGCAAACAAAACGAGGAATATGAACTGGCAAGAAAATGCAATGAAGCGCTGGAGAAATCAATAGCAGCAACCAATATTTCTGCATATGATTCTTTCAGAAGTATAGCAGCAAATCCTGAACTGCTGAAACTTTGCAACGCCACCGGCGTTGCGTTGCTGGTCAACGGTTTTTTATACATGGGGGGTAAAACACCCGATGAATCGCAGATAAGAAAAATATTCCGCAGATTTTCAGATGAAGCCAAGTATGCTGAATTTTTCAGCTCAGAACTGAATAAATTCTATCCCGAATTTGAACATATCTGCGAGCATTCTGCCGGAATAATTTTCCATGCATTATCAGCGGATTATTCCAATTGTATCATCTGGTTCCGTCCTCAAACGCTCAGTGAAGTACATTGGGCTGGCGATCCTGCAAAAGCAATTATAAAAGATGAAAAAGGATTGTCACCACGCAATTCTTTTAAACTCTGGAAAGAAGTGGTGCGTTGCAAGTCGAAACCCTGGTTGCAACCGGAACGGAATGCTGCTGCACGCTATGCACAAAGCTTGCAGAAACAGGTGAATCTTTTAATTATTACTGAAGAAGAAAAAAAGTATCGTGAGCTTTCCGAGTTGCTGTTACAGACAAATGCTGAACTGGAAAATATCAACTGGATCAGTGCCCATGATTTGCAGGAACCTTTGAGAAAAATACAACTTTTTGCTTCTCATCTTCTGTACAAGAACAAGGACTTGAATGAGTCAACACCTGTGATAGAAAAGATCAGTTCTGCTGCAGCACGAATGCAGAATCAACTAAAGGATATACTGAAATATACTCGCGTTAAATATTCAGATACGCCGCCTGAGAGAATAGATCTGGAAAAATTACTGTTTGAAATCAAAAAGGAAATACAGGACTCCCAGGATGGGAAATTATTTGATATCACGATTTCGGCTATGCCCGAAATTCCAGGAATTCCATTCCTGGTAAAGCAGGTTTTTGTCAATCTTCTGAATAATTCAATCAAGTTTGCTGCAGGTACAAGAGCATTGAAAATTAATATTACATATAAAGGACTAACCGAATTTCCACTGAGTCCAAACAAGGAACTTTATCACCTGATACTCGTTTCCGATAACGGTATTGGTTTCGATTCTGAATACGGTGAATCCATATTTAAAGTCTTCTCGAGGCTGCATTCACATTCAGAATACGAAGGTTCCGGAATCGGTCTTGCGCTTTGTCGTAAAATCATGAATACACATCAGGGTTTTATTACGGCTGAAGGATCTGCGGACGCAGGCGCTGTATTCAGTTTGTATTTTCCAACGTTCAACGTTGAACGTTAAACGTTGAATGACAAACGTCATATATTTGGCCATGGAAAAAATTGCAGTGATTGGAGCGGGAACCATGGGCAACGGCATCGCTCATGTCTTTGCTCAAAACGGTTATCCGGTAACGCTGGTAGATGTTTCTGCATCGCAATTGGAAAAAGCAATCGAGGTAATCAGTAAAAATCTTGAACGCCAGGTGGGTAAAGGGACTATAACGGACGCAGTAAAAACCGAATCCCTTTCCCGTATCAAAACGGAAACGGACCTTACAAAAGGGGTCGCTGATGCTGAGTTAGTTGTCGAAGCCGCTACAGAAAACACTCAACTCAAGCTGGACATTTTCAGACAGCTGGATGCCCATACTTCCTCTGACTGCATACTCGCAACAAATACTTCTTCCATTTCGATAACAAAAATTGCAGCAGTTACAAAAAAGCCGGGTAAAGTGATCGGCATGCATTTCATGAATCCGGTACCTGTGATGAAACTGGTAGAGATCATTAATGGTTATGGTACGGAAAAATGGGTAACTGAAAAAATAATTGACTACACGCAATCACTCGGTAAAACTCCCTGCGCTGTTAATGACTATCCCGGCTTTATCGCCAACAGGATTCTGATGCCGATGATCAATGAAGCCATTTATAGTTTGTATGAAAGTGTTGCGGGTGTTTCAGAGATTGATACAGTTATGAAACTCGGAATGGCTCATCCCATGGGCCCGTTGCAACTCGCGGATTTTATCGGTCTCGATGTGTGCCTGGCCATCATGCGGGTTTTGCATGACGGATTCGCACAACCGAAATACGCCCCCTGTCCATTGCTCGTGAATATGGTGACTGCGGGCAAACTGGGCGTAAAATCCGGAGAAGGCTTTTATTTTTATACGCCGGGGTCAAAAGACGCAGTCCCTTCATCAACTTTTTCCAGGTAATTTCTATGTCATTCTTTTCATTATTTTTTGGAAAGAAAAAAGATCCCTCACTTCCAGATTTCGTCAGTGAACTTGAAGCCCTGGGCTATTTCCGTTATGCCGATGAACCTGATGTTGAAAAACCAGCAACCGAACTAACGGAGAGTTTTAAAAAACACCGGATATTGGATACTGAATTTGATGCAAAACTTCCGCAATACAAAGACCATCGTTTGTATTTCTATGACGGCGAAGACTTATTTGAAGATGGTGGTATTCAAGCTACCTTTTCCTCGGAAAAGAAGGATTCGAAAGACGGGGACTGAAATCAGAATGGGAGGAAGGATCCGCTGAACATAACGACGCTGAATTGACCCGTACCGGATGCGAACGTTTATAACAGGACTTACCTTCTTTCTGAATGGTTAGGGTATCTGGTATGAAATTATAGCTGAACAAAATTTATTTACGGACATAAATTGTACCGAAACCGTACATTTCCCCCCATTCTTGTATTCCTAAAACATTGATATTCAACACCTGATACGGATGGTACATTTTCTGTCCGGTGTAAGGGTTCCCGGCGCATCCGCAACATTTTCCAATAAAAGATATCCTTAGTAAGATAAGAACCGGATGGCCAGTGGTAAATCAATCCGGCCTGTATCAGAATCCGATTACCGGAAAAATAGGTTTGCGGCAAAGACAGATGTAAACAACCATTCCATGATAGCTAATTATTTCAAACTCGCTTTTCGTAACCTGCTGAAGCGAAAAGGGTATTCTTTCCTGAATATTCTCGGTTTGTCCATTGGCATCACCTGTTGCCTGTTGATTTTTCAATATGTCGCATTTGAAAGGAGCTACGATTCTTTTTCGAAGAAATCGCGACAGATTGTGAGATTACGTCTTGACTCTTATCGGCAAGGTCAGCTGGCATGGAAATCGGCAACATCTTATCCCGCTTTCGGGCCCACGATGAAAAAAGATTTTCCGGAAGTGGAAAATTTTTGTCGCCTGATCGATGCTAACCTTCTGCTTTCCAATGAAGAAAAAAATGTAAAATTCTTTGAAGAAAAAGGATATTATGCAGACACATCGGCTTTGTCAATGTTTGGTATACAACTGATCAAAGGAAATCCTGGCACCGCTCTCTCCGATCCTGACAAACTGATACTCTCTGAAACAATGGCCAGGAAATATTTTGGTAATGAAGATCCCATTGGCAAACGACTGGTCAATCGCGACGGGAACTATACTCCAACCTTTGAAGTAACAGGTGTTTTCAAAGATTTTCCAAAGAACTCTCACCTCATCATCAATCATCTTGCATCATATTCGAGTCTTGGAAAACAGCTTCGATTTTACGGCGATACATCCAACGCAACTGAAACAGCATGGGGATGGTACGACTTCTACACCTATCTGCAACTTCGTCCCGGAACTGATCTTCGAAAATTCGAAGCAAAATTTCCAGCTTTTTGTGCGAAATATATAGACGGACTGGAATGGGCAAAGAAGAATAATATCAAGACGGTTATTTCTGCATTGCCATTAAAAGACATTCATCTCTATTCAAATTATAACCAGGAAGCGGAAGTAAACGGAAACGGTCAATCAGTTTCATTTTTGTTTCTTATCGCTTTTTTTATCATCTGTATTGCCTGGATCAATTACATCAATCTTGCAACGGCACGCTCACTCGAAAGAGCAAAAGAAGTGGGTGTTCGAAAAGTTATGGGTGCTGCAAGAAAAAACCTGGTGATTCAATTCCTGATCGAAAGTATTATCCTAAACCTGATTGCGCTGACATTGGCTATCGTTGCCGCATACCTGCTGACTCCATGGTTTAACAGGCTGACCGGAAAAGAAGAATTGATCGGATTCTCTCTGCCTGCAAATTACTGGCTTGGCTTTGCTGCAATGTTTATTGGTGGAAGTCTTCTTGCCGGAATTTATCCCGCTTTCGTTTTATCTGCATTCCGCCCTGTACAAGTTTTGAAAGGACTATTTAAAAACAGTACCGGCGGACTTGTGCTTCGCAAGGGGCTTATCATTACTCAGTTCGCGACTTCAGTTGTACTCATAGCAGGAACGATGATCGTTTACCAGCAGGTTAGTTTTATGCGCAAACAAAAAATTGGCGCTGATATCAACCAGACATTGGTTCTGAGTGGAGCCGGATCAATTACAGATTCTATTTACCAGAATATCTTCCAACCATTCCGAAACGATCTGCTGAAAATAAAAGGGGTAAAAACTGTAAGTGCTTCTTCCGGCATCATGGGTAAAGAAATTTACTGGACAAATGGTGCACACCGCCTTGGCACTGCCAATAAGGGCGCAATGACACTTTACAATATGGGTGTCGATTACGATTTCATACCCTCCTTCGGACTTGAGTTAAAAGCCGGTAGAAATTTTTCCAAAGAATTTGGTACTGATGAACATGCGATCATTCTCAATGAAGAAGCAGTGAGGCAACTTGGCTTCAACGATATGAAACAAGTACTCACTGAAAAAATATTTTCTGCTGGTGATACTGTACAGGTGGTTGGTGTGCTGGCGGATTATCATCACGAGGGATTGCAAAAAGCAATCGATCCCATGATCTTCCGCCTGAGGCCAAATTCAAGAAATTCATATGCATTGAAAATGGAAACTGCCGGAATGGGTTCGTCGATTGCGGCAATTGAAAAAACCTGGGTTAAATATTTCCCTAACGACCCTTTTAATTTTTATTTTCTGGATGAATCATTTGATCAGCAATACAAGGAAGATAAAAGGTTTGGAACTGCTTTCGGACTTTTCGCCTCGTTGGCGATACTGATTGCATGCTTCGGATTGTTGGGACTTTCAGCTTATAATATTTTACAACGCACAAAAGAGATTGGCATAAGAAAAGTGATGGGTGCATCGATCCAAAATCTCTTATTCATTCTGTCAAAAGATTTTTTGAAGCTGGTAATAATTGCATTTGTAATTGCAGTACCTGTCACCTGGTGGCTGATGTATAACTGGCTGCAGGATTTTGCATATCGCATCAACATCAGCTGGTGGGTTTTTATAATTGCAGGTTTGGCTTCGGTTGCTGTCGCTGTGATTACAATCAGTATACAAGCGATCAAAGCTGCAATGGCGAACCCGGTAAAGAGCTTAAGGACGGAGTAACGTTTAACGTTAAACGTTGAACGTAACAGCCAGTGAGTAGTAGATAGTAAGTAGGGGAACAGCCGACTGTTCCTGTAGTTGGTATAAATTATATCCGCTGCCTGTTGCCTCCTGTAAACTATAACCTGACAACTGACAACTAATGATAAAAAGTTATTTCAAGATCGCCTGGCGAAACCTGGTAAAAAGCAAAGGTTACAGTACTATAAATATTGGTGGACTTGCCGTCGGAATGGCGGTAGCCATTCTTATCGGCCTTTGGGTACATGATGAGCTGAGCTTTAATAAATATCACCAGAACTATGATCGCATTGCGCAGGTGATGCAGCATGCCAATTTCAATGGCAGGATCGGAACACAAACCGCAAACCCGGCGGTAATGGGTCCGGAGTTGCGTGCGAAGTACGGAAGTGATTTCAAGTACGTGGTGCAATCTTCCTGGACAGGATCACAATTATTTTCTATCGGCAACAAGCACCTGCCGATAACAGGTAACTTTTTTGATGCTGATGCTCCTGAAATGTTTTCATTAAAAATGATCAGCGGATCGCGTAGCGGTTTGAAAGATCCCTACTCTGTTTTGTTGTCAGCCTCTGCCGCAAAATCTCTTTTCGGAACAGATGATCCTATCAACAAGATCTTAAAACTGGACAGGCAAAATGATGTAAAAGTAACCGGCGTATATGAAGATCTTCCGGACAATACATCTTTCCGTGAAATAAAAATGATGTTGCCATGGGAACTGTGGATGATTAAAAACCCATGGGCGAAGGATATGGAAAATCCGTGGGGAAGCAATTTCTCCCAGACATTTGTTCAGATTGCGGACAATGCCGAGATGCAGAAAGTTTCCGCAAAAATCAAAAACGTAAAACTCAATAATATCAGCGACGAAGAAAAGAGATATAAGTGGGAAGCTTTTCTCCAGCCGATGAGCAGGTGGAACCTGTACAATGAGTTTAAAGAAGGCATCAATACCGGTGGGAACATTCAATATGTTTGGCTGTTTGGCATCATTGGCATTTTTGTTTTACTATTGGCATGTATCAATTTTATGAACCTCGCTACAGCGAGAAGTGAGAAAAGAGCCAAAGAAGTGGGCATACGAAAAGCAATAGGTTCGATGCGCTGGCAACTGATCAAACAATTTTTTGCAGAATCTTTTCTGGTCGTTTTTATTGCATTTATCTTTTCTTTTATTCTCGTTTTGCTTTTCATTCCCGTCTTCAACGATATCGCAGGTAAAAAAATCGAAGTGCCGTGGCAGAATCCATGGTTCTGGATTTTCAGCCTGGCATTCATCATCTTTACAGGATTACTGGCAGGCAGTTATCCGGCTTTATACCTTTCTTCATTCCAGCCATTGAAAGTGCTGAAAGGAACTTTCCGTGTAGGTAAAATGGCCTCAGTTCCAAGAAAAATACTGGTCGTCGCGCAGTTCACGGTATCGGTAATGCTGATCATCGGAACAATCATCATTTATCAGCAGATACAGTATGCGAAAGAAAGACCTATCGGTTACTCGCGCAATGGGCTGGTTGCAATGGGATTAGAACCGGAGATCAGGAAACATTTTGACGCAATAAAAACTGAATTGAAAACTGCAGGCGCAATAGAAGAAATGGCAGGCTCAAATAGTCCGCTCACACAGGTCTGGAACACCAATGGAGGATTCGACTGGGAGGGAAAAGATCCTAATCTCGCTGTTGATTTTCCGAATAACAGGATATCATATGATTTTGGAAAAACTGTCGAATGGCAGATTAAAGATGGTCGTGATTTTTCAAGAGATTTCGCGACTGATTCGGCAGCGTTTGTTATTAATGAATCTGCTGCAAAATTTTTAGGATTCGGGAATCCCGTAGGCAAAACATTGAAATGGAACGACCAATCGTTTACCATCATCGGTATTGTGAAAGACATCATGCAGGAATCTCCATTCTTTCCTGTTCGACCTACCTTGTACCATATCGGGGATTATGACAACCTGTACCACGTCGTTCTGAAGTTAAACCCGCAACGCAACGCAGGTCAATCTTTAAAAGCGATTGAACAGGTATGGAAAAAGTATACTCCTGATGTACCCTTTGTGTACAAATTTGTTGATGAAGAATTTGGCGGAAAATTTCTTGCAGAAGAAAGGATCGGAAAACTCTCATCCTATTTTGCAGTACTGGCCATTTTCATTTCATGCCTTGGTTTATTTGGGATGGCAAGCTTTGTTGCTGAACAGAGAACCAAAGAAATTGGTATCCGAAAAGTACTTGGAGCCAGTGTTGGAAACGTCTGGCGATTGCTTTCCACCGAATTTATCGTCCTTGTAATCATCTCTTGTGTTATAGCAACACCGGTAGCATTTTATTATCTCAACAGCTGGCTGAAAAATTACGATTACCGGATTTCTATTGGCTGGCAGGTATTTGTAATGGCAGGGATTGCAGCATTGATGATCACATTAGCGACAGTGAGTTTCCAGGCGATCAAAGCAGCATTGGCGAATCCGGTGAAGAGCCTGAGAAGTGAGTAACGTTGAACGTTAAACGTAAAACGTTGAACGTAGAACGTAACAGCCGACTGTTGAAAGTGGTAAAGTCTTTTTGTTTTCGTGGCACTTGATTGAGGCAGCATGCAACAGATCAGTACAATCACTTTTATAATTGACAAAAATCTTAATTCCGATAAAGTATAATGGGTTTAAATGGAGCATCATTTGTACTCGGGGTTCGTCCAAACCCTCTGATTTTTAAGAAACTCAACGAAAAAATACAGCGTGGCTAAAATTATCTGTTACTATACACTTGAAAATTTGCCGTTGAAAATCGTGCATGTAAATTTTCAAGTCATTTTGGACAACGACATTAGCGTCGTGCCAATAGTGTGACTGCCTGTTCCCTCCTAAGAACTAAGAACTATGAACTATGAACTATGAACTAACTAACAACCGACAACTAACATGATAAATAACTATTTCAAAACCCTCTTCAGAAACCTTGCACGTAACAAAGGTTATTCATTTCTCAACATCACTGGTCTGGCTGTGGGAATGGCAGCAGCGATGCTCATCCTTTTATGGATCCAGAACCAGTTGAGTATGGAACGTTTTCATGAAAAAGGTGATAGGATTTATGTAATGTACAATCGCGACACAGATCCGGAGGGAAACAAGTGGGCATGGAACAGCACGCCTAAAATTCTCGGACCAACACTAAAAGCGGATTATCCGGAAGTAGAAGATTTCACGCGCTTCAACAATATCACATTTCTGCTCACTTCAGGTGAGAAACGGATGAATAAAAGAGGAGCTTTCGCCGATAGCAGCTTTCTTAACATTTTCAGTTTCCCCTTACTTGAAGGTACAGTTGCTACCAGTTTGCAAAACAGCTACAGCATTGTGCTGACAGAAAAATTTGCTAAAGCACTGTTTGGGAATGAAAAGGCACTGGGAAAAACGATTCGCATTGATAGTGTAAACAACTGTACGGTAACGGCAGTGTTGAAAGATCTTCCCAACAATACATTATTTGAATTCGAATATCTTTTACCCTGGTCATACATGCGTAAACTCGATTGGGATGACAAGCATTGGGGAAATAATTCAGTAAGAACTTATACACTTCTCAAGCCAGGTGCTTCGCAAGCTAATTTTGATAAGAAAATCAGGACAATCACTATTGATCATTCAAAAGGCTCAGCTGACCAGGTGACAACAGAAGTATTCACACAACCTTTGAATAGGTATTATCTGTATGGACGATCTGAAGACGGCAGACTCACTGGCGGGCAGATAGAAACTGTACGCCTGTTTGGAATAATAGCTGCATTTATATTATTGATCGCCTGTATCAATTTTATGAACCTGAGTACGGCGCGCAGTGAAAAACGTGCGAAAGAAGTAGGCATCAGGAAAGTTGTTGGGGTAGGAAAGAAATCGCTGATTCTGCAATTCCTTACCGAAAGTATTATTCTGAGTTTCATTTCCTTTCTGTTGGCGCTGCTGATTGTTACGTTAAGCTTAAAAGGTTTCAATCAACTTGTCAATAAACAACTTTTCATTCCATTCACAAACCCGGTTTTCTGGTTTACCGTTGTATGTTTTATTGTATTTACCGGAATTGTTGCAGGAAGCTATCCGGCGTTCTATCTCTCTTCATTCAGACCGGTGGCTGTACTCAAAGGAACATTCAAAAAAGCGAACGCATTAATTGCTCCGCGTAAAATACTTGTTGCAGTACAATTTACTTTCGCCATTATCCTGATCATTTCTACCATGATTGTTGTGCGCCAGTTGCAATATGGATTAAACCGGCAGAGCGGATATGATCGAAATAATCTCGTGTATACGTTTACGCAAGGTGAAGTGGACAAACACTACCAGGCCATCAGGAATGAATTGCTTTCGAGTGGCACCGCCGTTTCAGTCACCAGGTCCTCAAACCCCATTACACAGCGTTGGAGCGATAGCTGGGGATTTGCCTGGGAAGGAAGTACAAAGGCTGATGAAAAAATTGATTTTATCCGGCTTGGCTCAGATGCTGAATTCACAAAAACAACAGGTGTGCAATTGCTTGATGGACGCGACATTGATGTATACAATTTCAAAACGGACAGTACTGCTGTACTGCTTAATGAGTCAGCAGTGAAAGCTATGCGTCTGAAAAAACCCATTGGTACCAACATTCATTATGTAGGCGACACAAATTATTACCATGTGATTGGCGTAATCAAAGATTTTGTTCTTGAGTCACCTTTCCAGGAAAAAATTAATCCTGTAATGGTGTTCGGACCTGGAATGGACTACGGGCAGGTGATACATGCGAAACTGAATCCTGCACGAGGGACTGCGACGAATTTAAAAAGTATGGAAGCCATTTTTACCAAATACAATCCGCAATACCCGTTTGAAGCAATATTCACAGACGAATCTTATGCACGTAAATTCCGTGATCAGCAGCAAACAAGTAAACTCGCTGCGCTGTTTGCCGGTCTTACGATATTCATCTCTTGTCTTGGACTATTCGGTCTCGCAGCATACATGGCTGAAAGCAGAACAAAAGAAGTCGGCGTAAGAAAAGTACTCGGTGCATCGGTTTTCAGTGTAACCAACTTATTGTCGAAAGATTTTCTGAAACTGGTACTGATTTCTTTTGTTATTGCATCACCTGTTACCTGGTACGCAATGAATAAATGGCTGCAGGGATATTCCTATCGCATCAGTATTGAATGGTGGGTTTTTGTACTTGCAGGAGTACTGGCAATTGTAATTGCGTTGCTGACTGTAAGTTTCCAGGCGGTTAAAGCAGCACTAGCCAATCCGGTGAGAAGTTTGCGGTCAGAATAACGTTGCAGGTTAAACGTAAAACGCATAACGTTTAAAGTTATCCTATGCGATTATAGAAAAAACATTAGAAAAAGTATCTGGCGAATTTATAATACTGATATATTAAACAAACTCTTACGTTTAACGGTATACGTTTTACGTTCAATGAAAAAAATGCTATATGCTGAGTAACTATTTGAAGATTGCCTGGAGAAGTCTCTTCCGCAACAAAGGATTTTCTGTAACAAATATCCTTGGTCTTACCATGGGTATCACGTGTACAATACTGATTTTTCTTTGGGTGAAAGATGAGTTGTCGTTTAATAAATTTCATAAAAATTACAACGATATCTTCCAGGTGATGGCGCATCGGAATTTCAACAACCAGATTTTTACAGATGAAAATATGGTGTTGCCGTTGGCGTCAACCATAAAAAAGGAAATCCCACAGCTGAAAAATGCAGTGGTCACCACACACAGGCAATCGCATTTACTTTCATATGGAGACAAACATCTAAAAAAAGAAGGCCATACAGTAAGTGATGGCTTCTTTGATATGTTTTCGTGGAAGTTTATTACAGGTAATCCGCAAACAGCGATACAGGATGCATACTCATTGATACTTACTGAATCAACTGCGAAATCGCTGTTTGGGAATACAGATCCTATAAACAAGATTGTAAGAATTGATAACGATTACGATGCCAGGGTAACTGCTGTTGTGGCCGATGTTCCCGGCAACTCAACTTTCCAGTTTGATTATATCAACACATTTAATTATGATGGAGATTACCTGCGCGGAGCAATGAACGAATGGGGAAGTTCGTCCTGGACGGTATTCATCCAGGCTGAACCTGGCGCCAACATAGCCGCGCTTGAAAAAAAGATCAATGAGATCAAATACAAACATAGTCCGAATGACGAAAAAGTCAGCAAGTACTTCGCGTTCCCGATAAGGCAGTGGCGTCTGGAAAATGAATTTAAAGATGGAAAGAATGCAGGGGGAATGATTGAATATGTGCGCATGTTCACCATCATTGCCTGCATCATCTTACTGATTGCCTGTATCAATTTCATGAACCTTTCCACTTCCCGCTCTGAAAAAAGAGCCCGCGAAGTGGGTGTTCGAAAGACCCTGGGGTCACCGAGAAAACAATTAGTGCTTCAGTTTTTTACAGAATCACTCATTCTTACTTTAATAGCGTTTGTTTTTTCTGTGCTTGTTGTTTATCTTCTTCTTCCGGCTTTCAATACGCTCGTGAATAAAAGACTTCAACTTGATTTTACTGCGCCTTCCTTCTGGATGGCATCAACGATAATTGTATTATTTACGGGTCTGGTTGCAGGAAGTTATCCATCGTTATATCTTTCCTCATTTAACCCGGTGAAAGTGCTGAAAGGGACATTTCTACCTGGCAAAGCAGCTGTACTACCCAGGAGAATTCTGGTGGTTGGTCAGTTTGTAATTTCAATACTACTGATATCCGCAACTATTGTTATCTACCAGCAGATACAACATATTCGCAATCGTGATATTGGTTACAATCCGAACAACCTGATCATGATTCCTTCAAGTGATGATATCAGCAGAAATTTCCCTGCAATCAAACGTGAATTGCTGGGTACTGGAATGGTTGAAGCTGCGACAAGATCATTATCCCCCATTACAGATATCTGGATGCGCAGTCCATCACCCGATTGGGACGGCAAACCTGAGAATGCCAAT
This sequence comes from Pollutibacter soli, assembly GCA_029269725.1. Taxonomy (GTDB): domain Bacteria; phylum Bacteroidota; class Bacteroidia; order Chitinophagales; family Chitinophagaceae; genus Pollutibacter; species Pollutibacter soli. The sequence continues at coordinate 123,545 of JARJHS010000010.1, read as the reverse complement.
ATCATTTTCGCCGGGGAAAGCAGCGATGTTGATTTCACAAAGACGATGGGAATAAAAATTATCGATGGAAAAGATTTTTCAGGAACACCTGTGGACTCAGCATCGATGTTATTAAACAAAGCCGCTGTCGACGTAATGGGTATAAAAAATCCCGTGGGTACGCAGTTACGCTACGGTGGGGACAGAGTATATACAGTAATAGGAGTAACTGAAAACTATGTCATGGGTTCACCATTTGAACCAGTTGATCCGATGATGGTTTTTTACAATCCCAACTGGGGAAACACAATTACGCTTCGTCTGAGAGATAATGCGCAACTGCAGAAAGCATTACCTGCCGTAGAAGCCATCTTCAAAAAATTCAACCCGGCAGAACCCTTTGAATATCGATTCGTAGACGAGGAATTCGCTAAGAAATTTTCTTCAGAAGAACTGATCAGTAAGCTCATCAATATTTTTGCCGGCCTGGCCATTTTCATCTGTTGCCTTGGTCTCGCAGGCCTCGCGTCATTCACCATCGAAAAACGCATTCGTGAAATTGGTATTCGCAAAGTCATCGGCGCAACTGTTCCGCAGCTGCTGATGTTAATTTCAAAAGAGTTCCTGAAACTGGTGATGATTGCTTTTGTAATTGCAGTACCGCTTACCTGGTGGCTGATGAGCAACTGGTTGCAGAAATATACTTTCAGAATTAATATCAGCGTATGGCTTTTTGGACTGGTTGGTGTGATGGTACTATTGCTGACATTAGTTGTTGTGAGCTTGAATACAATCAGGGCAGCAAGAGCAAAGCCGGTGGATAGTCTGAGAGCGGAATGAGGTTCAACGTTTAACGTTCCGCGTTTAACGTTAATCCTGGTATTTCCTTCATTTGCTTCAGAAAGTCCTTTTCGCTTTGAACGGCAATACCGACTTTGAATGAACAGAACAATTGCATTTCCTGTTGATGAATAGTGCAGCCAAATCTTTTTAAAATAATCATTACTTCATTCATTCGTGTGTAATCGAATTGAAGAGTGTAATTGATCTCAACGGATTTCCTTACCGAGGGGGTTACCTGGATGGCGAGAGAAGCTGCGGTTTTGTATGCATTGATGAGACCAGGAACGCCAAGCAAAGTGCCTCCGAAATAACGCACAACCACCACGAGTGTATCTTTTAATTCTTTGCTATCGATCTGGCCTAAAATCGGTCGGCCTGCAGAACCCGAAGGTTCGCCATCATCGCTGACCCGGTAATTGTTTCCATCGAGGCCAAGTCGATAGGCAAAACAGAAATGCGATGCCTTCGGATGCTCTTTTTTTAATCTTGCCAGTGCCTCTTTGAAATCAATAACCGTTTTTACCGGAAACGTATAACCGATAAACTTGCTCCCGCGATCTTCAAATACAGCGGATCCGGTGGATTCTATTGTAAAATAATGGGTAAGAACGGCCATGTTCATTCGTCACTAAAATTCAAAATGTTTTAGAGATCCGGCTGCTGCCAACGGATTACCCGGATTCAGAAAATAGTCAACCCGGTCTTCACCGAATTGTTCACTAAGTATATGTTTCCCATTGGCACCAAAAGGTGCTGCTATTCCTTCTCCAATAAATAAACCAGTGTTGGTGATCATGCGGATCTCATCCCAAAGATCTGTATCGAGAAAATGCTGAATAGTTTTCGATCCGCCTTCCACAAGAATACTTTGCAGCTTTCTCTCAAAAGCTGTTCTGCACACGGCATCAACAAAAGAATCTCCAATACCAACTTCTATCCATTCCGCACGAAAATTCTTATTTGATGAACCATTTGTAAAAACGATCGTATCACATTCTCCATCGAATACACGAAGATGGTCCGGAAGCCTTTTTTTCGGATCGATGATCATACGCACAGGATTTTTTCCCGGCCACAAACGCGTTGTCAGTTGCGGATCATCATGTAAAACGGTTTCAACACCAACAAGTATAGCCGCTTCTTCGGAACGCCATTTGTGCACCAGCCTGTTCGATGCCATTCCCGAAATATGCAAACGCTTTTCAGCACTTCCGATAAATCCGTCCGCAGTCTGTGCCCATTTCAGTATAATGTAAGGACGATGTTTCTTCTGAAATGAAACAAAGCGACGATTCAGAAATCCCGCCTCAGATTCAAGCACAGGAAATACAACTTCGATTCCCGCATTTTTTAGCTTTTCGATTCCGCGCCCATCAACTGACTCAAAAGGGTCACGCATGCCGATCACTACCCTTTTCACTCCTTCCCTGATGATCAGATCTGCGCATGGTGGCGTTTTTCCATAATGCGAACAGGGTTCCAGCGATACATATAAAGTTGAATCCGGAATGTATTTCCTGTTTTCCGAACCTACAGATTCAAAACAATTGACCTCCGCATGCGGACCGCCATAATTCTGATGATAACCCTCCCCAAGGATAATGTCATTATACACGAGTACAGCACCTACCATTGGGTTTGGTGCCACGGAACCTGCACCTGCAACGGCGAGTTGCAGACATCGGCTCATGTATTTCTCAACATCATTCACGGGATGCAAAGGAACGACTTAGGCGGCTAAATGCAAAGAAGCTATGGGTATTTCGCGCGGATCATTCGTTCATGACCCTGGAGATCTTTTCTGATCTCAACGTCAGTCAGTCCTTTCTTCTCAAGAAGTTTTTTTATTTCAGGAGCGTATTGCCAGTGTGTTTCAAAAAAGAGTAGGGAGCCGGGTACCGCATGTAAAAGAAAAAAGCCCGCAATGGCATCATAAAATTTCAACGGATTATCATCATCAACAAAAAGAGCAAGATGCGGCTCGTACTCAACGACGTGATCCTCCATCGCTGGTTTATCTGACAACGGAATATAGGGAGGATTGCTAACGACAAGATCAAAAATTTCACCTGTATATATGCTGCTGGCACCAGTTATATCCATTTGCTGCAACTGAACTGAAAGATTATTTTCTTCTGCATTTCGTGAGGCAACCTTTAGTGCTGATTCACTGATATCAATGGCAAAAACCTCAGCAGATGGAAAATTCTTTTTTATTCCGAGAGCAATGCAACCGCTTCCGGTACCGACATCGAGTACCCTGGGATGCTGCTTTGATTGCAACTTCAAACTGTCCACACTCCACTGGACAAGCTCTTCCGTCTCCGGCCTCGGGATCAATACATTTTCGTTCACATACAATTTCATTCCGCAAAACCATGCTTCATTCAATACATACTGCAAAGGCCGTTTCTGCAAAAGCTCATTAATGTATTTATCAAACAACAGCTGTTGCCGGGGATCAAATTCGATATAGGGATTCAGCACCTGTTCAGATTTTTTCTTACCCGTAATTTTCTCCATCACCAATGATGAAATGGCGAAAGCTTCTCTTTGATCGTAAATTGTCTGAAGATTTTTTTTTAGCAGTTGAGAAGCGGAGATGATCGTCATGAGTGAGTTGTCAGTTGAACAGCCCGTTGTTCGTTGTTCGTTGTTCGTTGTTCGTTGTTCGTTTGAACAGCCGAAGAAGTTCACTGTTCACAGTTCACAGAGGTTGCCATATTTCAACTTCCTGTTGTTACGAACAACCAGTTTGCGGTTTTCAGTTTTCAATTCACTATCCCGTGTCTGTTTCTATCCCTGTATTCTGCATTCCGTGTTCAGTATCCTCTTTTCTCTCCTGCCTCTTTACCGCTTACTCCTGCCTAATTGTTATCTACCGACAAAACCGTCCTCGCTCCCAGCTCGCGTGCGACGCGCATGACGGCTACCACATCATCAAGAGGTACAGTTTTATCCGCATTGATAACAACCGTAGGAATATCCGTTTTTTCTTTTTGAATCGCAGGCAATAATGCAGATCTCAATGAGTCAAGTGACACGCGCGTGGTGCCAACAAAATACTGCTGGTTCTGCGCAACAGATACAACAACGTTCTGCTTGGCCTTGGTATCGCTTTTACTTTTAGGTTGTGACAATTTAATCACATTCGGATTGGCCAGGGTGGACACGATCAGGAAAAACATGAGGAGGATGAACAGAATATCGTTCAACGCATCTGTAAATACCTCTGTTTCTCCCCGATGTTTTTTTCTTATCCTCATAGTGAATTATCGTGTTGGTTCCTGTAAAATATCCAGAAAATCTGCTGCAGCTACTTCCATTTTATTGGCTGTCTTGTCGATCTGCGTATGGAGATAGCTGTGTGCAAGAAATGCCAGCAAACCTATCAACAGACCGGAAATAGAAGTCACCAGTTTTACATACAAACCACCCGCGATTGTATTCAATACAAATTCTCCTGTAGTATTGATATCGAAGAAAAGTTGCATAAGTCCCGCGAGAGTACCGATAAAACCAAATATCGGTGCGGCACGTGCGATCACCGAGAGCACACTCAGGTTGCGCTCCAGGTTGTACATTTCCAGCTGGGCCACGTTTTCCATACTGCGTTCAATTGCATCTATCGGTTTGCCGATACGCTGAATACCTTTATCAATAATCCTGGCAACAGGGTGATTGGTATTTCGTGTTATCCCACGCGCAGCAGATATATTTCCATTTACGATATGATCCCTGATGATCATCATAAAATTCTGATCGATCTTACCTGCTTTCCTGATCGCGATGTTACGTTCGAAAAAGAAATAGATAACCGCAACCAGCATCAGCCCAAGAGGAATCATTAAAGGGCCACCTGATTTCAGGATATCCCACAAATGCATTTCTTTCGGAGGAGTTACCGCCTGCGCAGCATTGACTAAACTATCGGTTGCCTTGTTGGCTGTACTGATCACCTGCAAGAACCATCCTGGCATAATAAAAAATTTTTATCCGGATACAATGAATTGATGAACTACTGACTCGTCCTTAACGCTAAAGTTGCGCAAAGATGATTCAAAATTACTTGCGAAGCAGTATGGATTAACAATTTATATAGAGTTCATAGTTCATAGTTCATAGTTCATAGTTGATAGTTCATAGTTGATAGTTCATAGTTTGAACAGCCAGCCTGCTTGCGGGTAGGAAGGTTTTCCGTTTTAAGCATACAGTTGAGCAACGGCGGTAATTATGTAAAAAAGTTGTTAAGAATTGTCAGTTGATCGTTGATCGTTGTTCGTTGATCGTTGTTCGTTGATCGTTGTTCGTTGTTCGTTGTTCGTTATGACAGAAAGCTTCCTGTTCCACCAACAGCCGGCTGTTCCGCTTACCTGGCTGCCGGCAGACAGCTACTTACTTCTTACAACTTACTGGCTGTTCCTGTTGCCTCCTTACTATTGTCTATTTATCATTCAACTGCTCCGCCCGCATCAATCCGATGATCTGTTTCATTGTTTGCTGCATTCCACTGCTGCTACCATCGAGAAAAATCACATTGCCTTTTCCAACTTCTGCAAAATTTTTAATCGCTTCTGTCCACATAGAAAACAGGATCACATTGGTATCGAGATTTGCCTGTTTCAATTGTTCCGCTGCTTCGGTCATACCCTTCGCAACTTCCTGGCGGAACAATGCCACACCCTGCCCACGAAGTCTTGCAGCCTCGCGTTCTGCTTCCGCAGAAATTTTTATCGCATTACCTTCTGCTTCCGCTCCTTTTGTTTTTGTAATCAGCAAAGCCTGACCTTCATTTTCTGCTGCCGCTTTTAAGTTATGCGAAGCCACCACGCGACTCATACTATCCAGAATAACTTTATCGAAAGTAATATCGTTGATCTGCAGATCAATCAGGTGGTAACCCCAACCCTCCAGTGAAGCATCGATTTCGTCCTTAACGAAATTTACAATCTCCCTCCGCAAACTAAGGATTTCAGATTGCCTTTTTGTAGCAACGTACGCACGTATTGTTCCTTCGATGGTTCTGACAAGCGCCTGCATCAGGTCCTTCTCACTGAAAAATTTAAAAGCCACTTTTTTGATCGTCTCTTCGTCCTCATTCTGCACGGAGAATAGTAACATACTTTTAAAATAAACATTGGCCTGGTCCTGGGTGACAGCCTGAAATTCCAGTTCCACAGATTTATTCTGAATACTTACGCTTCTGGCAATTTTCTCCAGAAAAGGAATTTTGAAATTCAAACCTGGCCGGAGTATACGGCGGTATTTTCCAAACATAGTTACGACATCGACATAGCCCTGTTTTACAGTTCTGAGACCTGAAAGAACAGTGAGTACAATAAGGATGATGACAATCAATTGGACATTGATAAATTCCATATCACAAGTTTTCCCCAAGATAGGGTTTCCGTTATTTTTATATGGGAAACCATTTGATCAATCCGAAAAAAAGTTTTATCTTAAAATATCTTCGCAATCTGTAGCCTTTCGGGAAATTTCATTTTATCATCTCAAAATCTGATGTTATGACCAAAGGCAATAAAATCATCCTTGGGATCTTTACATTTCTCCCGTTCATCTTCATTTGTTTTTATTTTCTGAGTGTGGTACTGATGGTGAGAGATGCAATTATTTCCGATATCAGGGGTGACGAATTCCCTGTCGTCGGAGATGTGTTGAGTGTGGTGATAACGGCATTGGCATTGGGCCTGCTGAGCGTGGGTCTCCTGGTGTATTACATCATCCATGCATTGAATAATATGGAAATGGAAACGAATGAGAAGCTGATGTGGGTAGTCGCTTTCGTTCTGATCAATATCGTTGCATTTCCGGTGTACTGGTACCTTCGCATCTGGAAAAGACATGAAAATCTTACGATGGCCACAGCCTGAGAATGCTAGCTTTTTTCTGCCCAGATTTTTGATAATTCAATTACTGTTTCCACGGCTTTTTCCATGTCCTGCACGGAAACGTATTCCTGCAAGGAATGAAACGCCATTTCACCAGTGAAGATATTCGGACATGGAAGACCCATAAAGGATAGTCTTGACCCGTCAGTACCACCACGGACGCTCAGCTTACGTACAGGCATACCTGCCCGGGCGATAGCTTCCATTGCGAAAGCAGTAACGTTGGGATGCTGTTCAATAACATCCTTCATATTCCGGTATTGTTCTTTCACCACAACTCTGAAACTCGCGCCCGGATATTTTTCCACCACATGAGATGCAATCGTCTCAATGAGATTCTCATATACTTTCAGTTGAGATGCGGAAAAATCACGGATAATGAAATGAAGCGATGCTTCTTCAGCAGTTCCTTCCATGTGGACGGGATGTATAAATCCTTCACGCAATTCCGTAGTCTCAGGAGAAAGGCCAGTCTTTGGCAATTCATGAATGATCTCCCCGATTATTTTTACTGCATTCACCAGTTTGCCCTTTGCAAACCCCGGATGAGCACTGATGCCGTATACCGTCAGTATCAAAGCATCTGCCGAAAAAGTTTCATCTTCCAGAGAGCCGCGCTCACTGCCATCCAGTGTGTACGCATACTGCGCTCCCAGTTTCTGAAGATCCAGGTGCTCCACTCCGCGACCTACTTCTTCGTCAGGCGTAAATAAAATTTTGATGGCTCCATGTTCAATTGAATTGTCCGTGGCAAGTATTTCCGCAGCCTGCATAACGATAGCAACACCAGCTTTATCGTCAGCGCCAAGCAGCGTGGTCCCGCTGGCAGTGATAATGTCCTCGCCGATTTTTTCCTGCAGGTAAGGATGATCTTTTATGGATACCACTTGTCTTCGATCGTCAGGAAGAATGATATCAGAACCGTCCCAACGTTCATGCACAATCGGCCGGACATCAGTCCCGCTGCAATCAGGAGATGTATCCATATGTGCACAGAAACAGATCACCGGCACAGATTTATTTGTAGTAGAAGGAATCGTAGCGAATACATAACCCCAATTGTCCATATGCGCATCGGAAAGACCCATCTGCTGTAACTCATCAACCAGTACGCGACCGAGGTCTTTTTGTTTTTCAGTGGAAGGATAGGAACTGCTGTGAGGATCAGACTGCGTATCGATCTGCACGTATCTCAGAAATTTATCCTTTACTCCTGCAATTAAAGCCATAAAAAAATTTTCGCAATGATAAGAAGATTTGAAGTTGATAATCAAATCTCATTTATCGTACCTGTTAATTTGTTAACTTCTCATCATTAATAACTGCAATATGAAAAAATGGATCATCGGTGCTATTGTAGGTGGCATCATTAGTTTCGCATGGCAAACGATTTCATGGACGGTTGCCAATTTTCACGAAAGCGCTGTGGCATATACACCCAAACAAAAGGAAGTCATGGATTTTCTGAACACGCAATTTTCAGAAGATGGTGATTTCTACATGCCCAGCTTACCAAGGGAATCTTCACAGGAACAGTTCCAGGCACTGATGGACGAAAGCAAAGGAAAGCCCTGGGCAAAAGTCTCCTATCATAAATCGTATGATATGAACATGGGAGCGAACATCATTAAAGGTTTGCTTTCCTGCATTGTTTGCGCAGCATTACTGATCTGGATCTTTTCAAAAATGCAGAATCCTTCCTTCGGAACGATAGTGCTGTCATCCATTTTTATCGGGCTCATCGGGTTTTCCACTTTTGCGTTATCTACACATATCTGGTATGATTCAAGAGATATCGGTGCAAGTTTTGCGGATGGAATAATGATGTGGGGACTTTGCGGAGCCTGGCTGGGATGGTGGCTGAGGAGAAAGTGAGAGGTAAAAGGCAAAAGGTGAGAGGTAAGAAGTAAAAAGGTACGAAGGCCGAGTTGCGAAGGACGAATTGTACGATCAGGATGTTATTGAGGCAAGGCACGCCTTGCCTTTCCCAGCGTTCGCCAATGCATGAATATACCCCTCATAAAAGGGAGTTCAATTATGCAGGATGAAAAAAACCGATTCATTTTTGAATCACATAAGAACGAGATAGCGTCACACGGCTTGAGATCGGGAAACTATTCTTGAATTTAAAATTCTACAGACACAAGCCCATATAAAACAAATCGTATCAGCATTCTTTGCAGCTTGTATTATCCTCAGAGAGCCGAAGACTTTTGAGGTTTTCGAAATAACTCAACAGCAAGCCATTGATTCAATGAAATATGGGCTGAGCTCGAAATTAAATTACACAGTAATTGATATTGAATTTTCGGAGCATGATCAAAACAAAATTGTTTATTCTTTCCTGAGCCTGTTTATACTTCCAGTAATTTATCACTTAGGCGCTAAAATCTATAAATCCGATCTGTATCCTGATGTTTTTTTGGCAAAGCGGCGGAGCTATTATTAAGGATGAACTTTCGATAGGCATATTATGGACAAACGACCTGTATGGCATACAACAAAAAAGGCCGGGAAATCCGGCCTTTTATTTAAGTCAAATATCAGTTAAAGTATAATAAACTATCCACTTCAACAGCAATGCCATTATCACGCCTGATACTACTCACCTACTACTACTCACTGGCTGTTCCTGTTGCCTATTGCCTTTTTACTATTGCCTGGCTGTTCCTACCGTCTACCGTCTCCTTTTAAAATTGATCCGGCGTAATAATCAACGGTTTTCCGCCAACGATTTCCACCAGCTCAACATCAAAAACGAGGTCCTTGCCAGCAAGCGCGTGATTTGCATCGAGAACGATAATGTCATCTTTCACCTCAAGAACAACAACAGGAATAGGATTCCCTCTCTGATCTCTCAGCGTTAACTGCATACCTGCTTCGATCGGCATATTTTCCGGGATATTTGATTTCGGAAAATCGATCACAGCCGATTCATCCCTTTCACCATAAGCATCTCCGGGCGCGATCTGGATTGTTTTTTTATCACCCACTTGCATTCCTTTTACGCCTTCATCGAAACCGGCGATCATCATTCCACCACCGACGGTAAATTCCAGCGGACTGCGACCGACGGACGAATCGAAAGTAGTGCCATCAAGTAATTTGCCGGTGTAGTGTACCCGTACCACATCACCCACTTTTGCTTGCATAATTTTTCTATTTTTTGTTTTTGAATATTATCTTTTTTAAGACGGGCCAATGAACCAGTCCTTGCTGCACCGAAGATAAAAACCTGCAGCCGTTGTATGAACGAACAGCAAATTTACCTCATCCGTCACAATTGGGACTATTAAATTTACCCCAAAGGAATCCACATGAAGGGGTGAAAATCATCAAAAAATAAGCTTCTGGCTGAACATTCTTGTCTTCCTGCTTCTTTCAAGATCATTATTCACTTTAAGACTGGTATTTCAGCACGTTAGCGTAATCTTGCACCCATGAAAAATCCCCGGATTATTTTTATGGGAACCCCGGATTTTGCAGTCGCTTCGCTGGAAGCCGTACTGAATGCTGGTTTTGAAGTGATTGCTGTGGTTACCGCGCCAGACAAACCCGCGGGCCGTGGTTTGCAGGTCAATGAGAGTGCAGTCAAAAAATTTGCTGTTGCTAATGGTATTAAAGTACTTCAACCGCTGAAATTAAAAGACCCATCTTTCCTATCTGAGTTGCAGGAATTAAAAGCCGACCTGCAGATCGTTGTTGCATTCCGGATGCTTCCGGAAATGGTATGGGATATGCCGCCGATGGGAACCATCAATGTGCATGGTTCATTACTTCCTCAATATCGCGGAGCTGCACCAATCAATCGCGCCATTATGAATGGAGAAACGGAAACAGGCGTCACTACCTTCAAACTGAAACACCAGATCGACACCGGAGATATTCTTCTTCAAAGGAGGATTTCCATCGGCGAAAATGAAACTGCTGGTGAATTACATGACCGTATGAAAGTGGTGGGAGCAGATCTTTTAGTGGAAACCATTCAGAAAATAGTCAATGGTGATATCAGTACCATCACCCAGGACCAGCTGAATCCCGACCAACTCAAACACGCACCGAAAATATTTACAGAAGATTGCAAAATTGATTTCAGCAAAACAACTGCTGAAGTACACAACCAGGTCCGCGGCCTCTCTCCTTTTCCCGGAGCTTTCACTACACTGCAAAATAAAAACTGCAAAATCTTCAAAACAGAAAAGAGAATCACCGGTCCGTCAATTCCTCCCGGCGAATTTGAAACCGATGGAAAACAAAGATTATCCTTCGCCTGTGCAGATGGATATGTCGATGTAAAAGAATTGCAACTGGAAGGAAAGAAAAGGATGCAGGTGGAAGATTTCCTGCGAGGATTCAGGAAGGTATAACGTAGAACGTTAAACGTAGAACGTTAGCTCTTTTGGAAGCAATGTGTCTGAGAATACAGTTAGAAAAGCAGAAAACGGAAACAGAAACAGTGAACCGAAACTGAAAACAGGCATCAGAAACCTGGCTGTTTCAACGAAAAACGAACAACGAACAACGATGAACTGGCTGTTTCTGAAAACCGACAACCCAGCGGAGAAACAGAAATCAGAGACAGTGTACTACAAATGAAAACAGAAACCTGGCTGTTTCAACGAAAAACGAACAACGATGAACTGGCTGCTTCAGACAACCGACAACCCAGCGGAGAAACTGAAATCAGAGACAGTGTACTACAAATGAAAACAGAAACCTGGCTGTTTCAACGAAAAACGAACAACGAACAACGATGAACTGGCTGTTTCTGACATCGACAACCGACAACTGACAACTATTAATTACTTTTATTCCTAAATCAAAACTGAATGAAGTCCAGCATATTACTGCTCGTATGCGCAATTATTTCCATAATCAGTTTTTCACAGGATGAGTTCAGTCCGGGTTTTAATCCGGCAGAATATGAAGACCTTCTCAACATCAATGCAATCACCCACACCGCAGATATTCCCCTGGGAAAAGAATCTGGCGTCGTACATAAATACATTTTAAAATACAGGTCCGCTGAAATGGGATTAAAAAATCTTTGGGAACTCTGGCTTCGGGATGATCATGTGGCCGTAGTCAGTTTTCGCGGGACAGTTGCTAATCCGATCAGCTGGCTGGCCAATTTTTATGCAGCAATGGTTCCGGCAACAGGTTCCATCCATTTAAACGACAGTACTGATTTTAAATACAAACTCGCTGAAAGTCCGAAAGCCACTGTTCATATCGGCTGGATGATCGGCCTGGGATATCTCGTGCCCGAAGTAGTAAGAGAACTAAACACGGTTTATAAAGAAAAAAATATCCGGAATGTACTGATCATCGGACACAGCCAGGGCGGAGCACTCGCAACACTAGCTACAAGTTATTTACGTCATGCTCAAACCGGGGGAATTATTCCGCCTGATATTGTGTTCAAATCCTATTGCAGTGCGGCTCCGAAAGTGGGCAATCTATATTATGCGTACGATTTCGATTTTATCACCCGTAACGGCATGGCCTACACGATAGTCAATGCGCTGGACTGGGTACCCGAAACGCCTATTACTATACAGACAGCAAAAGATTTTAATGCCGGGAGCCCTTTTCGCGACCTCACTCCTATCCTTGGTCAGCAGAAGTTTTATGTACGCTGGTATGTCAATGGCATGTTCAACAAACTGGAACGGTCAACAAGAAAAGCACAAAAAAGGACAGAAAAATATCTCGGAAAAAAAATGTGCAAACTGGTGAAGAAAGTATTGCCGCAATTTGAAGAACCTGCTTATGCACACAACAGCATGTTCATGCGCGCAGGAATTCCGATCGTTTTACTTCCCGATGCAGAATACAATCAGAAATACCCAGAAGATCCTGCAAAGACCTTTCAGCATCACATGATTGAGCCTTATCTGATGCTGCTTCGGAAAGCCTACGACGTTGAACGTAGAACGTTGAACGTAGAACGTTGAACGTTAGCTCATGCGAAGGCAAAGCTTATTCGTATTTGCCGGTTTCAGTCTATACATTACTTTACAAGATTGATTGAAATGTTCTCCTGTTTACAATATGGGGAAAACAAAGCATTTACTAAGTCTTACAGGTTTAATGTTAAATATTGCAGCTGACTGGTAATCTGATCCTTTATTGAAATGGTAAGTAATAATTGTTAGTTGTATTATCATATTGATTGGTGCCTGCAAACAAGAATAAGCAAAGCACCCGCTTAGGCGTACGTTTAACGTTCTACGTTTAACGTTCTACTTTTAACGTTTAACGTTCAACGTTCGCCGCTTCTTCCCTCAACGATTCTGAATCCCAGGCTTCATCGCGGTTGAGACCCATATCTTCCAAATCGGTCTGGATAATTTTTTCCTGTTCTTCCATTCTTTCCCTTGCAGTAGTAATGTACTGACCAAGATCATCGCGAGTGGCAGCCAGCGTTTTCAATGATTTTTCGTCATGTTTTAAAAATATGGATGCTGCTCTTTTTGTACGATAAGCGCGGAAGCCAAGCATTTTTAAAGCATCCTGACCAAGACGAAGAGAAGTATCAATCGTTTCACGGTAGATATGCATCATTCCCGCATCCATCAACTCATATGCATCCATCCTGTTTTTTGCACGTACGAGCAGTTGCAGGTGAGGAAAATGTTTCTTTGCAGTTTCCACTACTTCCAACACTTTCTCAGGATTTCCTATTGCAACGATTAAAATTGATGCTTCATCTGCTCCTGCAGATTTCAGGAGATCAGCGCGTGTGGCATCACCGTAATAAACATTGAAACCCATTTTCCGGAGCAGCTCCACCTGATCGGAATCAATCTCAAGCAATGTAGGTGTAACTCCGTTCGCGCGAAGAAACCGACCGATCGTGCTTCCGAAATGGCCAAAGCCCGCAATGATGACTTTGTTTTTTTCGTTGATGACGGTGACTTCCTCTTCAACCTTCTCTTCGATTTTACAACCCAGCTTTGGTGTGAGCCATTTTTCATTGAATAAAAGCAGGAATGGTGTGAGCGCCATGGAAATGGCCACCACCGCCATCATGATCTCGATAACCTCTTTACTCAGGATATTTCCTTCGGAAGAAAAAGACAACAACACAAATGCAAATTCACCCACCTGGGAAAGCGCGGTCGCGAATAACAGGTTCTGATCCATGCCCAATTTGTAAACTCTGCCAAGCATAAAAAGAATCAGTGCTTTGATCAGGATGATCGACATCACGAGACTTACAATGAGAATCGGCTTTGAAGCCACCATATTAAAATTCACAGAGGCCCCCACAGCCATAAAAAACAGACCCAGCAACAAACCCTTGAAAGGATCAATATCACTTTCAAGTTCATGTTTGTATTCACTGTTGGCAAGAACGACACCGGCCACAAATGTTCCCAATGCAGGACTCAGGCCTACTTTCTCCATAAATACAGTGATAGCAACCACCAGCAATAATGCCGTCGCAGTAAATATTTCGCGTAGCCTTGTGCGTGCCACAATGCGCAGTAATGGATTAATGATATATCGTCCTGCAAGTACAACGCCCACAACTGCACCAATGACAGATATAGTACGAAGCCATCCCGGAAGGCCGCTGATCCAGGTATGTTTTTCTGCATCCGCCCCGGTAGCGGCAACGGAATGAACAGCCAGTAACGGCAACACTGCGAGTATCGGGATCACGGCAATATCCTGGAATAATAATACAGCAAATGCACTTTGTCCGGCTGACGCACGCATCAATCCTTTTTCATTAAGCGTCTGCAGAACAATTGCTGTGGATGACATCGCAATGATGAGCCCGAGAGCAAGTCCCTCTTTCCAATGCATATGGAAAGGCAACGACAATAATGCTACCACAGCTGCGGTGATCAGCACCTGCAGCCCGCCCATTCCAAGTATACTGGAACGCATGCGCCAGAGCAACTCAGGTTCAAGTTCCAATCCTACCAGGAAGAGCATCATCACGACACCAAACTCAGCGAAATGCATGATATCATCACCTTGCTGCCCGATAAAACCAGTAACATACGGACCAATAATAATTCCGGCTATGAGATAGCCCAGCACGGATCCCATGCCTAGTTTTTTTGCGATCGGTACAAAAACCACGGCTGCCGCGAGATAGCCTAGTGCCTGTATTAAAAAATCACTGTTCATGTAATGAGTTGTTTAATGCGATCAATCCTTTAACACCATCAATATAATTTTCACCGGCCAGTTGTTCGGGTTGTATCTGGCCCGTTTGAAGTGCAGTAAGCAATTGTGCATATCCTGCAGCAACTTCGGCAATTTCGGTTATACTTAAACGATGCGTACCATGTATAACATATGGCGAAAGATATTCCATATGGCATAGCCGGAAACTCTGTTCGAAAGGAGTAAGAAATTGCCGGAAGGTAAACCGGTTTCTTCCTTCGGGTGAGTAGAGTTCTTGCTTTCCTCCGGCGGATACCACCTGGAGAACAAATTTACCTGTTAATGCAACACCACCCCTGCCATATGCCCAGCCGTACTCCAGCACCAGGTCCAGCCATTGTTTAATTATGGGTGGCGCGCTGTACCAGTAGAATGGATGTTGCAAAACGATGATGTCATGGGCAAGCAATAATTCTTTCTCTTCATTTACATCAATATCAAAATCCGGATATTCTTCGTATAAATCGTGAAAAGTCACCCCTTTTACTTTTTTTGCCGCAGCAGCAAGTTTGCTATGCACACGCGATTTCTCGAGCAAGGGATGCGCAAATAAGACCAGGATTTTTGCCATTCAGGAAAAAAAATTAAGCCGGTAATTTAATTGAATTGCTTCAAACCAGATGCGGTCTTTACCCACAGCCCGATTTCAGCGCTTCTGACTATTTGCTTATTTTTAGCTTTGCGATAATCACAAGTGAAATGAATAAATCTGGAATTGGCAGGCCGGTGATCGCCTCTCTTGAACTGACAAACAATGGTCGTCCCGTCCAGTTTGTTTTAAAGACGATGCAGGAAGTGGAAGCTGCACAGCAGCCGGAACTGCATACACCGCACAGGCATAACTATTATACGATCATCTGGGTAAGGGAGGGAAAAGGGAGACATGATATTGACTTCAGATCCTATGAAGTCACAGATAATACGTTGTTTTTTATCAGTCCGGAACAGGTACACAACCTGCAGATGGAGCCTGGCCATGAAGGGTATGTGATGCTCTTTACAGCGGATTTTGTTGAGAAGAACGGATTCCAGGTCGACTGGCTGAAAGAAAGCGGCTTCTTTTTCCGTTGCGATGATGTGGCTCCCCTGAAAATTCCCGGGGCGGAAGAAGCCAATACACTCAGGCAGATCATGCATATGATTGAAAAGGAATATCAGGACCGTCAGAAGTTTTTCAACGAGGCCATCGTTTCGCTGTTAAAACTTTTTGTACTCGAGTGTATGCGTATCCGTGAAGAGTACGGATTGATATTCCAGGAACGCTCACATGCAAAAGCTCAGCTTGTAAAACAATTCAAGGATCTCCTGGATAATAAGTTTGCGCAATGGCACAAAGTGGCGGAATATGCTGCAGAAATGCATATCACAGCTAATTACCTGAATGAAGTACTCTCTACTGAAACAGGGATGTCAGCGAAAGATTTTATTCTCAATCGCATCATGCTGGAAGCAAAACGATTTGCAACCTACTCCAATACCAGCGCGAAAGAAGTTGCTTTTGAACTTGGCTTTGATGATCCGGCACATTTCAGCAAACTTTTCCGGCAGCACCAGGGAAAGAGTTTTACGTCGTTCAGGACAGAGCTGCAGCAAGTGTAGACGGTAGACAGCAGAGGCAATGGCCAGAAGGTGACAGAGCAGCAAACAGTGTGTTAAACAAAACGGTCTATTGATTATGATACCCTTCTATGGAGCAGTTGGTAGCAGATATTTGAATTCGTCCAGGGCATTTACAAAAAATCCGGTTTTGGTTTTCGCACATTTTGTCGACTAAAAATTCAAGCATCTTGATATGCAGCAGAAATTTCCGCTTTTGAGTAAAGATTCTTTTTATTGAGCATTTTTAATATAATTAGGCGACTCACATTCCTGCCAGTATTCCACAATCTTTATGATAACCTTTTTTAGTTTATCATAACTGACTGGTTTAACAAAGAATCCTTGAATAGACCTTGAATAGGCATCGATTACATGTCTCTGTTCGCCACTTGTGGAAAAGAAAAGGTAAGGGATGGATTTTAACCTTAAATCTTCATTATTGTGAATTTTTTCTCTCAATTCCATGCCGCTTAATTTTGGCATATTTATATCCGAAAGGACGAGAAAGGGCTCAATCTCCGTTTTGGTCAGGTATTCCAAAGCTTGTACACTATCGCCAAAGAAAATAAGTTCGTTCTTATAATCGAGCTCTTTAAAAATGTCATTCAATAAATCCTGGTCATCAATGTCATCTTCAATTATAATAATCGGGCCGCGTTTGTTCATAGTAAGACAAATATTTTCACTCAACCATTTTTTTCTGCAACTTCAAAATCTATTTCAACTCCTTTTAACTGAAACAATAAATTTTGTAGCTGGTGTAATGCAGTTAGGCGGACACCTATATATCTTTGGCCAAAATCTTTTACGTTATAATCCTGGTCCATCTCAAGCAAGTATCCCATTTTAGGCAACACCTGCTTCTTTTGCCATGTTTTAAAATAATCGTGAAAACTAAAGCCACATTTCTTTAAGATTGCCTGATTCAACTCTATAGCTGAGAAACTATCGGCATCATCGATAGAAGCTCCATTCATTATTTTGCAAAAGTTACCTTCCTTATTTATCACCCAGTTGCCAAGTCTTAATTCAATTTTAGGTATCATAAATCATTATTTAATAAAAACGTTCTTTAAAGCTGCAGCCGCAATGATTTGAAGAATTACAATAGAAGCAGATGTAAAAGGAAAGATTTATTACGAAGTGCGATTGAAAAGGTAGGCTTAAAAATCAAAACAAATTAATTTATATCCAGTTTAATAGCTTACCTTGTAAGTATACCACAGCAATAGCACCCGTTTCGACTTCTTCACAAACATTGGTTGCAAATCTTACTGACGACTTTCTTAATCTTTAAGCAGTGTAAACATTATTTTAAATGGAAAGGTTCTGCTCATTCTTTTACCAGAGATAGGAGCACGATATATTGGTGATTCACTCAATACTGGTTTTCAAAGTACCAATACTATAAAAAGGAAATGAAATAAAGGTAGGTGCAAGATTGCAAGGAACTTACCCTTTATTGAAGACTTATACCTATTTTATCACGAAAAATTTAATTAATGAAACAAACAAAACTTTTTCTAATTACAAGCCTGCTGCTATTTTCCGCTTCGGCTCTTTATTCGCAAAAATATAAAACGACTGCAGATACCGTTAAGCTGAATAAGGAATATGTACAGGTAAGTAATGACATTGCCGAACTTACATCTAAACTCACTATAGCTCAAAATAACCTGCCGGGTTTTCAGGCAAAAGCGGGAGAAGCAACTACGGATGCTCAAAGCAGTGCCAATGCAAGTAGCCAACAGGCAGCGAAGGCGACTAAAGGTGACTTAAGCGAGGCTAAAAGCGCAAAAAAGAAAGCAAAGAAAGCCTACAGGAATGCGCAGCATGCTAGCAATGCAGATGACAGTGTAACAGAGCAGGAAAAAAAATAACCAAACTCACCTCCCAGTTAGAGAAAAAACAAGAGAGGCTCAGGGAATTAGATGATATGAGAACAGCAATAGAAAATAAGTCACTGTAGAAATTTTTTTTAAAAGTGCCACCGCTCACATAACTGTTACCGGTGGCTTTTTATTAAAAGTTGGGTCTGATTATTTTTTGCATCTCTGCATGATAATGTACGCATTATAAAAAACCCGTAAATAGGCAATTGGTAGCAGATATTTGAGTACCGACTTTTTACCAAGTGATAGCTGAGCTTGTAATAGATTGAAATACGAAGTTAAAATGGTAGAGAATTCTTTATACTCTCCACAAATACGAAATGCATCGCGTAGTCTCTACAAAAATTTTACAGACTTTGAGCTTTAGTCTTCTGATTTTGGCTCTTGCCTGCCGACCTGCCGACCGACAGGTTCCAGACTCCCTGCTATCGACTACCTACCACTTTCCTCCAGTATAGCGGTCGGCCGTAAAAAGTACAATTATGCCCCTCGTTTGTACAACAATGCCTTACCAGGTAGCGGTACCTTTGCTGTACAAACATTAAAACAAAAATTATGAATACGACAACAGCAACTAAAACTACCTGGGCAATAGATGCCGCACACTCTGAAATCAGTTTTAAAGCAAAGCACCTGGTGATAACGACAGTGACAGGGAGATTTGCCGACTACGAAGGAACAGTAACGACTGATAATAACGATTTCCGTGGAGCAGAAATTGAATTCACTGCTAAAACAGGAAGCGTTTCCACGGGAAATGAACAACGCGATGGTCACCTGAAATCACCTGAGTTTTTTGATGCAGAAAAATACCCCGAAATAAAATTTGTGGGAACTGACCTGGTGAAAAAAGGTGATGACAAATATATTCTTACCGGAAACCTGACGGTGAAAGATGTAACCAAACCAATATCTCTTGATGTTGTGTTTGAAGGTATCAATAAGGATCCTTTCTATGGTAAAACAAAAGCAGGTTTTGAAGTGAATGGTGTGATCGCACGTAAAGATTTTGGTCTGACATGGGATGTTCTGACCGAAGCTGGTGGTGCGCTGGTAAGTAATGATATCAAAATTCATTGTACTATTCAGCTCGATAGAATTGATGCATAAATAGTTTGTTTGTTTTGATTTGACGGTCCGGAGTTTTCCGGACCGTTTTTTTTATTTATATCATCGATTTCAATTGCTGATGACTTATTTTAGTTGCTTACGATGGATGCAGATAAAATATCGGCCGATAGTATTGCCCGTCCCTGGTTAAAAACGTTAACGGGATTATTGCTTTATGTCCTCGTATACTATGCCATCTTCAGGGAATTCCGCCATGTAATATTGCTTATTGCGGTGATCGTCTTCCATGAATGCGGGCATTTCCTTGTGATGAAAGCTTATGGATATAAAGATGTGCGTATGCTTTTTATACCTTTTCTTGGTGCATTTGTTTCCGGCAAATCAGAAGGAATTTCTCCCGCACAGAAATCAATCATGATTCTCGCGGGGCCAATCCCTGGCATCATTGTCGGCGTGATACTTTTTTTCATCTATCTCGCCAAACCGAATCCATTGCTGTTTGAAGGAACTGTTCTTTTTCTTCTGCTGAATGGCTTCAACCTGCTGCCCGTAATTCCATTAGACGGCGGGCAATTATTACAAACGCTTTATTTTGAAAATAATGTAATTGTCCAGATTTCATTTCTTTTAATTTCTGCGCTGGTTGTAGTACTGTTGTCGTGGTTTCTTCATAATTACCTACTTCTTGTTATTGTATTGATTCCCATTCTCCGGTTAAGGACATTGTACAGCCTTCAAAAACTCCGGAGGTTTATGACCAGGGAAGGCATTAACCTCAATCGTGCATACGAAGATCTGAGCCACGATCAGCTGGAATCAATTCGAAAGAAAATGTTAAAATTTTATGAAGAGGAGGACGAAGAGAGTCTTACAGAGGCCGACAATCAGGCTATCCGGAACCTGACAAAGACATTGTTCAAAGCCAACACAGCCGAGGCGACGCTACGAACAAAATTTTTCTTTACATTGATCTGGTGTTTAGGATTGATTTTTCCGTTAATTGCATTACTGTACTTTGTAAGTGTTAAACAATAGCGGTTTAACAAATGGTGAAGGCTGATTATCTTATAACCTTATTAATTTTGATCAGGAATTAAAACCTGCATGAGTAGCGCAAAAATAATTTTACTGTCACTAACTCTTACGGCTGTATTTTCCTGTTCGCATCTCTCTCACGAAGAAGCGAACATAAAACCATCTGAGTTTGCAAAACTCGCTTATGATTCAGGCGCACAGGTGCTGGATGTAAGAACGATTGGTGAATTCCGTAGTGGCCATCTTAAGGGAGCCTTGCAGGCGGATTGGCTGGATCAGAATCAATTTGCAGAAAGAATCAACTATCTCGATAAAGACAAACCCCTGGTGGTGTATTGCATGAGTGGTAAACGAGGTCTTGAAGCTGCTGAATTTTTGCGGGGAGAAGGTTTCACCAACGTCAAAAACCTCGATGGCGGTTTGATTGCCTGGAAGACTTCTGGAAAAAAGCTCGTTGAATGCAAACCTCACGGCAAGGAAACGCCAACAGAAGAATATGCAAAGCTTATTAATAGCGCACCACAGGTGATTGTAGGTTTCAATGCAGCATGGTCTCCGCCCTGCAAAAAGATGGAATCCATACTAAGCGATTTTGAAAATACACAGACAGGCCAGGTGAAAGTAATTTCAATGGATGGCAGTACTGAATCCAAACTGATGTTGAATTTAAATGTTGAGGCGCTGCCAACATATATACTTTATCGTCAGGGAACTGAATTCTCGCGGAAGCAAGGTGTACTTACAACAGCGGATCTCGCTGACTGGGTTGCTGTAAAAGCATCAGATGAAAAACAAATTGATTCCAACAGGACTATCGGACAGATAGCGAGAAAACAAAGCAGCAAACACTAACTCTCAGGTTCCTGCCATATAAAATCTTCACTTTTGGGAACAACATCAAGAAATTTTTGAGATACTTCTGATGGCAGACCCGTCAGTTTTCTTTTTACAAGATCGATCCACGCCCCATCAACATTAATCACTGCAGCAACAGTGTCGGCGTTTTTATAGATATGATGCCTGAAACTGAAACGCGACATATCCCTTCGTGCCGCAGTAAGACAGAAATCTATTTCAACCTTATCCTGGAAAAGGAGCTCACGCCTGAATACACATTCTTCCCTGAAAAGAATGGGTCCAACACCTAATTTCCGCATAGCCTCGGGTGTAAAACCATGTTCCACAAGATAACGCGTACGGATATGCGCTGCAAAGTCATAATACTTCGAATGAAGCATGTGGAAATTGGGATCCAGGTCAGCCCAGCGAACCTCAATCGCTATCCGGAATGGTTTGATCATTCTTAAAAGATATTACGGTGCACAATCACTGTGCGTTGTACAGCAGTTCATAATACTCGTTGGCCATTCGGTTGGAATCAAAGCGGAAGCGAACATCACGCATTCCGTTCTGTACAATCTGGCGCCATGTGCTTGGAGTGTCGTAATATGCCGGAAGGATCTGACGCTCCAGGATATCATACATGAAATTGAGATCGTATTCATCCTGCTCATGCACCTGCATTTTTTCATAGTCCGTAGGAGGAACCACAAAACCATTATTGCCATGGTTGATGAACTCAACAATCCAGCCATCATTGGTGGAGAAGTTCACAGCTCCGTTCATTGCTGCAGTCATACCGCTGGTTCCTGAGGCCTCACGTGGCACGCGGGGATTGTTCAACCAGAGATCTGCAGATTGTTTCAATCTCTTACTGAGTGTCAGTTCATATCCTACGCAAACGGCCATATTGCGATACTGTTTGCTGATATGTACGAGATGATTGAAATCGCTGATTGCAGGATAATCCACCGGGTATGGCTTACCGGCCCAGATAAATTGAATCGGATATTTTTTGTTATTCAGCAGTGCTTCAAAACGTTGTTTGTTACGCGTGATCAGATCTGCACGTTTGTAACCTGCAAAACGACGGGCCCAAACCACGGTGAACACATTCGGATCAAGCAGTTTTCCTGTCTGATCTGCCACGATATCGAAAGCACGGCGTTTCAGGTATTTCTTTCTGTCTTCGAAACGCTCTTCATTTGCCTCATCCATCGAAAAATACAGCTGCTTATCGGCCCAGTATTTCCAGTTCTGTGAATTCGTAATGTGGATGATGGGACAAATGCCATCATACCTCGCCCATATCTTCCTGCTCACATGACCATGCAATTCAGATACTGCATTGGCCAACCGTGCAAAGCGAAGTGCAACAAGAGAGTGATTGAACTGATCATCGGTTATGCCTGTGAGTTTGCGTACTTCATCCAGCGTTAAGCCGTTGAAATAGGACATCTTCAGGCAAAGATGAATATCGTGCTTTTCATTACCTGCTTCTTCAGGCGTATGCGTGGTGAATACGAGTTGTTTCCTGATCTGTTCAACACTACCCAGTTTCTTGTACAAATGAAATACCAGGGAAATCGCATGTGCCTCATTCAGATGATAAACTTCAGGTTTGAACTTCAGCTCTTCAACGAGTCTCGCTCCTCCAATTCCCAACAGAATAAACTGCGCCACTTTCGTAGCAACGTTTGCATCATACAAACGATGAGTAATGGTCTGTGAAACGTAATCATTCTCCGGTACATCAGTACTCAGCAGAAACAACGGAGCGCTTTTGAATGTTTCAGGATTGAGGTAAAACACTTTCACCCAAACGGGAGCATCATGTATATTAATCTGGTACTTGATGCCCGTATCTTCAAGATAGTTGTAGATCTTCTCGTTCCATTGTACCTGCAGGGTCTGGTCCTGGTTTCTTGCCTGGTCATAATACCCGTATTTCCAGAGTATACCGATGCCTATCAGGTTCTGCCTCAACTCATACGCACTGCGTAAATGTGAACCTGATAAAAAGCCAAGACCACCGCTGTAGATCTTCAAAGGCTGATGTATAGCAAACTCCATGGAGAAGTAACATACCTTTTTCGCGTAGCGAGGATCGATAGTATAAGGAACGTGATATTGCTGAAATTTAGCCATAATAGTGGTTTCTGGTCCGTAAAATTCAGGCCGCAATATTAACGCATTTTCTGTTAAATGATTGTATTACGGTGATTATCACCGCGATCAGGATTTGGGCTTGGTCTTTTTAGCCTCTTTTTTCTTGTTGTAAGCAGCATCGAAACTGCACTTGACACCCCGATGATTTCCACAACCTTCAAGTTCCCTGACCTTGACTTCGTTTTTGGTAAAAGTAAATTCAAGTTCGCAGTGATCATCGGATCTCCGATACAAAGCTACATTGGGTTTTACCAGATCAGCGACTCCCCGCAGCTCCCCTTTACAGGCACCTTCATTCTGCTCGAAATGTATGAAGAACAGGAGCTGGCTTGATTTACCACCATCCCGGAAGGAAATAAAGTTCTTCTTATTCTTTGCATAATCTCCGCTACGCGGGAATTTCCTTGCCAGTGTATCGATCGGGTTATAAATTTCTGTTTCTTCTACTGCTTCATTGCTTTCATTCAGGATAAGGGTGAACGTTCCGGCGGAATTGTATACGTAAACATTCTTATTATAGGTCTGACCGTCAGGAAGTTTCCGGATTCGGTTACGCGTTATCGTATGGCGATGGTCCATACCACCTTCGTAAACAACCCGCCTGTCGGTGCTGCTGAAAACAAAAGGCATCGCCGCTTTAAAAACATCATCTTTGTCATAGCACAATACGTATCCCACCGATTTGGCCGGTGTAGCAGCTTTCATGAAAAGATAGGTCTCCCCTCCTTTCACAGCCTCGCGGCCCAGCATGTAAAATTTTGGCGTTGTCCCCTTTGGAAATTCCTTTGCATAAATAGAATCCGGTACAAACTGTTTGAGAATAGTTTTGCTGATCAGCATCGAATCTGCCGATTTCTTCACAATACCCGTATCGCTCATCATGAATGAAAGTTTCACGGCTGGAAATGCCTCGATAAAGTCCGTAATTTCCACAGGTTCATCTCCGGAAATCACAGGCTTTTTTCTCTTACATCCGGAAAGCAAAATCAATGGAAGTAACAATAAAAACAGCCTGTACATCAACAATTCTTTCAGCTAATTTATAGGTTTTTATTCTGAGGCCATGAAAAGCTTGGTTAATTCACAATTAATTTTTTAGATTTGTCTAAATATTTTTTTCAGGTCACATGAACTATTCACAAAGCGAAGAAAACTATATCAAGAGCATTTATCATTTGCAGGGGGACAGTAAGAATGTTTCTACAAATGAACTTGCGGAAGAATTACACACCCGGCCAGCTTCGGTGACGGATATGTTGAAAAAGCTGAAAGCAAAAAAACTCCTTCACTATGAAAAATACCAGGGTTTCCGCCTGAGTACAGAAGGTAAGAAAGTTGCATTGAGCATCATCAGGCGTCATCGTTTATGGGAATATTTTTTATCCGTAAAACTGCAGTTTGCCTGGGATGAAATTCATGAAGTGGCGGAAGAATTAGAGCATGTTTCGAGCAAAAAACTCATCGACAAACTCGATGAATACCTGGGCTTTCCAAAATTTGATCCGCATGGAGATCCGATCCCCGACCAACTCGGAAAAATCGCGACGACAGATCATATCCTCCTTACTGAATTAACCGCAAACCAGATTGCCGAAGTGAGCAGCGTTGCCAACCAATCTGCAGCAATGCTGGATATGCTGAAGCACAACAATATTGGTATTGGCACCCGCATAGAAGTAAAGAAAAAATTTCCTTTTGATCACTCTCTTGAAATAAAAATCAGAAACCTGCCTGCATTTACCATCAGCGAAAGGCTGGCACAAAATATTTACGTGAAGTATGTTAAGAAGTAAAGATTTTCCGGATGAATCATTGAGCGAAGTACACGGCTCGATTGATACCAGCAAGGTAGAAGGCAAACCCTGGTGGAAAAGGATTTTTGCCTACTTCGGACCAGCATATCTTGTAAGTGTGGGATATATGGATCCCGGAAACTGGGCGACTGACCTCGCAGGGGGGAGCAAGTTCGGTTATTCTCTTATCTGGGTTTTGCTGATGAGTAATCTGATGGCCCTGCTGCTGCAGAGTTTGTCTGCAAGACTGGGAATCGTCCGGGGCAGAGATCTTGCACAGGCTAACCGTGAAACCTACCCGAAACCCATCAATTTTATTCTTTACATACTTGCTGAAGTAGCGATTGCCGCAACAGATCTGGCTGAAGTTCTCGGTATGGCGATTGGTCTTCATCTGCTTACCGGAATTCCACTCACCTGGGGTGTGGCAGTAACGGTGCTGGATACCCTGCTCCTGCTCTTTCTTCAACGACTCGGTATGAGGAAGATGGAAATATTCATCATCAGTCTTGTCGCCATTGTCGGTTTTTCCTTTCTCACTGAAATCATACTTGCGAAACCCAATCTCGCAGAAGTTGCTACAGGTTTTGTTCCGCGCATCGAAAACAACGAAGCGTTATTTATTGCTATAGGAATTATAGGTGCCACGGTGATGCCTCACAACCTTTATCTTCACTCAGCACTCGTACAAACGCGGAAGATCAGGAAAGATGAAACCAGTATTCGAAAGGCTTTAAAGATGAGTGTAATCGACAGCGCGATTGCATTGAACCTGGCATTTTTTGTAAACGCAGCGATTCTTGTACTCGCAGCAACGGTCTTCTTCAAAACAGGCAGGACAGATGTGGCAAGAATTGAAGAAGCGCACGAATTATTAAGTCCCTTACTGGGCACTGAACTGGCGCCAAAGCTTTTTGCCATCGCATTGATTGCTGCAGGGCAGAGTTCTACGATCACGGGAACATTATCAGGACAGATCGTCATGGAAGGTTATCTGCGTTTACGAATAAATCCGTGGGTGAGAAGGTTACTTACGCGTCTTGTGGCAATTGTACCGGCATTTATTGTTATCACTGTGTTCGGAGATAATGAAGTGGATTCACTCTTGATTCTGAGCCAGGTAATCCTCAGTCTGCAATTGGGTTTCGCCATTATTCCACTGATTCATTTCGTCAGCGATAAAAATAAAATGGGTGCCTTTGCGATTAAACCGGTGACCCGGATTTTTGCATGGATCATCGCAGTGATATTAGTCTATCTCAACCTTAAAATGCTGACTGCCGAAATTGGCAATCTGTTTGGTGAAGAAGGCCGGTTGTTGTGGAAAATACTGGTAATCGTGGTCGGTTTGGGATTTCTTGTACTCCTTGGATACATCACTTTCATTCCTTTCATCAAAAAAACCAAATCAGATCATTCGATTAACATGCACCGGGAAGCAGCATCAACGCTCAGATTGCAGAAACCAATATATAAAAAGATTGCTGTTGCTCTTGAGTTCAGCGAATTTGATCACAAGCTCATTTCGCATGCTGTGTCCCAGGGGCATTCAGAAACCCGTTTTCTTTTAATTCATATTGTTGAAAGTCCATCCACGGTGATCCTGGGAAAAGAAAGCGATGATTATGAAACACGCCGGGACAACGAACAAATCAACAATTACAAACAACTGATGGAGGCGGAAGGGTTTGACGTTGAAACAAAACTTGGTTTTCATGACCGGGCGAGGGAAATAGCGCGACTGGTCAATGATGGAGGTGCGGACCTTCTCGTGATCGGAGCTCACGGCCACTCGGGCCTGAAGGATTTCCTATATGGAGAAACGATCAACTCGGTGCGTCACGAATTGAAAATCCCCATACTGGTGGTGAATATTTGATTTCAGACCTTTTCCGGCAGCTTTTCCTTTTGCGTTTAAGCGCATGACCCTTACTTTTGTGACCCTTATCATTAAAATAAAACCAAACCAACAGCGATGGCCCAAAAAATAAAAGTTGCCAATCCCGTAGTTGAACTGGACGGGGATGAGATGACCAGGATCATCTGGAAATTTATCAAAGACAAACTCATCCTGCCCTATGTGGAAGTTGATATAAAATATTATGATCTTGGAGTGGAATACCGCGACCAGACTGATGACCAGGTAACTGTTGATGCAGCTAACGCAATTAAACAATACGGCGTTGGTATCAAATGCGCTACTATAACACCTGATGAAGATCGTGTAAAAGAATTCAGCCTGAAACAAATGTGGAAGAGCCCGAACGGGACTATCCGCAATATTCTTGACGGTACCGTTTTCCGCGAGCCGATCGTAATCAAAAATATTCCTCGTCTCGTAACTACATGGGACAGGCCAATCATCGTTGGTCGTCATGCCTTTGGCGATCAGTACCGCGCAACTGATTTTGTAATTCCCGGCAAAGGAAAACTCACGATCAGATTTGAAGGCGAAGATGGAAAAGTGATTGAACATGAAGTGTTCAAATTCAAAGGTGGTGGTGTTGCACTCGCCATGTACAACACAGAAGAAAGTATCAAAGGTTTTGCAAGAAGCTGTATGAATATGGCTCTGCAAAAAGGCTGGCCTTTGTACCTGAGTACAAAAAATACCATCCTCAAAAAATATGATGGTCGTTTCAAAGATATTTTCCAGGAGATTTTTGATAATGAATTCAAAACACAGTTCGACGCGAAAGGCATTACCTACGAACATCGTTTGATCGATGATATGGTTGCCAGCGCGATGAAGTGGAACGGTGGATTTATCTGGGCCTGCAAAAACTATGATGGTGATGTACAGAGTGATTCTGTCGCCCAGGGTTATGGCTCACTCGGATTGATGACCTCAGTACTCGTTACTCCTGATGGAAAAACAATGGAGGCTGAGGCTGCACATGGTACTGTGACGAGGCACTACCGCGAGCATCAGAAAGGTCGCCCGACAAGCACCAATCCGATCGCTTCTATTTTCGCATGGACGAGAGGCCTTGCGTTTCGTGGTAAACTGGATAACAACCAGCCTTTGATCGATTTCGCAAACGCACTTGAAGAAGTTTGTATCGAAACTGTTGAAAGCGGAAAGATGACCAAGGATCTCGCCGTGTGTATTCACGGTAACAAAGTAAACCACGGTGAACACTATCTGTACACAGAGGAGTTCCTGGATGCGATCGATGAGAATCTGAAGAAGAAACTGGGTTAGGTTGAACGTGAAACGTTGAACGTAAAACGTATGCTCTTGATATTTTGAAAAGACCTTCGGGTCTTTTTTTTTGTTTTTAGAATTCCACAGAAATAGAATTTCGCTGCCGAAAGATAAAATTCAAAAGCCCGAATTCATATAGTTTGTTTGGATAATGAATATTAATGCCCGGAGTGGTCCAGGTGATATGTGTTAGGTGATAAGCTATAAGTTAACTCGTTAAATTTTAAAAAGGCTTTCGGACTTTTTTGTTGTTTGATTTACGCAGAAATAGCATTTCTGCTAATGAAAGATTAAATCTAATACTCTGAATTCCTATAGTTCGTATCGCCGTTTCCCATTTAACGTCGTGTCAGACTGCTACTATCAGAATACCCCTGACAAAGTATGAACGATTACCCTGGTCGCAAATTCAGAACTATCAACCTCCGCAAACCTTTACTTATAACCTACCACTTAAAACATTCAACTTTCCCAAAATGTTTTATCTTAATTCAGGAAGCCAACAGCTGGTTTCCTGTACTGCTGATTAAACCAACATTAACAAATCCCCAAAACGGAACTGCACATGCAAAACAAAAGAAGATCATTACTTCGGAAAATTATCACTGCCGTTGCCGGTATTGCCGCTGCACCGGCGGTGGTACATGCTGCAAAGTCAAATGCGCATGGTATTATTAACACCCCGACGGAACTGCTTGAAAACGGAGAGGCAGACAACCAGGAAATACCGCTGTTTTCAGGTCATACAAAATTTGGCGGTATGGTGTTTATAGCCGGTAAAGGCGCGCATTTTAAAGGTGATATTAAATCACACACCGACCACGTATTGAAAGAACTCGAAAAGGAACTGATCAAAGCCGGCAGCTCTATGGACAAAGTAGTGAAAGTGAACGTATACCTCGATGATATTAAAGATTATAAGGAAATGAATGATGTGTTTCGCGGCCGGTTCGGGAAAAATCCACCTGTTCGTACAACAGTGGCTGTTGCGAAAGGTGGTGTACCAGGTGACTCCCTGGTAGAAATGGACTGCATTGCAATCCAATAAATTCCAGGAACGACACCAGCCAACGATAGCCTGAGAATAACAGCCATAGGAACTAAAACATGCTGATCTTCACTGATCAGATTCATTCACGATTTCACTTCCTGCTTATGAACAGAAGATCCATACTAAAGACGCTGGGGTTACTGCCCCTGCCGTTTGGACTGAGTCAATCGGCCATGTCGGAAAACATGCCTTCCAGTGATCAAACACCAAAGAACAAAGATATTTTCAAAGAACTTGGAGTTCGCACGTTTATCAATGCAGCAGGGACCTATACGTTTATGACCGGATCGCTGATGCAGCCTGAAGTAGTAGAAGCCATCCGCGAAAGTTCCACAGCATTTTGTCTCCTTGATGAATTGCAGGACAAAGTCGGAGAAAGAATTGCCGTGATCACCCATGCGGAATCTGCCGTTGTTACTTCCGGATGTTTTTCCGCCATGACTCTCGGCCTCGCTGGTGTACTTACAGGGTCGGATCCTAAAAAAGCTGAAATGTTGCCCCACCTGGAAGGCACGGGTATGAAATCAGAAGTGATTATGCAGAAAGGGCATTTTGTCGGTTATGCCCAGGCGTTATCTAATACGGGCTGCAAAATCATACAGGTGGAAACACGGGAAGAACTGGAAAAGGCTATCAATGAAAAAACAGCATTACTCTGGTTTCTGCATGTGCAATCAGATAAGGGAGTGATAAACCACGAAGAATGGGTGAGCCTCGGACAGAAACATCAGATACCTACCATGATCGATATTGCTGCGGATGTGCCGCCGGTGAGCAATCTCTGGAAGTTTAACGACATGGGTTTTGATCTCGTTTGTATCTCAGGTGGAAAAGCCATGAAAGGACCGCAGAGTGCAGGATTGTTAATGGGGAAAAAGAATCTGATTGCAGCAGCCAGGTTAAGTATGGCACCCCGCGGTTCTACCATTGGCAGAGGAATGAAAGTTAACAAGGAAGAAATCATAGGAATGTATGTCGCGCTGGACAATTATGTGAAGATGGATCATAACCGGATATGGAAAGAATGGGAACAACGTATAGCGGTGATCGAGCAGGGGGTAAAAACAATACCTGGAATAAAAACCGAAGTCAGGGTCCCTTCTCTGGGAAATGTAACTCCAACCCTGCGGATCACCTGGGACCCCTCGGTAATTAAAATGACTACGGAAGAATTCCGGGAAAAGCTCAGGGCTGGTAATCCTTCCATTGAGGTGATGGGTACGGGTGATTATGCAGTGAATATAACCGCCTGGGTGATGAAGGCCGGTGAAGAGAAAATAGTAGCAAAACGAGTCGGCGAAGTTTTCCGGACCTGAGTTTACCGTTGCTATCACCATTCCAATTTCTGTTATGTTTTGTCATCCCGGCAGGCGAATACTTATTTTCGTGGTTGCGGCAGCGTTAGTGCTGGTGTGGCTGGCCTGCCACGATACAGGTAAAACAGAATCACAGACCTGGATAGCTCCGGCAACAGAAGCAGAAAAAAAAATCCCTTTCGAAGACCTTTCGATGCATGCGCTCAAAGGGAAAGAACTGTACCAGCTTCATTGCAGTTCATGCCATGGGGAAAATGGATTTGGTGACGGCCCGGCCGGCGGCACAGATGAGATCCCGCCAGCCAACCTGCATTCCGGAAAAGTTATACAACAATCTGATGGAGCGTTATTCTGGAAACTGAGTTCCGGACGTGGAATGATGCCGGGTTTCAGGGAGTCGCTCTCTGATGAACAGCGATGGCAGATCATTGCATTTATCCGGCAACTTCGCTCTGCTGAATATGCAAGATCAACACCAAAAATTCTCCGTGGTAATCTGAATATTGAGCAATTCCTGACCACCGGGCCAGAAACGAACCGGCTTGTATTTCATAAAAATTCAGGATCTGTTATCTATACTACTTTCGGAGGAGATGTTTTTGTGATCGCTGATAGTGCTGGCCGGCCAAATGCCCTAAAAATTCTGGATAAGGAAAAACATCACATCAATCGCCTGCAGGGTGCTGCCATTGCAGGAAATAATTTATTCCTGGCCGGAAATGTGGACCTGGAAAACAAAAAGGGAACCAGCGGAAGAATGGTAAAATATATCCTGCCTGAAAATTTCAGGGATTTTATTTTCGACAGTACCAGGCTGGAACTTGTCATGAAAACCGTGGTGTATGGCTCCAATAAAACTATTTATGATCATGGCTGGAATGCTATTGAAGTTAGCCCGGACGGAAAGTATTTGTATGTAAACAGCGGCGCCCGTACTGATCATGGCGAAGTGCAGGATAACGATGGAGCCTACCCGAATGCGAGGGAAAATGCACTGACGGCAAAAATATTCCGCTTTCCTGCTGGTGCAAAAAATCTGTTGTTGCCGGATGACGCTGAATGGTTGCGGTTGCAGGGATTTATTTTTGCTGAAGGAATCCGCAATGCGTATGACATGGCATTCAGAAAAGATGAGCTTTTTGCTGTGGTGAATTCCTCAGACTATGATCATCCTGAAGACATGTTCTGGATAAGAGAAGGTCATCACTATGGCTTTCCGTGGATTATGGGCGGTATAGAAAATCCGCAGCAGTTTCCTGGCTGGAATCCTGATCCGGCCACGGACAAATTCATCAGCAAAACTGCCCACTCCTGGCAGATGAAATATTTCCGGAACGACAGCAGCTTTCCAAAACCTCCCGAGGGTGTCCGATTCACACCCGGCGTACAAAATATCGGGCCTGATGCTAACGAATACCGTGGACATTCCGGGCGGGTACTTGACGGAGATCATACAGGCGTTGCCGTTAGTACATTCACACCACATTGTTCACCGCTGGGATTGCT
Organism: Pollutibacter soli; assembly: GCA_029269725.1. Classification (GTDB taxonomy): domain Bacteria; phylum Bacteroidota; class Bacteroidia; order Chitinophagales; family Chitinophagaceae; genus Pollutibacter; species Pollutibacter soli. Next base: position 91,147 of record JARJHS010000010.1, on the reverse strand, counting down.
GTTTGATTCAGAAAAACAGTTACCGGGAGAATTTAAAGGCGATGGATTTGTAATCCGGAATAATTATGGGGGCAGATCGGGCATGATGCGTCCCTTTACCCGACAGGGCGCCGATCTGTTACAACTGAACATGCGATTTGATTCAACGACAAAAAATTATGTAGTACGAACGGAAAGACTGGCTGATGGTTTTCTCGAACCTGCCGATGCCCTGCTCGTTGGAAATGATCTGTACGTACTGGAATTCGGCGGACAAAAAGGTTCGATATGGAAGATTCACTTTACCGGGAATGAAACAATGCTTAAAAAGCCAGGGAAAAAAATAATCTGATAAAGAATCATCAAAAAAAATAACAACTCATTTTTCAGAATAAAGGAGTTTCAAAACCAGATAATATGAAAAATATCTTTACCTGCCTGCTCGCTGCGTTTCTGACTCAATCCATTATTGCGCAGCCATACAACATTGTTATAAAAGGCGGGCATGTCATTGATCCGAAAAATTCCATTGATGCAGTAATGGACATTGGTATCCGTGATGGTAAAATTGCTATCGTAAATAAAAATGTCGACACTATTGGCGCACTCCAGGTAGTGAATGCGCGTGGCATGATTGTAACACCGGGACTTATCGATATACATTCGCATAATTTCACCGGTACAGAAGAAAACCATTACCTCAGCAATGGTTTTTCTGCACTGGCACCCGATGGATTTACGTTCAGGGTTGGAGTCACCACTGTGGTTGATGCCGGTGGTGCCGGGTGGAAAAGTTTTTCATTGTTTAAAAAAAATATCATCGATCATTCGCAGACACGTGTGTTGTCCATGCTGAATATCGTCGGTGAAGGTATGCGGGGCTCGCCTTATGAGCAGGATACCCGCGGTATGGATGGAAAGATGACTTCACTGGTAGCAAAAGCCAATCCGGCCTATGTCGTTGGCGTAAAAGTTGCCCACTTCGAAGGTTCTGAATGGACACCTGTTGACCGGGCGGTAGAAGCCGGGACGCTGGCAAAAATTCCTGTAATGATTGATTTCGGAAGCAGTAATCCACCCCTTTCACTGGAAGAACTGCTGATGAAACACCTGAGGCCGGGCGATATTTTCACTCATTGTTTTGGACAGGTGCGCGGCCGGGAAACGATTGTGGATACAGCTACCGGAAAAGTAAAACAATATGTGAAAGATGCCCGTCAAAAGGGAGTGATTTTTGATGTCGGGTATGGTGGAATCAGCTTCGCCTATTCCCAGGCGTTACCAGCACTTCGCGACGGATTTTATCCTAATTCCATCAGCACGGACATTCATACCGGCAGTATGAATAATGCCATGAAGGATATACTGAGTGTGATGTCGAAATTCCTGAATATGGGTATGCCACTGCCTGAAGTGATTAAAGCAAGCACCTGGAGTCCGGCGCAGATTATACAAAAGCCTGAACTTGGGAATTTGTCGCCCGGCAGCGAAGCTGATATTGCTGTATTCAGTATGCACAGCGGGAGATTTGGTTTTTATGATTACACAGGAGTAAAAACAGTGGGTGAAAAAAAACTCGAATGTGAAATGACTTTACGTGCCGGCAGAATTGTGTATGATCTCAATGGTATCGCAACACCCGTATATCCGATACAGGTCCGATAATAAGAAGATTTTGGAGGCGCCGCAAACAATAAGTTCCTGCCGGAACATATTTAGCTTTTTTACTTAGACAATGCATGCGTAGCCTCTACAACATGAAAAATCAACCCATTCTAATTTCTTCCATCATAACCGCTCTTTGGGCGGCTACGAACAAGAGGTTAATATGAACATTTGTATTCCTATCAATCAAAGATGAATTGGCTTTTTTCACCGGGATAACGCATGCGTTATCTGTACATAAATTTTAAATTTGAAAAATCAATCACATAGAATTTCTTACATCATTTCCGTCTTTGAGCGGCTACAAACAGGATACTCCTTCCGCAGTCTAACGAACCCGCGGATATAATCAGAGATGAATTTGGCCTTCACAAGTGTGAACTTATAACTTAATACCTACAACCTTCAACTTTTAAACCTTCAACTTTTGACTTTTAACTTTAAACTCCTGCTTACGACTTACTACTCACCACTTACTATTTTTCCTTATTTTGTGCAGATGTAACGCCAGGCCAGCTTCCATATGAAAATCTTAAAAAGGCTATGAACATTTATAAAGGGTTATTGTTTGCCGCTCTCCTATCATTTGTACTAGCGATTATTCTTGTGTTTACTCCCTATTCAAATATTTCAGGTCCTTTCCTGGTATTGTTTTTTGTATTACTGGCTTTTGGTTTCCGTGGCTACGAACATCTGAAAGGATACAGCTACACGGTTACCATACTTGCGTCAGCAACTGCTGCAATGTATTATCCCGCTGCATTTGTATCATGGAACGGCTATGAACTTAAAAAACTGATCACCCCTTTGATCCAGCTGATCATGTTCGGTATGGGGACATCAATGAGTGTGAAGGATTTTGTAGGAGTAGTGAAAATGCCTAAAGGGGTTATGATTGGCGTTGTCAGTCATTTTATAATTATGCCATTACTTGGTTATACGATAGCCAATCTCAGCGGATTGCCTACGGAAATTGCCGCAGGAATTATCCTGATTGGTTGCTCACCCAATGGCATGGCTTCCAATGTTATCTCCTACCTTGCTAAGGCAAATCTTGCTCTTTCGATAACGATCACGGCTATCTCCACTATGCTGGCCCCGCTGATCACACCGTTATTAATGAAATTTCTCGCCGGAGCGCTGATCGAAATAAAAGTTGAAGCAATGATGTGGGAGATTGTGAAGATGGTAATCATTCCCATTGCTGCAGGATTATTGTTTAATAAATTCCTGAGTGGAAAAGCAGGCTGGCTGGATAAAGCCATGCCACTATTGTCGATGTTTGGAATTGCATTTATAATAACGATTATCACCGCCGGCGGAAGAGATCATTTAATAAGTATCGGTTTTAAATTATTACTGCTTGTTCTGATCCATAACCTGTTCGGATACACGTTGGGGTATTGGACGGCAAGACTATTCAAGATGAAAGAAAGGGATTGCAGGACTATAGCTATCGAAGTAGGAATGCAGAATGCGGGCATGGCGTCAGGACTTGCGAACGCGATGGGTAAGACTGCGACAGTGGGCCTTGCACCGGCCGTCTTCGGACCATTGATGAACACCACCGGATCTATACTTGCATCTTACTGGCACAAACGGCCACCAAAAGATGCAGAGCCGGTTCCTGCTACATAAAACGTCTTTAAATTCTACAAATATGAAAAAGGTTCTGATATTTTTATTTTCGGTTATGCTTACTATGCAGGTAAGCGCACAGGCAGATCTTGCAGCGGTAAATGCAGCAACGGAATCTTTACGAAAAGGATTGATGGAGAAAAATAAAACTCTCCTTGATCACATTACTCATCCATCCTTGAGCTACGGCCATTCCAGCGGACTTATTGAAGACAAAGCAACTTTTATTAATGCCTTAATCACCGGACCGGTTTCCTTTGCAGCAATCGATATCAGCGGTCAGACTGTAAAGATTGAAGGCGATGTGGCCATCGTTCGCCACCTGTGGACCGCCAAATTAATGGACAATGGTAATCCCCGTGATTTGAAACTGAGCGTAATTCTTGTATGGAAGAAAGATAAAAAAGACTGGAAGTTGCTGGCGAGGCAGGCAGTGAAGATGTAAGGAGAATACAGGATACGGGATACAGGTAATGGAAGACTGAAAACAGAAACAGAAACAGAATCAGGAAGAACTTGTTGGGTAAGCTAACCCATTTCGGCTGTATTTCAAAAATATGGGAAGCCAACGGCAGTAAAATCGTAGAGAGGCGATGCATCGCGTCTCTACGATTTTACAATATCCTGCGTCGCCAGAATATGCTGCGCTTTTTGCCTGAATCAGAAACTGAAAACTGAAACTGTGCAGGACTTAAGGGAAATCTACTTTTTCTATTGCCTGTTGTTTCCTGCCTGTCTGTATGCTGTTGCGTGCTTTCTTCCACCATTAGCAGCCATTTCAGATAAGCTTCAAATCCGCAGGCTCATGCGTTTTACGTTTAACCTTATACGTTAAACCGGCTGTTCCCTGCTTACCACTTACTACTCACTACTTACTTTTAAGCCTCTTATACATTTCCAAACACGCCCTTCCATTATGATAAGGACATTTCCACAATGTCACTTTATCTTTTGATTTTGTTTTATAATCAGCACTTACACTTCCATACCATTCGCCTTTTTCATAATCGATCAGGTGTTTCTTTATAAACATCCAGACTTTCTCTGCTTTTTCCCTGTAATGAACTTTACCGGAAAGCTGGTACGCATTATAAAATCCAACCATCGCTTCCGCCTGCGGCCACCAGTCTTTGCGTGTCAGCAAATGCTTTGTCGATGGTTCATATTCATAGTTAATCGCTCCATCATTCGCAAGACCATCAACAGCAGCGGCTGCCATCTTCAGTGACATCTCCTTACACCTTGCGATTAATTTTTCATCTCCCAGCACTTCCGCCGCTTCGAACAACAACCATGATGCCTCAATATCATGACCATAAGAAATGGTATCTGTCGTCGGTGTCCAATCGTCCTTGAAAAACATCCACATACGGTTGGTTGCAGGATTAATTATCCTGTCCAGCATCATCTCAATACTGTGCTTCAGATGATATTTCGCAAGGTCATTTCCTGTAGCATGATAGTAATTGGTGAAACATTCCAGCAAATGAAGATGCGTATTCATCGATTTTACATTCTCTCCCTTGCTAAGAATATAATCATCCGTCTCGTCCCAGTCTTCTTCGAACGCTTCTATATAACCGCCCTCCCATTTGTCCCAGGCAAAACCGATCATCGTATGTGCCAGATCATTGGTCAGATCCAGCACCTTTTTTTCTTTTTTGATCTTGCAATATTCACTCAACGCGTACAGTGCGAATGAGTGCCCGTATAATTGCTTCTTTTTTACCTGTGGCGTTCCGTCGGAATTGAGCTGCCAGTAAACACCACCATATGTTTTATCAATAAATTGATCCCTGATATAACCATAAGCACGATCTGCCATGACCAGGTACTGAGAATCTGGAAATGTCTGCTGCACCGCAGCGTATGTCCACAGAATGCGTGCGTTTACAACAATGCCTTTGGGAGAATCCGGATCGGGTTTGTTGTTCGCATCCACATGTCCGTAGAAACCACCTTTAATTTCATCCGGGGTGTATTTTATCCAGTAATCCATAATTCTCATCAATTCATCTTTAACCTCACTACTGAAATTGGGAATGGTAAGAATCATAGATTTTAATTCAATTTTTATTGTGGATTTAATTTCGATTCATTTAATTTAGGCAATACTTTGAAATAATATCAGGAAAACTGTTTCCCGTAAACTAAAACGATTTTCCTGTTCATTAAAACTGTATTCAAGATGATTGCCAAAACTACTGCCATTGGAAAATTCCGTCGGAATTTTCAAGTCCCAACTGTTTTGATTTCCGGCTTTATTTTTTTGATTGTTTTACTGGTTCCTTCTGTTATTCACGCGCAACAGGTGCAGAATTCAAAGGAAGCCGTAATTGCATTGACGCCACTCTGGAAAGGCGAAAGATATCCGGATGGCCGGCCTAAAGTTTCGGATGATCTTGTAAAACGTCTTGCAAATATTTCACTGGAAGAAGCATGGGGTGTACTGAGGAACTCGGGGTACAATAACCAGTTTGAAGCAGGATGGCAGATCATCAATCCATCAAAGCCGTTGGCTGGTCGCGTACTCACTACGCAGTACATGCCCTCCAGACCTGATATTGACAGCATGATCAAGGCAAAAGGAAAAACGGAAAACAGAAAAGGTTCACCCAACTCCTGGCCGATCGATATGCTGCAAACCAATGATGTTTATGTTGCTGATGGTTATGGAAAAATAATCGACGGCACATTAATCGGCGATAACCTTGGCAACTCCATTTATGCAAAATCAAAAACCGGTGTTGTATTCGATGGGGGGATCCGTGACCTGGAAGGACTTGAAGAGATCGAAGGCTTTGTTGGATTTGTTCGTGGCTTCGACCCGTCGTATATCAAAGATATGATGATGACCTGCATCAATTGCGCCATTCGCATTGGCCGGGCCACAGTGCTACCCGGCGATCTCGTACTTGGTAAAAAAGAAGGTGTTGTGTTTATCCCCGCACATCTTGCAGAAAAAGTAATTATCCAATCGGAATTTATTTCCCTGCGTGATCAGTTTGGTCACCAACGGCTACGCGAAGGAAAATATACGCCGGGACAGATCGATATGCAGTGGACAGAAGATATCAAAAAAGATTTTCTACAGTGGATCAACGACAATCCCGATAAAGTTCCCATGTCGAAGAAAGAGCTGGACGAGTATTTGAAATCAAGAAACTGGTAAAGGGGACAGGATACAGAATACAAAATACCGGAAGAGAACCAGTGACCAGAGACAGAAACAAAGACCGCGAAAACTAAAAACGGAAAACTGCCTGCCCTGCCTACCGGACAGGCAGGCTGAAAACTGGAAGAAAAGTCAAAAACAGAAAACCCGCTGCTCATACAAACAACGATCAACGAACAACCGGCTGTTCCAACTATGAACTATGAACTATGAACTATGAACTAACTAACAACTAACATCTACCAACTAACAACTCAACGCATATGAAAAAAATCTTCGATCGTTTTAAATTCAATGGTGCTGTTCCTGAGGCGCCGGCAAATGTGGCGCAGAATGAGGGTGAAGAGCAGAAACATGGCGACAACCGCAGGGATTTTATTAAGAAAGCTTCCCTGGGCGGCCTTGGCCTCGGAATGTTATTCGATTCTGATCCCGCAAAAGAAATCGATTATATAACGCAGAAGGTCAGGCGCAGTTCTGCTCCTTCGGATCTTAAAATTACTGACCTGCGCATCGCAGTAGTTACAGGCGCCCCGATGACTTGTCCGCTGATACGCATAGATACCAACCAGGGCATTTCCGGTTATGGCGAAGTTCGGGATGGAGCCAGTAAGAACTATGGTTTGTTCCTGAAAAGCAGGTTGCTCGGAAAAAACCCATGCAGTGTTGAATCGATTTTCAAAACAATAAAACAATTCGGCGGACAGGGTCGGGCTGCCGGGGGTGTTTGTGGTGTTGAAATGGCACTATGGGATATTGCAGGGAAAGCCTATAATGTTCCTGCCTACCAGATGCTCGGTGGTAAATACCGCGACTACGTCCGAATTTATGGCGATACTCCCGAGGTACCCGATGCACAGGAGTTCGCAAGAAAAATGAAAGCCAGGAAAGATCTTGGATTGACTTTCCTGAAAATGGATTTTGGTGTTGAGCTGCTTTCGAAAACACCCGGTGCACTTGTCGGCTCACAAAACTGGGACTTCCAGCGTCAATGGGGAACACGCGAGCCGATGAAAGGCAATGCAAGAAGTTATAGTATGACACAGCATCCTTTCACTGGTTTACAGCTGACCGATAAAGGACTTGAAGTGATTTGCAATCATGTTGCCGCAACACGGGACGCTGTCGGTTACGATATACCGTTAGCAGCTGACCACTTCGGGCATTTTGATACCAACACTGCTATCCGTCTTGGTCACGCACTTGAAAAATACCAGCTGGCCTGGCTGGAAGATATGGTGCCCTGGTATTACACCGATAAATGGAAACAGATCTCGGACGCGATCAACACGCCAACACTCACCGGTGAAGATATTTTCCTCAAAGAAGAATTTGTAAAACTGATCGATGCACGCGCTGTTGATATGATTCAGCCGGACCTGGCCAGTTCCGGCGGTTTACTCGAAACAAAAAAGATCGGTGACTACGCAGAAGAACGCGGAATCCCGATGGCGATGCATTTTGCAGGTACTCCAATCTCATTCATGGCAAACATCCATTGCGCTGCTGCTACTGAAAATTTCGTTGCGCTCGAACATCACTCTTTCGATGTACCATGGTGGGAAGATATGGTTACAGGCATTGAAAAACCTATTTTCAAAGATGGTTTTGTAAAAGTTCCCGAAACTCCAGGGCTCGGCGTTACCATCAATGAAAAAATAGTAAAAGAACACCTGAAAAAAGGTGAGCTGTATTTTGCTCCGACAACAGAATGGGATGCGGTAGATTCATGGGATAGAACATGGAGCTGAGGCAGAATACAGGATATGGAATACAAAAACAGAAATAGTAGGCAGATAACGGAATTAAACCACTGCCCGAACCTGATCTGACAACTGACAACTCAGCATAAAACAGGCAGCTCAAAAAAGCTGGCCTGTTTTTTTGTTTACAGATCGATATAAAAATTAGAAATTTAAGGAATGGAATCAAAACAGGCACATTGGGAAGAAGTGTACCGTACAAAGACCTCTGACCAGGTAAGCTGGACACAGGAGAAACCCTTGATTTCGCTTGAGCTGATACATTCGTTTGAACTGCCATTGTCAGCAAAAATTATCGACATCGGTGGTGGTGACAGTAAACTGGTTGATCATTTACTGGAGGAAGGGTTCAGCAATATTACCGTGCTGGATATTTCTTCGAAGGCGCTGGAAAAAGCAAAACAAAGACTCGGCAGAAAAGCTGATATGGTCAACTGGATCGTAAATGATATCAACAACTTCGACACAAATGAAAAATTTGACCTCTGGCACGACCGGGCGGCTTTTCATTTTCTTACCGAATCAGATCAAATCAAGCGATATACCAGCCTGGCCGCAAAATCAGTTTCAGGATTCATGATCATTGGCACATTCGCTATCGATGGCCCGGAAAACTGCAGTGGGCTTCCGGTGACGAGGTATAGCATTAATAGCCTTGTTTCAAATTTCAATTCTTCCTTCAATAACACCGAATGCAAAAGTGAAGAGCATCGTACGCCCGCGGGAAAGATTCAGCATTTTATTTTTTGCGGATTTAAGAGAAAATAATCCAAATAAAACCTGATTGTATTTCTCACGCATTTATTGGACGTTGCCCGGGTTGAAAGCGGAAAAAAAGAAGACTGGAAAAAAATCCGCCCGGTATCCGATACTTGCAAGTATCGGATACCGGGGAGCTTTCACGAAGTTCAGCAGCGGATTCGGGAAAAACAAGTGAAAAACCTTCTGTGACAATGTTTTTTTCTGTTGAACTAAAAGATTATTCTGTACTATGTTTCTGAAAATTCAAACCGATAGCCACACTAATTGGTTGTCAACTGCAGTATACAAACCGGATTAGGAACTGAAAGTTGCTTGCTGGTATTTGTCAGTTTACCTGTTTTAGCATCACGGGTAAATACAACAATATTATCTGTGTCCTTATTTGCTACCAGAATGAATTTCCCTTTGCTGTCCATCAGGAAATTGCGGGGATGCTTACCATTTGTTTTCTCATGACCCGCAAGCGCAAGTTTTCCGGTGGATTGATCAATAGCGTACATAACAATGCTTTCATCACCGCGATTGCTCGCATAAACGAATTTCCCGTCAGGAGAAATATGAATATCTGCTGCCGAGCTTTTTCCTGAAAATCCTTCGGGCAACATATTTATCGTTTGAATTTCTGCGAGCGAACCGCTTTTCGGATCTCTTTTAAATGCAACAACCGTATTGTTAAGCTCAGCTGCAGAATAAGCATACCTGCCGTTGGGATGGATATCGAAATGACGGGGACCTGCGCCAGGCGCAAAAGAGACCGATGCAGTTGAAGCGGGTTTCAACTTTCCTGTACTACCATCGACTTCATAAATAAATACCTTATCCACGCCCAGATCCGATGCATAAATGAATTTTCCATCGGAAGAAGGAATAATGGAATGCATATGTGGTTTCTGATCACCTGTTCCCACATTTTGTATTGAATCGGCGAGTTCGCCGAAAGAACCATCTTTGAGTAAATGATATACTGCCAGGTCGCCACTACCATAATTGGAGACATATACAAAGCGCCCTTTGGGATCAACAGAAATATGGCAAGGGCCATTACCCTGCGCTGGCTTTTCGCCGAAAGCAGTCAGCTTTTTTGAAACAGGATCGATGTGATATGATTCTATCAGTCCAGCGCCTTCATCCGCAGCATAAAGAATTCTTTTTGAAGGATGAAATGCAAGAAATGTTGGGCTTTTTTTATTTTCAGCAACCTGGATCTGTTCAAATTCAAAATTTGAAGGATCGAACTTATAAACATAAATGCCCTCTCCTTTTGGAGTATAGGTCCCGATATATAAAATTTCTTTTTCAGACATCTTTTTTTGAGCACTGACGTTTAATGAAATCAGTATTATGCTGGACATAAAAAACCGGACCATGTGTCTCATTGGCAATATCATTTGCGTGGAAGATAGTCGTTTTACGTTGAACGTTTAACGTATAACGTGTATTTTTGCACCTCCCAAAGCAAAACCTTTGGTGCATGAACGCAGTGATACCCGATAATGATCTTCAGCTGGAAGGCGAATGGTATGATGATTTTACAACGCGGACCCTTTATGCAACGGATGCTTCGGCGTACCGGGAAATGCCGATGGCGGTTGCGGTACCAAAAACGGAAAATGACCTTAAAAAACTGATCCGCTACGCCAGGAAAAATAATACTTCTCTTATTCCCAGGACAGCCGGTACTTCATTGGCCGGGCAGGTGGTTGGAGATGGGGTTATCGTGGATATGTCCAAATACTTCACAAAAATCATTGAACTCAATAAAGAAGAGAAATGGGTCCGGGTACAACCCGGCGTTATCCGCGACGAGCTGAATATGTTTCTCAAACCCTATGGTTTATTTTTCGGGCCCGAAACATCGACAGCTAATCGCGCCATGATCGGTGGAATGGTGGGAAACAATTCCTGCGGCTCCAATTCAGTTGTATATCGAAGTACAAGAGAACATTTGCTGGAAGTAAAGGCATTGCTCAGCGATGGATCAGAAGCAACCTTCGGACAGATCAGCATCGAAGAGTTTCATGAAAAATGCGAGGGAAATTCTTTAGAATCGAAAATATATCGGAACACCAGGCGGTTACTGAGTGATTACAATAATCAGCAGGATATCCGCAATGAGTTCCCCAAGAAGTCAATTGAAAGAAGAAATACAGGATACGCAGTTGATGTATTGCTTGATACGGCTCCATTCACTGCCGGAGAAAGAGATTTTAATTTTTGTAAACTGATCGCCGGATCGGAAGGTACGCTTACGCTGCTGACTGAAATAAAGCTCAATGTTGTTCCCCTGCCCCCGCCCGTCAGCGGACTGCTTTGTGTGCACTTCAATAGTATAGACGAAGCATTACGCGCCAACCTGATTGCTTTAAAATATGGCGTTTCTGCCAGTGAACTGATTGATCATTATATTCTCGAATGCACGAAAGACAATCTCGAACAACGAAAAAATCGCTTTTTTGTTCTGGGAGATCCCGGTGCTATTCTGGTAATCGAATATGCAAGAAATACAAAAGAAGAAGTTGAAAAAGTTGCAGCTGAAGTTGAAAAGGAAATGAAAGCTGCCGGGCTCGGCTATCATTTCCCGTTACTTTTCGGTACAGATACAAAAAAGATCTGGACACTGCGAAAAGCCGGACTCGGTTTGTTAAGTAACCTGCCCGGCGATGCAAAAGCAGTTCCGGTTATCGAGGATACCGCTGTTGATGTACAGGACCTGCCTGATTTTATCCGCGACTTCAACATCATCCTGAAAAAACACAATCTTTTTTCTGTTCATTATGCTCACGCCGGATCAGGCGAGATACATCTTCGTCCGATCATCAACTTAAAAACAGAAGAAGGAAACCGCATGTTCCGCATAATCGCGGAAGAGATTGCAACCCTTGTAAAAAAATACAAAGGCTCGCTCAGTGGTGAACATGGTGATGGACGACTGAGAGGGGAATTCATCCGCCAGATGGTGGGAGAAAAAAATTACCAGCTGCTTCGTGAAATAAAAAGAACCTGGGATCCGGAGAATATTTTCAATCCGAATAAGATCGTCGATACGCCAAAAATGGATACCATGCTCAGGTATACACCGGGTCAGATCACTCCGAAGTTCGAAACGGTTTTTAGATTTCACGACCAGGATATTCTTCAGCATGCAGAGCAATGCAATGGTAGTGGTGACTGCAGGAAGACCCAACTTTCAGGTGGTACGATGTGTCCGTCGTTCATGGCTACCCGAAATGAAAAGGACACAACAAGAGCCAGGGCAAACATACTCCGGGAATTTCTAACAAGATCAGAAACACCCAACCGGTTCAATCATAAGGAGATTTATGAGGTGATGGATCTTTGCCTGAGCTGCAAAGGCTGCAAAAGCGAATGTCCCTCAAACGTTGATGTAGCAAAACTCAAAGCTGAGTTCCTGCAACATTATTATGATGCGAACGGAGTTCCGTTCCGGTCAAGAATGATCGCCACATATGCGGACTCAGCAAAGCTTGGAGCGATATGGCCATCGTTTTATAATTTTTTCATGACCAACCCCGTGGTCAGTAAACTGGTGAAAAGATTTGTGGGTTTTGCAGTTGACCGCTCAATGCCGGAGATTCACAGGTTCACGTTACGCAGCTGGTACAAAAAATACAGGAAACAAAAACAGAAACAGAATACAGAATACAGGTCAGGGGAAGTATATCTTTTTGTTGATGAGTTCACGAATTTCCAGGATACAGAGATCGGTACAAAATCCATTTTGCTTCTGGAAAAGCTCGGCTATTTTGTACATGTGATCGATCACCCGGAAAGTGGACGCGCAAGTCTTTCGAAAGGACTTCTCCGGGACGCAAAAAAAATCGCACAGAAAAATATCGATCTGTTCAGCAAGATCATAACAACCGAGAAACCTTTAATTGGCATCGAGCCATCGGCGATACTTACGTTCCGTGATGAGTATCCGGATCTTTGCAGCGAAGAGACATTGGCAGCAACAAAAAAGCTTGCTGAAAATGTATTCACCATCGATGAGTTTATTTCAAGAGAAATCGATGCAGGAAATATTCGTCCGGAAGCATTTAGCAATGATGCAAAAGAAATCGTACTTCATGGTCACTGTCAGCAAAAATCTTTGTCGACTGTCACCAGCTCTGAGAAACTGTTATCCCTTCCCGAAAATTATAAAGTAAAAATTTTGCCTACAGGCTGTTGCGGAATGGCCGGATCCTTTGGATATGAAAAAGAACATTTCGATCTCTCCATGAAGATTGGCGAACTTGTACTCTTCCCTCGCGTACGTGAACAAGCTGAAAACACCATTATCGCTGCACCAGGTACCAGTTGTCGACACCAGATCAAAGATGGAACAGGAAGAAAAGCGAAGCATCCGGTGGAGGTGCTTTATGAGGCGTTGAGGTAGTTGTTCGTTGTTCGTTGTTCGTTGTTCGTTCTTCGTTGTTCGTTTGGAAGACCTTGCGATAATATCTGCGTAAATCAGCGTGTATTTAATCCGCGGGATCTGCGGGAAATCTTGTTCGTTTGGAACAGCCTGCCGGCACGCATATTGTCTTAACAGGGCCTGTTGAATTGAAGAATTGCAATTCGTTTCTTTAAAGATTTTTTCAGTTTTCATTCGAAAAAAACCCGACCAAAATGGCCGGGCTTTTCAAACATTCAAAACCAAAAGTCTAAAGTGTTGAGATCAGGGTTAACATTTTACAACCTGAGTGACCTGGTGTTTGATCAAATTTCATTTCTCACACAATTCAGTTCAGTTCTCAACTTAAGATCATGGTTAAAACCGGTCCACATCGCTGACCTTTCATTTTTCCCCTGGTTTAAGCGTAGGCTGATTGAGCATACACTCACTATCCACATCATCTAACTTTCATCCTTCACCAGTCAACTTTTCACTTTTCCTTTTAGCTGAGACCAGTGTAAATTGAAAAATGCATCTTCCCACATCGCCGATCTTTCATATTTCCCAGGTTTAGACTTGCTGTTATTGAAAAAAGTACTTTCACAAAAGCTAACTTTCCTCTTTTTACATTCAACCCCTACTTCCTTCCTACTACTTACTGGTACACAAATCCTACAGTACTCTCCGTCTGCGGCTGACCGGGCAATCCACTTTTCACCGTTGCACCATTTGGAAATCCTTTGATATTGTAGTTATAGGTGTATACATTTTTATCAGTCTGTACCTGGTTTTCATCAAACACATCTTCCACGGTCACGTTGTTTTTTGAAGGACCCTGCCAGAGCAACGCAAAAAAATCGCGGAAGGCAAACAGTGGATTTGTTTTGGTATCATGCTGAAGGTTAACATGCCCTGCTCTCAACATCTGACCAGGAACATCAGTACCAATCATAATCACGCCCTGTGTTACATTTCCGTTTGCATTGTAATTGTAGTCGAATTCAAGGATGGGTTCGAATTCAACGCCCGATCCAACATAGATGGTCGCTTTTTTCATGTACCCGTTTTCAAACACATAGTTTGTATAACCGGTACGCTCACCTGCCATAAAAATATCGGCACGCTCGAGAACACCATTGGCATACACCGGAACAATTTTTTCACCAGAGCTGCTGTTCATTTCAGTGATCACTTTCTGATCATTATAGGTGAGAGTGAAATCAACGATATCATTATCCGTATTGATTTCATTTTTAACGGTAGCTTTCTTAATCGTTCCGTCAGTATTGTACTGGAAGCGCACAAAATCTTCACCATCCTTGTACTCAGTGAGTTTGCTTTGTGGCTCAGGTTGCGGATTCGGTTTATCATCTTTTTTACATGAACTGGCTACTAACAACAGGCTGCTGAATAATACCAGGCTGATTCGGTTGAGCATTTTCGTCTTTTGCATAATTGTTCTTTTAATCATTGTTAATTCTTGATGTAAAACAACAATCAATGCAACACCTGATCAATCAAATCCGGTTCGAATTGCGGAATTTGCGGATGAATTGTAGAAATCCGGAACAGGAACCAAAAATCTTTTACTTCGCCGCGTCGGCAACAGAATAGTCGATATTCTTTCCGCGGGTTCCTCTTAATCGCTTCCAGATACTTTCTCTTTTAGTGATCGGAACGAAGTCTTTCACCAGTAGACTTTCAAAATTGATGACAGGATCAATCATGGTGGGCTCGATGGTATTGAGGGTATCCATCACCATCGGGATGATGCCAATATCCTGGCTGATCTTGTTCTTTGCAAAATCCCTCAGCATTTTTGACTGAAAAGGATCGGATGCCAGCGCTACCGTTTCAAAGCCAAGCTCTTTTGCTTTATAATAACTGTAGTAGATGTTTTCAGTACTGTGTTCCGCCCGCGTTTCCGTATAAATATTTTCTTTGGGAATCCCAATGGCCTCGGCATATAAAGCCATCACTTCTGCTTCGCGGTAAGGTGTATACACGGCCGATCCCGAGAACATGACATTTCTTGCCACACCAATATCAAAAAGATATTTCGACCAATAAATCCTGCCCTTCATAGTACGGCTCCATTTGCCGTTTTCGAGCGGTACACCAGGTACAACGATAACATCATAAGTGCGCTCTTTCGCTCGCTTCAGTGCATTTTTTTGCGCACGCGAAGGATATACACAACCATAAATAAAATTGATCAGCGTAAGGCCAGTCAGCATAATCAGAATTCTAAACATATGTCAGCAACTTCCATTTTTTGTTCTATAAAAACCCGGACAATTTATCATTCAAACAATAGAGCCGGCAATTTGTTTTAACTATCCGGCAATATCTTCTTTCCATTCCATGTGCAGGATTGGAAATGGTTTTCCCTGCGGATCCAAAGGAGATCGACTTGTGACTGCAAAGCCCATATGCTCGTAAAACCCAACCGCAGATGGATTCTGTTCATTCACATCAACTTTCCGAAATCCTTTTTCATAAATTGCATAGGTCAACAATTTCTTACCAAGACCTTTTCCGAAAGCAACGGGATCAATAAATAGCATTTCGATTTTATCTCCTGACAGCCCAAGAAACCCGCGAATATTTCCAGATTCGCGTATCACATACAAGTCAACCTGCGCCAGATGTTCCCCCACCATTGGTTTGAAATACCGGATGTCCTCTTCTGTCAGGAAATGATGCGTTGATCTTACGGAAGCTTCCCATATCTCCGTGATCAGCGGATATTCCGCGGCATCAGCATTCGTTATTGTGAAAAATTCCATTTGATTTAATCCGTTTTACATCCTGTGATCGGATAACCGAAAACACCTGAACTGGTTATCCCGCAGGTTGACAATCCCAGTTGCTGCAGCCACGCCATTGCCTGCGCCTGAGGAATTTCATTCCTGAATTCAGGAGTAAAGGCGTCCAGCAGATCGATTATCTCCTCGCGATAATGCAAGTCAAACTGCCCGTTGATCTTCCTGATGATAAAAGTAAAGGGAAGTACAAAAATGATCAAAATTGCAACAGCGAACTTTAAAGGAATTTTTGAGAAGACTCTTCTCGCTTTCGTACTCAGCTGGTGCAATTTATTCTCACAGGGCTGATACAACCATAAACAAATCAGGGCTCCCGCTTTCAACATTGGTTCGACTAACGAAAGCGACAATTTAGTGTTATTGGTATGATGAAGAACTCCATTGGAGTACAGGATATCAAAAATACCTGGTGCAAAAGGTGGTAACTGTACATCTCCCTGCACATACCAGGCCCGGGCATTAGTATTTCGCTGGCAGGCATTATCAACAGCAAGACTTAACTCCATTCCAATTGCCTTGGCTCCCATTCCTGCTACAGCGGAAGTAAGTATGCCATGCCCGCTGCCTGCATCAAATACCAGCTTTCCTTCGATATCTGCTTCCTGCAAAACCTGTTTCCAATAAAAAAAGTGATCCTAACGACGCCTGGTCAAAATGCCAGAGCTTGTCTTTTTTTTCAGGATGAAAAAATTTCCACTCCATCGCAAAACTTGCCTTGGTCCTGCTGTTTTTCTGCCGGTTTCCTGAAGCAATCTGATTGTACCTTTCTTCCAGGGTTTCAACCTGCTGATCGAAATCAGGAATATGTGTTCTTAAAAAACCGGCATAATCATAAACAGCTTCCGGCAGCATGCGGGGAATACCATCAATCACCGGGTAGAACCAACCATTCCCAACTGAAAGGATGCCCGTTTTTATTTCGGTTATCCTGCCCTGTTGATAGGTGCGTTCAACCTCTTCAATGACCTGCAGCCTGAGAGGCAACCCCGTCACCGAACACCTGAGAAAGGACAAGATTTCCTCCTGCAAGTAATCAACAATTATCGCCCAATATAATTACTAACACACAGGATTGCAACACAGGTGAATAAATATCAGGCTTTGTATTTTTTAAAGATGGATGTGGCAATATGTCCGCCGAAACCAAAAGTGTTGTTCAATGCATAATCCACTTTCTTCTTTACCGGCTCACCCAACACAAACTGGAAGCGATCTTTAAATTCAGGTTCAATTTCTTTTGTATTGATGGTAGGTGGAATGATATCCTGCTGTACTGCGTTTATACAGGCAATACTTTCTATAGCTCCAGCCGCTCCAAGCAAATGACCTGTCATGGATTTTGTAGCCCCGACATGAAGGTTTTTTGCAGCGCCGAATACACGGCCTGCTGCGATCAGTTCACTTTCATCGCCCAGCTTTGTTGATGTTGCATGCGCATTGAGGTAGTCAATATCGTCCGGACGAAGACCGGCATCCTCCAGCGCTGCCATCATTCCGAGATAAGCCCCCTCGCCTTCCGGATGCGTTCCCGTAAGGTGATAAGCATCGGCAGCCATTCCACCGCCAACAACTTCAGCAAGAATGGGTGCATTTCTGGCAAGCGCATGATCGAGTGATTCCAGGATGACTGCACCCGCACCTTCTCCCATCACAAAACCATCCCTGCTGACATCAAAGGGACGCGAAGCTGTTTCGGGTGATTCATTATTCGTTGACAATGCTTTTGCCGCACTGAATCCGCCGAGACCGCTGTAAGTAATCGCTGCTTCAGAACCGCCGGTAATGATCATATCTGCTTTGTTCCAGCGTATATAGTTAAAAGAATCAATGATGGCTGTATTGGAAGTAGCACAGGCAGATACGGTAGTATAATTGATTCCGCGAAGTCCGTAACGGATGGAAATCACGCCTGATGCTATATCGACAATCATTTTCGGAATGAAGAAAGGATTGAATCTCGGAGTACCGTCGCCGTTAGCGAATTCAGTTACCTGTTCTTCGAAAGTGTGTATACCACCATTTCCGGATCCCCAGATCACACCGATCCTGTTCCTGTTCAGGTTTTCAAAATTGATTCCCGCATGGCCAATCGCCTCTGCTGTTGCAATCAAAGCATATTGCGTATACAGATCATTACGACGGATCTCTGCTTTGTCTAAATAATCAGCTGCATTGAAATTTTTCAGTTCGCACGCGAAGCGGGTTTTGAATTTTTCAACATTCAGCTTAGTGATATTCGCTGCCCCGCTTTTACCGGCGAGTAGATTATTCCAGAAAGTTTCCGCTGTATTACCTATCGGTGTTAATGCGCCAATGCCTGTAACAACAACTCTTTTCATGATCCTGTTTTTAGTTCTTTAATGATTGAATTCCTTATCAGATCAAAATCCCCCGGATCTGTAATTCTCGAAAGCTGCAAAGCTGCCATTATATTGGAGATAATCAAAAGCGCTTTTGCCCGGGAGGAAATTTTATAATGAAAGATACCTTGCTTTTTACCTTCTTCGAGAATTGTCTTCATCCATAGCAGAATATCATCTGCCAGAAATTTTAATTCTTTTCTAACCGGCTTTTCAATCGTGTTAAGATCAGTAGCGAGCGAACCCACGATACATACCTGTCCATCGTTATGGAGTGTATTATACATATCCATGAAACGGCTCAGTTGTTTCACAGGATCAGATTTTGCCGAATTCCTTACGATTTGGTTCAACTCTTCGTGTTGTCTTTTTACAACCGCAATTCCCAGATCAGTCTTCGTCGGGAAATAATAATGTATCGAAGCATTTCTGATGCCCAGCACTTTGCTGATGTCAGTGAAGCTGAAGCCGTTATAGCCCTGCTCACGGATCAGCTTATCGCCCAAGCGGATAATTTCTGTGCGGGTATCCGGCAATTCAAAAATTTCCGCGAAGATACCTACCTTTTAGTAGATAGACAAATAAGGATCGCAGGGGTGTAAAGTTTAAGGTGGAAGGTGGAAAGTAAGTTCTTGCGAATGTTGAATTTGTTTCCAATTGTCCCAGGCTTTAGCCAGGAGCTGTTGAAAGCCTAAGTTGAAAGTTGAAGGTAAGCTCTTTCGAATGTTGAATTTGTTTTCAATTGTCCCTGGACTTAGCCAGGGGTAAAAAGAAATAAAAAATATCGCCGGTACTGTAAGGGTGAGATTGATAAAAAAAATAGTGATAGAAATAGCCCAGCCAGAAATCCCGATCAGAATTATGGGTTATTAAAATTCCCTCCAATCAGCATCGATTGACTTTCAACTTTCCATCTTGCACATTCAACTCCTATGAATATGCTGAAAGGTATCCTTTTGACCAGGATTCTATATCAATTTTTGTAACTTTAATACCGCTGTTTTTCAAATTAAAAATATATTTCATGCCTTCGTACAAACTGAACATCAATGACAAGGATTACACCGTGGATGTTGATGAAACCATGCCGGTGCTCTGGGTAATCAGGGATTTTGTCGGACTTACAGGTACCAAATTCGGTTGTGGCATTGCACAATGTGGTGCATGCACCATTCACCTGGACGGAACACCGACGCGTTCATGCAGCATTCCTGTATCTGCCGTGGCTGACAGGAAGATCAGGACTATCGAGGGAGTATCAGAAAATGTTGATCATGCGGTTCAGAAAGCCTGGATTGAGCTACAGGTACCACAATGCGGCTATTGTCAGTCAGGACAAATCATGAGTGCAGTAGCGCTGCTGGAAAAGAATCCCAAACCCACCGATGCCGACATCGATGGTGCAATGCAGGGAAATCTCTGCCGCTGCGGAACTTATCAGCGCATCCGCAAGGCCATTCATCGCGCTTCAGAATTAATATAGTTACTCCAACCTATAACCGAAAAATATTCATATGCAACAACTCAGCGGCCTTGGCAGGAGAAAATTTCTGCAGCTGGCAGGACTTACAGGAACAGGTTTTTTTCTGGGTCTGAACACAGGTTGTAAGGGAAGTCCGGAAGTAGCGGCAGTTTCTGACCCCGGGAAACTATTTGAGATCACACCGTACATCAATATCGAATCAAATGGCGTCATCACCATTTTTAATACCAAGCCGGAAGTAGGCCAGGGTACCTTTCAGTCGGTGCCTGCACTTATCGCAGAAGAACTGGAAGTATCTCTCGACCATGTAAACATCCGGCAGACCGGAGGAGAGAGCCGTTTTGGTGAAAGCCAGGGTGTAGGCGGAAGTTCATCCGTCCGCGGTGAATATTTCACGTTAAGAAAAGTAGGTGCTACGGCAAGAGAAATGCTGACGACAGCGGCCGCCGTACAATGGAAAGTCCCCGTAGAAGAATGCTATGCGGAAAATGCATTCATCATTCATAAACCCAGTGGTAAGAAACTAAGCTATGGTGAACTTGCAGATGCGGCATCAAAACTTACGCCTCCGAAAGAACCCAAACTGAAAGATCCGAAAGACTTTAAAATCCTGGGTAAATCCGGCGGCCGACCCGATGTCCCGTTGAAAAGTTCAGGTAAAGCTTTATTCGGAATTGATGTAACGGTGCCCGGGATGATGTATGCATCGATTGAACGGTCCCCTGTGATTGGCAGTAAACTCAAAAAGTTTGATGACGCAGAAGCCAGGAAAACAAAAGGTGTTATTGACGTATTGCTCTGTGAACGTCTTGTTGGTATCTGGAGGCACGATGGAGTTGCAGTAATTGCTGACAACTATTGGGCAGCGCTCCAGGGCCGGAAAAAACTGAAGGCCGATTGGGACCACCAGGGTCGCGAGAAACTCAACTCGAAAGATTACGAAGCAGGTCTTCGGAAACTGGCTTCAAAAAAAGGAATTACGGATCACAACAGCGGGAGTTTTGAACAGGAATACAATAATGCTCATCAAAAACTGGAAGCTCTTTATGAAACTCCGCTGGTTTCGCATTCGCCGATAGAACCGATGAATTGTGTTGCCCGCTGGAACTCCCCTGAAGAAGTGGAGATCTGGACATCGACACAGATTCCAGGTGATCTTGTTAAAACAGTAGCCAAAGAAAATAATATACCCGAAGCTAACGTGAAACTGCACACGATGTTTAATGGTGGTGGTTTCGGACGCAGGCTGATTACAGATTATGTACATGACGTCGTCGCACTGGCGAAGAAAACCGGCAAGCCAATTAAAGCCATCTGGACACGTGAAGATGACACAAAGCTTGGTCCTTTCAGGCCGATGACCTATTCTGCAATGAAAGCTGGCTTCAATGCCGCAGGTGAACCTGTCGCACTGGAACATAAGGTCATTTCTCCATCTATTGATGCCGGTTTATACCCTGGCTTTGATCCTAAAAAAGTGGATAAAACGATGATGGAAGCCACAGCCGAACAAAAATACGAGATACCCAATCTGCATACCAGCTTTGTATACAGTCCTCTTGAAATTCCGCTACTCTACTGGCGCGCGGTGACAAGCACAACACTCGCTTTCTCGCATGAATGTTTCTTGGACGAGATGGCGTATACTGCTAAAAAAGATCCGATGGAATTCCGTCTGGGCCTTGCAAAAAAGGGAACCAGCCTGGAAAAGATTCTAACGAAATTGAAAGAAGTATCTGCGTGGGATGAGCCATTGCCGGCTGGCCATGGGCGTGGTGTTGCGCAATATGAATTTTTCGCGGGCCACTGTGGATATGTTGTGGAGGTTTCAAAAAAAGACAAAGGCATTCAACTGGAAAAAATATTTGCAGTCATTGATATGGGAACTGTAGTGAACCCCGATACTGTAAAAGCTCAGGTAGAAGGAGCAGCAGTGATGGCGCTTACCGCGGCCATCAAAGGGGGTATCACATTTGAAAACGGGCAGACTGTACAATCCAACTTTCACGATAATCCACTGGTTCGCATAAACGAAATGCCGGATGTATCAGTGACGATCCTTGCTGATGGCGGTGAAGTAATCAAAGGTGCCGGAGAGCCTGGTTTGCCACCATTCGCTCCGGCTTTGTGTAATGCGGTATTTGCAGCTACAGGCACGAGGATAAGGCGGCTTCCATTTGATATCAACAATGTCGGTTGATTTTAACATTTGATCGGAGCTGTCACTGATGGAATGGGGTTAAATTGACATTGTTTACCATAGGCGGAAGCAGTGATTGTAAGATCAAACACATGAGTAACAATGAAGGAGATCAGGGATATTATCCGTGCATACGATGAAGCAGTAGCTGCGGGAAAACAGATTGCCCTGGCGACCGTGGTACACCTGGAAGGCTCTTCCTACCGCAGGCCCGGCGCGCGAATGCTGATCACAGAAGAAGGAGAAATGACCGGTGCAATAAGTGGCGGCTGCCTGGAAGGTGACGCTTTGCTGAAAGCACAACATGTGATGGCAAGAAACCAGGCTCGGGTGATTACATATGATACCACTGATGATGATTCTGCCCTGGCAATAGGCCTGGGATGTAACGGCATTGTACGAATACTGATCGAACCTATTGACCCGTCCGATCCATTCAACCAGGTCAGCTATCTGAAAAAAATTACCGCTGATAGAAAACGGTCTGTTTTAGTGACACTCTTTTCATTGGATAGCAGGCATGCAAATCAGAAGGGTACCTGCCTGCTGATGCATGAAAATGGCGATTATGAATCCAGTTACTCCGGCTTACTGGAAGAGTCAATAATACCTGCTGCGAAGATTGCATTGGAAGAAGGAAAATCCTCATTTAAAAAATATGTAAGTAGCCAGGGAACTGAAATCGCATTTGTAGAATTGATCAATCCTGCGGTTTCCCTGATAATTTTCGGTGCAGGAAACGATGTTGTTCCGCTGGTGAATATGGCTGAATTACTTGGGTGGACAACCACTGTGATCGATGGTCGGGCTTCCTATGCACGCGAAGAACGGTTTGTTTCCGGTTGCCAGGTTGTGGTTTCAAAACCTGAATCTGCATTTGAACATATTCATGTCGATGAGCGCACCGTTTTCGCTTTAATGACGCACAATTACCAGTATGATAAAGCGATCCTGAAAATACTTTCTACCAGATCACCAGTATATGTCGGGATGCTCGGGCCTTCAAAAAAACTGGGTAAGATGCTGGAAGAATTCAGTGAGGAAGGGTCAGTGATTTCAGAAAGTTTTCTGGAAACCGTACACAGCCCGGTTGGCCTGGATATCGGCGCAGAAACGCCGGAAGAAATTGCACTTTCCATCCTTTCAGAGATCCAGTCCCGTACGACAGGAAGAACAGGTGGTTCATTACGGCAACGCAACAACGAAATTCACCCGCGGGAAGACACCAGGATTGAAGAACGAAAACTAGAGTGAAAGTGAATCATGCAGTGATCAGTAACTGTTGTATTATCATCCTGGCAGCAGGCGGAGCCAGCAGGATGGGCGAACCCAAATTACTTCTGCCCTTCCGCGGATCCAGTTTACTCGAAAATGCCATCAATGCTGCGAAAGATTCCGGTATGGCGAACATCCTGCTGGTGTCCGGCCGATGGCATGAATCGATAGAAAAAATTGCGGCCAGAAAGGAAATAGTTTCAGTAACAAACGAAAACTGGAAAAATGGCATCAGCAGTTCTATCAGGAAAGGATTGAACCATGCCCTTTCAACATGGCCGGGAACCGATGGAGTGCTTTATATGGTCGCAGATCAGCCTTTTGTTACAGGACAATTGCTCGCAGAAATAAAAGATGCACAGGCATCTTCCGGGCTGCCTGCAGTAGGCAGCGGTTATGGTGGCACGGTGGGGACTCCAGCAATATTTCACCAGTCATTATTTGAGGAAATTCAGCACCTGTCAGGCGATCATGGAGCTCGGAAGATATTACAGAACCATAAAGATCAAATAGGCATCGTACCTTTCACGGCTGGAGAAACAGATATTGATACACCCGCAGATTATGTCGCCTTAGTCAATGCGGGTAAGAAAAAGAGTTCATGATAAAAGATACTTTTAACCGCGTTCACGATTATTTACGTATATCACTAACCGACAATTGCAATCTTCGGTGTTTTTATTGTATGCCCGAAGAAGATTATCATTTCACGCCCGCATCCAGACTGATGCAGGTGGATGAGATTGAGGCAATCGCCAGGATTTTTGTTTCAGAAGGCATAAAAAAGATTCGGTTAACAGGCGGTGAGCCGCTGGTTCGAAAGGATGCGCGTACTATTATAGAACGTTTATCAACGCTTCCTGTCGCTCTTACCATGACCACAAACGGGACAAGACTGCATGAATTTGCTGACACTTTGGAAGCGGCAAATATCCGGTCATTGAATATCAGCCTCGATACATTACAGTCTGACAAGTTTCACCTTCTTACACGCCGCAACCAGTTTGACCTTATCATGAACAATATCAGGCTGATGATGTCACGTGGATTTAATGTAAAAGTGAATGTGGTCGTGATGAAGGGCATCAATGAAACTGAGATAAATGATTTTATTGCCTGGACCAAAGATGAACCTGTACATGTCCGCTTTATAGAATTCATGCCGTTCAGTGGAAATCACTGGAAGAGTGATAAAGTTTTCACATGGCATGAGATACTTGAAAAAATCAGTTCGTCATATGCTCCGGAACCATTAACAGGAGATCTTCATGATACTGCGAAAAAGTACCAAATTCCCGGGCATAAGGGAACCTTTGCCGTTATCAGTACAATGAGCGCGCCGTTTTGCAATGGCTGCAACCGCATCAGGCTTACTGCGGACGGCAAAATCAAGAACTGTCTTTTCTCGAGTGATGAAACAGATTTACTGACCCCTTTCAGGAACGGTGAACAGATCTTACCGCTGATACATCAAAATATTTTGTCAAAGAAAAAAGAACTTGGTGGTCAGTTCACTGCTGATTTCTCTCATCTTCATGCCGAGGAAATTGCCAACAGGAGTATGATCACTATTGGAGGTTAACCGGATCAAGCCAGCTTATTTATGATAACTGTCCGAGAAGCAAAAAAACTGATTGCAGGTAATGCTATCACTGGAAAACAGCAAGTAAGATTTTTACAGGACACCATCGGCCTCACGCTGGCCGAAGACATTTATGCACAGTATGATATTCCTGCTTTCCCGCAATCTTCCATGGATGGCTATGCATTTCGTTTTGATGATCTACAAGAATTTGATGCATTGACGATTGTCGATGAGTCTGCTGCAGGAAATACAAAAACAGTATCGATCGGAAAAGGAGAAGCCGTGAGGATATTTACAGGTGCGCCATTACCTGAAGGCGCAGATACCGTTGTCATGCAGGAAAAAGTGAGGCTTGAGCAGGGAATTCTTTTTGTTGAAGACGAACGCCTCGTTGCAGGTATGCATATGCGAAATGCAGGTTCGGAGATCAAAGCCGGCATGCTGGCAATGGAAAAAGGACAGAAGATAGTACCGGCAGTGCTGGGATTTTTGGCTGGGATCGGCGTAGAACAGCTGGTTGTTTATCCTCCACCCAGGATACATATCATCGTCACCGGCAATGAATTACAGGCACCCGGGCAGCTTTTACAGCCGGGGCATGTGTATGAATCAAATTCATTCAGCCTGAGAGCGGCATTGCTGCAAATGGGTGTTACTGACGTCAGAATCGCTCATGTTACTGATCAGCTTGATTTTGTTATCAATGAAATCAACAAGGCGTCGATCGATGCAGATATCATACTTCTTACCGGAGGTGTGAGCGTTGGTGACTACGACTTTGTACCTGAAGCCACAAAAACTTTGGGGGTTGAAAAAATTTTCCATAAAATAAAACAGCGACCGGGCAAACCGTTGTATTTTGGAAGAGAGAACGATACCCTGGTTTTTGGGCTACCCGGAAACCCGGCCTCAGTACTGACCTGTTTTTATGAATATGTATCGCTGGCGATAGATGGGTTCATGAAAAATGCAGAACCTTCGTTGAAAACAGTTGAAGCAAAGCTTGCAACAGCTTTCAGCAAACCAGCCGGTCTCACGCATTTTCTGAAAGCGAGGTATAAAGATGGCATTGTGAAATTACTTGATGCCCAGGAGTCATACCGGATGAGTTCCTATGCAAAAGCCAATTGCCTTTTGGTTGCCGGGGAAGAGCGGACAAATTTTGAAGCGGGTGAAATGGTTGAAGTTCATATTATTCCGAGCTGATTCATTATGGACATAGTTTTTTATGTACTCCTTTTCATCGTTGCATTTCTATATTCGGCAGTGGGCCACGGAGGCGCCAGTGGTTATCTTGCACTGATGGCGTTGTATGGAGTTGCGCCGGAAACAATGAAGCCTGCGGCACTTCTTCTCAATCTTTTTGTTTCACTAACATCGTTCATTCAATATTACCGGGGCAGGCATTTTATGTTTAAGATTTTTCTGCCGCTGGCTCTCGCATCAATTCCGATGGCATTTCTTGGTGGATTGGTATCCATTGATGCATCGATCTATAAAAAGATGCTGGGGGTGCTGCTGTTGATTCCAGCATTGCGATTTTTAGTAGTGAAGAGCGATATTTCCGAAGCCGAAAGAAAGCAAGCCGTGCTTTGGATATCTATACTCATCGGCGCAGCCATCGGATATCTTTCCGGATTGATTGGTATCGGCGGTGGTATCCTTCTCTCACCTATTCTGATCCTGCTTAAATGGACCAATCAGAAACAAACGGCCGCCATCAGTGCGCTCTTTATTTTTGTCAATTCATTCTCAGGACTGGCAGGACAAATCACGAAAGGGATTCAGTTCAACAACGATATTTTCGTTTATGTAGTGATAGCATTTGCCGGAGGATTATGCGGCGCGTATTTTGGCGCACTCAAATTCAAAAGCAACATCATCCAGTACCTGCTTTCGGCAGTACTCCTGATCGCTGCGTATAAACTCATTTTTGCATCGAACTGATTATTCCAGTTTCAGATTGTTTAATGCCAGGCCTTTTTTCAAAAGCGTAAATATTTCATTGCGTGCTTCTTCTGATTTTGCCACATCCGTACACCAGTAAACCAGATTAAGGGAGAAACCATCATCGTACACTTTTGTAAACAATACCTGAGGCTCGCGACCCCTCACTATATATTGGGAATCAGCGATTGAATTTTTTATCACTGTTGCTACCTGTTCCATATCATCGCTTCCCCTGACCTCTATTTCAGTTGTTATTCTTCTCTGATTGTTCAGCAAAGTCCAGTTGACGATCTGTCCGGAAAGAATATCACCATTGGGAATAATTACTTCAGCTCCATCTTTGGTGGTGAGCATGCTCGAACGTAAACCAATTTCCCTCACCCTTCCTGCATGATCGCCGACCTGAACGATATCTCCGATCTGCAAAGGCCTGTCAAAAATCAATATAATCCCTGAAACAAAATTGTGAACGATGTTCTGTAACCCCAGACCGATACCAACACCGAGTGCGCCAAGTACAATCGTAATTTTGTCGACCGGAACACCTGACGCAGCAACGGCGAGAAGATAGCCTATCGATAACAAAACCAGTTTTGCAATGAGCAACCGTGATCTTTGTCTTTTGTTCTGAACCACTTCATCTCCCTGTGCATCTCCAAAGAAATATCCTACGTAACGCTGCAGTATATGCGCCAGCCAGATAATGGTAAAAAACAGCAATACTCCGCCAAGGGTGAACGAAGCATCTCCGATATGGCGTGGTGTTAACAGGAAATCCGAAAGTCCGTTAAACACAACTGATGCCAGGTTCAGGTTGGTAATAAATACAATCAACCATAACACCGTTGTCACCACCAGTATCACACGACGGAAACTGGTCAGCATTTCAGAATAATCAAAGTTGACGGTGAGCCCGCGTTTTATCCTGCTGGTACTTACCTGTAGCAAAATTGCTTCGATACAGATCTTCCCGAAAACAGCCAGCCCGATAGCCTGCATGAACGCGAAAATCGCCGTAGTCCCCAGTAATTGTGCAAGGGTATATCTTCCGAAAACATTTAACAGCAGCGAAAGAATATTCATCACATTATGCAGCACGATCACGAAATGCAGAAAGCCGCGGAGATGCAGGTGATCCTTCATTTTCTTCAAAAAACGGATTCCGAAAATGACGGATAAAATATTCAGTACAATGAGAGCCCACCGCTCCCATAATTCCGGATCGACGACATGATGGGAAAGTGAAAACAAAATATAAAGTAGTACCATGGCCATCCAGGTGGTAAACAGGTTCCGCGGCCATTTTTTCCAGCAGACGATGGTGAGAATGATGATAAGGAAAAACTGCATCATCTCGATGTAGGTCGATGGTGCATGCAGATCAAAAAACGGTGCAATACAAAACATCACCACCAGCGACGACACAATATAGCCGGAGGGCAGATATGAAAAATGAAAATCATTTAATGCCGATATCGCATTCAGTTTTTTTAATGCCCTTATATTCCGGAATACCCAAACAAAAAACAGTAACCCGATCAGCAACAAAAACAAACGACGATTACTGCTGTCCCTGAAATAATAACGTACAGCTTTTTGCTCTGCGCCATACACTTTTTTAATCGATGTTTCAGCTATAGTGTCCGGTCCCGTTTTATGAGGCTGCCATAGAAAGCCATACTCTTTTCCAAATATTCTTGAAGCAGAATTGGAAAGCTGATTTTCCACTTTCTCCAGTAATTGTGAAGTTGTAATGCTGCTGGAAGAATTATGTGTCTGCAAGAGATTGAGATCTGCGAAACTCTTACGCAACTGCCTCGATGCTCCGCGGAACCCTCTGCGCATCTCCCTTACCTGTGTCGCAAATTGTTCCCTCAATACAGAGTCCTTCATCAAAGATTGAAGCATCGTATCGCCAACCAGCGGTTTCATCTTATCGCGTAATTTTTCCAGCGCAACTTCAGCACTATCCAGTACCTCACGCTGATCCTTTAACGTGTTCTGAAGATTATCCAGGATCGTTCTGAATACCTGCAGATTTCTGAGGCTAAGGGTTGTTTTGTTGTTGTTGATATTATCTTTCAGGATAGCAAGTAAGGAATCACTCCCTTCCAATCGTTTTTTGATATTGAGTACACGCGGAGTTGCCACACTCCCGTTTTCAATCTCATCGAGAATTACAAATGTTTTTTCAATCTGCAACTGGTAATCTGCGCTGGTCAGTTTTGCTGTGTCGGCGAAAAGTGCTGCAATGCCCCCTCTTCCTCTCCGGGTGGAATCATTTCTGAACCCGGTACTGTCTCTTCTGAAACGGGTAGAGTCTTTCCTGAAGCCGGCAGAGTCTCTTCGTGACCGGCTGGAATCCCGGAGATTTTGTTGTGCATAGGATTCGCCAACCGACATAAACAGCAAAAAACAAATCAGTATCCGGTACAACACCTTCATGATATCCATTTTTAAAAAAAGTATTTCCGCTCTTCAATCTTAAATCAATCGTTAAAAGTCTTGATTTTAAACCTTTTATTCCGATACTAAACGAAAAATGGGGGAGATAATTTTGCGAACAGCAAATGATTGACCGGATATTTCTGCGCAGGGACATGCCGGATAAAAAACCGTAATTTTAACGGCATTTGTCAGTCATTTTATAAAAAAAACCTACCTGTTCGTAATGGATATCCAGGTATTTGGAAGACTTACTGAAGTTTTTGGGGCGGATAAAATCACTGTTGATCCGGTAAATGATACGGACTCCCTCCTGAAAAAACTCAGGCAGGATTATCCGGCAATTGGTGAGACCGGATTTATCATTGCGGTGGATAAAAAACAGGTTCGGGAAAATGTGCAGCTTTCGCCGGGTATGATGATTGTACTGATGCCTCCTTTTTCCGGTGGATAACTATGTCAAAATCTTTTTCACCAGAACGATATCAGCGGCAACTGATCCTGGACAAGTTCGGGATGGCTGCACAGCAAAAGCTGAGTGAAAGTCGCGTGCTGGTGATAGGAGCCGGCGGATTAGGGTGCCCGGTCCTTTCCTATCTCGTTGCTGCAGGTGTAGGTAACATTGGTATTGTTGATGACGACGTCATCGCTATTCATAACCTGCACAGGCAGCCTTTATATGATACGAAGGATGTTGGCAAGTTAAAAGCTCTTACTGCAAGGGAACATTTGCTGGATCTAAATCCGTCTGTACATATCGAAGCTATTACTTCCAGGCTCGATGAATCAAATGCTTTGTCATTGTTTGCAAGGTTTGATATCATCGTTGACGGATCTGATAATTTTGCCACGCGCTATCTTGTTAACGATGCTGCTGTACTCACCGGCAAACCATTTGTATATGGCGCCGTCACTCAATATGAGGGTCAGCTGGCAGTTTTTAATGTAACCAGCGGACAGGAAGTGCAGGGTATACATTATCGTGATCTTTTTCCTGAACCACCTGCACCAGGAAAAATACTGAACTGTGCAGAGGCTGGCGTAATTGGTGTGTTGCCTGGAATAATTGGCATTATGATGGCAGCAGAAGTGATCAAATTCATATCTGGCGTAGGAAAAATGTTGACCGGCAAGTTGCTTACCTTGAATATCCTGACCAACCAATGGCTTGAACTGGAATTGGTATCATCAGAAAAAACCAGGTCATTAATTCCTAAAGATGCAGAATCGTTTGCGCGCATGCGTTATGAAGATCTTTGCAATGGAAACAGCTACGGAATTTCTGTCAACGAACTTAAAAAGATGCTTGCTGATGAAAGTATTCTGATAGTAGATGTTCGCGAAGTTGATGAAGTTCCGGAAATGGAAGATTTGAAAACACTCCGCATACCCATGAGTATTTTCAAAGAAAAAATGTCCGGTATTCCAGTGGGCAAAGTGGCTTTTATTTGTCAGTCTGGAATCAGGAGCCGAAGAGCCGCAGAGATGCTTGCAGATGCGAGACATTCGGGCGAAGGTATTTTCAGTGTGAATGGCGGAGTTGTAAAATGGATGGATTCGCAAAACAAAGCAGCTCATGTCTGAGAAAAAAATCAAAAATATTTTTGTACAGGGGCCGGTAGCCCCTGCATTTATCGCAGAAAGTATTGCCTCACATAAATCCAAAACCGGCATCGGTGGGCACAGTATATTTCTTGGGCAGATCCGAGCGGATAAAATCAATGAACAAACTGTTCATGCGATTGAATACACGGCGTATGAAGAGATGGCGCTGGAGAGAATGCAGGAAATAAGAGAAGAGATTTTTTCGAAATACACTTTAACATGTATGCATGTACATCATAGCCTGGGAAAGATCGAGGCAGGAGATATCTGTCTTTTTGTATTCACTTCTGCACCTCATCGAAAAGCCGCAATGGAAGCCTGTGAGGAGGTGGTGGAGAGAATAAAAGCCGAATTACCGATCTGGGGAAAAGAGTTATTCGGCGACGCAACACATCAATGGAAAGAGAATATCTGATATGGTCGACATTACACATAAACAATCTACTTTCAGGCATGCAATTGCCACAGCGATAGTGGAGGTATCAAAAGAAGAAACAATAGATGCCATCAGGAATAACCGTGTACCCAAGGGAAATATTTTTGAATTTTCTCGCGCCGCGGGTTTGCTGGCCATCAAGAATACGCATATGGTGATTCCGGATTGCCATCCATTACCTATTGAATTCGCAGCGATAAAACATGAAATATCCGGATTGCAGGTGATCGTTACCGTGGAAGTGAGTACCATTTACAAAACAGGTGTTGAAGTGGAGGCAATGCATGGAGCATCGATCACTGCGCTTACCATGTATGACATGCTGAAACCGATCGATAAACAGGTTCAGATCGGAACCATAAAACTCGAACAGAAGAAAGGCGGTAAGTCGGATTTCAATAAAGAAGTTCCACCTGGCTTCAAAGCAGCCGTAATCGTATGTTCAGACAGTATTGCTGCAGGAGAAAAGGAAGATAAGTCAGGTCTTGCGATTATTTCCAAACTAAAAAAACACGGGATCGAAGTTTCTAAATATTTCATCATAGCTGATAATAAAGAAAGCATTCAAAACAACGCATTGCTTTTAAGTGAAACAGGTTTCCAGCTTGCAATATTCACTGGTGGTACGGGTCTTTCACCACGTGATGTAACACCTGAATCCCTGCAACCTTTAATTGACCGGGAGATTCCCGGCGTAATGGAAGCAGCGCGTAATTACGGGCAGCAAAGAACACCTTATGCAATGTTATCAAGGGGAGTTGCGGGCTTTATAAAAGATACATTGGTCCTCACGCTTCCTGGTTCGGTTCGCGGTGTTGAAGAAACGATGGATTCATTATTTCCGCAATTACTTCATGTGTTTAAAGTAGCGGGAGGCGCAAGGCACGATTAAAAAATTCCTGAAAACTCAATCAGCTTCTGAATCGAGAAAGTGTTTGCAGTACAACATCACCTGCCGTATATACTTCTTCCTCAGTGGTAAATCGCCCCAGGCTGAAACGGAAGGCATTTCTCGCGCGTTCATCGTTCAATCCCATTGCTTTCAGTACGTAGCTGGGTTCCTGTACAACCGATGTACACGCAGAGCCTGAAGAAACAGCAATATGTTTTGAAAGCGCCATCATGAACCGCTGAGGTTCAAGTCCGGGAAACGAGATATTGGTCACATTGTACATACGGATTTTCGGGTGCCCGTTGATGTAGGCATTGCCGGAACCCGTTAGTTTTTGTTCGAGTGCGTCCCTCAACTGAGATATTCTTTGCCGGTCAACATCCATCTCCTTTCTGCTGATTTCAGCGGCTTCGCCAAAAGCAGCGATTGCAGGTACATTCAGCGTACCACTTCTGAACCCGCGCTCATGACCACCGCCATCCATTTGTGCAATGAGTTTTGAGGCTGCAGATTTTTTGTTGATATACAATGCACCGATTCCTTTTGGTCCATACATCTTATGAGCTGAGCACGCGAGCAAATCTATTCCCAGAATGTTTACATCAATCGGGATTTTTCCTGCAGCCTGTGTTGCATCACAAAAAAACAATGCACCATGTTTTCTCGTGATGTTTGCAATTTCATTAACAGGATGTATAACGCCTGTCTCGTTATTTGCCAGCATAACAGCAGCCATCACCGTATCCGGCCGGAACGCTGATTCCAGTTTAACAAGATCAATAATGCCTTGCTCATTTACAGGAACGATGGAAACCGCTTTGCCTGAACTTTCAAGGTGTTTTGCAGTATCAAGAACTGCCTTATGTTCAGTTGAACAAATAACCAGGTGACTTCCTTTTCCACTGAATTGTTCCATCACACCTTTTAATGCGAGATTGATCGATTCGGTGGCGCCGCTGGTAAACACCATTTCTTTTGCATCGGCATTCAGAAGTCCGGCAAGTTTCTCTCTGGCTTCTTCAACAGCATCTCTTGCTTCCCAACCATAGAAATGAGTTGCACTCGCAGCATTGCCATAATGCGTAGTGAGAAAGGGTAACATTTTTTCCACTACCCGCGGATCAGGTAAAGTGGTAGCGTTGTTATCCAGGTATATGGGCATTAAAGGCATTAGGTGTAACGTTGAACGTTGAACGTGGAACGTTAAACGTTGAACGTTGAACGTTTAACGTAAGCTGTTGACTGAGCAGTGTGTGATCCTGATAGCTAAATTACAATTTCCTGCGTTGTATCTGGAAATGCAAAAGCCTGGCTTTTGTATTCCGGCTTTTCGATGTTCGCTACTCTCTCCTGGCTTCCGCCTCCTTACTTATGCCAGTTTTGATTAAAGCAGATAGCTGTTCTCTCCTGCCTCCTTCCTGCCTGCCCTCTATTCCAATACATCCTGCCACTCAGGCATCCGTTTAAAAGTCGCATGAGCAAACGGACAAAGGGGAATTACCTTGATATTATTTTCGCGTACGAAGTTTACCAGGCGTTCGAGCAATCGTTTCCCCACTCCCTGGCCTTTCAGCGATTCATCCACTTCTGTGTGATCAATGATCATCTTTTTGTCGTTCACCATCACATACACCATCTCTGCCAGTTTTCGCTGATCGAGATAATATACAAATGCACCGCCTTTCTCTGAATGTTCCTGTACGATTGCTTCCATCTTTTTTGAATGATTAGAGGTGATCTGTAATATAATGGAAAAATTGTTACCGTGAACAGGAGCAGCAGGCAGCAGATAATTTTTGTCAGCTTGTGGTATAGCTAAATGTTGATAATTCTAAGATCTATAATACACATTGGAGAAATCCCGGCCGATTGAAATGAATTTTACACCAACAAGAGCTAACGTTAAACGTTATACGTTTAACGTTCCACCACATTAAACTCAATCGCACTTCGGTCTTCATCCTTCCGGAACCGCACTTTCATCGATATACAGGACTTCCCACAAATGCCCGTCCAGATCCTGGAAACTGCGCACATACATCCAGCCATAATCCTGTGTGGCACTGGATTCCAGCCCGCCGGCAGCCATAGCTTTATCAACGGTTTCATCAACAGCCTCGCGGTTTTCGGCGTCAATAGCAACAATCATTTCCGCAAAAGTTTCCGTGTCGCAAATCTCCTTTGTGGTAAAATCACGGAAACGCTCACCCGTAAGTAACATCACATAAATCTGCTCACTGATGACCATACAGGTTGCTTTATCGTCTGTAAACTGCGGATTAAAACGGAAGCCCAGGTGTGTAAAAAACTCAATTGATCGTTCCAGGTTTGCGACCGGGAGATTGAGAAATATTTTTGAAGCCATATGCCTGTTTTTTAATGATGATATGCCTGAACTACCCGTGGGTATAAGTGAGGATTACCAATCCTGAAGAATAGGGAACTGCAGATTTTAATTTCAAAGGTATCCTGTGTTCGATGCCTGTAAATAAAATTTTTCCGCTGCCTAACAACAATGGATGTACAGCAAGTGAGTATTCATCAACAAGACCTGCATTCATTAATGACTTGTTAAGCGAAGCGCCGCCAAAAAGCCAGATATCTTTTCCGGGTAATTCTTTGATCTCATTTATGGCCTTAATAATATCACCCGACACTACGGTTTGTCCTGGCTTTGCTTCCTTCAATGTGTTGGAAAAAATATACTCCTTTAGTATAGGCATTCCTGGCACAGGATCTGTCATATCCCTGGTCATTTCCCATGATTTTCTTCCCATAAAAACAGCATCAATTCTTTTGAAAAAATCTGTCATGCCATAATCCTGGTCAGTGAGGCACCAGTCATATTCACCATTTGGACCTTCAATAAATCCATCAAGGCTGAGTGCCAGGTTGAGAATGATCTTTCGCATCTGAAATTATTTTGATGAATGTAGATACAAATCCGATCCCGATAACGTTAAAAATTGTTGAAGGTTCAATTGTTGGAATGACGAAAAGGTATTGGTTTTTTAATTGTACCTGACCTTTGTTTTTTCATCAACGTCCATCCTGTACAGACTATCGGAACAGATAAAAATACATCCGCGATATGTGCAATTGAAATAATTCTCAGTATGCGACTTACAGGAAATAAAATAGCACCAATCATCAGTAAAATGCATATCCAGGTTTCCAATGCTTTCTTCCGAAGCAAAACAATGGAAAGAATTAGTAATGATAATGGGAATGCAGGTCCTGCCCAGAACAACAAAAGATTGGAACCCAAAGTATGCGTGGCCAGTTTTTCAAGATATTCCCGGTGTGAAATTTCAAAAATGTTGGTAAAAAAACCAAGGTACCCAAATGCAGTTCCACCGATGACAGTACCATACAAAGCATATACGAGTCCAATGCAATAATAGAGTGGTGCTTTTTCTTTTATTAAACCAAAAAGATAGAACATCACGGGCACCCAGAATACCATGGACAAATTCATCAGTACGGCACCGGTCGGTAAATATTCTCCGTCTTTCCAGAAAAAAACAGAAACAGAAAATAATACTGGAGCAATAAGGCACATCAGGCCATAAAAACCCGCTTCGTAAGTGCTGATCTTTTTGTCGGACATTTTTAGTCCATCTGACGCAGAAATAAACAGACGGTTACAGTGCTGCTACATTTGGATTTCAGAAATTCAGGTATATGAGCAGAACATCTGATTTATTTCATAATTACAGAATTTTCACTCTCATCGACTACCTTATTACCAACGACTTAAAACATTACACTTTCAATTTTGCCCCTGCCTGATGCCAGGCGCTGTTGAGAAAGGCATTCATTCTTCCAGGTTTAATCCTTCAACTTTAACCTTCCTGACGGCTGGCAGGCCACCCCTCACTTCCTGCTTCTCATTACTTACTTAAATGTCAGATCACAATTCATCTCCACATCATCGATCGTCGCCCCGATATGTTTATAAAATTGAATTGCTTTCTCATTCCATCGGGAAACCTGCCAGCGCATCTTTTTACAACTGCCCGACTTTGCTTCTTTTATAAGTGCATCGAAAAAAGACTGCCCCAATCCTCTTCCCCGATACTCTTCTTTCACATACAGATCATCCAGGTACAAAACTTTTCCCGTCCAGGAATAATATGCATAGTAAAAACAGGCATAACCTACCAGGTCACCATTTTCGTTTTCCGCAACAAGACAGCGAAAAATATCAGCATCTTGATGCATCTGATCGATGGTGACTTTTACTTTTTCCGGCGTTTGCTGAAAGATGGCAAACTCCAGGATCATCCGGTATATCAGCGGTATATCCGCGTTTTCAGACTTACGTATACGAATATCCATCGGCGTTAGTAATTTTGTATGCGACGATAAATGTAATGGAAGGAAGTAATTTTATCTTACCGATCTTGAAAAGCGATGACTATAATTCCTGATATACGGAATTGCCCCGAGCAGGATCAGCGCCAGTCCGCCAACCAACAAAACGAGCGGATGTACAAAGAATGTTCCTGCGGAAAGAATACCAAGAATCAGTACTGTAGAAAATGGTAATGAAAATGAAAGAATCAGTACTGCAAGTTCGAGATCGAAAGTTCTTCTTTCCTGGCTGAGACCGCGCTGATCTTCTCTGTCATTAAATGCTGAAATATGCGCCAGCGGCCAGAAACTGGCCGAGCTCAGGGGTAATACCACCGCAAGCAAGGCCATATTAGGTTGAGTGATGTGTAACAAAGTGATGACGAGACAACTGATGATCATCGTGATCCCGGCACGCAGAAACAAAACAGAAACCACGAGCTTTTTGCGGCTTTCCTTTAATTGCACTGCCAGCCCGATAAATATCAACACTAATGGCGTCATCATCGCACTCGTTTTATCCATCAGGTCAGTAATTACTGCGGGTAATGTTGTGTAATTCAATCCCAGTGCAAGTAGTGTTATTGCAACGATAATGAGTACGTTCACTGGTTCTTTCACCAGGTTCGCGAGTAATTTTTTTAACCTGGAAGAGAAATTTATTTTTTCCAGGGCTCCGTTTGCAAGAAACATATTCAGTGCCACCACATATAAAAATATCAACACAAAAAATTTGTTACCGACATCTGCGAGTGCAGCCATAGCTAAACTCTTCTGACCTAAAAATTCTGCAACGAATGGGAAGCAGGAAAGCCCTGGTGCAAGTGATGGGATCAGCATCATCAATGTTCTTCCTGTGGGACTATTTTTTTCCAGCCCGAGGAATGGAAAGAATAATGGTACTGTAAAAAACAGGAGCAGGTTAAACATCAACGTCATCAATGGAACGATGATCATTGCCGCGTCCATTTCCACTTTCATCAAAGCGATGAAGATAGTAGAAGGCAAGGCGATGGTAAGGATTACTTCTTTGATACCGCTTATGGCTGATGCGTGCTTAAATCTGCCACGGATCAGCATACCCAGAAGAATCAGCAACAAAAGAGTGATCGTTTTCTGCAGTGCTATACTCATCAATCTGAAAATGGAACACTATCAGCTCATCGCCTGAAGCGTATTTACAAAAAGCTGCATTTCATCCATGGTACCCATACTCACCCGACACCAGGTTTTTCCTTTCACCTGGAACACACGTACGCCAACACCTTTTGACTCCATATCCGCAAGGAATTTTTTGCCGGGTACTGTGATAGGGAATAGCACAAAATTGGTATAAGAAGGAATATACCTGTATCCCATTTTGTCGAGATTTCCGCAAACAAATTTCTTCACTTCATTATTCCGCGCGATGGTCATTTCCTGGAATGCATGATCATCCATACTCGCTGTTGCAGCATAAATGGATGTATATGCGATACCCATTCCACCGCGGGTAATCTTATCAATCTTGCTTATAAATTCCGGGCTCGCTACAATATAACCTACACGGATACCCGCCAATCCCATCACCTTTGAATATGTACGGGCGACAATGATATTCTTCTTTGTTTTGATCAGGTCAACCATGCTCTCCGTACCTGAACCTGTGGCCAGTTCCATATAAGCTTCATCAACAAAAACAGGAACTGTTTCTGGTACTGCAAGGCAGAACTCACGTAACTCTTTTCCGGAGGTAACTGCACCGGTGGGATTATTCGGATTACATATATAAACAAGTTTGGTATCCCCATCGATTGCAGCCAGCATGGCTTTGAGATCGTGCGACCAATCTTCTTTGCAGGGGATGGCTTTCCATTTTGCATCTACCGCCTGTGCAACATTAACGAGTGACATATAAGTCGGATCAGCAGAAACAATATTTCCACCTTTCATAAAACTGATGATCGCTACTTTTTCCAGCAAATCAGATGAACCTGGCCCCATCATGATATGATTTGCAGGAACACCCTCTTTTACCGAGATCTTATTGATCAGTTCAAACAATTCTTTCCATGCATACCGATTTCCGCGGACAACCGATTCGTTCACTGCTTTCTGTGCGAGTTCCGACGGACCGTAAGGATTTTCATTTGCATTGAGTTTGGCGAGCAATGCAGGGGGATCCATTCGCAGACCTGGTAATACTTCCCTTACCAACGGACTGCGAATAATATTTCCTTCCTTATCTAACGGTAACGGCTGGTTGCCAAATGCGCCAAGGCTGATATGAGGTAACCCTGTTAAAGCACCAATGGTGAATAACCCTGATTGAAGCAGTTTACGACGATGCATAACTTATAAATTAAAATAAAATATGACTGTTCGGAAAGTTATACCGGTCCGGCTACCGGTCTGTTCGGCTCTTTGGCACAGATCAAATGGCAGGCTTGATCGAGTTTGCTTTTTACGAAGACTTTCAAATATAATCTTATTCGGAAAATTTAAAAAATTTTAACGCTTAAGGCATCACATCTTCAAAAAAATGCAGTAGAAATTTCTGTCAGGTAGGCTATTGATTAATAAGAAGTTGCAGGATCGAGTGATTTTCCTGGTCAAAACAGACCAATATAATTTTAGACGGCAGAGTCTCTTGAGCAACGTATCCGGCTATGGCATCCAGCGCTATAGATGCCGCTGCTTCCTTTGG
Organism: Pollutibacter soli; assembly: GCA_029269725.1. Classification (GTDB taxonomy): domain Bacteria; phylum Bacteroidota; class Bacteroidia; order Chitinophagales; family Chitinophagaceae; genus Pollutibacter; species Pollutibacter soli. Next base: position 51,665 of record JARJHS010000010.1, on the reverse strand, counting down.
ATAGCCGTAGACCCCGGTACTGATATTGGGAAACGAAATATTCTCACAACCCAATCCGGCAGCCAGCTTCAATGATTTTCTATAGCAGGATGCCAGTAATGCAGCTTCACTGTTCTGACCACCTTTCCAATAGGGACCCACGGTATGAATCACCCATTTAGCTGGCAGGAGTCCGGCGGTTGTAACTACGGCATCGCCAGTATCACATCCTCCCCGCGCAGCCCTGATCTTCTTGCATTCTTCAAGAATTGCCGGGCCGCCTGCACGATGGATTGCACCATCAACGCCTCCCCCTCCCAGCAGCGAACGGTTAGCCGCATTTACAATGGCATCGACAGGAATTTTTGTGATGTCGCCTATAGTTAATTCAAGTCTGTCACGAAGATTTTTCATCTTTTCTTTCGACAGTTCAGAACTGTGAATTCATTTTTACTTTTTCAGTCAAGCCTTTTCTTCTTCCAGTAATTTTTTCAATCCTTCCAGCATCATTGACCAATTCTCTTCAGCATGTGATTTCGATTCTTCTGTTGTATTATTGTCCTGCGTCAGTTTTACGTTAGTGCATTTTTGATGACCGCTAAGTTCAATAGTGACGATGTGATAATTTTCCGGTGTATCCGGAAGTTTTGAAAGAGGACTGTAATGCGTAAATCTTAGAATTTTTTCGGGTGTCATTTCAACAATCACACCTTTATCCCGAAATGCAATTCCTTTGAAATTTCCCTTCCAAATGATCTGACTCCCCTCTTTCCATTCGGATTCCACTCGTGAACCAAACATATACTTACTGATCTTTTCCGGATCCGTAAGCGCGTGCCAGACTGCAGCTGTAGATGAATTAATGTTAATCTCAACTTCAGCGAGCAGATTCGTAGATACTTTCATACTGTTTACAATATGGTGAAGAAGTTCAGGCAACTGTTCATGTCAACCACATAGCAGTATGAACAACTGGTGCAACTTCAGAATACGCCTGCATCCTTGCAGGCTACTTTCTTACACCCAAAAAACTTGTGCCCCGATCAGGTTGCAGGGCAGAAATCCATGCTATGCAAAATGTATTAAGGATTTTTTAACAGCCAAAGTCCGAATGGTAGAATTGCCAGGAGACTATCACGTAAAGTGATTCTAAGAAAATTTACTTCATTGATTTCACTTTCCAGCCTGTAAAGGGTTTTACCGTTGCGCAATTTGGTCCGCCGTCCTTACCCGTACCAGGGACGACAGTTTCCAGGAAAAAAGTGGGATCTTTTTCCAAAGACTGAATGGTAGATTTATCGACGCCTGTTAGTGGAATTTTCAGACGACGCGCCCATGTTGATTTCATATCACCCGCATACGTACCAATATCAATATAAAAGAATCTTTCGCCAGCCTTTCCCTGAACAGTTGTTCCGGAGAAATCAAATGCTACACCCGCTGCTCTTGATTCCTTCAGGGAAACTTGGGTCTCAAAAATAATATTTCCTCCGTCAGACCATTGCGTCTGAAGAACAGTATAACCAGGCCCACTGCCTGATTGCAGAGCAAAACAAATGCCTGGAGGTGGAAGTTCCAGAATGATCCTGATGTTTATTTCTCCATTTATCATGAAATCAAAAATAAGTGTTCAAATCAAGTCTGCAAATGCACGGATAATTTGTTTAACTTAGATAGTATATCCTCATCAATTTCTACTGCCATGAAAAAATTAATTTTCATCCCGCTCATATTTGCCGGGATTGTTGCATTGGTTTCCGCCAATCACCTGAAAAATAAAAATACGTATGGATTCGAAAAAGGAACGGTGGCTCTGAAGTCGATCAGTGCTCTGGCCTTTGGTCCTGATGGAGTCCTGTTTATTGGTGATTCCAAATCGGCAACCGTTTTCGCGATTGATACGAAAGACAAAACAGCTGCTTCATCAGTGTCTGCAATAGAAGTTAAAAACCTCGATCAGAAAATTGCAACCGTATTAGGTACCGAAGCAAAAAATGTTTCGATCCTGGACATGGTAGTGAATCCCATTTCAAAAAAAATCTATTGCGCAGCACAATTGAAAGATGGCTCTACAGCTTTACTATTGATTGAAAAAGAAAAGATCACAGCTGTACCGTTAGTAGATGTTATGTATAAGGCTGCTTCATTGAATAATGCCCCGGTGGATACCACTGATAAAAATGGCCGCTCCCCCCGCGATAATACCATTTCTGACATGCAATATGCTGATGGCGCATTATATGTCAGCGGGCTCTCCAACCAGCAATTCAAATCTACCTTCAGGAGAATACAGTTCCCTTTTGTTACGAAAGAAGAACAGGCGACGACACTGGAAATTTTCCACGCAGCACATGGCAAATATGAAACCCATGCTCCCATAAAAACATTTACCACCGCAGAATTGAATGGTAAAAAATACCTGGTGGCCAGCTATACATGCACACCGCTGGTACTCTTTCCTCTTGACGAACTGAAAGACGGACAGCACGTAAAAGGAAGAACAGTTGCTGAATTTGGTGCAGGTAATTCTCCGCTGGACATGGTCACTATTTCAAGAGGCGGAAAGAATGTGCTGCTGATGTCGAACAGCAATCGGCCAATCATGCGTGTGAGGTATGACAATATTGCAACCTATGATGGTTCACTTACTGAACCCATCAAAGAAAGTTTTTCCACAGCAGGAGTTGCTTTCGTAAACCTGCCGATGGTAAATGTGCTGCAGATGGATAAGATCGATGACTCCAAAGTTGTCGTAATACAACGCAAACCCAATGGTGATCTTGACCTGGTAACATTGCAGGATTGGATCCTCTCGTGATGAACAAAATTTTTATACAATACCATAAAAAAATCAGACAGCGTCTGATTTTTTTATTTCTGGTTACGGCCTGCAATTCTGAGAAAGCAACGGATCAGTTATCATTGCTTTGGCAAGATGACAAAGCAGTTGCTGTGAAAATTCCGATGAGTGCAGCACATATCCACCATCCCGATTCCGTACATATTTTTCTTTCAGGAAAAAATGTTGCGGTATTGGGTACGATGAACAAATCAGGCGACATGTTGATTTTCACTCCTATTGTACCATTCACGCGTGGGTTAAAATATGAAATAAGAGAAGATAGTGTCAATATTGGTCAGTTTTCCATTCCCTTGCCAGATGCAGACTCCGCGCCGATAGTAAAAGCAGTGTATCCGGCAGGCGATACGCTACCTTCGAACCTTCTGAAATGGACTTTTGAATTCTCTGTTCAGATGCGGGAAGGTGTGGCACTGAAATATATTCACCTGATACGAAATGAACGGGATACGTTAGGCGAAGTTTTTCTTGAACTTTCCCCGGAACTCTGGAACCACGAGAGCACAGTGCTCACGGTCTGGATGGATCCGGGAAGGATCAAGCGAGGATTGCAGCCAAATCTCCGAATGGGTCCACCGATGTTGCCTGGCGATCGATATGAATTGTATATCGATTCCGCCTGGGAAAGCAAACAGGGACTTCCGTTGAAATCGGTGTACACAAAAACATTTTTCACTTCAAAGCGGGATTCTGTTTCTCCTGATGTTCGTGACTGGAAAATCAATATCCCGAAAGCTGGTACCGTGAACGAATTGATTATTGAATTCCCTGAATCCATGGATCATGTGGTGCTTGAAAAAGCATTGCGATTCAAAGATGGAAACCGGAGCTATATCCACGGGAAATTATTGGTTGATGAAAAAGGAAATGCGGCTAGGTTTATTCCTGAGTTGAGTTGGCAAAAAGGAAAATACATTATTGAAATCGAAGGCGGACTAGAGGATCTTGCAGGGAATAATCTTAACCGATTATTTGATGAGGATCTCGGTAAAAAAATTCCGAAAGAAGACAAGGAATTTTTTGAATTGGAATTTGTAGTGAAATAATTCCCCGCAAAGTGAAAATCCTCTCCAATTGAACAGGATATTCTGTTCATCAAAAGTATTTTTCACCTGGAATTATCAAAAATGCATTCGAAATTCCTGAAAGCTCCCAGGTATCCGATCCGCCGCGGCGGATCGGATACCTGGCGAAAAAATTCCGGTTTCATTTTATTTTTTCGAAAACCACATTTCTCGCGCGGCCAACGTTCACCTGCAAACGATCCACTTTTCCTTTTTTATCACGCATAAAAACGATCACAGATCCAGGAAAGAAAAATGCGTCCTTGTAGCTGGCCGTCAAAATCTGATCGTATTTGGGATCGCGGTGCAATATGAGTCTTCCGTCTTTAACAAAAACAGTGAACCGCGATTCTGTTTCGTCGGAATAAAATACACCGATGTACTCCTGCAAAATTTCTGGATCATTTGACGATGCAGCGACTTCTTCAAATACAATTGTTTCCCCATTACCGATAAGGTTTATCTTTCTCGGATTACCAGGAATCATTATAACTTTTCCGCCGCGAAAATTAAATTGATTTTCGGCTATAGGTTGCAGGGAGCTTCCATTTCCGTCGGTTAGTTTTCCATCGTTTACCTGAAGCTTTACTCCTGTACCGGTTTTTGGATTTCTATACCAGCCTGCATATTTCTGCAAATCTTTTTCTGAAACCGCATAGACGGCTGCTGTCAATTTCTCTGCACTCTTCGTTTTATCGGAAAGAAAAATGTTTCGCACCGCTCCAACGACATCCGCCTGCCCATCAAATTCGGAACTATTACTCAGCCAGGCAATAGTGAGAGATGCATCCGGATAGTATGCAAGGCTGGCGCGATAAGAAGCTGTCGCCCCTGTATGCGCAATCGATTTCCATCCCCTCACTGAATCTATCCGCAAGCCCGCGCCATAATATCCTTTTGAGCCGTCACTTAAAGGATTGGTAGTTAACTGCCTGGCAAGGAGCGACGGATCTCCCAATTTTCCATTAAGATAATAATCGTTCCATTTCACAAGATCCTCAACAGTTGTAAGTAATCCGCCATTGCCATACACATATTCATTGGGCATGTCGGTCTCGTACACATTGCGTTCTTTTGCATAAGCCAAAGCTCTTCCCGGCACAATCTTTCTGAAATCATTCCTCCATTCGGTATGCGTCATTCCAGCCGGCTCAAAAATTTTCCGTTTCGAATATTCTGCAAGAGATTTTCCACTGACCCGTTCTACAATAACTGCAAACAAATTGTAATTGGAATTGCTGTAAATATACTCTTCTCCAGGAGGATGATTCAGTGTCTTCTGTTTGCTGATGATATAAACTGCATCGTCGTTATTGTATGTTTTTGTTGAACGTGGCCAACCGGCAATTCCTGCAACACTTCCCCAGTCTTTGAGGCCACTGGTGTGCTGCATCATGTGGCGCAATGTGATCGTTTTCCCGTAGTCAGGTACTTCAGGTACATATTTCCGTACATCATCATCAAGCGACAATTTTCCTTCCTGCTCCAGCAATAAAATACATGCAGCCGTAAATTGCTTGGATACAGATCCTGCTTCTGTCACGGATTCTTTTGTAAGACTGATGTTGTGCTCCATATCTGCCATGCCCCATGCTTTAGAAAATAAAAGATTTCCATTTCGACTGATGGCTAACTGACAGCCCGGGATATTCGATGTGTATCTTGAAAACGCCTTTTCAATGAGCGTGACAGTATCCTGCCAGGTTTGAGCCTCCACATGCACATATAGCAAATGACTAAACACCAAAAGGATGAGTGTAATTCTTTTTAGTTGCATTAAACTTTTTTATTCAAGTGAGCCGGCAAAAAAAATTTGAATGTCTTAAAGATAGAAGTTAAAGCTTTACCGCAAACTGTTGTGAAAATTAAATTGCCCAGCCATAACTGACAGGGCAATTGATTTTACAGTAATAATTGCGGCTGATTACGCTAATTCACCTTCCGCCGCCCTTTCGAGCTCTGCAATATCCAGCTTCTTCATCTTCATCATCACTTCCATTACATGACTTTTCTTTTCCCTATTTTTCGATGTAAACAATTTGTCCAGCATCGATGGAACGACCTGCCAGGAAAGTCCGAATTTATCTTTCAGCCATCCGCATACCTGCGCGTGCGGATCACCGCCTTCCGAAAGTTTATTCCAGTAATAATCAATCTCTTCCTGTGTTTCGCAAGTCACCACAAATGAAACTGACTCATTGAATTTAAAGACCGGACCTCCATTCAGTGCGATAAAACGCTGACCATCGAGTGTAAATTCAACAGTCATTACTGACCCTGGTTTCATCTTGTGTATTTCCTGTCCTGCAGCAGTATATGTTGTAATATCTCCCATGCTGGAATTGTCGAATACGGAAACATAGAATTTTGCAGCATCTTCTGCTTCATTTGCAAACCAGAGATTTGGTGTTATTTTCTGAACTGTTGCCATAAGCTGAAATTTAAGTTTAAACAATCGCTTATCATTTATAATCGCAACGATTATAACAATACAAAAATGCAGGTATGCCAGCAGAAACACACTGTGCGTAAACGACATTAACAGGGAGATTTCCGACAGATGAGAAATTAATCAGCACCAATTGTTAAAAAAAATCGCAGACGATAATTTTTTCGTCTGCGATTCGCCAACATCTGTTTCAATATGTTTACTCGAAAAACGGAACGCCTTTAGTCGCGTATTTCTTCATGCCCTCTTCATTGATCTCGACGCCAATCCCCGGTTTTTCTAATAGTGTGATAAAACTATTGGTAACCATTGGTCCTTCGAAACTTACAATCTCCTTAAACATCGGATCAGTATGAAAATAGATCTGCCATTCGAGGATCAGAAAATTAGGAACCGATGCGCAGACGTGGCATGAAGCCATCGCTCCAAGAAATGATGCGACCATATGCGGCGCAAACGGAATATAATACAGGTTCGCAAGATTGGCGATGCGTTGTGCTTCACCTAAACCACCAGCTTTCTGTAAATCAGGCATAATGATATCGACTGCGCCAATCTCCAGCATTCTTCTGAAACCGTACGCGAGATAATGATTTTCACCTGCGCAGATCGGTGTACTGGTGGAGTCGGTAATATTTTTATAAGCTTCAACATTTTCGGCGGGAATTGGTTCTTCCAGCCACATCAGGTTTAAAGGCTCCAGGCGTTTAGCGATGGCGTGTGCCGTGGGTGAGTCGTATCTTCCATGCATATCGATGCAGATGTCAATATTCGGTCCCACTGCTTCCCGTGCGGCGGCAACCTGGTCGTACATTCGCTTCAGTTCACCGGGGCTTGCCGTCCAGTTATACCGATCATATTTTGCAGGATCATTGGCCTGGTCAAGATCAAACTTGATGGCATTAAAGCCCATGCTTTTCGCCTTCAAAGCTGCATCAGCAAAATCTTTTGGTGTAGGAAGATTGTTCTGATACAAAGCTGTATCACAGTAAACACGGATCTTATCCCGGAACTTTCCACCCAACAGCTGGTACACCGGCAGATTCAATGCTTTACCGGCGAGATCCCAAAGTGCTGTTTCCACAGCCGTGAGTACAGCCACAAACATTCCGGATTGCGCGCCTTCAAAAAATCCACCCCGACGAATATCTTCAAACAGGCGATGTACATTGAGCGGATTTTTACCTTTCAGTCTTTGCTCAAACATTTTCACGAGGTGATAAGTGCCAGGCGTTGCATCAACTCCCTCGCCACAACCCCAAATATTCTGATTACTGTAAATTTTTACAAAAAGACTATGGCCATTGCGTATATAGCCGCATTTGATTTCTGTGATTTTCAGGTCAGAAGGAACAGATGCTTTGGGTGTGTTTTCCACAGCATCTTCCAAACCTTGACCGAATGATGCAAGAGGCGCAAAAGCTCCGGCCAGTGCAGCTTTCCGGAGAAATGATCTTCTGTTGTTCTGATTCATGGAAATAGATTTACCAGGTCCTGGTTTTTAAATAATTCTGAATTTGTTCTTTTGGTACCGGAAGTTCATTGATATGATCATTTAACCACTGCATGAAATCTTTTTCAATTTCTTCTGACCATCTTGAATCGATCTGCCCCGGTGTATATTTCTGTTCACGCAGGCGCTGGTGACCAAACATGTCCCTGAGCCTCACGATCTCTGACGTTTTCACCACTTTTTCTGCCATATGCGGAGGAATAAAAATCACACCGCCATCACGCCCGAGTACAACATCACCCGGCATAACTGTCGCCTTACCGATACGCGTAGGCGAATTGATCCATATCAGCGTTGTGTTAAGTTCACCATCGGGATTGTTGAGGTGATGTGAAGGATGATAGGTCCTGAAAAAAGAAGTGAATCCCTTCATTTCTTTTAACCCGTTGATATCACGCACCGCTCCGTCATACACAATACCATTGCCTGTTTTTGTATAGATCGAATTGCCGAGATTATCTCCAATCGTTGGCCCATCTTCATGCGCACCAAACTGATCAACGACATACACGTCGCGTTTAGTAAGCATGTCAATCGTCCATGAATTCTGTGACTTTACACGGCCATCCTTCTCATGCCCTTTTTTATCAATCACACGATGAATATCCGGACGACCAGGAACAAATACTGCAGTCACAGCTCTACCCACAAGTACGCTGTCAGGATTGATCATCATCCAGCCATCATCATACTGGTGTTTAAAGTTTGATCCTTTGAGCACCGCCCACGCCTCTTCTAGTGTTACCAGTTTCATCCTGTCCAGCAGGTTATCCGGTACTTTTGGTCGGCCGTCAGGGAACCTTTCGCCTTTCCATTCAGGCGTCAGGAAAATAATTTCTTCTTTTGACAGCTGCTGTCCGAAAGTCTGGAAGGATAAGAACGCTGCGACAATAAAGAACAACGTTTTCCGGATCATATACATACCATTGTTTTTAAAATAAAAGAAGTGAATGACCGATTGGTAACCCGTAGAGACGCGATGCATTGCGTCTCTACGGAGATGGGTCATTCACTGTTTTATTGGGTTAGTAACACGCTATTGCAAAAAGAGCGCTTTTATTTATCCCACCATACTTTTGTATCCAGGTTGTCCGCTCCCTGGCGACTGATTGCCTCATCCATGTTAGCTTTATTCACGGATATTTCACTGTTGGGATAAGTAAGCCGGTTGATGAAATTACCGCTGATATCAGCGCCAGGATATGGATTCTTTGTCAGCGTTGGATAACCGGAACGACGGAAATTCGCCCATGCTTCAGGTCCATTAAGGAAAGAAGCAATCCAATATTCTGTATTGATTTGTTTCAGTGCATTTGCCGGATCATATGGATGATTGGCGATATAGGTATTAATATCGGCAGCTGGTATCGCTGACAAGGGATCGTAAGCAGCCATCTGCAACATGTGAGCACGGACGCCTGCTTCAAAATATGCAGCCGGATCTCCTGTGATCCAGGTCCGTTGTGCAGCTTCTGCCAGTAACAAATTATTCTGCGCTGCGGTGACGAGAAAAATCGGTGAATTTACTTTCACCAGCCTTCTCCTGTCCACCTGGCTGAAATCATAAAAGCTGGCAAGCCCCAGAGCTGCAGCAACAGGCGCAATTGTACCATTGTCGTAGCCCATCGGCATACCTATCTGGTCAGCCGGTGCAGTGGTTCCGATGGCCGGAGTCTGCTCAGGACCAGATTTTGCACCTTTATAACGGATAGCGATAGCCGAAAGCCTCGGATCGTTGTTGGCCTTGAGGTGATCCACAAACGGAGCAGCCAGGTACCAGTTGGCGGCTTCTGTAGAATTCAACATACCGCCTATCGGTGACTGGAAGTTGGGATCATGACGTACTACAGCGTTTTCAGCATTATTCGTGATCACACCACCGGCAAAAGCTGCGGCCACTGTCTGTTGTGCCTTGGTTGCATTTACTTCTGATAAATGCATTCCAGCGCGTAACAGTAAAGAGTACCCGAATTTCTTCCACAAAACAATGTTTCCACTATAGAACACATCACTTGTTTCAATTGGTTTGGAAGCATCGAGAGCTGCGCTGGCTTCAGTCAGTTCTTTGATGATATCGTCATATATCGCTTCCTGTGCATCGTACTTTGGAAAAAATATCTGATCACCATAACCTCCTCCACCTTCAAAATATGGAATATCACCGTAACTATCGGTAAGTACCATAAACGTGAAGGCCTGGAATATCCTGGTCATCTGTAACAGGTTGGAACGTTCAGGCTTGTCCTTTAGGAGACGAATGATGTCCTTGGTATTCCGGATTACATTCCTGTAATACTGTACCCAGTTATCATCCGTAGAAAGACGATTGTCCTGGTTATAATTGGCGCCGGTTAATACACCTGAGTTGGGCGTAACCATCTGCTGAACAATCGACGTTTCGTAAATAACGGTTCCTGTAGTGTATGAAGCATTGATGATCGCCTGGTTCAACTCAAATGCCGGATCGATTGCCGTCGGACTTGTTTGGTTGGTATTGAGATCATCGAATTTTTTATCGCAGGCAGCAAAACTTAATAGAACGCCTGCTATTATACTTTTAAATATGATTTTTTTCATGGCCGGTCAATTAGAATTTAACGTTAAGGTTAAAGCCAAGTCCTCTGGTAGAAGGCAAGCCTGTTGATTCCATTCCCACAAGGTTATCAGATGTATAACCGAAAGTTTCAGGGTCAATGTTATCCACCCATTTTTTGATGATGAGAACATTGCTTGCAACAAAATTCAGTTTCACGCCTTTGATCAGGAAGTTGCGTGGGAGGAACCGGGTGAAGTCGTATCCAACAGCCAACTGACGCAGTTTCCAGTAGCCGCCATCGTATATAACAGGTTCAACAAGCGCCTGTGAACGAACCACTGACCAGTAATCCTGAACGGGTGCTGCTACTGTGTTTGGATTCCCATTGATATCGACCCCTTTTCCGATAACACCACCTTCACGGCCTTCCAGCGTCACTTTATGCAGACCATGACGGTAAGCGTTGAAATTGGTACCAGACAACATCAGGTTGCCGAGTTTGAAATCGATCAGGAACGAAAAGTTAATACCATAAATATTGAATGAGTTGGTAATACCACCAAACCAATTCGGCAGGGCACTGCCATAGTTTATCAAATCGTCTGTGCGTAAGGGTAAGCCATTGCCACCAAAGATCTGCTGACCCTTTGCATCTCTTTTATATCCGAAACCTGCAATCTGCCCCATTTCCTTACCTACGATCTGGCGGAGTTCACCATTGAATACGTGCGTACCAACAGTGATTCGCTCACCTTCTTTATCGGTCAGCAGACTGAGTACTTTAGTTGTATTGTAAGTCACGTTGGTAGTAATTGTCCAGCTGAAATTCCTGGATTCGAATGGTGTGCCTGTCAGCAAAACTTCAATACCCTGGCTACGGCTTTTACCACTGTTGATACGTGTGTCAACAAAACCGGAAGCGTCGGAAATCTGTGCCTGCACAATCTGATCAGTGGTAATTTTATTATACACTGCCAGATCAAGGCCCAGGCGGTTATCGAACATTTTCATTTCAAGACCGAGTTCCACTTCTGACACGCGCATCGGGCGAAGGTTCGCGTTTGGCAGCGTTGTACCGGAAGGACCACCTACAGGTTGTCCGTTACCGGATGGGTTGGGAAACAAACTTGCACTGATGCCATAAAATAACTGTCCGGCATATGGGGGCACATCAGTATCACTACCCACTTCTGCATATGCAGCGCGGAACTTACCAAAGTCAAGCCATGAAAGACCTTTAAGATGTTCCGAGAATACGTAACCGAGTGAAACAGATGGATATAAAATACTTCTGTTCTCAGGTGACAAGGTAGAGAACCAGTCGTTACGCAAAGTTCCATTCAGGTAAAGTACTCTTTTATAGGAAACTTCGGCTGAGCCATACAGTGAGTTAACGCCGCGTTGAGACATATCATACGTCGGATCTTTCAACCTTCCATTCTGAACGGTGTACAAACCACGTACAACGAAGTCCGTTACCTGCACGCTGTTTACATCAGTACGACGTTTCATCTGGTTTCCGCCAAAAGTCAGGTTAACACCGAAATCGCCGAAAGTTTTGTTGGCAGCAACAAGGAAGTCCATGTTTGTTTCTCTGAATCTCCTGGACTCCTGGGTGTACACACCGTTTACGAAACCTGCAGGTGCCGGGGCACGTGACGCATGACCAGTAGGGAAGTTGTTGAAATCCTGGTCACGGGACCAGTAGTCCTGGCCAATCCTGCCCTGGATATATAACCAGCTGAAGATGTCATATTTGATAGAGATATTTCCGAATATCCTGTCGCGTAAGATATGATTGAACTGCTCAGCGAGAACCCAGTAAGGATTGGTTCTGTTCATGAACCTGGAATAGATAAACTCATTGCCCTGTGCATTGTATTTCTTTTCATCCATCAGGTACAGGGGCATAGTATTGGCCAGGTTGGAAATAACTGTAGGTATCGAGTTATCCTGGTTCGCAATGTTCGGTGGGTTCCAGTTTTTCTCTTTTGAATAATTCGCATTACCCATGAATGAAAGTTTAGGTGTCAGCGAATATTGGAAACCCAGATTGATACTTTTTCTGTTGTAGGTATTGTTAGGAACAACTCCACGACTGTCAAGATTACCGAATGACAAATGCAGGCCGCCATTTGCACCGCCGGCACTCATTGTCACTGTATTGGTAAAGTTCTGACCGTTTTGATAGAATTCTCCGACATGACTTGGTTGAGCAACGTATGGCAGCTGAACTCCATCAAAAAGTACCTGCGTCATGCCCGGCTGAATTTTTTCACCAAATGACCACTGACCGGAAGTCGGATTCGCAGAAGTAGGGCGAATTCCATTTTCACCTTGTCCGTATACATATTGATAGTCGGTGAAATCCAGTGGCTGTTCATTCATGTAGTTCATGTTGTAAGTCACACCGATACCGCCCTCTTTATTTTTTGTTTTTGTGGTGATCATGATCACACCATCTTTTGCACGGGAACCGTATAACGCAGATGCAGCAGCGCCTTTCAGCACAGTCATACTTTCCACATCGTCAGGATTGATACTGCTGAGACCATCGCCGCCATCAGACGTGATACCGCCGCCACGAATAGCAACGGATGCATCTGAACCCGCATTACCGGGGTTGGTTCCGAAGTTGGTATTGTCCACAGGGATACCATTGATAACGATGAGGGGGTTATTCTGGCCTGAAATAGAAGACTGACCACGTATGCGGATTTTAGAAGTTCCTGCAGGACCAGTACCCATTCCGGAAATGTTTACACCGGCAATTTTTCCTTGCAGTGCATTCATCATATTTGGGGTACGGTTTACCGTTACTTCATCCGGATTCACTTTGGTGGCAGCATAACCGAGACGGCGTGCTTCCCTGGTGATACCAAGCGCAGTTACGATTACAGCATCCAGCCTTTTCGCATCATCCTGTAAAACGATATCAATGACGGTACGATTAGCTACCGGTTCGTCCTGCGTAATAAATCCTACGGAACTGAATTGTAATACATCTCTTCCGGTTGCTGCGATGCTGAACCGGCCGAGTGAGTCGGTGGTAGTTCCACCACTTCCGCCTTTTACAGCAACAGTTACCCCTCCAATTCGTTTACCAGAATTGTCCGAAACTGTACCTGTTACTGTCTGACTAAAAGCGAGTGAAGAAAAACTGAGAGAGAAAAAAAGAAGGCATAGCCATTTACATAGAGCCGGCAAGGAAGCCGACCTGTTAAATCGTTTCATATTGCAATCGTTTTGGTTAGTGATCCGGAAGATTTAATTCAGATTTTACTCCTCCAGCAGCTCAATTTACAAAATTGTACTATTCAAACTGCAAAATCCATATAGCACTGGCAAAAAACTTCTGGCGGGGCTTAAAAAAGGGCAACTATGTGCTCAAAAATGCAGGCTCATTGAATGTTTAAGGGGAAGAATCAGTCACTTGAATTGAAAAGAAAATAGCAATCGGTTGCAAATTATTCTTCTATTTTAAAATTTCAGCCACTAAAATACCAATATAAGTACCCACCCCGCTTCCCAGGCTGCCGGCGAGCAACCCCGGTAATTGAAGATCGGGACGACCAATACTGTTTGCACATACAGGTGCCGAAGCAGAACCACCGATTACAGCATTGGAAGATACTGCGATGATATCCCAATCCATTCCGATCAATGCACCGAGGCCAAACGTAACTATTCCATGAATTACAACCATAAGTCCGACCCAGAGTAACAGAAACCAAACCAGCGCGCCACTGGCTGCCAAAACGGAGAAATCGCAGAATGCCCCTATTACGGCGAGAAAAAGCATGATCAGTAAAAATCCAAAAAGGCGTGCGCCCTGTAGCGAATGGATTTTTTTTATCTGGGCAAGAACCAATGCGATAGTTGTCAGAACAAGTATGGAGGGTATCTGCGGTATCCGGCTACTGATCAGATTGGAAATCCATAGTGTCCCAAAACCAAAGGCGATCAGGATGGCGCTGTCTTCCATATTGATCTGTTCTTTTCCGCCGAACATTTTATCGCGGACATCTTTATTCGGATCCGGATTGTTTGCCGGAGGTTTCAATTGTTTTCGCGGGAACCATTTCTGAAAAACCAATGGAAGAAACATGGTCATCATCAGCCAGACCGTACCTACAATATTGTCAACTGCATTTATCAGAGCGAACAGGCTTCCATTTCGGGTGACGTCATAATGCAACGCAACTGCATTCAGATTGACACTGCCACCAATATAGGTGGATGCGTACATCCCCGTCACAGCATATGCCAGGTCCACACCGTTTTCTGCAGGCTTCAGTATGTACCATGTAAGGAAACAGCCGATAAGAGTGCCGACAGAGGCAATCACAAACATCAGCAACATGGGCAAACCGGCAAAACGCAGATCCGCCAGGCGAACCTGCAATAAGAGAAAGAAGATACCTAACGGTGCGGCATATTCGAATATTCTGAAATAAATTCCAGGTGCATTACTGGCTGTCGGAATCACACCGATATTGGCGAGGATCGCAGCCATAATAATGACCAGCAACGCAGGGCCAAGAAAACTAAAAATTTTCCTGTGTGAAAGTTTTTCTGCCAATGCCACCAGGGCGAGCAGAACCATCATGATAAAAGCAGGTTGCTGTATCAGAGCCATCCTGTTTCGGTTTGGCTTCAAGGTAAGGAAAATGGTGAAGAGATTCCATCTGGTCAGAAACTATCACCTGTCTACTTTTTTGCAGCCGCCCCTGTTGAAGAGGTGTCAAACAATTTCAACATCAGTGGAAGCAGTGTTCCCAGTGAAGTCAGAATAGTAATTATTCTTTGTGTTGCTTCCTGCTGAGTAGCAAAAATAAAAACGGCGAATGCAATCAGAATAACAATGAGCACCATTCTCAGGCTGCTCCACGATCCGGATTTATTTTCTTTCGCCTGCACTTTGATCTCTTCTGTTGTGCCTTTTCCAAGAACATAATTTCTAAAGGCCATTGACATAAATACCAGATTGCCCGTACCCCCGTCACCGGATTCGGCTTCCGTAACCAATAATCCTTTGCTGAAAAGACTATACAGCACACTCATTTTTTTATAGTTGGTGAACCCATCAGTTGCAAAATCAAATAAGGTGTATTGTTCTACCGGGGTAAGACTTTTCCATATTTTTTCAAATACCGGTTGTAATTCCAGTTGTAACTTGAGAATTTTCTCCTCAGCTTTATCGTCTGTCTGCATGAGTGATATCTCCTGCATTCTGATACCTGCCATACTGAATTTTTTATCGCCTTCGAGACCGATGATTTGCATTGCATGCTGACAGGGATAATACCCATAAATCCGGGAAAGCCATTCCGCGTCAACATCAGGTTCATTATCCGGAGAAGTGAAATAATCCAGGAGGAAAATTCTCGTGGTTGTTGATGCGATCAGCTTATAAAAGGCGAAGAAAAAAAGTATCCCGGTCACCAATACCAATTTACCTGCTGCTGTCTTACCGAGTTCGGTGAAAAGGTAGAAGTGCCCTGTTTTCGTTGTAAGATGGAAAGATACTTTCGATCTCGGATCTGAAATATTATTGTAATAAAGAGATATTGAATTGTTACTGTTTTGATTCAGTGATGCTTTCCATTTGTAATAATCCTCATGACTTTTATTGTTGTAAAAGTCATCATGTTCGGGAGGAAGAAAAAGAAATTGAGTTACTATCCTGAAAAATGGAGAACAACTTATCAGATCACTTTCACCAGCAAAATAATTTTCGTCAGTTGCGAGAGTATCATGTTTTGTAAGATATATGCCATAGTTTGAGTCAAATTTCATCCGGTAAAAAAAGGATCTGTCCAATGTTGTGTCGAGCTTACTCTGCCACATCAACATATTCACCACCGGTCGTCGCTGTTGAATTTTCCTGGCAAGATCAATCTGATTCGATTGCACCTGAAGTTTAATTTCTTCTCTGTAACCAAAATTCAAAAGTGCAACCGAAGGAACAATGCTCACCATCGTAACAGCCAATAGAAGCGAGATAATAAAACAGTGAAGGTATTTCGGCGCCCAGGATGGACCAAATGAAGAAGCCGCAACCCGGGTAGCAATTACAGGCATTCCAATAATAAGAATCCCTATACTCAGCTTAACACTTCCTACACCCGGACATTGAGGATAAAAAATAAAATGGTTCTGGAGTAACAGATAAATCGCGGCTGCGATCACATAAAAAAGCAATATAGTAGATGAAGAACGAATGTAACCCCAGAATTCCTCCTTCTTTTCAAAACTTTTCAACCCATTCCGGTCCGCATAATTTTTAGCTTCCTTGATCAGATAATAACCTATAACCACAAATACCGGCAGCAGAAGCGCGACATTGAGAAAATATATATCGAAACTATCTTTCTGGTGGAACAGCGACAGCAAAATCACCAGTGAAAATGTAAGCAGTAATTGTAAAATATTCTTCAGGTAATAATTCCGCTTGTTAGCGGTGGGCTTCAACCAGTTCAGCCGGTGAGGAACAAAAGATAGTTTTCCGATTTTCTTTCTGCTCAAAAGAATAAAATACGAAAGTAAAGATGCCATCAAAAATAAAATCAGCTGTGATACCAATGCAAAACCAACTACATGAAAAACAAAAAGGTTTGTTTTTCTCTCCTGGAAATACGTGATGAGGTAATATGGCAGGCCGGGCAGAGGTTTTACCAGCATTTTCACATGCTGATCGTGAAGAACCACATCGCTTACAAAGGCAGATTCTTTATGGTTGACAGCGTTCCGAAGTGCATAATTGTTCGTGCTTTCTTTAAATATATTTTCCTGCAGACTTCTGGCAGTGTCCGGATGACATTGCACCAGACCCGATGAGTCTATGATACAAAATGAAAAGCCCTCCGGGAGGATCGGATTGTAGACAGAATACATTTTAGAAGATATTCCCAGTACTGCCGGAAACAGGGTATCAAATCTTGCACGGCTCTTTGTAGCTATGCTGATGGTGTACTCGCCGGTCAGACGGGACAATATCGGTTGAATTGAATAGCTGCTATCAACGAACGTACTGTCTACTGATTTGGGCAGCAACCGCCCACGGTTTCGCCTGATCTCCTGGAAGTAGGCTCTGTCGCGAACATCAAAATATGTTGCACTCGGATTGCGAAGATTCCAAACGGCGATATCCCTGCCTTCAGGGCTCATCCAGTGCACGTTCGTAAAATGACGGTAGATGGATGGGTAAAAAATATCGTCCTTAAGATCATTTGATTTTTTTTGCCGGTTGGCGAAGACGCTGTCCTCAAAAAAATAATAAGGTTTCTGTGATAGTGAATCATACAATACCTGTTGCCTGATCGAACGGTCAATTTCTGTGAAGAAACTTTTTTTAATACGGGTGTGCAGGTATTCCAATTGTTCATTAACTGACAAATCTCTGTCGGCATACATCCATAAGGTAGCGGCAGCCAGGATCATAAAGAAGGGAATAATAAAAATCACCGCTATCAACGACCTTATATCTGCCAGGTGAACACTTTCATTTGCGCTCAGAAGAAATATTTTCAGGAATGGAAGAGACAGAAGTACAATTATGATCAGGAAAATAACAGTAGCCAGCAGGAGTACAGGCATATTTTGTACATGCCTGTTGTAATTCTCATTTTCCATTAAACCAGCCAAAACATAGGTCTCATTACTTACACCCTGCATTTTAAACGGAAATAAAAATAAGCGGACGGGGATGTCATCAATACGGCTCGATATTACCACAGGAACCTGCAGACTACGATCACCAAACAGACTATCGGTATTTATATTTGCAATACTATACTCTGTTTCTGCAGTTGAAAACAGTACCTCGTCCAGCTTAAAAATCTTCCGCCCCAATTCGTCAATATCCAGCCGCTGCTGAATAAGATATACTGCAGGAAAGGTTTTTTTATGAATTGCCGTTAACGGTGCGAGAAAATCTTTAATAGCTTTTCTTTCAACAGTATCATAACCCTTTTGTCTCGTTACCTTTTTATTATTGGTAATGGCGTATTCAACGGAGTCACCGATAATTCTTCGATTTACAAAAAAAGAATCTTCCTGATTAATACTTTTATTAAAACTTGTGTGAAACAGGATTTTGAACTTTGCCGTATCAGTTTTAAACCAGTCGCGGGATATTTTAACATCCGGAAAATGAGTTGTGATCCGCGCATTACGTCTGCTAACTCCGAAATTAGATACGCGCTCAGTAAAGTTGACCGCAATGTTATTGAGTACCCGGAACGTCTGGGAATTGAATTGAACCTGTTGTCTCGGCAGGTAAATAAAATAATAAACGGAAAGAAATGTTCCGGTGATGCCCGCAAGCAGAAGAATGGAACCCAACTTGCGGATGGTTCCTGCATTAAATTTCTTCATAGCAGATCCCGAAAGGAGATGTGATTTTTCGAGGTTATGTTAAAAATAAACTGATTCCCGTAAAATGATTACCGTTTAAAGACCTTATACCCGGTAAATGGTATTACCGGAAAAACGCGAATTACGGTTATTGTTAATCGTTAAAACCGGAGGAGAAAAATTCGTGGCTAATGATTCTGTTTCTCATAACCGTATCAATTTAGTCATTGGGATGACGGATATCCAGGTACGGTTTAAAGAACTTTCATAGTGATTTCCATCGCGCCGTGGCGCCAGATCTGGTTGCCCAGCTTTTGCAACAATCGCAGATCTTCCGGATATACATGGGCGAAAATATTTGCAGCATCCAGCCCCCTGCCCTCTCCATAATAGATGCCCAGGCAGTTCGCAGTTTTTACCCGTTCAGGTTTTGAAGGACCCAACACTACTTCTCCCGGCTTTGTAAATACCGATGCGTTTTCCTGGATAATATCCAGCGGTGGAAGATCATCAAACCATATCTCCTGGCCGGAGACACGCGCATGATAAAAAACTCTTGTGAACGGCAGAAGCGCGAGAAAAGCTGCTGAAGTAACCGGTGCCTCCTCTTCATAACATGCGAACCGGATCGTCATGTCTTTACCCAGACTGATAGTGAAGGAGGCCATCCTTTGTATGTTTGACACAAAATTATGCAGTTAATTTCAAAAGACGCATTCACATTCCTAAATCTGTTTATCCTGTGTTTTCCGATCGCGATTATGAAAGATCAGAATTTCACGCCGGCAGCTTTGTTCATGATTGCACTGAGCTCATCAACAAAAGGCCTTGTGTAAGTTCCTTCCGGATCCAACTCAGGATCGAGAATGGTGATCTCGATTCCGGTAGCGCGCGGATGCCTCAGTAAAGGCAAAAGAAGGCGGGCGAGTTCTTTATATTCAAGTCCATCATCCGCCGGACTATCAACTGCAGGCATGATACGATTATTGAGAACATCAACATCGAAATGGATCCAGAAACCATCGAGGTTCTCTTCTTCAATCATTCTGAAGAAATGTTCTGTACATCTTTCCATACCTGCTTTTCTAAGCCGCATCAGATCGTAATACTGAATTCTGGATTGAAGCAGTGGCCTCAGGTATGCAGTATCGTATTCACGGTTGCCGACACACCAGATATGATGTTCCTCTACATATGGTTTACGGTTATGCAGGTCAGTGAGCATATCGTGGCCTAATCCTGCAATTAAGGCCAGGTCCATTCCGGCAACTCCTGCGGTGGTGGATTGTGCCGGCAGTACATAATCTGTATGCCCATCGAGATAAAATACACCGTACCGCCCACGTTTCTTCAGTGTATACATATTTCCGATCAGGATGCTGCAATCGCCACCAACCACGACCGGGAAAAATCCGGCATCGAGGTGTTCATTCAACACAACTTCCTGTGTAAGCATGTAACGCATGATTTCATCACGGTTCCGGACACCGGTTATTTTGTCTACAGTTCCATCATAATCAGGTACAGATGTCGGGGAAATTTTAGTTGTGTTGATCTTATCGTAAAAACCAAATGACTTCAAAAAAGCCGGAAGCTTTTTTACTCCGGGTTCATGACCAGGTTCTGGCATAACAAGTCCCAGGTTGGACGGCGATTCGATGATGGAAACAGGCTTCATATAAATGAGTTAAGTGCATACAGGATACAGGAAGAAACAGAAAACAGGGAACAGAAAAAGAAATACAGAATCGGAAAACGGGAGAAATAATTTCGCACATACACAGGACGGCTGTTCCTGCTGCTCTTTTACTACTGCCTGGCTGTTCCTCCTTACTTCTCTTCCGGCAGGCAGGCTACTTACTACTTACCAACTTCACCTTTCTCCCTATCTTTACCATCAAAACACAGTTTAAAGGTAAAATATAATTTTTACTATCAAAATTAATTTTAATGGTAAAGTCGGAAATCATTGATAAAATTGAATTGGATGGAGGGCGGCTTTGTCTTGACTTTGTGAACACTGTTGCTAACCGGGTGGAAGACCCGCCGCCGGATTATTTGCAGCGTATGAATGATTTTATCGCCTGGGGTCTTCGGCTGGGTATAATAAGTCATTCAATAGCAAGACACCTTGCAAAACGTTCCGAAGCAAGTCCAAAAGAAGCCGCCGATTTTTTGAAAGAAACGATTGCTTTCAGAGAGATTCTTTACACGATTTTCTCAAAACACATGCGATTGGAAAAAATCCCGGCAGCGATTTTTGAAAAATACAATGCAGTAGTTCGGCAAACTTTCGCTCATATAGAAATCAAAAATTCCGGTTCCGGGTTTATTGAATATTTCAATCTTGCTGACAATGACTACAATCAGATATTGTCATCAGTAGTGAATGATAGTTATGAATTCCTGCTTAGCAAACCTGCCGAAAGACTGAAGTCCTGCCCCTCCTGTGGCTGGCTTTTTTACGACAGCACGAAAAACGGCAGACGGCGTTGGTGCAGCATGAAGAGTTGTGGGAGTAATGCGAAAGCGTTGGAATGGTATAGGAGAACGAAGGCCGAAGGTCGATCTGCGTAGGCGAAGTAACGTGAGGAGGAAGGAGTAAGCAGGCAGGAGATTGAATGCCTGGAATATAGCGATAAGCATTCGGCTTAGCCTTGTTCTTTGTTGTATACTTTCCAGTGATTGAGTATTTCCCGGACTTAAGTTTGAAGCCAGATAAGTAGTAAGTAGTAAATAGTCAGCGGTTGAGTATAATGACCTCATTTTTGAAAGGTACCAGGCAGGGCTTTGTTTTTATTGTCCTTTTCATTTTATCGACAGCATAAGCCCTGACAGGTTTTTTGAAATCTGCCAGATCTGGATCCAACGGAGTATAACGACCTCAATCTTGAATGGTACCAGGCAGGGCTTTGTTTTTATTGTCATTTTCATTTTATCGACAGCGTAAGACCTGACAGGTTTTTTTGAAATCTGTCAGGTCTGGATCCAACTGCCGTTTTTAAAAATGCGTGTTTTGACAGATTTGTTACCTATTTGCATTTTGTTCAAACAATTGCCAAAACTTAACTAACACTAAGATTACCCGCTACCGGATAAGCCGGTTGTTCCTGTTGCCCGCGGCCTTCTTACTATTGCCATATACCCGGTTGTTCCCTATTGCCTGCTTACTATTGCCTGCTGCCTGGCTGTTCCCTCCTGCCTGCTTATTCATGCCTCCCAACTCCTACTCACTTCTTACTAATTACTACTAACTATCTTTACCTATGCTCCACCATTTTCCAATTTTCCTGGCATTGCTGTTCGTGATCCTTTTATTAGTGATGATCGCACGTAAGCTAAATATCGCCTACCCGATACTGTTAGTCACAGGCGGACTCATCATCGGATTTATTCCGGGGATGCCAACGGTGAATATCCCACCTGAACTTATATTTACGATATTTCTCCCGCCGCTGTTATACGATGCTGCATGGCATACTTCCTGGAAAGAATTCTGGCGTTGGCGAAGAGTTATCACCAGCTTTGCTTTCCTGATGGTATTCTTCACTGCAATCGTTGTTGCCCTGGTATCGGTAGCGTTTATTCCCGGTTTTACACTCGCACTCGGCTTTCTTTTAGGGGGTATAGTATCACCTCCGGATGCAGTGAGCGCCACTGCAATTCTCAAACAGGTAAATATTCCGAAACGATTTATATCGATACTTGAAGGAGAAAGTCTCGTGAACGACGCTTCGGGCCTGATCATTTTCAGGTTTGCTCTAATTGCTGTCAGCACAGGAACATTTGTATTTTCCCAGGCAGCGACAAATTTTTTCCTGGTCATCGCTGGTGGTATTTTGATCGGACTCGCGATTGCAGTTATCTTTTTCTGGCTGCATAAGGTTCTGCCGACAGATGCCAATACCGATATCATTTTTACATTGATCACTCCCTATGTGATGTACCTGGTTGCAGAACAATTGCATGTTTCTGGTGTATTATCTGTTGTATCCGGCGGACTCTTTCTGTCTGTCAGAAGTCATTTGTTTTTAAGTCAGCACAGCAGGCTTAGCGGTACTACGGTCTGGTCGGCATTGGGTTTTGTTTTAAACGGACTTGTATTTATGCTGATTGGTCTTGAGTTACCCGTAATTGTAAATGACCTGGGGAATGCAAGTATAACACAGGCCATAGGTTACGGGGTGCTAATCACAGTGGCAGTGACTATCGTACGAATACTTTGCTCACTCGGCGCTTCCTATTTTACTGTATTCATCAGCCGGTATATCACGGTCGCGGACAACCGGCCGGGCTGGCGCGGTCCAATCATAGCCGGATGGGCAGGTATGCGTGGCGTGGTTTCACTCGCGGCCGCGTTGTCTGTTCCGGTGTATGCGAGCGACGGAGTTCTTTTTCCGCAACGCAGCCTGATCCTGTTCATTACTTTCATAGTTATACTACTGACGCTGCTGGTGCAGGGACTAACGCTTCCCTGGCTGATCCGTATTATTAAAGTCGACGACCGGGATCATTTTCTTCCCGTTGAAGAACAGGATCGGAAGATCAGGAAAAATATCGCCCGTGAAAGCCTGGAATACCTGCATGTTCATCATGCGCATGCAATTGAAAACAATGCTCCGCTGAAAACACTCGGCGCAAGATGGCAGTATGAATATTCCATGCCCGACAATACCGAGGAACAGATGGATTATAAAAAAATCTACATCAATCTCATAGAAAAACAACGCAACTGGTTGCGGGAAATGAACAGGGATATCAGTCTTGATGAAGATGTTATCCGCGAACATTTAATGATGCTGGATATTGAGGAGGAGAAGCTGAGGCTGAGGTATCCGGAACGTTGAACGTATAACGTTGAACGTTAAATGTAGAACGTTTAAGGTATCCGATTATATTGCTTTAAAATCGCCACCACAGCCGCATGCGGTAAAGCTTTAACGGTGTTACCATTTATTCCACTCATTGTTTCGGCGGCGACCATGGCATTGATGATGGATTCTTCCACGGCCTGCGCAGTCGCTTCGAAAAGAGGATTGATGCGGTCATTGGAAAGGCTGACAACATTTGCATTTTTCGAACGCTGAAATGCATCCGGATTTGCTGTGGAGAATGCAATAAAAATATCACCGGAACCATTTCCTCCCCTGCCACCAACCGAACCTATACCTAAAGGAACGCGCTGTGCAATTCTTTTCAACTGGTGAGGAAGCAAAGGTGCATCCGTAGCTACTACAACAATAATCGAACCCTGGTCTTCGGGTTTTACATAAGCTGGCGGCGCTTTGAAATCAATACTGATCGTATCCTTCAGTTCGCGACCTACAGGCACCCCGGCTATAGTAAGTTGTCTTTTCTCTCCGAAATTGCTTTGTACAAACACGCCGACAGTATATGATGAATCTCCAATTTTTACTACGCGTGAGGAAGTTCCGCTACCTCCTTTAAAACCTAAACAAACCATACCGGTACCACCGCCGATATTACCTTCTGCTACTGCACCTGGCTTAGCAGAATTCAACGCTTCGTAGGCATTGGACTCTTTCACATGAAATCCATAAATATCATTCAGAAAACCATCATAGGTTTCAGCCACTACCGGGTAGGTATACCAGAAATCTTCTTTGTACCACCTGGTATCAACAAACCATTTCAGTACTGCATCGCGTACAACACCAACGCTGTTCGTATTTGTAATCATAATCGGTGATTCCAGAAAACCCGATTCTGTGATCCAGGTGGTACCTGTCATCTCACCATTTCCATTTAATGAATACCAATTGGCATACACCGGATTGTTATTTCTCCCTCGCGGCAGGATGGCTGTAACACCCGTCCGCACCGGTCCTTTGCCGAGGATGTTTTTCCCGCTTCCTGAAATAATGGTACTGTACCCGACTTCAACACCGGCCACATCTGTAATAGCATTGAATTTTCCGGGATTTCCATCAAAGGGAATTCCGAGATCGCGGGCACGGGGTTTTTGTGCGAAAACATTTGTAAAGCAAAGAATCAGAATGAAAACAGATAATATCCTCATAAACAAGCGGGGATTTGACAATGATTTTAAAAGTACTCTTTTCATTCTGGAAACTTGCATCAACAGTTCAAAACTTCAGTTGGCAGAGGATCAGGGAGTTTTTACTTTTAACAACGAAATGGAAAAAGTTAAGATCAATCTCGATGTATTATTACCAGATGTGCCCGATGAAAAGGATGCCTGTGTGAAACGCATAATTGATGAACTCGAGGGAAGACAGGGCATCGACCGTGTACATATTGTGCCGGCAAGCGATAGCAATAAAGCACAACTCTGCCTGCATTTCCGTCCGGATATTATTTCACTTGACCGCGTCAAAAAACTTGCAGAACAGGAAGGCGTAAAGATCACCAGCAGGTATCATCATATTCTTGCTGAAGTTGATGGTATACGTCATCAACGTCAGACCAGAGCGGTCGAAACTATTCTTCAACAAAAAAAAGGCATTCAGTCTGCTTCGGTTTCAGGTAGCGGATTTGTTTCCATTGAATACGATACCGAACTCATTACAGAACCCGAATTATACAAACTGCTTTCCGATGAGGACCTGGCAGTAAAAAATAAACCGGCATTTCAGAAACAAAAACATGATCACTCAAAGGTGCTCAAACACGAACACGACCATGATCATGATCATGATCACTCACATGCTCACGGAAAGAACGGGCATGATCATGCAAAGGACCATGACGGAATATTCGGTAAAAAAACAGAACTGATTTTAAGCATTATCTGCGGTGCAGCATTAGCGATTGGCTTTGGTTTATCGTTTGTTGATGGTATTTCCCAATGGGTACCGCTGGGTTTTTACATAGTATCTTATTTTTTCGGAGGATTTTATACAGCAAAAGAAGCTGTTGTAACCATTTCGCGTGGTGGATTTGAAATCGATTTTCTGATGCTTGTAGCTGCTATCGGGGCTGCAATACTAGGTAACTGGGCCGAAGGCGCGTTACTGCTTTTCCTGTTCAGCCTGAGTCATGCACTCGAACATTTTGCCATGGAGAAAGCGAGAAAATCCATTGCTGCACTTACCGAACTTGCACCAAGAACAGCTTTACTGAAACAAAACGGCGAAATAAAAGAAATAAGCATCAGCGAGCTCAGGATTAATGACGTCATCGTAGTAAAGCCGAATACCAAAGTTGCAGCCGATGGTATTGTGATCGACGGTGCGAGTTCAGTCAACCAGGCGCCGATCACGGGAGAAAGTATACCGGTAGATAAAATTGCCGTAAGTGATGCGATAATGAATATATCTGCAGAAAAACTCGATGAACAATACCGCGTTTTTTCAGGGACGATCAATGGAAATGGATCCCTGGATATAAAAGTGACGAGAGAAGCAAGTGATTCTACATTAGCAAGACTGATCAAACTCGTGAATGAAGCGCAGACACAGAAATCCCCGACACAACAATTTACTGATAAATTCGAAAAATATTTCGTGCCTGTTGTACTCATACTGGTATGCTTGTTATGCCTTGCTTTTCTTGTAATCGATGAACCATTTGGCAGCAGTTTTTACAGAGCGATGTCGGTGCTCGTTGCGGCATCTCCCTGCGCATTGGCCATTTCCACACCGAGTGCGGTACTGAGCGGTGTTGCGCGCGCAGCAAGGGCTGGTGTTTTGGTAAAAGGAGGTAAGCCATTGGAAGACCTGGGATCGATCAGTACGCTCGCATTTGATAAAACAGGTACACTCACAGAAGGCAAACCTAAGCTCACGGGCATTGTATCACTGGATGGGATACCCGAAAATGAGATTCTGAAAACGATTGTTGCCGTTGAAGCGTTAAGTGATCACCCGATTGCAAAAGCGATTGTCAGGGATGGAAAAGTGAAACTTGGTAATGAAGAAATTCCAGTTGCTGAGGATATGGAAGCTGTGCTGGGTAAAGGTTTGAAAGCCAGACTCGGTAGTGACCAGATTTATGTGGGTAATCTCCGTTTGTTTGAAACGCTGGATGATTCAAGACCGACAGATATGGTAAAAACAGAAGTGGCCAAACTGGAAGAAGCCGGAAATACAACGATGGTGATCCGGAGGAATTCCTCTTACGTCGGAATAATTGCGGTGATGGACACACCCAGACCTGAAGCCAAAAAAGTGCTGGAAGAACTGAAGGAGATCGGTATAAAGAAGATGGTAATGCTTACGGGCGACAATCAGAAAGTGGCAGATGCTGTTGCAAAGCAAACCGGCATTACTAAAGCCATCGGAAGTTTGTTGCCGGAACAAAAGCTTGAAGCAATAAAAAAACTTACGCAGCAGGATAACAAAGTAGCAATGGTAGGTGACGGTGTCAACGATGCACCTGCAATGGCAAAAAGCACGGTGGGCATTGCGATGGGCGCAGCAGGTTCTGATGTTGCTTTAGAAACGGCGGATATTGCATTGATGGGTGATAAACTTTCATTGCTCCCTTTCGCCATCGGACTGAGCAGAAAAGCGAAGCGTATCATTAAGCAGAATGTCTTTATCAGTTTGGGTATGGTAACGGTACTTGTGCCGCTGACAATCTCCGGAATCGCCTCCATAGGTCCTGCCGTATTGGCCCACGAAGGTTCAACACTGGTGGTAGTGTTTAATGCATTGAGGTTGCTGGGGTATAAGAAGAGTTCATAGTTCATAGTTCATAGTTCATGGTTCATGGTTCATAGTTTAGAACAGTACGAAAGTTAATCGTTGTTCGTTGTTCGTTGTTCGTTGTTCGAGGTTCGTTGTTCGAGGTTCGAGGTTCGTTGTTCGTTGTTTCACCGGTGCAAATAGAGCCAGCTGTTTGTTGTGCTAATCCTGGTGGATATTGAATTATAAAAGAATTTTGATTCCAGTGTGTGCATGGATGGAAATGTCAAAACGTGAAAACCTTTGCATTTAGTTGGCTTCACATCAGATCTGTACTTCGAATTCTTTATTCTACATTTCTGCAAATCACACCTCCTCAACGAAAAACTATCAAGGAAAAATGAAAGACACCGCCTGCACTTACCTGATCAGCAAGCGACAAACAGGAATTGAAATGCAGGAATTTCTTCGCTGAAACCAGCCTCGGGTGCAGGTGCATTTCGACTGCTAACCTCACCTGAATTTGAGATTCAGTGTTAGTATATCAGCATTCATATCAATATTTTTCGCGTAATGTCCATAGCGAATTTCAATCGCGCTCAGATGATAATTGATGATTCCCCCAGGTGGAGCTACTCTTAATCCAGCTCCGAAAAATTGGCTATTGAATGCGGAAAGATCATAATTGCTGGTATAAAACTTATCGGCCGAAGTATGCGCTTTGTAGGGCGCGAACGCATCCGCCGCAGTCTGCTGATAAAAACGATAAAATGGTGTAATAGATAAGAACGGGGTGATTTTGACAGAAGTTTCTATCTGAAACGTGTTGGATGATATGTTCCAGCTGTCTTTATAAAAACGATACCATGCACGAAGGATTAACCTGTCACCTAGAAAATAATTTGCACGTAAACCCACTGGAATTTTCCATCGGGAGTCTGGAAGATTTTCTACATGGACGGAATTGTCGTCAAAGTATACCCGATTGAATGGCAGGCCAAGGTAACCACTCTGATAAACAAATTCACCTTCGGCAAGCACCTGAAAGTTTCGGTTGATGATCTGGGACCAGGAAACTGTTCCACTGAAAGTGTTCCTGCCAGCTGAACCTTCATCACCCTGCTTTCTCAGCTCAATTGGATATATCAACCTCAGCTGATCAATAAATGCCTGCAATTTTGCAGAAAACTCTCCGCTCCTGTCAGCGGATTTACGGGTATAATTGATATTTCCACCAAAAGACTGGTAATCAAATTCAGTTGAAAAATAAATTCCTGCACCTACAGAAGAGCCCTTCTTTTCATTCTCCATACGCCATCCCAGGGAGGGATAAAACCGGGTATCGCTATAAGATGCAGAGCTAATGGTTGATGGATCTATTTTATCTGAAGAAGCTGAAGTATAATGGTCAATGCCCGTTTCAAAAGAAAAGTTATGCTTACGGTTTCTCCTGTCATATTTTGACAATTTCAGGTCAATTGAATTCGAAAAATCGGTAAGTGCCTGGGAACCGATGCCACCTGTGACTGCCGCATTATTACCATCCTGTGTATAATAACTCGATACAATGTTCGCCTCTTCAAACTTCAGCTTTCTTTTTTTAAATACCGTATCTGCTGGTGTTTTCTGTTGGGAAAATGATGACAGCACCACCAGGTAGAGACCGATTACAGAAAGAAATATTTTTTTCATCAGGGAAGAATGGATTTAGTTACAGCCACAACCGCCGCCGGTTTTTCCGCCATTAGCACCGGATGCTCCTTCACGATAGGATTGAAAGTTCAATTCGGTTTTTTCAATCTTTCGCGACGACAAATTCATTTCTGCATCATTGAGTTTTGTTTTCTGATATTCTTTAACAGTTTTACAGGAAATAAATCCCAATATGATCATGGCAAATACCAGACAGTAAAGGGTGTTCACCGTACGCAAATTGAAATACTTCATTTTAGGTGGATATTATTTGATGTGTGCAGACGATTTTTATCATCGATGATAATGCATTCCATTCCTTTAATCTGATTCACCATATCAACTCCGGCATTTATGCCCATAATAGTAACCGGAGTTGCCATGGCATCTGCGAGCTCTGCATTCGCGCAAATGATGGTAACACTTTTTATACCGGTAACAGGCAGTCCTGTTTTCGGGTTGATGGTGTGGGAGTACTTTTTCCCTCTGATGATAGCAAATTTTTCATAGTTACCTGATGTGGCCACTGCTCCATCAGTCAACTGGAACCGCGAAAATATCGCACCGGCATGATCCGGGTCAGCCACTCCAATTGTCCAGGGTTTTCCATCCTGATCGTTACCCCATACTGCAACATCTCCTGACGCGTTGACGACCCCGCTTTCAATTCCATGCGAACGCATAACCGCTTTCGCTCTTTCGGCGGCATAACCTTTACCAATTCCTCCGAAGCCAATCCGCATACCGGGTAATTTCAGGAAAACAGTATGTTCATGTTCATCTAATATGATATTTCTGTAGTTGATCAGTCTTACCATTCTCTTCGCCGTTTCTTTATCGGGAAGCTGTGTCATTCTGGTATCGAAATTCCACAGCTTTCGATCCACGGATCCATAGGTGATATCAAATGCACCCTGGGTAAGATCAGATATTCTTTTGGAGCGGGCAATCAACTCAAAAATTTCGTTGTCCACCTTAACCGGCCGGATACCTGCATTTTTATTGATCATTGCAGTCTGACTCTCCTCATTGAACGTTGTCAGCAGGCGCTCTATCCGTGCTATTTCAGCAATTGCAGCATCGATGGCTGCGTCGCTTCGTTTTTTATCCTGTGATATTGCCGTAAAGGCAAAAATATTACCCATGAGCTTTGCCGTCCGGCAAACCATCGGCGATTTTGCACAGTTATATTTATCCGCGACTACCATTAACGAACGATTCGATCTGTTGTACAAAGATTTCCGGCTTCAGCCCTGGATTTCCTTCCCATCGTTGCACAACTTTTCCGTTTGCATCCAGCAAGACCGTGAGCGGGAATGTGCCCTCGCGATTTAACTGATCTGCAAGCGCCTCATTTTTTTTGATCTGATCACCACTCAAAGCGTTCTTTTTCAACCTTGGAAAATCGGCCTGAACAAGTACCAGTTTTTGCCTGGCATAATCAAGAAAAACATCCGATTCAAACAGGTCTTTATGCATTTTTATGCATGGGCCACACCAGTCAGATCCGGAAAAATTTACTAATATAAACTTATGTTGTTCCCTGGCTGACGAGCTGGCTTTCTGGAAATCCAGTTGCCAGATTTCCTGGTGAAACCAGGCCACATAGGGAAGTAATAATTTTAATAAAATCATCTCTTTCTAATCAATTTTTAATACAAAGATTGGGGTTTATGCTGATTCGAATAACCATATTAACGCAATATTAAAACGGGGCTATGATGCTGAACATGATGCCTATTACCCTGGCAGCTGACAAAAATCATCATACGCCGTAACGGCAGGGAGAATGAAGGGTAGTTGTTCGTTGTTCGTTGTTCGTTTTTCGTTGTTCGTTTTTCGTTTTTCGTGGTTCGTTGTTTGTTGTGCGTTCAACCGCCAGCCTGCTCTGCCTACCGGACAGGCAGGCGCTAGCAGGTTTTTCAGTTTTCGCCTGTATTCTGTATCCTGTTATTCTGTATTCTTTATTCTAGATTCTTCCACCTGCATCGAAAAGCGATCTTTCAATCGCAGGATAGTTTTTTGCTGAAGCCCATCTCAATGGTGACGCCCATGCTGCTCCCCCAAGATTGGGATCAGCACCATTTTTAAGTAAAAACAACACCATCTCTTCCCTACCCCATCTTGCGGCCATGCCTAAAGGTGTGGAAGAATATTCATCATCAATCGCATTGATATCTGCGCCGTGTTTAATTAACAACTCCGCGCGATCAATAAACCCTTTCTGGGCCATATCGTGAAGTATCGATACATTCTGCCAGCTGCCGGTATTGGGATTCATTCCACGTTCGAGCAAATATTTCGCGCTATCGGTCCTTTCGAAATAATAAAACTGCGTCCACTTTAACAATGAAGGTACTGTTGCTCCATAGCTCATCAGCAATTCCATCATCGGGACATTGTATTCTTTTGCAGCAAAAAGCAATACCCCTTCACTCCAGAAATACGTAGGATCGAGTGCAAACTCAGGATGCTCTTTTAAAATGGCTGAAACCCTTCCCATATTTTCTTTGTCGACCTGTTGTTCAAATTCTTTCTGCAATTCCGTCCGACCATAATCGATCTCACCATTGTCTCCATGATATTTCGGGATTGATCTGCCTGCAGCATACTCGTCGAGCATTAAGGCAATATCATCAAAACCACGATCCCGCGCGATTACCTGCAATGACTCCTGGAAGGGATAAAAGTTATAAGCAGGATTATGTGCGCCATTTTTTAAAAGATACACCACAAGTTCTTTGTGGCCTTCCCTTACAGCTAAATGAATCGGAGGCATATAGTTATATTGGGCGTAGATCAATTCGGCACAGGAAGAAACCAGTTTTTTAACAGCCTCCAGATCTCCGACAAAACTTGCATACAGTATGTCCCAGACTTTTCCGGTTGTAGAGAAAACGTTATTGGAAAGTTTGATCGGAAAGTCACGCTCGCATTCGATTGGTTTCCTCATAACCGTTCCATTTTTCCCCAAAAAAAATTCTTTTAAATGAAATACAGCTAAAATATGACAGAATGCAGGTATGGTGATTCAATTGGCAAAAAATGAAAATGCCAGTCTGTAAAGAACATTTTTTCGAAGTGGAGCTATTTTTTATACCACGGCAGTCACTGAGATGAACATCTGAATTTCTTTAATTCCTTTTTCAGAAGCAAATTCAAATTGAAGTCCTTTTCTTGCCTGGTTAAGAAAAAACTGACCGGTTACAGAATTCCATTCAATTTTAAATATTGCAAAAGCATAATTGTTTTCCCGTCTTTGATCTCTCCTGATTTTATTTTTTCCATCGCCTCAGTGATATTCATTTCAATGACCTCAATATTCTCCTGTTCATGCGCCACGCCACCACCTTCAGCCACCCTCATATTCTTTGCATATTCAGCAATAAAAAAATAGAGTATTTCTGTCACTGATCCAGGCGACATATAAGCTTCATATATTTTCTGTACATCGGTGATCCTGTAACCGGTTTCTTCTTCTGTTTCGCGACGTATACAGTCCTCCGGATTATCCTTATCGAGCAATCCTGCACAGGCTTCAATCAGCATGCCATCGGCGTTTCCATTCACGAATGTCGGCAGCCGGAATTGCCGGGTGAGTATCACTGTTTGTTGTTCTTTATTGTACAAAAGAATTACAGCCCCATTTCCACGATCATAAGCTTCGCGGTGTTGCGTTTCAACATGACCGTCATTTTTAGTTACTTCATAAGTGTATTTGTACAACCTGTACCAGTTGTCTGACAACAATTTCTTATCTATGATCCTGACTCTATTTTCCATATCGATGTCTTATACATTATCTGCCGCCGGCAGCATCTATAAATGTTCCTGAAGTGTATGAAGCGCCTTCTGATGCGAGCCATACAATCGCTTCTGCAATCTCTGAAGGATAACCTCCACGTTTCATTGGTATACTATCCCGCAATCGGTCCACCCTGCCCGGCTCTCCTCCGCTGGCATGAATATCGGTGTAAATAAATCCGGGCCGCACACCATTTACACGTATCCCTTCTGCAGCAACTTCCTTTGCAAGTCCAAGTGTGAATGAATCAACTGCGCCTTTTGATGCTGCATAATCAACATACTCATTTGGCGATCCTGTTCTCGCAGCCACTGAAGATACATTAATGATCGATCCTCCTCTGCCACCATACTTTGTTGACATTCTTCTGATCGCTTCTTTTGAACAAAGAAAACAACTCAGCACATTTGCCGTCATGATCCGGTTGATCCTTGCAGCATCCATCTCATCAACACGCATCTGCGTCTCCAGAATGCCTGCATTATTTACAAGTACGTCTACAGAACCCAGTTCAGCATCGATCCTTTTAAACAGATCGATCACTGCATTTTCTACTGACACATCAGCACGAATAGCAATAGCTTTTCTACCCTGCTTATTGATGTTGTTTACTATTTCATGAGCGGCCTCTTCACTCCTTAAATAATTGACAACAACAGCATATCCTTTTTCTGCTGCAAGCATTGCCGTTGCTGCACCTATTCCACGACTTCCTCCGGTGATCAGGATTACTTTTTGCATATCTGAAGTAAGTTGAACCTTATGGGTTAATTATAAACTGCAATTCCCGGTGATCCCGCCATACTACTACTTACGATAAGGGTAGTTTCGGTGGCGTGGTATATTGTTAACGATCAATGCAATGATCAGCAGGATTATAACGCCACTCAATACCGGGGACAGAATATAGTAATAACCAAGATGTTTTATTTTTTCTGAACCAATATTTGCAATCAACGCTGTTGCACCACCGGGAGGATGTAAGGTTTTTGTGATCTGCATGGCAACGATAGATAAAGACACTGCCAAAGCAGAAGCCAGCCACACCTGATCCGGAATGAAATATTGAATAGTTACACCGATCAATGCGGAAATCAAATGACCCCCGATAAGATTTCTCGGCTGCGCAAGCGGACTATTGGTAGAACCGAAAACAAGTACGGCAGATGCACCAAATGAGCCGATCAGAAAAATATTATCCTCCTTTGTTAACGTTGCATTCTGCATGAGCCCGATCGCAGCAATGCCTGTAAACGCACCGATAAATGTCCACAAATGATCAATGGGTTCTACAATCGTTTGTTTGTAGATCACATACTTCGCCATCCTGTACGTCCGACGTATTCGTTTTTTCACCATTTTGGAAATTAGTCGGCAAAGATAGGAGTTGTTCGTTGTTCGTTGTTCGTTGGAACAGCCGGCGATTACAGGAATGGCAGATATACTATAACTCATATTTTGCCAGCCCTGAATTTTAAGCCTGATTAAATTATTATTGGAATAAGAAACCGAAATCGCAGTTTCCGGTTGAAAATGTGAATCCATTCTTGCGTTGAGAAACCGTGGGCTGTTAACGATGAACGAAAAACGATGAACGAAAAACGAACAACGGGCTGTTCAAACCATGAACTAAGAACCATGAACTATGAACTCCCCAAATACCTGTTCGGCAAATTCTTCTCCAAATATTCAATTCCATAAGCCGCCTTCATCAGTCGCGAAACTGTTTGCGCAATTGTTTTTTCTTGCCGGTGAAACTGTGGCAACAATCCCATCATTGCATAACTGATCGGGTTAACGGAAGGAATAAATGTTTCCCACGGATAGCCCCTACCCCAGATCAACCCAGGAACGGTAATATCCAGCTTACATACATGCTCAAGAAGCAGTTCCATTACTTCAGCGGAATTATTCCTGTTCTGGTTTACGGTGTGAAATACAGGAGTGTGGCCTCCGAAACCAAATTCATCAACCCCTGCTTTTGCATTGATGTCAGCGCCATATTCAATCAATACCGCGGCGCATTTTGGTAAATTATACTCAGCGCAGATATGCAGCAATGTCACTTCGTGTAAAGGGCTGTATGCACATCTTAAAGAATATTTTTTTGTAAGAATGGATTTGTCTTCGTGTATCAAAACATCCAACGCAATTCCATCATCCACCAGTACGGCGAGCAATACCTGATCATTAAATTTTAACCCTGCCTGCACAAAAGCTTTTACACAAGCCGTGAATGCAGGAGTTCTTCCGTATTCGCTTGTGAGTTCATAAATCAAAGGCTCATCACGGAAAAATTCATTGGGGTCAACACCATTTTTAAAACATTCTTTGATCCCCTCAACGTCATGGGTTTCGATGTCGCCGATTATTTTATCATGATAGTTCATAAGAAACCATTAATCCTACGTAATCTGAAAATTGAGGAAAAACTATTTGTCTACGAGAAAATCACCATCGATAATAATGAGCTTAACTCCTGTATTAGTCATTGATTTATGCGAGCTCATTTTATCAGATACAACATACATCATGCCGGGAGTAAGTACATGCTCCGCTCCATCTTCCAGCAAACTGGTGAACTCACCTTCGATGCAATACACGAGATGACCTTTCCGGCACCAGTGATCGGCGATGTATCCGGGCCCATATTCTACAAGACGAATACGCAGTCCATCATATTGAAGCGTCTGCCAGAATGAAGTACCTGCGTCCCCGGGATGTTCTGTTTTTTCAACAGAATTCCAGTCGATGGTTTGAAAAGGGATTGATGATGACATTCTTTCAATCCGCTTTTAATACACGGATTCTTCCGCCAATTTCTACATAATTTTCCATGTCCCGCACAAATACTTCACCACCGGCCGCCGATGCCTGCCAGGCAATCAGATCCGTCTTACCGGTTTTCGCAGTCCAGAATGGAGTAAGTACGGAGTGAACAGAACCGGTAACCGGATCCTCATCAATACCTATCCAGGGGCAAAATGAACGAAGAAGAAAATCGACGCCGGTAATATCGGAAGCAGAAGTCAGAACCAGTTCTTTAACATCGCTAACGGATGATTTCAATTGATCTAAATCCGGAACAAAAGAGCGCAGTTCTTCAGGTTTATTCAATTCAACAAAAACTGTTTCGAGATTTGTATTGAAGAAAACAGCTCGAACAGAAGAAAGTTTCAGTATCGCCAGCAAATTATTTTCTGATGGATAGGAACTGGACTCATAACGTGGATACGTCATAAAGACTTTTTCGTTATCTCTTACACATCTTATGGTTAAATGTTCCACAGTAATAAAATCCACTGCTGATTTTTTATAAAGTTCAGCAATTATACCCGCAGCAGCGAGTGTTGCATGTCCGCAAGCAGGGAGCTCTCCTGTATTCGTAAAATATCTTATCTGGAGCGATTCAACCCCTGCTTCCGTTTTCACAAAAGCGGTTACCGGGATATCGGCCTCCTTTGATAGTTTTTGTAAGGTTGAATATTCAGGCCAGTAAGGAAGAACGAAAAGTTTAACGGGACTTCCCTGAGCCTTCCTGGAAATGAATGTGTCGATCAGGTATTCATTCATTGATTGAAGGTAGAACAAGTGAGGTTTGCTTTTTTAACCGGATTTGGTGCAGCGGTCACCGGAGATGGGGATGAAGGAAGTAAGTATTGAGTAGTAAGTGTTAGGTAGTAAGTGTTAGGTAGTAAGTGTTAGGTAGTAAGTGTTAGGTAGTAAGTGTTAGGTAGGGAACAGCCATGCAAAAGGCAGCAGGAGTTTAACGTTCAACGTTAAACGTTAAACGTTATTCACAAAGGCAGTTCCGCCACAATCGTGCATCCTTTCCCGGGTGCTGCAACAAGCTCAAACTTACCGTCGAAAAATTCAGTGCGGCGGCGCATATTCATCATGCCCATGCCACTACGTACACTGCTCATATCAAAACCAAGACCATTATCACTAATCTTCAACCGCAACCTGGCACCGTGACTGACATTAAGGCTCAGGCTCACTTTACTGGCCTCAGAATAACTCACGATGTTTTTAAGTTGCTCCTGAATGATGCGGTATAAATTCAGTAATAATTCATTGTCCGGTTTAACGCTGGACAACTGGGGATCAAAATGAAAACGAAGTTGAAAACGTTTGTCAGCGTTAACACCGTTCACAAGATCCCGTACAGCGAGGCAGAATGTATCTGTGTCGAAAACCTGTGGCGCAATATCATGTGATAATCTCCGGATTTCTTCAACGGCCATGTTTATGTACTCATTGCTGCGCTGGATCCATTCCCGCCCCTCTTCCATTGTCGCATTTTTTGCCATTCCCAGGGTCACCTGTGCTGTGACCAGAATCTGGTTAACATTATCATGCAGTTCTGCACTGATTTCCTGGCGGAGTTTTTCTTTCTCTGCATAAACTGTCATCAACATCGCTTCATCACGTTTGCGCGATTCCGTTATGTCGGTGATCAGGTAAATAAAATGTGTAAGATTATCGGCCAGGTCAAAACTGGGAATTATTTTCTGGCTGATCCACCGGATGGTTTTTGCTCTCGTGAGCATTTGCTTCTGCATACCATCATTACGATCCCGCGCATGTACTTGCTGCGGACTCGAATCTTCATTCTCCACCTGGTCAAAAAGAAAATCATTTGGTGAGCGACCCATTACCTCATGCTTCATATACCCTGTCAGGTGAGTGAACTGGTCATTGATGTAAATGATCTGTTCATCATTCAGGGCATCTGTAATCATAATTGATTCACCAGCCTGCGCCAATGTAGTACTGAACAAACGAAGCCACGGCTGATCATGAACGACGTTTGCATAGAAAGGTACTTTTTTAGTCAGAACAGAATCGAGGTACTCTGCTAATGCAGCAACGCTTCCCGTGATATGCGCCTGCTCCTTCATTTCATGATTCTGGATTCGTGTATGCGCCAGCGTTACACCACCATTATCATACAATTTTCCAAAACCATTTGAGCCATCATGATCGGCAGAAGAAAGTATCAGCGCAACGCGACCTGCACTCTGCTGTTCTGCGATCGCATTAAAAAGCGTATCTACAGGACCATGCAGACCATTGGATTTTTTAACATTCATGACACGGATCATTCCTTCATTAACCGAAATAAAATGCTGTTCCGGGGCAGTGTAAATTTTCCCCGGAAGAAGGGGTTCGCGGTCAAAAGCTTCTGTTATCTGCCATCCTCCAAAAGAAAGAAGTACAGATTCAAATCCCGCACCGGCCAGGATTACAGCAGCATGTTTCTGCCATGCGTACAAATGTTCGAGAAAATCTGCCATCAGAATTTCATCGCCCGGCTTCAGGCTTATTCCGATGATCACCGGAATGGATTCCGTTGATGTTACAGTCTCTGTATCCAGACTATCGTTGTCATATTTCCTGATTGCTTTGCGCATACTGGCATATTTGATCAAGGGTTGCCAATCACCAGGGGGTGGTAAACTGCCGTCTTTACCAGGATCCATATCAGTTCAGCGGTAAAAAGCGGTATGAATAAATCTACAACTATTGGTCCAAAAGGCGTTCCCTTCAACGGAATTTTATCAGAATTGCAATTGTTTTGCCTGCATGGCCATCGCTTCCCTCGCCTGGTTGTAATGTCTCATTTCATGCGTCACCATTATTTCAATTGCAGTACTCAGCGGGTACACGATGTGTTTGTTGGCAGGAGAATAGATAATGATATCTTTTTCAATCAGATCGCGATTCTGTTTGATAATATTTTTGAGTTTTTCCTGGTGTTCGTTGAACAATTCCATGATCCCTTCCGTAATCTTACTTCGTGCAGGCTCCCAGATCGGAAATGTTTTTACTTTTTTTCGCCTGTCGGGCTGTACTGATTTCAGAATAAATCCACCCAGCATCTTTGTTATGAAATTAAACCTGGCCAGAAACGGGAGATGCAAGCGATTTTCTCTTGCATCATCCAGGATCTGATAATAGCTTTCATTCACAACTATCAGGTGTTCCATATTTTCGGCTACACTCCATATTTGTGCAGACGGTTTCCAATTGAGCTGACGTTCCGAAAGCGGCCCGAAAGACGCCCTGAACGACGCAGTGATTTCGTCTATACGTTCAAGCCAGTTGTCTATTTGTGAATGCATTCGTTGTTCGTTGTTCGTTGTTCGTTTTTAGTTGTTCGTTCAACCTAAAGCGTTACTTTTCGAGTTCGCTGAGCAGACTATGAAAATCCAATTGTCTTGTAAACATGTCAAGACTTCCATCTGCTTTGAGTGGCCATTGCGCCTTGGGTCTGTCCCAGTACAATTCCACACCATTGCCATCGGGATCGTCCAGGTACAATGCTTCCGACACGCCATGATCACTTGCACCGGTGAGCGGATAATTTGCTTCGACCAAACGTTTAAGAATAAATGCAAGATCCTTCCTGGATGGATACACAATCGCAGTATGAAAAAGCCCGACAGAATGAGGATCGGTTTTGGGTAACCCTTTACTCATCCAGGTATTCAAACCGATATGATGATGATACCCGCCTGCAGAAACGAATACAGCCTGATCGCCGTATTCCATCGTGATCTCAAAACCCAGCAGCCCCTGGTAAAATTCGAGCGATCGTTTCAGATCAGCGACTTTCAGGTGCACATGGCCAATCTTCGCACCCTGGGGCACCACATATTTTTCTTCCATGCGCAAATGTACAATAGGTCAGGCAATAGTGAGAAGGCAATAGGCAATTGCGAGCCGGCTTACGAGAATGAGAATGGCTATTTAATCGCGGCTTCTGCAATCTTACTAATACAATTGTCTTTTAGGTTTACGCAATGCCTTAATGTCTCCGATATAATCAAAGAGAAAATAAATTACAAATAAATGAGGGTAAAAAATTTCAAACGGAAATTGCGGAGAATAGGGCCGTTAATATTGCCTTCTTACTATTTCCTTTACTATCTACCATCCACCTCCTAGAAATACAAACTAAACACCGTTCCCTCTCCCTGCCGCGACTGCACCTGGATATTTCCCTTATGCAACATCATAATCTGCTTACACAAACTTAACCCGATGCCACTGCCATTTTTCTTAGTTGAAAAGAATGGTACAAAAATCTGTTCAAGCAATTCAGGCTCGATGCCGGAACCGTTATCAGAAATGCGGATAATTGCTTTTTTATTTGCTGACAGGCCTGCAGACAAAACAATTCGCGGATTCTCACGATCTTTTACTGCTTCCATCGCATTCACCAATAAATTGATCAATACCTGCTCAATCAAATTGACATCAACTTCGAACATCAATCCGGTATCCTTCAACACCGTTTCAATCTCGATATTCTTAAGCTGAAGCGTTGGTAACATCAATCTGTACAGATTTTCAAAAATATCCCTCACATAGATCTTACTCAGGTTGAGTGTTTTGATCATGTTGAGATTTCGATAGGTCTGTGCAAACTTCAGCAGTCCGTCACTTCTGCGTTTGATGGTTTCAATTCCCAGTTCGAGGTCATCGACTGAACCGCTTTCATTACTGAGTTCTGTAACGGATTCCTGTAACCGATGTTTTAATGTATCGGCAAGCGACGAAATCGGCGCAACTGAATTCATGATCTCATGAGTCATTACACTCAGCAGTTTCTGCCAGGCCTTGCTTTCGGTTTCATCCAACGCCTCATTTACATTCTGAAATGCAATCAGCTTATACATTTCGCCATTGGTCTGAAATGCTGTAGCCGAAATCAGTACTTTAAAATTCTCTTTCTCCGTTCTTGCAGTCGCTATTTTGGAATCACCAGGTTTAAGAGAGATGATTTCATCGTATAAATGTTCATCCCTGCGGATAAGACTCTGAATCGTTTTGAGATAAGGTAACTGCAGCATCCGTTTTAAAGATTCATTCATCCAGCCGACATCGCCTGTTTCTTCTGCATAGGAAAGAATACCTGTATCCACCAATTCCAGGATTTTCTGCAGGTACTGGTACTGAGTTTCTTTTTCCTTACTGATTACTTTGAACGTGCTATTGATTTCATTGAACCCTTTGCGCAGCGGCTGAATCTCTGGCGCCGCATGCTTTACATCGAAATACCTGGAGAAATCGCGATAGTGAATGGATTCCACAAACTGGTTCAGTTCATCCTGGGCTTTGCGCTGAAACCGATAAAATTCAATGAGTTGCCAGATGATGAGCGGAATCAGTATAGTCAGGTATACGTAAAGTCCCTTGAGTATTAAAAAAGCGGTGACCAGCAGTGATAGAAAAAGAAAGATCACTGTAATGACTAACCGCCACTCGTATCTTTTAAATATCATATTTGCTGATTCTTCTGTAAAGAGCAGTTCGTGTAAGACCCAGTTCACGTGCAGCCCTGGTAATATTGCCGTGGTGTTTTTCAATTACGCGGAGTATCGTCGTTTTTTCCACTGCGCTGAGGTTAAGTTCACGCGGTTCGAACTCCGGCACAACCGATGATTCAATCGGTGAGAAAATAATATCCTTTGCCTGCAGCACGTTACTTTCCGCCATAATGACTGCACGTTCGATGGAATACTGCAGTTCACGCACATTTCCCGGATAATGATAAGAAGCGAGCTTTTCCAGCGCCTTCTGATCAAACTGCAACTCCTGCTTCAGGTACTTGTTGCAATAGATCTTCATGAAATGCTGACTCAATAATAATATATCGTCTTCTCTTTTGCGTAAAGGCGGAATTACAATCTCGACGGTATTGATACGATAAATAAGATCTTTCCTGAAGCGACTCTCATTTGCCAATTCATTGATCGGCACATTTGTGGCACAGATCAGGCGTATATCAATAGGTATTGGTTGATTCGTTCCCAACCTCGTCACCTGCCTGTTTTGTAATACACTCAACAGTTTTGCCTGTTGATGAAGAGAGATATTGCCGATTTCATCAAGAAACAATGTTCCGCCGTTAGCCGCCTCAAATCTCCCCGCACGATCTTCACGCGCATCAGTAAATGCACCTTTTTTATGACCGAAGAGTTCGCTTTCAAATAATGAATCGGTCAAAGCACCGACATCAACCTTCACATATGGCTTTGCAGCGCGCAGACTGTGCTGATGAATGGCTTTTGCCACCAGGTCTTTACCAGTACCGTTTTCGCCGAGGATCAGGATGTTAGCGTCAGTCGGAGCGATCTTTTCAATCTTATAAAAAATATCCTGCATTACTTCTGACTGGCCCAGCAACTCCTTTCCGATTATAGAATCATTGCTGATTTTCGCAGTGCTTCCTCCACCCTTTCCCTTCTTACCCAATATTTCAGAAATCGTTCCGATCAGTTTCTCATTCTGCCAGGGTTTGACAACGAAATCTGCAGCACCTTCTTTTAATGACCGAACAGCAAGATCAATATGCCCGTATGCAGTGATCATGATCACTTCCGGCGCATTTTTCATCTTTTTGATTTCCTTCAACCAAAACAAGCCTTCATTTCCTGTATTGATTGAACTGTTGAAATTCATATCCAGCAACACGATATCAAATTGCTGGCTGGTCAGGTGATCTTTAAGGTTACCAGGATTTTTTTCAGTCACCACCTGTTTCACTTCTGTCTTTAATAATAGCCTTACTGCCGTTAAAACATCCGGATCATCATCCACCACAAGGATTGATGCATTCTTCATCTGCATGATTTTCGTTTCGAAAAAGGTAGCTGCAATGATACCATAAATACAACCTTGTGGCAATTAATTTTTTAGCTCAAAAACTGTCCGCAGGCGGTGTATCAAAAGCGAACAGCTATTGTATCACTCCCGGACTAAAGGCCTGGAAAATTGGCTTATATCGCTTTAAATATCAATGGCTTAGATAATGGCACAGTTCTCCTATTCCTATTGTTCAGCAGAAAAAATTTGAACAACAGTTATGGCAGACAGAATTCTCGAAAAGAAGAAATGGACCAGAAAAAAGATCATCACAATTGCGGGTATCGTGGCCATCGTGGCCCTGGTGGGATTCAGTTATTATTTTACTTCAGGTAAGAGTCGCCTGAATGTGGACCTGGAAAGAATTACGGTTAGTGAAGTTAAGTCCGGTCCATTTAAGGAGTTTATTCCGGTGAACGGAACAGTGCTCCCTTTGACCACTATTTATCTTGATGCATTGGAAGGTGGCCGGGTGGAGGAAAAATTTGTTGAAGATGGTGCGGTCATGAAAAAAGGTCAGCCCATCCTTCGGCTTTCCAATACTGATCTGGAGCTCAGCCTGGTTAACCAGGAGACCTCTGTGTACAATCTTCTTACGCAAATGAATATCTCTCAGAATGCGGCAAGGCAGAACACTATTACCAAGCTCAACCAGATGACGGATGCCGAAAATCAGTTGAAAGAAGCTGAGCGTCTCTACACACTCAATAAGAAGCTGTATGGACAAAAAGTAATCGGTGCGCAGGAATTTAAGCAGTCTGAGAACGATTATAATTATAAGAAACAGAAAACAGCATTGTCCGCTGAGATCCTGAAACAGGATACGATTGCCGTCAGAACCGAACTGGAGCAACAGCGGGCCTCCTATAACCGTACGCAGAATGCGTTGCAGCTGATGCGTAAAAAAGTAGGTGATCTGATAGTAAGGGCTCCGATTGACGGACAGCTGACATCTTTGGACGCAGAAATCGGACAGTCGAAAAACAAAAGCGACAGGCTTGGTCAGCTTGATGTACTGAGCGGATTTAAAGTAAGAGCCGATATCGATGAGCACTACCTGTCACGTATATATACCGGTCTTAAAGGAGACTTCACATTTGCTGGTAAAAAATACAATCTTGTTATTAAGAAAGTGTACAGCCAGATTACCGGTGGTCGCTTCCAGGTGGATCTCGAGTTTGAAGGTGAAGTTCCCAAGGGAATCCGTCGCGGACAGACATTGCAGATCGGCCTGGCATTGAGCGAAGAAAAACAAGCCATCCTTATACCAAAAGGTGGATTTTATCAACAGACGGGCGGTAACTGGATCTTCAAAGTGAGTGAGAATGGAAAGATTGCTTACAAAACAGATATTCAGCTTGGGCTTCAGAGCCCGGATTATTATGAAGTGTTGAGTGGCTTGAAACCTGGTGATAAAGTGATTACATCGAGCTATGAGAATTATGGTACGATGCAGGAGTTGGTACTGAAGCCGGAGTAGGCAATAGTAAGAAGGCAATAGTCAAAAGGAGTGAGTAGTAACAAGCGCCCCTGAATGCTAAGGTCTCTAAACTAAAGTCACGTAGGCACAATGATTTTATCAACGCCGGATTGAAATCCAGGGGGCCGAGGGCCAAAAAACTAAAAAAATGAAAATGATTGCATTTTGTCATGGACGTTGCGGAGAAAAAGGGCTGTCTCCTGCTGCCTGCTGCCTCTC
Source organism: Pollutibacter soli (assembly GCA_029269725.1). GTDB lineage: Bacteria > Bacteroidota > Bacteroidia > Chitinophagales > Chitinophagaceae > Pollutibacter > Pollutibacter soli. The sequence goes on along the minus strand of JARJHS010000010.1, from coordinate 7,444 downwards.
ATGCAACATTTTCAAAAAACAATTGTGAAATAATAATTGCAGCAAGGCTGCAAGACCAGTAACATTTAATTAAACAAAATCGTCTAATAAAAATCTATTAAAACCTGTATATGATTAAGATCACCGACCTCGAGAAGTATTATCGCACTGAAGAAGTGGAAACGATTGCACTCAACAAAATTTCTTTTGAAATCAAAGAAGGAGAATTTGTAGCTGTGATGGGACCTTCAGGTTGCGGTAAATCAACACTGTTGAATATTATCGGACTGCTTGACGACCTTGATTCAGGTAGCTTCCTTTTCAACGGAATCGAAGTAGCCAAATTCAACGAGAGGAAAAGGGCCGATCTTCGCAAACATAATATTGGATTTGTATTCCAGAGTTTTAACCTGATCGACGAGCTTACTGTATTCGAAAATGTTGAGCTTCCTCTGATCTATACGAATGTAAAATCTGCTGAGCGTAAAGCACGCGTAGAAGAAGTGCTGGACAAAATGCAGATCATGCACCGTCGCAATCACTACCCTCAGCAGTTATCCGGTGGTCAGCAACAGCGTGTGGCAGTTGCCCGTGCGGTGGTTAATCGTCCCAAACTGATTCTCGCGGATGAGCCTACCGGTAACCTCGATTCATCCAATGGTAATGAAGTAATGACTTTGCTCACTGATCTGAATGAACAGGGTACCACAATCATCATGGTAACACACTCTGAGCACGATGCGAGGTATAGTCACAGGATTATACGCATGCTTGATGGTCAGACAGTTACTGAAAATATCCTGGTTTAATTACTGAACCAGGGGCAGTAACCAAAACAATTATTTGAAAGATAAAAACTGCAATCCATGAAGCCGGGAACAAACAGCACGATGAATGAAAGGAAACCTTTCGGATGGATTAAAATTTATGCAGCACAATTAATGAAACCTTTTTTAATGGTTTCAGGTGCAGTTTTTATTTCTTTTTTAATTGCCAGCGTGCAGAACACACGCAAAGAATTGGAATCTGTAGAAAAAAAATTCAACAGGCATAGCAGTGGTCTGGTAAAGCTCGCATCACTGAATACGTATACAGATAAAACAGCAAGCTCAGATATCAGCAGCCTGGACTTTAACATGACCTACGACGAGCCTCCGGCGGAGATTGTTGTAGATTTTACTACAGAGCCGGTTCCTGCAGCTGATGCAAATGACTGTAAGAAAGAAGCTGACGGAGATTGTCAGGAAGCTTCAGCAGTAAAAAAGAAAATGGATACTACCGTTGATGCAACTGACTCCAAACCGGCACCACTAAACACTACGGCTAACCGTAAACCTCAGCAAACACCAAAAGCAAAACAGAAAACCGCAGGTCAGCAACATTTCGGCGTAGGTCTGAAATTACTGATCTGAGGTAAGCGATATTATTCTTTCGTTGCTCCGGCAACCACATACTAACGTCAACAGGATCCGGCAGGAATTGATATATAGACTTAGCGCATATGAATTTCTTGAAACTTGCATTCAGGGTCCTTTTCAGCCGCCACCGTAATTCACGGAAACGTCAAAATCATATTCGGGCAAATACAAACTACACCATTCTGCCATCTGAAAATATGATCAGCAAATCCATTACTGTTGATCGGATTCGGATCGGGAATCCTATTCGTATTCAGGGAAACAAGATGAATTAGGCAAAAGGCAGGAGGCAGAAGGCAGGAGAGAACAGCCGCTGCAGGGATTTTTGTAGAGACAAGTATGCATTGTCTCTACGGGAAAAAACAATAGGGAATACAGGATACAGGGCTAAAACTGAAAACCGTAAACTGAAAACTGTGAGCTGAACTTTCAACGGACCACGGCTGTTCCAAACGAACAACGAAAAACGAACAACGAACAACGAATAACGAATAACTGCCTGTTTCTGAAAACTGACAACTATGTTCAACAACTATTTCAAAATCGCATGGAGAAATTTGCTTAAGAACAAAGCATTTTCTGCAATCAATATCATTGGGTTGGCTATTGGCCTTTCCTGTTTTGTATTGATCATGTTGTATGTGGTGGATGAGTTGAGTTTTGATCGTTTTCATGCGAAAGCCGACAGGATTTATAGAGTCAACTCGGAAATCAATTTTGGTGGTAACGAGATGAAACTGGCTGTGACTTCTGATCCGATGGGAGCCACATTGAAAAAAGACTATCCGCAGGTTGAACAATATACAAGGCTTTACCAGACCGGGAATAAGACCATCAAAAAAGGTGATCAATACATTATTGAATATGGAATTTATCATGCTGACTCCACCTTCTTTGACGTCTTCAGTTTCCCTGCAATACAAGGTGATACAAAGACTGCGCTGAATGAACCCAATACGGTGGTGATCACGGAAAAAATGGCGCGGAAATACTTTAATTCACCGGATGCAGTTGGGAAAACACTTGAAGCAGACAAAGAATTGTATAAAGTCACTGCGGTAATTAAAGATATACCCAGCAACTCTCATCTTAAATCCGAAATGATTTTTTCGATGGATAATGTTGAGTATTCATTTGGAAATTTTCTTAGTCACAATTTTGTTACATATATCGTTCTGAAAGAAGGAACCGATCCAAAAGCATTTGAAAAGAATTTCTCAACGATCGTCCAGAAGTATATTTTTCCACAGGCGCAGCAGTTTATGCAAATCGGAAGTATGGCAGAGTTTGAAAAAGCCGGAAACAAACTGGCTTACGAACTCATGCCATTGACAAAGATCCATCTCTACTCTGACCGCATTGCGGAAATCAGTCCTAACGGCGATTTCAGGTATGTTGTAATTTTTTCGGTGGTTGCCTTGATTATCCTCGTGCTTGCCTGTATCAATTTTATGAACCTGGCCACCGCGCGATCGGCTAACCGGGCCCGAGAGGTGGGAATACGCAAAGTACTCGGAACAGAAAAAAGCAGCCTGATCAGCCAGTTTCTTACAGAATCAGTGCTGATGACGGTTTTTGCGATGATCATTGCTATCGGAATCGCCATGCTCGCACTCCCCGCCTTCAATGATATTGCGGTGAAACAATTACAGATCAATCAGCTTTTCCAACCATGGTTCCTCGTCTTCCTGCTGGCCTTACCATTAATTGTAGGATTGCTGTCAGGAAGTTATCCGGCATTTTACCTTTCGAGGTTCCAACCGATAAAAGTTTTGAAAAGCAATGCAGGCCAGGGAGCTGTTAAGAAAAGCATGGTAAGGAATGGGCTTGTGGTACTTCAATTTGCATTGTCAGTGATTTTTATCATCTGTACAATGGTTGTATATCGTCAATTGCATTTCATTCAGAATAAAAAGGTTGGATTTGATAAAGAACAGGTGTTGATTGTAGATGGCACTTATGATCTCGGAACCAACACCGCTGCATTCAAAAATGAAGTCCAGAAATTACCTGGAGTATTGACTGGAACCTTCAGCAGTTTTTTACCCGTAACATCTTCCTCACGTACTGACTACAGCTTTTCAAAAGAAGCAGTAATGACGCCCGAGAATGGATTTAATATGCAGTATTGGGGAGTCGATACAGGATATGTCGGCACGATGGGTATGCAGATTATTAAAGGGCGAAATTTCTCTGCTGATTTCAAAAGCGATTCTGCTGCAATAATTATCAACGAAACAGTAGCTAAAAATCTCGGGTATCCGAATCCGATAGGACAGCGTATTTACCAGGCAGATACTGATGATCCGTCCAAGACAAATGCGCTGGAAATTATCGGAGTGGTCCGGAACTTCAATTTTTCATCATTGAAGGAGAATGTCGGCCCGTTGAGCTTTTCACTCCGAAAAAGTATTGGCTCAGCCGCATTCAAACTGAGGCCGGGAAATCCGGAGGCTATTGTTGCCAAAATAGAAGATATATATAAATCGATGGCGCCGGGTCATCCCTTCCGCTACCGGTTTCTTGACCAGGCCTTTAGTGAAATGTATCGTGCCGAACAACGGGTAGGCGTAATCGCCATGGTATTTGCCTGCCTTGCAATACTGATCGCGTGTCTCGGCCTTTTCGGTCTGTCAGCCTATATGGCAGAGCAACGGACAAAAGAAATCGGGATCAGGAAAGTGCTGGGTGCATCTGTCGGCTCGGTAACAAAAATGTTATCGATCGATTTTGTACGGCTTGTTGTGATTGCAACAGTGGTCGCATTTCCTGTCGCCTATTGGGTAATGCACGTATGGTTGCGCGATTTCTCTGAAAGGACCAGTATCAGCTGGTGGATTTTTGTAGTCGCTTTTGTAGCTGCCGTGGGCATCGCATTACTTACTGTTTGTTTCCAGGCAATAAAAGCAGCACTGGCAAACCCGGTGAAGAGCCTGAGGAGTGAATGAAATAGAAGGCAATAGTAATAAGGCAATAGCCTGCCGGCAGGCAGGGCAATAGGAAACAGCCGGTTGAAAACCGAAAATATTTTTATCGTAGAGACGCCATGCATGGGGTCTCTACGATAATACAAACGGAAAATTGGAAAGACCTGAAGAAAGGTATTGCAATTCGTCAGGCCAACCACATCTGTGCTGCCAACTCACATCAATTGGCTGTTCCAACTATGAACTATGAACTATGAACTATGAACCGGCTGTTCCAACGAAAAACGAACAACGAACAACGAAAAACGAAAAACGATCAACGATAAACGATGAACACAAATGACATCAAAATAATGTTCCGAAATATCTGGCGGAATAAGGTATACAGCATCATCAATATCCTCGGACTTAGTATTGGCATTGCTGCAATTATCTGGGGAATACAAAACTACAGGTACGCCGTAAGTTTCGATGATTTTCAGTCTCAGAAGGAGGTAATTTATCGTATTCTCTCCAAACATGAAACGAGGGAAAACATCCTCGGCATTACGCCATTTCCTGTGGCAAAGCAGGCAGCACAGGAGTTTTCATCCATAAAAGAATACAATCGCCTGCTTTCAAGATGGGCGGACCTTAAAACCGACCAGGCCGAAGCATTTACAGCCCGTATTCATTTTACCGATCCATCCTTCTTCCGGATGTTTGATTTTCCTCTTTTGAAAGGTTCAAACAATATTGAACAACCTGCTTCTATTGTTCTGACAGAAAAGGCCGCCAAAAAATATTTCGGAAATGAAGATCCGATTGGTAAAACAGTCACCCTCTATTCGGCGGAAGCTTTTCGTATGCCGGTGACCGTTATCGGAATACTAAAAGATCATCCGCAGAACTCCACCATTCAGTTCGAAGCCATCAGCGAACTCAACAATTTCAGGAGCCCTGATGGGAAGAAATTAGCCGAAGAAGACTGGGGATATTTTGCAGACGCTTCATTTATAAAAATTACTGACCCGGCTGCCGCGGCCAGGATGGATGAACAGTTGAAAAGATATATCGCGCACCAGAATGATGTCCGTAAAGATTACAAGCTCTCCGCATTCGAGGTTTTGCCGATGAGCAAAATCGCCAGGTTGAACAATCGTGCGATAGATAGTAATGAACTCAGGACAGCACCAGACGACTCAGCAACGCTTGGTCCGCTGGTATTGGCCATTCTGATTCTGCTTTCCGCCTGTCTGAATTTTGCAAACACTACTGTTGCACGTTCAAACAAGCGACTGAAAGAAATAGGAATTCGTAAAGTGATGGGAAGTACCAAGCGACGCATCATCATACAGCAATTGTTCGAATGTGCTTTTGTTGTTTTGGTCGCAATGCTGATTTCTACTGCAATAAATAACTGGTGGCTTCCGGAATTCAATGCCATGTTTGCATTCGCATCAGCAAAAGCAGAATATTTCAGTGATCAGACATTACAGATCATTCTTCTGCTGGTTCTTTTGATTGTGACCATCGTTGCCGGAATGTATCCGGCGTTTTATGTCAGCCGATACAACCCGACAGAAATTTTCCGTGGCTCGGTCAAATTTGGAGGCAGAAATCTCTTCTCCATGATTCTGCTCGGTTTGCAAATTGTGATAGCTTTCATCACCGTTATTGCAAGTGCTGGTTTCTACAGGAATGCGATTTTCCAGCGGGATTTCGATTACGGATATGCGAAAAACAATCTGTTTGGAATTTTTCTTAATGACTCCACCCAATACAAGTCCCTGTACAACGAAATTTCAAAAATTCCTGGAGTACAGTCGGTAGCGGGAACGCGTCATCATATTGGATTTTCTTACAGACATATTACAGCAGAAGCCCTCGGTCAGAAGAAAGAAAGCATTTTCATGTCGGTTAGTCCGGAGTATATCAAGACCATGCAATTAAAACTGAAGGATGGTCGCCTGCTGGATGCTGAACATGAAGGCGACTACCAGAATGCTATGTTGATTACCGAAAAGCTGGCATTTCAATATGGATGGAAAGGGGAAGAAGCTTTAGGTAAGAATATCAGTTTCGATACATCCGTTTATACCGTGAAAGGCGTATTGAAAGATTTTCATATCAACAGCCTTTTCTCTCCACTTGAACCCATTGCTATTAACATCGTGAAACCTGAAAAGTACCAGGAGCTTATTATTCAAACCAGGCCTGGACAATTGCATTCGGTATATGATCAATCCCGGGCAAGCTGGAAAAAATTGTATCCTATGAAACCATACAATGCTTTCTACCAGGATGAAATAAGTGAAGAAGCAACAAAGATCAATGAAAGTATTGCAAAAATTTTTTTCTGGTTCGCTATTGTTTCTATTCTCCTCACATCAACAGGATTTTTCGCATTGATCTCCTTAACGCTTCTTAAAAAAATGCGGGAAATAGCTATCAGGAAAGTAGTGGGCGCTTCGCTGAAAGATATTGTGGTGATTATGAATAAAGGATATTTCTGGGTTTTCATCGTAGCCACATTAATCGGATGTTTTACCGGAATTACATTGACCAGGCTGATGATGGATTCTATTTTCAGAATAAATATTGGTATCAATATCTCCACTGCATGGATTGCATTTTTTGTAATGCTGACGATTACTGCTGCAACGATTGCTATCAAGGTGAGAGAGGCGATGGTGACGAAACCAGTGGATGTACTGAAGGCAGAATAGGCAACGGGCAACAGGGAGCAAATGAATGCAGTGACGATTGAAAAAGAAATAAAAACAGAGAACAAAGACAGTGAATACCAGGCAATAGTGAGAGGGTAATAAGAAAAATACACAAAGAAACCGCGATCTGAAACAGATAACGTTTTATCGTAGAGACGCCATGCATGTTGTCTCTACGATAAAACCCATATAAAGAAGAACGATGAACGAAAAACGATGAACCTGCCTTTGCCGCCTGCCTGTCCGGTAGGCAGGGCAGGCAGGCGAACAACGAACAACCGGCTGTTTCTGACAACCTGCCTGACGGCAGCTATCCCTTACCCAAATTTGAATGGGTAAAAATAATAGATGTTCTTTGACATAAATACTTGCAGTGCATAAGATAACCATGAAGGATTTTCCTCATCTCGAT
>JARJHS010000001.1 GCA_029269725.1 Pollutibacter soli | reverse complement strand
AGCAGGTGGAGAAAATTTCTGAATTGACTTGTAGAAACTTTTAACAATGCTGAGCTTTCGCTTCGGCACCACAGCCTTTTACATAGCAGTAGTAAGTAGTAAGAAGTAAGTAGTAGTGAGTAGGAGTTAATAGTTATAAGTTAATAGGGCCCGGCATTAAGACAGAGAAAGAATACGGAATACAGAAAACAGAGAAAAAAGATTCGTCAAATCCTGGTTGCCAGAAACAAAGACGAGAATCAAATTTTATTCCAGCAATTGATTCTCGTCTGTATTATATTGACTAACTGCGCCTGATCTGCTGCCTGCTCACTGCTGTCTTCTGCCTGTCACTGCACTTTCGTAATCTTCAGCATATTCGTCGGAAGATGTAATTCAACAGGAATACTACCCGTATTAACGACCACGTTACCAGGTTTAAGAAAACCACGTCCCTGCAGGATCTGAATCTGGTCAGAAACGATATCATCGATACTTTCTTCTTCAGCATAAAAGAAAGCACGGACTCCCCAGCTAAGACTCAATTGTTTTACGAGGCTTTTCTCTTTGGTATAGATATACAACGGTGCACGTGGACGATAACTGCTAAGCATAAACGCAGTATATCCTGTTTGCGTCATACCGATTAAAGCATCTGCATTTGTATCTTCAGCGAGCTTACATGCATTATAGCAAATTGCGTCGCTAAGGAAGGTTGGAGAGTGAGGCAAAGGTTTTAAATCTTCTTCGCGATTGTAGCGGTATTCGTTTCTTTCAACTTCCAGGATGATTTTTTTCATCGTCTGTACCACCAGCACCGGGTGAATACCAGTAGCTGTTTCACCACTCAGCATTACCGCATCAGCACCTTCGAGTACAGCGTTTGCAACGTCTGTGCTCTCACTGCGGTTGGGCTTGGATCGTTCCATCATACTTTCCATCATCTGTGTAGCAACGATAACTGGTTTTGCACGATGGAGACATTTACGGATGATCTGTTTCTGAATCAGCGGAACCTGTTCAACAGGAAGTTCAACTCCGAGGTCACCACGCGCAATCATGATGCCATCCGATTCCAGAATGATCTCCCTGATATTAGTAAGGGCTTCCGGCTTTTCTATTTTCGCAATCACTTTTGTTTTGCTTCTTTTCTCCGCCAGCTTGCTCTTGATTATTACGATGTCTTTTACACTGCGCACAAACGACAAAGCCACCCACTCAAGGTCCTGGGCGATGATAAATTCGAGATCCACCAGATCTTTTTCTGTGAGCGCAGGAAGAGAAATTTTTGTGTCGGGAAGATTGATACCTTTTTTGCTGGAAAGGATACCACCGAGGATTACCTGTACTTTTACGTCACCTTCCTTTGTGATATCAACTACTTTCACTTCGATCTTTCCATCATCAATCATGATGATATTGCCGAGTTTTACATCTCCTGCAAGGTTGGGGTAGGAGACATAAATTTTTTCCAGGTTACCGACCACTTTTTCATTAGTGAAAGTGAGAATATCGCCTTCTGAAACCAGGAGTGAATTGCCTTCGATTTCCCCGATACGGAGTTTTGGCCCCTGAAGGTCACCAAGAATAGCAATGTTATAGGGTTCGGTCGAATTTATCTTGCGGATAAAATCGATGATTTTCGCTTTATCATCATGAGTGCCATGACTGAAATTGAGACGGAATACGTTTACACCGGCTTTAACGAGTTCGAGAAGCTTTTCATAAGTGTCGCATGCCGGGCCGACTGTTGCAACAATTTTTGTGCGGTGCACTGTATGTTCGAATCCAGCTTGCCTGTCCATACTCTGATGGAGATACTTCGATAAATTCTTGCTCATAATCGTAATTCGGTTAATATGCTACTATAAATGACTTAATAGCGTAATTGGTTACGCGGGTTGATGCTTTTTTTTCTGATTCGGCAACTAGCTGGCGAGGATCTTAACGATCTTCATCCATTCTTCGCTCACTTTTTGTTTCGCCTTTACTGCATTATTCAGGGGTGTATAATGCATTCGATTGTTCATGATGCCCACCATGACATTGTGTTTTCCTTCCATGAGGCATTCTACAGCAGAGTATCCCATGCGGCTGGCAATGAGGCGGTCGAGACAGGTAGGAGAACCGCCGCGTTGAATATGTCCTAATATGGCAACACGAACATCGAGGTTCGGCAATCGGCTTTTTATCGTTTTGGCTACTTCATTGCCGCCGCCGAATTCATCACCTTCGGCAACAACTACCAGGTTCACCAGTTTTTTTCTTTTTTCTTTTTCTTCCAGGGACGCCACTAACGCTTCCATATCAGTTTTCCTCTCAGGAATAAGGATATGCTCAGCCCCGGTGGCAATCCCACTATGCAAAGCAATATATCCTGCATCCCGGCCCATCACTTCGATAATGAAAAGGCGATCATGTGCATCCGCCGTATCGCGGATTTTATCGATGGATTCGATAGCTGTATTAACTGCTGTATCAAAACCTATCGTGAAGTCAGTTCCGGCAATATCTTTATCAATTGTACCGGGGATACCGATACATGGAATATCATATTCATTTGAAAAAAGCTGAGCACCGCGGAAGGACCCGTCGCCACCGATGATTACCAGGCCGTCAATGCCTTTTTTCTTCAGATTTTCGTAGGCTTTTTTCCGGCCCTGTGGTTCGTAAAATTCGAGGCAGCGCGCTGTTTTTAGAATGGTACCGCCACGCTGGATGATGTTGGCTACACTGCGGGAATCCATTTCATTGATGTCCGAGTCCAGCATACCCTGGTAGCCGCGAACGATGCCAAAAACATCCATTCCATAATAGCGGCTGGTGCGGACAACGGCTCTGATACATGCATTCATACCCGGTGAATCACCGCCAGACGTCAATACACCGATTTTCGTAACTTTCTTATGTGTTCCTTTCTTCGAATTCAATGGATCGATTTAAAGTATGCTAAATCGTTTAGAATATCTCCTATTTTTAAGGCGCGGCAAAAATACAGTTTTCCACAACTCCACCGGCTGAAGATACACCGGTTTTTAAACATAAATATACCCAAAGGGAGGGGAAGTGATATATTAAAAAATTAAATATTAGTGTTTTGTCAGATCAGAAAAAGAAGATTTTAGTGACCGGCGCAAACGGTCTGCTGGGCTCAAGCCTGGTTCCTTTGCTTGTCTGGCGCGGATTTGATGTGGTTGCCACCGGTCGCGGCGAAAATCGTGTGCTCGATCCACAATTGATTCGTTCCGGCAATATCCAATATGTTCCGCTGGATCTTCTTGATGGTGTTGATATCGAAAAAAAAATAATTTCGATGGCTCCCGACCAGATTGTACATGCCGGCGCGCAAACCCAGGTCGATTTTTGCGAACAAAACCCGGTCGAGTGCTGGAATACCAATGTAACGGCTACAAGGTTCATTATTAGTGCTGCTGAGAAAGTTAATGCCGGCCTGGTGTATGTTTCGACTGATTTTGTTTTTAGTGGAGAAAAGGGAATGTACAGGGAAGAAGACGATCCGGGACCGGTAAACTATTACGGTAGTTCAAAGCTTGCTGCAGAGAAATCGGTTATGGGTAGCTGTTTGAACTGGTCCATTGCAAGAACTGTTTTGGTGTATGGTAATTCAAAACTCTCCCATCGCACAAATATCCTGACCTGGGTCAGAGATGAGCTCACCAGGGGAAAAAGTATAAAAGTGGTAAATGACCAGGTGCGTACACCCACATTTGTTAACGATCTCGCAGAAGGTATATGTTTGATGATCGAAAAAAATGCTTCCGGTATTTTTCATCTATCCGGGAAGGATGTACTCACTCCCTATGAGATGGCTATTGCTGCTGCAGAATATTTTAGCCTCGACACAAGCCTCATTACTCCTGTGGATGCGTCCACCTTTTCACAACCTGCAAAACGGCCTTTAAAAACGGGATTCAATATTGATAAGGCAAAAAGAGAACTGGGTTATTCTCCAACAGCATTTTCTCTCGCGATAAGTAAAGCGTTTAACGTTTTACGTTCAACGTTCAACGTTTAACGTCAAGAAACACTTCCGCAATCATACACCTCGCACTGCCGCCACCGTTGGTTTCTATATTTTCCAGAGGAGAATGAATGATGGGATTGAAATGCTCAAGCTCTTTTACCTGCTCAGGATTCAATGAGTAATAGGCCTGTGAAGACATCACCAGGAATTTTTTGCCTTCCGCATTTTCTACCTGGAGCATATTGCCGGCAAATGACTCCATTTGTTTGTAGCTGATGGCAATGATTTTTTTACCTGATCGGTTAATCGATTCCGTTACTTCTGTTTTTTGTTTTTCATCCCTGATGGAATCAAGACAGATCACTACATATTTATCTGCCACACACATCATCACATTGGTATGATAAATTTCTTTACCCAGCGCATCAACTGAAATGAATGGTATGATATCAAAATCCATCTGTTCGCCAAAATCATTCAATACTTTCAGATCTGTGCGTGGAGAAAGACATGCATAGGCAATTTTATTGTCGCGATCAAGTACCATACTGCCAGTGCCTTCAAGAAATAAGTTATCCTCTTCGTAACCAGTCAGGTCAATGGTATCCGTTACCTGGAACCGACTTTTGATAGAGTCAATAACACCCTGCTTTCTTTCCTTTCTTCTGTTAGTCGCGAACATCGGATACAAACAGATGGTTCCTTTCGTATGAAATGAAATCCAGTTATTAGGGAAAATCGAATCAGGAGTATACGGTTCGGGTGTATCGTCAATAACATTTACATCCATACCATGACTTCTCAGTTTTTCCACAAGCATATCAAACTCCTTCACCGCAAGATCCTGTGCATTTGCGTCGTGCCCCGCCACCTGGAATGAATTATTCACTGCAGTTTCTGGATTATAGCCGAAATTAACCGGCCGGATCATCAATAAGTGAGATGTTGTCTGCATCTGAGTTAAAAGTTTAATGTAGAAAGTTGAAAGTTAGTTCATCGTTCATCGTTGAACAGCCCTTTGATGATTAAACGGAGCTGACTGAAAAGTTATTCATAGTCTATTAATCGTATGGTTGTAATGGTACGTTTGTAATCGTATGGTTGTATTGGTACGTTTGTAATTGTAAGGTTTTAATCGTAAGGTTTTAATCGTAGAGACGCCATGCATGGCGTCTCTACGATTAAAACAACATCAGCATCTCGTATACAATTACTACAACGTCAACATCTCGTATACGATTACTACAACATCATCTTCACGAATACGATTACTACAACATCATCTTCTCGCATACGATTACTGCAACATCATCTTCTCTTATACGATTACAACAACATTAAATTCTCGAATACGCTTACAACCACATCAGCATGTCGTATATATTAAGTTACCTGGAAATCGTATCTGTCAGAAAAACATCAACAACCTGGAATCAGGGTATAACGTTATACGTTAAACGTTATACGTTATACGATTAACGCATCACGTAACAACGGCATACTCATGCAATGAAATCCTCCTCTCGCACGTGAGAGTTCTGCAGAAGGCATCAGTATCAGGGTGTCTTTGATTTTATCTGTTGTTGTTTTGCCTGATTCAAGATCATCGATAAGTTCATCAGCTTTGATTACTGAGAAACCGTTTTCTTTAAACGCTTCGACTGTTTTATCATTCCTGTCATAACCTAACACTACGCCTTCTTTTAACGCCAGCAGGTTGCATGAATCGGTCCATTGTTCTCTTGCATCAAAGGGAAATTCATTGTTGCCTGAATAAATGAACTTCACTTTCTCCTTACAGCCAAGGTCGTTCTTACTCACATCAATCAACAGATCTTCCAGACTTTCAAAATGTTTCGGATGATCGATGTCCTTTTTGTTGAACTGAATGATCCGCAGTTTATCTTCTTTTTTACTTTCGGTAAGGATACGTTGTAAGGTATCCGCATCTTCTCTCCGCAAATGTTTTTTCGAGAAGTGACCCAGCATCACCCAAACATTTCTTTTTACCTGGGTAAATACAGTATCGATATGCATATAATCCCTTTTCTTGGGAATTCTTACAATGCTGATTTTCTTAACAACATTTTTTTCAAAGAGAATTTTAACCACCTGGTAAGCTGCTTCGAGACTCGTTCGTTCACTAACGCCTACGAGCAGGTGATCTTTCGTGACCACCATTACATCGCCACCTTCCAGTGTTACTTTACGGTCATCGCCATCTTTTGGCATCAGGAAATAATGAAACGTCTCCGGTAATTCGATGATATTATTCCTGTATTCTTTGAACAGCGGATGATTGAAGAATATATATTTCACCAGCAAGGCTTCCCTTGTCCGGGCTTTTTTTGCAGGCTTATTCAATAAAATAAAATCATTGATCACAATGCCGATATCCCTTGTAAAAATCAGGTTGGGTACAGGTGGAAACAACATCCTGTCATTGTCAAACGAACCTGTAATGAATATTTTAGCCAGGTGTTTTGCGTCTACTCCCGCAAGTTCTTTTTCCGTTTCATAAGAACAGCTTTCAATGGCACAAACAGAAGCAACCAATTTTCCTTTGATATCTTCCTGCTCCAATATTTCTGCAAGCAGCCATTGTAATTCGACTACTTTTTCGGACCGGAAAAAATCTTCATGATCCGGTTTATAGAAATTTCGTTTGTTCTTCGCCGTATCTACAGATTTTAATTTTCCTTTAATCTTCTCAGGATCCAGGAAATACAGCAGGATCTTGGTATAGAAATCATATTCTTTTCTCCGGATGGTATCCAGGTGAACGATATCTTCAAAAAGCCAGTCCTGTGCCTTTGATGGAACTACTTTGCCCAGTCCGCTATCCGGACTATGTACGAGCAGTCTTTTTAATGTACCGATTTCAGAAGCAACGCCGATTTGAAAGGATTTAGATTTTGACATAAAATGAAAAAATAAAGGGAAAAATAGAAAGTCAGGAACAGCAGATTCTTACCCTAGTCGGGAGAAAAACAAAGAGCGGCGATGCAGGGAGCCGCTATTAAATATGTGTGATGGCTGTTCAGCATTTCTGTTGATGAAGAACAAATGTAGGATTTTTTTAGGATACAGTAGAAGGTAGATAGCAAAGGTCATAGGCAATAGGTAATAGGTAATAGTGAACACGCATAGTAACAGCCAGTTGATAGTTCATAGTTGGTTAACATTAACGACAGTCAATTTTGCAAGGACTTTTTATCCCGCAGATATCGCTGATTTAAATACACACAGATGGACGCAGAAGCTGTCGCGCAAATAACCGTTTTAAATTGTAGAGATGTCATGCATAACTTCTCTGCGATTTAAAACAAGCTTTATGATTTAAAACAAGTTGATTTCACTTGCGCACGATTTATATTTCTGATTTCTTTTTTCATTTTTCATTTTTCAGTTCAGGATTTCCTTCCTGTATTACGTGTCCTTTATTCTGTATCATTCCCATGTCTTTTCCTTTCACAGATCCATAAGCAGAAATCAGTTTCATCCGCAAAAACATCTCTTCAGAGTACCATCCTTCTTCTCTTGTTTTGCGAATGACATCGAGGTGTTCTTTCGTTTGATATGCATAACACTTCATGTGATTTAATGACCGCCATATACTGAACGTGGCTTGTCGGATTGCAGGTGCTTCACCTGTACCTATTGAGAAAAGTAAACCTTCTGCCTCCCTGGATTTTTGATTTGTTTTTGGCACTTCTTTCCAGAATGCACGAAGTTTATTTAACCTGATGGTAGCCCGCGTAAATACAGCCAGCAGTTCAGTATTGTTTACATCGTCGCTTTTCTCCGCCGGTAATACTTTTCCGTCCCAGCTCCCATGACCGGAAAAAATTTTTAAGTGAAATATTGCCGTCTCACATCGGAAGAATTTTATCCAGCCGGAAATCGCTTTTCCGTACAATTTGCGGATCAAAGTATTTGAATCTTTGTCAATTCCGTATAGCACATCAGTTTTTGAAAAAGACATGATCACCCATTGCCTGGTATCGGGACGGAGATCGAAACTGCCATTCAGGCCGGTTCCCATCAATTTATAAAAAACGAAATCGTTTCTGCCGGAAAGAAAAAATCTGAAAAACATCATGGAGAAAAAGCCAGCGATCCCTGACAGTCGGGGATAGTTAATTATCGTGAAATGTACATACATGAATTATCGTTAAACACAATTTTACTAAAAGCATAAAAACAAAAAGCAGAAACGCTTGTGGAGATCATTTCTCCGGCGTTTCCGCTTTTGTATAAGTAAATATTAAAAATCAATTGTTCATTCTGAACATCATCCGGCCACCATTCTGCATTTCGCTCATCGGTTTAATGTCGTATCCCTTAGGAATATCGAAAACTTTGGCATCAATCTGAGGGTCGAGCTGCACTTTGGTAACGACTGAATGCATTTTCATGCCGTTGGATCTTTCGAACTCGTATTCCATCGGGAAACCAGGCAGCTGATCAAGACCGTTCATTCCGGCCATCATCATCATTCCGCGACCACTGCCGCCGCCGAGGCTGAATCCTTCCGGAAGTTTGAAATCGGGACAATACCAAACAGTGGTTTCGTTGATCTCCCCACGCTGCCCTTTGTTTTTCAGGATCGCTTTCCTGCAGGTATAGCCGGCGATTTTTTTGGTTTCATCAACATATTCAATTTCCGGTTTTGAAGGCTGACTTACCGGAATGCCAAGTTTGCGCAGGGAATCTGCACGGGCAGCGCGCACGGAATCCATACGACCACGCATGGCAGCTTCATCAGATTCTGTAGAATAGAAACCTGTTTTCCGACCCATAGCTTCGATCAGCGTCGTTGTCTTTTTATTTTTACGATCAACAATCGTGATATTATTTCCAAAATCTGAGGTGTTCTCTGTCTTGGTCATATCCGGCGTGTAATAGACTATAGTTGTTGCCTCCATTCCACCAGGCCTGGCCAGCATCACATTACCATCGCCCCCACCTCCGCCCGGGTTAGGATTTTCCGGGAATACAATCTCGGTCTGCATTTTAATGATTGCTTTATCAACCGTTTTTGTCTGACAATAAGCATAGGCGGCAAGAAACATACATGCTATCGTCAACAGGTATTTGCTCATCTGGATAAGTTTTTAACTTGAAGATTTCAAAGCTACAATTTGCAGACGTCATGCCAACCATATTTATGTAAAAGGCAGGCTGAATCGACAGCCTGCCTTTTAAAACCGTGCAGTTTTGTTATTTCATTGACGAATTACTCTGACAAAGCCAGTAATGGTATATGCGTGTGGTAAGCCAGTTTTTTTGTATGACTGGTTTTGAATAACCCTTCCAGGAAACTATGCCTTCGGGGCACTGTAATAATAATATCGGCCTGACGGTCCTGGGCAAAAGTGTTGATGGAATCAACAAAATCATACATTCTTACGAATGCATATTCCGGGTTGAATCCGTCGAGGATCTTATTCAGTTTGGCTTTCTCCAGCTGATATTCTTCAGTCAGTTCAACGTAGTGGTCGACATCAACATTAACCACATGTACTTTCGCTTTCACCATTTCGAGGAATTTTCTAAGTTCGGTTACAGGTGTCGTGTCGTCGACATTCTTGAAATCACTGGCGAATACGACATTATCAATTTCCCTGTACACATTATCCGGAGGAATTACCAGCACAGGCGCAATGCGATGGTTGATCACACTTAATGTCGTGCTGCCAATAAAAATTTCTTCCAGTTTTGTGGCTCCGTTAATACCCATAATAATCAGGTCAATAGACTGGTGATGGACCAGTTTCTCAAGGTTGTCGATCAGATCGCCCTCATGTGCAAGAATGGCGATATCCACGCCGGTACCCAACGATTCCAATTCAGCCTTCTGGGTTTTCAGTGTGGCGATAGCAAGATTATTCTTAGCATCTTCATCACTGTATACATCAGTACCTTCTTCTCCGGTGGTAACACCATCGAATACGTTGTATAGTACAACAGACGCATTTTTCACATCCCTTGCGAGCTGAACTGCATAGCGGGCGGCATTTTTCGCTGTGTCTGAAAAATCAGTAGGAACAAGGAATTTTTTCATGCTAGCTAGATTTACCTGGTTTAGTTACTGTTTAAAATAAAAAATTAAAATAGGTCAGATTCTACAAACTGCCAATGTCCGGCGAAAAAATTACCATGACAATTTTCCGGTCCGGAATAGCTTAAAAATTTCAGTACCCGGAAGGTAATAAAATCATTCACTATTTTCGACCCATAATCGATTGTCATGAAAAAGATTTTTCTCCTTTTTTCTCTTTGCCTTTCTTTACACGGTTTTGGTCAGCAGCCGGTGATCCAGGTGATTCCCGAACCTGCGGAGATCAGGACTGGTGAAGGTTTTCTTGTACTCAACCCGTCCTCGTCAATTTCCGTTCCTGATGGTAACCCCGCTCTTGCCAAAGCTGTTGAAAATTTTGCTTTACAGCTATCCGGCGCTACGGGGTTCCGTATTCCTGTGAGATCTGGTGGTGCGAATACCCGTAATGTGGGTAATATTAATATCGAACTGAATAAATCTGCTGATGCGACCCTCGGAAATGAAGGATATAAACTTTCTGTGACCAACGCCGGCGTGAATATTACGGCCAACAAACCGGCAGGAGCATTTTATGCGCTCCAGACGATTCTTCAGCTATTGCCAAAAGAAGCGGTGAGCAAAACACAGGTAAAAGATATCGAATGGAAGATCCCGGTAGTTGAAATCACCGACTACCCACGTTTTGGATGGAGAGGCCTGATGTTCGATGTATCCCGCCACTTTTTTACCAAACAGGAAGTAAAAGATTTTATTGACGATATGGTTCGTTACAAGTACAATCTTCTTCACTGGCACTTAACCGACGATGAGGGTTGGCGCATTGAAATTAAAAGCTTGCCAAAATTAACCGAGGTGGGGGCATGGAATGTAAAACGTACCGGCCATTTCGGAAACTTCGTACCTCCGACAGATGCAGAACCCCGCAATTACGGCGGATTTTACACCCAGGATGATATTAAAGAAGTCGTTCAGTACGCTGCTGACCGTTTTGTAAATATTCTTCCTGAAGTAGATATCCCGGGCCATAGCCTGGCGGCCATTGCTTCCTATCCTGACCTCTCCTGTACACCAGGAGCTGACAAGTACCGCGTACGCTCAGGCGAAAAGATCATGGACTGGCATGCGAACGGATTTACAGCTTTGATCGACAATACACTTTGTCCTGCCAATGAAAAGGTGTATGTATTTCTTGATAAAGTATTTACAGAAGTAGCTCAGATATTCCCGTTTGAATACATACATATGGGGGGTGATGAGTGCGCAAAAAACTTCTGGGAAAAAAGTCCGCAGGTAAAAGCACTCATGCAAAAGGAAAAGTTGAAAGACATGCATGAAGTGCAGGCTTATTTTGTAAAAAGGGTCTCAAAAATCATTACATCCAAAGGAAAGAAAATGATCGGCTGGGATGAAATACTGGAAGGTGGTGATCTGCCAAAAAGCGCTACCGTGATGAGCTGGCGTGGAATGAAAGGTGGAATTGAAGCCGCGAAAATGGGTCATGACGTGGTGATGACGCCAACCACTTTTGTTTACCTGGATTATATGCAGACAGACCCTGCTATTGAGCCACCGGTATATGCAACTCTTCGTTTGAAAACAACCTATTCTTTTGAGCCGGTTCCGGATGGCATCGATCCAAAACTGATCCGGGGCGGCCAGGGTAATATCTGGACAGAACAGATCTACAATACGCGTCATCTTCAGTATATGGTTTGGCCGCGTGCATTTGCCGTTGCCGAAGTGCTGTGGTCTCCAAAAAGCAAGCGAAATTTTGAAAGCTTCGTTCCTAGAGTAGAAGCGCAGTTTGCGAGATATGATCTATTGAACATGAAATATTCACCGGCACTATACGATCCGCTGGTGAAAGTGAAAAAGGGAAGTAATAATGAAATGCTGGTGGATTTTGACCGGGAGCTGAATAACCTGGATATCTATTACAGTTTTGATAATTCCTTCCCGGATAAGTTCTATCCAAAATACGACGGCACTTCTATTCCGGTTCCAGTCGATGCATCAAATCTGAAACTGATAGCGTACAGGGATGGAAAGCCAGTCGGAAGGTTGATTACCCTGACGTCGGCCGAGATGAGGAAAAGAGCAGGAATTAAATGATACAGTTGACGGTAGGCCTAGGAGTGGATAGTCTTTTAGTAAATAGAAAATGCTTTTGCAACCCAAAAACTGTAATGGTAAGGGTTGGCATTTCATAACCGGCCTGCTCATTGTTTACTTTAAACTTCTGCTGCCTGCAGTCTACCATCTGTTAAAAAAATATGGATTTTAAAAACAAAGTAGTTTGGATAACCGGCGCTTCCTCCGGCATAGGAGAAGCATTGGCAAAATCGTTTGCTGATGCCGGAGCGAAGCTTGTGCTTTCTGCAAGACGTATTTCAGAACTTGAAAGGGTAAAAAACGCCCTCAGGTTAGACGATGACCGCTGCCTGATCATTCCGATGGATCTTACTGATCTGACAGGTGCGGAAAACATGGTTCAACAGGTAGTAGAAAAATTCGGATCGATCGATGTGCTTGTGAACAACGGCGGCATCAGTCAGCGTGCAATGGCCATTGATACTGCAATAGAAACCGACAGGGAAATCATGGAAGTAAATTTCTTTGGTGCAATCAGGTTGACAAAACTGGTGTTGCCTGTAATGATTAAACAGCAATCAGGCCAGATCGTAGTGATCAGCAGTGTCGCTGGAAAGTTTGGGTTTTATCTGCGTTCCGCTTACTCGGCATCGAAGTTTGCATTGCACGGATTTTATGAATCCCTGCGGATGGAAGTTTTCAAATATAATATCAAAGTGTTGTTGGTCTGTCCCGGAAAGATTCATACCAATATTTCCGTGAATGCTTTACGTGGGGATGGGCAGAAAAATAATATCATGGACAAAGGGCAGGAGGAGGGTATGCCGGCTGAAGAGTGTGCAGAACGCATACTAACGGGGATCCGTAAGGGAAAATATGAATTGCTGATCGGGGGAAAGGAGGTGATGGCCGCCCAGATTAAAAGGTTTTTCCCGGATTTTTTTACAAATTTTATAAGGAAACAAAAACCGGAATAGACAGCGAAATATAAAATACAGGGCTCAGAATACAAGATACAGGATAAACAGAAACAGGAAACGGAAAGATGGCGGAAAACTGGTAAACTGAAAATCAAAAAAGGACCAGTGATCCCAAATAGTGCGAAGTATTGAATTGGCTCTGACAACCAACCTGCGGGCAGGCTGGTCGACAACTAACAACTTCTGCAGACTTACAATTGAATCCTCAAACTAAGAACTAAGAACTAAGAACTATGAACTCGATAGCAGGTATTCAACAAATCGGAATCGGTGTACCCGACGTCCATAAAGCATTCGAGTGGTATCGTAAAAATTTCGGAATGGATGTTCCCGTTTTCGAAGAAGCTGCAGAAGCTAACCTGATGTTGCCGTATACTGGTGGAATGCCTCACAAGCGTCACGCTATACTGGCAATCAATATGAAAGGTGGCGGCGGATTTGAAATCTGGCAGTATACGAGTCGAACCCCACAGCCTGCAAATTTTGAGATTCAGCTTGGTGACCTCGGATTCAATGTTGCCAAGATCAAATCGACTGATGTCAGGGGCAGTTTTGAATTTCTGCAATCACAGAAAGCTAACTTGCTTAGCCCCCTGGTAAGCTACGCAGGCGGTGCGATCAATGCCTTTTACCTGAAAGATCCATGGGGAAATATTTTCCAGGTGATGGAAGGAAAAGATTGGTTCCCGGGAAAAGGATATCAACTGACAGGTGGTGCAGCCGGATGCATTATTGGTGTTACCGATATTGAAAGGTCAAAACAATTCTATTCAAAAATCCTGGGTTATGATCAATTGATTTACGAAGGAGAAGGAAGTTTTGAGGACTTTGCCGGACTACCCGGCGGGAACAGCAGGTTCAAAAGAGTCATCCTCACACACAGCAAAGAAAGAGTTGGTGCATTTTCGAAATTGCTTGGCTCCAGTGAAATTGAATTAATACAGGTGCTGGACCGAACCCCACGAAAAATTTATGAGAATCGCTTCTGGGGTGATCTCGGATTTATTCATTTGTGTTTTGATATAGGAAGTCAGAAGGAAATGAAACAGCTCTGTGAATCTTCAGGACATCCATATACTGTCGACAGCGGAAATATTTTTGATATGGGTGAAGCTGCAGGGCATTTCAGTTATATTGAAGATCCGGATGGAGCACTGATTGAGTTTGTTGAAACAAAAAAGATTCCCATTCTGAAAAAAATCGGCTGGTATCTTGATCTCACCAAACGTGATCCCACGAAGCCACTGCCGAACTGGATGTTGAAGGCATTGGGACTGACGAGAGTTAAGTAAATAGTAAGTGGTGAGTGGTAAGTAGTAAGAAGGGAACAGCCCGCCAATGGGGATGCAGTGAGCGGGTGTTTATAATGACAGTTGAAAATAAGCAGAGATTCCTGATATGAATTTCTGATTGCAATAATTTACGAGACTTATAAACGACATTAGACCCTCGATCCTGTGTTCATGGTGCGAATGTTTTTAAAGGTTTTTTCATTCTTTGTATTTCTCAGTTTAATGATCCCTTGTCTTTCGCTGTTTGATCTGTTTGTTTACGACAAATCACACACAGTAAGCGTAATTGTAACTTTTGGAACATCGGTTCTCTTTTTCTGCTGACGGGTAAGTATTATAAGAAGTCAATTATACATAAATGACTTTTTACAATACAGGAGAGATATCAGAAGAAACCATTGCCTTCATTTATTGTATATGCAATTATGATTCCGGTAATTACATTTCATGTTTCTTCGTCCGACAATAGCCACATTGCTTGCCCGTGGGAAGATGTTGGGGAGCAGATGTTGAGGGTGTAATTCATTAAAGCAATTAGTAACTCTCCATTATTGGTAGATGAACCCTCACAAATCAAACTTACTGCGTTAACAAATCTGGTTGCTGTTACGCTCACTTCTCACTACTTACTACTTATTACTTCATACCATCTGCTCAAAATATCTGCCAACCAAGCAACGATACTTCTTCTCCGATAATACCTGAACTACTTTTACACAGTCAATCGGAGATAAGAATTATTAAACAGGAAAAAAATGAAAACAACAGGAATTATCGCACTCTTCATTGCAGTGCTGGCAGGATTTAGTTCATGTAAGAAAGATGATATTGAAGCAAAGGTGGGAATCAATGGCGTATGGACAGGAAATTACACAGTAGACCCCTCAACTGAGAAAGGATTTTTCAGTTTGAATTTTAAATCAAATGGTGTTTTGGAAGAGTTGTCTTCAGCAGGCGCGGTTAAAGGAACAGGGACTTGGGAGATGGATAGCAACAATATCATTACCGGATCGTACAAGATGACTGCATCTGGTAACAGATATTCAATCGTGGGTGCTTTCTATCCGCAGCAGAAAAAAGTTTTAGGTAACTGGGGTTATGATGATAGTGCAACTGATGGTGGAACTTACGAATTGTCGAAATAAGTTGGTTATAATTGGTTACAGTTGGTTTAAAAATTCAAGGTGGTGCCGGCGCTGAATATAGAGCGCCGGCTTCTTTATTTTTTATATGAGTCAAACAGAAAAATTAATCTAACCCTTGTCTGCATCATACACCAATCCTGCTTTTGCCCTGATAGCATCGAGTGTGTTCATAAGTTGCAGACTATCTTTCAGCGACATCACGGGACTTTCGTTCAGGCCTTTGTGTAAGCAATCATGCGCGTGACGGATCTGGTACTGGTAACCCCAGCCCGATTCTTTTTCGAAAGGAATATTTTCTTTACTGTCTGGCCTTCCCGGGAAAAATTCAATCGACGTGGATATGGGTTCGTAGAATCTTGAAGTCAGTTTGATCCTTCCTTTTTCTCCGTTGATATCAGCTTCTGTACCCAAATTGGTAAGAAAACTGGAAAGCATCTGTGAGAAGGAACCATCATTGTACCTAAATACAACAGCCATCTGTTCATCAATTCCTTCTTTTGATGGCTTCATCCATGCATCGATTTCATCAGGCATACCCAGCACAGAAAGGGTAAGGAACACATTGTATATGCCTATATCCATTAACGTGCCTCCTCCTAATGCAGGCTTAAACAATCTTTGTGGAAATGATGGATCAGTTGCGAAACCAAAATTCACCTGCATACTCCGGATCTTTCCCAGTTTACCCTCGTTGATCATCGACATGGTCGTGAGGTAATGAGGCACAAACTTAGTCCACATGGCTTCCATCAGGAATACATTATTCTTCCTTGCCGCATCGATCATTTCAGATACCTGCCTGCTGTTCATCGCGAAAGCCTTTTCACATAACACCGCTTTTTTATGATTGAGACAAAGCAATGCATGTTCGTGATGAAGTCCGTGCGGCGTTGCGATGTAAATGATGTCAACATCAGGATTATTTACTAGTTCTTCATAGTTCCCATGAATATATTGCGCGGGGAATTTTTCGGAAAACTCTTTCGCATTTTCCAGCGAACGCGATGCTAGCGCAGTAAGCTTCCCACCACCTGCCAGTTGCAGATCATTTGCGAATTTGTGAGCGATGCGGCCACAGCCCAGGATGCCCCAACGGATATCATTCATGATTGATATTTTTTTGAAGATAAGGCATAAGGTTGAACGTAGAACGTTGAAAGTTGAACGTTAGCTTATAACGGGGCAGTTGTCTCCCGGATTGGCTACAGCGTTTAATGCCGCCTTTATTCGACGTAAAAATTTTGACTATGCAAAACAGAGTCTCATCCGAATACTTTGAAAGCGTCTCAATATTTAGATTTTGTGAGGCTGACCGAAAGTGAAGCCTCCAACGTTTTACGTTCTGCGATCTATGTTGTGCGTTTTACGTTTAACCGATCATTAGTTAGATTCTTTTAGTTCGTCCAACTCAACAGATCTTTTATTTAAAGGCTGGGTTGGTCTGTTGTTGGGCCCGATCCTTGAAGAAAAAGCTTTTATCTGATCGGTAGTCAGAGAAATTTTTTCTTTCAGTATCAGCCATTGAACATTTTCAGTACAAGGTGGAGTGGTCAGCGATCCGATATAATGATAAGCATGGTGGTCCGTTGGAATATGCAGACGAATACTCAGACTGTCTGATGCGTTATGAATACTTTCGCCTTTTTCATCCGGAAGATAACTGATGATTTTATTGAAATTTTCATTTGCTTTTTTCCCTTCGACAAAAAATACGCCGATTACCGCCAGTGAGCCGTCACTTGCCTGGTGAACCATATGCATTTCCATGGGCAAATGTTCACCATCAAGTGTGTGTTCACTTGGTGTATGAAAATGAAATTGCTTGAGTTGATAAGTTTTATTGCCATACCGAAGCGAACTTCCTTCATCAACAGAAGCCTGAATCGTATGGCCATTGTCAATGATTTCATTCATGTGCTCGTTATATGCAATACGCACAGAGGTATTTTTGTATTCGAGGTTCCAAACCGAACCAGTGGTAGTGCCTGATTCTTGAATATCAATTGGTGATTGTGTTTTCCCTTCGCCGCAAGCAGCGTATACCGGCGAAAGAGCGGCCCAGTGTTCTGGTCCGTCATCTCCGTGATATCCCCAATGAACCGGCCGTGGTGATCGATGCGATGAATCTGTTGAATGTAAAGCTGCTTTTTCGTTTGTTTCTTTTTGTTTCGGGGACGAGCAACCGAATAAGTTCAATATTACCGCCGTTATCAGGAAAGAGAAGAAAAGCTTTTTCATTAATTTGAATGACTTCAGTAAATTAATAAGATTTTTCAGATTTAAATTCCGGATACTTATTTTTAAAAACAACACATCGCAGCAGGGTCTGCAAATTCATTTATGTTTGAATTGAATACATATGTTGAGAGAAGGAGAATGTTGGCCGAACAGGTGGGTGAGGGCATTCTTTTCTTCCCGGGTAACATTCAAAGTTCGATGAGTTATAAAGACAATCACTATCCTTTTCGGCAGGACAGCAGTTTTCTTTATTTCTTCGGAATTGATCTGCCAGGATTGGATGCAACGATCGATGCAGCAACCGGAGAAACAATTCTCTATGGTGAAGAACCCACAGAAGATGACCTGGTATGGACGGGGCCGGTAACTCCACTCACAGAAATGGCTGAACGGGTTGGCATAAAAAAAGTTCGTCCATGTGTTCAGCTTCATCGCGACCTGGCTGGCCTAAAGCAGAAGCATAACCGAATCCACTGGCTGCCTCCTTATCGCCCGGAAACATTTTTAAAGATCCAGGAATTGCTGCAGGTCGAAGCAAATGTTGTAACTCTTCTATCATCGGAAGCTTTTATCAAAGCAGTAGTAAGGTTGCGTTCAACAAAATCCGAAGAAGAAGTCAGGGAAATTGAATCGGGTGTAGACTTTACAGTTGATATGCTTCTGCTGGCAATGAAAAATGGTGCTGCGGGTATCCGTGAATGTGAGCTGGCTTCAGCTATGCATAGTTCAGTTATTGCGAAAAATTCTCAGCTCGCGTTTCCAACCATACTCACGGTCCATGGAGAAATACTGCATAACCACTATTCAAACGCCACAGTGAAGCCAGGACAACTGATCCTCTCTGATTGCGGCGCAGAATCACTTATGCACTATGCAGGTGATATGACGCGAACATTTCCTGCGGATAAAACCTTCAACAATCAACAAAAAGAAATCTATCAGATCGTTCTTAATTCCTTCAGACATGCATCGGGGTTATTGTCGCCAGGTATACTTTTCAGAGATGTTCATCTTGCCGCTTGCGAACAGTTGGTCACTGGTTTGAAGGAGCTGGGGATTTTTAAAGGAGATACAAAAGATGCTGTAGCGGCCGGCGCTCATACATTATTATTTCCCTGCGGTCTTGGTCATATGTTGGGACTCGACACACACGACATGGAAAATCTTGGAGAAAAATATGTTGGCTACACTGAGGAGCTTGTACAGAGTAAAGAATTTGGTTTGAAATCATTGAGGCTTGGTCGTGCTTTGGAAGAAGGATTTGTGCTGACTGTTGAGCCCGGCTTATATTTCAATCCCTTTCTAATGGATCTCTGGGAATCGCAGAAAAAGCATGTCGATTTCATTAATTATGGTGCACTAAAAAAATATCGCGATTTCGGGGGTGTCCGAGTAGAAGAAGATTTTTACATCACGGCACAGGGAGCGAGAAAATTAGGCAAACATTTACCGATGGAGATTAGTGAGATTGAAGAATACAGGCGATAAGTGGGGATACAGAATACTGATTGGAGAATACGGAATACAGGAAAGCTGGAAAATGAATTAAAAAGCAGAAACAGAAAAACAGTGTGAAAAAGGCCAATCTGCTGACAATGGTAGGGAGTCATGCTTGACTCTCTACTATTATATTCTATAAACTTCTGCCTGTTGCCACATACATACATTGTAATATTTCTGATACTTTCTGGCTCTGCAAGCTGACGTTTTGAAAACCTGGCAGGTCTATTAGACCTCGCAGGTCTTTTAAACCTCGCAGGTCTATTAGACCTCGCAGGTTTTTTAAACCTCGCAGGTCTATAAACCTTGCAGGTCTTAGACCTCCAAGGTTGTCACTTTAGGTGGTCAATTTCTTCTGCTTTTGGCGATTTACGTAGTTTCAAAAGATAGTGATTCCCTTCTTACAGACCTGGCAGGTCTTTTAAACCTTGCCCGTCTATTAGACCTCGCAGGTCTATAAACCTTGCAGGTCTTAGACCTCCCAGGTTGTCACTTTAAGTGGTCAATTTCTTCAGCTTTTGGCGATTTACGTAGTTTCAAAAGATATTGATTCCCTTCTGACGACCTGGCAGGTCTTTTAAACCTTGCCCGTCTATTAGACCTGGCAGGTCTTTTAAACCTTGCAGGTCTTAGACCTCCCAGGTTGTCACTTTAAGTGGTCAATTTCTTCTGCTTTTGGCGATTTACGTAGTTTCAAAAGATAGTGATTCCCTTCTGACAGACCTGGCAGGTCTTTTAAACCTTGCCCGTCTATTAGACCTCGCAGGTATATAAACCTTGAAGGTCTTAGACCTTCAAGGTTGCCACTTTATGTGGTCAATTTCTGGCAAACATCTGCTTTTGGCGATTTACGTAGTTTCAAAAGATAGTGATTCCCTTCTGACAGACCTGGCAGGTCTTTTAAACCTCGCAAGTCTTTAAACCTTGCCGGTCTATTAGACCTCGCAGGTCTTAGACCTCCCAGGTTCAATTTCCGGAAAAATACCTCAACCTGTACGCATTCATCGCTGTCTCTCCGAGATGATCCGTTAACCGGTGATTAACATAGGCACCGACAACGGCGCCAATCCCAGGTACCAGTTGTAACAGTTTTGCCAGATCGATATAATCGCGGTATTCCTGCTGGAAAGTTCGCCAGTCGAGTGAATTGAGATCTTCAGGCAATTCCGGTGCTGAAGCCCATGACGCCAGTTTCTGGTAAACGAGGTTGCGGTGTTGCTGACTTGAAAAACAGAGTTGAAAAATTCCGAGGATATACAGGCGTTCACGGGTATCCCTGACGTCGTAGCCATACACTGCCGCTATTTCAAGCAGCATCTTCATCTTTATACTCAACCATAACGGAAAGTCAGCCAGTCCCAGTAAAATGCCGCCTGCTCCGGTAATTGCACCCTCTGCAGCAGCCGTGTTTTTATACAGTTTGATTTTCCCTCTTGCCTGTTCCTCCCGCCCTTCAAGATCGATTCCCGTGAGCGGCGGAGGGTTTATGAGTCCTGCGCCCGTCATCATACCTTTTACTGTTTCCCGGATCGCGGCCGTCACCACCTCGTGTACTTTTTCAGGGATATAGGAATTGATCCTGGTCTGTAATTTTTTTGATACTCTTGCCCGCAGGGACGGTTTACGCTGCATCTTCTGCTGCCAGATGCGCATATCCATCGCCGCTTCTTTTTCGTATCTACTGAGTTGATTTAACAGTGCCATACACTTCAAGTTAAACTTTAAATAGAATATTCTTCTTCACATTACAAAATTCGGCAAATTGTACGGCCGGATCCACTCTCTTTTTAACAAATAAAACAACACAAAGTTGAATACTTTTTCACATATTGTGTATAACTCGTATCCGCTGGAACCCGCGCTGGGATTGAGTTTCAGACCGGCTGGATTTTTGTTAATAAAATGGGAGTAATAATGAACACTTAGCGGTGCAGCAAGGTTAATTTGGAAACCTGTTCTGTTATATTTGCCTCCCATCATTTTTTAAAAGGACGACACGTGAGACTAAAGAGTTTAGAAATTAAAGGATTCAAAAGCTTTGCTGACAAAACCACGATCAATTTCGACGAAGGTATTACCGGCATCATCGGACCTAACGGGTGTGGTAAGAGTAATATCGTTGATAGTATACGTTGGGTAATCGGGGAACATAAGATCAGTAACCTTCGCAGTGAGAACCTGGAAAGCCTCGTGTTTAACGGCTCGCGCTCGCGTAGCGCCAGTGGTCTCGCGGAAGTGAGTCTTACTTTCGAGAACACACGTAATCTCCTGCCCACGGAGTTCAATACAGTTACTGTTACCCGTAAGTTTTATAAAAGCGGCGAAAGTGAGTACCGCCTGAACGACGTTCAGTGCCGTTTAAAGGATATACATAACCTGTTCCTTGATACTGGTGTGAGTACAGACAGCTATGCTATTATCGAATTGGGCATGGTGGATGATATTATTAAGGATAAGGATAACAGTCGTCGTAAAATGCTGGAGCAGGCGGCGGGTATATCTATCTATAAAACCAGGAAAAAAGAAGCACGTCTCAAACTAGACGCTACGGAACAGGATCTGAATCGTATTGAAGATTTGCTGTTTGAAATAAATAACCAGCTGAAGATGCTGGAAAGCCAGGCAAAAAAGGCTGAAAAATACTACGAGATCCGCAAGGCATACAAAGTAGTAAGTGTTGAACTGGCGAAAGCCGCTTTGGAAGGATTCAATCTTACGTATAAAGATCTGACTGAGCAACAGCAGACCGAAACTGACCGCAAGCATCAGCTGGAAGCCGCCATCGCAATGGAAGAAGCTGGTTTGGAACAGGAAAAACTGGAGTTCGTTGAAAAAGAAAAGGAATTACAGCGCATGCAACATGCGTTCAATGATTTCCTCGGAACAGTGCGTACGCGTGAGAATGAAAAAAGTCTTGCAAAACAGCGTTTGCTATACCTTAAAGAAAGAGGTCAGTCGTTGCAGGATTTTCTCCAGAAATCAGAGGGCCAGCTGAAAGGTATCGATGAAAGTATTCGTTTCACGAAGCAACAGATGATCGATGAAGAAGCAAAAAAAGTTGCGCTTCAGGACAGGCTGGAAACGCTTCGTGATGAGGTGGATGAAAAGAGGAAGGTGTTTGATGAAAAACGTGCCGGTATCGATATACTGAGAAAAGAAAACCAGGCTTTACAACGTATGCAGTTCGATTCTGAAAAACGTGTAGCCGTTGGTGATACTTCCATTCAGAATTTACAGCGTGCAATACATCAGCTTAGCGATGAACAGAACCAGCGCCAGTTGCAGATACAGCAGGTGGCTGCAGATAAAGATCAACGCGAACAGGAGCTGGAAGAAAAAAGAATAGATCTTCAGCAGCTACAGGAAATTCATGAGCAGACACGCGAACAGATACTCCTCACCCAGGAAGTACTCGAACATTTGCGAGCGCAACTCGCTGATGAAAGTCGCAGGCTTGATGCAAAAAAGAATGAACACGCACTGTTGAAGAGTTTGATAGATTCAATGGAAGGTTATCCTGAAAGCGTAAAATTCCTTCACAATAATCCCAATTGGAACCATACAGCACCGATCCTTTCTGATATCATCTATGTAAAAGAAGAATACAGAACCGCTGTCGAAAATGTACTGGAACCCTACCTGAGTTATTATGTTGTGAATGATCTGCAGGAAGGTTTGCAGGCTGTCCATCTTTTGGATAGTAACCAGAAAGGAAAGGCGAACTTTTTCCTTATGGATAAACTGAATGGTACGCCCGCTAATTACGATATGCATGGGATCGATGGAACCTTCTCCGCAATGGACGTGGTTGAATTCGATCCGAAATATAAAAATCTCGTGAATTACCTGCTGGGTAATGTACTCATCGCAGAAAATGAAGAAGCACTGGCCAATTCAAATGGCCACGTCGTTCTTGAGAAACATGGTAAATATGTAAAGGGCAAATACGCACTCACGGGAGGAAGCGTAGGTCTGTTTGAAGGAAAGAAAATTGGTCGTGCAAAAAATCTCGAAAAACTCGCTCAGGAAATCAGTGCACAGGAGATAGTGGTAAACGATCTGCGTGCAAATATCCAGGCCAAGCACAATGAAGTAATTGGCTACAACGAAAAGCTGAAAGAAAACGCGATCAAACAGACACAGGACCAGATCAACCTATTATCTAACCAGGTGTATGGACTTCAGAATAAACTGGAAAGTCTTCATCAGTCTGAAGAAGCAGCATCGCGCAAGAAAGAAGACCTGGAAGGCCAGTTGCAGGACAATACAGATTCGATGGCTGATGTTCGCGCTGACCTTGATAAGCTGAATGGTCAGCTGGAAGAGCTTGCAGATCAGCTGCGTACTTCTGAAGAGCAATATTCACAGGCGGAACAGGAATATGCATTTTCAAATACAGCATTCAATGATATTAATCTGCAGTACACACGTCAGCAGAGTGTGTTGAATGCATTGCAACAGGAAGCAGAGTTCAAAACAAAACAGATCAATGATCTGCGCCAGCAGGTGGAAACCAGTGGAGTACAGTTGCAGGAAGCGATTGGAAACATTACTGAAACAGAGGTTAATCTCGCGGAAGTAGAGACCAGCCTGGTGGAAATGTTGCATCGCAAAGAAGAAGAGGAACGTAGCCTTAACGAGGCAGATCAGCACTATTACCAATTGCGTAATGTATTAAATGAAAAAGAAAGTGCTGTTCGTCATAAGGTAAAAGAGAAGGACCAGGTGGATCAGTTGCTGAACCTGATCAAAGACAAGGTCAATGAACTTCGTTTACAGCTCGCCGGTATTAAAGAACGCCTGAGTGTTGAATTCAAAGTCGAGCTGGATAACATTATTGATGAAGCGAGGCAGTCAACAGATAGCCAGGAAGAACTTCAGGCAGAAGCTGATAAGATGAAAAAGCGCCTGGAAAATATGGGCGAAGTAAATCCGACAGCTATCGAAGCGTTTACTGAAATGAAGAAGAGATATGACTTCATCGTAGAGCAAAAGAATGACCTGGTAACAGCAAGAGATACATTGATCCAGACCATAGAAGAAGTCGAGTCTACTGCGAATCAGAAATTCCTTGAGACCTTTAACCAGGTTCGTGAAAACTTTCACAGGGTATTTAAAGCCTTGTTTACAGAAGATGATACCGCTGATATGGTCATGATCGATCCGCAGAATCTGGCAGAAACCGGGATTGATATCATCGCCAAGCCAAAAGGTAAAAGACCATCTTCGATCACACAGCTGAGTGGGGGAGAAAAGACGTTAACTGCCACCGCATTGTTGTTTGCGATTTATCTCATCAAACCAGCGCCGTTCTGTATCCTTGACGAGGTTGACGCACCGCTGGATGATGCCAACGTAAGCAAATTCACCAACATGATCCGTCAGTTCAGTAAAGAGTCACAGTTCATCATTGTTACACATAACAAAACAACGATGTCCACAGTGGATATTATTTACGGTGTAACGATGCAGGAAGCGGGTGTTAGTAAACTTGTGCCGGTAGATTTCAGAAATCTGGCTGCGAACTAGTGAGAAAAATTGGTGCTAAAAAATAAAAGATTGACAGCAAATTTGTCAATCTTTTTTTATGCGTTGAACGGAGGAAAATTCTTTGTGAAGAGGAGAATATTCTGCCGCAGGAATGTTTTTTCTCTTGTTTTTTTTCAGAATCGATTTCAAAATTGCTGAAAGCTCCCAGGTATCCCGTCTGCCGCGGCGGATCGGATACCTGGCTAAAAAATTCGCAAACCGGCGTTAGTACTTCAGCTTCCCAAGTCTTCCATTTCCACCCGCGAGAAAAACAGCATTTCCTTTTTTAGCACGACGCACCACATGAAATGATTCTTTACTTATATTCTTCCAGTTTTCTGCGCCGTCAAATGACATATCCACACCAGTTGTACCGCAGGTAATCAATATTTTTTTGTCAATAAACTCAACACAGGAACGATAACCGAAAGGACCTGTTACTGGTTTTTTCCAGGTTTTTCCAAGATCAGTAGAGTAAACACACACATCATTTGCCAGAGCTGGTTTACTAAAATCGCCGCCGGTAACAACAATACGATGAGTTCCGTTACCACGAAACCAGACCGCCACCGAGTTTGCACCACTGCTTTCGGTGCCTTGTTGTAACGGAAGATCATACAAAACGCCACTCAGTAAAATACGCGATTTCAAACCGCCTGTAACCATAACTGCATAGTCACGGTTGAGTTGCCTGATATTTGTTCCGCTGGAGGCAAAGAAAGCTTCACCGGTAACAGGCTTATCGAGTTTGTCGGATGGAAATTTTTTCCAACGGTTGCCGTTATCAATCGATTGTACGATATACAGTTTTCCATCTATCGGATCGCCAACTGCCATACCATGTCCATCGTCCCAGAATTCCATCGCATCCAGGAAAACACCTTTTGTACTGTCCGAATAAACAAGCTTCCAGTTTTCACCTCCATTGAACGTTTTGAGAATATAAGCTGGTTCACTGATACCAAGGATAACTGCGGTCTTTTCATCAAAAGCTTCAATATCACGGAAATCGGTTTTCTCAAATCCTTTCACTGTCATCCAGTTCCAGGTTTTTCCGCCATCGACGGAACGGCCGACAGTTCCATTGCTTCCGCTTGCCCAGATGACCCTGTCGTTCACTATACTGAGTCCGCGAAACGAAGTTTTCAAACCACTTTCAATAATTTCAATCTCCTGCGCATTTCCTTTGAAAACTGAAAGGATTAGGGTAAGAATCGATAATAAAAAAACATTTTTCATAAGACGACAAGATAATAAAGTTCCGGCAGCATAAGCCACTTGTTATATTTGCGACATTCTTGCATATGAGCTACAATTATCTTCCTCTGGACCGTTCCTGGCTGAGTTTTGATCAGCTTCGTAATTATCTTGAATTCAGACAGGAAGTGTCTATCACCTATGATGCACACATGAAAATTGTGCAGTGTCGTGAATACCTTGACAATAAACTCGCGAACAGCGATGAATTGTTTTATGGCATCAATACCGGTTTCGGATTTTTACAACATGTACATATCGACGATTCACAAACGGAACAATTGCAGTCGAATTTGTTGAAATCACATGCCTGTGGGATGGGGGATGAAGTACCGAAAGAAATTATACGAATGATGCTGATGCTTAAAATAAAATCTTTGAGTTATGGTCATTCAGGTGTGCAGATAGATACCGTTAAGCGCTTGATGGAAATGCATAACCAGGAAATTTTTCCTGTAATTTATACCCAGGGTTCACTCGGTGCGAGTGGCGACCTCGCTCCACTAAGTCATATGTGTTTGCCATTGATCGGGCTTGGCGAAGTATATTATAAGAATCAGAAAACAGAAACAGAAACAGTGTGGAAAGGTCTCGGTTGGGAAAATATTCAATTGAAAAGCAAAGAGGGACTTGCCCTGATCAATGGTACACAGTTCATGAGTGCCTACGGGATTTATTGCCTTATTAAATCAAAACAGTTACTGGCCTGGGCAGATTTCATCAGCGCGCTTTCACTTGATGCATTTGATGGAATTACACAACCTTTTGACGCAGCGATTCAACGCATTCGTCCCCACGCCGGACAGGTGAGTACAGCCACCAACTTACGTCAATGGCTAGACGGTAGTGAAATCTGTGTTCAGAAAAAGAAACAGATACAGGATCCTTATTCTTTCCGATGTATTCCGCAGGTACATGGGGCTTCTAAAGATAGTGTTGATCATATACTCGGTGTTTTCCTTCGCGAGATCAATGCGGTTACTGATAATCCGAATATATTTCCGGAAGAAGACCTGATCCTTAGTGGTGGTAACTTTCATGGACAGCCGTTGGCATTGAATCTGGATTTTCTTGCGATTGCGATGAGTGAGATGGCAAATATTTCCGAACGCAGGACGTATCAGTTGATCAGTGGTCAACGAGGTTTGCCGATGTTTTTGGTGAAAGATCCTGGATTGCATTCCGGGTTTATGATTCCGCAGTATACCGCCGCGGGTATTGTTAGTGAGAATAAACAGCTGTGTACTCCGGCCTCGGTAGATTCTATTTCCAGTTCCAATAACCAGGAAGATCATGTGAGTATGGGCGCAAATGCAGCAACGAAATGTCTTCGTGTGATAAATAATGTTGAACGCGTATTAGCGATTGAATTATTGACTGCTACACAGGCATTGGATTTCAGAAGGCCTCTTAAGTCTTCCCCTCAGATAGAAAAAGTAGTTTCAGCATTTCGTGAGAAAGTAAGTTTTATTGCAGAAGATCGTGTGCTGCATGACGACATGATCTCGGCGGTTTCGTTCATAAGGGACTATCCGTTGGTATAACGTAGAACCTGCCTCCGCCGGCAGGAAGGCGTAAAAAGTTGAATGTTTAACGTAGAAAGTTAGCTGTTGAGATTGTAGCAGGTTGTGTGATTGTTATTTCCCGTTTTCTTTCCGGTCTTCCCGACTTTCCGTCTACCGTTGATTAATATCATTGTCGTTGCGTTAAAAAGTATTAGACGGTAAGGCGGCAAGGTCGGGAATGAAGAGGCGGTAAAAATATCTAAGTGAGTTTCTGTTGAATTTATTGAACGGAAGTTACTTGCCTGACTTTTTGATCTTAGATATTACGTTCAACCTAAGTAGTAAATTTATAATCTGATTCTTTTTGTATTCGTAAATAAAAAATAAGAGATCATGGAAACGGCCGCAGCAAGAGGATACGACAAATCAAAATATAAAACACCAACAGGTTCCTCTATTTCATGTAAGGGCTGGATACAGGAAGCCGCATTACGAATGCTTCTGAATAACCTCGATCCGGCTGTTGCTGAACGACCTGATG
This sequence comes from Pollutibacter soli, assembly GCA_029269725.1. Lineage (GTDB taxonomy): Bacteria > Bacteroidota > Bacteroidia > Chitinophagales > Chitinophagaceae > Pollutibacter > Pollutibacter soli. Next base: position 1,147,065 of record JARJHS010000001.1, on the reverse strand, counting down.
ATCTGATCGTATATGGCGGCAGAGGGAAAGCGGCAAGAAATTTTGATGCACTGGATAAGATCATCAAGGGACTGAAAATTCTGGAAAACGATGAGTCGCTGCTGATACAAAGCGGGAAACCTGTTGCGATTGTAAAAACACATACAGATGCTCCGCGTGTGTTAATCTCCAATTCGCAGCTTGTACCCAACTGGGCGAACTGGCAACATTTTGATGAACTGGAAAAGAAAGGCTTGACGATGTACGGACAGATGACGGCTGGTTCATGGATTTATATCGGCTCCCAGGGAATTGTACAAGGTACTTATGAAACCTATGCTGCAGTAGCCGACAAACATTTCGGCGGAACGTTGAAAGGCACTTTGAATGTCACTGCTGGTCTTGGTGGCATGGGTGGCGCACAGCCGCTTGCGATAACGATGAATGAAGGTGTAGCACTCATTGCAGAAGTGGAACAATGGCGAATTGAAAAAAGGATTGAGACGAGATATTGTGATGAAATGATCCTTGATATCGATACAGCTATTGATCGCGCACTCGAAGCAAAAAAGAAAGGTGAGGCAGTTTCAATAGGAGTATTATGCAATGTCGTTGATCTTCTGCAGAGGTTAATCGATAGGAACATTACTCCAGATACCTTGAGTGACCAGACTTCTGCGCACGATCCGTTAATCGGATACTGGCCGCATGAAATTTCACATGCTCAGGCAAAGCTGCTGCGGGTTGATCATCCGGAAGAATATCTTTCTTATGCGTATCGTTCAATGTATTTGCATGTGCAACTTATGTTGCAATTGATGGATAGGGGAGCAGTCACTTTTGACTATGGAAATAACATACGCGCACGGGCAACCGAATTTGAAAAACGTGCAACAACTGATGATGATGCAGAACTGAGAAGTCGGTTTATTCCTGGTCGTTGTTTTCATTTTCCCGGATTTGTCCCGGCCTATATCAGACCTTTGTTCTGCGAAGGAAAGGGACCCTTTCGCTGGGCCGCTTTGAGTGGCGATCCTGGTGATATCACGGTCACTGATGAAGTTATCAGTAAAATGTTTCCGGATAACAAAGGTTTGCAGCGATGGCTGCGTCTGGCAAAAGAAAGAATTGCTTTCCAGGGATTGCCTGCCCGCATCTGTTGGCTTGGTCAGGGAGAAAGAGAAAAAGCAGGGCTTGCATTCAATGAACTTGTGCGGACGGGAAAAGTAAAAGCACCTATTGTTATTGGTCGTGATCATCTTGATACAGGATCAGTTGCATCACCCAACCGCGAGACAGAAGCCATGCTGGATGGAAGTGATGCAGTCGCTGATTGGCCGGTTTTAAATGCGTTGATGAACACTGCTGGTGGTGCATCGTGGGTAAGTCTTCACCATGGCGGTGGAGTGGGAATGGGATACAGCATTCATGCGGGTATGGTAATCGTTGCAGATGGCACTGCGGAAGCTGAGGCTCGGCTCGCTCGTGTCTTACGCAATGATCCGGGCATTGGCGTTATCCGTCATGCAGATGCGGGATACGAATTGGCGAAAGAGACCGCGGAGAAGAACGGTTTAACGTTGAACCTGCCTTAGCCGGCAGGCAGGCGATGAACGTTGAAGGTAGAAATGTTGTCGCAATCTACCTCAGAGATTGTCGCTTTTCCACATTTTCATTTTCGTACTAATTGGAGAAGTTTGTATTGTCAACGATTAATAACAAAAAAACGGAAACAAATGGCAACAAAGGAATACACCGTAGTTACGACAGAAGCAGAAATCAATGCACCAGTAGAAAAAGTCTGGAAATACTGGACTGAACCAGATCATATCACTCAATGGAGTTTTGCTTCAGATGACTGGCACGCGCCCTGGGCAAAAAATGATTTGCGTATTGGCGGTGCATTTTCTTCCCGGATGGAAGCAAAAGACGGATCTTTCGGATTCGATTTCGGAGGGGTATATGATGATGTACAGGTTCATAAAAAGATTGCCTACACAATGGGCGATGGACGAAAAGTGGAAGCCACTTTTTCTCCGGATGGAGGTAAAACCCGTGTAGTACAGCGCTTCGACGCGGAAGAAGAAAACTCAGTAGAAATGCAGCAGATGGGCTGGCAGGCGATTTTGAATAATTTTAAAAAATATGTTGAGACTAAGTAGGGAGGCAGGGGATTTAGCAGGTAGTGAAAAGTTACAGCGTTTAATTTTTAGAAATTCTGCAATAGTCAACCATCAATTTTTTTATTTTTGGATGGGCGATAAAAAAAATGGTCGGAAATTTTCCCGACCTTTTTTTATTTGGTAATAGTCTGCCGATTTTTTAGTGATAACCGAATTGAAAGCTTGTTACTCCTATCAGACCACTAATTCTCCTGCCTCCTTACTCCTGCCTGCTCACTATTGTTTAGCAATAACAAACATCTTCCCTCCATCAGTCACCGTATACAACTTACCATCTAAATAAGCTACATCCCGGAAACGTTCTTTCTTATCTGCAAGCAGTATTTCTTCTCCCACCACTTTATTATTTTCATCAATCACGATCCTTGCAATGTGCATACTGCTTAAACCACCTATGAAAAGATTGTTCTTCCATTCCGGAATAGCATCTCCGGTATAAAATACAATACCACTTGGAGAAAGCACCGGATCCCAATAATATACAGGCTGCTCCATGCCTTCTTTTTGCTGAATAGCATCACCTATTTTTCCGCCGCTGTATTCAATTCCGTAAGTAATAGTCGGCCAGCCATAGTTTTTACCGGCTTTTATGAGGTTAAGCTCATCGCCACCGCGCGGACCAAATTCCACTTCCCATAAATCACCGGTCACAGGGTGCAATGCAATACCCTGCGGATTTCTATGCCCATAGCTGAATATTTCTGGCATCGCATCTTTCTGATTCAGGAACGGATTACCAGGAGCTGGTTTTCCTTCTTTGGTCAATTTATAAATTTTGCCAAGGCCTGAATTCAGCCACTGTGCCTGCTTCCGTCCTTCGAGAATAGAACGTTCCCCGGTACTTACATACATATTCCCGTCTTTATCAAATGCGATCCTTGATCCATAGTGAAGTGTACTTTTCAGATCAGGGGTTGCCCTGAAAATGACCATCGGATTTTCAACTTTTGATTCATCTGCAGAAAGCTGGCCTTTGGCTACCGCCATCAGATTTCCTTTCCCGTGATCTTCAGAAAAAGTCCAGTAAATAGTTCTGTTCTGAACGAAGTCTGGATCGAAAGCAACATCAAGTAAACCGCCCTGCCCATTGGAGTTGACTTTGGGAAAACCAGTCACTTTTTTCTGCACTTTTCCGTCAGTTCCGAAAATCTGCATAAAGCCGGTCTTATCAGTCACCATCAGTCTTCCGTCGGGCATGGGGACAACGGCCCAGGGACTGCCGATTTTCGTTGCAATTTCATCAACCTTATATGCAGTTTTTGTTTTTACACCACCGATGCGTGTTTGGCCCGCAAATGCCGGTTTGTACTCCGTATTCGCAGTACCTGTTTCAACGGGGGGCAATTGAGTTGTATCCGCAGACGAATTGCTTTTCACGACCTGTGAAGTATCTTTCGCTTCATTGGAAGTTGTTGCATTGCCACAACTGCTCAGCATAAGCGAAACCGTCAAAGGCACGAGATAACTGAAGGATTTGATATCCATTGTATTTTATTTAGTTAAGGCGCAAAAATAGGGAAGCAGAAGTATAACAGTAATCTTAAAACAATTTTAAACAGTCGTTTAACATCAATTGTGAATTATTACTTGTACTGTGCTGAAATCTATACAACCCGCGATCCATGACCACTTACTCAAAATTGGTATAATCTTTTTTTTCATTCTGAAACGGCACAACCCTGCTACTGAATAAGTATGAATTTTTGTTATCTTTTGATCTCAACCGATGTCAGCCATGATAAAATTCCTATCTTCTTTTTTATTTCTTTCAATAACTGTTGCCCTTTTCTCCGGATGCAATGATCATGGCAGCAAAACTGATACCACAGATCCTGCTGCAAAAGAACTGGTACTGGAACAGGATGAGACGGCAGGAACAATATCTGTTTATAAAGCGGGTAGCGACAAACCGATCATAGTTGAAAATGCAAAAGAGAATTTTCGGCCATTTCTTCATCCCATTACCGCTCCTGATGGAAAAGGAGTGCTGACAGAATACAGTCCTGGGCACCATAAACACCAGACAGGTATTTACTGGGGTTTCACAAGAGTAAATGGTAGAGATTTCTTTCACAATCCGGGTGAAGGATACTGGAAGAAAATTGGTGCAAGTATAGTAGAGAAGAAAGGTGAAGAAGTAAAATGGCAAACGATTTATGATCTTTTGAATGAGAAAGGAGAGCCTGAGTTGCGTGAAACGCAGAACTGGAGCATGAAACTCGATAGTGGAAATTATGTACTTACACTGGAATGGAAAGGCGAAGCAAAAACGGATGTGACCATCGGCAAATACGATTATGGCGGACTCTTTGTGAGAATGCCATGGAAAGAAGGAATGAAGGGAGAAGTGATCAATGCGGCGCGTGAAAAAAACGAAAGGGCAGAAGGTAAGCAGGCACTTTGGGTGGATGTTGGTTTGCAGGTAGAAGGTCGCGATGATCTTGCGCATATTGCTGTTTTTGATCATCCCTCCAACAAAGCGTATCCACAGCACTGGCGTGTTGACGGACAGTTAGGATTGGGGGCTGCCCGTTCACGTTTGGCAGATTGGTCGATCCCCAAAGGAGAAACAGAAACTATAAAGTATCAGCTGTATATCTATTCCGGTGAATTGAATGATGTCGTGATGACTGATCGATGGGCAGCATTCAGCGGCCAGAATTCAACTTATGCGCAATGGCTCATCGCCCGCCAGGAAGGTCTTGATGCAAAATTTTTAACTCCTGAAGAAGCAGTAAAGAACATGACGATGAAGCCCGGCTTTGAGACCAATGTATGGGCCTCCGAACCTATGATGACTCAGCCAATGGCATTCTGCTGGGATGATCGCGGACGGTTATGGATAGCCGAAAATAAAGACTATGAGAATCGTGGTCATGGGTTTTCAGATTCCGGAAATAGCCGTATCCTGATCCTTGAAGATACCAACCATGACGGGCGCGCAGATACAAGAAAAGTATTTCTTGAAGGGATTGCATTTCCTGCAGCAATTGCAGTTGGTTTTGATGGAGTTTTCCTTGGTGCACCGCCTAACCTGCTGTTTGTACCAGACAGAAATCAGGACGATAAGGCTGATGTGAAGGATATTGAGGTCAGGCTAACGGGATGGGGTATCCGGGACAGGCACGAAACGTTGAACAGTTTGCACTGGGGGCCCGATGGCTGGCTGTATGGATGCCAGGGTTTTGCAACTCCATCAAAAGTTCGGAAACCCGTTGGCAAAGGCAAATTGTACAGGCACAAAGACCCGTTTCCTGAAAATATTTTAGAAGGAGCGGGCGTAGATATTAACGGCGGTGTCTGGCGTTATCATCCGACAAAAGATATCTTTGAAGTGGTAGCTCATGGTTTCAGTAATCCATGGGGGATTGATTACGATTCCAAAGGACAATTATTCATCAGTGCCTGTGTTATTCCGCATATGTGGCATGTAATTCCGGGAGGAATTTATCACCGGCAGGGTGGACAGCATTTTAACCCTTATGTATACGATGACATAAAAACGATTACTAATCATAGTCATAGATCAGCACATGGTGGCGCAAGGATTTATCAGTCCGATGCATTTCCAGCTGATGAAAGGGGGCGGATTTTTATGGCAAATATTCATGAGCACGGTGTATTATCGGATAAACTTCAACCTTCAGGTTCTGGATTTATTGCCAGTCATGCTGATGATTTTGCGATGGCTAATAATGGTCAATGGGTTGGTTTCAGTATGGAGATAGGGCCTGATGGCGGGGTCTATGTACTGGACTGGCATGATGCCGATATCTGCGGAAACCAGGTAAAGAATTCAGAGACCGGTAGAGTATTCAGAATCATGCCGGAAAAATCGCAAGCAAAAGATTTTGCAGAACGTTATGGTGATCTGAATAAACTGAGTGATGTGGCTCTTGTACAACTGCAGACCAGCGAAAGCGACTGGCATGCGCGAAGAGCGAGGGTAATACTGCAATCGCGTGCGTCAAAAAATACATTGAATCCAGCCGTGAAGCAAAAGGCCATGGAGATTTTCAATTCATCACAGAATCCTGATTATCGTCTTCGTGCATTATGGACATTGCATGTAACAAAATCGCTTTCTGAATCTGAATTGCTGAATGCACTGGATGACAAAGATCCTTATGTACGGGCATGGGCAGTGCAGTTATTATGCGAAGACAAAAAACCTTCAGCAAATTCAACGGCGAAATTTCTGACAATGGCAGCAAATGACAATTCGCCGGTTGTTCGGCTCTACCTGTCCTCTGCTTTACAAAGAATGGATAGGTCGTCCGCATGGAAAGTGGGAGAAGCACTTGCAAAACATGGTGAAGATGCACAGGATCATAATCTTCCGAAAATGGTGTGGTTCGGTATTGAACCATTCGTTGCACAGGAGCCCGCACTGGCATTGAAAATGGCTTCCGAAACACCAATTCCATTGCTTGCGCAGTTTACAGCAAGAAGAGCTGTTGATGCCGGCGCGATGGATGTACTTGTGCAAACGATCAGATCAAACCCAAAGAATAAAGTGCTGATTATGGAGGGCATGTTGAATGGGATGGAGGGACGTACCGATATTAAAGCACCAGCAGGTTGGCAAACCATTTATGCATCCTTGAAAGATGGAAAAGATCGTCAGAGCCAGCTGGCTACAGATATTACTGCTTTGTTTGGAGATACCGAAGCGGCACAGCTGGCTTTGGCAACACTGAAAAATAAATCGCTGACAATTGAACAACGCCGGAAAGCATTGCAGGTACTCACTGCTCAGCAAAGAAAAGAACTGGCAAAAGAACTCCCTGTGCTAATTGACGATCCTCAATTACGAACAGATGCCATCAGATCAATCGCTGCATTCAGCGATAACGGTCTCGGTCAGCTGCTTCTGGCAAAGTACCCAACGCTGAGTGCCACAGATAAAATTACTGCAATTCAGACACTGTATTCGCGACCAGCCTACGGCTGGATTCTTACACAGGCACTGAAAGATGGAAAGATTCCTAAAAAAGATGTTTCTGCAAATGCGGCTCGTCAGCTACGCAGGGTGGTGGGCAGCGGTTTTGTTGAGGTGTGGGGACCCATCGATGAAGCGCCGCGAGACGAAAAAGAATTTCAGAAATACAGGATGATGTTGAATGATGATGCACTGAAAAAAGCTGATATGGTAAAAGGGGCAGCATTATTTCAGAAAACCTGTGGAACCTGTCATAAAATGTATGGAACAGGAGGGGTTGTCGGCCCGGATTTAACCGGTTCGAACCGTTCAAACCTGGAATATCTTCTTTCGAATATCCTGACTCCCGGTGCTGATGTACCAGACAATTACAAACTGGTGGTTGTTACAACGCGAGACGGGCGAACTTATTCAGGTAATATCATCAATGAAAATCAGCGGCAGATCACCATGCGGATTGTAGGTCAGGATGCCGTAGTTATTAATAAATCGTCTATTCAATCCCGTGAGGTCACTCCGGATTCAATGATGCCGCAGGGATTGGTATCTCAGTTGAGTGAGGCAGAGGTAAACGACCTGGTGGGTTATTTACGAACAGCGACGAGGTAGACGGTAAGTAGTAAGTGGTAAGTAGTAAGTAGGGCTTAATTGCTAAAATTAGAAAACAGAATACAGTATACAGAATAAAGGGAGAAAAAAATGAAAATAGAAAACAGTGAATAAATGATTTCGGTTTACGGTATTGTTCCTGTAAATTGTAAATCGTAGAGACCGTGCGTAGCGCCTCTACGATTTACAGTTTACTTATCTGGAATATGATCGTGGCTGTACATTTCCCTCCAGCTTATTGATTTGAAAATCAAAAAACCGCAACATAAGGCTGTTCCCTTCTTACTACTTACTACTTACTACTCACTGATTTCCCAGCGCTTCCTTCACCAATATCACCACTTCGGATCTATGAATTTCGCGGATTATAACGCTAAGTATTCCATTATCGTAATACCTTACCGGCGCAGTTGAACCAACCGGATGTGTTCCTGTATAGTTTCTTCCTTCAGCTTCGGCTGCAACCTGAGCAGTATTCAGGACAACCCGAAATTTTTCTCCCGGGTTGAAAATCTCTGAAGCAATAACAACATCGGCACCACGGAACTCATCCGTTTCAATGCATGGATTTACACAAATGAGGATCTCCTGGTCGTCAAGTATTCTTGACCATGCGATGAGCTCGCGACTTTCCGGAAAACTGAACGGTTTTCCGACAACGCTGGTCTGGCGGGTATATTGACGTCCTTTCCGCAAAGCAGGCCAGTTCTTTCTCGTTTCGCACATAGCTGCTATGCGCACATATGCCGGACTATCCTTATTAAAACAATGTTTTCCTGTAATTCCAAATGCGGCAAAACCGGGAAGTGATTCGTCAAGATTGTTCAACTGATCTCTTATAGGAAGTTCAAAATGCGCTCGTGGATGTTCCGGACCAAACATGGCTTCACGCAAATAACGATCACCCCAGTTTCTGGAATCATTCCATCCAGGAGTATACATCTGTTGCGATTCCGGTGGCCCGGAAAAAGCCTGTTCAGTTCCGTAATAAATACAAGGAATGCCCAGCGTATACAACTGCATGGCAATTGGTGCAACAACTGCATAGTTTTTAACGGATGATTTATCCGGAATAGATGCACTGAACCGGATCTTTTCCCCGATAACATGATCATGATCGTCCAGTATCGAAATATGCCGGTTACCAAAACTGCGATGAGAATCAAAACCTGTTGATTCAGCTTTAAAACTTTCGAGGTACCAATCGCCCGGAACATATCCTTTGCCAGCATATTCCAATGCGACCCGAGCGGAACCAATGTCCAGCGCGGCTTTCAAATTTCGCTGCATTAATGCAGTGTAATCGAGTACATAATCCTGGTTATTGTCGCCACCAGCGATTTCACCAGCCATAAGAAAATTTTTCTTACCTAACGCATCCGCATACTCGAGAATCGATCCGCAGAAATCCCTGGCTTCTTCGAGTGAAATATGTTTGATGGTATCTATCCTGAATCCGTCACAGTCGGTAATTGCTATCCAGTATTTAAAACAGTCTGCCAGGTAATTTAATGTGTCTGCATTATCCAAAGCGAAATCTTTCAGCGAATAGAAATCCGTTCGCTTATGCTCTGCGTGTACGTTTCCGAGATCGTTGTCGTCCAGACTTCCATGGCCTGCACGGGTATAGTTGAACTCCTGCTGTAATTCCCGTGGCCACACACCATCGTCTGGCTGCTGTATATCGCCTGTATAATTGGTAAAAGCAATTTCATCGGCGTTTCGCCAGGAGATCGTCCAACCCTTTGAATCCTCGCGGAATGGATTGCCATAGAAATCTGGAAAATATTTATACGGCGTGTAGCTGACAACTTCGTTTGGAGCAGAATCAGGTTGAAGATAACCCCAGTTATCTCCGGAATGATTGATGATAACGTCAAGGATCACGCGGATACCAATGTTATGTGCATCCTTCACCAGTAACTGCAGATCTTTCCGTGTTCCGAAACGGGGATCAACCTCCAGGAAGTCCTGTATCCCATAGCCATGATAGGTGTCTTTTTTAACCCGTTGTTTATATAACGGACCAATCCATAATGCAGTTATGCCGAGGCCTTTAAGATATTCAAGTTTTGAACGGATTCCATTAATGGTGCCGCCCTGCCATCGCTTCCCTGATTCTGCCCAGTTTCCCCAATGGATATCCTGGCGATTCGTTTCCTTCCGCTTTGCGTCTATTTCGGTTGTAGTTAACAGTTGCCTTGTTTCTTCTTTTCCATCGGAAAAGCGATCTGGCAAAAGAAAATACAGGATCTCGTCGCGCCAGTCCGAGGGGGAGGAGTGATAAGTGTATTCGCCACTGGCGGCTTTACTCAACATCCTGTTGACATCAATCAGGCTGGAAGGCCTTTCTTCATTAATCAGATCAGAAATAGATGGCATAGCGGGTTACTGTTTTGCAGAAATTATTTTCACAAGTAGATAAATTTCCTGCATAAAACCCAATAGCTGGCAGATTGTTCAGCACATTTTTTGAAGTCTTTTAGATCAGACAGCCCCCATCTCCATATACAATTGCAGGAAATCCCAGTGATTCCAGCCCTCAACAATTTTTCCATCTTTTATCCTGGTGATGCTCACGCCGGGAAATGTATACGAGCGCCCGTCCGGTGACGATTTTTTATTTGCCGAAGTCTGAAAATCTGTACCGGTATGTGTGAAACGTGCTTCACAACGAGTTACTACCATATCACCCTCGGCAATCAGATCTTTTATCTCAATCTGAATATCCGGAAATGATTGGAGAAAACCATCATAGAACTTCTTGAAACCTGATACCCCTACGATAGGTTTACGATTCTCGTCGGGAATGCCATGCGGGATACAATCGGGTGACATCAGTTTGTCAATAGCAGATACGTTTTTATTGTTCCAGACTTCCTGAAACCAGGTTTGAACTACTTCAGTGTTAGTCATGATAGTTAAGATTTGGTGTTCTATGAAAGTTACTGAAACATATCATGTATACCTAAAATATCTAAGTTCGTCATTGCCTGAGAGTCAGCGCATCAGGAAGAAAGAGGCAATTTGACATTCAGAAAATCGTTTTTGCTTTATCCGTGTATCGCTAAGTTCAATCTATCCCTATGAAAAAGATTTGTCTTTTCGTTTTTCTCAGTGAAATATTCATGTCGTGTTCAAAAGACAATGACAGGAATTCGAATGGTGAATCGTCTGTTTTTGAAGCGAAAGTGAATGGTATTGATACAAAGTTTGACATCGAATCGGCATCACTTATCCACTCAAAAAATTATGACCGGAAGCGTATGGATATCACGGTTGCATCGATGGATAAGAAAACCAAACTGATACTTACACTAACACAAACGCCTGCACAGGGCCGGGGTATGTCGCTTAAAAATTACCCTATCCGCTTTGGATTAAGTGATGATCCCCTAACCACTGAACTGGATGAAAGCATTGCGCTAATAGATGGTCAGCTGATGCTAGGTGAACAAAAAGATAACGGTTATGCTCTTTTTCCTCATCCGCAAAAAGGAAATGTCATCGTGCTATCATGCGATGAAATTGTCTCTGTTATTTCAGGATCTTTCGAATGTAGTTTACTGAAACAGGGAGATGAGATAATGAACATCACTGAAGGAAAATTTTCAAACATCAGGTACCTGTTTTTGCATGAATAATTATTGTTCAGACAGCATTGTACGACTGAATAGATTGCTGCACAACAAAATCTTTTAATTAAAAAAGGCTGCTCTGGAAGAGTCAGCCTTTTTAATTTGAAGGAAAATTATTTTATAAAGATGCTTTGTCCGCAACTATCACTTCTTTTTCATAAGGACCTCTGAACGATTCTATATCCATCGGGAAATGCCTGGTATACCTGTTGGTCTGATCGAAAAGGTCTTTTAACCAACGCGCAGTCTGTTCAAATCCTTTTCCATCTTTTGCGTCAAAGTCGTTCAATACAAGTCCTTTTGCCTCTTTCATCATCATTTGCGGATCGTCAAGATAATAGTACAGTACTGCCAGGTTAAAGTAACTGGCGTACCTGATCTTACGGTCATGTTTTGAAGATGAAGAATAAACCCTTTTTATTTTTTCGAAGTAATCGATAACCGGTTTTGCTTCTTTCCTCAGACTATCGACGGGAGAATCAGCAGTCATCCTGAAAAAGATATCATTCAATTTAAGAAACGCCTGTCGGTGGGCGTCGTATTCCGGATGTTTCCTGCTATCGACGATCCACATATGATCATTTACATTAACAACCCGGTATCCGAAATTAGAACTGATCCTGTCGCTCAGGTTATGCAATGCATTATTCAGATTACTCTTGAAAAGATCTTTGGTGACTTTTATTGAATTCAGTAAAAAATATCCGGAGGCGATTTGCCTGTTGGGAAACTCAGGGCCACTGTATGTTTTCTTCGATTGTCTGGTGACCAGTTGTTCTTCCCTGATATGTGCACCTTTGTAATCGGTTATTTGTGCAGTGACCGCAAACGTATACACCACTTCCTGGCGATAATAAACTCTTTGGCCGGTAATTTTTCCGTTTTTGTCTTTTATCTGTTCTACTCTTTCTTTTACCTCAACTGCTTCCGGAAGAATATCATCCACTTTTACGTCGACTGTGATATGTCCTCTTGAAGAAAGCTTTTTCCATCCTTCAAGTTCAACAGTTTGTTCGGCATTCATTTCATTGATTATTGACTGCATCATTGATGTACCGGAAACTTTCACATTGTACGTCCGGTAATTGGTATCGAGTCGAATCTGTGGTAATGCCCGGAACTGCGCTGTGAAATTGTAACGATCCAGGTCGACTTTCTTTTGGGCTGTAGTTGCCAATGGCAAGACGATAACAAAGGCCAGAATGAAATTTTTCATGGTATGGAATACTTACCTATAAAACGTCTGGCGGAGGGAAAAATTTTAAGGAATTAATTCAACTAACTAGCGAATACTTAATGAGTTAGAAATTGTAATGGGTTTTTAATGCCAGTAGGGGATCGATTTGGCATAACTTTTTTCAAGGTGGGAAGACGAAAATCAAAATAATTGTAGCTGTTTTGCAGACTGATTTACGGCTGCAAATCCGTTACCAGTAATGGAAAAAACGGGAGATGCCTGGTCACGTGAAGCCACGATGATTTTTGTTGAACCGGCATAAGGAGAGAATGTTTTTTCAACAATTTCCGGGTGATTATTTTCTCTTGACAAATGTGACAGTAAAAGATGGCTGAGTTTTTTTGAGCGATGCTGCAGGAATAATTCGAGCGCCTGGGTATTGGAAAGATGTCCATGACCGCTGCGGATTCTTCTTTTTAAAACAAGAGGATAGGACCCTGTCTCCAGCATTTGCTCATCGTAATTGGTTTCGAGAAATGCTGCATCACATTTTTTAAAATAGTGAATCAGATTTTTACAAACCTTACCGATATCTGTAAAAATTCCAACAGTTAAACCCGAATAACTAACCACAAAGCTGTGCGGATCACAGCCGTCGTGAAATTTAGTGAACGGAGTAATATTGAGTTGACCCGCGGTGATGGTTTGTCCTTCTTCAAAATGGCGACAAAGATTCGCCTTCAATCCTACGCAATAGTTTGCTGTTTTGTTGGTGATGTAAACAGGGATATTAAATTTTGAAGAAAGTGTTGCTACGCCTTTTATATGATCGGTATGTTCATGCGAAATGAAGATGGCCTTTACACTTTTCAGTGACAGACCTAATGAAAGCATTCGTTTTTCTGTTTCCCTGCATGAAATGCCAGCATCGATCAGCACTGCACCTGTCGCGCAGCCGACATAATAGCAATTTCCGTTGCTTCCGGAATTGAGTGATGAGAAGAAGAGAGACATTGAAGAGTATAATGTGTAAAGTTAAACGTAAAACGTATAACGTCAAACGTAAGAGCCCGATGTTGAAAATTATTTACGGAAGTGGAAAGCCAATTCTCCATCTTTTTGTAATTGTATGCTCAACGTTCAACGTTCAACGTTTTACGTTCTGCGTTTCACCTCTTAGCTTCTATCATAAAACGCCGGCGGCTCGATATTTAATGACCTGAGATAAACATATCCCTGGCCGCGGTGATGAATTTCATTATCTATCCAATATTGTACGAATGAATATACCGGTCCTTTCCATTGACCAAAGGCAATATCATTTTCGATGAATCTTTCGTCGGCAGTTTCCTTCCACTCCCGGTTTATCTTTTCTGTTGTTTCATCCCAAAGTGAAAGTAGTTCTGCCTTTGTCGTTGGCTTTGAAGGGACACCTTCGTGTGCAAATTTCATCGATTTCCATTCACCTGTTCTAACGCCAGTTACACCCGGATGAGCCATTCCGATAAATTCTAAAACCAGTTCGGAGAAAGCACGCATTCCGCCGATGGAATAAGTGAAAAGTTTGTCTTCGGGGAATACTTCGATCATCCTGCGCGTCACCCGGCGATGACCTTGCCAGTGTTCGAGAAGTTCCGCAGGAGTATAAATAACGCCTGCTGTTTTTGGGCTTTTGTTGGTTTCTGTCTGTGTCATGATGAGATGATTTTGATGAATAATAATCAAAGTAAAACAGGGTGGGTGACAACCCTATGGCAGCCATTAAAAGTTAGAAGTTATAAGTAGAAAGTTAAAAGTAACAGCCGGCGTCCGGGAGGGTCGTCGTATTTCAAAAATGTCAAAAGATCAACGCTCACTTACTGGTTACCACCGGAGACTGGCTTTCAGAAAAGCTATTCAAATGGCTGAATAAAAAGGGAGTGGCGATTGTGCCACTCCTTGCATTTTGGGAAATCAATTTGCATTTTCTCTGGAAAAATTGCATCATCACACTTCTCACCTTATACCTCCGGATGTTTCCAGGGTCCCCGATAAGCTCTTCTCAGCTTCTCGGTAGCTTCAGGATCATTTTTTACAGTCCGGGTAACAGGATCATACACCAGTGGTCTTTTCAGTTCCATCGACATATTTGCGAGAATGCAGCTGGAAGTTGAGATATGACCCTCTTCGATATCTGCAACGGGTTTTGTTTTGTTGTCGATCGCTTTCAGAAAATCCAGCATATGCAAACGCGTTGCAGGTGCAGCATTTAATTCGATGTCCGCTTCTTTCAGATCCTCCGGATATTTTTCTTTTTCAAACACGCAATCAAAATGAATTTTTTCACCCTTGCCCTGCGGGATGAAATCAGCCTGCATGGTACTTCCTGACAAGGTGCCTTTGTCGCCAAATAATTTAAACGACCATGGATATTCGGGATCAGCAGGACCTCCCCAGGAACGATGTGTCCATACACAATTCAATTCTTCATATTCGAATAATGCACTTTGGGTGTCAGCGATATTACTCTTGCCGGATTTGTCTTCGAAAATTCCGCCCGTGGAACTGATGCGTATCGGCCATCCCAACTTGAGCATCCATCTCACGGTATCCAGCATGTGCACACACATATCCCCCATGATGCCATTTCCATATTCCATAAATGTTCTCCACCAACGCTTGTGTGGCAATCCATCGTACGGACGAAGCGGGGCAGGGCCCGTCCACATTTCATAGTCAAAATATTCAGGAACAGCTTCCACGGGAGGATTACCGTTTGCGCGCATATGATAATAGCAACACATTTCTACATAAGAAACCTTACCCAGTAATCCCGCGTCAACGATTCTCTTTTTTGCATCTATCAAATGTGGCGTGCTTTTTCTTTGTGTGCCTACCTGTACCACTTTGTTATATTTCCTTGCTGCCGCAACCATCGCCTCACCTTCGATAACATCAACACTTATCGGTTTCTGCACATACACATGCGCGCCGGCCTGTAATGCAGCAATGCACTGTAACGCATGCCAGTGATCAGGAGATCCTATCAGAACGATTTCAGGCTTTGTTTCTTCCAGAAGCTTTCTGTAATCGCTATACAGCTTCGGTCTTTTCTTAACCTTCTGCCTTGCTACCACAAGATCAGCTGCACCTTCAAGCATTTTTTTATCCGGGTCGCAGAGCGAAACAACTTCCACCGGTGCAACCTGCATCAGCCGGAAAAGATCACTTTTACCATACCAACCAGTACCGATCAACGCCACGCGACGTGGTGTTGACTGCTTGAAAAAATCCATTCCCTGAACTTCTAAAGCAGTGAGCGCAAGGGTAGCGGAAGCACCGCGCAGAAAATGCCTTCTGTTAATAGTCATATGAGCTGTAGTAAATAGTGTTTAATGTATCGTGACAATTAAAGATAAGTCAGAATTAAAAACAGGTGTTAAAATGATTGTAAGCCAGTTAATGCATATTTAAAAAAAACTGTTTTGTATCTTTTTCAAGCAGGTAAAAGTCGTTCAGATCTTTTAACCACTTTTTAATTCAAAAGTGAATAACTACTGGTGGTGTATTCAAATATTAATTTTAATTTCATTTGATTCGATTATCATCTGCCTCACCAACCACCGATTGAATTTTCCTCTCTCACAATTTTTTTTCTGAACGTTAGGGTATTTCTGATATCTAAAAAGGATTGTAATGAACTTAATTCTGTTAATTTCATTATCGGTCGCAAGTTTGCTGGCCGTGGTGGATTTTCTTTCCGGCAATAAAAAAATGTGGATACGGTTCAGCTGCTGTATCCTTTCCATTGTTTCATTAACCGCGGTCTATCTTATATACAAAGAGGATGCCGGGCGGCTAATTAAAAGCAGATCAGAAGCATCGAACTCGAAACAGCTTTTAGAAAAAGCCGGGACGGTAATGTCGGAGAATTCAGATATACTTTCCGGTGAGCTGGAAAAAATGCATCAGGCCATCATTTCGTATAAGAAATCCGACACAACGGTGAAGCATAGCCTGCTCCGACTGGAGCACCACGTCAGGGTTCTTCAAAACAGTTCCAGGCAGTTACAGGCTGAGATGAAAGAAGTTTATTCTGATAAATCGGCGGATTCGCTCTTTTTACTTCTGCCGGAGCCCTCCGGTGATGATGCCCGCAACTCAAATGTACAGGAGGTGTATTCGGAAGGGAATAATTAGGGGAGTTCATAGTTCATAGTTGTTAGTTGTCAGAAACAGCCAGGCAACAAATACATATATTCTGTCTCCAACTTTATTTAATTTTTGAATTTTAATTGCTGCAGCAACTCTTGATGTACTCGAATCAGTTTTTATTTTTTCAAACCCCAGTCGCAATAGGCAACAAGTGCCTTTCATACACGCAGGTTACGGAGATCTGCTGCCTCTTACAATTTTGATTTCATAGGGGGAGTTCTTAGTTCATTGTTCATAGTTCAGTTGAACAGCCGGGCAACAGGCAGCAGGCAACAGATACATTCATAAAGGCTGCAATTTTATTTAGGTATTGAATTTTGAAGAGCTAAAATCGTTTACTGTTTTGCATGCAATTTTGTTTTCAGTAAAATCAACTTCGAAAAATCATAGCTACTATCAGGGTATGCAGGTCGCGGAGATGAGTTGACTCCTGCCCGTTGCCTGCTCACTATTGCCTCTTTTCCACTATATTCGAACCCGATAATTTGTCATATATGAAAATGAAATTGCTTCCATTGGTAGCCTTAACTGCGTTAGCTTCTGTAATCATCAGTGCATCACCATTTAAAAAATCAGCTTTGCCTGAAGAAAAGTTAGAAGGCCGATGGGATATGACCCTCACCATCGACGGAAAGCCCCGCCCATCCTGGCTCGAAGTACAACATTCAGGAATAAAAACCCTTGTCGGGTATTTTGTGGGAACGGGTGGAAGTGCCAGGCCGGTTTCGAAAATAAATTTCAATGCCGGTAAGTTCAATTTTACAATACCTCCGCAATGGGATGAAGGAAATGATATGGTTATTGACGGGGAATTACAGGGCGATCGTCTCGTGGGTACGGTACTGAACCCGGATGGTAAAACTGTTCCTTTTACAGCTGTCAGAGCTCCTGAGCTTCGTCGTACCAAAGAACCGAAATGGGGAAAACCAATCACACTGTTTAATGGTAAAGACCTAACTGGCTGGTTACCATTGGGTCCGGACAATCAGTGGGTTGTTGAAAACGGTGTGTTACGAAATCCCAGGTCGGGCGTTAATCTTCGTAGTGAAAAGACTTTTGAAGATTTCAAGCTACATGTCGAAGTAAGAATTCCTAAGGAGAGTAATAGCGGAATATATCTGCGTGGACGATATGAAATCCAGATCACCGATAGCAAAGGACAAGCACCTTCAAGCGGTCTTATGGGTGGCATCTATGGATTTATAAAGCCGAGTGATAATATGGCGAAGGATGCGGGTGAGTGGAATGTAATTGATGCTATCCTGATCGGACGTATGGTAACGTTAACGATCAATGGAAAAACCATCATTACTAACCAGGAAATCCCCGGTATTACAGGCGGTGCGCTGGACAGCAATGAAGGCGAACCCGGGCCGATTTATTTCCAGGGTGATCATGGCGCAGTTGAATACAGGAATATCGTGATTACACCTGCTTTGTAGGCATACGATTTGATGCATTCTGATTTCAAAAGGAATCCGGCTGCATCATGGTGGAAATTCAAAAATTACCCGACAATAAAACATTAACAGAAAGCAGGTATGCGATAAGGCATGAGATCGTACATAGTGTCATACATGCGTTTGGCATTATGTTCGGTATCATCAGCATACCTATATTAACAGCATTGGCTGCGCACGAAGCAAATATGCGCGGTATAATCGGCGCGAGCATTTACGGTTTTTGCTTCCTGATGTTGTTTACGTTTTCAACACTCTATCATGCATTTCGTGAGAAGACTGTTAAACGAACGCTTGAAATCTTTGACCATATCAGCATTTATTTTTTAATCGCAGGAACATATACTCCGTTCCTGCTGATTTTTTTATTCAACAGTTTTGGAATAACGTTGTTAGCTGTCCTCTGGGGGTTAACCTTCCTGGGTGTGGTTTTCAAAATATTTTTGACCGGTAGGTATGAAATACTATCTGTAATAGTTTATTTTCTTATGGGATGGATATTGGTAGTGGGGGGGAAAAGATTTTTTCGCGCAATTCCTGCAGATGTGATGACTTTTATCCTGATTGGTGGTGGTCTGTATAGCGTTGGTATTATTTTTTATCTCTGGCAGAAATACAAATGGAACCATGCGATCTGGCATTTCCTGGTGCTTGCTGCTGCCGTTTGCCATTATGTAGCTGTGTTACTGGCGGTGTAATCTCAGGGAGTTTATAAATCATCATAACCGCGTTTCAGGCAGATATAGACAAGATATTCCTGCGGGATGATGGAAATTCCCGCTTTTCGCAACTTCAGGGTTTTTTGGTTCTCGAAAAAACTGTCTTATATCTTAGCACCTAACACTTTCATAGGCTCACGTTCAACTTTAAACGTTAAGCCCCATACATCACCTGACATCTTCCCACCATTTCTTAAACTGTTGCTGCCCATTCTTTAGATAAACAGGTTCGCCGATAATCGGCGTCACCAGCGGTATATGATAGTTGTTGTTTGCCACCGTTATTTTTCTCAGCGGATCATCCCATGCGTGGTTGGACATTGCAAATTTTGAGTTGTGTATGGGGAAAAGACGCTTCGCATGTAAATCTCTCGCGGCTTTCAGCACTTCTTCGGGAAGGAGATGAATGTATTTCCACTTAACATCGTACTGGCCATCTTCAAGTATTGCCAGGTCAAACGGACCAAACTTCTTTCCGATTTCTGCAAAATGTGTATCGTAACCACTATCACCGCCAAGGAAGAGTTTCATGTTGGGCGTCTCGAGAACAAACGACAGCCATAAACTTTTATTCCTCGTAAATCCTCTTCCTGAAAAATGCCTTGCCGGAGTAGTATTGATAATAAAATTTTCGGAGCGGTATTCTTCATTCCAATCCAGCTCAATGAATTTTGAAGGATCAAAACCCCAAAGCTCGAGATGCTCACCTACACCAAGACCAGTGATGATTAATTTCGCCCGGTCTTTTAACTGAACAACAGTTTTATAATCCAGGTGATCATAATGATCGTGTGTAAGAAAAAGAATATCGAGATCAGGAATGTCTTCTGAATGAAAAATATCCGCTCCCGGGAAAGCTTTGTTTGTACCCCTGAGTGGAGATGCATTTCCACTGAATACAGGATCAACCAGCATCCGTTTTCCAGCCAGCTGAATATAATAAGAAGAATGTCCGAACCAGACGAGTATATCTTCCTTCAGCTCGAATTTTCTCAGATCTGGTTTTATTGAAGGAATGACGGAAGCCGGTAATCGCCTTTTATCTTTTTTAAAAAAATACTGATACAGTACTTCGAGATAACTATGACCTTCTGCAAGTGCGGGTGTGTTGCTCAGATTTTGAAACTGTCCTTTGCCGTAGTTAGGAGATTTCATAATCCTGTCAAGTCTTTTACCCTCCGGAAGCCTGCCATAAATCGGATTCTTCATTCGCCTGTTTTTATGGTTCAAAGTAACAGATGGCCATTAAAAATGTTTGTCCGGTAAAATACATTGGCATACTATTTTGAACTGATGGCACGCACGGTCCGTTGAATCAATCCATTCAATTTTGACCCATCCAGCCACCGGGTTACAATCACGAGATCGTGTTCGTTATCGATCACGATATAATTTCCGCCAAAACCATTCGAGTAGTATACTTTTTGGGATACTCCTTTAAGTTCGTCTGTGAGATTAGTCCACCATAGCAAGCCGTAGCCTTTTTCAGCTGCTGAAGGTTGATGTGCTTCGTTCACCCATTGCGAAGAAATCACCTGTTGATCTTTCCATTTACCATTACGTAAAAAAAGCAAACCAAATCTACCCATATCATAACAGTTGATAAACAGACCGCCGCCAAAGTGGCCGCCACCACTGACCGATTGAACTGATAATCCGTCCATAGTCACAAATGAATTGTCGTAACCATACCAGCGCCAGGTAGTACTTGCACCAATAGGATCCATGAATTTTTCTTTCAGGACGATCGGTAGCGGCTTACGCCAGACCTGTAAAAGCGAGTAGGCGAGCAGGTTAACACGAACATCATTGTATTCGAATACAGTTCCTGGTGCATTCCGTTTTCTGTTTTTCCAGTCTTCGATGGTGCCTTCTTTCGGTGGCCGATCGGCCCAGTCGCAAAAACCAAACTGGCACCCGGACCAATCCGATGATTGTGTTAATAAATGTCTCCAGGTAATCAGACTGTTTGTTTTTTCATCAAAACTTCCATCCCATACATAAGGCTGCACACGATCATCGATATTTCTGATTAATTTGTTGTCTACAGCAAGACCTGCAACTGTCGACAAAAAACTTTTAGTAACACTGAATGTCATATCCACCCGCGATGGGTCGCCCCATTCAGCAACGATATACCCTTTGTGTATGATCAGTCCCGCAGCTTTACCTCTTGGTCTTACTGGGCCTGCAATCCGGAAATCCGGCTCATTTGTATATGCTTTTGAAATCGCAATGCGGAGATCTGTTTCCATCTTATTTTCATTGTTGATGGCGAACTGTATTACCGAATCGAGCAGTGCTGCGTTCATTCCAGATTCAGATGAATTCTTTTTTGCCCAGATACTGTCCGGATAATATTGATTCTGCGCAAGCACCATCGTATACACGAAGCCGGACAAACAAAAAGCGAGGATTGAGAGACATCTGGTCATAAACGGGAATTGAAATTCGGAGATCGTGTTTGTAATTGCGTACACGAATTTAATGAGCATGTTTCAATGAACGATAACTCAGGGATAATATAAGCAGATCAAAACCCTGACTAGTCCGAGTGCAAAGAGAAATTAATTGTGGAGGCATTGATAAGCCTTGTCTTTCAACTGCTGAAAGAATTTCGAACGATCCCTTTCTCCGGTACCGCTGATCATGATTGCGCGGCTGGCCAGCATATCAAAATTTTTGAACGCTTTCTCAGTGAATCGAGTATCACTGGTATGCATGGTATGCAGAATATTATAGGAGATGAATACAATTTTCGTTTGATCGAGCTGAACCATGATGGTATTGTTTCCAATGATCAGTTCGTTGATGAAAAACTGGAAGGGTGCCCGGTAACTGAGATCGGTTCCACCGGGGAGAAATTTCTGACCTTTCTCAGCCTGCTGCTGGAGATGCTCCAGCATTTCAATCAAGGATTCAACAACACGTACAAGATCATTTCGAGTTGCAAATACACCTGCCGTGCGATAATACTCTATTTGACTAATGGTACTATTGATACTCTCGTAATTCCATAACTCCATTGAAGGAATCTCATTGTACTCACGCAAAATCTGCAACCCGAATTTGTAATATTCTGCTGATTCCGCATCGTCCATGCTGAATTTCCGCTGGCTGAAAACCGGATCATTTAAAATTGATCTTGACCAGAAAAAAGATTTGAAAGCAGCCATTGCCGGGAAAAGATAGAAATGAAAAATCGGCGCGTCCTTACTGAGGTATAACATTTTTCTTTCACGGAAACTGTTGAAATATTTTAATTGATTCAATAGGCCATTGATATAAGAATTAAAATCGATCTTGTCGTAATTGAGTTCGTTTGCAGTGAATACAACCGAATCATTTTTGAGTTGGAGTATCTGATCAAGAGAAAGCTTGAAATGATTGCAAAGTTTTTGGAGCTCAGAAAAACTTAATTCCGTTTCACCCCTGATCCTGCGGTACGCACTATCATTCCCGATATTTAATAAGCTACTTATCTCGTCAGTAAGTGAAAGGTGTACAGGAAGAAAGGATTTAATATGCGAGAAAAGTTTCTGCTGAATTTCATTGTTTACCATAACGGGGGTGTACTATTTACCGGTCAGTTCACAGGTTCATCAATATTTCAGTTCATTTATTTTCATGACTTTCTCTTACCCTGTCTCTCAACCGGTTGAAAAATTGTCTTCTTAGTTTTTCGCCTGTTCCACTGATCAGGTCAGATCTTTTCATCACCTCCTGTATTCGCTGTTTAACATATGTACA
Source organism: Pollutibacter soli (assembly GCA_029269725.1). Classification (GTDB taxonomy): domain Bacteria; phylum Bacteroidota; class Bacteroidia; order Chitinophagales; family Chitinophagaceae; genus Pollutibacter; species Pollutibacter soli. Next base: position 1,124,414 of record JARJHS010000001.1, on the reverse strand, counting down.
GAATTCAGGATCCTCTGTACGCAGGTAGTTCATTATACTGTGATTGATATAGGCCATCCAGTGTTCGCCGGCACGCACAAGAATATTGTTGCCCCCATGCATGAATTCATTGATGTATAAGTTGAAGCGTCCGGAGTGTTCATCAGGCGCCTTGCCGCTGAAAAATTTCTTACCTGCATCAGCCTGCATTTCGATGTGATCAATCATCCTGATCAACGCATGATATAATTTACTCAGCTCCGAAGGGTCAGAAAAAAGTTGCAGTTCTCTCAGATAACGAAATTGCTGAAGAATCTGGCTGATGTTTTCAAGCGACCATATTTCTGTGCCATCGATTTCCGTAAAACTCTTCGCAGCTTTTACACCCATCCCACTGTATTTGTTCAACTCATCATTGATAGCGAATTTCAGTCGCTGATAGTCAGGATGACCAAACACAGACTTCATCCAGTAGAAATATTTAAATGCCAGTAATTCGGGGAACTGGTAGAAGTAAAAAATCGAAATATCTCTCGTAAAAAAAAATAATTCTGCAGATGATGATTTTTTTATCTGGCTGAGTTCGGCAAAATGTAATTCGAGTTGTTCATTAAAACTCAGGTTACCTTCGCCGATACCATGATCCTGGAAAAGGTAATTCTGCGATTTCTGATGCATCAGTTGGTCAACAGAAATCCCAAAACGAACACAAACACTTTGAACTTCTTCCAGTGTAATGGTTTTCTCACCACGCATCCTTCTGTAAGCACTGTCCTGGCTGATGTTTAATATAGTAGCCAGTTCGCTTACCAACGACTTGTTTGCAGGGTACCTGCTTTTGATTGTGTCGAAAAGTAATTGCTGTATGGACTGCTGGCTCATGGTTTGGCGGAAATCCCGATTTATTAAAATCGCTTTTGCGAAAATTACTAATCACACTAAAAGTAGTATGATTTTTTGCAAAATACCCCCGCGTTTTAACGGCATGGCCTTTTGAATGGACAGTTTTCACCAATTCCTGACCGGAAAGCGCAAAAGGCAGTTAGGGTTCGCCTTTCAGCGACAATAGCTTTGAGTCAGCAAACAAATTGATCTCTCCCGGAAACTTCCAAATCTAACCCGCGTGAATGGAAACATGTAAAACTTCTGTTATGAGAAAGATGGTTGTCAACTCGCTCGCGATCTTCCTGACGGTCAATAATTCCATCGCACAGAATACTGCCTATGGAATTCAGGGTGGACTAGTCATATCAAATATCTCTTGTAATGCTGAGACCAGTCATGGCCACACAACCTATCTCACCGGGTTTTCCGGGGGGGTCTATACAGATTTACAGTTTTCAGGACATCTTTCATTTCAACCCGGATTAAATTTTACAACCAAGGGGGGATATGAAAAAACAAGTGATACTATTGGTGAACTCCGGATAAGAACCCGGACAAATTATATAGAGTTCCCTTTCAATCTGGTTTATCATTTTAAGGAAAAGCAATCGGGATTTTTTACTGGTGTCGGTTTATCACTTGCTTTTGGACTTACCGGCAAAATCGACTATGACTGTAAAGAAAATAGTAATGTATGCACGGACAGATCTGAAAAAGTAAAGTATGGCCTGTCCGAAACTGACCATTTTAAGAGCCTTGATTGTGGGCTCAACATGATTGCAGGTTATGGTTTTCGATGCGGTGTTACGATGAATGTGACTTACTGCTTAGGATTGGCAAACATAGCAACGCTTGAAGGACTACGAAAAACAAATACCTACTTCGCTCTGAAAATCGGGTTTCTGCTCAGACAAAAACACTAGAGTTTTAATCACCTAATATATAGAAACAATGAAAAAGTTCAATCTGCTGCTAACAGCAGCCATGGCATTCTTTTGCAATTTGCATGCACAAAAAACAAATGTTGGTCTTTTCGCAGGTCCCGTTTTTGCCAAAACTAATATGAAGGTTATCGACGAAAAATCGGATTTTACATTTCTTCCTGGCATTTATACAGGTGTTTTCCTGGATATGCCAGTTGGTAAAAAACTGACTGTTCAGTCCGGAGTTAACTATGTACAGAAAGGATTTATGGAAAAATTCGATGACGCCAAGGTAACAATGCGTCTGCATTATCTTGAAATTCCCGTTAACCTGGTTTGGTACTCAGCCTTACAACAGAAGGGTTTTTATGTTGGCGCAGGACCCTCGTTTTCTTTTGGTGTTGCCGGCAGAGCAAAATATAAAGATGGTGGGGAAGAATATTCAGAAAAAGTGAATTTTGGTGAAGATGATGATATGAAAGGCGCTGACATCGCGGGGAATGTCACTACCGGATATACATTCGAAAATGGAATTAGCTTAGGTGCTGTTGCCAATTTTGGATTGATAAATCTTGGAACTTCAGCAGATACAAAAATCCATAACAATTATTTTGCTCTTAAGGTGGGATATGTTTTCAGACAAAAATCAAAATAGAAAACTGTAAAATCTGTACGAATAAAAACGAACCACGGGTCTCTTGCAGCAGTTGCTAACCTCAGCGGCAACCGGAAATTTTCCGGTTTTCCGCGTTTATGCAAGTCGTCAAGTTTTATTGAATTGACTTAACTATATCCATCAGTTGGATTTCAGAGTGCGTTCAAAAAGTTTGTATATCCTTTTGTACTCATCTGTCCAGCTGCTTGGTTCAACAAAACCGTGATCTTCCATAGGATAGGAGGCCAGCTCCCAGTTGTCTTTGCCAAGTTCAATCAGTCGTTGCGCCAGCTTAACAGCATCCTGGTAATGTACATTCACATCAACCATACCATGGCAGATCAAAAGATTTCCTTTGAGACCGGAAGCAAAATAATAGGGTGAGCTTCTCCGGTAGGCGAGGCTGTCCTGGGCTGGTTCATTAAGAATATTTGCTGTATATCCCTGGTTGTAATTTGCCCAGTCGGTTACCGGTCGCAATGCAGCTCCTGAAGTAAAAATGCCGGGTTCATTGAACAAGGCCATCAGCGTGATAAATCCCCCATACGATCCCCCATAAATACCAATGTTTTTAGGATTGACACCATATTTGCTGACGAGGAGTTTTGCTGCATCGACATGATCGCTCAGATCTTTTCCACCCATATGGCGATATATTCCTGTTCTCCAGTCGCGGCCGTAACCTGCACTACCGCGATAATCGATATCAATGACCGTATACCCGTTATCAGCCAGCAAATTGTGAAACATGTATTCCCGGAAATAACTGCTCCACCATTTGTGCGCATTTTGCAGGTAGCCGGCACCGTGAACAAAAATAACTGCAGGCTTCGAAGGATGCGGATGTGCAGGCTGATACAACCTCGCCCAGACTTCAGCTCCGTCTGCTGCTTTAAAACTGATGAGCTCGGGATCGCGCCAGGAATATTTTTTGAATTCTTCGCTCTGCGCGATGTCAGTGATCTGTGTTGCTGCAGATCCGGGTTTGTTTTCCTGGATATACAATTCCCAGGGCTTGTTAGCATATGAATAAAGAATGGCCAATTGTTTCTGATCGGGCGAAATGGTAACCTGGTTAGCACCCGTCATGGTGGTGATGCGCTCCTTTTTACCATCGGCTATTGTTAACCGGTAGTAATGCTTTTCACCTGGATGCACTTCGTTGGTAGTAATATAGAAATATTTTTTATCGAGACTGAGGATCGCCTGCTGTACTTCATATTTCCCGGAAGTGAGCACCATTTTTGATTTTGTTGATTGATTCCAGATGTATAGGTGAGAATATCCGGTGACTTCCGATTGGAACCAGAAATTGTTTTCGTCAATCCATCCGGTACTTCTGAAAAATCCGATGCCGGGTCCACCGATCCAGGCTTCGTCGCGCTGACGATCAATTATACTAAGTTTTCTTGAGGACGTGTCCCAGGAAAGCAGCCAGCGATCTTTGTTGTCCTGAGCGCGGATATCCAGGATGGCGCATTTTCCCGAAGTCGACCATCTGATTCCCGAAACATCCACATCGCGGTTCACGGTTTTTTCTTTTGCCTTTTCGAGTAATTTCGGGTAGTCCTTTACGTAATCAGGCAAATCATGGATACCGGCAATCGAATCCATCCTGATTGCGTACACAGTATCACGTACAGCATCGTATATAAAAAAGTTCGACTTGCCCTGCGGAGCTCCGACTTTTGTCCGACCATTAATATCTGTTGTAAATCCTGATTCTGTTACGAAGGATGGTATGATAGTTCTTTTAGCGCCTGTTGCTGCTTTGAATAAACTGTAACTGATAAATCTTCCGTCAGGGCTGATCTGTAAACCCAGTATCGTTTGATCTTCAGTATAAATGGCTTTGGGTTCACGCATAACGGGAAGTGATTTAGTCCAGGCTTCCTGTGCATCCCGGTTTTCTTTTCGTTGCTTTAATACTTCAAATTGTTCCAGCTGATCGCGCTCGAGCCAGGTTTCCTGTTCATTTGGTTTAATTGATTTTCCGGAAGGCGGAGCGGTGCCTTGTCTGAAATTTGTGAGTTGAGTGTATGTGCCGGACGCAATCGTCCATGAATACAATTGCCGGTCTTTTTGAAAGACAATTTTTGTCTCGTTGAAGCTAAAATCAGGCGCCGATTCAGTGTCCGAGGTTTGAGTGATTTGTTTTGTTAAGCCGGTTTTTTTATCGTGATAAAAAACATCTCCATTGAAAGTATAGGTATAGGCAGTACGTGCCTTATTGTACATGCGGACACCGGTCAAATTAATTGCTCTGGTTTGTTCTGGCGTGGCTTTCTGCGGTTTGTGATTTTTCAGAGTAAAAAAGTACAGTGAATCTGAGGTGGCTTTTTGCGGATTCCAGCGGAAATATATAGTCTGACCGTCTTCGCTCCATTCCGGGTCAGAAGGTGAAGTGCCGATCCATTTTGGATCCTGCATGATTTTTTCGACCGTTAGTTTAACCTGCGGGAAAATCGATAGGGTAGATATCAACGCCATCAGCGTAAAACAACATTTCAACATTTTCAAAAATTAAAGGGATAAATATATTGATAAAAAATGTTGATGCGCGGGTGAAATGATGAGTAGTGTTATCCAGTCAATGAACCTTTATTTAAAGAGTCATTTATTGGAAAATGGGGGCAATATGATTATGCGATTCTCCTGCTATATCGGAGTTACGGCTTTTGACAGGACGCTCCTACGGAGCGATGAATCGGTTCGATGTTCGACATTTCTTGCTACAAACAGGTCGCTCCGCCGGAGCGGAAGAAATGGTGTCGAGTTCCTTATTAAATGCAATTATTTCTTAAAGGTTTTTAAGGACTTTTAATCGTTTTTAAAAGATTGGGTTGAAAACAGACATTTACTCAAGTCTATTTTATTCAGGTTGAAAGGTGTTCCTTTTAGCAACAGAAGGTATCGGCTATTACAGGATGTTTTTTGCTGAACGCCGGGCTGTTTTCCTGTTTGAAATGCCTGCTACAGACAGGGCGCTCCGATGGAGCGGAAGAAATGGTGTCGAGTTCCTTATTAAATGCAATTATTTCTTAGAGGTTTTTAAGGACTTTAATCGTTTTTAAAAGATTGGGTTGAAAACAGACATTTACTCAAGTCTATTTTATTCAGGTTGAAAGGTGTTCCTTTTAGCAACAGAAGGTATCGGCTATTACAGGATGTTTTCTGCTGAACTCCGGGCTGTTTTCCTGTTTGAAATTCCTGCTACAAGCAGGGCGCTCCGATGGAGCGGAAGAAATGGGATGTACTACATATTTGTATTTGGGGGATTCAATTTTTAAATTATTTTGATGAAAACTGATGAGAGACGGTTACGTAAGTTTATAACAATCATTTTATAAGCTGATGCTAAAATTGCGACGTATCTTTCTATAAGTCCTTGCCTTTTCCTTCATGGGAGCATCCTGTTTGTAGAAATATTTATCTAAAACAAGCATCATGTTTGAAGAAAAAATAACCAGGAGGGCACCCCTTTTATCGCTCCGTCAGGATTGTGCAGTGAAATGAACATCAGGATTTAAAACTTCTCCTGCGAAGCACAAAAGAAAAACCTTGCAGTCAAATTTTGAATTACTAAAGGACCTGCCTTTTGCTCCGGAGGAGCATCCTGTCTGTAGAAATATTTATCTAAAACAAGCATCATGTTTGAAGAAGAAATAACCAGGAGGACACCCCTTTTATTGCTCCGTCAGGATTGTGCAGTGAAATGAACATCAGGATTTAAAACTTCTCCTGCGAAGCACAAAAGAAAAATCTTGCAGTCGAATTTTGAATTCGTATGGAACTGCCTTTTGCTCCGGAGGAGCATCCTGTTTGTAGAAATATTTAAATCAAGGCGACCCAATTTATCGCTCCGTCAGGAGCGTCCTCACATCCGTAGGATATATTCGAAATCCGGAGATTTTTCCCGCAGTTCAGGAGAAAAAAAGCAATCTATCAGTTAGGAGATATTTAGAATATCGGCAAATTTTGTTTTTACAAAAAGCCATAATGCCGAATACCAACCATCAGATCTATCTTCAATTTGTATTTGCGGTAAAATTCAGATATGCATTGATTCCTAAACAAAACAAAGAGGAAATTCATAAATACCTGACCGGACTTGTGCAGCATCGAAACGCTAAAATGCTGGCGGTGCATTGTATGCCGGATCATTGTCATTTATTCGTAGGATATCATCCCGCAAAACACATTCCCGATTTTGTAAAAGAAGTAAAAAATGAAAGCAATGAATTTATAAACCAACGTCGATTATCACGAGGAAAATTTGCATGGCAGGAGGGATATGGTGTGTTTTCATATTCAAGGTCTCAGATCGATAGTGTAATCAAGTACGTGAATAATCAGGAAATTCATCACCGAAAGAAGACATTCAGAGAAGAGTATTTGCAATTACTTCAGAAGTTTAATGTCGATTTCGACGAAAAATATCTTTTTGATTTTATTACCGTTTAGAATGTTTGTATGGTTGGCCATTCCCAGAAATCATACCTGTTGTTTTAACAGGACGCTCCTACGGAGCGATGGATCGGTTCGATGTTCGACATTTCTTGCTACAAACAGGTCGCTCCGCCGGAGCGGAAGAGATGATGTCGACTTCCTTACAAATTGCAACTAGAGTTTTTAATAGTTTAAAAGATTGTCGAAAACGATAGTTCGATTTCCTGGTTGACATTCCTGCTACAAACAGGTCGCTCCGCCGGAGCGGAAGAGATGATGTCGACTACCTTACTAATTGCAATTAGCGTTTTTAATAGAGTTTAAAAGATTGTAGAGAACGATGGTTCGACTTCCTGGTTGACATTCCTGCAACAAACAGGGCACTCCGGCGGGGCGGAAGAGATGATGTCGACTTCCTTACTAATTGCAACTAGCATTTTTAATAGTTTAAAAGATTGTCGAAAACGATGGTTCGATTTCCTGGTTACAATTCAAGCAACAAACAGGGCGCTCCGCCGGGGCGGAAGAGATGATGTCGACTTCCTTACTAATTGCAACTAGCGTTTTTATTAGTTTAAAAGATTGTCGAAAACGATGGTTCGATTTCCTGGTTACAATTCAAGCAACAAACAGGGCGCTCCGCCTGAGCGAAAGAATCATTTTCGAACTCATGATGGATTGGAATCAGTTAAAAATAGGGCGGGGACGTCATTTTTAGTTTTTCTATTCTTTACAGGCGTTTACGAATTTGGCGAATTTCTACTTGCGCGGGTTCCAGCCTTTTGCTCAATAAGAGCATCCGGTTTGTAAAAAAAAATCACGAGGACGCCAAACTTATCGCTCTGTCAGGAGCGTCGTGTAAAATTGAACGACCGAATTAAATTTTAAAGATGCGGGCCCGAAAATAAAAAATGCCGGACTTTTTATCCGGCAATTTTCTGGTGGGAAATCAGGGCCTTAAGGTATTTATTTGTCGTTTTTGTAAAGTCTATCCAGCAATATATAACGGGAATCATCAACCGATTTTAATTCTGATTTTGTATCCAGGATCATCACCGGTTGCATCACATCGCCGGCTTTCCCGGCCTGCCACTCCGGCAAACTACCACCATTGGGGTTACCAGTCTTTATAAAGTTTGCAAAATAGTTCTGCATGGTTGTTGACACTTTATAATCATCAGGCGTCCATGCAAAATCGGTCATCAGGTGGAGATTGCCCATGCAATATTCGATCTCGGCAGCGTGTGGCGCACCAATCGGTGGTGGCGCCTTAAATCCACCCGGATCGGCTGAAGTTCCGCCTGCTAATCCTTTGGTGAGATTTTTATCGATCAACGGCGCGGGCAATTTGCTGAACAAATACCTGTACGCAGGCTTTGTACTGTTTTTCAATTGCAACTCATACCATTTCCATGTACTGTAAACAATGAATCTATCAGATCCCAGGTTGGTTGCTGCCCATTCTGCTTCTTTATCGGTCTGATAAGGATATACTTTGAGCACTTCTGCAAAATCCTGTGGATATACCTGCTTAACTTTTTTCTCAAAATTTTCAGCTGAATATGGCGACCCTTGCATGAAAGCCATGCCTGGTATTTCAGCACTGTTCCAGCCTACCAGCAACGGCACCTGAGACTGTTCTTTCGCGCGGAAGATTTCGTTTATGCTTTTGGGTAAAAAATATCCATCAATCACCAGCGGAAATCCAAATCTTTTTGAATCCTGGTAAATCTCAAACAAATCTCTTGTACTTAATTTGCGTAATTCGGCGAGCGTGGGATATTTTGCTTTCTGTGCAAATTCCAGCCCGATCTTTTCAGCATCCTTTAGAGGGACCGGTGCAAGTGTCGGTTCAATTCCTGCACCACTTTCACCGATGGCGCCGGCTATCAGATTTTTTGATAAGGGCGAAGCCATTTGCGCGCTGACGGAAATAGATCCAGCCGATTCACCAGCGATCGTAACTTTTTTAGGATCTCCACCGAAGGCATCGATATTTTCCTGCACCCATTTCAAACTGGCAGCCTGGTCAAGCAAACCGTAATTGCCGGATGCTTTGTACGGCGACTCCGCACTCAGCTCGGGATGCGAAAAAAATCCGAATATGTTCAGACGGTAATTTACCGTCACCACCACGATTCCTTTTTTCGCCATGCTTTCACCATCATATCTTGGCTCTGCACCATCTCCGGCAACAAATCCACCACCATAAAAATAAACCAGTACAGGAAGGCCTTTTGTATCGCGCTTTGCAGGCGTCCATACATTGAGGTACAAACAATCTTCACTCAAACCTTCGGAACGACTTTTCATATCACCAAATACAATTCCCTGTATGGCGCGCGGGCCGAATTTCTTTGTCAGCTTTACGCCCTTCCAGTTCTCCAATGGCTGAGGCGCTTTCCAACGCAAATCACCAACGGGAGGTTTTGCAAATGGAATTCCAAGGTAAAACTGAACTCCGGACCTGGTGTCATAATCACCTTCAATGATTCCGTTTTTGATTTTTGTCTGTACAGCAAAAAAGTTGTTCGTCTGTGCTTCACTCATAGCCAAAGTAAATGTGGTAAGGACGATCAGTATGACTCGTTTCAACATAAATGATCTGTTTATTGTCTCAAAAGGAGACAATAATAAGCATTATTCTGATTCTCTGAATTATTTTTACATTCATCAGACAAAATGAAGAAAAAAATAAAACTCAATCCGGCCATCCGGGCCGATGGCAAAGGCTTCCTTAAAAACCTGGCTTATGATTCAGTGATCTTTGGCTTTTCTGATGGTCAACTGAAGATCCTTTTGATGGAATATCACAATACCGGGCTCTTTGCATTGCCTGGAGGTTTTATTCAGGAAGATGAAGATCTGAATGAAGCAGTAAAGGAGGGGTTAAAAGAAAGGACAGGATTAGATGATATTTTTCTTGAGCAATATTATGCATTTGGTGATCGCAGAAGATTTGATGCATCAGTATTGAAGAAAATATTACTGGCTAATGGAATAAAGCCCGATCCGGATCACTGGATGCTGGGACGATTCGTTACGGTGGCTTATTACGCACTGATCAACTACAAAAATGTTCAGCCAAAACCCGATGTTCTTTCCGATTCCTGTACATGGTACAGCTTAAATGAGCTACCGCTGTTGATACTTGATCACAAGGAAATAGTTGAAAAGGCTTTGAACACCCTTCGCCATAATCTGGACAGGAAAGTAGTGGGAGGCAACCTGTTGCCACAGAAATTCACAATGAATGAATTGCAAAAGGTGTACGAATCCATTCTTGGCCAGGAACTGAGACGTAGTACTTTTCAGCGGAAAATGCTCGGCATGAAAATTCTTCGCCGGCATCAAAAGCAGTTTTCCGGAAAAGCGCACAAGGCACCCTATCTCTACAGCTTTCTGAAAAGGTAATGCCCTGTTATCTATTGCTTTCTTCCGGAAACGCCTGGATCGAAGGTTTTTCATCAGTACCAGTTCTTTCCACATATAATGTCTGTGTCGGATAGGCGAAACCAATCTTTTCGTTTTCAAATTTTTCAAAAATCCGGAACAGTATTTCCTGCTGAGAATTCATATAAGTCATATAATCGGTAGACTCAATAAAAAATACAATTTCAAAAACCAGGCTGAAATCGGCCAGGCTTTTCAGGTGTACCCTGTCAAATGTTGCTGACGGTTGAGACCTGATAATTTCTTCAATCATCTGTGGAATTCTTCTTAACTGCTCAGCGGGAGTTTGATATACCACGCCGATATTCATCAACACTCTTCTTCGCTCGAGTCTTTTGAAATTCTGGATGGTTGATTTCACCAGTTCAGCATTGGGCATGACCAGTTGCTGGCCATCAGGGCTGCGTACATGTGATGTCTTAATACCGATTCGCTCAACAGTTCCGCTGCCATTATTTGTTTTGATAAAATCTCCGATCTCAAACGGTTTATCAAAAAAGATGACGAGATAACTAAAAAGATCCCCCAGGATATTTTGCGCAGCAAGTGCAACTGCGATACCTCCCACGCCAAGCCCTGCAACTATCGTAGTGATATCAAACCCAAGGTTGTCGATCATCATAATTATACCTGCAATCCATACGCAGGTATATATCACCATCAAAATTCCACGAAGTTGCCTGATTCTTTCCTTAGGTTCATTTTTTCTCTCCATGTACACATGCACAGCGCCATGGATAACAAAATTTATCAAACGAACGAGATAATAGGTTGCAATTACAATCAGTGCAACGTTCAGCACATTGTCAAGTTTCGCTGGCAGATTAAGATGGCGGATGATCACAATGTTTCCTGCGAGAAATACAAATGGGAGTGCAAGGTTGCTGATACCTTTTATTATCAAATCATCAAATATGGTATCTGTCTTCTCAGAAAAAGATTGCAGATAATGAATTACCCGGTTTTTAAAAATCCGGACTATAATCCACAACAACAAAATACTACCGAGTGCAATTGAATAATCAAGCACTGTATTTCCCCAATAAACACGCTTTAAAAATTCATCCATAGTCAAACAGTTTACCCCGAGAATTACGTGGTCTGGTACTCCCAGACTGGATCGCAAATATAGACAAAGCCTTTCACCTGTTCAGATGGTGGATTAGCTGTGATGAATTATTTTCGATGTATGCCGAAGCTTCGTGTTGATCGTCTTTTTAAAAAATTGAATACTACAATTGCTGTTGATGGAGTAAGTTTTATTGTTCCTGAAGGCGAAAAATTAGCTATCGCCGGAAGTACGGGCTCCGGAAAAACAACTTTGTTAAAAATAATTGCAGGCTTTTTACAGAGTGATGGTGGAGAGGTTTTTCTTCACGATAAAAAATTATTGGGCCCGGATGAAAAGCTGATGCCCGGCCATCCTGAAATAGCATATCTGTCGCAGCATTTCGAATTGAGAAATAATTATCGTGTCGAAGAAGTTATGGAGTATTCAAACAAATTATCCGGTGATGAAGCTGACGAAATTTTACATATTTGTCGCGTTGATCATTTACTGAAGCGCAAAACAAATGAGTTGTCCGGCGGGGAACGACAAAGAGCCGCGCTTGCAAGATTGCTCCTCACCAATCCAACGGTCCTGCTTCTGGATGAGCCTTTCTCGAACCTGGATAACATCAGTAAAAAAGTGATCCGGGAGGTGTTGGGGGATATGAGACAAAAGCTCCAACTCACTGAAATAATGGTTTCGCATGATCCTGAAGAAATTCTCGCATGGGCTGATCAGATACTGATCATGAAAAACGGAAAACTGATTGAACAGGGAACACCCGAACAATTGTATCGATATCCTTTGTTTGAATATACCGCCTCACTGCTGGGTCGTTACCAGGTGATCCCTGAAAACATTGCTTCCCATCTTGGCCTTAGTCCAATCGATCCCACACAGAATGTTAAATGGATGATCCGGCCCGAAAAAATTAAACTCAGCTCATCACAGATCATCTCACTTACGGGCAAAGTGATATCCCGCCATTTTTTTGGATTACATTTTATAATAGTAGTGAGGGTAAATGATGAACTCTTATCTGTTTTTAGTGTTGATGATTTTAATACCGGAACTATTGTTGAAATCTATATTGACCCTGCAGATTGTTGCAGAATAAGAATGAATAATTAACGATTTTATTCCGGTTGGTGAAAGGATGGACTTTGGTCATAAGTCGTATATTTAAAAAAAATGGAATATGAAAGGTCTGTTGCGCAACAGTTTGTTTCTGTTCTTTTTAGTGATGTCTTCCCGGTCGGTTGGGCAATCTCCGGGCGAAGTTGAGTCTTTGGGATTACCCGGAGATAATCTGAATCTGTATGCGGTATTGAAGATCTTCCAGGAGTCGGAGACGCTTGAAGAGTTTGAGAAAAAGCTGAACGACCCTGAAAATAAAATCAACAATCTCGACCTTGACGGGGATAACAATGTCGACTATATCACTGTTAACGACGAGGTCGAAAATAATGTGCATTCCATTTCACTCAAGGTGGCGACCAACAGGAATGAAATGCAGAATGTTGCTGTATTTGTTGTAGATAACAGTAGCGGACAACCGCAGATCCAGGTGGTGGGTGATGAGGATCTGTATGGGAAGGATTATATTATTGAACCCAACTACGATAACAATGATGATAAACCGGATGCAACACCCAATCCGGGTTACAAGGGAAGTTCAGCTGTGAATAGTGCCGCACCCCAGCAACAGACACAAACTGTAATTGTACAAAAGGAAATTATTACACCTGTACAGATAGCAACCTGGCCCATTATTGTTCACATATACAGGCCTGCGTATGTTGCCTGGCGTTCTCCCTGGTACTGGGGATATTATCCATCCTATTGGCGCCCTTGGCATCCTTATTTCTTCCACTATTATTACGGATATCATTATCATTGGAATTATTATTATCAGGGCTATTATCGCCGCTGGTATCATTATCGTAACCCATGGTGGTATAACCGGTACTATCATCAGCCGGGGTGGCGATACAGATCCAATGTGTATTATAACAGGTATAACCGTGGTGATTTCAGGATGACATATAACCGTCCGGATATGCTTCGGGATGGATCTAATTACTACAGAAAAACATACCCGAATTCACCGGGTTATAACACGAAAGTGCCCCCGGTAAAAGTGCCCGATCGCCGGCCTCCGATTGCAAAACCAAGGCCCTTACCCGTAAATCCTGGTAATGGAAATGTCGGAATAAGGCCGGGCAATAGGCTTCCGCCTTCAACAACCAATCCCTCAAGGCCCGGAAACAAACTGCCTCCGCCGACAACGAATCCGACAAGGCCCGGGAATAAATTGCCACCTTCGACTACAAAGCCGGCAACACCTCCCGGAAATAAACTGCCGCCAGCATCAAGACCGGGTACGAGGCCGCCGACAACAACAAGGCCTGTGACAAAACCGCCGACTACAACAAGACCATTGCCAACGCCAGCTCCAAAACCTGCAACACCGAGGCCTGCTCCGAAACCGGCTCCAAGGCCGGCTCCAAAACCGACGCCCAGGCCTGCACAATAGCGAAGAATAATATTGACATCAATGCCGATTAGTAAAAAAAACATCCGGATAGCCGGATGTTTTTTATTGTTATCAGATTCTGCTATTTATTGTGCGAATCCCATTCAATTTTAAATTACAATGGAATTCTGGTGTCAGCACCTGCACTGACTTAAAAGTGACAAACGCAACGGTTCGACGAAAAACGAACAACGAACAACGATAAACGAAGAACGCCCTCAGCGCTCAGTTATTCAGCGCGCCCTAATTATCAATAGGCACTAGTCCTTGAGTTGCAGATATGCTTTTACCTCGTTATAATTTTTCCAGTCAATTTTTTTACCGCCGGCCATAACACGTGCGGTTTCTTCACCAGGAATTAGCACATAACGGTATTGATTTACTTTAACACCTTGTACGGTGAATGTTGAATAATCATCATCACCGATCAGTTCAATGGTATTCTCATAAAATGCAGAGAGGATATTTACACCATAAGGAATGGACACTACCACGGGATCATTTGAAGCTCCGATATTAAGATATACATGAACTGCGCCTGAATTCATTATTGAAGCGGTCAGTTTTGCAGCGGGTATGGTAGCTCCATAAAAATCCGGATCACCATCACCATTGTCGTCATCACCTTCCGCATATGTAACATCCAGCCACGGTGAATAGATCACATTAGCACCGGGTGGACCTTCTGGTCCCTCAGGTCCTTCTGGTCCTGCGGGACCTGTATCGCCTTTTTGACACGATAAAACAATCATGCTGATTAAAATGATTACAGCGGAAAAGCGGATTGATTTTTTAAGCATAGTAATGGTTTTTGTTATTAGAGATTGAGTCGATGTCTGCCTTACTAAAATACTACACAATCATCAGAGCTGATATTAGTTTGTTGAGATCATGCATTCAGCCCGATAAAATAGGATTAGTAATCGATGAGCAGTTCGCCGGGATATATCTTGCATATGATAATCGAAGGAGAACATCGTATGCTTAATCGATGATCAACAATGCTGATATTTCATTATTTTCCCTCATGCTAAAGCGAAGTATCCGTAAATACGAGATGGTTTTGCTGATGATCAATGGTGTCATCGGTGCTGGAATATTCGGACTTCCTTCAAAAGCGTTCCGGGAAACTGGAAGCTGGAGCCTGGTTGCATTTCTTGTCTGTGCAATCGCTGTATATTTTATCATATTATGTTTTGCAGAAGTAAGCAGCAGATTTGATAAGACCGGTGGGCCTTATGTTTATGCTTTGGAAGCGTTCGGGCCATTGCCGGCATTTGTGACTGGTTGGTTGTTATTGCTGTCACGTTTCCTCACCTATGCGGCACTGATCAATCTTCTTGTTACTTACTTAACTGTGTTTAATCATTGGTTTGGTACGGACCAGGGAAGAGTAATTACCATTACCGGACTAACGCTTATGTTTGGGTTGATCAATCACGTTGGTATCCGCAATACAACTTCAGTAAATAATTTTCTTGCTGTTGGAAAGATGACTGCATTGATCATATTCATTCTTGCTGGATTATTTTTTATAAATCCAGATTATTTTCCAGCTTCTCCGCCTCCTTCCTTTACTACATTTTCTGCCACGGTACTGGTATTGATGTTTTCTTTCGGCGGATTTGAATCTGTACTGGTAAACAGCGGTGAAGTTCAGAATCCCGGAAAGACGCTGCCTTTTGCGTTGCTTGTTGCTCCGTTAATCATTGCAACAACATATCTGTTGATTCAGTTTGTATGTATTGAAACTCTGCCTGATCTTGCCACATCAGAAAAACCACTTGCGGAGGCAGCGGAGAAATTTATGGGCAGGGGTGGAGCGATATTTATTGCCATCGGCGCGCTGCTATCCATAGCCGGCACTCTTAATGCAATCATGCTTGTAGGTTCGCGATTACCTTATGCCTTCAGCCAGGAAGGGCAATTCCCAGGTGTTTTTTCGTTTGTGCATCCGCGATACCATACTCCCACGTGGTCATTGTTATTGTTTCTCGTTGTGACCATCATTGTTTCATTGTACAATACTTTTATTGACGCTGCGACAATCAGTGCTATTACCCGGGTGATGATCTATGCAATTGTCTGTATTGCTTTGATCAGACTGAGAAGAAGATCAACCACAGAGGCAGTTTTTCGTGTACGTTATGGTAATGTGGTGGCTGTTATTGGTTTTATATTGACCATCTGGTTGCTGTCAGGTTCTCCTTTGAATAAAATGCGGGATGTTATTATTTCTGTAGCCGTGGGGATCGTTATTTATTTTTTTGTGAGGAGGAAGAAATGATGGGTAGATAGCAAAGGGCAGCAATTTGTGAATTTTGAAAATAGCGCACATTACCCAATGATGTAATAAAAATAATCAGCGCCATTATTCTTCTCAACCTCTCTTAAGAAAAAAACTTTATTTTAGCATGATTCAATTTTAATATATGAAATCCTTCATTGCCATCATACTAATAATTACTTTTTCAGTTTCCTGTGACTCTTCAAAAAAATCAACGACGGAGTCAGCTTCCGGAGCTTCATTGAAAGGTACTTACTGGAAACTCACTGAACTCGCAGGTACAGCAGTTACCGCAAGGGAAGGTGTGAAAGAAGTGTACCTGAAAATCAGTTCAACAGATTCTACCGTACAAGGCAACGGCGGATGCAATGGATTCGGAGGTAATTACACATTGGGTAATGGCGACCGTATTAAGTTTTCCAGAATGATCAGTACCATGATGGCCTGTGATGGTCTTGATGTTGAGAACTCACTCTACCGCGCACTCGAAAACACCGACAGCTACGTTATCAAGGGTGATACACTCCAGTTAAACCGCGCAAGAATGGCTCCGCTGGCAAGGTTTGTTGCCGTTGCAGGTAAATGAAACGTTTTAGGTATAACGTTACATGTTAAAGGTCCCCGTATTCGGGCATCTCTCTCTCTATTTCGGTGATTTCTGCTCCTTGATTATTCCTGCAGTTTTATGACTTAAAGATGTGTCATGAAACAGAAGCAGATCCATCTGATTAATCCGCTTGCGTCACCACCAGGATTGGATTTCAACTGCGTTATGGCGACACCATTCTATAAGTTAATAAACTGATTTTATGCCTACTCCATTCGATTTGCTGACCGACCCGGTGTCAGTTGCCATTATTGCGATGTATATATTTCTCATGGTATGGGAAGCTGTTTTCCCGGGACGAATATTGCCGCGTATAAAATTCTGGAAGCTCCGGGGTCTTATAGGATTTTTTGTATACTTTTTTCTCTCCGCTTATCTGCCCATCTGGTGGGCGAACTGGCTCCCGGATGCTGCATTGATCAATCTTTCCCGATGGGGTGATATTGGCGGAGCTGTTGCGGGAATACTGCTTTACGAGCTTGGCATGTATGTATGGCATCGAACCATGCATCGAAGTAAATGGCTCTGGCGGATGTTTCATCAGTTACATCACAGTGCGGAACGCCTGGATACCTATGGTGCTTTTTTCTTTAGTCCACTGGATATATTGGGATGGACGGCCCTTGGCACATTGTGTTTTTCAATTTTACTCGGACTCACGCCACAGGCTATAACGATCACGTTATTGTTCACCAATTTTCTCAGCATTTTCCAACATGCGAATATAAAAACCCCGCAATGGCTGGGCTATTTTATTCAGAGACCCGAGAGCCATACAGTGCATCATGCAAAAGGGATACATGCCTACAATTATTCTGACCTTCCATTATTTGATATCATTTTTCGCACGTTTCGTAATCCTGAGAAATACCAATACGAAACTGGTTTTTATAACGGTGCCTCATCGAGGATCGGAGAGATGCTGATTTTTCATGAAGTGGACAAACCGGGGAAAGTAAGTAGAAAGCAGGAGAAGCAGTACGAGGGAGGCGAAAAAGTTGATAGTAGGTAATCGGCAGACAAAGATCGTACGTTGTAAGAGTTTACAGGCCACAAGCCAAATCCGAGGAACGGAAGAAGAAATGATTGGCTCTGATACAACAGAATGTGTCAGGAAATAATAATTGAAGTTCTTCAACAGAGCTATTCATTATGCTATTCTGAAATTATCTTTTGCCTGTTGGCTGGCTGTTCAAACCTGCCTGCAGGCGGGCACGCTAAGAACCATGAACTATGAACTTGTCGTTCCGTACATTTGGCAGGTAACACAAATATGCCAAACGAATTCCTTTTCAACCCTACTGTACTCAACTGGTTCCTGATCTGTCTTGCGGCTTTTATTATAGGTCTCGCCAAGTCCGGGATCAAAGGTCTGGACATGATGAATGTAGCCCTGATGGCCATTGTTTTTGGAGGGATGAGATCCACTGCTATCGTGCTCCCTCTTTTGATTATCGGAGATATTATCGCCGTCTTTTATTATAACCGGCATGCACAATGGTCGCATTTCTGGAAACTCATGCCCTGGATGGTGATCGGAATTCTGCTGGGCGTATGGATTGGTGCTGATCTGAACGAAAAGATTTTCAGCCGGATCATGGCCATTATCATTGTCCTGGTAGCTGTAATTATGATAATACTTGAACTGAAAAAAGATATTAAAATCCCAAATAATCGATTGTTCGTTGCCGTTATGGGACTGATTTCCGGATTTACTACCATGCTCGGAAATCTCGCAGGCCCTTTTGCCAATATTTATTTTCTTGCTTTGAGAATTCCGAAGAATGATTTCATCGGTACTGCTGCATGGATCTTTCTTATTATCAATATTTTCAAACTCCCATTCCAGATAATCTTCTGGAAAAATATCGACGGCAATACCCTGAGACACGATCTCTATCTTCTTCCCCCTTTATTCCTGGGTTTTTGGCTGGGATTGAAACTTGTGAACAGGATCAAAGAAGAAAGCTACCGTAAAGTGGTACTTACGTTAACCTTGTTGGGAGCAGTATTTATTTTTCTGAGATAAATTTTTACTTAAATATTCCCCATAGTCCATCTTGAATGTATTTATATGTTAGTGTACCGCTAATTACTATCCAGAATACAGAAGCGAGAACGGAAACGCCCAGCGCTTTTAATTTATATTTTGTGCCCTTCTGGTTCATAAACTGGTAATAGGCGATCCCGCGATACACTATTTCGAAAAGAAAAAATACTGCAAGAAATATCCGTCCCCATAAAAAAGAATTACTGAAATAGGATAGAGGTATAGTCACTAAAGCATAAAAAATCATAACTGCTCCGACAAAATACATATTAGCTACCAGGTGTTCCAGATAGCTATAAGGCCTTTTTAAATAAAAAAGAAAAACGAACAAAGTAATTAATGGCGTCGCAAATATTTGTATGACGTTTGTATACTTTGTTGTCACTTTATTGAGATTGGCATAACGGGCCGCATACACTTTTTTCTGCTCTTCAGTTAATGAAGATGATTGTCCTGCCGACCCGCTTCTCCCGGGAGGCCGCTGATTCTGGCTGCTTAAGAACGACGTCATGAAAACTGTAAGTGCCGCAACAATCAGCAAAAAATTCAGGGGCTTAAAATATTGCGTCCTTTTACCAGCAAGATATTCGCGGGCCACAACGCCGGGTTTTGTTGCCAGTTTTTTCAACAGAAAAAAGATACCCCTGTCAGCATGCGTAAAATAGTGAACCGCATCATGCGTGATTTCATGAGCACTGATGCGATGTATCTCCATCTTCTGACCACACTGACCACAAAATTTATTGCCGGGAGGGTTAACTGTTTCGCAGTTCAGACAAAAATGATCTGTTAGTTCTTTTACCATATATTTTGGTCAGTAATCCGGGCCTGCTGTTTAAAGTGCGAACCCTATCTTATATTGAATTACAAAGAAAATCTAATATCAACCCCAACAAGGATTTAAAAGTCAATGCGTGAAATTTCTTCCGCCAGGTTTTTTTCAGCTTTCGGTTAAAATTCATACCGCTCCGGGTTGCGTTTCTGTAAAATGCAACAGTTCAACGAACAAGGAAGAACGATGCCAGTTCTCACTTAATCAGCCATCCATAATTAAATGTAAATAAAAAAAGCGATTGGATATCCCTTAAAAAGCTATCAGCCGCATGCAATTAAGCAGCGGCTGAAAAAGCTATAACGGATGGTTCTAAACGATGGATGCTAATTTTTCAATATCGTAAACTCAACGCGACGATTCAATTGCCTGTTTTCATCAGTATCATTTGCAACAACGGGTTTTGATTCACCATAACCGATGGAAATAATACGTTTCGCATTGATGCCTTTCGAAAGAATGTAATCGCGTACTGATTTTGCACGATTATCACTGAGCGTGATATTGTACTGATCTGTACCCTTGCTATCGGTGTGTGCACTCATTTCAATTTCAATAGTCGGATTTTCAGTCAACAATTTGACAACCCGATCAAGTTCAACAAACGATTCCGGCCGTAGATCCCATTTGTCAAAATCGAAGAATACATTATTCAACCTGACCACCTGGCCGATCTCAATCGGAACGAGATAAAGATCTTTATGAATTTCTTTGTATCCGACTTTGATCAGTGAGTCGAGGTTCAGATTTTCTGAAATAGCAAAGAAATGATCCGCAGTTGCCCTGATACTGTAGTTTTTGTCATACGGCAACACAATTTTAAACGCACCATTTCCTGGATCTGAAATTCCGCTTCCGGCTAAATTTCCGTCAGGCAGGGTTTCATATACCAGGTCAGCACTCAAAGGCTCTTTTGTTTTCGCATTGTACACATTGCCACTTACGAGTACGACAGGATTTGGTTTTTCTTTTTCAAGAAGCTTTACACGTACTATATCACTTTCTCCCAGTGATTTGAATTCGCTGGCGAGATAAGCATATTCACCTCCTGCATCCATAGTAAAAAATGCATCCCAGCCGTCCGTATTGATCGGTTCACCGAGGTTAACAGGATCGCTCCACTTCAGCCAGGTTTTGTCCAATCTCTTTGTCATCCAGATATCGTTATCACCAAACCCACCTGGTCTGTTGCTGCTGAAATAAAGTGTTTCTCCATCAGCTGCGAGATATGGCGCCAGTTCATTCGTTTTCGGATTATTTATTTTTTTCCCGAGGTTTTTAGGCTCAGTCCATGTGCCGTCTTCCACCTGAAAACTTACATACAAATCATTTAGTTCACCTTCCACCTGCTCGGACATGTACAACAAAAGTGTTTTACCGTCGTGCGACATAGTTGCGCCTGAAGCGCGGCCACGATCGTAGTTGCCGTAATTTTTTATTCCCAGCATTTCAGGTTTCCCCCAGCTACCATCTTTCTGTTTGTTGCAGATACTGAGTCCGTCACCAAGATATTCACCATCTACAAAGGCGCCTTTGATTAACAGCTGGGTATTTCCCGGACTGATCCAGTATACAGCATTGTAGTGTGTGGTGTTCAGATAGCCGCCCATATGTTTGGCATTTTTCCATTTTCCGGTGATGGTATCCCGTTCGGAAAACCAGATATCCTGGGAATTTTGTACGGATCTGAATTTTGTATTTGCCGGATGATTTTCGCAGATAAAAAACAGCAGGTTGCCATCCGGGGAAACTGTTGGGCGTAACTCTGCCAGCTCAGAATTTACACGGAATCCAAGGTTCTCGATTTTGATAATCGTTCCTTCAGTAATCGTAAGATCTTTTTTCGGTTTGAGAATGTCTCCCGTTGTATCCAGCGCCATTTGTCCATAGGCTGCAGGGAAACAAAGGATAGCAAGTATCCAGATTTTTAGGGTTTTCACAAGAAGGGTTTTAACTCAGCATATAACGGTAAAACCCTGGCTAATCATGTGTTAAATTGTAAGTTTTAAACAATTTTCAGCATTACGTTGAAACGTAAACGCTTATATATTAAATCAATGCACTGAAGTTGTGATTTCGCATTATTTCTTTACACCGGCAAGCCAGAAAAGAGAATTAAGTACGAACTTATTTTGAACGGTGTTGGCAAATTGATATGAAAGTTCCCTGTTTGTTTTTCCTTCATAATCAATATCATTATGACCCATATTGGAATAGATCATCTTGTATTTTTTATTCGTCCACGCCACCGGGTAATATCCGCTATGCCATATCTCATGTTTCTTCGGTCCCGTACCCAAAGGAAAACTTGTTGAATCAATTGAGAGGAGAATCTGGATATCCCTGTTCTGCGTAATGTCTTTTTCCCAACTATACCATTCGTTCGGTGATGACTTAAAGACTTTTGGAAGTCCTTTCAATGCCGGATGCTTTCGGGCTTCCACTTTCAGGTTTGCTGATGTTGGTCGCCATGTGTTTCCTTTATACTGACCCGAACCGATAAATTCATTGTGATACCAGTCCCAGTTTTGTGGATATGCAGATGGCGTTAATGCAAATCCAGCAAAATGAAATCCCATCCAGGCCCCTCCATTTTTCATATACTTTTCAAATGCGGCTCTTTGTTCTGGAGCTTCCGGCCTGGTGTCGAAAAACAATATTACCTGGTATTTAGCGAGAAATTCTGCATTGAGGTTTGTCCAGTCATCAGTGGAGTCGTAAACAAAATTATTTTTTTCTGCCTGTTCAGCGAAAAAACGATTCGCCTCATGCACGAAACTAATATGCGCACGATCCTGTTTCGCTGTAAAAAATCCAACTACACTGAATTTCGGTTGTGCAATTGCGTTTGCCGATAGTAAAGACAATAAAATGGCTATTGCAAATAACCTCCTGGTGAGGGACGGGCATGCGAATCGTTTCATGCGTTAAACGGTTTACGCTTAACGTACAACCTGCCTCTGCCGGCAGTCAGGCGTTAAACGTAATTTCTATTATTTGGTAATAAATTTTGTCAGTGTTTCCGTCTGGGTCGGGTTTGCGCTGGTCACCGGCTGAAGATAGTTCTTTACTTCAGCATAACCACGAAAGAGCGGACCGGAAAGTACTTTCTCAACGCCGCTTCTTTTCACTGTAATCGAAAGTGTTGTAATGGTTGAATTGTTCAGGAAATATTTCTCCCATAACTCCTCGAGGTTTTCATCAGTTACCTGGATATTCTCGACTGAAACAAGCTGATCATCATTCTTAATGCCAAGCGCATTTTTAGATTCTACTTCCGTGAATGCAAATGCTTTTGCATCTTCAACATATTTCAATCCCATACGTCCGGCAAAATATGCGTCTACGCGTTTCACCGGACTGAATTCATAACCCAGCTTCTGGAAGTACTGCGTATATGGAAGGGGCTCTTCACCATCGATATAACGGTTTACAAAATCCTGCATATCCGGATGGGAAGCTTCGATAAATTCAGCAAGAAATGCTGAATCTTTAAATGGCTTACCCGGACCATATTTTTTTGTCAGCGTGGTGATCACCGATTTCAGATCCTTCTGATTGTCTGTTTTTTCCCTGATTAATACATCCAGCATTAACCCGATCAATGCTCCACGGTTATAAACACTGGAATATTTTTTCTGGTTATCACTATCCAGTACATGCTGACTCATGGTAGTCATGGAAAAATTGCCATACTCTTCTGCCTGTTCGATTTTTTCCTGCATGTTTTTGAAAAACTTCTTTTCCGTGATCAGTCCGCTTTTCAACTGAACCAGGTTGGAGAAGTATTCTGTAACGCCTTCGTACAACCAGAGATGGCGCGACATTTTTGGTTCAACAAAATTGAAATACTCTATCTCTTCGCTATGCAGATTTAATGGTGTAAGAATGTGCAGAAACTCATGACTTGCCACATCATTTACCATTGACTTCAACTGGGGTTCGAATGATGTTTCCGGCAGAAAGTAAAGAGAGGAGTAATTGTGTTCCAGAGCGCCATATCCACCACCGTCATTATCTTTCCCTGTCAATGCATTGTCCGGATCTTCAAAATAAAACAGGAACTGGTAGGCGTCAACCGGTAAGCCATTGAAAAATTGCTGCAGGGCTGTTGCTATGGGTTTCAGATAACCGGCTACCTGTTCGCTCGTCACTTTACCTGTTGCCGAATAAACGGAAACATTGATTTTTGTTTCTCCAGCGATAAAAGATGTTGTATCGGGCTTGCTGTAAATAACCGGGTTGTCAGCTAGATAATGATAACCGGGTGCGGTGAATTTATCCTGCTCCGGACTTGCGCTTTCTTTTGTCAGATGCGTACTACCAAAAAATTCTGCAGGTTTATTTACAATGACTTCAAATGGGTTTTGCATGTAACCTTCGAAATAACCAAAAAATGCATGGTTGTTCATCACCACATTTTTCCCTGACTCAATATTGGAACCACCAGGTTGAAACACAAAATCTTTTTCTCTGGTGTCCCAGGTATCATTTACCCGGTAGTTGATCTTCGTGATTTTTGATGCATTCGAAATGCGAAATTGATTTTCATTGATCCTCTTCGTTTTAAGTTCCTTCCCTTTTTCATCCGTCACTTTAAAATCGACAATATACTTGCCGTAGTTCTTCTGACTATAAGATCCCGGAATCACTTTTGGAAAAGAGAAAACGATTTCGTTCTCTTTAATTTTCGGAGTGACCAGTTCAATTTTAACCTGGTCGTTGGTAATATTTTTAATGTCAGCTGTATAAACATATTTTTCCTGTGCAGACAAAATTTGATTTCCCAAAAGGAGGGCCACAATCAAGAAGGCGTTTCTCATGAACAAATTATTTTTTTGCATAAACCGGTCGATGGATAAAATTATATG
Organism: Pollutibacter soli; assembly: GCA_029269725.1. GTDB lineage: Bacteria > Bacteroidota > Bacteroidia > Chitinophagales > Chitinophagaceae > Pollutibacter > Pollutibacter soli. The sequence continues at coordinate 1,099,836 of JARJHS010000001.1, read as the reverse complement.
TAATGTATGATTTGGGCAAGCTTCGGTTGCAGCATATTCATGCGGGTAATGGTTTTAACAGATTTGATGTAATGAAAGTGTCAGGGTTGGCTGAAAGAGTTAAAATGATGCTTGTGAACAGCCAGTTCATAGTTGATTGTTCATAGTTCATAGTTTGAACAGCCAGGCAAAAGGCAAAAGGACCAGCCAGCTGATAGTTTGAAAAGGTTGCGGTCCATTGTTCTTAAAAGGCCCCAGGCCTTGCAATCCAACTGGTCCGATGGAAAATTTCGAAACAGAAGTATTGAATTCAGGTGTTTCAATAATTTCAATTGTTCCTCAACTTCTACTTACAAGTTTGAAACGAACAATTGTGAATCCGTTATCTGTTGCCTGAAGGGAATACAGAATACTAAATGCCGGAAGAAATAACCCGTATTATCTGTTCCTTTTGCCTTCTGCCGGCTTACTATGTGGCTGTTCCCTTCCTACTCCATACTTCTTACTTCTCACTATCTTTGGCTGCTTATGCCTGATAATCCATTGCCTTTTCAGAAGATATTTTTTATCGGTATCGCGGGTACGGGAATGAGTGCGATAGCACAATACCTGCATGGAAGCGGTAAAATCGTCAGTGGTTCTGATCGTTATTTTCAGCCGGGCGTGTTTAACGAAACAAGAGATAAACTGGAAGCAGAAGGTATCAGATGTTTCGAACAGAATGGAGACGGAATAACTGCGGATACTGATCTTGTAGTCGTATCCACTGCGATTGAGGAGACGGTTCCGGAAGTCATTAAAACACGTGAACTCAACATTCCGATTCTGAAAAGGAGCGAATTGCTGGCACGGATAGCCGAAACGAAGAAAACAATTGCTATTGGCGGAACCTCAGGAAAGAGTACGACGGCGGGCATGCTGTATGATATTTTACTTCATGCGGGGCTGCAACCAGGCATCATCAGCGGTGCCGGGTTGATTTCGCTAATCGAGCAGGGCAAAATAGGAAATGCTGCAGTCGGTAAAGGAGAATGGTTGGTGATAGAAGCTGACGAAAGTGACGGTTCAATTGTGCAGTATAAACCTGCCATCGGGGTGCTGCTCAATGTCGATAAAGATCATAAAGACCTGGATGAACTGATGAAGGTGTTTGGCATTTTTAAAAACAACAGTGCACAGTTTATTGTTAACCGGTCCCATCCGTTGGCTGCATCACTGGGTGTAGATGCCGGGAGAGATTTTTCTGCTGATCCGCATATCAGGGCAGGCTACAATGCTGACTTTTTTCATCCGGACGGATTGAGCAGTCGTTTCCGGATTAACGAAACTCCTTTTGTGATTCATACGATCGGGAAGATCAATATGGAAAATGCGTTAGCTGCAGCGGCAGTGGCAAATGTAATTGGTGTGAGCCTCGGGACGGCAGCGGAAGCAGTCAGTGACTATAAAGGCATTTACCGTAGGCACCAGGTGCTTGGAAAGAAGAATGGAGTGCTGGTGATCGATGATTATGCGCACAATCCGGTAAAATGTGCCGGTTCCATTGCTGCGTGCCAGGCTTTGGCCCCAAAAGTTATTGCCTGGTTTCAACCGCACGGATACGGACCGACGAAGTTTCTGAGGAATGATTTTGTGCATGAGATTTCTTCTGTATTAAGGCGGGAGGATGAAATCTGGATGAGTGAGATTTTTTATGCAGGAGGTACCGCGATAAAAGACATTTCTGCGGCTGACCTGATCAATGATCTGAAAGAAAAAGGCAGTCATGCATATTTTGTTTCTGATAGAAAAGATTTGCCTGCTGCCATCCGCGAACATCTGACCGATGATTGCGTTGTACTGCTGATGGGAGCGCGCGATCCTTCGCTCGAAAAATTTGCTGCCTGGTTTTGGGAACAGCTTTAAATTACTTCCAAAGCAGGAAAAAATCATATGGCTGTATTAATTACCGATGTTAAACAACTTGTCGGCGTTCGTCCGGACTCACCGGTTCTTCGTGGATCAGAACTTGCCAATCTGCCTGTCATAGACAATGCATTTCTTGTTGTTGAAGATGATCATATAGCTGATTTCGGAACGATGAAGGAACTGCCGGTGAAGTATGGCCTGAATGATTTTAACGAGGTGATCCCGGCACATCATGGATTGGTAATGCCTGCATGGTGCGACTCCCATACACATCTAGTATTTGCAGCCAGCAGAGAGAATGAATTTATCGATAAGATTAAAGGAATGACCTATGCCGAAATTGCAGCAAGGGGAGGAGGTATACTGAATTCAGCAGAAAAAATCCGTAATGCAGGCGAGGACGAGCTGTTTAATCAAGCTTGGAAAAGACTTGAAGAACTGAAGCGATTGGGTACGGGCGCTATCGAAATAAAAAGCGGTTATGGTTTAACGGTAGAGGCGGAATTGAAAATGCTTCGTGTAATAAAGAGAATTAAAGAAAAAGCAAATATTCCTGTAAAAGCTACTTTTCTTGGCGCGCACACTTATCCACAGGAATTCAGGAATAATCACCAGGGATATATCGATCTTATCGTAAACGAAATGTTGCCGGTAATTGCAAAAGATAAACTTGCTGATTATGTCGATGTGTTTTGTGAAAGGGGCTTTTTCTCGCCGGAGGAAACGGAATTGATCTGTCGTGCAGGCATCAGCTATGGACTTAAACCCAAAATTCATGCGAATCAGCTGAATGTTTCCGGTGGAACTGAGGTTGGCGTTAAGTTAAATGCTGTCAGTGTCGATCACCTGGAAACAATGGATAAAAATGCTATCGAGACACTTGCCGGATCTTCCACCATCGGCACGCTGTTACCCAACGCTGCATTTTTTCTGCGCATGCCGTTTCAGCCTGCAAGGGAATTGATTGATCATGGCTGCGCCATAGCCCTGGCAAGTGATTTCAATCCGGGCTCAGCGCCTTCCGGTAATATGAACCTGGTAGTATCAATGGCCTGTATCCAGATGAAAATGCTTCCGGAAGAAGCCATCAATGCAGCAACAATTAATGGTGCCCACGCTATCGAACTTGGGCATATTACCGGATCAATTACCATTGGGAAGAAGGCAAATCTGATTATTACAAAGCCAATTCCTTCAATTGCATACCTTCCCTATGCCTTCGGTTCAAACCTTGTTGAAAGAGTGATACTTAACGGTGAACCTGTATGACCATAGTTTGTTATTGAATCTTTATCAGTGGGAATACAGATATTGTCCGCATCACTTTTTCATACTGATCCTTCTTTAAATAGTAATTAACTTTCAGGAATCAGATTAGAAATAATCATCCCGGCTGGTGACAGGTATTTTTTATGGTTGAACAGACAAAAAGGAAAACAAATCTGGTATATCATTTCAGGGACAATAAACTTGAAATCCGCGCCGGGGACCGCTCGAACAGCCTTGCCTACCTGAGAGATTTTATTGCATTGATCCGACCGCGCGCTCGCAGATTTGATGATGCGGAAGCAAATATGCAGCTAACATTGAAACTCCTCTATGAAGAGCCAGGTGTTGTTTCCAATCTAAGGCGTGCATTACTTATTAATCTGGTCAATGCAGATATGGTGCCCACATTGACTGACAGTGGAATGGCGCTGTCACGTAGTGTCGGTAAAGAATTGTATGGACGACTTAAGCATAAGTTTATCCCGCCGGTCACGAATCAGAATGATTTTCTTTATGTAATCGATGTTATTTTTTATAAGAGCTATGATTTCAAATGGGTCGAAAAAATCGAGCGTGAGTCATGGCTGAAATTTTTTGAGTTACTCGGGTTGAGTTTTCGTGGTGCTGAGTCCGGCCTGGTAAGGCAGGTAATGGTATCGCTGGAAGTTTTATCTGCACGGGTGGCACAACTTGGATGGGAGAAAGATCTGGCAGACCATCTTCCCATAAATGAAAAAGCGAACCCCTTTATGGTTCAGCTTTACCTGCTGCGGGAATTAAAAATCTGTTATGAAAATGAAGCTCCATGGATAGTAAATGAAAAAGCAGAAGAATTGCTCTCAGCGCTTAAATACTGTCGTGAAACAATCGATCAGATAAAAAAAAATTCCGATCAGTTTGGCGCAAGCCTTGCTCAATCATTTATTTTATACCAGCTGGAGCAAAAGATAGAACGTATGCTATTGCTCGTTGATCTTATTGACACGGATCAGCGTTTTAATATGTCCCGGTTAGTGAATTATTTTTTAGACGTGGTAAGAAATGAAACGAGGAGAAACAGTATTCGTGAACTACTTTCCCAAACTACCGGATACCTGGCCTACCAGATTGCAGAGCAAAAAAGCAGAAAGGGCAGCAGCTATATAACTTCTTCGCCTGCGGAATACCGTAAGATGATTTATAGTGCGATGGGCGGAGGATTGATCATTTGCTTTGTTGCAGTATTCAAAAATCTGCTGGCCTTTTTCAAGATGGCTCCGTTCTGGCAAGGCTTTGCTTACAGTATAAACTATAGCTTAGGTTTTATATTTATAGAGGAAACCAAATCCACCCTGGCAACCAAACAGCCCGCCTTTACTGCAAGTGCTGTTGCTGTTTCTATGGATTCCCGGAAAGCTGACCATCAACCTAATCTTTATAATCTTGCTGTAACGATTTCAAAAGTATCGCGCAGTCAGATTGCTTCATTTGCCGGTAATCTGCTGATAGTTTTCCCGGGAACGTACCTGCTGGCCTGGGCATTCGATGCGATTTTCAAAAAGAAAATTGCGTCCGGACCTGCAGCATTTGAGCTTCTGAAAGCTCAGCATCCATGGGAAAGCCTTTCATTGTTGTATGCCTGCAATACCGGAGTATTCCTGTTTTTAAGTGGCATCATTGCCGGCTATGTACAGAACAAAATGAAATTCGGTAAACTTAGCGAACGAATTATACAGCATCCATTACTTCGATTCAATCTATCAAAAAACAGGCTTGCCAGTATTGCTGCATATTGGGATTCACACGCTGGCAGCCTTATCGGTAATATCACGCTGGGATTTTTTTTAGGTATGGCATCTTCAATAGTAAAAATTTTTGGTATTCCATTCGATATTCGTCATATTACAATTTCAGCAGGTAATGCTTCCATAGGATTATACGGCGTCGGATGGGATCATATTGGTAAGTCATATTTGCTTATAGTATTTTTTGGCATTCTTGCTATTGGCTTTTTCAACTTTTTAGTAAGCTTCACACTTGCCTTTTTTGTAGCTGTGCGTTCCCGTGGCATAAGGCTGAATGAGTACCCTGAGTTTTTCCAGATTCTATGGAAATATTTTAAGGCTAACCCTTTGGATTTTATTCGTCCCCGTAAAAGAATTTCTGAAACGATTGAAACAACAGATATCTAAATTTATCTTCTAAATTGCAAGCCATTGAAATATTTCAAATTCTACAACAGGCAGGACCTGCTCAATCATACCCGACTCCGACGGTACGAAACGAAGCTGGGCGAGAAGCTCAAGGTATTTGACCAGGATCAAAATTACGCAGAGCAACTACGAAATTCTTCAGCAAAATTTGTATTGTTTGGAATCCCGGAATGCATTGGAGTAATAGCCAATCAGGGGATTCCTGGTACTGAAACATTATGGCCTGCGTTTTTCCCTTCTTTTGTAAATATCCAGAGTACGGATAAATTCAATGGCCCGGAGGTTTTACTCGCCGGGCATTTTGATTTTAGTGAGGTACTCGATGTGATCAATAACAATTCCAAAAGCCAGGAAGAAAAGGTAGATGCCTGTCGTCACGCAGTGGCGAATATTATCGATGAATCAGTGGAAGAATTTGTGAAGATGATTGTGGCAGCGGGAAAGATCCCGATAGCTATCGGTGGTGGTCACAACAATTGCTACCCGCTGATCAAAGGAACAGCAAAAGCGCTGGCAAAATCGGGTAACATTCCGCAATCAAAAATAAATGCCGTCAATGTCGATGCGCATGCAGACTACCGGATCATGGAAGGGCGTCATAGTGGTAACGGTTTCCGATATGCGATGGAGGAATCTTATCTCGGTAAATATGCGGTAATCGGGTTGCATGAAAATTACAACCCGCAAAGCATGCTTGATGATTTGTACAGCAATATCAATGCGCAGTATGTTTTTTATGAAGATATTTTCCTGCAGGAACGTTTAAATTTCACGCAGGCGGTCGCCCAGGCGTTCAGCTTTACTGATGATAATATCACCGGTGTTGAGCTGGACCTGGACGCAGTCGAACGCATTCCTTCCAGTGCATCTTCTCCATCGGGCATTTCGGTTATGCATGCCAGACAGTATATGTGTTTCGCAGGGCATCATGGCAAAACCGGGTATGTTCATATTTGCGAAGGAGCGATGATGCTTCAACAGGGTATACTTGATCCGCTGATGGGAAAACTTCCGGCATATCTTGTTGCGGATTTCGTAAAAGCGTCCTTGGATTAAACCTGACACGTCTTAGAGACTGGTAGGTCTAATAAAACGAAAAGCCAATATTGATATAGGTCTGAAATTGTTTTGACTGATCCCCGTACATCACACTGAATTCAATCGGCCCAATAATCGAAAGATATCCTATACTGAGTGCGTGCCCGGAAAGAAAACTGGATTTGACATCCAGGTATTGATGATCGAGCAGATCGTAAAACATGGCATTGGATCGCCAGATCAGGAACAGGTTATTGAATAACTGAAAACGATAACCCAACTGAAGTGATGCGTAGCTGGATGTAGTATTTACTCCTTCAGGATAGCCAGCGAACACCACCTGGTTTCTGAACTGCCTGGTAAGACCGCCGATGTAATAATCATTCTGAAAAAACAAATTGTAATCGTAATTCATTCCTGACTCAGCAAGCGCTGTAATTGTTCCACGCTGACCAACAGGTATGTATCCTTCGAGATAAAAATTAGTCCTCAGATAGTTTTTGTCTTCTAACGAAATGGTATCCGTATTCAGAATCTCCTGACCATTCTGCAGCAGCACGATATTTCCTTTCTGACCATATACCCATTCTACCGAAGCATCTCCGCGCATACCTCGTCGCGGATAGATTTTTCGATCAACAGTATTGTACTTGAACATCAGGTACGATGTGAAAAACCTGGTTCTTCCCTTGGCATCGATATAAGCTTTTATCGACGGAGTATAATCCAGGTATTCATATCTTGAACCAAGACCGATGGTAAACCGATAGTCCATCGAATACATCGCATGAAAGTCTACATTAAAATATCGCTGTCGGTATATCCCGGTTTCCGAATAATTCTGGTATGAAGTAAAGTCCAGGAATTCATAATAAGCAGAAAGTTTTGTTGCAAAATTTTTATGTTTTCCAAAAAACTCCATATGTTCTGCTCGAGCCCGCAGTCGTTCCCCGAGGTTTGCAGTGATCAGTGAACGCGAAGCATCAGTAATAAGGTTGCGAATCGTAAAGTTTACGATCAATGCGAGCCCACTGAATTTATTAAAGTGAACACTCATCTTCGCTGTGGCCAGTGGATTCTCAGAAACTAAAAATTTAATTTTTGTTTTTCCGTCGGGCAGTGATTCCAGTTCATAAGTAATGCGATCATAATACCGGTGACCAAAGCCACGCCTGATCATTAATCCAATATCGTCAGGGCCGTACTCTTTATTAAGTTCGAAACCCATAAACTCCAGGAAAAATTCCTTACTTGTTTTGACCAATCCTTCAATTTCAACTTCTGAAATCAGAACTTCTTTTATTTCCGGAAGGCGGGGACCCGGAGGCGGTTGGTATCCGTAGATAGCATCCAATGAATCTTTCAATTTCTTAAACATCGGATATAGCCTGTTTCCTACGTCAACACCTGTATCGATGATTGCTGCCGACCTGTTGAAAGACCCGGTAGAAAAATTTTCGACCGGCATCGGGATATAGATATCACATAACGGAATTTCTTTTTTTGCATCTTCTGCTGCTTTAAAAAACACTGCATTCATCAGGATAGCAATCGGATTATTCAGTTGGGAGGTGGGGGCTAAACCTGCGGACACATTCACACCGATAACAAAATCAGCACCCATTGCTTTGACGTCTTCCACCGGAAAATTCCGCACTACGCCTCCATCTACCAGCTTCATACTGTCCAATCGAACTGCAGTAAATATAGATGGTATGGCCATACTTGATCGTACAGCCGTAACGATTTCTCCTTTGTCCAAAACAACAGCCTGGCCATTGGCAGCATTTGTGGCAATACATTTGAATGGAATACTAAACTGGTTGAAATCCTTGATACCGAAAACCGGATAAAATACATTCGATAATTTTAACCATAACTCTTCCGACTCCAGTATCCCTGTTTTTATTTTGAATTTACCGCTACGGTAAGGTATTTCAACAGCATATTTTCCATACTCTTCTTTTTCTTCCATGATGATTTCATCCTGGTTGGATTGATTGGTGAGGAGAGTACTCCAATCCATGTCACCGGCCATTTCTTCAATCTGTTTTCCGGAATATCCAATCGCATAAAGTGCTCCGACAATACTGCCCATACTCGTTCCCGTTAAATAGTCCACTTTGATACCGGCGGAATCGATCGCTTTTAAAATTCCGATATGAGCAAGTCCTTTGGCGCCACCGCCACTGAGTGTCACACCAATTTTCGGTCTCTTGCCTTTGATATCCTGGCAGAATGCATCATTTGCCTGCGAGCAAAAGGCCACGAGAAGGATCAGGTTGAATTTGAATTGCTTCATCATAATGTAATGAAGACCTGTTTATGTTTTACTATTTACTGTTCAGCTGATCGATCATGAATGCATATTTCAATGCGGTCAGTTTCTGTCGTTCAAATCTTCCCGATGCACCACCATGACCCGCGCCCATATTGCATTTGAATAAAACAGGCGCATCGCCGGTATTATTATCCCTGATTTTCTGAACCCATTTTGCCGGAGAATAGTAAGGTACCTGCGTGTCATTCAATCCACCCGTAGCCAATATTGCAGGAAACTTTGTTGGCTTAATATTGTCGTAAGGTGACCAACTCAGCATATAGCTGTAAAAAGCATCATCATGCGGATCGCCCCATTCTTCATACTCGAGTGTTGTCAATGGAAGATTGGGATTGTACATATCGGTGATCACATCCATCCACGGAACTTCTGCCAGGATACCTTTGAATAATTCCGGCCGAAGGTTCGTAATGGCGCCCATCAGCATTCCACCGGCGCTTCCACCATTGGCAAACATGCGATCTGCGGAAGTATATTTTTCTTTTTCAAGAAAAGCTGCGCAATCAATGAAATCAGTAAACGTATTTTTCTTTTTTAATTGACGACCATCTTCATACCAATACCTGCCCATTTCCTGGCCACCGCGGATATGCGCAATTGCGTATACAAAACCACGATCAAGTAATGAAATGACAGAGGCATCAAAATCAGCATCTGTACTATATCCATACGATCCATAGGCATATAGTAACATCGGATTGCTCCCATCTTTTTTGAAAAGATTTTTCCTGTATACCAGTGAAACCGGAACAAGCACGCCATCTGTGGCAGGTGCCCAGATTCTTTCAGTCTGGTATAAGGAAGCGTCATAGTTTCCGCCGACTTTTTGTTGCTTCAGCAATTTTTTTTCTTTGGTTGAAAGATTGAAAGTATAGTCGGAAGATGGAGTGGTTAATGAGGTATAACTGTAACGTATACTGTCCTGGTCAAATTGGTCTGTGGCTGACTCAACGTAAGCGACATACGATTGCTCGCCAAAATCTATTTTATACGAACTGTTATCTTTCCGGTTCATTACTGTAACAACTGCAAGACCTTTCACCGTATGTTGTATTACCAGGTAATCGCGGAACATTTCAAAAGATACCAACAGGCCCGAATCCTGCACAGGAACAATGTCTTTCCATGAGTTTATTCCAGTTGATGCAACAGGTGTCTGAGATAACTTGAAATTCTTTGCTTTGTCATTATTAAAAATTACAAACTGATCACCATCAAAATAATCAGGGTAATAGAGAAGATCTTTTTTGCGTTGCTGAATGAGCACAGGAGCGGCATCAGGATTGTCTGCAGGTAAATACCTCGCCTCGGTTGTGTTTGTACTTCCGGAAATAATAAAAATGAATTTATGATTCTGGGAAGCAGATACGGAAACATTGAAAGTGCTGTCCGTTTCCGTATACAACAATTGATCACGCCCAGGATCTGTGCCTAAAACGTGTTTCCATACTTTACAGGGCCGGACGGTATGATCGTTTGTAACATAATAAATTGTCTTGTTATCATCCGACCAGGCAAAATCCCCACTGATATCCGCTAATTTTTCGGGCGAGTAAGTTTGCGTTTTCAGATTAAAAAACTGACCACGGCACTGCCTTCCACCCGTAGTATCTTCTGCATAAGCCAGCCATTGATTATCTCTGCTGATTTCTCTTCCATATACCGAATAAAACTCATATCCTTCGGCGAGGTCGTTTACATTCAGTATGATTTCCTCCGGAGCAGCAGTCGTTTCTTTTTTTCTGCAGTACAGGGGATACTGTTTACCCTGCTCATATCGGGTATAGTACCAATAGCCATTGGATTTTTCAGGAAGAGATGTGTAATCCTGCTCTATCCTGCTCACCAGTTCATTGTAGATCGTGTCCTGCAAAGCCGCCGTATGCTTCAGATATTGTTCAACATAATTATTTTCTGCTTCCAGTTGCTGAATTACAGCGGAATCATCAGGGTTGCTCAACCACTTATAAAAATCTATGCGTTCTTTACCGTGTTCACGAAAAGTGTCTGCGATTTTTTTTGCTCTCGGCTCAACAGCCTGATCTGCTTTGACATCCGGCTTGTCTTTACAGGAAATGAAGGAAAGAAAGAGTATAGCAACGGTCAGAATATATGGGCGATAGAGTTGTTTAATGACAAAACCGTTTGAAAAATACATCTATAAAATTCATTTATATAAAATCTGAAATATACGATGCTTATTATAATTGCATGAATCATTTTATTCTGTAATTTTCCTGCTTACCTGATTTTCACCTTCATTTTTACAATGATTTTCTATTTTCGGCAATCGTAATTTTTTAAACAGATTCATTTCTTCTTATAAATACAATTTCTCTTCTCATGCCAGATTTCCAGGTTAAAAAGAATGCAGAAAAGTTTGATGCAGTAATTGTCGGTTCAGGAGCGGGTGGTGGAATGGCCGCCTATATCCTTTCGAAAGAAGGATTAAAGGTATGCCTGATCGAAGCAGGCCCGATGTATGATCCGGCAAAGAATGTTACACAATTAAAGAATCCCTGGGAATCGCCCAGGCGCGGTGCGAGTACAGCTTTCAGACCTTTCGGTGATTTCGATGCCAGCTATTGGGGCTGGCAGATTGATGGTGAACCTTATACGACGGCAAAAGGCACACAGTGGGACTGGTGGCGTGCACGTATGCTTGGGGGACGTACCAATCACTGGGGCCGGATATCACTTCGCTTCGGACCAAAAGATTTTAAAAGACGCAGTATCGACGGGCTTGGAGAAGACTGGCCCATCAGCTATGACGATATTAAACCATACTATGATCGTATAGACAAGTTGATCGGTGTGTTCGGTTCTGTGGAAGGAATTGATAATGAGCCCGACGGTATTTTTCTTCCTCCTCCAAAGCCCAGGCTGCACGAGCTGATGATCAAGAATTCCGCTACCAAAATGGGTGTTCCGGTTATCCCTTCCCGTTTGTCGATTCTTACCAAAAAAATAAATGATGATCGCGGGCAGTGCTTTTACTGTTCTCAGTGTAACAGGGGTTGTACTGTTCACGCCGATTTCTCTTCCTCCTCTGTACTGGTTCTTCCAGCGATGAAAACAGGAAACCTCACGGTCATCAACAATGCCATGGCCCGTGAAGTTTTGACCGATAGCAACGGACTCGCCACTGGTGTATCTTATGTCGATAAAAATGATTTATCTGAATACCAGGTTTTTGGTCGTTCAGTGATCCTCGCTGCAAGCGCCTGCGAATCGTCAAGGCTTTTGCTTAATTCCAAATCTTCAAGATATCCGAACGGTCTTGCCAACAGCAGCAATGTGGTTGGTAAATACCTGCATGATTCTACCGGCGCAGCAATGGGAGGTTATCTTCCGCAGCTCTTCGGTAGAAAACGTTACAACGAAGATGGAGTCGGTGGTATGCACGTATACTCACCCTGGTGGGGAGACAATAAGAAGCTCGATTTCCCAAGAGGTTATCATATTGAATACTGGGGCGGAATGGGGCAGCCGGCATATGGATTCGGGATGGGTATTGAAGGACAGAATGGTTCCTATCCGGTTAACGGGAAGAAAAAAGAAGCGGGTGGCTATGGCGCATCGCTGAAAGAAGATGTCCGCTTTTTCTATGGTGCAGGTGTAGGTATGGCAGGAAGGGGAGAAGCAATTGCGCTTGAATCTAATTATTGTGAAATCGATCCCAACGTGGTTGACAAATATGGTATACCGGTACTTCGTTTCAATGTTAAGTATACGGATTATGAAATCAAACAGGCCAAACACATGAAGGAGACATTTAAAGAAATCATGCATGGCATGGGAGCAGTGATCACCTGGGGTGATGACGGACCGGACAACAATTATGGTCTCGAATCTCCTGGTAAAATTATTCACGAAGCGGGTACTGCAAGGATGGGCTCTAATCCAAAGACTTCGGTTCTGAACGGATACAACCAGGCACATGATTGTAAAAATCTATTTGTGGTTGACGGCGCGGCCTTCACCTCTCAGGCGGATAAAAACATCACCTGGACGATCCTCGCACTTTCTATGCGCGCTTCGGAATACCTCGTTGATCAGATGAAAAAGAAAAACATCGCCTGATCATTTTAAATGCTACAATCTTTTATCACTTTAAATACTCATTATTGTGGACAGGAGAAAATCGTTAAAAACCCTTGCCGTAGGAACCCTTTCTGCAGGTGTATTGCTTGATGCCTGTAAACCAAAAGATGGTGCTGAAACAGCTGCGAAAGCAGATGCAAAAGCCGCACCTGGTGGATTTACGCTGGACAGGCAGCCTCAGGAGATAAAGCAGTACGAAGAAGTTACTTCATATACTTATTTCACTCCTGCAGAAATGGCGATCATCACCGTTCTTGCAGACATCATCGTACCAAAAGATGAAGTCAGCGGTAGTGCCACTGACGCAAAAGTTCCTGAATTCATCGAGTTTATTGTAAAAGATCAGCCCAGTCACAAAACACCCATGCGAGGAGGACTTCGCTGGCTTGAACTTGAAACATACAAACGTTATCAGAAATCATTTACTGATATCACACCCGAACAGCGTATCGCGATCGTGGATGATATCGCGTATCCCAAAAAAGTAAAACCGGGTCTCGAACAAGGCGTTGCATTTTTTACATTGATGCGCAACCTGACGGTAACCGGTTTTTATACTTCTGAAATCGGCGTGAAAGATCTGGGTTATGTTGGCAATACTCCGAACCAATGGAAAGGTGTTCCGGATGATGTATTGAAGCAGTATAATCTTGCCTACTCAGAGAAAGAACTTAATGAGACTGTAAAATTCGATTGATATTATTAGCAGATAAAAAAATCAATGATCCAGCTATGTCAAAGCAAAAAAAGAACAGATACGAGCGTCGTCAGTTTATCCGTGATGCATCTATGGGCCTCGCAGCATTTACTATTGTACCCCGGAATGTTTTAGGAAAAGGATATATTCCTCCGAGTGACCAGCTCAATATCGCAGGTATTGGTGCCGGTGGAAAAGGGGAAAGTGATCTTGCGGAGTTTGCAAAGAGTCCGAAAGCAAGAATTGTAAGTCTTGTTGACGTTGATGATCGCCAGGCGGTCAAATCCCGCGAGCGTTTCCCTAAAGCGACCTACTACAAGGATTTCAGGGAGATGCTGGAAAAAGAAAAAAACAATATAGATGCTGTAAGTGTATCAACGCCTGATAATACACACGCTGTCGCAGCTTTAGCGGCTATGCAACTGGGTAAGCACGTGTATGTACAAAAACCGCTTACACACGACATCTATGAAGCGCGAATTTTAACTGAAGCGGCTAAAAAATACAAAGTGGTTACACAGATGGGTAACCAGGGTGGTTCCGGCGATGGCGTTCGCAGAACACAGGAAATCATCAATGCCGGTTTGATCGGAGATGTTTATAAAGTGGATTGCTGGACGAACAGACCTGTATGGCCACAAGGTATACCAACGCCTACAGGAAGTTTTGAAGTTCCGAAAGAACTCAACTGGGATCTCTGGCTCGGCCCTGCAAAACAAATGGAATATAATCCTGCATACCTGCCATTCAACTGGCGCGGATGGTGGGCATTTGGTACAGGCGCACTGGGCGACATGGCTTGTCATATTATGGATCCGGTGTTCCGCTGCTTACCGATTGATTATCCTACCGAAGTTGAGTGTAGTGTAGTTACTATCTGGCGTGAAATGTGGAACGACAAACCCTATCTTGACAGCTGTCCTCCTGCATCAATCATACATCTTAACTATCCAAGAAAAGATGGAAAAGGAAATGTAAAAGTGTCCTGGCACGATGGAGGCCTGTTGCCTGAGCGTCCTGATGAACTGAAGCCGGAAGAAGCTTTTGGTAACTGGGATGGTGGTGTTTTATTTGTTGGAACAAAAGGAAAACTGCTCGCAGATTGTTATGGAGCAAACCCAAGATTGTTGCCTACAAAACTGATGAAAGAAAAAACATTACCAAAAGAAACCATCAAACGCGTACCTGAAGGACACTATGTACAGTGGGTGAATGCCGCTATTGATGGATATGGAAAAGGAAAAACGAGTTCGCCGTTTGAATTTGCCGGTCCTTTCACTGAAAGTATCCTGATTGGTAATCTCGCTATCCGCAGCTGGATGATGCAGAATCCGAATCTGAAAGGTTGGGAAGACAAATATCTCGGAAGAAAAAAATTACTCTGGGATGCGAAGAACATGAAGATTACGAACTTCGATGAGGCGAACCAGTTTGTGAAGAGAGATTACAGGGATGGTTGGAAACTGGTGATGTAAGAAGCTACGAACGACGATAGTGAAAGCCGAATGGAGAGCTTAAAATCTCTGGAAATTTTTGGGTACTTTTTGTATCTTTCTCTTATCACAGATATCCATCAGTATCTTTTATAAGTCATTACTTAGCACACAGCAACTACGGGCCGGAGAAATCCGGCCTTCTTTATGCGGGTCTCTGCTTCGCGTTTTATCGACAGCATACCAAATCGACCGCACCCGCGAAGCAGGACTCGCATATCTCTGAATCGCCTGCGGCGAGATTCAAATGAATCACGCGGAGTACGCGAAGAAACAGCCCGCGGAGTACGCGGAGAAGTTTATAGTTGTTAGATTTTTCAATTGCAATTGTTTTTTGAATTTCCTCCGGGGACTTTGCGTGTATTTCCATTGCGTCCTCCGCGTGAAGGTTGTTCGACTCGCCGAAGGCGATTGATTGAAGGCCGAAGGCCAGTTCGCGAATAACGAATTGCCGACACTTATAAATTAAAATTTGAGTAAAGCAATTATATAGAAGTCGTTCTGAATATTTTATGCAATCCTCATATAATGCGAAAATCCTGCACAAGGCAGGATTTTCTATTACAGTTGGTATTGGTTCTTAGTCTTTCCTGTGTAACATCCACAGGAAGAAAAATAAAAAAAACAGCAACAATCCGGTAAAACTATAGAACAGGAAAGTGAGTACCTGCTGCACGGGTGTAAATAACGTCATGGTCAATGCCACGATAAAATATATCACGAACAAAAATATCAGGGTAGAAATTCTTTTATCCATATAGAATTTTAACGGGTCAAATATCTAAAATTATTTTGAAACAAACCAATTATTAAAAAACAGGGCCCGCCGGGTTAAAATTTTTGTTCTGAACATCAAGCTTAGCCTTAGTCAAAACAGTTTTTGCCGCTGCGGATTTTCCTTGTCCCTCGAGTGCTTTTGACAGGCCAATGGTCGACCAACCATTACCGGGATGTATGACGAGGTCTTTACGGAACACCCGTTCAGCATCTGCAAATTTTTTATCCTTCAGCAAAACATTTCCCAGGTACGCTCGCGCAGGAAGGATCCAGTCGCGCGGTTCGTTGTACACCAGTTTTGTTTCTGAATCCACTGCCATAGTCAGCAACTCAGCAGCCTTCATGTATTGGTTTTCAGATTCAGCAATAAAGCCTGACAACATGTTCTCTGCAACTTTTCCAGCGTCATATGCGGAATTAAATGCACCCATTTTGATTTTTAATTTGGGAGTATTTTCCAGGATTTGTTGCATTTTAGTCAGCTCCTGTTTTGCAGATAAGGTTTGCTGCTGTCGGGCGAAAGCCGTACCCCGGCTGAAATGAAAAATTATTTTCGCATAGGCAAGACTGTCAGGGATTTCCGCCATCTGCAGAATATCATTCCATTTACCATACCTGATGAGATCAAAAGCGGGCGTCATGTACATATACTGGATATATTCACCGAATGGTGCATCCCAGGAAAGGTATTCCACCGGAATGTCTGATCTGCAACCCGCAGCTGTCTCTGCACTGAGTTGCGCATCCCCAAACATCATTGCACAGTTAGCCTGCATATGTACATTGTGCAGCTGGTAGAGAAATGCATTGTTAACTACTTCAGGCATCAATCCCAGGTATTCACTATAGCTTTTATTTGCAGCGATGTTTACCTGCATTCCTTTCTCGAAATCACCTGTGCGTATATAAATATGAGAAGGCATATGCACGGTGTGTGAAACTTTCGGGGTAATGCGGGGTAGAACAGTTGCGCTGTGATTTGCTTTTTCTGGATTCAGCGATGCTTCCACCGCATGAATATAATAGTGATTTGCTCCCGGATGATTCGGATTCAGTTTGATCATTTTTTCAAGAACGCCGGTCAATTCAGGTGTCCAGGGTTTGGGCAACGACTGATCATCATACAGATCCCAGGGATGAACGAGCATGATAGCGTCCGCATAAAGAGTACCAACTTCTGCATCATTCGGAAACTGTTTATAGAGGCTTTTCATCGAATTAAGGTACCTGTTGTTCAAATCAGCACGGGAAACTGATGTGTCATTCGTATACCTGACCATCATTGCATTGATCAGGCCTTTTTCTCTCGCGGAAGCAGCTGTTGAAAGAACGCTGGCTTTTTGTGCAGCAAACAATGCATCAGGTGCAGCAGCATATTCAACGTCATTGATGTTTGGTCCATAGGAGAGTGCTTCGCCCCACCAGCACATCGCCGAAGTGGAATCAATTGTTCTTGCTTTTTTAAATGATGCAAGCGCCTCTATGATATGAAAGCTGTAATACATCGTCACGCCCTGGTTAAAATAGAACTGGGCACTGTCACTCTTTGTTGAGATCTTCCATTGATGTTTTCCCCAATCAGGCAGCGGGATCATGGACATGGCATCCTCAGGTAAAAGATTATCCTGGGTAAGGTCCGGATAACATTTCAGGGCCTGTAATTTTTTCTTCTGAATACGGAACAACGGATCTGCATCGGTGAAAGACTGATTTCTGTTGTCCGGTATGAACAGGAAAAAAAACAGGATAAAAAATCCGTGAAAGAAAAAGGTTTGTCTCATTACGGTGAGGTTTATCCGTAAAAGATAATTCCACCTGTCTTTATCACAAAAAAAATCTGGGTGAGCGCCCGGGATGTAAAAAAATTACTACAAATCAGAATTCAACAACAGCATAGGCTTTATTGTCGACATAAGGACCGCCGGGATGGCGTGCGGTGTAATCAAGATTAATCCAGTACTGGCCATTTTCTTCGCGGTAATACAAACCTGAGAACGGCTGATCATAAAATAAATCAGTGATTGCATTCTGAAATTTCAGAAAACTTTGTTTGTCTCCGCAATGTAATTCCGGGTAAACGTGGTCAACTGATAAAACCATTCTGCATTTTGCACCGATGGATCTCATCGTAGAGATCATCAGGATGGTATGGTCATCGCAATCACCCCCAAGGCCGGATTCAATTGTTTCGCGCGCTGTTGCATAATATTCATCACGCTGCGCATCTGAAACATATTTGAAATTGCTGTTGATGTATTTAAAGAGCGAAAGAAATCTTACATAGAAACCATACTTAGGATATGCTTCGTCAAAATTTTCAAGTGAATGTTTCACCGCAAAATTCCGCACCACCGAATCCTTGTGGTTCATTTTTGATTTCATTCCCTTCACCGCCATTTCCACATCGGTGTCGAAAAGGGAGGATTTTATCAGGAATAGCTCTTTCTCTTTCTTGTCCTTGTTCTTCCAATTCTGCATTACCAGGTTCCGGTAATCATTCACCATGCTTTGCAGGTTATAGCTATGGGTAAATATCTGAAACAGGACTACCACCACGACCATGATGAATGACGGGATGATCAGGGGACGAAAAATCCAGAGAATAAAACGTACGAAGAGAAAAGAAATTAAGATGGCGATAAGGAGATCTGCATTGAAACTCCCGATAAGAATAGGGGGAATGACTCTGTTCACCAATGGGGCGAGTGGAATTACGGTTAAAAGCCCGAGTAAGTTAAAGAAGAAATTTCTAGCCAGTTCCCTGTTCTGTTCGTTTGGAGCCATACCTTTTACGTAACGAAAAGTTAGCAACTAAATTTATGGAACACCTGTTAAAATTGGAGGCTAAAACGTTAATCATTTTAGCCTCCTGATCAGTTATCATACTGAATGGCAAACTATTCTGAAACAGGTTTGAAAGAATTTCAGAGATTTTAGTCAGTAGAGCCTACACACTATTCATCCTCCTCCTCTTCTTCATAATTGAAAGCATCCTTATTATAAGTTGCTTCCCATGCTTCAACAGCTTTGTCATCCAAAAGTTCAACTATATCCAGAATCGGGTCAGACTTCCGTTTCCAGATCAGTTTTTCTTCATCTCCGTATTGCGATATGAAAACGCAATGATCACTATCCATGTTAATCCTTATCAGACTCAGGGGAGTATTTTCTTTTTCCTGAATCAGGTAATAACATCCAGACTCCAGCAGGGCAAACGAGTACATACATCTACTGTTTTAAAAGTAAAGATTTAAATTATCAACAGGCCAGCAAGCGATAAATAACGGGTTCGTAGAATTTAACGGGTAGTGCGCAGCTGAGTAGATTGGATATCAGAATCCATAGGAATTCCTGATTTGTATTTGCAATTTACAATTTCAAATGAGTAATTTCCAATCCTTTTAGTTAATTAATTTTTATCCTCAAATCTTATATGTAAGTGGTTGATATACAATTTTTAGCACTCGCGTTTAAACCATTTCGTACATTTACTGATGGATATGTGGTAGAAATTTATTACTAAAGAACTTATCAGTAAGCAGTAGGAGGTAGTAGTGAGCAGGTACAGGCCGGCCGATGACTCCCCTGAATCACGGCTTGTTTGAAAAATTGCACGCGTATTGTTTCGGGTAGAGGCAGGGCCTGACTTAAGAAATACTTATTTTGATCATAATTCTGTTTTGTATTGGTATTAATCCCGCTTCATTCTCTTCACTTCATAATCCTCACTAATTATTAACATCCCGTTGAAAACCGACCGAAAACCGCCCATCTGGTTTTACTATATTTGCGCGCCGGATTTTTTGCTAAAAAAATTAGCGATACATTCGCGGTTCACTTCCTTTAAAAAACCTGATTGAGACTATGGCGAAGGAAAAAGAGTCCACCCTTTTTGAATATAACGAGGAATCCATCAAAAGCCTTGACTGGCGTGAGCATATCCGGCTCAGACCCGGAATGTATATCGGTAAACTTGGCGACGGAAGCAGTCCGGATGATGGAATTTATGTGTTATTGAAAGAAGTACTGGACAACTGTATCGACGAGCATATGATGGGTTATGGCAAGCAGATTGATCTTACCATAGAAGATAATACGGTAACAATTCGCGATTATGGTCGCGGAATTCCCCTCGGAAAGCTGGTTGATGTTGTCAGCAAAATCAATACCGGTGCTAAATACGATAGTAAGGTTTTCCAGAAAAGTGTCGGACTTAACGGTGTAGGTACGAAAGCAGTAAATGCCCTCAGCAGTTCATTTCGTGTTACTGCATTTCGTGACGGAAAAGAAAAGTCTGCTTCGTTTGAAAAAGGTGTTTTAATAAAAGAGGAAAAGGAATCAAAATCAGGGCAATCCAATGGTACGCTGGTAACATTCATACCTGACAATACTGTTTTCCGGAATTTTCATTTTATCCCGGATTACCTGGAAAACCAGCTCTGGAATTATTGTTATCTCAATGCCGGCCTGCTGATCAGTTTCAATGGAAAAAAATTCATCAGTAAAAACGGATTACTGGATTTGCTGAAAAGGAAAACCAATGAAGATGAGATCAGGTACCCGATCATCCATCTCAAAGGAGAGGATATCGAAATAGCGATGACCCACAACAATGAGTATGGTGAAGATCTGTACAGTTTTGTGAATGGTCAATACACGACCCAGGGAGGAACACATGTGGCGGCGTTCAGGGAGTCCCTGGTAAAAACAGTAAGGGATTTCTATAAAAAAGATTACGAGGCATCAGATATACGTGCAAGTATCGTTGCGGCAATTGCTGTTCGGGTGCAGGAACCGGTGTTCGAATCACAGACAAAAACAAAACTGGGTTCATTGACGATTTCTGAGGGAGGTCCGAGCATGAAGAATTTCATGTCGGATTTTCTTACACGTGAACTGGATAATTACCTGCATAAGAATCCTGCTGTTGCAGAAGCGTTGAAAAAGAGAATTGAGCAAAGCGAGAAGGAAAGAAAAGAGCTTGCAGGGATTAAAAAGCTTGCTAACGAGCGCGCAAAAAAAGCCAACCTGCACAACAGAAAACTCAGGGATTGCCGTATCCACATGAATGATGATCCTCCGAATAAAGGCAAAGAAGAATTCATCGCACGTCAGCTTCAGAGTACCATATTTATAACCGAAGGAGACTCTGCCAGCGGATCCATAACCAAATCACGTGATGTAGAAACTCAGGCCGTTTTCAGTTTGCGCGGTAAACCTTTGAACTGTTTCGGGCTTACCAAAAAGATTGTTTACGAAAACGAAGAGTTCAACCTCCTGCAGCATGCGCTGAACATCGAAGATGGCAATGAAGGGTTGAGGTATAAGAACATCATCATTGCTACCGATGCTGATGTCGATGGAATGCATATCCGTTTATTGCTGATGACTTTTTTTCTGCAGTTTTTCCCTGACCTGATTCGTGACGGACATGTATACATTCTCGATACGCCTTTATTTCGGGTGAGGAATAAACAGGAAGTGATCTATTGTTACAACGAACAGGAAAAAGCTGCAGCCATTAAAAAGCTGGGAGCAAAAGCGGAGATTACCCGTTTCAAAGGCCTGGGTGAAATTTCTCCCGAAGAATTCGGAAAATTTATCGGACCGGATATCCGCAAGCAACCTGTATTTCTGGAACAGCATACACATATCCAGTACCTGCTGGAATATTATATGGGGAAGAATACGCAGGAGCGCCAGGAATTTATTGTTTCCAATCTGAAAGTTGAACTGGATAAAGTGGAAGATAACGCTGAGCTGCCAATGGCTGAAGCTTAGGCTGGAATTTCAATTTGACAAAACACAAAACGATTAATCTGTCCATAGATGATACATATAGTATTCAATGCTGCTGATGTTGAGACGCTCGAAAAAGCGATTGAAATGGATGAAAGTCTGAAAGGCGAAGTCTTGCAGGTAAAAGATGATTTTGCAGTTGGCCCTCTGCAGGATATTTTTTCTGAAGTAGGAATTGTTGCCCGTTCTAATTGGTGGGCAGAGATCCTTGCCAACAGCGAATTCAGCGGACTGGCAAAAGAGAATAATATTGATGATCCGTTGCTGGTTTCCTCTTTAAAGGAAAAACTGAATGCTGATGAGAAAGAGGTTTTGTGGATCTGGGCGGCACAGAATAAACATGATGTGAGTGGATATTACTGGCTGATGTCGCAGCTGAAAGATTACCAGGGTAGGGTGTACATTTTGTACCTCAATAATCTTCCATTCATCAATGAAAAAGGGCAGATTTTTTATCCTGAATGGCTGAGCCAGATTCCTCCGAAGGAATTTATTAAAGCAAAAAAACTGGCCCGCCCGATAACGCTGAGCGAGTTTGAAGTTGATCCCGATGAATGGGCTCGTATCTGCAACGAGGGGAAAATGGTGCGAATTCTTGAAGGTGGAAAAAAGCTGGTGCAGTTTGATGAAGATTATTACGATGCAACATTATTAAAACACATTACCGCTGACTGGCAAAAAGCAAGCAAAGTAATACACCACTTTCTTTCAAAAAATAAAAACGCTACCGGTGACGCCTATTTGTTGTGGCGGTTAAAGAAGAACATATCAGAAGGATCTGGCTTTGACGTACAGGGCGAATTGAAAGGAATGAAAGACTTTGAGATCAAATCAAAAGTAGCAGAACAGGTTTAATGAGTAGCTGATATAAAAAGTGTATGACGAATTCGAAGCAATTATTGAATGAAGTAACAGGGATGGAATCCGGTATCCATGGCCAGTACAAAAGCTGGTTCCTGGACTATGCATCTTATGTAATACTCGAGCGTGCGGTACCGGCGATTGATGATGGATTGAAACCCGTACAACGCCGCATCCTTCATGCCATGAAGGAAATGGATGATGGCAGGCTGAATAAAGCGGCCAATATTATCGGGCAGACCATGCAATACCATCCGCATGGAGACGCGAGTATCCAGGACGCGCTGGTGAATTTGGGTCAGAAAGAATTACTCGTTGAAACCCAGGGAAACTGGGGCGATGTAAGGACGGGAGATGATGCGGCTGCACCCAGGTATATTGAAGCGAGACTGAGCAGGTTCGCGTTAGAGGTTGCCTTCAATGCCAAAACAACAGAATGGCAGTTAAGCTATGATGGCCGAAAAAAAGAACCGGTGTCGCTGCCGATGAAGTTTCCATTGGTGCTCGCGCAAGGTGCTGAGGGCATTGCAGTGGGGTTGTCAACAAAAATTCTGCCTCACAATTTTAATGAACTGATTGACGCATCGATCAAATACCTGCGTGGAAAAAAGTTTGAACTGTATCCTGATTTCCAAACGGGAGGAATGGCCGATACCAGCATGTACAATGATGGTAAAAGAGGAGGAAGAATCAGGTGCCGTGCGACAATAGAGGAAGTTGATAAGAAAACACTCGCTATCCGCGATGTGCCTTATGGCGTTACCACAACACAGTTGATGGACTCCATTGTGAAAGCCAATGACCAGGGCAAAATAAAAATAAAAAAGGTAACCGATAACACGGCAAAGAATGTAGAAGTGGCGATCGAATTAGCACCGGGGATTTCACCGGATATCACCATCGATGCGCTTTATGCGTTCACGGATTGTGAAGTGAGTATTGCGCCGAATGCATGCGTTATCGTCAATCAGAAACCTTTGTTCCTGAGTGTTTCTGAACTGCTTAAAATTTCAACTGACCGTACCAGTGAGCTGCTGAAAAGAGAGCTGGAAATTAAGCTGGCAGAACTGCAGGATCAATGGCACTATTCTTCTCTGGAAAAAATCTTCTTCGAAGAAAAGATTTATAAAGAGCTCGAGAAAAAACACGCTACCTGGGACAAAGTGATTGAAGCGATCGCCAAAGCCTTTGAACCGTTTCTGAAAAAACTTAAAAGAGCAATCGCGAAAGAAGATATCCTCAGGCTTACGGAAAAGCCCGTACGAAGAATTTATAAGCTCGATATCGATGAACTGAATGAAAAGATTAAGGGTATCGAGAAAGATATTAAGGACACGAAAAATAACCTGGCCAATCTTGTTGATTTTGCAGTTGCTTATTTCGAAAACCTGAAATCGAAATATGGTGCAGACAGAAAACGCAGAACTGAGCTTAAACCCTTCGACGTCATCAAAGCGAGACAGGTGGCGATTGCAAATGCGAAGCTATATGTTAATCGTGCTGACGGATTTATTGGTACGTCATTGAAAAAAGATGAGTTTGTAGTTGAATGTTCTGATCTCGATGACATCATCGTTTTTACCAGGCGCGGGCAGATGAAAATCGTAAAAGTAGGAGAGAAGGTGTATATCGGAAAGGATATTATTCACCTCGCGGTATTTCAAAAGAATGACGATCGCCTTACTTACAATATGATCTACACCGACGGCGAAACGGGAATTGCATATGCAAAGCGTTTCAATGTCACCGGTATTACTAGAGATAAAATTTATGATCTCACGCGTGGTCATGAAAAGAGTAAAGTCAACTATTTCAGCGCAAATCCCAACGGTGAAGCTGAATCAGTAAGCATTACACTAAGTGCAAACAGTTCAGCACGCAATAAGAATATTGATTTCTATTTTGAAGAAATGGAAATCAAGAACCGATCTTCAATTGGAAACCAGGTAACGAAATATCCGATTCGTTCTATTAAACTGAAGGAAGCCGGGGTATCTACATTGGGAGCATTGAAACTCTGGTTTGATGATCAGTTCGGAAGATTGAATACAGAAGAGAAAGGGGAGTTCCTGGGAAGCTTTCAGCCTGATGAGAAAATTCTTGTCATTTACCAGGATGGTACTTACGAGATTACCGATACGGATCAGAATCAGCGTTTCGATATAAAGCAAATCATTCTTATAGAAAAATTCAATCCTGAAAAACTGCTAACAGCTATTTATCGCGACATGGAAAAATTGCAATTCAATGTCAAGCGATTCAAGATTGAAACAACAACGTTACACAGCAAATTCAGCTTCATCAAAGAAGGCGAAGGGAATATGCTCGAGGCTGTGACAACAGTCGACAAACCGATTGTCGAAATCAAATCCGGTCGGGGTCAGCAGGCGCGCACGACCAAGGTTAAACTGGATGGATTTGTTGAAGTAATGGGATGGAAAGCCGTAGGTAATAAGCTTGCCGATTTCACTAAGAGCACAGAGATGGAATGGGTGCATAAGCCTGAGAGTCCGCAGGGAGAGTTATTTTAGTCCAGGCGTAAAGAAAAAAGAATGTATAGAGATGCAAAGCTTTGCGTCTCTTTTTTTTGCCGTAAGGCAGGATTAAAATGAAGTTGATAAAACAATTGTGTTTGATGGGCTAAAGTCTGGTTTCTTTTTATTGTCGGCATCACCCAGCTAAAGCCGGAAATAGTTGAAATCACCAGTGATTATCATCTCTATTAATAGTTCACACTTTATCAATCACGGGATCGTCAGTTAATAAGCGAAAAACTGAAATCGCATCGATCTGATCATTATTGTGAGAATTCAAAATTGGTTTTTATTGAGGGGCTAAACCAAGTTTCTTAAAATCTTGTATATCCCCAGCTGAAGTTGGGATAATTGAAATAATTATTGACTGAAATTAATCTTAACAAATCTTAGCCTTTCAATTCCCTTGCTTGAGCCAGAGGCTAAAGTGCAAAAAAAGAAATCGGGCTTCAGCCCATCTGATGTTCCCTGGTAAACAAAGATGTTCTTCACTTTTATTTCTGTGCATTTGAATCGCTATCTCATTAAACTGCTGCCATTAAAATTCATAACAAACAATTAAAACACATTATTTAGCTGCATTTTGCAGTCTTTTTTACGACCTGATGCTGACTATTTTGCCATTATCCAAACTTTCCCTGGCAGAAACTGTTTATACCCAGGGTTTCAGCCAATTTCAGTCTTCCACTGCTGTTCAATTCTAATTGTCTTCTAACGCAGTCAGGACCTCTCTTCCCGGTTTGGTTAAACAATTGCTGTATAATTGCGCTGATCCGGGTCAGCTGGAACAATATTTACATAATGAATTGGTGATATCTATGGTAAGTATAATTATACCCGCTTTAAACGAAGGTGCCACAATAAGAAAAGTGATCCAGAGAATCAGGCCCACAGCTTTCGAATATGAAATCATAGTGGTGGATGATAACTCTACGGATAATACTGTGTCAGAAGCGTTAAAAGAAGGCGCTCGTGTTATTACCAGTTCTCACAAGGGGAAGGGTATTTCTATGCACGAAGGCATGATTGCTGCCCGTTACGATATAATCGTATACCTCGATGCTGATATCCTCACCTATCCTCCTGATGTTGTATCCATCTTATCGGATCCGTTGATCAATGATGAAGCAGATTTTGTAAAATCTTTTTTTGACAGGCAGGCTGGTCGTGTAACCCAGCTCGTTGCCAAACCTTTACTCAGTATTTTTTTCCCCGAGCTGGAAAAATTTACCCAACCGTTGAGCGGCATGATCGCTTCAAGAAAAAAATATCTGGAGAGACTTGAATTTGAAAACGACTATGGTGTGGATATCGCGCTGCTGATCGACGCATACAATATGCAATTGCGCATAAAAGAAGTTAGTATCGGATTTATAAAAAATGATATGCAGAGCCTGGAGTCACTGAGTAAAATGTCACGCCAGGTCTCGAGAACAATTTTGCAACGTGCCTCTGTATCATCGATTGAAAACCTGGAAACACTTTCCAATATCCATGCGATCAGCGACGAGATGGATTTCGCAATTAAGGAATCCATTTTGAATCTGCGAAAAATAATGATCATTGATCTGGATATTATTTTAAAAGCAGATTTTAATGAGATAGCGGCATATCATTTTGGCATTGAAGATGATCTCAGGTATATCAATGACACAGCAAGAGATTCAGCAACGAGACTGAGAAAGATTGCTGAACTTTTCAGAGGAATTTCTCTCCCGGAATTGCAGGCTATCGCAGATGAAGTAGATACAATAAAACATGCGGAAGAAGTAATAAAACTGCTTCGACAAAATGGTTATATCACCATTCTTCTTTCAGAAGGATTTGACGTCGTTGCAAACCATATCAAAAACAGATTGGGTTTTGATTATTGCTTTTCCAACAAACTGCAGATGAAAAAAGGTCTGACTACCGGGGTGTTGGAATTTCCAAGATATTTCAGTCACCCTGAGCATGGATTTGACCGCACAAATATCCTTACTTACCTCACGGAGAAATTCAGTATTCCTGAAAAGAATATTGTATTTATCAGCAATTCACTTGAAGATGTTGCTATGCTTCAATCTGCGGGGTTGGGGCTTGCCACACAAACCGCTCCGGAAGAAGTCAGGCTTTGTGTTGATAAGATTTTACCGGATAACAGTTTGTTACCATTGCTTGACTATGCCACATTGGTGGATAAACGAAAACTCGCGTTAAACCGTACCCTGAAAAGATATATGGCCGGAGCCGGAGCTTTGGCGATTGGCGCTATTGCCGGATATTACCTCTATAGAAGAAAAAACGCCGTAGTACTTGCGGGGAAAAGCTGACATCAAATGAGTGAGTCTGCAGGCTGAAAGGCCGGATGTTGTAAAGAAATCACTCCTTGCATACAAAAAGATATGGCTTTAGAAAAGTTTACTTCTCATAGGCTTCAGCAATTGCGTATAGGTTTGCAAATCCTGTTGCAGCAATTCAAACAAACAACGAAGAACAATTAACGAAAAACGATCAACGAACAACGAAAAACGAACAACGAACTATTAGTTCTGCACTTTCTTTCGCCTGATATAAACTGTTCCGTTCCTTGCAAAGTCAGCCGTAGAAAATAGCTCGAACCTGTTGATGCCATCCTCAATAATGACAAGGGCAGTATTAGGCGGGATTGTACCAAGACTTTCTGCGAAAACACTCAGTTCATTCAGTTCAACATTCGGATCAAGACCAACATACAGGTTTATGCCCTGAACGGAAAGGCCACGACTTGTCAATACCGGAACTTTATTGAAGAAAACAGAAATCGTATCGCCATCGATAGTTCCGTTATCGTAAAAAGTCATTCGCAGCGAATCCGATTCGACCTGAAGCTCCTTTATAACCAATGGCTTTCTTTTTTCAAACGCCAGCTGAAGCGGAGTAGGTTCTATTTTTTTCTGTTCGACAATAAATTCGGGGGTAACGACAGGTTCTTCCTCGGCGGGTTTCCAGATTCTTTGCGCGGCTATGCCATCACGTAAGACGCTGTCCGGATTTTTTTCATCAAGATCTTTTGTAAAATTAATGCTAAGGTCAGGACAGGTGTATTTGTATTGCGGATCGCGCAGGAAATAACCTTTCAGGTATGTTCTTTGCTGACTGCTAACCAGGGTTGCTTCAAAATCCATCCTGCAATCCACCGTAGCTTTAGCCATCGAGGTTCTGAAATACATGATCGGAACGTTCTTCAATTCGATCAACCGTGTCTTTGGATTGTAGCGACCACGAACAAAAAAACTCTGGTAACTATTTTTAAAATAGTATCCCATAATACCCTGTACTTCAGACCCTTTCTGTTTTATCGTAAGTTCAGCGAGGTAGTTGTTGTGAGACCCTTCCAATAAAACATCAGCACGACCATACCAACTTCCATCGATTTTTTGTGCAGAAACTGTAAATGTGAGAAGGATGAGGGTAAGGGTGATTGTTGATCTCATAAATGGAGAATGAGTGAAAATATCATGCCATCTGTATAAACCATTGATACTCTGTCGTGTGATCATGCAGATCATCTTTTCAGGTGGCGTTTGATTTCCCTGGCTGCGTCTTTCTGTTTAATGCTTTCTCTTTTATCATGGGTTTTCTTACCTCTCGCGAGCCCTATCTTCATTTTTGCAAACCCCTTATCATTGAAAAAGATTTTCAGGGGAATGATAGTAAATCCTTTCTCCCTGGTTTTGGTATCAAGCTTTTTCAGTTCTCTTGCCGTGAGCAACAGCTTTCTTTCTTTCACCGGATCATGATTGGCATATGTCCCAAACTCATACGGTGCGATGTGCAGGCTCTTTACCCAAAGCTCACCTTTATGGAGAAAGCAATAGCTATCATTGAAGCTTACTTTTCCTGCCCTGATGGATTTTACTTCGGTACCGGCCAATACCATCCCCGCATCGAATTCATCATCGATGAAATAATCAAAATAAGCGGAGCGGTTTTTTAATTCCATCAGTCACGTTGAACGTTTGACGTTTAACGTTCAGCGTTAAACGTTAAGGGTTAATGTTTAAAAAGAAGCAGGAGAGTGCTGATCTTTTCTTTGAGTTGTTTTCTATTGATGATGAGATCCAGAAATCCGTGATTCATTACAAATTCAGAACTCTGGAATCCATCCGGCAGATCTTTCTTAATGGTTTCGCGGATAACACGAGGACCTGCGAAACCAATCATTGCACCAGGTTCGCCGATATTGATGTCACCCACCATGGCGAATGAAGCGGTTGTACCGCCATAGGTGGGATCAGTGCATAAAGAAATATAGGGAACGCCGGCTTCTGCAAGCAGGGTAAGTTTTCCAAGTGTTTTTGGAAGCTGCATTAAAGAGAAAGCGCTTTCCATCATTCTTGCTCCTCCGCTCTTACTGATGATCATCAGTGGTACTTTGTGTTCCCGGCAGTAATCCGCCGCGCGCGCAATTTTTTCTCCCATCACACTTCCCAATGACCCACCGATGAAATTAAAATCCATACAACAGACCATCAGTTCAAAACCATTTACTTTTCCCAGTGCCGCCGTGAGTGAATCATGCAGCCCGGTTTTGTAATAGGCTTCCTCCAACCTTTTCTTATAAGGCTTTAGGTCATTGAATCCGAGATAGTCGATAGATTTTACACCTGCGAAAAACTCAGTATACTGTTTATCGTCAAAAAGTATTTCGAAATAATCGGTACTGCCAATACGGTGATGATATTCACATTTCGGACATACGTACAGATTTTCTTTCAGGTCAAGGGTGGTGCAGGTATACTTGCATTGCGGACATTTGGTCCACAACCCGTCCGGAGCCTCTTTTTTCTCGGAGGTAGACGTGTTGATACCCTTTTTCATCCTTTTAAACCAGCGGCTGGTAGAAGCGTCTGTTTTCCCCGGCTCTCCAGAAAGCTGATCGTCGAAATCTTCCTCAATTTTTAAGGCCATATCACATTTTTATTTGTACCGGAATCACACACTTTCGTACTTCCCGGTAATACTATCAAAGACAGTTCCGGTCCCTAACCAAAACAAATGTAATTAAAAATACTGCAAAAACCGCTTCGGCGATTATTGCATCCAGGGCAATAAAAATAGTCTAGGATCTTGGTTGTCAGGCTATTGTGATATCCTTGTCGAGATACACATCCTGAGTTGCCTGTAGGATTTCCACACCTTCTTTAAATGGGCGCTGGAAGGCTTTTCGTCCAAGGATCAGCCCCATACCGCCAGCTCTTTTATTGATAACAGCCGTATATACTGATTCAGCGAGGTCAGAAGTTCCTTTGGATTCTCCGCCTGAATTGATCAGACCTACACGACCGTTGAAGCAATTCAATACCTGGTAACGGCAAAGATCAATAGGGTGATCAGTAGTCAGTTTTTCATACACCAGTGGTGACGTTTTACCATGCTTGGTTGCCAGGTATCCACCATTATTGGTAGCGAGTTTTTGTTTGATGATGTCTGCCTGCAGTGTTACACCCAGGTGATTAGCCTGTCCGGTAAGATCTGCAGAAGTATGATAGTCTACGCCATCAACTTTAAATCCGTTATTGCGGGTATAGCACCAGAGGATGGTTACCATTCCCAGCTCATGTGCATATTCAAAAGCCTCAGCTACTTCCTTCAGCTGGCGAGCGCTTGGTTCAGAACCCCAATAAATGGTAGCGCCGATCCCTACAGCACCCATATTCCATGCGCTTTTGATGGTACCAAACATCGTTTGGTCGTAGCGGTTAGGAAGGCTTAAAAATTCATTATGGTTAATCTTTACAATGAAAGGAATTTTGTGTGCGTATTTACGGCTCATGATACCCAATACGCCATAAGTAGATGCTACACCATTACAGCCACCTTCGATAGCCAGTTTAATAATTGATTCAGGGTCGAAATAAATCGGGTTAGGAGAGAAGGCGGAGCCTGCACTGTGCTCGATTCCCTGGTCTACAGGGAAAATTGAGCAATAACCTGTATCGGCCAGACGCCCATGACCAAGAAGATCCTGGAAATTGCGTAATACCTGGTTGCTCCTGTTACTGTTGATCCAGATCTTATCAATATGATCCGGTGAAGGAAGGTGAAGGGTGGATTTATCTATAGCGGTGGATTTATGATTGAGGAGGTATTCGGCTTTATCACCTAAAAGATCAAGGAGTCTCTGATTGGCCATGATGGAGTTGGTTTTAGATTTTGGGGCAAATATAGGGGATATGTAGGTTTTACGTTCAACCTGCCTTTGCCGGCAGGCAGGAGTTGAACGTTAAACGTCCAACGCGGGAACATGCAAGGTTCGGAAGTATGCAGGAGCATATAGCAGCCGGCTTCCATACCAACTGAACATTTCACCGGCTACCAATACTATTGCAGATGCAGGAAAGAGCAGCTCAAACTCGCGTTTATGTTTTTCTGAAAAAGGAAATGGTTCAGAAGATAGAAAAATGAGTTCGGGAGAGAATTGCCTGATTTCTTCAATATCAATTTTGGGATATCTCGACTGATCGGAAAAGCAATTTCGGAAACCGGCTTTACTTATCATATCGTTTATAAAACAGTCGCCCCCTGCCACCATTATCGGGTCATACCAGATCAGGTAAGCAACAGATGGCTTGTATTGAGCCTGTTTCAGATTGGAGAAGTTTTCAGAAATAACCTTTACGATCTGATCCGATTTGTTTTTGCGACCAGTGAGCTCTCCAATCGAAGTGATCATTCTTAAAGCGCTTACCAGATCTGAAACATCCGACGTCCAAACCGGCGCAATTTCTCTAAGCAGTTCAACCTGATCTTTTTCATTTTCTTCCTTATTTGCAAAAATCAGATCAGGCCCCAGATCCCGGATTTTTTTGATATTCAGATTCTTTGTACCGCCTATTTTAATTTTTTGATGAAACCATGAAGCAGGCATTGTGCAAAATTTCGTGATTCCCTTTACCTGTTCGTTTAATCCGAAATCATAAAGTAATTCCGTTTGTGACGGCACCAACGAAACAATTCTTTCAGGAAAATTCTGCAATTGAATTTTCTCGCTAATCTGGTCGATGGAAGTGATCATTCAGGCAAAAGTAAGGGGGCAAAAGGTACAGCCAGGCAATAGTTAAGGTAAAAGGCATTCAGAAAAGCCGAAAAAAACGGAAAACGGTAAACTGGGCGTTTCACCGAACAACGAACAACGAACAACGAAACTTTATCCATCCGGTTATTTTCAATGATCTGTTGCCTTCTAAGAACTAAGAACTAACAACTAGCAACTATAAACAAAAAAAAGTCCCGCCTTTTGAGCGGGACAATTCATTTGTCAGAAGCCTTAAATTCTACTGGTTTTTAATAGGATTGATTTTCGTTACCAGGAATTAACCTGAATCTGACAATTTTTTTTTCGGATGGTGTGTACAGGACTTGGATTTTTTTCTTTTGGTTTCTCGGATAAATTGGATACCTGGTTTTTCTGGATAGTGTCAAACAATTCCTATTAGATTGTTTGTGGTTTCTTTCAATGGTAATTGGATTTGTGGTTTCTCAGAATAAAGGGTTTGTTTTGGTTTTTCCGGAAATTGAATCAAACAATTTTTTGTTTGAGGTTTCTGGTGGTTTGGTTCAGTGGAATTGGATTTCAAATTTGGTTTCAGGATAATTGGAAAACTTGGTCTTCAAAATAACATTGGATTTCTCTTGGTTTGTCTAAGACGTTGGATTTTGTTTTGGTTTTTTGGATCTTGGATAATTCTGGTTTTTCGAACTCAACTCAAGTTTTACTTTAAGTCGAATCAGGAATTGGTTTCGGTCTTTCTGGTCAGCAGGAATGCTTAGGATGATATTGGATCTTTAAAAACGGTGCCCGTGGAACGAGCTATTTGAAGAAGATTGTAGAGGAGTAGCTTCACCCTTTCATTGATATTGGATGATAACTTTTTCTTGGATGGTTTTGGATATTGGCGGTTAAGGTGTACTTATCCTTTCAATCAACTTCTGGAACAAAGATAATAGCCCATACATGCGTGTGCAAGAGCATTTTCACTCATTTTTAACACCGCATTTTTTACCTCTGGGATAGGAGATATACAGTATTTACCATTCGTAAATCTACGCGAACAGCTGTTCCTATTTGAATCACCTGAAGCAGTAAAGCGGCTTAATGTTATGATAATGAGCGATGTAAAATTTTGGAACCTATTTGGCAAGAGCCTGCAGAATATCGTACTTGGTTACAATGTGAAAATTCCCACTCTCATCTTTTCCTAATACTGCACCGTTTTCTTTATTGATTAGTGTACTGATTCTTTCCACCGGAGTATTAAAATCAACTAATGGATAAGGTGATTCCATTACCGCTTTAACTTTTTCGTTTCTTATATCAGGGTTGGAGAACACTTTTTGAAACAGTCCGTTCTCACTAATCGCACCTATAGGTTCACTTTCACTGATCACCGGAATATGTTCAATATCATACTTTTTCATTAACTCAACAGTTTCTGCGATTGTGCGATCTGGTTCCACTGAAACCAATCTCTGTCTTACTCCACGACCATTGATGATATCCTTGAATGTTTTCACTTCGAGGAAACCACGTTCCATCATCCATTGATCATTATAAATTTTCGCAACATACCTGCTGCCATGATCATGAAAAATACACACCACAAGATCTCCTTTTTTCAAAGATGATTTGAGTTGCATCAATCCCTGTAAACAGCTACCCGCGCTGTAACCACAAAACAAACCTTCTTCCTTAGCAATCCTTCGCGCCATAATAGCGCCATCCTTATCCGTCACCTGTTCGAAATGATCGATGACCGACATATCATAATTTTCAGGAACAAAATCTTCACCGAATCCTTCCGATATGTAAGGATGAACTTCATTCATATCAATCTCACCGGTATTGAAATATTTTGTGAGCAATGAACCATACACATCGATTGCCCATACTTTAATATCGGGATTCTTCTCTTTCAGAAACTGTGCAGTACCTGTTACCGTACCACCGGTACCTGCAGTACAAACCAGGTGAGTGATTTTTCCATCCGTCTGGTTCCACAGCTCAGGTCCGGTTGTTTCGTAATGCGCTAAGCGGTTTGCCAGGTTATCATATTGATTAGCATGAAATGAATTGGGAATTTCTTTCGCCAGTCTGCGTGCTACAGAATAGTAACTTCTTGGATCATCAGGTTCCACGTTAGTCGGACAGACGATTACTTCGGCACCTACAGCCTTCAGGATATCCATTTTTTCTTTTGACTGTTTATCGGTGGTAGTAAAAATGCATTTGTATCCTTTTACGATAGCTGCCAGAGCGAGACCCATACCTGTATTTCCACTTGTGCATTCTATAATGGTTCCACCAGGTTTCAGCAAACCCTGTTGTTCCGCAACTTCAACCATTTTCACAGCCATCCTGTCTTTGATTGAATTGCCGGGATTGAAATAATCAACCTTGGCAACCACATCACAGGGGAAATCGCGTGTTATTTTATTTAATTTGATCAAAGGAGTATTGCCAATCGTTTCCAGAATATTGTTCCTGATATCCATGCGTGGAATTTTTTTTATAAAGTTAGGCAAACAGGATTCGTTTTCTGAGGTTGATTAAGTCACGAAACACAGCAACGATAAAAAACCATTAGTCGGATGTGTTTTTCGCAGGTGTATTCGTGTTTTACACTTGGAATCGCAGGTTTGAAATTGGATCTTTGAAGTGTTGATGGTATTATCGTTAACAAGGCATGACTGATTGCCCGGGAATGAAAGTCATGCCTGCTTTGCAAAGCATCTTTTGGTGCTGAAATGGATTTGTCAGGATCTTCCCACCAGAAGATCATTCTTCAGCCATTTTCAGCACCACCCATTGGACGGCTGGCAGGTGGGGGAGGGAGGGAGCCCGGCACGGGCTCTGGATATTTAACAGATGTCGATTATCGCAAAATTCCCGACATGTTAACTTTGGTATATGAAAGCATACTTGATTGGAGGGCTTGCCGCAGATGAAAGAGTATTCCGGCACATCCGGTTTCCGGACAACTATGAACCTGTATTCCTGAACTGGATTGTACCTGAAAAAAATGAGAGTCTCGTAAGCTATGCGCGTCGTATGGCCGGGCAAATGGATACCAGTGTGAATTTTATTCTGGTTGGTGTTTCTTTTGGCGGTATGCTTGCTGTCGAAATCAGCAGACTTTTTCCTTCCGATAAAACCATACTCATTGCGAGCGTTCCTGAACACAAACAATTGCCCGGTTATTTCAGATGGATGTACAAAGCAGGTCTGCCTCGTTTCGTTCCCATCAGCCTGATAAAAAATGGTGTGATGTTTCGGCGCCTTTTTACTGCAGAAACCAATGAAGACAAAGACATAATTCGTTCAATGGTGCGGAATGCAGATCCTGGTTTCATTCGCTGGGCTATGATTGCAGCATTGGAATGGGAGGCTGTATCCGAAAGCAGCAATTATGTGCATATCCACGGAACAGATGATTTTGTTTTTCCGCATCGATATACAAAGCCATCACACACGATCATTAAAGGTGGTCATCTAATGGTGATGGACCGCGCCGATGACATCAACTCAATAATTGCTGAAGTTTTATTGGAGAAGCCCGTTTAATCAATGCTGGAGCTTGTTGATCGCAGCATTTTTTCTTTTCGTAAGAAACCTGTCCAGGAGCATCAATCCGAAAACAATATCAGCCATCAGGAACAATTGAACTGAAGTTGAATTGATCCATTTCTTCCAGTCAAGTTTTAATTCAGGAAGTTCAACAGGCATCGGCGTTGATGAAGATGCACTGAAATCAATCTGGGTAAATAAATATATAAGGAAGCCGGCGATTAATACGAGGAAAAATCCGGCAATACCAAAAACGATCTTTTTATTGACATACGATTTAGTCGCTGGAGCAATTTTATACCGCGCAATTTCATCCATTACATTTTTTGAAAAACGCATGGACGGTTGTTCGGTCTCACTGCTCATGAGCAAAGCATTCATCTCTTTTATTTCAAAAAATGTTTTCTTCCATTCTGCGTCCTGGTGAAGTAGTTGTTCAACTCTTATTTTCTCTTCGCCGGAAAGTTGTCCGTCAATATATTCCCACAAGAGCAACTCCATGTTTTTTTCCTGGTCCATATACTCAATTTAAAAAATCCTTTTTAATTAATCAGAGCATTTTCAATTCCGCCGATAATGGCTGTTTAACCTACAAGTTTTACCTACAACTTATAACCTAAAACTTACAACCTTCAACTTTTACCCAAATACGCTAGCTGAATCAGCAATTCCATCTACATACTCGTCAGCGATTTAACCTCTTCTGCGAAATAGCGTTCCATCTTTTCTTTCAATCTTTGTCTCGCCCGGAACAACCTTACTTTAACAGTATTCGGTTCTACCGCAAGTATTCGCGCTATTTCTTCAAGCGTTTGTTCGCCTTTATAAAACAGCGTTATTATCTGGGCGTCTTCAGGCGAAAGCAATTCAATTGCCTTGTTTACCATTTGCCTCCGATGTTTTTCTTCTATCTGATTCGCCTTAAAATCCGATTCCTGGTTCTCCACCTGGATAAAAGTTCCTTCCTGATCTAACGATTGAATGGATAATTTTTTCTTTCGGAGATGGGTAATGCCGGTGTTATGAGCTATGGTATAGAGCCAGGTACTGAATTTGGCGGTGAACTTGAAGTCGGCCAGTGAACGAAATGCTTTTACAAATACATCCTGAGCTATTTCTTCTGAATCCTCTCTTGATCCGGTGAGGCGCATAGCCAGCGTGAAAATATAATGCTGGTATCGCTCCACCAATGTTTTATATGCCTGATGGTCACCCGATAAAACAACTCTGATCAGCTCGTTATCTGTTTGTCCGTTCTGCATGTCCTGCATATATGACTACAGCTTGTTTTTAGAGGTTACATGCTTTATTAAAATTAAACTTTTCAAAAGAGACCTGCGAGGTCTTCAAACCTGCCGGGTCTTAAAACCTCCCAGGTCTTAAAACCTGCCGGGTCTTAAAACCTGTTAGGTCTTAAAACCTGTTAGGTCTTAAACCTGCGAGGTCTTAAACCTGCGAGGTCTTAAACCTGGGAGGTGTTTGTAGTCCAAACACCGACGCCGCCAATTAAGTTGCTGAAAATCAGCGACCTGAAAATTCTTCCAAAATTCTGTAACCTTCCCGAACCACGCGTAGTCTGATATTTCGTAACAAGTTTTTACAAAAACACTAAACACAAATTTTATGGATAGCGGAGAAGTACTTATTCCGATATTGGTTCCACTCGGCGGTATGGCTTTAATATTTGGCATTTTTTACCTGAAGAACAGAGAAGCAACGGCAATGATTGAAAAAGGAATGAACCCTAAGGAATTTGCCAACAGGCCCGCACCTTATCGCAACCTGAAAAATGGTCTTTTATTGCTCGGCGCAGGCATAGGTCTCGCACTCGCCTACCTGATCACACAGTATATCCTGCACGATGACGAAAATCCCGCACTGTGGTTTGCTTTCATCGGCATAGGCGGCGGCCTCGGACTGATCAGCTCCTACAGGATCGAAAAGAGAGAATTACTGGACAAAGAGCGGCTGTAGTTTATAAGTCTGGAAGTCGGAGTTGTTTTATATCAAAGTCATTTCGTAAGAGATGACTTTTTTGCTTTTATATGGCTTATCATAACATAATGCGGGTACGCAGCTATCCCTTTACGGTTGTTGCGAAATAATTTGTTAACTTAATGGCCGAAACCAGAACCCTTTCGAAACTGACCTGCTGATTCCATATTTCTTCCACTTTCACAGACAGTCGTTTTGCTGTTTGTCTCTCAGCACAGATATGGTTCTGTTTCTGTAGTAAGAAAATCACGGAATTCATTGTGGATCCCAAGGCTTAAAAGATTGCTTTTCTGGATTTATTTACCGACCCACCATGTATTCCCGACCTGTGATATTATATGCGCGATATCGGACTAGATACGCTTACCGTCAACGGAGCTGAGAAACCAAAAGACCTCAGGAATTATCTTTTTGTCATCGCTATAGACAATTATGATGAAGCCGAGTTTCCACAAATTCCGCTTTCAGAAGGACCGGTCGAAAAATTCAGGTTTAATAAACTTGATAATGCAGTTTCTGATGCCAATGCTGTAACGAAAGTATTGCTGTCGAAATACAAATTCAATTCGCAGGCGACGGGTAAAAAGCTGGAAGGTTATAACGAAGAAATCATCGAATACGATTCACCGGATGTAAAATGCCTTTACAACAGGAATGCAACTTCTGTCAATATTTCGAAACACATTCAATTCCTTTCTCAGACCCTCACAGAAAAAGACAACCTGCTCATCTATTTTGCAGGTCATGGAGTTGACAAAGGCGGTACTACCGGTTTCATCATCCCTTTCGATGGAATTAAAAGTGACTTGTACCGAAACACATGGGTACGCATTGGCGATCTCTACGAATCTTTCTACGATTTTATAAACAGAAAAAATTGTCTGGATCTGTTGCTCATTCTTGATTGTTGTTTTGCAGGATCGGGAAGTTTAGGTTTTGCATTGGCCAAGCCTTATTTTTTCTCCAGGAGGGCATTGGTTTCATCTTCATTACACCAGAAAGCAAGCGATGGCGCACCCGGCCAGGGCAGTCCGTTCGCTAAAGCACTTTGCAATTTGCTTCAGACAAATACTTATCCGAAATCAGCCATCGATAAAAAACTGTTACAGGAAAAATTCAGCAGGTATTATGTTGAAATGCTGGAAGAAAATCCGAGCCAGGAAATCAGTTACTTCACACTTCCGACAGAATACGGTCAGGGTGAATTTATCTTTGAATTAAAAGATCCTGATGTGCCGCCCGTGGATCAGCTTTCGGTTTCATTCATCAGACATCTGAATTTTATACGTCAGCGTGATGATCTTCTTCGCGATTATAGCCAGGGTGGCAACGATGATTTTATCATCATCACCACCATGTGTTCCAATTTTAACATACACAAACTGCAGGGAAAAGTTTTTTTCGAAGAATTGCGCTACCAGCAAAATATAGATCTGAAATTCTCGCATCATATCGTCCTCGAGCCGGACAAAACCAGCAGCGGTGCCTGGGAGGCATTGGCTGCATCTAAAGGAATAATTACAACGGAAAGCAATTTCAGGCAGCAATGTGCAATAAGTATTTGCGGACAAATACTAAGAGATGAAACGCAGAAAAATCCTGATAAACCATTAATTATCTACCTGGGTTGTAATTTTCAATCTGCTACGCAAAGTGAAAACATCATTCAATTCTGTAAGGAGTTATATGAAGAAATCAATATCGTAAAACAATCAGCGCCCTATCTCAATAAATCCTTCGACAGAATAATACTCGTAATTGCAGAAACAAGAATTGCTGAAACGCCTTTCTTTAAAAGAGATCATTTTGTAAACAAAGTGGGTAATTCAGTAAAAGTGGTGATCTCAGCACCTGTTGAACCGTTGTTTCTCGGCCATGCAAAAAGATGGCTCGATCTATCCAAAAGAGAGATTCAATCGAAAAATCTGCAGTCTGTTGACATGAACTGGTATTTCCAGGATGCACGTAATTATGAGATCGAAAATTTTATTGTTGAAGTGAGTACCAAAATGGGCGTGGACAAATTGAAACTCGAGGAACAACTCTGGCTTTTCTAACGA
The DNA here is from genome assembly GCA_029269725.1 of Pollutibacter soli. Classification (GTDB taxonomy): domain Bacteria; phylum Bacteroidota; class Bacteroidia; order Chitinophagales; family Chitinophagaceae; genus Pollutibacter; species Pollutibacter soli. The sequence goes on along the minus strand of JARJHS010000001.1, from coordinate 1,060,201 downwards.
TTAAATGCGCCTTATGCCAAATAATGATGTTTTGATCAGACCATTTCCAACACCGAATCCCGGCATCAAAGGTTCCACCAGCAGGTTCACGGTTGAACTGATAAAAGCAAAAGACAGCAGCGGCAATGAAATTATCCGTGAAAGACTGATGCCAGCTACTCCGGTGATTCCCGTGTCTGAACTTGAATTTGATAAAACAACTGAGACATGGAGTTATGTCCAGCAAAAAGACCATGCCGGTAATCCAAAATTCACAAAGGCAAGACCGATCCCGCCTTACCTGCCTTCGCCGGAGATTAAAGAACTTGTACGTCTCGCACAAATATTGAATCGTCCTGTATTGATTAAGGGGGAACCGGGCAGTGGCAAGACCCAACTGGCACGGTCACTCGCTTTTGAGTGGTATGGCGACGAATACAAAAATCATTTTTTTGAATGGCAGGTCAAAAGCACGTCGAAAGCAGTTGATGGCCTTTATTACTTCGATCATATTGCAAGGTTGCGTGATGCGCAGATTGCGAAAAATCTTTCAACCGACCCAGCGCCGGTAGAACAGGATCTGAAAAAGTACAGAACTTTTGGTCCTATGGGGAAGGCGTTTCTTACATCAACAGCAGAAAATCCTTCCATTTTACTAATCGATGAAATTGACAAAGCAGATATTGATTTTCCGAATGATCTGCTGCTGGAACTCGATGAGCGGCGTTTCACTATTCCTTCTTCGGAAACTGGCGAAGTTATTGAAGCCCGTTATCCGCCAATTATATTTATCACCAGTAACGATGAACGGGAATTGCCCGAAGCTTTCCTGAGAAGATGCCTTTTTATGTACATCCGATTTCCTGATGATTCACAACTGGTCGAAATCATCCGTGCTCATATGCCTGGATTGCTTGAAGAACAGTTTGCCCTGGTCAATATGAGCGCCGATCCCGCCAACGCAAACGGACATCCGAAACAAATGTCGTTTGTCGACCTGGCCATTCGCCACTTTAACCAGCTGAGAGAAGATATCAAAAATGATCCTGCTGATAATAAACGCGTTTCGACTTCAGAGTTACTTGACTGGTTAAGAGCATACCAATTCGATTTAGAGAATCCTGAAAATATTCAATCGAAAGAGGTACGTGATTGGATAAACGATTATAAGAAAAACAAGGCGAATGGTTTGAGTGAAGATTTTGCAGAGAATGGTTTAAAACATCTTCCATTCTATTTCCAGGCGCTGTTAAAAACATACGCTGCAGTGAACAGGCGTGAGCAATCAATAAAAACCACCAAACCTGCATGAGCCTTGCAAGATTACCCTTCTGGAATTTTTTTCATGAGCTCGAAAAGAAGCTCAGCTACGAGCGTTGGATCGACAAATACCAGCAATTCCTGAAGTCATTGGAAGGCGGCCATGTGTCATACGACGAAGACTGGAAACAGTTCAGGCAATTCTGCAAATTCATGTTTCTGCAGGATTTCCGGGATGAGCGTCAGTTTGATACGTTACTGGATGTTGCCATTGAAAAAGAAAAAATTTTCCTGGAGTCGCTTGTGGCAAAAACAAGCCAGGCGACAGATGCTTCAAAAATAAAGCCGGAGCCGAAAAAAGAAAATCCTTCACCTGGTTCTCCGGTAAAAGATAATGTATCCCAACACCATCCACAAATGGATAATGCAGCCGATACATCCATCATGCCGGAGCCCATGGAGCAGGAGGAAACACTTCAGCTTCAGTTCCTGCCGATCCAGGTGGTTGCACATGAGCAGCAGGTTCAGTATTCATCTTCTGAAACAGAGTTTCTGCAGACAGATGAATATTTCCCGGTAACGAGAAGACAAATGGTAAAAGGCTGGCAGTTTTTAAGACTGAAAGAAAAAAGTGATGCAAGAGAGGGAATCGATGTAGAAGAAACTATAAAGCAAGTTGCAAAAGATGGATTATTTCTGAATCCGGTATATAAATCAGGTGAACGTAACCGTGAGGACACATTAATCATTTTTGCCGATTACCGTGGATCGATGGCTCCTTTTCATGAACTCACCAACCGGTTAATCGAAACTGCAAGAAAGGGTGGTGGGCATCCCAGGGTTCCGGTGTACTATTTTCAGAATCATCCCGTCGGATATGTTTTTACCAATCCGAATATGAGCGGGCCGGTAAAGATCAAAGAGGCATTACTGAAAACAAATAGGAATTTTACACTCGCTGTTGTGATCAGTGATGCAGGCGCTGCAAGGGGAAACAGTAATCCGGAAAGACGAAAGTCAAGAACAGAAATCACTGGTGCATTTCTTGATTTTCTTGATGAGACCTGCGCTCATACCATTTGGTTGAACCCCATGCCGATGCACAGGTGGAAAGGAAATGCGGCAGAGCTAATCAGCAAAAAAGTTTTCCTCATGGCACCGGTGCTGGATAGATATGGTGATAAATTCCAGGAAACACTCCGAACAATTTTGAAACATCAGAAACCCGCTTTAATGAACTAATGGTAAGTCAGCTTCCGCCAAATTTTCCAACTGAATCACTTTCCAGTGGCGATCAGAGTAAGATCGAATGGTTCTTTCAACGTTATGTCGATGGCTATTTTGAAGAATATCGCTACGGTCATTTTATTATGGCTGCGTATGCTTCGGTACCTGCCTTGCTGACACCCGACCTGTTGTACAAGACCTGGCAGAATTTCAACGGTTACCGTTGGGCGGGAGCGCCGGTTTCCATCCATCGGGTGGCCGTTTCCGATATACTACTTTCTCCAATGTGCAGGGAAGTGGGGTTGGAGTTGTATGAAATGAGCAGTGAAATCAGGCTTGCATTTTTGAAATGGCTGGAACAGGAAGGAGCCAATCCCATCTGGAAAAAAAGAGAATTGAGGTCGATCGCTGAGATCGCTGCTTTTGTTGAAGAGTATCATCATCTGCCAAATTCAGCTTTATATCGTTGGGGGCCGGAATTCAGTGAATTACAGATTTTGGAGGCGATATCATACACGCGTCCAGAGCAAACTGCTGCCATTCTTCTTTCACGTTTGCAGAAAGCTGCTGAACAGCAACAGGAAACGGAGATGATGCGCACGCTTGACCGGTTTGTCAAAACAGGTAAGCGTCTACGTTACCTGAGTAATGAAGACTCAGACCAGAGCGTTTTGGAGTTTTATGATAAGCATAGTCATATTCTCGAGGCATGGTCGGAACTCGTTCAGGAAAACAGTGAAGGTTTTGTTGAACGGCTTCGAAAAGATAAAACGCTTCTGAGTTACCTGAGTAAAACAGGAAAAGAAGGAATTCCTGTCAGGATCAGTGGAACAGCTGCTGAGAAATTCAAACAGCTTACCAAAAAAAATACCTGGCTGATTGTCGCAGGCGGCACTTCGAGAGAGAAACAAAATCCTGATCAACAGGATATACATCTGAACAACACAACATTTGTACTCGAATCATTAAAAAAACATTTTGATCCGGATGAAGATCACCTGATAAGTCTGACTGATGCAAACTTTATCAAACACTCAGTACTGCAGACCCTGGTTTCAGTTGCGGGTAAGGCAGATAAAAACGATGATGTCATTATTTACTTTTCTGCGGAAACAAAATTCAATGATGATGGCGACCATCTCGAGTGTTTTGATTCCGATCCCGCCTTTGGTGATATGAATGGATGGCTCAGTGCTCAGCAAATCTGTACGATGGGTAAAAGTTTCAATTGTAATTCCGTTACTATGGTTTTACAGATTGATGCTGAAGGTTCCGATCGCTGGCTGGATCCGGCAAATAAAACCAACCTCGTGATTCAATCAGGTGTGAAAAATGCTCGTGATGTAAAAATCGGCGACAAAGTCTGTAGTCTTTTTACCAAAGAACTTTCCATTGTACTGGTGAGTTACGGGCACATTGAAAACATCCGGCAGGTCTTTCTTCGCACACTTGAGGCCGTGCAAAAACATACACCGGCAGATGTGAAAGCAAGGCCTGAAATGATTGGAACGAAAGAAGGGTACAGGAGGATTTTTAAGACGGATAATCCCAGCATGGGCTACCTGCAGGATCTCCTGAGAGACACCGGTTTTTTCCAATTTCATTCCAACGGAAAATGGGATGCTGCTACAGCAGAGGCGCTGACCAGCTTTGCCAGGAGTAAAAATTTCAGTAAGAAAGAATCGCGGCAATTTTATATCTCGGAGTTAGAGCATCTTAAAAAAATAAAAATGGAATCCGCCATTCCGGTCTGGGGATTTGTTTTTTCTGATCCTGAAAAAAAACTGCCTTATATGGCAGAAGAACAACAAAGCCTTCGTCAACTTCTTGAAAGCAGAAAAGAGCAATACGCTTTTGAGCCGGTTTTTTTAGAAGATCCCGATAAAGCAAAAATGGATAAGTTTTTCATGGATTCAAATAACAGAAACAGAATTCAATTGCTTTATCTCGCTGGCTTCGATTTAAATGGTGACCTGGTGTTAAAAGATGGAGCATTCACAATTCAGGATTTCGGCAGAATTATTGACTACCAGGATCAACTGGATATGCTGGTGCTGAATACCTGCAGATCCGACTATTTCGCTGAAATGTCCACCAAGATCGGAGTGAAGTATGCCTTTGGTGTAAAAGGAAGTATCGATGATGATCTCGCCATGCGTAGCGGAATTTATATTATGCAGAAATTGCTGGATGGCCAGCATCTGAACGAAATATTTCCTCAATACTATCGCTAGTTCAATATATGGGAGTAGTATCAAACGATAATAACGGTACTTATGTTTTGAAAAAGGCCATCTGGGCCGCGGAACCGCACATATTTGCATTGAAAGAAAAAAGCGCGGATCTGGGTAAAGAAATCAAAACCAAAAGAAGAATTTTTTTCACCGGAGTAGGTATAGGTTATGCTGATTATCTTCCCTCAGGTGATCTGACTTTTGGAAAAGCAAATGTTGAAAGAATAAACGCTGCCTTAAAAAAATACACCGAAAATCAGAATGGTAATGTCGACTATCTTCCGGGACTATTCTGGGGCGCTGTTAGCAGGAGGGATATGTATTTGCATGGTTTTAGAGAAGCCGGTGAAAATGACATCTGCATAATTTATTATAGTGGCATTTGTCTTGCAAACCCTGTTCTGGAGAAAGGATTTATTGATTTGCTTTTCAGCAACGACAGGGTTGAAGCAGGGAATTTACTCGAAGGAGATAATGAAAGCTTCGGAAGTCATCTTCAACGGGTAACCGAAGGGTTGTCTACAAATATTGTCCTGATCCTGGATTTCGCCAGATCTGTTTTTCTTCCGGATGATACAAGAGAAGTAGTGTTTCCTTCACTGGGAGATAACCGATTATTATGCATTCAGAACTGTTCTCCGCATAAAGTGCGACCGGCGGTTGCTGAAGAAGCCAGTTTTGATGACAACAATATTTTTTCAGAAACGCTGATTGGGTTGCTCGAAGGAGAAGGATTCCATTATTCTTACAAAGAATTTTTTGAGCGCATTGTTTTACGTATGTCGCAATCAGAGGAAACCCGAAGGCCGAAACTCACAGCAATTCCTGAAAGTATTCTTCAATACCGATTGTTTTCTCCAACCATAAAAAATTCATCAGCATATAAAATATATTTTGATGGCTCTGATTCGAAATGGAAGTTAAATGCAGGGGCTAACCAGGGGCTGAGAAATTCTTTGCCATTTATGTCAACGGTTTTCGGATTGCCTGATGGCTCAGAAGTGACTGTCGAGCAAGTGGAAGCAGATCATAGTGTTGTTAGCTTTCCCCCATACTATACTTCAGGTGAATATACTGCGTCATTGATCCAGCAATCTTTCTCGAAAATAAAAGTTGCTATTGCTGAAACAGTTCCCGTGGAACAGAAGCAACAATTACTGGAGATTTTTCATATTGCTGAAATTCACCTGATCGAACTGACAAAAGAGGTTCAGCAGGCGAGATTCCTGATTCATTATATTGAAGGTGGCTTTGCACTGACCTGGCCAACGTATGAAACAGAACATTTCAGTATCAGGTCGATATTCCGGCCGCAACCAGATCCCCATTTGTTTATTGAGGAAATGGAGGCCATCGCCAAATGGCAGGGTGTACTTGAACTGGAAAATCCCGTTTCAAAATTTAGTGATCAGAGCATAGATGTAATTTTCGAAATTGTTGAAGGATACCCATATGATCATTCGATTGATCAGCAACCTGCGATAGATCAAGCAACAAATCCGGATCGGGTTATTCTGCATTATATACGACCCGCTCAGGTTTGGGTTTCACCATCATTCAGATGCCGGATAAAAGTTAATTCAGAATACCGAATTCAGAATACAGGAGCAGGAGGAGAAGCAGAAACAGTGGAGGAGGCAGTGATGCAAAACTATCCGGCTTCGAAAAACTTTTTAAATGAAAGTCCTGCTGCAAATTCCGAAGATGATCCGGCATTGAATGCCGATTGGGAACTTGCTGACAGAATGCACACTGAGACTTTACAATCGGCACCTTATCCAGGTAGGCGAGGATCCCCGGTATCAGCAAAGCCGCAGTTGAAATTGCATATAGCTCAGTTGTATCTCGGTAATCAGTTCAGCATTGGAGGAGGTGATTTTTCGCTTGCGAGAAAAGAAGGGACCGATTATTTTGACTTAAGGTATCAACCTGCAGGACAAACAGTTCAGAGGAATACTATTCCTGTGTCCGTTTCAAATTACCAGATCAGTCATAATATTTTTGAGACGTATAATTATCTCAAGATTTTCATTTCAGAAGAACCAATCGATCTGAAACCGTTATGGCAGCTACCACTGAAAAATGGTAGTGAGCCTGGAACAAAAAAAGAAAGTGTCGCGCCTGAGGTAGAGTCCATACGTTTCCCAAAAGGAGGATGGCATTCGGTGACGATTCCGATTAAGATAACTTATGGGCAGAAGGAGGATATATACCGGTAGTGAGGAGGCAGGCTATATAAGCGATAGAAAAACAGAACAGTTTGATTGTTTGAGATCATTTGAAATTTTCAACTTTTAAAATTGGTCGAGCCTACGGCTCTCTGCTAGTTACTTCGCCATTTGCGGCGGATTGAAATCCGCCGTTATAAGATCGTCGAGGCTCCGCCTCTTTTCCAGAATGATGGAACATTTTTAATTCAATTTTGAAAAGTATATTAAGGACGGCTTTACAATAGAGCCGTAGACTCTACGATTTTTACAGAACATACCGCAGGTATTAGATCATCAATAAAGCGCATGTTCTTTCAAAAATTTAAGACCATTTTTAATTCAGATTTTTTTGAAGCCAGAACCAGCAATACAGGAGAGCTGATGGCCCGACGATTGTATAATCACCGAATATATTACATGGCAAAAGGTGAATCATAGAAGTTTAGAGCCGTATGCCCGATGATTTATACAGAACATATCGCTGGTACTAGATCATCGATAAAGCGCATGTTCTTTCAAAAATTTCAGACCATTTTTAATTCAGGTTTTTTGAAAATAACACCAGCAATACAGAAGGGCTGATGGCCTGACGTTTGTATAATCACCGAATATATTACATGGCATAAGGTGAATCATAGAAGTTTAGAGCCGTATGCCCGATGATTGTTTTAGTACATCTGTTGTTATAAAAATGGGGACGTTGTCCCTTTTCTGAGAATTGCGATGCATGCTGACTCAATCTTTAAGTCGGCGTTACACACAGCAATCTACCAAGGGCGATAAGCTCGGCGATTTTATGGCCACAGAATTTATTCCGTGGCAGAAGGTGGACTATAAAAGTTAAGAGCGATAGGCCAGGTGATTTTTTTTAAGACATTAGTCAAAAATCGGGAAAGTATTTTGCTGAAATAATCAGCAACAAATTCCTTTCACTTTACACCAACCATCTTCCCGAAAGAGGACCTGTATTGGATTTATAGCTTTAGATAACTGAAGCTTGATAATCATCACTACACGCTAACACTCCTGCTATATAACTTTCTTTTGCCGGTAAAAGCGATGTGCTAATAATGGGACTGCATCCTTACACCTGCCTGATAAATACTTGATATCACTGATCAACTCCGCGACTGTTCTGACAACCTGCCTGCCCTGCCGACAGGCAGGCTGACAACTCATAAGTCAGCCACTAACCATCGCGCAGACTTGTTTCTATACGGGAGTGTGCGGTTATTACAAAGTCGCGACAATTTTAGATTTACTCTCCTGCAGTTTTTGAAATCAGCATCAAAGATCCTAGCTTTTCAACCTAATTCAACAAATGCGAAAAACACCGGTATTGATAAGGTCTGCAGCGAGAGTGGCTCTAGGCTTAATGCTCATCTTTGCCGGGTTAAGTCATTTGTTTTTTGCGCGTCATGAATTCATGGCACAGGTACCCCCCTGGATACCTGTTGATCCTGGCCTGGTAATTTTAATATCAGGGGTTGTTGAAATAATCCTTGGGTTTTGCATGATATTCTTTATCAGACAAAAGAAAAATATCGGTTGGATCATCGCAGCATTCTTCATCGCTATTTTCCCAGGAAATATTTCGCAGTATGTAAATGGTATCGATGCTTTCGGATTGAATACTGATGGTCTCAGACTGGCCAGACTTTTTCTTCAGCCGGTATTTGTGTTTTGGGCACTTTGGTCAACGGAAGTGATTTTTGCGGGTACGGACACTAAATGGTAAAACGTCAAACGTATAACGTTGAAAGTTTAACGTTTAACGCCTGCGTGCCGGCAAAGGCAGGTTCAGCGTTTAATCGTATACAGGTTCCAGACAAAACCCAGGTAAAGATTATTCTCATAAAGTTTTTGGTCACTATTCAATGGTAATCTGGTAATATAAATGAATGCAAATTCTGTTTTGAGCCTTGGCGATAATTGAAATTCCGTCTGTACAGCCAACCGGTTATGATCGAAATAATGTTTACCCTGAACACCTGTCATATTTAAAAAAATTTCTTGATAAATCCCGGTTTTAAACTTTGTATTGAAGTCATAGCGCAAACCAATGCGGTTGCGAAACCGTAAAGCATCAGGCTGTGCACCAGTAAACATTCTGTTCTCCACGGCCAGTCTGTCAATAAAATGTAACTGTCGGATCAATTTGTGTTGAAATTCTGCAGATGCAGAAAACCTTATTTCCTCGATCGGTTTTGCATTTTCATCATACCGGTTCCGGATAATGCGGTAATTGGAATAGTATGCAAATGGTGAAATGGAGAATTTCAGATACTTGCTATGCTGATAATGTATCCAGCTTCTGAAGCTATACATCAGGTTCTCATCGATGATATTTCTGTTATCTATTCCGCTTTGGCGCCGATGTTGTAGTTCTGCATCGACTTTCCACTTTGTAGTGGCGGCCAGGCTTACTGTTCCCCTGAACCAGCTATTGTTGTGTTGCGCCTCACCGGTTTGAAGAAAAAATACGCTGGCGAAAATAATGGGCAGTCTTTTGACCACAAGCATGTTCGGATCAATGAGGGAGTTTTTCCCTTAAGAATCCATATACCCAGGTACCTGCGATTGCACTGAACAGTGTTGCCAGGATAACTGTTGTTCCTGCACCGATCTGGGCAAATAACGGTCCCGGACAGGCGCCCGTGATAGCCCAACCGAATCCGAAGATCAATCCTCCATAAACCTGGCCTTTATTGAACTTTTTTGGAGTTATGCTGATGGTTTCGCCATAGATAGTCCGGATATTCTTTTTCTTAATTAACCACACAGAGATCATACCTACCAGTATTGCACTACCAATGATGCCGTACATGTGAAATGATTGCAAACGGAACATCTCCTGGATACGAAACCAGCTGATAACCTCAGCCTTAATTAACACAATCCCGAATAAAATGCCGATCACCAGGTATTTCAGGTTGTGATACCAGCGATGTTGCAAATGACTTTCATTTACACAAATCGTATCCAGGGAACGTGTTGCGAAATCCTTGTCGCTGACTATCGTTTGTTGTAACATGTTTATTTTTTCAGAGGGATAAAACAAAGGGTAATATAAGATTGGCCATGATAAAACCGCCAATTATAAAAGATGCTGTAGCAATCAGGGAAGGCATCTGGAGGTTGGACAAGCCCATAATCGCGTGCCCGCTGGTGCAGCCTCCTGCATAACGGGTTCCGAAACCTACCAGGAATCCACCAACAACGATGAGTACAAAGCCTTTTATTGACAGCAAAGACTTCCAGTTGAATACTTCTACCGGTGCCATATAGTCGAAGTTGGTGATGCCATAGCTGCTCATTTCCTCCACCAGTTTGGGATTGAGGTTAATCGGTGCGGGACCTGACAGATAATATGTGGCTAATCCTGCCCCCACTATAATGCCGATCACAAAAACCAGGTTCCATATTTCTTTTTTCCAATCATATGTAAAGAACGGAATCCGGGCAGGCATGCACGAAGCACATATATGTCGTAGAGAGGAGCTGATGCCGAATGATTTGTTTCCAAGTATTAAAAGTGCGGGTACAATTAAACCAATCAATGGGCCGGCGACATACCATGGCCAGGGATTTTTCAGAAATTCCATCAGTATATATTCCTTTAATTAATTTTTTCCAGTGAAGTATTTTTCAATCCGTCGTTTGCAACTTGTCTTCGGACTTCGTCAATTGGTCCTTTGTCATGCATGTCCCGGACTTTGGTAAAGCGCAGCCTGATGTTCCGCAGCAACCGACGCTCATCAGGGACATCACCGAAAACACCAGCCCCGCGAAAGCGAATAGCCATTCACCGGAAACAATGCCATCTACCGTAATAAATGTTCCCAGCGTCAGTCGCAACACTTTTACCGTGTTCCAGTCCGTAAAGTATTTTCTTAAGCTATTCATAGTGTAACTTTCTAATTAACCACGGTAAGGCGTTGGTTCTTTTTTCTTTTTCAATGTGCTGATCCCGAACAAAGAATACAATGGACAGGTGCCGATCAATGCGGTAACTACAAAGATGACTGCCAGCATACCAGCTACTATGGCGATGGTTCCTGAAATGATACCGGTGAAATACAATACGGCAATGAGCGCTGCAATGATTATTCGAATGATTTTGTCGGATGAGCCCATGTTCTTTTTCATATGTTTTGTTTTGAGTTGACAACCTGATGGACATTCTGCCATGTTCCGCCGTTGATGACATGTTCAAATCCATTGCGCTCCAATATTCTCTTTGCCTCGCTGCTGCGGTTTCCGCTTCGGCAGAAGACTACAATGTTTTCTTTCCCTTTAAATTTTGAAAGTTGTGCAGGAATTTTATCCAGCGGAATATTTACTGCTCCAGGTACACTGCCTGACAAGAATTCAGAGGACGAGCGGACATCAACCAGGAATGGATTTTTCGCAACCGCTTTTTCAAGCTCGCTGTTGTCCTGTTTTCCGAAAAAGTTTTTTAGTATGTCGAACATAATTTAAAGTTTTATTTTAATAATCAGTTGTAGACCTTACTCTGACAGGCGAATGTCGTTACCGGGGTGCTTGTCCTGGCAATAGCGGCAAATCCCCCGGCGATTTCAGTAAAATTTCTGATACCACGCGATTGAAGAATACTGGCCGCTATCATGCTGCGGTAACCACCTGCACAATGGAGATAGAAATGTTTATCGGGGTCAATTTCACCGATCCAGTCATTGATATAAGCAAGTGGTTTATTATACGCATTTTCTACATGTTCAGCAAGGTATTCACTTTCCTTTCGTACGTCAAATACCACGCTTTTCTCAGGTTTGAACTCATGCGCGAACTGTTCGGCGCTAATACGTACAACGGCATCAAATTCTTTTCCTGCATATTCCCATGCAGGGAACCCGTTTTCCAGGTACCCGATCACGTTATCAAAACCTACACGACTTAACCTGGTTACTGCTTCTTCCTCTTTCCCCTGATCTGTAACCAGCAGAATGGGCTGTTTTACGTCAACGATCATGGCGCCGACCCAAGGTGCAAAATCACCTGTCAGGCCGATATTGATGGATCTCGGAATAAATCCCGTAGCAAAATCTTTATTAGACCTGGTATCTAAAATGAGCGCACCGGTAGTTTCCGCGGCCAGCTCAAATGCGTCTGCATCCAATGCATTCAAGCCGTGTTTGAGTACTTCATCGAAACTGTCATATCCTTTTTTATTCATGGCTACATTCATTCCGAAATAAGCAGGAGGTGGCAAAAGACCATCCGTGACAGCTTTGATGAAAGAATCTTTGTCGGGCTGTTTCAATGCATAATTGGTTTTCTTCTGGTTCCCCAGTGTATCCACGGTTTCTTTCATCATGTTCTTTCCACAGGCAGATCCTGCGCCATGTGCCGGATAAATGATAACGTCATCGGCCAGGGGCAGAATCTTATTGTTAATACTGTCATATAGCAACCCGGCCAGGTATTCTTTACTCATATTGGCTGATTTCTGAGCGAGGTCGGGGCGACCAACATCACCCAGGAAAAGAGTATCCCCACTGAATAAAGCCGTTTCCTTTCCATTTTCATCAATAAGCAGGTAGCAGCTGCTTTCCATGGTATGACCGGGAGTATGTAAAACTTTTATTTTTACATCACCGATATTAAAGACCTCGTTGTCTTCAGCTATCACTGCACCGAACTCCGGTTTTGCAGTTGGGCCAAATACAATAGGAGCATTTGTTTTTTTGCTCAGATCAATATGGCCGCTTACGAAATCGGCATGGAAATGCGTTTCAAAAATGTATCGGAGTTTTACCTGATCTTTTTTCAGGCGATCGAGATAAGGTTGTGTTTCGCGCAGAGGATCGATGATAGCAGCTTCGCCGTTGGAGCTGATATAGTAGGCACCCTGTGCGAGGCATCCGGTATAAATCTGTTCCAGTTTCATTATTTGTATTTATAAAGATTTCTAAATGGTTAAAACAAAATTGCGATTTGATTTTTTCGTGTACGGCTACTTTTGTTACACAACCGAATTTATTTTACAATCGTTTCCCTGATAATGATATACAAACCCATCACCAGCACAAACCAGCCAAATACCGGTTTGAGTTTCTGCGCCTGGATCTTTGTTGAAAAATAACTGCCTATAAGAATACCAACGATGGCAATAGAAGCAACGATCAGCAGGAAATGCCAATGAATCTCAGCATGTTTTACTGAGAAGAAAAAGCCGGCAAGTGAATTGACTGCAATGATGAACAAGGATGTGCCCACCGCTGTCTTCATCGGCAGTTTTAACCAGTGAACCAGTGCAGGTATTACGAGAAATCCGCCACCTGCTCCAACGAGCCCGGTAATCAGACCTGTAAACAATCCCTGTAACAGAACAGGCAGAAAACTTATTTTATGAATCGGATGTGCCATTTGTATCGAGTGATGATCCGTTTTAATCATGCTGTAAGACGCCCCGATCATAAGCAAAGCAAAAAGTAGCAGCAGCAGCATGTTTTTGGTGACCATAATATCGCCAATACTGAAAACATGTTCCGGTATTGCAGGGAGTACAAATGCCCTGGTGAGGAATACGGCCGCAACTGATGGCAAACCGAATACAATTGCTGTTGGAATATGTACCAGGCCCTTTCTGAAGTAGGAGAGTGAACCAACTACACTGGTCGCTCCCACAATGAAGAGTGAATTTGTGGTAGCCAGTCCCGCATCAATATGAAAAAGATAAACAAGAACCGGAACGGTGAGGATACTTCCCCCGCCGCCGATCAGCCCCAGGGAAATACCGATGAGTATTGAAGCCAGATACCCTGCTAATTCCATAGACATAATTGATGCAGCAAATTGCATCAACTAATATCCGCAGACGGTAACTTAGGTTACAGAAGCGTAATATTGTTTCTTCCCAATTGAACAAGGTGGTTTTCTTCGAGTTGTTTTAAAAGGCGGGATACCACCACCCGGGCCGTTCCCAGCTCATTGGCAAGCTGCTCGTGAGTGATCGGAATGGTTCTTGAATGCGTCAGTTCGGATTTTTTTCTGAGGAGATTAAGCAATCGCTCATCCACTTTTTTAAATGCTATGGCATTCACCATTTCGAGCAGCTCTTCGAAACGTTTATGGTATAGACGAAAAATATAATCCAACCATTCCGGGTATTCTTTTATAAAAAGAGAAACTTTATCCACGGGCAAAAAGAGGATTTCGGCATCTTCCTCCACTTCAGCTTTTACTTTGCTGGTATCATTGTGCAGTCCGCCAAGGAATGACATGATACAGCTTTCACCGGCTTTGATATAATAAAGCAGAATCTCTTTACCATCTTCATCTGTTCTTATGACCTTCAATGTACCACTCATTACAATGGGTATGGCGCGTATATGCGCATTTTCATTGAGGATGATGCTTCCTGCTTTATAGCTTTTTACTTCTCCGTGCTGATATAATTTTTCAACCAGTTCGGGAGATGTGCGGAACTCGGATATCGCCTGCAACTCTTCCATACATCAAATTTAAAATAAATCAGTACCGGGCAATAAAATCGTAAAATGAGTTAAAGGCTTACCCGGAGAATAAACGTATTGGATATTCCATGCTGGTTCCTAAGATAGACTGTATGGCAAAATTTCCTTCTGAATCCAAAAATAATTCTACCTTTTATAGGCTGGCTATCCAGGGATAACCGGTGTTCCTGCCAAACCAATTCTTCTAAACCTAACATTTACGTTATGAAAAAAATCCTTTCGGCAATTCTTGTAATTGCAATTCTCTCCTGTAACAATAGTAATACAGCTCCGGAAGAAAAAGCAGTTCCGGCCGCTGAAGTTAAATCCAGCACTCCTGCAAATCTGCATGGTTTCAATATTGATTATTCTGCGTCCTTTGAAATGGATTCTGCTGCGAATGTAGAAACTGTTCTTGCACTATGGCGGGAATTTGTAGATGGGGATCTCTCCAAAAGCAGTCCGCATTTTGCTGATACAGTTTCATTTTTCTTTGCAGACGGATCAATGGCAATGGGAGCGAAGGACAAGCTGATAAAGGAAATGCAGCAATACCGAAACTCCATCAAAAAAGTTGAAACAAAAGTGGAAGCGGTGATGGGAGTGAAAAGCACAGATAAAAATGAACATTGGGTGTCGATCTGGGGAGTTGATTTCCGCACAGACGACAAGGGCAAAACAGATACGGTAAGTCTGCAGGAAACATGGGGTTTCAATAAAGACGGCAAGGTGACAATGATGTTCCAGGCTCAACGAAAGGGAATGCTACCACCGCCACCACCCGGGCAATAATTGAATTGTAAATTTTTAAATTGATTTTTGCCGCGGAATTTTCAAACGATACTGCGCGGTTTTCTTTTTGGAGTTACAGGTGATAGGTTATTGGATTGGCAATGAAACGGCCTCCGACCGGGAGAATCTGAACCACATAGTTCACCAAGAAATCATAGGCACATAGAAAAGCCCTATGTGCCTACTGTGCCTTTATGATCTATGTGGTTCAAAATGGCTTAAACGTATTTTAGAAGATATCTCACAACTGTATTCTAAAAACGTCTGCGGATTACTGTCTGCCGTCCAGTATTTTCTCGTATGCCTTCCTCGGTGCGCCATGAAAAAACACCTCACCACAATAAGTATATCCCAGCTTATCCATGATTTTCAACATCGGTACATTATCAAAATTAGTATCCACTTTTATACTGTAGACACCGTGTTCGATGCTGAGTTCTTCAATCTTTTTAAACAGGAGGGTAGCAATTCCCTTCCCTTTCAAAGAATCCGAAACGGCCACACGATGTATCACAACATAATCCTGGTTACTTAGCCATTTTCCTTCGATCTCTTCATACGCCTGTTCAATTCCGAAAATGATTGCCGCATAGGCGATGATTGAATTTTCGTAAATCAGCACATACCCATGACCATTTGCAATATCATCGTCAACTGTCTGTTCATTGGGATAACCCTGTTGCCATTGCTCGCTGCCATCCAGCCTTCGTTGTTCAATGGCCTGCTGAAGAATGTTCCAGATGATACTCCGTTCCGCTATATCTGCTTTTCTTAAAATCATATGGCAAGGTATTTAACGATTGCGATTCTGTTTTTGCTTTTTTGGAGATCGATTCTTTTTCAGGCGATAGATCTTGTCCATATAAGTAAAAGGCAGGAGGGTGGCAAGACCGGAAATATATTTGATTGTTGCAGTGAAGAAATATTTGCAAAGAAAGGGATTTGAATTATTGACGAATACAATAAGCAAGTGATTTTTGAGGGAAAAATCTGAACCACATGAGTTAACATAGGTCACATAGACACATAGAACAGCTTATGTGCCTCCATGTCCTATGTGGTTCAAAAAAACTCACCACCAGAAAAACCCGCCATTTAGTTTTGCTCATTCCTGCATATAGAGGTTGACCTGATGTGCCTTCGTGGCCTATGTGGTTCAAAAAATCCTACACCAGCAAACTCTAGCATAGCAGGAAACGTTTAACTCATTCTTTCAATTCCACTTTCCTGTAATTATCCTGCAACTTCCAATCTATGAACAAATGGCGTGGATCAACATCTACTGCAAATGGCTCTTCAGGAACGGTCACCTGGATGGTTTGCGAACCCGATTTAACCAGGTGTTTCTGCAGATATATTTGTTTGCCTTTTGTATTTCCCACACTGCCGGAAAAAATTCCGATCTCGACCCAGTCCTTCATAGGTGATATTTTTTCATTACCGATACTATCTATAACCAGCTTTTTCGTGTGCAATTGAATCGTCACCTGCCATAGACTGTCACTGATTCTTTTGGCGGCAGCATCGTCCGTCTTAAGCTCCCAAAAAGTATTCGCCTCAAACAAATCGTACAGCAAAGGTTGGAGAGAGTCTGCAGTTACTTCCTTAAACTCACGGTAAAGGTCAAGTGAAGTTGGAAAAGGTATTGTTCCGGCAGGGTACTTTGCAAGAAAATTCCTTAAAGCCTTATCCATGTTATCTCTGCCGATGTACTGTCTGAGCGTATATAACGCAAGAGGACCTTTGCGATAGTTCTGGTACCAGTCATTTGCCTGCAGCAGCGGCAACGCAGCGCGTGTACGTGGGTTTTCATTCTCTTCCCTCATAAAATCCAGTAATTGACGGAGAGCGTCAGCACCATATTTTTCTTCAAAAACACACATGGCGGAATACCATGCCAGGCTTTCCGTAATCAGACCGGCTCCTTCAACACTTGCTGCCTTGATCATATTTCCCCACCATTGGTGCGCCACCTCGTGTGCGACTACAGCACTGACGAGGTCAAAACCTCGTGGGTCAGCTGCTGGTTTCATGAGAAAGAATCCTTCTTCTGTTGTGATATTGATTGGTGCTGCATGGTTTCCAAATGAATTTCCCGGATGAGCTATAAACCGGAGCTGTTGATGAGGGTAGGGGCCAAAATGGGAGGTGTAATAATCCAGGGAAGCCTGCACACTCCGGATCATACGTGTAGGATTTTCGGTTAGCCCCGGAGGATAGTAGATCAGGATCGAAACGCCTTTTGCCGGTTCCGATCTGTTTTCACATTTTCCTTCTGCAAGCGCATAATTTGCTGAGAAAAATGAATACTCATTTCTGATGGGAGCATCAGTCATGTAATGAAAATATCGGCGACCATTTTTTATCCAAACCCTACGCAAGGTTCCGGGTGCTACCACCTGCTGATCCGCATCAGTTCCTATGGTTGCTTCAAACCTGATCTGTTCGGGGAACGGTGCATACTTACGCGCTTCTATATCGTAGAGTGACGGTGAAGCGGCACGTGCCTCCAGGCCAAATTTTTTACGCGAACCAGCGTCATCCAATTCCCGGTAAGGCTGGTAGCCAATTGCGGGGAGCCATTTAATATTTGAAAAGCTGCTGCCATTATCCAGAATATGTGCATCTGCGCCATTATTTGAAAAGCCGCGTGATTTATAATTTACGTCAAAAAAGAGGCGAACAGAATCGCCTGGTCGCAACATGTCAGCCAATCTGTATATGTGGTGACCGTGAATTGTATCGCGTAGCAGTTCTGCCGAAGGCTGGTCAAAATTCTTTAGATGCGTTTCCACACCATCTGCGGTAGCGATATGGATCGAGTCTATGCTTTCCGATGTTTTGTTGAGGAGAACATATTCACCCGTTATCGTTACTTCGTTTTGCTTCGGGTATATCTCAACCTGTAACTTTACCTCTTTCAGCATGGGGCTAGCAGCGTCTATGTACTTCCGGTAAAGTTTTTCATAATCAGCACGCTGCTCACTGAGATCAAAAGCGGTTCTGTATTCATTGACTACATTTGTGTTATAAAAAATGAAGCTTCCGGTCAGAACTAAACAGCAAACCACTGATAAAGTAAACAGCGCTTTTGAGCGCGTGATACGGCCCCGGGCCAGCCGAATTCTTGTAATAATTTTTTTTTCATTTCCACGCATCCAGAATAACTGAACAAGAACTCCCAAAAGCAATGACCACGATATCCAGTAGATTTTAAACCAGAGCCATGGCTTCACGCTTGAACCGAAACCGGCCATGTCCGTGTAGGTCCATCGCGGGCTCGCTGAAAATATAAGAAGCTTGTGTTCAATTCCAAGGCTTGCGGCAGTAGCTATGGAGACATAAGCCAGCAGTGACACTAAATAGGCGAGGTATTTGTGATTTATTAATACCTGCAGGAATAATGCGAGGAGTGCGAAAAGCAGGCAATCCGGCAATTGCATTCCGAACAATATTTTAAAATATAATAACAATTCTATGTTGGTATCCCGACTGGTGATCTGCGTTAGTATTCCTGCGATCATTAACAAGGTCATCCAGATCATCAATACTAAACTCACAGCCAGGAACCGACCCACAAAGAGCTGCCATTCCCTGACCGGCGCGGTATTGGCGATTTCATTCAGACCTGCTTCACGCTCCTGCCAAATCAATTCTCCTGCATAGTAAATCGTCAACATTACGATGATGATCCAGAAGCTTTCCGGTTGAATCACTGGCGCCGTCAGATAATTCAGTATCACATCGGTTCTATGTGTCAAAGGCACATTTCTCGCTTCAAGGTTTGCGGGCAACACGGCCCAGATGATCAGCGCCATGATTACCAACAAGGGAATTCCTGCTTTATTTTTTGCGATCTGCAAAAAAGCTTTACTGGTGATCGTGAGCAACTGTCGCAGCTGACTCACAAAACCAAAATTTCCCCTGATCTCCGGCATCGTTACCCATAGTCCAGGATTTAGTCGTTCAAGAAGTCTTGAACCAGGGTGCGGATGTCTGGTTGTTTTTTCTTTTTGAATATTTTCGTTTGTCCGGAACCGAAAGCGGTAACAGGTAAAAGCCAGGGCGCTGATTGAAATGACGAACCATAGCAGTCGGTTTACCAGGAAGGTCTCCCCATCGAGTATAAGTCGCGAGTTTTTTTCAAGCGGGCTCCAGCTGCTCGTATAACTCATTACAGTGGTGAAACACATTGGATCAATGAGTTCTCCCCATTTTCCCGAATCCGGCATTGCTTGTGCTATAATAAAACCCGCTGTAAAAAGTATCATACCGCCCAGGTAACCTCCTGCTGCACGACGTGTAAGAGTTGCCACTGTGAATTGTATAGCCGTAGCAAAAAATATATTGGGTAATATGATATAAAAAAAACACGCCAGGTAAGCATCGGTGCGCAGAGGCCCCAGAATTTCTTTTTCTGCTCCGGACAATTCCATAGCGGCAAATAAGCCCGCCGGGATAGCGAGAAGTATGATCACATTGAGAGCGAAAGCAGCAAGAAAACGTCCTCCCAGGTAAGCGGTTTTTGCAGTAGGTAATGTCCAGGTAAGTGGATACATGCGTGTGGCCAGGTCCCGGGCTGATGCATCGCCAGCGACTGATGCACCGATCAGCAACCACATCACACAGCATAAAACGGCAACTGAAGCAATAACCAACGGGGAATTCAATAAAAAATATCCTTCCCTTGCGTCATAAATATAATTTCCCATAACCCACAGGTATGCGAATGCAAACACCGTCGAGAAATAGATCCAGGTAGATTTGCGTCGCACCTGGTAATTGAATTCCATTGCAAAAATTCTTTTTAATATCATGGCACGATCTGCTTTGTTTTCTGATGGTAAATGTCCATGTCATAAAATCCCTTTAGTGTACTGAAATAAACATCTTCCAGGTCAGGTTGCACAACTTCAAAACCACTTCCAGGCCTGCTGAGGCTGTAAACATTTACCTTCCCTTTTCCACCCAGCAATCTGGAAGAAACCACCGGGTATTCCTGTTCAAGCACAGGAAGAGAATCTTTATCTGTCAGCTTTTGCCATATTCGTCCCTGTAACATATTTACTGCATCTGCAGGTTTGCCTTCCAGCAGGATTTCTCCTTTGCTGATGATGGCCATGTTCGAGCATATTTCCGCTACATCTGCGACGATATGAGTAGAAAGAATCACTACACTGGTTTCACCAACTTCACTCAGCAGGTTAAGAAATCGCAGACGCTCTCCAGGGTCGAGACCTGCTGTTGGTTCATCTACAATCAGTAGTCCCGGATTGCCTAACAATGCCACTGCAACACCAAAGCGTTGGCGCATTCCTCCAGAGAAGCCGCCTAAACGTTGTTTCCTTTTGTCCCAGAGATTGGTCTGCAGAAGTAAGGCGGCTGTTACTTCCTTTCGTTCGGCACGATTGGTGATTCCTTTGAGGATTGCAAAGTAATCCAGCAGTTCTTCTGCTGTGGACCGCGGATAAACTCCGAATTCCTGTGGTAAGTATCCGAGTGTCCGCCGTACGGGATCCTTTTGTTTCACGACATCTATGTCACCTAAAAAAATCTGGCCTTCATCAGGTTCCTGCAACGTAGCCAGTGTTCGCATGAGTGTTGATTTACCAGCGCCGTTGGGCCCAAGCAGTCCATACATTCCGGGTGGAATGTTTAATGAAATATTTTGTAACGCCTGCACACCGTTGGCATATTTTTTCGAGACGTTTCGAATGACCAGGCCTATTGGATGATGCACCATCTTTTTTAATTTGAATCAGTTATGTGTAAGAAAAAGATTCGAACACGTTTCCATGTTTTCTTAATTGAATTACAAAACAATTGTCAACGGTTGGAACTTAAAAAGGCGATATGCCGGAATGGTAAAGTAATCGGCGAAGCGCCTGATTTCTTCTGTCTTTGTACTGGCAGTTCATTTTGTACCTTTCATAGATCGATAGCGGGTGCCTGTCGATCTGCCGGTCAGAAGAAGACTGAAAAAAATAACTTTGCTCTATGAAGAGAATCAAAAAGGTGTTTGTTGCAGTGCATAGTGTTCTATGGTTTTTGTTCACCTTTTTGGTAGCTATGCAATTATTTGATGACAATGAACATTGGGTTACCATTACAGCTGGTGTAATTGCAACATGCCTGTACGTTTTTTACAATCATTTTAACCTGCTGACCCGATATTCGGGCAGGAAAAAAAATGTTGCTTATTTTCTCAGGATAGCTGGCATCACATTAACCGGTCCGATTCCTTATCTGGTTTTTAATTACAGGAAGCTGGAGAATGGGGAGGCTGCATTTGAGAGTTACATGATGATCCTGGTTTCTTTTGTTATCATTTTTTTATTTCTTGGCTGGCTGGCAAGGGTAACCGAAAATCTGGTGATCAATACCGTCAAAAAAGAACAGCTGGAGAAACAGGCGGTGGAAGCTGAGCTTTATTATCTTAAATCGCAGATCAACCCACATTTTCTGTTCAACACACTTAATAATATTCATACACTCGTTTACAAACAGGCGCCGACAGCTCCGGAGGCAGTCATGCAGCTGGCTTCGCTTATGCGTTATATGAGTTATGAATCAAATGCACCAACAGTTCCGCTGAAAAGAGAGTTGGAATATCTTCAGGATTATATGAGCCTGCAGCAACTCCGGTACAAACAAAATCCGGTCGATATGAAAATTGAAGGAAATACAGAAGCCTGTCATATCGCGCCGTTACTTTTTATCCATTTACTTGAAAATGCATATAAACACAGCCACGCACAGTTAAATCCTGGTGATATTAAGGTGAGCGTGCTGGTAAAAAACAGCGTACTCAGCTTTTCTGTACAGAATCGTATTGGTAAGAAAATTGCCAATACACTGGGTGAACAGGGAGGTATTGGATTGTCCAATGTAAGGAAAAGGTTAGCCCTGCTTTATCCTGAACAGCACCTGATGGAAATTCACGACACCGGTGACCTGTTCACCGTGGTTCTTAAAATTCAAGGTCTTCAAATACAACCTGATGAAAGAAAAGCTCACCTGTTTTATCATTGATGATGAACCTCTGGCACAGGAGATACTGGAGACCTATATTGCGAAGGTTTCCTTTCTCGATTTGAAAGGAAGTTTCTCTGGCCCACTGGAAGCTGCAGGTGCGCTTAAGTCGGACAAGCCGGATATTCTTTTCCTTGATATCAATATGCCAGACGTGGACGGACTCAGTTTCATTCCGATGCTCAATCCCAAACCAGGTATTATTCTTACAACGGCATATGATCAATACGCAATCAAGGCTTTCGAACTCGAGGTGAAGGATTATCTATTGAAGCCTTTTACGTTTGAAAGGTTTTACAAATCTGTGCTTCGTTTATACCAGGAAGAGATTGGGAAAATACAGCATGTCAAAGCAGAAACAAAATCAGAACAGAATAACGGGCAGGATTTTGTTTTTCTGAAAGTGGGTCATCGCATGCAGAAGATAGCTGTTCGTGATATCATTTTTGTTGAGGCCGTGAAAGATTATCTGCGGATACATACGAGTGAAGAAAAGATCATGACGCTATTGAGTTTTGCAAAGCTGGAGGAGTTGCTGCCGCAACGCAATTTTGTGCGTGTGCATCGTTCATTTCTTGTAGCGATTGACAAGATTGATCATATCGAAAAAAACAGGATCCGTATCGGAGAACAGGTGATACCGATCAGTGATACTTATGCAGATGCTTTTCAAAAAAGGTTGAAAGGTTACGGGCAGGAGTAGGGAAGTTATAAGTTGTGAGTTGTAAAGTGGAAAGTTATCTCTTAGTGGCTTGAAAGGTCGCTAAAATAATTGCCTTGCAATTCGTTTTTCGTAGTTCGGCCTTTTTAAAGTCAAACCGCAAAGGAAACAGCCGAGATACAGCCCGCAAAGTAAATACAAAGAGGTTAGATTCTTTACCGGATATTAAAATCAGCCGTTGCGATAACATTATCCCAGCTGAAAATGATTTGCCCTCCGGATTTCGTTTCGTTCAATTCGATAGTGAATACTTCCTGTACTACAGTTCCTTTTTTTACCGGAATTGAAATCCGATAAAGGTCCTTCGTACGATCCGGATTGGTAGGCCATCCGCTCAGATCTGAACTAAGAATCATGAGCCATTCATTCGGTTTGGGTATAGTGTAAACTGAATAAGTCCCTTTCGGAACTGTCGTTTTCCCAAACCGGATATCTTTTTCAAAACCGATGGTGGTTGGACCATTGGCTCCTGTACGCCATAGTGAATCATAAGGTACAATGCCCCCGAATATTTCCCTGCCCCGCTTGTGGGGTCGTCCGTACGTGACTGTTATTTTTGAATTTTTAATGGTCGAAGAGATGGTTTCCGTTTTCGATGGGATCCCGATGCCGGTTGTTTTTGTCATGCGCCTGGCGATCTCGTCGATATTTATCGGAGCATGTTTTTCAACAATATAATTCCAGGGTGTACCGGTACCATCGGCAGAACTGATAAGACCTTCACTATTTGTTGTAAGCTTTGTGTATTCCAGGAACGGCCCCCCAAAAATCATGATGCCATTTTCTTTTTTCTGAATACCTATATCATATACGCCTATGTTATGGTTGATCATTTTCATGGGAAGATAGGAAGATGATGTTTTTGCAAGTCGCATACAGTTCCATTCCATCAATGAGATCAACGGCACCCAGCCACCAACAAAGTCCATATGCTTTGCTGCATGCCTGACAATCCTTTCTGATTCTTTCTCCGGATCGGAGTTGTAATAAGTGCAGGTATCGTCCCGGCAATTCATATTCAGCCGGTATTCGAAAGCGCGGGATTTTGCTTCAAACGGGAGAGAACTGTTCGACGGATTCATTGCTGTTACGTTAAACTCGCGGATCGTTCCGTTGGGATAAAAATGAATGCTGAACTCGCCAATATAATCTTCCGGCACACGTGTAAAAGCTTTGCCGTAGAGGTGATTATTAATTCGCGTATAGGTTTCCACCAGCACGGTATCAACACCCATTCGCCCAATAAAAGTTGCGGTGTATGGTTGATTCTGCTGCGCATTCGTTTCGTAACAGCAAAGGAAGAGAGACAGAACCAATATCTTGATTTCCGGTTTTATGCAAAAAGTTTTCAGGATCATTGCCAGTTATGATTGAGTTTTAAACTTCAGCTTAGCTTCATCACTTGCTAAAAAGTTGCTTCCAGGCATCTTCATATTTATCACCTGCAGTCCAGGTTGGTTGCACCGGATTATCAGCGATGAGTTTCGCAGCAAGAATATATGATCTGATGTATTTCAGAATATAATTCATATCGATGTCGCCGATTTCATCGCTGAGCTGGTGATAACGTTTCATGATGTTTGCATCGAGTTTTGCAACACCCATTCCGTAGGACGGGGCAGGAATGCCTTTGGCTGCAAAACTGACGTTATCGCTTCGGTCAAAAAGGCCCTGTTCCGGTGCAGGATCGCCTGCAAGTGTGAGCCCATAGGCCGCAGTTGCTTTTTTAAGATCAGCATCCGCAGACGTTCTTCCAAGACCAATAACATTCACGCGACCAGTATCATTGTAACCTCCATTGTCAATGTTCAGGTTGTAAACGATTTTATCTAACGCGATGGTAGGGTTTGCAGCATAATACTTACTGCCAAGCATACCCATTTCTTCAGCAGTGAATGCAATAAACAGAATAGAACGTTTTGCCGGATGCTGAGAAAAATATCCTGCAGCATCGATCATTCCTGTAACACCGATTGCATTATCCCGTGCGCCGTTATAAATACTGTCTGACTTTCTTTCTTCCATTTTCGGTGTTGGTGACACACCAATATGATCATAATGAGCGGTAAGAACGATGAATTGATTTTTCAGTTTCGGATCAGTGCCTTCGACCCAGCCGATCACATTTTTTGCACCCAGGTTGAAGGGATGATTGCCACTCACTTTAATGCTGGCAGTCGCTGCATTTTTTACGGCATCCGGTAGTTCGCCGGCAGGGTCATGAACAATGAAGACCGGCAATGAAGAATCCAGCGGATTTTGCGGACGCTGAGCCCTGAAATTCTGTCTGGGCAATTCCCAGTCTTCGGCAGTATGCCAGTATCTTTCCACCAAAGCCAGTGCGCCCAGTTCTTTGAGACGTTTTTGTTTTGCATCCATGAATCTCCTCATTGTCATCACCGGTGAAGAATTGTTTTCACCCATGTTTACCACAACGATTTTACCTTTTACATCGATGTTTGTAAGATCAGCATCAGAGCCAAAATTGGCAAACACTACCGGTGCGTCGATCTCGCTGGCAAACCCACGCGCTTGTACAAAATCTTTTCCGATAGTGTATGTCTTGTTTCCGGCAACAAATGATCCACTGGTCGGAGCGCTGATAAACGGAAGATGAAAAACCTGGAAGTAGTCCTGTGTACCCGGTGTTTCTTTTAATCCAAAACTGCGGAATTGTTCGCTGATGTATCGCGCGGCGATATGTATTTCAGGTCTCGTTGTTCCTCTGCCCATGAGCTCATCCGAAGCAAGGAACCGGAGAGGGGCGAGTGCATGGTTAAAAGGAGTTGAACGGTTGATATCCTTTACAGTTGCTGATTGTGAATAGGTGAAAAGTATAGCAAAGGAAAACAGGAGGGAGAGTGTGGCTCTTCTCATATATGTGGTGCAGTTTGGTGGGAAGATACGATTTTGGCGGTAGGAGCGTCCTGCGAAATGAATCGCATCAATTTAAAAGGACGTTGGTGGATAAATTGCGGACACGATGCTGACGCAATCAAACGGGACGCTCCGCCGGAGCGATATGTTCACTTCAATTTCAATGATCATGCTACAAACAGGGCGCTCCGATGGAGCGATAGAATTCTATTGCGCTGTTGCAAATGACGATCCTAAATTATATGGTTAGTGGAAGATACATTGGTGATGTCAAACCAGGCGCTCCGATGAAAAGGAACAGTGTCGATTGCGTTGCGGGTAAGACCTTTCATAATTCTAATGAATGTTGAATTTCAGGCTGCTGGCAAATAAATTCTTACACATCCCATCATTTTCTGACAATCATTTACCTGCCTTTTTGCTTCATCGGAGAGTCTGTGAACTGAATTGAATTATTTGAACAACCATTGGCTGATAAACTGCATGCACAACCCTGATGAAATCAAACGGGACGCTCCGATGGAGCGATATGTTCGCTTCAACTTCAATGATCATGCTGCAAACAGGGCGTTCCGCTGGAGCGTTAGAAGTCTATTGCGATGTTGCAAATAAAGATCCTAAATTAAGTATCCTGCCTTTTTGCTCCATCGGAGCATCCTGTTTGTAGGAAAAATTGATTCGAGATTTCCCGTTTATCGCTCCGTAGGAGCGTCCTGTAAAATAAATCGAATCAAAAAATAAGAGAAGAAAATTGTCTTTTGGAAAACGTCGATATTCTGTTTCAGTTCATACAAGACGCTACGATGAAGTGGCGTAAACAAATTTCATTTCATGATCAAAAACACCATTTGTTTTTGATATCATCATTTATTTATCTGCCCTCTGCCTCAATGATGATGCACATGTGTAACTGCCTTCTCCTCATACTTCGTACTTCCGTCAATAACTTTAAACATCGCCATCATTCCCGCGGCATGATGCTCAAGGATATGACAATGATACATCCACGTACCCGTACGATGATCCGGCATCCAGGCAATCTTTACTTTGCTTTTTGGTTTTACATTGTAAGTATCCTTCCAGGAGATGAATGCCGGCGCTTTGCCATTCTCCTCAATAACCTGGAAGAAAAATCCATGCAGATGAAATGGATGATCCATCAGACTGGTATTGGAAACTTCCCATACCTGGAGTTCGCCGGCAATCACCGGTTTGTCATTCACATGTGCATGACCATTGATCCGAAAATCTTTACCGTCCCTGAGCCTTGGATCAACAGACATGATTACTTTTCTGGTTATCGCTGAGTCCTGTTTCGCCAGTGGTTCTATCATTCTTAATCGTTCAGGTAAATTCAGTTTTGTTGCCCGACCTTCTCCGACGATGACATTGGCAAATGTTTCCCGTTTTGGTGTCAGAAAAGTGGTTCTGTTATACGCCAATGATTCCATCGGAAATTTTTCGCCCTCTGCAAATGGGCCGACCGCGATATCCACGCGCTCTCCTGGTGTGACTAATATTTCGTTCATCGATACAGGATGTTCCAATAATCCTCCGTCTGTACCAATGAGTTTGAAAGGTTTACCGTCGAGATGCAAATGAAAATACCTGGCGCTTGATGAATTGATTAAACGCCATCTTTCAGTCTGACCACCCTGCATATTTATGACCAGGTTTTCTCTTCCGTTTAACAAAAGCGTATTGCCCTGGCGTCCGTCATGTCTTTCCATCATACGCGGAAGAAACCAGGACGGTTTTGTAAACTCATTCCTGTTATTCAGTTTCATATCATCAATCATGAAAATTCTTTCTTCATCAAATACCGGATCTGTTTCATCATCCACTATTAATGCGCCATACATTCCTCTTTCCATTTGTACTGTCTCATTGGTATGTGCATGATACCAGAATGTACCCGCGTCCGGAACAATAAAACGATATTCAAAAACGCCACCAGGTTCAATCATTTGCTGTACTCCATCAGTCCCATCCATCGACGCAGGCAGACGTATACCATGCCAGTGAATAGTCGTAGCTTCTTCGAGATTGTTCACCAGATGAATGACAAGTTCATCTCCAACATTTGCTCTAAGTACAGGACCGGGAAGTTGTTTATTAAAACCCCAGGCATGGATTGATTTACCCGCAGCAATTTCCCATGTGAATTCACTCGTGGTCAGATGGTATTCGACCGTCTTATTTTTCTGTTTCATAATCGATGGTTTTTTAGTTAAGAAGATTGTTTCACAAAATTGAATTGAATTGTATCGGGTATAAAGACAGTGAAGCGTCAAAAACAGACAAGGTAGTTGTCGGTGGTCAGTTGTCAGAACAGTTCCAGACTGATTGAGCAATTGGTAACAATATCTCATTTACCCTTGCTAAAGAATGATTCTATTGAAATTGAAAACACAAAGTCTTTTTTCTCCTACTGCCTAAACTCATTTTACCCTCTGGCCATTCTTGTCCTTTTCTGACATCATGCTGTCTTTATCATCGCCTAAACCCGACATTAACTTTGATTATCAAATTCACAATAAAAATTATTCAAATGAAAATCATGACCGCATTTTTCAAAAAACCGCAGATGACTGCAGCAGTATTATTTCTTACGCTGTTGTTACATTCCTGTACCAAGGAAGTATTTAATTCCGGTATAACGAAGGAGTTTGTTTTACGGGCCGACTTGTATGGGGCATCTTACAGCATCAAAGTAGGGCTGCCTGATTCCTACAACCCAGCCGAAAAATATGCAACGATCTACGTTCTGGACGGTAAAGAGATTTTTGGATTCGTTGCCAACAAGTGCAAAGAGATTTCTGGTACTTATAACAAAAAGAATGTGCTGGTGGTAAGCATAGGGTATGGTCGCGACCGTAGCATCGATTATACGCCAACAAAAATGAGTTCAGTAACAGGTGGCGCTCCACAATTTCTGCAATTCATCGAAACACAGCTAATTCCAAAGATGGAGCAGGATTTTAACGCAGATACTACCAGGGAAAGTCGCGTGATCCTTGGTCATTCGTATGGTGGTTTGTTTGGAGCTTATGCTTTCGCAATCAATGGCAAAGTGTTTGGTAATTATATTATACTAAGTCCATCACTTTGGTTTGATAAGTATGTGATGCTGGACATGGAAGAAGAAAACAGGATAAATAATAAATACAAAAAACAACTTGTGTTTATGGGTATTGGTGAAAATGAAGAAAAAGACAGAATGCTTGCTCCCTTTGAAACATTTTACCAGGTGTTGCAAAACAATTACTCCAATATTACACTTTCAAAATATTCCGAGAGCAATGCGGGGCATATGCCATC
Organism: Pollutibacter soli; assembly: GCA_029269725.1. Taxonomy (GTDB): domain Bacteria; phylum Bacteroidota; class Bacteroidia; order Chitinophagales; family Chitinophagaceae; genus Pollutibacter; species Pollutibacter soli. The sequence continues at coordinate 1,031,070 of JARJHS010000001.1, read as the reverse complement.
AAGAAATCCAAATATTGTTAAAGGATTGAACTTCTATTTTCAAAATAGATAGGGGATTGGAGTTGGCAGTTTCTATTAGCTATACTTAAAATATTTTTCGCTTCTGCAAAGCCCCCCGAATCCCTGTCCGTATCTGACGCTTAATAGTCCTGTGAGGACAATCAGTCGGGTATAACTTCGTGTCAATCCATTACCTGTAAGTATAGGAGAAACAGAGATCAATCATTTTACTTTTAAAAAGCAATTCTTAAAAAGTGAACGGCTTTCTAATCGACACATGGATTAAATCATAAATAAAATTTGTTACAATGACTTCTTCAATCATAGGAATTTCCCTGGGGTTCATCATCATACTGCTTTTTACAGGTTTGAAGCATATGGACAAGAAACTGGTTTACGGTCTGATACTAACGGCAATCGGCTTTCTGTATGTGGGATTTGCCTGGATGGATTGGCAGGCGTTGATAATAAATATCGTACAGGCAGTATTCTTTCTGTTTTTATCCTACTATGGGGTGAGAAAAGGACTTTATGTACTGGCGGGAGGATTTTTTCTTCATGGTATCTGGGATTGGTTGTATTCATTATTTCAGAATCCAGGTTTGATTCCTCCGCATTATGACTTGTTTTGTTTGTCTATCGATTTCACTTTTGGAATTTACCTGGTCGTTTTACAGCAGGGAGTTGTCAGAGATTCCCGTAAGGAAACATTAGGCAGTTCCGGGCTGTCATTGTAATCTTTGAGCTCAGAATATCGTCTGATTTTATTTAAAACAATTTTTACATTCACTATATGAAAAAGGTCGTTTTTATTATTCCTCCCACGGTTGAATTGCTGGATTTTGCGGGGCCGGTACAGGTTTTTACTGAGGCTAAAGTTCATGGTTATGAAATTGAAATAGAGTTTTACCAATACCAGGAGAATCCCATCAGTACGGCTGGTCTTGGATTTGAAAAACTCAAACATTTCAGTGAAGCAAAATTAAAAGAAGGTGATTTTATTTTTGTGCCAGGGATGGATAATGAATATGTAAACAGTTTTGAATTCAAGGGAGAAAGAGCCTTTTTCAAATGGCTGAAAGAATGTTCTGACAATAAAATTACCTGTTGTTCTATTTGCACGGGCGCATTTGCATTGGGTCATGCAGGGTTGCTGAAGGACACGGAATGTACCACCCACTGGCGAAGGGTGAAAGCGTTACAGGTGCAATTTCCAAATGCAAAAGTGTTAGCGGATATTTTGTTTGTGAAGAGCAATAACGTGTATACCAGTGCAGGCATCAGTGCAGGTATTGATCTGGCATTGGCTATTCTTGAAGATTTAAAAGGACCGTTTTTCACTCATAAGGTGGCAAGAGGCCTGGTGGTGTATCATCGGAGAAGTGGTTCACACAAGCAGCAAAGTATTTATCTTGATTACCGCAATCATATTCATCCGCAGGTGCATGAAGTGCAGGATTATTTGATTGACCATCTTTCCAAAGAAAATAGCATTGAATCTCTTTCGTCACTTGTGGGCATGAGTCCCAGGAATCTCAGCAGGGTTTTTAAAGAGAAAACGGGTTGTACGATTCTCGAATACCTGACGCAGCTGAGACGAGAGTATGCAAATACAATGTTGAATAACCCGGAATATACGATTGAGTATATCGCTTCTAAATGCGGGTTCAAATCGGCCAGGCAATTGCAGAGGATTCTGAAGCAATGATTTTTGAGTTTTAATGCCTTTTCGAAACCTCAGATCGTATTCTTACTTAGCAACTTTTTTCTGAGCCACATAGTTATCATAGTAAAACATAGGCACAAAGAAAATTGCCAGGGCTATCCTTTTGGCTGATCGTTCAGCTTTTGCTTAGATGAAACTTTTTCAATTATACGTTGCTGGAGCTACGTTTATCAAAGTCAAACCGCAATGAAAACAGCCAAGGTACAGCCCGCAAAGAAAATACAAAGAAGTTATAAGTTATAGGTGATTATGTTATAAGTTATCGCTTGCGGTTAAATCAGAATTTCCAATTTGGATAGCTTTCACTTCGTCATTCGAATTTCCTTGGCTGTTCCTTTGCGCAAAGCTTGGCTGTTTTCTTTGCGGTTTGATGTTCCGCAACTGCAGTTAATGTAAAATGGAGAAAAATAAAAAGTATAATGCCGGAATATCTATGTGCCCTATGTTTTTTGCTTCAACAAAATGGCTGCGACCGCAAATCGCTTTCTATACGTCCACAGCACTCTTCTAAAAATTTGTATTTATGGACCGCTGATCACAAAATTACAAGTGGCCTGTCGAAATTCCTGTAGCTGTTCAAGCTCATCAGTTATCTTAAGCAACCAAATAACTAAGCTCAACAGATGCGGAGTTAAACACCTTGTGATCAAATAAATCTTTAACCCATGTTTCGGAATTTTTTAAAGACCGCCATTCGCAATCTCATCAAGAATAAATTCTTCACGACCCTGAATGTGATCGGCCTTGCGCTGGGGATGTCGCTCACTTTGCTGTTTATCGGACTGCTGGCATTCCTGTCGAGGTTCGATGATTTTCACCCTGATGGAGACCGCATATATCGTGTTACCTCACAACTCTACGATAAACAGGAAAACCCAAAGTTTGCATCAGCTCCCGCAGCGCTGACTGAGTATATCAAAGGATTTACCGGGGTGGAAAAAGTAGTCAGGATCCACCGTTCGCTCTATGCCAATGCCGTGTATGGTGATAAGAAAATTGAACTCAACGGGTATTTTGCGGATCCTGGATTTTTTGACATGTTCAATTACCCCTTTTTGAAAGGAGATAAAGCGACCGCTATCAATAATCCAAACACAATCGTCCTTTCCGAGACAGAGGCGACGAAAATTTTTGGTGACGAAGAGCCGACAGGTAAAATCATCGACCTGGAAGGCTATGGGAGCTTCCTGATCACCGGGATTTTCAAAGACCTGCCTGAAAACACCCACATGCATTTTGGCGCTGTTGCATCCTACAGCACTTTGCAATCGTATGGAAAACTGCCTTCTGTGCAGAATATTGATGAATGGACATCCTTCCGTGGATCGTTTGTGTACATGCTTCTCCGGAAAGACGCTAACAAAAATAATATCAACAGTCTCCTGAATCGCATAGCGAAGGAAAGATATGAACAGAAGAATGTTTCCGCCGCTTTTAAATTACAGGCGTTGAATGATATAACCCCGGGCCCTGAATTATCAGATCCTATCGGAGCAAACTGGAGTTACCTGATGCTGTTTATCACGGGCGCCATTACACTGATCGTACTCGTTCCTGCGTGTACCAATTATATCAATTTATCCATCTCTAAATCGCTTGAACGGATGAAGGAAATTGGAGTGAGAAAAGTAATGGGCGGGCGAAAGAAAGAGACCATCATGCAGTTTGTTATCGAATCAGTAACCATTGCACTATTGGCACTCATACTTTCCTTCCTCATTTATGAAATTGTAAGAAAACATTTCCTCGCACAGATGGTAGAAACATCACCGGTCGATCTTTCGCCTACATGGGAAACTTTTGCAGGTTTCCTGGTTTTTGCTGTAATGGTGGGAGCACTGGCAGGGTTGGTTCCTGCGTCTTATTTTTCTAAAATTCCGGCAACAGTGGCGTTGAAGGGCAAAGAAATAAAAACCAGCGGCCGCTCATTGTTTAAAAAATTTGTACTGACGCTTCAGTTTATTATTTCATTAGGGTTCATCATGTCCGTGGTGATCTCGATGCGACAGTATAAATATTCTGTGAATTATGATCTTGGTTTTGACCAGGCGCAGGTAGTGGATGCGAGTTTACAGAATCTCGATCCGCAGATTTTCAAAAATGAGTTTCAGAAACTACCCATGGTTCAACGCGTATCATTATCATCGCATATCCTGGGTATCGGCACCTCTGCAGAACGATATATTAAAACTGCTGATGGACTGGATTCGGTGATGGTCAATTCCATGTCGGTAGATGATGCATTTATATCAAATGTTCAACTACCATTTCTTGCAGGTAATAATTTCAGTGGCAATGCATCTGACAAGTCAAGATTTATTATCGTCAATGAGGAATTTGTGAAAGCGCTGCACCTGAACGAACCTGCAGCTGCAATTAATAAGATAATTACGTTAACAGACAGCAGCGAATTTCGCATTGCTGGTGTGCTGAAGAGTTTTCACTATGCCGGACTGAAAGATGTTATTGCACCATTTTTCTTCGAATATGATCCTGAAAAATTCGCCTATGCCAATATCAGGCTGAAAGCAGATAACGGCGTCGAAAGTATAAAGGCGATGGAACAATTATGGAAAAAAATAGGAGGGCAGGGACCATTCACTGCGCAGTTATTTTCAGACGAGATCAAAGAAGCATATAATTTTTATATCATGGTCATGAAGCTCTGGGGATTCTTAGGGTTACTCGCCATCACCGTAGCCTGTCTTGGGTTATTGGGTACTGTTTCCTTCACCATCAAAAAGCGTGTTAAAGAAATTGGTATCAGGAAAGTGTTAGGGGCTTCAGTAAACAATCTCGTTGTTCTTCTATCCAAAGACTTCGTGATGCTCATGGTTATCGCCAGCATCATTACAACGCCAATCATGTATTTTCTGTTTACACATGTGCTGGCGAATACACAGTATTATAGTATTTCGATCGGATTTTTTGAGGTGTTTGTCAGTTTGCTGATCATGTTGTTCTTTGGACTTCTTACCGTTCTGTCGCAGACACTGACGGCCGCAAATGCAAATCCGGTGGAGAACCTGAAGACGGAGTGATTGTGATGGTACTGATTTGCGCGACTATTTTTGAACCACATAGTTATCATAGAAAAACATAGGCACATAGGAGAATGCTATGTGTCTTCTGTGCCTTATGTGCCCTATGTGGTTCAAATTCCTGAATAAAGTGATCTTAATTTCTTTTGCAAATCGTTTATCAGATTCCTGCGGATTTTTCGAAGTGTTTGTCAGCCTTATCATCTTGTTGTTTTTTGGGCTACTCACTGTTTTATCGCAGACGCTGTCGGCTGCAAATGCAAATCCGGTGGAGAACCTGAAGACAGAGTGATTGTAATGGTGGTGATTTACGCGACTATTTTTGAACCACATAGTTATCATAGAAAAACATAGGCACATAGAAGAATGCTGTGTGTCTTCTGTGCCTTATGTGCCCTATGTGGTTCAAATTCCTGAATAAAGTGATCTTAATTTTTTTTGCAAATCGTTTACCAGATTCCTGCGGATTTTTCGAAGTGTTTGTCAGCCTTATCATCATGTTCTTTTTTGGGCTACTCACTGTTTTATCGCAGACACTGACGGCCGCAAATGCAAATCCGGTGGAGAACCTGAAGTCAGAGTGATTGTGATGGTACTGATTTGCGCGACTATTTTTGAACCACATAGTTATCATAGAAAAACATAGGCACATAGAAGAATGCTGTGTGTCTTCTGTACCTTATGTGCCCTATGTGGTTCAAATTCCTGAATAAAGTGATCTTAATTTCTTTTGCAAATCGTTTACCAGATTCCTGCGGATTTTTCGAAGTGTTTGTCAGCCTTATCATCTTGTTGTTTTTTGGGCTACTTACTGTTTTATCGCAGACGCTGTCGGCGGCTAATGCAAATCTGGTGGAGAACCTGAAGCCCGAGTGATTGTAATGGTGGTGATTTACGCGACTATTTTTGAACCACATAGTTATCATAGAAAAACATAGGCACATAGGAGAATGCTATCTGTCTTCTGTGCCTTATGTGCCCTATGTGGTTCAAATTCCTGAATAAAGTGATCTTAATTTTTTTTGCAAATCGTTTACCAGATTCCTGCGGATTTTTCGAAGTGTTTGTCAGCCTTATCAACTTGTTGTTTTTTGGGCTACTCGCTGTTTTATCGCAGACGCTGTCGGCGGCTAATGCAAATCCGGTGGAGAACCTGAAGACAGAGTGATTGTAATGGTACTGATTTACTTTACATTTTTGAACCACATAGTTATCATAGAAAAACATAGGCACATAGAAGAATGCTATGTGTCTTCTGTGCCTTATGTGCCCTATGTGGTTCAAATTCCTGAATAAAGTGATCTTAATTTCTTTTGCAAATCGTTTACCAGATTCCTGCGGATTTTTTGAAGTGTTTGTCAGCCTTATCATCTTGTTGTTTTTTGGGCTACTCACTGTTTTATCGCAGACGCTGTCGGCGGCTAATGCAAATCCGGTGGAGAACCTGAAGACGGAGTGATTGTGATGGTACTGATTTGCGCGACTATTTTTGAACCACATAGTTATCATAGAAAACATAGGCACATAGAAGAATGCTATCTGTCTTCTGTGCCTTATGTGCCCTATGTGGTTCAAATTCCTGAATAAAGTGATCTCAATTCGTCTTTCGCAATTTCGGCCTTTTTTAAAGTCATACCTCAAAGAGAACAGCCGGGATGCGGACCCACAAAGGGAATAAAAAGAAATTGCAGGTCTTTCTTTGCTGTTCCTTCGAAAATCAGGCTGTATACTTTGCGGTTGGTTGTTCGAAAAGTCTGAATTTAAACTCCCTTTTTAGCCGTCTCTCTTTTCCCTTTGATCAGCATGAGAAAGCTCACCATTCTACCGGATCCGCATAGCCGATTAGTGGTATTGCTGATATTTAAATTCTGCTTACATTCATGAACTGCATGACATGAAGGCCTTTCTCGCCTATGATCCCTTCCCTTTTAATGACCGGAGTGTAACAGAATTTCTATTTGCAATTTTTTGCAAGACCTGATTTTCTGATCGTCGGTGTCGGACATTTAGATTTGATCAATAAAGTGTAATAAAATGAAAAGGCTGTTATTACAAATCTCATTTCTCGTCACTACAGGCTTTTTGTTGAGCTCACCGCTAAACATTGAAGCTAAAGCCAAAGCAACCAACCTCGTCATCTTCAACCCTGGAATCGGAACGGATACACTACCTCCATCGATTGCTGATACCACCCGGTTTCTGAAAGGAAGAAAACAAATGAAAGCATCAAAAATTGTACTGATCACCGGCGGTGCGCTTGCCATCAGCGGAACCATTTTAGCGGCTTACGCTTATTCAGAAGGCACGGATGCGCAAGGCTGGACCGGCCTTGTGCTATTGGTCACTGGTTTGCTTATGATGGTTATTGCTGTACCCATCAGTATTGCGGGGCGTCAGAATGTAAAGAAAAGCGGAATAAGTGTTAAGGCTTATAAGGAATCGCAACGCAGTACGGGAAATGTCCCGGGTAAGCAACCTGCGAGTGTAGGATTGAGCCTCCAATGGAACTCAGGATCGGAAAAGAAAATTGTCAACAAAGCACTTTTTTGATGGCAATGCCAATTATCCTTCTATTCCAGGCTACTCCTCTGTGAATCATCCGTCCTTTGCTTTGTGGTTTGCTGCTGGTTTGGTGTGAATTTATATGCCCGATCTGTTCGTACTTCTGCCATTCAGCATTCGGTATTTTTATGGTCAAAACCAGAGAATAAAAAATAGATAATAAAGTCAATTGTTTCAAAAGCGATACCAGGTATGAAAATCCGGCAACTCCACACATCTTCGGCTGGTAGTTAATATCCGACAAGTACGCACACTTCATTCTTCGGTTGATACCGGACGCTCAACTCGAGCGATATGTTGGTTTCAAATTCGAGGATAGCTGCTACATACAGGGCGGTGCTCTGGAGCGAAAGAAGACGTTGAAATTTGGGAATGACCATAATTAATACACATTCTTAGGACGTTGAATGGAATGTTCATTCAAAGTGTAGGTCGCGATACTTCCTGTCGTAACTGTGCATTCATGTTCCTGTTTTTTGTTCCTCAGGAGCATCCGGTTTGTAGGAAAAAATATCATTTGCTGAGAACCAGTTTTCCGCGCCGCAGAAGCGTTCTGAATGAACGGAATTTATAGAAATGTCATCGTGTCACTGACATAACCAATACGTCGCGAAAGATAAACCAGCAAACAACTTTTGCGTCACTTGCATATTCTTCATGCGCAACTTGTGTTTTTTATTAAGCTTTCAAAGCAAACAACGTTGATGCTAAGGTAGGAGGGGATCGGGTTCATACATTTATATGAGCATCGATATTCATCAACCTAAGTAAAATTACCTGCTGCCTGTTGCCTGTTGCCACTCACGTATCTGCGCCAGGAAAAACTTGATCACTTCCAGGTTCATTTGCCCCGTCGTCCAGTGGCCGATGTTTTCCCATGTTTTGAAAGTGGCATTGATGTTATGCTCTTTATACATCCTTTGACACGCAAGATATCTTTGCTGTACATTATCAGCGATATAGTTGTTGATGAGTCTTCTTTCACTTTCGCTGTAAGCATCATCATACCGGACAGCATCGTTTTCGTCCAGCTTTCCCATGTAGATATATTGTGGAATTGATCTGTAGCTGGCTTCGTCAAATTTTGTTTTAAACAATTTATTGAAGTCGTAGATACCGATAGGGTAGTTGAGCGGGACGCCCCTGAGGTCTTTTACCGGGAACATCAGTTCGCCATTGAATCCGCCGATAGCAAGCGCCTGTATTTTATCAGGATGAATAAATGAAAATCGATTCGTAAATGTTCCGGATGCTGAAAAGCCACTCATGAAGAATTTAGTTTCCATCTGGATATGCATCGATGCCAATACTGTACGTGCATCTTCTACCATGGCTAACAATTGCAGATCCAGTCTTTTCAGGATTGGCGATTTTTCCACCATGACGTCTCTGTCGAGCGCATGTGTGTACATCAGCGAATCCTTCAATGGCCTCGGAAAAATTGGTACCAGCAATGGAATCCTGAGTTCGGTGGAAATATTATTCCCGACTGAACTTTTGGATGCGAGATGAATGGCGTGTTCTGTATGTACTTCAATGCTGTCGGACAATTTGCCGGTGTTGTTGGGTTCCACCAGCAGGAATAGTTTTTTACCTTTAGGTGCTCCTTTCGGAATGAATAAGATGTAGTCGTTATGAAATCCTTTTGCAGGATTTTTTTTGATGATGAGGAGCGTATCTGAGATGAATTTTTCAGGTGTTGTATTTTGGGCTTTTGCAATTGTGCAGGCGAAAAGCAGGATGAAAGCGGTGAGAACTGATTTTAAAAACATGTGTTCAGGTGTTGATACGGAACGAAAATAAGATACAGGTTTTATCTGGAACCGGGATTAGTGTCTATTTGATATTACAGGGTAATGTATTGACCAAAAGCGTGCATCAATTGCAAACATGGTAAAGTCAGAACACAGAGAGATCAGCCGGGGTAAAGCCCACTGAGAAGTACATGAGTCTCGGGCTGCTCCTCTGTGAGACACTCGGTTGTTTCCTCTGTGTTATGAGGTTTTGCTGACAGCTTAAAAAGTCAAACCGCCCACCTGCGCTTCGCTTCGGCGGGCAGGCAAGGAGAACAGCCAGGATACAGCCCGCAAAGGGAATACAAAGAAGTTATAAGTTATAGGTGATGAAGTTATAAGTGATCTCTTGAGAATAATATCAGAATTTCCCTTGTGAAGACATTTAATTAATAGACCATCATACGTCGTCCTCTTGGCTGTTCCTTTGCGAAAACCTTGGCTGTTTCCTTTGCGGTTTGATGTTCCGCTGGTTGATTCCAAAGGCAAACCGAAAATCTCTATTGTGTCCTATGTTCCTTAAATGCCCTATGTGATTCAAAAAAAACTACAAGCTTTGAACCACATAGCGCACATAGGAAACATAGACACAAAGGATAATGCTATGTGTCTTCTGTGCCTTATATGCCCTATGTGGTTCAAAAAAAACTACAAGCCTGAACCACATAGCGCACATAGGAACCATAGGCACATCAGAAGAAACTAATTCGAATCTTCTTCAAAAAACTCCTGCGCTGTGCCCGCCCTTGCATGCTCCTGCAACTGATATATAATCCGCGAAGCCCTGGTGCCATGATGATGTATTTTCTCCAGGTTGATAGCCAATGTATGAATCGCTTCTTTTTTCTCTTCTTCGGAATGCGGATGTTCGATTTCCTCCAGCAAATGCTTTGACACATCCGAAAAATTATTCACAAAGTTCAGCGGGTTCTGAATCTCATGCGCCATGCGGGTAGCCATCACACCAAAGGCAGCCATCTTTTCGGATTGAATCAACTGCTGCTGCGTTGCTTTAAGATTTTCGTATGCCGCAGCGAGCTCTTTATTCGTTTTTTGTTTGGAGCGGTAACGTTCAATAAATACGATAAGCAATAACAGCAATACAACAGCCCCCGCAACAATGGAATTCCGGATATTCCGTTGATGAATATCTTTTTTCTCCTGTTCAGCTTTGGTAGCGGCTTCTTTTTTATCAAAATCATATCGCATGGCCGTTTCCGTGAGCTTCTTGTCTTTTTCCATGCTGTACACAGAATCCTTGATCAGTGTAAAGTTCCGGTAACTTTCCAATGCGCCTTTGTAATTGTTTTCCTGCTCCTGTATTTCACTCAACCGCTCATAGCTCCGGAACAGATTGTTCAGATCACCGATCTCTTTCAAAATGATAATGCCGCGGCTGGTATAATCATTTGCCTGCTGCAACAGAATCGATTTCTTTCGCGGCAGATCACCTGAAATTCTGGGGTTGCTCATGATTATACTATCATTGGCCATCTTCAGGTAAGTGCCGCCGATATTTCCCAGCACCCGGCCGACGCCCATTTTATTCCCGATGTCTTCATTCATCGCCAACGACTCGCGGTAGTAATCGAGTGCTTTCGGAAATTCCTTTTTACTGGCATACACAGCGCCGAGATTACCGAGCGTCCGGGCGATGCCGTTTTTGTCGCCCAGCTCTTCATTCAACTGCAGCGCTTTCAGGTCGTATTCCAAGGCTTTCGCCGTATCGGATAAGTTCATATACAACTCTCCGATATTACCTAAGTTCGAAGCCACCCCGGCTTTATTTCCCAGTTCCTCATCAATCTTATTGGCCCGGAGAATATATTCCAGTGCTTTATTTAAATCTTCCTGGCTGTAATATACCAGACCAATATTGTTGAGTGTCGCCGCGATTTCATTTTTAATATCGAGCTCTTCATTGATCCGCAACGCATCAAAATAATATTTCAATGCATTCGGATAATCGGATTGAAACCAGTACACCACACCGATATCTCCCAGGATCTTTGCTTCGCCGATTTTATCTCCGATCGCCCTGAACTGTTCCCATGATCTTAGTGCATATTCCAGCGCTTTTGCATAATCCGATTTTCCAAAACCATAATTCCCTGCGATCACTTTATTGGCAAATGCTTCTCCTCTTTTCCATTTGATTTTCTGCGCCAGCTGAAGGGCCTGGTTGCCATACTTCAAGCCTTCATCAGGATTGATGGAATAATAACCAAGGCTGATGTCATTCAGCATCATCACTTTGGCGGAATCGTCTTTTGATTGCGGGAGTTGTTTGATGAGTGAATCGATGAGTTGCTGACCTTGCTGGGAGAATGATGTGAAAGCACCAGTGATCATTGCCAGGAGAAGAAAAAACTTTTTCATTATAGTAGCGTGTTTGACTGAGCCATCATTGAATGACGCAAAACTGGTGAATTTTGTGACATTCAGCGATTGAATATCTCATTTTAAAATCAAAACACAGAAAGCACCGAGGAACAGCCCACAGAGTAATACCGGAGCGACGCTCACAGACCTAACAGGTTTTGAAAACCTGTTAGGTCTCATCCTCGGCTGATCCTCTGTGAAACACTCGGCTGTCGCCTCTGTGTTTTGCCTTTTCGCTGGTTAAAATTTCAAGCTGTTTCAATTCGGCCTTTGGCATTCTAAAGTCAAACCGCAAAGGCGAACAGCCGGGAATACAGCCCGCAAAGGAAACAAAAAGAAGCTATAAGTGATAGGTTATAAGTTGTAAGTTTTTCTCGGCTGTTCCTCTGCGCTTCACTTGGCTGTTTCTCTGCGGTTTGATGTTCATTTGATTTTAATCTAAACGCATTCAGCATTCGTCCTTCGCCATTCGTATCTCGACCTTATTCAAAAATTCATTCCACAAAGCGCAAGTCTGCCGGAATCAATGCTGAAGCAACTGCCGGATTGGGAATGTTTTCCCCAGCGAGAAAAAGTTGTCGAGTACCTGCAACTGGCGATCTGCGATAACCCGTGTCCGGCTTATGAAGAGTTACGAAAAAAGGTGGCACCTGCCGTTGAGAAAATATCTGACAATCAAAAAAGCTGGTACAGAAATAGTACTGTGAGAACTCCGATTGATTCTGTGGAGAGAAAGGTGCCTGATTCAGATGAGGAGAATATCTGGTGGTGACTTTCTCATTTATCTAGTTACAAGCAGGTCATATTCCTCATTGAATTTACAAAAGTAGAGCAATTCATTTTCAAATTGGATGAACATTCTAATACGTGAAAGTTTATACTTTTTGTATTCAATTTAATGTCATCGATTAGAGCTAACATCGTTTACGCCCTACTAATTTTTCACTCTTGTTTTCCTGGCTAAAATTTTCAACTTATTCTTGTCAAAGCTTCAAATTAAAATGTACAAATAGTTTGAGATGTTTCCTATGTTGATGCTACATATTTGTTAATAAAATGCACTATTAATATATTTATAATAGAAAATAATTATTACAACTTTATAAAGAAATAAATATATAAATACTCACCTCTCAAACCTCACCGTCCCTACATTCACCACCCCGTTATCTGGTTTACTCCTTTTCACCACCACAAAATACAGATCATGCCTTCCGTCCATCGCCGAAGTCAACGGCGCAGCTACCCAGGCCTTGGTGCCTTTCGCTGTTGTATCAAACGTTGCCGTAGCTATGATGGGCCCGGCGTATGAATCTTTACGGACTTCAATAGCTCCGCCTTTGTCGGAGCTGAGTTCGAAAGAGATCTTTTTGATATGGGTGAGGTCGATATTCTTCAACAGTATATGCGCACCATGACCGCCGCCGCTGAGGTTACGACCGAAGCGCCCAAAGCCGGGATGCGCATCGGCCTGCACAGGTTTGACATCCGCACTGCGCAGACTGATCACTTCATAACCAGTGAGTGCACCTACCAGGCCGGCACCTTTGTCGGCATAGGTTGCAACGATGGTGTACATCCCTGCAGGATCATCGGCCTTGCCTGCATTGAGCTGCAGGTTACCATTCGGTGCAATGTTTTTCGGTTGTACCCGGGCGTCAGCAAGCGAGAGAATATATTTCACCATCTCGCTCACATCCGAAGGCGCGAGCTGCGGATGCGCAGCCATGACATGCTCCTTACCCCAGTTACCACCGCCGCCGGCGATGACTTTCTGACTGAGTTTTGCCAATGCTCCTTTATCATCCTTATACCTTTCCGCTACGGCAGTGTAGGAGGGACCTACGGAAACACTGTTCACGGTATGACAGGCCTTGCAATCATTCGACGCAATCAGTGCCGCACCAGGATGCGGATTCTCTGCGGTTAGTCCTGCACGTGATTTTAATGTGGCTGCGTCATTAGATAAATTGCCTGCATCTTTGTTATAGCTGTAATACACCACAGCTTTACTGCTCAGGTCAGCACCATCTTCTGCATCCGACACTTTTACCGCATAATCAAACACTTCACCCGGCCAGTAAAAACTCTTGTTCTGTTTAGAAGCAATCTCCACTACGGGCATCGCGTTACCTACGCGCACCTGCACGGTATCAGTTGCCTTTCCGCCGTTCAGGTCTTTGGCAGTGAGCACTACTTTGTAATTTCCGGGCTTCGTAAATACATGTACGGGATTAGCCGATGTTGATGTGTCATTTGCATTTTCAAACTGCCATTCGTAGCTCACCACATCATCATCGTCCGGGTCACTGGAACCCATAGACGAAAACAATACACGCAACGGCGCCGGACCGGCAATCTCTTTTGGTTTGGGATAGGCGCGGTTCTCGGAAGTAAGATATACACGCGCAGCAAGACTCGCCTGTGCAGCACTGTCGCGGATAAATGCATTCGCTACCGGCGGACGGTTACCTGTTTTGTATTCGATTTTCACCAGTCGTGCATCATCATTGTCTGCGCCATATACAGAACCGTATTCGAGCATGTACATCACGCCGTCTTTACCAAAGGCAAGATCGATCGGTCTGCGGAAATCACCATTCGCGGCCATGAAGGGTTCGCTGCGCAGATAGTTTTCATCCTTATCGAAACGCAAAGCCAGTACCCAGTTGCGCATCCAGTCGAAAACAAAGAGGGCGCCATTGTAATACTCGGGGAATGCTCCCGCAGATTGCGCTGATGACGCAGATGAAGAAGATCCCGAAGATGTCGCGAATGATGCAGATTTATCGTAAGTGTAAAATTGTCCGGCCATGGCACTGCGACCACCGGCACCCAGCTCAGGAAAACTATCGGAAGCTGCGTAAGGATAAAAGATCATTGCAGCACGTGCAGGTGGTAATTTATTCAGACCGGTATTGTTGGGTGAATTGTTTTCCGGTGCATCAGCAACGAATTTCGGTCCGCCTTTTTTGGTCGCGAAATCCCAGTCGGCATAGGCCTGGTTATTACCCACAAAATAAGGCCAGCCATAGAATCCCGCGGTTTTTGCCTGGTTGAATTCATCATAACCGCGCGGACCACGCTCGGGACTATCATTACCTGCATCCGGACCAATTTCGCCCCAATATACAGTAGATGTCTGCGGATTCACTGCAATACGATAAGGATTGCGGCAGCCCATCACATAGATCTCCGGCTTTGTTTTTTCTGTACCCGGTGGAAAGAGATTGCCTTTCGGTATCGTATAGCTGCCATCGGGTTCGGGATGTATCCTTAATATCTTTCCTTTGAAATCATTGGTGTTGGCGGAAGAACGTTGCGCATCCTGGCTGTAAAATTCTTTTTCGGGCCGTTCATCCATCGGCGAATAACCATCCGAGGGAAAAGGCGTGGTGCTGTCGCCGGTAGAGAGATATAAATTGCCATCCTTATCCCAGGCCAGCGAGCCGCCATGATGCGCGCCGCTGTTGATCTGCACGGGAACTTTCAGCAATATTTTTTCAGAAGCGGTGTCAAGAGTGTTGTCGGCCTTCACCGTAAAGCGCGACAAATAAAAATCGATCGGTTCTGTTTCGGTGGGTGGTGAATAGTAGAGATAGATAAAACGGTTTTTGGAATAATTGGGATCCAGGGTTACGCCGATCAGTCCGGTGCCACCTTTATTCGCAACATCAAAACGATGCACGAGTTTGTTCTTACCGGATTTAACATCATACATGTACAGGTTCGCTGTACTGAGCTCCGTATAAAATACTTCGCCTTCATCAGATACGGCGAGTTCCATCGGAACGCTGAGGTCGTTGACCAGTACGGTTTTTACGAAACGGTTTTCTTCCGGTACTTCAACAGCGTAGGCTTTGTCGTAATCCAGTTTCCCATTGCCCATCGCATACTGCAATCCGCCCCAGAGATGATTCAGAAAAGCGGGATCGGTATAGTTGCTGATCTCATGACCAAGACCGGTATAAAACGCACGACCGCCATCAAAATCATGGTACCAGGAAATGGGGTGGTCGTTGCCGTTAGTGCCGCCTTCGTAGGTTCCTTCATCGAGATTGGCAACTACCTTTATGCCTGAATAAATATTTTTATAGTTGTACCATTCGTCGGTGCGTTCCCAGACGGCAGGTAAACCTTTGGTAGCGATGAAAGACGTATCAGTGATGTGTACATTGGCTTTACGCACATTGGAATTTGATGGATGACTGCTGAACCAGGCACCCACTAGTTTGCCGTACCAGGGCCATTCGTATTCGGTATCGGCGGCAGAGTGAATACCTACATAACCGCCACCGGCCTGGATAAAGCGTTCAAATGCGGCCTGCTGTTTGGCATTCAGGACATTTCTTGTCGTATTCGCAAAAACTACAGCGTCGTATTTTTTTAATTTATCGTCGGTGAAGAGGGTAGCATCAGTGGTGGTATCCACGGCGAAACCCTTTTCTTTTCCCATTTTGATCAGTGCATCATTGGCTGCGGGGATGGAAGCATGCTTGAAGCCGTTTGTTTTGGAGAAGACGAGTATGCGGGGACCTGAATCAGAATTGCAGGCGTCGGCGAAAACGAGGACACTCAGGGTCAGTAAAATAAAGGCAATAGACTTCAGGGCAGAAGAATTAAAATGCATGGCAGCAGTCTGGTTTAGGGATAAATATATCAAAGAAAAGCCAATAGGCAAAAGGCAGGAGGCAATAGGAACAGCCTGGAGGGGGCTGCGGTTTGCGACGAGTGCGTTACGGATGCGCGGCTTCACAAAACATTACCAGTTGTCAACTGCTCAAATTTTGTAGCGAGACGCGCCTTAGATGTCAACAGGTGAATAATTGCTTTTCGTCACGTGCGAGGCAGTCTTCGCTTAATTGCAGGAAATCTGCAGCAAGTAAAGTATCAATTATAATACAAAAAGTCGCGGGACTCGCCGGCTCAGCTTTTGGCAGGTCAAGCAAAATTGCTATTATAGAAATCTGATAAATATTCAGGATATTGCACCAGGAATACACCGCTATCTGAACATCAATTTCAGGACTCACACGACAGAACTGTAAACAGGATTTCTTTCACCTGATTTTCCATACCAGATCTGAACTTGAAAATCCGGAAATCACAAAAGCCTCATTGTTCGTACTTGTCGAACATTCAGAGATTTCTAACCATACTAAATGCTGTTAACATGAGACAGCTGTTTCTTATCATCCTCGCTGTTACTGTACTCACCTGCAGGAAAACAGACAAGTACAACCCTTACAACCGCGCTACGCCATTGCCGTATGTCGATGCAAAAGTGATTGCATCGATCCAGGGGATTGTCGTCGATGAGAACGGGCGACCGTTGGAAAATGCGTACGTACATGCAGGAGCAAAATTTATGGCGACCAATGCTTCCGGGAATTTTTTCTTTGATCATGTGCAGACCGGTAAAAATGCCTCATGGGTTTCGGCTGAGCATGAGGGTTATTTCAAAGGTATCAGGACGTTTATGGCGACGGACGATGGGGTGTATTTTGTAAAAATCCAATTGATACCGCAGACTGTACGGGGTCGGTTTCAAACATCATCGGGCGGTGGTGCCAATATCGGGAACGGAAGTGAAATACAAATTGCTTCCGGAAACCTTTTGTACAAATACTCTGAAGTTGTTTATACCGGAGAAGTAACTGTGACTGGTGCCTATATCGATCCCACCGATCCGAAAATCTCATCGATCATGCCGGGTAATCTCATGGGGCTGGATAGTATCAACAACCTGCAGCAGCTGAAAACTTATGGCATGATGGCGATTGAATTGAAGAGTTCAACAGGAGAGACCCTTGATCTTCCCCCTGGAAAAACAGCAACAGTTAAATTTCCGGTGCCACCATCCATGATTGCTGATGCACCTGCAACGATACCGCTATGGAATTTTGATGATACCACCGGATTGTGGAGAAAAGAAGGTTTTGCAACAAAAGAAGGAAATATGTATGTCGGCAAAGTTGCGCATTTTAGTTTCTGGAACGCTGACGTTCCAGGAGATTTTGTGACACTTACGATGAAGTTAACTAACGGTAAAGGATACGCTCTTCCATTTTACCTGGTTAAACTGGCAGACATTCAGACCGGTGCATTTTCTTTTGGTACAACGGACTCCAGTGGTACCGTCAGTGGTGCTGTGCCACTGAATGCAATATTAAAATTGGATGTTTATAATTTTTGCGGGCAAATTGCCTATAGTCAGCAGATCGGGCCGTTGACAAGGAATACTGATCTTGGAAACATGATGTTGAACATCACTGGTCGCAATCCGATAAAAATCAGTGGCGCAGTAAAAAACTGTTCGGGAGCAAAGGTGAATAATGGCTTTGCAGATATTTTTATTGACGGAATTTATTACCGGTCAAAAGTTTCAGATGGAAATTTTTCCATCGTTATCAATCGGTGTACTCCTGGAAATGTAAATGCGGAAATTACAGCAACAGATCTTGATGCTGGTCAGCGTGCAAATACTTTCACTGCTGAAGTGGGAACCAGTGATCTGTCTCTCGGAAATTTACTGGCGTGCGGTGTGACGTTGGGACAATACGTAAACTTTACGATCAGCGACACCATTTTTACCGGTTTTTCAGATACGGTGGATTCCATCTCGTCTTACCTGTATCCAGGTTTTGGCGGAGGAATATCGGCTTTTCGAAAAAATCAGCCGCGCATCCGAATGTCATCACAGTTAACTCCAAATACTATTCCCGGCAGCAATTATGTTCATGACGTTTACATCAACAATGGCCTATACAACCTGGTAGGAACCGATGGCAGCGTTTATCTCGAAGAAACGGGCGGCAGAAACGAATATTTTTTGGGTGCCATTTCGATCAATATGGGTGATAGTGGTACGTCTTCCGCAAGGTATAAAGTCAGGGTGAATTTTTTGGTGAAGAGATATTGAAGGACGAATGAGTAAGCAGGAAGAAGTAGTGAGTAGGAGCTTCGAGGCAGGAGCCTGCCTGCCGGCCGGCATGTATGGAGGCAGGAACATTAGTTTTTAGTTTATTGCAGCAAACATCCATTTTAAAAATATCTGGTTTGTATGATATCATTCTTTTGTTTGTGCAATGATTTTACAGCATTCGCTGCGTATCACGCATCTAAAATGCACCTGACTATTAAATAAAATGTTGCTGTTGGCAGTGACACTTGCTTTAAGCATTGTCTCAAGGTTAGTTAATTTAGAGCACGTCAGAGGTGAGTCTCCGCTGAATTGCAGGGATCTTATAGTTTGTTAGAAATAGTATAGTCAAAAGTCCGCAGGTTGCCATCATTATAAAAAAAAATCGCAGGCCTGCTGCGATTTTTAGTTCATCATACCAGGTGTTTATTATCTCGAAAATCTTATTCTACTCAGAATATTCTGTGCGACTTTAAATCCCTGCTGTTCACTTTTATCAAGGGTAGCCTGATAATGCAGTCCTCCGTAAAGTCTACTGGTAGAAATATCCTTCATCAGTTGTGTGAAACCGGTATAACTCCTTGTTGGATAATTCAGGTAATCATATGTGTGCAACGTGAACCTGATTTCTTCGCCATAAATGAGATGCAACATCCCCAGTGCAGCACCACCTGTTGTGGAATGTCCTGATGGAAATTCAGGGTGATTAGGTGTTGGAATATAAGTTACGTATGCAGGATCAATATGAGCTTGTATATAAGTCACCGGACGTATCAGGTTGAAAATATACTTATTGGTAAATAGCACATTAGTCGCATCATATTGTGCAATTCCTACTTTCGCATAAGTGAGTGCAGCCTGATCCAGTTTGGGGTTCGTCTGCTCCAGTATCTGCGCCATCAAAGCAACATAAGTGCCGCCGGGTGCATAACCGGGCACATCTTTGAAATAATCCACCAACGCTTTCTGATCATTGGTCAGATTTTTTGAGTTGACATAGACATCATTCACCATGTTCCAGAAATCAGAGCCAACCCTGGTTGAAAATGGAGGGGGTGGCACCAGCTCAGTTCCGTCGTCACTTCCACGCACAAGATCTCTTCGTTGGAAAGTGTATGGCCCGGCAGGAGGAGTTGATGCTGTCGGAACCCATAGTCCATCTCCGGTAGGTGGAACGTAAGGCGGGTTTACATTTGCAGAACCGTCTGTAGCGGCCCATTCAAAAACTCTTTTTGCCACTTCTTTTCCGAATGCAACAGAACGCTGTAATGTAGAAGGACCAGCTTCATCGGCAAAATCGGCCAGCCATTTATTTTCGAGATCGTTGATAGCCGTTTTGTTTGCATCAGCCGTTGATGGAAACAGTTTGCGGTTGATATCAGCAAGTGCCGCATTGGCAGCAGCGCCCCAATGATAGGCTCTCCCTTTTTCGGGATAAGGCATTTCCGGGAAATCGGTCAGCTGACCAACAAGGCTGCGATAAGAAGGCATTCCCGGTACTACTGATTCATACAGAGCAATACCACAATATGCCTGGCAGCGGTCATTGGCCTGGCCCGCAGTTCCGGTGGGGAGCGGAATTTTTTGCATCTGAAGTTGTAAATTGATCCAGTCAACAACAACTGCTGATGAAAAAGTTTTTGTTTGTTGCAAATGGCCGTGATCATCTTTTGGTGGCCAGTATTTCGGATCAAGCGTCCCATCTTTCTGACAGGAATATAATATGCATGCAAAAATTACTGCTACCGTAATTAACGGAGTGATCTTTTTCATATACTCAATTTTTATAGTGACAATCGAACATTTTCATACGATCCGATTTTACCTGCACTGACGTTGATGGCGATGGATGTCTTTTAGGGAGAGAGAGTTTTATTCGACTTCAGCTAACTGCATGACTATTCAGTTGCCGATCTGTAAGCAGACAGGGCATACAATTCGCCATCATTTCCTTAAGAATAGGGTTCAAAATGTTTATCACAAGGCGATTAAATCAAACGCTAAGGGCGTTTTTTGCTAAAGTCTTAAACCGGAGAATCGATAGGGCATGACCCGATAAGTGAATAGCAGAAAAGAACTATTTCTAAATTAGAAAGAATAATCCGATAGTATACCGTTTTTCTTTTGCAATCTTTACTAAAATGAAATTACTATACCACGTTAGTGGTACTGTGAAATCTCACTTAGTAATTGTCATGGCCTGTGTATTTTAACTTTTGACCATAATAGAACGTTCTATAATGTGTGTTGCCGGATGTGCAATGACTAAAATATTTTCTTATGAAGTTTATGAATCTGGTAATAGGAAATGCTTACCAACAGGTATCAGGTCAGAAATGATTTTTTTTCACAACTGCACTGACATTCCGGAAACACAAAAACGTGAAAGTTTAATCTGATTTTTTTTATTGGTTTTGATTGAGTTAACGGGGGATATGAAACAGATTTATCGCTTTTTTATTCTTTCGGTTGTTTTTTCGATTTTAAAAGATAGGGTCTGGATTGCGGCTCTCCAATCGCACAAACCCATTATTCCGATAGTGAAAGTAAAAGCTTTGTATAGAAAATGCAGTGAAGTAAATCAGCCTGCCGGGGTTGCAGAATTCCGGTCTGGTTCAAATTTCGGTTATGCCACATAGGTAGTTTATTTTTTCTTTGATGGTACTTGGAACAATAAAGTCATTTGCACAAAGTAAGGCCGGATTGCGGATTTGAAGAAGAATGGTGAGTCGGTGAAAGTTTACCAGACAGTAACAACAAACCGCCCTTCTGGGCTTCTCTTCGGCGGGCAGGCAAGCATACAGCCGGGGATTTCGCAAAGGAGCCGCCAGGGAATGCTTTCATCATATCGATTGAAAGCTCTTTGTATTTCCTTTGCGGGAAATATACCTGGCTTTTTCTGTTTCCTGTTCCTGATTATTTCCTATGTGTGTTGACTTTTCATTTTGTGATTGTAAAAGTTGACTGAACCTTCCGCCATTAATCTACCGCCTGATACCTTAAAACGTACCCCCAACTCCCGATTTTTAAATACATTTATCCCTGATTTATATCGGATGAGAGAAAATATTCAACAGATCATAGAATCAAGGCAGATAGCTGCGGTCATATTCGACCTGGATGGTACGCTTGTCGACAACAATGCCTTTCATCTTAAATCATGGATGAAATACATTTCCGATCTCGGGATTGTAATTACTGAAGAAGAGTACAATGCAAATATCAATGGTCGCACCAATCACGATGCGGCGGAATATATTTACAAAAGAAGTTTAACAAAGGAAGAAGGTGCGACTTTTGCGCTTGAGAAGGAAGCCGTGTACCGCGAGATGTATGCGCCGCATATCGCGCCGGTGCCTGGATTGATGGAACTTCTGGAGAAATTAAAGCAACTCGAAATACCGATGGCGATTGCTACATCCGGAATTCAGCCCAATATTGATTTTCTGTTTGAGCATATTCCGATCAAAAAATATTTCAGCGTCATTGTCAACTCGGCTCATATTATAAAGGGCAAACCTGATCCAGAAATTTATTTAAAAGCGTCTGCATTACTTGATGTAAGACCGTACAATTGTCTTGTTTTTGAAGATGCTGTTGTTGGAATAAAATCGGCAAAAGCTGCCGGGATGGAGGTCATTGCTTTGTCGACCACTCATCCGAAGGAGGAGCTTTTTCTCGCGGACAGGATAATTGCTGATTACAGGGAGTTGTGACTCATCCCCGGCCCTTTCTCGCTGCGCGAAAGAGGGGAGAAGTTGTTGCGAATTGCTATAGGTTTATTTGTTGGTGTTACGACGGGTGCATTGATACTCTTTGATAATTATAATCGTAGTCGAACACCAACAGATCAGAGTCATCCCCGGCTTCTCTCGCAGCGCGAAAGAGGGGAGAATCTGTTGTGAATTGCTATAGATTTATTTGTTGCTGTTTCGACGGGTGCATTGATACTCTTTGATAATTATAATCGTAGTCGAACACCAACAGATCAGAGTCATCCCCGGCCCTTTCTCGCTGCGCGAAAGTGGGGAGAAGCTGTTGTGAATTGCTATCGGTTTATTTGTTGGTGTTACGACGGGTGCATTGATACTCTTTGATAATTATAATCGTAGTCGAACACCAACAGATCAGAGTCATCCCCGGCCCGCTCTCGCAGCGCGAAAGAGGGGAGAAGCTGTTGTGAATTGCTATAGATTTATTTGTTGGTGTTTCGACGGGTGCATTGATACTCTTTGATAATTATAATCGTAGTCGAACACCACCAGATCAGACTCATCCCCGGCCCTTTCTCGCTGCGCGAAAGAGGGGAGAAGTTGTTGCGAATTGCTATAGGTTTATTTGTTGGTGTTTCGACGGGTGAATTGATACTCTTTGATAATTATAATCGTAGTCGAACACCAACAGATCAGAGTCATCCCCGACCCTTTCTCGCTGCGTGAAAGTGGGGGGCGGACTTGGTTCCGTTGTTGCTGTTTCGACGTGCAAAAGTTAGAATCATACTTTTTAATAAGCCAGGCGAACACCAACAAGATTTCGCTACTGACTCGAATGTTGTTGTTGGTGGGAAATGCTGAAAAGCCGGAATAATCAGAGGGTGTTTCAGTATAAAGTCACCTACGCATTTTATTGAGTGTCTACATGAACCTGTTACCAACTTTACCTGATTTTCGATATCCGGTGTTCCGTTCACCAATACGTGGCCGTTAATAAAAAATGCTCCCGGAAAAGGCAATATTCCGGCTGCTTTTGGGTTTATTAGTGTGCTGAAAATCTGTGATTTAATTAAAACATGATTAGACCGTACCATGAAAAAGTACCTTATCTATCTTTCAATGCTGATACTGATTCTGGGCTGCAGGAAAACAGACCATGATGGTGAACCTGTCCCTCCGCCTGAACCGCCGCCAAATCCCTTTATAGATGTAAAAGTGACTGCATCAGTGCAGGGACGGGTGCTTGATGAAAATGGAAAACCTGTAGAAAATGCGTCTGTGCGTTCAGACCTCTCAACCACCACGACAGATGCGAATGGCATTTTTAATTTAAACAATATTCAGATCGGCAAAACAGCTGGCTCGGTCACTCTGGAGAAAACAGGTTATTTTAAAGGCACCCGCACTTTGATGGTGCAATCGGGAAGTGTGAACTACGTCAATATTGAATTGATTCCGAAGGTCAACAAAGGAAGTTTTACCGCGAGCGCAGGAGGTCTGGTTACAATTGACGGTGGGAGCACTGTAGAGTTCAGTTCCAACAGCATAATCAATACTTCAGGCAATACGGCTTATAACGGAACTGTAAAAGTGAATGCGGCCTGGCTTGATCCAACTTCGAGCGACCTTAATTCCAGGATGCCCGGCAACCTGACGGGTCTTGACTCTGCAAGTCAATTGAAATTGTTGCAGACTTTTGGTATGATTGCCGTCGAGCTGGAAGGAAGTGGCGGAGAAAAGCTGAATATCGCTTCAGGTAAAAAAGCCACCATTAAATTTCCAATCCCTGCTTCACTGTCGGCACAGGCTCCTGAAACTATTCCCCTCTGGTTTTTTAATGACACTACAGGTTTATGGATTGAACAGGGAATGGCTGCCAGGCAGGGAAATTTCTACATTGGGGAAGTGGCTCATTTTAGTTTCTGGAACGTTGACAAACCTGGAGAATTCGTTTCCCTGAAAATGAAACTGACTGATAATGCTGGTCATTCACTGCCCTTTTTTACTGTTCGACTTACAAATACACAAAATAATTCCTCATCGTATGGAGTGACAGATTCAGCGGGTGTAGTCCAGGGACCGGTACCATCAAACTCGCCATTGCGCCGGGAAGTATTAAATTCCTGTGGCGCTGTGATTTCAGAATCGAATATCGGACCTTTCGGCACTGATTCTGATCTTGGTATTGTAGTCTTGACCGTACCTGAAGCGAAGCAGGTAACCATCTCCGGTAGTGCCGTAACATGTTCAGGTAATCTGTTACAGGAAGGTTATACTGATGTTTTCCTGGATGACATGTATTACCGTGCTAAAATCGAAAATGGAAATTTTTCAGTGCTGATCAGTCGTTGCAGCAACTTTAAGGCAACTGCATTAATAACGGTAACGAACACAGAGACGGGCGAAAAAAGCGAACCTTTTAGTTTAGAAGTTGAATCCGGTGAATACCAGTTAGATTATCAGCGGGCTTGTGGCAATACCGCTGATCAGTATATCAACTATACCATTAGTGATACTCTTCAATTCGGCTTTTCGCCTCCGGTAGATTCATTTCTTTCTGGTAGGTATACGGGTGGAGCAACAGTCATAGATGTGAAGCGAAAAGATCAGCCCAGGCCCAATACGTATATTTCATTTACCGGTGAAGCTGCTCCGGGTAAATATCCATTGCATACAGTCAAGGTGAATAATGGAACCTTAAAGCTTGTAATGAAAGATTCGGCCAAAGTGGAAGTTAATCAATACGGAGTGCGGGGCGAATTTATTTCCGGTGGTTTCAATGCGATATTAAGAGATAGTGCCGGTGGACCGAAGACTTATAACGCTAAAGTAATTTTTCGGGTTAAACGAGGCTGATAAGTCCTGAATATATTAAACACCAATCCCCGGTCAAAGCCGGGGATTGTGCATTTCCAGGGAAGAATAGCTGTTTCAAACTTCAGCGATCAGTACTGTACTGCTGATGCCTACTCACATCATTCAGCTATTCTTTTTCACTTCTGTGGTTTTTACACCATCATCCGCTATTTATGGTTACAACAGTAAGTCTGCGTGTTCATCAACAGCCTGCTGTTTATCGCCTGTTAAGCTAAAAACGGCGTAACAATATCCAGCACCGCTTCCATCGTCAATGGTTCATCAAAAGCTTCAGAGGCAGCATTGGCACTGATACCGCTAAAACCAGCGATGTTTATGTTTGCCTGCGTGGTTATTTCTTCTCCATTATACACAGGCTGAACAGCGGCTCCGATTCCTCCGGTATCCTTACCCGTTATCCATGGTTTATTTGTAACACCTGTGTTACGTGCCTGGCGCATCTGGCGAATATGCGATGCATGACGCGCTTCCACCGAATGGATCTGCAATGCAGCAGTAAGTACATCATTGTTGGAAATAAGTTTAGCTGCCTGTCCTTTATAGGCACGCACACCTGTATCCTCGAATGCCTGGGCCACTGCGAGAAATGTATCGTAGTTGGTAAACACATTGGCAAATGCACCACCCGCGGTAAAATCAAAATCAGGTTTGTCGACAGCTGTTCCGTTCAACGCCGCAATCGTTGCTTTGAGTGCAGCTACATGTGCAACTTCGTGATCCCGGATGGTCATGATGGCACCTTGCGCAGGACCAGCAGGGATAAGTCCTGCCGCTGCATAGCCCATCGTATAAAACTCTGACTCGAGGTATTCGAGGGTGAGCGCATAATTCAATACATCAACTATCGATGTGGTTGCCTGTCCATAAGATTTTTTGAACAGACCGCCGAGCGCCAGCGGTACAGCTGTAAGCGCAAGCTTAGCTCCAAGCTTTGCAAAGCCTTTCATCGCAGTCCGGCGTGAATCCATCCTGTCATAAACTTCGGGATCTATTTTTTCAATTTCAGTAATGATATTATTGATATTCATTTTTTCAGATTTTGGGAATTTCGAAAATTTCGGTTATGCTAGGCAGTGGGAAGGTTGCCGCCGTATATTTTTGATGTCAGGAAACCTGAAGCTGCCATCAGCACTTCAGAAGGCGGTAAGGCTTTATCAAGACCATTTGCATCCACAGCGGTATTATCTGCAAAACTGCCGTTGCTGATCAGGTCGCGGATGTAAGCAGCATGGCGTGCTTCAACAGAAACGATTTTCCCGGCGAGGAGAAGATAGTCTTCGGATTGTATCAGTTTACCTGCGCCGTTATAAGCGGCCACACCAAGATCTTCGAAGGTTTTTGCTGCGCCGAGTACCGAACTGCGATCACCGAAATTAATTGAGGAAAAATTCGGTGTAAGCGCAGGAATTGCTGCAGAGCCAAGTGCGGTTTTGAAAAACTCCCGGTGTGCAATTTCATGATCGCGGATATCGGTAAGTAACGCGGTTTCGGACGCGGTTATGCCGCTGAAAGGAGAGGAGATCACCTGGGTGTAGAATGCAGCTTCCAGCTGCTCTAACGCATAGGCATAGTTGAGAATTCCCGGATCGCCGCTGCCCAGGTCGATGGCATCATCTGGTTTGTTATTATTATCATCATCTTTTTTACAGGCTGCAAGAAATGCGGCAGCGGAAGCGCCGAAACCGAGTTGCACAAGGAAATTCCGGCGATGCATTGCTTTCGGCATTTCAATAATGCTGGCTTTTTCAGGAGTGATCAATAGTTCAGCGGACTTTTTTTTCATAACTGAATATTTTTTTGTGGAAAATTGTAACCGTGCAGTTCAGTTTCTTTTCGTGCACATGTCTTCAGTTACGAAAGCCGTTTTGAAATAGTTTCAGCAGCACGGTATTAATTCAGAAAAATATTTCGAAAGTATTTCTGTGCGGAGATTTATACGCGTTGTGGTGATTAATAGCGCACCGAGTACATAGAAAAACAACATTTAAAATCATACCAGATATAACGTACACGCACAATGCTAAAATAGGGAAGCCACCCTGGAAAAGGCGGCCTCCTTTCTGATTCTGCTCTTGAAAGCTTTAACGTTATTATATACGGAGGGAATTTGTGTATGGTTTTCTTCAGGTAAAAGTTAAAAAGGAAAAAAGATCAGCCAGGCCATAGTAAGTAGCAGCAGGCGCCAGGAACAACCGAATACAAGGCACCAGTAAGGAGGCAGAAAGCAAAAGGGAACAACCAGGAAATGGTGAGTATGCAGCAGCAAGCAGGACCAGCCGGCACTTGCGGGTTGGACCAGTGCAACAGAGGGAAAGAAAGAGTGAATTAACTTTGTGAACTTTGTGCCTTCCCGGTGCAGATTTTTTGCACCAAAAAAAACAAAAGGCACACAGATCAATAAAAAAAATCTGTAAAATTTTAGTGTAGAGTATAGGGCTGGCGAAAGATGAATGAACACTAAAATCGTTCTGAAAACCTGCCTATCGGACAGGCAGGCGGTAGCCAGGCTGAAAACCGACAACCAACAACTGCCTTTGCCTTCTGCCTATCCTCCCACTTTCCCAATCACCATCAACTGACTCAGATCCGGCGTAGGACTGCCGCCGGTATTTTCAAGCGTAATTGCAAACTGTTGTGCTGCAGGAATATTTTTCAATTTGCAGATGGTGGCGCAATCGCCAATCATCCCGGCATCGATCGGTTTGCCATCAAGTAATGCCCAGAGCTGGTACTGTTTGCCTGATGGCGGAGGAGGAAGTTTATTGCCGGCGATATACACATCTTTGGTATCCTGTTTCCAGAAGACGATAGCGGAATTGCCGCCCTTCCCTGGAATGCCGGTGCCGCTGAGATCAACTTTTATCATCGATGTATCAGCAAGCATCCGGAAATCGTTTTCCATTTCGCGCATACGGGTATCATACACATCTTTTTGTACATACATCGAACTACGCTCTGCGATGAGATCAGCATTTTCTTTGGCAACAGAACGATACTTCGAGATGTAATAAACATTCAATGCCGCACTTCCGAGTAAAAGCACAATTGCTGCAGCTGCCACTTTTCTTAAAAAAGAATAACGATTAACAACAGCATCTTTCATCTCTACCACAGGTGCAACTGCAGCCTGTTGTTCCTTCGGACTATTCAGCAGCAATTCAGAAAATATTTTCGCCTTAACATCAGGAGGTACAGGAACAGCATTCGCAGCAGCACTGTTTTCCAGTGAAAGCTCGAAATCAGTAATGGCCTGCTGGATCTCGGGGTGTTGCAGCCGGAGCTTTTGCAGCTCCGCTACTTCCGCCGGATCAGCCAGTCCGAGAACATAGCTTTCGATCACGCCACTTTGTATGTATTCCTTTATATCCACTTTACATTTTAATCATTGTTCCCAATTCAGCAATGGCTTTTCTCAACCTCGTTTTCACAGTACCGATAGGAATGCCTAGTTTTCTTGAAATTTCATCCTGGGTATGACCTTCAAAATAGGAAAGTTCCACCAACACCCTATACTCCTCGCGAAGCGAGTGTACGATTTTTCTTAGTCCGATGGTATCTGTATTGGGTGATGCTGTAACTCCGCCTGTGATCAGATCTTCCGTAAGTTCATTGTTTCTTTTATTGTTCTTCCAGCTCTTGCTGCGCATGGTATCGATCGCAGTATTTCTTGCAATAGTCAGCATCCAGGTGAAAAGGCGGCCTTTTGAATCATCATAGGCACTGATCTGTTTCCAGATTTTTACAAACACTTCCTGGAGAACATCCGGCGCAGACTCCACATCCGGCAGAATAGCTACAATCGCTCCGTATAATGAAGCTGAGTAATTATCATAGAGATAACTGAATGCGGTCTGGTCATGCTGCTTCAGCATAATGATCAATTGCTCTTCGCTATATCTCTCGATCGCTTTCAATAAACAAATTTATAGAATCAGGTATCTACAAATACGTATTTGCATACCCGATGGTTCTGTAACCAGGCAATTTTTTTTAAGGAGGCTCTGAAGCTGGTTTACACCATATTATCAAATTGCAGACCACCTTGCTGATTTTTTCTTCCGGTGGTTTTCACGCGTGCCTGCCAGGTGTACACGGTTCCGTCGGCTGCGCGTGTTCTGCGTATCACCTGACTGACATGTATACCTGAAAGCGGGATCTCTTCCTCGCGGATATCGTAGCGTTTATTGCCCGCTTCTTTGTTTTTCAGGATCTGGGTACGCGGTCTGATCCGACTCGCCCCATAGTCCCTGCTGAATCGCGGCATGGCACTTCTCCGGAAAACAATTTCCGCCGAACCCGGGTCTGGCCTTATTGGAATAAACGGTATCCAGTTGGGTGGAACCGTATTTGCGATTTCATAGCGGTAATTGCTTTTCACATCTGCCGGTGGAGGATTATCGGGAGCGGGACCTTCAATACCCGAAAGAAAAAGTTCCAGCGATCTGGCAGCATCATCTGCATCAAGACTTTCACCTGTACCATCCTGGATGGTTTCCTCTATTGCCCATACCAGGTTGCCCATTTCATCGCGGAAGAAAAACACATCTTCATTTTTTAATGACTCGATGGTGTGTTCTGCAAGGACCGGCAAATATAATGAACCCATCATCTGCGAAGAATGCGATGAATCATTTCCAAAAAGCTCCCAGAAGTTATTTTGTTTTACCCCCGGAACAGAAGTTTGCACACCAAAAACATCTGTAATATCAAGCGCTTTTATTTTCGTAATACTTCCTGCGATTGTAGTCAATGGAATGAGCAACCAGTCGTTGCTGAAAATGAGACCGAATTCTGCGAGCAGCAACATCCCAAAATCAGTATTGTCTGTTTTTATATTACTGAAATCAATACTTGTGTCTTCAAAAGCCCACCAGCGCGGTGATGGCATTCCCGGGAAGCTTACTGGTGTCGGGATATAGTTATGCCGTTCAATTGCACGTGCAGGGCTGGTTACATGATCATGCATCTTTTCCTGCCATGAATAATTACTCATCATCTGTCCGTGATATTCGGGCATCTGCACGTAAGGCTGACTGTTATCATCCTGCGTAACGATCATTTCTGCGCTGTATTCCAGACGCGAAGCATCCCAGGCAGATAATGTTTTCGGCGTCGGAATTCCTACCAGTTTTTCTACCCAGGCCGTCCAGGCAACACCCAATTCATCAAGTTTCGGATCCGTTGCGCCGGCAATGACCGATGCTTTTTTCTTTTTCAATGCCTCATACAAAAGAAAACCATCGATCATCCTGCCATTACCGGTGGCAGCTAACCAGGAAGAAAAGTTTTCATTAGAAGATGAAGTCAGTACTTCATTATCGGGCTGATAAATATTAGACGGAGTAGCAAATTGCAAGGCTGGCAATGCCAGAAATTTTTTCCAGATGGTTGTTTTTGCAGCTGACGCCAGCATCGACTTCCATTTCTTTGCAGCCTCGATCCGGATATGCAGCGTAAACAACATCGGCACCGTTTCGATGGTTGTATTCATCGGAACATCCAATGCGGGTTTGAGTTTTGTGCTGCCATTATTTATCCCATATATGCTGTCAGGATAAAATGAAATGGAATCAACAGCTGCAAACGCAGCCGTGCCGGCGTCTTCCGCTCTGAACTCACCCACCTGCCATTGGCGGCCAATCATCCACAGCGGGTCATAAATTTCACAGCGCAAAGCTTCCGCCACATCAGTTATTTCCGCAGATGGTTTGATCTTTTGCCAGAATAATAATGCACTTTCGTCGGCCATGTGATTTAGTTGTTCGTTGTTCGTTGTTCGTTTTTCGTTCGTCGTTGTTTGTTTTTCGTTTATCGATCATCGATTAGACTACCTGTTGTTCTTTCTATTTTCAGACCTTACTTATTATCTTGTTTTTTTCACTATTTCACTGCATACATCCTGATGCTTCAATCATCATTCCCTTTTTCGGCTGTTCAACGAACAACGAAAAACGAACAACGAACAACGCTCTCAAAGTTTTTGCGCAACGGGAGTAAACGAATTTTTCTCAGCAAACGGAACCATTACCGCCGGCAGCAGATGTTTCAACCCCGGATGCAATGTTTCAATTACTTCAGGCCTCACCAACCTGATCTTTGCCAGCTCAAGCGCATCTTCAACAGCTCCGGTTAAAAATTCCCAGGTCCAGTTGCCTTCTGTTTTCGGACACACGGCCAGCAACAACGACTGCGGTGGTTCAGTCCCCGGCTGATCATATTGAAAACTTACTCCCGTATCATTCATTTTTTCGGGAATGAATTCCGGCCATTCATCAATCAATATTCCACTGAATGCCTTTTGCGGAGCAAAGCTTGCGTCGGCTTCCAGCACCAATGACACCTGTGGAAAATCAGTTTCACGCATCGCATCACTGATCTTTCCCCCGATCCAATCCTGGTCGGCATTGTTGAAAGGCAACTGAAGCACCATCGGCGTCAGCGTAATTTTTTCGGGAGAAAGAATCTCTGAAAAATTTAATGCTGATCGATATGCATACATGTTTTTTCTGACAAGAGAAGCTTCCGTGATCCATTGCTCCATTTCTTCTGCACCACAATTTTTGATTTTGCTTCTATTGGTCACAAGCGTTTTCAGATCAACACCATTGACAGGCAGAATCTCCGGCACAGCCAAAACTGTATTTCCCATAAGCGCATTGTATGCCTGTGCCACTTTATCATACACATCAATTTCAGTCTGCCCGGCAGCAATCGAATTGATAATGCCGATGGATTTCTGAAGATTAAATTCAAGTGCAGCTTTCATCTTCTTTCCAGTATCAATTAGTCCGGTTACAGCGGCCGGATCGATTCGAAACAATGCAGGCGCGACTACATCCCTGAGGTTCGCCTGCCAGCTGGTGATGATTGCAGTAAGAAGATTCTTTACAGGTGTTTCTAAGGCGGCTCCGGTTTTATTGGTTCTTGCAGCTGTCTCCACCAGTTTAATATTGCTGTCAAGCGTTTTGATCAATCGCCCAAAAACACCAGCGGCACCTGTTTGCGCTTTTAATAATGCAATCAGCTTTTCAGGTTTAATGGATGGGTAAGATGATTTCTGCACAGGTAATGTGAAATCTTCAGGTAATAATGCCTTGCTGCTTTCCAGCAGTTTTTTTAATGATCTCACAAGCCCTGCACATTCAAATATGCTGATTTCCGTTTTCAGCAATTTCGTACGGTCTTTATAATCAATAACAAATTCAGTTGCCTCAGCAGGTATTGGAAGCGAATTTTTTTTGGTGACAGCCAATTGTATCATCAGATCAAGAGGACTTGCTGTATTTCCTGAAAACTGAGT
Organism: Pollutibacter soli; assembly: GCA_029269725.1. Classification (GTDB taxonomy): domain Bacteria; phylum Bacteroidota; class Bacteroidia; order Chitinophagales; family Chitinophagaceae; genus Pollutibacter; species Pollutibacter soli. The sequence continues at coordinate 998,754 of JARJHS010000001.1, read as the reverse complement.
TGGGAAAAACAAAAGGAAATCATACGGACTGATATCCATTTCCGCCATGCTTAATTTGAAAGTCTGACCACCGGTTTGCACGACGGCGACAATCTTTTCGGGTGCCGGTAACTGTGAGCCCAGCCATTGATTGATCAGAGGGCTCATCGTACTGCGGATATTTCCTTTTTTCGTCCAGCTCGTACCCGAAGCTTTTAAAATGATGCCAACGCGTTGTACGATCGCTTTTCCTTTCTGGGGATTTTTTATGAATTCAGGTGATGAAGGCTGACCTGCATTATTCAAAGTACGCAACGGAGCTGCCATTCGCGCTTTGTTGCCACGAACCGTCTGGTATACACTTTCAGTTAGCAAAAGATCATTTAAAGCATCGAGATAGGATTCCAGTAACAATGCTATTCTTTCAATGATTGGTTTTGACGATACCAGGTCGGGAAATGCATTCAGCCAATTGACCGGATCGGTAGCTCTTTGTTTCAACAGATCCATACCATCGATGGTGGTCATCGGTGAGATGCCGGAATTTCCATCATTACGAACATGTACCGGGAAAATATTCCGCAGATCCTGGAGAATATGATCTGCATTGTTTTCGTGCAGCAGTCTTTCAAAATAATATCCCATTTGCGTTCCGAGAGGAATACCCCGCTGCAATGCTTCCAGCAGGGACATAGCAGTTCGCACTCTTTCTGCATTGAGTTGTATAGAAAGCAATGAAGTTTTGTCATCGTTTTTATGATTGTTGTAACCACTACGCATAATCGCAGCTGCGGATGCATGTGCAAGTGTCGGCGCATGCAGGTATCCATCGGATGCATTGGTATTTACTCCTGGTACCGGTTCAACAATGCCTGATGATATATCTGTTGTCAGATCAGCAGCACTGGATTCTCCTAAATAAAAGAAAGCCCTGTTCCATGTTTTGTTCTGGATGACGCCATTTGCTTTTGCCTGAGGGAAATGAAACAAAGGAATTGCAGCATCTTTCTGGTTTGCAGCAGACGACAACATATATTCCGGTTCGGTATCTTTTATTATGATAGCTGGTTTAGCTGATGGTTTCAGATTCAACAGGTACCCATAACCGCCAAGATAAATCCCTGTGGGCTTTTTCTTTCTGAATGAGTTCAAACGTTGCTGAAATAAACCAGTGACCCATGCGTCCAGTCTGTGACTGCACAGGTCAAAATGCTCACCAAATAATTTTTCAAGATCAGACACGGGCATTTTGCCGAAATAAGACAAAGCATCATATGCTTCCTTCGTGGGTGAGCTTGCTTTGTTTTTTTTGTTTTTATCGATCCAATCAGCAAAACTCAGTCCACCCGTAAAATCAAGTGTGCTTTGCAGCAAGGTCTTTTTATCGGGTTCTATTTTTATTGTACCCGTTAAGGCATATCTATTGATTATGGGTTTTAAGTTCTGCAGGAAAAGATTGGGGCCGTTACTATCTGCGGCATTGAATTGCAAAGCTGTTTTGTGCAGGGGAAGCGCGTCAAAATCTTTTAGCTTCAAAAGTCGCAGACCTTCATTCTTCTCAGCAAGGACCAAGCCTGTTTCCAATACTGTTCTCAGTAATGCCTGGCGGCAAAGTTCTTCAAATAGGGTAGGCTTATACGTTATCGGAGCTGTACCATCAGAAGGATAGTTGTTGTTCCATACATCAATGATCTTTGCTGTAGTCAGCCATTCGAGGTAATTTATTTTCTGACCGGGTAGTGCTGTTATTTTTTCACCAGGAATTCCTTTAATTTTTCCCAATGGAAATTCGATCTGCTGATCCACTTCAGTCTGGTATGATCTTGTCGCTTGCGGGAAGGCATCCATACGCATATTTGAGGCGAGCATGCTACGTTCTACAACAGCAGGTCGGTACAAGGGATCTTCAATCAGGATACCAGCGTCCACCGGACTTTTTGAAAACTGCAGTACAGATAGAAATTGCAGCCCGATCTGCCATGATCGTTCCATTTTGCCGGTAACGGCAGTCGTACCAATCATTTTGAGGAAGGCTTCATCAATCCCTGTACTCTGGCTTGTTGCATTGAGATTTTCAATATTGCTGGTCGCGGCTCTATATATGGGAAGAAGAGCCTGTAAGAAACGTTGCCAGAGTCTGCTGAGCATTTTTTCCTCAGGAGTGGTAGTCGATTCAGCATAAGACCAGTCTTTTAAGGAACTGACAGGAAGCACACCATAAGGTTGATTATTGACTTTCAATACAGGTAGCGTGCCTCGTCCGCTGACATTCGTCACAAAGAATTCCCTAAGGAGATTTCTTGTGGGTTCATCCAGCTCCGGACTAAACAACTGCAATAAATAATAGCCCCATGTTGCTGGCCAGAGTAAACGGTTGAATGTAGTCGCATCATTCAATTCCATCAGGCTGCCATTGGGTAAAGCAAAGTTATTATGTATACTGATGGCACTCTTCAATTTCGCTTCATCGGTATTTGCAGGCAATGCCGTTTTACGGCTGAAATCTGTTTTAAAAAACAAGACTGCTTCTTCTTCTTTTCGCTGCTGTTCACTGTTTTCTTTTTTTACTACGTTGGTTGGAGTTCCCCTGGCTATCAGTTGTGTGCCCGATTCCTGGTATTTATGATTTTCAAAAAGAGTTTCGAGTATCGCGGCAGAATCATTTTCATCTGCTGAACATCGTACACCGGTGACAATGATCTTATCAACTCCTGTTTTATATTCAGGAAAGTCGTTAAGATTGATCCGGATCGCCATCCCGATTTTTTCAGCTGCTCCGAAATCGTGTATCCATTGCAGGTACTCCGGAGTCTGAACTGATTTCCCACTGATCTGCATACCGGAACCAGCTTGTTTGTTCAGTGGATCTTCGACCGGGTCAATGCCAGTCCTGACGGTTTGCGGAATGATATTGCCGATAAATTCTTTGAAAGTGTCATTCTTATAGAGACGTACAACGAACCGCTCTGGTAGGGTGGTAGCAGCAGGTGCATTGGTATAGGCGCCATCCTTCAATTTTCTTACGGGGAAGGCCGGTGTTGCAGGAAGTGCTCCTCCGATGGTGTAGTTTGTTGGAGTCGTCTGTTTCACGATCCAGGCTGCGCGCGGCGCAGTGCTTTTTAACGTAAGCTGTATCCATTCTTCCTGTGCCTCTTTTCCTGCACAAACATTTTTCCAGAACAGCTCTCCGCTTTCCCATTCGCCCATCTGTAAAAGATCATCCCTGTTTTCAATGGAAATTTCATCAGGATAAAAACGGATCCGCAATTCCGGAATATCATTTTTCTTCCGGATGTATTTTCTGCTTACGGGAACCGGTAGAAAAGAGAAGTCATTCAATGCGCCATCAGCATTTCTGAATACGCGATGATGAGAGGGTAATGAGTATGAAAATGTTCCATCAGCATTCTTCACAAACCCGGTATTTTTGAACTGTTCGCTGATCCTGGGAATCGGGTCGATGAATATCACGTCTTTTATATTGATGTTCCGTATTACGTGCTTCACAACAACATAACGCGTTTCGATTCGAATGGGCATGAGCAGGATCGGGATATTGCCGTTGATTTGTTGCAAAGCATCTTTCGGTGAAAGATTATTACCAAATAGCCGTACTGCCTCTTCAAGATTTTGTTTGGCTACAGTTCTTTTCCCTTCCAGAGATTCAAGAACCGCAATTGCTGGTGTTGTTCCATTGGACAGCGACCATTGCTGCAAAGCATCATAATATGCTGCTGTTGCCGCATCAAGCGTTTTTTTTAGCGGCGCAATTTTTTTCTGATGTTCAGTAATGTTTTCCATGAAATATTATTGAATCAGCCTTGCAGCATGTACGAATAATGAAAAAGGTTTTTGATAGAGTAAGGAAGCGATACCATCTGATCTGGCCCGCAGTAATGCATTTGACTGCAGTGCTTTGAAACGGTTGGTACTAACATTGATGCAATGATTCAATGGTACTTCCGTTTCGATAGAAGTCCAGGCGGGGCTATCTGTATCATCCGTATAATCCAGTCCGAACTGAATTTCGCCTGCGCGTTCACGTAACACGAAGTAATAACCGGCACCAGCGTTTTCATTAAGCGCCTTTTCTTTGGTCACATTAAATCCGAAGAACTGGTAGTCAGGATCGATCCTCGCCGAGAATATGGGGCGCTTTAGTGTACCACCGGGAGTTGGCTTTCGTTGTATTCCCACCTGGCCTTCAAGCCATTCAGCTTTCTGCATAAACACCTCGGTATAGGGATATTTCCGGAACAGTTCTCCACGCACAAGCAATACAACTCCATCACCTGTATTCGCAGGACGATTATCACCCAGGTGTTTTTCGTTCCAATTGCGAATGATTTTGATGTCCTTGTATTTCTCCGGGTTATTTGCCGCATCCGGTACGTTCCTGGTATCCCAAAACTGTCTGAACGGTGTTCCATTCAATGGTGCCGGAAATTCCCGCCATAGAAATTCGCGTGAAATCTCATGATTCAATCCCAACATATACGATTCAATAAACTCCTTGTTACTAATCATCATAGCTACACGGTCTACAGGAATTTCACTCAGGCCCGGTAAAATGAAATCAGTAGAAATATCTGCCAGCGGCTCAAACATTGGTTCCGGAAATACCGGACCGGTCTCCTGTGGCTTCGCCCAATCGTCAGGAAGACTTTGCTCGGCATTGAGTCCGGCGACTGCTTTTACCTTCACTGCGATTGTTGATATTGGTTTCACCTGCGAGGCTACCTTGCTGTACAGGAAAGCATCAGACATGATCGGAGGGATAAACGGAATTTGTTTCGGTTCAAAAAGTTTTGCCAGGTTGAAAAGTGCAGATTTGCATTCACTGTAACCTGCATATCCCAATGAATTCAGAAGCGCATCTTTTTGTTTCAAAGGAGAAAGAGGATTAATGATGGGCGAGTGTTGACCTTTTAATAACCGATGCAGGTCATCAAATACCTGCTGCAGCAGATCATGTAGAAAATTTGTTCTTGTTGGGTTATAGAAAATAATTTTCGGCTGTGTTACGATAAAACTGGTATTGATAGCCACGAGATCGGGCGCAGCAGCACGCAAAACAGTTGTATTTCCACCGGGTGGAGGCGCAGCACCTGTTTGCGCCTTGTTAACCGATGTTCTTGATTTTACATTTTTATTTTTTGTAACCAGTTTTCTAAATGAAGCGCTGAATATGTTGGCAAACGTTCTTTCCTGGAAAGCCGTGTTGAAATTTTTTCCATTGGCTGACAAAAAATTATTCATCGGAGCGATAAAACTTAAAGCTGTCCAGGTTTTATCCGCATTTGCCGAAGCATCACTGATGAGCGGCTCAATTTTCCTTGCAAACAATTGGTTACTGAGAACGACGGAATAGTGCCATCTTTCAATTACCTGCTGCAATGCATATCCGGCTTCACGCTGATCCCATGCGCGATCCATCAATGCGTCCTGGTCTTTTTGTACAACAGATGTTCCTTTGCTTGCCGCCACACGAAACACAGGATTCAGGTTGAGTTGATGATACCAGGATTTTGTGTTTGGTTGAGTGAATAAACTTCCGGGATCTGTTTTGCCCAACGCCGGATTTCTGTAAAATGCCCCATACAAAGGCGGAGTAATGATCGGATCATCTTCCAGTGAACCATCTGCATACCATGGATGATCTTCGTCTGGAATTGTCCCGTTCAGATAGGCACCAACGCCCAGGTTCAAAAGGTCGGCTATTGCCTGCACAAACTTTTTATCAGCAGGATTGGTTTCATCTGTTATTTGAGTTACAAGATTGTTGCTGTTATTATTATTCGGATTTCCTTCGTCATCATCCATTCGCAACGCGCTTTCAACTTCCAGTTCACGATCAGGAACGGTATGTGTTAAACCCCAGCCCGGGTTTGTAATCGACATTGTCTTTTTCGCGGCTTTGAGTTTTTTCTTTTCTTCATCGGTGAGGGGTGCAAGTCTCTTCGCCAATGATTCAAAATCCCCGGCACTGTCAGTGGTGAATTGCCATTCGTAATACACAGGAAATTTTACGGAACCCGACTGGTCTTTTGTCCAGGACGGCTGAACATTTGGCGTGTTGTCAATTACAGATGCATCCGCACCCAAACCCGCGAGCCTTCCTTTTTCAAAAGCCGGGACAAGAAAAGCTGTGTAGGTGGTGAGTGGTTTCAGGTGCCGCGGACAAAGTAATCTGGAGCAGCCGGATTCAGGATTATTTCTTAGTCGTTCGGTAACAGTATTTCGTTTGTCCGTTAGCGTGGCTCCTTCAATCTGAAAATTAAGATGCGTATGTGCCCATGCCCACGTGGTTGCAGGGTCAGGAAATGCAGTTTTCATCGCGTCTCCGATGATCTCAATTACAGGAAGCTGTTCGTTTATGGGTGCATTTCTAACGAATTCGTCTGTTTGCAATGCGACAAGCCAGATCCAGGGAGAAAGCTGTAGTGTTTTGTTTTTTAAAGGTGTGTATCGCCATGGAAAATCTTCATCATAAAATTCAATTCCGCATAGAAAATTGGATTCAAAAGTTTTAGTACCCATCCTGGGAATGGTTCGTACTACCATTCTTCGGTCAATTCCTGTTATATCTCCAGGACCATAGAGCTTCACTTGTTTCTCTATCTTATGTACAGTCGCTCCCTGCGGTGTGATGTCCAGGCGCAATGGAATGGAAACAGCAGCATTAGCAGGTGTTTCAGCCGATTGCTGCAGCCCCATAATGCCTCTTCGGAACCACGGAAGAAATGTATATTGAGCAGAAGCCATGATCTTTTTCGTTATTCAGTTACCGTTTGAATAAAAAAATGCTGTGTGGTTTCATTACCATCTACTTTATTTCTTTTTCTTATTTCCCTTGCTGCCACTGCCTTACTGGTAAATGAAGTCGGCACGGGTGACGTGTTCGTTGATGCGTCTACGATAGTATATTTTTCCCGGACAGTCTTTTTCTCCCGGAGCGCAGCCGATTTTTGCATTTTTGTAAAGCTGGCATTTACCAGTGAATTATTAAGCAGCGCAAATTCGAATTCTCCGGCAACCGCGTCGTTTGTTTGTTTCGGTGGGGTGGTCATGCCTTCGAGATCGAGTATATCTGACTCATATACTACTTCAACCGGAGTGAAACCATCAAAAAACGCAATGTCGAGGCCATCAACGCTTACCCCGTTGTCAAACAATTCATATGGTGGAAGATGCAATTGATCCTCTTCTGAAAGCTCGATGAATTGCGCTGCAGCAAAATGATGCTGTACATTTTTTGATGCGATGCCATTGCCGGTTTTATCTTTAAGCGCAACTGTAAAATGGGAAGCTCCGGATGGCCTGCGCCCTCCAAAACGATCCAGCTGAACACCCAATGGCAATGTATGCTGATGAATGATCAACGATTGATTCGGATGAATGATGAGTTCTTTGAGCTCTGTCTTTTTAGGATCCTTCCGGAGACTTACGCCTGGACTCACTTGGAGTTCCAGCGTTTCCCAATGTGCTATGTCGCTGAGATCGGCAATAAGCAATGGCAATACATCCACCTGTTCAATCCTGGTTTCATCATCATCACCCCAGGTTTCTTCCAGTGAAACAGTTTTGCTGAATATCCAGACAGAAAGTCTGAGACTTCCTTTGATATGCCAGGGCGATGGGCCGGAGAAACTTCCATTCACTTCGATCGATGCAAAATCATATCCTTTCCACGATGCTGATAGCAGAAAGTGTACATCGGTCCGGAACTGGAACGGACTCAGCTGGAAGATTGCATCAAAAGAAAGTTCACCACGGATCTGTACACCCCATTTTTTAAACAGGAATAATCCGGCAATACCAAATTGTACGGAGTTACTCGTGATGGCGAAATAACATTCGGCCGTTATCTCCGGATTACCCGAGCGAATAATCACTTTCAGCCTTCTGATAATTGCAGGCAGGTTCAATGCCGGCGGTTCAAAATCCGGATGGAATCCGCCAATCGTTACTGCGAAATCAGGATTGTCATCATACTTAATACGCAGACAGATATCACCTTCAATTTTCAGTTGAAGTAATTTCGAATTAAATAATGTAGCGTCAAAACTGATGAATCGTTTTTCAAAATCGATCGTTGCTGCAAAATTGACCTGCAATTCAAGCACATTGAATTCAGCACCTGCGAGTTTTTTCTTAATTACCGAACGCAGTACACCTATGATGGCGATATAAACAGGTGAGGGGAATTTCAGAATAAGGCCCAGCTCAAGGGAAATGATATTCCGTGGCCCCCAGTTGAGTTTCGCCATCAATCCAAAAACATACTGACCTTCAGCAGGTGGGAAGATGGTATTGATATTGCTGATGATGCCATAGGCATTTTGCAACACATTCTGCGGAAACAGAATATCATCAACAGCATTATTGAATAGACCCTCGCGAAGTTTTTCCAGCTGCAGGGATCGGTTAATTCCAACAATTCCACCTACACCTGAAAGAGTAAAGCCCATGCCCAATTGAATCGGTGGAAATTCAGTACTGATGAGTAACAGGAAGGAGTACCCGCTGTTGTTGCCGGGCAGGCGGGTCTGAATGATGCCAATGGCCGATACCTGGATTTTATTTTTTATTGTGAGTGCCGCAATACCGAAATATTCACCTCTGTCGCGATCGATATACAGGTATCCACCTCCGGTCACAACACCTGCTGCGTTCACTTCGATTCCGATTCCATCCGGTGGTTTGAAATCGAAATCTGCTGTAAGCTCGAGAAGATTTGGTGTTTCCCCGGGCTCCGGTGTTCGTATGACCAGGGCCATACCGGGTTTATCCACCATCAATTTCACCGGGCCAAGTTCTAATCGCCCGGATAAGGAAGCATACAACGACCATTTATCTGCATCAGGCTTTTTTCTGAAACCCAACTGCAACGCGGGTATTGAAACCTTGCCGAATTGCTTATTTAATGGAATGGTAATCTCACCACCGCCGGAACCATCAAGATAAAATCCCCTTTGGTTATTATAACCCATTGCCAGACTGAAATTGATGGTAAATCCTTTTTCCGGAAGTATCCTGTTTAAAAAATTATCACCATCGGTGGGTTGCAGTATAAATTTTCCATCGGATAATTTCAATTCGATGGTTGCTTTTTTCGCTGATCCCTGTAAGTCTATTTCGGCAACAAAAGTGATGGGACCTGTTTCCAGCCGCGTACCTTCCGCCGGACCAACGCTATCCGATTTTTTTTTCTGATCGCCGTTTGCAGATGGCTGATTGAAACCACCGGTAAACCGGATACTTACATTCTGGGGAGTTCCATCGGGATAGTCAATACCTTTCTCCGGAGATATGATGAATGGATTCGATTCTCCTGTTGCCGCGAGTGACCATGACCATTTCCCGCAAGTGAATGATTGATCACTTGCAGTACCTTCAAAAATTGGTGTCACCAGGATGTTTTCACCTTTGCGAAGCAAACTAAAGGCGATGGTACTTTCCGTGCCGGGAATGCGAAACCAGGTGGAAAGAGTATGATTGAGCTCAGCAGCATAATCGGTTACAGAGTCATCTGCATCAAAATTATCAGTAAGATTAAAACCATATACCGCAGGAATATTCAGACTCAGCAAAAAGTCCCTTAGCCTGACCAATAGCAAATCATCCGGTTCGGCTACTATTGCCCGTGAGCGTGATTTCTGTTCAAGGTATTTCTTCTTCAGACTTCCGCCAGGATCATCAAAAAATGCTTTGACTCCTTCTTTGTTGAAATCCAGTCCGCGATATGGGTAACGAATCACCTTTCCGGTGGTGTCTTTTTCGGGACCGGCTCCTTCATTTTCATTTCCAACCTTCAGCCAATCCAGTAATCGCAATCCCTGCACCAGCCACGGAAGAAATATCGCACCGCTTCTCAGCAGCAATTGTTTTCCGAGATGTTTACCCAATAATTCCCATTCCACATCAAGCCCTGCTTCTTCACCCGCAAGCTCCATTGCTTCCTGCCATTTTTTATATTCCTGGTAAAGATCTTTGGCAAGGATTGCACGGTCTTTTATATCATCCCAGGATTTCCAGCTTCCGCGAATGAGTTCTGCAATATTCTCGTACGCAAGTTTAACTTCGTCGGCAGTGTCCATCACTTTATCCAGGCTCGTCATACCCGTATTATCAGGCTTATCCATTTTCCCAAGATCATAACCTGCCATCGAAATGCTGTCGAGCAATAATTTATTTGCCGACATTAAGGAGATGAACAGGTCCATGAAGGTTAAAAACTCTTCAAGAAAACTACTTTTTGATTTTGGTTTTTCTTCTGCCAATTCAAATGGTTTTTACAGTTGGTTTTGGAAACTGCAGATCTTCTGACGAAAGCGGTACTTTAAAGCGGTTCAGCGGAGTGACATTCAATTTCTGCACAGTATCTTTTTTTGAAGGCTCGATATGTACCCAATTGGTTTGAGTTACACCCTGGCGTATTTTCACAATTTTATCCTTGATATGCGCCGCTTTCTTTGAATCACTTTTTCCACGAGTCACCGTCATCGTTATTTTGTTATCGACCGGAGTTGCCGATGTTACGTACATGATTTCATTTTCAACCGTTACATAAAAAGGAGCCGGGGGAAATTTCTTTCCGGCGCCAGTGTCAACCTCCAGTGTTTTTTCTTTATCGTTAACAGCTTTTATCAGTTTTCCTTCGCCTTCCCAATCAAAACTGATCTCCGCAAAGCTGCTTCTGCGCAGGATTTCTGTTGATGGCTTCTGATCAGTGACCAATTTGAAATGTTTGATATCGGTAATATTGGGCACATCTTTTACATTGATAGCACGGAAGAAATCCAGCCGATACATCCACTCCGGTTTTGGTAAAGAGACATCCGGATGAATTTTGTGAGCAGGCAGTAACAATGGTGTATCGATCATCATAGCTGGCTTGAAATTGGGAAACCAGCGTGTACGTGTAACTACTTCGTCTGTTTTTGTCTTATTAAATGCTGCCGGCTTTTTTGCATACCCGATCATGATATCAGGCTCGGGTAACCGCAAACTGCTGTTACCGAAATCGGAGAATTCATATCCGAGTTTGTCGAGTTGCAACAGCTTCCATGCACCAGGCTCATTTCTGAAGCCGCTTGATGTAAGATGAGCAGCGACGAGGTCATGTTGCTTTGTTTCGGTGGTGTTGAGAGGCTTTTCAGCATAATAGGCAACTCTTCCGGCAAAGCTGAAATGCACATCACCTGAAAGAATGACGACTTTTGATTTCCGTGGTTTATCGGGGAAATTTTTGAAAGTCCGTGTTGCAAGTCTCGCAAGCAGTGTCTCGAATAATTTTGAAGCAACCTCCCATGAATCAGCCTGGTCGGGATCATATGCCGTCATCTTCCATCTTGATCCATCAAATCCCATCATATAATGTGCCATCGGAAGTGCAACGGCGCTCAGGTAATTTCTGAACATCGGTATGGTCAATACATTGCATGGCGATATAACAATAGTTAACTCAGGAGGGTCTTTATCGAACGGTGCCGCAAGTTTTATGGGATTATCAGTCTGGGCCGTTATCGATTTTTCGCTGACATGATCCGCGGGACCATAGAAAGACCCGGGAAAACTTCTGAAGGTTCTTGCATCCATCACGATCACTTCGTATTTCGGGTGCCTGTAGGTGAAATGCCATTCCAACGGCTTATCATAAATATCAGGAAATGTATCACCTGGCGTGATCTGTTTATATTTTGCGACCTGCGATCCGAAAGGAATTTTCAGCAGGTTGGCGATGATTTTTTCCTGTGCCTGGTCATTGTAATTTTTATTGATCCAGGCGGAAACCGCATTCAGTAGTTTTGTTCCTGATGAAGTACTGTCCGATAAATTAAATTTTTCAGGCGTGTTTCCCCAGGCCTGGAAAACAGCAAATGATGCAAGCCCATTCTGCATTACACGTCTGCCCATAGGGAATGAATACGCGCGGCGAACCCATTCACGCGTCATGTGCCAATCATCCGTCACCTCATGATCATCAAAAATCATATAGGTAGGAATATTGGCCATTGCTCTGCGTAAGTCCTTTAGATTCGAAACAAAAACAACTGTACTTACAAAATCACAAAGACTGTTGAGGATCTGCAGAAATTTCTTAAATCCGAGTAGTGTTTTTAACTGTGTATCAAATTCTGTGTTTTTTGTTTTTAGCTTTTTTAAACCGAGTTCATAATCCTTTGCAATATCACTCACTTTTGATATCGCAGATTTGAGTTCTGTTAAAAGCGATTTCGAACCCGATGGAATTCCGCTGCCTTCACCCTGTTTGTGCAGGATAGTAAGTTTTGTGGCCCATTGAATGATGGCATCGCTTTTAAAATAGATGGGCCAGATAACGTCCGTCCAGTTCATCAGGTAGGTAGAGAAATAGTCAGCAAGAGAAAAAAGATGAAATCGGGAGGTGGGTGTAAAACCACAGAAATCGTGAATGAAATCCCGGGTTTCCGGCGTTTCACCGTTCACAAATTTCCTCACGAGTTCCGGAAAATTATATGGAATACTATCTACAATGAATGGTCTTGTGGATGTATTGATGCCGCGTTCTCCGGGTTTGACTTTGGATGGATCTACAGTGGTCGTTTCTCCATCTTTAAGAATAATCTTCTCTGCATTTGCCGCTGCAGGCATCAATGCATTTCCAACTTCGATTGTAACATGTTCCAGTATTTCATTAGATTCGTCAGCATAGATCTGATCCCCGCTGAGGAACATCTGGTGCGGTCTGCCAGAGAAATTGTCTTTGATCAGCGTATTGATGCCTGGCAGATTATCCAATGCATCGCTCGACATATTCCTGCAGGATCCATGTATAATATGCAGTTTATTCAGATCCAGCGGAGGCATTACAAATGACGGAAGCTGGTGTCCGGAATAAGTGAATTCATTTCCGGTAAATGCATTCAGGTTTTTATGTAGGTTGAATTTGAGATCATACAAATAAGTGTCGCCGTAATTTGCTTTTTTACCGGAGAGAATTTTTGCCGTAACTAAAGCGATATGCAGTTTTGGACCAAAAGGGAGCGTATTGGCAGTTCCTTCCATGATCTTATCTCCCGCATTACCTCCATTATTTTCAAATACTGAGCAAATGACTTTATCGGATTTTGGTAATGCGATCCAGACGGACGCTGATGTTTCGTCCACCTTGCGTAACAACGGGCCGCAGATGTATTCGTTTACAGGAGGAGCGGGAATTGTCGGTGTTGTTTTAAAGAAATCCGGTTTTAACAGGCGAGCTTCAGTGAAAGGAGCATCTTTACACATCTCCCAACAGGCGGCGATGGCTTTTAAGATTTCCCTGAGATGATCTTTATCGGTGTTATTAATCAGGTTGAATGAGGGCGCCAGAAAAGTGGTGTAATTAGGAATAGCAGTAAGATCATTATTGTCTTCTCCCGCCTGGATAATATTTGCAAGTCCGCTGATAAATTCGTTAAAAAGCATTTTTACTGATGTGTTTTCAGTGGTTGAATGATACCATCAAGCCTTGCTAAACGCTCCGGCGTTGCCGGATTCAGTGAAATTTGCTACTGAGCCAATGAAAATCAGGAAGGGAAGGAGTTGTAGTTCTTTTTTATAACGTGTACAGATCTTCTGACACTTATCTTATCCGCAAGAATTTTCTAAAATAGGCAAATTTCAAAAAATGTTGAAATTTATTTTGAACCCAGATGTACCGCAAACCGGGTAGTAAAAAAAGCAGGGAATATTTCGTGTATCCTATAGCGTTACAATATATACAGGTTTGTATTGGTTTTGATTTGCCGTACTTAATACGATATTTAAATTAAATCTGCGAATTTAATTTTAAAGGGCATTCGTTAATGCACATGCCTATTTTGGAATTTAAACACAGGTAAAAGGAGATTGAGTCCAGACTCCCGTCGATTCGCAGGATGCTCCTGCGGAGGCCACCTCCTTCTTGAATGTAGCTTCAGGAAATGTCAGGGCGGGAGTTGAACTCATTTATCTTCTCAAAACGTCCACAGTCATTACTAAGGTGTTGAAAGGTTGATGGAAAGAAATAATGTTATCACTGTTTATCCTGAAAGGGTGAAGGCAGTATCCGGCCGGGAGAATTTAATACCTGGGCGATACCCATTCCCGGCAACAATTAATGTGAAAAGTGAAATCAGGTGGCACTGCTGTGTTACCTACGTTTTACCGTAAAACACTTATCCGGGCCATCTATTTGGTTTAATCTTGCCACAGGTTTCAAGGAATGGAAAAAGTATTCTAATTCATGTTGTCAAAATTTCCTGGACACCGCTCGGGAATTGTTGCTTTGTATAACATGGACGAAGATTTTCTGGGTTTGTGTGAAGACAATCTGACGAGCATTGAAGCTATGGAGAAGCGTAGGAAAGATCTGATTAAGGACCGGGAGATGGAGCGTGGGTATCTTCAGTTGAACCGTGATCTTGAGAAAGAGATCCTAAATTTCCTTGGTAAAAAATGTTGAAATGCAGTCTTCTTTTTTATTGATTTCTTATCAGGAATTGCTGACTTAGAAATATTCTGTTCTGAAAAGATTCTAATTGTAATTACAGTTTTTACAACAATACAGTGCAATCAAAACCTGCTTATGAAATTAAGACTGATCAATGCAAAATGGCTGGCTGGTTTGTTTATTTTCTTTTGTGCCTGCAATACGGCAGACAAGAAAGCATCAACAGATAATGCAGGGACGCCTCTTGCCGCGTCGGGTGAGTTAGACAGAACGAGCCTGCCAATTAAAGAGCCTATACGACCATTATACAAAGAGCTCGACGCCGCGAAGGCACAGGCTCCGCCGAGATTCCAGGTAACAGCGCCGAAAGGTTCACCGAATGTACTTGTGGTGCTGATCGATGATATCGGGTTTGGCGCGTCTGCTGCGTTTGGCGGTCCGATTAATATGCCTACACTGGACAGGCTTGCAGCCGGCGGATTGAAATACAATCGTTTTCACACCACTGCACTTTGTTCTCCTACACGGGTCGCTTTGCTGACAGGTTATAATCATCACAGCAACAATGCGGGTTCTATTATGGAAACCGGAACCAATTTTCCGGGTAATACGGGAGTACGTCCACAGTCAATCACCCCGATGGCAGAGGTTTTGAGACAAAATGGGTTCAGCACCGCAGCCTTTGGAAAATACCATGAAACACCGCCATGGGAGATCTCTGTTTCGGGTTCGCTTGACCGTTGGCCGACGCATTCGGGATTTGATAAATTTTATGGATTTATCGGTGGTGAAACCAACCAATGGTCGCCCTTGATTTATGATGGTGTTACGCAGGTGGAACATTCAAAGGATCCGGATTATCATTTCACAACTGATATGACTGACAATGCGATCAGTTGGGTACGTTTCCAGCAGGCGCTCACACCGGAGAAACCATTCTTTATGTATTTCGCTACAGGTGCATGCCATGCCCCACATCACGCACCGAAAGAATATATTGAAAAATACAAAGGCAAATTTGATGCAGGTTGGGATAAATTGAGAGAGGAAACACTGGCGAAACAAAAGCAACTGGGTCTTGTACCACAAAATGTGAAACTTGCTCCGAAACCAACGGATATCAAAGACTGGGATAAGCTGTCTGCAGATGAAAAGAAATTGTTTGCGCGCCAGATGGAGACCTTCGCCGGGTTTGGAGAACATACAGATCATGAAATAGGTCGCCTTGTTTCGGCAATCGAAGGACTGGGCGAACTCGACAACACTTTAATTCTTTATGTGGTTGGGGATAATGGCGCAAGTGCCGAAGGACAGATGAATGGCATGTACAATGAAATGACGTATTTCAATGGCGTTCCGGAAACTGTGCCTGACATGTTGAAACATTACGAGGAATGGGGTGGACCATCAACTTATCCGCATATGGCTGCAGGCTGGGCTGTTGCACTGGATGCACCTTTTGCCTGGACGAAACAGGTGGCGTCAGATTTCGGTGGAACCAGAAATGGGATGGTCGCACACTGGCCAAATGGAATTAAGGCTAAAGGAGAAGTCCGATCGCAGTTTACACATGTGATAGATATTGCACCAACTGTTTATGAGGCTTCTCATATCCCTGCTCCCAGAACTGTTGACGGCATCAACCAGGATCCAATCGAAGGCACCAGTTTCTTTTACAGTTTTGATGACGCTGCTGCAAAAGAAAAGCATACGGTGCAGTATTTCGAGATGTTTGGTAACCGGGCCATTTACAGCGACGGCTGGTATGCAAGAACAATTCACCGTGCGGCATGGAACCAGAAACCATACCAGACTTTAGAAGCAGATACCTGGGAATTGTTTAACTTAAACGAAGACTTCAGTCTCGCGACAAATATAGCGGCACAGAATCCTGAAAAATTAAAAGAGCTGCAGGCTTTATTTATGAGTGAGGCCGAAAGGTTGCATGTGCTTCCGATCGATGACCGCCTGTTAATTCGCGCAGATGCAGCAGCAGTGGGCCGGCCAACGATTATGGACGGTCGGACTTCGCTTACTCTCGGGGAAGGTATGAAAGGCATGGGGCCTGACATATTCATCAATCTCAGAAATACATCTTATTCCATCACGGCCGACGTAGACGTAAAAGCCAACGCTAATGGCGTGTTGATTTGTCAGGGTGGACGATTTGGTGGCCTCTCATTTTATATCAGAAACGGAAAACCAGTATTTACATATAACTACCTTGGTTTGGATCAGTATCATGTAACCTCATCACAGGTTTTAAAACCAGGGAAACATTCCATTGTTTACGACTTTACATATGATGGCGGTGTAGGCAAAGGTGGCATCGGAACAATTTCTATTGATGGTGCTAAAGTGGGAGAGGGAAGAATTGAAAAAACACAGCCGGGATTATTTTCTGTGGATGATCTGGCTGATGTCGGAATCGATGAAGGAACACCGGTCGCAAATTATGGCAGCTCAAATAAGTTTAACAGTAAGCTGGAAAAGATCACACTTCAAACTAAAAAATAGTTCTGCAAAAAGTCTCTATTGATTAACCTTCAATTAAGTTAAAATGAAAAAAATACAATTAATTATCTGCGCTTTATTTTGTTCTGTAATCGTCAACGCACAATCAAACAAAGAAGACATCGCATTGATCCAGGCCATGTTTGGAAAAGAAAAGAAAGCGCTGGTGAGCGAATTCATGACTATTCCTGACGCGAAAAAAGATGCATTCTGGAAACTGTATGATGAATATGAAGATAAACGGAAAGCACTCGGTCAGGAAAGGATCAGTCTTATTGAAGCATATGCCGGGGATTACACGTCTTTGGATGATAAGAAAGCTACATCACTAATGACCAGGAAATTTGCGCTGCTGGATAAATTCACAAAATTGCAGCAGACCTACTATACCAAATTTTCAACAGTGATTGGTGGTTTGCAGGCTTCAAAACTTTTCCAGCTGGAAGATTATCTTGAAAATAATATCCGTCTGTATATCCAGGAACAAATTCCTTTTGTAGGTGAACTTGATAAAACAAAAGTCGAACTTCCTGCACCGAAACAATAAGCACTGTTCACTTTTATAAATATAAAAAATGACTTCAAAATTTTCGCGGAAGTTAACCATCCGGTATTTACTGCTCGTAGTCTTTTTAATTTCTGCTCATATTGTTTTTGGACAGGCGCCGCCAACCGTACCAGACACTTCAAAAATGACATATAACCAGATCTCGTCCGGATTGAAGCTTTATGTATTTCCTGCAAAAAATCAAACGCAGCAACAACAGAAAGTGGATGAATTCGAATGTTATAAATGGGCAATGGAACAATCGGGGATAGATCCATTGAACTTACCCAAGGTGGAAGCTCCACCTGCGCAGAAAGGTCCTACCGGCGGAGCTGTTAAAGGCGCAGCTAAAGGTGCTGCCGCAGGTGTTGCTATTGGTGCCATCGCAGGAGATGCGGGGGAGGGTGCCGCTATAGGCGCAGTAGCCGGTGGCCTGGCAGGCAGGCGTGCTGCAAAAAAAGGACAGGCCCAGGCCAACCAGAAAGCAGAAACAGATGCAGCCAATAAAGAACAGGAATTGAAAAACAGTTTTGTCAAAGCTTTTTCGGCATGTCTCGAAGGAAAAGGTTACACTATAAAATAACTGTGTAACCGTGAACCGTAGCCGAAAAAAAATCCGGTTATAAATCATTAAATGTTTTGAATTATGAAGCAATGCATCTATCTGCTGGCGGTTTGTGCCAGTCTTATTTCATGTAATTCAGCTGTTAAGAATAATAATGCGGCAAGTCTTGAAGTTGCTAAAAAATATATGGAAGCTGTTGAGACAAATAATATCGCATTGATGGATTCCCTTCTTGCTGATAACTATATGGGATACGGCCCATCAATAAATGATTCGACGAACAAGGCTGATGCGCTGGCTAACTGGAGATACAATGCGGAAAATATTTATGAGTCCATTAAATATACAAGGCATCAGAATATCGCCGTAACAACAACAGAAGCAGATGAGGCCGATGCGGGCGACTGGGTCGCCAACTGGGCTTATCTCACCATAAAGTACAGGGGCGGAGGAAACGATGTAAATCTTTGGGTGAATGCTACTTACAAAATTGAAAATGGAAAGATTGCCCGGAGCAGAACATTTTATAATGAAGCAGATGTTTTACGTCAGAAAGGCTTTGTATTCGTCCGGGCGGATGAAGTGGAGTAACTGAATGTCCTACTTTAGGAATCGCGCCAGGATTGATGTTCCGGGGGAATTTGTTCCATACCTTTACCGATTAATTGTGCAACATCACGAACTGCTGATGAATTCTGGAATGTTCAAGTTAGGACTGATTTTATGTAGTGCGGTTTTACCTCTTTTAGCCCTGTCACAGGATCAGGTGCCCGTTGATTCTACAGATTCTGTAAATATAGAAACAGTCGATACTATCTGTACTCAACGGGATTTGCCGGATCTGTTACGCAAATGGTTTAACAAGCCTCCGAAAAATTCTGTCAGTGCCGGTTCAATTCTTCTGATACCTATTATCGGATCAAACCCTGCAACAGGATTTATGTTTGGGGTTGGAGGCCAGTATGGATTCAAACTGAAAGGAGCCGAAACAAAATTTTCACTTATTTCAGGAAGTGTCCAGGCGACCACCAAAAAGCAGGCACTGTTTCTTTTGAAAAACAGTGTCTACACTAAAAATAATAAGATCTTCCTGACTGGTGACTGGCGGTACCTGATCTATTCCCAATCTACTTATGGCTTAGGAACAAATGCACCAGAAGGAGGCATACTGGATTACCAGTACGGCTTTGGCGGACAGGAAACATCCATTGATTCTCTTGCTCAGCCTCTCAAATTCAACTTTCTCCGGGTACATCAATCGGCATCCATGCGGATACTGAAAAAATACAAGGGATTTTTTGTTGGAGTTGGGTACTTTCTTGATTACTATTTCAAAATAAAAGATGAAAAGCTAAAACTAAACCCCGGCGATTCACTTATAACCAGTCATTACGCCTACAACAAACTGTATGGGTTCAGTACAGAGAAATACAGTGCCAGTTCTTTCAACCTGAATATTATTTCTGATACCAGGGACAATCAGATCAACGCTTATCATGGGCACTTTTTGATGCTGAGCTGGAGTGGTTCTGCAGAATGGCTGGGAAATAAAAAGAATGCAAGTTTCCTATCAGCTGAATGGCGGAGTTTTCATCCTTTGTCAAAAAGAAATCCCCGACACCAGATCGCTTTCTGGGCCCTGGGTGATTTTTCACATTCCGGTCATTATCCATACCTGATCTTACCTGCAACAGCATATGATCAGCGTAGCCGTAGCGCAAGAGGTTACACGCAGGGCAGGTTCAGAGGTAACAACCTGGTGTATGGTGAAACGGAATACCGGTTCCCGCTCTCTTCCTGTGGTGGCATTCTTGGTGGCGTATTGTTCGCCAATGCAACTTCCGCGAGTTTTCCTGGTCAGTCTCCGAAACTTTTTGAATCCATTAAACCGGGATATGGTTTTGGCCTTCGGGTGATGGTCGACAAAATGACAAGGACCAATCTTGCCATTGATGTTGGTTTCGGCCAGAAATCTTTCGGATTCTACCTTGCAGCATCGGAAACTTTTTAGTAATACCTCAGCAACCCCGGAAGTCATTCCCGAATCGACTGCTGATACACCCACGGGTATTGCGTCGGTATACAGTTAAATGATTGTTGCCTTACTCAGATTTTGTAAACTAGTCAGACAATTCTTTAAGGCCATATCGGGTATTACCAGCCATGAAGAAAAAACAGAATGCGCAAATTGTGGGAACGTATTTGACCCTTCGAAGATGCATAGCTGACAGGTGAAATCTTCATCTTTTCCTTTCAGGAGATCTGTGCCCGGAAAACCGTAAAAAAAAGTCAAGGTCCGATTGACCTGCTGATCAGTTCTGATCAATACAACATTCAAGTGATTATATGACAACTGCGATAAAAATGGATTGATTGATGTCTTCGCAGATGTTTAAGTATACAAAAACTAAGGTTAGAAGGGAGAAATCACCATGAGTCGAAGATATTTTATGGTCAGGAGTAACCAAAGTAGTAAGCGACGGACAATGCCGGGCTTATCAGCTGTATTCAGAATGGGGGTATCGTTTGCTTTAATCAGCACTAATTGTACAGATTTAAGAGCGCAAGACCTGGAGCCGCGGATTTATGCCAACACGCCCAAAGGGATGAATGCAGTTGCGGCTGTTTATGCTTATGTAAATGGCAATGTTGTCACAGATCCGAGTCTCCCGGTAGAAGATTTCAAGATTTCCAGTCATAACATAGGCCTTGCTTATGTACGTACGTTTGGATTTTTTAAAAAATTATCCAGGGTACAGATTTCACTTCCTTATACAATGATGAACGGAAATCTCAAAATCAACGGTAAAGATACCAGCGGTGCCAGGAATGGTTTCAATGATATGCGCATACGCCTGAGCGTCAATGTTATTGGTTCACCGGCACTCGATAAAAAGGATTTCAGGTTTTTTCAACAGAAAACAATTTTTGGTGTAAGTCTTGTAACCTCTGTTCCGACAGGACTTTATTATCCGGAGAAACGAATCAATCTTGGTGCCCATCGTTGGGGATTTAAACCGGAAATAGGTTTGTCGCATCGTTCTAAACGTTTTTATATTGAAGGCTATACGGGCGTCTGGTTTTATACAAACAATAATCAGTTTCTCAGCAATAAAACACTTGAGCAGAACCCAGTATTCAGTATACAGGCCCATGCCAGTTATTATTTTAAAAACCAGATGTGGGTCGGAATTAATGGGAATTGGTTTGATGGCGGACAAACAACCGTTGATGAAGTGCCAGCGGGAGATCTTAAAGACAATTGGCGTTTTGGAGCTACCTGGTCGGTACCGCTGGGAAAATTTCATTCATTAAAATTACAATACCACACGGGTGCATTTACCAAAAGTGGTTTGGATTATGATATGATTTCCGTTTCGTACCAGTATATCTTTTTTTAAAAGCGGAGATATTAACAACACCATTGAGTTAATTTCCTTTACCCCGGTTGACATTACCCCCATTTTTTTTTAGTTTGTGTTCCGGATCTCTGCAATTGGTTTTTTTTACAAGCGCGGAATTTCACTCTGGGTAAAATGCAGAATTTTAAAAGAGTTTATTTTCTGTTGTCAGCAATTCCGTTAGTATGGTTTATCGCTGTGCTTACTTCATTTTTTACAGGTGCTATAATACTCGGACATATACCCAGCGAAGGTTGGGATGATCCAGGTAAGATAGGTATAGACTGGTTCACACCAATTATTTTGTTTGGTATTCTCATTGTTTATATGGCAATCATATCCTGGTTAATGCTTACTGTGGGATTATTATTTTCAAAAGAATCAAGGAACCTTATTTCAAAAAAGGCAATACTGATTTTCGGTGTAGGTGTGATCGGTTTTTTAGTCGCCCGAAATAGTTTTGATGGAAGACTTTTATGGATACTGGATTGATACCTGTGTATGATCGCGTGATCGTGTCAAAAAATCTATTGGTAAATTTTAAAGCTTTAAAAAATTGAAACTGGCAATTCACTATTGAAAATGTTTCCCGAATTGAAATGATCCTATGTAATGAAGGGGCGTAAGATCTTCTAACTGACCTAACAGGTTTTAGAAACCAGTTAAGTCTCATTTCATCCCCACCAACTCCATCAATCCATCTTTATAATTTATACCAACCGGCAAGGTTTTGTTCGTCAACTCAACACTATTACCAAACACTGATTTGATCCTGGAAATGGAAATGATATACGATCGATGTATCCTGATGAATTTTGTTACGGGAAGAATTTTTTCCATCTCGGCCATGGTCTGATGCGTAATCAATGTACTTCCGTCGAGATGGACTTTGAGGTAATCTTTCATCCCTTCGATGTACTGGATATCCTCGTATCTAACCCGGAAGAATTTGCTGCTGGAACGAATGAACAAATGATCTGATGATGGGTTATCTGCTTTTGCATTGCCTGCAAATAGTTTTACATCTTCTATTTTACTTACTGCTTTGGCAAATCGTTCCGTAGAAATGGGTTTCAATAAATAATCAATGACATTGAACTCATAACTCTCCAATGCATACTCCGCATAAGCTGTAGTGAGCACTACTAACGGCGGATGAACAAGTTGCCTGAGGAACTGAAGACCTGTCATCCCTGGCAGCCTTATATCAAGGAACATCAGATCCACATTATTTTTACTCAACGCTTCTGCTGCCTCTCTCGTATTGCGATATACACCGAGTAATTCAAACTGAGGATATCCGGCAAGATGCATTTTGATAACTTCCTGCGCGAGTTCTTCGTCTTCAACAATAATACAGCGGATCAAGCAGCTTTTGTTTTTATCATCAGAGATACTGTAAAGGTATTATTGCTGAGGATAACATCAAGCGTATGCGAATCAGGGTACAGGGATTCGAGTCTTTCGCGCGCATGCACCAATCTTAGCTCACCATTGCGTTCGGTATTGCGATCCGTCTGAATAATATTGAGGTCATATCTGTCGGGGTACAATAACTCAAGCATATTCTTACTTGTGGTAATTCCTTTGCCATTGATCCTTTTGGCTTGCTGCTCAAGGTCTGCATTGCTGCTGTTAATCACATTGAGCAGCAGGTAATCCTCTTTCACCTTTAGCGTGATATAAATAAAAGGCTCGTCAAATGAATTGTCAATCGCATGTTTAAAACCGTTTTCTATATACGATATAAAAAGAAATGGTTCTATCATTATACCGTCCGTATTACCTTCTACATTAAACCGGATATCCGCTTTGTGCCGGATTTTTTCAATCTCGATATAATTATTGATGAACGCAATTTCACGGTTCAACGGAATACGGTCTTCATTGCATTCATAAATTAAATACCTCACTGTATCTGCCAGGCGTACTACAACCTCAGGCGTTTGTTCTGATTTACGAAGACTCAATGCATAAATACTATTGAGTGTGTTGAAAAGAAAATGCGGGTTCAATTGGGAACGCAGATAGCGAAGCTTGAAATACATATTTTCGCGACGTGTTTCCCGTGTGGTTTCAACTGCTTCATCGGTTCTGACGATATAATTGATGGCAACTGATACACTCATGTTCATTGCGATCCATAATGTTTCACGCAGGATAGTCGCCAGATCGAAATGGAAATATTCGAAATAGCCTGGCTCGAGTTGAAACCGATGCATGAAGGTATAGATGCCTAAAAGAATCGTCAGGGCAATCCCGTAAAACAGCAATGTAACTGCAATACTCAGCAATACGCGGTTTTTCACCAGTCTTACGGTTTCCAGTACACGACTATAAAGAAAATATAAGGGAAACAGTATTGCACTTATCAGCACAAGTACAAACCAGAAAGATGGCGCTTTGGGAAAAAAGATAACAGCATTGATCGCAGGGTAGAAGAGGAAAATAAAAAGCCTGTAATAATATATGGCCTTGTTTGCTGGTCTTATGATCCGGTCATTATCGTATTCCATAGTTTTTGGTCGTATGACATTTCAGTAAAACTACATTTGTACCAATACCAGGGAAAAAAATTCGACCAATTTTGTTTTTTAACGGACGAATTACATTCAACGTTTAACGGTAAACGTTGAACGCACAGCGTTTATACCTCCATCAGCTCGCGGTATTTCTTCCGGTATTCCGATGGCGTCAGATGTGTTACTTCCCTGAACTGTTTATTGAAATGAGAAAGGGTTTTGAATCCACATTCCCAGGATACGTCAGCCACACCCATATCTTCTTCAGTCAATAACCTGCAAGCCTGGTGTATACGCAGGTTGATTACAAATTTTGAAAATGGCTGATTCGTTTTCATCGTGAAATAGCGACTGAACGAAGTGGGGGTCATGCACAATTCCGCGGCAATCTTATCTAATCTTATTTCCTGTTTGAAATGATCCATTACATAAGCATAGATCTGACTCATCCGGTCGGCTTCATTCTCGCGGAACGTATTTTCATAAGGTGCTGCAGATATATAGGTGAGGTCCCTGGATGATGAAAGCATGTCCAGTACTTCAAGTATCCTGATCAGCCCTTTGGCGCCGGTGAGATGAAACAGGTCCTGCATCATCTGAATAACGAGTGTTCGGGTTTCTCCGCCGATTTCCAGTCCGCGCACAGATTTCTCCATTAATTTCTTCAGACCGATCAGTTCCTCCTTTTCCAGCAAGCCATGCCCGGGAAATTCTTCTTTTAAATAAAGCACGATTCCGCTGCAGCGCGACTGATCATTTTTATCAAAGAATTTTTCGTCACTTCTCCACAAATGAGGAAGATTGGGCCCGGTAAAAACCAGTTCACCCTTATTGAAAGGCCTTACATCGTCTCCAATAAAACGCGTACCTGACCCTTCTTCTACAAAAAACAACTGGTAATCCGAGTGAAAATGCCAGACAGGATCGAAATGCTTATCCTCCAGTTTCCTGATCAGGAAAAGCTGGTGGGAAGGGATCACCGATTTGCGGACTGCCTGCCTCATATAACTGCATATTTGCCTAAATGTATCATAAAATCGTAAAAAATGGTAAAATAGAGTTAGAATTGGACAAAATAAAGAAATCAGTTCTCGTAAACTTTCGTGACATTGTATCCTTAAACTCCGATAATTGCCATGCGATTACCCCAACTGTTAGCCGTAACATTATTCTCATGTCTCCTGTTTTCCAACTGTAAAACGAAAGACAAACAATCCTCAGGTACGGGCCGGCTGGAAATACTTTTCCTCGGTCACGACAGCAAACATCACGAATCAACATTCCCCGCAGAACAAGTAGCGCGGGAATTGTTTAATGATGGAATCAATCTCTCTTACACAAGCAATCCCGATGACCTGAACAAAGAAAATCTTGATAAATATGATGCGTTGGTACTATATGCCAACTACGACAGCATCACTGACGGCCAGGCAAAAGCGTTGCTGGATTTTGTGAATGGTGGAAAGGGATTTATTCCCGTGCACTGTGCGTCATGGTGTTTCAGAAATAATCCGGAAGTCGTTGAGCTGATTGGTGGTCAATTCAAAACGCATGGTGTTGATTCATTTCCTTCCCATATCATCAAGCCTGAACACCCTGCCGTAAAGGGATTGCAGGAATTCACGACATGGGATGAAACATACGTTCATGATAAGATCAGCAAGAACATCGAAGTACTGATGGAGCGCGTAGATTCATCACATAAGGAGCCTTATACCTGGGTTCGCAATTATGGAAAGGGTCGCGTGTTTTATACTGCTTATGGTCATGATGACAAAACCTGGAAAAATCCGGGCTTTCTGCAATTGCTCAAAGGTGGAATCCTGTGGGCTCTTGGCGAGGATGCCAATGCACGACTTGCACAGGTTTCAAAGCCCAAACTAACTTTCACGGATGCTATCATTCCTAATTATGAAAAAGTAGACCCGCCACCGCAATTCCAGGCGCCGTTACCTGTTGATCAGTCGATGGCATTGATACAGGTTCCGGTTGGATTTGAACTGAAACTTTTTGCTTCAGAGCCGCAGATCCGTAAGCCGATCTATATGAACTGGGATCACAGAGGAAGATTGTGGGTAGTGGAAACGGTTGATTATCCCAATACTGTAAAAGATGATCAGAGCCAGGGTGACGACAGAATTTCGATTCTGGAAGATACTAACGGCGACGGTCAGGCTGATAAATTCACGGTGTTTGCTGACAAGCTGAATATTCCCACCAGTTTTACTTTTTATAAAGATGGTATCATCGTTTCACAGGCGCCTCATTTCCTTTACCTGAGAGATACTGATGGTGATGATAAAGCGGATAAAAGAGAAAACCTCATCACAGGCTGGGGCGTTTTTGATACGCATGCAGGACCATCAAATCTGAAATACGGATATGATAACCAGATCTGGGGTGTACTGGGATATTCAGGGTTTAACGGTGTGATCGGCAGCAATCCCGATACGATGAAATTCAGCCAGGGCGTGTATCATTTCACTCCAGATGGTAAGAATCTGGAATTCCTAGGCAATACGAGCAATAATACCTGGGGGCTTGGTTTCTCGGAGGAAAATGATGTTTTCATTTCAACGGCCAACAACACACACAGTGCATTTTATGCAATACCTAAAACTTACTATAATAAGGTTGCCGGTATGAATGAGACCGGAATTGAAAAACTGGATGGCCATTATGCCATGCACGCCGTAACAAAACATCTGCGCCAGGTGGATGTGCATAATGGATTTACTGCAGCAGCTGGTCATAATCTTTACACAGCGAGAAATTTCCCTAAGGAATACTGGAATAGGATTGCTTTTGTGTGCGAGCCTACCGGTCGCGTGATTCACAATGCCATTATGGAGAAAAGCGGCTCCGGTTTTAAAGAAAAAGATGGATGGAACCTACTCGCCAGCTCGGACAACTGGGTTGGACCCGTGCAGGCTGAAGTAGGTCCTGATGGCGATGTTTGGATCCTTGACTGGTACAATTTCATTATTCAACACAATCCTACGCCAGTAGGTTTTGACAATGGAAAGGGTAATGCCTATATCAATCCTATGCGTGATACCACACGTGGCAGGATTTACAAACTCGTATATACCGGTGGAAAAGAGTCAAAACCATTGAGTCTTGATAAAAAAGATTCAAAAGGTTTGATCAAAGCATTGAGCAACGACAACATGTTCTGGCGCCTGACTGCACAGCGTTTACTTGTTGAAAATGCTGATGCTTCAGTATTGAAAGATTTGTATGATGTGGTTCGTAACAGCAAAGCAGATGAGATCGGGGTGAATGCTGCTGCCACACATGCACTTTGGACGATTCATGGTTTAGGAGCCTTGGATGGCAAAAACGCGGATGCAAATAACCTGGTAATTGAAGCATTGAAAAATCCTTCAGCAGGTGTTCGTAAGGCTGCGATACAAGTGTTGCCTGCAGATGCTTCATTAACTTCGGCTTTCCTGAGCTCTGGTGTTTTGAATGATAAAGACTTACGTGTACGCCTGGCCGCAATTCTGAAAACAGCAGACTTCCCTGCTAATCCGGAAATTGGAAAAACCCTTTTCACACTTGCTGAGCAACCTGAAAATGCAAATGATAAATGGATCGCAAAAGCACTTTTCATTGCGGGTTCAGTACAATCGGATGGATTTATGGAAGCTTATCGTGCCAAAGGCCTTTCTGAAGATGCAGCAATCGGCCAGGCTAACCTGATGCAACGTATTGCGATGAGAAGCAGGTTGAGTGCTATTCAGCTTTCCAAATGGAACAATGTCCCCGTCGGCCGTGCCCCGGAACCAAAGGGTAAGGAAATATTATTCTCATCCAATCTTGACCTTTATAATAAGGACAGAATGTTCGGGATGGTTATCGCGCAGGGAGACAAAAACAACGGTTATGCATTTTATGTTGAGGATGGAAAACTAAAATTCCTTGTCAATCAGAACGGTAAATCAACACAAATTGCAACAAAAGATCCGTTGCCACAGAAGTTTAATGCAAAAGCAAAACTGCTCAATGGTGGTGTGATGCAGATCCTTATTGATGATAAAATTGCAGCAGAAGGGAAAACAAAAGGTTTGATTACTGCTGATCTTGCGCAAGGCATCCGGGTTGGCTTTGACAATAAGAAAGGCAATGAACGTCCGGGTACTTATCCTGAGGATTTCAATTTTGGTGGATACATCAATGATGCATCGCTGGAATTACTTGCACCTGGGGGCGCTGCCGTGGCAGATCTCGGCCCTGCTGCTCAAACCATACTCCTTAGGCCCATTCAGAATGCCATGAAGTTTGATAAAACAAAACTTTCAGCAAAAGCAGGAACTGTCATTGAGATCGTGTTCGACAATATCGATTTCATGCAGCATAATTTCCTGCTGTTGAAACCGGGTAGTCTTGAAAAAGTGGGAGCGGCTGCAGATAAGCTGGCGTCAGATCCAAACGGAGCAGAAAAACAATATGTACCCGCAATGCCTGAAGTGTTATACTCGACTCCGCTCGTTAATCCGGAAGGGAAATTCACCTTGAAGTTTAAGGTGCCGGATACCAAAGGTGACTATCCTTACATCTGCTCTTTCCCAGGTCACTGGAGGATCATGCAGGGAGTGTTAACTGTCAACTAAACACTGACATTCTATGTTGAGCGTATAACGTTGAACGTGGAACGCAGAGGCTGATTAATTTTAAAAAAGTTTCGATTGAGCATACAGTTTGGAGTTAGTACCTGGGTCTGGACATCACCATTTAATGATGCGATTACAGAATCATTATTTGAAAAGATTTCATCGATCGGATTTGATGCAGTAGAGATCGCGGTGGAGGATCCTGGCACATTTGATCCGGTAAAGGTGAAGGCTGCGTTGAAAAAGTACAATTTGAAACCGGTGTTGTGTGCAGCGTTCGGACCTACGCGTGACCTGACACACGAGGATCCCGCTGTGCATGAAAATTGTTTCAGGTATATAAATGCATGTTTTGATATAGCCAATATATGGGAGGTTGATTTTGTAGCAGGCCCGATGTATTCTGCAGTTGGGAAAGCAAGGTTGTTGCCGCCTGAAAAAAGAAAAGCAGAATGGGACCTGGCAGTGAAAAACCTTCGTCATGTTTGCAAAATGGCTGAAGCTAAAGGTCAGCAGATTGCTTTAGAACCTTTAAACCGGTTTGAATCCGACCTGGTGAATACAGTGAAAGATGTATCGCGACTGGTAGATGAAATTGGTCATCCTGCAGCGAAGATCATGCTCGACGGATTTCACATGAATATTGAAGAGCCGGATATTGAAGAAGCTATTGTCACAGCAGGTGATCGATTGATCCACATGCAGGTTTCGGAAAATTTCAGGGGCACTCCCGGTAAAGGACAGACGAACTGGAATGCCTATCGGAAAGGTTGGGAGAGGATAGGATACAAGGGAGTAGTATCGATTGAAAGTTTTACTACAGATAATAAAGAGCTTGCAGGAGCTGTGTGTTTCTGGACACCAAAAGCAGAGAGCCAGGATAAACTCGCAGTTGATGGACTAGCATTTCTTAAAAATCTCATGCAATAGGATCACTCGTTCTGAAAATATCTACAATCGAAACATATGAGTAAAAAAATCAGGGTTGCAATTGTCGGTTTGGGTTTTGGTGCGGAATTTATTCCGATTTACCAGAAGCATAAGGATGCTGAAATGGCGGCTATTTGTCAGCGTAATGCGGAAAAGATGAATGCGGTTGGTGACGCTTTCGGAATAAAGAAAAGATATACAGATTTTGAAGAGTTGCTGAAAGATCCGGATATTGACGCTGTACATATCAATACCCCGATCCAGGAACATGCATGGCAGTCGATAAAAGCCTTGAAAGCCGGCAAACATGTAGCTTGTACAGTACCAATGGCAACCTCCGTAGAAGAGTGCCGCCAGATTGTAGAAGCGGTAAAAGAATCAGGCAAGACTTATATGATGATGGAAACGGTGGTGTATAGCCGCGAATTCCTTTTCGTAAAAGAGATGGCAGAAAAAGGTGAATTGGGAAAAATACAGTTCCTGCGCGCTTCACATCAGCAGGAAATGGCAGGATGGCCCGGCTATTGGGAAGGTCTTCCTCCCATGCACTATGCAACACATTGTGTAGGCCCCGTTCTTGCGCTCGCAAAATCCGATGCGGAATATGTTTCCTGTTTTGGTTCCGGCAGAATTGATGATAACCTGATTTCGAAATACGGATCTCCATTCGCGATTGAAAGCTGTCATATCAAAATCAAAGATTCAGATCTTTCTGCAGAAGTAACACGATCATTGTTCAATACAGCGCGTCAGTATCGTGAAAGTTTTGATGTATATGGCTCGAAAAAATCTTTCGAATGGACGTTGATTGAACATGAACCTTCTGTGATCCACACAGGTGAAGTTCCATCACGTGTAACTGTTCCTGATTATGCCCACCTGCTGCCTGAAGAAATACAGGCTTTCACCACCGGCGGCGTTTATGATGCTGACAGCAACCAGCACTTATCCTTTATTCAGGGTTCTGGTCATGGTGGATCGCATCCGCACCTGGTGAATGAATTTTTATCTGCGCTGCGCGATAATCGTGAGCCTTATCCGAATGCAAAGCAATCAGCCAATATCACCTGCGTGGGTATTCTCGCACATGAATCAGCTATGCAGGGTGGAAAGCTGATACCGCTTCCTGAATTTACATTGAGCAACCAGGTTAAATAAATATTTATTTAAAGGTTAAAGTTGAAGGGTGGCCTGAGAGATTTTTTCTCTTGGGCCAATTTCTTTTGACAGCTGGGTTGCGAACGACGAATTAAGTGAGGAGGCAGGAGGTCACTATGTTTTTTCCAAAATAATTTGAAAATTTAAACAGTTGATTTTCAAATGCAAATTTTCAAGTTATATTCTAAGAGAATTAGTGAATAGTTGCTTAGTGCCAAGCTTTTTATTATAGGTTAAAACTGTTTTTTGGAAGAACGAAAGATAAATTGAAAGCTGTTTTGAGTGCAAGAGCAAATGAAAGTCAAACCGTAAAGAAGCAGCCAGGCAAACAGCCCGGAAAGCAAATACAAAGTTCAAAAAATTAATTTTACAAACACAGTGATAGTTGTTGATCTGGCTGGGCTGTTTCTTCGCGAAACACCTGGCTGTTTGCTTTGCTGTTTGATGTTATGCCCCGGAATTGAAAACTTAAAAGAGAAACTGGCTAAAATACTTACAACTCCACCTTGATTTTCCTCTTTTCTTTGTTCAACACGTATTGCCGTGTTAATTTGTGATACCCAGAATTAATACCGTCTGCAATGAACATCCGGTTTTGCCATATAACTATTTGCATCTTATCGCTGCTTGTACTTTCAGCATGTAACACCGCTGACAAACCTGTGGCGGCGAATGCCGGAGTTGATACTATTTACTCCGGACCAAAATTCAATGAACATATCCGGTCGACAACTGCGCGAACACCTGAAGAAGAGAGGCTGGGATTCAAAGTACCTGAAGGATTTGAAGTCAGCCTGTATGCATCTGAGCCGGATATCGGCAAGCCGATAAATATCACTTTTGATGAACGCGGTCGCATGTGGGTTACTCAATCTTATGAATACCCTTTTCCCGCAACGCCAGGAAAAGGTCGGGATC
Source organism: Pollutibacter soli (assembly GCA_029269725.1). Taxonomy (GTDB): domain Bacteria; phylum Bacteroidota; class Bacteroidia; order Chitinophagales; family Chitinophagaceae; genus Pollutibacter; species Pollutibacter soli. The sequence goes on along the minus strand of JARJHS010000001.1, from coordinate 967,146 downwards.
GTATCACCATCCTGGAAGACACAAATCATGATGGTCGCGCTGATAAATTCAGCGTGTTCTCAGACACGTTGAATATTCCTATCGGAATTCTTCCTTATCGCGATGGAGCATTTGCATTCAGCATTCCCAATCTTACCTTTTATGAGGATAGTGATAACGACGGAAAAGCCGATCATCAGAAAAAACTGATCGGCCCGTTTCAACATCGCGATACACATGGAATGGTTAACAATTTCATCCGCGGATATGATGGTTGGATTCATGCCTGTCATGGATATACCAATCGTTCTACCGTGGCCGGTTCTGATGGTGATTCGATAAGAATGATTTCGGGTAATACATTCCGTTTTAGTCCGGATGGAAAACATGTAGAACATATGACCCATGGAAGGATCAATCCCTTCGGTCTGGCATGGGACGAACGCGGTTATCTGTATTCAACCGATTGTCATACTTCACCGTTGTACCAGCTGATCAAAGGCGGTGACTATTATCAATGGGGTAAGGAAGAGGACATGGGATTCGCACCGGATATGAAACCTATGGAAGACGAAGCAACAGCACTTTGTGGAATTGCCTATTATGGCGACAATCTTTTTCCGGAATCTTACCAGAAAAATTTCTACATAGGTGATGCGGTTTCCTGTCGTGTCTACAGAAATTCATTTTCGTTTAATGGCAGTAGCCCTGCAGGAAAGAAAGAAGAAAATTTTGTGTTGAGTGCTGATCCGTGGTTTCGTCCGGTGGATATAAAACTTGGCCCGGATGGTGCGTTGTACATCGCAGATTTTTACAACAGTATTATCGGGCATTACGAAGTGCCTTTGGATCATCCGAAAAGGGATAAAGTGAGAGGCAGAATCTGGAGAATAACCTACAAAGGCAAAACCAGTCCTTCAATCAATTTATCAACAGCAAACACTGAAGAACTTATAAAATCACTCGACGCAGAAAATATAACGGTTCGCATGAAGGCTGCTGATCAGCTGACGGACAGAATCGGCAAACCATGTTCAGCAACTGTACTGAAGCAATTAAGTTCGCCGCAGGCAAGTGTCAGGGAAAAGGTGATGTTATTATGGGTCTTACAACGAATCGACGCACTTGATGGTGCTGTATTGAATCAGTATACCCGTGATGCCGATGCGTTGTTGCGGTTACATGCGCTTCGGATTGTTGCAGAAAGAAAAAATGAAAGCAATAAAGTCTGGCAGGAAATTGCATTTGTGAACCTCGAAGACCAGGATCCGCATGTACGTCGGGTCGCCACGGAAATTCTTCAGCAATATCCTGACATGGCGTCTGTCGAAAAGCTGATCGACTTCCGTCAAAGCGTACCCGAAACTGACAATCACATGATCTATTCGATCCGGCTCAGTTTGCGGAATATGCTCAGGCATCCTGAACTTATGCACCAGGTGGCATCAAGAGCATGGACACCTGAACAATCAGCAGTGCTTGCCTCAGTGTTGGTAGGTGTGCAAACGAATGAATCAGGAGAACTGATGTATACTTATTTGCAGAAACAGGCGATCCCCGGTGATGAACTGTCAAAAGTAGTTTCGCACATCGCACGATTTACATTGCCAAACCAGGCAACAGAAGTGGTTGACCTTGCAAGATCAAGAAGTGGAGAAAGTATGCAGGCCAACTGGACGGTGTATACGGCTGTTCAAAAAGGGATATCGCAACGGGGAGGTAAAGAGCCGGAGAATATGGCGCAATGGGGCAGAGAAGTAGCATCGAAGATTCTGAATTTTAAAAATCCCGATACTTCAACAGAGGCAAAAAAAGATCAGTATCTCGACATGCGGCAGTTTGCTGTTTCGCTTGCAGGTAAATATAATATCCGTGAGCTTGCGCCTGCAGTAATAGCAACTGCAAACGATACGCTCGCAGATCAGTTTATAAGGATAGAATCTCTGCGCGCACTGGTCAAAATGGATGTCAGTAATGTGAGTCTTGTTCAACAGAATCTGAACAATGCTGAAGCAAAGCCTGATTTTAAAAGACGTTTGGTGACATTGTTGGGAGAATTTCCCGGAGATCAGGCATTAAAAATATTAAGTGGGCTGAACGCACCACCTCCGGATCTGCAACAGCCTTTGATTATGTCCCTTGCATCGATGAATGGTGGGAAGGAAATCGTTTTCGATAAAGTTCGAAAGGGAGAGATATACCCGAGGATTCTCGCACAACCACAGGTGAAGGAAAGAATGTTACTTAACAGTGACGAAAAAATAAAGTCAACTTATGAGAGTTTAATTGCCAATGTTGCTGAGATCAATCGTGAAAAACAGAGCATGATTACCGGCCGCGTTTCCGATTTTAATGCTGCGAAAAACAATACATCACCTGAAGCTGGAAAGACAGTGTTCCAGAAAAACTGCGCGTTATGTCATAGTATCAATAACGAAGGTGGAATGATCGGCCCACAATTAAATGGAGTGGGGAAATGGGGAGCACAATCACTTGCGGAGAAAATACTTGATCCCAACAGAAATATTTCTGAATCGTTCAGAACTTATTCCATCACATTAAAAAACGGAAAGCTATTGTCCGGACTCTTCAGACGTGAGGAAGGGGAGACGATAGTTTTCGCTGATGCCCTGGGAAACGAGTTCTCTGTAAGCAAAAAAGATATTAAAGAACGAAAGGCATCGGTACTGACATTAATGCCGGATCAATTTGAAAATACCATCCCGCAGACGGATTTCAACAATCTGCTTGCATATCTGTTGACGATAAAAAATTAACCAGTCCATATGAAGCTGAAATTAATGTCGATACTGATTTTATCCTGTACTCTGAATAATATTAATGCGCAGGCTGTTAAAGGAAGTAAATCCAATTTTGAAAAGATCACTTTAAGCAATGAGTTTCTTTCGGAGGGTGTGGCAACCGGAGATTTAAACAAAGACGGGAAAACGGATGTCATTGCCGGATATTATTGGTTTGAAGCGCCTAACTGGACGCGACATGAGTTATATCCGTCTCGTGTGTTCAATCCAAGAAAAGAATACAGTAACTCTTTTCTCAATCTGGGAATGGATGTCAATAATGATGGCTGGACAGATGTAGTACTGATTGATTTTCCCGGATTAAAATCTTACTGGCTGGAGAACCCAAAAAATAAACCAGGCCATTGGGTAAGACATGTGATTGCTGATTCCATGGGTATTTCCAATGAGTCGCCTGGTTTTGTTGATATCGATGGTGATGGCAGAATGGATATTCTTTGTGGTGATCCGGCGAAGAGGCAGGTTGTATGGCTTAAAGCTCCCGGCAAAGGACAAACGAACTGGAAAAGATACCCGATCAGTGATACGGCTGCTCCCGCTACTAATCGGTTTTCCCACGGTATCGGCTATGGCGATATCAATATGGATGGTAAAAAAGATATTGTAATTAAAGAAGGCTGGTGGGAAGGACCTAAGGATCCTAAACAACCTGGCTGGGTTTTCCATAAAGCCAATCTTGGTGAGGATTGCTCGCATATGCTGATCCTCGATGTAGATAATGATGGATTAAATGATGTCGTGTCAGCTTCTGCGCATCGGCTTGGCATCTGGTGGTTTAAGCAAACGCGCGATGCCTCCGGTAATATTGATTTTGCCAGAACAACGGCCAGTGAAACAGTTTCTCAGACGCATTCGAATATCCTTGCCGATTTCAACCGCGACGGCCAACCGGACTTTGTGGTTGGAAAACGCTGGCTTGCACATCACGACAGCAATGATCCGGGCACTAACGACCCTGCCTACCTGATCTGGTTTGAATCTACTCCAACGAAAGCTCCTTACTGGATCGAACATGAAATCGATAATGATTCAGGCGCCGGTTTAAATATCGCTGTTGATGATGTCAATAAGGATAAGAAACCGGATATTATTATTGCTAATAAGAAGGGAGTGTTTGTGTTTTTGAACAGGCAGTAGGCAGAAGACGGGTGAGTAGTAAGTAGTAAGTAGGAAACAGCCGGCGTTGCTGTTGAAGGAGATTTGCCTGGATAGAAACAATTACTCTTGTGATAGCAGTTTTATTCATTACGGATGTTATCAAAATAAATTTTAACTCGCAGTTCCTCGGCTGTTATTCATGGCTGCTCCCTCTGCGGTTTGCTGTTCCAATGATTTGAATTTAAACGCTTATACAATTCGCCATTGGACAATATACCCTGCTACTTCCTTAAAATACGGGCTTCAGTTTAAAATAATGGATCATTGTTGATGGATTAGCCTGGGGTAAATATATCCGGTTATAATCTTTAGTAGGAAAGAAGATAGAAGTCATTGTCGATAATCCTTCATCTGCAAAAAGTTCGATAGAACTTACATCAAGAATCACATCAAGATTTATCATCGAAGAGTTTCCAAAACGCGGTACTGTGTGTTTAGCAGCAAAACCTGCATTGAAATTCGACTTACCGGATTTGGTACGATCGATATAAAACTGGTTGGCTGTTTTATCATAGCCAATTACAACGCTCTCACCTGATTCATTACCAAACAACAGACTGAAATCACTTTCTGCAGAAATGGTTGTTTTTATCCGACAAGGTAAACTCATTTTGTCCATTCCTCCTGGTTTCAACGTATGTACTTCCGCAGTGGATGTATATTTTTCGATTTCATCTACCGGTGTTGAAGTGATATATAATTCTGAACCTGTCTTTTTCAATTTTAACTCACGTGCGATAGTTGCTGCACTTCTCCATCTCAACGTAGGAACCACCTGTGCGTAATCCCAGTTACTCATCCATCCGATAAAAATTTTTCTGTCGCCGGTATTCGACCATGTAATTCCCGCATATTCGTCCGGACCATAATCGATCCATTTTGTACTATCAGCGTATGCTTTGAAATTTTTACCATCGAAATCTCCGAGAAAGTATTGCGTGGCCGAACCTTTGTTAGGACCACCGGGATTGATGTTTACAATCAGCACCCAAACATTTTTTCCATTTTCGTCTTTTAAAGAAAACAGGTCCGGGCATTCCCAGACTCCTCCGTGTGCGCCCGCGTTTTTTCCATATTCACTTTCGCGTGTCCAGTTTTTGAGATCAGGGGATGAATAGAATTCAATTTTGTCAACTACTGCCAATGCCATAATCCACTTCGAACTTGGTTCATGCCACATTACTTTCGGGTCGCGGAAGTCGCGGATACCCGGACTTCTCAACACCGGATTGCCGGCAAATTTTCTCCAGGTTTTCCCATCATCAGTACTAAAAGCCAGGCTCTGATTTTCGAAACTATTGCTTCCACTTTTTTCTGCTTCCGCGCTATGACTTGTAAAAATGGCGACAAGCGGCGGATTAGTAGCAGATCCAAATCCTGAACTGTTTCTTTTGTCAACCACTGCGCTGCCGGAAAATATCATTCCTAAAGTATCGGGAAAAATGGCAATCGGTTTTCGTTCCCAGCGAATCAGATCAGTACTAGTAGCATGTCCCCAATGCATGGGCCCCCATACGGTACTATCCGGATAATGCTGGTAAAACAGGTGGTAAATTCCTTTGTAAAATACCATTCCATTGGGATCGTTCATCCATCCTTTTTCCGGAGTAAAATGAATTTTTGGACGATGCTGATCATTTTGTGCAATGGAAGTCAATGAAGAAATGACTAAGATCGACGCAAGGCAGAATCGTAGTATCATAAGTGAACGATGTTGGATGAAAGTTTAAGATAAGATTTTTTAGGCAGCGGGCAGCAGGCACTAGGGAAGATGTACTGTGAACTGAAACTGAAAACTGAAAACGAGGTGTTCAAAACGGACATTCAACATCGATGAGCTATGAGCCGACTGGCTACAAAAAAATACGCTTACAACAACGTGCATGATGCATTTAACCGCAGAGATAGATTAATACAACCTTCGGGAAAGTACACTATTTACTAAAAGTAAACTATTTACTATTTACTGAATCTCCTGCCTTCCTACTTCTAACTCCCCACTTATCAATGACTCACAAACTTCAACCCGACAATCGACATAATCAACGTACAAATAAAAAATATCCTCCAGAAATCTGCAGGTTCTTTGAAGAATAAAATACCTACCAATGCGGTACCTACAGCGCCGATGCCCGTCCACACAGCATATGCAGTGCCGATGGGTAATTTCTGAGTGGCCTTTACAAGCAGAACCATACTCACGGTAAGGCATACCAGAAAACCGGCATACCAGTAAACTGATGCTGAACCCGTGGATTGTTTCGCTTTACCAAGACAGGCTGCAAAAGCAACTTCAAATAACCCTGCAACAACGAGTAAGAACCACGGCATAACAATGAATTAAGCGCACAAAGGTATCAAAGATCAACTGCTTTGGTGCGCTTTTTATATTACAAAACGATGTTCATAGTGGTAATGATCAACAGGTAATTTGGAATTTCAGGTTAATATCGTAACTTCTTAAAAAAGTATTCTGTGCGCAGTCTCTTTCAAATAATGGTGCTGTCCGTGTCAATAACTTGCTTCGCAGATAACAAAACAGTTGTATCCGGATCTGCTTCTGATATACCAGATGTTGCGACTACATATGTCGGTAGAACACCTTGCAGTGAGATATCCAGCGATATTGGTTTGAATCCTCCTGCTGAATGTTTCAAACTCAAATGGAAACTTATTTTGTACCGCGATGCAAAAACATTGAAGCCGACAACCTATCTTCTTCAATCAACATTCAATAGACAAAAAGATATCACCGGAACCTGGTCGGGCGAAACGATTCGCAACAATAATATTGAGCAACCGATGTACTCACTGCATAATGTATTAAATGGAAAAAATCTCACGCTTCTGGTGGGAGATGAGAATGTTTTGTTTTTCGTCGATCCAACAGGTAATCTTTATCCGGGTAATGCAGAATTCAGCTATACGTTAAACAGAAAATAAGAAATCAGCTCCTCACTTTTTTCCGAAAAAATTAGGTAATCCCGAATTATGGCTTAATTTTATTATGTACTACATAAGTATAAAACAACATAATATAGCCAAAAACGATCGCCATGAACTTTTTGACATCCAGATGGAAACGGGTCTCATTTTACCTTCTTTTTTTCCTGCTTATATATGTCACCGGAACGTCGGCTTTTGCACAAAAAGCGTTCACCGACTCCAGCCTCGTTTTTGACCCGGGAGAGAAATTCGCGACGGTAAGAATTCCGGCATTGGTGATGACAAATAAAGGTTCGCTTCTTGCATTTGCAGAAGGTCGTTTAAATGGTCATGGTGATTGGGCGGCGATTGATATTTTATTGCGCAGAAGCACCGACGGCGGTAAAACCTGGGGTGATGTGATAACACTTGTGGAGCATGATAGTAAGAATACGCCGACAAGTAACGCGACCCCGATTGTCGATAAAGACGGTACTATTCATTTTTTGTACCAGCGCAATTATGATCATGCATACTATATAAAATCGACTGATGATGGAAACACATGGTCTGAACCCATTGATATAACTTATGTATTCGAAACTTTCCGTAAAGATTACAATTGGAAAGTAATTGCGCCCGGACCTGGTCATGCGATCCAATTAAAGAATGGCAGATTGCTTGTTCCGGTATGGCTTTGCGAACCGGATAAATCAAGGCCAGGCGGCGATCACCGACCGTCCTGCATCGCAACTATTTATAGCGACGATCACGGTGCAACTTGGAAAAGGGGAGATATCGTTGTAAATAACGGTGACACCGTGCAGGGAATCCGCGTAGTAAATCCCAGCGAAAACGTCGCCATCGAACTTGCTGATGGAAGAGTGCTTTTGAATATGCGTACAGAATCAGTTAACCATGAACGTTTGATTGCTTACAGTAAAGATGGTGCGACGGGCTGGACTAAACCGGTTTTTGATCCTGAATTGTATGATCCTGTTTGTATGGCAAGCCTGATACGTGTTTCAGGCGTGCCAAAAGGAAAGACAAGAATATTGTTTGTTAATCCTGACACCAAAAATGACACGACTGTCGTGAATAAAAACAACTTTCGTAAGCGTGAAAATATCACCGCGTTCATGAGTTATGATGAAGGTGAAACATGGCCCGTAAAAAAATCATTGTTCCCCGGTATATCAGGTTACTCTGACCTGGCAGCCGGGAAAGATGGTACGATCTATTGTTTATACGAACGCCGCGATTCATCGGAGGGTGTTGGTTACAGTAAGTTCAAAGTGGTATTGAAAAAATTTAATGTAGCCTGGCTTACTGATGGAAAGGACAAATAATCATTTTTTAATTCGTCTATAGCAATCAACAATCGCCTGTTGGATGTCGCCCTTTCAGGGCTTCAATTTTCAATTCATCCATTTCGTTGGATGTCGCCCTTTCAGGGCCTCAATTTTCAATTCATCCCTTTCGTTGGATGTCACCCTTCCGGGCTTTTATTTTCGATTAATCCATTTATGTTGGACGTCGCCCTTTCGGGGCTTCAATTTTCAATTCATCCATTTCGTTGGATGTCGCCCTTTCAGGGCTTCAATTTTCGATTCATCCCTTTCGTTGGATGTCACCCTTCCGGGCTTTTATTTTCGATTAATCCATTTCTGTTGGACGTCGCCCTTTCGGGGCTTCAATTTTCAATTCATCCCTTTCGTTGGATGTCGCCCTTTCAGGGCTTCTATTTTCGATTCATCCCTTTCGTTGGATGTCGCCCTTTCAGGGCTTCAATTTTCGATTCATCCATTTCGTTGGATGTCGCCCTTTCAGGGCTTCAATTTTCAATTCATCCCTTTCGTTGGATGTCGCCCTTTCAGGGCTTCTATTTTCGATTCATCCCTTTCGTTGGATGTCGCCCTTTCAGGGCTTCAATTTTCGATTCATCCATTTCGTTGGATGTCGCCCTTTCAGGGCTTCAATTTTCAATTCATCCCTTTCGTTGGATGTCACCCATCCGGGCTTTTATTTTCGATTAATCCATTTCTGTTGGACGTCGCCCTTTCGGGGCTTCAATTTTCAATTCATCCATTTCGTTGGATGTCGCCCTTTCAGGGCTTCAATTTTCGATTCATCCCTTTCGTTGGATGTCACCCTTCCGGGCTTTTATTTTCGATTAATCCATTTCTGTTGGACGTCGCCCTTTCAGGGCTTCAATTTTCGATTCATCCCTTTCGTTGGATGTCACCCTTCCGGGCTTTTATTTTCGATTAATCCATTTCTGTTGGACGTCGCCCTTTCGGGGCTTCAATTTTCAATTCATCCATTTCGTTGGATGTCGCCCTTTCCGGGCTTCAATTTTCGATTCATCCATTTCGTTGGATGTCACCCTTCCGGGCTTTTATTTTCGATTAATCCATTTCTGTTGGACGTCGCCCTTTCGGGGCTTCTATTTTCGATTAATAAATACAACCGCAAAGGAAGTTACCAAACCTGATGAAGTGATCAAGCATTTTGCTCCCAGCCCTGAAAGGGCGACATCCAATAGACAGCAATTCACACATAGTCCCAGCCCTGACAGGGCGGCATCGCCATCGCCCCTGTAAACGTGAAACACGTTTTAACCCCAATCTGCCATCATTATTCTTGGCGAAAACGATCTCTGTTTTTTCACCGACAATATTTCAGAAAAATACGTCCCGACTACGATGATTATACCGTGGCCTGACGACCAATGCCTGTTATTTTTATGATCAATTACAAAACATTGTTATGGGACAATCTCTGGTGCAAAATTATATTCACATTGTTTTCAGTACCAAATTCAGACAACCTTTGATCAAATCAGAATTCCAAGAGGAGCTATACAATTATCTTGGTGGCACATGCAATCAGTTAAATTGTCAATCATTACAGGTAGGAGGGTATTACGATCACATCCACATACTGTGTATGTTATCAAAAAATATAACATTGGTTGATCTTTTGGAGAAAGTGAAATCAAGTTCCTCCAAATGGATGAAACAAAAATCACCAGCACTTAAAAACTTTTGTTGGCAAAACGGATATGGCGCATTCTCGGTAAGCCCATCCCTGGTTAACACAGTCATAAATTATATTAAGAATCAGTATCAACATCATTCCAAAAAAACATTCCAGGACGAATTCCGCGATTTTTTAAAAAATTATAATACTGAGTTCAATGAAAAATATGTCTGGGATTGATATTCCAAATAAACTAGAGCTTCACTATTTTTTTGACTGAATGTGCTTTCTCTTTCTGCCTGGTTTCTGTTGAATATCTTCGACCCAAACCGACACACCTCCCGGCGGACAAAAAAACTCGGCCCAGCCGTCATTGCCAATCTTCACTTTTTCAGGGCGTTTGCCGAGAATGTCAATAAATGTTTTACCTGCGTATCTACCGCCGATTTCCATATATTTCGTTCCTGCGTCCCCGTTAGATAACACTACGGCACAACCGCTGTGCTGATCATCCCCCTCACGCGTCCATCCAATACAGTTGGCATGGTCGAAATAGTCCCGCTGCATTCCATAGGCAGCTTCTTTACGCAATTTTATCATCGTTTCAAGTCCATCCACAATATTCATGAAAATCTCATACTCATATCCATCCTTACCTTTATCCTTATAGATAGATCCGAAAAGATCCGGGTAAAATACACATGGGTAACCTTTTTCCCGAAGAAGTAATAGTGCGTAAGCAATAGGTTTGAACCACGGTTCCACCGGTGCTTCCAGCGACTGCAATGGTTGAGTATCATGGTTAGCGACCAATGTAACCGCTTTGTCGGGACGCACAGATACAAGTGTGTCGTCAAATATGGTCCGCATATCGAAATTGTTCCCCATCCTGGAAGCCCGATGAATATTATGATGAAGCGACGAATCAAAAAGGCTCATGACATTTTGCGTAGCCTCCAGGTATTTCAAAAGCAGGTGCAAAAAGCCGGGCGCCCAGTATTCACCGACAGTAAATAGTTCCTTACCCGTCTGTTCGCGTATATAAGTAAGCCATTCAAGATAAAATCTTGGTGAAATGTGTTTTATTGCATCCAGCCGGAAACCATCGATATCGGTGGTGTCAACATACCATTTTCCCCATTTGTCCAACTCTTCTCGTAGCGCCGGATTACGAAACTCAATATCATTATACATCAGGTAATCGTAATTCCCTTTTTCGTCATCGATCACTTCATCCCAATCGTGTCCCCATTCCTGCAGAATATTGAAAATGGCAGTCTCATTATTTTTTTTATCGAAATCAACACCGGAAAAACACTGATGATCCCAGATGAATTCTGAATATTTTCCTTTGCGCCCTGGAAAATAGAATTTTGTATAGGCTTCTATTTCGTACGGATCGGAAATAGGATGCAAGCGGTTTCCCGGATCCATTTTTACAGCATTGACCATTTCAGTTTCATCACCACCGGCTTTGTGATTGAGCACAATGTCAGCCAGCACCTGGATGCCGTTCTTTTTCAGTTCCTGTATCGCATGCAGATATTCGTCCTTCGTACCGTATTTCGTAGCAACGGTACCTTTTTGGTCAAATTCACCAAGATCGTAAAGGTCATAAACATCATATCCAACACTGTATCCTCCGCCGTTCGCTTTGTATGCGGGCGGAAGCCAGACAGAAGTGATACCAAGAGAGGCAAGGTGTGATGCTTTTTCTGCTACTTCTTTCCAAAGTTTTCCTCCACCCGGCGTATACCAGTGAAAAAACTGAAACATTGTTCCGTTCTGCATATCAATTTGTTGTTTAGGGCAGCAATCGCTCGAATTTTTTCTTTCGGCAAACGCACTGCAAAACCAATACCAGCGGGTTTACTCAGGGAAGTTCTCGGGGAAAATAATCAGCGATTTGTATAGCAAATAGCTGGATTTAAGCTTCAAGGCGGAAAGTGTAGAGTAAAAACATCCGGGGTGTGCGTGTGCATTTTTTTTCCCGCCGGGACGGCTGAGTAAAAGGTTTTCGATCCTCGTAAATCTGCGGAAAAGTAAGTTGTTTAAAGTTGAATGTTTAGAGTAGAAGGGGAAACAGGGCCTTGTTTGAGGTTTTGACTCCCGCGGATGTTCGCAGATACGCAGATAAAATAAGTAATGCGGATCTGCGCCGGTCAGCAAAATCTGCGGGAGCATCCTAAACTTTTTCCCGGAATTCTTCAAAACCCATAATCTCCTCAGGAACACCGCGTGCAAGCCTGATTACTTTTTGTATCCCATCCGGCAGTTCCGACCATTGATGGGTAACATAAATCAAGGTGATATCGGGATTTGAACTTATTTCCGTGATGATAGATTTCAACTGAAGCTGCTGTTCGTCGTCAAGTCCCTGTGCGGGCTCATCTAGCAAAAGCAGTGGTGGATTTTTGATCAGGGCCCGTATCAACAATACCATTCGCTGCACCCCGGCCGGCGCCTGCCTGAATAACTGCCGCGCATAACCGTAAATCTGCAACAACTCCATCCATGCTTTTATTTTTGGGGAATGTGCAGCCTGCTCCATCCGGAATAAACCTATCGTATCATAAAAACCGGATTCGATGATTTGCAGACAGGTCTGATCTGACGGGAAATACTGGTACAATTCTGCTGAAACAAAGCCCGTGTTTTTCTTTATATCCCAGATGGATTCTCCGGTTCCACGTTTTCTGTCGAACAAAATAATGTGATTGGCATATGCCTGTGGATGATCCCCATTAATGAGGCTTAGTAATGTCGATTTCCCGGCACCATTTTCGCCCACGAGTGCCCATTTCTCACCCTGTTTTACCTTCCAGTGCAGTCCGTTAAAAATCACCGCATCGCCATAACGAATCACCACATCTCGCATGTAAGCGATCTGATTGAAACAGCTTTTCCTTCCGGATGCAAGCAGATGATGCAACTGAGTGGCATCAGGTACAAACTGTTCTTTAATTGTTATCCTGAATTTTTCGAATTCATTACGGTTAAATACTTTTTCGAAGCTTCCATTTTTCATTACGGCAACAGCTCCGATATGTAACGGGACTGCTGATGCGGTTGTCGTTATTATTACTGTACATCCTTTCTCGGTCAGTTCCAATAACAACTTGTCGAATACTGCTTTTCCTTCGGTATCAAGCCCCGTGATGGGCATGTCAAGCAGCAATAGTTTCGGATGTTTCAGCAATGCACCTGCGATCAGGAGTCTCCTGGTCTCGCCGGACGACAATTGAATCAATAATTTTTCTTTGAGCCTGTCCGTCTGGAGATATTCATTCAGGTGATTGATTTCATTTTCATCAACATCATGTGTGTACATTAATTTTCCGAGGTACTCTCCAACAGTGATCGTATCAGTAATATCACCTGCATTGAATCGCTGCTGATAATAAAACCCGGTTACACCATCATTGGTTTTGAATCCATGCTTGGTATCCACCAGGGTTGAAATTTTCCACCATTTTTTTGTACCGAAATCATTACCGGCTTTTCCTGCAGCTGTCCCGGCATTAAAATGAAGCTGCCCGGCAAGCAGCTGCAACAGACTTGTTTTTCCCGAACCACTGGGGCCGATGATTGCCCAGTGTGTACCTGGCTTTATCTCCATAGAGATCTTATCCAGGATCTTTTTCCCATAAGCGCTCACCCCAACATCATTCAAAACCAGGAAAGCTTCGTTTCCATCCGTTTCAACCTGTTCTCCGGCATGATTCATTCCGGAAAGTTAACCATTGGAGAATTGCTTAAGCATTTTTCGTAAAAACGAATATTGATTATTTTGCCTTAGCGTCCGATGGCTACATTTCTTAAAAAATATAAACTGATCATTCTTTACGGCTGCTCACTGGCATTGCTATTGGTGATCCTGCGGTGGCTGGAATGGAAAGTGGTGATCATGGATCATTACATGGAAATTTACCTCGGTCTGATCGCTCTGCTGTTTACCTGTCTCGGCATCTGGATCGCTGCAAAACTGACCCGCCCGAAAATTAAAACTGTTATCCAGGAAAAAACAGTAATTGTGCGTGAAGAGATTCCGTTCAAGCAAAACGAAAAAGAACTGGCAAAACTGAATATCTCGAAACGCGAACTGGAAGTGCTCGAACTTATGGCTGGTGGTTTGAGCAACCAGGAAATTGCTGAGAAGCTCTTTTTATCACTCAGCACCATAAAAACGCATAGCTCCAGTCTGTTCGAAAAACTTGATGTAAAGAGACGTACACAAGCCATTGAAAAAGCAAAAGCCCTTAGGCTGATTGCCTGAAATCTCATTCTTTGGTAGGAATTTTAAGGGGAGAAAGTCAAAACCGTACTTTAGTATGAGGGATTTTTATTGAAGTCATTCTAGATTTCCGTAAAATTAAAATTTATGAAAAGAATTATCTGGGTTTACGGAATTATTGCAGGATTGATCGTTGGCGGCTGGTTGTTTGTGGCAACAGCAATAATTGGTCATGAAAGGATAGAGAATGGCATGTTCCTGGGCTACGCCTCGATGGTGCTGGCATTCTCCATGATATTTGTTGCGGTCAAAGCATATCGTGATAAACATCTCGACGGAACCATCAGTTTCGGAAAAGCATTCAGGATCGGACTATTGATAACCCTGATCGCATCAACGATATATGTTCTCACCTGGGAACTGAGTTTCCATTATTTTGTACCGGACTATATGGAAAAATATACCGAAAAAACAATTGAAGATTTGAAGACTTCCGGTACTGACCAGGCCACCATCGACAAACAGGTCACCGAAATGAAATCCTTTGGTGAAATGTATAAAAATCCTTTGATACGCCTGGGATTTTCGTATATGGAAATATTACCCGTTGGTTTGCTGATCTCACTGATAGTCGCATTGATACTGAAAAGGAAACCGGGATCGGTCAGCAGCGTTCCTGCATAGGCCTGATGTCAAAATGTATTACTTAGGGCTTGCTGATTAAGTGATGGCGGGGAGAGTGTTTCGCCTGCCTGCCGGCAAAGGCAGGTTTTTCGTTCATCTTTGTTCGTTGAAGAGGTGTGATTTCCGGAAATGTAGATTAAAGAATTCAAAGTATAAATCTGACGCGGAAGCCAACCAGATTCAACGGGTTTCACCTTTTGACTTTTACATCGATGCATGCACTGGCATCAAAATTCTTTTGTAATTCAATATCCATCAGGATTTGTAAAACAGACAGGAAGTCCAGCTTACCTAAAAATATATTTCGTTGCCTTTCCGCATGTATGTTCCTGCGCAGCATTTTACTTTTAACCTGTAACGTTGAACTTTAAACTTTTAACCTTGAACTTTCACCTCACTGGTGTTTGTTTTCGTATAGCGATAATGGTGATGATCGCGCTCAGGAATAATGATCCCGACATAAAGAGATAGGAAGCCCCAAAATCGCCTTTCAATCCATTGAGATATCCGACCAGGTAAGCCCCGATAAAGGAGCCGAGTGCACCGAAACTGTTGATCAAAGCCATAGAAACACCGGCCACATTTTTGGGGAGTATTTCGGTGATGATAGCGAAAAATGGTCCATAAGGGGCATACATACTGGCGCCAGCGATCACGAGCAAAACAAAGGAAACCCAGAAGCTTTGTGCACCGAGCAGATAGGAGAGATAAAACGCGATAGCGCCAATGGCCAGTAATGGCCAGACGAATATTTTTCTTAGTTGTAGTTTATCTGAGAAGTACGCGGTACAAAGCATGGATAACACAGCAAAGACATACGGAACTGCACTTAACCAACCAGTGGTAACAATGTCCATGTTGGGTGCCGACTTAATAATTGTCGGGAGCCACATCACAAAACCATAAACGCCGATGCTCCAGAGTGCGTACTGTAAACTCAGCAGGATCACAGTCTTTGATTTGAATGCTTCAAGATAATTTTTGACAGGTTTGATGGCTTGCTGCTCTTTTGCCAGTTGATTCAGCAGAGTTTCTTTTTCATCGGCAGGAAGCCACTTTGCATTTTTAGGATCGTCATCGATCCATCGCCACCAGAAAAATGCCCAGATGACAGCAGGTATTCCCTCCAGAATGAACATACCGCGCCATCCCACGGACTTAATGAGATAGCCGGACAGGACGGACATCCATAGAATAGTGACCGGGTTGCCAAGAATAAGAAAAGTATTTGCACGCGATCGCTCGTTTTTTGTAAACCACCGGCTGAGCAGAATTAGCATTGCAGGAAATACAGCGCTCTCAACTACTCCCAGCATAAACCGGATAACGATCAACAGGGTTATGTTTGAAGTGAGGCCAGTTGCGGTAGCCAGTGCGCCCCAACCAATAAGCGACCAGAAGATCAGCTTTTTTGCGCTCCTGTTTGATGCAAATGAAGCTCCTGGAATCTGGAAGAAAAAATAACCGAGGAAGAATAGCGAACTGAGTAAAGATGAAACTGCCGATGTGATATGGAGGTCCGTTGCCATGCCGCCAGCGGCACCAAAACCAAAATTCGCTCGATCAAGATAAGCGAGGCTATAGGTGATAAATGCCATGGGGATCATTCGGTACCAGCGGGATGCGGAACTTGCACTTTTCATTATGGCGGGTTGATGAAGTTTAAACTTACTGAAAATTTTGTCATGACCGATCTCTGCTTTCTTACATACATAGATAAAATTCCAGATCGTAATTTGCGCAACAACATTCATATAGTAATTCAATGCAGACGATCGAACAAACAGGAGATGGTTCCATCACAATCAGGAATACCGGATCGGGTGTAACCTATCACTCAGTTCATGGAGCGATCAGTGAATCTATGCATGTGTTTATCAATGCAGGATTGGATTTTCTGGCAAAAACCAAAACTTCAATCAGCATTTTAGAATTGGGTTTTGGTACAGGATTAAATGCATTGCTAACGTACAGGTATAGTGTTGAAAAAAGCCTTTCCATCTGCTACGAAGCCTTTGAACTATTTCCATTGAAACTGGAACTCGTTGAGCAACTAAACTATTGTTCGTTAGATAACCTGAAGAGCTGCACCTCAGTTTTCAATGAGATGCATAAGGCAGACTGGGGGAGGGTGCGCGTATTTGGAAAAAATTTCGAACTCAAAAAACGAAATGAGGATATTATTGAAGCTGAACTGAATAATAATTTTGATTTGATTTATTTCGATGCATTCGATCCTGTGCATCAACCCCAGCTATGGACTGAAAGCGTATTTCGAAAAATTTACAATGCGTCCAATGAACATGCTGTGCTGGTAACATACAGTAGCAAGGGCGATGTTAGAAGAGCGTTGACTGCTGCAGGCTTTACTGTTGAAAAATTAAAAGGAGCTCCCGGAAAGAGAGAAATGTTGAGAGCGTTGAAATAGGCAAAAGGGAAAAGTAAGGAGGTAAAAGGGAACAGCCAGGTAGGTAATAGTCGCAGGCAATAGGAACAGCCGGCCGCAAACTCTGAGATTTCACCAATCAGCCTGAGCAATACTGAGAGCAACTTTCCACTATTATCGGTAAAATCTTATTGCCTGCTTACTTTTGCCTAACCAGCTTAGAAAAAGGAATATCCATCACCGGGTAAGCTCTCCATCCGGAGAAATCAAAATGCCACCATTCATCCGGATAGATATCAAAACCATTTTCAGTCATTAGTTTTTTCAACAGCTCACGATTTTTAAATTGAGTTGCTGGTAATCCGGGATAATTTGCCGCTGCGCGGTTTTCAAATGCATCCCATGCTGTTGGCATTTCAAGTTCTTTACCCGATTTAAGATCGATAATCGTGAGATCGACTGCGCATCCGCGGTTATGTCGCGAGCCCGAGTAAGGAGATGCAACAAAAACAGTATCTCGAAATGTCTCATAAAATTTTACCGTGACACTGTAAGGTCTGTAAGCATCATAAATTTTTAATCCGAGTCCTTTCTTTTTCAATTCCGCCTGTACTTTTTTCAGAGCTTCAGCTGCAGGTTTGCGTAAATATGCCGCTGCGATATTGTACACTGGTTCCTTCATCAGGTTTTTTGAAGTGGCGTAACGAATATCCAGCGCAATTGTAGGAATGTACTTGTCGAGAGCAACCAGTTCCTGTGATGGATCCTTCTCAACCATGGTAAGATACTCCGCAGGCTCGTTGATTGTCTTCAGTTTATACTTGTTATAGTTCGCGTTGTTCTGTGGTTTTTCCCAGATATGGTATTCCTGAATTTTAGGATCAGCCTCAGGTGATAAAGTGAAGCGAACCATGAGGTCAGCATTCTCACCTTCAAGTATGAAATTTCCTCGTAGTTGATTATCCGGAATCATTTTGGTGACACTAAGAATCTTTCCTGATTTCTTAAATAATTGTGCAGCCTCTTTTCTGAGTGTATCAATAAAATAGTCGGCGAAAAAATTCTCTGCGAAAATGCTGCTCTTTTCTGCATTCTTCCACTCAGGCAGAAATGTTACGAGTTGTTCTTTTCGTTTTTCAAGAATAGATGAAGATGGAAGTTTCCTGGGCTGCAAATCTGCAATCGAAATAATCGTATCAATTATCGCAAGATTAAGGCCTGAAGTTGCCGCATAAGTAAGACTGCTGAATGATACTATGCCAATGCCATAATGTGGAAGAAAAGTCCAGTGAGAACCAAACCCGGGCAATCCTCCGCTATGTCCGATCAATTCTTTTCCATTACAATCCTTTGACCAGCCGAGTCCGAAATTGTAGGAGCTTATGCGCGGGCAAGGTATACCATTCATCTTCTTCGCATAGGCATGGAGGTTACTGATCGGGCCGGGTGCATGCATCTCTCTGACTGAACTTCTGCGAACGAAACCATCATCAGCATCTGTCCGGGGAGGCCATGCCGAGATGTGTAAACTCATATACTTTGCAAAATCCTCAATCGAAGTAAGCATCCCCCCCATGATTCCGTAAGATCCGCTATGAAGCATTTCTTCTTCCTGCCATACATTGTTCACTAACCGGTATCCATGTACCAACTGATCACCAGGAACTTTACTATATTCCCACCAGGTATTATTCATGCCCAATGGCTTAAGAATTTCGTCATTGATATATTCTTCATAATGCCTGCCGGATGCATTGGTGATGATTTTTCCCAGCATCGCAAAACCAAGATTACTGTACTCATAAGATTGTGACGGAATATTTGAAAGACTTAATCCTTTGCTTATAAAGTCCGAAAGCTCTTTATCTGAATCCTGCAATTGCCTGTCACCCCAGGGATTGTCTTCCGGAAAACCGGCAGTATGTGAAAGGAGATTTCTGATGGTTACCGGAGGCGCATCAGAAGTCAACCAGTTTTGATTTGACAATTCAGGAATGAATTTAGTCACAGGATCGTCCAAACGAAGTTTTCCAGCATCACGAAGTTTGATTATAGCGAGCCCTGCAAAACTTTTACTCATAGAAGCAATGCGAAAAACAGAGTTGGTTGTTACCGCTGTTTTTGTCTGCTGGTTATTGGTACCAAACGTTCCGGTATGTATAAGTTTCCCATCGACCACTAAACCATAAGCAAAGCCAGGGATTTTTTCTTCATCTACTTCCCTGCGATACATATCGTCAATAACAGAGAACGCAGACGATATACGTTTGATGCGCAAACTGTCTGTAAATGCTGGCGGTTGAAAGTTATTAATGGAAGTATCTGAAGGATGCAAATAAAACAATACACCTAACATTACCGATGCTATCCCCATTTTTGACAGGATTTTAGTTTTTGTAATTTATTCAAATAAGGAAAGCAATCGTAAACTAAATTGCCTGTCAGGTCAGATAAAAAACAGATATAATATTTCAATTATCCGAGTGGAAAAGTGATTTGTCAGGCTCATGGAACTAATAGGTGCCATTCCAGCTTTGATTCGGGATGACGGTCAGTAACCAACAGAACTCCGTTTCTGAACCGCATTATTCCTTCCCAATTGTCGTTTTCAAACGAAATATCTCTTATCACATTAAAACTTACTTGTTTCTTTCTCACATCTAATACAACAATTCGAGAAAAGCAATCTGTCCTCCAATCAGCAAATCCATCACCTTTTTTTATTTTTTCCTGAGGTTCAAATAACCCGAACTCGCCCTGATAATAATAGTTGATTCCATAGGTCCGCTTGCCATCGTTAAACAAATCCGTTATTCTGAAATCAATAGGATCAACATCGATTCGTTTTCGCTTTTTCAGATGTCTGTCAATTATATATCCGGTTGATTTTCCTGGGTAGCGATTGTATTCAAAAAGCAGCAGTAAACGTTTTTGCTTTGGCAACCATGCCATACTCTCGAAGCCGATATTATGAATAGTGATTGTTGAATCGCCCTGTTTCTTTCTGAGTTTAGGCAAAGCTAATATGGTTGCCGTGTCAAGAATGATTGAACTATCGTTGATGTTTCCACGAACCAGGTAACAGTTTCTGTCTTCATCCAATGTCTCGATTGACAGAAAAATGTCATTATCGACTACAGTCACAGCTTCGAACCCCTGGTAGTAAGGCAACCTGCTTTTTATCTGTTCCAGATAGATCAGTTTCCAGTAATGAATAGTTGCGGTTAACGATTTTCCATCTAATATCTCACCAATGTACGAGGTGTCAATTCCTGGTAATGTGGTTGCAGGATATTGCTGTAGCAGGATCAATTTTGATTTATAGATGCCTAGCCCGGAATATTCATACAGCTGATCATTTAGTGGTTCCGGTAGTGGAATGCGTTTCCCCTGCGCATGCAGATCTGTATGCAGCAGAAAACAAAAACAACTCAAAATGGGGAGCAAAAATTTTGCTGAAGATGTTGGAATCCGCATCGGGTGCTCTTTTATCCTGCATAAATATCTGATTTTATTCTTCCCTCCTTACTGTCTTCCTGTTTAAAAAATAGAAGTACCTGCTCAGGAATAGTTTTTGAACCAGATTGGGCGATAGTTATGTACCTGGTAAAAATATTTTCAATCGGGTAACAAAACAAACCACACAACGATTGCCTGCAGAACATCAATTCCGCGGATGTGGAATTTTTTTCCCGAAATGAATACTTCTTAAATAAAAAATGAATTTCCGCTATGAACATGAAAATGTGGATGGATAAGCTATATCAATGGATACTGGAGTACGGACCCAGGATCGCTTTGGCCATTATACTACTGCTTATTGGATTATGGGTTATCCGGCTGATCAGGAAATGGTTCCATAACAGGTTCCTGAAAAGAAGAGTCGATTCTAATTTCAGGCCTTTTATAGTCAGTTTGGTATCAACAGTTTTGTATATTTTCCTTGGATTGGCAGTACTACAGACGGTAGGTATGCGCATGACAATCTTTGCTGCATTGATTGGAGCAATTGGTGTTGCAGCGGGCCTGGCGCTATCAGGTACAATGCAGAATTTCACTTCCGGAATATTGATTCTTGTTCTCCGACCATTTGAGATAGGCGATACCATTATCGCTCAGGGACAAACCGGAGAAGTAACTGCCATCAAAATATTCTATACGGAAATCATCACAGCTGATAACAGAACAGTCATCATCCCTAACAGCAAACTATCAAATGAACTTATAGTAAATCTCAACAGAACGGGCACCCGCAGAATAGATATCGAAATGAAACTGAATTTCGGGCAGGATCCGGTAAAACTTGAGAATATTGTGAAAGATGTTTTCAGATCAGTACCCGAAATTTCAAAATTACCCGAACCTAAAATGGAAATAACATCGATGGAGGCAGATGGATATAAAGTGATGATGAACGGCTGGGTGAAGTCAGAACATTTTAACGAATACAAATCTGTTGTTCAGCAGCTATTGATTGATCGGTTGAAAGCTGAAGGATTTAAGTTGCCGGGGATGGCATAAAACTGTCAGCTCTTGCCAGATGAATTTTTGGGCAAACTGGCTTTTTCATGATGCTCATTTCTTCGGATTTTTCCCCAGATGTGGTCATGCAAGGTGATGAGCTGCCCGAGGATATATTTTTCCTTCAGACTATTTTTGATAGAGCTGCGCATTACTTTCATTACCACATCTTTTTCTACTTCACCGGTTTCTTTCACGGCAACTAGAAACTCGAGAGCAATAAACGCGACGAACGCACCGATCAGGAAAAGAAAATTCCATTCATG
Organism: Pollutibacter soli; assembly: GCA_029269725.1. Lineage (GTDB taxonomy): Bacteria > Bacteroidota > Bacteroidia > Chitinophagales > Chitinophagaceae > Pollutibacter > Pollutibacter soli. Next base: position 945,189 of record JARJHS010000001.1, on the reverse strand, counting down.
AAGTGAAACTACATGTAATACTTTGTTGAATTTCGGACCGATCCATTGCGCATTGATAGATAAAGAACGTTTTTCAAAATAATCAGCCAGTATACCACCCACCAGCGGACCAAGTGCAGAAAAGAATGAAGTGATGATATTCTTTACTGATAAATACACTATGGAAAAATTAGCCGGAGCAAGTTTGAGTCCGATATTGGTAAGGGACAAATTTATGCCACCGGTGGCAACACCGGTTATGATGTGAATGATAACCAGCAGAATAAGGTTGGCATAGAGTTGCGAATAAATTCCAACAAAGCACCAGGCGATAAGAACGATAATATAAAGCGGCGCATTGATCGCAATGATGGTTTTATTCGAATATCTATCTGCGAATTTTCCCCATAGACGAATTGTAATTATTCCACTGAGCTGACTGATGATTGTTAGTCCGAGTACATATGAAATCGATAAACCCATTGATTTCATAAGAAATACTGTAAAAAATGGCATTGCAATATTCATGGCGAAAACCCAAAGGGAGTTAAAGACCATCAGCCTTTTGAAATTTCCATCTTTCAGCGGTCTTTTGAACAGTTTAAAAATATTTTCACGCGCAAGTACAGATTGTGGCTCGGGCACTTTCGACAAAAGTATTACTCCGAATAAACCAACGATTCCCGCAATAGTGTACATGATGCCGTAGGTATTCAGTTCAGTTCCCGGAAATTTTCTTCGGGTAAAATCCAATGCTAAAGCAAGCATTAATCCAAGTCCTGCATTAAGCATCTGGTTGTTTCCGCTTCGTTTTGCAAAGAAACTGGCCAGTATATTTTCCGGAACCAGGTCTTTCATCCATGAGTTCCAGCTCGGGCCTGCAATCGATCCACATAAATAATAGACAAATAGCAATGATACCAGCAACAGGATATTCATTGTTCCCGTTAACACAATCACAATCCCAATGGATAAAAGAGGAATCCTGGCAAGAATGGAAAAAATAACAGATACAGCCCGCCGGTTGTTGTATTTTCTGACAAGCCAGATGGACACCAATTGAAATATATTGGTAAGCGTTGGAAGGGCCGCCAGAAAACCAATCTGGAAATTTGTTGCTTTGAGAAGGATGGCCATTGCTACAAGGAAAGTACTTCCGGCCAGGGAGCTTCCGGTGATCGTATTCATTACCTCTGTGGCAAGTCCTTCCCACAGGGTAATCTTCATTCCCTTTTTGCGTTCTTCTTCTGTTAACTGTTGTTGCGGAATCAACGGCATATGATATGATAACCGATCTCAATTATCATACCCGCTAAAAAATTGGGTGAAGATTTAATAAACCCTTTAGAACCACATGGCCTATTCAACTCATTCCTGCTGCAGAAGCAAATCTGGTATTGTTTGACAACCAGAGAATCAGTAATGTTTCAAAAATGATGGTAAAAGGAATAACGGAAATGTTCTTAAGGAAAAGAAGCATTGACCACTCAGAAGCAGTCGTCTCCAGTATATTGTTCGTTTTCAGGTGCAATAAAAAACAGGTTTGATAGGCGCTTGCATCAATCAGGTAATTCATCAGAAATGCAAAAAAGCTGTAACCTGAAAGACTAACAATAATGATCAACCATTTCTGCTTAAAAGTTGTAAGTGCGGATCGCAACTGCAGTTTGCGGGATTTTTTCTGTGTAAAAAACCTCAGGATCTGGTTCCACCCTTTCCAAATATTTGATTCGCCAAGTACAAATACAAATAAGAATATTCTGGACGACTGAATAACAACTTCAAGAACGCTGTTAAAGACCGGACTGATCTGTCCAAATCCACCTAATTGCAGAACGCGACCAAAAGCAGCAATTAACCCCAGTGCCAATAAAGTAGAGAAATGATTACGGATAAAGTGGAATGTTTTATAAAGCACAGGCATGTCCTTCGTATACTTTACGGAGATGCTCAGCATATTTTTCATCGGCAAATCTGGGTGAAATGTACTTGCAATTTACCGAAACCAGATTTTCTTTTCTTGTGAAATTTAATTCAGCCAACCGGAAAACCAATCCCCTGTAATCGAATTTGAAATCCTGTTCAACTGAATTGAATATTCATCCTTTGTAATTTAAAAATGATGAATTTTTTCAACCACCACATAGGCCGTCAGAACGGTAAACATCAACACTGAAATCGAGATGAGAATGAGTTGTGGCAGAGATGCAATCCTGAGATTGATTGTCTTGAGAAAGGGAATATTAAATTTCTTCTGTGTGTTGGTAAGATTTAAAGCAACTGCGACAACAATCCCTCCGATAAATAACATGGGTGAAAAGAAATTGAAATAGCTTTTCCTGATACTCGATCTTTCGATCCAATCAATAAGAGTAAAACTATTGGCAATGCCTAATTCAGAAGTCACAATAGACCCGATAACGAAATAACAAACCGGCGTGATTACGATTGCACTGATCAGAAATCTCAACAGGTTATCTTCTCTTGAAGTTGTTTCCAGAATATACATCCCGGCGACAATTCCTACGGGCACAAGTAACAGACTCAGTAAGGGAATAACGGGTGAGCCCAGGTTGGTTACTGCGAACAAAACAGCAATACTAAAAAAAACCAGTCCGGATAAAAATAACACCTGGCGATGTTCCTGTTCAATTAATTTCACTTTTGCTGCAATCGCTAATGATGAGAATATTCCAATGGCGCCTCCAACAAATGCGCCGGCAAACAATATGGTATTTCCGAATGCGAAACCAATAACAGAGCCGATAAAAGTCAGTAATCCACAAAACAGGAGGGAGAGGGTAGCGGTATAAATATACTTTTTCATTGATCGGGCTTTGGTTGATGAAATAATTCAGTTCACATATTTGTCGAAAAATATTTTCGGACAGGTGGTTCACAAGGATATTCTATTCGAAAACTGAACGGTTAAATCAAAGGAGTTAATCGAATGCTACTGGAGTGGAGATCAGGGGATATGGCTATTTGGTGCTGGCGCAATTTTCCCAGAGAAAATTTTCGCGTCTGAAACCGGATGGACGTAGGAGATCGAACCGGAATTCTGACATCAAGATAATGCTGTTTTTCAAAATTTACAATTATCGGGCGAACGCTTTTTCCAGGGCCGGAAATACCGTATTTATTCATCTGTAAAAATGAATTGGTGACCCGTTTCACTTTTTTCCTTGTCCGGACCAGGAAGCATATCTGTAAGGCGAACAGATTCCACCTGCCATTACACGCCGAACTAATCCTTTAGCCATCCGCATGGTCCTTCTTCACCGTCTTTCGAGAGCGCATTCCAGTAATAATCAATCTCTTGCTGACTATCGCGACTAATGGTGATGGCTACTGCTTCATAGAAAACAAATTTGAGTGGCGCAATGCTGTCCATTGCTATGAAAGTTTGATCAAGCAGCCGGAACTGCGCATCACCGATGCTCCGGGTCTTTTATGATATTCAAATTCTTTTTTGCCATAGCGGGTAATAGCGCCCTTTTTCCAGCAAAGATTTCGATATAAGAGTTCGGAGCAGCTTCTGCTTCATTATCGAACCACAGGCGTTGGGTGAGTTTATGACTTGTTTCTCCCATCTTATTTTTTTATCAGTTGTCGGTTATCAGACTTCGGCAGTGTTAATGTTTATATGCAGAAAGTTTCCATCATCCTCTGCATAAAGTACATGAATCTGATCTTTTAAATTGTTAACGTCCTGCAGCTATCCATTTGCATTTCGCTGAATCATCTTATCTATTTCCGGTTTGAAACGATCTGGTATCAAAAGCCTCACAAGTGTATCCTGCAGACGGGTTCTTCTTAAGATGCGGTAAACTGGCAAAGCCATTCTTACTGGCACAGAGCGTTTATAATTTAATAGTCCTCCCACTTTTTTGCTAACCAATTCTTTTTGTATCTCACGAAGTAAAAAATACCTGAAAAGGCCCAAATGTTTGCGATACTGTTTGAATAATTCAAGAGTATGACTACTTAGCACCAGGTTAGTTTCAAGATGTGTTTCATAAGATGATTTCCATTCTTCGTAAGTGGAAGACATATTGGTTAACCGCATATGCTGACCAATGATTCCGAATAGCCGGACAATCTGATCTTTCTCTTCAGTAGTCAGTTTTCTCTTGAGCAATTCGTAGGCGGAGATGGAATAATGGATCAATAAGTACAATACGTCCTTGTATGCTTCAGGAGGAATTTGTCTTCCGCGGCTTGCTTCAACCGATCCGTGAATCGCATTGATTTTACCGATCGCGTGATGCGCCTTATCTCTGTGCGAAAAAATAATCTGCTGTGCATAGCTAACGGTCGAGAATAGCCGACCAATTGGATCTGCAGGCAATTTTCCGGTATAGAACAGCCAGTCGACTTGTTTGTTCAATGCGAATTCAGCTGAAGCTCCAGCAAAAATAAAAAGTGTGATATCAGTAGTCCCCCATATTTCAAGGAGGATTGAGTCGTCGTTTACAAGCCTGTTCATCACCATAATCTTATTTTTTACACGATTAATAATTATACGCTCAAGCGTTGGGCAAGCGTTTTTTTCAGTGCCTTATTTTGCTCGTTTTGAAGGAGCTCCATTTTTTTGGTTTTATTATAACAGATGGTTAAGGGTATAATTCCGATGATGCCAAAAGAGCAATCGAGTATGCGCCAATACATAGGAATGCCCCTGACTTCTCCCGCGATCAGAGCTAAAGGAATGATCAGTATACACGCGATACTTCCGAATTCTATTACCCAGATATTTTTCACCGGATCTTTCAAAGGCCCGATAAATGCGATGGCAATGACGATGTGTGCAAATGCGAGCCAGTCGTACCCATATGCCAGGAAAGGATATTTCTGATTGATATCACGAATTGCATTGTAACATTTCAAGAGCCACAAATAAAATGAGGAGTCATTTTCGGGCCACCAGGAGCAAACCCACCGAAGTTCTGTTTCAATAGGTGATGCAGTAATCCCACTTAAAATAAGAGCAACAATAAAAAAGATGAGCCAGCGCCGGATGGATTTCTGCAAGGTTACCGTACTCATATCTGATTTATTAAAAGTACTTTGAACTACAAAGTAACTTACAAAATCTGAGATTTGCAAGAAATTTTATGCGGGAATATTTCTGCTGATTAATAAATGACTTGCAACTGATTGCAAAATCCATGGCAGAAGAGGCGGTAGGGAGAGCGTCATAGCTACGGGAGTCCGCTGCAAAATCGCAACATCTTTACGGCGAGTCTGCTGCAAAGGTTTTATTTGACCGCTTTGATTATTTGCCAGCCGGATCAAATGCAGCAGCGAGACGAGCCTTGAGCACAACGGAGATGAAAGTTCAGCTATTACTCATCGCCAAAGGCGAGTCTCCGCTTATATGAAAGCTGGTTCCATTTATTTAATCAAACGAGTACTATTAAAACAAACTTCGGGACTCGCAGCGCAAATGATGCTATGATTCCTATGAGGCCGTCTACCTCGTCACCATTATTTTCTTCGTCACGCTGATTCCATCGCCAACGGCCCGTACGAAATAGATCCCCGAGGCCAGCCTGGAGAGGTCAATGGTTTTAGTAACGCCACGCAGATCAGGCATAACAGGTATCTGCATCATCCGCTGACCGGTACTGCTGTATATTACAAGATTAAAAATTACTGAAGAACGGTAGTTGATATATACCGTACCACTGACGGGGTTCGGATAGAATTTCATGTAAAAGAAATCCGGCTGCATTGGATTGGGTGGGGGCTCGATATACCGTTCCTGGCAAATCTCACGGATACTGCAGACTTTCTGCATATCGGTAGATGAATCAGTCATCGCTTTAAAAGCATCGATTTTTCCCCAGCCGGATATATTGTTTGGCAATGCGCCTGTTGTTTGCGTATACGCATCTCCGTAAGCCGTCGATTTTATACGGTGTATAATGTCTTCTCTCGAATACTCTGGATTATATTCCCATAACAACGCAACAATTCCAGCAGTTATCGGGCTTGATGCGCTGGTTCCGGTGAAAGCCTGCGTCGATGAATCAATAATAAAATGATGTCCGAGAAAATCATCAAATCTGCTCCTGCTGGTAATTATATTTTCACCAGGGGATATGATATCGGGTTTGATCCTCCCATCCTGCGTCGGACCATGACTCGTAAAATAAGTGAGCTGGCAACCCGGATAAGTTCTTACCACATCGTTATGAATCGGGCTATAATAACAGTCTCTCGCATTATATGCACCACTTGACAACACTGTAAAAGCGTGTGAAGGAATATTAGTTGTAAAGGAATTATCCGTGGTGATATAAGTTGATTCATTTGGGTAAGGGTTATTTCCAAAGAAATAAATGGGATGTAGATTCATAAAGGGCATCCATCCATGAAGTTCACCTTTGCCTTTAAAAATAAACCTATAAAGATGATCATCAAAGGGTAATCCTGAAGATCCTGAACTGAACTCTTCCACTTTAACGATGAGTTCATCATAATCCGAATTTGCATGTGCCGCCGAAAAAGTAATCCGGGAAGAACCAACCCCGTTTTTAAAATGCGTTGTATAACTTGCCGGTGTCAGCTGTTTGATAAGGTCAGAAATTTTGAAATAAGGTGTTTGTCCAAGTATTGAATCTCTGTCAATATTCGGGTCGCTGAGATTTTTCAATTTTGAATCGGTAAGCGAGACTCTAAGACTATCCGAATATTTATTAGGTATTGAAAAGTACATTTTGCCTTCATAGGCACATCTGAAAAAACCAAAACTGGAGTCTTTATGTACAGGCTTTGCTGACCAATGTTTCCAGGAATTTCCATTATTACCTGCGGAGACACTGACAAGAATATCCGGTTTTTTTTCACAGAATGCGTCAATCGCTCTTTCCACCATCGAATTTCCGTCATGCGGTGCTCCATCCTGTACGCCGAAACTCAGGTTAACTACACATTTCTTCCCGGCTTCTTTCGCTTTTGAATAGATATAGGCAATCCCATCGATTACCCTGTCTGAACGAAGCACCGTATCAGCAAATGTGAACAAAGAAACAACCACGATATCTGCTCCAGTGGCAATGCCGTTTTTGCCGGCAGCCAATCCTGTTACAGAGGTACCATGAAAGGCCCCTCCAAACATTTTTTGAATCTCATAATGAGGCAATGACTTATTTGCAATTTTAATTGCATAATGTTGAAGAGAATCCTTTACCCACTCGTGTCCATAATTAAAACCAGCAGGAGCAACTCCGGCATAGTCCATATTCCAGATTGATTTGATTCTTAGATTTCCTGCACTGTCATAAAAATCGGGATGCGTAAAATCAATACCGTCATCGAGTACTCCGATTAACGTATTCTTACCGGTGAAAGACCTCCCCAGCGGCTGATCTCCCTTATGAATCCGATCTACAGTAACCAGCTTTTTCATGAGCGTGTCCGTCTTCGAAAACAGCAGGGGTAGTTCAATCTTTCTGATCGCCGGGTTTTCAGCGATAGCCATGATGTGAGCCAATGGAATATCTGCTGTCGAAATGCTTCCCGTCTGTGTCCTGATCCGGATACCTGTTTTACCGATCGATTGATAATCTGCTCCTTCCTGCAATTCAATAAAGACAGCAATATAATCCTGCCCGTTTACACTGGTAATGAAACGTTTGTCTTTGACGTTAGAAGACAGATATAGTTTCAGAGAAGCCCCGAATTTGGATTCTGCTTTAGTTTGAGCATGTGTAAAGCCACATAGAAAAATAAGGATTGCGACAATCAGCGTAAATCGCATCAGGGTTGATTTGCAGGTTCAGACAAGAGGCAGGTCATTCATGTTGCTTCTGATCTGGTTTAATTTTCACCATACCCGGCTACCTGCGGTATTTGCCAGAAATTGAGCGGACTATCATATCTTCAAAAAACCACCATTTATATACATGTCAACAGTCATTAAAATGAAAACAATTCAGACCTTTTTCGTTGCGATAATTACCATTTTCCTCGCTGCATGTGCCGGTTCAGAAAACAGGAATGCAGAGAAAACAAAAGTAAAAGATGCAGGATCTCCAACGGAAAATATTCCCTTTACCATAGCGCAAAACTATTTCGTAAAGAGTACATTTACCGGTGAGCTCGCCAATCCGAAAATCACTACAGAAGCGGAATTCAATTCAATTTTCGGAATGGCAACTACCATGGGTTCCGGAGGCAAGCCTACTCCGATCGATTTTGCAAATCAGTTTGTCATTGCGGTTATTCCATCCAAATCTGATTCAACGATATCAATCAGTGCAGATGACCTGTCCAAAACCGGAAACGAAATTCTTTTAAAATATTCTCTCACAAAAGGCGAAAAGCAGAGTTTTATTTCACAATCTTATTTATTACTTGTTGTCGACAGCAAATATTCCGGTGATGTAAAATCGGAGCGCGTCAACTGATTATTCGTATCAATCGATGCCTTCCGACCTTATTGAGCTATCATCGGTTTCTGATCAGTATTTCGCCTCACCATTCAACCTGATTTTCTTCTTCTCTGTTTGCTTTTGAATGCTTTTGAAAATCTGGTTTGAAAAAGAACTATCGACTTTGCCGGATCCTTTCGTTTTGAGATCTTTTACGATATATTCCTGGCGAAGCTTTGAATAATGAGTAAGTTCCTTTTGAAGACTGTCCCGTTTGGCAATTTTTTTGTCAATAAAGACTTTCTTTTCAGCGTCTGAAAGATTTTTCATCTCATCAGGTAATTCTTCTGCTTTGATATTTTCCAGAGTAATGTTTTTGTTTTTGAAGTCTTCAATAAGTTCTTTCCTCCCATAGTAAGTTGTTTTCCCTGATTTGGTGAAGTTGTATTCAGCGCGACGGGCTTTAACGCTCGCTTTGGCTGAATAACTTATGTCCCTGCTTTTTGATTTTTTTATTTCAGATGCAGATCTTTCCTCATCATTGCCATAATATACCCTGGTATCGTCCAGTCCATCCGAAATAAATGCAATAATGGAGTCAAAAGGAGTATTGATTTCAAAATCGTTTGCATCCATATTTACCTGGGAAAAATTTCCCTGGCTGCAGGTGGCAATTTCTTTCCATATTCTCTTCGCGACAGCATCGTTACCCATCAGAATGGTGTTCAAAACAATATCCTTATTCAGTGCATTCTTGCAGCTAACAGGATATTTCACATCATCGCGGTAATTCATGTGCGGGGGACAATCACCTACTAGGAACACCGTACGATAGGTAGAGCCGGCAGTATCCCATTTGAAATGAGATACCGATTCAAATAATGCCTGATTAACACTTTCGGGAGAATCGCCGCCACCATCGGCTACAACTTTCATTAGTTCCGCATAAACAGAATCAAAGTCTTTCGACATTGGAATTTTCCTGGTAACGAATTCATCGCCTTTATCGCGATAAAAGAGGAGGCCCATTTCAATATCAGGTGACGGTTCGGCCTGTGCAAGACTTCCGGCAATGGACCAGATTTTCTCTTTTGCAGCACCGATCAGACCTGCCATACTTCCGGTGGCATCCAATGCAAATACGATCTGAATTTTTGGATTGACTGCAGCAGGAGAATCAGGAACAGGCTTCTTCTCTTCGGGTAGCGGTACCAGTAGACCACTTGCATTTTGTTTGGCTTGTTTTTCAGAGTAGTGAGAAGCGGAGATAATTGCCACGCCTGCGACAATAACAATGATCAGAAATAACCTTTTCATAAGCTGAAGTTTGAGATTTTTCAGCTTTGATTCAACATCAGTTATTTTTGCATAAATGATTCTGTTAAGGATAGATTAAAGCAATGTAACCTTCCGCAAATACATTAGTCAGGCTGATTCCTCGGAGACCTTCTTGAACTTTAAGGCCTGTCAAAACTTCCCGGAACACCATCAGAAGTGGAGTCGGTATTATCAACACTATTGCTTTCTGTGACCGTCAATTTTGAATCCCGGCGACTTTCCTGCAACAATGCAGTAAAAACCGCCATCACCAGGATAGCCATTATGTAAAACAGCAACCGTTTCATAAACCTCTTTTTATCAAAGACGGGTGAGGGCAGGAATTAGCACAGATAAAGCTGTTAAAAATACTCTAATGTGAAGTTGAAACTGAAACGGTGGCGAAATTATGCAGTTGATTATGACTTCAGTTTACCACGTCGTCTTTTAAAGGGAGAATACCCTTTGTCAGAATTTCTTTTCGTTGGCCGGCTTACATTTATTCATGTATTTTTTCTTAGGCTCATCACTAACCAGGTTCAGATGCGCACGTGCATAAGCAATACTCATCTTTACTGCCAGTTCGATACAGTAAATCTTACCAGCTTCAAGTTCCACCTGCAATTCAGAATTGTTTTTTGCCTTAGACCTGAATGTATAAGAACCTCTTATGGCAGTGTTGGCTATAAACCTGGCAGGTCTTAGACCTGCCAGGTTTGATGGTAAGAATCTCCCGGGGCACAGAATTCAATCGTTTTAATGCCATAAAAAAAGTTGCTGAAAATCAAATGGTTGATAAAAACCAGGTTAATTGAACCATGCTTTTGACCACCAACCTCGGGGGTATAAGACCTGCCAGGTTGGGTTTTTATCCTGGCACCAACCAACGGAAGACGATAGCGGCGGCAGCTGTAAATGTTTCACTGAATATCAACTGTTTAAATACAGTTATTGAACGAAGCCTTTATTGGGGCTGGTTAAGCTTTCAATACCAACCTGGCAGGTTTAAGACCTACCAGGTTTCAGACCTGCCAGGTTTTTAAAACCTGCCAGGTTTTATTAAGAAATCTTCAACACCACATGCTTTATATTTTTCCGATCCGCCGTATAAACAATATGCACCAGCCCATCAGAAGTTTGGATTACAGCTGGATAACTGTACTCACCGGATGCATTATTTTCCAGCGTATAAATCTCACGCCAGTAGTAGCCATCAACAGAAATCGTCACCGCAAGTTTATTACGACCTGCTGACCAGTCTTTCCCTTGCCTTGTTGGATTAAACACGAGCACCTGCAGGCCATTACGAAGCGTGACTGCATCTATCCCTGAATTCGGATTGGGCACATCAATCGGACTGAGTCTTGTCCAGCTTTCGCCATTATCGAATGACCATGTCGAGATAACTGCGTTTTGTTTACTGCGACTCAGCATCTGCAATCTTCCTTCTGGGTAAGTGAGAATTGTTGGTTGTATCACTCCAAAATCATTGCACTCAATCTCAACTGTTTCCCAGTTACGGCCAAGGCTATCCGATTTTTCCAGATGGATAGTCCATACTGCTTCATCCGTCGATTCTGTACTGGAGGGATGAAGTATTTCGCCGGTTCTTAGTTGTATCGGTTTGTTTTTTATCGGGCCGAGGATGCCTTCCGGTAATTGTTCCGCAGCAGACCAAGTTTTACCACCATTTGTTGATTGTTTCATCATTCCCCACCATTCTCTCGGATTCGGACCCACTTTGTAAAACAGCATTACGCGATTGCTTTTCGTTAAAAATAATACCGGGTTCCAGCAAGCATATCGTTCTGTTTTGCTCACAATACCATCAGCCACTTGTATAGGCTGCGACCATTTTCCCTGGTCATACCTGGCCATCCAGATGGTTACGTCGGGACTTGATTCAAACGGCCCGCCAAACCAGGCTGCCAGCAGTTGTTTCCCTGGTAATTCGATAATTGTGGCTGCGTGAGAAGCCGCCATCGGCGGGGCATTCATGATCAATTCACTGGACAGCAGTTTTGCCTGCACACTGCTTTGTGAATACACAGAAGAAATGATTGTGTAAAGAATAATAAAAAGGGACACCATTTTTCTGCTCATAAGTGGTCGGGGTTATTCAGGATTGAAAATACTGAACTTATTAAAACTGATGTTTTACGTAAGAATGGGAAGGTTATTGTTTGGAGGCGAGGAAATTTATGCCGCAGAGCGAGACGGCAGACCGTAGAAGTCTTTAGAAAATAGCGAGTAATTCCAGGCTTCATAAATAAAGGGTTTTGGCCAGTCAACCGACAAACAACTGGGAGGCAGGCAGACAACTAACAACGCATCCTGTAGTCATCCTTAAATTCTTAAATATTCAATATCAACATCAATATTGTTCTAAAATTACCTTTTCCTTTCATCGCTTTCAATTCCACATCTTTCAAAAACTGCATTGGCGTTTTTCTGATCAGCCGTATAAAATCCAGATATGAATATATCAGCGAATGGGCGGGTGACGATGGAAGCGCGTGTGCAAAAGGCAGCTCCAGATATTTCCTGCTGGTGATAGAATTTATTAGCCTGGCTGCCTAAAATTTTGGCGAGCCTTGTAAGACCAACAATGGAAATCAAAAATTTGATTAGATTGAAAGATGGTGCCAAATCAGGATTGTTATCGATTGTTTCCATATTTCAGATTTTTCAAACTAATCTCCATTTGTTTTCTCTATATTTTCTTTTCCGGTTGCAGGCAAAGCAATAAGGAAGCTGATACGGACTGGAAAGAATATAATGGTGATCTTTCACGAAGTCATTATTCTGCTTTAAAGCAAATCGACAGCAGTAATCTTCCGAAACTAAAACTTGCCTGGACATATCATTCTGTTGGCAATGACAGCGCTTTGAAAGGAACACAGATGCAGTGCAATCCGATTATTATTGACGGTATTCTCTATGGAGTATCAGCAGATATACAATTGTTCGCATTGAGTGCAGCTACTGGTGTACAGATTTGGAAAACGAATATCCAGGGTAATGAAGGGACACTGAGCAGGGGAGTAACTTATCATTCCGCAAAAGAGGGCGGACAGCTTTTTTGGGGAGCAGGAAGTTATTTGTACTGTATCGATGCAAAATCAGGAGAGTTGGTTAAATCTTTTGGAGCCAATGGACGAATTGATTTGCGTACCGGATTGTATCGAACAAATGCAGGCAATTATCTTCGATCGAATACACCGAATGTAATTTACAAAAACCTGATCATTGTCGGGATGCGTGTAGCCGAAGAAGATGATGCGATATTAGGCGATATAAGGGCATTCGATATTGAGACTGGAAAATTGGTTTGGACTTTTCATACTATTCCTGACTCGTTAGAATTTGGAAGAGACAGCTGGCAGACTGCTGATCCCCGCGTTAGTACCGGCGGAGCAAACTCCTGGGCAGGCATGGCACTTGACGCCGAAAGAGGAATCATCTTTGCTCCCACTGGTTCAGCAACATATGATTTTTACGGGGGAGATAGAAAAGGCGACAATCTGTTTGCAAATTGTCTGCTGGCGCTGGATGCCAGTACTGGAAAACGGCTCTGGCATTTTCAGTTTGTACATCATGACCTCTGGGATCGTGATCCGCCATCGCCGCCTAACTTACTAGCTGTAACGCACAACGGCAGAAAAGTTGACGCTGTGGCCCAGGTTACGAAACAAGGGTATGTTTATATTTTCGATCGCGTAACAGGTGAACCATTATTTCCCATTGAAGAGAGAAAAGTGCGAACAGATGGAATAGATGGTGAATATTATAGTCTGACTCAGCCGTTTCCTTTAAAGCCTTTGCCATTTAACCGGCAGGCTTTTCTTGAGAAAGATGTTAATGAGTGGTCGGCAGATGCTGTAGAAATAAAAAAGATACTGGCAGCTTCAAGAACAGGAGAAGCTTTTATTCCGGTTACTTCTCAGCGGACGATATTTTTCCCGGGAACGGATGGCGGCGCTCAGTGGGGTGGGGCAGCAGTGAGCCCGGATGGCATCATGTTTATTCCATCCAAGCAGATTCCTTGTTACACGACACTTGAGTCTGTATCCAATAGGTTAGAAATTTCCAGCGGAGGTACTCTGTATGCGACCGTATGCGCCAGTTGCCATGGAAAAGATCAGAAAGGAAATGCCGATGGAAGTATTCCATCTTTGATAAATGTTTCGAAAAAATATTCAGCAACGGAGATTGATAAAATTATTGTGACCGGCCTGGGTATGATGCCTTCCATTACAAGTTTGAATGCTGACGAACGTAAAACCATAACCGAATTTTTATCAGGAAAACCGGAAGATGATCATATCATTCAATCGGAAAGAAAATCTGTTTCACCGTACAAACATACCGGCTATAATCGCTGGTTTGATTCTTCGGGATACCCTGTCAGCAATCCTCCCTGGGGATTGCTGACAGCGATCGACATGAACAGCGGTGATCATTTATGGGAAGTGCCATTGGGCGAGTATCCCGAGCTGATAAAGAAAGGAATTCCTCCCACAGGTACAGACAATTATGGCGGGCCTTTGATCACCGCAAGCGGATTGATTTTTATTGCCGCCACGAAGGATGAAAAGTTCCGTGCCTTTGATCAGCGCACCGGAAAGCTCCTATGGCAAACGAAACTTCCGGCTGCAGGATTCGCATCACCATCAACTTATTCTGTTAATGGCAAGCAATACATTGTCATCGCCTGCGGAGGAGGAAAATTGAAACAACGTTCAGGTGATCAGTATGTCGCTTTCAGCCTGGACGAATAACGACACCCATCCTATATTCTTCCGCATTATAGCAGCAGGTAATTTTTATTTCCATCCACCACCAAGAGAGCGGTACAGATCAACAACAGCGTTCAGCCGGTTGCGTTGTACTGCTGCAAGATTCAACTCCGCGAGAAGAGCACTGCTTTGCGCAGTAATCACCTCAAGGTAATTGGCCATATCGCTTTTGAATAATAATTGTGCATTGAAAACCGCACTATTAAAAGTAGACACCTGTGAAGTGGCTATCAGTTGTTGTTGTTTCAATTTCTCATTCTGCACAAGTGCATCTGATACTTCGCGTGTTGCATTTAACACAGATTGTCTGAACTCAATGACTGCCTGTTCGCGTTCCAGTTTCGCAATTTCGTATTGTGTCTTAAGTTCTCTCCTCTTAAAAAGTGGCTGTGCGATTGTACCGGCCGCTAGTCCGAAAAGCGAACCCGGAATGTTGAACCAGTTGCTTGCTTTGAAAGATTCGAGTCCTACACCAGCGGTGATATTCAACGCCGGATACATATTCGCCTGTGCAATTCCAATCCTTTTCGTTGCGATCTGCAATTCAATTTCACTGGATCGAACATCTGGTCGCCTGCTCACCATCGCAATAGGAAGACCAGCAGGCGGATTGTCAGGAATGTCGATATCATTGAGCGAAGCACTGCGCCGAATTTTTCCCGGAAGCTGACCTGTCAGCACCTGCAATGCATTTTCCTGCAATGCAATTCGCTCTTCCAGTTGTGGTAACAACAATTCTGTCGACTGTTTCTGTGCCTCCGCGCGTTGTACTGCAAGCATATTTGCGATGCCTGCATCTTTCAGCAATTTTGTGGCGGTTACAAAAGTGTCATTGAGCGCAAGCGTTTTTCTACTGATCTCCTCCTGCTTATCGAGCATCAGCAATTCATAATACCCCTGCGCAACGGAAGCAATCAGCTGTGTTTGTACAGCCTTTGCTGCTTCATTTGTCTGGAGAAATTGAGCCAGAGTTACTTCTTTCTGCGCCCTGATCTTCCCCCAGATATCTGCTTCCCAGGATAAACCTACCGCCGCCTGGTAGTTTTCGAGATAACTGGAGTTCAGAAAATTTTTTATACTGATCCCATTCAGGCTGTTATCCGAAGGTCGGGTATACTGTCCCGTTACTCTTAAATCAAATTCCGGCAACTGCAGCAACTTCGCCTGTTTCACCTGCTGTTTCGCGATTTCAATTCTTTTTACCGCAATCAGCAAATCCTGGTTATAAGTCAGACTTTTCTGAATCAGATTAAGCAGTGTGGTGTCTGTAAAAAATTGTCTCCATTCGATCTCAGCAATACTGCTGGTGTCAGCAAAACTGACCTGCTGAAATTGCGTTGGTAACTCAAGTTCAGGTCGCTGATATTCTTTCGACAGGTTACAGGAAATGGCAATCATAAATGCAACGAGTGTCGTGATCCGTATATAATGTTTTGATATTTTCGTTTTCATCATCCTTCAAATTGAACTTTAATCAATCGGTTTTCATCTAATCTGCAAAAGCCAAACCTTTCTGTATCCCTTTATTTCTGTTTTTTCTGTAACTGTATAAAAGCACCCTTAATGTCCTGAGCAATTTTTTTCCTGAATTAGTGTTGGATTTCATGGTTGTGATTTAGTTGTTAATCAATTCAGTTTGATTGTGTACCGGAATTGCATCTGTCGTCAAAACTTTCCTATTGCTGACTTTTTCCTGCAGGTATTGAAATACAACAAAAAGTACCGGGATCAGAAATACGCCCAATAAAACTCCGGTCAGCATTCCACCGACAGCTCCGATACCTATAGAATGATTTCCCAATGCAGAAGCACCGTGCGTCCAGATCAGTGGAAGCATACCAACGATGAATGCAAAGGAAGTCATCAAAATTGGCCTTAACCTGAGCCGGGATGCTTCAAGTGCAGCGTCAATCAGACTCATTCCTGCCTTTCGTCTTTGGATTGCATACTCCACAATCAGGATTGCATTTTTCGCCAGCAGCCCGACGAGCATGATCAATCCAACCTGCACATAAATGTTGTTTTCAAGACCAGAAAGAGAAATCAAAAGAAAAACTCCAAAGATTCCTGTCGGTACAGAAAGAATTACAGCAAGTGGAAGAATATAACTTTCATATTGTGCTGCCAGAAGGAAATAAACAAAGAGTATACTCAGCAAAAAGATATAGGCTGTCTGACTGCCGGTATTGATTTCTTCTCTTGTCATACCCGTCCATTCGTAAGTATATCCTCTCGGCAACACTTCTTTGGCAGTTTCTTCGATTGCTTTGATCGCATCTCCTGTACTGTACCCGGGTTTTGGAATTCCGTTGATGGTAACAGCATTAAACAGGTTATTCCTGGTAACGGTTTCGGGGCCATACACACGCTTCAATGTTACCATAGTATTTGCAGGTACCATTTCACCTGCCGCATTCTTAACATAGATATTGTTTAAAGAAGCAGCATCGGCCCTATAGGATACATCTGCCTGCGCCATGACCCGATAATACTTCCCAAAACGATTAAAATCAGAAACAAAACTGCTACCATAGTAGATCTGAAGGGTTTGCAGTAATTCGCTGACGGAAACGCCTAACTGTTTTGCCCTTGCATTATCAATCTCCAGCAGGTATTGTGGATTGCCTGTCGCAAACGTGGTAAATGCATATCCAATTTCCTTTCGCTGCATCAATGCGCCGATAAATGCATTGGTATTGTTTGCCAGTTTATCCAACGGATCATTATTTCTGTCCTGTAACATAAATTCAAATCCGCTGACGTTACCAAAACCCTGGATGGTAGGGAAGGTGAAAAAGAAAGTATTAGCCCCTTTCACCTGGCTTACTTTCTGCGCAAGAGAATTGGAGATCTGGTTGATATTTTCTACCGGCCCGCGTTCACCATAATCTTTGATGCGAATAAAACCTGCACCATAAGAAGAAGCGTTTGCGTTGGTTATGAAATTTAAACCATCAACAGTGTAACGTTTGTATGCCGCAGGTTCGGTTCTGATGATACTATCAATTTCCTCCATGGCCTTATTGGTTCTGTCCAGGGAACTTCCAGGCGCAGTATTTACAGCATATAAAATAAAGCCCTGGTCTTCTGTCGGAATAAATCCTGTAGGTGTTTTTCGTGCAAGGAAAAATGTAATTGCCGAAATGACGACCAAAGCACCAAGAGCAACCCATTTTTGTTTGGTCAGAAACCTCAACGAGCCAACATATCGGTCTGTCATAGATGTAAACCCGGCGTTGAAAGCTTTGAAAAATCTTTTTCCGAAACTTTTTCTTTTCGACTGACCATTCGTTGCTTCATGGGGACTTTTCAGGAACAATGCACACAATGCAGGACTCAAAGTCAGTGCATTTAATGCGGAGATCAGAATAGCTGTCGCAAGTGTGAATGCAAACTGTCGGTAAAATACACCAGCCGGGCCCTGCATAAATCCAACAGGAACGAACACGGCAGCCATGACAAGGGTGATTGAAATGATAGCGCCGGATATTTCATTCATAGACTGAACCGTTGCCGCACGCGCTGATAAGTTGGTGCTCTCCATTTTTGTATGTACCGCTTCAACTACAACGATTGCATCATCCACCACAATTCCGATGGCCAGAACCAATGCAAACAGCGTTAGAAGGTTGATGGTAAATCCAAACAGCTGCATAAAGAAAAACGTTCCTATAATAGCGACCGGCACTGCGATTGCAGGAATCAACGTTGAACGCAGATCCTGAAGAAAAATAAATACAACAAGGAATACCAGTACGAACGCAATCAATAATGTTTCCCGAACCTGGCCAATAGAGGCATCCAGGAATTCTTTTGAATTGTACATGATGGTCGCCTGCACGCCTTTCGGAAGATTATCAGAAAATGTTTTGATCTTCTTTTCTGCAATCGTAAGAATATCATTGGCATTGGAGCCTGCCGTTTGGAATACAGCAAACCCTGAAGTAGCTCCTCCGTTCAATCTGCTGTTTGAAGAATAAGTATAAGATCCAAATTCTACACGGGCAACATCTTTGAGTCGAAGCAGTGATCCATCATTATTGGCTTTGATGATGATGTTCTCGTAATCTTCATTCTTATTCAGCTTGCCTTTGTACTTCAAAACATATTCAAAAGTTTCAGTACTGCTTTCTCCAAACCGCCCTGGAGCTGCTTCCAGGCTTTGATCTCTTATGGCGCTGGTAACTTCTTGTGGAGAAACATTATTTGCAATCAGACGATCAGGTTTCAGCCAGATCCGCATGGAATAGTCGTGAGCGCCGAATATCTGTGCCTGTCCTACGCCCGGAATACGTTGTATTTCAGGAATCAGGTTGATTTTGATATAGTTCTGTAGAAAGGTTTCATCGTACAGACTGTCCTGGCTGGAAAGAGCAACAAACATGATGATACTGTTCTGCGACTTCTGAGTGGAAATACCCGCCTGAACCACTTCCTGCGGAATCTGACTAACGGCCTTAGATACCCGATTCTGAACGTTCACTGAAGCGATATCCGGATCGGTACCCTGTGTGAAAAAAACGGTGAGCGACATCGTTCCATCGTTACTGGAATTAGATGTCATGTACGTCATATTTTCTACACCGTTGATCGCTTCCTCCAGCGGAGTGGCGACTGAACGCGCTACGGTCTCCGCATTCGCTCCGGGATAAACAGCTGTAACCTGTATGCTCGGTGGAGCAATATCCGGAAACAATGTTATCGGTAAAGCGTAGAGGGATATCAATCCAAGAAGTGTAAGTATGATAGAAACGACGGAAGATAATACCGGTCTTTCTATGAATTTCTTTAACATGTGTGCGGTTTAAATTTATTTTTTGAGCATAAACTGCCCGGTCTGATAACATGAATAAAATTTTCATGATCAGAATTAATTGAGATCGAAATCTGTTTTTTTCTTAATCCCTGCTTTATTCGCAGGGTATCAATTTCCTCGAAGGGAATTGATATTTAGATTTACAGCGGTCGCGATTTTAAAAGACTATCGACAGAAACAGGCTCTGGTTTTATGACCACTCCATCTCTGAGTCTTTCGAATCCGGAATAAACAATTTTAGCATCAGGTGCTATGCCGCTTCCCACCAGATAATAATTTCCTGATTTACCAGATACCTGTATGGGTGTACTTACAACTTTATTGCTGTCTGTAAGGGCAAATACAAATACTTTATCCTGCAATTCGAAAGTTGATTCAACAGGAACAATCAAGGCAGTATCAACCAATTTTGGTAACCTGATTTTTCCGGTATTTCCTGATCGCAATAACCCGCCACTGTTTTCGAATGATGCACGAAAACTGATGGAACCCATCTGATCGTCAAACTGACCAGAAACCGTCTCCACTTTTCCTTTCATCGGATATACATTATTGTCGGCCAGTACAAGTTCGACCTCTGGTAATTTTTTAATTTTCTCTTCAATGGTATTGCCCTTGAACTGTTCAGAAAATTGAAGAAAATCTTTTTCGCTGAAAGAGAAATACGCATAGATTTTTTTAATCGACGACAGAACAGTCAGCGCATTTGTTGTTGTAACACCTACAAGGCTTCCGGTTTTAAAAGGGATCCTTCCGATATATCCATCGGCAGGTGCTTTTATCAAAGTATATCCAAGGTCTATCTCCGCGTTGTGCACGAGGGCAACGGCCTGGCTTACAGAAGCGGTTGCAGCATCGTAAACCGCTTTTGCAGTTTTCAGCTGAACTTCGGATATCACATTTGCTGTTACAAGGGGTTCCAGTTTCGACACATTGATTTCTGCATTCAATTGGTTTGCCTTTGCGGCGACAAGACTCGCTTTTGCGTTATTGAGCTGTTCGCGATAGGGGCGATCATTAATCAGAAATAAAGGCTGCCCTTTTTTAACTGCCATTCCTTCGTCGATATAAATTTTTTCAATATACCCATCGACTTTGGGGCGTATCTCTATATCCTGGCTTCCTTCCAGTGTTGCAGAAAATTCCTGGTATATTGTTGCAGGATATTTTGACAGACTAATCACGGGCAATGCTGGTGCCGGAGTTTGTTGTACCATTTCTTTTCCCGTAGAAGAGGTGCACGCATTAACAGTAATCAATATAATGAGAATAATAAGCACCGATAACACACGAACACCGGTAAATGGCTTCATTGTAAGTAGGTTATTTGTTGTTTGTTGATTTCGCATAAAACTTTTTTACACCGGTTTCCCGGAAGGGTTACATTTTCAAATACATATGAGGTTTTTTCAATGCAGGAAATCCGTTACCGGAAAATATCCGCAATTATGGCAAGTGATCATAAATTGGTAACACAAAAATAAAACCTAACACCGTTAACCGAATAGAGCAAAAAAAAATTACTTGCCCAGGTTTTTAATAAGACCTGAAACGGCATCTTCGAGCACCATTTTATTCAGTTCTTCATCAATTTCTGTGTTACCAAGCATTTTGATAGAGATGAGCCCGTGCATCACCGACCAGAATGTGTGATACTTCAGGCAGGAATTAACTTCTGCTTTTTTATTTTGTTTGAGGATTTTTTCAATGGGTTCCTGAACGAGTTCTCTAAATACGGACTGCTGTGGAATACACTTCTCCATTTCACAACCTGATATACCGACCTGGAACATCAACTGATAATATTCCTTGTTTTTGAATGCAAAATTCCAGTAAGCATCAGCGATCGCCATTAACTGTTCGGCCGGATCTTCTGATTTTTTCTTCGCCTGCTGTAATTTTTTTGTCAGTAATTCAAAACCCTGCTTTCCGAATTCCAGAAGGATTGCTTCCTTGTTTTCAAAGTGGTCGTAAACGACAGGTATGCTGTATTCTATGGCATCTGCGATTTTCCGGATGGAAAGCGACTGCCAGCCCTCCTCCTTCACTATCTTCCAGGCAGTAGTGAGGATATCACTACGCATCTGGTCTTTTTGTCTCAGCCTTCTTTCTGCAATACCCATGATATTTACCTAACAGTGTTAGCAAATATAGTGATGTTTTTAAAACCGCAAATAAATTTTCTTTTACCCAATCGGATATTAAGAAAATTTAACAAACAGGAAAATGGATTTCGAAAGAGAACTTTCCCGGTTGAGAGCAGCCCGGTTATTTAGAAAGGATATTTGCCGGCAAGCGCAGGCCCTCTTCATCTTCAAGCACCTTTGCCATAGCTTTCTGCAGTTTTTTCGGAACAGTTGAGGTTTCATCCTCACTGAGGGTCCTCTTTATTTCAACAAAATCGTCATCTTCATCGTAATATCCATAGGCCAACACATACTTATCCTCTGCGTGAAGTCGCAAAGAGATTTCATTATCATCTTCGGTATGAATCCTTACAACTGACCACTGATCGTCATCATCATCAAAATCAAAATGTATTTCAATAGCTTTTTGTTTCTTCAGGTCATTCAACAATTTCCCGACCAGTTCCGCGGGTTGACTTTCGATCAGATTTTCGTATTTCATACACACAGTTTAATACGGCGAAGGTATAACAGGGCGGACAAATTATTTATTATAATATAGTTAGGTCATTAATGATCCAGGCAGTTTTATTGAAGGGGAACCGTTCTATAGAAAGGTTAACGATGTATTCAAATACATCGATTTACTTATCTTTAATTTTCCTCAAATAAGACGAACACATGGCAAATGGGAATGAAATTTCACGACGCATAGCATCGCAGATTTTAATGGCTACGGAGCATAACATCAATTTCAATGCTTCACTCGATCAGGACGACCTGGATTTTGAGAAAATCGATAGTCATGGTGGCGAAAACGACGAGGAAAGATTAAAACGTGAAATGAGTATTTTCTTTGCAGGATATGTTGCTGGTATGTCTGCAGCTGACAACAGGCACAATAGCTATACACGGGGACTGGTGCACGCCTATACACAGGTACTTCCACCTGAAAGAAGAAAAAAATTCAGTGATCTGATTGAATCCGTGTATCATTCTACTCTTGCTCACATTTCAAATCCATTGAATCAGAAAAGAATATCCAGGATTGCAGAAGGTCTGGATCAGGATAAGAAGATGACGATGGAAAGGGCGAGAGAGATATATGATTCGGTAAAAGAGTAATAAGTCTATTCGAAGATTTTCGAAAATTGAGATTTTGCTTATTTCATCTACCGATTGTTACCATACGTATAGATTTTGTAACAATCACTGTTGCCTGTGGTTGTGAGAGATCCTGACCATTAAAATGCGTAACACTATTCTCTTCAGGATCATCGGCAAAGCGATTAAACTCCAATTTGTATTTAGAATTTTCCATTTGCCAAAATTGAGTGCCATGAGTATAATTGAATGCGTTTTTACCTTCTGACTTACTTCAACACAAAACGGTGGATTCTGCATGATTTCGAACAAGCCATTTTTCTTAACGTTACAGTTATTAATCATTTGGATTGAAACTGCTTCCTGAATAATGACCTTGTGCATTAAGTCTACCCGAAGCAATTAACAAACAAAACAGGATTAAATTCGCTCCGGATTTCATAGTGAAAATTTAGTCCTTTGATTGTTCTCCTAACCGAAGTGTACCTCCTTCCTGCCTGGGTGGAAACAAACTAAGGGTCTTATAATGTTCTGTCAGTAAGTCTTGTATCTGACCTCCCCAGGCTACTCCAAGTCTCATCGCGACATCCCTGGACTTCCATTGATCGTGACGTTCAAATGGGTCTGATCGTAAATTGAACAGCAGTGCACTGGGTTTGTTGTAATCAAAAAAACCATCGCGTGTCATCATGTGTGATTTCCAGTTTCCTATCCGTACAGCTGTCAATTCCTTTTCGTTGTAATAAATTTCAAATTTGCGACTCGATGGACCCTGGCCCAACCAGTGGTTGAGGTTATTCACACCGTCAATGAAAACCTTATGGCTTTTCATCAGTTTATCGTGAAGGTCATCAATACCGGCTGCCGCAGCAAGTGTGGTAAAAAGATCAGTATGATCCTGTATGCCGTTGGAAACGGACCCTGCCGGGATTTTTGAAGGCCAGCGAATTAATAATGGGACACGTACGCCGCCCTCCCAGGTTGTTGCTTTTTCACCTCTGTAAGGCGTTGTACCGGCATCGGGATACCAATCGACCATGGCCCCGTTATCGCTGGTGAATACCACGATGGTATTTTCAGCAATCCCTAAATCATCAAGTTTTTTCAGCACTGCACCAATCATCATATCCAATTCCATCATACCGCTGCCATAAATGTCAAATTCGGAAGAATAAGGTGTTGCGAGATTTCTGCGTTCCGGCCGCAAATGCGTGTAAATGTGCATGCGCGTGGGGTTGAGCCACACGAAAAACGGATAACCGGCTTTGACCGACCGTTGCATGAATTCCATTGCACGGTTGTTAAAGTCATCATCTATTGTTTCCATTCGTTTTGGATCAAGTGGCCCGGTATCTTTGATTGTTTGTTTTCCCACTTTGCCAAACCGGCCATCAACTGTTGTATCATCAACACGAGTTGCTTTGCAATCGAGCACACCGCGGGGTTTGTAGCGCTGATCGAATCCGGAGTCTTTCGGCCAGGAAGCCAGATAAGGTTCCTCTTCCGTGTTCAGGTGATACAAATTGCCAAAGAATTCATCGAAACCGTGCACGGTAGGAAGGTGCTCGTTTCGATCGCCCAGGTGGTTTTTACCAAACTGGCCAGTGCGATAACCAACGGATTTAAGTACCTCTGCAAGTGTTGGATCTTTTTCACTTAATCCAACAGGTGATCCAGCCATACCAACAGTAGTTAACCCGGTTCGAATGGGCAATTGACCGGTTATCAGCATTGCCCGACCTGCCGTACAGGAAGGCGCTGCATAATGGTCAGTAAAAAGAATTCCCTGATTGGCAAGACGATCAATGTTAGGGGTTGGTACCATCATACCGTGACTATACGCTCCTACATTCCATATCCCTACGTCATCGGTACAGATGAGAAGTATATTGGGTTTTTTGGATTGCGTTTTCTGTTTTTGTGCCTTACCTACCAGGGGAGTGAGGAACAGCAATAATGCAATTAGTCGTACCATAAGAATTTTTTATTGAGAATAGGATGAAATTGAAGGCACGTAATTTTTGTCGTTTCAGAGGGTGAACAGTCGGAATAGCTTTCGTTCATATTTACTTACCAGATCAAAACTTGATTTACAGCCTGACAGAAAATAGCCATACTGCTGACACAAAGGGCCTTGCCGGCCTGAAGTAATTCTCTATGCCATCAGGTACACAATTGTTGACGGAACAGGCAGTTGAAAACTATCTAAACATGGTTAGAATTTTACTGATTTTGATCAGGTGCGATTATTTTCCGGTGCGGGAAGATGGATGATATTCGTCAGGTATTAATATCTTTTACAAAATTGAGCAGCCTGTATTGAAAGTGGGTTTGAGAAAGCCTGGCATTGATTTGCAAACATGATTTTTTTCGTGTAATCCTTAAAGAAATGCGTATGCCTGCAAAGTGCAGTAAGCTATCAGATACAAAGACAGGATAAAGAATATGTTGGAGCGGTCGTCACATCAGGAAACGCTGTCGAAAGATTATAATGAAATGAAAACGAAATAAGACAGGTAGATCAGAAATCCCCAAACGGAATCATCAAAATCGGAAGGCAGTAATAAGGAATTTACTGAGGAGAATTTTCTGCTTTCAATTATTTAGGGGCAAGATTAAATATTAAGATTCATCGGACCTGATTTGTAAAGTCCCGCTACCACAAACGCACCGGAAACTATTTTGCTATCAGACTTCACTAGGTCTTTTTTCGCCGCAAAGGATTTTATGATTCTCCAATGAACAATTTCACTATTGTTAAAGATGGTTTTCACAGTAAGGTCCTATACGCAAGAAGCGAGATCAAAAAGGAATATCAGACTTGAATTTTAAAATTAGAAGGAGAAATAGAGATGTTGATGAAAAAAATTTATACAACCTGCTGGTCAGGCAAAGTTTCGAAGGGAAAGTGGAATAAAAAAAGCTCTGCAATACAGAGCCTTTCAAACTTGTGCCCAGGACTGGATTCGAACCAGCACACCCTTGCGAGCGCTGCGACCTGAACACAGTGCGTCTACCAATTTCGCCACCTGGGCAGGTGACAAGCCGGAAATCATTGTCAGTTAAACAACGAGCCCCTTCTCGTATTCAGGGTTGCAAATATACGGCTGCAACAGATACGAAAAAAGGAATTTTTGAGGCTTTATAAAGCCGGGGCCTCATACTATAATTCTATCCTCGAGCCTTCCACGGCTATATCAAAATCCACTGCAGAATTATACTTTTCCCTGAGTTGTGTTTTGAGAAGATTCAATTGCTCATCAGAATGCATCGGATCATGATGCGTCAGCAATAACTTTTTTACTTGATTCAGTTTCCCATAGTGAATGGTATCATCCATAGAACTGTGCCCCCAGCCTTGTTTTTTCTGATACTCATCTGTGGTATATTGAGCATCGTGTAATAACAAATCTGCACCGTCTGCAAGGGTTCGCCCGGATAACCAGCGGAGATCTTTCAGTTTTAGCGGATTTGAACCCAGGACAAATTCGTGATCGGGGATATAAGTGAAAACGCTGTCCTGGTTTTGAATTCGAAATCCAACAGTCGGGCCGGGATGAATGACATAATCCGACGACACAGAGAAAGGTCCGATTGTGAACTCGCTCTTTTCAATTTCATGCAAAATCAAATTACATGTCAGGTTGCGAAAGTAAACAGGAAAAAGGGGAGGCGAAAAATACCGTCCCAGTCGCGCCCGCAAACTCTGCGAATTCCCGGCGGGTCCCCAGATATGTACTTCTGCCTCAGGATCGAAAAGCGGTTGAAAAAAACCAAGGCCCTGGATATGATCAATGTGTAAATGCGTCAGTAAAATATCAATTCTTCCCTTCCGCAAATTCTTACTTCGGTTCAGGCCCTGTATACCGGTACCTGCATCAAGCACAAGCATCCAATCGTCCGCATCCACTTCTACGCAGGAAGTATTTCCTCCATACGCAGCTGTATCAGGACTGGTCGTGGGTATGGATCCACGTACGCCCCACAACGTTATGTTCATGCAGTTGAATCTGATCTCCAGAAAATCGCGATGGCACCAAGAAATGTTTTGGCCCTGCCAATAATCGGAAAAGATGTTACAGATATACGTTCAGCAGTTCCCTGCAGACTTTCAATCCAGAAGGTCAGGTGATAGGGCAGTTGAGTCATTAAAGTTTTAACGAGCGGAAGATCTTCTGATGGAATAGAATTACCGTCGTCGTCCTTATTCTTAAAAATAGTTCCCCATTCTTCAACACTCATTTCTCCCGTGTCTTCAAATCGTTTCCCAAGAATATCTTCTGCCGGCTCATTATAAAACAGGAGATTTCCTGTAGTATCCGTTAAAAAAACCGGCGTCGCCAGGCTTTCCGCAAGGTGGCGGGAAAGAATCAGTTCTATGGGATATGCCATAGCTGAAGTTAACAAATTACCAGAAGTAAAAAAGCAACTTTAAACAATCAGAATAAATTGATGCATAAACGAAAAAGCAGCTGACAATTCAGCTGCTTTTTTCAATGGTTTAATCGATGAACGATCAACGAACAACGTCACCGGTTTTATTTTAACCCTATCAATATCTACTTCAAATCAAATCTGTCTGCATTCATCACCTTAGTCCATGCGGCTACAAAATCCCTGACAAATTTTGCTTTTCCATCCGAACTGCCATAAACTTCGGCTATGCTTCTCAGTTCGGAATTAGATCCGAACACCAGGTCCGCACGTGTTGCTGTCCATTTCGGCTGACCGGTTTTCCGGTCGCTTCCTAAATATACTTCGCGGTCTTCGCCTGTGGCTTTCCAGCTTGTGTTCATATCGAGGAGGTTCACAAAGAAATCATTCGTAAGCATGCCTGGAGTTTGTGTGAACACACCATGTTTCGATCCATCAAAATTGGTATCCAGCACACGCATTCCGCCAACCAAAACTGTAAGTTCAGGTGCGGTAAGCGACAGCAACTGGGCTTTGTCGATCAGCAACTCTTCTGTGGATACAGCAATCTTTGTTCTGCGGTAATTTCGGAAGCCGTCAGCCAGTGGCTCGAGATAACCTACAGATTCAATATCCGTTTGCTCCTGCAAAGCATCCATACGGCCAGGGCTAAACGAAAGCTTAACTTCGTGACCGGCATCTTTTGCTGCTTTTTCAACCGCAGCATTACCTGCGAGAACAATCAGATCGGCCAAAGAAATTTTCTTTCCGCCGTTCTGCGCTGAATTAAATTCATCGCGGATTTTTTCAAGTGCACCCAGTACTTTATTCAATTGTGCCGGATTATTTACGGGCCAGTTTTTCTGTGGCTCCAGACGCACCCTCGCACCGTTCGCTCCACCACGTTTATCTGAACCGCGGAAAGTAGAAGCTGAGGCCCATGCAGCAGAAACCAATGCTGACACACTCTGACCTGATGCAAGAATTTTTGTTTTAAGATTTTCTACATCATTATCATCGACCAGTTCGTGATCGACAGCCGGGATCGGATCCTGCCAGATCAGTTCTTCAGCGGGTACATCGGCGCCGAGATAACGTGAACGTGGTCCCATATCACGATGCGTCAGTTTAAACCATGCCCTTGCAAATGCATCAGCAAACGCATCCGGATTATCAAGAAACTTCCTGGAGATTTTCTCAAATCCCGGATCCATGCGCAATGCGAGATCAGTCGTCAACATTGTCGGACGATGCTTCTTACTGCCATCATAAG
This sequence comes from Pollutibacter soli, assembly GCA_029269725.1. Classification (GTDB taxonomy): domain Bacteria; phylum Bacteroidota; class Bacteroidia; order Chitinophagales; family Chitinophagaceae; genus Pollutibacter; species Pollutibacter soli. Next base: position 916,981 of record JARJHS010000001.1, on the reverse strand, counting down.
CATCAGGAATAAATGGGTCAGCATTTTTTGCCACCCACTGGTGCGCACCTGCCGGGCTCTTAGTGAGTTCCCATTCGAATGCGAAAAGATTTTCAAAGAAGTTATTGCTCCATTGTGTAGGAGTTTTTGTCCAGATGACTTCAAGGCCGCTGGTGATGGTATCAGCACCGCGACCGCTGCCATAGCTGTTTGACCAACCCAACCCTTGTAACTCTACATCTGCTGCCTCAGGCTCTTTACCCACATGCGTTGCCGGAGCTGCTCCATGGGTCTTTCCGAAACTATGTCCACCGGCAATTAAAGCAACGGTTTCTTCATCATTCATCGCCATTCTTCCGAATGTATCACGGATATCCTTAGCCGCAGCTATCGGATCAGGATTTCCATCAGGTCCTTCCGGATTTACATAGATTAATCCCATCTGAACAGCCGCCAGAGGTTTCTCAAGATTTCTTGAATGAATTTGACCATCAGCATCGTCATCAGATACTACTACTCCGTGTTTCTTGTCTTCACCGGTAGATCCATTGGCATAACGTATATCACCTCCGAGCCATTTTGTTTCTGAACCCCAGTACACATCTTCATCCGGTTCCCAAACGTCCGGGCGTCCGCCTGCGAATCCAAATGTTTTGAAACCCATGGATTCGAGTGCAATATTTCCTGTCAGGATCATCAGGTCAGCCCAGGATATTTTGTTGCCATATTTCTGTTTAATGGGCCATAATAAACGACGCGCTTTGTCAAGACTTACATTATCCGGCCAGCTGTTCAATGGAGCAAAACGCTGCTGACCAGCACCACCACCGCCACGTCCATCATGTACACGATATGTACCCGCACTATGCCATGCCATACGAATAAACAACGGACCATAATGTCCAAAATCTGCGGGCCACCAATCCTGGGAATCAGTCATCAGCGCATGCAAATCCTTTTTCACCGCTTCGAGATCAAGACTTTTAAACGCCTCGGCATAGTCAAAATCTTTGTCCATTGGATTTGACAATGATGAGTGCTGACGCAGAATATTCAACTTCAGCTGGTTTGGCCACCAATCCTGATTCCTGGTTCCGCCACCACTTACTTTGTTTTTCAGACTTCCGTTGTGGAACGGACATTTACTCATGTCTTGTGAATCTTTTTCCATTTTTAATGTTTGTAGTAACTATTTTATGCGCTTATTCTAATACTCAAAGGCCCGAAAGGCCGACAAACTTATGACATTAGTCAAATAATTACAATCGATATATTTTATTCTTTGATAGACAAAATCTATATAACTGATTTAGGAATTCAATTCCGGAATTTACAAATGAGTAAGGATCGATAGTCTTCTGACAGAAAAAGATGCGCTTAGCCGCAGGCAATTACTGCGTTATAGTCCCATGAACTTAAATGGCTTCGTAACCTGGAAACTCTTTGAAGATTCACCGGAATAATTTTCGTTATTCTGAAGGGATAATTTTTTTACGGGCGCATTCTCTTTAAAATCGAGTTTGCTGAATTCAACCCAGACTACATTTGGATTCAAAACATTTTCAAAATAGTACACGAGATTCTTCTGATCGGAAACAGTACGCCAACGGGTAGACGAAATATTGGGCTCCGTGGGAGAAGAGATGCCGAGCGGAACGGAGCAATTGCGTATGACGCCGAAGACGCTGGCGAGCGCAACTCTTGTATTGTCTGTTTGTGGAATCGCGTTGATATAATAAGATGCGCGAACAAAACGGTCTGCGGCCCGGTTCGTACCTGGCAGCATAATCGTGCCCGGAATATTTTTCCAGTATTGATTTATCGCCAACTGTTCCTCGAAAACAGGTGAATTCGTCATCACGTGATATTCCTTACTATGATGAATAACGAGTTTTCCATTGATGTACTCGAAAATGGCATTATCGCCACTGGGGTCGGAAATAGACAAATGAATGGTGGCAAATTGATCAGAGCCCGGGATCATATCAGAAACAACAACAAACTTTTCCTTTTGTAAATCATCTACTGCTTCAGCAACCGTCGCAAAATTGTCCAGCACATATTGCAGCCAAAGTGAAATCGCCAGCCCTTTCACCTTTCCATTCTTTTCGAACTTTGCATACTGCGATTCCGCCAGCCATAAGAGGTTACCGACAAGCCCTTTTTCATTCATTCCATCCGTGCTTGCGATATCCCATGAACTGGTAATTACGCTTCCATACTTTGATTTCCAGCTGATCGTGTTCATGCCCACTTCTCCGGTTCTCGCGATTCCCCTGGGCAGCACCCATAGATTAGCCGGTATCTCCTCCCGCCAATCCATAGATCTGGCTGTTAGTACGGTTCCGTTCGGTCCGGTATATACCACCCTGGTGCAGGAATGAACGGGCTGGTAGATCAACAGAGAGGCTGTAAGCAGTAGGATTGCCTGGCTGAGTAATCGCATAAGATGGAGTTTTGAGGTTTTGTTAAAGTTATACATTAAATATATTCAACAAATAGTAGGCTCAAAACAATAGATAACTGGAAATAAATAGGAAATTGAAAACAGAAACCGGGAAACTGAAGCGGAAACAGGCTGAGGATGGAGAAGAGGAGTATAGACATACTTTCCACTAAAACCAAGAAACCCTTTCAACCGATAAGCATAAGCGTTGAACTCCCAACCACCTCTTACAACTGGCTTTTCATCTCTTACTTCCCAAAAGATTAACCTGCCTGTTCTCGGCAATGATCTTTTCGAAATCGGGTTTATGCAGACCGGTTTCAGTGATTTCGCGGAGTTTGAACCCGGCTTCCTGAAGAAGATTAATATAGTCGAAGGGCTCCTGGCCGATATCCCGCATCAGGTATGGGCTGAATTCTGTCAAAATATATTCGGTACGCGATAAAAGCTGCTTTGCAGCTTTCAATGCGGTGTACTCATATCCTTCAATATCAATTTTTACGAGTTTCACGTTCCGTTGACCGAATCCTTCTTTGTTTAAAAAACCGTCCAGTGGCACAATAGGTACTTCCGCGGTACCAATGGAATTTTTTTGCCTGATAAAAGAATGCCGTCCTGGATTATAACCCTTATAGAGATAGAGTGTCAGCGTACCTTCTTTGTCACTCACTGCTTTATTGTAGGCCTTAACCGTTGTACGCTTATTTCGCCTGATGTTTTCAGTGAGCAGATCAAAATTGGTTTTGTCCGGCTCAAATGCAAGGATAGTAGGCTTGGTGTCGCGTGTTAGGACAAGAGAATACCAACCGACGTTTGCACCGATATCGATGATCAGATCATCGTTATTAATATCAAGATTACTGGTCAGCCATTTGTTGATATAATCCTCTCCGTAGACACCCTGTTTGTAGTAAACATCTTTGCATGAGCCGTCCCGGATCAGAAATTTCATTTCCAGGTCGTATGGTTCGCTCCTGGCAACAAGAAAACGCTTCCCGCTCAGTCGATGGAATATATACTTTATCCGGTTGAGTGCAAGATTTGTTCCTGGCAATGGATATTTTTTCGTTTATACGGACACGTTAAAATCGCGAAGTGCATCGTTCAGGCTCGTCTTCAGGTCGGTACTTGGCTTACGTTGACCAATGATCAGGGCACAACTTACGTGATATTCGCCCGCTGGGAATTTTTTCGGGTAAGTGCCGGGAATCACGACGCTTCTTGCCGGTACGCGACCTTTATGTTCGACGGGCTCAGATCCGCTGACATCAATAATTTTTGTTGACTTTGTAAGCACAACATTTGCTCCAAGTACCGCCTCTTTCTCCACGATCACCCCTTCCACGACGATGCAGCGACTGCCGATAAAGCATCCATCTTCTACAATTACCGGGCTGGCCTGCAAAGGCTCCAGAACGCCACCTATACCAACACCACCACTCAGATGAACGCCTTTGCCAATCTGTGCGCAGCTTCCCACAGTCGCCCAGGTGTCAACCATTGTACCCTCATCAACATAAGCACCAATATTCACATATGATGGCATAAGCACAACATTCTTTGCTATATAAGCTCCATAACGTGCCACTGCGTGCGGAACTGCTCGCACGCCGAGAGATTTATAATCCTGTTTCAGCAACATTTTATCATAGAATTCCATCGGCCCCACAGTCCAGGTCTGCATCTGCTGAATACCGAAATACATCAGGATAGCCTGTTTCACCCATTCATTTACCATCCATCCATTGGCACCGGGTTCGGCTACACGAAGCTGACCTTTATCAACAGACTCGATTACCGCACGCACCGCAGTTTCATAGGTTTTATCTTTCAATAACTCCCGGTTCGCCCAGGCTGATTCGATCTGTTGCTTCAATTCCATTGCAGATTTTTCGCGAAAATAGGGAAAAGAAGTAAGTAGTGAATAGTAAGCAGTAAGTGAACAGCCAGACAATAGACAACGGGCAGCAGATAATTTCATAATACCCTGATTAATTGCAGTCTTTCCTTAGTTTATTTCTAATTGAGCATAGTCGACACGCTAAAAGACAATAGCTAAGATTGGCATCTTCATATCCTTTTAAGTCATTCAGGAGCTAAAGAATACCTTGCCCTGTTTTTCATAACTTCTTCGTTGATCCTCAACTTCAATGTCTGCAGCTTGTAGAATTGCAGACTGCTACCTATGTGCTACCTCGTGCTTAATTAGAATCCCTACCGACTACTTACTACTACTTCTTACTATTTTCGTTCCATGAAGCAATTCCTCATCATCCAGACTGCTTTTATAGGCGATGTGATCCTGGCGACAGCGTTGATTGAGAAGCTGCATTCATACTATCCTGATGCATCCATTGACTTTCTGTTGCGGAAAGGGAATGAAGGAATACTTGCCGGTCATCCGTATGTAAGAGAACTCATGATCTGGGAGAAGAAAAAAGATAAGTTCAAAAACCTGTTCAGGTTACTATCGAAAATCCGGTCGAAACGATATGACGCGGTGATCAATGTTCAGCGTTTTGCAGCAACAGGGATGCTAACGACATTTTCCCGGGCGAAAACAAAGATTGGATTTGACAAAAATCCCTGGAATCATTTTTTTGATATTCGTGTGCCCCATATCGTGAGTACATCTGACAGGCCCATCCATGAAGTCGATAGAAACCAGGCGCTGATCGAATCTTTCACAGATAAGATTTACGCAAGACCCCGGATGTATCCATCTGCAAATGATTTTGAAAAGGTTTCAAAATATAAAAGACAACCGTTTATTTGTATCGCGCCGGCATCGGTGTGGTTCACCAAGCAATATCCTGCTGGCCAATGGGCTAGTTTTATCGATTCAATACCGAATCCTCCGGAAATATTTCTGATTGGTGCACCGAATGATAAAATTCTGGCGGAAGAAATTATTGAAGCTTCAGGAAGAAAAGGTCGCATTTTTAATCTTTGCGGTCAATTGAGTTTCCTGGAATCCGCCGCGTTGATGAAAGATGCTGAAATGAATTATGTTAACGATTCTGCACCTATGCATATCGCTTCGGCTATGAATGCGCCGGTTGCCGCAGTCTACTGTTCTACTGTTCCTTCATTTGGGTTCGGACCATTATCGGATAAAAAATTCATCATCGAGATTGAAAAAAAACTCGACTGCAGGCCCTGTGGTTTACATGGACATAAAGTTTGTCCGCTTGGCCATTTTCATTGTGCGACGGGAATAAGGGATGAACAGTTGGTGGAGGTCCTGACAGGCAGCGTGCAGCAGGCATCGGGTAACAGACCGAATCAGTAAACTTGTTTTTGGTCAATTTTCAAACGTCATCTGCTTCGACATCATCGGACTATAATTTAATCTTTTGAATTTATTTCATCCCTTTTCTCAAAGCGTCCCATACAGATAAACATTTCTCATCGCAAAAGCCGGCTGTCCTACTTACTACTTACTACTTACTTCTTACTATTTTTGCTCCATGCAAATCGATCTAACCACAGAAGAGTCCGGCTTGTTGAAGAAAATTGCACAGGCGGCTGAAACAATACATGTTCCGGCTTATCTGATCGGTGGTTTTGTGCGTGATAAACTGCTCGGTATACAAGTGAAGGATATGGATATTGCTTGTGTGGGAGATGGGATCAGATTGGCAGAACAAACCTCCGGCCTGTTTTCAGGAAAACCGAAAGTGTCATTTTTTAAAACTTATGGTACAGCGCATATCCGTGTAGGTGAGTATGATATTGAATTTGTTGGCGCCAGGCAGGAAAGTTATAATCGCGATTCCCGCAATCCGCAGGTTCGCCCGGGTACTTTAAAAGATGATCAGCTCCGGAGGGATTTTACGATCAATGCGCTGGCGATTGATCTTACCGGAACGAATTACGGAAACCTCATAGATCCGTTTAATGGAATAGGGGATCTCATATCAGGTATTATACGTACACCACTTGAACCAGGTCAGACGTTTAATGACGATCCGCTTCGTATGCTGCGCGCGATACGATTTGCTTCAGGTCTTGGATTTGTAATAGAGGCTGGTACATTCCAGGGAATAAAAGATCATGCAGAAAGGATAAAAATCATCAGTCAGGAAAGAATTACAGATGAGTTTAATAAAATACTGCTGTCGTCCAAACCTTCTGTCGGACTGGATCTATTGTATAAAAGCGGATTGTTGAAATACATCTTCCCGAAACTCATTGAACTCGTTGGTGCAGAATATATTGATGGCATGGGGCATAAGGATAATTTCTATCATACCTTACAGGTGGTAGATAATATCTCCATGCATACGAAAGATCTTTGGTTAAGATGGGCCGCATTGCTTCATGATATTGCAAAGCCTGACACCAAACGATTTGAGGAAGGCGAAGGCTGGACTTTTCATGGACATGAAGTGGTTGGTGCCAGAATGGTTCCTAAAATATTTTCTGCCTTCAAATTACCCACAGGTGAGAATATGCGTTTTGTGCGCAAACTGGTGGAAATGCATTTGCGACCCATTAGTCTGACAAAAGAAGACATCACGGATTCCGCTATACGAAGGCTACTTTTCGATGCAGGGGAGGACCTGGATGCTTTAATGACCTTGTGTGAGGCTGATATCACTTCAAAGAATAAATTCAAAGTAAAAAAATATCTCTCCAATTTTCAGCTGGTACGTGAGCGATTGAAAGAGGTGGAGGAAAAAGATAAGATCCGTGCATGGCAGCCTCCGGTGACCGGTGAAATGATCATGCAAACGTTTGGACTAGGTCCGTCGCGGGAAGTGGGCGAAATAAAAAATGCAATCAGGGAAGCCATCCTCGAAGGTGACATTCCGAATGATTATGAAGCCGCTTACATGTATATGCTGGAAAAAGGGAAGGAGTTGGGACTGGCTCAGGTTAAACGCAAAACGTAGAATGTTAAACACAAAACATGAAGCGATTAACGTACGCTTTTGAGGTAGTAATCTTTCATGTTTACCGGATTGAACCTGACAGACTAAAAAAACTTTATATCAAGGGGAAGCAAGATCCACATCTTATTTGCATTAAGTTTGATTTTGATAAGCCTGTCAGAGAAGGGCCGTTTCCTTCTGACTCCCTACTTCTGCCTTCTTACTTCGTAATATTTCCTTATTTTGCAATCTATTGTATAACAGCCTGCGGGCTTTGATTACCAATAAACTATGGCCATATTAAAATTCAGGGTATATTTTGAAGAAGATGATAGTGTCTACAGGGATATTGCAATTCGTCATACACAGCACTTTTATGATCTCCATACATTGATCCTGAAAAGTTTTGAATTTGATAATAAACACCAGGCGACATTTTACAGAAGTAACGACAACTGGCAAAGGGGTCGTGAAATCAGCCTGGAGAAATATGACAAATCTTATAAGGTCGATCCGCTGATTATGTCTGAAACCACTATAGGTTCAGAAATAAAAATTCCCAATCAGAAGTTTGTCTATGTATATGATTTCACAAGGAACTGGCCATTCCTGGTGGAGCTGATCAATGTGTCAAAAGAAGAAAATCCTAAACTTACTTATCCTGCACTGGTAAGATCAGAAGGTATTGCACCAAGTCAGTATGGTACACGCAGTCTGCTGGGTGATCGCTTTGTTGATGTCGAAGAGAAATATGATCTGTCTGCAAATGAAGAAGGTTTTGGAAGGGAAGGTGACAGTGATTCAGATACAGAAGAGGATACTACGGGTGGAGGAGAAGAAACCGAGAATACAAACGAAGAAGAATTCTGATAAAAGCCACCGGACGGATCAGACGAAAGTGTGTAAAACGAAATGTGAAGGATGAAATGAAAACAGTTATCCTTTTTTATTGTTGAGGGAGTTGGCTGTTTCTCCTGCCTCCTTTCTCCTTACTCCTGCCTGAAAAATGTCCACAAAAACAGTAATCATCATCGTTGGGCCAACGGCCGTTGGAAAGACCAGTTTATCAGTGTCGCTGGCAAAACATTTCAATACCGAAATTATCTCCGCTGATTCCAGGCAATGCTTTAAAGAACTGAACATCGGCGTCGCCAAACCAACAATTGAAGAGCAACAGAATATACCTCATCATTTTATCAGTTCCCACGCCATCAATGATTTTATTACTGCAGCCGACTTTGAAACCTATGCACTCGAAAAACTGGAAGAAATATTCAGGTCAAAAGATACCGCGATCGTGATAGGTGGTACAGGTTTATACATAAAAGCATTGATGTACGGATTTGATAATATTCCCGAAGTACCACAACTGGTGCGTGAAGATGTACAGGAGTTGTATCAGCATTCAGGTCTTGAAGCATTAAAGACAGCTTTAATTACCGAAGATCCTGAATATGCAAGAACAGGAGAGATGTTGAATCCGCAGCGAATGATGCGCGCTCTGGAAGTAAAAAGAGCAAGCGGTTATTCTATCCGACATTTTCAGCAGGCGTTTCGAACCAAAAGGAATTTCAGGATGATCGAATTGGGACTTGAACTTCCAAGAGAAACTCTCTATGATAAAATCAACCGACGTGTCGATGAAATGATCAGATCCGGTCTGCAACAGGAAGTTCGTGATCTGTATTCATCACGCAATCTCAACGCTCTCCAGACAGTAGGTTATCGCGAACTTTTTGATCAGATGGAGGGACGCCTTACCATTGATGAAGCAATCAACAAAATCAAACAAAATACCAGGCACTATGCAAAAAGGCAGATGACGTGGTTTAAAGCAGACCCGGTGATCACCTGGTTTCATCCGGAGGAACTTGAAAAAATTATAGAATTTCTTGATAAAGAAATTGGGCCGCCGAAAAACGAATAATTATCAAATATAAATTTGTCGTTTGTGTCTTTAAAATCGTAGAGACGTCATGCATGACGTCTCTACGATTTTTGGGCTACCATAGGATAAGTTTATTGCCTGGGTCATTATGCATAAAAGACTCCGGACTAAAATTTAAATCCTACAGTAAGTAGTATATTTCCCACTCCTGATTTTGCAGTAACTGGAGCGAAAAATCCCTGGTCAAGCAGGTATGGATAAAATCCATCAGTAATGATCTGATGCACATAGGTAAGATCGACAAATTTTCCTTTGTTGCGCCAGCCCAAACCACCGCTGATGTTCATCCTGCTTCCGTCAAAACCAATATCATCATATGGATTCGAAAACCACGCAAAACCCCCACGCATCATAAACGTATTGAATTTTAGTTCACCCCCGATTTTCGCGTTGATTGCCGATTTAAATGTCTCATCAATTGATTTATTCAGCGTATTAAAATATTCACCCGCGTTCGCATAATCAGCTTGCGCATCTTTAAATTTATTTCCACGATAATTGATAAACTCAACATCAGCAGAGATAAATCCACGCTGCTGTGTCACATCAGCATTCTCCCTGAATACATAGGAAAGACCTCCGATAAATTTCCAGGGATTAAGATAGCTGTATTGAAAATCTCCGGGATATCCATCATTAAAATCTATCGATGACTGAGATTTTACACCTCCACCTCCATAGTTCTCTACATCAGTCGTGATTTTTGTAGTATACTCATCTTTCAGATTGTAAAATGTCGGTGTATGAACAGCCAGGCCTACACGAAGTTGTTCTACCGGTTTTAGAATCAGACCCAGTTTGAGGTTAATTCCGAGGCCCTTCGTTTTCAGATATTCTTCGGTAATGAAATAGTTGAAATCATTATTTGGATTGTTGCTTTCATCACGTTCTTCGTAAGTACTGTTGCGTTCATATCTTAAATCACTGAAGCCAAGTGTCGCACCGAAATAAAATTTATCCTGCAGGTTTGCTCCCATCGCGATTGCATATTCGGTTATACCGCCGCGTGTTTCGATGCCCTGCTGCTGGCTCAAACCCGATTGAGGCGTTGCCAGGCTCTTATACCCCGCTACGCCACCGCCTGCATTTTGCACCGTATCAATCAGATAAGTATTGAAAGCGAGACTGGCGCCATAAGGAAAATCCGTTGCTGCCTGGTTGGGATCAGTAACATTATTCCTGATGAGTTGCTCAAGATATTTTTCGGAATAAGAACTCTGGTTATTGGAACCCTGGTAAAATTCATTGTTATTGTAGTCGGCAATCCTGTTCACAGCAATACCGACAGTAAAGTTCTTCCATTTGCCATTTCTTGAACCAGGGGCTGCAAAAACAAAACCTGTTGTCCCGAAATTGAACTTGTCCTTGCTGACCGTATTTTCAGTTCCGAGATAACCCAGTTTGTTTTTTGAAAAGCTGTAGCCTGGTGTCAGAACAAATTCATTTGTCTTATACAATCCTAGCCCGGCTGGGTTTATAAACGCAGATGTCAGATCCCCACCTAATGAACCAATGGCGTTACCAATCGCCTGTGAACGGGCAGTACCGCTGGGTTGCGTCCATGAGTACCGAATTGCATCGCTGGGTTCCTGGGCAAGAAGAGTTGAACCGATCAATAAGGTTGAAAAAAACGGAATAATCTTTTTTATCATTGTCGATGATGATTAGATAAGATATTGAAGAAAGAGCGGTACCTGAATACCGCTCTTCAACATTTGATAATTTCCGCAGAATGAGTTTTGGATTATCTGCCGCCACGAGGGAATGACCTTACAGGAGCACTACCGCCACTGCTACCGGAACTGCTCCCTGAAGAGCTTCCGCTGCTGCGACTGCCACCGCTGTTGTTGTCAAAAGTGCGAACGGGATTTGAATTCCTTCCGCTGTTGCTGTTGTTATTATAGCTGCGACCGGAAGAGTTACTGTTTGAATTCGTGTTAATATAACGCCCACCCCTACCTGCATTGCTGCCTGATCCGGTGCTTCCAAATACACGCACCGGTGCATTACTGCCGGAACGTGCAGGATTGTACCTGCCACTATTATATTCGCTGTATCCTCTTTTACCGGTATTGGAATACGTGTTCAGATTGTACACACGTGGTCCGTTAGCGACCGGGTTACGATAAACCGGTTTTGGATTGATAATGATCACAGGATTTCCGTAATAGAACGAGCCAAAGGGATTATTCCACATCCATGGATTATAGCTTCCATATCCGTAATAGCCCCCGTATCCCTTATGACCATAACCCATGCCATAGCCCATTCCGTATCCCATACCATAATACCCCATTCCATAACCCATGCCATAACCAAAACTTAAAGAACTCATGGGCCCGCCATACCAGCTGTTAAGCATGTATGAATTGTTCCAGCGATTATCATTCCAATACATATAGTCATCGTCGAAAGCAGACCAGCGATTTCTATTTACCGCTTTCATACGGAGATAACGACTGCTGACATCTGTGTAACCGTCGTTGCGATCGCCATTATCACTTGTGCTCACATATGCCGCCTTTTCTTTTCCGGGAGAATAATACACGTCATCCGGCGTTTGGCCTGACTTGTATGCGGTACTGCAACTTGTTAAAATTGAAACACCAGCAACCAGGAGTAGAATTCGGGTATTCATCGTACTAAGGTTTAATTGATTAACTATTTCGAAGTTACTACATTTGCGCCGTCTTTTTTGTTAAAAGATGGCCTTCTAATTCTCTTGTAATTGAGTGATTTTTTTCGTTGGCCATTGCACCACAAATGTTAAAGATTCAATAAACATGAGCAAGGAAATAACTTCGAGGGCTGCTGACTATTCACAGTGGTATAATGATCTGGTAATTAAAGGTGGACTGGCAGATTATTCAGCAGTCCGCGGATGCATGGTGATAAAACCCTATGGATTCGCCTTATGGGAAAACATGCGGGACCAGATGGACAGAATGTTCAAGGAAACAGGCCATGTCAATGCTTATTTCCCTCTTTTTGTTCCGCGAACTTTTCTTGAAAAAGAAGAAGGTCATGCCGAAGGGTTTGCCAAAGAATGCGCAGTTGTAACACACTACCGTCTTAAAACTGATCCGTCAAAAAAAGGTCAGTTGATGGTTGACCCTGATTCCAAACTCGAGGAAGAACTTATTATACGCCCTACCAGTGAAACGGTGATCTGGAATGCCTACCGCGACTGGATTAATTCATATCGTGATCTTCCGCTGCTGATCAACCAATGGGCAAACGTTGTCCGATGGGAAATGCGTACAAGGCTTTTTCTGCGCACAACAGAATTTCTCTGGCAGGAGGGGCATACTGCTCATGCCACAGCGGATGAAGCGGTGGAAGAAACACGAAAAATGCTTGATGTATATGCTGAATTTGTTGAGAACTGGATGGCTTTACCGGTGATCAAAGGTGTAAAAACACCCAACGAAAGATTCGCAGGTGCAGTGGATACGTACTGTATTGAAGCACTGATGCAGGATGGTAAAGCTTTACAGGCAGGAACATCCCATTTTCTTGGTCAGAATTTTTCAAAAGCATTCGATGTAAAATACCTGACCAAAGAAAACAAACAGGAATTCGTCTGGGCCACTTCCTGGGGTACATCCACAAGATTGATAGGTGCCCTCGTTATGGCACACAGCGATGACCAGGGCCTTGTTCTGCCTCCGAAGATTGCTCCGCTGCAGGTGGTGATCGTACCGATCTACAAAGGCGTGGATCAGAAAGCGGTCATCGATGAGAAGGTGAAAGAAATTATGCTTAGCCTGAAAAACTATGGCGTGCGTGTTAAATATGATGATTCTGATAATGCAAGACCCGGATGGAAATTTGCCGAGCATGAAATGAAAGGTGTACCTGTTCGCCTGGCTATTGGTCAGAAAGACCTGGAAAATAATTCTGTTGAAGTTGCACGCAGGGATACTAAAGAAAAACAGCAGGTGATTATGGATGGATTGCCCATCTATATCGTACAGTTGCTGGAAGAAATTCAAAACAATCTTTTCGAAAGAGCGAAACAATACCGCGAATCGCATATCACGGAAGTAAACAGTTATGAAGAATTCAAAACTGTACTAAACGAAAAAGGCGGATTTGTTTCCGCACATTGGGACGGCACCGCCGCAACGGAAGAAAAGATAAAGGAAGAAACAAAGGCAACTATTCGTTGTATCCCTCTCAATAATAAGCAGGAAGAAGGCAAATGCATTTACAGCGGGAAAGTGAGTAAGGAGAGAGTGCTGTTTGCAATCGCATACTAGGGGTTTAACGTTAAATGTAGAACGTTGAACGTTTGTCGCTACGGACGTGGATTTCTTACAATATCCGGAAAATACGATTAGTGATAAATGACTGAACACACTTAGGCTCACGTTTTACGTTCAACGTTATACGTTCTACCTTTAACCTACTCCGCTTTGCCCGTGATCATATTAAAATCCTTAATCACTGTTTCCAGAAAATATAGAGGGTCGTAATCCTCGTAGACCATCAAAACCGATTTTGTTTTGATATATGCTTTTTGTAAAACCTGCGCCTGTCCTGTAGGATCGGACTGGTAACGATTGATGACTTCTCTAAGCAGTGAGATATCCATCTCGCTCAGATTGCCCGCAACTTCAAACTGGGGAATATAGTCGAGTGACGCTTCAGAATATATAGTCTCATTGAATCTCGTGGAAGCCTTTGTTCTTACCACTGTAGTACCGGCGAGCATATCACCGACACGTTGTGCACGTTCGGAAAGTGCGACGGTGAGAACGGCTACAACACCGCTGCTCATGGTCAGATCAACCAGGCGAAACATCCAGCGGATGAGGTACTGAGCAAGATTAGGTTGGTTGCCATTCAGACTGATGACACGAATATTTTTAACTTTCTTCCCCAGGCTTTGTCCATTCAGAAAAACCTCGCAAAGCAGCTGATAAAACATGATCGGCAACAAAAGAAAGAAAAAAACAACCACATCATTCCCGAATTGTCTTGCAACACCGAGCAACATGGATACAGTAAAAAAATATGCGATATAAACCGATGCATCCACGAGATAGGCAATAATCCTGTCGCCAATACCTGCAAGTTCATACTCCAGTTCAATATTCTGCGTTGTTTGTATCTTGATTGTTTGCATGCAGATGCAATTTATATCACCTTATGCAGTTGAAACCATTTGTACTGCTGAAAGTTAATGGCGATATAACGAATGGCTTTTCAATTAATTGGTCGGAACGATGATATAGATATATTCCGGAAAATTTCAACGCCGGACTAATATTATTTCGATTGGTGCTTCTGCCTGGCAGTCAATGAGAAAGCAAAAAACAGCTAACAGTTTTTATCTATATTCGTTTTTATGCGTGAGGCTTTATTTCTGAAACTGAACAGGGAGCGTTGGGATCAATATGATAAGGTCCCTACCGAAGATCCGGACGAGCTGGCTGAACGTTTTGTAAGGCTCACAGACGATCTGGCTTTTGCGCGCACATTTTATCCGAAAAGTAAAACTGTAAAGTACCTCAACGGGCTGGCCAGCCGTATTCATCTTTCCATTTATAAAAACAAAAAAGAAAAACAGAGCAGAATTATTACTTTCTGGAAATATGAGTTGCCTTTACTAATGGGCAGTTACCAGAAACAATTGCTTTATGCTTTCATTTTCTTTGTATGTTTTACTCTGATCGGAATTCTTTCAGCATATTACGATGATAATTTTATCCGCCTGATTCTTGGCGACGGTTATGTGGATATGACGAATGAGAACATCGAAAATGGCGATCCTTTCGGGGTATACAAGCAACAGGACCAGACGACGATGTTTATCATGATCGCGGTCAACAATATTTTTGTCTCTTTCAGGGTTTTTGTGATGGGTCTTTTATGGGGCGTAGGTACGGTTTATGATCTGTTTAGAAATGGAGTCATGCTGGGATCTTTTGAATATTACTTTTTCTCAAAAGGGGTAGGCTTCGAGTCAATATTGGTGGTTTTTATTCATGGTACCCTGGAGATATCTGCAATAGTCATTGCAGGCGCTGCGGGGCTTGTGTTGGGGAACAGCGTTCTGTTTCCGAGAACGTATACCAGGATACAGTCCATGATGCTTGGTGCAAAAGATGGAATAAAAATTATGATCGGCCTGGTACCTGTATTTATAGTGGCAGCATTCTTTGAAGGTTTTGTGACGAGATATACGGGAATGCCTTTGGGACTCAGCCTTTTTATCCTTATCGGTTCCCTGACATTTATCATATTATATTTTGTAATTTACCCTATCCGGCTGCGGCGAAAAGTATTGGGTAATCACCAATTAAATTCAAATCATGGACACAGTGCTTACCCTTCGTAAAGTCAGGGACTTCGGGCAGTCGCTCGGTGATACCATTCAGTTTATAAAATTGAACTGGAAAAAGCTGTTTACGCTCTATCTGGTTTTTGCTGTTCCCTTTTTACTGGTGGCAGCATTGGTGGGCGCCAGTGCGTTTGCTGATTTCTTTCAGAACATCGGTGGTTTTACTTCACCTGTCCTGGAAGGTGTTTCCGGCAATTCCATCATTGCTTTTTTTGGCGCAATGCTGCTGTATGCTTTATCTGCAGGTGCATTCGGGACTTCCGTATACCTTTATATGAAGCTGTATGATCAAAATCGGGGCAAACAACCCGAGATTAACGAAATTGGCAAGTTGTTTTTCCCTAAGCTTTTATCCAACTTTGGATACACCGTCATAGCAGGAATTATCTTTTGCGGATTTGCATTCATCGCCATCATCCCGATTATTGGTTTCCTTGTAGTTTTCTTCGGATTTTTTTATGTCGCGATTTCACTGAGTCTCTTATACCCAATCAATACCATCGAAACCAATGGTTTTGGTGTTCCGTTACAAAGATGCTTTTCACTGATCCGGGGGAAATGGTGGTATACTTTCGGATTCCTGATCATACTAATGCTGATCTTTTATTTTTTCTCAATGATTATCGGTATGGTCGTGAACCTGATATTCGGCATTTCATCATTAAACTTTCTCGAACCAGATAAAAGTCTTTTCACAAAAAGATATTTCCTCATTACCGGTCTTTCATCCGTTGTACAGCAGATTTTTTACCTGCTGATTTATGTAGGTATCGGCATTCATTATTTTTCACTCCGCGAAGAAAAAGAAGGCACAGCTCTTGATGAACGACTCGACCAGCTGGGCAGCAATGATGCTCATGGACAGATTGAAGAACAATATTAAGATTACATGAGCCAACGCATTTTTTTGTTTTTCTTTTGCTGTGTTGTTGTTTTTTTAACAAGTCTGCCCGGGAAAATTTCGGCGCAGCCTGTGTTGAAAAAAGATTCGAGTCATCTTACGGTTACTACATTTTCAGAAGCCAACCTGGAAGATTACCGCAGCAAAAGAGAATTTCAATACGAAGTGAAGGAACCCACGCTGAATGCATGGGATCGTTTCTGGATCAGGTTCTGGGACTGGGTTGCAAAGCAGTTCGACAAAAAAGGTGTTTTACTGAGTTTTAGAATTCTGTTCTGGTCGATTATAGCAGCAATACTTTCTTTTGCAGTAGTGAAAATTGTGGGTATGGAAAAGATCAGGTTGCTGATCCGTGGGGAAAAATCCGGGCTTGGAGAATTTACCGTTTCAGAAGAAGATATTCATGGTATTGATTTTAAAAAGTCTATTGCCAAAGCTGTTGAGGAAAAAGATTATCGCGAAGCTGTTCGTTTGCAATACCTGCAGTCACTGAAACAATTGTCTGACAGATCATTGATCAGCTGGGCTGCACATAAAACCAATATCGACTACGCGTCAGAGTTATCTCAGTCAGGACTTTCAGGTGGGTTTAATCAACTCACCCGCTTTTATGAGTTTGCCTGGTATGGAGAATTCATGCCTATCGAAGAAGACTATCATAAAATAGCAGGTATATTTCATCACTTCAATCAACAGGTCAGCTGATGAAATGGATGAAATGGTATATCATCATTATCCTGGCTATACTGGCCCTGTATATCCTGGCAGAGTATAAACGTCCTCAACCCATTGATTGGACAGAATCATTTGATAAGCGTGATAAAATCCCCTATGGTACTTACGTTTTACATAAGGAAGCAAAATCACTTTTTGGAACGGACCTTATTGACGTTTCAGAGCCGATGTACAACCACATGAATGAAAATGAAGATAGCGGGGAAGTGTATGTGGTCATTACAAAAGATCTGAAAACTTCGAAGGCCGATGAAAATGAATTGTTGAATTATGTTGCCAACGGAAACACAGTTTTCCTCAGCGCTTTGTCATTTACAAGCAGTTTAGAGGATACGCTTGGGTTTAAACAGGAAGAATATTATTTCACCGATTCATCCGGAAAAAATCCGCCAGCTATTTCACTTGTCAATCCTGAATTCAGCCAGGATTCATCTTTTAGTCTGGCCGATCATGCGATTGATGGACATTTCTCCAGATTTGATACATCAAAGAGTCTGGTATTGGGAATGACCAGCTTTAATAAAGTGAACTTTCTCCGGATAAACATTGGTGAGGGGGTAATTTACATTCATGCCGCCCCAAAAGTTTTTACAAACTACTTTATACTGAAGGATAATAATGTTGCCTATGTCGAGGGAGTGCTCGCTTATCTTCCGAAAGTGCCAGACTTATTATTGTGGGATGATTTTTATACCAGCGGAAGATATGGCAATGGTCAGTCGGTTGAAAATTCGGATACGCCATTACGGGTGATCCTCTCCAGGCCCGCATTACGAAATGCGTATTTTGTGGCGTTGGCAACGATCCTGATATATCTGCTTTTTCAATCCAAGCGCAGACAAAGAATAATACCGATTGCGTTACCAGTGAGAAATGCAACACTGGATTTTGTAGAAACTATATCCAGGGTTTATTACAATCAAAGAAATCACCTCAACATTGCGTTGAAGAAGGTAACATACCTTCTTGATCACATACGAACCAATTACAATCTACAAACGCAAAACCTGGATGATGCTTTTATTGATCAGCTCTCAGCCCGGTCGGGGGTGGAGAGAGAAAGGGTGTCTGCAATCATTCAACAAATACACATGCTTCGGGCATCAACTTATATTTCCGGACAAGAATTACTACAATTCAGCAAAGCTGCTGATGAATTTAAAAAAGCAATAACAGGATGATAGAACAACAGGACGAACCCGTTTTCGAATCAAGAACAGATCTTTCGGTTCTATTTGAAGCGGTAAATAAAATCAAACAGGAAGTTGGAAAAATCATTGTCGGCCAGACGCAGATGATCGATCAACTCATCGCTGCGATACTAAGCAACGGACATGTGCTGATTGAAGGCGTGCCGGGAGTTGCGAAAACGCTGACTGCAAAATTGCTCGCGCGATCATTGGAAATTCCATTTTCCCGGATACAGTTTACGCCGGATCTTATGCCGAGTGATGTGTTAGGCACTACTATCTTCAACCCGCGCGATTCAGGATTTGAATTCAGACCTGGTCCGATTTTCAGCGGTATCGTTCTGATCGATGAGATCAACCGGTCACCGGCCAAAACGCAGGCCGCATTGTTTGAAGTGATGGAGGAACGTCAGGCAACAGTAGACGGAAAAACACACCCGATGCATTTGCCGTTCATGGTAGTTGCAACCCAGAATCCTGTTGAACATGAAGGTACTTATCGTTTACCTGAAGCGCAGCTGGACAGGTTTCTCTTCAAGATCAACGTTCCTTATCCTAACCTCGAAGAGGAAGTTGGCATCCTGAAAGGACATCATGAAATGCAGCACGGAACCCAGCTCGATCAGATCCAGCCTGTCTTGAACAGAGACCAAATTCTTTTTCTTCAGCAACAGATACGAATGCTGCATGTAGAAGAGAAACTGCTGCGTTTTATTGCAGGACTGATCACATCAACAAGAAATAACAAAGCCATATACCTGGGTGCATCGCCGCGTGCCACCATTGCGGTGCTGAATGCTTCAAAAGCAATGGCGGCTATGCATGGGCGTGATTTCGTCACTCCCGATGACATTATCAGTGTGCTTCCACCGGTTTTGCGTCATCGTATTATTCTGACACCTGAGAAGGAAATGGAGGGTGTTACTACAGATGATGTCATAAAATTGATGATCCAGTCTGCAGAAATCCCACGTTGATGAAAGGTTTCGCACGGGCATATATCAAACCACTTTACTTCAATGGCAGGTTTTTCCTGGTGATGGCCTTTGTTGCCATCCTGTATACCTGTTCATTCTTTTTTCCGTGGATGACTATCCTGCCGCAGCTACTACTACTTACTGTTGTTGTGCTCACACTGGTCGATTATATTTTCTTATTTCGTTTGCGTGAGGGTGTCAGTGCCTCAAGAATTATTCCTGACCGGTTGAGTAATGGCGACGAGAATCCGATATCAGTTCATGTAGAAAACAGGTATCCATTTGCAATCAAAGCTGGTATCATTGACGAATTGCCGTTTCAGTTCCAGGAAAGAAAATTTTTCTATGAGATTACAGTTCCAGGAAATCGTGCAAATAAGTTGAACTATTCTTTGCGCCCGGTAAAGAGAGGAGAATACAGTTTCGGTAACCTGAACATATTTGTGACTGGCCCACTAGGATTACTGAAACGGCGATTTCAGTTCGAGGCGGACAGGATGGTGGCGGTATATCCGTCGTTTCTACAAATGAGAAAATACCAGCTTCTTTTTATCAGTAATCGATTTGCTGAGATCGGGCTCCGAAAAATCAGGAAGCTGGGACACAGCATGGAGTTTGAACAGATCAGGGACTATGTAAAAGGAGATGATATCCGAACCATGAACTGGAAAGCAACAGCCAGGAGAAACCAGCTCATGGTAAATGCTTTCACTGACGAAAAAAGTCAGCAGATATATTGTGTGATTGATAAAAGCAGGGTGATGAAAATGCCCTTTGAAGGTCTGAGTCTTCTGGATTACGCAATCAATGCATCTCTTGTGTTGAGCAATATCGCTTTATTGAAAGAAGATAAAGCCGGGCTGATTACCTATTCTGAAACACCAGGAACTTTTTTACAGGCAAACAGGAATTCAGCGCAGATGAATGCCATCCTGGAAGTATTGTACAAACAGAAAACAAGATATCTGGAAAGTAACTACGAAAAGTTATATGGATTGATCCGCCAGAGAATTACTCAACGAAGTTTAATCGTGCTATTCACCAATTTTGAATCGGTATCTTCTCTTCAGCGTCAAATGAAATTTCTTCGAAAGATTGCAATGCATCATTTGTTACTCGTCGTGTTTTTTGAAAATACTGAACTAAGTACATTGATCAACAGCGATGCCAATGACCTGGAACAGGTATATAACAAAACCATCGCAGAAAAGTTTGCGTTTGAAAAGAAGATGATTGTACGCGAGCTGCAACAGTATGGTATCATGTCGATTCTCACTGCTCCGAAGGATCTTACGATTAATACGGTAAATAAATACCTGGAGATTAAAGCGCGCAAGGGAATCTAAATAAAGTATGAGGTAAGAAGTCAGAAGGAAGAAGTACTGATTTCTATCTTTACTTCTCCAATTCGGAAAAGTTTAAGAATAAGTTTTCAAACTCGGTGATTCAAGAAAATTGTTCGATTCAAATTCAATTAAAATCAATCAATTGGTTTTTACACAGAGAAAAGTCGACGACTCAAAGCAAGTTACGTTTTTCTTTTTTTTGCTTTTTTGATTTTAATTTCAGGATGCAGACATTCAAAACAAAAGACCTCCCGGGTAAATCCCAACTTAAAAACGCCTGCTAATTTTCCCGAATGATATGGGTCACCATACAATAGAAAATCGTCAACAGACACCTTGTATTGGCTATCCTGCCTCCCAACTCCTAACTCCTCACTAAATAATAAACACACGTCGTTACAAAATCCCGGAACCACGGAATTCCGGCAATAATGTCAGCCTGTTTGCGAGGTTTAATTCCAAACTTGTATTTATAGATCGGGTTGAAAAGAAAGAATGTTTTATTGGTAATTGAATATCCGGAAGTCTTTACCAGTTTCTCAAAACGTTCGATTGAAATTCCAGTGGATTTAACTTCAATCAATTCATCAATAATCGCCTGGTGTTCTCCAAACATTCTCAAAACACCTTTGTATAATGGATTCGGCAGCAGGTGTACATAGGGGAGCATGGATAGAAATTTATTGTTGCATACTTGCTGATGTCCGCCATGCGGCATGTACCATGGAGGAAATCCAAAGAAGACCTGGCCACCAGGCTTCAGAAATTTTTTCATGTAAGGGATGAATATTTCCTGGCGTGGTATGTGTTCGATCACATCTTTCAGAATGATCAGGTCAAATTTTCCGTGATATTCCTTCAGTGCTTCATCATCGTAGATGTTCTTATTGATGATTTCTACTTTATCATCAGTGATATAGTTCGCAAGTAATTCCCTGGCATAACCTGCTTTTATTTCGTCGAGTTCAATACCCACAGCGGTGTTTCCTTGTTCCAGAAAAGGAATGAGAACGCCACCTTCACCACATCCTATATCAAGGATGTGCAGGTCCTTCTTTTTTTCAAGTCCTGAAAGAATAAAGGGAATAAGGAATTCCCGGGCATTATCTACCTGCTGCTGGTATCGGACTTTATAATCTGTATGCTGGGCTAATGTCATAGGATCTGCAAAAAAATGAAGTGCAAAATTATAAAGCAAAAGGCAGTAAAAAAAGATTGACGGGTTACATTTGCAGAAATTCCCGAATTGACACTCCCACCATGGCAGTTGCCCTATGCTGAGGGCCAGATGTTGCTGATCGATAAACCGATGCGCTGGACCTCATTTGATGTTGTGAAAAAGATCAGGATCCTGACAGGAATCTCAAAAATCGGTCATGCAGGAACCCTAGATCCCTTAGCCACCGGGCTTCTTATCGTTTGCACAGGTAAATTCACTAAAAAGATCAATGAATATATGGCACAGGAGAAGGAATACACCGGGAGGATTATCCTGGGGGCCACAACACCTACCTACGACCTTGAATCGGAACCCGAGAATTTCAAATCCCTGGAAGGAATCACAGAAGAGGCCATTCATTCGGCTACAAAAAAATTCCTGGGTACGATCGAGCAGGTGCCGCCTATTCATTCTGCGATAAAAAAAGAAGGTAAGCCAGCATACCTGATGGCAAGGAAAGGCCAGGATGTGAAACTGGAACCTCGAAAAATAACCATTTCCGGGTTTGAGATCACGAAGATTGATCTTCCTGTGGTGGAATTCAAAGTAACGTGCTCCACGGGAACGTATATCCGAAGTCTTGCTTTTGATTTCGGAAATGAACTCGGCTGCGGAGGCTATCTGGGCGGCCTGGTGAGAACAAGGATAGGAGGGTATAAACTCGAAAATGCACAAAGTCTTACCGATTTCGAAGCCAATCTGAAGCTGAGGCAATAGTAAGGAGGAAAAAGGCAAAAGTGAACAGCCAGAAGATAGTTTTATGATTTCAACTGCCAGCTTGCTTTTGATATTTCTGAGGTGATTTTAAACCTGATGGTGCAACGTTCTACGTTTAACGTTTTACGTTAAACATTTTAAATTCGGCCACCGGCCTTAGAATGGATATCCAATCGCAAACTGCAGTGTCGGCCGGTTCCATCGCCCTGGGATGAACCAGCCATAAACTTTGTCGGAGTAGAACTTTTCGGCGTTGGCACTCCCCGTATTATAGGGCCCGTATCGCGAGTCCTTGATCGGGAAACCAAGATCAAATCGCAATAGAAAATATTTGAAGTCCATACGAACGCCGAAACCTGCGTCCATACATAGGTCTTTATAAAAACGACTAAAATTCAATTCGGCTCTTGGCAGACCACCATTCAGGTTTTTGCGGTACCAGATATTTCCAACATCAGCAAATACAGCACCATTGAACCAGAATCCAAACAACTGGAACATCGCGAATCGATATTCGACATTTCCCTCCATTTGAACGTCAGCATATTTATCACTGAAATTTCCATTTGCGACAGTATCGTAAAATATATTCGACCCGATACCGAGTTTACGGATCTGCCATCCCCGCATACTGTTAGGCCCGCCTCCAAAATAGCTTTTGAAGAAGGGTAGTGTTACGTCATCTGTGCGGCTTTCCGTTTTGAATGCGATACCATACCCGCCAAAAACACGGAAATGCAGACTCGATTTCTTATATGCAAAAATCAATCGGTAATCTACATCCATCTTTATAAATCGGTAGAGATTACTTAAAGATTTACCCTCTGCAGTCGCATTCTTGAAAATTGCTCCCGCCAATATGCCGGAGGTCTCAGCATAGATACGCAGGAGGTTAATATTCGTTTTGCGGTATGGATTGAAATTCTTGTTCCAGCTCGCATTCGATCCAATAATCAAACCATCGTTATAAGTGTACAATAACAATGGATAGTCCAGTATCGCATCAATAAATAAACTATCCGGACGGAAGCGTGTAAACTCAACATTCACAGGCTTGAAAGTCCAGGTGACACCCGGTTTAGGCTTCCATTCATATGCAAGGAAAGTGTTGATCGTTCTCAGACGATAGTATTGAAACCTGTCGATATAGGAAACATCTGCAGAAATGATGGTTCGCGCATTGCGATCATTCCAGGCGAGCTTCTTTTTGAAGGGCGCAACTACCCAGGGAATGATTAACCTGTTGGTAAGCGTAACTTCTGAAGAAAGAATTTTCGTGAAATCATTAAACTCGATACCTGTGCGCAGATTATTTTCCAGCTGAATGGTTTTGTGCGCAATGTTGCGGTGACGCAACGCGAAGTTTAGCGCCAGTCCGATTCTTCCGGATCCGACCTGTATCAATTGCGAGCTGTTTAATAAACTACTTCCTTCCAGATCCACACTAAAATACTTTTTCTTTTCACGATACAGTAACATCGAGTAATTGATGGTTCGATTGCTGTCAATAACTGTTGAATTGAGGTTGATATTAGACCATGCACCAAGCCTGTTGAAATTGTTTAATGTACGTCCATAGTTTAACAGGGAATACATTTCTCCCGGTCGCAGTTCGATTTGCTTTGATACAAAATGTGAGTTGAAGGTCCGGTGATAGGAGATTACTTTTATTCCATCAAAGTTTCTGACTCGCCCTTTTCCGGACAGGGAATCATTGGATTCCAGATCGGGATAAACGGTAAATTCCCCGACAGAGTACACGTCCATATGTGTGGAATCCCTGATCGCATTAAGCCTTATGAAAATATCTACTTTGGGATCCTGCTTTCTCTGTTCTTCAATTTCAGCAAGGCGCCTCACATATTCAAAAGGGTCGAGTGTCGGATCGATAAGTTCATTATAACTGGTATCAACTTCCGCGATAATGTCATCTCTGCTGAATTTATAATATCCGTTGTTGTGAAAAGTATCAACGATACGACTCAACTCCTGGTCAATCGCACCATATTCAAATGCAGCACCCTGTTTTAGTTTTGAATCCTTTCTGTATTTAAGTACCAGGTTCAGCAAACTTGAATCATAAATATTGTAAACGATTGTATCGATGCGATATAATTTTCCCGGCTCGACAGTATAAGTGACTTTAATCCGTGATTGCTTCTTATGCTTTTTGAGCGTGGTGTCGAAAGTGATCGTACTGTTCCTGTACCCGATACTGCTCATCAGGTTGGTCATATTGACGACAGACTGCTTAATCGCATTACTATCAAACCTGACAGGTTTTGAAATAACAGGAACGGGTATAACCCATGGAAATTTTGGCCAGGGAATTTTGCTAACGGCATTTGTAAGTGCGCTGTCTTCGATCTGGCCTTCAAGGGACCGGCGCATATCCGTTTTTTTATCGCCCTTAACATTACCCTTGATTTTTACGCTATTTTCGAAAATAAACGGAACGCCCGGAGTGGATTTTTTTACAACGGTACATGAAAAAACCGTAACTATCAGGAGCAGGAAAGAAAAGGTCTGGATAATTGGTTGCTTCATGTGCCGGAATGGGGCTTAACATTAAAACCCTATGCTGGTTAAATCAAAAATCAAATATATTCAAAGTTTATCCCATAAAAAATTCAGGGACGAATATGGTGCATTTGTAATTGAAGGGCCAAAAATAGTTGAGGAATTTATTCATCAATCACCTGAACGGGTACTGGAAGTATATAGTTTAGTTAATTGGCTGAAGGAACAGAAAAGTCTGTTAAAAAAGCTCGGAGAAAATCAGGTAATCGAAATTGATCAATCGCAGCTGGAAAGAATTTCGGCTATGCCTGCCCCCAACCAGGTGGTAGCCGTTATTAAGAAAGATAAGGAATTATTTTCTCCTCCGGCTACGGATAAAATAAGCATTGCTCTCGATGGTATTCAGGATCCGGGAAACCTGGGTACCATCATAAGAACTGCCGACTGGTTTGGAATAACGGATATCTATTGCAGCGAAAACAGTGCAGACGTTTATAATAATAAAGTTGTACAGTCCTCTATGGGCAGTTTGTTGCGGGTTAAGGTACATTACCTCGACCTGGTGAAGTTGCTGGGAGAAAACAAAGTACCGGTATTCGCGGCTACGCTTGATGGTAAGGATATCCGGGAAACGATCAGCGGAAAAACCACAGGGCTGATCATTATAGGCAACGAATCTAAAGGGGTCAGAAAAGAATTGCTAAGGCTTGAAGTAACACAGATCCGAATTCCTTCTTTTGGCAATGCTGAATCGCTCAACGCAGCAGTTGCTACGGCGATTATTTTATCCAAAATAAAATTGTGAGATTAATTACCTGAACTGAACCGCTTTGGCCGGGCTGATCTTTCTGCTGATCAACGAAGGAATAAGAAGAACTAGAAAACATACGAAAAAAGTGCCGACGACGACTGCTGCGATCTGCCACCAGATCAACTCTATCGGAGCTTCGCGCATATAGTAAGCCTCTTCATCCAGCTTAATAAAACCGGTTTTCTTTTGAAGAAAACTAATGCCCAGCCCAAGTATCAAACCGCCGATTACGCCAGCAATCGTTATCAAAGATCCGTAGAACATAAAGATCCGCTGAACATTCCAGTCAGTAAATCCAACAGCTTTCAATACACCGATCATTCTTGTTCTTTCTAATACAAGAATAATCAGGCAGGTGATGAGATTGATGAGTGCAACAGTGATCATCACCGCAAGCAATATATACTTGTTTGTATTTTGAAGATTCAACCAGTCAAAAATCTCAGGATAGATTTCCATCATTGTACGGCTGTTCCATCCGATCGGAAGAATCTCGTAAATCTCATTTGAGTTTTCTGCCATACGGGTATAATCCTTCAGGCGAACTTCATATCCTCCGATCTGATCAGAACTCCAATTGTTGAGGCGTTGGATCAAACGAAGATCTCCTAATGCAAATGTTTTGTCGTATACGTCTATCCCGGTTTTGAATAAACCAGTTATTTTAAGTTTACGTGTCCGCGGCTTTTCTTCGCCCGGCTGGATGAAATAGATCAGCAGTTCGTCATTGGTTTTTAACCCCAGCCTGTTGGCTATATATTCTGAAATCACGATCTCCGTAGCATAGGAAGTATCAGAAAATTGCATCCAGCGGCCATGCGTCAGGAACTGATCCAACTCTTCAAAATGATAACCGGAATCAATGCCCTTAAACAAAACACCTTCAATGGACCCGTTGGCGTTGAGAATAGCAGACTTGGTTGCGAAACGCTGAACAAAAGCGACGTTGTTCATTGCCGCAATTTCCTGTTCAATGGTATCATTTTTATTGATAGGACTTTCTTCTGCAATACTCACTTTCAATGGTTCAAAATGCTGAACACGTATATGTCCCCAGAAGCTGAACACTTTTTCGCTCACTACTTTCTGAAAGCCATTGATGAACGCCAGAGATAAGATCATGGCAGCTACGGAAATAAGTGTGGCTGTGATGGCTAAACGAATGATAAACCTTGAAAATGACTTTTCACGATTGAGAGCGATTCTTTTAGCAATAAACAGGGAGGTATTCAAACCTTTGTAATTTTATTTACGCCGGCTAAAGCAGGCATTTGATTTGAAGTAAATTTGTGAAGATAAATGTTTTCTGATGAGAATAATTCTAATATCAGTGCTTATTGCTGTTTCTGTGCCGTCCTTACTGTTAGCCCAGCGGGACCCCGAAAAGATATTTATGTCGAATATTCATACGGTAAAACTCAACGGATTTGGCAACCAGCTTGCTTACCCTATACTGGCTTTAAACAGTGCTGATAAACTGGAACTGAATTTTGATGATCTCGATGCAGACGTCAAATATTACTATTATACATTCGAGCTTCGGAATGCCGACTGGAGCCCGGTACAGATGAGTTTCTTTGATTATGTAAAGGGATTCACACAGGTAAGAATAAATACATACAGGAATTCTTCGATTTCTCTCACCAGGTATACACACTACCAGGCTACTTTACCCGACAGAAATTCTGTTCCGACAAAATCCGGCAACTATGTACTCAAAGTTTTTCTCAACGGAGATACGTCACAACTGGCCTTTACAAAACGAATTCTCATTGTCGATAACAGGCTGCCGGTAGGAGCAACAATTCTTCAGCCTACCAACCAGCAATATTTCTATACACATCATCGGTTACAGGTGCAGGTAAGTACTGCGGGGATGGACATCCGTTACCCGCAACAACAATTGAAATTGTTGATTGTGCAGAATTATCGGTGGGATAACCGGCTGATGATTTCTTCACCTACATTTCTAAGGCCGGACATGGTGCAATACAACAATGAACTGGAAATGGTAATGCCCGCCGGCAAAGAGTGGCGCTGGCTTAACCTGAGAAGTTTCCGGTTACTGGGGGATAGGGTGTCTTCTCAGAAAAATACAGACAGCAGTTATAATCTTTTTGTAAAGGAAGAAATGCCGCGACCAGCTAACCAGTATATGTTTTTTAATGATATCGAAGGTATGTTCATCAGCGAAACAACAGAAAATATCAATCCTTACTGGAACGCCGACTATGCACATGTACATTTCACTTTTCTTCCGCCGAATGGAGTACCGTACCAGGGGAAGGATCTGTATGTATTTGGAGAGATCACCGGTTATGGTAAAAACGAAGGTGCGAAACTGAATTTCAACGAAGAAAGAAAAACATACGAAACCACTTTGTTTCTAAAACAAGGATACTACGACTATATCTATACCCTCAGAGATAAGAACGATGCCTCCGGAGCTTTCAGTTCCGATCTCACCGAAGGAAATGCATGGCAGGCAGAAGATATTTATTATGTCCTCGTATATTATCGCGAACTCGGCGGCAGATATGATCAGTTGTTGGGCTTTGCGAAACTGAATAGTCAGTTTAATCGTCCGGGAGCATTTTGAATTTAGCAGGGAGGCAGAATTTGGCAGGCAGTTTCATTATTTACAAAAACGCCAATGTCTTTTATGGCAATAACCTATCAGAAATATCACAGTAACAACCTCATTTGAAGACGCAAAGCCTGCCCGAAGTTAATCTTTGAGCATCCTTGGAGCCCTGGCTTCTTCCAGGCAAAAAAAGTTATATAACAGCTGACTTAGTAGAAGCAGATATTATCAGGAAATTGATGTTGATTGCTGATAAAATGCAGATTTAATAATTGCAAATTGGTTTTAGTCAAATCTCATTTCTTCAAACAAGACATTGGCTCTGTTTTGAAAATTTCATAATGGATTTTGAAACGGAAGCTGGTTTCTGAACTATTGACTACTAAACTTCTGCCTGCGAACTCCTGTCACTTTACCTGGCTTTATTGTTTGTTTGACTTTCCCTATATTTGCGCCCGGCAGGTCTTACACGACCAGCTCCTGCTGAACTCCCCCAGGGCCGGAAGGCAGCAAGGGTAGGTGGTTGAGCGGTGCGATGTAAATCACCTGCCGTTTTTTTCTTATTTTCCGCTGTAAAACAGCTTTAAATACGCTTCAACCAGTTTGCGATGAAATTTTTTATAGACACTGCGAATCTCGCTCAGATAAAAGAGGCTAATGATCTTGGAATTCTTGATGGTGTTACTACCAATCCATCACTGATGGCTAAGGAAGGCATCAATGGAAAGGACGCCATCTACAAGCACTATAGTGATATTTGCGAGATTGTTGATGGTGATGTAAGTGCTGAAGTTATCTCCACCGATTTCAAGGGCATTGTAGAAGAAGGAAAAGTTCTCGCAGCAATTCATCCAAACATTATCGTTAAGGTACCGATGATCAAAGATGGTGTGAAAGCTATCAAATGGTTTTCTTCCAACGGGATCAAAACGAATTGTACCTTAGTTTTCTCTGCCGGGCAGGCTATACTTGCTGCGAAAGCAGGCGCCACTTATGTTTCACCTTTCGTTGGTCGTATCGACGACAGCGGATGGGATGGAATGGAACTGATCTCCCAAATGTCCCATATCTACACGCTCCACGGATATAAGACAGAAATCCTCGCTGCTTCAATCCGTTCTGCTTTACACATCATCAAAGCCGCCGAAGCCGGAGCTGATGTTTGCACCTGTCCTTTGGATTCCATCCTTGGATTGCTGAAACATCCGCTGACTGATATTGGATTGGCAAAATTCCTGGAAGACGCGAAGAAGTTATAAGATTGAACGTATAAAGTTTAACGTAAAACGTTCAACGTAATACGCCAGCTTAAGCGAAGGATAGCTGTTTCCTTTTTTTTGACCATTGCCTAAGCGGATTCTGGCATTCAACTTTTAGCAGTCCCAAGCTAACCCGAGAGTACCTTTTCCCTTATATTGACATTTCCACTTTCGGATTCTGACGTTCCATCTGTAACGTTCAAGATTAAACTAACCTCATTACAGCTTTTCCATTTTATCAATCATTTCCAAAAGGGAACTCCAGCGTTCTACGTTCAACGTTCCACGTTTCACGTAAATGAAAAAAGGCCGCCCTGATCAGAGGCGGCCTTTGCTAAATTAATATTTAATGCGTTAGAAATTGATGAAAGCTCTTATTCTTTAAGCCATCTGAATTCTACGCGCCTGTTTAACCAACGAGCTTTGCGATCGTCCTTGCCGTTCACAATTTCCTCAGCTACCGGGCAACATTCACCATACGCTTCACCTTCAATTCTTGCCCTGTCTACTCCTTTTTTAACCAAATAATTTATACATGATTTCACACGCTCATCTGCAAGCTGCAGGTTATAAGCAGCAGATCCTTTCGAATCAGTATAACCATTCACTAATAACCGCAACGAAGGAGATTCGAGCATCAGTTGTGCTAATGTATCGAGGCTCCGGTAATAGCTGCTGTTAATAACTGCTTTGTCAAACGAATAATGTACTGTCGTTGCAAACTCACTGGCGTCGTAATTCAAAAGTCTTCTTTCCACCGGATTTCCTGTTTTCCGCCTTTCCCTCGAAGTCATCTCACGTTCACTTTCATCCCGGTCCGGAGATTTTCGGCTCCCCTTAACCGATAGCTCGTCTGATGTTCTTTGCAACGCATTCTGCCCTGCACTGTTATCTACAAAAGGCGGAATGGCCGATTCACTCCTCACGATTCTGAACTCCACACGCCTGTTCATAAATCTTCCTCTCGGATCATCAAGTCCATTTCTTGTTTCTGAAGCAATTGGCAGTGTTTCACCATATGAGGTGCCGGTAACACGATCTGCATCAATGCCTTTATTCACAATATACTGTACAACTGCCTGCACCCGGTCCTGGCCTAAAAGCCCGTTGAACTCATTGGTGCCCAGACCGTCGGTATGGCCACCCATTTCTATTTTTAATGAAGGATATCTTTCCATGATACTAACTATTGAATCTAAATAAGGATAATATTTTTCTTTGATGTCTGATTTTCTGAAGTCAAAATGGATCATCTGTCTGTTGATGTCTCCAATGAACTTGTCTAAATCGGGGTCATGAATCGGCGGAGGTTTTCCGACGTCAGGGTCATGATCGGGTGGTGGTTTTCCTACATCCGGATCATGAATTTCCCCGTTTGTTGAATCAGGCGGATCCGTTCCGGTTAAATCCACGTCTGGATTTTTCCGCGTTTCCGTTAAAAACATCGTGTCAACCGTTAAGCTGTCGCGACCTGTTTTTATCCCGATGTTATACTCACCGGTTACAGAATCAAAACCAGGATTGTTCGCTTCAATCTGAATCTTCTTTGTGTCAGTCAGATCAAAATGATAGTGCCCGTCTTTGTCTGTAATGGCAATTGTTTCTTCGCCGTTTTCTTTTCCTACATCTTTTAATGTGATGGTAGCACCAGGGATCGGATGCCCGGTTACCCGGTCAATTACAATACCGGTAATGTGCTGTTCATTGTCTCTGTTGAAAGCGAATACTTCCAGGCAACAATCAGATCCGCGGTCAGAACTGAACCAACCATTTTTCCACAACTCATCGTCGTCAGTACTGATAAAATACATATCATCTTTCGGAGAATTGACGGGACTTCCAGGGTTGACTACTGACTGCCACTGACTTGCCGGAATTTCTCCCTGCGCAGCATATATATCGAATCCACCCATTCCTGTGCGTCCATTACTTGAAAACACCAGGTTCTGTGTATTCTGATGATAGTATGGTGACATGTCATCACCACTGGTATTAATTGACTTTCCAAAATTAATTGCTTCCGTAGCAGACAAACTGCTATCGAGAGGAGCGTACCAGATGTCGTAGTTACCTGATCCACCTGGTCTGTTCGATGAGAACAGCATGTATTTTTTATCGGGAGTTATAAAAGGCTGGGTGCTGTTAAACCCGGGGAGATTGAAAGGTGCTCCTAATTTTTCAGGCTTGCTCCATCCACTTGCGGTTTTGTCACTGCGGTACAGATCGGAAATTCTCTTTCCTTTCTTGTCCGTCCACCGGGTAAAGAACATGGTACGACCTTCATTAGTAAATGTGGCGAGGCCTTCATGATAACCTTTCTGGGATTGGATCTGAAGCATTTGCATGCTATCCATAATTGTTCTGCTTTCAACAGAACTGTACAACCTCGCGAAATAGGCATATTTTCCTTTTCTCATGGCTGCACTATCTACATAGATGGAAGTAAAAGCTACCGCTTTCGCACCGGGTACAACAAGCGCATAAGCAGATTTATTCTTCTCATTAATTTCAGGACGGACGAACACATTCACAGTTTGATTTTCCTCCTGGCCCTTGATGAACTGAAGGTTACTCAGTTCCAGTTTTGCACTTTCTTTCCATTCATCTTCATTAGGATATGTTTCAACAAAAGTGGTTAGGACGTGGAATGCTTCTTCAAATTTCTGATTCGTTCTGAGTGTTACACCATACCAATATTCAGCGAGTGGGTTGTGATCAGGAAGTGCAATTACTTCTTTATACCATTTTTCTGCCTGGTTAAAATCATGTGTTAAGCGATGACTTTCTGCGAGGTAAAAAAGTGCTTCCTGGCGGGTAACATTTTTTGTACTCGCTTTTTCTTTTCCTCTTTTGCTCACCGCAAATGGATCGGTGACAGCGGGTGGTGGCTCTTCCGCTGATAAATATTTTTCATACAGCTGAGCTGCTTCAAAATACTTTTTGTCATTAAAGTATTTCTCGGCTTGCGCATAGGTGCTGTTGGTAGGCATCACCTGCGCATGGGTTGTAAAGCAGATAAATCCAAATGCAATCAACAGCAATTTTTTTTGCCACCTCCTGTTGATTGTTTTGTTTTTACAGCGTATGAAAAAAGGGTGCATAGAATATTGGTTAGATCGCGATTATTAGAAACGAGGGCAATAGAAGGGCTTGGTCTCAGGAACATCATTACCACGCCATCCCGTAAACGAAAGTGAGACTTCCATACTGTTTCGGCCGGTACTGTTAACGTTTTTATCTAATGAACTTACATCGTAACTAAGGCCTACAGTCAGTCCCTTGTGATAAAAACCTGCAAAAGGTGAGAATGCATCATTCAAACGCACATTCGCTCCAAACATTATATCCGTAGTTGGACTTGCTGATAGCTGGATATATGCACCGAGCATCTTTTCCTGTGCATTTCCCTGTCTCATATACAATGCATTGGGTACGATATCAAACATCTCGTTCACATTGATCCGCGCACCTGCATGTATGCTGTGCCGTATGGGAAGTCTTTGTTTTCCATCATTAGATAGATAAGGATCCTGTGGCCGGGTGAGATGAAATGCAGAGTAGCCTCCAAAGAAGTGTACTCGTTTATTCGGCGATCCGTCATAGTATACAAGCCCTGCCCCTGCATCAAATGCTGTTGCTGCCGATGTATAAAATATCTCACCTGAATTTGCTGCGGGGTTGTATCCCACACCAGCCGTCCACTGATCACCAAACTGCAAAGCATTGATATTAAAACGGCGGTCCAGTACGCCAGCCTGTAAAGCCATAACGATGTGATGATCGCCAAACTGAACTCCGGTATATGCAGCAGTTATATATCCATTGGTAAACTTATAGGCTTTACCAGCCGAATACTGATGGAGAAGGTTGACACCAAAATTGATATTTTTATCGGTTACCACTTCACCTGCTACACCCATCGTCGTCAGTGTATTTCCATACTGACTGCGCCATATAGCAGATGCACGATATGTACCGTCAACCGCGCCCGTCAGAGCCGGATTTAATGTCATCGGCTGAATAAAATACTGCGAGAAATGTGGATCTATCTGGGCCTTTACCACACGTGGTACCAGGGCTGTAAACAGCCAGGCAGCAACAATGACGGGGATCCGGGTTTTCATATTGAATATTTTAGATATTGGATTATCGTATCAGGTTGATCGTTCCCTTCCTGGTGATTACAGCATTATTGTACATAACCGCTCTCACTGTATACACATACACTCCGGATGGTTGTGCTTTTCCTTTGAATGTGCCATCCCATCCTTTCTGATTATCTGTAGTGAACAGTAACAGTTCACCCCATGAATTATATACACGTATTTCAACTGCTTTCACCGAAGTGCCATATACCCTGAACACATCATTATGTCCATCCTGGTTTGGTGTAATCGCATTAGGAATAAAGAAGTCTTTCAGGTCATGGTTAATCTTGATCCAGATGGAGGCAGTATCTATACAACCTTCAACCGATTTCGCAACAACAGAGAAATACTTCGCACTGTCATTCATTACAAACGATTGTGTCGTTGCAGTCTGGTTCGGTAAAGACTGCTGAGGCAGCCATGCAATTACTGAATATGATTGATTTGATAATGTAGTCAGCAATACTGTTGAGCCGATCGGCACATTGGTATTATCAGCATTCAGCTGAATATCGAAACTCCTGATCTGCACTTTGGCCGATGCTTCACTTGTACAACCTTGCGGACTGGTTGCGATTGCAGTATATGTCGTTGTACCTGAAGGACTCACCGTGACGGGATTTCCTGAAGGCAGATTCTTCCATGTGATGGTGTTTCCTGGTGAGTTGGCCAGCAGTGTTGCTGTTCCGTTTTTACAAATGATCGTATCGTTGCTAACAGTAATCTTTGGCAGGTCATTGATAGCAACTTTCACTGCTTTAAGATCTGTCTGGCAGCCTGCCGCGAGATATCCCCTGATATAATAAGTACCACTTATTTTTACTGCAGCTGGTTTATCAAGTACTGTTGTTCCTCCTGCATCGCTGTAGTAACGGAAGCTCAAGCCGCTTGTGCTTCCGGTGGTGACTGTCGCTGCAGTCAGATCGACTGTATTCGGTGCACACACCGCAGCAGGGTTTACAACTACCAGGACGGGAATACCTTCAATCGTAACTTCTGTTGTAGCAGTGTTTGAACAGGTTCCATTGGAGAAACTATAGGTAACCGTGTATGTACCTGGTGTACTTCCGGAGATATTCAACGCTCCTGTAGATGCATTTATCTTCAATCCTGCCGGCGCGCTGTACACACCACCTGTTTGCCCTGTCTGTGTCACTGTTGCTGTAGTTGTATTGGCAATACAGAACGGACCTGCATAACTGATGGTAGCTTCAGGGAGACTATTGATATTTACTGTTACAGCCTCCAGCGAAGATTCACATCCATTCGCTGCAATTCCACGGATATAATATGTGCCGCTTACACTGACAGCATCAGGATTCGAAAGAACATTGGTTCCCGCAGCATTGCTGTAATATTTATAGGTTAATCCTGCAGCACTGCCCGTTGTGACTGCAGCTGCAGTGAGATCCACTGTTGCAGGTGAACAAACTGCTGCCGGGTTGGTGATTACCAGTGTTGGTTTATCCTGGATAGCGATGCTGGTTGTGGCAGTTCCTGCGCAGGTCCCATTGGTAATACTGTATGTTATTGTATAAGTGCCAGGTGAACTGCCAGCAATGTTGACTGCTCCGGTTGCTGAATTTATCAACAAACCTGCAGGACTTGCACTGTAAGTTCCACCGCCCTGGCCGGTTCGGCTAACGGTCACCGTTGTTGTGTTGCTTATGCAATAAGGCGAACCTGCGTAACTGATGGTAGCTGTCGGCGCTGCATTAATCGTCACTGCCACCGCCTGAACGTTGCTGAGACATCCGTTTGCTGCTTTACCTCGGATATAGTAAGTTCCGCTTGTGCTGATAGATGCCGGGTTAGTTAGTACAACTGTTCCTGCTGCGTCGCTATAATACTGGTAAGTCAAACCTGCCGTACTTCCTGTTGTAATTGCAGCCGATGTGATATCCACAGTTGCAGGTGCACAGACGGCAGCAGGATCTGTAATTACCAATGTTGGCAAATTCTGTATCGTCACGCTTGTAGTTGCTGTATTTCCACAGGTTCC
Source organism: Pollutibacter soli (assembly GCA_029269725.1). Lineage (GTDB taxonomy): Bacteria > Bacteroidota > Bacteroidia > Chitinophagales > Chitinophagaceae > Pollutibacter > Pollutibacter soli. The sequence continues at coordinate 880,973 of JARJHS010000001.1, read as the reverse complement.
ATTGGAGAAATTATACGTAATGGTATAAGTTCCAGCAGAACTGTTTGCAATATTGAGTTCCCCGGTATTGGTATCGATCACCAGTCCTGCAGGACTTGCGCTATAAGTTCCGCCACTCTGACCGGTGCGGTTAACGCTCACCGTTGTTGTGTTGCTGGTACAATACGGTGAACCCGCATAACTGATAGTGGCTGTTGGTGCTGTATTGATTACAACAACAACAGGTTTAATAACAGAGCATCCTGTTGCTGATATTGCTTTAATGTAATAGGTTCCGCTCGTACCAATTGCATTTGGATTTGCAAGGGCAATAGTTCCTGATGCATTTGTATAGTATTGCAGTGTTAATCCAGCTGAACTTCCTGCTGTGATTGCAGCCGAAGTAATGTCTACCGTTACTGGTGTACATACAGGCACCGGATTAGTAATCACCAGTGTTGGTAAATCCTGAATGGTAATGCTGGTGACAGCAGTATTTGAACAGGTTCCATTGCTGAAACTATAGGTGATGGTATAAGTTCCAGGTGTGCTGTTCGCAATATTTAATTCACCAGTACTGGAATTAATTACCAAACCTGCAGGACTTGCACTGTAAGTTCCCCCTGACTGGCCAGTGCGTGTAACGTTCACCGTTGTTGTATTGCTTGTGCAATATGGCGAACCTGCATAACTGATGCTTGCAACAGGGGCTGCATTGATCACTACTGTAACCGGTTTAATATCGGCACATCCGGTTGATGATACAGCTTTAATATAGTATGTTCCGCTGGTACTGACAGATGTCGGGTTTGAAAGAGCTATCGTGCCAGCCGCATTGGTATAATACTGGAGTGTCAAACCAGCTGAACTTCCTGCTGTAATTGCAGCCCCAGTAATGTCGACCGTTGCAGGTGAACAAACAGGAGCGGGATTCGTGATGACCAATGTCGGTTTATCCTGGATAGTAATACTTGCTGTTGCTGTGTTTGCACAGGTTCCATTGCTGAAGCTATACGTGATGGTATAGTTACCGGGTGTACTGCCAGCAATGTTAAGCGCACCTGTTGTTGTATTGATCACTAAACCTGCAGGGCTGGCGCTGTAAGTACCGCCACCTTGTCCGGTACGTGTAACGTTCACCGTTATTGCATTGCTTATGCAGTAAGGAGAGCCATCATAGCCGATATTGGCTATCGGTGCAGCATTAATGGTTACAACGACTGGTTTAATATCTGAACAACCTGATGCTGAAATAGCCAGGATATAGTATGTTCCGCTGACACTGATGGCAGTTGGATTTGCAAGGGCTATGGTACCGGCAATATTGGTAAAATACTGCAATGTCAGTCCAGCTGAACTACCTGCGGTAATCGCAGCCGCGGTTATATCAACTGTTGCAGGTGCGCAAACCGGGGCAGGATTAGTAATGACCAATGTTGGTTTATCCTCGATGGTTATACTTGTGGTGGCTGTTCCCGGGCAGGTACCGTTAGTAAAGCTATATGTGATAATATAATTACCTGGAGTACTTCCAGCGATATTGACTGCGCCTGTTGTTGAGTTGATCAACAACCCTGCAGGACTCGCACTATAAGTACCACCGCCCTGGCCGGTTCGGGTAACGCTCACCGTTGTTGAACTGTTTATACAGAATGGTGAACCAGGGTAGCTGATGTTGGCAACAGGAGGAGTATTGATTGTTACAACGACTGCCTTTATATTGCTGAAACATCCGTTTGCAGCGCGGCCACGGATATAATATGTTCCGCTGGTGCTGATCGATGTTGGATTGGTCAGAACGATTGTGCCAGCAGGATCTCTGTAATACTGATAAGTCAATCCTGCTCCACTTCCTGCAGTGATCGACGGAACGGTAATGTCAACTGTTGCTGGCGCACAGACGGGTGCGGGATTAGTTACCACCAGTGTTGGTACATCCTGTATGGTGATACTGGTTGATGCTGAACTTACACAGGTTCCGTTGGTAAAGTTGTACGTGATGGTATAGGTTCCAGGTGTACTGTTAGCAATATTGAGTTCACCGGTATTGGTGTTAATTATCAGACCGGCAGGACTTGCAGTGAAAGTTCCACCACTCTGGCCCGTTCGGTTAACGCTCACCATTGCTGTATTACTTGTACAATATGGTGAACCGGAATAGCTGATAGTTGCCGTTGGTAAAGTATTTATCGTTACCATGACAGGTTTAATAGTAACACATCCTGTCGCTCCCGTCGCTTTGATATAATATGTTCCGGCAACATTGACTGATGTTGGGTTGGTTAGTACAATCGTACCTGCTGCATCCCTGTAATACTGCAATATCAATCCTGACGCGCTGCCGGCGGTAACCTGTGGCAGGGTAATATCTACACTTGCCGGCGGACACACCGGTGCCGGATTATTCACGACCAGCAATGGCGGAGCCAGGATGGTAATGCTGGTTGTTGCGGTATTTGAGCAGATGCCGTTTGTGAAGCTGTAGGTAATTGTATAAGTTCCGGGCGTACTTGCTCCGGGATTAATTGCGCCGGTAGTTGAATTGATCACCAGGCCCGAAGGACTTGCACTGAAAGTTCCACCGCCCTGACCGGTTCTTGAAACGTTTACAGTTGAAGCAGGACTGGTGCAATATGGCGAACCAGCATAACTGATGGTGGCAGTTGGTAAGGAGTTGATCGTAATGGTTGTTGATGCTGTTGAACTACATGTACCATTTGAAAAACTATAAGTTACAACATAAGTACCCGGAGTACTGCTCACGAGGTTCACTTCTCCGGTTGTTGGGTGAACAACCAGGCCAGATGGACTCGCACTGTATGTTCCCCCGGTCTGACCTGTTTGTGTAACACTCAATGTTGTTGCAATATTTGAGCAGTACGGCGTACCAGGGTAACTGATTGTTGCGACTGGTAATGCGTTGATAGTCACCACAACAGCCTGCAGATCCGTATAACATCCATTGGCAGCTCTTCCCCGGATATAATAGGTTCCGCTGGTACTGACAGATGTGGGATTTACAACCGGAATTGTTCCTGCCGCATCGCTGAAGTATTGGTAAGTGAGTCCTGAAGCACTTCCTGAAGTTATCTGAGGACGGGTAATATCAACAGTCGCCGGCGAACAAACCGGTGGCGGATTGGTGACTACTAAAACCGGTACGTTTTGGATCGTAACACTGGCCGTCGCGGTGCCATTGCATATGCCGTCAGAAAAACTATAAGTAATTGTATAGGTACCTGGAACGCTGCCTGCAGTATTGATTTCACCCGTAACTGAATTGATCACTAACCCTGCCGGACTTACCGTGTAAACCCCTCCGGCCTGGCCGGTTTGCGTTACGCTTATCGTCCTTGTCGGATTTATGCAGTAGGGAGATCCCGCATAGCTGATGCTGGCAGTTGGAAGAGTCCTTATCGTAATCGTTGCAGTTGTGGTACCGGTACATGTCCCGTTGGTAAAACTATATGTAACAACATAAGTTCCCGGGGTGCTGCTGGCCAGATTAATCTGACCTGTTGTTGAGTTGATATTCAATCCTGCCGGAGTTGCACTATAGATACCGCCTGCTAGTCCTGTACGCGTAACATTAATCGTCGCACCGCTATTGATACAATACGGTGTTCCGGGATAATTGATGGTGGCGAAAGGAGCAGGGTTAATAAGTACCGTAACAGGTTTAATATCAGTGCAACCAGCAGAAGATGTGCCTTTGATATAATATGTTCCGCTTACAGAGATTGAAGTCGGGTTCAGCAATGCCACAGTACCTGCAGCATCTGTGAAATAAGTATAAGTTAAACCAGGAGTACTGCCGGCAGTCACCTGGGGTTGGGTGATGTCAACCGTAGCGGGTGAACAAACAGGCGAAGGTGAGGTGATCACCAATACAGGTTTGTTGAAAGTATATGCCGGATCCTTGCTGTAAAGGATCGTTGTAGTCTGATTGGTTGAAAGGATCAATACCGTTACAGGACATGGTGTTCCGGTTGATGAACATGTACCGCCGTATTTTATAATCGCGTTTTCAACGATGGCAATACTGTTACCAGCTGATAGGGTAGGAACGTTTGCCGCAGGTACAGTAAGCGTTACAGTGAACACAACGGAATCACCGATAGCGAGTCCAGCGCCAGTTACAAATTCATAAGCCCCATCGGAGTTAATGCCAGAGTAAGAACTTCCGGAAGGGTTATGCAGATAATTGGCCGAACCAGTATTCATTTGCCATGGACCGGGAAGATCAATCGTAAATCCATCTGCGCTGGTAGTTGCAAATGCTCCAAGGTTGACAATTTTAAATCTGTAAGTGCTTGTCAATTCGCCGGTTGCACAATTTAAAAGAGCTGTATTAGCGCTTGAATTGATAGTGTACCGATTTGTTGAGGTGGGAATACCGGTAATATTTACCATCTGTGCCTGCTGGATTGGAGATCCGATAGCAAGGCCGCAAAATGATTGTCCGGTTGAATTGAAACGGAAACTACCACCACTTGCAAAATCACAGGAAGTTGTCAGGCCAAATTTCACCCGGAAGCTTTCATTATCAAATAATTCAGCTATTTCATCTGAAGGAATTGTGAAGGTAACAGTGGCTCCATTGACGCTCACCGAGGCATCGGGAATGCTTATAAATGCGCCGGAACCCGCAGGGTATTGAAGCTGAAAACTACCCGGAACATATGATGAACCTGTACCTCCGGGCAGAAATGTCTGTACTGCCAATGACTTAACAGCACCCATTCCGGTATTTACCGTTTCCAGTTCATAAGTAAGTACATCACAGAAATCATGCGTTGGTAGGCTTGAAGGTCCGGACACCAGCGTTGTTTGTAAACTTGGTTGAAGCCCGGTCACATTTAATGATAATTCTTTTTTATATACCGCAGAAGCTGCCGAAGTGGGGTATCCGGTATTAGCGCAATCATACCCGTAGTAAAGTTTCAGACTCTCTTTAGCACAACTGTTGTAAGTGGCATTGATCCGGTAATAAACACTTGTTTGCCCGAAAGTGCCCAGCTGGTAAATCCCGTTTCCATTTGCCGTAACCGTATTCAACACAGTTCCGCCAGCACCAGATAAGCGTTCTACCCGGGTGATTGTTATATTCCCACCGGATGCTTTAGCCATCCAGACGCGTAATGCCTGGGCATCGGAAGCATTTGCGATCTGTACCTCCCAGTTTACCTGGTTGTCAATGGATACTGGCTGAGTGTTGGCTGATGTTCCGGATATTGATGGAAGAGAGTTATAAATGCTATCTGTCTGATCCACAGTGAAGTCAGGAAGTGAAGAGCCACCGGTCGCCGTCTGACGAAGCGTGAAGCGTGGCACTAATGTGCTGATTGCCTGACAATTAGGACGAATTATAACAGATCCAGTCAATTTACTGCCCTGGTCGCCCCTGATGAAAGTTCCGTTCTGGAAAAGGGAGGCGATATCAAATACCAGTAATCCACCTGACGTGCTGGAAGGTAAAATAGTTACTGTTTTACTGGCAGTTTTGTTGATTCCTGTTGTATATGTATATGTTAATGAAGCACTTACAAAATCATAGCCGGCTGGAAGAGTATATGTCATCCGCTCATAAATACTCAGTGGTCTGTATTCAAAGGCAAATGGTTTGTTTCCTGCATCATTTTGTGCGGGGGAAAGTTGAAGAAGATTATCGATTACAGTGGTGATGGTGCCGCCACCGATCGAAGAAGAAATCCCTGTGGTGGATTGGGTGAAACCTACCAGGTTAATTACACCAGATGGTTTATTTCCACAATGGTATTGACTGGCCGGGGCCGGATCGGCCAAATCGCTTACATACAGGCCGTTATTGAATTTTACCGAATTCAACACCGAGCCGGCATTGCCTGAAATTTTATAGTAGATAGAGATTACAACAGAATCATTATCAACAAATTTTGTATATCCGGCAGGGAGTGGTTTGCTGGCCTGTAAAGCCGGTATACTGAAATCAACCTTTCTGACTGCGGAACTGATGTTACCGACAGATAGGTTGTTGCTGGTGTAAAATGGCACATTGCTTCCCGAACTGAATAACTCAACCCGGGCATATAAATTTGTAAAGAAGTTATCCTGGCTCGTAATGGAGTCGATGGCATATCCATGAGTAAATCCGCCAACAGGTGAGGAGGCACCCATCTGAATCCTTCCACCAAAAGCTGCAACTATTGTATCACCCTGCATTGCCAGATCTGAACGGACTTTGGACATATCTACAGAACCTGATGGATCCGGAGCGCCATTATTATTATTGTCGGGGAGTCCGAAATTCCTGCGATTTAGCGTGAATGAGCTGAATCTGATTCCACCATTTGGTCCGCAAATAGGGGCCGGGCAATTGGTATTCAGAGGATCATGACGTGAAAAGATAAGTTCCTCCTGGGCGCAGGAAGACAAATTTTTGAGATATGCATTTAAAACCAGGGGCGTACCAGAAGAAGCAACTGCGCAGTTCAGACTGATTTGTCCAACATTCAGAAAGCTGTTTTCAAGATCTCCAAATGAAAAACCGGAACTGAAAGTATAGGTGGCCCGGATGGTTCGTGTGCCGGGGTTATAATTGAACAGGGATGGACTGGCAAGCGTCGCACCAGACCCCTTGTTTAAATTAAAATTTGAAATATTTCCTGTAAACAAAACATTTTCAGGTAATTGAAACTCAAAGCGGATAGAAGACGCTGTCGCACCGGTTTGTTGATAAAGGTCAGATTCTGCAAAAGGAATATGATAGCTTAAAGTATAATTGGTTGCTGCTTCAAGCTTTGTCGGGAATATAGGCAGTGCCGTCAACTTTGTTTCCTGTGGCAGTCTTACAAAGGACGATACAGTGCTTGTGCGCGTGTCGCATCGTCCTCTGAAGCTATAACTCAATACAGATCCTGCCGTATACATCACATCGTTAACGGCTGAATTTACCATCGGTGCCTTTTCATTATACCGTACATAGAAGGTATCGCCTGGATTGAGTTGGGTAACTCCAAATCGAATGTTTGAATTCATCCCGCTCAGAGAAGCAGCAGGAGTTGTAAAAGTTTGAGATTGGCTTAAAGCCAGGTTACTCCAGGTTCCATTAACTCCCAATTTGAACTGAAAACCCTGGAAACCAGACTGGCTGCTTTGAATATCGTTAGCCGCATTAAAAGTCTGCAATGCAGGCGAGCTGGTTTGTGTTGTCGAAAATAAGTTTACCACAAGGTCGCGCATGGGGGCACTTCCGGTATTCACAAACCTGATGGTCTGTGGGTATACTACACCACGGCAACTTAAATCCTGTTGTTCCGGAACAATCTTCAGTTCGGGTAAATATGAAAAATTCAGCGTTGCCCCCGCTGTTGAATTACTCGAAATATTGCCGGTCGAACAGACCATATTGTCACACCCGAACCATGCACCAAGCCTTGATTCCAAAAGACAGTCATTGACGAGCGAAACGTTTTCTATGAGTGAAATGCTTTGATCCTTAGCCAGTTCTGCACCAGTAAGGGTGAAAATCGAGACCGTGTCTGTTCCTATAACTGTTTTGCTGGTTAGGAAATTCCAGCCGCCACTAACTGAAATGCCTTTTACAAACAACCCGTTTCCACTGGTGTCAGCGAGCGTAATATTGGATACTGTTCCGAGTCCCTTATTGGTAATGGTGATCGTACGTGTGTACATATCGCCAACCGCACCGATATAACTTTTGTTGGTGACGTTGCTAATGCTGAGTGCAGCACTTTTTATATTGAAACTGTTGGTAGTCGAGTTACTCTGAGGGCTACATGCTGAATTCAGCGTGTATACAGCCTGGTTATTAGCTGTTGAGGGATTGGCCAGCGCATCACAACTTGCATAAGCACGATAGCTGATAATGGTGAAACCCGGTGTTTTTGGGATATTGGTGACAGTAAAGTTTGCTGTATTCCCGGACACCGCAGATTCGCTCACAGTTCCTGTTCCCCCGGAAATAGCAGCAGATCCGGCAACATAAACAAATCCTGCCGGTAACTGAACGCTGATCGTTCCAGACGGGCAGGCATTGAGTCCGCCAACTACTTTCACACTAAAAGTTGCTGAGCCGTTGCAAACATTGATAGGAGTTGCAGGAGCACCGAAACCAGGCTCTAAAGCCTGGGCTGCTAGTTTTGATGCACATAAAAGCATCACGGCTCCCATTAATATGGTAGTCACAATCTTCCTCATCTAAACAGTATGGATTTAAACAATACCTTTTTTGAAAAAAGCTATTGCCCACAGGCCAGAGTTAAACCTGTGCAGTGTTGAAAAAAAATCTCTAGATGATCGTTAACGCCGATGAAGAACAGACTGGTGACTTAAATCTAAACCTGTAGTCTTTTTCATGGAGAAAACTGCAGTAACATGATACAGCAGCGGCAGGTAAATTTTTTTCATTTTTTCAAAAGATTTGGATTCGGGATTTGATTTGCTTTCCAATCTAAACATCACGTGGATGATTGGGTTGGAAACAATTAGAAAATTTACTTCTATTGTAAAAAACAACTTTAGGTAGTAAATTATTGCAGAATATCATTTTTTTTATAAAAAAATACCATTAGCAAAAATAAATTCACACAAAAATCCCCGACTAACACCCAGCCGTACCTGAAATTGTTGATTAATGTCAAACTTAGTTGCTCTTGCTTCCCTGGGCGAGCTGATTAAGTGAGGGCTGGCGGTGTTTTCGTTCATCGTTGTTCGTTGTAAAGTTGTGATTTGCTGAAATGTTGAATAAAAGGATCCGAAGTATGAATCTGATTGAACGCCAACCAGATGCAACGGATTTCGCGCTTTGACATTTGCATTCATACAGACATTGCATCAAAATCCTTTAGTTTAAATTGATGAGACACAGGCGGAGAAACTTTTCCAAACATCACTTCTATAAATGCAATCAATATTAAGATAAGAGGCAAATAAATTGATTCCATTACCGAATTCTGTAACCGAAAATAAAAACGACTTTGCAAAGAATATGCTCTGCAAAGTCGCGACTATCGTTTGAGGCTCAACGCTGAATTCTAAAAATTGAAACTTTTTCCGGCTGTTTTTCCTGGCCAGGTGTCTGATCTGAAAGGAGCAACAGGCAAACCCGATTTATCAAAAAGATTCAGATCAGAAGGGTCATCTGCCCAACCATAACGCACAGCAACAGGACTGTTGACGTTATCACTCATGACGATGATATCACCATTTTCAATCCATGCACGTGCATAATGCCATTGTTTATCAGCACCTGCAAGTTCAAAACCATTGATGTAGCCATACTTGTTATCAACCTTCCAACCACCATTGACGTTTTTGAAATGAAGTTTTGCCTGTGTTCCGTTTAAATCGACTTTATCTATTTCCGGCGACGCATACGCAACTGTCTTATTGTAGGTTTTGGCCAATGCAATCGCAGCAAGTCGCTTGCCTACGTCCTGTTTATTACGCGGATGGATATCTTTTGATTCACCAATATCAATAATTACGGCCATACCGGTATTGGGTAAACGCAATGTATAAGTCTGTGCTTCACGAAGTTCTGCCCATTCGCTGCCGCCATTGCTGCTGGTGCCACCACCCGCCTGGTAGTTGGCAAGCTGAACAAAGTAAAATGGAAACGCATAACCCCACTGTTTACGCCAGTCTTCGATCATCAATGGAAAACTTGTTCTGTACTGTTCCGCGCGACCAGCGTTTGATTCCCCCTGGTACCAGATGGCTCCTTTTATTTTTGCATGTAAGAGCGGATAAATCATTGCATTATATAAAAGGGTAGGGTAAGCGTTGGGATCAACTCCAGCAGTAGCATTATACATTTTTTCAATCCGGTACCTCCAATCGCCTGCAAGTGAAAGTGTTGTTACTCCAAAATCAACATAAAAATCACCTGGCTCACCATACATTCCACCACCACCGCCGGTATCACTTATTTTTACAACAATCACGTTTCCAGTGCCTTTGATAACGCCTGGCGGCACTTTATATTCTCTCGGTTCGATATAAGAGCTTGTTGCACCGACAAATACGCCATTAACGAAGGTGCTGTCCGTATCATCGATTTTTCCCAGCCTGATTTTTACATTGGAAAGATTAATATCAGCCGGAACATTGAAAGTTTTTCTGAACCAGATCTCTCCATCGAATTCACCAAGCCCGTTACCGTTCCAAAGACCGGGAGCTTGCATTACTGCCCAGGAATTATCATTGTAATCCATCATTTTATATTCATTCACTTCTCCGCGTGTGGGGAGTGTGCCTTGAACGCGGGCCAGTAATTCTTCAGCTTTCTTTTTTCTTTCAGCAATCAATCCATCGAAACTGGTTGGTAATTTAGATTTCATAGATGCAAATTCCGGCGTTGAAAAAAATGAAGAACCGCTGGTCCACGTTTCGACATGTGTTCCCCCCCACGATGAATTCAATAAACCAATGGCTACATGTTCAGAGGCTAACAGATCTCTTGCAAAAAAATAACCGACTGCAGTAAAATTTCCAACCGTTGATGGACTACAAACCTGCCACTCACCTCCGGTTACATCATTTTCGGGTGTGAGACTCACAGTATTGCGCACCTTGAAATGCCTGATCATCGGGTAATTTGCCGCGGCAATCTCTTCCTTCGCATTTTTGGATGCACTTACCGGCCATTCCATATTTGACTGCCCGGAACAAAGCCATACATCTCCCAACATAACATCACTATACTGCACGGTTGTTTTTCCTTTAACCTCAAGGGTGTACGGTCCACCCGCTTCCATTGCCGGCAATGTCAGTAACCAGTTTCCTTCTTTATCAGCTTTCCCGCCTGAGGTTTTACCATTCAGAGTGACAGTCAGCTTCTCATTCTTTGACGCTGTACCCCAAACGTTTATCGGCTTCTGCCGCTGGATGACCATATGATCACTGAATAACTTTGCAGGTTTAGGTTGCGAAAAAGAAGTAATAGCAATAAATAAGGCGAATATCCAGGACATGCATTTTTTCATATGTCAAATTTGGGCATTGAATGTATTGATTTCTGATTGAAGTTGAGATTTGAAAATGGTGATATGCACTTATACCGGGATTGCGGCTCAGGTACTTATTTAACAGCTTGTGAACTGAACTTGCGTTGCTTTTCGAAACCTTCTGCTTTCAACTTGGTGACTGTCAAAACAAAACTTCTATATACTGTTACTCCTACTATATAACTACCTTTTGCCGGGAAGTCTCCAAGACTCGAAGGTTGCTCAAAGATTTGCTTCGAGCTGCCTTACAGTCTTTGAGTCTTAGAGGCTATCGGCAGGATGATCTATGTTATTTTTTAAGAAACATTGGCGTCGCGCTAATAGTGAGACTGCCTCCGTTCTCCTGCCTTGTGCCTATAGATTCCACCAATAATTAAGCTTCAGCACAATTGCCCTGTTACGAACACTGAACGGTGTTTGAAAATAATTATCAGTATAAACAATGAACAAATCCGACGCGGGCCTGTAGCGCCATTGAAACCTGGTGTTGATGTTGACGTTCCGTTGTTGGTTATTGTACTGAACAAAAGTGGTGAAGAACAATGTGTTAGTAAACGTGATATCCAGCCTTGGGCCGATTAGCCAGAACTGCGTTTTATTCCACGGAGCCGGCATCCTTATATCATTATATGATGCACTCACAATAAAACTGACGTAAGGTTGAAACCGGTAACCGATATCTGCCGTCAGGTTCAATCTTGTTCCGTCATTAAAATAACCACCATATCGACCTGTGAATGTATATGTAAATAACGCTTGTGGTTTGGAATAGAACTCGAGACCAAAAGCCTGCCATTGGTGAACGGTTCCGCGCGCCAGTGTATCTTTTCCGGAATTGGTCGGATCGAATGGAGCGAGTAATTTGATATCATCATATGAAACCCAGGCATTGAACATCGCCTGGTTCCTGAAAGTCACCGGGTAATTCAGGATCAAACCCAGGTCAGTTTTCTTCCATGCCTGGTCAAAGAATTCCAGGTAAGTCAGCTTGGGTCCATGACTTACAACAGAGCCCTTGGTGAAAAACAATCTTCCAGCAGTGGGATTTATTTTGATGTATCCCCGCCTGGGTACATAACCCACTTCAGCCGTATAATTCTTTCCAACATATTCGTGAGCCCAGCTGATCGTCCATCGCTTGTCACCATATTGCAAATTCGCTGCGTGTACCCAATCGTCACTATTCACTCCCGGAGAAAAGGACTTGACAATGATGGCCTTACCTGTCCATAAATTATTAGCGGATGCCAGGTTATATTCTAGCCCGATGTTTCTGTTATAGGCTGCCGGACTTGCTTTTGAAGTATCCACAGGCAATCTTCCAACAAAATTCTCTTTGTTGATCATGAGCACGCCAAAATTCGAACGGGCGAAAACTTTGCGTTGTAATGCAACTACTGTGAAATTCTGTGCCGGAAGGCGAATGGAATCCACTTTGCCCGTTTGCATATTCATTATACCCAGCCTCCAGTTCTTGTCAAGTTTACCACTCAACCGAGCTCCAAAAAGTATCGGGGCATTCAATCCTATTCTACGTGAAAAGAATGGCCGGATGGTCGCATATCCGAAATTGGAAAACTGATCTCCGTTTTCAAGGAAAAACTGTCGCCGCTCGGGAAAGAATAATTCAAAACGGTCAAGATTGGTAACCTGCCTGTCCACTTCCACCTGGGAGAAATCCGGATTGACTGTCAGGTCCAGGTTCAGAGATGAAGTGATACCGATTTTTGCATCGACACCAGCCTGAGATTTGTACCTGGCATCGGCATTGTGTTCATAATCCTTTACAACACTGCCGAGCACATAGGGAATCACAGAGATATTGGTACCTGCATGTGGCGGCTCTTCATCCCATTGAAGTATACCGGTGTAGGCGAGCGACGCGCTCGGGAATTGCCTGGGCACCGGAGCCCATCCTGATTTCTCAGCAACGGTAATATCCAACCTGCTGAAATTAACACCCCATCGTTTAATTCCTTTTTTATAACGGATGGTCTTAAAAGGAATCGCCATTTCAAAAATCCAGCGATCCGGATAATTCTTTACATCGGACACCCACTTATTGTCCCAGTTCAGATCTACCTTTCCGCCATCATACATCGTTCCATCCCACTGCGCTCCGGCGGCATTGGCTCCAAACGAAAAACCATTGGTCTGATCATCAAACGGATCGATGAAAACGAGGAAATTATCGTTCTTACTAAAATTGAAATCCCGTCGCAGCGATTCAACGCGATATGGAAAATTATTTTTCTTGTAACAAACCGCGAGCAGATAAATGTTGTGATCATCGTAACACATGCGAACATCAGTGGATACTTTAGCAAAGCTGGTATCCATTGGCGTGATCATAAAAAAATCAGTAGCGAGATCAGCAAAATCCCATTCGAGTGAGTCAGCAACACCATCAATTTTTATTGGCCCTGGAGCCTTTCGCATGTGTATTACGAATTGCTCATTCTTTTTTTGGGCTACCAGGGTACAGACCATAAAAAAAAGCAATACCACTAATCCGGATTTCTTCAGCAAGTTTCGGTGAGTTGAAAAACAAATGTAAAAAAGAATCGGCCTCGTGCAAAAATGAAAACCATGACTCGGTCCCTTTTACCTCGCCATGGTTCATCTTCTGTGTTGTCGTATGTAGAAGTCGTTTATAAAAATTTATTTCTGCACATCCACCCTGAAAAAAAGCACGACAGGTAGCGCGTTATGCACTACCTGTCGTTAGATGCTGATTGTACCTTTATCCTTTTACCGTTCTAAACAAAATTTCCAATCTTTCTTTTATTGACGCTTTTGTGGCGAGCTGAAATCTGTTGTTTGTTATCCTGTTCTGATACTTTGTTCGTTTGCTGCTTATTTCCGTTCTCTATTTTTTTAACGCTCTGGCAACGCTTGCGTTGTCTATACAACATCATCATATTTCAATTCGTTGTCCGCCATTCTTCTTTTTTATTGCATTCCCTCCATCGCATTCGTCTGGTTCTTGTTGCTCTGCCTTTTGAAAATTGACATATCCATTTTACCAAAACGGTACATCAATGATAGTCTTACCATCTGAGGGTTGTTAAGTCTTGCATAGTTCTGTGTGAAATAAGGACTATAGCTATACTGACTTACTGTTCTTGTTCTGAAAATATCAGATACTGTCAGTGTTGCACTCAATGCATTTCCTTTGAAGAAAGATTTTTTCACTGCAATATCAGCACCCCAGTAAGGGCGGATATAACCCTGTGAAGCTGATTGCGCCACACCCATACCGGGAGGGCCCATCTGACCACCACCGCTGTTTACCGGCAGCACAGATTTTGATTGATAATCAGCAGTGACCTGTACTGAAAATTCCTTCTTCATTTTAAAAGTAGTGTTCACTTTCGCAAACCAGCTCCACATGGCATCCTGGCTGGCTTCGTTTACATTCTCAGAATTGATCTTTGAATTATACAGGTTGATATTGGTAGTCAGATCCCACCATTTTTTGATCGGGTTTACTGATGTGAACTCAGCGCCTGTCATATAACTTGAGTTCGCATTGATAAAAGTTGATACGATATCTTCCTTACCAGTTACCGGATTGATCATTGTTGTCAGGTAACGTGTGATCAGATCAGTTGTGTGTTTGTAATAAACTGAAGTCATGATCGTGTGATTACCCTTCATTTTTTTGCTGTAAGAAGCTTCGATGGAAGATGTAAACTCAGGTTTCAGATTGGGGTTACCGACGGAGATATTCAAACTGTCAGTATAATCGACATAAGGAATCAGCTGAAAGAAATTCGGACGATTAACCCTGCGTGTTACACTCATCTGTAATTCCTGGCTCTTCTCGAGTTTGTAAGTAAGGAATAATGATGGGAATAAGCTTATAGGATAATTGTTTTTGAATTCTTCACCAGTATTATGCAAGGTTCCTTTATAAGACGAACTTTCTGCGCGTAAACCTACCTGGTATCCGAGCTTTTTGAAATTACTGGTGAAACTCAGGTAACCTGCATATACGTTATCGTTATTGGAATAATTGTTAGTTGCAGAGGGTACTTCAACATAATCCGGAGCTCCAATGGGTTTGATCAGCGTTTCGTTATTACTCTTTGTAGTTCTCAGCTGTGCCCGCAAACCTGCTTCCAGTTTTGTTGTTCCTTTAAAAGGATGTACATAATCCGTCTGGAAAGTGAAGTTGGTGTTCTTACCATCGCTCAACACTTTCTGATATGATGTACCGTCGACACCGCCGGTTTTGTCATAATAGTTGGTGGTGTACAAACTGTTGCCTTCATTTTTCCCACCGAAAAAGTTGAAATCAGCTGTGAGTTCCTGGCCTTCTTTAGGAAACAACTGTTTGAAACTTCCCTGAACACCATTGGCATTAAACTCACGACTTCCGGAAGTTATGCGCTGACTATTGCTGCTGATGGTTCCGGAAGGATAGAGGCTATCTGTCTGCATATCAATCACATCATTTGGATTGAATTTGCCATGTACTTTTATTCCTGACAGAGAGAATGTTGTTCTGTTCGTCACGAAATAATCGATACCCAGACGTCCAAATAAAAAGCCACCTTTTGTTTTGCTCAGGTTATCCTGGTTAACTGTGGTCAATGGATCTCCTGTCAGATTATTTCTTTCCACTTCGCCAGTATTGCGGTTGCGCATCTGGTTACCCATTGCAGTAGCTGAGATATTAATCTTATTCTGACGAACATTGAAATTACCGCCACCATTCATACCACCGAGTCTGTCCACACCTGCCATCACCATACCGTTATAACCAGATTTTTTGTTTTTCTTCAACACAATATTTAATATACCCGCATTACCACCGGATGCATCATATTTTGCAGAAGGGTTGGTGATTACTTCTACAGTTTCGATTGCATCCGCAGGTATCTGATCGAGCTGAAGTGTTGAAGGGCGACCGTCAACAAAAATCTGTGGTGCTGCATTACGAAGTTTTACATTGCCGTCGATATCCACCTGCACAGTAGGTACATTTTTCATAACGTCAAGTGCTGTACCACCTGTTGTAACGAGGTTCTTTTCAACATTGAATACTTTTTTATCAATCTCCATTTTCACCAATGGTTTCGTTGCAGTAATTACGATTCCCTGGAGTTGTTTTACATCCTGCTTAAGTTGAATATTACCGAGATCTTTATCAAACGCATTCAACATTCCGGAAGGCATTCCACCACCAGCGTTTCCGCTTGCTCCGGGCGTACTACCGCCAGGCGCACCGCCACCCATTTTCATCTGGAAAACGACATCCTTGTCAACAGGTTGAAATCCTGTAGCTGAAATTTTCAATTTCAGTTTCCCCATAATCGGCAGGTCGCTAAAACTGAACTCTCCATTACCACGGGTAGTGAGTCCTTTTATCAGTACTTCCTTTGTTTTCTTTGAAACTGAATCATATTGGTTTCCCATAAGCATCACCGATGCTTCGCCAATGGCCTTTCCGCTGCTGTCCACGATCTTTCCATACACGTGCCCGATTTTCGGAGGAGCTGCTGCACCTTTAGCGGCACCGCCTCCCATGGGGAATTGTGCGCTAGCAGTTAATCCGGTGATGGCTGCGATCAGTAAGAAGATTATTTTTTTCATTTCGGTTGATTTAACGATACAAAAGTATTTCGGATGCAACCCCATTTTTTTCAATTGAGACCAGAGGTGAAAATGTTGCGACGAAGCAGGCAGGAGGCTAAAGGAAGAAGACAACGAGAAGAGCCGGCTCTTGATTATGGAGTGTATTGCCGAGGCGAAAGGCAGCAAATATTAAGCAGTATTATCTTTTTCCTGTATGCCGGATCCTCTATTCCTGCTAAGGCAACAGATAGCAGACCTCCGCAATCATTCATTCAAAATATCAAGTGGTATTTCAGGTAGACTGAAATTACTGAGACACCGAAATTAATGCAGTTGATTTGACATTATCTGTTGCCTGCTACCGTATAACTCAAAAATTGGCGGTTAACAATCAACGGTTTAAATTTTCAAGTTGTGTTGAACAAAAATATTGGCGTCGCGCTGATAGAGAGACTGACTGTTACCTTCTTTGAATTTTTTTATCGCAACCCTGAAATTCATCTGGTTGACCTGAATTTGTCTGTTGCCCGCTTTAAAATTAGCGATACATCGAAATTTATTTTGCCATTGTGAAATTATAGGCTGCATGCTGCCCGCTGCCTGTTGCCTTTTGTGAACTAATAAACTGCAACTATCAACGCCTACTGTCTGTTCCCCAGCAACGCCTGCAGTTCATCCCGGTAATTATCACTAACAGGAAGTTCCAGGTCATTTAAAAAAACGCTGCTTTTACGGACGGCCGTAATAGCGGAGACGGCAACGATATAAGATTTATGGATTCGGAGAAATTCCCTGGCGGGAAGCAAATCTTCGATATTCTTCATGGTAAACCTCGTAATAATTGGTTTTGAAGAACTGAACAAGTTGATGCGTATATAGTCTTTTAATCCTTCGATCCAACGGATATCACCGATCACTACTTTCAGCATACTGTAGTCAGAAGGAACAAAAATAAAATCAAAAGTTTGAGTAGATTTTCCGGCAGCTGCGGTTTTCAGCGAATGTAATTCTTTTGCTTTCTGACAGGCTTTGATGAATCTTTCCAATGGCACAGGTTTTACCAGGTAGTCAACAACGTCCTGGTTAAAACCTTCAAGCGCAAATTTTTCATATGCCGTAATCATAATGATCATTGGCTTTTCGCGCATGGAACTGATCCATTGAAGGCCCGTAATGCCTGGCATCTGTATATCGAGAAAAATAAGATCTACCGTGTTTTTTTCCAGCACAGCCATGGCTTCCATAACATTATTGCAACTTGCTACCAGTTCCAGGTAAGGGACTTTGCTGATATTATCTTCCAGCAATTCAAGCGCTAGAGGCTCATCATCTACTGCTATACATCGGATCATCAGTGCAGTTTGACTTCAAGTAAGATAGTAAAATAATCGTCTTTCGTATCAATTTTCAGCGAATGTTGATTTTGGTAAAGCAGATTCAGTCTGCGTTTGACATTGGTCAACCCAATGCCTGAAGATTTATCTTTTATCTCGGAGCTTTCCGGATTGAATTTATTCTTTACTGTGAAATAGAGTATACCCTTATCCACATTCAGATCGATATGAATCATAGCATTCATGATCATACCAGTGCCGTGTTTAAAAGCGTTTTCCACAAACGGGATAAGCAACATCGGCTCGATCTCATAAGCTTTATCAAAGGGTGAAACATTCACCTGCACATGAACATTTTTCCCAAATCGTTGCTGCTGCAGATCGATATAACTCTGCAGGTATTCTACTTCTTTTTCCAGTGGAACTTTTTCTTCATCAGCTTCATATATCATATAACGCATCAGCGAGGATAATTTGATCAATGAAGGTTCCAGCAGATCTGATTTTTTCCTCGCAAGCGCCACCATATTATTTAATACGTTGAACATAAAATGCGGACTGACCTGCGAACGTAGTAATGATAATTCTGTTTTTAAATTTTCGGTTAGTTTCTCTTTATTTTTTCTGTCAGTCTCCTCCCGATCCCGTATTAATTGATACATTGTACTTACTGCGAAGTAAAAAATATATACCAGGCCCATGATGATGAAATGGCCAACCCATGCGAAATACTCCTTCGGCGTAAGCAGGTCGTGCATCAGTTTTCCCAACAGCAACGTAGCCAGGTAAATCGCTACATGACAAGCTGTAAAAACGGCAAATTTTTTCTGGTAGAAATATCGTGGTATTAAAAAGAGCGCATTGAAATAAAATATAAAAATCCATGACAGAAATCTTACTACATAGGAAGTCATATAGCCAGGATCAGCAAACCTGTTTGCTGCTTCTTTTGGATTTGGACCTCGTAATAAAAACGGAAGTGAGAAAATAAAAACCCACACGACAACGTGAAGGAGTACTGTAAACCATTTTTTACTATACCATGGAGATTCCATCCGCTAAATTTAGCAGGATTTCCGGTTGATTGGCGTGATGAACGGAAATGTTGCGACGAATGGGGAGATATCCGAGAGGAATAATGCGTTGAACGTTAAACGTAGAACGTGAAACGTTCTACGTGAATTACTTTTTCGCCAGATCAGCCACCGTCTTCTTCTCCAGTATCTTCAGTTCAGCATCACGTACGAGAAGCATTGTATCGTGAAGACCGCAATTTTTCTCATCGCAGTTTTTGCAGCGTTCGTAGAAGTAAAGGCTCACACAGGGAAGCATCGCAATCGGTCCGTCGATTTTGCGTATGATGCGTGCGAGTGGAATTTTTGATGGGGGAAGTTTCAGAAAATATCCGCCGCCTTTCCCTTTTTTGCTGTCGAGAATACCATCATTCTTTAGTTCAAGAAGGATATTCTCCAGGAATTTGAGTGGAATATTTTTCTTTTTCGCAATCTCGGAGATAAGAATAGGCCCGTCATTCTGATGTTCCGCGATATACATCAGCGCTTTAAATGCGTATTGGGTCTTTTTATTCAGCATGAAGTTTTCCCTATGTTATTATCGGACAAATTACGTTTTTTATGTTAAACGTTCAACGTTATACGTTCAACGTTATACGTTTAACGTCAGATTCCTAATACTTCCTTCATCCCAAAAACTCCTTTTTTCCCAGGCAGAAACTCAGCGGCCAGCACAGCACCGAGAGCAAATCCGTTGCGACTGTGAGCAGTGTGTATGATCTCGATATCATCAATCGCCGAGTGGTACCGGATATGATGAGTGCCCGGGGCAGGATCAATTCGTTCGCTCGTGACTGATAGCTCATCCGGATTTTCAGTATCGCGATTAACCCAGTATTTTTTGCTTCTGATATTCGCCAAAACTTCTTCAGCCAGGGTAATGGCCGTTCCGCTGGGGGCATCTTTTTTCTGCGTATGATGTACTTCTTTTAATGAAACATCATACTCCGGATGAGAAGCCATCAGTTGCGCAAGCTTCTTATTCAATTCAAAAAATATATTAACGCCAACACTGAAATTACTTGCATATAAAAAGCTTCCATCGAGCTTTTTTGTGAGATTGACAATTTCATCAAACTTATCAAGCCAGCCTGTCGAACCACAAACGAGCGGCACCGATTTTTCGATGCATTTTTTCACGTTCTCAAAAGCGCTGTGTGGCCCGGTGAATTCTATTGCCACGTCGGTGTTTTCCGGAGAGAGATTGTCCCAGGCTTCAGGATTATCAAGATCAATTTTGTGAGATATTCTATGCCCCCTGGAAATCGCAACCGATTCAATGGTTTTGCCCATTTTCCCATAGCCGATCAACGCAATATTCATACTGTCAACCTTATTTTTTTGAAGCGTGAAAGTAACAAAGAAAAAAGAAATCAGCGACCGGCAGAATATCCATTACCAGGTCTTTTCCCGATATTCAGTACGATACTTAGCCCGTTGGTATTGGCCATAGGAGAGTAGCCGGGTTTTATCCTGATGGAGAGATCATCGTTTACGTTAAAATCTTTAAGGTGACCATCCACGGCAGCATCTACAACGTTCAGCCCCCAGAGGATCAGAAAAGCAATCACCGAATAATCCATATTTCTTCTGAAGTCATCCCGGTATACCCGCAGAGATTCTGTAGATAAAGGTTGCAATTGAGGATCAATATTGGAGAAGTTGGCAGTATCTTTTGTATACTTTACGGTATATGCATATCGCGTTTTCTGGTACCAGTTCAGGTTATAAGTGAATGTTACCACGGGCACTGCAAGCGCACCGTAGACAATCGGGATCTTCCAGTATTTTTTGTTGTACGCCTGTCCCCAGCCAGGGATAATAGCAGATCGCAGTGCCGCTTTGGAAGCCGGTGATCTTTTTTTAGCCGTATCGATTTTTGAACTGATGATCGTGTCACCACGGAACCGGAGAGAATCCGGAGTCTTTACATTTTTTTTCAGCGAGTCAGTCGTTGCAATAACAGCCAGCGTATCCAATGGAATCACCTGTGCTTTCAGGCTGATGGTTCCGAGGGATGCAAATAAAATCAGCAGTAGACAACGAAAGAGAAATTTGCTGAACATGATCAGTTGACGGTTACCTTCATCTTTTCGAGAAGGGCATTCAGTTCTTCGAGCGAATAGTAATCGAACAGAATCTGACCATGCCCCTTTTTCTGGTGAACGAGTTTAACTCTCGTGCTGAAATGAGAAGCTAAATTATCTTCAATTTTTTTGAAAGCCGGTGCCAGCGTGGGTTTTACGGTTTTTTTAACAGGCTTTCCATCCTGGTAAAGATTGCGCACCAATTGTTCTGTTTGCCTTACTGACAATCCTTTATTTTGTATTTCATGAAAAACATATAATTGTTTTTCAACTTCGTCTACATTAATGATCGCTCTCGCATGACCCATGCTCAGACTTCCATTACGAACCGCAACAATTATTCCCGGAGGTAATTTCAGCAACCTGATGTAGTTGGTCACCGTACTTCTTTCCTTACCCATGCGCTCCGCCACCTGTTCCTGTGTGAAATTAAGCTCGTCCATGAGTCGCTTATAACTCAACCCGATTTCAATTGCGTTGAGATCCTGGCGCTGGAGGTTCTCCAGTAAAGCGAGTTCCAGTAATTGTTGATCATTGGCTTCACGGATATACACCGGCGCATCCTTGAGGCCTGCAAGTTTTGCTGCACGCAAACGTCTTTCACCTGCAACCAGGCGGTAACGGCCACCCGCAGTTTTTACTACGGTAAGCGGTTGAATAATATCATGCAGTTTTATGGATGCAGCCAATTCCTTCAATGCAGTTTCATCAAAATCCTGCCTTGGCTGTTTGGGGTTGGTATCTATTTCTTCCAGGGGAACGCGGCTCATGCCCAACGTTTTCTGTACTACTTCTTCCTTAAGCGCTCCGGCAGGGGTTTTAAGATCAGTATCTATGCTTTGCAGCAATGACCTGATACCTTTACCGAGCGCATCCTTCTTATTCGTCGGGTTACTACTCATCATTCAGCGTTAAAATTCTTTCTGATTGCTTTATCCGGGTCATGTTATTCTTCTGCAGAATTTCCTTTGCAAGGTTAAGGTAATTGATCGCACCCTTGCTGTCTGCATCATAAAGAATAGCTGGTTTACCCACACTAGGAGCTTCACTCAGCCTCGTATTTCTATGTATGATCGTATCAAAAACCATTTCTTCAAAATGCCTGCGTACTTCATTTACCACCTGGTTGCATAACCGAAGACGGCCGTCATACATCGTCATTAAAATTCCTTCAATTACCAGCTCCGTATTTAGTCTCGACTGTACTATTTTGATTGTATTCAATAATTTCCCTAAACCTTCCAATGCGAAAAACTCCGCCTGTACGGGTACGCATACGCTATCTGAAGCAACAAGCGCATTTACCGTGATCAGACCCAGGGAAGGAGAACAGTCAATGATGATGAAATCGTATTCATCTTTTACGTCACCAAGAATTCCCTTAAGTACAGATTCCCTTTGCGGATGACTGATCATTTCAATCTCGGCACCTACGAGGTCGATATGTGAAGGGATAACAAAGAGATGTGGGATTTCTGTTTTAAGAACCACTTCGCGGGCCTTTACATCATTGATCATGCAATCGTAAAGACTCTGCTGAATATTATGCAAGTCAAAACCAACACCAGTTGTACTGTTGGCCTGAGGATCGGCATCTACAAGCAATGTTTTATACTCCAGCACAGCCAGACTGGCAGCGAGATTGATCGCTGTAGTCGTTTTTCCGACCCCACCTTTTTGATTTGCGATGCCTATAATTCGCCCCATGTATTCGAAATATTTTCAGATAAATTTTTAAAGATCCATCCCGCTTCCAATTTCCGGGAGGATTAATTCAAGTCCGTTACGATTGAACAATTCAAATGCCTTGTCCTTATCGAGCTCTATCGTCCCCCAGGTGTTATAATGTACACCAATTACTTTGTGGCAACTGAGCATATGTGCTGCTCTCACTGCATCTTCGATACCCATCGTGATAACATCGCCAATCGGCATAACAGCGTAATTCAACACTGCAAATGAAGGTATCAGTTGCATGTCAAGACTTAATCCGGTGTCTCCACTATAATAAAGATTTCCCTCCTGCGATTTTATCACAAAGCCCATCGCCGTACCCCCGTAGCTCCCATCAGGAAAACTGGAAGAATGCTGAGCAATCACACATTTAAGTGTTCCGAAATCAAAGTCTGCTTTACCGCCGACATTCATCGGAAAGATCTTTTCAAATCCTTTCTTTTTGAAATATTCATAAATTTCCCAATTGGTAATGATCGTGGCATCGGTGCGTTTAGCAATTGCTTCCGCATCAGCAAGGTGATCAAAATGTGCATGGGAAATCAGGATGAAATCAGCCGGAACCGTCTGAGGATCTATCGCTTTCGCCAGTTCATTCGGTGAGATGAAAGGGTCAAACAGAAGGTGCTTACCTCCAATCTCCAGCGCAAAACAGGCATGTCCGTAATATATAAATCGCATTCCGTTGAACTTCCTTAAAATGTTGGCTAACAAAGATATCGCACTGTACAGTCGCAGATCATACGATACAGAGCAGGTTTTTCTGCTCGTCCTGACAGGTTGACAAAATTACGCTATCGGCACCATTTTAGGGAACAATATATCCACAATAGTTCAGCCCTCCAATCAAAGACAACTAACATTTTATGCGTCGACTTCTTGGCTCCGGAATTTTTGTTCTGATCATACTTCTGATCGACTGGTATGTTTTCCAGTCGGTAAAACTGGTAAGTCAGCATCTTTCTATCAGGTGGAAGACGATTATTTATGGAGCTTACTGGGCGGTTACAGTTTTGGTAGTCGCCTTTATTTTGTTAGGACCTGTGATCAATTTTGATAATATACCGAAGCTGCTTCGAACCTATTTACTGGCAATTGTGATTGGCCTTTTCCTTGCAAAGTTTGTAGCGTCTATCGTTTTTATAGTGGATGATCTTCGTCGTCTGGTACAGTGGGGTGGAGGAAAATTGTATTATGGACTGGTGGCGGATGAAAAGTTTGAAGGTCTCAGTATCAGCCGTTCTGTTTTCCTTTCGTGGCTGGGCCTTGCTGTCGGCGGCAGCTTATTCGGAAGCCTGCTGTATGGATTCGGAAACAAATACAAATACAGAATTGAAAGGTTGAAACTGAGTTTTAAAGATCTTCCGGAAGCTTTTAAAGGAATGAAGATTGTTCACATTTCCGATATCCATTCCGGAAGTTTCACTGATGTCAAAGCCGTTGAAAAAGGAGTGAAAAAAATCCTTGAAGAAAAGCCCGACCTGATTTTGTTTACCGGTGACCTGGTGAATGATCGGGCAGCGGAAATGGATGAGTATATCGAAGTCTTTTCACAACTCACTGCACCGCTTGGTGTATTCAGCACACTCGGTAATCATGACTACGGCGACTATAAACCATGGAAAGATGCTGATGAAAAAGTCGCGAACCTGAATCAGTTGAAAAAAATTCATGCAGACATGGGATGGAAGCTGATGATGAATGAACACGTTCCGCTCGAGAAAAACGGAGAAAAGATCGCATTACTCGGTATTGAGAACTGGGGCGCGAAAGGAAATTTTCCAAAATACGGGCGCATGGCTGATGCCTACGCGGGTACAGAACAATATTCATTTAAAATTCTCATGAGTCATGATCCGAGCCACTGGGATGCTGAGGTGAGAAAAGCCTTTAAGGATATCAATCTTACGCTAAGTGGTCACACGCATGGCATGCAGTTCGGAATTGAAATTCCCGGCTTCCGCTGGAGTCCGGTTCAGTATATGTACAAACAATGGGCAGGTCTTTATGAAGATGATCACCAGAAGTTGTATGTCAATCGCGGATTTGGCTTCCTGGGCTATCCGGGCAGGGTGGGTATTCTTCCGGAAATAACTGTCATTGAACTGGCCTGACCGGCACTTCATCCAATAATAAATTTTTACTGCCGTTAAACCCCGGTAGTTACCGCCCGTCTGAGGCTCTGAAAACTGCAGGGAAACTTATGAAAATGGTCGCTTTACTCGTGGTGATGATGGGTTTGAATATATCCGTCTTCTCTCAAACAGATAGTTTATCGGCGACTAAGGATTCAATTGAACTGGACATGGATCTTCTGAAAGATTTCAAAGCCATGCTTGATTCCATCAGCAACAAAACAAATTTTTTCTCTGTAAGTATCTCTGGTGGCAACCGGTTATTCAGTCTGAAGAACAACAATTTTAATGCTCAGCAGCCAGAGAACCGACTTGCAATAACACCATCGGTTTTTTATTATCATCATTCCGGATTCGGTATGAACGCGACTGCCTATTTCAGCAAACTGGATGGCAAGTCGCAATTCTATCAATATGCTTTTACTCCCTCATATGATTATCTGAAAGGAAAAGCAATTGCTTTCGGAATTTCATATTCCTATTATCTCAAAGAAAAAAAGCTTGAACAATATGCTACGCCCTTCAGTCATGAATTATTCGGCTATATACAAACGAGAAAAGGCTGGCTACGCAGCGGTTTCTCCATCGGATGGGGAAAGGGACAGTATGTAGAAGTACGTCGGCTGGATACGGTTATTTTTACCATACCCCGAAGCATAACCGATACCACCACTGTCGGCCTCCAGGATTTTTCCTTTACCGCTTCTGTGTCTCACCCGTTCGAGTGGAACGGATTGTTTAAACCGATAGATGGACTTTCCGTAATCCCTCAGCTCATGTTGGTGGCAGGCGCACAGCACTTCGACGTCAGCTCAAGTAAAAGATTAACCAGTTCACGCAAATTTGTGACCATCAGCAGAAACTATATTTCTTCAGATCAGGAGAATACCGGTTTGAGAATTCAGTCGGCAGCTTTCGCACTCAGTGTTTCCTATTTCATAGGTGGATTTTCCCTTACACCAAATTATTTTATCAGCTATTATTTCCCCGAAACTGATCGTCCGTTCAGTAATATTTTTTCGCTCACAGCAGCGTATATGTTTTAACAATTGCCTGTTTAACAAATAATTGGAACGATTTTTTCCTGTATTCTGGCAGTTGTTGCGTTATAACTGAAATCAACGAACATGAAAAGATTAATCAGCCCATCGATAATTATCATTCTGCTGTTCTCTGTTTCTGTCCCTGTTTCTTCTTTTGCCCAGGGTTTGAAGTTTGGAATCAAAGCAGGTGCGAGTATGTACAAAATTGACGGCACATCTTTCAAAGACGAATTCCGTTACGGTTATCATGTCGGTGGAGCAGTTGAAATAATGCTTGGCGAAAAAATCGGAATTCAACCAGAAGTGTTGTTCAATCAAAGTAATGTACAAACGGGCTATGCATTTGATACACTTTATCATTCCATCAATGCCGGAATGGTGAAAGATGTAAAATTGAATTACATGACAATTCCTGTTTTGTTAAACATCCGACCAATACCTCTTCTCTCATTTCAAATCGGGCCCCAGTTTGGTATACTGATGTCAAAAGAAAAGTCATTACTGGAAGATGGAAAATCTGCATTCAAAAGCGGAAACTTTTCCATGGTGGGAGGAGTACAGTTGAATATCAGTTTTATTCGCGTGTATGGTCGGTATGGTATCGGATTGAATAATCTGAACGATATCGATGGTAGAGATAAATGGAAAAGTCAGACAGCTCAGTTTGGAGCAGCTGTCATGTTCTAAAAAAAGACGGGAGACGGTGGACAGCAGATGTTAGTAGTCATAGAGGGCGACATTAATCATTGCACTAGTCGGACAAAATATTTGCCTTTAAATAATTAGTTCCCGGATTATTTAGTCGGAAATTTGTTATTAGTTAAGGTGTTCAATGTTTGTCCTGGATATTGATTTCGGATCTGAATACCGTTGACAAGTATTAAAAAGATTACTTGTCACACATGTTGAATTTTGGATATATAAGATATTTACTTTTCGCTGCTGATCATCGTTCTTATACCATCTGCTTTCTAAAAATTTCTGCCGTCTACCTCCACCATCTGCTGTCTGCGTAACACAATAATTTTCTTAGCCCTCTTTACAAAATATCTCAGCAGATTAAGCGATTTTAATTCGGCTCTGATGGCTGGCACCAAACTTGACTAACTATAGTTCCTTATAGTTTTATTAGAGTTTTACCTAAAAAGTGACAGCCTGACGTTAACCAGAGGATTATGAACAAAAGCTCTGTTTTTTTTACCCCGGAGGAAGATATTGATTACATGCCGATCATCCCGCTGAACGACCAGGACGGCGAAAATGCAGATGACACGGCCATTCCAGCTGAACTACCGATACTACCGCTTCGAAATACGGTGTTGTTTCCCGGTGTTGTGATTCCGATCACCGTGGGGCGCGATAAATCCATTAAGGCTGTAAATGAAGCATATAAGACTGACAAAATGGTGGGTGTGCTGTCACAAAAAGACAGTAATATCGAAGATCCCGCTTTTAAGGATCTTGTTAGCCTGGGTACTGTAGCCCGCGTGATCAAAATGATCAGGATGCCCGACGGTGGAACCACTGTGATCATCCAGGGGAAGCGACGCTTTGAAGTGGAGGAGGTTGTCACAGAAGAGCCATTTTTCAAAGCGAAAATTAAAGTCGTTGAGGAAGATGATATCAAAAACGATCAGCAGTTTGACGCTACCGTTAGTTCGATTAAAGACCTGGCCGGACAAATTATACAACTCTCTCCGAATATACCTGCAGAGGCAGCGATCATCCTTAAGAATATTGAGAACCCTTCCTTTCTTGTACATTTTGTAAGCAGTAACCTGAACAGTGAACTTGCCGAAAAACAGCAATTGCTGGAGATGAAGGATACGCGTGCCCGCGCGGAAACGTTGCTGCATATGTTACAGAAGGAACTGCAGTTTGCGGAATTGAAAAATAAGGTTACAACGAAAACCAAAACAGAACTCGATAAACAGCAGCGCGAATATTTTCTGCAGCAACAGCTGAAGAGTATTAAGGATGAGTTGGGTGGAGATGCGAATGATCGTGAGCTGCAGGAAATGAAGAAAAAAGCCGAGGCAAAGAAATGGCCACAGGCTGCAAAAGATCTTTTTCAGAAAGAGATCGAAAAGCTGGAGCGTATGCATCCGGGTACTCCGGATTATTCCATCGTGTTTAATCATGTTGACCTGCTGCTCGATCTTCCATGGGAAGAATATACCGAAGATCACTACGATCTTAAAAAAGCAAAGAAAGTTCTTGATGCAGATCATTATGGTATGCATAAGATCAAAGAAAGAATACTCGAATATCTTGCTGTATTAAAGCTGAAAGGAGATATGAAGAGTCCGATCCTTTGTTTTGTTGGTCCTCCGGGAATTGGAAAAACATCCCTGGGTCGTAGCATATCAAATGCGATCGGAAGAAAATATGTAAGACTGAGTTTAGGCGGTTTACATGATGAAAGTGAAATCCGCGGACACCGTAAAACGTATATCGGTGCGATGCCTGGCAGGGTGGTACAGTCGCTGAGAAAAGTAAAATCCTCCAACCCCGTAATGATCCTCGATGAGATTGACAAAGTGGGCAAAGATCAGCGCGGCGATCCTTCTTCTGCATTGCTTGAAGTTTTGGATCCTGAGCAGAACAACACCTTTTACGATAACTATCTCGAACTCGAGTATGATCTGAGCAAAGTGTTGTTCATTGCTACTGCAAATGATATCAACAATATTCAACCGGCGCTTCGTGATCGTCTTGAAATTATAGAGCTTAGTGGATATGCTGTCGAAGAAAAAGAAGAGATCGCAAAAAGGCATTTGTTCCCCAAGCAAAAAGAACTGCACGGGTTGAAGAATGTCCCTTTGAAAATAAACACTCCTGTACTTGAAGATATCATAGAAAACTATACACGCGAGAGTGGTGTTCGTGAACTGGATCGTCAGCTGGCATCCATTATGCGGGCTACTGCGAGGGAATATGCTGAAAAAGGAAAGGTAAAACCCACCATCACTAATAAAGATGTTCAGCGTATCCTGGGTAAACCGAGATACAATAACGAGATCTACAAAACGGCGAATATGCCTGGAGTGGCTGTTGGTCTTGCATGGACGTATGTTGGCGGTGATATTCTTTTTATCGAGTCAAGTCTTAGTGATGGTAAAGGTGAAATGAAACTGACGGGAAACCTTGGAAATGTGATGAAGGAGAGTGCTTCAACTGCATACACCTGGCTTCAAACTAATGCGAAGAAACTGGGTATCGATCCTGAATTATTTCAGAAAAAGAATGTACATGTGCATGTGCCCGAAGGTGCTGTTCCGAAAGACGGGCCCAGTGCAGGTATTACGATGATGACATCCATCGCATCGGCACTCACCGGTAAAAAAGTAAAACCTTATTTCGCGATGACAGGTGAGAGTACGTTACGCGGACAGGTCCTTCCCGTTGGTGGGATCAAGGAAAAAGTTCTTGCAGCAAAGCGTGCGGGGTTAAAGGAAATCGTTCTTTGCTGGCAGAATCAACGTGATGTCGACGAGATCAATACAGGATTCATCAAAGGTATCAAATTTCATTACGTAAAGACGATGCAGCAGGTGTTTGAGATAGCGTTGAACGGTGAACGTTAAACGTTAAACGTTGAATGCTGAACGTAAAACGTTAGCCCTTGCGGTGAATGGAAGTATATTGTTTTGTGAGAAGCACAAATGTTCCGATGGGATAAGATTCAGGATTTGAATCGGTTGCTACAAACGTTCGCAATAAAAGTATGTTCCGTAGGAGCATATTGTGCCATGGAGACAAACAATAATTGATTGATTGATATCAGGAATTTTCCTGCAATTCAAAATATCTGACTCTGGATCTTTTGAAACTTCGCACCGGATAAGCCTGCGTTTAACGTTCAACGTTATACGTTAAACGTGCATGGTTTCCTTAAACGCCGCCCTGGGTTTCAATCCAAACAATTCAAACATCGAATGGTCATCGTCAAAAGATGGATTGGGCGTAGTCAACAATTTATCACCGGCGAATATGGAGTTGGCTCCTGCCATAAAACAAAGCGCCTGGTCTGACAAACTCATCTCTGTTCTGCCTGCGCTTAGGCGTACCATCGCTCCAGGCATAAGGATCCTCGCAGTCGCAATCATCCTGACCATATCCCAGATATTTACTTTGCCCTGGTTTTCCAGCGGTGTTCCTTTTACTGCCACGAGTGCATTGACCGGAACTGATTCGGGATGTTCCGCCATTGTACTCAGCGTATGCAGCATTTTGATGCGGTCTTCATGCGTTTCGCCTAAACCTACAATTCCGCCACAGCAAACGGAAACACCTGCTTTGCGCACATTATCTAATGTTTTCAAACGATCATCATAAGTGCGGGTAGTGATAATCTCAGAATAGTATTCGTCAGAGGTATCAAGGTTATGATTGTATGCGTACAATCCAGCATCAGCGAGTCGTTGTGCCTGGTTTTCAGTCAGCATACCAAGAGTACAGCAAACTTCCATTCCAAGCTTATTCACCTCTTTCACAAATTCAATCACTCTATCGAAATCACGATTGTCGCGAACCTCTCTCCAGGCAGCGCCCATACAAAACCGTGTTGATCCTGCTTCAGCAGCTTTTCTGGCATAAGAAATAACTTCATCAGTCTGCATTAATGCATGCACGTTTACACCAGTATGATATCGAGCTGCCTGGGGACAATAAGCGCAGTCTTCTGAACATCCGCCGGTTTTCACGGATAGCAGCGTACAGACCTGCACCTCATTACTTTCCTGGTATTCGCGATGCACAGTAGCAGCACGATACACGAGTTCAAGCAGGGGAGTATTATAGATATCTTTTATTTCGTTGAGGGTCCAGTCATTCCTGATTAATGATGCCATAATCTTCTGTTGATACTATTTGAGGGTTGAAAACTAAAAATAACTAAGATTCGTTTTAGGTGTAATACCCAGCACCGTATCATACATCAGCCTGATGGTATTTTCAATATCATCTTTATGGATCATCTCAACAGTGGTATGCATATAACGCAAAGGAATCGAAATCAACACAGAAGGACATCCGTCATTTGCGTATGCGAATGAATCTGTATCCGTACCTGTTGAACGACTCACTGCGCGAAGCTGTACATGAATGTTTGATTTGTCTGCTGTTTTTCTTACATAATCAAGCAGTTTATTGTGAACCGCCGGCCCGAATGCAAGTGAAGGACCTTTGCCGCATGCCACGTCACCTTCGATGATTTTATTAACCATCGGTGTGGTGGTGTCATGGGTCACATCAGTAATGATCGCGACATCTGGTTTTATCCTCCTGGCGATCATTTCCGCACCACGCAATCCCACTTCCTCCTGCACGGCATTTACAACGTATAAAGCAAATGGTAATTTCTTTTTATTTTCTTTGATCAGCCGCGCAACTTCTGCAATCATAAAACCACCAATGCGATTATCCAATGCGCGGCCAATGATATAATCGTATGCAAGTTCATCGTACCCTTCTTCATAGGTAACTACTGCACCGATATGGATACCAAGAGCTTCAACATCCTTCTTATTTCTTGCGCCGCAATCAAGAAACAGATTTTCCACTTTGGGCGCGGGCTCTTTTGTTTCCGGATTACTTAAACGTGTATGTATAGCCGGCCATCCGAAAACTGCTTTCACCGGTCCTTTCTTTCCATGGATCAGTACTCTTTTTGCAGGGGCGATCTGGTGGTCAACGCCGCCATTTCTTTTTAAATAGATCAGGCCTTCACCGGAAATATAATTGACAAACCAGCTGATTTCATCAGCATGAGCCTCTATAACGACCTTGAATTTTTCCTGTGGATTTATAATCGCTGAGGCTGTGCCGTAAGGATCGGTCATAATCTCATCAGCGTAAGGCTTTACATATTCAATCCACAATTTTTGCCCCCAACTCTCGAAACCCGTGGGCGATGGATTATTGATATACTCTCTTAAAAATTTCCATGATTTATCATTCGTGATTTTCTTCGATGCCTTTGGAGGTTTTGCCATAGTTAAATAGAATAAGTTTCAAAAATAATCAAAAACCAATCAGTAACGTCAGCAGGGAACTGAACATCATCATCCCGTCCAATATAAAATAATACAGATAATCAGAGAAATGATTGCGGGCATAATTGTAAAGCAGTGCAACAATGATTCCTGGTATCAACATAAGCATCACATCGACTCCCTGCCAGCTTTTAAAATACAGGAGGGTAGTTACTATTATAAACAATAGTGCAGACCCGTAGAAAAATATTGCGAGCGTTGAACTGTTTACATTTACCGGCAGGCTGCTCAATCCGTTTTTCCGGTCATCTTCATGGTCACGATAATCAAACAATATACAAATGCAATAGATCAGGAAAAATCTGCTCAAAACAAACAGAAACTGCTCCTGCGTATAAGGTATCTCATTCACCAGGAAATATAGTACGGATGTCACATACACCCATACTGTCGTAAGAAAGAGCGTTTTTGCAACTGCAATTTTATTGAGCCGACTGAATATTGGAATTTTTGGTGCGGAATAAATGAATGTAATAAACACTATAAACCCAATCGGGAGCCAGTGTTTCATCAGCGGAATAAAAAAAATAATGGAGCCCGCAATACCGATCATGAGCATAACTAATAACACGCCCCGATGTTTCAGGGTCCAGTCGCCACGTTGGGAAGTCCCTGGTTTTGGACGTGTAAGGAACCAATGAAAATTATAACTGACTAGGGTAGACGAAACAATAAAATAAAGAAAAGTGGAATTGTGTTTTCCTCCGGGGAAAAATTGCATGGTCTGCATCACCATTAATGCAGCACAAACGGCAATATAAATATTTGAGAAGAGTAAGAAATTGAATATCCTTTGAAGCACGGCGACCTCTTAAGGCCTCAATATAATGATTTGCGGAGTTCTTGCTGTGTCGCTTATATTACCCTTTTCATCCTTCATCCAGAAACTGAATACCGCTGTATCCGGCTGCGTACAGCGGGGCTGAAGTTCGAAAGCATAAGTAAATGTAACGGTCACATCACCATCAAAATTCTTCGTTTTGGGAACGTCGCCGGGAATTCTGTATAAAAGAGAATCAGCGAAATTGCTGGTAGGGCATCGCGTAGTCACTTTTTTAACCCAGATGGTATCCAGGAAATCACCTTCTTTGTCGGTAAGTCTCATATTAATGATAAGACCACCGTTCGGAGGAACTATTGTAGAGCTCACATCTTTAAGAGTAAGCTGTGGTTTGCTTTGAAAAGTATCTTTGCCGCAGGAAAACAAAACAATCAGACAGAGGATGATGGATACGCGTTGGAGCATATTGTTTTATTAAACAGCTCAAAAATAACCGATCCGGGGTGAAAAACCTAAGTCAGCCACTGAATCCGGAAATACTATGGTGGATTTTAACATTTTTTCTTTCCCTCAAAAGGTGCAGGAAACTTTTGATTTCCAGTACCATCATAACGCTTTATACAAGGATTATATACACAGGGTATTCGGCGAAAAGCCTGAAATAACAGGACTGACCGACCTTCCATTTCTTCCGATACAGTTTTTTAAATCCCACGAAGTGAAAACTACGGTGTTCGACGCCGAAGTGATTTTTGAATCCAGCGGAACGACCCGGGCGGGGAACAGCAGGCATCATGTAAAATCGGTTGCAGTTTATCGTGAGAGTTTTCTCGCCGGATTTGAACAGTTTTACGGCTCTCCTGAAAATTTCTGTATTCTCGCGTTACTCCCGTCTTATTTGGAAAGATCGAATTCATCATTGATACTGATGGCCGATGATCTCATAAAACGATCGAGTCACCCTAAGAGTGGATTCTATCTCGATCAGCTGAAAAACCTCAGCAAAACAATTCTCGAACTTGAATCATCCGGGCAACCAACAATTTTGCTGGGGGTAACTTTTGCCCTGATGGATTTTGCTGCAGTTTTTCCGATGAATTTAAAACATACAATCATTATGGAAACGGGGGGCATGAAAGGCAGGAGAGAAGAGCTCACCCGAAATGAAGTTCATGCTTTTCTGAAAAACGCCTGGGGATTAAAGGAAATACATGCTGAGTATGGAATGACGGAATTACTGTCCCAGGCATACTCAAAAGGCGATGGGATATTTTACTGCCCACCCTGGATGAAAATTCTCTTACGTGCTGAAGATGACCCCCTGAGCACAACAGATCGTCACGGTAATCCTTTGAAACAAGGCCTGATAAATATTATTGACCTGGCCAATCGTTTTTCCTGTTCATTCATAGCCACCGATGACCTGGGCATATTGCACGAGGATGGCGGCTTTGAGGTTATCGGCAGGATGGACAATAGTGATGTGAGAGGTTGCAGTTTGATGGTGGTCTAATTGAGAAAAAAGAATACCGGATACAGAATATCAGGCATGAAAATCGAAAACTGACTCTTCAAACCTGCCTGGCCGAAGCAAGCTATGGACCATGAACTTTGAACTGGCTGTTCAAACTGAACCGTGAACGGTGAACTATGAACTTTTTCCGTATTTTTCCAGATCTATGATGCTTGCAGAGATTGTCCGGAATATTTTCGCAGATCGGTTCGCGGCACCGGCCCTGGTATTTCGTTCTCCTGGACGGATAAATCTGATCGGTGAGCATACGGATTATAATGAAGGTTTTGTACTTCCCGCCGCTATTGATAAAGCCATCTACCTTGCAATTGCTCCGGCAGAAACCGAAACAGGCACCTGGATCTCGGTGGATTTTGGAGAATCGATTGAAGTCAACCGGTGGCACGATGGCAAGCTCTCTCAGGCATGGGCAAATTATATCCAGGGTATAGTACATGAATTCCGGATTGCAGGACATAAACCTCCCGCATTTAATCTGGTTGTTGCGGCAGATATTCCGATTGGAGCAGGCCTTTCATCTTCAGCTGCCCTGGAATGTGTGGTGGCTTTTGCATTAAATCATTTTCTACGTACCAATCTTGACAGAAAATCACTGGCATTCCTGACCAAAAAAGCCGAGAATGAATTCATCGGTCTGCAATGTGGTATCATGGACATGTTTGCCAGCTTGCATGGAAGAATGGATCACGTGTTGCGACTGGATTGCCGGACACTTCAATACGATTATTTTCCGCTGGAATTAAATGATTATGTACTCCTGTTGCTGGATACCGGAGTGAAACATAGTCTCGCTTCATCAGAATACAATACGCGAAGAGAAGAATGTGCAGCAGGTGTTTCAGGAATAAAAATACGATTTCCTTCTGTTTCCAATCTCCGGGATGTTAATCTCGAAATGTTGGAAGAATCTGCAGAATTCCTTGATAAAATTGTTTATCGCCGTTGCAAATTTGTGATCTCGGAAAACAAACGGGTATGGTTAACCTGCGACGCATTGACCAAGGGTGACTTCGATACCGTTGGAGAATTGATGTACGCATCACATGAAGGTCTCCAACATGATTACGAGGTCAGCTGCACCGAGCTTGATTTCCTGGTGGATGCGGTGAGAAATGATCCGGCAGTTGCAGGAGCACGCATGATGGGTGGCGGATTTGGTGGATGTACCATTAATCTTGTACTTAAACAGGAAGTGCCCGCGCTTGTAAATAAGTTAGCTTCGGCATATCAGCATTTCTCCGGAAACGCTCTTCGATATTATGAAGTAGTTACCGGCGACGGTACCCATGCAGTAAAAATTCAATCGCTTGTATAATGATAAAAAACAGAATTCTTCAATTTGTAATTTTATGTTTCGCCGGTGTTGCATGTGTGCTGCCGGAATCTGAAAAAAAGGATATGGAAAAAAAGACAGAGTCGTCGTCGCTATTTACGGATTCTCTCAATGGAAAAAAAGTCGAACTGTTTACATTGAAAAACAGTTCCGGTATGCAGGTATCTCTCACCAATTATGGCGCAACTATTGTAAGCATTCTTGTGCCGGATAAGACCGGGAAGAATGCAGATGTGATTCTTGGATACGACAGCATACAGGGATATTATAATGGAGGGGCATTTTTCGGATGTGCAGTTGGTCGTTATGCGAACCGTATCGCTAAGGCACAATTCAGCCTGAATGGAAAAACTTACCAGCTTGCAGCAAACAACGGTCCTAATTCATTGCATGGAGGCAAAGTAGGGTTCAATAAATATGTATGGGATGCGAAACAAACCGGCAATGCTGTTGAGTTCAGCATGACCAGCAAAGATGGTGATGAAGGTTATCCGGGTACGCTGAAGGTAACGCTTACGTATACACTTACTGACAGCAATGAACTGAAATTGGATTATACTGCATCAACCGATCAGGCAACAGTACTGAACTTGTCGAACCACGCCTATTTTAATCTTGCTGGTATTGGCTCGGGAAAAATCCTGGATCATAAGATGCAGATTTTTGGTAACTCTATTACACCTGTTGACAGCACTTTGATTCCGACAGGAAAATTGATGCCTGTAAAGGGAACCGCTTTTGATTTTCTTGAACCCCATACCATCGGTGAAAGAATTGATGCAAAAGAAGAGCAGATCATTTTTGGTGGAGGTTATGACCACAACTATGTACTTAAAGAAAAAGATGATCTCGAACTAAAAAAAGCGGCAGTTGTTATAGAGCCGAATTCAGGCAGGGTAATGACGGTGTTCACAACGCAACCTGGTGTACAGCTTTATACCGGAAATTTTCTGAATGGAAATGAAAAAGGAAAAGGTGCGACTTATGATCACAGGACCGGTTTTTGTCTGGAGACCCAGCATTTCCCGGATTCGCCAAATCAGCCACAATTTCCTTCTGTAGTTCTTCAGCCTGGGGAAAAATGGGCCAGTCAGACCATTTACCAGTTCTCAGTTCAGAAATAAATTTTAAAAACAAAAGATTGTTTAGTTCTGTCAAATTTTGACTAATGAAATATTTGTTGGGTTACGATATAGGATCTTCTTCGATAAAAGCCTCATTACTGGATATTGAAACAGGCAAAGCAGTTGCTTCTGCTTTTTCGCCCTCTGTCGAAATGGAAATGATGGCGCCTAAACCTGGCTTTGCTGAGCAGGAACCTGAAAGCTGGTGGAAGGAAGTACAAAATGCTACAGCACTACTTAAAAAACAAATTGCGTTTGCTCCGGAAGAGATCGCGTCGATTGGCATTTCCTATCAGATGCATGGAATGGTGGTTGTCGATAAAGATCTCCATCCTGTAAGGCCATCTATCATTTGGTGCGATGGCAGAGCTGTGGAGATCGGAAACAAAGCATTTAAAACGATAGGTGAGCAGTTCTGTCTTGAACATTACCTTAATTCACCGGGAAATTTCACCGCTTCAAAATTGAAATGGGTGCAGGAGAATGAACCGGATAATTATAAACGCATATACAAAGTGATGTTGCCGGGAGATTATATCGCTTTAAAACTCACAGGCGAAGTGTCTACTACGGTTTCCGGGTTATCTGAAGGCATTTTCTGGGATTTCAAAAACGCAGCAAAAGCCGATGATTTATTGAAATATTACCAGATTGATGAATCGCTGTTGTCACCACTGGTTCCCCAGATGGGTGAACAGGGTCGGGTGTCAAAAACGGCTGGAGACATCCTCGGAATAAAAGCGGGTGTGCCTGTCAGTTATCGCGCAGGTGACCAGCCAAATAATGCATACTCGCTGAATGTTTTACAGCCTGGCGAAATCGCAGCAACAGCAGGTACATCCGGAGTTGTTTATGGTGTTACGGATAAAGTATCCTGGGATCCGCAATCAAGGGTGAATAGTTTTGTACACGTAAGTCATACTGCTAAAGATCCGAGATATGGAATCCTGCTTTGTGTAAATGGCACCGGAAGTCTGAACAGCTGGCTTCGCAAGAATTTTTTCAGTGACCTTTCCTACGCACAAATGAACGGCCTTGCCGGGAAAATTGCACCGGGAGCAGAAGGGATCAAATGTTATCCTTTTGGCAACGGCGCGGAACGCGTTCTTGTCAATGCTGACCCCGGAGCTGCTTTTGAGAAAATCAATTTTAATATCCATAACCGTGCTCATATAGCGAGGGCAGCGCAGGAGGGAATCGTATTCGCTCTTCGGTATGGTGTGGACATCATGAAGGAGATGGGAATGGAAGTGAAAAAAGTACGCGCCGGATATACCAATATGTTTTTGAGTGAAGTGTTCTCGACTGCATTCGCAAATACCATGGGATGCGAAGTGGAACTGTATAATACCGATGGTGCGCAAGGCGCAGCCCGCGCAGCGGGTGTTGGTGCCGGAATTTATACATCTTTCAGTGAATGCTTCACCGGAATGAACAAACTTTACAGTTTTGCACCGGAGGCGGGCATGCATACCCGCTATGAAGAGTTGTATAGAGATTGGAAAGCAGGGTTAAAGTTTTAGCCTGCTATGACTACCGAAAATGTAACCGGATTCGAAGGTAAATGGGAAAAACGATGGCATCCATTGCGAAGGGAATGGATCGTTTATGCAGGTCATAGAAACAACAGACCCTGGAACTTTGGATTGAAATCTGCAAGTACTAAGTCCGAGGCTTACGATCCCGGATGTTATCTCTGTCCACGCAATAGTCGTGTACACGGAAACGCAAATCCAGACTATAGGGATGTTTTCATTTTTGATAATGATCATCCGGTCGTTGGATTAAATGCTCCTGCTATTGATGAACATCATGCCGTTCTGCACAATGGTTTGTACCAGCGGGCTGCTGCAACAGGCATCGCGCGGGTAGTCTGCTACGATCCCAGGCACAATCAATCATTAACTGATCTTGAGGTTGACCAGATAGCTACTGTATTTTCTGCACTTCGCGACCAGATGAAGTTCTTTGCAGAACATCCCGCTATAAAATCTGTGCTGATATTTGAAAATAAAGGAGAGATTGTCGGTGTATCGAATCCGCATCCGCATTGCCAGATCTATGCAACCGATTTTGTATTTAATCTTTTTCAGAAAGAACTGGATGCAGCAAAAGCATGGCGAAATGAAAAGGGATCCAACATTTTTGCCGACATCATCGCTGCTGAGCAAAAAGATGAGATCAGGATCATTGCAGAAAATGAACATGCCATTGCCTTCATTCCTTTTTTTGCCCGGTTTGCTTATGAAGCATATGTTTTTCCAAAGCGAAAACATGCAACACTGATCACGATGAGTGATGATGAATTGAAAGGACTGGCGGCTGCATTTCAGATATTAACCAGGAAGTACGACGCAAATTTTAATACTTCATTTCCCTACGTGATGGCTTTTGCACAAGCGCCTGTTGATGGTGAATTGTATGATGACTATCACATGCATCTGCTACTTTGTCCACCGTTGCGACAACCGGGACTTCAGAAATTTCTTGCTGGTCCGGAAACAGGAGCAGATACCTTTATGGCCGATACAATCCCTGAAGAAAAAGCCGCCGAACTTCGGCGTATAACGTTGAACGTTGAACGTTAAACGTAGAACCACAAAATTGAAATGCACATTATTTAACGCAGAGTTTTTTATGGCAACTTTTTTTTCAACTGGAGGGAAAATATATACGGCAGAAGCATCCGGCAGAATGGATGTGATGGGAGGTATTGCTGATTATTCCGGCTCGCTGCTGTTGCAGATGCCTATTTCAGAAAAGACAAAAGTGCAGATGCAGCCTGCAAAAAATAAATTATTCAGGATTCTTACGGAGACTTCGGATGGCAATGAGAGAAGATTTGAGTGGATCTGGAACATTGATGATGAAGATGATTTCGCAACAGCCGGTCAGAAAATACGGAAAGAAGCCGGCGCTTCATGGCCGGTATACATCCTGGGATGTTTTGTTCTTCTCAGGAAAAAGAAAAATCTGGAAATTACAGGTGCCGATATCCTTATCAGCTCACAGATTCCTTTGGGAAAAGGAGTGTCTTCATCAGCAGCTATCGAAGTAGCTGTCTTAAGAGCTATATCCGCTGCGTGGGATGTTTCTATCGATGCGATGGAAATGCCGCTGTTTGCGCAGGAAGTAGAAAATGCAATTGTGGGAGCAGCCTGCGGGCTCATGGATCAGCTTTCTGTTTGCTTCGGAATAGAAAATCATTTACTGCCGATTATCTGTCAACCTGCAGAAGTTTATTCGCCTGTGAGAATTCCAAATGAAGTTCGTTTTACCGGAATTGATAGTGGTGTCAGACATGCCGTTGGTGGAAGTGATTACCGCACGGTCCGCACGGCAGCGTTTATGGCATATTCGGTTATAGCACACAGTGAAGGTGCGAGCGTCTCAGATATCCAACAAGCAAGGGACAGCAGGAATTGGACGGCACTTCCCTTCAAAGGATTTCTTGCCAATATCAGTCCTTCAAGATTTGAACAGGAATATGCATCGATTTTACCGGAAAAAATAAGCGGAGAAGAGTTCATTATCAGGTATGGCTCAACTCCCGATGCAGTGACCCGGGTGGAACCGGAAAGAGAATATGCTTTACAAAGTTGTGCCCGTCATCCGGTTTACGAAAATCACCGGATTCAAACTTTTCTCCAGCTCCTTCTGCAATTAGATCCAGATCAAAATCCTGCGTCAACTTTAGTGTTACTCGGAGAATTGATGATGCAAAGTCATGCAGGCTATAGCTCCATCGGTTTAGGGAATAAACACACCGATCATATCGTTGAACTCGTAAGAAAATCCGGAGTAGAAAACCAGGTCTATGGAGCGCGGATCAGTGGGGGTGGAAGCGGTGGAACAGTAGTGACGCTCAGCTATGGAGAAGAGGGCTTTCTGGCTGTGCAGGATATTTATCACCGGTGCCAAAATAAATATGGTCAAAACCTTTTTTTCTTCTCCGGGAATAATGATGGATCAGTATCTTTAGCGCCTTAAAAATTCATCACAAGGCAGCTGAATAATTTCGGTAGAAATTTCTTTCCGGTAAGTCATTCGAATGTTTGCTGTTGAAAAAAAACCTATATGAGTGTAACAATTGGTAACAAAGAGTATTTTCCTGGCATTCCACAGATAAAATATGAAGGCCCGGAATCAGACAATCCACTGGCGTTTAAATGGTATGATGAAAACAGAAAGATAGCCGGTAAATCGATGAAGGAATATTTTAAATTCGCTATTGCTTACTGGCATAGCTTCTGTAATACGGGTAACGATCCTTTTGGCCCCGGTACAAAAACTTTTGCGTGGGATGCTGCTCCTGATGCCGTTACCCGCGCTAAAGATAAAATGGATGCAGCTTTCGAATTCATTACCAAGATTGGCGCTCCTTACTATTGCTTTCATGATATTGACCTGGTAGATGAAGGCAGTTCACTGAATGAATATGAATCGAACCTCGCGGCTATCGTTGACTACGCGGCAAAAAAACAATCTGTAAGTGGTGTAAAACTATTGTGGGGAACTGCAAATGTTTTCTCGAACCCGAGATATATGAACGGTGCTTCTACCAATCCTGATTTTACTGCTCTTGCATGGGCCGGTACCCAGGTAAAAAATGCTCTCGATGCAACGATAGCATTGAAAGGTGAAAACTATGTTTTCTGGGGTGGTCGTGAGGGTTATATGTCTTTGCTCAACACCGATATGAAACGTGAACAGGAACATCTTGCACGTTTCCTGCATATGGCAAAAGATTATGCTCGCAGCAAGGGTTTTAAAGGTGTTTTCTTTATCGAACCCAAACCATGTGAGCCAACAAAACATCAGTACGATTTTGACAGCGCAACTGTAATCGGATTTCTCCGTCATTTCGGTTTGGATAAAGATTTCAAAATAAATGCTGAAGTGAACCACGCAACGCTGGCAGGTCATACTTTCCAGCATGAACTCCAGGTAGCCGCTGATGCAGGCATGCTCGGCAGCATCGATGCCAACCGTGGTGATGCGCAGAACGGCTGGGATACTGATCAGTTCCCGATGAACCTGAATGAGCTGACGGAATGCATGCTGATCATCCTGGAAGCTGGTGGCTTTGCTGGCGGAGGGGTAAATTTCGATGCAAAAACCCGTCGCAACTCAACGGATCTCGAAGACCTCTTCCACGCACATGTTGGTGGTATGGATGCATTTGCACGTGCAGCAATTACAGCTGAAAAAATTCTGAATAATTCTCCTTACAAAAAATTCCGGAAAGACAGGTATTCTTCATTTGATTCCGGAAAAGGTAAAGAATTTGAAGAAGGAAAGCTTAAACTGGAAGATCTGCGTGATTTCGCTATCGCCAACGGCGAGCCGAAACAAACCAGTGGACGCCAGGAGTGGCTGGAGAATATTGTTAATCAATATATCTAGGCAGGAGTAAGGAGGCAGAAGGAGTTGTTAGTGACCACTGACCAGGTAGTTTGCACAGGAATTCAACATCGGCAGCCCTTTACTTTTAACCTTCAACATTATACTTTAAACCCGAAAAGTGAATAGTTTGTAGATTGCAGCTATTCACTTTTTTTATTTTGATCGTGCCTTAATTACAATATGATTCCTATGTCCAGGTCAAATTTCCCATTCCGTTTTGTATCGGTTTTTATTGCTTTGCTTTTGTTTGTGAATGCTTTTGCTCAGCAGGCTACGCTGGTTATAAAAAATGCAAAGGTCAGTACACTCGATCCTAAACAACCGGACGCGGAAGCGATCGCTGTGGATGGCGATAGAATTGTTTTTGTAGGCAGTGATGCAGATGCAGCAAAATTTATTTCCCCGCAAACAAAAGTGATCGATGCAAAAGGCCAGTGGGTAACTCCGGGTTGGATCGAAGGTCATGGTCATATCCATGGTATGGGAGAATCTATGATTGCCCTCAACCTGA
This sequence comes from Pollutibacter soli, assembly GCA_029269725.1. Classification (GTDB taxonomy): domain Bacteria; phylum Bacteroidota; class Bacteroidia; order Chitinophagales; family Chitinophagaceae; genus Pollutibacter; species Pollutibacter soli. The sequence goes on along the minus strand of JARJHS010000001.1, from coordinate 838,251 downwards.
TGAATGTAAAAAACTGGGATGAAATTATTGCTCTTGTAGACAGTGCTGTGAAAAAAGCAAAGCCCGGCGACTGGATTGTCGGAAGGGGATGGCACCAGGAAAAATGGGTTCCCGCTCCGGTAAGAAATCATTTAGGATATCCCTATCATGAAACACTCGATAAGGTATCACCGAATAATCCGGTACTCCTTTCCCATGCCAGCGGACATAGTGTCTATGTGAACAATGCGGCCCTTCAACAGTCAGGCATAACCAATAAAACAAACAATCCTTCCGGCGGAGATATTGTTAAGGATGCAGATAAAAAGATTGTTGGTGTTCTGGAAGAGCGGGCTCAGAATCTTGCGTGGATTGCTTTTGAAAAATGGAACAACAAACGGCCTTTTGAAGAAAGAAAAGCGGAGTGGGTGAGAAGTATCGGTCTTGCGGAAAATGAATGTCTTCGCAATGGCGTCACCAGTTTTGTTGATGCGGGATCTTCATTTCAGCAAGCGGAAGGGATGCGACAGCTGGCCGAAGCTGGTAAGTTGCAGATTCGCCACTGGCTGATGATCCGTAGTGGAATTACGGCCCTGGAATCAAACTCAAATGTGTTCAATATCAAGAATGCCGGCAATCATCATCTTACAATAAAAGCTATTAAAGTTTCTCTCGATGGTGCATTAGGTTCTTATGGCGCATGGCTCCTGGCACCTTATGCAGACAGAAAAGATTTTTATGGACAGAATACTTTTGACACAACAGAGCTGAAAAAGATCGCCGCTTTCGCCTGGAAAAATAATCTTCAGCTTTGTGTGCATGCGATCGGCGATAAAGCCAACAGGAAAACGATTGATATTTTCGAGAGCCAGATCAGTATCGCACCTTCGCGCGACCATCGCTGGCGTATCGAACACGCGCAACACGTTAATCCGCTTGAAATACCAAGATTCAAATCCAACCATATTATAGCGTCTATGCAAGGCATTCATTGCACCAGCGACGCGCCTTTTGTTCTGAAAAGACTTGGTGCAGAACGAGCTGAATCCGGTGCATACATGTGGCGTAGCTTTATTGACGAAGGCGTTTTGGTAAACAGTGGCACCGATGTACCGGTGGAAAATATTGATCCCATTGCTAATTTCTATGCATTGGTTACGCGCAAACTCAAAGACGGATCAGAATTTTATCCAAAACAAAAAATGACAAGGCAGGAGGCATTGTATTCTTATACTCTTGCAAATGCAATTGCCGCTTTCGAGGAAAAAGACAAAGGCTCATTCGAAAAAGGAAAACTTGCAGATATCGTTATTTTCTCAAATAATTTGTTGACCTGTTCTGAAGAAGAAATACAAAAAACAAAAGTATTGACGACAATCGTTGGTGGAAAAGTTTTATATGAGCAATGATGGTATGAAATTTTTACTGCCGGAAATGTAAGAGTTCTAAAGATTGTTGATAAAAATTCTATAGAGAAACAAAAAAATGCAACTCAGTATACATGCTACTTACGAAGAGATGAGTCAGAAAGCGGCAGAAGCTGTGATCCGTTTGGCGGAGACTTTAACAGAACCATTGATCTGTTTCCCATCAGGAAATACACCTGTTCTTTTTTTGCAAAACATCGTGAATCATTTCAAAGAAAAAAATGAAACACCGAATTGGTACTTTATAAGTTTAGATGAATGGCTTGGTGTTCCCGCAACAGAAAAAGGCAGTTGCCGCCAGTTCCTTGATGAGCATTTTTTCCAACCTTTAAGCATACCCGAAAACCGGATATTCTTTTTTGACGGACTTTCTCCTGATCCGGAAGCTGAATGCAGAAAAGCAGAGCAGTGGCTCGACATCAGGGGAAATATAAAGATTTGTGTTTTAGGATTAGGTCAGAACGGCCACCTGGGTTTGAATGAACCTGGCTCCGATTTTGGTTTAAAAATGCAGATTGTTTCGTTGACAGAAAGTACCATAGTCGGTGGCCGGAAATATTTTTCAAATCCCGTAGAGCTCAACTCCGGAATTACTCTTGGATTAGCCACAATAATGAATGCAGGCACTGTATTTCTCCTTGTAAACGGCTCCAAAAAGGCCGCTATTCTTCAACATGTACTGGAAGGAACCGTTACTCCGCAGATACCGGCGACCATTTTAAAAGAACATCCTGATTGCTGGGTTTACATGGATGAAGAAGCAATTCAACAGCAAAATCACGTATACTGACCATCCGTCAGATCGTGTAGTATTTTCTACACTATTTCCATTTGACTTTTCATTTTCCAGTTTCATAAAACGATATGCGCAATAGCGCGCGCTCAGATTTATTTTGTCGGGCTGGCATTTCATTTATTGTAAATGATGCTATACAATTTGCGTTGCATGAAAACAATCAGATCCATTTCACATAAACAATATGTAGCAATCCATAAAGACCCGAAGAAATCAGCTGACCTTGCCGACCTTAAATATGTCACAGAAGGTGAAAAAGGAATCAGCAGGATAAAAAAAGCAAATGGGTTTCAATACTACTACAAAGGAAAAACGGTTAAAGATGAGAACACCCTGATGCGTATAAAAAAACTCGCTATACCACCATCCTGGACAGATGTTTGGATCTGTAATTCAGCGGGAGGCCATATACAGGCGACGGGAAAAGACCTGAATGGAAGAAAGCAGTATCGTTATCACGCCAATTGGAATTCGCTCAGAAACGATACTAAATTTCACAAACTGATTGAATTTGGAAAGGCGCTACCATTGTTGCGTCGCAGGATACGAAGAGATCTTAGAAATAAAGACCTGAATGCTGAAAAGGTTATCGCGGCTGCCATCTCCACAATGGAAGAAACATCGATCAGGATAGGAAATGCAGGATATGAAAAATTATATGGATCGTATGGCCTTACAACGTTAAAAGATCAGCACGTTGATATAAAAAGCGAGTCGGCAGATTTTGTTTTCAAAGGGAAAAAGGGGATCTCTCACCGGCTGAAACTTAAGAACAGGCAACTGGTCAAGATCATCAGGCAATGCCGGGATATTCCTGGTAAAAATTTGTTTCAATATTTTGGAGAAGATGGCAGCAGGAGAACGATAGATTCGGGTATGGTGAACAATTATATAAAAGAGGCTGGGCAGGGAGATTTCTCCGCAAAAGACTTTCGAACCTGGACAGGAACAGTAAAGGCATTGGAGTCGTTTTGTTGCATGGATGAAGCACATACCGAAAGTACAGTCAAAAAAAATGTATTATCTGTTCTCGATGATGTCAGTAAAAAGCTGGGCAATTCAAGATCGGTTTGCAGAAAATATTATGTACATCCTAAACTTATACAATTGTATGAAGAAGGTAAACTGATGTCTTATGTACAGAAACTCAGTTGTAAAGAAGCTGGTACATTGGCGGGGCTCCAAAAGAATGAAAAGGTTTTAATGAAAATTCTTTCAAAAATGTAATTCAGATTTTACCGTTTGAACTTCCAGCTTTCAGGAATGCGGATTTTTCTTTTTTTAAGAAAGATTTTTCTTCCTATTGTTCGTTTTCTTCACTTTCATTTTTCTGTTCTGAAGATAAATTTTGATGGCGGATCCGGTGAATGTCAAAACTCACTGAAAGATGTTCTATGTTCTACCGTCAGAAATATTTTCAGAAACTAAGAAGGCTCACAGAAATGTACAGGCGCGAATACCTTGCAAAACAAAAGTCGAAAACAGCAGGTATTCCAAAAACGGATGTGTACAGAAAACAACCGCCACCAGGTTCTTATCTTTGCACGATGTCATATTTCAGGAATTTGCTTGAGTTGTTAAAGATTGAACAGGATGCAGATCGAAATGCATATGAGGAACTGACGAAAGGGATATCTGTTCAGAACAAACGAGCCGAAGGGGTTTGCTGGTACCCTATTGCCATCCGGGATACTGTTCCCGGCAGAGGCGATTATCTCACTATCGAACTTGAAAGAACCACGCACCAGGAAATTATACATCAGCTCAGGTCAGGTGTACCGGCAAAATTGTTTTCCAATCATAATCCTGAACAGGATTTTATTGAGGGCGTAATTGGCTGGCAAAGTGGTGACCGGATGAAATTATCGACGCAGGAAGAAGAATTACCAGATTGGTCGCGCGATGGAAAACTCGGAGTTGAATTGTTGTTTGACGACAACAGTTATACCGAGATGAAAAGAGCTATACAACTGGCTGATTCGATCTCGGAAAAAAAGTCAGAAGGAAAACTGATACGCATCTTAACCGGCACAGAATATCCGGGTTTTTCAAAATCAGAGATTACGTACGCAAATAATTTGCTTAACGAGGTACAGCAGATTGCCGTTCAGAAGATACTTGATGCAGATGAACTGGCCATTGTACACGGACCTCCGGGTACCGGCAAGACAACGGTACTTGTCCAGGCAATTAAAGCTTTGTTGAATAATTCTGATCAGCAGATTTTGGTCACAGCACCAAGTAATGCAGCAGTTGATCTTCTTACTGAAAAAATTGCTGATGAAGGAATCGAGGTTGTTCGCATCGGTAATCCTGTTCGTGTGTCGGAAAAAATGCAACAATATACGTTGGATCAGAAGCTGGTAAATCATGCTATGTACAAAGAGATCCGCAAGATGCGGAAGCAGGCCATAGAGTATCGTGATATGGCACAGAAATACAAAAGAAATTTCGGGAAGGCTGAACGCGAACAGCGAAAAGCTCTTTTTGATCTTGCAAAGACAATTCTGAATGATGCATATAAATCGGAGCAGTACATACACAACGATGTGCTTGACAAAGCGAAAGTAATTACATCAACACTGGTAGGTGCAAATCATTCTACCATCCAGGATCGGGTGTTCCACACCGTTATTACCGATGAGGCAGCGCAGGCGCTTGAACCTGCTGCCTGGATACCCATCCTGAAAGCAAAAAAGATAGTAATTGCCGGTGATCATCAGCAATTACCACCGGTAGTCAAATCAGAAGAGAAAGCAGGAGAAGGGTTGTTTGTTACTCTGATGGAAAAGCTGGTAAATCTTCATCCGCAGGCAGTCATCATGCTCGAAGAACAATACCGGATGAATGAGAACATAATGCATTTTCCATCGAGGGAATTTTATAATAATAAGCTGAAGGCACATCCTTCAGTAGCAAGACAATTGCTTTTTCCTGACGATCATCCTTTCGTTATGGTAGATACTGCAGGATGTGGTTTTGAAGAAAAAGATGAGGCCGCAAGCCGATCCAATCCCGAAGAAGCGGATCTTCTTATCCGCCACCTGGCGGGCACGATTGAACGTTATTTTCAGTATAACCCTTCAGGTGAGTTTCCTTCTGTTGCCATCATTTCCCCTTATAAATTGCAGGTGGAATTTCTTCGACAGCAAATGAATCATACTCCGATGATGAAAGTGCACGGCAGCAAAATAAGTATTAATACGATAGATAGTTTCCAGGGACAGGAACGGGATATCGTTTATATCAGTATGGTGCGTTCTAACAGTGATGGGAAAATTGGTTTTCTCTCCGAATTGCGCCGCATGAATGTAGCCATGACACGTGCAGCAAAAAAACTCGTCATCATTGGTGATGGAGTAACTCTTGGACAGTTCCCTTTTTATGAGGATATGATCAGTTATACCCAACAGATCGACGGGTGGCAAAGTGGCTGGGAGGTCATGACTTGAAAGTGAAAAGTTGAAAGTTAAAACCGGGTTATGATTATTTCATCTTAGGTTTCGGGAAAGGGTAGTCGAAGAATGGCTGGTAAACTCAATTCATTTCAATGATCTCCGGAGCGAGGAGATCAGGATTTGAAGGTAGGTATTACTGGATCTTTCAGGGTCGCTACCATTCCAGTAACGACCCATCAGCCGGATTTTCAACAGGATTAATTCGGTTTAATGACTTGCCCGGTACTTGCGCCAAAGACACTTTTCCTGAAGCCAAATTCAAGCTGTTTCATTGTCACTGGCATTTCACCGGGAAAGAAGGGAAAATATTGAGGTGAGTTTTCAATCACAGTAGGACTAACTGCATTGATACGAATACCATTTTCAAGTTCAATCGCTGCTGCCCGCACAAATCCTTCAACTGCCGAATTTGCTGCGGAGGCATTGGCAAAATTCTTTTGAGGTTCGCAAGTTAGTGCACCTGTAATAAGAGTGAAAGAGCCTTTTGGATTGATGTAGTGCTGCCCAATCAATACTAAGTTGATTTGCCCCATCATCTTGCCTTCTACACCTACCCGGAAAGTTTCTTCGTTCAGGTTCTTCCACGGACCGACATATGTAGGACCTGCGGTACAAATCAGTGCATCGAAAGCACCTATTTTTTTGTACATCTTTTCTATTGCTGCCGGTGACGTTATATCCACCTGCACATCCGGACTGTTCCTGTCCGCACGAACTACCTGATGCTCTTTTTCAAATGAATTGGACAAATAAGTGCCCATAGTGCCTGAGGCACCTACAATTACAATTTTCATACTTAATTTTTTAATGATTTACTATAGAATAGCTTTTTCAAAGCTTCAATACGTGGCAGGTTCATTAGGAGTAACGACCTTCGGAATAACCCGCCAACGGTAAAGAATAAATGTTGTGAGAACCACGGATACCAAACCTGGAATGCTTGCTTCCAATCCAAAATTTCCACCAGAAAGCCAAACCGGAGCATTATGAAATAACGGCTTCATTATACTTGCCTGCACATTACCACTGACACCAAACCCCAATAGTGTTCCCTGCACCCAATTTGCCATGAAGTGAAAAGTTATTGGCATGATAAGGCTGTTGGTTTTTACATAAGCAAGACCAAACATCAACGAGGCAATAAAGATGTTGACAGACGCCAGTATTTTGATGTTACCAGTCATACCTGGATTATTAATATGGGTGAGCAGAAAATATGCTGCTATAATTAGCTGAGCTATCCATAAACCAGTGCTCTTTCTTAATCGTTGAAATACGAAACCCCTGAACAGAAACTCTTCAGCAATTGCAGCTGCAATCAACGACCAGGTGGTATTTAGTATAGAAGAAAAGTCGCCGCTACCTTGCTGCCAATGAATGTATCCGAACATGGATAGACAAGCTGCTGGCACTAACATTAACAGGGCTCCGGCAACCAACCCAAATAAAGCGTTTTTAATCAGCGTAAAATTCATATAACCCAACAATTCAGACATAGGCTTTCTTCGCATACCCTGGCTAATCCAGGTGGCGAGGATTACAACAACCGCCTGCTGAGTGATGGTTACTTCCCTGCTAAAGTGCTGTGAAGCTAATATCAAAGGGAAGGTGAATGCCGCCAAGACAAGGAAGAAAATGCCTATCCACCACATATCTCTTAGTTTCTTCTGGTTGTCGAAAAAAATATTCATACGATTGGTTTTCCTGTTGTTTGAATAGGTGTGAATACTATCCCCGCTTCTGCCTGGAATTTCTTACGCCAGCTTTTGAAACCTGGACACTGATGTTGAGCATCCTGTTATACCGCACGACATCGTTTGAGATGTTTGCCAGGCCATACCCGTAACGAACATCTAAGGTCAGTGTTGATTGCTTCATGGTAAAATTATAACCAACGCCTGCCTGAAAGCCAAAATCCCAGCGTTTAAAATCTGCTCCTGAATTACCAAATGATACTTTAGTCGTTGTTTCTGATGATGTGCCTGAAGCAGCTGTCTTCAGCAGACCACCAACATTATAGCCCGCATAAGGACCTGCATTCAGATATAGTTTGTTGATATGTAAGCGTGCTAACAAAGGCAGCTCTAAACTGGTTATCCGTAATGTTGACTTTGCACCGGTAAGTGGATTATTTTCTTTTAATGCGCCGCCTTTGATAGCGAAATAGATTTCGGGGACAATCGAAAACATGGGTGTAATACCAGCCTGGTAAGAAAAGCCTGCCTGCACTCCCCGATAATTTTTTTTATACGGATTAAGTCCGGCATTTGCCGTGCCGTAATTGAAATTTGTTGACAGGGAATTGATTGAAATACCAAACTTGTTCGTCTGTGAATACGAGCTGAACATAAGTAACAATGACAGTATCATTACTGATATTAGCTTTGCCGGTTTAATTGTTTGTTGCATGACTATTTGTTTTTTTGTTATGTTGATTTTTTTGTAAGGGCAATAATTTCCCAGCCCATTTTGTAGGTCATTTTTTTGAGTAAGTCTTTTGGGCTTGATTTCTGAAAGGCTAATCCCGAATCAGGTGGCAGCCGTTAAATTAATAGGACAAAGCTAATATCAGGAACCGGGCAGGTGGTAGGACGATTTTGAGTTAGAACAGCACTTATGTCAAGTTGGTTTGATAAACGTGTTTGGTAATGTCAATCCATCCACTGCATCACTACTTTTCCTCTTGTGCGCATGGCCTCGATATAGCGCAATGCCTCTGGTATTTCTGTATAACTGAATAATTTATCAATCTTAGTTTGGACTTTCCCCTGTGCTACCCATTCGGCTAATGTCTGTAAGTCTGTTGCTTCTGCTGTAAACTGGAATAATGGAAACCTGCCAAACAGTTTACGTATAAGAGTTGAAAGCATATGGGACATTGTTGTAAATCCGACCATTACGCCTCTTTTGCCCATTCTCTTATAATCAGCATAAGTAAGGTTGCCGTTTGTATCTATGATTAAATTGTAACTACCATTATGCTGATGAATGTTTTCCTTGTCATAAGGGATGACCTTATCGGCACCTAAAGACTTCACGAAGTCCGCGTTCCTGCTGGAACATACAGCTGTTACAGTTGCGCTATGTGCCTTTGCAATCTGCACAGCAAAATGACCAACGCCACCAGAAGCTCCATTTATTAGAACGGTTTCTCCCGCTGTTATCTTACCCTGTGTAACAACTGCCTGCAGTGCAGTTAAGCCGGCAACAGCAACACCTGCCATTTGTGTAAAGCTGATGCTGGCTGGTATTTGCCCACACACTGCCTCGGTTACACTTACGTACTCTGCAAAAGCACCGCCCATCAATGTCTCACCAAATACACGATCGCCAACTTTACATCTGTTTGTTTTAGCACCGGTTTCTACTACAATGCCAGCAAAGTCAGCTCCGGCAATTTTTTCCTTTGGCTTGAAAAGACCAGAGGTAAATCTTGCAAAAAAAGGCTTACCCCGTAAAATATGCCAGTCAGCTGGATTGGCAGAATTAGCAACCACTTTTACCAAAATGTGATCATCTTTCACAATTGGCTTATCGACTTCCTCTAATTGAAGGACTTCAGGACCGCCGTATTTTCTTTTTGTAAAGGCTTTCATTTTACTATTTTTTTGCGCCATGGATCAAACTCTGTTTTAACTATCACAGCTGGTGGGAACTCTTTAAAGTCTTCCATCAAAATCAGATAGACCAAAGGGTCATTGGCCTAACCAGGAGCATAGTTTCTACTGCGAAATAACAGATTGCTTTTGTTTGAAAAAATCTTTACTCGCCCTGTTGATATGAAAAAGATTTATCCATGTTCCCAGGGCGCAGATCGGCAGATGGTCCATTCAACACCGCAGGTCACCTCTTAATGTGCTATCTCCTTGTGTACACATTCGCCTGCTCTTCCCATTTGCTTTACCGCTTTATTTCCGATATATGCTTTTGATTTTTCTACTGACATTACATCAAAGCCCTGTTATCTGGTGACCAGGCATGGAACGGTACGTATAGGAATCAAAAGGGTCGTTTATGTGCATATTTCTAATTTCAAACCTTGCGGTTTTAATATTTAAGTAGTCAAACTACATTTCACTATACTAAAATTTATTTTCAAGTACTTTTAGTTTATTCCGGGTCTCCGGTACTTCTGCGATTTCAAGCGCTTTTTTATACCAGACTACAGCATTTATTTTATCATTGGTTGCTGAATAAAAGTCACCGAGACCATCATAGACATTTGAGCTTTTTGGATAACTTGAAACATTCATCCTGAACAGATATTCAGCCTTTGTATACTGCTTTGTATTCAATGAGTAGTAAGCAAGACCATTCACTAAACTTTCTGGCGGCTTGACGATGTAACCAAGCTGCCTGGATACAGATTTATAATGAGCATCCAGCAATGTATCTAACCTCAGGTTTTTGTTTTCCAAAAAGCTGGGATACAGATCAAATTTATAATAGCTGAAAATATAGCGGAGGGCATCGTATTCAGCTATGAAAGAAACTGAGTTGTGATTGTCATCAGCATAATATTTATAATCAAAGACTAAGTTGTTTTGAAGATTATCCTTTATGCTCCTGATCAGTTGCATATTGTATCTTATCAATTCTGTGTTTTCGGTTGTGTCTTGCTGCACAGCACTTGTATCTACGCCTTTTTCCATGCGATTGGCAATCGCTAAAAACAGTTTTTTATCAGCGAAATTATTTGCCGTAAGGGCTGCTTTACTTTCATTTAAAAGACTGTGATTATCCCACCATAAGCTTGCATCTATTGAAACGTATGCGTTAAATAGATCCTTATGGTGTACCAATGTATTCATTACCGTTAACCCACCTAAAGAGTGCCCCATAAGTATGCGATAAGGAGCAGCCGGATATGTTGATTGAATAACAGGTAAAAGCTCACTTTCGATAAACGACATAAATTTATCACCGCCTCCGGAATTTTCCTCACGACCATCGATTACGGTGTTTTTGATAGCTGGAGTCAAATCCTTTATCCTGTTCGTATGTAAAATCCCGACAACAATCATTTGCGGAATAATGTTGGCGCCACTTAAATAATCAACCATGGCAACAACAGACTTGAAATGAATTTCACCATCTAAAACAAAAATAACCGGATATATCCTGGTTCCCTTTTCTTTATCGGGATTGTAAACCCAGGCAGTTCGTTCTTCCTGAAGAATTTTTGATTTAACGCTAACAACATCGGCAATGATTATTTCTTTTTTTTCCTGGGCAAATAAGTTAGAAGAAACAAGCATTAAGAAAAGCACTATTAAATATTTGTTGTTCATTTTACTTGTGTTTTAAAACCGATATTTAATCAGCTGAACACTCTTAGGAAATTCTTTTCTGGTCAAGTGCAGAAATACATACCCTGGAGCTCATGATCAGGAATAATAAGAACGTACTGCAGCAAAAATTTAAGGAAGATGAAAAGGGATAATATTATCGTTTTTGTTTCATGGAAAATCCATTAACATAATTGTGCCTTCCTGAATTATTACTGCTTAAATAGCAGGAGCTGAGCTGTCTGCATTATTCAAAAATCCTCTTCTATCAGCTCCTTATTTACCATCAAACCAGTAGTTGTACCCATTGACACTGCATTCGCTACCGTACGGATACGGGTTGTGTTATCACCGCAGGCATACAAGCCATATACGGTAGTGCGGTGTGCCGGATCAATTTTAATGTACCCTTCCTGGGTCAATTCGCATCCTGACTCTTGCGGAATAGAAGTGTGCTGAACGAAAGGAAGACGGGCATACATTGCTCTTAACGACGCATTAGTACCATTGGTAAACAAGATGTTTTGGATGTAGCCGTTGATGTTTTCCAATTTACTGATTTCCGATTCAATAATTTTGATACTATGCGCAGTAAGCTTAGTCTGCTGTTGCTCTGTCAGCGTTGACTTTCCATTTGTGTAAACAGTCAGGTTATTTGTCCAGTTTGAGATCAAAGAAGATAGCTCATATGCTGTATCCCCATTGGCAAAAATGCCCGTTTGTTGATGCCTTACTTCGTAGCCATGGCAGTATGGGCAGTGAAGCACACTAATACCCCAACTTTCTGCGAAGCCAGGAATAGACGGCATGATGTCCCTGATACCGGTTGCAAATACTAATTTACGAGCGGTGAATTCCTCGCCATTGTGAATTTGAACGCCAAAGCCTCGTTCAGTTTTGAAACAAGCCGTTGCTAAACCTTCGAGAAAACTCACCGAGCTATACATCCGCACCTGTTGTTTGGCAAGACGGGCAATTTCTTCAGGTGTTTTACCATCATTGGTCAAAAAATTATGTGAGTGAGGCGTTTGCTTATTGCAAGGACTTCCACTGTCTATTACTAGTACATTTCTTAGTGCTCTGCCTAATGCCATTGCCGCTGCAAGTCCTGCATAACTACCTCCGATAATAATGACATCAAATATTGCCGGCTGCTTCATATTTCATTATTTGTAGCACCTGATAATGGCATCGGGACCGTTATTCCACTTAATGCAATTCCAGGTTGCTTTATAAAATCACTTACCATCCAAACCAACCAAAATAGTATTAATGATTTTAACGTCATTGCGTTTCTATTTTGAAGATTTTTTACCTGTGGCTTTTTGAAGAAGCAAATCCACGAATGGCACGCCGACAAACATCATCCAGGGAACTAATGAGATCGTGAGAATGAATGTTCTCTGATACAAAGGGAGAGAAGACAGTTGTTGACCGAACAGGAACAGAAATAGTGTGATGGAAGGATAGATTACCAACCAAATTTTAAGTGACATCAGAAGTCTTGCTTTTGCTTTCATTTTGATTGTTTTTTGGTTAACTGAACGAACACAAAATTAGGACTGGCAATTAGGCCTTTGGCAGGACGCCTATGAAGTTGAACAGGACTTATTTGAAGTTCTTCCTGAAAGCCTCGGGGGATTGCCCTGTATGTTTTTTAAAAAAGCGGATGAAGTAAGATGGGTCTTCATAGCCCAGCTGGTCTGCCACTTCCTTCACCTGGGCGGGTGTTGCAATCAGGTGACGTTTCGCTTCGAGGATAATTTGGTCATTTATAAGATCGGATACAGTTTTCCCTACAGAAGTCTTCACTATTGAATTGAGTTGGTAAGGCGAAAGGCTCAGTAGGTCAGCGTAATCAGAAACATTTTTCATGCCGGCAATGTTTGTTTCCAACAAACGAACAAATTCTTCAAATCGCTCCTGAATGTATCCGCTTTCGCTTTTTACAATGCTGTTTTGATTTTTGCTTTGCCGTATATACTCAAGGAAGAAAAGGTCAAGGTTTGCTTTGATGGCTTCGATATATCCTTCCTGCTTCAAAAAATATTCATCAAAGATGTTCGCCAGGATTACATGTAGTTTTTTAAACCTTGCGTCTTCTATCTCGCAATAGTTTTTCCCCGATGCCTTTTTCCATCGATGCTCTGCAATAGTATTCTTTGGCTGATAAAATGATAAATCAAACTCGAGCAAAAAACCTGTCGTGTCAGCAGTAAGTTCAAGCCTGTGTACCTGGCCCGGACGTAGAATGAAGACAGCATTGGATTGAACGGGATACTGCACAAAATCTATTTCATGAATGCCACTTCCGCTGTGTACTGCCAGAACAAAATAGAAATCATGTCTATGCAGGTCATGAACCAGGTCTTTGCCATTTAGTACCTGTTCCAGGTCACGTACACTGAAACGACCGGCACCGTTATGCAGCCTCTGCGCAGATGCTATATGCCTGACTGGTATGGTTTTCATGTCACAACTAAGTTAACCTTTTTATTTCCTTTTAGCACTTTGATGGACCACGCTTGCCTGTAGTGCTGGCAGAATCTATCGGATCGAGTGCTATGCCAACATGCGACTTTCATATGTTGCTGAGTTGACTTATTACAATTTGCCGATCATCTTAACTATGATTCTCAAAACCAGGGGCATCAACTATCCGGTCACGTTAGCAACCGGGCGCTGATCTCCACTTCCTGCATTCGAAACCGCTTACTTTTCAGGTCAGTTGTACGCATTAAACTTTATTCCTTACATTAGCTTATCCGCTTGTCATCTCTTTTCCGATAGATCGACCCCGCTTAAACTTTGATATCTGTACCCGGCTCCGATTGGATTCTGTTCACGTTTTTTTCATATTAAGCTAAATGAAAGTGAAATACTATTCCTTACGCAAGCCGTTGTTTTGTTCTTTATTTGTTATAGCGCCGTTTGTTGCTGCCGTTGCACAAAAATCAAAGAAAATGGCCGCTTCTCCAGCAGCCTGGAAAGCAGAATTGGTGAAGGAAATTGATGGTAAGCAAAAGATGGCCCAGGAGATGGTGGACATGATTTTCAGCTTTGCTGAACTAGGGTTCCAGGAATTTGAAACTTCGGCTTATCTTAAAAAGATTCTTCGGGAAAATGGGTTTACCATAGATTCAAGTATTAATGGAATACCAACTGCATGGATAGCGAAATGGGGCAACGGAAAGCCTGTCATCGCCATTGGAAGTGATATCGATTGTATTCCGAAAGCTTCTCAAAAGCCAGGGGTAGCTTATCATGATCCGATTATACAAGGTGCACCAGGGCATGGGGAAGGCCATAATTCCGGTCTGCCGCTGAATATTCTTTCTGCCCTTGCATTGAAAAAAATAATGGAAAGGGAAAAGATTCCGGGAACGCTTATGTTATGGCCTGGAGTTGCCGAAGAACAGTTGGGAACCAAAGCTTATTATATCCGGGATGGATATTTCAAAGATGTCAACGCCTGTATTTTTACCCATGTTGGAAGTAATCTCGCGACGGGCTATGGCGACAATGGTTATACGGGTCTGGTCTCTGTAAAATTTACTTTCAAAGGTCAGGCAGCGCATGCAGCGGGAGCACCCTGGCGCGGAAAGAGTGCACTGGATGCTGTTGAGCTTATGAATACGGGATGGAACTTTCATCGGGAACATATGGAGCCCACCCAGCGTTCTCATTATGTAATCACGGATGGGGGTGATCAGCCGAATGTAGTACCATCAGAAGCATCGGTCTGGTATTTTATCAGGGAACGTACTTATCCCAAAATCATGCAAAACTTCAGGGATTGTATTAAAATCGCTGAATCATCTGCAGCGATGACGGGAACAACAATGACATACCAGGTGCTGGGCAGCGCCTGGCCGACACATTTCAACCAGCCGATGGCGGAAGCAATGTATGAGAACATAAAGCAGGTAGGCCTCCCCGTATGGAGCAGGGAAGATCAGACACTTGCCGTTGCTATTCAGAAAGAAGTGCGGTCGGGAGCACCAACAGATAGCTTTCCAGGGTTACCAACACAATTATCTCCACTGTTTTTACCCAGAGATCCAAGCTTTAACCTGATGGGCGGCTCGGATGACATCGGAGATATTTCCTGGAATATACCAACTGTCTCTCTGTATTATCCATCCAATGTACCCAATCTTCCGGGGCATCATTGGGCAAATGCCATCACCATGGCAACGCCTATTGCCTATAAAGGTGTGATCTCCGGAGCAAAGGCTGAAGCGATGACTTTACTGGATCTTTTTATTAATCCTGTGCTGCTGGATTCCGCAAAAGCTTATTTCGTTAACGTACAAACGAAAATGACAAAATACGAACCCATCATTTCTGAAAAAGACAAACCGGCCAATGGTTTGAACAGGAAAATCATGGAAGAGTACAGACCGGAGATGAAAAAATATTATTACGATCCCTCCAGGTATAAAACATACATGGAACAATTGGGCATAAAATACCCAACAGTGAAACCAGGTTCTGATCAGTAGGTTTTTAACAACCGCTTATCCAACAACAGCTGTGCCGTTCAGTGCAATCGTAGTGAAATCTGTAACTTGCACAGTTTTACACTGATATGAAGACCTATTTTCGCCTGCTTTCTTTTGCAAAACCATTGGGCAGATATGCCATACCTTATATTCTGTTTACAATCCTTTCAGTAATATTTGGTACCCTGAATCTTGCATTGGTAGCACCATTACTGAATACGCTTTTCAATCCGGAAAAAAGCCAGGTCGTAAAAAAGCCTTCGGGTTTTTTCGACATTTTCAACCAGTTCAACTACTACGCTTCGCTTGCCAACCAGCATTTTGGGATCTATAAAACCCTGATGATTGTATGCGGTGTGATCATTCTGTCGGTTTTTCTTGGCAACTTCTTTCGCTATTTATCGCAGCGAACCATGGAAAATCTCAGGATACAGACCCTGCTTAATTTAAGGAAATCAGTTTTTGACCACGTTATGAATCTGGACATCGGATACTTCAATAATGAACGAAAGGGAGATATCATTTCCAAAGTTGCATCTGATGTGCAGGTGGTGCAGTTCTCGGTTACAGGTACCCTTCAGGTGATATTTAAGGAACCTTTAACACTGATCGCCTATCTCGTTGTCCTGTTCGTAATCTCATACAAACTGACATTGATGTCAATGCTGATCATTCCGATTGCAGGTTTGGTAATCGCCAGGATTGTAAAAAGATTGAAGCGTGACGCTGCGGATGCGCATATCAGTTATGGTACGATGATCAGTTACCTGGATGAAGCGTTGAATGGCATCAGGGTGATCAAGGCTTTCAATGCCAAAGACTTTATCACCAAACGATTCGACGATGAAAATGAAAAGTATTCCCGTATTGTAAAATCGATGGCCAGGCGTCAGCAGCTGGCTTCGCCTGTGTCGGAATCGCTGGGGGTATTGATGGTAGGAGGAATTGTATTGTATGGAGGGTGGCTTATCCTCGGCGGTAACGAAGGATTGAATGCAGCGAGTTTCATAGCATACATTGCCATCTTCTCGCAGGTGATGCGTCCGGCAAAAGCAATCACTGATTCATTCAGTAATATTCACTCCGGCCTGGCTGCAGGGGAACGTGTTTTGGGTTTGATTGATGAAAAACCTGTGATCAGGGATAAGCCTGGTGCACGTGAACTTACCTCATTCAACGAGTCAATTAAATTTGAGAATGTCTCATTCAGATACAATGAAAGAATAGTTCTAAACAACATCAATCTTGAAATTCCGAAGGGTAAAACGATTGCGCTGGTAGGTCCTTCTGGTGGAGGTAAATCAACATTGATGGATATGATTCCGCGCTTCATTCAACCATACGAAGGGAAAATACGTGTTGATGGTACAGATATCCAGGATTACAGTTTGCGGTCTTTACGTTCGATGATGGGTATAGTGAGCCAGGATTCAATTCTTTTTAATGATTCTATCTACAATAACATCGCTTTTGGACAATCTGGCATTTCAATTGATCAGGTAATTCAAGCGGCGAAGATTGCCAATGCCCACGATTTCATCCTTTCCACTGCCAATGGTTATGAAACAAATATTGGTGATAGGGGAGTGAAGTTGTCTGGAGGACAGCGGCAAAGAATTTGCATTGCTCGTGCTGTACTCAATAATCCACCTGTAATGTTACTGGATGAAGCTACGTCAGCACTGGATACTGAATCAGAAAAAATAGTGCAGGAAGCACTGAATAATTTAATGAAGCAACGAACCAGTCTGATTATAGCTCATAGGCTGAGTACAATTCAACACGCGGACGAAATTGTAGTAATTGAAAACGGAAGAATCGCGGAAAGGGGTACTTACCTCGAACTGATCGAAAGACAGGGGCTATTCAGACGGCTAACAGAAATGCAGGCTTTCAGTACAGCCCCGGTTTAATTCCAATTTTAAAGAACGAATGCGGCCGCCAATGGAAATACACCTTTATGACAAAAAGAAAAACGGTCGGATTATTATTAGCGACGTACAATTGGCCTCAGGCATTGAATCTGGTTCTGGAAAGTGTATTGAAACAAACACGGCTACCTGATGAAATCTTAATTGGCGATGACGGTTCCAATGAAAAAACATGGGAGGTTATTGAACAGTTCAGCAGAAAGGCAAACATTCCCATACACTACGAATGGCAGGAGGATCGCGGTTTTCGCAAATCCATCATCTTAAATAAGGTGATGAAAAAAGCAACGGCGGACTACATCATCCAGATCGATGGAGACATCATCCTACACAGGAAATTTATTGAAGATCATTTGCGCAATGCGGAAGAAAATCGTTTTGTGCAGGGATGTCGCGCACTTCTCGGTGATGACCTTACAAGAAATCTTTTGAGAGGTAAGGAGCAACCGCTACACTTTTTGAGTTCGGATATCCACAATCGATTCAACGCGATGCGCGTTCCCGCTCTTTCCTTTCTGATGCGCTCCGCCGGGGATCAGCCACAGAATATTAAGGCATGCAATATTGCTTACTGGCGCGAAGACTTTGTATCAGTAAACGGATACGACAATGCCTTCGACGGCTGGGGATGGGAAGACGATGAGTTTGCTGCAAGACTGATCAACAAAGGCATTTATAAAAAGAGATTAAAGCTCGCTGCTGTTTGTTATCATCTTCAGCATGGATGTCATTCACGATATTCTCTGGAAAAGAACCAGGGAATGTTTTTTAAGACGCTTCAGCTGAGGAGAACGATGGCGGAGAATGGACTGGCGCAGGTGTAGATTGAACGTAAAACGTATAACGTTGAACGTTAAACGTTGGCTTCTTATGACGCAGTTTGTTTTCTAGATACTTAGCGCATTCTGTTTTAACGTTTGCCTTTTTTCAGCAACTCTTCTATCGCTATACGTCGGCGTTTTACGTTCCACTTTTAACGTTGAACGTAAATGGCTGCCAGCATCGCGAGCGGATACAAGATCCACTTCACAATCCGATAGGTATTCGTCTTGTAAAAACCTGATTTGTTTATGGCTCCATCATAGTGAAAACGCAGGCCAAGCTGATCAAATCTGCCTCGTTTTATTTTTCCCCATACCACACCGGTTTCCTGCGCCAGTCGCATGAGTGTTGTGTACAAGATGACGGCGAGTGATGCACCAGGTTGTCGTTTTTGAACCTGTGCCAGGTTGGCTAGAAATTCAATGATGATCGACATGGCAGTGAACAACAAAATAACGGGTACCCAAGATGGTTTGATTATAATTGAAAGGCACAGGGCAATGAGTATTATTAGAATCGTTTCTGGCGTGTTAAAAAAATCGCGGTAAGTATTTTTAGGATTGAGCTGAACAAGCCAACTGTTGCCAATCCCATAACGGAAGGGTTTATACAGATCCGGTTTCCCATCGTTCCACCAGGGATGCCAGGCTTTTGCTTCGGGTAATGTTTTGAAATTTTTGAAGCCATTATTTTCGCGGATTTTAAAACAAAAATCTACATCTTCGCCACCGCCGGTCTTGGGAATGATTGTTGAGTAACGGATATTTTTTACTGCCGACCTTCTGACCATGAAACTTGCAGTTGCTGCCCATGCAAAAGAAGTTTTGTGTTTCGAAATAAAGAAAATATCAACGGCACCACTCGCTAACTGGGCAGCAGCAAATGCAGTGGGAGCCGGCGGCAATTCGATCAGACCGATAAACCCAATTTCTTCCGGCTGGTTCAGTGCAGCGTCCATATAAATACTGAGCAGGTTTTTTTCCACCCGGATGTCATCGTCGAGAAAAAGCACCCAGTCTCCATGACCGGCTTCCATACCACGGTTACGCGTAGCGGCAGATCCAAGATTCCGGTCATTCACAAGAACTACCAGTTCAAAATTTCCCCTGGCATACCTTATCGAGTCGGGAACGGGCCCCGGTTGATCTTTAACAAGTATAAATGTAGTCTTCACCTGGGGAGGAATATCCATGGCCAGCATCGGAAGTATATATTCCGGGTTCATTCGAAACGACGGAATCACAACATCAATACTGCTGATATAGTCACTCATATCAATTGCGCAGGATTTTTTTCTTTATCATTTTAAAACGATACCTCAGGTACATACCGAGGCCCATACTTTCTTTGATGATATCCGGTTTGTCCTTTTCAAATAAAGAATCTGAATTGACAGAAGAAAATCCGGTTACGTTGTACCGTGCAATCAGTAAGGGCACATACTTTCTTCTGAAATCCTGATCACCCCAGGCCCTTATATTCAAAGCATAATCTGCGGATACTTTATATTTCAGTTCATACTGATATTTTTTAAAAATACCGGCAGGATAGAGAATCACCTGGTGATTCATGCAATGTTTTGCAAGGCGGTATTTGGAGAATTTTCCGATCAGCAATATGAAATTAACGGGTCCGGGTAACCGATGAAAAGGTTCGCTATCGCCATAATAAATGGTTTTAGGATCTCTCATTTGCTTTGCAAGCTGACTGAAACCCGGCAACAGTAAATCATCACTTCCCATAAAATAAAACCAGCGGCCATTGGCCAGTTTTGTACCCCGGTTCAATGCATCGTAAATACCTCTATCTTTTTCCTGGTGAAAAATGACAGGGAAAGAGGTGAAATTGCGCACGAGTTTTTCCGTATCGTCTGTGCTTCCACCATCAACTATTACAATTTCGATTGACCGGAATGTTTGAGATGCAATAGAGGCAAAACACTCAGGCAGAAGTTCCGCCGAATTGTAAGTTGCAATGATAATACTAACCGCAGGTTGATACTGATGTGCCATTGTTGCGCGTGCA
This sequence comes from Pollutibacter soli, assembly GCA_029269725.1. Classification (GTDB taxonomy): domain Bacteria; phylum Bacteroidota; class Bacteroidia; order Chitinophagales; family Chitinophagaceae; genus Pollutibacter; species Pollutibacter soli. The sequence goes on along the minus strand of JARJHS010000001.1, from coordinate 818,020 downwards.
AAAATACGTTTCATAACGCAGTTCAGTTCATTTCAACAATCTGTTAATGACTTTCACAACTCGGCATCTGTTCTTGTTTTAATTTTACGGAATGCAGGATGGAATTGCTGTAATAGTCTGTACTTATAATGGGGCAGCCAGGATTGAAAAAACCCTGGAACACCTGGCTGATCAGAAATTTTCTGCACCAATTTCATGGGAAGTAATTGTTGTTGACAATGCCTCAACAGATCATACCGGGCAGCTGATTGACAGCTTCAGAAATATTTTTCACGAACGAGGTGTCGCGTTCAGGACAGCCACTGAACGCAAAACCGGAAAGATTCACGCGCTGACGCTCGGTGTTTCAAAGATCAGTTTCAGCAATTTTATTATCTGCGATGATGACAACAGGTTAGCTGCGGATTATGTTGAAAAGATGTATCAGCGACTCAATTCAGATGATAAAATTGGTGCAGTCGGCGGACAGAGTGATCCCATATCCGAAAAAGAAATTCCTTCATGGTTCTGGAGCACTGCAGGTGATTATGCTGTCGGAAAACAGGGGAAGCATACAGGGGATGTTACAGTACGGGGGTATCTCTGGGGTGCGGGACTCGGTTCTAAAACCAGGCTTTTTCATGAGATGTATGAGGGCTTTCCGTCCCTGCTGACAGGAAGAAAAGAATCAACACTGTCGGCCGGAGAAGATGGCGAATACTGCATCCGGTTGGTGGCTAAAGGTTACAGGCTTTTCTATGATGAACAGCTGCACTTCGACCATTATATTCCTCCGCACCGCCTTACTGAAGATTACCGGAATGCGGTAATAAAGGGAATTCAATCTTCGATGGATATAATAGATAAGTATGCTGAGGCGATCAGTATGCGGCAGAAAACAACTCACCGGCCTCTGAATAGGTGGAGACTGAACCTGGTTACTCCATTCAGAATATGGCTGACTAAAAGTGAAATAAAAAAGAAACGACAACGAAATAAATGGCAGTTTTTGCTGCCAATGGAGCAGACAACAGATCAGGACATGCAGCAGATCAAAAAATTCATGGGCATCATGAGATGATGCAACGCCACAACAAAAGAGCGTATCATTGCCAGCGACAGTCGATTTGTACTGAATTACTGCATTCACCAATACCTTAGATTTGAAAATATGATCACAGTAACCAAACCTTTTTTTCCGCCGATCGAAGAATTTTTCGGTTACGTGAAACAGGTATACGACAATAACTGGCTAACCAATAATGGTCCGCTGCTTGTACAACTGGAAACCAAACTGAAAGAAAAGCTGGATGTTCCACATTTATTGGTAACATCAAATGGAACAATCGCCATCCAGATTGCGATCAGGGCTCTTGAACTGGAAGGAGAGATTATCACCACTCCTTTCAGTTATGTTGCTACAACATCTTCGATTCTTTGGCAACATTGTACACCAGTATTTGCCGATATTGATCCATTTACATTTAATATGGATCCATCGACGATAGAAAAACTGATCACTCCCGAAACCACAGCAATATTGCCGGCGCATGTATTTGGTAATTCATGTGATATTGATGCGATACAGGAAATTGCGGACAGACACAGTCTCCGCGTGATTTATGACGGAGCGCATTGCTTTGGAACAAAATACAAAGGCGAATCGGTTTTTAAATCCGGAGATATTTCTACAGCAAGTTTTCACGCTACAAAACTGTTCAATACTGCAGAAGGTGGTGCGGTAATTACCAATAACCCGGACCTGAATGCGAAGATGGAATTTCATAGAAATTTCGGACACAATGGTCCGGGAATATTTGAAGATGTAGGTATCAATGGAAAGAATTCTGAACTGCATGCGGCTTTTGGCCTGGCAAATCTTCCTTATGCCGATGAGATACTGGGTAGATTGAAAGCACTTTCGATATACTATGATGTACAGTTGAGCGGAATACCTTTGCAAACCCAAACCATCAATCCCGACTGCGAATACAACTACGCCTACTATCCAGTAATTTTTCCTACGGAAGAAATTTTGCTGAAAACATTCAATGCTCTCCAGGTAGAAAATGTGTTCACGCGCCGTTATTTTGCACCATCGCTAAACAGACTAAAATTTGTCAAGGGTAATCCTGCTCCTGTTTCAGAAGACATCAGTAGGCGCATACTTTGTCTTCCATTATATTTTTCATTGACAGAAAAAGAGATTGAACGAATTACATCAATCATTCGTAAATCCTGGAGGAACTGAAGATGAAGGTTGGAATCATGCAACCATACTTTTTTCCTTACATCGGATATTTCCAGTATATCTGTGCAGTCGATAAGTTTGTCTTTTATAATGATGTTGCGTTTATTAAGCAGGGATGGATCAACCGTAATCGTATTTTGGTCAACGGAGAACCATCTTTATTTACAGTTCCTGTTGAACAGATCAGTTCTTTCAGATCGATCAGGGATACAAAAATTCACACTTTGAGTTTTTCCAGATGGAAAAACACCTGGTTAAAAACAATTGAACAGAATTATAAAAAGGCAATAAATTTCAGGGATGTTTTTCCATTGATAAATGCGGTGATCAATGAGTCAACTGGCACAATCGGAACCCTTGCTGAAATTTCTGTAATGAAAGTTCTTGACTACCTGAATATTCCATTACCGGAATTCCTGCAAGTGGAATCGTTTCAGAATGATCATTTGCATGCGCAGGAAAGAGTGCTTGATATCTGCAAACAATTAAATGCTGAAGTCTATATCAATCCGATGGGCGGTACGGACCTGTACAGCAAAGAAGATTTCAGAAAAGCAGGACTTGAATTGTTCTTTATCCAATCAAAACTTACACAATACCAGCAATTCAACAAAGCCTGGACGCCGTCACTTTCCATTATTGATGTTTTAATGCACAACACTTCCGAAGAAATCAACGGGATGTTACTCAATTATGAACTGGTATGAAAGCAATCGGGGGATATTTCGAATGGGAAGAACCGCAGCAAGGTAAAGAGTGGCATTCAAAAGCGCTACGACTCAACAGCGGAAGAAATGCGCTTGAGTACCTTCTTCGAACAGGAAAGTTCAAGAGTATTTTTTTACCGGACTATTGCTGCGATGTGCTCAGCAAGAAAGCTGAACACCTTAACGTAAGAATAATTAAATATGAAGTCAACGAAAGAATGGAAATCGCGGGCACGATACAGACGCCCGGCGATAAAAGTCTTTTCCTGGCAGTTAATTATTTTGGATTAAAAAATGAATACATTGCCGGATTAAAAGCGAAATTTCAACACCTGGTTGTTGACAATGTGCAGGCCTTTTTTGCAGAACACATCAATGGAACATCGTCTTTTAATTCAGCGCGAAAATTTTTTGGTGTTCCTGATGGTGCATATCTCTATCCATTTAATGATCCTGATTTGTACCTGGAAGAAGATGATTCTTCCGCCCGCATTCAGCATTTATTTGACCGCCTGGAAAAATCTCCTGAAGCAGGATATGAAAAATACCTGGCTAATGAACAACTGATGGGAAATATTCCTCTGCGAAAGATGTCTGCTATAACCAGCGGAATTCTTCAGTCATTGGATTACAATAGGATTATAAAAAAGCGAAGGGAAAATTATCAGTTTTTGCATGAAAATATTGGTCAGCAAAACGAATTCTCTGCTTCATTGCCCGTAAATGCAGTACCCATGGCATATCCTTTTCTCAGTATCCGAAAAGGAATTCGTGAAAAAATGATCAAGGATCGGATTTTCATACCAGTGTTATGGCCAGAGCTGAGAACAAACGCTGCGGAAAAAAGTCAGGCATATAGATTTGCAGAATATCTTTTGCCATTGCCGATAGATCACCGGTTAAATATCAGTGACATGGATCGAATCATCAAACTGATTGCATGAAAAGAGTCTTTTTTATAGGGAATCGTCTTCCGGTTTTCCAGGTCCTGCTATCAAGAAAAAGCAAATATCATTTTGAACAGTTGTGGGTACCTGAAAACAGTATATTGCACAGGCACTTGCCACATTTTGATGTACCGTATTTTCAATTTGCTGAAAATGAAAACTCGAAAGCTGCGCTGGAGAAGGCGCTTCTGGCAGGTGGATATGATATGGTTATTTCCAATGGATGTCCCTTCATTCTCCCTGTGGAAAAAATAAAATCAACATTTCCGGATGCATTGCTGATCAATACTCATCCAACTTACCTGCCTGAATTGAAGGGAAAAACTCCGTTGAACGGAGTGTTGTATCTGGACTATGATTTCATTGGAGCAACCACACATTTTATGAATGCTCATGCAGACGAAGGCGATATTATTTACCAGGAGAAAGTTGATATTACACCCGATATAGACCAGGGTTTGATTTATTTTATGTCATTTAAACTGGAAGGCACGGTTTTTTCATCAGCGCTGGATTTACTCGAATCCGGTAATTTTATGATAACAGGCAATCCACAACAGGGGAGAGGTACCTATTTCAACCGCAGGTCCCCTCTGTTTTTACCCGATTTCAATCAGGATTCCGACGCAGATATCGTAAAGAAGATAAGATCTGTGGGAATAAATACACAAGGCGTGACGATCGAAATCCACGGTCAGCGGTGGAGACTTTTTGAGGCCGACATTATTTACAACAGCTGGATACTGGATAATTTTAGAAATCATCAACCAGGTGATTTACTTTTGGAATACAGTAACAAGATTCTTGTAAAAACCCGTGAAGGGATTGTTCGCTTCAGCGTCGAAAAAGACAATTTATGAAACCGGTGATCAGTGTAATGATGCTCGCTTATAATCATCAATCGTTTATAAGAGAAGCATTGGACAGTATCCTTATGCAGATCACTGATCTCCCATATGAAATCGTTATAGGCGATGATGCCTCACAGGATAATACCCCGATCATTCTCGAAGAGTATCGTGAAAAATATCCAGATATTATCCGGGTCATCAGCCATTCCAAAAACATCGGTGCAATGAATAACCACAAACAGACCATGCAGGCCTGTCGCGGTGAATATATTGCCATTTGCGAAGGAGACGATTACTGGTCAGACCGCCATAAATTAAATAAACAACATGCGTTACTGGATTCAGTTCCGGAATTAAGTTTTGTCTGTCATCGTGTTGACTACTATTACCAGAAGGAAAAAAGAATGGAACCCTGGGGCGCCGAATATTTTACTCCAGGTCAGCAATACAGAAAAATCACTCTCGATACTTTATTTGAACCCTACCTGGTGCGGACAGTCTCCGTTATGTATCGTGCATCTGCGATCAACAATGATGTTGCAGTCAATCAGGATTTTTTCAAAGATCTTTTTCTTTTTGCAATGCTGCTTGCCAATGGAGAAGCATGGTTCGTCAATGATAATATGGCTGTGTACCGGATTCATGACCAAGGCATCTGGTCAGGACAAGGCAGTGTCAGAAACCTCTACTCTAATGCGATGACGGGCATTCATCTCAACCGGTATTTCAAAGGAGAAAATGCCACCATAAATCTTTACACATACCACCAGTTGAAAAATCTTTTTGCCGCATTGGAAAAAGAAACTTCTCCAAATTACAGGATGATCGATGAAATAAGCAGGCCTCTGCTTCAGCATTTTGGCCATCATCTTCGCTGGAATAAAAAATTAAAGCACAGGTGGATCTGGTTGAGGAGCAAAGCTGCACTTATGCTACGTTAAACGCAGAAAGTTCAACGTTTAACCCAATAGTCCTGTAACAGGAATTTGCTTTTTTAATTCACTGCTTTCGAAAGCAAGTTCGATTATCCGGATTACATTATGTGCCTGTGATGCTTTTTCCGAAACAGGTGCACCATTGCGAATAGCCTGGTAGAGATTACGGTAGTAATCTCCAAAATCCCCTTTCAATGATGGATATATTTCACGTACGACCTTACCATCGATTTCAGTATGAATGATACCGTATTGTGATTCAGGTTCATGGCACCACTCGGCTCCAACTGGTAATTCACCGGCTTTTAATCTTTCCTCCTGCGGATCTTCGCCGCTTTTTATATAAGATCCTTTTGTTCCATGCATCATGTATCTCGGACCCATTTCGCGGATAAGCATTCCAGAATGCAAAGTCACTTTCAGAAAACCATAATCGAGATCAACAGCGAAATAGTCATCAACAAGCGAATAAGATTTCTGCCTGCGGATATCCGCATAAATATTTTTAGGATGACCAAATAAAACAAGCGACTGATCAATCAGATGAGAACCCAAATCATAAAATACACCGCTGCCCGGTACTGCTTTCTCCCGCCAGATTCCAATGGTTCTGGGATCCGGCCGGTACCGGTCGTAATGGGAAACAAATTCATGCAATTCGCCCAGTAAGTTTTTCTCCAGGATATCCTGCATTGTACGGAAATCTGCCACATAACGGCGGTTATGGTATACAGATAAAATCTTTCCCGAACGTTCTGCCAACTCTACCAGTTGTTTCGCTTCAGCAGAAGTATTTGTAAAAGGTTTTTCTACCACCACATTTTTACCGGCTTCCAGTGAAGCCTTTGCATATGGAAAATGAGTTTCGTTGGGTGACGTGATAACGATCAACTCCACTTCGGGATCGTCAAGAAGAGTCTCAAAACTATTGACTACTCTCACTCCTGGATATTTTGATTCTGCTTCTTTGGTTTTTCGCTCAACAACGCGGATCAGTTGGTATTCCGGTTGGGTCGTAAGAAAGGGTGCATGAAAGGTTTTAGAAGATATTCCAAAACTAACCAGTGCGGTGCGGATGGGGTTGATCGCCATGCTTTTTGTGGTAAAAATAAGGAAGTGGTGTGAAGGATAATGTCGCCGTGTTCAGCCTGCAGGTTTTAGTTGAAAAATATGTCCCCTAATTAGTAAGTAATCAGAATTAATATGTAGCTATACGCAAATTCAATCCCTTACATTCAAGATTTTTTTTTAAAATATTTTAATTTAATTTTAATGCAGAATAATTAAGCGAACTAATTGTAACCCAAATATTAGTGACATTTGCCTCAACCAAGGGTTTATCAACTGGCCTTTCAAAAAATATTATTTCGCACAAAATTTCGGAAAGGCAAATTTTAGGATTAATTTTTTTAGATAGCTTTACGCACCTTTTTTCGCCGTACTTTATTTTCACTACCGTAGCATCCCTCTTATTCTCCGCAAAAGCTTTTTCTTTTTTTTAATGCCTGGATCCGGACCTTTTTATGCAATCTGCATCCGTGATTGCTATTAGCCATTATCCTAAATGGTCCCGGTTTCCAGCCTGAGGCTAACAACAACCAACTAACTGTATTTTATGATGAATATATTGAGGCAATCAATGCAATTTGCAATGAGGAAGGCGTTCCTCGTCGTCAGTATTCTAATTTCCACTTTCTTTTCCTTAAAAGCCCAGTTCAGCTTTAATCTCGCGCAGCTCCAGGGTACATCGTCCCAGGTTCCGACTACATTGGATTTTGGTCCGGACGGGAAGTTATATGTCGGCGAACAGTACGGCACGATCAAAATTTATACGATAAGTAAAAATGGCAACAGCTATTCGGTTACCAATACGCAGACGGTAACATTGATTCTGGACATGCAAAACCACAATGACAATGGTGCCAATTTTAATTATAACGGTAGCGGCTACAAGGCGAGGCAAATTACCGGTTTGATGGTATTGGGAACGGCTGCAAATCCTGTAATGTATGTTGCCTCCAGCGACGCGCGAATTGGCGGAGGTGGTAATGCAAACGACGAACAACAGGACACCAATTCGGGAACCATCTCAAAACTTACCTGGACAGGCAGTGCATGGGATAAAGTAGATCTGGTCCGTGGCCTTCCAAGATCTGAAGAAGCACACGCGCCAAACGGAATGCATCTTGATCCTTCCACAAATACATTATATGTGTCAGTAGGTGGAATAACCAATGCTGGCAGCCCGTCGAATAATTTTGTGTTTACCTGTGAATACGCTTTATCCAGTGCGATCCTGAAGATCGACATGAACGTCATCAACAGTCTTCCAGTGAGAGGCTCAGGAAACAGCAAATACATTTATGATCTGCCCACACTTGATGATCCTACCCGTACTAACATTTCAAACCCTGATTACAATGCATCATTGCCAGGTTCGCAGCAAACCATTGACCAGGGCGACCCGTGGGGAGGAAATGACGGACGCAACATGGCCAAACTGGTACCGGGTGGTCCGGTTCAGATCCATTCACCGGGTTACCGAAATGCTTATGATATAGTGGTGACCCAAACACCAGGTAAAGAAGGAAGGATGTACACCATCGACAATGGTCCGAACCAGGGATGGGGTGGTTATCCGAAAAATGTCAATACACTAAATATCACTAATGAATATCAGTCTTCCGAGCCAGGTTCTACCAACCCGACCGGAAGTCTTCCCACTGTAAACAACCTCGATAATCTGCACCTGGTGTCAAAACCAGGTATGACACCTATTTACGGAGGACATCCAAATCCGTTACGGGCAAATCCTGCGGGCGCCGGCTTATATTACAAAACGGGCGGTTCGAGAGTTTTCAGCAGTTCCCCAACATCAGATTGGCCACCAGTACCCCTGAATATGGCCGATACCCGTGAGGCAAATTACCTTGTTGCAGGCCAAAACGATGGTTCCCTAACTACTTTTATCTATTCCACGAATGGAATGGCCGAATACGTATCTCCCAATTATTTTAATGGAGGTATAACCGGCGATATATTCACCGTTGATCTTAATGGCACCGTATGGCGTTTAAAATTTAACGCTGCGGGAACTGCCGTTACCACAAAAGAGTCATTTGCTTCAGGCTTCGCTACAAATCTCCTGGACATTACTATACAGGGTGCAGGTGAAGCTTTTGATGGAAGTATCTGGGTAACAGATTACGGCGGAAACAAAATTTTTGTTTTTACTCCCGCAAGTGGCGCCACCGGAAACTGTACTGGTAATAATACCAGCTGGACATTAGATGATGATGGTGACGGATTTAAAAATGCCGACGAAGCGGACAACGGAACAAATCCTTGCAGCGCAATCAGTTTCCCGCCAGATCTTGATGGTGATAAGCTCTCCGATAAAAATGACCCGGACGACGATAACGATGGAATTAATGATATCAATGACGCATTCTACCGTGATGCCACAAACGGCATGAACACCCCAAATACTATTCAGTATCCATTCCTGAATGGTAATCCCGGCACCGGTCTCTTTGGGCTTGGGTTTACCGGACTGATGATTAATAATTCTGCTAATCCTGCTCAGTTATTCAATCCTGAAGATCCGGGATTGATTATGGGTGGTGCGGTTGGATTAGCCAGCTTCCCGGCTGATGCAGGAAAAGCTTCTTCGAACAACCAGATGAATGGCTTCCAGTTCGGTTATACCATACCGGCATCTCCGATACCCTTCTCTGTACAGTCCAGTCTTATCGGGCCATTCTTCAACAGTCAGAATGCATCATCACTCAATTCAAACCACAGACAGGGAATCTATATTGGAAATGGCGACCAGGATAATTTCCTTGCTATCGCTCTTTCCGGAGCAACTGGCGGTGGCACACCAGGCCTGAGGTTGTTTGGTGAGAGTGGTGGAAACGAAACGATAAATTTATTTACACCGGTCTCAAATATACTTTCTGCAACCAACATCTATTTATACCTCGATGTTAATCCTTCTTCCAGCCTGGTAACTGCCAGCTACAGTACAAATGTCAATACGAATAAGGTAATACTCGGCAGCTTCACGGTTACGGGTAACCTGGCTTCGAAATTGAATGGCAACGCAGCCATTGCAGTTGGGCTGATTGGTTATTCTGGAACATCTTCTACCTACCAGGCACAATATGATTTTCTTGATATTCTGCCGATCAACGGTCCCACAGTTGTAACTCCGGTACCAAACCAGGAGATTACATTGGGGACTGCAAGTAAAGACATCAATATTGCCAATACATTCGCTGACCCTGGTGGTGTTGAAAATCTAACATTCAGCATCAGCGGAAATACCAACACTTCACTGGTGACAGGCGCATCCTTTAATGGCACTACTCTTACCCTTAATTTTTCAAATTCAACCGGTACCAGCCTGGTAAAAATTAAAGCAACGAATGGAAGTGGCCAGACTGCGGAAGATGAATTTTTAGTGACTGTTTCAGATCCGTCAAATCCAGCGCCACAAGTTGCCAATGCAATTTCTGATCAGAATGTAAATGCAAATACGCCAAATGTGGTGGTTTCATTTGCCAATACTTTCTCTGATGATGGCGGGCCGGGCAATCTTTCCTATAGTGTAACTGCAAATAGTAATTCAGCTCTGATAACAGGAACAACAATAAACGGCACTGATCTTACTTTGAATATTGCCTCTGGCATGACGGGCGCATCGACCATCAGGCTGAGAGCTACAGATGCTCAGGGTCAGTTTGTGGAAGATGAATTCATTGTGTCGGTAAGTCAGTCCAATTCAGCGCCAGTTGTTTCAAATCCGATCACCGATAAATCAGTGACCGTGAATACAGCAAGCCTGGTAGTTTCGTTTTCGAATACGTTCACTGATAACGGAGGTGCAGGCAACCTGAACTTTGGTGTTACGGGCAATACCAATACTTCACTCATCACGAACACTTCGATCAGCAGTACAAATCTTACACTGACAATAGCGGCAGGCCAGACCGGATCATCAACCATCAGGCTGAGAGCAACTGATGCAGGAGGTCTTTTCGTGGAAGATGAGTTCGTCGTAACTGTAACCGGTGGTACCGGTACTGCAGTGAAACTGATCAACGCAGGCGGCTCTTCGGTTACTTTCAATGGACAAACCTGGGGAGCCGATAACAGCTTCAGTGGTGGTTCAACTTATTCAGTGGGCAATGCAATTGCCGGAACAACCAACGATGCGATTTATCAGACAGAACGGTTCGGAAACTTCAATTACTCTATACCGTTAACGAATGGTAGTTATACCGTGATACTTCATTTCGCTGAGACCTATTTCACTTCAAACAACGCACGGGTGTTCAACGTGTCGATAGAAGGGCAGACCGTTCTGTCCAACTATGATATCCATGCGAAAGCAGGAGCGAATACTGCCACAACTGAGCAGTTCAATGTGAACCTGACTGATGGAACGATCAATATCAACTTCACCACAGTCACGAACAATGCAAAAGTCAGCGCGATTGAAATCCTCAGCAATACCGGTGGGCCAGCAAATACCGCTCCCGTAATTGCAAATGCAATAACAGATAAATCGGTAACGGTGAATACGCCAAGCCTTGTAGTTGGCTTTGCAAATACTTTCTCTGATGACGGAGGAACAGCCAGTCTGGTTTACTCTGTAACAGGCAATACCAACACATCGCTGATCACCAATGCTTCCATCAACGGTACGAATCTGACGCTCACAATAGCAGGAGGTCAGACGGGTATGTCGGCCATTAAACTGCGTGCCACAGATGCACAGGGATTATTTGTGGAAGATGAATTCAACGTAGCTGTAAATTCTGCCGCCAATGCGGCGCCTACGGTAGCGAATGCTATTACGGACAAATCAGTGGCGATAAACAGCGGAAGCCTGGTTGTTGCCTTTGCGAATACTTTCAGTGATGATGGTGGTACTGGCAGCCTGACTTATAGTGTCACAGGAAATACGAATACATCCCTGATCACAAATACTTCGATAAACGGTACCAATCTTACGCTCACCATAGCTTCCGGTCAGACTGGCTCTTCAACCATCAAACTCAGAGCGACAGATGCAGGAAGTCTTTTTGTGGAAGATGAGTTTATTGTTACTATGACCGGCGGAGGCCCGGGCACTGTCGTGAAACTGATCAATGCTGGTGGCCCGGCAGTGACATTTAATAGTCAGACCTGGGGAGCTGATAACAGCTTCAGCGGTGGTTCGACTTATTCAGTGGGTAATGCAATTGCGGGAACAACCAATGATGCCATCTACCAGACGGAACGGTTCGGCAATTTCAATTATTCGATACCGTTAACCAATGGCAGCTATACGGTAATTTTGCATTTCGCCGAGACCTATTTCACGACGAATAATTCGCGCAAGTTTAATGTTACCATTGAAGGGCAAACCGTGTTGTCCAGCTATGATATACATGCAAAAGTAGGCGCCAACACTGCAACTACAGAGCAGTTCAATGTCAACTTAACTGATGGAACGATCAATATCAATTTCACCACAGTTACGAACAATGCGAAGGTCAGTGCGATCGAGATTCTCAGCAATTCGGGCGGACCAACAAATACAGCGCCCGTGGTTGCCAATGCGATCACTGATAAATCGGTAACGGTGAACACTCCAAGTCTTGTTGTAGCCTTCTCAAATACTTTCAATGATGATGGCGGAGCAAACAATCTGACCTATAGTATAACAGGTAACACGAATACAACACTGATTACCGGTACTTCAATCAACGGCACCAATCTTACGCTCAACATCGCAAGCGGCCAGACGGGTATGTCGGCCATTAAACTGCGTGCCACAGATGCACAGGGATTATTTGTGGAAGATGAATTCAACGTAGCAGTAAATTCTGCTGCCAATTCAGCTCCAATAATTGCAAATGCAATAACAGATAAATCAGTAACCGTTAATACAGCGAGCCTGGTAGTAGCTGTTGCCAATACTTTCAACGATGATGGAGGGGCAGCTAATCTCGTACTAAGCATAAGTGGCAATACCAATACTGCTTTAGTGACCGGTACATCGTTCAACGGAACAAACCTTACACTCACATTTGCAGCAAATATTACAGGTTCTGCGAATATCAAAGTGAAGGCAACGGATGCGCAGGGATTGTTTGCAGAAGATGAATTTGTTGTAACGGTGACCAGTGCGCCTGTAGCAAATTCTATTCTCATCAACAGCGGAGGACCTGCAGTAACCCTGAGTGGAAGGAGCTGGGCGGCAGATAAAAACTTCAGTGGTGGCACCTCTTATTCTTATGGTTCAGTTGCCATCAATGGCACAGTGGATGATGCCCTTTACCAGACTGAGCGATTTGGCAATTTCAATTATGCAGTGCCTGTGACGAATGGCAGTTACACAGTTAAGCTGCATTTTGCCGAGACCTATTTCACTACCAGCAATTCACGTAAGTTCAATGTGAATATTGAAAATGGTAAAGGAACGCTTAGCAATTACGACATATATGCTCAGGCTGGTGCAAACACTGCAAAAGTCGAAACCTTTAGTAACATTTCGGTAACCGACGGAACGCTGAATATCGCGTTCACCACTGTCACGAATAATGCGAAAGTCTGCGCGATTGAGATCATTCCAAACAGCAGTACACGTATAGCCGCACCTGATGCATCATTTGATGCAATACTAACTGCCGACGAAGTGAAGCTGAGCTGGAAAAACCTCCCGGAAGATCAAACGGGGGCGGTGACAATCGAACGTTCACCGGATGGCATTCAATTTGAAGAACTCGAAACGATTGAACCATCAGCAAGAAAAACGCAACATTCAGGTGAGTATGTTGATATACGTCCGTTCAAAGGAATATCATACTACAGGCTGAAAACGCACAGCACTGATGGAATAATACGCTATTCCGTTGTTCGTTCAGTGGTATTCAACCTGGAATCATCAGCGTTCCTGATTTATCCGAACCCGAATACGACCACCGGTCTCGTGTTTATGGAATTCCCACTGAAAAGTCCGAATGAAACAATTTCAATAAGGATCCTCACCGTACAGGGTGCTGAAATTTATCGCGGGTTAAAGATTGAACGTGGCACACGCACGATCATGAGTTTCCGACTGCCACCTTCACTCAGGCCTGGCACCTATATCGTTGAAATCGATCAGAACGGTACAAAACGACATGCAAGGCTGGTGGTAAATTAGAACCGGGCATTAACACTAATATTCGTCAAAGGCTATTGCAGTTAAGTGCAGTAGCCTTTGACGTTAGATAAGCCTGTCATGTCTTTTGTAAAATAATAACCCTGCTGCGGTTGATCTGAAAAAGTATCGCCCGGTTTCAGAAATTCATGTTCCCTGGTTTTGCAAAATTTTTCAATTTGCTGATAAAAATACCGGCGATTATTTGCTAATCAGGATATCTTCCACTTACTTTGTACTTCAAAGTACTTTAAATGTCGACCACGCAACAAAATCTGGAAGCCCTCAGGGATATCCGGAAAATGATGGAAAGAAGCAGCCGTTTTATAAGTCTGAGCGGATGGAGTGGTATTGCTGCCGGCACCTGTGCACTGATTGGGGCGGGAGTAGCCTTACAGCGAATCAGGGACTTTTACAATAAAGAAATCCAGTCTCCTGATGCCTGCATGGAATGCCTGCAGAAGGATCTGATAACAATAGCTGCACTTGTTCTTATCGGGGCAACTGTTACTGCATTTTTTTTCACATTTTTAAGGAGCAAAAGAGAAGGCGTTCCTATCTGGGGTACCGCAGCAAGACGTCTGGTCTGGAATACATTGTTGCCAATGGCTGCCGGTGGTTTTATCATTCTCAAATTGCTCGATGTACAACAATATGAAATGATTGCAGGATCATCATTAATCATTTATGGTCTGGCGTTAGTAAATGGCAGTAAGTACACTCTTGGTGAAATACGTTTTCTTGGTTACGCAGAAATCCTTCTTGGTATTATATCTTTATGGCTTACTCCACAGAATGGAATTTATTTTTGGGCAGTTGGTTTTGGTGTGATGCACATTTTATACGGAGTAGCCATGTGGTGGAAATATGAAAGAAAAACAAACAGCTGACCAAACGGAATATAGATTTGTATCGATGAAGAATCCGATTGAAAATCTTAATAAAGTTTTTGACAGCAGGATACGCCTTGGAATTATGAGCGCCCTGATGGTGAATCCATCTGTTAACTTCAATGAACTAAAGGAAATTATCCAGGTTACAGATGGCAACCTCGCTAGTCACCTGAAAACACTCGAAGAAAACGCGTATGTCAAGGTGCAGAAAGGATTTATTGGTAGAAAAACAAACACATTATATTCCGTAACAAAATCGGGTGAAAAAGCATTTAAATCCCATCTTGATGCACTGGAACAAATGATCAAAAATATCGGGTAATATTTTTTTGCCATTACACTTTGAATTACAAAGTACTTTTAAATATGATAAACTGGAACCTTGTAGGCATTGTTGCACGGCTTTGGTTTCTGACCTGCCTGTTTTCATCCATACTATTTTCGATATCGTTGCAATTCATGCTCGATGGCGAATGGAGCATTGCTCTGCTGGTATTTCCCATGGTGTATATCGCATCATCACCAGTACTTCCAATATTATTGATTGCACTGTTTCTGATCAACAGGAAAGTTTCATACTCCCATCGAAAGCCATTTATCTTCCTGATATTATGCATGACAATCTGTTTTTTGTATGGCATCACTGCAGCTGTGCTGCTTAACTCATTGAGTTCGCAACACGAAGATGGTTTTCACTTTTTCAAGACCGCTCTTTTGTGCTGCGCGATACTTTGTTCAAGTGCAAGACTCGCAATATTTATTAATGCTACACTCATCGGAAATTTTTTCAACTCATTATCAGCTCCAATCAATTATTTACAAACATTACATATGGAAACATCACACCCGCAGGCACAACGACCTGCACCGCAAGAGCCTGTAAAGTCCAATCCCCTGATGAAAGCCATCATCACTGCATGTCTCATTGTTGTACTCATGATCCCGACTTTGCTGATCGACAACCTCGTTTCTGAAAGAGAAAAAAGAAATGAGACCGTGGTTACTGAAGTGAGCAATATGTGGGCCTCTTCACAAACCATTTCCGGGCCGTTTGTTTACGTTCCCTACAAAGCCTGGGTCACAAACGATCGTGGTGTTCGTGAAATTGAGGAAAGACATTTCTGGTTGATTCCCGAAGATCTCAGCATCAGTGGAAATGTGAAACATCTCATCAGGCAAAAATCGATTTACAAAGTGATGCTGTATAATGCCAGTCTGTTATCGCAGGGCCAGATCAAATTTCAACTACCGAAAGATGTTCCCGCTGAATTTGTCGATTGGGATGACACAAAAATCTGTTTTGGCCTGACAGACTTTAAAGGCATTGAAGAAAAAATTATTGCTGAAATCAACGGTAATTCTCTCGAATTTACACCGGGCCTGCCTTCCCACGATCTTGCGAAAACAGGCCTTTCTGCTCCGTTAGATCTGAAAAATCTGAGTAATGGAATCATCAGTTTTAAAATGCCCCTGAAAATAAAAGGCAGCGAACAATTACATTTTATCCCTCTTAGCGGGAACAGTTCGTTTGAACTCAGTTCCGACTGGAACAGTCCCTCATTTGATGGCAACAATTTACCAGCGGAAAGAACAATCACTGATAAAGGATTTACGGCGAGCTGGAAATTTAACAGAGCGAATCTTCCGTTCAATACCATACTAAGTTCAGTTGGCTTCGAACCCGAAAAACTAGCATTTGGTGTAACACTTCTTCAACCATCAGATCAGTATGTAAAGACAGATCGCTCAGTTAAGTATGCGATACTCGTTATCGGTCTTACGTTTGCCCTGTTTTTTATTGTTGAACTGTTGCAGAAAAGACCAATGCACCCTGTTCAATATATCCTGATCGGATTGGCCCTGGTGATTTTCTACACCTTACTTCTTTCATTCAGTGAGTTCATCGAATTCGATTCCGCTTATGGTGCCGCCGCCATTGCGACAATTACATTGATTACATGGTATTCGGCTATGCATTTCCGTAAACTGATGCCGTCAGTAATTCTATGTGCAGCCATGACGACACTCTATGGATTCATCTTTGTTCTCATCCGTTTGGAAGATACTGCATTACTGATCGGAAGTATCGGACTATTCATCATCCTGGCCGTTGCTATGTACTTCAGCAGAAAAGTGAACTGGTACAATAAGGAAACACTTTCAACCGCTGCTGCCTGATATTAAAAACCCATGAAGCACACGAAACAGCCTGCATGTCATTTGCAGGTTGTTTCTTAACCCAACTGCTGCATATCCTAACTTTAGTCAGTAAACCGACTTTACCCGGACAAGAAAAATAAATCTATGCAACGCAGTTATAACTTCTTTTATGCTTTCCGATATGCTTTTAACGGCCTGCTGCTATTCTTCAGAAAAGACACAAATGGAAAAATTGAATTGTTGTTGGCATTGGGTGTAATTGTCGCCGGATTTTTATTGAAAATATCCTCAATGGAATGGATAGTACTGTTGATTTGCATTTCCATTGTTCTTGCAACTGAAATGCTGAATACAGCAATTGAAAAACTCTGCGATCTTGTAGAACCGAATCTGCATCCTGTAATCAACCAGGTAAAAGATATTTCTGCAGCTGCTGTTCTTCTGGCTTCAGTGATCAGTGCAATCGTTGGTATCATTATTTTTTTACCTAAACTTTTTTCGATATGAAACAATCCAAATACAATGCACTTTTGCGGATGTTATCGGTGTCGGTGGTGTTTACATTTGTCATTCTGATTATCCGGATATTTTTTACCGGTAATCTGCATTACGCAAATTATTTCTGGAACATTTTCCTGGCTTCCATTCCGGTACTATTTGCATCTCTTTTATTGAAACGGAATTGGCATTTGCTCTTAAGCGCGTTTTTCTTTGTTTCCTGGCTCTTATTTCTCCCGAATGCTCCTTACCTTATCACCGACCTGATTCATTATGAGCCACGAAAGGATTTCCCGGGATGGGCAGATATTTTATTGGTAACATCTGCAAGCTGGAACGGATTGTTACTCGGATTTATATCGATTATGATGATTGAAGATTGGTTATCAATCTATTTCAAAAAAAATTTGCAGAATTTAATAGTCATAGTATGTCTTGCCCTTACAGGTTATGGCATATACCTTGGACGGTACCTCCGATACAACACCTGGGATATAATCACAAATCCGGTTCCATTATTTTATGATACGATGAGCACTATAATGGCACCTTTTCATCATCCGAGAGCCTGGGGGTTCACAATTCTGTTTGGCTCAATGTACGCAATCTTCTATTACACTTTAAGACAACTGTCAACCATGCGAAATCCGTGAATGCTTCTAATTAATTCATATTCAGGGATTAACTTGTATTGATGAAATAAGCACCCTGAATTTGGGATCAATTAATCAGGATGAAACGAAGTGGCGGATGTCTTTATAAATCAGGCATTCGTCAACGTTAATGTGGATAAATCCATTATTATTATTTTTTCGCACATTTAATTTCTCATACCACTTCCTACAATCATATTTTTTTTTAATTTTACCGAACCTGTCCAATCCACGCGAAACGCCCTACCTAAGTGCTCCTCTTTAGTTCGCAAATTTTCACCTGATTTCTGATTCTTGTTGGCTCCAATCCTAGTTCAGTGTCTACAAACTGGTGGCATCTGGATAAACCATTTTCCTAAAACTAGCTGTTACCATGATTAAATTATACCAATCCGTCAACTGTAGAATGAAAAAAATTTACCTGCTACTGGGAGTAATATTTTTATCTCTCACATCACTCCAGGCACAATACAATTTTACGCTCGCACAATTACAGGGAGCTAACAATCTTCAGAACCCGACTTCGCTGCAATTCGGCCCGGATGGCAAATTGTATGTGAGTATGGATGTGGGAAGAATAATGGTGTACTCTATCAGTAAAAATGGCAACAGTTATTCAGTAACAAATTCGCAAACCATCGATCTTGTTCTGGCGATTCAAAACCATAACGACGATGGGAGTAATAATAACAACCAGTCCGTCCGCCAGGTTACCGGTATACTTGTGGTAGGTACGGCCTCAAATCCTGTTATTTATGTTACATCAAGTGATCCGAGAGTTGGGGGCGGTGGTACTGCGGGAGATGTAAACCTGGATACCAATTCAGGAGTCATTTCAAGGCTGACCTGGAATGGAAGTTCCTGGGAGAAGGTCGATATAGTGCGTGGGTTACCGAGATCCGAAGAAAATCATTCTAACAACGGTTTACAGCTCGACGCTTCAACAAATACACTATATGTAGCTGTTGGTGGAAGTACCAATGCAGGAGGCCCTTCAAACAATTTCGCTTTTATTACTGAATATGCTCTTTCGGCTGCAATTCTCAAAATAGACCTGAACACTATTAACAGCCTCCCGGTAAGAGGTTCCGGCAATAGCAAATACATCTATGATCTTCCTACTCTGGACGACCCGACAAGGACAAACATTTCTAATCCAGATTATAATCCTTCTTTACCAGGTTCACCCCAAACCATTGATCAGGGTGATCCCTGGGGCGGCAATAACGGAAGAAACCAGGCCAGGCTGGTGGAAAATGGGCCTGTACAGATACACTCTCCAGGGTATCGCAATGCATATGATATCGTAATCACAAAAGCGCCTGGAAAGGAAGGAAGGATGTACACCATCGATAATGGCGCGAACCAGGGATGGGGAGGATATCCAAAAAATTTCAACTCATCAAATGTAACCAACGAATACCAGTCTTCTGAACCAGGCTCCAATGGGTCCACCAATGGATTCCCTGGTGTAAATAACCTGGATAATATGCACCTGGTGTCGAAGCCCGGAATGAGTCCGATTTATGGTGGCCATCCAACGCCGATTCGCGCTAATCCCGATGGTGCAGGTTTATACTACAGATCCGGATCTTCAGGTACATTTAGTCTTTCGCCAACTTCCGACTGGCCTCCGGTTCCTTCAAGCATGGCTGATCCGCGCGAAGGCAATTTTTATATGCCAGGCGTTGATGATGGTGCATTGACTACGTTTACTGCTTCCACTAACGGAATTACAGAATATCTCTCGCCAAATTATTTTAATGCCCAGTTGGTGGGTGACATTTTTACAGCTGATTTTAATGGTAACATCTGGCGGATGAAGATGAGCAATGATGGTACCTATATTGTGTCGAAAGAAGTATTTGCTTCCGGTTTTGGTTCGAATCCGCTGGATATCACCGCACAAACCGCTGGTCAGGTTTTCGATGGAAGTATATGGGTTGCTGATTACGGATCCCAGAAAATTTTCATTTTTACACCGGATGGAAGCAGCACGGGAAATTGTACCGGAAATACGACGAGCTGGTCGCTGGATGATGATAATGATGGATATAAAAATGCAGATGAAGCCGACAATGGAACCAACCCGTGTAATCCATTAAGCTTCCCTTCAGATTTCGACGGTGATTTTGTGTCAGATAAGAATGATACTGACGATGACAATGATGGTAAACCTGATATTGTTGATCCATTTCATCACGATGCAACAAACGGATTAAACACTCCGACGACAATACTGTATCCATTCCTTAACGGAAATCCCGGTACCGGCCTTTTTGGAATGGGACTAACCGGGTTGATGGTCAATAATAGTACAGATCCTGATGCGCTGTACAATCCAAATGATCCCGGGCTGATCATGGGGGGTGCAGTGGGTCTTGCCAGTTTCCCTGCCAATAACGGAAAGGCATCAACGAATCAGCAGATGTACGGATTTCAGTTCGGGTATGCTGTTTCTGCCAGCTCTCCACCATTCTCAGTTCAATCGAGCCTGATCGGGCCTTTCTTTAGTGGTCTCTCAGAAGGTTCCCTGAACGACAACCATCGTCATGGTATTTTTATCGGAACCGGTGACCAGGATAATTTTCTTGCGATTGCACTTTCAGGCGCTACGGGTGGCGGTACTCCGGGTATCCGGATATTTGGAGAAAATGCAGGTGGCACAACTTTCAACACTTTTTATTCCGTATCGGGAATTCTTTCTGCAAGTAATATATTCCTGTACCTGGATATAAACCCTGCGACGAAGGTAGTTACTGCCAGGTATAGCACGAATGTCAATCCAACCATTGTAACATTGGGAACATTTACTGTAACTGGCGCACTTGCAACAAAACTGCAGGGTCCTGATGCAATCGCGGTAGGTTTGATTGCCCATTCAGGCACAACAACAACTTTCCAGGCTCAGTATGATTTCATGAATATTGTTACTACCGCACCAGCGTTGGTCAATCCGGTTATCGACCAGGAAATCCTGTTGGGTACAGTTTCTAAAGTGATCAGCCTGGCAAATGTGTTTACCGATGACAATGGTGTTGCAAACCTTAGTTTCAGCGTCAGCGGAAATACAAATACAGCGCTTATACCGAGCGCAACTGTCAGTGGAACTAATCTGACATTGACCTTTGCTTCCAATGCACAGGGTACTGCAAAAATCAAAATAAAAGCCACAGACAACACCGGACAGTTTGCCGAGGATGAATTCAATGTGAATGTATCCGCAAATGTTCCTCCTGTGGCAAAAATAAACGCCGGTGGTCCGGCGCTCACCCAGGGAAGCTGGAGTGCTGATCAATATTTTAGTGGAGGTAACACATTTGGTACAAGCGATAATATTTCCAATACAGATAATCCAGCTTTATATCAGACGGAGCGATGGGGAAATATGTCTTGCAATATACCTGTGGCCAACGGAAGCTATACTGTAAAACTGCATTTTGCAGAGATATTCTTCACTACCACAGGAAAAAGGGTGTTCAATGTGAGCGCAGAAGGGCAACCGATGCTGACTAACTACGACATTGTAGCAGATGCGGGTGGTGGTTTTAAGGCAATCATTAAATCATTGACCAATATTAATGTCAGTGATGGAACACTTAATCTCGTGTTCACAGGCGTTGTCGATAATGCGAAAATCTCTGCTATTGAAGTGGTACCGCAAATAACGGCTAACACGCCTCCGGCTATCACGAATCCGATTCCTGATCAGCTGGTAGTGAAGAATACGGTAAATGTAGCGATGAGTTTGGCAAACACGTTTAGTGATAATAACGGTGTGGGTAACCTGATTTTTACAGTTACAGGAAATACAAATACTGGTCTCATCACAAATGCAGTTGTCAACGGCACAAACCTGACATTGACGATCGCTTCAAACCTTACTGGTTCATCGGATATAAAAGTAAGGGCTACTGACGCACAGGGATTGTTTATCGAAGATCAGTTCAGGATTACTGTAACGAACACGCCACCGGTGGCTACAAAACTCATCAATAGCGGCGGAACTGCAGTTACTTTTAGCGGGCAGACCTGGCAGGCAGACAACAGCTATTCCGGCGGAAGTACATTCTCCACCACCGAACCCATCGCCGGAACAACCAGCGATGCATTGTACCAGAGCGAACGTTTTGGCAACTTCAGCTACAGCATTCCTGTAGAAAATGGTGGCTATACAGTTAAGCTGCATTTCGCAGAGGTATTCTTCGAGGCATCCAATCTGCGTAAATTCAATGTCAATATTGAGAATGGCCAGGGCACACTTACCAACTATGACATCTTTGCAAAAGTCGGCAAGAATGTAGCGACTACAGAACAGTTCGTTGTAAACGTTTCTGATGGTGCAATAAATATTTCATTCACTTCAGTACTTGATAATGCAAAAGTTTCAGCCATAGAAATAATCAGCACCACTCCGGCAAATACTGCTCCGGATCTTACAACACCAATACCCGACCAGGTGGTGACTGGGGGAACCGCTTCCAAAGTCATCAGTCTTGCAAACGTTTTTACTGATGATGCTGGCGCTGCTAACATGACACTTTCTGTAAGCGGAAATTCGAATACGGCCCTGGTCACTGGTGCCGTAATCAATGGTACGAACCTGACATTAACTTTCGGAAACGGTGTGAATGGCATTTCTACTATTAAAGTGAAAGCAACTGATGCAGGTGGATTGTTTGTTGAAGATGAGTTTGTGGTAACTGTTACTGCAGTCAATACTGCTCCGGTTGTCAGTGTCCCGATTCCGGATCAGCAGCTTATCAGCGGTACAACGAACAAAGTGATCAGTCTCTCAAATACTTTCACTGATAACGGCGGACCGGCCAATATAACGTTGTCGGTTACCGGAAATACCAATGCAGCTTTAGTGACAGCGGCGACGATCAGTGGTACCAACCTTACAATTTCCACTGGCGCTGGTAAAACCGGTACTGCAACCATTAAAGTAAAAGCTACAGATTCCCAGGGTCTTTTCGTTGAAGACAACTTTGTGGTAACAGTAGCAGCGAATACAAAGCCAGTGATTGTATCGCCTTATCCGGATGTAGTTTTTGGTTTAGGGCAACAGACATCCGCAGTGATTAACCTGGCTAACGTGTTCGACGATGATGGTGGAAAAGGCAATCTGGTATTATCAGTTCCGGCTTATACAAATCCTGCGATGATTCCGACTGCCCAGATCACCGGAACGAGTCTGACCATCACGTTCGCTGCAGGAGTATCAGGTGCATCTACATTCAGAATTCGTGCGACGGATGCGCAAGGTGCAATGGTCGAAGATGTATTTATCCTGAGAGTGTTGACAGGCCCGCCGACGGTTGCCAATCCCATACCTGATCAGACGGTAACGCAAGGCACAACTTCTAAAGTGATAAGTATTGCAAACACATTTGCAGATAACGGCGGTGTGGCCAACCTCACATATACGATCGCAGGTAATACAAATACGGCGATGATCCCGACAGTCACTATCAGCGGAACAAATCTTACACTCAATTTTGCCGCAGGCCAAACAGGTGTAGCTAATGTGAAAGTGAAAGCAACTGATCTCGCCGGGCTATCAGTAACTGATGAATTTAAAGTTACGATCAGCGCTCCTTTGGTTCCACCAGTAGTTACTACGCCAATTCCGGATCAGTCTGTAAACATGAATACACCTTCACTGGTTCTTGGTTTACCAGCTAACTTCAGTGATGACGGGGGAGTCGCAAATCTCACATTCAGTGTGAGTGGAAACACAAACACTGCGCTGGTAACATCTGCATCATTCAGTGGCACCAATCTGACGCTGACTTTTGCTGCAAACCTTACTGGTACAGCGAATGTGAAAGTAAAGGTGACCGATGCGCAGGGACTTTTTGTTGAAGATGAATTTAAAGTTACGGTCGTAAGTATACCTGTTGTCAACCCGACACTTATTAATGCAGGCGGACCTGCTGTAACATTCAGTGGACAAACATGGTCGGCAGACAAAAACTTTAATGGTGGTTTGCTTTACAGTTATGCCAACGCCATCGCAGGAACAACAAACGATGCAATTTATCAGACCGAGCGCTTCGGTAATTTCAACTACGCTGTACCTGTTACAAATGGCAGTTATACAGTCAAGTTGCACTTTGCTGAATGTTTCTTCTCTGTTGCGAATGCCCGTAAGTTTAATGTCAACATTGAAAACGGCCAGGGTGCATTGACTAATTATGACATCTATGCACAGGCCGGCGCCAGCACTGCAAAAGTTGAAACCTTCAGCACAATAAATGTTACTGACGGCACATTGAACATCACATTCACCAGTGTGATAGACAATGCCAAAGTATGTGCTATCGAGATTATACCGAATAATAACACCCGGGTAGCAGAACTGAACGCTTCGTTCCAGGCAAATCCTGCAGCCGACCAGGTATTATTGAGCTGGATCATGCCGGATCAGCAAACGGATATTCTAACGATCGAGAAATCAAGAGATGGGGTCCAATTCGAAGTATTTGAAACATTACAGACTTCTCCGAGAAAAACTGTGAATTCAGGAGCTATTACAGATATTCTGCCATATCAGGGAGTATCATATTACAGGTTAAAATCATTAGGTAAAGATGGCGTCACGAGGTATTCATTAACCAGGTCCGTCGTGTTCAACATGAAAGCATTAGGCTTCATGTTGTATCCAAATCCAAATACAACCGGATTGGTCTTTATGGAGATCCCGGCGGTAACTGGAAAAGAAAACCTGAATATCAGGTTGCTCACTATACAGGGAGCTGAAGTATACCGCCAACTTAAAGCAGATCGCAGCAGTAATCTGTTATTGAGAATGCAATTGCCGGGATCAATAACTCCAGGTACTTATATTCTTGAAGTGGATCAGAATGGCAAAAAATATCACTCGAGGTTAATCATTAATTAATGGGTCTGTTCAACCAGGTCAAAGGCTGCCTATACCGGCAGCCTTTTTTGCTGTTTAAAGTTTAATGTGAATAGTTCAAAGTTTAGTACTGGCCGAACCATCAACTTTAAACGATACACTATTATAAACTATGAACTATAAACCTTTTTACACTTTCAACTTTCGACTTTCAACCTTCAACTTCCATCTTTTTTCCTAAATTGATGTCTGTCGAAATCGTTTGCTATAATGAACAGAAGAAAATTTATCAGAACTGCCGCCATGGCTCCGGCAGCATTTACCATTCCCCTATGGCTTAATGCAATGGGTTCTGCTCAGAAATTTAAGATCGGCGCCTGTGACTGGTCTCTTGGGAAAAACAGCAATATTGAATCCTTTGCTTTAGCAAAACAGATTGGCCTGGATGGCTTGATGATCAATATGGGTTCAGCCTCCAACAACCTGCATTTAAGAAAACCCGAAGTACAGAAACAGTTTCGCGAAAAATCCAAAGAAACAGGCGTTAAGATATCAAGTCTCGCTATTGGAGAACTTAACCAGGTTCCGTATAAGTCCGATCCTATAACAGAGGAATGGGTGTGGGACAGTGTACTTACTGCAAAAAACCTGCAGGCCCCCGTTGTATTACTTGCTTTCTTCAGTAAAAATGATTTGAGGAACGATCCTTCCGGAAAAGCTGAAGTGATACGGCGTTTGAAGAGAGTTGCTCCGCATGCCGAAAAACATGGTATCACCCTAGGCTTGGAAACCTATTTGAATGCGGCTGAGCATATGGAGATCATTGACCGCGTTGGTTCAAAAGCAATCAAAGTATATTTTGATTTCAGAAATACCGAGGATGCCGGTTATGATCCTGTGATCGAATTCAAAAAATTGGGCAGGGATCAGGTTTGCGAATTGCATATGAAAGAAAACGGTTTGCTTTTGAGTGAAGGTACTGTTGACTGGAAACGTGTTGCCGATTCCATCGGCGAGATGAATTATTCAGGCGATGGCTGGATGCAGATCGAATGGGCAAAACCGGACAAAGCCGACCTCATTGAATCTTATAAACATAATCTCGCGTTCCTTAGGAATTTTTATTAATCAAAACCGATGTCATCATCTTCGTTGCGTATACCAGCTGTTGCTTACTTGCTGTCTTTCATTTTTATTTTTAGCTGTACGCAAAAGGGAAAAGATCATAATCAGACCGGGCTTGTCCTTCCGGATGATCTTGAAGCAACTTTATGGGCCGAAACTCCACTGCTTTATAATCCTACCAATATCGATGTTGACGGTAGGGGACGGGTATGGGTAACCGAAGCTGTCAATTACCGGAATTTTAAAAATGATAGTCTTCACCACCTGCATCGAAACGGTGGTGATCGGGTAGTGATACTTGAAGATACTGATGGCGATGGGCACGCCGATACATCAAAAGTTTTTGTACAGGATAGCGACCTCGTAGCCCCTGTTGGTTTAGCCGTAATTGGAAATAAAGTTTATGTTTCCTGCTCCCCGAACCTTATTGTATATACTGATACTAACGGTGACGACAAACCGGACAGCAAAGAAATTTTTCTCACTGGCTTCGGTGGATTTGATCACGATCACTCACTACATGCGGTATATGGCGGAGCGAACGGAGCTCTTTATTTCAATACAGGTAATGCAGGACCACATATCGTAAAAGATAAATCCGGTTTTACACTGCGTTCAGGTAGCATGTACACTGGTGGCACTCCGTATAACAAAAAGAACGAAGCAATGATTAGTGATGATGGAAGCAAATGGGTGGGAGGGCTCGCGCTGCAGATTCAACCTGATGGTACAAAGCTTAAAGTGCTCGGGCATAATTTCCGGAACGCCTATGAAGTATTTCCGGATAGTTATGGAAATCTATGGCAAAATGATAACGACGACCAGGTATTAACCTGTCGTTTTTCGTGGATTCCGGAATCTGGTAATGCCGGATATTTCAGCACTGACGGTAGCCGATCATGGCAGGCCGACCAACGGCCTGGCCAGGATATGTTTACTGCGCACTGGCACCAGGATGACCCGGGAATAATGCCTGCAGGATTCAATACCGGCGCAGGTTCCCCGACTGGCGTACTGCGGATTGAAAATTCAGAATTGGGAGAAAAGTACAGGGGAATGTTGCTCAGCGTAGATGCAGGAAGAAACGTGGTATTCGGATTTAATGCAGCAATAAATGGATCAGGATTAATGCCGGTGAATAAACAAAATCTGGTGACGTCTTTACCAGCAGATAATGAACTGTATGTATGGGACGATAGTTCCGCCAATAGTAATAAAACCAATTGGTTCAGGCCCAGTGATGCCGCTCTTGGAACAGACGGAGCTTTATTTATTGCCGACTGGTACGATCCGGTAGTAGGAGGTCACCAGATGAATGATAGCCTCGGATATGGTCGCATTTATCGCATCACACCCAAAAACAAAAAACTTACTTCACCACAGATCAACCTTGAAACTGTTGACGGACAGGTAAAGGCACTGGCAAACCCGGCTATACATGTGCGTTATCTCGCAGCGGCAAGGCTACGTAACGAAGGAGACAAAGCGAATAAACAACTCAGCACATTGGTAAATGGTAATGACCCTTTTCTCGCCGCAAGGGCGATATGGATTCTTGCCGCAGGAAGTGATGATGCAAAAAAGATGGTACATCTGTCATTACAAAATAAAGATCCAATGCTTCGTGCAACTGCGCTTCGTGCATTGAGATATTACGGAGTTGATATAAAGCCCATGGTGACTCAACTTCAGCATGACAGTTCCGCCTTTGTTCGCAGAGAGTTGATTGTTGCAATAAAAGATTCGGGGTTATCAGTAAAAAGAGAATTGCTGGTACCATTAATCAAATCATATAAAACCGGTGATCGCTGGTACCTTGATGCGCTTGGCCAGGCGATGGATGACAATTCCTCCTGGTGGTATGATACTTTACAACAGGTGTATTCAGTATCAGAACGGAATCAATGGCCGCAAGAGATGTCAGACTTAGCCTGGAGATTGCATAGCAGTAATGCATCAGACGATATTGCAAAGAGAGCTTTGGATTCAACATTGCCGGTGGATAAGCGCCAGCAGATGCTTACTGCACTGGCGTTCATTCCAACGAAAGAGTCGGTGGATTATATGTTGCAACTATCCAAAAGCCCAGATTCAACGATTGCAGCTGATGCGTTGTATTGGCTATCATTCAGGCAGGGCAATGAATGGCTTGCACTTACTGACTGGTCGAAAATTCCCCTCAATACCGCAGCAGAGAGAAAAAAAGCGATACTTAAAGTGAAACAGCAGATCATGATGGACGAACGTCAGTCGGATTATGAGAGAAGGGCGGGAGTACGTTCACTGGCACTTGATTCGGTAGGTGGAAAACAATTAATTGCGATGGTTGCCGGCGAAACGCTGCCGGCTAAGCTTTCAAAATTTGTACAGGAATTTATTTTTTATAATCCTGATGCTGCAGTTCGGATTCAGGCAGGGCGATATTTCACGCGTCCGGGCCAGGTGAAGAGTTATAATATCGATAGTATTCTTATGCAGCAACCTGATGCAGCAAAAGGCAAACTTTTGTTTCAGCAAAACTGTACAGTATGCCATAAGGCAGGTGATATAGGAAACAGCATTGCACCGGATCTTACGAAGATCAGTAAAAAGATGGATCCTCCCACCTTGCTTGATGCAATTGTCAACCCGAACGGTGCGATTGTTTTCGGTTATGAACCATGGCTGGCAAATACAAAGGATGGTCAGTCAATCTACGGTTTCCTGGTTTCTCAGGATTCAAATTTTGTTGTGATAAAAGATATTTCCGGCGAACAACATCGGTTAAAAACCACTTCGATAACTTCATTAAAAAAACAGGATAAAGGATTGATGCCTGATCCGGGTTCAATGGGTTTAACCAATAAAGATCTGGCTGATATTACCGGATATCTGAAATCAATGGCCAATTAAAAAAATCAACTCAATAAATCCCTCGTAAGTTTTTCGATATACTTGCTGATCCTTACGATATATCGGTATTGCATTTCATGGTTATCAGACACGGGCTCAATGCCGGTAATTATTTTCTGTTCTTTCATTTTTTTACCCGGGATGGTACCTTCGATAATAGTGCCGGCATTTTTTTGCATGAGGTCTTCATCAATCAGCCGCGACGCTGTCAGAAGATGATGCTTTGCTTCCCTGAGCAAAGTTTCTTTATGATGCACGTTTTCAGCCACTGTATTCTTCAATAACCGGGTAATCAGCATATTCGTATGGGCAAAAAGCAGGTTGTGAGCAGTTATACAACGATATACTATAATCAGTTTTTCCTGTCTGCTGTTAGAAGCATATTGTAGTCGCTGAAATGCATCGTTTAAGGAATCCAATGCCTTTGATGTTTCTTTTTTTAGAATTTCGTAGTTGTTATCGATAATGATTCTTTGTTCGTCGGAAAAACTTATCGCACCTATATATTTTCTGTTTGCATCAATGACACTTTTAAGAATCATCTTTGTGCGACCTCGTTCACCAATCAGTGGAATTGAAAGAACAGCAATAAAAGCAATTGATGAGCCAGTTAAGGTGTCAACAATTCTGTCGATTGCAATTGTACTGAGATCGCCGGGATTTAACAGGTGAAGTCCGATTACAATGTATACCGTAATAAAAAATGAACTGAAAAAATAGCGGATCCGCATCAGGCTGTATGCAGCCGTCATGCAGAGAATGATTATTGCAATAAGTGCTATGCTATTCTTTAATACTATCAGGATGGCAATAGCAACAACAGCTCCCGTCAACGTTCCCGTTAGTCTCTGTAAATTTCTACCTTTTGATAAATGGTATGTCGGCTTAAGTATGGCCAGTACCGTGATCAGGATCCAATAGCTGCGATCTGAAGGAAAGTAAAGTGACACTATGTATCCTAAAAGCACCGCCAGTACCAATCTTAATGCATGTCTGAAATAATCAGAACTAAAATTGAGATTTTCAAGAAATAGTTGAACTGCCGGCTTCTGATCGACAATTGACTCGTGATAATCGTCGTTAAGTTTCCCTTTCAATTCACGCATAACTTCAGGATCTTCGTAATCAGGTCTAACAGCCACATAATTATGTACATTGATGCTATCGTTCAAGCCGAGTTTGCTTTGATCTGGATTTTCATATGAACTTATATAGGATTTTATCGGGTCAATCTGATTGTAGTATTGTTCAAGTTTTTCCAGCCGGGCCGTTATCTCAGCCATAGATCCGGCATCTTTTCTTCCCTGGATTTCGATACCGATTTGATACATCTCATCGGCCATTAATAAAAATGTGTCCCTGAACTTTTTTCTGGCTTCTGGCGAATAACCTTCGTATAATATCCTGTACTCCCGTTGCGCAGCAACAATTTTTGCGAACAATCGCTTTGTTTCCACGAAACCAACAAGCGCAATTTTAGCTTTATCATTAACCGCGTGAACAGAGTTAAATTTTCTGTACAATAACTCCCGCGAAAGAATTTGTTTAGTATAGATCTGCGACTGATTATTGAAGAGCATCTTATACATCTTCGGATCATTCAGTTCTGCATTATAAAAATTCGCGTTTAGCTTAAGGTAGGCCGCCATTGAACTGATATAATCACCTGTCGATTGATGCATCAAACGGAATGGATTGGTGCTGTACAGGAAAATACTCCAAAGGAAATACCAGCACCCACCCAGCAAACCCATGGTAGCATTGATCAGTGACTGTTCCGCACCCGCGTGGTGACCCAGCGCAATCACCATAACGAACATCACCACCAGGCCGATAGTACCTGCCCGTGCGCTGTATATTCCCCACATAGCAAAAAAGAATGTGAAAACCAGCAATTCGATAGCCAATAACCAGGGAACAACCTGGCTGATGCCAACCAGGGTTGTAAAAATGAAGGTCAGCACAATGGTTAGAAGTACTCCTGCTCTTCGTTGATCTGAAGGGCCTGGAATATCAGAAAGGCTTGTGAATAATGCACCAATGGCAAATGCAATTCCGGTTGTTATCAGTCCAAATGAAGAAAAAATCAGGATAGGAATGATCGTTGCGGATGCAATCCGCAAACCTTCTGCAAAATAATAACTGCTCGTGAAATGATAGTATCGGTCAAAATACCCTTTCAATCATTTTGATTTGGTTGATCAAAATCAGGTAAGGCTGGCTATCGTTGTTCGTTGATCGTTGTTCGTTTTTGGTTCAGGATCGGCAGGTTGTCCCTTTTGCCTGGAACAGAAAAAGAAAACTGAAAACTTAACAGTATAATATTCAGACACCGGCTGTTTTCTATCGGCTATTGCCTCCTGCTATTGCCTGGCTGTCCCCTCCGAAACCCGGCCTTTCCTTACCCCATCGCATACACGATAATATTCACTCCAAACTTAGTATTGTCTTCTGCGAGGAAACGTTTGTTACGAAAATCATAATCCCATTCGCAACCATAGTCTTTGTTACTATACAATACGGCCATGCGTCCATTGATTTCAATTGCTTTCAGATAATCATGGATCAGATCATCACCCCAACCATTGAGCTCGAAACCGGTATTGGGCGGTCCTTTTTCGAACTTAAAGAACGATGAATATATTTCGTGGTTATTGGGGATCTTCTTTAATGCATCATTGCCAAACAGTCTGCCCATCTGTGATTCAAATGATTTAGCAAATAGTCCATCAATATCATGATTGCAGTCGTCAACAAAAACAAACCCTCCATTCTCTACATATTTTTTAAAATTCGCGGCTTCCCCGGAATCAAACTGAACGAGCTTATGACCACTCAGATAACTGAATGGATATAAAAAAAGATCATTTCCATGAAGTTCTACCACTTTTTCCTGCGTGGCAATTGGAATAGTTGTGTATTCCAGAAGGGAATTAAGCATGTTCGCAGGCATGCGCTGATCTGTATCCCAGTCGCCGGAACGGTATTTTATTCTTGTAAAAGTGAATTTCGATCCCAAAACTGGTACCAAAATTAGGTTTGGAACCGGCTATAAAGAGAATTTATTTTTAAACGCTCAGTTAAATACCATTACCTGATAGCATAAAGGCTATTCAATAAACATGTTAAATGTGAAGCCGGGATCATCGGATTCTATTTTTAAACTTTATCTCCATAAAGGTGATTTCAATTCGCTCTTCGTCCTTCTTTCCCGCCCTTCCTATCCCCGTTCATCAGAATTCGCCAAACATTGCTGATTTTTTTCTAATTTTCTCCCTTCGCATTGTCGATTTACTTAATGAAAACTGACGTCATTGGAGAACCTTCAGCAAACTGTGGAATCATTACTGGAAAAGCTTTCCGGTCTGAAAAAAGAAATACAAAAAGTAATTGTAGGTCAGGACTCTGTTATTGAAGAAATACTGGTAAGCCTGCTCGCTGGCGGCCACTGCTTACTTGAAGGGGTGCCCGGTCTGGCGAAAACATTAATGGTGAGAACGCTTTCAAGATCGCTTGATTTGTCATTTCGCCGCATTCAGTTCACACCCGATCTGATGCCTACAGATCTGATCGGTACAGAGATTCTCGAGGAAGATCATGCCACCGGCAAACGTTTTTTCAAATTCAATAAGGGTCCGCTTTTCGCACATATTATCCTGGCTGATGAGATCAACCGAACTCCACCAAAAACGCAATCCGCTTTGCTGGAAGCCATGCAGGAATTCGAGATTACCTATGGCGGACAGACTTATGCTTTGGAGCGACCATTCTTCATCCTGGCAACACAAAACCCCATTGAACAGGCGGGTACTTATCCGCTCCCTGAAGCTCAACTTGACCGATTTCTCCTGTACATAAAAATCGGATATCCAACAGAAGCAGAGGAAATTGCGGTGCTGGCAAACACCACAGGTAATAAATTCACTTCTGTGCAAACGATACTCGACGGGAATGAAATCAAAACAATCCAGAAGCTCGTAAGAGATGTCAGTATCAATGATGATCTCATCACTTTTGTAAGTCGCCTCATCAGGGCGACAAGACCTGATACCAGTTCATCATCATTTGTAAAGGAATGGGTGAGGTGGGGTGCCGGTCCAAGGGCAGGGCAGAGCCTGATACTGACTTCAAAAGCCAGGGCTTTGCTTCGCGGGCGATATAGTGTACTTATGGAAGATATTCATGCGATGGCTTACCCTGTATTACGACATCGCATTTTGATGAATTTCAAAGCAGAAGCTGAAAACCTGAGTTCCGATGCTGTTACAAGGGAACTGATTAAATCCGTTCACCGGCCGGAAACGGTTATACGTTGATGTTATCGATCTTATTGACTCCTGAACAAACTTCATTGCCATCTGAATCGGAATTAATGATCCTGTTCAATTATTTTTTATATGAGCCGATTACTTGATCCTGCTGTAATGATGTCATTAAAAAACCTGCCGCTCGCGGCCAGGACAACTATCGACGGATTCACTTCAGGTATCAACAAGAGCAAAGTGAAAGGGCCGGGTCTTGAGTTCAGCCAATACAGAAGCTATGAACCTGGCGATGATCTTCGCTGGCTGGACTGGAAACTTTACGCGCGCTCTGATCGGTATTACATACGTGAGTCTGAAATCGATACCAGTATATTTGTTCGTTTTGTGGTCGATGCCAGCGCGTCTATGCTGCACCGTGATGGCGATTTTACAAAGATTGATTATGCGCGATACCTTGTAGCAACACTCGGATGGCTTGCCTATCAACAAACTGATGGTATCGGTTTATACGTTCTTCAGGATAACAAATTATTCAGCCTCCCGGTGAAAAATGATTTTCAGCATCTGAACAGGTTTTGTCATCGGCTGGAGCAGATTGAACCCGGCGGAAAGTTTACGACTCCTGTTCAGTATCGTGATCTGTTCAGCGGATCTTACAGAAGAGAACTGTTGATTTTCGTTACCGATCTGTACCAGGAAGAAAATGAGATCATGCAAATGCTGGATGGACTTTCTGCGCAGCGGCATGAAATAATTGTATTTCACATTATGGCTCAGAATGAACTGGAGTTTGACTTTAATGATTATAACGCACTCGAAGATCTGGAAACAGGCCAGCAGGTAGTCTATGATGGATTGCAGGATAAAACACAAATGAAGCACCAGATGCAGGAATATTTCACACGAATGAAAAAAAAGATGGTCGAAAAAAATATTTATTACAGGATGATGCGAATAGATGAACCCCTGGAAGTTGCGATGCGTGATTTCCTGAAGCAAAGAAATCAATTTAAATCCTGATCGTTGATTAGTTTTTTACAACCACAATGGTTATGGGCGACAGCTGCAATCGCTGTTCCTGTACTGATTCATTTCTGGAACGTCAGCAAGGGTCGTGTGCTCAAAATCGGAAGTATAGCATTCATACCTGCTTCATCGAGAAAATCGAGTAACCGTCTTCAACTTTCGGAGTTGCTGCTGTTAATGCTTCGATGCCTGTTCATCCTGCTGATCAGTTTTTTCATGGCGAAACCTTATCTGACGAATTCATCTACAGAAAAAAAAGAAGCAGGATGGATAATTGCAGGTTCCGATGTATACGAACAAACTATTTCCAATCACCAGGCACTTATCGATTCCCTCCAGAGAAACGGGTATGTTTTTCGTAAATGGGATACTTCCCTTTCCGTCATGAATCAAAAAAAATGGAGTGAAGATCTTAAAAACCATAATAATGAAGTTGCCATCAAACCATGGGAATTGGTTCAACTGATCAATAAGAAAGCTGCAAAGGATTTTCCTGTTTTCATTTTTTCAAATAATCAATTGAATCTATACCACGGGAAAAGACCGCCTTCCCATGCAGCTATCCATTGGATTTTTAGTCAATCACCGCCACGTTCAACAAAATACATCAGTGGAGCAAGATTGATTTCAGAAGATAGTGTTGATGTTGTGATAGCGACTGGAACTTCAGGTGAACTCAATAAGACAAAAGATAAAATCAGCTTGACAAATCCACCGTCCTCTTATAAAATAAAAACCGAAGCTGATCAGATTTATTTATCCTATGATGATAATGCTCCGGTAATTGCTGACACCGCTCCCGGAAAAATGATAATCGTAGATGAGCCAGGAAAAACTGATGGGAAATATCTGAAAGCGGCCCTTGAAGCCATTGCATCCACTACGGGAGTCAGGATGGAAATTACATCAGTTACGACTGGCCAATCAATTGCTGATCATGCAGATTGGATATTCTGGCTCAGTGAACAAATAATTCCAGAGGAAATAAAGGCAAAGCAGGTACTCGTATATGCGTCCGGCGAATTCATTGAGAACAATTCTGTTCTTCAAATAAATGGAGATTATAAATCAACAGGAGGCGAAGTACAATTGTTCAGGGCTTTTAAAGATCGGATGGAAAACAATGCCGGAAATATGCTGTGGTATGATGCTTCAGGAGATGCAGTGCTGTATCGCGATTCAGCCAATGCATCGAAATATATCCTTCGCACAAAATTCAACCCGGCATGGACGGATCTTATCTGGAATGAGTCTTTTCCGTACCTCATTTATTCGTTGATACTGAAAGAGCCCGGTCAGGAAATTAATCAGAAATACGATCCGCGAATGGTTGATACAGGGCAGGTAAAAACGTCATCAGCGTATACAGGAAAGGGTATTTCTGAATTTTCCGTTACGGAATCAGTTCTTCCGCGATGGATATGGTGGATACTATTGGTCACCATCTGCATTGAAAGAATAGTGGCATTACATTCAAAAGCCAGACTGCAGTGAACAAGGCTCCGGTAAATATCATTTTTCAGAAAATACGTGACGCATGGGTGCGAAGCACGTGGCTGGCATGGATCATCACCGCCATCAGCATCAGTCTGGTTATGGGATTTTTTTTATCGTATTTATTTGGCATATCATATCTCTGGCTTATTCCTGTGACAATTATCCTCGCCGTCCTGCTGATCAGAATTGACAAATCCTGGAAAATTGATGTAATCGATGTAGCGAGATTCCTGGATAGAGAATATCCGGAACTGGAAGAAAGCAGCGTGCTGTTACTTAATAACACAGATGATCTGAATTTTCTTCAACAGATACAGATGCAGAAGGCAATGAGCCGGCTACAACGGATTTCGCATCCGCAGCGAACAAATCCAAAACTGAAACTTGCATTTGGAGTATTGGCTATTTCGGCGCTTGTAATTTCTGTAATGGCATTTGCAACAAAAAATTCACTCCCCAAAATAACAGGTGAATCGCCAGTAGCTGAAGCGAAAACTGAAACAGTTAAAAGACCGTTGATCGTAAAATCAATTGATGTTTGGGTAAGACCGCCAGCATATACCGGGATAAAAGAGCAACACCAACGAGGCGGTTCAATTAAAGCCTTACCCGCTTCTAAACTCCGATGGGAAATCAATGTTTCGGGTACTATCCACGCAATTGAAATTGTCGTCAATGATTCAAAACGAATTTCTGCACAATCATCGGGCGGTGCTGAAAATTGGGAAATCAGATCTGAGATGCCCGGACAAGGTTACTACCAGGTTAATTTCAGTGGACAATCCTCGCCGCTTTACCAGATCGAATTAATCACAGATCAGTCTCCGGAAATCAAAGTTCAATCACCGGCCCCTGATTTATTAATCCGTTATGGAGATCCTGAAAGATTTAAACTTAATGCGCTGATAAAAGATGATTACGGGATATCCGCAGCAAAAGTATCCGCAACTGTTTCGCGTGGAAGTGGAGAAGCTGTAAAATTTGAACAAAAGAATATCCCGACCGGCATTCATTTTTCAGCTCACGCACGGGAATATCAAATCAACCAACAGATAGATTTGAAAAGTCTTGGCATGATCCCCGGAGATGAACTTTACCTGTTTGTCAGTGCTGTTGATAATAACAAGCAGGAAAAACGTTCTGATATATTCAGGGTAATTCTTGAGGATACAGCGCAGCTTTTCAGTATGGAAGGACTGAATTCAGGTCTTGATATCAAACCGGAATTTTTCAGAAGTCAGCGGCAGATCATTATAGAAACAGAACAATTGCTTCGTGATCAACTTAATATTTCAAAAGAGCAATTCCAGGAAAAATCCAATAGCCTCGGAATAGATCAGAAGCTGTTACGGCTCAGGTACGGGAAATTTCTCGGTGAAGAATCTTCTACATATGAACATGAAGGAGATGGTCACGAAGATGATGCTACCGGAATACCTGATAACAATGCTGATATCCTGAGTGAGTATGGTCACTCACATGATAATGCCGAAGATGCAACTTACTTTGATGCTGAAACTAAAAAGCAACTCCGTGCGACGCTCAATGAAATGTGGAAGTCTGAATTGCAGCTGCGAACCTACAAACCAAAAGATGCTTTACCCTTTGAATATGAAGCATTGCGTTTATTGAAGGACCTGCAGCAGAAATCAAGAGCTTATGTAGCAAAAACAAATCTGAAAACAACACCGTTAAAACCAGAAACAAGGCTAACCGGCGACCTTAGGGAAATTGTACAACCGGTTTACAGCATTTTTAATGAATATAAGCCATCTCCAGACGACCCCGTACGTAATGCTCTTGGCACTATGAATGATTTGATGGCCGGAAAGTCATTTAATTCTTCGGACCTGGAAGAGTTAAGAAAAGCCCATCTTGTATTAAGCAGGAGAGCGATGGATGCCCCGGCTGACTATCTCGCCGCATTAAAATCTCTCAGGACAATTTTACCGGCGCTGGAATCCAATCAACCTGTTCAATCCGCAGATGTAATTAAAGTATCAAAGGCCTTTCAATTGATGTTGACCGATCCGTCAGCAACGCCGTCTTTGAAAACACCAGTCGATAAAATATTATCTGACATTTATTTCAGCAACCTGAAAAAACTGCAGCACTGATGGAGATGATGCAGATCATTTCAGCAATCGTTATTCTCGCGGCCATCATTTACTTCTCGTGGCGGGAACACAGGAGAAAAAATCCGAAGCGACGCGTTTTTCGCATGCTTGCCACTCTTGTTTGCTTTGCATCAATATATTGTTTGTTGTACCCGGTTACCTGGACGGGTAAAAAATTTACCGATGGAAAAAGGTTGGGCATCATTTTAACTGAGGGTTATTCCCAGGACAGTATTCAATCTGCAATTGAAAATAACGAGAGTGCATTGGTAATTGAAGGAGCAGATCTTTTCAAAGCACCGGCAGATATTTCCCATTTTCAATTGTTCGGATATGGGTTTCCGATAGGTACCAGGTTTTCCGAAATGCCGTCGGTTATTTCATTCAATCCCACCCGGGAAAGCGAGGGTGTTACTGCTGTCTACTGGAATCAAAAAGTAATCACAGGTAATGAATTGCGGGTTCAGGGCCGGTACCGGAATTCCTCTCAAAATATGGTTACGTTAAAATTATCTGTATTCGGCAAAGTTGAAGATTCTGTTCTGATACAGCCATACGCCGCTTTTAATTTTACACTGAAATCTATCCCGCGTTTTAATGGTCGTGCAGTGTACCAATTGTTTGCCTTATCTGGAAAAGATACTCTTGAGTCAAACGCTGTTCCGGTAAAGGTTATCAGCGCAGATAAGCCAACGATCATTATGCTTTCATCGTCACCAGGCTTTGAGCAGAAATTTTTCCAGGATTGGCTTTCTGGCGAAAGTTTCTCAGTGATCTCGAGGGTCCGTACCAGTAAAGATAAAATTGAAAGAAAATACCTGAACGTTTCAAAACAAACACAGCAACAAACACTGCTGAATCAAATCAGATCTGCAGATGTATTGATTTGCGATACGGAAGAATTCGATCGTCTGAGTTCATCAGACAGGCAATCGGTCTTCAATTATGTTTCTGAAACCGGGCTCGGACTTCTGATCACTGCCGATAGTATTTTACCACGGCAAGATATATTGAGGAAATCATTTTCATTAACTGCTGCAAATAAAATATCAAATAGTATCAAATTCAAACCGGGAGAAAATAAAAGTCTTGTTGCTGTCCCTGCAGATGGCCACGCCCGATTTTTAAAACAGTCAGAAAATAGCATTTCTATAATCAGGGATTCTGCTGACAGGGTATTAGTTGGTCAAATAAAATACGGCAGAGGAAGCATAGTGATCTCTCTGATGCCTTCATTGTATCCACTTGCACTCAGTGGAAATCAGTTTGCATTTGCTAAGCTATGGACTACAATTATCAACGCTGCTGCGCTGAAAGACAACAGACGCGAAAGAATTGGCACCGACACACGTTTTCCGGTTGTTGATGAAGAGATGAGTTTTACATTGATTTCCGGCGATAATAACGCAAAAAAATTGTCTGTAGATAATGTTAACATTGCACTTGAGCAGGATGCAGATCCTGGTGGAT
Organism: Pollutibacter soli; assembly: GCA_029269725.1. GTDB lineage: Bacteria > Bacteroidota > Bacteroidia > Chitinophagales > Chitinophagaceae > Pollutibacter > Pollutibacter soli. Next base: position 778,692 of record JARJHS010000001.1, on the reverse strand, counting down.
TTTACAAGGGAAAATACTGGCCAGAAAAGGAAGGATGGCTCGATAAGATCACCAGTAATTCAGACACTGCAAGCGTATATATTTACAGCGACAAGGATTGGAAAAATATCAGGATGCAGGAACGGATTAATTATACAAAACAATTGATTAAAAATAATGCTGATAAAAGGGAAACCCTTTCGCCGGCAATCAGCCATAGAAAAAAATTACCGGATGTTTTTTTATATCTAATGCTTATATTGAGTACTGTTTTTTTATGGATTGAAAAAAAGTTTGCCTGAGCAAAGGTTTTTCAATTCTGATGACATCCAACCTGCTGCGGAAAGTATTGTTCTGTTTTTCTTATCACCCAAAAGATTATACATTGAAAAGAAAAGAATTTCTTCAATTGTCTGCTATGAATGTCGGGGCAATTATGATTCCCCGGTTTATGCAGGCTGGAAAGCAGATTGATGAATCTGCTTTATTAAACGATGGTATCGATGTAAAGGTTAAAAAAGAACTTTCGGATACCGCTTTGAATGCTGCTAAATCAAAGGGAGCAACATACACTGATGTAAGGATCGGAAGATACCTCAACCAGTTTGTTATTACCCGCGACAAAAGAGTGCAGAATGTCGCTAATACCGAATCTTTCGGCGTTGGTATTCGGGTAATTGCCAATGGCTGCTGGGGATTTTCTGCAACCAATGAGGTTACCAAAGATGGTGTAGCCAAATGCGCGGAAAGAGCAGTTGCCGTTGCAAAGGCAAATTCAAAAATCAAAGCGAATGTGGTGAATCTTGTACCACAGAAAGGTTATGGACAGGTTTCATGGAAAACACCGATCGAAGTCAATGCGTTCACTGTTCCCGTAAAAGATAAAGTCGATCTTTTATTGAAAGTAAATGATCTCGCCGTACAGGGTGGTGCAAGTTTTATCAATGCAGCAATTCTTGCTGTAAATGAACAGAAATATTTTGCATCTTCTGACGGTTCTTATATTGACCAGGACATACACAGGATATATCCAACATTTACAGTTACCGGTGTAGACAAAGCCAGTGGAAAATTCACAACACGTGCTTCGTTCAGTTCACCGGTAGGTATGGGTTACGAATACCTGACTCCAAGTGATTCAGAAAAAGTAAAAGGAATTGTAACAAGGTATAAAGACCGTTATGATATCATCGAGGACGTGAAGGCAGCAACTGAAGATGTAAAACAAAAACTGACAGCACCTTCGGTTGAGCCCGGTAAATATGATCTCGTTCTTGATCCTTCGCATCTCTGGCTCACTATTCATGAATCTGTAGCGCATCCGACAGAACTGGACCGCGTACTTGGATATGAAGCAAACTATGCAGGAACAAGTTTCCTTACATTAGATAAACTGAAATCCGGCAATTTCAAATTTGGTAGTGATATCGTAAATATCAAAGCCGACAAACTGCAGAAGGGATCTCTTGGAGCAGTTGGTTACGATGACGAAGGTGTTGGTACCAAAGAGTGGGACATCATCAAAAACGGCGTGTTGGTTAATTTCCAGGCCATACGCGATCAGGCTCATATACTCGGCCTAAAGGAATCACAGGGTTGCTGTTATGCGCAGAGCTGGGCTGATGTTCAGTTCCAGCGAATGCCGAATATTTCGCTGCTGCCGGGCAAAGAAAAGAAATCAGTCGATGATATCATCAGGGGAGTCGAAAAAGGAATATATATCATCGGCAACGGATCATTCAGTATTGATCAGCAACGCTATAATTTCCAGTTCGGCGGACAAACATTCTACGAAATCAAAAACGGAAAAATTACAGGCATGCTGAAAGATGTGGCTTACCAGGCCAATACGCAGGAGTTCTGGAATTCCTGTTCTGCAATAGCCGACAAATCAGATTATCGTTTGGGTGGTGCATTCAACGATGGCAAAGGTCAGCCTGGTCAGTCAAACGCTGTTTCACATGGTTGTGCAACAACGCGTTTCAATGGGGTCAACGTAATTAACACAGCAAGAAAAATCTAAAATTCTTATGGCAATATATTCAAAGGAAGACGCGCAGAAACTATTGAAAAAAGTGTTGTCGTACTCGAAAGCCGATGAGTGTGAAGTAGCGCTGAGTGGCGATGAAAGTGGCAACATCCGTTATGCATTGAATGCAGTTTCAACGGCTGGAGATATTTCTACACTATCCCTATCCGTTACTTCAACTTTTGGAAAAAAATCCGGCAGTGCATCCATCAATGAATTTGATGATGCTTCGCTGGAAAAAGTAGTAAGGCGTTCCGAAGAACTTGCGCAGCTCGCTCCTGAAAATCCGGAGTACATGCCGCTGCTCGGTCCGCAAACATTTAAAGACAGCATCACTTATAACGCAAACACGGCAGCAATGACGCCGGATACACGTGCTGAAGCTGTTGCAAAAAGTATTAAGGTTGCAGAAGAAGCAAAACTGGAAGCTGCAGGATTTCTCGAAAATTCAACTTCATTCAATGCAGTTGCGAATTCAAAAGGTCTGTTCGCATATAATACAGATACGAATGTGAATTTCACCATCACCATGCGTAATTCTGCGGGTACGGGTTCAGGTTATGCTGCCAGAGGTTTTAATGATGTAAGCAAACTGGACACTTATTCCGCAACAAAAATTGCTGCACAGAAAGCAACGGGATCTGTAAACGCAAAAGCGCTTGAGCCAGGAAAATATACGGTAATTCTTGAGCCTGTCGCCGCTACCTACATGATGGAAAATATGTTCCGGAGTCTCGATGCACGAAGTGCAGATGAGGGGCGGAGTTTTATGAGTAAACCGGGTGGTGGCAACAGGATAGGAGACAGACTGATGGATGAAAAAGTAACGATCTACTCAGATCCTTTTCATCCTGAACTTCCGGCCGGTACCTGGACGCGCGATGGACTGCCTCTGGAGAAAACTACCTGGATCGATAAAGGTGTGGTAAAAAATCTTTCTTATTCCCGTTACTGGGCCCAGAAGAAAAATGTGGCGCCTGTTCCTTTTCCTTCCAATATCATTATGGAAGGTGGAGATGCTTCACTTGAAGATCTGATCAAAAGCACAGAAAAAGGAATTCTTGTTTCCCGCTTATGGTATATCCGTATGGTGGATCCACAAACACTTTTACTCACCGGGCTTACCCGCGACGGTACTTTTTATATCGAAAACGGACAAATCAAATACCCGGTAAAAAATTTCAGGTTTAACGAAAGCCCGGTGATTATGCTCAACAATGTAGAGGCGCTCGGTAAACCTGAACGCAGCATCAGTGTTGAGTCTTACAGGAGCTACCTGGTACCTCCGATGAAGATCAGGGACTTTACGTTTACGTCGTTGTCTGACGCTGTGTAAAGTATTACGTTGAACGTTGAACGTTAAACGCTGGCCTATGCAGATGCGGTGTTCTTCCAAAAATTGAAAGAATTCCTTTCTCGCATACGCCAATTATTTTATGATGGTAACTGCATCGGATAAGCATTCGTTATACGTTCAATGTATAATGTTGAACGTATAACGAAGGCCTATGTGGGTGCCGCGATTCTTCATTAATTGAAAGAATGCTCGACCAACACAGGCGGATCTTTTTATGATGTTAGCTACATCGGATAAACATTCGTTATACGTTCAATCTACAATACAAATGTTGGACGTATTACGCAGGTCTATGTGGGTGCCGCGATTCTTCATTAATCGAAAGAATGTTCGACTAACACGGGCCTATCTTTTTTGATGTTAGCTACATCGGATAAACATTCGTAATACGTTCAACGTACAATACAATGTTCAATGAATAACACAGGTCTCCGTGGGTGTTGCGATTCTTCATTAATTGAAAGAATGCTCGACCAACACAAACCTATCTTTTTATGATGTTAGCTACATCGGATAAACATTCGTAATACGTTCCATGTACAATACAAATGTTGAACGTATTACGCAGGTCTACGTGGTGCCGCGATTCTTCATTAATTGAAAGAATGCTCGACCAACACAGGTCGATCTTTTTATGATGTTATCTACATCGGATAAGCTTACGTTCAACGTTTAACGTCTGACGTTTTACGTTCTACGTTTTCCCTTTTCTGGGTATTCTACATTGTCTGTCATTTTTGTCATTACCACTTGTCCTGCTTTAACAATAATCGCCAGCCGCAGCTACCCAGGCTTTCCGCATCCTTAAAGGCCAGCGTTAAACGGTCAACGTTTTACTTCAGGCCTCCTGCGGAATGCTTGCGTCTTCCTGTTCCCTCTTCCGCCTTTCGTAAAAAAAGCCTGACCAAAACATACTTCTCATTAAGCCATTACCTAAATTGTACGTCTGATCGTATTCACAAAAACTATTAACCATTGAAACGTAAAGAATTTCTATCCATGGCTGGCATGGGTCTGGGGTCATTGATGATTCCTGGACGGGCATTGCTCGGAAACCCATTGCCACTTGATGCTCCCTGGTATTACGGGGATCCAGCCGCAAAAAAACTTTTAGCAGATGTGGCCTTGAATGCAGCCCGGTCCAAAGGTGCCACCTACACCGACGTTAGAATCGGCCGCTACCTGAACCAGTTTGTCGTTACCCGCGAAAAAAATGTGGAGAACGTCGTTAACACCGAGTCCTATGGTATCGGAATAAGGGTTTTGGCAAATGGTGGATGGGGCTTTGCTGCGACTGACCGTATGGACAAAGATTCGATCGCAAAGACAGCCGAGCTTGCCGTGGCCATAGCAAAAGAAAATTCAAGACTGTTGTCTGAACCAGTGCAGCTCGCACCACAGAAAGGATATGGAGAAGTCAGCTGGAAAACGCCGATCAAAAAAAATGCATTCGAAGTTCCTATCAAGGAAAAAGTCGACCTGTTATTGTCTGTTAATGACGCAGCAATGCAAGGTGGTGCAAACTATATGAACAGTATCCTGTTCTTTGTCAATGAACAAAAATATTTTGCATCAACAGATGGCTCATATATCGACCAGGATATTCATCGCATCTGGCCAACATTTACCATAACGAAGATTGATGAGAAGTCAGGAAAATTTGAAACAAGAAATGCATTGAGTGCTCCTGTAGGTCGTGGTTACGAATATGTAATTCCGCAAGCCGCCGATAAGATCAAATTGCCACAGGCAACTTTGTATCGCGATAGCTATGACATGATGGAAGACGCACGCGAAGGAGCGAAACAGGTTGCTGAAAAAATGAATGCCAGATCTGTTGAGCCGGGTAAATATGATCTCGTTATCGATCCCACAAACCTGTTCCTGACGATTCATGAATCTGTCGGTCACCCGTCAGAGTTAGATCGCGTTTTAGGCTATGAAGCAAACTTTGCCGGAACCAGTTTCCTGACCCTTGACAAATGGAAATCCGGCAATTTCAATTTTGGTAGTAAGAATGTTAATATCAAAGCGGATAAAACGGAAGTGGGAACGCTTGGTGCTGTTGGATATGATGATGAAGGCGTACAAACCAAACAATGGGATATCATTAAAAATGGGATACTCGTAAACTACCAGGTGATCCGTGACCAGGCTCATATTCTTGGGTTGAAAGAATCACAGGGATGTTGTTATGCGGATAACTGGAGCAGCGTTCAGTTTCAGCGAATGCCGAATGTTTCTTTACAGCCCGGTGCTGCAAAAATGAGTCCGCAGGACATCATTAAAAATGTGAAAAAAGGAATTTATATCATTGGAGAAAGTTCCTATTCCATAGATCAGCAACGTTATAATTTCCAGTTCAGCGGACAGTTGTTCTATGAAATTAAAGATGGTAAAATCGTTGGAATGCTGAAGGATGTTGCCTACCAGGCAAACACACAGGAATTCTGGAATGCCTGCAGTGCAGTTGCAGACAAATCTGATTATCGCACAGGTGGTTCCTTCTTCGATGGGAAAGGACAACCCGGACAGATTAGTGCAGTATCGCATGGAGCATCCACCGCAAGGTTTGATGGAATCAATGTTATTAACACAGCAAGGAAAATTTAATTCTTATGCCCATCTTAACAAAAGACGAAGCAGAAACATTATTGAAAAAAGTACTCAGCTATTCAAAAGCTGATGAATGCGAAATAAATCTCAGCGGTGGCGACAATGCCAATATCCGCTATGCACGTAATTCAGTTTCCACCAGCGGCGCGACTAGTCAATCCACATTGCAGGTAGCATCTGCATTTGGCAAAAAGCTCGGTATAGCGACGATTAATGAATTTGATGACGCCTCACTGGAAAAAGTAGTGAGAAGGGCAGAAGAACTGGCCAGGCTCGCTCCTGAAAATCCGGAGTATGTGCCCTTCCTGGGTCCGCAGCAGTATCAGCCTGCATCAAAAACATTTGTAGATGCAACAGCTGCAATGGATCCTAAAATGCGGGCAGATGCTGTAGAAAAGAGTTTGAAAATTGCAAAAGATAATAAGTTGATTGCAGCAGGATTTATGGAGAATAGCGCCGGCTATTCAGCTATGATCAACTCGCATGGGCTGTTTGCATACAGTACCGCGACCAATGTTAATTTCAACGTCACTCTGCGCACAGAAGATGGTAAGGGTTCCGGATATGCATCCAAAGGTTATAATGATGTAAGCAAACTGGATGTGGAAGCGGCAACAAGAATTGCTGCACAGAAAGCCGCCAATTCAGCTAATGCAAGAGCGCTCGAGCCCGGAAAATACACCGTGATTCTTGAACCGGAAGCAGCAATTGTTCTGCTTGAAAATATCTTCTTCAACATGGATGCACGATCTGCAGATGAAGGAAGAAGTTTTATGAGTAAGCCGGGAGGTAAAACTAAAAAAGGGGAGAAGCTGGTGGATGAACGCATCACCATATATTCAGATCCTTCTAATCCTGAATTGCCCACCCGTAGCTGGAATGGCGACGGGATGCCACAGGAAAAAGTGTACTGGATCAATAAGGGAATCATGCAAAACCTCTACTATTCCAGGTACTGGGCCCAGCAAAAAAATGAAAAGGCCATTGCTTTTCCTGATGGTGTAATTGTCGCGGGCGGTACTTCTTCACTGGAAGACCTGATTAAAAGCACAGAAAAAGGAATTCTTGTTTCGAGATTATGGTATATCCGTTCTGTTGATCCGCAAACATTGCTGGTAACTGGTTTAACACGCGATGGAACTTTCTATATTGAAAACGGACAGATCAAATTCCCGGTGAAAAATTTCAGGTTTAATGAGAGCCCGATCATCATGTTAAATAACCTGGAGGCACTCGGAAAATCTGAAAGAACCGTTAGCGGAGAGTCGGGTATTCATGCGTTGGTACCACCGATGAAGATCCGAGATTTTACATTTACATCTTTGTCGGATGCAGTGTAGAAAGTTCTTAGTTCTTAGTTCTTAGTTCTTAGTTCTTAGTTCTTAGTTCTTAGTTAAACAGCCAGTTCACAGTTTACAGTTTTCTGTTTCTGTGGACTGGTTTTTTTTTCAAACTGGCTGTTTTCTCCTACTATATAACTTCCTTTTTGCCGGGAAGTCTTTAAGACTCAAAGATTGCTCTAAAATTTGCTTCGAGCTTCCTTACAGTCTTTGAGTCTTAGAGGCTATCGGCAGGATGATCTGTGTTATTTTTTAAGAAACATTGGTGTCGCGCTAATAATGAGACTGCCTCCTGACTAAAAAGGCGGAGATAGAAATCTCCGCCCAACCAACTATTAACTGTGTTTGGTTTGTATGAAACTCAGTACCCGGGATTCTGCACAAGGACATTTTTACTCAGGTCAATCTGCCTTTGTGGAATGGGATAAACTTCGTGTTTGCCCGCCGTGAAAGAAGCTGATCCAAAGAATGGACGAATGTTCCTTTCAAAGTCGAGGTATTTATTTAATACTGTTGCAGCATCACCCCAACGCACCAGGTCGAAGAAGCGATGGCCCTCCATAGCAAACTCAAGCTTTCTTTCAAACTTCAGTGCTTTTAAAGCAGCTGCTTTATCAGTCCATGTATCGTTATACAGCCCGACTTTATAGTTGGCTGCCGGTGTTGTTGTTCCATCTAGTACCACCCAGCTGGAAGGTTTTGCAGCTCTTGCACGAACTTCATTTACCAGGGCTCTTGCTTTTTCTAAAGAACCCGCTTCGATTTCCGCTTCAGCCAGCATCAGAATAACATCAGAAAAACGAATCAGGTTGGTGTTGATAGCGGTAACGGTACTCGCCCAGAATGAACCATCAGTTAATGTTCCTTTCTGAGATTTATAATACACGTTCTTCTTAGTATTGTAAGGTCCGCCATAAGCCTGGTCACGCTGCCAGGAAATACCCTGGTGCAGTCCCCAATCGAGGTAAGGAATTCCTCTTCTGCCTACTGCCCAGTCCAGACGGGAATCTATTGTTCCTGCATAAGGAGTAAATGGTTGAGTGATCTGGATGCCTTCGTCACTCGTAACCTGTGGTGCAGCGTTATAATTATCAGGATTTGGCAAACCGGAAGTCGCATCAACTTTAAAAGAATTTACCAGGTCCTGTGAAGGCTGGAAAAATCCACAACAGTCAAAAGGACCACCATAAGGGGCGTTCAATACATCACCGTAGTTTGCATTGGCAGCGCCTGCAGCATCGTTTACAGAACTCTGTACTGCAAATACTGACTCGCGGCTGTTTTTGGTTGCGGCATTAAAATTGTCCTGGTATTTATCCAGCAACATATATTTCAGGCCCAATGACGTCGTACCGTTGGTATACACATCATTGAGGACTGTCAATGCATTTGAAAATTTCTTTTCAAACAAAAGCGTCTTTCCAAGATATGCACCAGCTGCCCATTTGTTTGCGCGGCCGACATTAGGCATTGTTCCCGGCAGGTTATCGTAAGCATACTGAAAATCTGCTTCGATTTGAGGCCAGATATCGGATGTGTTCGGAACGTTAACTTTTTCATTTGGCACGGTGAACTCAGCCATTGTTTCGTCTATATATGGCGCATTACCCCACATCTTTTTAGCTTCGAAGTGATAGTGACCACGAAGGAAACGCGCTTCAGCTGTAATCCTTACCCTGTTGGCATCTGATACGTCCGTTGCCTGTGCAAGAATTTTCAGTACTGTGTTTGTACGCATTACACCTTCATAAACTGCTTTCCATTTTACATTGAAATAATTGTTGGTAGCGTTGGCAGTGAACGTTTCAATGGGGCCGATATCCGGCTGATCACCTGCCCATGTACCCTTATGGGCATCTCCGCCAACTATACTACCAAACACCCAGTTGGATGCCGCTGATTCCCAACCACCGATACCATTGGAGTTCTGATATCCGTCCAGCAAAGAATATGCACCGATCAATAATTGGTCAACACCTTTTTGGTTGGCCACCACCGGTTCACTAAGTGCACCAACCAACGGTCGGTCGAGGAAGCTTTTGGAACACGCATGGAACACATACGTCATTACAGCTCCCGATACTATTAATAATATGATGAATGATTTTTTCATACAAGCTCAGGTTTAAAATATCAGAAATTAATATTGGCTCCGAAGATGATTTGTTTAACAGCAGGGTAAGTGCTCGCATCAATAAAAGCAGCCCTGTCATCTGTACTAATAATCTCAGGATCCAAACCAGTGTACTTGGTTATAGTGAACAGGTTTACCGCCTGTACATAGAAGCGCACCCGATCAATTCTAACCTTGCTGGTCAGATTTTGTGGTAACGTATAACCGAGACTCAGGTTGCGCAAACGCAGGTAAGAACCATCTTCCATATAGTAAGAAGTCGGGTTTGCATTAGAGCTGAAAGTACTGGTCAATTCCTGCATTGGGATTTTTGCATTCGGGCGGCTACCATCAGGGAGCCAGCTTTCGTACAAAGTAGATTTGAGTTTGTTACCCAGACTTGATTGATAGAAATCAAGACCAAATTTTGAATAGTTGATTACGTCACGTCCCTGTACACCGTAGAAGAAGGCAGTAAGATCAAATCCTTTATAAGTGAATGCAAGGTTCAAACCATACGAGAATTTCGGATTTGGATTACCATAGAAAACTCTGTCGTCGGGAGTAATTGCGCCGTCACCATTGGTATCCTGGTATCTTAAACGTCCCGGAGCTTTATCTGTCTGAGTAGGAGCTTTTGCCACTTCATCAGCATTCTGGAAAATACCGAGCACTTTATAACCATAAAAAGAGTTCATCGGGTGACCCACAGCGTTACGTGTGAACACACCGCTGATCCTGTTCTGCTCGTTCAGGGGGCTGTTGTAGTCGAAGAACGTTACGCCATCAGCAATTTTAGTGATTTCGTTTTTATAAGTTGTAAAGGTCAATGTTCCTTCAAAACGAACACCAGATCCTTTAGCACCAAACCATGCACGCTGTGTAACAGACAGGTCAACACCTGTATTCTTCATACTTGCAATGTTGATGAAAGGAGGATTACCTGACGCAGTACCGCCGGAAGTTGCAAGCTGTTCCACCTGGAAGAGAAGATCCTGTGTTTTCTTAGCATACCAGTCGAAACTGATATCAGTGTTTCCATTGAATAAAGTCGCATCAAAGCCAATATTTGTTGTGATGTTGGTTTCCCATTTTCCTTTCTGGTTACCGATGAACTGAAGATAGAAACCTGTAAGTGTTGATGTGCTGGTTCCGTTCAGATCGTAGTTAGCAGCACCGTTGCTGTTTACGAAACGGGTGTACTGGTTCGCCGGATCGATACGTTGATTACCCATTGTACCATAGCTTCCCCTGATCTTTAAATCGTTGATCCATTTAACATCCCGAAGAAATGCTTCTTCAGAAACCCTCCATCCGAGTGAACCGGAAGGGAAGATGGCATACCTGTTGTCAGAACCAAATCTGGAAGAACCATCACGACGGATAGTAAAGCTTGCGAGATATTTGTTTTTGAATGCATAGTCAACTTTTCCGTAGATGGAAAACAGCGCAGATGGCTGGCCCATTCCACCACTGGAAAGCTGATTTGATGCACCAGTATTAGTTGTGATATAATCGTAGTTGTTGTAGATAAAGAAATTGTCTCTTGAACCTGTGAGTGATTCAGCAAGTTCTTCAACTGCTTCTGTACCTGCGAGAGCCATGATATCATGATCTCCGAAACTCTGTTTGTATGTGACCTGGTTTGTCCACGTCCATGAACGTGAGCGGCTGAATGTTGTAGTCAACCTTGGATTTCTTGCATTCTCTGCACCTTCATACTCAATGGTGGGATAAGCGCGGGAGTTGAAGTTGCCATAACCACCACCGAAGCTGGAACGGAAAGTGAAGTTTCTAAAGAAATCGATTTCCGTGTAGACGTTACCAAAAATGTTGAAGTTCTGGTTACGGTTCTGTGCATTTCGTTTCCTTATTGCATAAGGATTATCAGCGGTACCTAATCCATTACCTTTTGTACCTGCAAAATCACCTTCTTTAATAGTATAAACAGGAATAATAGAAAGAATATCGCGGGACAAGGCGATAGTTGATGCTTCAGTATTGTTATCAGCTGTATTTGCATCAGAGAAAAGTATCTGGAGATTCTCACCGATCCTGATGTGACGACCAACAGCGAATTCTGTGTTCATCCTTGCCGTATAACGACGATAGAAATTCTCTACAACGATACCATCCTGGTTGAAATAGTTCAAGCTGAAGAGGTATCGACTTTTATCTGCAGTACCGCCGGAGATATTGATATTCTGATCAATGATCGGAGCAGTCTGTGTGACCTGGTTCCACCAGTTTGTTCCTTGCTTATTTGCCTTAACAATCAGGTAAGGAATATAAGACGCATCACCCAGGTTTGCATAATTCAGATCATAAAGAGCAGGATTTGCAGCTGGGTCTCCTTCCATTACACCTGAAAAAGTACCGGCAAGAATATAATCCGGGAGCCTTGGTGTTGCACCATTTCCGTACTGTACACTGCTTGGGGTGCCACCAGTTGAGTTCTTGGTAGCGAGCCACAACAGGTCAGCCTGTTCCTGTGGATTGAGGAGTTTTTCAGAGTATCCCTTTCCAGGGAACTGCAAACCATAATAACCGCTGTAAGAAACACGCGCTTTTCCGGACCTTCCTCTTTTGGTCGTAAGGATGATCACACCATTTGATGCACGTGAACCATAGATCGATGCAGAAGCTGCATCTTTCAGAACCTGCATTGATTCGATATCATCAGGGTTGATACCGTTGATGGAACCTGTCGGCACTCCATCTACAATGTACAAAGGATCATTTCCGGTGAAAGATGCGTAACCGCGGATCCTCACTTTGGAAACCTGGCCCGGTGCACTGTTGGAAACAACAGTAACACCTGCAGCACGACCCTGAAGCTGGTTCTCAGCAGAAGAAGCTGGAATTGAAGTAAGATCAGAAACCTTTACCACGGCTACCGATCCTGTGATGTCTTTTCTTCTCTGTGAAGAGTAACCTGTTACCACTACCTCATTGAGGTTATTGGTAACTTCCACCAGCGTAACATTGGCAGTGCCCGAACTGGCGTTCACTTCAACAGTCTGAAATCCTACAGAAGAAATAACAAGTGTTGTGGATCCTGCAGGAAGTGAAATCTGGTAACTACCATCGTCACCCGAAGTTGTGGCGACGTTGGAGCCCTTTACGGTAATAGTTGCACCGGTTACCGGCTTGCCGGTATTGTCGGTCACTTTTCCACTAACCCGGGTCTGCGCATGTACTGTGACCTGGCACAGCACAAACAGCAACAGCAGTAGCGGATTGATTAGTTGTTTGAATTTAATTGACATAAGCAGCAATTTTTCGTTTGATAGTTTTGGGTTAAGAAATTGGTTTATGATTAACTACTAAGTCCTGCATTTTGCGGATGACAATCCCCGCCACATTATCGAGTTCTTTTCCTGTCACTTCGATTTTCAGTATTCCGTTTTTCCAGGTCCAGTTTATAGTTGATTTTTTTGCTCCGATTCCTTCACCGTTGACTGATGATGGTTTTGCATTCATAGGAATGCTGATCCAGCCAGCATCGTATGGCACTACAACCAGCGCATTCGTTGAAAAAAGATCAGCACCTGTTTGAGATACCACCGACCATCTTCCCTGCCATTGCATTTCCTTCAATTCTTTTGGCGCATACGGTTCCGGAGAAGTTCTCAGCGATACGGCTGTAAGCCGGCCGTTCTCCATCCTTCCCCAGCAATTCAATACCGGTGGTTGATTTGGATTTCCTGTTGTACTGTTCAACCACAACGGCTGCCAGTTCCTGGTTTTTCGATACCAGGTGTTAATTGCGTATCTGCGATTGAGAAATTTTAACGGCACAGGATTATTATCGAGATGACTCGGTAAAACTGATCCCGGATGACCGAGAACAAAACTGTTAAGTATTACTTCATCATCGTCAACCCATGAGTAAGAAGAAGAACCGCTGACGACAGTATTCCAGTCAGCTAACAGTGACGCCCACACGCTCCATTCTGCATGTCCGCCTTTTACATCATAACCAAGATCTCCCTGGTCGTCCATGGACACTACGTCTGTATAGGGCAGATACATGGGGTTGATGCTGTAATACATGATTGCCACCTTCGGATCAACCGATTTTGCAGCAGCGTAAATAAGCTTAAGCAACTCAAAAGAATATTTCTCTCCACGATAAGCAGGATCTGCAGGTACACCCATATTAGGATCCGGCAACCCATAACCGAAATCGAGCTTGATAAGAGAGGGACGGATCGCTTTCATGATCCGGATGGTTCTTTCAGTTATAAAAGCGCGTGTTTTTGCAGAACTGATGTCAAGGCAATAATAGCCTTCACCCCAGGGGTTGAAGGCCCAGTTACCCTTGGCCGGTTTTCCATATTTATTCAGGATCAGATCCTGGTTGGTAAGACCAGCACTAAAGGGATCGGCAATCCAGGCAACAGTCTCCCAAATGCCTACCTGCATTCCCTTGGATCTGATAAATGAAATATCCTCATTGAACTGAGGAAAGCGTTTTAACGAGGGAGTACCCGAACCCTGGCTGTCTTCCCACGGATCATCCAGCACAACCATGCCCGAATGCAGCGAATCTGCGAGTTCGGCAATAGGGCGTATAGGATACTTCCTATCCTTCCACATGCCCCATGTATTCCATACCGAAGCAACAGAATCTACAGAAGCAGTGCGGTTCGGTTTTGAAAAGGAAGAAAAGTATTGCCGGATGGAACTGTAAGCATCTTCGCCTACCGTTAACCGTAATGGATTCTTCCAAACGCGTTTTGAACTGGTCTGTGCTCCCCAAAGATCTTCGCGATAGAGAAGCTGAATGCAACTGCTGGTAGCTGCGAGTGTGAGCCCAAATGCAGCATCAGGTAATTCACCTGCGCCGATCGTTACAAAACCCTTTTCCATACCCATAGAAGCGAAAAGGGTAGGACGCGGAAAAGCAGCGCCGTAAGGCGCGCCGATCGATGTGGCAAAAGATCCCAGGGAGATTGTGGTATTTCCAAAATCCCACATCCTGAAATAGCTCTGTACCGGGCCTTCTTTAGCTCCCGGAATGCAATAATTCCCTGCACGCCAGTCAGGCATGAAAGGTCTGTCCCATACGGGCATCACAGCCGCAGCGGAAGTATCCATCTTTGACGTTCCGAAATACATTTCTATAATAGCAGGTGCTTTCGTTTTCCAGTTAATTTCCAGCGATTCGATCTCCAATCCCCAAAAGGCTGAATTCACTTTTAAAACCCCCTCTCCAAACGCCGGTAATACAATCGGAATCAATTGAGAGGTGCCTGGTGATACTGAATAACCTGGCTTTATACCAGCTTTTACATAAGCCTTACCACCGCTTGTTTGTAACCAAAATGACGGCATCAGACTTCCCTGCCACAACACAGCCCCGGAAGCAAGGTCTTTTACACCTGCTTTGTCACTCTCTACATCCCAATCCAGGCGCCACTTCTTATCTGCGGAATTCCAAACAATATTTTTTTGAGCATGCCCTTCTTTAAAAACAAGAAAGGAGCTCAGAATCAAAACAGTACAATAGAAAAAAGATCCACGGCAAACAGTCTTAGTCATCTTCCCCGGTCAGTTATTTTTGAGTGTTACATCTTCTTCTTTTACCAGAAAAGAAGCATTGTCGGTAATCTTCTCCGGAACTATATACATGAATGCATCGTCCGGTACCATTTCAATCGGTGAAATACATGAGGTTGAAGTTTCATTATATGGTTTGTTGTTCTGGCGGTTGTAAACCGAGATCAATGACCATCGTGCTTTATCTGATAGGTTAGCTTCCGAACGATGAAGAATATTCGGATGAAAAAAAAGTGTGTCCCCGGGCTTAAGCTCTACATAAACCAATGGCATTTCTTTTAATGCCAGTTCGACATACCGCATGGAGGCACCCACCTGTTCTCCCGAAAATCCATGCTCTATGCGTCCCATTTTATGCGACCCCGGTATCACCTGGAGGCACCCGTTTGCTTTATTTGCTTCTGTCAGCGCAACCATTACGGAACACATCTGTTCCGGAAAAAGAAATTCATTTTTATACCAGTACCCGTAGTCCTGGTGCCACTCCCACGCTCCGCCTGTTTTTGGTTGCTTTTGCATCAGTTTGGAATGAAAATGACAAACCAATGAATCACCATCCATAAGAGAATCAACGGTTTCTACAATTCTCTTGCTTCTGGTAAGTAAACCGTAAATATCATTTCCGGGAGTGAACCAAAGTGTCAGCTTTGTCTTTTTGCCCGTTTGATCATTAAGGTCATAGGCATGTTGTGCCATTACCTGGTCTTCCATTGCTACTTTATAGAGTTTTTCGATTTCTTCCTCAGTAAACAAGGAAGGAACAATGATATATCCCTGCTCCTGGTAGGTCTGTACCTGTTCAGGACTGATTTCAAAACCCATAAAGCAATTTCGTTTTTGGAGATAATCCGATAAAAATAGCCAGCAACCGGACTTTATTTTTCCATCTGATTATCCAAACATTGTATTTTGTTTTCCTTATTCCCTTAATTTGGAGTCGAATCGGGAGAATATTTCACCAATTGAGCCATTATGAAAGCAATGTTCGAGCATCTTCCTGTGGGAAAGGAAGAGTCATTTTTTGTCGCCGCCTTTGAATGTCCCTATTTTGCGACGCCCTGGCATTATCATCCGGAATTCGAGTTGGTACAGGTGGTGGAAAGCGTTGGAAAAAGATTTGTCGGCAATACGACCTCGGATTTTTCACATGGTGATATCTCGTTCCTTGGACCGAACCTTCCTCATCTGTACAAAAATCCGGCGGCCTATTATGAAAAAAATGAGGACCTGAAGGCCCGGTCGATCGTTATACATTTCACCAGGGATTCAATCGGGAAGGATTTTCTTAGCCTGCCACAATCCAAAAGAGTAAATCAATTGCTTGAAATGTCGGCCCGTGGACTCGATCTTCGGGGAAAAACAAAAAAGGAAATCAATGAAAAAATGCACAAGATCGTTGAGGCGAATGGTTTTCAAAGATTGATCCTGCTTCTTGAAATACTGGATATTCTTTCACAATCGGGCGACCTGGATTTTATTTCAGATGAATATTTCTGGCGATCAAATCTCCAGGATGCCGACAGGCTCAATAAAGTATTCAATTACATACTTCAGCATTTTCATGAAGATATCAGGCTGGAAGATCTTGCTTCACTTGTGTACATGACAAGGACATCTTTCTGCAGATTTTTTCTCGAGAGAACAAAAAGGACTTTTTCAGATTACCTGAAAGAAGTGCGTTTGAATCACTCAGTAAAATTATTGCTGGAGAAAAATCATACCGTTGCCATGGCGGCAAATAAAAGTGGATATAATAATCTGTCCAATTTCAACCGGATGTTTAAGGTGAAATTTGGAATGAGCCCACAAAAATTCAGGCAACATTATTTCGAGAAGAATTAATGAGTATAAAATGTCGCCCGCAGATATTCGCGGATGGACGCAGATTTTTTTAATTTGGATAGGTAAACGCCATCCGTGAGAAAATTTTCTTGACCAGGAAGTCGCAATTAAATAAAGCTGTACTAAATATTTTATCTGCGTATATCAGCGACAATCTGCGGGCGAAAATTCTATTTAGCCGGCGTAGGAGGGGGACGTTTTATTACAAGGCTATCAGCAGGATATTGTGCTTTGAGCATATCCATCTGAGCCTGCGCCCAATTAACAAGTGTCTGACGTTGCTCATCACTGAGTTTTGCTTTCGGATGCATTCCGAGCCAGGTATAAGAACTTAAAGGCATTTCATGTTCCTTTACCGTTTCGATAATTTCTTCAAACTTGTGATTCTGCCCTGCGATTTTCCTTTGTGTAAAGTTTGAAAAATTCAATTCACTTTTCCCTTCCTTAACATGATTATTCATCCATGCAGCGACTGGTTGTACCTGCGAATACCACGGATATTCTGTATAGTTGGAGTGACAATCGTAACATCCGTCCTTCAATACCTGCTCCACATTTGCCGGTAGAGCATATTTGGTTGAAATATGATAAGTATTATCGTTTGATTGATTTTTTTCCGGCCTGAAAAATTGTGCGATTATCAACAGGACAATCAATACAATGAGGATTTTTCTGATCATTTTGGAGGGTTGATATTTTTCAGAAATTGATATTATTCAAGATAGGATTTTTACCCGTAATCATGCAACCACAGGATCCTCATCAGTCAAAGTTTTCCAGATAATGTCATATACCTGTGTAGCATCAATCTCAGCCTTGTTCTGCAATTTGTCAGCCGCAATAACTGCATGATATTCTGACGCCTCACCAATATTTCCATGCGAGCCTTTTATCAGTTGCGCATCGAGCGGAATCACATCCATCACATAACGAAATCCTGCTTTTTTCCTGAGAAGTTTATACCCTGCACGAAGTTTGGAACTCATGAACATTTCCACCGGATCATATCCAGGCTTCTTATGAATGTCTACACACCTCGCATAGTCAGGTGCTTTGTTATCATCCAGCCAGAAATAATAGGTAAACCAGCTGCCGTTTTCTGCAACAAGTACAAAATCCCCCGAACGCTCATGATCGATATGATATGCTTTCTGTGCCTCTTTATGCAGGATATGTTTAATTCCAGGTATGGTACTAATCTTGTCAAGCAACTTGCCCCGAACGGAGGGATCATTGATATATATGTGCGCAATCTGGTGATCGGCAACGGCGAATGCTTTTGAACCACCAGCATCCAGCAACTCAAGACCTCGTTCTTCACGGATCTGCAATAGCCCTAAATCACGCAACACACGATTGATATGAATCGGATTGTTGACGGGTGCGATTCCATATTCAGAAAGTAAAATCACTGAAGCACCATGGCTTTCATAATAGCCGACCAGCTTGCTGACAACCTGGTCTATTTCCTTAAGATCCTTTGAAATTTTTGAAAAATCAGGTCCGAATTTCTGCAGACAATAATCCAGATGAGGGAGATAAATAAAAGTAAGTGTCGGGTTGTATTTCTGATCAGTGTAAACCGAAGCTTCGGCTATCCATTGGGTTGATTTAATATCTGCCCCTGGCCCCCAGAACTGAAACAATGGAAACTGACCGAATTTTTGCTGCAGTTCATCCCTGAGCCCAGCCGGATGTGAATAACAATCCGGCATCTTTCTTCCATCTGCAAGGTAGTTAGGTCTTGGAGTTACATTGTAATCCGTAGTTGAATACATATTGTACCACCAGAACATATATGAACAGGTGAAAGAAGGATCGAGCTTTTTTGCTTTGTCCCATATCTTTTCACCATTAACAAGTTTGTTTGACTGTTTCCAGAATTTAATTTCTGAATCAATACGATCGTACCAACCGTTTCCAACGATGCCTGTTTCAGATGGCCAAAGCCCTGTTACGAAAGTGGATTGGACAGCAGTAGTCACTGCAGGTAACATAGGACGAATGGTTGTTGCAGGATGATTCGCCATGTACCCGGAAATAAAAGGTGTGTATTCTCCGATTACAGAATTTGATAACCCTACAATATCAATAACGACGGTTTTCTTCATGTGCAATGATGCAAGGTTTAGTTTTCAAGGATTGATTTTGCCCAATTCAGTTCTTTGATGATGGATTGTTCAATAGGTAAACGGAGCTGCCCCGGAATAACTTCCCAGGTATATGTTTCTACTTCCAACTGATGAGTAAAAGGAGATTTTTTTTGTAATTCCAAAACTTCTGTAATCGCATCCTGTGTGGATTCCAGGTCACCAAATTTCTTTTCGGCTATGGGTACATGAAAGTGTGCCCGCCATTCAGTTTCGGTCGCTGGTTGAGCATCGTTTAGAGCATCAGGAAGATCCCTGTATCTTTTGATATGCCCATTATTCTTTGCAACGACCTGGTGGAGGTACACAGGTTCGTTAAATTTTCTGAAAGCATCAATAACGGATTTCCTTGTATCTGGATGCGCAGGAAGTATGGCTTTCAAAGCGGCACTCACCTGGATCTTTCCAATCTTAATTCCATTCTCCCTGAATTTTTCAACCATCTCTGTCAGGGGTTCATACCCAACAGCGAAATGACAAACATCATAACAGATACGGATATGCGTTTTCACCATTTCTTCTGCGTGATGGGTCGGAACATCAAATTCAGTTTGTATCAGAGGCACCGCTACTGCTAGCAATTCATTATTAAACCACTCGAGAAATTCTGTTCCGGTTTCTAAAATCCCATCGGGCTCAGGTTCGATATCCAGATGCATAACCACTCCTGAAAAATTGGCAATCTGGACGAGATACAGGGCTATTTCAGCAATGCAGGCTGTTCCGGTTTCGCGTGCTTTTTGCTGCGCAGCATCGTTTTCAAACCAATAACGATAACTGATCGGAGATGTAGATACGCCACCCTCCATTCCTTCCGGCAAAAGATTCATGAGTATATCAAATAACCGTTTCGTATACGTTACCCGTTCCCGGGTCGTCCAATCGGGTGCATGCACCTGTTCTTTAACCCTGGTATGATGAAATCCACCATAAGGGAAACCATTCATCGTGAATACATACGCTTTCTGATCTTTCAGCCAGTTGCGGAACTCTTCAAGATTTGCCGTCTTGATCAGTTCTTCGCTTGCAATATTTGATAAACGAAGTCCAATGCCCATGGGCTCATCAGGAGAAACTGCTTGTTTTATTTCCGGAAAATATTTTGTCAACGCATCAAAATGATCGGTCCAGTTTTCACCCGCATGTATATTGGTGCAATAGCTGAGATGTCCGTGTTTGGTGTACATAAACAGGAATAGAATGAATTTCTGAAAAAAAGTACCAAGAAAAAACCGGAAAGGAATCAGGCTGTGACCTTTCTTGAATAACCGGCTCCACTGATGGCATGAAGTTGTTCTCCCGCCTGTTCCAGCAATCCCGGATCCATTTCATTTACTTCCACGCCTTTACCGATATCACTAAGTAACATTATTGTCAATCTACCGCCAAGGTGTTCCCTGAATTCTTCCAGGCCCTGCAGCAGGGGAGAACCGGACTCTTTCACCTGCATCAATGGATGAGTTATCTCGAACCCAAGATCGCGGATCAACTGAATAATTCGTTGCGCCTTGTCACCGTCAAGCCTACCCGAAATTGCAGAGTACAAAGTGTCCAGTGCAATTCCCATGGCTACTGCTTCCCCGTGAAGAACAGTAAATTGAGAAAGCTGCTCAAGCTTATGTGCACTCCAGTGACCAAAATCCAATGGGCGCGAAGAGCCTAACTCAAAAGGATCTCCGCCGGATATATGTTCTAAATGTAATTCCGCACATCTCTTCACCAGCTGGTTCATCACATTCAGATTACGGTCTTTTAATGCTGCCACATTATCCTCGATCCAGTAAAAGAAGTCAGCATCTTTTATCAGGGCTACTTTTATGGCTTCTGATATCCCCGAACGCCAGTTGCGGGTATCGAGACTCAATAACAATTGTTCGTCATTGAAAACGGCAACAGGCGGAACAAAACTTCCCAAGAAATTTTTCTTTCCAAAATAATTGATGCCATTTTTCACGCCAACGCCGGAATCATTCTGAGATAATACGGTTCCTGGCACGCGGATATGTTTTATACCTCTGTGAGCAACAGCTGCGGCATAACCAGCTAAGTCCAAAACAGCTCCACCACCAACTGCAATGAGGTAGGAGTGTCGGTCAATACCATGATTGTGTACGGCTTCCAGAATCTGGTTAAAATAGATATTATTGTTTTTTGCAGCCTCACCACCGGGAACAATGATCAGATCAGAAACCAGTTGAAAAGAATCAGCATTACTGAAATAATTCCTGATTTTTTGTGGGATGGAAGGGTTGGCAGTGACCAGGCCTTCGTCAAGGACAAATAAAATTTTCGCCTCAGTGCCACTTTCTTTTCTTTCAGCAAGAAAATTCTCCAGTAATTTGTTTGATTCTGCAAACAAGTCCGAAGTAAAAAAAACCTTGTAATTGAATTGAACACTAAATCTCTGCTCGAGGTAATTCATACGCAAATTTACAATTCAGCACATTTTTTTCGAATAGTATTCTGTTAATTGCCAAGCTCAGGTTACGGCAAATGCCTTAGCCAAAATTATTGAAAGCGGCAATAACAATAACATGATAAATGCAAGCGGCAGTTGACCTACTGCACAAGCCCAGGATGCATTCATCAAAATCAGCCCGAGTACTCCTGCCTTTACGGATTTTCCGATATTAGGACCATTTGGTTGCTTCATCGCTTTGACGAGCGGTATATATATCATCATACTAAATAAAGCCAGAAACAAAATAGTAAAGGCCATTGGTTTCCACCAAACAAAATTTGTGATGTCCCAACCCCATCCAATTTTTTTATTCAAATTCTCTTGCCCCGCATAATTACCAGCAAATAACGCGATACTAATAATCACAGCAGCATACATAACGGCAGCCAGGTAAATATGTTTTCTGGAGCCGCCATGAACCTCGCCGCGGCTGATTAAAGTAATTGCTGCGATGTAAATTATGGGAATGGTACCCAACCACCACCAACTCTGCACCCCAAGTGGAACCACACTGATCCCAAGCAACAAATTCAGGCCTCTGCAAAGCCCCATATTCAACGGACCTGCAATCTTATGATGTTTTGAATATTTGTCATAAACCAGGGCGGCAACAGCAATTCCCGTAGCGAGCAGACCAGA
The DNA here is from genome assembly GCA_029269725.1 of Pollutibacter soli. Classification (GTDB taxonomy): domain Bacteria; phylum Bacteroidota; class Bacteroidia; order Chitinophagales; family Chitinophagaceae; genus Pollutibacter; species Pollutibacter soli. The sequence continues at coordinate 756,601 of JARJHS010000001.1, read as the reverse complement.
GGTCAATTGCCATCGGAAGGCAGCCAGAATGCCTCCTACAAGCAATAATAATCCTAAAATTGAAGCCTGGTTTATGGTTACGTCACCACGTGGGATAGGTCGCTCAGGTCTTTCTTTTTTATCGAGTTCTGCATCAAAAACATCATTAAAAACAACTCCGCCTCCGTACAACCCAATCGTCGATAGACAAAGAAGCAACACGGGTTGCCAGCTGACGTCCTTCTCCATGTCCAAAAGCAAAAAGCCGGAAATGGCGATTCCGGCAAGAACATCTGAAACTGCGGTAACAATATTGGCTGGCCGCATCAGCTGAAGCATGGCTTTAATCCTGCTCAATATTTTTTTTAATTTATGATGATGGAAGATTTATCGATTCTTGGAGCCTGGCCACCTCGCAAAACGGTGTTACCACTGAACTTTTGCGACTGATCAATATATTTTACCAAAGCGAAATCAGCTTCGTCGATCTGACCGCTTTGTCCAAAAGCGGTTATGGCATTCCGATAGGTAACCATTTCAATATCTGCATCAGAAATTCCTCTTGACTTCATCAAAGAAGCTGTTTTGGGAATTGCAAGCGGATCGCTTATGCCCCAGTCTGCAGCGGAATTGATCATGATTCTTTCCGTACCGTACTGTTTTACTATTTCAACCATTCTTTCATTACCCATTTTTGTAAACGGATATATGGTGAATGCAGCCCAGAAACCACGGTCCAATACTTCCTTTACTGTCTCTTCATTATTGTGGTCGACAATTACCGTATATGGGTCAAGACCATGCTCAACAGCGATATCCATGCTTCGTTGCGTTCCTCTTTTTTTATCGCGATGCGGCGTATGAATCTGTACAGGTAAAGAAGCTTCTTTCGCCATGTCCAGTTGAATGCGATAGTATTTTTCTTCTGCTTCCGTCTGATCATCAAACCCGATTTCTCCAATTCCAACAACACCTTCTTTATAAATGAAAAGTGGGAGCAACTCTATCACCTGCTCGGCAAGAGAGACATTGTTTGCTTCTCTCGAATTCAATCCGATGGTAGAATAATGTTTGATACCAAACTGGGACGCCCGAAATCTTTCCCAACCCAGCAAGCTGCTGTAATAATCACGGAAAGTATCGATCCCGGTTCGTGGCTGGCCGAGCCAGAAAGCTGGTTCGATGATCGCAGTAATGCCCGCATCTGCCATTGCCTGGTAGTCATCTGTCGTCCGCGATGTCATGTGGATATGCGGATCAAAAAACTTCATCCCGCGGATATTATCAAAATTGGCAGGAGTATATGTTTCTTCAGTTTCCTTTATTCTTTTGGAAGGGTCGTGGCACATCGCAATTGAATTAATTATTTGGAGATTATAAACTTTCGTTGATCAGGCTTTTCCAGCTTAGTGTTTCGAGTATATTAGTAGTTCCGGCAGCCTCTGCTACCAGCTGCTTCGCCGGCGCAAATTCGCTTTGCGAACAGGCAAGTATAGCCGCTTTTTTCTCTACGTGGTCGCCTTCACTGTACACTTTGCGCAGATCTGAAAAATTATTGTTATTAATGAAACGACTTACCAGGCGCCAAAGCTGTGGATTCACCTTGCGGTGGGCCTGCCAGCGTTCATGCGCATAGTCGGTCAAAATATCAGCTAGATGTTGATTTGCGCGCTTGTCCAGGCCCGTTATCCTGTCAACATTTTTATCTGTAAAAAATGCTTTCATCACCAACTGGTTCCAGGCGGATTCAGAAAGCCATTGCGCAGGGTAGGGGTTTTCGTACATCACAGCTTCCAGCACAGTCGCTATATTATTCCTTATTCCTTCGGAACATCTAAGCACCCAACGCTCAGGAAACTTCAAGTACGGCAATGCACTGTACAACGCAACCAACTCATTCATTTCCGCAGTGAGAAATAATTGCTCGATCTTTCGAACATAGGTGTCGGAACTGGAAGTATCGATCTGCGTCAGTATCCACACACGAGCCAGACGATCAGCTGTCCAATCCTGTAATCCAGCTCCGGGAAGATTTTTCTCCAGTTCAACCAGTTGAGCAGAAGTTGGAGTGATTGGTTTTTTACCTGTTTTCCTGGGGATTAAAACAAAACAATGATTCAGTTTGGCAGCACCGGGTTCAGTTCTGATTTGTTGTGCCTGGTCTTCGAGCCAGGTCCATGCATCCGGTGATACTTGACTTTTCAGAATTTCGGCGAGCAAATGTTCCATAATTCCGCGGTTAAGCAGCTGGTAATTAAGCTGATACTAATCAATGGCCGGTAAAGTTAGGATTTATCAGGATTACTGTATCTGACTTTAATTCTGTTACCTGCTGATTTCTATCAAACCATTTTCAGGTTATCAACGGTTATCATGAAGGATAATTGTTGATTTTATACAATCTCCAGCCAATGAAACAGTTGCAAGTGTAGCTCCTCCCGGCAAGTTTAATTTCAAAGTTCAGAGTTAATACTTCCAGGCATAATCTTACCTGGACTCGGCGAATTGAAAACAATCTTAATTTCATTTCATGAAAGCAGAAAAAGCAATTTTGGCCGGGGGATGTTTTTGGGGCGTGGAGGAATTAATTCGGGCATTACCGGGTGTCAAAAAAACTGTAGTGGGATATACCGGAGGTAATGTTCCAAATGCAACTTACCGTAATCACGGAAACCATGCGGAAGCAATTGCAGTGACATTTGATGCGGATGAGATTTCCTACCGTGACTTACTGGAATTCTTTTTTCAGATCCATGATCCTACCACCAGAAATCGCCAGGGTAATGATATCGGGACCTCTTACCGGTCTGCGATCTTTTTTCAGAATGAAGAGCAACAGAAGATTGCCAGGGAACTAATTTCAGAAATGGAAGCTTCGAAAAAATGGCCTGGTAAGATTGTTACTGAAGTTGTCCCGGCAACAGACTTCTGGGATGCAGAAGAAGAACACCAGGATTATCTGCAGAAACATCCGCATGGGTATACCTGTCACTACATCCGTCCGGAATGGCAACTTGGATGATAGCTTTTTGAGTGTTTGACAATACCATCGAGTCGACAACATCAATTAAAACTTTTCAACCAGATATTTCTAAAAAGTAATACAGACCAATAATCAAGTAATTCAATATGGCCGTTAGTATTTTTATTCCGTCATAAAAATGGCTTTGCAAAAGCGTCAATTACCCTGATTTAAATTATGAATGATTATCCGAATCCTAAAAAGAATGGAAAAAACCGAGATTGAATTACTGGAAATTATCGCGGTCCAATCCAAACATTAACCGCCAAAACCAATTTCACAGTCACAGAAAATTTTTAGTCGTCGGGATTTTGGACTAGAATTTCGTATTGTGGATTGATACTAATACTTTGATAGATGCCTTCACCAGAAACCGATTGACAAGGGAAGGCCATATCAAGTATTGGGGCTGGAGGAAGTCTCAAAGGTTTGAAAATTAGGATTATTTCATCTCCCTTTCAAAGTTCTCTTGTTTTGACCCTGCTTCAAAGCTAACTTCCCAAAAGTTCAAGTTTCTATTTTTTATTTCAAATTTTTCTGCTCTGGTACCAAAGAAGTTATTGCGATTATCAAACTGAATGTTCCAGTTATGTATTCAAATGTTGTATGTGTTTTAGGTTCAGCCATTTTTATTACAACATAAAAATAAAATCCAAACACAATCAAACAATTGGAAAAACTAACAGATAATAACAATTAATACAGCAAAAAAACTGTAGACAATGAAGATGAAAAGGCACAAATATTGTTATAAAAATGCAAAACTATGCGGTGACTTAACTTTGACGATTTGCAACCGTCAAATCTGATATCGAATCAGCAAAAACCATATCTATCGATGAAATCCTTTTTCTGCATTTTACTATCCCTTTTATCTATACAGGTTTTTTCGCAGACTTCGAAGAAGGACAATACAACTAAGAAAACAGATCAGTCTGTAACCCAGAAACCACCGGTAAGGGTTGCTAAACCAAAGGATACACTCTTTGTCGATGCTGGAAATGATCAATCTTTGTCTCCCGATACAAAGTCCACATTGCTTTGCGCAAAAGTGAAAACTCCGACAGGTGAAATTAAATCATATTCCTGGGCACATTTGTATGGTCCGGGAACGCCGGCATTCAGCAATGCGGAGGATTCGTCTACAAATCTCACAAACCTTAAACCTGGAACTCATCGGATAGAAGTGACCGTAACTGATGCAACCGGTCATATTGCGAAAGATCGCATGAATATCGTCATTCCTTCGGGCCCTTTCGTCGATACAGTTTTCGTATACATTTCAGGAGGGCAATCGAATGCAGATGGTCGAGCACATGGCGATTCGCTTCCTTATCGAAATAAGCTTGGACAGGTGCCCGGCGTTGAAATATTTAACTGGCCTGATCGCACAATGCGTCCTTATGAAGTTGACAGGTATAATGGAGGAGCATCCGTTGGTGTACCGAGATTCTGGGGCGGAGATATCGTAGTAAAAAAAGTTTTTGATTCAATAAGGCTCGGAAATTTCGGTGATAGCGTTGTCCATTTCAAATGCACACTGGGTGGCACATCGATAGGTCCTTATCGTGGCGCCACCGGGAATTGGATTGTACCCCAGGACTCCGTAGTTCCTGGAAAGATCCGAATTACAGATTCACTTGTTACCCGTTGGGCAGCATTCAAAGCCATGTGGAACGGGCGTGGATACTTTGTAAAACCCGTAGTACTGATGTGGCACCAGGGGGAAGGTGATGTTGCGATGGGATCATTGTATCGGGAAAGAACGGATCGATTGTTTACATTTTTCCGGGAAAATGTATTTGAAGATCCACACTTACCAATTGTAATGGGAAGCATCCCATCGAATTCCAGGGCATTTAACCGGGAAGTTGAATCGGCCAAAAGATCTATGTCAGTTAATGATCCGAATATCTACACAATCAATCTTGATGGGGTGCCGATGCATCCTGATAACCTGCATATCACCGCTGCAGGTCAGATTTATTTTGGCAATGAAATGTATCGGATTATTAAAAATTTTGCCCGATAGGTTGAACTTCTTCAGTCGATACTCTTTCCCGGTATGATATCAATCCATGCTCTTCACCCTTATATTTCTGAATCGCACTACTGATCCATGACCAAGAAATCCGATATGGCCTTTCGCTCTTTTTAGCCCGGGATGATTTTGTTTATCCATCGTACCATTTGCACCAGCATCAGCAATATCGCCGTCGAGTATCACTTCATTGTTCAAAACAACTTTGATTTTCGTTCCGCGAACAGTCACTTCTTCATAATTCCATTCACCCAGTGGTTTAAGATATCCTCTTTTCGCTGGTATAACACCGTAAACAGACCCATGATATTGATAGGGCTTCAGATTCTTGTATATCTCAGCTTCGTTATCGAGAATCTGTAATTCCATTCCCGTATAGGCTGCGTCACCTTCCAAAGGTGCACGAATACCCAAACCATTATTTGCACCTGGTGTCAACTGAAATTCGAAACGGAACACAAAATCGCCATATTCATCTTTTGTAAAAAGATTTCCGCCACTTCCATCACCGGGTTTTACAACAAGGTCGCTGCCTTCAATAACATAATCTTTCACATTGCCAACCCACTGACTCAGATCTGAACCATCAAACAATACTTTATATCCCTCATTGATTTCTTCAGTACTCAACTTAAATGGCTCCGGTCTTGTAATTTCTTTTATGTAGATATTTCTGTAAGCCACATAAGTTCCGTGTGCCTGTAATTCTATCTGCTCTTTTGCAAATATGGGCAGGCTTCTGTCCCAGTAATTTTCTAATTGAACCTGGTCAACAACAAGTTTGCCATTTAGATAGACGGTAACCTTATCACCCTTCATGATGATGTGAAAATTATTCCATTCACCAATCGCATTGTCAGCAACAACCAATGGTTTTGAAGAATTTTTCTGATTGTTGTACAGGCCTCCGGAACCTACCTGTGCTCCAACATCCCTGCGCGTAGTGTCCCAGATCTGCACCTGCGGAGTACCACGGAGATAAATACCAGCGTCGCCTTGCGGCGTTATTTTCCAGTCAACAAACATTTCAAAATCGCCGTACATTTTTTCTGTTGCAAGATTGTCCCCATGGCCGGTAAAAATCAGCAGTCCATCTTTGACAGCCCATCCTTCTCGCATTAATTTGTCTGCTGCAGCCTGTTTTTTCAGCAGGGTATCTTTTGGCATAGTGGCACGCTGATGTGGATTGCCCACTAAACCTTTCCACCCTGTAAGATCTTTGCCATTAAACATGGCTTCAAAACCATTTGATTTAGGGAGTTCAGCAAGGTGGGCTCGGATAGCTTTCTTTTCATAATCACTATCCTGGCCACTCAACAACTGGATACATTTGTTGAGGTAGGCTTCAACGATAGGCCCATTAAAAGATTTATCTGATAATGCGATTCTCATCACCGCATTCGCTGCCTGTTGCTGAACAGCCGTAGTATCGAGCCATTGCCCGGCGAACACGAGAGCAGGGAAGGTGCGTATGCGTGCAGTTTCCCGCAGAATACGCTGACGTTGCCCATCATTAGTGGTTAATGCCATGGCATCAATCAGCATTAACACTTTCTGATCAGGAGGATAATTATTTTTTGCCACCAGGTCTATATAACCATTAAGCGCCTGTTGAGCGATATCACCTGATGTGTTTTGTCTTGCTATATTCAGAAGAAAAAGAGGTGCTTCGGGAAACGTTGATTTCGACAATGCTGCCACAGCAGCAGCTTTCGCCTGATCGTTTCCGGTAGAGAACGATTGGGAGATTGCTTTGTATGCATCTGAACCTCCAATACCAGCCAATACTTCCAGATAATAAATCTGCTTTTCAACTGATTCAGATCGCATTTGTTTAATGATAATCGTACTTCGTGCAGCAGTATCCTTCATGCCGGATGTGGCTTCACTCATTGCTTGTTGCAGATAGGGAATATTCGCCGGGGATGCCGTTTTAACAAGATTGAAAACAGCCTGTTGATCGTTTGCAGAAACAACCGAAGGCAAAGCTTTTACTGCAGCAGTTCGGACTATCTGACTGCTACCGTTCGCAAGACCGATTATTTTTCCTGCGGACTTATCTGCTTTCCTGGCAGCCAACACCTCAATCAGAGAAACCTTGCCCGCATCCGGTACTGCATCAAAATCATTTAAGACGGGAATGGAAATATCAGCAGATGGTATCCCCAGGAGAGCATTTTTAACTGCATTCGTTTCGGCTTCTCCGGAATTTTTGAGTTGATTGATTAATACGGGAATTGCTGCCCCTTTTCCTGTGAGCGCAACTGAATTAATGGCCGCTAGCCGAACTCCTTCATCCGAGGCTGATAAATATTTCTGCAGTTCCGGCATTAATGACGGATCTCCCGACTTGCCAAGATAATTAAGAAGTTGAATTGCCGCACCCGGAGAAGCCGAAGAAAGTTGTTTTAGCCATTCAGATTTTGTACCCGGGCTTTTCATTTTTTCTGTGGCACGCAATGCTGCTGTCCTGTAAATAACATCTTCACTTTTAGCTGCATCATACAACACCGGTAGTGCTTTATCTCCTTTAGCTTCAGCAAGTAATTGCATTGCAGCAACTTTTACAGGCAGCTGATCTTTACCGTTAGCATTATTCATCAGCTTCTCTGCGAAAGTGGCTGCAATATCTTTGCGACCACTGTTGCTGACTTCACGGATATAATTGAGATAGGCGGCAGTTGCACCCGTCTGGTCATATCGATATCCCTGTTTCGCAGCTGCAGCTTCCAACACACCCGATGCTGTAGTGTCTCCGATAGATGCAAGGGCATATAACGAAACTTTTGCAACATTTGCATCAGTTGATTTTGTCAATGCAATAATCTCTTTAACGGCAGGGGAATATTTTGCATATCCCAGGGCTTCAATCACAGAAAGTAAAGCCTTTCCTTTCGCCTGTTTTAAAGCAGTCATTAAAGTTTTCTCGGCAAGAGGAGTATTGATTTGAGCTAATGCCCTTGCCGCATTTCCGGCCAGTGCAGAATTTGTTAGTAATGGTTTCAGGCATGCAACGGCATCATCCTTTCCGATCAGCTGAAGTTGCTGAATAATAAAATCAGCCGCCAAAGCATCTGGCATTTTTGATAATGCCTGGCAATAAGTTTTTACTGCTTCTGCTTTTTGTTTTTCATTTCCAGGAAGTGAAACATAACTTGTATAGCCATTCAAAGCATACTGTAATCTCGTATTATCTCCCTTGCCCTGCGCGGACAACATCATAGTCATTTCCAGCAGACCACTGCCTCCGAGAGCAGCCATTTCCTGCATAAGATTATTCTGCTGGTATTTATTCTGCACAGGAAATTTTGCCAGCAGATCAGCAATTTTTGTGCTCTGCGCACGTCTGTCCCCCTGGGCAAAAAGAATAGACTGAAAAGACAGCAACAACAATATAAGGCTGATTAATTTTTTCATTTGAATATCAATGACTATAGTACTGTAATTGAAAAATATTTTTTCCGGAAGCGAGAAAAATCAGACGAGAGATAGAAAGAGGAGACAGGTGTAATGTAATACTTCGATAGTTAACATAAAACCTATTACTTACGCCTTACAACTTTAAACTCTCTTTCATACTTCGTCATTCGTACTTCGAACTTTTAAATGACCCATGGTGCTCTCAGCGGCGGACTTAACAAACGATTTGCTGCTTCATCATCAATAAACTCCTGCTTCACCGGATCGAATTTCAACGAACGTCCGAGCTGTAAAGCGATCTTACCCATGTTTACAATGGTGCAGGATCTGTGACCGTTTGTTTCATTCAATGCAAAAACTTTTCTGGTTTTTACTGACTCCGTGAAACTGGTGATCTGCGGCTCCGAATCCGGAAAGGCAGCCAGCTTTTTCCAGATGTCCGGAATATCTGATTTGAAACCAGGATATAATTTGCCTTTCGGTCCTTCGATGTAAGGAACATTTACATCTCTTCCTTCTCCATCCAGAATAATTTTACATCCATCTGCATACGTGTACTCGATCCGTCGCCAGGTACCAACAGCATCATAATGCTGTTGCTCGGCATCGATCTCAACACTAACAGGACTTGTGTCATCTTTATCGAGAAAGTACTGGATCGGGTCAATATAATGTTGTCCCATATCGCCTAATCCACCACCATCATAATCCCAATATCCGCGAAAGGTTTGATGCACTCTATGCTGATGATAAGGCTTGTAAATGGCTGGTCCGAGCCACATTTCGTAATCCAGTTCTTCGGGCACAGGCATGGCTTCCAGGTTGGTTTTGCCTACCCAGAAAAATTTCCAGTCGAAGCCGGTATGCCGGCTCACGGTCACTTTCAGCGGCCAGCCAAGCAATCCACTCTGTACCAGTTTTTTGATGGGTTTCACGGTTGTACCCATCCCGTAGAAATTATCTTCAAACCTGAACCAGGTATTCAGCCTGAACATTCGTCCATATTGGTTAACGGCTTCGACTACACGCTTTCCTTCCCCAATGGTTCTTGTCATCGGCTTCTCACACCAGATGTCTTTACCGGCACGAGCAGCATCGATGGCCATAATTCCATGCCAGTGTGGAGGAGTGGCAATATGTACGATATCCACTTCAGGCAGAACAATCAATTCCCGGTAATCGGAAAAAGTTTTCACACCCTTATCTACCATAGCGGCTGCTTCCTGTAAGTGTTTTTTATCGACATCACAGATAGCTACCACGCGCGTTCCGGCATAGGGAATATGACCCCGACCCATTCCGCCTACTCCAATGATGGCTTTGGTAAGCTGATCACTCGGCGCGAGAAATCCTTTTCCCAACACATGGCGGGGTACAATAAAGAATCCCGCAGCCGCAAGGGCACCTGATTTAATAAATGACCGGCGCGATGACTGTTTTTTTTCGTTCATATAATCAAGACTTAGACTTCGAAAATTTTTGAGGGTGAATTCCAGGTGAGATGGCGCGGCAATATAAGGATTCGTCGGCTAGAACAATAGACATTGCGTATTCAGATGTCTCTATTGTAAAAAAACTATAGCTCCCGGAGACTTAATGGCCGGAACAGGAATCCCGTCCGACAGGCTGTAGTTTGATCTGAACAGCTTGCGCCTTATCAGCGGGGGCGGGGAACCTGAACAACTTTACATCAAATAGAAAAACCCCTGGAAACCAGAGGTTTTTTGTGCCCGGAACAGGAATCGAACCTGCACATCCTTGCGAATACCAGATTTTGAGTCTGACGCGTCTACCAATTCCGCCATCCGGGCTTAATGGGGGTGCAATATTAGGAAATTGATGGTTAAAACAGAAATAACGGGTAAAGAATCGGGAGAATTCTATGTGACAGGTGATAACCTTGGCAAAAATACCTGCCAGGTTTAAGACCTAGGAGGTTTTAAACCTGGCAGGTCTTAGACCTCCCAGGTTGGGCATTCGAAAGCAAGATTTTTAATCGAGCTCAGGGGTTAAGAAAGTCCGGCACGCATTTTTTCCTCACAAAAGGCCAACCTTGGTACAGCTAAACCTCCTAGGTCTAAGACCTAGAAGGTTTTAAACCTGGCAGGTCTCAGACCTCCCAGGTTGGCACCTTTCGAGGTTTGAGGTTACGGCTGCAAGCGCTATTTTTATCCCTTATGACTATCATAGGACTTATCCGTGAAGAAAAAATTCCGGCAGATAACAGAGTGGCTCTTACTCCCGCGCAATGTAAGTGGATTCATAAAAACTCAAATGAGGTAAAAGTAGTAGTTGAAAGTTCTGAAACTCGGTGTTTTTCTGATAAGGAATATCGGTCGGCAGGTGTTGAAATAGTTACCAACCTCGATCACTGTGATATCCTTCTTGGGATTAAAGAAGTGCTCAAAGAAAAACTGATCCCTGGCAAAACCTACCTGTTTTTTTCACATACACGAAAACAGCAACCCTATAACCGCAAACTTTTTCAAACCATCATCGATAAGAAAATTACCCTGATCGATTATGAATGCCTCGAACACGACGATGGAACGCGAATTATCGGATTTGGCTTTTTTGCAGGCATCGTAGGAGCGCATAACGGATTAATGGCCTACGGAAACAGAACCGGATCATTCACGCTCAACCGCGTATTCAAACAACGCGATTTCCGTGAACTGATACACACTTATTTCGGCCTGAAAGTGCCAAATATCAGGATTGCCGTAACCGGATCGGGCAGGGTGGCACATGGTGTTCTGGAAATCATGAATCTTGTCGGCATACACGAGGTTGAACCGGATGAATATCTGGAAAGAGATTTTAACTACCCCGTATACGTGCAATTAAAAGGCGCTGATCTTTATCGTCAGAAACTGTCAGGAACTTATAACCGAAATCATTTTCATGAGCACCCGGAAGAGTATGAATGCATCTTTAAAAAATATGCATTCTGCACTGATATCCTAATGAACGGAGTGTACTGGGACAAAACGATTCCGAGGCTTTTTGAAAAAGAACTGATCCGCGACGCAAAGTTTAAAATAACAACGATCGCTGATATCACTGATGACGCTGATGGTTCCGTGCCCATCAACCTCGGTGATCAAACTATTGAAGATCCTGTTTACGGAGTGAGTAAAACAGATTTTTCAAAAACAAAACCCTATATCGATGGATCGATTGATATTGTTGCTGTAGGGAATCTACCGAACGAATTGCCCAGAGATGCTTCAAGGTATTTCGGTGAACAGCTGATAAAATATATTCTTCAGGATCTGGTTAGCGGAGGTAACTCAGTCATTGAAAAAGCAACGATGGTTAAAGCCGGTAAAATCACGGAACCTTTTGAATATTTAACCGAATATGGAAGTTCTAAGGAATGATGATTACAGATGGAGGTAATAATCTTTCAACAAAATTGAGAATTCTGAAGTATAATTCCGCTCTGCATCTTTTATAGTGATTTCACTTTCGATAGTCTTATCACCTTTTTTATTCTGAAATACGAGTATCGAACGAAAGTAATTATGGGCTGGCGTTTGTTTTAATTTCACTTCTTCAAACACAGATAGGGAAAACCGAAAACCGATATTTTTTATGGAGCCTGTTTCTGACGCAGGAACCAGCACTGCGAAAAATCCATCTGGCTCCAGCAGAGAAATTACTTTCCAGAATAGATTCTCAAAATTCAGTGAAGACTGATGATGAGCAATATTTCTTTTTGCATCAGGACTTTTCAACTGGTTATCGTAAAAAGGAGGATTGGAAATGATTAGTCCAAACTTTTTTTCTGTAGTATAATTTTTTATGTCAAGATGAATTACGTGCAGTCTTTCAGACCACGGAGAACTTTTGATATTTCCGATGCACTGATTACATGCATTTTCTTCAATCTCAATCCCTGTAATTTCAGCACAGGATTTCTGTGCAATCATCAGCATCAGCAATCCTGTACCAGCTCCGATATCAAGGATGTTTTTAGTCTGTGAAAATTCCTGAGCAGCTATCCAACCTCCAAATAAACAGGCATCAGTCGTAACCTTCATCGCGGATCTGTCCTGATTGACTGTAAATTGTTTAAATTGAAAATAACTGTTAGGCATAGACTAAGATAACCTTTCAGAATTACCAGGAGGCTTTTGCTGATGGCGATACCGAAAGATCGCTGAATTGCTCATCAAGGTATTGATAGTACCCTGTCATTGCGATCATAGCCGCATTGTCGGTGCAATATTCCAATGGGGGAATAAAAGTTTTCCAACCAGATTCTTCACCTAACGATTTAAAAGCATTTCTCAGACCTGAGTTTGCAGCTACTCCGCCCGCAAGACAAACCTGTTTGACGCCAGTTTGTGCGACTGCTTTTTTTACTTTTTTAAGAAGTATTGTGATAATTCTTTCCTGTATTGAAGCAGCAAGATCCGGGAGATTTTTTTTAATAAAATCTGCATCCTTTTTCTCCTGGGCCTGTAAAAAATACAGGATGGAAGTTTTTACGCCGCTGAAACTAAAATCCAGGTTGGGGATTTGCGGTTCTGCAAAAATGAACTCAGGTTTGCCGGTTTTTGCAAGCTTGTCAATAAGCGGCCCTCCGGGGTAGGGAAGACCTAATAACTTTGCTGATTTATCGAAAGCTTCTCCCGCTGCATCATCGATGGTTTCACCGATCACCTCCATCTGGTTTGGCGCTGAGCACATAACGATTTGAGTATGTCCGCCACTCACCGTGAGACATAAAAACGGAAAATCCGGCTTCTGTTCAGGAATCATGTTGGCAAGAACATGCGCCTTCATATGATGAACAGAAATAATTGGAATATTCAAAGAGAGCGCAAACGATTTAGCAAATCCGGAGCCGACCAGCAAAGCTCCTATAAGGCCTGGGGCAGAGGTAAATGCGACTGCGTTCAGCTGCCGGGCATTTATTCCGGCTTTTTCTAATGCTTTCTGTACAACGGGAACGATATGCTGCATGTGTGCACGTGAGGCAAGTTCAGGCACAACACCTCCGTACTGTCGATGAACTTCCTGGGTTGCAATGACATTTGAAAGTATCGTTCCGTCCTGACAAACAGAAGCTCCGGTTTCATCGCAGCTTGATTCAATCCCTAGTACAGTGATGGGTTTATCAGACATACCTGCTAAGGTACATTGGTCACACTAATAACATGGATTAAGGATTCTGTGCCGGAAATTTTCTTTGCAGGTTCATAACAGATCTTCACTTTGGCTCCTGCAATAAGAATTACATTGCTGTCGTCAATTTTGGGATAGTAAATCCTGTGATCTGCGCTTTCGATAACGAGAATACGACCTTTTTCAATGGTGGTATCCTTTACTATACCTGAAAGTTCGTTATTGCAGACCTTCACAACTTCGCTATTGGAGAAGAGGTACATCGCCGAAGAAACGAGCAATGCCAGTAAGGAGTAAATCAGCTTGATCATAGGTAATGGGTTAATGGATTAAAAGTCTTTTCTTAACGGATCTGATAAGACGCATTTCTCTATGATTTAATTAACGGTGTAATAGCCAGTTAATTTTTCGTCACAGGAAGCCATAAAATAAATACAAAAAATCTGCGAATGCAAGACCCTTTGACCGACTGCCTGAGTAGGTTAACTGACAAACATTAAAATTCTATTGTTAATCAATCAGATAACTGGACCGGTCATTGGATTCTAATACTGTTTTAATCAGTACTTCATAAGGAAGATGGAGGGGAGGAGTTTGACCTTATGAAAAATGCTACTTTCTTAAAACTTAATAGTCAGTAGTTTAATCAGGCCTTCAACTCCGCTTGAAGATTTCTGTAAGATTAGTGATTTTTTTTCAAAAAATGCGAAAATATAATTTCAATTTATTTTGATCGGATGGCCACCACCGGATCCATGCGGGCTGCGATCGACGCTGGTATGATCCCGGCCAATACTCCGATCAGTACACATAGGAAAATGGCCATTCCCAACAGGCCCGTTGAAATGGCCACAGGAAAATTAAATATTGAAGTGGCCAGTTTGGTTATTCCGAACACCAGCATAAGCCCGATAAGTCCTCCAAGAATACAGATGAACGCAGATTCAAGCAAGAATTCTGTAAGTATAGTTCCCTTGTTTGCACCTATTGCTTTTTTTAACCCTATAAATGGCGTTCTTTCTCTTACAGTGACAAACATAATGTTGGCAATACTAAAAGTTCCGACGATCAGACTCAGTAAACCTATAAACCAACCCCCAAGGTTAACCGAACCAAAAAATCCACTTACAGCCTTGCTGAAATCACTAACCGCATTTAAAGTGAAATTGTCTTCATCAAGTGGTCCGAGTTTTCTTAATCCTCTCATTACACCTTTAAGTTCATCACGTAACGCATCGACGCTGATATTATCCTTTCCTAATACCATGATAACGGGATTGGAATATTTCTCTTCGAACATCTGTAAAAAGAAACGATAAGGAACAAGGATACAGCGATCATATTCCCAACCACCAATTATACTTTTACCTTGCTTTTTTATTACACCAACTATTCTTGCATTTTTGCTCTTTAATTTAACCTCTTTGCCCAGCGCATTCTCTGCTTTACCGAAAAGCTTCTCTGCATTTTCATAACCAATGATAATGTTCGGAGAGCCGTAATTGAAATCATATACGTTTAAATACCTGCCGTAAGCAATATCAACTGGCTGAACAGCATTGAACTCTTCTGATACCCCGTAGTACTGGACATCACTCAACATATCGTTTTTGTATTCAACATTGAATGTGGTACTGAGGTTAAAGCATATGTTTTTTATCGCTGATGATTTTTCCTTGATGAAACGCATCTCAGAAAATTTCGGTTCAGGACGTTTTACATATTTCCACCAGGGATAATCGGGACCACCGGAGTAATCCCATTTATCGATGTAAATGGTATTTGAACCAAGCGATTTGATGTCGTTCTGTACGTTTCTTTCCAGGCTCGTCACAATAGAAAGAACACCAATAATGCAGAAAATCCCAAAGGTCACTCCGAGGAGTGAAAGAAAAGTGCGAAGCTTATTATTTTTAAGTTCAAGCAACGCAAGCCTGAAGCTGTTGTAAATAATCTTGAAGGTTTTCCGCATCCTGCAAATGTAGCCGGTCTTTAAATCAACCGGAAATTTTTTAGGTAAATGGAATCAGCAATGGATCAATGGGTAATCAGTCGTGAAGTGGTCTTTTTTTGATCATTCCTCCCTTGGTATCCTTGATGCTCTGCCTTACCACGAAAGCATTCGGATCAATCACCATGATTTCTGTTTGCAACCTTGATATTTCCAACCTGGTTATTACAGTGAAAATGATCTCTATATCCTCTGTCACATAGCCTCTTTTTCCAAAACCACTGGTACCCTTGTATACAGTTATACCGCGTCCCATTTTTTTCGTAATCATCTCAGCTATCTCATGACTTTTGGGTGAGATGATCGTAACGCCCGTATATTCTTCGATACCCTCAATAATAAAATCGACTGTTTTCGAAGCAGCCAGGTACGTTAACATAGAATACAATGCGTTTTCGACGCCTAATATGTAAGCTGCGCTGAGAAAAATAAAGAAGTTGATGATCATGATAATATCACCAATAGTCATGGTAGTCCGCCGGCTCACGAATATGGCCAGGATTTCGGTTCCATCCAGCACTCCTCCACCTCTTACAGCCAGACCGATTCCTGCGCCAAGGAAAAAGCCACCAAATACCGCTACGAGTAGTTTATCCTTAGTGATTTCCGGATAGGGAATAAATGCTACGGCTGCGGCGAGGCCTGCAATGGCGAAGGCTGCCTTTATGAAAAAAGACCATCCGAGGGACCGGAAGCCCATATACAAAAAAGGGAGGTTGATTACAATCAAAAAAATTGAAACCGGAATTCCGGTAACATTATCCAGTATCAGCGAAATGCCCGTTGCGCCACCATCAATAAATTTTGCAGGCAACAGAAAACCTTTCAATCCAAATCCCGCAGCCAGGAAACCACAGGTGAGAAAAAAAATGTCTTTTATTGAAGCCTGCAAAAACACCCGTAATTGAAACGCATTTTTTGCCGCCAGATACTTACTGTCTCCCTCCGGGCCAATAGGATATTTATTTCGGAAAAGCCTTCTATATAGATTTTTTTCGCCGTCCATGACACGTAAAATAATGAATTCATTAAATACTGCATCTACCTTGTTTTAAGTCTTTGTTATTATGTGCATTGGCCGATATAGGCTACCTTTGCCGCCCAAAAGAAAGCTGGTTATATTATGAAGTTTGACGGGGAAATCAATAAAAGGCGAACATTTGCGATCATTTCTCACCCTGATGCAGGAAAGACTACGCTTACAGAAAAATTCCTGCTTTTCGGTGGCGCGATTCAGACTGCAGGTGCCGTTAAGAGTAATAAGATCCGCAAGCATGCTACCAGCGACTTTATGGAGATTGAACGTCAGCGTGGTATCAGTGTCGCGACGAGCGTAATGAGCTTTGAGTACCGGGGTGTATTAATCAATCTTCTGGATACGCCTGGTCACAAGGATTTTGCGGAAGACACCTATCGGACCCTTACAGCTGTTGACAGCGTTGTGCTCGTTGTAGACTCTGTAAAAGGAGTTGAGGAACAAACCCGGAAACTCATGGAAGTATGTCGTATGCGGGATACTCCTGTAATCGTGTTCATCAATAAACTCGATCGCGATGGAAAACAACCCTTCGATCTGCTAGATGAAATTGAAAAAGAATTAAAAATTCATCTGCATCCGCTTTCGTGGCCGATCAATATGGGAAAAGATTTTAAAGGAGTATATAACCTCTACGAAAAAAGTCTTCTCCTTTTTAATCCAAACCAGAAAGCAACGGAAGATGATATTGTTCCTATAAAGGATCTCAACGATCCGATTCTTCCGAAGCTGGTCGAGGAAAAAAATGCAAATCAGCTGAAAGAGGATGTAGAACTGATCGAAGGTGTATACGGAGAGTTTCACTCTGAACCTTACCTTGCCGGGAAAACGGCTCCGGTATTTTTCGGCAGCGCCATTAACAACTTCGGAGTAAAGGAATTGCTTGACACATTCATTCAGATCGCACCCGTTCCCAGAAGCCGCGAAACGAGCGCAAGAGTAGTTGATGTCCATGAAGATAAATTCAGCGGCTTTGTCTTTAAAATACATGCCAATCTTGACCCTCGTCATCGCGACAGGATTGCATTTCTGCGTGTCTGTTCAGGTAGGTTTGAAAGGAACAAATTTTACACGCATGTGCGCCTCGAAAAAGATGTCAGGTTCAGCAATCCATATAGTTTTCTTGCGCGGGAAAAGGATGTAATACAGGAAGCATTTCCCGGTGATGTGGTGGGTTTGTTTGACACGGGAAATTTTAAAATCGGGGACACGCTTACAGAAGGAGAAAAATTTTATTTCACCGGCATCCCAACCTTTTCTCCGGAGATCTTCCGTGAAGTAATCAACAAAGACCCGATGAAGACAAAGCAACTGGAAAAAGGGCTGTTGCAATTGACGGATGAAGGAGTTGCGCAATTATTTACTCAGCATTTTGGCAACAGAAAAATCATTGGCTGTGTAGGTGATCTTCAATTTGAAGTAATTCAATATCGTTTATTGCAGGAATATGGAGCTTCTGTTCAGTTTAACTCACTTCCATTTTATAAAGCCTGCTGGATCACTTCTGATAATAAGGCAAAAATGGATGAATTCACGAGGTTCAAAACTGCGAATGTGGTAATGGATAAAGATGGTCACCTGGTTTATCTCGCACAGAGTGAGTGGTTCCTGAATACGGAGATTTCAAATAATCCGGAAATTACATTTCACTTCTCATCGGAGATACATAAATGAGTTGAACGAAAAACGTATAACGTTTAACGCGGCCCAAGCGCTGCAGTTAGTTCTATTAATCGCAAAAACTAAAAGCAGAAAATTTAAAGCGAAATGTTTAACGTGAGCGTATGCTCCGCGATTACTTTCCCTGTTCAGTAGAATACTTGCAAATGAATGCGCTAACGTTCTACATTAAACGTTCAACCACTCAGAACTTCTGAACCACGCCAGTGTAGTTGAATGGCGTAATTGCTTTCAGTTCCTTTTTCACCTTAGAGGAAATTTTCAGTGAACCGATAAATTCGTGAATGTTTTCTTTCGTGATCTGAGCATTACCGCGGGTGAGGTCTTTTAATGCCTCGTAAGGTTGCGGATAATTTTCCCGGCGAAGAATAGTCTGTATCGCTTCAGCAACTACGGCCCAGTTATTATCCAGATCTTCATGAATCGCGGATTCATTAAGTACTAGTTTGGTCTGACCTTTCTCAATCGATTTGAAGGAAAGTATGGTATGCGCAAAAGGAACACCTAGATTGCGTAGAACGGTTGAATCGGTAAGATCTCTTTGTAATCTTGAAACAGGAAGTTTTTCAGAGAGATGTGAGAATATCGCATTCGCGAAACCAAGGTTTCCCTCTGCATTTTCAAAGTCAATCGGGTTTACTTTATGGGGCATGGCAGATGATCCGACTTCTCCTTTTTTAATTTTCTGTTTGAAATAATCCATGGAGATATAGGTCCAGATATCACGGCAATAGTCGATCAGAATTGTATTGATTCTTTTCATCGCATCGAAATGCGCGGCCAGGTAATCGTAATGTTCTATCTGAGTTGTGAACTGCTGGCGTTGGAGCCCGAGTGAATCTTCGCAAAATGTATTTGCAAAATTTATCCAGTTGATATTCGGAAACGCAACGACATGTGCATTAAAATTTCCGGTGGCGCCACCAAATTTGCAGGAGTAGGGAATTTCATGCATCAGGCGCAGCTGCTGATCCAGCCTTTCAGCAAATACCATCATTTCCTTACCTAATCGCGTAGGCGAAGCGGGCTGGCCATGTGTACGGGCCAGCATCGGTATGTTCAACCATTGCGTTGCAAGCTTCCTGATTTCCATCGCCAGGTTACTTATGCCAGGGAAGTATTCATTTTCCAGCGACTCCTTCCAAAGTAAGGGAATAGCTGTGTTATTGATATCCTGGGAAGTGAGACCGAAATGAACCCATTCTTTCAAGGCAGACAATTTCAGCGCGTCGAGTTCTTTCTTGATAAAATATTCCACCGCCTTTACATCATGATTGGTAATTCGTTCAACATTCTTGATTTCCTGCGCGCGTTCCGGAGTAAAGCTCAGGTACAGATCTCTTAAAGATTTAACCTGTGCGGGCTTCAGAGAAAAAAACTTTTTCGACGACAAAGCAATGAAATACTCAATTTCTATTCTAACCCTGTAACGGATCAGGGCAAATTCTGAAAAATATTCTGCGAGTTGCTGTAATTGGTTCCTGTACCTGCCATCTGCCGGTGAAATAGCTGTCAATGCCGATAAATCCATATATGTCGAAAGTATTGAATGCAGGATGCTGGGTGAGTCTTCCTGCAGTTTTTATCGTAAATTTGCGCCCAAAAATACAGCAAACACATTGGACAGGAAAATAAGGATCGGCGCTGTAAACTATCTGAATACCAAGCCCTTACTACATGGGTTGAAGATTGCGCCCGTACACCATGCCATTTCGCTTACGCTCGACTACCCGGCTCACATCGCAACAATGCTTTTAAATGATGAGATCGATCTTGGTCTCGTGCCCGTCGCCATATTACCCAAACTGAAAAATCCCCATATCGACTCAGACTATTGTATTGGCTGTGATGGCGAGGTTTCTTCAGTGGCCATTTTCAGCGAAAAGCCGATTGAAGAATTAAAAACCGTTTTGCTGGATTACCAGTCACGTACATCTGTTGCACTTGCGAAGATCCTGATAAAGCAATACTGGAAACTGGAACCTGTTCTTGTAGATACCAGGGGCGAAGAATTTCGCCATGAGATCAAGGGCACAACAGGCGGCCTGATTATAGGAGACCGGGCATTGGAGCAACGACATATTTCCGCATATCATTATGATCTTGGACAAGCCTGGAAAACATTTACCGGATTACCATTTGTTTTTGCGGCATGGGTTAGCAACAAACCGCTGGACCCGGAATTTGTAAGGGAGTTTAATGCCGCAAACAAAGCTGGCATAGAACATTTCAAAGACATTATTGACAAAAATCCTTTTCCGTATTTCGATCTTAACGAATATTACTCGAAGTACATCAGTTACGATCTGAATGAAGAAAAACGAAAAGGATTGAATCTTTTCCTTGAAATGTTAAAGACCTCAACAACAAGTTCAGTTTCCGGATTAGTACCATAACCTGGCTTCCACTGCACGTAAGTATTTCCTTGTTGAAGCACATACCGGATTTCTTTTTTCGGTTGCGGGTATACGAAAGATTTTATTCCAGGTACCGATAAATCCGCTGAAGTCCCATCCGGATTTGCGGAGGTATTCAAGCGACCACATGAATGCTGTTGAGTAGAAATAAATCAATGGCAGATGTCGCCAGGCCACTTTTGATTTATTAACCCACATCATCGCCAGTTTTTCTTTTTTAGGTTGACGACCTAATGGAGATTCTTTATGTAACATAATTATCCTGTCAGAATAACGGATACCATAACCTGCATCAAGAAGTCGATAGCTCAGGTCATATTCTTCCATCCCGTAGAAGAAATCTTCAGGATACATCCCAATGTTATTGAGGGCTTCTCTTTTTATTGCGTGAGCACCGCCGGCATAATAGTAAGTAGGGAAGGAATGCAAATTGTTGTACTTACTAAAATTCTTGTGGGGAAGTGCATTCACCTGCATTTCGTGTGTTGAGTAGTATAGTACTTTGAACGAGATGATTGCCGAAGACCTGCCAAGTGTTGGTTTTTCAATTTCCTCAAGCAGGTTTATAAGACAATCCTTGTTTCCCATTTCTGCGTCGTCATCAAGCATAATCAATATTGGCGCTGTACTCTGGGTAATGGCAAAATTGCGCCCGCGGGCAACACCCAGATTTTCTTCTGAGTAGATGTATTTGAAGGGGAATGTCGTGTTCTGTTTGATGAAGGACTCAGCTTCCGAGTAACTAACCTGGGAAGAGTTGTTAATGATGATTATTTCCTCCAATAATGATGCTGCTTCGTTAAGCTGACAGATATTTTTTACCAGCGCCAGGAGATCTTCCGGCCTGTTATAAGTGATGATAATAAACGCCAATGGTTTCAAGCAACATTGTTTTGAGCGTTAACCAGGCTGCGCCACTCAGCTTGAAATTTTTCAATGCTGAAATTTTCCTGGGCTAATCTGTGATTCGATTCGGCAATTTTCTTCCGGTACACTTCATCTTTCAATAACAACTTCAGAAAATCCAATGACTGTCTGACTATTTCGGCCTCGTTGGTGACAGAAGTAAATATTATACCATTTTCCGGTTGTTTAATTCTGTTGGGAATATCACCCACCGGAGTCGCCATTACTATACAACCATAAGCCATACCTTCCATGATTGCCATTGGGAAACCTTCTTCAGAAGAAGTGATCAATATAACATCGCTTTCTCCATAAAATCTATTCATTTCGTCGACCGATATTACCCTACCAACCAATCGGATTGCATCTTTAAACTCCGACGGAACTGCATCTTTTATTTCGCCGACAAAAGTAAACTGAGCGGAAAGTTTTTCTTCTTTTGCAGCCGCTGCGATTTTCGCAGCGAGTTGAACACGTTTCTCCGGAGTAGATCTTCCGGAATACAACACTTTTACTACTTCGAAGGAACGGGTTTTATAATTAGTTTCAGCCGGCACAACAATTCCATTCGAAATAAACTTTATTTTATTTACATATTCCTGTGGCACATTCAGTCGAAGGTATTGATCTTTATACTGCTCTATTGCCTTCGTACTGATCATCACGGTTTGCCTGTAAAAAGGTAGAAAGGGTATTCTGATCGCAGCAAAAGAATTAAATGAATGGATAAGTTCTATCTGGGGAATTTCCTTTTTTATCCAGGGCGAAATCTTATACGCAAAATTGCATTGACCATTGATCACCAGCGGTTTTTTCTTTTGCCTGTTGATATGCGCACTGATCAAGCCACGCCAGACCAGGTTTTTCCAGTACTTTTTTTTGTTGTCAGTGTAGGGAGATATGTCAAGGATTTTGTGACCGGATTTTTGAAACTCTGATTTGAAACCTTCATCATTTGATTTCCTGGTGAACAACACAACACATTTCCTGTCCCTGAAACTATTGACCAGGGCTGCATGCACTTTTTCTGCTCCGCCGGTATGATAAAACGGAAAAAAGAAATAAATATCAAATTCCTCCTGAAGTGGATTCTTTAGCGCAATATCGCGTCCAATACCAACGAAAATCCTGATCAGGATGTCCTCAAGCTTTCTTTTTATAAGAAATATCCTGAAGCTCATCATGACTTTATTAAATTTTTAATTTGCTTTCCTGCTCCGCGAATCACATCATAAAATGAAAACAACATAGTTCGAACGATAAATTCGTTTACATGTTTATGCCGGACTTCATTTTTGAAAAATCTCCATTTGGTATCGGCAAGTTTGAAAAAAATGTTCCGCTGCCTTTTCCGTGTATATGACCCTGCAAGTATCCTGTGCAGCAAAAGAGGTTCTTCTATTTTATGGATTATTTTGCCTGCGGCAAATAATCTTAACCAAAGATCATAATCCTCTGCCTGGTCCTGGTCCTGCCGGTATTTAAAATCTCGCAGCACGCCGGCCCTGGCCATTATGCTCGGATGTGCGATACAGTTGTTAAAAGGCATAAATTCCCTGAGCTGTTCATAGCTGAGCATTTCCTTATCTTCTTTCCAGAAACCAGTCTTGTTTCCTTTATCATCAATAAGCAGAACAACTGATGCAATAAGGTCGACTTCAGGATGCGAGTCGAGGTAGGAGACCTGTCTTTCAAACCGGCGATCAACAGCAATATCATCACCGTCCATCCTTGCGATATACTTGCCTTTCGCTTCATCAATACCGCGGTTCAAAGTAAAAACAAGACCCCGGTTTTTCTCATTAACGAGATGGCGGATACGCGAATCGGAAAACGATTTTATAATTGACGCTGACTCGTCTGTTGAACCATCGTCGATCAGGATCAGTTCAAAATCAGAAAAAGTCTGTTGCAGTATACTATCCATTGCTTCCCGTAACCAGGCAGCACTATTATAAACAGGCATGACCACACTAACTACTGGTTCCTGCATGGATGAAAATTAACCATATTCGAAAAACATTGTCCCGTTCGTTTGATCATAACGGAACTTCCAGTCTTCCTATCAGGCTTTTGCGGAATATTCCGGCTTGTTTTTCCGATACTCCAGGAAAATACCTGCTGCGAAAAGTATGAGCAGGATAAACTGAGTAATGGTAGTAACCCTGCTTCCAAGTGTATATGATGATGGTTCAAACCTGAAAACAATATGATGTTTACCTGCAGGTACTGCCAATCCGCGAAGTACATAATCAGTTTTTACAATAGGTGTTTCCTTCCCATCAATAAATGCTTTCCATCCGCGGTCATAAAATACTTCACTGAAAACGACAAACTGATTTGCGGCAGACTGGAAATTATAAGAGATGACATCATTTTCATTTTTTTCCAGTTTGACCGTCGCGGTAGAATCGGACTGAGGCTGGAATGGAATATCTTTCTTATACATCTCCTGTACAATAGCTGTAGAATCAGGTCTGAAATCATTCAGCGCGAGCATTTCCTCCCGCGGTGAAGGAACATACCGGATATCCTTTACAACCCACGCATTACCCAGTGCTCCAGGGTTTTGCTGCGCAACCGGTTGCCCTTTCTCATCCGGACTGATTACATATTTTGTATTCAGCATATTCAGCACATTCACATTCAGAGGCTGCCTGGAAAGTTGATTCTCCAACAGATCCTGGTAAATGCTCAGCTTTGCAGCATGGTATCCACCGATTGAATTGTGATGGTAAGAAGTTATGGCATCATTGGCAAAGTCTCCACCATTACTCAGATTCAACACCCGATAATAAGGATCCGGATCTTTTTTGATCTGTAAATCGGCTGCTGTCGGCTGAAACATGCCGTCATAATCTTCGGGTTCTATAAAAATGTCGCTGTTTAAAAACCGGGATGCGACGCCAATCGTGTCAATACAAACCAGCAAAGCCATCACTACCATTACAGGCAATGCTTTTAGTTTTCCGCGGAGATAGAAGAACAATAATGCAAACGCGGCTCCGACAAAAAACAACGACCTGAACAGATCTTTTCCGAAAAGGCTTTTTCTATCGGAAACAACTGCCTCCATGATGTCCTTACCCAAGCCTGGATCATTAGGTGAAATCTGGGATAATTGCTGTTGAATCCCTCTTTCAAAGCTGGATTTATAGTCGGCTGAGATGTAAAGAAAACCGGCAAGCAAAAATATTCCTGCCATCACGATGCCGGCTAAACGCAATTGCTTCCAAGCTTCGGCTTTATCATATGTGCCAAAAATAAAACGCTGCAGAACCATCACTCCTATCAATGGGAACGTAAGCTGCGGAATAACAAGAATAATTGACGGTGCCCGGAATTTATTATTCATCGGCAGGTGCTCAAACAAAAATGTGTTAAAGCCCGCAAGATTTTTACCCCATGACATAAACAATGCGAGTATGGTAATGCCCAGGATCCACCATTTGTGGTGCGTTTTCAGAAAGATCATTCCAAACACAAATAAGAAACAGAATATCGCGCCGAGATATACCGATCCTGAATGACCAGGCTGATCCCCCCAATAGGATCTGAATGTTGAGTACAATTGATTCATCAATTGACCAGGCAATCCTTTCTCCTGCATTTTTTCAACCAGCTTTGATTCTTCTCCCAGAGGCTGTGGACTACCGCCATAGGCACGCGGTACCAGCAAGGTAAAGCTCTCGGCTTTTCCCATACTGCCGTACAGGAAAGCATAACCGGTGTCGAGGCCGCCTTTTTTTACTGAAGTCTGAACGGAATCAATAGTATTTATCGATGCCTGACCTCCGCGTATGGTAGCTTTTGAATAATCATAGGTGGTAAAGAGCATTACAGCATTGGTCAGAATCCCCACGACTCCCGCGGTTATTGCAAATGCTGATGCGATAAAAAAATGAGAGAGTTCTTTTCTTTTTAAATAATAAATAAAATTTCCAACGACCATGAAAGCGGCAAGCAACAGGAAGTAATAAACGATCTGGTAGTGATTATGATAAATGAGGATGGAACTGAATAACGCAGTGAACGCCGATCCCAGCCAGTACTTTCGATCATAAACCATAAATAGGCCACCCAGCAATGCCGGCAGATAGGCCATGGACAGCATTTTTGTATCATGGCCGGTAACTACAAGTATAGGACTATAACTGGCATAAGCATATCCAATAGCACCGAGTGCGGCAATCCAAGGATTCACTCTCAGCACAATTCCAAGGAAATAAAATCCGAGACAGGCGAGTATAAAAAAACGATATGGCTTAGGTATAAATAAGGAAAATGCTTCGTTCGCCCAATAGGAGATATAGTTATTATTATTTGTTGCGATCTGAAATCCGGGCATACCACTAAACATGCTTTTTGTCCAGAGTGGTGCAACACCATTATGCGTATCACGGTAATCCTGTATATCCTTGCTCATGCCCTTCCAGTGCATGACGTCGCTTTGCTGAAGCACTTTACCGTCGAGCGCAGGGCGGCAAAAAATCACAGCAATAATTACAAATGATAAAACTGCTACCAGGTGGGGGAGAACATTTTTGAAGCGCACATTTTTCATGCGGACAGGCATTTTAGTGCGGCAAATATAGTCTGTAGTCGGGAGCTGACGAAGCGTCAACAGCCAAAATAGTGGGAAGTCAGGGGTCGAAGGCCCCGGGCCAAAACACAGAACTTGTTAACTCGTTGAAAGGTTGACCTTTTTTATCTGGATAGTTGAGCCGGGATGCAGATAATTTTCTCAATGAAATCCAGGATAATGTTCGGGAGCGCTGATCGCTGCGATCTGCTGCCCGCTGCCTGAATCATAACTACATTCTATCAACTCCTTCTTATTACTTACTCCTTACTTCTTACTATATTTATTTTAATGATACACGCAATTATCAAGGACCGACCAACAAGACTATTCATTATCCTGGCCGGTTTTTTTGTGGCCAATGCAATTATCGCCGAAATCATCGGGGTTAAGATATTTTCACTTGAAGAAACCCTGGGTTTTCCTAAAGCAGATTTCAAGTTGCTGGGAACTGACCATTTGTCCTTTAATCTTTCGGTAGGGGTATTGCCATGGCCGGTAATCTTTGTAATGACAGATATTGTAAACGAGTATTATGGTGTAAAGGGCGTGCGTTTCCTTACTTTACTTACAACGGCATTGATTTCATTTGCATTTATCGTTTTTTATTTTGCGATCAAAGCTGCGCCCGACACCAGTTTCTGGCTGGGATCCTACACCAATGATGGAGTACCGGATATGCAGGCGGCCTACCGCGCAATATTCGGGCAAGGAATGAATATTATCATCGGATCATTAACAGCATTCATCATTGGCCAGCTGATCGATGCATTCGTATTTCGCGGAATTAAAAAACTGACGGGAGAAAAAGCCATCTGGGCCAGAGCAACCCTGAGCACAGTGGTTTCTCAATTTATCGACAGCATTGTTGTTACTTACGTAGCATTTCATTTGTTCCGAGGTGTTCCGGTGGGCAGAACAATGGCATGGGCTTTCACAGCATATGCATATAAATTTATAATTGCTATTGCTTTTACTCCACTGGTTTATATTATTCACTGGGGAGCAGAAAAATATCTTGGTAAGTCTACTGCGATGGAGATGAAAAAGCAGGCACTTACAGGAGTTTAATGTATAAGGTTTAACGTTAAACGCAGACCTAAACGGATGCAGATGGTTTTATTATTGGCAAAAGGTTCAGCATCGAAAAAATCCTGCCGGGTTTAAGTTCCTTATCCAGAAAATCAGTGTTGTCTTGAACTTTCCTTCGCCCAAAAAGAAACGCGCGGTTTGTAGAAAAATAAAAATTAATAAAAACTGTTTTTTCGTTCCGATAGGAGCGGCCTGCCTTAATTACCGAACGATAATAGAGAGAGAGTTAGGACAGTGCGGAAGAAAAATGATAAAATAAAATTAAATCAATACTTCTCCTTAATCATTCGTGCAACAACTTTATCAATCGGCAACGTAACAGCCGCATCGGAAAAATCATCCCATTCGATCAACCGGAATGTTTCTGTTTCTCCGGTTTCCTCATAGATAAGCAACTGCTCCTCATCAAACTGAAAAGCTCCTGAACGCATCGGTTTGGGTATAGGTTCCAGCGCCTTCACGAGGTAATAAATAGAAATGATCTGGTGCTCGGGGTTAAAAGCCGACATCTGGAAAAAATCTGTTGTATACAAATGTTCCAATACTTCAACTTCTATATCCAGCTCTTCCTTAAATTCTCTTTTCAGACACTCACGTGTACCCTCGCCGAATTCAAGCCCCCCACCGGGAAACTTAGTATAATAGCCACCACGGATAAACTCATCACTCACCAATACCTGCTTCTTTTCGTTGATGAGCAAACCATATACCCTGAGATTGAACATATCTTCTGAAGATTGAAATAGTTAGAACCATTTTTTCCTGACAAAGAAAAATGCCATCACTACCGAGATGGTCAATGCAAGAACAATCGGAATATAAAACGCATGCGGTTTGTCCTGGAATGGAATTGGAACATTCATTCCATATATGCTTGCAACAAGCACCGGAAATTGAAGAATGATCGTTATACCCGCCAGTCGTTTCAAAACAAAATTCTGGTTATTTGCGATGATGCTGGCAAACGCATCCATGGTACTGCTCAGGATATTTGTATAAACATTTGCCATTTCAAGTGCCTGGCTCATGTCGATAATCTGGTCGTTCAGGAATTCTCTTTCCTCATCATTAAGCCCAAGGAAATTGGTACGTTCCATCTTAATCAGCACAAGCTCATTGCTCCGCAAAGCAGTTACGAAATAAACAAGGCTTTTCTGAATACGCATCAGCTCAAATAATTCTTCATTTCTGCTTGCTTCATACAATTTTTGCTCAAGCAAATTCCTGCGATGGTTAATTTCCTTCAGGTATTCCATAAAGGTTTGTGTGATCTTTTCAAAGATCTTCAACACCATCATGTTTCTTTTATCGGGATTTCTTTTCTGAAAAGAATACAGGAATTTTTTAATCGCACCATTCTCGAAGGAATTCACCGTTATGATCTGGTTATGTGTAAGAATAATACAGATCGGGATCGTGATATAGAATGCATCACTGTCGTTAAATGAATTATTTTCTGTAGGGGTCTTAATTACCACCAGCTTTACATTATCCGCAAGTTCCATTCGTGGCCTTTCATCGATATCCAGTGAGTCCTGCAGAAATTCGATGGGAACATCCAGCGTTTCAGAAACGTCAGTAAACTCTTCCTGTTTGAAAGGTGGAAGTATATTGACCCAGGTACCATTTTCCGGTTTATCGACCGCTGTGGTAACCCCATTGATATTATGGAAAAGCTGGATCATGGGTGAGTTGATTAAATAAGAATCTCGCCAGCAGCCAAAGGCTTCTGAATCAATTACGATTTAAATGAAAAGAACGATGCTTTTGAAATTGCGCGCTAAGGTATGATTCCCGTGAAATCCCGATGTTAAAGTATTAATCTTTCAACCCGACTTCACCCTTGTAAACGAATTCAGCCGGACCACTCAGCCAGATATTCGTGAATTTATTATCATCGATTCTGTCGAATTCAACGCTCAGTTTTCCTCCAAGGGTCGAAACATCGACCTGGTTAAAACCTGTATCATTATGCGCAGCCATCAATGCACTGGCGGTAACACCGGTTCCGCAACTGTATGTTTCATCTTCAACACCACGCTCATACGTGCGGACAAAAATGGTGTGTTCATCAATATTTTCAACAAAATTGACATTGATGCCTTCAGCAAAATATTTCTTGCTGTTGCGGATAGACTGACCTTCCTTGACAACATCGTAACGATTTACGTCGGAGATAAACTTTACATAATGAGGTGATCCTGTATCCAGAACAAAATGATCGCCGATGTAGTTCACTTGTTCTACATCCTTCATTTTCAGTCTCACTATGCCATTTAAGTCAATCTCTGCCTGATGTACACCATCTACTGCGAGAAACTTATAGGTTGGTCTGTGTATACCCAGATCGTATGCAAATTTTACCATGCACCGGCCACCGTTTCCACACATGCTTCCTTCACGGCCATCAGCATTATAATATTTCATTGAAAAATCATAGCCCTTTGCATTACCCAGCAACATCAATCCATCAGCGCCAATGCCGAATCTTCGTTCACAGAGATGTTTGATTTCTTTAGAACTGAAATGTCCGTTCATTGTTTCCCGGTTATCAATGATGATAAAGTCGTTGCCGGTTCCCTGGTACTTATAAAACGAAATGGTCATATTCAACAATTGTCATTCATTAAAACGTAAGGATAACAAATGCATTATCCAGACGCAAATGGAGTTTAAGCGGAATTCAATATGACAAGGCAGGTAATAGCCCGGTTGCACAGGCTATCTTAATATTTCGTTGAAAAACAGCAAGCTGCCGGCAAAGGTATTCAATAATTTTCTCCCGCAAGAATTGTTAAAGTTTTAACGATCAGATTCTCGATACTTTTCGACGGATTGTCAGAAAACTTCTTTGTGATCCTGTTAGCAACAATTGAACTGATGGACAGACAGCGGTGACCCAGCGCTTTCCCCAGTCCATAAATCGCCGCAGTCTCCATCTCAAAATTGGTCACCCTGAAATTTCCATACCGGAAGGAAGTGAGGTGATCAACAAGATAGGGCTGAGCCAGGCCCAATCGAAGAACGCGCCCCTGGGGACCATAAAAACCAGGACAGGTAACTGTCATTCCATGATGAAACCCTCCGAAAAACAAATTCATCAACCGGGTATTTGCGGGCGTCAGGTAGGGATAAGAGAGATGATTATCGAGTTGAGTCTGTGTCACAAAAGCCTGGAGAATATCATTTTCTGCCACAGAAGTTTCAACGCTGTAAAAATGCATTAGGTTATCGAGACCTATGCCATGAGTACTTACCACAAAACTGTCTGGCGGAATATCTTCCTGCAATGCACCGGACGTTCCGACCCTGATTATATTTAAAGATTTGAGTTGCGTTTTTGGAACCCTGTTGTCGAGATCCATATTATGCAGAGCATCGAGCTCATTGATTACGATATCAATATTATCGGGGCCGATACCGGTCGATACTACTGACAGTCTTTTTTTACCGATGTATCCGGTATGCGTGATAAACTCCCGGTGCTGACATTTATATTCAATGGAATCAAAATGTTTACTCACATTATTGACGCGACCGGGATCACCAACCGTTATAATTGTATCTGCCATTTCTTCGGGGCGTGCATCCAGGTGATACATTGCTCCCCGTTCATTGAGTATCAGTTCTGATTCGCCGATCCTGTTCATATTCAATCCGGATATAGTGAATTCGATTTGCTGAGTAATGGCTAAAAGTACTATTTTTGCGCAGCTTTTTCCTTAAGGAACCGGCGAAAACAACCAGGTGCTGTGGCCGAGTGGTCAGGCAGAGGTCTGCAAAACCTTGTACAGCAGTTCGAATCTGCTCAGCACCTCAAAGCGAAGGATCTTACCTTCGCTTTTTTAATGAAATAATCCCATGGCAAAATATTCCCGATGGATCGGCATCATTTCATTCCTTTTGTTGGTAGCTGCTTGTTTTATGCCCTGGGCGTACTATGCCGATCTGGATAAGAACTTCACGGGCTTTTATTCAGAAAAAAACATCTATGGAGCCCCTGGCAAATTCCTTCTCATCACTGCCGGCATCAGCGTTCTGTTTACTATGCTTCCCGCAGTATGGATGAAAAGGGTTGCCATTTTCACAAGCGCAGTAAATGTTGCTTACGCGATAGTCGTCTATCTCCGTTTCAGTGCTTGTTACCAGGGTTACTGCCCGGAAATAAAAGCAGGTCTTTTGCTTATGATGGTAAGTGTAGTATTGATCCTGACTGCTTGCTTATTTCCTGCCGGGAAGATCAATCCGGAAGATCAGAATGCCATCGTGGTAAAGGAAGAAAAGGCGTAGAAAGAGTAACGTTCACCCCAACACGAAAAGCAGGATTTCTCAGTCCTGGCAGGCGGGTAATTTATTTTTCTCCCGGGGAGCATTTATGTACTTCACATGTTATTCACGCTTTCCCCGGGGCAAGCGTCAATCCGCTGAAATGACCGTATTTTTGCCGACTTATCGTTGAATATGGATCAAAAGGAAACCGAAAGAGTAAATTGTCTGATCATTGGTTCGGGGCCTGCAGGATACACTGCGGCGATTTATGCTTCAAGGGCAAATCTAAAACCCGTGCTCTACCAGGGAATTCAACCTGGCGGTCAGCTGACTATTACAACCGAAGTTGAAAACTATCCGGGTTATCCTGATGGGATACAAGGGCCGGAGATGATGGTCGATTTTGAAAAACAGGCAGTGAGAATGGGCGCTGATATTCGCTTCGGGCTTGCAACAAAAGTGGATCTGACCACACAGCCATATAAAGTCTGGATCGATGATGAAAAGATCATTGAATCATATGCATTGATTATTGCCACAGGCGCCTCAGCGAAATGGTTGAATCTGGAGAGTGAGCAGCGACTGAATGGTAATGGTGTCAGTGCCTGCGCTGTGTGTGATGGATTTTTCTTCCGCAATAAAGAAGTTGCAATAGTTGGTGCAGGAGATACTGCTGCAGAAGAAGCGTTGTACCTGAGCAAACTTTGCAGTACAGTACACATGATCGTGCGTAAAGGTGAAATGCGCGCCAGTAAAGTAATGCAGGAACGTGTTTTTAAAACAGCCAACATAAAAATCTACTGGCATTCAGAAACTGAAGAAGTATTAGGTAATCTTCGTGTAGAAGGTGTCAAAATAAAAAACAACGAAACAGGAGAGTCGCAGACGATTCCTGTACAGGGATTTTTTGTTGCCATCGGTCACCAGCCCAATTCAGACATCTTCAAAGACTGGATCGATATGGATGAAACGGGATATATCAAAACAGTTCCCGGCACCAGCAAAACCAATATAGAAGGCGTATTTGCCTGCGGCGATGTGCAGGATAAAATTTACCGCCAGGCAGTAACGGCCGCGGGTAGTGGATGTATGGCTGCCCTCGATGCGGAAAGATACCTGGGCGAAAAGGGAATTCACTGAAGATCGCACCAGTAACGGCCAGGATTGAAATCCGCGCATGATTTCAAAGCAAACTGATGGAACAACTGATTACTATTGTTTTTATACTCGGGTACCTTGCTATCGCCGGGGAACATTTCATAAAAATCAACAAGGCAGCTTCCGCATTAATTACGGGTGTTTTGTGCTGGACGATTTATATACTTTCAGCAAACGATGTTCACCTGGTCAATGAACAATTGCTTGAACACCTGGGTGATGTGGCAGGAATTCTGTTCTTTCTCCTTGGCGCTATGACGATTGTTGAGTTGATTGACGCGCATGATGGATTTCAGGTGATATCGGAAAAAATAAAGACGACCAACAAAAGGACGCTTCTTTGGATTGTCGGCTTTCTTGCGTTCTTTCTGTCTGCTATACTGGACAATCTCACCACCACCATTGTAATGATTACCTTATCGGGAAAATTAATTGACAGCAGAGAGAACCGGCTGTTTTTTGCAGGGATGATCGTGATCGCTGCTAACGCGGGTGGCGCATGGTCGCCTATTGGTGATGTTACTACTACAATGCTATGGATCGGAGGCCAGATCACGTCCGTGAAAGTCGTTTTTAGTGTGCTGTTACCATCGCTGGTCTGTCTGCTTGTGCCGCTGATTATGACTTCCCGAAAAGTAAAAGGACATGTGACCCCAACGGCAACTGATCCCGATGAGATCGCTGCAATGGCTCCTTCGTCACACCGGAACCTGGTTATGATATCAGGCGTTGCGGCACTGCTTTTTGTACCGGCTTTCAAAACATTTACTCACTTGCCTCCTTTCATGGGCATGTTAATTTCACTGGGGGTGATGTGGATAGTTACTGAAATGATTCATCATGGTCGTGACGAAGCGGACAAACACAAACTGTCGGTAAATTTTGCGCTGAAAAAAATTGATACACCAAGCATCCTGTTTTTCCTGGGCATTTTGTTAAGCGTAGGCGCGTTGCAAAGCATTGGTTTGCTTACCAGGGCAGCTGGCTTTCTTTCGGATGCTATCGGTAATGAAAATCTGATAGTAGTATCCATAGGCTTGTTATCATCTATTGTTGATAATGTGCCATTGGTTGCTGCATCTCAGGGAATGTATTCACTTGCACAATATCCGACGGATGATTCCTTCTGGCATTTTATGGCATACTGCACCGGTACTGGCGGAAGTGTTCTGATCATCGGATCAGCGGCAGGTGTTGCTGCTATGGGTATTGAAAAGATTGAATTTTTCTGGTATCTTAAGAAAATTTCAATTCTTGCACTGTGCGGATATTTAGCGGGTGCAGGTTTTTTTATTTTGCAGAAGATGATTTTAAATTAGCTGAGGATTGCTGATTAAGTGAGAACTGGCGGTTTTGTTCGTTGTTCGTTCTTCGTTCTTCATTGTTCGTTGTTCGTTGAAAAGCTGCGTTTAAAGAAATGCAGAATAGAATGATGCGAGGTTTAAACCAAAGCCGAAGTCAACCAGGTACAGGACATTTCACGTTTTGACTCTTTAATCCACCCAGGTGCTGACACCAGAATTCCTTGGCAATTCAATATCGGTTCGTGTTTGCAAATTACAGCAGACCGTGGCCCGTTTTAAGATCAGGGAACAGGATTATCAATCCACAAATTTCTAATATCCGAAAAGTTCAGTCTTTGTCTTTGGCCTCCTGGATTCCTGCCAGTTAAAATTGCGAAGTTTCTTTTTGTCTTCAGGGATCTGACCCATAGGATAGGTCGTTCCTTCAACCGAATTTACCCAGGCTACTTTCTTTAATTCTTTCTCTGCAAAGTACATACTGATGGCATCAGCTTTTGCATAATTCATCCCAACATAAGCACTGTCAGCGTCCTGCATATAATACACGCTTTCTGCATTTCCTTTTGCACGCATGTAATCAATGTTACCATCTTTAAAAAAACCATTTAACCTGTTTCCACGGATCTGGTTATAAAATGATTGCCTGGTCTTATTTATTGAAAACCCATTTTCAAAAACCATCAGCAAATCCGGTTTTTTATTTTTTGTAAAAAGATAGATTGTGTCTCCGGAAATCTGATTGTCTATCGACCAAAGCAATGGATCGCGGTATAATCTGAATACAGAGTCTTTGGCTGAATAATACAAGGAATCACAAACACCCTGCAGCGAATCTGAAAATATTCTTACATGATGAAATGCCTGGAAAAAACGGATGCTATCAGTCGCCTCTTTACGAATGAGGCGAGGACCAGCAATCGTATCTCTACGGATGGGAGATGTAGAATCGGCTGATACCATCTTTAGAGAAGTGTCAGAAACAATTGTCGGTAACGAATCTTTTTTTGCAACCAGGCTATCTGTTTTTACCGCGCTATCAGTATAAACTGAAATGGAATCCGCCATCATGGCTGAATACAGAGTATCAGCAGCGATATATAGAGAATCGCCGTTTTGTTCCAGTATCATCACCGGCTTTTCTGTCGCAACAACATCCTTTGTATTGCTGTTGAAACGGGTAGCTCCTGCAAGAATAGTTGCACCTTGTGCGGTATCACGATACAGAACATTCCCGGCGGCGATACCTTCTCCCGTTTTCTTATCGTAATTGATATTATCTGCAATGATTTGCTGTGTGCTGTCTTCAATTATCGGCCGCTCACCAAAACTGGCATTGCCGTTTCTCAGATCATAAAATCCACTTGAGGTTTTAATAACAGACTGACCATCGCGTATGGTAGTCGGCGCGACAAATGTCGCCATTTCATTCTCGATACTGTACAACAAAGTATCAGTAGCCATCGTATACTCAGGATCAACAAGCCTTACATTCTTTTTAAAATATACCTCTCTTGTATCTGCATAATAAAATCCTTCCCGGCTGGTGAGTACAGATTTACCATTGACTACTTTACCACCATTGAAATATGTTCCTGTTTTAGAATTAAGATCATACTCCAGTTCATTCGTCGTAAGTACTCCTTTACCATCGGTAAGTTTTACATTCTTTTTCAGATAAGCCACCCGCGTATTTCCAAGGTATTTCAGGTATTGAGAATAAGTATGGATACTATCAGCATCATTGATATGAATATTTCCGAATGCCTCTACCTGGTTAAGAATCTTGTCCTGGATAGCGCTGTCACAGGAAAAAATGGTTTTGCCCTGTTGCATGAGTACATTCCCGGTAAGGATATGCAGCTCTGTTGTGTCGTTGGTTTTGACAAGGCGATATTTATCGGCACGGAGTAACCTTACGATTTTACCTGTATCAGTACCAGGTTTTAATGTATCTGCTGCCGCAGGCACAATCGGAGGCTGTTGAGCACTCAGGTTTTCATTGCTGCAGAAAATGAATAGGAAAAGAAAAATCATTGATTGGAAAACAGACTTCATCACTTCGGTACTTTTGTGGCAGAGTCACTCAATGGAGTCATCAGTGGCTCAGACTTGTCTTTTTTACCAAATACAGAAACGTTTATATAGCGTTTTGGATGAAGCCGGATATCCTGCAATAAAATATTCAGGCTGTTTGAAGTTGAAGTTAAGTTCTGATAAAGCTTTTTGTCATTCATAAGTAATCCCAGTGTACCATCGCTGTTATTTACTTTCGCTAAGGTGCTATTCAGATTACCTATTGCTGCCTGCAAACTTGTTAATGTTTTCTCAAGTTCAAGATGCGCAAGATTACCAGTCAACTTATCGACGTTGCCGATAATCCTCGTGATGGTGTCGTTGTTATTTTTCAGATTTCCGGTAAACGAATTCAGATTGTTTAACGACTTCGCAAGAGCACCCGTCTGTGCATTCAGCAGTGCATTTAATGATGCAGTTGACACGGCGAGATTAGCAACGATTCCCTGGATATTATTTTTTGTTTTCGGATCGAAAATGGCACTTACCTGCTCAAGCAAAGAATCGAGCGATTTCAATGTGCCGTTTACCTGCGTCACTGTCGGACCAAGTGCACCTTTTAATTCTGACAATATTCCGGAAGAGGGATTGGTCTGAATGGTATCTCCATCCCGGGCGTATTCTGTAGATGTACCCAGGATAATATTAATTGATGATGAACCCAGCGGATTTCCTTCGATTACGGCAATGGAGTTTTTAGGAATGTTGATTTTTTTTGTAATGTGCAATCCAACGACTATCGCGCTGATGTTTGGATCTCTCTCTTCCATCTCAGCAACATTGCCTACCGGGAGTCCATTGATTTTTACAGCGTCAGAAGAATTTAATGCATCGACCTTATCAAATACAGCATAGAGGATATCTTTCCTTTCAAAAAGTTTCTTGCCTTTAAGGAAGTTAAAACCGAGAATCAGCAGGGTAATAGCAATTGCCGCCAGGACACCGACTTTAGTTTCGTTAGATATCTTCATAAAAAAAAATATCGCAGGACTTCATCAGCATGGGGTTAAAAAGGAGCTGGTCCTGCAACCTGACAAAAATAGAAAAACTTCTTAAGGCTGCCGCATCTATTCAGCCTTATCAGCGCTTTTTTGATGACGAACTTGTAAGTGCAGCAACTTGTTTTTGTTGCGAGTTGTTTTTTTGTGGTGGCACGGTTTTATTGAGAGACGTAGCGGGACTGGTTTCCACAGCACTATCGGTTGCGCTCGGCCGTGGGCTATCCATTACCGTCTTGTAATTCTTTATTGCATCTGCCATTGCCCTTACCATTTCTTTCTGGCCGCTCTCACTGTTCAGGTATTCTTCTTCTTCAGCATCGGTAATGAAACCTGTTTCAATTAACACAGCAGGCATATTTGTTGCCTGAAGCACCCAGATACCTTTATGATTACGCTGCAACACACCAAGACTTTTGCGTCCGATCTTATCAAATTCTGTTTCAATCATCGAACCCAGCCTTATACTGTTTCTGAAAAATTTCTGCGTCCACAACCTTGCTTTGATGATGGCCTCAGGGCTTTCAGGATCCGGAACATCTTCAACCTCTGCCTCAGATTCGAAACGAACATCATTCTGAATTCCGCTGGCTTTTTCATCACCTCTGTCAGCCGCGAAAACATAAGTAGATGTCCCATGAGCTGGATTTGGAGTTGACCAATACCTGTACACCGGTTCTTTGCGGGTTCTCTTCTTTCTGTTTTTACCTTTGCCGGTATAATAAGTTACCGTTTTGTAACGAACGAGTTCTTTGTGTTGCCTCGGCGGTGCTGCATTCACGTGGATACAGATAAATAGATCTCCGTTTTCTGAATTTGCAATCTTGGCCTTCTCACGAACATTGTGGAATATGTCCGTACGTCTCGTCATCACGATCCGTGTATCAGACATTTCTGATTTAAGTATCTCTTCAAGTTTCAATGCAAGTTCGAGAGTAATCTGAGCTTCTGTGCTGAACTTGCCACGCGCCCCTGCATCAGAGCCGCCATGGCCTGCATCAATAATAATAGTCTTGATCCTTGATGTTGATTTGCCTGTTTGCGTGTATGATATATGCACAAACAGCGCAGAAAATAGCAGCGTGAGGGCAAGGCTTAAAACTTTTTTTTGCATGCTGAACGTCGACTAATAATGGGTTGGTTAAAGATTAATCTTCACAATTACTTACCAGTTTTATATTTATTTTTGTCCGCCTGCTATGACGAACAAGAGAAGCAAAGTTAGACGAAATTTATATTACCTCCTGATTTTGCCGCTCATTGCTTTGACTGCAATAACGTTACAGGTTAAAGGTTTTACACATCCACACACTACAATTGGGAATAATTTAACAGGGGAGAAGGACACGATTCCTCCTCCGGTGAAGGCTGATACGATACCAGTGAAACCTGTGATTTCCGATAGTCTCCGCAACAGAAATGACTCCATCAGGGCAGGTCTTATTGATACAACGATTAAACAAAAAGTTGATACGTTCAATTTTAAAGCTTCCAGGGATTCCATCGATGCACCGATCGAATATAAAGCCACGGACTCGATGGTGCTGATGGTTGATACCAAACAAATTTTATTATATGGAAGATCTGAAGTGAAGTATACCGATGTAACGCTGTCAGCACCTTATATCGCGCTTGACCAGACAACACAAATGGTAACTGCAAGAATGGATAAAGATTCCATTGGTAAGATTGCCGGAATGGCGAAACTAACGCAGGGTGGTACTACAACGGTGAGTGACAGTATCCGTTTCAATTTTGAAAAGCAAAAGGGTATTACCTATAACTCATTTTTTCAACAGGATGAGATATACAATTTTGCCGAAAAGGTTAAGAAGGTGGATGCACAAACTTTTTTTGCAGCAAAAGGAAGGTTTACGACCTGTAACCTGGATACACCCCATTTCGCATTCCGGTTTAAGAAGGCAAAATTTGTAAATAAGAAAGTAGCAGTAACTGGTCCGGTGCATCCTGAATTTGAACAGGTACCGGTTCCGCTTTATCTGCCGTTTGGAATTTTTCCGTTAGCGACGGGGCGACGTTCAGGAATTATACCCCCACAGTTTACCGTAACCGAAGATTTTGGTATAGGTCTCGAAGGGTTTGGATACTATAAAGTGTTCAACGAATATCTTGACGCAAAAGCCTGGGCCGATCTGTATTCGTATGGAAGCTGGAGATTAAACCTGTCCCCGAGTTACCGTATGCGTTACCGTTACAGCGGAGCGTTTACGCTCAGTTATCAGAATACAAAATTTGCATTCAAAGGTGATCCTGACTACTCCCAGACAAAAAGCTTTTTTGTAACCTGGAACCATACCCGCGATAGCAAGG
The DNA here is from genome assembly GCA_029269725.1 of Pollutibacter soli. Classification (GTDB taxonomy): domain Bacteria; phylum Bacteroidota; class Bacteroidia; order Chitinophagales; family Chitinophagaceae; genus Pollutibacter; species Pollutibacter soli. The sequence goes on along the minus strand of JARJHS010000001.1, from coordinate 717,146 downwards.
CCCGGCCCGGAACAAGTTTCAGTGCGAGTGTAAATGCAGGAAGCAGTAAATATCTGTCCTTGATTCCAAACAGTGCTTTGGTAAGTGCTGGTGGATCCACTGGTGGTACGGTTGGAGCCAGCGGCGGATATCTGCAGCCAATCAATTTTACCAACCAATTGCAGTCTTCGATAAGCTATCAGAAATCCTGGATCGGAAAACCATACAACCTTACAGTTAACCTCAACCATCAGCAGAATACACAGAAACGATTAGTAAATCTGAACCTGCCTGATATCGGATTTGTTGTAAATACTGTTTACCCATTTCAACCAAAAGAAATGGTGGGTGCCGGAAAATGGTATGAGAAACTCGGTGTGGGTTATAACGGAAGCTATAAAAGTCTGATCTCTTTTTATGATACCGCCTTTCAGTGGAAGCAACTCATTGACACATTACAGTGGGGAGCTTCGCATGATATTCCCATTCAGCTGAGCTTACCTGCATTAGGTCCTCTCCAGATCGGACCAAACTTTTCTTATCGTGAAAGATGGTACGCGCAAAAGTTTATCCGGAACTGGAATAATACCACTGAAAAACTCGACACAATAATTCAGAAGGGATTTTATGCAGCCCGCGAAATATCGATGGGCATATCCCTTAGTACTGCCGTGTTCTCCACCTTCCAGTCAAAAAAGAAGGATGGGAAAGTAGAGGCAATACGGCATACCATGCGGCCACAAATTGGTATCAATTACAAACCAGATCTGGTTTCCCAATATTACTACCGCACCCAGGTTGACACCCTGGGTAGACAAATGTTATTTTCCTATTTTGATGGAAGTATATACGGGCCATTTTCGCCAGGACGAAGTGGTGGTATCAGTTTTGGAATAGATAATAATATTGAAGCGAAAGTGAGATCGAAATCGGACACAGGAGAAGCGGAGTCAAAAAAAGTAAAGATCCTGGATGGATTTGGAATTTCCGGCGGTTACAATTTCCTTGCTGATAGTTTTAAACTTTCCACTTTTAATATTTACGCACGCAGTTATTTATTTGATAAGATCAACATTACAGCAAATGCAACATTGGACCCCTATAAAACAGATCCGTTTACCGGTCAGAGACGGGATATTTATGCCTGGCAGGGCGGAGATGGTTTTTCATTGGGGTCAATCGTAAACGGAAGTCTGAACATATCTACCACATGGCAGAGTAAAAAGAAAGATGAGAATAAGAAATCAATCGACGAACAAATCAAGGAAAGTGGTGAAGATCAGCTGACCCAGGATCAGATGATGCAACAAATGGAGTATGTAAGGCGAAACCCGGCGGAGTTTACAGATTTCAATATTCCCTGGTCGGTAAATATCGGTTTGAACGTCAGCTTTGCGAGGGTACTTCAACCGGATTATACTTTTAATACAGAATTTTCATCCAGTTTAAATTTCAATGGCGACTTCAACCTGACACCGAAATGGAAAGTAGGTGCCAATGGATATTATGATCTCAGAGCACTGCAGATGCAATCTTTCACTATGTTCATCTCCCGCGATCTGCATTGCTGGCAAATGTCGATCAATGTAACACCGATTGGTCTGTATCGTTCTTTTAATATTTCTATCAGTCCAAAGTCGGGGCTGTTGAGGGATTTAAAGGTGAACAGAACGAGGTATTTCTATACTGAGTAAGTAGGGAACAGCCGGTGGTCAGTGAGATAATTTTCTTCGAGATAGTGGTGATCCTGTTTCAGGCACAGCAAGCAGGCAACAGAAAATTGCAGTGAGCATTTTTTATCCGTCAACCGGTTGAACTTTAAAAATTAAGCAGGCGAGAGGTAGAACTGGCGGCGTTCTTCTTTGTTCGATGAACCGCTGCGTTAAGCGAAAAAAACTTTGTATAATATTTAGTGTACAGTTTACATTTTATAAACCTGGTTGCTTCGATCTGCTGCCTGCTGCCTCAGGATCGTGCTCCTCATAATATTGCCACATCGTTTCAAAAACTTTCTTCTTCAAATCGTCGGACGTATCGGTATCGGTTACACGCAATGGAGGGAGAAAATGCATTTCCAGCTTTCCCGGCCAGAAATAAAATGATTTATCCGAGGGCAGCATTTTGGTTGTGCCGTAAATGATGACAGGCAATATTGGTTTGCGCGAATCAGTCGCCAACCGAAAAGCACCATCGTGAAACTCTTTTAAAGGCTTATTCGTTTTATTTCGCGTGCCTTCCGGATAGATCACCATATGCATTCCCAATTCGAGCACCTGGCGCATTTTTAGAAAACTGTCGCGACGGCTATTCGGATCTTTACGGTCAACTAATATCGAACCCCGACGATAGATGATTCCAAAAATGGGAATCTTTCCCATTTCACTTTTTGCGATCGTCATATTGGGTCCCGGAATTCTTGCAGTCGTCAGCGGTACATCCATCAGAGAATTGTGGTTTGAAACCACGATATAATTCTCCCCAGGAGCAAAATTTTTTCTGCCATAAATTTTGAGTCTCACACCTACGAGAAAAAAGAAGACGGACATCCAATGTCTGTATATAGTAGCCATAGAAGCCGTGCGCTTCGGTTCTGGCTGTCCGTTGGTAAGCCAGAGTGGAATCAACACCAGCAACATTGTTGTAATAAAAATGATTGCCACCCAAAGCGCATAAATTCTACCCAGGATATCTTTGATCATAAGCTGTGCAAATGTATATCGCAGGATGCGTTAAAAAGTAAAATTCTGGTAGACAAAACATCCCGGACAATCAAAAAAAGAGCACCTGTAAATTACAATCGAAAATTTAGCTATCAAGCCATGATTCCACTTTGATCGAGGATGTCCGGATTTAAATCGGAAACCTACATGCCTATGCCAACGACCAGTCAATAGGTTGAACTCCGGCTTTTACCAATTGCTCGTTGGTTTTTGAAAATGGTCTGCTTCCTAAAAATCCATAATTCGCGGAGAGAGGTGAGGGATGGGTCGATTTCAAAATAAAATGCTTTGAAGTGTCAATCAGGTTCACTTTCTCCTGGGCAAATTTGCCCCATAAAACAAAAACCACATGTGATTTAAGTGTCGAAATCTTCCTGATGACCGCGTTAGTGAACTCCGACCAACCGGCATTGGCATGACTCATCGGTTCGCCCGCACGTACTGTAAGAGCTGCATTGAGCAGCAGGACACCCTGGTCGGCCCATGGCGTCAGGTCACCATTGCTCATGTTCACCTGCAGGCCGAGATCAGATTGTAATTCTTTAAATATATTGACCAGGGAAGGTGGCGGCTTGATTCCTTTGGGCACTGAAAAACTGAGTCCATGCGCCTGGCCTGGTCCATGATACGGGTCCTGACCGATAATTACCACTTTGACTTTATCGAAAGGAGTATGGTTAAATGCATTAAAAATATTCGTACCCGAAGGGTAAATGGTTCGTCCGGCCTGCTTTTCGGCCTTTAATAATCTAACCAGTTCAGTAAAATAGGGGGCATCGAATTCATCTTTCAAAACTTCTTTCCAGCTGGGTTCAATCTGTACATTCATGAAGTCGACTAAAGGTTTGCCCGCAAGCTAAAAAAAATTATCTTTGCGCCCAACGTAAAACGATTCACGTTCAACGTTGAACGCGAGAGCATGAATTCCGAATAGAAGTTGATTATTTCAGCCACACTGCTTAGCAGAACTTCGTACTTCATACCTCTCACTTCTTACTTGAATTGGTCCGGTAGCTCAGTTGGATAGAGCATCAGCCTTCTAAGCTGAGGGTCATTGGTTCGAATCCAATCCGGATCACGGGAAAAAAGCTCCAGGTATTTTGGGGCTTTTTTCATCCCCAAAACCAGAGAAAAATGCGCTGATGAACATGTAATAATACATTTCCTGGCAGTCGATTTTCTCTTGATTGTCATTAACTGACAAAATAATTTGCGTGTTGTAGTTTGAATCTTGAGAAAAATCCACATGCGCTTTGGAGGAATGGTAATTCCATCGCCAATTTGAGAGATGTCATCATATTGCTACATACTATACAGCGTAAAATTAGACAAGTATTATGTTGGGTCGACTAATGACCTCGAAAGAAGAATGACAGAGCATAACCGTGGTAAAGAAAGATTTACTAAGACGGGATCTCCTTGGAAACTGGTTTACCAGGAAAAATTTGATGAGTTGATACTTGCAAGACGTCGGGAACTAGCTATAAAAAAAATGAAAAGCAGAACAAGCATTCAGAAACTTATTAGCGGTGTTGGATAGAGCATCCCGATTTCTAATCGGGAGGGTCATTGGTTCGAATCCAATCCGGATCACAAAAGTCGTTAAGGGTTTCAAGAAATTGAAACCCTTTTTTATTTTCCTGTTTTTTCTCTCCGGCAGACAAATCGCCAAATTTGAATCTAACCTATCACCTTCAACTAAAAACCTTCCACTCTGTCCTGTTTGTTTTTTGTAACTTTAACCTATGTCATCAGTTCAGACCATCCAGGATTTTTATAAGCAAAAGATGGATTGCGTGCCGGACAATATCAGGAAAGATATCGGCCACTTCAATGTTTTTCGTTCTGAAGATTTTTCAGGAAAAAATGCCGGTCCGGTTCCATACAGTCGGAAGGATTATTATAAAATCTCTCTCGTGCAAAACCGGATGCGGTACCACTATGCGGATAAATCAGTTGAAGTAAAAAAAGCCGCAATGCTGTTTTCCAATCCGATGATACCTTATGCATGGGAACGACTCGAGGATACGCAACGAGGGTATTTCTGTGTATTCACAGATGAATTTCTTGACCAGATACCTAACATCAAGGAATACCCGATTTTCAAACCCGGACAGGTTCCGTTATTTGAATTGAATGAAGAAGATATTCCGGCAATACGTTCAATTTTTGAACAAATGTTTACGGAGATCAATGCTGATTATGCATTTAAATACGATCTACTGCGCGCGCTTGTACTTCAGCTCATACATAAGGCAATGAAGTTGAAACCGCAGGAAGTGATTCAGCAGCAAAATCATTCTGCCAATGATCGGATTACTTCTTTATTTACAGAATTGCTCGAGCGACAGTTTCCAATCGAATCTCCAGTACAACGAATGAAGCTTCGAATGCCTGTCGATTATGCTTCCCATCTTTCGGTACATATTAATCATCTCAACAGGGCACTAAAAACAGTCACCGGGAAAACAACTTCCCAAAATATTTCAGAGCGTGTTTTACAGGAAGCAAGGACATTGCTGAAACATACCAACTGGAATGTTTCTGAAGTGGGGTACAGTCTCGGCTTCGATGAACCGTCACATTTCATTTCTTTCTTTAAAAAAAATATGCAGCAGACGCCCCGACTTTTCAGGTCGGAACCGATTGTTTGAATTTTTATATTATTCGTTTGAAGACGGCTACCAGCCAACCCAAACTCCTTCTGAACTTTGTTCTTCAAATTAATCAGAAGAACAATGAAATACAATTATGTAGGAGAGACAGGCTTGATGGTATCCGAGCTTTGTTTTGGTACAATGACTTTTGGCGGACAAAATGCAGGAGTTTGGGATAATATCGGGAAACTTCAGCAACAGGAAGTAAACTCATTAATAAAAAGCGCATTTGATGCCGGTATCAATTTCTTTGATACTGCCAATATCTATTCCTACGGTCAATCTGAGCAATTACTAGGGCAGTCATTGAAAGATCTATCTGTCCCCAGGGATCAGATTATCGTTGCTACAAAAGTGCTTGGCCGCATGGATGATCATCCAAACAGTCTTGGACTTTCACGTTACCATATATTTAATTCCGTTGATGCGAGTCTGAAACGATTACAGCTGGATCATCTGGATATTCTTTATGTACATGGTGTTGATCCAAAGACTTCTGTTGAGCAGAATGTACATACACTTAATGATATCGTGAATACAGGAAAGGTCAGGTATATCGCCATTTGTAACTGGCCCGCCTGGATGGTTGCTGAGGCACAAACGATCGCGCATTATCGCGGCTGGCAAAAATTTATCGGCTTGCAATATTTCTATTCGGCGGTAACCAGGGATATCGAACAGGAATTGGTGCCGATGGCCCAAAAGCAAAACCTTTCCATATTTCCATGGAGCCCTTTGGCAGGAGGATTTCTCAGTGGGAAATTCACCCGCGAGCAATCCAGCGCTGGTTCAAGAAGAGATGTTTTTGATTTCCCACCCATTGACAAAGAAAAAGCTTACGATCTTGTTGATCTTTTCAAAACAATCGGTGACCAATACAATGCCTCAGTAGCACAGGTCGCATTGGCATGGGTCCGACAGCAACCGGGCATCACGAGTACCATCATCGGTGCAAAAACAATCGGTCAGTTAAACGATAATATCTCTTCTGTAAAATTTGATCTGTCAGCAGATGATCTTCAAAAAATAGATCAGGTGAGTCCGTTGCCTAAATTATACCCTGCATGGATGGTAAAACAGCAGTCATCTTACAGGCAATAACGCAAATTTGTCACGACGAGGGAGATCAGCTATAATAGATTCAATATAATTCTGTTGAAACCCGCATCCCGTAAGGATTTTGTATATTCAATACAAATTAAGCGGACAGATGGAAGCGGTTCAACCTCAACTACCAAAACGACACAGCCGCTGGGTACGTGTAACGCACTGGATTATCACGATCAGTTTTTTTCTACTGACCTTTACCGGATTTATGATCCTCATGGTTCATCCAAGACTGTACTGGGGTGAAGTAGGTAATGATCTTACACCTGCTATTTTTGAATTGCCCATCAGCAGAAATTATAAACACGGAGGCTGGACATCATCTACAGCATTCTTCAATAACGAAAACTCACCGGTGACTGCGGGGCGTACCTATGATATCTTTAACCAGAATGGTTGGGCCCGCAGTCTTCATTTTTTATCAGCATGGTTTCTTGTATTGACAGGACTCGTTTATTTTATTTTCGGATTTACTTCAGGGCATTTTCGCAAAAATTTATTTCCGGGTAAAGATTCATTTTCAGTGTCCAGTATCAAAACGGATGTGAAATCGCATATCAGTTTACAATTTCCAAAACCCAGCGGCGGACCAACCTATGGAAGTTTACAGAAGCTGACTTATAATCTCGTTGTCTTCTTTTTGCTTCCACTGACGATCATGACGGGATTCACGATGTCGCCGGCAATAACTGCGGCATTTCCTTTTCTTTTGAAAATCTTTTTTGGTGCGCAGTCGGCACGTACCATCCATTTTTTCTCCTCTGTAAGCCTTGTGCTTTTTGTGCTACTCCATCTGACCATGGTGGGTATGACCGGATTCAAAAAACATATAAAAGCAATGACCATTGGATCATAATAACAAAGCGAGTCGTATTCTCACAAGAAGAGAAGCATTAATCACCAGCCTGGGAGTGATTGGTGGAATACTATCGCTGCCCGGATGTAAACGACCTGCACCACCCACTTACGGCAATATTCTCCGCATGGGGGATGATTTTACCTATTCAGCTCAACGTTCATTATTGCCGGAATTATCGCTTGCGAAAGAATATAACCTGGGTGATATTTCCTCTTTCCCTGCGACCGGGACAATCAATCCCGGTGATTCTTCAAAGCCCGGTTTTAACGAAAATTACAGCAAAGCTCTGGATACAAATTTTGATCAATGGCGGATGCCAGTGGAAGGAAGTGTCGCCAAGCCACGAAGTTTCTCTCTTCATGAACTGCAGTCATTCCCCGTAAGAAACCAGATTACGAAACATACCTGTGAAGAAGGGTGGACCGCAATTGCGCAGTGGCACGGGGTGCAACTCAGTCGCATTTTGCAGGCTGTCGGAATAAAACCCTCTGCAAGATTTGTAAACTTTCAGACTTATGATGGCTGGACGGACAGTATTGATATGATCGATGCTTTTCATCCGCAGACAATTCTTGCATATGGAATGAATGGAAAGAACCTCCCGATTCCTCATGGTGCACCTGTACGTCTTCGGGTAGAAAAACAAATCGGGTACAAAAGTTTTAAGTACATAGAAAAGATAATTATCACGGATGAATTTGTAGATACCGGCGACAGCGGCTGGGCCTGGTACGTAGGGATGTAGAACGTACAACGTTGAACGTTGAACGTAGAAACCTGATATTTTAGAGAAGAAAGGTATTAGCAACCAGATTCCATCCACAAGAGCTAACGTTTTACGTTTTACGTTCTACGTTTAACGTTATCGTGTCCATAATTTATTCGAAAGTACTTTCCCCAAAACTTCTTCCTTATAATTACGGCTGACAGGAATTCGGTGGTTTGGAAGAACGACCTCATTATTTTCTATCGTTTGGATTTTAGGAATCGAAACGATATATGATTTGTGTACACGGATGAAAGAGTGACCTGCAAGATTCTGTTCCACATTCTTCATGGACAAAAGCGTGATGAATTTTCCTTTGACCGTCACTATGCTGATATAATTTTGCATCGCTTCGATATATAAAATTTCATCGAGAAAAATTCTTTCGTACCTGGACTCACAGCGTATAAAAAAATAATGCCTGTCGAAATTATCCTGCGGGGACACTTTATCTGAGTTTCTATTTTTTAGAAGATAAAAATCCTTTGCTTTTGAAACTGCTTTGAAAAATCGGTTAAACGTGATGGGCTTTACCAGGTAATCTATTACATCAAACTGAAATCCTTCCAATGCATAATTAGGGTATGCCGTTGTAATTATCACCATCGGCAAATCCCTGGTCAATTTCAAAAACTCAATGCCATTCATTACAGGCATCTGGATATCCAGGAAAATGAGATCGATCTTTTCTTCGGAAAGAATTCTGCTTAACTCAACAGGATTATTACCCGTCGCAGCAAGCTCCAGGAAATCGATTTCCCTAAGATAGTTGACCATACATTCCCTGGCCAAAGGCTCATCATCAATAACAGCACAGGCTAAATTCATACTAAATTTTTCACAGCGAGTAAGAATATGATGGTGTAGTTTCTATAATCCGGTTGATCTGTTGCGCTTCTCTTTCCAAAACAATCATCAGTTTCACACTGTATTTTTCATTGGTTTCAAAAATATCAAGCTGATGTTTTTTGTCATACAGGAGCTCGAGCCTTCTGCGAATATTCTTTAAACCAAGACCCTTATACTTTGATGACTCTCCAGGTAAACGGTGATGTTCCGAAACAGAATTTGAAGTTTCCAAAAACAGGCAACTTTCACTTATCCCTATCTGAATATTTATTTCATTCTTCCGGTCATTGAACTTTGAAACATGCTTAAATGCGTTTTCAATAAAAGGCATAAGAATAAAAGGAGCAATCCTTACATCATCACCGCAGGAAAAATTTACATTGATATTCAATTCCACATTCTTTTCCTGCCGGAGTTTTTCGAGCCCGATAAAATTTTCGATATAATTCATTTCCTGTTTTAGTGATATCCATGACTCATTGCAATCATACAGCTGATAACGAAGTAAATCTGAAAATTTCGCCAGCGACTCCGATGCCATATCGGGGTTCTTATGGATTAGAACGAAAATCGAATTGATACTATTGAAAAGGAAATGCGGATTGAACTGTGTTTTTAAAAACCTGAGTTCAGATTCCAGCTTTTCTTTTTCGAGGATCTGTTGTCTATTTTTAGATTGAATCCAGTTTTTTGTGAGTTTAACACTAAGTGCCAAAGTAAGCGCTGCAGTTGCTGACGCCATCGTATTGGTCTTGAAAAAATACATGTATTCGTGCGGTTGTTTTCCATAAAGCTCAAACATGGAAGTTCCGGAAACCCATGAACTGAATGGATAGCCCAATACGATCAGCGAACCCGTGAGTAAGGCTGTGACTGCAAATAAAATTATAAAGGATTTAATCTTCCCTTTTTCCAGAAAGTGCGGCAACAAATAGTATAAAACGAAGTATGCGCCAAGGGCTTCAAAAATAACATAGAAGAGGAATTTGTATACATATGCTGAATGAAAAATATTATTGAATACCATGGTCAGGCTTCCAATGGTAATGGTCCACCAAAGAACATGATAGATAAACCAGAATGGCAGGTGATAGATTTTGTATTTTATCACCCATTCAATCGCTGATCGGTTTTTTTTCATCCATTTCGTTTTTCAAAACGATTAAAAATATTAAAATTCCTGTGGACCATTTGTTTTCAATCACAAACGGTATGAGAATATTGACAAAAGGGTGTTTGGAGTTGACAAAAGGAATTTTCCGGGTATTCGCAGGTACTTGCACAAAAAAAGTAAGCAAATCTGCATTTGGTAAAAAGATGCATGCCGTTGAGCATATAGACTTTCTTACAGCATAAATCCGGCTTTTCTTTAACGAAAACCGACTTATGCGATACCTGGCAATACTGGCATTCTGTACATTTTGCATTCTGAAAAGCTTTGCGCAGGTATCTGGAAGGGTAGTAGATTCATCAGGGTCTGCTCTTTCATTCGCAACGGTTTCCATTTTAAGTTTGCCGGACAGCACGCTGCTCAGTTCGTTAGATACAGATTCAACAGGAAAGTTTACAACCCCGCGATTACATCCGGGGAATTATGTTATCCGGATTTCCTTCGCAGGATTTCAACCTCAGCAACTTGCTGCAATAAGCATATCTACCCTTGATGCAGCGGTAACCCTTGGGGACATTCCGCTGAAAAGAGCCAGCCAATCGTTGCGGGAAATTGTAATCCACAGGAACATACCACAGATATTGCAAAAACCCGAAGGCTTAGTAGTTCAGGCAGGCAATAGTGTGATGACACGTGGAAGCACCGTTTTACGGGTATTGGAACGATCACCAGGTGTTGTAATCAATCCGCGGGATAATGCGATCACTTTAAATGGAAAAACCGGTGTACAGGTGATGCTTAACGGCCGGCAGCTTCGGTTATCCGAAAACGATATTATCGGCCTGCTTTCCGGGATGAATGCTGATGATATTGCCTCAATAGAACTACTGGATAGTCCCGGTGCAAAATATGATGCCGATGGAAGCGCAGGCATCATAAACATCACTACAAAAAAATATTCGCGTGTGGGGACATACGGTAATATTTCGTTCACGGCGGGGTATGGATATCGCGGAAAACTCGCTTCCGGATCCAGCCTGTCTCATGTGAGCAACAAGACACATTTATGGATTTCTTACAATTATGCATTTAACAGCTCCTATAGTGATATGTACATAACAGGAACCCAGTCAATGCCGGTATTCGGGGGTGACGCTTCTACTGTATTTCATGACACAACCAATACGAAAACAAATACCCATAATATTGTCACTGGAGCAGAATATAAATTCACAAAAAAGACGACACTTGGAATCAACTTAAATTTCAGTTCCCGAAGCAATCACAGGAATAACCTGAACGATGCCTACTATAATATTCTTCCGGATTCAATGCTTCATTTCAGAGGATTGAATAAAGGTAATATTCAATGGAAAAACCTGATCAGTTCATTGTATGCAGAACACCAGATCAGCACAGGAAGTAAGCTATCGCTAAATGCTGATTTTTTGTTTTATCATAACGAAAGTCCCTACCAGGTGGAGAGTTTTTTTAAAAATGAAAACAGCGTTCAGGTGGAAAATGAGAATGACCTGTTTGCCCCTGCACAACAAGGATATGCAGACAGCAGAATACAGGTACTCGTAGGTAAAGTTGATTATTCAAAAAAAATTTCCGATAAGCTGCGGCTGGAAACTGGTTTCAAAGGCACATGGACTACCAGTTGCAGTATATCAGGCATGCAGAGCTTTGTGGACAGCAACTGGACTTCAAATCCCCTGATGAATAACAATATCGGAATGAATGAAAACATATCCGCGGGGTATGCAATAGTTACAATGAAATTAGATGAAAACACCAACGTTGCAGCTGGTTTGAGGTATGAATATTCTATTACTGAAATGCGAAACAAATTTTATGATACTCTTCTTTCAGTACGAAAGCTTGGAGTTTTTTTTCCCGATATTTTTTTAACCCGAAGGCTCAATGAAAACAGTGAGTTACAGATTTCATATACGAAACGGATCAGTCGGCCTGCTTATAATGATTTAGCCTCTTATGTAAGTTACAGTGATCCTACCGCAGCCTATACTGGCAATCCTTTTTTGCAACCGGCGATTATTCACAATCTGAAATTCGGATATAGCCACAGGACATTCTCCGCGGCATTGATTTACAGTCGCGAAAGCAATGCGATTTCCCGGTATCAGCTGACCGAAAGCGTGGACGGAAAGATTTTATTTATTTCTCCACAGAATCTATCAAGGCAGGAGTTTTTGAATTTACAAATAACTGTTCCGGTAAACATCGGAAAATGGTGGTTGATGAATTACGGATTTACCGGCGGCTACAGAGCGTACCGTGCCGGTTATACGAGGCAACCACTCCATAACAGTTATTTTGGATATTCAGCCAATGCCAACTGGACCTTTAAATTCAATAAAAGATATTCCTTTGAGTTATCAGGATTTGCCAACAGCAATTCTTTCAATGGAACAGTGAGGCAGCGTGGGTTTGCTGTTTTGAATGCAGGAATTAAAAAAGAATTCAACAAGCAGAAGGGAATACTGCAACTAACGGTTGAGGATATTTTTACTAAACAGCAATACCATGTAAAATATGGAACACTGACGGAAGAAGTGTTCAATATAAAAAGCAACGTAACCTTCAGAACAGAGTCCGCAAGATTTCCGATTTTCAGAATCAACTATAGTATTCCATTCGGAAACAATAATGCCCAAAGAAAAGAGAAAAACTTTTCTGCTGCGGAACAGGAGAGAATAATAAAATGATTATTTGAAAATATTGGAAAGGCTGCACGAATAATAAATAGGATCAAAAAAATTAATCACATCAACTAAGTATTTTTATCAAAAATCGCGGTTATTTCCGGTAGTCAATTGGATTCCGGCTCTACTTCAATATTGATTGACCGTGTTTCTGTTTCGATCAAAATAACGATTGTCTCTTTTTGCTCTTTCGGATGAATTACAACTGCGGGTTTGGACTTTCTGACCGTTGTTACTTTCCTGGGATAACCCTGTACAACTACAGTCGAATTTGATGATGGTGTGGTTGAGACTTTTTTATGGGAATAGGACGTGTCAAAAGTTGCACCCCCATGTTCATCATTCCATTTTGGATAAGCCGGGGTATAAGTATAACCACTCACATAGGTATCAGCATCCTGATTGTATTGATCACTCTTTGATTTTGATCCCTCCGTTTTTTTTGCGCGAGCCTTTTTCGTTCCCCAAACCATGACATCGCCCGGTGTTGCCAGTTGTACAAATGCTTGTCCGTTAACAGTAGTCCTCAAATTACCCATCGCCTCAAATTTTTCGGCAACTTTTGGATCAGCGGGGGGTGCTTCAACATTTTGCAAGGCTTCTGTACTTCCACCAAATGCAGCGGCAGGGGCTTCCGCAATTGCCAGACCTGTTTCGGGCATAAAGAATGAATGAAGTGAAGCCGCTGTCCTTTCAGGGATTCTCCTTATCGCAACGCCTCTTGTTCTCTGCAGGTTTCTTGTATTGTTTAATTCGTTTCGGTAAAGGGCAGTCATTTTCTGAAGGAACCAGGGAGAAAACGCATAACCTGCATCTTTTAATTCCTTTATCTTATCGAGATACGCGTTATACTCTTTACTTCCGATTTTACCTTTTTGAGACTGATAAACTGATCCTAAAACAGAATCAGCATATTTCTGCTGTTTAAAATCGAAACTGTAAGTATAGTTAATATTGTTTTCTAATTCTGCTTCGGTCGATGCGATCCTTGCATCCGGAGAATAAAAACGCAAATTCGTCGATGCCGGTGGTTCGGCTGGTGCTGCAGGTGAGTGCACAAAAATCGAAGGTAGCGGGTTTTGAACGGTCGCTCTTCTTTCAGAAGAAGGTACCAGACTGCCTTCACGAAGTACTGGTTTTATGTTCTTTTTCACAGCAACCATTTTTGAAGAATCAGTCGACGCAAAATCTTTCCTTATAAGATCAACCACAGTTGGTTCAGGCGCAGCGTCAGAGACAGCTACGGGATCAGCATTGTTTATTGATCTCGCATACATTTTTTGATTTTCAGGCATCGGATCCAACCATGCCAGGGTGCTGAGCAAAAGCGAAATAAAAAACAGGGCAACAATTTTCTCTTTATACTGAAAAGTATTCGTCTTAATATTCAAAATTCTTTTCACCCTGTTCAGAAGAACTCCATCATGCCCTGTCGCTGCGACCGCTAACACCAGTTTCTGTTCCTTTCTCATTTTCTCAAGACTAAGCAGGGCAGAGGCGTAATTCTGAGGATTTTTATTATACGACACAACAAAATCATCACAGAACAATTCTCTTTCCTTCTTAAGGCTTACAGTCAAGAGGTGGGCAAAAGGATTGAAAAACAAAATTGTTTCCATGATTGCGACAATCATGTTAAGTAAATAATCCTGTCTGCGTATGTGAGCCAGTTCATGGAGGATAATAGCTTCAACCTGCTCTGCAGAAAGATTTGTGATTGTAGCAACAGGAAGTAAGATTACCGGTTTTATAAAGCCGATGGTTGCCGGCACATCAATTACCTCGCTGAAGAAAAGCTGGATATCAGAAGGTAATTGCATTGAGTCCAAAAAAGAATCCAGCTTTTTATTGAAATATTCTCCTGCACCAACAATACCTGTCGATCTCAGACTTTGCGTGTAGGCATAAGCGTTAATAAATCTGATGGCGAGAAAGAAAAGAACAATGATATATCCTGCGGAAAGAAAAGGAACAAATTTGTCAAAAAGGCTGTACAAGGCTGAAAGGTCAGTCCACCTGGTAGTATCCGTGTTAAGAAGATCGATAACTGCGGGATCTGCACCGGTCAATGGCAGTTGTTCAATGTATTTTGTAAAAAGCTGGTAGTGATTGAACTGTTGTAAAAATGTAACTACAAACCAGATAAACCCGCCAGTAAACAACACCAGTGCGCCACTGTAACGAATGGCCGGCTTTTGATTTTTGTGGAGTCCGAAAAACAATTGAAACACCAGCCACAACGCGCCCATTTGCCAGAGGGAATGAGCAATTGCCCATCCCAAAGCATACAATACAGCTGTTGAATTGAACAGATTCGATTCCATAGAAAAACGTTAGTCCTTTCTGAGATTGTCCAGCAGTTTTTGAATTTCATCCAGTTCTTCACGACTGGTTTTGTGGTTACCGAGGGCCTGCATGACCAGTTGTGTAGACGATCCGGAAAAAACATTATCGATCATCTTACCCAGCAGATGCTTTTGTGTTTTTTCCCTGGATACCGCCGGCATGTATATATGGGTTTTGGAAGAATCATCCCGGCTGACCAGCCCTTTTTCGAACATGATCTGTAAAAGTTTCAGGGCAGTAGTGTAGCCAATATCTTTTGTTTTAGATATTTCTTCATGCACCTCCCTTACAGTGGCTGATTTCTTTTCCCAGAGTACCTGGAGAATCTCCAATTCACTTTCCGTAGGCTTTATTGATTTGCTTCCGCTCATAGTATACGATTTTTATCGTAATCAAATATACGATTGTGTTCGTAAAAACAATTTACCAGTCATACTTTTTTATTTTTTATTGTAAACTGAGTATACTGTAGCTTATACATGAAATGATCTATATTAATACCAAAATAGATTAAATGACGCTCGATAGCATTCTGCATTACATAGATAGAATGATCGTAAAACCTGGTCAGAAAGTGTCTTTGAATAAATTTGCCACAGACTACGATCACGATCAACTGGATAAACCAGTAGGCGAGGCTCTGCTGAAACTGGGAATTCAAAAACTATCAGAATTACAGGATGTTCTTTACGCTGAGAACAAATACAGGGTTCTGATTGTGTTACAGGCAATGGATGCGGCAGGGAAAGACGGTGCAATCAAACACGTAATGTCCGGACTGAACCCACAGGGAGTTAAAGTTCACAGTTTTAAAACACCGTCAACCAATGAACTCGATCATGACTACTTATGGCGCCATGAGTTAGTGCTACCTGCACGTGGAGAGATTGGCATTTTTAATCGATCGCATTATGAGAATGTGCTCGTTACAAGGGTTCATCCGGAATTCATTCTCAATGAAAATATTCCTGGAATTAATTCTGTGCAGGACATCGATGATGAGTTTTGGGAAAGACGTATGAACCAGATCAATCGTTTTGAAAAAAACCTCCAGGAAAACGGTATGGTGATCATGAAATTCTTTCTTCATCTTTCAAAAAAAGAACAGAAGAAAAGATTTATCGAACGCATCGACGACAAAACAAAAAACTGGAAATTTTCTGCATCCGATCTGCATGAACGAGTGCTATGGGATAAATATATGGGTGCTTATGAAAAAATGCTCACGGCAACTTCTACGAAAAAAGCTCCGTGGTATGTAATTCCTGCAGATGACAAGTGGTTTTCCAGGCTGGCAATAGCAGCTGTGATTTATCGTACCCTGGAAAAACTTGATATGAAATATCCGCAGTTAAATGCCAAACAAATGGAAGACCTCAAACTCGCAAAAGAAGCGCTGATGAAGGAAAAAAAATAACGATCAGTAAATAAAAAAGCCTTTCCCGACGGAAAGGCTCTTTTGTTTTCAGACATTGATATTTTAATTCAATGCTGCTTTAGTATTTTCATTTGCTATTGTAACAGTCTGATTTTTTTCAACATTTTTATCTTCTTCATAACGAGCAGAAACTGTTTTCTTTTCTGAAGATATCATTTCAGATTTTTCTTCAGTCTGCGCCTGTACCGGAGTTTTGATCATGATCTCTTTCTTAGTTTCAGTCTTACCATGAGCGCCGCTGGTACCATGCATTTGTGCAAGAGTAGGAGCAATTACCAATGAAACAATGGACATCAACTTGATCAGGATATTCATTGACGGTCCGGACGTGTCTTTGAATGGATCACCAACAGTATCACCAGTCACTGATGCTTTGTGTGGATCGGATTTTTTGTAGTACATCTGGCCGTTGATTTCAACGCCTTTTTCGAATGATTTTTTTGCGTTATCCCATGCACCTCCTGCATTGTTCTGGAACATTCCCATCAGTACACCACTCACTGTTGCACCTGCGAGAAAGCCGCCAAGCGCTTCAGGACCGAGTAAAAATCCAATAATCAATGGAGAAATGATAGTAATAGCACCCGGAAGCATCATTTTCTTGATAGATGCATCAGTAGAAATAGCAACGCATTTATCATATTCAGGGCGACCGGTACCTTCCATAATTCCGGGAATCGTCTTAAACTGGCGACGAACCTCCTCTACCATCGACATTGCCGCTTCACCCACAGCGCGGATGGCAAGAGAAGAAAATATAAAAGGAATCATTGCTCCAACAAACAGTGAGGCGAGAGTTTTGGCTTTGTAAATATCGATTCCATCGATACCTGCAACGCCAACGAAAGCTGCGAAAAGTGCAAGTGCTGTCAGCGCTGCTGAAGCAATTGCAAAACCTTTACCCGTTGCTGCTGTAGTGTTACCTACGGCATCGAGTACATCTGTTTTTTCACGCACTTCTTTCGGAAGCTCACTCATTTCAGCGATGCCACCAGCGTTATCAGCGATAGGTCCGAATGCATCAATAGCCAGCTGCATGGCAGTGGTTGCCATCATACCTGCTGCTGCGATAGCAACACCGTAGAGACCTGCACATTCATAAGAACCCCAGATACCACCGGCAAGTACAAGGATCGGAAGGAAGGTTGATTCCATTCCGACAGCTAGACCACCGATCACGTTCGTTGCATGCCCCGTTGATGACTGGCGAATAATGGACAACACCGGACGTTTACCCATTGCCGTGTAGTACTCAGTGATAATACTCATGAGAGTACCTACTAGCAGGCCAACTGCAATGGCTCCTGCAACGCCCCATTTGGTGAACTCATGTCCGCGAAGCGTCAGTGTTTCGGGAAGTATGTAATACACAAGTACAAAAGATGCAATAGCCGTCAATATGATAGACCCCCAGTTGCCCATGTTAAGGGCTTTCTGTACTGTTTCAGTATTCACACCAGCGGAGTCGCTGATGCGAACAAAAAAGGTACCTACGATGGAAAGCAGAATTCCTACGCCTGCAATCAGCATTGGCAGCAGGATAGGGGAGAACCCACCAAAGTTATCAGCTGCACTGGTCTCCTGCCCGAGTACCATTGTGGCCAGTACAGTCGCCACATAGGAACCAAAAAGATCAGCACCCATACCCGCAACATCGCCCACATTGTCTCCAACATTATCAGCAATGGTAGCAGGGTTTCTTGGATCATCTTCAGGAATACCAGCTTCTACTTTACCTACCAGGTCAGCTCCAACGTCGGCAGCTTTTGTGTAGATACCGCCACCTACGCGTGCGAAAAGCGCGATAGATTCCGCTCCAAGTGAAAACCCTGTAAGAACTTCGATAGTACGAAGCATACCAACAGAATCAACAGAAGCGTCAGCGGCGAAAATCATTTTAAATATTATGAACAAACCACCAAGACCGAGTACAGCGAGACCGGCAACGCCAAGTCCCATGACAGATCCTCCGGTAAAGGATACATTCAATGCTTTGCTTAAGCTTGTTCTGGCTGCATTTGCAGTACGTACATTGGCTCTGGTTGCTACGCGCATACCGATATAACCAGCAACTGCACTGAATACTGCGCCTATTACGAATGATACCGCGATAAGCCAGTGAGAGTTTGGATTGGCACTGGCCATAACGGCGAGTAAAATGCCAACGATCACCACGAAATATCCGAGAATTTTCCACTCTGCTTTGAGAAAAGCCATCGCTCCTTCAGCGATATAATTGCTGATCTCTTTCATCCTGTCATTACCGGCATCCTGGCGGGAAACCCAGTTAAACTTCAAAAGCGTGTACAACAATCCTATGAGCCCCATTGCGGGCACGAGATAAAGCAGTTTGTCCATGTGCAAAGAGTCTTAAACTTTAATGTTATCGGGTCAATTTCCAGAGCTGGTTTTCAGCCTTGGCAGGGCGGCAAAAATATAGCTTTCAAAATGAAATATGCAAGGAAATGTTATTTTTTTTAACACCTGAAAAACGCCTGAAATTCAGGCCGAATCCCTGTTCCCGGACAAAAAGAAGTAGGGACGCATTGATTTGCGTCCCTACAGATTTATTCATTCAACCATGGGAATTTCCCCAATTATTGTTTCATGATTTTTTCGTTGATCAAAGTTGATTTACCAGCAATCTGGAGTACATACACACCAGAAGGCAAGGTGCTGAGATCATTGAGACGAACCTGGTTGGCACCATTGGTCAGATTCTGATTTATTGATTTTACTATTCGTCCGCTTTGGTCGATCAGACGGATTGATACTGTTTCTTTCACATCAGATACCAGATTGATCACGAGGTTGGAAACAACCGGATTCGGAGAGATCACGAACCTGTTGTTGCTGCCAGATGATTTCACCAGGATTGTTTTACTGTATTCAAACTTAGTATCCAGGTCAACCTGTTTCAATCTGTAATACGATACTGCAGACTTCAATGGAGCAGCATCAGTAAATCCATAGTTCTGAGTGATCTGTGAATTACCAGCTGCAGATACTGTTCCGATAGTTACAAAGTTCGAACCATCAGCACTACGCTGTACATCAAAATGACTACTGTTGCTTTCAGTTGCTGTCTGCCATTTCAGGTTAACAACGTTGTTTGCAACCTGGCCGGTGAATGACAGATAAGTAACCGGCAGAACGCTCAATACAAGCGCGCTGAAATCTGATGTATTTGCAGGACCAACAGCAGCATCCATTGCGATCGCTGCAACATTAGCCCCAACTGTAAAACCAGGAACAGAAGCCAGCGGAACAACAAATTCAAAATTATTCAGTGTACATGTTCCACCAACACCATCACTTTCAGAAAGTGAAGTTCCGCCACCGAAATCAATGCCAGGAGTTCCTTCGGTCGCACTGAAAAGATATGTAGTTAATTCACCGAAAGGACGATCTGCATAACCAAAAGTTGTTGCGCCTGTGGTTACATAGAAATCCATTGTAAGTCCTGCGTTTACCCATCCTTTGATGTGCAGGTTTGTTCCGATCACCTGTACTGAATCAATGACTGGTCTGTTCAGATTTTGATTCGGACCTGTTGTTGGGCTTGCGCAATTGATCGGGTTAAGAGTATTAGTTGAGTTAAGTGCAATACTAACGCCCGGCCCACCACTGCCATTGTTGTTTTCAAAAGAATTCGCTGAAATGCGGTTCAATGTGATCGGACCACCTGAAGCATCGTCAATAATGAGCCCGGATCCGCTTGAACTGTTAGTAATTGTATTTCCTTCAAAAACCGCATTGTTGCCTATTCCATCATTACCGATAATGTTTTTAGTAACGGGCACAGTTGCACTGAAATTACTAAACTTGATACCAACAAAGTTTGAATCTATTGTGTTTGCAATGATGCTGTTACTTACCGAAGCTGAAGTGTCACCACCTGCAGTGATGGATGCAGTGACATTGTTCCAGATAAGGATACCTTCAACAGCATGTTCAATAGTGTTACCAACGATAGAATTATTGTGCGTATTTTCGAGACTCATCCCTGAGCCGCTGATAGCTGCTGTTGCACCGGCGGGAGTATTGCCAATCACATTACCGGACACCAGATTAAATTTGGCTATATCTCTAACGGTGATTCCTTCAACCGCGTTACCTACATAATTCGTTAGAAAGGTGCTCAATGTATCATCAGGACTTGCTCCAACCACACCGCCAATAGTATAAGAGTTAAGAAGAATGCCTGCACCGGTTATGGGAACTGCAGTTGTACCATCAGCTGCAATACCGACCCAGTTTCCGCGGATTCGAATATTTTGCTGACCAAGACTTTCGATACCAGTCGCGCAGTTACCAAAGACGTTTCCTTCGTTCGCACGTGTTGCACCTTCGTCGTAACCCAGGTCCTGGGTTCCTATGATGGATCTTCCAAATTGACCCTGCGCACCTGGTGAATAACCAAGGTAGATACCAGAGCCTGCAATTGCAGTGCCGGTACTTGTAACGCCATCAGCAGCCACACCAAAATAACATCCCCAAACCCTGTGGCCATTTGTATAATCAGCAAAGCTGATTCCATGACCGCCGGAATTTACAAGGCTAAGACCTGCGAAATTGCATAGATCAGACTGTACATCGAAAATAGGGTTAGGAAAACCACCTCCATCAATCTGTACAGAGATCGTGCGTGCACCGATGGCTCCTTCCGCAGAAGAAGGTTCTGAATATCCATTAAAGAAAATAGTTTTTGTAATGGCCGGCAATGGAGATGCCAGCGTTATAATAAACGGAGCAGTACCAGGTGAAAAATCAAAATTGATATAATTTCCGGCCGGAGGCGCCGGGTTTGCGTTTATCGTTTCAATGGCCTCCCGTAGAGTACCAGGTCCGGAGTCTGCCGTGGAGGTAACGGTAATGGTTAGCTGCGCATAAGAGGCAGAGCCGATTAACAAAAAAGCAAACAGGAATACCTGGGAACGGAAAATTCTGGTGTAGAACTCTTTCATACTAATTTCTTTTTTTTAGATGTAGGGAAACATCATTGCCTAATCGCAAAAACATTTCGGAAAATGGTTCAGAGGATGTTCGGTGATAATTGGAGGCCTTAAATAGGAAGGATTTGAAAGCACCTGCTGTAAAAGGTCTGAAATAGGAATGGAACTTTAACTTAGCACCCTAGACGAAAAGGTCTAAAATAGGAAAGGGATGAGGCGTAGCACCGTTTAGTATGGCCTACAAAACTAAAAACTTTCGGCTGAAATGCAAATGTTTTCAAAACTTTGTTCTCAAAAAAGCCAATTCTCATCAAATTTTAATATGGCCGTGGAAATGAATGAGATAAGATCAAGGGCCGTCATGGCCTCCTGAGATAACGTTTTCGCTGCCAGGTCCCCGGCCATGCCATGGACATATACTGCCAGCACACAGGCATCGTCAAAAGAATAACCCTGGGCCAGAAAGGATGTAAGCATGCCTGTCAATACGTCCCCCGTACCCGCAGTTGCCATTCCCGGATTGCCCGTACTATTAAAAACCGCCCTTCCATCCGGTAATGCAACCAAAGTCCGGTAACCTTTAAGTATAATATGGATTTTAAGCTCTTTTGCCTTTTCAATTGCCAACTGTATTCTGGCATACCCATTTTCAGATTTGCCGAAGAGCTTCTCAAACTCTTTGACGTGTGGTGTTATCGCAGAATGAGAAGGAATTTCTCGTATCAGACCTGGATGATCTGCGATACAATTAATCGCATCGGCATCGATGACAATGGGCAATTGTTGCCTGAATAGGGTGCCGAGTATCGATGTATACTGGTCATTTTTCCCCCAGCCTGACCCAACTCCGATCGCCTGGAACTTTTCAGATCCGTCCAGAATGGACGCCCATAGATCAGTATTATGAATCTCAAACACAGCTTCCGGCACAGCGACTTGCAGAATAGGGTAGGAGTTTTCTGAACAGAAAACCGAGAGTTTTCCCACACCGGAATGCAGACAAGCGCGACTGCTCAGGATCGCTGCACCTAACATTCCATAAGATCCGTTCATGAGGGCAGCGTGTCCGTAAGTCCCCTTATGCGAAAATGATTTTCTTTTCTTTAAAAGCGGCTGGATTGATTTCCAATCTGAATAACTGTACTTACTATCATTTGATGATTCGAATCCGGCATGCAGGCCAATATCAAGAATCACTGTCTGGCCCGTATAATTTTCATTTTCAGGAATCATGAAAGCCAGCTTTGGGGACTGGAAACTAAGCGTAAAATCCGCCCTGATAATGGCATCTGTACCTGACCATTGATCAGCAAGCAATCCGCTGGGTAGATCAATCGCAATTTTTTTGTTGGGAAGAGCATTGATTTCATTAATCAATTCTGCGATTTTTCCTTCGGGCGACTTGCTTAAACCAGTCCCGAAAATTGCGTCTATTAAAATTGCCTCAGTTGGAATAGAAGGCAGCTGTTCACTATTAATCCCTTTAGCAGCGGTTTCTTTAATTCTATTGAGATTAATTAAACAATCACTTGAGAGTTCCCTGTTTTTTGGATTGATAATGAAGTAGTACACTCTTTTCCCCTTTACACTCAGCATTCTTCCAATGGCCAGGCCATCGCCACCATTGTTACCAGTGCCACAGAAAATAAAATAGTCGTTTTGCCTGGGAAAATGTTCAAGCAGCCACTCAACGCAACGTATGGCCGCTCTTTCCATTAAATCAATGGAACTGATGGGTTCATTCGCGATCGTAAACCGATCCCATGCCCTGATTTGTTCTGCGGAAAAAATTTTCATCAACTCGGAACTGTTCCTAAAAATAGGTCAATCCCCTGATGAAAGATCACTCATCGCCTTCAGCTTCTGTGGAATAGCCATCAAATGCGCTGAAAATTTTCTTTGCATCGTAAATGCGACGATTGTATTTGTTGCCCAATACAATTACAGTTGCAGAATCTCCGGTGAGCCTGCTGAATACTGTATTGTTGCCATGCCACCATCCATTGTGATAGATGATTTTTTTACCATTCGGGTATTGATACATTCGCCAGCCAAGTCCATAATTTTTGATACCTGGTTTTTCGAAACTGTATCCGGCATAAGCGCTATCTAAGGTAGATTGCTTGAAGAGATTGCCATAGGAGAGAGCATAATCCCATTTAAGCAGGTCGCGTGGTGTGCTGTAAATATTTTTATCTCCGTTAACTGCATCGAGGAAAGTAAATGCCTCCTGTTTGTTTCTCCAGTTATATGATGGTAATACATCTTTTGCCTTTTCAATAGAGAAAACGAAAGTATGATTCATACCCAGCGGAAGGAAGAATGTTTCCTGGAGATAGTTTGTATAAGTTCTTCCTGAAACTTTTTCAATGATCAATGCAAGCAACGCATAGTTTGTATTGCTGTATGAAAAACGACGATCAGCTTTTGCAACATTCAGTTTTTGCTTGTTGTCGATCATAAACTGAAGGATATCCTGGTTCTGAACGATCCTCTTTTTATCCCATCCCAGTTCTTCCATGAAGTGCACATAGTTGGGTAAACCACTGCGATGATTCAGCAGTGTTTTGATAGTTACACCTTCAAATGGAAATCCGGGAAGATAATTGGCAACATTGTCATTGAGTTGAAGGCGACCTTCTTCCCAGAGTTTCAGCACCGCCATTCCGGTGAAGGTTTTTGAAACCGATGCCAGGTGAAATGAAGTTGCTGAATCAATCAGTTCTTTGCTCCAATGATTCTGATACCCATCATAGCTTTCAAAAACGATCTGTCCCTTCTTTGCTACCAGGATCCCACCATTGAAACGGGAAGGCTTCAACGATGATTCATAGAAGTTGTCGGCAGCATTAAAAATTTTCCTGAATTCCTGCTGATCAATATTACCGGGGATTATTGCAGGGGTAATGGCCAGCGTATCTGCCGGGTCTCTCTTTAATTCATACTTATCCGTAGTTGCATAACAACCAGATAGTAATACTACAATAAGGGCGGATAGAAAGCGGTTTTGCATATAGGTATCGTTATTGGATAACGACAGATATAGATTATTATTATTTTCGCGCTAAAGATACGTACAACTACTATGCCAGAGAAGAAAAGTACTAGTTACCCAAAGGAGAAGATCAAGATTTTATTTTTAGAGAATATCAGTGAAACCGCTGTTAATCTTTTCAGAGAAGCGGGGTACACAGATATCAGGAAAATTGGCGGTGCTTTAACAGAAGAAGCGCTTATTGAAGAGATTAAAGATGTGCATTTGCTGGGCATCCGGTCGAAAACGCAGATCACAAAAAAAGTTCTCGATCACGCAGATAAATTGCAGGCGATCGGATGTTTTTGTATTGGCGTCAACCAGGTGAATCTGAAAGCGGCTACGCAGAAGGGTGTGGTCGTTTTTAACGCTCCATACAGCAATACGCGTTCTGTGGCCGAACTGGTAATCGGCGCTTCGATTATGCTTATCCGTAAAATACCCGCCAAGAATAAAGCAGCTCATGAAGGTATATGGATGAAAGATGCAAAAGGCAGCTTCGAGTTGCGTGGCAAAACACTCGGTATTATCGGTTATGGAAATATCGGGTCACAGGTGAGCGTGCTCGCCGAAGCTTTTGGAATGAAAGTGATTTTCTACGATACAGTAACTAAACTTCCGCTGGGAAATGCAACCTCAGTAAAGTCACTCAAAGACCTGGTCAGCAAAGCTGATATTATCACGCTTCATGTTCCCGAAACAGCGCAGACTAAAAATATAATCAATAAAAATCTGCTTAAACATTTCAAAAAAGGTTCGATCCTTCTCAACTACGCCCGTGGCGAAGTAGTAGAGCTGGAAGCGCTCCGCAAAGCTATTCTTGATGGAATAGTGGGTGGCGCTGCTATCGATGTTTTCCCTGTTGAACCGGAGAAAAATGGAGATGTTTTCCAGACGCCTATGCAGGACCTTCCTAATGTGCTTCTTACACCACATATCGGCGGTTCCACTGAGGAAGCACAGAAGAACATCGGGGAAGATGTCAGCAGCAAATTGTTTCAGTACCTGGAAATGGGAATGAGTATAGGCTCTCATACTGTTCCTCCCATCAGCCTGCAACCGCAGGAAGGGACACATCGCATCCTGCATATTCACAACAATGTGCCTGGCGTACTTTCCGAGATCAATAGTAAACTGTCTGAACATAAGATCAATATATTGGGTCAGTACCTGAAGACCAACGATGAAATCGGGTATGTGGTGCTGGACGTTGACAAAAAATTGTCCCGGGACGCTCTCAATCTTTTGAAAAATGTTAAGGAAACTATTAAGACCAGGTTGCTGTATTGACCCTTATTTCTGAAAGATCCGGATTTATAAAAGCAAAGGAAAAAATTATGATGCAGGAGGTATTACATTCCTTTGGTTTTGATCCGGAGCAATTTGAACTCAGCCCTTTAGGAAGCGGTTTAATTCACCAAACATGGCTGGTGAAAGCTGGTGGTGTTGGATCCTATGTTTTGCAGGAAGTCAACACCTCCGTTTTTAAAAAACCTGGAGATATTGCCGCAAATATGGACCTGCTGGAACAGCACTTACGCGAGTTTCATCCGGCGTATTTTTTACCGCTTCCTATAAAAACCCTGACCGGTAAGCCGTTTGTGCAGCTCAAAGGCGAAACGTTCAGGATGTTCCATTTTGTCCGGAATTCACACGCGTTCACACGATGTGAAACACCGCAACAGGCCTATGAAGCTGCACGTCAGTTCGGAAACTTTACCGCTGCTTTCAGTCACTTCAATGCAGAAAAACTTAATCTGACGATTCCTGGTTTTCATGATCTTTCACATCGATGGGCTCAGTTCCAGTATGCCATAAAAAACGGAAGTAAGGAAAGATTGAAAAAGAATCAGAACGATATTGATTTGTTTTCAAAAGGGTATTCAATTGTTGAAACTTTCGAATTGATCAAATCCGACAAAGACTTTAAACAGCACGTCATTCATCACGACACCAAAATCAGCAATATTCTTTTTGATGATATGGATAAAGGAATTTGTGTGATCGACCTTGATACAGTGATGCCTGGCTATTTTATCAGCGACCTCGGAGATATGATGAGAACGTATCTTTCGCCCGCTGATGAAGAAGAAAAAGATTTTAGCAAGATCTCCATACGCACGGAATATGTTGAAGCGATACTGAAGGGTTATCTCGAAAAAATGTCAGTTTGTCTTTCGGAAAAAGAGATTCGATATTGCTTTTATTCAGGTGAGTTTATGATTTACATGCAGGCATTGCGTTTCATGACTGATCATCTGAACAATGATCAATACTATGGAGCCAGGTATGAAAATCATAACCTGGTTCGGGCATTGAACCAAATCTGTCTGCTGGAACAATACAGGAAAATAAAGCCGGAATTTCAAAGCGTTATGGCTTCTTTTGGTTCTCCTTCTTAGGCAATTTATAAATTGTTGTGTCTGACGCCAAAATAGGAACCTGGTAACCACCGGTGTCGATACCGGCTTTTGGAAAGAGTAGCTGAGCATTTTGATAACTTGATGGAGTTACACCGGATTGAAAAAGAAATAGCTGTTTTAATGATCTGAGATCTTTAATACTTTCCAATCCTTTATAAGTTACCGGAGTTCCGACAAGATTCAGATACTCCAGATTCTGTAATGAATTCAATTTTGAAATTGTTGTGTCATTGACATCACTATACTGTAAATAAAGTTTGCGCAAAGCCTGGAGTTCTCCGATCTTTTGCACAGAGCTGTCTGAAATTTTTTTTCCACTCAGGTTAAGAAAAAGTACCTGGTCTTTCAGGTCACTCACTAAATGCAATATTGAATCTGAACTACCTCTTGTGTTTAAAAAACTTACTGACAGGTAGTTATTATTGGGATCGATTTTTTGAACAAGAACGCCGCTCTTTTTTAAGCTATCAAGTAGAGTGAGCCGTGCAGCAGCGACCTGTGTTTTTGGGATAATCAATTCTTCTTTTGGCGAAATCTGCCCGCTGGTTTGAAAGCCAAGAAGCATCGATTTGATACTGTCAGTTTGCGCATATTCCATCACCTTTTTGTTGAAATCAGCGCCGGTTTTTATCCACCAATGTAGCAGTTCCAGTTCATCAGGAGTTAATTGTTTTTTTTCTTTTGGCGGCATATGATCATCATCATTCAACGGTAGCAGGATTCGTTTAATCAGTTCGCTTTCTTCAGGTGAACCAGCCTTGATAACCAAACCATCTTTCCCTCCCTTCAAAATAAATTCTTCGCGGTCCAGTCGAAGTTTTCCTTTCTGTTTATCTGGACCATGACAGCTGACGCATTTCTTATTGATGATGCGCATCACAAGATCATCGTAAACTTTTGCTTCCTGTACATTGGTGATAGGGGTTTCCGAAACTTCTGCAACGTCAATTCCTATTGCCGTTTTTACTGATTCCGGCAGATTTTTCGTGAGAAAACCGGAACCGTGAGTAAGCGTTCCACCGAGGTGTCCGGTCACCACAATTGTTGCGAGTAGAAAAATACAAAGCCCTTTATAGATTGTACTGCTATATCGAAATCTGAAATTATCTTTTTTTAATACCCATGCACTTGCTGAAAAAAAGGCTGTGATGATGCCCATCCATTTATGCCTTGTCAGTATTTCAATATCATACTCACCTCCGGATGCAAGTAATAATCCGGTAATACACGAAATGATTGCTGTGATTGCTGAAAGGAAAAGTAGTGGAAGTATGGCTGATTGAAGGGCTCGGTACTTATTAATTCCTGAAATCAATTCAAACAAAATTGCCACCAGCAAAATGCCGATAGGCAGATGGACTATAAGCGGATGAAAACCTCCGAAGAATGCACTCATAACTGATGGGTTGCTTTGGAATCAGGATGCATATCTTTTTCTTAGCAAGTGCATCATGTATGCATTGATCTCCCATTGGGCACCAAGCGGTTGTCGCGTATACGGGAGCGTTGGCATATAATCCGGCGGACCAAATTCCGTGAGTATCGTCATGAGTTTGCCTTCTTTCTTTTTACGCTCGATCACTTTATCCCACCAGCTGAAATGCGCATTTACAGCATTCAGCCATTCGGGTGCACGTGGATCATTTACCTGAGGACCTTCAGGATGACCAATGCGGGCGTGAATATGTTCCACACGAGGCAGAACAATATCCATAGTTTCTGCCTGGTCAGCCAAAAGACTTTCATGAACATTGCACCAGTGGGAAACGTCGAAGGTTAAACGAAGTTCTTTAATCTTCTCAGCGAAATTTCGTGTAATGTGTGCAGCAAACATGGCTCGGCTGCGATGAGTTTCATGATATATCGGAACTCCGGTTTCGGTATTTGCTTTTGTTGTGATATCAACCAGCTGTTTATTCTGATCAAAACTAAAATAATCACGACCGGAATGACAGTTAATATACACCGGTTTCATGGCAGTTGCTGCTTTTATCGCAGCAGAAAATTGTTCCTCGTGTTTCTGAAAAGCAGAATCACTGCCACCGGCAAGAAGTCCCAGCAAAAGTCCGTTGGCTTCAACAATTTGTTTGAGCTCAGTTCTTACTTTTTCTTCACCGGGTACCCACACTTCAATGCCATCATAACCTTCTTTTTTTGCTTTCTTGCAAAAGCTGTCAGTATCTCCTGCAAAGCCCCAATTCGTAGCCATAATTTTCAGTTCAAATCCAGGTCTTTGATCCTCATATCGAATTGGAGACGAAAAACTTTCGAGTTGATGTAAGGCCAGCGATGAACTCACAAGACCTGCACCTTTGATGAATTTTCTTCTTGAAAAAGGCATGCAATAAATTGAATTAAAAATGGGTTGAAAAAGAATTGAATTAATCTATGCAACTATTTCCTGTATCACGTTCCCGGCAACATCAGTAAGCCGGAATGGTCGGCCCTGGAATTCATAAGTCAGTTTTTCGTGATCAAAACCCAATTGATTTAAAATAGTCGCCTGTATATCGTATACCGAAACTTTTCCATCTACAACATTATAACCGATAGGATCTGTCTCGCCGAAGCTGATGCCTTTCTTTATTCCACCACCTGCCATCCACATAGAGAAAGCATCTGCATGGTGATCACGACCTTTGAATGGATTCTGTTTGCCTTCGCGGTTTTCCTGCATAGGTGTGCGACCGAATTCACCACCCCAGACAACAAGTGTTTCGTCCAGCAAACCACGTTGTTTTAAATCCAGGATGAGAGCCGTCATTGCCTTATCTACAGATCTGCACTTGTTGATGAAGCCTACATCAATAGCACCATCTTCACTCGTACCATGCATATCCCATCCCCAATCAAAAAGCTGAACAAAACGAACTCCTTTTTCAACGAGCTTTCTTGCAAGCAGGATATTATTCGCAAATGAAGCTTTTCCTGGTTTTGTACCATACATATCGTGAATATACTGTGGCTCATCATTGATATTCATAATTTCCGGTACGGCGATCTGCATGTTATACGCCATCTCGTACTGCGAAATCCTCGACAGAATTTCAGGGTCACCGAATTCTTCGTATGCTAGCTTGTTTACCTCATTAATTGCATCGATCGAGGCACCACGCAATTCACGATCCATTCCTGCAGGATCTTTAATAAATAATACCGGTTCACCAACAGACCTGCATTGAACTCCCTGATAAACAGAAGGTAAAAATCCACTTCCCCATACACTTTTGCCAGCATCCGGATTGTTTCCACCAGACGTGAGTACAACGAAACCCGGAAGATTTGCATTCTCAGATCCCAAACCATAAGTCACCCAGGACCCCATACTTGGCCTGCCAAGTCTCGGGCTTCCGCTATGCATCATAAGCTGTGCGGGCGCATGATTAAATTGATCAGTAGTTACGCCTTTCAAAATACTCACCTCGTCAACAACACTACGGAAATGCGGAAGATTATCTGATAACCAGATGCCACTTTCACCATACTGTTTGAATGCAGATTGTGGTCCTAACATTTTGGGAACACCACGGATGAATGCAAATTTTTTTCCTTCAAGAAATGATTCCGGACAATCTTTTCCGTCGAGTTTATGGAGATCAGGTTTGTAATCGAACAACTCCAGTTGCGATGGCGCACCAGCCATATGCAGGAAAATAACTGACTTCGCTTTTCCCGTGAAATGTGGCGAACGAGGAATCATCGGATGCGCGGGGTCAAACATGGGTGGTGCGGATATAACATCTTTTTTCGAACCCAACCAATCGCATCCTGCAAGAAATGAACCCAGTGCCATCATGCCGATGCCCGTGCGACTTTCTTTCAGAAAATGACGCCTTGTAACATTGCGAAGTGCATGCTCGCTTGCCTGTTTTAACCATCGTTGTTGTTTATCTTCTGTTCTTCCCATGGGATCAGTTTTTTGTAATCACTTCATCGAGATTCAACATCGCATTAGTGACAACCACCATTGCTGCAGTCACAGGTTCATTGAACTCATTTTGAATTCCAATCATTTCACAGGTACTGACGCTGTCTGCTTTGAATTTAATATATGAAGTGTTGTACAATCGTTCAAGTATCAGGTATCGGTTTGAAGGAATCGGCTTTCCTGCAATTTTTTCGTAACCGGCTGATATCATTTTCTTCACATCATCTTTATATTCTTTTCGAAGATCACACGCAAGGTGTCGGGACGCTTCAACATAAACAGAATCATTCAACGTTGTCAACGCCTGTAACGGGGTATTTGTGCGTACTCTTCTTGCAGTACAAACTTCGCGTGCAGCTCCGTCAAAGCTGATCATAGAAGGATAGGGAGCCGTTCTTTTCCAATATGTGTACAATGCGCGCCTGTATTGGTCTTCACCATAACTTTTTATCCATAAACGACCATTATAAGGAGATAGCCAGATACCTCCGGGCTGATAAGGCATCACACTTTTCCCATACATTTTTTTACTCAATAGACCTGACACCTCCAGCGCCTGGTCGCGAATCTGTTCCGCACTCAAGCGCACTCTCGGCCCACGCGCATACCATTTATTAAACTGATCTTGTTGAAGCAATTCTTTACTCACTCTGGAATCCTGGCGATAAGTGGCAGACATCACCATTTCCTTCACCAGTTTTTTTACACTCCAGTTATATTCGTGTACAAATTGCCAGGAGAGATGATCCAATAATTCGCGGTGCGTTGGAGGAATTCCCTGCGTACCCATGTCTTCAAGTGTTTCTACAAGGCCCTGTCCGAAAATCTGCTCCCATAACCTGTTCACCATCGTTCGTGCGGTTAATGGATTTTTTGGATCGGTGATCCACGCAGCAAGCCCCAACCTGTTGGCTGGCGCATTTTCGGGCAGTGGTGTCAGTGAGCCTGGTACGCCGGGAGTAACTTCGTCACCGGAAACCATCCAGTTTCCTCGTACAAATACATGTTGCTTTCGTTTGAGATAATCCGGGTTATCCAGCATCACGGGGGTAATCTCAACATTTGGTGAACGAAGCAAACTATCATACCACGAACTGGCTGAATCAAAACCTGGTTTATCCTTCCCAGGGAATGGATTCGTGAAATAAAACCAATCGAATTGCAAACCGTTATCAATTTCTTTTTTGAGTTCTTTGCTGTAATATTTCAGATAAACATCATGAATACCCGAAGTTGGAGTAATTGCAGAATTTAGAAAATCCCAACCTTTATTGGCTTTCGGGATCTTGATTTTTGCGATTTCAGTACCATTCAAACTGTCGAGGCAGAGCGTAAGTTCACCATCTTTGGGCCATGCCATGTACCGGATTAACATCTGGTTTTTGTTGGTGAGATCAATATGATTCAAGCGTGCTGATGAAGTTTTCCTCATTAAGAGCCACTTGGTATCTGAAAGCTCACTGTTGACAAACTGATCAGCTGTAAGCCCGTTAATTGCAGGTTGCCATGTTTTTAAAAACCATGTTATCTCATTGGCATCTTCACTGGAAAGATTGCTGGTTGACCAACTTTTCAGTTTCTCAAAAACGGTACTGTCCTTTTTCTTGTACTCATGAAACAACGGATAATCAGCATAGGTATCCTCATCTCGTGAATTATTAAAGTAAGCCATGAACTTGTAATACTCATCATGCTTAAATGGATCGTAAGGATGACTATGACATTGCACGCATGCAAACGTGGAACCCATTAATACTTCCCAGGTGGTATTCACACGATCAATAATAGCTGCGATACGGAATTCTTCGTTGTCTGTTCCACCTTCATCATTGGTCATACTGTTCCGATGAAAAGCAGTAGCAAGAATTTGTTCGTCGGTTGCGTTTGGCAATAGATCGCCAGCTAATTGTTCAGTGAGAAATTGATTATAGGGTTTGTCTTCGTTAAAAGCTTTAATCAGCCAGTCGCGGTAGCGCCAGATGGAACGACTATCATCACGTTCATAACCTTTGGTATCAGCATAACGGGAAAGATCGAGCCACATAGCCGTCCATCGTTCACCATATTGTGGTAATGCAAGCAAAGTGTCAACAAGCCTTTCATACGCTTCTGATGAAGTATCACCAAGAAACTGATCAGCTATTTTTTTGGGTGCAGGCAATCCGGTCAGATCTAAAGAAACTCGGCGCAATAGTGTTCTCTTATCTGCCTCTGCGGTTGGCTTCAGTTTATTTTCTTCAAGCTTTTGTCGAATGAAGGCATCAATATCATTTTTAACCCATGGATCTTTTTTCGAGATCAATCCAAAAAATGATTCCTGCTCCGGCACTTTCTGCTGCTGAACGGGAACGTATGCCCAGT
Organism: Pollutibacter soli; assembly: GCA_029269725.1. Lineage (GTDB taxonomy): Bacteria > Bacteroidota > Bacteroidia > Chitinophagales > Chitinophagaceae > Pollutibacter > Pollutibacter soli. The sequence continues at coordinate 683,884 of JARJHS010000001.1, read as the reverse complement.
GATCGCCCCATTTTGCTCCTTCTTTAATCCACCTTCTCAGCAAATTGATCTCATGCTCAGACAAAGGCTCCTTATGATAGGGCATTCTTTCATCATCATCCTTTAATGTCAACCTTCGTATCATTTCACTCGCATCGGGATCGCCTGGTACAATCGCCCGTTTTCCAGACTCTGTAGTATCCAGTGCTTCATCTCTGAAGAGCAATGAGAAGCCGCCTTTCTTTTTCACACCGCCATGGCACGTAATACATTTTTTATTCAGGATTGGTTTGATATCCGTATTATAACTTACTGCAGGCGCTGAAAGCAGGAAGGAAAATGCTGCAATAGCAATAACGATGACCAGGGGAATTAACCAGTATTTTCTCTTTAGCACGGCAATCTTTTCTGTACAGTAAATTTAATTTATTGTAAACGAACCTCTAAATATGAGACGTTAAACCTTGGCGTTTTAAAAAGGTTTATTGTTTCTGAACGGATAATTTTCTCAACAGCTCATCAGATATATCCGCTGCACTTACACCATATCCATTGACCAGCAATCCTTTCATTTTTCCATCGTGTGACTCAACAGTATAAACAACTGATTCATCAGCAGGATCGGAGTTGCCTTCAAAACGATGGTAATCTGTTATTTCAAATTGTTCAGGATTCAGACAGATGCCGTTCTGCACGCATTCTATCTTGTCGAAAGCGATATTAAAGTCCAGGCTGTAGCCGTCATTTTTCAAACCGGCGATTGCCTCACTCAAAGTGTCGTATGCCTTCATTATTGAATCTGTTTAAAATCAGGTAATCGATAAAGTAATAATACAGTAAGTTACGTCATGTACTAATTGAAGGGGTGGAATCATTACATTTTCATGATTATATAAACCCGATTTTGGCGGATATTTGCGAACTTATTTACATAGTATATGGCTCGAAGGGGAAGAAGCGATGCTCCGGAAGTAGAAACGGATAAAAAGATAAAGCTCAACAAAGAGAGCTGGAAGGAAGCATTGTTGGTTTTTAAATATGTGAAACCTTACCAGAATAAATTTATACTGGGTTTGGTTGTCATTCTGCTTAGCAGCCTTACAACGCTCGCGCTGCCTTATTTTTTCAAATTTCTTATCGATAGCGCAGAAGCATTAAAACAGGGAAAAGAGGCTACGAGTCCGGGTTTGATTGCAGCTGCGATGTTCGGAATTCTGCTTATTCAAATGGGTTTGTCTTATTCGAGAGTTAACCTGTTTACAATAGTCGGAGAAAATGCATTGATGGATCTTCGCTCTGATGTTTATAAGCGCATTATCCAATTACCAATGGATTTTTTCGCACAACGGAGAGTAGGTGAATTATCAAGCAGGATAACAGCAGATCTCTCACAGATCCAGGATGCTGTGACTTTCATGCTGGCGGAAATTCTCAGAGGGATTCTTACACTGATTGTAGGCATTGGACTGATTTTGTTCCTTTCTCCGAAACTAACGCTGATTATGTTGTCGGTCGTACCGGTTCTTGTGGTGACAGCGGTCCTTTTTGGCAAATACATACGGAAGATTTCAAGAAAAGCGCAGGATCAGCTGGCTGACTCTAATATAATAGTACAGGAAACACTTTCCGGTATAAGTAATGTGAAAGCCTTTTCCAATGAATGGTTTGAAACCAGCAGGTACACCAAAAGCCTGAGATCCGTCGTTGACCTGGCAATTCGAAACGGCAGGGCCCGTGGTCTTTTTATTTCATTCATGCTTTTCAGTTTATTTGGCGCAATCATCCTGGTAGTGTGGTTTGGTGTTGGGTTGATGCAGAAAGGAGAACTCAGTTTTGGCGATCTGACCGCATTCGTAGTATATACTTCTTTTGTCGGGGGCAGTATGGCTGGTTTTGCGGATCTGTACAGCAATCTCCAGAAAAGTTTGGGTGCGACACAACGTGTGAGGGAGCTTTTAAGAGAAGATATAGAAAAGGTGAATATTGTTGAGGAACAGGTTGATCAGAAAAACATAGTGAATGGCCATGTTGAATTCAGGAATGTTGCATTTGCCTATCCGTCGAGATCCGAAGTTCAGGTATTGAAAAACGTTTCCCTGACTGTTCAACCTGGTCAGCAGGTTGCGCTGGTTGGACCTAGTGGCGCTGGAAAATCGACGATTGCTTCATTGCTGCTGCGGTTTTATGAGCCGGATAAGGGTCAGATTTTGTTTGATGGCCGTTCGTCGGATGATATTCCTATTTCTCAGCTCAGGCTCCAAATGGCTGTGGTTCCCCAGGATGTTATGCTTTTTGGAGGAACAATAAGGGAAAACATCGCTTATGGAAAACCGGATGCAACAAACGAGGAAATTACGGAAGCGGCACGAAAAGCATATGCAGATGAATTCATCAATAGTTTCCCCGAAAAGTATGAGACGATTGTAGGCGAGAGGGGCATAAAACTGTCCGGGGGACAACGCCAACGAATTGCGATCGCCCGGGCAATCCTCAAAGATCCTGCGATTTTGATATTAGACGAAGCCACCAGTTCATTGGATTCCGCCTCGGAATTCCAGGTTCAGGCAGCGCTTGAAAACCTCATGCAAAACAGGACGAGTTTCGTCATAGCGCATAGGTTGTCAACTATCCGCAATGCGGATCAGATTGTTGTACTTGATAAAGGCTTAGTTCGCGAAACCGGCACACACGAGGAACTTATGCAGCTCGACGACGGGCTTTATAAAAATCTCAGTCACTTTCAGCTGGAACTGGATTAGACCTGGCAGGTCTAATAAACCTGGGAGGTCTAAGACATCCCAGGTTAGATTCTGGAAAGAAAATTTCTCTTAGAATAAAAATTCCAGTTCAGTTTCACAGAATATTGGCAATCAGATTTCTATCCAATGAATCTGAAGTGAAATTGATTCTTCACAAGCACAGACAGTGGAAATTCTGCTTTATAATTTACCTATAATTTATATTATGTTAAATAGCCTCACGGTCAAGCATTTATAAAAAACTGGCTAAGCTTCTATTCAACAGCCGAATACAGTAGATTAGCTGAAAAAATTATGGATGAATTACTGAGTAATCTGGAAAATCAACTTGAGGGCGCAGAAAATTACAAACAGCTAATCTCCGACAGAATCTGCGAACTTGTCCCGGATGTTGCGCCCTATAAAAAGGGTTTGGAGTTTGTAAAGGCTGAAAATGGAATGTACGCCCTCGATCCTAATTGCCTTCCTCCGGAACTTTTTCAAAAAGTGATGCAGGCACTTGACTAACAAAAAGCTTGTCCGTTTTTATATCGTAACAAACAGTTTTTACTGTCTTTTCTTCCTCGCCTTGCGGCGTACCCAGTAAAACAGTTTTTTCTAAAGGCTTTCCGCTTTCCATACTTATGGCTTTTAAAAAAAACATAAGCCATAAGTACCACAGTGGCCGGAGCTAAGTAACATAATATACCCTTATAATCTCGGGTCTAATACGTTACCCCTTCCCGTCAGATCAAAATATTGTAGTGCTGTCGAACAAATTTTGATCTGACGGGAAGGGGTAAACGAAGGAAAAAGGTAGCTCGCTTATAAGGTCGATTTTATGTTAAACAGGCGCTTCGCTTAGATTCAGAAAATATTTCCCTACGCTCCTGAAGAAAGTCAGACTGATGCAACAGACTCTGCAGGTGCAGGAAAAAATACTCTTAAACATTCAAAAAGCGGTTGAAGATGTGAATCATAATATTCAACTGAGGATCTCAGATTCTACGACTCACAAAGCGAAATAGCTTTGAGTAGTTATTTAATCATTTCCTGGTGGCGCCACAATTCCTTGAAGGCATCGCTTCCCGACATCAGTTCCTGCAGCGATCCCCGTGCAATTACTTCACCATGCTGCATTACATAAATGGTATCAAAAAAGCGCAGCAAATGAAGACGATGTAGTGCTGACACAACCACCTTATCCTTTGCAGCCGCAAAAAGCGCCTCATAAATATGCAATTCCGTTTTTGGATCAACGCTACTGGTTGGTTCATCCAGCAAAATGATATCACTATCTTTTGCTGCAAACCAACCGCGCGCCAATGCCAGCCGCTGTTTCTGCCCGCCAGATAAATTGACTCCCTTTTCCACGATATTGCTTTGTAATCCCTTCGGCAATTGCCGGATGACATCTTTGAAGTGTACTAACTCTGTGATATGATCAATTTCAGCAGCCTCATAGGGTAATCCAAGCGTAATATTATACTCGATTGTATTTTCAAATATCTCAGGTTCCTGTGGAAACAATGTTACATGTTCTGCAATGAGCGATAATCCTTCTTTTTGCACCTCCCCATCTACAGTAACAATTACACCAGGTTCCGGTGAATATAAGCCTCGCAGAATAGCCAGCAGCGTGCTCTTCCCGCTACCACTTTCACCTATCAAGGCAATTTTCTTCCCGCGTTCAAGATCGAGTTTTATGTTCTTTAAACCAGCCATCATGAAATTATCTTTCCCGTTTCCGGAAATCTCCCGATGTTTTTCATGTATAAAATTCAGATGATCGATTTCTATTTTCTGCCATGTTTCAGGCAACGGACCCGGTCGTTCAGGTAAATGATGTCGGGCATAAGCATCAGGAATAATCATGGCTGTTCGTACATCAGTTGCATACCTCACAACATCCGTGTACAAATAAGCCATATTATGAAATACGCTGGTAAATCTTTCAACATAACCAGTAAGTGTGACCAGTCCTCCCAATAAAAAAGTTTGTCCAGGGGTATAATTCTGCCATACATAACCAACAAGAATCACAGCATAAATTACTCCTACCAGCATATCAGTTACAAACCATTTCCATTCATTGATCAGCGTATTCTTTTTAAATGCAGGAAAGATATGTTGTACCCGAACGAGCAGTGTTTTTTCAAGCCTGTCCTGCAATCGTAAAGTGATAACTGTAATTACATTGGAAAGACTATCAAACAATGTTGACGAAACCACATGTTCTCCTTCATTTACCTGGTCAAGCGTTTTTATATATGGTCTGTCGAAAAGCAGGATGATCCAAACGACAATCGAACCGAGCAAAACAGCAACTCCCCCAAACAGTGGGGAAAAATAAAGCATCGCTGCAAATGAAAAGATGAATTTGAACAGCGTGTGCAGGTACTCAAATCCCCTGTCAAAAAAATTACGCAAAGCTTCGTGTGCCTTGCGAACACGATTGATGGTGGACCCGGAATGATGATCCTGGTGCCACTTTACAGGCAAACGAAGTGATTTATGGTAAAGCTCCTGCAGAAAGTTTCTGCCGATATTAAATGCCAGTTTTCTTTCAACTATCCGCGATGGGCCATGAAAAACCCAATCAAAAAATTTCACCGCGAGATATAAGCCAGCATATATCCAGGCATGTTTCAGAACATCAGCTCCGTTAAGTTGTATGTCATTGATGAATATGCCCCATATCACCGGGTATAAGGAGGATACTACATTGCTGAGCATGAAAAAAATATAGATCAGCACGTATTTTCTGCGATCGGCACGGGCATATTTCCATGCTGTCTTAAGCAGGAAAAAATAAGGATTCTCCTGAGTTTTTACCGTGTTTTCCATCTGCAGAAATTAAATTCAAACACTATGCTGTCTGGTGCGCAATAATAAACCGAACCAGGTCTTCGACTGTAATACCTGCCCGGCTTGCAGCGTCCCGGATATCATCACGGGAAACATTCGCAGCAAAAGATTTTTCTTTCAGTCGCTTCAACACGCCCTTCATTTCCATCCCCAGGTACCCTTCAGGTCTCATTAATGAATAGGCGTGTATTAGCCCTGATAACTCGTCGAAAGCATAGAGCATCTGGTCCATCCGGCTTACAGGTTCAACCCCAAAATGTGCAGGTCCATGTGAAGCGATTGCCCGTATGATCTCCGGATCGACGTTTCTTGATTCAAGTTCTTCGATAATCTTTTTACAGTGCTGTTCGGGCCATTGATCCCAATCGGCGTCGTGCAGCAGTCCGGCCATTTCCCATTTCCAGCTTTCAGCTTCATCGAGTCCTTCCTTCTCTTTCGCCCAGCAATTCATAAGATTTCCCACCTGTCTTACGTGCAGCCGTAGACGCTCATTTTTTATCCAGTCATCCAGTAATGCAATGACTTCCATACGGGTCATGACATTACCCGCATTTTCCTTCTTTCCGAATTCTGTTCTTCCAAGGTTGAGTTCTGACATGATATACTTATTGCTGAAATTACAAAAGGGAAAGCAGATCACTTTCCCTTTTGAATTATCTAATTATTTATGATTGTATTAGCCGTGTGCTTTGTCAGCTTCATCATATTTCTTCTGATAGAAATCGGCTTTTGTTTTGTCTTTTTTCTTTTCATAACTGTATGTCAGCAAACTACAGGCAGATTTGAAATTTGACCTTTCGCTCGTTTTCAGTTTACCCTGGGAATCATATGCGTTGAACACTTTTTCCAGTTGTGGAATTGCTTTATCAGCAACAGTTGCAATTTCAGCATTCAGATCGGCTTTCTTTTTCACATCTTCAGGTTTTGCACCTTTGATTTTACTTGCTTCTTCCTCCATGTAAAGCATCTGGTTATAATAGTGCTTTCCAAGAGAGAGCCGCGCTTCAGTCGCATCAGGCTTCAGTTCAATTGCTTTGGTGTACAACGATTCAATTTTCTTTGATTTCTCATTGTAATCAGCCGGCCTTTTTGCTGCATCCGTTACGTGAGTTTCATTGAAAAGTGTTGACGCATAGTCCAGGATAACATCATAATTATCGGGACTTGCAGCAAGTATCTCCTCGTATTTTTTATTCAGAGCAGCAGCATCTCCTTTTCCACGGATATAATCCAGCTCAAGCAATGGCAGGTAATCATCATTTGGATAAAGCTCACGACCCAACCCTATATATTTCATCATGTTTGCTTCATCTTTCTTATCATAATAGTGTTTGGCAAGATAGCGATATGAAGTAACCTGCTCTGGTGTTGCACCAACTTTTGCATCTGCGAGTTTTGCAAAATAAGTCAGCGCTTCGTCATCTTTTTTTGCATTCATTGCAGATAGTGCGCTGTAGTAAGTCAGTGTTGTATCAAGTTTATATAAACCCCAGCCCTGGCTGAAAATATAATCTCCAACAACTCCGGTACTTTTAAAGGTGTTGAGTGCCTGGTCGTATTTTTCTTCATTATATAAACCCGCCGCCTCGTCGAAGCCACTGGAATAGAGAGAGAATATAGGCTGATACTGATCTACGGTCATGTAGAGTTGCGCCTGGTTCTTATCTATTTCAATTGATTTCTTAAAGGCATCAAGTGCAACAGTTCGAGCATCCGGATTAGCTGCCCGTTCGGCGGGGTTTGCAGCGATTGCTGAATACACTTTGCCCTTTACATAATATGCTTCAGCGTTCTTCTGGTTTTTTGGAACTGCGAGAAACTTCTCAATATCAGTTTTTGCTTCTGTCAATTGATTTTTTGTGAGTGATTCCTTGATCTTTTTCAGATCCTGGGCATTCACGGAGAATCCTGCTATAATGAGTAATGATAAAAACAAGCCTTTCTTCATGGCAATGTATTTTAATTAAAAAGTTACTGTACTGTTGGTTCCGTATCACCTGACGGCTCAACAGAACCCTCTCCTGCCGACTGATCCGTCGGTTCTACCGAACCATTGACTGCCGATGCATCAGATAGTTTAACCGAACCATCGACTACTGATTCATCCGTTGGGTTTACGATCTGTTCTTCATCCAACTGGGTAATAGCTGCAATCTGATCTGTTTCATCAAGACGGATCAGTTTCACACCCTGTGTAGCCCTTCCCTGCTCACTGATACTGCCAACCGACATCCTGATCGTTACACCCGACATGCAGGTGATCATCAGATCTTCTTTTTCTGTTACATCCAAAATGCCTACCAGATTTCCGGTTTTACTGGTTACGCTGATGGTTTTAACACCTTTACCACCTCTGTTGGTAATCCGGTATTCTTCGATGGCCGTTCTTTTACCAAATCCTTTTTCGGAAACCACAAGTATTGTCCGGCTCTTGTCCTCTTTGTTTACGCAGATCAATCCGACAACTTCATCATCAGCATTATCAACTTCTATACCAGCTACTCCGATTGCGCCTCTTCCTGTTGACCTTACTTTTTCTTCGGGGAAGCGAATCGCCCGGCCGCTTTTTACGGCCAGCATTATTTCAGAATTTCCATCGGTTAGCCTGGCTTCGAGGAGTTGATCACCATCGAGGATTGTTATGGCATTAATTCCATTAGCACGGGGTCTGCTGAAATCTTCGAGGTCCGTTTTTTTGATGATACCTTTCTTGGTACAAAGTACGATATAATGTGAATTTACAAATGCTTCGTCCTCGAGCTTTTTTACATCTAATATCGCTCTTATCTTATCGTCAGAAGGCAACTGAATCAGGTTCTGTATCGCCCTGCCTTTACTTTGCTTATCGCCGTCCGGTATCTGGTAAACTTTTAACCAGAAACACCTGCCCTTTTCTGTGAAAAACAATAAAGTATGGTGGGTACTGGCTACGAAAAGATGTTCGATCCAATCCTCCTCCCTCGTCCGGCCACCAATACTGCCACGACCACCGCGTTTTTGTGCGCGGTATTCGTCTGCAGGTGTGCGTTTAATATAGCCAAGGTGAGAAACAGTAATTACAACATCTTCTTCTTTAATTAGATCAATTAAACTCACTTCATCATCGAGATAGGTGATCTCAGAACGACGGGTATCGCCGAACTTCTCTTTTACTTCCCTGAGCTCAGTTTTTATCACATCAAAACGCATGGCCTCATTGGCAAGTAACTCTTTCAGATGCGCTATGAGTTTCATTATCTGGTCGTACTCTTCTTTAATCTTATCCCGCTCCATGCCTGTAAGGCGCTGTAAACGAAGTTCAAGTACTGCTTTCGCCTGGATCTCTGACATTCCAAAACTGGTCATCAATCCCTGTTTTGCGGATTCCGGATTGGTCGAGTTGCGGATCAGTGCAATGACCTCATCCAGGTGATCAAGAGCGATGATATAACCTTCGAGTATATGGGCTTTTTTCTCAGCTTCCGAAAGTTCGAACCTGGTTCTTCGAACTACCACTTCATGCCTGAAATCGACGAATTCCGAAATCAGGTTTTTAAGGTTCAATGTTCGCGGACGGCCTTTCACCAACGCCACGTTATTGATTCCGTAGGACGTCTGCAAGTCCGTGTACTTATACAACTGATTGATAATTACTGCCGAGACTGCATCCCTTTTCAGATCAACAACGATTCGCGTACCTTCTTTTTCGGTGGATTCATTGTTTACATGAACAATGCCTTCAATTATTTTATCGTTCACCAGCTGTCCGATCCTGGCTGTCAGCACGTCCCGGCTCACCTGATACGGAACTTCAGTAATGATAATCGTTTCGCGACCACTGGCTTTGGTTTCGACATTTATTTTTCCCCTTAGCACTACCCTGCCCCTTCCGGTATGCATGGCCGCCTTTACACCTTCCATTCCATAGATGATTCCGCCACCGGGGAAGTCAGGTGCCTTTACATAATTCATCAGCTCATCAATGGTAATGTCGCGGTTATCGATATACGCTATACAACCATCAATTGCCTCAGAAAGGTTGTGAGGCATCATGTTCGTTGCCATACCTACCGCTATTCCGCTGCTTCCATTAACTAAAAGTTGGGGCACCCGGGTAGGCAATACCGTTGGCTCCTGGAGGGAATCATCAAAATTGAGTTGAAAATCAACTGTTTCTTTTTCGATATCCTGTAAAAGAAAAGCAGCCATTCTTTCCATACGCGCTTCCGTATACCTCATTGCCGCCGGTCCATCACCATCAGCCGAACCAAAGTTTCCCTGGCTGTCAACCAAAGGATAACGCATGTTCCATTCCTGGGCAAGACGAACAAGAGCATCATATACAGAACCATCACCATGCGGATGGTATTTACCCAGCACCTCCCCTACGATACGGGCACATTTCTTAAATGCTTTGTTGTAGTCAATACCCAGCTCGTTCATCGCATGCAGAATCCTGCGATGTACTGGTTTCAATCCGTCCCGTACATCAGGCAATGCACGTCCCACGATTACACTCATAGAGTAATCGATGTAGGAAGATTTCATCTGCTCCTCAATATTCACAGGTATTATTCTGTCATTGTCTCTGGTCTCTTCCGGCAATAATTGATCGTCCATAATTTTTTCGTTACGATGGTTGACTTTTCAGGTGTGCAAATTTACCTGAAAATGCCCGTAAAACACGGTGAGTCAGGAGCTTTTTGGCTCTATTTTATCCACTCTTGTGAATTTAAAACGGACACTCGTCGATTGAAAAAATCCATTGACAGAAATTCAATCGGCTAACCGGCATAAAAACAACATTTGTTCGTTTTATGAAAAGACACATCCGCACCCTATTTGTAAAGTTTTGCTAGAGACACCCCTGCTGATCAACTAATATTCAGGGAATTATCTTACATTTAAAGTCGGATGGAAATGGATCGATATTTACTGTTGAGAAGTAATGTTCAAACCGGGCCTCATACATTCGAGAACCTGGTGAAACTGGGTCTTAACTCTCAGGACCTGATATGGATTGACGGAAGGAGCAATTCATGGAGATATCCAACCGAAATGGATGAATTTAAAAAGTTTATCTCTTCAACATCAAACACGGACATCGGCTTTGACAAACCACCAATGTCAAGGACAAGGTTGCAGAACGATTATATCTTAATAAAAGGATTAACTGAAAAATCGGTTATAGGTAACCGTCATATACCGGAGCAGGAGTTATTCGAGTTTCCAACGCTAGCCAGATTTTTCATGGCTGAAAAATACCGTGAGATGCCTGCGCCTGTGGCGTTGATACAGGAAACGAAAATGCTTGAACCTTTGTTCAAAGCAGATGATGCGAATATTCCGAAATCAAAAGTCTGGGTCTCATATCCATCAACTGCAACTAAAAAAAGGGTTGTAGTAATAAGAAGTATAACCGAAAAGCAGAAGGAAGAAAAGAAAGCAGCTCCCGTAATCACAATTGCACGACCGGCAGCGGCTGTGCTTATTAAAGAAATCAAAGATAAAGAGGTCGCTGAACTGAAACCAGTGGTAACTACTCCGCCTGTTGTTATACGAATCGGTGAAACTTTTGCGCCGGTCGATGAAGTTCCTGTTTCACAGGCACACGAACCCGCGGGGATGGTTATCAAAAATGGTTTTGCTGCTATTCAGCATCGACCGGAAAGCTTCAGTTTTAGCCAGGAACCGGTTATTGAAAAAATTCATTTTGCAGGCAGTCGTTTCCGTAAGCCGTTTTCGTTTTCGCTTCAATCTCTTGCAGTGGCTGTTGCGCTGGCTTCATTAATGATGGTCGGTTTGCTGATCGCAAATTCAATTATCAATCCTGCATATGAATTGAAAACATTAAACAGCAATAGGTCAACGATTCCGGAAAAGGCTGAAAAAAATAATGCTGGTGCCGCCGTGTCTGCATCAACTGTACCTATAGCAGTTCCTGTGGCAGATCCTCCGCCTTTAACTCCCACTAACTTACAGGTTGAAAATAATGGGCCACCGGCAGCAGAGAATAAAACAACAGCTGAGGAAAAAAAAATCGTGGTTTCAAAAAAAACAAAAGATAAGAAACCGGTACCTGCTATGGTCGCACCGGTAATGGCTCCTACTGAAGAAATAATAACTGCAGACGAATCAGGTACAAAAAAAGAAGAAACAAATAACGAAGCTGTTGAGAAAGAAGGTTCAATAAAGAATATTGCACAACTGGTTCAGGTTAAAATGAGCGAATACAGAACCGGTTTATTTGGCGGAATAAAAGAATTTGACCTTGTTGTAAAGAACAATTCAAATTATCCACTGGACCACGTAACAGTGGAATTGACTTATATACAGGCCAATAAGAAAGTTTACAAAACTGAAACTGTTCAATTCGCATCTATCGCGCCGCAATCTCAAAAGTCAATTGAAATTCCCAAATCAGCACGTGGCGTAAAAGTTGAATCAATGATCAGGAGTATCGCTTCAGGCGAACTTAGTTATTCGAAATAAGTCACTCTCCGCGTATTTTTCCTTCGATTTCATTTCCCCCCACGTTAATCCACTACTGGTATTTTTTCATCAGGTATTAAAAAAGCATTCTTCCGTCTTTCCCTAACTTAGTGATCAGAAAGATTGGAAATGAAACATATTGTACTGTTCGGAGCGGGTAAATCGGCTACAGTTTTAATTGATTTTCTTTTAGGTCGTGCTGAAAGACACGATTTTCATTTACATGTGGTGGATGCAAACCTGGAACTGGCTGTCGCTAAGACCAGGGATAATGCTAATGCATCAGCATATGGAATTAACAGTGACGAAGAGAAGCAGATAGACAGCCTTGTGGAAATGGCGGACCTGGTGATTTCGCTATTACCTCCCCATTTGCATTTGTCGATTGCAAAAAAATGCATAGAGTTCAAAAAGCATTTCCTCAACGCTTCATATGCAACCCCGGAAATAAGGGAGTTGAATGTTGATGCAGAAAAACTCGGACTTATCTTTCTATGTGAAATGGGACTGGACCCCGGGATTGATCATATGAGCGCAATGTGGATGATCGACGGAATTCGCGCACGTGGAGGAAAAATCACCTCTTTTAAATCGCATTGCGGAGGACTTGTTGCGCCTGAAAGTGACGACAATCCCTGGCATTATAAAATCAGCTGGAACCCAAGAAATATTGTTTTCGCCGGAAAAGATGGCGCCTCGTTTCTGCAAAACGGTGTAGCTATCAGGGAGAATTATTACCAGCTATTCAGACCGGAAAGGCAGGTAAGCATTCCTGGTGCTGGTAACTGGAGTTGGTATCCGAATCGGGATTCACTTTCATATATATCGTTATACGGACTTGAAGGTATTCAGACATTTATCAGGACAACTTTAAGGCATCCGGACTTTGCCTTTGGCTGGAAGAACCTCATTGATTTGAAACTAACCGATGAAAAAATAATGTACGATACGGATGGCATGAGTTTATCTGCATTTTTTCAGATTCATTTCGACCGCAATGGTTTTTCCGAATGGCTGCAGGAAACATTGTCAAAGCGTTTCAATAATACCAAAGAACATCTCGAACACCTGATTCAAATGATTGAATCGGGGAAAAGTTTGTCGAATTCCGATACCGATTTACTGAAGGATTTTCTCGTTGTTGATGAGCTTGGAAAACTCCATGACATGAATATGGAAAAAGTAAAAAATTCAGCCACAACCAAGATGGTTTCAGAAATGAATGAGGCCAATCTTGCGCTGAAACAATTATTTTATCTCGGGCTGGATTCGCCGGAACTTATCAATCGCGGAACCTGCAGTGCAGCGGAAGTGCTATTGTACATACTTGAAAAAAGGCTGGCATTATCTCCGGATGACAAAGACATGATCATTATGCTCCATGAAATTGATTACGTGCAAGACGGCGCAAAGAAGTCGATGGCCAGTCATTTTATAGCAAAAGGAAAAGATGGATTATATACTGCGATGGCCAGAACCGTCGGGCTTCCACTGGGTATTGCGGCATTAAAAATACTTGACGGTACGATTTCCAAACCCGGCGTACAGATTCCCATTCATTCTGATATTTATTTGCCCGTGCTTGCGGAACTGGAGAAAGAAGGTATACGGTTTGTACACAATTTTTAAGCGGAACCGGGCGAACAATTGATAACGGAAAAAATTATTTGTGTAGCAAACTGATAAGATCTTTCACTCCTTCCGTAGCAGGTTTCTCTATAAAAACAGCATTGCCTGGGCTAACGATGTCGGGAATTTTTCTATCAATTACATAACGCGGAGTCTGCCTCGCAACATAGTGAATCAGGCCCGCTGCAGGATACACGAGCATAGAAGTGCCCACAATTACAAAAATATCTGCGGCGGAAGCGATCTCAGCAGCAGTTTCAATTAAGGGAACAGGTTCCTCGAACCAAACAATTGCTGGTCTTAGCTGGGCACCATCTTCAGCAAGATCACCTATTTTAATCTCATCCCGGACCGGGTACAAAAGTTGAGGATTTCTTTCACTGCGCATTTTAAAAATCTCACCATGCAAATGAATAATCTTAGTACTACCAGCGCGTTCGTGCAGATCATCGATATTCTGCGTTATTATGGTAACATCGAAATCATTTTCCAGCCCGGCAAGTCCAAAATGCGCAGCGTTAGGTTTTGCTTCACGTACATCCTTCCTTCGTTCGTTATAGAATTGAAGCACTAAAGAAGGATCTTTTCTCCAGGCTCGCGGTGTTGCAACGTCCTCAACTGCATAACCTTCCCATAGGCCGTCAGAATCGCGGAACGTTTTCAGTCCGCTTTCGGCACTGATTCCTGCACCTGTGAGCACAACGAGTTTTTTCTTTTCCATAAGACAAATCGAAAATTATTTCTCACCTGCCATTTTCATAATCGTCTTCCACTCATTATCAGTTACTGGTTGCGTGCTCAGACGACTGATGCGAATCAGGGCCATTTCTGCCAGCGATTTTTCAGCTTTTATCTGATCAAGGGATACTGGCTTCTTTAATGTTTTAACCGGCGCGATGTCAACGGCAACCCAGGCTTCATCAGTAGTTGTCGGATCCTGGTAGGCTTCCTTGATAATCTTCACAATACCGACAATCTCCAGCCCCTTATTGCTATGGTAGAAAAAACACTCATCACCTTTTTTCATTGCTCTCAAATGCAAACGTGCTGCATAATTTCTGATCCCGCTCCATACTGTTTTTTTATCTGCGAGCATCTGGTCCCATGAATATGCTGTCGGTTCTGATTTCAAAAGCCAATGAGCCATGTAGTTTTTGGTTTGTAGTTAACGGTTTATAGAGAGGCCCGAGACAAAAGTAAGGAGGCGGGAGAAATACAATCGCAGGAAATTGTCTTTAATAATTCGTCCTTCGGCCTACCCTAGTATCCGCTCGCCAATACATCTGCCAGATGCAATGATTTCACTTGAATATTTTTATTCTCAATTACTCCCTGAATGTGCATCAGACAACTAACATCTGTGGAGATTACATAACGAGCACCGGTAGCCGAGATATTACCTGCCTTTTGATCTCCCATTGCCAAAGAAATAGATTCAAATTTAACAGCAAAACTTCCACCAAAACCACAGCAGGTTTCAACATCGCTCATTTCTGTAAGTTGAAGCCGTTTCACGTGTTGCAATAGTTTTCGCGGCTCTGATTTAATACCATATTCACGAAGACCGGCGCAGGAATCATGATAAGTAGCTAACCCTTCGAAACTTGCTCCAAGATTTTCGACTTTTAAAATGTTGACGAGAAAATCACTGAGTTCATATACTTTTTTTGTGAGGCGCTGAATGTTCCAGGATAGTGCTGATGAGCTAAAGATTTCATTATAATAATTCCGGATAAACCCTGCACAGGATGCGCTTGGTGTCACAATAATTTCGCTATCGTTAAAATCCGAAAGAAATTTTTCACAGACAGCTCTTGACTCTGCTTTAAATCCGGCGTTGTACGCCGGCTGTCCGCAGCAGGTCTGGTTTGTGTTGTACCCCACGGTACACCCTGCTTTCTGCAGCACTTTCACCGTGTTGAATGCTATATCAGGATATAGCTGGTCCATAAAACAGGGTATAAAAAGAGATACCTTCATTTCGGTAGTTGATTTTTTACCAATCCAGCCAATACTATTTTCCGAATGACTCCACCAGCTCCATCATTGCTATCGCTGTAAGTGCTGCTTCCTCTCCCTTATGTCCGTGTTTACCACCGATTCTCTCCTTTGCCTGTTTATCATTCTCTACTGTCAGAACGCCAAATATTACTGGTACGGGCAAAATAAGATTCAACTGCGAAACTCCGTCTGTTACTGCTTTGCACACATAATCAAAATGCGGAGTATCGCCTCGGATCACGCAACCAAGTGTCACAAATGCTCCTGCTGCATCTTTTTTTCTACCGACTTCCTCATAATATTTTTTGACAGCGAAGGGAATCTCCACAGCACCCGGAACGGTGATCGACCTGAATGGTATTTTTTTCTCTTTCAGAACTTTTATACATCCCTTCTCCAGTTCGTCTACTATTTCAGGATTCCAGTTCGTTCTTACGATAATAACTGCGCGGGCTTTTTCCAGTTTTGATTTTCCTTTATCTGAAGTGAGCCTGCTATTCCCTTTTGATGCCATATAATCTATTAAAATTAACCAACCGTTAAAAATCAAAAAAGGCGAAAAGTGCCAACTCACCCCTCACCTTTTTCTTCTTAAATGTCTATGATTATTCGTTCACACCAAGACGGGCAAGATATTTGTCAACCAGGAATCCTTTTTCAGACTTTGGATATTTCTCTTTTATCTGCTTATACATTTCAGCGGCTTCCTTTGTTTTACCACTCAGTTCAGAAAGCAAACCTGCCCTGAAAAGATATTCAGACGACAAAGACTGGTCATATTCGAAAAGAGTACCCGCTTTCTTGTATGAAGAAATTGCTTCTTCACTTTTCTTCAATTCAGAATATGCATCACCCAGAAGGCCAGCAACTTTCGCTTCAACCTGTTTTGCTCCATTAGCGTTAAAGTCTTTCAGGTATTTAACAGCGTTGTTGAAATCGCCCAGCTGAAGATAACATTCACCTGCATACAATTTTGCCAGGTTGCCTGTTTTGGTACCATCGTATTTTTTGATCATTTTCAAAAATCCCGAAGTGCTTACATCGCCATTAAGAGCAAGTGAGAGTGAGTCTTTTCTGAAATAGGCTTCTGCTTTGAATATTTCCTCCTGCGCTTTCTCCTCTTTTGGCAGCTGAATGAAATATTTATAACCAAGGTAACCGCCTGCAAGAACGATGATCGCGCTACTAATGATCAGGACCAGTTTGCTGTTTTTCTCCCAGAATCCACGGGCACTGCGGACCAGTTCATCCTGTTCCGTATCCTGAACTTTTTTTTCTGACATCTTTAAGTTGAGTTTAAATGAAAAAAGTATAGCCGGAGACTATACGATGGTGTATATTAATTTTTATTAGTCTACAATGAAAGGATAATCTTCCTGTACGTAAACGTCTTTCAGCAGTTCGTTATCATCCGGCCATGGGCTTTCCTCAGCGAATTGTACTGATTCTTCCACTTCCAGCCGAACACGTTCAATGATCTTGTCAATTTCTTCTTCACTTACACCAAACTCGTTGAGTAATGTGGCCTTTGTAACTTCGATGGGATCCTTGCTCTTGTATTCTTCTACCTCTTCTTTGGTGCGGTATTTCTGAGGATCACTCATGGAATGTCCTTTGTAACGATAGGTTTTCATTTCCAGCAGTGTTGGTCCATCACCCGCACGTGCGCGCTTAACCGCTCTCGCCACAGCTTCGTGCACAGCTTCCGGACTCATGCCATCAACTGAATCGCCAGGCATATCATAAGCATCAGCCAGCTTATAAATATCAACAACATTTGAAGTACGGGCAACTGAGGTACCCATCGCATAGTTGTTGTTTTCGCAAATAAAGATCACCGGTAGTTTCCACAGCATCGCCATGTTGAAAGTTTCATGCAGCATACCCTGGCGTGCGGCTCCATCCCCGAAAAATGTAAGAGAGACATTATCAGTGCCTTTATATTTTTCAGCGAAAGCCAAACCTGCACCGGTTCCAATCTGAGCACCAACGATGCCATGACCTCCAAAGAAAGCTTCCTTAAGGCCGAAAAAGTGCATACTTCCACCTTTCCCTTTAGAGCATCCGGTCGCTTTTCCATATAATTCTGCCATACAGGCTTTGGCACTGATCCCTTTAGCAATGGCAAGACCATGATCACGATAAGCAGTAATAAACGGATCTTCAGGACGCGTCGCCGTCATACAACCTGCAGCCAGGGCTTCCTGGCCAATGTACAAGTGACAAAAACCCCTGATTTTCTGCATACCGTACAACTGTCCGGCCTTTTCTTCAAAACGACGTAACAAAAGCATCAGTTCATACCAGTAGAGATAAGTCTCTTTACTGAATTTCACCGTTGAAGTTTTTGTAGTACCCACAGATTTGATTTTGAGGGGCAAATATAGGATGAAAAAGGCAATCCTGCACAAGGATAAAATGCTGTCTGACATAAGAATTTCCACTAATTCAGACATTGTTTTTCCCGGTAACCGGTTAGATAACCATGTATTTCCCGTGTTATTAGAAAAACCATTGATCTGATCCTGAATCGTTTGAAATTTCAGATCGAAAACTGTTGAAGTATACCGCTTAAAATGAGCTTTCAGAAAGCTTAAGTTTGCCAATAATTTACTCTTGCTCCACTTAGAACATATCAGCCTTACTCAATTCCGTAATTATGACAAGGTCTCTTTCGGGTTTCCGGGAAGAATTACGGCATTCTGCGGACCCAATGGTGTCGGGAAAACAAATATCCTCGATGCCATCTATTACCTGTGTTTTACACGGAGTTATTCAGGAAGAACAGATAGTTCATCCGTAAGGATCGACAGTGCCGGTTTCAGGATTGATGGCCGGTGGAACCGTGATGGGCAACATCATTCAACCGTGTGTATTTTGCGGGAAAGCGGAAAAAAAGAGTTTCAAGTTGATAACGAATCCATCACGCGTTTTTCCGGGCATATCGGTCATTACCCTGCTGTAATGATCACTCCCGATGATATCGAACTCATTTCCGGTAGCAGCGAGGAGCGGCGACGATTCATTGATACCCTGCTTTCTCAGCTTTACCGGGAATATCTCGAGCACCTGATCCGTTACGGCAAATTGCTGACTGAAAGAAACAGCCTTTTGAAGCGAATGTCTGAAGGAGTAATGAACGATTCCGGATTACTGGATGTTCTTGATGAGCAATTGATAAATCATGGCAATGCTATTTTTCTATTCAGAAAAAATTTTAGTGCTGAGTTCATCTCGGGAACCAGTCAATACTATCAAAATATTTCCGGTGGAAATGAGAAGATCAGTATTTCTTATCGTTCGGTTTTAACGGAACATTCTTTTGAGCAGGTCCTGAAAACAAATCGTTCAAAAGATCTTGCATTGCAAAGAACTTCCAGTGGTGTGCATCGGGACGACCTGGAAATATTCCTGGGTGAATTTCCGTTTAAAATGGTGGCTTCGCAGGGACAAAGAAAAAGCTTGCTCTTTGCTTTAAAGCTGGCTGAGTTCGAAACGCTAAAGGCTATGAAAGGCTTTTCACCGTTGCTTCTGCTGGATGATATCTTTGAAAAACTCGATGAACAAAGAATGATGAATCTTTTGCATTGGGTTTGTGAGAAAAATGAAGGTCAGGTTTTTCTAACAGATACACACCAGGAAAGAATCAGATCAATAATGAATAAATTCAAAATTGAGTACCAGTTGATAATACTGGAATAGTTTTATTTTTCGGACCTTCATTCAAATTTATTCATGCCTTCAGAACTTTCACTAAAAGATGCCATCAACCTTTACCTCAGGAAAAGCCGCCTGGACAGTAAAGTGCGTTCATATAAAATTGAGGATGTTTGGGGGGAAATCATGGGGAAAACCATTGCCAGGTATACTGATAAGATTCAGATTGTACAGGGCACTTTGTTTATCTCAACTACAGTCGCTCCACTGAAAAACGAACTGACTTATCAGAAAAGCCAGATCATAAAAAGAGTGAATGAAGCTCTGGGTGAAAATGTGATCCATGAAGTGGTAATCAGGTAATCAGATGATATCAACACATCCGAATAAAAAAACCTTCCGGAAATGGGGAAGGTTTTTCTTATTTCCTTACATGCTATACTGAAGCGTGAATATAATGTTGTAATTGCTCAATCTGGTCTTTCTGTGCGAGCATGGTTTCTTTAACAACGTCAATAATGGAAATGATACCGACATATTCTGTTCCCGAAAAAACAGGAATGTAACGGATATTATGATTGGTCATAATCTCCATACAATCCTCCAAAGAACTGTCCGGGCCAACGCGGGGAAGATATTCCGACATAATCTCGCCTACCCTTAGCTCGCTGGAACTTTTACCATGAAGTATCACTTTACGGGCATAGTCACGTTCGGTGAACAGCCCCAGGTAGCTATCCTTTTCCATCACCACGACTGAACCGATATTTTTTTCAGCCATTGTACGGAGTGCTTCCAGCACGAGGGTATCAGGGGTTACTGAAATGTTGCTCAGTCCTTTCCTTTTAAAGATGTCAGAAACTTTTTTCATTTTGGCAATTTTGTTGAAGAATCAGGTTTTAGCTGTTAATTCAATTTACAAAATTTATCCTTTACGGAAAAGCAATTTATCCAGATTTTACCCTCGGGTCAACCACCCGGTAGAGCAGATCTGCCAGGAAATTGATGATAACAAAAATCGCTGCTGTAAGGAGGATGCTGCCCATCACCACGGGATAATCCAGTTTCTCCAAAGCGTCTACGGTTGTTTTACCAAGCCCTTTCCAACCGAATATATACTCTACGAAAAATGCGCCTGCAAGAAGTTCGGCGAACCAGCCCGTTGCCGCCGTGATCACAGGGTTGAGTGCATTTGGTAAAGCATGCCTGAAAATGATCGTTCTCTCTTTTAAACCTTTTGCTTTTGCAGTCCGGATAAAATCCTGGTTCAACGTGTCCAGCATAGCGCTTCTTGTCAGCTGGGTGATGATTGCCAATGGCCTGATACCGAGGGTTATCGCAGGTAGAACAAGGTTTCTTAACTGCAAAACCCTTCCATCAAAAGGATCTTCATCGTAAAGACTGCCGGTCATATGAAGACCTGTGTATTTCGATAGAAGAAAACCAAAAAGATAAGCGAGAATTATTCCGACAAAAAATGACGGAGCCGATATTCCTGCAATGCTGCTGAGTATAGCAGTACGATCAATCCATGTACCCTTTCTTACCGCAGCAAAAACACCCAGAGGTATACCTGCCAGCATTGCGATGATCATGGCTGCAGTAGCGAGAATAAGGGTTCCGGGTAATACATCGATTAAAATATTTCCTACCTGTTTTTTTGATTGATAAGACCGCCGGAGATAGGGAATTTTTATGCCGATTTTTTTTTCTCCACCGATAAAAAATCCCTGGAGAGGTTTTTCCTTTATTTCAGCTGCAGAATGAATACCAATTGGTGATATGTCATTCACATAATACAGGAATTGCAGATGCCGGGGTTGATCCAGATACAGTTCCTTGCGGATATTTTTTAATGTCGCAGAATCCCCTGTCTGCCCAAGTATCATCCTCGCCGGATCACCGATACCCTGGAATAAAACAAACACAAACACCACAACCCCCAGCATCACCAGGATAGCATAGAATAGTTTTTTTAGTAGAAACGGAATCAATTCATTACGGTTATGCCCAACAGTTATTTATTACCAAGTGATTTTGCAGCATCCTTAAAATCAGCCCATGACCACTTATGCATTACTGTTCCTTGATCGAGCAAATAAAGAGCCGGATCTGTTCTTGCCGCAGTTTTTATTGCTACCAGATCGCCCTTCAGCACCTTTAGATCCTGCAGCTTCCAGTAGCTAAGTCCGTTCTGTGTTGCAGTTGCATCAGCAGTTACAACAATTACAGGAATCTGTGCTGATTTTATCGCCGTTGCAATTTGCTGTAGATTTTCTCCAAACTTCCATGCTTTAGGTTCTGCCGGTGGAGTCTTTATAAACAAAACAGCCATCTTTCCTGGTTGTGTCAGTATCGCCTGCGTAGTATCATTACCGCTTTCGGTGATCATTACAAAATCTTTTATCGGCGGCTGCGCATTTCCTTTTCGTACAACTTTGTCATAACGCTTAACGAACTTATATGCCGAATCATTAAAATCTTCCGGGAAATGATCAGCGTCGAATTCAACCTGTTTCGAATCTTTCTCATAGACAAACTGAATCACCGTACTGTCCGGAATTGAGCCTGGAGGTATCTTCATATTTTCAGCAAGGTTGCTTCCTTTGCGGAATGGCAAACAATCAAGAATCGGCAAATGACGAAGAACATATAACTGGATGAGGAATGAAAAAAGCGTCGTTGCTGTAAGAATTACAAAGGAAGCTTTTGAGGTCAATGAAGGCTTTACTTTATCACGGTAATAAAATAGTACAAAGATTAGCGCGGTTAGTATCAGATCTTTTATAAATGATTCCTTCGCTGTCAGTTTTATGCAATCGCCGAAACAACCACACTCCCGGATTTTACCAGACAGTAAGGCGTAACCGGTAAGGAATGTAAAGAATAAAATCAACAATAATAATAACCATGCAAACAACCTGAACCTCCATCCCACCAGTACGGCTACACCGGCAATTATTTCAAATGCGATCATCAAAACAGATAGTGCAAGAGTAAAATCATTAAAAGAATCCCATCCCCACACTTCAAAAAATTCCTGCATTTTATAACTCAATCCCAGGGGATCATTGGCTTTGATCAGCCCGCTGAAAATAAACAGTACGCCAGTGATCAGTCTCGACAGAAATAAAACGATTCTCATTTCAGGACAGGTTTGGTTTTCAAATGATGATTGATATTGAATTTGTCAGTTTGTATGTTTTCCTTCTCCGATCAGGATCAACGCGAACAATGCATAATTAATGATGTCAGTAAAGTTCGAATCGACACCTTCACTGATCAAAGTACGTCCATCGTTTGCAAGAATCTGTCGGATACGTTGAAGTTTCATCAGGATGAGGTCTGTAAAACTTTCCTGGCTCATATCCCGCCAGGCTTCGCCATAATCATGATTTTTTGCAAGCATAACATTTCGTACCTCCCCCGCATAAGTACGATATAATCTTTCTGCTTCGGCTGCGGGCACTTCTTCGATCTGATCAGTGCCTATTGCCAGTTGAATCAACCCAATGATTCCGTAGTTCACTATAGCTATGAATTCGGAATGAATATCGTCACCCACTTTTCTTTCTTTCACTTCCTGCAAAGTCCGTATCCGCCTGGCTTTTATAAAAATCTGATCGGTAATTGAGATCGGTCGGAGTACCCGCCATGACGTTCCGTAGTCTTTTGTCTTCTTTAAAAAAATATCCATGCAGGAATTCAGCGCCTTGTTGTATTGCGATTCAGTATTACTCATCATCTGGATTGTTGAAAACCACGGGCCGGAAAACAAATCGTGGCAGTAGCCGCCTGGTCTTATCTTTATCGTCAAAAATAACGAACTCGGGATAATGTACTCGCTCAATTTAAAGGGAAGATTATGGAAGGTCAACCGGCCTTTGGTGATGGGGATTATTAATATCACGCCTGACTCTTTTTATAGTCACAGTCGCTTTGACAATCCTGATCTTGTTTTGAAAAAAGCTGAACAAATGCTGGCCGAGGGTGCAGATATCCTTGACATTGGCGCGCAAAGCACCAGACCCGCCAGTGACCTGATATCGGCTAAAGAAGAACTCAGACGTTTAATTCCATCAATAGAACTCATATCTGAAAAAATCCCGCGTGTTGTTATTTCTGTCGATAGTTTTTATGCTGAGGTAGCCTCCCGGTCAATTGAAGCCGGGGCATTAATAGTGAACGACGTAAGTGGTGGTACAATTGACAGAGATATGCTGGAAACAGTTTCCGGTTTACATGTTCCCTACATATGCATGCATATGCCAGGAACTCCGCAAACTATGAACACTTTGAATTTTTATGGCGATGTTACCAATGATGTTACTGGTTTTCTTGCACAACGAATCAGTGCTTGCCGAAAAGCTGGAATTGTGGATGTTATTGCTGATCCGGGCTTTGGCTTCGGAAAAAATCCTGATCAGAATTTTGAATTGTTAAGCAAACTTGACCGGTTGCAGGTGTTGCGAGTACCCGTGCTCGTAGGCTTATCGCGTAAGTCAACCATTTACAAAACGCTGGGAATAACTGCAGAAGAATCATTGAATGGAACCACGGTGCTGAACACAATTGCCTTGTTGAAAAAAGCAGCCATCCTCAGAGTACACGATGTAAAAGAGGCTGTGGAAGCTGTAAAACTGGTATCACATCTGATTAACTAGGGATTGCTGATTAAGTGAGAACTTGAGGCATTCTTCGTTCATCGTTGTGCGTTGTTGGTTGAACCGCTGCTTTTGCAGAAACTCAGCATCAGGGATGAGAATTTTAACAGAAAGCTGAGTAAACTGGTGCAAGGAATTTCACGCCTTGAGTTTCAAATCCGTGGAGATGCTGATAACAGATCACCTTTGTAATTCAACATTGAATGGGGTCCGCACATCAGACAGCAGGCCGCAAATAGAAAGACCTGCATCAGCAGAGGCAGGTCTTTTTATATTATGTTACGACTTTTATTCTTTTTCCTGTGGCTGCGGTTGCGGCATCTGGAACTGCGGCTGACGCTGAGGCGCATCCTTTACGTCCACTACCTCGATGTCAAAAATCAAATTTTCATTTGGCTTGATTGAAGGAGGACTTCCCTGCGGACCATAGGCAAGAAGAGAAGGAACAAAAATTCTTCCTTTTCCACCCTGGTTGAATACGGTTATACCATCGAGAATTCCGGCAACAGCACCCTGCTGTTTCGCCACAAAATAGAACGGTTCCATTCCATGTTTATTAATCTGTTTAGTGCTGTCGATATTCGAATCAAAATACTGACCGTCGTAGTTATAACAGTTGTATTTAATACCCACCATTTTACCGGAATCAGCTGCTATACCAGTGCCTTTATTCTGGATCTCAACAAACACTGTATTATTTACTTTCTGTGCATTGATTTTATTAGCAGCGAGGTATTTTTCAATCTTCGCAAGGTCACGATCCTTGAAGTTTTCCATTTCTTTCTGGTAATCTGCAATAGCAGCTTCTCTGCCGGTAATACCATCGAGAATTTTGAAAGTCATTTTCAGCTTGTCACCTTTTTTCATAAAGCCGGGCATAGGCCCTTGTGCACGTGTAGCCAGGGAATCATACAATTGAAAACAAACGCCGCTGTCCCCTACCCTCATCATTGGAAGCAATTCAGAAAAATCATGGTAACGACCTACTGAATCAACCTCATCATATCCTGGAACAAAATTGTAGCTGCTGGTAATAACTGAATCGCCATGGGTGATCTTGTAATTGAATTTTACATAGTCACCTTTCTTCAGTTCCTTTCCCTTCCCATCAGAAATGATTTTATACTCAAGACCAGTCTTGGTTTTCTCATACCCGATGTTCTTGCACGATCCGATACATATGGCCGACAAAACCGCCAGCAACAGCATTGTTTTTTTCATTGTTTGTTTATTGTAATTGTAAAGCGTTTTCTTGTATAGCTTCTTTGAACTGACGTATGTTTTCATCAAGTGAATCGAGGCTGCGACCTCCTGCAGCATTGTAATGGCCGCCGCCGCTGAAATATTTCCGGGCGAAACTGTTACAATCGAAACCGCTTTTGCTTCTGAAAGACCATCTTCTTTCTTCATCGCGGTCGATGAGCAGAGCAGCCATTTTGATTCCCTGGATGGACAATGGATAGTTTACCAGGCCTTCAGTATCACCTGTGCGTATGTGGAATTTCAAGAGATCCGTCTTGGGAATTGCTATCAGTGCTGTATTAAATTCATAAAACACCTGCATCCTGTTCAGCAAAACATGACCAATAAAACGAAGCCTGTTCTCCAGGAAATTGTCATACACCTCTTCATGCACCATAGCATGGTTCAGACCGCGTTTTTTCAGTTCAGCTACCATCAGGTGCACGCTCGGAGTAGTCACGGAGAAACGGAAAGATCCGGTATCCGACATTACACCTGCATATAGACATTCAGCGATCGCTGTGTTGATCCTGTCTCCATGGCCGGAATCGACAATAAAGTCATAAATCATTTCCGCAGTGGAACTTTTTGGGATTATACTGATCCCGTAATCAAAACATTCCGTTTGTGGAGCTTCGTGGTGATCGAGTAAAATCTTTGCAGCCTTGATGGTTTTGATTTTGGCCTCCATCCATTTGGTGCGATGCAGATGATTGAAATCCAGGCAGAAAAGCCAGTCGGCATCCTCCAGGAGACGGTCAGCTCTCTCCTTCTGGGCCTCATAATCAAGTACTGAATCGCAGCCGGGCATCCATTTCAGGAAGTCGGCCCAATTGGTTGGCGATATCACTGTAACCTCATGCCCGAATTGAATCAGGAAATGATACAATCCGAGAGAAGAGCCCATTGCATCGGGATCGGGCTTCTGATGCATTGTAATGACGACCTTGCGCGGCAATGTCAGCAGGGGAAATATTTCGTAGATAGGCTTCATTTGCGAGGCGCAAAGGTAATGATCTGCCTCTAATTATTGCTCCCGCTCAGATTGAATTCCGGATATTTTAACCAGGCACATAAATTCCTTTACCTTTGCGCCCCATATATAAAGACATCAATATGCAAAAAAGAACCTTTACGATGATTAAGCCAGATGCCTTCTCAAAAGGTAATTCAGGTGCTATCCTCCAACAGATCGAGAAAGCCGGATTCAGGATTGTTGCCATTAAAAAAACCTGGTTGTCAGCAGAAAAAGCAGGAGAATTTTATGCGGTTCATAAAGAAAGACCCTTTTATGGTGAACTCGTTGAATTCATGAGCAGCGGACCGATCATAGCAGCTATTCTTGAAGGTGACAATGCTGTTGAATCTTTCAGGAAACTGATCGGGGCAACTGATCCCGCAAAAGCAGCTGAAGGAACCATCCGTAAATTATATGCTGAAAGTGTTGGCAAAAATGCGGTACATGGCAGCGACAGCGATGAAAACGCCAAAATTGAAGGGAACTTCTTTTTCAGCGGACTTGAACAATGGTAATATATTAGGATGTTATAGGGAAAGCGATCCGCCATGGCAGATCGCTTTTTTTTATGCAACTGAAAGCTGACTTCGCCGAAATTCAAATTTGCGCATTTACAGCTGGTTGCAAAATGCGGTGTTTAAGCGGTGCCAGCGGTTGTCGAAGTAAAGTTTCTTCAAAATCAACAATAAACCGGGATGCCGATATTAGATATGTCTGAAAAAATCTCAGGTGGTAATTTGAAGACATCTGAAAGCCGCAGAATCCCCTCTTGAACAGGATTTAAAAATATTGACAGACTTTGAATAGATTAAATCTCTGATACCTATTTGGCTGAAATGCACAAAATCATGTACGTTTTTGGATGCGGTACAATAATACTATCGAAAGATTGTTTTTAACTCTGAAGGTTTGTTCTTAAAGTAATCGTGATAATCATTTAAATATCAACAAATAATCATACGAAAAAATATTTTTCATTTTTGTTCATTGAATTAAACCACTGATTATTTTTATCCGTACAACGCTTACTGAATGAAACACCAACTACTGTGCCTGGTATTCCTGGCATCACTGTCTGTACACGCTCAATATTACTATCCCGACTTCGGTAGTCCATCTATTCCCGATTATGAATTTTCTGTATGTTCTTTTGATAAAGATGCAGAAGCGGTATATCTAAAAAAGGAAGCAAAGGTTCATCCCGACCAGGATTATGGTATGATCACTGTGCACAGGGTAAGAATGAAAATTCTGAAAGAGAGTGGAATAAAATATGCTGATATTAAAATTCTCTACGCCCATGAAAATGATTTTGAAGCCATTTCTGATATCAAAGCAGTCGTGATCAATGGCAGTGGCGGTAATCTGAAAAGATCTGAACTGTCATCAAAAGATATCTACCGAAAAAAAATTTCAGCGTACCACTCAAATGTGATTTTCACATTACCCGAGGTTCACAAAGGAAGCATTATTGAGTATACCTATACCAGTATGCGTAAATCGTATCGGTCTATTGACTACTGGTATTTCCAGGAAGAAATTCCTGTTATTGAAAGCAATTTTCATTTTGTGATTTTGCCCAATGCAGAATTTAATTATCGTGTACGGAAAAGCGATGGCTATACATGTGATGTGAAGAACGATACACAGGAAGGTTCTGTCAGTTTTTCCATGCGAAACCTGCCCGGTGTTCCCGATGAAGTGTACATGGATTCGAGAAAGGATTATTTGCAGAAAGTGGAATTGCAGCTTGCATCATATAACAGCCGTGGTTATAAGGACAAGTTTGTAAGTTCCTGGCAGGAAGCTGTTAAAGAACTTACAGAATCCGAAAGTTTTGGAAAAGCAATCAGGCATTTTTCATCAGGAGATAACGAGGTGAAAACGGCAATGACAATGGCTGATTCCTATGAACGCATGGCCTATCTGTATGGCGTTGTGAAAACAAGACTCAACTGGAACCAGTATGTAGGCATTTATAGCAGTGACCGTCTCAAAAAAGCCTGGGATTCGAAAAAAGGCTCAGCGCAGGAATTAAATATGATTCTCACGAGCATGATGAAATCTGCAGGGCTCAATGCCTCGCCTATGCTTGTCAGTGAGCGGGACCATGGAAAGGTGGATGTAAATATGCCTTATCTCAACCAGTTTAATAAAGTTATCTGCTATGTGGAAATCGGGAAGAGCAGCTATTTCCTGGATGTCACCGACAACTATAATAATCTCAAACTGGTACCGGAAAGTTTGTTGAATACAGAAGGATTTCTTGTAGACAAAAAAGGAGCGGCATTTATTACCATAGGAGATGACAATCACCTTGAGAAAAAGATTGTAAGTATATCAGGCAAACTTAGCAGTAATGGGATGCTGGAGGGGCAGCTGGCGGTATCCGAATACGATTATTCCCGTGCACACGCCAAAAGCTGGATCAATCATGATAAAAGCGGATATGTGAACACCATGTTCATTAAGCCTTATAAGGATAATGACATTGCCATCGACACTTTTTATGTCGAGAATATGGATAACGACAGTGTTGCGCTCAACCAAAAAATCAAATACAGGCTTTCTGTAAAACCCAACGGCGATTATCTGCTCCTCAATGTCAACCTGTTCTCAGGAATGGAAAAAAATCCATTCATCGCGAATCAACGTTATACGGACATCAATTTCGGCAGTAAGAGAGCATACTCGTTTTATATCAATTACGAGCTGGACAATAACCTGAGCGTTGATGCACTACCCAAAAATATGTCTCTTACTACAGAGGACAGATCGATCAGGTACCAGCGTATTCTTGAACTAAGTAAAGATGGCCGGAGAATTTCCGGTGTGGTGAAAATTGAAATATTAAAACCCAATTTCAATGCCGGTGAATATCCCGCATTGAAAGAATTTTATAAAAAGATGCATGCACTTATCGAAGAACCTGTGCTGGTGAAAATGACAACTACTGCGAAAAACTGACCTGAACAAAAGATTTACTTACAATAACAATCACCACAAACACCATGTTATGAGAAAGATTCTATTGCTTGCCTTTACATTTCTTTGTGTACAAAGCATTGCTTTCGCACAAAAAGACAAAGACAAAAACAAAGAACAAGGAGTAATGCCATTCGGGGAAGTAGCCAGGACTGATCTCGAATTGAAAAATTCTGCAATCGACAAAAATGCGGAAGCAGAAGTAATTTTTGAAACACAGGAACAGGAAGTAAACATATTCAGCGGAATCGGTGAAGTAAAGCTCCGTGTTCACAGAAGATTAAAGATCTACAATGAAAAAGGATTGGATGAAGCGAATGTAAAGATTTCCTATATCGCAAAAAACGGTTTACAGAATGTATCAAAACTGGAGGCGCAAACCTATAACCTTGACGCTTCAGGTAATGTGGTGATTACAAAGCTGGATAAAAAATCGATGTACACGAAAAAGCTCGACAATTATGAATCCGAAATAATTTTCGCAATGCCAGAAGTGAAAGTCGGTTCAGTTATTGAATTTAAATACGTACTTGAATCGAGAGAGATCTATGAAATGGATTATTACTTCCAGGAAGCTATTCCTGTAAGGTATAATCGCTTCCGTCTGGACTATCCACAGGAATTCCAGGTAGCGACAAATTTCATGACGAATCAACCTTACGCAGAAGATAAAATTGAAAAAGGCAACCGCGTCGTACATAATATGTCGATGACCAATTTGCCTGGGTTAAAAAATGAACCTTATATCAGTTGTTACAAAGATTACTGGCAAAAAGTTGTGATCGATTTTGTGCGTTATTATAATCCTGCGATTAATATTAACCGCAGTCTTAAAAGACAATGGCCGGTACTTGTTCGTGATCTTATGGAAGATGAAGATTTCGGAGTACAGGTTAAGAAAAATATCCCAAGAACTTCTGATCTCGATGCGCAGCTAAAAACTTTAGATAGCGATTTTGATAAAATGATCGCTATTCACAAGTACGTGAAAAAAAATATGGTCTGGGATAATATGTATAGCATCTGGGCGCTGGAAGGAGTAAAATCTGCATGGTCAGGCAAAAAAGGAAATAGTGGCGAGATTAACCTTATCCTGACCAATCTATTGAAAGAAGCAGGTTTGAAAGCCTACCCGATTTTATTAAGCACGCGTTCAAATGGTGCCATCAATACTGCAAGCCCGGGATACGGCCAATTTAATACGGTGATGGCTTATGTAATTATAGGCGATAAAATATACGTCCTGGATGGAACTGATCAGCATACGCCATCTACCTTGATACCAGAGAAAGTGATGGGTACCGAGGGTCTCGTCATCAGCAAAGTAGATCTTGATAAGAATCTTTCAGAACAGGATTGGGGTTGGGTAACATTATGGGATCCTAATCAGAAATATTCCGCACGTTCTCATGTGACGGCGAAGGTTACGGAGGCAGGTGCTATTGATGGTGAAGCTTTCGTTGATTATTTCGGTTATGCGAAAGTGAAGGAACTGAACAGCTGGAAAGACGGGCAGGAGAAATTTGTTGAAAACCATTACACCAATGCCTACCACGGTATCAGTGTAAAAGAATTTAATGCTTCAAACATGGATAAGGATTCACTTCCCATGAGCCAGAAACTGAAGTTCACGATGCCGCTGAACAACAGTGGCGATTACAGCTATTTTTCTGTAAACCTGTTTTGTGGTTTGGAGAAAAATCCGTTCATAGCCGATCAGCGCGTTTCAGATATTTTCTTTGGGCATAATCAAACATATACTTTATCAGGTACAATTTTCCTTCCCGAAAATTATACCCTGGAAGAGCTGCCAAAAAATACAAAAATGATCATGCCTGATACCAGCATTATTGTCAGCAGGGTTGCGCAGATGTCTGGTAACGCATTGCAATATCGTATTACACTTGAATACAAACGTCCTGCATACGGACCTGATGAATATGATTACGTATGGGACTTCCACAAGAAAATGTATGCGATGCTGAATGAACAGATTGTTCTTAAAAAGAAATCCTGATCACTATGAAAACTTTCAAGACATTATTCGTTGCTCTTGTCACATTGGCTTCCTGGTCCGGTCTAAGCGCCCAGGTCGGTCAGGCAAAAGTGAACCTGTTTGATGCAAGCACCATTCCTGATGATTTGAAAAAGGATGCATATAAAGTAAAGAGAGATGAAAAGGTTGAAATAGAATTATCTCAACCTGACAAAGGATCAATTAAGACCTACAGTATCATTACCATTCTGGATTCAAAAGGTGCCGATGAACTGATCTTTCATGAGTATGCTGATAAATTCAGAATTCTTGAGGATGTGGATATCAGGTTTTTTGATGCCAATGGAAAACTTATTTCCAGACACAGCAAAAAAGATATGATTACAAGCTCGGCTGGTTCCGGACTTGTTGAAGATGGAAAAGGCTATTATCTCCGTCTGAATACAACAAACTATCCGGTGACTGTTGAAGCAACCACTGTCTATACTATCAGGACGTCGTTGCAGCTACCTTCATATTACCCACAGTTGCCTTACCAGGCCGTTGAAAACTCACAGTTCATCATAAAGTATGCGACTTCTTTGGGTGTAAAATACAAAACGTATAATGGCACAATGAAGGCGGAGGAATCATCAACAGATCCGAAATACCTGACCTACCGGTTTAATGTCAGAAATATTCCGGCAAAAAAATACGAAGAGAACTCAGGTCCGTGGACTCAGTATTTTCCGCATGTAAGGTTTAATTCCTCACGTTTTACTTTTGATGGGTTTCCCGGCGATTTATCCAGCTGGAAAGAACTAGGGAACTGGTACAACAGACTGGCATCTTCTGTAAATAAATTATCAGAAAAAAATCAACAGGAAATTCAACAGATGGTAAAGCACCTGCCATCAGATATCGAGAAGGCCCGCTTTCTTTATAACTACCTGCAAAGAAATTTCAGGTATGTAAGCATACAGTTGGGTATCGGCGGTTTTCGCCCCTTCCCTGCTGATTTTGTACATGATAAGAAGTATGGTGATTGTAAAGGCCTGAGTAATTACCTGGAGGCGTGTTTATCGGCTGTGAAAATAAAAAGTTATTCTGCCTGGATAAACGCTGGCGCTGACCGGCCCGCCGTTGATCCGGAGTTCCCATTCGACCAGTTCAATCATCAGATCCTTTGTGTATTGATTGGGAAAGATTCCATCTGGCTTGAATGCACAAGTAATTATAATGATTTCGGACATCTTGGAAATTTTACGGAAAATAGAAATGCTTTGCTCATGACAGAAAATGGAGGTGTATTGGTGAAAACACCAAGAAGCAAACCGGTGGAGAATATGTCCACAATGATTACGAAGGTAAAGTTTGCTGAAGATGGTTCCGGTGATGTTCATGCAACACAATATTCTACCGGTGAATACAAATACGCACAAATAAATATTTCGAAGGAAAGTGCAGAGGTACAGAAAAATGTTATGATCAACAGGATGGGATTTTCCAACCCCGATGAATACGAAATAAAATACCTGGATCAGGATAAGCCCGCAACAAAAACAGAGTACAGCCTTACACTCGAGAAAATACCGGACTTCATTGCCGGATCAAAGATGTTTATTCGTCCGAGGATGTACAAATTCTGGGGAGTAAAAATGCCTGCTGTTGAAAAAAGAAATAACGACTACCTGTTTGATTTTCCCCTCAGTAAAAAAGACACAACCATGTTTGTAATTCCTGAAGGATATGAACTTGATGTACTTCCTGCACCCAAAAACCTCACATTCGAATATGGTAAGTACGAATCAAGTTACTGGTACGATTCTGCCAACAGAACAGTTTATAGTAGTGCAAGCCTGGTTCTGAATCAATACAGGATTCCGGCATTGAGGTACAACGATACGAAGACTTTCATGGATAAAATCCTTGAAGATGAAAACCAGAAACTAATTATCAAAAAGCTATAGATCAAAAAAAAATTAAAACCCGATTCCCGATTTTTCATTTTTGGCATAGTCTTGGTTATATACTTAGCATCTTTCTCAAGGGTTTAGGGTTGAAACTAAAGGGGGCTCATTTCCATGAGCCCTTTTGCTTTTGTATACTTTCTGTTTTCACAACAAATTGATTATAAATAAAAAAGATGGCTCCGATATATCGGGACCATCTTTGCAATGCATTCAAACACGTAATGGATTAAAAAACGGGGCGCGGACAACCGGTGCCGGAACCTCTTCCTCCAAACATATCACCACCCAATCTGAAAGTTGCGGTAACGCCGGAGAAATAGTACCAGTCTTTTGCGGGTTTGCCTCGCGTAGTTCCTTCTGCCGGATATACTGGATTTCCATTTTTAACTTCGCCACCCCGGTAAGCAAGTTCAACAGCCTTGTTCCCTTTTGCTGCCCGGAGTATATCTTCATCAACGTAATTGAGACTCAGATCATCAAGATAATCAGTAAATGTTTTTCTCAAACCAATCTCCCACCCGATATTGATGTTTTCCGTAACCCGGAACTTGATGCCTGCTCCAAACGGAATCACAAACTGGTTCAGGCTATAAGGTTTCCTGTCAGGGTACTGGCTCAATCCCTGACCTTCGGTACTTAATGGTTTTAGATAATACTTCATCCCCAAACTATCATTAGTATATGGATTATGATGAAAGAAACCAATACCTGCTGTTACATATGGGTTGATCCGGGCTTCTTCAATATTTAAAAAGTGATACTGCCCCATAACAGACAGTTCCACGATATTATTAGAAAAATCGAGATTTCTTGCCAGAAGGTAGGGATCAGAATTGTCCTTATCCGTTGCCGATAGCCTCGTGAAAGAAAACAATCCTCTTACGGAAATATGATTCGTAATAGCGTAACTCATACCCAACCCGACAGCTGGTTTTGAGCCATGGAACGTGTATCGCTGTTCCTTTATATCACCCTGGTAATTTGAAAGGCCTCCGAAAAGTTCAACACTAAGGCGTTGTGCTTTGGATCCAACTGCAATACAACAGATTGCAACAAAAACGATTAGTTTTTTCACGCGATCATTTTTTTGAGAACGGATTAAGGTACTAACTAAGTATAAACTGAATTGTTAAGATATCAGAAGGCGGCATTCAGGCAACAAAAATCCTGCCTTTGAATAGAGGATTAAGCACTTATTTATGCACCGGGTGTGCATTACTGTGGTTCGGTGCAAATATAGACACAGGTCCTCAGATTTGCAACCGTAACTGATCAGTTGTTTAACAGTGAAATGCAGAAGTCTCCGTTGTGATTCCATTAACAATCTTCCAAATGGGATATATTTAGATGAGTTCCGGTTTCTTCAACCTTTCAAAAAACCATTTAATATGAAAAAGTATGGTGCTGAATTTCTCGGTACGTTCTGGCTTGTATTTGGCGGATGCGGAAGTGCACTGTTTTCTGCAGCAATTCCTCCGATGGGAATCGGCTATATCGGTGTATCGTTTGCATTCGGGCTGACGGTATTGACGATGGCTTATGCCGTTGGTCCGATTTCAGGAGGGCATTTCAACCCTGCAGTAACTCTCGGCGTATTTGCCGGCGGAAGAATTTCCTCGAAAGAAGTATTACCCTACATTGTTTCCCAGCTCCTGGGAGCTGTCGCCGCTGCTGCACTTTTATATGTGATCGTTACAGGAAATGTAGAGCCATATGTTTTTGATAATACTAAGCCTGGGGCATTTGCGGCGAATGGCTACGGTGATCTTTCCCCACATGGGTATAATCTGAAAGCTGCATTTCTTGCAGAGTTCATTCTGACCATGTTTTTTATTCTCATTATTCTGGGAACTACGGATGCAAGGGCTAATGGAAAATTTGCAGGTTTAGCTATCGGCCTTGCTCTCGTATTGATTCACCTGATTTCAATTCCAATAACAAATACTTCGGTTAACCCTGCCCGTTCTACATCACAGGCGATCTTTGCGGGAGGCGGATTTTTGTCGCAGCTTTGGTTGTTCTGGGTGGCGCCCATCGCCGGAGGTATTGTTGGGGGATTGATTTATAAGGGATTTTTTTCTAAAGAATGATCACAGTAAATCTTATAATAGAAAGCCTTCCCGATGAAGGCTTTTTTTAATAGACTCTGAACACCAGGAGGTATTTAGGCAAATGCTGTTTGTTGCATAAATCCTCGTGGATATTGAATTACACTGGAATTTTTGATGTCAGGTCCTGCATAGATGAAAAAGTCAAAGCGTCAAAACCATTGCATCTGGTGTGCGTCCACATCAGGTTTATGCTTTGAATCCTTGTTATACATTTCTGCAAATCACACCACTTCATCGAACCACGATGAACGAAAAACGTCGTCTGCCCCTTACTCCGGCCCCCATTTAGGTGTATATAATAATTGGTATTTTTTAGGAGTCAGACTGGTAATTGATTTGAACTGCGTTTGCTATATTCCTTGACTAATTTTCTGAAAATCAAAGAAATAAAATCGAGTATCCAGGCGTTTTCTGCCTTTTCCTGTCAGCTACTTAATTGAACACCACCATGAGAAACGTACTCTTATCATTTTGCCTTCTCGTTACATGTTTTGCATGCTCCAAACAAACATCACCAGAGGAGCCAATTGTTCCTCCGCTGGCAAAACCTGAATTAAATCGTAGTGAAATCAATTTCACCGGCATAAAAGGTTCTGTTGATTCAATTTTGATTTCTTCAGCTGGCAAATGGGAAGCAGATCAGCGATCTATTCCCGAATGGATCAAACTCTCCGACAACAATGGTGAGGGAAATAGTAAAATTTATCTTACAGTTATTTCAAATAACGCCGCCGGGATCAATAGGCTGGCATATGTGATATTCAGATTGATTGCAGACACCTCAAAAAAGGTTTCACTTCGAATTCATCAGGAGGCACGCGAATGGAAAAGTCGCACTTCACAATTTCCTGGAAATTTGCGCGAAAATCCATTTGTTTTTGAAGTGGGGAATATGATTTTTCTGGGTTTAGGAAAAGGAAACTTTTCTCCGGAAACCACCTACCAGAAAGACTTCTTCTTGTATAACCCTTATAACAACAGCTGGGCGACTGCCGGAATTTTTCCAGGGCCATCCAGAGGTGAAGGTCTCTCTTTTTCAATCGATGATAAGGCTTATATTTTTAAAGGCAAAACCTTCATCTGTACTGAGCTTAATAATCCGATGGCATGTAAGACAACTTTCTTTCATGACCTTTGGGAATTCACCTGGCAAAACCTTGGCTGGAGAAAAATCGGTGAATTTCCAGAGATAAACGTTGACCAATACTCTCAGGTTCATAAGATCAATGGAAAAATCTACTTAGTAAATCAGACACAGATCATCGAATTCAATCCTTCAACTTATCAATTCACCACGATTAACCTGAGAAACAACATGTCCAACTGGCTTGGTACAGGTTTCGCAATTGATGATAAAATTTTTGTTATTGCCGCTACAAATCCTTCATTCCCAACACCGGATTTTACGAGCAATGTGTATTGTTACGACCTGTCCGAAAATACCTGGACGCAGAAAAATCCATTTCCGGGAAAAGGCCGCAGATATGCCATAGGCTTTACGCTGGAAGGAACAGGATATATCGGATTTGGAGTGGGAAATCATTATTCGCCGGGAAATGTATCCGAGATAGTCGGCGAATATTTAAATGACGTCTGGCAATACAATGCAGACAATGATAGTTGGAAAAGCATTTATACCCACGAAAAGACTTTTTTATATCGGCCCGTTTTTACAACACTATCAGGGGATCGCCTATTTTATGGAGGCATAGCTCAGCCACTATCATCATCAAATGATTGGAATACCTATTGGTATTATTGAGGATTCAGGATGCGGCTTAAAACGACAACTGATTTTGAAAGTCAGATCTGTTTGTTCTACTAAAATCATTCAGAAAATCGCTAAGGGATGACTGTGAGCGACCTTTTAAACGGGACTCGTCCTGTCTGCACGATGCTTTTGCGGTAAAACTTGTCAAAATCGAAAAAAGAAAACCCGCCATCGCTTTCGCTCTGGCGGGCTTTGTCGGGAAGACAAGATTCGAACTTGCGACCCCTTGCACCCCATACAAGTGCGCTACCGGGCTGCGCCACTTCCCGAACTAAAATTCTGAGGGATGGCGAAGTTACAATTTTCTCCAGAAAATTCACCCGATTGACGGATTAATCCAGCTCAGGCGAAGGACTCAATCCATTTTTTCAACAGTCATTTAGGCAACAAGGATTATCTTCGCGCAATTTATTTTCCATGTCGATTCTCATCCGGAAAGCAATAATTGTAGATCCAGACTCTCCTTTTCATCGCTCTGCAAAGGATATTTTTATTCAGGACGGTATTATCCGCAAAATCGCGGATGAGATAACTGATCCCGCAGACCAGCTAATTGAACAGGAATTTCTCCATTTATCTCCCGGGTGGGTTGATATTTTCACCCATTGCTGCGATCCGGGTTATGAGTACCGGGAGACCCTTGAAACCGGTGCAAGAGCGGCGGCTAAGGGTGGGTTTACGCACATATTTGTTGTTCCCAACACCAGGCCGGTAGTTCACGACAAAAGCATGGTGACCTATATCGCTGAAAAGCAGGTATCCGTACCGGTCAGCCTCCATCCATTGGGTGCAATCACGCGCGACGCCCAGGGCAAGGAACTCGCTGAAATGTATGACATGTACGCTGGTGGGGCAATTGCCTTCTCTGATGGCTGGAACCCGATTCAGTCGGCAGGCCTGATGATCAAAGCACTTCAGTACATTAAAACTTTTGATGGGATCATTCTTCAGATTCCTGATGATAAATCGATAGCTCCACAAGGACTGATGAACGAGGGTGTTATATCAACAAGACTGGGTCTTCCTGGGAAACCAGCAATGGCTGAAGAACTGATGGTAGCAAGAGATATTAAACTGGCGCGCTATACAGGTTCTCGTCTGCACTTCACCGGAGTTACAACAGCTAAATCGCTGGAATATATTCGCCGGGCAAAAGCTTCAGGTATAGATATTACCTGCTCCGTAACACCGCAGCACATGTATTTCACCGATACCGATTTGCAGGGATATGATACCAATCTCAAAACAGAATTACCCATCCGCGGTAAAGAAGATGCGGAAGCATTGAAAAATGCCGTACTGGATGGCACAGTTGACTGCATCAGCTCTCACCACCATCCCCTGGCCTGGGACCAGAAAGTTTGTGAGTTTGAATATGCAAAACCGGGCATGACAGGTCTTCAAACATTGTTTGGAGCTGCCGGCGCATTGGAAATTCCTACTGAGACTATCATTCGTAATATAAGTCTTAACCCACGAAAAATATTCAGACTTCCAGCAGCATCCATTGTTGAGGGAGAAATCGCCGACATTACACTTTTCCAGCCCGAAACCCGGTACAGTATTGAACAAAAAGACTTAGTTTCCAAATCCATCAACACACCTTTTCTTGGGAAAACATTGACCGGAAAGGTTTTGGGGATCATTCATAAAAACAAGATCTTGCTTCAATTCTAAACGAACAAACTCTACGTCATGGAAAAAAAACCTGTCACACATTTTATTGCCGGGATTATCATCGCTGCTGTGATGATTGTTTATTCACTCGTGCTAATGTTAATGGACCTATCAACAAATCAGGCCGCTGGTTTTGTCAGCTATGTTATTCTGCTGGCAGGAGTCATCTATTTTGTTCTCCAGTATGCGAAAGCAATGGATAATACGCTGACCTTTGGTAATTTGTTTTCATACGGATTTAAATCTACTGCCATTGCTACGCTCATTCTGTTGGCGTTCCAGGTAATTTTTTTCGTTGCTTTCCCGGAGTACAAAGATAAAATCACCGAAATGAGCCGCGAGAATATGATCAAACAGGGTCAGCTATCGGAAGAGCAGATTGACCAGGCAATGGCGATGATGCAAAGATTTTTCTGGGTGGGTTTGATCGGTGGTACTGTATTTTTCTGTTTGATTATAGGAGCAATCGCTTCATTGATCGGAGCGGGGCTGGCGAAAAAAAATCCCCAGACTCCTTTCCAGAATCCTCTCTAAACCGTTTGAATGGAAATCAGCGTAGTTATCCCTTTGAAGAATGAAGAAGAATCACTGCCCGAGTTATGCGAATGGATAGTTCGCGTGATGAGGGAGAATGGATTTACCTATGAAATTATTATGGTTGATGACGGAAGTACAGACCTCTCATGGCAGGTTATTGAATCACTTACTTCAGCTAATGAAAATATCAAAGGGATAAAGTTCCAGCGCAACTACGGAAAAAGTGCAGCTTTGAATGAAGCTTTTAAAGCGGCGCAAGGAAATGTGGTTATTACGATGGACGCAGACCTGCAGGATAGTCCGGACGAAATTCCTTCTCTCTATAAAATGATCGTTGAAGATGGTTTTGACCTCGTAAGC
Organism: Pollutibacter soli; assembly: GCA_029269725.1. Taxonomy (GTDB): domain Bacteria; phylum Bacteroidota; class Bacteroidia; order Chitinophagales; family Chitinophagaceae; genus Pollutibacter; species Pollutibacter soli. The sequence goes on along the minus strand of JARJHS010000001.1, from coordinate 644,228 downwards.
GGATGGAAGAAAAAACGATACGATAATGTAATTACAAAAAATCTCCCGTCGAAATTCTACAATTCAATTACACGGCGGATGTCAGGAATTGTACTCCATGATTTCAACTGCGGCCTCAAGTCCTATCGTAAAAAGGTAGTGAAGAGTATTGAAGTATATGGGGAGATGCATCGTTATATCCCAGTGCTTGCCAAATGGGCTGGTTTCAGAAAAATCGGTGAAAAGGTAGTTGAGCACCGACCCAGAAAATATGGTGTAACTAAATTCGGCTGGGAACGTTTCATAAACGGTTTTCTTGATCTGACCTCAATTATGTTTATGGGGCGATTCGGAAAAAGACCCATGCAGTTTTTCGGATTGTGGGGCACCATTGCTTTTCTGATAAGTTTTATCTTCATTCTGTACCTGGTCATTTCAAAAATCCTGTACCCTCAATATGCTTTGACCAATAAGCCGGCATTTTATCTGACTATGGCAGGCATGATTTTAGGCACTCAATTGTTTCTTGCCGGATTTTTGGGTGAAATGATTTCAAGGAATTCGGCTGATCGTAACAGTTACCTGGTAGAACAGCGCCGCGGTTTTACCAAATAATTAATATTCCGCCACAATATATTTGTCTGGCAATTTCGTTCTGGCACCTGATCAGCCTTTTCATGCAGCAACAAAAAAAAATTGTGATTATAGGGCCCGCCTATCCCCTTCGTGGGGGATTGGCCAGCTATGACGAACGTCTGGCACGCGAGTTTACTGCTCACGGCTACGAATCAACGATATATACCTTTTCGTTACAGTATCCGGGTTTTTTATTTCCAGGGACGTCTCAATATTCCAGTGAGCCACCTCCACCTGATCTGACTATAAAGGTAGTGATCAATTCCATTAACCCGGTTAACTGGATTATGACAGGGAATGAGTTAAAGGCGTTTAAACCGGATATTATAGTGGTTCGTTATTGGTTGCCATTTATGGGCCCATGCCTGGGCACTATTCTTCGACAGGTAAGAGGCAACAGGTTTACACGGATTATTTGTATTGCCGACAATATCAACCCGCATGAAAAAAGGCCGGGTGATAAAATTTTCACCAGGTATTTCGTTAAACCGGTCGATGCATTTATTACAATGAGCAAGAAAGTAATGAATGATCTTCTGAAAGTAACAAGGTCACAACCGGCTGAATTCGTGCCGCACCCGCTGTATGATAATTTCGGTGAAGCAGTTTCAAAATCAATAGCGAGAAAAGCCCTGGATTTACCCAATGATGGTTCGCGAATAATTTTGTTTTTTGGTTTTATCCGTGCATATAAAGGTCTTGATCTTCTGCTGAAAGCAATGGCTGAGCCAGGTATAATCAACGCAGGAATCAAACTCCTCATAGCCGGCGAGTTTTATGACGATCGAAAAATCTACCTGGATCTGATAAAAGAATTAGGAATATCTGACGAGGTGATATTACGAACTGACTTTATACCGGATAGCCAGGTTCGTTTTTATCTCTGCGCAGCAGACCTGGTGGTGCAACCATATAAAAATGCAACGCAAAGCGGTGTTACTCCCCTCGCCTATCATTTTGAGAAGCCGATGGTCGTCACTAATACCGGCGCATTACCGGATATGGTACCACATGAAAAAGTAGGACTTGTTGCAGAGCCCGATGCAGAGTCAATTGCGAAGCAGATACTTCGATTCTATGAATTAGGCGAAGACTTTTTTTTACCTCATCTTCGCGAGGAAAAGAAAAAATATGCCTGGAGCCAAATGGTAAAGGCAATCGAAGATCTGGCCTATGGTATTCAGAAGTAAAGCTCCCTTAAGGATCGGACTTGCAGGCGGCGGAACTGATGTGAGTCCTTACTGTGATTTATACGGAGGCGCAATTCTCAACGCATCCATTTCTCTTTTTGCAACCGCACATATTGAAACGCTTAATGAACCGGTAGTTATTTTCGAAGCCGCTGATAGAAATGAAAGCGAAACTTATCCCAAAAAGGATTCATTACCATTGACCGGCAAACTTGATTTGCTCAAAGGTGTTTACAACAGGATTCAGAAAGATTATGGCATATCGCAAACGGGTTTCAGACTCACTACGCATGTTGATGCCCCCGCTGGTTCAGGTCTTGGCACTTCTTCAACGCTTGTGGTTGCAATTATCGGTGCATTTGTGGAAATGCTGAAACTTCCCCTGGGTGAATATGATATCGCCCATTATGCATATGATATTGAACGAAGAGACCTGCAACTTGCAGGTGGAAGGCAGGACCAATATGCTGCAACTTTTGGCGGAGTAAACTTTATGGAGTTTTATGCCGATGACAAGGTGATTGTAAATCCCCTTCGGATAAAGAGTCAGTACCTGCAGGAACTGGAAAACAATCTCCTTCTTTACTATACCGATAGCAGCCGCGAATCTGCAATGATTATAAAAGAGCAGCAACTGAATGTGGAAAAGAAGGACAGTCAGTCCGTAGATGCAATGCATATGCTCAAAGAACAGAGCCGCAGAATGAAGGAAGCCTTACTAACCGGAAAGCTGGAGCAGATCGGCGAAATTCTTGATTTCGGATTCAGACAGAAACGCATGATGGCTAAAAATATTTCCAACTCCCGCATTGAAAATATATACAGCGCTGCAATAAATGCTGGCGCTACCGGTGGAAAAATATCGGGAGCAGGCGGTGGCGGCTTCATGATATTTTATTGCCCCGGCACCAAACGCTATACTGTAATGGATGCACTTCGTACTTTTGGTGGCGAAATAAAACCTTATACGTTTAGTAAAAGCGGCCTGGCAACATGGTCGGTGTGATTCTTCGGTGTCTTGTTAATTTCTAATGTATGACAGATAAAATCAAATCACTGATTAAATCGTCTATTGAAGTAAAACAACAACTGTTGACAGACGATGTCATTCTTAAAAATATAGAATACGTAGTTGAAAAAACGATCAAATCATTAAGAAATGGGAATCGCCTTTGGTTTTGTGGTAACGGCGGCAGTGCTTCCGATGCACAACATCTTGCTGCGGAATTCACGGGAAGGTTTTATCTGAACCGCATTGCGCTGCCCGCAGAAGCATTGCATTGCAACACATCATATCTTACTGCTGTTGCTAATGACTATAGTTATGATGTGGTTTATTCGAGATTGGTAGAGGGCGTTTGTAATCCGGGTGATATCCTATTCGGACTTTCAACATCCGGAAATTCCGGAAATATCATAAAAGCATTTGAAGTTGCCAGGACAAAAAATATCATGACTGTTGGTTTTACCGGGGCCACCGGTGGCAAAATGGTTTCTGTTTCAGATGTATTATTTAATATGCCTTCAAAGGATACGCCAAGGATCCAGGAATCACATATCCTGATTGGCCATATCATTTGTCAACTTTGCGAGGAGCTTTATTTTTCATAACTAACCAATGAGGACAGACGAAGTTGTAATACTTGCCGGAGGACTTGGAACAAGACTAAGCAAAACAGTTCCGGGAGTACAAAAATGTATGGCGCCAGTGAATGGCCTTCCCTTTCTTTACTTCCTGATAAAATACCTAAACCAATACAATACCAAACGTTTCATATTATCATTAGGACATCTGCATGAAAATATACAAGGATTTGTGGACTCCCATTTCTCCGGGCTTGATGTGGTGTATTCAATTGAAACGTTTCCGCTAGGTACAGGAGGCGCAATCAAGAAAGCTTTGGGCAAATCGGAGTCAGAATCGGTGATCGTGATTAATGGTGATACATTTTTTAATGTTGATCTCCACAGGCTGAAAACAAAATTCAGATTGGCACATTGCGATTGCATGATCGCGCTGAAACCGATGAAAGATTTTGATCGATATGGAACTGTTGAAACAAGTAACGGGAAAATAATCGCATTCAAAGAAAAACAAAGATATGCTGAAGGTCTGATCAACGGAGGGATTTATATCATGAAGAATGATCTTCTGGCATCAGACAACTTCCCTGAAGTTTTCTCTTTCGAAAAAGACTACCTGGAAAAACAAATCGATACGGATAAAATTTATGGTGAAGTGTTCGATGAATATTTTATAGACATCGGTATTCCTGAAGATTATTATCGGGCACAGGAAGAGCTCAGGCAATTTATATAATTTCTGATCGGATGGGACAAGACAATTTTATACTGCCGAAAATCAACAAAGAATGGTCACTTTTTCTTGATCGTGACGGCGTAATCAATATTGAGAAAGAAGATGATTATGTACGCAACAGTTCTGAATTCCGGTTTTGCTTCAATGCACCAAAAGCAATTGGTCAATTGACCGCGATGTTTGGAAGAATTTTTATTGTTACAAACCAACGTGGAGTAAGTAAGGGTTTAATGACAGAAAATGATCTGATTGAAATCCACCAGGGCATGCTGAAAGAAATTCAAATGGAAGGTGGTTCAATCGACAGGATTTACTATTGTATTGATTTGGAATCCACCAGCCCCAATAGAAAACCCAATCCGGGCATGGGTTTGCAGGCAGTCGCCGATTTCCCTGCAGTCGATTTTAACAAATCGATTATGGTGGGTAATGCAATGAGTGATATGGAATTCGGCAAGAATCTTCACATGCTAACCATTTTCATCCCCTCGGGAAAACCAATGTTGGCGCTGCCAAACAGCCTGATTGATGCAGTGTTTCCTGATCTGTTTTCACTTGCTAAAGCTTTGCAAAAAAAGAAAGATGCACAATAATTTTAGTGCAACTTTGTTGTATGATGCATATGCTGCGTAAACCTTTCTATGTCATAATATTGTCTGCAGTTTTTACGATTGGCACCCTATCATTTTCCTGTGCGCAAACCGGCACTGCTTTTCGTACAGAAATGCGCAACAGGGAAGATTCACTAAAAGTTCTCGCCACAAAAATTGTTCAGGAACGTGAAGCCGGTGACCGGTTTATTGCAGATAGTGCATTCACAAGGATGCTTGTACGCGCACTGAAAGTCCCCTATTCCTTTTCTTATCCTTTCGACTCAGTAGTATCAATCTCTAAGATGTATGCACCGGACAGTACATTCAGAATATTTACCTGGCAGGTATCAAAGGACGAAGCTGTTCATCGCAGGCATGGCGCCATTCAGATGAAGACAAATGATGGCAGGTTAGTATTATATCCTTTGATAGATCGCACCGCAATGATTGAAAATGTAGTTGATACGATTACTAATCATGAATGGTGGGTTGGTTCAATTTATTATCGCATCGTGCTCAAAGAATTCCAGGGAAAAAAATATTACACGCTTCTGGGTTACGACGAACATACCATCAGAAGTACTAAAAAAAGAATTGAAGTACTCACGTTCAACGGAGAAAATAAACCAGTATTTGGAGGAAAATATTTCAGTTTCGCGCAGGATACTGCCAGAAAACCAACACAATCCAGGTTCTGGATCGAATACAAAAAACAATCAAATGCAAGATTGCAATTTGATGATGAGATGGATATGATCATTTTCGACCACCTCATTCCGGAAAATAATGAAGAAGGTAAATTATACACCTACATACCTGATGGTGATTATGAGGGATTCCGCTGGCAGAATGGACAATGGGTTCATATCGAAAAAGTCTTTACACAGAAATTAAAAGATGGTGAAGCACCTGTTGGAGCTCCCGTATCAGAAGACAAACTGGGGAAGAAAGTAACTCCTGCTAAAAAGCCTGCAAAGCAATAACAATTTCGGATCGTTACAATTGAACCTTAAAGTTTTCAAAAAAGGAACGGGTCAGTACTGGTTGGACTGACCCGCTGTGATTTTCCCTCGTTTCTAATTAAAGTTAAGCTTGGTTAGCTACGGCTGATAGAGGCATTGTAAAAATACCATCTCCGGATTTTCAGCAATACGTGAAAAACACCCTATTTCATATATATGTTGAGTTAATGTATTTTCCTGATTTCTGAAATACCTGTGATTTTATCTCACTCATTCATCGACGGAAAAAGTACGCTTATCGAAATCCTGACAACATTCTGTAATCTTTAATAGATTGATTGTGATCGGACTGTAAAAATCCCGTTGACGAATTTCGAACTTCTTCGATTTAGCATCGTTGTATTCCCCATTACGGCAATGTAGATTTGCGTCGTACCAGACGTAAGAATACGATCGCAAAGATGGTAATGTTTCGGTCTGGCAGCTTTACCTCTAAAATTTTCAGAAATGTTCAATTTGTACCCTAACAGACCCGCAGTAAAGATTTTATCTACTATTGTCGCCATTTTCTTTGTTTTCACTTCAATGGCACAATGCCCGTCCGGATCAGTAAGTCCAACACATAATACCACTTATGGATCAGGTATTAAAGTGTGTTTATCCGGTACATTCAACGGAACTATCACTATAAATAACGGTGCAGAACTTATCATTAACAACGGTGCAACATTCACCGGTCGCGTATATGCAAATTCAGGATCGCTGATCACAGTTAATGCCGGCGGCACATTTACACCTGGCAACTTAGCCAATTTTGCCGGAAAGATCGTTAACGCCGGTACAGCTGTTTTTGGAAGCGCTTCCGGTGCAGCCAATGGAGCTATTTTTGAAAATAGTGGTGTGATGTCTTTCAATAATGGTTTCAACTATTATGGTACAGGCACCCAGATAAAGAACCTGGAAAATGCAACGATGTACTACAATTACAATTTCCAGTTTCCATCGGGTGGCGTCTTCTCTAATAATGGAACACTGTATACAAAAAACTTCACTGTGTCTTCCGGCGCACAATTTCTGAACCGTGGGAAGGCTTATATCATCGGTAACCTTTCACTTGATGGCAAACTGGTTAATGATTACCTGATTGTTGTAAAAGGTAATACCAGTAAACAGGCGTCCGACTCACTGATCAATTATAGTATGATGGTGTTCGACGGAAACGCCAATTTCAACGGTGGTGTTCGCAATGAAGGGTTGCTTTGGTTTACTTCAGGTAATACCCGCTTTCACAATGGATCTCTGATACAAAACAATCCAAATGCACTGACTCGTGTAAACAGCCATGTGTTCTATAATAATGCGGCAGTAAGCGGTGTTGGTGGATTTTATAGCGCAATTACACCTGTACATAGTGACGGAAGCTTCAAGGGTAGCAGTGGGACCAATACTTTGATGACAAATTTCCCTGCTTCATCAATCACTAATAATTCATGGAGTCCTTCTTCAAATACAAATCTCAACGGAGTTTCATCGGCAAGCTTCCCTTTGTTTGATACTTTAAATTATATAGGTAGTTGGGCAAATCCGGCTTCTCCCTATGCACAGCCTTCAATGCTTCCCATTGTAATGAGCGATTTCAGTGCATCTCCGCAAGCATCAGCTGTACTTGTGAACTGGAATACACTTTCCGAAGTAAACGGGCAGTATATGGTTCTTCAACATAGTACGAATGGCAGTAAGTTCAATGACCTGTATACAGTTCAGTCAAACGGTTCAAATACGTCAAACAAATACCAGTACAAACATCTTACTCCTTCAGCAGGAACAAACTACTATCGTATCATGATGGTTTCAATGGACAACGGAATTAAGTACACCGGAGTTGTCGCTGTAAAATTCGCGACTGCCTTAAACAAAAGCGACGCTAAAGTGTATCCGAACCCATTCACTACGCAACTCCAGGTGAAATACACCGTTAGTTCGCGTAATATTGTGTCGATAAGATTGATCAGTTCCGAAGGTAAAATTGTAATGAACAAGTTGGTTGCGAATGAAACTACAGGTAATCATACAGTGTCGTTAAATCCTCCCGCAGGTTTAAAACCAGGTATTTATTTCATGGAGATCAATACCGGAGAAGGCATTGTTCAGCAGAAAATAGTGAAGCAATAAGGAAAGTCTAAACAAAAAAACCTGCTCGCGTGAGCAGGTTTTTTTTATTTGAGTTTAGATCCGATTTAAGCGTCTACCAGGAAAGTTCCAAGATCAATCAACTCTCCTTTTCCCATCCTGAATGCCTCTAATGCTTCGATATCAACATCATCCATCACTTTGCTGCGGAAAATCTCTGAGCCGTTCTTAAACAAGACAAAATAAAAATCAAGCGAAGTTTCCCTGATGGGATCATTCCGGTCAAATTTTCCAGGATTGAAACGGATATGAATTTTTCCATTCCCATCCAGCCCCGATTCACCCAGGTAATCATCCTCTATAAAATCTTTATCGAATAACCTGACATTGTATTCTTTCCCTGTTATCGGAGTATCTGTCCCGCGTGCAATAAATCTTGCACTGACTTCAATATCCATTTCTTTTCCAAGAGAGTATTTTGCCATCTGAATTCAATTGAAGTATTAAAGATTAATCATCAAGTTTCAAAACAGCGAGAAAAGCTTCCTGGGGAACTTCAACGTTTCCAATCTGCCGCATTCTCTTCTTACCTTCCTTTTGTTTTTCAAGAAGCTTTCTTTTACGACTGATGTCACCACCATAACATTTCGCAGTAACATCTTTTCGCATTGCAGAAATATTTTCACGCGCTACGATCTTTGCCCCAATTGCGGCCTGGATTGCAATCTGGAACTGTTGCCTTGGCAAAAGTTCTTTCAGTTTCTCACATAATTTTCTTCCAAATTCCTGCGCGCGACTTCTATGAATCAATGCGCTTAATGCATCCACTTTTTCACTATTCAGCAGGATATCCATTTTCACGATATCACTTTCCCTGTATTCCAATGGATGATAATCAAAAGATGCATAGCCTCTCGTTTGACTCTTCAGCTTATCATAAAAATCAAACACGATTTCTGTCAAAGGCATTTCGAAAATCAACTCCACTCTGGTTTGAGTGAGGTAACTCTGGTTAATCAGGATACCTCTTTTACCCAAACAAAGCGTCATGATGTTGCCTATGTATTCCGGCTTGGTGATGATCTGCGCTTTGATAAAAGGCTCCTCGATGCGATCCATTTGTGTAGGATCCGGCATCTCCGTTGGGTTATTAACATTGATCTTCTCTCCGCGTGTTGTATATGCAACAAAGCTAACGTTAGGAACTGTTGTGATCACCGTCTGATCAAACTCACGTTCCAGTCTTTCCTGGATGATTTCCATGTGTAGCAAACCAAGGAAGCCGCAGCGGAAACCGAAACCAAGCGCCTGGGATGTTTCCAGCTCGAAAGTGAGAGAAGCATCGTTCAGCTGCAATTTTTCCATACAGTCACGCAGTTCTTCGAAGTCATCAGTCACCACAGGGAAAATGCCGGCGAATACCATCGGCTTTACTTCCTCAAAACCCTGTATTGCTTCAGCAGGATTAGCGGCGCTGATAATCGTATCACCCACCTTCACTTCTTTTGCATTTTTTATTCCAGTGATGAGGTAGCCAACATTGCCGCAATCCACTATCTGTGTTTGCTGCATTTTCAATTTCAGGATACCGACTTCATCAGCATCATATTCCTGATCAGTGGAAACAAATTTGATCTTTTCGTTCTTGCGTATACTTCCATTAACAATCCGGTAGTACACTATGATTCCGCGGAAGGGATTGAAAACACAATCGAAAATAAGCGCCTGTAGCGGAGCCTCAGGATTTCCCTTTGGCGATGGGATACGCTCAACGATACCTTCAAGAATTTCTGTAATACCGATTCCTGCTCTTCCGCTCGCAAGAAGAATATCTTCTTTTTTACATCCGATCAATTCAATGATCTGATCAGTCACCTCTTCAATCATGGCACCATCCATATCAATCTTGTTGATCACAGGTATGATTTCAAGATCGTTCTCAATCGCCAGGTAAAGGTTTGAAATCGTCTGTGCCTGAATTCCCTGCGTCGCATCCACCAGAAGTAAAGCACCCTCACATGCTGCCAGTGCACGGCTGACTTCATAGCTGAAATCAACGTGACCGGGAGTATCAATCAGGTTAAGTGTATAATCTTCACCATTTTTGTATTTGTAATTGATTTGAATGGCATGGCTTTTTATTGTAATGCCTTTTTCTCTTTCAAGATCCATGTCATCCAGAACCTGATCCATCATGTCTCTTTCACTGATGGTATTTGTTGCCTGCAGCAGTCGGTCGGCCAGTGTACTTTTTCCGTGATCAATATGGGCGATAATGCAAAAATTCCTGATATTCTTCATAACCATGCTCCCGGGTAAAATGATTTGATTTTGTCCCCTCCCGGCCGGGATGCAAAATTAACTCATTTTGGCAGTATTGCACTAACGTAGTTGTTTGCGAATGAGCTTTAACTTACTTTCGTGACAAACCCTTCGGTATGGACCTGAAAGCCCTTTTTGATAAAGCTGTCGACGAAAGCAAATCTCTCAGTGAAAAGCCCAGCAACGACACTTTATTGGCGCTGTATTCACTGTATAAACAAGCCACTGAAGGTGACAATACACTTGATCCTCCGGCAAATCCTTTTGATTTTGTGTCCAAGGCTAAATATGAGGCATGGCTGGGAGTAAAAGGAAAGACTAAAGACCAGGCAATGAAAGAATATGTTGACCTGATTGAAAAACTTAAAAATTAGGCCGGCCGAAAATTTTAACAGGCGTAATCAGCACTTTCTCGAAGCGGTAAAAAGATATTATTATCAGCGCATTAAAGACTACCGTCCCCGTTAGGCTGGCGAGCGCTGCACCGGCAATTCCCCACGCAGGAATCATGATGAAGCAACATAGAGCAGTTACCATCACATTTATAAACATGCAAAATGTTGCTGTTTTCTCTCTGCCGGAAACAATAAAAAAAATTGCAGCAGGACCTGAAAAAGCAGTTACCAGCTGCGATATTCCAAGAATCAACAGTGGTAAAAATGCAATTCTGAAATTAAAGCCATAAAGACCAAGCAGCCATTTCCCAGCAAATAAAATCAGGATAAACAAAATAACACAGCCCGCAAACGTGAGCCTTGCACCATTTTGAATCAATTTGTATGTCTCTGATTTATTTTCCCGGAAATGTTGCCTGGCGAGGAAAGTAGGTGCCACGAGGTTGATGATTATTGCAGGGTAGCCTACAATTTCAGCAATTTTCATCGCAACATTATAATACCCTACATCTTTTACCTCCGATATTAGTCCAACGCTCAGGATATCCAGGCGCGTTGTTAAAAAATATAGTATGGTAAGCAAGAGAAAATATCCATTCCTGCCAAATCTCAATTGTTCAAATGATACCGGATTGGAATAGGGCTTATGTCCTAATCCCTTCTTGGTAAGAAAAAAAAGATAGCAAAAACTGATAAAAAGACTGATTGCCGATATGACAATGAGTTTGTAAATGATATCAGAGCCAGGCCCGAAAGAATTTGCCAAAGGAACAATCAGCAATAAGAAGACGAGTGGCCTGATTACTTTTTCTGCAAGCTGACTTTGAACAATAGTACCATATCCGCGCAGGAAAGAGCTGTAGTTGCTATTTAATGCATGCAGTATTATCAGCCAAAGTCCAACCGAAAATACCGCCGCATTTTCATGTAATCCTGGTATTGGTAACAGATTTATTATGCTGTAAAAAATGACGACTACGATTACCGATGCAATAATAATTCCTGCTGTTGATATCCGGAGAATTTTCCGTAGTGATCCATAGTCCTCACTGAGATGCATAGCCGGCACCACAGCCAGATGATAGTCGTCCATCCCTATCTGCGCAAAAATTGCCAGTACGGCAAGCCAGCTAAATAAAAGACTGTATAACCCATATATTTCATCGCCAAACCATCTTGCAATCAGAACATTTCCACCAAATGTGAGTATCACTGCCAGAAAATGAAGGATAAAAACTTTAGAGCTTTTGTCAAGTACTGTTTGTATGTTAGCGCTTGCAGTATCTTTAAAAAACAGTTTGGTCAGGAATGCTATTATTCTGTTCATGCAAAGAATCTAAATATTTCCTGACACACGAGCACTATCAGTTAAAACAAAAAACTTAGTGGCAGTAGATTTATTGTGAAAATAGCAATTTACGATATTATTCATATTGAACAGGTGATCCCTCTCCTGAAGGTTGCGGATAAACTTAGCCTGGAACTGCTGCTTTTTACAAATGAAGAATTCCGGAATGACTTATTACTTCGTATTCCCGATCTGAATAAAAAATTTTCTGTCTTTTTTAAACCCACCGCAGAACGTGAATATCCATTTATGCAAAGAGCTATCGAAGAAGCGGGGAGGGAAAATGTGCGTGTTTTTTTATTAAACAGCATCGATAGTAAACACCTGCTTTGGTATAGATTGATGAAGACTTTACCGGAAGTTATTTTTTTGAACACACTTCACGAAATAAATAATCTTTTTACTGATATTTTCACAATTCACCCAAAGAAACTGATAAGGCAGTGGGGCAAAAAAAAATTCATACAAAGAATTGATGGTTTTGCACTAAATACGCCAGCACTACTTTCAAACATCAGTACCCGAAATCTTACACAGAAAAAACTCTGGTTATTTCCACAGGCAATATTTGATGAAAATGATATCAGGTATCCTGATCCCGGAACGGCGCTAAAAATTGTTTTACCTGGCACAATAGATGTAAGAAGGCGCGATTATGATTTCGCTCTCAATGTCTATGAAAAATTACTTGCAAAAGAAAATGCCATTCCACAATTGTATATCGCGGGCCCACCAATAGGTGATTATGGTAGAAAGATAATTGAACGTGCCATCGAAATCAATACGCGAGGTGGAATGATTCTTTACAGTAATGAAATAATCCCGGAATATGAATTCGATAATATTGTGAACAATGCGCATCTGTTATGGTCGCCGCAACAACTTAACACTTCCATAAATGACGGGATACAGGAGAGATATGGCGAAACAAAGAATTCAGGCAACACACATGTGGCACTGAGATTTGCACGACCCATGCTTATACCTGCAAAAATGAAAACTGCATTAGCGGAACAAAAAAGTGTCTTGTATTATTCTGGTCTTCAAAACTGTGTGGATTTGATTTCAATGCTGACAGAACATCCTGAAAAATTACTGGAGTTGCACGGGGAAGCAATAATAGAATCCCGGAATTTCAGCGTTGATGTAGTCGCTGAAAAATTCCGGGATATAATAAATTACTATCAGTCGAGGGCGGTTACTTAAACGGATTTCTTTAACGCCCTGATGATCGTTACAAATTCTGATGCCACCAATGATGCACCGCCAACAAGTCCTCCATCAACATCAGGCTGTGAAAAAATTTCCTGTGCATTACTACCTTTTACACTTCCTCCATACAGGATGGAAATCTGATCTGCAATTGGCTGACCATATTTTTTTGCGAGAACCTGCCTAAGCCAGTGATGCATTTGCTGTGCCTGCTCTGCAGTAGCGGTTTTACCGGTTCCGATTGCCCATATAGGCTCGTAAGCAATTACTATTTTCAATACTTGTTCAGCGGACAGATGAAACAGGCTTTCACTGATCTGTCCAGCGACAAATTCATTTTGTGTTCCTGCTTCGCGCGTAGGCAATGATTCACCGCAGCAGAAAATAGGTGTGAGATTATTTTCCAATGCAAGATTAATCTTCTCTGCAAGTATACCGTTGGTTTCATTGAAATATTCGCGGCGCTCAGAGTGACCGATGATAACATATTCGGCACCGACGGACGCTACCATTTCAGCGGAAATTTCCCCTGTGAATGCGCCCGATTTTTTATGATAGATATTCTGAGCACTTACACTATATCCGGGATTGTTCTTAACTTTTTTACGGGCACTGCGTATATAAAGCGCCGGTACTGCAAACACTACTTTTTTACCTGCTTCAGGTGTAGGTTCCTGTGAAATAATTTCTTCAATTAGCTGTTTTCCCTGTTTAAAATCCAGGTTCATTTTCCAGTTGGCTGCTGCGATCTGGGATCTCATGAATAGTTATTGTTTTTGGTAAATATTGGTTAGAGTTTCAATCATTTCTTTTGTCAGGGACTGTCCTTTAAATGCCATCCAACTATTTATTTCTATGACGACTTTTTCAAAATCATACTTTATTTTTCCATCTTTTCCCCAGGAGAAACTGGGGATGAATTTAGGTGTTAATTCCTGGCCATCGAAAATATTTGAACAGATTCCGGTAACGGTCCCGGTATTGAAAGATGTGTTGATGGCCGCCCTGCTGAAATCACCCATAATGAGTCCGCATTTATTTCCGGCAAATTCAAAATCCTTTTTGTACATAGACCATAACTTCACCTGGCCTGCAGTATTCTTCATGTTTGACGAGGTAGTACCCGCCCCCAGGTTACACCACTCGCCTACTACTGAATCTCCGAGGTAACCATGATGGGCTTTATTGGAATTCGCCATCATCACCACATTTTTAATTTCACCGCCTACAACACAATTGTGACCAATCGAAGTTGCTCCATATATACTTGTGCCTGCTTTTACAACTGTCTTACGCCCTATAAACAATGGTCCTCTTAGCATTGCTCCATCCATGATCAACGCGTCCTGGCTGATAAATACAGGTCCGTCTTTTGAATTAATGAAACAATGCTCCAACATGGCGCCTTCTTCTATGAAAACAGGAAATGATCCAATTGATTTTACATGCGATGGCAGCTCAGCAGATATGCGCTGACTTGTGGCAAGCCTGTAATCGAACAGAATTGCTTTTTGGTTCAGCTGGAAAATCTGCCATGGCTTTTCAATAAGTGTGTATTTACCCAGATATTCATTGACTGGAATCGATAAATCAAACTCATTAAAATCAGGCAATGCATTTTCCGGCAACGACAAATCCGAACCTGCAGATGCTGTTTCAAGGCCTTCACTTTCATATCGGCAACGAATACCCGAAATCCTCTCCCATCTTTCACGAAAAGTGAAAAATCCCATGGGGATATCTGCCACCTTTCTCACCAAAGAAAATGGTTGCAAAGAGTTCGAACTTTCATTACAGGAGAATACTAACGAAGGCATCTATATTCAGCGATCGGTTTACAGGTATATCAATAAAAATAACTTAATTCAGAATAAATCAATCGGTCTTGAAAAGTGAAAACCCTCCGGATGGGAGGGTTTTATCTTCAAAAGGGAGCAAATTATTTTTTCTTCTCGTATTTCTTTTTGAATTTGTCAATACGTCCAGCTGTGTCAACCAACACATTTTGCCCGGTAAAGAATGGATGTGAAGTGTTTGAAATTTCCATTTTTATCAATGGATATTCTTTGCCGTCTTCCCATTTCAAAGTTTCCTTTGAAGGAGCAGCTGAGCGGGTGAGGAATGTATAACCGTTACTCATGTCTTTGAAAACCACAAAACGGTAACTTTCCGGATGGATACCTTTTTTCATAATTTTTGTTTTAAGGCCGCATGGATTTTTGCCATGTCGTTTTAGAAATGAGCGGCGAAGTTACGTCGTTAAATTCAGGTAAACAAATGATTTCCAGCCTCAGTTGCGCATATTTTCATACTGGAGAGGAATGCCAATGTCCGAAGCCCTGCAGAGGGCGATAACTTCCTGAAGATCATCGATTTTCTTACCAGTCACACGTACAGTCTCGTCCATAATCTGTGCCTGTACCTTAAGACCAGAATCCTTAATCAGCTTAACCACCTTCTTGGCGTCCTCCATCTTCAGACCATTTCGTACAAGAATTTCATGTTTGAAAGTCTTACCACTGGGGTAAGGTTTTTTGCTTTGGTCAAAAGCCTCAGGTGCTATGCCCTGCTTATGGGCGCGGTTAATCAATACCTCAATCAGCTGACGCAATTTCATTTCATCTTCTACTGTAACAGCGATAGTAAATTCTTTTTTATTCAGATTAATCTCTACCGGTGAACCCTTAAAATCGAACCGGTTGGAAATTTCCTTAGTTGTTACGTTGACTGCGTTGTCTAAAGCCTGTGTGTCAACTTTACTGACGATATCAAATGATGGCATGCCGTTTAGTTTTTTGTAAAATTAAGGCAAGATGAAGAAGTTTGAAGGCAGTCTCACTATTAGCGCGATGCCAATGTTTCTTAAAAAATAACATAGATTATCCTGCCGATAGCCTCTAAGACTCAAAGACTGTAAGGCAACTCGAAGCAAATCTTTGAGCAACCTTCGAGTCTTGGAGACTTCCCGGCAAAAAGGAAGTTGTATAGTAGTAGGGACGCAGAAGAATTAGCAGTAAGTGTTCAGTAACAAGCTTCATGTTTGTAATTTCAAATATTTGAGAACCGACGCACCGGACATTGGCTGTTTCTTTTGCCCCCCACAATACAGTGAGGGCCTGTTTGCTATTGCGTTGCTGTTCCCTTCGCCCCATAAAAAAAGATCCCGTTGAGAACAACAGGATCGCCTAACGTCATGAGAAACGAACAAAAAAAGTTTAGCTGCTGCTACCGTTTTTAATACGATTCAGCTCTTCAGATGCACCACCGGTTTTCCTTGAACGCTGCTCTTTGATCGGTTTTCCAAATCTCCAGGTGAAGGAGATATTAGCTACGCGACTATCACGCACGTTCCTGAATGTGGCCATTGTATTTTCAAAATTGATGCTTCCTTTTACCTTCTGTGTGTAGAATACGTCGCGCAAACTCACTTTCACAGTACCTTTTCCTTTCAACACCTGCTTTGCCCCACCGATATACACCTGTCCCATCGGTTCAATCAGTATCTGACCTTCGATACCTTTTGATCTGTACCATCCACTCATTTCAGCACTCCAACCATTTTTGAACTTAAGCTGGTTATTGAAATTGACCATCCAGTTGGTTGCTTCTACATCGAGCATTTCCTTATTGATCTCACCGCGGTAATGACTGTAATTAACATTTGTGTAGAGCACCATAGTCCACCATTTCTTAATGGGATATTGCACACTTACAGACAAGCCAGCATTCTGACGGAAACCAATATTTCCCTGTCTTACGATCGTTGCATAATTTTCCTCACCATTCGGATTCTTCGCCTGTTCAAAAGTTTCTGTCTGAAAATTCGTCGTGTAACTATAGTTTGCTGTAGTGGTCAGGAACTCTTTGAATGTGTGTGACAGCTCGATGTTGTCGGTGTACTGAGGCAACATAAATGGATTACCAGACTGATAGGTGTATTTATCTAGGAAGAACAGAAATGGATTAAGATCCTGGTAGTTGGGCCTGTCTATTCTTCTGCCATAATTCAAACCTAACTGGTGGTTCTTTGCCACTTTATAACTGAGATAAACTGTCGGGAAGAAATTACCATACGTTCTTTTGAATGATGAATCCTTCACAGTCGGATTACCGTACTGAAGACCATTGATCCTTGTATGCTCATATCTTAAACCTGCCTGTACACCGAATTTTTTGAATTGCCTGTTTACATTGATATATGCTGCATTAATATTTTCCTCATAATTGAACTTATTTGTTTTCGAGAGATCCGGCGCTTCCGCACCTTGTTCAAGAATGTAATAAAAGGCCGAGTTATTGGTATTTACAAAGGATGTTTTTATACCTGTTTCGAATTTATACGACTTAAATATATTCTGTGAGTAATCCACTTTACCGGTGAAAATGTTGATGTTAACCGGAAGATCTCCGCGCAGAAATTCATTGTACATAGGATCCCATTTTGGATCGTACGTAGTATTAACGAGGTTTTGCTTTGTCTTTGAATTATACGTAACATAGTCAAAGTCAGAAGTAATTTCTTTACCTGTACTGTCGAACTGGTGGCGGAGATTCAGGTTGAAGCTGTTATTTGTCCAACGATTATCATTTCTGCTTTTTGCGTAAACTATTGAATCGGTTGTTCCGTGAGGATCCTGCAAATAACTTGTACTGCTGTTAGTGAATAATTCAGGATTGATAAATCCGCTCGCAACAAAACCGATGGTGGTTTTTTTCGAAAGATAATAATCTGTACCAACCTTCAGAGTGAAGTTGTCTGAATTGGTACGCATCCTGTTGTAAGATTCAAAGATTGCATTTAGATCTCCAGTTGCCGGATCCTTAAATTTCCTGTTGATATCAAGATTCTGAAAACCATTCCACTTGCTATAGCCCCCGTTTGCAAATACATTGAATTTGCCGGAGCGATAGTTGATGTTGAAATTGTCATTAGTTTTCCAGTAAACACCCTGTCCGTAGTTTAAAGTCGCGCTACCATTAAATCCTCTTTGTTTATTCTTTTTGGTTTTGATATTGATGATACCGGAGTTACCAGCGGCATCATATTTCGCGGATGGGTTTGTCATGATTTCTATAGTCTCAATCGAGCTCGCCGGCATACTCCTGAGCAGGTTGGCCAGTTCATTTGTTCCCAGGTACGTAGGACGGCCATCCAGCATGATCATCACCTGTTGTTTTCCTTTCAATGCAACAGCACCATCTTTATCTACGGTAACTCCCGGAGATTTTTCCAATACATCCATTGCCGTGGAACCTGCATTCGAAATCTGCCCCTCCACATTTACAATCATCCTGTCGATTTTCTGTTCTATTATTGGCTTTCGCCCGGACACTGTCACTCCCTCGAGCTGCTGAGTTGATTGGGCCATTTTTATCTCACCCGCATTGAAAACCGGTTGCTGATCATTCAGGGTTATTACCTGGCTGCGATATAACTTAAGTCCGGCAGCTGTAATTTGGATCAGATAGTCACCTGCCTCTTTAATGGAAACCGAAAAACCTCCGTCCGCACCGCTCACTTCGTTTTTAATAACTGATGAATCTTTGGTTTTCAATATGCTGATGGTTGCAGCCTCAATTGCCTGTTCTGTTGAATTTGATACTTTCCCTTTAATTACGTAACTCTTTCCCTGGCTGAAACCCAAAAATGTAAGCAATAAAAAAAATCCCGTCGTGATGATAAGTTGCAATTGTTTCATTTTCTCGTGCTTTAGTACCTTTCAATATATATTACAGTTCAAAAGTAAGTACCATGCTATGCATAGTAACTTGTTTAATGTCGGATGGCTGATTTCTGTGATTTCCGGAAGAATTACAGACATGCATGGTACGCCTCTGTTAAAGAGAAGTTACAGAATCCGGAACCTGATTGGATGAAAGGTGAATAATGGCTTTTAATGGAAATATGCCTCTTATTAAGAAATTTCCTATATCAGGCAGTTCTTACCCGGCCCCGATAGAACCAAAGGATAAGTCCGCCAAGAATGAGAAGAGTTGATATTAATTCGGCTTGTGTGGGATGAAAACCAAATAAGTTATAGGTTGTATTGACCCGAATCTTTTCAATAAAAAAACGTTCAAAACCATTGAGCACCAGATATACGGCAAAAAGACGTCCGGAAATCTTAATTCTTTTACGGAGAAACCAAATCGCCAGGAATAAGATTGTGCAGGTAATGATTTCATACAATGTCGTCGGAAAAACTGGTGGGACCAGTTGATTGCAATAGTTACCGGTGCATCCGGGAATAGCAACCCCCACCTCATTTACATTGTGAGGAAAGTTGTATGCCCAGAACCAGTTTGGTAAAAATTCGGAACCATGGAAATAGGCATGAGGAATATTTTTCAGATCTCCGAACTCCGCAATAAGGTATTTGCTGAAGTTGCCTGAAGTATTCAGGCTACTTTCAAAAGCGCCTTTTGCAGCAGGAATGATATCTCCGTCTGCCGAAACAGTATACGCGCTATTAAATATCCCCCAGTCGCCATCACCGGAAACATGACAACCGATTCTTCCGATGGCATAAGCGATCATTAAAACAGGTGCAGTCGAATCCAGAAGATGCCATAGATTGATATGTTTTCTTCTGGCGTAAGTAAGAATGCAAATTGCGGCCAGTATCAAACCACCATAAAATGTAAGGCCACTCGGTGATAAAAGATTCGCTATCGGATTTTGAATGAAGCGATCCCAGTTCTCCAGGTTGTCAAAAATTTTCGCACCGACAAATCCAGCAATCGCCCCGATAATTATGATGTCCCCTACTCTTTCGTGTGGCCAGATCCTGATCTTTCTTTCCTCGGGAGAAGGAAGCTCCTGTTTCTTTTTCTCGCGATACTTAACCCAGGAAAAAAGCGCCGCCAGTAATATTCCACCAATCCAGCTTCCTTTCGAAGAAAATATGTATTCCTGTGGATTGGTATCTGAATTATTAAAAAAAACACCAATGATTTTATAGCCGACTATAAACCCAAAAATGATATTGAAAATAAGATCAGACAGCTTTACTTTTTCACCAACAACAACGGCTTCCTCCTTAAATGAAAGTAATCCCTGTTTCTCCTTTCTTTTTAATTCTGAAGTAAGCATCAGGGCCGAAACAACAAATGCGATTGCAACAAAAAATCCGAAAGAGTTAATGTACTGAGTGAAATTCCAGGGGGTAATATTAAATGTCTCCTTAAGAAAATAGTAAAGGTTGGGATACATGAAAGTCGCAGCTGTTTAATCCACAATGATAGTCGAAAAATGAATAAGTATAAATTAAATAGTCCCTTACCGGGACTATTTAAAACTATTCAACTATAAGACAAAGCAAAAACTAATTACAGTATTCGTCGAATGCTGCTATAAGATTCTGAGCGATCAATTGAGCCGGACGTCCTTCAATCTGATGACGTTCGATCATGTGCACGAGTTCCCCATTTTTAAACAAGGCGATGGCTGGTGAAGACGGAGGATAAGGAAGCAAATGCTCACGCAACTTACTTACCGCATCGATGTCATAACCAGCGAAACTTGTGGTGAGAAAATCAGGTTTTTTAGGACTGTTATGAACAGCCATCAATACGCCTGGTCTCGCAGAACCTGCTGAACATCCGCAAACTGAGTTAATCATAACGAGCGTGGTTCCCTGTTTCTTCAGTGATTCAGTCACTTCCTCAGGCGTCAATAATTCAGAGAAGCCATTCTCTGTCAACTCCTCCTTCATTGGAGTCACTATCTGTGTTGGATACATATGATCGAGTTCTTTTTTATTTGAAATACAAAATTACACGAATGATGAATTGAATGAACAAGCAAATTTGTCAGTAAAATTTATAGCTGAGCGCCAAATTGTCTTCAATCTGATACTGACAATGCCATTCTGAGCATCGATTTTCAAGTGGTATCTGGTTTGTTGAAGAAAAAGAAACAATAAAAATCATCGAGCTATGACACTGGTAAAATTTAATCAAAGACCGTTTGAGAAATCTTTCAATAGCATTTTTGAAGATCTTTTTCAACATTTCCCTGCTACCGGCGCAAACACAAAAGATTGGAGTTTGAACGGAAATGCTCCTGTAAATATTAATGAAACAAAGGAAGCTTATCAGCTGGATGTGGTAGCCCCTGGGTTCGACAAAGCGGATTTTAAAATCAATGTCGATCAGAACATTTTAACCATTTCCGGTGAAAAGAAAACCGCTGAAAAAACAGAAGGCGAAAAGCAGATCAGAAAAGAGTATGGTTTCAAATCATTTAAAAGATCATTTACTCTTGATGAGGCTATCGACGATGCAGGGATTTCTGCAAAATATGAAAACGGTGTACTGAACGTAACGCTTCCTAAAAAAGAAGAAGTTAAAGTAACTCCTAAGGAAATCAGTGTGCAGTAATTGCTGCTGATCCTCATATATAGTTTAAAAACGAAGTGAACAGGATCTGTGAACAGCCCCTCTTTTTCAAGAGGGGTTTATAATTATATTATTTATTTAAGAAAATCGTTGTAGAGTTTGCCTTAATTTCGCCGCGCATTCTTGAACTAAAACCTCACGTATTGAGAAAGCTTTTAATATTCTCTATCCTATTGATGATCCTTGGTTCTGTGCGATCCCAGGAAGTACAGCATAAAGACACGATTCCGCACAAAAGCGATACCATACAGCATGCTTTACCGGTTGACACCACCTTACGGATCATCAACCTCAACCCCTATTTTACCATCCATGTTGATTCGATCTTTCAGTATGGCATGGAGATAAACCGGCCAAAGGAATATTATTACTGGTTCCTGAGAAATGCTCCCGTGGGTGTTCGCATTGACAGAACTTCCGGGCAATTGTATTTCAAGGCTGACAAGTCGTTTTTCCGTAGTGGAAAACTTAAATACGATGAACCCTATCGTGTGGAAATCGGAGTTCAGAATTTGTTCTTTCCTGCTGATCGGGTTGATACAAGTTTTAACCTGTTATTTTACAGCACTGAAATAAATTCATCAAAATTGAAACCGACAATTACCCAGACTCAGTATAATGAGGAGGGCGATTCTATCCGGTTCAAAGTGCAATGCGAAGCGGGTACCTTCCCTTTTGAACAGATTACCCTGAGCACAAATATTCCTATTTCAAATTATACGCTTGTAAAAAGGTGTGATGATGAATTTTCCTGGATGATCCCATATGATTTTATCCGGGATAATGATACTGCAAAATCTAAAACACTTCTGGTTCAGTTTATCGGGTCTGATAAATTTCAGAACAAAGACACGGCTACATTACGATTTGTGATCAGGCCGGGAATTAACTATCCGCAAAAATATGCCGAGCACAAAGTGGTCGCCGATGAGATGGCGAAATACATTAAGAATCTGAAGTTGACTTTCTACGTGATCACCAAGAATGTAAAGACCAACAAAAATGCCCGTGCTACGTTCGACATCACTGGTTCTACAACAGCATTGGCCGGCACCGTACTTTCCACTGCATCAGATGATCCCGGCACTCAGGATATAGGAAAGATTTTACCAAGCATAGGTCTGACGATGGTTCCTGTTAAAGAAGCCGTAGCTCCAAGTAAAGTGCAGGAACAGAATACCGCCGCACAAGTGAGAGCCACCATCAAACGTCTTGAATATGTTTATTCAGAAGGTGCGCTTGTTGGTGACCGTGACCCTGATCTTCTTGCAAAGACAAAAAAACTCCGCGACGAATTAAAGCAGGCGCAATTGCAGCTGGTCGATTTACCAATCGTCGATTTCGATACACGTTATTCCCAGGAAGAAGCAGATAAATACTTCAATAATCCGAAAGTAAATAAGAAGTATAAGCTGAAGGTGAATTAAGTAAGGAAGTAGTAGGTAATTAGTAGAAAGCAGTGAGCAGCAGCAGATCGGTGTAGTCTGTACTTAAAACAATTGATAGTTTTCAGGTTGGTGCCCCTGCTTCTGGTTCCAGATTATTAATAACAATTACTCACAGGGAGTTTTCCTTCGCGTATCGATCAGATACTGAATTTTCCACTGACCTTTAATACGTACAAGGTGAAATGAATTCACTCCGCAATGACTGAAATTTCCATTGAAGTAGAATTTATAGGGCGTCCAGACAAGGGCCAGATCAGCGTCAATTTTTACCGTTTCAAAAACAATACGTTCATCTGCCGCTCCTGATTTCAGACCTCCAATAGAAGTTGCGAATTGTTTCACTGACTCATTCCTGATGTACTTCTCCCCTACTTTATTTTGCGCAATGGTTTGCAGAATAGCACTATCAGCAAATGTTGCCACAAGTGCCTCAGGGTCTGCTGCCTTCATCGCAGCAAAAAGATTATTGACCACAGTTTTCACCGAGTCTTCACTGGATTGTGCTTTGGTTGCAATGGAAATAAACAGAATAGCGGAAAATAAAAGAAATTTTCTCATGTTGATCATTTGATTGACAAATAAAGTCAAATCCAAAAAGTCATCCGCGCATTTGTGTTATGCGGCAATTATTTGATATAACCGAGAATCTTCAACATACTCTGCGCACTCTGTTCTTTTGCATATACCCAATCCACCAGTTTACCGCTTTTATCTTTTTCGATAATGATGTGTTTCGGAGATGGAATCATGCAGTGTTTTATGCCACCATATCCACTGATCTGGTCCTGGTATGCACCTGTATGAAAGAATCCAAGATATAGCGGTTCATTCGGGGTTTCGCCATTGAGCTTTGGCAGGAAAACTTCATTGATATGCTCTTCCGAATCGTAGTAATCATGACTGTCGCAGGTGATTCCTCCCAACACCACACGCTGGTATTCATTATTCCATTTGTTTACGGGCAATAACAGAAATCGTTCACCGATTCCCCAGGTATCTGG
Organism: Pollutibacter soli; assembly: GCA_029269725.1. Taxonomy (GTDB): domain Bacteria; phylum Bacteroidota; class Bacteroidia; order Chitinophagales; family Chitinophagaceae; genus Pollutibacter; species Pollutibacter soli. The sequence continues at coordinate 620,292 of JARJHS010000001.1, read as the reverse complement.
CAGTGTCGTGATAAATGACGAATCAATCATGTACCATATCTCGCGATCATTCTGAACTTTCTGACCAATCACACTGTAGATATGTGCCATGCTCTCTCCCACAGTAAAACTTCCGAATTCCGTAAAGATATTCGGCATTGGCACTTTCGCTTTTTTACAGGCTTTTTTAATGTTTCCCACAATTTCGGTGATCATAAACTGGTAGTCATAATCGAATCCCAGTGAATGTTTAATCGGGAAACCACCGCCAATATTTATTGAGTCCAGTTCAGGGCAGATTTTTTTTAGCTGGCAATACAGGTTAACAACCTTATTTAATTCACTCCAGTAATAGATATCATCTTTGATACCCTTGTTCAGGAAAATATGCAGCATTTTCAGTTGAAACTTATTTTCATAGCCTTCAATCTGATCTACATAAAACTCGAGGATATCTTTTGCTCTTAATCCCAGTCTTGAAGTATAAAATGGAAATGTCGGCTCTTCCTCTGCCGCAACCCTGATTCCAAGTTTGAACGGAACTTTCACACTCCGTTTATAAAGATCGAGTTCATCTTTATTATCAAGTACGGGTATCACATTTTTGAACCCATTATTCAGCAGCTTCGCAATACGGCTGGTGTATGATTTCTGCTTGAATCCGTTGCAGATAATAAAAATATCCTTGTTGATTTTTTTCTTTTCATATAGCCTGTTGATAATCTCAATATCATAAGCATATGATGTTTCAAGATGAATATCATGCTTTAATGCTTCTTCCACCACGAAAGAAAAATGGGAACTTTTTGTACAGTAGCAGTAATGATATTTTCCTTCGTATTTGTGCTTTTTGAAAGCATTCACAAACATCTGCTTTGCCTTATTGATCTGCGACTCGATTTTTGGCAGATAGGAAAGCTTCAATGGTGTTCCATATTTTTCAATAATGGCACGGAGGTCAACACCGTTAAAAAATAAATTAGAGTCATGAATTTCGAAACCTTCCTGGGGAAAATAAAAGGTTTGCTTTACAAGGTCCGTATACGTATTGCTCATCCGGAGAATGCGTTATAGAGTTGTTTGCCTGGTTGTTTGTTTACTTTCCGGTGCTGCCGGATTTTTTCTGGGTACAAATGTAAATTTTTGCTGTATCAGTTGCATAAAAAAACCGGATACCTGAGTATCCGGTTTTTTTCAAATTTTCCTGATTATTTAACTGAAGCAACGAGGCTTTTGAAACTTGCAGGCTCGTTCATGGCAAGATCTGCCAGCACTTTGCGATCAAGATCAATTCCTTTTGCTTTTAGTTTGCTGATGAATTCAGAATAAGTCAAACCTTCTTCGCGAACAGCAGCATTGATACGCACGATCCAGAGACTGCGGTATTCGCGTTTTTTCAGTTTACGACCTACATAACGATATTGAAGACCTTTTTCAAGAACGTTTTTAGCAACGGTGTAAACATTTTTCCTTTTGCCATAAAATCCTTTGGCTTCCTTTAAGATTCTTTTTCTGCGTGCCCTTGAAGCAACTGCATTCACTGAACGTGGCATATAAAAATTTTTTTGTTGTTAATGGAAATGGACCCGGTTATTTCAATCTCAGCATTCTTTTTACAAAATCGAGATTAGCATGATTCACCTGACCTTCGATTCTCAAAGCACGTTTACGTGATTTTGATTTTTTAGTGAGCAAGTGACCGCGGGTTGGTTTCCGGTAAGAAATTTTGCCGGTTGCAGTGATCTTGAAGGTTTTTTTGGCCCTTGAATGGGTTTTTACCTTAGGCATAATTATTTGTTTTCCTGTTTACCCTGCTGGTGCCTCCGAACAGACGGAGATCTTTTGGAACCTTTTGGGCTAATACCACTTCTGAATAATCTCAAAAATGGAGCGCAAAGTTAAGGGTTTTACGCATAAAACCCAGCAAAATTCTGGCAGAACTTTTAATTTCCCGCCTTCCATTCATTATTGGATATCTCAAAGTCAGGAAATATAGCATCGGGATCAATTACCACGCTGGTAACTTCTTCCTTTGTAGGCAAAAGGACTTTTATTTCACTATTGTTCTGCCATACTTCCACGGGAAGCGTTTTCCGTCCTTTTTGCCCGCTTTTGGTTGTGTACTCCAATATAACCGGCATGGCCATCTGGTCTAAATTCTGCACAGTTACCAAAGATCCGCTAGCAGGATTGCCCTGGAAACTTTCCACCTTTACTACAGCCTGGTCTAGTTTATAATTCTCCAGGAACATTCCTTTCCAGAACCAGGCTAAATCCTCGCCTAATGAGTTTTCCATACTACGGAAGAAATCCCATGGAGTCGGATGCTTGAACGCCCAGTCAGCTGTATATTTTCTGAAAGCCCAATCAAATCTCTTTGCTCCGACTATATTATTCCGAAGTATACTTAAAGCATAGCCGGGCTTGGCATATAAAGCAATTCCGATGTTTCTTTCTTTCATACCATCAGGCGTATAAAAGATCCCTTCTGTCTGGGGATTAAAGAGGCTTTTGGCATAAGCGGACCCGTTTATTTTACCCTCCGCATACTCACCTTTATTGAAATCCTGCGAAGCAATAGTATTAATGAATGTATTGAAGCCCTCATCCATCCATCCGAATCTTCGTTCGTTTGTGCCCACAATCATCGGGTACCAGGTATGGCCAAACTCATGATCTGTCACCCCCCAAAGGGAAGCGCCTTTTGCATTGGCATGGCAAAAAACAATTCCAGGATATTCCATACCGCCGATATTACATGCTACATTGGTTGCGGCCGGATATGGAAATACAAACCATCTTTTTGAATAGTTTTCTATGCTCGCCTTAGTATACTCTGTACTTCTTCCCCATGCACCATTTCCCGCTGATCCGGGAGGATAAACGGATTGCGCAAGTGCTGTTTTCCCATCAGGCAAATTGATTTTAGCAGCATCATATATAAATGATTTTGATGAAGCCCACGAAAAATCTCTTGCATTCTGTATTCTGAATTTCCAGGTGATTTTTGCTTTATTAGGTCTGGAACCTGCCTGCCCCACTTCCTGTTCACTACGAATAACCACGGTTGCATCACTCTGTTTTGCTTTGTTGAAGCGTGTGACTTGTTCTGCTGTCAATACCTCAGCCGGATTGAGTAGCTCACCGGAAGCAACTACAATATGACTCGAGGGCGTTGTAATATTAACATCAAAATCTCCGTATTCAAGATAAAATTCTCCGGCCCCGAGATAGGGATCGGTATTCCATCCGCGAACATCATCAAACACACACACCCTTGGATACCATTGAGCGATTGCATATATATCTCCCTGTGGTGTGGAATGAATTCCAGTACGGTCGGCACCATATTTTGGAACGATGTACGAATATTCGATAGTGAGCTTAACTACGTCGCCACCGGGTTTCATCGGCTTCGCTAATTTGATCTGCATGCGTGTATCCGTCATTATCGTGTCTGCATTGCCGTTAGTACCAGCAACCTTTACTGATTTAATGCGATACCCGCCATCATTGAAAGGGTTTTTAGGGTCGCCATATCGACTTCTCGACAACGGATTCAGCTTAGCAAATCCCCGCGATGAGGGATTGAAAAGATTCTGGTCCAGCTGAAGCCATATATACGGAACCGTAAGCGGACTATTATTTTTATAAGTGATCGTTACCGATCCCGACACTTCATTTTTTGTATCATCAAGTTCTGCAGAAATCTGGTAATCTGCACGATTCTGCCAATAGGAAGGACCCGGTTCTCCTGTTGCTGTCCGATAACTGTTTGGCGTTTGAGGGTAAAAGCTGGGGGCAAAAAGTTTATGTGGGTCATAGCCCTGTCCCGCTGTCGTATTTGCCACTGTATTCACAGATGTCTGCGCAAGACCGGAGCTTAACAAAATGCTGAGGCCTGCAAAGAAGCCACTCACTACTTTAATCATGGTATTTAACGTTATTGATAGAAAACAAATTCGGGATATTTAAAACGCAATTCAATAGAGCTAAGTGCAATTATAACAAGCTTTCCAGCATTTTTTTCCCTTCGGCTTTCAATGCAGCATCATCCGCAGTCCGGGGAGGTAATTTGATCATTCTGTTGAGTACTTCTATCGATTTATCACTTTTGCCAGCGGCTTTATAGGCTTTTGCCAGTTCCAGGTAGTTAGCAACAAACCATGGATCAAGCCGCCTTACTTTTTCAAAATTTAAAAGTGCAACTTCTAAAGATGCTGAGGGCAAACCACCATATAATACCTTCAGAGCAGCTTTCTCAGCAACATTCTTCGAAGATATATCCATATTCCATTTGCCGAGTAAATGTGTAGCATACACATGGTCCGGAGATATGGCAATCGTCGAATCAGCCTGTGTTTTGAGGTCGCGCATATAGGCAGCCCGCTCTTTTCCGCTTGAAACTGAGGCCATCTTTTCCGCTGCCAGTGCCATTACATAGTGCGACTGAGCACTGTCTTTTGCAACTGCCAAAGCTGATCCGGCATATATTTTAGCCGCTTCAAAATATTCAGATTGTTTCCTTTTGTCTTTTTCTCGCGCCCCAATGATACTATAGGATTCACTGGTTGCCACCAGGGCACTGAAATCATTTGGCGATAGTCTCAATGCTTCCATGTATTTCTGGAGAGCCTCGCCATCTTTCATATTTTTTCTGAGGACATTTCCCTCCGTCACCAGGTATGTAACGCCCTGCGCAACAGAGATGTTGATAAATCCCAGGAGTGCTATCAGAACTATAAATTTCATGCTCACAGGTCGAATTTTTTTTGATACCGGATTCCCGGCTGACCCTGAAAATTAAGAATCGGGGCTTGTAATTTACTTATGGATATGTTAATTTCCAGAATTTGCGGGAAGGTAGTTTTTAAATCCTCTGCAATATCCATGGCAAGGCTTTCCAACAGTTTCCCAGGTGTTTTCAGCCTCGTTTTTATAATCTGGAAAACTTCTCCATAATTGATGGTTTGGTCCAATCTGGAAACTCTTTCCTTCTCTTGATACCGAAGTTCAATATTTACTACCAGCTCATTCCCGGTACGATGTTCCTCATCGAATAAACCCTGGTACGCATGAAACCTCAAATCATGTAAAAAAACTGTAATCATTCCAAGTAATTTATTCCAGCCTGATTTTTTTCTGCATCAGCCAGAAACGCGAAAAATCCGCATCAAGTAAAATGCTGTCTGATTTGATTTCATGATTTAACCTGAAATTAGTGAAGGTTGAATCGTGCAGATTGAAAAGATAAATTTCAGGTATCCATATCTGTCCGGTCTCGTTGGTATTGACAAGGCCGAGCACAAAAGAATTATTGTCCAGCCAGTCTGCGGTTTCCACCACCTGCTGCGTACCATTGTACATCAGTTGCCTGGAAGAATTATGCTTTTTATCTGCAATGATCACTTCCTGATCAGGTCCTCCCCCACGCATGACCTGGTTGCCATTTTCATCAGGCTCTATATTTCGTAAATAAGACCAGAAATCAATCAGCTTTGTACTATCGGGAGAATACGCAGTTACTACTTTAAAAACAGATTCATTCGTAACCCCCGAAGAATTATTCATTTCCTCCATGTGAAGTACGACGCCCGATGCTTTGAAGTTTATTAATTGAAAGGCAGAATCAAACTGCTGATAATAGTTAATCCAACTACTGAGATTTGGTGGAAGCGTCTTTATCGCCAGCGTATCATTTTCTTCGTACGCGGAACTAAGTGTAGGATCTTCTTTCTCTTTATTGTACTCATCATCTTCGTTCCTGCTTTTGCAGGAAAAAATAAAAACTGAAACTGTGATAAATGCGAAAAAAATCAGGCCGGTTTTTCTTAAAAATCTGGTATTGCTAAAAATCATTATTCATTATCAATTCAGGTCCCGAAAAAAAGGTAAGCGACAAATATCGCAGTTATAATTCCTACCAGGTCGGCAAGCAACATGGAAGGTAGCGCATATCTGGTGTTTTTTATTGATACAGATCCAAAATAAACAGCAATCACATAAAAAGTTGTATCGCTTGATCCCTGGAAAACGGCAGATAATCTACCTGGGAATGAATCTGCACCATAAGTTTCCATCGTGGAAATCATCATTCCTCTTGAACCACTTCCGCTGAGTGGCTTCATTAAGGCTGTTGGTAATGCTTTTACAAATTCAGTATCTACCCCCAGCATCGTAAAAAAACTGGTAAGCCCATCAATGATGAAATCAAACGCTCCTGAACTGCGAAGCACACTGATGGCCACCAACATGGCCACCAGGTAAGGGATAATCTTGATGGCAATTTCAAATCCACCTTTGGCTCCATCAATGAATGCCTCGAACACATTGACTTTTTTAATCAGACCTCCGACCAGAAATGCAAAAAAGATGAGTATAATGATTGCATTACTAAGAATCGCAGAAAACCTTTCAATCCCGGGTTGATCAAGGAAAACTTTCATGTACCAGATCAGAGAGGCAATGAGTGCCGAAATCCCGAGTACCCATCCGATAATTACCGGTTGAAGCAGATTTATCTTTTGGCGGAAAGAGATGATGATCAAAGCGGCTACAGTAGCCGCAAAAGTGGCGATCATACAAGGTATGAATATATCAGTCGGATTTGCTGCTGGTGGTTTTACGGCAGCTCGCATAGCAATGATACTAACAGGAATTAAAGTCAGCCCAGACGCATGCAATACCAAAAACATCAGTTGCGCATTACTCGCTTTTTCTTTTTCAGGATTCAACTGCTGTAAGCTTTCCATAGCCTTCAATCCAAATGGCGTGGCTGCATTATCCAGCCCCAGAAGATTGGCTGAAAAGTTCATCATCATATGTCCCATGGCGGGGTGATTTCTGGGAACTTCAGGGAATAATTTGCCGAAAAACGGACCGACGATCCGCGAAAGAAACCGTATGGCTCCTGCCCTTTCCCCGATATTCATAAAACCAAGAAAAAGCGTCATTATTCCTATCAGCTTAAACGAAAGATCAACGCTATCCCCCGCGGACTTGAAGATTCCGTCTACAATTGTTTTGAAAATCAACGCATCGCCCGTAACTATCCACTTAAAAAAAGCGATAATAAAGGCAATGAGGAAAAAAGCAAGCCATATGTAGCTAAGAACCATGTTTCAATATTAATAAGTGTTCAAGATTCGGGTTTTTTAGGGATTAACCAAAACTATTCTTGCATCAACATCGGCCCTTTCGCGTTATCTTTGCCGCCGCAAAAAATAGTTTACCAATAATTTATATACATGGCATTACAAGCCGGAATCGTGGGATTGCCCAATGTAGGAAAGTCAACCCTGTTTAATGCATTAAGCAATGCAAAAGCGCAAGCGGCCAATTTTCCTTTCTGTACAATTGAACCTAACGTCGGAGTCATCACTGTTCCGGATGAACGACTGATTACGCTGGAAAAACTGGTTAAGCCCAATAAAGTTGTACCAACTACTGTTGAGATAGTTGATATCGCTGGTCTTGTAAAAGGTGCCAGCAAGGGCGAAGGATTAGGAAACCAGTTCCTGGGTAATATCAGGAGCACTGATGCCATCATACACGTATTACGTTGTTTTGATGATGATAACGTAATTCATGTCGACGGTAATGTACAACCGGTGCGGGATAAAGAAGTAATTGATACGGAGCTTCAGCTGAAAGACCTTGACAGTGTCGATAAGAAAATTGCTAAAGTTGAAAAAACAGCAAAAGGTGGCGATCGCGAAATTCTTCACAGTCTTGAAATACTGCAACTGATGAAATCGCACCTGGAGCAGGGAAAAAATGCGCGCTCATTATCTCTCACTCCGGAAGACAAAAGCAAATACATCGATGATATGTTTTTGCTTACTATGAAGCCCGTAATTTATGTGTGTAATGTCGATGAGAAAAGTGTGATCACAGGAAATAAACATACAGCGGCTGTTGCAGATGCCATTAAAAATGAAAAAGCAGAAATACTTTTTATAAGTGCTGCTATTGAAAGTGAAATTGCGGTGATGGAAAGTTATGAGGATCGTAAAATGTTTCTTGACGATTTGGGTCTGAGTGAAAGTGGAGTAAATCGCCTGATAAAATCAACCTATCGTTTGTTGAACCTCATTACCTATTTTACCGCGGGTGTTCAGGAAGTCCGCGCGTGGACGATCACGAAAAATATGCTTGCGCCACAAGCGGCAGGCGTAATCCATACGGATTTTGAAAAAGGATTTATCCGTGCAGAAGTAATACGCTATGCTGATTTTGTACATTATGGTTCAGAAGCAGCCTGTCGTGATGCGGGAAAACTTGCGGTACAGGGAAAAGATTATGTGGTGGAAGATGGAGATATAATGCATTTCAGGTTCAACGTTTAGAGTTGAACGCATAACGTTGAACGATAAACGTAAACAGCCGGCTTCAGATGGGGCCGGCTGTTTGTTATATAAGGTTATATGCATCTACTGTGGACGAAGTACCTGATCGATGATGTGATAAACTCCGTTTACCGCATGTCTGTCTTTGGCGACTATATTTGAAAAGGTTGCATTCGCCAGACCTTTGACACCTAAATCAGATGAAATAATGATAGGCGGTGCCGGATTAATGACGGTAGCCAGAAATGTACTTATTGGCGTTGGTGTTGCAGGAAAATTTACAGAAAAAGCTCTCGAAAATTTTACAGAAAAAGCCGGCGGTGGTGTACCACTCAGAATATGTACGTGATAGCCAAGGAGCCCCTGCATTGTCGCCACTGGAATAAAGTTGAATGCCGCGGGATCCGGAGGCAACCCATATGCTGCCAGCAGATTCTGGAATGCCTGGTTGTTGGGTGCAAAAATGGTAAGACTATACAGCGGGTTGGCGAGATAATCAGCAAACTTTGTACCTGCAGCTCTTCCCGAATCAGCCCGGGCAACTGCAGCAAGCAGATATCTCATTTCGGGATCACGTGATAATGTGTCTAACAGCACTCTTGTTGGCGGTGCGATTAACACCGGTGGATTGTGCATGATACCATTAGCAGCTTCAATATCCTTCCCTATGATCGGAATATTATTTACCCATACATTACTCCCGCGCCGCGAAGGATATGTGGTAAATTTTACAAATGGAATAGTATTTGGAGCAGGGAAAGTAAAAGCAGTTGGTAATTCTACATTTGGGTAATTCTCAGAAATATCACCAGTACCTAATTTCAACCCGGGAATGATATGGTATTGCACCAGTGCGGTAACTGTTGATTGAGGTAATAATCCGATCACGGTTTCATTCGGAATACCTGATGCAATGAAAGCATCATTTTTTGGTGCAAATAATGTGAAGGTTCCGGTTTTATTTGACAACGCAGTCAACATACCAGCCCTGGTCACTGCAGCTTTCAAAATCGAATATTCCGGGGCATTCAACAGATCAGCAATGGAATTTCCTTTCGGATCTGACTGTGTAATAGGAACGGGATCCGGCACGTCCTTATTACATGAAAAAAATCCGATTATCATTACAATCGCAGCGATTGCCGCTATCTGTTTATATTGAAATTTCATTTTCATATTCAATGATGTTTTCCTGTACATTGATTAAAAAATATTGTAGCCAAAAGAAACATAGTACAATCCGCCGATTGATGGATTCGCCATGGCTGTGACATAATATTGATTCAAAATATTGTTGGCTCCGATTCTGACAACTGATTTTATATCCGGAATTCTGTAACTGAACTGCGCATCCAGGCAGTGGAATGCGGGGACAGTGCCATTGGCAAGGTCACTTTCATAAAAGAACGCATCCTGCCAACGGTAAGCCAGATTAAATCCAAGTCTTTTGTTTTTGCCAAAAGCATTATTTCCTACAACAACGTTCGCTCTGTAATTAGGTGCATTGAAATACGAAATGTATCCTGCTTCAACATTGGAAAGATGATCGGAAGAAAAATTTGAGTTAACAAAAAATCCATAGTCAAATCTGTAGTCGAGGCTCACACCAAAACCGTAAGTTTTGACTTTTGTAGGTGAGTTGACAGGAACTGATATGTTTCTCCTCGTTGCAGGATTGAGTACATCGGTCGGTTGTGGGTTTGCTGTTGTTGATTGAAGAACAATTATCCTGGTTATGAAATCCTGGTATTGTCCCCAATACCCGTAAGCGTCGATCAACAGCCTTTGGTTTGCTAACAGTCCCCGATAACCGAATTCATAAGAGGTAACCATTTCAGGTTTGAAATCTCCAAAACTCTGCACTTTCAACTGACCGGAATTTTGCAGATCCGTAAGTGAGTAAACAGGGTTACCTGTAAAATTGTAAAATTCCTTCAGCTGAGGCACACCCCCGATCAGGATACCACCACCAACGGCAAGATTGATCCATTGCTGTTGTGTTGACGGGAAACGATATGCCTGCTGATATGAGAAACGAATATTATTGTTATTGGCGACTTTAAATACTGCCGTTGCTCTTGGAGTGAAACGTCCTTTGAAGTTGGAGTTTTTGTCATACCGACCCGACAAGGTGATTTTTAAAAGATCATTAAAAAAGGGTTTGGTTAACTGAGCGTACATACCCCACTCATTGATGGGAATTTTTCCCGCTGAATCAGCAAACAGCGTTCCCTGTGAGTTTAATACGAACCTTCTGTAATTACCACCCACCAGCAGGTCAGCAAATTTCCCTGTCAGGTGTGAGAAATTATACTGTCCTTCCAAAGCATACAGGTCGGTTCTGTCAAGAAATAATCCACCACCCTGGGAAATCGGTCTTGACCTTACTGAATCGTAAATTTTATTGAATCGATCGGACCCAGGTTGAGGTCTCCCGGCATCGGCAACATTTCTAGCCGCAGTATGCGCATCCTGGTCGGACAATCCGTTAAGTTTTGCGGTCAGATAGGCCTGTCCATATTGTGGAAACCATGCAGCCACTGAAGGTTTCCATGCTTCATTAAATATCCTGGTGGTAATCGTTGTATTGTATGACTGACCTGAATTTTCCTGCGTGGTGTATGCACGGAAAAACCAGTTGGTATGATTTAGTTCGAACTTATATTGCCCCATTTTCAGATCCTTCAGGGAATATCGGTCTGAACCGGTGTAAACAGTATTTCCTGTTCCGAAATAACCCATCAAAACGGCTTCGAGTGAATTGGTGATTTTATAGTTTAGTGAGCCTCCGAGTTTAAAATTAACTGTATTCGGATCTGTCACGTCCCGTTCATTGTAACCGGTGCGTGAAACAAGAATCGGGTTTGTTGTAAGTGTGGAAACATAAGGTCCCAGGGAAGGTAACGCTGCTGCTACACCATTCAACACGGCCCTGATGTCACCAGAAGTTTCATCACCGTAAACATTTATTCCATCATAGTTGGGATCTGTTCCCCTGGTGCCAGGAACGACTTCACCACCGGTGCCTGTACGCTTTACATTTCTACGATCTGCTGCCAGCCAGTCTTTTGCCTGAATGAACTCACTGGTTATTTTGAAGGCGAAGCGGTTACCAATTTTTTGAGCCCATCGCAGGTTCCAGTTATGATACATTGATGGATCGCGGTATTTCCCATCGGTATGCATAATTCCTTCCTTTATCTGGAAAGAAAGCCCCTGGTATTTGAATGGATTTTTACTGTTCACCAGGAGTGTACCGTTCATACCCCCCGGACCGTACAAAGCAGATGATGCACCCGGCAACAATTCCATGCTTTCAACATCCAGTTCGGATAAACCAATAACGCTGCCTACGGAAAAATTCAATCCGGGGGCCTGGTTATCCATTCCATCCATGATCTGGTTGAAACGCGTATTACCGCTACCCGCAAATCCGCGTGTAGTAACCGTTTTAAAAGTAAGACTGGAGGCTACCATGTCCACACCTTTGAGGTTGGAAACAACGTCGTAGTAATTAGCTGCCGGTGCATTTCGTAGTGCGGTATTGCTCACCCTTTCTACTGATACAGGCGACTCGAGGATTCTCTGTGGTAAACGAGTTGCGGAGATTACAACTTCCTGGCCCAATGCTGCAGACTGACTCATTGATATATCAGAAATTGCTCCGGGTTGGGTGACATTCAGTTCCAGGAATTCAAAACCTACTGAAGTGAAAACAAGCGTTAGCGGATATTTCTGTGTAGCGGGCAAGGCTAACCGAAAATTTCCATTCTCATCAGTAAAAGTTCCGTAGTCCGAATTCTTAACCGTCACCGATACGGCACTCACAGGATCTTTTGTTGCCGCGTTTCGTACTTTACCGGTAATGATTGATTGTTGGGAAAAAACTAAGGTTGGAAGCAATAACAGCAACACAGCTGCAAGGCCGGTAATTTTATTCATAAGCAAGTTCGTTTTGAGTACAAATCCCAGACAATTTAGGGATTGTTGCAAATACCGAAAAATTAATTTAGCACCCTTTAGCAAACCATTTTCCCGGGCAGTTCCACTTTGCGAAATCAACCCGCAGGCTTATTTTAGCGTATGAGCAGGTTTCAGTTTCCAAATCAAACAAATTACTATAGCGGTAAGGTAAGAGATGTTTATTATATCAAAGATAATTGGTTGGTTATGGTCGCCAGCGACCGAATTTCCGCCTTTGATGTCATCCTTCCCTACCCAATTCCTTTCAAAGGACAGGTTCTAAATCAGATTGCGGCATATATGCTTAAATCGACATCTGATATATGTCCGAACTGGCTCGTGGATACTCCGGCGCCTAATGTCTCCATCGGAAAAAAATGTGATCCCATAAAACTGGAAATGGTAGTTCGTGGAAATCTTGTCGGGCATGCGTGGCGGACCTATAACTCCGGACGCAGAGAACTTTGCGGGGTTACACTGCCTGATGGTCTTCATGAAAATGATTTTTTCCCTGAGCCAATTATAACTCCGGCAACAAAAGCAGAAGCCGGGCATGATGAAGATATTTCTGAAGAAGAGATACTCAATCAAAAAATTGTATCCAGGGCAGACTGGGAGATATTGAAAACATATACACTGGCCTTATTTCAACGCGGAAAAGAAATTGCTGCAAAACAAGGACTTATTCTTGCAGATACAAAATATGAATTCGGCAAAATAGATGGCGTAATTTACCTGATGGATGAGATTCATACGCCCGATTCATCAAGGTATTTTTATGCTGAGGGATTTGAAGAGCGGCAGAAATCAAAAGAGAAACAAAAACAACTTAGCAAGGAATTTGTAAGAGAGTGGCTGATCGCGAATAATTTTATGGGAAAGGAAGGACAGACTGTTCCGGAAATGACGCAAGAGTGGATCAAAACAATTTCTGAGAGATATATAGAACTTTATGAAAAAGTAACCGGATCGAAGTTTGTGCCACAATCACTCAGCAAGGATGAAACTTTTGATCTGGTGGTTGCCAGCCTCAATAAACTTGCTATTACTAACTAGCGGCAACAAGCAAGCGAAGAAATTTTCCAGAAAAATCTCAGGTGTCCTTTTCGGATGCCTTTTTTATTTCTTCCATCCGCTGCCTTGATTTGTTGAAAATATTCCTGCCTTTATCTTTTCCTTTTCTTCTTTCTTTTTGTTCCTCTGACGGAAGATTGATAAAATCAAGGCATTCATTACTGCAACAACCCTGGAGTTTCTCTTTACAACTTTCGCACTGAATAAATAACAAATGGCAACCACTGTTAGCGCAGTTAATATGTGTATCGCATGGTTGACCACAGATATGACATTGAGCGAGAATATCGTCTGTAATACGTTCGCCTAATCTCTCATCGAAAACAAAATTCTTTCCAATGAATTTATTTTCAAGCGACCCCTCCTTTACCTGTTTGCTATAATTAATAATTCCCCCTTCCAGGTGAAAGACATTTTTAAATCCTTTGTGCAACATCCATGCGCTTGCCTTTTCACAGCGTATGCCGCCCGTACAGTACATAATGATGTTTTTATCTTTCTTTTCTTCCAGCATTTCCACTACCATCGGCAGCTGATCGCGAAATGTATCGCTGGGTACTTCAATCGCATTTATGAAGTGACCAACTTCAAACTCATAGTGATTGCGCATGTCCACGATAACAGTTTCAGGATCTGTTGTCAGTTTATTAAACTCTTCCGCATTAACATAACCACCTTTGTTCTGCATATCAAAAGCAGGATCTTCGATCCCGTCAGCAACAATTTTTTTCCTTACTTTAATATCCAGAACATAAAATGAATTTGGACTTTCTTCCACCGCTTTGTTGAGTCTCGTATCTTGAAAACCCGGCTGTGAGTTTAAAAAATCGATGAAATTTTTGTGTTCATTTACCGGCACATTGATCTGCGCATTTACACCTTCAGTTGCAATGTAAATCCTGCCAAAAACCTTAAGACCATTTAGTTTTTTGTACCATTCATCGCGGAGATGTTGGGGATCCGGTATGGCTGTATACCGGTAAAATGAAATGGTTGTGCGGGGTGTGTTGTCCAGAATTGCGCGCTCTTTCAGTTCCTTGCGGGAAACGCGGTTGTGTAATACTGCCATGAGGTGATTTTAATTCCAATCTCGAGGAATCCCGGTTGCATGCCGGGCAAAATCCTAAAGCGCAGCAAAGGTAATGAATTAGTTGGCAGGCAGGGGTCGGGAGGCAGGAGGCAACAGCCGTAGTTATTGGTTGTAAATAAGAAATTGCGTGAACTCACTTCTTACCCAGAAATCCTCTTTTAACGATGCCTGCTATTTATCAGATACATCTGAATTTCATAGCTGAACAATGAACCTTCCGGCCGGAAGGCAGGACATGAACTACTTCTGACCTACCAACGGTTCCTGCTGACTCAGGCAATGAAAACTTCCCAATCCCCATATAATTTCAGTAGAATCGATTCCGATTACTTCCCGGTCAGGGAAACAGGCTTCAATTATTCTGATAGCTCTTTCGTCTTTATCGCTGCGGAAAGTGGGAACAATCACAAACCTGTTGGCGATGTAAAAATTTGCGTAGGATGCAGGCAAACGCTGATCTTCCCAAACCACAGCATCAGGCATGGGAAGTTCCACAATATTGAGTTGTTTGCCATTCAACAAGCGCATTTTTCCCAGGTCTCTCAAATTGGTTTGCAGCAACCCGTAATTTTCATCAGATTTTTTTTCTTCGATAACTGTAATCACCGTGTCTTCATTTACAAAACGAACAGTATCATCAATGTGACCATCAGTATCATCGCCGACTATGCCTTCTTTCACCCAAAGAACCTGTTCCTGTCCGTAGTAATCAAGCAGGAATTGTTCGATCTGTTGCTGAGTAAGATGTGGATTTCTGTTTTCATTTAGTAAACAACAGGTTGACGTAAGTACAGTCCCTGCCCCGTTAAATTCAACCGAGCCACCTTCCATTACGATCCCCGGATGATATACGGGTAAACCCAAAGCCTGTGCAACCAGTGTTGGAATGACATCATCAAGATCGAACGGGGGATATTTATTTCCCCATGCATTATAGCCCCAATCCACCACCGCTTTTTTTTCGCGTGCATTTGGGTTAATAAGAAAGGCAGGTCCATGATCTCTGCACCATGCATCATTTGTTGGGTGCATAAAGAATTCCACTGACATCATATTCACGTCTGCATTCAACAGCTGACTGATCGCAAAGTTTTTCATGTCTTCAGAACCAACATTGATCCTGACTTTTTCACTTTGAGCAAGTTTTTTAACGAAATATGAATAATAGGGAAAGATCGCATCGATTTTTCCGGGCCAGCTCGCTTCCTTATGTGGCCAGCTCAACCAGGTTGCTTCATGCGTAGCGAATTCTGCAGGGAAATAATATCCAGCTGCCTTGGGCGTAATGCTCAGATCAGTTTCCGGAACAAGATGCTTCACTCTTGATTTCAGTTTGAAAATGGTCAGAAAATACTATCGCACTACCCTACCTCTTCATCAATATATCGCTTTGTAATCGGCTGATAGGAATCGATTCTCCTGTCGCGGAGAAACGGCCAGTGTGTACGGTAACGGTCTGTCGACCGGGTATCTATTTCATGAACAATTACTTCCTCATTATCATGGGAAGCCTGGTATAAAATTGTGCCAAACGGATTTGCAATAAATGAACCTCCCCAGAATTTCATAGCGCCATTCTGTTCAAGACCTACCCGGTTTACACTCACCACATGAACACCATTGGCTACAGCATGACTTCTCTGTATCGTTTGCCATGCGCCATATTGTTCCGTGTTTGTAGCTTCATCCTGAGATGCTGCCCATCCGATCGCGGTAGGATAAAACAGGATCTCTGCTCCCATCAGTGCAGTAATGCGTGATGCTTCCGGATACCATTGGTCCCAGCAAATCAACACACCAATTCTTCCGAACCTGGTATCAAATATTTTATATCCGAGATCGCCAGGAGTGAAATAAAATTTCTCGTAATAAGCGGGATCATCAGGAATATGCATTTTCCTGTACTTACCAATGTACTTTCCATCAGCATCAAGAACAGCTGTGGTATTATGATAAATACCTTGTGCTCTTTTTTCAAAAAGGGAAGCAATAATTACAATACCAAGTTCACCAGCTATTTTAGCAAGCGCCTCGGAGGAAGGACCAGGAATTGGCTCCGCCAGTTTGAAATTTTCGTAATCCTCAACATCACAGAAATAAAGCGAGGTGAATAATTCCTGCAGGCAAACGATCTGTGCTCCCTTTGCGGCAGCTTCGCGAACTTTTGCAACTGCCTTGTCGAGATTCGCCTGTTTGTCTGCAGTACAGCTCATCTGCACCAGCCCAACTTTTACTTTTCCCATGATCTGAATTTGAGCGGCAAAAATACAACGTTTTACGTTACACGTCGAACGTTTAACGTTTAGGTTTCATTAAGCACCAGTGCATCCAACCGGCTTATTCCGATCTTTTTTTCTGTGATGAATCCTTCGCCATATTTAACTCCGATGCGTTTCCCCAACATTCGTGCCCTTGCAATTACGCTGTCGAGAAAATCAGGAGTGGAGATATAAGTCTGCGGACCTTCATTCCCTGAAGGGTCAGTGAAGAATTGCGTTGAATACGCTTTAATCGCCTCCATCCTTTCCTCGAAGGACTCACTGATGTCAATGATCAGATCAGGTTCGTGATACCAATCCTGCAGATAATGAAGAACATATTTAGGTCGCCATTTCGTTTGTGCGACACCGTTTTCATCCTTCGTTTCGATTTTTGCAAGACCGGAAAGAAACGCCGCGTCCCTGATCAGGTGCCCTGCGCGTCCATGATCCGGATGTCTGTCGTCAAGGATATTTGCAAGAATGATTTCAGGTTGAAATTTCCTGATTGCGGAAATCAGTTGCAACTGGTGTTTTTCGTCATTGACAAAAAAACCATCACGCATTTTAAGATTTTCCCTCGTCAGCACTTTCATGTGTTGTGCCGCCAGAGCCGCCTCTTTATAGCGTGTTTCAATTGTACCTCTTGTTCCTAATTCTCCCTGAGTAAGATCAATAATTCCTGTGCGTTTGCCCAGACGTTGTTCATTGAGTAAAGTACCGGAGCAGCCAAGTTCAACATCATCAGGATGAACGCCAATGGCGAGTATGTCAAGTTTCATGGTTGAAGACGCAAAATTTTTACGAAGATAAGGCACGTTTAACGTTGAACCTGCCTTTGCCGGCAGGCAGGTGTAAAACATCAGCTATCATGGTACATCCTCATCACTTCCTGAACGATCGGTTCCATTTCCGCATCTTCATCATTGGGATTGTAATGTTGCTTCAGACTGCTGCCGAACAGCCAGGCGATAGATTGCCAGAACTGTGCAGAGGCTCCGCCCTTGTATTCTCTGATGATTTCATAGCAGGTATTTTTTGTCTGGCGATTGATGAGCTTCATCAGAATTTTCCCCTGGTAGACGGAGAGCTTCGTCAGGGGATCACCGAATTCTTTTTTTAATTCTTTTTCACGGCTTCGGATATACGCTTTCCGTTGCTTTGGGTCAGGTATATTCGCGAGATGTTCATTAATGTCGATAAATATCAAACTGGCTTTTCTTGCATAGGGATAAGTAACGTAGACGGCATTACGTAACCGCGTCCACTTCCTGTATTTTTCTCTTTGTTCAGGAGTCATTTTCCCCCATACGTAAACCCCCTGCAATTCTGCATAGGTCATGGTATCCTGTCCAACAATAATAATGGGAACACTTAAAGTATCATTTCGTCCGGAGCTGGTTTCCTGAGCAAAAGATGATGAACCGATGAATAAAAACATCAGTACACATGTGAGGGTTGACATGGTATGTTTCCAGGCTCCAATTTGCATCAGACAACAAATTACTTCAATAACTCAGGAATTCATAACCATTCCACGAAAACATTGAGGTTGAACTGTTAAGATTTTAAGTGGAACGTTACCTGCTCCTCACCCGATCCGCGTACGATTAAATCTGTAAACCATGCTCACCATAAATCCAATGACCATGAAGATCGTTCCTAACCAAAGAAGGTTGATCATCGGGAAATTGAATGCCTTTAAGGTGATATAGCGCATAACAGCATCGGATTCTTTTATTCCGACCTGAATTTCGCCGGAATTCTTTTTAATCAGGTTGAAGATTACGCTCTGAGATATGACAGTATCAGTTTTAACGGTAGGCTGATTGTCCTTTACAAAATAAGCCGGCTGTACCTGGAACTCTCTTCCATCCTTTGCATACACCGATACTTCTGAAAGCCATGCACTGTCTACCACCGGCAAATCTTTGTTGTCATATTTGTTAGCAGAAATAATCCTGTTGACTACGGCAAACCCGTTGGAGTAGAAAACAGTATCTCCGGCTTTGACTGTTCTCATCCTGAATGTTGCAGTATCGGAAATGTTATCAGGATTCAACCATGAGGTAATATAAACGAATACGTCGTGGTGGATATAATGTTTTGATCCGGGGTTCGATGAAAGATTGGTGCCCTCACCTGATTTTACGAGGAAAGCATTGGGCTGTACATAGAAATCCTTTTTGCTGTTGCCCGTAGAATCAAGTTCGCTGAATCGGATCTTGAAATATACCCTGTTGTTTTTCTTTTCCGTTGAATCACCTTCGTAAGTCACCATGTATTTTCCCATTGGCGTTGGTATGCCATGGATCAAAGTGAGGTTTTCCAGTGGATTTTCATCTCTTCCTTTAGCATCCTTTAGTCCAGGCATCGCAATACCTGTACGATTCAAAGAGAGCAATTCCTTATTCGCAGAGGAAATTAAAATGCCTACAATCATCATCCCAAAGCCAACATGGGCGATTGCTGCACCAGCAGCTTTGAGATTCCCTTTGAGTACAGAAAATATGTAAGCTCCATTCGCGATTGCAGCAAAAATGGCCGCCCACAAACAAAGATGAATAGCAACCAGAAATCCAGCGCCATGTCTGTCGTAGTCAATTCCACCAACAAAACTGATGATAGCTGACACAACAATTGCAATAATTGCTGGTAAAGCTATTTTTGAAATAAAGTACTGGCGAGTTGTGCCTTTGTATTTTAAAAACTGACCAAATGCAGAGAGAAATGTGATAACCAATGCCACCATGATCATTACACGGTTGTACACGTATTCTACATTCTCCCCGATCGCCCATTGGGTCCCGAAAAGTTTGTTGATAAAAGGCAGCGATGTAAGTATGATGACGTATATCGCCGCAACAAAAAACAAAAGCGATCCTACAAACATCCAGAATTCACGCGAATGCATGTTTTCTTCATTCCTTACAACAGGTATGGACTTCCTTCTGCGTATGTAAAGTATTACCGGTATTGCGGCAAAAACGCCTATCATTAATAAAAGATGCCAGTAAAGTGAGTTGCCTTCCCCGGTAAAAGAATGTACTGAAGTGTCGCCCAACACGCCGGTACGTGTAAGAAAAGTAGAATAAATGACCAGCAGAAAACTGATCGGAATAAAAAGATAGGTTGCCTTGAGTGAAAACCCGGTACTACGGAAAATCAGCATTGTATGAATGCCTGCAACCAGCGTTAGCCAGGGCACCATTGATGCATTTTCAACCGGATCCCAGGCCCAGTAACCCCCAAAGGTCAGTGATTCATATGCCCATGCTGCTCCCATCATCACACCAAGGCCGAGTACTCCACCACAGAAAAGAGCCCAGGGCATTGCGGGAGAAATCCACCCTTTATGATCATTTTTCCATAGCCCTGCTACTGCATAAGCAAATGGTACCAGCGATGAAGCAAAACCGAGAAACACAATAGGTGGATGAATGACCATCCAGTAATTCTGCAGGAGAATATTTAATCCGTTTCCATCGCGAAGATATTTGATGAGATACTGAGGGTCTTTGAATATTTCGGCGTCGGGAAATTCATTCCTCATCAGTACAAACGGGCTTGAACCCAGCCTTACATCAAAGAAATAGATACCGGTTAAAAATGTTGCAAGGAACAATTGTACCAGTGATGCCATCGTCATTACTGGTGCTTCCCACTGTTTAGCGGTGCGCAACAAAACCAAACCAATCACACTGTTCCAGAAACTCCAGAGCATAAAACTTCCTTCCTGTCCTTCCCAAAAACAACTCAGCAGGTATTGCATATCCAGGCTGCGTTTGGAATGCTGATGCGCATATTTATACTCGAAGTAGTGATTATAGATGATCAGGTAGAGGGTAATAAAAATGGCAAATACAGCAATTGCATTCAGTACAAACGCCGTTCGTCCCATTTTCTTCCAGCTTTCTGCCTCAATGGGTGTTCTGGCAACTGTCGATTTATAGAATGCCATTGTCGCAACCAGTGATGCTGCAAATGCCAGCAATGCGACAAAGTGGCCGATCTGGCCAATAACTAAATGTTCACCTTCGTACGGCATGATATAGGTTCAGGGAGTATAAATTAATACTTCTTTTCATCGGTTGCAGGCGTATTTGCCTCTGATGATGAAGTATTCAATTGCTTCATTTGCTGAGTAGGATCGTCTTTGTATTTGGAAGGACATTTCAGGAGAATTTCCTTACACTGAAAAACCTCTCCCTGCATTTTACCTTTAAGTACAATGCGCTCGCTGTGTTCAAACTCCGTCGGTTTGGAATTAAGATAGACAACTTTTGTTTTTGAACCCAGCGAATCAATGGCGTAAAAGCTCAGGTAATTGGGGTCCTTGATCGGGTCATACTCTACCGGACTGGTCTTATCCAGTTTGGCAATCAGGTGTACAAATTTTCCTTCTTTGTTTCTTGCCGAAGCGATCGAATCATAAGTGGAAATATCCTGCATCATGGTTATTAACCCGGCAATAACCACGGCAATCGCCACGAGCATAATGATCTGCAGTTTCTTCATGAGTCTGCTTTGTTAAAAGCATTGCAAATTTAGTTGAAAAATGCAGTCGAAATTTCAATACATGGATAAAGATTGTTAAAGCTGGGATTAGAATTTAGGGGTTAGTTATTAACATTGGCTTTCCCGGACTCTCCAATTGGAATAACGACGGGGGATTTCCGGGAAATAGACTAACCCTGCAATTTCTATTTTTTGGTGCTTTCCCAATCTAAACTAACTTGCACCCTTTCCTGTAGAAAACCGCAAGATTCGATTTGGCGGAATTGTCAATAATTTTCGAGCTATTATGGCTGATCTTTCGCTATTTGACCACAACGCAGCTGGCAACCCCAATAACAACATATTTGGCCTCCCTTTTACCGAAGATGATGCCAGCCTGGTATTGGTACCTGTTCCCTGGGAAGTTACTGTAAGTTATAAAGCCGGAACTGCCCGTGCGCCGGAAAGGATGTTTAAATCAGGACTTCAGATCGATATATTTGATGAGGATATGCGCGATGTATGGAAAAAAGGTTTCTATATGCGCGAGGCCGATAAGAAGATCCTGCTCAAAAGCGATTATCTGCGCAAAGAAGCTGAACTCTATATCAATTATATTTCCCAGGGTGAAAATATCTCCAATAATAAGTTCATGTGTAAAACCCTTAAGGAAGTCAATGAGGGTAGCATGTTTTTGAACAAATGGGTGTTTGACCAGACCTCAGAGTTGTTAGAAAAGGGAAAACTTGTTGGAATTGTTGGCGGAGACCATAGTACAGCTTTAGGATTTCTAAAAGCACTTGCAGAAAATCACTCATCGTTTGGGATCCTGCAAATAGATGCCCATTGCGACCTTCGCGAAGCCTACGAAGGCTTTACCCACTCTCACGCTTCTATCATGTACAATGTACTTAAGGAAATTCCCCAGGTAACAAAAGTAGTACAAACCGGTATCCGCGATTTCAGTGATGGTGAATTTCAATATATTAACAAAAGTGAAGGTAGAATTTCAGCATTTACAAGTAAACAGATCAGAGAGCGTATATACTGTGGCGAGACCTGGAACAGGATCGCTGAAGACATTGTTTCAGAATTACCGGAAAAAGTATATGTGAGTTTTGATATCGATGGTCTTGATCAGAAACTTTGCCCCTATACAGGCACACCAGTACCAGGCGGGTTTGAGTTTGATGAGATCAATTTTCTTTTAAAAAAACTCATCTCCAGCGGCAAAAAGCTGATCGGTTTTGATCTCAGCGAAACGGGTATCAGCAGTAATGAATGGGATGAGAATGTCGGTGCGAGGGTACTGTTCAAATTGTGTCATTTCATGGTGGCTTCCAATTAGATTTTTATGGCCGCCCATCAATATGTTTTTTCTGTAAGAGATCAATCTGCGAAAAGACAGCGTACTACAATCAATCTTCTTATTATTCTCGGCATTATAATTTTCCTCGTTCGGTATTACAGGGACCTGAGCATTCTCAACCTGATCGCAGCAATATTGATCACCTCAATGTTTTTCTGGAATATATTCACTGTGAAATTCAGGATTCCGGGACATTTCACTCTTCTCATCATCGGACTTGCACTAATATTGATTCCGCTTTTTAACCTCATGGGGATTTTGTTTTTAGTATTGGCTTTTGTTGCTTACAGATTGGCCCGTCCTACAAAAGTGAGTATTGGCGAGGAAGGAATCGAGCTGATTTCTTTATGGAAACGGCAGATCATGTGGCAGGAAATACAACACCTTATTTTAAAAGATGGACTGTTAAGTATTGAGCTGGCCGGAAATAAACTTCTTCAATTGGAGCTGGCTGAAGATTCCCGCGTCAGTGAGCCGGAGTTCAATGCATACGTGAAGAGTAAAAGAAATATTTGATTGGCAGATTGAATTACCGGTTACCCCGGGATTCGTTTGGAAATAATTACATAACCTTTTATGGAATCTGTTACCTAACGCATCACAGTCGAAAAGCTGCATATGAGTCCAATTGCCGTCTCCGTAATCCATCCGGATTTTCAGCAGGTAAAAAAAGCAGGAAGACCTCTGCATCTGTTAGCTGCTATCCTGATTGTTGCAAATGCATTTCTTTACGTTCAGCTCCCCGATGCGAGCAGGTTTTATTTCTGGGCTCAGTTATTGGTAGCTGCAGACATACTTGTGTTGATTGTCGCCGGAAAAGATCTGATGTCGGATTCGCCAAGATTCAACTTGTTTTTCAGACTCACTGAGGTAATTGTATTTTCTACCTTTTGCATTTTGCTTTTAATAAGACAGGATTGGATTGCAGGAATTATCCAGGCCATCGTCGCAGGATCATTTATTTACCTTTTTTACAATGAGAAAAAAACGATCGACAAAGAGAGAATTTCAATACAACACTTAGGCATCAACATTCCCGGGATTCCCAACGATATCTTTATTCCCTGGGTGGAAATTACTGATGTGGAAATAACGAACGCCGAAATCATAATGATCACTCGCTCAGAAAAGATCTACAGGTACGAACTCAATAGAGAACTTTCAGTGGATGACCTGGAGATTATTAGTCAGTATAAAGGATACTATTTGAAGAATTAGTTCATATTTCATTTTCATTTTCTGAGGCACCGGGCAGAGCAGCAGATCATTTTTTCTCATATTAATGAGATTCTGTGTTACTCCAATTTCAAATTGTGCGCTAATATTTTTTTTGATTTTTTTAATCGCTTGTACCGGGATATCTATTGCCTGCCGCGTATTTTTAAAATTATAGTTTTAAAAGCCGGCTGTTCACTCCTGCCTTCTGCCTCTTTACTCCCGCCTTGCCACCAAACTTTCAATTCTAAAAATTAAACTTTGAACTAAATTTGCGCATGAGTTTTTTGCGCAAATCCCCGTTCGTGCTGTATTCTGACGGAAAGGGTAATATTTTTGAAGACAGGTCATTGTACGCGATCGGGCGAAGCGGTTGGGATGCTTTTGAAGTAGAACTCGCTTCATGGATCCCTCTTCCCGAAGGCGGTTCCTTATACGAACTACCCGATCGGCGCGGAATAGGCATTGATGTCAGAACCGGTGAGATGCGGCTTTGCGAAAAAGGATGGGCCGTTGCTGCTTTTATCCCCCCGGCGCACACTGGCCTATACCTCGCAGCTTTTGAATCAAAACCCGAAGCGGAAACATTGCCTTTGTTTTGTTACACTGCAGCCGGATGGTTTAACAATCAATTTTATGTGACTGCGTTGAGGATTGAACAGGATATCCGCCAGGAATCTGCAGGATATCACGAGAATGAGATTGAACACGGTGTGGAAAAATTGCTGAAAGCCTATCCGCATAACAGACTTGTAAAACATCTTGCAGAAAATTGCTGTCTTACTTATCACTGTCCTGCCGCAAGAAATTTTTTTATAGGAAGATGGGAATGTCCGGTGCCTTCATCACCGGCATGTAATGCCAATTGCATCGGCTGTATTTCTTTTCAACCTTCGGATGAAACGATTACTTCGACACAGGACAGACTTCAGTTCAAACCGTCTGCCGAAGAGATCGTTGAATTTACCGTGCCTCACCTGGAGACGGCGCCCTATCCGATTGTCAGTTTTGGACAAGGTTGCGAGGGCGAACCTTTGCTCATGTGGGAAACGATCCGGGAAAGCATAACCGAAATGCGTAAACATACTTCAAAGGGAAGTATCAATATAAACACAAATGGCTCAAAACCCGATGCAGTGCGAAAGTTATGCGAAGCGGGATTGAATTCTATTCGTGTAAGTACCAACTCTGCGCGGAAACATATTTATGAAAAATATTACCTCCCTAATAACTACGTGTTCGAAGATATTGTGGAAAGCCTGAAAGTGGTAAACAGCTTCGGTGGATGGACCTCTATCAACTATTTTGTGTTCCCTGGTATGACTGATAGCGAAGAAGAATATGAAGCGCTGCGTAAGCTGATCCGCGAAACAGGTTTGAAAATGATCCAGTGGAGAAATTTTAACATTGATCCTGATTGGTATCTCGGAAAGATTCGTGTGACTGACACGGGAAATGCATTCGGTATTGCCAATATAATGAAGGAATTAAAAGAAGAGTTTCCTGATCTGAAATATGGCTATTTCAATCCGCCAATAGAGCGGATCAAAGGGGATTTTGCAGCTGATTTTGCGCATTGATGATAAATTGCCGGTTGCCAGTTATCAGCATAAGTGCAGAACGTTTAATATATTGTAAAAAGTGAAGTAAGGATAGGTAATCGGTGCGTCTTTCAAACTATTACCGTTCAGCTGGCTGTTTCAAAATATGAACAATGAACTTTGAACTCACTACCAGCCAACTAATGTCATCTGATAACTTTTTTCGCATACTCCTAACATAATAGGTTTTAGATTTGTACTTACTACCCATCTCATGAACGATTTCGAAAGACAAAAGAATCTGAAAGCCGGCACCATCACAGGTATCATCTGTGGTCTGTTGATTTTTCTGGCCTTAATAATATCCTGGGCTCCTCCTGCACCTCAGCAGATTCCGGAAGAAGAAGGAATTGAAGTAAATCTGGGAAACAGCGAGACAGGGATAGGTGATGTGCAACCTTTAATTCCCGGGCCTCCGGCTGCAGAGGAAAAGGAAGTCAACACTCCTCCCAGGACCCAGGTTACTGCTGCGGATCCTTTGAAAGAAGTGGAAACTAACGATAACGATAAAGAAGCTCCGGAAGCTGTGATTCCCAAACCCGTTAAACCAGAGCCCAAAGCGACAAAAGTTCCCGAAAAGGAAAATGCTGCACCGGTAAAACCAACGACAACAAAGCCACAGGTGGTGGATAATCCAAAGCCGGCTCCGCCAAAACCAAAGAATGTATATAAGGGAGGTGACGGATCCGGAAGCGGTGGTAACAATGCAGATACCTGGAATAACAGTAAAAACCAGGGGGTAGCTGGTGGTAAGGGTGACCAGGGCAAAATAAACGGCAATCCGGATTCTGATAGTTATACCGGGAGTGGTGGCTCAGGTAAGAGTGGTGTTTCCATTTCACGCGGATTGACAGGTCGATCTTTCAGAAGTCTGCCTTCTTTTGAAGATGAGTTTAATGAAAATGCAAAAGTTGCTGTTGATATCCGTGTTGATAAAGCAGGAAATGTTTTAAGTGCAACTTATCAGCCCCGCGGCTCTACAACATCCGACGCAGGCATGCGCGAGATCGCACTTCGCAAAGCAAGGCAGTTAAAAATGAATGCAACTTCAACGGGTAGTGACGAACAACTCGGTACCATCATTTTCAATTTCAGATTGAAAAATTAGTCTTTCAAAAAATCGTAGCAGAGAATTTCTTTTAAATTTTTAAGCTGGTAAAAGGGTTACAGAGCGTATATTTTTGATCCCGTCCTTACTCCAAACTGATACCCGTAACACCTATCACCCACCACTTTAAACTTTCGAGTTTAAACCTTCTACGCTTATCTTTACACTTTTCACTGCTCCTGACTTTTACTCCTTACTGTAAATGACTTATACGGAAACCCTCGATTTTCTCTATCAACGTCTTCCGATGTTCAGTCGTATCGGAACCGCAGCTTATAAAAAAGACCTGGGAAATACAATTGCGCTTTGCGATGCTCTTGGTAATCCGCAGAATCAATTTAGATCAATTCATATTGCCGGCACAAATGGCAAAGGATCTGTAAGTCATATGCTGGCTTCCGTTCTGCAATCAGCAGGATATTTGACGGGTCTGTACACTTCGCCACACCTGGTTCATTTCGGGGAACGGATCAGGATCAATGGTGAAATGATCAATGAAGAATTTGTGGTTGATTTCACGGAAAAAGTAAAGCCACTGATCGATAAAATCGAACCGAGTTTTTTCGAATTGACGGTAGCTATGGCGTTTTACTGGTTTGCGGAAAAGCGGGTAGATGTTGCCGTTATTGAAACGGGCTTGGGTGGAAGACTTGACAGCACGAACATCATTTTACCTGAGTTATCTATCATCACCAATATCAGCTGGGATCATGCAAATATCCTGGGAGATTCGCTGAAAAAGATCGCGGGAGAAAAAGCAGGCATCATAAAACCGCATACACCGGTAATTGTTGGAGAAACTGATGTTCAAACCAAAGATGTTTTTAAAGAAAAAGCAGACGAATGTTCCTCTCCTTTAATTTTTGCCGATCAGCAATATATGGTCGCAGATTGGAAATATGAACATCATCATTTGACAGTGACTGTGGAAGATGAGTTAATTCACGAAAGGCAAAACATCGAACTTGACCTCACCGGATTTTACCAGACCAAAAACTTACTACCGGTACTTTCTGCGATACCGATACTGCACAAGCGTGGATTTAATATCAGCAAAGAGCACATAAAGTCCGGATTGCAAAATGTGAAAAAATTTACAGGACTTCATGGTCGATGGGAACTGATCCATCAAAAGCCCGATATCATTCTTGATGTAGCACACAACGAAGCGGGAGTCAGGCAGGTAGTTACTCAACTCGAGTTAATGAATTACGAAAACCTGCACATTGTGTTAGGCATGGTTCGTGATAAAGATATAAATCCGGTATTGAATCTGTTACCAAAAACTGCAAGGTATTATTTTTCAAAAGCACAGATTCCAAGAGCACTTTCTGAAACTGAGCTTCAACAAAAAGCCAGCGAATACCATCTGACAGGTGACATATTTGCCGATGTGAATATTGCTATTCAGTCTGCAAAAAATCATTCAAAAAACAATGATCTCATTTTAGTTTGCGGCAGTGTGTTCCTTGTTGGCGAAGTTAATACTGCTAAATTTTAATTGATTTATTTCAATTCCTAATATTCCTTGTTCACGTAACTATCAGAGGAACTATTCTGACCGTAACGTTTTCACTGGATTCAATCTTGCTGTCTTGATTGCCTGGTAACTTATGGTGATGAGTGTAATTGCTGTAGCACAAACGGCTGTTTCAACGAATAGCCACCATGAAATTCCTGTGCGGTATTCAAATTTCTGCAACCATTGATTCATCAGCAAATAGGCAACCGGGGCCGAAATCAGACAGGCGATCAAAACCAGCCATACAAAATCAACAGAAAGCAGACGCCACAGTCCTGCAACAGACGCACCAAGTACTTTTCGAATACCAATTTCCTTGACACGGGTTTCAGCCATATATGAAGCTAGTCCCAGTACACCAAGACAACTGATAAGCACAGCAAGTATTGCGAAGAAAGTCGCCAGGTTTCCTATTGTTTCTTCTTTACCGAACTTGCGTGCGTATTCCTCGTCGGCAAACTCGTATTCAAACGGTACTGCTGGTACAATGTTCTTAAATACTTTTTCGACAACCGGTAAAGCTTTACTCATACTAACCTTTGGATCGATTTTAATGTTGATCCAGCTGGTGGACCCATTATGTCCTTTCAGAAAAAATATCGCCGGTTCAGTAGAGCCGTAAGGGGATTCCATAACCGGATCTTTAATCACTCCGAGAATTTTATAATTTAATACACGGCTCTTATCAGTCCACCAATACCAACTAACGGGTTCGCCTATGGGATTTTCCAGACCCATAAATTTTAAAGCGGACTCGTTGATAACAATTCCTGATGAATCTGTGAGAATCGCAGGGTCGAAGTCGCGCCCCTGGATAAATTCCCATCCAATGGTTTTACCATGAAGAGCAGAAACCGCAAGTGTTCCGAAACTTTGATCCCAGTTTGGCTCATGGTTTCCCCACTGCCATCCGTTGTTATTAGAATACATTTGAGTTGCGGGCCCCATCGATTCCGAAACTTCATAAACCGTTCCCGTTTTTTTTAATTCATCCCGGAGAATCTGATACTTGCCTGTAAAATCATCAGTTCTTTTATGTACCATTATCAAGCCATTGCGATCGTATCCAACCGGGCGATCTTTTGCATACTGGATCTGGCGATATACAACCGCCGTACCTATGATCAGGATCACAGATATGGAGAACTGGAAAACTACCAGGACTTTCCTGGGAATAGATGTTATCTTACCCGTTTTAAGTGACCCCTTCAATGCCCTGATGGGGTTAAATGATGAGAGATAGATCGCTGGATAAAAACCTGCGAGCAGACTTGTAATAAAAATGATCAGTATCACCGAAACCCAGAACCATGCACTGGTAAAAGGGATTCGAACCTGGTCAGTTGTAATTTTATTAAATAGCGGAAGAATAAGTATTGTAAGCATTAACGAAACAGCAAAAGAGAGCACAACGATTAAAAATGATTCAGTAAAAAACTGTGTTATTAAACGGCTTCGGTCGGAACCAATGGTTTTGCGGACGCCGATTTCTCTTGCTCTTTTTTCGGCCCGGGCTGTGCTGAGATTTATAAAGTTGATACATGCTAAAAACAATACAAATGCTCCAATCGCTCCTACCAATTTGATCATGAGTAAAGGTTGCATCTGGCCTTGCCGAACGTAAGTTGGATGCAGGTGCCAGTCACTCATAGGATAAAGAGTCAAAGCGGCATTCTCTTTTTTTCTCTGTTCGATATCTTCAGGTGCAAAATGCAGTGCGTTCCTGATTTTACCCGATACAACATCATAGGTCTGATCTTCGGGAACCTCAACATAGATTCTTAAAAAATGATTTCTCCAATCTGTTAAAGCTCTTTGCTGGATCCATTTGTTTTCGGTAACAAACAAACTCCATGGAGTAAAAAATTTTACATCACTGAATGTCGTATTCCCGGGAAAATCTTCATACACCCCCGTTACTTTTACATCACTGCTGTTATTGAGTCGCACGGTTTTATTGATTGGATCCGCATCACCGAACAACGCGATTGCAATTGATTTCGATAATATTATTGAATGCATTGGCTCCAATGCCTTGCGGTTACCTCTGATCATTTTCAATGTCAGCATTTCAGCAATTTCCGGATCAGCAGATAAACCTGCCGACAAAATTTTTGTATCTCCGGCAGTAAGAATTTTTTCCATTGAAAATGTTGTTCTTACAACATGCTTGAAATGCTGATTGTAATTTTCCCTCAGAGCGGTGCTTAAAGGAAATGTCATTGTTGTGGCCAGGTACGGTTCCCCATTTTCCTGCCGGATTCCCGACTCCGCAACCTGAGCAACGCGATCATAATTTTCGAAATATTGATTGTAGGACAATTCGTGGAAGATCCATAATCCATTTAAAATTGCCACCATCATTCCGATGGCAAGACCGCCAATATTAATAGCTGAGTAGCCCTTCTGGCGCAGTAAGTTGCGCCAACCGATGGTGAAATAAGTTTTATGCACGGCGATTGTTTTAAGATTAAACTTTCCAAGCGGTTTTATATATTCCGGTCTGAAATGTTTAATAACGGACCAAACAAATTTCCACCTGGCCCTTTGAGGGAATTGTATTGCCTCTTTATCAAAAATTTCGATCAGGTCACCCTCGACTTCTTCGATACAATCTTCCCGACAAAACCATCGGAGAAATGCAGATGCTTTTGCTGGTGGCCGAATCATCCGAAAGAAATTTTGGGAATGCGTTTATAGATACTGTTTCTCAATTCGTATTGAGTATCCAGCATTTTCTTTCCGAGTGCAGTAACTACATAATATTTTTTCCTCCTGCCACCGCGATCACTGGTAATCCCGCCATAACGGGACCTTACAAATCCCTTGTTCTCCATCCGCTTCAAAGCCACGTGAACGGCGCTTATGTTTAATGATTTCCCAAGTTTTGCCTCGAGCTCATCCAGTATCGAAACCCCATAAGCTTCGTCATGCAAAGCCGCCACCATTAATAAAACGAGTTCTTCAAATTCGCCGAGAGAATGGTCAATCATTTTATAGAATTTGCTTAACAAAATAAATGTAATTCATTTGTTTCACATTTGTTAAGTAAATTTTTACAGGAATGCAGATTCTCTTCCCGGCGGCTAAACAGACGGTTGAACGGAAACGAAAAGTGAAATTCAAAGGCAGTTAAAAATTGAAATAACAGCGTACCGGTAATCAGTAGTCGATTTCACCCAGTTTTTCCAAAGCATAAAACAGCGCAGTCACGTGCATGCTTTGGACAATCTCTTTATTTCTGAGTAAAGATTTCACTTCATCCAGGCTGAGCAGTAGTACTTCGATATCTTCATTCGCATCAAGTTCCTGAACAGTGACTTTTTCACCGCCTGTCGCCAGGAAATAATGCATCAGATTATTATGTGTTGAAGGATTGGCAGATACTCCGCCGAGATACTCCATTTTTTCAAATTGATAACCGGTCTCTTCGAGCATTTCTCTTCTGATAGCATCTTCGAGACTTGCATCCGTATCATCCACACATCCACCAGGAATCTCCAGTATTGTTTTACCTAATGCATGACGATATTGTCTTTCAAAAATGAATTGGCTATCCTTTGTCAAAGCCACAGCCGTCACCCAGGTTGGAAATTCATATACATAATATGGCGACACGATTCTTCCGTCAGGCCTTTCGCACGTGTCTTTGCGCACAGTAAACCATAGGTCTTTGAAGAGGTATTCTGATTTAAGCGTTTTCCATTCCATTATGGTAGTGAGGAGTAAGTAGCAGTTGATAGTTTTAGTTTATAGTTCGTGATCACAATGACAGTGATGAGTAGTTTCAACACCTTTACACAGTCAGGTTTTGAATTCGCACAACGCATGCGTTGTCTCTCCTTCTAGTCTCAAACTTATGAACTTT
Organism: Pollutibacter soli; assembly: GCA_029269725.1. Taxonomy (GTDB): domain Bacteria; phylum Bacteroidota; class Bacteroidia; order Chitinophagales; family Chitinophagaceae; genus Pollutibacter; species Pollutibacter soli. Next base: position 588,400 of record JARJHS010000001.1, on the reverse strand, counting down.
GATTTCCGTGGTTCAACCCCATCCCATTCTCTCCCTCAATCGATTTATATGTGCCGTGTGATGGCGACCATGCCAGGCATATTGCGTGAACAGGTACCAGACAGACATTTCCTTTTTGCTTTCCGGATGAAATACTTTTCTTTCCCACTCATCCTGCCTGATATTATTCACTATTACAAACCAACGCTGGTGTAGTGCATGTAACAAAGTGAGACTAACGTTGATGGGAACCTCGTCTATATCGGCCAAATTCGCCCAGGCAACTTCGTCATAAGGTTTTATCGTTGGGAAATCTTCAGTCAAACCGAGTTTGATTCTCGTGTAGCCATTCATGTGACTATCCGCCACGTGATGTACAACCTGCTTGACGTTCCATCCTCCTTCGCGATATGGTGTTTGTAACTGATGCTCGTCCAGGTTTTGAACAGCAGCTTCGAGTGCCTGGGGTAAAAACCTTATATCAGCAAGACAGCTCTCGCGGATTTTATCTGAATATGCAACAGGTTGAAAGGTTCCAATAGGATATCTCAGGTCTATCGTTTCAGGCATATTATAGCTTTACAATTTCAACAAGTTCAACATCGAAAATCAATGCTGCTCCTCCCGGGATCGCGCCACTTCCCTGAATACCGTAACCGAGGGGGTAAGGGACATACAGCATATATCTTGATCCGGGAGTCATCAGACCAACGCCTTCAGTCCATCCCGTGATCACATCAGTTAAAGCAGTTTCATATGGTTGACCTCTATCTCTTGAGCTATCGAATTTCTGACCGTTAATCAGTGTACCGGTATAATGTACCTTAACAATGCTCGTGGGTACCGGATGTTCCCCCGATCCTTCTTTTAATACTTCATATTGCAGGCCGCTGGCAGTCTGTTTCACGCCAGGTCTTTTCGCATTTTCAGCGAGAAATTTTTCACCTTCATCAATGGTCGGCTGAATTTTTTTCTTCGCCATTTTTGAGAGCTCACGACGGATCAGCTGATCCGCCTGTTCAGGACTCATTAATGGTTTATTTTTCAGCATATCTTCAAATCCCTGGCCGAGCATTTTGGCATTAATCTCAGTCACCCCCTGCATCTTGAAAAAATTTCCGTCCAGCATACCAATAGCATAGCTACAACTGTCCATAGTCGTTTTCAATCCAGAAGAAGAGCCTGCCACAGATGCTGGCTTTGTTGATCCTGCCGGTTTTGATACGGGTTTATTTGCGGGTTTTGTAGTCTGGGCAAAGAGAGCATATCCTGATACGACAAATACAGAGAGCACAAAAGTTTTTTTCATATTCGATTTTTAAGATCAGATATTGGATAGAAGCCTCCTAAAGGGTAACACATATCCATTTTTAGTCGTTGCGAAAATAATACTTATCAATTTTACCGGTTGTATTTTAACCAGTTTAATAGTTATCCGGATTTTACAGGTACAAAATCATTGAAATATCGGCTGTTTCGAAAGGCGCATCTTTTACTTCACGATGCTCGAAACCATATTTCTCGTAAAGTTTTATAGCTTCTTTCAAACGATGATTTGAAAATAGGCTAAGATGATCAGCACCAAGTTTTTTTGCCTTTTCAATACATTTCTCAATCAGCATTTTGCTTATTCCTTTCCCGCGATGCGCCTCCGCGACAGTCATTTTTGCCAATTCAAAACCATGATCTCCTTCTTTGATAATTGCTGCAGTTCCGATGACTTCATCTTTTTCCACAGCAACAAAAATTGCTCCACCCCGATCGATAATCGTTCCCTGTGGATCATCAAGAATCATCAGGTCATGACTTTCAGTGAGATTAAACTGATCCAGCCATTTCCTGTTGAGATCGTAAAAGGCTTTGGCATGAACTGCGGTATAGTCTGTAATTTCAGGCATTTTCTCTTTGCAAAAAAGATTCAAGTTCTTCCATCATTCCTTTGCTTCCAATAAACAGGGTGCTTCGCTGATGTAATTCTGTTGGCACGATATCCAGTATTCTCACCTTTCCATTGGTTGCTTTTCCACCAGCTACTTCCACAATAAATGCAAACGGGTTACATTCATAAAGTAACCTCAATTTCCCTTTCGGTTTATCTTTTGTTGCGGGGTACATAAAAATACCACCTTTAATCAGGTTACGATGGAGATCAGAAACCATACTGCCGATATATCGTTGCGTATACGGGCCACCGGTTTCTTTTGTTTTTTGCTGACAGACCTGTATGTAATCCTGAACGGGTTTCTCGTATTGAAAAAAATTTCCGTGATTAACCGAATATATTTTACCGAATTCAGGACATTGAATATTTGGATGACTCAGTGAAAATTCCCCGATGGATGGATCGAGCGTAAATCCATTTACTCCACGCCTAGTTGCATAGACTAACATGGTTGATGAACCGTACACAATATATCCGGCTGCAACCTGGTTTATACCAGCCTGTAGAAAATCTTCTCTCGAAACAGGTTGACCTTTTGGCGTTACCCGACGATATACGCTGAAGATGGTTCCGATCGAAACATTTACATCGATATTTCCGCTTCCATCCAACGGATCAAACATGCAAACATATTTTGAATTATTGCTGACGGGATCATCAAAAGCGATAAAATCATCCAGCTCTTCACTACCAATACCAGCGCAGCTGATTCCATGCTTCAGTACTCCCATTACCTGGTTATTTGCATATACATCCAGTTTTTTTACATCTTCACCCTGCACATTGATTTCACCTGCATCTCCCAATATGTCTACCAACCCGGCTTTATTCACTTCTACATTGATTCTTTTTGCAGCAAGACCCAGGTCACGAAGAAGATTTGAGAGTTCTCCTGTCGCGTGAGGAAAGGCCCGCATCTGTTGTATAGTGAATTCATCCAGCGTTAAAATTTTTCGGTTAACCATCATAAACAATCATTGAAGTTTTTTCAGAAATTAAGGGCCATTCACTGGCTTGTGATTACATTATTTATCTGGGATAAGTAATAATTTGCACGATATTACCGGATTTTATCCAACGGTTTAACCATATATGAAAGTATTCAAATTCGGCGGAGCCAGTGTAAATTCTATTGAACGTATTCAGAATGTGGCAAAAATCCTTACCAGTTACAGGGATGAAAAAATTCTGATCGTGGTATCGGCAATCGGCAAAACCACGAACTCGCTTGAGAAAGTGGCTGAAGCGTTTTATTCAGGAAACTCCCAGGAAGCTCTTCAGCTATTCAGACAGGTAAAAAAAGCCCATTCGGATATGGCCAAATACCTGCTTGTAAAAACAGCGTTGAAAGCGGAAGAAAGACTGGAGTCTTTTTATACAGAAGTTGAATGGCTTTTGCATGATAAACCCGTTCGTGATTATGATTACTATTACGATCAGATTGTGAGCATCGGAGAATTATTATCCACTACGATATTCAGTGCGAGCCTTGAAGAAGCTGGTTTGAAAAATGAATGGATTGATGTAAGAGATATTTTCAGAACAGATGATAATTTCCGGGATGCCAGCATCAATTGGAACTACACGTCAAAGCAGGTAATCGAAAAGGTTATTCCGTTATTTGAAAAGTGTCCCTTCGTCGTAACGCAGGGATTTATCGGATCAACCGATGAAAATGAAAGCACTACCCTCGGACGTGAAGGAAGCGATTACTCCGCTGCAGTTTTTGCAAATATCCTTAATGCGGAAAGTCAAACGATATGGAAGGATGTGGAAGGTGTAATGAATGCAGATCCAAAAATTCAACCGGATGCTGTATTTCTGAAAGAACTGAATTATGATGAAGTAATAGAGATGGCTTATTATGGTGCACAGGTGATTCATCCAAAAACCATCAAACCTTTGCAGAACAAAGGAATTCCATTGATCGTAAAATGTTTCCTGGATGCGAGTCTTCCCGGAACGATTATTCATAACAATGCTGTCAACTCACTTCCGCCAATTATTATATGGAAATATAACCAGGTAAAGGTGGATCTTCATACAACTGATTTCTCTTTCGTGAATGAGAAGCCAGCAGGACTTTTGTACCAGATGCTGAATGATCTTAAGCTCAAACCCAACCTTACTCAAAGCGGAGCAGTGAGTATGCATTTATGTATTGATGATAATCCCGAAAGGCTGGAAAAACTCGCTATAAAAGCCTCTGAATTATTTGACGTAGAGCTTGAAAAAAATCTGACACTTTTAACCATCAGGCACTATAGTGATGAAGTAATTCAGAAACTTTCTGCAGGCAAAACAATTTTACTCCGCCAGCAAACTCCAGAAACAATACAGATGCTGATGAAGTAATATCAACGTGGTAGTAAAAAAAGCGACCGGAGAACCGGTCGCTAGTCTGGTAGATACATCATTTATGTGTCAGCTTGATAAGTTTTAAAAATTTCACTATCCGGATGGTTTGTGGATTATGCAAAACTTAAAAACTAGGTTTGGTTTTTCAATATTGAATTTTCAAACGGTGTTCAAAATGATGAATCAAATGGTTTCACGACTACCATGTCGTATGATCAGAGGATATTGGTATTTCCATGTTTAAACGCAATAATTGTACAAGGATTATATAATGTGAATAAATATTCCCAGTTCGTATGGCAACTGAAAATAATGTCGCCTAATTATCAATCATTTCTACAAAATAATATTTTTAAAATGCGTATTTATACGACATGACAATTGTCAATTTTTTTCCACATTTTGTAACGCTGGAAAAGTAATACTATCCATCAGACCAAAATTGCGGGGCAGCAGTTTAGCGATCAGTTTCTTATTAATATTTCCTTTCGAATAAAAAAAACTCTCGGTATAGTCGTCTTGATTTTCATAATGATTGAAAACCATTTTTAATTCCTCGCTATTTTTAAAACTGACATGAACATAAAAAATAAATTTGCCATCGTCTGTTTTCAGCGCTTTGTTCATATAAGCATCCTGAAAATCATCAATTTGGTCGGGACGGCTTCGGATAAGATATTGTAAGTAAAGGATATAAACTTCAGACGTATAGTCCTCCATAAATTCAAGAACCTCTTTGGAGGCCGATATGTTCTTTTTACATAGGATAAAAATTCCCTCCTGCGGAATCGAATCAGAAGGCCTGCAGATTAAAATGCCGCTAACCACATTGATTTCGCCACGCAATTTTTGCATAAATAATCTCTGGGGCAAATCACAATTATTGATTAAAGAATACAAAATACAAAATATAAATCCTGTCATCAGTTAACAAGGTTTATATGCCTCCACTGGCACAGGCATGATGTGGTCTGAGAACCTGTCCGAACAGCAGTTCCAGCAGTGAATAATTTAATGTTAGTATGCAAATTTTCAAGGAAGGTTTCATTTACTTTAATGGAAGGATTTCTTTTCCACATTTTGAATGTTTCGAGTTCGGCAATATTGAAATCTTCTGTTTTTTCTCCTCAGGATTGGGAAAAAAACGTAACCAGATTGATGCAGGATTTGACCAGTTTATGTAATAAAAAAAGCCTGAAAAATTCAGGCTCAAATGGAATTGATAAAGTGTGATATGAAGTTTAATACATCACGTAATCCCCGCTTGTATTAACTGCTATTACGGGAAGTTTTTTTGTTTTTTCAAAATGATCATAAACAAGCTTTAAACGCGCTTCAAATTCTTTCAGCTCGTTATCATTTCTGGTCTGATTATTAAGAAAAGCGACACTCTTGGCTACATTAAACCTCACAGGGAAAATATGAACAGGGATAAAATCCTGTCCTGATCCTTTTGCATGTGACGACAAAATATACAGTTCTTCAATCTGGGAATTAGTGATCGGTATACATCCCTGGGTAACGCAACTACCATGAATATAAATATCACCCCCAGGCTGCGACATATCGGAAAGTACTTTATCTGATGCATTGGGATAATTCAAACCAAGTGAAAGGTGATAGGCACTATTGTGTTTGAATTCGTTGATATAATATATACCCTCCGGAACCTGGTAATCCCCCTGGATTCTTTTGGGTCCCAGTGAACCAGCAAGAGCACAAACTTTATAAACTTTGAACAGTTGGTATTGCTCGTCGGGATTGTTACGTATCCAGACTTCAAGTTCACTGTCATATTTGAAAGACCTGATGTAAATGTCTTTCGCCGGCCACTCTAATTTTTTGGAAGCAAATTGCTTGCGAAGAGTATCTTCTTTTCTGCGGAAAACATCAGCCACCTTATTAAAAGACTTCTGATAATTCACAAAGGAATTTTGCGCATTGCCCTCGCTTATCGCAACAATGAGCACACAAACAATGATTGTCAGTTTTCTTTTCATAATGATGGGTACCTTCAACTTAATCGTGCTAAGCAAAGGAATCGTACAAAAATAGCCGCTAAGCCTCCTTAAATATAATCCCTGATATCCACATTTGAAACTAAAATGTGAATAATCTTGACAATTTTATAAATTTCCTCGCAATTCCTGTTCACGTTCAATAGCTTCGAATAGTGCCTTAAAATTTCCTTTTCCGAAACTTTTTGCACCTTTTCTCTGAATTATCTCGAAGAACATAGTCGGGCGGTCCTGGACCGGCTTAGTGAAAATCTGCAAAAGATAGCCTTCATCATCCCTGTCAACAAGGATTCCGAGCTCTTTCAACGGCTCAAGAGACTCATCGATCTCTCCCACCCGATCCAATAATTCTTCATAGTAAACTGCGGGCACCCGTAGGAATTCTACCCCGCGTTTCTGCAACTCCGATACGGTATGGATAATATTATTGGAAGCAAGTGCAACATGCTGTACCCCTTCCCCATTGTAAAATTCCAGATACTCTTCAACCTGTGATTTCTTTTTCCCTTCAGCAGGTTCATTAATTGGGAATTTCACATACCCGTTCCCGTTACTCATTACCTTACTCATCAGGGCTGAGTATTCGGTAGAGATATCTTTATCGTCAAAACTCAATATGTTCCTGAACCCCATAACATCTTCATAAAATTTCACCCACGGGTTCATCTGGTTCCAGTTTACATTTCCGACGCAGTGATCAACGTGCAATAATCCTGTTTCTTCATTCTTAAAATCAGGGGTTTCCCATTTACGGAAGCCCGGCAGAAATACTCCATCATAGTTCTTTCGTTCGATAAAGAGATGCTCCACCTCTCCATAAGTATGTATTCCGCTGATTATCACTTTACCATCCTTATCTGAGAATTCTGTTGGTGGTATCGATGACTTACCGCCACGGCTTGTTGTTTCCGTCCAGGATTTGGTGGCGTCGTCCACACGCAGTGCTATCACTTTGATTCCGTCGCCATGACGATACACATGGTCGGCAATGGTATTTTTCTCATGGAGTGCTGTAGTAAGCATCAGCGTTATTTTTTGCTGACGCAGAACATAGCTCACTTTATTCTTATCTCCGGTTTCCGGACCGGAGTATGCAAGCGGCTGATAGCCAAAAGCGGTACGATAATAATGCGCGGCCTGCTTAGCATTACCTACATAGAGCTCTATATAATCTGTTCCTTCGAGTGGGAGAAAATCTACATTTGAATTAACGCTCCTGCGAGCATTGGTAATTGATTCCATTTTGGGGTCTTTGATAAATGAAGAAAAACTTACAGTCAGAAAATAAAAGACCGTCAGCTGGCCATCGCGAGGGATTCCATGAGCAGAAAATATCCTCCACGCTTGTCTTCAAATATTTTATATGGATAGTCAGGTACCAAGGGATAACAAAGATAGCATTTCAAACTGCGAAACAAAAGCTGAAGTTGCGGCTGTTTACTATCTTCACGCCCGGAAAAAAGAATATATGACGAAAGCCGGAATTTTAGGTGGCGGTCAGTTGGGACGTATGTTATTACAGCAGGCAGCAAATTATCCGGTGGAAACCTGGGTACTGGAAAACGATCCGCATTGCCCCGCTGCACACCTTTGCAATCATTTTGTGCTGGGGAGTATTCGTTCTTATGATGATGTTTATGCTTTTGGTAAAAACCTGGATGTTCTCACAATTGAAATAGAGAATGTAAATATTGAAGCGCTTGAAACATTAGAGGCGGAGGGATTGAAAATTTTTCCCGCTCCGGCTGCTTTGAGAATTATCAGGGATAAGATTGTTCAGAAACAATTTTATCAGGCCAACAGCATTCCGACACCTGAATATGTAGTCACTCAAAACCTGGAAGAACTCGCAGAGTATCAAGCTTTTCTTCCTGCAGTTCATAAATTATCAACAGGAGGTTATGATGGTCGTGGCGTTCAGGTTCTGAATAAAAAAGAAGAACTGAATCTTGGTTTTAATGAACCGGCAATCCTGGAGAAAAAAGTTGATTTGCAGAAAGAGATCGCGATGCTGGTGGGAATGAATTCCAAAGGAGAAACAGTGATTTATCCACCGGTTGAAATGGTTTTTGACAAATACTTGAACCAGCTGGATTTCCAGCTTTGCCCTGCGGATATTTCAGAGAAGGCCATGTGGAAAGCGGAAGCAATCGCGCTTTCTGTAGTCAGGCAACTTCAATCACCAGGCTTTTTTGCGATCGAAATGTTTATTGACAGGGAAGGAAATGTGCTGGTGAATGAAACTGCACCCAGAGTTCACAACAGCGGGCATCATACCATTGAGGCACATTACAGTTCGCAATTTGATATGCTTTGGAGAATTGTATTGAATCTGCCCATGGGAAATCCGGATGCAATTCTTCCTTCTGTCATGGTGAACATCGTTGGTGAGCCGGATGCTAAAGGACCCGTAGTTTATAGCGGCCTCGAAGAAGTTTTGCAGATCGATAATGCTTTTATTCATCTCTATGGAAAGGCAGAAACTAAACCTGGTCGGAAAATGGGGCATGTGACAGTCATCAGTAAAGAAAGGCAGGAGTTATTGCACCAGGCAAGCAAGATTAAGAGACTTTTGAAAGCCGGCGATGGTAAGACAATTGTTTCTGATCCTGGTTCCAAATAAAAAATAAACGGCTTTAATATTCGTGGCGACAAAAAAGAAAAACGCAGAAATTCAACCAGTGGTTGGAATTATTATGGGAAGCGACAGCGATTTACCTGTAATGGAACCTGCAGCAACCGAGCTTAAAAATTTTGATATCCCCTTTGAACTTACAGTTGTTTCCGCACATAGAACACCCGCCCGGATGGTAGAATATGCCAGCAAAGCTGCGGACAGGGGGATCAAAGTGATAATCGCGGGAGCAGGAGGAGCGGCACACTTACCAGGAATGGTTGCCTCCCTTACTACTTTACCGGTAATTGGAGTTCCGGTAAAATCGTCAAATTCCCTTGACGGGTGGGACTCACTGCTTTCGATTTTGCAAATGCCAAATGGAATTCCTGTGGCAACTGTTGCGGTAAATGCATCTAAAAATGCAGGGATACTCGCTGCATCAATTCTTGCGCTAAGCGATGATAAGCTGGCCGCAAAAATGAAAACTTTTAAAACCGGAATGGAGAAAGAAGTTTTGAAGAAAGCTTCTGTTTTGAAAGATAAAAACTGGCCCAATTATTTTGATCAATGATCAATATTCTGCAATGAAATATACGGTTGCTCAGTTAGCGGGAATGATCGATCATTCGCTTTTGCATCCCACCATGACCTCGGCCGACCTTGAAAAAGGTTGCGCAATAGCAGCAAAAGCAAAAACCGCTTCAGTATGTATCAAACCATATGCTGTGGAAAAAGCAGCTGAATGGCTGGCTGGCAGTGGTGTTCTTGTATGTACGGTTGTAGGATTTCCGCATGGAAGTAACCTTACGTCGATAAAGGTTGAGGAAACAATTAAAGCGTGCGAAGAAGGCGCCACTGAAATTGATATGGTCGTGAATATTGGCAAAGTACTGGGTGAAGAATGGGACTATGTGAGTGCGGAAATACAAGCCATTCAGGCGGCCGCAACAGGGAGAGGAGCCATAATCAAAGTGATTTTTGAAATCGATTATTTGCAGGAAAAGCATAAAATCAAACTTTGCAAAATCTCCAGTGATGCTGGCGTTGCTTTTGTAAAGACCAGTACAGGATATGGCTATGTGAAAAACGCGGACGGACATTTTGCCACAAAAGGAGCTACTCCGGATGACGTTCGATTGATGAGAAAATACTCCTCGCCAAACGTTGGCGTAAAGGCGGCAGGTGGAATTCGTACACTTGCTGACATGCTTTATATCATCGAGTGTGGGGCAACAAGGATCGGTGCAACTGCAACAGAAACGATGCTCAGCGAAGCAGCAAAAGTCATCTCGGGCGAGTTACAATTGAATGATCTTCAGAAAGGTAGTGGTGGCTATTAAATATTAAATTTAATCAAGGCAAAGTATTCCAAACGCCTGATCAAATGCTGAAGAACACTGAACTACCTGGTCGATAAAAGCCTGTCCGTACATTCCAAACCAGGGCATAAAATTGTCAACCCTTTCCTGTAACCCGTTCTTAGGGAAAAGTTCTTCTTTGATTTTTTGAAGCTGACGTTGCTGCGTTTCATAATTTCTTTTTTCCGCTCGCAATAACTTTTTCTCGAGGTTCCTCAGCTCTTTAATCGCCCGGTGTTCGAGAGCGGCGACATGTTGCAATAATGTAGCGTCAACTTCTCCCGCAGCACTTTTAACCTGTTCGTAAAGAGAATGAAGTTTAGATATCTCTTCTTCGAGCGATAATTTTTTGGTAGAATGTTTTTTTACATAACCATTCATCAGATCCAGATCGGGCTTAAACAGATCCGAAATTTCCCAACCCAGCTTATTAACTTTATGCTGTTGCTCTTTTGAGAGCACCAGGAAACTGTTTCGCAAAACGATAACCGGATAAGGAACATGATAATGCTTAAACAAAGGTTTAAGTTCCAGCCAATATGCAATCTCTGAACCACCGCCGACAAACAAAATGTTCGGAAGTATGATCTCCTGGTAAATTCCACGAAGCACAACATTTGGACTGAACTTTCCCGGCTCTTGCGAGATCAACCGGTCGATTTCATCGGTTGAAAATTCACGGTCTGATCCATCGACACAATACCTCTCCCCTTTTTCAGTCAATCGATCCCTTTTATCGTCTTCAAGAAAGAAAAGATTAATCTCCCGGGGATTTACCTGGATCTTATATTGTTTCCCTAACTCTTTATTTGAATTTTCCAGTAGCTGATTTGCGGTGTGTTTGAAAAGATCGTCTCTAAATATATCCACCATCTTCGCCTTCAACCTTGCATCATCCGGCTGCAATACAAGTAACCCGTGATTTCCAAACAGATGATTCAATAAAATAGTAGTAGCCTCCGCGATAGTTTTACCTTCTGCATATGCGTCTTTGATAATAGAAATCAGGTCTGATCCGAAAGGATAGGAAGCCATCTGTCTCAGAATCTCATCTCGGATCTTCAGCAGATCTTTATCTACTTTCATCCTGCCAACTGCACCACGCTGTTCCGTGTTCCAGCGATATTTTACACCATTGACATTGATCTGTCCTAACTCTTCAAGATCATTGTCTTCACTTCCGATATAAAATACAGGTACAAAATGAAATTCAGGAAACTCTTTGGAAAGATCAGCAGCAATACGGATGACGTGTGCTGTTTTGTAAATGGAATACAAATAGCCAGTGAAAATATTCGGCTGATGGGCTGTACAGATTGTAAAGCAATTTTCCTTTTCGAGAAAACTGATATTCACCGTCTGCAATTCAGTCGTAGTGTATTTTGAGTATTGCTCGCGGAAGATTTCCGAAATCAGTTTCCTGTCGGTGCCAAATTGCTGCCTTTCCCTGATGGCGTTTTTTATGCCACTGATATCAACGCTATGCTCAAAAAAAGTTCTGAGCTCCGGCTTATTATCCAGGTAATCTAAAACGAGATCCGAAAACTGAAATGTGTCGCGGTAAGGGATTTGGGTAACCGTACAGTCCACCAGGAAAAAATTTCGGCTAATGTCGCAAAAAAATTGCCTTCCCTGTTTTAATTGTCAAAATATTAACGAGAGCTAATGTATCGTCACAGTCTAACGTTGACGATAAATCGGAAGATATTAATCACACGACTTCACCTTCAAGATCGTGATCGAATGCCCTGGTAATTTTCACGTTTACAAATTCACCGACAGGTAAAAGCTTTTTAGAAGAAATTATAACTTCATTATCAACTTCAACACTATCCATTTCTGTCCTTCCAAGATATCTTCCGGCTTCTTTTCTATCGATAAGTACTTTGAATGTTCTGCCTATTTTTTCCAGGTTTTTCTCATAACTGATATCCTGCTGCACATCCATGATTTCCTGCGCGCGCTCTTCTTTTTCTTCCTGTGTCAATAAATCAGGTAGTGTAAAAGCGGATGTATCATCTTCATGAGAATAGGTAAAAACACCAACACGGTCGAACCTCATCTTGCGGAGGAATGTTTTCAGCTCTTCAATGTCTGAAAGGTCCTCACCGGGAAAACCAGCGATCAATGTTGTTCGCAAACAGATCTCCGGTATACGATTCCTGATCTCTCCAATCAGTTCTTCCATTTCTTCGCGCGTTATCTGCCTTTTCATTGCCTGCAGCATTTTGTTGCTTGCATGTTGCAGAGGCATGTCAAGATAGTTGCAGATATTTTCCCGCTCTTTCATTACATCGATAATCTCAAGTGGAAATTTAGAAGGATATGCGTAATGCAATCGGATCCAATGCAATCCTTCGATATTAGCAAGTGCATTTAATAAATCAGGAAGCGCTCTTTTCCGGTAAATATCGAGACCATAATACGTGAGTTCCTGTGCGATCAGCATGATCTCCTTAACACCGGATTTTACCAATCGCTTCGCTTCAGCAACCAGTTCTTCCTGCGAGCGACTGACATGTTTTCCGCGCATTAATGGAATTGCGCAGAAGCTGCACGTCCTGTTGCAACCCTCGCTGATTTTCATGTAAGCATAATGACGAGGGGTACTCAGCAATCTTTCTCCAACCAATTCCGCTTTGTAATCTGCATCAAATTGTTTCAGGATCAATGGTAATTCCATGGTACCGAAATAAGCATCCACTTCGGGAATCTCATTTTCAAGGTTGGCTTTGTATCGTTCGCTAAGGCAACCCGTTACATACACTTTTTCAAGTCTTCCTCTCTTCTTTAGTTCCACTTGTTCCAGTATCGTCTGAATACTTTCGTCTTTGGCTTTATCAATAAAACCACAGGTGTTTACAATTACGATGTTATGATCCAACTTTTTGTTTTCGTGAACAACATCAATATCATTAGCCCGGAGTTGGCCACTCATTACTTCGCTGTCGACGAGGTTCTTGCTGCATCCCAAAGTAATTATGCTCACTTTATCTTTCTTTATCGTCCGGGTCTTCATTTCTTATCTGTGATTTTCAATAATTTAGAAATATCAAAATATTTAATATAGAAATTTGAACAAAGGATGAAACAAGCGGCAAAATTCTGCTTTTTACGCAAAATTTACGAGGCTGTTTAAAGATTTATGTAAAGAATAACGGAACAGTTCATCAATTCCGCCAAATTTTAACATTTCGCGAAAGTGTTATGCATTGATATTCCAAATGATTATCAATAACTTTACATACAAGACAAAAATCTATAGTGTGTTTTGGTGAAGTGCAGTTAGGCTTATTAATCGTATTGGTATTTCGAATCCCGTCCACGATCTGATTGTCTCCGCTTACCACAGCAAACTACACAGAGGGAATTATTTAGCTCCTTATAAATTTTTGTCCGTATCTAAAATTTAAACCCATGCCCGGATGTCATTATTGGCTTGTCCGGGATCATATGATATATGGTGGGTTAGGTGTCAATCAACTTCAGAAACAGCCCTCTGTTCCCAGGGGGCTGTTAATTTTTATATGACTAGTAATAGGTTTAAGAAAGTTTCTAAATTCTATTCTCTAACTATCACTTCTATTGCCTGTCGTTTAAATTAAACAAGCTGTCTACAAATTCTTTCTTATCAAATACGAGTAAGTCGTCCATTTTCTCACCAACACCTACAAATTTCACGGGAATTTTAAACTGATTTGCGATAGCGAGTACAATTCCACCTTTTGCCGTTCCATCCAGTTTTGTAATTGCCAAAGCTGTCACATCAGTGGTTGCGGTAAAATGCCGGGCCTGTTCCAAAGCATTTTGCCCTGTGGATCCGTCAAGAACCAACAAGATTTCATGAGGGGCGTCTGGTATTACCTTCTGAATTACTCTTTTAATTTTTGCCAGTTCCTCCATCAGGTGCGCCTTGTTATGCAGACGGCCGGCGGTATCTATCAATACAACATCAATATCTCTTGCAACCGCACTATTGACCGTATCAAAAGCAACGGAAGCGGGATCACTACCCATTTCTTTTTTCACGATGGGAACTGCTGCACGTTCACTCCATATGGTCAGTTGATCAACTGCAGCGGCTCTGAAAGTATCAGCAGCTCCTAATAAAACCTGCTTCCCTGCCTTCCTGAAATTGTTTGCCAGCTTCCCAATGGTTGTTGTTTTACCGACGCCGTTTACACCAACCACCAGTATGACGTAGGGTTTTTTGCCGGTTGGAGTATTAAAGTCCTGGTAGGACTTCTCTGGTGCATCAACCAGAAGATTTTCAATCTCTTCTTGAAGTATTTTATTAAGCTCACTGGTATTCAGGTATTTATCCTGAGCGACGCGCTTTTCAATTCGCTCAATAATCTGGATTGTCGTGTCAATTCCAACATCTGCACTTACAAGGGCTTCTTCCAGGTCATCAAGCACGTCTTCATCAACAGTACTTTTTCCCGCGATCGCCTTTGTAATCCTGGAAAGAAAATTTTCTTTGGTTTTTTCAAGTCCTTTATCCAGGCTCTCCTTTTCCTTTTTTCCAAATAACTTGTCGAACAGACCCATAATCTTAATTATAAATACAAGTCATACCTGAGCAAATAATCATTATGAATTTCGCCATAAAAATCGAACAGCGTGGTTTCATAAATAACAAATCCTGACTTTCGGTAAAACTGTACTGCTTTTGTATTTTTTTGCCAGATCTGCAACCAGATCACCTGGTATTTGCTTTTCCTGGCCATCTGCTTAATCACATTCATCAATTCTCTTCCGACGCTATTTCCCTGGTATTCCTTGAGGATATAAATTCGCTCGATTTCAAGGCATTTTAGTCCGCTGATGCCCCTCGGCATACGATCGTTTCTGAGTTTGGTAAATCCTATGGGATTCCCTTCAAAGCGTGCGATATAAAAATGCAGATCCTTGTCGGCTAATTCTTCAGCAATTTTTTCCTCCGTAAAATACTCTTCCATGTATTTTCCCATATTGTTCCGGATGCCCAGTTCAGCATAGGTTTCAACAAAAGTTTTTCTTGCAACATCCATGATCAATGTTGCATCGGCAGGTCCTGCTTTCTCAATAACCAGGCTTTGGCTCATTTGGTTCAGATAAAAACAAAAGCCGTTCCGATGAATTCCGGAACAGCTCGACGTTCATTTTCCCCCAGCCTTAATTAAGAGGCCAGGTATTCCTTAATCTTGTCTTTATGAACAATAGATTCTTTGAAAGTATACGCACCGGTTTTAGGACTGCGTACAGCCTTGATCACCTTTGAGTAGTTTTTTGCTTCGGCTGCTGCTTTCTGATCTTTGGTCTTAATGGCCGTTTTTGCTGCTTTTGCCATGACTATTTAATTTCCTTGTGAACAGTATATTTTTTCAATATCGGATTGTACTTCTTCAACTCCAGGCGTTCCGGAGTATTCTTCTTGTTCTTTGTTGATACGTACCTGCTGGTACCTGGCTGTCCTGAAGTTTTATGCTCAGTACATTCCAGAATCACCTGCACACGTGAACCTTTCTTTGCCATTATTAATGAATTTAACAGATTTTATTTTAGATATGCACGCCTTCAGCACGCATTTCTTTTACCACATTGTACAGACCTTTCTTGTTGATTGTACGGATAGCTTCTGAAGATAGTTTCAGTGTTACCCACTTGTCTTCTTCAGCAAGAAAATATCTCTTCGTCTGCAAATTGGGCAAAAACCTGCGCTTGGTTTTAATATTGGAATGCGATACACGATGTCCCGTGATTGGCTTTTTACCCGTTACCTGACATACTCTGGCCATGATCTGAATTTTTAGGGAGTGCAAAGGTCGCAATATTATTTCAAACTCCCAAATGATTTTATGACAGATTTTCAGCTGAAAATCATTGGTACATGAATTGGTAAACAGCAATAGAGGTCAAAAATAAAACGAATGTCTTTGATCTTTTGCAGTTAATTTCGCGCTCATCTTTCAACAATTAATCAGCAAGATTTATGGCATACGATGTTATCGTTCTTGGTAGCGGACCCGGTGGATACCCGGCAGCTATCCGGGCGTCACAGTTAGGATTTAAGGTTGCAATTATTGAAAAGGAAAGTCTTGGCGGTATTTGCCTCAATTGGGGTTGTATTCCCACCAAAGCTTTATTAAAGAGTGCCCAGGTATTCGATTATCTGAAGCATAGTGCAAGCTATGGCATCAATGCTGCCGAGCCTGCGGTTGATTTTCCGGCCGTGATTAAGAGAAGTCGTGGCGTTGCAGATAAGATGAGTCGTGGCATCCAGTTCCTGATGAAGAAGAATAAGATTGATGTGATCATGGGATTTGGCAAGCTTGTGGGCAAAGGTAAAATTGAGGTGACTGGAGCCGATGGTAATAAACAAACTTTGGAAGGAAAATATATCATACTGGCAACCGGAGCACGCAGCCGCCAGTTGCCTTCCATGCCGATTGATGGTAAAAAGATCATCGGCTATCGCGAAGCGATGGTTCTGCCGACACAGCCAAAATCAATGATCGTTGTGGGAAGTGGAGCAATTGGAGTTGAGTTTGCAGATTTCTATCATACCCTTGGAACTCAGGTTACTGTAGTGGAATTCATGCCCCGTGTAGTTCCGGTGGAAGACGAAGAGATCAGCAAAGAGCTCGAAAAACAATTGAAGAAAAAAGGAATTACAGTGCTCACAAATAGTGAGGTTACCAAAGTAGATACAACGGGGAATGGTGTAAAAGCAACGATCAAATCGGCTTCCGGGGAATCTGTTATTGAGGCTGATGTTCTTTTGAGTGCTGTTGGTATTGCTGCCAACATTGAAGGTATCGGACTGGAAGAACTGGGGATCAAAACTGAAAAAGGAAAGATCTCTGTTGACAAAAGCGGTGCAACCAATGTTGCAGGAATCTATGCCATTGGTGATGCTGCACCTGGCCAGGCGCTGGCGCACGTCGCAAGTAAAGAAGGTATTACCGTTGCAGAAAACATCGCCTACCTGGAAAAGAAATTCCCGCATAAACCAGAGCCGATAGATTATAACAATATCCCGGGTTGCACTTACTGTTCACCTGAAATCGCTTCTGTTGGCTACACTGAGAAAGCGGCGAAAGATGCAGGTTATGAAGTTAAGGTGGGTAAGTTCCCTTTCATCGCGAGCGGTAAAGCAAGTGCTGCTGGTAATACCGATGGTTTCGTAAAAGTTATTTTCGATGCCAAGTACGGCGAATTTCTCGGTGCCCATATGATTGGCCAGGGAGTAACAGAATTAATAGCAGAAGTTGTTGCAGCAAGAAAGCTGGAAACGACTTACCACGAAATTCTTGGAGCGATACATCCCCATCCAACGATGAGTGAAGCAGTGAAAGAAGCTGTTGCAGTGGCGTATGGCGAAGCAACTGATATTTAGGCAGGAGTATGGAGAATGGAGGCAGGAGAGAGAATCTGTGTTTAAAAATAAGCTCCTTCAAAATAAATAAGAAAGCCGGACAATAATCGTCCGGCTTTCTTATTAGACAAATTCGAATTATTGATTTGAGCTGCTGAATACCTTTTTCAGCAATTCGGTTGTTCTTGCAACAGGATCTTTACGAATCAGTTTTTCTTCTTCACCGACCTGGAAGAAAATTCCGGCCAATGCTTTCTCAGTAACAAAAGACACAAGATCCGGATTCACTTTTTCCTTACTGAATTGATTATAGGCTGTAAAAACCGCGTTCCAGTATTTTGTAGCGTCGACTTTTTCCAGTGAATTTTCAATCACAGGACGGAATGCTTCGGTTAATGCAGTTGTTGTTTTTCCTTTCAGATAATTTGTAGCCGCATAATCACCGCCTTTAAGAATCCCCATTGCATCCTGTATGCTCATCTGTTTGATGGCGTTTACAAAGATTGGCGCTGCAGATTTTGCAGCATCCTCTGCAGCACGGTTCATGGATAAAATTGCCTGGTCTACCTGTTTTCCCATGCCGAAACTTCTGAGTTTCTGTTCCACTTTTTTTGCTTCTTCCGGCATCAGGATTTTGATGGCTGCGTTTCCAAAATAACCATCCAGAGCGGACAACTTTCCAGCACCAATTTCTGCCCCTTTCGACAAAGCCTCTTTTAACCCGGATGCAATCTCGTCAGTTGACAAACCTGTTTTACTCCCGGTATTTATTACATTATTCAAGATTGAATTGCCTTCTGATTTAGTTGAGTCGCTGCTTTTACCACCTAATTTTTTAAGTATCTGGGCCGAAGCAGGCTGAAAAGAGAAGGAAGCTAATAAAAGGCTAATACCGAGAATTTGTTTCATTTTCATGATTTTACAGGTTTGGATCCGATACAGAACGCACGGACAAGACTAATTCTTATACAGACGAAATTCTGAATGAAAAGTTTAATCCTTATCTCCGGGAAACCTTGTGTCAAATAACAGATTTCGAACTGATTTACAGCATTTTAAAAAGTTAATCAGATGCTGCCTGCGAAAAAATCGTGCTCAGTATTTGCCTTTATAACTATTGTTTAACAAAACGTGTAGAGAGGTTTTCTGAATCACTTCCAACCCGTATATAGTATACACCGCCAGAAAGTTTTGATACATTAATTGAATGTTGTCTCAGATTCAGTTTTCCGGACATTACCATCTGGCCTGACTGATTAAAAATGAAAAAGTATTTTCCAACCCAGTTTTCATCGTTTGTTGTAGTAAGTGTCAGGGAAGAACTTGAAACAGGGTTTGGATAAACCTTCATTTTACCTGAAAATTCAGAAGAAGTTGTTGGCGATGGAGTCAGGTTCCATGGTTTGTCGAGTCCACGGGATTCCAGCATTGCGTTGCGCGGCATATCTTCTTCAAACATCGAACGCATCATGAAGACCTGGCCGATGGTAAACATTCCCATACAGGCGTCATTGGTGAAATCCATAAAGTTCATGAACATATCACCATTTGCACCATTATCACAACCTGCATTAATCCTGGGAAATGACGGGCAACCGGTATTGTGCGAACGCTGCTTGGGAGTATCAAAAACATCATCATCTCCGCAGGTAATATCACCCCAAAGATGTTTCAGATTCAGCCAGTGACCGACTTCATGTGATGCTGTTCTTCCTTTATTAAAAGTAGGCATTAATTTACCCCGGCTTCCAAAGACATTCGGCCTGATTACTACTCCATCTTTTTCAGCGAGGCCGCCAGGAAATGATGCATAGCCAAGCAATCCGCCACTCAGGTTGGCGACCCAAATATTGAGATAGCTTTTGGAATCCCATGCTGTGCTTCCACCATGTCCGTCGTACTTCACCAGATCATCGTCTAACCACATCATCCTTCCGCTTTTCTTTCGGATTATTCCTGTAGTAGCTCTGCCTTCCGGATCAGCAGTTGCCAGCTGGAAATGTATTCTTGCTTCACCGGCACGGTTTACAAATACGTTCGGCACTTTTGCAAAATCACTGTTTGTCTTATTGAAATCCGCATTGAGAATATCAATCTGTGATTGGATCTGGTCGTCAGAAATATTTCCCGCGTCATCGCTGTACACAACATGAACAACTACGGGGATATAAATCGTATCCCATGAATTAACGGTACGCATCATAAATGATGAAGTACGTAACTGATCCTGTAATGATTTCGATTTCGTTTGAATGCGTGAAAGCTCCGAAGCGATCCCGGGATGTTGCATGCGGATTTTTTCCTGGTATGTTGCAGACTGGCAACGTTCCTGGGCAGGCATCTGAATAGCGATCAGCATTGCTGAAAGCAATATGGCTAAAGTCCTCATGTGTTACAGATTTAGGTAAGTATGAGGTCCTTCAAAGAGGTAATGGAGGAATGATCAACAGGATTGGAAATTCCGATTGTTACGACTGGCGTATCAAAGTATTAATCAAAGGTGGTGTAGTAATTGATAAGATTGGATCGGAATTCGGATAGAGGGGATTTCAACTACACGTCCGATCAACCGGATAGATCCGGTAAATGAAGAATTGATCTGGTTGTCAGAAGTGATAAGCAACACAAATAAAATATTTAATTCCGGCATTTGCAAGTGGTATTCAATGTTTTAATTCACAATACTCCAGCAATTTTCTCAACAGGTTGAAAAGCAAAAGTTTAGATAAAAAATAGTTTGATTTTCTGATTGGATTTCTAAGTTTTAAATTTGATCTATTTTATATGAGACTGTTCCTCCTGTTATCATTCCCGATCCTTCTTAGTTCTATCAGCAGCTGCGGTGGTAACGAATCTAAACCGGCAGATGTAGTACCGAATGCAAGTGGCGTAGCTGAGCCAAAAAACATTGGTTATACTGTCGTTGGAGTTTTTCCTCATGATACTTCTGCTTTCACACAGGGCTTTGAATTGTATAAAGGCAAAATGCTCGAGAGCACCGGGCTGACCGGTCGCTCTAGTCTGAGATATGTAGATTACAAATCAGGGAAAATTCTCAGATCGAAAAAAATACCCGACAGCATTTTTGCCGAAGGTATCACCGTGCTGAACGATACTTTATATCAGCTTACTTATCAGAATAAACAGATCCTGGTATATAAGCCCGATGATTTTACACTAGTAGATAAAAGAAGCTGGTCAAGCGAAGGTTGGGGAATAACCAATGATGGAACGAATCTGTATATAAGCGACGGCTCGGATAAAATTTATGTTGTTCGTCCCGCGGATATGAAGCTGATGAAAGTAATTGGAGTCAGAGATCATTATGGTCCCGTGAATAATGTGAATGAGCTGGAATTCATTAATGGTTTTATCTATGCCAACAGGTGGGGAACTGATTTTATAATGAAAATTGATCCGGCATCCGGCATTGTGGTAGGAAGAATTAACCTTGATAGTATCCTACAGAAAAATACAAAAGACGATCTCTCCTATCTTACCAAACCGGGAACCGTAGCCGACAGTGGCGCAGTACTTAATGGAATTGCCTGGGATCCTGCATCAAATAAAATGATCATTACTGGAAAACTGTGGCCGGCAGTTTTTGAAATTCAACTTTCCGAATAATCATTCCTTCAAAGAAGTATTGCTTACTCTCAGGTATAGTCGTTCCTATTTTAGAATAGAACGACCCGGCCGATTTTGCGATTCGTCATTCATTCAGGAATCAGAAGGGCGAGCTTACTATTAACTGCTTTAAAATTCAATAATAACAGTCAAACAACCTGATTTCGTTATTTTCGCGAACCAACTTTAACTGAAAACCTCCATTCATGAGCCTTGTTGATTCATTCGAAAAGATTCCCGTTGCGATATTCGATAATGATAAAAACGCTTCAGCGTTCGTTGCCCGGGAGATATCAGATCTTATACGACAGAAACAGAAAGAAGGTAAACCCTGTGTCCTGGGACTGGCTACCGGCTCAACGCCAAAAACACTTTATTCAGAACTTATCCGCCTTCATAAAAATGAAGGATTAAGTTTTAAAAATGTAATCACATTTAACCTGGATGAGTACTACCCTATCGAACCGGAAGCGCTGCAGAGTTATAACAGGTTCATGAAAGTGCATCTTTTTAATCATATCGACATCGATCCCGGAAATACGCACGTACCTGATGGTACCATTGATAAAAATGATGTTCGCGCCTATGCGTCAACGTATGAAAAGAAAATTGAGCTCGCCGGCGGGATAGATCTGCAGGTTCTTGGAATAGGTTTGAATGGTCATATCGGTTTTAACGAACCTGGTTCCAGTCGCCATTCTGTTACTCGCCTGGTTGCGTTGGACAATACGACCCGTCTTGCAAATGCTTATGAATTTGCCAGCATTTCGCAGGTTCCGCGACTGGCAGTTACCATGGGTATCAACACCATTCTTCGTGCTAAAAGAATTGTATTGCTCGCGTGGGGATTACATAAGGCACCCGTGATCAGAAGAGCTGTGGAAGGTCACGTAACCGAACAGGTACCGGCATCAATACTACAGGAACATTCTCACTGCACATTTGTACTCGATGAAGTTGCGGCACAGGAACTGACCCGTTTCAAATCTCCATGGTTGACTGGCGAAATTGAATGGAATGAAAAAACCATTCGGAAAGCTGTATGCAATATGGCACTCGCTGCAAAGAAGCCAGTGTTGATGCTAACCAATGATGATTACAACAACTACGGTTTAAGTGATCTTTTAGTTAAGCTGGGTAATGCGTACGATATCAATCTCTATGTATTCAACGGTATGAGGGATACGATCACCGGATGGCCCGGAGGCAAACCGATGGAAGACATTCCGCGTCACCCGGAAAGAAAAGAACCGAACTCAAAAAGAGTAATCATATTCTCACCCCATCCGGATGATGATATCATTTCGATGGGCGGAACTTTTATACGCCTGCATGAGCAGGGTCATGACGTACATGTGGGATACCAGACATCAGGAAATATTGCAGTAAGTGATGAATTTGTAATCAGGCAGATCGATTTTGCAGTTGAGTTTGACGAGATTTTTGGTATCGATAAAAGTCGCGCCGCCGGAATCTGGAAAGACGCGCAGAAATTTATCCGTGAAAAAAAATCACATCAAAAAGACTCCGAAGAAATCAGAACTATAAAAGGACTGATTCGTCGTACTGAAGCAAGAGCAACCTGCCGCTATGTAGGAATAAAAGATGAGAACATTCATTTTATGAATCTTCCATTTTACGAGACTGGGTTAATTGAAAAAAACCCCCCGGGTGAAGAAGATGTCATCCGTCATATGGATCTGATCAGAAAGGTAAAACCACACCAGATTTTTGCTGCCGGTGATTTTGCTGATCCGCATGGGACACATAAAGTATGTTTTGACATTATGATGGAAGCATTGAGGAGATTGAAAGCAGAAAATGATCCTTCAATAAAAGATTGCTGGCTTTGGTTGTATAGGGGTGCCTGGGCTGAATGGGATATCTGGGATATTGACATGGCAATTCCAATGAGTCCCGACCAGGTAATTCAAAAAAGAAACGGAATATTTATTCATCAGTCACAAAAGGATGGAGTCGTTTTTCAGGGAAGTGATAGCCGGGAATTCTGGCAAAGAGCCGAAGAGCGTAATGCATATACCTCTGACTTGTACGACCAATTGGGTCTGCCCAAATATGCGGCGATGGAAGCCTTTGTTAGGTGGGAATACTAGAATCAGTCGGGAGGCAGGTGATCGGAGGCAGGAAACCAAAAGACCCAAACCAAATGCTGAAGTAAGGATGTGAATTTTAATTTATAAGGGGCCGGAAAAGATATAGTTTTTGAGTGTAGTTGTTTTACGATCAAAGTGTTTTATAAACACTTTAGACTATAACTCTAATTGCCTTCTGCCGTCTGACTAATACGTCTTTTTAGTTTTCTGTTTCTCAAAAATCTCCTATATTTGCAACCCCAATTTGAGGGAATGGCCCTGTAGCTCAATTGAATAGAGCATTTGACTACGGATCAAAAGGTTTCAGGTTTGAATCCTGACAGGGTCACAGTACGTTGTGTATAAATAAAAAAGCCCAGGTACGAAACCAGGGCTTTTTTATTTATAATGAAAACTCAAATGCAATTTTTACATCCGAATATCAATTGAATGTTAAGCTGTAGTTTTCCCGTTTATTTTTTTCCCTTTTTATCTATTGTTTCGTTTTTGTCTTTCGTTCCGAATAGTCTTTTAAAGAAAGACTTTTTCTCTTCCTTTTTGTCAACACTGCCGATACTCACACTGTTTTCTAAAGCCGGGTATAAGGCCTCTATAAATGCATTTCGAAGCAGCTGCCCAATCAAAGACCATATATCTATTTCCGGTTTATCAGCACGTCCGACAAATTCAGCGCGCGTTGCAACCTGGTCCTTGATTTTGTTTGTCAGCACCCACCCCACCGCTTCTACCAGGCTTTCCCACAGAAATTTTACCGGGTTATCCTTGTCCTCTTTCCAACTGGCAACTTTTAAATCTTTGATTATCGGTTTGGTATAGCCTGCGATCTTTCCATCCTTAGCAGCAGCTTCTGTGTACAGACTAATGGTTCCTTTTTCAACATCAAAATTTCCATAAGCCTTTAGAAAGTCGTTGAGCTTTACCAGTGTTACCGCTGTCATTTTTGTATTCATATCAAAAGTCGGAACCTTATTCAACGGGTTCAGCTTCATATTCAACGTAACATCTCCGTCGTAGACTCTAGCGGTTGCCAGCGCCGTTGATGGTAAATCGTTTTTTTTCCGTTTAGCATTGGAGAGGTTTTCAGCCAGGATATGAATATTCTCTGGATGTAAATCAACTTTGGGTGAAGAGTGAAAATCACGATAGTGAATTTCACCATTATTGATTTCAAACCTGTTCAACCTGAACGGAATAAGTTTGTCTATAACAATGGTCCAGTCTTTATCAATTTTTGTTTGTGAACTTTCCCTGGAAGGTCCTTTGACAAAATTCAGTTTGGGGTTTTCAGTTTCAATTTCTGCGACAATTTTTCCATGAAACAGAGTTTTCCATTCCACAGATAAATCAATTAAGTCTGCCTGAAAAAAAGGAACGGGCACATTGCCTCCAGTTTTATCCAGCTTGATTTTCTTAATCTGGTAGGCGCCCCTCCATAAAGCGATATCAATATCTTCGACGTGACCAACATATCCATCGATCATAGTCAATTGCCTGTTCACATACTTCAAAACGATTGAAGGAAGAAAAAGGCGAAACACGATCAACGCCGAAATCAACAAACCCAGACTGATGAGAACAATCTTTTTCTTTTTTGAATAATTTTTCCAGCCCATCCTTTTCCTGGAAGGGGTTAAAAAATCATTCCCTGGGTCAGGTTTTTAAGGAACTTATTTTTTCGTGGCTGATGGTGATTTCTTTGGAGCTTTAGGAGTGGTCTTTGCGGCATCGGGTTTAAATGCACCTTGAGGTTCTCCCGGATTTCTTTCGTTGTATCCGCGTTTTACTTCGCCGCTTTCCGATTCGGTACTTGTTGTTCTGGAGTTATTTTTTTTCATAAAAACTTTAATTCCTCCTTTATTCAATTATTATACCGCACCAGAAGAATGTCATCCGAAGTATTTTCAGCTGTTTCAAAGCTGATGATCTGAGATGGATAATACGGGCAAAGAAAATTGTTTTCAGCAGAATGAACGTTGTGAACAAGGCATTTTTCGTCATTGAAGATGACAAAACCATCTTTGTCTGTTCTTTTCCCGCTCAATTGATTTTCTAAAATTACTTTTTGGTATTTTTTAATCGTCCGTGAAGGTTCACCGGCATGCTGTACAAAATCGGCAAATTTTCCGTTGCGAACATTTCCTATCGCTGCAGCCTGGACTGGAATGGCTGTTTCCGATTTATTATACTCTTTGGAAAGCGTCTGATCAGGTTTTGTTTGGCTGTGTGCAATAATAATAAATACGATAAGAGAAAAAAGGACAACAAGATCTTTCATTATAGGAGAATATGATTTTAATAAGCGAAAATTCTATGCCAACATTATAGTGCGAAAAGGATTTAAGAATTCATTCATAATTTCCCCGCATGAGTAAAACTTTCCCCAAAAATCATTTCGCAACTTCGGCTAAGCATCGCGTTATTAAAGATAATTTTTTTTCTAACATGTTAGCCCAAAGGCGGAACAAAATAAATTTTTACCTGCTGTTCCTTTTTCAGACTGAAACCAAAATCACTTTTTCTAAAGCTATACTCTCATGAACCGGATACTATATTTACGTCTATCCGTATACGTTATTTTAACTTTTTCCTGGTGAATCAACTTCGGATCGGCAGATTTTCGTCCCTACATAAATTACTTATTCATGCCTATATTTAATACCAGAATTTTAAAAAAGATAATATGAAGAAATGGTTAGTTGCAATTTTGCCGGCGATGTTATTTTTTACGACAGGAGTTAAGGCGCAGCGGCCTGGCGGCTTCCGTGGACCTGAAGGTCCCAAAAATCCAGTCGTTGAATCTTTTGTAAAAGAGGCCACCGAAAATTCACAACTCGAAGCAATAGCCCAGGAGTTGATGGATTTCATCGGACCTCGCCTGGTGGGTACACCGCAGATGAAACAGGCGCATGATTGGGCGGTATCAAAATATGCAGGTTGGGGAATCACAGCGAGGAATGAGAAATGGGGCGAGTGGCGCGGTTGGGAAAGAGGCGTGACACATATCGACATGATTGCTCCAAGAGTAAAATCTCTTGAGGGAATGCAACTGGCCTGGAGTCCGGGCACGGGTGGTAAAACGGTAACAGGCGAAGTCATTGTTTTTCCTGATCTCGCAGATTCCGTTGCTTATGCCGCGTGGCTTCCGCAGGTAAAAGGAAAATTTGTAATGATATCAATGCTTCAGCCCACCGGTCGTCCGGATTATAATTGGGAGGAATTTGGAAAATCTTCTTCTGTAGAAAAAATGAAAAAAGAACGCAATGATCAGACTGAAGCCTGGAATAAGCGTTTAAGTAAATCCGGCTTTAATCTACGTACGTTGCCCATAGTTCTCGAAAATGCTGGCGCTATTGGAGTGCTTCAATCCAACTGGTCAAGAGGATTTGGTGTAAACAAAATTTTTGGTGCATACACTAAAAAAGTTCCGCAGGTGGATATTGCACTGGAAGATTATGGACTGTTGTACAGACTGAGTGAGAAGGGACACAAACCAAAAGTTTCACTGCGTGCCGATTCAAAAGAACTAGGGGTTCAACCAACTTTCAATACCATAGCAGAAATTAAAGGAACAGAAAAGCCGGATGAATATGTGATGTTGTCTGCGCATTTCGATTCATGGGACGGAGGTACCGGCGCTACTGACAATGGTACGGGTACCATCACTATGATGGAGGCAGCCCGCATTCTTAAAAAATTGTATCCAAATCCAAAACGTACTATCCTTATTGGTCATTGGGGAAGTGAGGAGCAGGGATTAAATGGTTCGCGTGCATTCGTTGAAGATCATCCTGAAATTGTACAGCATATCCAGGTTCTTTTCAACCAGGACAATGGCACGGGAAGAGTAGTAAATCTTAATGGACAGGGTTTTCTGAATTCTTATGATTACCTGAGCAGATGGCTCACGCAAGTGCCACGCGAAATCCGTGATACCATCGATACGCGTTTTCCCGGTAATCCTGGAGGCGGCGGTTCAGACTATGCTTCATTCGTAGCTGTTGGAGTTCCTGCATTTTCACTCAGTTCTCTTAACTGGAGCTATGGAACCTATACCTGGCATACGAACCGGGATACCTATGATAAAATCGTGTTTGATGATGTACGGAGTAATGTTATACTCACTGCGATACTCGCATATATGGCCAGTGAAGATCCGGAAACTGCATCACGCCAAAAAAGTGTCTTACCATTAAATCCCAGAACAGGCAAGCCGGGTAACTGGCCGGAGCAAACCAAGGCCACGAGAAAAGGAGGTCTGTAGTTTATCGAAACTTATACACTAAAAGACCCGGCGCGATCCGGGTCTTTTTTCTGATTGAAGAAATTATTCTTCTGACTTTGAAAGGAAAAGGTAACTGTGATAACGTTGCCCAAGAGTTTTATAAAACAGCAACAATGCTGTAAGAAGTCCAAAATAAAATGAAAGCATATTTGCCGAAGGGTAACAGAGATATAAAAAGATGCCGATCAAAGTGAACCTGATATATTCCAGGAAAAATATCCAGCGGCGCTGTTCAATCATTGCCCCGGTTGTTATCAGGCTCAGAATAATAAAGACCGCTGCTATCCCGAGTTTTATCGGAGTGAGGTAATATTCAAACAAAATCACCAGGAACAAAAGAAAAAGTGAAATGATCGTCTGCCACCGGATGTAATTCTGTTGAGTATTTGTTTGTTGCCAGCATCGTTGCTTACGGGACAGCTTTCTTTCCAAACTGGTTCTGATCCTGGGATCAATATCCTCGGGCTTACCAAAAATGATTTTTAATTTCTGCCTGACATTTTTTGACATCCGGAGGGACACCAGCATCTCAAGTAAAAAATGAAAATGCTGCCATAAGAAACTATGGCTCCCTAGTGGTTTGGTGAGGCCATAAACAGGCTTTGATTTTTCTTCAGCAAAAGTGCCAAAAAGTTTATCCCAGATGATGAGGACATCACCATAATTCCTGTCCAGGTATTCCGGATTTGAACTGTGATGTACGCGATGATGTGATGGCGTAACAAGAAAATATTCCAGCCAACCTAACTTTCCTATCAATTGCGTATGTGTGAAAAAAGGATAAGTACCATGAATCATTAGCATAACTGTAATCATCAATGGAGGAAATCCTAATAAAGGTTGTACTGACCAGAACAGGCAACGAGCCGCTGCCTGGAAAACGGTTATCCTTGCAGAAACTGTATAATTGAAGTCAGTGCTTTGATGATGCACAACATGCACACTCCAGAAGATATTTATTCGGTGTCCGAATCGATGATACCAGTACCAAACAAAATCTGTAGAGATAAATAAGAAAAGCCAGGTTATCCAGCCCGGACTAAAATCAAAGAGGGCGTAATTCTTATACAGCCAGGAGAAAAAGTAGAAAAACAATCCGGTGGTAAAAAGGTCAGATAATCTTTCAGCGATCCCGATGTTGACATTGGCCACTGCTTCATCAAAAGAAAAAAGATGTTGCTTGTTTTTCTTTAGACCTGCATAATATTCCAGCCCCATCAGGCCGGTAAAAATGGATACAGCGAGAGCCAGGCAGTTCAGGTGCATCACCAGTTATTTGGGTTGGCCAGGTACCAATGTTATTTCAAGCTGTTTTGTGCCTGAACTATAGTTTCGGATTTCTTTATTGTACCGGTGATGTTGCACGGTTACCTTTACGGGAAGTTTTTGCCAGGTTTTAATTACGAACTCCCCGGTTGAATTTGTAAAAGTTTCCTCTTCACCCTGAACAACAAAAACATGTGCTCCGGAAATATTCCGGTGTGAAACAGAATCAGTCACTTTACCATACACCGTCACTGGTAAGAACCTGTTGATATCTGAATATGTCAGGATCATACAACAAATAGTCAGGATGAAGCTGTAATTAAAAATCATATAGAATTATTCTTTGGACGCCTGGTAAAGCTCATACCATTCCTGGTGTTCGAGCTTTACGTCGAAAGCATCAGCAATATGCCTGATGCGGCTTTCATTGGTTGAACCAATAAGTGGTAAAGCCCCGATTTTAAGCAACCATGCGATTGCTACACTTTCAAAATGTGTATTGTATTTATTCGCCAGTTCTTCAAGTTTACCACGTACGCGTAAAGGTCTTTTATCCGAACTTTCAGCAATGAATCCCTGCGCAAGGGGCGAAGTCGCCAAAGGACGCATATACCGCTGTTTTATATAATCAATCTGCCCGTTATCGAATGCTGATGTGTTCAGGAGATTCAGTTCAATATGGTTTGTAACAATAGGAATTTCCAGGTAGGCGCTCAATAACTGGTGCTGGAAAACTGAAAAATTCACGATACCAATATTTCTGATCTTTCCTGATTCTTTCATTTTTCTCAACACATAAGCAGTCTCTTCCAGATGACATAAGGGATCAAAACCATTTAACAGGAAAATATCGATATAGTCAGTCTTCAGTTTCAATAAAGAATTATCTATACTGTTTATCACATGTTCCTTTGTGCCATTATTATATTTAATGCGAACATCCGGCCTTGAGGGATGTGGCAGCAATAAACCACATTTAGTAAACAGAACCACATCTTCACGTTTTACAGAAGAAGCTGACAATACCTTACCGAAAACTTCTTCACACTGATACCCTCCGTATATATCTGCATGGTCAAATGTATTAATACCCAAATCCAGGCAGAGGTTGAAAATTTTCTCAATTTTCGCGACTGTAATGTCTTCATCCTTCCAACGATAAAATCCATAAATAGCAGGTGATACTTTAGGCCCGACATCACTCAGATAAATTTTTTCCATGCTGTAAAATATTTCCAATCAAGTTATGGCAATATTGGATGATTACCATAAACGACGAAAAGATATCATTGATTTAATAGTCTACCAAAAATATAGACTATTTTAACAACTTTGTTTTTTATATGAAATTTTTTTTGTCATTTTTTGAAATTATATTTGTCTATCATTTTAGTAGAGTTTTAAAAGTTCAGTTAATCATAAAATACATCAACATACCCGGAATAAATAATTCAGGACCGGAACACTGGCAAACCCATTGGGAAATTTTATACGGAAAGGATATGGTGAGAGTGAATCAAAACAACTGGTCACATCCTGAAAAACATTCCTGGGTAAAAGGCCTGAATGATACAGTGATGAGTCAAAGTGATGATGTTATATTAATTGCGCATAGCCTTGGCTGTATTACTGCAGCTCATTGGGCTGAACAATTCGTTGCAGAAAATATTGTTGCGGCTCTTTTTGTTGCACCCGCAGATGTTGAAAACAGCAGCAGCGAAAAACTGAAGTCGTTTGCGCCTTTACCACAACTGCCGCTGCCCTTCCCTACCATTGTAGTGGCGAGCACAAATGATCCGTATGCGGAGATTACCAGAGCTGCGGAAATGGCTAATATATGGGAGGCTGAGCTAGTAAAAATTGGCAACGTGGGACATATCAATGCATCTTCCGGAATCGGAATCTGGAACCAGGGTCTTGATATCCTTCAATGGCTGGAAAAAAGCAATCGGAACAGACACTTGCTTTCTGCCTGACAGAAATTCGAATCTGTTTCGCCAGATTCGAAGCAGAACTACCTGAGATTCAGTAGAAATTGCGGTTGAAATATACCTGATGCGTACTTTCATGCGTTCTAGTCCGGAACGCATTTTTTATTAAAAAGCATTAACATGCGACAGTTCGCCAGGTTTTTAATCTTTTTGACATTTGTTTTCTACTCTTCCGGACCTATTGCAGCACAGGATTCATTGGCGGTTGATACGGTCGTCAAAACGACAAGACCACTGGAAAGTACCGGCAAACCTGGCAGGTATTTCAAGCCAAAAGCAGTGATTTTACCTGCTACTCTATTACTGTATGGCTGCCTGAAACCAGTAATTCCGGCTATTCAGCATCTTGACGAACAAATCTGGGATGACGTTCAGAAAAATCATCCTGACTTCAGAACACACGCTGACGACTACCTGATGTGGGCTCCCTCCGCGTCATTGTATATCATGGACGCCTTCAAGGTGAAAACAAAAAACAGGTTTTATGAACACCTGATTATTGATGCCAGCTCAATTGCCGTGACGGGAGTAATTGGTTTTGTTATGCGAAAGATTTCCGGTGGAATTGAAGAATATAATACGCATGACACATGGTTTCCATCGGGTCATGCTGCAAATGCATTCAGAGGCGCTGAAATTGTGTTCCAGGAATTAAAAGATTCTCATCCATGGTTGAGTTATAGTGGATACCTGTTCGCCACTACAGTCGGCGTATTAAGGATCTACAACAAAGCGCATTTACTATCCGAGGTTTTAGCAGGTGCAGGACTCGGAATTCTGTCGACTAAGCTTACTTATTTTGTTTTCGATAAAATCAAATACAGTAAAAAAAGGACCGAGAATTATAAATTCTGATCGTAAAACGTAAAACGTTGAACGTTTTACGTTTTAGTACGGTAATGACAACAAAAATCCTATCGTGAAATTTGCATCCCAGTCAAACACAAATGTGTCGGTGCCAGTAGCGTCCTGTATGGCTTTATAGATATTTAATCCACTTTTTTGTTTTGGTGTTTCGGCTTTATAACCAGCGGGAGCTTTCAGTACTGTATACCTTTCTTCTCCCTGGCGATGTTGCTTTGCAAGTTCAAAAGGAACACCACCGATAATAAAACACACTTCCCTGTTGCCTTTTGGGATACCAGAAGCTTTTGCTTTTACATCGTTGTACACCTGGTCATCACTCAATTCCTTTTCATAATACTTGGCACCATTGGTTTCAACGGCGCTGATATTAGTTCCATTCATCCAGGAAATTTTTGTGTTTCCTGAACCAATATCAGTAACAAAAGCGCTGTTTGCATAAGTAGAAGGCAGTGCGCTTTTCAATGCAAACTTGCCCTCCTGTTCAGGTGTAACAAGGTTCACTACAAATCCCATTTTTTTCAGCTCGCTGCTGATAATCCCGGTTTTCGGAATTTTCTGCGCACCAGAACTGATGACAAAGTGCACGTTCCTGGATTTTACACCTTTATCGAACATCCCGCTGATATACTTTTTCAAGCCTGCGCGAATATCATCAGTGGTAGCTAATCCTTCGTAGACCAACGACTGTCCGAAATCTTTTGATTTAATATCCCAACGTCTTTCCTTATCCATTTCAATCACAAAAGAATTAAACCCAGTAGCGCCTACTTCCACCACACCCTTTATTTCTCCGTTTACTGGCTTCTCCGGTTGAAAGGCAAAAATTCTGCTTTCTTCGGGTTTTGTTGTTGAGGATGATGATTCATCAGATTTTGATGGTGTTTTTTCGCCTGATGTTTTTGCTGGTTCAGTAACAGATTGGTCAATCGGACCATTGTTCATAAACCAGCCGTCATTGATTGCGAAATAGCCAATAGCAATAATCGGTGCTGCAATAAGGATTGCTTTAAAAGGCCAACGCAAACGACTCCAGGTGGATGTTGATGCCATGTTTATTTTTCTTTAGTTTTTGTTTCGGTTAAAAATAGTTCGTAGAATTAATTCAATAAAGAAAATCCTTTGTCAATTTTTTCTTCTGGTTTCAGCTCATAGCCAGCACTTCCTACCAAAGGAACATTTAATACGGTGAGATTCCTCTGGTCTACTTTTTTCACAAACTCATCCAGTTCAGCCTGGGAAGGGGTACCCCCAACCGTTATGTTGTTATTCTGGTCAAGAAACTCGAGGTTTGAACGAATCGAAGCAATATTCTGGCTGATCGCCTGTGTTGCGGCAGACATTGCCTCCTGGAACACCCAACCATCTTTTATGTTGAACACATCTGCAAGTCCTTCTGTAGCGTTCTTCATTTTCTGCGTCGCTTCCAGTTTCTTATGCAGAATTCGGATGGAACTATCCAGGGTGCTTACATAAATCCTGGCAGCACTTTCATTGTCCTTCAACACCTCAATCACTTTCGCAAACTGGTTTGCATATTGTGCATAACTGCGTGCATTGTGCTCTTCCGCTTCACCTTCCTTGCCAAGCAAGAATGCTTTTGTACGGGTTTCTTTAGATATGCGGTTCAGGTCATTTGATTTCTCCGGCTGTTGCTGCTTCGCAGCATCTTCTGCCTGCGTTTCCAGTCTGGACGCATCTGCAGCGAGTTTTTTCACCAGTGAATATTTCTCCTCAGCAGTTTTCTGTGCCTGTGTACCACTCTGGATCATATCGATCCTGACGCCATCTACATGGGTAATCTTATCTTTTACACGCCTCAGGGTATCTTTCGCATCGTTGAGCAGAAGCTGAAGTGCCGTAACCGGATTATTTCTCACGATTGCTTTTTCGCTTTTAAACAATAGCATTTTACCGAGTCGATGCAACACCCCAACAATCTTCGGCATAAGCAGTAATAACACCACCAGTATTATACTGAATGTTACAAACAGAACAGACTTCTGTGCAAATGCCAACAGCGTATCCACGTTCTTGAAAAACCACCAGGCACCACCAATGATCAAAGCCCAGTACAATATGGAAGCCAGTGTACGATTTCCTTTTGTCTGTACTTTTTCCGGTGTGGGCAATTTATCTCCGAGCACCTGGAAAATAGGCAACTGATTCTTTAATTCTGCCGGAATAACCGTAAGCGCATTGGATGATTGACTCATATGTTTAATTTATTACCTGTTGAATAATTTGTCGCACTTCCTGCATTTCAGCAAGCACGATATTTACAGAAGCACCGCCTTCACGGATTTTGTCCTCTATGTTTGACAGACGCGGTTGAAAATTTTCGTCGATATTCTGGCGCTCCAATTTCTTTGCTTCCAGTTTTTCTTTCAGGCTGGCTATTTCCTGTTCGAGCCTGTTGATCTCAATGGTCAGATTGGATTTAAACTGCTCTTTATCTTTTTCAAGCTTTGCTTTTTCTTCCTGTCTTTTCGCCGTCTCAGCATCCAGAATCTTCCGTAACTCCGTCATATAAAAATTACCTGACTCCTCCAGTTTCGCACGGTTCAAAGTTGGATCTGCAAAGCGAAGAGAAGTATACGCAGCTTTGATATTATTGCTGTTCACACCTCCCATTTCAACAGAAGCATTCCACACTTCAAAGAAATCACAACCGGGCCGGTTCATTTTCTCCAGAAGCTGGTATACCCGGAGTTTCATATCACTTGAAGGTGCGGCAGTTTCGTTGTTGACTGCAATTTTCGGTTGTTCCTGTACGGGAGCAACATTTACCGGCTTTTCCGGTGATGCAGATGGAGCCTCATTGCCAGTGAAAATTATTTTTTTCAGGCCACGCAAAATTCCTTCTCCGATTCCTGGTTTATTTTCCTGCATAATTTTGATTATTAACTACTCAGAAGAGTTTACGCTTATTTCTAATTTTGAAGCGAACATAAAGACCAAAAGACGTACACCGATTCAAAAACGTTGTAAGTATATTATCAGAATTTTTCCAGCTCCTAATTTCTTTTCAGATAATCGATTACGGTACAGATCAGACAGCGGGTTTTCTTAAGGCAATGTGTGGTTAAATGTACAGGAAATACTAGTAAAAGGCCATTACAGGATACCAGTTTTTCCCGGTCACACAACCTTCATAGAAAATTTGCCGTTAATTAAATTCAGGTGGAAATTGGCAAAACCACCCTTGCGGTTTTGATTCTGAAGCTTTTTAAAATTTATCGTTTACCGGGAGACGCAGCATTGCAGGGGGATCGATAGTCTTGAAACCGATTTACGCGATATCATTTATCCCGTCACATCTTACCAAAGATTTGATATAAAAAAGATGCGTTTTCTCTGGTTCTGAACAAATCTGTTGTAATATTATAGCCTAATAATAAGATTTACCCATGAGAAGATTGTTTTTGTTCCTTTTGCTGCTGTTGGGTTTTTCGGTAGTAAATGCACAACAAAAGAAGAAGGTTGCACCGGAGCATTGTGCGACAATGCCGTACCTGGAAAAGCAATTCAGTCAATCACCAGCATTGAAGGAACGTTTTATCAGGCAACGTGAAGAACTGAATGAGAAACTCAGGAGAGAAAAGAACAATCGCCTGCGGGAAATGAGGGTAAATACCGTGATAACTATTCCCGTTGTATTTCATGTCGTGTTACCAAATCCTAATCTGGTAACTACAGCTCAGCTACTTCATCAACTGGATTCTCTTAATAAAGACTTCAGTGGCACGAATGGAAGTGCAGCAAATATTCCATCCTGGTTTTCCCCTTTAAAAGGAAGTACAGATTTCCAGTTTTGCCTTGCTCAGAAAGATCCCCGTGGTGAAGAAACCAATGGTATCCATCGGGTAACAACGACAGTACAGGAATTTGGGGTAAACAACGGCGTGAAACTAACCAGCCAGGGAGGTACGGATGCCTGGAACACCGAGAAATACCTGAACATCTGGGTAACCGCCTTATCCGACGGGATTATCGGATTCGGAACTTTTCCCGAGTCGACAGATCCTGAATTTCAGGGCGTAGTAATTGATTACAGATCGCTGCCCAATGGAAGTTATGCTGAGTATAACCGCGGCAAAACGCTGACACACGAAATGGGCCACTATTTCGGAATCTATCATATCTGGGGAGATGACGATGGTGAATGTACCGGAACTGATTATATCGATGATACACCGAACCAGGCCGACGCTACAGAAGGTTGCAAAACCGGTAAAGTGACAGACAGTTGTTCTGGTCCGGGCAATGGTATCATGTACCAGAACTTTATGGACTACAGCTATGACCGATGCCTGATGATGTTCACTTCAGACCAGGTATCCCGCATGCACCAGGTTTTTAATCAATACAGGTCAAGCTTATCATTATCAGATGCTTGTTCGCCTCCGGTAATTTATGATGTTGATGCCTGGCTGACTTCGCTTATCAGTCCTGAGCAAAGAATTTGTTCTGAAACTTTCGCACCAGTGGTGGTACTTAAGAACAGGGGAAATCAGACTTTAACAAGCGTGAAGATCAATTTCCAGATCGATGGCCAGGCGCCGGTAGTCTACACCTGGACAGGCTCCCTCGCGAGAACTGCAGAAACAGTAGTAACAATGAACAATATTACAGCTACTGCAGGTAAACATGATTTCCTGATTTATACTTCAAACCCGAACAATACTGACGACCAGAATAAAGTGAATGACACTTTAGGAGGAAGTTTCCAATATTATCCACCAGTGACTGAAATCAGTGAAAGTTTTGAAACTTATGAAGCACTGCCTCCTGGATGGGATGTTGTAAATCCTGATGGTTTGATCACCTGGCAGAGAAAAAGTGGTTATGGAAAGACCGGAACGGCGAGTATGTTTATAAACAACTTTGATTATGAACTTTTCCCAAGTACGGATGATTTGCGACTGCCGGAATTTTCGCTTCCGCCAATGGATTCCGCGTTCCTGAGTTTTTGGGTTGCTGCTGCTGCTTTTTCACCATTAAATACCCAGAATAACAATTGGGATACCTTGGAAGTATTGATCAGTACCGATTGCGGTAAAACTTATACCAGCGTATATAAAAAATGGGGTGAAAGCCTGGTTACCAGAACCACCCCGACGACCATTGCTTATGTACCAAGGTCCAATGAATGGCGGAAAGATTCTGTAAGTCTGCAAAACTATATCAACAAAGGAAATATTCTTGTGGCATTCAGGAATACCACAGGATACGAAAACAATGTGTACCTGGACGATATTAATCTGAGGAAAGTTAACATCAATCCAAATCTGAAAGCAAAAGGATTTTTGGTAACTCCGAATCCTGTCAGGGATCGGGTGACAATACAATTCTATCCTGTTCCTGCGACACTGAAGGCAATACAACTTTTTAATTCTACCGGTCAGAAAATGGCTGAAATAAATGTAGGTGCCAATCCGGGTGTTTACTATCAGTTCCAGACTGCCGGAATGGTCAGGGGAATATATTTTGTGAGGGCTGTGTTCACAGATAAAGTAGAAGTAAGAAAAATATTGAAAGAGTAGTTTTAACGCTTAAACAAATCGTTTTAAACTTAAAAAGTCAACCGGCAAATCGGTTGACTTTTTTTCTATCATATCTGCTATGATTTCTCCGATCACCGGAACAAATTTGAATCCATGTCCACTAAAACCGCAAGCGATAAGGATATTATTATTTGCTTCAGGTAGAAAATCGATTATAAAATTTTCGTCGGGACTATTTGTGTACAGGCAGTTTTTTGTGTGAACAACCGCGTCTCTGAGTTTTGGGAAATAAGCTGAAACGAATTGTCTGATCAATTCCATTTCGGCATGATTTGTTGTAAACGATCTTTTATCGGGATCAACAATTTCACCGGGGAGGTGTCTTGCCATTTTAACGCCCGAAAAATTGCCCTGCTGATCAGTAAAACCGGGAAAGCCATATAATAATCCGAATTTTTTATCACTGATAAACCAGCAAGGCATTCTACTGATATCAAAGGTTTGCTGATCCTGCGGGAAGAACCAGGTAAGCAATTGTTCTGTAACCTTTAAGTCGGGGATGTATTTCCGAATCAGTTTTGACGTCCAACTTCCTGCCGTGAATACAAGCTTCTGGCAGGAAAAAGTTTGCGAATTTGTTTTGACTTCAAATCCTGAATTTCCTTCAGACCAGGATACGACAGGCTCACGGTAACGTATAACTGCGCCATATTCCTGCGCAGATTTTGAATATTGCCGGATCGTTTCTTCCGGCAATACAAATCCAGCATCAGGTTCGAAGATAGAATGCATTCCTGGAGGAATATTTCCTATGTGATCAAATCCTTTTGTTTCGGTCAGTGGATTGGTATCAATGACGACATCGTAAGAGTCTGCGGCATATTTGACACCTTTCAACACAGGGTCATCCTGATCCCCAAAATACAGGATGCCAGTTTTATAATAGAGTTTTGTCCTGGTAGCTAGTTCCAGTTCTTTCCATAGCTCATAGGATCGCCTGAGCAGCGGAACATAATCAGCATGTTCGTAGTATGCTTTCCTGATGATCCTGCTCTGACCGGTATGCGAACCGAATTCGTGAACGCGATCGAATTGTTCAAGGCCGAGGACGCGAATTCCTCTTTTTGCAAGTTGATAACAGGCGGATGTTCCCATAGAACCTGCACCAATAATAATCACATCATATTCATTTCCGTTTCTGGTCATCTGACAGGTTATAATCGCGGCGGCTGTGGTTTGGTAGGATTGGAAAACAGATCACTTCCTTTAGTGTTGAATTTGCGACGATAAACTTTATCAACACAGGTAACATACAGGATATTCCTGTCCTTTCCTCCGAAGCAAAGATTGGACGGCGTCTTCCATGGAAATGGCAGAATCGCATTAACTCTTCCGGTCTGGTCCATAATCTGTACTCCTGTTCGTGTAGTAACCCATACCCGTCCGGCAGTATCGCATTTAAGTCCATCAGACCATGCATTTTCATCTGCATCTGCTACATGTAACCAACCATACTTCTGCTTGTTTGCAAGCGTTCCATCCGGAAGGATGCTGTATACCCAAACCCAGTGTGAAGCTGATTCTGTGACATATAATTGAGTCTGATCCGGCGAAAGTGTGAGTCCGTTTGGAAATCTCAATCCTTTATCAACTTCGATTTTAGTACCACCAGGTTTTATCAGAAATAACCTCCCGGGATTCTGAATACCATCCGGTGAAGTGATGTACATATTACCATTCACAGCAATTGCAATATCATTTCCGGAAAGACTATCGGAAACGATCACCCGTTTGCCGTCTGTTGTATACCTGATGACTTGTTTTGTACCTCCTGCTGTTTCTACGCGTGAACCATCAGGTGCAAATGCAGTTCCGCTGGATTTGTCCGAAGCTGAATTGATTACAACCGGTTGCCCATTTTCAATCACTTTATAGGTTTTTGATGCGGGTATATCCTGGAAGAAAAAAACACCATTCTTATCTGCGATTGTTCCTTCTGTGAAACCGTATCCCTCGCCTACCAGCTCCCAGCCTTCATTTTCTAAAATAACCTGTTGCAGAAAAGCATTTTGTGATTTTCCTTTCTGAACCGGCCTTGGCCAGTCTTTCCATAACCAACGCATCGCATCCGGGAAAACCGCTTTTCCATGTGCACCGTTATGGGCGCCCTCTCCCCAAACATGATTGACTTCATAACCTGCAAATACAAGTGCTCTTTCCATCATTTCATTTGCCTTCCACCAATCCCCGGCGTATATATTTAAATCGTTTGTTCCATCCTGTAAAAAAACACGAATAGGTTTCGGTTCTGTTTTCCTGATAAGTGTGGGATACCGATCTGCTCCGCGCAATCCAACATAGGTACCAATAGCGCTAAACACTCTCGAGAACGCATCCGGACGCTCCCAGGCGGCCGTAAAGGCGCAGACAGCACCACTGCTGGATCCGCCAATCGCCCGATCATTGCCGTTTTTTGAAAGGCGTATTGCCCTGCCGTCTGTAGCCTTTTTCTTTTCCACTTCCGGAAGTAATTCTTCAAGAAGAAAACGCGCATAGTTATCACCCAACCCATCATATTCATAGCTTCTGTTGAAACGATCTAATGCAGTTCCGTTTACTGCCTTAACCTTTCCATGCATCACAAAAACGCCAATAGTAACCGGCATTTCCTTCCTGTGAATAAGGTTGTCCATGACGACAGGCGCATTCCATTGAATGCCGTCCTGGTTTACGTACACGCATGCAGGTTGATCTGCTTTGTATTGTGCCGGGATATATACCCAATATTCCCGGGTAGTCCCGGGGAAAAACTTTGAGGAATCAAATGTGAATTTCAACACCTCTCCTTTCGGTACATCAGCATGCACTACCGATGCCGGATCTTCCGGGTAAGTTTCGGTTTTGGTTTGTGCTGATGATAGAAGGACACGGAAACAAAACAGAACGCAGAATACTTTTCTCATTGGCATATTTTTCTATGGAGTTTAAATGTATTACAAAGTATTGAACCTCAGCAGGCCCATTCAAAGATGATTTGTTTGCTATTAGTTTTCATCAGCCTAAGTCTGATTTTTGCTGTTTTTTATTTCCTGAACTGAAAGATTTTGTAAATTACCAGAGCCGATTGCGATCTGTGA
This sequence comes from Pollutibacter soli, assembly GCA_029269725.1. GTDB lineage: Bacteria > Bacteroidota > Bacteroidia > Chitinophagales > Chitinophagaceae > Pollutibacter > Pollutibacter soli. Next base: position 547,980 of record JARJHS010000001.1, on the reverse strand, counting down.
ATTCAACCCAAACCTAAATGACAGAAAAAGCAAGAACATTCGGCCTGGTATTAACGGGAGTATCCAACGAGCCGTTTTCAGAAGATGCCGCCTGGCTCAGGCATCACGGTAAGCCACAGTTGTATTTTGTATTCGATCTCCTCAGTGAAATTTGCGAAAAGGTTTTTATTGTTTGCGACAAAATTCAGAAGAACAGGATCTTTTCCTATTACCCAAGTATTGTTGTGAAAAAAGAAAATACGTTGGAATACCTTCCGGTGGTAAATGAATTTTTCAAACAAAATCCGGGGTCCGGATTGCTCGTAACAGGTACGTGCTTCCCTGATCTGACAAGGAAAGAGCTGGGAGATTTTTATGCTGCTATTGATCCATCCAAACCAATTGCAATATTCGATCCAGTAAAAGTTTCATTTCAACCATTGATCGCCTATTATCCGCCGGAATCAAAATATGATGTTGAAAAAAGTATTGCAGACGGAATTTTTTCTGCATCGGAGTTTCTTGAAAAAATCGATGCGATAAAATTTATCCTGCCCTCAGACATTTCAATTCATTCATTCAATAGAAATGAACCTTTAAGCAACAGTTTTTCAATGTTTATTCCTCCCAAAAATTCCGGTACCACTACATCTCCTGGTCTATTGCGCAGATGATCGAAATCGCGGATCCGATTGTATTGAACCCGGATCGATTCCGGTCAATTTGATGGATAATTGTCGAAGACTTTCATAGTTTCCCTGGAAATGACATGTAGTCTGCGTATAAGATGCTGACTGATTTTGTTTCAGATTTAGTGCTGGAGAAGAAGATTCGATCTCGAAGAATGGTCCCATTTGTGAACCATCGCCCAGCGGACCATCATTGTATGCATTAACCGCATCTCCGCTGTAAGGCTCCTTCTGCATTTCCCATTTACTATTTACATAAGGCGCGTCATGATTCACTTCGGGTATAACGACTGTCAATACTAAATTTTTAAAATCAAATGCGGCAGCGATATTTTTTGCAACGACCGGACTCACACCAATTTTCGATCTGAATTTTCCATCACATAAAAAAACCAACGAACTATCTGAGACGAACAGCCGATTACCAGGAATGCTGCCAAAATAGTCATCAGTAATCGAAGCCCTGGACCCCGCGCCGGATCGGAACGGAATCATTACAAAAGTTTCCGGTGAAGGAGTAAACATCCCGAGAAGCCACACTGACAGCAACCCTCTATCGCTCCCCCAATCGTTTCTACCAACATTTGCAATAGTGTTTACTGTTGTGTAGGCAACCGATTTTACATCCGAAGAAATATCTGAATGTAACAACCTATTGATATCTTTTGTCTCCAGTAGCTGAACCTTCCGCGTTATGTCGATGCTGAAATTTTCTCCGGAGTAATTCTTAAATTCCGCATGCTTAAATACGGTAACAGAAAAGCTATCTTTTGACAGAACTTCGTATGGATCAATATCAATGAACGATGGCACCCGCCAATTGCGAAAAATAAACGAGTCATTGTTTTTGAAATAGATCGAATATTGTCCACCTTCGGGCCCCATCCAGAAACGTTCTTCACCTCCCACGGGGTTAAATTGATTACTTTTTCCGGCGCTTTCCAAAAGTTTATAATTCAGCCAGCCAAAACTCAAACCTGTATCACCTGTTGCAGTACTTGTGAATACCCGTCCCTGGTATTCGGGAGAAATCAACACACGTGATTCTCCATCACCAGAAGAAAGCTCCACCAGTTTTTTCCCGCGCTGGATGAGAAAATTCTTATCGTATCCATATGTTCCCTGCTGACGATTAATCACATCTCCACCTGGTTTTTTCACATCAGAAACACAGGCAAAAAGCAGGAAAGTCATGCAGCAACCGAAGAAGAAAAAAATATATTTCACCGGAAAGATTTTTGCTGAAGCTATCTAATTTTTTAAATAAGGCACATCGGCAAGAGAAGACTGTAATGATGGACGCGAGTTAGTCGGTCCCGTTTAAACTCTGAAAAATGTGGATATTGGTGGACAATACTACTGATAAGTTCAGACCATCCGCTCTGGTTATTCATTTCCTGAAGGTTGTCAGCCAGGATTTTTTTAGTAAAGAATTTTATTACGACTCAGAAAAATAATAGTCAGCCAAAGTTGGTATGGTTTATGCGTAACTGATGAAATGGAAAGTCAATTTGCGAATTAACCACAGTTCTGCTGAACTGCTTTTTTAATGATTGACTATCCCGCTAACCTGGTAAACCCGGTATGCTGTGCATTCAGCAGTTCCAGTGCAAACCTCTCCATCATCTGTTTCAGGCTGATGTTTTTCCCCGTTTCCATTCCTTAGAGAAATTTAATTGATATTATCGCGGTTCCGGTCATTTGCTGGTGAAAACTGCTCTATGTCCGAATATCATTCGGATGCTAATTGTCACGCATATTTAACTAACGGTATCGTACAGGCGAATATAGTTTTTTAAATAATCAGTTTGAGTATACTGGAGTCTACAACCTGAGATGAAATTCCACATTTTTTTTATTTCATTTTTACCAGGAATATATATTTCAATGTCTTTGAAAACACTATAAACTCAAATCGAAAATCATTCACAATCAAGTATGTGACTTGAATGATAGAAATGAAAACGTAAATAAAAATGGGTTTCAGATGCATTCGGGTAATTCTTTCTGTCGTGAGGTTTGATAATTGCAAACACATACACAATGCATATTGGTGATGTGTGAATCCGTAGCCATTGAAACATATCTGTTGACCAGCAAACATTCACTTCTAATAAATCAATATTCATGAACCGTTTAACCGTATCCGGTAGCGTCCGGATCCAACGCCAGGTAATAAACTATGATTCAATTTTACTCTCTTTTGTATTTTTCCTGATCTATCTTATTCCTTCAGCAGCTTCATCAAAAAATCATGTTGACCCATATAGCCTATACTTCGGGTTTAGCAGCAGAATGAAGGCTGCAATCGGAAACTGGGAATATGTATATACTTCTGACGGTAGTAATCCGACCGCAAGACATGAATGCAGTTATGTCGAGGCAAATGGTAAATTTTTCCTTTTAGGTGGCCGAGGAAATCCAGGCACCTATATGTATGATCCCGCAACAAATAAATGGACACAGAAAGCCAACTTTCCAAACAACAGGGAAATTCACCATTTCCAGGGTGTATACTACAATGGAAAGATATATGTCATTTGCGCTTTTACGGGTGGATTTCCGGATGAAACACCTGTAGGTGATATTTACATATATGATATCTCTTCTAACAGCTGGTCTGTACTTGCCAACCAGATTCCTTCAGCAAGAAGACGCGGTGCTGCAGGTGCAGTTGCTTATAATAACAAAATATATATCGTAGGAGGTGCCAAAGTTGGCCACATGAGTGGTTGGGTTAGTTATCTCGATGAATTTAATCCTGCAACAAATGCATGGACAACATTGGGAGATGCGCCGCATGCACGTGACCATTTTCAGGCCCAGGTAATCAACGGTAAAATGTATGTTGCCGCAGGCAGAAGATCTAACTATCCAACCAGTACTTACGAACCAACAGAGCCGACTGTGGACGTATATAATTTTGCAAGCCAAAGCTGGACCACTCTCCCATCTTCATCAAATATTCCTACAACCCGTGCCGGTACTGCCACTGTTGCTCTCAATAACGAACTCTATGTTATTTGTGGTGAAAGCGGAACGAACGGATACCACAGAGAAGTACAGGTTTTCAATCCCAATACCGGCGCATGGCGCTCTCTGGCCAACACGTTGCAGGGCAGAAATGGACCCGGTGGTGTTGCTTATAATGGAAAAATTTATATCGTCAATGGGATGGTGAATGGAAATGAAGTAAATACACAGGAAGTATATACCGTTGCTGAAACCGGAAATCAAAGTCCTTATATCAGCAATGAAATAGCGAATGTTTCTGTAACAAAAAATACGGTATCAAGTATGGTGCCGCTATCCGGAGTTTTTAATGATGATGGAGGGGCTTCCAATCTGACATACAGCGTTACCGGAAATACGAATACCGCAGTGGTATCCGGAGTTTCGGTTTCCGGAACAACAGTAACAGTCCGATATGTTCCCAATGCGGTGGGTAGTTCAACCATTACCATCCGCGCCACTGACGCTGCAGGTGCATATGTGCAGGATGCATTTACTGCGACTGTCACCGATCCGGGATCGGCACCGGCTTTCAGCCTGTACATCAATAGCGGTGGAAATGCGGTTACTTATGGAAGCCAGGCCTGGGTTGCTGACAGAAATTTCAGTGGCGGATCTGGCTATTCGACAGGAAGTGCCATAAATGGAACGAACAGCGATGCGGTATATCAAACGGAGCGTTATGGAAATTTCAGTTATGCGATACCGGTATCTTCCGGTTCATACACGGTAAAACTACATTTTGCTGAAATATTCTTCACTTCAGCTGATAACCGATTGTTCAATGTGAATATAGAAAACGGTAAAGGGACATTGTCCAACTATGATATTTTTGCCGAGGGTGGGCAAAATACAATGATCGTAAAAGAATTCCCTGGTATCACAGTAACAGATGGTACTTTGAATATTCAGTTTACATCGGTAAAGGATAATGCAAAAGTTTCAGGAATTGAAATTGTGAGTGAAGGGACAGGAGAAACACCTTCCAATGCTGCACCAAAAGCAAATGCAGGTGCTGACAAAACAATAACACTCCCTGCAAACTCAACGGTATTAAATGGTACAGGTACCGATGCTGATGGAACAATATCAGCTTATACCTGGACGCAGGTGAGCGGACCCAGTACTGCTACTTTCAGTAGTAAAACCGTTGCAGCTCCAACGATCAGTAAATTAAAAGAAGGTACTTATTCATTCAGTTTGATCGTCACGGATAATGATAATGCAAAAAGCGCATCTGATGTGGTTAATGTAACAGTGAATCCAGATAATGGAGGAAACACTCAACCTGCCGCAGGTCTTACATTGGTTAATGCAGCAGAGGATAACGACCTGTTCACTCTCAATAACGGGACAGTAATCAATCTTGCATCCATACCTTCTTCTTCGGTAAATGTGAGGTTGAATGCTTCAGGTGGCGCATCAATAACTAAAGTTGAGTTTGTTCTCAGTGGAAAACAGAGCTACAGCAGTTCTGAATCTGTGGCTCCGTATGCATTATTCGGGGATAATAATGGCGACTATAATAACTGGACAATTGTCGTAGGAAGTTATACGCTCAAATCAACCACCTATATTAACGGTGTGGCACAAACGCCGATCACGATTAATTTTTCTGTTATCAATGATGCTTCCTCTGCGAGAACAATGTCTTCATCTTTAACACAAAGCCAGGTGAACGGATATGTTGAAAATCCATCATTCCGGATTAATCCTGAAACTGGCGGGTTTGATATGAAGGTTACGCCTAATCCTGCAATTACAAACTTCAATATCCGGCTTACCGGAAACACTTCTGAAAAAATGAACCTGCAGGTGGTGGATTTCCAGGGAAAAGTAATTGAGTCAAAATCCGGCATAGTGCCTGGTACTAATTTTTATCTCGGTGACAATTATCCGAAAGGAGTTTATTATATACATGTCATCCAGGGCAGAGACAAAATAGTCAGAAAAGTAATGAAACTCTGAAAACCCCCAGATGTCCGATACTTGCAAGTATCGGACATCTGGCGAAGTTCGACATTTGCAACTCCCGTTTCTCAGTATTTTTCACGAGGAACGGGAGTTTTTTTCTTTTAAATTGCAGTTAGTACACACTGCATTTATTCAACTTTTTTACAATAGAACTTTGCATGAAGATTAGAAATCTGTTTCTCCTGTTTTGTTTTTCTGCTGCGATGCTCACTGTTCATTCGCAACCGACACAGAAGCCAGTATTGCATGGAAAACACTGGATGGCGATCACCGGTAAGCCTCTTGCTGCAACAGCAGGTGCTACGATTTTTAACCAGGGAGGTAATGCAGTCGATGCGGCCTGTGCGATGCTCGCTGCTACCTGCACCATGTGGGATGTACTAAGTTGGGGAGGTGAAACCCAGGCACTGATTTACAATCCGAAGACAGGAAAAGTTATTGGTATTAATGCACTCGGAGTGGCGCCTACTGGTGCGACTCCAGCATTTTTCAAAGGAAAAGGGCTCAACTATCCTCCTGAATATGGACCACTGGCAGCCGTTACCCCGGGCACACCAGGCGGACTTTGCTATATGCTTGCTGAGTTTGGAACAAAGAGTCTGAAAGAAGTCCTTGCGCCTGCAATGCAGCTGGCAGAAGGATATCCGATTGAAGCGCAGACAGCAAATGCGATTGAAAGAGGAAAAGCAAGGATCAAAGAATGGCCGTATTCAAAAGCAGTTTTTCTTACACATCCCGGTGAAAAAAGAGAAGCACCAGAAGCAGGTGAGATTTTCAAACAGCTTGATTTGTTACAAACGCTTTCTAAAATGGTAGAGGCAGAACAACAGGCATTGAAAAAAGGAAAAAGCAGGAAAGACGCTATTTATGCTGCGATGGATCGTTTCTATAAGGGAGATATTGCGAAAGAAATCGTTAGAGGCGCTAGAGAACAGGGAGGTCTGTTCACAGAAGAAGATCTTGCAAAATGGAAAGTGAAGACTGAAGAGCCATTGAAAGTAAATTATAAAGGAATTGATGTGTACAAACTTTCGCAGTGGACACAGGGGCCGATGATGTTGCAGGCGCTGAATATTCTTGAAAATTTTGATCTGAAATCGATGGGTTATAACAGTGCGAGGTATATCAACACTGTTGCACAGGCCATGCAACTCAGTTTTGCTGATCGCGATTTTTATTATGGAGATCCGGCATTTTCTCCGGAAGAACCGATGAAGGGATTGCTATCAAAAGAATATGCCAAAGAGAGAGCAAAACAAATCAATCCGGAAGCCAATGATGAAAAAGCCGGACCCGGCGATCCTTATCCCTTCGAAGGGAAAACAAATCCATACTCCAACTACCTGAGCAAATGGGGTGTCGCTTCGGTTACGCCTTTAAGTGATGAATGGAGAGAACAGCTTCGCCTGGGAACAACTTCTGTTGAAGCTGCTGATAAAGAAGGTTGGGTGGTGTCGATAACGCCCAGCGGCGGCTGGTTGCCGGCTACTATTGCCGGAAGAACAGGAATCGGAATGAGCCAGCGTATGCAGAGTTTTGTATTGGATTCATCTGAAAACCCCTTTAATGTCGTTGAGCCAGGTAAACAACCCAGGGTTACATTAACGCCAACGATGGCAATGAAAGATGGCAAACCTTATTTGTCATTTGCTGTTCAGGGCGGAGATACACAGGATCAGAACCTGTTGCAGTTTTTCCTGAATATGGTTGAATTCGGAATGAATGTACAGGAAGCTGTTGAAGCACCAAATATCAACACCGACCAGCTTCGGTTATCCCTTGGCGGTAACGATCGCAAACCAAAACCAGGATCATTATTGTTGCAGTCTGCCACCCCTGATTGGATCAGGAAAGAACTCCGTAAAATGGGATACAAACTGACTTTTGAAGACCGTACTTCCGGACCAATCAATGCTATTTATTTCGACTGGAAACACGGTAGTTTCTGGGGTGGTTCGAGTAATCATGGTGAAGACTATGGAATCGGCTGGTAACGAAAATCATTGTTGATGGAAACGGAAATTGATGAAATACCTGCCTTTTCTGAATGGACAATACAGTGTTGCACCGGGTTTATTTCCTTTCAGCAGAACGGATCAGGCGCCGTATAACATTTTCTTTCATATCGATCACAATTACAAGAGATATATAACCAACAAAGAAGTATGCAGAAGGGAAAATCTGAAAAAATACCATCCTGATTTTCCTGTTTCAAAAGAAACATTGACTCCGGTTACTGAATTTATACTTTCAAAAATGATCAGCGAAAATCCTGATTCGTTTGAAGCGTTTGAAAATTCGGGTTCTAAAGGAATTTACAACCTGATCACCAATGAAATTATTCAATGGGATACATCATCTGATAAAATTCGCGGTGATAAATACGTGAGTGTCTTAGATGCTTTGTGCTCTCAGCTCCAGGAAGATTTTGCTATATGGCAATTGACCGGAGATGAAAATAAAATGATTGCACTGCACATCTGTGCTCCTAATCACTGGGCGGCTGAAGATAAGATCGGTCGCGGGTTTGACGCTGTTCACGAACCCGTACCCGGCATGGAAAAGCAACGGCCGCATGTACAAAAAATGTTACAGTCGGTTGTAACGAAGGGGCCGTTCTTCAGGTTTGCCTGGGGGATTTCAACGGACGACAGATTGAATCATCATCCAATTGTACCGCACGGCATGTCAGCAGCCCTATGGCATGGCAGAAAAGTAGGTCAGCACAGTCCGCTTTTTATCAGGACGGAGAAGCAAAACCTCATCGGCTTCCCGGAGATCAATGCATTTCTTTTTACGATCAGGACTTATTTCTATCCCGTAGATGAACTTAATGTTCTGGAAAAGCAGAAGTTGATCATGGCTGTAGAAACAATGTCAGAAGATTCGTTGGTGTATAAAGGACTTGTTGGAAAAAAGGATACATTGAAGAGGAGGATTCTGGAATAATGGTGTTTATTCACTTCCATGGTAATTTTTGGGAAGACAATTTAATAAACAACATCGAACCGGCCTTCTCTGATCTGCACTTTTTTACCATATTCATTGGTGGCATCAAACCAGAATCGACCAGCTAAAATTCTCCTTGAAACATCATGTTTTGTGATAAATAGTTGTCCGCTATCTGCATTTCGGACTATAAATTCATTTAAAGATCCATTAGGATAATTTCGAAATTCGCCAATTGGAAAGCCCTTTTCAATTTTAAATGGATATGTGCTATCCTGATCCAGCCACAGACTGTCGGTTCCGATGCTCATGGACGTCAGAACCGTTGCTTTATTGTCAACAGCGGAAATATTCAGGAACCAACCTTTACCATGATTATCGTCCAAGTAAATATATTGTGCATATAACACAATCTCTCCCCAACTATCCCTTGGAACAAAAATTTCACCATTTACCTTACATCCAAAAGCCATTGCTCCATAGGTTGTTTCCGGCGGCAATTGCTGAACCGGTTCTTCCTTTCTGCATTTTGAAAAGGAAAATAAATAGAGGAGAACTAGTAAAACGGGGATTACGGCGATCTTTTTCAAGGCAGCTGAAGCTTGCCTCTGAAATCAGGAAAGTTATTCCGGGCAAAAAATAAGATCCAGGACTCGCAAGAAACAATAACTTTATTTCCGGACCACACCAAAATCAGGATGCTATTCCTGCTGATCTTTAATCATTTTCACTGTATGATCATCCATCCAATCCCAGTCGATCTCCACTCCCAGCCCGGGACCGGTCGGACAATGCTGGTATCCCTCCGCATCAATCTCCAGGGGATTGTTTTTTAAACCAAACCTGAACATGGGATGATGTGATTCCATAAAACGCGTCAGGCGTGTTGCACAGCCTACATGAAGATTGGCAATATCGAGTAAAGGTGCTGCAGCAGTATGAATTTCAAATTCGTAACCCATCAATTCACACATGGCTATCGCCTTCATCACACCGGTAATTCCACTTTTGTGATGTACATCGCCGCGGATGATATCGATCGCGCCATCGGTCATATAGTGTGGTAGTTCAAAAACGCCAACCGTTTCCGCAGCAAGGACAGGTGTTCTAACGGCCTGTGATAATTTTTTCAATTGAAGAATATGTGCATCAGGAAACGGCTCTTCAAACCATTCGTATTTCAATTCATCCAACGCATAACCGATTTTTAAGGCGTCTTCAAAACTGAGAACAGCGGAAGAATCCAGCATTAATGGAAAATCGTCGCCAGCAACTTCCCTTGCTTTCTTCAGTTTTGGAATATCAATTTTTGAACCGCCAGACAATTGCAGTTTCACCCCACGAAATCCCTGGTTGATTTTTTTCAGGATCTGTTCAGCAACATCATCAATAGTCAGAACGGTTTGTGGTGGACAACTGCTGTAAGTCGGAATTTTGTCACGCACTTTGCCGAGTAATGTTGCAATCGACATTCCAGCAACTTTCCCTTTGATATCCCATAATGCAACATCAAGATTTCCCCAGATAGCTTCACGGAAATTATAAAGATGCCGTTGTTTTTTCCTGAACTCCTGCCAGATGGCTTCATGATGCAGCGGATTTTTTCCCACCAGGTCGTGATAATAAATATCATGTACTGCATGAGCAGATGGCCTCCCCTGACCTAATGGTCCATAATCCATTGTATAACCTTCAACACCTTCCGTTGTGTGAATGGTTGTCAACGGAAAATCAAAATACGGTGTATAGCCCGGAGGTATTGGGTTTGGCGCGTACCAAAGGTCTGACGATTGTCTTACGATTCTTGTTGTAATTCCGCTTATCCGCATCCGTTATATCATTTAGATCACCCTGTTGATGAGGGGCTGTTTATTGAAATAGTTGTTGAGATTATTGATTGTGAGCTGGCAGAATCTTTCTGCAAATCCATTGGTTAATCCCGCGCTATGTCCGGTGATCAGTACATTGTCACCCAGCTCCCAAAGCCTGCTATCTTTTGGTAAAGGCTCAATATTTGTAACATCGAGCCCTGCTCCCGCAATTTTGTTTTTTGTCAATGCATTCAACAATGCTTCTTCATCGACATTTGATCCTCTGGAAATATTATAAAAGTATGCAGACGATTTGCATGCACTGAAAAATGCATCACTGAAATGCCCGGCATTTCCGGGACTGGCAGGAATTGTCAAAAAAATATGATCAGCATCTGTGATCGCTTCATGGAGGCGTTCAAAATCAAAATACCTTGTAGCTGAATTCTTGTCTGCATTATTTATAGACCTGACAACAGCAATCGATTTCATTCCAAGTCCCTCACAGCGTTTTTGTATTGCTTTTCCTATTTCACCCATTCCGATGATGCATGCAGTTGCTCCCTCAATCTCGCTTGCATACGGCAAATGTCTCCGGAACTCTTTATGATCTTTATCATGTACATGCACCGGTATTCGACGAACCAATGCAAACATCATTGCAATCGCATGTTCAGCAACACCGATGGTATATAAACCTTTACCTGTACACAATGCAAAATTTTCTTTTGTTTCCAGACCAAGATTCTGATAATTATCCCATCCGCTACTACCAATCTGTAAAAATCCAAGCCTTGAATTTTTTATCCATTCCGGCTTTGGCCAACCGATACAAATATCTGCAGACTTCAATGCTAAAATATATTCTACAGGTGTCGCCCCCTGACTAATGATTTCAATTGTTCCTAAAACATTGACAGAACGACGGATTCTGTCGATTTGTTCTTCGTTAAAATCGTCAACCCCTATTAAAATTTTGAATGACATTTCAATTTTATTTTCAAATCCCCGGATTGAAATCCGGATTCAACATGTTTTTTTCAAACCCCGGATTGAAATCCGGGGCTATAAGATCATCGTCCCTACGGGACTTTATAGTATACGTTTGCTCTGCATATCTAAATGTTGATATTATCTGCTACTCTTTGAATCTACTGCCCAGCCTGCCGGCAGGCTGGCTCCCATCTCCTGCGTACAGCCCTGAAGGAAGGTCTCAGGCTGCATGATGCGATAGATAGAAATCTGCGACATGATACAACCTGATCAGCTTCCAAATACCCCTAAAACTAACCGTTATGACAACAAAAGATTTATTTAGCCGACAACAACGTTTTCTTCGTAGGAAATTTTTTCAGATCTGATTCTTTGACCGTAAAATACACGACACGCTGCCAGCGATGCGGCATAAAAATGTGTATCTGCCCCTGGTCAACAAATGCATCGATATAACTGCACTGATAATTTCTGAAATGCGATGGATATGACTCTGCCAATGCATTCAATAAAAATAATTGCGGCTCCGTCCAGCTATGTCCATTATCATAAGAAAGCGAAAACCACAATTCGGATCTGTCCATCATGATTTCCCTCTTTGTGCCGCTCAGGCCTGTATAATTCAGGTCATGATGCCGATTGTGATGAAAAGCGATCAGTGTTTTGTTATCAGAAAGTTTGTACAGCATTGGCGGCGCATCAGGTTGTACGAGTGGTGTTGGTTTCAGTTCCGACCATGTTTTACCATCATCACCGCTGTATGCTGACCAGAAATGGCCTTCCGGGGTACGCGTCATCAGAAATACGCTATCTCCTTGTAAAGCCAGCGGGCGACCTTCATCCATTCGACCGAAACCTTTTGCATGCCAACCGCCATGTCTTCGGCCGGGTAATAATTCCCAGCTTTTTCCCTGGTCAGTTGAACGAAGTAAATACTGGCGGGTGATCAAAGGCTTGTAGCTCCAGTCGCCTTCATGCGAGCCGAGTATCCAGGTGCCTTTATCGGTCTCGGTCATGCGCATTACCGACATTCCTCGAAAACCGGAGTCGTTCTTCGGTTGAATTATTCTCACTTCGGACCAATGAAACCCGTCATCATCGGAATAACGGAAACCTATAGGCGAATTTTCCTGCAAGCCGTTTTCGGGATTATAAAGTGTAACAATCGGTTGCGTTCCAAAGGCATAAATTCGTGAGCTGCCTTTGGGAATGAAGGGTATAAAGCCATGCTGGTTGTAATCGATATCGAATGCTATGACTGCCGGCTCCCATGTTTTTCCTTTGTCACGGGAGCGCATCGAAAGCATGTCATTTACTTTCTTCCCTTTTGCTGGCCCGTAGTGACCACCATCGGGAAACATCAGTAAATAATCACCTTTGGGGGTTACCGTAGCACGTGTCTCGTAAAGACCTCCCATCCGGTTACGCGCCTGGTGAATTAGTTTCGCATTTACCCAGGGGAAACTTGCTATACCAATGTCTTCTTTCACCTGCAAACCGCCCGGAAGTTTCTTTGTTGAATAATTTTTATCCTGGATATTGATCGTATCCGCGATACGGTCGGTAGTATCGATTGCCTGCGCGACCACAGTATTACTGCATATCATCAACAGAATTGCCTGTAATAATTTTTTTCTCATGGCGGGGTGAGTTGAGTTTTGTTATAACTGTACTTTAAAAAATTCCGGTAGATGGTATTTAGCGCGGTCAGCCACTTTCTTTACCACATCAGGAGGGATCCAGCGATATGGCCAACGCAATCTTGTTCCTATATCAGACCAGCCGCCGACCGCGGCAAGGAGTTTATCGAGCGCCGGATTTGAGAAACCGGCATTCTTAAATGGCACGATACATTCTTCAAAAAAAGCGAGTATCCTTTCCTGCAAGCTGATAGCGCTCCTGATATCGGTTTGCATCTGGTTCCACCAATCCTGTGCTGCTTTGGGATTAATACACGCTACATTCGAATAAGCGCCGTCGGCAACGCCTGTTGCAAAACCTGTAGCAAGAAAATGCCCTGGTACAAACACGGAAAATGAGTCGATGCTCCATTTCATCTGCCTAAACCAATCTTCATTTCCACCTGCTAGTTTCACACCAATCAATTGCGGAAATGTTTTTGATAATTCCTGCAGGTCTGATGGATTCAATACCTGTTTTGCGTGAGGCGGATTATACAGTACGAGTGGAATATCAGCAGCTGCGTCAACCATCCCTGCTATGAAGTCAGTTCTCTCCTTAGAATTTGGTGTTACCCAATCAGGAAGAATGATCTGAAAAGCTGAAGGATTCAATGATCTGGCTCTTCGCAATCTTTCCAATGAAATCAACGGAGAAGGATGGCTCGCACCAATCTGAAAAGGCATTCCGGCACGACGACATTTTTCGGCCATCAATTCCTGTATCTTATCAAACTCTGCTTCTGATTGATTGTGGAACTCCCCTGCTGTACCATTGGAGTATATGCCATCAATCTTTGCTGCGGTCATGTAATCCAGTTCATTTCCCAATCGTCCGAAGTCGATGGAATTGTCTTCGTTGATGGGTAACAGTAAGGTTCCCCAGTTTCCTTTGAGATTTTTAGCTGTAAGCACAATCCTGTTTATTTTTGCGTATACTTTGTTTCCTATGTGCCTATGTGGTTCAAATTTTTTCCGCACTACATCGGATGAACATAGAACACAGGGGTTATTTTTTATTTTTTACAATCTGGAAAAGTCGATTTCTTCGAAAACAATTCCTTCATACGGCTTAGCTACTCCGGCTTCATAAAAGCAAGCGAGATTACCATTGGGAAGTACGACAAGATTTGAATATGCTGATGGACCGGCGTAAAGCTCCACCTTCTTTTTCCAGGATTTACCTTTGTTGGTGCTTAGCTTCACTGTCATATTCGATCTTGATTTTTGATTTGCCGGATTCGAAAAAGCGAGCATTGGTTTTTTCCCTGGATAGTTGTACCAGATCAAACTACCCTGGCAAATGGGTTCAGGCAGTTGCATATCCCAATGCTGATCTTTCCAGGACTCCCCACCATCATCACTGATGGCTACCTGGCGGAATTTTTTCAACTTCCCATAGTTACGCATGTTCAACATCAGCTTACCACCAGGCAATTCTGCTACTGTACATTCATTTACAGAATCCATCGGCGTGGTACCACCGAGTGTCCAGCTGACACCTCCATCATCTGAATGAATAGAATGAGAATAATATTTTTTTGAAGCAGCTTCAATATGATCGCAAGGGATTACAAGTCTGCCTTTATGTGGGCCTTCACGCATTTGAATACCGTTGCACGGACCGGTCGCATACCAGGTCCAGTCTGCTTTCTTTGTAGTTGATGTGATTTCTTTAGCTGCAGACCAGGTCACGCCATCATCGGCAGAATTGAGAACATACACTCTTCGGCTATCCTTGCTCGTTTGAGCGATGATGTCCCTTTCATGATCCGTTCCAAGGTTCCAGGTAGTAACCAGAACAATGTTGCCTGTACTTTCATCCACCACAGGTGCCGGATTACCGCAGGTATTTTCAGCATCATTCCAGACCAAGATGATATCGGACCAGGTTTTGCCTCCGTCCATTGATCGTTTTAGAACGATGTCGATATCACCTGCATCACCGCAATTCTTCACTCTTGCTTCTGCAAAAGCAAGCATTGTATTCTTTGTAGATTTTACAATCGCCGGAATTCTAAAACAATTGTAACCCGCTTCACCTGCCTTGTAAATACTATTCAGCGTTTGTGCATTCAGAAATTGTACGCTGAGCATCAACGAAACAACAAAAAAGAATTTTTTAGTTACAGATATCATCAGATGTTTTTTGAAAAATGAAAAAATCTTTCCTTACCAGCGATCGGCTGTTCTCTCCTGCCTCCTTACTCCTGTCTCCCATCTAAATGTTTGTTTCAAACTCCTTCACCTCAGTAAACCTTGTTTCTCCTTTCACTAATCTGCCCAACCTGGGTCTGCGATTATTATATACTTCCACAGCATCAGCATCGGCATAACGCAGGAACAGAATCCTTCGATCACGATCTTTCGAAAGATTACCATCTGATTTGTGTAACATCCAGCAATTAAATATCAGTGCATCTCCGGCACGCATTTCCATTGGAACTGCGAGACTGTCATCCGCTTCAACAATGATCTCAGATTTCTTTTGTTTTTCTTCTTCCGTCTGATTTACACGTATCTGTCCACCCGCGTGACTACCAGGAATCAACCATAAACAACCATTCCCCTGATCAGTATCATCGAGGGCAGTCAAAGTAGTAAGGGCATTGTACGGTTCAAGCTCACCATAACCATTGTCCTGGTGCCACCCAAATGGTTTTGTATTGCCAGCCATTTTAAAAGTGAGTTGCGATGTAGCACCTTTTATATTCGGCCCGATAATTTGTGCAGCCATATCAACCAACGGACCTTCGAAATAATAATCACGGACAGCAGGCGCCTGGTGATGAATATTTACAAGCAAAGAATTCTGCAACCACGACTTAGCCGGATCGAATGCCTGTTTCTCTGCATTCCAGGCAGTCATACATTCCCTGCGCATTTGATCAAGACCTTCAGCAGTAAGAATATTCTTAATGACGAGATAACCATTCTCCTTGAAGATGGCCAGCTCTTCAGAAGTTAGATCACGATAATTAAAGAAATTTCTGTGCAGTGACATTTTCAATATGATTTAGATTATTTGATTCTTGTAAGTTTCACCGGGTAGGTTTTGCCCGAATTCCATTGGGGTACATAAATATTTTCTTCATCGTCTACGCATACATCATGCGGATGTAGAAAAGTGTGATCTGCTTTTTTCTGCAATTGAAGCACACCGTTAGTATATACAGGTTCAGTACCACCCGGTGTTGAAATCACCTTATTGTTTTTATCAAGGATGGTAATATATCCTGAGTTGTTCAACGTATTCATTTCTGATCTGAAAACAGCGCCGTAAATGTTTTCGCCATGAACCACCGGCCGGCAAATAAATGATCCGGGAAGTTTTGTGGTTGACAGGTATTTTCCATCGAGGGTAAAATGCTTTAACGCATTGTGGTTACGGGATGTAATGATCAGGGATACAGCATCCGGATTTCGATTGTCTATGGCAATACCATGTACGCAATCAAACTGTTCATCTCCATTACCCAGACCTCCCCAATGCCTGATATATTCACCTTTTGAATTGTACTGAATGACAAACTGCAAACCGTATCCATCAGTAACATAAATATCACCATCAGGCGCAACCGCAGTTTCAGTAGGTTTGAATTGCTCACCGGACGTGTATTCCTTTATCTCTTTCGGTACACTCATAACCATCACTTCCTCACCATCCAGCGTAGTTTTGAAAACCTGCTGTCTGTCAGTATCAGTAATGAACAGGAATTCCGTTCCATTTTCGTTACAGATCGATAAACCATGCGCGCCAGGATATGTAGTGCCCCAACTGGCGGTTATTTTTCCTGATTTATCATAGATCAGGATATTATTCCTTGTGTCGTTAGTTAGCATGAACAAACGCCCTTTACTATCCATCACCATTTCGTGGCAATCATTCACAGGATATTTTGCAGGATGCTGTATACCCCAGTTTTTATCAATTGTATATCGATGTGAATTATGACCGATGATTTGTTCCATTACTTTACTTTTTCCCTGATTTCTTTTGCGAGTTTTTCCTGGTATTCCTTTTTTGCTGATGCGTCTTCCTTTGCTTTTTCAGCATAGTATATAAAGCCAAGGGCTTTGCGGCTACGATCCTGACTATTGTTACCGTCTGCACGATGGATCGTCATTGAGTGATGCACCAAAAGATCACCCGCGTTTGTTTCGAACCAGACTTCATTAGCTTTATCATCATCGGTGCCGAAATCCGAAATCCCCTGGGAGAAACCGAGTGTTTGTGTTCTCGTATGCTGACGCATACCTTTATTGTTCGACCCTTTAATATATCTGACACATCCGTTTTCTTCGTCCACATTTTCAAGACCCAGCCACATCGTTACAGCTTCATTCGGTTCGAGCATGAAATAATATCCATCCTGGTGTGGTGGTGTTGGCTTGCCAATCTTTGGAGGTTTGTTGAAATACTGCATGTTTTTTCCAATGACGGCATCTTCCAATAATATCGATGCGAGTTCTTCAAATTTGCTTTCGAACATCATCGAATGAAACAAGGCATCGTCATCATAAAGTGCCTGGATCTGTTTAAGAGAAGTTTTATCTTTGTGATCCTCATAGAAAGCTTTTTCCGGCGGCATGGACGGCACTTTTTCACTGATCAGTTTATCCAGGTGTTCACGAACTTCGCTTAGCTCTGCATCGTTCAAAAATCCTTTCATCACCACAAAACCATCTTCGCGGAATTGTTTGACGAGTTGTTGCTTTTGCAAATCTGAAAACATGATTTATTTGTAAAGATGTTATATCGAAAAAAATCATCGAGCCTCTGGCTCTTAGCATCGGTTAGCATTCGCTTTACCCAGGAATAAATTCCGCGGTTAAAAGAAAATCGAGCCTTCGGCTCTATAAGATCGTCGAGACTACGGCGCTTTATCTATATTAATTGACATTCATTTTTCCCGCGGAATAAATTCCGCGGCTAAAAAATAATCGAGCCTACGGCTCTATGATATGCCGAGCCTACGGCTCTTTATCTATTTTAATTAACATTCATTTTCCGTGGAATGAATTCCGCGGCTATAATATAATCGAGCCTATGGCTCTAAAATATTATCGAACCTACGGTTCTTGCCCATCGCTTTTGATCGATCTATTCACAGAAGTTTACCTAGAACGTATAACGTTTTACTTTTTACGTTTTACGTTTTACGTTCTACATTTAACGTTTAACGTTCATAAAGCACCGGATTCAAAGGCCCTTCAGGTACGCCTCCAATCGGATATCCTGAACACCAACTGTTCCAGTCGTTGACCTGGTAACTATTCGATGGCTTTTTTATGCGTATATCCTTATCCATGTAAATCATCGTCATTACCTCCCGCGGTTTTGTTGATTTATTCGGACCAGCACGATGAAACAACCAGCCGGCATGATAACTGAGTTCGCCTAATTCGAATGGTGTGTCATTCATATTGAAATTTCTCTTCCTCAATTCTTCCTGCAGGATGTTTTCACTTTCATCCGAAATTTCTATATCGCGACCTATTTCAACTGACTGACTTTTTTCTGCAAAAGCAAGCGGGCCCATTTCCATCGGCGTATCCTGGAATGGAATCCATGCAGTGATTGTTTTTGGTGTGTCCAACGGCCAGTAGAACTGATCAGCATGCCAGGGGGTTATACCTCCCGAGGGTTCTTTGTACAATGCCTGGTCATGATAAAGACGAACTCCATTTACCTGCATCAGGTCCGCAGCAATCTTTGCAAGCCTTTTTGAGAATACAAAATCTTTTACCGTGTCATTTTCACGCCAGATATTCATGATCTGAAGAAAAGCCTTTTCATAAGTTGTTCTTTCCTCCATCGGTTTTTCCAGCGTATTCAATCTTTTCACTTCACTCGTTATCACATTACCATAAAACTTCAGTAATGGCGAGCTGAGCACATTTTTGATTTTGATATAGCCATATTCGGAAAAGAAGTCAACCATTTCCGGTGTTATAGTAAAGGGTGCATTCAGTTCTTCGGTGAATGCTTTTTCGGCTGTTGTCGTTGAGGCTGTTGTCATGGCTCTAAGTTTTTGTTATTGATGCGTTATACTGCAGCAATATCGTCATTCTTAATGGTATCGTGTTTTGAACATCCAGGAATGACAATAACAAACAAATCAGCATTAATCATAGGTGCAAACAGTCTTCCCGCTTCACCGGAAAGGAGCCGGATACCTTTTAATTTTTAATAGCCCCGCCCGAAATCCACCGGATTTTTCAGCGGGATATTTTTTTTAAATCTTTCCAGGTTTTCAAGAAAAAATTGTGCGATACCAAAATATTCGCTCACATTTCCACCACCCGAGTGCTGACTCAAAATCGTATTTCGGCAATCCCAAAGCGGATGATCTGCGGGAATAGGTTCTTCGGCAGTAACATCGAGCACAGCTCCGCCCAGCTTCCCTTCATTTAATGCATCGATCAATACCTGCTCATCTTCTACCAGGTTGCCCCTGCCTACATTGCTGAATATGGCGCCCTGTTTCATGGCGCGGATCATCTCTGAAGTAAACAAACCTTTGGTTTCTGCAGTGCCTGGTAAACATCCGATCACGATATCAGCCCAACCCAGTTCTTTCAGCAAATCATCCGTTGTACGGATAGTTGCCTCCGGTGCAGTACGTGCATAGATCTTTATTTCGCAATCAAAACCACTCAGAATTTTTGCAACTCTTTTTCCAATATTTCCGTATCCCAGTATTACTACTTTTTTATCCTGCAGCAATTGCAGATGTGCACGCAAAGTATATCCCACCCATTTTTTCTCTTTCTTCAACACACCGAAATTATCCATGCCTCTATACAGCGCCATGATTCCACCAACAGCAGTTTCAGCACATGGCTGTGAATAATAATCCTGCATATTTGTTATCGCAGCAGGGATTTTTATATTTCTGTAGTATTCAAAGCCCGTTGAATACAATTGCACCCATTTCAGATTATTCGCTTTTTCCAGCCATTCAACGGGTTTCGGATTGCCTAAAAGAATATCCGCCTTTAACAATGTTGCCAGCTGTTCTTCTTTTGATTCAATCTCGTCTTTGAAAACAAAAAGATCTTCAGGCGATCCATAAGTTAACTGGTCCTTTTGCTCTTCATTGAATGGTGTGTCTACGTAAATCAACATAACTGCCGTTTTTAATTTTATACAATTGCTGTTTCAGCAGTTCGTTTGTCAGGAAAGATCAAGCTAAAAATATACCCGATGATTACGCAGCCGAATACTGCGAAAAGAGGATATAAAAAGAAATTGATCTGATCCGATTTCTGAACAAAGTATAAGCCGATACTACTGAACAAAAAGCCCAGTAAGATACCACGGCTGTTGATTTTCGGGAAAAATATTCCAGCCATAAACATTCCGGCAAGACAACCTCCGAAAAGACCAATGATTTTTAAGTACTGATCCCAGATCGATGCATTCTGCAAATACACGAGATACAATGCGATCAGGCTGCCCAGGACACCGAGTACCATCGTAAATAATTTGGCAAACCGCAGGCATTGTTTGTCTGTTGCTTCTTTTTTCCAGTTCTTGTAAAAGTCAGTTGTGACAACAGTCGCAATTGAGTTCATGCTGGAACTGATCGTTGACATTGTCGCTGCGAATAAACCAGCGATAACAAGTCCTGACAGTCCCGCTGGTAATTCCTGGGAGATAAACCAGGGAAACACATCATCTGTGCGACCATGCGGGTTCAGTTCCGTTGGATTATGCCTGAAGAAAACCCAGAGTGCTGTACCAACACCAAAGAAAATCAGTGTTGCAGGAATCACCACCAATGCATTTGTATAGATTGATTTCCGTGCTTCTTTTTCTGTCTTCGTAGTAAGATATCTTTGCACCACCACCTGGTCGGAAGTATAGGTGACCAGGTTTGTGAGAAAAGCGCCGACGGCCACTACCCAGAGTACGGGTTGCGACATCGCCCATCCCATATTCGCTATGCGGAATTTATCATGCGCATTCGCTTCTTTCACAAGAGCAACAAAGCCGCCATCATTGTGGTAAGTAATGAAAAGAAAGCTGGCCAATGCGCCACCGAGTAAAACAAATACCTGCATGACTTCCGTCCATACCACGGCTTCTATTCCGCCCGCAACACTATAAGCTGTGGTGATCAATGTAGTCAATAAAATACAGGCGAAGATGTTGATCCCGGTAACTGTACTTAATACCAATGCCGGAAGATAGATCACAACACCAAGGCGACTCAATTGAAAAAGTACGAACGTCGCGCTGCCGAGCAGCTTTACCTTTTTATTGAAGCGTATTTGCAGATACTCATATACGCTCGTAATTTTTAGCTTCCTGAAATATGGCAGATAGAACCAGGTTACAATGGGCGCCACAACAAGGATCATGATATTATTCATGATAAAGACCCAATCTGTGGCAAATGTTTTTGCAGGAATTGCGATGAATGTAAGCGCACTGAGTTTTGAACCAAATATGCTGAGGCCCGCTGCCCACCAGGGAATTTTTTGTCCTCCGAGAAAGAAATCACCGGTGGTATCACCCATATTTCTTGACACATAGTAACTGATACCAGCAACTGCACAGAAGTATAGCGCAATTACCAGCCAGTCGAAGCCACCGAATTTTCCTTTAGGTTGTTCAGGCAAAGCAACAAGAACCTTATTTGTTCTTACTGCTGGTCTTGCTTCGCCGCCTGCGATGACTACTTTACCATTCCATGTCGTTAACGGTGTTGTCACCGGCGCGTATACGCTTCCGTGAGGATTCGTTTCCGCATCTTCTTTTTTAACCACGGGCATTTTGCCCGTCACCGACCATGTGTCTGTAATCGTATTGTAGGCCAGGATCTCACTTCTGAAACCCGGATGCCCATCTTTTAATTCCTGAACCCTCGATGCATTCTCACCATCATCACCTCCAAATAAAATCAGATGAGATTGACCAGCATTATAAGCCGGAGATGGAGCAGCTGCCAACGGATTCGGAAGGTCAGCAAGCTTTTTCCAGCCTTTCAATTTATCATAACACCATGCATCTTTCAGGTACTCTCTATGTGGAAGCGAATCAGAGGGAGTGATTTCCAGTTTCACGCCGCCAAAAACGTACACCTTACCATCAACGGTACCCGCAGTTGCAAGCATTCTCGAAGCAGCTGGAATTGTATCCAGAATATTCCACTCTTTACCTGATTTCAGATCCAGACTCCAGAAAATATTTTGCGTTAAGCCCGTTGGAGTGGCAATACCACCCTGTACATAAAGAACATCACCGGCAACAACACCACACGCGTTAAGCAGTGGCCCGGGCATGGATGGAAATGTTTCTGTACTTATTTTACCATTGTTATATTTAAGCAGGTATACTTCCGCAAAGTTTTGTTTTGCATCACCACCTCCAATACAAAGAAGCCCATTGTCGTAACTGAGTGAAACACCATACCCCATTGGTTTTGGAAGTTTCCCAACGAGTTTCCAGATTCCTTCGGGTTTATCCAAAGCATAGATATAGTCATACCATGTTTTGGTTCCGTTTGTCCAGGGCCTTTTTCCTCCAGGGAAATTTGTACCGCCAGCTACCAAAAGAGTTCCATTACTCACACCTGCATAAGACCCTGCAAAACCATCGGCATCAGGTACAGGTTCCAATTGACTCCACGAAAAATAGTTTTTGTCCAACTTGTCCTGTGCCTGGTTACGCATACTCTGCAAACAAATCAATAAAAAGAATAAATATTTCAAACGGGGCATTCGTAAATTTTTGTGGCCTACAATCTAAATCATCCACTCTGGCAGATCGGATTATTTTTCGATTAGATATTCAGCCCATTGGTCATGCAAGCGCCTTTTTTGCCTGCGGTACTTTTTCAAAAAATCCGATCGCGCTCAATTCTTTCTGAAATTGCTCATATGCCTGTTGGGATAGAGTTGTCAGTGGCAGACGAGCCGGCCCGAGATCCCACCCCAGCATTTTCATAATCGCCTTTTGTCCGGGGATCGGTGGATATTTGACAAGTATTCTGATGAATTCCACTATCCATGCATGATTCTCCTGCGCCTCTGCAATTTTTCCGCTATTGAAAAGTTCGATCGTTTTCAGGTAGACAGGCGCAGCGAATGTGTATGTACTTCCGATAGCAGCCTTCCCACCGACTACCAATGCCGGTAACAGCAGTTCATCCAATCCGAAAAGAATTTGGAACCTGCCTTTCTGGTAATTCAGACATGCCTGGAATTCATGAATTGTGGAAGCAGTGTATTTGATCCCTGCGAAATTGGGAATTTTTGTTTCAGCGATCTTTAAAAATTCAATCATATCCATACTTACGCCGGTAAGATGTGGAATATGATAATAATAAAAAGGAAGTTTCGGCGCTGCACTGGCAATCTCTGCCATACAATCTGCCAGATTCTGAACGTTGATTGGTTTAAAATAGAACGCTGCAACAGAAGACACGGCATCGGCGCCAATCTCTTCAGCGTGCGCTGCAAGAATTTTTGCATCCGCAATACTGCTGTGACCCACATGAACAACAATCAATAATTTTTTTGCTGATGCCTTTACAAAAGCCTCACTCACTCTCATTCTCTCTTCTGTGGTCATATTCGGACCTTCACCATTACTTCCACATACGAATACACCGGTTACTCCATCGTTGTATAATTTATCAACGAGTTCTGGTATCATACCATAATTAATCGATCCGTCTTCAAAGAATGGTGTAAAACAGGCAGCAATTAAACCATCAAGTTTCTTCATACAGTTTTGTTTACTTAGCAGCGGTGCTATTTCTTTTTGAGATAAAATCTTTTCCTTCCGTCATCCATTCCAGGTTAAACCTTCGAACGACGACGCGGTACACCCAATCATTATCATTTCCATTACGGATTTCGTACAGGGCGTAGATTGTTCCATTTGAATCGACCTGCAGATCAGAATAACCCGATCCTTTTTCATGCAGGACTTTTGAAACAGGCCAGGTATTTCCTTCATCATAGCTCATGCGAACTGTAATGTTTTCCCTCGGCCGATATACTTTTTGAGATTTTCTTGTACTCACTGAATTGTTGCGACTGTCCGGGTTTGCAAAAAGTATCCTGGTCTTATCGTCATTACTTCCGGAAAATCTGACCATGCTGGATTGACAAACAGGTTCGAAAAGATGGTTGTCAAAATATGGCCTAGTCCAGTTGGTAGCGCCATCCGGACTAATGGCAACAACTCTCCGATTAGCCAGCGCTTCATTGCGCATATTGATCATTACTCTTCCATCAGCCAGTTCAATGAGAACTGATTCGCTCGG
This sequence comes from Pollutibacter soli, assembly GCA_029269725.1. Lineage (GTDB taxonomy): Bacteria > Bacteroidota > Bacteroidia > Chitinophagales > Chitinophagaceae > Pollutibacter > Pollutibacter soli. Next base: position 523,609 of record JARJHS010000001.1, on the reverse strand, counting down.
ATTAAATATGCTGTCCGCAGAATTATTTGAAGCGATATCACCGTTATTAGCGATGATGCTTCCGCGCTTCCAGGTGTTCCCGTTGTCATCGCTATATACTGTTACTACACAGCTTGGACGATGATCACCACCCGGGATGTTTTTGTTGGGAATACATAACCATGCCGGCACTACCAGGCGACCTTTTCTTAATTGAATGGCATGTCCCGGGCCGGGCGCAACTACTTTCCAGTTATACTCACTTTTAAATGCATCGAATGCATAAGTAATATCTTTTGCCTTGCTCCATGTTTTTCCTTCGTCAATCGATTTTAAATAGAAGACATTTGAATAGTTATTCTGATAAATCAAATGAACAGTGCCGTTTCTGTCAGCGATCGGAGTGATATTACTGGTTGGTTTGCCCTTGGTGAACGGCATGAGAACTTTCGAATTCTCCCATGATTGTCCCCCATTTGTACTTCGCCTGTATACGAGGTCCATTTCATCATGATCCTTTCCTTTTCCGTACCTGCCTTCTGCAAAAGCGAGTATTGTACCTTTCTTTGTAACCAGGAGGGCAGGGCAATGATATATCGAGTATCCATCGCGGTTAGGCTCAAATAAAAGTAATGTATCTGTAAAGGCCGCCTGTTGAGCATTGGAACCAAGGGTCCAGAAAATCAACAATGAGCACATCATTGCACAACACTTGATATTTGATATTCTCAACATCCGTATTTATACTTGTTACATTCAGGTGTGGTTATCCTGCACGTCAGGCACCGACGTTAAACGTTAAACGTTCAACGTTAGTAGCCTGCAGTCTGCTCAATAAGTTTGTTATTTGCCAGCACGGTCGTGTTCAACGGCCAGAATAACGGTGTCGTCTTTCCGGCAAGGTTGGGTACATAATTGTATACATTGATTGTACCTCCGTAGTGGAAACGTACCAGATCGAACCAGCGCTTGTTTTCGAAAAACAGTTCGCGGGCGCGCTCATCAAGAATCTCTCTTTCCACAGCCGCTTTATCGAGTGAGCCTGTGTACTCTCCTATGCCGGCACGTACCCGCACCTTATCGAGATACGTTTTTGCATCAGTTGTATTTCCCAATGCCGCATAAGCCTCCGCCTTCATCAGGTAAAGATCTGCAAGGCGATAAATGATCAGGTCGTTGTCAGGAACGCGATCTTCAGGATATTTTGTACCCGGATATTTTGTGATCCATGAAATTTTTGTTGTAGTTGCCGTACGTTCAGTAACCCAGGTATATGGAATTCTTTTGTCGGTCGGATTTACATTAAAGATGGACCTTGACAATGGACTGATCTGGTAGGCCCCCTGGCCATTCGCGGAGCTTGCAGTTGTTGGTAAGCTATCAATATTAACAGCACCTGCAACGATATTAATGAATGGAAGTGCATTCACTACATAGTTATTGCTGGTTTCATCACGGTTATAAAATGCTGCGAGAATAACTTCCGGATTTGAAGAGGCACGTAATCCAACAACATTCTTGAAATCTGCATTTAAAGCGACGCCTGTTGTTTCAACTTCTGTAATTGCAGCAATTGCATCATTGAAATCAGCAGCTCCGCCACCCAATACTTTAGCACTCCATAGTTTCGCATCGGCCTTTAAAGCCTGCATTGAACCATAGGCAAAGCGATATTTTGAAGGATAACTATTGGGTGTAAAATTGGGTAGTGATCTGACCAGGAGTATCGCAGAATCAACGTCGCTGATGATTTGTTTCATCACATCTGTAGCAGGTGATCTTGGCAACAATGGTACGTTGTCATTTACAACAGCTGTTAACATCAGCGGCGCGTCACCGATCACGCGTGTGAGGTGAAAGTAAAAATAAGCGCGCAATGCATATGCCTCTGCCATGATCCTTGTTTTGGAATTAGGATCAGTAGTAAATGTAAAGTCCTTTATTTTCTCCAGCAACAGGTTACAGTTACCGATCCCACGAAACCAGGGGTCATTATAATTTATGGCTCCTGATGTTGGTGACAGCTCCTGCGACCAGGCAACAGTGAAACGTGCGTTGGAGGCACTGATCAGCTCCTCGCCTCTTTCCATTCCATAAGTAACGTTGTTGGTTATTGCACGCATGAAAGTGTAGATACCTGTAACGTAAGGTTCAAAATCACCTTCATTCTTAAAGTAATTTTCTTCGGTTATGGCCGACTGTGGTGTAACCGTCAGCATCTTTTCACAGCTGGTCAGGAATACTGCTGATGATAAAATGATCGCTATATCTCTGATAAATTTTTTCATAACATTGTTTTAGGCTCTGTTCTGCAATCGTTTTACAATTAGAATCTGATGGTTGCTCCGAGCGTGTACTGTCTTGGCCTTGGATAACCTACTGCATCAAAACCTGTATAAGTTTCAGGATTGATTCCTGTGTATTTTGTCAGGTAACCGATATTGAAAATGCTTGCGAAAACATTCATGCCGGTTGATTTGATTTTCTTCATGATTCTTGCAGGGATATCGTATGCCAGTGTGATTTCACGGAATGCGAGGAAGTCACCTTTTTCAGTCATTGCAGATACATCAGAACCATATGAGTTGTTGTTGCCGAGTGTACCCAACCTGATGTAATTGCGTTGTCCGAAATCGAAATCAGCAAAAGAGAACCTTGCATATTGTTTATCCTGGTCGCCTTCTTTCTGCCAGATATCCGGACCAACAGCCTGCTCAGGAGCACCTTCGTTAAATGCGCGACCCTGGCCCAGTGAACGTGCCAGCGCACCATTACTGATCATGTGACCAAGTGCATAATCCATATTAAAGCGAAGCGAAATTCCTTTGTAGGTGAAAGTATTCTGCCATCCACCGGTGATATTCGGAGTTCTGTAACCGATGAAAACCTGATCCTTTGTATCGATCACACCATCACCATTCACGTCGTTGAAAATAAAGTCACCGGCATGTTTACCATTGGTAATACCCTGTGGAGATGCCAGGAGATCTTTTGTTTTTGCATTCCATGCCTGAGCGTCAGCTTCAGTTGCAAAAACTCCGAGTACCTGGTAAACATAGAATGCATACGGTCTTTCTCCTTCTGCGATTCCTCCAACTTCAACATTGGCCTTTGCTTTCGGGTCGTAAACGATATCACCACCCTGCCTGTTTTTCAGACGGCCGTTGTCAGGAAGCTCAAGTACTTTCTGATTGTTTTTTGCAAAAACGAAGTTGGTTCTCCAGGTAAAATTTTTCGCTTGTATTACGGTTGCGCCGAGTTCGATTTCGATACCTTTATTCTGCAACACACCATTGTTGTATGTTATAGAAGGGAAAGGAGATTCAGATGGTAATGGTTTTGAGGCTAAACGATCTTTGGTAAGTTTGTTGTACCAGCCGAGAGTCAGAGTGATCCGGTTTTTGAAAAATCCTGCATCAAGAGCGAGATCTGTTGTTTCTGTTGTCTCCCAGATCAAACCAGGGTTTGAAAGGTTGGTACGAAGGATGCCTGCTCCACGCGCATAGTCAACTGCACCATATCCGCCATATGTATCTGTGATGCTCAGGTCACTCAAACCTGCTGTACCCCAGCTACCACGAATTTTCAGCATACTGATCGGCTTCACATTAAACCATTCTTCACGATGGATGTTCCAACCAGCGGAAACCGATGGGAACATTGCCCATTTATTTTCCGGAGCGAAATTCGAGAAACCATCTCTTCTCAACGAAGCACTCGCGAGATACTTACCATCGTAATCGTAGTTCGCCTGGCCAAAGAAGCTCGCAGACCGGGTTTCGCCAAGTGTCGTTCCAAAGTTGGTAACATTGGAAACTGTCTGTCCATTCAAAACTGTAGTGGCTGGTTCACTGATCGTGTACACGTAATCGTTGGTAGCACGTTGTGAACCGATTGTTGTTGTGGACCGCCTGTTAATGGTATAGTTAAATCCAGCAAGGGCAGAGAAGTTGTTTTTCTCGCCGATATGAAAATCGTAGCTCAGGATCTGATCGATCATGAACTGCCGGGTATTATCTGCATTGCTGTTTTTCTGTCGCTGTGTTGAAGGTTGAATTTCGTTTGCCGGTGTAGCATCTCTTTTAAACATGTACGTGTAATCGTTCATCAGATAAGAGAATGAAGGACGGAAATGCAGACCTTTAATAATAGTGATATCTCCTCCCAGCCTTGTTATGAATCTTTCAGTTTTCACACGCAGATCATCATAATAGAGTGTGTGAAAACGATTTCTGGCCGAATACAATTCTCCGAGATGAGGACGGCCATCATCGCGGGTCAGGCGGATCAATGGAGTAAGACGCGTACCGCGCGTAAGATCGTTCTGGAATGCTTCAACATAATTGGGTTGTACATTCTGGTAATTCACCATCGCATCAATTCTTGCATTCTTAGCCACTTTAAAACCGAAATTTCCAAGGATGTCAAATCTTTTATACCGGGTACCTGCGAAAACACCTTTCTGATCGGTATAAGAAGAAGAAATGTTGTAATTGGCCATTTCGCTTCCGCCATCGATAGCCAGTGTGTTATTCTGTGAGAGACCGGTTTCCCATAATTTTTCCTGGTAATGATTATCTGCAAAAATCAATCTTGAACCGGGATTGATCGGATCATCCATAGTTCTCCAGCCACTTGCTAAAAGTTTATCAACATACGCCTGGCCTTCTACTGCCACGAGGTTATCATATAACGCCGTCGTGTATACGAAGTTGCCGTACTGACCTGGTGTTGTAAAGCTTCTGGTACCAGCTGAAAAACCAGCATTGTAAAGCAGGTTATTTTTATCCAGCGGGTCTTTTGTATTGAATACGGTTGTTCTTGCCAATGTCAGGTAACGCTCCGCATCGAGATAATCGTAATCACGCAACTGTGTTTCCCAGGTTGTCCTGTTATTGAAGGTGATGTTCATTTTCTGGTTGAACTTGCCACCTTTTGTTTTGATCACGATCACACCATTCGCACCGCGTGCTCCATAGATTGCCGTTGAAGCAGCATCTTTCATTACCTGGAATGATTCTATATTATCAGGGTTAATATCATCCATGGATCTGAATACACCATCGATTACTACCAACGGACCGGTATTGTCAGCACCACCCACCGGATTACCGCCGCTGTTTCCAAGACCGCTACCATAAACATTGAGTTTTGTACCACCGCGGATGATGATATTTGTTGCTCCCGCACCTGGCTGACCGGAAGTAATGGGAACTGATACACCAGCGAGCTTACCCTGCATCGCCTGCACGGGATTCGGACTTGGCCTGTTCTTCAATTCGTCGACTCCGAGTTTTGCCACTGAAGCCGATGTCTTAGAACGGGTTTGTGTTGTATATCCGATTACCACAACATCTGTTAGTGTCTGGTTTTCGGAACGCAACACGATGGTAGAGATTCCCTGGCTGACAGCCACTTCATGCGGTATAAAACCAACACTCGTAAATACGAGTACAGACTCATTGCCCGGGGCAGTAATTATGAAACTACCGTCGTTGGTAGTGGTGGTACCTGTGTTGGTACCTTTTACTTTCACGCTCACATTGCCGACGCCGTTACCAAGACTGTCAGTAACACGTCCACTCACCTTAACGGATTGTGCATTAGCGATTGAGTGAAAATAAAATAAGGCTGCGATCAGGGGTAATATCCGCAGCTTTAAAAAAAAAGACCATTTCTTTTTCATAAGCAAGAAAGCATTTTGAATCGTTGGTTAATTTTTCGATCGTCTTTTTTGTAGTTATGTACTACATAACAAAGATGGAAAAATATTTTCTTTTTCCAAATTAATTTGAAAAAGACCTTTCTAATCCGGTGCCAAATCACAGTTTAGGCGTTGATAAATAATTAGTTGTATTGGATTAAATTTTCAGAATAATAATGAATCAAAAAATCAAATTAGATATTTATGTAGGACATAAAATGAATTATAAATACTTTTGGGCGCTTATCAGATGAATATGAGATTCCTATCTGTACATCGCCATATACTGCCTGTTATTTTTCTGTTTCTGCTTACTGTTTCTGTTTCTGCTCAATCATCCAGGCCGAATATTATATTAATTGTTTCGGAGGACAACGGTCCTGAACTTTCCTGTTATGGCGAAAAAGTATTGCAAACTCCCTTCCTCGATAAACTGGCGCAGGAAGGTGTACGATTCACCAATGCATACACTACCTATTCGCTCTGCAGCCCTTCACGCAGTTCGATATTCACCGGTTTGTATCCGCATCAGAATGGTCAGACAGGTTTGGCGACACATAAGTATCATATGTATCCCGGTATAAAAACCCTGCCTGTGTTTTTACAGAATGCAGGTTACCGCACCGGGATCATTGGGAAAATTCATGTTAATCCGGAATCTGAAATTCCATTTGATTTCCATGCGATCGACAATGCAAATTTTGCCAGGAAGAATATGATGGAATATATACGCCAGTCGCAAAAATTCATGAATGCTTCAGATTCTCCATTCTTTCTGATGGTGAATTTTCCTGATGCACATTATCCTTTGGTTCGGCAGGCTGAAGGAATGCCAGCAAAACCTATCGATGGGAAGGATCTGAAAACAACATTATCATTTGTCGGAACAAAAAGCGATCGGCTGCTGAACTATACAGCGGATTATTACAACAGCATGGAGCGAATGGACGAATTGTGTGGACGATTGTTTAAAGCAATTGATTCTGCAGGGAAAAGCTCCAACACTCTGATCATTTATCTCGGTGATCATGGGGCACAGTTCTCCAGGGGGAAGGAGTCAAATTATGAAGGTGGGATGAAGATCCCCCTGATTATGGGAGGTCCATTGGTAAAGAATAGAAACAGCGTAAATAATGACCTCGTTTCTGTTGTTGATCTTCTTCCGACGATTATGGATTTTGCTTCAAAACCGGTAACAGAAAAAATTGCTGGTCACTCACTGCGACCTATACTCGAAGATGTACCGGATCCATTGGTGAGGAAATACCTTGCAACTGAATGTGACGGTGGTACTTCAATATTCTTCTACCCTACCCGCGGGATTCGAAATCACCGTTACAAACTCATTCACAATCTTCGTCCGGGTGTAGAAAACCCGAAATACTTTTTATATGCACGTCATTTCAACGAACATTTTTATGGAGGTACGGAAGAACCTGAATTGCGTTCAGCACCCGATTCCGTTCGTCGCGCTTATTATCGCTGGCATTTCCCTCCTGAATATGAATTGTATGATCTTGATAACGACCCGGCTGAATGGAATGATCTGGCCGAAAAACCGGAAATGCAACAGGTGCTTCGTGAATTAAAAAAAGCACTTCAGCAATGGCAGAAAGAAACCCGTGATCCGCTCGCTGATCCTAAATTGCTGAAAGCATATATTGATGAAATGGAAGCGGTGAAAGTGAAGTACCCCAATCATGGATATCAGAAAAATAAGGAGTTTGAGTGGAAATTTACTGAGAGGTTTGAAGAGTATGTGAGGAAAGGCAGGAGAAAGGAGTAAGGAGGCAGGAGAATTAGAAACTAGCAGATAGTAAAGCCTTAGACTCAATTCTTTTATTTGATTTGGCAATAGGTAAATTGAACGTAAAAAAAAATGAATTTCTTAGCCAATTTTTAATCCAAAAATTTGTAGAGACAGACATGCCTTGTCTCTACAAATTTCAATGCAGGTATCGATTGATTTTTCACCTTTTTATTTGTTCAATAGCAACTGAACGATTCTGAAATTTGTATTTGTTCCTTCGTAAAATTGTTTTGACACCATGCATGGCGTGTATACAATTTTAAAAAACCTGACATCTGATGTCTAAGGAATTTGCATAAACTATTTAAATTCGAGTTGATTCTATTTCTGAAGCTTTTCCCTGCTGACTAATTCTCCCGCCTCCCTACTGATGCCTCTCTACTTCAATTTCTTAAAATGATGCTCCAGATGCAAAAACATTCCCTGGCGGAAATCTTCTTTACCGCCTTTGCGAAGTATATTGACAAGATCAAGGTGAGAAACCTTTCCTATGATAGGAACTTTTTCTAACGATACCAGGTAACCGAAAATCGGCAGTAACATATTCTGAAAACGCTGCAGGGTGTCATTTCCCGTCATTGTGTATAACTTTCCGTGAAATGCGATTTCATTCTTAATCCTGAAACTATGCTGGCCTGCAGTAATTTTCTGATTTTTTGCTATTTCTTCCAGTTCGTCAACATCTTCTTTTTTCATCCGGAGATACAGCAAATCGGCAAGCCCCATTTCCAGGGTGAGTCTTAGTTCAAAAATATCGCGGAGTGTGTTTTCATTGATGAACATGGGATCAAGGACGCGCTCGAAGGAACCCATAATGTCGGGACTGGCCAGAACCATCCCGCGTTTACGTTTTGTTTCAATCATTCCCAGCATACGAAGCCTGCTTAATGCTTCACGTACAACGTTCCTGCTCACACCGAGCGACTCGGCGAGTTCAATTTCTTTTGGCAATGCATCACCCGGCTTAAATGCTTTCTTTTTCAGAAAATCACGCAGACGGATCTCTACAATATCCGCCATTGTTTTGTGTGCGATGCGTTCAAGATCGTTGCTTAATCCGTTCGTCTGCATAATGACTGAGTAGTCCGATGTTTTGTTTAAATGTACTACAAAATAGAAAAAACTAAGGTATCGTTAAAACCTCTGCATTACAAAAATACGGAGCATTATACATTCCGATCGCTGAAAACGCTCATGGAGAGCGAGTTTCAGGCTATCTCACGATGCCATAAATTTCTTCGTCGCAGCCGATGGGTGCACCCGGAGGAACCGGAAGAAAAATTGTCGGCTTTGCTTTTTCCGGAGCTTTGATTCTTTCCAGAGCAAGTATTAAATGCCCTGCGTATACAGGATCAGTGGTGGCAGCTTTTCTGGAATTGATCCAGGATTTCAGATTATTCAAAGTTTGCTGTGCGATTGCGGAAGAAGGAAATGCAAGTTTATCATCAACAGTTGCATTCAAAAGATAAGTCAGTAATATCTGTTCCGTCTGAAGCTGAATCAATTTTTCCAGACCGGTTTTCCTTGGGGCCTTCCAAGTATTCTCAATAAGACGATTGAGTACTTCCGTCAGAGAAGGGCCGCCTTCAGTCTCTTGCTGAACAATCCTATTGATTCTTGCCGGATGAAAAATAAATGACAACGGAAAATCTGCGCCTGACTCTGCAGGACTTAACTGATCCAGCATCAGGCCTGTTCGCTTCCTGAAGAGTTCTCTCCCGAAATCGTAGCCCGCCGGCCTTGGCGGTATCAACGCTGCTGCAGGAGCAGGAAGTTTTAATACCGAAGGATCGATACATTTTATCAAAGCGTCAAGTGCCTTCATTTGTTCGGCCTTACTCACCATTTTCGTGTATGGTTGTACGTCACCTTTCAATTTATAAGCGTACATTCTTCCGCCCAATACTTTCACGGCTGATTCTACCTGGTATCTGTGGAAAAAATAAATAGGTACAAGTACATCTTCCAGCATTGACAAAGGAAAACCGTCACGGATATTTTTCTCTCCGAAATTTGCCAACGCTTTTTCCCTGATTTGCAACACACGGAGCAATTCGGAGGAAGCATCTGTTCCATTATCCCAGAGATGCGCCTGTGGATGCAGGCCACCGGGGTCCCGGGAATCACGGTCAGAAATAAACTGTAACCCTTTCTGTGAACCGTCATTAAGAATTTTATTCAATGCCTGCGATTCGTTTGTACCAACCGGGAAATCCTGGTAACCCCAGGTGATGGCCATCTTATCCCACTCACCTATTTTATGATCGTACGCATCAGACAAATCAATTTCACCAGCTGCATTTAGTTTTACCAACGGATGCGGATAATCCATAACGCTCGCACGATTGGAAACACTTGAAGCATAATTGTGCATGATACCCAGCGTATGCCCGATCTCATGTGCCGACAGTTGTTCTAATCTTTCCAAAGCCATTTTCAGCATTTTATCATCAGCCGGAACACCTGTTTCAAAGGGTGCCAATAATCCCTGCGCAATCAGGTAATCCTGTCGGACACGCAACGACCCCAGTGAAACCTGTCCTTTGATAATTTCTCCCGTTCTGGGATCTGTAACAGACATGCCATAACTCCATCCTCTTGTTGATCTGTGCACCCAGTTGATCACGTTGTAACGGATATCCATAGGGTCTGCAGTGTCTGGTAAAATTTTTACCTGGAAAGCATCCTTGTAGCCAGCTGCTTCGAAGGCCTGGTTCCACCAGTTTCCTCCTTTCAATAATGCTGTTCTTATCGGTTCAGGCGTTCCGTTATCGAGATAATAAATGATCGGTTTTACAGCTTCACTTACTGCTGCTGAAGGATCTTTCTTTTCCAATCGATGCCTGCAGGCGAGATATTTTACAATCGGCTCAGGTACCGGTGTACTATAGTCGAAATAGGTGACAGGATAAAATCCGCTTCGCGGATCAAACAACCTTGGCTTATACCCACTGTCAGGTAATTGCACAAAAGAATGATGCATTCTGAGCGTGATAGCTTCCGAAGATGGCGCAACTTCATTCACATAATTGCCTGTGATACCATCTGCATTTACCCAGGTCAGGTCTGCTTCCAGTTCCGCATTCAACGGGAAATTTTTCAACCCGTCTATGTAAATAACCGACCTGCTTTTGTCAAGCGTGTAATTTCCCTGCTGTCCGCGTCTCAGCCGATTAGTCACCTGCATCGCATCACGCATCAGGAAATCAGTTGCATCGACAAGATACCTGCCCGAAGTTTCTGCTTCTACTGTAAACCCCCAGAGCGTTGATTTTGCGAATGAATTTTCAACTGCATTTTTCTCTTTCAGATCGCCACTTACGGCACGAAATCCATAATTGGGCTCAACGAGTAGAATTTTTCTTCCCGTTTTCGTAAACTTCACTACCCTGCCACCACCTAAAAGCCCGCGATCGAGTCCAATATCATTAGAGCCCAATCCACCAGGCAAAGACATCACATATAAAAATTCCTGGTCAAGTCTGCTGATTTCCATCCAGATTTTTCCCGAAATTTCGTCCCAGTAATAGGGAATATACCCCTGAAACTTTTTCATTTTTGCAACCTTCTCATCGATTGAACCAGGAGGCTGTGCAATTGTGAATAGCGGGAAAAGCAAAAAAATCAGCAGAAATTTTTTCATGCAGTCAGTTTAAATGTTCTGTGTTCTGGTTTTGAAAATTGACAATCAGCTCTGATCTTACTCAAAGTTTTCTCAAATGACTAACTGCAAATACACGACGAGGTGATTTGCAGTTACACAGCAAAAATTGAAGCGTGAAAATAAACGAAGAAAATATTAATCAGCCCGTGACTCAGCAATTTTTTTAAACCTGTCCATGATATTAGGCATCATGGAAAGATATTTTTTGCCGATGAGGTTCCACCAGAAAGAACCAAGTGGGCCTTCCATCCAGATCTCATTAGTGATCATGGTTTTCTTGTTGTGATACCCGATCAGGCGACGGATGTATAAATGAGCCAATGGAAGTTTCGTATCCATGGTGTAAGTGAAATTGGGCTTGCAGGACGTAATCTTGAATTTTGACTTCGGTCCCTTGCCAGGTGTTACCACACCCTGGGCATCGGTTGCAAAATCTCCGCTGATGTCCGCATCCTGTACAGAAGCATCCCAGCTCTTCCAGTTTTTCACATCTGTAAACAAATTCCAGATGCGTTCCGGGCTTGCTGTCGTGAGAATTGAATGTACGTATTCCATAAAATCGAATTAAAACAACGCTGCAATCTGTGTCAAATTCCTCAATTAGAATAGCTCTTTTTTGATGATGTTGATAAGTTCTTATTATTTTGTTCGAAATCGTTCAAATTCAATCAAAATCCCGTTAGAAGATTAATTCAGTATTAATTAATTGTTATCAATAACGGGTTTGACAATAGCTAAACCCTTAAATTCCGCTTCGATATGAAAATTCAGTGCTGGACCATCGGTAAAAATAACGAGGCTTATGTGAGCCCGGGAATTGAAGATTTTACGAAAAGGATCAACAGGTATTACCCGTTTCAGTGGGTGATCATTGCGCCACCGAAAAATGCAGCGTCCATGACATCTGAGGAATTGAAAAAACAGGAATCAAAGCTCCTGCTTGACCGGCTTACAAAAGAGGATTATCTTGTTGCGCTGGATGAGAATGGAAGGCAAATGGATTCGGTTACACTAGCTGATTTCGTACAGAAACGCGCAAACGAAAATTGCAGGCAAATGATTTTCCTGATCGGTGGTGCTTTTGGTATTCATGAATCTCTAATTGCAAGAGCGGATTACAAATGGTCATTATCTGCTTTAACATTTCCACATCAGCTCGTGCGTTTAATTTTAGCGGAACAGGTGTACCGGGCCTGTACGATTCAGCGAAATGAAAAATATCATCACTCCTAGAACGGAAAAAATGTAATAGAATGGATTTACCAGTTACTATAGCTATCATAGCCATCACCTGTCTCGCTTCATTTCCCGCTTTCTCCAATGAAAAACTGAAAGATGACTTGTTATTCTGGCCTTACCAGATCAAGAAACGTAACCAGTTTTATCGCTTCATCACTGGTGGTTTTTTACATGCTGATACTGTTCACCTGATCTTTAACATGATCTCGCTTTGGTCTTTCGGAGCCGCGCTGGAGAAATTCCTGTTTCCGAAATTATTCGGCACAATGTCAATAATGCTTTATATCGTTCTGTACCTGACAGGAATTGTGGTCGCATGCATTCCTGATTATTTCAAATACAAAGATCAGTATGGTTACCGGGCCCTTGGTGCCTCAGGTGCAGTTTCGGCAATTGTGTTCGCTGCCATCATTATCGAGCCTACCAGCACCCTGCGTTTTTTATTTATTCCTTTTGATATCCCCGCATATATATTCGGATTGATTTTTCTTGGTCTTTCAGCTTATCTCGCAAGAAAGGGACAGGGAAACGTTGGGCACAATGCACACTTCTGGGGGGGCATCTGGGGGATTGTTTTCACCTGGCTCGCTGCACGCTCGTTCGCACATAAAGATCTTTTCAAAGATTTTCTCGAGAAAGTGTTTTAATAATGAATGCTTATTCTCCTGAATTGAGCAATTCGAATTGAAGAATCGATTCAGATCCTCCGGTTATTTTAAATCGGTTATCAATCCGGTAACCAACAACCCATACTATTCTTTTATCCGATTCAATTACCAGGATTTTTTCTTTTTGATTTTTTGACAATTTCAGGTCGATAAAAAAGCGTGAAAGCTTTTTCTTTTTTGTCATTCCCAGCGGGTAAAAATAATCTCCTGTTTTCCATTTGCGGAGAATCAGGGGATATTTTATGTCCTTTTCATCGACGAAAACAGTGGAGCTATCCTGATCTAAATTATGAATATGTTTTAGTCTTGAAATATTCAACATACCGCCGCTGAATTCAATATGCTCATCACCAGCTTCAATGACCCTGTCATGAAAATGTTCATCTTTTAATGCAGAAATCACCAACCATTTCCTGTTGCGTAACAGCCGGTGAGTCCCTGATGAAATCCATCGACCGGTTTCACTATCCATCAATCCGATTGCATCATTGAGCTGACCAGCACTGAATCCAAATGGAGATATCAACTCAAATAAAATAGTTCTTACCGGATCGGATAAACGCAGTTTTTCCACAGGTATCATCCATTCTTCATCTTTTCTAAAAAGCAATTTTTTTCTGTATTGATCGATAGCCTGTTGATATATTTTTTCCGATTCCTTAAATCTTTGAATATTCGCGGCAAGATTCTGTTCAATGCCAGTGATGATTTTTCCAGCTAAAGGGATTAACTCATGCCGGATGAAATTACGTGTGTATTTTGTTGAAGAGTTAGAAGAATCTTCCACCCATGTTATACTGTTTTCTTTTGCATACTGCTCAATTTCTTTTCTTGAGAAGTCCATTAATGGTCTGATGATAGAATCCCGTTTTCGGGGAATACCGCGCAATCCACTGATGCCACTTCCCTGGAAGAAGTGAAATACCATGGTTTCAATATCATCATCGAGCTGGTGAGCTGTCAGGATAAAGCATCTTTTATTCGGAGGCGATTTCTTTCTACCGACTGCATCCTTCTCTTTGGATTGATCCGTAATCTCTTTTCGTACTTCCTCGAACCACTCATACCTTAATTTTCGCGCAGCCTGCTGGATAGAAATTTTATTTGATACAGCAAACACATTTGTATCGAATTGCTTTACAAAAAACGGAACCTTGTATTTTTCTGCAAGTTGCTTTACGAAATTTTCGTCGCGATCACTCTCTGCCCCTCTCAATTTAAAATTGCAGTGCGCTATATAAAAGTCAAAACCGGATCGGTACAACAGATCGCATAAAACAGTTGAATCAAGGCCTCCGCTCACCGCAACAATTAACAGATCATTTTTAGTGAACAGTTCTTTTTGGTGAACAACATCTTTAAATTCCTGTACTGTCAAAAGAATTTTGATTTATTTTTTATCAGTGTTTATATATGAATCTCCCGTTGCAATTCCTGATGAATCTCATACCAGCAAGAGTCGGCTTTCAACCATAAACTAAAAACGCTTCCTTACTATTTACCTGCGGCAGGCAGGCTTCTTACTACTTACTGATTTCAATCTATCAGATCAATTGCTGTCTGCAACTCTCCTCTTGCATGAAAATCTTTCAATGAATCTGCCTGGTGAATTCCTCTTTCGTAGACCTCAAGCGCTTTTTCCGCGTTTCCTGTTTTTTCATATAAACGACCCAGGTGAAGATAAGAACCGATATACGCCGGATTATCTGCAATTACACTATCAAGTATTTCGATCGCTTCATTAACCGATCCCAACTTGATCATTTCCATCGCCAGCGCATGCCTGCTGAAATAGTCCTGAGGATCAGCAGCTATGAATTTTCTGAGTTGTGAAATCCGATCCATTAGCGAAAATTAATCAGTTCAAATTGTGGAAATCTGCCTTCAACTATTATATTTGTATTCAAATTGGTTGCATAAACAACCTTAATGAGTTTAAGGACATCAACTTAATCGCCTGTCATGAAAATACTCGTTTGTATAAGCAAGACCCCTGACACAACCGCAAAAATAGCCTTCACTGATAACAACACGAAATTCGCTGCGGATGGAGTACAATGGATTATCAATCCTTACGATGAATGGTATGCATTGGTAAGAGCGCTGGAGCTCAAAGAAAAAGATGCATCCACCGTTTTACACCTGATCAATGTTGGTGGAGCAGATGCAGAGCCGGTCATCCGCAAAGCACTTGCACTTGGTGGTGATGAAGCCATCCGCGTGAACTCAGATAGCCGTGATAGTTTCACGATTGCTTCACAGATTGCAACTCACGCAAAATCTGTAGGGTACGACCTTATATTAACCGGAAAAGAAACTATTGATTACAATGGTTCTTCCATTGGCGGCATGGTGGCAGAGCTACTGGACATGCCTTACATCTCCCTGGCAACAAAACTTGAATTGAGCGGTACAACGGCAACGGTCACACGGGAAATTGAAGGCGGCGAAGAAATTGCTGAAGTAAGTCTGCCGCTGGTGGTTGCGTGCCAGAAAGGAATGGCGGAAGCAAGAATTCCCAATATGCGTGGTATTATGGCAGCACGAACAAAACAATTGAAGGTGATTGAACCGGTTGCGGTGGAGGCTTTAACAAGCATCAGTTCTTTCGGCCTTCCACCAGCAAAAGCCGGAGTAAAAATGATTCCTGCGGAGCAGGCAGAGGAACTTGTAAGACTCTTACATGAAGAGGCCCGTGCCATCTGATTTCTTTTTTCAACAAAACCATTATTGCTATGTCAGTTCTGATATATATCGATCACGCAGACAATCAGGTAAAAAAATCTTCTCTGGAAGCGCTGAGTTATGGCTCAGATCTGGCGAAACAACTGGGAACAGAAGCTGATGCATTGATCCTGGGGACAGTTGAAGATGATCTCGCATTACTCGGTAAGTATGGCGTCAGGAATGTGTACCAGGTGTCAAATCCGCAGCTGAATCAACTGGATGCACAGGTTTTCACTGCTGTGATTGCTGATGCAATTTCAAAAACAGGTGCAGACACCATTGTATTTTCAGGGAACGCAACTGGTAAAGCAGTAGCGCCACGTTTGTCGGCAAGACTCAAAGCCGGCCTGGTTACCGGAGCTGTTGCATTGCCTGATACAGCCAATGGCTTTACTGTTAAGAAAACGGTTTTCTCAGGGAAGGCGTTTGCTTTTGTACAATTGCTTTCACCAATAAAAATCATTTCCGTTAATCCCAATTCATATAGTGTAAAAGAGGGATCAGGTTCTGCTGAAATATCCTCTTTAGACATCACCGTTCCTGCACCAAAAGTAAAAGTAACGGCTACGAATAAGGTAAGTGGATCGGTACCCTTGGGCGAAGCTGAAATAGTAGTAAGCGGCGGTCGTGGATTAAAAGGCCCGGAGAATTGGGGAATGATCGAGGAACTCGCGGGATTACTTGGTGCTGCAACGGCCTGCAGCAGGCCGGTAGCCGATTCGCATTGGCGTCCTCATCACGAACATGTGGGTCAGACCGGGTTGGCAATTGCACCGAATCTCTATATCGCTGTTGGTATATCCGGAGCAATACAACACCTGGCTGGTGTAAACAGAAGTAAAGTGATCGTTGTTATCAACAAAGATCCTGAAGCGCCTTTCTTCAAACAGGCCGATTATGGTATTGTCGGTGATGCTTTTGAAGTTATGCCGAAGGTGATCGATGCTGTAAAAAAGCTAAAAGGAAAATAATCATCAGAATTTAGCATCAACAAATTCCCATTCTTTGATGTGGGAATGTTGATGCTCTTTTTTTACAATAGCATCAAACTGTCGCAGGATTTCCGGATGGTCTTTGGCAAGATCAGTTGTTTCAGAAATATCCCTGCTTAAGTCGTACAGCTCCCAAATGGTACCCGGATTTGCTTTCATGTTCCTTTTTACACCTTTCCATTTACCCAGTCTGACTGCAACCTGGCCACCCTTCTCAGGGAATTCAAAATAAAAGCTTCTTTCCTTTGGTGATGAAACCTTACCTACCAGCAACGGGAGAAAACTCAAACCATCGGATTTCTCTGCTTTTACTTTTAACAGGTCTGCAATAGTTGAGAGCATGTCCACCTGGCTCGCCGTTGATTCAATTATTTTCCCTGGAGAAATCCGTCCCGGCCACCAGGCAATCATTGGCACCCGTATACCGCCTTCATACAAATCCTGCTTACCACCACGAAGAGGAAGATTGCTTCCGAAAATTTCCCGGTTGAAACCTCCTGTGTTGAATGTAGCAGCGTTATCGCTCGTGAATAAGACAATGGTATTGTTCAACAGGCTATTTTCTTTTAGAGAAGCAAAGATAACCCCAACCATACTGTCAAGGTAAGAGATCATTGCGGCATAGGTTGAATAAGGGTATAACGTGGAAGCATACCCGTTTTGTCCACGATAGGGTTGTTCGTCTTTAAATGAAGCCTGGTATTGTTTTAGTTTTTCAGCAGGTATCTGCAATGACAGATGAGGTAGAGTAAAAGGCAGGTATAGAAAAAAAGATTTTGATTTGTTTTTCCCTAGAAAATCTTTTGCCTTCAGTATTTCTTTCTCCGGGGCATAATCATTTCCGGTAAAAACTTTGAAACTATCGGGATGGTTTTCTGAACTACTCAAAGTACGATGGACATCAATTTCTCTATTGTTCAAACTATCCCATTTTCCATTTTCCCACAAATGGGTAGGATAATGATTGTGCGCCTGTTTCTGATCCAGGTATCCATAAAAATAATCAAAGCCCATTTTATCTGGTGATCCTGAACTGCCGTAAATTCCCAGCCCCCACTTTCCGATGGCCCCCGTAGTATATCCATATTGTTTAAGAAGATGGGCCAACGTAAAAGTTCCTTCTGCCAATGGCATCTGTCCGCCTTCATGTGCGTCCTCAAATCCGCCCAGTTCATAATTGCCACGGATATAAGAGTGACCGGAGTGTCGGCCGGTTAACATTATACATCGGGCGGGGGCACATACAGGACTTCCTGTATAAAAATCGGTAAACCTCGCTCCAGCCGCGGCCATTATATCAATATTGGGAGTATTGATTTTCGTTTGCCCGTAGACGCCTGTTTCATTGTATCCAAGGTCATCAGCATATATGAGAATGATATTGGGTCGGCTACTCTGAGAATGTGCGTTAAGTGCTGCTGATAGTACAACAAGAAAAACAGGGATCAGGGTGATAAACCGGTGCATAACAGATCTGATAATAGTGTATAAATTTCTACTCAATACGTAACAAAATAGTCTAAATCCCCGATCTGTTTTTATTATAACAGGAATATGAACCCCAGGCAGTTACAGGAGGGAAATTTGCAATACAAACCGCGTGGATATTGATTTTTCTCTTTAGAAATTTAACGTACTTTCGTACACTTATATGAAGAAAATCGAACTGGAAATTGTTGCACTTTCCCACTCCATTACACAGACACATTCCTATGCTGTGGTGTTGGGTGAGGTGAATGGACTACGCCGTTTGCCGATTGTTATCGGAGGATTTGAAGCCCAGGCTATTGCTGTTGCGCTTGAACGCATGCAACCCAGCAGACCTCTCACTCATGATCTTATGAAAAATTTCATGATGGCTTTCAATGTTGAACTTCATGAAGTAATCATTTGTGATCTCCAGGAGGGCATTTTCTATTCCAAACTCCTTTGTTCAAATGAAAATGATACAGTAGAAATTGATTCCCGTACGTCCGATGCACTGGCACTCGCCGTGCGTTTTGGTTGTCCCATTTATACGTACGAAAACATTCTTGAAAACGCTGGAATTCTGATGGAAGATACCGGTACGAAAAAGAAAAAAGCAGTCGTATCCACAACAAGCGAGGAAACGACAGCACATGATGATTTAAAAAATCTTTCTGTTGAGGAACTGAACACATTGTTGAATGAAGTACTCGAGCAGGAAGATTATATACGCGCAATAGCCATCCGCGACGAGATCAACAGCAGAAGAAAAAAATAAACCGGGCATGGTCTTGTTTCCCAATGCAAAGATTAACCTTGGTCTTTATATCACGGGAAGAAGAGCTGACGGATTTCATGATCTTGAAACCATTTTCCTTCCCATTCCTTTCAGAGATTCGATCGAATTAATCAAAGCAACTGATCCTTCAAAAGGTGATTTTCAATTTGGAACCAGTGGCCTTTCAATCGAAGGACCGGAAGAAAAGAATCTTTGTTTCCGGGCCTGGCAAATACTAAAAAAAGAATATTCACATATTCCCGCGCTTGAATTTCATTTGCTGAAACAAATTCCCATGGGCGCCGGCATGGGAGGAGGTTCATCAGACGGAGCATTTACGCTTCTGCTCATCAATAAAAAATTTGATCTGCAGATCCCCCGGAAAAAGTTGATTGAATATGCGTTACAACTGGGTAGCGATTGCCCTTTCTTTATCATCAATCAGCCGGTATTTGGTTCAGGACGTGGCGAAATCCTGGAACCGATAGATATTCCCTCCTTGAAAGGATACCATATTGTTGTTGTATTTCCTTCGATATCAGTTTCTACATCATGGGCGTTCAGCAGAATTAAACCCGGAAAGCCGGAAAAATCCTTGAAAGAAGCCATTCTTTATCCCCTTGCCGAATGGAAATCAATCATCAAAAATGATTTCGAGGCCCCGGTATTCGAGGCCTACAAGGAGATTGCTGATATCAAATCGACACTTTATTCAGCTGGAGCACTTTATGCCTCACTATCTGGTTCAGGATCTACGGTGTTCGGGATCTATAACGAACATGATTTTAAATTGCCGGAATTCCCTGGCCATTATACCGTCCGGACTATGGAACTTTTACCGGGCTGATACCTTTTCCTGATTGGCCAGAAAATTGTATCTTCGGAGCAATTCGTTATCATATCAAGTCTCTGCAGCAAATATCATCCTTTCTTTCATCCAACCTGGATTTACTCAACCACTAACGGTTGCAGATACCTGCTGTCCAGAATTTCCTTTTTAATCAGTTTAAAAATCAGACTATGCAATCGTTAATGCCGGTTACGGCAAACTCACAATATTTTATTGAGCTGGAAGAAAAATACGGAGCTCATAATTATCACCCGATTCCTGTGGTTTTGAAGGAAGGCCGTGGTGTATTTGTGTATGATGTTGATGATAAAAGATATTTCGATTTCCTGAGTGGTTACTCAGCGGTCAACCAGGGGCATTGTCACCCTGAAATAGTTGAAGCTCTAATTTCACAGGCGTCAAAACTTACGCTGACATCGAGGGCTTTTTACAATGATCAATTGGGAGAATATGAAAAATTCATCACAGCGTTTTTCGGTTATGATAAGGTGTTACCGATGAACACCGGTGTTGAAGCCGTTGAAACAGCACTCAAACTTGCGAGGCGGTGGGGTTATAGAATAAAGGGCATCCCTGAGAACAAAGCAAAGATCATTGTTTGCGCAAATAATTTTCACGGCCGCACGAGCACGGTAATTTCTTTCAGTACCGATCCTTCTTCCACAAAAGATTTTGGTCCTTTTATGCCAGGTTTTGAGATCATACCGTATAACGATTTACGTTCACTGGAGATCGCCTTACAGGATCAGGATGTTGCAGGGTTTCTTGTTGAACCGATACAGGGCGAAGCTGGTGTTGTAGTGCCGGATGAAGGGTATTTGCAGAAAGCAAAACAGTATTGCAGCGATGCACGCGTATTATTTATTGGCGATGAAATTCAAACGGGTTTAGGCCGCACCGGTAAAATGCTTTGTTGTGATCATGAGAATGTTCGTCCGGATATTCTGATACTTGGAAAAGCATTAAGTGGTGGAACATTACCTGTAAGCGCAGTCCTTGCTGATAATGAAATCATGATGCTGATCGCACCAGGCGAACACGGATCAACCTATGGCGGAAATCCTTTGGCATGCCATATTGCAATTACGGCTCTTTCGGTTTTAAAAAACGAAGGGCTGGTTGAAAATGCCGCTGCGATGGGCGAACTTCTTCGAAATGAACTCAGGGCTCTTGCATCACCTGCTATTTCTACGGTCAGGGGAATGGGTTTGCTGAATGCGATTGTTATAGACCATGCAGATAAAGAAGCGGCCTGGAGCTTTTGCCTGGAACTGAAAGAAAACGGACTTCTTGCAAAACCAACGCATGGCGACAAAATCCGTTTCGCACCGCCTTTAACTATTACCCGCGATCAGATGCTTGAAAGTGTTGAAATTATTCGCAAAAGTTTGCACGTTCTGGTGTAAAAACTATGCAAAAGCACGCGTCAATCAGGCTAATTTATGGTCTGAAAGGCTTAATTTTTGTAAATTCGCTGCCCAACTGACCAATGATGATTGAAGAAAAGTCGCTGAATTTTCTTGAAGAGATTATAGAAGAGGATCTGAAAGCCGGAAAGCATGTTAGCATCCATACCCGTTTCCCCCCGGAGCCCAATGGCTATCTGCATATCGGGCACGCCAAAAGCATTTGCCTGAACTTCGGTCTGGCTGACAAATATGGCGGTAAAACCAATCTCAGGTTTGACGATACCAATCCCATTACTGAAGAAGCTGAATATGTTGAGTCGATAAAAGCTGATTTACATTGGCTCGGCTTCGACTGGGAGGAAGAAAGATTTGCTTCAGATTATTTTGATACGCTTTACGATTTTGCCATTGAACTGATCCGCAAAGGTCTTGCCTATGTAGATGATTCCAGTTCAGATGAAATTGCTGCTACCAAAGGCAGCCCAACAGTTCCCGGAATTGAAAGTCCTTTCCGCAACAGATCTGTGGAGGAAAACCTGAGCCTGTTTGCAGAAATGAAGAATGGCAAGTACCAGGACGGTGAAAAAGTGCTGAGAGCTAAGATCGATATGTCATCTCCCAATATGCACATGCGTGATCCGATCATGTACAGGATCAGGCACGCACATCATCACCGTACAGGTGATAAATGGTGCATATACCCGATGTATGATTTTGCGCACGGGCAGTCGGATTCCATTGAAAAAATCAGTCACTCCATCTGTACACTTGAATTCGAGGTACACAGACCGTTATACAACTGGTACATTGAAAAACTCGAAATATTCCCTTCTCACCAGTATGAATTTGCCCGATTAAACATGACCTATACGGTGATGAGTAAACGCAAATTACTTCAGCTGGTCAATGAAAATTATGTTGATGGATGGGATGACCCCCGAATGCCTACACTATCAGGTATGCGCCGCCGTGGGTATCGTCCTGTTGCCATCAGAAACTTCTGTGATCGGATAGGAGTTCAGAGGCGGGAGAACATTATCGATGTTGGATTGCTAGAATTTTGTGTACGCGAAGATCTGAACCAGATCGCGTTAAGGCGCATGGCAGTACTGGATCCAATAAAACTGATCATCACCAACTACCCCGAAGGCCGGTCCGAAATTGTGATGGGAGAAAACAATCCCGAAGCTCCCGACCAGGGCGGGTTTCGTGAGATCCCTTTCAGTCGCGAGCTCTGGATCGAAGCTGAGGATTATATGGAAGTGGCAGCGAAAAAATGGTTTCGACTTGCACCGGGAAATAAAGTTCGTCTGAAAAATGCATACATCGTTGAATGTACCGGAAGTAAAAAAGATGAAAACGGAAAAGTAACGGAAGTGTACTGTACCTATATCGAAGGGACAAGAAGTGGTCAGGATAATTCAGGATTAAGTGTGAAAGGAACCATTCACTGGATCTCTGTCGATCATGCAGTACCGGCAGAGATAAGACTCTACGATCGGTTGTTCAAAGTGGAAAATCCAGGTGTTGAAGAGGGCGATTTCAAAGATTATATCAATCCGGATTCATTGCAGATTCTCACCAATGCCTGGGTAGAGCCATCCTTGACTGCTGCAAATCCTGACGATCACTACCAGTTCATCCGCAAAGGATATTTTTCATTGGACAGCAACAAAAACGCAGATGGAAAACTGGTGTTTAATCGCACAGTTACTTTGAAAGATGCCTGGGCAAAAGAGGTTACGAAAACGAAGAAGTAGACATTTCGACCGGTGATTCAAAAAGATATTTTCAAGCCCCGCAGTAAGCTGCGGGGCTTTTTTGCCGGGAAGTCTCTGAGACTCAAAGATTGCTCTAAGATTTGTTTCGAGCTGCCTTACAGTCTTTGAGTCTTAGAGGCTATCGGCAGGATGATCTATGTTATTTTTTAAGAAACATTGGCGTCGCGCGAATAGTGAGACTGCCTTCCAACTGCTCCCCGACATAAATGTCAGGGCTATTTACTGATAACAATCGTCCTGAATTGCGATCCATACCCACCAAAATAACCCAATGCATTGTTGGAAATATTTGAAAGAATCTTTACCGGATTTGAGAATGGATTACCGATACTCTGATAGCTGAATTCAGAAGTTCGCCAGAAATCATATACCGCTTTATCAATTGCAGAAAGTTTCATTGTGACCGTATCTCCCCTGGTAAAAAACACATCGTCTTCTTCCAGCTCCACATTCTTATTGATCCCACGATCAACCGGCAGAATATAAGTGGTTCCATCGATCACCTGGTCATCATACACCGAATTGAGACCCGGGAAGAATGGTTGTGAATTCACCTTGGTGTAATAGCGGACATAATCACCATAACCAGGACGATCCGTTGCTTTGATCATCAGCTTTGTTTTATTGGAATCCTCAGGATCGATGACCGGGATGGGTTCCCACCAAAGGGAATCGATAATCTTGGTTGTGTCGGGGATCGTGGTATTCGCTTTAAAAACCTCACCGCCAGTATTTATCTCTAAGGAATAACTCACTCCCAACTGTCCAAAGATCGCGGTTGAAGGGTCATTTCTATTGTTTGTGTAAAAGTAAAGTGTGTAGCCCTGTACATCGACTATAGAATCTTCAACGAGCTTATGTGTCCTGGTGCCGTCGCTGATAAAAATTTCAGCATTATGTACAAATGAAGCGGCTAGTATCTCCGGGTTAATCTTGCTGAAATAATTCAAACTGTTGGACAGTACAACAAAAGGAGGCTGGTTATTTTCAATGCTGGCCTCGACTACGATTTTGGGTTCAGGATCATTCAGATCGATGGTGATGTCTTTTTCGCAGGAAACGAAAAAGAGAATACACAATACAGTATACGGAATACGGGATAGAGGCAGGAAAAAAGTATTACGAGGATTAAACTTCAGGCGCTTCATATCGATAGATCAACAAAGTTATCTCAAACGGGTTCAAATAAAAAACCCCCGCAACATTGCGGGGGCCAAAAATGTATCTGTGAGATCAGCCAAGATATGCTTTCAAAGCATTGCTGTACCTGGCTTTCTGGAGTCGTTTAATGGCTCTTTCTTTGATCTGCCTGATTCTTTCTTTCGTGAGATCATATTTCTGACCGATCTGCTCAATGGTAACACCATTTTCACCGTCCAGTCCAAAATATGCGTTCACGATTTCCGCTTCACGCGGGCTGAGGGATTTTAGGACCCTTCTGATTTCGGCACGGAGTGAATCCTTAATAACATCGTCGTCAGTATCATCACCACCCTGCAGTAAATCGCCCATCGCTACATCTTCTGCTTCATGCACGGGGGCATCGAGTGAAGTGTGACGGGTGTTGCTCTGAAAGATGTTGTTGATTTCTGTTTCGCTCATTTCGAGCAATTCAGCGAGTTCTTCTGTTGAAGGTTCTCTTTCGTGTTCCTGCTCGAAAGCCATATAGGCCTTGTTCGCTTTGTTATAGGTGCCAATTTTGTTTTGAGGCAGGCGGACTAATCTACCCTGCTCTGCCAACGCCTGCAGGATGGACTGGCGAATCCACCAAACGGCGTATGAGATGAATTTAAAACCCTTGGTTTCATCGAAACGCTGGGCTGCTTTAATCAAACCGAGGTTACCCTCGTTGATGAGATCGCTAAGAGAAAGCCCCTGGTGCTGGTACTGCTTAGCTACAGAAACCACGAACCTTAAGTTCGCCTGCACCAATTTGTCTAACGCCTTCTGGTCATTCATTTTAATGCGCTGAGCCAGAGTCGTCTCCTCTTCAGGAGTGATCATGGAAATCTTGGAGATTTCCTGCAAATACTTTTCTACCGCCTGTGAGTCGCGATTCGTAATTTGCGTTGCTATCTTAAGTTGCCTCATACAAAATAAATAAAATTGAAGTATCCTCTGATACTAAAACGTTTCACTCGATCTTTTAGACGGTTTTCGGGCAGATTAAAGTGTAAACGAAATGTTATAATTCATTTACTTCCGGTGTAGCCAGCAAATGTAAACACTGAATTCTGTTTTTCATAGCGTCGATGTAAAAAAAGGCAAAGATTCTTCAACAATCCGCCAAACCGGTGTTTACGATAACCTTTGCAGTTATGACAAATTTCAAATGAAATTGTTCGTAACATTTTTCGCAAACATTAATTTCGCCGGATGCGAATTGACTTCCGTTCCGATACTGTGACAGTCCCTACCCCCGCAATGCTGCACGCCATGCAGAAAGCTCCCCTTGGCGATGATGTTTTTGGTGAAGATCCTTCCGTAAATGAGCTGGAGCGGTTTGCTGCTGACCTTTTCCGGATGGAAGCCGCCGTTTTCTGTCCTAGCGGTACCATGACCAACCAGATTGCAATCAAATGCCATACCCAGGCCGGCGATGAAGTGATCTGCGATGAAAGCTCTCATATCTATCAGTATGAAGGTGGAGGCATAGCATTCAATTCCGGCTGCTCCGTGAGATTGATCCATGGCGACAGGGGAAGGATTAATGCTGACCAGGTGGCTGCTGCCATCCAGCCAGATGATGTCCATCGACCAGTGACTCGCCTTGTTTCTCTTGAAAATACATCGAATCGCGGTGGTGGTAGCTGTTATGAAATGAAAGAGATGGAAGCCATTGGCGAACTATGCCGTTCTAAAGGACTTTCTTTCCACCTGGATGGAGCCCGGTTATTCAACGCTATGGTAGCCAAAAATGAAAAGCCGGAAACCTATGGAAAATTATTTGACAGCATATCGATTTGTCTGAGTAAAGGGTTGGGAGCTCCTGTCGGAAGTCTATTGTTGGGCAAAGCGCCCTTCATTAAAAAAGCCCGCAGGATAAGAAAAGTTTTTGGTGGAGGGATGCGACAGGCCGGAATGCTTGCTGCTGCCGGATTGTATGCCCTGAATCATCATGTGGATCGCCTGAAAACAGATCATGAACAAGCTGCCTTGCTTGGTGCCGCCATTGCAAAAAAAGATATGGTCGCGGAAATGCTTCCTGTCGAAACCAATATCATCATTTTCAGATTGAAACCTGGTTTAACAGCGCCGGAACTTGTAAAACTCCTCGAAGGAAAGGATGTTCTGGCTTATGCTATCACACCGGAGAAAGTAAGATTAGTTGTTCACCTGGACATCATTCCAGCAATGCTTCAGCAAACCATTAATATTATTGAAAGTATTTAACATATGTTTCCAAAGATCAATCCCACAACCACATCCGCCTGGCAGGAACTTAAAGGACATCGCGAAAGACTCGGTCAGAAAAGAATAAGTGAACTTTTCAAAGAAGATCCGGATCGGTTTTCAAAATACAGTCTGATTGACGGTGATCTGTTGGCTGACTTCTCTAAAAACCTCATTGATGATCGCGTAAGAGAATCGCTTTTTCGCCTGGCGCAGCAATGTCAGTTGCCTGCAGCTATGGATGCGTTCTTTGGTGGCGAACTGATCAACGCAACGGAAGGACGTGCAGTGCTTCATCCTGCACTCCGAAATATGAGCGGAGAACCGGTACTCACCCAGGGAAAAGACGTAATGCCAGAGATACGCGCCGTGCTTAAACAGATGCAGGACTGTTGTACTGCCATCCATACCGGTACATGGAAAGGATATACGGGGAAGAAGATTAAATATATCGTAAATATCGGCATCGGTGGATCTGATCTTGGTCCGGTGATGGTCACTGAAGCTTTGAAGCCATACTGGAAAGAGGGCATCAGCGTACATTTCGTATCAAATGTTGATGGTACACATATCGCAGAAACACTGAAACTGGTAACACCGGATGAGACTTTATTCCTGATCGCCTCTAAAACATTTACTACCCAGGAAACCATGACCAATGCGCAAACCGCACGTCAATGGTTTTTGAGGTCAGCAGGTGATGAAGCACATATCGCGAAACATTTTGCAGCGCTTTCAACCAATGAAACAGAAGTTGTAAAATTCGGAATTGACAAAGCGAATATGTTTGTATTCTGGGATTGGGTTGGTGGTCGATACAGTCTTTGGAGTGCAATCGGCTTGTCGATAGCGCTTACTATCGGTTACGAAAATTTTGAAGATCTGCTCAAGGGTGGTCATGCGATGGATGTTCATTTCAGGACCCGCAGTTTTAAAGAGAACATTCCTGTGAACATGGCTCTGACGGGACTATGGTACACCAATTTCTTTGGTGCACAATCGGAAGCAATTTTACCTTACGACCAGTATATGCACAGGTTCTCTGCCTATTTCCAGCAGGGAAATATGGAAAGTAACGGCAAGTCAACCGATCGGGAAGGAAACAGGCTTCAATATTCATCAGGTCCCGTGATATGGGGAGAACCAGGGACCAATGGCCAGCATGCATTTTACCAACTGATCCACCAGGGAACGGTATTAATTCCCTGTGATTTTATAGCTCCGGCCATCAGTCATAACCCTATCGGTGATCATCACCCGAAATTGCTGTCAAACTTTTTCGCGCAAACAGAGGCGTTAATGAATGGAAAATCGGCTGAAACAGCCGCTGCCGAAATGTCAAAGCTTTCCGAAGAACAAAGAAATGCCCTGGTGCCTTTTAAAATATTTGAAGGGAACAGGCCAACAAATTCATTCCTGGTAAAAAAGATTACCCCTTACGAATTAGGCCGCCTGATTGCTGCTTACGAACACAAGATTTTCGTACAGGGAGTAATCTGGAATATTTACAGTTTCGACCAATGGGGAGTTGAATTAGGAAAGCAACTGGCGAATAAAATCCTGCCCGAATTGCAGGATTCGGCGTCTGTAAGCAGTCACGACAGTTCGACCAATGGACTGATCAATCAATATAAAAAGTGGGTATCCGCTTAAATTAATCTGATTGTAATTATGTAATCTGCCTTTTCTCTGCATCCGTTGTTAACAGGCAACCATTAAACAACAGATTATGAGATATTTATTGATAACTGCGAGTCTGCTGTTCGGCTTCGCGTCGGTAAAATCACAGTCAGGGGTTCCCGTAATTAAAAGAACAGATACGCTGATTCACAGATCAGATGTCATCAGGAATAATTTAAGCGGGCAGCGAATTTTAATTCACCGTGAAGATGGTATAGTATATCAGATGGAGCAGGATGGAATGCCCTGTTTCGCTCCGAAAAAATCCAGGGCTGCAAGCATCCCGAATGTGTTTGCACCGAAATCCCCGTTCAACTCCGATCATCCAATGCCGTCGGTTCCACCGAAAAAAGGTTTGCCCAAATATGTGCCGAAGAAGCCAAAGACTTTCTGATGTGATTATCAGCGATGAATTAGTTTCTCAGTCCATAGCTCATCTCCTATCCTGCACGAAAGAAAATACAAACCTGGTAACAGGGATTTGTTTTCCAGATCGAGATGAATTACACTTTGTTTATCCGGACGAATCTGTTGTTGAAATACCAGTTTCCCATCAGCACTTATCAGCCGGAAAAATGCTTTCTTCGTGAGTGTTTTTTGTAAACGGATACTGATTTTAGTGTCAAATGGATTTGTGATTATTTTGATATTAGCGGACTTCACCTGCACTACTTTAACTTCAGAATAACTGAGCTTTCCATCGTGATCAACCTGCCTTATCCTGTAGTACCAGTTTCCCTCGCCAGGGTCCGTATCATTAATTGAATAATCACTTGCATTGCCTCTTGGATGTACTCGCCTGATCTCTTTGAATTCATTACCAATGGAGGCTCGTTCAATTATGAAAAAAGACACGTTCTTTTCATCTACTGTTTTCCAGCGAAGCACCACATCCGCCTGATGCGCTGATGCACTAAAAAATGAATAATACACCGGCAACACCGTGTGATCATTAATGATCACAGGAAAATCTTCGGCCTGCCCATAGACAGGATTATAACATGCTGAGTTGATACTGAACGCTGCGTTATAAGCTGTCGACAATTCTTCGGTTACTCTTAGTCGTAACACAGTATTTGTCTGTGCAGTCAATGGCACCGTTAATGTGTTGCTCACGGTCAGGTTCATGACATTCGGCGGTCCGATATTATCGCCATAATAAAATCCTTCTGTCGTATTGTCAAAACTATTATTGTTATTGTAATCGATCCATCCGCGTAATTGTTCATAGTTCACAGACAGAGGCTGCATTTGAAAATTGTACGTTTGCCCACGAACAAGTTGGATTAAGTTCATACAATTTGATGAACCATCCACATATCCGCCATCCGCCATGGATGTACCTGATATAATTCGTCGACCCGCAAGATTAAAACTGATCAATCCTGCAAAGTTATTTGCCAGACCGGTAGCAGAGGTTAACGGAGTACATGAAGCTGCTGCCGGCGCAACGAATGGCGACAAAGGGTATGAGGCCGAAATCGCCCAGGATTGTGTCAGAGAAACCCTGTACTGCCCCCCGGTTACTGCCAGCATCCTTGCTTTTTGATCTGCAGTAAACAACGTTGAGCAATTTGTATAGTTCATATAATTGTGCTCGGTATTGATATGATAATTTGTACCTGTACAACTGTTCACTCCTGTTCGGCAAACACCAGTTGAGGGTTGAGTGACGGGATCTGTGTCGCAGATTTCGTCTCCATCATTTAAACAATCCGCATTTGTCGGACAAGTAGCAGTGGTACCGTCCTGGAATGGATGATATAGCCCGAGTGCATGACCAAGTTCATGCGGAAGCGTCTTCCTGTTTACCTGCATTTGTGATGCCAGTATTACTGTACCGTCCAGCGTTGATGGGGCTCCCGGGAGGTAAGCGAATCCACCAATAAAACTACCTCCGATAGTACCATCATGATTATCGATTTCATTGACAACCCAGATGTTGTAATATTTTGCAGGATCCCATCGGATGAGGTTTTTTACTGTTAACTGAGCCGCGCCCCCAGTTAGATTTACGTTCACGCCATTAGACACATAATTCGGAATAACCGATCCATTCGTTCGCGTAATGCCCGAACTCACATTGCAAAGCAAGTCCCTGGTTGCCAGCACAAAACGAATTTCAAGATCTCCGACACCTTCTGTCCCAGCCTTGGTACCACTGTAAATTGCGTTCAGGTCATTAATTGTATTCTGTATCTGAGCGTCGGACGGATTGTAAGCGGTGCCAATAGCACCACCGGTATGAATCACGTGAACCACTACGGGTATAGTATACAGTACCGCCGACGGTGCTAGCGTTCTTGAAGATTTTTTCTTAAGAATCTGGCTTTTAATGATTTGCTTTTGTTCTTCGATCCTTTTGCGGTAGGCCGCATCGGTTTTTAGCGCTTCCTGGTGTAGTTTATCAAATCCGCAGATCTCCTGACCGCTGACGATTCCGTATACACACATGCCTATAAACAAACAGATCAGTCGGTTTTGCATAGTTCGGATTAACGATCCCCTATTACGTAAAAAGAAGAATTTTATTTTGGGGCGGCGGGCAGCAGATATATAGCCGCTCCTTGTTGGTGTTACCCAACACTAAGCTTTGAGGACACTTTGTATCCAGGAACACCAACAAGTATACTAAATTCTACTCCTGTATTCTATATTTCTGTCTCTCTCCTTGTTGGTGTTCCCAACACTAAGCTTTTGGGACACTTTATATCCAGGAACACCAACAAGTATACTAAATTCTACTCCTGTATTCTATATTTCTGTCTCTCTCCTTGTTGGTGTTCCCCAACACTAAGCTTTTTGGGACACTTTATATCCAGGAACACCAACAAGTATACTAAATTCTACTCCTGTATTCTATATTTCTGTCTCTCTCCTTGTTGGTGTTCCCCAGCACTAAGCTTTTGGGACACTTTATATCCAGGAACACCAACAAGTATACTAAATTCTACTCCTGTATTCTATATTCTGTCTCTATCCTTGTTGGTGTTAACCAACACTGCGCTTTTGCGATACTTTATATCCGGGAACACCAACAAGTATACGATGTAGCCGGCGAACGAGAAACGAAGAACGAACAACTGTCTGCTCAAACTATGAACTATGAACGACGTACTGGCTGTTCCTGACAACCGGCAACTAAAAAAAATTCCCGCAGTCGATGCTGCGGGAACCTTAGTTATTTTGTTTAATCAGGCCCGAATTACCATTTGTCAACCTCTTCAGTAGCTGAATTATCAGCAGGAGGAGATACAGTCTCAGGAGCAGTTTCAACAGCAGCAGTAGCTACAGCAGCAGCAACTGTTTCTTTTCCATTTACATGTTCTGCTTCACCTGAATATTCGCCATCACCATCATTATCGTGGTTGAATGCATCAAAATCAAAATCAGGCATCAGATCAGTTTTTACATGATCCACAGCTTCTGTTAATGCTTTAATGAATTTGTTGAAATCTTCTTTGTAAAGAAAAATTTTGTGCCTGTCGTAGCCATCATCATTAAATCGTTTACGGCTCTCCGTGATTGTCAGGTAATAATCATTTCCACGGGTAGTTCTTACATCGAAGAAATAGGTCCTTCGTTTCCCTGCTCTGATGCGTTTACTGTAAACGCTCTCCATTCTTTTGTCGTTATTTTCGTACGCCACAATTATTGGTTTTGTTTGTTGTTTGACAATCACTAAGACGGACAAAGATAAAATTGTTTTTGAATTGTCAAAATTTCAGTGACAATTTATTGCAACACATATAAATCAGCGCTAATCCGCTACAGCACCGTTTTTCGACGGATTGTCAGATTCCTGGTTTTGCAGAAAAAGTTCTGAGTAATATCCATTCATCGCCATCAGCTCCTGGTGGCTGCCCTCTTCAACGATCATCCCATCTTCCAGTACTATGATCCTGTCGAAGTCAGATAAAGAAAAAACACGATGTGTGACAATGATCGCCGTTTTATCATCGAGAAAATCATGAAGGTTATTCAGGATCATTTTTTCCGTTCTCGCATCCACTGCACTAAGACAGTCATCGAACAAAAGAACATCAGCTTTTTTTGATATTGCTCTGGCTATCGAAAGTCTTTGTTTCTGACCTCCACTAAGCGTGACGCCCCTTTCTCCGATCATTGTTTTGTACCCGTCACTGAACCCCGCAATCTCCTTGTCAACCACGGCATAATGCGCTGCTTTTTCTATTTCAGCCGGCGACGTTTTGAAATTACTGAAACTGATATTATTGGAAACGGTATCACTGAACAGGAAAACATCCTGTGGAACATAGCTGATATTTTCCCTCAGTTTACCCAGGTCTAAGTCTCGGATATCGTTGCCATTGATCAGTATAACTCCCTGTTGGGGGTCGTACATACGGAGAAGCAACTGTGCTATGGTTGACTTGCCACTGCCTGTTCTTCCAACCACAACTATTTTTTCGCCGCGTCTTATTCTTAGATTAAAATCACTAATGGCTTTTATGCCAGTATGCGGATAAGTAAACTCTACATTTCTAAATTCAATTTCATTGATCTCGGTGAACTCAGGGGCGTTTTTTCGGTTACGGATCGCAGGTACTGTCAGCAGAAATTCGTTCAATCTTTTTTGCGAGGCACTTGCCCGTTGTATCATACTGGCTACCCACCCGATCGCACTTACCGGAAAACTAAGCATGTTGATATAAACAACAAATTCTGCTATCGTCCCAGGTGAAACTTTATGATTTAACTGATAAATGCCACCGATGAAAATCGTTATCAGGGTACTTAACCCGATCAATAAGCCGATCGAAGGAAAATAGATTGCTTCCACTTTAGCCAGGTTAACTGCACTTTTGCGGTAGGCCTCACTGTTATTTTTGAAAAATCCCAGCATCGCATTTTCCTGGACGAAGGATTTGATAACCCGGATACCGGAATACGATTCCTGCGCATTGGTAGTGAGATCACTCAGTTGAGACTGAATCTGCTCGCTCCTCCTGTTGATAATATTATTGACATAGTAAATCGCAACTGCGAGGATCGGTAATGGTGACAACACATATAACGACAGCTCAACATCTTTGCGCAGCATATAAAAAAGACTCAATGCAATTAACGTAACCAGATTACATAGATACATGATTGCCGGTCCGACATACATTCTAACCCTGCTAACATCTTCTGCCATGCGGCTCATCAGATCACCTGTGCTATGTGTTTTGTAAAACTGCGTGTCCAGCTCCTGGTAATGCCTGTATACTTCATTCTTCTGATCGAATTCGATATGACGGCTCATCACGATCAGCGTCTGGCGCATCAGGAACATAAAAAATCCGCGAAGAAGCGCCGATGCCAGTAAAAGAATACCGCAGAATAAAATGAGTCTTGAAAATCCAATACCTGCGTTTTCAAAAAGGCTTATAAACCATCGGATAACAGGATCGTAATACGTTTTCGTTCCGGCATCAACGGGTAATCCTTTTATTAAACCCAACTGATCCTGTACCTTATCCACCACATAACCTGTCAGTTGTGGCGCCAGAATGCCGAAATAGTTGGAAATGATGACGAAGAAAATGCCCAGCACCAATCGCTTCCTGTATTTCCAGAGATATTTATTCAGGGCCTTCAGATGTTTCATGACGGGCAAAGGTAAGGAGAGAGTAGAAACAGAATACAGAATGCTGGACACAGCATACCGGAATTAAAAAAGAGGTAAATAACAGAAAAATGGAACAAATGCAAAAATTAGAAGGCAATAAGGCAAGATGACGATTTCCTGCAGGGAAAAGGGATGCGTTTTCCTATATAAAACAATCATTAATTAACAACCATTTATCGTTTGTAATTTTCCTTTTTTCATAACGATTGGGACTTCCATCATTTCGATCAATACACCGGCAAAGAGCCTGAAGCAACATGGGAATATGGAGCCAGATATGCGGATGCCTATGCTCTAACACTCATTCGAAGGAATTATGATCTGCATGTTGGTGCTGTCCCCGGCCTTCCCGGAAAGGTCCTTGCTTTTCTTGCAAGCCGGATCGCAGCCAGCCTTCCGGTAACCGGAATTTATACCTGGTGGGGCAGAAAAAACAAATCCCAGATAACCGTCACCGCGAACAACAATGGAGGCGCTGCCTGTATAAGGAATTCTACCTATTTTTTTCCATGCAAAAAGACCATGCTTCCAACGGTATAAGCATCCAGTTGCGAAGCAAACCGGTTGACCATGGCAACGATCGCAGATGAAGACATGCCTATGCCAATCTCCTTGTTTTTTTGCAGAAAAGCAATGTATTTGCGACTGAATTTTCGGTCGGTTGTCAAAGCAGATATAAAAAATTTACCACCGGGTTTCAGTGTTTTGAAGATGCAATCAAGATAATGTTCCTTATTGTCGAACAAGTGTAACATACCAAACGAAAGGAGCGTATCAAAACTCTCTCTAAAGGGAAGATTGAATAGATCTGCAAGTACATAACTGACATTACTGCGATGGATACCTGTATTTTTCAACATGCGCTTCCTGGCAATCTGCAGCATCTCCTTTGAGTTGTCAACCAGGATTAAGTCCTGCTTAAAACTTGAATAAAACCGGGCAGTATGTGTTAAACCACCACAACCGACATCAATGATCTTCCCTTCTGCTTTTTCGACTGCCTGCTTAGCGAACCTCGCATAATCGCAAGGACTCGTTCCCCACGCCAGTTTATTATACCACGTTGTACTTACCAGGAATTCGTATAAACGCGCTTTTGTATCATAAGAACTTCCATCCGGTATATTTCCGTAACGATGAATTCCTCCTTCGACCAATGTCAATTTTTCCAGCATCACATTCAGTTGTTAGTACAAAGCTAACGACTGTTCGCAGCGCGGAACATCAGAAATGATTGAACAGTACGAATACTGGAATGAACTGTAGAAAAAACAACATAAATATCCCCTTTAAAAATGCTGATCAGGTTCTCCAGCGCTTTGCATTCATGAGCAGGATCATTGAAATCATGGTGAAAATGAGATGGGCAACTGCGTCAAGGAGGTAAACAGACCCAATGGTGTTATTGGTGAGATAATATAAATCGATTGTACTAAGAGCAATCGCGCTTGTTAACGAAAGAATCAATATCGGTAACGGATTTCCTCTGAAAAATAGTCCTGAAATCAGGCAGATAGAAATTGCGATCACTAATGCGGCTACTGTTTTCACCAGCCAGAAATCTGTTTTACAACCGGAAATTACCATGAGACTTTTGATGTCTGCAATAGCCCGGAGAGATGCAACAAGTGTGTAAATACTTTGCAGGAGGATCAATAATCAAAACGCTTTCGGATATCCCGCTTTTGAGTTACTGATGCTGTCTCTGTACCATACCGGCTAACCTGGAATCTATTAACCGATTAAGAGTCTGGAGATTTTGAATTGCATCGCCTATTGTATTGTTGAAATAGGCAAAAACTGTTTTCCCGGTTTGAATCCATTGAAAAATTTTCTCCGCCCATTGATTTAGTATTTCCGTAGAATAGCTTCCGCGGTAATCCCCGGCCGGTCCATGGAAACGAATATAAATTGTGTTGTTGTGTAATTGAGATATTGGCGTGATCGATTTCGGCTTATCATGGATGACAAGAGAAATATTTAAACTTTCTAAAAGTGAAAGAACCGGATTACAATACCATTTTATATCTCTGAATTCAACACAAATCCGCCAATGCTGTTCTTCATTTAATTCGGAAATGAAAAACAGAAGCTCCTGCAACAATGCAATATCAAAATCTGTTTTAGCCGGAAATTGTACCAGCAAACAACCTTTCTTATGACCTGCATTACCGATAACAGCAAAAAAATTACGAATTAAATCTTTGTCAGTTCCTGCAGGCTTCTGATGTGTAATTTCCCTGAATAATTTAAAAGTGAATCTGAAAGAGTCCGGTACTGTTGCCGACCAGTTTGCTATCGTTTTCCCAAGGGGAATTTTATAAAACGAACTATTGACTTCAATACTATTGAATAAAGAAGCGTAATAAGTTAACCTGCTCCTGTCTTCAAATTCATCAGGAAAAAATTGCTTATTAGGCACAGGTAGAAGGAGGCCACTGGTACCTGAAAAATATCTGCGGGAGAAATACCCGCTATCAAAACCCGTTGACATTTTCATCAATATTTACCGTTGCATATCATGTGCCAGCCAGTTTATCAGCAAAAAATTCCGGGTGTTCAAGCCTGCTCCGGGAATTCTTCCAGATTTAATGAAAAGTTGAACATTAATGTTGATATTTGAAGCAGTTTCTTCCTCATCCTTGCTTTTAATAGTTTGCCTCATTTGTCTTTCTACAGGATCTTATTAGTAACAACTATGTTTCCCGTGCCCGAATGAACTGAGATTTTCAGCTAATCATCTATTCTTAAAACCATTCCATCATGAAAAGAGTCGTTAACATCGGAGCATTATTAATGTCAATTGCAATTCTTGCCTCCTGCGTCAGTCAAAAAAAGTATAAGTCAGCAGTTGCACAGGCAGCACAACTGCAAACACAGGTGAATGACCTGAACAATCAGATCAGCGGCCTTCAGAAACAGGTGACCGACCTTACTGATAAGAATAAAGCCATCAGTTCCGAATTTGCAGGTTATAAAGCAGGATGTGAAGATTGCCAGCAAAAACTCACTGCAGTAAGGGCTGCACTTGCGGAGCAATATAATACGATGGCCGAAGTAATGAGCAGGTTGAGCACAGCGCTTGATAATTTCAAAGCCAACGGTGTTGAAGTATATTCCAGGAACGGAAATATTTATGTCAGTCTCTCCGAAGATCTGCTTTATAAAAGTGGAAGTTCAAAACTTGGAGAAAGCGGTAAAGCAGCGCTCGGTTCGCTGGCAAAAGTGTTGAACGACTATCCAAAGTTGAAAGTTATTGTTGTTGGGAATACCGACACCGTAAGAGTAAAAGGAGTTGCTGACAACTGGAGTCTCAGCACAGAACGCGCAAATGGAGTTGTGCGGATCCTTGTTAAGGATTATAGCGTAGATCCAGCAAGACTGACTTCAGCAGGACACGGAAAATTTGATCCGATCGGTGACAATGCTACCGATGAGGGCCGCGCAAAAAACCGTCGCACCGATATCATCCTGAATCCGGATATGGAAAGGATCTGGAAAGAGGCAGAAGCACAGAAGCAATAGCTTTTTCAGAAATAATCAGAATAGAAAAGGTCAATGCAATCGCCTGCGATAAACAGGTGATTGCATTTTTTATATCATTAGTGAGAATATCAAAATTTTCATCGACAATATTATTTAATAATAAGAAAACATTTCACAATCCAGACTCTACACTACTACCGACGAACCAGCTTTCAACTTTACACCTTCAGCTGTAAACTTCCATGCTTTTCTGATCATCTCCCTTAATTTTAGCGGATGACATCCACCTACTATCAACTGGCATTGATGATTGCTGGTATCGGTCTGATTGTATGGGCAACGGCTGTAAAAAAATGGAATGCATTTTTTGCGTTACTCATTGCTGCCTTGTTTGTAGCCATTTTCAGCGGAATGCATCTCGCCGATATTGCTGCTTCATTGAAGAAAGGGTTTGGTCAGACGATGGAAAAAATAGGGTTGCTGATCCTTCTTGGAACAACGCTTGGTGTAATACTGGAGAAGACGGGCGCCACAGTCAGTATGGCCAATGCCATTTTAAGAAGAGTGAATGAAAAAAATGCGCCAGCAGCAATTTCAATCATTGGCTTTATCATCGGGCTTCCGATATTCTGTGATAGTGGATTTATAATTCTAAACGGGTTAAATCATTCATTGGTAAGAAAATCAGCATATAAAATGCCGGTGATGGCCGTAGCATTGGCGACATCCCTGTATGCCGTCCATTGTCTTGTACCTCCGCATCCCGGTATAACAGCAGCAGTGGGCACAGCGGGAGCAGATATCGGAATGGTAATGCTGTTTGGAATAGCCCTTTCTATTCCCGCTGCATTGTTTGGATATTTCTGGAGCATACGCCGCAGGAAAAACATGCATTCTGCAGACAACAACTTAATGCATGAAGAGGAAATTTTCCCTCAGCTTCCCTCTGTGACAATGTCATTTTTGCCCGTGATCCTTCCAATTTTGCTGATCAGCCTTAAATCGATTTTATTGCAGACCGGCATTGCAGGTATTGATGCAAACAGCATTCTTCTTCGGATCGTTTCCTTTTCAGGAGAGCCGGTTATTGCGTTGATGGCAGGAATAGTCTCTTCATTATTTCTTATCGGAAAAACAAACAAAAAAGAAATCGGTCATTGGCTGAATGCCGGTGTTGAAAAAGCCGGAACGATACTTGCCATCATTGCCGCAGGTGGGATGTTTGGTGAAATTTTAATGGCCACAGGTATGGGAAAAAACCTGGGTATCCTGCTGAGTGGTTTTTCGTTTGGAATATTCTTTCCTTTTCTTATTGCAGCAATATTAAAAACCGCCCAGGGTTCAAGTACCGTTGCGGTGATCACTTCGGCTTCAATCGTTGTTCCAATGCTTGGTGATCTTGGATTACAATCCTCGATGGGAGTCACTTTATCCGTTCTGAGTATGGGTGCAGGGAGTATGGTGATCAGTCATGCAAATGATGCTTACTTCTGGGTGATCAGCAGGTTTTCACAACTGGATACTTCAGTTACGCTTCGTGTGTATAGTATGGCCACATTGTGGATGGGTGCACTTGTACAATTCTTTATCTGGCTGTTAAGTTTATTCCTGCTTTGATATTTACGCCACGTTTTTATGAAACAAATTCGACTTCCGGCAGATCAAGTTTACATTTCCTGTTAAAAGACTGAACGACGTATTGTGTCAGCTCGGGAGATTTTCCCTCATCGTGCATATGCATGAAAAAATAAATTTCATCGATACCAGTATCAAGCCATTTTTTAATCCGGTTGGCCCATTGATCGATCCGCTTAAAATCTGTCGGATGCAGACTATTGCCGACAAAACGTATAAAGGTTTTTGGAGTCGTCAGATTCATATGCAACACATCTCTTCGTCCTGCAGTATCTGTAATTACTGATCCGATATTCAACTCACGCAGCTTAGCATAATATCGATCCATCAGTTTCCTGTCCCTGTAAAAATCAGCCCATCTTTCCTCAATAAAAAAAACAATATCCTTAGGAAGAGATTCCAGGTAACGAAAAAAATCTTTTTCACCCTGCTCATCCCATTTAATTTTTTCATCGTGCGTAATGAATACAGGCCCCAGTTCATTTTTTAATGTGCGTATATATTTCAAAAAGTCTTTCGTAACTGAATCCCTCGTTGGTGAATGCTTCATAAAACTCATTCCCCTATGAGCTTTGGGACAAAATCTGAAAGCAGGATTGTCCACCTCCTTCATCCACTCCTTAAATTTTTCAGGTCCGTAAATTTTATAATGCGTAGCGTTGAGTTCAATGGAATCATAGTGCTTCCCGTAATAGTGTAGAAAATCTTTCTCTTTTGTACCTTTTGGATATATTTTCCCGATCCATTCCCTTCTTCCCCATTTTGCGCACCCGAGAAATACCTTACCCCCGCCCTTCCCTTTTTTCAGGACGACGGAATTATTTTTAGGTTCTGCCGGAAGTTTGAAAATTACTTTCTCCAGTTCTTTTTTTGTTAAAGCACCAAATTCCATGAGTCAATAATAAGTTGGTCCGAAATTTAAAACGCTTACCAGGTAACATTGGTTTAATACAATATACAAAAATGAAAATTGCAACATTTAACGTGAATGGAATCAACGGAAGATTAGACAACCTGCTTCGCTGGCTGAAGGAATCTGATCCTGATGTTGTCTGCCTCCAGGAACTCAAAACGGTAGATGATAAATTTCCGGAAACAGCGATCAATGATGCCGGTTACCACGCGGTCTGGCACGGACAGAAAAGCTGGAACGGAGTAGCCGTTCTTTCCAAAACCGAAATCAAAGAAGTCAGACGCATATTGCCTGGAGATCCCGCCGATAGTCAAAGCCGATATCTTGAAGTTATCATAAATAATATCCTGCTGGTTTGTATCTATCTTCCTAACGGGAACCCCTATCCCGGTGAGAAATTCGATTATAAACTAAAGTGGTTCCGGCGGCTCACCACGCAGGCAAAAAAATTGCTTACGCATGATGTTCCTGTGATTATTGCCGGTGATTTTAACGTGATGCCTACTGAGCTTGATACATATAAACCACAGAAGTACATCAACGATGCATTGTTTCGTATCGAGATTCGCGATGCATACAAAGCTTTGCTTGAATCAGGATATACTGACGCTATCCGAAAACTTTATCCAAAAGAAGCTATCTATACTTTCTGGGATTATTTCAGGAAAGCCTGGGAGCGAAATGCTGGTTTAAGAATCGATCATTTCCTGTTGAATAAAAAAATTTTAAGCCGCCTGAAAGCGGGAGGTGTGGACCGCGATGTGCGGGGCTGGGAAAAAGCAAGTGATCATGCACCTGTCTGGATTGAATTGAAGTGAAAAAAAATTTTCAAGGCGTACGGGATGCAATGATCGTTTCCAGTTCAACAATCAAAGGAACCTGCCCGGGATTTATTTTCAGTTTCGCAACATCAGCTATAAACCACATGGCTCTGTCGATTTCAGGAAAGCTTTTTTTCTTGCCGGAACGCGGCGGCCATTCCATTTCAAATGAATTGCTTTTGATTCGATTGGCGTCGATATCCATTTCCAGCGCCCAGGCATGAATTATTTTTCCGCCTTTGAGTCTGGCTGGTGCCAGTGAAATAAAGTCACCATCTGCTGTAAACCCGGTCTCTTCAGTAAACTCTCTTTTTGCAGCCTCCAGTACGTCTTCTTTTTCATCATATTCCCCTTTTGGAATCGACCAGGCGCCTGCATCCTTTTTTGCCCAGAAAGGCCCGCCCGGATGAACAAGAAATACTTCGGTGCTCGATTCAACAAAACGATACAATAATATGCCGGCACTGCCTGTTGCCATGTCAGAACATTTTTGATTTTTGCAACCGAACTTTGTAAGGAAGAATATCAGATCCTTTCAGTTCCTGCCCCTGCCTATTTTTTCTGATCAAACGGAATATAGTACTCCCATTGCCATGGAGTGTACATATCACCGATACATTGCTCAAGAAGATATTTGAAAATCCCTTCTGCATTATCACTATTGGACATAATAACCATACCCGTGCCTTTCTCAAAAAACAAAATTGAATAATGCTGGAAGCCATCGCCATGCCCTTCTTTAAATGCGGCCCAGCCATATGGAGATTTTAACAAGCCCCAGCCAAGTCCATAAGACAATTCAATTTTATCATTCCAGTCGCCTTCCGTTTCTGACATGGGCCCAAACTGAGATTTCGATCTGATCCTGATTTGCGGCCTGAACATCTCTTTATAAGAAGCAGCAGAAATTATCTTCCTGTTCAGGACGGCTGTTACAAATTTCGAATAGTCGTCCAGAGTAGTTTCGAGTGTACTGGGGCCCCGAGGCGCATTGTCTTTATCTTTCGGGTATACCTTGCCGGCAGAATCGTGACCACTCGCGTAATCTGCTTCATATTGTTCCTGCCATTTGTAACTGCTGGAATTCATTCCCAGTGGGAGAAAGAGTTTTTCTCTTGCAATATCTTCCAGCGATTTGTTTGTCATCCTTTCAATTACTACCTGCAGGTACACCAGTCCTTCACCTGAATAACTGTATTTGCTGCCAGGTTCAAACCTGATCCGCAATTTCTGATCAGGCTCGAACCATCGCCAGTTGGGAAAACCTGTGGTATGACTCAAACACATCCTGGCTGTTATTTTCTTATATCGTGGATCATCTCTCAACGCGGAAAAGTCTTCGTGCCAGACTTTATGTTCATACTCATATATCGGACGAGGTAAATAATTCTGTAGCGGCGTATCCAACGAAATAAGTTTTTCATCCACCAGTTTCAAAACGATCACGGCGAAAACTGCTTTGCTCAAAGAAGCACCATACATATTGGAAGAAACATTCAGTGTCTTTCCTGTTTTTGCATTGGCAAGGCCATAAGCTTTTTCAAATACAGCTTTTTTCCTGTTATAAATGGCGATCTCCATCCCGGTGACGTTCGCTTTATCTATCAGTGCCGCAACCGATTTTGTGAGAGAATCCTGGCTGATCAGCGAGCCATTCAGCCGTGTGATTCTTATTTGTGAAAAGCATTTCATTGCAATAACCATCACCATTAAAAAAAATACGAATCTCATAGAAACCATTTTTGTGTAAGGTTGAATGTCGCTTGAGAATGGTAGCAACTACCATTGTTCCTGAAGTTAAGAAAGCATACACTGTTATGAAAAATTATAATTTTATAGGAAAGGTGAGATTGCTTGCCAGTAAAACTTTTGATCATAATATTATAAAAACAGAAGTAAACGCAGAAATTCGGTTGTTGGTAACCGTTAATATGGTAAATCACGGCGATTTCCGATGATGGTTGTTGCTCCTGCCCTGAAAAGATCGGAAGCTTCTGCGCCATGGTGGCCGGGTTAAAAAACCCGGCCAGGTGTAAAAAAATGATTATACATTTACGCATGATTGCAGTCACGGTTTCTTCTGCTTTAGGGAAACTTCTTCACCAATCTGAAGACCTCCATAAACCTCCGCACAAGAAGAAATACCACGCATTGCTCCAATGGCTTGAATCACATCGCTCAAAATTAGTTGCAACTTTTCCGGGTATTGAAGATGAGATGATGCAGGTGCATTTTGTGCTTCGTTCCGATGAATACATTACCGATTCAATGCTGGAGGAATTCCGTCGTCTCCCAGGCGTAGAAGCTGCCTACCGTAAGCCGGAAGACAGCTTGCCGGAATAGTTTCTTTAACCTCTAAAATACCGATTATGGCAAAAGCAAAATCGAGCCAGGCCCCGGCGTCTGCTGAAGGCAGTGAGCTTATTGTGATTGTTCAACCCGATTCAAGTCTCCGCTCGGATGGCTTGACAGTCTCCTCTGCGACAGGAAAAAAAGTGAGCGGAATCAATGCGGTACTTAAAAACCACAAAGCCAGTCTCATTCCTATTTTCGGACCGGGAAACCGGTTGTCGCGCAGTACAGTCGCGTCTTCTGCAAGTTTTGAGCAGGCAGGCATTGATCCGGCCTCTTACTATTTCGTTGACGCTCCCGGGAACCTCAACACATTGGCAAAAGCGTTGCTCAGTGAAGGCATCGTTGAAGCTGCCTATGTAAAACCTCCTGCTGAACCTCCTGTGATCATCGATGAAAGTATTCCCGGGCCGGCACTCTCAGAAGATGCACCCCCCGTTACTCCCAGTTTTGTATCAAGACAATTGTACCTGGATCCGGCACCGGGTGGCATTGATGCAGAATATGCATGGACGCTTGCTGGTGGAAAAGGTGACGGTATTCGTATCATAGATATTGAAGGAGCCTGGCGTTTTACCCATGAGGACCTGAAACGAAACCAGGGAGGTGTAATCGGCGGTGTGCAATCAACAGATATCAGCTGGCGCAATCATGGTACGGCGGTAGCAGGCGAATTTGGTGGTGACGAAAATCCCTTTGGCATAACCGGGATCAGTCCAAACTCAAACGTAAGAGCCATCTCCATTTTTGGCGGTCTTGGTTCGGCAGCTGCTATCAGGAAAGCTGCTGATTCTTTAAGTAAAGGCGACATCATTCTTATTGAACTGCATCGCCCGGGCCCCCGTCATAATTTCCAGAACAGAACTGACCAGCTCGGTTACATTGCAGTAGAATTCTGGCCTGATGACTATGCTGCTATTTTGTATGCAGTTGGCAAAGGCGTAATTGTTGTAGAAGCTGCAGGGAACGGCGCTGAAAATCTGAGCGATGTTTTGTACAATACAAGGCCAGTTGGTTTCCCGACGACGTGGAGAAATCCTTTCAATCCAGCCAACCCCAGTTCAAATGCAGTATTGGTTGGTGCAGGAGCGCCACCACCGGGAACGCATGGCCGAAATCACGGAACTGATCGCTCAAGGCTTGAATTCTCGAATTATGGAGCAAGACTGGATGTACAGGGATGGGGTCGTGAGGTAACATCGACAGGATATGGAGATCTGCAGGGTGGAGCTGATGAAGATTTCTGGTACACTGATGTTTTCAGCGGAACTTCCAGCGCATCACCGATTGTAGTTGGTG
Organism: Pollutibacter soli; assembly: GCA_029269725.1. Classification (GTDB taxonomy): domain Bacteria; phylum Bacteroidota; class Bacteroidia; order Chitinophagales; family Chitinophagaceae; genus Pollutibacter; species Pollutibacter soli. Next base: position 479,327 of record JARJHS010000001.1, on the reverse strand, counting down.
CAATTGCATGTATCCAGGGAAGATTGCGAAACCGTGCTAAAACGCTACTCACGCCAACGACAGCCCGGAATATTCTTCGCACGACAGGTTCTCCGCAGCAGGACACGGCCGGGAGACCAGCGACTCAACGCATCGGAAACCGGCCAAACCTGAAGCAAATCTTTACAGCACTTGGTATCGGGGGTGTAAGGATAAAAATTGTCAAAGACGTAAAAGAAAAAGAAAGAAAAGAAATTATAAAGGAAGGAAAAGACACCAAGGAAAAAGATACCAAAGAATTGAAGGATGTAAAAGAAAAAGAAATGAAGGAATTCAAGGAAAAGGAAAAGGACACCAAAGAATTAAAAGACAAAGAAAAAGAAATAAAAGAAGTGCTGGAAAAAGTCAAAGACTTCAAAGAAAGAGAAAAACCTGTCGAAACCGGCGGCGGCATTTTACATCCCGAAACGGGAGCATCCACAGAAGAACGATTACAGAATCTCGAATCCCTGGTACAACAACTTTCGCATTTCATAAGTGGCGAGAACAGGCCCGATCTGCAATCGTCTTTATTCGATACTGGCGAAGAAGAAGATGAGTTTCAGAAAAACAGCAATGACTCAAAAAATTACAAGGATAGTAAGGATATAGAAACAATCTGAAATAATGATTTGCATGTTGTTGAATAGTGACGATTTGCCTGGAAGATGGCTTTTCCGTTCGTTGAAAAACGCAGGAACAATGGACATTAAACTGATTTCTGCGGAGGAGTTGGTTTACGCTCCGGTATTCGATTGCGGCTATCAAAACGGGAAAGCTTTCTTCTCAGTTGAGCTTGCCAGTGGATTTGTTTTGTCCGACCAAAACGTTACTGCAACAATCAACAGGATCAGTCATCTCCCATTACAACATGTAGAAAGATTTAAAACGGAAGACCGTGAATATGTCTCCGCAGAGCTTATATCGAATTTTGCATTTCTGTTTTCTATTCTGCCACATATCGTTTTTAATAACACCAGTCCTTCCGGCTTCTGTGGAAGGGTACGTTCTGATATCGAATGGTTGTTGCTGGCAAAGAAAGCCGGCTTTGAAACTTCAGCTTTCGTGTATGAAAACAAAATCACGGATAAGTTGTCACCAGTAAAAAATGATGCCCTGAAAAATCTGTTGTACTTCAATGGACGATGTTATGGAGATAACGCTGTCTTATCTTCCAGCGCTGTAACCATCTGCAAGGAGTTTGGAGAAATCAGTGCCGAAAATATTATTGAGATCTGGTTTTATGAGGATGAGAAAAGACTCCATTTTCATAGCGCAACTGTTCATCCTTCATTTCATAATGCCGGTACCGAATTCATTGATGATCTAAACAGCCTCCTTTAAATGATTTTATTATATGGCATACCAGGAGATGGACCGCTCGAACTGATCGCAGATACGCTCGAAGCAAAAGGCATGGATTTTTTCCTAGTCAATCCCCGACAATTCAAATTACTGGATTTTATTTTTTTCTATGATGGAAAGCATTTCGGAGGGGAGATTTCGATCGGAGCTGATTCATATCCTCTTGATAAAATTACAGGTATATATAACCGTGGCTTTGACTTTGAGCTCGTACCTGAAGCAAAAGATCTGTTTGAAACTGATACTTTCAGCATGTATCAGAAAATGTTTAACCTCTTTAATCAATGGATCGAAGTTTCAGAAGCAAGGGTTATCAACAGGGCTTCTGCCATGGCAAGTAATGCATCAAAGCCGTATCAACTTTCGCTGATAAAATCCTTTTTCAAAATCCCCGACAGCCTGGTAACAAATTCAATTCGATCGCTGAACAGTTTCAGGGAAAAATACAGGGAGATTATTTATAAATCCTCAAGCAGTATCAGGTCAGTCGTAAAATCAATAGAGCACGGAGATACAGGAATGGACTTTCATTCAATCAGAAACTGCGCAACACTTTTCCAGGAAAGATTGGTTGGCACGAACTATCGTGTACATGTTATTGATAAAAAATTGTTTGCCATAAAAGCAGAAGCTGAAACTGTAGACTACAGGTACAGCTCGAGGGAAGGAAAGGAAACAATTTTGGAAGAGATAAAGTTGCCTGCATCTATTTCAAAAAAATGTCTTGCTCTTGCAAACGCATTAGGGCTTGCATTTGCGGGTATAGATCTTTTTCTGACGGATAATAGTGAATGGTATTGTTTTGAAGTAAATCCCAGTCCGGGTTTTAGTTATTTCGAGAATAATACCGGAGTTCCGATTGCGGATGCGGTGGTTGAGTATCTGGCTGGAGTTAAAAGTTAAATGGCGAAAGTTGAAGGTTGAAGGTTGAAGGGTGAAGGTAGGATTAGGTAGTTTGAAGGATAAGTCGCTTTGCTTCTGGATTTTCGGAATGCAATCAGGCAAAATATTTTACCGTTTCTTCATTACCGCCCTTACCGTACCGTCTACGTCTTTTAATAGTAACAAAGATGATATTACTCAGAGGTAGACGGGAAATACGGTAATAACGGAAAGAATACGGGAAGATATATATGCAGGAATCGAGCTACAATGAATTAGACTCCAGCCCAAATCCAGATTGAATTATCACCTACACTACCTATTCCTAGGTTGAAGGTATGAACAGCCGGCGAATGTAATGCATATTCGAAATTGCACTTACAAGTTTTTAATCTTGATATTCCGGAATGAAACGCCGTTGAGCCAATCCTGCAATGCAATATGACCTTTAGTTGATTTGCTGTACTGCGGGAAATTTTTGAAGCCACTGTTTGCTACTGAATCTGTCCAGGCCTGTGATTTGAAATCTTCTATTGCCGTAAGTACATCATTTACATAAAATTCGATTTTGCCATTCTGCTGAAGAATTCTTCCCTTGTTCCATTGTCCGGCAGAAGCCTGCGCTGCAGGATTTTTTTGCGGCGCAAATCCGTACAGACAACCTGACCTCTTTTTAAGCTGATCAAAATCATGATGTGCACTATCCAGAAGCTGGTATTCGGGTCCTGTCGTCCATGCTCTAGGATATTCCGGCTTCTCTACAACATTGATAAATACTCCGCTATTGCCACCCTTGCTGATTTTCCAATCAAAATGAAGATCGAAGTTTTCAAACTCTTTATCCGTGAGCAGATCCGCAGGTGCAGCAGTATCTTCCGGACTGCAATAGAGCTCGCCGTTTTTAACGAGCCAGGCAGTGGTTGTTTTGCTTCCGTTGTACACATGCCAGCCATCAGAAGTAACGCCATCAAATAACAATTCCCAACCTTCAGATTTCTCTTTGTCGGTTAGTTGATTGTTCAATACAGATCCTGAATTACAGGAAAAAATGGCCGGGGAAAAACTGAAACTGATTATAAAAACGGGCAGGAAGATTTTCATATTAATTATATCAATCGTTTAACCTGAAAAGTTAATAACTGCGGGTGGACTGACAAAATGAAATTGCTTTTGGCGTTGAGTCTGACTCTCCTTTATACTTGATTTCATCGGGCTGATTTTTTAATGATTAAGTAAACAATCGTAGAGTAAGAATGCCTGCAAAGATTAAATACATTAGCAATATCATTTTTACACTTCAAATTGCGGAGTCAGACAGAGCGTAAAAGTATTACTAATAACGAGTTAATGGCATGTCACAGCAAACAACCAATACAAGAATAATCCGTGCGACTGCTGAAAAAATTTATGAGGCTCTGACAAATCCCGATGCTTTGAAGCAGTGGCAGGTTCCTGGTGATATGACTGCAAAGATTCACCGATTCGATTTACGTGAAGGTGGCGGATATGAGATGAGTTTATTTTACCCCGAGAGTGAAAGTGCAGTGAAGGGCAAGACATCAACGAAAGAAGACAGGTTCACTGCCCGATATCTCAAACTTATTCCGGATAAAAAAATCCTGCAGGCAATCGACTTTCAAAGTGATGATCCTGCTTTCTCGGGTGAAATGATTCTTGAGATAAATTTGGAGGAAGTTGCTGATGGCACAAAAGTCAGTTTTCATTTTACAAATATTCCTGCTGGAATCAATCCGGCAGATAATGAAGAAGGTACGAGGGAGTCACTGGAAAAACTGGCGGTATATATTGACCATAGTTCTGAATAAAAATATGTAAAGCCTGCTTTCGGAGCAGTTTCAGTTAAAATTGAAGTTCATTATTTGTAATAATTTTTAATCAGCGGAACGATTACTAATAAATAGGTGATTCTTTTCTCTTCTTCAATCGCTTTCATCTTTTAAATATTCTCCGCACTCCGCGTAACGGCTGTTCCTATTGCCACAGGCGATATAAATTAAGTTTAACTTCTTTTGAATTAAATTTGATTCCTTTTGTCGGTACACATGATTAGCATGAAAACACTGCTCACCTTCCTGCTGCTGGCTTCTGTATCCTGTTATGGGAAAAAAGTTTACACTCTTTCAAAAAACGATTTTATTTACCAGTTCAGAGATACAACAAATCTGTTGCAGGTGCATTGTATCAATGAGAAAGGGTTAAAAGTTTGGTTACACACTACCGCACAGACCATCCTTGTTGCAAAAATGCAGGAAAGCAGAGAGAAAAAATTGATTCTTTACAAAGTGACATTGAAAGGCGACGCAATTGAGGCTATCGAGTATAATGTTTGGATACCTTCAAAGAAAATCATCTCAATAAATATCGACAGCGTTCATTCCTTTGAGATAGAGAAAAACGGATTCCAGGAATACGAGCGACCTTATTTTAGTTTAGACAGCGCCAGGGCTCTGTTGAAATTCAAAAATGATTCACTCGCAAACGCGTATACAGGTGGTGAGGAATTTGTGATTTACATGAAAGAAAAAAACAACCCTGCTGCCGATACGATTGCAATTATTGAAAATGCGTGCTATCATTTGAAATTTAAAGACGGCAATGATGCAGAATTCGGCGTGGTATATAAGATAACAAAGGATTCAATATCTGTATCCAATCGATTTAATGAAGCAATAGCAAAAAGAGATAAAAAAGAATACAGGATTTACAATTACGCCATCAGCGATCTGGCGGAATTAAGCGTATTTAGATTCAAAGGACAAAAGTTCAGGACACTGAAATTTACAGATTACGATATCCTGGTCTCAACCGTTCCAAAAGCGGATCATGGTTGCCCATGCTGGTTTTCCCTGGTCCGGTACAACGGTGAAGTTTATTTTTACAGGTACTGGCGAACTGAAAACGGTTTCGCAGGAATATCTGAACAGAATGGAAGACCGATCTGGCTTGAGCGATAATACTCTGACACCATGTAGTTGTTGCAAATAACATAAAATAATACGGCGAAGAAACGGGCATTATTTTAAGTGAGATATGTATATTGAATTGTGGAAGTTGCTGAAAAGGTTGTCGTAATAAAAATTTGTCCTGGTTAACAGCATCGGTAAAGATCCAATGCTGCAGTTTGAATCTTAATAATGAATCAGCACTACTCTGTAAAAATTTAAATAACGATTTGCAATGAATAAGATCCGCTTTTTGTTTGTTTTAATGTTAGCGACCAGTGGTACAATCGCTTTTGCAGCTTCAGTAGACTCGATTGATGTGTCGAGCACGGTGATGAATAAAACGTATAAGGCTGCTGTCGTACTTCCGGAGTCCTATGCAAAAAGTAAAGCTGCATACCCCGTGTTGTATTTGTTGCACGGTGGAGGTGGTCATTTTCGTGACTGGCTGACTTCTACCCCAGACAAAATGCTGGTAAAAAATCTTTCTGATCAATACAACATTATTATCGTTATGCCGGAAGGCGAAACATTCAGCTGGTACCTGGACAGTCCTGTTGACAAAGGCTCCCAATTTGAGACCTACCTTACGAAAGAGGTCATTAATAAAATTGACAACAATTACCGGACTGTGCGCAGCAATAAAGGACGTGTAATTACCGGGCTCTCCATGGGTGGGCACGGAGCACTATTCCTTGCAACCCGGCATCCGGAATTGTTTTGTGCTGCAGGCAGTATGAGTGGGGCATTGGATATGAACACCGAAAACTGGAAAATACAATCTGATTTTTCTTCGCGCGTCAAAAAAGGATTTCAGCAGATTGTCGGCGACACCTTAAACTCAGCGTTGTATGGCAGCTACTCAGTGGTGAATATGGTAGACAAAATTAAATCCAATGGATTGAAATTGATCATCGACTGTGGTGTAGACGATTTTCTCGTCGAAGCAAACCGTGAGCTGCATCGACGCCTGGTCTATAGTCGTACTGCACACGATTATACTGAAAGGCCAGGTGGACATACCTGGGATTACTGGCAAAATTCACTTCCTTATCACCTGGTATTCTTTGGTCGGATACTGAAGGAAAATAGTGTTACCGTACAATAAGTCCCACTCTATATCATAAAATTATTTCTATGCGAATGAAAAACCTTTGCCTTCATATATTTTTTTTTTTTATTGTTTCGTTTGCGAAGGCTTCATCTGTCGATACTATCGAAGTACACAGCGCCGCGATGAATAAAACGCTGAAGGCTGCCGTTGTACTGCCGGCAGGGTATAAAAACTCAACCGAGCTCTTTCCCGTTCTTTACCTGCTGCATGGTGGCCAGGGAAGTTTTCGCGATTGGCTCACACAGCCTCCGGATAAGATGTTGTTACATCGCCTCGCAGATCAGTACAATATTATTATCGTTACGCCGGAAGGCAATACCACCAGTTATTATTTTGACAGTCCACTCGATAAAGGAAGTCAGTTTGAGTCTTTCATTTCAAAAGAAGTCATTGCAAAAATTGAAAGCAGCTATCGTGTTATCAAGGAGAAAAAAGGACGGGTTATAGCGGGACTGTCGATGGGCGGTCATGGTGCGATGTTCATCGCTGCCCGCCATCCTGAATTATTTGCAGCAGCGGGAAGCATGAGTGGTGTAATGAATATTGATACACGAACATGGAAAGTGCCTCCAGCTTTTGCTAAATCAAGGTCTGAAAACTTCGCCCGATTGCTAGGTCCGCCAAAGGACACCGTAGCACCATATATCGATTACACGATTGTTGGTATGGTGGACAAACTTAAGGCCAACGATGTGAAACTCATTTTTGATATTGGCGTCGATGATTTTCTGATTGACAATAATCGTGACCTGCATCGCCGCCTTCTGGCGAATGGTACACCTCATGATTACATTGAGCGTCCCGGAAAACACGAATGGTCATATTGGGAAGCGGCCCTGCCTTATCAGATGCTCTTCTTTAACGCGGTGCTTAAATCTACCGGTGCTAAAGCAAAGAGATAGGACGCCAGGCTGATGTTTGCTGATAGTTAAGGAATAAATGAATTTGCCTCTGGAAAAATGAAACTCGTAGCCATCAGCTACCTCGTCGCCTTTGTTACGGAATATACCAGGCTATAATTTTAACTGGGGATTTAAATTTTTTCGCAAACTTATTTTTATTCAATGGTCAATCCTCTTGGTCCAAAAAGATAGGAGGACGATGCAGGGCCATCTAAAGTGGCTACGCTTTGGGTTTGGCCAGCAATTGGAGAAACCCTCCCAACTGTCGAAACTTTCCTGATTAAATTATTAAAGGCGTCTGCAACATAAATATTGCTGGATTTGTCGACGGCAATTCCATGGGGTTTATTGATAGCGGCGATATTTTAAGATCATTTGCCCTGTTGATTTTCTGAAATTCTTCTTCGGAAAATTTTTCAGGAATGGAAATCATTGTATTCAGTTCTATTGTAATTCGAATTTGACGATGATTTTTCCAGTACCTAATACTTTTTTAAGGCCGGTGACATTTTCAATTTTGCCCAACCGGGTGTAGCTATAAGAACTATTCAGATTTTCATAAAACAAAACCAGACAGTTATTGCCATACAGCATTAAGTCGCCGGCCATAATAGTTCCAGCAGGTGCAGAATCGGTAGGCAGGGTGGATGAAAAATAAAAGAATTTCTCATTGGCATTCAGCTCGCTCATTTCGATAGTCAAAGGCAACATAGATTTGAATTTTCTAACTGTTGGATTATCATTTAGTGATACTATAAACACAGCTGATCCAATGGTAATTTTCATTTTACTTAGTGTTGAATCATTGGGGTTGCCATTGTCGTTATTGATGTAAGTTTCAGTCTGATCATTTTTATAACAGCCCGCATGGCAAAACATAAAGGCTGTCGTTGCGACGACTATAAACAATAAATGCTTCCTAAAATTGATCTTCATCTTAAATACTGTTCTGCACTCACTTTTTCCATCCATGTTACAACCGATCCATTTACTTCTTCCTGTATGGCGATATGACTCATCGCTTTATTTATCGTTGCACCATGCCAGTGCTTTTCACCGGGTTCAAAATAGATTACATCACCAGGCGCTATTTCCAAAACTTCGCCCCCGTCCTTCTGTGCCCAGCCTAATCCGGAAATAACAATCAGGGTTTGTCCCGCAGGGTGAGTATGCCAGGCGGTCCTTGCACCTGGTTCAAAAGTTACCAGCACCCCGGCTGCTTTGGTTGCTTCCTGTTTCGAAAACAAAGGATCTATTCTTACATTTCCCGTGAACCAGTTTTCATTTCCAACAATGGATGCCTGAGTGCCGTTTTTTATGACTTTCATATTATGTCAATTAGAATTTAAAGTATCAAAGACCTGTGTATTCTTCATCCGTTACCGCCTGCTTCCAGTCAACGATTCCCTTACCTGTATTAGGCACGATATACATTTGTTGCATCCCGACATCGGGACTGGCTCCATGCCAATGCAAAACGTTGGGCGGGCATTTTACTACATCACCCTTTTTCAGTTTTTGTTTTGGCTGATCTTTTATTTGATGATAACCTTTACCATCAAGTATAATTAAAATCTGCCCACCGGGATGCAAATGCCAGTTACTTCTTGCACCCGGTTCGAAATATACGTTACCGACAAGGGTATTATAGATACTATCTGGTTCAATTAAACCTGTATTGAATGCATTGCCGGTAAAATTGGTCGAAGGCCCCTTTTTACCCTCAGGAAAAATTCCTTTGCTGATCCTGCCTTCTGTTTTCAATTTCAGATTGCTACAACTATGCAACAACGTTATTGAAACGGCGGAAAAAAGGATTGTCCTTATAGAAATATTATTTTTCATATTGCGTTTTTTCTTGTGAATAAGCCATGATCATTTGAACAATGATATTTTCCTCTCCTTATTTACTTCAGATTTTCCTTAAAAAATGATTCCAGTTTCCCAAACGGTATCTTATTAGTCTGATCATATAAATCCACATGAACCGCGTTTGGAATGATCATTAGTTCTTTTGGTTCTGCCGCAGCTTTAAATACATCTTCGCTGAAATACCTGGAATGAGCATTTTCTCCGGCAATCAGGAGCAACGGCCGCGGTGAGATTTCTTTGATATTACTAAGGATTGGCATATTCATAAAAGACAAAGCATTGGTCGCCGTCCACGAACCATTGGAATTAATTGAACGCGGATGAAAACCGCGATCTGTTTTGTAATAGTCAAAATACTGTTTTACAAAGTCGGGCTCGTTGCCTATCAGAATTTCGGGCAGGCCTCCAGGTGACATTGATGTGGAATCATTAGCAGCATCTTTCCAGCGTTGTTCACCCAACTGTTCAAAAGTACACGTACGTTGTTCTGCTGTAAGCGCATCGAAATATCCTTTCGACATAAGTCTTGTCATGTCGTACATACTGGTCGTTGCAACAGCTTTCACGCGTTTGTCAACTGCAGAAGCATTCAATGCAAAGCCTGCAAAACCGCAGATGCCGATGATGCCGATTCTGTTCCTGTCAATTTTTTTCTGTATCCCGAGAAAATCAACTGCCGCACTGAAATCTTCCGTGTTGATATCCGGTGAAGCGACATTTCGTGGTTCGCCGCTGCTCTCCCCGGTATAGGACGGATCAAAGGCCAGGGCCGCAAATCCGCGCTCAGCCATCTGGTTGGCATAAAATCCTGATGCCTGTTCTTTCACCGCTCCAAACGGTCCGCTGATTGCAACAGCAGCAAAAGAACTATCGCTTTCCATTGGCAGATACAGGTCGCCTGAAAGTACAATACCATAACGGTTTTTAAATTTTACTTTCTGCCTCGTTACTTTTTCGCTTAGCGTAAACGTATATTGTTCTGTTGAATTTATTATAATCATATCATTGGATTTTTCCTGATTCCGCTTCTCCATACATGATTGTCCGGAGAAAATAAAAGCCACAACTGCTGTCACGAATACTTTAGACATTGAATTGTTGAATTAGATAGATTTGATAATTTTTGCGGGAACTCCTGCTGCAACAGTGCCGGCGGGCACGTCTTTGGTAACAACTGCACCAGCAGCGACAACAGCATTTTCTCCTATGGTTATCCCCGGAAGTATAATAGCACCCGCACCAATCCAGGCGTTTTGTTTAATGTGAACTTTGCCCGGTATTAATGATTGCCTTTCAGCGGGTGATAATGGATGTCCTTCTGAAGTAATTTTCACACCCGGACCAATCAGAACATCGTCTTCAATCACAATTCCTCCAAGTGTCAGAAAAGTACAATTGAAATTGATGAATACATTTTTACCGATGCTGAAGTGTTTACCATAATTGATATAGATGGGCGGAAAAATGCCGACTGTTTCATCAATCACAGTCCCGGTAATTTCGCTGAGTTTTGATCTTATTTCCTCGGGATTGAAAGAACTGTTTAATTGCTGCAGCAATCGAATGGTATCGTAGGAAAAATCGCGCAGATCTTTCACGTTGGGATGAGCGGGGCTTACTGTTAACCCACTTTTCAGATCATCAAAAATTGTATTGCCGGTACTCATTTTTTTTGAATTTGATGGTACAAAATTACACTGTATCCACTTCTTATTTGTTACACCAATTACGCCAATAATGTCAAATATGTCTTATCTTGGTTTTCGTAATCAGAGAAAATGTCGAAAGGCGAGTTGTCCCGGATTTTACTTTCAGATATCACAGGAGAAAGAAATCTCCCGCATGATTTTTTCAGATGTTATCATACACACCTGTACTGTCACCGGGGAGATGTAAAGTTTTTATTTAACGATCAATTGATGGTATGCAAAGGCGGACAATTTTTATTCTGGTTTGCCGAAAGCAGGTTATCTGGTCTGCAGTTTTCGAAGAATTTCAAGGCTACTATACTCCTGGTGGAAAAGGATTTTTTGATGGAAAATATTCCTGACCAGAGCTGGAGCATCAATGCACAGCTGCACTCGAGGATGTATCCTGTAAAAACAAATATCAGCAAACAGGACAAAGAAAAAATCCTCACCAATTTCAAAAGACTCAATGAACGCTTCCTCGAAACCAACCACCGCTTTTATGAAGAAACACTGGGATTGCAAATGCAGTTATTCATCCTTGAGATGTGGGACACGTTCGCCAGTGAATATGATCAACGCAAACACAGTCTGCAAACGGGCACTCTTTATGAACGTTTCATTCAATTGCTTTCACAGTTTTGCATGCAACACAGAGAGGTACAATTTTATAGCGAAAAGCTGAATATTACTGCGAAATACCTTAACCACCTTTGTAAAATTCATTCGGACATAACGGCTTCCGAATGGATACAGCGCCATGCTAAAGAACGCATCATTATTCTTCTTCAGAACAGAAATTTCAGTATCTCCGAAATCGCGGATGAAATGGAATTCAGCAGCCGATCCTTTTTTACGCGTTATGTAAAAAAGTTGCTTGGAATGACGCCAAATGAATATCGGGCAAGGTTGAGGTGAGGAGGAACTGAATTCAAACAACCGCAATCCAGCATCTACTTAATCTCATATCAATTATTGATCGTTTTGAACTCAATAAATAATTCGTGCTTTTCCATCGCATTCAGTGCATGTATTGAGTAAAGTTCTAATGAACTACTATTTTCCTGATTTTGCAATTGGCCTGGTCAGCGACAATTATATTTCCTTCATTATCGAAAGCTAAACCAGTAGGCCAGCTGAATTCAGCTTTCTCAACAGGACCATCTAAAAAGCTTCCAAATCCGCTTGCTTGCGTTTTGCCTGTGCCTGCAAATGTAGAAACTACACCAGAAGTGGTGATTTTTCGGATCTTATTATTGCCAAAGTCTGAAAAAAATAAATTGTCATTTTCATCGATGATCAATCCCCTAGGCCCACAAAGAAAAGCCGAAGATGCAGCGCCATCTAAAGTGCCAATACTTTTGGGTTGGCCGGCAATTGTTGATACTATTCCGTCAGCGGAAATTTTTCTTATCAGATGATTGTAATCGTCTGAAACATAAATATTGCCGGATTTGTCAATCGCAATGCCATCGGGTTTATTGAACGAGGCAGAAAGTGCCGTGCCGTTTTTGAAATCAGCTGCGCCATTTCCGGCGATAGTATTTACTGTATTTGTTGCAAGTGAAATGCGTCGAATTCGATTGTTATTGTATTCAGACACAATTAAATCACCATTGGCAGCAACAGCAATTCCAGTCGGACCGCTGAATCTTGACTCGGTCAGGGACCCATCTGCATATCCTGCATCCCATCCCGCTACTGTGGAGACAATTCCATCTGGTGTTATTTTCCTGATCCGGTGATTGGATTTATCCGCCACAAATAAATTACCATTTGCATCAATCGTTATGCCCTGAGGATTATTGAATGAAGCATCTTCCCCCTGTCCATCCGCAAATGTCTGGTAATTGTTACCTGCTAATGTAGTTACCTGCCCTTGAACAGAAATTTTTCTGACTCTATGATTTGCCTGGTCGGTAACATAGATATTTCCGGCCTTGTCAATCGCGACACCGGTCGGGTAATTAAAGGCAGCTTCGACAGTATTACCATTCAAATATCCCCGGCCTGCCCCGGCCACAGTGACGACACTATCGGAGGGTGTACTTGTGCTATCAGGGGCAGAAGATTTGGAACAACTAATAAATAATAATAAAGAAAAAAAGGACGGAATTAAATGATGTTTCATCTGTTCTGTTGTGGTGATCTTCACATGATAAGCACAATGATAGTAAAAAAAATTAACGGCCGAAATGCATCAGCATTGTATTTCGGTGTAAAAAATAATGCATGAGAAATTTTAATCATTCTTGAAAGTATGCATTCTTAATTGTAGTCTGCCACATGCAAATGAAGGTATCTCACGGAAAATTCAGAAGAACAAAAGACAGGCGACCATTTGAGCTGCGGTTACCAGAAAACTTCAGAACAATATCAAAAACATGTGATGACCATCAGTTTTTCAAAAGTCTTAAAGAACAAAACCGGTGGAACTAAAACGGCCATATTTGATAGCTATTCCCTGTTAAACTGAAAATAGGATTCAAACACATTCTAAATCATTTTGAAGTTCAACCTCCGCACCCTATTTTTGCGCCGGAGAGATGGCAGAGCGGTCGAATGCGGCGGTCTTGAAAACCGTTGACTGTCACAGGTCCGGGGGTTCGAATCCCTCTCTCTCCGCACTAAAGGATATCAAAGAGAATCAAATCCCTGCAAAATCAACGTTTGCGGGGATTTTTCATTACTGTGGGTTAATTGACCTGGCCAGTTTTCCGGAAAAATTTTTAATCGAGATCTTCAACCATAGCTTTCCGGATTCAGGAGGACAGCAAGAATTTTTAATTCATTGGTTCTGCGGAAACAAAATTTCTAAAGCAGTTTCTATTCAGGAGATTCGAATAATAATAGAAACCCCAAAAAATCAGCCCGCAAATTGCGGGCTGATGATTTATTTACACACTTTTAGGATAATCTTTCAATACTCATTATTGTAGCAGATTAAGATGGTCCTTGTTTCCAAATACAGGATCTGAGTAAGCAGGAATGCGTGCTCTTAGATCCGCGTTCTCTACTTTATGAGCGCGGAAATTCTGAAACAGTTTGTTTGTTTTTTCTGACAGCGAGATGACCAGGTAATGTTTCAAGTCAGGATTATTAGAAACCGGCTGAATAGTAATGTAATCTTCAAACGTGTCTTTCTCGGTTTTCCAAATGCTTTTTACAACATCTCTCCAGTGAATATTCTTCAGGTAAAAAATTGAAACATTGTTCATAGTTCGGGTTTTTAGAATAAGCCATCAGCAAATTTCATTCCCGCTGTTTTACAGTAAAATTCAGCGGTAGTAGGCCAGAAACCGCGATATTCCCACCATCAACAGAAAGTAATTTTTATAACTGCAGGAAATTTTTAACTTTCAACCTATTTAAAAAACGTTTTTTGCACATCCTTTATCAGAAGAATAAAAATAATTTATGAAACGCAAATACCCGAGCGTAGCCCTGATCGGTTTCACCGTCGCCTTGTTTGCCTGCAATGCTCAACAGAAAGAATCTGCCAGCGTCGTTGACAAGGAACAAATAAAAAAGGAGATCCAGGCCAAAGAAGATGAATTTGCTGCAACTTATAATGCAGCTGTAGTTAAAGACATCGGCTATTATGCAGATGATGCACAAAGCTTTTTTCAAAACAGGCCTGCACTGGTAGGAAAAGAAGCAATCGTGGAATTTTTAAAAGCCGATGTAGAAGGAACGGGTGGAAAACACAAAATTTCTTTCAAGACAAATGATGTATTTGTATCAAACGATGGAAATCTCGTGGTGGAAGTCGGCTATTTTACGGTAGTGGATTCTACCAATACCGGCATTAATAAGGGCAATTACATGAGCGTTTTTGAAAAACGAAATGGGAAATATGTATGCGTGAGAGACATGAGTGCATCAGATATTACACTTCCTGAAGAATAAGAACATAAGAAATATCAAACGGTCAGATGAAAGAGCATTTCATCTGACCGTCGTGATTTTATATTAAAAGTGAATTGACTAAAGAAGATTAGCGTCTCCTTCCTCCCCCACCTCCGCGCATGCCACCGCCTCCCATACTACGACCGCCCCCGGATGAAGGCCTGCTGGACATTGTTGATCTGTTGGAGGTCGTTGCACGGCTGGATGTTGAAGCACGGTTGGACGTTCCTGCACCAGCCCTGTCCAGGCTACCGGTCGATGGCCGATTAGAGGTGCCGGCAGAAGGGCGATTGGAAGTGCCCGCTGACGGGCGGTTGGATGTTCCAGCCGTGGGCCGGTTTGCTGATCCGGTTCCATAGCTCCCATTCTTCCTGTTATTCGCAACCGTATTCGAAGTATTACGGCTGTTATTATAATGATTGATCTGATTTCTGTTTCCCGTATTGATAATGACATTATTGTTACCACCATGGTAATGTCCTCCATAATACCCTCCATGATAGCCCCAATGATTGGAGCGATAAATACCTACAGCCATCACTGTCGCAAATCCAAACCAGGGTGGATAAAATCCATAGTAGTATGGTGGAACATACGGTACATATGCAGGTGAATAAATGTATTGCACCACCGGAGGAGATTGAACAACCGTCACTTGCTGAGCCGGTACGTTTACGGTGACAGGATCAGCCCCGACATATCCAGGGTTTGCTGTGACGGATGAATTTCCCTTCGGCTCAATGACATAATCTTTTCCATATAAATCTTCGTCACCAACCATCTGTATAGACACTTTATCCTTTTTGTCTTTGCTGACCAGTATCACGGCCACATCCTGGGTTTCCGTTTTGGCAACATCTACCTGGAGTATAAATGAAAATGCGTCACCATCCTTCTTGGTAACAACCTTTATAAAATCTACCTTCTTATCGAGGTTTAAGTCGAGATTATTTATGCCTGTTTTTTCGTCGTTTAAAGATTTCTCAAAGGCTTCAATGGTTTTTGATTTCTGAAACAATGTCAAAACTGCATAGAGATCCAGGTTATCTCCAGGCAAGCCTAATAACTCAGTAGAGTCGGCACTGTCCTGGGCGGAAAGAGGCTGACTCAGCAAGCTGATCGCCATTATCAGGAATGGCAACAAACATTTTTTCATTTATAGATTGTTTAATCAAAAGAAAGTGTTACAAGTTAGGCAATACTATTCATACGACAGTAGATTAACCAGGTTGGCGGTGTCCTCAGAATAGGGTTATACTGTTAAATGAAAATGAGTTCAGCGGTTCATTTGCACTTTCCATTTTCAGGTATATTGATCCAAACCCTTTAAAGAAATAGGTTTAATACGACAATTTCAGGAATAGCAGGATCCGGGTTTTTCAACAGATAAAATACTGCCAGATTTGCGTCAAAACTAAATATGATCAATTTTCAAATCACTCCCCTGGACCACACTCTCTTAACTTATTTATTTGAACTCGACGAGAAGGAACTGCAACATCTGGGCGCTGTAAAAATGACTGCAGACAGAAACACAGGTTATCCCTGCAGGATTAGTCTGACCAATGCCGGGATAGGAGAAGAAGTTATTCTTTTACATTACAAACATCATCAGACTGACTCACCATACCAGGCATCCGGACCAATCTTTATCAGGAATAACGTAAAAAGCGCAAAACTGGAAGTAAATGAAATTCCAGCAATGCTCACCGATAAATTACTATCCATCAGAAGCTATACTAACAAGGGAATGCTGAGAAAAGCGGATGTTATTGACGGCAAGGAACTGCGGCAAGCATTAATCACCGCCTTTACGAACGCGGAGATAAACTATATACATATACATAGTGCTAAAGAAGGTTGCTATCATTGTACTGTAAATCGTACAACACCTGAACACAAGAAATCATCTTAACCGGCATGGCCTTTAAACGTTAAATAGTCGCAATACTTTTGATAAACTCCGGTTGCTCCGGGTTTAGTAGATCCCCGATACTGGTATTCATCAAAGTCCGCTGTAAATCCTGTTTAAATGAAACCATTTTTTCATGTAAAGGACATGGGTGACTGGGATTGCATTTTTTAAGGCGAAGGACACAATTATCAAACTGAAGTTCGCCATTGGTTAACGCAACCAGATCAAACAGGGTGATGGACAAGGTTTCCTTATTTAAAGAGAAACCACCATAAGGACCCTTTGTGGAATCAAGAACTCCTTTTTTTACAAGTTTCTTCAGCACCTTGCTCAGAAAATGTTTAGGGACCATCAGTTCCCGGGAAATGTCGTCCACACGAACTTTCGATTTTTCATTGTTGATCAGGGCCAGGTATAGAATCGCCCGGATAGCATAGCCCGATGATTTTGAAAATATCATAAACGCTTGAATAGATTCAGAACGCCAAACCTATAACCGGGACAGTTTTTTCCATCTGATCAAAATCATCCCACCGATTAATGTTCATCAGTTGTAAATGATCCTGATCGGAAAAGGCACGGTAATCTTTTTGTTTAAAGATCCATCAAAGGGGAGTATACAAAAAGAAGAATGAAGTGTTGGGATGTGTAATATGTACATTAAAAAACATGATCTATATTATATGATATCTGGCTTTATTCAGGTTCATTCCAAAAATAATATGACATTGATCATTATCATGTGCACGGTTGATACGGATCAGTTGTTAAATTAGTCATGAAAAATATTTTTGTTTCATAAGAGATATATATGTCTTTTATGATTTCACCTTCAATTCATCACAATGAAACTCCATTTACGATTGACTACTGTATGCTTAGTCGGAGCAATTTTGTTTTTAGGATCATGTAACAATGAAGGGAAGTCCGGGGAAGAAAAATCTTCCGAAGCGCAGGATAAGCCAGCTGATCAGGCGGAAGTGCACGGAACAGAAATGAAAGCGGGAGATATTGAATTGACCACGCCATTAAATCAGCAATGGGTAACCGCTGGTAAAGGCATTTACGAATTAAAATGTCAATCCTGTCATAAGCTTACTGATGAGAGACTGGTTGGACCTGGTTGGAAAGATGTAACTAAAAGAAGACAGCCTGAGTGGATCATGAACATGATCACCAATGTGGATATGATGCTCGAAAAAGATCCTGAAGCTCAGAAATTACTCGAGCAATGTCTTGTCCGTATGCCTAACCAGAATATATCAAAAGACGAGTCGAGGCATATCCTCGAATTTATGCGATCTAATGATGGGATACAATAACATGTAAAGCCATTCTTTTCATTTAATAATTATCAATATGAAATTTCATCACTTCAAAACCTCCGCGGTTTTGATACTGGGCTTCTTTTGCCTTCTATCAATCAACAGTTGTAAACCCAAAACTGCTCAATCGGCCGCTGTAGGTGACGCCACCAAATCATTTATTGCTCCGGGTCAACACGATGAATTCTACAACGTTGTTTCCGGAGGTTTCAACGGCCAGATCGGGATATACGGAATCCCTTCCGGCAGATTGTTCCGGATAGTACCGGTATTTTCTCAATCAGCAGAAAGCGGTTATGGATTCAGTGAAGAAACAAAACCCATGCTTAATACATCACACGGTTTTGTTCCATGGGATGATCTTCATCACATCGCTCTTTCTCAAACAAAAGGCGAACATGATGGCCGTTGGGCTTTTGCGAATGGAAATAACACGCCCCGTCTCGCAAGAATCGACCTCAGCACGTTCCGTACGGCGGAAATCCTGGAGATCCCTAACAGCGCAGGCAACCACGCTTCTCCTTTTATCACCGAAAACTCTGAATACGTTGTTGCTGCTACACGCTTCAGTGTACCGCTCGATGATCAGAACGGTGATGTTCCTATTAATACCTACAAACAGAATTTTAAAGGATCCATCAGCTTTGTATCAGTAAACCCAACAACAGGTGAAATGAACATTGCCTTCCAGATCCGTACCCCGGGAGTCAACTTCGACTTATCAAGAGCTGGTAAGGGCAAATCCAACGGATGGTTTTTCTTCAGCTGTTATAATTCTGAAAAAGCCAACACATTGCTCGAACAGAATGCTTCACAAAGGGACAAAGATTTTGTAATGGCAGTGAACTGGAAAAAGGCAGAAGAATATCTGAAAGCTGGCAAAGCAAAAAAACAAACTGTGAAGTATGCTCATAATATGTATGATGAAAAAACACATGCAGCCACCACTTCCATGAAAACTGATGTTTTTGTTCTTGATCCTGCTGATTGCCCCGGGATGTTGTTCCTTATTCCCTGTCCAAAATCTCCTCACGGAACAGATGTTGATCCTTCCGGCGAATACATTGTTGCGTCAGGAAAACTGGCAGCGAGCATCCCTGTTTTCTCTTTTGCGAAAATTCAGAAAGCAATTGACGATAAAGCATTCGATGGCGACTACGACGGAATACCTGTTATCAAATACGAAGCTGCTTTGCAGGGTGAAGTAACAAAACCTGGTCTCGGCCCTTTGCACACAGAGTTCGATGGAAAAGGTAATGCATACACTTCCATGTTTGTGTCTTCTGAAATCGTGAAATGGAGCCTGAAGGACCTGCAGGTACTTGATCGTGTACCAACGTATTATTCTGTCGGTCACTTGTCGATACCTGGCGGACCAACTGCGAAACCTCATGGGAAATACATGATCGCCTATAACAAGATCACAAAAGACCGTTATCTGCCGACAGGACCTGAACTGACTCAGAGTGCGCAGTTGTATGATATCAGTGGAGATAAAATGAAACTCATTCTTGACTTCCCTACTACAGGCGAACCGCATTATGCTGAGGCATTACCAGCAACCCTGATAAAAGACAAACAACGAAAAATCTTCAGGATCGAAGAGAATTCACATGCATTCGTTTCTAAAGGCGAAGGTCAATCGAAAGTAGAACGAAAAGGCAACCAGGTTCACGTGTGGATGACAGCCATACGTTCGCATCTTACTCCTGACAATATTGAAGGCGTGAAACTGGGCGACGAAGTTTATTTCCATGTCACCAACCTCGAGCAGGACTGGGATGTACCACATGGTTTTGCCATCAAAGGTGCGAACAATGCAGAGATACTGATCATGCCTGGTGAAACACAAACATTGAAATGGGTTGCAGACAGAACCGGAATATTTCCTTTCTATTGTACAGATTTCTGTTCTGCACTGCACCAGGAAATGCAAGGTTATCTCAGGGTATCACCTGCGAATTCAAATGTTGCTTTACTCTTTAGTACCGGTACAAATAAACCTGCTGTATCAGCAGAAGGAGCGCCGGCCGCTGAAACTTCAAAAGCGCCACCAGCAAAATAAATGGCTCCAACAAGGCGCATGAAGCGCATGCGCCTTGTCTATTTTCTTCCACATGAAATGTTTTGAAACCAGGATTATGAAAAAGATGAGTACAGCTTCACGCATGATTATAGCAGTTGGCTCACTGGTCATGTCCGTATTGTTCTTTGTTCCGGTCTGGTCTATTTATCTGATCGCGCCGCAATACCCTGAAGGACTATCCATGCAGATCTGGCTGAATAAGTTATCAGGACAGGTGGACATCATCAACGGACTCAACCACTACATCGGCATGAAACATATCAGGGAAGAAATGTTTCCTGAATTTTCGTACCTCATTTACATTCTGGGATTCTTTATCCTGTTTGGATTGATCATATCGTTTACCGGTAGCCGAAAACTCCTGATTACATACCTCGTTACTGCGATGTTTGCAGGCATCGCAGCGCTGATAGATTTTTACCTGTGGGGCTACGATTATGGACATAATCTTGATCCCGCAGCTGCGATCAAAGTTCCTGGCCTTTCCTACCAACCTCCATTGCTCGGCCATAAGAAGCTGCTCAATTTTGATTCCTACTCCTATCCCGATACCGGCGGCTGGATTATATTGGCAGTGACAGGTATTTTCTTTATCACCTGGTTTTTCGAATGGCGAAAAAACAAAAAACGACAATCAATGACGAGGTCCATTAAAAGCGCTAGTGTCGCAGTTGCCGCAATAGCATGCTTCTTTATTTCCGGTTGTAATCCAAAACCTGAAAAAATAAACCTGGGAAAAGACAATTGTGCTGAATGCAGGATGACCATCATGGACCCTAAATTCGGTGCTGAAATAGTCACCAGGAAGGGCAGGATTTTCAAGTTCGATGATGTCCATTGTCTTGCAACATTTATGCAAAGACGCAGTGTTGAAATGAACGAGATACACCAGACATTATTCGTTGACTATAACAACAATGCTGGATTTATTACAGTATCCTCTGCAGAGTTTGTTGTGAGCAGTCAATTAAAAAGTCCGATGGGAGGAAATGCTGCAGCTTTCAAAAATGCTGCAGAAGCAAAGAAGAAAGCCGAAGAAATTGAAGGCAGTAAACAAACCAACTGGGCCACTCTTTATAATATACTGGTGAAATGAAATGGCCGCTGATCATATTGAATATTTGCCTTTTCGCACAGGCGAGCGGAAACACAATCACAGTTGGGAAAAATGCCCCGATTACTACTCTTCGCCAGGCAATACAGATTGCCAATGCCGGAGATACTATATTGCTTCAAAAGGGCATCTATAAAGAAGGAAATATCCTGATCAGTAAACCTGTTTTCCTATTCGGTATCGGCAATCCGATTCTTGATGGTGAGAATAAAAATGAAATTCTAACACTCACCGGGAAAAATATAGTTATCACCGGAATTCAGTTTGCAAATGCGGGCTATTCTTCCATGAATGACTATGCTGCAATTAAAGTAATTGATGCAACAGGAATTTTAATCGAAAAGAATATAATTACCAATGCATCGTTCGGAGTGCATATGGCCAATACCATTAATTCCGTCATAAGAAATAATCAAATTGTTGGCACAAATAAATCCGAACATCTTTCAGGCAATGGAATTCATCTCTGGAAATGTGATCAGATGCTGGTGGAATCAAATTCTATAAGCGGTCATAGGGATGGCATTTATTTCGAATTTGTCACTGCATCGACAATCAAAAACAATCAGAGCAAAAAAAATGTGAGATATGGCCTTCATTTTATGTTTTCCAACAACGATGCTTACCTCGGAAATACATTTGAAAATAACGGTGCTGGAGTTGCGGTGATGTATAGTAAAGAAGTGCGAATGGAAAACAACTTCTTTCACAAAAACTGGGGTGCTAGCGCTTATGGAATTTTACTGAAAGACATCAGCAACAGCCATATCCTGAACAATCGCTTCGTTCAGAATACAGTCGGCATTCACATGGAAGGAAGCAGTCGCATTGAGATAGGGAAAAATGTTTTTGAATCAAATGGATGGGCGCTGAAAGTACAGGCCAGTTGCGATGATAACAGTTTTTTCAATAACAATTTCTACGGAAACTCTTTCGACGTAGCCACTAACGGGACTATGGCGCTGAACAGATTTAGAGGCAACTACTGGGATAAATATGAAGGATATGATCTCAACAAAGATGGCACTGGTGATGTTCCTTATCACCCGGTCAGTATGTACGCGATGGTGGTAGAGCAAAGCCCTTCAACATTGATATTAATGAGAAGTTTCATGGTCACACTGCTGGACAAAGCAGAAAAAGCCATGCCCAGCCTGACTCCGGAACACCTGGCGGACAATGCGCCTGTGATAAAACCTAATAAGTTATGATCAGGATTGAAAATATTAATAAGAAATTCAAAAAGCTCCAGGCGCTGAATGATATCAGTGCAATCTTCAATCGTGGCCAGGTGATTTCCCTGATCGGGCCTAACGGTTCCGGTAAAACGACGTTGATCAAATCCATACTTGGTCTGGTTAAAGCAGATAGTGGGAATATTTTCATCAACGGAAAACAGATCAATGGTGATCCTTCCTACCGCAGCCAGATTGGATATATGCCCCAGATCGGAAGGTACCCGGATAATATGCAGATTGGTCACCTGTTCAGGATGATGAGAGATATCAGGAAATTATCAGAGTCAGATGTAGATGCTGACCTTCTCGTAAAATTCAACCTGATGTCCATCTTCGAAAAACCTATGCGCACATTAAGTGGAGGAACAAGGCAGAAAGTAAGTGCTGCACTTGCATTCTATTTCAATCCCGCAATACTGATCCTTGATGAACCCACGGCGGGCCTTGATCCGCTTTCATCAGAAATTCTGAAAGAAAAAATCATGCAGGAAAAGAAAAAAAACAAACTGATTCTTATCACATCACATATCCTGAGTGATCTGGATGAACTTACCACGGATGTAATGTACCTGCAGGAAGGCCGCATGGTTTTTCTGAAAGACATCAACGCACTCCGACAGGAAACAGGAGAAGATAAACTGGGCAAAGTGATCGCCCGCGTCATGAGAGACAATAAAAAGAATTCGCTCTGGATCGATGAAGTGCTGGCAATGAAATCTTCCGATTGATGAGTTACTAACTTTTCAGGGGAATTAAAACAATGAAATTATGCTCAAGCTCACCCGATATGTATTGTATGACATTTTACGAAGCAAAATCGTCATCGCGTATACATTGTTTCTGTTCGTAGTATCATTCGGTTTTTTCCAGCTGGAAGAAAATCAAAGTAAGGCAGTGTTGAGTTTGCTGAATATTGTATTAATCGTCGTGCCATTGATAAGCATGATATTTACGACTATTCACTATTACAATTCCTACGAATTTATTGAACTGATGTTGTCTCAGCCTTTGAGCAGAACCAGGATTTTATTAAGTGAGTTCACAGGTGTTTCTTTATCGCTCATCAGCGGATTTTTAATCGGTGTAGGAGTTCCTGTTTTGTTCTTTTCATTCAATTCAATAGGAATTTCGCTTCTTCTTGCCGGAGTTGCATTGACCCTGATATTTACTTCACTGGCTTTTCTTGCTTCAGTAAAATCCAGAGATAAAGCCAGAGGCATAGGAATGGCTTTATTGCTTTGGTTTTATTTTGCCCTGATATATGATGGTTTAGTGTTACTGATACTTTTTAGTTTCAGTGACTACCCCACCGAAAAACTAACTCTTGTGCTGTCTGCATTTAATCCAATAGATCTTGGCCGGATTTTTATCATGCTGCAAATGGATGTCAGTGCGTTGATGGGATATACCGGAGCGTTGTATAAAGAGTTTTTCGGAAGCGGCAACGGAATTCTTTTTACTGTTGGAATTATGTTCTTGTGGATCATATTACCTATGTTTGCGGCCGCAAAGATTTTTAAAAACAAGGATCTTTAGGATGGTCTCCTATCGAAAATATCATCCATTAAAATATATCATCAATTCAGTTTTGATTCTGTTGCTGATGATGCAAACCTCCAATACCTGGTTTGTCGTTATGGCATTCCGGATCAATATTGATTACATCAAAGCAAATCTTTGCGAGAACCGGGATCGTCCAAAACTGAAATGTGGCGGTAATTGTGTTCTGATGAAAAAGCTGAAAGAAAAAGAATCTAAAGAACAGGATCCCTCCGGTTCTTCAAGGGTTGAATTCAGCTTACAGATATTATCTTCAAAATCATTCTTTGCAACAGTAGAAACAGTAGAGCCTGACTCACAGGTTACTTATTGCTCTCCTGCAAATTCAAGCAAGCCCGTTGACAATTCACTGGGTATTTTCCATCCACCATCTGCCTGATCATCTCCATCATTACACTGTTTAGCTTCTAAAAACTATTGCAGCCTTGCATTACCATGCCATTGCGTATGGGTTGCATTGCTTTACTTAAATGTGAATTGTATGTCACGCATATACAGATTTGTTGCTATTGTATTAATCATCTGCCTATCGTCTGGCGCGATTGGACAGGAAATATTCAAAGGGAAAATTATCGATGCAACCACTAAGGAACCAGTTGCGGGCGCTTCTATACATTGCTCTGCTGGTTGTTCCTGTGGATGTATTACAAATTCGCTGGGCGAGTTTGAGTTAAAACCAAGAGCCAATTGTTGTGTATCCTTCCGGATTTCTTCCCTGGGTTACCAGCCGCAAACCATCAATACAAATTCTTCGGCGACCATCGTGAATCTCCAGCTGGAAAACACTGTTTTACAATCTGTAGTGGTAACAGCGAATCGGGAACTGACTAAAAGATCTTCAGCGCCTGTTGCCATCACAAGCATCTCATCAAAAATGATCCAGGATGCGAAACCAATTACGGTTGACCAGGTGCTCAATAAAGTGAGTGGCGTGTACATGGTCAATCTCGGCAACGAGCAACATAGTATGAGCATCAGGCAACCAATGACAACGAAAAGCCTTTTCCTGTACCTGGAAGATGGAATTCCGGTAAGAACTACTGGTTTATTCAACCACAATGCCTTGCTGGAAATGAATATGGCCGCTGTTAAAAATATTGAAGTAATCAAAGGACCATCTTCTTCTCTCTACGGTAGCGAAGCTATCGGTGGCGTAGTTAATTTTATCACTATCGCACCAACTGCGCTACCTGTCGCAAAGTTATCGTTACAGGGAAACACCATCGGCTATAAAAGAGCCGATCTGCAAACTTCATTCAGCTCAGGCAAATGGGGCTTCGCATTGAGCGGATATTATGCAGACAAAAGAAACAGCTTTATCCAGTACACTGATTTCCACAAAGCAAATCTGACTGCGCGTATCGACTACAGATTCAGTGAAAAAACGACTTTGGTAAATAGTGTCACCTGGCTGGATTACTACAGCGATATGACGGGCAGTATCGACAGTGCAGATTATGCAGATAAATCATTCGAAAGTACTCAGACCTTCACCTATCGGAAAGTGAATGCATTGCGCTACCGATCTACACTTACTCACATCTGGAATAACAACTGCAAGACCAATGCGTCTGTTGTTTTCAGAAATAACTCAATCGGCCAGAATCCAGCATATGCCATAAGGAATGATTACCGGAAACTATCCAGTGGAACCTGGGTCGGACAAAAAGATCTTGCACATGGAGAGATCAACGAATCTGCTTTTAAAAGTTATGCAGCCATCATTCAGCACAGGCAAAATCTGAACTGGAAAAAAGCGGTATTCATTGGTGGGATAAATGTTGATTTGAGCCCATCTACTTATTCTGCAGATTACATACGTATCAACAGGGATACTGTTTCAAATATCTATACCAGTTACAAGCCTACTGATAGTGTACTTACCAATTACAGAACAGCCATGAACAACTACGCATCATTTATCAATTTTGAGTTTAATCCGGTGGAGAAACTCAGGGTTGTGGCTTCACTCCGATACGATTTGTTCCGTTACAATTTTGACAATCATCTTAAACCATCTTCTTATAGTGGATCACCTGACACTGTAAATTATTTTAGCAGGGTAAGTACAAAAATTGGATTCACTTATAATCTTTCATCATCGATAGGTTTCTACGCCAACTACAGTGAAGGCTTTGTGCCGCCGCAGGTGACAGAGATGTACAAAGGAGTAAAAGTTCCTGAACTCAAACCATCAGTATTCTACAATTACGAAGTAGGTGGTTGGGCAGAAATCATCAAAGGGAAAATGAGTGCAGACCTCAGTGTGTATATGCTGAAAGGAACCAATGAAATTATCTCCGTACGAATGGATGATGGAAGCACACAAAATATGAATGCAGGTCGAACCCTGCATAAAGGAATAGAATTGGGATTGAACATAAATCCTGTGTCCAGTATCAATATTCGTTTTAGTGGAGCATTGAGCAGACATGAGTTTGTTGACTTTGTAGAAAAAGGCAGTTCATATAACGGCAACCTGATGAACGGCGCCCCTGCCTGGATGCACAATGCTGAGATCTGGTGGAAACCTGCATTTGCAAATGGTCTTAGACTCGGCCTTGAATGGCAAAAACTCGGTAGCTATTTTATGGACCCGTTGAATACAGTAAAATACAATGGATACGATGTGTTTCATTTTCGCGTCGGATACAAATGGCGCGCAATGGAAGTCTGGATGAATGTGATGAACGCAACAGGTAAATACTATGCCTATACAGCGAGCAAAAGCAATTCAGGTTATAGTTACACTCCGGCAGAACCAAGGAATTTCAACATGGGTATCAGTTATGATTTTGGTCACCTGTTTAAAAGCAAATAAGTCATGCGTTATTATTATATCAACATACTCATCGCCTGCTGCATTTTATTTTCTTATTGCAATACTGGCAGCAGTAAAACCAAAACAGCTTCGTCAACAATACAATCCGGAGTGGCTGTGAAAGTCGACACATTCCCCGCAGAGTGTCCGTTTCTGACAAAGGACAATCATAATAATGTTGTTCTTGGATGGGCAAGGTCAATCAACGATTCCGTTTCTGTTTTTTGTTATGCTGTTTCACCCGACGGCGGAAAATCGTTTGGAGAAACCATTGTCATTCCCGGAAGCGACAACCTGAAAGCGCATGCTGAGAATCTTCCCAAGATAATTTACAAACCTTCGGGAGAAATCATTGCGTTATGGGGAGCTTCAAATCCTGACCCGAGAAATAAATACTCTGGTTTGGTTTATTATACTCAATCATTTGATCATGGAAAAACCTGGAACAAAGCAATACCACTGGTAACTGATACTTCAGGTTACGATCAGCGATATTATGATGTAGATCTTCTTCCTTCCGGCGAAGCTGCCATCACCTGGCTGGATAACCGAAAACAATCCGCTGCCGATGGATCTGCATTATATTTCGCCAGTACATCAGGCAGGTCGGGTTTTAAAAATGAAAGGATGATCACTGAAGGATGTTGCCAGTGTTGTCGGACAGATTTGTTTATCGATAGCAGTGGTAGAATTCACGTACTCTACCGTGGAATTATACAGGATAGTATCCGGGATATGTTGCACAGTGTATCAACCGATGGTGGAAATAAATTTTCAGATCCCAGGTTGATCAGCAATGATCGTTGGATACTGCGAGGCTGTCCGCATACCGGACCTGCCATGACTGAAAATAAAAAGGGAATTCATTTTGCCTGGTACACCGGTGGCAATAACAAAGGTTGTTACTATACACTATCCGGAGATAACGGCGAGAGCTTTGTACCAAGGCAACAGGTCAGTAATGCAGGGTCGCACCCCCAGATTACAACAACACCATCTGAAAAGCTGATCATCGTTTGGGACGAATTTGTAAACGCGGGTGATGCACCAAATAAAAGAATCGCTGTTCAGATCAAAAACCCTGATGGAGAAGATGAGACCCGTGGATTTGTAACATCTGACAGTACCGATTCTTCATATCCTGTTGTGGCATCTACAAAAAACAATGGGGCCGTTATTGCCTACCTGAACAAGGAGAACAAAAAAACATATGTGATGTTTCAGCGCGTTGACTGGTAAAAGACCTAACAGGTCTTTAAGACCTGTTAGGTCTGATAAACCTGGCAGGTCTTTTAAACCTGGGAGGTTTAGCACCCCCAAGGTTGTCCATATTTTCACCGAAATTGCGTGCAAACTCCCAAATATTGATGTGTTTTTACCGGGAGTGTCTTCCGGAAAGCAGAACCTGGTAGGTCTAAGACCTACCAGGTTTATAAAACCTCGCAGGTGTTAGTGCCAGATTCCCGCAACTGATTTCCGTTCAGCGGAATGATTAGGAAATATTATCTCCTGGTTATAAATTATTTCCCAGGTAACAGGCATTGCTTTTTTCAGCATATGACTTACACCACATATTTTTTCCTGGGAATCAGTTATTGCATTCAAAACATCCTGTTGATGCCCGGGATCTCCGGATAAGGAATATATCATGTGAATAGCGACATACTCCAGCGGTTGTTGCTTGCTGAGCTCTCCCCTGACTTTCATTTGAAAATCCGATAAAAAAATTCCGGACTTACGCAAAAGCGCGACAACATCCATTCCGGTACATCCGGAAAGGGCTGTCAAAATAAAGGGCTTGGGAATTGGTCCTTTATCCTCTCCTCCCACTCTTGCTGGTGCATCCATAACAATAGTATGTCCATTCACGTCCGCATTGAACTGCATCTTTCCTTTCCAGGTAGTTTCAATTTCATGATGTGCCATAATAAAGGTCGTTGCTGCAAAATTGGCGGTTGACTTTCGTTATGATGCTGACCTTGATCATGTGTTATTTGCCACCTGGATGATTTTGATCAGGAAGTCAAAATTCCCTTTTATTAAAAGCATTTAAATACTTTTATTATCTAGCTTTGTACAAGATCGAAAAACTATTCAATATGATTACCGAAAACGAACAGATACTTAATGTTACGACATTACCTGCAGGTCAAAAACATCCTGCCATTTTTCAACGTTTTGATGATTTGAAAGAAGGAGAAAGTTTTACCATTCACAATGACCACGATCCGAAACCTCTTTATTACCAGTTGCTGGGAAGACAAGGAAATATTTTTACATGGAACTATCTGGAAGAAGGACCCGAATCGTGGAAGGTAATTATAGGCAAGAAAAATGCTGATGAACGCGATGAGACCATCGGGGAAATAGCAGCAAAAGACCTGGCCAAAGTAAGAATATTCAAAAAATATGGACTCGACTTTTGTTGCGGCGGAAGAAAGACGGTGAAAGAAGCATGCATGGAAAAAGGAATTGATGTGGTACAGGTTGAACGGGATCTGACGCAGACATCTGAGATATCGCAGGTCAGTTCACTACCCTATAACCAATGGAAAGCAGATTTCCTTGTGGATTTTATTATCAATACACATCATCGCTATGTTCGAAACACGTTGCCGGAATTACGAATGTATATTTCGAAAGTTGCAAGAAAACATGGCGAAGAACATCCGGAATTGCAAAGAGTTTATGACCTTGTAGAAATGGTAAACGAAGAGCTATTGTCGCATATGATGAAAGAAGAAACTGTTCTTTTCCCATATATAAAGGAATTGGTAACTGCCGGTGAAAACAAAATTGTAAGAGGCCCATTTGGTTCTGTTGAAAATCCTATCAGTGTAATGGAAAAAGAACACGAATCTGCCGGCGAAGCATTAAGTGAAATCAGGGCACTGACTAGCAATTACACTTTGCCAGAGGGAGCATGCGCTAGTTTCAGTGTACTATATAGAATTCTGGAGGAATTCGAAAATGATCTGCATATCCATGTTCACCTTGAAAATAATATCCTGTTCCCGAAAGCAATTGCCCTCGAAAAAGAATCCTATTCATGAAAGACCGTCTCCCACTTAAAAGGCACCAGGCTCTTGTAGAATTTTCCCGTGACCATCATTATGGATTATTACTGGTTTGGAAAATAAAACAGGGCCTGGCCAATGCCATCGATCCGGAGCGGATCGCTAATTATGCTGTATTTTTTTTTGATCACGACCTGAAGAAACATTTCAGCGAAGAAGAGTCAGATCTTTTTCCATTATTACCAGTAGATAATTTACTTAGGCTACAGGCGGAAAATGATCATACACGCCTGACTTACCTTATTGAAAATATTCGTCAAAATAAATCCAACAGGATATTGCTCGCCGCATTTGCGGATGCATTAAAACTTCATATTCGTTTCGAAGAACGGGAATTATTTGAGGCAATACAAACGGTATTACCAGATATTAATTATGAAATCAATTCACCTGGTGCCCATAAATGCAACAGTGATCCTGACGCTGATTGGCCGGATATTTTCTGGATGCCAGAGAATGCAAATACAAAAAAAGAAAAGTAATATTCAACTCAAACTCCAGGGCGCATAGACACCCGTAGTCTACACGGATTACTATAATTTTGTTTTGAGTATCAAATATTTTCAAAGAGATACAGATGTTGAGCCTGACCTGTAAAACAGCTGTGAAAGCAGTATTGTTCCTTGCATCAAGAAACAAAACCGGTACGAATGCAGGAATAAAAGAAATAGCCGAGAATATTGAAGGAAATGAACATACTGTAGGGAAGCTTCTGCAAACCCTGGTGAAAGAAGGTATTATCAATAGTGTGAAAGGCCCTTTCGGGGGGTTTCATATAACAACGCAGCAGCTGAAAAAGCCTATCATAACTATTGTAGAAGCCATTGATGGAAAAAATGTTTTTAAGGAATGCGGCCTCGGATTGAGCAGGTGTTCTTCAACACATCCCTGCCCTATCCATAATGAATTTAAAATTGTCCGTGATCAATTGCAGGCGTTGTTTCTTCAGAAAAAGATTATCGATCTCTGTGAAAATGTAAACCTGGGACTGGCGCATTTATTCTAAAATCAACTCCAAAATACAAGGTGAAAATTTTACCTGTTTCCACTTCTGCCTGTCGTACTCACAGAATCCTGCGGCATAGAATCCTGCGGTAATGTTTGCATCGAAGATGTATCCGGAGATGCCGGCCCAATTGTCGCGGAATCGCTGTTGTCAAAACTTTTATCACCACCTGTACCACATGCAGAGAGGGCCATTATTGCAATGGATCCCAACATTAGAATCTTTTTCATCTCAGTAATTTTTTGTTACTTAATGTTCCTTTTGTTTCTCCTGTCGAAAGAAACATATACCATGCCACCAACGTTTTAACTAATTTCCCTCCTGATATAATCCACAGATTTACCCAGCATGCCGGTTCTGCGTACGAGCTTCATCACAATCGCTGAGTTTTCCCAATGCGATATCACATTTCATTAACGAAAACATTATTTTTAGCCGTTGATGATAACGAGAACGAAGAACAATTTTAATGTCAACTGAAATCCCTGTACAGAATAACAAATCATTTTACTGGATCCTGACAGTATTTTTATTCAGCTCGATTTTACAGGATCTGCTGCATCTACCCCCTCCGTTCGGAAAAATTCAGTTGGCTGAAATTATTTTCGTCCCCTTTCTCTTGTTTTATCCTTACCATATTATTAAACGCTTCCGAACAGGAGGAACCGAAAAGCGTCTTCTCCTATTTCTATCTGTTTATCTATTAGTCAATTTTGCAGGCGCAATAAAAAGCGGCTCGATACCATCTTTATTTGAAACAGCAGGTCGGTTTTATCTTGCACTTTCTTTTGTGATGATCGTCATCTATTTCGATCAGTTTTCCAGGCAGGAACTGATTTTCTATTTCACAAACATTTGCTTCGCGATGAGTTGGATCCTTGCATTGCTTGGTATCAGCGGATATTTAGTGCAATTGTCAGGAATGGAGAATAGTTTTGTTATTCGCCTGGACGACTATCCGTATATCGGTACAGTATTTCGATTGAAAGGACCCACCTTTACTCCGACCATGTTTTGCACCCTGCTCACGCCTGGAATTTTTCTAGGACTATTCAATTTTAAAACTCTGCATTATCGCCCTTCAATAAAAAAAATACTTTTCGCTGTAATTCTGATTGCTGCATTTTTTAGCTTCTCAAAATCATTTTTCATTATTCTTTGGGGAATTTTTCTGTGGTGGCTATACATTAAACAATGGCTTAAGGCTCCGATTGCATTGCTGACTTCTATCCCACTGATCATTTTTCTTTTTATTGCAACACATTTTGTATTTGCAGAACCGGGCACAGAAAAATACGAACGGTATATGCAAACAACTTTCATAAGTGATCAATCCGCGTTTGAAGTTGGAAAATTGAAGGCGCTGGAAACATCTTATTACCTGAATAAAAAAATTGCCATCGGGATATTTCCTCAACATTTTCTTATCGGCATCGGACCCGGAAATTTTAATTCTGTTGTTGATGATTATAAATCGATGGGTATGTATCCTGAAAGATTTTTCAGCTATGATCCACATTCAGCATGGTTGGGCGCAATTGCTGAAAACGGAATTCTGGGTTTTTTTGCTATTTTGCTTTTCATACTTATACTTTATTTACCGTTGACAAAGTTTTCGCGTTTCGCCAAATATGAAGAACGCTGTGCTTGTTTTATCATCTTCAGCTTCTTCATAATCGAAGGAATTGCGACCGATATCTTCAATTTTCGTCACCTGTGGATATTCTTCGCAGTTTGCTTTTTAATACTGAGAAAATCATCTGTAAAAACAGAATTCCAGGACCCTGTCTCATGATGTCTTTTAATTCTGTTTTTATCTCAGAGGAAAGTTGCAGCTAAATTGATTTTCTGCTGAGTTTAACTTATGTTGCGTCTGCGCTCATGAATCATAGTACCATCCAGATAAGACTTGCATTTATTTTTTGCAAATCCCTGATCAGGGAAGCCTGGCAATCACCGCAAAAGTCTGAGCTTCTCGGCCAGCATCCTGTCTCCTGCCAACTGGGGAAAATTCTTCTTCGCATTGCAGATGAAAATCCGGAATTGCAGGACCATGGATTGCTGGAATTAATCACGCTTCATAATCGTTTGCACGAACAACTGAACAATCTTCCGAATACATTCAATCCAGGAGCAATTTCAGATAACCTGATTCAAGCAAATCCCCACGAATCACTATTCATCAGGATGGAAGAATTGGTTGTAAAGTTGGAGGAGTTTATCGGGGAGAAAGAGATTGAATTGTCTGATCATACCGATCTGACGGAATATTCTGCTGAGCAATTGAAAACCTTTTTACTTACGATTGATCAACATCTCAGCGCAAAAGTGCAGGAACTGGAGACGCATAAACGAATTTCACAATTAAAGGATACGGGTCTCAGAAGTATTGTGGAACAGGCTCCTTTTGGAATCGCGATATTGAGCGGAACTGATATGATTGTTGCGATGGCCAACAAAGTATATCTTAAAATTGTCGACAGAAAAGCAACTGAATTTATTGGGCGCTCACTTTATCAATCACTGCCGGAAGTAAAAGAACGAATTGATCCGATCCTGCAGCAAATATCAAAGACCGGCGTTCCCTTTTACGGAAATGAATTTGAAGTAATGCTGAGCCGTTTCGGCAAAACAGCAAAATCCTATTTCAATTTTGTTTATCAACCATTGTTCGAAGCCGATGGTTCGATACACCGCATCATGGTTGTGGCGGTTGACGTAACGCAGCAGGTGGTCGCGAGGCATCAATTATTGGAAAGTGAACAACAATTTCGAAATATGGTAACCAATTCGCCGATTGCGATGACCATATTTCGGGGCAACGATTGGGAGATAGAGATGGCCAACCAAACTATGCTCGAGAAAGTGTGGCGACGCGAACTATCAACTGTACAGGGTCGAAAACTACTTGAAGTATTTCCCGAACTCAATGATCAGAGATTTCCAGCTCTTCTGCGAAGAGTTGAAACCACTGGTGAACCGCATCGCGAATCGGAAGCAATGGCTTTTGTAGAAGGAGATGACGGCCTAAAAAAATTCTTTCTGGATTTCGAGTATGCGCCACTGTTTGGTAAAGATCAGTCGATTGAAGGATTAATGGTTAGTGTATATGATGTCACAGAAAAAGTTGAAGCCAGGAACCAGATCCAGGATGCAGAAAAAAAATACCGCAACCTCATTGATTCTCTCCCTATCGCCGTTTATACCACGGACGCAAACGGATTTATTGATCTATATAATCAAGCTGCAGCAGAGTTATGGATGTACACACCAGAAACGGGTAAAGTCCGTTGGGGTGCATCAAAAGCATTGTATTACACCGATGGGTCAAAAGTGGAACGCGAAAATTCTCCGGTTGCAAAAACACTGAGAAATGAAAAGCAACCACCGACGGAACTGATCATCGAGCGACATGATGAGAGCAAAAGACATGTGATTGTATATCCACAGGCAAGGTATGCCGCGGATGGAAAAATCAATGGAACTTTGAATGTGTTGATTGACATAACAGATCGTATACAGGCGGAAAAAGAATTGCGACTGAGCGAGGAACGTTTTCGTGTTCTGGCAGATGCAATGCCGCAACTGATCTGGACTGCCGATGCGTCAGGAAGTGTCAATTATTACAGTCAGACCTTTTATGATTATTGCGGACTTACTTATGAAGAAATCAAAGGGGGCGGCTGGGTTGTTTTCATTCATCCCGATGACCTTGCCGGAAATATTGAAGCCTGGAGTGAATCGATAAATACAGGAAAGCCATATTATTTTGAACATCGTTTCCGCAGGTATGATGGGGAATACCGCTGGCAGATGACGAGGGCGATTCCATTAAAAGATGAAAACGGCAGCGTGCGACTTTGGGTAGGAACCAGTACTGATATCAATGACAGAAAGCTATTTATCGATCAACTGGAACTACAAGTGCATCAGCGGACAATCGAACTCAAACACGCAAATGAAGAATTGATCCGTTCCAACAACGAATTATCTCAATTTGCCTATGTCGCAGGGCATGATCTGCAGGAACCGCTCCGAAAAATCCAGACTTTTATCTCCTATATTCAGCGTGTAGACGAAGCCAATTTATCAGCAACTGGAAAAAATTATTTCGAAAGAATCCATTCTTCCGCGTGGCGGATGCAGCAGCTGATCATCGATATGCTCACTTTTTCC
Organism: Pollutibacter soli; assembly: GCA_029269725.1. Lineage (GTDB taxonomy): Bacteria > Bacteroidota > Bacteroidia > Chitinophagales > Chitinophagaceae > Pollutibacter > Pollutibacter soli. The sequence goes on along the minus strand of JARJHS010000001.1, from coordinate 444,296 downwards.
CAGGTGAACAATAACCAACGCCATTTTGAATCTGTCGACCTCAGCAGGGTAATCGCGAATGTGAAAGCACAGATCCATGAAAGCATCGAGGATAAAAAAGCGAAAGTGGTGGTAGGACAACTTCCTGTCATACGTGCCGTGTTTTTCCAGATGGAACAGCTGTTTACAAATCTGCTGAGCAATGCTCTGAAGTTTGCCAGAAAGGATGTCACGCCGGTAATCGAAATTTCTGCAACAGCTGTCGATGCAAAAGATGTAGCCGGCTCAGATGCTGTTTTGAAGCAATATGTAAAAATTGAAGTAAAGGATAATGGGATAGGTTTTGATCCCCAGTTCAAACAGAAAATATTCCAGGTATTTCAACGATTACATACCAGAGAAGAATTCGAAGGAACCGGCATTGGCCTGGCCATTTGCAAGAAAATAGTCGAAAACCACGAAGGATTTATTCATGCAGAAGGAAAACCTGATGAAGGAAGCATATTTACTATTTATCTTCCCTCATAATTTTAATTTTAAATTTATTCAACCACAACCCGGCTGTCATATGAAGATTACACTGCCCATCACGATCCTTTTCTTTGTCATCAGTTTTTTCATCATTCGTCAGCTATTGAAATGGAACGAGGATCTGAGCAACGGTATGGCTGAAAAGAAAATTCATGCCTGCAACTGGGAGCCTGCCGAAAAATGCCAGGAAGCTGTACAGTACTGGCGCGATGATGCAGAACGAACTTCCATCGTAAAGAAGATCGTTGGACTCGATCTTTTATATATGTGCATCTATGGCAATTTCCTCGCATTTGCTCTTCAAACACAATCCAGGAAACCTCAACCAGAATGGTTGCGCAAGTGGCTCCAGATTGGGATACCTTTTATAATCGTATTTACGCTGATTGCAGCCTTCCAGGGCGTCACCATTTACAGACTCGTCACCGACCTCGACAGCCAGACTTTTGATCGCCGGCTGCTCACAAAAATAAAATGGGTGCTGTGCACCATCGGGCTACTTCCATTGATATTGAGTTTGCTGCCCTTCAAAGCAAAGCAACCATGAAGGAGAATAGAGGATAGACGATACGGAATACAGGGAAAAACATAAACGAAACTGAAAACGGAAAACTGTTGGCCGGTCTTTCCACTGTTACTTTTTTCAGCTTGCGGTTTCACTTCTTTCCCTGCTGCCCAATCAGAAAAAATAAGAAGAAAAAAGAAAACGAAACTTTCCATTTCATCATCAAAGTTGGGCTGCATCCGTTGCCTGCAGCCTCATTTAACGCACCTGATATTTGCTGGCCATTGCCTATCAGGATCGCCTCGCCCGCGTAACTGTGCAGGAGACTATTGAACTGTGTTTTAAAATATCATGTGTATCAAACATGTCACACTTATCTTTTGGTACCACTTCTCAAACCTTCTGCCGCTTTCTCTCAGTACTCATTAAATCCAGGTGGGCTATAGACCGTTGATCTCGCCTGGCTCCCTCAATCTGCCACTGTCCGATTTCAACACAGAATACCGGCAGATGTTTCTTGCCGCTTTTGGGTTCCGGCAAAACATCTTTGTGAATGACCCAGTCCTGCCAGCCACCTTTGACAAGGTCACCAGAAATAATAATGAGCGTATCAATACTCAGCTTTTCAACAATGAGTTTGTTAACTCAGCCGCCATTTGATTTTCTCTAATCCTGACTTTATCTTATGAAAGCGCCGCCGGTAGTGACACGTACTTTCCAACGCGCAAAACTTTCTTTGAAACTCTGCTTCGCATAAAGAGGTAGATCCGGAGCTTATCAAAACTGAACTGTTTTTGCTTTTTAATTGAACCGGGCAGGTCGGGATAACGGTTTTGATCAGTGAATTGCGCGAAAGAAAAAAAGGAAAGAAAAGGATTGAAACCAAAGTAGCCTTTTTCATAACCAGTAACTCTTTTTCCAGGTTTTGAGAAACTGAAATTTTGTATAGACAACCATTTAGAATGTTTTGTTAAGAACAAAATATTCAGCTGGTTTGGCCCGGAGATTGACGTCTACATACACCCCATTTACACCGACACTTTTTTTTTAAATAGCTTGATTTTCATTGGGGTCGGTATGATTTTTTAAAATCATTATTCATGCTGCTTTCTGAAACACATATATCCCGGCTGGTCCCTGAAAAAACTTTTCTGAGACCAATCAAGTCCGAATCAACAAACAAAATTGTGTCGACAACTTTGCATCATCTGAAAGTCTTTTCAGAGGCGACTTTTGAAATAAAACATTTCATAGAAGAGGAGACAATTGTCGAGATAAAGAAAATTGAGCGGCCAATGCTCCTCCCTGAACCGCCTGTTGCGTTTTTGAAGCCGAAGAAATTCGATTATTTCTGATGTTTTACTGTAGAGGCCTTTCACATATTTTATGGTTACCACAGTACAGCAGTGGAATTTTTGCTCAGTGAATGAGTTAGAAATAGATCCTCTTTTATTTGATTTACTTTTCTTACACACCTCAAATAGTACGGGTTACTTCTTATTCGTTTTTAATATTTGCATTGTTTAACTCTTTATATCCTTAACCCAAACAAAACAACTTTCTTTTTCCCGGGAATTTTCTCAGTTTATTGATAACCCTTTTTGCATTGCGCGGGGCATGTGTTTTGTTGATATCCTTTTCAAAATTCCTAACATTCTCAAAATTTACGATTATGCCAAATGCTAAATCTGGGACTGCTAAAAGCAAAGCCAAAAAACCATCAATCAAGAGAGAGCCCGTACGTGGACATTCACAGCTGGAAAAATATTTTATGGATTCGCTGAAAGACATCTACTGGGCTGAAAAAGCATTAACTAAAGCGTTGCCAAAAATGCAGGAAGCTGCCACTACAGAAGAATTGCAGTCTGCAATCGAGGCACATCTTACCCAAACCGAGGAGCATGTAAACCGTCTTGAACAGGTATTCGAAATATTAGGCGAAAAGCCTCAGGCTAAAAAATGTGATGCAATGGAAGGCCTGATTAAAGAAGGTGATTCCATCGTTGAAGAAACTGAAGAAGGCAGCATGACCCGCGATGTTGGCATCATTATGGCCGCCCAAAAAGTTGAACATTATGAAATCGCTACTTATGGAGGTCTCGTACAACTGGCGATAACTATGGGCCGCGATGATGCTGCAAAAATTCTTGCTGCGACATTGGAGGAAGAAAAGCAAACCGATGCGGATCTTTCTGAAATCGCCGAAAATGATATCAACTGGGAAGCTGAACAGGAAGGATCTTCTGAAGAAGAATAATAATCTGTATCAGTATTATATTCGTTCAGCCACCCATTGAGGTGGCTGAATGCTTTTTAACTGATTGATTACATCATTAATTGCTGAGTGATTGATATTAAAAAGACCAGCAATCAGCCGGCCTTACTACTTTAAATGAAGGGATCAATTACGATTATCCTGATCTTCTTCTGCCAGCAGATTTTGTTCTCGTTTGCTTAGATGCTGACTTCTTAGCCGCTCTTTTTCCTGGTGATTTTTTTGCAACACGTTTTGTAGTCGAAGATCCTGCTGTTGATCGTTGTGAGGAATTCTTAGTGGTTGCCCTTTTTGTTGCTGATTTTTTTGTAGCTGACTTCCTGCCTGCTTTTTTGGGAGCGGATTTTTTGGAAATCGCTTTTTTGGGGACTTTTGCACCTGATTTCCTGGCCTCAGAAAGGCCTATTGCAATGGCTTGTTTACGACTGGTTACTTTTTTTCCGCTTCTCCCACTTTTTAGTTTGCCTTCTTTCATTTCATGCATCACTTTCTCGACTTTGTTTCCTGCTTTTTTTGAATATCTGGGCATGTTGTGTTGTTTTTTATTTGTTTTTGCAATGCTTGTGCCATAGCTCGGTTTTAGCAAATTTTTGTACACCTGCAACGGGGTTGGGAACATGTTTTGCATCTATCTGCATGATAAATCAATTACCTAACCACAAAACGCAATTATGAAAAAGCTGATAATGTCTGCTGGTGTAATCGTTCTGATTTCAGTCAGCACCAACGCACAGATCACCGACAAATCAAAGCCGACGGATAAGTCAAAAACCAGTTTAAATTACTATAAGGATATTAAGACGGGTGATCCATTAAACCTCCGGCTGGATTCTATAACGGGTATGGTTGTAAACAAAAGTTCAGGTTTACCTGTGGACTTTTTCGTCAATACACAAACAGGAGATACTGTTTCCTCCCAGGGATATATCGTAAACAACATGTTAACTCAAAAAGATGGTGTTTATAAATTGAACGACACAAAAGTTTCCAAACGTGGTAAACAGTGGATGGATGTGAGCACCAACCAGGAATTGAAATATGATAAAGCATGGCCGATGAAGCATACCGAGAGTGCAGATCCAACAAAACCTTCAGAGCCGAATAAACCATAGCATTTCTTCTACAGGCCGACCCGAAAAGGTCGGCTTGTTTATTCCGCAATTTTGCATTAACGATTAATCGAAAATATACCAGGGATCATTACTTAATGTCAGTTTTTTGATGTTCAAACTTTTCTTCAGACATAGAACGCAGAGCACTGAGCATTAGTTTTTTCTGCACCTTTAGCAGAACGAAGGGATTGGCACAGTTGTGGCAGTAAATATCCATATTGCCATAATGAAATTCGATTATGAAATCCACATTTACCAATCTCAACGATCAAAGCTATCCGGGACATTTCGTGCATCCGGCAGACCAGCGGGAGATCATCGAAGGCGATGATCAGATGACTACTGGTTTGTGGAAGAAATTACCTATAGTGATCCATGAATCTGAAACGGGCATTTCAATCGATGTAACCCTTCCCGGTATGAAGCGTGAGGATTTTCTTGTGACGGCCAGTGATAACGTACTAACTATCGCGGATATCCGAAATCCGAATGTGGAGAAAGAAGCTCCCCGGCTTTCACCGTTCACGAATCATCCGCCAGCTTGTTTTATCCGGCAGATACACCTTCCGGAATCGGCAGATCCTGAATTTTTAAGCGCAGAGTATGCTGACGGTGTATTAAGAATGGTTATCACGAAACATCAATCCCGTTCAGAGAACCGGTATTGTAAAATCGCCGTTTATTGATCAGTTGAAATACAAAAGAGCCAATGCTGGTAGCGACAACTACCGGCATTTTTTATTTGCGAAGTATTCTCAATAGACTCGAACATGCAAGGGCTGTTCTCTCCTGCCCTGCCGGCCGGCAGGCAGGCTCCCATCTCCTGCCTCCTGGCTCTTTAATCAGCTTATGGCCGGTAGATATTTTTCTCTTAGTTTTAACCGGTTTTTCATACCCATGAACTTAAATTGAACCTTATGTCCAACAGGAGAAAGTTTATTCAGCATACAGTACTTGGTTCTGCAGCCATTATAGGCTCCTCATCACTATCAGCGAAATTAAAATCAGGTGCCACTGGACAAAAGCCATTGGTAGTTTCTACATGGGATTTTGGAAAAGCTGCCAATGCAGCTGCCTGGGAAATCCTGTCGAAAAAGGGCTCATCGCTTGATGCAGTTGAAGCAGGAGTGAAGGTTGCTGAAGCCGATGAAAATAATCAAAGCGTGGGCTATGGTGGTTTGCCGGATCGTGATGGCCGTGTTACACTGGATGCATGTATTATGGACGCACAATATCGTTGCGGATCTGTCATGTGTCTCGAGTATATAAAGCATCCGATCTCTGTTGCCAGGATGGTGATGGAGAAAACGCCACATGTGGTATTGGTCGGTGATGGAGCACTCGAATTTGCACTCGCAAACGGATTTACCAAAACGAACCTGCTCACGGAAAAAAGTAAAAAAGACTGGCAGGAATGGCTGAAGACTTCGAATTATAAGCCTGGCATCAATATCGAAAACAAATTGTATAAATCTGATTCTCTACCGGGTGGAAAAGACAATCATGATACCATCGGGATGATCTGCATTGATGCAAACGGCGACCTCGCTGGAGCATGCACTACCAGCGGACTTGCCTACAAAATGCATGGGCGCGTGGGCGATTCTCCCATCATTGGCGCTGGCTTATATGTCGATAATGAAATTGGTGCGGCTACTTCAACAGGCCTGGGTGAAGAAGTGATCAGGATTGTCGGTTCTCATCTTGTTGTCGAACTGATGCGACAGGGATTAAATCCGCAGAATGCCTGCAAGGAAGCGGTTTCGCGTATCCTTAAACGTAGTCCGCAAAAAGCAAAAGAGATACAGGTGGGCTTTCTGGCCATAAACAAAAAAGGAGAATCAGGCGCATTCGCACTGCAACCCGGATTCAGTTATGCAGTCAGGTCTGAAAAAGAAAATACTGTCCTTCCATCTAAAAGTCATTTCTGAAAATATCTTATGAGTGATCAAGCGATACTTGAAGTCTGTGCATTTCATGTCCAGTCCTGTATTATTGCGGAACGTGCCGGTGCAAAACGTGTGGAGCTTTGTGATAACCCGATCGAAGGAGGTACAACACCCAGCTATGGAACAATAAAACTCGCAAGGGAAAAAATCTCTATTGATCTCTACCCTATCCTGCGGCCACGCTCCGGCAATTATTTTTACTCTGATGATGAGTTTAAAATTCTGCTGGATGATATCCGGGTTTGCAAGGAATTGGGCTGCAATGGTATATCTGTCGGGATTCAGAAGATCAATAGTGAAATTGATGTTGACCGGATGAAGAAGGTTGTTGAACTTGCCTGGCCGATGGGTGTAACGAGCAACCGTGTAATCGATGCAGCTCCCGATGCATTCAAAGCTTTGGAAGAACTGATCAACGTCGGCTGCGAAAGAGTACTTACATCCGGTCAAAAATCAGGCGCTCCAACAGGTGCTGAAACTTTAAAGAAACTTGTTGAACAAGCTGGTGGACGAATCATTGTTATGCCAGGTGCCGGGGTTAATTCATCCAACATTGCTGAGTTGATGGCGCATACCGGTGCCCGTGAGTTCCATTCATCTGCACGCCGGGCCATGCCGAATCCCGTGCTGTATCTTAATCCGGAAATCTCTGATTATGGCAATGTTTATATTGCTGATGAGAAAGAAGTGAAAGCGATGGTTGAAGCGTTAAACGTCAAACGTTAAACTTTCCACGTTTAACGTTTCATCTGCCAGGCCTTTGGCTTTGTAAACGCTCTTAACCCCTGATGTGATAAAGTTGCGCCGAAACCGGAATGATGTCGCCCGCTCCAGGGCACAGCAGCGCTTACGCGATCGCAACAGTTCCAGTAACCAGTACCAACATCCAGCTTTCGCAGGATATGCTGAGCGCGGATTTCATCCCTGCTGTAAACAGCGGCAGTGAGGCCGTATTCCGTATCATTCATCAACTCAATCGCTTCATCATCGTTCTTTACTTTCATAATGCCGATGATTGGTCCGAATGACTCTTCTTTCATTACCAGCATATCATGATTGACATTCAGCAATACTGTAGGTTCGAAATAATTTCCTTCCCGTTCTGCGGTTTTTCCGCCTGCCATCAATATTGCACCTTTTTCAACTGCGTCTTTTACCTGCGCTTCAAGCACACGTAATTGCGCTTTGCGCGTTAGTGCACCGATATATACGCCCGAACTCTGGGGATCTCCCATTTTAAATCCACCAACTTCCTTTACAAATTCATCCACATACTTATCGTACACTTTCTCGTGTACATAGATACGTTCCACAGCGCAGCAACTTTGTCCGTTATTGTAAAATGCACCATCGGCAGTACCCGCAGCGATCGCTTTTATATCTTCAATATCATCCGTGACATATAAAGGATCCTTACCGCCGAGTTCAAGCTGACAGGGAACCATTTTCTTCGCTACAGCTTCATAAATTGATTGTCCGGTAGCATAGGAGCCTGTGAAGTAATAACCATCAAAGGACAGGTCGGTGAGAATGCGGCCAACATGACCTTCACCGATAGCTAATTGAAAAACATCATCAGGCACGCCCGCCTTTTTAAGCAAACGTTCGACATGCTGGCCTGTCAGCGTGGCAAATTCTGAAGGCTTGTACATTACTCCGTTCCCAGCAAGCAGAGCTGGTATCCATACATTTACTCCAACCAGCCACGGATAATTCCAGGCGGAAATATTACAGATGACGCCCAATGGTTCGTAAGAAATTTTCTCGATTATGTCCTTTGATTCAGTCATCACTTCGTCAGACAGGTACTGCTTTGAATGATCACACAACCACGTGATCCTCGTACGTGCACCATTGATTTCGTTGACGGCCTGCGATAATGGTTTGCCTGTTTCTTCGGTCAGGCTTTTTGCAATCACCATCCTATCTTCCTCCAGTAACTGGTGAAATTTCCTGATAACTAAAATGCGTTCATCGATGGAAAGCTCCCGCCATGATGCAGCACCTGAACGGAGAATATCCAGTTTTCTTTCCAGTGATTCGCGATCGTCCTCCAGGATGGTAGTGATGATTTTTCCTGTTGCGGGATTTATAATATTCATGAATAATTTCGTTTGATTTGGTTCAGGCTTTCAAAGCATACCTCATGGCTTCATCCATAAAACTTTGCTTTACTGCGGTCACCATTTTGCTTTGCTGATCAAACATCCTTTCGGGATGCCATTGTACCAGAAATATCCATCCGTTTTGTTCGGGGTCTTTTTTCTCAATAGCTTCCACTGTCCCGTCTTCAGCAACAGCGGCAACCACCAATCCGTTACCAATCTTGTCAGCAGATTGATGATGATTGCTGTTAACTGAAGATTCCAACTGGTTACTCAATCTGAACAGGTAAGATGTGGGATCAATTTTTATTTGATGATGACGGTCAAGCCCGTCCGGCAATTTGGAATGATTGAATTTCCCCCACGTGATGACATCAGGGATAAGGGTTCCTCCAAAAAAAACATTTACAAATTGAAGCCCCCTGCAAACTCCCAATACCGGAATATTTTTCGTCGATGCAACCGTCATCACCTTCCATTCAAATTCGTCTCTTCGAAGACTTACATCATCGACATAACAATAATTAATATACTCTGCCTTGTTATACATAGAAGGATGCACATCTTCTCCACCTGATAACAATACCCCGTGACATCTGGCAATATCATCAACATCAGGGTTTTTATAATCCAGTTTGATAACCTCCATATCCGGAAGCTCTGCAATAACCCATCTGTAATAGTTTTCGTATTTGCTGCATTCTGTTATTCCGATGGTTAAGCGCTTCATGGTATTCGTTGTTCGTTGGTCGTTGTTCGTTTTTCGTGTAACGTTAGAGCGCCTCAGTGTATAGCCTCAGGAAGTCTTCCCGGGTTACTGGTTTCGGATTATTGGGATGTGCAAAATCGGCAAAGGCGAGATCAGCGAGTATTTCCAGGTGTTTTTGCTGAACATCAGCGCCGCGCAGTTTTTCGGGTATCCCTAATTGTTCGTTTAGTGAGAACAAATATTCCACAACCGCATCGCCTGATTTTTCTTTCAGACCCAACGCTTCAGCCATACGCGAAAATTTCTCTTCAAAGCCTTTAATATTGAAACGCATACCATAAGGAAGATTGATTGCATTGGCCAGGCCATGATGTGTGTCCAGCAATGAAGACATAGGATGAGCCAATGAATGAACCACGCCCAACCCTTTCTGGAATGCAATTGCTCCCATCATACTTGCCATCAGCATATTACTACGGGATTTTATGTCTGGCCGGAGTACTGCATCAGCAATCGATCTGCTGATCAGGTGCATTCCTTCCAGCGCGATCCCATCACAAATAGGGTGATAGTCTTTCGCGAGATATGCTTCCATATTATGAGTCAACGCATCCATCCCTGTAGCCGCTGTTATAGCGGGTGGTATATCCATCGTCAGTGCAGGATCTGCAAAAACAATCCTGGCTATAAGTTTTGGGGAAAACAGGATTTTTTTCTGATGAGTTTCATCATCTGCAATGATCGCGCTTCTCCCAACCTCTGAACCGGTACCCGCGGTCGTGGGAACCGTAACAAACCAAGGCACATCACCTGTTACATAAACATCACCACCTATAAGATCATCATATTTGAAAAGATCTTCACGATGATACACCCTTAATACGATTGCTCTTGCAACATCGAGCGCTGCCCCACCCCCAATACCAATAATCACATCATGAGGAGAAGCGTCCCAGGCCTCTGTTCCGCGGTACACATCAGATTTTACTGGATTTTTATGGATGTCACTGAATACATCAACGCGAAAACGTTTGTTATCCAACGACTGCAGGATCGATTTAAAAAAAGGCAGACCCGCGATAACGGGATCTGTTACAATCAGCGGATGTTTCAACTGATTTTTTTCCAGATAACCCGGCAGTTCCTCTATAACACCGGGGCCAAACCTGATCGTTGTCGGAAAATTAAACTGGCTGATACCGCTCATTAAGTATTTTTTGTTGTGGACAATGCAGAATAGATACTGATCTGTTCTAATGATCAGATAATTTCAAAATAACGCCTCTTCTCCCAATCAGTCACCGCTTTAGCATACTGTTTCCACTCCCATTCCCTCGTTGCTGTAAAATGTGCGACGAAGTTTTCACCAAAAAGTTCTTTTGCCAATGCAGATTTCTTCATAATGCTGGTAGCTTCGCCAAGGTTAGCAGGTAAAACACCATACTGCTTTTCGGAATAGCCACTTCCTTTCGTTGGAGGTTGCCCGAGTGACAATTTATTTTTGATACCGTAAAGACCAGCTGCAAGACAAGCCGCCATCGCGAGGTATGGATTGGTATCCGATCCCACTACTCTTGTTTCTAACCGGCAGGATTTCTTACCTGCAGGCAATGATCTTAATGCGACCGTTCGGTTATCTACCGCCCAGGTGAGCGTTGTTGGAGCCCAGGCTCCCTCGACCAATCGTTTATAACTGTTAACCGTAGGCGCAACCATAGGAAGTATCTCAGGAAGACATTTCAGCTGGCCTGCGATATAGGAACGCATCAGGCCGCTCATATGATCCGGCTCCTGCTCATCATAAAACAGGTTGATGGTTTTATCAGCATTCCACAGGCTCTGATGTACATGCCCGCTGCAACCCGGCAGAGACTCACTGATCTTCGCCATAAAAGTTGCAGTAATACCAAGCTTTGATGCTATTTCTTTTACGGCTGTTTTGAACAACACCGCCCTGTCTGCCGCGTCCATTATTTCAGCGTAAGCAATAGCAGCCTCATAAACTCCGGGACCCGTTTCCGTATGTAAACCTTCCAGAGGAACATCAAATTGAGCAAGCTGACTGAACAACGCCTCCATGAAATCATTCCGATAGCTGCTTCGCAATAAACTATAGCCAAACATTCCCGGAGTAAGTGGTTTCAGATTAGTAAAATTTTTCTCTTCAATAGTTTGAGGTGTTTCCTCGAAATTGAACCATTCAAACTCCTGCGAAAAAAACGGTGCGAAACCTGAAGAATAACATTCAGCAGTAATTTTTTTCAGCAGTTGCCTCGGGCAAATAAAATGCGCACCATTTTCCTGTATTGCACAGTCACCCAATACAAAGGGCACACCATTTTCCCAGGGAATTTTTCTAATTGTCGCCATATCCAGCTGCACTAACGTATCCGGGTAACCGGTATGCCATCCGGTGAAAACGGAATTATCATATGCGGCATCATTCATATCCCATCCAAATACAACATCACAGAATCCAAATCCATTTTCAGCGACCCCTTCAAATTTTTCGATAGATACGTACTTGCCACGCAACACACCATCGATATCTGCAATGGCCAGTTTTACTTTTCCGGCAGGATGCTGTACTATCCATTCAGGAACCTTGCTCATGCTCTGTTGTTTTCGTGAACAATTTAAATAAGATAAATCCCGTGAGCAGTATTGCAAAATACAACAGTCCTAGGTATAGATTGTAGACCATCATTGCAATAAGCGAAAATATAGCAATCACCAGTGCTATCGCAGGAAACCAGGGATAACCAGGCGTATGAAAAGGCCGGGCCAGTTCAGGAGATTTTTTTCTCAACCTGAACAATGATAACATCGAAATAATGTAAAGCGTCAGTGCGCCGAACACAGAAATAGTAATTATCTGTCCCGTTCTTCCGCTTAGCAGGGCGATGATGCCAATAACCATATTACCCAGCAATGCATTGGCCGGGGTTTGAAATTTCGGCGAAATGCGACCCAGTATTCCGGGAAGATTTCCCGCTTTACCCATTTCATATGTTGATCTGCCTGCCGCAAGAATTAATCCGTGAAATGATGCAATCAATCCAAAAAGCCCTACCGTGATCAGAAGATGATACATCAGGCTGTTATCCCCTGTTATTATTTTTAACGCCAGCGGCAAAGGCGAATCTGAAGTAGTTGTTTTAGATACATCAGTATAAACAATACTCTCCCATCCATTAATAGCAGCAGCCGAGTAGAATACAAGTATACAGAGGATCACCAGCGTGACCAGCGACCAGCCAAATCCTTTACTTATGTCTTTTTGAGGCTGAAGTGATTCTTCAGCTACATTGGCAATTCCTTCTATTCCAAGAAAGAACCAGATTGCAAATGGAACAGATGCAAATACTCCCGCCCATCCGTTGGGAAATGCATTCTGACTAAACTTTTCTGTCGACGTATGCGGCAACGTTAGTCCGCAAAACAAAAGTAATTCCGCAACGGCAAGTACTGTCACAAAGGTTTCAAAATTTGCAGCAGCTTTTACACCATAAATATTCAGACAGGTAAAAATGATGTATGCGATAATTGCAATCAATATCACAGGCACAGAAGGGAAAAAAGCATTGAAATAGGCGCCAACAGCAGCTGAAATTGCCGGCGGTGCAAACACAAATTCAATGATTTGTGCGAGCCCTGCAACAAAACCCATATTTTTTCCAAATGCAGCACCTGCATAGTCAAACACGCCACCGGCTTTCGGTATTGCACAGGCGAGTTCCGCATAGCTGAATGAAAAACAGGTATACATCACGATGATGAATACTGTTGCAATTGCCAGCCCGTAAGTCCCGCCTTGCTCAAGCCCGAGATTCCATCCAAAATACATCCCGCTGATTACATAACCGACACCAAGCCCCCAGAGAGATAGCGGAGTCAGCGTTTTTTTAAGCGAAGTAGTGTTGCTGGCCAATATTCCGGATTTGAATTCTGAATGTCCTTACGGGAATTAAAATTTACTGCAGCAGATCGGGAGTTAAGTAGTACACCCCCCATTCGCTCAACGTTACCGCCACCGGAGATTTTGTTATCCTGACACGCAGCTTATTTGTTGTAACCGGATTTTCAAGATACAGTATTCTGCTCGCACCAATACTCGTTGCAGTTGCAATTTCTTTCCAGCTGCCATCCATCCACGCTTCACAAACTACTTCTTCAATGCGTTGACCAAGAGCAATATTCTCTCTCAGTCGTATGATGTTTACGGTTTGCGCGTTTTTCCATTCAAGTGTCAGCTCAGGATTTTTTGCACTATCATCTGAACACCAGTAAGTCTGCATTTTATTATCAACCAAACCTGCAACACCAAAATTTTTTGAATCCTTATTCCTGGTATTACTGGCAAGTATGGTTGCTTTTGATGCAAGATTTTCCTTGTACATGGAATTGATAATTTTTCCCAGTGCTGCGAGGTTTTTTACATCATTGTTGTGTAATTGTCCGCGCCTGTCGGGTGAAATTCCCAGATCAAGCGCTGCTCCTCGTCCAACGCTTTTGAGGTAGAGATCAAAAAGTTTACGGGGCGATTTTACAGTGCTGTCTTCTTCCGGATGATAGAACCATCCTTTTCGAAGCGGAACATCGCATTCCGCCGGTATCCAGAATTTTCCATTACGTGTGCCCTCCGGAGAAAGATCATCACGAACTTCTCCTGGTCCGACTTTCGTTTTCCCCTCTAGTGGGGTCGGCGTAAATGTTGCCCAGGAAGTTGCCCCGGCTTCACCTCGTTCATTTCCTACCCAACGGACATCCCATCCCACATCGCTGAATATACTTGCACCTGGCTGCATTTTCCGTGTTATTGCCCAGGTCGTATCCCAGCCATAATATACAGACCGATCTATCTTCCTGGATTCCTTAGCTCCACCATAATAACCGTCGCCTCCATTTGCCCCATCATGCCAGCTCATAAACAAATCACCATAGTTGCTGTACAACTCTTTCAATTGATTCCTGTACGTCTGCACATAGGCTTCAGTTCCATAGGCAGGATTATTTCTGTCCCACGGAGAGCAATACACGCCAAACTTTATTCCATTGGCTTTACACGCCTGTTGAAACTCTTTCACCATATCTCCTTTGCCGTTCTTCCATGGGCTTTTTGAAATATTATAAGGAGTCGTTTTCGTCGGCCAGAGACAGAATCCATCATGGTGTTTTGCTACCATGATAAAGCCTTTGAAGCCGCCCGCTTTCACAGATTTTACGATCTGATCAGGATTAAAATCAGTAGGATTAAAAATAGATGGGTCAGCATCACCATAACCCCATTCTTTATTTTCGAATGTTGTAGGCGTAAAGTGCATGATCACATACATTTCGGTTTCATGCCATTGGAGTTGCCTCGCAGAAGGTAAAACGCCGTAGGGTGCTGGCGGGCCGGATTGTGAAAAAACGGAAAGACCTGAAAACAATAGAACAAAAAAAGCTGTATAACGCATCTGTTATTTTTTCTCGGTGAAACTGATCAGGGTACCAATACCAGTAATGGATATGCGAACTTCATCCCCTTCCTGCAGCGTGAAACTGTCAGGAGGTACAATACCCGTGCCTGTCATCAGGTAAGCACCGTATGGAAAATCTGATTCACGAAACAGAAATTCTACCAGCTCCTCATGCGATCTTTTCATCTGATCGATGGTGATATTTCCATCAAACATGTCCTGGCCTTTTCGAATGATGTGCAGGCGGATGGTCGCATCTCTTGGAATTACTCTTTCCTTAACCAGCAGACAGGGGCCCAGTGCAGCGCTGTATTGATACGATTTTGCCTGCGGAAGATATAATGGATTCTCGCCTTCAATACTTCTTGAACTGACATCGTTTCCAACGGTATATCCTTCAATGGTACCTGCTGATGACATAAACAAGGTAAGCTCAGGTTCAGGCACATCCCAGGCAGAATCCCGGCGTATGCGGATCTTACCCCGGTGCCCTGTAGTACGATGCGCCAGCGCCTTGAAAAATATTTCGGGTCTTTCGGCATGATAAACCTTATCATAGAAAGTTCCGCCACCCGCGTCTTTGGACTCTTCCATCCTGGCAGTGCGACTACGAAAATAGGTAACACCAGCGGCCCAGATCTCCTGAGATTGAATCGGCGGCAGAAATGATGTGTCAGGCTCAGGCGCAACAGAAGGCTTAAATGATGCGAGTTTTTCTTTCAGCCACGCAAACAGGCCTTCGCGGTTAACAAACTCATCCCAGTCGGCATTGGATTCATAATACTGACCCTCATGTTCTATCAGAATAGATGAAGACGTCCTGTATAGTTTCATATATTTTAAAATGTCTTCGAAAATATTATAATTTCTGCACTACTCACATGTATATACAATTGGCTATCTTTTTACTAATTTCATCCGCAAAAATTCATCATGATATTTTCTCTTGAAGGCAGGTCGGCAATTATCACCGGTGGTGCAAGTGGAATCGGTCTTGCCATTTCAAAATTGTTTGCGAGCCAGGGCGGAGATGTCCACATCCTGGAATTGAATGGAGCCCTTGCGGAAGAAGTTGCTTCAGAAATAAGAAGTTCTGGATATAAGGCTACTGCACACGAAGTGAATATTGCCGATCAGGAAAAAGTGAAAGCAGTAATTCAAACAATTGCAGATACCGGAGGCGTTGATATTCTGGTTAACAATGCAGGTATTGCTCACGTTGGAAATGCACTCAATACAACAGAAGCAGATTTCGACAGAATCCTCAATGTTAACATTAAAGGGCCATACAATTGTATTCATGCAGTATTGCCGTTTATGCTGGCAAAATCCAGGGGTGTAATCCTGAATATGGCATCAATTGCAGCCACGATCGGCATTCCGGATCGCTTTGCTTACAGCACCAGCAAGGGTGCTGTAATTTCGATGACATTAAGTGTTGCAAAAGATTATCTCAAACAAGGCATCAGGTGTAACTGCATTTCCCCGGCGCGGGTGCATACACCCTTTGTTGACGGATTTATCAGTAAAAATTATCCTGGCAAAGAACAGGAGATGTTTGAGAAGTTATCAGCGACCCAACCCATCGGGCGCATGGCAAAACCGGAAGAAATTGCCTATCTGGCGTTATACCTTTGTAGTGAGGAAGCAGGTTTTATCACCGGATGCGATTATGCTATTGATGGAGGATTTACGAGGCTGAATAATTAGTGAGGAGTAAGGAGTGGGGAGGCAGGATATTTAGAAAATAGACGAAAGTGTCAGGCATCAAATTAAGGATATCATAAACAAGATAAAGCTGGTCACATTGTATTGCAGACAGTATTAAAACTGTTTTTAACGCTTGATACTAATTTCTCTTCGTTAAAAATCCTACTATATAACTTGAAAATTTACAGTTGAGACTTAACGATCTAAATCTTCAAGTTAGTTTAAACAGCAACATTTGCGTCGCGCTAAAGGTGAGACTGCCTCCTCACTCCGGCCTTCTGCCTGGCTCTACTACGTCTCTCGTCCTTTTTCTCTATATTTCCATTTCATTTTAAATAACCTTAAAACAAAATCAACGTGAAGCTATTCCGCTTTGGGAAAGAAGGTGCAGAAAAAACGGGCGTCGTACTGCCTTCCGGAAAATCTATCGATGTAAGTGCATTCGGCTCCGATTATAATGAAAGTTTTTTTCAGAATGATGGTGTCGCCTCATTAAAAGAATGGCTCGAAAAAAATGAACAGAATTGTCCGGAGGTGAGCAGCGCGGAAAGAATCGGCTCATGTGTGGCAAGACCTTCAAAAATAATCTGTGTCGGCCTTAACTATGCAAAACATGCGGCAGAAAGCGGAGCAGACATACCCAAAGAACCCATTCTTTTTTTTAAGAGTACAACGGCTTTATGCGGACCTTTTGACAATGTTATCATACCCAGGAATTCTGAAAAAACAGACTGGGAAGTTGAGCTCGCGGTGGTTATAGGTAAGCGGGCTTTGTATGTCGACGAAAAAAATGCATTGGACTACGTTGCCGGATATTGTGTGCATAACGACTACAGCGAACGCGCATTTCAACTGGAACGCGGCGGACAATGGGTAAAAGGGAAAAGCTGTGACAGCTTTGCGCCCTTGGGTCCATGGCTTGTAACTCCGGATGAAGTAAAAGACCCGCACAATCTTCGGTTATGGCTGGAGGTTAATGGAACACGTGTACAGGATAGCAGTACTTCAGATCTGATCTTTAATATTCCTTTTCTCATCAGTTATATTTCGCAATTCATGACCCTGCTGCCGGGTGATGTAATTACTACCGGTACGCCTTCGGGTGTAGGCCTTGGAATGAAGCCGCAGAAATACCTTGTCGCCGGCGATCATGTAAAACTCGGAATAGAAGGTCTTGGCAAGCAGGAACAGACAGCAGTAAACGCCAGATAAATTTTTTCTGCAATATGACCATCGATTCACATCAGCATTTCTGGAAATTCAATGAGGTCAGGGATGCCTGGATAACGCCCGATATGGAAGTGATCAGAAAAGATTTTCTTCCTGACCAGTTGTTGAAAATTTTTCAGACGAATGCGGTTGATGGATGTGTTGCCGTACAGGCAGATGAATCGGAGGATGAGAATAAATTTCTGTTGGGATTGGCATCGGAATATTCTTTCATAAAAGCTGTTGTCGGATGGTTGGATTTTAAATCCCCTGCGATTGAAGAAAAACTGATCCATGCGAAAAAAGAGAAGAAATTAAAAGGTTTCAGGAATATCATACAGGGGAAACCAGATGAACTTTACCTCACCAATGCTTCATTCAAAAACGGATTGAAATGGCTGAGTTCATTTAACCTGAGATATGATTTACTCGTATACCAGGATCAGTTGCCTTCATTAAACAGGTTTGTCGAGAATTTTCCTGATCAGTTTTTTATGCTGGATCACCTGGGTAAACCTGCAATAAAATACAAAGAGATCAAGCGTTGGCGTGAACAGATCCGGATTCTTTCAAAGCATCCCCTCACCTATTGTAAATTGAGTGGAATGGTTACTGAAGCGGATTGGAAACATTGGAAATATGAAGATCTTTCACCTTATCTTGAAATTGCGGCAGAATTTTTCGGAGTTGAGCGATTGTGTTTTGGATCAGACTGGCCGGTATGTTTGCTTGCAGCATCTTATGGAGAAGTACAGGGAATATTAACGCGTTTTCTTGGCCAGGTTTCAGAGGAAGAAAGAAAAAAAGTGATGGGAGGAAACGCCATTCGTTTTTATCAAATCGATTAATATGGATTTACAATTAGAAGGAAAGATCATTGTTGTAACCGGTGGTGCGAAAGGCATTGGTGATGGAATTGTAAAAGTGCTTGCTGGAGAGGGTGCCTTACCTGTGATTATTGGACGAAATAAAGAAGATAATCTTAAGGCACTCGATGAAATTTCACACAAAGGCAATCATGTTGTTGCGGAGCTCACCAATCCTGATGAATGCAAAAAAGCAATCGATGCCGTATTGAATATGTATGGTCGTATCGATGGTCTTGTCAATAACGCAGGAGTAAATGACGGAGTTAACCTTGAAAATGGAGATTATGATCGGTTCATGGCATCGCTGCATAAAAATCTTGTACATTATTACCTGATGGCACATTGGGCATTGCCATCGTTGATTCAGTCTAAAGGAGCAATCGTAAATATATCTTCAAAAACGGCGGAAACCGGCCAGGGCGGAACGTCTGCATATGCTGCTGCTAATGGTGGCCGTAATGCATTGACAAGAGAATGGGCCGTCGAATTGTTGAAATATGGCGTACGTGTGAATGCGGTTATAGTGGCTGAATCATATACGCCACTATATGAAAAATGGATCCAGACATTGCCTGATCCTGATGAAGCACTGAAGAGGATAACGGATAAAATTCCGCTCGGTCAGCGAATGACGACCACAGAAGAAATCGGATCGACGGTTGCATTTTTATTATCAGAGAAATCGAGCCATACCACCGGTCAGCTGATACATGTTGATGGCGGATATGTTCACCTCGATCGTGCTTTATAATTTTTTAACTCGCTGCGTTTAACGTTAAACGTTAAACGTAATACGTAGAACGTTAAACGTCGCCATATATGAAATCAAAAAACCCTTACCTGCTGGCTCTGATATTAGTAACCAGTTTATTTTTTCTATGGGGTCTCACTTATGGGTTGCTGGATGTATTGAATAAACATTTCCAGGAAGCTTTAAACGTTACCCGGCAGAGATCGACATTATTGCAGGCCGCATATTTTGGTGCTTACTTTACTATCGCATTACCAGCCGGATTGTTTATGAAGAAAGCTGGATACAGGAAGGGAATTATATTCGGCTTACTCTTATTTGCGTTAGGCGCATCTTTGTTTTATCCTGCTGCGGAAATGAGTTCGTTTTCATTTTTTCTTTTGGCGATATTCATCCTCGCATCTGGAATTACTTTTCTGGAAACTGCAGCAAATCCATATGTTACTGTTTTAGGAGATCCCAAAACATCAACCTTCAGGTTGAACCTGTCGCAGAGTTTTAATGGTGTTGGATCTTTTGTCGGACCGATTATCGGAGGTGCTTTGTTTTTTAGTGAGGGTGAACCGACCACTGCCGAAACCAACAACCTGCAATCCGTTCAACTTGTTTATGTTTTGATAGCTGTTGTAGTATTGATCGTGGCATTGATTTTTTTCAGGACACCGATGCCTGAAGTGAAAGAAGAGGAAAAAGTAGAGAGTACGGTGATGAAGGCTGAGACCACTCTTTTTCAGCACAGCAATTTCAAACATGCAGTAGTGGCCCAATTTTTCTATGTTGCTGCGCAGGTTGGAATTGCTGCGTTATTTATCAACTACTGCACTGAAAAAGGATTGGGTATTTCAAACCAGGATGCATCTTATCTTTTGTTTATCAGTCTCCTGCTTTTTACTATCGGTCGGTTTACCGGTACAGCAATCATGCGCGCCGTGCCTCCGAATAAATTGCTCGGTGTTTATGCCATCATCAATATTATTTTATGTGCCTTTGTAGTTTGGGGTTCAGGTAAACTTTCGATTGGTTCGTTGATGGCTATATTCTTTTTCGAATCGATCATGTTCCCGACCATTTTTGCGTTGGGTGTAAAAGATCTCGGAAAGCATACAAAAAACGGGTCTTCTTTTATCATCATGTCTATTGTTGGCGGTGCATTGGTACCTGTGGTTATGGGATACCTTGCCGATCATTACAGTACACCTACTGCCTTTATCGTTCCGTTGATTTGTTTTGGGATCGTTGTGTTTTTTGCATTTTCCGGATACCGTGTAAAAATAAGTTCATGAAAAAATTCTGTCTTGCCCTGGACCTGAAGGATGATGCTGTACGGATAGCAGAATACGAACGAATCCATCGTAATATATGGCCGGAAGTAAAAGAGCATATACAAGTCTCCGGAATTCAGTTGATGGAACTCTACAGGACAGGTACTCGTCTGTTCATGATCATAGAAACCGATGACGATTTCAGTTTCGAAGCGATGGCGGCGAAAGAAGCAAAAGATCCACGCCTGCAGGAATGGGAAAATTTCATGTGGACTTTTCAGCAACCCCTTCCCTGGGCGAAGTCAGGCGAAAAGTGGATTTTAATGGATAAAATATTCAGCAGCAGGTGAACCTTGGCAAAAACACCTGGGAGGTCTAAGACCTCGCAGGTTTAAGACCTTGAAGGTTTTGAAGACCTAGGAGGTCTTAGACCTCCCAGGTTCACTTT
This sequence comes from Pollutibacter soli, assembly GCA_029269725.1. Taxonomy (GTDB): domain Bacteria; phylum Bacteroidota; class Bacteroidia; order Chitinophagales; family Chitinophagaceae; genus Pollutibacter; species Pollutibacter soli. The sequence continues at coordinate 423,420 of JARJHS010000001.1, read as the reverse complement.
CACAAATGACTTTCTGTTATTATCACGCTATTTCCTGAGGATTTACACGAAGTTTTCGTGAAAATATGAACAACCTCGGGGGTGCTAAACCTCCTAGGTCTAGAAGACCTGCCAGGTTTAGAAGACCGGCGAGGTTTTAAAAGCCTGCCAGGTCTTTCGCAGAGCGCGTATCCAAAGCTGGAATTTGCATTTTTACTTCTTTGCCCTTATAGCTTACCACTACGGGCTCGCCGGTAGAGGAATAGATTTTACAATCAGCGAGTTTACCATCTTTCCAGGATAACTCCACAATATAGCCACCACGTGCTTTAAGACCAATAATCCTTCCGGCAGGCCACTCCGGTGGCAACGCAGGAAGCAACTCAATTTTGCCGTTATGCGATTGAATCAACATTTCTGCAATTCCTGCAGTGCCGCCGAAATTTCCATCGATCTGGAAAGGTGGATGATTATCGAAAAGATTGGGCAAAGTCGATTTGTTCAGAAGCTGGCTTAAATGATAATATGCAGTCGGACCGTCCTTTAACCGCGCGTAAAAATTGATCATCCATGCACGACTCCAACCTGTATGACCACCGCCATATTTTAAACGATGCTCGATGGTAACTCTTGCTGCACGCATCAAACTTGTATCTTTTGTTAGGGTTGTGCCCGGATAAAGACCAAATAATTGCGACATATGCCGGTGCCCCGGTTCCTCTTCGCGATAATCCCTGATCCATTCCTGAATGCCGCCATAACTATTGATCTTAGTCGGCGGCAATTTCTTTTCCACTTCATTCATCCTTTGAATATATTCATTAGTCAAACCAGTGACCGATGCAGTTGCGCGCAAAGCGCCAAACAATTCGCGGATAATCTGAATGTCAATCGATGGACCATAGGTAACCACGTTGCGATAGACGGTATCCACGGGAAGATAAAATCCATTCTCGGGAGACATAGATGGCGCTGTTACCAACTGTCCATCGGGGTCATGAACGAGAAAATCCAGTATAAAATCTGTTGCCGACTTCATTAACGGATAAGCATAGTTGACGAGGTATTTTCGATCACGCGTGAAATCATAATGATCGTATATACTCAATGCCATCCAGGCTCCTGCTAGCGGACTCGTCGCCCAGATCGGATCAGTATTGATTGCGGTACGACCGTAGATATCAGTAGTATGATGCATCATCCACCCGCCAGCGCCATACATTTTCTCTGCAGCACTTTTACCGGGTGGAATCATCGCCTGCATAAAATTGGCGAGTGGCTGCGCACTCACGCTAACATTGGCGAGATCAACAGGCCAGTAATTCATCTGGAGGTTGATGTTAGTATGATAATCACTTTGCCAGGGCGCGTTGAAATATGGATTCCACTTGCCTTGAAGATTGGCAGGTAATTTTGCAGGGTAACGACTGCTGGAAAGAAGCAGGTATCTTCCATACTGAAAGTACAAAGGCACTAAACCCATGTCCTTTCCGCCATCATTAAACCACCTTAGTCTTTTATCCGTCGGGAGTTCAGGGTGTGTTTCACCGCCGAGTTGAAACTGCAAACTGCCGAACAAAGGCTGATATTCTGCAAGATGTTCTTTCTTTAAAGCAGTATAATTTTTCCTGCTGTTTTTTGCAATAATGGATTCACAGATTTTCATCGGTTCGATCGCCGGATCCGAATCCAGTTCAGTCAAATTGTAATCCGATGCGGCTGTGAAAACAATCACAAATTCAGTAGCATCCCGAACTTCAAGTTTATTACCTGCAACTGTAATCTTTCCCCCGGTATTCTTTACTTCTGCTATGGCTGCAAATTTCATGTGATCGCCTATCGGTCCGAACTTCACAGGTTCATTCTCATCTTTAATCCGGCCATTCATCAGAAGACGGTTGCCCCTTGCCGTTATCACTGCATCGCGTTCCCTTTCCAGCGATATATTACAATTGATTTTTCCCCCAGGTATCGAAACTCTTATCACCATCATATCCGCAGGTGAAGAAATAAAAATCTCCCCGGTCAGTTTTCTTCCATTTCGTGTAAAACTGGTGGTGTGAACCGACTGCCCGATATCGAGAGACCTTTTATAATCAGTCGTGGCAGCGGCGCTATCCATCCATTCGATAAAAAGATCTCCAAGTGTTTGGTATGACCTGATTTCTGGCGGCGTTCCGAGCATATATTTTTTAGTCAGATCATAAGCTTCCTTATTTTTCTCTTTAAATAGCAATTCCTGTATCTCTTTCAGATGAGATTTCGCGCCAGGGTTGATATCGTCTACACGCGTGCCGGCCCAGATCGTTTCCTCATTCAATTGAATCTGCTCCTTGCCTGTTTTTCCATAAATCATAGCTGCAAGCCGCCCATTCCCAACCGGCAAAGCGTCTGTCCAGATTTTTGCTGGCTGTTCATACCACAATACCGGTTGTTCCTGCGCATGCAATTGTCCTGATAAAACCACTACCAAAAGAATCCAGGAGAAAAAGGAAAATTTCATCTTTTTATAAAAATCAATGGGTTCGAAATCGTGCAGCTGCACGATTTAAGAAATAAATTCATTACCGGGGTAACGCAAAGGCAATATAACTCCCGCCGCTTTTTGTTCCCAGTTTTCCGCCACCGCAGGCAATCAACAAATACTGTGTTCCCTGGTGTACATATACTGAAGGTGTTGCAAAACCTGGTGCGGGAAGTTCATATTCCCATAGTTGCTTTCCCGTTTTTTTATTGAAAGCGCGAATCTTACCGTCACGTGTAGCCGCAATAAATAACAATCCGCCGGCTGTAACAACAGCTCCTCCATAACTTTCAGATCCGGTTTCAATGCCCTTCGCTTTGAATTCTGCATATTCACCAAAAGGTTGTTTCCAGACATACTCTCCTGTGTTCAAGTCGATGGCATTCAATGTTCCCCAGGGCGGCTTCACAGCAGGATATCCTTCTTTACTTAAAAATTTATTATACCCGGTGATACCATAAGGAAGACTGAGAAAACTATCGACAGCCTGCGCAGGGAAAGGCTTTTCATCATCGTCTTTCTTATTCAGCAACATACCGATAATCGCGTTCCTCTCCACTTCTTTCAACTGATTAAAAGATGGCATCATCCTTCTTCCTGTTTTCAACAATCCAGCGAGCGATGCAGCATCATATTTTTTGTGAACTGTATCCAAGGCAGGAAAACTTCCGCTACCTTTTTTATCAGGTCCGTGACAAGTCATGCAATACTGGCTATATAACCGGTTCGCAGCCTGTTTGAAATTTTCCTTTTTGGGAGTGAGCGGTTTGTCAACCATCGTTAGCACCCAGGCCATTTCATTTGAATTGATATAAATGATGCCCGTTTCCGGATCGTACGCCGGACCTCCCCACTCTGCACCACCATCAAAACCCGGAAAAATAATAGTTCCCTGTTTAGAAGGAGGAGCATACATGTGATCTTTTCTGTAACTCGCCCATCGTGTTTTTACATCCTGGAACGACGAATCAGGCAATAAATTATTCAATTCCGATTCAGGAAATGATTGTCTCGCAAATGGAGCAGGCTTTGAAGGCATTGGCTGAGTAGGCGACATTTTTTCACCACTGAGTTCTGTATCGGTAGGTACAGGTTGTTCTGTTACAGGAAACAGTGATTTACCTGTCTCACGATCCAATACCCATAGAAATCCGGATTTTGCAGGTTGAGCAACAGCATCAATTTTTTTGCCGTTATGCGTCACCGTTATCAATGCCGGTGGTGTAGGTAAATCGCGATCCCAGACATCGTGATGGATCTGCTGAAAATACCATTTCAATTTTCCGGTTGTTGCATCCAGTGCAAGTAAGCAATCTGCATATAAATTGTTGCCCGTTCTTTTTCCACCATAAAAATCAAATGAAGCGGAACCCGTAGGAACGAAAACAATACCACGTGTTTCATCGAGGCTCATTCCGCTCCAGTTGTTGGCGCCACCAATGCGCAGGTAGGCTTCCGGATTATCCCAGGTTTCATGGCCAGGCTCACCGGGATGAGGGATCGTATGAAATATCCAGACCTGTTTCCCGGTACGAACATCAAACGCACGAATATCACCAGGCACTGCTGCAGGGCCTTCATCAACGCGACTTCCCATAATGAGAATATCTTTATAGATCATCACAGGAGAAGAGTTCGTGATGAAAAGATCATCTACATTTCTATGAAAGCCGGAATGAACATCAAGTCTTCCGCTGTCAGCAAAACTGCTTACGAGTTTTCCTGTTGTTGCGTCTACACAATGCAGAAAGGAACCCGCAGTATAGAATATTCGTTTTTCTTCTTTGCCATCACTCCAATAGCTTACTCCGCGACTATTGTTCATATTGAAGAATGATCGCTTTGAACCGGGAATAGAATCGAAGGGATTAAAGACCCATTTAGGAAGTCCGGTTCCGGCGTCGGCTGCAAAGAGTTTCAATTGCGGAGAAACGCCATATACGATTCCATCAACAATGATCGGATTACACTGGATCTGGGAATGGTTGACGCTGTCAGCATCGCCAGTATTGTATTCCCAGGCTTTGGTAAGGAGATGAACATTTGCAGTATCGATCTGGGAAGCTTCAGAATAATGGTTTATGGCCCGCTGTCCACCAGCAACGGCCCAATCGAGATCTTTTTGTTTGTTTTGAGAACAGGAAAAGAAAAATCCGGTGAGGATGACAAGCAGTAGTTTTTGCATCAGCCAAAGTACTGATTTTGGGTTAAACGTACAACGCTGAACGTTCAACGTTTAACGTTCAACTTTCCACCTCTCCCGCTTCTTCTTTATCCTTCACCGCAATCAGATCTTTCAACTCAACTGTTATTGGCACAACGCCTAATTGCACAATGGCTTTCTTTCCACGTATCTCCGTAAGTAATCCTACCTGGTTATTTTGTTTCATTAACACCTTTCCCCCTTCGCGCGGTTCTTCATTCAACTCCACGTATTTCTCGTCGAATTTTTTCTTCACTTTTTCGCTGACCTGTTTTTCTTTTTGCTTGAACAGAAGGGCCTGCATCTGGCGCATGATATCTTTTTTATCACTGTCAGATTCTGCGCGGCGCCAGTCGAATACCAATTGACGAAGCTTTCGCTCCATGTCTTTCAAATAGGCGATGCGTTCTTCGGTTATACGGTTCTGTTGTTTGAGCAATTCGACTTGTTGCCTGTGTTTCTCTTTATCCAGCAACTGGGTCATTTCTTTTTTTAACTTCTCATTCTCTTTCAATAAGCTCTGTAATTCTTTTTCCTTCTGTTGAATTTTTCGCAGATCCTGTTCAGTTGCGTTTAAGAGCTTGTCGAGCTTAAAATGATTGTCATCCACCAACTGACGCGCACGATTGATCAACTGTGGATTCAATCCTATTCTCTCGGCAATTGAAAAAGTATAGGAACTCCCGGGCTTACCAATATTGAGTTGGTACAGAGGCAAAAGATTTTTCTCGTCAAATGCCATCGAACCATTCACGATGCCAGCTGTTTTGCTGGCCATTACTTTCAGGTTCAGGTAATGCGTGGTTACAATACCAATCGCATGTTTTTTCAGTAACTCTTCAAGAAACACTTCCGCAAAAGCACCACCCAGATCAGGATCGCTTCCACTTCCTAATTCATCAATAAAGAACAACGTTCTTCCATTCGCCTGCTCCATAAAAGACTTCATATTCTTCAAATGAGCACTATAAGTACTCAATTCGAACTCTATGCTCTGCGTATCGCCTATATGAATCATCAGTTGTTTGAAAATCCCGAAACTGGAATCGGGATGAACAGGAACAAGCAAACCGCTTTGCACCATGAGTTGTAATAACCCAACGGTTTTTAATGTAACTGTTTTTCCACCAGCATTTGGACCAGAAATTACGAGTATCCTGTTTTTATCATTCAGTTGAATATTGACAGGTACTACAGGCTTGCCGTTCTTTTTGTTATAAAGAAATAATAATGGATGATAGGCTTTTATCAGGTCGATTCCTGAGCGATCAGAAATCTGCGGATGAACTGCATGTAAGTCTGAAGCCAGTTTGGCCTTTGCCCTTATAAAATCAAATTCACCTGCGATGGTAAACCAGGTTTTCAATAGAGGCGCATGCGATGAGAGTAGTTCAGTCAGTTTTCTCAGAATGCGATACACTTCTGCGCGTTCTTCGTTCTCGAGAGAAAAAATATCATTATTGAGTTCGATGGTTTCTTCCGGTTCGATATAGGAGGTTCTGCGTGTGTCACTTTCCCCATGGAGAATACCCTTCACCTGTCTTTTGTGCTCGGCATAAATCGCAACAACACGACGGCCGTTAAGAAATGCTTCATCAATATCTGCAGTATATCCTGACTTACTGAGTTTTTGAACTATCCTGTCAAACAATCTCCGGAGTTCCCCACGTTTCCGGTATAAACTCATTCTTATCGACGACAACCCTTCTGAAGCATTGTCTTTTACAACGCCCTGCTCATCGAGTATTTCATCAATCTGCTGAAGAATTATTTTTTCGTAGTGTGTTGAAGAAATCACACGGTATAAAGATTCGTACGCCGATTGGCGGTCAGCATCGAACCATCTGAAAATATCTTTTGTATTTTCAGCGAGACGCCTGACCTGCAAAAAATCTTCTGCACTTAATACGGCTCCTGGAATACCGAGCAGCTGAAGTTCACGGGAAATATTCTGGATAAAATCATTGGGGAATGGTTGCCCCTGCTGAAGAATATATAAGTATGACTGACTTTGTTGTAATTCGGTTTCTATGTATTCCTTGCGTGTGTGCACACGGAGATCCAACGCTTTTTCTTTTGCGTAGATGGTCCTGGTATGTTCGGCAAGGAGGTGCCGTACTTTATCAAACTCCAGTTGAACGCCTGCAGATTCGGGAAATAACTTCATGAAAGTCGATCAGTAAAACCGGTAAAGTTAGTATGAAAAAGGAAAATAATCTGTTCCAGATTATCACCACTGCTCACTTAACGTATTGTTAAAACCGTACATTTACATGGAACATTATATCAGTATTAAGTTAAATGCGTTGGAGATAAGATATCCAACACGGAACTTTGTAGACGCATGAACTAAATTTACTTGAGGCAATGATAAAGTCAGTTTTCGCAGGAATTGCGGTGCTCACCGCAGCTCTTTTTTCGTGCACGCAACACGAATCTCCCGGGTCGACCCAGTTTACAAACGCGAAATATATTTCAAATATGAATACAGAAACCATCACGCTTGGTTCTGGATGTTTTTGGTGTACAGAAGCGATCTTCCAGCAAATGGAGGGCGTAGTGAAAGTACAGAGTGGATACAGTGGAGGCCATGTGGCAAATCCAACTTATGAGCAGGTATGTGAAAAAAATACCGGGCACGTAGAAGTTGTACAGCTTACTTATGATCCTTCAAAGGTTAGTATTGACGAAATTCTTGAAGTTTTCTGGCAGACACATGACCCTACCACGATGGACCGCCAGGGTAATGATGTAGGCCCGCAATACCGCAGCGCGATATTTTATCATAATGAAGATCAGCATAAGAAAGCCGTTCATTATAAAGAAGAATTGGATAAGAGTGGTGCCTTCGGAAAACCCATTGTTACCGTGATTGAAAAGTTCAAAAACTTTTATCCGGCAGAAGATTACCATCAGAATTATTACAAGAACAATCCAAATCAACCGTATTGTTATTTTGTAATCAGGCCCAAGCTGGAGAAGTTTGAAAAGGTGTTTAAGGCTAAAGCGAAACAGTGAGTAGTAAGTAGCAAGTAGTAAGTAGGGAACAGCCGGCGGTTGATTGATTTATGTTCCTGATGTAATGAAAAAAAGTAGCAGATTCAGCTGAATGTTGAATAAATCGGTGCCTTGATATGTTTCAGGACCCTTAAAATCGTAGAGACGTCATGCATGACGTCTCTACGATTTTAAGGGTCAATGATTTTTAGTAATCGATATCATTTTGATTTTTTTATAAAAATGCAGGGACGCCAGGCATGGCATACCTACATTTTTGGGTGAATTGATTGTGATCAATTTGGAAGTGATTATAAACTTTAAACTGGCTGTTCAAACTATGAATTATGAACCTGCCTGACGGCAGGCTGGCTGTTTCAATTGTGAACGGTGAACTGTGAGCTGTAAACTTCACCCGGCCTTCCCTTTCCTCACCCTCCTCAACTCCAGCATATTCAAACCATTCGGTCCAAACCCGCTGATATTGGGGCTTACAAGATGTATTGCCATATCATACCAAAGTGGAATGACCGGAGCTTCGTTCATTGCCAGCTGATCCATTTTTCGGTACAGTTGAAGTCGTAATGAATCGTTGGTTTCCTGTATCGCCTCTTCATATAATTGATCATACTGTTTATTACTGAAGCGTGTGTTGTTGGGAGGCACCGGGTTTTTACCATAGAATACACTGAGATAGTTTTCAGGATCGGGATAATCGCCAATCCAGCTTCCGCGGAAAAACAACACCTGTTCACCGGCGATCTGTTCAAGCAATGTACTTCTCTGTACCGTTTCCAGCTGAACAGGAATTCCGGATTCTTCGAATTGCCTCACGATAAAAGCGCCGAGTTCAGCATATACGGGAGTTGTGATCAACTTGGTAACCGGCAATCCCTTACCGCCAGGAAATCCTGCTTCTGCAAGCAAGGCAGCTGCTTTTGATTTGTCATAAATGTAACCCTGTACCGAACCCTTATCAAACCCCGGTAATGCATCAGGAACAAAACCGTTTTCCGCAGGTGTACCAATGGAATTGCGCAGGTACAACATCATCTTTCTCTTATCTATCGCGTAGTTCATTGCCTGACGAACCTGCCGCAAACGCAATGGTGAATTTTTCAGAAGCGGACTATTGTCGTCCGAGAGAAAACCCAGGTATTCCGTATTCAGATAGGGATGTTTAAACAACTGAATCTTTCCTTCCCACTCTTTCTTCAATCCTCCGTTCCGTGTTAGTATTTCATCTTTAAAATTCGGATCGATATCATTGATAAAATCCAATCGACCCTGCTGGAACTCGAGGAATTCAGCCGTTTTATTGTCCAGGAAAGAAACCTTTACAGCATCGAGATACGGCAAGGTATAACCGCTTTCATCTTTTTCATAGTAATTTTTATTTTTAAGCAGAATCATCGTCTGCCCTTCATCCCAGGACTTTAGCTGAAATGGTCCGGTACCTACGGGATGGCGTCCAAAATCCTTTCCATATTTTTCAACAGCTTCATGCGGAACAATCGAACAGTATTGCATGCTTAATATTCCGAGTATCGGATGACAGGGCCTGATCAATCTCAACTCGAATACAGAATCATTCACGGCAACAAAAGGATCATTTGTTGCAACTCTGCTGTTAAATATCCAGGCACCTGAACTGGCAACTGCAGGATCGATAATTCTGTTGAAGCTGTAAACTACATCTGCAGCAACCAGTTTCCTGCCTCTTCCACCGGCGAAAACAGCATGATCCTGAAAATTAACATCGTTTCGAAGAAGAAACTTATAGATGAGCCTATCCTCAGAAAGTGTCCATTCTTTTGCAAGAGCCGGTACAATATTTAATTGGCTGTCGACCTCAGTTAATGTATTATACAATTGATGTACTGCCCACATCACCGGCTGATTTTTTGCATAGGCAGGATCAAGTGTGCGGATGCCTTCAGGTTGATTGTAATAAAAGGTATCATTTCGGGAATCAGGGTTCCCACTGCATCCGGAAAGGGTATAAATACAAACAATAATTGAAAGGCTGACCGTTCGTAAAAGAATCATTACAGGTATTGTGGATAAGCCCATAAATTTATAGCTTATTCCGGCTGAAAGGTCTGCCGGATAAACAATTTACATCAATGAGAAAACCTTCAAAAATCTGCCGTACCCTTGCAGCTCCATTGTTTTTTCTGAGTCTGACTTTCATCACTACTGGTATACAGGCACAACTTAACGGACAAGCAAAATCATATTCAAAACAGGATACTTTACGTGGTACGATCAATGAAGATCGTGGGTGGTGGGATGTAAAACACTATGCGGTTTCTGTTACGCCGGATTATAACTCCAGAAAAATCTCGGGAAATGTGGTGATGGGTTTCCAGGTGATAAAATCAGGCAATCGAATGCAGATTGATTTGCAGCAACCAATGGAACTCACGGCAGCAACATGGAATGGGCAGCCACTGCAGATCACGCGGGATGGGAATGTTGCTTATCTGCAATTTCCTAACACACCAGCGATAGGTTCAGCACAGGAAGTAATGCTGGAATATGCCGGCGGACCAAAGGTTGCGAAAAATCCGCCATGGGACGGCGGTTGGATTTTTGTAAAAGATAAAGCCGGAAATCCATGGATGAGTGTGGCTTGCCAGGGCCTTGGTGCCAGTGTGTGGTTCCCATGTAAAGATCACCAGAGCGACGAGCCTGACAGCGCTACTTTAAGTATAACGGTGCCGGATACACTGACAGCCGTGGGCAATGGTCGCCTTCGTGAAAAAAAACTGGCTGGCGAAGGAAAGATCACCTGGACCTGGGCGGTCACCAACCCAATCAACAGTTATAATATCATTCCTTACATTGGCAAATATGTAAACTGGATTGAGAATTATGCCGGGGAGAAAGGGAACCTGGATTGCAGCTATTGGGTGCTGGATTATAATCTCGAAAAAGCAAAAACGCAATTTCAGCAGGCACCGCTGATGCTCAAATGCTTTGAATACTGGTTTGGGCCATATCCTTTTTATGAAGATGGATTCAAGCTGGTTGAATCGCCTCATCTTGGTATGGAACATCAGAGTGCAGTGGCTTACGGTAACGGCTACCAGAACGGTTATCGCGGACGCGACCTTTCCGGATCGGGATACGGGTTGAAATGGGATTTTATCATCATTCATGAAAGTGGTCACGAATGGTTTGGAAACAATATCACTTCAAATGATATCGCCGATATGTGGCTGCATGAAGGTTTTACCAATTACAGCGAAACCATTTATACGCAATGCCAGAGCGGGAAAGAAGCAGGATTGGCCTATGTAAGCGGAACAAGGGCTTTGATACAAAACAAGAGCCCGATCATCGGTCCTTATGGAGTAAATGAAGAAGGCTCAGGTGATATGTACTATAAGGGAGGCAACCTGATCCATTATTTCAGGCAGTTCTTCAAAGACGATGAAGCATTTCGCCAGGCATTACGCGAAATGAGTTCGACCTGGTATCATACAACGGCAAACACTGCTGATATCGAAAAATACTGGAGCAAAAAAGCCGGTCGCGATCTTTCAAAATTATTTGATCAATACCTAAGACATATTCTTATTCCAAAACTGGAATACAGTGTGAAGGGAAAAACATTAAGTTACCGCTGGACAGATTGCATTCCAGGATATGATGTACCGGTGAAGATTAGTATCAATGGCGGTGAATCGCAGTGGATTTATCCTGGTACAGCATCAAAAGATCTGAAACTGAAAAGCAATATTCAATCCGTAAAAGTGGATCCGAATTTTTATGTAAGAGAAGAACAGGTACCTGCGGTGAATAGCAAGGTAAAGAACAGCTCACTCAATTAGGTTTAACGTAGAACGTTGAACGTTTAACGTTGAACGTTGATACTCGCGATTGGTTTGTGTTTGATGATTTGCCGGGGGAATTTAATTAAACAAACAACATCCTGATAAGCCTGCGTTTTACGTTCTACGTTTTACGTTATACCCAAAACTTACCACTTAATCCTTAGCTACTGCTTCTCCTTTCGGCCTTCCGGCACCGACATATTTCCTGCTCCAATATTGATCATCAAGATCGCTGATCGTGACTCCGTTGGAGGTTGAAGCATGTACGAACTTATTATTGCAGAGATAGATGCCGACATGCGAAACTCCGCCGCGCGTATTGAAGAATACGAGATCCCCGGTTTGAAGACGGGCAGATTTTATGCTGACGCAGTGCTTCTTCTGTTCGCGGGCAATCCTGGGGATTTCGATATTATAGACAGCAGAAAGCAAACCCTGGGTAAAAGCTGAACAATCGATTCCATCAGTCGAGTTTCCGCCATAGCGATATGGCGTACCCCACCAGGAATCAATATAATCCAGCAGGTCCTGGTTATTAAGTTCTTCCACATCGACATCCAGCAGGATCGCGTATTTGAACTGTTTTGGTAACGATTGCTCAATATTCGCCATATTACCAATTTCCACCTGGTAGCTGTAATTGTCTTTCAGATCGGGCAGGTTGGGCTCCGATTGTTTGGATTTTCCGCTTCCTGATGAGGAAACCGAGATATTTTCAATAAAAGGGGAACCGTTAGTCCGGTGACTGGCAGATGTTCCGGCTGCTTTTTTCTGGGCCGAGCAGCTGAATAGAAATACTGGCAGGACCAGTATGGCCATGTAGGGTTTCAGAAGTTTCAAGACCGTCCGTTTAGTCAAACAAAATAATAAATGCATCCCCGATATGCAAGTTTTGTGGAAAATCAAACGCGACATACGCCTGATTATTACCGAACTTCGTGTGTTTCTGCACAAATTTAAGACCATCTTTAACAAATGAACAGGTTCTCTCATTTGCATGTCCATACCCAGTACTCTTTACTTGATGGTGCTGCCTCAATTCAAGCGTTATATTCGAAAGCGATCAAAGATAATATGTCTGCCCTTGCCATCACCGATCATGGTAACATGTTTGGTGTATTTCAATTTGTTGCTGAGGCATATAAACATAAGGTTAATCCTGATGATAAAAAAAGTCCGCTGAAAGTAAAGCCTATTGTTGGCTGCGAATTTTATATCACCACTGATCGTACACGAAAAACTTTTTCCAAAGAAGAAAAGGATCCGCGTCATCACCAGATTCTTCTTGCCAAAAATGAAACTGGCTATAAGAACCTGGTGAAACTGACTTCATTGGGTTTTATCGAAGGCATGTACGGAAAGTATCCAAGGATTGATAAAACCCTGATACACAAGTATCACGAGGGGTTGATTGCAACCACTTGCTGCCTTGGCGCGTTGGTTCCGCAGACCATTCTGAAAAAAGGAGAGGCAGATGGTGAAAACGAGTTCAAATGGTGGCTGAATATTTTCCAGGAAGACTATTACGTCGAATTACAACGGCATGGCCTACCCGAACAGGAAAAGGTAAATAAAGTGCTGTTAAAGTTTGCGAAAAAATATAATGTGAAGGTGATTGCATCGAATGATTCGCATTATGTTGATCAGACCGACTTCAACGCACATGATATTTTGCTTTGTATTAACACAGGCGAAAAACTGGCAACTCCGGCGTTGAGAGAGTTTACAGATGACGATGTTCTTGCAAAAAACAAACGCTTTGCATTTCCGAATGACCAGTTTTATTTCAAAACGCATGATGAAATGCTTTCCGGGTTTTCCGACCTGGAAGAAGCGATCGATAATACAAGGGAGATTGTTGATAAGGTTGAACTGCTGGATTTGAAAAGAGATATCCTTCTCCCCCATTTCCCAGTACCAAAAAATTTCTCTACACAGGAAGACTACCTGGAACACCTGACCTGGGAAGGTGCCAATAAAAGATATAGCGAGATTACTCCGGAAATCGATGAAAGAATCCGTTTTGAACTGTTCACCATCCGAACCATGGGGTTTGCGGGATACTTTCTGATCGTGTCTGATTTCATTCGAGCCGGTCGCGAGATCGGTGTGTTCATCGGACCCGGTCGCGGATCCGCTGCGGGAAGCGTAGTAGCCTATTGTGTCGGCATCACTAATATTGACCCGATCAAATACAATCTTCTTTTTGAAAGGTTTCTGAACCCGGATCGTAAATCGATGCCGGATATAGATACTGATTTTGATGACGAAGGCCGCCAGAAAGTGATCGATTATGTTGTTGGCAAGTACGGACAGAACCAGGTGGCGCAGATCATCACCTATGGCACAATGGCTGCTAAACTGAGTATCAAAGATGTGGCGCGTGTGATGGATCTTCCGTTGGTAGAGTCGAACATTCTTACCAAAATGGTTCCTGAGCGCCCGGGTATTTCTCTGAAAAGAATTCTGCACGCGCCTATCAGTGGTGAGAAAAGTCTGGAAGAAAAAGAATCACTTTCTGCAGATGAAATTGAGAATGTAAAAAAGATAAGAGATATCTATAAGGCTACTGAAGATGTAAGAAGCCAGGTATTACATGAAGCAGAAATTCTTGAAGGTTCTGTTCGCAACACAGGCATACATGCGGCGGGTATCATTATCGCACCAAAAGATCTTACTGAATTAATTCCTGTCTGTACAGCAAAAGATTCGAGCCTTTGGGTAACACAGATTGAAGGAAGTGTGATTGAAGAAGCAGGCGTAATCAAGATGGACTTTCTTGGATTACGAACGCTGAATATCCTGAAGACTGCGCTCGAACTTATCAAATTAAATTATGGATTGGAAATCGATATCGATACGATTCCATTGAATGATGAAAAGACTTTTCAACTATATCAGAAGGGAGAAACAATCGGAACCTTTCAGTTTGAAAGTCCGGGCATGCAGAAGTATCTGCGTGAATTAAAGCCTGACCAGTTTGACGATCTTATTGCGATGAACGCATTGTATCGTCCGGGTCCGCTTGCTTACATTCCGAACTTTATTGATCGTAAACATGGACGGGAAACGATCACCTATGATCTACCGGAAATGGAAGAATACCTGCGCGAAACTTATGGTATTACAGTATACCAGGAGCAGGTAATGTTGCTTGCGCAAAAGCTGGCCGGTTTCAGTAAAGGTGATGCGGATGTACTTCGTAAAGCGATGGGTAAAAAACAAAAGGCTGTACTGGATAAAATGAAAGGGCAGTTTATTGCGGGTGCTTCTGCTAAAGGTTTTGCGGTAGACAAACTGGAAAAGATCTGGACAGACTGGGAAGCCTTTGCGCAATACGCGTTTAATAAATCGCATTCCACTTGTTATGCATTCGTTGCTTACCAGACCGCTTATCTGAAATCACATTACCCGGCGGAATTTATGGCTGCGGTATTGAATCATGCAGGTAATATTGAAAAGATTACATTTTTCATGGAAGAATGTAAACGAATGGGATTGAAAGTACTCGGCCCTGATATCAACGAATCACTCAAAGGCTTTGCAGTAAATAACAAAGGTGAAATACGTATCGGGTTGGGTGGACTTAAAGGCGTGGGTGAAGCCGCTGTAGAATCGATTATCGAAGAGAGAAAAAAACGCGGTCCGTTTAAAACCGTTTTCGATCTTGTGAAAAGAGTCAATCAGCGTACGGCAAACAAGAAATCGCTGGAGAGTCTTGCAACTGCTGGAGCATTTGATTTTTATCCTGATCTGCACAGGGCACAATATTTTCATGTGGCAGATGGAGAAACGGTTTCTGGCTTGGAAAAAATCATTAAATACGGAAATATCTGGCAGAGTCAGTCCACGAACAATGCCAACACATTGTTCGGTGATCTTCCGGTGATGCATGACATCCCGCCGCCAAAGATTCCTGATTGTCCAACCTGGTCATTGACGGAATTGCTGGATAAGGAGAAAGAAATCACGGGGATGTTTCTAAGCGGACATCCGCTGGATCACTATCGTTTTGAAATGAAGCATTACGATATCACTTCTGTTGCCGCTTTCAATGAATTCAAAGAGTCTATTGCTACGCAGCCACAGCCAACAAAACCTTTCAGGCTGGCTTGTCTTGTCACCGGTTCACAACATAAACTTTCAAGAACAGGTAAGAAGTATGGCGTATTGAACCTGGAAGATTTTTCAGGAAAATTCGAACTGACGCTCTTCGGAGATGTTTATGTGAAGTATGCCAATTATTTCGTGACGGGTACCTGCGTTTTCATCACCGGGAAGTTTGAAAAATGGGAAAGCAGGAATGAATGGAATTTCAGGGTGTCAGAGATCTGTTTGCTGGAGACGATAAGAAAAACGCTTACCCGGCAGATGCAGCTGCATATCAATCCCAATCTTTTCACCGAACAGCAGCTGGAATTTCTTGAAAGAAATGTTAAAACGCATCCCGGCAAAGCGCGCTTAAAGTTTGTTTTTCAAGAACTTAAAGGTGATAAACAAGTGGTATTTCATAGTCGTGACAAAGGCTTTGAAATGAATGACGAAATGGCTGCGTTTTTATATGAGAATCCTGACTTATCTGTAACAGTCGAAACGATATCCCCCAATTGATGACAATGCTTCATGTATGTCAAATTGGACTTAACTTTGATAAATTACAGGAAACAGTAAACAGAAAACTGAATAGAAAAGCAGGACTGTGAACTGATAACAGACAACTGACAACTTAAAAAATTAAATACTCTATCAATGGCAAAAGAATTCAACGACAACAATTTTCAAACTGAAGTTTTATCTTCTGAAAAATTATCCATGATTGATTTTTGGGCTGAATGGTGTGGACCTTGTCGTGCGATCGGTCCGATCGTGGAAGAAATTTCAAAAGAATATGAAGGGAAGGTGAATGTCGGTAAAGTGAATGTTGACCATAATCCTGAATTATCGATCAACTACGGTATAACTTCTATTCCAGCTATACTATTCATAAAAGATGGCAAAGTGGTTGATAAGCTCGTAGGTGCACAACCTAAAGGTAACTTCCTGAAGAAGATTGAAGCACATATGGCGTAATCGACGACATTAAAAATTAATAGTACCCCGGTAGTTGTACCGGGGTTTTTTTATTTCAAGTATTGTAGAAAGTATTAAAGCTATTGCAGGAAGGCCTCAAATATAAAGCGCAACTATTTTATTGGTTGCGCTTTCCATTTTGAAAAATAATTCTGCTTAATATTCTTTTGCCAATTCAGCAATTTCCTGCTCATTCAGCGCTCTGTCATAAATTCTCAGATCATCTAACTTTCCTTTGAAAAACGCGGGAAAGCCTTTCACGAAAGATCCAATCACCAACTGCCCCCCTGTACATTGTTTTAAAGAAGTTGACGGACGTGTTATCGCATGTTTAAGTTCTCCATTGATATACATGCGTTCGCTTCCATTGTCAAAAATGCAGACGATGTGGTACCAGTTATTGGGTTGAATGGACTGCATGGAATAAACAAGATCTTCCGCATTGATACCTGCCGAAGTTGTACAATTGCCGGTGTTGGGTACTACTCCAAACTGTGCTGCATTGAAACCTTCATAAATTCCGCTTCGAGCATTCACGGACCAGCTCAGACCGGTATTACTTTCTGCATCGTTGAGGGTATAGTCTTTTCTTTTGTTAACTAAAGCCTGGATCTCAGTCGATGATGTGTTGTAGTAAGCAGAGATAGTAATTGCAGCAGGTGAAAGATTGCTCGTTTCATTTGCAATCACATAGTCATCAACGCCATCGAATTCAGCAGCGCTGTTAGCTGTTCCCGCTTTATCGGTGGAATAAGCAAGTCCGCCGTGAATTGTACCATGATTGTTCCTGCCACTGGAATCTGCAACATTACCATCGAATTTGTAATATGCAATCAACCCATCTTTTAACTTGACATATTCTACACATTCTTTACAAACTACATCTTCACATTCATCTTTCTTACATGAGAACAGCGCTGCGGTAAGCATTAGAAGTGCGGAATAAAAAATGATCTTTTTCATAGTTCCCTGTTTGTTTTATTAATTACAGTTTTCAATTTTTCTGTTCCTTATTTTATTAGTGTAATCAAACCCTTTTCATTTATGTTTCCGCAATCTGAGATCACCTTAAGGTAGTAGGCGAAATTTCCATTGGGTTGCACATTTCCTTTATAAGTTCCATCCCAGCATTTTAACGGGTCTTTGGAATGGAAGACTCTCTCCCCCCACCTGTTATATATCGCAAGTTCAAACGAAGTTGCGCCGGCGGCAGACTTCACACTGAAGCAATCATTCAAGCCATCTCCATTCGGTGTAAATGCATTGGGTACAAATATTTTTCCTGCCGGGCCAACAATTACTTTGGCAGATAAGCTATCCACACAACCATCGGGGCTGATACCTTTTACAGTATAGTTAGTAGTGAATTGTGGTTTTGCAACAGGATTAGCAATAGATGCATTTGTTAAACCTGACGCGGGACTCCAGGTATAACTCTCAGCTCCTGCTGCACTCAATTGAACTGAGCCACCCGCACACACAAGAGATTCGGAAGGCGAGACATTCAGCTTTGGCAATGGATTCACAACAACTATTACCGTATCCTTTCCTGAACATACGCCAGCTGAAGGTGATGTTACAACATAACTGGTAGTTACCGCAGGATTGGCGATTGGGTTTGCAATACCTGAAGACGACAATCCTGTTGATGGCGACCAGGCGTAGTCAGACGCACCACTTGCAGAAATATTGACTGACTTACCATAACACGTAGTCAGATCCGCGGAGGCTTTTATCGCGACCGTTTGTTTCACATCTATTGTAACAGATCCGGACGACTTACATCCGTTGATGTCCGTCACCTCAACTGCATACGTTGTTTTTATTGCTGGACTCGCTCTCGGATTTGAGATGGAACTGCTTGACAATCCGGTCGCAGGTAACCATGTGTATTGAGATCCGCCACTTGCCGATAACTGAACGGTCGTTCCGGAACAAATCATTGTATCACCCGGACTTAAATTGATTACTGGATTTGCATTAACTGTAACAACAACCGTATCCTTTCCCGAACAGGCACCAGCAGAAGGTGAATTAACAATATAGGAAGTAGTCTGAGAAGGAGTAGCCACCGGATTGGCGATACTATTTGATGATAGACCCAAAGCGGGAGTCCAATGATAATCAGTTCCACCTGTCGCCGCAAGATTTGCAGATTTCCCGGAACAAAGAATTGCATCGGCAGATGCTTTTACATTCGCAAATGCTGAAACTGTAATCTGAACGTCACCTGTATCAATACATCCATTACTACCGGTAACGGACACCCTATAAACAGTTGTCGCCGTTGGATTCGCGATAGGGTTAGCAATATTGACATTACTCAATCCCGTGGCAGGAAACCAATGATAGCTGGCGCCTCCTCCTGAGCTCATTTGAATACCTGCAAAACCAGGTTTGCCTACACAATACAAAGTATCGTTGGTAACTATCACTGCCGGTTTTGTTTTCAGTGTAACAACCACAGTGTCACTGGCCGGACAAATGGAGTTATCAATATTCGATACTACATAAGTAGTAGTTTTCGTAGGAAACAATATTGGCGACAAACTGGTTGCATCAGAAATATCGGTAGATGGAGACCATCGTATTTTTTCCGAACCCGTGACGTTCAGTTGTAAACTTGCTCCCGGACAAATTGCTGTGTCCGGATTCGCAACTAATGCACCGATTTTGTTTTTCACATCAACTGTTACAGAATCCCGGATTAAAGTTGTTGTATTAAAAGAAATATCATCCAGACCAAAATCATTTCCAGTCGACGTAGACAGATTTGTGCTGAATATTGATATTGCTGCTGCAGTCACACTTTCTGAATTCCAGTTGAATGAAACCCGGGTCCATTTATCATTGTTGCCTGCAACAGTGGAATAGCTACCGATAATTTGATTGTTAATTTTTACTCCTACAGCAGGTTGATTGCCTGAGGAATTCGTATAAATCCAGAAGGAGAAACTATAATTTGTATTTTTGAATACCGTTGCATTGCGATACCAAACTCTACTATCCTGCGCCAGGGGTGCATTAACCATAAGCAAATTTCCAGTCCCATTTGTATGGTCACCACAATTTGAACAGAACGCCGTATTCCACGCCTGCGGATTGGTTCCAATGAAAATTTCACCAGTTCCAGCATTGGGTGAATTATAAAAGTAGTCCGATGTATACCCTGTATTTCCGGAACTAAAATTACCATTCGGAATAAGATTTGGTCCATCCTTCCTGACAGTAACCACATAGGAAGTCTTCTGACTGGGCTTGATTGTAAGTTCCCTGGTTTGAACTGTTCCATTCCAGCAGTATTGAGTTGCACTATCAGATTTCAATGTTACTTCCTGCCCCAAACAAATCACTGTATCCCTGGGTGATATGACAGCTGTTTTTAAATAATCGATGTAGAGCAATTTTCTTACTGTGTCAGTACACGCGCCACTACCGGCGACTAATAAAACCTCGTAACTACCATTACCGGGATATTTATGTATTGGATTTCTGATTGTACTTACTGGTGATCCGTCACCAAAGTGCCACCTGAAGTTGTTATAAAATGACTGATTGATTGTAAATTGAAAACTATTCGGATCGCAAATCTGCTGCTCAAAATAAAAGTTTGTACTACTTGAAATGTCGGCAGGGCGATCTTTATACAACTCAACTATCTCGTCATTGGTCAACGGTCTGTTATACCAACGCACATCATCCATGTAACCTTTAAAAGGAATTAAGTCTCCTTCCCACCAGTTTCCAAATCTCAACTCACTATTGCAAAGAGCCATCGAATTAAAACTACTCGCTACCGATTTTTTGAGTACACCATTGATGTAAATTTTATGAAACTGGCCGTCAAAAACAATTACCGCGTTGTACCATTTTTGTGCACAGATGGGTTCACCAGTATTGGTATAACTCATTATTGTGATGTCGCCACATCCATTAAGACTAGAAATAATATTTGAGCCAATACCAGGAGCCGGGGGATAATTAATAAAAAACTGAAATTGCTGTCCGCTGGGAGGTGCAGCAGTAAAATTTCTTTTACCAACAAGATTTTGAAGTCTGGTATCATTCGCTTTAAACCAGATAGAAATACTCATTTGAGGAGTAGAAAAATCCCCATCAGTATCATCAACAGAAATATAGTCATCAACACCGTCAAAATAATATGACTTACCCTGCGCACCATATCTATCAATTCCGGGAACTATTCCATTGTGAATAACACCGTGATGATTATTGCCGGATACATCATTTGAATTTCCATCGAAAGCATAACGCGCTACAAGACCGTTATTGAGGTTAACCTGGCAAATACCATTAATCTGAAATAAAAATAGAAATACAAATATCCAAAAAAGGGGGTATTTCATAGCGGTTAGTTCGGTAGGTAGTGTTTTTCAGATCAGATTTCTGTCTTTATAATTATTCTTCCCGTGTCGTCAATTCTGTTTATTATTGGTCGCAAATTTCTTTCGTTGAAAAATTGTAAAACTGCTTTTTTTGCCCCTTCCCAAAATCCGAAATCGTCAATAATCAGAACACCATTTTTTACAAGAAGGTCATACAAATGGGTGAGTTCATGATATGTCGATTCATACCAGTCAGTATCTAATCTTAAAAGAGCGATACTTGCTGGGATCTCACCGGGAATGGTATCTTCAACCTTCCCTTTGATAAGTTTCAGGTTAGAAGAAGGGTAACCAATCTTGCTGATATTAGCCCTGACCTCGTCAAGTGTAGAATAACACCAGACTGAATTCGGATCATTTTTATCCGATGAACTTAACAGTTCAGATGCCAACCTGCCGTCTCCTGCCACAGTATCGTTGCTTGTTGGAGCAGACATACCTTCGAAAGTGTCGTATAAAAATATTTTCCTCGACGTGTTTTTAAATTTCAGTAATGTGAGGGCCATTAACATACAGCTACCGCCTTTCCAAACCCCACATTCAACGAAATCTCCTTGTATATTATTTTCTTCCAGATATTTGACAGATTGATACAATGAAAACAACCGTTCCGGAGACGTCATCGTAAATGGCCGGCATTGATTAAAAATTTCGATAAATGCTTGGTCTGCAAGAATATCCGGGGGAATACTGGGTTTATTCGAGGTTAGCGTATATCCAAATTTGTTTACGATTTTGTTCAGTAGTTTCATGCACTTTTTAATGAAATCAGAATAGTGTCAAAAATAAGTAAACAAGGGGAATTCTAAGTACCTGACAATTGAATTAAAATAGCAATATGACGAGTCTGGCGAGAAACCTTGAAAGGGAATTTAATCCAAATATTACAAGTCCCGTATTTCTGATCAAGCAAAACCTTTATCGTAAAATCAGACAATATGCGCCAAACCTTAATGGCCGGTTAATGGATTTTGGATGTGGCCAAAAACCATATGAACATTTATTCAAAGTATCAAATTACATAGGCGTTGATTTTAAGGGCGAAGGTGAAACATACAGTCAGGAGAAAGTCGACGTTTTTTACGATGGGAAAACGTTACCCTTCGAAGACAATTATTTTGATGCTATATTCAGCAGTGAGGTATTTGAACATGTATTTAATCTCCCCGAAATTCTCATGGAACTAAAACGGGTTTTGAAGCCCGGTGGCAGAATATTAGTCACTTGTCCATTCGCATATGGTGAGCATGAAATTCCAAATGACTATGCCAGGTATACATCCTTTGCAATGAAATATATGTTTGAATCAAATGGATTTAAAATACTTGTCCAGGACAAAACCGGGGGAAATATTGAGGCAATCACTCAGCTTAGAATCGTTTACTGGAATCTTCATATAATTTCTAGAGTCAGAAAAATTCCGGTTGTCAGGTCTCTTTTCCGATTTCTGGTTTTTGTTCCAAATAATCTGTTTGCAATAATTGCTGGCAAAATTTTCCCTTATCGTCAGGATTTATATTTGAACAATATTGTACTGGCAGAAAAAACAGCTGAATGAAGATTGCTTTTATTTCAATTGTAAGAGATCCCTGGGGTGGCAGTGAAGAACTTTGGGCGAAGGCCGCGAAACTCGCATTGGACGAAAAACATGAAGTCTTTATTTCATTTTATAAAAAGAATTATCTCGTACCTCAACTGACGGCTCTTCAAAATGACGGTGCACAAATTATTTTCAGAAGAGGATATATAGCGTACCATACTCCACTTTTCAACCGGGTTTGGAAAAAAGCAAAAAACTTTCTTCTAAATCGCATCTTTAATCCATATAACAGTTTATTTGCCAAGAAACCAGACCTTATCGTTTATAGTTGCTCCTGTTATTCAATATTGGATGACACGGAACTGTTGAAAAAGCTGGAGAAATCGCAAGCCAAATTCATCATTAATACTCAAGTTAATGTCGAATATGGAAAACCAATAAATGAAAGCCAGGCAAACATTGTGCGAGAGGCTTTCCAAAGGGCGTCCAGAGTACTGTTTGTTTCTGAAAGAAATCTTGAGGTTGCCGAAAGACATCTCGCGAGTAAAATATCCAACAGCGGAATTGTTAGAAATCCGGTAAATCTGTCAGATACTTCGATTGTTCCTTTTCCTGACGACACTGGTCGTGTTGAATTCGCTATGGTTGCAAATCTCCTTGTCAATCATAAAGGTCACGACATAATTATTGAGGTTTTAAGTAAGCCTAAGTGGAAAAACAGAGACTGGCATCTTAATATTTACGGTAGGGGGATAGATGAAGGATATATCAAAGCGCTAGTCCAGTTTTTTGATCTCACTGAAAGAATTACTTTTCATGGGCATTCAAAGGATATCCGGAATGTTTGGAAGAGCAATCATTTACTTTTAATGCCATCCTTAAACGAAGGAATGCCACTTGCTGTCGTTGAAGCAATGATCTGCGGAAGAATAGTAATTGCGACTGACGTCGGTGGTCACATGGAATGGATCTCCGACGGAGAAAATGGATTTATTGCTGAAGGAGCCAATGTATATTCATTTGACAGGACGATGGAAAGAGCATGGCAGTCAAGTAAATATTGGAAGATTATTGGAGAAAGAGCACATGAAACTGCAACCGCAAAATATGACCCCTTTGCAGAAAGAACTTTTTTAAATATTCTAGAAGAACATGGGCGAGGTTCGTAGGCAGAGTATTCTTTCAAGTATTTTCATCTATATCGGTTTTGCCATCGGTGCAATAAATATTTTAGTTCTTTTTCCTAAGTATTTTTCAGCTGAACAAATAGGTTTGACAAGAATCATCCTTGATGTTGCATTGCTTTTTGCGACTGCATGCACTTTGGGAAGCATCCCGATCACAATAAAATTTTATCCATTTTACAACACATTTCTTGAAAAGAAAGATAATGATCTTCCATTTTATACAATACTCCTTTGTCTCACAGGAGTATTACTGATGTTCATCATTCTTCCATTTTTTGAATCCACGATAATCAAGAAATTTGGTGCCAGATCACCGTTGTTTGTCGATTACTTTTACCTGGTATATCCATTTACAGCTTGTCTGACATTTTTTTATTTATTTGAAGCTTATTCCTGGAGTCTGAAAAAAACCGTTTTATCGAATGCGCTAAAAGAATTTGCATTTCGAATTATCACTACTGCATTGATAGTATTGTTTATATCAGGCATAATAAACTTTCCTTCATTCATAAATCTCTACTCATACATTTTTGGCATTCCTGTATTAATTTTCATTTTCAGCTTTACAAAAAGTAACAACCTCCCAATCCAGCCGAAACCAAGTCACGTTACACGCAGACTGTTAGGAAAAATGCTTCCGTTTGCGGGGTTTATTTTTGGAGGTTCGATGCTGAACATCATTGCCAGGACAAATGATACAATAATCATAGCCAGTCAGTCTGCAGGAGGCCTTGCAGATGCAGCGGTATTCACAATTGCAACCTACCTGGTGACAGTGATGGAGGTTCCGCAAAGAAGCCTGGTATCCATAACAACACCTGTAATTGCGGAGGCCTGGAGAAGCAAGGATTTAATTAAAATTGACCGACTTTATAAGAAGACTTCTTTGAACTTATTAATAATTGGATTGGGGATTTTCGGACTTGTTTTACTTAATGTTGATGATGCAACAAAATTTCTTGGTCCGGAATATATCCTATTGGGCAGTATTGTTTTGGTGAGCGGTATTGCAAAACTGATTGATCTGGCAACAGGATTGAATACGCAGATTCTGTTGTTATCGAAATTTTGGAGATTGGAATTTTTTACAAACATGCTATTAGTTGGGTTAAGCATCCCGCTTAATTATTGGTTGACTAAAAAATTCAATGTATTGGGACCAGCATATGGAAATTTAATAGCTCTTTCCGTTTTTAATGCCATCAGATTGGGACTTATCTATAAGAAATTTGGAATGCAACCTTTTTCGAAATCGAACCTGTTGGCACTTATGATTGGCACAGTTTCATTTGCTATTGTGTTCGTAATTCCTGTTACAGAGAATATTTTTATTAATGTCGCCATCCGATCAATCATCTTTTGTGGTTTGTATGGACTGTTAATTTTAAAGTTCAAGGTCTCGTCAGATATTCATGGGCTCGTTGAAATAATCAGATCAAAATTTAAATGGTAAAAGATGGGTTGGGAATACTTTTGAAACTATTCCTACTTCCATTTAAATTGTATATTGCTCCTTTAACCATTTCTACTGCATGGAAGTTACTGGTATCGGCCTTTTACGCGGGTTATTGGGTTTAGTCTTCCTGCTGGGTCTGTGCTATATTTTCAGCAATAACCGGAAAGCGATCAACTGGAAACTTGTCGGTATTGGCATCTTCGCTCAAATCGCTTTCGCACTCGGTGTACTTTCCGGTGGCAAATACAATATCTTCCGAATCGTTATCCAATGGCTCTCCGAGAAATTTGTTGAGATCATCAATCTGAGTCATAAAGGCATCGAGTTTATTTTTGGAAATCTCGCTGATGCATCAGGTTCCTGGGCCTATGTTTTTGCTATCCAGGTTTTACCCAATATCATTTTCTTTGCTGCACTCTCTGCCCTGTTATACTACCTGGGAATCCTCCAGAAAGTAGTATACTTTTTCGCATGGCTGTTAAGCAAATTGCGGGTATCAGGTGCCGAAAGTGTATCTACAGCAGCCAATATTTTCCTCGGACAAACCGAAGCACCGCTGATGATCCGGCCGTTCCTCGATAAAATGAACCGGAGCGAGATTCTATGTATTATGATCGGAGGAATGGCCAATACTGCAGGTAGTGTACTTGCCGCTTATGTCGGCTTCCTTGGCGGAACCGATGTAGATCAGCAGAAATTCTTTGCACTGCATTTATTGAGTCAATCCATTATGAGCGCGCCTGCGGCCATCGTTTGCTCGAAAATTCTTTTTCCGCAGACAGAAAAAACCGATAATACCATCCGCGTCAATAAGGAAAAACTGGGTGACAACATGCTTGATGCCATTTCGATCGGTACAACCGATGGTTTGAAACTGGCGGTTAATGTTGGCGCTATGCTGATCGTTTTTACATCCCTGATGTATGTCCTTAACTGGATCCTCGGATCGATCGGTTACCACACGGGTTTAAATGATGTAGTGAAACGCATGAGCAGCGGACGTTACGACGGTCTTTCCTTCCAGATGCTGTTAGGATATATCTTTTCACCAGTCGCCTGGATGATCGGCGTCGATGGAAAGGAAATGGTCCAGGTCGGACAGTTACTGGGAGAAAAAACCGTGATCAATGAATTCCAGGCTTACCTCACTTTCGGATCAATGAAGACCAGCGGCGCCATTGCCGATCCGAAATCGATCCTGATCACTACTTATGCACTCTGCGGTTTTGCCAACTTCGCATCTATAGGTATTCAAATCGGTGGTATAAGTCAACTTGCTCCAAATCAACGTCGTAACCTCACTGAACTGGGCCTCAAAGCCCTACTTGGAGGAACCATTGCATGCCTGATGTGTGCCTGTATTGCAGGAGCATTGGGGTGATGCAAGTTCATAGTTCACAGAAGGCAACGGTCAACGGGTGACAGATAAATTTAACCAGGCTGCAATTTTTGTGTTGTCAGTTGTCAGAACATGTGCAGTTAACCTGAGGAATTCAGTTAACGTTATGAATTGATCTTTTCCCCCCGGTTTTCTGTATCCTGTATTCTGCCCCCTACTCTTCCCGGCTGTTTCCTCCTTACTGCTTACTTCTCACTTCTTACTTTTTTTCATTCATAAAACAATAAAAATGCATGATTTGGAGTCTTATACCTGCCTTTTCGGAAAGGTTTCCGTTGGCAAAATCCAATATGCGTTTTCTTTTAAACCTGATTGCTTTCCTGGCGTTGAGTCATTTGGTTTCCGCGCAGGCGCAAAACCCAGTTTCCTTCCAGGGACATAAACTCGTTTCAACTGCTCCGGTATCCGGCATGTCGATAGAAATGCTGATGAAAGAACGGAATAACACAAAAAGCCGTGTAGCCGCCGGAATACAGCTGCCTGTACATAAGAAATTCAGTCGGCAAAGAAAGTTTGATGAAAATGCCGTACAGTCTGATTTTGACGGGCAAACGCAAAGTCAGTCCAGACCATCACAAAAATCCGGGCGCAATCAAAAAACACTGATCGATTCGTATAATTCGGAAACGCTTCAGAGCTACAACGGCATAGGATACACGAATGTGACTCCTGCGGATGCCAGCCTCGCAGTTGGGCCAGATCATATCATACAGGTTGCGCATGGCTCGCAGGGCAGTACTCTTTTCAGAATCTTCAGTAAAAACAACGGTATTCTTCTCAAACAAGGTTATATGCAAAACCTTGCGGGCGCCACCTATGAAGGATTTGGTAATTGCATCAGCTGGTATGATCAATTAGAAAACCGCTTTATTATGACGGAATTCGGAAGCGATCAACCATTTGGTCTCGAAGTAAATTCACTGATTGTTGCAGTTTCAAAAACACCTGATCCCCTCGATGGCTGGCATATCTATACTTTTTCGGACCTGAATTTTTATCCGGATTTCCCGAAATACGGAAACTGGCACGACGCATGGTATGCAGTTACGCGTGATTTTCAGAATGGATATCTCGGTAGTTCGATCTGGGCATTTAACAAACAACAGATGATCAACGGAGATCTTACCGTGAACGTTCAACGTACGCGTATAGCCGATAACGAAAACAAATACTTTTCTCTCACGCCGGTGTCTCTTGCAGGAAATCTCCCCGCTCCTTCCGGAACACCAGGATTGTTCATGTACTTCAGCGATGAGGATTTTACTTCGGATAGCCGGGATCGTGACAGCGTCGGTTTGCTCGGGTTCCATGTTGACTTTTCAGACGCTGCACAATCATCTGTTCAACCAGTAACCAGCCAGGAAGTATCATCTTTCAAATCGGATATTTGTCCTGATCGCAATTGCGCGGTGTCCCCTGATGGCCAGGGTTACGATGTTCAAAGTGCAACAATTATGAACCGTCCCTGGTACAGGAATTTCGGAGCCTACCAGTCCCTCGTGGCTACACATACTGTTGATGCCAATGGTGACGGACTTGCCGGGCTGCGATGGTATGAGCTCAGACGGAATTTCCCCGGATGGTCCGTGTTTCAGCAAGGTACATTTTCCCCACAGGGAGATCAGGCATGTTCTGAATCCTCACCTATGCATCGGTTTATGGGCGCCATCACTATCAATGCTGAGGGACAAATTGCAATGGGTTATTCTTCCAGCAGCAGCAAACGATACGCGTCACTTTCATTTACAGGAAGAAATGCACAGGATCCCCTGAACAGGATGACCTACCTGGAAACCGATGTAATACAAGGTTCAGGATATGGAAGTTTTGGAAACCGATGGGGCGATTACAGTGAAATTGTGCCGGATATTTCAAACGATTCTGTTTTCTGGTTTACCGGAATGTACGGAGCTGGTCCCACTTCATGGAGAACAAGAATCTTTTCATTTAAACTCACTCCCAAACCCACGCTGGACGCTCGTTTGGTGGCCATTGAATATCCCAACACCTGCGAAAGCTTTTGCTCACAACTTGTAATACCAAGGATCAGGTTCAGGAATATGGGTACGGAAGAGATCAGGTCTGCTAAAATCAATATCCAGGTAAATAACGAAGACATTACCAGCATACCGTGGACCGGACAGCTAGCCATAGCCGAAGAAGCGACCATCGTACTTCCCCCGGATTCATTACCGATCGGAAGACCTTCACTAAAAATCTTTCTTTCAGAAATCAACGGTATACAGGATTCCAACCAGGCAAATGATTCAGCGAAAATCAGCGTCTCGGTAGGTTATTCTGCAGCTTTGCCAATTATCCAGGGCTTTGAAGGCGGCTTCCCCGCCAGTGGATGGGTTCAAAAATCCAACGGTACAAAAAATCTTCGATGGAACAAAAATGTACTGGCAAGTCATTCCGGAAAGTCTTCTATCAGGTTCGATAATTTTAACAATGATGAGCCAGGCAAATATGCGCAATTGCAAACATCATTAATCGATATTACAGGAAGCGATTCAATCCACTTGTCTTTCTGGCTGGCCGCTGCTGCATTGAACGAAAACAATGTCGACACCCTTGAAATTCTGGTTTCGTCAGATTGCGGTGCGAATTTCCAATCGATCTGGGAAAGATGGGGACAGGAACTTGCCACACAGCCGGGGTTTGAATTGAGCGACTATATCCCCACAGCGGATGACTGGAAGCGAGTAAAGATCGACCTCTCTCCTTACATCGGAAAAGAGAAAATCACTCTAGCCTTCAGAGTTGTCAACAACTATGGAAATAACATCTACATAGATGACCTTGAAATATTGAAAACGATTCTTCCAAAAGCAGATATGGCAATTGTCAGTATTGATAAACCGGGAGATATTGAATGTTCGACACGTATCAATCCTGAATTCAGATTTGTCAATCTTGGAAGAGACAGTATACAAAACTTCAGGATTCATTACAAAACAGGCAACGTGGAAGGAGATACATTATGGACTGGTTCACTCCCGAGGACCGACACCGCAGTTGTCAGACTTAATTCCATTGCCACGATGTATGGAGTTAACGAGATAAAGGTCTATGCTTATTTTCCTAATGGATCAGATGATGGCAATACGATAAATGACACTACTTCAAAAACATTTGCGGTTGTTAAAACCCAAGGTTTGCCTGTAAAGGATGACTTTGAATCAGGATCTTCTCAGAGTGAGCTATGGAATATCAGTTCCGACGGTCAGTTTGAAGGATGGAGAAAAACAGATGTAGCCTATTTTTCTGCCACTCATTCTTTACAGGTCAGAAACTTCGGCTATCCCTCAACGGGAGGTGTATCGTTTTTGATCAGTCCCACGCTCACATTCGAAAATGCAGATAGTATATTGTTACATTTCAAACTCGCCGCTGCAAGTTATCTTTCTCCAGCCACTACAACGGAACCCCTGGATACACTGGAAATTCTTTTGACAAAAGATTGCGGCAGAACATTCACTTCTGTTTATAAAAAATGGGGCACAGCTTTACAAACAACGATTGATGCCAATATGCCTGTACTTACTGAATTCATCCCGGGGGCAGCAGAGTGGCGTAAAGAAAAAATTAGCCTTGGACATCTGCTGGGAAGATCAAATAGTTTTATGATACTGTTTAAAGTGACTGGTAATGGCGGAAATAATATTTATATCGATGACTTATCCGTCGAATCAAAGAAAGGTACCGGTACCAAAGACTATAAGATATCACCCAATCCTTTTACAGAGCAATTGAATTTACAGCAATACAATAGTGGTGAAAAAGCAGCAGCTATCGAGTTGCTGAATATTTCGGGGCAGCGCGTTTATTTTCGAAAGCTGCCGCCAAACAGTTCGTTAACAGAAATCAATGCAGGGTTTCTTACGGCTGGGATCTACACGCTCCGGCTAATTTATGGCGATAAGATCAAAACAGAAAAACTGGTCAAAGCCAGGTAATTCAATTGGCTCATCCCGCCGGCTTTTTGAAGTGGCATTCCTGAATGCTGCGATCCGCGACTAAGGTCATTATGTACTAAATTTGCAAAAAAACAGGAGTACATGAGCAAAGCCGTGGTTGAAACGCTTTTGTCAGGATCTGGTGTTTCCGAGGGATTGAAGGTCGTGGGCGTTAAAGTCCTCGAAGGAGAAAGGATTTCTGATGCAGACGCAATTTTATTATTTGAGACTGCTCCGCTCGCTTATGCCGGTGCTCTTGCCAATTTTATCCGGGAGAAGAAACATGGGTTAAAAACATATTTTAACAGGAATTTCCATATCGAGCCGACGAACGTATGTGTTTTTTCATGCAAGTTTTGTTCATACTCCAGGTTATATGCTAAAAGAGAAGAAGGATGGGAACTTTCGATGGATCAGATGATGGACCTTGTACGAGCTTACGACGGCAAGCCTATTACTGAAGTTCATATCGTTGGTGGTGTGCATCCTAAAATGGATATCCGCTTCTTCGCCGAACTTTTAAAATCAATCAAAGCGCACCGGCCGGAACTTCATATCAAAGGCTTTACAGCTGTTGAATTGGATTATATGTTCCGCAAGGCAAAACTAAGCAGAAAAGAAGGATTGGAATTACTGAGAGATGCCGGTCTCGGATCACTTCCTGGTGGCGGCGCTGAAATTTTTGATGCATCAGTAAGAGAACAAATCTGCGCAGATAAGGTAGATGCTGACGGCTGGTTGGATATTCATGCGACTGCTCATCGCCTTGGTATGCACAGCAATGCAACTTTACTTTACGGACATATTGAAACATATACGCATCGTGTTGATCATATGCGCAGACTTCGGGAACTTCAGGATGACACCGGAGGTTTCAATACATTTATTCCGCTCAAGTTCCGCAATCACGACAATGAAATGAGTGATGTAAAAGAGTCGACCATTATCGAAGACATGAAGATGTATGCCGTTTCACGCATTTATCTTGATAATTTCCCGCACATTAAAGCTTACTGGCCGATGCTTGGTCGCCAGAACGCACAACTGACATTATCCTTCGGTGTAAACGATATGGATGGCACCATTGATGATTCAACAAAAATCTACAGCATGGCCGGAAGTGAAGAAAAGAACCCGGCTATGTCAACACAGGAACTTGTTACGCTTATTCACCAGGCGGGCAAAGTGGCTGTTGAACGGGACACGTTATATAACGAGATTCAAAACTTTGGTGACGCAACCCAACGAACAGAGACAAAAGCTTTCAGCAGGAATTAGCACTTATTGCATCAGCCCTGCAGCTCCCTGCAATGCCACAAGCGACTGCATGAATTTGGTCTGCAGTTCAATCAGTTTCTGACGTGTTTCCAGCACTTTATTTTCCCTGCTGTTCAGTATAAACAATGAACTTTCCCCGACAGAAAATCTGGTCTCCTCTCCCCGGAAGAGGCGATAATAGTTTTCATAGTTTCTGCCGGCAATTGCCATCTGCGTTTGAAGATTTCCTACTTCAGTAAACACCGATTTGATTTTATTTTCTATTTGAAGCCTCGTCTGACTTCGATCCAAACCGGCATCGAGCAATTTCAATTTTGCCATCCGATATTCACCCCGACCTTGCGAAAATCGGAGAGGGACGCCGATATCGAAACCGAATTTGTAATTGTTTTCATAAAGCGGTATGGAAGCATTTTCAAACACATTGTACCCACTGTTGAGCAGGTTGCCTTTCAGATTAATCGCCGGAAGCAAATCCTGGAATTTCAATCGGCGCTCAATCTCCAGTATCCTGATCTTATAGTCAAACTGCATCAGTTTAGGATGATATATTGCAGCACTCGATGTCAATTGTTCAAGGGCAGGCAGTTCCATATCGGTGAAATTCACTTTTGTCCAGTTGGTATCGGGGATAACATCGGGTGTGATATAAAAAGGTGTGCTGTCATTCACCCACATGTAATTCGACAGCTCGAGTCCTGATTGCAGGAATTTAACCTGCGATTCATTTTGGGCGAGCTGAAACGATTCCAGTTGAGCAAGTGCTTCTGTTGTGTCAATAGCCGGTCGGTCACCCTGCTGATAACCAATCTTAATAAGCCGGTATCTCGCCTGCGTTACGGCTACTGCTTCCTGCCTTATTTTAAATACATGATAGTCTTTGACCCAGTTCCAATAACTGTAATTGGCTTCTGTCAGCAGATCATTGAATATCTGTGCACGTTCGGCATTACTTAAATCGGTGAATATTCGTGCTTGTTTCAGAACGGCACGACGTTTATCCATCAGCAGATTTTTTGCGACAGGTAAACTTATACCGAGGTAACTTGACTTACCCTTGGTATATTCCGGATTAAGATAATCGCCTATATTATTCTCCAGCCCTGCTTTTACTTCGATACCAAACCAGGTGGGAATTTTTAATTCGGGCCGCACCCAGTTGTAGTAGTTGACACCGTCAAAAGTTTTTCTTTCACCATTCATGCTGAAAAACGGATCAAACCCAGCCCGTGCAGCAATCAATCCGGCGTCGGCCATTTCTGTAAGCAGCTTCGCCTGAAGGGCCACAGGATGAAATGTTCTCACCACGGAGAGAAATTCCTGCTGTGATAACATCTTCAATGAATCTACCGTCTGCGCGGTCACAATTCCCGGAAAAAATACTTTCCAGAAAATGATCGCTCCACATATACAGTGCTTGAATATCAGCCCCCTCATTCAATAGTGGATTTTTTAGGTTTACTCTGAACAATTTTGTAATAATCCGGTGGAAATCCATTGATGTTTCGCCAGAGCTCATACCACACAGGCACATTATTAAGCAAAGCAATCGACTGAGCGCCTGTTCCTAATTTCAACTGTCGCGGCCATCGCTTATCAGTACTATCCTCACGAATTAAAATCCTGAACATACCATTAGGGCTAACCGAAGTTTCAATGGCTGCAACAATGCCACCGAAGGTTCCGTAAGATGATTCGGGCCATCCGCTGAAAACGATTGCTGGAAATCCATCGAATATGATTCTTGCCTTCTGACCATCAGCCAGCAAGGGAAGATCTACCGGCCTTATAAATACCTCGATAGCATAGTCAATTTCGGTAGGCACTATTTCTACAATAATTTCGCCGTCTTTAACAATTTCACCAAAGCCCGCTTTTTTTGCCCTCACCACCTGTCCGTCCTGCGGAGCAGTCAGCACGTACAATCCGCTGCGAACACTGTAGTTCATATACTGATTTTGTAACTTGGCTACTTCACCAGAGCCAGCCTGAACTTCGCTTAGTGACTGAAATCTTTCTCCCTCTGCCTTCGATATTTTTTCCAGGTATTGCTGCATCTCACCATTACGTTCCAGCTGCAGCCGTAATAATTCCTGCTTTGAATTGCTGAATTTAATTTCGGCGCTGGTCTTTTTTGCCAAAGACTCCTGGTAAGCCTGGTTTCTCTGTTCCAGCTGCACCAGTGAAGCAAGGCCCGAATCATACATCACTTTTTGCCTGCTGAACTGCTCAGTTTTTATATTGAGATCATTCAAGGCGGCCCTCATTTCTATACTGTCGCTCATGATCTTCAATTCCTGCTGAGCCACTTTATTTGCGAGCTCTTTCAGTTTAAGATCCCTTGCTTCCTTCAGTGCAGTGATCTGCTGGCCCGACGCAGAAACTTTATTCCGGTAATTTTCTATAGCCATGGATTTGGCATCGATTTGTTGTTGGGTACGCTCCAACAGCTTCGGATCAAGGTAGTCGTCCTTAATTTCTGCAATCTGAACGATGGTATCGCCCTTCTTTACATAGTCCCCTTCTTTCACATGCCATTTTGCAATTTTACCGGGTATGATGCTGGGAAGCTCCTGCGGCCGTTGCTCCTGGCGAAGAGTGGTAACAGCACCACGGCTGCGGATGTTCTGCGTCCATGGCAGAAATAAAATCGTCAGCAAAAAAGCAAAAATTCCAAATACCCAATACTTTACCCGGCTTTTTCTATTGATCAGGTAAATGCTGTCATAGGAACTCAATCCCATTCCCTCAATCTGCTCACGAGTGTTTTTGTTTATAAAATCGAGAGACATTCCTGTTGCTTTAATTTTGTTTTCTTTGTTCATTACTGATCAGGGTTCCATCTTCAAAAGACAAAACGATATCACAATGCTTCGCAAAAGATTCATCGTTGGTTTCAATGATAACTGTTGACGTACTGCAGTTATCGATCAGGTATTTTTTTATGGAATTGATGCTGCTCTCTTCCAGTCCACGCCAGGGTTCATCCATCAATAACAAACGCGGATGACCTACAAGTGCGCGGAGCAGTAATATTTTTTGTATAACGGAACGGGATAACCGCTTTCCCGCAGGATCTAGAATGGTATCAAAGCCGTCTTCCTGGTTCGAAATAAAATCTGAAAGCCCTGCTTCTTCCGCAAGGCGGATGATCATATCAGGAGATATCCTGTCATCACCCATATTAATATTCTGCAACAATGTACCATTAAAAATTTCGAGGTGGCTGATGAGCATTCCTGTCTGTTGCCGGTAAGCGTCCGCATTATAATTGCTAAGCGGTACATTATCTACCAGTAAGCTTCCGGTATAATCATTGTATATCCGGCCAAGCACACGCATAAAAGTCGATTTTCCTGAACCATCAGTGCCCATTACAGCAACTTTACTCCCGCGCGGAATTGTAAAATTGATATTGTGTAATATCTTTTTATGTTCAAAAGAGAAGCCGAGGTTTGATGCGCTTATTAATACACCGCTATGTTCTGTATTGATAGTAAGCGACTGTTCTTTCTCAACAGGCTGGTCAATCACCTTACTTAACTTTTCAACAGCTGTGAGAACATCGTACACGTTGTCCAGGTTGACGATCAGCTTTTCGACAGAATTCAACACCATTAATATTACAATTTCTGATGCGATAAACTGACCGAGATTAAGTTCCTGATCTATCAGCAAAACACTACCCACAATAAGCATGGCAGCAGTTATCAGGACCTTAAAAGCGATAAGTGTCCAATACTGCAACCGCAGGATTTTAAAATGATGGGTTCTCGCTTCTATATATTTCAATACGAGGCCATCTGTTTTCTTCAGGTTAAGTACTGATCCTTTCGAAAACTTGAACGTGCGTACAACGCGGCCCAATTCCTGTAGCCATCCTGCAACCTTATATTTATACTTACTCTCTGTCAGTGAAGTCTGCATTCCCCTGCTTCCTGTGAAATAAATAATTATTATGACAAGAGTGATCAGTAGAAAACTGAAGACAATAAAAATCGGATGATAAAAAGATAATAAGATTAAACCGAAGATTACCTGTATCGATGCCGCCGGGATATCGAGCAATAATTTTGAAATTCCTTTTTGAAGGGCTGTAGTATCAAAAAACCTATTGACAAGTTCAGGAAGATAGTAGTTGTCGATGCTTTTCAGGTCCAGCCGTGGTATTCTGGTCGCATACTCGAATGCATACCGAACGAAAATTTTTTGTTGTACTTTCTCAATGATCTTCATCGAATTTACCTGTACAAGTCCGTTGAAGAAAACGCCGAAAACAACCATAGTAATAAGTATCACCAGCGATGTAGAAATTGCCCCACCTAATACATAACTAATGATGCTTTGAATTCCAATAGGCAACGATAACTGAATCAGACCATATAAGATGGAGTAAAGATAAACAGCACTGATTTCTTTTTTGTCCAATTGCAGTACCTGGAGAATGCGGCTGACAGGACTTTTAATCTGGTTCTCATTTCTTTTGACCATGTGCACCGGTTCAGGTTAATCTTAAAGGAATACAAATTTATACGTCGCCCACATAACATTGCAGTGCCACATTTTGTTTTAGAAAACCTTTATATTTTATCAGCAAAATTCAGCATTCTCTCAAGCCAAGTGGAATATGCAATGCAAGTCCTCCATCAGCCGTCTCCTTATATTTCATATTCATGTCCATTGCAGTTTCCCACATCGTTTTGATCACGGTGTCCAGTGAAACTTTTGCATAGTCAGGTGAACTCTGTAAAGCAAGTTGTGCAGCGGTAATGGCTTTCACAGCACCCATAGTATTTCTTTCAATACAAGGTACCTGGACAAGCCCTCCTATGGGATCACATGTGAGCCCAAGATGATGTTCCATCGCTATTTCAGCAGCCATGATGGCCTGGCGTTGCGTGCCGCCCAGACATTCAGTGAGTGCCGCGGCTGACATCGCAGATGACACACCAATTTCAGCCTGACAGCCACCCATAGCTGCAGATATGGTTGCACCTTTTTTAAATATGCTGCCGATCTCTGCAGCAGTAAGCAGGAACTGAATTATTTTTTCCGGATGATGCCCGTCGCAGAAGCAGATAAAATACTGCAGAACCGCCGGAATAACTCCGGCTGCTCCGTTTGTTGGCGCTGTAACGACCCGGCCAAAAGAAGCATTTTCTTCGTTTACAGCGAGTGCAAAACAACTCACCCAATCTATAGTATATCGAAAATCATTCCCACCCTGCCGGATACTCGCGACCCAGCTTCCGTAATCATTATATTTTCTTCCTTTTAATAAACGCTTATTCAGATCTGAAGCCCTTCTCTTTACCAATAAGCCTCCCGGCAACATTCCTGCAGTATGACATCCCTTATAAATACAATTGCGCATCGTTTCCCAGATATGCTCCAGCCCTTTTCGTGTGTCAGACTCATCGCGCCAGGAAGATTCATTTTCCAAAACAACTTCACTGATGGATAACCCGGTTTTCATGCACCAATGAAGCAGATCACCCGCATTGTCAACAGGAAATGGCAATTGCTGGTTTTTAGAAGATATCTGTTTATAGCCTTCCTGCTCAACAAATCCACCGCCAACTGAATAATATGTTGCGGCGATATTTTCATTAAAAACGGTTTTTGCAAGAAATGTCAATGCGTTGGGATGATAGGGCAACGATTCTGAATATAAAAACTCAATGTCGGTTTCAGGATTGAATTGTATCTGCTTTTTATCTGCCAGCTTCAGCATATGGGTTTCCCGGATGTCCGCGATCTGAAAATCGATTTTATCGATTTCGCAGGTAACCGGATCTGCTCCCAGTAAACCCATTTGCACTGCGATATCAGTACCATGGCCCTTTCCGGTTTTTGCCAGAGAACCGTACAGCAGGACCGTGATGTTTTCTACGTCTGATAATTCATAATTATTTTCAAGTAAAGAGCAGAACATAAGGGCAGCTTTCCATGGACCAAGCGTATGTGAACTGGATGGACCAACCCCAATCTTCAGCATATCGAAAACAGAAATTGATTCGTGCGCCAAAGGGATAGTTTTGATAAAAATAAAAGGCTTTGATGAGTTAAATCACCAAAGCCTTTCAAAGTCTTATAAATATTTCTAGAAAACTTCCTGGAGTTCGATTTCAAAAATCAATATGGAATTACCAGGGATTTTCACTTCACCTGTATTCTGATCAACAACAGGTTGAGGACCATAACCAAGTGTCGGTGGCAAATAAAGAGTAATTTTGCCGCCTTGTTTGATCAGCTGTAAACCTTTGCGCCATCCCCAGATCAGTTGGCCCAACACGAAAACGCGGGCATTGCTGGTCGTAGAATCAAACACATTACCATTGATCAATTTGCCTTTGTACTTTACACCAACCTGGGTGCAGGGATCGCCAACAGCAGTACCCGAACCTAAAGTTTCGATTTTGTAATAAAAGCCTCGGGCGTCTTCTGTAGCATCAATATTACTGGTATCTATATAAGTGTCCAACTTGGATAATTCCTCAGCTGGTACCGAAATGGTTTGGTCGGTATAAGGACATTCCTGGTCGTAATTACTGTCTTTATTACAGGATTGGATTGCTACAATCGTCAGAACAAGACCACAGATCAAAAATTTGCGCATATGTATTGGGGTTTAAAAAAAATTCCGGCAAAGATGGTGATACTGACAAGATTTTTCCTCCGAACGTTTCATAACTGAAATAAAAATCTGTTAATTAGCAGCATCAATCGACAATTCAGGGTTGTAACTCCTTTGCTTTTAACTCTTTATAAAACTGCTCATTTTTCTCCCATTTCAGTTTACGGTAAAAAATCCCGATGAAAACGGCAATGGCAGCAACGGCAACAATCAGAACGGTCGGACTCATCTGTGTATTTGCAATGGCATCAGCACGTTTATACCAGAGTCGTCCGGCAAAGAAATTGATCATTATCGGTAAGGCGAAAATTAAACCCAGCGGCAGGCCAATCATCAGCTGATACGACAGCCTTTTCTGCTTATCCCGGTTCTCCTCCCAGTATGCAATGAATTTCTTTTCTTCCTCCGTCAGCATCGCGCCGCAAAAATAGGCAGAAAGCAGGTACTGGCAAAGGCGCCTAAACCGATGATGCCTATCGGTTTATAAAATATTCGTCTAAGCTCTTCGTTATAGCATTCGGGCAGTAGAAAGATTGCTTAACTGCTAAAAACCAATACCTTGAAAGTATCTCAACTCCTGTTGCCTTATCTCCTGCAGAACAAATCCTTCCATTTAGAAGGACTTGGCAAATTCAGCATTGAAAAAAATGCTACTTTATCGATCGAAGACAATCCAAACGGTTCGTTGCCAAAGGGTTCAGTACAGTTTGAGGCAAATAAAAAACTGGGACCCGACCAGGATTTTATCGCCTATATCTCGAAGGAAACCGGCAAAATAAAACCCTTAGCGAGTTCAGACCTGGAATCATTCACCGTTATTGGTAAGCAACTGCTTTATATCAGCAAACCCTTCGTAATCGACGGAATCGGGCATTTACAACTCGATACTAAACATCAGCTGGAATTTGTACAGGAAGAATACAGCTCTGGCGGGAATATGGAGACAATCAGAAAAGGCAAGTCACAGGAAGATGTTCAGTTTGATGATGATTACCGTCAACCAGTGTCAAAAAGAAAAGCAAGTGGTTCTAACGCACTCCTGATGGCGTTGGTGGTAATTGGTCTCGGCCTTATGGGGTACGTTGCTTATTTCTTTTATGAAAAAACCGAAGGAAAGCCTGAAGTACACGAACAGGCTACACAATTAATACTTTCATCTCCTCCTGAAGATTCTGTTAATCAGATTTCTGCAGACACCTCAGCAAAAACTGAAACTCCCGTAACACCTGATTCGACTGTGACGCCAGCACCTGCACCTGTCACAACGCAGGGTTTTAATATCGTTCTTGAAGTCGCAAAACAAAAGAGAGCATTGAAAAGATATGCTGATCTTAAAGAATGGGGACATAAAGTAGTCATGATCACCAAAGATTCAATTGATTTTAAAATTGCTATCTCTGTTAATAAGCCGCTTTCTGATACTACCCGTGTCCGGGATTCACTCAGTAATTTCTTTGGAAAAAAGGTTTGGGTAGAAATCGTTTCCGAAGGAGCATCCAGGTAAGGTTTCAATACCACACAATTTTGGCGCCGGAGGGATTAAAAAAATCCCGGATAACTTTGCTGCAAATTTTCCAGGAGACTCCTGCGTAAACTTCAATTGAAGTATTTTGGCATAATGCGCAATTCTTCAGTATGGTTCATACTATTTTTTATCGATGTAGTTATCGATCTGTTTTTTGTATTTACAAAAAATAGCGAGGGCAGACTTTTTTCCAAAACATTGCTGATGCCACTCCTTTACCTGGCTTTTTTTTATGCACTACCCCGATGGTCAACATCTGCATTTATTTTTTCGATGGCCATCTTTTTTTCCTGGTTAGGGGATATTATGCTGCTGTTTGATAGTAAGTATCCCATCCTGTTTATCGTCGGTCTTTCGTTTTTCCTTATTGCGCACATCTGTTACATTATTTTCTTCCTGACCATCCATAGAACTGAAAAGCCGAGAAATGGAAGTTCAAAATGGGTAGCTCTGCTGTTGACTTTGATTTATGTCGGTATGATGCTATACCTGTTATGGCCGGGACTCGGATCTTTAAAAGTTCCCGTTGTCATCTATGCACTGACTATCGGATTGATGCTGGTAAGTACACTTCAAATGGGCGGAAAATTAAGCACTGATATGTTATACTATTTCATTTCCGGAGCTTTACTCTTTGTGATTTCTGATTCGATACTTGCTTTCAATAAATTCAGGCAATCATTTTCTTTTGCATCGCCCTTGATCATGATCACTTATTGTCTCGCTCAATTCTTTCTTACGGTGGGGGCTATCCGATATCACCACATGATTATGAAAACACGTAATTGGTTCTCTTCGGGAAGATAATTTCCTCAAATCCGGCTTTAGGTTATTATTTCATGTACTGTGCAATCAGCCTGTGAAAATGATGTGTACCCTGTTCTCTTGTTACAGAATATCTGCCGTGATTATAAAACCTGGAACGAACACCTTTCTGTACGGCTTCCACCACTTCTTCATCTTCCAGTTCAACAGTGTTAAGATCGCTTCCGGCACCAGTATCAAAAAGTGAATCTTTCCATACATAGGTCAGAAAACTGACTTTCGTTTCGTCGACACTCACCGGCTTTACAATATTTACAGATAATCCCCATGGGTAAAAATTGAACATCATATTGGGGAAAACCCAGAAATAATACGCAGCAACATTTTTACCATAATCAGGTGAAGATGTTGGAAGATCAAAACACGGTTCGCCTTCTTTTGCTATTCCCAATTGAAGATTTGAATTTGTAAATAACTCGGTTGTGTAATTGCCAAAGTCAAGTACCGCATTGAGTCCGGCGTGCACAAATGGGATATGAAACCCTTCGAGATAATTCTCGCAATACAATGCCCAATGTGCATGAACGGTATACTCCTTTGATAATCCTGGCATATACCTGAATTCTTCCAGCGGTAGCCACCCTACCCGATGCATCATCTCACTAAAAAATGATTGTGCTGTAAACGAATTCCGGAGAGAACAAAACAACAGGTTTCCCCATTGAAACAGATCGACCGGATGCAGATCATCTTCGGCTGTTGGGAAATTTTTTACTTCTTTGAATTCCGGCATTGTCCTGAATGTTCCATCGAGCTCGAAAATTCTGCCATGGTAACGGCAACGTATATTTGAAAGTTCACAGGCTTCTTTAACGAGCAGGTTTCCCCGGTGTGTACAGACATTGGAAACACAATGCAATTCATTTTTAGTATCCCTGCTCAGCAACAACGGTTCTTCAATAAAAGGAGATAAAAATGCAAACGGATAACAACTTCCTTTTTTTGCAGCAAGCTCACCGCTGCCAATAAATTGCCACGAATTGAGAAAGATTTTCTCCTTGGAAATTTCGAAATATCCCGGATCAGTATAGAAATCGGTAGAGATGGTTCTGGCAATTGATATATCCGGATCTACTTCGAATGAGGGCATCTTTTTTTATCAAGATATTTCTTTTTTAGTTCAAAGCTGAAAGTTGAATGTTTAAAGTTGAACAGCCATTCACGGGGCAACAAGCAACGGGCAGCAGTAAGCAGATACGACGTATTATTTTTGAAGATATTTCCCTGATTTTTCTGTGTTAAGATTTCGATACCCGTATTCCATATCCGGTACTCCGTTCTTTTTTCCGGCAGCAGATAAAGCGCTGCGTTGCTGATGATGTTATTGTATTCTGTTCCCTCTCTTTGCCGTTTACCTTTTACTTAAAAAAAAAGTCCCGCCGGAAAACCGACGGGACCATATCATTCTGCAAATAGGTTGCAGTGTATTTTTTAGTAATCCATACCGCCCATGCCAGGTGCACCGCCATGGTTGTGTACAGGCTCTTCTTTCTTAGGTTTCTCTGCAATCACACACTCAGTGGTGAGGAGCATACCAGCGATAGAAGCAGCGTGCTCAAGAGCAACACGGCTCACTTTAGTTGGATCGATAACACCGGCTTTCAAAAGGTTTTCGAAAGTTTCAGTGCGGGCATTGTAACCGAAATCACCTTTACCTTCTTTTACTTTCTGAACGATGATAGAACCTTCGATACCAGCGTTAGCAACGATGATGCGTAGCGGTTCTTCAATTGCACGGCGAACGATAGCGATACCGGTTGTTTCATCTTCGTTTACCCCTTTCTTTTTATCCAGGGCTTCGATAGCGCGGATATAAGCGATACCACCACCAGGAACGATACCTTCTTCAACAGCTGCACGGGTTGCGTGAAGAGCATCGTCAACGCGATCTTTCTTTTCTTTCATCTCAACTTCTGTAGCTGCACCGATATTCAGTACAGCAACACCACCGCTGAGTTTTGCCAGGCGCTCCTGTAATTTTTCTTTATCGTAATCAGAAGTAGTTGTTTCAATCTGCGCCTTGATCTGTGCGATACGGCCGCTGATATCATCTTTTTTACCTTTTCCGCCAACGATGGTTGTATTGTCTTTGTCGATAGTTACTCTTTCAGCGCGACCCAGATAAGTCAGGTCAGCGTTTTCGAGTTTGTAACCCTGGTCTTCGCTGATCACCAGACCTTTGGTCAGGATAGC
Source organism: Pollutibacter soli (assembly GCA_029269725.1). Classification (GTDB taxonomy): domain Bacteria; phylum Bacteroidota; class Bacteroidia; order Chitinophagales; family Chitinophagaceae; genus Pollutibacter; species Pollutibacter soli. The sequence continues at coordinate 380,400 of JARJHS010000001.1, read as the reverse complement.
GATATCAGCAAGCATTTCTTTTCTGCGATCACCAAAGCCCGGAGCTTTAACAGCAGCCACTTTCAGCGTACCGCGGAGTTTGTTTACAACCAGTGTAGCGAGTGCTTCTCCTTCCAGATCTTCGGAAATGATCATCAGGGGTGCGCCCTGCTGAGCAACTTTCTCCAGGATGTGGAGGATATCTTTCATTGCAGATACTTTCTTATCATAGATCAGGATATATGGATTCTGCAGTTCGCATTCCATTTTATCCGGATTGGTAACGAAATAAGGAGAGATATATCCGCGATCGAACTGCATACCTTCCACCAGTTCGATGCTGGTTTCTGTACCGCGTGCCTCTTCAACGGTGATAACACCATCTTTACCTACTTTCTGCATTGCATTAGCGATCAGCTTTCCGATCTCCGCATCGTTGTTAGCAGAAATGGCAGCAACCTGCTCAATTTTCTTTGTATCATTACCTACCGCCTGCGATTGTTTTTCCAGGCTTGCAACAACGAGTTCAACTGCCTTGTCGATACCGCGTTTCAGATCCATCGGATTAGCGCCGGCAGCAACGTTCTTCAAACCTTCAGTGATGAGGGCCTGAGCAAGAACAGTTGCAGTTGTTGTACCGTCACCGGCAACATCTGCTGTTTTAGAAGCTACTTCTTTCACCATCTGAGCTCCCATATTTTCAATAGGATCCTCGAGGTCAATTTCTTTAGCAACAGTAACACCATCTTTAGTGATAGAAGGTGAACCGAATTTTTTCTCCAGAACCACGTTACGGCCTTTAGGACCGAGGGTTACTTTAACGGCGTTGGCAAGAACGTCAACACCCTTCTTCATTTTGTTACGGGCGTCAATATTGAAATACAATTGTTTTGACATAACTGATTATTTAGAATGCGTTAGTGTAAAATCAATGATTGTAGTGGCTGGATTAAACGACAGCCAGGATGTCAGATTCTCTCATGATCAAATAATCCAGGCCTTCGATAGCGATCTCGGTGCCGGAATACTTGCCATATAAAACAGTATCACCTGCTTTTACAGACATTGGTTCATCTTTTTTACCCGGGCCGGCAGCAACTACTGTTCCGCGCTGGGGTTTTTCTTTAGCAGTGTCCGGAATAATAATTCCACCTGCAGTTTTTTCTTCAGCAGGAGCTGGTTTCACTATTACCCTGTCGTGCAAAGGGGTAATGCTTAACTTCTTAGCCATAGCTTGTTTTTTTTAATTTAATTTGTTGAAGTAGTCAAAACTGAAAATACCTGTGTATCCAAGGTGTATTGGTATGGAGTACGACAAGCGTGCAATTCCTAACGAAAATCAGACCAATCCGGGGTGGCGGGAAAACTTGACAGGAAAAAAGAAAAAAATCCGGCGGATTTTTAAAGCTGGCAGTTCGATTTTACCAGGATTATGTCAAATTTGCATAGACCCTTTTTTTATTGCCTTTTATCAGCCCGGCCTCCTATCTTTGCGCGCCAAATCAGTTCTTTATCATGATCAGCAGAAGAAATATCAGGGTTAAAGTGATGCAGACGCTCTATGGAATTGAGACAAGTGAGCAGGATATTCCAGTGGAGAAATCGGTGAAAATGCTCGATGCACAATTTGATCAGACAAGGCAGTTATTCAGCTACCTGGTTTATTTTATCACGAGTGTTACCCGCTATGCTGAAACCGATTCCAGGAAGAGAGCATCAAAACATTTACCGAGTCAGCAGGATCTTGAAGTAAATACCAAGATCGCCGGAAACTCGCTGCTATGGCAGATTATGGAGGCACCAGGCTTTCAGAAAACCATCGAGGACCTTCATATTAAAAAATTCGACAACCCGGAGCTGACAAAAAAAATCTATCAGCAGTTTACCGAAACCCCCGAGTACAAAGAGTATATCAGCATCGCTTCCCGCGATAAAAAGGACGAGAAGAAAATCATAGAATTTTTATTTGACAGCCTCATACTCCCAAGTGATGATGTGATCAGTTGGGTGGAAGAAAATTTCATTGGCTGGGACGACGATGCTGAGATGATTCAGCAGATGATGAGTGGCCTTTTTCAGAAGCCATCCAGCTATGATTTCACACAACTCATCAGTCCGGAAAAACTGAAATTCGGACGTGATCTCCTGAAAACCGCGATAGAGAAAAAAACAGGTTGTATGGACCTGATCAAGCCCAGACTTAAAAACTGGGATTCTGAGCGTATTGCTGTACTGGATATGATACTTATGCGGATGGGTGTGGCTGAATTGCTATATTTTGAGACCATTCCCACCAAAGTAACCATCAACGAATACATTGACCTGGCAAAAGAATACAGTACTCCACAGAGCGGACAGTTTGTCAATGGTATCCTCGATAATATTCATAAAGAACTGGATACAGACGGAAAGCTGGTAAAAGTTGATTATAAAAAGCAATCCTGATTTCTTAATTTTGCAGACCATAATTTAAAGCCATGAAAGCAGCAGTTTCAGTATTCGTTGTATTTCTTGTGGTAGCATTATTTCTTGTACTCCGCAAGCCCAGTGGTGATGTTCAGGCAGCTACTATACCAGTGTTGCCGGCAAAAGAAAATATCACAGCAACTGAAGGAACAAAAGCATTAACGACAATTCAATGGCTGGACTCCATCAAGCATATGGGATCTGTAAAATCAGGAGAGAAAGTTCAGATCGCTTACCGGTTCAAAAATACAGGCGACAAACAACTTGTAGTTAGTAATGTTGTGGTTTCCTGCGGATGTACAGTGGCGGAAAAGCCGGAAAGACCGATTGCGCCAGGTGAGGAAGGAGTAATTAAAGCGGAATTCAACAGCACGGGAAGGATTGGCTCAAATCATAAAACGATCACTGTGCACACCAATACACCCGGTGAAGTAACATCGCTCCTATTTGATGTTGATGTAATACAGTAATTAAATAACTGTCACATCAGCGAATGCAAACTAACAAGTACAATAAACAACTATAACATGTATTCAATTTCAAGTTTACTTCAGGCAGCGCCCAATGCGGGAATGATGCAATTGGTTTTGCTGGGTGGTATGATCCTGGTATTTTATTTTTTCATGATTCGTCCGCAGGCGCAGAAAGCAAAAAATGCGAAGAAGTTCCAGGAAGGTCTTGAAAAAGGGACCAAAATTGTAACTATTGCAGGTATCCATGGCCGTGTGAATAAAGTAAATGATGATGGAACAATCGATATCGAAGTGAGCCCTGGAAGTTATCTCAAGATCGAAAAAAGCGCAATCAGCATGGAATGGAGTAACCAATTGAATAAAGCTGCCGCTCCAGCTGCGACTGCAACAAAATAGATACAACTTTTTCTGCATTGATCACTATTCCGGATTTATCTTGATTAAATCCGGAATTTTTTTTCAGGAGAAAATCATCCAATTGCTGAGAGTAGGAATTACAGGAGGTATCGGGTCCGGGAAGTCAACGGTGGCGGGCATTTTCAATGTTCTGGGAATACCTGTGTACTACGCAGATGAGTCTGCAAAAAAACTGATGCAGGAAGATCCTGTTAGAAAGGAAATTATTGATTTGTTTGGCGACCAGACTTATCCCCAGGGAATACTGGATAGAAAATACCTCGCAGCCCAGGTTTTTGATAATGCTGAAAACCTGAAAAAACTAAATGCCATTGTACACCCTGCGACAATCCGCGCTGCCGAAGAATGGTTTTTGCAACAGAATTCTTCATATGTATTAAAAGAAGCTGCGATCATGTTCGAAAGCGGCTCAAATTCGGGGGTCGACAAAGTCATTGGTGTTTTTGCACCCGAGGCGATGAGAATAAAAAGAGTGATGGAAAGAGATAATGTTACAGAACAAAAGGTGCGCGATAGAATGGCCAACCAAATGAATGAAGAAAAGAAAATGGCACTGTGTGATTTTGTGATCCTGAACGATGAAACAAGATTGCTGATACCACAGGTAATGGCAGTACACTCTTCATTGCTGGCGTTGTCGGCACAGAAAACCAGTCATGGATAATTTTCCTGTAATCACTGACCATATTTTAATTTTTCTGTACGGGGTTATCATTCCGTTCTTTTCTGGTGTAAAGGGACGTGAGAATTTTGATAATATTATTTTTACTGAAAATCTCCGCAGACGGTTCTATCTCGCCAATAGTGTTTTCCTGGGCCTGGCAGCTTCAGTAATCCTGGTCACCTGGTGGTTATACCATCGACCATTTGAAGCGCTCGGATTTAGGTTACCGGTTACCGGTAGCAAATTTACCTGGGGGGTATTACTTGGTTTCGTACTTGGAATTGCCTATGTAATTGATATTATTTATTCGATAAAACAAGCGAAAAATGATCCTGAAGCCGCTGCGGCCGCTGATGCAGGTACGCCCTTCCTACCCCACCACAAGCGCGAGCTCCCTGCCTATATTCTTCTTTGTATCTGCGCAGGTGTTTTTGAAGAAATTATGTACCGGGGATACATGGTAACATATTTTTTGCCGAAATATAATTTCAGTAATGGTCTTCCGATACTGGCCGCTGTCGCACCTGCATTTCTATTCAGTCTCGCCCACTATTACCAGGGCTGGCATGCTATGATCAAGATTTTTTTATTAAGTCTTCTTCTAGGAATAATTTTTATCCTGACAGAATCTTTGATCATCGTAATGATCATTCATTTCCTGATTGATCTCACCGGAGGTTTTGTGGCAATGCGGTTCCTGAGAAAGATGGAGACTGAGGGTTGAACGTAAAACGTGTAACGTTAAACGTTTAATGTTAAACGTTAGCCTATGCTCGCGATACTTTTATTTTAAAAACTACTTTATAGTTCCGCAAGATAAAAAAGGTTGACACCGAGCAATCATACTCAATATCAACCTAATTTTATTTATTACCTATTGAAAGAATTTTTTCTAAAACGGGAGGAGTTGCAACTCTCGACGGCCTGCGTTCTACGTTTCACGGTACACGTTAAACATTTAACTCACAACTTATCACATAAAACTTACTTCAGCTTCGCCAGCGCATCCTTAATCCTCGCCATTGCTTTTTCGATTTTCTCCATGCTGTTAGCAAAAGAAATACGGATGCATAAAGGTTCACCAAATGCACGACCTGTTACTGTCGATACATGCGCATTGTTCAGTAAGTACATGCAGAGGTCATCTGCATCGTTGATTGTATTTGTTCCGTCGGATTTACCGAAATATTTGCTGATTACAGGGAACACATAAAATGCGCCGTCTGGTTCTGCGATGGTAACACCGGGTAATTCACCTAAGAGTTGAAGCATTCTTGCTCTTCGGCGGGTGAATTCGGTATTCATGTCGTAAGTGGGTTTCATATCACCGAGCAACGCTGTAATAGCACCACGTTGTGTCACGGCATTTACTCCGCTGGTGAACTGTCCCTGCAATTTTTCACAGGCTTTAACCACATCAGGATGGGCAGCAATGTACCCGAGGCGATAGCCCGTCATCGCGTAGCCTTTACTAAGGCCGTTCAAAACGATAATCCTGTCTTTCAGATCTTCAAACTGGGCGATGCTTTCATGCGCACCTACGAAGTTGATGTATTCATAGATCTCATCAGAAAGAATGAATACCTGCGGATGCTTACGGAACACATCAGCCATGGACTTCAATTCCTCCTTTGTATAAACAGATCCGCTGGGATTGCAGGGAGAAGAAAAGATGAAGAGTTTAGTGGCAGGAGTAATTGCTTTTTCCAGCTCATCCGCGTTCAGTTTGTATTTGTTTTCTGCAGATGAACGGATAAGCTTGACTTTCCCTTCGCAGAGTTTTACAATTTCAGAATAAGTAACCCAATATGGAGTCGGAATTACGACCTCATCACCTTTATCCACAATAGCCATTACCACATTGGCAAGGCTCTGTTTTGCACCATTGGAAACAATGATATTTTCAGGTTTATAATCGAGGTTGTTATCGCGTTTCAGCTTATCGCAAATTGCCTGGCGCAGTTCAGGATAGCCTGCTACAGGCGGATAGTGGCTCCAGTTGGCATCAATTGCGTCTTTCAGGGAGGTTTTAATGTGCTCAGGGGTATCAAAGTCGGGTTCTCCGAGTGACAGGTCAATTACGTCCACACCTTTGGCACGGAGTTCACGCCCCAGTTTTGCCATTTTGAGTGTTTCCGGCTCATTGAATAATTCCAACCTGCTAGACAGTTTCATTGTATGGTTTTTAACGTTTTTAATAAAAGCGTGCAAATGTAGTTAATAATACGGATACACCTCGCAGGTTTAAGACCTGCCAGGTTTTTAAAACCTGGCAGGTCTTAAACCTCCCAGGTTGTATCTACCGAGGTTGTTAATTCATTTAAATTCAGGAAATAATGCATCTGTTTCAGCCAAAAAAAGCCTCACTTTGTACAATAAAATGATAGGCAGGAATTCTGATTTTCAGCCTGAAAAAACCCTATCTTTGCCCGCCTTGCCAAAAAAAATCGACGTGATGGCAGGAATAATCAAAAAAGTGTAAACCCGATATTGTATGCAATTCAAAGGTTTGGTTCGGTTTTTTGCCGCTGCTCTGATACTGATTTCCCTTTATCAGTTACATTTTACATGGGTCGTTAGAAGCCATGAGAAAAAAATGGAAGGCAAGGCTAAGGCATTTGTCAATTCCAATTATGCCACAGCAACTGCCGAAGAAAAAGATACCGAATACAAAAGACGCCTGAAGCGCTTACTGGATAGCACACGCGAAGAAACTGTTACCTATGGTACCACTGGCGCGATCAGCTATCAGAAAGCCAAAGAACAGGAACTGAATCTCGGTCTTGACCTCCAGGGTGGTATGAGTGTTACCCTCGAAGTTGAACTTGAAGACATGCTTCGCTCACTTTCAAACAACGCGAAGGATCCGGGGTTAAACAAAGCCCTCGCTACTGCAGACCAACGCAAAGCCAACAGCGATGCAGACTTTATCACGTTGTTTGCACAGGCATATAAAGAACAAAATCCTACTGCAAGACTCGCTTCCATATTTGCAGGTACGGGTCAGCGTAATATTAAGATTGAAGACAATGACAACTCAGTAATAACCAAACTCCGTGCATCAGCGGAAGGCGCAATCAGCAATACCTATAACGTGTTGCTGAAAAGGATCGACCAATTCGGTGTTGCTCAGCCAAATATCCAGCTCGATAAAAATAAAGGTATCATCACCGTTGAACTTCCTGGTGTAAAAGATGATCCTGAGCGTGTAAGAAAATATTTACAGGCGACAGCAAATCTTCAGTTCAGCGAAGTATACAATCTTGGTGAACTTGACAAACCTTTTACAGATGCAGAAAAAGCATTGCAGGATTATTATAGCGGTGTAAAGAAAGTTGTAGACACTGCAGCAAAGCCCGTGGTTAACGCACCTGCGGCTCCGGCAGTGGATGAGGATACAACCAAAACTCTGACTATTAACGACCTTGCTAAAAAAGATACTTCAAAATCTGCTGCTGATACAACCGCAGCTTCTGCTCAGAATGCATATTCTTTCTTCAGAATATTTCAGCCGGTTCCTCCGCAGCAGGGACCCAATGGTCAACTTTCTTTTGCTCCATATTTAGGTTTCATTGCTGCACGCGATACTGCAACTTTCAACAGTTACATGAGTATTGATGCAGTACGCAACCAGTTTCCTTCCAATGTGAAATTCGTTTATGGCGTTGCAGAGAAAAATGATAAAGGTGTAAAATCGGATGTTGTTACTGTATACGCATTGAAAATGCCTGAGGGTTCTGCAAAAGCAAGACTCGAGGGTGATGGAGTTCAGCAGGCATCACAGGATTATGATGATAAAGGAAGACCTTCTATCAAAATGCTGATGACGAAGCAGGGTGAGCGCATCTGGGGTGAAATGACAACGGAGAACGTTGGCAAACCAATCGCGATCGTTCTTGATAACCTGGTTTATTCAGCTCCAAACGTAATCAACCCGATCACATCCGGTACTTCTGAAATCAGTGGAAGCTTCACGATCCAGGAAGCACAGGATCTGGCAAACATTCTTCAGTCCGGTAAACTTCCTGCTCCTGCGAAAATTGTTCAGGAACAGGTGGTAGGACCAACGCTTGGTGCTGCCGCTGTGAAAGGAGGAAGCATGGCCTTCATCATTTCATTCTTTGTGATCTTTATCCTGATGCTGGTGTATTATAATACCAGTGGTTGGGTTGCAAATATATCCCTGGTGTTAAACCTCCTCTTCACCGTCGGTGTGTTGAGTGCGCTGGGTGCAACATTAACAGCTCCCGGTATCGCAGGCCTTGTACTAACGATCGGGATGGCGGTTGACACCAACGTCATCATTTTTGAAAGAATCAAGGATGAGCTTACCAAAGGAAAAAGTTATCAACTCGCAGTTGCGGAAGGTTACAGGCGGTCACTTCCACCGGTACTTGATGGTCACATCACCACCCTTCTTACCGCATTGATCCTTTTCTATTTCGGTCTGGGTCCCGTACTTGGCTTCGCAACCACGCAGATCCTGGGTATCCTTCTTTCTTTGTTCTGCGGTATCCTGATTTCAAGATTGATCACCGATTTCTGGACTAACAAGAATCGCCATTTCAAATATTTCACCAATGTCAGTACGCGCATTTTCAAGCATGCAGCTTACAAATTCATTGAATACAGAAAAATTGCGTATGTAATCTCTGTCGTGGTATTGATTCTTGGTGTTGGATCCTTGTTCAATGGTTTCGATGAAGGCGTGGAATACAAGGGTGGCCGCAGCTACACGGTGAAGTTTGACAAACCCGTGAATACAGAACAGATTACAAAAGAACTTGACAAGTCATTTGAAGGCCAGAATACCATTGTAAAAACAGTTGGTGACAACAAAACGCTTAACATCACTACATCATATCTGATTGAACAAAACAGCAGAACAGCTGACTCAACAGTGGAGCTGGCTTTATTCAATGGTTTGAAATCGGTATTACCTGCGAATTCATCAATTGCTGATTTCCGTCGTGAAAACAAGCAGAGTTCACAAACAGTATTACCGTCGATTTCAGATGACCTGAAAAAAGGGGCTGTTAAAGCAACCATCTTCGCATTGATTGCTATTTTCCTTTACATACTCCTCCGTTTCCGCGATTGGAGATATTCTGTAGGTACATTCGTGGCTTTGCTTCATGACGTTTTCGTTACACTTGCAGTATTTTCTTTCCTGAGAGGAATAGTGCCATTCCCGCTGGAAATTGATCAGCATTTTATCGCTGCAATCCTGACGGTAATCGGTTTCTCGATGAACGATACGGTTATTGTATTTGACCGTATCAGGGAAAATACATCCATTATGAAAGGCGCATCTAAAACCGAGATCATCAATAAGTCGATAAATGAAACACTGAGTCGTACGATCATGACGTCACTCACTGTGTTCCTGACGATCCTTATTCTTTTCATCTTCGGTGGAGAAGCCACACGCGGATTCTCATTCGCGATGCTGATTGGTGTAATAACCGGTTGTTACTCTTCCATTTTTGTGGCAGCACCGATCCTGGTTGACCTTGCAAAAGACAAACCTTTGGGTAAAGAAGAAGCCCATGTGGCAAAAGCAAATCCGAAATCAAAACCAGCCTTAGCTAAATAAGCTGGAATGATAATAAAAGTGAAAGCCCCTGGAAATAAATACCGGGGGCTTTTCTTATCAGAAAAAAATAAAAATCGTTCTCAATCGAACTTACACGGCAAATGAACTTCCGCAACCACAGGTTGCCGATGCATTCGGGTTTGAAAAAATAAAACCACGCGCATCAAGACCGTTCTTGAAGTCAATCTGCATACCAAAAAGATACATCCCGTGAGCGGGGTTAATTATACAGGGAAGACCATCAATCTCAAATATTTCATCCTGCTCTTTCTTCTCATCGAAAGCAAGGATATAACTTAAACCTGAACAGCCACCACCTTTCACACCAATACGAAGCCATTGCTGGCCAGGTTCAGTCTCTTCTTTATGTATCCTTTTCAACTCCAGCAAAGCGCCTTCGGTTATTTGAACAGGAATTGTTGATTGTTCTGTATTCATCATATCAAAATTACGAACAAATGCGTTGAAGTAAAAGTTAATCTGCAAACTGTACATTTGCGCAATACAGCTCAACAATGACAACTGAAAGTATAGTAATCGTCGGTGGGATATTTCTGGTCGTATTTATTCTTGCACTATATATTATTTTCTGGTTCAGGGACAAACAGAAAGCTGCAGTTACGCAACAGCCCAACCAGAACCTGATTAATCTTCGACTGAGCGCTTATGAACGACTGGTCATTCTTGCCGAAAGGATATCATTGCCCAGCCTCATTACGCGTATCCCAGCCGGTGAACTTACAGCCCGGCAGATGCAGGCGGTCTGGACAGAAAATATCAAACAGGAATTCGATTATAATCTCTCACAGCAGATATATGTTTCCAAGGAAGTATGGCAGGCATTAAATAACCTCCGCGAACAGAATATCTTCATCATTAATCAGATGACCAATGCAATGCCACCAAATGCGCGCGGCATTGACCTGAGCAGAAACATTACTGAATTATTAAGTGCTGAACCTAAGGCTTCTCTCCATCCTGTCGTTATTGAAGCATTGAATTTTGAAGCCAGACAATTGCTGTAACTTCCGGTCATATGAACCAGACCAGGCAAACAGATTCGGGCATCGATATTAAAACCTGCTATACTAATGTTGATCTTCCAAAAGGCATTAACGAATATCCCGGAGAATTCCCGTTTACACGTGGTGTGCAGAAAGATATGTACCGCGGGAAGTTGTGGACGATGCGCCAATATGCAGGATTTTCAACTGCCGCAGAAAGTAACAAACGATATCATTATCTGTTAGCGCAAGGTGTGAGTGGATTGAGTGTTGCATTTGATCTTCCGACGCAAATAGGATATGACAGTGATCATCCTTTATCGGAAGGAGAAGTTGGAAAGGTGGGTGTTGCAATTGATAGTCTTGAAGACATGGAAGAACTTTTTGCAGGTATTCAACTGGAAAAGGTTTCAACGTCGATGACGATCAATGCTACTGGTTTTATATTACTGGCTTTTTACGTGGCGCTTGCCAAAAAACAGGGTGCCGATCTCAAAAATATTAATGGAACCATACAGAATGATATCCTGAAAGAATATGCAGCACGTGGCACATATATATTTCCTCCCCGGCCATCGATGCGAATAATAACCGATATTTTTGAATGGTGCAGTCTTCATCTGCCGAAATGGAACACAATTTCAATTTCGGGTTACCATATCCGTGAAGCCGGAAGCACTGCTGTGCAGGAAGTGGCTTTTACCTTAAGTAATGGCAAGAGCTATGTTAAGGCTGCACTGGAGAAAAATCTTGATATCGATATTTTTGGAAAGCGACTGTCGTTTTTCTTCAACGCTCATAATAATCTCTTTGAAGAGATTGCGAAGTTCAGGGCAGCAAGGAGAATCTGGGCCCATATGATGAAAGAACTCGGTGCGACAGATCCGAAAGCGATGATGTTGCGATTTCATACGCAAACAGGCGGCAGTACACTCACAGCGCAACAACCGCTGAATAATATCAGTCGGGTGACTGTTCAAACGCTTGCTGCGGTACTCGGCGGCACTCAATCCCTGCATACAAACGGTTATGATGAAGCGCTTGGACTGCCTACAGAAGAAGCGGCAATGATCGCGCTGCGTACCCAGCAGATTGTAGCGTATGAAAGTGGTGCAGCAGACACCGTTGATCCGCTCGCAGGTTCATATTTTGTTGAGGCACTTACAAAAGAAGTTGAAGAAAAATCACTTGCGCTGATTTCCCGCATTGATGAAATAGGCGGAAGTGTCGTTGCTGTTGAACAGGGATTTATACAGGAAGAAATTGCCCGGAGTGCCTATACTTTTCAAAAAGATGTGGAAAGCAACGAGCGGGTGGTCGTCGGCGTTAACCGTTTCCAGATTGATGAAAATGACACTATTGCTCCATTTAAAATTGATGATAGCATTCGCATTGATCAATCAGAAAAGCTAAAAAAACTTCGTGAAAGACGCGACAATGTCGCCGTGTCGAATTGTCTTGAATCGATCCGGCATGCCGCAGTTAACCATATCAATTTAATGCCTGCGGTTCTCGATGCAGTTGAGCACTACTGCACGCTCGGAGAAATATCCGACGAGCTCAGAAAAGTCTTTGGAGAATTCCGATAACGTTAGACGCTCTACGTTCGGCGTTTGATGACCCATCGCCTGATAAGCTTTTCAAATTCTACTGCGTGGAACAGAACAGCAGCAACACCAAAACAAACAAGTATTTCACTTAAAGTAAGTGGTTGTGTTTTAAACAACTTGTTTGCAAATGGTAAATAAATTACACCCAGTTGTAAAATGATGGTCAGAACCACAGCGCCGAGCAGCGGAAGATTGCTGAAAAATCCCTGCCTGAACAGAAACTGTCTTTCACTTCTTATCGCCATTACATGCGCTAATTGAGTAAATGCCAGAACGGTAAATACAATCGTTTGCCAGTGTTCTTTTGATTCATGAACCGCCCACGCCTGCGTACCAAGCGTCAATCCTGCCATTAAAAGTCCTACCCATGCAATATGAAAACCGATTCCATGTGCAAATAAACTTTCCCTCGTATCTCTGGGCGGTCGCTGCATGATATCTTTCTCAGCCCCTTCTCCAGCAAGTGCAAGACCGGGTAAACCATCTGTCACCAGATTGATCCATAACAAATGGATGGGTAGTAACGGTATCGGCAAACCGAGAAACGGGGCAAGAAAAATAGTCCAGATTTCTGCGCCATTGCAGGTCATGATGTACTTGACAAACTTCCTGATATTATCATAAATCCGACGACCTTCCCTGATCGCTTTTACGATTGTAGTAAAGTTATCATCCAACAATATCATATCTGCTGCTTCCTTACTTACATCCGTACCCGTAATACCCATGGCCACGCCGATATCTGCACGTTTCAGTGAAGGCGCATCGTTAACACCATCGCCAGTCATCGAGACATAATGATGTTTTGCCTGGAGTGTTTTCACAATCTGGAGCTTCTGTTCCGGAGAAACACGTGCATAGACCTTTACCTGCTCGACCCTTTCATTGTATTCTGACTCTGAAAGATTTTTCAATTGTGATCCTGTCAGCACCTGGTCATTGCTTCTCAGTATACCAATCTCCTTTGCAATAAATGCTGCAGTTGCGGGATGGTCACCAGTTATCATGACTGGTACAATTCCTGCTGTACGACAATCTGTAATGGATTGTTTTGCCTGTTTACGCGGTGGATCGACCATACCGGTGAGCCCTGCGTATATCAGGTCTTTCTCAACGTTTGAGTAATCGAAAGGATCAGGAAGACGATCAGTGATCTTATAGGCAAACGCGAGTACTCTTATTCCATCCGCCGCCAGTTTATCTGCCTGTTCAAGAATAATCCTGGCCAGTTGCTGATTTTCAAGCGCAGCTGCAACATACTCCACAGCTCCTTTTGACAAAATGAGTTTTCTTCCCTGGAAATCATGAACAGTACTCATACATTTACGATCAGAATCGAATGGCAATTCAGCAACTCGCGGGAACTGTTCTCTGAATGTATTCCATTGCTCTGCCGAATGCTGTTGTATAAAATGTTCAACCAATGCTATCTCTGTGGGATCTCCGGTGAATTTGTTTTCTTCATCTATACCCACATCATTATTCAACGCTAACGCAGCAGCCAACATCGAAATTTCGCCTTCAATTTTATCACCACTGTCTTTTTCGTCTGTCTTAACCACTTTCATCCTGTTCTCGGTAAGCGTACCCGTTTTATCCGAACAGATAAAAGTGATGGATCCCAAAGTCTCTACTGCAGGTAATTTTCTGATCAGCGCGTTTTGTTTAACCAATCTTTTTGCACCCATTGCCAGCGCTATAGTTATCAATGCAGGTAACGCTTCGGGTATTGCTGCAACGGCAAGAGATATCGAAAGCAACAACATTTTAATAGGTTCCTCTCCTCTCAGAATGCCTACTCCAAACATAATTGCACAAACAGCAAGGATCAGCCAGGAGAGTTTCTTACCAAAATCCGCAAGCCTTTTCTGCAACGGTGTCACTGTTTCACCCTCCTGCAGCAGACTTGCAATTTTACCGATCTCCGTCTGCATACCCGTGGCTGTTACAATTCCTTTTCCACGTCCGTTGGTGATCAGCGTTCCTTTAAAGGCAAGATTGAACCGGTCGCCAAGTGGAATATCTTCATCCGGAATAAGTTTAGAACTTTTATCGACTGGCACTGATTCGCCCGTTAGTGCTGATTCATCAATTTTTAAGATATGCGTTTCCGTTAGTCGGATGTCCGCCGGTACGGCATTGCCTGCTTCGAGCAGGACAAGATCCCCGGGAACGAGTTCTGCTGAAGGAAGGTGATGTGTTGTTCCGTTACGGATCACCTGTGTTTGCAGGGTCGCCAGCTTCTTTAAAGCCTCCATTGCTTTCTCAGCATTGTACTCCTGTATAAAGCCCACCACCGCATTCAGGAAAACAATCACGAGGATGATGATTGCATCAGTCATGTCTCCTGCAAACCCGGATATAACCGCAGCAGCAATCAAAATCAGGATCATGAAATCCTTAAACTGCGAGAGAAATATCATCCAGGCAGGTTTCTTCTTTTTTTCCTGCAGCTCGTTCAAACCAAACTCTTCTTTTTTCTGACTCACCTGCTCATCAGAGAGTCCTATTTCAGAAGATCCTGTTTTAGAATATACTTCGGCAATTTCTATATTATGAAAACCCATAAGTGGCCCTGAAATTTATGCGCGAAAAGCGAATGCGCTAAGGAAGATACAAAGAAAGTAAGAAGTAAAAAGTTAGAGCTAAGGAGTACTGATTAAATCCGAAGTTCTGTATTTCACAGGTTTTAATTACACTGATCTGGAATATTAAAACAATATTAAATCCCTCGTGCCTTTACATGTAAAATGGGAGCTTTGCTCCCATTTATTATGTAAAAATTTTTTCTCCCGATCGTAAGATTATTTCAACCGCAGAACTTCTTACCCCTTCGCTTTCACCTTTATTCTTATTAATACATTTCCTGCCTTAAAAACTTCACTCTTTCATCTTCAAGGTATTCATCGAACGTCATCAGTCTGTCGATGATGCCGTTGGGTGTAAGCTCGATTACACGATTGGCAACTGTCTGCATGAAGGTATGGTCATGCGATGACAACAGTACGATGCCGGGGAAAGTAATACAACCATCGTTGAAGCTCTGGATGCTTTCGAGATCAAGGTGGTTGGTTGGCTGATCGAGTATAATCAGGTTGGGATTTTGCAACATCATCCTGCTGATCATACAACGAACTTTTTCTCCTCCACTCAGTACTGAAGTTTTCTTCATGATATCATCACCACTGAAAAGCATTTTGCCAAGGAAACCACGAAGGAAAGGCTCATCTGCATCTGTCACATTCGCGGGTACATATTGACGTAACCATTCCAGCAGATTAAGTGTTGTTGTGAAAAATTTGTTGTTCTCCACCGGAAGATAAGCTTTTGTTATAGTAGTACCCCATTCAACCTTTCCGCCGTCAGCTTCAGTTTCACTATTAATGATGTCGAAGAAATTGGATACCGCTAATGGATCCTTGCTCACAAAAGCGATCTTATCGCCTTTGTTTACACTGAAACTAACTTTATCAAAAAGTTTACGGCCATCAACAGATTTCTTCAGGTTTTCTACATTCAGAATCTGGTTGCCAACTTCACGCTGAGGCTGAAAAATAATACCAGGATATTTTCTGTTTGAAGGCTGAATCTCT
Organism: Pollutibacter soli; assembly: GCA_029269725.1. Lineage (GTDB taxonomy): Bacteria > Bacteroidota > Bacteroidia > Chitinophagales > Chitinophagaceae > Pollutibacter > Pollutibacter soli. The sequence continues at coordinate 364,598 of JARJHS010000001.1, read as the reverse complement.
TCGATGGTAAGTTTTTCCAGGGCCTTCTTTCTTGAAGTTGCCTGTTTTGATTTCGACGCGTTAGCGCTGAATCGTGCAATGAACTCCAGTAATGCAGCACGTTTGTCTTCCGTTTTCTTGTTTCTGTCCGATAGCTGTCTTGCCATCAACTGGGATGATTCATACCAGAAAGTATAGTTACCGGTATAGATCTTGATCTTTTGTTTATCAACATCAGCAACGTGAGTACAAACAGCATCCAGAAAGTGACGATCGTGACTCACCACCAAAACGATATTTTCATAATCAGCGAGGAAATTCTCCAGCCAGCTGATTGTTTCCAGATCGAGACCGTTGGTAGGCTCATCCAGCAACAGGATATCCGGGTTTCCAAAAAGCGCCTGCGCCAGCAGCACACGTACCTTCAGATTCGAGGGGATATCTTTCATTAAACTGTAATGAAAATCTTCAGAGATGCCGAGGTTGCTGATCATTGTTGCGGCGTCGCTGTCGGCAGTATATCCACCCATTTCACCAAATTCAGCTTCCAGTTCACCCGCACGAATACCATCTTCTTCCGAAAAATCGGCAAGAGAATAGATTTTTTCTCTCTCCTGCATTACTTCCCACATTTTCTTATGGCCCATCAAAACTGTGTTCAAAACAGTTTGCTCGTCAAATTCAAACTGATTCTGTTTCAGGATAGCCATCCGTTCCCCAGGTGTAATTTCCACAGAACCTTTGTTGGGTTCAATTTCGCCACTTAATATTTTCAAAAAAGTACTTTTGCCTGCACCATTGGCTCCGATCACACCATAGCAATTTCCTTTTACGAAATTGATATTGACTTCATCAAACAACACCCTTTTGCCATATGCCAGGGTAATATTCCTTGCGCTTAACATATTTTTTTCCTGAATTTTTTTGCTCCGGGAACAGCTCCTCGGAAAGCGTGCAAAGTTAGGTCTTTTCAGGCAGCAGACCAAGGGGAAAACAGGCAGCAGGCAGCAAATCAATTCATAAAAACCTGATTGAAAATGAAGAAAGAAACAAAAACAGAAACAGGAAGATATAAGGACTAACTGAACGCTATCAATTGCCTGTTGCCTGAAATAAGCTCTACCCAATCCTCTGCGCATTCGCCATCATCCTCCTCCGGCTGTTCTCTTTTGTCTTTTGCCTCTTGCCTTTTGCCTCTTTTCCCTTATTTTCCGAAAAAAAACAACATGCAAAGACTTCTGATGCTCATGATTGCTTGTTCATTTTCCTTTTCCTTTCTCATGGCGCAGCAGAACAGGATCACGTCCCTGATCAGCCAGCAGGCTACTGCGGTGGAATCAAAAGTGATTGAATGGCGGCGGTATATCCACCAAAACCCCGAACTGGGTAATCGCGAAGTGAATACAATGGCTTACATCGCTAAACATTTACAAAACCTGGGGCTTGAAGTGAAAACAGGTGTGGCGAAAACAGGTGTGGTTGCATTACTCAAAGGTGGAAAACCGGGACCGGTAATTGCACTCAGGGCAGATATAGATGCACTTCCTGTAAAAGAACGCGTCGATATTCCATTTAAATCAGTTGTTACCGCTGACTATCTCGGCCAGAATGTACCGGTGATGCATGCCTGTGGTCATGATACGCACATTGCTATCCTGATGGGTACAGCAGAAGTGTTAAGCAAGATGAAAAATGAGGTACCGGGAACAGTGAAGTTTATTTTTCAGCCTTCAGAAGAAGGTCCTCCCGGTGATGAAGAAGGGGGTGCTCCTCTGATGATAAAAGAAGGAGTAATGGAAAACCCGAAGGTGGATGCTATACTGGGCCTGCATATTTCTTCCGGTCTGGAAGTGGGAAAAGTAACATATAAACCAGGCGCCTTTATGGCTTCGTCAGATTGGTTCACTATTAAAGTGAGGGGAAAGCAAACCCATGGATCATCACCCTGGACAGGCATAGATCCGATTATTGTGGGCACACAAATCGTAAATAATCTTCAAACCATCGTCAGCCGGCAGGAAGATCTGACGAAAGCGCCGGTAGTAATTACGGTTGCAAAATTTCACAGTGGCGTCCGAAGCAATATAATTCCCGAAGAAGCTGTACTGGAAGGAACGATCCGTACACTTGATAGCAAAATGCAGAAAGGTGTACACGAAAAAATCAGGCACGTGGCAAAAAAAATCGGTGAATCCTGGGGCGCCCAGGTCGAAGTGGAAATTGAAACAAAAACACTTGTTACTTATAACGATCCTGCACTGGTCAGTTTATTAATTCCATCTCTTGTCAGTGCCGCTGGTAAAGAAAATGTAAGTGAATCCCGGTGGACGACCGGCGCGGAGGACTTTTCTTTTTTCGGAGAGAAAGCGCCTGCATTTTTCTTTAACCTCGGAGGTATGCCGAAGGGTCAGGATGTTTCAAAAGTGGCACCACACCATACGCCTGATTTTTATATTGATGACAGTATGCTGGATGTTGGTGTGAAGGCGTTTTGCCAGATGGTATTTGATTATAGTAAGAAGTAAGGAGGTCCTTACGTTCAACCTTGAACGTTAAATGTAAGCCTGGCCTGTTTATAGTGCTTCCTTCTTCGGATAAAAAGTAAATAAGTTGAGTCTCTTTGTTAACTTAGAAATTCGGCTCTCCTCACTATGAACGAACAACTAACAACGATGAACGATGATCGATACTAACAAAAAAAAAGAATCGCCACTACGACGATTCTTTTTTTGTTACCCGCTCCAAATTCAAAAAATCTTCACTGTGTTTTATGTTAGGTGCTACGGCTGTTCTGACTTTAAACTTTCAACCTGCCTATGCCGGCAGGCAGGCATTCAACTTTCAACTTACTTAGGCAACTGAAAGATCATTCCGCTACCTGTACCGCTCTGAACGGTCGGGAGTTTGCCATCCCATTTTTCTGCTTTGATATATTCAATGTACAACGCGCTCAACGTTAATTGTTTTCTCCTGATGGATTCTGCTTCACCGGCAGCTTCGATTACCTTGGCTGCACTGTCAGCACGAGCTTTTGCAATTTTTCTCTCACCTTCAGCTATGGCTACTTTAGCCTGGTTTTCTGCTACCTGAACTTCCTGGATCGCCTGTGTCTTCGCTTCAATACTCTGCTGCAATGCAGCAGGCGGAACGATGTTTGTTCTCAGCTGCGAAATCACAAACCATTTTGATACACGACGATTGGCTTCAGCTACGATATCACTCTCGAAACGTTCCCTTTCGTTGAAGATATCATCAACGGCCCATTTGTTTGCAACGTCGTTCACTGTCCCTACAATTGCGGTCTGCAACCACTGTTGCTCGATTTGTTTTACATCCAGGCGCAGGTTGGAAAACATATCACCGATATCGCCAGGTTTCAGTGAATAGTTGAAAGAAGGTTTAATCACCGCTGAAAAACCACCCTTTGTAATTACCGATTGCTCCGGATAATCTATATGCTGCTGGAAAGTCGGGAACTCATAAAGTTTGCTCACCCAGGTGTTTATAATTACCCATCCTGTTTTGTATTCGAATTTGCTGATACCACGATTATCACCGGTAAGATTTACTTTGATACCCACATGACCGGCATCTACCCTTTCCAGTATAAACGGTTGCGCAGCCGCGACTACAAAGCCTATCACGACAATCAGTATGGCGACAAACAATTTTGACCCCGGCAATTTGCCGGTTTGGAGGTGCCTCCGGATATACAAAATCGCGAGAATGACAGTAAAAACAATAAATGCAATGGTTATCATGATCTTATAAGTTTTCTAATCAATGGAACAATCAAAATATAAATCAGGAACATTTCAACTGCAATTGCCAGAAGAGTCAGGAATGTACTGCTGCTCCTGTTGATCAGGAATTCCACATTTACAGTAGTAAGCACAATGAATAACAGGCACTTACCAAATATGATAAAGGCTTTCATTTGAAAAATTTGTTACAGTATACCTAGACTGTAATAGTATAAAAACAGTTGTGTGATCGCAAATTTCATGTTAAAATAAAAGACACTTTTACCTGGTTTCCGGGATTTTTAGATTTGTATGCTTCGTTGCTATCACCTTTTTTACTTTTTTATAAACACCCAAACCTGAACCAAAAACAATACAACACCCGCATTTTCCAGTGGTTAAATCTATAAGTTTCAGATTTTTTTTGGAAGCAATAAATTCCTTTCATAGTTTTGTCCACTAAATTACTAGACTAAACTTTATCCAATGCAGCAAGGCACATTTGAAACAACAGTCAAAATTCAGCAGGCTCAAAATTGTTGCACAGAAAATGGATCAACAGTCCGATGTTGTTAATTCCTTAACTAAAGAAGTAAAATTTTTTGACTTTATAGTCTACCAGAATACTAGACTTATTATGGAAAATTCCAAAACTGCATTAATGAAACGAGTTACACTTCTTACTTTATTATTCTTTCCTTTCTTTGTATCGGCGCAGATTACGGGCCGTGTAGTCAGTGGCAACAGCGGAATTCCTTTTGCAAGTATCCTTGTAAAAAATACAAATATTGGAACCACAGCAGACTCCGCAGGGTATTTTGCGATTAATGGTATTGATAAGTTCCCTGTTACCCTTGTCGTATCTTTTGCTGGATTCGATGCTGAAGAGAAAGTTATCAAGGCTGGAAATACGAGCGATATTGTGATCCGACTCCAGGCACTTTTTCAAAGGGACACAATAGTAATCACGTCACGTCGTCGTCGTGAAGTTTTGCAGGAAGTGCCCATACCCATCAGCGTTATTGGTGGAGCGCAAATCGACAATTCGGGCTCTTTCAATGTGAATCGAGTAAAAGAACTAATTCCGTCAGTTCAGTTATATACTTCCAATCCTCGGAATACCGGTTTGAGTATCCGGGGTTTGGGTTCTTCATTTGGCTTAACAAATGACGGTGTTGATCCCGGGGTAGGAATTTATATCGATGGTGTGTACAATGCGCGTCCGGCCGCTGCAACACTTGATTTTATAGATATTGAGCAGGTTGAAGTACTGCGCGGACCTCAGGGAACTTTGTTTGGCAAAAACACTACTGCCGGAGCTTTCAATATCACAACGCGAAAACCTACTTTTAAGTCGGGTGGAAATTTCGAAATCAGTGGCGGGAACTATGGATTTATCCAGGCAAAGGCGTCTGTAACAGGTGCGCTTACAAAGAAAATTGCGGGACGGTTTTCTTTTTCAGGAACTCAACGTGATGGCCTGATTTATAACCAACGCACGCAGAAATATCTGAACGACCTGAATAATCTTGGAGCTAAGGCGCAGATCCTGTATAAAGCATCTGAAAAAACTTCAATTATATTATCGGGAGATTTCAGCCGGCAAAGACCTAACGGTTATGCCCAGGTGATTGCTGGTGTGGTGCAAACCAAGCGTGCAGCATACCGTCAGTTTAATGCCATCATTTCCGATCTGAATTATACGCTCCCAACATTAAATCCATTTGACAGATTAGTTGATCATGATTCACCCTGGAATTCGGGAAATGATCTGGGTGGTGTTTCGCTGAATATTGATTCTAAAATCGGACCTGGTACATTAACTTCCACTACAGCTTGGCGTTACTGGATTTGGGATCCATCAAATGATCGCGACTTTACCGGATTAGAATCTCTGGCACGGTCAGCCAATTACTCCAGGCACAATCAATATTCACAGGAGTTCAGGTATGCAGGACAGATCTCAGATAAACTGAGTGGCGTTGCAGGTTTGTTTTTTCTTGGGCAGGAAGTTAAAACCAACCCATTTGGTGTAGAAGAATCCGGAACAGCTACCTGGAGATTTTCCCAAAGTACGACCAGTTCCAAGTGGCAGACACCCGGACTTTTTGAAGGTTATGGAATAAATACCAGATCTTCTATTAAGTCGCTCAGTGCTGCTGTTTTCGCGAATGTTGATTGGGAAATCGGAAATGGATTTCATATCATTCCGGGTCTGCGATTTAATTACGACAAGAAAGATGTTATTTATAACCGGAAAACCTACGGTGGCCTACAAACCAATGACCCGGATCTGTTAGCTTTGAAAGCCCTGGTATATTCAGATCAGGCATATGAGGCAGATGCTGATGAAAATCATCTGACATATAATATCACCGCAGCTTATAAACCAAATTCGAAGATCAATGCCTTTGTAACCTTCTCGACAAGCTATAAGCCTGTTGGCGTAAATGTGGCGGGGCTTCCAACGGTTAATGGCCAACCTGCTCTGGATCTCGCTGTCTTGAATCCGGAAAATGTGCAACATTTTGAAGCGGGTATTAAATCCACCTTTACCCGCGACTTTACTTTTAACGTTACACTGTATAATACTGACATTAAGGATTATCAGACACAGGTTCAATCACCTGAGGTAGGGGTAAACCGCGGATATCTCGCGAATGCAGAAAAAGTAAGAGTACGTGGAGTTGAGGTAGATGCTAATTTGCAGGCTGGTAAACATTTTACATTCTTCGGTGCATTATCGTACACCGATGGTAAATATGTGAAGTTCACCAATGCGCCATTACCACTGGAGGAAACAGGTCTTACAGTAGATGGAAAGCAGGTTGCCTTCAAGGACATCTCAGGTGGAAGACTGCCTGGAATATCCGAATGGGCTGGCTCATTTGGAGGTGAATATATCACTCCGGCCGTATTATTAGGAAATACAACCCGGTTCTTTATTGCCGCAGATGCTTATTTCCGTTCTGAATTTTCATCCAGTGCAACGCCTTCTGCATACCTGAACATTCCAGGCTATGCCACCATCAACGCAAGAATCGGATTCCGAGTGAATGCCGGGCTGTCTTTATTCGTATGGTCAAGGAATTTATTTAATAAAGATTACCACGAACAACTCCTTATCGCCAGCGGAAATAATGGTCAGTACGCATCTGTTTTGGGAGATCCACGTACATGGGGTTTTACCGTTCGCTATGGTTTCTGATAATAATGGAATTAAAAATCAGGATGTTTTTGCTAATTAATATTTCTCACGTCATTACAAAAAGCATGGACTTAATCCGTGCTTTTTTTGTTTGCTTAAACCGGCTATTACCTAGTGATAATTTCTTATTTCAAAAATGGGAGGTTTGTAGAAAAATTCCCGTCTCTTTTCCGGTTTTACCACCTTACCGGCTACCAGTTGTGAATTATATAATACCTGAATTTGAAATAAGATTCACGAATTAAGGAGATGTACAAATTGAGCACCGGACTGATCTCAATTGATGTCTTAAAATTATAGCCCGCATTAATTGAAAGAATTAGTTTCTGCTTCCAAACAACAAACTCCCGACCCTGATCATGGTACTACCTTCCTCAAGAGCGATTTTGTAATCTCCGCTCATTCCCATGGACAGTGTGTCAAAATGATCAACATCTTTAAAATAATGATTTCTCACTTCGTCAAAAATTGATTTCAATAATCGGAATTCGTGACGAAGCTGTATTTCATCTTCCGTAAAACTAGCCATCCCCATGATACCACAGATTTCCGCGAATGCCGTTTTTGTGTTCTGCCACTGGGCTAATGCCTGTAATACTTCGTCTTTTGAAAACCCGAATTTGGTTTCTTCCTGCGCAACATGCACCTGCAGAAGACATTTGATCTTCCGGTTTATTTTTCTGCCTTCCTTGTCGATGGTCTGCAACAATTTAATACTATCCACACCATGAACGAGATGCACATATGGCGCGATGTATTTCACTTTGTTTGATTGCAGATGTCCTATAAAATGCCAGCGAATGTCTCCGGGCAGCTGGCGGACTTTATCATCCAGTTCCTGCACATAATTTTCGCCGAAGTCCAATTGCCCCTGGTTGTATAATGCTTTAATATCTGAAACCGGTTTGATCTTGGATACAGCCACAAGTGTTGCGTTGTGAGCTGACACCAACCGCTGAATCGAATGAAAATTTTCAAGATTTACTGACATGTTACACAGCAATTTTTTTCCACGCGAGATTACCTATTGATCTTAATATCAGCCATGCTCCTGTAAAAAGGATCGGAATCATCGCCATAAGAATCCAGTGATGTTTTAAAAGCAGGTAATGAAACCCCACAAGTATTCCAATCATCAATAACTGCAGTAACGACCTTGCAAACCTGCCCGCCTGTTGTTTTGTTGCCGGCTGTCTGCTGAAGGGCAAAAAATGCTCACTAAAAAAAATGATGATGACAAAGCAAAAAAGATTATTAAATATCCCGAAAACAAAATCAAATAGTATCCGCCCTCCCCAGAACCATAAGGAAATAAAAAACAAAATAAGATAGGCTGGTATAAAATATTTTACTACCACAGACTTGATAGCACCAATGATCACACTTCCAGGCTTCTTCAATGGTGTACTGTGATAAATCCAGGATGCCTGGAAATGTTCATTGTACGGGAGGAGAGAATATGCAGTTGAAGTAAGAAAAACGGGAAGATAAATAAGTCCCAGATAGGAAGAAGTATCTTTCAATCTCGCCAGGTTTTCGGCAGCAGATTGCTGATTTTTAAATAAAAAAATAAAGAAAAATACAAGCAAATATCCGAGTGCCGGATAAAATTGCATTTTAAAATTTCTATCCCGGCCAGTAATGTACCAGGTGAGTTGAAAAGCTGCTCTCTCGATTGCATTGCTGTTCACCCAGGAAGACATTTTTTCAGCCAGGTTTTTTTTCTGAGTTACGTTGCTGGTTAATTCTTTTCTGGTATCAGTGCTTTGCTGCAATGCCGCCAGTCGCGAAGAAAAACCGGGTGCAAGGTATTTATTGAGGACCCAGAATCCTGCAATAGGAACAGCAACTGCTAAAGCAATCATAGATAAATGCGTGCCGTCAAATTGCAGATTTTGTATTGCTTCGAGAGACACCGCCATCCATACCGGTGGCAATAAATAGGCGTACCATTGAAGACTTATACTTTCCCGTATATCAACAAAATTGACCAGCCTGGGTAGTACCTGGTAACTGAATGAAAAAAGAATGGTCATGAAAATCTGGAACCAGCTGATGATCTCCCTTATCTTTTGTTCACTTGCAAAACGCATCAGCGCGAGATACAAAAAATAGGTAATAAATACAGCAAGAAGGACAGTAAGAAACGTAGTACCAATAAGCGCAACTCCGGTGATAAAACCAAAGCGGTAAAACGAAAACATCCAGCTTCCGATACCAATAGCTACCGTAAACTGAAACAGATAAACCATTATATGAAATGTCCGAGCAAGAAATAATGTTTTGCTGCTGACCGGCTTGGAAAGTATGATCTGGTTATCGGTGGTATCCAATAGTACAGAAGAAAAATCCGTAACAAGAATCATTGCCATCATGAACAGGACATAGGAATGAAAAAGGACCATGATGGTTTTAAAATCAGTTGCAAACAGTACAATAAAACCAATCATCAAACCAAAGATGGTATAGATAATCAGTACACGGGTGAGCTGATTTGAGTTTTGTTTTTGATTGCTGTTACGCCAGCTCATGTTCACCCGACGATTATCCATCGTCAGCTTTGTCTCCAGGATAATCATTATTTTTTCAAAATCCGGATCCGCCTTCCTGAAAAGCGGTTTGAGAAGTCTGAATATTTTTATAAGGAGTTTATTCATGCATCAATGACTAAGTATATCGATAAACTCTCCTGCTGTTGAGCCATGACCGGTGCTTCCGGTGAGTGAAGTAAATATTTTTTCGAGCGATCCGGTATCTCCGAGTTTGCGAAGATCTTCGAAACTTCCGTCTGCAATTATTTCCCCCTGGTTGATAATGATGATGCGGTCACTCAGCTTCTCCACAACATCCATGATATGCGATGAATAGAAGATTGTTTTCCCTGATTGTTTCAGCTGCAGCAAAATTTCTTTGACCAGGATGACAGCATTTGCATCAAGTCCACTCAATGGTTCATCAAGAAAAATGATTTGCGGGTTGTGCATTAAACCAGAAATCAACAACACTTTCTGTTTCATACCTTTACTGAAACCGTTCATTCTTTGCTCTGCATTCTCACTCAGTTTGAACAGACGAAGGAGTTCAGTGGATTTGTGGAGGATGTCGTTCTCTCCCATTCCATAGAGGCGTCCTGCAAAGCGCAGGTACTCCATCGGCGTAAGCACTTCATACAAAGCCGCATTCTCCGGTATATAACCAATATATTGTTTGATATCCAGCGCCTGCTTGCGTACATCCATTCCGAGTACAGAAGCCTCACCTTCAAATTCATCTAAAATTCCGGAAAGGATTTTTATTGTAGTACTTTTTCCGGCACCATTCGGACCAATATATCCAATGATCTGACCAGGTTCAATCGTCAGGGAGATTCCCTTCAGAACATATTGTCCGTTATATTGTTTTGCAACATTCTGCGTCTGGATAACTGCCATCAGGAACTGTTTACGGAGGAAAAACAATGAAGTCGCAAAACGGTTCGGTTATTTGAGTATCTGCCGTCCGATTACTATGCGTTGTACTTCGCTGGTGCCTTCATAGATCTGTGTGATTTTCGCGTCGCGCATGAGGCGTTCGACATGATATTCCTTTACATACCCATATCCGCCATGGATCTGAACAGCTTCTGTTGTAACCCACATCGCTGTTTCCGACGCATATACTTTGGCCATGGAAGAACTCAATGAATAATCCAGGTGCTGGTCTTTTTCCCAGGCCGCCCTGAGACATAACAAACGCGCTGCTTCGATTCGTGTAGCCATATCCGCGAGTTTGAATTGTATGATCTGGTGCTGCGAAATTTCCTTTCCGAATGCTTTACGTTCCTTTGAGTAAGCTAATGCCAATTCATATGCACCTGAAGCGATTCCCAAAGCCTGTGACGCTATCCCTATTCTACCTCCTGCCAACGTCTTCATCGCAAAGCTGAATCCAAATCCATCATCACCGATCCTGTTTGTCTTGGGAACTTTTACATCACTGAAAAGAATACTGTGGGTATCACTTCCGCGAATACCCAGTTTATTTTCTTTAGCTCCAACTGTTACGCCCGGCCAGTTTTTTTCGATGATTAATGCATTGATACCCTTGCTTCCTTTCGATAGATCTGTCTGCGCCATTACTAGATATACGGATGCAGAATTACCATTGGTGATCCAGTTTTTTATCCCGTTTACCAGGTAATAATCACCCATGTCCACCGCTGTCGTTCTTTGCGAAGTTGCATCACTTCCAGCCTCAGGTTCGCTCAGCAAAAATGCACCTATATAAAGTTCACCATCCTTATTTCCGCGAGCCAAAGGCTTGAGGTATTTTTCTTTCTGATCCTCTGATCCGAAAGTTTCAAGCCCCCAGTTAACAAGGCTGTTATTGACACTCATGCACACACTCACACTCGCATCAATTTTACTGATCTCCTCCATCGCCAAAACATAGCTTACTGAATCCATCCCTGCCCCGTCATATTTCGGATCAACCATCATTCCCATGAATCCCAGTTCGGCCAGTTTCAATATCTGTTCTTTCGGAAACTGTTGTAGTTCATCTCTCTCAATTACTCCAGGTTTGCATTCATTTCTTGCAAAATCACGGGCCGCCTGTTGAATCATTAACTGCTCTTCGGTGAGTTGAAACTGCATAGGTCAATCGTCTTTAGAAACGCAAAATTAATTCAAATGAGGCAGAAATACTAACACCTGTTCGTATCTTCAGCAAAACCTTCTTTATCTCCCGGATTAACATACGTACGCAGCGACTTGTTACCATCATTGCCGTGGTATTATTCATAGTGAAACTGGTGGCCTGGTGGTTAACAGATTCGGTGTCAATTTTGACAGATGCGCTTGAAAGTACCGTCAATGTGGTTGCCGGGATGATCAGCCTGTACAGCGTTATTGTAGCAGCGAAGCCTCGTGATAAAAATCATCCTTATGGCCATGGGAAAGCAGAATTTGTTTCCGCGGCCGTGGAAGGAAGCCTGATATTTGTAGCAGGTTCCGTGATCATTTTTGAGGCTGTACGCACCTATTTCCATCCCAGAAAAATCGACAGTCTTGACTCAGGTATTATCCTGGTTTCGATAACCGCAGTCATAAATTTTATTGTTGGTACTTATACGATGAGGACAGGGTATAAAAATAATTCCCTGGCTTTGATCGCCAGCGGAAAACATTTACGGACTGACACATTTTCGACGTTAGGAATTGTAGCCGGACTGTTACTGATATACTTTACCGGATGGCTCTGGGTTGATAGCGTAGTTGCTATCAGCTTTGCTGTCCTGATACTCATTACAGGAGCAAAAATTATACGCAGGTCACTCGCTGGTATTATGGATGAGTCAGATGCCAAACTACTTGCACAACTCGTGGAAAAAGTGAATGCCAATCGCAATGAAAACTGGATCGATCTTCACAAACTCAGGATCATAAAATTTGGCTCAATATTACATGTAGACTGCCATCTTACCGTACCATGGTATCTTACTGTTCGTGAAGCACATGCTGAGGTCGATCGGTTTTCAGAATTTGTAAAAAAAGAGTTTGGCGAAAGCGTCGAACTTTTTATTCATTCTGATGGCTGCGAAAATTTTTCCTGTTCAATTTGCCTCAAACAGGATTGCCAGGTGAGACAACATGATTTCGTAAAACGACTGCACTGGACCATTGAAATGGTTTCCGATGATTCCAAGCACAGTTTAAAAACCTGACGCTCACCAGAATGCTTGCTGGGGAAGTAAATTCATCCGACAAAAAATTCAGGATCAGTTCCCGGGGATAAACTAATAATCTTCGAAAATCGAATTGAACGCTTTTATTCCTATTCGTATGTCGCTGCCATAAAATCCATTTTCGGAGAAACCCCACACATAGTCAATTCTGAAAATTTTAAAGATATTATCGATGCCGGCAAACACTTCGAAATAGTAATTGTTTTTGTTGATGTAAAGCATATTGCCTCCGGTCACAAGATGCAGGTTATATCTCCTGATTCCAGGTATTTTATTTGTAAGGAATCCATTGTACCGATGTTCAAGATGCATCCGGAAATAAAAATCTGCTGTGTTTGATTTCAGATAATAGGAAAGCAACTGGAAACTGTTCAGGTAAGGATTTGCTTTTATAGAAAGGTTGGCTTCATAGTGCTGATAATCCGGGATCGCTACCTGGCTCTTACTCAGAAATCCGCCCGTCACTCCATGATATCTCAGCTCACCAACAGTTTTCATATTGATATTATCCTGAATTGAAAAGAACCATTTATCAAACTCAATATCGCTGCCGATAATGTTTCTGAAGCCACGTGTATAACCGAGTCGTAATACGGGGTATTTTGACCCGATACTGATCGTTCTGTCAGGCAGTTCAATATAATTTGTTCCCGGCCTGTACGTGATGGTAAAAGCGGTAATAAATGCCTGGTGGTGCGTCAGGTTCTGGCTCGTTAACTCGGTAGGATAATTTGGTGTGTACTTCGTTTTATTTTCTGATTTCCCCCAGAATGTGGTAGTATCAGTATTTTCTAACGGATACCTGTTCTGGTAATGAACATTTGCATCGAACTGAAAACCTTCTCCAAAAGCTTTGCTATATCCAATGGATGCAAATCGCGCCTCATAAATTTTCATGAAGTTATTTCCATCAAATAAAGTAGAAAAAGTATTGATGACCTGGGGAATCGGGTTGTCATTATTGAACTGGTAAATTCTTTTCCCGCCGGAAAATGAAACACTGTTTCTCAGTTTATTTCCAAACCGGTACGAACTGATAAAAAATGCATTGAAATGTTTATTACTGAATCCATATCGAAGTACTGGCGTAATGCTTAATGATTTTCTTCCGGTCCAATCCTTTGTAAATGTTCCGGATGTCTGCACCGACAATCCCTCTACCGTATTAAAGCTGACACTTTTTAATACTGGATCGTATTCAAATGAACGATTTTTACTTCTTCTCTGAAATGTTTGTCCGTTAAGTACCAATCCCGAAAAGGTAAGTTTATTCTGTCTTCGATCCAATGAATCCAGGTATTTCGGATCCTGTCGTTGTTTTTCAAGACTATCCTTTCTTCTGAAATCCACTACCTCTTCATCAAGCAGTGGGACGGGTCGTACAGAATCCCAATATGCCTGGCTTCGTTTATTCGACGCCGTATCATACCTGAGTACGATTCTATCAAAAAATTTCTTTCTATATACTGGCTCAATGGTATAATTAGAATACAGTGTGGTAAAATACCCTCCTCCATCAAATCCAAACATTTTAATCTGTGGATATACATTTTGGGTCTGTAACATCCAGATATCTTTGGCCACGGGCATATAGATCTGATCAATGACCAGCTGATTTACAATTTCCACCTGCGCCTCCTTTGTCAATGTGAGCTGCAGACTATGTATTCTCCATTCGTTTTCTACAATCTGGATATATCCACTGAAAACCGGTTCAAACTTTCTTTTCGGAATCACCTGGATCCTGGAAACCTGTACTCCATCTTCGATAAATGCACCAAGATATTTATACCTGTAATAGTACAAGGCATTATCTGCTATTGGTGATATAAACCCCCGGGGATTCAGAAGACGCGGCAACATTACATTATTCTCATAAAAAGAAATCATTTCAGGGTTACTGAACCCCAAACCATTAGATTGCCCGCTCACCCGGGTGGAAATCACTTCTACTTTCTGCTTATTGGGTTGAGTAAATGAATATTTAGCTATGGTCTCAGAAAGAAAAACGATCCTGTTTCGTCCACTGTCCCCATCTTCCAATTCAATCCGCTGACCCATAAATTTTTTGGGAAATTCATTCAGTTTGATTTGCCCTTTGATATAAACATCACATTGATATGCGCTGACCTGCTTAAGATAATCCGGTCTTTTTTTAATTGCATTTCTGATGATCTCATAAGCCGGATCTTCACCACCTGGCTTGATAACGATCTCCTGTAATGAAAGTGTAACCGCCTTCAGAACAAAATTGAAAATGACCGGTTCGTTTCCAACTGTCAATTGCTTCTCCCGCTTTTCATATCCCACATATTGACAAATGATCGTATAATCGCCGGGAGTCAGATCAAGAAAATATTCTCCATTACTGTTGGAAGTGGTACCAATGGTTGTACCCTTGATAAGCACAGAAGCAAATGGAAGAGGAATGCTCTGTGAATTGAATACTTTTCCGGAAACACGCGTGGCATATGAGTTTATGCCTGTCAGCATCAATACTGAAAGTATGACCAGGTATGAAAAGTACGGATATTGAATTTTCTTACGTGCGTGCAAAGGTTAATTATTTGATTTCATAACAGACCGTAACAAACTGCCGCTCAACGCTGCAAGACCACCAATTAGGGCACCGATCAATGCAGTAACCAGTACCAGTAACAAACTATTTTCTGTTTTCAGAACCAGTACGGACATTTTATTTGCGAGAATGTCCTGGTTGGCTGCAGATCTCGCCCAAGCCATCGTACCCCAAAGCAAAAACAATGCAATCAATCCGCTTAAGAAAGAAAAACCAGGTTTCAGATGAATGAAAACAGCTACTGCAAAAGAAGCGATCGCTATACTCCACCATGGAAGATATAATCCCAATGCAAATGCGAGCAAAGCTGTCAATATGATAGATACTAAAAATTTCATCCTGCGTACAGTTTATTGATTTTATATCATGGTCTGCAATGCAGATGCCATTTCACCCTGCTGTCGTTTGCATCTCCCGGTTTCATTATCCAGGCAGTATAATATTTTCCTTCGGCCCAGGTGTTTACAAAATTATCATAATAAGGACTGCCCGGGTTCCCACTCTGACCGCCAGGATAGACTACTTCGGCCGCAACAGGGGTGGTCATGTGTACCACCATTCGCCAGCTCGGACCATGCGTATGCTGAGTTGCATTTAGAATTCCGTATCCTCCTCCATTCATTATTCCCGCTTTTGCAAATGGAAGCGCGCCATCTCTTAACAAATGATAGATTGTTGTGTTTTTGCTTTTGGCCCACTCAAGTTTACCTTCACTTTCAATTTTCTTCAACACTGTTGAAGCACGCATAAAAGCAGATGTAACCATTGTAGACAGCGATTCAACTTCAGGAGTATTGATATTATCGACAAAACGATATATACTATCTCTGAGTAATCCTTCGAGCAGAACAAATCTTTCCGGTCTTATAACGGGCAAGGGTGAACGATTAAGATCGTCATCAAAAACCACTGCCTGCAAACTATCCCACCAGGTATTGAAACATACCGGCCCTTTTTCCTCCGGATCGTTGTAAAAATTCCAGTGACTTAGTATGTCGAGATATTCTTTATCTTTTGAATCCAGCCGCCCGGTTTCAATATTCATCAATAAGATGGGTAACGCCTGAGATGCAAAAACATTAAAGTTGTTGTTCTGCAGTTTTTTCATATCATCGACTGTGATATTCTGCATCTCAGCCAAAGCTTTATTTAAAGTAATTCCACGGTATACATCATAACTGCCCGGAATAAAATAAGGATATGTTGAATCTACCGGTCGCTGATTGGCGCTTCCCACAAATCCCTCAACAGGATTATGTGCGTGAGGATTTTCCTGTTGCGGAATATAACCATGCCACATATAGCTGCTGTCGGTACCCGGCATCAGGAACTGGCCCTGCCCTTTCCAGCGTAATGGGAAATTCGCCTGCGCCCACATGGCTATGTCTCCTGAACGATCTGCAAACGCTACATTCTGACCAGGAACATTCAGGTATTTTACCGCGGCACTGTAGTCATCGTAATTTTTTGCACGATTCAGCAATAGCCACATGCGCAATGCGTTCGAAGGATCGTGCGCCACCCAACGCAACGCGTAAGCGCCTTCGGTATTCAATTTATCACGATTCGATTCATCATAAATAACCGGGCCGAAAACGGTGTATGAAACAGTATCAAGGATATCCGCTTTGCCTTTTATCTTGATCACTTCCACGCGCTGATTAGCCGGCTTCCAGGCATTTTCAAACCAATACTCAGACCTCGTTTCATCTTTAAATTTGATTTTGTAGTAGTCTTTTACATCGCGACCAGCGTTGGTAAATCCAAAAGCGATATTTTCATTGAAACCAATAACAACCGCAGGTATCCCGGGAAAACTTACACCATATGAATTGTAATTGGGAGTACTGATCTGTATTTCAAACCATATCGAAGGAAAACTCAGGTTGAGATGCGGGTCGTTAGCCAGAATAGGTTTTCCGCTCTGCGTTTTAGAACCAGCAACAACCCAGTTATTGCTACCATTCGCAGGATCTGGTTTGAATTCATCAGTAAACCACAGAGAATCCGTCGAATGAAAATATACAGAATCGGCATTTGCCGGAGGCATGTAAGTAGTATCGGGCCGTGCAAATGGTGTTCCCTTCGCAATGATCGGAGATAATGAATCCGGTATTGCAGGAAACAACAAATTGAATTTTTCTTCTCCCAGAACACGCAACGCATTTGTATACTCAAAATCGTGATCATATCCTGCGAGATCATTTGTCATCGCCTTTATAAACAACGCTGTTTTGAGGTTATTCCATTTTTCAGGTTGATAACCCAAGAGTTTGTATTCGATTGGCAACTCGCTGGAAGAAAGAGAAGAAATATAACTGTTTACACCCGCGGTGTATGCATCGCATGCTGCAAGTACTTCCGGATCACTTTCGATTGACTTCAACATTTGCTCAGCGCCAAATACAAGTCCTTTGCGACGCTGATTTCTGTCATACGATATCGCACGATCCCCAATGATCTCGCTGATACGACCGGCGGCAGCGTGGGTCTGAAATTCCATCTGCCACAACCTGAATTTTGCATGGATATAACCCTGCACAAAATAGGCATCGTTTTCTTCTTCAGCCATGATATGAGGCACCAGACGTTCATCATAATAAACATCGACTTTCCCTTTCAGTTCAGGAAAGCGAATGTCTTCATTATATGTCTGATTAATCGCCTCAGCGTTTTGCCAGATACCTTCCTGAGGACTCAGCAACTTGCCCAGCGCCACCGGCGCCAGTTTTGTCGACCCGAGAATATAAATCAATACGATAGTCAGGATGGATGATAATACCAGCAACAGGACTCTCACCATAGGTTGGTTGATTGATCTTCGAAAATAGTAAAATCCGTTTGGTCAGTGTGAATTGATTTGATAAATGATGATGCCCCTACATTTAATAACCCGCCTTATTTTTGCAACTCAGCCGTTTTATATGGAGGAACTAACAGATGTAAAAAATATTCTTCGTCTTGAATTACCAACCGATCCGCGTTGGGTGAATCTGACAACTATTTCTTTGGAAGATATTCTGACAGATCACGCTTATTGCGAACAAAAGGCCGCTACCAGCTGCATTTCATTGATCCAACGCTATCCTGAAAAAGAAAAAATGGTGGAGGAACTTGCGCCGATTGTTACAGAAGAATGGGGACATTTCCGACAGGTGCTTGCAGAGTTAAATAAGAGAAACTTGAAACTCGGCCGCCAGAGAAAGGACGCGTATGTGAACAAGTTGCTGGAATTCCAGACCAGAGGCGGATCAGAAGCTGATCGTTTCCTCGACAAATTATTATTCTGCGCCTTGATTGAAGCCCGGAGTTGCGAACGATTTAAGCGATTGAGTGAAGGGCTGGAAGATCCTTATTTCCGCAATTTCTACCGGAAGTTTATGGAAAGCGAGGCAGGGCATTATACATTGTTCATCAAACTTGCAGATCATTATGTTCCAAAAGAACAAGTCAGAAAAAGATGGAGAGAATGGCTGGCTTATGAAGCAGAGATTATACGAGGGTTAGAAGTAAGAGGTGACAGAATACATTAGGGTACAGGATTATGGAGTAAACGCTAATTCTGAAAACAGAAAACTGAAAACCGGTAATAAGGCTGGAGTGAACCGTCAATGCTGTCATTTGCAGAGACAACGCATGCGTTGTCTCTGCAAATGACAGATATAAAAAATCAGAAACAGACATACTGTTATGGAAATAACTGCGCTGGTTATGACCACCTGGCTGCCTGAACACACCCTGACAAATGATAACTCAAAATCAGAATACAGAATACAAAAACAGAAAGTAGCATTGAGAAGAAAGTGCAATTGCACGCTTGTTAGTACAATCTGACTACTAATTCTACTGCCCTGCCTGCCGGCATACAGGCTCCCTACTCTTGCCTCCTGTCTGGTTTAAAAAGCCTGAAAAATAAAACCGACAACTCAACCTAAATTCTTACAATACAACTCCACAAATTCCTCCATCTTCTTCCTCCGATACTGCATCACCCAACGCGGATGTGGAAGTGGAACAATTTCCTCAAAGAAACCGTGCGTCTGATTAACTGCAGACAAATATTTAAAGTTTGATCCTTCACCCAGGCAAAATGCTTTTGTAGCGGAAGGAATCAGTTTTAATTGCTGATGAAAACAATCGATGATGAATGACTCGGCACTTTTGATCAGCTGCTTATCATCATAGTAATTCATATTTTTCCCTTCACGAATAAAGCCAAGAGGACTAACCGCAGTGAAAAAAAATTTATTATAGAATTTCGCCGGGCCTCCATAAGCAGTTATCACGCGATAGATAAAATCCGCAGACAATTCAGTTCTTTTCTCCCAGTCATTTTTTATTCCGCAATAATTCTCCAGCTTTTGCGGATCGGTAAAAGGGATGCCGGTGATTCCCCCTCCCAGCCTGCCCGGGTTAATGCCTATGAGATATGTTCGCGGATGATCATCGTGATAATATTTCTCATAAAACTGTTTCGCATAACCGAATGCATGATCATCTGCATACGGATTCATAATTCCAACACCTTCCGGCAACGGAAAATCCATTTGCAGATTTCGCATAAAATTCAGCATACGGTCGCTTATAAACTTGTTTTCAAATGGCATTGGAGAAATAGCTGATCTCGTCATTAAAATCAAGAAATGGAAACTTCTGCGCAAGCGCGTAGGTCTGCTCAAAGTATTTGTTCAAAAAGCTCTTATGATGATCTGATTCAGGATGAAGTGGTTTGTGAACACGCGCAGCATTGATTTTATGAATCTCTCTCATCACTTCACGCGACTCCGGTGCAATGCAACTCTCTGCAAATTTCTGCCATACATATTCGGTGGCCTGGTAATTCGGATGAACCATATCTTCTGCAAAGAAGCGATAGTCCCTCAGATCATCGATAACTAACTCATAAGCCGGGAAATAATGCATTTTATCAAATTTGTCGACGAGATGATGAACTGCATGCAACAATACTGCCTTGCTGCGATTATTTTCTATCAGTCCATCACGCAAATGCCGGACCGGACTTATCGTAAAAATGATATTCAGCTCAGGATTAAATATGTGAAGCTTGTAAATCATTTCTTCAATCGTTGCCTGGACCTCTTCAATCGAAAGCAACCTTTTGTTGAAATTGACCGCGGGTACCTTGTGGCAGTTCGCTACAATTTTATGATCACTTAATTCGTATACAAAGGCGGACCCCAACGTAAGCACCAGCCATCGGGAAGCCTGTAAAAAATGATGCGCCTCCTGTACGGAATTGTTCATGTTCGTCAATGCAGTATTTCGATCCGCACTCGAAAACCTGCTGTGAAATGACCAGCTGGACCAGATACCCTGTTCTTCAAAAAGTTCTTCAACTGTGTACTGTCTGGCGATGATGCAATCATTAATCGACTGTGCCAGGCTTACAGGATTAAATAATATGCCGTGCGGATTATCGAGAATCCTGAATTTATGATTGCTGAGCTTTGCACTCATATGCTCCGTAAAACATGACCCGGATAAAAAAATCTTATCACGAAGCTGCATTTTTTTATCCAGTGGCTGGGGTTGCAGTTCCAATCTGAATTCCATCTGAAAAAATTTTATTAAAATCTTTGAAGGATCAATCTCAATTACACAAACAGACCAGCAGCGATCCTGCTGCAATGAGAAAGTTCTCTTTCATCTATTCCTGTTTCAACTTTCATCTCTTTAAAAAATGAATACATTTTCTCTGTATCCATATTTCCGACGAGCGCATTTCCTGCCATCGGGCACCCACCGATTCCTTTCAATGCTCCATCAAACCGGCGACAGCCCGCAGTATAAGCGGCCTCCAGTTTTTCACGCCAGTTTTCTGCAGTGGAATGCAGGTGAACGCCAACGGTAGTGCCAGGCAAAGCTTTCACTACTGCTTCGGTTATACGACCTACCTGCTCTGCAGTTGCAACGCCAACTGTATCTGCCAGCGATATTATTTCAATCCCCATCGAATGCATTTTCAGAGCCCAGTCGACCACTTCTGCCTCATTATACCGATCACCATATGGATTGCCAAATGCCATCGAAAGGTAAACAACCAGTTGCTTGCCGGTTTTCATGCAGGCATCCTGTATAGTTGCAACACGTTCAATAGATTCTTCCATCGAACTATTTGTGTTCCGGAACTGGAATGTGGGGGAGATGGAAAAAGGAAAACCGAGAAAATGGATGTGTTGCCAATGGGCCGCCTGTTCCGCACCACGGAGATTGGCAACTATCGCCAAAAGCTTCGTTTTTGTGCCACTGAATTCCAGCTTTTCAATTACATCAGGTGTATCAGCCATTTGCGGAATCGCTTTAGCAGACACAAAACTTCCGAAATCTACCGTGTCAAAGCCGCATTTCAGCAAGGAATTGATATAATTCACTTTCACTGCCGTCGGTATAATTGCCGGCCAACCCTGCATGGCATCCCTGGGACATTCGATCAGTTGAACCTTCATCTGTTATAATATAACTTATTAATGCAAGATATGAAAGAGGACTTTCACCGGTTATAGTAACCATACTCACCGGTTTAGGGTAAAGATGGAATTAAATTTGTATCTACTTTTGTAACGAATCTGCTTTCATACCTGTCATACTACAAAAGCAGAGAGGATCGGGATCGCTTGCCATGTATTAAAAAATACAATGGAAAGTTATGGGGTACAAAGTAAAATCATATCGTCAACCGAAGCTGACTTCCACAAAGTTCAATTTCATCCGGATATTATTTCTGATCAATATTTTACTGCTCAGCACTGCATCAATCTCTCAAAATAAATCCGATGGCACTGATCTCTATTATGACGTTCTGAAAAATAACACTGTCATTGGCCAGATACATGCAGTCAAAAAAAATAATTCTGCGGCAACGGAGTACATTATTGAATCCAACGTTAACCTGGAAATGATGGTGGTGGACTTCAAGATCTATTCAATTGTACGGGCTGCATTTTCAGAAGGGCAGCTGTTACAGAGTAGCCTGGTACGTAAGGTAAACGGAAAAGAAAAAGTGAATCTGAAAATTAATAGGTCTGATGATAAATACATTTTGCATGAAGCATCGTCAGTGAAAACCATCAGCGAAAAAATTCTTTATACTACCGCATGCCTCATGAGTATGGAACCGCTGAACATTGTGAGGATTTTTTCAGAGAATCTGAAACAGTTCATTACTGTGAAGATGGTTAAGCCGCATATGTATGAGCTTCAACTTCCTGACGGAAATAAACATACTTACTATTACGAAAATGGAATTTGTGTGTGGGCGAAAGTGAGTACCTCGATTTCAGATGCGATGTTCCGGTTGAAGAGGTGATTTCAGGCAGCAGGCAGGAGAATGGAGATTTAGTAGTAAGTAAAAAGTAACAGGCTTTCCATGCAGGACCTCATATCATTTGCGATCGCTTATATTTCGTGGTTCCCGTTTTCGGTTTCAATTTTCTTCCTGTTTCTGTTTCCAGTTTCTGTTTTCTCCCTTCATATGCCGCGTTGCTTCATCGCTTCAAACAATATAATTCCCGTTGCAACGCTCACATTTAAAGAATCAAATTTCCCTTTCATTGGAATTTTGAAACGGATATCTGCAGCCTTGCTCATATAGGGCTGAACACCTTTATCCTCACTACCAATGATAATCGCACAGGGCTCCTTGAAATCCACAGAAGTCAAATTTTCCTCTCCGGTAAGATCACTGCTGTATACTTTGATCCCGCTGAGATGCAGACTGTCAACGGCTTTCAGCAGACTGCTGACACGGGAAACTTTGATTTTTTCCAGGGCACCAGCAGAAGCTTTCAAGGCTTCTTCATTCAAAGCCCCTACTCCCCGATCAGGAATGATGATTGCCTGTGCACCGCAGACCACAGCCGTTCTCGCAATACCGCCAATATTCCGGATATCTGTCACACCGTCAAGAATCAGAAACAGCGGTACTTCTGCATTTGCAAAACACTGATCAATTACATCCTGCAGTTCGTAGTAATTCACAAGACTGCTGACAGCAACCACGCCCTGGTGATTACCACGGGATAGTGACATCAGTTTTTCCGTTGGTACCAGGTTAACGGGCACCTGCAGTCGAACTGCTGTTTGTTTTATCTCAGGAATAATATCGCCGGCAGCATTTTTCTGAATATAGATTCGTTCCATTGGCCTGCCATCTTTCAGGGCTTCCAGTACCGGCTGTCTTCCGATGATCAATCCTGAACTCTTGCTCATAGTCTTATTTTGAAATACCGCTGTTTTCTTCGTGCAAAAAAAGTTTCAATCTCAAAATTCCGCAAACCGTAAGTGAATCTGTAATACTGCCGTTGATCACCATCTGGTACACTTCTTCAACATGCATTTTCTTCACCTGCAGATCTTCTGTTTCTTCCGGACTTGCCTTGCCTTGCTGCAATCCGCGTGCAAGGTAAACTATACCATATTCATCGGAAACCGAATTGGAAAGATGAAGTGTTATCAATTCATCCCACCTGGAAGCTGTAAGCCCCGTTTCTTCCTGCAATTCGCGTTTTGCTGAATCAATAGCTGGTACCGATAATGCCCCCCCTCCTTCAGGAATTTCCCAACTGTACTGGTTCAAAGGAAAGCGGTATTGCCCGACAAGATAAATATTCCCCTCTTCATCCATCGGGATTACACCTATAGCCAGGTTCTTGAAATGAACCTTTCCATAAATACCTTTTCCACCACCAGGCTGAATAACATCAAACTCGGTAACACTGATCCAGGGATTATCATAGACCAGTTTTTCGGAGAGAATTGTCCAGGGATTTTCCATCGCTTTAAATGATTCGAAAATAAAAAACCTCCCGCTATGGGGAGGTTTTTTTACCAGGCAACCTGTTTATTTAATTTTGAAAGCCTTCTTTACCTTATCAACGAAATCAAGTTTCTCCCAGGTAAACAATTCCACTTTTACTTTTTTGCTTTTACCATCTGCAGAGCTGAAAGTTTTTTCTACAACTTCATTTACACGACCCATGTGACCGTAAGCAGCGGTTTCGCTATAGATCGGGTTGCGCAATTTCAGTCGTGTTTCGATAGCATAAGGACGCATATCGAACAATCCTTCCACTTTTTTAGCGATCTCACCATCAGTGAGGTTCACTTTTGCAGTACCGTAAGTATCAACAAAGATACCCATCGGCTTTGCCACACCGATGGCATAAGAAACCTGCACAAGGATTTCGTCTGCAACACCGGCAGCAACAATGTTTTTAGCGATATGACGAGCTGCGTAAGCTGCACTACGGTCTACTTTGGAAGGATCTTTTCCGCTGAATGCACCACCACCATGCGCACCTTTTCCACCATAGGTATCAACGATGATTTTTCTTCCGGTCAAACCTGTATCTCCGTGAGGACCACCGATCACAAATTTCCCGGTCGGATTGATATGATAGTTGATTTTATCGTTGAAGAGGGCCTGTACTTCTTTTTTACATTTAGCTTTTACACGAGGGATGACGATTTCACGAACATCGCTATTGATTTTTGCCAGCATCTTATTATCTGCTGCAAAATCATCATGCTGTGTGGAAACCACGATAGCGTCTATGCGTAATGGTTTGTCGTTATCATCGTATTCGATCGTCACCTGGCTTTTTGCATCCGGGCGCAGGTAAGGCATTTTAGAATTTTTCTCTCTTCTGATGTTGGATAGTTCCTTCAGAATTTTATGAGCCAGATCCAATGCCAGTGGCATATAGTTTTCAGTCTCATTGGTAGCATAACCGAACATCATGCCCTGGTCGCCGGCGCCCTGGTCTTCTTTCTTTTTTCTTTCAACACCCTGGTTGATATCGGCTGATTGTTCGTGAATAGCTGAAAGAATTCCGCAGGAATTCGCTTCAAACATATATTCACTCTTGGTATATCCTATTTTGGCAATAACCTCACGGGCTATTTTTTGAACATCGAGGTAGGTATTCGATTTCACTTCACCTGCAAGTACAACCTGACCGGTTGTTACCAGCGTTTCACACGCCACTTTCGAATTTGGATCCCAGGCCAGAAAATTATCAATTAACGCATCTGATATCTGATCGGCTACTTTGTCAGGATGACCTTCAGAAACACTTTCAGATGTAAATAAGTAAGGCATACTAGTTCAGGTTTTTGTGAATATTTAGTTTAAGATATGCATAACTTCAAATCAGTGAATAAATTATGCGAAGTTTCATTTTTCTTCCCGAATATGAGCCACCTCCGAGTTTCACCCGGTTCCAGGCAAGCGTATTCAATCCAAACCCCATAAATAGATCGGGATATCTTACCACCCATGGCGAGTACAGGTATAGGGGAAAATTGGGTGTGTTTTTAGTAACTATCGACTGTACATATCGGCTGATGAAAAATTTATACTGCGCAAGGGAAACGCCGTTTTCGGTAACCGGCTTATTCACTCCACCAAACGCGGCAGGATTGTAATTAAGGGAAAGAAATCCATCAAGCAGGATCGGACGTTGCTTTTTTATTGTCGTATCTAAATAGTCGAGGTATAAAGCCGGCGGGGCCGTGAGAATATTGTTCAGATCATTCGGCCCGGGAACCTGGGTCATTTCCAGTGATGCCAGGTGAACCATTACATTTCCTCTGGTCTGTACAAAATTGTTGAGCGATGGAATTTTGATGATATTGTAGGTACCCGGACTGGTCTGTATATAGCTGACGCTGTCTCCTGCAGGATTTGAAGGTATATGTGCTGCGATTTCAGATCCTGAATAGTCCCTCACGATATGATTCAGATGCGCACTAAATGTCACTGCATCAAAATTGAAATTTCTTGCAGTTGTATCATCAACACCATTTTTCTTGTATCGATAATATAATCTGAGATGGGTACTCGTGTCATTAAGAGCAAAATTCATCAGGGCATTAGCATTGGCACCATCGCCCGTAGTTTCAGGAATAATAGCAAACCCATTAAAAAATGCCCTGAATAAACTGTCTGAAGCATAAGGGTGGAATGCCGCACTGTCCTGGGCAAGAAACCGATTTCCCAGTTCGTCGTTAAGACGGATCCGCAATTGTCCGGCAAGCTTCTGACCAACAGGGAAAATAGAATCATTTAAAATACTTGGAGCAAAAGTTTTTGAACCAAGAATACCCGGTTTTACCGGCGCACTGATATTCGTTGCATACGATGTATCCCTTCGAACGACCTGGTCCATTTCATAAACATTCACTTTCTGAAGAGCAGTAGTATCTCCCCAGGTACCCGTCCATTTCATACAAAGAACGATAGAATCAAGGTAGAGACTATCCTTTACGTTTTCAAAATAGTACTTATAAAATGTGGGTTTGAGTTCGAGATAAATAGCTGCGGTAGTTTTACCAAACAAGGGATCATTAGATATATAACCTAAAACATGATCAGAAGTGGTTCCCTGAACATCCCTTCCCATAACCGGAAGAGCTGAGTCTCCGAAATAATAATTGGTAGAAATTACTTCGAGCGAAGTATCGAAAGTGTGAACATTATCGACAGCAGGCAAAAGATCGACACCGATATCTGTCGTCTTGATTTTAGTGCAATTCCCGAAAAAAACTACAATAATAAGTACGGCCGCAAATCCTCCCAGAACGCTTTTAAAATTCACCTATAATGGGTTTATTCAGTGTTAGTTATACTTCAGGAATCACTTGTTCGCAAGGTCGGTATACAATTGTAAATACTCTGTTAAATCAGAATCTGCATTGTATGGAATTACCTTCTTTCCGCGCACTTTTCCAAACTCCTCAATAAGTGCGGAATTCACTTGTTCATCACCGAAAGAAATAGCATCTGCATGTGCAGCACCACCCCTGAATAAAGCAGTATTATTATTTTCCTTGAAAGCTTCCAGATCCTTTTCCTTAATACTGTTATGTATTACCGCTCTCTTCAGGAAATCAGTATGCAGTTTTTCTTTAAATGTATTCTGACCAATAGTATAGATTACTTTACTGTTTCCGAACACAGGCTCTTTTTTATAAGCTGTCTTCAGATAGAAAGGAATTAATCCGGTCATCCATCCACTGCAATGGATAATATCAGGCGGCCATCCAAACTTTTTTACAGTCTCCAGAGCACCTTTGCAGAAGAAAATCGTGCGAAGCCAGTTATCATCGTACCATTTATCATGCTCATCCTGGAAAATGTATTTCCGCTTGAACATGTCCTCGTTATCCAGGAAGTATACCTGCAAACGGGCATTAGGTAACGACGCCACTTTGATTTGCAGCGGGTAGTCGTCATTGTCAATCGACACATTGATACCAGATAGCCTGACAACTTCGTGCAAACGATGTCTGCGTTCATTGATTACGCCAAAACGAGGCATAATACACCTTACTTCAAAGCCACTGTCATTCGCCTTAATCGCCAGTTTATTCACGATCTCTGAAAACTCAGTGAGTTCCAGGTAGGGTGACATCTCATTGGCAATAAATAAAATTCTTTTCTTTGTTACCATCCGGGGCAGGTTAAAAGATATAAAGGGTAAAAAAGGTTTGCAAAGGTAAGGATATTCTCTAAATAGCATTCCTGTACCAGGTTAAAGTGTATTTAAAGAATTATATGATCATTCATTCACATATTTCACCACTGCAGCAATCGCTGGAAAATGAGCGGTTTCAAGGGAAAACTATCGGCTTTGTTCCTACAATGGGTGCACTGCATGAGGGCCATCTCCGGCTGATCGATGCTTCAAATCAGGCGTCAGATGTGACCGTTTGCAGCATTTTTGTTAACCCTAAGCAGTTTAATGACCCTAAGGATTTTGAGAAATACCCGAATCGCATCGGTGCCGATCTGGAAATGCTTTATGCGCGTGAAGCCGCGGCGGTTTTCATCCCGGCCGTGGATGAAATGTATCCACCGGGAGTTGCTTTTAATAAGACTTATGATCTCGGCGGTCTCGACACCCGGATGGAAGGCGCCTTCCGGCCCGGGCATTTCCAGGGCGTTTGCCAGGTAATGGACCGGCTTCTTCATATCGTCAATGCAGATCTCCTGTTCATGGGTCAGAAAGATTTTCAGCAATGTCTGGTGATTAGAAAATTACTGGAAATCACGGGTTTAAAAACGAAGCTGGAAATTTTTCCGACCGTCAGGGAAACCAGTGGACTGGCCATGAGCAGCCGCAATATGAGGCTCAGCGCAGAACAAAAAGAGCAGGCTACCCTCATATATAAAATACTAATGGATCTGAAAAACGACCTGAGACCCGGTGACCTGGCATCGTTAAAACGGTCTGCCATAAGCGAACTTACCAACGGTGGCTTTAAAGTTGATTATGTTGAAATTGCCGATACCGAAAACCTCAACCCTATCCATTATTGGGACGGCAAACAAAAAGCTGTTGCAGTCGTTGCAGCTTTTTTAGGTGAAGTGAGATTAATTGATAACATGTTGCTGTAAACATTAAACAACTAATAACTGTTAGATCGCATAAATAGTTTGTTCGATCTTTTCTGAACACTCAATTTCGATAGGTAGCGGCAATAATCTCTGCTGCAAATCTGATAACCCGATATCCCTAACTTTGCCGCCATGTTAATAGAAATTCTGAAATCGAAGATTCACCGGATGACCATTACTGAAGCCAACCTGCATTATGTAGGCAGTATTACAATTGATGAAAATATCATGGAGGCTTCCGGAATTATTGAAAATGAAAAAGTACAGGTAGTTAACGTAAACAATGGATCACGGATTGAGACTTATGTAATTAAAGGGAAGCGTGGATCCGGTGTTTGTTGCCTGAACGGACCAGCTGCGCGACGTGGCGCTGCTGGTGATATTGTAATTATCATTTCTTATGCAACAATGGAATACGAAGAGGCTAAAGCCTTTAAACCATGGATCGTATTTCCGAAAGAAAATAACCAGCTGTAGCCTGACTTTGAACATGACCACATGAAGAAAATCATCCTAACCACTTTACAGTATATTTTCTTTCTCGGACTGGGACTTTTCCTGCTATGGTGGACAACAAAGGACCTCTCTCCTTTTGAGGTTGATCAGCTCAAAAACGCTTTGAAAGAAGCCAATTACCTGCTGATCATTCCTGCGATGATTTTTTTGCTGTTAAGTCATTACAGCCGGAGTCTGCGATGGAAGATCCTGATGGAGCCGTTGAACTTTCAACCTTCCACCACGAATACTTTTTTCGCAGTGATGCTCGGATATTTTTTCAACCTGCTGGTTCCGCGACTAGGCGAAGTAATGAAATGCACTATCCTTGCCCGTTATGAAAAAACTCCCGTTGACAAATTAATCGGTACGATGGTGGCAGAAAGAGCCATTGATGTGATCTGTCTGATCATTGTGATCTTTATCACCATTTTTATTCAGATTGATATTGTAGGGGATTTTGCTTTGACTGAGTTCAAAAAAGCATATACCACCAGAAGCGGAAGTTTCGACACAAAAAAGGTTTTGGTTATTCTTGGTGGAATGGTCCTGATAATAGGTACGGCAATATGGGCATTAAGAAAATATCGCCATATTGGCTTTATCGGAAAAATAATTACCGGAATCAAAGGCATCTGGCAGGGATTGACCAGCATACGTTTTGTAAAAAGGAAAGCTGCATTTGCATTTCATACGCTGTTTATCTGGGCCATGTATCTACTGAGCATCAGGATCGGTTTTTATGCGATGGAGCCCGTAAGTCACCTGGGAATCGGGCCTTCATTTACAATCCTTACGTTTGGAAGCCTTGCGATGATCATTACTCAGGGTGGAATCGGTGCATACCAGCTCGCAGTGCAGAAAACTCTCACGCTTTACAATATTGGAGAAGTCGATGGTCTCGCCTATGGCTGGCTGTTATGGGCATTTCAGACAATATTGGTGCTGGTTATAGGCCTGTTCTGTCTCTTTATTTTACCTTTTTATAACAGAAAAAGAAATGAAAAACTCAGCCTCGGTAAAGGATAAAATTTATAACCGAATAGACCTGGCGCGCCAGGTGGAACGTTGGAAACTGCTGAACAAAAAAGTTGTTTTTACCAATGGTTGTTTCGATATTCTGCACAAGGGTCATATCGAACTTTTATCCAAAGCCGCTCAGCTCGGGGACATACTCATTGTCGGATTAAATGCAGATTCCTCTGTAAAAAAATTAAAAGGAGAAGAGCGCCCGGTTAATGATGAGAATTTCCGATCGGAAATCATGGCTGGTCTGCTTATCGTTGATGCCGTATCGTTATTTGAAGAAGACACACCTTATGAACTCATCGAAACAATTGTTCCCGATATTCTTGTTAAAGGAGGCGACTATAAACCAGAAGATGTCGTCGGTGCTGAGACTGTCATAAAAAATGGCGGAAATGTTGAAATTATCCCCCTCGTAAAAGGATATTCAACGACAGGAATTATTCAGAAGATAAGAGAACTTTGACAAAGTCAGCGCTGTGACCTAAGGTGCAACCAGGGCCGGAATTCCGGTGTCGTTTAGAAAATGCGTTGAGTCTTTAGCTACCTCTTGTATTATCATAATTGAAATGATCGTTTAACTTTACGCAAACATGATTTTCTGATTTCATTATTCCTCGTGGGTCTGAAAAATAAAAAATGATAAATATTTTTACTTAATCTACCTCACTGCCCCCGGGCTTCTTCCCTCTTACTTTTCAGTTCTTTCTTTCAAAAACTTAATCTTCCTTTTTAGTCCACTGTTTTATATTTACGTTTCCCAATATATAAAATGACGAAAGCGCCGAAAAAGACGATTCCAAGGGATATCAGCTGGTTATCATTCAACGCCCGGGTATTGCAGGAAGCGGCTGACCCAACTGTGCCATTGAAAGAGAGGATAAGGTTTTTAGGTATCTTTTCCAATAACCTGGACGAGTTCTTCCGGGTAAGGGTAGCCGCTTTGAAAAGGATGATCAGTTTAGGGAAGAAGGCAAGGATGCACCTCGAGCAGTCTCCGCAAAAGATACTTGATTCCATCCAGCTGATCGTCCTTGAACAACAATCAGAGTTCAACCGGATCTGGAATCTTATTCTTCAGGAAATGAAGAGGGAAAAGATCATCATTAAAACGGAAAAAGATCTTACCCGGGATCAGCAGAAATTTGTGACGACTTTTTTTGAAGAAGAGGTTCGTTCGAATGTGAACCCGCTGATGATTGAGAACATTCAGGAGTTTCCGTACATGCGCGAAAAATCTATTTACCTGGCAGTCGTCATGTCGAGGAAAAATTCTGCCTATAAAAGAAAGTACTCCCTGATCGAAGTGCCTACACGTGCAGTTTCCCGGTTTATACAGCTGCCATCTTCGCGGCCTGGTGAACACCAGATCATTTTGCTGGAGGACATTATTCGTTTTAACCTTCCACAGATTTTTGCATTTTTCGAATACGAAAAATTCTCAGCACATATAATCAAATTTACAAAAGACGCTGAATTTGATATTGACTATGATGAAGCCTTGTCACTAACGGCAAAGATTGAACGAGGTTTAAAAAACCGCAGGCGTGGCAAGCCTGTACGTTTTACCTACGATAAAGAAATCGATCCTGCATTGCTGGAATACCTGATTCGCAGGAGCGGACTGACTAAAAAAGATCACCTGATCCCCGGCGGGCGCATTCATAATTTCAGGCATTTTATGGACTTCCCTTCTGCTGTTTTCCGGGGGAAACAAAACCGGAGAAAGCCATTCATGCAACAGGATCTGAGTAACACTACAAGGGTAACAGATGTTATCCTGAAGAAAGATGTACTGCTTAGTTTTCCTTATCATTCCTTCAATCCAATCATCGACCTGCTGAGGGAATCCGCTATGGATCCGGATGTAACGATGATAAAAATTACGGCCTATCGTCTCGCCAGCCAATCCAAAGTGGTTAACGCATTGATCAATGCCGCCAGGAATGGCAAACAGGTGATCGTGGTGCTGGAGCTTCGTGCAAGATTCGACGAAGAGAACAACCTCGAATGGAAAGAAATACTTGAGCTGGAAGGAGTAAAAGTGGTCACCGGCGTTCCTGATCTGAAAGTACACGCTAAGATCTGTCTCATAAGGAAAAGAAAGAATAACCAGACGATCCACTACGGCTTTGTAAGTACAGGGAACCTCAACGAAAAAACGTCGACTGTCTACTGCGATCATTGCCTGCTCACGGCCAATAAAAACATCATGGCGGATGTAAACCGCATATTCAATTACCTGGAGAATCATACAACAGGCGCCAAATACCTGAAAATGTGCAACACGTTACTCATCAGTCCCACCAATATGCGAAAGGAACTGCTGAAGAACATACAGGCTGAAATCAAGGCAGCGCGCTCGAAGAAAAAAGCATCAATAACAGTAAAATTGAATTCACTTTCGGACGATATATTGATCTTTAAATTATATGAAGCAGCAACCGCGGGCGTAGAGGTGAAGATGATCATCCGCGGTATTTGCTGCGCATTAACACAGAATAAGAAATTCAAAGTTGCTATGCGGGCCATCAGCATTGTTGACGAATACCTCGAGCACGCGAGGGTATTGATCTTTCATAATCAGGGTAAAGAAAAAGTAATTATCTCC
This sequence comes from Pollutibacter soli, assembly GCA_029269725.1. Classification (GTDB taxonomy): domain Bacteria; phylum Bacteroidota; class Bacteroidia; order Chitinophagales; family Chitinophagaceae; genus Pollutibacter; species Pollutibacter soli. The sequence continues at coordinate 331,813 of JARJHS010000001.1, read as the reverse complement.
TCTTCTGACTGGATGGTACGAAATCTTGATCATCGTGTTGAAGCCGCGGTAGTTATTCAACAGCCTGCGATTGCAAAAGAGTTAAGGGAAATAATCGAAATCCAGCTCAAAGACAATGTCAAAGCCAGGATACTCGATAATCACCAAAATAACAAATACGTCAAAGCAGTCGGTAAGAAAATAAGGTCCCAGGTGGAGATATATCAATACCTTCTTAAAAAAACAACTGCACCGGCACAGGTTGTTACACAAGACTAATCCCTGTTTTTAAAATAAAAAAGACAGTTCAACAAGACGGATGGCTTAATATTGCCGTAAATTTTTCTTATTGCGACTTGCTGCAATTGACATAGGAAGTAATGCTGCGCGCCTGCTGATTACCGAAGTGAATATCCGTAACGATGGCACGCCCGGATTTATCAAACTGAACCTCGTGCGGGTACCCCTTCGCCTGGGATTTGATGTTTTCGATACGGGTGAAATCACCAAAGAAAAAATCGGCATGATCCTGCAGACCATGCGTGCCTATAAACACCTCATCAATGCTTATGGCGTAAAATATATAAAAGCATGCGCAACTTCCGCCATGCGGGATGCCAGAAATGCGGATGATATCATCAGGAAAGTAAAACTGGAAACCGGGATCGAAATAGAAATCATCAGTGGTGATCTTGAAGCCACTTTGATTTATGAAAATCATATTGCGGAGACGATGAGTAAGGATCAATCCTATTTGTACATCGATGTTGGTGGTGGTAGTACCGAGCTCACCTTTTTCGATGAGGGCAAACTGGATATCAAGCAATCGTTTAATATTGGGACCATTCGTCTGCTGAAGAATATGGTCACCGATGATCACTGGAACCAGATGAAGGATTTTCTTAAAAACAAAGTGAAGGCCGGCAGAAAAAATATCATTGCCATCGGATCCGGTGGAAATATCAATAAAGTATTTTCCCTTTCAAAAAGAAAAGAAGGAAAATCATTGAATCTGGAAGTACTCCGAGACTATCATAAAGAGTTGAGTAATTTCACGATCGATGAGAGAATTGAAATCTATAAATTACGAAGAGATCGTGCGGATGTAATCGTCCCTGCCCTGCTCATCTTTATCAATGTGATGCGCTGGGTGGGCTGCGAAGAAATTTATGTACCTAAGATTGGGCTTGCTGATGGATTGATACACCATTTGTATAATGAAGTAATGACGTTTTGAGCGCAATACGTCTTCATTTTTTAAAGAGCTTGCCGGTAATAAAAGAACAAAGCCATTAATCAGCAACGCGGAGTCGGACCTGACAACCGGCAACTAATTTTACAATTGACAACTATCAAATGAGCGTCAACAAAGAAATAAAAAGAATTACCACCAACACGCTGGTGAAAATGAAAGCCACCGGTGAAAAGATTTCTATGCTTACCGCATATGATTTTTCTTTTGCCCGCATTATTGATGAAGCTGGAATTGATATAATTCTTGTTGGTGATTCTGCGAGTAACGTGATGGCTGGTCATGAAACTACACTACCCATCACACTGGATCAGATGATTTATCATGCACAGTCTGTTGTAAGAGGTGTGAAAAGAAGTTTGATTGTGGTTGATCTTCCTTTTGGTACTTACCAGGGCAATTCGATAGAAGCGTTGAGTTCTGCGATAAGGATCATGAAAGAGACCGGTGCCCACGCGATAAAACTGGAAGGTGGTGAAGAAGTAGTTGAGAGTATCAAACGCATTATTTCTTCCGGAGTTCCAGTGATGGGACATTTGGGTCTGACGCCGCAAAGCATTTACAAATTTGGTACTTACCAGGTACGCGCCAGAGAAGAAGAAGAAGCATCGAGGTTAAAAGCCGATGCAAAATTACTTGAAGAAGCAGGATGCTTCGGTATCGTTTTAGAAAAAATTCCTGCACAGCTTGCGAAAGAAGTTTCGGAAAGTATTTCAATCCCAACTATCGGAATCGGCGCGGGAAAATATTGTGATGGACAAGTATTGGTGATGCATGATATGCTGGGCATCAATCACGAATTCAAACCGCGTTTCCTCAGGCAATACCTGAATTTATATGAGCTCGTCAATGGCGCCGTGAAAGAATACATTGAGGATGTGAAGCAACAACGTTTCCCGGATGAAACGGAACAATATTAGTTGGATACTTTTTGAACTTTTCTGATTAACTATATCAAATTTTTTCTATGGATTTTTTGCAGAAACTGGGAATTGATTCATACAACCAGGGGGTATCCACCGGGGTACACTGGGTCGGATCAGAAGGAGAAATCATTCCGTCATTTTCACCTGTCGACGGTAAACATATTGCATCGGTGTTCCTGGCAGATGCCAATGGTTACGAAACAGCTGTTGCAAAAGCGCAGGAAGCTTTTAAGGAATGGCGGTTGTGGCCGGCACCAAAACGAGGAGAAGTGGTGCGTGAAATCGGTATGAAACTTCGCGAACACAAACATGCCTTGGGTCAGCTGGTCTCCTACGAAATGGGTAAAAGCCTGCAGGAAGGTTGGGGTGAAGTACAGGAGATGATCGATATCTGTGATTTTGCGGTTGGGCTTTCCCGTCAGCTCTATGGATTAACCATGCAAAGTGAAAGAGCAGGCCACCGTATGTATGAACAATGGCACCCATTGGGCATCACGGGTATCATATCAGCATTTAATTTCCCAGTGGCGGTTTGGAGCTGGAATTCCATGCTGGCCTGGGTATGCGGAAATGTCTGTATCTGGAAACCATCTGAAAAAGTTCCGTTGTGCAGTATCGCCTGCCAGCACATTACAGCTGAAGTATTTGAAAGATTACAGGTGCCCGAAGGCGTTAGTAACCTGGTAGTGGGTGGCAGGGACATTGGCGAATTGATGGCCAGGGATCATCGCATACCACTGGTGTCTGCGACAGGCTCTTCACGCATGGGAAAAGCTGTCGGCATCGCAGTTGCGGAAAGGTTTGGTAAAAGCTTACTGGAACTGGGAGGAAATAATGCCATCATTATAACACCGGATGCAGACATCGATATAGCGATGACGGGTGCTGTATTTGGTGCTGTAGGTACTGCTGGTCAGCGTTGCACCACTACGAGGCGTCTCATCGTTCATTCTTCGATTTATGAAGAAGTAAAATCAAGACTCGTAAGAGCTTACAGCCAGTTGAGAATCGGCAATCCGTTGAACCAGGAAAATCATGTCGGTCCGCTCATCGATACTATGGCGGTGGATATGTACTCCAAAGCCATCGAAGCCTGTAAGGACCAGGGAGGAAATTTTATCGTGGAAGGAGGCGTTTTAAATGGTGACGGTTATGAAAGTGGATGCTATGTTAAGCCCTGTATTGCAGAGGTAAAACCCGATTACCCGATCGTTTGTACAGAAACTTTTGCTCCGATACTTTACATTATGCCGTACAATGATCTTGAGGAAGCGATAGAAATTCAGAATTCAGTACCCCAGGGGTTATCTTCTTCAATTATGACAAAAAACCTGCGGGAAGCGGAGCTTTTCCTTTCACAAAGCGGAAGTGATTGTGGAATCGCCAATGTAAATATCGGAACCAGCGGCGCAGAGATTGGTGGAGCTTTTGGCGGAGAAAAAGAAACCGGTGGCGGCAGGGAAAGTGGCAGCGATTCATGGAAAGCTTATATGCGCAGACAAACAAACACGATTAATTATTCCGCGAAATTGCCTCTGGCCCAGGGAATTAGGTTCGATCTCTAATCTTATGCAAAAAATGACGGAAGGCCTGTAAACACCACGGGTTCTCAGTATTTTTACTGCTTTAAACGATTTGTACATCATGAAGAGACAGGTGCTGGTAGTAGCCATATCTATGTTTTGTTTGCAGGGCTACGCCCAGCAAGCCGCCGTAAAGCAGATTCCGAAATCGTGGCATATGCTTGATTATCAGACGGATGGAATATACGGAACCAGTGTGGAAAAAGCCTACAGAACGATCCTTAGGGATAAAAAACCCAAACAAACCATTATTGTTGCAGTCATTGATTCCGGAGTTGACACCACTCATGAGGATCTTAAGCCGGTTTTGTGGCATAACCCGGGAGAAATTCCAGGAAATGGAAAAGACGATGATGGCAATGGCTATGTTGATGATGTTTACGGTTGGAATTTTCTCGGAGGAAAGGATGGACGTAATGTGACGAAAGACAGCTACGAGGCTGCCAGGGTATATTATCGCTACAAGAAAAAATACAGCCAGATCACGAGTGATAGTTTATTAAGCCCGCAGGAAGCATGGGAATGGAAGAACTATCGTCGCGCCAAAGTACAAATTGAAAGCCAGGCGAAAGAAGCTTCGATGTACGTATTGTTCCTGAAAAGCATTGTGGAGAAACTACCGGCGATGGATAGCGTATTGCAGAAATCGATGAGCAAAAATCTTTACACCGGAGATGACTTGCTGCGATTCAAAGCAACTACCGTTGAAGAGTCCAAAGCCAGGAATACCGTCCTTGGTTTGTTTCAGCAACTGGAGCAGATGGATAAGTACAATAAACAAATGATCGACGATCTGATGACTTTCTACGATGGAGAGAAATCGAAAGTTGATGCTGCTGAAAAAGGCCCCGAAGATTATCGTGGTTTGATCGTGCAGGATAATTACTCGGATATCAATGACCGTTACTATGGCAACAATGATGTGATGGCGGGTTCCCCAATGCATGGCACACTTGTATCAGGCATTATTGCAGCCAGTCGTTCAAATGATATCGGTGTAAAAGGCATCGCTGACAATGTCCGGATTATGGCCATTCGTACTGTTCCCGAAGGAGACGAGCATGATAAAGATATTGCGAATGCGATTCGTTATGCAGTTGATAATGGCGCCAGGGTGATCAACATGAGTTTCGGCAAAAGTTTTTCTCCCGACAAACAATGGATCGATGACGCTGCGAGATATGCGGAATCCAAAGGGGTTTTATTAGTGCAGGCTGCTGGTAATAGTTCTGCAAATGTGGATCAGCAGGACGTCTTCCCGAATCCTAATCCGCTGGACGGAAAATCGAAACCTCTTACCAACTGGATTACCGTTGGAGCCAGTGGAGCGCTTAAGTCAGAACTGGCCGCATCATTTTCTAACTATGGGAAAACGAAAGTAGATGTCTTTGCCCCCGGGGTAGATATTTATTCCACGCTTCCTGGTGGAAATATCTACGGAAGTGAATCAGGTACAAGTTTCGCAAGTCCGATTGTTGCTGGTCTTGCAGCATTGTTGATGAGCTATTATCCTGAACTCAGTGTAAAGCAGGTGAAATATGTTATTGAAAAATCCGTAACTCCAATGAACGGAACCAAAGTAACCAAACCGGGTGCCGAGACACAGATCGAATTTACCGAGCTGTCTGCTACCGGAGGGCTTATCAATGTATACGATGCAATCAGATTAGCCTCCACACTGAAAGGTGAAAAAAATGAGCAGGAAAAAGTTCTTCCTCAGCCCAAACTCAAAAAAACACCCAAAGGATAGGTTGAATTTTTACAAAATGCAGGTCGGTTTGTTGTTTTAATTACTTTTAGAAAAAAAAGATGGCCCGCCCGAAACCTGAAGATTATCCCCCATTTTACGAAACGTATGTGAGCCTGGTAAAGGAAGAAGATGTTCATCAGGCGATTTCATCTTCACTGGTTGAATTAAAAAGTAATTTGTCCGAAATCACCAATGAAAAAGGAACATATGCTTATGCTCCCGGCAAATGGACCGTAAAACAATTGCTGCAGCATGCTATTGATGCGGAACGAATCTTTCAATATCGTGCATTGTGTATAGCCCGGGGTGAACAGCAGTCTCTTCCCGGTTTCGATGAAAATTCGTACGCCGCCAATGCAGATGCATCTGATCGTCATTTAAAAGATCTGAAAGAAGAAATGATGAACCTGCGTCAATCCGGGTTAATGATGTTTCAGAGTTTTACTCCTTTTATGCTCCAACAAAAAGGCACTGCAAATAATAGCCCTATAACAGCATTAAGTCTCGGCTACATACTTATTGGACATTGGCGCCATCATTGGGGCATCCTTAAATCAAGATACGGCATTTGACGTTCAGCGTTGATCGTGTAATGTTGAGCGTGTCCAGCTTTCCAGGATCCGCTTCTGCAATTCATCAGCATTTTCCAGCACCGTGATTTTAAAATCGGGTTCAATTTTTTCAGATGTTGTTACCTCAATTGATTTCTGTTCACCGTTATGCAAAACAACAAAATGCACCTTTTCCCCTGCCTGCTTTTCCTTTAAAATGAAAGCGGTTGGATGTTTTTGAGGTACATCGCCATTTATTGATATTATAACCATACGGCGACGGATACCTGCGTTCCAGGCAGGCGATTGATAGTCCACATTCGTAACAATAGTCGTATCATTCTGATTGCGGGTGGTAACTCCCAACCATGCGCCGGGAATTTTTTTCGGCATGGTATCAATGTCCAGTCCGCCGTATCTGAAATATTTTTTATAGTCGATAGGCTTTGTTGTTGAAACATATTCAAAGAACTCATTCAATTTTTTCCCGGCCATTTCTTCGCAAACAGCCCTGAATTCTTCAGGCGTAAACCCTCGCTTTTTCTGCTGATAATAATCTCTGTACAATTTCCGCATTACATCGTCCAGGGATCTTGTGTTACCGGATGCATGGCGGATATTGAAATCAAGCATCAATCCCAATACCGAGCCCTTATCATAAACGGAAACGGTTCTGTTAAAATCATCATCCTGCCTGCCGAAAGGACCATCGGACCAGGTATTGTAACTCGCTTCGGTGGCGGATTGAAATAACCTGCCGGGTTTATTTTCATAACCCAGTAAACGATCCCGGAAGGCATTAATCAGCTCCTGTAAACTGATCAATCCCGCCCTGCATACAATCAGCTGGTCATAATACACAGTAATACCTTCAGAAACCCAGAGCATGGTTGTTTTATTCTCTTTGTCGTAATCAAATGGACCCAGCTCGACGGGACGGATGCGTTTCACATTGTAATGATGAAAATATTCATGTGCAAGAAAAGTGTACATCCTTCTCTTTCCATCAGGTGTTGATAATGCATTTCCTGTAAATCCAAATGTTGTTGAATTCAGGTGCTCAATACCTCCGGGACCGGGACCGATTCCAAGAAAAAAATATTTCCTGTATGGAATATCTCCAATCGTTGCAATGGCTTCCGCAACGATTTTCTGCAAATCATCTATGAATGCCTTCCTGTTGAACTCACCCGGTTTATATGAAGCAAAATAGTGCGGTATTTTCTTCACCTGAAAAGGCTCCAGGTATTCCAGGGAACCAACAAGGATGGGGCTGTCGAAAAGGATATCAAAATTGTCAGCAGTGAATCTGCGATGATCTTTGTTCCAGAAATGCAATCCGGTGGCAGCACTCCATTGATGAGGAATATGCAGACTGACATGTGCCATCCTGTTCAGTTCCTCAGGCACATACATGAACACACCTGTTGGTACGATATAAGCATGGCTGGTATCAACAAAAGGTGTTGCTACAAATGCTCTTGCTGCTTTTACCAGGTAGGTAATTTTTACCTGCTGTTTTGGTCCGGAAGGGATCTTCCATCCGTTCCTTGATGACTTTATTACAGCGAGCGATTTTCCGGTTTTATCAGCAGCAGAGAGATTACTTACATTATCTGCAAAATTGAGCAGCTGATAATACCCGGGAGTCCAGGCAGGCATTCTTATCTCCAGAGTGTCACCGTTATGGTCAGGCACCTGCATTTCCACCAGGAACTGATGTGTTTCCGGCTTTAATCCGACTGTAAACAGGACTGCCGATTTTGAAGCTTGTCCAAAGGTTAAAACTGAAATTAAAAGACCAGCCGCCAGCCAGCAAAAAGCGGAAAAAAGTTTTCTCGTGTTCAATCTTTGAATTTTGCGCCTATACGAAACAGCCAGTTACTTGCCCAGGAATTACCATCGGCAAAATCAATCACTCAGCTTCTGTTTCTCCTCCCTCTTTACTCCTGCCTACTTCGATTCAGGATATAAAGTACCGATCAGGTAATTCTTCATATCCAGGTATTTATTGGCGGCAGTCTTCACGTCATCAATTGTCAACGCATTCACAACAGATTCGTACTGCAACGTCCATTCCGGATCAAGACCACGCACTTTATCGTTACTCAATGTCATCAACCAGAATTCATTCTGCTTCACCTGCTCATGATATTGATTCTTCCATGTCTCTTTTACTTTATCAAGCTCTTTTTGTTCACAACCGTTTTTCCTTAGATCTTCATAAATACCAAACACTGCTTTTGTAAGTTTCTCCGCATTTTCCGGTCCGCAGGGGAAAGAAGTTGCAATAGTGTATGACCCATAAGGCACATTAGAAAGGCTACTGTTAGCTCCACCACCATAAATACCTCCCATTGATTCCCTTAACTGATCAATTACTCGGAGTGTAATCACTTCAGACAATGCACGAAGTTTTATAGCTTCTGTCTGCGAATATTCGGCGTTGCCGGAAAAACGAATTACTACCTGGCTTTTCTGATCTTCACCTTTTTTAATTTTTGCATCGATAACGCCCATCGCCGGTCGCAGACCTACATCGGTATATTTATGTGTAGTCGGCGACGCTGGAAGACTGGCGATATATTTTTCAAGCAATGATCTGAATTTTACTGAATCGATATTGCCGACAAAAGTGAAATGCATTCCATCAGCGTTTCCAAATATTTTATTGTACACAGCCAACACTTTATCGGCACTCATCACATCATAATCAGAGGGTTTATCTATCACAGGCATCCATGGGTTGTTGTTATAACGCAAACGGGTAAGGGTATCCTGGAAATAAGTTCCCGGATCAGCCATCATATTCTGTACATATGATTTCTGTTTTGCAATTTCTGCCTTGAACAATCCTTCATCTTTTCTTGGCGCAGTAAAATAGAGATATATCAACTGGAAAAATGTCTCAAGATCCTTAATACTGCTGTTGCCTTCAATTCCTTCATCATACATATTGATGTACGGCAATACAGAAACAGCTTTACCAGCAAGAAATTTTTCAAGATCGACAGGTGTTAGATCTTTAACCCCCATTTCCATCACCATCGAAGCACCGGCTTCAGCATTCATTTTATTTTCCAGCGGGAAATTGCTGAATCCACCAGGGCGCATAGCATCCATGAGGATTTCATCATTCTTGAAATCTGTAGGTTTTAATGTCACAGTTACGCCATTACTCAAAGTGAGATTGGTCGTTTTTAATTTATCATTCTTCGATTCAGAAACAATTTTACCTGCAACGGGACCTTTATCAATAAGGCTTCCTCCAACAGATTTTTCAGTATAAGCTACTACCGGGAGTTTTCCTGCATTGTCAATCATGCTTAACAATTGAGCATCCGTAGGCAGGTTTGATTTTGCATTTTCCGGACCCATCAGGATTGCAAACTGACCAGTAGTCAGGTCTTCCCCTGCAGCATATTTATTTATTTCGGCAATAGTGATTCCCGGAAGATAAGCTTTCATGAATTCCAGTTTGTCATCGAAGCTGATCATGTTGGAACCACTCAGGTAATTACCGATATAAGTCTGAACAAAAACTGCTGATTCGGTTTTGTCTTTATCTGCACTAGCCCTTTCAACACTTGTCATCAGGTTACTTTTTGCGCGATCGAGTTCAGATTGCAGGAATCCATATTTTTTTGCAGAACCATAAGTTGTAGCAAAAGCCTCGATTGCTTTATCTACAGGTTTATCGCCAAGTAGCGCAAATGAAGCATTCGCTTTATAACCACGAAGGAAACTGATAGAACCTGCACCACCAATTACAAACGGAGGCTCTTTACTCTTGGTGATTTCAGCAATGCGCTGATTAAGCATGTCACTATAGAGAGATTCGATTACTACTTTGCGATAGTCGTTCCAGGTTTTTACCTTTTCAGATTTTTTAAATGAATGAATAATCTGCAATACTTTCTGCGCTTGTTCTTTATCGGTAAGTACCATCGCAAGATTGCTCTTTCTTTCTTTTATCGGAATTATTGAAGGACGTACACGTGCTTTTGAAGGATTTTTGAATTTGCTGAAGTGTTCGACGATTTTCTTTTCTGCTTCTGCAGGATCAATATCACCAACAACAACTACGGCCATCAGGTCCGGGCGATACCAATCCTGGTAAAACCTCCGTAAAGCATCCGGCGAAAAATTCTGAAGAATACTGTCTTTACCAATGGGCAAACGCGTTGCATAAGCTGAGCCATTGAATATAACAGGGAGATATTTTTTTGACATCCGCTCTCCTGCCCCCTTTCCAATTCTGGATTCTTCAAGAACTACTCCTCTTTCTTTATTGATCTCTTCCGGATCAAGCAATGCATTTCCGGCCCAGTCTTCCAATACAGTAAATCCCTTTTCAACTTTTGCAGGATCATCAGTTGGAATCGGAAGAATATAGATTGTTTCGTCAAAACTGGTAGATGCGTTCAGGTCCGCACCGAATTTTACACCTATCGATTGCAGATAATTCACCAATTCATTCTTCGGGAAATTTGTTGACCCATTGAAATTCATATGCTCCATAAAGTGCGCCAGGCCCTGCTGATCGGCATCTTCCAATACCGATCCGGTATTCACTACTAAACGTAGCTGCGCTTTCTTTTCAGGTTTTACATTCTTACGGATATAGTACATCATTCCGTTCGGTAACTTACCCACTTTGACGCCGGGATCCTGGCGGATCTGATCAGTTAGCTTAAAAACAGGAGTACCCGTCTGTGCCTGCGTGAGAGCAGTTGCAAAAAAGGTCAGCAGTAGGAAGAGTTTGCGCATGGATGTTTTTTTACAAAAATAGCTTTATGAAAATAAAAAAAGTCATCCGCCTGCCGCGGATGACTTTCCGTTTATACAATTTTTATTCTAGTTTGTTTTTGCAACAGCAGAAGTCTGTTTGATCATATCATTCATCACATTTACTGTTTCGTTCAGGTAAATGTCTTTTGTAAGAGATTTCAGCCACTGTTTTCTCCTTTCAAGCTTATCATTATCAGCTGAAAGGTATTTTTCATCTTCCGGAAGTAAAGACACCGGAAGCTCTTTTTGCTGTTTAGTGAGTTCATCCAGTTTTTTGGAAACTGCACGAACTTTCTTCTGCTCTTCGCGGAATTTATTAATGTTTAAAGAATACTCACGGTCGTTATTTTTCTCCAACCATGCGAGGCTTTCATTAATAGCTCCAAAAGTCGGACTGGCTTTGATCCTGTCCATACTTGAAGAACGTATGCCATTGAGATCATATCCCGGATTTACCGGATTGTATACAGCTTTCTGAATTTCATCCCATGGCAAAGCTTCCGGGTTATCTTTTTCCCTGTACTTCAGGTATTCGTAAGTGTCAGGTATTACAATATTTGGCGTAACACCTTTCAGCTGAGTAGAGCCGCCATTGACGCGATAAAATTTCTGCAGTGTAAGTTTAAGTGTCCCCAGGTCACTGTTATCACCCGAAGTGAATGAACTCGTTTTCTCAAGACCAAGGTTACGCTGTACAGTACCTTTACCATAAGTTGAAGTACTTCCGATAATGATACCACGATTATAATCCTGTATGGCCGCAGCGAAAATCTCTGATGCTGAAGCACTGAACTCGTTCACCATTACAGCAAGAGGGCCATCATACAAAACACCTTTTTTATCATCACGTAGAATGGTTGGTCTTCCTTCCCTGTCTTTTACCTGAACAATAGGACCCTCAGGAATGAAAAGACCAGCTATCTGTACTACATCGATGAGTGACCCACCGCCGTTGTTACGAAGATCCATAATAATGCCCTGGACATTTTGTTCTTTCAGTTTTTTCACTTCATTCTCTACATCCTTGGCGCTGCGTGCGCCGTTTGGCCTTTCCCAGTCAGCATAGAATTCAGGAAGAAAAATATAACCAATCTTTTTGTCGCCTTCATTTATGATTACGCTGCGTGCAAATGTTTCTTCAAGTACAATTTCATCGCGATCCAGGGAGATCACTTTAATAGCACCATCTGCTTTTTTCAGCGTCAGTTTAACAGTAGTTCCTTTTTTACCACGGATAAGCTTCACTGCATCTTCAACTTCATAACCTGCAACATCCACCGGTTCTTCATTGCCCTGACCTACTTTTAATATCTGATCGCCAACCTGCACCTGTCCTGATTTCCATGCAGGACTTCCGGTTACAAGCGTTGCAATTTTAATTGCACCGTCATCACCACGAAGTGATGCCCCAATACCAAAAAAGCGTCCGCTCATCTGTTCGTCAAACGACCTCTTCTCGAGCGGAGGGAAAAATGTTGTATGGGGATCCATCATTCCTGTGATGGTATTCACCAACATGTTAAATCTTTCTTCTTCAGTAAACTTTGTACGAAGGCGCTCAAAATTACGGTCAAGCGTAGCCGTTACTTTCTTACGCGCTTCACGTTCGAGGGTTGAATCAGCTTTCGCTACATAATCTTTCTTCGACGCATTCTGTTCCCTTTCTTCAATTGAAGAGCTGTACCTGTCCAGCGCCATATACTTCAAACGTTTACGCCATGCTTCTTTCCGGGCAGCTTCATTCGCCGGATAATCCAGCTTATCACCGTCAAGTACCACCGACTCGTCAACCGTATAATTAAATGGCTGAGCTAAAATGGGCTGATAGATTTGAGCAGCTTCAGCTATTCTTTTCTGATAAATTTCATTTGCAGCGTAAAAAAATGCTATCGGAGCATTGTGCAACTCATCATCAATCCTTGTCTCGTATTTTTTCAGCTCTTTTATATCCGACTGAACGAAGATGTTTTTGTCCGGATCAAGACTGGAAAGGTACTTTTTGAACACGTCTTTCGAAAACTGATCATCAATCTTCCTTGGGCTGAAATGCGCATCCTCAAGCATTTCCGAAATCTGTGTGAATATCTTCTGGTATTTATCTGCAGGTCCTTTGATTCCGGTGTTTCTTGTGGTAGCAAAAGCAATCAGAATTGCAGAGAACAAAAACACCAGAATGAATGGGACAGATTTTTTACTAAACATATTGTTGAGGTATTTAAAGGCCATCTCCAAAATTAACGGTTTTTGAGAACCATTGTTGTAGGTCTGAAATCCATTTTGACAAAGGATATGTTAAGAAGTTGGGGTGGTAATGGCAACAAAAAAGCCTTCATTTCTGAAGGCTTTTTCACGGGAGGATAATGGGGCTCGAACCCACGACCCCCAGAACCACAATCTGGTGCTCTAACCAGCTGAGCTACACCCTCCGTGTTTGAGGACGGCAAAATTAATCAAACTTGTGTTTCCTCCAAAATGAGTTTTGCTTTTAAAAATCGTTTGCCGTTTTTCCTTTCAATTAGCAGAGAAAGTCCGTTTTGAGCCCTCGTCTCCCTTCCAAGCTTCATCCAACAACCCTTTACTCAGCTTTTTTCAGGGACCCGGTTTGCCCTTATGTTTTCTGTTTAAGCGTTCACGAACTTTTGTTCAATGCCATCAAACACCGCTTATCTCCCACATATTACCGTTGTAAATAATAGGTACAGAAGCCCGAAGGTTTTAGGTTTCAATGCGCATCTAAAGTCAAATTTTTGCGATGAGAATAGTTTTTACCTTGTTTATGAGTGTGTTAGGCCTGGCTGCCAGTGCCCAGTTTCCGGCTGGCGGAGGCGGCAGACCTGGTGGCGGACAGAATATGAATATGGGAAGGTTCTATGGCCGTATCCTTGACAGTAAAACCAACAAGGGCGTTGACGCAGCTTCCGTGCAGCTTATTCAAAACAAATTTGATTCCGTTTCCAAACAAAGAAAAGATGTTGTAATTGCTGGTCAGCTGACCCGTGCCAATGGTGATTTCAGTCTTGAAGGCCTACCGATTATGGGTCAGTTCAAACTCAGGGTTTCGGGTATTGGTTACCAGCTTTACGAAAAACCTGTAAAGTTTGAAATAGGAGGCCCACGCAATGGCGACATGAGCCAGATGCTTAATAAAATTGACGTTGACCTTGGCGATATAAAACTTGAACTCGATGCAAAAGTGATGGATGAAATAAAAATCACCGGTGCAAAACCATTTATGCAAATGGGCGTTGACCGAAGGATTTTCAATGTTGAAAAAAGTTTGATCAGCACTGGCCAGACAGCCACAGAACTCATGAAAAACATTCCCGGTATCGATGTTGATATCGATGGTAATGTAAGCCTGAGAAACAGCCCTCCTACTATTTTTGTCGATGGCAGGCCTACAACACTCACGCTTGATCAGATCCCTTCGGATGCAATCCAGAGTGTTGAGATTATCACGAACCCATCAGCAAAATTTGATGCATCCGGTGGTACAGCGGGTATCCTCAATATCGTGTTAAAGAAAAACCGCAAAGCAGGATACAACGGTAATCTGAGGGCAGGTGTTGATTCACGTCTTCGTTTTAATGGAGGCGGTGATATCAATATTAAACAGGAAAAAGTGAATCTTTTCGCTTCTGCGATGTTCAACCAACGTAAATCTATAAGCGAAGGAACATCGGTAAGGCAGGATTTTTATACAACGCCTAATATCACGTTCAACCAGAAATACAATAGTGAGAACAAAGGCCTTTTCATGTTTACGAGACTCGGTGCTGATTTCTTCCTTAACAACAGGAACACATTAACTGTATCGGGTAACTATGTACAGGGTGGATTTGATAACGTTGATGATATCGCTTTCAAAACAGATTCAATCATTAATAGTATTGTGAAAAGTGAGTACGGCAATCGTACATCGACAGGTGACTTCAAATTTCAGAATGTAGGCGGTGCCATCGGGTACAAGAAATTATTCAAGAAACCCGGGATGGAGTTCACTTCCGATCTGAACTATACTTACAACTCCAATAGAAGAGATTTCATTTATAATACACAATACCTCGATTACAACTCGAATCCGAAGGGAATTCCCATCGAGCAAAAACAATCTGGTAGTGGTAAAAACTCCTTCTATACCATTCAGGCTGATTTTGTGAATCCAATCAATGATAAATCGAAATTTGAGTTGGGTGTTCGTGCAGCAGTCAGGGATGTACAGAGTGAAAACCTCAACTATATCTATGATCCTGTCTCCGGAGATTATATTCCGGTAGTAGTCATTAATGCAAATTACAAATACATCGATCGCGTACTTGCAGCCTATGGCACGTATTCAAACATGATCGGTAAGAAATTTACCTACCAGTTGGGTTTGCGGCTTGAAAGCTCAAGATACAAGGGAACACTGCTTACCGATGGATCAGAGTTCACCAACTCCTATCCGTTCAGCGCATTTCCGAGTGCGTTCCTTACATACAAACTCAGCGAATCACAGGATCTGCAATTGAGTTATTCAAGAAGAATCAACAGGCCCAACTTCTTCCAGCTGATGCCGTTTGTTGATTATTCTGACTCACTGAATATCAGTCGGGGTAATCCGGCATTGGTGCCAGAGTTTACCAATTCGCTGGAAGTGTCCTACCAGAAAACATTCAAGAAAAACCACAGCCTGTTATTCTCGACTTATTTTAAATACACAAACGACCTGATCACAAGGTACCAGGTGAAAGAACAGAGCCAGATCAATGGCCGCGATATCATCGTCAATACCTGGGTGAATGCTAATAACAGTATGTCCTATGGATTTGAGGTTACATCAAAAAATCCGTTGGCAAAGTGGCTTGAAGTAACTACGAATCTGAACCTGTACAACTCTTCCATCAACGGGGAAAATCTCTCACAGGATCTTGCAAACTCCATGTGGAGCTTCTTCGGAAAAATGAATGCTGCATTCAAATTACCACAGAATTACAGTATACAATTGAGTGGTGATTATCGCAGCAGATCCGTACTGCCACAAGGTGGCAGTGGTGGCCGTGGTGGTGGATTTGGCGGCGGTGGAGGCGGACCTTTCGGTGGGGCACAAACGACTGCACAGGGTTATATTGCTGACAACTACGGAGTCGATATCGCTATCCGCAAAGATTTCCTGAAAGATAAAGCAGCATCAATCACGCTTTCAGTAAATGATATTTTCCGTACCCGTGTGTATGCGACACATTCATTCTCAGAATATTTTGTACAGGATGTTTCCAGGCGCCGCGACTGGCAGGTATTCCGCCTGAATTTCAACTGGCGTTTTGGTAAGCTTGATGCATCATTGTTCAAACGTAAAAATACAAGAAGCGGCATGGATGGTATCCAGGAAGGAAACAACATGCAGCAATAACATAGTTTTGGTCAGGTAGTTGGAAATCCAATCTTTTTTTGAAAACCGGGTGGTTTACCATAAAGGGCTCCGATGTTGATCGGAGCCTATTTTATTAAAGTAAGAGGGAAGAGGTATGAAGCAAGAAGTGTCGGGGGGTATTAGATTAACCTAATGCTGAATTTGCATTACAACTGTACAATTAAGCTGCTTAAAAAATGATTTGAATCTCTTTCTCCTGTGCTTTTGAAAATTGTGTTTGCAGAACTTCTTACCTCTCCCCTCATACCTCTTACTTAGTTCTTCTTCCCTTCTTTCATCGGCACAAACGAAAACTGATCGAAACGTTCTTCGATAAAACTGCCGTCGGAATTCTTTACCAGGCGCAGCATTCTTTGAAGATCTCCTTCATTTACCGGGATTACCATAACCCCACCTGTTTTTAACTGGGCGATGAGTTTTTCAGGAATGAAAGGAGCAGCAGCAGTAACAATTATTTTATCGAAGGGAGCATATGTGGGTAAACCCTCAAATCCATCGCCGTAGAAAAATCTTATGCCCGGAAAAGACCTGGCATAAGAAAAAAGTTTGTTCTGTTCGTACAGTTTTTTCTGTCTTTCAATTGTGTACACCTGTGCACCCATTTCTGCAAGTATGCAGGCCTGGTAGGCACTTCCGGTTCCGATTTCAAGAACTTTATCAAATGGCTTTACATCGAGAAGCTGCGACTGGTAAGCGACTGTATAAGGTTGAGATATAGTTTGTCCTTCAGCGATTGGGAAGGCACGATCTTCGTATGCATGTTTGGTAAAAGCGGAATCGAGGAAAAAATGCCGCGGTACGGCCTGGATAGCTTCGAGAACACGTTCATTTGTGATTCCTTTGGCCCGGATATTGTTGACCAGATTTTTTCTCAGGCCTTTATGCAGATAATTATCTTCAGAAGGTCGCATGGCCGCAAAACTAATTGTTTCATCATTAATTTATCATAATCAAAATGGACACCAGTTTGTATTAGTTTTTTTGCTGATATACCTTAATCACTTATCTTAAATATCAAAACCATATGTTATGCAATTAAAAAAAGTAATCACACCATTCACGGGAATCCTGTTGTTTGTCCTGATGTTTTTTGCAGCATGTAAACCCAGTGATGCCAGTATCGCCGAAAGCGCAAAAGCAAAAGTGTCCGCGGTTAACAGTGCTGTTACTGTCGATGTCAAAGATGGTGTAGTAACACTTGCAGGACAGGTTCCGGACGAAGCCACCAAATCCGCCGCTGAAACCTCTTTACAAGGCTTGAAAGGAGTGAAATCAGTTGTTAATAATATTACGGTTCCTCCTCCCCCGCCTCCACCGGTAGTGATCAGCCCAGATGAAATCCTCCGTAAAAGTGTTGATTCCGTTTTCGCAGCAAAAGGAATTTCCGGCGTTACAGCGGCTGTATCCAACAGCGAAGTAACACTCACGGGGTCTGTAAAGAAAGATGTACGCATAAAAGCCATGCAGGCAGTTAATGAAGTACATCCTAAAAAAGTGATAAATCAGATCACCGACATCAAATAAAAACTTAACAAACTGAAAACCTACAAATATGGCTTTAAGCGATAAATATTCCGAACTCACCAGTGCTGCACATGCTCACGGTGTTTCTGATTTAAGCGTAGTGGAACAGAACAATGTATTGTATGTTACAGGCACTGCGCCATCCGAAGGGGTTAAAAAAACACTCTGGGATCTTTATGAAAAAATAGATCCTGGAATGAAATCAGCCGACCTCGTTCTTAACATCAGTGTAGCTGCGGGGAGTGCCACCACTTATGAAGTAAAGTCCGGAGATAATCTTTCCAAAATTGCGAAACAATACAGCGGAATTACCTGGAAGGATATTTTTGAAGCAAATAAAGACAAGATCAAAGATCCGGATAAAATATTTCCCGGCCAGGTACTCACAATTCCTGTCTAGATCGTTATGTTTTAAAGAGACGAAGGCAGCCAATGGCTGCCTTCCTTTATTAAATTTAATCGAATCGATCATAACTTCAGATCAGCAATGATCTTCCTGATTTTGTTATCCAGTTTCTCTTCTATTTTTTTGAAATCTTCTTTTTTATCCAGTTTTTCATTCACACTAAAATAAAACTTGATTTTAGGCTCAGTGCCCGATGGCCTTGCGCTGATTTTTGAACCGTCTTCAAGAATAAACTGGAGAACATTACTTTTAGGAAGGGTGATCGCTTTTACTTCGCCGCTTACGAGGTTGGTAGCCTGTTGCTTTTCATAATCCAGCAAGCTAATCACTTTTGATCCGTTCAATGATTCCGGTGGCGCCTGGCGGAACTGCTCCATCATCGCTGCAATCTGTTGCTGGCCATCCATTCCTTTTTTTGTAATAGAAATCAGGTGTTCCTTATAAAATCCATAACGGAGATACAACTCGATCAGCTTATCATAAAGACTGTTTCCTTTGTCTTTTTCATACGCTGCCATTTCGCACAGGAAAGCAACGGCGCTGATGGCATCTTTATCTCTCAGCTTATCACCCACCATTAATCCATATGACTCTTCACCTCCGATCACATAATTTTCCTGTCCTTCTTTTTCCCTGATGAGTTCGGCAATCCATTTAAATCCTGTCAAAACATTATAACAACTGATCTGGTTCTGCTTCGCGATTTCATCAATCATATCAGTGGTCACAATGGTTTTGATAACCATATCATTCGGCTTTGCCAATCCCTTCACCTTCCTTGCTTCAATCAGGTAATTAAATGCAAGTACAGCCGTCTGGTTACCATTCATGAGTATCCAGTTTCCTTTATCATCTTTAACGCCGATGCCTACACGATCAGCATCTGGATCGGTACCGAGGAGAATATCTGCATTAATTCTTTTCGCCTGTTCGAGACCGATACTCATCGCTTCGCTTTCTTCCGGATTCGGATATACTACAGTTGGGAAATTGCCATTAGGTTCACTTTGCTCCTCAACAATATGAACATTTGTAAATCCAAATTTCTTCAAAATAGCAGGTACTAAAATGATACCTGTTCCGTGTATCGGCGTATATACAATTTTAAGGTCGTGTTGCCTGGCGATTACTTCAGGATAAACACTCAAACCCTTGACCATATCCAGGTAAGCTTCATCAAGTTCTTTTCCAATGATGGTAATATTTGATTCTCCCCCACTCCATTTCACCTCATCAACCGAAGCAATTTTTTCAACTTCCCCGATAACATTATTGTCATGAGGCGGTACGAGTTGGCCACCATCTTTCCAATAAGCTTTGTATCCATTGTATTCTTTCGGGTTGTGTGAAGCCGTACAAACAACACCCCCGTTCGCTTGCAATTTCCTGATGGTAAATGAAAGTTCCGGCGTCGGACGAAGTGCTTCGAAGAGATACACCTTGATTCCGTTTGCAGCCATTACATTTGCTGTTATTTCCGCAAATGTTCTGCTGTTGTTTCTGCTGTCGTGAGCAATAACTACACTGATTGGAGAATCGGGAAATTTGGTTCTGAGGTAATTGGCAAAGCCCTGTGTTGCCATACCGATCGTGTACTTATTTATTCTGTTTGTACCTACCCCCATTATACCCCTGAGCCCACCGGTACCAAATTCAAGACTTCTGTAAAATGCGTCTGCTAACTCTTTCGGATTCTCTGCTTCTAATTTTCTGATCTCTTGCTTTGTGGCTTCATCATAATTGCCTACCAGCCAGTTTTGTACTTTTTCCTTAATGGCAGCGTCCATGTTCGTTGCGGGTTAATTTTAAGTTATGGTGACTGTTCTACGTTGAACGATAAACGTTAAACGTTCAACGTTCATAAAGATACTTCAAAACAGATATGTAATTTTGACGTTGAATGAATAATTGCCAAAACCCTGATCACCACTGAAATCCGGTATTCAAATACTAATCACCTGCTGTATTCTCTTTCTGAGTGACCGATGTTTTGCGCAACTTCCTGCAACAATGCCCCGGGATTCTTCCGTATCTGTTTCACCAACTAAAATAAAAAATCAGGCAAACAAAGGCCGTGTCTGGCTTATTGGAGGACTGCAAACCGGGATATGGGTGGGGTCATTTATCGCACTCAACCAGGCATGGTACAAAGGTTATGAAAAAGTGGATTTCCATTTTTTCAACGATTGGCCGGAATGGCAACAGATGGATAAGGCAGGACATGCCTGGACGGCATACCAGATCAGCAGACTTTCAACAGATATGTGGCGATGGACAGGCATTAAGAATAAAAATGCAATCATCCTGGGAAGTGTAAGCAGTATCGCTTACCTGAGCATTATTGAGATCCAGGATGGATTTTCAGACAAGTGGGGGTTCAGTACCGGCGACATGATAATGAATTTAGCCGGGGCCGGGTTATTTCTGTCACAGGAATTCGGATGGAAAGAACAAAAGCTTATGATTAAATTCAGTTATTATCCTTTCAGTTATGACCCGAGCGTACAGCAACGCGCAAACGATCTTTTCGGAACAGGGGCTGAAAAAATTCTTAAAGACTATAACGCGCAGACTTATTGGCTGAGCGCTAATATTCGTTCCTTTTTTCCTGATTCTAAAATACCCAGGTGGCTCAACCTTTCCTTTGGTTATGGCGCAAGAACAATGCTTGGGGGAACTGAAAACGTCTGGACAAATGAAGATGGGACGTTAACCGACAGATCAGATATTCCCAGGTACAGAAAATTTCTGCTGTCAGCCGATATCGATCTCACCCGTATCCCGGTGAAGAAAAAATGGCTGAAAACCATATTCTCCATGGTGAATGCGGTAAAGATTCCCGCACCGGCGATTGAGTTTAATACGCAGGGGAAAGTGGTTGTTTATGGAATGTATTTTTGAGATGTCCAAACGTTGAACGTTCAACGTTAAACCTACTTAAGATAAGCACCTTTTAATGAACTGCCTTCAACTTCAACATAAATATGTTCCATCAATGTTGTGGCGAGAGAAAGACCTACAAAATCAGGATGGATGGGATACATTTTATGACTCCTCTCTACCAGCACGAGGGTCTGTATTTTTTTGGGATAATACTCAAGAAAGGGTTTCAATGCGTACAACAGTGTTTTACCACTATTGGTAACATCATCAACCAGTATAATTACTTTATCTGAAAAATCCTGTTGGGAATTGATAGTTATTGTTTCAGGATGTTTTTTATCCAGTGATACCGAAATTAACTCTGTTGTAATTGACGATATTTTTTTAAGGTGCTCACATAAAGCTGTTGCAACTACAAAACCATTGTCGAGAATCCCGGCGATGATGATATGATTTTCACCGGGATTGGCCTCCAGAATTTCATATGCAAGTCTTTGGAGTTTCATTTCAGTAACTTCAGCAGAAAGAATATATTTATTGTCCATGGGGCTTAATCTTCAAATTCCCTGTGTATAAACAGGTTGGTGTAAATTTACAAATCTAACCCTCTTGTATGCATATAATCGCACAGATCATTTTTTTCCTGTTAACTGCAACAGCTGTTTGGTTTTTCTCCAGGAAAATTATGGCCATTCGCAGGAATATCCTTCTGGGACGAGATCAGCAACTGAATGACCGCAAACCAGAGCGTTGGAAAAATGTGTTATTACTGGCTTTCGGTCAGAAAAAAATGTTCAGAAACCCACTGGTGGCCTTCCTGCACCTGGTAATCTATCTTGGATTCATCATTATCAATATCGAAGTACTGGAAATTGTATTGGACGGTTTGTTGGGAACACATCGTCTTTTTGCCCCATATACCGGGAATGCGTACACGTTCCTGATCAACAGCTTTGAACTGCTCGCGGTTGGTGTAATTACGGTTTGTGTGATTTTTCTTTTGAGAAGAAACCTGGTATATGTAAAACGCCTGTGGAGTAAAGAGCTCGATGGCTGGCCAAGATCAGATGCCAACTATATCCTGATTACGGAAATTCTGCTCATGGTTTTATTTCTGACCATGAATGCGACTGACACGCTCCTGCAACAGCGCAGTGCCCCCGGGTATAACGCGCATCCGACAGGAAATTTCCTCTTTTCATCAATGATACATCCCGTGTTGGATGGCTTCAGTAATGCAACATTGATCGCAATGGAGAGAACATGCTGGTGGCTGCACATTATGGGCATCTTCGCGTTCCTGAATTATCTTCCCTGGTCAAAACACCTGCATATCCTGCTTGCATTCCCCAATGCCTATTACGCAAGACTTGAACCCAACGGAAAGATGGAAAATATGCCAGAGATACAAAAGGAAGTATTGTATGCTATGGCTCCTGAAACTGCTCCGGCTGCTGGTGCAGAACAACCTCATTCAAAATTTGGTGCAAAAGATGTTTCAGACCTCAGCTGGAAAAATCTTCTCGATGCGTATAGCTGCACAGAATGCGGACGATGTACTGCTGCATGCCCCGCTAACATTACCGGGAAAAAATTATCTCCAAGAAAAATTATGATGGACACCCGCGACCGGCTCGAAGTGGTAGGGAAAAGTCTGGATCAGAAAGATAAGGAACCTGCATCGGGAAAGACATTGTTGCGTGATTATATTACCGAAGAAGAGTTAAGAGCATGTACTACCTGCAATGCATGCGTGCAGGAATGCCCCGTGAGTATCAATCCGCTGGACATCATTTTACAATTGCGTCGTTACCTCGTAATGGAAGAGAGCACTGCGCCCGCGGAATGGAATTCCATGTTCAGTAACGTCGAAAACAATTTTGCGCCCTGGAAATTTTCTCCTGATGAGCGCGATCAGTGGGCCCACACCAATAGCTGAGATCACTCATCGAAAACTTTTCCATTTTGGATGATCATCTTCACCAGTTGAATGATGGCTGTCACTAAAAATATGCCGCCAACAATCCAATGAATTACGTTCTGATTTGCATTGAGACTATCCACCAGCAGTTTTCCACCGAGAATAAAAACAGAATTGCCTATTAGTGTTCCAAATCCAATCCCTGCAATATAAAAATTGAACTGTCCTGCACCCGGCACCAATATTTTTCTCGTAAATAAAATGGTACTCCACCCAAACCAGAAAGGTATCTGCATGGGGTTTACAGCACTCATAATCGTACCAAGAAAAAATCGGGGCAGGGTGTTAGAAAGAATAGGATTTTTCTGCATTGTCGGATTAAGCGCAGTATAAAAACTGGAAACAGCAAGGGCAAGGATTATAAACAATGTCACCCATTCCAGCAAGATTAAAAGCTTCTTTCTTTTCCGAACCCAATCCATAGCCACAAGGGATAAGCGCACATAAACCATTTCCACCCAAATCGCGCCAAAGGCAAAATAATATGCCGGAGCGATACCATCGCTGACGGCAATCTGCATGGCAGATACATTTAATGTTCCCAGAGGAAGCGTTCCCAGGAAACTGATAAACATACCCGTGGTAAAAATCCGTAGAAATGGCATGCTATTATGTGGATGCGAATGGCTCGGTTGGTTATTATTCTGTAATCTCCTTTATCTGCTTCCGGATCACATTGTATTTCCGGAACATTTCCTTGCCTTCTTTCAGACTAAGATAAGGAGCTCCCTGCTTATGATTCTTTATGCTGACTGTAGTCATGATCCACCAGTGACGTATGATTTCTTTCCAGGCATAAATTATGGAATGCTCCGGATCGTACATATGGGTAGGTTCTGCACCCGCGCCATTTACTTCTATAATCATAAAATCCCTCGCATTTCGAAGAGATTCCCAATCCCTGAAACGAATATCCAGCCGACCGAAATTAAATCCTCTTATGCGCGAAGTAATCTGATCCATAGCACGTGTTAATGAGGGATCAATCTTATCACTGTCATCAACAAACTTAGATCCGCGGGCGTGATTTCCATAAGGAGAAACAATCACCTTTTCTCCTTTGCCGGGAATATGGTGCCATTCGACTCCCAGGGTATTTTTCAGACTTTCAGAATAAACTATCGCGCGCTGATCATTCAATATTAAATCACCGATGCTTTGTTTGCCGTTGCCTGTTACGGCTAAAAATTCCTTTTTTACTATCCCCGTGATCCGGCCACTCTCCTCTCCTGGATACCGATAATAAAAAATGCCAACCTCATTTTCGAACTCCACGGCCTCCTGTATGTGAAAATCGATGGTAGCCGCTGAAGCATATTCGCTTAATTCCTTTTCCGTTTTAATTTTCCTGACGCCTCTCCCCCTTCCGCCTACATCAGGCTTACCAAACAAGGGATAACGGAAACCGTTAGACGCAATAGCAGCGCAGACTTTTCTATGATCAATGTCCCGGGGGAAATGAATTGTGCGGGGGTATAAATCCGACGGCATGATATCATGAATGTCTTTCTTGGATTCATTCATCATGCCTCCGTTTTCGATTCCCGGATTTGAAGTATTGAAAAAATAAATGGCCCTTGCTCTTAACCACAATACTATCCAAACAGGGAAAACCGGAAAATACACCACTTCAAATGGCCAGTATTCCCAATTGAATAATTTTATAAAAAAGGGTTTCCGGGAAAATGCCATCAGTACACAAGGGATGTTTGGCGGAATGGTAAAGAATTCCGGTAACGTTTATGATTCCTGAGATCGTGGTAATACATCATTCCGCCCGAATCATTAATTGCTATTGAAGTAATACTCACTGTATAAACTGCCCCTCCCCGATTCATTTTTAAATCGTTGTGGCCATCACCGTCGCCGGTGAATTCATGAAAATGCAAAATCTCTTCCTGGGAATGCTCAGAAGCCGAATCAAGCCATGCCTTAAACCATCCGGTCCTTTTCTGAATAATTTCCTCATCGTAAAGCGTCACCGACGACCAGATATGTGGTATGGCGGGATCTTTTTCAGCGATGTGTTTTTGATCACCATCCCACCGGCATTCGAAAAGCACATTTTTATCAGAAATGATTGCAGTAAAAGGTTCAATATTTTCCAACTGGATTTTTTCAAAAACAGTAACCGGTGCAAAACTATCTGCAATTTCAAGCAGAATTAACCCTCTGCTTTTTCGATAAGGTGGTTTCGTAATATGTCCAACGAATCCACCGTTCAGAAAAACTATAGCATGCCCGTTTTCATGTAAAGCTATCCACGTACCCCCTGCATCGCGATCTTTTGGATACAAAATTTTACCCGACGAACTATGGTGAATTTCCGGCGCAAGGGCATCGGATCGGAAATGCTTTTCATCGCGGTTCGAAGTAAGGAAGATCTGATCGGCGGCTGGCAGAAAACTTACTGTGCACATGATTTGTTATGCTTGACAGTTGCAGCGGCAACGCCATATGTTTCAGGGACCTCAATTTCTTTGAACGAACGGAGACCCACCCGTATCAGGGCCATATGGTGAATAGTATGTTCGAGATTATAGACTATCTCGCGGTAATAATTTGTCGGGAAACGCATGAGATCCGAAGAATCATCATTATACACACCTTCCAGTATCAGCGCTTTGTCTTCCTTTGCCAGCGAGTCATGAATTTCCTGCAGAAGTTGCATGGCAAATCCCTTGTCCTGTTCTATTTTCTGATCTCTTTTCCGGATCTCATAATTGATAACGCCGGTCGTATATCCATTCTCAAGACATTGAAACATTTCAATAATATGACGAACATGCTGTCCAATAGTTGAGTTCCCCAATTGCGCACAGGAAAATTTGTACTGTTCAGCGCTGAGTTGATCCAAAGAAACGGTAAGCTGGGTAAAAACATTTCTTACGGCTTGTTGCAACTGCATTTGAATTGAAAATTGTTTTTGGTGAGTTTCTTCGAATCACTATTTTCCAAGAACGGCCAAAGATACAGTCAAATTATCACTTAGGGAAATGCTCGAACCACCTACATTGAAATCTCTTCTGTTCAATGGAAACTCGGCCTTGAACATAGTGCCGCCATTGGCCTGGCTGGTCGTGAATGGAAATTGAATAGTCTTTTTGGTTCCCTTTATAGTGAGTTCGCCTGTAAATTCAAAACTGTTCACACCGTCTTTTGCTTTGGTAATTTTCGAAGACACCAACCTGATTTTAGGAAAGTTTTTTACATCAAAATATTTTTCCTCCTTAAGATCGTTATTACGCATATTAATTCCGGTATTGATTGTATTTACATCTACCGTAACATCGAAAGATGCTGAAGATAAATCCGCCGGATTAAAATGCATTGTACCGTTAAGTCCTTTAAAAGATCCGATCACAGTCCCTCCAAAATTCTTAATCCTGAATTTAACAGCAGATCCCTCATCAACGGGTTTCATGTTTTGTGACTGAGTCAATATAAAAAGACCGATCGTTGCTATTAATGTTATTTTTTGCATATCCCAATGACCATGATCTCTCCAGGTCGGTTCGAAAATTAGGTAAAAAACGGATGCACTTAAGCATTACCGTCAGGTTTAACAGATTGATTATGCCCATTATCAATTAAACAAATGCAGTGCCAGTTAAAGATAATGCCGGTCAGAGATTAACCTGATTTTCATCAGCAAATAATTCCGGTTGTTCACAGCATCAATGCAAAAATCAACGTGCCCGTTTGTTGCCTTTTTCTCCGGGGAACTTCGAAATTTTATAAGAGGCTCGCTTCACCAATGAATATGGTGATGATCCGGGAAAAGGATTGGTTAAGGAACAGACCTGAACTGACGATTATAAAATATCCCGCCAGAAAAGCAACTATATTATATTTGACGTTCATGAACGAATTATAAACGAAAATGCTATGGTCGTACCTGTAATGGCAGATCTTTTCGCAGCCGGTGAACAGCCGGAAGTACTATTCTGGGTAGGCTGTTCCGGTAGTTTTGATCAACGGGCACAGAAAATAACAAGGGCTTTTGCCACTATTCTCGATAAACTGGGGATAAAATATGCTATTCTCGGAAAAGAAGAAATATGCACAGGGGATCCGGTAAGGCGTGCCGGAAATGAATTTATGTTTCAGATGATGGCGTATCAGAATATCCAGATACTGAACAACTACCAGGTTAAAAAGATAGTAACGACCTGCCCGCATTGTTTCAATATTCTTAAAAATGAATATCCTGAACTGGGTGGAAACTATGATGTAGTTCATCACTCTAGTTTTCTCCAGGAGCTGATCGATTCGGGAAAAATCGTTTTACAGGATCGTGAAAAATTCAAAGGAAAAAAAATCACTTTCCATGATTCCTGTTACCTGGGTCGTGCAAATGGAATATATGAAGCACCAAGAAAAGTACTCGAAATCCTGGATGCTGAACTTACCGAAATGAAACGTTGCCGTTCCAACGGTTTGTGTTGCGGTGCCGGCGGCGCCCAGATGTTCAAGGAGGAAGAAAAAGGTAATATCCGCATCAATAGCGAACGCACAAAAGAAGCCCTGGAAACCGGGGCAAGCATCATATCGACCGCCTGTCCTTTCTGTAATACAATGATGACCGATGGCGTGAAAGAAAATGCAAAAGAAGATTCGGTTAAAGTATACGATATAGCAGAACTGATTGCAGCATCTCTCTGATAGAAAACCGCGGTTCCTTAACTTTGTGAAATGAAACTGGAATACAATCACCTGCTGCCTTCAGATTTTTCTGCTGATTCAAGAGTCTGGATTTATCAGTCGAACAGGCTGTTTACAATGGCTCAGGCGCTGCAGATTGAGGAAATGATCAATGCTTTCGTTTCATCCTGGAACACTCACGGCACCCCGGTGAAAGGATTTGGAACCCTCTTCTTCGGACGATTTGTAGTGTTGATCGCAGATGAAACACAGGCTGGGGTCAGCGGTTGCAGTACAGACAGCTCTGTGAGGGTCATAAAGGAAATTGAAAAGTTATTCCAGGTTTCCATGTTCGATCGGAACCTGCTCGCATTTTTTGTAAAAGATAATATCCAGCTGATCCCTCTCAGTCAATTCAATTATGCATTCGAACACGGAATTATCGGAAAGGATACCGTCTATTTCAATAACATCGTACCTACGCTTGGGGAAATGAAAAGTAACTGGCTGATTCCGGTCGGATCCAGCTGGCTCAATAAACGCTTCCATTCGCTGAAATCAGTGTGAACCATTTCCGGAAAAATTAACCAGGTTGTTCAATCTGCCAAACTGTCACTGTTTGGTTTTTTCCTTATTTTTGCCCTTCTAAAATTAAAATAAGCATGTTGGAGACCTTACAGCCAAAGGTTCAGGATGAGTCAAGGCAGGGAGAAGCTTATGCACCGGCCAATGGTGTATTTAATGACTATAATAAGAAATTTTATATAGAAAGCTATGGCTGTCAGATGAATTTCAGCGATAGCGAGATTGTTGCCTCGATTTTGAACGAACAAGGTTTTGGTTCGACGAGGAATGTGGAAGAGGCAGACCTTGTATTGCTGAATACCTGTTCCATCCGGGAAAAAGCAGAGGTTACCGTTCGAAAAAGACTTACAGAATTCCGGAAATTCAAACACGATCGTCCGGGTCTGCTGATCGGCGTTTTGGGCTGCATGGCCGAACGACTTAAAAGCAAGTTACTGGAGGAAGAAAAACTGGTTGATCTGGTGGTTGGTCCCGATGCTTACAGAACGCTTCCCGGACTGATCGGGGAAGCTGGTGAAGGTCAGAAAGCCGTTAATGTGCTATTAAGTCGCGAAGAGACCTATGCTGATATTTCGCCGGTCAGGTTGAATAGTAACGGAATTACAGCGTTTGTAAGCATCATGCGCGGCTGTAATAATATGTGCTCATTTTGTGTTGTTCCTTTCACGCGGGGCCGCGAGCGCAGCAGGGATGCAAATTCAATTGTTGCAGAATGTACCGCACTTTTCAACGAAGGATACCGGGAAGTTACCTTGCTCGGGCAAAATGTTGATAGTTACTACTGGGTCAATGATTCAAAACAGGAAGTCACTTTCGCCCAGTTACTGGAAAAGTGTG
The DNA here is from genome assembly GCA_029269725.1 of Pollutibacter soli. Taxonomy (GTDB): domain Bacteria; phylum Bacteroidota; class Bacteroidia; order Chitinophagales; family Chitinophagaceae; genus Pollutibacter; species Pollutibacter soli. The sequence continues at coordinate 302,708 of JARJHS010000001.1, read as the reverse complement.
CACTGATCGATCCTGAACTGAGGATAAGATTCAGTACCTCTCATCCAAAGGATATTACGGATCCGGTCCTTTATACGATGGCGAAGTATCCGAATATATGCAGGTATATACACCTTCCCTTACAAAGTGGTTCTACAAGGGTATTGCAACTAATGAACAGGACTTATACGAGGGAATGGTATATCGCCAAAGTAAAAAGGATCAGGGAAATTATGCCTGACTGCGGCATCAGTTCAGATATCATTGCTGGTTTCTGTACTGAGACAGATGAAGATCATAAGGATACGTTGGATGTCATGGAACAATCGGCTTATGATTTTTCTTACATGTTTATATATTCTGAAAGGCCGGGAACGCTTGCCGCAAGAAGATATGCAGATGATATTCCCGAAGAAATAAAAAAAGACAGGCTGACACAAATCGTGAATCTGCAGAATCGACTATCGCTGGAGAGTAACCGAAAAGATATTGGCAAGACATTTACCGTACTTATTGAAGGCGATTCCAAACGCAGTGATCAGCAATGGATGGGAAGAAACAGCCAGAACAAGGTTTTGGTGTTCCCGAAAACTGATCATCCTGCATCTCAGAAAGGTAATTATATTGATGTAAGGGTTATTGATTGTACGCAGGGTACACTGATCGGCGAAGCCATTGCCGGTTAAATTGAAGAATAAAATTGTATGGAAATTCAAAGTATTAAAAACAGGTTTGGAATCATAGGCAATTCTCCTGCGCTGAATTATGCGTTACAGGTAGCAGCGCAGGTAGCCAATACGGAGCTGACGGTACTGATCAATGGTGAGAGCGGTGTAGGAAAGGAAGTATTCTCACAGATAATCCACGCATTATCTGCAAGAAAACACAATCCATTTATCGCTGTAAACTGCGGAGCCATTCCTGAAGGAACAATCGACTCCGAATTGTTTGGTCATGAAAAAGGATCTTTTACAGGTGCAGTTGATGCTCGTAAAGGATATTTTGAAACTGTGAACGGCGGTACTCTTTTTATGGACGAAATCGCTGAAATGCCACTCGGTACCCAGGCCCGCTTATTGCGTGTTTTGGAAACCGGTGAGTTCATCAGGGTTGGCTCTTCCAAAGTGCTGAAAACCGATGTTCGGGTAATTGCAGCGACGAATAAGGACCTCCTGGCTGCTACACAAAGTGGAAAATTCAGAGAAGATCTTTACTACAGGCTGAATACAGTTCCTATACGTGTTCCAGCTCTTCGTGAAAGAAAAGAAGATATTATACTCCTGTTCAGAAAGTTCGCAGTGGACTTCGCAGAAAAATACAAGGCCTCGCCTATTCAACTGGATGAAGACGCCAAAAATGTGTTAATCAATTACTCATGGCCGGGAAATGTGCGGGAACTGAAGAATATTGCTGAACAAATTTCAGTGTTGAGCCAGGATAAAATGCTCACCGGTGATGATATCAGGAGGTTTTTACCCGATCAACACGGAACGCGGTTACCCATGCTGGTTAATACAGGATCAAACGGCCAGGCTGATTTCATGAATGAAAGGGATATTCTCTACAAACTCTTTTTTGACATGAAAAAAGATGTTACAGAGCTGAAAAAAATGTTTCTTGATATTCTGAAAAATCCTGGTGCTACAGCAGCTGCTGGTGCGCGGGTTTCGGATGCATACCTGCACGATCTGGCGATGGTACATGATTCAGAACCTCTGACTGCAAAACCGTTGATGCCTTCCCCAACCCAGCCGGTTATCATTACGGACAATGCTATCCAGGAACATACAGAAGTTGATGAATCACTTAATATCATGGATAAGGAAAAAGAACTTATCATAAAAGCATTGAAAAAGCACAGAGGTAAAAGAAAAGATGCGGCCTCGGATCTCGGAATCAGTGAACGCACATTATATAGAAAACTTAAGGAATATTATATTGAGGAATAGGACTATGACATTCAGGTTATTGATATTATTTTTGATCGGATTTGTCGGGATTCAGGGAACCTGCAGGGTTTCAATGAAAGATGTATCTATTCCGCCGGATGTAAAAACGGTCAAGGTTAACTATATAGAAAACAGGGCACGTTATATCAATCCGCAGTTGAGTCCGCGTCTGACGGATAAACTCAGGCAGAAGATCATCAACCAAACCCGCCTTTCGCAGGTAAGCGGCGATGCTGATTATGAAATATCCGGGACAGTGACTGACTATTCAGTAAGTACTTCAGGCATTTCAAATCAACAGGTGGCGAGTAATAACCTGAACGTGTCCGTTAGGATTGTATTCAGAAACAGGCTCGATGAAAAGAAAAATCTGGAGACCAGTATAACTCGTAATTTCCCGTTTTCTGCTTCCCTGTCATTATCACAGGCAGAATCACAATTGAATGAGCAGATTATTTCAAACCTTACCGACGAAATTTTCAATAAGATTTTTTCAACCTGGTAATAACGGACGGTAGCTTATGCAGGATGATTTTAATTCAATGGTTCATGAGATGCTTGGATATTCACCTTCGGACGAGATTCCGGAGAATGAATTTGCACGTCTGACTGCTATATACGCATACTCTCCTTTTATACAGTTTTTATATTCCCAGAAACTAAGGGAAAAAGATCCCCACAGGTATGCAGCTTCAGTTGCAAAAACAGCATTGTACTTCAGCAATCCTCATTGGTTGAACCATCAGTTAAGGGATGAACATCCTTCCCGGCTAAAGACGAGAAATTACCGTAAGAATGAATCCGTTGTTGTAGAGACCGGCGAGGTTGATATCGACGAAATAATTGATGCTGATGAACACTCAGAAGTTAATATTGCAAACGAAACATTTGACCACCATCCAGTCAATTTTGCAGAAGAGCTGATTGAACCGATAACTACACAGGTCGAAGAGACAAAAGTAGAACCTGTAGAAACCATAAACGACTTATATACTCCGGATGAATCTTCAATCAATGAAGAAATCAAATCTGAAAATAATTCGGTTGAAAAAACTGAATCTTCTAACTGGAATATTGAATCTCCGGTCGTTGAAAATCTTTTATCCGGAGAAGGCGAATTAATATCTCCGACAGAAGATGAAAAAGTTAAGCCCTTTGAAACTATCAATGATCTCTACAGTTCGGAAGAGGTAACAATAAATGAAGAATTAAGATCTGAAAATCTTCCTGTTGATGAAACTACAGCAACAGAAACAAGAGAATGGGATAATGTGACTTCCGCTGTTGAAACAGCTGAGGCACAGCATGATATTACATCTGAAGATCAGGCCCTTTCGTCGCAGGCTTACCAGGAAGAGTTTTTACCAGATGACATTGTTAACGAGGTAGTACCGATTGATGAGAATTATGATCTGTTGGATATATCCCAGGAAGAAAGTGAGCAACTGGTATATGACCAGGATGATCATTTTTTTGATGAAGAATTAAACAGCATAGAAGAACAATCGGTTACAACTGATACTAACGACGTACAACAAACGAATATTCCCGCAGTTGAAGAATCTGGTACAGTTGAGGTTGAATCTTTTGGGAAGAACATTAAAGAAACTGCAATAACCGAACAGGAATTGCCTGTTGAAATAGTCAATGATATTGACCAGGTTGAATTACCCGACGGCACCAGCAATCAAACCACTATCTCGGATGCGGCAACTATTCAACCCGGGGAATCAAAAAAACCAGCTGCTGCTGGTGAGCTTGCATTCGAGCCTTTGTATACGATCGATTATTTTGCATCCCAGGGAATTAAGTTAAGCACCGAGGACGATGGCAAAGATAAATTGACTACCCGGCTAAAAAGTTTTACCGACTGGTTGAAGTCCATGAAGAAACTACACCCTGAAAAATTATCCAGGGAAATCGACGAAGCTACTGAATTGAATATCAAAACAGGCGCCGAACATTCCAATGACCAGAGTGAAATTCTCACTGAAACAATGGCAGAGGTTTTTCTGAAACAGGGATTGAATGAAAAGGCCCTCGAAGTATACGAAAAATTAAGTTTGCTCAATCCTTCAAAAAGTGATTACTTTGCAGCCAAAATTTCCGCACTTAAAGCGATTGGAATATGACGACTTTGTTTTTAATACTGATTGTGCTCTCCTCTGTGTTGCTGGGTCTTATCGTGTTGATTCAGAACCCCAAAGGTGGTGGTTTGGCGGGTAATATTGCTGGTCTTGGCAACCAGTTTATGGGCGTAAAACAGACCAATGATGTGTTGGAAAAAGGCACCTGGATACTTGCAGGATTCGTAGCTGTACTTTGCCTCGTTTCATCACTTCTGATTAAGAACAACTCAGAAAGTGATAATAAACTTATCCGTGGAATCAACCCCAACAGTTCCAATACTGCTCCGGCTCCGCAGGGTACCTTGCCTGCCCAGCCCGTTGATACGCCAAAAAAATAAATGTTCAGATAATTTGTTATTTAACCCTGCCTTGAGCAGGGTTTTGTTTTATTTTGAAGTCAAGTTTATCCTATGTTAAAGAAAGTATTGCTGGCCCTCATCATTATCGTAGCCCTTGCGGCGGCAGTGGCTTATTTTTTGTTTTTTACCTCGGCGACTTCTTTCAGCGGAAAATCCAGATACTTTTATATCCCCACGGACAACGCAACAAAAGCTTATGTTTTAAAGGAATTGACAGATAGCAGCATAACAAGCCGCGTAGAAATTTTCAGCATGGTTGCTGATAGATCAGGATTATGGACCGAGATTAAACCCGGCCGGTACGAAATCAGGCAGGGAGCGAATATTATTCAGATGGTTCGCCTATTGAAAAACGGGACTCAATCTCCCGTTCGCCTTGTAATAAACAAATTCCGGACAAAAGAAGATATGGCGAAGCGACTCGGACTTCTTTTTGAACCCGATTCACTACAGTTTATCCAGTTCTTAAATTCACCGGATTCCCTTTCGAAAATGGGGCTGGACACAAATACAGCCATGACAATGGTCATTCCAAATACATATTCGGTTTTTTGGAATACCAGTGCAAACAGGCTTTATCATAAACTGTTTTCCGAATCAGCCTCATTCTGGACCAGCGAAAGAATTGCGAAAGCAGGTAAACTCGGCCTAAACAAGGAACAGGTTTATACGCTCGCATCGATCGTGGAAGAAGAATCGAACAAAAACGACGAAAAACCGATTATTGCGAGTGTCTATCTGAACCGACTGAAGAAGAATATGCGTTTGAGCGCTGATCCTACCGTAAAATTTGCGCTGAAAGATTTTGGTATCAAGCGTATCCGGTTTAAGCACATCAGCGAATCAGCTGCATCACCTTACAACACCTATCGTAACAATGGCCTTCCTCCTGGCCCGATTTGCACACCTTCAATAAAAACAATTGATGCTGTTCTTGATGCAGCAGAAACCGACTATTTATTTTTCTGCGCAAAACCTGATTTCTCAGGCTACCATTCGTTTGCGTCCAATGAAAAAGATCATTTTAAAAATGCCGCAGCCTATCAGAAAGCCCTCGACAGCTTATTGTTAAAATAGTATTTTCATGAATCAATCATGATTAAACTACAAAGAATCATATTAAATTCTCTTCCTGTCAGATTCGTAATCAGGAAGTCGAAAAAAATGATCCTTCCGGGTTTTGAAGGAATCCCGCTGTATGATGTAGGTAAATTCTTTTTTCAGCAAACACAGCAGATCGGTTTGAATGATCGGGCGGCCTCTATTTCCTTCAATTTTCTACTTGCAGTTCCGCCTTTATGCATTTTTATATTCACCATGCTGGCCAACCTCCCGTGGTCGCAGAAATTGTACATAGAAGCAAATGATCTGATAAGGCAAATTTCGCCTGATGAAAGTACATATACGATTCTGAAATCTATTATGGATGATTTTTTTAAACCCGGAAGCGGATTTATCTCCATCGGTTTGATCCTTGCCATTTACTTTTCTTCCAATGCGATGATCAATATCATGTACACTTTCAATAAATCAATGTTACATATTGAAACTGAAAGCCGGAATTTTTTAGAAAAAAGATGGGAAGCAATAAAACTTACTGTCATTCTGGTTTTCCTGATCATCGGCACATTGCTGGTAATGCTGACCCAGGGCGCACTACTGGACGTTATCCGCAAATGGCTTGGTTTGCGTGACGAATCAATTACATGGCTTGTTCAGCTTATCCGATTTTCAATTACATTTTTACTGGTTTTTTTTGCAGTTGCCCTGATATACCGATTTGCACCGGCAGTACAGAAAAAGTGGAAACTGAAATCTCCGGGAGCGATCCTGGCTACATCAGTCATTTTGATTTTTACTTACCTGTTCTCCTATTGGGTCAACAATTTTGCTTCCTATAATAAGGTGTATGGCTCGATAGGAAGCATCCTGATATTAATGCTGCTTGTGTTCGTAAACTCGATGGTCTTGCTGATAGGATTTGAATTAAACGTGAGCATCAATTCCTTAAAAAGTCTCGCCCAGAAAAGACAAAAAGAAGAAAACAGGAAGGTTACAAATTAGGCTCAGGGCTATTGTGCAATTCCCCATCTACGTGAAAGATTTGTCACCTGGTTAACATCAGGATTTACTCCAACATATGCGCCTTTCAACATTCGCTGCCTGAAAGATTCGTACAGTGTCACTGCACAGGCGACAGAGATATTGAGTGATGGGTTCATTCCAACCTGAGGGATAATGAAATTAATGTCTGCCAGGGAAGAAAGCTTCCCGCTGATTCCATCCTGCTCATTTCCAAATATGAATGCAATTGATGCAGTTAAATCAAGATCATAGACAGGAACAGAACCAGATTTCAGATTACTTGCATAAATCAATTGATGCTTTGACCTCACTTCACCAATAAGTGTTTCCACATTTTCATACTGGAAAACATCAACCCAGCCCGCAGTGCCTGCGTTACTTCGCCTTCCCCAACTTTTAACAGGAGGTGTTTTGTCATTGATAACATAAATATCCTGGATACCAACCGCATCACAGGTACGCATAACTGCAGATACGTTGTTTGGATTATATACATTCTCAAGGATAACCGCCAGGTTGGATTGCCTGTTGTTAATAACTGATTGTAGTTTCTGAAATCGTTGTGGAGTCATTTCAATATAGAAAAACGATTCAAGTTAAAAAGATTTCTGCGTAGCAATATGTCCCGCGCCTCTTATCTTTATAATAAAAAATGACCTACTCTCCCCGTCCATTTCTGCTTTCCGAAACCAATTGGGAATCTGTTCAGAAGACCCGCTTTGACCTTGCTGTATTACCCTGGGGAGCAACAGAGGCGCATAACTATCATTTGCCTTATGCTACTGATAATTACCAGGTAGAATATGTAGCTGAAAAAGCTGCAGAACTTGCCTGGGCAGGAGGTACAAGACTTATAGTACTGCCTTGTATTCCGTTCGGAGTAAATACCGGACAGCTGGATATTCCACTTTGTATGAATATCATGCCTTCCACGCAGCTGGCAATTTTGAAAGATGTTTGCGATGTTCTGCAAAGACATGGCATCAGGAAATTTATTGTTCTAAACGGTCATGGCGGAAACAATTTTGTGAGTATAATCCGCGAATTATCCGGCTTGTTTCCTGAAATGTTCATAAGTGTTGCCAACTGGTACCAGGCGGCTTCGCGCGAAGGAATTTTTGAACATCCCGGCGATCATGCTGATGAGATGGAAACCAGTGTAATGATGGCGATTCAACCGGGGTTAGTATTGCCATTGGAAAGAGCTGGAGATGGATCAGAAAAAAATTTCCAGCTCCGGGGATTCAAAGAGAAATGGGCATGGTCGCCGCGACCCTGGACGATGATTTCCGCTGATACCGGTACCGGGTACCCGAAAAAAGCGACTATAGAAAAAGGGAAGAAATTTTCCGCGATTGCCATCGAAAAACTGGCTGAGTTTTTTGCTGAGTTCAGTTCAAAGACGAAAGCAGAAATGTTAGCTTAAGATTTAATAAAAGGGATCAACATTGACTCCAAGACCGGGTGCGGGAACAAGCTGCAACTTAGCTTCAATATATTTCAGACCTTCAACCGGATCATCTTTTAGTAACAACGGTCCATCTGCATCAAGGTAATCCACTAACGGGCCGAGGTGAGCAATAGCTGCAGTTCCGATGGCAGACTCATTCATGCAGCCAATCATTATTTTTAAACCAAGGGAGCGGGCTTCCGTTATCATCCTTTTTGCCGGTGTAATTCCGCTGCATTTTGTAAGCTTAATATTGATCCCGTGAAATCCTTCCGAACATTTCCCCACATCCGATTCCGTGACGCAACTCTCATCAGCAAATAAAGGCAAAGGAGATATCGCTTTGAGTTTTTTAATCCCTTCCCAATCCTCTTTTGAGAGAGGCTGTTCAACCAATTCAATCCCCATTTCGCTTAAATGACCAAGGTTGTTTTCAGCATCATACATTGTCCACCCCCCGTTTGCATCAACCCTGAGAACTGCGTTTGTGCGTGTACGCAAATCCCTGAGGCGTTCAATATCTCCTGCTGTACCCACTTTGATTTTATATACCGGCCAGGGGTTATCAACGATTTTTTGAATCATTGCTTCACTGTCCGCAATACCAATGGTATAGTCAGTAACTGGCATTTCAGATGGGTCTGCAGAAAATAACTGGTACAAAGGTTTCCGCATTAATTTGCCATACAGATCCCAGGCTGCAATATCAAGTGCACAAACAAGAAAAGGATTGGAAGGAAACAGGTGATGTAAAAAATGCCAGAAACGATCCGGAGTGGTCAATGCAAAATTCTCAACAAATTTCAATTTGTTTTCAAGGTCAGACTGCATTGTTGCCGCCGGAATATTGTAATAGGCAATTTCGGGCGCTTCACCATAACCCCTGGTTCCTCTCCACTCAAGTTCCACCTGGAAAATGCGTTGGTGGGTTTTTGTTCCTTTCGAAATCGTAAACGGATAATGAAAGGGAAGTTCAATAATTCTATGGCGGATATTCATCAGTTAAAATTTGCTCTTCCGGAAGAAGCTATTAAACTCTTCAGGTCAGCATTGAAGTCTTTTTCGATCAGCATGTCTTCAAGATAGATATGCATCCGATATCTCCAGTAATGTTTCGGATTCGCGGGAACGTTTATTCGTTCTTCCTGCGGATTTATTCTGCGAAGATGCTCATCGATTCCTAAAATATCCTGCAACTGGAAAATGGCCCATTGCGCCGGCGAATGCAAATGTTGTGAAATGATTTCCTTATTAATCCAGGGTTCGCAGGTTGGTGGCGCCGCGCCATATTTTCCAAGCATCTCATTGTAAAATTTCTGCGTTTTTCCCCTGTCTTCCTCCCACCATCCGCGTATTGTACTCATGTCATGTGTTGAAGGTGTAACGACTGACAGATAAGGAGCATGCGCTGGATTTGAAAAAACAGAACTAATGTTTTTCGGCATGCGCTGAATCTCCAGGCTCAAAATACCGAGCGCCTGCATTACATGCGGCACACAATGAGGTACCATTCCAAGATCCTCACCACAAATCAACATATCCGTTGCCCTTTTCAGTGCAGGGAGTTTTTTCATTGATTCGATCTCCCAGAAATGATCCTGTCGGCGGAAAAAGTAATCGACATATAACTCGTTTAATTGCCATTTCAAATGATCGTCCAATCGTTTATAAGACGGCGTCGTCAGCATATTGATCCGGAAATGAAACTTGCCGGATACTGCCCCTCCTTCGTCGAACAAAATCACATTTGAGATAAGGTCATACAAACCTTCCATGATGTGCTGATTTTCATCCGTCGGCGATAACTGTGTGAAATGATCCAATACCTGTCTCTGCGTTTGAAACTCTGGTTTTAACGTATAGGTTTTGTCGGAACCTTCGATCAAAAATGGCTTGAATTTTTTTTCGTTTGGACCAAACATTTCCCAAAGAACTTCATCAGTGATAAATGGAGTACAGTAACGCTTATAGTCAAACCAGATACCTCTTTCACTGAATTCATTCCGATGTACGGGAATTGCCGGAACAAATCTTCCCAATATACCCTCTATAGCATCAATTGGAATCGACCATATTCTGAAAAAGCCCAGGATATGATCGATGCGGAAAGCATCAAAATAATTGCTCATTTGTTCGAAACGCCACTTCCACCATAAATAACCATCCTGCTGCATTACATTCCAGTTATAAGTCGGGAAACCCCAGTTCTGCCCTTTTATCGCGAAGTCATCCGGTGGTGCCCCGGCCTGAACATTCATATCATACCATTCTGGTGCCGTCCATGCATCTGAGCCATAACGGTTGATCCCGATGGGAATATCGCCTTTCAATATCACTCCCTTGCTGTGTGCATATTGATGCGCTTCTTTCAGTTGCTTATGCAGATGAAACTGAATGAAATAATGGATGGCGATCTTATCAAAGGATTTACTTTTCTTATCGCTTAATTTTTCAATTTCCTTTTGATTATAAACTGAATACTGCTTCCAGCGTGAACAATCCGGCGTATCGTATTTATCGCGGAGGAAACTGAATGCTGCGTAAGGAACCAGCCAATACCTGTTCGATTCAAAAAAAACATGGTATTCTTCGTCGCTGAAAGTCTCCTCCTTCATTGTCTCATACAACAGACTTAGCGCTTCCAGTTTTAATTTTATCACAGACTCATAATCCACTTCCTGCAGATGGTTCAGATGATCTCCTTTCTTTTTAAATGGTTTTACTATGGAAGCATTTTTCTTACCGGCTACTTTTTCGAGATTGATGTACAATGGATGCAACGCGAAAGCAGAAATAGCGGAATAGGGATAAGAATCCACCCAGGTATGACTCGAAATAGTATCATTTACAGGCAACAACTGGATCAAACGCATACCTATAGCCGAAGCCCAGTCTGTTAAAAGCTGCAAATCAGTGAATTCACCCGTTCCCCAGCTTTTTTTACTTCTCAGAGAGAAAACCGGGATAGCTACCCCACTACCCTTCCAGGTATTATTCGGGAGATGAACAAACCCATCGTGAATAATGATAGTCCTTTTTTTATTTGCCGGCTTAAACAGATTTCTGTTTGAACCCGCTTCGAATCGTAGAAACTCTTTTGTCTTATTATTGATTACACCATACTTGTATTCAATGGGAAATGAAACGTGAGTAAAATTCAATTTTATTTCAAACCAATCCCCTTTGTTTTCCAATGGAAGAGGTTTTAAAACATCCCAGTTGTTTAAAACTTCAGACGATCCAAGCAAACATACTGTCTCATCTTTATGTAACAATGGCGCTTTCACTCTGAAAATATGTGTGGCACCCCGGTACTGCTTAACCGGAGTCGATTTTTTCCGTTCCGGCAATAGAACATTTCTGAATGGAGAAGTATAAAAAACATTTTCAAATTCACCAGTATTATTCCATACATCCACCAGTTGAATTTCCGGTGTTTTTATTGCAGCAACGGGAATGAGTCTGTCGTCTTTAAGTTCAATTATGGGATCATCGCCATCTGTTTGAAAAATATATCTATAACTGATCCATTCCTGCGCCTGCAATTCATCATCCGGAACTTCAATCTGAAGTTGCCAGAATTCATCGCTCTGGTATTGCATTCTGACTGCTTTGCTGAAATCACCTGACCCCAATTGTGGAATCGAACCCGAGATGCTGAGGTGTTGGCCAGATCGTGTATAAAACCTGACAAAAAAATGGAGTTTCATACGAGCAAGTTAGTTTGGGAGATTAAATATAGTGTTTAAACTAAAAAAGTGTAGGAATTACACAAAACATCCCGACTAATTCAGATAAACAAGGGCATTATTCTGATATTCAATCAACGAGTTTGTGTTTCAATATTTGTTTTTCTCCGTTGCGGCCTTATCTTCGTGAAAAATTTAACTGCATGGATAAGAGATCGAAAAATATGTATTGGTTACTTTTCTTCGTTTCTCTGATAGTTGCCGTTCTCGTTTACTTTTATCTGCCTTCAATGACTTCAATAACGATTGTACCGGTCGTTACCACTTTTGTGAAGGCACTCGATCTTATCTAAACTAATTCATTTTTATTGTTGTTCATCTTTTCCGGGTGGGATGAGTTCACCTGAACCAGCTCGGCTTTTGAAATCCGGAAAAGGGAGCTTCCCCATTCCTGATCTTTGCCTCTTTACTCCAATCTGCGCCCCAAAAAGCTTCGCTAATAACTTTACCTGCCAGCCATCCTTTTTAAACAGCTTCCATCCCGCGATTTTTATAGTTAACATTTCATTTGTAACAATGATCTCATTTTTGCGTCTCTTAATATTAGAAAAAAGAAAGTTCTTTGAAGATTATTCATAAAATAAGTGTAGAACGATTTCGTTTTAGTAAATGAAGACTTGAAAACGAGGTGTTTTTAGATAGATTTCAAAAAAGCGATAGTGGGTGTTTGCAAATGTGAAAGATAATATTTAACTTTGCGCAGCCATTTGAAACCTGAACCTCCGCTCCCCGGCACTTACGGACACCGGGACCTAACCAGATAATCAACCCGCGGAATTTCTACCATCAACATACTTGACCATTTATAACGATTATTGACCAGACATAGTATTATGTATAACAAGGTAGCGGTCTTAGACTATATCTTTGTCATACAATAGAACAAGAAAAGTAAACAATAGATAGTATATGAAACGTAAGATGGAAAAAGTGACTCCAAAGGCAGGAACACTTAAACAAGCTAACCAACTCATGAGGACCGGAAAGAGTTTATCCGGAAAATTGAGTGCCTTCGTCCTCATGGCAAGCATGGCTTTCTCAACCATGTCATTCGTTCAGGATGATGACACTTTGAATAAAAGTGCAGCATTGACAAACGTTGACAAGACTGAAAAAACCGAAGACTGCTGTTCAACAGCAAAGCCAGCCGCTAAAAGAAATGAGCGCAATGTTTACAGGCTTTACAATCTGCCTTCAGCAGAAATGATCAGGAAATCTGACAATGAAGCTTACACGAATCTGCGTCATTCTTTAACTGAGAGCAAACTTAAAGCTCTGGCAATGCTGATCAGTGAATCAGACCGCGCAATCAACAATGAGTTTAAAAAAGAAACTACTGTTGATATGAGCAACACTTTCAGCAGCAATTCAGCTGATGAGATGATTGGTGACCAGTTCAAAGCAGAAAACATTACAGTAATCGGAGCAGAGGCTGGTAACAATGCAGACGTGGACATGAATGATGTATTCACAGCAGAGGTTGCCGGAATCAAAATCGACGGATCAGTTGCGTCCGGTGCTGACGAAGATCTGAACAATGATTTCCAGGCTTCAGTTATCTGGGAAAGCTATCCTTCTGCTGAAATGATCAGCAAAGCAGATGCGGAAATTAATTTCAATCACACGCAGGATTTGAAATACAACAGTTTCGCAAAAGCGAAAACTGCTAAAAAATAAGTTGGTTTTGGTAGGGCCTGCATCGCAGGTAAAAAAAAGAGATAAAGCCCCGTTATGGGGCTTTATTATTTATTTGAGCGAGTCAAATATGAGGTTTTACGTTTAACGTTTAACGTTTAACGTTTAACGTTAAACGTTAAACGTTAAACGTTAAACGTAAAACCAAAAACTACAAACCTGTAAGCCGGATTCTGTTTCCCGGTAAAACCGGAATAGTCATCATTTATCTGTTTCGCAAATTACTTCGCGAAATCAATCTGCCTACCCATTCACGACTCCCGAAGAAGATCAACCGAGTCAGCTGATTTCCGGTTTCCCGGAATCCGTGAACCTATGTGGCATTTCAGCACGCAAGGTTTACCCGAAATAAATATTACTATTTATCCCCGGAAGCTTTTACCTCCCGTTTTCACCATTTCCTGCCGGAAAAATCCGACAGGTTGTTATTTTCTGTGGCACTATCTGTCCCGCCAAAGTAAAACTCTGACAAGCCCGGTTGTTCGCCGGTACGATGCTCTGTGCTGTCCGGACTTTCCTCCCCATGTTTTCATGAAGCGATGACCCGGTTTGTAGTTATTTATTAAAATAAATTTCTGTCGCTCCGTAACCAAATGAAGGATGATACCTGTTTACAAATGACTTTACTTCTTTTTTTAAACGAAGAAGATCATGGATTTCATCACGCAGCTTTCCACTTCCTACACCATGTATTATAATCAACGAATCAAGATGATGATAAATGGCCAGTTCAAGATATTTTTCAAACGTTCTCAATTGCAGATCCAGGATTGCATAGGTATCCAGTTTCTCCCAACGATCATCAAGTTTCTCTATGTGTAAATCTACAACTGATCTCGCCTGTTCAATATAAGTTCCCGCTCTATCGGCCTGGTATACACGATACCCGGCTTTCGAAAGTAAATTGAAGTTCGTTTCCTTTTCCTCTTCCACCCTTTCCGGATATTCATTGAACAACAAATACGAAAAGTGCGCCAGCTGCTTCATCCGGATCTCCTCCACCTTCTGAAAAAACTGTTTTGGCTTTACCTTGACAGATGCTTCAAAATGTGCAGCCTTCTTTTTATCCGGGATCTTCAACGAGAATTCAAATTCAAATTTCGGATTGTCGTTCACTCTGTCAAAAGGTACATCGTGCAAATAAAAATCAGCCCACGGTAAAATTTCATTTTTCAACCCGAAATCGGACCCGGAGATATACTTTAATGTATAGTTGAAGTTGAGATGATCGGATGTTTGATTTACAAGAAATATTTTGAAATAATCCACAACGTCATCATCAAAAATATCCTTATCAAAAACGGGGAGAAATATCAACCATACTCCATTGTCAACCTTATATTTCGCCGAAGGCTTTTCTCTTTTCAGCGACTCGATTTTGGGCGCAATTTTTTTAACTGGTTGTGCATTTTTCTTAGTGAACCGGCTGAAATAGGGAAAATCAATCTGGTCGGTATGAACAGGAAATTGTACACCATTGACTTCAACCGTCACCATTTTCTCATTGATGAAGTCAATAATTTCTCCCTCCTCTCCTGAGTGTAATAACAAAACCCTGTCACCCTGCTGATATTTCATTTCTTGCTCACTCCTGATATTTATTACAGGACAGCAAATTTACATAAAATCCCGCACCCGCTTAAGCGGATGGAAGCATAAAGCAGAATAGAGCTTAGTTATTTTTTCAGAACACCACCTTCTTTTTCTGTATGCGTTCCCATATAGTGGTCGACGGAAATCGGTCCACTCCCTTCGATCAGGAAGAATCCCAGCAACAACAAAACCAGGATTGCCATCCAGATTTCTGTGAAAGGTGTAAATATTCCTCCTTGTGCGTTAACGACGAACAGCGCCCCGAGAAGTATTGGTATCTGAATAATGCAGGCGAAACGGGTTAGTAGTCCAAAAGCGATTAATATGCCACCTATAATGTGTGCAAAAACAACATAGTGTGCAAGAACACCTGCTGACATTGCTGTCATAAAACTGCCGGAGCTGATTGTGTTTGTCAGCTGATCCATATTGTTTACAAATTCCAAACCTTTTAGGAACAGGAAAATGCCCAAAACAATCCGGATGAAATCAAGCCATTTCGGGTGATGAGTATCACCCCATTTTTCCAATCGTTGAATGAGGTTCATAAACTGCAGATTTAAGTGAAAGATCTATCCTAATTTAAGTTTTTCTGAAGAGAAGAACAAAAATCAATTTCCACAGCAGTTTTTTAGAAAAGTTGCGATTTTAGGTTGTTAGCCTGCTTCTTCTGAATCCATAAAGAAAATAAATAGCAAGCCCTAACGCCATCCATCCGAAAAATACCAGCCAGCTTTTTGCAGGTATCTCTATCATCAGATACATACAACAAAGTACTCCCAACACAGGTATGAGTGAGTAATTCCTTACAAAACTCAGTATCGCAAATACGCCGGCGATGATGATAAAAAGAATAAATAAAAGTTCCTGGTAGCCTTCGGAACCGATTTTGCTCAAATCATTCATGATCCTTTCCCGCATCAGAAACACAAATAAAATGTACAGAGCTGGCACAATCCATTTTCCATTGATATATAACAAACTGAATTTCCCTGGTTGTTTTGCAATTTTTGGAAGAAGTAATACTCCGCCACTTACCAGAACAAAAGCAAAAAGGGTACCGATGGAAGTAAGATCTGTCATTAAACCATCATCTGCGAAAAGCACAAGGATGGCTACCAGGGCGCCGGATAAAAGCGTTGCGAATGATGGAGTTTTAAACCGACTATGAATTTTTCCAAATTTCGGAGGAAGCAATCCATCGCGACTCATGGCCATCCAGATGCGTGGCTGCCCCAGCTGAAACACGAGTAATACACTGGTCGCAGCTACAACCGCGCTGATTGAAATAATAAACCCGATCTTCTTCATGTTGATTTTTTCAAACACGTAAGCGAGCGGATCAGCAACACCTTTAAATTCGGAATAGTTTACCATCCCAGTGATAACAAGAGCAGTAACGATATAAATCACCGTACAAATCAGCAAGGAATTTAACATACTCTTCGGAAGATCACGTTGGGGATTCTTACATTCCTCTGCTGTAGTAGAGATCGCATCAAAACCAATATAGGCGAAGAATACAGCAGACACGCCTTTCAACACACCCGACATTCCGTTCGGAAGAAATGGCGTCCAGTTTCCAGTTGTATCATTTGAAAATATATACCATAGCCCAATTGCTGCGATAAATACCAGTACAACGATCTTTAGCAGCACCATAAAATTAGCCGTGCGCTTACTTTCCTGTATACCGATGTATGCAAGTAAAGTAACTAATGCTACCACGATAAAAGCCGGCAGATTAATGATAAATCTAAACGGACCGATTTTTGGAGCGGTGTTCCAGATAAGATCAGCAACCGGTAAGTTTTCGGCGATAGCTTCTTCATAAGCGAGTTTTGCAGAGTGGTACCCGGTGGTGAGGTTTTCCGGAAGATGTAATCCGATTGCCTTTAATATATTGTTGAAATAAGCGCTCCAGCTGATAGCCACAACAATATTTCCGATAGCATATTCAAGTATCAGCGCCCATCCAATTATCCAGGCAATAACTTCCCCAAAAGTCACGTATGAATAAGTATATGCACTACCGGACAAGGGTATACGCGAAGCAAACTCTGCGTAACACAATGCGGTAAATCCGCAGGTAACAGCTGTGATAATGAACAACAAGATCGAACCGGGTCCGCCATCATATGCTGCAGATCCAATGGTTGAAAAAATCCCGGCGCCGATAACAGCAGCAACACCCATCAGGGTGAGATCCCTGACAGTAAGGACTTTCGACATCTTTCCGCCGTGCAGACCATCTGTTCCACCTGCCTCTGATTCAGTAAGTAATTTTTCAATTGATTTTTTCCGGAAAACCGAATTTGCCATGTAACGGATTTATCCGGTTAAGATAATGATAAATAGTTCATAGTTCAATGCTCTTGGTGCATAGTTTCGCTGGCAGTTGTCGGTTGGCAGCCTGCTTGCCGGCAGGCAGGTTGTAAAAAAATGGAAGTTGAAATGATCACGACTGTGTCCTCCGATAGCTATCGAAGCCCACTGGCCACTGCCTTCTGGCCAAATACCCTAGGCATTTATACATTGATAGCACATCCGGAACCCGCAACTACTTCTCTCTTTGCACCAGGTACGCAGCCAGCTCAGTCAGGGGCTTTTTACGGGAAGATATCACAGCAATTTCTTCCAGGTGATACATTGCTTTAGTTATGTAAGTTTCTTTCAGATCCTTGGCCCATGCATCAATGCCGCAGGATCTGAAAATGTTTAATACTTTTTCAACTTTGTCTGGGCCGTTAGTTGTCAGGAGATGTTCCAATTCTTTTTTTGATTCACCTTTTGATGTGGCAAGTGCATGAATCATTAAAAATGTTTTCTTGTTCGCCATGATATCACCGCCTACCTGTTTTCCGAATTTTTCGGGATCACCAAATGCATCCAGGTAGTCGTCCTGCACCTGGAACGCGATCCCCAGGTTTTTACCAAATTCATACAGATGATGCTGGTTGTTTTCTCCGGCGCCACCAAGAATAGCTCCCATTTGTAAACTGGCAGCGAGCAAAACGGAAGTTTTTAACTCAATCATTTTTATATACGCCGGCAAATCAACTGTCGCCGCTTTTTCAAAATCCATATCCAGTTGTTGCCCTTCGCAAACTTCCATCGCTGTCCGGTTAAATAAGTGCATTATTCTTTTCAGATAATGAACATCAATTTTATTCAGGTATTCATAAGCTACAACAAGCATCACATCGCCACCCAATAACGCAGTTGCCTCACCATAGGCAGCATGAACCGTTGGCTTTCCGCGCCTCAACGGGGCTTTGTCCATAATATCGTCATGCATCAATGTGAAATTGTGAAAAAGTTCTACCGCTGCGGCGAGATGAAAAGCGTCAGGTAATATTTCATCAAAAAGTTCATTGCCCATCAGGCTCATCACCGGTCTCACCCTTTTTCCTCCCAGACCCAGAAAATATTCTGCGGGGTCGTAAAGAGTCGAAGGTTGAAGAGGGAAATGCCTCTGATTAAAATAAGCTTCAAAACGGGGTAACAGTTCTTCAAACTTGTGCATTGCCATTGTAATCTGCAGAATTTATTATTTCCCTTTTTTCTTTTTCTTCGTTGTTAATATAGCATCCGACTGCAACACCCATTCGTAATCGAGCTGCCTTTTTGTTAGATTGGCAGCTATCACTCTGATTGTAACGTTATCGCCTATCCGAAACGTTCGACCGCTTCTTCTTCCTGCAAGGCAATATTCGGATTCGATAAGTCTGAAATCATCAAACTCCTGCAGACTGAAAACACTTACCAGTCCTTCGCATTTATGTTCAACAGTTTCTGCCCAAAAACCAAAACTGGAAACTCCGCTGATCACTGCCTTGAATTCCTCACCTATAAACTGACTCATAAATTCAACCTGCTTATACTTATTGGCAGCTCTTTCAGTTTCCATTGCAGCTCTTTCACGCTCACTGCAATGCTTGCACTTCTCTTCCAGCTTTTTATCTGCCTTTACCTTTTCCGTCAGCACCTGCGTCAGAATCCTATGCACCAAAATATCCGGGTACCGGCGGATCGGCGAAGTGAAATGACAATAGTGCTCGAATCCAAGACCGTAGTGCCCAATATTTTCAGACGTGTATACGGCTTTCGCCATCGTCCTTATACCCAGTTGCTCCAGCACATGCTGTTCGGGCAATCCTTTCGCAGCTGTCAGCATTCTGTTGAATGACGATGCAATTGCTTCCGGCGATTGTGTTTCGAAACGGTGACCAAACTTTTTCGCAAATTCAATAAATGGAATCAGTTTTTCTTCATCAGGCTGATCGTGCACCCTGTAAGGGAACGGTATCGGTTTCTTATTGATTTTTACGCCAGAAACTTTTTCCGCCACAACCCTGTTTGCAAGCAACATAAACTCTTCGATCAATTGATGCGCTTCCTTACTTTCCTTTATTACTATGCCGATGGGTTTGTTATTCTCATCCAGCTTAAACCTTACTTCCTGCGAAGAAAAGTTGATCGCGCCGTTTTTAAATCTTGCCTTTCTGAAACGCTGAGCTAGGTCATTTAGTACCAATACCTCGGTAGCATACATTCCCGCCCGGGTTTCGATTATATCCTGTACCTCCTCATATGTGAAGCGGTAATCGGAGTGAATAATCGTTCTGCCAATCCAATACTGTTTTATTTCAGCTTTTGAATTCATCTGAAATATGCACGAATATGTAAGCTTGTCTTCTTTTGGACGTAAAGAGCAGAGTTCGTTCGAAATCCGTTCAGGAAGCATCGGAACCACCCGATCAGGCAGGTAAACTGAAGTTGCACGTTCATAAGCTTCATTGTCGAGGGCTGTTCCTGTCTCAACGAAATGACTCACATCAGCAATATGAACTCCGATTTCATACTCCCCTTTCTTCAGGACGCGAAAACTGATGGCATCATCAAAATCCTTGGCATCAACGGGATCGATAGTGATCGTCAGGATTTTCCTCATATCCTTCCTGTTTTCAAGGTCGGTAGCACTTACCCCTTCGGATATCCGTTCGGATTCTTCGACGGTGTCTTCGGAAAATTCAAGAGGGAATCCATTCTGCACAATCAGTTCTTTCATTGCGATGTCATTCTGATTCTCTCCTTCGATCACAGTGAGCACTGTTCCCTTCGGATTCTTTTCATCGCGATTCCATTCTAAAAGTTTTACTACCACCCGATCTCCGTTAACTGCGCCATTGAGTTGTGAAAGCGGCACAAAAAAATCAGGCGTGGACTTCCCGCTATCCGGAATAAAAAAAGCAAAATCATCATTCACTTCAACATGACCAATAAATTCGGTTTGCTTTCTTTCAAGAATTTCAATCACCTGGCCTTGAAGTCGACCGGTTCGCAGGTTGCCCTGTTTAAGCTGAACTACAACTTTATCGCCATGAAAGGCTTTGCGATAGTCGCCAGGCCTTACAAGTATATCCTGTTTCAAACCATCTACGATAACGAAAGCCATACCGGATTTGGTAATATCCAATATACCGGTATAACTATGTGGATGTGGCTTGTTCTTTTTTGCTGAAGAATTTTTCCTGCCCATAATTTAATGCTGTTCTGTTAGTGTATCATCATTCCGGTTGAATATGATCGCCGGTCTTATAACTTTCAATGAAATTTACGACTAAATCATTAAAAGCCATAGCCCTGTTGAAGAGAAAGCTTACAGTAATTGGTAGGACGTATAGAGGCAACGCCTGTAATTCTTCTTTGAACTTTATCAAACGAACTGCATCTTTTTCGGTTGTGACAATAATTTTTTCTTCGTGCGAAATGCTATTAAATCGTTTTCGTATTTCTTTAAGATCATCAAAACTAAAAATGTGATGATCATCATAGTACATCGCATCATAGGACTTTGTTTCATCCTGCAGATATTTTTTCAAAGGTTCAGGATTTGCTATTCCACAAACCAGCAATACTTCCGTGTTCCTGTTGAGATGCCGGTTACTTCGATCAATGATATGATACGGTAATCCGTACCTGATCGATGTAAAAAACAAATGCTGATGAGGAAGTGGCTGAAGTATGTTCCTTACTTTTGACTGCTCTGACTCATGCATTCCAGCTTTACATTTTGTTACTATGATAATATCGGCTCTTTTTGCACTGTCTTTCTGATCTCTTAAATCACCAGTCGGGAGAAAAAAATCATTTGCATACAGATTACTGAACTCAGTGAGCAAAATATTCAGGCCGGCAATAATCGATCTGTGCTGATATGCATCATCGAGGATAATAGTTTTGATCTCCGGACGATCATACAATAGTTGAGGTACTGCTTCGATACGTTGCTCTCCTACTGCTACTGCAATTTCAGGATGCTTTATATGAAACTGCATTGGCTCATCGCCGATCTCAATGGCTGTGGTTTGTTCAGTTGCCAGTATATATCCCGTCGTTCTTCTTTTGTATCCCCTGCTTAAAGTTGCAATAGCATACCGATCTTTCAATAATCCGATCAGGTATTCAACCATAGGTGATTTACCTGTGCCACCAACCGACAGATTACCTACGCCGATGATTGGAATATTAAATCCGGTGGATTTTAAAAAACCTTTGTCAAATAAATAATTTCTAATGATGACTATCGCGCCATAGACCAGGCTGAAAGGAAACAACAGTATCCGAAATGATCTCAAAAAGATGTTATTAAAATTCATAGCTCCTTTCCGGTGTGATGCAGTAATCCAATCGTTGATCAAAGTTATTGGTATCGCTTATCTTTTCAACGGCATCGAAAAAAGAAAGACCTATGCGCATGGCATCGGGCCTGCATTCTGCCAGGAAACGGTCATAAAACCCCTTCCCATAGCCGACACGAAATCCGGACAGATCAAATGCGAGGAGCGGTACGAAAATGATATCGAAAACCGACGCATCCAATTCAAGTCCTTCGGCAGGTTCGGTCACGCCAAACTGATTTACCAGGTATTCGGTGTTATCATTGATTACCACATGTTTCATCAACCCACTATTGAAATCAGCTACCGGTGCCGCACACACCATTCCGGGATTTCTGAAATGTAACCAATCAATCAATGGTTGAGGGTCCGGCTCCCTCAAATTGGAAACAGGTATATACGTATGGACAGCTTCAAGGAATGGAATATCGAGCTTTTGAAACTGAATCAGTATCAGATCCTGGTTGACGGCCAGCTCTTTTGGTGTAAGCGCTGCTCTTTTGGCACGATATGTTTTTCTAAGTTCTTTTTTAAGCATCAATGCTGAATTTCAGGTAGCCAAACCGACTTTCACAAAATGAGTTAAAGCTGATTTTAAGCGCCTGGCCTGCGAGGAAACAAACGATGTATCCGGCGCTGCGTTAAAAGGTATTGATCCGAGAGAATCTATTCCCGACCATTTCACTATTTCATCTTCATAATTCATAAAATGATCATTAAAAATCCATCGTGCACTGATATTTCCGGTACTTTTTATTTTCTCTGCCGTGAGCAGTGAATGATTGATACTTCCCAGGTAATTCCGGCTAACAATGATCAGCTTTGCTTTTAAAGCAACAACCAGGTCAAGCACTTTTTCATTTTCGTTTAGTGGTACCAGTAAGCCACCAGCGCCTTCAATAATCAGTGGGTTTAAGCTCTTCTCCATCATTTCATGTGCACGCTGGCAAATCGTATCAATGTCAATTTGCAGATGATCTTTCCTGGCGGCAAGGTGTGGTGAAGCTGGCAGTGTCAGTAGATACAGTTCTTCATGCACTTGTGAAACCGGATTCGAAATCAACGTCTTTATCCGTTCTGTATCGGTACTTTCATCGAGGCCTGCCTGTACCGGTTTCCAGTAGTGTCCGCCCAAAGCCTCAGTAATAATTGCTGAAGCAATTGTTTTTCCAACTCCGGTTCCAATACCGGTTATAAATACCGGCGCGTCCATTAATTTTCCTTATTTAAAAAAATAGAAAATATGGTAGTTCCATATTTTCTTTCTGTTCTATAATGATCGAATTTTTTATAATCGTTCCTCGGCGTGTGTTCCAGGACAAACCAGCCGTTGGGTTTCAGCAATTTTTTCTCGAAAATCATTCGCGGCAACTCATCTATCTCTGCAAGTGCATACGGGGGCCCTGCAAAAATAAAATCGAAATCTTCCCCACAGGCTTTAATAAAACTGAATACTTCCTGTTTCACCAGTTTTATATTTTCTATACCCAGGTTTTGTATGGTATTACCGATGAACGAAAACATCTTAGGGTCTTTCTCTACAATGGTCAGATCCGGCACTCCACGTGAGGCGAGTTCATAGCTGATCGCACCGGTACCGCCGAAGAGATCAAGCGTTTTTAAAGAAGGATATTCCAGGTTGTTATCCAGGATATTAAACAGACCTTCTTTTGCAAGATCCGTTGTAGGTCTTGTATGTGGCATATTTGCCGGAGGCTGAATCCTTCTGCCGCCCCACTGGCCGCTGATTATACGCATAATCCCAAACTGAAAATGGGCGTGAAAAAATGTGCAGGATAAACATCAAAAGCTTCGTCGTAAGAAAAATAGCCCGGTCTCGGATCTGTTTCAACATGAATAAAATACTTCATGATCTCCGTATACAAAACCGATTCAGTATCGATCAATCCACATACTTTAACGGGTATATCGTCTGTTGACAATTCAAACTGGTCCGCAATATTCAACATATGGTACGAAGCATCTTCAGGAATATCATATGGGAATGTCTGTATTAATTGCAACTGATGATCTATAAAAACAGTGAGTATGATCTGGTTGGGATAAAAGATCGCATATATGAAAGATGGCGGAAAAGATTTGCGGCGATGTTCAAGAATTTTAAGAATCGTTGAATACACATGAAAATAATTTCCCCCAGGAAATAATCTGCTGATCTCATCCTGATAAAACTGAGGTATACGGTAAATATTCTTCATGTCTGCGACATCCGTACTTTCAGCAATCACAACACCAGTATTCAAATCCCCATGTATTGAAGAAAGGATCTGATCCTTATAATTTTCCCTGTACATTTTTTCAGGCAACAATACACTTTCCTTGGTATTATAAGAAATCAGAACGCGATTGAACTGATTCTTCAAAAAACTATGGGAATCCAGCAATTCACGAAGATCTTCCTGGCGTATACTGTTTTTCAATTGATAAAACTCGAGCCCCACAAACCGGCCGGAAGTTGATATCATCACAGCAAAAGCAAGGTGGCCCGCACCAAAATCAACATATAAGTTGGTGCCCCTGAAATTTATCTTGTCAAAACCTTCCTGCCTGATATTAAAAGAAGCGTGCAGCATGCTTTTTCGTTAGTATAAAACAATAATACCAATAGTTCGCGTAACATCAGTTTACACTGATCTTCTTACTAATAGCGGTAAAGATAATGATTAGGTATTGGTAAATTTTATCCAATGCAACCGCAATGCAAATAGCCTGCCTACTTTAGTGAACAGGTTAATGTTGTACGTTTGCTTCCTATTATGGCACAGGTGGCGGTAAGCGACAATCTCAAGCTGGATATCAACTACCGGCAGATTCTCAGTATATCTCTGCCGATCAGCTTTGCTATGCTGGTTCCACAGTTTAATTACCTGATAAACAGTTTTTTTCTTGCCAGACTTGGTCCCGGATTTCTGGGCGCTGCAGGTATTACCGGTGTCTATTACCTGATTTTTTCAGTAGTAGGATTTGGGTTGAATAATGGATTGCAGGCGCTGATCTCAAGACGGGCAGGCCAGGATCGGTTACAGGACATCGGAAGTCTTTTTGTACAAAGTATTTACCTGACGTTAGGCATTTCTGTTTTTGGAATTCTGCTTACATACCTTATAGCGCCAATGATTCTTCAAAAGGTCATTGATCCGGAATTGTATCAGCAGGCAGATTCATTTCTCAAGATCCGCATTTTCGGTTTGCCTTTCCTGTATCTCTACCAAATGAGGAATGCGTTGATGGTAGGTACGAACCAGAGCAAACTGTTAATATGGGGAACACTTGCTGAAACACTTTCCAATGTATTCCTGGATTATGCCCTGATTTTTGGCCATTTCGGCTTCCCCCGACTGGGTTTTAATGGTGCGGCATGGGCCAGCATCAGTGCCGAATTTATTGGTATGATGTCCATGTATTTTATTATCCACTGGAAGGGTCTGGGAAAAAGGTTCAGACTCTTTGCTGATATGAGTTTTAAGCCTGAGCAGATGAAACTGCTTTTCACTCAATCGTCCCCGTTAGTACTCCAATATGCCATCAGTATTATCAGCTGGGAATTTTTCTTTATTCTGATTTCGCATCATGGTCGCCTTGCATTGGACATCAGTCAGTTCATGCGCCTGATGATGGGATTTTTCGGTGTAATTATCTGGGCATTTGCTGCCACCTCCACTACTATGGTGAGTAATATTATCGGGCAGGGTCTGCAGGATCGTGTTGTTCAATTGATCAATAGGATAGCCGGGCTGAGCTTCGGAATAACCATTTCAATTTTACTGATACTTCAATTTTTTCCGGCCACACTGCTGGGTTTTATCCAGGATCAACCTGAGTTTGTACGGGAAGGGATACCTGTTTTCAGGATTGTATGTTTTGGTATTGCACTGATGTCGGTTTCCAGTGTTTGGTTGAATTCGGTTATAGGTACCGGTAATACGAAAGTGAACCTGCTTATCGAATTCATTACCATCATCGCGTATTCGATATATATCTATCTGGTGCTCTCCTACTGGAAGCTACCCATCACCTGGGGCTGGGCATCCGAAATATTGTATTGGCTGAGCATGCTCAGTATGTCATTCTGGTATATCAGGAGTGGACGGTGGAAAGGAACAATGGTGTAATGGTAAAGCCGTAGTTATGGACATGCAGCGCCGGCAAGAGCTTTTATAAAACCTAAATCCATGAGTAAAAATAAAAAGTTAGAGCCGCCAAATATGGCGGCTCTAACTTTTTACTAAGTGGGCTGTTCTGACTATGAACTATCAACTATAAACTTTGAACTTCTTTGGACTATGAACCGCTCTTCACATCTGCTTTTTTCTTGTGACTTTTAGGTGCGATTACCATCAGCATGCGCTTTCCTTCCAGTTTTGGCAGTCCTTCAACCTGTCCGAATTCAGCGAGGCGTTCAGCAAATTTGAGCAATACCAGCTCACCTCTCTCCTTGAACATGATCGCTCTACCCTTGAACTGTACGTATGCCTTCACTTTGTTTCCTTCCTGGAGGAACTTCTCCGCGTGACGGGCTTTGAAGTCGAAATCGTGATCATCAGTACCCGGAGTAAACCTGATCTCTTTCAGTTCAGCTGATTTACTCTTGGCCTTGATCTCTTTCTCCTTTTTCTTTTTATCGTAAAGAAACTTGTTGTAATCAACAATCTTGCAAACAGGCGGATCTGCCTGTGGTGAAATTTCAACCAGATCAAGTTCCTGCTGCTGTGCAATCCTGATTGCTTCTGAAGTTGGATAGATACCTATTTCTACATTGTCACCAACCAATCTTACCTGGGGTACCCTGATGTAATGGTTGATTCGGTGTTCTGGTTCTTTCCTGGCGTTAAATCTGCCTTTGAAACCTCCTGGTCCGCCGCTTCTACTGCCAAACGGAGTTTTTTGTAATGCCATAGTTTAATTTCTTCAATGATCAGCCGGCAAACTGTCTGTTGAAGGCTAACATTTGTTTTTGTTTATTTGTTATTGCCGGTCTTTAATTTCATCTCTTAATTTAAGGATAATTTCTGATAATGGCTGTGTTCCTGCGTCACCTTTTCCCTGTATACGCACAGCAACCGCATTATCATTTACTTCCTTCTCTCCGATGACAAACATGTAGGGAATTTTCATCAATTCAGTATCCCGTATCTTCTTCCCGATCTTCTCACTCCTGTCATCAATTTCAGCACGAATATCTGCTTTTTTCAGTTCCTCCAGTACTTTCCGGCTGTAATCAAGGAATT
This sequence comes from Pollutibacter soli, assembly GCA_029269725.1. GTDB lineage: Bacteria > Bacteroidota > Bacteroidia > Chitinophagales > Chitinophagaceae > Pollutibacter > Pollutibacter soli. The sequence goes on along the minus strand of JARJHS010000001.1, from coordinate 275,788 downwards.
TATCGCTGATCGGCAAAATCTTCACCTGTACGGGAGATAACCACAGGGGTAATTTACCCGCGTAGTGCTCCAGCAGAAATCCAATAAATCTTTCATGTGTACCTAGCGGTGCACGGTGAATGATTAAAGGTGTTTCAGACTGATTATCAGCTGTTGTATAGTGAAGTTTGAAGCTCCGACCCTGCGAGAAATCTACCTGGTTAGTTGCCAGGGTAAACTCTCTTCCAATCACACTGTATATCTGTACATCAATCTTTGGACCATAAAATGCGGCTTCATCCTGAACTTCTACATAGGGTATCCCGGAAGAAATTAAAACATCACGAACCATTTTCTCGGTTTCTTCCCAGAGTTCAGGTTCGTTCACGTATTTAATTCCGAGTTTTTCTTTGGAATGAAGACTGAGCCGCATTACATATTTGTCGACACCGAAAATCTTAAAATATTTCAGATACATGTCATTTACTGCCCTGAACTCACTTTCGAACTGTTCCTTTGTGCAGTAAATATGGGCATCGTTCATGTGAAGACAACGCACACGCATTAATCCGAACAATTCACCGCTCTGTTCATAACGGTAAACCGTACCGTATTCTGCTATGCGGTAAGGAAGATCGCGGTAGCTTCTTGGTTCTGCATCAAAAATTTTATGGTGGTGCGGACAGTTCATGGATTTGAGATAGTACTTCTCTCCTTCCAGCTCCATCGGCGGATACATGCTGTCTGCATAGTAAGGCAAATGACCGCTGGTGAGATACATACTCTCTTTTGCGATATGCGGAGTAACCACGCGCTTGTAACCTGCTGCAGATTCTGTTTCTTTTGCCAGCTTTTCAAGCTCTTCGATGATCACTGTACCATTCGGCATCCACATAATCAGGCCCTGCCCAACATCATCATCCATAGTGTAAATACCCAGCTCTTTTCCAAGCTTGCGATGATCACGTTTCTTTGCTTCCTCGAGCAATTGCAGGTATTCATCGAGTTCTTTCTGACTTGGAAAACTCACGCCATATAACCTCGTGAGCTGCTTATTTTTTTCATCCCCTTTCCAGTATGCACCAGCAATATTGGTGAGTTTTACAGCCTTTATTAATCCTGTAGATGGAATATGTGGCCCTCTGCACAGATCAGTAAATCCGCCTTGCGTATAGAATGTGATCTCGCCGTCTTTAAGACCGTTCAGCAAATCAAGTTTGTACTCATCGCCTTTGTCTGCGAAATACTTAACAGCATCGTCTTTAGCGATTTCTTTTCTTAAGTAGGGATTGTTTTGTTTGGCTAACTCAGCCATTTTCACTTCCAGCTTACGCAGATCTTCTTCCGAGATGTGCTTGTCGCCCAGGTCCATATCGTAATAAAAACCTTTTTCCACAGGAGGACCTACCCAGAATTTTACACCGGGAAACATCGACTCCACTGCCTCAGCCATGAGGTGAGCTGTGGAATGCCAGAATGTGCTTTTGCCATTGTTGTCATCCCATGTCAGAAATTTGATCTGTGCATCAGCGTTGATCGGCCGGGATGAATCCCAGGGTTCGCCATTTACTTCTGCCACCAGCACTTTTCTTGCCAGCCCTTCTGCGATCGAACGGGCCACGTCCATAGGGGTTACGCCTGCTTCATACTCTCGAACTTTACCATCCGGAAAACTAATCTTAATCATTGTTCCTCTGCATTTACCGCTTATAAATCGGGAGTGCAAATTTAACGAAGTCTTGTGTACGGAACCGCTTATTTAAAGATAATTTGCCCGGAGATCAGGAAGTACCAGGAATTTAAAATATTGCTTATAAGAAATTTTTACTTTTAGCCAAATTCCAAAACAGTTGAACGGGTTCGGATAGCATCTCCCGGATGTAAGATCCAAATCGATAAATAAAGCCTTCCCGGATATTTCCTGTTCTGTGATGAATAATTATTCCGTCATATGTTGAATGTTAATATATTGGCACCTTCGCAGTTGACGCAACAACAGTTTTAATTTGTATAGCATAATGAGATATTTTCTTTTTCTTATTTCCTGTCTTGGTTTTTTTTCTTTTACCAACGGCCAGAATCTGAACGGCCAATGGACTGGCGGATTTGTAAGTGGCGGCGGCTTTCTGAGCGGCGAAACAGAATATGTGCTGGAACTGGAGGTGAGCGGATCTGAAGTTGGTGGATTTTCTTATACTTATTTTATCATCAATGGCAAAAGATGTTATGTGATTTGCAAACTCAGAGGAACTTATGAGGAAGGAAGTAAGTCGTTGTCAGTTACTGAAATTGCAAAAGTAAAATCCAATACACCGCCTGATTTTCGCGATTGTCTTCAAACACATATCCTTACTTTTTTCAAACAGGGTGATAAGGAAGTACTGAAAGGAAGCTGGAGATCAGCATCGGAAAACGATCGCTGCGGCACCGGTGCTACAGAACTTCAGCGCAAATTGTTGGTGAAGATCAGTCCTGCGCCAAACAAAAATCCGGCGACCAATGACAATGCAGCATCTGACACAAAACCTGCAGATAAAAAGCCGTCAGCTACTAATACAAAACCTTCAACCACTAAGTCCAATACAACAACAAAAAAGACAACTCCTCCACCGACAACGGCGAAAAAAACTACTCCGTCCTCTAAAACAAATCCGGCAACAAAATCGACCGCTTCAACGACAAAACCTGCAACTAAACCTGCCACCAAGCCTGCGACAAAACCACCCGCGACGTCAACTGTCAAAACAAAAGATACAGTAAACAAAGTAGCTACGCAGACCAGTCCGGAAAAGCCAAGGCCAACTGAGGAAGCGCCGGCAATCAGGGGAAAAATCCCATCTTACGGTGGTAATAAATTTGAAGCGAGGAATAAAAACATCATAAAAACAATCGAAGTTCCAGAGGCTGAGTTTACCGTTAATCTCTATGACAACGGGCAGATCGATGGGGATACGGTAACATTGTATTTCAACGGTAAATTGATTGTTTCAAAACAACGCCTGTCAACAACTCCCATCAGTATTAAAATAAAACTGGACGAAGAGAGAAATGACAATGACCTGGTAATGATTGCTGAAAATCTCGGTTCAATTCCACCTAACACTGCATTAATGGTGGTAACGGTTGGGGACAAACGCTATGAAGTTAATATTACTTCTACTGAGCAGATCAATGGTACAGTCAGGTTTAGACTGAGAGAATAAATTACAACTGCAGATACTGGTTCAACGTTAAACGTTGAACGTTAGCGTAAAACTGAACATTGAGCGGGATTTTTACATTTGATCCTCTTTTCCGCCTGCAGGTTCAGACGTTTGACGTTTGAACGTTTAACTTTAAACCTTTACATTTAGTAAAACCTAAAGTAAATGGATGCAGGATGGATAGTTAGTGTGGCGCTCGGGCTGGGATTAAGTGCCAGTGCAGGTTTCAGGGTTTTTGTTCCGTTACTGGTGGCTGCGCTGGCAGCGAAATTTAACCTTCTTCCATTAAATGAAAGTTTTTCCTGGCTGAGCAGCTGGCCGGCGATCATCTGTTTCGGTACCGCCTGTGTTGTTGAGCTGATTGCTTATTACGTTCCATTTATTGATAATCTTCTCGACGCAATTAATACTCCTCTTGCTATAACTGCGGGAACACTGCTCGCAACATCTGTAATGCCGGGCGACCAGGCTTGGGTGAAATGGGTCAGCGGACTCATTATTGGAGGAGGAGGTGCAGGTATTATTCACGCTGGAACTTCATTGCTGAGATTATTCTCCTCGAAAACAACCGCCGGAACTGCTAATCCGGTTTTAAGTACAGGTGAGCATCTGGCAGCTTTTTCAACTTCTATCGGTGCCGTTTTCATACCGTTGATTATTGGTGCAGTTGTTCTTGTACTACTCGTTTACATCATTTCAAAGTTGGCGTCTGTTTCAAAACGAAAATCGGGATAGAAAAAAAGAATTTTCGGTTAGGCTGCCGGGAAAGCTGTACAGATAGGTTTCCGAAAATTTTTTCGCCAGGTATCCGATACTTGCAAGTATCGGATACCTGGTGAATTTCGGCATTTCAACATTCTTGACTATGTTATTTTCCTCCAACAACAGATGTATTATTCTAGCCGTATAATGTAAAAACCCGGCAATGAAATCACCGGGTTTTCAATAAAATTTAGTTATCCATTAGAAGAATCCGGAACCTGTACCACGAGGTTCAGGTTTTGGTTTTCTTGGAATTTTTTCATCCATCATTGCCGTATTGTAAACAAATGCCGCAACAATTGTTGCGATCTGTTTTAAGTCATCACCAAGTAAATGATCATAAGAATCCATATTGGTGTGATGCGTTCTTGTGTTGTATTCGATAGGATCCTGGATGAACTGGAAACCGGGAAGACCTACACCATCAAAAGCCTGGTGATCAGTACCGCCTGTATTTGATACCGTTACCGTTGTTGCACCAAGATCAGCGAATGGCTTTAACCACTCTGTGAACAATGCTCTTACTGATTCATTTCCCTGGAGATAGATTCCACGCACTTTTCCTGTTCCGTTATCGATGTTATAGTACGCAGAAAATTTATCGTATTCGGGTTTTGTTTTCATATCTGCAGGATCAGCGAAATGATTTTTTACATAATTTCTTGAACCATGTAAGCCTTGTTCTTCGCCACTCCACAGCGCAATGCGGATCGTTCTTTTTGGTTTTACACCAAGTGTTTTCAGAATGCGTACTACTTCAAGCATTACTGCAGAACCAGCAGCATTATCTGTTGCACCAGTGGCGCTCTGCCAGCTATCGAGATGGCCGCCAAGCATCACGATCTCATCTTTTAATGACGGATCTGTCCCTTTAATTTCAGCTACAACATTGTACGATTTAGTGTCTTTCTTAAAGAACTCAGTCTGTACATCGATATCAATTTTGACAGGAACTCCTGCTTTTCCAAGACGAGAGAAAGTCTGGTAGTCTTCCATTGTCAACACCAGATCACTGATCCCTTCGGGAGTCTTTGGATCGTACGCATTTCTTGTTGATGGCCCCTGTACGAACAATGTACCATCATGACCACGCTGACTGCTAAAGATGGCGATTGCACCTTCTCTCTCCGCCATATCTTTCAAACGTGTTGCGAGTGAAGGAGCCATCATCCGGGCCATGTTCTCACGCTGACGTCGGGCTGCAGCTGTATCGGTCGGACGTTGCGCCTGTGGTGACAGTTTTGCTTCAGCCATTTTCGCAAGCTGTTCATCAGTATACCTGGTGGCGTCAGCAGTGAAAGTTGGTTTATAAGGATCATTCTTGTACAACATCACGATCTTGCCTTTCAGTTTACCCGCATAAGCAGCGAGTGTAGCCGAATCTTTCGCTTCAATCACCAACACTTCTGCCTGTTTCAATCCACCTGTACCTTTTGTCCATGTTTTCGGATAAGCAATAATTGGTTTGTAATAAGGGGCAGTTAACGCAACATAAGATTTCTTAAGCTCCCACCCCATTCCAAAATCGCCCCATGCTTCAAGAGCAGAATTTTCAAGACCCCATTTTTTCATTTCGTTTACAGCCCAGTTGGCTGCTTTCATATATCCGGGAGAGTTGGTGAGGCGAGGGCCGTTTACATCGGTAAGATTAAAAGCGATCTCCATTACTTTGGAATTTTCAAGACCTTCCTTGCGGATCTTACCAATCATTTCCTGGTCAATAGGTTTTACAACACCTCCATCAGGAATCGAAGTCTGTGCCCCTGCAATAGCAGACAGAAGCACGAATGATTGTGCAATAAAAAGTTTTCTCATGTTTTAAAAAATTGATTGCTAAAATTAACTAAAAGAAAGTCCAAAGGCTCAGCTCAGAGGAATTTAAAAGAAGGAAAAGTATGAACGGTCAATACAGATCAAAACTTAAAATTATAAGTTATTGATGGAATAATGGGAAACAGGGAAACCTGCTTCGCCTGTACCTGCAAAGAACCATCGTAAGGACTTCCCGACTGATCGAAATAAATAAAATAAGGATTCGCGCGGCTGTAAATATTATATATGCTGAATACCCAGCTACTCTTCCATCTTTTTTTGCTATTTGGTTTAGGAGTATACGTTGCTGCAAAATCCAACCGATGATACGAGTCCAGCCGATATTGGTTGATGTCGCTATACTCTTGTGTAAGTACACCCTCCATGATATAGAACCTTTCAGGCAATGTTGTCGCATTTCCTGTAGCAAATACAAAAACTCCTGAGAGTTTCCATTTGGGTGAAAGTTCATATATAGCTACAACTGAAAGATCATGACGACGATCATACTTTGCAGGATATTTATTACCCTGGTTCAGCTGCGGGAACTTACGCCAGGTCCAGGCCAGCGTATATCCGATCCACCCCGTCAGCTTTCCCCGTGATTTATTAATAAAGAATTCAGCACCATAACTCCATCCATCTCCAAACACAAATTCTTCCTCTGTATCCCTGATCGAAGGCGTATATCCCTCTTTGTATTCGATCTGGTTCTTCATCGATTTATAGTACACTTCAATGGATGTCTCAAATTTATTATCATCAAAATTCTTAAACATCCCTAAGGCATACTGCCAGCTGATCTGCGGATTAACCCGGTATGTACTCGGGACCCACACGTCCGTAGGCAGGGTTGTTCCTGCGTTGCTAACAAGATGTATGTATTGAAGATTTCTTGTAACTGCTGCTTTTACCGAGGTCTCTTCATCAAAAGCATACCTAATAGTAAGTCGCGGTTCGAGTCCTCCATAAGTTTTCACTACATCAGAGCTTCCATAGGAGACGCTGTCAAGTTTGTTTCCATCATCATCAGTCAGGTATTTTTTATAAGGACCTGTCTGTTGAAACCAACTATACCGTATACCTGCATTTACTTTTAATTTATCACTCAACTCCCAGTCGTCCTGTACATACAAAGCTGCTTCATTGGCAAATTTTACCTGGGAATTGTTAGGCTCAAACTCAGTTGTGTCCTGCTTTCCGGAGATTACTGATGGTGTAAACCTATGACGTGTATACAATCCACCAAACTTCATTTTATGTTTTGGAGAAGCATAATAATCAAAGTCTGATTTGAAATTCAGGTCCCTGATACCACTGCTGAGTTTTAGTTCGAAATTGCTTTGCTGGGCACCAAATTCGAAATTGTAATCATTGTATACCAACGTTGTATTGGCAAATAATTTCCTGTTGAAAACATGGTTCCATCTGGCAGTCATCGTAGCATTTCCCCAGGGGATTTGTATATCGAATGAACGCTTGGCATTTACAAAATCAAATACATCTCTTCCGAAATAACCGCTGAGATAAAGTCTGTCCTTATCAGAAAAACGGTAATTCACTTTTGCGTTCACATCATAGAAAAAATATCCGGAGCCATAAAAATTGCTGGACTTTTTAATGAATGGTTTCGCAAGAAGATCGATATAAGTTCTTCTTCCGGAAACAATGAAGGAGGCTTTGTCTTTTACGATCGGTCCCTGGATGGAAAGTCTTGAGGAAATCGTTCCTATACCTCCATCAATTTCATACTTCTGCATATTGCCATCCTTCATCGAGATATCCAATACAGAAGAAAGGCGGCCACCATATTGCGCCGGCATTCCGCCTTTTATCAAAGAAGTATTTTTGATGGCATCGCCATTGAAAATGGAAAAGAAACCGAAAAGATGGCCAGTATTATAAACAACTGCATCGTCCAGCATGATCAGGTTCTGATCCGGGCCGCCGCCGCGTACATATATGCCGCTATTACCTTCACCGGCGTTGGTAACGCCGGGCATCAATTGCAACGTTTTTAACGGATCGATTTCTCCGAATATCACTGGTACAGACCTGATTTTACTCATGGGTAAATCAATCTTGCCCATTTGCGCATCCTGCACATTGGCATCGCGCCTTTTTGAAGAAATTACTATTTCCTGGGAGAGACTGGCTTTAGGAAATGGGGAAAAGTTGATCGTCATATTTTCTTTCAGATCGATATCAACTTCCTGCGACAGATACCCTATGAAAGAACAAAGCAGTGTGTATTTTCCTGCGGGCAGCGTAATTGAATAAAACCCGTACAGGTTGCTTTTTACACCCCGCCCCTCACCTTTAACCGTAACCGAAGCACCAATTAAAGTTTCGCTGCTCAGCGAATCGCGGATATATCCACTGATGGTATATCGCTGCTGGGCCTGCAGGCACACGGAAGTTATAGCCAATAAAAAAAGAAAAAGATATTTTTTCATAGTCATTCTACACCAGGAATATCATGCAGAACACAAACTCATTTCACAACTCAGAGCTCATGATCAGCGATTGATTATGGAATCTGTAACCTCTCCGCAATGCAACATTCCGGCGGCGTATTTCGGATGTTTTTTGCCAAGGTATGGATTGACAACTTCCGGTGAGTTACTCAACCAGGTGGCTGCCTCAGTATCATTGAATGCCATCGGGCACGTCTGCTGGTAAATCTTATTTCCGCGATACTTCACCAGTGTCAACAGGTCGTGAAGATTTTCAGACACCATGCTGAAGCTTTTTCTTTTTTCATTGAGATCCGACTCACCCAAAAGACCTTTGGATTCCGCAGAAATATTTGTAAAAAGTGATCTGACCGGAGTGGCAGATAGCGTGTCATCATCCGGATAAAGACTATCGATATAGCTCACCAGATTTACCGCAGCTCTATTTACTGCAATAGTATCCGCTTCCACAAAACCATCTTTCAATACCAGGTATTCAGCAATGACAGGATTCAGGCTGCTGTCCATGGCAGATTGATTTTCAATCTTTTCGGCTGGAGCATTTTCAACCGAAGCACTTCCTTCCTTATTTTCCGCACCCTGGTTACAGGCGGAAAAACATATAAAACATAATATCAAAATGCTAATAATTCTCATATAAAAAAATTACAGGGGCAAAGGTAATTCAATGACCTGCTGTATTGTATTACATTTGCACTTTTATTTCATACCTGGAGGATTTATGTTAGCTGGTTTACAGAATGTTACTTTTGAATTTGGAGCCCGAGTGATTTTGGAAAATGCCACCTGGCATATACAACCGAATGAACGTATTGGTTTAATCGGGTACAACGGAACAGGAAAATCCACACTTTTAAAACTATTGACTGGCGGGTACCTTCCTTCTGCAGGAACGGTCGAGAAAAGTCGTAATACAACGATTGGTTACCTGCACCAGGATTTGCTTGGATTTGATACGGACGACAGTATCCTGCAGGTTGCGTTGGGAGCTTTTGAAAAGATTATCCAACTGGAAAAGGAAATTGAAGAACTCGGGAAATTGCTGGAAGCCGATTACGACGAGAAACAGCTGCTGGTGTATACTGATAAACTTCATGAACTTGAAACGCTTGGCGGATATACAATTCATCACCGGACTGAAGAAGTGCTGCAGGGTCTTGGATTTTCTCCGGAAGATTTGCAACGTCCCTATCGTCAGTTCAGCGGAGGATGGCGCATGCGCGTGTTATTGGCTAAGATGATCCTGCAGCAGCCCGATCTGCTCCTACTCGATGAGCCGACAAACCACCTTGACCTGCCATCTATCGAATGGTTGGAAAAATATCTTCAGCATTACCAGGGTGCAGTAGTTATTGTAAGTCACGATAAATATTTCCTGAACAGGATGGTTACTAAAATCGTGGAGCTTTACCAGCAGCAATTGCATTTTTATACCGGCAACTACGAATATTACCAGAAAGAAAAAGAGTTGCGCATGGAAATGCAGCAACGCGCATACGAAAATCAACAGGATTATATTAGGCAGCAGGAAAGGTTTGTAGAGCGGTTTAAAGCGAAAGCATCCAAAGCGGCCCAGGCGCAAAGTATCATGAAACGACTGGAAAAACTCGATCGCATTGAAGAAAGCAGTATCGAGCGCCCGGAGATCAGGATTAATTTCAGGGTAGATAAAACTCCCGGAAAAATCATTTGTACACTGAAGAATGTAAAAAAGAATTTCGGGCCATTGCAGATCCTGAAAAATGGTACGGCTGAAATTGAGAGAGGTGATAAGATCGCATTGATCGGTGCCAACGGGAAAGGGAAATCAACCCTGCTCCGCATCATTGCAGGTACAGAAAGTTTTGAGGGAGAGAGAATATGGGGGCATAATGTTGAAGAGAGTTTCTACGCACAGCATCAGCTCGAATCTCTTGGATTGTCGAATACACTGATTGAGGAAATGTTGCTTGCAGGAAGTCAGAAAACGGAATTGGAATTACGTACACTTCTCGGCTGTTTTCTGTTCAGCGGTGATGATGTTGATAAGAAAATTAAGGTGCTGAGCGGTGGTGAAAAAGCGCGTGTTGCACTTGCGAAAACAATTGTGAGCAAGGCAAACTTTCTTATACTCGATGAACCTACCAACCACCTGGATATGCATTCAGTAGATCTGTTGGTGGAGTCGCTGAATAAATACGAAGGCAGCCTGATACTTGTAAGTCACGATCGTTACTTTATTTCCAGAAGCGCCAATAAGATCTGGGAAATTGTTGATGGCGAGATAAAAGAATTTAAAGGTGGATATGAAGAATGGGTTGCCTGGAAAGAGCGGATGGAAAAACAGGCCAGTGCGAAAGCAAAGGCTGAACAGCCTGTGAAACCATCTTCACAGCCGGCGCCTAAAAAGGAAGTTCCCATTCCTGTGGCAGCGCCAAAAGCGATCGATAAGGAAAAGCAAAAACAACAACAAAAACTGCAGAAAAAATTCAGTGAGCTTGAGACGCTCATTGCCGGGCTTAATGAGAAAAAACAATTGGCTGAAGCTGAACTTGCTGATCCTTCCATTTACTCCAATCAGAATAAATTTTCAGAAACGGAAAAGAAGTATCAGTCGATTGCGGAGCAACTCGGCAAAGCCGAAAAAGAGTACGAAACTGTTTTTGAAGCGTTGATGAAAGAAGAATAGCTTTTAATATTCTAAAAAAAGCCGCTCATTGACGAGTGGCTTTTTTTAGAATCTGACTTCTATTGCACAATAATTCTTGAAATAAATACTTCAGTTCCTTCCCTGAGTTTTACCAGGTAAGTACCTTTTGAAATGCCCACCGGTAACGTGACAGTTGCTTGCCTGGCTGCCGTTGTCAACTGAGGAATTCTGTACACCAGCGATCCGTTTGTGTTGTATATAGTCAATTCCAGTCTGCCTCCTTTGTATCCTTCCGGCAACATCATTGTTATTGTGCTTGTAGTCACCGGGTTGGGGTAGATTATGAAACTACCCACGGCAGGTATTCGGAGCACCGATGTATCAACAGGAATTTTTCTCGCCAAAATAATCGGGTTGGTAATGATCTCAATAGCGGCCACCTGGGCATTATCAGTTATTGAAGCAAAACTGATATCGAGTGCGCTGTCGATTACATTGACATCTTTAAACTCCTGCACGAATAATTTCCCTGCACCACCTGCCTTCTTCACAATGTCAAAATTCGCAACCCTGATCTGTCTGGATTCAACATCGATATTGAATACCCTTTGTCCAACTGAAGTCCAGTACAGCTCTTTAAAGTACAATTTCAAGGTATAGCTGCCGCGCGGAACAGGAATACTATAGCTGAAATCACCAAAACGCTCTGTACCATCCACATTGTTTTCTCCTCTCCGGATACTTTCTGTATGGCTGTAAGAAGTGCCGCCTGAAAAATATTGATCAGCTTCCCATATATTTTCATCAAGTATTTCTGTTTCCCCTCCTGTATTGATACGGATATGCGTGTTGATGACAGTATCCGGCGGTGTAACCGTTACCACAAATTCATCTTCTGCAAAGAGGCCATCCACATCGGTAGCTGATATAGTAATTACAGATCTTCCTGTTCGGTTACGACCCAGCACAAGTGATAATTTTCCGTTTTTAATAACGGCGCTGGTTACTATCGCAGCGTTTGAATTTCTTTTCACACGTAGATTCAATTGGGCAAATCCGCGATTGTCTTTAAATGCCGAATCCAGTGATATCGCAGGGACCGTAGCATTTACTGCTGCCGTGATATCTTTCAATGGGATATGAACCACAGGAGGTTCCGGTGTGGGCTCGTTAATGGTAAGGGTAAACTCTTCTGTTGCCGAAAGGCCACCATCATCGGTTGCTTTCAACCTGATCCTTACCTTCCCTGATTTACTCTTAACAACATCCAGGTTTAAAGTCACTCCGGTTATTATTGCGGAAGAAATCATCGTACTGTCCGAGATGTAATCAACACTCAGTTTCAGCCGTGCAATTCCATCATCATCATAAAAAACTTTATAGATATTGATCAGCTTTTCTGCTTCTCCGAAGTTCATTTCCTGGTCTGGGATGGCCAATGAAACATAAGGAGGGTTATTGATCTTCATCAATTCAGGAGAGGAAATTTCGATGGCAGAAATCTTTGCATTATCGTATACCCCGGAAAAATCAATCTTTAAAGTATCATTTTTGACCTCGATGCTGTCGAAGCCTGCAATCACTGATTTTTGTGAACCGCCGGCTGATGCGATGATATCGAAGTTCTTCAGTGTATCCTTCATCCCGCCGATATTGACGTTAAAAACCCGCTCTCCTTTTTCTTTCCAGTAAATTTCTGCGAAATGAAGTTTTACATTGTAATTACCATTTGGCACCGGTATGGCATACATGAAATCTCCATAGCGTTCTGACTGATACAATTCAGGAAATTGCGTTCCGCCAATCGGTAAAGGCTCAGCATATTTTTCACCGCCGGTAAAATATTTGTCTGCCGACCATTGTATTCCATTTTTTACGATGCCAGGTCCACCACTATTGATTCGTACAGCAACGACAGGAACCGAATCGGGTAGATAAATCATCACATTGAAACTCTCTTCCGCAAATTGTCCGTCAGCATCAGTAGCACGAACCGTTATTTGTGCAAGCCCCGTGAGATCCGGAGTAATAATCAGGGAAAGACTGTCATTCTCTATTATAGTTGTGACCAGTATGCTGTCCGTATTTTTTACAACATCATAGTTCAATTCGTGCTGATCATCATCAAAAATATTATTCAGGTTGATGACCTTTCCTGGATAGTTGACTTTTTGTTTGATGTCAGTCAATGGGGTTTTTACCGTAGGTACTGTCTGTGTTTTTGAGATTATTTCTACATTCACGATATCATCCACATACAACGAATCTTTATCCATTGCCCGGATCGTAATATTTGTATTGCCGAGTTTATTAGCAGGCATGTTTATTCTCAACTCATTTCCAATAATAGCAGCTTTGGTTATTACAGAGCTGTCTGAGATATTATGAATAGAAAGTTCAAGACTATCAAAAGGCATATCGTCAATAAAAACGTCGCTGAGATCGATATCCAGAACACCAGAATTGACAGGAACTTTTCTATCGCTTAATGCTTCATCAACTTTTGGTGCCGTGGGAAGAGGTGGAACCACAGTAATAACGAATTCATCTTCTACAGAAAAACCATCAACATCTGTTGCCCTTATTTTTATAGACGAGTTACCAGTTTTTGATGGCTGCAACTTAATTCTCAATGTATCACCGGAAATAAAAGTAGAGGTAACAATTGCGGTATTCGATATACGTGTAACCGTGTAAGCAAGTCCGGTTATTGTGTTGTCATCTTTAAAATAACCGGTGAGATCCAGTATTTTTTCTGCGACATCGCTTATCACAGAAATATTTGGCAAGGGTCTGATAAGCGAAGGTGCAGAAGTCGCAGTCTCATCAACTATACTTAATGATTCCTGTGTTTGTAACTCATCAGCATATGTTTCTGTGATGTATCCCCAGCCACTCGCGATGTAAACGGTTCCTTTGTATAATAGGGCCTGGGTACCGTGCCGACCGGTCAGCATCGATGGCAGCTCAGTCCATGAGCCTATCACCGGATCAAATAATTCTACGTCAGGATGTGCGCCATTGGCATTGCTTTCGCCTCCGGCAACCAACAATTTGTTATCGATCACAACCCCGGCATTTCCTGCTCTTGGTGTCGGTATATCCGATGCTGGTGGTAAAGTACGCCAGGTGTTTGTTTCAAAATTGTATTCATCAACTGAAGATTCAGTATCGCCCAATAGTGATGTGAATCCTGTCTTTCTACCGGCGGCAGCATACAGTTTATTGTTCAGTACAGCAGCCTGGAAATGATCTCTTTCGTGCGGGGCATCAGCGAGTCGCAGCCATTCACCCGTAATCGGGTTGTAACTATCAGTCCAGTTTACCCATCCATCGGTATGTCCGTTCCTTATTCCACCGACGAGATAAATAAGATTGTTATGTACCACTGCACCAGCCGCACCGCGCCTGCGATCAACAGGGATTGCATTAACTTTCACTGACCAACGATTGATTAGCGGATCGTAGATATAAATATCACCAACGGGTTTCTCTTCAGGAAACCAATGAGTGAATGCACCGATGATATAAATTTTGTTCTGGAAGACTACCGCCTGGAAATGATGAAGCTCCTTATTTCCGGGAACAGGTGCGCCGGTAGTCCATGTTTTTGTTTCGGGATTGAAGATATTCAACGCTCTTTTGCCACGCCCGCCGATCAGGTAAAATTTTCCGCCAAATTCCACAAAGCCAGATTCATGTCTTGACTCCGGTAAAACATCTGAATTATTTACTACCTGGCTCCAGCTTTTTGCAATAGCAACTTGTTCCTGCCTGGGGCCGGATTGAGCCATGGAAACGACTGACATAAAAAGGAAAAATGCTGTCAGTGCAGTTCTTTCGAATACGAATCGGCCTTGCACTTTACAATGCGGCCAGGTTGAGCTTACCATAATAACCCAGAGTTGGGATTAAAAAATAGGGTTCCTACCGGAATTAATCCGGACCAGGTAATGATCGCAGGTTAGCTTTTGCAGAAGGTAAGCAGGACTGAACTTAAAAAACTACTGAAATTGCAAACAGAGGGTTACGAAGTTACTGGTCTTGGGAAGGATAGGTGGATAGATGATGTGGGTGTAAAAAGAATCCACATAAAATCATGCCAGTTGCTTCGTTAATTAAACAATTTCATCAGGCGCGAATTAAAAACCGGGCAACCTGGTACAGCAACTTTGTATTGGTTTAAGAAGGGTGAGGATTAAAAGAAAGCTGCTTGAACAGCTATTTGCAATTATCGTATTTTTTTCTGAAACATTGAGAATCCGGAGGTAATAAATAATCGATGATGGCAATAAGTAAGTTCTTAGTTCTTAGTTCTTAGTTCTTAGTTTATAGCCTCAACAGCCGGTTTTCAGTTTCCAGTTTTCGGAAGTTGTCATTTGTCAATTGATATAATAGAATGCATACAGGCTAAAGCCGTAAAATAAATGTTTCAAATACCATGTTGAAGCGCGGGGGAATTGAACTCTCTAATTATATTTTAGCGCTAAAAAGTTCTTTTGTCTTTTGCATACATAATACAACCATTCCCTTACTTCTGGGTTCCGGGTGTTACTATTGCCTTTTGCCTGCTTACTTTTGAATGGCTGTTCGGACTTATATCTTTACTTTCTTCCATTTTCCCTTCCTGAAAACATACCAGGCGGCCAAAGTAATGGCGGTTTCTGCTACAGGGATTGCAATAAATACTCCTGCCGGACCGAAGCCCAATGTTTTTGCAAGAAGATAGGCCAGTGGAATTTGTAAACACCAGAAGCCGAATATATTAATAACGGTAGGAGTGCGCGTGTCGCCCGAACCATTAAAGGCGTTTACAAATACCATCCCAATCCCATAAAAAACATATCCTGCGCTTATAATCCGCATTGCCTGTACCGCATACTTTGCGACAGCGGCCTCTTTCGTAAAGAATGCAACGATATATTCCGCAAGGACTAGAAAGATCAGTGACATCGCGGCCATAAAAACGGCGTTATACTTCGCCGTCTGGTTTACCGATTTCTCCGCACGATCGGGATTTCCTGCACCTAGATTCTGGCCTACAAGTGTTGCTGCTGCATTACTCATACCCCAGGCTGGAAGGATGAAAAACATAATGATCCTGATTGCAATCTGGTAACCTGCTGATGCTTCACTCTGACCCGTTTGTACAACCAATGCTGCCAATACAATCCAGCTTCCGGAACCAATGAGGAATTGCAGCGTTGCCGGCCATGCCACATTGATCAGCGATTTTATAAGATCCCAGGCAGGAACAAACATCCATCTCGCAAACCTGATGAGTGTTTTTCCATCAAACAGATGATAGAGCTGATAAAGTACGCCGATACCACGGCCTATCATTGTAGCAAATGCAGCACCTTTTAAACCCAGTGCCGGAACCGGACCAAGTCCATTGATCAAAATCGGGCAAAGAATGATGTTACAGATATTTGCGAGCCACAAACTTTTCATCGCCATCATCGCATTTCCCGCACCACGGAAAATTCCATTGATCAGGAACAGCAACATGATGACGGCACTGCTTGCAAATACAATTCTCGTATAGACGGTACCGGTAGCAATAGTTTCAGCTTCGGCTCCCATCAATCGTAATATATCAGCGGCAAAAATGATTCCCGCAATACTAATGACAACAGTGATTAATAATGAAACGATAATCGCCTGGACAGCAGAATGCGCTGCTTCAGAATAATTCTTCTCTCCTACCCGCCGTGCCACCATTGCTGTTGCTGCCATGCTTACGCCCATGGCAATGCCATATACAATCGTGATCACCGATTCTGTGAGCCCTACCGTTGACGTTGCATGCTTTCCAAGATGACTGACAAAGTAAATATCAACTACTGCGAATACGCTTTCCATGATCATTTCCAGCATCATGGGAATAGCCAGCAGGATCACCGCACGCTTTATACTTCCGGTAGTGTAATCATGTTCATCTCCGCGGAGAGATTCTTTTATGACTTGTATGAAGCCACCAACTTTATTATGCTCCCTGGTAATGGTCTGCATATAGAACTAAATTTAAAAAGTGAATCAGGTTATGTAAAAAAATACACCCGGATAGCAGGGAAAGGTAAAGGAGTTATTTCCGGGGAAATGGTACTCAACAAGACATTACCACAATGATAGCGATGTTCATAACCTGTTTTTGAATGGAAGGACAAATATAGGAAAGTTTATATTCATCAAAAACAGAAATCCCCTTATTTTTTTTGATTGAAGCATACCGCGATTAAAACCGGGGCTTAAAGAGATATTATTTCATAGCAGAATTATCCCGAAGCGATCAATTCCTCGCAAAGTCCAAAGCTCAATGTCATTCCTGCACCGCCAAGGCCATTAATAATTGTAACACCACTTTCCGGCTCCAATACACAGTGTGTTCTTCCGTCAGTGAGTTTCGTATATACACCATGCCATGATTCAGTTACGACCGGATTCGGAAACACTGTAAATGTTTTCAGGTAATCAAGGATCATTTCGTTGATAAAATGTCTGCCGAACGGATCCGGAGTTTGTCCATACTCATGTGAATCTCCGATTATGAGTTCACCGGCCTGCATCTGCGAAACCATTACGTGTATCCCCCAGCGTAAGTATTCAGGGTAATCGTCTTCAAATCTCTTTTTCAGGTCTGCTAGTGAAGGTGCCGCCTCAAAACTTTTGTAGTGTGCAAGTGACAGTGCTCCGCAAAGTGCAGGACCAATACGCCAATCACCAGGTTGCGCGATCATACGCATCATCTGGAGCTTACACCT
Organism: Pollutibacter soli; assembly: GCA_029269725.1. Lineage (GTDB taxonomy): Bacteria > Bacteroidota > Bacteroidia > Chitinophagales > Chitinophagaceae > Pollutibacter > Pollutibacter soli. The sequence continues at coordinate 258,162 of JARJHS010000001.1, read as the reverse complement.
CGTAACGGCCTGCATGCGAAACTGATTTCCATAAAAACCATCATAATCAGCACCGGTGCAAATAAAAATTTTATCAGCTTCCCATTCTTTTTCATTGCAGATGACTTTCGGATAATCGATCGCAGTAACAATTGTGCTGAAATGAAATTCTACTTTGTACTTTGACTTCAGAAATTCTGCAATTGCTGTGCTCGTCTTCCTCGGATCAACTATCATTTCATCAGCGCTATAAAGACTTCCCTTCAATCCTTTTTCCAGCACAGCTTCCGATCTGCAGATGGTGGCTTCTTTATTCAAGACCTTATATCCACGATGATGGAACACATCACCCAGTTCGCAAATGACTCTCCATTCAAGTTCGTCATAGGCCAGGTGAAGAGAGCCCACCGGATCATACCAGATGCGTGCCTCAGTACAAACCTGTTGCCATATCGACCTTGATCGTTTCGCTCGTTCGAACTCTGCACCTTCCCGTTGCCCAATGGGCCAGATCATTCCGAAATTCCGTACGCTGGCACCGTTGGCGAACGCATCTCTTTCAATTACGGTCACCCGATAATTCCGAACGGCCAGAGCTCTCGCTGTTGCAAGTCCGATGATCCCGGCACCAATAACTATGGCAGATTTTTTACTCATGATGCTATGTTTACCCCAAGCGCTCCCATCTCACCGGAAGTGACTATATTTTTTTGTTGAAATTTTTTTCTGAAATAAAAATAAGATACAACAGTAGCCGCCAGTGCGATCCCTGTTCCAACAACAACTACATTGGAATAAAATACAGTCCAGTTAATCTCTGCGGGAAAAAATGATTTTGCGATCATGATAGAAACACTTCCGAGATAACCAAAAGCATCGACAAGATAAATTACAAAACCGATATTGCCTTTGATCCGGAAACTGGCAATCATCCTTTCAAAAAAGATACAGTTGAAAAGAATGTATCCCAGGTAAAGTCCAATTCCGGTGACCTGCATCCATATAGCACCGCTGATAAGCTCGTTTATAAACAGTACCGATGCCAGCCCCGCTATTAAAAGCCCTGCAGCTATGATAGCGTGAGAGATCACTAAAGCTTTAAAATTTCTACGGATAAAAACAATCATACTCAGCAACAACAAAATAATAACAGCACTGATCGTTTCTGATTTTGCAAAAATTGAATAATCATTTCTGTATCCTAGTTCATCCCAGATATTCGACATATAATTGTCGCGTATATCCCGCATGACTGTCAGAATAAAATAAGTGATTGCAACAGCCACCAGACCGGTACCGAAATAGCGAAGAAAATTCCTCCTGTCGGCTTTATTCATCGGTTCTCGCACTGATTTTTCCAGGCGATCTTCTTCGTCAGGTTGAGGAAGTTTCTCCAGAAGAAAAACAAATAATGCCAGTGGCAAAACGAATATCAATCCGGTTGCAAAGGGCATCCAGAAATCGCTTACACCCCACCGTAAGCTCACCCACCTCGCCACTGTGCGTGTAAAACCCCCGGCAAATATGAAGCTGATGGCCATCACTGTACCGACAAAGTCTGTACCCCGTCGTCCTTCGATATAACTGAAGATGATACCCCACATGAACCCGAGCATAAATCCATTTACAAACAATAAAAGAATGCCCATCGGTGGCGGTACTAATGCAAAGAAGAACAGGCAAATCCAACTGATGCCAATTAACACTGCGCTGGTTTTCCATCGACCAATTCTTTTTAAACCGGATATGAATCGGATGCCGTAAAACTTACTGAGCATATAACCCAGCACCTGTGCAATGATCAGTAGCGTCTGGTACGGAACATTCCAGAATTTCAAACCTTCAAAATCCCCTACAGTAAATGGTTTGCGAAATGCATACACCGAAGAATAAACGAGAAATGCAACCAGGGAAGTATAAACGAGTCCTGCAAAACCGGAATAATTCTTCATGAAAATGTTTCGTGCATTTTTCAATGATTGATGATGGCCGGAAGTGCCAGCAGACTGTCAATAATAAAATCAGGATGATAGGGTTCGAGCTGGTGTCTTGTAAATGCACCGGTTGTTACCGCAACCACCAGCCCGCATCCCGCTGCGCGTCCCTCATTTACATCTACTTCGGTATCACCTGCTTTCAATACCTGTTTTGCATCTGTTAATGCGGCGCGTTTCATGAGCTCATGGATCATATACGGGAAAGGTCTGCCCTTTTCTACTTCATCACTTGCGATATAGTCATCAATGATTCCGTTTTCTCTCCAGCCAAACCTGTTTATAATGGTATCAGCAATCACTTTTGGGAAACCCGTATTCAGAGCGATCCTGATTCCCATCTTTCTGCAAATCATAAATACATCTTCGGCACCATCCATTGGCTGGACAGCATGATCATATGCGTAGTAGGATATCATTTCCCCGACAAAATCATTATGTACTGCTTCGATTATATATTCATCAGTTTCGCGACCATGATTCCGCAATACGGTTTCAATAGCGAGTGTTTTCTTGTAGCCCATCAAAGGCTTTATTTCCGGAACAGATATCTCCACTCCAAAATTTTCAAATGCAGAACGGAAAGCACGGGCAACTGCATCCTGGTCTGCTACTGTAGTACCCGCCATATCAAAAACCGCAAGTTTGAATCCCATATTTTTCTCTTTATTTTTTATTCTGATCTAACAAATGATCGATCATCATTTTCCTGTAACTGTTTAAAGAAGGCAAAGGTTTATCTGAAATTTTAGCCTGCTCATCCCAACGACGAAGATTCAGATGTTGCTGAAACAAAGGATCTGCCTCGAATGCAGACGCCTCTTCTGCAGACATCTTTCCACCCTGAAATCTCAACGTTTCTTTACTGGCATCGGATAGCTTTTCATAATATTCCGGATAGCGAAATGTCAGGTATCGCTTAGCCTGGACGTGATTCCTTACCAGGCTTGATATGGATTCTGAAAATCCATGGTCAAGAAGAAAATCAGCCCCTAGTTTTTCATGATCAACAACTCCAAATCCATCCATCTGTTCAACCGGTTGAAGGAACTCACAAAAATGGCCCAGGTCATGAAAGAATGCAGCGAGAATAATCTCTTCACTGCTACCGCTCTCTTCTGCCAGTTGTGCAGCCTGAACCATATGCTCAAGTTGAGAAACGGGTTCACCAATATAATCTCCATCTCCAAAACGATCATAAAGCGATAGGATAAAATCAGCCGTTTCTGCGGCTTTCTGTTCCGGGTTTACTGTCATCTTTATTTATTTTTTTCCGATGCTTAATGCGGGCAGAGGAGTATGTTTTGGTTTAAAAGATTTTCCAAGCCATTCTGCGATTGTGGCCGCTATTTGCCCTTGTTGATAGTGCGCCGACGTTTTATTTTCTCCACTTGGAGGCACTGATGGTCCGATTGCCGCGATCCAGATTTCACTGGCATTGTAAATCTTTTCTCCATGATGCTTCCAGTTGCTGCTGTCCGCAGAACCCCGACCATGATCTGTTGTAATGATCAAAGTCGTTTTGTTTGCGTACTCCTTTGTCGACTGAATATATTCCCAGATCTGCCTGATCCATGCATCTGATTTCTGAATGGCATCGAGGTAATAATCATATCTGCCTGCGTGCGCCCACTCATCGGTATCGCCCAACCCTATATACATCAACTTTGGCTTATTCACTTTCATATACTCAAATGCGATATTGAAAGTAGCAAGATCCAAACGCTCTCCGCCATGGAAAAGATCGGGCATCTCATGCTGGAGTCGGTTAAACAATTGTTGCCTTTCTGTCAATTTTCCACCGAGATCTCTGAAACCATCATTCACCAGCAGTCCACTCCTGGCTTCGTTGAAAATTGAAGAGTACACATCCCATGATCCGAATACAACAGTTTTATTTTTGAACTCAGGCATTTTGTTCAGGTATTCAAATACGTTTTCGTTGGGATTGGGAATTTTATCATTTGAGTTTACTCCTTTATCGGGATAGCCTGTAAATATTTCATTGTAGCCTGGATAAGAGAACCAGTAAGGATTTGCGTTGTTTACAAAATTCCCATACTGCCTGTTTCCCAACAGCATCCCCTTCGAGGCAATCTGCGACCAGAAAAAGGGCATCAGCTTTTTTCTGCGTTCAACTGCCGTTGGTGCCCAGAATTGCTTCTGAACATACTTATAACTATACTCGGCTGTCGTATCAAAACAAAGAACACTGTCTGCACCACCAAACAACTCCTGCCAGCGAAAGCCATCCATCGTGATAACGATTATGTTTTCAGATGTATTCGTTTGCGTATATGCGTTATCAAATAAAATTGTCGCAAGAATAATTGTAAAAAATTTTTTCATGAGATCGATTTTGTTGGCGTTTAATGACGGATTGATTTTGATTGATAAGGCCCGAATACTGATTTAACGGGCATTTCCGGAGTATTGTCTTCCAGAATAATTATGTAATAAGATTTGCCGCCTGGCAAGACCCGAACCACAATATGGCCTTGTTGACTTTTATAAGACCTGTCAATTAACGGTCCGATTACTATTCTGTTTGCCTCGAGCATATTTGTTGCAAAAAGATCGCGTTCACCAGGATAAATATTTTTATTTGTCATCCTGATCAAAACTTCATGACCCGGATGATCCGACGACCAGCTCTGCCCGATCCATATCTTGGGCTTCAGTGTTTTTACAAAATATTCGTTGATTGCGTCCCGGTTGCCATGATGATCCATCGTTGCAATATCAACTTCCCCAACAACCTTAGCAATTGCAGTCTCTACATCTTTTAATGGATTATCACCGGTAATTAAGTTGCCTGCATTATCTCCGCCCGTATAATATTTAAATGGCCCATAGTTGATACAAAATGCAAGACTCATACTATTCTCATCGGGCCATGTGGTGGATTTCGAAGCATCTGCATCCGGAAAATGATTTACCACTGAACTGTCTTTACCAGTCCAGATAAAACCATTTGATTTGATATTCTGAATATAAAAGTCGTTGCTGGCAAGCTTACCATTTTTTTGAACAAATTGAGTTTTACTGCCTGCGCGAAATGAATCCAACTTTAACCCTGATTTTGATTTTTCCTGTATAAATGCGAGATAGTTTTCAAAAGTCTTATCAAATGTGGGTTCAATATATTTCGCTTTTTCAGTTTTCCTGAAATCAAAGGGAAATGAAAAAGATGGTGATGCACGATCTGCAAGCGTTCTTATCGGAATAACTTCTCCAACACCTGTAATGCCGGACAATACAAATTTTCCCGACTTTGATAGTGGAGCATCAGGATACCAGCTTCCAAAATGGTCATCATGAAAATGTGTGGTCAGAGCGTAATCAATCTGTGTCTTCTCCGATTGAGGTGAATGCCTTTGAATATACCAGGATATCCATTCGTAAGGCTTCTTTTCATTATTCGGCTTGATGGATGAATTCCTTGGTGTCATCACTCTCGAATCTGTCGGTGGAATTTCACCTGCGTCCAGCAACATGTTTGTGCCATCCGGAAATATGATGAAGGCTGCACTTCCTCTGCCAGTATTGATATGATGAATATCCAGGAAACCGGGCTGCCATGCTGGTAAATGCTTACCCATAACGAAATCCTGTGCGACAGTAGAGAGTACAGAAATAAAATAGAAGATCGACGCGAAGATTGTTCTTACCATGGCACTAAGTAAAATAATAGGAAGCGGACGACCAATTCCGCTTCCTTAGATAACCAAAACAACTAACGATTATTGAAGCAGCCAGATCTTGGTGTTGATATCATCGGTACCACCCTGTCTTGCAACGGCAGCAGCGCGGTTATCAGTGTTCAACGACTGTTCAGACAAAGGATAGATATACCTGATCGGAACTTTATTGTTATTCAGATTCGCCGGGCCGGGAACAATTGCAGGCATGCCTGTTCTTCTCCAGTCAAACCACGCTTCGAGACCGTTGAAATAAAGCGCGACCCATTTCTGCATGGCGATTTTTGCAAGCTTTTCATCATCGGAACCAGTAAGCGCAATATTAGGGCGGGAAAGATAATCAGCAGGCATCTCTATATTCAGGTTGTAGCCCGATGGCACTACGATCTTCCAGTAGTTGAAATTGGACGAAATACCTTTGTTATAATATTCTTCCGCTGTACCTGTGGAAATGAGATTTTTCTGTCTTGCCTCGGCAAGAAGAAACTGCAATTCAGAATAGTTCATCAGTAGCGCTCTTGCAGCTGCGGGATCAGGAGCAGCTTGATTCACATCGTTACAAACAAGGCATGCAAATGTGTAACCCACGCGTGAAACACCCTGCACTCCGCCATTATAGGCAAGCGCATCAACATCGCTCAAACCGTTAGGAATGCCTTCGATTTTGGGTGAGCCGGCTGCAACTGATTTCTGTGTTGGTCTACCAAAAATATTCACCCTTGGATCACCGAGCGCATTCAACCTGTCAACTAAAGTTTTGCTGATGCGAAATTCATCAAAAGAACCGACACGGGAGCCGTATAAAGGCCATTGATTAGGAGCCGCCGCGAGATACTTCAATTCTGCATTGTCAGCATTGCTTTCAAACAATGGATATTTTACAGGGTCACTGATGATGGCTTGTAAATCTGCTCCTACATTTTTCTTTTTCGAAACCCGCATGAGCAATCTCACTCTTAAAGTGTTTGCGAGTTTTCTCCACTTGATCAGAGATGAGGCGCCACCGCCATAGATCAGGTCTCCATTCAGACTGATATTATTTGGCGTACTCAGCAGTTCGTTTGCTTTTGCAAGGTCAGCGAGCAATCCATTATAGATATCTTCCTGTTTATCGTAAACAGGCTGGTATACCTGTTCGGATTTTGCCTTGCCGGCTTCTGAATACGGAATATCACCATAGGCGTCCGTTGCCAAAGAGAACATCCATGATTTCAGAATCAGGCTCACACCGAAATAAGGATTGGTTTCCTCTTCTTTTACATCGTTCATAATATTCTGCACGTTACGGTAGGTATCAAAAACCGTATTCCAGATATCATTTTTTTCATTCCACAGATAACGGTCTTCATTCACGAACTGGATCTTGGCATGATGCTGAACTACTATATTACCAATTCCCCAAGCTTCGTTAACCTGGCGATCCATCAATGATTTGATTATACCACTCAGCAAAAGATCCGGCGTTACAATGGTGGGATTATTTCTGTTGGTATTGACCTCTTCAAAATCTTTTGTGCACGAAACTGCCGCTATTACGATCAGGATCAGCAGGAATTTTATTTTCATCTTTTTCATTACTATGATGATTTTAATGGCTTATAATTTGAAACTCAGATTTACACCATAGCTACGTGCGGAAGGCAGTGCCATGTATTCGATGCCCGGTAAGGCAGTACCACCAGAATATGACATATTCTCCGGATCAACATGCGGAACTTTATCCCACAATAGCAGGTTGCGTCCCACCAGTGTTACTGACATACCATGGAACGGGGTTTTGCCAAACCATTTATCAGGAAGATTGTAACCGATCTGCAGTTCACGCAGTTTGATAAATGACGCGTCGTACATAACACCCTCTGCAATACTACGTCCACCAGTATATGCGGTATGCCACTGACGAACATCCACTTTTGTAGTATTCGGACTGAAGCTACCATCTGCATTCTGAACAACACCGGCGCCTATCACACCGTTTCCGGGTTTACTGAGATCATATCCGTCGGCACGGCCTTCGAGTGTTTCTTCAATGATGCCACCTTCACGACCAACAGTCTGCGTATGTGAATAAAGTTCACCACCCTGACGTATGTCAAAGAGGAAACTTAATCTTACACCGCGGTAATTAAAACTATTTCCGATACCGACGAGAAAATCAGGGTTGTAATTGCCCAACTTAATCCTGTTGGTTGTTGCAATCGGCCGACCGTTTGCAGCGAATACCATCTGACCTGTATAAGTGCCTTTGGCATCATAATAAGGTTTATTGGGATCTGTACTTTGAACACGGGCAAAACCAATTCCATACAAATCTCCCATGCGCTCGCCAACACGGGCTTCAACAGAAACTGAACGGCTGGCCATAACATAGTTTGTTAGTCCATCACTAAGTTCAACAACTTCACTTCTGTTCGCAGAGAAATTCACATAAGCATCCCAGGTAAAATTCTCTTTGCGTACAGGCGATATCGTTAGGATCGTTTCAATACCCCAGTTTTTGATAAGACCTGCATTGATTTTTCTTGAAGAATAACCGCTGGTATTCGACAGAGGTATATTCAGGATCTGGTTTTTGGTACGACTCTGGTAATAAGTGAGATCAAGACCGACTCTGTTACTGAAGAAACGGATATCAGTTCCAAATTCGTAAGCTGAACTGATTTCGGGCTTGAGTTTAAGATTGGCCAGGCTGCTTGTTTCACTGTAGATCTGGTATGCACCAAAGGGGTCACTTCTATTGTAGGTCTGTGTAAAGGCAAATGGATCTGTATCGTTGCCCACCTGCGCAAAGCTGCCCCTGAGTTTCCAGAAGCTGATCACTTCAGGCAAATGGATCATATCGCTCATGATCACACTAAGGGCTACTGAAGAATAAAAATAGGAATTGTCAGTAGATCCAAATGCCTTCAGATTTTCAGGTAATGTAAGCGCACTGCTCCAGTCATTCCTGCCTGTTACATCAAGAAAAATTTTGTTTTTCCAGGATACGCCAGCAGTACCATAAAGGCTATTAATTCTTTTGCCAACATTACTTTGTTCTACAACCGGTGCGATCCTGGAGTTATTCATATTGTAGATGTCCGGGATATTCAACTGTCCGGCCACTTCTTCGTTGAAGCGTGATGTCTGGCGCATCTGGTTACCACCGAGTGTTGCGCTGAAAGCAAAGTCACTGTTGATATTTCTATTTGCAGACAGAAGGAAATCAGAATTTCTTTCCTGGTTCGTGATATTCACCTCTCTGTACTCTCCGTAAGGGAAGCGTTGTGTACTGAATGCGCGACGATATTCGCGTCTTTCTGCACTCCAGTCAGTGGCCGTACGTAATTGCAGACTCAGCCAGCTGGTGAAATCATATTTCAATACAATATTTCCAATAATGCGGTTATAGTACTGTCCATTTGTATTTTCATATACAGTGAGGTATGGATTATCATGGTAATTGTAGTTCCAACCGTATTGTTTGATATTATCCAGACCATTCTGCCATAGCCTCTGCATGTCGCTTACCTTTACAGATGCAGGTAACCAACAGTTGAACAGGTACATGATATTTTCAGTACCATAACTGATGGAAGGGCGGTTATCACTCACACCATTGATATAGCTTACATATGCACGTGCTGAAAGTTTGTTGGTGAAATTGTATCCACCGGAAAGAGAAACTGTGTTTCTTTCCAGGTCGGTATTAGGTACCATACCTTTCTGATTAAGATTGGTATAGTTCAAACGGAAATCGCCGTCTTTATTTCCACCAACAAGCGCCACATTGTTTGTATAAGTTGTTCCGGTTTCGAAAAAGTTTTTCAGATTGTCCTTATCAGCAACCCATGGAGTTGATGTGATCACGCTTCCTGCTGGCGCATTCAAATCGCCACCAGTGAAAGGAATGACTTCACCGTTTAACGTCCTGGGTGAGTTGTACTGCGGAAACAGCTGACCTTTAAAAGCTGGACCCCATCCTTCATCAGTACCGTCGGCAAGACCACCACCACCACCGTTTACAAATGCAAAATCTCCACCACTACCATTTCCCTGTCCGTAAACAGTTTGGTACTTAGGAAGTTTTAACGGTGTTTCGAATGTCGCATTACTGTTCACTTCAACACCAATGCCTTTTCCTTTTTTGCCTGATTTTGTTTTGATCAGGATCACGCCGTTTGCTGCACGTGAACCATACAATGCTGATGCAGCAGGGCCTTTCAATACACTCAGACTTTCGATATCATCAGGATTGATAAAGCTTGCACCATTTCCAAAATCCACCTCAAGATTTCCTCTGCCCGATCCTCCTGCAATAGCATTACTGATAGGTACGCCATCAACAACGTATAGTGGTTGATTCTTATTCAGGTCGACCGAACGTTCACCGCGGATAGAAACACGGGCAGAACCTCCAACACCTGACGGGCTGCTCACTACGGTTACTCCCGCTACCTTACCGGCAAGTTGATTAACCACGTTGCTTTCCCGGGCCACTGTGAGGTTTTCACCTTTGATATCCTGGATGGCATAACCCAGTTTCTTTTTCTCTTTTCGGATACCCAATGCTGTTACTACAACTTCTCCGAGTTCGGTGGCAGTTGAATTAAGAATAATGTTTGCTGCATCGTCGGTCCGGATTTCCTGACTGCCGAAGCCAACATTTGTAATTACAAGGAGGTCGTTGTCACCGGCTTCAATGGCGAATTCACCATTGTTATTGGTGAAGGTCTTGCGATCTGTACCTTTTACGGTAACAGTAGCGCCTTGCAGTGGTAATTTATTTTCAGACGAAAATACTTTCCCACGGATTGTTTTTTGTGCAAATGCTGCGGTGGACAGGAATACAAGAATCGCCACTAGGCAGAATTTCCTGTAGCCCGCGAAGATAGGATGACTCATAAGCGCCAGTTAATTTGGTTACCAGATTTGTTTGCCCGGCGAAACTCAAATTGAATTGTGAACGCAATTTTGTGTTATTATGAACGAATTGATATTAATGTATGAAGCAGATATGAAAAAACAATGGAATCGCGCAGTTATGCACGATTCCATTTATTGTTGGTGGAAAAAATATATCAGAGTTTAATAATCTTACCGGTACCACTCACCTGCGATTCTATTACAGGGTTACCTTTATAATATAATGTTCCACTTCCTGTAATTACGGTTTTGATATAGTCATTTGCAAATACACGAATGGTTGCGGAGCCGCTGATGCGTGAGGTAAGTGAATCGGTACTCAGATTTTCCCAATCTGCAAGTCCGCTACCCGTAATGTCGATATCGGCTTTCAAAGCAACACCGTTTTCAATAGAAATATTTCCTGATCCATTGATATCGGCCAATAGTCTGTTTGCCTCAAGAAACGGAATGGCGATATTTCCGTTGCCGCTGATTCCTACATACAAAACATCAGGCCGGTAAGGAGTCATCACGACGATATTACCATTTCCAGCTAATTGCAGATGAGAAAGATCAGGCGCCTGTACATGAATCTTTATATTCTCACGTGTACGGATATTCGCATTATTTTTTACGGAGAAGAAAATGGTATTGTTTACAACTTCTGTTTTTATCAGGTTGATAATATTCTGTTGTGCTTCCACTTCCACCTTGAATGTTGACGAAGGAGTGTAAAACAAAGTCGCCGGAACTTCCTGCACCAGCATTTCAAAATCTGCAGTGTTGATCGTTTGTCTTACCACTGGTCCTGTGCCTTCTACTTTTGTGCAGGAGTTCAAAACTGCCATAATTATAACAAGTACTGATAATGCATTCCGGTTTTTCATTTTCATTTTTCTGTTATTAAAAATTCAATTTTTTGCTATATCGATTTCATGACAAACATGAAAGGTTTTCCGTGACAATACCGGATTGATTTTATTCATTTGATTGCATCCTTAACATAGCTCTAACAGATTGATACTCACGATCGATTTTGCAACAATACAAATCCGGTTTCCTGTTATGTGTAAACCGGGTTTTAAAGCAGAGAAATCCGGCAGCCTGACTTTTATTTTCCTGAAAGAAATACTATATTGTTTGCAGACGGGCAGGTATCATTACCGTTCACAACCTTAAACCTTTAGCGGCACTTAGCCGGGGTACTACTTTTATGGAAAGAAAAGAGGAGTATGCAATCAGTGCTATCAGGCAGTATCAGGATCGACTGAATTTTATCAGGTCGAACAGTATCTTATCGCCGGTATATTTCAGGAAAAAAATTCTCTTTTGGTTTTTACGCAGTTTAAGTATCGCAGTTATATATTTTCTATTCTGGAAGTACCACTGGGTCAGGTGGACATTGGTACTGAGCATACCCGTTAGTGTACTAAATATAGTATCTGTATTTACCTGGAAATATCTTCTTCAGCAAAAATTAAAAAGAAACGAACAGGAATTGCATGAATTGCAGACGCAGTCTGGAAACAGCGCTGAGTAGGAAGCCGGTTGTCAGAACAGCCAGTTGTTCGTTGTTCGTTAAACAGCCAGTTTTCCACTTTCAGTTTACTGGATTTCTTCCTGTATCCTGTATCCTGTATTCTCAACAGTCGGCTGTTCCCTATTGCCCGCTGCCTGACTACTATTGCCTCTGTTCTCTCCCATCTACCGTCTGCTGTCTTTGCAAAAATTCAATATCTTCAACCGAAATAATCCACGATGCACCAACGCCGCCGTTTTTTGAAATTATCAGGAATTGCCAGTGCCTCTGCCCTTCTTCCACAAATAAGTTTTTCCAGGCCAATGCCGTCGAAATCTTCTTCATTTATTTATTGTCTGAACACCGCAACGATCCGAGGACATAAACTGGGATTTTTTAAGGAACTGGAACTTGCTGCTGCCGGCGGATTCACGGGCGTGGAAATCTGGCTGGAAACCTATCAGCAATACCTGTCTTCCGGTGGAACAGTAGCGAATGCTGCAAAAAAAATTAAAGACCTTGGCCTGACAATCGAAGATGCGATCGGTTTCGCATCGTGGATTGTTGATGATAACAGGAAGCGCGGGGAAGCACATGAACAACTGAAAAAAGAAATGGAAATCCTTTCTGGTATCGGATGTAAAAGAATTGCAGCGCCTCCAGCAGGTGCAACCGGATTACCTCTGCTCGATCTGAATGTCGTTGCTGAACGATATAGGTCGATACTTGAAATCGGCGATAAAACGGGAGTTATACCTCATCTCGAATTGTGGGGATTTTCAAAAAATCTCGGCAAACTCAGTGATGTGATGTTTGTCGCGATTCAAAGCGATCACCCTTCAGCGAAAGTGCTTCTCGATTCCTATCATATATATAAAGGAGGAACCGATCCCGCTACATTAAAACTCATCAATCCCACAGCGGTGGATATTTTCCATATTAACGACTACCCTTCCGGCAAGCCAACGGATACCATAACCGATGCAGACCGCATTTATCCTGGCGATGGAGTGGCACCACTGGCACAGGAACTAAAAATTTTAAAAGATCCCCGCAGGCCGCTCGTGCTCTCTGTTGAAGTTTTTAATGCCGAATATTATAAGGACGATCCGCTCCATGTCGTTAAAACTGCGTTTAAAAAAACGAAAGCGGTCGTCGAAAAGGCAGGTTTGTAAAAATTTGGCAGAATAATTTTCCTTTCTTGATGATGACATCCGGGCTCCGGCTGCGATGTATTGCTATACCTATTCATAATGAGAAAATCTATAGCAATCATCGCGGCCTTCCTTTCATTCTCCGCCTTTTCCTCCTGCAATGATCAGCCGGCTCCGGCTGCGCAGCAAACAAAACCTGACCAGGATGAGACGATTTCTGCCAATCGCAAAGCCATGAACCTAACTGCGGAAATCAACTCACGAGCGGAATCGTCAACAATAGAAGATTATAAAAACCAAAATGAAATGCAGACCGTATATGACATGACCGAAAACAGTTTCAGTATCGCGATGCCTGCAGGTTGGCAGAATATAGCGTTGATGCATCGTTTGCATAACAGCCCAAGAACACTTGTGAGGGCAATTTCGCCAGATAACAATGCAGTTATTTTCATGGGTGATCCGGCACTCCCGGTTTACTCAATACCGAATCCGCAGATGGAAGCGATGTACCGGGACATGGGAATGAATCCACCGACGCAGTCTTCACAGTTTGTTGATGCTGAAACTTATTTTACCACTTATATGCAGGAACGTTTTGGTCGCCTTCAGGGTTTTGTACTGGATGAAAAATACGTTGATGAAAAAGTGGTTGAATTCCAGCGCAGGGAAATGGAGAAAATGAATTTTCATCCCAATGTGACCAATATCAGCTACCGTTTTCACTATGAAAGTAATGGACGTACGATCAGAGGTGTAGTAAACGGTACCACGCTGAGTTTTGGTAGCGGTTGGTTGCCGGAAGTAAGCGGTTACTGTACAACCGGTAATCTGAATGACCTTGAAGAAATTTTCTGGGCGATGGGAAAATCAAGGATTCAGAACCCTGCGTGGCAACAGGCTCAGCATGCGCGTCATCAGCAGGTTATGGCACAGATTGACGCGAATACACAGGCAATGACTGCCCAGCACCAACGAAATATGGCGAATATCCAGGCAAGTGCACAGGCGCATCAGCAAAAAATGGCAGCACTTCATCAAGCGGCCGATATCAGGAACCAGGCCTGGGCCGGTCAGCAGGCTTCGTTGGATGCACAACACAAACAGTTCATTAACGGCATTCGCAATGAACACACGGTTGCCGATCCATCGGGAAATACATACCAGGTAGATAATTATTCAGATAAATACTTTGTAGACAAAACAAATAATACCTATATCGGCACCCATGGAACAGTAACACTCGATGATCTCAGGCAGATCAAAGGCCTTAACATCGACAATTTTGCTGAAACCATTATTATCCGTTAACGGGAACATCCAACCGACCCTTTCTCGTTTTTGGTTTTGCCCCGGCTCAGGCCGGGGCTTTCCTGTTAAGCACTAAAATAAATCTGAAAAAAAATTCCGGATTGATGATGACATCATTCTGTTTCAACGATGTATACGGGAATGGGGTTCTGAAACGCAGTAAAATTTAGTTTATATTATTGTCGTTTAAACAGATATGCGACAAAATATAGCATCCGGATTCAATGATCAGGTCAGCCTGGTTCGTGCATTGAAAGCAAATGATGATGCAGTACTAAAAATACTGTACCGGGATAATTACCCGAAAGCGGAAAGATATGTACTTGAAAATAGCGGCACGGAAGAGGATGCAAAAGATGTTTTCCAGGAAGCATTTATTGCAGCATGGAGAAATATCCAGTTGGATAAATTTTACCCGGAAAATGAAACTGCCCTGGCAGGATATATTTTTCAAATCGCAAAATTCAAATGGATCGACAGGCTTAGAGCAGATAAAAAAAACCGGGTAATATCGATAGATGAAACGATCCGCCCCTGGCAGAAAGAAAATGAAGAGAACGAAAGCAACGATGATGATTTCATTCAGCAGGTGAAAAAAAGTTTCAAAAATCTGGGCGAAGTGTGCAGGGAAATTTTATCAAGGTTTTACTTCAAAAAAGAATCACTCAGAACAATAGCATCACATACTGGGCTAACCGAAGCAACAGCCAGAAATAACAAGTACCGGTGTCTTCAACGCCTGAGGGAAATGGTGAAGACCACTTAAAAAATAATTCATTGGAAAACTCATCGTCCATATCTCCGGAAGAAACCGATCTCATTGAAAAATACCTGATGCAGGAAATGTCAGCAGAAGAACAGGCTGCATTTGAACACCGGCTTGCAGGAGACCAGGTTCTTCAATTCAAAGTGAACGAAATGAAGTTGCTGATCATCGGTATCAATGAATCCATGCTCACACAAAAGCTTGAGATTTTCCACGAAGAAGTCAAAACAGCAACACCCGTGAGATCAATTCAGTCTGTAAAAAAATACGCATATCGAAAATGGCTGGCAGCTGCTTCAGTGGTAATCCTGGCAGGCATAACTGTTTTTTACTTTGCTACTAAACCTTCTTTACAGGAACAATTGTACCAAACATATTATTCTGCAGACCCGGGTTTGATGACGACTATGAGCAGTGCTTCCGACAATTACACTTTTGAAAAAGCAATGGTGGATTATAAAAGCGGTGATGTATGGAACGCGATTGAATCCTGGGAACAATTGCAGACTGCCAATCCATTAAATGACACTTTGAATTATTTCCTGGGTTCGGCATGGCTGAAACTCGATCACCAGGAAAAAGCGATTCCTTATCTTCAGCAGGTTGCAAACAAGCAAGCGTCCGTATTTAATGCTGATGCGCATTGGTATCTCGGCCTCGCACTATTGCAACAGGGAAATCGTTCAGAAGCAGTTGCCGAAATCAAAAAATCTGACCATCCGCAAAAAGGTGCGTTGTTAAAAGACATCAGTAATATGAACAACAAATGAAATTACCAGTAAAGAAAATATTACTGATAATTTACGTTGGCATCTTTGCAAATACAAATGCCCAACCGGTATCTTCGGTACCTGTAAAACAGCTGATCAAAGAAAAAAAATATGACAAGGCCGCATTACTGATTGATACGCAAATCAACTCCATCCTCAGTTCGAATGCTTATGATAGTCTTGCAACTTTTATAGTTCCATTTGGTACCATTGCCGTAGAACAAACAGGCGCCAACAAAGGCGCACAAAAATTAAAGCAGCTGGTTATTCGGATTAAATCTGTTGTAAAAGATCCAACAATATTAAAAGGAGTTTTATCAGCAGCTGGCGCATTTTATGAAGACGAAAATCAGCATACGCTAGCCTATGATACCAACATGGAAATTCTGGAAATAGAAAGGCAATCTTTAAACCCGGACCAGAAAATAATTGCCAGCCTTGAGGCCGATCTTGCTGTATTTGCGCAACGAAAAGGAAATGCAAAACTGTCCGGTATGCACACCCGAAATGCGATGCGCATTCGCGAAACTTTCAGTGTTCCTGATTACGAAGATCTGTATCAGTCCTACAATGGGATGGGAACCATGTTCTGGTTTGCAGCTCAAACTGACAGCGCCGGATATTTTTTCAACAAAGCGTTGGACGCCCTCGCAAAAACCGATTCCAATGCCTACAACCGTTATTACAGACCAGCAATTATTCTGAACAATCTCGCAGCCATTTACAGTTTACAGGGAAAAATGAACCAGGCGATCCAGGCGATGCAGACAACGATCAGTGACATTAAAAAATTCCTTGATTCTCCGGACGATCATCCAAAGAGAAAAACAGCTGTTGAATTTCAGTTCCAGGCAATTGATAACCTGGGAGGCTTGTACAAGGAACTTGGGAATTACACACAAGCGCGGGAATTGCTGAATTATTCCTGGCAACAGAAGAAGATTCATTTTAAGGAAGAAAATCCGGAAATCTTCAAAAGCGAAATCCTGCTCGGGCAGGTATATAAAGACCTGCGCAATTTCGAAAAAGCGGAACCGCTGTTGATTTCCGGTTTAAAAAAAGCAACCGGTCCCAATGGCGATGGCTTTTTTGCAGCGGATGGAGCATACACTCTTGCGCTTCTTTATGAAGGTTCGGGCAAACCTGACAGGGCTGCGCGTTATTTTGAAATGAGTGATTCGTTGTACTCGCTCGCTTACGAGGGAGACTATGATAATATTTACCTGGATTTTGTTCGTAATGCTTCTTTGTTTTACGCTGAAAACAACATGCCTTCAAAAGCATTGCAAATGGCTATGCGCAGTTACAATTATGTGCAGAAAAATAAAGCGGGAAACCTGTTGCCGCTATTTGAAGCAGTAAACCTTTCCGAAGTATATTTCCGAAATGGAATGTATGCTGATGCAATCAAACGGAGCGATGAGGCAATCAATCTCGTAAATAAAAATATTGCCAATGGAAGCAGTTTGATGGATTCCGTATTGATTGAGTTTCGAAAACCCCGGGCAATTCTGATGAGAGTAAAATCAGAATACATGATGCTGGATAAAAAGGATACGGCCTCATTGAAGAATATACTCGCAAAGGTTCAATCAGCATTACAGATTCTTGAACGGAGAAATTCATTATTACATGATCCCGAGAATACAAAACTCGTTATATCCGACCAACGTGAATTGGTGAATTTTATAAAGCAATTACAGATTGAACTATTTGAGAAAACCCAGGATCCGAAATATATCGACGAAATGCTGGGCATACATGAGTCTACACTGTATCACCGCATTCGCGCGAGGCTCGATGTGAATGAAGCTATGCAATTTAATGGCGTTCCGGTATCAGTACGCAATCGTGAGTTGGAAATCCGTTCGATGATGAAGTCGGCAATCACCAATGAGCAACTCGATGCTTTCCTTGCTGCTGAGAAAGAATGGTCAGTTTATACTGAAGAAATCAGGTCGAAATATCCAGTCTATTATGCAATACGTTTCAGCAACCTTTTTCGCCCGGTTGCTGATATCATGCAAAAAATACCTGGCGACATACAGGTTATCCGTTATGTTTTTGCAGGGAAAAAATTATATGCCGTCGTATTCAGCAGGGAGACACGCTTTATGACTGTGTTGGAAAACCAAAATATAGGTGAAGAAATAGAAATCGTAAATGACAGTCGTACACCGTTCACACTGGTTGTGGAGAAACTAAATTCTTTGTACAAAAAACTATGGCAACCCTTTGCTGATCAGATTCAAAAAAAGAGAATTATTATAATTCCGGATGACATCTTATTCAACCTGAGCTTTGAGACATTAACCCACCAAAATATCAGGAGTTATAGTGAATTGTCTACACAATCTCTTCTCGGCAGGTACAACATCGCATACAATTACAGTTTATTCCTGATACAACCGATCGCCAAAAATGAAAACTTTGATCAGAATTTTGTGGCCTTTGCGCCCGGATTTTCTGATGAAGTAAAAAAAGAATATCTCGACAAAAAACTGGATTCAATGAATATCGACAGGGGTTATCTTTCGCTTTTGCCACTCCCCTTCACGCTCAGGTTAGCCAGCAGCGCCAGCAGATTGCTTGATGGCAAAACTTTCCTGATGAACCAGTCTACGCTATCGGCATTCAAACAGATCCAAGGCAATTTCCGGGTGATTCATATCGGAACGCATGCCGAAGCCAATAACCAATATCCGGAATATTCACGATTGATATTTGCCAAGGATCTGCAACATCCGCTGGATACAAATTCGCTTTTTCTATTTGATATCTATAACTGTAAACTCAATTCTAACTTAACAGTGTTGACTGCCTGTGAAACCGGTAAGCCTGGCCTGGAAGATGGTGAAGGAATGATTTCTCTTGGCCACGCATTTAACTATGCCGGAAGCGAAAGTATGCTGACCAGTTTATGGAAGATTGATGAACAGTCCAGCGCAATGATCATGGAATCATTTTATAAATTTCTGCAACAGGGATCAGCTAAGGATGAAGCATTACGACAGGCAAAACTGGAATATTTAGCGAGTGCGAGAGGAAGAATGCTGGCCCCGCAGTACTGGGCCGGACTTGTGATAGTAGGTGATACCGCTCCGATCGATCTTAAAAAATCAGGTCAGTGGAAATGGTTTGCCGGAATAAGTATATTGGTATTACTTTCTGTATATACTTTACGAAGTAAAATGAAAAAGTCTGCGTGAATATATTTGTATCACTTACTTAAAATAACGTCAACTGACGTGAAGCCTGCATATCCGCAAAAACCGGGAATCGGTCCACACAGATCATTTATCCGCCCCACGGGTGTTCCAGGAATTCAAGACCTGGACATTTCAGTATTCATCAACCAACAACAGTGCAAAGTGACGGATCCAATACTTCTTTTCCCGCCAACCAAACTTATGAAACGGTCAACGGACTAAAACTGTTATTGATTTTCCTGGAAAAATGTAAGCGGTAATTTGATGTTACCGCCTGCATTACTGAGCGATATTTTTCACTCAACTTCCTGTGGTGATCATATGGGTAAAATTTCCCATTTTTTTCGTCTACTTATCCCTGAAAGATTCAATATCCACATCCATAAAGTAAATATCCTCGTACATGCGACCAGTGGCTTTCTCCTGCCTGGAGAAATAGAGTCGTTTTTGATGACGATGATAAAATGGACAGAATTCTGCAAACTTTGAATTGACGGGAGCTCCGATCGTCTTTGGTTTCGTCCAGCTGCTTCCGGATCTGAAACTGATATAAAGATCTACTTCTCCGATGCCTGTGGAATCATCAGAAAAATAAATCAGGAAATCTTCTTCTGGAGAAATAAACGGGTTTGATTCACGGAACGACGTATTAACAGGCAAACCGATGTTCTGTGGAACCTGGTACTGACCATCTATGAATCGTGAAACAAAAATGTCGGAGTTACCGGGCTTAGACTCGTTGTCTTTCATAAAATAGATATCTCCTTTTGCTGTCATTGAAGCATAGGATTCGGAACCATCTCCATTGATCTTATTTCCCAGATGAAAGGGCTCAGACCAGCTATTCTTTTCACGCCTTACCGCCCAGATATCAAAACCTTTTCTTTCCGGTCTTCCAGGGACGGGCCTGGTAGATTGAAACAAAACCATTTTCCCATCAGGACTAAACATTGGATCAATATCTTTCCATTTTGCAGCGTCATCTGAAAAACTGGCAACTACAGGATTCGACCAGGAACCTTTATTCAGGGTCGCTTCCATGATTAATAAAGTATCCCTTCGTCCATTGGATTTTACCCAAAGTGAAGTCTTGCTATCGGGAGAAACAGTGAGTCCGAAAACGCCGCCGTCAGAAATCTTTCCTGGCTCAAACTTTTGAAGTTGCGATTGAGCGATTGATCCGAAACATATCAATTGAAGTATTAAAAGCAGGTTGAGTTTCATCTACGGAAGTTAAGTTCCCCATAAATTACTGTATCAACCGCCTATCAAAATCGCGGAATTAAACATTGGGCATCTGACATTTCTTCAGCTTTTCACCAGCAAACTTTCCCTCGCAAAACAACAGATCAAGAATGCACATATTGGTTTTGAAACCAATCCGATCTTCAAAAACCTGGGGATATTTTGGCAAAACGACATTGGTAAGCCGATCATAATTTGAAGGTCTGATCTTATTTAAAAGACTTAACTCTACTTTTTTTGTGTCTGATTCTCCAACGATTTCATACCGGGCACCCAGCTTTTTCGATATCCAATTGATGCAGATCCCGTTCCAGTCGATTAACAACTCCGGACGATTTTGAAATAGCTTTTCGAGTTCATCCTGGTAATAAATAAACCAGGGCGATTTTCCATAAACAGAAAAAATGGTTCGCCAATGGATGATCTGCCAATCGGATGAGTAATCAATTTTTATTTCCGCGTATTTCTTTTTTTGATCCCTTCCACCGATTACCGGAATACTCAGATGGATGATCCCATTCGCTCCTGGTAGGAGACACCGGTTCCGAAAACTGCTTTTCTGCCAATCTTCATATTCGCAAAAATCAACATGCGACGCAGTAATTAAAGCAACCCATGAATAGATCGTTCCAAAGTACTGGTATTCAATTAAAAGTTTCAATTTGAGATAGTTTGTTTAATCTTTAGAAATTCTTGTCGGTAGCAAGCAAAATCCTACGAGTTGTTGCCAAATTCACTTAAAAATAAATTCAATTAAACTTTATATTGAATTGATAAACATTCGAAAAATTACTTTTAATGCTGCTAAAATTTATGGCAATAAAATCAGCCCTGATTTAACATTCATAATTTGAAAATGCTACAATATTTAGCGATGATTTTTTGTTGCAAAAATCCCAAAATTAGCCAATAAAAAAATGCAGAGAAGGAATGCCGTAATTTTATCGCATATGCGAATACTCATTGGGATAGCTTTAGCCGCCCTCTTCATTACAGGTGGATGCCTTGCGGGAAAGAAAATTCAACAGCCGGAATTTCTTGGAATCAATAATCTTGGAGTCGGAGATTTAGGTTTGAAAAAAAGTCGACTGACTGCGGATTTGTTTTTCTACAATCCGAATAAATACGGCATGGAATTGAAAAAGGCGGAGCTTGATTATTTCATAAATGAGAAAAAAGCCGGATTCACCGTTTTGGATACCCTTATTAAAATTCCAGCGAATGATACTTTCAAAATCAATGTCAATTTAAATATCGACATGAAGAATGTTTTCGACAATGCAATGTCGATTTTTCAGAAAAATTCAATTTATCTGTCGATGACGGGCAATGTACGAGTCGGAAGAAATGGCATATTTTTCACCGTTCCGGTGAAGTATGCCGGCGAACAGAAATTGCCCTGGAAAAAAGGAATTGATGAAGAAACAGTAGGCGGGTCGGCGCCCGGAAAATAGTATGTGCTTTTCGCCTTTCAGGAATGAATAACTGTTTTGAAGAAAGAAGCAGGGGCCGGCACCCGCGAATGTCCATTGATCTTAGTGAAAAAATTCATATATCCGGATAATCCCGAATTCAACTTAAAAAGTAAAATTTGTAAGCTGGATTCCGAAATCCCATAAGGGCTGTTCAACCTTTAACTTTCAACATTCAACTTTACACTTGACCGACTATTGCACGCACACTCTAATTGGTTTTTTTGGGGTGTCCGCCGTCTTCGGGTTTTTTGCAGATGGTTGGCAGCTTTTTGTAGGCATCTTCATCGGCAGTTACATCGTCAGCATCATAACCAACATTTGCGATCGCCGTTTTAATATTTTCGAGGTTTGTGCGGTCTTTTAAATAAGTGACATTCACGTATCCGCTATGATAATTGACTACGACTTTAGTAATTCCTTCTTCATATTTCAGGTAATCTTCAACACGTTTTTTACATTCTTCACATTTTATACCTGGGGTATTGATTTTTACAGTCACCGGTTTTTTCTGTTGCCCAAGTGCAGATAGGGTAAGCCCGGAAATCAGTATAAAAAGGGTTAATTTTTTCATTGCGGATTTTTTGTATTTCAAAGTTATTTAAATGCCTTTCCATCCCGCAGGATCGCTGCGCCAATTTAACAAAGTGTTCTGTACATCGGCGGCCACCTCGCCTTTTTCGATTGCCAACTGGATCAGTGTTTCGTAGTTTGTCAGCGAATGCAAAGGAATTCCGGCCGTTTCAAACGCTTTTGAAGCTGCGGGAAATCCATAGGTAAATATAGATACCATACCTTCAATCTGCAAGCCCGCCGATTTAGCCACATCGCATACCTGCAAACTGCTCTTACCTGTAGATACGAGATCTTCTATGATCACAACTCTCTGCCCTTTTTCAAAATATCCTTCAATCTGATTTCCCATACCATGTTCCTTTGGCTTCGGTCTCACATATATATACGGTAGTTTTAACTGATCGGCAGCCATTGCCCCCCAGGCGATGCCAGCAGTTGCGACACCTGCAAGCAGTTCCGCGTCAGGAAATTTCTCAAAAATCACATTGCACATTTCGCTTTTAATAAAGTCCCGGATATAAGGGAAGCCCAGCACTTTGCGGTTGTCGCAATAAATGGGACTTTTCCATCCTGAAGCCCAGGTAAAGGGCTGTTGGGGATTCAGACGCACTGCATTAACTTGTAATAACTTTTCGGCTACCGCTTTTTCGTTTGTCATGGCGCAAATTTATCCGGAATCTCAATCTGTAAAATGGTAATCAACATTTATTTTGGCGAAAAGCCGGTCTTTCTTTGCGACGAACTCAACCCTGAACTGCAGGAAATACTGCATCACCCTGATGCCGTTTTTATCGATGAGATCTCTTCTCATGCACTCAAATCCCTGATGCACGAAATCAGGAAACCTGAATTTCATGCGGGCGTAGTGCTGAGCACGGATCTTCCGGCGCTGAAGAAATTATTTTGGAAACAATTTACCGTCATTAAAGCCGGTGGCGGATTTGTACTGAATGAAAAAAGGGAACTGCTGATGATATTCAGGCGTGGTTTCTGGGATCTTCCAAAAGGCAAGCTTGATCCAGGTGAAAAAATCGAGGACTGTGCCGTAAGAGAAGTGAAAGAAGAAACTGGTTTAGTCACTGTCAACCTGAAAAAACACCTGGCAACAACATACCATATCTATGATGAATTCGGCAAACATATGCTGAAAGAATCCTGGTGGTATAATATGAAAGCGAATTCAAAAGAACCATTGATAGCGCAGACGGAAGAAGATATTACCCAGATCGGGTGGCTGAAATATGAGGATGTGGTGGGTGTGTTGCCCAAGGCTTATCCTTCAATCAGGGAAGTAGTAAAGGTGGCTGGAGAATTCTAATTTCTTTGTGCACTATGTGCCTATGTTATCTATGTGGTTCAGAAAAGGCCTTCAGCCCGTGAAAATTGAAACACAAGGCACAAAGGGAACATAGAAAAATATAAGCGATATTATACATACAGAAGCTTACGTTTAACGTTCAACGTTATACGTCCTACCTTTTCTTGATTACTGCAACTGTCAGCCTGCTCACACAAATCAGCTTCCCTGCTTCATCGGTAATTTTTATTTCCCATACCTGAGTACTGCCTCCAATATGAAGTGGCAAGCATTTACCTGTAACATAACCGCTGCGCGCAGAACGGATATGATTGGCATTAACTTCGATACCTACGGTCTGGAATAGTTCATCATTGACTACAAAATGCGCCGCGACGCTTCCCAAAGTTTCTGCGAGTACAACTGATGAACCTCCATGTAATATTCCGTAGGGCTGAACAGTACGGTGATCCACCGGCATACGCGCTGTGATAAAATCATCTCCTATTTCAGTAAACTCAATTCCGATATGTTCACCGATGGTTCCTTTTCCCATCTGGTTGAGAGTATCAACATGCAGAGTCTTATTATACCAGATAGACATAAAACATATTAGCGTGCGGAATTTGCATTTGCCCTGAATTCGTTGTTGACAACATCAGGAAGAAAAAGTGAAGCATCGCCGCCATTGCGTAAGATATCGCGCACAATGGTAGATGCTACAGAAGTATATTTCGGTTCACCAGTAAGAAAAATAGTTTCTATTCCCGGATCTAAAGTTCGGTTGGCATCAGCAATCGTTTTTTCATATTCAAAATCGCTGACGTAGCGGATGCCACGGAGAATAAATTTCGCATTGATCTGTTTGCAGAAATTCACCGTCAGACCTTCATACATCGCACCGGAAATTTTTTCTTCGGAATGAAAAATCTGTTCTATCCAGTTGAGTCTTTGTTCTGCACTGAACATAGGTGATTTAGTAGTGTTGATGCCGATAGCGATAACGATCCTATCAAACAATGGTAATGCGCGTTTGATGATATCTACATGACCTAAAGTGATCGGGTCAAATGTTCCCGGAAACAGGCATATCCTTTCCATAATCTGAAGATAGTAAAATCAGGCGGATTCCCTTTTTCCTGACAAGAGATACAAAACGGCCATGCGTACTGCAACTCCGTTCTCGACCTGTTCAAGAATGATCGATTGTCCGCTATCAGCGACATCACTATCCAACTCAACACCTCTGTTAATCGGACCAGGGTGCATGATGTAAATTTCTTTGCCGATAGATTCCAGTAATTCGCGCGTGATTCCAAATGCCTGGTTGTATTCGCGGAGTGAAGAAAATAAAACCTGGTTTTGTCTTTCCAGTTGTATGCGCAAAACGTTTGCAATATCACACCAGGCCAGCGCTTTTTTCACATCGTACTCGACACGCACATCAAATGCATCCTGCAGGTATTTTGGTATCAGTGTAGGAGGTCCCGCTACAGTGATTTCTGCTCCCATTTTTTTAAGCAGGTAGATATTACTCAGCGCAACACGCGAATGCATGATATCACCAATGATCGCCACACGTTTCCCTTCGAGCCCGCCAAGCTTTTCACGGATAGAAAATGCATCAAGCAAAGCCTGTGTAGGATGTTCATTGATTCCATCTCCTGCGTTTACAATAACGGCAGGAATATGTTTCGCCAGAAAATGCGGGGCACCACTGGCGCTATGCCTCATCACTACCATATCCACTTTCATCGAAAGAATGTTGTTCACTGTATCCAGCAGTGTTTCACCCTTGGATACAGAAGATCCTCCTGCGGTAAAATTGATCGTGTCCGCGCTGAGTCTTTTTTCTGCAAGTTCAAATGATATCCTTGTACGTGTTGAGTTCTCGTAAAAAAGATTTACGATGGTAATATCCCTCAACGAAGGAACCTTTTTAATAGGTCGCTGTAAAACTTCTTTGAACTGGGTCGCGGTATCCAGGATGGTCTGGATGTCTGTTGAAGAGAGGTCTCTAATGCCCAACAGATGTTTAGTGCTGAGTTGCATCAGGGTGCGAAGTTATTGGATTGGAGATGAAAATTCCAAAATTAGTTGGGAGGCACGAGTGAGGAGGCAGGAGATTTAGAATTTAGTATGTAGTAACAAGTATCTGATGATAATTTTCTACTTGATTAATCAAAGTTTTGGACAGGCTAATAGCAAATTTGAATAGCTCAAATGCGTAAAAAAGGATATCCCCATTCTGATAAAAACTCACTCCGGATGCTTGTGACTATCTCCTTTCCACTAATTCTCCTGCCTCCCTACTCCTGCCTAGAGTCTATCGTACAGAACCACCTTCGCATCATCTCCCCAAAACACCTTCACTTTCTGCGTAATAATGGAATCAATGGCTTTGCCGCAATAATCGGGATGAATGGGTAACTGCCTGCTGAAGCGGCGGTCGACGAGGATACAGAGTTCTACTTTAGAAGGGCGTCCGTTGTCCAGCAGGGCATCCATTGCTGCGCGGATGGTTCTGCCGGTATAAAGAACATCATCAATCAGAACCACTTTGCGGTTTTCAATTGAAAATGGCAGATCCGTTACACTAGGAATATGAAGTTCATTCCGGATATCATCGCGATAAAATGTGATATCCAGCTTTCCATAATTGATCTGTTGCTGAGGGTAAAGCGATTTAATATAGGTGGTGATATAATCACTGACAGGAACACCACGCGGTTGTATACCGATAAAACAGGTATCAGTAAAAGGATAATGATTTTCGATCAGCTGATGAGAAAGCCTTTTTAACGTCAACTGCAATTGATCGGTGTCCAGTATGGTCTTTAAATCCTGCATCGATTATACAAAGAAATTGAATGTCTGATTAAAAAAACAATTATTCTCCTTTAGCGTCTTTGTTTGCAGTCCCGGTTTTCTGTTTCTGTATTCTCCTTCCTCACTTCTCCGCCAGAAACGGATACTTATAATCTGTGGGAGGATTAAAAGTTTCCTTTATCGTTCTCGCGCTCAGCCAGCGATAAAGATTCAGCATTGAACCTGCTTTATCATTTGTTCCCGAAGCTCTGGCTCCGCCAAATGGTTGCTGACCAACGACTGCTCCTGTTGGTTTGTCATTGATATAAAAATTACCAGCGGCGTTTCTGAGTTTATTTGTAGCGAGCTCCACAATCGATCTGTCGCGGGCAATTATCGAACCTGTTAGCGCATAAGGAGACGTAGTATCAACCAGTTCAAGGACATCATTGAATTTATTCGCATTATAAACATAGATCGTCAGTACCGGGCCAAAAATCTCTTCGCACATGGTTACATACTGCGGATCTTTTGCTTCGATCACAGTTGGTTCAATAAACCAACCTTTCTTCTTATCCGTTTTCCCGCCGGCAATGATATCAGCTTTTTTATCCTTCCTCGCATTTTCAATGTAATCAGCTATTTTATCAAATGATTTTTCATCGATCACTGCATTGATGAAATTGGAAAAATCTTCGACCGTTCCCATCTTAAAACTTTTAATTCCATCTTTCAGTTGCTTTTTAATTTCATCAGCAAGATTGGAAGGAATATATGCCCGCGATGCAGCTGAGCATTTCTGTCCCTGGTATTCGAAAGCTCCCCTCAACAACGCTGTTGCAGCAACAGCAGGATCAGCAGAACTATGAATCAATAAAAAATCTTTTCCGCCGGTCTCTCCTACTATCCTCGGATATGTTTTGTATTTGCTGATATTCTCTCCCATCGTTTTCCACATCTGGTTAAACACACCAGTCGAACCGGTGAAATGCACTCCTGCAAAATCAGGATGGGAAAAACATACTTTTCCCAGCACAGGCCCGTCAACATAAATCAGGTTGATGACACCATCCGGCAATCCTGCTTCTTTAAGAATACGCATGAACATTTGTGCAGAATAGATCTGCGTGTGTGCAGGTTTCCATACCACCACATTTCCACACATCGCAGCAGACGTAGGAAGATTACCACCGATAGCAGTAAAATTGAATGGAGTGACTGCAAGTACAAAGCCTTCCAGCGGACGATACTCTAAACGGTTATGCACACCTGCAGAACTCAAAGGTTGCTGGCGGTATATTTCTGATAAATAATGAACATTGAAACGTAGAAAATCAATCAATTCACAGGCAGCATCAATCTCAGCCTGGTAAGCATTTTTACTCTGACCAAGCATCGTAGTCCCATTCATGTAAGGACGGTATTTCGTTGCGATCAGATCTGCAGCCTTCAGAAAAATGCTTGCGCGGTTTTCCCAGCTCAGTTCAGCCCAGGAGGCTTTCGCTGCCAACGCAGCTTCAATCGCCTGGTGTACGTGTTTCTCATCACCATTGTGGTAATACCCGAGCACATGTGATTTTTCATGTGGCGGATGCAGGCTTGATTTTTTGCCTGTACGCACTTCCTTCGCACCGATATACATGGGAATATCGGCCTCTTCGCTTTTAAGTTCTGCGAGAACTTCTTTGAGCCTTTTTTTTTCCGATGTACCCGGACCATAAGTCAGCACCGGCTCGTTCGAAGGAATAGGTAAATGAAAATCTCCGTAGTTCATTTAAAATATTTTTGCTGATTGAATTAATTATTTACGCTTCCTGTTCCTTTTCCATCATCAGGAATGCTTTGATAAATCCGTCAAGTTCACCATCCATTACCGGTTGCACATTACCCACTTCAAAATCTGTACGATGATCTTTGATCATTTTATATGGATGGAAGACATAGCTGCGAATCTGGCTTCCCCACTCGATCTTCTTCTTGGTTGCGTTGTTTGCATTTTTAATTGCTTCACGCTTACGCATCTCTTCTTCGTATAAGCGGCTCTTCAGCATCGTCATCGCTTTCTCCCGGTTCTCGCCCTGCGTACGAGCTTGCTGACATTCTACGATGATACCCGTGGGTTTATGGGTCAGCCGGACTGCTGTTTCCACCTTATTTACGTTCTGACCACCGGCACCACCACTTCTGAAAAACGCCCATTCAATATCAGAAGGATTGACTTCAATTTCGATACTATCATCAATCAGCGGGTATACGTACACGGAAGCAAAAGATGTATGCCTTCTTGCATTGCTATCGAATGGTGAAATGCGTACAAGTCTGTGTACCCCGTTTTCAGCTTTCAGAAATCCGTAGGCAAAAGGACCATCAAACTGAAGAGTACAGGTTTTTATTCCTGCGCCGTCACCATCCTGCCAGTCGAGTTCAGTTACTGACCAATCCTGTTTCTGTCCATACATCCGATACATACGCGCGAGCATTTCTGCCCAGTCCTGGCTTTCAGTACCACCAGCACCGGAATTGATCTGCAGAACAGCCGGAAGTTCGTCCTCGGGTTGATTCAGTGTGCTCTTGAATTCGGCTTCATCCAAAGCCTGTATCGCCTTTTGATGAGCTTCTTTCACTTCCTCTTCCGTGCCTTCTCCCGCTTTCCAGAAATCGTAAAGAATGGCGAAATCCTCCACAGCCGTTTCTGTGCTTTCGTACAAACCCAACCAGTATTCGTTCAGCTTGATATTCTTCAGAATCTCAGTAGCCCGCTTATTGTCGTCCCAGAATCCGGGAGACAGCGAAAGTTGCTTGTCTTCGTTTACTTTATATTGTCGGTTAGCGACGTCAAAGAAACCTCCTCAAGACGCTCAGGCGGTCTCTCATATCTTTAATCTGCTCTTGTGTCATCCTTTAAGTTTAAAATGTTGTTTTTTCCGGTGCAAAATTCGGATTTTTTCCGGTTACACAAGGATTTGAATTGTGAAAGAAAGTCTGTACTAATATTGCACCTGGATATTCGGTTTAACGGGTATTACTGAACAAATGATAAAAGCCTATAATTTCCTTGCTTCATGGCAGCTTTTTCCGGAAAAAGGTTCTTACGAACAAGGTGAAAGACCCAGGTCCGGAATTTTCAAACTTGCGACTGGTGAGGATGAAAAGACATTGCATCTTTCGAAAAACTGGGTAACGCTGGACAATCATGCTTTTTCCACAGAATTTGATTTCCTGCCGGATAATGAAATTCATCCATTTGATCATTCCGAAGTTGCTGAAGAATACAGGGCTTTTTTTGAAGATGGAATTCATTTCGAAATTTCCTTTTTCAGGAACAAAGGCAAAACCTTCCAGATCAGCTATTCGATTATGCCCGATGGTTACCTGATGATCAAGGAAGAAGGATTAACACCTGATCATCAACCTTATTGCAACCAGGAGTACTACCACAAACAAATGCAGGTGCTACCCTATTCGGCATCAGTGTCCGGCGCTGTGATCCGACCAACAAAAGAAGGTGTGATCAGGCACAAAGCACTCACTGCAATGGAAGAACAGACACAAATGCAGATGGAGCAGATCCGAAGACAAATTGAACTGCTTGCACTCCAGGCGCAGGAAATTCAAAAACGAAAAGAACTTTCTCTGATCATTTATTACGCAAAGCTTTCATTTTCACCGGTTATTGGTCAGTGTTACTATCTGTATGAAAAGAATGACGGTAGCCACGTACTGTCGATGATCAGCCCGAAAGAATGGGGCGGCGGAGCGGGACCTTATCGGAAATTAAGAGCTGCTGTAAAGCTACTTGCGGACCACACCTGGGTCGAGTTGTAAAAAATGTTTTAAAAATTTTTCTTGTTATCCTTCAGATTTTCAATGCGCTAAACATGCATTTGATTTTGCTGTACATTTTTCTGCAATATGCTAAAAAAAACCATCGTTAATAAGGCGTCCTAATCCCTGGACTTTACCCACGTTTGCCTAAAGCAACGATTTTATTCCGCCCCTTTTGAGAACTGGTTTCCGGTTGTATCCGGCGTTATTTTTTTACCCAAAAAATCAGTTCCATGAAAAATGTTACACTGTATGTTGAGAATCTGAAGATCGTTGGACTGGCCGTACTGTATCTGGCTGTGATCCTCGTTTGTTCAGCATTGCTCACCTAACCAACAGCAATTGAAACGACATTGACTCCGGTACATTTTTGGCCGGAGTTTTTTTATGTTTTTTCAGGAGAAAAATCTGTTTGCAAAAAAGAAAAACCACTTGTTTTTTCGTAAACGATTTTTGAAACTTAGCATTTCCACCAGATGTCCGATACTTGCAAGTATCGGACATGTGGCGGTTTTATTTTTGTTTCAGATATTCAAGCACAAAAGCAATCTTATCTGGAACGCCAGAGTCAATTTTCACATCCGGAGGAATTCCATTTTTGTTATAGCCATGCTCAATTACTTTGTCGTGTAATGTATAGGTCGGATAGCCGAAATAAATTCCATGTTTATCACATCCAATTTTAATCATGTTGATATTATTGAAATCAACAACTCCACCAGTGTTATCACCCATCGTAATCACTTTATTGCTCACTGCTTTTGAATACAATACAAAAGTTTCTGCTGCACTCATATTTCCACGGTCAGTGAGAATCACTACTTTTTGAATATTCGTTTTCTCCGGCGTCAGCCCGAGATCCCTGAAGTCAGGGCCGGCAACAATTCCGCCTGGTTTTTCGCGCATTGCTTTTATGACAGGCACATAGGGATCGCCTGAACGAGTAGATGCAAATTTCTCAAAATAAGTTATGTTATCAGCCGAAGAAAGTGCAAGACCTCTTGAGCTGACGGCTGGTTTTTCATAATATAATCGCATCAAATTAAAATAAATACCATTGCCTCCGGTATTGCCACGTATGTCGATGATGAGGTTGTTTGCAAAAAGAAGAGTTTCTATATTTTCAATCAGCACTTTATCAAAGTCTTTCGCATCAACCAGAAAACTGGGAATAGTGAGCAGTACATTTTCGTTATCGATTTTTTTAACCGTTGGTAAAACAGGATTATAAACCGAATCATCTTTGCCAGATAACTTTCCCCACAGAATACCACCCCAGACTGATAAAATGGAGTTCTCTTTATAAGGTGTGATTTTCACATAACGGTATGCGTAGGCGTTCGTATAGTAAATTCCCTCCCAGGAATTTCCGGATTTGTCTACAGCAAATTTTATTTCACCTTTTTTTGTACTGTCTTTTGTTTCCAGAATAATTGCCACCCATTCAAATGGTATATTACTGTTTTTGTTTTGAACGATTACAAACTTAGATTGACCATCTGTCCAATAGCCTTCGATCGGAGATCGACCAATAGGATGCATCCGATTCAGATCGTACATGTTCTGTTTGATTTCGGCTTTTGTTTTTTCAAGATCTGCTGCAGGAAAATCCGGATACTCACTCACGAACAAATGTCCATCATGGAAGAACGACAGGAACTCCTGTAATAACTTTGTGCAATTGTTGTCATTAGTCTCCGCTGCTAAAGTTTTAAACCGGAACTTGTGAGATTCATAATTCTTTTCTATCTCATTTTTTATGAGTTGATATGCTATGTAATTTGTTTCCAGTTTCCCGATCAACCTTTCAAAGTTTTTCGAACAATTGCACACGTTTTCCTGCGCATATGTTGAAAGTCTAAAAAAAAGAATCAAAGTAATACTGCCGAGGAGTTTCCATGCAAGAAAAACAGACTCTTTACTAACCCTAAAAGGATGACTGATTATTGCTATCATACATTTGAAAATAATTCAGATTTTATCCGGACGGTTGAAACTTCATTTTGTAATAAAAAAACCCCGTGAGAAAATTCACGGGGTTTTTTATTAAAACGTAAGCTTATTTCACTTCTTCAAACTCAGCATCCGTCACATTTTCTGAGCCATTTGCGGCACCAGTATCTGATTTCGGCTGTTCGTCACCCGCAGGAGCACCCCCCTGCTGTGAAGCATTGTACATATCCTGGCTCGCAGCATTCCATGCGTTATTAAGCTCAGCAGTACCTGCATCTATCGCAGCAACGTCCTGGAGTTTGTGTGCTTCCCTTAGTTTGTTAGCAGCAGTTTCGATTGCCTCTTTTTTGTCAGCAGGAAGTTTTTCGCCAAACTCTTTCAATTGTTTTTCCGTCTGGAAAATCAACGCATCGGCAGTATTAAGTTTTTCAATCTTCTCTTTCGCCTGTTTATCTGAAGCCTCGTTTGCCTTGGCTTCATTTTTCATTTTTTCAATCTCTTCTTTCGTCAAACCACTGCCTGCTTCGATCCTGATTTTCTGCTCCTTACCAGTGCCTTTATCCTTCGCAGTTACGTGCAGGATACCATTGGCATCGATATCAAACGCAACTTCGATCTGGGGTACACCTCTTGGTGCAGGAGGAATATTATCCAGGTTGAAAATACCAAGTGTTTTATTCTGATTTGCCAGCGGACGCTCACCCTGCAATACATGAATCTGTACGCCAGGCTGGTTATCTGCAGCAGTAGAGAATGTTTCTGATTTCTTTGTCGGAATAGTTGTGTTTGATGGAATCAACACCGTCATCACACCACCTAAAGTTTCGATACCCAGTCCGAGCGGAGTTACGTCGAGCAGCAACACATCTTTCACTTCGCCGGTCAGAACCGCACCCTGTACAGCAGCACCAATCGCTACAGCCTCATCCGGGTTAACGCTTTTGTTGGGTTTTTTGCCGAAGAATTTCTCAACGATCTCCTGAACTTTAGGGATACGTGTAGAACCTCCCACCAGGATTACTTCATTGATCTGAGAAGCAGAAAGACCTGCATCTTTCAATGCCTGCTCACATGGTTTCAGGCAACGATCAAAAAGTGAGTCTGCCAGTTTTTCAAACTGAGCCCTGCTTAATTTCTTTACCAGGTGTTTCGGCACACCA
Organism: Pollutibacter soli; assembly: GCA_029269725.1. Taxonomy (GTDB): domain Bacteria; phylum Bacteroidota; class Bacteroidia; order Chitinophagales; family Chitinophagaceae; genus Pollutibacter; species Pollutibacter soli. The sequence continues at coordinate 224,536 of JARJHS010000001.1, read as the reverse complement.
TCAACAGCGGTAATATAAGGTAGATTGATATCCGCTTCGGAAGAAGAAGACAATTCGATTTTTGCTTTTTCTGAAGCTTCTTTCAGCCGTTGCAGGGCCATCGGATCTTTTCTCAGATCTATATTTTCTTCTTTTTTGAACTCTTCTGCCAACCAGTCCATGATCACTTTATCGAAATCATCACCACCGAGGTGAGTATCACCATTGGTTGATTTTACCTCGAATACACCATCACCCAGCTCAAGAACAGAAATATCAAACGTACCACCTCCCAGGTCAAATACAGCGATTTTGCTATCCTGGTGTTTTTTATCGAGACCGTAAGCAAGTGCTGCAGCGGTAGGTTCGTTAATGATCCTTCTTACGTTCAGACCAGCAATTTCACCGGCTTCTTTTGTAGCCTGTCGCTGCGCGTCGTTGAAGTAAGCAGGAACCGTGATTACGGCTTCGTTAACATCCTGACCGAGGTAATCTTCAGCAATCTTCTTCATTTTCTGAAGAACCATTGCACTGATTTCCTGTGGAGTATATAAACGACCATCTATGTCAATACGAACTGTATTATTGTCTCCCTTTACAACCTTATAGCTCCAGTGCTTCATTTCCTCTGTTACTTCGTCATATCTGCGGCCCATGAACCTTTTTACACTGGAAATGGTATTTATGGGGTTAGTGATAGCCTGCCTTTTAGCTGGATCACCCACCTTGCGTTCCCCATTTTTAAGGAAAGCCACAACACTGGGCGTGGTGCGACGTCCTTCATCATTGGCAATGACAACGGGTTCGTTCGCTTCCATTACCGCAACGCAGCTATTGGTTGTTCCTAAATCAATACCAATTATTTTTCCCATAATAATGACTATTTAAAATGTCTATTTAAATGTTTAGTAATGGTTAACAATAGCCATGCCGGGTGCTGAAAAATGAAAACTTGTCAGTAAGGCTGAGTAACAAACACCCAACCTGGTAGGTCTAAGACCTCCTAGGTTTAAGACCTGCGAGGTTTAAAGACCTGCCAGGTTTTAGAAACCTGCCAGGTCTGAACAATGACTTTTTAGCAGAAAATTTCTACAACTTCTGACTTTTGTTCCTATCCTTTTATGAGATGCGAGTTTCCAGCAGATGAGTTATGATCTTATCCGCATGAACCCTTGAATTTTCTATAAACCACTTATTGGTTTGAAGACCGCCACAAACTACACCTGCGAGGTATAACCCTGACACGTTGGTTTCCATAGTTTCACTATTGTGGATCGGCGTATGCATTTCATCCTTGCCAATTTCAATTCCCGCATCTTTTAAAAACGCAAAGTCCGGAAGATAGCCGGTCATTGCAAGTACATAATCATTCGGTATTGTAATCAGGCCTTCAGGTGTTTGGATATCCACTTCACCTTCGCGGATCGCAATCAATGACGAATTAAACCACGCTGTAATTTCTGAATCCCGGATCCTGTTAACAATATCCGGCCGTACCCAGTATTTGACATTGGAACCAATCTCCCCTTCCCGGACTACCATGGTTACCTCGGCGCCTTTTCTCCAGGTCTCCAGCGCCACATCCACTGCAGAATTGGCCGCTCCTACTACCACCAGCTTCTGTCCGTAATAATTGTGCGGCTCTTTGTAGTAGTGATGAACTTTAGGTAGCGACTCGCCAGGAATATGCATCAGGTTGGGTATATCATAAAAACCTGTGGCTATGATTACGGCCTTTGCGTGGTATCTGTTTCGGGACGTCATCACATCGAATTCTTCATTGTTTTTTTCCAGTGTAAGAACCCTTTCATACAACCGGGTGTTCAATTTCCAATGCATCGCAACCCTTCTGTAATATTCCAAAGCCTCATCCCGCGTGGGCTTGGGGTTATGGGAAATAAAAGGAACATTACCTATCTCCAGCCTTTCTGAAGTGGAGAAAAATGTCATATTGAGCGGGTAATTAAAAAGAGAATTCACCAATGCGCCTTTCTCTATAATCTCGTACCTGAGATTATTTTGTATGCAGGCAATTCCGCAGGCAAGGCCAATAGGACCCGCACCAACAATAATTACATCCGTTTCCAACGTTTCCAGGGCAGTTTCGCTATTTTTTTCCATCGATTCAAAGGTAGTGGCTCGGAATTTAGTTTTGTGCCGATAATTTATCGCTGGCAGATATATAAGAATCTGACAATAAACAGACAGCTTTGCAGACTTCTTTGTGTTTTATATTTGATACCCGATATGCAATATTCTAACCGTTATACCTATACGCTTTTTGCGATGTTTATTTTCTGTGTTTCTTATACCTCATGCACGAAAAAAATCATTCCGGAGAAGCCTGCTTTAAATAATAATATTGTCGATACACTACCTCTCTCGGATATTGACATTCCCGTTCAGATTCCACTGCAGCCCATTGTAAAAATGGCGGAATCACAAATTGAACTGCAGTATGTTTCTGACGGCTACCCCAATGACTTTGTAGTTGATAGTTGTACTACGCGATACATGTATCGGTTCAGAAGAGGCCCGGTGAAATTGACAGGTCATGGATCAGAATTGAAGCTGGAATTTCTCGGCTATTATGCCATAGCAGGTTCGCAGCGACTTTGCGCCGGAGTCGGCAGTTCCCAAACGGCGATCACTCCATGGTCACCGCCCTGTACCTGCGGCTTGAAAGAAGCAGAACGTCGGGTACAGGTGGGCTATACTATTGATATGCGGTTGAACAGCAATTTTTCCCTGCAGCCACTGATCAAAAGCCTCAAGCCCGTACCGTTGGATAAATGTAATATGTGCTTCTGGAGTTATGATATTACATCGACAATAATGGATCGGCTGTTGGTTCAGATGGATGATGCGCGCAAAGCCATTGAAGACAGTATCCGGATTATGCAGCTGCGTCCAAAATTTCAACAACTCTGGGACAGCCTCAGCAATGTAATTTCTCTCGCAGGTTTGGGTTATCTCCGTGTCAACCCCGAAAAACTACGCATCAGCAGACTGCACGTACAAAATGATACGCTTGTTTTCTCACTGGGCATTTCGGCAAGACCTGTAATTACTCAACAAAAACCTGCTCCTGTACTGCGTACTGTAATCCCTGACATTAGCGATTTTCAGCTCAGGAGCGGATTTTCTTTACATCTCGATGCGCAATTGGATTATGATTCATTGAGTCGTATTCTCAATCAGAAACTCTACAAAAAACGAATCGATATTGAGCAGGTGGGTAAACATGTAATTATTGAGAACTGCCAGATCTATGGCGCAGACGGCGAAAAACTGATTTTCAAACTTGATTTTTCAGGTTCAGAAACAGGCACATTTTATCTCACCGGAAACCCAGCATACGATGTCAGCACAAAACAGCTTTCTGTTAATAATCTTGATTACGATATCAGAACAAAAGACATGCTGGTAAAAACAGCAAAATGGCTTTTCAATAAAAAAATCCTCCAGGTACTTCAATCTTATACCAAATTCGACCTGAATACGTACGAGAAATCACTGATTAGCCAGGTGAACAACCAGGTTCCCAAAGAATTATACCCGGGTGTATGGGTGAACGGTGCAGTTAATGCAGTTACGCTGGACCGATTGATGCCTTCCAAAGAAAAATTAATTGTAAGATTGAGCAGTACCGGAAATCTGAGACTGACGCTTACTAAGCTGGAATGGTAGATTAAATAGAACTCACTTTGAATGTAAAGAAGCGTTGCGATGTATAGCTGAAAAGCATTACGATCAGTGTTGTCATAATCTTGGCTACCGTCGGGTAGATATGAAGGTATTCAACAAACAACGTTAAAAAGATATAATTCAGGATCAGGCAGATCAGAACAGTAAGAAAATACCGCACCAATTGCGTACGACCACGTATTGCCGATCCCTGGAAAACTATATTGCGCATCAATAGAAATCCAATCGGAAAAGTTATCAGGAACGCTACCAGGAAAGCTGCTTTATGTGGCTTGATCGCTATAAATCCCAGGTGAACAACCTGTTCGTGAAACAGGAAATGGAAACTGAGGTAAAAAATGAGAATGTCCAGGACAGTATTTCCACCACCACAAGCTGCATAGCGGAAAGTAAGCCGGTTCATTATCCTGCTGAAAGGCGGATAAAAGAAATCGATTATATTTTCAATCAAGGATACCATATCAGGCCTAACCTTATTAATATCAACGAATAATATGCGTAAATTATTTGAATCGCATCCCGGAACAGGGAGGGCAAAGTTAATTCTTCAGAGGAATAAGAAAGAAAATTGTGATCGGGTTTAACTTTCCGATGGGAAGAAGCTAAAATAAAAAACAATTTTAATTAATCATAGCCCTGTCGGGATAATCGGTAATTAACCCATCAACTCCCATAGCTCTTAATTTGTCCATTTCAGACTTTTCGTTTACCGTCCAGGGAATGATCTTTATACCGTTTTGATGGCAATAATTAACCATGGCATTATTAACGAGGTGATATTCAGGGCTAAAAATGGAAGGTTTAAAACTAAGTTGTGTAAGCGCTGTGGGAGTATCAGCGTTTTTTATCCCGGAAACCAAAAGAGCTGTTTTGATTTCAGGATGGTCGCGGTGGATAATCTCCAGCGTTCTTGGATCGAATGATTGAATAATCACCATCGATTCCATTTTTTTTGACTTCACCACATCCATCAGCAATCTCACAAAAACTTCCGGTGCGGGATGACCGATATTGTCCTTTGATGGCTGCGTTTTTGTTTCAATATTAAACTGAACGGGTTTTTTGTGATTGGATTTGATATAGGCAGAAACGCTGTCAAAAACTTCTGAAAGCAGCGGTTTGTAAACCCTGATTTTCTTCTGATGCGGAAACCCTGGATGTGGTTTCATTCCTACATCCCATTTTTTCAGATCCGCATAATTCATTCCGTATATATTGAACGACTTTTCATTTTCAGCAGTAAGAAAATTTCCTTCCGGACTTGTAGAGATATCCTTACTCATGTAAGTATCGTGAGAAAGTACCACCTGGCTGTCTTTGGTAATTACCACATCCATCTCAAGAGTATTCACACCGATATCTATTGCGTGAAGCATGGCAGCTATGGTATTTTCAGGCATCAATCCCCGACAACCCCGATGGCCCTCGATATCAAATTCTTTTTGCATGTTGACACTGGAACTTTGATTCTTTCCCACCCAGAAAAAGAAAAAGCTGAAACAAAAAATAATCATCCGCATAGGATTCCGGTTTTCATGAAATTAGTGAATCGTACATTTGCAGCCATATTGAAATTATGATAGGAGCGATTGTTAAAGAAAAAGTAGTTTCGGCACTGGAAGGTTTATTCAACATGGCTTTCACTGAGAAAGATTTCCAGGTCAATCAGACCAAACCTGAATTTGAAGGTGACTATACTGTTGTACTATTTTCACTGGTTAAATCTTTAAAACTTTCTCCGGACGAACTCGGTAATAAACTCGGATCTGAACTGATCAAACGCAGTCCGGAACTATTTACTGGATTTAATATTATTAAAGGATTTCTGAATCTGACTATCGCTGAATCTTTCTGGCTTGATCTCTTGAAAGAAAATTATCAGAAAGAAGAATATGGCAAACACGCTCCAAATGGTGTGAAAGTAATGGTGGAATATAGTTCACCCAATACGAATAAGCCTTTACACCTTGGTCACCTTCGTAATAATTTTCTGGGATGGAGTATTGCAGAAATTCTGAAAGCAAGTGGCAATGAAGTCATCAAGAGTTGTATTGTAAACGATCGTGGTATTCATATTTGCAAGAGCATGCTTGCATGGAAACTTTTTTCCAACGGTGCAACTCCGGAGAGCACGAATCAGAAAGGCGATCATTTTGTCGGCGACTACTATGTGAAATTCAATGACGCTTACAAGCTTGAAGTCGACGCGTTGGTTGCTGCTGGTCAGTCGAAAGCCGATGCAGAAAAAAATGCGCCGATCATGCAAGCAACGCAGGAAATGCTGAAAAAATGGGAAGAAGGCGATCCGGAGACAATTCAATTGTGGAAGATGATGAACTCCTGGGTTTATGCAGGTTTTGATGAAACCTATAAAAAAATCGGAAGTGATTTTAATCGCACTTATTACGAGAGCGAAACTTATTTATTAGGTAAAGATACAGTTCAGGACGGGTTGGAAAAAGGAGTCTTTTTCAGAAAAGATGATGGAAGTGTGTGGATTGACCTTACTGCTGATGGTCTTGATGAAAAACTGGTTTTGAGAAAAGATGGAACTTCCGTTTATATCACGCAGGATATCGGTCTTGCGCAGGACAAATACAAAGAATATGGAATTGATAAGAGCATTTATGTGATTGGTGATGAACAGAACTATCACATGAAAGTTTTAAAACTGATTTGTCAGAAAATTGGTTTACCCTATGCTGATTCAATCTATCATCTCTCTTACGGAATGGTGGAATTACCTACTGGAAAAATGAAAAGCCGCGAAGGTACAGTTGTTGATGCCGATGATATTGTTGCAGAGATGAATGCAATTGCAGCGAAACATACTGCGGAGCTGGGAAAGGTGCAGGATTTTGCCCCGGAGGCCTTGAATGAACTTTACGATACTATTGGTCTTGGTGCATTGAAATTTTTCCTGCTTCGTGTGGACCCAAAAAAGAAAATGGTTTTCAATCCGGAAGAGTCCGTTGATTTTCATGGATTCACCGGGCCATTTATTCAATATACTCATGCGCGCATCAAATCAATTTTGCGCAAAGAAAAAATTGATCCGGCTTTCGAGGGGATTGACAGTGATAAATTGTTTCCGCTCGAGAAATCCTTGCTGGTATCACTTGAACAATACGAAGACATTATTGCGCAGGCCGCATCCGAATTGAATCCTTCTGTAATTGCGATATATGCTTTCAATCTCGCAAAAACTTTTAATTCCTTTTATGCAGAACATTCTGTTATGCAGGCAGAAACCGAGTCAAAAAAGCAACTTCGGTTACGCATAGCTGCTATGACGGCGTTGGTACTTTCTTCTTCAATGAAATTGCTTGGGATAAGGGTTCCGGAAAGAATGTAAAAGAAGGACGAAGGCCGATTTGCGAGTGACGAATGGTGAGAAGCTTAGTAATAAAAGGGCGAAGTGAAAGGTTAGCCCAAACCTAAATCAGGTTACAGGAATTATTTTACTTTTTTCGGAAAATAATAAATTATCAGTTGTTAAGTTGATGGGCTGAGGCCCCGGACCTGATTTGCAACTTTTATCCCCGGGATAAATCCCGGGCAATTGAAATTTTTATCCGGCAAGTCCCAAATTTCTATTGCCTTTTTCTTTAGTCAGAAACATAAAACTGAAAACAGAGACAGCAAACATCTCAAAAGTAGGCTGCTACCAATTGCCTGGCTGTTCCTCTTACTACTTACATATTCGACCTTTGCCGCGCCACCTTCAGCCTTCCAAAAAACACTATCTTTCACCCATGAAACGTTTTATCATCATCTTCACGCTCCTTATGATTCAATACGATCTCGTTGCTCAACAGAAAATCCTGCTATATCCTGATCAGCCCAATCTCAGGATTGGTGGATCTTCGAAAATTGATGAGCCTCCTTACCTGATGGTTTTTCCATCAAAAGTGGAAGGATCAAAAAAATCAATCCTGATTTGTCCGGGGGGCGGTTATACTGCACTGGCCAATAAACACGAGGGATTTGACATCGCTGCATTCTTCAATGAACACGGATATCATGCATTCATGCTGATGTATCGTTTGAATGATGGGAACCAAACAGGCAGCCGATTCCCTGCACAACTGGATGATGTTACACGTGCTATGCAGATCATACGTTCACGCGCAGCCGAATTCAATATTGATACGATGGGAACAGGAATTATTGGTTTCTCTGCAGGAGGCCATCTTGCTTCCATGGGCGCAACGATGTTCACAAAAGGCAATCCATCATCAACGAATATATTAGAACGACAAAATACCAGGCCTTCATTTGCCATTCTTGTTTACCCGGTAATCGCATTGAACGATAGCTTTACTCACAAAGGAAGCCGTGATATGCTTACAGGGAAAAATTCAACCTCAGCTTTCAGAGATTCATTGAGTACTCAAAACAGGGTAACAGCTGAAACTCCTCCTACGTTCCTGATTTATGGTAACGACGACAAAGTAGTACCGCCTGAAAATGGAATCGTATTTTATGAAGCGCTGAGAAAATACAATATTCCCACAACCCTGCACATTTATCCCCATGGTGGACATGGATTTGGTCTTGCACCAAAAGATCCGGTACTGAATACCTGGCCGCAGTTAGCGATTGCATGGCTTGATTCTTTAAATGTAAGACGTTAAACGTAGAACGTAAAACGTAAGATCTTCCGGTAACGGTGAACCAACCTTTCATTATCTTTTTCACGATGAAATGAGGAATGCTGTATAATCTCGGGCGATTGAAAGATTTCAACAATACATCTAAACTAATAGAAAGAATTTTTAACCCGCAAGCGCAGACGTTCTACGTTTAATGTTATACGTTATACCTCATAACTTCTTCTCCTGTTTGTAATTCCTCAATGAAGGATCCATCGATATGGCTTTATCACAAATGGCAGCGCCTTTTGTTTTGTCGCCGTTTTTCTGATAAGCAATGCCGATCATGTAAAGCGATTTTGCGTCTTCACTATCATATTGCAGAATACGCCCCCAGTGTTCGATAGCAGTTTCAAATTTGCCCATACGGTAATAAGTGTCTGCAACACTATATAAGAGTTCAAGATCGCCGGGGCGTTTTTCCAGCAATTGTACCAATACCTTGATGCCTCTTTCCGGCATACCTGCAGATATGTAGGAATTAGAAAGATTCTCCATGAATATAGCATCGGCCTTGTGTCCTCTCCTCAGTGCAAGTTCGTAACACTCAATAGCTTTCAATTCATTTGGCAAAGAAGAATAGGCCAAAGCAAGTTCAGTGAGCCACTGTGTTTTTGTGCTGTCCAAAGCAATCGCTTCATTGTAATACTTTACCGCTCCTTTATAATTGCTCATCTCAACTAATGCACGCGCAAAAAGAAAAGGTATTTCAGCTCGTGTTGGTTCTTCTTTGTATGCAGCATCCAGATAGCGAAAAGCTTTTCCGTAATCTTCCTTTTCATAATAACTTTTACCAACGAGGTAATTTATTTTTTTTCCAATATTCAATTCGAGCATCACCAAACCATATCGAATCGCATCGTCCCATTTTCTGAAGGAAAAATAAAAATTGGTAAGTCTGTCCAGTGCAATAGTATCTTTTGAATCGAACTGAAGTACTTTGTTAAACGCATTTTTTGCGGTTTCGAACTGACGAATCTCCAAAGCCGCCAGGCCCAGCTCCCTCTGACTGTTTATTCTTGTTGAATCAAATTGCACAGATCTCTGAAAATACTCAACAGCAGGTTTGTATCTGCCGGTCTCTTTTTCAGTAATGCCTTTTTGGAAATAGACGGATGCCGAGTCGGCATCCTGACCAACGGTCCATAATGAAATGGAACACAGAGTGGTAATGAGGGTCAGCGTTTTCATAACGAATAGGATTGGGTATTATCGGATAACAACCCCTCCTAACGGCGGTAAATGTAGGTTTATTTCAAAACGTTTGAGTTTTTTATCTAATATTTTTACACCTATTTCGGGATTAAACACATTTCCGGTTCCCCAGAAATCCTTCTCGTCACTGTTGAAAATTTCTTTCCATTCACTTTTTCCTTCTACCACAATTTTCCAGTCATTTCTGACCACCGGCGTCATGTTAAGAATCACCAGCACATCATTCTTTGCCTGCTTGCCTTTGCGCCTGAATACAACTACCGATTCCTGGCGATGATTAAGATCAACCCACTCAAAACCACCCTGGTCAAATTGCAATTCATATAATGCAGGTTCTTCACGATAAAGTCTGGATAACCTGCTCACACATTTTTTTAGTCCGGCATGATTTTCAAAAGACAGCAATCCCCAATCAAGTTCTGATTTGTAATTCCATTCTGCGGTCTGACCAAATTCATTACCCATAAAAAGCAGTTTGCCGCCCGGGTGTGTGAACATGTAGGTATATAGCAATCGAAGGTTGGCAAACTTCTGCCAATCGTCACCAGGCATTTTATAAATCATTGGTGATTTTCCATGAACAACTTCGTCATGACTTAACGGCAACATGAAATTTTCATCATAGAAATACATCATGCTGAATGTAAACTGATCCTGTTGAAATTGCCGGAAGAATGGATCCTGTTTGAAATACTTCAACGTATCATGCATCCAGCCCATCATCCATTTCATACCAAAGCCAAGACCATCCTGCCAGGTTGGCCTGGATACTCCGGGCCAGTCAGTAGCTTCTTCTGCGATGGTTTGTACATCCGGAAAATCACGATAGATAGTTTCATTCAGATCCTTAATGAATGCAATCGCTTCCAGGTTACCATTACCACCAAATGCATTGGGTTCCCACTCTCCTGCTTTGCGTGAATAATCAAGTTTTAAAATGGAAGAAACCGCATCCACACGAATTCCATCGATATGAAATTGTTCAAACCAGAATCTTGCATTGCTGATCAGGAATGATTTTACTTCTCCCCTGCTGTAATTAAAAATATAGCTGTTCCAATCCGGATGATAACCCTTACGCATATCTGCATATTCGTACGTATGCGTACCATCAAACATGAACAGTCCATGACTATCATAAGGAAAATGGGATGGTACCCAATCTAGGATTACACCGATGCCTTCGCGATGCATGTAATCGATCATTGCCATAAATTCTTCCGGATGTCCAAACCTTGACGTTGGAGCAAAATACCCAGTTCCCTGGTAGCCCCAGCTTCCATCAAAAGGATACTCCATCACCGGCATGAATTCAACATGCGTAAATCCTAACTCTTTCACATAAGGAACAAGTCGTTCTGCAATCTGCCAGTAGGAATTATAACTGTCTTCATTGTTTTTATCAGGACGCATCCAGCTCGCGAGATGAACTTCATACACTGAATAAGGAGACTGAAGGGAGTTGTGTTTTTTGCGCGTTTTCATCCATTCCTCATCCTTCCAATCGTACTCGAAATTCCATGTAATAGATGCAGTCTTTGGCTTATGTTCCCAGAAATGCGAATAAGGATCGCCTTTATCCAGTTGTACCCCACCAAATCCGGTAATATGGTACTTGTACACCTCGCCTCGATTGATATCAGGAATAAACCCCTCCCAGATTCCGCTCTTGTCGAGTCTTACAAACAGATCGTGCGATTCTTTATCCCAGTCATTAAAGTTTCCTGTCACTGTAACACGGGTCGCATTCGGCGCCCAAACAGCAAAGTACGTACCTGTCTTATCAAGAACTGATACCTGTTTGTTACCAAAATACTGATATGCATCGTAGCATGTACCCTGCTGAAAATTGCGGATGATTTCTTCATTAAACAGTGAATAGTTCCAGACTGGTTTCGTTGAATCAACAAAATGAATGTCTTCATATCGTTTTGATCCCTGATTACTGCCACTCCTCATTTTATTTTTGTCGGCTGTATGCATTTTGGGCTTTTTTGCATCTTTTTTCTTTTTCGTTTTCTGACCCTCTGTTACCGGCTTAGCTGATTTAGGAGACATATGACAATGTTGAAAGGGTTTAACGTAACATTAAGGCATTTACAATTTAAGCTATAAATAAATACAAGTTTCTTCGCGTTACAAACTGCTTCCATTTTAAATCGCGGACTAACCTGTGGCAGAACATGAGAAAAATTAAAACAAACCAATAAATTTTCTTTACGAATCCTATCGTATATTAGACTACGATGCATTTCGTAACTTATAGAGAAACCAAAACTTACAACCTGCGTACATGAGAAAAGTATTTTTATTTACCCTATTACTTATTTGTATTACCTCGCTAACCCGCGCCCAGGAAGGTTCCGTACAGGGAACAATCATGGACACTGTAAATAAGAAGAACCTTTACAGAACTTCTGTCGTCGTACTTCGTCAGGCTGATTCAACACTTGTAGGCTATACAAGAACCGCACAGGACGGAAGCTTTAAATTAAACCTTCTTAATACGGGCAAGTACATTATCCAGATCGGTCATCCGGGTTTTGCAGACTATTCAGATACTTTCAGCCTGAATAGTTTTTCTCCCTACATGATCGGAAATATTTCACTCACACCAAAAAGTAAGTTGCTTGAGGAGATCGTGATTAAAAAAACTGTGCCTGCTATCCGCTTCAAAGGAGATACACTGGTGTTTAAGGCAGATAGTTTTGCTGTAAAAGCAGGTGCTTCTGTGGAGGATATGCTGAAAATTATGCCGGGCTTCCAGGTGGATAAGAACGGACAGGTCACGGCGCAAGGGCAACGCGTGCAAAAGGTCCTGGTGGATGGAGAAGAGTTTTTCAGTGATGATCCAACCATCGCCACAAAGAACCTGCTTGCCGATATGGTTGATGATGTTGAAGTGTTCGATAAAAAAAGCGACCAGGCAGTATTCTCCGGAATTGATGATGGCGAAAAAACGAAAACGATCAATCTCAAATTAAAAGAAGAAAAGAAGAATGGATATTTCGGGAAAGTGGAAGGTGGAACCAACTTCCAGGAGTACTACAATAATAATGCGATGATGAACTATTTCAAGGGCAAGAAAAAGATCTCCGGATTTGGTATCATGTCGAACAGTGGTAAAACGGGTCTGGACTGGCAGGAAAATTCAAATTACGGCGGGAGCAGTGGCGGCATGGAAAGCGGGATGAGTGATGACGGTGGAATGTATTTCATGATCAACAACAACGACGAATTTGGCGGTTCCAGTTTTTATGGAGAAGGTCTTCCTTCGAGCTGGTCTGCAGGTGCACATTTTTCTAATAAATGGGATAATGACAGAAAGCATTTAAACGGAAACTATCGCTTCAACAAACTCAACAACGACGCTACTGTAAATACAAAAACGCAGTACATTCTTCCGGATACACTTTATTACCAGAACCAGCTGAACAAAACTTACAACAGCAGGATGAGGAATAAGCTGGAAGGCATCTATGAATACAATATCGATTCTTCGTCATCGATAAAACTAACTGTAAACGGATCTATCGGGGAAAACACCAACAATAATCTCTTTAATACTGAATCGCTGAATGAAGAAAATCAGAAAGTTAATACCAGTCAACGCATTACTACAAACAATGGCGACAATCAGGCATTAAACAGTAATCTTTTCTACAGGAAAAAATTCAAAGACGCTGGTCATACATTATCAGTAACTCTTCGTGAAGATTATACAAATCAAACAGGTGAAGGATATCTTCGTGCAGACAACCAGTATTTCGACAACTCGGGCAACATGATCCGCCAGGATCTTATTGATCAGAGAAAGATCAATGAGAATAAGATACTGAACCTGAGTGCAAGAGTATCCTATACTAAACCTCTGTCCAAGCGTTCTTTCCTGGAATTCAATTATACATTGGCGAATAACCACAGGAACTCTAACCGTCAGACATGGGAAAAATCGAATCCCAATGATCCGAAGTATGATGAAGAAGTTGATGCGCTGACAAACAATCTGAACTACAATACGCTGAGTAATACAGGTGGTTTGAACTATCGATATGTTAAACCTAAGAAATTCAATTTTTCTATTGGTGGTTCAGTTGCGCAGAACAGTCTTTTACAAAAAGACCTGAAAACTGATACCAGCGTTCGCTATAACTTCCTTAATTTCTTCCCACAGGCGAGGGCAAATTTCACGCTGAAGAAAAACAAGAATATCGGAGTAGGTTACAACGGATCCACGCAACAGCCTACTATAGAACAGTTGCAGCCAATTGTTGATAACACCGATCCGCTCAATGTATATATCGGTAACCCAGATCTGAAGATTGCAGTCAACCATAATATCTACGCCAATTTCGGAGGATATGATTTTCTGTCGGAAAGCGGATTTTATATCAACGCTTATCTGAATATGACGCAGAATGCATTCAGTTCAAGAGATGTAGTTGATTCACTTGGTCGCAGGATTTATCAGACAGTAAACGTACCATGGGTTTACAATGCGAACAGCTTCTTTGATTATAACTTCAAAATCAAGAAGACACCCTGGAGTTTCAGCATGGGATATAACCTTGGATACACAAAAAACATCAACTTCATCAATGGTGAAGAAAACACCATCAATAGCGGTCGTGCGGGTTTGAATGCATCTGTCCGTTTTTACAAGGACAAGAAATTCAGTGCGAGTACGTATTCTGTATTCACATATAATTTCTCAGAATCATCCATCCGTACCGATATCAAAACCAATTACTGGATTCAGAGACACGATCTTGACATGACTGTTTTTCTTCCATGGAAACTGGAATTCTCCGTTGAATTGCAGGCCAATTTCCGGCAGAAAACTTCGGTGTTTGATACTGACGTGAACTCTGTTTTGCTGAATGCATGGGTTGATAAGAAGTTGTTGAAAAACGATCAGCTTCGCCTGCGTCTGTACGCATTTGATATCCTGAAACAGAATATCGGTTTCAGAAGAAATATTACTACCAACTTTATTTCGGAAAGAACTTACAATACATTCCAACGCTACATGATGCTCTCTGTAATCTGGAATTTCAATAAAAATGGTAAACCTCAATCATGGTAATCATGAAAAAATATATAAAAATCTTTTTACTGATCTTCCTGCTCGGATCAGGATATAACGTAAAGGCTCAACCGCAATTTATTACAGCTGGTAAAATTGAGTTTGAAAAAAGAACCAACCAGCATTCTCTGCTGGAAGATGAAAGTATGTGGGATGAGATGATGAAGAAAAATCTTCCAAAGTTTGCAGTCACCTATTTCGATCTTTATTTTAACGAAGAAAAATCGCTTTATAAAACCGGGCGTGATCCGGATAACAGGATGATTCATTGGGGACTGAGTTATATTTCCAATACGGTTTACAAAGACCTGAAGAATGAGACCTTTGTCAACCAGAAAAATATTTTCGGAAGTGATTTTCTGATTTCAGATTCCATTCAGAAAATCGACTGGAAGATTACCAATGAACCACGAACCATCGCCGGTTTTGAGTGCCGGAAAGCAGTTGGTCGCATTTTTGATTCAATTGTGGTTATTGCATTTTACACAGATGAAATATTGCCTTCCTCCGGACCTGAATCTTTTGGTGGTTTGCCGGGGATGATCCTGGGATTAGCCATTCCGCGCATGCATACGACCTGGTACGCAACAAAACTGGAAGTGCGGGAAATTACCACAAAAGAGGCGGCGGTACCAAAGGAAGGCAAGAAGTTCAATGAAAAACAATTCCGGGTCGAAATGCAGGATATTCTGAAAGAGAGAGATTGGTTGAAGAAGATGCAGTGGCAAATGCTGATATAGGCGGGAGTTGAAAGAGTAGGTTGAAAATTAAAAGTGGGCGTTTGCGGAGGCAGTCAACAAGTTTTAGTTTTAGTTTATAAGTTAGCCTATGAGGTTGGGAACTGTTTCACCCTTTGTGGAAGTTGTCTGCCTTGTAAAGTTTGCAGATTTAAAATTATTTCTGTTCTTTACAAACTATGAAAAAGCACTCGGGATCAGTATTAGTTACCATAATCGCTACAATTCTCACTTCAATAGCTTTTACATCTTCGGCTCAGACGATTGCAGAACAACAGCAATTGCTGGTTCGCAGGCCATGGCATATTATCCAGGATAAAATGACGGGTATTGGCAGGCACAAATCAATGAACGAGAATAGCAAGATAACGTTCACGGATAGTGGTACCTGGATTTGCACCGACCCGATCGAAAATGAAAAAGAAGGCACCTGGTGGATCAAGGAAACAGGGATCCTTTACATGAAGCCCGGAAAGAATGGCTCGCCCATTAAATGCGAGATTCTTATTCTGAATGAAGATGCATTACGTTTCAAATTTAAAGCACTCACTTCTGTAAGAACGATGGAATGGGAAAGCGATGAGTGAGTTTAAAGTGGACAGTTGAAAGTTAGCCTATTCGATTGAAATATCCTGAGTACTGGCAGGGCATGCAGTACTATAAAATTAATTGGCTGTCAACATACCACGTTTCGGCGATATAATTATTCCCGGTATCAGGCACAGTGAACGAAAAAAACACCTGCCTCAATAGAGACGTGCTTTGTTCCGGGTATATTATTTAAGTTCGAGTACAGTAAACGAGTTGGCGGGTAATTTTAATTCGGTATTCAGCGCATCGGAATTTCCGGTCATTATATTTTTTGCGCTTGTCCGATTTCCGATCCTTTCAGAAAAACGATCGAGATTTAAGTTTGTTGCAGCGTCATTGCTATTGAGAATACACATTACCGTTTGTGTATCATTATAACGGAAATAAACATATACTCCGTTTAAAGGTATGTACTGCATTGTTTTTCCTCTTCTGAGTGCCAGAGAATTTCTGCGATAGGTGGCAAGTTTTTTTGTATAATCGAATGCTTCATTTTCCAAAGCTGCTCTGCCGGCTGATGTAAACTTATCTTCACTGTCTCCCGCAAATCCACCAGGGAAATCTTTTCTGACTTCAGCATCAGATGGATTCTTAAAATTCTTCATCAGAATTTCTGTACCATAATACAATTGCGGTATCCCTCTTAGCGTAAGTAGCAATCCTACACCCATCTTATAGCGCGCGATGTCCTCTCCTGCTACGGAATAGAATCGATCCATGTCGTGATTGTCGAGGAATATGCAATTGCGTAGTGGATTTTTATACAGAAAATCCTGCGAGAGTGTTTCATACAATTTACCAGCACCTTCAGTCCATTGCGCCTTCTGTTTCACAGCATCATAAATCGCACCGGTTACCGGGAAATCAGTAACCCCTTGGGCATTGTGTTTGAACTTTGTGTTCATGTTATTCTGAACAAAGTATGCTGCTTCAGGAACGAGATTTGTCCACGCTTCACCAAAAACGGTTATCGCAGGAAATTCTTTTTTAAGTGCGATATTGATGTTATTCAAGAATTGTTCATCGCAATATTTGTAAGTATCTACCCGCCATCCATCGATTCCAAACTCTTCTGTTGCCCAGATGGAGCTCTGAATAATAAATTTCGCAACATATGGATTGGCAAGATTTAAATCAGGAAGATGCGGCACAAACCATCCTCCAATCATTATTTTTTTATCTATAGCAGATGCATAAGGATCCATGAATACTTCTTCACGATGGTTACTCCCCTGGTAAGAAGGCCATTGATTCAACCAATCTTTCATCGGAGGATCTATCACTGTGTGGTGATATTCACCGACGTGATTATACACTGCATCCTGGATAATCTTCATTCCTTTTTTATGCGCAGCATTTACCAGATCGTGATAAGCCTGGTTGCCACCATGCCTTTTATCAACCTTATAATGATTGGTGATCCAATACCCATGATATCCGCTCATCAGGTTTTGCCCCTCTTGCATCATCGGCATATCGTTCTCCATTACAGGTGTCATCCAGATAGTATTAACGCCAAGATCTTTCAGGTAATCCAAATGGTTCTGTACGCCTTTGATATCTCCACCATGCCTTGCCCGCGGGTTGCTCCTTTCGGCTACTGTATCCCGGTAGTCCACCTGAACATCATTTGAAGGATCGCCATTTGAAAAACGATCAGGCATAATCAGGTATATAAAGTCATCCGAGTGCACCCCCTGTACTCTTTGTGAACCGTTAACTGAACTCTTAAGTTTCAGTTGATAGCGAAGTTTCTTACCATCAGAAAAACGTATGTCAAAACTTCCTGGCTTAGTGGCTGCAGTAATTTCCAGATCAATAAAAACATAATGCTTGTTTTCCGGCTGAGCAATTCTTATCAGCCTCACTCCCGGATAACTGACTGTCGCAATGCTGGAAATGTCTGTATTGCTGTGTACCATCAGTTGCAATTGCCTGTTTTGCATTCCGGCCCACCAATGCGTTGGATAAACTTCAAAATCCTGTGCTGAAAGGTTTAGGGAAATACAGAGAAGGATGATATAAGACAGCTTATTCCTTAACATGAAAAACAATTATTTCTTATTGGTAATCGCCACCGACCCTGGATCATAAACGTAAATCACGCTGATGGCTGCGCAGAACATGCAAATTCCTGAAAGAACGAGAGCATATACTGGTTGGTTATTATAAAGATGTTTCACTGCTGGTCCACCAACAATACCGTTTAGTATCTGTGGAATTGTTATAAAAAAATTGAAAATTCCCATGTAAATTCCCATCTTACCGGAAGGGATAGACGCAGACAATATTACATACGGCATTGCCAGGATACTGGCCCATGCAATTCCAACAAGAACCATGGAAAAAATGAGGAACTCCTTGTTTGGAGCGAAGTAAATCGAAATCAAACCGATTCCTCCGGCAACCAACGAGATAGCATGCGTTCGTTTCCGGCCAACTTTATTGGCAATCCATGGCAAACAAAGTGCATACACCGCAGATACTCCATTATACACTGAAAAAATAACACCGGTCCAGCTTTGAGCCTGGCGGTACAAGCCGGAGCTCTTGTCCTCTATCGATAAGCCCAGGACGTGCGTTGCAATAGTGTCTGTCGTAAATACCCACATACCAAACAAGGCAAACCAGGAAAAGAACTGTACCAGTCCGAGTTGTTTCATCGTACGCGGCATGTTCGCGAAATCCCGGAATATTGAACCTAATCCTGCATGCTGATCTTCATTCTTCCCATGATAGAGCTCATAGTCTTTCGGTGGGTACTCTTTTGTTTTTATCACAGTCCATAACACCGAGCCAATAAAAAATAAAGCCCCGATATAAAATGCATATTTCACATTCAATCCAACAGTCCCTTCAGGTGCCTGCTCTGAAACGCCAAACCAATGGGTTAAAATGTAAGGCAGCAGCGACCCCACAACTGCGCCTACCCCTATCAGAAAGGTCTGGATGGAAAAGCCCATCGTTCTTTGAGAATCCGGAAGATTGTCTGCAACAAGGGCACGGAATGGTTCCATCGCCAGGTTGAAACATGCATCCATGATCATCAGAAAAGCTGCGCCTACAATTACGAGGGGAGCAATAGCTCCCAGTATTCCGGCATTGGGCATCAGCGTCAGTGCACTTGAAGAAAGTATAGCACCAGCAAGGAAATACGGCCTGCGGCGACCCAGTCTGTTCCAAGTACGATCACTATAGTGTCCAACGATTGGTTGAACAATCAATCCAACCAACGGCGCTGCCAGCCAGAACCAGGAGAGTTGCTCAACTTCAGCCCCATAATTCCTCAAAATTCCACTCGCATTTGAATTCTGCAAAGCAAACGCAAACTGTATCCCAAGGAACCCGAAACTCATATTAAATATCTGCCAGAAACTCAGCAAGGGTTTGGGTTTGAGATCGGGCTTATCAACAACAGGTGATGGAGGAATGGGCATATGGGAAGTTAAACGTTGAAAGGTAAAGGTCTAACGTAAAACGCAGAACGTTGAACGTACGCCTATGAAGATGATAGTTTCATCGGAAACTGGAAATAATATTAAGCATTGGAACTTAAACAATTCGTGATTATATCAACAATTAGTTCAAAGGTCTATCCTTTATAGTATTTCGGGAAGCAAACCTTAGTTATCATCCATTAATCAGCAACGACAATCCGCTTAGGCTAACGTTCAACTTTTAACCTGCCTTTGCCGGCAGGCAGGCGTTAATCTTTCAACCTATATCACAAACCCATCAGGCAAAATAGCTCCCTTCTTTACTACGACAATCCCGTCCTTGACCGTATAAAGTGAATGATCAGAATTGGCCAGATGAGCGCCGCCGTTAATTCTGACATCGTTACCCAACCGGCAATTCTTATCTATGATCGCATTGCGGATATAACAACGTTCCCCGATGCCTACTTTTGGAAGACCTTTACTAACGGAGTTGGTCATGTCTTCAATGGTCTCATAATAATCGGTACCCATGATATAGCTGCTCACGATGGTTGTACCTGAGCCAATTCTTGTACGAATACCGATCACACTGTTCTCAATTCTTGATGCATTGATGATACAACCTTCGGCGATGATCGTTCTTTCCAGCGTGGTGCCGCTGATTTTTGCCGGAGGAAGCATACGTGCGCGAGTATAAACTGCCCTGCTATTATCAAAAAGATTAAATGGCGGTACTTCATTGGTGAGTGCAAGGTTGGCCTCGAAGAAAGAATAGATGTTTCCGATATCAGTCCAGTAACCATCGTATTGATAGCTCAGCACTTTAAAGTGCTCGATAGAATGCGGAATGATTTCCTTGCCGAAATCAGTTGCGTCTTTATGTACGTCCTGGAGTAAATCAAATAATATTTTTCTGCTGAAAATATAGATACCCATGCTGGCGAGGTAATTTCTTTCCTGCGCCTGCATTTCTGCGCCGGTGTCACTGGACCAATCGCCTAAAACTTCGCTTTTGGGTTTTTCTATAAATGAAGTGATGAAATGATCTTCATCAGTTTTCAGGATCCCGAATTCAGTGGCTTCCCGGGCAACTACCGGGATCGTTGCGATGCTGATATCAGCACCCTTTGCGATGTGTGCATCAACCATTTCCTGGAAGTCCATCTGGTAAAGCTGATCACCTGAAAGGATCAACAGGTAATCGAAATCCTGTTGCTCCACGTGACGAAGTGATTGACGAACGGCATCAGCAGTGCCCTGGAACCAGGCGGGGTTATCAGGCGTCTGCTCTGCGGCGATTATGTCAACAAATGCAGAACTGAAAACGCTGAAGTGATAGGTGTTTTTGATATGTTTATTAAGCGAAGCGGAGTTGAACTGGGTCAACACATACATTCTTCCGATACCGGAGTTCAAACAATTCGAAATGGGAATATCAACCAGTCTGTATTTTCCTGCAATCGGGACGGCTGGTTTGCTACGGGTTGCTGTGAGTGGGAATAACCTCGTGCCCGCACCGCCGCCTAAAATGATCGCTATCACATCTTTCTTCATATGGATCCTTGTTATTGTGTAAGTTACTGCAAAGTTGAATACAGGTTAATATATTGTTGTGCGCTGTTATCCCAGCTGAAATCAAGTTTCATCATCTGTTTGCGCACTTCTTTTAAACGCTTTTTATCCTCGTATAATTCGATAGCCCGGTATACGGCCTGGGTGACATCACCCACGGAAGCATACAGATGTGTTATACCATATCCATCCGGCTCTCCATAATCGATCACTGTATCTTTCAGCCCGCCGGTTTTACGTACAACAGGTACGGTGCCATACCTCATCGCATACATCTGGTTCAGCCCGCAGGGTTCAACACGTGATGGCATCAGTAAAAAATCTGCGCCTGCATACATCTGGTGACTGAGCGCTTCATTGTAACCGATATACACATTGTAGTCTCCGGCACTGTAGGCTTTCAGAATTTCCAACTGCGATTCAACATAAGGTTCACCACTGCCCAGTATCAGAAAATTCATTTTACGTCCGATGTGATAAAAACTGTCGCCGATTACCTGGGGTAAAATATCAGCCGCCTTCTCCCCCACTAATCTGCCAATGAAAATAAACAATGGTTTTTCGGGATCAAGTTCGAAAGTCTCACAAAGCTTTTCCTTACTTGCCGCCTTGCCTCGTTTTACATCAAGTGCCTTGTAATGATCATCTATATATTTATCGGTTTCGGGATTCCATACTTCTGTATCTATACCGTTAAGTATACCCGAACATTTTCCTTTTTCATATTCGAACAATGCTTCAAGACCATTGCTCATGTATTTGAGTTCATCCAGGTAACTCCAGCTTACGGTTGTTACTTTCCATGCATTTTTTATCGCTGAAGCCAGCGGGTTGATCGTATTGTTCCATTCCAGCAAACCCCATTTCCATGCATCCCATTCCGGGATATAGTGACTTTTATCCCAACCCATCCATCCCTGGTATTGTGCGTTATGTACAGTCAGCACTGTTGGCACGTCAGCCAGGTTTCTGAATCCGACGCAGTTTTTCAGCATGAAAGGGATGAGACCCGTGTGGTAATCGTGTACATGGATAACGGAGGGCTTATGGGACCATTTCGCGATCCAGTCGACTACAGCAATCTGAAATGCAGTGAATCTTTCTGTATCGTCATCATAGCCGTAAATTTTTTCACGGTCGAGCAAACCCGCGATGTCAATCAGGTAAAGATCAAAACCCTGGGCATTGGTTGCTTCTTTGATGACAGTATATTCAAACCACCAGTAACCGAGATTGGCACCTCCTTTATGTACAACCTCCCATTGATGATTATAAAGATATTTTGTTCTGTACATCGGCATCACCACTTTCGCGATATGCCCGAGCTGGTTTTGATAACGGGGAAGAGCACCTACCACATCGCCTAAGCCACCTGCCTTTGCTACCGGATAACATTCAGCTGACACATGAATTATTTCCACCTGCTACTGTTTAATTGTTTCAAATTAAGAAGTATATCGATTCATCCGGCTACAATGATAAAATTATTTTTATGCTAGTGAATTCTTATTATTTTCAGGTTTCAAACCAACTTAAACTACTAACGGCTCATGAGTCATCCTACCAAACCCACGAACTATGGCGCGCTCGGAACTTTAGTGATCGTGTTTTTCTTCTGGGGTTTTATAGCAGCATCCAACAGTATCCTTATCCCCTTCTGTAAAACACACTTCAGCCTTTCTCAGTTTGAGTCTCAATTGATCGGTTCTGCATTTTACGGCGCATATTTTATCGGATCATTAATTCTTTTTATCATGTCCAATATCTCCGGATATGATATTGTAAATAAAATCGGCTATAAGCGAGGAATTATTTATGGATTATTTATTTCGGTTATAGGTGCACTTCTGATCATCCCTTCTGCAAATGCGAATTCATTTTATGCAATATTAGGTTCGCTATTTGTTGTTGCTCTTGGCTTTTCGCTGCAACAAACCTGCGCACAGCCGTTTGCCATTGCACTCGGTGATCCCGCGACAGGATCGCATAGATTAAACCTTGGTGGCGGCGTTAACTCATTTGGTACCACACTCGGCCCGTTGATCGTAAGCTTGTTTTTATTTGGAACAGTAAATGAATCAGTTGCAGAAGTCACTGTAAAAAACATTAATAACCTATATATAATTGTTGCTGTTGTTTTTGCTGCTGTTGCCTTATTTTTTCTTTTTTCAAAATTACCGGACGGTAAAAATTTTGAGCCATTCGAAAAAGCAACAAAGGCAGCATGGGCTCTTTTCGCGATGTTTGTTCTGATCGGAGTAATTATATTGGTTGGTCAGTTTACAGACACTCCTAAATTATATCTACTTATCGCTGCAATGCTCGTTGTCGGAGTGATTCTTTTTTACGGGAACGGTGCTGCAGAAAAGAAACCTGAGGGATGGGGAGCAATGAAATTTCCACAGCTTATATATGGTATGATAGGCATCTTTGTTTATGTGGGTGTAGAGGTGACGATCGACAATAACTTCGGGGCACTTTTGAAACTCCCGGGTTATTTTAATGAAACCGGCCTGGATGAAAGCCAGATAAGTCAGTATATATCTCTTTACTGGGGAAGTCTGATGATTGGCCGCTGGACCGGCGCGATCAGTGTGTTTAATTTGTCACCATCATCGAAAAAAATTGCGATGGTGATTGTACCTTTTATCGCATTTGGTGTTGTCCTCGGGGTAAACCGGATTTATGGAAATGAAATCGGTAACCTGTTACCATATGCAGTGTGTATTGTGATCGCGATTGTGGCTTTCTTTTACGGTCAGGAAAAACCGGTCAAAACTTTATTGACCCTTTCAATTCTTGGAGCTATCGCAATGGTCGTCGGTTCTTTCACAACAGGCATTTTCTCTGTTTTTGCCATCGTTTCCGGCGGACTTTGCTGTTCTATCATGTGGCCGTGTATATTTGCGCTTGCGGTGGCAGGGTTAGGAAAATTCACCAGCGAAGGTTCTGCCATGTTGATCATGATGATCCTTGGTGCTGCTATCATTCCACCTTTCCAGGGTGCTGTTGGTGATGGTTCAGTTGGTTTACACAGATCCTATCTTATTGCTGCAGCCTGTTTTGCCGTGCTTGCTTTGCTTGCATTAAAATTGCGTAGCGTTTTAAACAAGCAGGGACTTAATTTTGACCAACAAATTTCTGCGGGTCATTAAAAATTATTTTTTCTTATGGATTTAACGAATGCTGTTCCACCGGTTTCTCAGCAATTCGCATTGGGGATAGATCTGGGCGGTACCAATACAAAGTTTGGACTTGTCAATACACATGGCGATATTTTTCATTACGGTTCCATCTCTACCAATACAAAAGATGCAGTAGAGGATTTCATTGATGACCTGTATGATGCCATTATTCCCGGCATCAATGAAGTGGGTGGACCTGAAATGATCCGCGGAATTGGTATCGGTGCACCCAACGGAAATATCTATAAAGGAACTATCGAATACGCGCCAAACCTGAAATGGAAAGGCATCATTCCCCTCGCTGACCTGATCACCAATAAGTTTGGTATCAAAGCCAGGCTCACCAACGACGCTAATGCAGCTGCTGTTGGTGAAATGACCTATGGTGCTGCAAAAGGAATGCGCGATTTCATTATGATCACTCTCGGTACCGGTGTTGGTAGCGGAATTGTTGCTAATGGTCAGCTCATATATGGTCATGATGGATTTGCAGGTGAATTGGGTCACACGATTATAATACCCGATGGACGCCTTCATCCGGGTACCGGAATTCTTGGTTCTCTTGAAGCCTATGCCTCTGCAACCGGAGTAGCAAGAACTGCCGTTGAATTCCTTGATCAACATCCTGGGATTGAAAGTACCATGCGTACTTATAACCGCGAAGAAATCGATGCGAAGGTGGTGTATGATTGTGCAATAGCAGGTGATAAACTTGCGCAGGACGTATACACTTATACGGGAAATATATTAGGACTGGCTCTCGCCAATTTTGTAATGTTCAGCAGTCCCGAAGCGATTGTACTTTTCGGTGGCATGGCCAAGGCCGGAGATATGATTCTTAAACCGACGCGTGAAAATATGGAGAAACACCTACTCCCAATTTTTCAGAATAAAGTAAAAATTCTTTTCAGCGAACTGAAGGAAGCCGATGCGGCAATTCTAGGAGCGAGTGCGTTGGTGTGGGACGTTTCACGTTGAACGCGGAACGTTAAACGTAGAACGCAGGTCGCTGCGGATGAACAAGTTCGATAAAATACCAGCGCCAAGAATCCGCGTCGTAAAAGAATGCCGAATCAGGAATCAATAATCCAACCGCTTAGGCTAACGTTTAACGTACAACGTTTAATGTTCAACCTTTTCTCTCTCCCACACTCCCTTCCCATACCCAGGTATAACGTGTTTCTCACTATGATAGCTGGAGCGAACAAGCGGGCCGCTTTCAACATAATCAATTCCGAGTGAGTATCCGATTTCGCGGTATTCTGCAAACTCATCGGGATGCACAAACCTGGCGACCTGCAAATGTTTTCTTGTGGGTTGAAGATACTGTCCGATGGTTACGACATCAACACCGCTGTTGGCGAGATCCTGCAAAGTCTGTACAACTTCTTCCTTCTTCTCTCCTAATCCGAGCATGATGCCGGATTTTGTTCTCATGCCTCCTTGTTTCAGTACACGCAAAACTTCCATACTTCTCCAGTATTTCGCCTGTATGCGAACCTGGCGGGTGAGACGTTCAACTGTCTCTATATTATGAGAAACAACCTCAGGCGCTGCTTCAACAATGCGGTTGATATTTTCTTTGTCTCCTTTGAAATCAGGAATGAGGGTTTCGAGTGTTGTATCCGGATTGAGTGACTTGACTGCTTTGATTGTATTATACCAGATGATGCTTCCGCCATCTTTTAATTCATCGCGGTCAACGGATGTGATCACGGCATGTTTTACTTTCATCAGGTGGATCGCTTCGGCTACGCGTTGTGGTTCGTCCCAATCCACTGGTGCCGGTCTGCCGGTTGCCACAGCACAAAATCCACAGCTGCGTGTACAAATGTTGCCAAGGATCATAAATGTCGCTGTACCCGCGCCCCAGCATTCACCCATGTTCGGACAATTGCCGCTTTCGCATATCGTGTGAAGCTTATGGGTATCAACCAGATTGCGGACATTCCGGTAACTCTCGCCAATGGGTAAACGAACCCGGAGCCAATCCGGCTTTTTGGGTTTCTGTTCAACCACAGCATCTATTACTGTCAGTTCTTTCATGTGTAAATAATTTCTATCTGCTAAGCGTCACTTTCGCCCCCCAAACAGCAGTGTGATATAACCATTGTTGAAGAACTGCCTGCCATTTACACCAACCATCTGCTCGATATCCTTGGTGTAGTATTCAAAATTAAATCCAATTTCGATTGCGGTAATGGTAGTATTAAAACGTGCCCAGTCAAAACGAAGAGCAGCTTTTACATGTACGCCGGGAACAAATTTCATTTCACCCCAACCGGAAGAAATTCCTGTACCTCCTACGATAAAGGGTCCGAGAAACTCAGCGCTGTCTGCCTGCGTGTATTTAATTTTTTTAACCTGGCCCGAATTGGGTGGAGATTCCACTTCTATGTAATAGGGCCTTAATAAACCTGCAGAAAGTCCACCAGCGAAAATTGCATAAACGCCAACCCCATTTTTATTTCCTTTACCACCAATCATCAGTTGCTGACCAATACCGAGCTTCACCTGGTAAAACGAATTTTGCTTGCCGTAAATGAAAGGATTGCCAAGCACAACAAAGCCACCACCGATATTATCGCTCGTACTTTGCTTTTCTTCTTTCTGGTGTTTCTTTTCGTTTATTTCAAACTGAAAAATCGTTGCGCGATAAGGTGTTTTCAACTTTCCGAATTCATACGACAATCCATAACCGTCGTTATTGAATTTGATTCCGAATATATTATGCTTTCTGTATGCGGGTTCTCCTTCTTCCTCCATCCGAATCATATTATTGATTCGTTCGCGTTTTGCGGATTTTCTTTCGGCTCTGGATTTAGGAGCTGATCTGCTATCATCAGGTTGCTGATCCTGTGCCTGTGACAATAAACCTAATAACAGCAATCCTGTGAAAATAATAGGTCCTTTCACTTAATTGATATTTGTATTATGGATGTAAATTTAGGCAAATTAAGAACAATGACTTCAAATGTAATATACGAAGGAGGGTTAAGAACT
This sequence comes from Pollutibacter soli, assembly GCA_029269725.1. Classification (GTDB taxonomy): domain Bacteria; phylum Bacteroidota; class Bacteroidia; order Chitinophagales; family Chitinophagaceae; genus Pollutibacter; species Pollutibacter soli. The sequence continues at coordinate 197,365 of JARJHS010000001.1, read as the reverse complement.
GTTGCTACACATATACAATCAAATTCAGATTTTGAAACAGACGCACCAACGGACAACCAGGGTAAAGGAGAACGATTTTCGCCTACGGATCTTGTTGGCACTGCACTTGCGAGTTGTATGCTAACTACTATGGCTATCAAAGCGAAACATATGGAGGATGATCTGAAGGGTATTAAGATCGATGTTCAGAAAATAATGGTGGCTAATCCCAGAAGAATCGGGCAGTTAAATTTAACATTTCATTACCCCGATACATTCAGTCCGACGGAGGAACAAAAGACACTTCTTGAAGATATAGCAATGACCTGCCCGGTTGCTGAAAGTATCCATCCCGACATTAAACTCGAAGTAAACTTCAACTGGCCCACATTGGTTTAAGCAAAATTCACTAAATAATTTAGCCTTAATTACTAATATTATTGGTAATTTAGTGGATGGACCAATCCACACTTCATAAAGGTCGAGGAGCTCAGATCAACACATTTAACCAGTTTCATAAACATCAGCTGGATAAGGCTGAAGATACCGGTATTGATGAATGGGAAGAACGTGCCGCTCCAACTGTCTATATTGAAGAGTACGCCAAAACTTTAGTCAACAAGGTCGATAGTCCGGATCTTCACTTCGACTATAGTATGAATCCCTATTCCGGTTGCGAACACGGCTGTATTTATTGCTATGCCCGTAACGCGCACGAATACCATGGTTTTAGTGCAGGAATAGATTTTGAGTCGAAGATCATTGTCAGGAGAAATGCACCTCAATTGCTTCATGATTTTCTGATGAGGCCCTCCTGGGAGCCGGCTCCGATAATGCTTAGTGGTAATACCGATTGTTATCAGCCAGCAGAGCAGACTTACAGGCTCACCCGGCAATTGCTTGAGGTATGTCTGAGGTTCAAACAACCGGTAAACATCATTACTAAAAATGCAGGTGTTTTAAAAGATCTTGATGTAATCAGTGAACTCGCCCGGTTAAAGCTGGTATCCATTGTACTTACGATTACATCCCTCGACGAAAAGATCAGAAGAGTAATGGAACCCAGGACAACAACTGCTAAGCAGAAGTTTGAGACCATGCGTCAATTAGCCGAAGCGGGGATACGCGTCGGTGTAATGATTGGTCCGGTTATTCCCGGGCTCACTGATCATGAAATCAGTTCCATCCTTGAGAAAGCAAGTCACAATGGCGCAAGCTTTTCAGCTTATACATTTATAAGACTGAACGGAGTACTTCCACTAATTTTCCACGATTGGCTGCTCAGGCAGTTCCCGGATCGTGCCGGTAAAATCTGGCACCTGATAGAACAATCACATGGCGGAAAAGTAAATGATACCCGTTGGGGGATGAGGATGAAAGGTGAAGGGCCAGTCGCAACCATGATAGCACAACAGTTCAAAAAATTTTCGGCCAGGTTTGGACTGAACGGCACAAACTGGCATCCGGACACATCGCAATTTTGCCGACCGGGAGAACAACTGAAATTATTTTAAATACGCAAAAGGATTCAAATCTCATCCAGCCAGGATTTTGTAACCTCAGGTTCACTTATTGTTTTCTTTATTGCAGGCGATCCATTGAGGAAAGAATGTCCTATCGCGCAGTCAAGGCATCTCTTCTGGTTACAATAGGATTTTTTTAATTGCTGCAGGGCCTGCGTATCCAGTGAATGCAGAGAATCAAAACCCAGCCGTTCATAGATGGAAACTATTGAATTTTTTTCTGCATGAATTTCTGTTAGCCATTGAAGCGACCGATCGACCAGTACCTGTTCTTTGTGATAATTTCCATAAGCATATACTGCAGGGATTACCGTATTGATCAGGATACTTTCAATCATTGTTTCGCCCAGCATCTTTTCCCTGAATGCCGACTCCTCTCCCAGCCTGTAATGCTGATGCCAGTAATCATTGGCCGTCACCCGAAACATATTTTTCAAAACAGTCAAGTCTGTTTCATCTTTCAATACAGAAAACAGATGTGCTGAAGACTGGATTAAAATTGCGAGCTGCGCGAGGCGAAGACTCGGAAAGTTTTGGGGTCGCATTCTCAGAAATTGTACTGGAATGCTTACCGGTTTAAGATGGTATTTTGTCTTTAGAAAATTGTATTCCCGTTGAAGAAGTTTTGAATAAGCATCCTTCATTCTGCCCTGCAGTAAGCCTGCCTGGCCCAGCAATAATGCTTCCAACTGATGAATCTGATTTTTATGGCGACCAATAAGTGTCAACGGAAGTGATACGGCGATGGATTCAAAGGCATCCGTATTAATTTTGTAACCAAAATTTTTTGCGAGCATTCTCCAGAAAGACTCACCCCAATGGTTACCTGTTTTTTTCAGGCTTTCGTAAAATTGGGCAGCTTTTTCCATCAATCTTTCCCGGATAAGATACTGCAGCCAATCTTCATTTCTTTGCCACCCATGTTTGATCCATTCCTGTTCGCAGGGAATATGCGCCATATTGTTCATCCAGGTCTGGTACCTGTCGATCAGCAGTCCGGAAACTCTTCCTTTCAGCTCAAGTAACGGCACATCTTTTAGCTGAAATCCGTCATCATCCCATACCACATGCAGAATCACATTACGATAGTTGTTGTCATCACTGTGATGATGTGTCTTCCAGTCAGAACTGAGTATATGCAACTCCACATTTCCCGCCCAGTCCGTATTCCCGATTTTCAATCTTGCTCCCGTAAAATCAGGGCCCTGGTTGGTGTTCCATTCGCCTGCGTTAATAATTTTTATCATTTCACCTCCGCTGGTGCACAGTTGCTGCTTATTGAAATATCCGAATGCCCAGATAAACTGCAGGAGTTTCTCATTCATGCAAAAATCATTTGCATAAAATTAAATCCGCTATCATAACTGAAGCAAGTGTATTCGATCGGAAAAAGAAGAGAAAAATCTTTTTAGAAATGATCGTTTAACGCTGTAACTACGCGGCTTACCGGAAGCCCCATGACGTTGTAGTAGTCGCCTTTAATACTGTTGATTCCGATGACGCCAATCCATTCCTGTATAGCATATGCCCCGGCTTTATCAAAAGGTTCAAATTCTTTTATATAGAAATTGATATCGGAATCACTCAGCACGTTAAAGCTAACTTCAGTTATTTCGTGAAAAGCAATTTCCTTTTCTTTTGTGCTGATGACAACTCCCGTAATTACGAGATGGGTTCGCCCGGATAAAAGTTTAAGAATATTGAATGCATCTTGGGCATCCGTAGGTTTACCAATGATTTTATCATCAACTACAACGATAGTATCCGCCGCCAGGATCGGATGATTATCTTCGTATTGACGAAATACAGGTTTGTTTCTTGCAGCAATTCCTTTTTCCCTTGCGACATAAATAGCCACCTGTTCAGGATTCAGTTCCGATGGAAAAGATTCAGTTGTTTCTGCCGGGAGAATATCGAAATTAAGAAGAGCCAGCTCGAGAATCGCTTTTCTGCGAGGTGATGCAGACGCTAGAATAAATTTCTGTATCAATTATAGAATTTAAAAAATATCATTGAAAGAATTCCGGCAAACATTACGCCCTTGATCATTGTACTGATTGATCCAAAATCCTTACTGGTTTTCGCGCGCAACAATTTACCTAAGATAATTATCAAAGGAAGCAGGATCAGCAAACAATTGTACAGGATCATCCACCACCATTGTAATTGGAAAGCGTATAATTGAAGTATCAGAATAGTTATCATCAATATGATCAGCCATACGGCAACGAACATTTTGCTCGAAGGCATTCCCCATACTATCGGGAGTGTTTTGCACTGGTAACGCATATCACCTTCCATATCTTCAATATCCTTTACAACTTCTCTTATCAATGAAATAATAAAAGCAAATCCGCCGTAAACAACGGCCATCTTATAGATACTTGTCAGAAAATATATCTGTGCTTCTGACTGCCTGCTTAAATTGAATTTGGCTTCGCAAACATAAATAACCAAAACAACCCAGGCAGTGAGTAATGAAATAATAACATTCCCGATCAGCACCTGTTTCTTAAAATTCGTGGAATAGAACCACAGTAGAACAATCGAAAGAAAGTTGAAAATTCCAACGAGCGGACTCCGGGTTTTCCAACTCAGGTAAATGCTGATCAGCAATCCAATTGCTGACAAAGAAAAATGCCAGAGTATTGCCCATCTGCGTTTGATCAGTTTTTCTACAACCAGTCTTTCCGGTTTGTTGATCCTGTCGATATTCAGATCGAAATAATCATTAATTACATATCCTGCACCTGCAATCAAAACAGAAGCAATTACAAGAAGTACCAGGTTGGCGATTGTAAGTGTGACTGTTGAACCCGGATATGATTCATGATGCGGAATAACAATGCAGAAATAAAACAGAACCTGTGTTAATGCAATAAACACCAGGTTAGGAAAGCGTATCAGCCTTATAAATGCATTAAGAGGGTTCATAGCGTGAAGATAGCCAAGAAATTAAATACTACTAACGCCCGCAGCAGGATTCCATTGTTTATGCAACTTCAGTACTTTTTCAATCACATCACGCACAGCACCTTTACCTCCGCTTCTTGAAGAAATATATTTTGAAATTTCCCTTATCCCACTGTCCGCATCAGCGGGACAACAACTCACCCCTGCGAACAGTAACGCATTGCTATCAGGAATATCATCACCCATATACAGTATTTCTTCGGTTTGCAGATTTTTTGATGCGGCCCATTTTTCAAGACAGTTCACTTTATCTGTCACCTGCTGGAATACATCAGTAACGCCTAAACGACGAAGTCTTTCTTCAACAGGCGCGGATTTTGATCCGGTAATGACAGCCACATAATATCCTTTTTTTACGGCGAGTTGTAATGCATACCCATCCTTTATGTCCATTGTTCGCAGCCATTCTCCGTCGGGCATAATAATTAATGATCCGTCAGTCAGAACACCATCCATATCAAACACAAAAGCTTTAACGGGTTTGAAGAGTTCAAGCAGATTCATCCGCCGAAGATATAAAATGGTTGATCAATCGGTTTTATCCTTTGATTTATGCCTGAACTGTTCAGAAATTAGTTCAGTAAAATGTTCATAGAGCTTTTTAAGCCTGGGATAGTGCTTAAGGCTGTCAAGATGCCGCGAAATAGTATCGGAATCATTGCGGATTGCAGGACCTGTCTGAACTTCAGCGGGTGAAACATGTTCCAGCCGGTTGATGGTTTCTTTTAACAGAGGTAATAGCATATCCGCATCCAGTTTCTCCTTCTCACAATAATCGTATACAAGTATCAGGAGGTAATTGATAAAATTGGCAGAACTGACTGCAGCGAGATGGTAACGACTCCGGATTTCATCTCCTGCGATGGTTACCTGCTCTGAGATTTCCCTGGCAAAAAAACGGACCGTATCCAGCACCAGCGGATCGGAACCATCCACGAGTAAAGGAATTTCCGGAACGAAATCCAACTCTTTTCGAAGTGACTGCAATGGGTAAATTACACCATAACGGGGCAAAATCGTTTTCAAAACTTCTTTTGAAACCGATCCTGCAGTATGTACAATAATTCCCTGATGAAGACGGATATGATCCTTCAGTTCTGGCAGGAACTGGTCAGACAAGGCTGCGATATACAGATCTGCGGGTACGATATCATCACCAAAATCCCGGACCAGTAAGCCGGTAGGAAGTGTGACTCCTGAAAGACTATCCGGGTTCCTGCAAACAACCGCGCGCAACCGATGATTAGTCCTGGAAATCAGACGAATAAAAACGATGGCCACATTGCCTGATCCGATAATGACTATATCCATCACATTAGTTATTCGTTAAACCTATATAAAAAAACGGTAGTCCGTTGAAGAGATGCTGAAATTCTGGCAGAAAAATCTCATTGCCCAAGGTAAAAATCACGTTTTCAGGGTATTTTTTGTCACTAATTTGCTTCCCGGTTTACATGTTGGAGAGAGCACATTTCCTGAATTTATCACATTAGCTTATTATTGCAGCACTAAAACCCGGGAAATGAGTCTTTGAAAAACCGAGAATGTACGGTTTGATCAGGCAGGTGTTCAAAGAATAAATCGGGGAACCACAATAACTTATGGCGAAAAACCTATTGATAGTAGAGTCACCCGCAAAGGCGAAAACGATAGAAAAAATCCTTGGGCAGGATTTTGAGGTGAAGAGCTGTTTTGGCCACATCCGCGACCTGGAAAAGGACGAAATGGGCATAGACGTCAAAAAAGGCTTCAAACCCAGATATATTGTTCCGGACGAAAAGAAAAAGGTTGTTACCGAGTTAAAACAGATCGCAAAGAAATCCGATGAAGTTTGGCTCGCAACGGATGAGGACCGGGAAGGAGAAGCCATCAGCTGGCACTTGTGTGAAGTGTTGGGACTGGATCCGGAAAGTACAAAACGCATTGTTTTCCACGAGATTACAAAGCCTGCTATCAAATCTGCTGTAGCTGCTCCCCGCACTGTAGATATGAACCTGGTAAATGCCCAGCAGGCAAGAAGAATTCTTGATAGAATTGTGGGGTTTGAACTCTCTCCCATTTTATGGCGCAAGATGAGCATGCGTGGTAACCTCAGCGCTGGTCGTGTGCAGAGCGTTGCCGTTCGACTGATCGCCGAACGCGAAAGGTCGATCAACTCTTTTGTGCCAGTAAGCAGTTTCAAGGTTGATGCTTTCTTTTCCGCGAAAGATATAAATGGTAAAGCCGTTCAGTTTAAAGCAGAGGGAAGTAAATATAATCAGGCTGATGATGCAAGGAAATTTCTTGAATCCTGCACCGGTGCGAAATATTCAGTAGCGGATATACAGGTGAAGCCAACGAAAAAATCACCTGCAGCGCCCTTCACGACGTCAACCTTACAACAGGAAGCAAGCCGTAAGCTTGGCTATGGTGTGAGCCGTACCATGATACTCGCACAAAAACTGTATGAGGCCGGACATATCAGCTACATGCGTACGGACAGTGTCAATCTGAGTGACACTGCGATGGATGGTATTACATCCCAGATCAATACCAGTTACGGTAAGGAGTATGTGCAGGTTAGAAAATTCAAAAACAAGAATGAATCTGCTCAGGAAGCGCATGAAGCTATCCGTCCTACCAATATGGAAACCATAAAGGTGGATATTGCTGACGCCCAGAAATTGTATGACCTGATCTGGAAACGCACCATGGCTTCGCAGATGGCAGATGCTGAACTGGAGAAGACAATAGCTAAAATTGAAATTTCCACAAACAAAGAGCAACTTACCGCACAGGGTGAAGTACTGAAGTTTGATGGATTTCTGAAAGTATATATGGAGGGTAAGGATGACGATGACGAAAACAGCGAAGAAGATGATGCAGAAGGTATGCTTCCGCCGTTATCAGTTGGTCAGCAACTGAATCTCAGAGAGATGAAGGCTACTGAAAGATTCAGCCGTCCTTCTCCAAGATATACCGAGGCCTCTCTTGTAAAAAAACTGGAAGAACTTGGTATTGGCCGTCCCTCTACTTATGCTCCTACGATATCAACCATTTTGAAAAGAGGTTATGTTGAGAAGAGAGACAAGGAAGGTGTAAAAAGAGACTACCGTGTATTGATGTTAAAGGATGATAAGATCACTACCGTCACTGAACAGGAAAATACCGGCGCTGAAAAAGCGAAGCTTTTCCCAACAGATCTGGGATTGGTGGTTACTGATTTTCTGGTGCAGTATTTCGACGATGTGATGGATTACGGCTTTACGGCGCGGATCGAAAATGAGTTTGATGAAATCGCTTTGGGCAAGATGAAGTGGAACAACATGCTCAATGATTTCTACATTCCATTTAAAGAAGATGTTCAAAATACGCTTGAGAAAGCAGAGAGAATCAGCGGAGAAAAGGAACTTGGATTTGAACCGGAGTCTGGCAAAAAAGTAATTGCCCGAATGGGTCGTTATGGCCCGATGGTACAGATTGGTGATGTAAATGATGAAGAGAAACCCAGGTTTGCAAAGTTAAAAAATACGCAAAGCATCGAGACCATTACTTATGATGAAGCAATGGAACTTTTTAAACTCCCGAGAGTACTTGGTGAGTTTGAAGAAAAACCTGTCCAGGTAAATATTGGGCGTTTCGGGCCATACATTGCTCATGATGGCAAATTCTACTCGCTTTCAAAAGAACATGATCCGTATGAAGTAGATCTTGATACTGCCATTCCTATAATCATCGAAAAAAGAAAAGCGAAGGAAGAACGCACAATTAAAGTTTTCGAAAAAGAGAAAATACAATTGCTGCGCGGACCCTACGGTCCCTATATTAAAAAAGGATTGCGCAATTTCCCTATTCCAAAGGAAAAACAGGAATCCGCTGCCAACCTGGAAATAGCCGAGGTACAGAAAATAATTGAAGAAGTAATTGCTAATCCACCAAAGAAGAGGGCGCCTAAAAAGAAGAAGGCCTGAGAGGTGGAAAGTTGAAGGTTTAAAGTTGAAAATATAAAGTTAAGAGAGAAAAGAAGGGTGTTTTGTTTGTAAAAAACAGAATGCCCTTTTGATTTTTCGGGGAGTTGGCTCACTTTCCGCCTGTGGACGGTGAGGATTCACTCCTGTGTGGAATTACAAAAGAAATTCCGGTGACCCCGCCTGCGGGATTTAAAAACCAATATGTAACACCGATGCACCCCAATGAAAACAAGGGCAGTTGCGATAACAGACTTTTGTTTATTCATCTCCTCATTTTCTGCAGGAGCGGCTGTTTTACTTTCAACTTTTAATCTGCCTTTGCCGGCAGACGGGCATTCAACCTTATACCAGGCAAACCCAATTCCGGCGTCATTCAGGATCATTTCCACAGTTCGCATTTAAATGTAGTTAAAGCGATTACAGGAATATCATTCCAATGATGACTAAACAGCATAAAGGCAATTCATCATCATTTCCTATCTTCATCATCAACAGGCATTTGCAAGCGTTACTTACCCTGCATACCGAGGTAATCGCCGCCTGTTTCAGCCTTGAAAAATTACTTTTCCCTCGATAATTGCCAAAGTGAAAATCTGACAAACCAATTTTTTCGGTTAGGGATCTACGTTTATAAACGACGCAGTTTACAGCCGTTATTAAGGCTTATTCAGGTGTTGTGGATAATTAGAAAAGTTCCGGCAACGTATATCCCCCGATATTTATTTTCAGAAAACGCTAACAATTTTTTTTGATTGCTTACGTCTTAATTAAGAACCCTTTACTTCGAAACTATGGAACCGACAAGAGAGATGTCCGCACTTTTTCACCTGATTGACGATCCGGATACGGAGGTATACTCTACTGTAAGTGAGAGGATCGTCAGTTTTGGAAAAGACATCATTCCGAACCTTGAAAATCTTTGGGAAAATACAGTTGAAGAGGATGTTCAGGAAAGGATAGAGATGCTTATCCATCGACTGCATTTCCAGGATCTTCAACAGGAATTTACACACTGGAGCCTTCGTGATTTCCCGGAATTGCTCGAAGGCGCGTTACTGGTTTCGAAATATAAGTTCCCTGATATTCACATCAGCCCGATCAACGGTGAAATTGAAAAACTCAGGAGGAATATCTGGCTCGAATTGAACAGTTACCTGACACCACTGGAGCAGATCAATGTTGTCAACAAAGTTTTATTCTCTCATAATAAGTATAAAGGCGTTGAAATTTCCTATCAGAACCAGGAAGAATTTCTTTTGAATAAAGTGGTGGAAACAAAAAGAGGAAATGCAATCGCCAACGGGATTCTTTACCAGGCCGTGTGCCAGATGCTTGATGTTCCGGTAAAAGCGATCAATATCCCCCGCCAGTTTATCCTTGCTTATTTTGATAACAGTTCTGACTACTTTAACACCAACCCAAAGCCAAATAAAATTCTGTTTTACCTGGATCCTGTTTCGGGCCAGGTATATACACAGAAAGATGTAGAAAATTATTTCAAAAGAATTTCTGTCACTTCATCTCCTTCTTATTTCAAACCGATGAGCAACAGAAAAATCATTCAGTTCCTGCTGAATGAATATTCAAAATGCTTTGATGATGATAAGAACAGGTACAAACAAAATGAAGTATTGAGTTTGTCAGAGATCCTGATCGAACAGAAATAATTCTTTTCCGGTTAACCATCAACGCCCCAGCCGTTTCTGACCTTTGATGAAGAAGACGGTAGACGGTAGACAGCAGACGTTAAAGGCAATAGGCAGTAGTTAGTAGGCAATAGTAACAGCCGTCCTACGAATGAGCAATGTGTCATAAAATTCTGCTGCCAAATTGATCTGCTGACTTTCTACATTTACCTCCACCCGTCCGATATTATTTCATATTCACCATTCAGAGTGCCTAAAAAAAGGTTACTATCAGGATATAATCATTTCCATCTTCTTCAGAACAAATGAATGTTACATTCGCAAAAGATAACTTACAACTTAAAACCTACAACTCTTATCTTCTTCTTCTCTCACTTTAAAAAAAAATTGCCCGCCGTTCCCGGCAGGCAATCAGTTTTTGGATTATCTCAATAATGAAAATTGCTCTCAGATCACATCCTATCAGCGTGCAATCACAATTTTGGTATTAACAGTCCTGGTTCCATCTGAAACAATGACCTGGTAAACACCTGATGGCAAGGTTGAAGTAGACAGTGAATGAATCGCTCCTTTCATAATTGTTGTTAGCATAAGCTTACCAAACCTGTCGTATACTCTTATGGTACACTTTTTACCGATAGCCGGATCATACCTGATCTGAACCTGATCACGTGCAGGATTAGGATAAGCCCTGAGTTCCGCGAGAATGCCTGTACCATGTATGTTTACTGCAGGTGACGCTATCACGATATCCGCAGATGTTGCAGTACATCCGCTGACGTTTGTTACAACTACCTGGTAGGTTCCCGGTTCAGTAGTTGTATAAACATTACTGGTTGCGTCCGGAATAAGCGTATTGTCTTTATACCACGCGTAAGCAGCATGTCCCGCCGTTGCAGTAAGAACATTGCCAACTTTTGTCACTATTGGTTTCGCAGGAAGTGCGTTTACTACAACAGTAACCGCAGTAGAAACGATGCTGCAATTGCTCGCATTGGTTACTTTTACTGAGAATTGCCCTGCGGTTGTTGCTTCGTAAATTTTTGCTGTCGCTCCTGCTATTGCTACACCGTTTTTAAGCCATTGATTTCCTTCATCAGCACTCGAACTGAGCTCAACTTTTCCTCCTGCACAAATTGCGGGTGAACCCTGTGCTGTGACCACCGGAATTGCTGGTAAAGGATTTACTGTTACGACCGATGTAATTGAAGTGTTTGTACATCCGCTGGCATTGGTAACAACTACCCTGTAATTACCGGAATTGTTTACTACCAGTTTGTTTGTCGTTTCGCCAACCAAAGCAACATCATTTTTGTACCATTGATTATCTGTCAATGAACCTGATGTCAGGGTAATTGATTTACCGCTGCAGAATGTGAGTGCACCGCTGGAAGTTATTCTCGGAGCCACCGGTAATGGATTTACCACCACAGCAAATGTATCCGATGCAGTTGCGCATCCTGTTACATTACTTACTTTCAACAGATACTTACCCTGGGTAGAAACGACAATTGATTTTCCAATGGAGTCCGGTAACAATTTACCATCCTTGTACCACTGATTTCCTGTAATTGTATTACTTGTCAGGGTAACAGTTTTACCTAAGCAAATACTCAAAGGACCGCTCGCTTTTACAAGCGGTTTCGCAGGGTTTGTACCTACCGTCACTGTCACTGGAAGTGATGTGGCTTTACAACCATAAACGTTACCTACAGTAACGGTGTAGCGCCCCGTAGCATTGGCCTTATAAGTTCTCCCCGTCGCTCCTGCTATAATTATACTGTTCCTGTACCATTGATATGTTGTTGCTGCAGCACTGGTAAGGGTGATCTCCGTAGCTGGGCATATGGTTACCGGACCAGCGGGTACAATCGCAGGTACTGCCGGTAAGGCATACACGATAACCGTCGATACGAGTGAGTTAGCAAAGCAACCTCCGGCGTTCGTTGCGCGTACAGAGTATCTTCCGGCTGACGTTGCCTTGTAAGTCCGCGCAATAGCTCCTGCAATAGCAACACCATTGAAATACCATTGATTTCCAGATAGTGCACTTGAGGTGAATGTAACCGATGAACCTGCACAGATACCCAATGGTCCGCTCGCTGTTATCACCGGAACAGGTGGATTATCTGAGTAAGTCACCCTTGTTGCCAGGGATGTGGAAACACAATTAGAAGAATTTGTTACTTTGACGGTATAAGTTCCGGCTCCAACTACTTTATACGTTTTTGCTGTAGCGCCGGAGATGATCACGTTATCCTTGTACCATTGATTTCCCGCTGCAGCATTTGATGTCAGGATCACACTTGTACCTGGACATAATTTTAAAGAACCGCTGGCAGTAACCAAAGGAACAGGAGGCAATGGGTTAATAGTAATAGTCACAGGATCAGATACTGCCGCGCATCCTCCTGCATTCGTAGTTTTTACAGTATAGGTTCCCGTTACTGTCGGCAGATAAGTCCTTGCCGTAGCTCCGGCAATCGGCGCACCGCTTTTCAACCATTGATTGCCGGCAGCAGCTGTTGAAGTCAGCGTCACCTTAGCACCTGTACACACAATAGCGCCACCTGAAACAGAGATAACCGGCTTAACCGGAAATGCAGAAACAGTGACGGTCACCGGATCTGAAGTCCGGATACATCCGCCTATTGTCAGCTTCACAGTATAGACTCCGCTTGCCGTGGCAATATATGTTCTTGCTGTTGCGCCTGGGATTATTTTATTGTCCTTGTACCACTGATTACCGCCAGCGATAGTTGATGTGAGTGTTACATCTCCGCCAGTACAGAAACTCGTGGGTTTATTTGGTGCGATTGCCGGAATAGCGAGGTTTATTAATTCTGCACCTCTGAATTCTCCGATATTACCATTGGCACAAATTTCGGCTACCTCTACCCGGTAGTTTCTTGCATTTCCACAGCCGATGATGATGGTATGACCAGCAGCAGCAGCACCGAGTGTATCAGCCTGGAAAACAGGTTGGCTCTTTTCTTTCCAACGCACGATATACCCTTTCAGTCCTTCTTCATTCAGCCATTTAGCATCGATATTTCCAGTTAACGGATTTGAAACGATGCTTAGCAATTCCGGTGCCGAGCCATCACATACATCGGCGTCGCAATTGGTAATACATGCCGCCTGTCCGGAAGCAAACCAGTTTTCAAAAGCATTTTTACTGAATTGACTGAAATCCACATTTGATGGATTCACTGACGGCGCCATAATAAATTGTGCTCCCGGTGCATCATGATCCATGCTGAAATTGTGACCATGTTCATGACTCAACAAACACCTCATTGACTGAGCAGAAACACCATATTCGCGGATGGCAGCATCGCCCCCAGCCGTACAGGTAAACCCGAGATACGCCAGGCCGACAACTCCGCCGGTAAAATTTTTGGTACTGAACCAGAAAGAACTGAGATCATTTGACGATTTGAAATAATCGCCACCGATGATGTTAAAATTATTGAGGTTGACATAAATATCATCAGTAGCGGCCCATGGATTTGCATGAGCTGTTACGCTTACCACCAGCTCGGTGATATGAAACTGCAAATCATATGTAAATTCATCCTGGTAATCCCCTTCGCTCAGATTATATATCGAAGCAATATAAGTGGCAGTGGTATTCAGGCTATTATTATGAGCCGAAAATGTGGTGGAATTGGCCAACACTGCGATTTCAGTTGTCTTGCAAATTCCTGCTGCACCGGTGGTTTTTAAGTTGGGGGTAGTTTTATTTTCCCTCGTCAATTGTTTGTTCGGTAAAACATCGCAGTATACATTCCTGTCAGCAATCACATCAGATTTCCTGTACCTGATCAACACATTTTCCGGGGCAGATGGATCAATATTCCGCAGATTTTCCAGTAGATATACTTCGCCGTTTAAACTGCTCTCTCCAAGTATAAAATTTTCACCAATGGTTAGCCGGGAATTTGGGCCGTTGAGGTACAGCAATTCGGGGAATGGAAATTCCGTGCGAACGCCACCTTCCAGCCTCACCAGCCTGGACCGACTATCCGTAATGGGATGATGAGTGCCAGTGAAAACCATTTCATCAGTACCAAGTTTCATTCTCACCTGGCGGGTAGTCTGAATGGAAGGAGTACTGAACCTCTTTTTAAGCAGATATGTATTCCAGGAGCGGAATTTCGAACTCAGGGTAACCTGGAAACCAGCGGCGCTTACCGGATCAGCCTCGATGAGCATTTCCTGGGCGTTTGCACTATTAAAATAAACGGAAATTATTGACAACGACACGAATAGAATCAAGGGTAAAATCCTTCTCATAAACAAGGTTAAGCGGGATTAATAATTCAGGACCTTGAATTCTAAGCAGTCGTCAGGAGGTAGGTAGACGGCTTATAAATATAGATTTAAAAATTCGTGTCTGCAAGGATGAGACGGATTTTAATACCGGGATACAAAATAATGCCCGCCATTTTTCCAGATGGCCAGACTGAACATGATCTCGCTGATAAAGCTGAGCATAACGTATCATCTGAAGAATTGCAATCTGGGCCACCTAGCCTATCAGCTGTTTGAAATTTCAGGTCTGATTTGCTCATAGTATTGTGACATAGTATCCCTATGTCCCGGGCGTCACCAAACTCCCGAAAAACGACTCTTACGACTTAACCTCAGGACTAATAATTAAAGAAAAGTCATCTTTTACAAAATGATCTCGTAATATAGTATTCCTATTTTTATCCAAATGTATTACCGGAAATACAAACCCTGCAATGACCTTGATAATTATGTAGAATGTTACTTTGTATGGGATAGTGAGGGGTCGATGGATACATCAATGATCGTTGAATCTCCTCCCAACGGGTTTTGCTCTATTGTGTTCAATTATGGTAACCAGTATAGTCTGACGAATAAAAGATATGAACGGTTAAATGTTCCAATGCAATTTGTTTCGGGTCAGAATATATACAGCTTCAAACTTTTTCTTCAGGGTAGGATTGGTATTGCAGGAATAGTGTTCCGGCCAGCCGCATTGTCGACAATATTTAATCTTCCCATGTATGAGTTAGTAGAAGACCGGCTTGATCTGTATAAAATTTTCAAACGTGAGCTGGTAGATAAATACGTTCATGCCATTGAAGGATCCGCTTCAGAAAAAGAAAAAGTAAACCAGCTGGAAGATTTCATTCTGCACCAGGTCCATATACTTAAGCCTGAGCCGGATTATATAGATGAAGCTGCCAATTTTATCGTGCAGCATAACGGTATGCTGGAAGTAAGTGACTTGCTAAAAAACAGCTGCATGAGCCGGCGGACTTTTGAAAGAAAGTTTTTCCAAAAGGTCGGTCTCAGTCCAAAATATTATGCACGCATTCGTCGCATCGCTTACCTGT
This sequence comes from Pollutibacter soli, assembly GCA_029269725.1. Taxonomy (GTDB): domain Bacteria; phylum Bacteroidota; class Bacteroidia; order Chitinophagales; family Chitinophagaceae; genus Pollutibacter; species Pollutibacter soli. The sequence goes on along the minus strand of JARJHS010000001.1, from coordinate 181,922 downwards.
GCAACCTGATAGCCGGCAAAAAAAAAGTAGACTGGGCAAAAATTTTTTATGAATGCAACTATTATGATCATGCTCACTTTATAAAAGACTTTGAAGAATTCACTGGTCGAACGCCCAATCAATATCTCCAGGAAAATACCGAACTGGCAAACTATGTAGAAAAAAGCCATCAGCAGAATTGACGCATTTTTACAATTGGTTGACGCAGAATTACAATAGCTTTATCCCGGAAGATAATTACTTTGTTTATCGTCCTTTAAAATTAAGATCACTTTAAAACCATTGTACAATGAACACGGCCACACATTTGCAAAACGAGCTGAGCATAAAAAATGCTTGCATAGAATTCATGTTTTCTTATCAGCAAAAAAACCTTCAGAAAATGTTATCGCTTTGTGATACGGATGGTATCGTTGAATTTGTACCTCTCGGCGATGGTGGTGTTGGGAAAATCGGAGAACTCGGAAAAGCAATATGGGGTGGATTAATGGAATGCTTTCCGGATATCGACAACACGTTGGATTCAGCGATTGCTGAAGATGAAAACACTGTTCGTTGCCAGGTAGTGATTCGTGGTACACAGGTGAAAGATTTCGCAGATATTAAAAACAAGGGTAAGCATTTTGACAGTGATCATATTTTTATTTTCCGTTTAAACGAAAACAATACAATCAATCATATTAATATCTCCTGGGATCATGAAGACTTTAAAAGACAATTAGGGTCGTGAATAATTATTTCACTTTCAGAAATTATTTTTATTTTAAATTTAAAATTTCTATATTCATACTGTCGTCTTCAAATAAAGAAATTCTTTTGTACTCTCCGGACCATTGTTGAATTCTCGCGCCCTGAAATTTTATACTCACTAATTTCCATTTCTAAAACTGAATAGCTTCGGAGTCACTTGACTCATGAGATCTGTATTTCTTCGGCTTACCACGAGCTTTTCATTTGTAAAGATTTTCAGATACCCTTACTCTATACCTGAAAGTAGCACACCATTTTCCTGCCCGGATAAAATCTTGCAGTCTGGTTATAGTCAGATTCACAATTATTTGCAGTGGTAGCACTGCATGGTTAACTATTGTCAAAAAACACAAATGATACAATATGAAATTAACTAGCAGACCGTTGTTGCTGTATGTTATTTGTTATCTGGGCTATTTGCCGGCAAGTGGCCAGGCCAATATTGAATTATCAAACCTCAATAGTATAACTGCGGCGAATCTTTCCCTCACTCCTTTCAATACCGAGTTTGTTTCGCTGGGCAGTGCTTCGAAACAGTGGAAATATGCCTACATCACCGGTTCGGTTTATTTTGATGCATACCCGACTATCAAAATATTAAGTGGCGCGCAATCCATTTTCATTGGTTTAGAGGCAGGCAAATCAGCATCTAACATTTATTTTAATACTGGCTTAGGCGATCATTCCCTGAAAAATAACTCAGGGCAATATAACACTGGAACCGGTTACCAAACATTAATGCGAAATACCACGGGCAGTTTTAATGTTGCTGCAGGATACATGTCGCTAAGCAATAATCTTACAGGTAATTCCAACAGTGCTCTTGGCTTCCATAGCCTGTACAGCAACAAAGTCGGCTCAAATAATATCGCGGTAGGATATCGCACACTTTATTATCTCGGCATAACAGCGCCGGCTTCACCGGGATTACCACAAGGGAAAAACAATACTGCTATCGGGTCACAAGCCATGTACAGCAACAGAGGAGGATATAACAATACGGTTATAGGAACAATGGCTCTATATCTGGGAGTGAGTGCTGTAAATAATACGGCTGCAGGTTTTCAGGCCATGTACAGTAACAGCACAGGAATAGAAAATACTGCCATTGGTTTCAAAGCTTTGTATTCACAAACCACAGTTATCAATAATGTGGCTGTTGGTGATTCAGCTTTATATGCTAACCGTACAGGCGCAAACAATACCGCAATCGGTTCAGGTGCCTTGGCTGGAGGCACGCAGCAGGCTAACACTGCCATCGGCTATAATGCTTTGAAGAATCAGACAACCGGTGTTAGCAATGTCAGCATCGGCCAGCTTTCCGGAACAGGGTATACCACAGGTTCTTCGAATACTTTTATCGGGACTGAATCCGGAGCATCTGTAAGTACAATTTTTGAAACGACGGCCATTGGCTATAAGACGCTGGCAACGGCATCCAATCAGGTCAGGATCGGTAATAGCGACATTACAGATATTGGAGGAACTAAAGCCTTTGCTAAAATCAGTGACGCCCGGTTCATGCTGATTGAAGAAGATGAAGTGGCGGGAATGAATTTTATAGAAAAACTCAGGCCGGTAAGTTATACCACAGTACTCAAAAAATCGAATCAGGCCATCGGAAATGTGTTGAGCAGTGAAATGAATTCCGGAGCAAGAAAAATTTCAACTCCGGCAACAAATGATACACTCATTTCGACTGGATTTATCCCCGCGGAACTTAGTCAGCTGATTAAGGAAACAAGCCCGGTAATTAAAGTAATTGATGACCCTGGTGATGGGTCTGATGAATATGGTATCCGTTATGCAGAATTTGTTGTTCCACTAGTTAAATCCGTTCAGGAAATGTCGGGTATTCTGAACAGTAAAAAAAATGAATTGAGTGATGTTCGGAAAGAACTTGATGAACTCAGGCATATGCTGAATGAATTGGCGCTAATAAAAGCGGAAAATTCTCCGATAGTTATTTATAATTCACCCAACCCGCTAACAGTATACACGACTATCGCCTACAGGTTACCGGTAGCTTACAACAAGGCATTTGTAGTACTGTATGATAAACTTGGGCGTAAACTGCAAGAAGTCAATATCAGCGGGACTACTAATGGAAATATCAGGGTGGACATGTCGCGCTATGCTTCAGGCATGTACCATTATAACCTGATTATTGACGGGAAAATAATGAAAACTGAAAAAATGCTTAAGGCTCAATAGTAAATCCGCTTTTCATTTCTTTAACTCTATTACAGAATCAATATGAAACTTATTTTACTAATAATCATTACCAGTCTTTGCACATTATATCACAATTTATCAATAGGTCAGGCGAACACATCTCTCAGCAATCTGCTTGCACCAGTTGGGATTACCACCAATTTCAATCCAGGAACTAATGCCAGTCTAAATCTTGGTAGTGATACAAAGAGCTGGAAGAATATTTATTTATTCAAAGGCCTCTACATAAGAGGTAATAATATATTTTCTCATCGCATTGGCGACAATCTTTTTGCGGGAGCGAATGCGGGGAATAGTAATGCCAATGTAAATAGTGCGCATGGCTTTGGATATTCAGCACTAAAATCTATTTCAACAGGATATGGTAACACTGCCGCAGGAGCATTTGCTTTAACCAGCAACACCACGGGGGAACGTAATACAGCTGCAGGAAGCCGCGCATTAATGGACAATACATCAGGCTCCTATAATTCAGCTCTGGGTGCTTATGCTCTGCAGAAAAATATTGATGGGAATGATAACACAGCGATTGGCACTTACTCTTTGTGCAATAACACGACCGGAAATAACAATGTTGGTGTTGGAACCCGGACACTTTATGCCAATATAGAGGGTGGGAGAAACGTAGGCGCCGGATACAATGCACTTTCGGGCAATACAACTGGCGATGGAAATGTCGCACTGGGTTTTCAGTCGCAATTGAAAAATCAGGCCGGTAGGTTTAATGTGGCAGCCGGGGCATATTCGTTGTTCAGTAATATCACAGGTTTAAATAATACCGCCCTCGGAAATAACAGTTTACTTTTTAACACAGGGTCAGGTAATACGGCAATCGGTTCTGAGGTACTGACGGCTAATCAAAAATCCTTTAATACTGGAGTAGGAAGAAACAGTTTATATAAATCCGGCTCTGCTTCCGGGAATACTGCTATTGGTGCACTTAGCGGTGCAGCCTGGAACAATATCGGTTCCAATAATACCTTTATCGGAGTGGAGGCTGATGCAGGGGTAACAGGAGGCTGGTTTGAATCTATTGCGATAGGCTATAAAGCAAAAATTACTTTAAGCCACCAGGTGAGAGTAGGCAATGGTACCACGGTCAGCATTGGTGGATTCCAGAACTGGTCAACTTTTATTAACGCCCAGGGGATGGAAGATGTTAGGGAAGATATCCCAGGTCTTAAAATAATTAAGGCGTTGAAACCGGTTACGTATGGTTGGTCGGCTGAATCTGGATTGAAACAAAACCAACAACAGAGATCAACAGGATTTCTGGCACAGGATTTATTTAAAATTGCGAAAGCACAGCAGGGTCGCTTTATGCCTGTGCTCGAGCCACAAAATGAAAGCGGATACTATTCCATCCAATATGAGTCTCTGGTATTACCTCTCATTAAGTCCTTACAGGAATTGAATAAAAGAGAAAAAGAATCCGATAAAGAAATTCAGGCTCTGCAAAAAGAAATTGCTGAATTAAAATCTGCAATTGAGTTGAGTGTGCATCAGGCCAAACGAGGCAATGGAGTTAATTAAAAAAAAATCCCTTGAACCCTGACAAAAATAAATCATGAACAAAATAATAGCATTTATAATTGCCGGATTATTCAACTTTCAGATTCAATTGGCTTTCAGTCAGGCCAACCGTCAATTGAATAACATTTCTGTCACAAAAATCAACAGCAATATTTTGCCAGCCAGCACCGGTACATTATCATTTGGCAGCAGTGCCAAAACATGGTATGTGCTTCAACTTTCCGAAACGTTATACCTGAATGGATTTCCGACATTTCGGGCTCCGGGGACCGGAAATATTCTAATAGGTGATACCAAAAACTCTACCATGTCCGGTAATTACAATACCATCGCCGGTTACCTAAGTGGGAAAGCAATCACAACCGGACATAATAATACGGGAATTGGAGCGCAAACTTTATATTTCACAACAACAGGTTATTCAAATACAGCTATTGGCTATTCAATGTCGCCGAATGTAACCGGCTATTCAAATACGGGATTTGGTTCAATCAATCTTGCCGGGATTAAACCCTATAATATTGTAGCTGTAGGATCCTACGCCGTCTATGGGAATAATCCACCTGGCTTTCCGGTTCAGAACTATGCAAATTATCAAAACACTGTAGTTGGTACTGAGGCAATGTATTATAGTGGCGGCGGTTATAATAACCTGGCTATCGGTACATCATCACTCTATTCCAATACTGCAGGTTCCCACAATTGTGTAGTCGGATTCAATGCCATGTACAAAAACACCATCGGTGAATACAATGTAGCTCTCGGATATTTAAATTCACTCACAAATAAATCCGGCAACTATAATACTTCTGCTGGTGCTTATGCTTTGTTCACCAACGAAACCGGCAGCAGCAATGTAGCGGTAGGTTGGGAGGCTATGTATTACGCTACAGGTTCGTCAAATACAGCGGTTGGCTACCGTGCACTTAGAAATATAACTACCGGCAATTTCAACACAGCCATTGGTATAGAAGCTGGTAAGACGCATAAAACGGGCTCCTATATGACATTCGCCGGGCCTTATACTGATGCAAGTGAATCCGGATTCTCGGAATCAACCGCGATTGGATTCGGAAGCAGAGTAACTGCCAGCAAACAAATCCGTTTCGGATACCAATTCACTTCTGCCATTGGCGGCTCACGCCCCTGGAACAATGTAAGTGATGCCAGATTGAAAACTGATGTGGAAGAAGACGTTCCGGGCCTTGCATTAATCAATAAATTAAAGCCAGTAATTTACACTGTAGATCATGCAGCCATAGAAAAAATCCTCAACAATGAACAGCCTGTGGAAGTTAATGAAAATGGAGAAGTTGCAGAAGTGCGGCAAAGGCCCGCATCAGTTAAGACTGCAGGCTTTGTTGCCCAAGACGTGGAGAAAGCCGCAAAATCAGTTGGCTTTGATTTTGATGGTGTTGAGCGCCCACAAAATGAATCCGACCTATATGCTCTTCGCTATTCACTTTTTGTCGTTCCGTTGGTAAAAGCCGTACAGGAATTGAATCAACAACAGGAAGACAAAAAGAAGGCAATTGAACTGCTGAAAAAACAACTCGCCGGCCTGAAACAAGTCTACAAAGAACTAAATACCGGGGAAGCCAGTACCAGCCGTGAAACAAATAATTCACGGAAAAAATAATTGCTTTTCCCCGTTGGAGAATTGCAGAATTGACACATATAAGTTTGTTTTCAATCAAAAAAAACTCTATGCATTCCTGCATAGAGCTTTTCATTTAATTAAGCATCGGTGTGCATTTATGATAAACAATCAGGTATAAGCCTCTTTCACATTAAATGTGCCCGGTGAAGTTGCATTTTTGAACTTTCAACTTTGTACTCAGAACTTCCTGTATTCTCTTTTCACAAACAAATTCGCCGGTTCAAAATTAGTAATCTTCATATTTTTCCCATCCCACAGCAATTGCTTGCGACCAGCATAAGCATTAGCAACAGACTCCAAGAAATAGTATGAGTGTACCTGTCCTATAAAATCAGCGGTATTGCCTGAAGGTTTGGGTAGTCAGGAAAATAAAAAACCTGCGCTTAAAAAACCCGTTGCGGGCGCAGGTCGGGGATCGGGGTTAGCAACGGCTGACTTTTTAGATATCTTTTATAACAATTGACAGTGCAAAAACAAAATCAGTGATTTCACCCTTTTCTCAAACGGCATTAAATCTTTTTTTCACTGAATACATTTTTGTGTCGGATAATTCATAGTGAAGAGCAGTTTGCCGGTAAAATGCTGTAAGATCAAATCATCTGAAAATAAAACACCATTTCAATGCGAAACTTCTACTCTGTCGAAGCGAAACCAAAAGCATTTTTAAATCGCATCAAATTTAAAAGAAGAAGTGCGCGCAGACAATACTGATTGTTAGGTATTTTCTGAGTACATATTCAATGAAAAGATTATAGAAAACACCCAAATGGAAAAAATATCCGGAAGCAGACAATCACCTTCGCGCTATTGTGATTCTGAAAAATCCAAACCATTTTATGCAACCTCTTTTTGAAAAGCAGACCGATAAAATCTGGAAAAAAATAAGCAAGCCCGACCAGATCAATGATTTTACTTTCGATGTCAATATTTACAAACGTCTGCTCGATTTCTTTATGGCTGGTGATTACTACTATTATGTCACCAACCTCCGGGATATGAAATTCGACCTCGTGAGTAATGAAATCTCGGAAGTGCTCGGTTATCCTCGTGATCAGATTAATGTTCCAATGATTCTGAGCAAAATTCACCCGGAAGATCAATCCTGGTTTCTGAATTTTGAAAGCAAAGTAGCTGACTTTTATAGTGGGCTAACGATGGATAGAATTCCCAATTACAAGGTCCGTTACGATTACAGGATTCAAAAAGCTGATGGCAGTTATATCCGGATTTTGCAACAGGTGATTTCAGTTCAGTTTGAGGATAACCGCGTGATACGAACGTTCGGTGTACATACCGATATCAGCCACCTCAAGATGCATGGAACGCCGGTGTTGTCGCTCATCGGCATGAATGGAGAACCTTCATATGATGATGTCAAAGTTGATAATCTCTTCGAAGCCGGAACCACAGGATTAACCCGAAGAGAAACGAAAATCCTCACACTGCTCGCCGCGGAAAATCCAGCGCCGAAATCAGTGAACAATATTTCATCAGCAAACATACTGTAAACACACTCAGAAAAAATTTATTGGAAAAAACAGGCTGTACAAAAACTGCGGATCTGATTGCGCATGCGCTGAAGAGAGGACGGATTTGGGAAGGACGAAGTATGAAGGACGAAGTATGAAGGACGAAGTAGGAAGTGCGATAGGGAAATGAGAGTGGGAGAGCAAGTTGTTACTAGCGGGCAATGGTAATTTGAAGATGAGACCTATCACTGTCATCACTTAAAACAATGGTGTACAGGCCTGCAGGCATCCTGCTTACATCAACTGTAGTGAAGGTTCCGGAAAAATATCTTTCCAGGAGAACCCTTCCTGCTCCATCAACCATTTGTAACCTGATTTTTTTCAGTGGGAGGTTTTTGTTATGAAGATATAATGCCGAACTTGCAGGGTTTGGATAACAGCGGACTATAGCACCACCGATATTGATTTCGCTGCCTGAGGATGTTGCTGATAATGTGTATTGATTTGACCTTGTAACACATCCTTCCTGATTACGAATCTCCACGCTGTAGTTTCCTGTACGTATGGGTTGATACCTGTATGCAACAGCAGAAGGTATTTCAGTATTGTCAACCAGCCATTGAAACTGATAAGGGCCCTGTGCAGTTGACAGCCAGATGCCATCCCAGTGAATCGCAGGAGTGTCCGGATTTTTATCAACTACAATCTGCACTGAATCCGACAAAGCCCTGCATGAATTATTGTCTGTTACCATCAGATAATAATAGCCGGATACAGTAGCGACAATCGTATCTGCTCCCGCATTAATCAACAGGCCATCCTTCATCCATACTGGATTTAGCGTCGAATTAGTGATTAGCAACACTTCTCCGCCTTCACAAAATTTCGTTGGACCGCTGGCTATGATCACAGGATCTACCGGCAAAGAATACACGAAAATCCGGGTCGAATCAACTGTTTCACAACCATCTTCAGACGTTGCAGTCACAATATACATTCCGGCATCTGAGGTATCCGTGTTTGTTATCACAGGATTTTTTTCATTTGACAAAAATCCGCCGGGGCCCTCCCATTGATAACTAAATCGCCCGTCAACCGACAAAGTAATTGCAGAACCTGAGCAAACTGGTCCTGAATTGTATGCAGCGACGCTGAAGTTCCCGCATCCGGCAGGTTCGATTAATTCGCCACTTGAGGGATATGAGCCGTTTTTCAGGTCAAATTCACCAACAACAGAGTATATCTTACTCTGGATGTCATAGGAGAAAACAACACCCGCAGCTGCGGCTCCGCCACTTCTGGTCATCCCATATAATTTGCCATCATTTCCCTGTGTGAGACTTCCCTCGGGATAATGTCCGTAGATATACCTGAAATCATACAGTCTGGTATATACATTTAAACGAGGATCAAATGAAAAGAGGACACCAATATTGTCTTTTCCTCCAATCCGCGTTAATCCATATAAATTTCTGTCTTTAGCCTCGAATAAATTACCCGCATTATTTCCACCATTCACACCGTCAAAATCATAGTGAACTGACGTTTCTCCCGTCAGTGTATCATATGAGTATATTATCCCGAAATTGTTTGCACCACCTGCTGCCATTCCATACAGCCGGCCATTACTTGTTTGAATAACATTTGCCACAGGATATTGACCTTTATGTGAGTCAAAATGAAACAGCACTTCGTAACTGCTATCAGTAAGGTCGAATGAAAACAACACACCGAGATTTAAGTTCCCCCCGGTTTGTGTGGTGCCAATCAATTTGTCTGTTTGGGTGATCAGCAGGCTACCTTCGGGACCATTACCATTGCTGCCGTTGAAATCGAATAACCTGGTAAAGATATGGGTGGCCGGATCAAATGAATAGATAGTACCGAAACCATATTGCCCGCCTCCACCTGTCAAACCGAACAGTTTTCCATGTTGACCTTTGACGAGTTTACCAGATGGATTGGCTCCGTCTGAAAAATTAAAATCGTACAGTTTTGAATACCGGTTGAGCGTAGTATCAAAACAGAATAACACCCCCAGCCCATTATTTCCACCGCCGTTTGTAACACCATATAGTTTTCCTGAGTTACCAAATACAAGGCTTTCCTGGGGCCTTGAACCATGTACATTGCGGAAATCGTACAATAGTTCGTCTGACCCGTCAGTCGGATTGAGCGCATATAGTGTTCCAAGTTCCGGAATCCCGCCGGCTTCAGTAGTCCAGTACCATTTTCCATCGTTCGCCGCAAGGATCTCGGTACAGTGAAATTTTCCCAGTGTTTGTGAAAGATCAAGATTTGATGTAAATATGTGATGAGCTATATCGAAAGATTCAATAGTTCCCTCAGCGCCGTCTTCTCTGTTTTTAAAACCCACCAGCCGCATTTCATCCTTTTTAAGGAAACTAATAGTGATCGCAGTATCAGCAAGCTTAGTATATTTTTTAGAACGCGGATCAAATGAAAAGATCACGCCTTTATCCGAAGTTCCACCTTCAGCGGAACCGTATAAAATACCACCAGGACCAGCAATCAGATGACTGGTTGGATCTATGGCTTCGGAGGGTTGAAGCCTGTATAATTCCTGAATTGAATTTTGGTAAACGCTGAAAACTATTCCGCTTCTTCCGATTCCATAGATTCCTCCACTACTGCTCACCGTTAGTCTGCTGTAAAATGAATATCTGTCGACATCGGTCGAATTAAATATCAGGTAATATCCGCCGCTTTCAGGATCAATACCATATACAGTCCCATACGATACCGGAGTTTGCGTGGGAGTAGTCCCATAGAGTTTTCCGTCAGGTGCCGCTACCAGTCCTGAGACCGGGCTGACCCCCGGGAATGCCGAACTGAATTCATGTAACTTGTTATAGACATGAGAAACCGGATCAAAGGAAAAAACGACGCCGGAGATACCACTTTCTCCCTGTGTTACGCCGTAAAGCAAGCCATTTCTCGCCTGCACTAACGGACCTACCGGGTTCACACCGTTTTCCGGAGAAAATTCAAATTCTTTCTGGAAAATTTTGCCAACAGGGTCCCAGGAAAAAATTGAACCAACTCCGAATTTTCCCCCGTTGCGCGTCATCCCGTACAGTTTCCCATCTTTTGCCTGCATTAGTCCTCCTGCCGTGGCAGGATTCAGAATATCTTCAGGAAAACCGTACAATGAAGTAATGGTGCCCGTGGAAGTTTCCACCTTTATAATATCACCATTATTATACCCTTCAGATTGAGTCACACCATACAATACCGGCTGGGCAAACAGCATTTTCACCGGCCAGATCAGGCACGAAAGAATAAGAATAGGTAACCGTTGCATTCAATATCTGTTAGTGAACTTCAGAAGATATCTTCTGCATGCAGAAAAAAGTCTTTCAAAATAAAATACCAGTTTCGGAAATCCGAGGATGCAGATCACCTGTTGGTATGATTGAAATCATTTCATACCGGGCTGAGATCAGGTAGGTATAAAATGAAAACCACCCGGGACGGGTGGTTTGTTATCTATTAAAATATCCTCGTTTAGCTCAACCGGACTTTTACATATCCTGAGAAAAGTATGTTTTCGTTTAGAACTTACGGTACACTCTTTTTACAAACTGATTGGCTGGTTCAAAATTCGTGATGCGCATGTTCTTTCCGTCCCACAACAATTGCTTGCGACCAGCATAGGCACTGTCTCCTTTTTTAGAAGGATCGCGATAAGCGTAGCTTCGGGTGGCAAGATTTCCCATCAGCACCGTTTCTGTAAGAGGCCCTGCCAGAGAAAACGCGGAGCTGGTATAGGTACCCCATCCTTTTTTGCAGGCATTGGTCCATTGGGTCTGGTGGCCTTCAGAACCGCGAGGTACAAATTCCTGTTTTGCCTTAGGTAACGCAGCCTCATTCATATTTCGGGTAGGCAATAACGTTGGCTTCCTTCCGAAAAGGCCTGCCATCAGTTTGCCTTTGGTACCTTCGAAGATAATGCCGCCATCCCACTCTCCCATCGCTTCGTCGGGGAGCAGCTCTGCCGGACGTTTGGGTTTGATCCCTCCATCATACCAAATCATTTCGACAGGCACCATGTTATTTCGCGCAGGGAACTGGATGTGTATTTTTGCAGATGGCGGACAGCTGTCATCGTAATGAGCTTCCTGGAAAAAGCCTGTGTACACCGAACCAACACTGCATTCTACCGCTGTCGGGTAACCGAGTCGGAGTGCACGGAAAGGGACATCGATAAAGTGGCACCCCATATCACCCAGAGCTCCTGTTCCATAATCCCACCAGCCGCGCCAGTTGGTAGGCAGGTACACATGATTATATCCACGTTGCGGAGCTGTGCCCAGCCAGAGATCCCAGGCAACTTCTTTGGGAACCGGTTCTACTTCTTTTGGTGTCGGGATACCCTGCGGCCATGCGGGTCGGTTCGTCCATACATGAACCGTATGCACATCTCCGATCACCCCTTCCTGAATCCATGTTTCTACTTTGCGTGTATCATCACCACTGCTTCCCTGGTTGCCCATTTGGGTAACTACTTTGTATTTCTGTTCTGCTTCTGTAAGTAACCGAGCTTCAGAAATATCATGTGTCAGTGGTTTTTCTGTATATACATGTTTCCCCAATTGCATTGCCGCAATGGTCTGTACATAGTGCATGTGGTCAGGCGTACTTACAAGTACTCCATCGATTCTTTTTCCTTCCTTATCCAGCATCTCCCTGTAATCTTTATAATAAGGAGCATTGGGCCAGTTTTTGCGCGCCTCAACAGATTGACGATCGTCGACATCACAAAGCGCTACAATATTTTCAGCACCTTTATTATAAGACAGGTTCAGATTGACAATACCCTTACCACCGGTTCCGATTGCTGCAATGTTGAGTTTATCGCTCGGAGAGATATAACCTTTACCAAGAACATGACGCGGTACAATATAAAAGCCCGCAGCAGAAAGGGAGAGATTGCGGATAAATTTTCTACGGGATCCAGATACATATGGCATAATTGGAATTTTTTTTTAAGGTAGGAAAAAAATGTGAGAGGGAGTTGAAAGTTGAAGATTGAATGTTTACAGTAGTCATAGTTCATAGTTCGTAGTTCATAGTGAAACAGCCGTATTTTTGGGAGATCAGAATACAGCTTTTGAAAACTGAAAACCGAAAACTGAAAACTGTAATAAAAAATCAGGTTAACTGTTATGTAGAAACAGAAACAGAAAGAGAAACAGTAAACCGGCTGTTCAAAATATGAACTATGAACTATGAACTTTCGTGGGAAGATTTTGAAAAAGTAGATATGCGTGTTGGTACGATAATAAGCGCGGAAACATTTCCGAATGCAAGAAAACCTGCATATAAATTACAAATCGATTTTGGTGATCTGGGAATTAAAAAATCATCGGCACAGATCACCAAATTCTATTCACCAGATGAGTTGACAGGAAGACAAATTATCGCTGTTGTGAATTTTCCTGTAAAACAGATCGGCAATTTTTTCAGCGAATGCCTGGTGCTGGGAGTATATAATGAAGAAAAAGATGTCATTCTTCTTCAACCGGGTATGAAAGTAACCAATGGAATGAAAATCGGTTAGGCCTGATGGTAGAACAGTTAACAACTTACGGGTTTTTAAGTCCGGCAGGGATGCTGCAAATCAAGGCCAGTGATAGAAGCCTTGTAGCATTGCACTTTATAAGTAACGACCCGATGCAGCCAAGGGGCGAAATTAAAATGAATGAATTGCCCGACAATATCATTATTTATGAAACTGTGGCACAATTAAAGGAATATTTTGCAGGCAGCAGGATTGATTTTTCCATACCCCTTCGCCCCGAAGGGACAGAGTTCCAGTTAAGAGTTTGGGAAAAACTAACACATATCCCCTACGCCAGGACCATCAGCTATCAGCAACTGGCAATCCTACTAGGCGATCCTAAATGTATCCGGGCTGCAGGTACCGCGAATGGCAGAAATCCCATTGCTATTATCATTCCATGTCATCGGGTGATTGGCTCCAATGGCTCTATGGTGGGATATGGCGGCGGTGTTTGGCGGAAACAATTCCTGCTCGCACTCGAAAACCGAATTGGAAATGGTGCAGCAGAATTGTTCGATTGATCTTCCTATAACAATTCTTCAATACAATGCGGGCCTGTAATATCAGTACTTGAATCCGGGAACCAACTCCATCCATACATTCCAGAACAGAAAATATTCGCGACGTTGATTGACATAGTAAGGTCATGGAACGAAGAAAATGAATGGATAAACAATCTCTGTTCAAATGACAATGTTTTCTCAATTCGTTTCTGCCGCTATGCTTATCCGTTACCTGTATGGACGTACAGGGACAGGAAGTATACGAAAAGTTCAGTGTATTAAGAGATCGGAGCGACAATGGTAAAGACACTACCTGTGCCATGAATTTTTTGGGGCGACCTGGTGTAAACTCTGTGTGGAAGTGTGACCTATTTTTAAAGAGCTTTCTGAAAATAAGGCTGGAAATGGTGCGCCGTTTAAATTGATTCTCATCAGCCTGGATTTCAAAAATGATCTGGAGAAAAATGAACTAATTAATTGCGGATTTTGTAAAGCAGTAATATCAACTTTTCATCGATAAAAACCGGTTATGAAATGAACATCAAAAATCGGTATCACAAAGTTGTTGCTTTTCATTGGGACAGCAGCTTTTCCTAATTCCAGCGATGGATATCAACTGGGACAAAAAGCGGATGATTTCAGATTAAAAAATTTATACGGTAAAATAATATCACTTAAGGACTATTCAAGGGCTTTCTCGTGATATTCACGTGCAATCATTGCCAGGTTGCGAAAGCATATGGGCAAAGGAGTATCGATTTTAGTAATAAGTCTGCATCACAGGTTTATCCTGTTTATCGCGAATAATCCTGCAAATCCGGATCTTTTCGCAGATGATGGCTTCGAAGCTATGCAGGCCAGAGCAAAAGAACAGAAACGTTTTATCTGCCTTTTTGATGAGGACAAAAAGTATATCCAACGCTCGGGGCAATAAAAAATTTTCATGTGTTCCTGCTGTCTAAGGACAGGATTTAAATACATCGGTGCTATTGACGATAATTCACAGGACGCTTCAGCTGTGAAAGTCAAAATTGGTGGAAAATGCAATAGCCGCATTGGATAAGGGTTCTATGTCTGACCCCTCATAGAATAAGGCAGTGGCCTGCGGAATCAAATAGCTAAAACATGATATCATTCATTAAACGGGAAATCTGAATCTTCCCGTTTTTTACTATCAGCTCCGAATCAGAATCGATGATTCTCATTGCCCATCACCTGCAAAATTTCTCACAAATTGGTTTCAGCCCAGCAAGTTATTTAAAGCGAAGGCATCTAAACACCGTCACTCGAATGGACCTTTTTGATCCATATGCCATCAATCCGATATATTAACATTTTCAACCTATTATTTTGGGGATGGCTTAATTTCGCAGTCTCATGAAAAAAAACAGCATTTGTTTCCTTGCTTTTTTGTTTTTAGTCGCTTCCTGTAAAGAGAAAAAAAATGTGGTTGCGGCGCCTCCTCCCGGCTCACCAAATGCAGCCGCAGTTTCTGTGGAAGGATTTATGATCAAGCCTACTGCGATCAGTGAAACCTTTGATGTTACCGGAAATATTCTGCCGTACGAAGCGACCGAGATAAGACCTGAAATTTCAGGCCGGGTAGTTCAACTGAATATTAAAGAGGGAACCAATGTCGCCAGGGGTACATTGCTGGTCAAATTATTTGACGGTGATCTCCAGGCCGAATTGAAAAAGCTGAAAGTCCAGCTGCAGATCGCTGAAAAAACCGAGGAACGCCAGCGGGAACTTCTGAAGATCAGCGGTATCAGTCAGCAGGATTACGACTTAAGTCTTCTTTCGGTAAATAATATTAAGGCAGATATTGAACTGGTAGAAGTGAATATAAGCAAAACGGAGATCAGGGCACCTTATGCAGGCAGGCTTGGACTACGCAACATCAGTCCTGGGGCATATATCACTCCTGTTAATGTATTGACTACAATCAGCCAGGTCAACCAGATGAAAATGGAATTCAGTATTCCTGAAAAATACAGCTCACAGATCAGGAACGGTATGGATGTCAATTTCAGGATTGATGGAAGTAATGAAAATTACAAAGCCAAAGTGGTAGCCACTGAAAGCAGTGTTGAACAGAATACAAGAAACCTGCGGGTGAAAGCGGTGATTAACGCGGCTGATAAATATCTGGTTCCGGGAAATTTTGCAAAGGTTGAAGTGGTATTAGGGAAAAATAACGAAGCAATCATGATACCAACAGAAGCTGTAATTCCGGTTTCAAGAAACAAGCAGGTGGTTTTGTACCGGGGCGGAAATGCTTCTTTTGTTGATGTGTCAACGGGTATCAGGGATTCTAGTATGATACAGGTAACGCAGGGGTTGAATTTTGGAGATACGCTCATAACAACAGGTTTACTGTTCTTACGTAACGGCTCCAAAGTAAAGCTGTCCAATATTAAATAACGATTAGCCGAAAAAAGGATCTGATGAATTTATCAGAAATCAGTATAAAACGGCCGGTACTCGCTGTTGTATGTTCTATCGTGATCATCATCTTCGGTGCTATCGGTTATACGTTCCTGGGAGTAAGGGAGTATCCGGCCATTGACCCGCCGGTGGTAAACGTTAACACCTCTTATATTGGTGCGAATGCTGAAATTATTGAACAGCAGATCACCGAGCCATTGGAAAAAGCAGTGAACGGTGTTGAAGGCGTAAAGAGCATAACTTCTTCAAGTGCACAGGGTTCCAGCAGTATCAACGTGGAATTTGAATTGGGTGTTGACCTGGAAAAAGCTGCAAATGATGTACGTGAAAAGGTTTCACAGGCGAGTCCTAATTTACCGCAGGATATTGATGCACCTCCAACTGTGTACAAGCAGGATTCGGATTCCGATCCGATCATCTTTCTCCAGATGCAGAGCAGTAAACGCACATTGCTTGATCTGACTGATTTTGCTGAGAATATTGTACAGGAAAGATTGCAGACAATCAGCGGGGTTAGCGGCGTTAATATTTTTGGGCAGCGAATTTCAATGAGGATATGGTTTGATCCGGTTCGCCTGGCGGCCTATCAACTGACGATTGCCGATGTAAGAAATGCATTAGACCGCGAAAACATCGAACTGCCTGGTGGAAAAGTAAGAGGAAGCAATACAGAACTTACTGTTAAAGCATATGGAAAACTTACGACAGAAGATGATTTCAATAACCTGATCATCACACAGGATGCAGGCCGTATCATCAGGCTGAGAGATATTGGTTATGCGCAACTCGGACCAGAGAATGAAGAAAGTTCTACCAGGAAAAATAATATTAAATCCGTAAACCTTGCAATAGTTGCATTGCCTGGCTCCAACCAGGTAGCAATAGCGGATGAAGTTTATAAAAGACTCGAAGTGATCAAAAAGGATATGCCTGATGATATCCTTCTTGAAATTGGATTTGATCGTTCAACGTTTGTCCGTAAAGCCATCGATGAAGTTGAAGAGACATTAGTGATCGCCATAGGATTGGTAGTAATCATTATTTATCTCTTTTTCCGTGAGTGGTCGATCGCATTCCGTCCCTTGATTGACATCCCGGTTTCATTGATTGGTGCATTTTTCATCATGTACATTGCCGGCTTCTCGATCAATGTACTTACTTTATTATCCCTTGTACTTGCGACCGGTCTTGTGGTGGATGATGGTATCGTTGTGACGGAGAATATATTTAAAAAGATGGAACAGGGTATGGACAGATTCAAAGCTGCCCGTGAAGGTTCCAACGAAATCTACTTCGCCGTAATCGCAACTTCCATTACACTCGCGATTGTATTTCTACCGATCATATTTCTGCAGGGATTTGTCGGACGGCTCTTCCGTGAATTCGGCATCGTTGTAGCCGGCGCTGTTTTGATATCTGCATTTGTATCACTAACGCTGACGCCTGTACTTAATATTTACCTGACGCGCAAAGGTGGCATCAGGCATTCCTGGTTTTACAGAAAGTCAGAACCGTTTTTCCGCGGAATGGAAAATGGTTACCGAAATGTACTGGCAGGCTTCATGAAAGCCAGATGGGTTGCATTGATTATTGTTCTTGCCTGCGTTGCTTTGATTTATCTTATTGGTAAAGGGTTACCCTCTGAGCTGGCACCGCTGGAAGACAGAAATCGTTTAAGGGCAACTATTCTGGCACCTGAAGGAACCGATTTCGACTATATGGACAAAGTAGTCTATGACGTGGTAGAGAAAATAATTGATTCAGTGCCCGAACGTTTTGTCGTGCTATCTTTTGCACCTGGCTTCCGGGGATCTGGTGGTTCAAATTCTGCAATTATCAGCATGGGGCTGACTGACCGTGAGGAGAGAGTGAGAACGCAGGATCAGATTGCCGCCCAAATGAACCGGATGTTTAGAAATTTTTATGAAGTTCGTGTTCTGACCGTCCAGGAACAGACGATATCCGTGGGGTCAGGTGGACGTACTTCCCTGCCGGTACAGTTTGTAATTCAAAACCTGAGTTTTGAAAAACTAAAAGAAAAGGTTCCCGACTTTATGGACGAAGTTGGAAAAAGCCCGGTGTTCCAGGGATTTGATGTGAATCTGAAATTCAACAAACCGGAACTACAGGTAACAATCGATCGTTTGAAAGCAAGCGAGCTCGGAGTTTCCATCCTGGATATTACGAACACTTTGCAGATGGCTCTCAGTGGACGACGCTTTGGGTATTTCATCCGCAATGGTAAACAGTACCAGGTGATCGGGCAGGTAGATCGTAAGGACCGGGATGCTCCTCTGGACCTGAAAGCCTTTTATGTCCGCAACAGAAACGGACAACTTTTTCAACTTGACAATGTTGTCAATGTTGCTGAAGCTGCGAACCCGCCTACGATTTATCATTTCAACAGGTTGAAGAGTGCCACCGTTCAGGCGGGTCTTGCACCGGGCAGAACACTTGGAGAAGGCATCAAGGAGATGGAAAGGATAAAAGAAAAAGTGCTTGATGAAACTTTCAGTACTTCATTGAGCGGTTCATCCCGTGACTTTGCTGAAAGCTCATCCAATACCATGTTTGCATTCGTGCTTGCCATCGTGTTGATCTATCTTGTACTTTCTGCACAGTTTGAAAGTTTCGTCGATCCGTTCATTATCATGATCACGGTACCACTTGCGCTTGCGGGTGCTGTAGTAAGTCTTGCGATATTCGGTCAATCGCTGAACATATTTTCACAGATCGGCATTATCATGCTGATAGGTCTTGTGACAAAGAATGGTATTCTTATTGTGGAATTTGCAAACCAGATCCGTGAGTCCACAGGTAAAGATAAATTTGCTGCGGCGCAGGATGCAGCTGTAGCTAGGTTGCGCCCGATCCTGATGACAACTCTTGCTACATCACTTGGTGCGTTACCGATTGCTGTTGCGTTGGGTTCTGCGGGAGCGAGCCGTGTTCCGTTGGGAATTGTGATCGTCGGTGGGATGTTATTCGCACTCGTACTGACTCTTTTCGTTGTACCTGCTTTATATAGTTATATCTCGAGGAAAAAACATAAAGTTCATGAAGAGGAGCCTCTTGTTCATAAGTCTGATCATTAGTGTTGGTGTCAGTGCGCAGGATAGTTTACTTACTGCGCAGCAGGTATTGGATATGGCCATTCAGAATAACCTAAGGGTTCAGATTGCCAGGGCAGATATCGATATTGCAAAAATCAATAACAACTGGGGTAATGCCGGCAGGTGGCCGGTAATTACTGCGGGCATTTCCAATACTGAAGCATTTACCAATATCAATCAGAAGTTAACCAATGGTAACGAGATCGTCAGTAAGGGAGCTACCAACAATATTCTTTCTGCTAACCTTTCGGTGAACTGGAGGTTGTATAACGGTATGCGTGTTGTTGCCACTAAAGAACGCTTCAAAGAACTGGAGAAAATTGGCGAGATCGCATTCAGACAGGAAGTAACGCAACTGAGCTACGATGTGCTTATCGTATATTATAACCTCGTGCGATTGCATCAGCAGGTGCAGGCTACTTCCGGCATTATTGCTTTATCTGAAGAACGCTTCAAAATAGCTGAAACAAGATTTAATGTAGGTAGTGCTGCGAAAACAGACATGCTCCAGGCTGAAATAGATCTGAATGCACAAAAAATAGTACTCGAAAATCTCCAACAGCAAATCCGCCAGACTAAAATCATTCTTAACAATCTTCTCAAACGTGAACCCGAACAACCAGTCGATGCAGCAGACACTGCAGTTCTGATTCAGCCGATATCATTGAAAGACTATACTGCACGGGCAGATACACAGAATTTTCAGCTGCTACTTGCGCAGCGCGACAGAGCAGTATTGCTGCAGGACAGAAGAATCATCAATGCTCAAAGACTGCCTGTTCTCAGTCTTACCAGTGTGACCAACTATAACCGAAATGTCGCTTCTGCAGGTTTCTTCCTTACCAATCTTACCTACGGCCCCAATATAGGTATAGGGCTGGCGGTTCCTATTTTTAACAGCAATATTGTAAAAACCCAGTTGCGTGTCAATGAGGTGCAGCTTAAACAACAACAGTTACAAACCGATCTGCTTCGAACACAGATTCAAAGTGACCTGCATGTTGCTTTCCAGGAATACCTGACAGCACTGCGTGTTGCTGAAGTAGAAAAAAAGAATGTTGACATTGCAGAAGAGAACAACTTTATTGCAACTGAAAGATTCAGAAAACTGCAAAGTAATTCCATCGAACTCAGGCAGGCGCAACTGAGCTTAACAGATGCGCGTGACCGTTATATCAATGCACAGTATCGGGCAAAACTCGCAGCGACGAATATTCAATTGCTGGCGGGAGAAGTGATGATCTATTAGGTTGAACGTTATACGTTCAACGTCAAACGTAATAACCCATGAGTGAAAGAACCTGCTGAATTGCAATTGTTTCTTTCCGGTAATTCGTAGGACGGGAAAAATCTTCCGGACAATCATCCGCCAAAAAATCGCAAGCGCTCACGTTCTACGTTCTACGTTTAACGTTCAACGCAATTCGGTTCCTTCAAAAGCAAATGGCAATAAGCTTTTAGCGGATTCAAATACAAACACTTCGCCTTTCATTCCGCTCAGGATTAGTCTCACCGGGTGTTTCATCCTGTCTTCGAATTCGGCAAGACTCTGACGGCAGATTCCGCAAGGTGCCACGGGATGATCGCTTCCGTCGCGGTGGTTATCGTAGCTCACTGCAAGCGTATCAATTGATTCACCAGGACAAACAGAAGAAACAGCCGCAAGTAATACGCGTTCGGCGCAAAGGCCAACAGGAAAAGATGCATTCTCCTGGTTAGTACCATGAATGATTTCACCGCTATCCATTCGTGCTACAGCAGCTACATGATAGTTGGAATATGGTGCATAAGACAAGCTGGTTTGTGATCTCGCTTCATTCAGCAGCCATTGATCATCCTTTCCCAGTTCATCGATTGATGTATAAGAAGTGTATTGAATCAGCTTTTGTTTTTTTTCCATATGCAATCCATGTTTCGCAAAGCAGAAAAAAATCATGCTTTACCTGATCGACTTAAACAACCTGTTCCACCTTGGCCCATGTTGCCAGCTGAAAAATATCAGGGAAGCTTTACCAACCACATGGTCCTCGGGTACAAAACCCCAGAATCTTGAATCCTGTGAGTTGTGCCGATTATCACCCATCAGCCAGTAATAATTCATCTTAAAAGTATATGTCGTTGCAGGAACCCCATTGATGATGTATTTACCACCCTGGATATCAAACTTATTATTTTCATAAACTTCGATGATCCTTTGGTATAATGCAATGTTTTCGGGTGTGAGCGTCACTGAACTTCCTTTTGCCGGTACCCAAAGCGGACCAAAATTATCTTCTGACCACCTGAAGTGAGCAGTGTCGTGAGGAAAAGTATTACCGAAGCCCGCGCGATTAAGATCTTTCATCACTGAACCGCGAATCACAAAAGGAAAACTCATCACTTTCCTTGCCTGCTCTTCAGTCATGTTTATCAACCAGGTATTCGGTTTGCCCGGTACCTGCATCATGTCACGCTGACCATCATCATCACCTGTAATATTCAGCTCTTCGGTAAGAAACTCTTCCGGGAACGTTCCCTTGCCATCTGTGGTGACGTAATAAGGAACTTCAGATTTCGGTGGTACTTCACCGGGTTTTCCATTCACATACAAAAGCCCATCTTTAATCTGCAATGTATCACCAGGTATTCCCACGCAACGCTTAATGAAATTCTCTCTTTTATCTACTGGCCTGACGAGAATATCATCGCGTTCCGCAAGCAGCGTCTCCCTTGTTCCGCCAGGTCTGAACGTAGGATAACTCCTGAGATAATCATAATAGTTGACCTCTGATTGATATTCCGCAATGACTGTATCTCCCACGGGGTAGTTGAAAACAACAACATCATTTCTTTTCACCGGGCTTTCGAACAATCTCTTGTAAGGAAGTTCAATCCACTCGAGGTAAGATTTCGAATTAGTAATAGGTAAAGTATGATGAACAAAAGGAAAGGATAAAGGAGTTTTTGGAAGACGCGGACCATAACTGGTCTTACTGACGAAAAGAAAATCATTCACCAGCAAAGTCTTTTCCATTGATCCCGTTGGAATTGTGTATGCTTCAAAAACGAAAGTGCGGATAATCGTAGCTGCCACAATTGCAAACACACCTGCGTCTATCCATTCCCGTGCGGAAGATTTTTTATAGTTATCAACAACCTTTTTCCCTGCGAATCTTTCATTTTTCGAGTACCCGAGATAAGGAAAATAAATGAATGGAAAGAAAACGGCGGCTGCATGATGTAATACTGAAAACCGACCGAAATATTCTACAAATCGTATGTACAACCAAATCGTGATGAACTGACCGGCGATCGGAATAAACTGCAGGAAAAACCAGTATTTTTTGATCTGCATTTTATTCACCATCTCCCATGTGTTATAATATGGGATCAGTGCTTTCCATGGTTCAATTCCGGCTTTGCGGAACATACCGTACAAGCCTATGTGAAAGCCGATGGTACAGACAATAAATATAATCCAGCCAATACTCATTCAATCAGGAATTTAGGGTGCAAAATTAGTGTAAAATGAACGATTCCCTTAGTTTGTCGCAATTGCAGTTTAAAAATTACAGATCCCGTGGCGATGGCCATAAAAATGCTGAATTCACCCAACGGGGGATTGTTCACAATACATACTGCATTTCAGTCAGATGATCTGTAAAGCAGGCAGTTCTGACTATTTACGGGGGATCACATAATTACTTACATCAGAGGATGAAATAGATTTTCCTGAAAGGATTATTAATCTTTCGACAACATTTCGCAATTCCCTGATATTACCTGTCCAGTTATGCGACTTTAAAGCCTCTATTGCATCACTATCAATGGCTTTCCTGGCGATCCCGTATTCCTGACAGATATCATCAAGGAATTTCTCTACCAGCAGCGGGATATCATCTTTTCTGTCGTTAAGCGATGGAACATGAATGATGATAACACTTAGTCGATGGTAAAGATCAAGGCGGAATTGTTTCTCTTCCACTTCTGCCAGTAAATCCTTGTTGGTTGCTGAAATGACTCTTACATCTACACTGATATCTTTATCGCCGCCTACGCGGGTGATTTTGCCCTCCTGCAATGCACGTAAAACTTTGGCCTGCGCACTCAGACTCATATCTCCTATTTCATCCAGAAACAGAGTTCCTCCGTGAGCCTGTTCAAATTTTCCGATCCGTTGCTTCACGGCAGATGTAAAAGATCCTTTTTCGTGACCGAAGAGTTCGCTTTCGATCAGTTCGCTGGGGATCGCAGCGCAGTTGACTTCAATCAGCGGGGATTTATTGCGATTGCTTTTTTCGTGTAGCCAACGGGCTACCAGTTCTTTACCGACTCCGTTTTCACCGGTTACCAGCACACGGGCATCTGTAGGTGCAACTTTCTCTATGGTATCTTTTATTTTGACAATCGCAGGGGACTGGCCAATCATTTCATCCACCCTGGTGACCTTTCGACGCAGAACTTTTGCTTCGGTAACGAGGTTGGTTTTGTCGAGCGCGTTACGTATGGTAATCAATAAGCGATTGAGGTCTGGTGGCTTTGCGATGTAGTCATAAGCACCCTTTTTAACCGCCTCTACCGCTGTTTCAATGGTGCCGTGACCGGAGATCATGATCACAGGTACATCAGCGTTCAATTCATTCGCTTTGTCAAGAAATTCGAGCCCATCGATTTTTGGCATTTTGATATCACAAAGCACCACGTCATAAGCCTTCTCTTTAAATTTTTTCAATCCTTCTTCACCATCGCCCGCCTCTTCAATTTTATATCCTTCATAGGAAAGTATTTCTGATAAAGTTTTTCTGATGGCTTTTTCGTCATCGATAATCAGAATATTCGACATAAGTTTTAACAAACTTTTTGTATGGATTCACAATAGCGATACATCTCCGGGTAAAAATAGTAAATAATGATTTCATTGCCGGGCCAGCTGCTTTTTTTATCCCTTTTCCTTTCCACATTATTATCAACCAAATATTCAGAAGATTCATTACCAGGCTCATCCGAGAACGGAAGCTACGCGCAGATTAAACAGATACCAGCCCCCGAAGGTTTCTATCGTCCATCCCTGAAACCTGGCGAATTCGGCTACTGGTTGCGGCATATAGAATTAAAAAAAGACAATACTGTTTATTTATTCAATGGTTTGCAAAAGGCAAATCAGTCTGCACAATTTGCAGTTCTGGATATTTCTGTCGGTGATAAAAATCTGCAGCAATGTGCTGATGCTGTTATGCGCTTACGGGCTGAATGGCTTCGTTCAATAAATCGCAGAAGCGATATTGTTTTTTATGACAATAACCGAAAAGCCTATCGATATAACGGAAGCGATTCGGACAAGGATTTTAAAAAATACCTTGAATATGTGTATTCATGGTGTGGTACCGCCTCCCTTGAAAAACAGCTTCACTTACTGAAAAGTACAAACGAAATTTCACCAGGTGATGTAATTATCCAGGGAGGATCACCTGGTCATGCAGTAATTATTGTCGATGTTGCGGAGAACAGGAAAGGAGATCATATATTTTTACTGGCTCAAAGTTATATGCCCGCTCAGGATATTCATATACTGCGTAATCCAGTTAACAGCGACAGTAATCCATGGTATTCATTATCTATTGGGTCTGGAACTGTTACTCCGGAATGGAATTTCCCTGCGAAGACGATCAGGACCTGGTAGAAGAGAAACAGAAAACAGAGAAAAAAGATAGAATACGGAACACAGGAAGAAAATACAACAGCTTGCTTGATACTGAAGCTTACATTTTAAATCTCCTGCCTCAGCCGAAACTGAAAACTGTATCACAAATGCAAGAATAGCAAATTTAACAGAAACGTCCTGTAACTGTTCTGACAACCGACAACTCAATTGGAATACGGAATACAGGATACAGGAACTATGTGTCACAACACGCATGATTCTATCAACTAAATACTAACCCTCCTGCCTCCTGCCTCCTTACTCCTCCCTCCTGCTTTATTCAGAATTTAAAAATCGCGCCGCCGTAAATATTGCTGGTGGCCGCAGGGTTATAGTATCGGCCCCCGAATGCATTCAGATCATTACCTAGACTATATTTCTCATTCGTCAGATTATCTCCGCCAATGAAAAGCTCAAGCCTTGTTGGATTGAAATTTTTCTGCCATCCGAGGCGAAAACCTAACAGCGAATAAGGATCAGCAAAAACATCGTTTGCATCGTTCAATGGCATTGACGAAGTATAATTAAAAGTTGTATTGAGGTAGAAATTTTTCAGGAACCGGATATCTATTCCTGCAACAATTACTTCTCTTGGAACACCTGTGATCCTGTTTCCGGAATATTCATTGCTGTTTACGGTGTACTCTTCAAATGTAAAATCGTTAAGTGTAACGGTGGTGAACAGCCGAAGTTGGCTTATCACAGAAGAAGCGGGTTTCTGAATCAGCCAACCTTCGAGATATGCTTCTATTCCATTCTGCTTTGTGCCACCTGCGTTAATAAAGTATTCTGCTCCGGACGGATTAGTTCTTCTCACGATCGCATCTTCCAGGTTAAACCGGAAAAAGCTCAGATCGAACTGGAGACGACTCCTGATCAGGGTTCCTTTCACTCCAAATTCATGACTCCAGCCTTTTTCTGCCTGTAACCCGGTAGAAATTCCTCCCGCAGAAGGCCTTATCTCGGCTGTAGAAGGCGGAGAAAAGCCCCTGGAAGTTGAGACGTGAATCGCCAATGTGGGAACAGGCTTATACAAAAATCCGATGCGTGGCGCTACCTGCGCGTTAAAGTCAACAGGGACCTTTCCATTTTGCGGCTGACCGACAACACGCTCAAAACTGTTTTTGAAATCATTTACACTTAAACCAGCCTGTAGTATGAGTTTGGAAATAAACTCAAATTGAAGCTGTGTGAAAGCAAATTTTTGCGATGCCCGGACCTTATCACTTACAAGGTTCCCATCCGGTTGCCCTTTAACGTTACCTGTGCTGTCTATCCGGTAATAACCCTCCTGCCATTCAAATCCGGTGATCCAGCTCACTGGTGTATTGCCCCAGTTTCCCTCATAAATCAGCTTCTCTCTAACGCCAAAATTGTTCTCATTTCTTTTTTCATAATTTGAAATGAAAGGATTTTTGAAATCAGTAAAAGAAAAAGTTGCTGATAATGTATTTGACCAATGCGGATTGAATCTGTAGATGTCAGAAACACCGAATAGCGCCGTCCGGTTGTAGATACCTGCCTTTTGTTCTGTGGCTGAAGGCAATGCGGGAGTTGCAGGCCTTGCCTGTCTTGGATCAACTTCCATCTGTGCCTTCGTGAGTCCTCCGGGCGTCGCATAGAAGAGATCGCTTAATAGTATAAGTGCTTCGATCCTGTTTTTTTCACCGGTATTTGCCTGGAGATTTGCCTGTATCACTTCCCGCCTCATCCTGCTGTTCTCCCGGTATCCATCTGCCTGGTAATGCCCTTGCATGAATTGCCATTTTATCTTTTTCGTCCCGGAACTCCATCTGAATTCTTCAGAAAATTGTCCATAAGCACCACCGGTCAATTGAAGAGTAAAATCCTGTTTCTTTTTTAAAGTATCGACATCGGGTAAACCTGCCGGACTTTTCAATACCACAACCCCACCAGTTCCTGCACCATACATACTTCCGGCTGGTCCTTTCAGTAATTCAATATTTCCTGCTGAATTAAAATCAACCAAATTCAGATACGTGTTTCCACCAGCATCAGTCAATATGAAATCATTCCAGTAAATCTTAATATTCCTGATTCCAAACGGAGATCGAAGTAAACTACCGCGCATGGATAAACGATAACTACCTGGAGAACGCTCTTCCATTCTCACGCCTGCAACTGTATTTAAAACAGGAACGAAACTGGTATTCGAAAATCTTTGCAAATCCCGGGTACTGATATTACTTACCGAAGCCGGGATGTCCAATCTTTTTTTACCTGTTTCAAAACCCTTTACAGTTATCTCGCCAATTGATGGAATACTGTCGGCCTCTGCGGGTTGGACATCCTGCGCATTAGACCAAAAGCCAGAAAGAAGTATTGTGATCAGAAGCAAAAATCTGCACATAGAAATCAGTTTGGTTTCCGGAGCGCTAACCGGCAAAAAATCAGCCCTTTCTAATCCGGGTTTAATCTGTAAAATTAAGCCTTGAAGCCATTCATCAAAATGGCAGTTTATTGTACCCTTCCCTATAAATTTTTAAACAATCATTTATATCAGGGGTTGATCCAGTTACAGACGTATAACGGCTTTTGCGTTGATAAAAAAACCCTGCCGGGTTATAATGAGTTCCTGCCTGAATAGATAGGATAGATTTTACCGCGACGTTGGTACCGGATAATTTTTTGAAGCATCATCCACCACCAACACCCAATCATTTCCATAATCACTACTGGGAGGCTGAAATTTCACAAATGACTTTTTATTGTCTGCAGCCGGAAGGGATTGCGTTTGTCCATTCCTGGGATTGTACCAGAAAGCCGAATAGGTTGAGCCGCTTATTTTCCCGGTTTGAAGTTCAAATGATTTTCCCTGCGTACTATAGACGATGATATAACTGTTTCCCCTGCTAGCCTGTATACGGTCATGCTCAGCCGAATTTTCTTTCAATATCGTCTGATCCGGTACCCTTTCCAGCATCGGCCTGGATTCAATCAATCTCCGCAGGTACTTCATTTGTAAGGCGCCTTGCAGATTGACTGCCTCATACCAGGGAATATGTGCACCGTTCACCGGTTCCCGCTCCGGCGTATACATTTGCCAGATATCATGGCATCCATAGGTATGACCAAACCCTCCCGCCATTACATCCAGCCATGCATGTTTGCGGATATCATAGGCACTTGAAATGCCATTCTCCTTCGCATTGAAACAGACCGGGTGATCCTCGTAAAGGGTTTCCCCGTCAATCACAGGTTTGGTGGGTTTCAGATTATAGGCCACCTGCAATCTGTCCCAGATGCGGTTGTCCCGGCAATGACCTGTCTGAAACATATTGAAATCCAGCCAGGCATCATTATGAAACCATTTTGCAGAACCTGCATCCTGCAAATCATTCGGCTGTGGATGGAATGTCATTAACGCCTTATCAGCTCCTCCTGCCCCTGCTTCTATTCCTGCAGCCATTGCCCTCCAGATAGCGATATCCTGGTCATTTCTCGGATTACGATCACCACCAAGAATCCAGATAATATTTTTTCTATCTGCATATCTTTTTCCGATCCATTCTCCATAAATCCTGGCATTTGTTGGATTGAAAACTTCAGGACCCGCCCCCCATCTGTCTTTAAAAACTTTATCACCCCAGGTTGGCAAAAGACCGATGTAAAGTCCCAGCGAAGCGGCTTTATCAATGATATAGTCTACATGTTTGAAGTAAGCCTCCCTCGGCTTTGTGGGATCTGCATCTTCCAGCGGCTTCTCGTTATATGCATTTGGTGTATTGATGCCATCCATTTCAGCCAACACGACCGCCTGGATCACCGTGAATCCCTGAGAAGCCCGGATACCAAGATATTTGTCGGCCTCCGCCCTGTTCAACCGATGAAACAATTCCCAGGCTGTATCGCCTAGCCAGAAAAACGGCGTTCCATTTTCGGCTACCAGGTACCGTTTATTTTCGCTTACGCGTAGCTGTGCGTATGAATTAATCTGAATAGAAAGAACCAGAAGGAAAACAAAAACAGATTTTATTGAAACGAAAGATCTCTTTTTGGCGTGCATCGTTCATTTGGAGTTTGAAACCTAATGTACGAATTAAGAAGTTCTTGGTTCTTAGTTCTTAGTTCTTAGCCTGCCTGTCGGCAGTTTTGAACAGCCGGTTGTTCGTTCATCGTTGTTCGAAACGGGCGGCTTTTAGTTTGAAGAAGTCCGTAGTTGATTGCTTGTAAATTAAACAGTCGTAAAAAATCTATTCACTGAGTTTTTGGGAAACCGAGAACCGACTCAAACTGGCTTCTCAAAAATTCCGTAACAAATCGAGTCGACGAATTCAGGGGTTTTCGCTACACGTTCTACGTTTAACGTTTGACCCAAACTTTCCACTTTAAACCTTCTACTTCTTCAGGTACATAACTTCCTTCACCAGTTTCACCGTGCGCGCAACATCAGGAAGATATAGTGCCACGAGATTGGGCGCATAGTGCATGGGAGCATCTGCAGCTGTTATGCGGCGAACAGGCGCGTCCAGGTAATCGAACGCTTCTTTCTGAATGCGGTAAGCGATTTCGGAAGATATCGATGCAAACGGCCATTGTTCTTCAACAATCACCAGGCGGTTGGTTTTCTTTACGCTTTCCAGGATGGTATGCCAATCGAGTGGACGGATAGTACGC
The DNA here is from genome assembly GCA_029269725.1 of Pollutibacter soli. Classification (GTDB taxonomy): domain Bacteria; phylum Bacteroidota; class Bacteroidia; order Chitinophagales; family Chitinophagaceae; genus Pollutibacter; species Pollutibacter soli. The sequence goes on along the minus strand of JARJHS010000001.1, from coordinate 152,306 downwards.
AGATCAATGACTTCTGCACTGATGCCTTCTTTTTCCAGTTCAACAGCAGCATTCATTGCTACTCTCATCATTTTATTAAATGAAACGATGGTCACATCTGTACCGGGGCGTTTTATATCTGCTTTTCCTATAGGAATTAAGTACTCTTCCTCTGGAACTTCCCCTTTATCTCCATACATCACTTCACATTCCATAAAAACGACCGGATCATTATCACGAATGGCGCTCTTCAAAAGTCCTTTCGCATCGTATGGATTAGCAGTAGAGATAACTTTTAGTCCGGGGATATTAGCATATAAACTTTCAAAAGCAGTGGAATGCTGAGCACCCAGCTGACCGGCTGAACCACCCGGTCCACGGAATACGATCGGGCATCCGACCTGGCCGCCACTCATGGCAAGCATTTTTGAAGCGGTGTTAAGAATCTGATCCAAAGGCAGAACGGCAAAGTTCCAGGTCATAAACTCAACAATCGGACGAAGTCCGTTCTGAGCGGCACCAACGGCTATGGCTGCAAACCCCAGTTCCGCGATAGGTGTATCTATTATTCTTTTAGGTCCGAACTCATCCAGCATTCCCTGGCTCACTTTATAGGCACCATTGTATTCTGCAACTTCCTCTCCCATCAGAAAAACTCTCTCATCACGACGCATTTCTTCCTGCATTGCTTCCCTGAGTGCTTCCCTTAAAGCGATCGATCTTGCCATAGACTCTTTTTGAGGCAGCAAAAATATTGCAAGCTCATCATTCCAGCAAATGATGTTTATTCAGGCAGGATGCAGGAGTATGGAGGCAGGAGTATTAGTTTATAGTAGTTCGTGCTGCGGCCAATTCTTTCCGTATTCTGTATTCTCTGTTTCTGTATCGTTTCCCTGTTTTCAGTTTTCTGTTTCTCGTTCAGCGAGGAGGCAGGAGTGAGCAGGCAGGAGAGTTAGTAGCCAGATGTACACTATTGCATTTCTTCCTGTATTCTGTATTCTTCTTCCTGTATTCTGTTTTTCCTCTACGCTTTTCCCCAAAGCTCAAAAACAGCTTTCTGATCGCCGTAGTTTTTTGTGTCGTACCACAATTCCACTTTCACGACCTTATTCTTTTTTGCAGGCAATTGAATAATACGGCTATCCATTCCGGAGGGAATGTCGTTACGCATTTCGACAGTCATCTTTTCGCCATTGCTGTAATAGAAAGTACAACGATGAAGATTGATACCTCCCTGAATGGAGCGGATTTTTACAGCACTGAATGCACGATTTTCCTCAGAAAGATTGATTTCGTATTGATTCAGTCCCTGGTTGAGTTTTGCTTCGGCAAGTTTTTCCCACTCACGTGGTACATTAACCGAATTAACCGATGCCTTTGCCTGGTTCATCATGGATGATGCAGAGACCAGCACCATGGTCATCAACAGCATGAAGAAGATTTTTTGCTTTTTCATAGTTGAAGGTTTGGGTTTAAACAAGTAGATTCTGACTACCAATTTACTGAGTATTAACCATTCATGCAATATAGTAGTCATCCTAAAATATTGCCCTGACCTGCTTTTAATTTATGCACAGACTAATTGATTGAAGTTCTGAGAGTTAAATAATTTATTGTGGAAACGTTCACGGAAAAACAAGCAAATCTGTGACAAAAAAAAGCAGCCTTTCCGGGCTGCTATTTCAAAATTTTCTGTGTTCTTATCAGAAGTTGAACAGGGCACCCATCCCGTAGATAGCGGTTTTCTGGTTGGTTACGCCCTTACCATAGGTAAAATAAGTTTCTATATTTTTCTGGTGTTTTCCCACAGCGATTCTGAAACCTGCATTGGCTGATGGACCGAAAGTTGCACCGTACTGTGTATCATAATATTCGTAGTTGCCTTCTACTCGCGTTACACCATAATCACCATAATGCAAACCAAAACCTCCACCTATGAAAAATCCGAATCTTTTTTCATTTTGTTTTGTTGAACCTGCACCTACGTTCAGGTTAATCATCATCGGCGCATTGATCATGAAACGAATAGGGGCAGCTTCATAATAATAACCACTGTAATCAACAACATAAGATTCGGCAAATCCCACATTCAGCGGAATACCAACTGAAACGGAAAGCGCTTCTGTCTCGTAAAAATTATACTTTGGAGAGTAAGTTATGGTTCCGAAAGCACCAAGATCTGTTGACGGAGCATCAATAACAAAAACTCCAAAACCGACACCATGCGTAAATCGTTGTGCATTGGCAATATGAATCGCAGATACCAATACAATCAGGAGGAGAAATTTTTTCATAGAATAGGGTTTTTAAAACTATTTCCGGATAAACGAATCCGGGAATAAAAAATTTTAATAATGCCAGCCAAGTGTTAGCTGGCATTATTAAAAAATATATAATCCTTTGACGCTAAGTATCAGGATAAATTTTCAATGACCATTGCGGAGGCGCCTCCCCCACCGTTGCAAATTCCGGCAGCGCCGTATTTTGCTCCTTTTGTCTGGAGAATATTAAGCAGGGTTACAACAATTCGCGCACCACTTGCACCCAGCGGATGTCCGATAGAAACAGCGCCACCATGGATATTGACTTTTTCAGGATCCAGTTTCAATCTCCTGGAGTTTTCAATGCCAACAACAGAAAAAGCTTCGTTGAGCTCCCAAAAGGAAATATCCTCCATCTTCAACCCCGCTTTTGAAACAGCTTTTGGTAACGCTATTGCGGGAGTTGTAGTAAACCATTCAGGGGCTTGTTCAGCATCAGCGTACGACAAAATTTTTGCAATAGCTTTTGTTCCTGTTGCATCCAGTTGTTCTTTACTCATCAATACAAATGCTGCTGCTCCGTCATTAAGCGTAGAAGCATTTGCGGCAGTCACTGTTCCATCTTTCATAAATGAAGGACGCAATGAGGGGATCTTATCAAACTTAACATTAAAAGGTTCTTCATCGATTGACACAAAAGTTGATTCTCCTTTTTTCCCTTTCACTTCAACCTGTACCACTTCATTTTTGAAGGTTCCATTTTCCCATGCCTGCTGGCTGCGACGGTAACTTTCAATAGCAAACTCATCCTGTTGTTCTCTTGAAATACCACATTCTTTTGCGCACAGTTCCGCAGCAAATCCCATGGCCTTTCCATCATATACATCGGTTAATCCATCTTTCGCCAGCCCATCAATACATTCAACATTACCATATTTATTCCCCCATCTCATGCCGGGAAGATAAAACGGGATATTGGTCATACTCTCCATTCCACCGGCAACAACAATTCCTGCATCGCCCAGGCGAATACTTTGCGCTGCCAATGCAATTGATTTCATCCCGCTTGCGCAAACTTTATTTACTGTGGTGCAATTGACTGTGTCAGGAAGGCCGGCGAATCTCGCTGCCTGCCGCGCCGGAGCTTGTCCCAGGTTGGCCTGTATGACACATCCCATCAATACATCATCAACCCTGGAAGGATCTACGCCTGATCTTTCAAGAGCTGCTTTAATGGCGAACGAACCCAATTGTGTTGCTGTAAAATCTTTCAATGCGCCACCAAAACTGCCAATCGGTGTCCTAACTGACGAAACGATATATACTTCTTTCATATAGTTCTGCTTAAAAAACAATCTGTAAAATTAATATTTAACGCCGATCAAATGAAGTATGTACGGCTATAACTGCTTTCTACTTATTTCTGATGAAAGCTTTCACCGATAAATGCAAGAGCGTCAACGATTCCTGTACGCCAGTACGTCCAGTTATGCGCACCATCCCTCACACGGAATTCGTGAGGAACCGCTTTTTCAGTTAGCGCAATATGCAATGTACAATTACCCCTGATCAGGAAATCATCATCGCCGCAGTCAATCCAGTACCTTACTTTTTTAAGATCATTTGCAGATTTATCAGCAACAATTTTCAGAATATGGTTATCGAGAAAAGTTTTTGTGACACGCTCCTGCCCTTTTAATCCGCGTCCAAACAACTGACCGAAAGTGGCATTATAATTTGCTTCAGGCATTTTTACCAAAGCATCTTCTTCCGTAACAAACGCACTGAGAGGAGCTGCGGCAGCAAAAAGTTCAGGATATTTCAACGAGTAGATCAATGTACCGTAACCACCCATGGAAAGTCCAGCTATTCCACGGAACCTTTTTTCAGATTTTATTTTCCAGGTCTTTTCAACAGCAGGAATAAATTCTTTAATAAAAAAGTTTTCATAATCTGCTTTACCGTCGTATGCATTGATATAGAAAGTAGAATCAGCATTTGGCATTATTATAATCATCGGCGGTATTTTACCTTCGGCAATTGCTTTATCTGCATACCTGTTGATTTCACCAAACTGCAGCCAGCCTGTATTGTCATCTGTATAACCATGCAGCAGGTATACAACAGGGTAAGTACGATCGGATGATTCATAATCTGCAGGCAGGTAGATGGTATACTTTACATCTTTTTTGAGGAGAGCGCTTTTAACAATTCTTTCCTGGATCACTTTACCCGTTGATTGAGAGGACGCAGAAACAGAGAAAAGAAACAGGAAAAGGAAGAGTGATGAGAGGCGGAATGCTGATGGCATAGCTTGATTTAATTTTTGTAAGTGATATTTTAAAGAAAAATGTGTCAAAACGATAAGACGTATGCGAAAAAGTTAGTCACAATACTAAGGAAATGTTAACGAGAGCCGCTAAATCATGCTAAAACACCCGTACTAAAACGTTTTGGCATAAGTTGATCAAATCGTCCAAATGCAGTACCGGCAAGGGTTTTTAGAAAAAATTGGGTGTTTAGGGATGATGAAAATGATGAAAATTAGTGTTGCATACAAACGCGGCTACTGATAATTTTGCTTCATCAAACATCGTTAGTACAAAAGCATCAGGCTACTAACCATTCTTCGAAAGCTGCCCGCTCACAATCTTGCTTCCATAACTGAATTTCCGAAATGAATGCTGCCGTATCAAGAGTTTATTTCGACAAATAATTTTATTAACCGTATTAAAATTTTAATTATGAAAAAAGCAATGAAAAACTACAGCAAACTGGCAATGGTATTTTTTGCCGCAGCAGCAATGACAATCAGCACAAGCGCATGGGCAGGAACAGAAAACAACAACACTACAGCTGAACTGAGATTCGTAGGAACTTTAAATGCACTTCCTTCTTTTCAGCTCGCTTTAAATAACGCAGCAGCAGGGGAATTCCTGGTTGTAGTGAGAAATGCAGACAAGGAAATTCTGTTCTCTGAGAAACTGAAAGGTGAAAACATTTCACGCTTATACAAACTGGATTCTAAGTCATTCGACCTGATCGATGGTACTACTTTTGAAGTTACCGACCTGGCTACTAACAAAACCAGCACTTTCAAAGTAAACAAAATCGTTAAGGAAGTTGTGGATGTAACAGTTTCTAAATAACCAAAAAAAATACCCGAACCGTATCTCATAACCGCAAAGCATAACCGCTTTGCGGTTTAATTTTTTAAGCAAATTCTAACAAACGGCTCAAAACAATTCTGCAGGCCGGTTGTTTCTTTGTAAAAAAGGGACATTATGAAAACAATAAAAGTTGTTTCATTTGCGGTAATTGCGTTCGGTCTTTTCGCTTGTAAAAATGCGCCCGATGCAGTTAAAGCGGAGGCTACTGAAGCAAAAGATGCAGCAAGCTCATCCGGAGCTGTTTACAAGGTGGATACCACAGCAAGTAAGATCGAATGGATTGGTACTAAAGTCAGCGGCTACCATACAGGTACGATTGGCGTAGGAACAGGAGAACTAAGTGTAAAGGATAACCAGCTTACAGCGGGTAATTTCATTCTGAATATTGCGAAATTAGAAGTGACCGGTCCGCCCGGATCGGATACAGCCGCCAACAGAAAGCTCCTTGGCCATTTGAAATCAAAGGATTTTTTTGACGTCACAGCATTTCCTGACGCGAAATTTGTGATCACAGAAGTGAAACCTTTTTCAGGCACAGTAAAAGACAGTACAGATCCAAGACAGGAGAGTATCAGCAGATACAAAGTAGCAGATCCGACACATACCATAGCAGGAAATCTTACAATAAAGGGAGTAACGAAGAATATTGAGTTCCCGGCGAAAGTGACCATCAATGGAAACAATATTGACGCACTTGCAAAATTCAATATTGACCGCACTGAATGGAATATTGTATATCCCGGAAAACCGGATGATCTTATCAGGAATGATATACACCTCGGCATAGAAATAAAAGCTTCCAAATAATGGAAGCTTTTATTTTCTGAGCTGGAAACCGTCGCTATCTGATTTGACCCCGAACTATTCCTCCACCATGGTTAGTAGAATGGGCGTTTACATACACCGGATCATTTTTCAATGCAGCTATCACCGCATCGGTAAGCACGAAATTTTTGCTGATTCCAAAGTCTCCTGCGTTAGCACACAATGCCTGCAGTACCCCACCATTTGCACCTGCCGCACCTGAGTGGATATGGGCAGCTGTCAATGCATCACCGGCTTCGACATTTGTTACAGTAATATTGCTGTACAGAGTTTTGTCTGTAGTTAATCTCAATAAAGCCCGGCCAGTAGCGGTTGTGACTACCGGGGGAACTTCATTTTCACCCTTCAGATCAACATCAACGGCGTAGTCGATGGCCTTATCCATCTGTCCCCGGACAAGGCCACTGCCTACCTGTGTTGAATGGACATTGACGTACACAGTTTGAGTAAGAATTGAATCTACCAGTGATTGACGAATGCCTGTAACTTTTCCTAGAGCCATACTGCCCGTGAAAGTTGGATTGAAATTCAGAATTACGGGACCGTTAGTAACAGGGTCGCCAAAGTGAATATGCGAAGCAGTTAGTGCGTCACCTCCGGTCAGGTTGTTCAGCATTATATGGTAGTCCATAGAGTTGTCTGACCACAGGTCCAACGATGCAGTTCCGGTCTCTGTTCTACCTGCAGGAGCCGGATTTTCATATTTGGCACTTAATGCAATTTCCCAGTGCTTCACCAGGGTTGGAGTCTTAGGGGGTTCAGTATCATCCTTGGAGCAACTGAGAGTGAGTGTCAAAAAAGCAATTGGAAAAATCCTGGATAGCAGCGCTGGTTTCATCGCAGTTTGTTTTTCAGTTGATTAATCGTAGCATCAAAAATCAGTTACGGGGTTCAGCCTATTTTGGTTGTTTCGACATAAAAAAATGAGGCCGAAAAATCAGCCTCATTTTTTAATAAGCCTCCTGAAAGCAGGCTATTTATTCTTTTTATTTTGCGTGATTATCTGATCTGGCCACGAACCAAACCGTTTGCCTGGTTCTTGGAAGCTATTGTCACATAGACCGGATCACTTTTTAACTGAGTGATCTGCTCGTCCGTCAGCGTATCCGCTTTGGTTATTCCAAAATCAGCATAACTGTCAGCAAACTGTTGCATTAAAGTTCCGTTAGCATCTGCTGCTCCCAGGTACAATGCGCCGGTTGTTACAGAATCACCAGCTTCAATATTGTTCACAGTAGTGGTTGAATACAGAATTTTATCGGTCGTCAATCTGAAGTACGATTTACCATCGGCAGTCGTATTAACAGCGGGAACAACATTTGCGCCAGTCATATTAACGTCTGTGGCGAAATCAATGGTTTTATCCAATTGACCGCGAACCAACCCGTCTGGAAAATCTTTAGAATGCACATTCAGATAAACAGCGCCTGTTTCGATTGAATCAGCCAGCGACTGACGAAGGCCGGTTATCGTATCGGAAGCTACGCCGTTGACAAATGTTGGTGCCAGATTAAGGATTACCGGACCGACGGTCACCGGATCACCGGAGTGCAAATGAGCCATTGTCAGTGAATCCCCTGCGGTTACTGAAGGCACGTTAATAGAATACCGTAAAGAGTTATCTGACCATAATTCCAGGACCGCATTACCGGTTTCTGTTCTGCCGGCTGGAGCAGGGATTTCAAAAGCAGCACTGATTGGGATTTCCCATTTTTTAACCATTGTGGGGTTGCTTCCTCCCGGATTGCTTGGATCATTGTCATCTTTCGTACAGGAATTCATAACAAACAGTGATGCGACTGTAATGGCGCCAAAAAATAATTGCTTTGCAGTTTTCATACCTTGAGGTGTTTATAATTTTAATTGTAAAGGTTTCTCACAGACATTACCATGTATATCTGATGCGCGCCGAACGCGGGAGGTCAATCTCCAGAATCACCTAAAAACTTTCAAACGATATGCCATAGGTATTCGCAGAATTCTGATTTTAACATTGATGGTTAAGGCCTTAAAATCTGAATAATACGATTAGACTATTTTCTTAGTTTAACCAGATGGGCAACATACTGGCATTTGTGAATTTTTCTATTCTGTATTGTGGCATATTTCGCCTCAGAATAGTTGAGTAAAGCTCTATACCCGAAAATTTTGTGAGGCAAATTTTTTACAACCAAATTTTAATAAAATTTTCAGGTTGGCCGATTCTTTAACAAATGAACGCCGGCATTAATTCCCGATTGAAGAAAGGATTGTTTTCGGAAAAGGCTTCCTGTAAAAGACAACAACCCGAAGCAGAAAACGCATTTCTACGTAATAATTACGGAGTAAAAATAATTTTCAAATATGGTATAAGTTCCATTCTGCAATACGGCTGAAGTTGCTTATTTTTACAAAAACCGTTTACATGAATCTTTTTGTTGCCGGCCTTCCCTATGATCTGGATGACGCCGAATTGATGGAAATTTTTGAGAAATTCGGAAAAGTTAATACCGCAAAAGTTGCGATGGACAAGGAGACCGGCAAGAGCAGAGGTTTCGGCTTTGTTGACATGCCAAACAGTGTTGAAGCAAAGGACGCCATTGATAATCTGAATGATATTTCGCTTGGTAAGAAACCACTTGTAGTAAAAGAAGCTGAAGAAAGATCATCGGGTGGTGGTGGCGGTGGCTTCCGTGGTAACCAGGGTGGTGGCGGAGGCGGCTATCGTGGCGGAGGCGGTGGAGGCGGTCAACGTGGCGGCGGCGGCGGTGGTGGCTACAACCGCGGCGGTGGCGGTGGCGATTCTTACCGTGATAGAAACAGATATTGATTTCGTTCAATAATTATTGCATTCTGCAACAGGTCACTGTTGCAGAATTTTTATTTTCTTTCAATCCAGCTTCATTTCCTTCCTGAATTTTTTCAGACTGTCATTTGTGTACATCAGCATTTCCTCTCTTGATTTTCCCACACAGAATTCATAGCTGGGCCGGTATTTTCTCATAAATAAATCTAACGTATCGCCGCGCAAACCGGTTAATCTTCCCACATAGTCTTTGGCGAATACATGGTCGACATAGTCATTCCGTTCATCCCTGATCAATTTTTTATGCAGCCGCCGCTGGTCCCTGGCTTCTTTTGAGAAATAACTGAAAGGACTGATGCTGACTCCTACTCCATCGGTAGGACGGTTGTAACCAGTGAGGGGTGTTTGCTTCTTAAATTCCTGCGCGTAATACTCACGTTGGGCAAGCGAATCTGCACGATAAATATTCTGAGCATCGATGCTTACTCCCGGAAGCAGTACAGATTCCGGAACAAGGGAAATATCATAACCAGTTTGAAACATATGCGCCTGCACAACGATGGTATCGGCGCGGAAGCCCGCCATATAAAAAAGAATGCGGTCACCTTCGACCGCACGTATCACATAATTTCCTGAACGATCCTGATGTGAAACGAGATTGCGCGAAAGATTCTGAATACGGCAACTGGTTAAAATAGAATCACTGTTGAAATCATATATCTTTCCCCGAAGTGTATCCTGTGCATGGATATCAAGAACCAAAATTAAAAAAGCAACAAGTAGAATTCCTCTCATTCGTCAATGTACAATGGAAGTTTTGTTTGATCAGAAACTTTTTTGTTAAAGTAAGTTGCCCCATTTTCGGCTTGCCTGCCATCAGGCTGTTTGTAAGAAAGCCGGCTGAACCCGGTAAAAGAAAATTCTTTTAATGAGGGAGAATATTCTGTCGTGTCGAAGTTTTTTTCACTTGTTTATTTCATAATTGATTTCGAAATTGCTGAAAGCTCCCAGGTATCCGATACTTGCAAGTATCGGATACCTGGCGAAAAAATTTTCAAATCGATTTTTTAGCTATTGCCGCTTATCACTCCCCATGGCACAATTTTTTGTATATTAATGAAAACATAATTCAAATGCAGAACTGGTTGAGAACCCTTATCGCCGGCGGGGCTGCCTACAAATGGGGCGGCGGATGTTTAGGAACCATCGGTGTTTTTCTCGTCGTGTACTGGCTACTTGGACATTGCTAGTTACCATTACCCGACACCGTTATTGATTTACCTGGAAAAGAAAAATTTCTGAATTGCTGCTGCTATTGGATAGACTTCAATATCAGCAGCAGTTTTTTTAAGTGTGTAATTATTCAGTGTTCCAAAAGCCAAAACTTCCATTCCTTAAATCCACATCACTGCTCCAGGCATCTTTCTTATATTTGTTATAATAATGTCGCCAATTCGAATGAAAACCATTCTCCTAATCTCAGCAATTGCAGCCATCATTGGTTTTTGCACTCCCTCGAATGTTTCTCGAAATACAACTGCACCTATAGAAGCTGTCAAAGAGAGCAGTAACGCCCAGACAATAAAAACCGGTGCTGAGCAAACAGAAAAATATCTGCCGCTGCTCAAAGGCAAAAGGGTTGGAATTCTGGGTAATCCCACAACCGTCATCGGTAAAACTCATCTTGTCGATTCCTTAAAGAAACTTGGTGTACAGATTATCAAAGTGTTCGGACCTGAACACGGTTTTCGTGGAAATGCAAGCGCAGGGGCTGTTGTGAAAGATGAAACTGATATTGCCACCGGAATAAAAATTGTTTCACTTTATGGGAAGAAAACGAAACCCTCTGCTGAAGATCTGAGTGATGTCGATATTTTGATCTTCGATATCCAGGATGTCGGTTGCAGGTTCTATACCTATATCAACGTGTTGTCCCATGTAATGGAAGCCTGTGCCGATAATAACAAAGAACTACTTATACTTGACCGACCTAACCCCAACGGTTACCTGGTGGATGGACCGATACTGGACATGTCATTGAAATCTGGCATCGGAATATTTCCAATACCCATTGCACACGGAATGACCATTGGTGAGTTTGCGCAAATGATCAATGGTGAGGGCTGGTTGCCGGAAAAAAAACAGTGCAAGATTAAAATCATACCTGTCGCGAATTACAATCACGACATGGCATATACATTACCTGTGCCTCCATCTCCCAATCTCAATACGCAACAATCTATTTTGTTGTATCCCTCGTTATGTCCTTTTGAAGGAACAATACTGAGCCAGGGTCGTGGTACTCATTTTCCTTTCACTGTACTTGGCGCTCCGGCATTAAAAGGCAAATACAGTTTTGAATTCACACCGGTAAGTATCAAAGGAATGGCAGAAACGCCTTTGCACCAGGATAAAGCCTGTTACGGTCTTGATCTGCGAAAATATCCTGTTGAGGATCTTCGCGCATCAAGAAAACTGAATCTCAAATGGATGATGGAATTGTACAAAGCTTATCCGGAAAAAGAAAAATTTTTCGATTTCTCACAGAGCAAACAAATGGGAAATATTGACAAGCTGATCGGTGTAAAAGCATTCAAAGAGCAGATTGCATCGGGAGTAACAGAAGAAGTTATCCGTGCAAGCTGGGAACCTGGATTGAGCAATTATAAAAAGATGCGCACGAAATATTTATTATATCCCTGACGGTGGGCTTAAGATGCGGAATTCAATTCCATTTTGAGTTTGTTTTCTCAAATAATTTTTTAGTCGCTTTCTACGTCGTCGTTTCAATCTGTCGGGCTGGTGTGCATCTGATTTCCCGTTTACTCCTTGCCGACTGCGAAATCTCATATTGAATATGTAGTATCACAGGTATGCCAGGCAACGTTAAAATGTTCTTCGAAAAAATTCAATAAAGGCGAGGTTTTCATTACACCAGTAGTTTTAAAATATCGAATTGCAGTTCAAAGATCAGCTACAAGGCTTTTGCAACAATATCAGAAAGTATTTCTTCTTTTCCCTTTTTCCCTGCCATTCTCAAAAAGCGAATGATCAGAAAAACAGAAGCGGAGGAAAGACCAATGATGAACCCAAGCCACATCCCCGAAGCACCGAGTTTCCCATTAAATGCAAGAAGATAACCTGCTGGTATTCCAATCACCCAATAAGCAATCGTAATCAGAACAGTCGGCGTTTTTACATCTTTAATACCTCTGAGTAATCCGGCACCAATGGCTTGCGTCGCATCCGAAATCTGGAAAAATGCTGCGAGCAGCAATAATCCGGCAGCCATCTCCATCACCATCGGATCCTTATTAAATAGTGCCGCGAGCGGATGACGAAGAACTGTAAACAAAATGGCGCAGAATACTCCATAGATCAAAGCAGTAACGATCGTACTCTTACCAATAACCGAAATTTTTAGCCAGTTTCCGGTACCATAGGCATTACTTACCCTGATCGACCCGGCCTGGGCTAACCCCATCGATACCATAAATGTAAAAGAAGCGCAGCTCAATGCAATCTGGTGTGCCGCCTGCGCCATCGCGCTGATGGTACCAATGATAATACCTGATACTGCAAAAGCACCGGCCTCCATCCCTATCTGCAGACTGCTGGGCACACCGATGTGCAGCAACTCCTTTATCGTTTTTGATTTGATTTTCCACTGACGGCTGCTCACCCACATAAATCTTTGAAACGTTCGGTGTTTAATTACCACCCAGCCCAATGCTATAAACATCAGCATCCTTGTGATTAATGTCGCCCAGCCCGCTCCTATCAGTTCCAAACGCGGAAAACTCCAGTTACCATAAATAAGTAACCAGTTGAGAAAAATATTCACCGGCATTCCGCCTAAAGAAAGAATCATCGCTGTACGCGTGTACTCCAGACCGTCAGTAAACTGCTTCAGGGTCATGAACAACAACATCGGGATGATGGAGATACCCATCAACCTTAAAAATGGTTTTGCATATTCGACCACTTCCGGATCCTGGCCAAGGTGTTTCAACAATCCCTCGGTAGAAATGATCAGTAAGCTGATTATTACCGCTGTTACGGTACAAAGCCAGAAACCATTGTATAGATAATGTGATACCTGTTGCGAATCTCTTCGTCCATGCGACATCGATACCATCTGTGAAACCGAAATTGTCATGCCGATTCCCAATACAAACGGAATATTCATTACACTGATCACGAGTGATGCAGCTGCCAGTTGTTTGTAGTTGATTGCACCGATCATAGCAGCATCAATGATGTGCAATGCCATCTGTGCCAGTTCACCGACGATGATCGGCAGTGCCAGTTTCATTGTATTTGCCGCCTCCTGACGCATCATAACCTGTCTGCTCTTTTGTGGGGAGCAAATGTAGGGAAAGTTGGAATGCTGGAGAATCACCGGATTTGGGACTTGTTGTTCGTTGTTCGTTGCTCGTTGTTCGTTGTTCGTTGCTCGTTTGAACAGCCAGCTTTCCCGATGGGCGAAGACAGGTGAGGTACAAACCGCCTGATTCGGAAAACGATGAATGACAAAGGGCTGCTGCGGACAACGAACAACGAGCAGCGATGAAAGACAACAGGTTGTTCCTGACAACTGACAACCTGCCTGCCGCCTGCCCGTCCGGCAGGCAGGGCAGGCAATCCGACAACCAGCAACTACAAAATCAGCCCGATTTTCCGTGAATGCTGAATAGCTTCTTCGCTGTCTCTAAATAAGCAACAATGAACTCCAGTTTCATTTTGAAGTGCATCGAGAATTTCGCGGGTAGCAGCCTCCCGGCCGGAACGTGCGTTGCGGATGTAAATGGCATGTACACGACCTGGGTATTTCCGGGCAATACTATTATAGATAACTGGATCACGCTGTGTATTATCACCTAACAGGATAAACCGCTGGTTCGGAAACGTGTGCAGAATACGCGCAATCCTCATCAGTTTTCCGTTATGATTTGTTTTCCCTGATAAGAAGAATTCATACCATCTTTTAACATGATTTAAAAGAAATGCGCCCTTTGGCATTTTATTATGATCAAAGAAATCCACCAAGTAGTCGTAAAGATTCCATTCACTGCTGGAAACATAGAAAAAAGGGTTGGGCGCCTCCGGTGTAGTATTTGAGTGTGCAAGCAACTGGTAATGTTTCGCTGCACCACTGAATATATCCCGTGTCCTTGGATTTGACGACACCAGTTCCCAAAGTCTTTTAAAAATTGAAGCAGAATGAGAAACGAGGATAGTGTCATCGATATCAGAAATAAAAGCGTACTGTGTAACATGTGGAACAAATAACTCGCCATGCGCGGAAATAATTTCTCCACTTACATGGTGTTGTACATGAACGGGGTGCCATCCCGCGGGCACGCTTTTTTCCGAACGCCACTCGAGGTGTATGAAACCATCTGAAGCGGTATAATTACTAACGGTACTTTTATCCCAGAACAACTGTATCTTCTTAAAAGGCACAGGCCTGAGAAAAAACAGCCGGATCAAATGCCAGGTGTTGCGTAACACACTATTGCTGTATCGTTTCCTTACAATTGGTTTGTTTTCGAATAAATGCCCGTAGATCACAAGATCGTGTGTATGACCAAAGCCGTAATAAAGTTTAATATGCATCTGTTATATTTCAAACTGAGTTTTATTCCTATTTTACATCACCAGAAAATATTATTCCATCAATTATAGCATGGATCAGTTTTCCAAAAATACACGACTTCTTTTTGTAGTCAACCCCGCCTCCGGGAGCAACAATACTGACTGGCAAAAAATAATCTCTGATTTTTTTTCAGAGACAAGCCATACTATCGAGTTCCTGGTGCTGTCAGAATTTAGCAAGCCTGAAAATATTAAAAATAAAATAAACAGTTTCCAACCTGAAAGGGTAATCGCAGTTGGTGGTGATGGAACAATCAAGATGGTTGCGGAAAGTCTTCTGCACACCGATATTTTACTGGGTATTATTCCTGCAGGATCTGCAAACGGAATGGCGCGGGAACTACTGATTCCGAAAGATATCCAGGAATCCATTCAAGCCACGCTTTCAGAAAATACAAAAACGATTCATGTTATCAGCATAAATAATCAGATCTGTATTCATCTCAGCGATGTGGGCTTTAATGCATTTATCGTTAAAAAATTTGAACGCGAAAACGTCCGGGGTAAATGGGGGTATCTGCGTGCTGCATGGAAAGTTTTCTGGAAGCACCCTACTATGGATGTTTCGATTCATGTAAATGATAAAGTAGTAGAAAGAAAGGCTGCCATGATCGTGCTTGCCAACGCAACGAAGTACGGAAGCGGTGCCGTGATCAACCCTGCAGGCCAACTTGATGATGACCTTTTCGAATTGATCATTCTTAAAAAATTATCGATCCGTGAAATTTTCAAAATGATGGTTTCCCATCAGCCTTACGACCGGTCAAAAACCGAACTGGTGCAATGTAATTCGATTTATATCCGTTCTGAAAAGAAACTGCATTTACAGATTGATGGACAGTATATCGGAAAAGTGAATCACCTGCAAGCAGACCTGATTCCCGGTGCACTGAAAATGATCATTCCCTAAGGCATCCTGTATAAAATCAGACAACTAAAAGATTTTATCATTACAAAATGTCTAATGACTTCACCGGAGACATACTGCTGTTGCGAAATCGCAATATGCCATTCAAAAAGCGGAAGTACGATTTGCTGGTTTTTTTCTGAACCATTAAAAATAACGAAAGCTTCCAGCCAAGCATCATTGCAGGTGCGACCATCAATCGTATACGCTACCAGTCCAGGTCGGTTAGGTATAAAATGAATATTTTTTTCTATTGATGCAGCTGATGGCAAACGAAAAACCGGATGATCTTTACGCAGTTCAATTATTCTTCGAACGAATTCAAATACCAGTTTATGCTTAGACTTCAGTGCCCAGTCGATAGCATTTATACTATCGCCTGCATTAAAAGAATTTTCAACGCCACCTTTTGATCTGAGAAATTCCGATCCCGCATGTAAAAACGGAATTCCCTGGCTGGTAAGAACAATAGCCAATGAGAGCATCTGCATATTAACTCTGTCTTCTTCGGAAAATTCACTTCCTGCAATTGCCAGCTTATCAAAAAGATTGTGATTATCATGACAATCGCAATAATTGATCACTTGCTCTGGATTTTTCGCATAGGGTTTATCAGAATAATTTACTCTTCTGTAGTCAACCTGCGGATGATAACATGCTGCAGTTATTCCGAATTTTATCGTTTCTTCAAGCCCCGCCTGTGCTGACACAAATCCTTTTTCCGAATACCTGAACACGCTGCCTTTAATTCCATCCCTTATATCATCACTGAATACAGCAATGTTTTCGAGCTGAGCAACATTATGTTTAACTGCACGCAATGTTTCAGGAAGCGGAGAACTATTGTTTGCGGCCCAGCCTTCACCATAAAGCAGAATATCGGGTCGGATCTTACGAAGACTTCTGCTGACTTCATTCATTGTTTCCAGGTCGTGAACACCCATCAGATCAATGCGGAAGCCATCGATATGAAAATCTTCCACCCAATGGATCATGCTATCAATGATGAATTTTCTGACCATCGGTTTTTCACTTGCAGTTTCATTTCCACATCCCGTGGATGAAGCATAATCGCCATGCCTGTTTTTTCGATAAAAATATCCGGGCACCAATTGTTCAAAGGCTGATGTTTCCCGTAATGCCGTATGATTGTAAGCCATATCGATCACTACCCGTATTCCGGCGCTATGGAGTGCCATTATCATTTGCCTGAATTCAAAGACCCGCACACGACCATCGAATGCATTTGTTGCGTAAGATCCTTCCGGCGTATTAAAATTCAAAGGGTCATAACCCCAGTTGTACTGATCGCTATTTTCGTTTCCTTCATCGACCGAACAAAAATCAAATACAGGGAGTATTTGCACATGAGTAATACCTGTTTCCACCAGGTGATCGAGTGTAGTAGACAATCCTTCCTGGTTTACCGTGCCTCTTTCCGTTAACGAGATGTATTTACCCTTTATGCTGACGCCTGAGCTGCGATGTACTGAAATATCGCGGATATGCAACTCATAAATTATTGCGTGGGGTAAAGATTTGATATCTGCTGTTTCCGCACCGGATTGCTGAGAAAAATAACCAGGAGCAGCATCATCATTCCATCCCGGGGGAGTTGCCGATTGAATGTCTGCAACCATCGCCCTACGCCCATTCACACCAGTGAATTTTGCATAGGGATCAGCTACCTCGTTGGACCAATGCCCTTCATTAAAAATCCGTACAGTATAATATTGAGCTGTCCGCTCATCTCCAAAATTGATTATCCACGTGCCATCATCAGCCTTATTCATTGTCATTCTTCCAAGACAATTACCACCATACCCAGCATCATAGAATATAATTTCTGCAGCTGCAGCAACAGGCGACCATATCCGCAGCTGATATCCATGAGTGGATTTTGTAAGCCCGAGATCTTTGCCGTGGTAGACTGTGAATTGCTTTTCCTGCAACATCATACAGAGTTGAAATCAATAATAGTCATTTAAATCACAATCAAACCATTGTTGTGGTTTCAAAATTTCCTGAATCCGCCAGTTTTATTATTTTTAAGCGGTTGAGAATAGTATAACCGAAAACAGACCTCGTGATAGCTTATAATCCAAAAGACTGGTTCACTTTTATTTTTCGTTTTCATAAATCTGATACTTTCCGCCGTCTGCTGCCGCTGCTTTTTGCCATCGGACTTTATTCGTGGCTGGTGGGATATATGGAGTTGAAATTTGTGAGAACAACGCAACGCGATTTGCTGAAAAATCTGACGCTGCTTCACAGCATGCTCACCTTTGTGATTTCCTTATTACTTGTATTCAGAACAAATACAGCCTACGAACGTTGGTGGGAGGGTCGCCGACTCTGGGGATCACTGGTAAACAGCAGCAGGAACATGGCTATTAAACTGCACGCTATACTTCCCGCTGGCGATCATAGCGACAGAAATTTTTTCTCGAAAGCAATTCCATTTTTTGCTTTTGTTTTAAGAGATCTTCTCCAGGCGGAATCGACCCGTTTTACACTCGATGAAGAATTGCATCCTGAATTTCATGACCTGGATTCGGGAAAACACATGCCTAACCAGGTAGCACGTTCCATAAACGCAAGAATATACCGGCTGCATAAAGAAGGAAAAATCGACGGATTTCAGTTGCAGACATTACTCCCGGAAATGCAGTCTCTTACAGAAATCTGCGGGGCATGCGAAAGGATCAAGAACACTCCAATCCCTATGTCCTATTCCATCTTTATAAAAAAATTCATTTTCTTTTATACGATGACCATGCCGCTGGGTTTTGTATTTTCTCTTGGATATTATATGATTCCGGTAGTCATTTTTGTTTTCTATGTATTAACCAGTATTGAATTAATAGCAGAAGAAATTGAAGATCCGTTCGGCTCTGATTCGAATGATCTCCCTCTCCGGAAAATAGCCGAAAATATTCAGAAGCACGTCAGGGAAATTTTACTGTAAAGAAAATATGCTATCTGGAAAAAAGTTCGGAACTTTAAGATGTTCCAAATTTTTCAGATGCACAGGTTATTCATTCTGTTAATTATTTGCTCGCTGCTGTTTGCGGCATGTGATAAAACAGAAGAATTGCATGATCTCAATAATCCCGGCATCGAACTTATCTATCCTTTCGATATTCCTGAAATCGATCACGGACTTCCGCTTTGTGTGAAAGTTGTTGTTACTGATGATCAGAGTCTAAGAACGGTTGGCTGGGATATTATTGACCCTGGCACTTCCTTTGTCCGCATGCACAAGGAACTGGGTATAACATCCGGACGTTCGCAGGTAATTGATGAAAGTATCCGCCTATCTGAACATCTCAAAGGAAACTATATTTTCAGATTGACTGCGGTTGATGGATCCGGCAACACCAGTAAACTGACGATCCCCTTTACTCTTCTTGATTAAAAAATTCTCCGGCCTTCAGTCGATTAATTTTTTACGGCATTGATCACTCTGATCATACATAAGCAACATTCATTTTTTCACTTCAAAATAAAATCAAATGCCAGTTGTAAAAGTCATTGAAATTATAGCGTCATCTGATAAGGGATTAGAAGATGCAATAAAAACAGGTGTAAAGGAAGCGTCAAAAACAGTGAGAAATATTGATTCATTGTACGTGAAAGACATCAAGTGTCATGTAAAAAACGGAAAGATCACTACCTGGGGTGCGATCTGTAAAATATCTTTCAGACTTGATGAATAGAAAAAAGATCCTGCAACAGTCCGATCATCTGTTGCAGGATTTTTTAATCAGACCAATTCTGCTGTTGCCGTTTTATGATAATCCTCGATCAGCTTTTTCTGCATCTCAAATGGCACGGGGGCATATTCATCAAAGTGCATATGGAATTTTGCGCGGCCCTGTGTTACCGATCTGAGAGATGAAGAATATCCATCCATTTCTGCCAAAGGAACTTTTGCGGAGATTTTTCTGAAATGACCTTCATTGTCTATTCCCTCAACAATTGCACGTCGAGTCTGCAGATCACCCATGACAGCACCGGTAAGATCATCCGGACAGAAAACGTCCAGGTGCCAGATGGGTTCCAGCAACTGCGGATCCGCCTGTTGAAAGGCCTGCTTGAAAGCCATCATTCCCGCAATTTTGAACGAGATGTCATTGCTGTCGACAGGGTGCATTTTACCATCGTAGACGGATACGCGGATATCACGAACCTTGGATCCCGTAAGTGGTCCCTCATGCATTTTCTCCATAACGCCTTTCAGAATTGATGGGAGAAACCGCGTGTCGATGGCACCACCCACAATGCAATTGTAATATACCAGCTTACCACCCCACTCCAACGGATGCTCTTCCCTTGAGCGAACAGTAAGACCCTTAGGATCAGGCATTCCTTCATGCCAGGGTTCAATACGCATAAAGACTTCGCCAAATTGCCCGGCTCCTCCTGATTGCTTTTTATGCCGGTAGGTTGATTCGGATGGTTTGCGGATCGTCTCACGGTAAGGGATACGCGGCTTTGTAAATTTCACATCAACTTTGTGCACATGCTCTATTTTCCACTTTGCCACTGCCAGATGCATTTCTCCCTGCGAATGAAGCAGGATCTGTTTCAGTTCGGGAGAAACTTCAATGGTGATTGTAGGATCTTCCTCCCGGATAGCATGTAATGCCTGTGACAATTTATCCTCTTCACCTTTTTTCAGGGGCTCGATTGCTACGGTCATGTTTGCCGCAGGAAACTCAATCGGATTTAAAGCGTAATTTTTTCCTTTTACATGGAGAGTGTTATTAACATGCGTATGTTTCAGCTTCAGTGTAGCGCCGATATCACCGGCAACGAGTTCGTTTACCGCTGTTCTTTTATTTCCTTCCACAATAAAAAGCTGATTGATCTTCTCTGTTATGTTATTCTCTTCATTGACCAGTTCCATTCCCGATTTCACAACACCCGAATAGACTTTGAAGAAGGATAGTTCTCCAACATGTGGTTCCGAAGTCGTCTTGTAAACAAATATGCAGGCAGGACCGTTAGGGTCACAGGTAATGCTTTCACCACCCATCGTTTTTTGTGGTGGCATCTCGTTGGCGCTGGGGCAAACATTGTCGATAAAGCCCATCAAGCGACCGCTGCCCATATCTTTTTCTGCAGAAAGACAAAACACAGGAAAAATATCATGCCTGATCAGCGATTTTTTTAACCCTTCACGCATTTCATCTTCATCCAGTTCACCTTTTTCAAGGTAATGTTCCATAAGTGTTTCATCATTCACTGCAACTGTTTCCACCAGATCTTTATGCAATTGTTCTGCCTTTTCTTTTTCTGACTCCGGGATGGGCTTTTTCTCCGGCTTTCCACCTCCTGCAGGAAAAACATACATCGTCATTTTTAAAACATCGATGATGCTATTGAATCCCGGACCGGTTTCCAGTGGGTACTGAACAGCAACAACACCCGATCCAAAATGTGCTTTGGCCTGCAGTAATGTTTTATCGAAATCTGCTTTTTCATGATCCAGCTTATTGATGGCAAGTATCATGGGCGTTTTAAATTTTTCAGTATAGTCCCAGATGATATCTGAACCAACCTCAACGCCCATAGATGCGTTTAACAACAATACACCGGTGTCGGCTACACGAAGAGCAGATATCACTTCGCCATTAAAATCATCATAACCGGGGGTATCTATGATATTGATTTTGTAGCCGCGCCAGCGCGTGTGCATGAGTTTTGAAAAAATGGAATTTCCTCTTTCCTGTT
The DNA here is from genome assembly GCA_029269725.1 of Pollutibacter soli. Classification (GTDB taxonomy): domain Bacteria; phylum Bacteroidota; class Bacteroidia; order Chitinophagales; family Chitinophagaceae; genus Pollutibacter; species Pollutibacter soli. Next base: position 130,982 of record JARJHS010000001.1, on the reverse strand, counting down.
CAAGCTCGTGGTAGTCGCCGACAGTGTTCTTATCCTGTACTGCACCGCGGCGATTGATGATGTTTGCTTCGAAGAGCATGCATTCCGCTAAGGTGGTCTTACCCGATCCGGCATGACCGAGCAAGACAATATTTTTTACATGAGAGCTATCAAATTCAGGCATGACAAACAATTTAGAGTGTGAAGAAATGACGACACTTCAAACCGGCCCGCCAGCTGGTCAATAGCTGATCGCTGCAGTTAAGTAAAATGAAAATCAGATCGGGCCCGAAAGTATCGTTGCTGTTATCCGACCTTAGTTACAAATGAGCTGAAATCGTTTTTTAATTCCGATATGGTATTTTCCAGTCGCTGGTACTCATCATGAAGCTGTTCATGTTTTTCCCACAAAATTTCAGCAGTTGTCTGATTCTTCTGAATAAAATCTGCTGAGGCGAGTCGTTCATGCTCTTTGATAGCATGCTTGAGGTGATTGATGTTCGAGAGCTGAATGTCGAACTGATTGTCGTAATGTTCTACTTCCGGGAGTGCGGCCTTACTAATAGGATGAGAAACTACTTCCTGGAGTTTGTTTCTGTAAACGGAGAGTTCTGAGCGGGAATTACGTAAACTCTCTTTCCAGGAGCTGCACTCCCTGGTGAGCTGTGCGAGATCTGTCTGAACCATTGGAAAGCAATTTAGGTTAAAAAAAAGGAGAGAATTCTGGCGGATTTCCAAAAGGAGGGATCATTACTTTAAATTTAAACCCTTTTTCTGAAAATACAAATCAAAGAATAGTTCCTGTTTCACAACATCTGCAGGCGTTTTATTGTTGAGCCGGACTGGCTTTTTTTAATATCTATAGAAACAAAAACTGTATTTTTAACATCCCAATCTTGCATATGATATCAGTGGTAAGGCTTCGTCTGTATCTGTCAAAATTTTCGCTGAGGTTCCCGGTTTTAATCGTTATAGCAATAGTGTTGATCATCGCCGTTTTCTCCCGTTGTAATGGTGATGCAGACGCAGGTGCCAGCGTACCCGGTACTATTGATTTCAATTTTCATGTAAGGCCTATTTTATCCGACCGTTGTTTCAAATGCCACGGGCCGGATGCAGCTGCCAGAGAAGCCGGCCTGAGGCTCGATACGGAAGAAGGCGCCTTTGCCGCGCTTAAAGATGATTCTTTAAGGCATGTACTTGTTGCCGGCGACCCATTGAATTCAGAATTGTTTCTCCGAATTAGTTCTGCCGATACTTCGGTCCTCATGCCCCCTCCTTCCTCTAATCTTGTACTTACGCCAAATGAAATAGAAATTATTAAAAAATGGATCGCCCAGGGTGCGAAATACAAAAAGCACTGGGCCTTTATTGCTCCGGAAAAGCCTGTTGTTCCCGAAATAAAAAGCGATGACTGGTCGAAAAATGAAATTGATAAGTTCATCCTTCAGCAACAGAAAGCAGCCGGACTGAAGCCCAATGAAGAAGCAACTAAAGAACAACTTTTAAGAAGAGCAAGTCTCGATCTCACCGGACTTCCGCCCACATTGTCGATGCAGGATGCATTCATGAATGACAAATCGGACAATGCATATGAAAAAATGATTGATACTCTTCTTGCCAATCCACATTTCGGGGAAAAAATGGCCTTGCCCTGGCTTGACGTTGCAAGATATGCTGACAGTCACGGTTACCAGGATGATGGCACACGTACCATGTGGCCATGGCGCGATTGGGTCATTCATGCGTTTAATGCAAATTATTCTTATGAAAAATTTGTCACCTGGCAACTTGCAGGAGACCTCATGGATAATCCCGGCAAGGAACAACTGCTCGCTTCCGGTTTTAACAGAAATCATAAAATCACTCAGGAGGGTGGAGTTATCGACGAAGAGTATCGACTTGAGTATGTAACTGACAGAACAAACACTTTCGGAAAAGCATTTCTCTCAATAACATTTGAGTGTGCGAAATGCCACGATCACAAATATGATCCGGTTGCTCAGAAAGATTATTATGGAACATTTGCCTTTTTTAACCAGGTAAATGAAAAAGGCCTGGTTGGAGATATTTCTCTCGCATCTCTTGCAGATCCTCCAAACATGAAGATCACCACAAAAGATGTTGATAGTATCCTGCGATTCATCAATAAAAAAGATACAGGCGCCGTAACCGTGATGATCATGAAAGACAGCAGTGTGCGGAGGGTAACCCGTGTACTGAATCGCGGGGTATATGATCAACCCGGCGATACGGTGCAGATGAATCTTCCAAAAGCAATTCTTCCGTTTGATACAATCACTTATCAACCTAACAGGCTGGGTCTTGCGCAATGGTTATTCGATCCAAAAAATCCGTTAACGGCGAGAGTATTTGTAAACAGGATGTGGTTGGAATTCTTTGGAAAAGGGATTGTAAAAACAATTGGAGATTTTGGAATGCAGGGAGATCTTCCCACTCATCCTGAATTACTGGATTGGCTGGCATCAGATTTCCGTGAGCACGGGTGGGATATTAAAAGGCTCGTGAAGCAAATCATGATGTCTTCGACGTATCGCCAGTCTGCAGCCATCAGCAAAAAACAAATGGAAAAAGATCCTGAAAATAAATGGTATTCGCACGCCCCACGTTTACGGCTAACCGCAGAATTAACAAGAGATTATATTCTTGCCAGCAGTGGTTTGTTGAACATGGATATCGGCGGGCCAAGTGTGAAGCCTTATCAACCCAAAGGGATATGGGAGTCCAGTACATCCGGTCGCGGACAGCTCAGTAAATATGTACAGGATCATGGTGATCGTCTTTACAGAAGAGGAATGTATACATTTATAAAGAGAACGGCCCCTCCCCCATCCATGCTGATTTTCGATGCCAGTACAAGGGACCAGTGTGAGGTAAATCGTATTCGCACAAATACTCCATTGCAGGCTTTGGTTATTCTGAATGATCCACAGGTGCTGGAAGCTGCAAGAGTATTATCAGAAAATCTTATTAAAGAATCATCAACAGAAGATGAAAAAATTCTGAAAGCATACCGATTGATTTTATGTCGTCAACCTTCGAAGGATGAAATAAATTCAATCAACGCTTATTACAAAAAAGAGAACGAAAGATTCAGTGCTGACAAAACCCGTGCTGTCCAGTTTATCAGCGTCGGGGAATATAAAGTTGATAAAACTATTGATCCAGTAAAACACGCTTCACTGATGCAGGTAGTACATATGTTGTATAACCTGGAAGAAGCAACAACAAAATCCTGATTATGGACGAATTCAATAAATTCCGGCTAAACACCACGAGAAGACATTTCCTGACAAAGGCCGGTTTGGGAATCGGCGGTGTTGCGCTCGGATCGCTTTTGTTACCGGATCTTTTTGGCAAAAAGGAAGATGACACACAGGCCTTGTTAGCAGGCCTGCCCCACTTTGCGCCAAAAGCGAAAAGAGTCATCTATCTTTTTCAGAACGGTGCACCCTCGCAACTGGAAACATTCGATTATAAGCCTAAGCTTGCTGACATGCTGGGGCAGGATTTGCCTGCATCTGTTCGCATGGGTCAGCGCCTGACAGGAATGACTTCTGGCCAGAAAAAATTTCCACTGGTGGGATCAGCATTTAAATTCGATCAGCATGGTCAGTCTGGTACATGGGTGAGCGAGATGTTTCCCAATATGGCCAGGATTGCCGATGATATCTGTGTGATAAAAACTATCCATACCGATGCCATTAACCATGATCCGGCGCTTACTTTTTTCCAGACAGGTGCACAACAGGGCAACAGACCAAGTATGGGTGCATGGATGAGTTATGGTTTAGGAAGTGATAATAAAAATCTCCCTGCATTTTGTGTACTGCTTTCGCGCGGTCGTGGAAACGGACAAGGTGTTTACAGCAAGCTTTGGACCAATGGATTTCTTGATAGTGTTCACCAGGGCGTTGTTTTCAGCAGCGGAGAAGATCCGGTCCTGTATCTGAAAAATCCACAGGGCCAGGATAAAGTGTCCCGAAGGGATATGCTGGATGAACTGGCAAAGCTGAACAACATGGCATTTGATAAAACAGGCGATCCTGAAATTCAGACTAAGATTCAGCAATATGAAATGTCGTACAGGATGCAGACTGCAGTGCCCGAGCTGACAGATCTGAGCCGCGAGCCCGACCATATCGTAAAAATGTATGGAGCTGATTGTCTTGTGCCAGGTACATACGCTGCAAACTGTCTGCTTGCCCGTAAGCTTTCCGAAGCCGGGGTTCGATTTGTTCAATTGTATCACCAGGGATGGGACCAGCATGGCAATCTTGTTGGCGAAATGCCATTGCAGGCGCAGGACGTGGATCGCGCTTCTGCTGCATTGGTGCAGGATCTTAAACAACGGGGACTTCTTGATGAAACACTCGTAGTTTGGGGTGGCGAATTCGGAAGAACAAATTACTGTCAGGGCGATTTATCAAAAGACAATTACGGAAGGGATCATCATCCGAAATGTTTTTCCATCTGGATGGCAGGCGGTGGAGTGAAGCCTGGAATTTCCTATGGAGAAACTGATGAATTTGGCTATAATATCGTGAAGGATCCGGTAAGTGTGCATGATTTTCATGCGACCATGTTGCACCTGCTGGGCATGCGTCATGAGCAATTTACATATCGACATCTGGGTCGCCGGTACAGGCTTACTGATGTTGAGGGAACCGTTGTGAAAGATATTCTTGCCTAGTAACAGTACCCTATTCTAAAATCAACCCTGAGCAGACCTTCATGTCAACGTATCGTTCGATTCTTGCCAACCTTGTTTTTTTGTTGCAGGGAATCCTGATCATCCTGCTGTTGTTTAAAGATCATCTTGCTGTGCCTGTATGGTTGCAGGGAAGCGGCAGATTTCATCCGCTGTTATTGCATTTCCCGATTGTACTGATTCTCCTTCTTCCTGTATTTGCATTTTTCAGAAAATCTTTTGGTGATCATAATGCAATGGACAATGTATTTGGATTCATTCTCCTTCATGCTGCATTTTTTGTCACGATCAGTGCGCTTACAGGATTGTTTCTTTCGATCGCAGGAGGTTATGATCCGGAATTGCTTAAGACCCATCTGATCACAGGTTCGGTAACAGCTATCCTTTGTTTCCTCATCTGGCTCGGTTATACATATCAGTGGTTTAATGCAAAACTGATTAACGGCCTTGTTCTGTTGGAATGTGCATTCATGATTGCGGGAAGTCATTATGGGGGTTCACTCACTCACGGTGAAGATTTTCTTACCGGCGGGGAGGTTGAAGAAGTTGTTGTTAAAAAACAAAGAGTATATTCTGATAGCAGCGCTGTGTTTGAAGCTGCAGTCGTTCCTATCCTTGAAGCAAAATGTTTTTCCTGCCACAATGAGAAAAAAGCAAAAGGGAACCTGGTGATGACTGATGTCGACCGCATGCTGAAAGGTGGAAAGGATGGTCCGTTGTGGGTGGCCGGTAATCCGCTCAACAGTCATATCATGCAGAGAGTGATGATGGATCCATCGGAGAAAAAACATATGCCACCGAAAGGCAAGCCGCAACTGACTGATCTTGAAATCAATTTAATCGAGACCTGGATTTCCTATGGCGCAGATACCAGGAAAACTTTTCGTGAATATGCCATTGACGACAGCCTGAGAAAAATGGCAGCAGGATTTATCCAGACCGAAAATGAAATTATAACCGATACTACAACATACTCCTTTGCAGCTGCTGATGAAAAAATATTGGCGCAGTTGGTAAGCCCATTCCGTACAATCAGTCCCCGCGCAAAAAACTCACCTGCGCTCAATGTAAGTTTCTTTGTTCGTGCGTACTACAAACCGGAGATGCTCACGGCGCTGCGAACCATCAAAACGCAGATTGTTGGACTCAATCTTTCCAATATGCCGGTAAAAGATGATGTGCTAAAAGAGATTGCCACCTTCAACAACCTCGAACACCTTATACTGAATGGAACCGATATCACAGGATCGGGTTTTTCAGATCTGAAATCCTGCGAAAAACTGACATCGATTTCTCTTGCAAATACAAAAGTGGATTTAAAATATCTTGAAAAACTTAAAGAGATCTCATCCTTAAAAGAAGTATTTCTTTGGAATACGCCTGTTGATAGCAATGCCGTAAAAGATCTTAACAAACGCTTCCCTTTAGTCAAATGGAATCGCGGGTATGTGCCTGATACAGCTGAAAAATTAAGGCTTACAGCTCCGCAGCTTAAAAATCCTGACACACTGGTAGTAGCGAAAGGAAGAGATGTCATATTAAAACATTCGCTGCCCGGCACTATAATAAGATTTACAACAGATGGTAAAGATCCTGATAGTATTACTGGCGTTATTTATAAAGATCCGATCAGGATTGACAGCCCGATGACGATTAAAGCGATTGCAGTTTTACCGGGCTGGTATAGCAGTCCTGTCAGTGAATACCAACTATTTGTTTCTGGAAAAAGTCCGGTGGATGTAAGACTTACGCATGCGCCAGATCCGCGATACGCTCTCGAAGGCGGAAATAACCTGATCGATAACGAAAAAGGAGATATCAGAAATAATCTCATGAACTGGCTGGGTTTCCGGGATCGTCCTTTCGGTGCGGTGGTAACTTTCAAAGAGGCAACACAACTTTCGAAAATTACTTTAAGCCTTGCCGATAATACCGGCGGGTACCTTTTCCCACCGGAAAAAATTGTAATCAAAGGAGGAAACGATTCTGCCCATCTTGTTCAGATCGGTCAGCTGATTCCGGAACAGCCTACTAAATACGGACCTGCGAGAATAAAGCCATACGCGGTCAATATCAAACCAGGCAGTTACAAATACATACAAATTGATGCACTTAATGTTCAGAAGCTGCCTCAATGGCATGGTGGTAAAGGCCAGAAAGGATGGATATTTATCGATGAATTATTTTTTGAATAAGACAAAAAGTGGAAAGTCAAAAGTGGAACAGCCCCTTGTTCTTAAATTCATTTTAAACTCATTGGATTAACTTTATTCTTTTTCTCTACTTTAAACATTCAACTTTCCACTTTTAGCTCATTTTGATTCCGCAGCAGACCATACAGGAGATACAATCTAAAATTGACATTATTGAGGTTGTTGGTGAATTCGTACGACTGAAAAGACGGGGCACCAATTACCTCGGTCTATGTCCTTTCCACAATGAGAAAACCCCCTCATTTACGGTTTCTCCTGCGAAGGAAATTTACAAATGCTTTGGATGCGGCAGAAGTGGCAACACGATTGGCTTTCTCATGGAACATGAGAAGTACTCGTATGTGGAAGCTCTTCGATGGCTGGCGAACCGTTATGGCATTGAAATTGTTGAATCGGAAACAAGTCCTGAATTCCGGCAGCAGCAACAAACTGCAGATAGCTTATATATACTGAATCAATTTGCACAGAAATTTTTTTCTGATCAGTTGTACAATGCTGAAGAAGGAACTGATATCGGTCTTTCCTATTTAAAAGAACGCGGATTCAATGATGAGACCATAAAAAAGTTTCAGCTCGGTTATAACCCGGCTGCGAGAGACAGTTTTGCAAAAGCAGCATTAGCAGCGCAGTACAGCCAGGATCTTCTGCAGAAAAGCGGATTGATCGTTATCAGGGATAACAAACCTGCAGACAACTATCATGGACGCATCATTTTCCCCATTCATAACCAAAGTGGAAAAGTGCTGGGATTTGGTGCGAGAATCATTGCTAAAAATGACCGTGCACCGAAGTACATCAATACTCCGGAAAATGAGATATATGTAAAGAGCAGAATTCTTTACGGTTCTTATTTCGCGCGTCATGCTATCGATCGCGAAAATGAATGTCTGCTGGTGGAAGGTTATACCGATGTTATATCGCTTCACCAGGCTGGAATTGAAAACGTGGTTGCATCCGGAGGTACTTCACTAACACCTGACCAGCTCCGGCTGATAAAAAAATATTCGAATAACCTCACCATCATTTACGATGGAGACAATGCAGGTATCAAAGCCGCACTACGTGGGCTTGATCTCGCTATTGAAGAAGGCTTGAATGTACAGTTGGTACTTATACCTGATAAAGAAGATCCGGATTCTTATGTGCGAAAAGTGGGCGCAGACGCTTTCAAGGATTTTATCAAAAGTTCAAAAAAGGACATCATCCTTTTCCAGGTAGAAAACTCTTTGAAAGAAGCGGGAAATGACAGCACAAGAAAGGCTGCTTTGGTAAACCAGATTGCGGAGACAATCGCCAGATTGAATAAAGCAGAAGATTTTACCAGGCAACAGGATTATATCCATCGGAGTGCTGAGCTCATGAAAATTGACGAGGCTGGTTTAACAACACTGGTGAACCAGTTCATAAGAGAGAAGATTACCAAGGAGGAAAAAAAAGCCGCGAAGACAGCACCTGAAAACAGGACAGATGACGCAACACCAAAGGTTAACGACGGTGGAAAAGATGAAGAGGCGCTTTTTCTCATTTTTAAAGATGAACTGAACGAAAGAGCAATGGTTCGATCCCTGATTGAGTTTGGGAATAAACCCTGGGATGATAACCAGACGGTTGCTGATTTTGTGTTTAGTGAAATGGAGGTAAATGGACTCTACGATCTTCTCGATAATAAAAAGCTGCTTCAGATGATCGAACTGTTCAAGACCTGGTACGAAGAGGGACTCGCCCCGGGACCTAAGAATTTTTTGTATTACGAAGATGTTCAGATCAGTCAGCTTTCAGTGGATATCACAAATACGCAGGATGAGATCAGTCCGAAATGGAAAGAATACTACGATGGCCCTATGCCTACCAGGGAGGAATTATATAAACAGGATGTTCTGTCCAGCGTGAATTATCTGAAGCTTAGAAAGATCCGCAGAATGATCCTGGAAAATCAGCAGGATCTTGAAAAAAACCCAACAGGTGAGGAATTATTAACACTTCTCCAGACTCACCAACACCTCAAAGAACTGGAAATAGATCTTACCAGGCTAACCGGTACGGTTATACTCCGTTAATTGTCTAGACAAGATAAACAGCGTTAAAACCGGAATAAGGCTTATTTAGGGCGGATCTACGTGGAGACTTCACCGTTAGTAACTGATACTCGTTAATTCCGATGAAAGTGTTTACCAGTAAGGATTTACCCCCCTTGTCACACATTTGTTTGTTTTGCATTTTATGATTTTTTATTATTTAAATTTTCAAACTATAATAATTGTAGTATCTTGGCACTTCGAACCGAATGGCTAAATCCGCTAACCGGGGGCACTGGGATTTTCCCGTACTTCTTCAACACCCGGCCGTTTTAGTTTGATCTATTCCCCGAACCATCAGAACATATTGTGATCATGCAAAAAGAGTATTCAGGCGAAATCTGGAAGCCAGTTGTGTTTGATTTTGAGTACGCGAATGAGAGCCGGTTTGAAATATCCAACCTGGGCAGGCTACGTTCCTTTCATAAAAAGAATAAAGAAGGAAATCTACTCAAGGGATCACTGACTAATGGATACAGGATCGTCAGACTGAAATTTTTCAAGGCAAGGGACCCTAAAACAGAAGCCCATTTTGCTTATCTCCAGGAGCAGATCAGTAAACTTTATAAAAAGATCAGTCCCAAAAAGCATGCGTTGAAAATTAAAAAGAAACATGACGCAAGTTATTTTGAAACGAAGAAGGAAGTAGATGCTGCAATGGAATTGCTGACAACTTTGAAATCTTCGCTCAGCAAGAAATATGCGCAGGATCTGAAGAACAGAACAATTCACTACCACGCTTTATATCATCGCCTCGTTGCGGAATATTTTCTTCCTACCCCCACCGCAGAGCAAACGATCGTAGCTCATCTTGATCATGATAAACTCAATAATAAAGTAAATAATCTGAAATGGATGACTCCCGAGGAAAATTACAGTCATCAGCAATTAAGTCCGAAAGTAATCGAAGAAAAAAAACTCAGGACATTCCGCAAGCAGGAATCAGGATCAAATAAACTTACCGTTACAAAAGTGATGCTGCTTAAAAAATTGCTAAACCAGGGTAAGCCGATGCGCACATTGGTAAAACAATTTAAAGTCACAAACACACAGATTCTCCGCATCAAAAGAGGTGAAAACTGGGCGGATGTTGAAGCGGCAAAATAATATGAAAACCTGTTTTCTTTAAGCGAAATCACAACTTCATGTCGGTGTATGCATAAGTTCCTTTTCACTTTGCATATGAAAATTATTTCAAGTGAAATATAAACGGCAAAATTTTTTCAGCATGAGCTTGTCATTTCAAGGTTTTTCTATTTATTTTATTGCTAAACCTTTGAAATGCACATTACAAACACTGCAAAAGCCGCAATTTTACCTGCATTATTGATTTTTCTCTTCTCATGTGAAAAAAGCGAACAGGAAAAACCTGTAGAACCTGAAATCGTTTCTTCCATTGGAATAACGATGGACGTACAGAAAATCCAACCTTACTACATTAGTTTCAACGAAGGTTTTATAGGACTTGCATACCTCGCTCTGGATAAACATGGCAAAGGCAGAATTGAGTTTGCCGGGAAAGACGGAAGAAATATCGCAACCACGGTAAAGGAAAGATTTGATGACTATAAATCTTTTCACCTGAGTGATGGCGACACGATTAAAATTTATAACGACAATAAACTAACCAGGCTTTTTATTACGGCTAAGAAGAATTTTGCAGTCATCACTTTTCCCTCCCCCTATACAGATTCGAATGAGACCGGCGTAGAAATGCTGAATCAGTATATCAATAATACCTTGTCGACGCAAAAGTTTAGCTTCCGTGAAAGATAAACAGTCAGTTCATACAGGCAATTAGTCATTTCACAACTCTCCTTATTTTCCTAGCGAATACTCATTTTTAATTTTACTTAAAAGTGAGCAATGGAAAAAAGAGTATTTGAAAATCCCATTATCAAAGACAGGGTCAACATCATTAAATCGACGAAGGAAACTTCCGGAGAATATCTTTTGTTACAGATCGAGTTAGCACCTGGCGGCGGAAATGGATTGCACTATCACACCAGTTTCAATGAAGAGTTTACTGCTATTTCCGGTAATCTAAGCATTGAAAAAAAATTCGGAAAGATCGTTTTAAAACCTGGTGAAACAGCAACAGCATACATAAACGAATTGCATCGGTTTTTTAATGAATCAAACGAAACCATCGTCTTCCAGGTAAGAATCTCTCCGGGAAATGAAGGTTTTGAAAACGGATTGAGGATTGCCTACGGACTTGCTTCAGATGGCAAAACCAACAGGAAAGGTGTACCCAGTAAATTCGATCATCTTGCGATCATACTGGATCTTACAGACACAAGGCTGACCGGTTGGATGTCATTGATCGAGCCTTTCATTCTTCGTAAAGCAAAAAAAGCACGCCAAAAAGGTGTTGAAGATTTACTTATGCGCAGCTATTGCTAAAGCTGTATTTTAGCTGCACTTAACTTTTAAAAGAATGAGTGGCTCAAAACTGGAAAACTCCCTGGCATCTGGTGGCCATAGTTATCTTCTTCAATTCATTGGTGATTGGAAAGGAACATCAAAAACTTATTTTGAACCTGGCGTTGTAGCCGATGAATCTCCTGTAGTAGCTACAATTGAACCGATGTTTGATAAACGCTTTGTACAACTCAGATATAAAAGTTCATTGCAGGGAAAATCTTTTGAAGGTTGGATGATAGTGGGTTTGCATCTGCTGGATAATTCCTGGCAAATGGCGTGGGTGGATACATTTCATATGGGCACGGGTATAATGCATGCCAGCGGACCTTATACCAGCAATTCATTTAATGTGCTGGGAAAATATTCAACAGGTGGAGAAAATCCTGAATACTGGGGATGGAGAACAGTCATTGAGAAAACCGGGGAAGGATTATCTATCAAAGCATATAATATCGAACCCGGAGGACCGGATCAGCTTGCCATTGAGATGTCTTTTCGTTAAACTTTGAAACCGCCGGTGCGACAGGCGGGTGTGGTACGTAAAATAGAAGCCGCAATTGTAAAAATGCGGCTTCCCGGGGTAAGGATGACTGCGATCAGCATCCTTTTGGTCTTCCTAAAGTATGGACTCTAATGGGGTTTCAAGGAATTTTCATTCTAACGGGCTTCACATATTGGTATCAAGACAACAACCAGGGTAAGGAAATATTTTTCAAGACTTTCATTTTCATTGATGAAAGCCTGATGCATGGCAGAGATGACAATCAATAAAACCATTATACAAATCACCCCGGTAATTTCTACCGATTCTACCTGTTTATCCATAGGTCAGGTTTCAAAGGATACCAGATAACAGATGACTGTCATCGCAGGTGTTAGATTCAAACCTTATTCAGGAGGTTACAATTCAACAGTACTCGTTGTACCGTTTTTAAGAAAGCGAAGAAACATAGATGAGAAACAATCAACAGCAGTTATGGTTTATATGCTTACTGCTTTTCTTACTATACAAATTTCCGCATCTTTCGTTTAATGAAAGGTTAATGTTTGGTTTATGGTTCATAGTTTGACCAGCCAGGCAAGTGGCAACAGGCAACAGATAGGCACAATGAGTATGATGAGTTGGCAACAGTCATTCGGACATTGAAATCTTCAGGTAGATTTTTCTTTAGAACTGGAATGAACCCGGAAAAGCAAGCTGGTCAAAAACATGTGTTGCCAGCCGGCGGTTGGCTAACTGAACCGGCTTTCAACTTTGAACGGGTTTTTTGAACACCCAGGCAAGAGGCGACAGGCAGCAGATCTTGCAATGAGCATCATAAGTTCGTCTCAGTCTTCCGGAAATAGAAAACAGACCTGCCTGCCGGTAGTCAGGCCAGTAACTAACCACTTCTATGGACAATGAACTATAAACTCTGAACTTCCCTGAACTATTTCACTATTTTAGTACTCCATTCAACTATTGCCGTAATCTAAATGAACAATGATTAAAAATCTCTTGGTACTTTCCACTGTTTGGATTGTCCCTGGTTTAAATGCTATTAAAACAAAGACTGAAATTATTAGGTGTGCGACGCTGGTTTTACTGATGCTTGTCTCGACTCAGATTATATTCGGGCAGAATTTCAGCGCGCGGAAGGATGTACGAACAAAATACGGCCCGGTATCGGGGAAACAGGTGAGTGCTGCCGGTGTTTACGCATTTAAAGGAATTCCCTTCGCTGCACCGCCGGTAGGTAATTTACGCTGGCGTGAGCCCATGCCCCCTGCCCCATGGACCGAAATAAAAATGGCAGATCAGTTCGGGCCCAGTCCGATGCAGGCTAAGCCAACTCCTTTCATGGTTTACACGCGTGAATTTCTGATTCCCGAAAATCCAATTAGTGAAGATTGTTTATACCTCAATATTTGGACCTCCGCAAAAACGAGTACAGAAAAGAAACCTGTTTTTGTATGGATCTACGGCGGTGGTTTCACCAGCGGAGGAAGTGCATGTGATATTTATGATGGTACAGCGATGGCTGAGAAAGGCGTAGTGTTTGTTTCATTTAATTATCGTGTTGGGATATTTGGCTTTTTTGCTCATCCTGAACTCACAAAAGAGTCACCTCATCGGGCTTCCGGAAATTATGGTATCATGGACCAGATCGCCGCTTTAAAATGGGTTGCTGAAAATATTTCTGCTTTCGGTGGTGATCCTTCGAATGTTACTATTGCGGGACAGTCTGCAGGATCTTTCAGCGTATGTACATTGGTTGCATCTCCCCTTGCGAAAGGATTGTTTCACAGAGCGATTGCCGAGAGTGGCTCTTCAGTAATTGCAGATCCTAAAGTAAAACCAACTGACCTGGTTATGGCCGAGGCGGAGGGTAAAAAAATTACCGATGGATTAAATGTGTTTACCCTTGCCGACATGCGGAATACATCCGCCGAAACATTGATGAAAGCGAGGATTGCCGGTATCCGTCCGATCGCCGATGGCTATGTATTACCTGCGCCGGTTGCCGAATTATTTAAGAAAGGAAATGTTGCTGACGTTCCTTTGCTCACAGGATGGAATGCTGATGAAGGGTTGGTGTTTGCATATAAATCCAGGGATGCCTATGTAACTGAAGCCACAGCAAAATACGGGACTGACGTTATCGAATACCTGAAATATTTCCCTGCAGAAACAGAAGAGCAGGCGATGGCTTCGCAGGTGGCCATCAGCAGGGATATGATCTTTGCTTTACCGAATTACAAATGGGCATCATTTCAATCAGCACGAAAAAACCCTGCATATGTTTATCATTTTTCCCGAAAGCCGCCGGCATCTCCTGATTATGTCAAATACGGAGCATTTCATACTGCGGAAGTTCCGTATGCATTAGGCAATCTCAAATATTTCAACAGGGATCTGCAGGATATCGATCGTAAAATTTCTGCAGATATGCTTAGCTACTGGGTGAATTTTGCAAAAATCGGTAATCCTAACGGTGAAGGACTACCGAAGTGGCCAGTTTTCACACCTTCAGGAACTGAAGTCATGATTTTTTCTGATAAATCGGCAGCCGGTAAAATGCCAGGAAAAGCAGGTCTTGATTTTCTATATTCATTCATGATGAAATAAATACTATGCAAATCATCATTCAGATTTTTATCGTCGTCGTGATACTAATTCATCTGTATATCGTTTGGCTGGAGATGTTTGCATGGACCACAAGAGCAAGAAAGGTTTTTAAACAATTCAAACCCGAATTATTTGAACCGACAAAAGCGCTTGCGGCCAACCAGGGTCTGTATAATGGTTTTCTTGCAGCTGGATTGATCTGGACCTTTTTTATTGAAAATCATGAATGGAAATTAAATATTACACTATTCTTTCTCACGTGTGTTGCTGTTGCAGGAATTTTTGGAACCGTTACTGCTGATAAAAAGATCTTCTTCGTTCAGGCGTTACCGGCATTAATACCAATAGCCCTGCTGATGCTGGGTAAAATCTAAATGAAAAGTTCATGTTGAAAAAAGTTCATCATATCGCTATTATCTGCGGCGACTACGAAAGGTCAAAACATTTTTATACAGAGGTATTAGGACTGAATGCAGTGCGTGAAGTTTATCGTGCAGAACGACAATCTTACAAACTCGACCTCACATTAAATGGAGAATATATAATTGAGCTTTTTTCATTTCCCGGAGCACCACCACGTCCATCAAGGCCTGAAGCGCAGGGCATGAGGCACCTGGCGTTCGAGGTAGAAGACATAGATGCTGCAATTGCAGACCTCACCAGCAAAGGAGTCGAAACTGAGCCGGTCAGAATTGACCCATATACTGAAAAACGATTTACCTTTTTTGCTGACCCTGATGGCTTGCCCCTTGAATTGTACGAGCAATGATTTCAATTACTAACTACATCGCATCTTTTGCATCAGTTTTTCCTTCAATAGAAAAGCTGATGCCGTGGCATATCACATCCCAATTACCGGAAACCATATCGTCGTTGATTGAGAAACTTGACAGTAATTATTTAATCAAT
This sequence comes from Pollutibacter soli, assembly GCA_029269725.1. Classification (GTDB taxonomy): domain Bacteria; phylum Bacteroidota; class Bacteroidia; order Chitinophagales; family Chitinophagaceae; genus Pollutibacter; species Pollutibacter soli. Next base: position 115,538 of record JARJHS010000001.1, on the reverse strand, counting down.
GATAACGTTGCGGTTCACCGCACAGCTGTTGTTGAAACCGGAGTGATAATAAAAGCACCAGCCATTATTCATGCAAATTGTTTTATCGGCGCTCATGCCTATTTACGCGGTGGCGTCATTCTTGAAGCAAACGTCAGTATCGGCCCGTCAGTAGAAATCAAGACAAGTATTTTCTGCAGCCATTCCGCAGCGGCTCATTTTAATTTTATTGGTGATAGTATCATTGGAAGTCATGTAAATATCGAAGCCGGTGCAATTATTGCCAATCACCATAATGATCGCATTGACAAAATGATCCGTATCAAGGTTGACGAAGATATTTTTGAGACAGGAGTTATAAAGTTCGGAGCACTTGTTGGAGATGATTGTAAAATAGGAGCCAATGCTGTTCTTTCACCTGGAAGCATTCTGAAGAAACAAACAATCATTGGCCGTCTGACGCTTTATTAAAAGTCGAAACCAAGTCTGAGAACTGGCCCAAAAGTATCCATATCGTATTTAAACCTGTCAGCTCCTTCACCTGTATCGTAATTTATTCCGATGAATCGATAACCTCCTGTCAGCTGAAACAATTTCGAAAACCTGTATCCGGCATAGGCCTGTACCTGCCAGGCAAATTCAGAGCCGATTCCAAAACCTCCAATTTCTCCCTGGATATTGTAAAGAAACTTCACATCGTTTTTATTTCTAACCCGTGCTATCAACATCGGATCCACCCATGTTTTTGAAATAGCGCGCGAACGGTTCGTTACACCACCACCGACGTTATTCGTGTTCAGGTCTACGTGCATATTTAAAGAGTTCAGCAATCCGCCTATACCCACCTCCAGCCACGGCGTAATCCTGCGTAACGCAGTCAATTCCCATGCAAACTGTTTTGCCGTAACGTTCCCGGAATTTACCAGACGGGAGGAGCTGACTTCCTGTTTGAGTTTCATGTAAATGATATCCGAACCAAAAGCCCATTTATCATTACCGACTTCGAAGTATAACATTGCGCCCATCTTCAGTTTGTGGAATATATCTGCCGCATCTGCATCTATATCTGCATCCGGCAATTCACCTATACCGGTAGTCCCTTTCATCTTCGGAAACATCAGGTATGGCTTTACCGAAACTCTCCACTTATTAGATGCGGAATTTTTTTGCTGAGCCGAAAGCACACTTGCGATCGAAAAGAAAATCAAGAGAGAAAAAAGATGTTTCATTGCAATGCAGTTTAAACTATTTACTACTGTCATCGATATCTTGGTTGGGAAAAATTGGGAAAACCTTAATGCAATTTACCTACGGTCTCATCTGCAAATATTAAAAAATGAAACAAACAGAATCTATTCTGCTTTAAATTTTCAACTGGTTTTAGCCAATCCTTCTGAATTGCCGAATCGATATTAATACACTAGAGTCTGAATATTTTTCCCAATTTACCTGGATTAGAATGATGACCATATTCTGCAGCTATTCAAAAGGTGGAAATCAGGAAAGTATATCTGATACTGCTGACTTGTCAGACAACAAGCTGATCAAATAATTTCTGTAAGGTCAATTTAGGGTCACTCGTGAAGCCGGGATGAACTTTTGAGCTTTGTACGATTGTGCTTCTTGTAGCTGTGAGCCAGCGGAACCGCGAACCCGGATCCAACTTTCCAATAGGGCCTGAATCCGGAGTTCCTGCGCAAACTTTCAGGAAAACACAGAGATATTCTTGAATCTTTTCAAAATCTGCTTCAGCATAAATTGAATACAATTTTGCCTTATTCAGAGAAATGCTGGCTTCCAGGAACTGCTGCTGCTTACAGTAGACAACGATTCCTGCATTGATAAATTCCTCGCGCTCCACACGCGGGACCACGCGTATGACAGCATACTCAAACAACAGCAGATCTGGCATCTTCGGCAGTTTTTACAAAAGTGGCAGAATGCTTTATCCGTTCCGTAAGAAAATCAAAATAAGCAGTACGTATATCGTCTGGACTTTCATCAAAAACAGTTTCTTTTAACCAGGCATCCGGAATCGAAGCAACGATATCGCTGATCATTTTTTCGCTGACGAGATTTTTGAAGAAATGATCAGCCTGTTCGAGTTCGGTTGCCCATGGCAGTAATACATGGTCTTTGATCTGCAAAAACGGTTTCCCAGCCTGACCGGTACGGTTTTCCCAATTGTGATGAAAGTATAATGAAGCTCCGAAATCAATCAGCCAAATTTCCTTATTCCACCAGAGCATGTTTGTATTTTTTACCGTACGGTCAACATTAGTAAGAAACGCATCCAGCCACACCATCCGCGATGCAAACTGCGCATCAGGTTTTGTTACCACAGGATCGAAGGTGATAGAACCTGATAAATAATGAAGACCAAGATTAAGTCCCTGGCTTCTTTTCAGCAGGTCCTGTATTTCTTCATCTGGTTCCGTCCTCCCGAATGCTTCATCAAGAGTTGCAAAGACAAGTTCAGGGATTTTAAACCCGGCTGATCTTGCCAATTCAGAACCGATCAACTCTGCTATCAACGCTTTCACACCCTGCCCCGCCCCTCTGAATTTAATCACATAAAGAAACCCATCATCCGCTTCTGCAATAGCAGGTAAAGATCCGCCTTCGCGCAGGGGTGTCACATAGCGGGTAACCATAACCGATCTTAATTCAGGAAGCATTTACATATTGTTGAACAATGTTGCAATATATTGATTTAATGGCTGCTCTTCCACAACAGGTCACTATACGAAACTGTAACCAGATCCTTTTCTTCAATCCTGAATTCCGACATATAAAATTTACATTGCTGCTCTAGTTTTTGTTGTCCGATAGTTCCCCTTTGATCGATCGCTTCGATTTCGATAAACGATCCAAGTCCATCCACCTCATCGATATGAAATTTCACATTGTCGATGAAATAGATTTCCCGTTTCTTTTTCACGATGGCTTTTACATTCAAAGCTGAAATCAGCATTTCTTTCAGCTTTTTTGACGGATCCGTTGGGTATAAGATCACATGAGATGCTTTGGGCCCGGATTTGTTTTCCCGATGGTAATGTATAAGCGCGTTTTCGATATTTCCTTCACGCAGTTTCATCCGGCCATGTGGTACATCAAAATAAGTATCCGTTTGATGATCGATGCCCGGGTGATCAGCCTGTTGTTTGAGCAGATAATTACGGATGAAGCTTGTGTTGTTCGACCTCGCTTTGATTTCAATATTCAAATGCATAAAAAAAGGATTATCTCAAATTTGAGATAATCCTTTTAATTTCTTTTTTCTTCGCCGCAACGAAGATATCCTCATTAAATCCTGCTTGCTACTTTGCTGTACCTGGAGGATTGTTTAGCAACGGTGATACCCGGCAAAGTTTCTGCAACTTCCTGGTATTGTGACATCATTGCTTCTGTTCCGGCATCTCTGATAGGTATACCACTACGATGGAAACGGATCGCTGTCCACACGTGGTCGAGCGTAGTTTCATGAATACTTTCAAAACCGCGGTTACAGATGCAGTTCCAACTGCATTCCCGGTTAAGGTCGCTAACAATTTTGGATGCTGCTTTTGGATAAGCTATCCACAATTTGGCATCTTCATGAAGCGCAGGAATCACATCCTGCATAATCTGGGTCAGCTGATTCTGATTTACCGCAAATACTAAAGCAAAATCAATTTTTCTTGTACGCAGCAATGGCGTAACATTTTTGGCAAATGAAACCTTGGTGAATTGCTTTTCGATTGATGAAGGTAATCCTTGAATCAGGAGATTCTTCTCTTCATGAAGTTGAAGTTTTTCAAACATTGTTTGCATCATGCTTCAACAGAATTTTTAGGATGAACGGCAAAGGTACACGATTTGCCTGAACTTCACCCCATTTTATCCTGCAAAAGATGATTTTTTATGAAAAAACTTTATGTCAGTTATTATACTACTTAGCTCTCTGAGTTCCAGGTTTGTAATATTTCATCGCCTGTTTAGCATATTGCTGTACTTTTTCAATCCTTGTTTGATCGGAAGGGTGAGTACTGAGAAGTTCAGGTGGCTTTTGTCCGCCGCTCATACTCGCCATACGTTGCCAGAATGATACAGCCTCCTGGGGATTGTAGCCCGCCATTGCAGCGAAAATTAATCCATATTGATCCGCCTCAAGTTCCTGTTTTCTGCTATACGGAAGTAAAACTCCTACATTCGAGCCAATGCCGTATGCGGCCATGAAAAGTTGTTGTGTTTCTGCTGGTTTGCTGGAAAGCGCAACCGACAAAGCAGCTCCGCCAAGTTGCTGGGCCAGACCCTGACTCATCCGTTCATTCCCGTGCAGAGCAAGTGCGTGTGCGATCTCATGCCCCATTACCACTGCAAGTGCCGTTTCAGTCTGGGTTACCGGTAAAATGCCCGTGTACACCACAACTTTCCCACCTGGCATACACCAAGCATTCACTTCTTTGGATTGCACAAGGTTAAACTCCCATTGATAACCGTTCAGGAGCTCTGACTTGCCTTGTTTGCTGTAATAACTGGTAATTGCAGATGCGATACGTTGCCCCACGCGGGTCACCATCTGTTGCTCCGGTGTAGAACCTTTGGGTACCACGGGATTTTGAGAAAGAAAACTTTTGTATTCCTGTAACGCCATTGCGTTGACTTCACTTTCGCTCACCAGCATTAACTGGTTGCGACCTGTTATTTTGTTTTTCTGACAAGAGCTTAAACTGAGCGTTCCGACGAGTAAAAAAAGTAAAATCCGCATAAAAAAAGTCTTTTCCGGACAAATTCAATACTTGTACCAGATTAAATAAAAATAATGTGAGCGGAGAAAGAAATGCGAAAAAGAATCAGAAATCGTCGTTAAGTCTTCTTTCACGGCGACGATCACGGCCTTTGAAGATGGGAGCTTTGCTTTCACTACCGCGAAGCAAGCGTGTGATATTCTTTTGATGTGTTAATATAACCAGCAGCGCGACTGCAATAGCAAAAATGCGGTACGCGTCGTTATCAACATTGAAAATCACGAGGATAAATACCGGAAATGCGAGGCTTGCGAGAATAGAGCTCAGGGAAACAAACCTGGTGAAAAACAAAACAAGTAAAAAGACTCCGATACAACCCAGGGCTGTTATTGGAGAAATAGCGAGCACGAGTCCGAATAAGGTTGCAACGCCCTTACCACCACGGAATTCAGCCCAAATGGGGAAGATGTGCCCCAGGACTGCAGCCAGACCTAAACCGATCTGGAAATTGGTACGGGCGAAATCATTCTGCACATAATAAGGCATCAGCAAAGCGAGTTTTACAGCTGCGAGACCTTTGAGCATATCAATGATCATTACGGTGGTTCCCCAGCGTGCACCTAAAACCCTGAAAGTGTTGGTAGCTCCGGCATTCCCGCTGCCATAATCGCGGATGTCTATATTAAATTGACTTTTACTTATCCATACCGCGGTGGGTATGGAGCCTATGAAATAGGCAAGTATGACGAGTAAAAGTTCGTTCATCGTTCGTTAGGAGGTTGAAATTGAGGGACAAATATACGGCTCTTAATGATTTGTTCTTTAACAGCCTGTTAATGAGTTTCCTCAATTCCTAAACGTTAAAGAAATCCAATTATTTTTTTCGCTGGTAAATAAAGGTTTGCCCAATGGAGATTCAAATGCTGCTTCAATTTCCTGCTGGTCAGAAACCAGCAGACCACTGAGAATTAAGAGACCTTCCTTAACCATTGACCGTACAAGATGTTCCCGGTTCTCTAAAATAACGCCTTTATTAATATTGGCAAGAATGATATCAAATTTTTTATCCCGTTCCCACGAATTATTTAACGATATCTGAATTTTTGAGCATTTGTTCATTCCAATATTTTCAAGTGCGTTTGTTACACTCCATTCATCGTTGTCGATTGCAAAAACAGATCGCGCCCCTAATTGTTCAGCAAGAATGGCAAGAATTCCTGTTCCCGTGCCGAAATCTAATACATTTTTCTCTCTGAAGTCGAGGTCCAGCATCTGTTCCATCATGAGGTATGTTGTTGCATGATGACCTGTACCAAAACTCATTTTGGGGGTGATGACAATTTCATGCTTCACATCTTTCACAGGTGCGTGAAAAAATGCGCGTACTCCAACTTTCGTTGGAATTATGACCGGTTCGAATGATTGCTCCCATTCTTCGTTCCAGTTTTTCTCGTTGATAAAATGGGTTTCACCCACGAGGCCGGTCAAGCGAAGTATTTCATCAAGTTTTTCTTTATCAAGATTTGCAGTGTCAGCAAATGCTGAAAACAGGTCAGTATCTTTTTCTTCAAAACCATCGAAACCCGCTTGCGGAAGTATTCCGCTCAGCAGATCGATCTGATCGGGAGTCAATCCGCGAAAACTGATTTCAAAAAATTGTCGGTTCATCTGTTTCGGTTTTACACCTGGCAGGTCTTAAAACCTGCCAGGTTTTAAGACCTGCCAGGTGTTGTAGACCTAGGAGGTCTTAGACCTCCCAGGTTGTACCCCTGCATCAAAAAAAAAGCTGCTTTTCAGCAGCTTTCTATATTACGAATTTTTCTGATTTTGTCCTGCTGGTGGCGGGCCGCTCATTTCAGGCTTTGCCATCAGTGCCTTGCGGCTCAATTTGAACTTACCTGTTTTCTGATCAACCCCGATAAGTTTCACTTTTACGGAATCGCCTTCTTTCAGAACACCTTCCAATGACTCAAGTCTCTTCCAGCTTACTTCACTGATGTGGAGCAACCCCTGTTTGCCAGGAAGAAATTCAACAAAAGCACCATAAGGCATGATTGATTTAACCTTAGCCTCGTACACTTCGCCTTCTTCAGGTTGTGAAACAATACCTTTGATCCAGGCTACTGCACGATCCAGTCCGTCTTTTACTGGTGAAAAGACACTCACTTCGCCCTGGTTACCCACTTCTTCAATATTAATTGTAGTACCGGTTTCTCTCTGAATTTCCTGGATGATCTTACCCTGCGGCCCGATTACAGCACCGATAAATTCTTTATCGATAAAGAGTTTGATCATGCGCGGCGCATGCGGTTTAACTTCTTCACGTGGCTTGTCGATAACTGCATACATTGCGTCAAGAATGTGCAAACGACCTTTACGAGCCTGCTCTAGTGCTTCACGCATAGTCTCCATGCTTAAACCATCAATCTTGATATCCATCTGGATGCCACAAATGCCTTCACGCGTTCCCGTTACCTTGAAGTCCATATCACCGAGGTGATCTTCATCACCGAGGATATCAGTAAGGATCGCATATTTTCCATCAGACTGACGGGTAATCAATCCCATAGCAACACCGCTCACGTGTTTCTGAAATGGAACTCCCGCATCCATCAGTGCGAGAGAACCCGCACACACAGTCGCCATTGATGAAGAACCATTTGATTCCAGGATATCGCTCACCACGCGCACCGTGTATGGGTAATCGTTACCCGGCATGATCTGCTTCAGTGAACGCTGAGCAAGGTTACCATGACCGATTTCACGACGGCCAGCACCACGAAGGAATTTTACTTCACCCGTTGAATATGGCGGGAAATTGTAATGAAGGATAAACTTACTGTATTCAGATTTTGCAGCACTTTCCACAAGCAGTTCATCAAGTGGGGTACCGAGGGTTATTGTTGTCAGTGATTGTGTTTCACCTCGTGTAAAAAGAGCTGCGCCATGTGGCGAAGGAAGAACATCAACTTCCATATTCAACGGGCGTACTTCATCCAGTGCACGACCGTCCAGGCGTTTACGCTCGTCAAGGATCATATCACGAACAATTTCCCATTTGAAATCATCGAAATATTTCTTTGCAAGCTTGAGTTCTTTCGGATCAGGTTCTTCACCAAAAGCTGCAATCAGTTCTTCAGCAAGTTCCCGGTAAGCATCGCTGCGTTTATGTTTGTCACTTGCTGATCTTGAAATTTCGAGAATTTTAGCTGAAGTAATCTCGCCAACTTTCTTTTTCACTTCTTCATTCTGCGCTGGCTTGGGGTAGTCCCTTTTTCCAGTGATCCCAAACTTGGCGCTCAGTTCATGCTGTGCTGCAATCTGTTTACGGATTGCGTCATGAGCTAATTCAAGAGCAACGATAAAATCTTCTTCAGAACATTGTTTCGCTTCTCCTTCCACCATCATCAGGTTCTTTTCAGTAGCTCCGATCATGAAATCCATATCGGCTTTAGCGAGCTCTGTTCTTCTTGGGTTGATTACGAATTTGCCATCAATACGGGCTACTCTTACTTCAGAAATAACTTCTTTAATAGGAATATCCGATACTGCCAAAGCTGCTGAAGCAGCAAAACAAGCCAGCGCGTCGGGCATGATTTCAGGATCTGAAGAAATCAGTGTAATGATCACCTGAACATCGCATAAATAATCTTCAGGAAACAATGGCCGGAGAGCACGGTCTATGAGACGGCTGATCAACACTTCAGAATCGCTCAGGCGGCCCTCTCTTTTGAAGAAAGATCCGGGGATACGACCTGCTGAAGCAAATTTTTCCATATAATCGACAGAAAGGGGAAAGAAATCCTGGCCTTCCTTCGGTTCTCTATTGGCACATACAGTGGCAAGAATCACGCAATTTCCCTGGCGAAGTGTAACTGCGCCATCAGCCTGGCGGGCTAAACGGCCGGTTTCGATAGTAATGGGCTGACCATCACCAAGGTCAATCACAGATTGGATAGGTTGTTGAAGCATACAAGCTTGTTTAAGGGGAATGACTAGAAAAAACTAATTCCCAACCGGAGTAGTTGGGAATAGTTTGCAAGAAGATGAATTATTTTCTGAGTCCTAATTTTTCAATCAGAGCACGATATCCCTGGAGGTTGTGTTTGCTTAAGTAAGTAAGCAGGCGTTTGCGCTGACCTACCATTTTCATTAACCCTCTATGGGTAGAGAAGTCTTTTTTATTCTGCTGAAGGTGCTGGGAGATATGGTTGATTTTTTCAGTCAACAAAGCGATCTGACCTTCAATTGAACCTGTGTTTTTAGCATTCCCACCAAACTCGGCAAAAATCCTGGACTTTTTTTCAGTTGTTAACGTTGGCATCTCAAATTTTTTTTGGCATCTTTTACATCTTTACGAAACGGGGGCAAAGGTAGGGAAAAAAACCTACAAAAAAAGCCCCGGGCTTGAATCCGGAGCTTTTTTGCTATATATTATTGCGTTCACTCCATATATTTCAGGTTCATTGAGTACAGAATTACGAAGATAATCCCGAAAAAGCCCGTCAGTGCTACGATTCCGAGACTAAACAGGTTAGAAGTTCCAAAAATCATTATCGGCGCCGCAATACCTACAATGGTGCCGGCCACGTAGACCCAGAATCCGGTTTTATTCAGTCTGAACATCATCACTGCGCCGAAAAGTGTAAGAGCACTGGCCAATAGTCCATATAGTGCACTTCTTTTAATATTTTTCGGATTCATGACTTCTGACACACCGGACAGCATTTTGTCGGCGAACTCAGCACCCGCCTTCGAATCGGCCTCTTTCAATTGCTCGCCAACTTCTTTTCTGGTGCTATCCAGTTTCTCCTGAACAAATGCGTCGCTCACATCTGCGGTAAGATAACTATTGATATTGCTGATAACGCTCAATCCGCTCCCGATAAAGGTCAGGATACAGAGAACGGTCAGAAATGTGGGGCGCATTGGCTTCTGAGTAGCAGTGGTTGTGGTTCCCGTAGTCGGAAAATTTTCCATGTGCGGAAGAATTTAAAAATTTCTCCAACATATAAAAAAATCATTGATTATCGAAATTTATCGACGATTGCAGGTAGGCTATCGGGTGAGATTTGTTTCTATATAATAACTTCACCCAAACACCGGCTTTGAAAACATTGACGTTTACAGTTACCAATGATCTCCGCACTGATCAGCGAATGATCCGTATCTGCAGTACACTGGCGGAGGCCGGCTACCTGGTACGCCTGATTGGCGTGCAGTTCAATGACAGCCCTGCATATGAACCCAGAAGTTTTAAACAACATAGAATCAAATGCTTTTTCAGGAAAGGATTTGCTTTTTATGCGGAATACAATACAAAACTTTTTTTCTACCTTCTTCTAAAAAAAACAGACCTGATTTGTGCGATCGATCTTGATACCATTATTCCCTGCTTTTTTATTTCTGTGCTGAAATCCATTTCCAGGGTTTACGATGCACATGAATTGTTTTGTGAGATGAAAGAAGTGGTAACCCGCCCATTTATTTATCGCTTCTGGAAAACTGTAGAAAAGATTTTTGTTCCGAAATTTCAGCTGGGCTATACCGTTAGCAGGCCTATCGCTGAGATATTTAAAAAAGAATACGGAGTTGATTACGGAGTGATCCGGAATATGCCGCGCAAAATATTATTTCAACCCCCAAAACGGGAATCGTTCCTGCTTTACCAGGGTGCAGTAAACGAAGGAAGAAGTTTTGAGACGCTCATTCCTGCAATGGAATTTGTAGATGCCCAATTACATATTTATGGCGATGGCAATTACATGGACCAGGTAAAAAGCCTGATTAAAAAACATCGGCTGGGCGAAAAAGTTTTATTGAAAGGAAAATTATCTCCTGAAGAACTCAGGGTTGTTACAGCCAGCGCAAAAGCAGGTATCACTCTTTTTGAAAATAAAGGTTTGAGCAATTATTATTCCCTCGCCAATCGCTTTTTTGATTACATACAGGGAGGAACGCCGCAGCTTTGTGTTGACTATCCAGCTTACCGTGAAATCAACGAAACATTTGAAATAGCTGTGCTGATTGATGATCTTTCGTCAGCAAATATTGCCCGCCATCTGAACAATTTACTGCAAAATGAGGTTTTGTATAGGAGACTGCAAATACAATGTACAATTGCAGCATTACAACTGAACTGGCAAAAGGAAGAACAAAAATTACTTGACTTTTACCGGCAAATTTTGCACTGATTGGAAAAGCAACTTCATATCGTTTGTCATGATGTTCCCTACCCTGCCGATTATGGCGGCGTGTTCGATCTTTTTTATAAACTCGAAGCACTTCATAAAGCAGGAGTAAAAATTCATTTACATTGCTATGAATACGGCCGCGGTGAACAACCCGAACTAAATAAGTATTGCGTTTCCGTTAATTACTACCAGCGACAAAAAGGTCATAAGGGTTTTTCAATGAAAGTACCTTACATCGTTGGATCCAGAACCGATCCACGGCTAAAAGAAAATCTTCTCTGTGATAATCATCCGATTTTGTTTGAGGGTGTACATACTACCTGGTTGCTGCATGAAAAAGTTTTTCAGAACAGGAAAACTTTTATCCGTATGCATAATGTTGAATACAAATATTATCAGCAGTTATGCAGACAAACGAAATCACTTTTTAAAAAAGCCTATTTCTGGAATGAAAGTCGCTTGCTGAAAAAATATGAACGAGCTCTTGCAAATGAGTCGCCAATAATTTGTGTTTCGCAGAAAGAAGCAGAGTTCTATCATAAAAATTTCAAGGCATCCAGGGTAGCCTATATTTCTGTTTTCACCGGGTGGAAGCATCTGCAAAGCATGGAAGGCGCTGGCAGTTTCTGTCTTTACCAGGGCAACCTGTCTGTTCCGGAAAATGATAAGGCTGCAACCTGGCTCGTGGAAAATGTTTTTGGTGATAGTGACCTGCCGTTTATCGTTGCTGGGAAAAATCCTTCGCCTGGCCTTCAACGATTGATCAAAAAAAATTCCAATACATGCCTTGTTGCAAACCCAGGAGAAAATGAAATGCAGGAATTGATTGCCAAAGCACAGGTCAACATACTTCCATCATTCAGCGACACAGGAATAAAACTGAAATTGCTAAATGCGGTTTTTTGTGGGAAGCATGTACTGACTAACAAGGCTATGGTAGATGGCACTCACCTAGAGTCTGCTTGCCATATTGTAAATGAAATAAAGGATTATAAAGATGCCGTAAAAGAATTAATGCAAACGCCCTTTTCAGGAGATGAAATGATCCTGAGAGAAAGTCTGCTTCAGGAATTTTACAATAACGATAAAAACGCCCGCGAACTTATTGCATGGATATGGTAGCGTTGTCCAGCACCTGTCCTTTTTCCGTTTTTATCATTCTTGCCGGAAATTTATTGATCACGATATAATCGTGCGTAGCCATTACGATGGCTGTGCCAAAATCCCGGCTGATATGGAACAGCAGGTTCATGATCTCGTCCGTGGTTTCCGGATCAAGATTTCCTGTCGGCTCATCAGCAAGGATCAGTTTGGGAGAATTTAAAAGTGCGCGGGCGATATCCACGCGCTGCTGCTCACCGCCCGAAAGTTCAAAAGGATATTTGAAACCTTTGGTTCTTAACCCCACTTTATCCAGCACGTCATTAATCTTATCTTCAATGAGCTTCTGGTCTTTCCAACCGGTGGCACTTAAAACGAATTTCAGGTTGTCCTGAACATTGCGATCATTCAGTAATTGAAAGTCCTGGAATACGATTCCAATATTGCGACGCAGGAATGGTACAGTCTTCCAGGTAAGCTTTTTTAGGTCGAAACCAACCACATCCCCCTCCCCTTCGGTCAACTGCAGCTCGCCATACAGGGTTTTCAATAAACTCGACTTACCCGTACCTGTTTTTCCCACCAGGAACACAAATTCGCCGCGTTCCACCCTGATATTCACATCCTGCAGGATCATCGACTTTCCCTGATAAATATTGGCATTCTTTAATTCCAGTATCTTTTCGGCCATCCCGGTCGGTTTTTCGCCCAAAGGTAATGGTTCAGGGTTTTAAAAGTTCCAGAAAATAATCATAAAACTAAAAAAATAGTTGCTGAACTAAATATTTAGTTATACGTTTGGAGGGTAGTTAAAACAGAAGTATGAAATCACTTACCAAGGCAGAAGAACAGATTATGCAGGTGATCTGGAACCTGGATAAGGCCTTCCTCCGCGAGATACTCGACGAAATTCCCGAACCCAAACCACATCAGAATACAGTAGCTACTATTCTGAAAATCCTGGTGGAGAAGGAATTTGTCGGCATACGCGTGTTTGGTCGTATGCACCAGTATTATCCGCTGGTTAGTAAAGAAGATTATTCGGGCTCAACTTTAAAGAATATGGTGAAGTCCTACTTCGAAGGATCCTTCCCCAATGCAGTGTCGTTTATGGTTCGGGAGAACAATCTCACCGTCGAAGAACTTGAACTACTACTGAATGAGTTAAAAAAATCTTCTAAATGATTGCCTTTGCTTATTACTTGCTAAAAGTAATTATCTGTTCAGGTATACTTTACGGTTACTACCTGCTCTCGTTAAGAAATAAAGCATTTCATTATTGGAACAGGTTTTATCTTCTTTGCACAGTGTTGCTTTCGGTTACGCTGCCGTTGATAAAAATTAAAGTCAACACGCAGAATGAAAGCAGTTCTATCACTTCCATTCCGCTGGTACGCGTAGTGAATACCGGCGATGCATACATAGAAAATTACCATGCTCCCGCAGCCAGGCATGTTGAGCTCACAGACCTGGCTTCATTGGGATATGGGATTATTTCCATGGGAATGTTGCTGGCTTTTCTATTCACACTCTGGCAGATCAGGAACATGATCAAACGATATGAAATCATCCCGATGGATGGTATGTCTTTTTTAAATACTTCTGAAAAAGGCACACCATTTTCCTTCCTGAAATACATTTTCTGGAACAGGGAAATACCTGCAGATTCCATATCAGGCAAACAGATCCTGCTGCATGAGATCGCGCATGTGAGACAGAAACACAGCTACGACAAACTTCTAATGCAATGTGTACTGATTGTTTTCTGGACCAATCCTTTTTTCTGGCTCATCCGAAAGGAAATCGGTATGATCCACGAGTTCATTGCCGACCGGGAAGCGGTCAGAGACCAGGATACAGCTGCTTTTGCAGCGATGATCCTGCAGGCTGCCTTTCCGAAACAGTCCTTTTCGTTGGGAAGTTATTTTTTTCATTCACCCATTAAAAGAAGACTCAAAATGCTGATCAAATCAAATAAACCTGCGCGGTCATATTTCAATCGCGTAATGGTGTTACCGATACTTTTTATAATTGTTGCCGGCTTCACACTAAAAACGAAAGAGACTCACGATCTGCAACTAAACAAAATTTATACTGTCGTTATCGACGCTGGGCATGGCGGTGAAGATAAAGGTGCTACAGCCGAGGGAATTAATGAAAAAGACCTGAACCTTGGCATAGCCAAAAGAATTAAAGCATTAAATCATGATGCTAACCTGAATATTGTTCTTACGAGGGAAACCGACATTTTTAATGATGTAAGACAGAAAGTGAAAGCATCAGCCGCCGCGAATCCTGATGTGTTTATGTCCATTCATATTGCATCTGCACCAGCTTCTAATGTCAAAGGCTTCCAGGTATACGTGAGCGAAAACAAAAACTCATTTCATAATTCAAATCTTGCACTGGCTTCAGCAGTTAAAGAAGAAGTGAAACCGTTTTCTAAAACTCCTGTTGAAATTCTAAGCAGAAAGCAAAAATCAATTCACGTTCTGGATGCTCCGGAAGTAAATTATCCTGCCGTGTTAGTTGAATGTGGTTTCATTACTAATCCTGAAGATCGCAGTTTACTTTCATCATCTGAGGATCTCGATAAAATTGCAAAAAGCTTGCTCAACGCTGCGAAAAAATTTCTGATCAATCAGCAAAATGCAGGCGTAGTATATTCCGAGACTGATCCCGAACAAGACGTCGCAGCTTATTTTGATGCCGCCAAAAAACACGGACCTGCATTACCGGAAACGAATGATACGATCAAAGTCACAGCTGACTCAATTGTTATACATCGACCGGTCACCGGACAGGATGGAATTACAAAAGATGCAACCCCTGTAGCTTTTTACGCAAGGAAAATGCTTATCGTTGAAAACGATACTTTACCAAAGGGAGTGAAGTCGGTCGATGTAACGGAAAAAGGGGATGTGATCGTGATATTTAATAATGGCAAGGCCGAACGAATGAGCTTCGAAGAGGCACATAAAAAAGGTTTCGTCCCCCCGGCCGTTCTCGACAAAAAGTCAAATACAATCCAGATCAATCCGACTACACGTATCCGTGGTGTATCTTCCGGGCCTTTGATTGTTCTCAACGGAGTTGTATTGAAAAAAGGAACAGATATTAAGTCACTTGATCAGCTGATAAACCCGGAAGACATAAAAGAATTACAGGTTTTAAAAGATGCATCAGCGTCAGCTTTGTATGGCGATGATGCAAAGGATGGCGTGATTTTAATTACCACTATAAACAAATCTGACAGCAGCTTTTATACCAAACCAGATGAAAATAGTGTCCAGGAGCTGAATAAAGTCTTTGTAAAAGTGGAAAAACCAGCTTCGTTTCCAGGTGGAGAGTCTGCATTAAATCAATACCTTTTCAAAGAGCTAAATGAAAAAGACGAACAAACAAAAAGGACACTTGCCGGTACAGCTAAAATAAGGTTTGTCGTAAATACAATTGGAGCCATTGAGGATCTGACAATATTATCCGGAGATAATGAACTTACGGCGACATTGTCGCACCTTGTCGAATCAGGTCCTAAATGGATTCCTGCGGTACAGAACGGGAAAAATGTAAGTACCTACTATATACTTCAATTCAGCTATCCTACGATAGTCGGAAAGAAATAAAACAAAATTCATTTCAACAAGGGATTTATTCAATTCATCCTTGCCGTTGTTCGATTATGAGCAACGGCATTTATTTTTACAGGATGCAGAAATCAACCGGCTTTATTCTTATCGCAGTTTTGTTTTCGTTTCAAACATTATGTGCGCAGTCTTCATATGTCAGCAATCTTATCGATTCGACGATCGATGTCATGAAAAAATATGCAGTCAATAAAAAAACTGTCGACTGGAAAGGCATAGCCGATTCAGCAAAATTGCTGGCGAAGGACGCGGAAAAGCCATACCAGATGGGAAATTCAGTCCGTTATATTTTTAAATCGATCAATGATTTCCATGGTGCATTCTTTTATATGGACAGTACATTTCAATGGCAACCAAACCAGGTAAATGTATCGGATAGTTTCAGGAACGAATGGAAAAAAGGTGTGAGAAGTATCACTATGATGCTGGATAAAAATATTGGATATATCCGCGTTCCATCGATGCCGATTGCCAATAAGGAAGAATTCAATATAAAGGCACAGTCCCTTAATGACAGTCTCTGCTCATTACTGTCGAAAAATAATGTGAAGGGTTTAGTAGTTGACCTGCGATTGAATGGCGGTGGCGCAATGCACCCGATGATACTGGGTTTAAAACAGTTACTCACCGATGGGAAACTCGGAGAATTTCATACCGACATAACCGAAAGCTGGATATTGAAAGGAAATCAGTTTCTGATCGATACTGTGGCTATATCAACAATTAAACCGTTTTGCAATATTGATGCTTCAAAAATCCCTGTGGTAATTATTACGAGTCCGATTACGGGTAGTTCAGCCGAAAATCTGATCATGGCTTTTAAAGGAAGAAAGAACACTATCCTGTTGGGATCAAGAACAGCAGGCTATATTACTATCAATAACGGTTTTGCGATTAATGATACTGCGTTTATTAACCTTGCCGTCGGATACAGTTCGGACAGATCAGGGAAATTATATACTGAAGCCATTGATCCGGAAATTCCGATGACCGCAGTTGATAAGTTTAATGATATTCCGAATGATGAAAAAGTGAAGGCGGCAGCAGCGTGGATTCGAAGGAAATTTTAGACGGTAGAAGTGAGTGAGAAACAGAAAAAAGAAACAGTGAAGAAAGAATACAGAATATGGAACGCAATGAAAACAGGAACTGAAAATAGAAAATGAAAAACCAGCAGAATATTGTTTTGGAGAGTTATTGTCTGGCCAACAGCAATTTAAATCACAGGCAACTAAAAACAAATCGCTTCTTCTATGATGATTTCAATTCCCCGCAGCTTCAGCTGGGGATGCCCCCGGGGAAAAAACCCCGGGCAATTGACTCAGAAAAAGAAATAGAATACGGAATACAGGAAGAATGCCCGGAGGAATGCCTGAACTGAAATCCAGTAACTAAATCTCTGCTATATAACCTCAAAATTTGCAGTTGAAAATCAACGATCTGAAGGTAATAGTAGTAATAGTGTCAACTTTTTTTTGGACGTGACACGTGACACCTACTACTTACTACTTCCTACTTCCTACTTACTACTTACTTCCTAATACTTACTACCTATTGGTAAACAATCTCCTCTCCATCATAAGTAAGCAACAAACTCTTCTCACCTGCGGCCTCTACCCTGCCAATAATCTGCGCATCCACACCCCAACGCTTTGCAATTTGAATCATCGCTTCCGTATTATCCGCATCAGTATAAATTTCCATGCGGCATCCCATATTGAATACCTGGAACATCTCGCGGTAGTCTGCTTTACTGGCTTGTTGAATGAGATTGAATATCGGCGGAGCCGCGAATAGATTATCCTTGATCACGCGCATATTACCAGGAAGATACTTAAGACACTTGGTTTGTCCGCCGCCGCTGCAATGAATCAGACCGTGAACGGCATCGAAATGTTTTAGAAGAATTTCGCAAAGTACAGGAGCATATGTTCTTGTAGGACTTAAGATCAACTGTCCTGCATTTCTTTGTTCCGGCAAGTCACTCACTGCGTCGGTTAAGCGATGTTTGCCAATATAAACCACAGCATCGTCGAGAGCTGGATCAAATGATTCAGGAAAATTCTTCGCATAATGTTTCCCGATCAGATCATGCCGGGCACTGGTCAGTCCATTGCTTCCTATGCCGCTGTTGTAATGATCTTCATATACGGCTTTACCAAAACTTGAAAGACCTACAATAAAATCTCCGGGTTGAATTTTATCGTTCGTGATGAGTTTATTTTTTGGCCATCGTACAGTCATGGTGCCATTTACTGCTATAGTACGAACCACATCACCCACATCCGCAGTTTCTCCGCCGAGGTAATGTATATGCACTCCGGTTTTTGCCAACGTTTCAAATAGCTCGTTATTTCCCTCTATAATGGCTTTCAGCACCTCACCCGGTATTTTCTTTTTATTTCTGTCGATGGTGGAATTAAAAACGATATTATCATACACCCCAATACAAAGCAAATCATCGAGGTTCATCACCACAGCATCCTGCGCGATTCCCTTCCACACAGAAAGGTCGCCAGTTTCTTTCCAGTACAAATAAGCCAGGATACTTTTTGTACCTGCTCCATCTGCATGCATCACATTCACCCAGTCTTTATCTCCGCCCAGGTAGTCAGGATACATTTTACAAAATGCATTCGGATATAAACCCTGATCTATATTGCCAATGGCCTGGTGAACATCTTCTTTCTGTGCTGAAACGCCCCGCTGGTTATATAAACTCATGTCTAGCTTTTGGATCGCGCAAAGCTACGTTAAACGTGGAACGTAAAACGTTTTACGTTAAATTTGCCGCTCGCAAATATGCAGGTACATTATAATATCCACCATTTACCTCGTTTCCGGAATGCTGTTGTGACCATTGGTACTTTTGACGGTGTGCATCCCGGTCACAGGCAGATCTTTCAGCAGATGAAAACGGAAGCGGCGGATGTACATGGCGAAACAGTAATTGTTACTTTCCATCCTCATCCGCGAAGGGTCGTTAAAGGCAAATCAGGAGAAGTATTCCTGCTGACTACAATAGATGAAAGAATAGAACTGTTGCGTTCTATCGGGATCGATCACCTGGTCATTGTGCCCTTCACCACGGGATTCTCCGAAATGTCTGCCGAAGACTATATCGAAAACTTCCTGATTAAAAATTTTCAACCCCATAGTATTATCATCGGGTATGATCATCGGTTTGGGAAAAACCGTTCCGGAGACTACCGGCTTCTTGAGCAACTGGCCCCCAGATGGAATTGCGAGGTAAAAGAAATTCCGGAAAAGATCCTGAATGAGGTAACTGTCAGCTCCACTATTATCAGGGACTCGCTTCTTTCAGGAGATATTGGCCTGGCAAATAAAATGCTGGGCTATCCTTATTTTTTCCATGCGCGGGTAATTCATGGCGATAAACGTGGACGAACGATCGGGTATCCTACCGCCAATCTCGAAATAACCGATCCGGAAAAGCTGATTCCCGGCGACGGCGTTTATGCGGTGACGATAGATGTTTCAATTACGGGGAAATCGATTACTCATAAAGGTATGATGAATATTGGTGTACGCCCGACCGTCGATGGAACACGGAGAATGATCGAAGTAAATATCTTTAATTTCCATGATGACATATACGGGGAAATCGTAAAAGTGTCTGTATATCATTTTATCAGACGAGAAAAAAAGTTTTCAGGACTGGATGAGCTGAAGGCACAACTCTTTGCTGACATGCGGGAATCTCTGGCTTATTTTGGTGTAAGGTGAAACGTATAACGAAAAACGTTAGCACAAACCGTTGGAACATTCCCTCTTGAGCATAACAGTTTTGATTTGAAAACCTTGCTGTACAACCGGGTTCAACGGTAAACGTTATACGTTCACCCATTAATCATTTTCACGACCATCTCCTTCAGGAGTTCGGAGCTTGAAGTGCCGCTGTCATTTATACCGATGCTGCGGAGATTATAGTGATGTAATAACAAGAGTATCCTGCAAATTCCCTCCTCACCATATTTTTTTGCAGCATTTTTATATTCATTTACGAAGTAAGACGAATTACCAAAAGCAGCTGAAATACTGCTTTGATTATTTAAATCGATACCAAACAACATATAGACTTTACTGAAATAGGCGTATAATGTGGCATTCACCATTTGTATCGGACCAGCTTTGGGATTAGATTCGAAATATTTGATGATGCGTATAGCTTTGTACAGATCCTTTTGTGCAATGGCTTTCTGCAGTTCAAAAGTGTTAAACTCTTTACTAACGCCGACGTATACCTCAATATCTGCTTCGGTGATTTCTTTTCTTGCACCGAGGTTAAGCATGATTTTTTTTACTTCGCCCGTTAGTACATTCAGATCATTGCCCGTATGATCTGTCAATAACTGTACTGCCTTCTCTCCAATTTGTAAGCCCTGAGCAGAAATATATTCCTCGGCCCATGGAGCAAGGTCCTGGTCACTTACTGGTTTGAAACTATGGAAGGCCGTTTTTGCTTTCACAGTTTTACCAAATGTCGTCCTGCTGTCTACTTTTTTCTCCCGGTAAGCGATGATAAAAATTGTAGAGTGTAAAGGTTGATTGATATAGGGAAGAAGTTTTTCTATATCCTTCATCTGCTGCGCTTCTTTCAATATCACCAGTTGCAGATCGGAGAACATTGGATACTTTCTGCAGGCATTCACAACATCGGCCCATGCAGCATCCTTTCCATACAATACCGTAAGGTTAAAGGAAGCTTCCTGCTCGGAGAGTATCTGGTGCTCAGCGAAATCGACAAGCACATCAATAAAAAACGGCTCTTCGCCTTCGAGCCAGTAAACGGGACTGAATTTTTTCTTTTTCCACTCTGCTAAAATCTTATCAACCGACATGTGCAAAAATTCTGTTAAATGAATCAGGCAATAGAAATGTTTTCTGGTCGCAGCAAAGGTAAATTACGGAAGCGCAAAATTATGTTTGCAACGGCGACGACATCTTTCTGGCAATACTCAACAATCCGTGAAATATTTTTCTCTTCGTAGTAAACCTGGCGCACCATCGATCCGTCGATATCATCTTTTGGAGTTGGTATACCCAGAACAGCCGAGAGTAAGCTAAGTGATGTGTAGTTTTTGAAATCACCGAATTTCCAGAACTGTAAAGTATCAACCAGATTCACTTCCCATGGCTTCATCCCGGAGAAATTCAGAAAGGATGGAAGAGTAATTTGGTTGGCCATTGTGCGGCGACAAATAAACGGGATATCGAACTCTTTAATGTTATGTCCGGCAAACGAAAAACGTGGTCTTTTTTCCCGGAATTTTTCGACCAGATTAAAGAAATTTTTAAGCAGTTCATCTTCCTGATTTCCGGCGATTGACTTGATTTTAAAAAATATTTCTTCGTTTTTTTCGAAGTAGAAGTAACCGGCTGAAATGCAGACCACACGGCCGAATTCGGCGAAAATGCCTGCGCGCTCGGCGTAGCTTTCTTCAGGCAAAATATTTTCTGGCACGGTTTTGGAAATCTTGCCCATCCAGAGGCTCCTCCATGCTTCAGGAAGGTCCTGAAAATGAGGTACACCTGGCACGGTTTCTATATCGATAAAAAGTAAATCGGAGAGCGAAACCTGATCAATCAAAATTGTTTTTTTACTATCAATTAAAAATAAAAATCAACTGTATGAGTTCAACAAATTATCCATCAGCTTCTCCCCAGTTCCAGGAGCCAAAAAAAGACAACCGTGGTTTGATCTATGGTATCCTGATCGCGGCATTATTGGGAACGTGGGGTTATATCATCTACGATAAAAGTAGAACCAAAGAAGTAATCCAGCAAAAAGATGTTCAGTATGCTGCACTTGATTCATCAAAAACTATGGTGCAGAAAGAATACGAAGATGCACTGTTGAGACTGGACGCAATGACCAGCAGCAACAGCCGCCTCGACAGTCTTGTTAAAACAAAAGATAAAGATCTTGATGGCTTGAAATCACGCATCAAAGGTCTTGTTGGCAAACAGAATGCAACAGCGAAAGATCTTGCTGAAGCCCGCACTCTTGTAAAAGAACTGAATGGCAAGATTGATGGTTATCTCCAGGAAATTGAAAGATTGCAGGGAGAGAATCAGACCCTCACTGCAGAAAAAGCAACGCTGACTACTCAGAAGGCTGAATTGGAAACTAACCTCGCAACTACTCAGTCAGAGAAAGCAGCAGCTGAAGAAAAAGTAAACATCGGTCAGACTTTACACGCATCTTCTTTCAAGATCCAACCGATCAATGAAAAAGGAAGTGGTAAAGAAAAGAGCACGACTTCTGCAAAGAAGGCTGATAAATTCAGAATTTCTTTTGACCTCGATGAAAACATGATCACTGAAACTGGTCCTAAAGATCTTTATGTCCTAGTAACAGATCCTGCAGGAAACGTAATCAGTGAAGAAGGTCTTCAGTCTGGTACTTTCACTACACGTAAGGATGGTGAGAAAAAATACACCAATAAAGTATCTGTTGATTACGAACAGGGCGCACGTAAAAATGTAAGCTTTGATCTGAAACAAACAGAGAAATATGTACCAGGTAACTATAAAGTTGAAGTATACAATAACGGATTCAAAATTGGCGAAAGCACAATTACTTTGAAGAAAGGTGGTTTGTTTAGCTAGTATTTGAGCGAAGCGAAATAGTTGAAAGAGCCTGGCGAGAGCCGGGCTCTTTTAGTTTAGAGCCAGGAGTAGGGAGGCAGGAGATTTAGTCAATAGATATTAGCAACAAGCATCATTGATATATTAGCTCGCAGGCAAAACAACGGAGGCAGGAGAATGAGTTTGCAGTATTGAGTTCCAGCACATCCACACAACACTACTCTTCGCGAGTTAAACTTCTGTAATGCTTTAGCGATTAACTAATGATGAGCTTGGAGAGGATTTTAAAAATTTCCATAATCAATCCATTTACAAGTTCACATTCAGACTCTTTCAAAAACCTAAGTAATACAGCCGATTCAAGTTGCGAATCAATTTCTATCGCTGATGACCTTGCTATAGTATAAAATCGGGCACGCTCAGCACCGGATTTTCTTGCAGAGCCTTCAGCAATGTTTGAAGAAACAGAAATTGTTGCTCTCCTTAACTGAGAACATAGATTGAAATTTTCAGTAGACGGAAGTTTGTTAATTAACGGATACAATGAAGCTGTTAACTGCATCGATTTTTGCCAAACGATCATACGTTTATAGCTGAAGTCATTCATATCATTCCCATTTTTTAAATGACTTGAAATAAAACTAATCATTCAACACAAACAACGTCAATTCATCAATAATGCAGCAGAATTTTCTAGGAAATTCAGAGAAAAAAAACACAGTCAGGCTTGTTACTTTACACTACCAACTAAATCTCCTGCCTTCGCTCTCCTGCCTCCCTCTAGAACAACGCCCGCAACTGCGCCCTACCTGTATGTACCACGCCCGACTCACCCGCCTTGCGCCCCTCATACTGCATGCTCAGTTCGAGAAAATTGGTAAGCCGTTGTGTGAAATCAAGATTCCAGAGAAAGTTTTTTCCCGGAAGGAGACCATCCATCATAATATACGAGATCGTCGTGTTGGGGGCACCATTATAGTCGATCTGGTTATAAGTAAACCTTGCGGTGAGTGAAGTATTTGAAAGAACATTGTATTTTACCTCCGTATTCACCGAATTACTCTTCGCACGTTCCGCGCTTCCTTCATTTTTCTTTTCGTCGAGTTTATAACTTAAGTAAGTTCTGAACACTGTCCCTTTTGTGAAACTCAGTTTCGGTTCCAGGCTGCTACCTCTTATGGAGTAGTTTCGGTTATTGAATTGCGGGGTGAGTAATTCGTTGACGACATTTCTCAACACAAGATCCACGGTAAATAATTTCCCCATATTAACACGCGTCTTAGCCGACCAGTCATTCAACCTGCGTGTTTCATAGCCATAAGAAAGGAAGGCGCGACCCGAAGAACGGATGTTATTGAAATCAATCCCCCAGATCGAACTGAATCGGTTAAACGAAATGGTGTTGCTATACAATTGATCCAGGGTTAACAGTGTAGTATCGCTGAACGGATTGTCGAAAGGATTAAATGAGCCTATGCCATCTGCAATCTTTTTCCTGTTGATCTGTAATGCGCTTTGTAAGTAGAACCTGGCAATGAATTTCATGAACTTATTTGTATTGCCCGGTTTTATCGCAGAACGTGGATTGAATGTTAAACTGTAATTGAACTGAAGATAGTTTGCTTTGATAAAATCAGTGGTTGGCGTAAAGATCCTGATGTATTTTGCCTGGTCAGGGAAACGCGCTATTTCAAATTCGTTCAACTGTTGAATGCCATCATTGTTATAGTCGATCCAGGTATATTCACCTTGCCCCGCAGGCACTTCGAGATAACTGAAATCTCTTCTCGGTTCCTGACCAGTACCCAACTCATATAATGCATTTCCACTGATTGCACCTTCCCATAGCGTGGTAAAATATTCTGCACGACCCAACAAAGTTTCGTCAGGCTGAATAAATGAAACCTTGGTATCGTACACCTTCAATTTTCTGAATGTAGTATTAAGCCGGAACTGATGATGTTCGCCTTTCATCAACTCTGTGTAAAGATTTACGTTCTGACTTCTGTCTGCACGCACCAGTTTTCCACCCTGCGGATACTTATCCGAACGGGTGTAATAACTGATACCCCATCTATTGGGCAATTCCGGTGATTTGAAATACAACTGCCACACATCAAATGAAAAACTAGTCAGGTTTAAGGAGTCGTAATTTTTGTACTTGAGCTCGTTGTGTTCAAGAGAATACGATGTACCGATCTTATAATCTTTCCATTTCTTCAGGACTTTGGAAATATCAATATTGGGCCGAAGAAAATATCCTTTCTGGTCGTTGTCTTCAATATGGGTATAACTGAAAACATCCACGATTCTCAAACCGTTAAAATCCGCCTGGTGCTGGATAAGATTTCTGTAACCCGCATAGTTATTACTTCGCAGGAAACCAGTAAAAGTATACTTCACCAGGTGATCCCTGGGGTTTTTTATCTGCAGGGCTCCACTGAATAAATTCTCGGCTGCAACGGGTGGTACATAAGGTAAACCCCAGTCACGGTAAAATTCGACTGTACGTAAGCGTTCGATAGGCCTGAAATTAAGTCCAATCGTCTCGTAGTATAGATCTGTTTTGTACTCCAGTTTTCTCGAAGCTGTGACTGGTCTGATATCCGACACCAGTATTCTTCCCGCAAAACCCTGGTCATTCTCTTTTGCTTTGGAAGAAAAAGTATTTACATCGAGAACACTTACAGCAAGTTCTGTTTTAACGGCTGTATGTCGATTGACCTGGTAATCTGCGCCGAGGTTAAACACCTGTTGCTTTCGTGGCGCGACGAGTAAAATGGCAGGCACGTACCTGCCCTTACGCTGACCAGTAACCGAATCCGGCGCTACCCAGACATACACATTTCCGTTGGCATTATTATTCAGATCCTGTATGTAATCTCCTTTGCCATAACCTACATCAGTAAAAGCAACTGAGTATCGTGTTTCAGCATTGTTGTAGGAAAAAATAAAAATGGAATCACGCAATGCAGAGCTGATCGCAGTATCAATTTTTGCGTATAGTACCTTACCTGTTGATGATGTGTCTGGAATCGCCGAAGGATAATACGCATTCTGAACACTGTCACCTATATCTGCGAGAAACTGTTTCTGTTTGGTATCAAGCGTCTGGTTAATCGGAGAATTTTTTGCATCGTTATTATTATAGAAGCCGACGCGCAGTTTAAATTTTTCATTGAAATTGATTTCATCAGTCAGGTAGATCTGTGCATTCAGATAGTTACGATCAGCATACTCAAATTCGATCTGGATACGCTTATCCTTCGTGATCATTTGTCTTGGTGTAAATGTCACTTCCGCAGTGTTATAATTGATCACATAGTCCTGGTCTTCTCCGCGCTGCATGAGTACTCCATCGATAAAGACGCGTTCGGTACCAGCCAGTACAATAAAGAACAATTCATTGTTTGCACCACGCAACCGGTAAGGGCCCTGGTTACCTTCCAGTCCCTGGAATATGTTTCTTGTAAATTTTCCTTTTGCTACAGCCCCGGAAACGAGCGCACTGTTTTTCGTTTTTGCTCCGATCCTGTTTTCTGTTTCGAAAGAAGCTCCCTGGAGGCGTTTATAAAAGTTGAGAAAATAAGTCTGGTTCTGGCGAATATCAATATCACCTATTGCAAAGCGCCACTTGTTCTTTGAAAACTGGATGTATACACGATCAAACTCATTCAGGTTTTGCGTATTACCATCGGGCTGGATGGGCACATTGTTATCGGAGATTGCGGCAGCAAGGAGTATACTGTCGCCAATATAGCCATTCAATTGCAGGTTCAGACTTGAATTAACCACCACATCCTGGCGGTTACCAAAGCCAAGACTTCGTCCGAAACTTCCGTTGTAATTCAGTTGTCCGAAATCGAAAAGGCCAGCGCCAAACTTTTCCTTTTCCGGCACTACTGGAGTCGCCACAAACTTCCCCATCACGGTATCGAAAGTCATATGGCGTTTGACCATGTCCAGTCTTTGCGGAAACACGCGGTATTCGATAAAGGCACTATCCGATTCCTGCCTTTGCAGCCATTTGATGCTCGCGGTGACGAAATCGATTGAGTACGCTGAGGACGGTACACCCTGGATTTTGATTGTATTCGGAATCAGGCTAAGGGTGTCGATCCGCACGACGGAATCGCGGGTACTTACCCATTTTTTTCGCAGATTGGACGAAGAAATCGGCTGCGCCAACGTTTCCCCCCCTACCCATACCAAGATTAGCAGCCATATTACCCTCATTCGGAACAATAGCGACGCAGTTTGTATATAAATGCCTAAAAGTAGGAATTATTGCATAAGGAGGTGAAAATCAGTGAGGAGTAAGGAGTAGAGAGGCAGGAGAATTAGATATCAGTGGGTAGAATGAAGCATCTAATTTTTAGAGTGAAATTTATAGAATGGACAATTTAACGGAAAGATTGATTTGAAAATAATACCTGACATACCAATGATCTCCTGATGCTTTATTTCTAATCCGGACGATTCTTTTGATGGTCGCGTAGAAATAATCTCACCAGATAACAGGAGGAATACCTTTTAAATATTACAACTAATTGAATTGCAGGGTTGATACTGTCAACTATGCGATAAATCTCCCGCCTCCCCACTCCTGCCTACAGTCTCTCGTACAGTTCTCTCAACTTCTCCCGTGTCATGATCTCGCGCCAGTTTTTGCCGAGGGCATTCTCCCATAAAGGAACCAATCCAAGCGAAACATTAATCATGTTATCAAACTCGACGGAAGACAAACCGCTGGTAACATGCTGAGGAATACAGATGCCGGCTTTTTTAACCATCTCTCTGAATTCTGAAACGCCTTCAGGATAGTATTCATCCAGGTGGTTAAACACGATACAATTGCCAACACCGTGATGAGTTCCGAGAAGATAACTCAAACCATAACTTACTGCGTGGGCAACACCCACCTGCGAGTATGCAATGCTCATACCGCCCGCGTAAGAGGCCATCATCAGCAGATCATCGCTTGCATTATCCCATTGATCCTTTTGACGAAAAATTTTCTGACAACTCTCCAGCGCCTTTTCTCCATAGGATCTGCTGAACTCGTTGATATAGGTTCCCGAGAGGGATTCTATACAATGGATATAGCAATCCATGCCTGTATAAAACCGCTGTTCCTTCGGAACATTGTATATCAATTCCGGATCGAGTATGATCTGGTCAAAGGGTGTAAAGTCGCTGTTGAGGCCGAGTTTTCGTTCAGGTCCTGTCAAAATCGCGGTCCTTGAAATTTCAGCACCGGTACCCGAAAGTGTGGGTATTCCAACTTTGTACACGCCCGGAAATTTTACAAGATCCCATCCCTGGTAATCTTTTGATGAACCGGGATTATTGATCATCAAAGAAACAGCTTTGGCCATATCCATCGTAGAGCCGCCGCCAATTCCTATGATACCTGAAATCGTTCCGTATTTTTTCTTAAGAAATGAAGTAAGGTCATCAACATAAATTGTTTTCGGTTCATGACTGACATCAATAAAGATGACCTCGTCACTTTCTTCTGCGGGGATGCGGGAAAGAAAATCCTGTTTGGTTTGAAAAAAATGATCCACAAAAAAGATCATCGGAAATTTTTCTTTCCGATGTGGTGCGAGAATTTCCTGCAGCTGATCAAAACTTCCTCTTCCGAAGACGACATAATCAACCATCTTAAAATTCCTGAATTTCATTAACGGCGATTTTTAAAAAGTTCATTCGCCCTAACCAGATCCTCGGGAGTGTCTATTTCCACTCCCATATATTTTGTCAGAACCATTTTTAGTTTTACACCATGCTCAAGGTAACGGAGACATTCAATTTTTTCTGCGGCTTCGAGGGGCGTCACCGGCCAGGCAGCAAAATCCATCAAAGCCTGTTTCCGGAATGCATAAACGCCAATATGCTCAAAAACATCCGGTTTCTTTGTATGGTCGCGTACGTAAGGCAGAGGAGACCGCGAAAATAATAAAGAATTGAAATTCAGATCAACAATTACTTTTACATAGTTCGGATCGTTTATCAGCGTTCCATCTTTGAGTACCTGCATCAGTGAAGCCACTTTCACGCTTTTTCCCGCTTCTCCTTCGAAAACTTCAAGCAACTTCTTCAATGCTTCGCGATCTGCGAATGGTTCATCTCCCTGTACATTAACTACTATCTCAGTGTCGATATCTGCTACGGCTTCTGCAATTCTGTCGCTGCCGCTCTCATGCTCTTTTTTACTTCGTACAACCTCTATACTGTATTGTTTTGCGACAGATTCGATTTCATCACCATCTGCTACTACAACTACCCGGTCAAAAAGTCCCGTATTATAAACAGTTTCATAAGTTCTGATGATTACCGGCTTTCCGGCAAGATCCGCTAACAACTTCCCGGGAAACCGGGTTGCTCCGTAACGAGCGGGGATAAGCGCAATTCTGCTCATACCAAAACACCTGCCATGGAAGATAATGTTTCCGATAGTTTCTGCGCTTTCTCCCTGGTGTTATCAATACTCCAGCTCAGGCTTACAGGCATGCTGATGGTACGGCTGAGTATCGAATCAGACTGCGTGAAATTTCTTTCGTTAAGTTTCTGCAACTGGCTCAGTTGATCAGCGTGAAGTCCGTAAAGTGATTGTCCCGCCTTAAGATGATTCCATTTCCGGATGTAGTGCCAGTTGTTATCGAACCAGTAAAACGCAGATAACCCAGCAGCCTGAATTGCTTTGGTTGTTTCTCTGGCCGCTTTCTCATTAGGTAAAAAGAAAGTGAGAAAAGCAGCATTGTCTCCTGCCGGATCAGGTAATTTCCTGAAGCTTATCCCACGAATATTCCCGATGGATTCTTTAAGTATTGCTTTTCGCTCCCGCTGCATCGTCACAAAAGTTTTGAGCTTGCGTAATTGTGCGAGCCCGACAGCTGCATGTAATTCAGAAATACGAAAATTGTATCCAAGAAAAGGATGAAGATCAGCGCCGCGATCTTTTCCCAGGTGATCATGGCCGTGATCAGAAAACGCGTCGCAACTATCGGCAATTGATTTATTATTCGTAATCACAGCACCGCCTTCGCCGCAGGTTATAGTTTTTACAAAATCGAAAGAAAGAGCCCCTGCATTACCGATCGTACCAAGATAATTTCCTTTGAAACTTGCGCCGATCGCCTGGCACGCATCTTCCAGAATCGGAAGATTATATTTTGACGCAATCGATTTCAATGCATCCATATCAGCCATCCCACCGCACATATGCACAGGCATAATGCATCTTGTATTGGGAGTAATAGCTTCTTCAACTGCTTGCGGATCGAGTGTGAGCGTTTCGTCAACATCCGTTAATACAGGACTTGCACCCACAGATAATACCGCTTCAAAACTGGCAACAAAAGTGAAGACAGGCATGATTACTTCGTCGCCCGCACCGATGCCAAGAGATGCAAGTGCCGTTGTAAGTGCAGCCGTTCCGCTGGAAACAACCTGGGCGTGATTTACTTTTAATTCTTTACAAATGGCTGCCTCCAGTTCTTTTGCTTTCCATCGACCCTTTCTTGCAGCATCGAATCCATAACGCATGAGGATTCCGGATTCGAGAACTTCATTTACTTCTTTCCGTTCATCATCGCCGAATAGTTCGAATCCGGGCATGGGGAGTAGTTTTTGATAGAACGAAAATAGGAAAAATCAGTTCATAGTCCATTGTTCAAAGTTCATAGGAATTCTCCTTAGAAAGATTGACGAAAATCAAGCATCGCTAAATCAACTATTCCCCTTTTGTACCCAGCATTGCTAATAACATTTTGATCAGCAACTTTTAAACAAAACCCTAAGCGATTCCACTTTTCAGTTAAGAATCCAATTCGATTAAAGTTGATTTTGCCATTGTGTAGAATTTCGCCTGGTCAGCCGGTCCTTTTGCCAAACGAGCAGTTTCTGTAGTTTAAAGTTTCATGTTTTATTCTTTTCCGCAAATAAGACATTTGTATCTTAAGTAAAAATGTCAAAACACCATTCTTCTACTGTTTGTCTCTTGTAAATCGGTATTTTCTCAAGAGTTTTTATCCATAAACCACAAACTATGAACTGGCTTTTCAAACTATGAACTATTAACCATAGACTACTGCTTCACCAATCTGTAGCGACGAAACTTTCTGTACACAGCGAAAGCAACAACACTGAGAAGAATTAAAACCCAGAGATCTGATAAGCAGATAATCATTCCCTTTTCCGGCAATCATATTCTAAAAAATTACTCCTGCTTTCTCCAATACCATAGCCAGGATTATTGAAAGGATAACAAACGTGAAAAATCCTACAACATAAGCGAGCAGGGCTTTCAAATAGGATACTGCATTACGATGATCATAAAACTGACCAATGGCCCAGACTATATAGAGGAAAAGAATCCAGGGATAATAAGATGTTATAGTTTCAGATTTAAAAACATACCCGGCAATCATAAACAACACACCGATCAGCATTGCAAACCCCGTGACATAACAAAGCAGCACAATATTTTCAAAGTAATTAAATCCCTTGCGCCGAAAAAAAAGGCAGACAAAAAGACCAATAAAAAATATTTCTACAAGGTTTGCGTAAGAATAGTTTTCAGAGATCCAATACAACATTTTTCCCACATTGCCTTCGAGTGTTTGTACCGGTGGCTTCACACCGATTTTTTGATCGAGAAAAGTATAGATAACCGAGCATATAAATAAAAAAGCAATAGGCTTAAAATGTCTGTACCTTGATTCCATGATATACTCACGGATGGAGTGACCCGGCCGGATTAAAAGTTCTTTAGTCGTATAGAAAAATCCTTTGTCAACATGAACAAATTCATGCTGAACTTCATGCAACAGAAAATGAGAATTGATCCTTGGAATTTCTGCCGGGGTTCCGCAGTTGGGGCAAAAGGCTGTATCAATTTGCTGGTGACATTTTTCGCAGCGCTGCTTCAATTTTTTCCCGAAAATAGCCGATTAAATCGACTTCTCAATCAACCACAAATGGCCGAAAGGATCAACCAATTCGCCCTGACGGTAGCCATAATCGTAATCCTGTGCGGGATTGATAATTTTCGCACCGGCTTTCTCTGCCGATTGCATGACTGCGTCAACATCATCTACAAAAAGTCCGATCATTACTGTTGATGACTTTGCTTCGGCCGGAGACAAGCAGTTGATCCGTTCACTCGTCTCATGAAGGTGGAATATCTGATCACCGAGCAAAAATTCTGCTACATGTACAGTTCCATCATCATTACTGAATCGTCGCAGTTCTCTCGCACCCAAACCGTCGACATAAAAACTCACATCCTCCACTCCATGAGGGATATATAACTGTGGGGCAAACGCAAATTTCTTTTCTGAGCTCATAAAATGATTTTAAACAAAGTACGATTTGAACATTCGCTTCAGCGCAAGTGTTTATCTTTTGTCCCTGATTTCAGTTGCACAATTAATTTCCGTACATTTCGATCTATGGTTTCCTGCGATTTTAACCGATAAAGATATCGCAACACTTCTTTTTTTTTCCACATCGTCATCGATTCAAAAACTTTAAGAAGCTTTTGTTTCCTGAGAATCTTCTCCAGAAATTCAGGCATGGGATATACCGATTCCGGCTTTCGCTCATCTTCTCTGATTTCAAATTCAGCCGTTTTTCCAACAGCCGTTTTTGCTCCCTTCATCATGATACTATTTACAAACAAACGGTAAGGATTATTTTTAACAGGAACCAAAGACTTGTCAAACTCAAATCCATTAATCGTTCCTTTTATGCGTACATAACCTTTACCAGCCTTTAATTCAGATGAAATTCGTTCAGGCACGTCTACGCACCAGTTAATACCAGTAACGTAAATCTTTGCTTTGAATTTATATGATTGCTTATCGGTCAGCATCAATTATTGTAAACTTACTAATGTTACAAGGGCTGATACAGCGCACCACTGTTCTTCCTTTTGAAGTATACATCCTGGTAGAATTTATTCCGATTAATTTTTTTTCGTCCCTGATCAAAGCGACATTGGGATACCCAGTGAAGATTGCAAGATAGGAGTTCATATTTCACGGTTCACAGGAATTGACAGTTGTCGGTTATCAGTTATCAGACTGGCACAGTCACCTCACTTCTTTTAGCAAAGCTTTCCACTGAAGTAATTCTGCTCAGCGTTTCTATTGATTGTCACATTAGAAACCCCATGTGGCGAAATGCGCTTCTTACACCTGGAAAACCCATGCATGGCGTCTCCAGTTTTACAACAACTTCCCGTTACCAACTACTTCTTCTGCCAATTAAACACCCAATGCTTGCCAAACTTATCATCCAGTTCACCATACATGCCTCCCCATGGCATATCGCCTATGGGTTGAATAATTTTTCCGCCGTCGCCGAGTTTTGAAAATAATCTGATAAGTTCTTCTTCCGATTCAGCATTTAGGCAAAGATGTACTGCATTCCCTTCCAGCGGTTTTTCCCGGTTAAGGTCGGAAGCCATGATCGTAACTCCACCGCTGACGAGGGTCGAATGCATGATCAGGTCCTTGAAATCTGGTGGCATCTGTGCAGCCATTTCCGGCATTTCGCCAACCTTTTGCATAGTCAGTTCTCCACCAAAACATTCCTTGTAAAAAGTCATTGCTTCGAGGCAATTTTTATCAAAACTCAGATAAGGATTCAGTTTTGCCATAATTGTAGAATTTATACACCTAAGGTATGATTCAATGTATACACGATAGCGTGGGATAACGTCATTATAAGGGGTAGAATGCGGCAATTGAAGAAAATCACAGAATACAAAAAAAGAAAACAGGAACAGAATACAGGGAGAAAATAATTGAAGTTCAACTACCTCCAGCTAAATTGAGGAGCTACAAACTAACACAAGGATCCGGTCTTTAGCGCAAAAACAAACAGCGACGTTGCCGAAGTAAAGTATGGTGAATTTTTAAGCAGATCTATATATCAATTGCTAATTTCCCAACCGTTCTCCCGGTTTCAATTTGCAGATGCGCTTCAGCCATTTGTTCGAGAGAATAACGGTTACTGATATGCGGGCGGATATATCCGGCTTCAAGTAAAGAACCAATTTTCGCCTGGTTTTGACCGTTAGACGATACCAGCATCTTATATCCGGAGAATCCTGCTGCAGCAGCTTTTTCCTCAACACCATCATTTTTTCCAGATGG
Source organism: Pollutibacter soli (assembly GCA_029269725.1). Classification (GTDB taxonomy): domain Bacteria; phylum Bacteroidota; class Bacteroidia; order Chitinophagales; family Chitinophagaceae; genus Pollutibacter; species Pollutibacter soli. Next base: position 82,107 of record JARJHS010000001.1, on the reverse strand, counting down.
AATGCTGAGAATTGATGCACCTGGTTTCATTACTTTAAAGGATGCGTCAATATTTTCACCACCCATATTATCAAAGACTTTGTCGATCGATCCGATACTTTGCTCGAGCGGACCTAATGTATAATCTACAAACTCATCTGCACCCAGACCCAATACAAATGACTTGTTTTTTGCTGATGCAGTACCAATAACATAGGCACCCAAATGCTTTGCCAACTGCACTACAAAATGCCCCACCCCACCTGCAGCAGCATGTACGAGAAGACGGTCGCCTTTTTTTATTTTAAGATGATCGACCAACCCTTCCCAGGCCGTAAGAGCAGCGAGTGTAGAAACTGCCGCCTGCTGAAAGCCGATATTTTTAGGTTTCAGCGCGAGATGCGACGCCGGCGCAGCTACATATTCTGCATATGCCTTACCGTGACCTGGAAAATTTACCATGCCGAATACTTCATCGCCTTTGCTGAATTCGGTCACATTGCTGCCAACTGCTGAAACTATGCCGGCTATATCCCAGCCAAGTATAATTGGATCAAAATCTTTTAATCTCTGTGATAATGCTTTTCCGGAACGTGTTTTTATATCTACAGGGTTGATACTGATGGACCTCGTTTGCACCAGTACTTCATCAGCACCAATTTCCGGCACAGCGATTTCTGCAGGATGCAACACTTCTACGCCACCAAAACCTTTCAGGACAATTGCTTTCATTCAAATATTTTTTATGAATTTTCTTATTCCATCGATTGAATAAAAAAATCATCACTTTTGAAGTGATGATATCCGTTCCGAAAATAGCGATTTCCTTCCAGTTTAATTTTTGAAAACATGGAATCTTATTCTTTAGAACAAAGAAATCAGGAATCAGAAAAATATTTACGTACTATTTTCTTGTCAAACGCTCCGCTTCATTTCCTTTTTCGATCACAATCATCTCTTTAATTTTACCCTGCGGATCTTTTCTGAATTCAAAAACAAGATCACGTTCCTTTGAAAAGAACCGGCCATCAGTCTCTGGAAAAATATCAAAATTGCTATTGCCAATCCCGAGAACAAGGAAATCATTTTTTCTTTTCACGTGTACGTCGCCGGTTTGAGTGCCGGTATAAATTCCCGTATACACGTCCAGAGATACAGGCGAAAGTGCGATCATTTTTCTTTTGTTGATGAATGGCGCCGGACCATGATCATAACTGAACACCCGGCTCATTTTCCATTCACCATTGATCAATATCCATAGATTGGAAAATTTCGCAAGGCCTTCGAGGGTTTCATTTTTGTCCTTCTGTTTGTTATAGAAATAATGATCGCCTGACACCAGCACACCATAGATCTCTTTCCCGTTTGACATCGGAAAAGCTTTTACCGTATTTGGTACAGCTTCCCGACGAACCCTAAACTCAGGATTACTGCAAAGATTGTTCTTGATCGACGCGACCATGGCATCTATACCTTTTGTAATGCCGCCTTTATCATGAAAAAATTCTATCCCCGGATCAATCAATCTCTGCATTCCGGCAACATCACAATTGTTGTAAGCTACCCAGAATAAACTATCAAGTCCATACACCTTCTCTGCAACCTGTTTGTCATTCTGCTGGGCGAAAATCTGATTGCTGAAAATGAGAGTAAAAATAAAGCTAAAACAAATCCTTGCTGGCCATCCTGTTTTCATCATAGTATTTTTAATACAATGAAAATAGAAAGAATCGATCACACTGACTGACCGTCTGCATAATTGCATCCGGAACACCGAAATCAGTTTATAGGACGTATTTTAAGCAGGTTCTCTGACACTTTCTTAACCCTGAAGAAAACGGCTCTCTGCGAGATGGTGATTTTCTGGCATCATCCGGGGTTAACTTTGAACATTACACTTTCCACTTACAACACCGGCTTGATATCAATGACAGGTGTTCCGTCCAATACTTCGAGCATTGCAACCTGGATTCTGTTTAAGGGTAAAAGCGCTGTTATTTCTGTCTCGTGCATACCGATGGGATTGGGTCGGTTCGGCGATCGTGTAGAAAAGATGCCGGTTAACTTTGCATTTGGATCATTGCGCGGGTGGGTGTTCAATTCTTTTCTATCGGATAAATGCATCCAGGTTAGAATAATAATTCTGTCACCAGCTTTCAGATCTGCAGCTGCTTTTGCAAATTCGGGTTTTATCTTCAGGATCGCCGTTGGCGCATTTTCGAATTCCTGCAAAGGAGCTTCCTGTATAGATTTTATCTCAGATTCAACATATCCAATAAAGAGAATTTCCGCGTCCATAAAAAGAAAAATACACCGTCAAAAAAAAAGATTATTCACATGGATTTTCAAAGAATTCGTTTTTACTTCGTGAAAGCTCCCAGGTATCCGATACTTGCAAGTATCGGATACCTGGCGAAAAAATTAATTCAACGGCTGCTTCTCCCGAATTGCTTTAAATTCTGAACCTTCCTTCCATCGGGGCCACTTCTCTTCGTTCGCCAACTTGTTACCGACATTAAATAGAATCCTGAGATCTTTTACTGCACCAGCCATTGACCAGGTAGTCGCATTGTATTCATCTGAAGGCTGATGATAATCTTTTGATGTGTATTCATTGTGCAAGTGCTCTCCATATTCCTTTCCCTTACCAACAACATCAACACCTGTTTCAATATACAATGCCGGAATTCCTGCTTTTGCGAAATTGAAATGATCTGAACGATAATAATAACCTGCTTCAGGGTGATTTTCAAAAGCGATATACCCACTGTCTTTTTCAACTTCCGTCTTCAGATAATCTTCCAGCTCTGATTGCCCCTGCCCTACCACTATAATATCTTTTGTCGGTTCGAAACGATTAAGGCCATCCATGTTAATGTTCGCCACTGTGTTCGCTGCAGGATATACAGGATTTTTCGCATAATACGCAGAACCAAGTAGTCCCTGTTCTTCAGCAGTGACAGCCAGGAATACAACGGTTCGTTCCGGCTTTACCGTTAGTGTATTGAAATGCCTTGCAAGTTCCAGCAACCCTGCAGTACCAGTAGCGTTATCAAGCGCACCATTATAAATCGAGTCTCCGGAAGCATCGGGTTTTCCTACACCAAGATGATCCCAATGCGCAGTATACAACACAACCTCATCCGGTCTTTTGGCACCGTTAATTTTTGCAATCACGTTGTATGATTTGCTGTATGTAGATTGTACAGTCATGGAAGTGCTTACTTTTAAACCAAGATCAACGGGTTTAAAACCCGGTACATTTGCTTCCATCAATAGCGCTGAATCTTTACCGGCAGCTTTGAATAATTTATTGGCCGCTGTTTCCGTGATCCATCCGATCATATCACAATTCTTTGTTTCAAGACCGCGGGTGTCAAGTAACAAACGCGAAGTATTAAAACTGTTTTGTTGTACACTGAACGGATAACTTGCTGCTGCGGTATTATGAATGATCAGACAAGCTTTCGCTCCTTGTCTTGCCGCTTCTTCAAATTTATATGTCCAGCGACCATAATAGGTCATCGTCTTTCCTTTGAACAAAGTTGTATCTCCTGCCCAGAATCCCGGATCATTTACCATCACCAATACTGTTTTCCCTTTAACGTCGAGATTCGCATAATCATTCCAGTTGTACTCAGGTGCAACGACGCCGTAGCCTGCAAAAACAAGATCAGAATTATCCAAATTTTCTACTGAATCCGCTTTATCCGTCCACACGATATACTCATCAAAAGCTTTTAAACTGAAACTTCCTTTTGCACCTTTCACTGTCATCGATGGCGCTGCTGTTGCTTTTATGTTAACCATCGGAACTTCCTGCAGATAGCTATCCCCATTGCCTGGTTGAAGACCATATTCCCTGAATTTCTTCTGAAGAAATTCTACAGTTTTTGTTTCGCCTTCGGTAAATGGTTTACGACCAAGAAAGGAATCTGATGCAAGAACAGCAATATTACTTTTCATGGAATCAGCACTGATAGCATCTGCTTTGGATTCAGAACCACCGGTACATGCTGCGAAAAAAGAAACAGATAGAAAACAAATGATGAAAGAAATCTTATACATACCCTGTAAAAATTATCGGGTGAAAATAGGATAAAAGCCATTACCCGAGAAGCTGTTTTCGTTGAAACATCGTGCCGTTTCATCGCATATGTTTTTTGCAAACAAGACTTAGTCAGGGAATAACTTCGAAAGCTGCCACAGCTTCTGTGTCGTCCCAGGCGATAATCAATTCTCCTCCTTTTTTCGAACTATCGATCCGGATCTGAAAATTCTCCCGCTTCTCACTGGCTTTTCTTGATGGGATAGTCACCATTGCAAAATCCTTTGATCGGTCCGGATCGGTTGGCCACCTCGTTAGATTTGAATTGAATATCAGTTGCCATTTCTGTTGATGTGGGATCGTGTAGATGCTATACTTACCCGGAGGAATCACTGTCTTACCAAATCGCAAAGATTTATCAACACTTAAAACAGTCGCTGGTCCGGCACCGGTTCTCCAAACAGAATCATAGGGAACAATCCCACCAAAAATCACTCTGCCACGTTTACGTGGACTGAAATACTTCACCTCAATACCTGCGCCACGGATATTTGCTTTTGCAACAGTATCAGGTGATGGATTTCCAATTCCGTTGGTTTTCGTCATCCGCTTTGCTATTTCATCAACATCAAGCGCCGGTTGCCTTGTGACGATATAATTCCATGGTGTACCAACGCCATTAACATACAGAATCGCGCCGGAATCGTCGGTTTTGATTTGCGTATATTCCAGAAAGGGTCCGCCAAATATTACGCTGTCATTTGTAATTTTTTGAATGCCGATTTCGACGGGACCTCTCACCTGGCTCATCATCTTCAATGGTAAATAAGATTTCCCTGAAGCAGATAATCTTTTTGTGTTCCATTCCATCAATGAAATAAAGGGCACCCAGCCACCGATAAAATCAACCTCTTCTACTGCATGTTTATATGTCTTTTCGCCCGGATAATCGCTGATTGAATTGTAGAAAAAGCAGGAATCGTTTCTGCAGTTCATATTTAAACGGTATTCAAATTTTCCGGAAACTGCTTTAAAGGGTATGGAGCTATTCAATGGGTCCATCGCCTGTACATTCAATTCGCGTATTGATCCATCAGGATAAAAGTGAATACTGAACACACCAATATAATCCTCCGGAACCCGTACAAATGATTTACCATACAGGTGATTGTTGATCACAGAATATGTTTCAACCAAAACGGTATCAACCCCCAATCTTCCAATAAAGGATGAAGTTACCGGCCTATTTACCTGGGCAAATCCAATATGGATAATGCAACAGGTCAATGCTATTGTAAAACAACTGATGATTATTTTTTTCATTGGCGGTGAAAAGGCTTTCAATTAAATGTCACTTACAGGAGAATAAGTAACAAATACAAAACTGCGATTCTGAATTCCAATTTCTGTTTTATTCTCTATAAAATAAAAAAAGATCCTCATCCGGATTGACTCCAAAAATTACGTGCTCTCCTTCTTTAAAAAGGTCGTTATGTTTTTTACGATGAGCAATCAATCCCGCATTTTCAAACTCACACATCAGCCGGCGTTCACTGAACCAACGAACATGATCTTCCTGTCCATAGTATTGTAATCGTAATTCATCGGTATTGATGGATTCATCTTCAAAATTCTCTGTCAGTTTCCGGGAGTAAGGAGTTTGCAAAATCGCCAACCCTCCCGGTCGTAAAACCCTGACGATTTCTGAAAGCGCTTTTTTATAATGGGTCACATGTTCAAGAACGTGATTGCAAATCAGTATGTCAAATTCATTGTCGGTATACGGGATATGGGTGATATCGATTTTCTGTATCCGTTCGTCTGCAGGAAACAAATCTGCTTTTACATACCTGGAAGGTCCAAGCCTTTCAATTTTTTTTACAAGATGTTCTTCAGGAGCGAAATGAATAACAGAGGCATTTGTAAATTTTTCCCATACACCCAACCGGTCAAAATACATCAGCAGGTGACGTACCCGATCATTGATTCCGCAGTGAGGACATCCGAAATTATCGATATCGCTTCCTACCATGTCCAGGCTCAACAGCCATGAATTCAGGTTTCTGAATCCACCCCGGAATTTTGTAAACTCAGGGAATGTTTTTTTACAATGATAACAGCGCTTGTTGTTTTTGTGGATACGAAATTTATCCGCAAGATTATTGTATGATTTATTGATCCATGCATCAAATATTTTTGCAACTGAACTCATTAAACAGCAAGCTTGGTACTTAAGTTAAGGATATTGTGTCAAATCCGATTAACGTGTAAGTTCTTCTTACGGCTAAGAATTCCTGATTTCAGAAATTTCAATAATTTTTATCCGTTGAGATGGTGGAGTTTCAATGGCATAAATAAGTGCATTCAACATCTGTTTCAGATATATCAGACGCAATGCCTTTGCGCGATTAGCAGTGGCCGGCAGCCATTCCAGTAATTTAAAAAGCGGTAGAAAAAACAAAGGCCAGTAGTGTCCGGGACCAATTATGTACCAGGGCCGGAGTATTGTTGCTTTCATCCCTGATTCGTCAATGAGTCTTTCAGATTTAGCGCGGCATAGCTGGTAATCCATCATAATCTTTGTGGGTTCCTGCGCAACACTAACATAAATGAAATGATTGCAGCCGGCATCTTTTGCTGCTTTTACTGAAGCCGTTGCGGAAGCAAGATCGATGGATTCAAACAAATGCTTTTTCTTCGGACCGGGATGAGGTACACCGAACAATTGAACATATGTGGATCCGCGGGGAATGCTGGATTGAAAACTTTCTGCATCAAAAGGATTGCCTATGACCTTAATACAGACGTCCGGAACCTTTCTTTCTGAACCCTTCCTGCAAAGTGCGGTTACTTCATAACCAAGGTTTAACAATTGTGCGATAAGCCTCTTTCCGAGATAGCCGGTACCGCCGGTAATGAAAACCTGCTTTTTCATGAAAACTGCTTCAGGAGTGAAGTAAAAGGTACATCAATTTGATCTGCTACCGTTGGAGAGAGATATATCTTATTTCATTCAATGGAAAAATAAAAAGCAAGGGTTTTGGCTGAAATTATTTCCCGACAGGCTTCCAGATATCACCCGTAACATCTCTATTCGTCAGCATTTTTAATACCCTGAAGAGAAATTCATTTTCGGTTTCACCGCTTTCATCAATCATTCCGCGGAATGCTTTTTCAGACACGGGAAATATCGATGTGAGATCCATTTTCCAGACTTCATATTCCTTATTGAATTCGAAATACAAGGGAGTTTTTTCGTCGTTCACTAACACCTGGCCCTTTGCTTTTTTCCCGTTTATGGTGATGTCTCCAATGCTATTTCTTGCGACACTGTTTTTACCTACCATTCCATTTTTAATAGCGTATACAATCAATCCCTTTCCATCCATTGTCTTGATTTCCTCCACACGAGCCCGGTGGCGAATGGAAAATACCATCAGCTTGTCGAGGAGACTGAGTTGGTCAACAGTAGCGGAATCTGCATTACGCACTTTCGCCAAAACAGATGAATAATAGTTGATGGTGTTCTGATCAACCCAATTTGCAGCATCCTCACCTTTATCATTCATAATTGCTGCCTTGTACTTTTCGAAACATTCTTTGACAGCTTTACCTTCTGCCGTCTGGCCCAGCAGATTAACGGAAAAGAAAATGAAAGCGATAAGAATCTGTGATGTTTTCATAATTTGACGTTAACGAGACATATTTTATCAGTTCCCGGGCGCAATAATTTTTTAAGAACCGGGCGTAAAATAGTAATTGAGCAGATCAAAACCATTGGCTATAAACGATTTTGCTAAAGAATCAGTATGTCTTTCCTTGTTTTTTAAGCTATGTGAAAATTTTCAATAGCTATGCCATATCCGCACAAAAACGTACATTTATTGTCTAAGATTCCCGGAAATGCGCACCCTTCTATTTTGTATTCTCCTGCTTGCTGCCACTTCAACAAGGGCACAGCGTTTTATACCTTCTCCAATTGTTGGATATACGCCGATTGGAATGGGCGGCGCACAGCAATTGATGTACCGGGAAATTCCGGACAAAAAATGGTTTGTGACTTCTAATGTCGGGATTACTACGGGATTCAGTACATGGAAAGGCGGAAGTGCAGGTTATGTCGCTGCGCCTGTTTCTCTTCAACTCAACAGAAGACTTACCGATAATCTCTATGCTTACGGAGCAATAACAGCTGCTCCGACTTACATGAATTTCAACGGCGCGTTTATGGGAGCCAATGCGGGTAAATACCAGCCGACAGGCTTCATGAGGAACGGAAGTTTTAATATGTATTCACGTGCTGAAATGGGATTGTATTATATCAACGATTCCAAAACCTTTTCCATTTCCGGAAGCATCAGCGTCGAACACGGCGGTCATCCGATGATGCCTTACTACTACGCACCGCAGAACAAACAACAACCTGCTGCACAAAACAACAGGTAAGATCTACAGCGTTCTTTCCGGGTTACAGAATAATAAATCGCATGAGCGACGATGACATTTTTATTATTATTTCAAAGCTGATAATAGTTATCATCGTTTGTTTCGAATTCTGGAATCGCCATTCCCAGCAGTTGTTTTATATTGGTTTCAATCGTTTGACAAATAGCAGTTAATGGCGTATCCGAAGGTCTGTTTTCAAATGGATCCTGGAGTTCCCAGGCAGTTTTTTGCAGAAGCAAAAAAGGTAATGTAATGGTCACCATCAATCCGAATTCAAAAAATGGATTCAATTCTTCAAGCGCAACTACTAGACATACCAGGAATACAATGATGAAAAACCGGAGGAACAAATTGTACGTGCGCGGAAAAATAGTATTCTTTATCCTTTCCGCCCTGCCCATATGATCACATAATCTCAGAAGTGTAGTATCTAACTGGACCTGCTGATAATCGTTAACAAAATTCGTTTGATGCAGGTACTGCAGGTCCGAAGATTGATGGTCGAGCAATGCCAGCGGCAGATGCCTGACATTCGCAAGTGTTGCAAACTCCTTTTCAGAAATAAATTCCTGCAGGCTTTGACGGGGATCGAGTCTGCGAAGCGAACGAGCCAGCGAATAATTCCAACCGAGTTGTCTCATGCCCATTCTCTCCACTACCGGCCAGGCCTCTTTGCTGGTACAAAATTGCTTTAACTGTACAACAAGCGTTCGTGAGTCGTTCACAATTCCACCCCAGATTTTTCTCGCCTCCCACCACCTGTCATATGATTGACTTAGTTTAAAAGACAATACAAGCGAAATTGCAGTACCTAAAAATGCAACGACAGCTAAAGGCAAATCAACATCAAAATGAAAAAAATATTTCAGCGAGATAACGAAGATGTTGAACAAAAGCAGGAACACGAAATCCCGTTTGATTTTGTTAACGAGATATGATAGCGGTATCCGCCTGTTGAGAAGCATTCAGTTTGGTTTATGTTGAAGCTAACAAAAATTCAAATTGCAAGTATCAGCCATTGGTTGTTCATCAGATCCAATCCAGTTGCTTTATTGTCATTTCGGATTCCACTTCACCAGTGTGTTTTGTTTCTTTCGGTTCAAACAGCAAATTGAAAACAATTTCGCCATTCGTATGCGGGCGATGCTCGACTCCCTTTGGTACAATCAGGATTTCGCCCTCCTTAACTTCCACTGTTCGTCCATCTCTGAATTCCATCAGTAATGTTCCTTTGAATACCATAAACAATTCATCTTCATATTCATGACTATGCCAAACGAAATCATCTTTCAGTTTACAAAGTTTTACATATTGTCCATTAAGCTCACCGATGATATGCGGCGTCCACTGTTTCTCGAACAGTGAAAACTTTTGCATGATGTTGATGGATTCAATGTTTTGCATTTCCTAATTTATGCAAGTTTGTTGATCCAGAACGAAAAATGAAACCAGGGATTTTATCCGGGAATATTTTCTGTAAGTACGGTATTTCCTTTTTTATCGAAATAGGTACAGGTCATGGCGTTCAGATCGACGATCCACTTTTCAATGCCTGCATCGGCAGATTGTCTGCAAAAAGTCGGATAGTCTGTACCGCCTTTCTGGTGAGTTTGTAGGTCGATTTCAAACTGCGCGGCATTGCAACTTTCCGCAATTGTGAGATTTGCGTATTTCGATTTTGATGAAATCCTCTCCGTAGAACCACCATTGAAGTCAGTATGACCATCAAAAACCCAGGTCTGGTACCAGCTGACACCCAGGGTTTTCAACGAGTTAATATACACCGGGAAATCTGCGCCTGACTTTACTTTCTGATGTTCCTTCTGAATTTGATCAATTGTAAACATGTTGTTGATATTACAATGTAAAATTCATTATTTGCTTTCCCGGGAAATTGTAAAAAATCGTTTTTTATTGAAATCGCCTGAATTGTTCGGGAGTGTTACCGGTGTATTGCCGGAAGTCTTTTATAAAATGCGCCTGGTCAAAGAAGTTATTTTCATAGCAAAGATCCGTGAGCGATTTTCCGCATGAAAGATCTTTCAGAACACTGTTAAACCGAACGATCGAAGCGAATTTTTTGGGGGATGTTCCGACTAATTTTCTGAATCTTTTTTCGAATGGACTTTGACTGATCAGCAGTTTTTTATTCAGTTCACTGATCCTGATAGCTCCTTTTGAATCATAAATGAGCTTTACAGCTTCGATAATGAGTTTGTCGGAATGGATGTCTTTCAACAGGGAAAGAAAGAAATTCTCTGTTATTTTAACACGCTGCTGATCTGTGTCAGCATTACCCAGCTTTTCCTCAAGTTCGGCTATCCGTGATTTCCCAAATACATCTTCAAGAGCGACGCTCTGATTAAACAATTCGTGAACCGGATTTGAATTGAAATGAGAAAAACCTGTTTCCGTAAAATATACCAGTATCGTTCCTACACCGGCACTGCTTTTGAAAATTTTGCAGCTTTCACTGATACCTGTTACACCTGCGGAAGCAAGTGGTGTTTCTTTGTGTTGATTGATCATCGTTAATTTTCCACGATACTGAAAACCCGCTACCAGTCCAGGCGAAGGGAATACTTTGTACTCGGCGATTTTATCATTTTCGGAGATAGCGAAATAACTGATGTAAGGTTGAAGTTTTTGTGTCGGTATGACTTTTTCAAATCTCATTATGAGAAATGAAGATAAGGCGATTTTCAGATCCGGCTCATTGCAGTTTATGGTAAATTTTATAGTGCTGCAGCACAAGTCATCTCAGTCCGGAATACGACATGTACAAATATTTACGTGGATCTGCTCAAACCAAATACCCGCAGAAATCGCAGCAATACCTCGGAGAAAATCTGCGCCTTCCTTTAGCGCAATCAGCAAGGGACAAATAAGCATGCGAGTGCCGGCAGTTTAATACAGGAAATGCAAGTTAAAGTTGAATTCCCTATTATTAATTTTGTTCAATACTTTACGGCAGAAAATTATATCCTGATTTAAATCATAACCTGATTTTTATTGCACTTTAAACTGATATGCCAAAATAGTTCGTATTGACAACACAAAACTTCACTCCGAAATTCTTATTCACAAAAAAACGTGTTTTGACTGACTTTGTCCTGCAATCACGCATTGCCCATCTCCGCGATTCTCTTCGCGACATGCGCCAATACCTCTTCCAGTTCTTTCTCCGGACTGAAGTCAAGCAGCTTTGCATCTTTGGTGACTTTGGCTGTATGTCCTGGTGGTAGATAAAATGCATCGCCGGCACTAATCGTTTCTTCAAATCCATCGTTGTACAGGACAATCATCTCTCCATCAACCATATAACCCCAGTGAGGGCATTGGCATTTGTCGTTTTTCAATCCTGCCAGCAGCGGAGCAAAATCAGTACCTGCGGGTAACTCATTGAAAGCAACAGTCATTCCGCCATAACCGGAAAGATTACGCATAACCGTGCCCGGACCTTCCATCTTAACTGGAATTTTCTCTTTTCTGATTTTCATAACAATCGTTTGAAATGTTGAAATGACTGATTTGTCAACACGTGGCAATCAGAATAAATACATCAATAGCGGCACAGATTGATTGGTCGATAGCAGATTAATAGCAGGAATTAAGTTGTACGGATCAAGAGCAGATGAAGTTAGTATAAAATCACAAACGGACTCAAGGCGAAGTTTTTCTAAGCGGTAGCTTCCGGCCATAGCTCACTTGGCGCCAGATCCATTCAGCGGGTCCGTACCTCATGTATTTCAGCCATATACTGCAAAAGCCCACCTGTGATAAATAGATCAAAACAGCTATCGGGATCGTCCATTGTAAATGCATTTTCCCCAGCAAACCGAACCCGGTCCCATAGAAAATCAAAACAAAAAAAAGTGTCTGTGCAAGGTAATTCGTTAATGACATGGTGCCAATCAGCCGGAACCATGAAAATAGTTTTGTTCCAGGGTAATAACTGTACAACCAACTTAATGATAGGACATAAAAACTGGTGAGACTTAAAATGCCCACCCGTTCGAAAGCAAAATGAAGTGTCTTAAGTCCGATAGATTTTATTTCCATTCCGGAATATTTCAGGAATGGAAATTGCAGAAGATAAATTAATGCGATTGCGAGCGCAATGGACCAGTATATTCTGATCAGTTTTATGTTAAGCACACCTGAGAAAAATCCCGAGCGCATGATAAAAAAACCAAGCAGGAATTTTGCAAGAATTTCAGACATGTCCTTCAACTGCCCCATCGTCACAATAATGATATACCAAAGAGATTTGTAATTGTATTCAACTATCGATGCTATTTTTCCCGAAAGCATTGCATCCACATATTTAAACTGAAGATTACTAATGACTTCGACATTATTTGGAATGAATGCCCATCTGAAGGCCTGAACGATTGGCGTGATCAATAACAACATTATCAAACCGGATATCAAAAGTTTTCTATTATTCATGTTGCGAAACAAAAGGAGCAGGAACCCGCATAGTGCATAAGTACTCAGGATTTCTCCCCACCAGATGGCAAGGTGAATGATACCGATAAGTAGAAGAAAAAACATCCGTCGTGAAAAGAACGACACCACATCCAGGCCCTTTGTTTTCGTTCGATCGATAATCACCCCAAACCCGTAACCGAAAAGCAAAGCAAAAAGTGTGATGAATTTATTCTCAACAAAAACGGTTACAAATTTCTCTGTAGCGATATCTGCTGGAGTCGATATCAATAATTTCATCATTGCTTCCGGCAATGCATAGGCGATAAAACCGGTGAGATTGGCGATCAATACTCCGGTCAGGGCAAATCCGCGAAGGGTATCGATTAATTTATTTCTTTCAGAAAGCGAAATGGGCGTAGAATTATTCGTCATGTAAAACCGGAGTTTGATTTGACTCTGAGTCAGAGATATATCTCGTGCTTATATTTAGGCGATACCAGCTTTACTTTTTTGTCGTGCCTGTTTTGCAAGGTGATGATCAATCCTTTTTTTAAGAAACTCTCGTTCTCGGTTTTATATATCTCCTGACCCTTATCACAATCTTCATATTCTTTTTTTATTACGAGCCAGCCCGTCGAAAGATTAAAATCCACATCTTCCCAATATTCGCAGGGCTTACCATAATTATTGCTGAAACCAATCAGATAAAATTCGTCATTCTGAAACCGGTATTTGTCTGTATGTCCCCATTTCCAACTGCTCCCTCCCGCGTGGCTGATCATTAAAATCCCATTCTTAATTTCCATCATTTCGTATGGATCACCCATCATTCCGCCATCCCTGCTTCCGAGTAATGCCTGCAGCGATTGTTTCCAGCTGATCCATTTGTCTTTTTCTTTTTTATAGATGATCAAATCTCTGATCACACCTTCTGAATCTTCGGATGTTTTGTCCGTATTATAAGCTACAACAAGTTCTTTGATTCCGTCTTTGTCAAGATCACCAGAAACTGTATCAACAACAGAATACTCTGTCGGCAGTGGAATCTCCTGTGCGGTAATCCCTAAATGAACAACTGTTAAAATTGCCAGGAGAAATATAGATCGGTTCATGATACAGTAGTGAATAGGCTGATAGCTGTACTACTAATTTAGGTGAATTCATCATGGACTGAAAGTCTCAACCAATTAAATAGTTATCACCACTTTCCCTTTGTGCTCTCCTCTGACGAAAAGTCCGATGGCAGATTGAAAATCTTCGAGTTGAAAAGGTCCGTCAATAATTGGTTTGAATTTCCCGGCAGTATAAAGTTCATTACAATAAGCCAGATCTTTGTTTGGTTTTAGCGAAACGATACTCATCCGTTTTCCGGAAAACAGACGGATGGCGCCACCAACAATTAAAGTCTGCAACAAACGACTGATCGACCCACCCACCGTAGCGTATGTTCCACCGCTGTTTAACGCCCTGGCATAATCGAAAACAGGACGATTGGTTTTTACATCAAGTATAAGGTCGTATTGCTGACCTGTATTTGTGAAGTCGGTTTTGGTATAATCCAGCACATAATCAAAACCGATTTTGCTCAGCATTTCCAGTTTTGATCCAAGATCCACTCCAGTGATCTCAACATCAAATTGTTTGGCAAGCTGAACTCCAAAAGTTCCTACGCCACCGCCCGCACCATTGATCAAAACTTTCTGACCAGACTTAATCCTGCCAACATCGATCAGCCCCTGCACCGCAAGCATAGCTGCCTGGGGAATAGCAGCGGCGTCAACAAAACTCATTACAGGGGGTTTATGCTCCAGCATCTTTTCCTGCGCACAAACCCATTCTGCAAAACCTCCCCATCGACCGCTAAGATCTCCATATACTTCGTCACCGATTTTAAACTTTGAAACCTTTTTCCCGCAGGCTTCCACCACTCCCGCAATATCGGAACCCAGTATTGTTCGCTTTGGTTTCGCAAATCCATTCAGCATCCTGTTTACAAAATCTCCATTCATCAATGCGATATCCCAGTCGTTGATGGAAACGGCATGTACTTTAACCAGTACTTCGTCATCTGCAGGAACTGGTTTGGAAATTTCTTTTAATTCCAGGACATCCGTATTGCCGTAAGCAGTGTAGACTATTGCTTTCATGTTCGTTGTTCGTTGATTGTTGATCGTTGTTTGTTGTTCGTTCTATGATGCATGTTTTTCTACATTGATCAACTGCTGACCTTACCGAACAACGATGAACGAACAACGAAAAACGATGAACTACCCAAAGGGTTCCTGTATCGATTTGCCTGGCTTCGAAAACCATTTCGGACCTTCTGCAGTCATGTACACACAATCTTCAAAGCGTACACCAAATTCACCAACAATGGCAATGGTCGGTTCGATACTGAAACACATACCGGCCTCCAATGGTTGCATATTGCCTTTGACCATATTGCCCCATTCATGTCCGTCCATACCGATGCCATGACCGGTGCGATGAGGTATGCCGGGAAGTTTATAACCGGGCCCGAAGCCGGCATCAGTAACTACTTTACGTGCCGCGGCATCCACTGCGTCGCCGGTGGAACCAATTTTTGCCGCGGCAAAACCCGCGGCCTGTGCCTGCTTTTCAAGATTCCAGATTTCCTCCTGGCGTTTGGTGGGCTCCGCACCAAAAACGATTGTTCTCGTTACATCTGAATTGTAGCCATGCACATTACACCCGCAATCCATTAAAACGATATCTCCTTTCTTCAGCAGTTGAGGCTCGCGGGTACCATGCGGAAATGCAGAGGCTTTACCAAAAAGACAAAGTGCAAAATCTGCACTGCCGCCCAGATCATTTTGTGCTTTCATAATGATCGAGGCAAGAACACTCTGACTCATTCCTTCTTTCAACTGCGCAACACTGTTTTTAATAGCAGTAAGAGTAATATCCGTTGCTGTCTGCATCAGTTTTATTTCTGCGGGCGACTTAATAATGCGACAGGGAATAGTTACAGGATCACCGCTTACTATGTTTACACCGGGCGACTCCCTGCGAATACCATCAACAATAAAAAAACGTGTTCTTTCTTCAACTCCAACATCGCCTGATGCTACTCCCGCATCTTTCAATGCGGAAACAATCAGTTTATAAGGACTCTCGTCTTCCTGCCAGGCATATACTTCTTTTCCGATAGTGATCTGCTCTCTTAATCTCGCTTCCTCAAAGGCAGGACAAACATATTTTACTTCACCTTTAGCAGGAATAATCGCAATCATGGTACGTTCGCTTGGCCACCATTGTACTCCTGTAAAATAAACCATCGAGGTACCACAGTCGAGAATTAAAGCCCCGATTTTATTTTCAGTCAATAATCGTTGTGCTTTGGCTACGCGTTCAAGTCTTTCTGCATTTGAAATGGGCACGGCATCTGCAGACATGGATTTTACTGCAGCGGGAACAGCAGTTGATTCATTTTGATTTTCCGAAGAACAGGAATTCAGCGAAGACAACAATCCGCCCGATGCAGCAATAGCACCAAGGCCAATAAAATTTCTGCGTTTCAAACTCATAAGCAGGGTTGAAAAATGTTATGATTTTGAATGTATGAATTTTTCAGAAGTTTTATTCGCCGTGAGGGATCAATCTGAAGTTTTATTTTTTTGCAACCTGTTACCTTCACGATAGTATTGCCAGAAAATCAATGCCGACAAAACCAGTAAAAGAAGATTTCCACTATTGAGAAACAGCCATATTCCAACAAGAGAAAAAATAATTCCGAAAAACATGTACCATGAACGCATGTCGTAATAATGCGGAGCAAAGACTTTGACGATATCCTCGTTTGAATAACCTTCTTTCATTAATTGCTCTCTCATTTCTCCTTCCGGAAAACCTGCGCGGATTTTTTTTCTGATGGCTTTTATTTTTTCCTCAGTGATCATTATAAATAAAATCGGTTAGCGATGTGATTTTGAAAGTATAATGTTAATCTCACCAATGCTTAAAAAGAACTAATATGCTACACCACTAAGAACACCAATTCGCCGCCATATCCCTCCTTTTAAAATTTCAATATCTATCACTGATTCCCCCGAATCGTGCAGGAAATATGCGAAATAGCTGACGCGAATTGTTTTTCCTCTAATATATATTGGTTCAGCAATAAAATATGCCCAACTCCAAAAACGGCCGAGCTTTTTTCTTATGTCGATAGTATCTCCTTTTGATTTTAGTAATTCATAACCTTCCCTATATTTTTTGGAAAGGAAATCACAAATTGTGTCCGAACCCAGGCGCCTGGATTCCGGAAACAGCTGATCGGGAACACCACTATCAATAAGCTTAGGCAACTTTCGTTTGAGAAATTTCCTTTCTTTTCTGGTAAAATCTACTCCTTTCTTACGAATTTCTTCGAATCCCCCATTCATTCCCTTTAATGCATCGGGAAATATCATTTTCGATGGATGATCGCCGTAATAAATAACATCCGGGGAATGCATCGCCATGATCTTGTTGTAGACGGATTTGATATAACTTGAATCAAATTGTGCATTTGCAAAAAGTGCTGAGGACAAATACAGAACAAGAAAAAGTCTATTTTTCACTCTAATGGTTAAATTCTATTGGCACTATTTACTTACTAATATTCCTCTTTTTTTTTGCTTCTGAGCATTTTAATTAAGTATAGGAAAAACCGGGAACTACCACACGTTAACTAATATCTATCACTTCAACACCATATAAAGCAGCATAAACCCGAGTACACCTCCTGTAATTCCCGCAATCCCCAGGAATACTCCCGCAAAGCCAATGATCTTATTGATATTACTTTTTCTCCTGAAAGATTTGTACAATCCAATTGCAGATAAAACCAACCCCGTGAGGCCACATGGTGCTAACGACACAAGAAATATTACCCAGAACCACATTTCCGATCTTTTGACAGTCAGCTGATCCAGGATAAAAATAAAAAGAGAGACAAATGGGAAAAGATAAAAACCCAACACAAAATAATATATCAGAAAAATGTTCAATCGCTTGAACAGGCCTGCCGCAGTGTTTTTCGCCATCATGTAAAAGCAATCTAATAAATATTCTTTTGCTTCTATAATTTGAAAACCATCATGAAGAAAATTTAATCTGAATATTGTCATATATTACTATTCCCAATTGGAAAAATTCAATGGTTTGTTTGTATGATGAACAGAACTGAATTTCTCAGACTTTCAGCGTTTGCTGCTGCGGCCATAAGTTTTCCTTTGTTGTCGTCATGCAACTCAGGAAATAATATTCAGAAAAGCTGGGCCGATCCAAAATTTCTTTCCCGATTATTTGATCGCGAAACAATAATAAAAGCGGGTCAGGATTACCTTAAAAAGAATCCCGATGAAAACAACCCAGACAAACTGGTCGGCATACTTGTCGACAAAAATTCTGTCGCTGAACTAAAGGACGAGAAATCAGTACATCAATATCTCGACGAAAAGATCAAAAAAGATTTTTCAGATGGGAATACCGTGATGGTGCAGGGCTGGATTCTTTCGAAAACCGAAGCACGTCAATGTGCATTGTTTGCTTTGATCAACTCTTAAATAGCAATTCTAAAATCATCCATCAGAATAAATCATCTGCATGCACATTGATGCAAAAAATCTTGAAAACAATTCACTGATCGAGGGAGATATATGTATTGTCGGTGCCGGTGCTGCAGGCATCAGTATGGCGATGGAATGGAACAATACGCCGCACAAAGTAATCCTGTTAGAAGGTGGGGGATTCAAATATGAAGATGAGATGCAGGAATTGTATGCAGGCAAGTCGACCGGGCAGCATTATTATCCGATGAAATCCATCCGCCTTCATTATTTCGGCGGTACAACAGGACATTGGGCCGGGTGGTGCGCAGTATTTGACGAAATTGATTTTAAAAAGCGCGACTGGATTCCGCAAAGCGGATGGCCGATAACGTTAGCCGATATCAACCCCTTTTATCCCCGGGCACAGCGATATGTGGAAGTGGATAAAGATGATTTTACGCTTGACCACTGGCTGAAAAAAGACAAATCATTCAAGCCATTTCCGCTGGACGAAACAAAAGTCTGGAGTAAAATGTGGCAATTCAGTCCACCTACACGGTTTGGCGAAAAGTATAAAGACAGTATTGTAAATTCGAGGAATGTGCATTTGTATACGTATGCAAACGTTGTTGATATCGCGGCTGATGAATCTGTTTCAGCAATCAGGGAAGTCACGGTGAAAAATCTTGCGGGCAAACAACATCGTGTGCGTGCAAAATATTTTATCCTCGCTTGTTGTTCCGTTCAGAATGCGCGATTATTGCTTGCGTCAAACAAGCAGGCTAAGAACGGGTTGGGAAATGATCATGATAAGGTAGGCAGGAATTTCATGGAACACCTGGAGATGAAAACCTCGAGTTTATGGGTCGCGGACCCGGCAGATATCAATCTGTACAAAATGGATTTTGGCAAAACCAAGGCCCGTGCAGAACTCGCTATTGGTGAAAAATTACAGGAGAAATATAAAATACTGAATGGCACATCTTCACTTACTCCTTTGGAAATAGCCATTGACCGGCCGGCATTTATTGAGATCTGGCAGGATGAGGAAAATGCATTAAAGAAGGGAATAGCCAAATATGATGAAACAAAAAAACAACCAACAAAACTGGATATACCGAAAGGCTTTAAAGCATATGAGTTGTTTACGAGAATGGAACAGGCACCTAATCCAAATTCCAGGATCACACTCGATACAGAAAAAGATGCTTTGGGAATGCCAAGAGCAAAATTGCATTGGGAATTAACGCACCTGGAGAGAGATAGTCTGCGCGATATTAACAGGATCATTGGTCAAGAGGTCGGTCGCGCATCCATGGGACGTGTAAAAATATATGATTATCTGCAAAAAGATGGTGATCCTGAGTGGCCTTCATTCACGGGTGGAGGATGGCACCATATGGGAACAACGCGTATGAGTGAGGATCCGAAGCAGGGTGTTACCGATGCAAATTGTAAAGTCCATGGAATAAGAAATCTGTATGTGGCAGGCGCATCCAACTTTGTCACAGCGGGGGCAGTAAACCCTACACTGACATTGATTGCGTTGACAATGAGATTAAGCGATGAGTTGAAAAAGAAAATCAAGAAATGATATTGAACACCAAATCAACTTGACAGTATAAAATTAAATCTTCAAGATTATCCACGAATTACTTGCAGATGTAATAACCAAGGGTTTTATCAAAATTCAAATATTTACACCAGTTATCAAATCTGACTATGTAGGCGTCATTCTTGATTTTCTCCTTAACCTCAAACAAATCATTCAAAGCATCCTGATATGACGTGTATTTTCCAATACAGGTTCTAAATGACCTGTTTCGGAATATAACATCAACATTACTAAACCCTGCCTTCGTAAATTTTGCCTGCTTAAATTTGGCCCTTTCAAGATTTGAATCACCGCCAGCTACAATCGTCCAGGAAAAATCACCCTGCAATGACACCGCAGTACTATCTGTTTTCGCGTTTTTCTGAATCAAGTTTGCGCCAGCAAAATCGATATTTTGCAGTTGCTGCTTTTGCAGGCCGGGCGACAGATTTTCATCCATTAATTTTGGAAGCAGGTTTTCCGAAATGAATTTCTTTTTTCTGAATTTTCTGATTTTTGACGAATCCAGTGAGAGCATTCCGTTATCCTGAAATACCAAAAGCATGTCCGAGAATTCATCATAGTTTTTTGCTTCCGTTGCTTTAAGAAGTAGCGTTGACTGAAACTTTTTATCCTCCAGAGCAGTTATAGATTTGCTGTCATAATATTTCAAAACAATTCCTGTTATGAGTGTGATTAGACCGCCAGCGATAGAAATGACCAGAGGAGTGAAAATCGTTTTGCTTTTCTGTTCCTGGATTTTCAGATCCAGTTCCTTTTTTCGGATTTCCAACTCCTCCATTCGTATTTGCTGCTCCAATTCAAATCGTTTTAATTCTAAATCTCCTTTTGTAATCGTACCCATTTTCATCTTTCATTTTGAAGTCTGTGTTTCCGAATATCAGCATCACAGATACAAATATTATCTGTTTAGGTCGGAAGAAATAACCGTTTAAACACTGGAATTTTTAAGGAATCAATGATGAAAAAACCAGAGCAGGGAATCCATTCGTAGCAGCTGCGATCAAGAATGGGAACTTTTTATCCGACACAAACTTTAAATTTTATTAATGGAAAAAGATTTAAAAAAAAAGCATCTGAATTCATATTGTTTATAATTTTATACTTTTCGGTCAAACTTATTCCTACAAATAATCGGCGCGACAGGTAATAGGCAACTATCACCTGTAATGCTGTTCGCTTTTCAACCAACGTCTCTTGCTTGAAGAAAGAAAACTTTATTAATCGTAAGGTTTCGTATCATTTATTAAAAAAGAAAACTAACCCCATTGATTCGGCAATACCTAAACGTTTGCTGATTTTTAAATAACACCAATTATGAGCCAATTACTGGATGAAGTTTTTAAGGCAAGATCATTTACCAACAGCAAAGGAGAACTGGTAAAAGTTCACTCTGAAACGAACAGGGATCAATGCAAATTTTTACAGCAGATTATCCGGGATAAGAAAGCGTCAAAAACTATTGAAATAGGTTTTGCATTTGGGATTTCCACTTTGGCAATAACAGAGGAAGTTGCAAAAAACGGTCATAGGCATGTGGTTATTGACCGATTCGAAAATACCGGCTGGCACGGGAATGGCCTTGAATTATTGTCCATGGCAGGCCTTTCTGATGCAATCGAATTCTATGAAGAGTATTGTTACATCATTCTGCCGGAACTGTTAAAACAGGGAAGAAAATTTGATTTCGCATATGTCGACTCCACGAAGCTGTTTGATTGGTTAATGGTTGATTTTTTCTACCTGGATAAGATGTTAGAGCCAGGTGGTGTCATCGTTTTCGACGACCTGATGTTTCCTGGTATAAGAAAGCTGTTTAGATATCTTGTACAGTTTCCGCATTATCAATTGTATGGTGTATACCCTGAAAACAAAAAAATCACAGGAGTAAGAAAAGCCGTATCCTTTTTACGCCACCTCCCGAAATCACAAAAGTATATTAGTCCTGAAGTCATCTTAGATGATTATAAACTCGGTATCAACTCCAACTGTGTTGCTTTGGAAAAAGTTGGTGAAGACGAACGAAGATGGGACTGGCACAAGACTTTTTGATAAGCAGAAAGAGAAAACAGAAACAGGTAAAACGAAATTGAAAACTGAAAACCTGCCTGTCCGGAAGGCAGGGCAGGCAGGCTGAAAACCAGAAGAATGCAGAAACAGCTCAACATTCCCTGGCATTTAAAGGGTTTTGTTCAATGAAAAAGCAGCATCCCGAAGGATGCTGCCGCAAACATCAAAAAGCAAAACAAAACAATCATCCTGGAAATGCATCGCGGATGAAAAACTCCCTGGCACCCGAAGGCATTTTCCAGGTCACCAGCTGCCCCTTCCGGTACCCCATAAGCGCTATTCCCAAGGGAGAAAATATCGATAACCGTCCCTGCCCCACATTCGCCTGCGATGGCAGAACGATTTTGAATTTCATCTGTTTTCCTGACTTCTGATCTTCAACTGTTACGTTGGAATTGAGTTGCACCACATCATTGTGGATTGCATCATCTTCTTCAGCAATTTCGGCTTCCATCAATTCCTCATAGAGTTGAGTTGCATTGCGATAATCATCAGAAAACGGTGTGAGTCTTTCATATATGTACTTCATCAGCAATTCATAGTCGAACCTCTTTAAAAGAAGTTTAGTTTTTACTGTATCCATAATCGTTAATTTATTTCGAGGTTATAAAATCTGTTTTTGGTTTGACCTGTAACATTTACCAGTTTTGAACTAAATGCACGCGGTTGGTTTAGTTTTCCAAGAAAAGCGGACACAGAAATCTCATCAAGCTTTTCGAATCCAAATGCGTCCATGAGACTTTTTGTTTCCTTGATGACTTCACCGTGGAAATTTGCAACACAGGATTTTGAATCGGCAATGACAGGTAAATGATACCGCAACATCTGGATATCATCTGCCGCCAGCATCATCGTACCTGAACCGTAACATGCATCCGCTCCCAGGGACAATACTTTAATTACTTCGAATCCATTTCTAAATTCCCCGTCAACAAAAATTCTTATCCGGTGCTTTAAGCGATAATGCTCAATGGTTTTTGATACAAAAGCGATTGCTTCGTATAAGGGCATCGAATGATGTTTTAAAAATTTAATCGGTGTTTGTCTGAAGTCATATCCACCTTCAATCGTAATAAAATCCGGCACTATTCCCGTCCTGTGTATGGAATAACATATTTCAAAAAAATCCTTTTTACATTCTACGCTTGTTCGGATTCCGACAGGCTTACCTGAAGAACCCTCACGTATCGATTGCAGGAATAATAAAGCTCCTTCTGCAGTTCTGAATGCAGAGCCTTCACTGTTTTTACAAGCCGACAACTTCAATTCAATCATTTTCACTTCGGGTTTTCCTGCAATTGCTCTGAATTTCCTGAAATCGAAATGGTCATTTTCATCACAGCATTCAGCATTATCTGCGCTTACCTGCCAAATCAAATCTCCTCCTTTCAAATGCCGGGATTCGATACGGAAGTCACCCGTATGCTGAGCAAAATTGCCTTCACGGGCACCCATGTTCAGGGCCTCGAAAATCGCCTCACTGTAAATCCCGCGATGTTTGGCGCCTATATTGAGAATACTTGCAGAATAGGGCTGCTGACATTGATCATTCCCGACAGTCACGCGTAAATCGTCTCCTGTAAAACGCTGTGACCGTATTGGATAAGACTGCCATTGATCGCCGGACCAACCACGGTGTCCATATAGATCAAAAGCATCGTTCTGCTTCTCGGCATCTGAACGATAAACCAAAACAGATCCCGCATTTTTATCGATTGATGTCGTGCTGATTTGCGGTGTAAAAAACAGTTCATATTTCATCAGCATAATCGCTGCGATCAGTAAGGGTACTGTGATGAAAAGAAGCCAGTATATATTGAATTCGCCGGTCAAGCTATATTTCAGGATGATTGCATTGATTAACACAAGCATTAAAATAATAGCAGCGCCCGGCGAAATCTGTTTAAGATTTCGGAACATGTCATTTGATTTAATACTACTGAATAAATGTTAGTGGATACCACCCGGGTGACTAAACAAAATCAATCCCGGGTTTAAGCATCGAAGGCTTTCAGTGTGGGATAAAACTGAAATACAGCACCCGTTGCACAACGAAAGTTTGCATATAAAGAAATGAAGTATATGGGTGAAGATGAATGCATGTTCAACGAATGTAAAACGAAAATCGGAGGAGAGAAATTAGAATGGTCTAATTGCCATTTGTTTAACGAATGATAAAAATGAACGCAATCATCATTTAATGCAACAAATTAAAAAAGAAAATTCTCTTCAATTCCGTGAAAAATACTAATCGTGCAGCGCTTGAAATGGCGAACTTTGCAATTACAAAAAATTTCACCAGGTATCCGATACTTGCAAGTATCGGATACCTGGGCGATTTATTTTGGAAAACTTCCCGAAAGTGAATTTTAAGAGCAAAAGCTATCCGTAGTCTTTATCAATTATTGTCATTACTTCAAAAATGCTTCTCGTTCTATCGTATTCAGCTTTTTTCTTTGGATCTTTTGACAATAGAAACTCGATAGTATTGGGATGCCAACAAATAGTAAATGCTTCGCCTCCCTCTTTGGCAATACGATAGCAGTCTTCTGCTTTACGGAAAATATCAGTAAAAGAATCGCGCGGATCAAGTTCAACCACTGCACAATGAAAAGAAAGATACACGTGTTCTCCTAAAATCTGAACAGTCTTCTTTGAAAGTTCCTGGAACTGATATACCAGTCTGTTTGTAAAACCAAGAGCATCAGCCTGGTCACCTTCAATAATAAACACAAACTCATCTCCACCTGGATAGACACGATAAAAATTCTCAGATTGAATTTTATCACCGATGGAATATTTATACATATCCTCATTTCTCCGCATTCGCTTATAAATGGTTTGTGCAATCGCACGCAGTAAATCATTTGTTTTATTAAATCCAAATCTGCTATTCACTTTTCTGAAATCCTTCAGATCAATAAAGATGAACTGCATTTTTTTTGCGGACCTGTTGGCTGAGAAAAAATCATTGATATCTTTTTCCAGGCTCCGGCTATTGGGAATACCGGTGATCACATTGGTGAGGCGCTCATTTTCAGAAATCTTTAACGCGTCTCTTAAATTGTCGCGGTCTTTTTTAAGATGAAGAAAACAAAACCCCAGTTGAGCAATACACCATCAGGAGCAAACAATGTATAAAATTCAGCCCATTTTGCAAAAATGCCGATAACAGCAGTTGAAACTACTATCAGCCCGATGATCAGGCCAAATTTAAGCTCTATGCCAATTGGTTTTGGACCTGGCATGTTCAACCGATTTTTCTTCCGCAAATTGCAGATAAAATAAATCCCCCTTCATCGGGTACAACAAATCTGTTGAGATTGACATCCGAAGAAAATACGCGAGCTTATTGAAAAAGCAATGTTTCAAACATTCAAGGCCATGAACCTATTCTTCTTCGATACTTGCTTTCAAAAACTGCCTGTTCAAACGCGCGATATTCATCACTGAAATTTCTTTCGGGCATTCAGCTTCACATGCATAAGTATTTGTACATCCGCCGAAACCTTCTTTGTCCATCTGCGTTATCATCTGAAGCGCGCGTTGTTTCTCTTCCGGTTTTCCCTGTGGCAAAAGCGCGAGGTGGGAAACCTTTGCAGATACAAACAACATGGCGGAAGAATTTTTACAAGCCGCAACGCATGCACCGCAACCGATACAGGCCGCAGCAGCGAATGCTTTGTCTGCATCATCTTTGTCAATCGGAATGGCATTACCGTCTACAGCATTACCTGTATTCACGGAAATAAACCCACCAGCCTGGATGATCCTGTCAAAGGCAGATCTATCCACCATGAGATCCTTGATCACCGGAAAAGCATTTGCACGGAACGGCTCCACAACAATTGTGTCACCATTCTTGAACGCACGCATATGCAGCTGGCAGGTGGTAGTACCACCCCATGGACCATGTGCGCGACCATCGATAACCATTGAACATGCACCGCAAATGCCTTCGCGGCAATCATGATCAAAAGTCACCGGTTCTTTTCCTTCTGAAATGAGTCGTTCATTGAGCACGTCAAACATTTCAAGAAAAGACATCTCTGAAGAAACATCGTTGACGTTGTAGGTCTCGAAATTCCCTGGGGTCTGACTGTTTTTCTGGCGCCACACTTTGAGTGTGAGGTTCATGTGATAATGCTCCATATTCGCTTATGCCGGTTTTTTCTTTTTTAGATAATCGAGATAATCGCGGTGCCGGATTCTTCGTTTGCCCTCCACCGGTAAATTGTACCAGTACACCCAGGCTTCCACTTCTTTCCCATCTTCCAGCTTCACCTGCTCTTTCTCTCTTAAATATTCTGATGTTTTTGCCTTCTTTGGATTGTAACCCTCATACTCGTCCAGCAACGCCATCACTTTTCTAGGGTTATTGATTTTAATCACTTCGCCCTTAATCACGCTCCTACCTGTTTCTGTTTTCTGTTTTCCCAGGACAACGCGTGTGTTGTCTCTACCATCTGTTTCCGTTTTCTGTTTCTCTTTTTCTTTTACTGCTCCCGGGTAGTCCCCTATATCATATAACTTTCCCGTGATCTGCGACTTCCCCACAAACTCCATCTCTTCTTCAATCTTCTTTTTAAAAGGAACTGATACTCCCTGTCGAAGGGTTCCATATACGAAAAGATAGTATGGATTAGCTTTTTTTGACACTGTTGAACGACTTATACAAGAGTTTTTCCAGGTTCCTGAATTCGTACACCTGCAGGTAGTTCATACACACTTCCGAACTCCTGATCCTGGTGAGATAATAGGAAAATAAATCCTGTATCTCCATTACACTCAGCTGCTTCATTTTTTCCAGCGTAGCGATGAACTCAAAGAAATTCAGAAAATCACTCAGCTTCTCTTCTTTTTCGTGACTGCCATCATGCTTCAATTCGCTGGAAAGCGTATCAAAATCAATCCATCGCCTCACGGATTTGTACTGATCATTTTCATAGAACTTTTCGTACAAACTCTTCAGCCACTCTGCACGCCTGATTTTTCGGTTAGCGTTGAACGTTTGCCAGGTCAGCCAAACTCCCAGGGCTGTTACCGCCCAGAATGTGATTTGTATGATCTGAAACGTTTCCATAGTGCGTTTTCCGTTTTGCGTTGAACGTTCAACGTTGGCTGTTCTCTCCCGCCTCCAAACTCCTGCCTCGTCCCTATTTATAACTCCTCTGGCTCGGTTTCACCACCTCATAATTCAAGGGTTCCATATGCAGCTTCCAGTCGCTGTCGCCCAGCAGTTCCCATGCAGCCACATACATGTACCTGTCATCATGCCTCAGTGCTTCGCCATCCGGTGTCTGCGATTCTTCACGGAAATGACCTCCGCAGCTTTCATTTCTTTCCAAAGCATCAAGACACATCAATTCGCCCAGTTCAATAAAGTCAGCCACACGACCTGCTTTATCCAGTTCAGTGTTCATTTCTTTAATTGAACCCGGAATTTTTACGTCGCTCCAGAATTCTTTTTTCAGCGCGCGAATTTCCTGTATCGCCTGGCGCAAGCCTTCCGCATTGCGAGCCATTCCGCATTTATCCCACATGATCTTTCCGAGACGCTTATGAAAACTCTCAACAGTCTGTTTTCCTTTGACATTCATCAACCTGTTGATCCTGTCTTCCACCTCCTTTTCTGCCTGCACAAAAGCAGGATCAGTTGTCGGAATGGGTTTGGTACTGATCTCATCAGCCAGATAATTTCCAAGCGTGTACGGAATTACAAAATACCCGTCAGCAAGACCTTGCATGAGCGCAGATGCCCCCAGGCGGTTTGCACCATGATCACTGAAGTTTGCTTCTCCCAGCGCGTACAACCCTTTTACTGATGTCATCAATTCATAATCTACCCATAGCCCTCCCATGGTGTAATGCACCGCCGGATAGATACGCATCGGCACTTCATACGGATTCTCTCCCGTGATCTTGCCATACATATCAAAAAGGTTCCCGTATTTTTCTTTAACGACATCCTTACCGAGGTTAGTAATATCTTCTGCGGATGCGTTGCTGAGATTTCTTTTATTGACTTCGGCCTTGCCATACCGTTGGATAGCTGCGGCATAATCAAGATATACCGCCTGTTTCGAAGTACCTACGCCATAACCCGCATCACATCGTTCTTTTGCTGCTCTCGATGCCACATCCCGCGGAACGAGATTACCAAAAGCGGGATATCTTCTTTCGAGATAATAATCCCTTTCTTCTTCAGGTATCTGTGCCGGCGGACGATTATCATTTTGCTTTTTCGGAACCCAGATACGACCATCATTCCTCAAAGATTCTGACATCAGCGTAAGCTTACTCTGATGATCACCACTTACCGGGATACAGGTAGGATGTATCTGCGTGAAACAAGGGTTCCCAAAATAGGCACCTTTTTTATGCGCTTTCCAGGCTGCAGTTACATTAGAGCCCATGGCATTGGTAGAAAGATAAAATACGTTGCCGTACCCGCCGGTACATAGCAATACCGCGTGACCGAAATGGCGTTCGAGTTCGCCGGTCACCAGATTGCGGGCGATGATACCACGCGCCTTGCCTTCAACCATTACGATTTCCAGCATCTCGTGCCGGGAATACATTTCAACCATCCCGAGTGCCACCTGGCGCTCCAGGGCCTGGTAGGCGCCTATCAGTAATTGCTGCCCTGTTTGCCCGGCAGCATAAAAAGTTCTTTGTACCTGTGTTCCACCGAATGAACGGTTGGATAGTAATCCGCCATATTCGCGGGCAAAAGGAACACCCTGTGCTACACACTGATCGATGATATTTGCACTGACTTCAGCGAGACGATATACATTTCCTTCACGCGCGCGGTAATCCCCTCCTTTTAAGGTATCATAAAATAAACGGAATACAGAGTCACCGTCATTCTGATAGTTTTTTGCAGCATTGATCCCCCCCTGTGCAGCGATCGAGTGTGCACGCCTCGGCGAATCCTGGAAGCAAAAAGCTTTCACCTTATATCCCAGCTCTCCAAGACTTGCTGCAGCAGAAGCGCCGGCAAGACCGGTGCCAACGATAATAACCTCCAGTTTTCGTTTATTCGCGGGGTTTACCAAACGCACATGTGCCTTATAGTCTTCCCATTTATTTTCAAGCGGACCCGCAGGAATTTTTGCGTCAAGCATATTGCAAATTGTATAATGGTTCGCGAACCTTTTTTAGAATAAGAATGTCAGACCTCCGGAAGGAATTTCCCATCCGAAATACATAAATAACGGCATCAGTGCAAAGATCAGTGGTACAATCACTGAGAACCAGGCACCTACCTGTCTGATTACCGGGAAATATTTTTTATCGTTCCATCCCATGGTCTGGAATGCGCTCTGGAAACCATGCAGCAAGTGCCAGGCCAGTGAGAAACAACCTAACAGATAAAGAGCGATTACCCATTCCTGTGAGAAAACGGCTTTCATTCTTGCGTACAGGTTGTGGTATAAGTTTCCATCGTAAGTTACTTCTTCCAATCCACCAAAGCGGGAAGGGACCCAGAACTGGGCGATATGTACAATCAGGAATAACAGAATCAATGTACCCAGCAGGGCCATGGAGCGGGAATACCATGTACTCGTGGCATTTCCTGCTTTTACAGCATATTTGTTTGCACGCTTTCCGCGATTGGAAATTTCAAACATATAGCCTTGTACAACATGTAAAATGATACCGGCAAAAAGCCCGATCTCAGCTATCCGAATAATGATGTTGGAGCCCATAAAATGAGCGGCCCGGTTAAAATTCTCTTCACCATTGGTAAAGAGTACATTGGCATTAACGTAAGCATGAACAACGAGAAAGGTGATCAGAAAAAGACCGGTAAGCGCCATTATGATCTTCTTACCGATTGAAGAGGCAAATACCTGTTTCCACTTCATAGCTGGGTTGCGTTTTGGAACTAATATGCAAAATTAAATCACAATGGCCGAAAATAGTAGTTTTTTTTAGACGGTAGACGGCAGAAAGCAGACAGTTGACGAACGTTGTTTCCAATAAAAACTGCGAAAAGACGCAATGCGATTAGTTTTATGGAGTCAACAGAAGTCGATATACCGGAGTTTTAAAATCTGTTCTGAATTTATTGAAGATGGATTCTCAGAATATTCTAATGCTATTTAGCACGCTATCATCTTGTCGCCAATATTATCACAGATGATGTTGATGATTTTTTCTGAGAGAGGATAGCGATTTCAGCAGGTCTGCAAAAAAATCCGCTGGTTGGATTAATTAAACCTATATTTAACCAGGCAATTACACTTCAACTTTCAGACTGACCAGTAAAATTTTTACTCCTGGTGCCGGTAACATTTTCTTCTTCTCTGTTCTAATCGCTGCGGGTTTTTGTCTGATTCTCATCACTTCAATTTTTATAACATGAATTTGTATGTATCAAATCTGGGTTACCAGACAAGCGAATCTGAATTAAGGAAATTATTTGAACCCTTCGGACCTGTGACATCCGTAAAAATTATAATGGATAGAGATACCGGGTCCAGCCGCGGCTTTGGATTTGTTGATATGGAGTCGAAAGCAGACGCTGAAACTGCAATTAAAAGTATCGATGGTCAGGAATTAAGTGGCAGGCAAATTTCTGTAGCGGAAGCCAGGGAAAAGCCAAAATCTAATTTCAAAAGTCGTTTCTGAAAAATTGCACATTACATAAATCCGGAAGTCAGCGATACCCGTCGGCTTCCGGTTTTTTTATGGATGCATGTATTATATACGATAACACAACGCATTGATGTTCATTCCAGCTCCAACAGATGCGAATAAAACCGCATCGCCTTCATGTAATTTGTGTTCCGGTATTTCACCACGGCTTACCAGGTCATAAAGGGTAGGAATTGTGGCAACCGAACTATTGCCCAGCCAATGAATACTCATGGGCATAACATTATATGCCGGTTCCCTGATGCCATATAATTCGTAAAATCTTCTCAGAATTTCTTCATCCATTTTTTCATTTGCCTGGTGGAGGAAAATCTTCCTGATTTCGGAGATATCGACTCTGCTTATTTCAAGGCACTTTTTCATTGCCTGCGGGACATGCCGGATGGCAAATTCATAGACCTTGCGCCCTTTCATCTTCAGGAAAAGCTTTTCCGCACCATTCTCCGGACCATAAGATTTTCCCATGCTGATTGAATCAAATATTTCGCCTGAATGCGACTGAGAACAAAATCCGAGAACACCGCTTCCACTTAAATTTTCTTTATATTCAAGAATACAGGCACCTGCTCCGTCAGCAAATATCATACTGTCACGATCAGTTCGATCAATTACACGTGAAAGGGACTCTGCACCGATCAATAAAATACGCTTTGCCATTCCGGAAGATAAAAATGAATGCGCCTGTATAAACCCCTGCAGCCAACCAGGGCAACCAAATATAATGTCGTAGGCTACGCAATCGGGATTACGAATTCCGAGAAGATGTTTTACTCTTGATGCTAAGGAAGGTACGATCCTGGATTGATTTGATTCAGGAGATATGTCGCCGAAATTATGCGCCAATATAATCTGATCCAAAGATTCCGGATCACAGCTGGCATTTTCAATTGCTTTCCTGGCAGCTTCTGCTGCCATGTCGGATGTACAAATATCGGCTGTAAGATACCTGCGCTCACGAATGCCGGTAACTTTATGAAATTTGGTGATAGTGACGGCAGTGGTATTTAAAATTGGAGAACCGTTCGCTTCGTAAAAAACATCTTTCAGGAAATCTGTATTGAATTGTACGGTTTCAGGAATAAAAGCGCCGGTGCCCGTAATAACGGTATTGAGCATATTCTTAGTTCTTCCTTTTTCGGCAAGGTTCATGGCGAATGCGGAAAAACGCTATGTGCTTTAGAAGAGTGTCAACAATCTACGATTTAATTTCAAGTCTGAAAAGTTAAAAGCCGTAACAAATACTTTCATCTCAGCTTTGCAAACGCCGAAGCATTTTATTATCGATAGCAGAAAAAAGATGCATGGGTTGCATTGTTCTCCATTGTTGCACAGAAAGAAATTCGACATACCGGTCAATATGCGCCCGGTGAAAATCATACTGACTTTGTTCCGGCATATCGATCATCACGATCCAGCCCCCTTCATCTTTGATATCATCAATCCATTCTTCATAATAACTCGAATCCGAGCTATGAAAATTCATCACGTTCTCGCAGATCAGGATATATTTATAAATTCCCTCGGAAATGAGTTTATCAATGATCTCACGCTTGAGTGTCATGATATCATTTTCAATAGCATCGTTCCACTCTCCTATCAGCTCGATGATCGCAAATCCCTGTTCGTAGTCGACAAAAAGTAATTTCAGGTAAAGTGTGCGTGATCCAAATTCATCCCACTGAGGATGGATAAAATAATTATAAACGGTCTGAGTAAATTCAAATTCACTATACTCGCGACCATAGAACGGCGATCGCTCGTCTTCTTCCGACATATATAAATGCCGCCAGTTGTAATATGGTTCGATGTCGTGCATTTGCTAGTTCATAGTTCATTGTTCATTGTAGTTGTCAGAAACAGCCAGTTGTTCGTTGTTCGTTGTTCGTTGTTCGTTGTTCGTTGTTCGTTCAAACAGCCGGTTCAAAGTTCAAAGGAAGTTACTGTTCTGTTTTTCCAGTTTTCAGTTTTCGAAATTTACCTATATCCCGATTCTGAATTATGTATTCTGTATTCTTCCTATTGCCTTCTCACTATTGCCCCAAAATTACCTCTTTCTTCTTCAAACGCCTGCCTCGATGGCTCTCTTAACACTTCCATGCAGAAGCAATAATTCTTTTGCCTTTGCATAATCTGCATTGGTCAGTTTTTCCATTACCATCCGCACACCCCGGTCAATTAATTTCTCATTACTCAGCAACATATGTACCATCTTATTGTCCTGCACACGACCCAGCATGATCATTACTGAAGTGGAAATCATATTCAGCACGAGCTTCTGCGCGGTGCCACTTTTCATTCTTGTGCTGCCGGTAATGAACTCGGGACCAACAACTACTTCCACCGGAAATTCAGCAACCGCTGATACCGGCGCATTCGGATTGCAGGTGATGGATCCTGTGATGATGTCGCGTTTCCTGCATTGTTCAAGTGCTCCGATTACATAGGGTGTGGTTCCGCTCGCAGCGATTCCGATAACAACATCCTTTGAGCTGATACCATGAGCTTCGAGATCCTTCCAACCATCTTCTATACTGTCCTCTGCAAATTCAACAGCTTTGAACATTGCATTTTCACCACCGGCAATTATACCCAAAACCAATCCATGAGGCACGCCAAATGTTGGTGGACATTCACTCGCGTCAACAACTGCAAGTCTTCCGCTGGTACCCGCGCCGATATAAAAAAGTCTTCCGCCAGCAAGCACTTTATCCCCAACTGCACTCACCAGTTTTTCAATCTGCGGAATAGCTCTCTCCACCGCCAGCGGTACCTCCTTATCTTCCTTATTAATATTCGTCAGCAATTCATATACACTCATCTTTTCCAGGTGATGATATTTTGAATCCTGCTCCGTCACCTTTATAAACGCTGAGTCTCCGTTTAATGCCATGTTATTATTAGTTTGGTCTAACGTTCAACGCTCAACGCTCAACGTTTAACGTTGAACGTTGAACGTTGAACATCATTCTCTTCCATATTTAATATGATAATCTACCAACCCATCCATCGGGTTGCGTGAAATCTTTCCCAGTTTGAATTCATAATTACTGCACAATGTCTCCACCACATCAGCAAAACCAAAAGCGATGCTTCCTACAAAATGAATCGGTGAAGTCCAGCTCTCCCTGTACTTACAGATGTGATGAAAGAAGAAGTCATTAATTCCATCTTCTATAATATTCTCGATCATATAATGTCCGCGGTTTTCTGCGAGAAACATTGCATAGGAAGCCAGGTAGCGGTTGGCCAGCGGTTGTTTATATACATGATCAAGAATTTCTGATTGTGTCGTCACATATTTCGCATCGAAAAGAGCGCGCAGTTCATCATCAAAAGTGTTATACAGATAATATTGCAATACTTTTTTCCCGAGATAGGCGCCACTACCCTCGTCTCCGAGCACATACCCGAGGCCCGGACTATTTTTCACAATCTTATTGCCATTATAATAACAGGAATTCGACCCGGTGCCGAGGATACATGCAACTCCTTTTCCTTTTCCGCAAACCGAAATAGCCGCACCAGCCAGGTCATGATTTACGCGGATATAAGCAGCGGGAAAAACAGCTTTTAAAGCCGACTTCACCATTGCCGCATTTGTTTTACTTAAACAACCTGTACCATAGTAAAAAACTTCATCCACCTTATCTTTTTCGATCGACGGTAACACCTCTTCACTGATCAGTCGTATGATCTGATCCTTATTGAGAAAATAGGGACTGATCCCATGAGATAATATGGTCTTTCTGGATTTTCCTTTGACCAGGCACCATTCTGCTTTAGTAGAACCGCTATCCGCTATCAATTTTACCACCGGCATAAAATATTCAACTTAATTCAGCAATTTCGTGTTTATCATTAGAGTACAAGGTAAGCAATGAAGAATAAAAAATTACAGATCCTACTACCCCTGCTGTTTGCGTTTGCTGTTATTGTCGGAATATTCCTGGGTTATCGGTTGCATTCCAATATGCCGATTGCGGGGAATATGTTTCGCAATGTGAGCCGTGGTTCACTGAGTGAAGTTCTTGATCTTATCCGCGCGCGCTATGTTGATAATGTGAGTGTTGATTCGCTTGGAAATACGGCCATCGAGGAAATGCTGACCAAACTGGATCCTCATTCCATCTATATTCCGGCAGAAGATTTACGTGGTGTCAATGAAGATCTGGCCGGAAGGTTTGAAGGCATCGGTGTTGAGTTTAATATTTTTAAGGATACGGTACATGTCCTTACGGTTCTGAAAGGTGGGCCCAGTGACCAGGCCGGACTTTCTCCGGGCGATAGAATAATTACGGTAGGTGATTCAGTGGTTGCCGGAAATAATATTACCTCCGACAGAATCCGTGGCTTGTTACGTGGACCTCGTGGCACAAAGGTTTCGGTTAACATTCTCCGTGGTGCCCGGAAAATGCCATTTACTATCACCCGTGGTTTCATACCCTTGTATTCCCTCGATGCAGCATACATGCTGAACAATACAACAGGCTATATCCGTTTGAACAAATTTGCTGAAAGCACTTATGAGGAATTCATGGCATCCCTGGAGAAGCTCCAGAAAGAAGGGATGAAAGAACTCGTGCTTGATCTAAGAGATAATGGTGGTGGTATCATGGATGAAGCTGTAGAAATTGCCGATGAATTTTTACCCGGAGATAAACTGATTGTTTATACCGAAGGAAAACATAGTCCGAGAAGAGAGTATAAAGGAAGAAGGCCCGGTTTATTTGAAGAAGGCAAGCTGGTGCTGTTGATGAATGAAGGATCAGCTTCTGCAAGTGAAGTACTCGCGGGTGCGCTGCAGGATTGGGATCGTGCAACCATTGTGGGTCGCCGCAGTTTTGGGAAAGGTTTGGTACAGGAACAATATGGTTTGAAAGATGGCGCAGCTTTGCGATTGACTGTTGCCCGTTATTATACTCCATTGGGAAGAAGTATCCAGAAACCTTATGAAGACGGAATTGACAAGTATCATGATGAAATCCTCGAACGCTACCAGCATGGCGCATTTGTAAATGCCGACAGTAATGTATATGCGAATGGGAAAGCTTTTAAAACAGCAGCAGGCAAATCAGTATATGGCGGTGGTGGAATTTCACCGGATGTTTTTGTTGCATTTGATACATTGAACATTGATACTACCGTTAGTTTGTTCTACCGGAAAAATTCAATTGGAAATTTTGCGTATTGGTATTATATCGCGAACAAAACGCAATTCACGAAGTATGCCACTCCTGTTCAGTTCAATAAGGAATATGAAGTGAGTGATGATGCGATCAATCAGTTGATTGATTTTGCAAGGAAAGACAGTCTGGTCATTCCAAACCTGAATGAAAAGGAAACAGTGATGCTGAAAAAACGATTCAAGAGCATGCTGGCACGTCAGCAATGGCGTAATGAAGGATATTATGTGGTGAATAATGAAGGCGATCCGGCGATAAGGAAAGCGGAGGCAATATTAGGCAATAATAAATAGGCATCAGGCACCAGGAACAGCCTGATGATGAGCGTGTAGAATACAGAATACGGGAGTCAGGAGCCAGCAAAGGATGCCAAGCAGACATCACAACTTAAAACTTCTTTGTATTCCCGTTGCGTGCCTTCTTCTAGGCCTTTGTGGTTGGACCTTTATCAGGCAGGAGTACGCAGGCAGAAGGCTGCAGGAAAAAGCAGTAACAGGATTACGTTGTGTTTTTGAGGTAACAACGAAGTAGCCGAATGTTTCACCTGCAACCAGTGACTTAAAACCCGACAACCTAAAACTTATAACTGCTAGCTTAAATGCAGTTTGGTTTTCCGTTCACAAACATAAATCTGCGAACTGCAGGTATTCTTATTGGAGAAAGCATTGATATTCGATCTCAGACCGGAGAGGATCGCGCGGGGGATCTGGTATTTTGATTTTTTGTACTTCTCGCTCAGCATACTCACATAAAAACTGTCGAACCACATCGGCAAAGTATCCACCACTTTAAAGTCATGCGCATCCATTAATGTTTCAATCGACTTCGGTGAGAAATGGTACAGATGCCGCGGTACATCCCAGGCAGCCCAGAACTCTTTATAGATTTCTGCATCACGACTCTTATAATTCGGAACAGCAATAAAAATTTTCCCGCTCGGATTGGAAATACGTGTGAGATGTTTTACTGTTTCGTGCAAATCGTACACGTGCTCGAGGACGTGCCAGAGCGTGATCGCATCGAAATATTTATCCTTCTGTAATGCAAGATCAGTTTCGGGAGTGATCACCAGGTTGTACAATTGTTTCGCTTTCTTTCTTGCGCCTTCGTCAGGTTCAAGACCTGTTACCGTCCAGCCGTAGGTGCGCATTTCATTTAAAAACGCGCCGGTGCCACAACCATAATCAAGTAAGGTTCCGGCTTGCTTATGTACAAAATCGGTAATGATTTTTCTTTTGGTCTCCAGCGTGAGTTTACGCACTCGATGGTACATCCTGTTGATAAATCCTTCGTGTGTATCCGAGTGTGAGATATAATCCTGCGAAGCATAATATCTTCCGATATATGCAGGATCCGGAACAGTTTGTGTAAAGATCAATTCGCAGGCGGCACATTTACAGATCGGGAAAATTTCACCTGTTACAGAATAGTCGGTTATATTTCCTTCAGTAGAAATTTCGGTAGAAGAGCAAACAGGGCAGCGCTCATATCGGATCATGATCAATGACTAGGGAAGATTTGAATATGTGGAATGACTGTCTTCCGGGCGAATCTGTTGTTTGCGACCGGTGGCGAATCCTCCATCCGAAGTGAACAAACGTATTGCAATCAGTATTACAGCAATCGCAGTAATGATGGCGGCATAGATCCACCAGCTTTCCCGATCTCTTATTTCTTTTGTTTCATGCGCCAGCAGGTGTTGCATTTCCTCTTTGCTCAGCTGCCGATCACCCACCATCACCTGGTGATTCTCTTCTCTGCGGATCACTCTTCTCGCGCCGACATGCGGAATGAATTCATAAGACAGGCGATGAGGTTCAAAAACGATATCACCGCTCAATCCCGATTTGAATAACCCGATTCCCTCCCACTCTACTTCTTCTCCGTTCTTCAAAGAATTTTTCAGATCAAAGGCGAAATCATTCACCATCTTGATCGCTTCCCATTCGGGAATATTCTTCTTCCTGGAAACATAATCGAACAGATCCTTATTGGGAGAATCCTGGTTGGTATTGTAGCTGATGCTGAATGTTGGCGGAATGATTTTCTTATTGGCGAAATCCGTTTGTGCAGAAATCCGGAACATATCAAACGTCCCGATCCCTGGCAAACTCAACGAGGAGTTCTGGATAAAAAAATGATGCAGGAGGTCAGCCAGCTCTTTTGCCTTCATAATCTACCGATGTGAATCAAAGATATAGGATTCAGCAGCGGAAAATTACATAAAAATTATACACGGGATGTGGATAGTGATGCCCTGTGGGTGATAAGTTTTAGGTTATAGGTTGTAAGTAAACTTATCAATTTTAAGATACGATTCGCATTTGCACTGAGTAACAGAAATGATTCTTTAAAAACAAATCTGTTTTTCAGATCAAATATGTATTGTACACTCAAAAGCTAACTTATCACCTAGAACTTAGAACCTAAAACGTAAAAGTGACGCCACCCAGCATATTAAACCCATACACATCATACTGACTCCAGCGCTGGTATTTTGAGTTGGTGATATTATTGAACTGTGCCCAGAGCATGAGGTTTTTCATCACCCTGAATTCAAGACCAGCATTGAGATCAAAAGCCCCGGGGAGCCTGTCTGCTGAATTATCCTGTTTCTGGTATACCGCGCCTTCCCACATAAACAGATCTGTTTTGAACCAGAGATCTTTTATGATTTTCCAGCGCACGTGCGTGTAAAATTCCGTTGGGATTATACCCCATGGTCTTGGTTGATAAACCTGTTTTCCAAAATTGTAGAGGGTCAAACCAGCGAGTACCGAAACGTTCTCTCCAAGCGTATATCCTAACTCTGCCTGGAACTTGAATGCCCGAAGTTTTTCTTCAAATAAAATGTCGAACGACTTGCCACTCACTTTATCATTGACGAACAAGGGGAGATTTCTGAACTCAACGCCACCAACTTTCAGGTTATAGGAAAGTTTACTAAACAGTACACCTTTGAATCCTCCAAATACTTCGGTGATCCTTGTATTGCGCAATGAATCCGGGGCATTGAGGTAAGGATTCAGACTTGCAAAACGTTTGTAGTTCCCCTTATCAAAGTAACTGATCCATCCAGCCTGTATGATCCATTTTTCATCTGCAACAGGAAATTCAGCCATGAAATCCGGTAGCAGAGTAAACTTGCCCTGGTCCCATGCAGGAGCTGCACCCGCCTGTAAACGCAAATTTGGTTTGCTGTAAATAAATGATACAGGAACGCTGAATAAATTGTTTGTGATCGATTTCAATTGTGCAGGCTGGTATCTTGTGATATCTGCCCTCAATCCCAACATGATGGCCATGTTATCACCTACCGATTTATTTAAAGGAGCATCAAGTATCGCATTGAATTCGTTGTTGTCTTTATTATCGCGGAAGCCATTTATTTTTAACACCGGTGCAAAACTTAATCCGAATTCCGTCGGAGAAAGATTTCTCAGACCCGCTTCACCGGAAGTTGTCGTGAAACGTTGCCTCAGGTCTTCCTTCGCAAAGGAATGCGCGCTTTGATCAAATCCATATTGGTAATACTGATCCTGGTTAAATCCTGCTTTCGCATGAAACTCCAGGTTGTTTCCTACATGCGAAAAGAAATGCCCGGAGAAACCGGTGCGTGAATAATCCTGGTAATCGATTTTTCCGCGGGATGAAATATGATCAGCAAAAACATTAAACCTGGTATCCTGCGTTCCTAAACTCAGGCCTGCTTTCACATAAGGTGTTGTAAGATTACCAAAACCAACCTTCACATAATTACTGTTCACCCATGAACTGTTGCTGTCGATTTCCATCGCCAGCGGTTTCAATGCAATAGGTTGCAGGCCCGGCATTACCGGTTGTACCGGGATCTGGTATTGCAATCTCGGTCGGCTGGTATCAGCAGGCGGCGTTGATGAATTGAAATTCAACTTTGCAGCATTGCGCAATACCGGTTTGAATGACGAGGTGATATCGATCGTTTGTTTTTTACCATCCTGTGCGCTTACGCCAATTACAGATGCAAGCGAGGCGATAATCAAAACCGATTTTCTGAAATATTTTATTCTGATGGACATGTGCCGATGGGAATTAATTGGTTTTAACATTGCTTGATTTACGCTCATCTTCTGTAACCAGCTCCAGTTTCACATTCGCCTCTTCTTTCAGTTCCGTAATCTTGCTGTTTTCGACTACACTCTGCAGCGTAGCTTTTGCATTGAAATAATCTTTCTGCTTCCAGTACACCTCGCCCAGTAAAATATATGCTTTGGTTATCCAGAAGTCGTAAGACCCGGATTTATTGATTGTTTCGAGCGCTGCTTTTTCTGCATTCTTCAGATCATTCAACAGCAGATAAGAAGATGCAATTTCATACCTGGCTTCAGCTGCATATGAACCTGAATTTGCTGCGGTAACGGTTCGGAATTGCTGAATTGCCTCACTGAATTTCTGATCGTTCTGTAAAGCTTTCGCCTGTACCATTCCCGCCAGCACTTTATCATCTGCGCTGATGGATTTTTCTTTCATCAGTTCACGCGCATTTTCCGATGCATCTGACCATTTTTTCTGCTGGTACTGACTCCTCAATAATCCGCGCATCGCATCCAGCCTGATCTCACGATCACTGCTAACCGATTTAGTCAGTGCGAAATACTTTTCTGACTGCGGGTAATTCTGTAATTCGAAATAATTTATGCGCGCTGCCTGGTAGGCAGCTTTCTCAACGTGCCTGGATGTGCCCCGGTCAGCAACTTTCTGATATCCTTCAACCGCATTTTTCCAGTCTTTCTTTGTATTGTATATTTCACTTCTGTAAAACCAGGCATCATTGGCAAATTCTCCTTCCGGAAACTGCTGGAGATACTGATTGAAACCATTCAGTGCTGCAGCCTGGTCGTTTCCTGCATACTTCGCTTCTGCCGCTGCAAAAGAAAGTGAATCTTCCTGGTTACGCGTAATCGAACGGCCGGTAGAACGAAGGAAAGCTACATAGTCACCGGTTTTTCCTTCTTCAACATAAATTGCTTTTGCACTTTCCAATGCAGATTCCGTTTCCGGTGCATCAGGATATTGAGAGACGAGCTTTTTATAGCTTTCAAGTGCCTCTTTATTATTATCCAGATTATAATATGCGATACCCAAACGAAGCAATGCTTTTGGTTTTACGTTTTCCGGATTTCCTGAAGCTTTGATCACCTGGTTGAGATAAGGAATCGCGTCTTTGTATTTTTCTTCAGACAAATATGTGTTAGCAATTTCCATCTGCACAGCAGGCGTTAATTCAGATGCGGGATATCTACGTTCAAAAGTCTTCAGCAGATTAACTTTTTCAGAAGGGCTTTTTATTCCGGCGATCATTGCGTTCTGATAGACTGCATAATCGGCAGCCGGCCAGGAGTAATCAATTGCCTGCGTATACATCGATCCTGCTCTGGAAAAATTCTTTGTCATGAAATGGCAATCTGCTGCGCGAAGCCATGCATCCTGTTCCATCGGAGAAGAATTCAACTTAACGGAACGCGCTACCTGCTCGAAAAATCCAAGCGCAACACCATAATTCTCTTTGCGGAGATAGCCATACCCCAGATCATATTTTGCGTGTGTCGGATTCGCTTCACCCATCGACACCATTTCACCAGACAAATAACTATGTAAAGATTTTATTGATTCGTCGGTTTTTCCCAGCCTGTACCCGATCTCACCTTTCCAGAACAAAGCGGGTGAAGCCAGACTTCCTGCATTGGGATCTTTGATTACTTTATCCAGCAGCGTTTCAGCACCACGGAGATTCTGATCTTCCATCAGCTCCATTGCACGGCCGTACGCTACTTTGTGATACAATTTTTTCGCTGCTTCAGATGGCTCTTTTAAAGATTCAAGAAGCGTCATTGCTTCGCGGTAATTATTCGTCCCGGCAAGCAATCCCACCATCAGCTCTCTTGCCTCTTTCGCATACACTGAATTGGGATACTTCGTCAAAAATGATTTGAATTCAGTGATCGCGATATCCTGGAAACCGAGCTCGTAGGAAAGCTTTGCATAGTTAAAGGATGAAATTTCTTTCTGCTGCGGATTAGCGCTGTTAGATGCACAGAATGAAAACGCGTTTCTTGCATTTGACTTCTGCCCCAACTTCAGATAGGTATCCCCCAATAGGTACATTGCACTCTGACTCAGCGAATCCTTTCCTTCTGTCAGTTGTTTGAATCCATCTACGGCTTTCGCATACTGCTTCGCTTCATAATAACTATAACTGAGTTCGTATGTCGTTTCACGATTAAGCTTTGCACCGCTTTTCTTTACTGACTCCAGGTAGGGTAATGCCTTTGTATAATCTTTTTTCTCAAAGTACACATGGCCCAACATCAATTGCATTTCTGATTCATAAAGTGATGAGGTCTGACGTACATTTGCTTCGGCATATCGCATAGCCTCATCCTTCTTTCCCTGGAAATATAGAATATTCATAATATAGAAAGGAACCACCTTTCCATACTGCGGATGTTTTTCAACTTTCCGGAAAGCATCCATTGCTTCTCCGAAATTTTTATCATAGTAAGAAATGAAACCATAGTAATAATTGGCATCTTCCTTACCGGGATAATCATCCAGCCTGCGAATACTGTTAAATAATGGTTTTGCTTTATCGAATTGCTTGTTCGTAAAATAAGCATAAGCCTGGTGGAATTTCATGTCAGCAATCTGATCATTTGTCAGCTGACTGATATCCGTCATCTCATAGAAAACCTGCGCATTCTTTAAATCCTCGTGACGGAAATAGTATTCAGCGAGGTGAAAAGCCATTTTCTGATTCAGTGCATCGTTGCGGTCCATTGCAATGAATGAACGTGCAGCCTCGGCTGCTGTGGCTTCGTTTTGTTTAAGTCCGCAGGCGATCGTATAAAAATCAATCTCTGCAGAAACTGCTCTTTCAGTAGCGTGATTGATGTTTCGCAGATCCTGCCGGAGTTCTTTAAAAATCGGGTATGCGAGACTGTATTGCTCTTTCTGAAAGTATTCTTTTGCTTCCCAGAATTTCTGTTGCGGATCGTCGTAGATCTTTGTTTCCTGGGCATTCGCTGTAAGCGAAAAGGAAAGGAGAATGATTGAAAATGTTCTTTTCATGATAAGACCATGTTGCAGGAGTAACGACATCGTACAGATCGTATTTTAATAAAAATGATAGTATTGTGTTAAAACCAACGTCGAAAGTACTTTATGACTATGGCACCCAGCAAAAACTATACTAACAGTGCTGTGGATAAATTGACGGCAAAGTAAATGGATGGATTAATGGAGGCGGATAATGTTTTGTTAAAGAGTTGTTAGTTGTTAGTTGTTAGTTGTTAGTTGTTAGTTGTTAGTTGTTAGTTGTTAGTTGTTAGTTGTTAGTTGTTAGGAGGCAGCGGTAAGCAGGCAGCAGATAAATTCAAATCACCAAACTGATATCGGCGTTGACACTAATCAAATGATTTTATTAAAGGCAGCAGCAACACGCAGTAAATACTATACAGTTAACCTGGCAAGGCTCTGACAGTTTTCGGTTTTCAGTTTTCAGTTTTCTTCCTGTATCCTGTATTCCGTATTCCGTATTCTCTTCTAAAACGTTGATCGCGGTGATCTGCTGCCTGTTGCCCGCTGCCTTATACGATCACTGAATTATCTTGCACGGGCTGTTAATACTTACTACTTACTACTTACTACTTACTACTTACTTCTTACTACCTTTGCCTGCCAAAACAAAACATTACTACTATGAAAAAATTAATGAATATCGGATACAAGGATTGGGCTTTTAATTTATCCATGTTCATTTTGCGTATTGGTCTTGGTGCACTGATGATACCACATGGATATGATAAGCTGGTTCATTTCGCACAATACAAGAAAAACTTTATCAACTTTCTCGGAATGGGTTCTTCCATTTCATTAGGACTTGTTGTATTCTCTGAATTCTTCTGCGCTGCATTTCTCATTATGGGCTTATTCACTCGTTTTGCGGTGATTCCATTAATTATCTCCACTTCTGTTGCAGTTATCCAGGCACATGGCGGTGCTATCTTTGGCGATGGCGAACATGGAAGTTTATTTATCGTGGGATTTATTGTGATCCTTCTTTGCGGTCCCGGGAAGGCGAGCCTGGATGGAATTGCCGGGAAGTAGGTGGCAGATTTTTCGACCTGATAATTTTCGGACTAATCCTATGTGCCTATTGTTAACTATGTGGTTCAACAATGACTCCTTTCTTTTTGAACCACATAGCAATCATAGTAAACAAAGGCACATAGAAATGCTGACTTATTTGAAATTATTCCGGGTAATTATCAATCCAGACCAGACTTACTCAACTGATCCAACAACTGAAATATACTTGCAGTAACAGTTGCAAAACTCTTATCGTAATTATTGACAATCAGTGAAAAACAATATTCTTTTCCAGTTTTACTTTTAATAAATCCTGTGTACGACCTTGTTCCCTCTATATAACCACTTTTCATTTTGAGTCCGTTGATCACCGGCAAAGCATCATAAAAACTACTAAACCAGGGTCTCGATCCTGCATAAAGTAAAACTTTAACAAGGGCGTCTGTTGTTATTCTGTTCCCGGGAGATAACCCACTTCCATCCTCGATTTGCATCGCCGATTTGTCAATTCCCTTCTTCTCCCAGAATTCCTGCACAAATGAAATCAGATCACCTGAAGCATC
Source organism: Pollutibacter soli (assembly GCA_029269725.1). GTDB lineage: Bacteria > Bacteroidota > Bacteroidia > Chitinophagales > Chitinophagaceae > Pollutibacter > Pollutibacter soli. Next base: position 37,420 of record JARJHS010000001.1, on the reverse strand, counting down.
ACTTGAATTGTTCTTTGTATTGATCAGATGAAGAAACGATTCTCCATAAAGATTTATACTCTTTTGAAGAAATGGTTTGGTGAGTTCAGCCAGCGTTGGCGATCGATGAGTGTAAAATGATGTAACTGCAGTTAATGGTAAGTTTTCTTTTTTATTATTGCCGGTACCGACACAGGTTGATAACCGCATGATCATCTGACGTGCAGGATCGGGCATCGCGGCATCGATATCAAAACTATCAATACAACAGGGAACGGTTCCGCGATAAATCATGCTGTCCGTTCCAGGCTTGAAATACACATAAGCATTATCTCCGCTACCCTTTTTTCCCGTTGTGATTTCACTGCGGACGGGAAAATTATTCTGCGGCCGTTTTTCAACGATAACCACCGGATCTCCTACTTTCTTTCCCGGCTTCATGAAAATGCGATAACTGTTTTCATGCCAGTTGAAAACGGAAAAACCCGCACCATAATAATTACCGATATCATCCCATATCCATCCTCCTGGGATTTCAACATCCGTTGTCTGCCGGGGATCCGTCTGCCAGACTCCTCTCACCGATTCAATACCGCGATTGTTTAGCTGCAGCTGAAGTTCACCGCAGATATTATCGGGATGCGTCTCTTTAAACCTCTCCGAACCCAGGCTTGGGTCACCGGAGCCGGTGATGATAATATTTCCATCCAGGATGCCATCTGATACCGTACCCGTATAACCGAACTTTGTCTGGTACCGGAAATCTTCTCCAAAAAGATCCAATGCCGTTGCTGCTGTTAAGATTTTAAGACAGCTGGCAGGTGCAAGTCCTGATTGACTGTTTTTCTCATACACAATCTTACCCCCTGAAGTTTCTGCAATAGATATGGAAACGATTGCATGTTTAAACTGCCTGCTTTTTTCAAATGCAGACACGAGCGTATTAACCCGGCTTCGCATATCCTGCGCCCGGATACTATATATACTAATTAAACTACAGATAACAAAAGTCAGTTTTAGCATAAGCTTTGTAGATTGCACTAAAATAACCCAATATCAAAATTCTGGACATGACCACCAGAAATATAAATGCCACAATTATCACCATTGGAGATGAGCTCCTGATTGGTCAGACCATTGATACAAACAGTGCATGGATTGCCCAGGAGTTAAATAAAATCGGGATATGGGTACATCGTCGGTTAGCCGTCGGCGATGTATGGAAAGATATATGGCAATCGCTGGAAGAAGAAAGCAGGCTTTCTGATGTAATTTTAATAACCGGCGGTCTCGGTCCTACTGCTGATGATATCACCAAACCACTGCTGTGTCAGTACTTTGATGGGAAGCTGGTAGTAAATGCAGAAGCGCTGCAGAATGTAAAACACATTTTTGAAGTTTATCTTAAAAAACCACTGCTGGAACGCAATCTGAAACAGGCAGAAGTTCCCGACACCTGTACTGTGATCCAGAATAAACGAGGCACGGCACCTGGCATGTGGTTCGAAAAAAACAACCGGATCTTTATGAGTATGCCGGGCGTGCCACACGAGATGAAGGGAATGATGATCCATTCGGTTCTTCCAAAACTTGCGGAAAAGTTTCAGCTTCCGCCCATTGTCCATCGTACATTATTGACTGCTGGTATCGGCGAATCATTTCTTGCGGAACGCATTAAGGAATTTGAATCTACATTACCATCAAATATCAAGTTGGCCTATCTACCCAATTATGGAATGGTCAAGCTTCGCCTTACTGCACATGGCAATGACCCGAAAACTGCAGCCAAACTCGAAGCCGAATTCGATATGCTGAAACAGCAGATCGCTGATGTACTCGTTGCGGATAGGGATACGACGATGCAGGAAGTGGTGGGCGATCTTCTTAAACAAAAAAAGCAGACACTCTCCATAGCGGAAAGCTGCACAGGCGGTTATATCGCTCACACATTAACACAATTCCCCGGTAGCAGCCAGTTTTTTTTAGGTGGCGTCGTTAGCTATTCCAATAACCTTAAAGAGAAATTCATCGATGTTCGTCCGCAAACGCTGGCAGGTTATGGAGCAGTCAGTCGCGAAACTGTTATAGAAATGGCCGAAGGCGTACTCCGCCACACCGGCAGCGACTTTTCCATTGCTACTTCCGGAATTATGGGGCCTGATGGTGGAACTCCGGAAAAAGCTGTAGGTACCGTCTGGATTGCTGTTGCCTCCAGAAAAACTTCTGAAGCGCACAGTTATTATTTCCGGTTTGACCGTCAACGCAATATCGAAATGACGGCCATGTATGGCCTGAATATACTCCGGAAATTTATCCTCGACCAGTAGCCCTGAAAGCACATATCTTCGAAATCTTTTACCTTTACCGCCGATTAAAACGGGAGGAAAGGTTTCTCCTGTATTGTTCATATGTAAAAATGCAGAACGCTATGGCCATGGTTGACCTGGTTATGCCAAAAATGGGTGAGAGTATTATGGAAGCGACGGTGTTGAAATGGCACAAAAAGCCCGGCGATTTTGTAAAACAGGATGAATCCGTTTTGGAAATTGCTACTGATAAAGTGGATAGCGAAGTACCCTCAACAGCGGAAGGTGTTATACAGGAATTGCTTTATAATGAAAATGATGTAGTTCCTGTTGGTGCGGTCATAGCGCGGATTAAAGTTGGTGTTGGTGAAGAAAGAGAAGCAGAAGCAGAGAGAGTACAGGTTCCTGCGCAATCAGCTCATATTGAATTTCATCCGACAAGGAAAGCAGTTGTTGCGGAAGATGATGTAAGTGCCGAAGAAATTCCTTACGTTCCATCCCATATTCCCCATACAGTAAAATCAGAAGGTGCAAGATTTTACTCTCCGTTGGTTTTAAATATTGCAGCCAACGAAAAAATTCCAATGACGGAACTGGAACATATTTCAGGTACAGGAAATGAGGGTCGGGTTACCAAAAGAGATATACTGGAATATGTAGCCCATCGCAGAAATGGCGCGCCGCCAGTTGCGGTTCCTAAAGCTGAACCCAGGCCGGAACCACAACCACAGTACATCGAAAAACCAGCTGCTGCTGCGCCAAAACCCGTTGAAAGAAAAGAAACACCGGCACCCCAACCGATCCAGCCTATCGCAACAATTTCCGGCGGAAATGTGGAGATCATTGAAATGGATCGTATGCGTCGTTTGATTTCTGAACATATGGTTCGAAGTAAAGCGACCAGTGCACATGTGACCAGTTTCTCTGAAGCAGACGTTACCAATCTTGTACTATGGAGAGAAAAAAATAAGAAAGAGTTTGAAAAAAGAGAAGGTGAGAAAATCACATTTACTCCTCTTTTTATTGAAGCAATTGTTCACTGCCTGAAGAAATTCCCCTGGTTAAATTCCAGTGTTGAAGGCGACAAGATCATCATTAAAAAAGATATACATATCGGAATGGCAACAGCATTGCCTTCCGGGAACCTGATTGTTCCTGTTATTAAAAATGCTGATCAGCTGAGCCTGATGGGCCTGACGAAACAGGTTAATGGATTGGCCAACAGTGCACGTACTAACAAACTTCGCCCGGATGATACTTCCGGAGGAACATTTACATTCACTAACGTAGGAACTTTTGGAAGTTTGATGGGAACTCCGGTGATTAACCAACCCCAGGTAGCTATACTCGCCACCGGTGCGATTAAAAAACGTCCGGTTGTTGTTGAAACAGAAATGGGTGACAGCATCGCCATCCGTCACATGATGTATGTATCGATGTCATATGATCACAGGATCATCGATGGATCGATGGGTGCTAGTTTTGTCACCGCGGTGGTAAAAGAACTGGAGAGTTTTGATATCAACAGAACATTTTAGATTTTAATAATAAACAGAACTACGATGCATTTAGAACCGGTGGACAGGGTTGACTCCATCTCCGAGAAAGATTTTACTCAGAATTATTACCTCCCGAAAAAGCCTGTGGTTATCCGTAACCTGTCGAACGGATGGCCTGCAATGAACAAATGGAACTGGAACTACTTTAAGGAATTGGTGGGCGACCAGGAAGTTGGAATTTACAATAACATAAAAAGCAACAGTACTACTCCTATAAACACAGCCGACGAGTACACAACTTTTGGTAAGTATATTGATATGATCAGCAGTGGCCCTGCTGAATGGCGCATTTTTCTCTTCAATATTTTTGACCACGCACCAAAGCTGACGGAAGATTTTACATGGCCCGAACACCTGATGAAGGGTTTTGTAAAGAAGTTCCCGATGTTGTTTGTTGGAGGTGCGGGAAGTATCACACATATGCATTTTGATATCGACATGAGTCATATCATGCATACGCAGTTTGCGGGTCGCAAACGCGTATTGCTTTTTCCTTATTCGGAGCAGCATAAACTCTATCGCAAGCCATGGGAAGTACTCAGCCTCGTGGATTTCAGTTATTATCACGATCCGTCAAAAAGTAAAATTGATCACTCCAGTTATCCTGCGGTTAGTAAAGCGAAAGGATATGAGGTTGTGCTGGAACATGGTGAAACACTTTTCATGCCTGCCAGTTATTTCCATCACATGGAATATATTGAAGCTGGTTTTGCGATGAGCCTGCGTGCATTACAGGCTTCCCTCCCCGGTAAATTACATGGTGCATGGAATCTCTTCGGAATGCGCAATGTAGATACGCTGCTGAAAAAGACTGCGCCGGAATGGTGGTTTAATTATAAGAAAGAGAAGATTTTCCATCACGCAGAGAAATATATTTGAATAAATAAGTCCTGGATTTGAAAAAATTTCCCGCAGATCAGCGCTGATTTACGCGGATCGATCATTTTATTTGTAACCTCCCCCCTCAAGTCTGTGCCCTTCTGTAAAATCCGCAGGCAAAAATTTCCCGCAGATCAGCGCTGATTTACGCAGATCGATCATTTTATTTGTAACCTTCCCCCTCAAGTCTGTGCCCTTCTGTAAAATCCGCAGGCAAAAATTTCCCGCAGATCAGACGTGATTTATGCAGATGTTTCTGCAATCATCCAGTCCGGTTACTTTATAAATTGAACTTCACTCCGCGCACTCCGAGGGCTGTTTCTCTGCGTAGTCCGCGTGATGGCTGTTTCATCGCCGCAGGCGATCCATGGGCACGCCGAAGGCGTTTTGATGCAATACATTATCATCTCCAATCATGCATCACTTCAGCTCATCATTCTTAACCGGAATTCCATATTTTAGTAATTCCTGATCTCAACTGCAGTTATTGCCACCGGCTACCGGAATACCGCTCACTATTAAAAACAAAAAATACATGCGCCTGCTTTGGTTAACGCTTATTTTTTTTATTGGATCAGAAATTTCCGCTCAACCCCTGTCCTACTATCTTCCAAAGGAATTCAGTTACGATTCATCAATACCGGTACCATCCAAAATTATCGGTCACGAAGTTGGTGAATGGCATGTAACGCATGACCGTCTCGTGCAGTACATGCGTGCGATCGACCAGGCATCAGATCGTGCGATACTCATCGAAACAGGAAAAACCTATGAAGGACGTCCTCAATTGTTATTAATCTTCACATCTCCGGAGAATCACAAGAACCTGGAAAAAATCCGGCAGGAACATGTCAAACTTTCTGACCCTTCTCAATCAGCAACGCTGAATACTTCAGACATGCCAGCAGTACTCTGGATCGGTTGCAGCATTCATGGCAATGAACCCAGCGGCGCAAATGCATCGATGCTCGGAGCTTATCATCTCGCAGCAGCAAAAGGACCACAGATGGATAGTCTTCTCCGCAACACTGTTATACTGCTGGATCCCTCATTTAATCCGGATGGCCTTAACCGCTTTGCCAGCTGGGTAAATACAAACAAAAGTTTCACATCTGTTACAGATCCGAATGCGAGAGAGTTTAACGAAATGTGGCCCGGCGGAAGAACAAATCATTACTGGTTTGATCTCAACCGCGACTGGATGCCGGCACAACACAACGAAAGTCAGAACAGGCTGGTGTATTATCATCAATGGAAGCCCAACGTACTGACTGATCATCACGAAATGGGTACAAACGCAAGTTTCTTTTTTCAACCCGGGGTTCCATCACGTGTAAATCCGAATACACCAGTAAAGAACCAGGAACTCACCGGAAAGATCGCGAATTACCATGCCCGTTATCTTGATAAAATCGGATCGCTATATTTTACAAAAGAAGGTTATGATGATTTTTATTACGGCAAAGGTTCAACATATCCGGATATCAATGGTTCAATCGGGATTCTTTTTGAACAGGCAAGTTCCCGTGGACACGCGCAGGAAAGCATTAATGGTTTGCTGACTTTCCCTTTCACTATTCGCAACCAGTTTACTACGATGTTATCTACGCTGGAAGCCGTTCGTAACATGCGGAAAGACCTGCTGGATTATCAGCGGGAGTTCTATGTTAACGCGAAAAAAGAAGCTCAGGCATCCGGTGTTAAAGCATATGTTTTTGGCGATTCTTATGATGCTTCCCGAAACCAGGAGCTTATTAAAATTTTACTGCGTCACCAGATTGAAGTCTACCCTTTAAAAAATGCGATTTCAGCAAATGGAATCGGGTTTAATCCGGGAAGCGCCTATGCTATTCCGTTAGATCAACCCCAGTACAAACTGATCAAGGGAATTTTCGAAAAGTCCCTGATGTTTAAGGACAGCCTGTTTTATGATATTTCTGCCTGGGCATTGCCATCAGCATTTAACCTGCCTTTCGCAGAACTGAGCAGCTGGAACTCCTCCAATGCGGGAGAAAAAATAAGCGCGGTCAGTACTCAGAAAAATTCTCTTGCACAGAGTGATTATGCTTATGCAATCGAATGGGATGATTATTATGCACCGGCATTGTTATACCAGGTACAACAAAAAGGAATCAAAACAAAAGTGGCTACTGTTCCATTTGAGTCATCCACCACAGACGGATCGCGGAAGTTTACCTATGGCACCATCCTTATCCCATTGCAATCGCAAACCATTTCACCTGCAGAGCTATATTCGGCACTAAGTGAACTTCAGAGTTCTTCACCTTCGAAAATGTATGCACTTCGTTCCGGGTTGTCTGAATCCGGTGTTGATTTAGGAAGCAGCAGTTTTTCTCTCATTAAAAAACCATCGGTAATGCTTTTTTCAGGACCAGGGACATCGGCAAATGACGTTGGCGAAGTATGGCATTTGCTCGATCAACGATATAAAATTCCTGCGAGCCTGGTGGATGTATCCTCTTTCGGACAACTGGATGTATCGAGGTATTCGGTGATTATTATGTCTTCCGGTGGATATCCTTCACTCAATAAAGAATCCCAGGATAAACTTCGTGATTGGGTAAGCAATGGAGGCACATTGATCGGAATTGAAGATGCAGTGAATTATTTATCCAATCATGGGTTTACAAAAGTTGGATACAAAAAGGACAGTACAAAAATGGATACGGTTAGCGTTCTGCCGTATGCGTCACGCACAGATGCCCGCAGAGCTGAGGAAATTCCGGGAACTATATTCGATGCGGAGCTGGAACTCACTCACCCTATCTGTTATGGATACCACAATCAGAAAATCAGCATTTTCAAGAGCAATGCGATTTTCATGGATAAAAACAACTCACCTTACAATACACCGGTGAAATTCACTGCAAAGCCTTTGCAAAGCGGATACCTGCATAAAAAGTATTCTGCAATGGCTGGTAATGCTGCGGTAATAAATATTGATGCTATTGGAAAGGGCCGGGTGATTTCGATGAGTGATAATCCCAATTTCAGGGCATTCTGGTTCGGCACAAATAGATTGATGATGAATGCCATTTTCTTTGGAGAGGTAATTAGTGCAAGGTGAGGTAGCAGGCGGAATAAAACGTTCCTATTTGTTGGTGTTCCGCTTCATTTTCTTTTATACTTAATAAATTACGGAACATCGGGAAATAGGCATCAGGCCCGGTTTTCAGTTTTTCAGTGGTGAATTTTGCCTAAATTTTGGCACTTCGCCGGGGAAATTATTTTTGGATATCAATCAGAAAAGCAAGCATCAACAAAATTCCTGAATTATACTAAAACGTCTTCGTACGTGGGATTTTTTTTACACAAAGTTTTGTGTAGAATCAAACATTTTCTTCAAAGAAAATTGATAAATCTGCCACGCAACGAAAACTCCTGCCAGAGATGCAAAAATGTCCAACCAGTCAAATACTCTGCCGGTTTGATACACATCCCTGATTTCATTTAAAACCATTAGCAAAAAAGAAATAACACAAGCGATAGTAAAATGCTTCAGTTGTTTACGTTGACGCAAACGATTGCTAACGTAAATAAATGGTATCACCATCGACAGGCCCAGGTTCGGCAGGAATCCCAGAACAAATAATACGGCCTGATTTCCTGCGAAATAAACGCGTAAGAATTTTGACAGGTATAATAATATCCCGATTAGTATCGTGATACTCGCGATACCCTTTGCTTTTTTTAGTATGATTTCGTTCATCGATTTGCTAACAGCTTGACGTCGCGAATAAATTTTGCAGTTCGTATAACCAATATTTTTTTCTGTGGTGCGCAAGGTGATTATAAATCTCCGTGGCAAATTGTTGTTGGTACTTCGTAAAATCGATTAATTCCAAATTATCGCGGGTATTCCGGGTAAACACAAACGTAACGTTTTTCATTTGTTGGTGTTTCGTCGGGCATTGTAAACCTCTTTTTTAAATTCAGTTAAACAGGCGAGCACCAACAAACTTCGAAATTCGATCGCAATATTGGCGTTATATTCACTATGCATGTTTCCTGCTTCTATTTTCTGTTACCTGTTATTTACAGAGACAAGGCATGCCTTGTCTCTGCAAATAACTTTCAAATGGATGTTCCCTGTTGCCTATCGCCTCCTCATTATTGCCTGCTCATGCGTTCTCCAGCGCTGCTATATCAAACTTATTCATCTTCATAAACGCCTCTACCACCCTCGGCGCTTTCTGCGGATCGGACATTAACTTTCCAAGTACAGCAGGAACTATCTGCCAGGACATGCCGAATTTGTCATCCAGCCATCCGCATTGATCATACCTTCCGCCATCACCCAGTTTTTCCCAGTAATAATCAATTTCCTCCTGCGTGTTGCACTCCACCACGAAAGAAGTCGCCGGTGAAAATTTGTACTTAGGACCTCCGTTTAGCGCCATGAACTTTTTCCCCATTAACTCAAAAGTAACGACCATCGGATTTTCGGCCGTAATTTTTGAATCCTTAAAAACCGAACAATAATATTCCGCTGCGGCTTTGGCTTTACCATCGAACCAAAGACAAGGATAGATTTGATTTGACATAGCAATTATTTTATTTGATCTCAAAACTATAGCGAGGAGAAAGTTTAAAATAGAACAATCCCGACAAAATTGAAACGTCATGATCCAAATTTCAAATACTCGCCTGGTGTGATGTTGGTAAACTCTTTAAATGCCCTTATATAATGGCTCTGATCTGCATACCCATATTGGTATGCCAGATCGGATAACTTCAGGTGACGCCTGTTATTGAGTGAAGTGAAAGATGCATTAAACTGGCAGATGCGCCTGTACATTCCCGGAGCGACGCCAATATTTTTCTCGAATAAGCGCTGAAAGGTTCGTTCAGTAATATGTAACTCTTTCTGTACGGTAACCAACGACTCTTTTGAATAATCATGCATGATCCTGTTTGCGGCATACTTTATCCGCTCACAATCATTCTTTGCGTGATTGATCAGGTAAAAAATAAACTCGTCGAGCATTTCAATCATTGTACCGGCATCCCCGGAATCAACCAGTCTGTTCTCGAGATCCCTGCTTCTCTTTGGAAAAAGAAGATGCAGATCCAATGGATGGTCGGTAAGTTCATGTGCCTGTACACCAAATAGTGAAATGAGACTATAAGGTTTAAAAAAGTATGCTATCAGAATAAATTCTTTCTTTAAACTGATGTTGTCCGGGACAATTGTTTGTCCAAAAAGATGAAGATGATTCGCACTGCCATTCCTAAGCTTTCCTTTAGCAGAGGTAAACAGAATCGTAGGAACGCCGTTGGCATACAATGGTAAAACAAAGGGGGTAGCAACCTGGTTTTCCTGGATCACCAGTATTCTATCGACATAAGCCGATATTTTTTCAGATGGAAGAAGATGCCTTGCTATCATTTTGTCCAGGTCTTTAAAAGATAGACACTTTAATGAAGTTATTATTTTTCGCCGGAGTGCTCCCGGCGGATTTTACCAGATTCTACCTTTTCCCGGAATTCCAGTTTCAGTTTTCAACCTGCTTGCCGACAGGATTTCATTTTTCCTGTATTCCATTTCTGTATTCTGCATTCTGTATTCTGGTCGCGCCAAAATACCTGCCATATTATTGCGTTATCCCTTAGGTTGTTGCCATACCGGGATTTTTTTGTAAATTATCGTATAATCTCATCGGTTATGAAAACGCTGTCCCAAACCTGGTTTGCAGAAGGATATATTGATTTTGAACTTAAAAAATATACCCTGCTCTCGTATCTGCAGGAGATTCATCGGCATTTCGATGAGACCAAACTTTATCCCCAGCTCGCAGATCTGATCTTTCATTACAACAACATGCGCGCATTTCGTCAGAACAAGGAATTCCTCAAACAGCAGTTCCCTAAGAAATTTACGCAAATGGATATGCAGAAACTTGAAATGCTGTATGAACAGATTACAGACGATGATGAAATGATGAGAGAGCTGGAAGAGATCATGCATTTCGCATTGGAGAAAATGAGTAACTCTATCCAGGACGGGACACAGATTTATGAATTCATCGAAGACAAACTCAGAATTTTTCCTGTCGGCCTTATTCCCCTGGAGAATGTCGAAGGCTATTTTTTATTGAATGATGGACATGCAAGAGACACGCGAGTATTTCATTATCGCATGAGTATGTTTGAAAAGCATGATGAAAAATACCGCACGATCCGTACAAGCTTTATCGCCCAGTGGGAAAGAAATTTTGTGAACACGCTGGAGAGTATCAAATCTGAACTGATTCGCAACCGAACTGAATTGCCCAATCCGGCGGTATATGGAATTGAAACGGACCTGACCATTCCCCTGGAAGAAACTTTGTTGCCTATTGCTAAACGATGCCTGGTAAAATACATCGGCAGCGCTGCTTAAAACTGCAAAAACTTTTTTGCACCCGCCTTTGAAACGAAAGCTCAAAAACGTTTTCTTTATGCGGCGCAATCATATCAATGCCAGACGTTCAGGAACTTTCTGAAAAGCAACACACCGATATGATGGCACATATTTAATCCAGACTGATTTGAAATCAGCGAATCCCGGACTGCGCGTACGTTTTTATTTTCCCCAATCAAACTGACAAAAAAACTTACATGGAATTGAATTTTCAGAACAAAGTGGTGCTGGTTACCGGCGCCGCCGGTGGTATAGGCAGTTGTTTAATTGAAGAGTTTACAAGAACGGGTGCCCGGATTTATGGAACAGACATCATCGCTGGGCCGTCCGAAAATTATTTCCAGGGTGATATAACTGATGTAACATTTCTCAGATCGATGGTGGAAAGAATCATTAACATGGAAGGTGGGATCGATGTATTGGTAAATAGTGCAGGAATCTGTTTAAGAACGCCATTGAAGGATATTACGCGAAAAGAATGGGAACTTCTGATGGACATTAACCTCACTTCTGTTTTTCTTCTTACACAATTGGTGGTGGAAAATATGAAGACACAAGGATCCGGGACTATAGTCAGTCTGGCCTCCGTTGCCGGAAAGGTCGGTGGAATTATTGCGGGTACCCATTACGCGGTGAGTAAAGCAGGAATTGAATGCTTTACAAAATCAGCAGCAAAAATTTATGCGCCTTATGGTATAACCGTAAACGCCGTCGCTCCGGGTATCATTGATACCAGTATGCAGGACGATGTGCCGGCGGATCAGATGAGCAGCGTACTCAGAAGCATACCAATGCAGCGGGCCGGAACTGCAAAAGAGGTAGCCGCCACCGTTATGTTCCTCGCCTCCGGACTTGCATCATATATCACTGGCCAGACGATTTGTGTTAATGGAGGAAATTATATGTAAGACCATGCAAACCGAGGCGGGGTACACAAACGATGTTCCTCCGGGATCTGGATGACATCTCGTGTCGCCAGGTCAAAAAGTACAGGGATTCTATGTAGAGTCAATGCATGCATTGTCTTTACAGAAATTCCATCGGTAACACTATATGGACACAACGTTAGATATGTAGCCCTCACGATGCATCTGATACTCGCAGGAATTATCTTTCAACTGTTACGCTATCATCCGCTCTGCCGGCTTGCTGGCTGCTCATTATCTTTTTACTTCTAAACGCTACAAGTAACTCCTCCGCAATTGTCCGTCGCCCTTTTTAATCCAGTCCCCAATCCTTGCCTTTCAACGTCGCCGGCACTCCATCTGTCAACCACCGGGCAGGCTTTTCATTTCTCAGCAACCAATCAAAAAACTGTTGCTCACGGATTGAAATGTCCTTCCTGTTTCTTCTTTCCACAAGATTATGTGCTTCACCATTATAATTCAATAACCAAACTTTCTTGTTGAGCCTTCGCATTGCTGTAAACATCTCAATGCCCTGGTACCATGGAACTGCACCATCTGCATCGTTCGACATAATTACCAATGGTGTTTTTACTTTCTGTAAAGCAAACAACGGTGAGTTTTCGATATACAGCTGCGGTTTTTCCCACAACGTGGCTCCAATTCTGCTCTGCGTTTTTTCATACTGGAACTGTCTGTTCAATCCGGATTCCCAACGAATACCACCATAGGCGCTGGTCATATTTGCCACGGGTGCTCCTGCCCATGCGGCAGCAAAAAGATGGGTCCGTGTAATGATCCATGCCACCTGGTACCCGCCCCAGCTTTGTCCCTGGATACCCATACGTGTACTATCCACCAGGCCTGCCCGAACAAGTGCCCTCGCGCCGCTGACTACATAATCATAACCGGATTTTCCGGGATGACCATCTGCATAATAAATATCCGGCGCCAGAACAATATAACCTCGACTTACAAAAAATGAAATATTCAAACGACTGGGCGTAGGCGCAGGAGGAATATAATTGTTCAGACCATCTGATAATGTCTCATAGAAATACACCAGCAGTGGATATTTTTTCCCTTCAACATAATTTTCAGGTTTGTACACGATTCCTGTTGCTTCCTTTCCATTATATGCTTTCCAGTAAAAAAGTTTCGAAGTTCCCCAGGTATAGTTTGCCTGCTGAGGATTAAGATCGCTCAGCTTGATTTCTTTTGTAAAATCACCGGTTGAGTACAGATCCGGGCTTTGTACATATGACTCTCTTGTATAACAGTAATAGTCCGCGTCTTTAGCTTTCAGAGGACTTCCAAATACAAAAGGAACGGATTGAGTAATATAAGGATCGGCCTTACCATCAAGGATATACCTGGCCCAGCCCATGTTTTTATTTTTCTCATTCTGAATTCGGAAAAGCATTGATTGGCCCGGAACCAAAAATCTTTCTTCAGGATCCAGCGGTATATACCTGTACACCGTTTTTGTTTTTCTGCCTTCACTTTTTGTGATACTCACCGGCTTTTCTTTCGCTACCGGATCGAGTTTCCACACATCAAACCTGTCATATATAAACACTGCAGCATCCTGCTCAAGCCAGCGGAACATTCCATACGGGCCAGGATCCGCAGGTACATCATTTAACTCGTCATATACTTTTACCGGAAGCTTTTGTGAAATATTAAATGTTTTACCATTTGCCCAACTGAAATAGTGTCGCGCTTTGCTATCATACCAAATAATATACTTTCCTTTTGGTGAAATCTGTGCTGTTCCATATAAGCTTTTACGAACCAAAACCCGATCTCCGTTTTCCGGATTCACAGCGTAGACATCTTTTTTTGTGGTTCCTTCCCACTGGCTCGCAATTCGGTTACCCTTATCGGTAATACCAACAAACTGATCGCCATCGCCTTCGTCCGAAACGATCACCTGTGCCAGATCTTCATCAGCCAATTGTATCATGCGGTTCTGGGGAACATCAAGCATAGCCAGGTATGATCTCTTCAATTCCTGATCAAGGTTCTTTAATTGCTGCGGTTGCAAATAGTCATCATTGTAATGCCAGACATCCACCTTCGCAAGATCCATTTCCACAAGAGTGGTGTCTTTCGGTCTCTGCACCGGTGCTGTTCCGAAAAACAAACGATGACCAGACTTCGAAAAATATATTCTTCCGTTCTCACTCACCGTCCAGTTCAATTCCATGCCGGGTGTATTTCTATCCACCACGATCCTCGCCGTATCGTCACCATTCTGCCAGAAATACAATTTGTAAAATTTCTGTAAAGCCTTCTCACTGCTATCGCGCTCCGCAGTAAATGCAACCTGGTATCCCTTTTCATCGATTGTCAACCCTTTGAAGTCATTTCCGGCCTTACAGATCGTATCGATATGATTTTCGACACTCCTCCAGATCAGCACTGCAGCCTTCGAATTCTTTTGCTTTTTATTCGCCGATGTTTCGATTACCAGGATATTTCCCTGTTCACTCCAGAGGTAGTCATCAACATTTCTTATCTCCTGTTCCTGGTTATTTGCGAGGTTGCGAATAATCAGCGTTGTGCCTTCTTCCTTGGCCGGCTCATCAGCAAAGAAATCAGCATGATCAAAAGTCAATTCATCTTCGTCACCTTTTTTCTTTTTCTTTTTCCGGCCTTCTTCCATCGGAATTATTGTTCCTTTTGAAGTATCCATGATCAATCGCAGTGTATCTTTTGCGGCAACAGTACTGTCTTTAGGAGATTTTTCTTTGTGATAAGCGATCCACCCGGAACCCTTTTCCGGGGTTTTATAGGATTTGATTTTATCTGTTTTGAAAATGCTGAGGTTGCTCAGATCAACTATCGCGAGTGAATCTTTTGGCATCTCTTCCGGCTTTTTCTTTTTTATCTTTGCCTGCCGGGTATCTGCAAAGGCCGGTTTAATTTTGAAGAATGCATACCGGTTATCGTTGGAAAAAGCAGCGTCATATCCCCGAGCATATACCTGCTTTCCGCTGCCATCGGTATGCTGAAGTATAAGATTATTATCTCCTTCCTGCACTGCGACCACATAGAGAACCCATCTTCCGTCGTTGCTGATCTTTCTTTCAGCGATGGATTGCCAACCATCATAAACGGTGTGATCAAGCGGTTTCTTCTGAGCCTGTGTCAGCAAAAAACAAAACATCATAGGTAAAAGGAAAAGAAACTTATTTTTCATGGAGGGAAAAGTTTGACTTTTTTAAAGATAATAAATCAGGCTTGGGATCGATTCTTTTAATGACCATCTTATTTATTCAGGTGAAAAAATACGTTGTCCCCTTCGTCTTTTTTAGTTTATAAATCGAAAAAACGTTCTCAAGTAAACGCGCTCTTATTCAAAGCCTGGTGTTTTGATTTCTTCCAGACCCGCCAGCTCTGAATGATAACACTGATTAATATGATGGCAAAACCAATATAGAAACCTTCGCCCAGATATTTATTCTCATGGTACACAACAAAGGCCATAAGAATCCCATATACAGGTTCCAGATTGTAAGTGAGGTTGACAGTAAACGGCGAAATCTTTTTTAATGCAGCCATGGAAAGATTTACCGCGAGTACTGTACACAATAATGCCAGGAAAAGCAGCCACCAGAAGTCTGACCAGGTAGGAATAATGTGATCAGGTGGAAATGCCTTCAGATAAAATGGAAGCAAGGCAGATAGAACGAGCCAACCCGCTGCGAGCTCATAAGTTGTCAAAGTGACTGAATCAATCCTGGCCAATAATTTCTTGTTGGCAATAGTAAAAACAGCAGCAAGAACTGACGAAATAATTCCGAGGATAATTCCTGTGCGAAACTGATCATCAAACTGAAATATGAAATAAATGCCGATGATCACCAGTATTCCCAACGCAAGTTCTGAAAAATCGATTCGTTTACCTGTCATTACCGGATTTAAGACAGCTGTGAAAAACCCGATCGCAGAAAAACAGACAAGACCTATTGAAACATTGGCATATTTGATACTTGCGTAGAAGAATACCCAATGCAATGCGATTGTAGCGCCTACCATTAAAATCTGCAGAAGATCTTTTTTATTTAAATAATCTTTGCTGCCAAAAAACATCCGAAGTATAAAAAGAGCTGCTGCACTCAGCAGTACACGATACCAAACCAGTAACCCCTCATTGAGCGTAATCAACCGACCAAGAATACCGGTAAACCCGGCGAGGAAAACAGCGATGTGTAACTGAAAAAAAGCTTTTCTCATGTATTAAAAAACATGCAGCAGTTCAATGAAATAAAAAATGATGCTGCATTACATGAGCATCATTATTAAAAAATCTGTACTTAAATTTTAATGTACTACCTGTTCCTGGATTAGCGGAGCAATTTCTTCATACCTGTTTTTCACACGGTGCCGATAATTCTTGAACATGCTCTGCCATTGTATCGATAATACACCGAATATACCTTCTTTGACAATACCTTTATTCATTTTCGAAACTCCCAGTTTACGATCAGTAAATGTGATAGGTACTTCTTTTATCCGGAAGCCAAGTTTCCAGGCGGCAAATTTCATTTCTATCTGGAATGCATATCCAACGAATGTCACTTCATCAAGGTTGATCGTTGCAAGTACTTCTCTCCTGTAACACATAAAACCCGCTGTAGGATCTTTGACGGGAATCCAGGTGATCAATCTTGTATAAAAAGCACCACCTTTGGAAAGCATGTTGCGGTTCCATGGCCAGTTGTCAACCTTTCCACCGCGTACATACCTGGAGCCAACCGCCACGTCTGCTTTCCCCCATTTGCATGCCTCATATAATTTTTCAAGGTCATAAGGACTGTGTGAGAAGTCTGCATCCATTTCAAAAATGAAGCGATACCCGTTGGCTAAGGCCCATTTAAACCCATGAATATACGCAGTACCTAAACCCATTTTGCCCTTTCTTTCTTCAAGAAAAAGCTGACCAGGATACTCACGTTGCAGCTGACGCACGATATTGCCTGTCCCATCCGGGGAACTGTCATCCACCACCAGGATATGATAACCCTGGTTAAGGCCAAAGACAACCTCCGTGATATCACGGATATTGTCCTTTTCGTTATAGGTTGGTATTACAACCAGCTTTTCCAATGCGATAATAATTTAGTTGTGACAAGCAAATACAAAAATACAAATTCTCATCTGGGGGGTAGGGATAAACAGCGAATGAGATCACAAGGTTAGGCTTTCTTTAACAAAGAGCGATTCAGGATCTCGGTTAATTTCTGTTTCGTATGCATTGCAAAATCACCCTTCATCATCCAGTCGTAATACTGGGGTTCAGCTTTTAATACTTCAGCAACCGGTTTGCCTTTGTGTTTTCCGAAATTAAAGGTTTCGACCCCTTTTTCCATAATTATTCTCCTCGCGAAATCCACAATTTGTTCGTCTCCTATTGCCTTTATCACTGAATCCAATGTATTACCCAATTGATTATATCTTTCCAACTGAGCCTCAAATACATGCCATGTCGCTAACGCATCTGCCTCAGCACCATGCGCGCCTTCGAGAGTTTTGTTGCAATAAAACTTATATGCGGCGGACAGCGTCCTCGGTTCCATCTGATGAAAAACTTTCTGCACATCAAGCAGTTTACGCCCGCTGACATCGAAATCAAGGCCGGAACGTAAAAACTCTTCCATCAGCATCGGCCAGTCAAAACGGTTGGAATTGTATCCACCCAGGTCGCAATTCTCGAGAAACTGTCTTGTTTCATTTGCCACCTGCCTGAAAGTTGGTGCATCCTTCACCATCTCATCCGTAATTCCATGGATCTCCGATGAAGAGGCAGGGATTGGAATCTGTGGATTGATCAATCGCCGCTTGACCTGTTGGGCTCCATCAGGCAATATTTTTACGATCGCCATTTCGACGATACGGTCCGTTGTAAGGTTAATGCCTGTAGTTTCCAGGTCCAGGAAAGCAATTGGCCGGCTAAGGTTCAGATTCATGCTGAAAGTTGTGGATGAAAAAGGATAAAATTCGTAAAATAAAGTTTACTGACAGCATTTCTTTGGCGAACGGTTGATCAGAACCCCCGAATTTTTTGGATGATAACTTCCTGAAACCGCAGAAGTTAAACTACGGAAGTGAGCCATAGTCCAATATTTCAGGGCACAATACTTGCAAATTCCGAAATATTGAAGTTATTTTACACCACTTCACTTTTTCTCCGATACCTATTATAACATTGTGGTCCCCTCCTCTGATTGGCCAAAAAGCGGTTTTATCCACCGTTACCCATGTGCCCTAAATTCACATTTAAATACCACAAAGATGAAACGTTTATTTATCATGCTCGCTTTGATTATTACAGCTACTGTAACCATCACTTCATGCACCGCGTCCAGAGCAAGTTCTAAAACCGGATGTAAGACAACACAAAACATGATCGGATACCGCTAGGCATATCCGTTAGTCAATATCTTTTTTAATGAGTTACTCTGAAAGGAGTAACTTTTTTCGTTGAACGTTAAACGTTGAACTTTTAACGACTCACGGCTTCTTCGCATAAAAATTCAGATTCACCGGAGCATTAAACAATTTCTCACTGAGGGTATAAAAGCCAGACTGATCGCCGGCGAAACAAATCGATTCTCCCTGCGGTTCAGACTGGTGCTGTAAGTTTTTGAAAGATCCGGAAAGTACCTCACCGATTGATTTACCATTAGCGACAGTATAGTAATAAATCAATCCGTAAGTACGCACCAGTATCTCTTTGCCGTCTTCAGAAATATTTGCAGCTGTAACTAAATTGTAAGGAAGATCTGTAATAAAAGTCAGCGTCTGCGACTCATTAACTTTATATGGATAGCTAAGTTTATACAGTTTCGATTTGGCGTCTCTCTTTGTGATCACATACAGATCTTTTGTTGATGGATCAAGAATTATTGCCTCGGCATCGTGACTTCCATCAGGATATACAAACCTGATTTTGTCAATCGCATCGACTTTTACATCGGCAGATTGCGGTTCTTTCATTCTGAATATAGCATACTCATTATACACGCTGGCATTGTCTCCTGTTTCAGCAACGTACACATAATTCACTCCTGCTTCAGGACCAGGTCCTGTTGCAATATCTTCCCAATCGCGGTTTACAATACCAGTCAGTACAACTTTTTTCAGAAGAGTACCATTCGGATCAAGCAATCCTAATTCGTTCGGTCTGTCGCTGTCTTCTATCGCCCAGAGTTTACCTGCATTGTTATAACCTGGCGCGATACCGGAAACTTCATCAATGACTCCTGCTGTGATCGGTTTTTGTACCGGAACAGTTTCGTATCCGGTAGTGTCAGCAGGTGTTGGCTTTTCTTCATTTTTACTGCAACTGTTCAGCAAATGAATCAATAGCAGCAGACCAGTGATTGTCATATATCTTGAAAGCATAATTCCTAAAACTCTAAAAGCCTGGTGTATATTTTGCAGTTACTAAATAATCTTAACTTTAAAATATTCATTAACCCAATAAATTCACTGCAAATGGCTTCAAAACGTACAACGCTGCGCAGTTCCAAGGGCACTAAGTTATATGCCGTGCGGAATGCCGATGGAACTTTTAAAGACATTCAGACTTACAAACGTGCGCATGCTGCCGACATCAAAAGAGCTGCGAAACCAGAAGTAGCAAAAAAGGCTGCAGCAAAGAAAGCAAAAAAAGCAGCTAAAAAAGCTGTTAAGAAAGCTGCTCCGAAAAAGGTGGCAAAAAAAACGGTAAAAAAAGCGGTAAAAAAAGCAGTTAAAAAGGTGGCGAAAAAAGCTCCTAAGAAAGCTGTTAAGAAAAGATAATTTGATCTGATTATAAGATGAACCCCGGCAGGTCCGGGGTTTTTTATTAACATCCTAACGGTAAATATTTTTCAGATCCTTCTCAAAGAAAGTGAATTCATCCTGGTAAAATTTCAAAAAATCTGCTTCACTGGCTTGTCCCGGGAAGGGCGCATAATAATGCGTCGGACTATTAACATCATTTCTCCATACCAGCACGTATGAAAGACGGAGATTATTGTTCTTCACTGTTTTCAAAAGAACTTCCGTCCACCAATCGGTACGCGGTATCGATTCCAGCCCGGTTTCAGTAAATGCGGCGAGCTTACCTTTTTTTGCCGCATAGTCCGAAACAATTTTTAGCTTCTTCAATCCTGCTTCAGGATTATACTTTCCATTGCGACCGAAATCGCCGTAATTATCCATGCCCAGCATATCTACCCATTCATCGCCGGGATAGCGTTCAAGAAATATTTCTTCGGTGTTGAAAAGATTGTCCGGTGAAAAAGCATAGATGAAATTGTGAACGTTCAGACTATCGCGAAGAAATGCAATGGTAAAACGCCAAAGTTGTTTGAACTCTTCTGCTGTAGAATGGGCACGCCCCCACCAGAACCAGTTGCCGTCAAATTCATGATAGGGTCGGAAAATCATCGGCACTGTTTTTCCATCGCTTCCTTTCGCACCATTAGCAAAATCAGCTACATGGCGAAGTATGCTTTTGTACTCGCTATGATGTGATCCGCCCGGGATGATCAGCTTTACTGCAGGCTTTGACACACTGTCTTTCCAGTAAAACCCTCCACCGGAAACAGGGTTTGAAAAATGCCAGGCCACTGTAGTCACGCCACCACGGTCATATGTAGCCGAAACATTACGCTGAAGCTGCATGATCGTTTTTTGAATATCAGCTTCTGCCCTGCCTGAAAGTCCCATCAGGTCGATGCCTATCACTGCGGGATGAGATCCTGTAACAGATTTAACATCCGACCGATCTGCATCTCCCGACCAACCATGGCCATACTCGGTCGCATGCTGGTGCCCGAATAAAATATGATCAGCAGACAGTATGTGCAGGTTTTTTGCGAGATTTTTTGTTTCTGCGGTCGCCTTTTTATCAATTAGGGCAGCAGGCTTCTGTGCAAACCCTGTTGCAGCAAGAAAAGAATAAACAATAATAATAAGTGAGACCGATGATTTTTTATTCATGCCAAAACAGCGAAAAGAATACTGAATACAGGATACGGGAACGTCAGCCTTACTGCCATGATCTTGCGCCTGACTTGTGCCGTCTAATTGAGAAACAGATTAATAAAACAGAAAAAGCTGCGCACTGCGCCATATCTGTTGCCTGCTGTCTATCCCAGGATTCCATCAATCGTCACCAACTCCTCCGTCGAAAAACCGGTATTGTTCAAACAATCCAGGTTATCATCCAGTTGCTTTACACTACTTGCCCCGATCAATACTGTCGTAATCCTGATGTCTTTTAAAATCCACGCCAATGCCATTTGTGCGAGCGATTGATTTCGTTTTACAGCAATATCATTCAGCTTTTTTATTTGTTCGAGTCGGTCATTCGTAATTTCATTTTTCTGCAGAAAACCATGAGACTTCGCTGCACGGCTATCTTCGGGTATCCCTTTCAGGTAGCGATTGGTCAGCATACCCTGAGCGAGAGGAGAAAAAGGTATACATCCAACACCATTCTTTTCGAGCACGTCAAGCAGACCATTTTCCACCCATCTTTCAAACATCGAATATTTGGGTTGATGAATAAGACATGGCGTACCGAGCTGTTTCAGTATTTGGACAGCATTTTCTGATTCCGCTGCGGAATAGTTAGAGAGGCCTGCGTACAATGCCCTTCCACTTCTCACTGCTGTATCTAAAGCCTGCATCGTTTCCTCCAACGGAGTCTCGGGATCCGGCCGGTGAGAATAAAAAATATCTACATATTTCAATCCCATCCGCTTTAAGCTCTGATCCAGACTTGAAAGCAGATATTTCCTCGAACCCCACTCTCCATAAGGACCGGGCCACATATGATAACCCGCCTTGGTTGAAATGACCAGTTCATCCCGAAGATTGCCCGGAAAGTCTTTGCGGAGTATTTCTCCAAAATTGGCTTCAGCAGAACCTGGTTCCGGCCCGTAGTTATTTGCCAGATCGAAATGAGTGATGCCACGATCAAAGGCGCGACGAATAATCTGCCGGCCATTTTCAAACACATCAACCGAACCGAAATTATGCCAGAGGCCCAAAGAAACAGCCGGTAGTTTTAATCCTGATTTTCCACACCGGTTGTATTTCATAGAACTATACCGGTTATGTGAAGGAGTGTACATGTTGAAGGTTAAAGGTGAAAAGTTAAAAGTAAGAACTTTTCAGAAAGTCGCACTTCTTCATTCGACCTGCCTTCCCGGGGTCTAACGTCAAACGTTAAACGTCGAACGTTCAACTCAGTTCTGACTGGTCGAATCTTTCGGTTTCTTCTTGACCAGGTTTTTCAGTAATCCTTTCCCCGCTTCTTCCACGCGCTTTTTGGAGTCAGCAACATTGTTTTTCCCGGTGGTATCGCCGGCACCTAAAAGTTGCTTTGCCAGTTCATCTTTTGCATTATTGATGATCTCATTTTTAACTGCATTCAATGTATCTGTGGCCGCTTTCTTTGAACTGTCAACTGCCGCCTTTACAAAATCCTGTGTTTGCTTTTTCAGATCTGCTGCAAGTGATGCAGTGGTTTCTTTCAGATCAACCTTTATTTGCGGATTGATGATCGTTCCACCGAGACCTACATGGAATGGAACAGTTTCTGCCACTTTCACGTTTAATCCGCGTGATGCTGCCTGGCTCGCAAGACTATTCGCCATCGCCATTCCTTTATCCCCCACCATCGAAGTGGGAACATTCAGGTTTACCATATAATCAATCGATTGGTCCAGACCATGCATGCCACCCACCTCCATCTCAATACCTGCAACTTTAATAGTAAATGGCTTGATCAGTACTTTTCCATTACTAACAGCAAAATATGTTTTCACATCACGCATCGCAAAATTTTCGAGCTGTTTTATATTCAATGCGCTCGCCATTTTCTCCACCGGGGCGAACTTGCTCAGAAAACCTTCCAATATCAGGAGGTTTCCACTGCCAGTGAGCGAACCAAGATCGGGCATCATATTTTTTTCAAGACTACCGTTTAAAGTCAGTTTGGTAGAAAGTTTACCTGAAATGAATTTAGCGATGGGCATCAATGCCTGCACAGTGTTGAAAGATGCAAATGTTTTCTGCACGTCAAGGTTCTTTAAATCATAGCTCAGACCAATCACTGGTTTAAGTGGATTGTCTTTGGTACTGTACAAACCACTCAAAGCTATATTACCATCCAGACCTTCCATAGACACATTCTTCAATTCAACAGCCTGGTCATGAATCAACATAGACGCTGTTAAATTTTTATATTCTACTTTATCGTACAGCAGTTTCGCAGCGTTGGCATCAACAGCAAAACGAATATTCGATGGAACAGCGAATGGAACTTCATTTGTTGTGGTTGCAGATGTACTGGGAGTTTGCGGAGTCGTTGCCGTAGTGCCCATCCATTTATTAAGATCGATAGTACCCGCTGTTAATTGCAATTTTCCGGCAAGAGGTTCATCTTTCAATGCATAGCCGATCAGGTTATCAAAACTTCCTTTGGCAGTGAAATCTGTTTTTTCAAAACTTCCTTTTACTTCATTGATTGTAACTGTCGCAGGATTGAATGTAATCAATGATCGCTCGATCAGCGCGCCATCTTTATATTCAGCAGTTTGGTATTTTACTCCGTTTGCAGCGATCGTACCTGCGAGCTTTACTTTGTCGTATTGCTCTTTATCTATAAATGATTTCTTCCCATCGAAACTTACATCTGCCGAAAGATTTCCGGAAAGACTTGTACCTGGTTCAAAACTATAAAACTGTTTTACATTGGCAAGATCAAATCCACCTTTCGCCGTGCCGCTGAAAACAGGATCTGAAGCAGGATGATGAAGTAATAATGTAAGATCTGCTTTGTCATTGCCAACTTCCACGTGAGCCGCTGGGATTTTTATCACGGTATTATCAGCGATTCCGTCAGGATTTTCGATGATAATTTTTGCGCTTGTGTTTTTAATAGGCTGCGGAAAACTATCGGAGGAATAGAACAGATCCGCAATATCGATAAACCCTTTTGCACTGAATTCGCCCGGCTTTTGCTGACTGATTACGGCAACATCCCCTTTCGCTGCAATATCGGCATTTAACTTGCCTTGAAGTTTGGTATCGGCTCCCAGTTTCACATACCTGCTCACCTGCGAAAGATCCAGGCCGCCTTTTGCTGTTGCATCGATGTACTGACGCGTCATCGGGTATTTTAGGAGCAGTTTGAAATCAAAAGGAGCATTGTCCATTTCAAGATGCCCTTTTGACAAATTCAACACGGTGTTATCAGTAACACCATCAGGGTTATCAACGGTAAGGTCAAGATTGATATTTTTTACACTGCCGGGAAGGTCAGGATATTGAAAAGATCCGTTGTTTACATTCAATACCACATGATAGGCAGGAATCTTAGCCGGGCTGTAGTCGCCTTTTACAAATCCATCAAATTTTGCCGTACCACCTGTTTTGATGTTCTTGAAATCATTTTTATATATCGCAGGTACAAGACTTAGTATCGATTTAAAATCTGCCGCCGGCGCATCAAATTTTATATCCATATTGTAAGTGCTGTCATTGACGATTTTGAAAACGCCATCGCTGTTTATTTTCAGATCATTTAATGAAAGTGAAGTTTTATTAAAACTATAAGTACTGGTGCCGGTATTGATTTCAAAATCACCATCCAGGTTCACAGCTATTCCATTGAGATAAGGAATGCCTCCGTAATTAAATCTGACTGCATCTGTTTTTGTTTTTGTAGAAAGCGTAAACAGTGAAGCTCCCAGATCACCACTGCCTTCATGGTTCAATCCATCAATACGGGCATACATAGCCGAAGGTTCATCATTGTATTCGATAAATCCATTGTTGATGGCATAGTGATGCAGATCAAGATTGAATTTTGCGGAAGCCGTATCTGTAGGTTCCTTCGTTGTTGTCGTATCAGCTTTTACAATATCCCAATTGGCCCTGCCTTGTTTATCGACCAAAGCATGTATTCTTGGTTCATCCAGGGAAATACTATGCACCTTAATATTCTCCGGATTAAACAGCGACCAGATGTTAACTGCAACATCTATATTTTTTGCAGCGATTAATGTGTCTTTTGAGAAAGAAGCATTACCTGTGATGCGAAGATCTTCAAGTCTTACTGAAAGCCTCGGAAAGGAACGAAAGAACGAAATA
Organism: Pollutibacter soli; assembly: GCA_029269725.1. Taxonomy (GTDB): domain Bacteria; phylum Bacteroidota; class Bacteroidia; order Chitinophagales; family Chitinophagaceae; genus Pollutibacter; species Pollutibacter soli. The sequence goes on along the minus strand of JARJHS010000001.1, from coordinate 12,204 downwards.
TCCAGATCTTTAAAATCAGCATTTGCATTCAGTCTGGAATTCATTTCCTTTTTTGCAATGGCAAGGATTTTTCCCTTAAAGACCATCGGCAACACGAAAAGACTGACGAGAATCAAACAGAACACAACCAGGAGAATCCGAAATACTTTTTTCATCGCAGGATATTTAGATCAGTAAATCACCAGCCTTCCTTGGCCCGGAGCTGAATATTCAGCAAAAATAGAACCACCAGGGCCAGAAACAGACTTTCTTAAAACGCTTTTTAAAAATCTCTGTTGTGCGTACAACCACAGTCTAATAACAGGACAACCCGTGTGCTGCCCATTTCAATCACGTAATCATCTGAATATCATTAAAATACGAATTATAGAATTACGCTCAGGCGGAAGGTCGGGAAAAACAAAAATTTAATTCAGCTGGAAAACCTTGTGCAGTGATAAGGTAAAAGTCTTGCCTGTTTCGGGGTTGAGCATGGAGATATTATTAACTGAAAAGGTCTTGCCTTCGGGAAGCGCTGCAATGATTTCCTTGAGTTCATTGGAAAAAACGGAGTCGGTCTCTTTGTAAATGGTGTTATTTACTACTACCTCGTAAGTCAGCAGTTTATATCCTTCAAAAATATTTTCGTTTTTACTGTTTTTTGCTGACACTTTCAGCGTAGGCGATTCAAGAAATTTATCTCTCGGTATTTCTGTCAGCATACCTGTACCACCACTGATGGATATTTCAGGTATGGGTAATCGCTCTGTGTTTAAAACCAGGGAATCAATCCCTTCTGTAGTTTCTATTTCAATCTTCATCGCTCCTCCACCCATATTTCCGACAGAAGGTTTTATGATGAGTTTATCACCGTTACGCAGAACCGAACCTGAACTGCAACGGATATTCCTTATTTCCTCAAGCCTGCCCGTTAACGTTAGTTCGTTGGTAACGCCGACGTATACTATATCAGAACCTTTTTTCCATGAATTTTCGAAAGAAATACTTCCGGATTGAGCACTGGCACCGATAACCAGGAAGATAGCAGCAGTGAAGAGTATCCGTTTCATAATCAGTTTTTGTCAGGTAGTAAATGGATTAGTTGTTTTCGGTTATCCAAGATCTGCAGAAAAATTTCAAAAAAGAACTAACCTATTGTTAATTCACATTTCGATATTTTTCTGATCTATATTGATAAGACGAAACACAGCAATGGCTGTGACAATCAGATAGCAAAAAATCGAAGTAGTTTTTTGAGGAAACGGTACCCCGCCATATACAAAAGCTGGGCCAATTACACACATGCAGCTTAGTCGATGGCGATTTATATTTTGCGGGCGCAGAAGGCCGGACTGCCGGCATCTTTTAAACCAGCTATTTATTTATGGAGATTTTTTATTTTTATAGTGATGGAGAATAAAAAACTCAGGTCGATTATGCTGCAGCTGACACTGCTGTTTGTATCAGTAATTGGTACAGGAATTTTTAATCAGTTGCGGGCGCAGTCTTCAGATATCAGTGGTACCTGGATACTCAAGGTAAAAACTGACCAGGGAAATGGTAAGCCACGCTTCGTTTTAAAACAGGAAAATGATACCCTGATTACTGGCAGCTACAAAGGAGATTTTGGTGAAGCTCCGGTGATCGGAGTAGTTCATGGCAAAGCTTTCGCCTTCAAATACACAATCAGGGCTGTAACCGTAAATTACATCGGTACTTATGAAAACAACAGGATGGAGGGGAAATCTGTTTACGGAACACTTGGTGAAGGACATTTCACCGGAAAACGTAAAAAGAAATAATTACTCAGGAATAGGATAATAATCTTTGTTTGAGTTGTTGTTTATCTATCATACCTGAATGACGCCATATCACAGACCCATTTTTAAAGATCATAAACGTGGGTACAGCCTGTACCTGGAACTGATTGGATATTGCCTGGTTCCGGTCGATATCCAGTTTTAAGACTCTGGCTTTTCCCTGCACTTCAGTTCCGATAGCAGCTATCACCGGGTTCATTGCTTTACACGGACCGCACCATTCCGCATGAAAATCCACTAATACAGGTTTGTCACCAGAGATGATATCTTTGAACGTTTCCATTATGAAATGCTTTTCAGTTTTTCAAACAATTGTTTCTGCTCCTCGTTTAGCTGCTCGGGAATTTTAACTTTCAATTCCACATACAGATCTCCGAAATTACTTGTGCCATACACAGGCATTCCTTTACCTTTTGCACGCAGTTGCTTCCCGGGCTGTGTTCCCGGAGCGACATTAAGTTTGATCTTTCCGGTCAGTGTGTCAACTATCGTTTCACCACCAAGAATTGCCGTATATAAATCTATACTTTGCTCCCTGTACAAGTCATCTCCGCGACGGGTAAACACATAGTTTGGCTTTACCTTGATTCTTACAAACAGATCTCCATGGGAATTGCTGTCACTTCCTCTACCACCCTTTCCTTTGATACGAAGCCGTTGACCATCGTAAGCTCCCGGTTTGGATGTTATTCTCAATTTTTCGTCCTCGAGTTGTATCAATCGTGTCGCACCGGTAGCCGCTTCTTCAAGTGATATTTCCATTTCTGTTTCGAGATCATGGCCTTTCAATCGTGAATTTCCTCTACCTTTCTTTTTGGAACCAGCGCCACCGCGTGCACCTCCAAAGAATGCTTCGAAAAAGTCAGAGAAGCCAGATCCGCTATTGCCGCCACCGCCCGCTCCGGCAAAAAAATCATTCAGATCGCCTTCGTAGTGGTACGAACCTCCACCGCCTCCGAATCCATTAAACCCTTCAAACGGATTTCCGCCTGGCTGACTTCCCGCATGCTGGTATTTGTTCCAGTTTTCTCCAAGAAGATCATATTGTTTTCTCTTCTCAGGATCACTCAATACTTCATTCGCTTCATTGACCTGCTTAAACATAGCCTCCGCCTCTTTATCACCCTGGGTCTTGTCAGGATGGTATTTTATAGCCAGTTTCCGGAATGCCTTCTTGATTTCGTCCTGCGAAGCCTTTTTATCTACTCCTAAAACTTTATAATAGTCTTTGTACTCCATTTGATTTATGGCCCGCCTATCCAGATTATCGATCCCGGATGCCCATCACGCTCAGGTTCCGGCAGGTAACAGGTAAAAATATCAATACCAATACCAAAATCAGTCAATCGGAAGTATTTGCAGTTTTAATCATTTTCAGCTGACCATGCGGGTAGTATTGAAATAACCTGGGTGACAAAGAGTCATTTAAATGTTTATGGGCGAAGTCGAAAAAAAGCCGAATATCTAATGAAAGAAAGTTAAAGGGCCGACTTATGACTGCCGAATGAAAGAAAGGCCGAAAGCGGAGTTGCGGGAACGAATTGACAAATGGAGGGAAATATTCAAAGAAAAGAACAGGGAAAAGTTTGAAGGCTGCGGAGATCTTTTGTTCGTTCAGCTGTCAGTGTCAACCTCAAACCAAACCACTACTTCGTCTGCCGGCCGTAAAAAACCGCCTTTCTGTTGAGCCAACTATCGGATTCGAACCGACGACCCTTTCATTACGAATGAAATTTTTCAGTGAATCTGGCAAATTGCAAAAAGTAAGTAATCAGGCTGTAACCCACTCTGGTACTGAATTTTATGATATTTTGCGAATGTTCATTTACTTTTCATATCGCGGATATTTACTAATTTAGTATGCAAATAGTATGTCAAATGAACGTTACTACAAAACTAATCCACGATACCAGATACAAAAAAAAGGATTCAGATACCTACCCTGTTCGGCTCAGAGTGACCAATTATAAAACTCAATTGTACTATCCGACAGGAATTTCCATGACTGTAAAAGAATGGGAGGATTACGGGGAAAAGTTGGGAGCCAGGCAGCGTGACAAGTTCAAGGATATACGGCTGAAGTTGAATGAAATTGAAAAGCGGGCAAAGGATATTATCAATGGCATGAGCACCTTTGAAGCTGGACAGTTTAAAGAGAAGCTGATCGACAGACCAAAGAAGAAAATGAAAGTTGATGTTCTTACAATAAAGGCAGCTATTGACGATTACCGGAAATACCTGCTCCGGGAGAAAAAGCAAAATAGCTATATCCGTTATGGTGCATTAATGGGAAGTCTGGATAAATTCCTTTCACCGGCAAAGGTGGTGTATGATAACAGTAACAAAACCTTCAAGTACACAGCTGCCTTTTCCATCGCCAATATTGACATTAAATTCATTCGCGACTATGAGGAATGGCTGATCGGAAATAAAGCAAGTAAAGGAACAATCCATGCCTATATGGCCAATATTCGGGTTTTATTAAACGATGCAATACATCAGGGGTTATATCCTGCAGAAAAGGTTCCGTTTGGAAATAAGGGAAGAAAAGGCCGCCATACGTTCCAGATTGAGACGGTAAGACGAACGGGATGGAATTTATCAGAGGACGAACTGAAAAAACTGGATAAATACAACGGCGAAAACACAGAGGCTCGGGATTACTGGCTTTTCTCATACTTGACAGGGGGAATGAACATAGCTGATATGATCCGGCTGAAGTGGACGGATATTGAGAACGATGAGGTTATTGTATTTAAAAGAAAAAAGAGCGAAGGCAGGACAAGCAAAGTAATTGAGACCCGCATACCTGTCACGGATGATATTTCCCGGATCATTGAAACATACGGAAGCCGTGATAATATTTATGTATTTGGTAAGGTCACAGGAAACGAAAGCGACAAGGAGTTTGTAGACAAAACGCAAAACTTCACCAAGTGGATTAATAAGAGGATGCACATAGTGGGAATGGAAACGATCGGCAAAGAAATTACAACTATGTATGCCCGCTACACAGCCGCCGACGTTTTGAAAAAAAGAGGTGTACCATTTTCCGCAAGACAACAAGCACTCTCCCACTCACAACGTGGAGTAACTGAAGAATATACCTCACCTTACAATGATGCGGAAATGAAAATGTATTTAGCAAACCTGACAGCATTCCGTGAAGAAAAGAAGCCAGCACCTATTCTGCGAATCGCATAATAATTCACATATTATGTTAATAAAACAAACGTTGATTGTTGCAAATCGTTGCGTAAATTTGTATAAGTAAATTAGTTTTCAGTAGCATCTTGGATATTTATTAAATCAAAATTTAAAAGGCACACTATCTATTATGAACAGAAGTGATTAAACACGTTAACGCAAAAAGCGTTGCAAAGCAAACCGGACTTTCCATTGCCCACATATACCGGTTAAAAAAACAAGGGCGCATTCCATTCCTTCAGGCCTATCCCTCAGGCCGCGTTACATTCGATCCAGAAGAAATTTCTCGTTGGCAGAAAGCCAATAGCAACCGACAGGAGGCGGCTACAAATGTCTAACATAACATTTGAGACGTTGCCCACTGCTTTTCGAGAGTTGCAGAATGAAGTTGCTGCACTTAAAGCAGAACTACAGGCATTAAAAGCACCACCACAAAAAGAATCGGCACTTTTATTAAAGCCCGCCGCTGAATACCTCGGTATTGCAGAACAAACGCTTTACAACGGAGCCAGCAGCCGAAAGATACCTTCCCATAAGATCGGCCGCCGTTTGTACTTTTTTAAATCCGAGTTGGATAGTTTTATACGCTCTAACGGAAAACGATACACGAAGGGGGGCGTGAGCAAATGAGTAATTTAATTTATTTGCCGGTTCGCGCCTATCACTTCAAAAACTCGAGGTATGTACTGCCTGCAGGATGCCCAATATGTAGGGCGGCGCGTGAAGCGTTTAAGGTTAACGACGTAAGCGAGTGCGTGAAATGGTTAACCGTTGATGGTACAGAATATGAACATCTTCCATTTACATCTAAACATTACCGCTATTGGCGCAAAAGAGCTGAAGAATCTGCTTTCGATACGTCATTACTTTTTTCACTTCCCTTGAGGAAAATAAAAACGGCTGACGATGAGTAACACACAGACAGCCGTAGTAAGAGAAGTTCAAGACAAAGTTACAATAGGTGATGCAATTGAACTAATGCACTTAGGATACAACGTCATCCCTATTGCCGGGAAAGAACCTACTGGTTTTAAAAAGGGCGGTGTGAACAAGGCGAAAACTTTACCACTTCATGCTGGTAATATTAATTTCTATCTCCGAGACAATACAGACGGCGTCGCAATTTTAATTGAATCGAAGCTTAAATTGAATTGTCTTGACTTTGATTGTAAGTATGACCTTACAGGAAAGCTGTTTTCTACGTTTATGAATATTCTGGAGCACACCCTTCCGGATATCATAAAAGGCCTACTTATTATCAAAACTCCAAACAAAGGCTACCATTTATTCTTCAAATGTGATGTTACAAGCGCTAAGAAGAAGCTCGCAGAACGGCCCGCAACAACTCAGGAACGAGCAAAAGGCGATACAGTAAAACCTCTGATCGAACTGCTTGGCACCGGAGACTATACCCCCGTGCCACCATCGAAGGGCTATGACTTTTATAGTGGTGATCTTGAATCAATAATTGAGATAACTCCCGAAGAAAGGCAAATTATTCTCGGCATTTGTAAAACATTCAACCAAGTGGAAGTACCTGAAGTTGTCGGATTATCCAAAAGGCAACAGAGCCGGGAGGATGCACCTTGGGTAATTTTCAACAGGCAGCACAATTGGGAATGGATGTTGGAACAACTTACAACCAGAGGATGGACAATCGTAAATGAGGATGGTGATAGAATTATATTGCGACGCCCAGGAGCTTCATCCAAAAGTTCTGGGACGCTATTCAAAGAATCTAATACACTTTACCTCTTCACCACGTCTACAGAGTTTCCCTATGAGGAACCCATTTCAGCATTTAAACTGAAGGCATATCTTGAACATGATGGAGATAAATTTGCCGCAGCTAAATACTTGGCTGAAACAGGCTTCGGAGTTTTCAATTCAGAACAGTCAGAATTTTATACAATATCTGAATCTAGCAAGGTTGAAATTAATCTCGGTGCGATAGCTGAATGGACAACAAGAACTGGATTTAGAAAATTCAGGCGATCAGAGTCGGATGATGACTTTATAATCGTTCAGATTGTGGGGAACGTCGTGCATATTTTCCCTATCGACAAACTAAAAAAATTATTCTGCGATTTTGTAAAAAACGACGTAACAGAGAAAGTATATAACCACTTTCTTCGAAACCTCAGTACTATATTTTCAAAGGTTGGTATCATCACTTTATTGGAAGACCTGGATATTACGCAAATGCTTAGATGCACTTCCCAGACTTCATTTGTTTTCTACAAAAACGGAGCTTTAAAAATCACAGATAAACAGGAGTTAATACCTTATGATAATCTGGATGGTCTTATATGGGCGGATCAAATTAAGAATAGAGAATTCCATGCAGGTGAAAGTAATGGAGATGCCGCAGAGTTTATCAAACTTATTGCGGGGAAAAACCTCAACTCATTCCGGAGTGCAATTGGATATTTGTGCCACCCGTACAAAGATCCGGCGAGTCCTCGGATACCTATCTTTACCGATGCATCCTTTGATCAGAATGACAGCGAGCCTCAGGGCGGAACGGGTAAAGGGCTGCTAATTAAATTTTGCGATAAGATCGTAAAGATTATCTGTGTCGATGGGAAAAACTTCAGCACGAAAAAGAGTTTTGCTTTTCAACAGTTTTCAGAGGGCACTCAAATAATTGCAATTGAGGACGCGGAAAAGAACTTTGATCTGGAGCCGCTTTTTTCACCGACAACCGATGGGCTGACTGTGGAAAAGAAAAACAAAACTTCATTTACTATTCCATATTCAGAGTCGCCCAAATTTTTGATTACAACAAACTACGCAATTAGGGGCAGCGGAAGCAGCCACTTACGGCGAAGATTTGACCTTGAATTGATGGATACGTTTAGCAGCTCATTCACGCCGATGGACCACTTTCATCATAGATTCTTTGATGACTGGGATAATGCAGAGTGGTGCCGGTTTGACAACTATATGGTGGAGTGTATCCAGCTATACTTGTCTGAAGGGCTTATTGAACCCGAAAATATCAATCTCCACAAGAAGAAGCTTATACAGGATACTAACCGGAATTTTATTGAATGGATGGACTATATGACCGTAAAGAATAAAATCCCTGTCAAAATAATTAAGGAAGACTTTAAGAAGCAGTTTACAGAAATGTATCCTGACTTTGAAAAACTGAAGGTGGAAACGTTTTCCAAATGGGTCATCCGGTGGTGTAAAGAAATGGGAATTAGCCTGGATACTACGAATGGTTTTAATGGTAAGATGGCGTACCATTTCAAGGATGAAATTTTACGAGCCTATGAAAAATGGAAGGTCGTAAACGAGCCTGACAACCTCGTAAACGATGAGATTGAACACTGGCAACCGATGGAAAATGTACAGTCATTTTAAAATGAAAGCGTTTTTACGAACTTCCACGAGCTCTCCTTTTTTTCAACCTCGTATCGGAAATCCAAGCCGGATGCCGATTTCGAAAGGATTACGAGCTTACGAACTAACTTTTCTATTTAGGAGAAATATAAAAAAGAAAGAATAATAACATGAAAACCTAGACAAAAAAATCCAAATGAATAATCAGGAAATGAACCTCGTAACCTCGTACGATTATGCTTGTATAGACAAGCGGATTATTCAGTGTGACAACTGCGACAACGCCACGCGAACACACGTGAAACAATTCCCGCTTTCATGCTTAATGAAAGGAACTACCTGACAACCAAATGGTTAACATTGACTTACAAACACGATCAACAATTTGACATACTATTTTAAATACCAAACTTCATATACATGGCAAATCCAGCATGGGTGAAAGGGATGAAAAGCCCTAACCCTAAAGGGCAACCGAGCTTTAAAAATCCTGCTACAACCAACAGAGGCCGCATTGAGCGGTTACTGAAAGGATTCTACACCCATAAACGCATGGAGCGAATATTATCCGAACTGTCTGCATGGGAGCAAGCACGTTTTTACTTGGAGGCACAGGCATATGTTACCCCGAAGTTGCAGGCAACAGCAATGAAGGTCGAAGGTTCAATAGAGCACTTCACCGACGATCAGCTGGCAGCGACGCAACAAATGATCATTGATGCGGCAACCACTAAAGCACTGGAAAATCTTAAACAATCAGAAACAATTAAAATTGAGTTATGAGTAGAATTGAGAAGTATCTTAACACAGCGCAAACACTTCAGGAAGTAATGAACTGCACTTTACCAGAGGCGATGCAAATCGTAATACAGGCCGATATAGCAGGCATACTGGACGATCGTCTCCATTGGCTGCAGGAGGCCGTTAAATTGTCTGAGGATCGCTATAACGCAGCCATAAGGCACAATTAGAACCATTCAGCCCAACCAAACACTTCCTCGGAATTGTTGTATCTGGCATTCCCGGAAACGGATATCCGTATTTCTTGGCATAACGGCTGCAACGGTTCGGGGGGTGGTGGGTTGCATTCACTACACTTGCATTTCTTTGTGTGTGGTCTGAGTTCTGGCAATGGTTCTTGTTCATCATTTTTCTGAACAGGATCAGCCTGAATAAACGTGGTGGTGGGTACAGATACCTGCACTTCCTCTGTTAGTTCATCACAACATTGATCAAATGCAAGTACAATGGTCGGCTTACCGGGAGCAGCCAGTATCAGGCTGTCATTGGGTACGGTATCTTCATTACTGCTTAGTGATTCAGAATATCTTTCTTCCACAAATACGACATAGTTCTTACCTCCCATTGCGTCATGGAATGCCTGAATCTTTTCACGTGGCAGGGCAATCCGTTTGCCGTTTATGTTGGTGTAATATAGTCCTGTGGCATTGTCAATCATCCAAAATACCGGCGGTAATGTATCCAGCGGTTTTGCTTTTCCTGACAACAGGCTTTCAATCTGGTTAACTAATTGTTCACGCATAGCACAACGTTTTGCAACTACAAATTTCGTATTTTTGTATGGTAAAACAGAGGCATAGCCACCACACAACGCTATCAACTCGGAGCTCGCTACATCACTCCTCCCCGGAGCCGATAATGCACCAAAGAAGCCACCACTTGTTTTAAGTCTTGCGCCGGAGCAAATCTGAATTATTTAACAAGTAATTTATTTATCCAAATGTCAAAAGAAACATTTGCATTGATCGATGAGATCAATGACAAAATAGACAACAGGCTTAAGCCGCTAGAAGATCGTGTGCATGAACTTCAGGCAAAGGGAGGCCGCATATTAGGCGGTAACGGAGAAGGTTACACGTTGCAGGCAAAAGTAACTGAAGCACTTATTAAGAATGCTTCACAGATTAAGGCACTTCTAAAAGGTCAGGAGCATGTTATGCAACTAAAGGTTGCCGGAAACATGACCATAGGATCAAACCTAACAGGGGATAGTATCCGAAGTTATGCAGGCACGCCACAGCGACCAACTAACAAATTTCATTTACGTAATCTGATTACCACGGTACAGACTGCGACGGGTAACATAGCCTACCCTAGAACCCCCACAACAATTTCAGAGGGATCTTTCTCCCGTGTTGCTGAAAACACAGAGAAAAGCCAAATGGATTACGACGTGCTTATGATCAATCAGACCCTGCAGTATTTGGCTGCCTGGGTAAAGGTATCACGCGTAATGCTTGAAGATTTGCCTTTCCTTGCTGCATATATTTCTCAGTCTTTGATTGAGGATTATCTAACTGCTGAAGATCAGAGTTTTTTCACTTCGCTAACATCTGTAGCAGATACGGGAAGTACATCGGCAACGGAAACAATTGATAAGATTCTGGATTACGTTGCACAGGTGGAGGCCAGCGGTTATACTGCCAGCGCGGTTATATTAAGGCCATCAGCATGGGTTAAGATTTTGAAAACTGCACCGAGCAATTACAGCACGCCGGCAGGTGTAAAGGTTTCTGACAGCGGTCAGGTAATGGTAGCAGGTTTGCCGGTGTTTAAATCGAATCTGGTTGCTTCTGGTAAGGTCTGGGTAGGTGACTTTGGTAAAGCTGCCATTGCACAAGCTGAAGCATTCAATATCAGAACGGCTGAAACCGGTGACGATTTCATTAAGAACAACGTAACCGTGCGTGCTGAAAGCCGTGCGGATATCATGATATACTCACCTAAGGCTTTTGTCAGAGGTGATGAATAATATTTCTTTCGTTGTTTAGATTTTAGCGTGAACTATAAGCCCCGACCTTGTCTAAGGTTGGGGCTTCATTAAAAATATTTTGTGGTTTCTTTGTTCTGGTCGCCCCGGTAGAAATGCCGGGGTTCTTTATTCATTTTGGTAATTATTAGATTTGTTTCAAACAAATTTATGACCATCAAACAACGTATAGAATCAATTTCAGCTGTATTTAATTGGAGTAAAAAAGCATTTGAAGAAACTCAGCAAATTTTAGAAAGTACTGCCGATTCTAGATTCACTTTAGCCGAAAGAACGTTTTTTATACATTATCTCCTTGGCTTTACTTACATCCTAATAATGGAATTATGTAAGTTGACAGATGCACCTAGTAAAAAATATCCCACGAGTAACGCAGCATCAATTGGCGGCTTACTTAATGATCTTGAAAAAGCAGATCCTCCTTATCTTGAATTCCAATCTTGGAAAGACACCTTCGATCTTGTTCAAAGTTTGAATATCTATCATGTTTTAAGAGATAAACGAGATAAAGAATTTGCGCATTTAGATGGAACACCGAATTCTGATCCGTTTGTTAAAAGACTATTTACACTTTCCGAGTACAATGAATTGCAAAAAATGATTGCACTACTTGAAGGTTTAGTAAGAGAATTTGAAGAAACGACCGGGGAGTATACCTATCCTGATTATCATAGTGTCTCAGGAATTAATACTGCAGAATTTATCGAACAATTTAAAAAGTTAAAGAAAATACCGCTTGGCGAGCAATAGTATGCAAATGGTATGTCAAACATCAAATAACAACCTACGATTATATCTATTTATTTGTTTTGCAGAGCCAACTATCGGATTCGAACCGACGACCCTTTCATTACGAATGAAATGCTCTACCAGCTGAGCTAAGTTGGCGTGAGATAAAGTTAGGAAACTAAGAAATTTGAAACAGAGACTATGCGGTTGACTATTAAGAATTGAAAAAAGAGGCTGTCTCAAAAGTAAAATGAGGCAGCTTTTTTTATTTTCAGTTTTGGATATAGGTTTATACACAATTGAGCTGTATAAAAAGGAGGTTAGGAA